>JACKDW010000020.1 GCA_020633295.1 Myxococcales bacterium | reverse complement strand
CCGACCTTGGTCGCGGTCGCGGCGAGCAGCGCGGTCACGGCCGAGGGCGCGTAGGTGTAGGCGTTGGGCAGCCACTGGTGCAGGGGCCACAGCGCCATCTTCAGGCTCAGGCCCACGGCGAGGAACGCGAACGCGACCAGCACGGTGCGGTTGCGCGCGGGGCTCGGCAGCGCCATCAGCTGCGCGTGCATGTCGGCCATGTTGAGCGTGCCGGTGACCATCAGCAGGTAGCCGATGCCGAGCAGGATGAAGCTCGCGCCGACCGAGCCGAGGATCAGGTAGCGCAGGCTCGCCGTCAGCGCGCGCCGGTCGAGGTCCTTGCCCATCGCGATGAGCGCGTAGATCGTCAGGGACGAGATCTCGAGCAGGACGTAGACGTTGAACGCGTCGCCCGTGATCGTGATGCCGAGCAGGCCGGTGATGGCGAGCAGCCACACGCCGTAGAAGAAGTGCTGGCGATCGGCGGGGATCTCGTCGTCGACGCTCAGGCGCGCGTAGATGGTCGAGACCGCGGCGATGCCGGCGACGACGACCAGGATGAACGCGTTGAGCAGGTCGACGCGGTACTCGATGCCCCACGCGTAGGGCCAGTTGCCGAACTCGTAGGAGACCTCGTGCCCGGCGGTCAGGTTGACCGTCGTGTAGAGCTGCACGGCCGCGAAGGCGACCAGGCCGGTGATCAGCGCGGCCCAGAACCACACGACGCTGTTGGCGGCCTCGTGCGAGCGCGTGATCGCCTTGGTCACGAGCCCGATGAGCGGCGCGAGCAGCCCGCCGAGCAGCGGCAGCACGACGATCAGCGCGGGCAGGTTGCTCTCGAGGAGCGTCTGAAAGTACTCAGCCATGAACGTGCGCCTCCTCGGCGAGCTCCTCGGCCGCCATCTGCCGCTCGATCTCGAGGATCTCCTCGTACTCGATGGTCCCGTAGGCGCGCTTGATGTTGATGATGATCGCCAGCGCGACCGCGAGGATGCTGACGCCGACGACGATCGCGGTCAGCATCAGCACGTGCGGCAGCGGGTTGTCGTAGGGCGAGGGGTTGGTCAGCGGGTCGGGGACCTTGTGCGCGCCCTCGGCCATCCAGATCGGCGCGGTGCCGCCGTCGACCACGGCCATGGAGATGTAGAACAAAAAGATCGCGGTCTGGAACAGGCTGAGCGAGATCGCCTGCTTGATCAGGTTGCCCTTGGCGATCACGCCGTAGAAGCCGATCATCATCAGCGCGACGTAGATCCAGTAGTTGTAGATCCCGAGCAGGTCGTGCATCGGCGGTCTCCCCTGGTCAGTCCGACCCCGACTCGCGCTCGGCGAGCTGGTTGAAGATGGTGATCATCGTGGTGCACACGGTGATGCCCACGCCCCACTCGACCAGCGTCATGCCGAGCGGGCCGCCGTCGCCGGGGCTCAGCGGGTTGAGGCGCGCGTAGTCGAGGAACTTGCCGCCGAGCAGCATGGTCGTCACGCCGACGCCGGCGTAGATGAGCACGCCGACCGCCATCAGCGCGTCGGTCAGCCACTGCGGCGTGATCTTCTGCAGCGCGGGGCGCCCGAAGATCAGCGCGTAGAGGATGAACGCGGTCGCCAGGATCACGCCGCCCTGGAACCCGCCGCCCGGGCCGATCTCGCCGTGCGAGATGACGTACAGGCCGAAGATCAGGATGAACGGGATGAACAGCTTGCACATCACGCGCAGGATGACCTGGTCCTCCAGCGTCGCGTGGCCCTGGTCGTCCTCGCGGCGGCGGCGGAGCAGCAGGATCAGGCTCATGCCGGCGGTGAAGATGACCGCGGTCTCGAACATGGTGTCGTAGCCGCGGTAGGCCGCGAGCAGCGAGGTGACCGTGTTCGGCACGTGACCGTTGAAGTCGTCGGCCGGGTGCGCGTGCGCGCCCCCGTGCTCGCCGGCGTCCTCGCCGTGACCGCCTTCGTCGTGGGCCGCGGCGGGCGCGTGGCCCTCCTCGAGCTCCTTCTTCTTGGCGTACGCGAGCTCGATCGGCAGCTGGCTGATGCGGTTGCCCGTGAACCTGGCCTGAAGGTCCGGCGGGAGCTGGAGGTCGGCGCGCGCGGTCCAGCCGGGCGGGACCGGCTGCTTGCCGGGCACGTGGCCGGTGAACGCGACCGTCTGGTTCATCATCTCCGGCACGCGGTGGTGATGGATCGGCGCGCTCGGGTCGCCGAAGCGCGGCATGTCGAGCGTGCCGTAGACCAGCGCGGCGCCGGTCGCGAAGGTGACGACGAGCGCGCCCCAGCGCACGCGCCGGCGCCGGCGCTTGCGCTCGCCCTTGGGCGGCTTCTCGTCGCGGGCCGTGTGCACCAGGGTGCCGAGCAGGAGGATCGTCGAGATGCCCCCGCCGACCGCGGCCTCGGTGAAGGCCACGTCCATGGAGTGCATGTTGACCCACACGAGCGCCATGAGCAGGCTGTAGATGCCCGAGAGCATGGCGGCGGCGTAGAGGCTGCGCGTCTGGACCACGGCGACCGCCGTGATCGTGACGAGGAGCAGCAAGAAGCTGTCGATGAGCAGCACCTCATTCATGGGGCTCCTCGTCTCCTTTCTCCCACGGCTTGAGGCCGTCGAGCTGGGCGGCCTTGGTGATCGCGTGGGTGGCGGTGGGCGCGGTGAAGAACAGGATCAGCGCGACCATGATCAGCTTGATGCGCACGAGCGTGTCGACGTCGCGCAGCGTCCCGTCGGGGCCGGGCACGGCGGCGATCAGCGCGAGGCCGCCGAAGATGCACAGCTGGGCCAGCGAGTCGGTCTTGCCCGCGGTGTGCAGGCGCGCGTAGAAGTCGGGGAAGCGCACGAGCCCGAGCGAGCCGGACAGCGAGATGAACGCGCCGACGGCGAGCAGGACGATGGCCGCGTAGGTCGACACGAGCGTCAACCAGTCGGTCGCCGCGGCCGCAGGCGCGGGCGCGTGGGCAGGGTTCGCGTACGCGAGCGCCAGCGCGAGCTTCGGCCCGACGGAGGACGCGAGAGTCGTTGCGAGGGTGGACATGCCTAGTCGAGCCGTCCTTTCTCGATGTACTTGAGGATCGCGATCGTCGTGATGAAGCTGATCAGCGCGTAGACGATCGCCATGTCGATGAATTCCCAGCGCCCGCTGACGTAGCCGAGCATGGTCACCAGGATCACGGTCTTGGTGCCCATGGCGTTGACCGCGAGGATCCGGTCGTAGACCGTCGGGCCCTGGACCGCGCGTATCAGGATGAGCAGCAGCCCGACGAGCAGGGCGAGGGTGATGAGCAGGTAGACGGTGTGCATCGCGGCGCTAGCCCTCCAGCTTCATGACCTGGCGCTCCATCTCGCCGGTCAGCAGGCCGTCCTCGGCCTCCTGCGTGAGCGCGTGGATCTGCATCTGCTTGCCTGCGGTGTCGACCTCGACCGTGACCGTGCCCGGCGTGAGCGTGATCGAGTTGGCGTAGGTCGTGGTCCCGAAGGCCGTTCGCGTCTTGTAGGGGACCCGGATCATGCGCGGGTCGATGTCCATCACCGGGTCCCAGATGCGCTTGAGCACGTCCCAGTTGGCGAGCAGGATCTCTTTGGTCAGGTACGGGACGTAGATCAGCAGCCGGAACCACGTCACGTTGGGCGCGGTGTCCTCGTCGAGGATCTGCATCTTGAGCCCCAGCAAGGCCACGCCGACGATGCAGACGATGCCTGTGCCGATGAGCACCGGGTTGTGGAACTGTCCAGAAAGCAGCGCCCAAAACACAGCCTGGACGATGATGAGCGTCAGCAAGCGCGCGAACACGGGCCCCTAAGCTATCCCCTTTGCCCCATGGGTGTCTTCCCAAAAGCAAAAAAACTTGACGGGAAAACCGGGCGCGCTGGGAGCGAAATTCGCCGCGCGTCGGTGCGCGTCACCGGCGTGCAGGTCGCGTTAACACGGGCCGAGCTCGCGCGCGCTTCGATGCACGGGCGCACGCGGACGCGCGCAATCCCGCGTGGTCCGCACACGCCGCAGCGTCACTCGTATCGGAACAATCCTTCGGCATAATCCCACACGTGAAGGTCGAGGCCAAGCCCCCGCGCGCGGACGGCAGCAGGATCGGGATCGGTCCGTCGACGCTCGAGCACCTCGGGTGGGTCGATCTCTGCGAGCAGCTCGAGCGACGCTTGAAGACGTCGCTCGCACGCGCGGCGCTCGAGCGAGAGCTCGCGCGGACGTGGGAGCTGCGGCGCTGGGACGCGGAGCCCGGGGACGTGGGCGACGCGGCGCGCGAGCCCGCGGACGCGGACGAGGACGCCCAGCCGCGCGTGCTCGTGCGCTGCCTGGATGTCGAGCGCGCGCGCAGCCGGTTTCGCGAGCTCGACGCGCTCGAGCAGCTGCTCGCGCTCGAGGTCGAGCTCGAGCCTGAGGAGGAGTCCGGCGACGACGTCGAGCCCCGGTTCCTGACGGCGCTTGCGGACGTCGTCGACCTCGACGCGGTGAGTCAGCGCGCCCAGCACGGCGCGTCCCTGAGCGCCGGCGAGCTGATGCTCGTGCGCCTGCAGCTGCGAGCCGTCGCGCGCGTGATCAGGCTGCGCGAGCACGCCGCCGCGCGGCAAGGGGGCGCGAGCCGCCGCGGGCTCGACGAGCTCGGCGCGCGGGTCGGGCGTCTCGAGCGGCTCTCGGGCCTGGCGAGCGCGCTGCGGGAGGCGATCGGCGCCAGCGGCCCCGACGGCGAGCCGTGGGTGCTCGACGGCGCCAGCCGAGCGCTGGCGGACGCGCGTCAGCGCGCGCGCGCGCTGCGAGCCGAGCTGGTCCACCAGGCCGAGCGCATGATCCGTCGCCAGGCGGTGGCGGATTGCCTTCAGGACCGGTTCTGGACCGAGCGAGACGGGCGCGTGGTCCTGCCCGTGCGCACCGACGCCTACGCGCGCGAGAGCGGCCCGGTGGCCGGGGTGATTCACTCGTCGAGCCAGGGCGGCGCGACCCTGTTCGTCGAGCCGCGCGCGCTGATGGAGGGCAACAACGGGCTGCGAACCGCCCAGCTCGAGGCCCGGGCGGAGGAGCTGCGCGTGCTCGCGGAGCTCAGCCGACGCGTGGGCTCGTACGCCGACATCCTGCGCGCGAATCAGCGCGTGTTGATCGAGCTCGACGGCATGCAGGCGCGGCTGCGCGTGAGCCAGGCGATCGACGGCCTGACGCCGCGCGTGCACGGGGTCGACCGGGCGCCGGTGAACGAGAACGACGTTCGTCGCGGCGGCGCGGGCGACGTCAAGGCCATCGATGAGGACCTGGTGGACGCACCGAAGCAGTCGCCGCGCGATTGGCTGCGGCTCGAGGGCATGCGCCACCCGCTGATGCTGCTCGCGGGCGCCGAGGTCGTGCCCAACGATATCGCGCTCGAGCACGGCGTGTCGCTGATCGTCAGCGGTCCGAACGCGGGCGGCAAGACCGTCGCGCTCAAGACCGTGGGGCTGTGCTCGCTCATGGCCCAGGCGGGGTTGCGGGTGCCGACGCAGTCGCCGGCCGATCTCCCGCTGTTCACCCACATCGTCACCGACGTCGGCGACGACCAGTCGATCAGCGCGAACCTGAGCACCTTCTCGGCCCACATCCACCACGTGCTCGAGGCCTTCGCCGCAGCCGAAGATGACCCTTCGGGCACCTTGGTGCTGTTCGACGAGATCGCGGTCGGGACCGCGCCGACCCAGGGCGCGGCGCTGGCCGAGGCGATCCTGCTGCACCTCTCGCGGGCGGGCGCGACGGTCATCACGACCACGCACTACGATCGCCTCAAGCTGCTCGCGCGCGCGCACCCGGGGCAGTTCGAAAACGCGGCGGTCGGCTTCGACATCGAGCGCATGGCGCCGACCTTTCGCCTGACCCAGGGCGTGCCCGGGGCCTCGAGCGCGCTCGCGGTCGCGCGGCGGCTCGGGGTGCCCGCGGCCGTGCTCGAGTCGGCCGAGGAGCGGATCGAGAAGCGCGCGCTGCAGGTCGACGTGCTCCTGCAGGAGATCAGCGCCGAGCGCGACGCGCTCACCCAGACGCGCGAGCAGCTCGAGCAGGAGCGCCTGGAGCTCAAGCTGCGAACGCGCCGCGTCGAGGCCCGCGAGGAGGCGCTGATCAAGCAGGCCAAGAGCCGCAAGGTCCGCGCCTACGACGAGACCTCGGCCGAGCTGCGCGCGCTGAAGACCGAGCTCAGCGGGCAGCGTAAGGAGCTGCGCAAGCGCGGCGCGGACGAAGACGCGCTCGACGAGGCCGCGCGGCTCGCGAGCGAGGCGCGCGCCCAGCTCGCGGCGGCGCGCGAGCCGAACGAGCCGGTCCCCGGGCGACCGCCCGAGGAGCTCGAGGTGGGCGAGCAGGTGCTCGTGGCCACGCTCGGCGTCACCGGCGAGGTCGTCGCGCTCAAGGGCAAGCGCAAGGTCGTGGTCCAGCTCGAGCACGCGCGCTCGACGGTGGCGCGCGACGATCTTCGGCGGCTGCACGATCCGACCGCCGGCGCGTCGCGCCGCCCCTCGAGCAGCTCGGGCAGCTCGGGCAGCTCGGGCAGCTCGGGCAAGAAAATCCGCCGCGCCGCCGCCGAGCCGCTGCGGACGTGGCCGCGCAACGAAGAGGCGCCCTCGGGCGCGGCCCGTCACTTCGGCGCGACGCCGGCGCCGGTCGCTCGCGGCATCGACAACTCCGTCGATGTTCGCGGCGCTCGCGTCGACGACGGCCTGCGGGCCGTGGACGCCTTCGTCGACGAGACCATCCGCCGCGACCGCGACATCGTCATCATCGTGCACGGTCACGGCTCGGGGATCCTGCGACGCGCCGTGCGGGAGCACCTCGAGCGCCAGAGCTATGTTCGAGCCACGCGCGCCGGGCTGCCGAAGGAGGGCGGCGACGGGGTGACGGTGATCTGGCTGGGAGACCAGGGCGGGCGCTCGTCATGACGCGCGACGCCGACGCGACGCGGGCTCGCGCGGCGCGTCGCGTCGGTCGACGCTCGAGCCCGCGCTCGCGTGTCGGCTCGGCCGCCGTGTCGGTCGTCACGTCGACCGCCATGTCGATCGCCATGTCGATCGCCATGTCGATCGCCTGCGGCGCGGTCGCGCTCGCGCCGACGTCGGCGCGCGCCGACCCCTCGATCGGCGAGGCGCGCTCGATCCTCCGCGACATGGACCACGCCTACACGACGGTCGCGGGCGAGGGCGACGCGCTCGCGACCGTCAGCAACCCGGCCAACCTCGGCTACCTGACCGGCTTCGGCACGGTCGGGGAGCTGACGCTGCAGTCGCCTGACGCGCTGCGGCGCGGCGCGGGCGGCTCGGCGTTCTTCGCGTTCCCGATCGCGTTTCGCCTGCTGGGGCGCGCGCTCACCGATCCGCTGTTCACGCTGGCCTTCGGCTACCAGCACCTCGCGCCGCTGCAGCCCCCGCTCGGCGGCGACGTGACGGAGATCGGCGGCGTGCACGTGTCTGCGGACGGCCGCTTCAACAAGCTCTCGTTCGCGCTCGGGATCCCGCTGTCGCGCTGGGCGAAGGGCCTCGCGGCGGGCGTCTCGTACCACCGCCTGTGGTCGCACACGAACGCCTACGGCCGCGGCGTCAACCAGCTCGACGTCGCGCTGGCCTGGTGGGCGAACCGCTACGTCGCGCTCGGGGCGGTCGGCCGCGGCGTCAACCTGCCGTGGACCGGCGAGGCGCTGCCCGGGCGCGCGCAGGAGTTCGTCCGCGAGGTCCGTCAGCCGCTCGAGCTCGACCTCGAGGTCGCGCTGCGCCCCACCGGCGACCGCTGGCTCGAGCTCGCCGCGGGCGCGCGCTTCATGCCGATCGCGCCCGACGACGCCGCCCGCTTCACGCCGTACCCGGCGCAGCCGCGCGGGCGCCTGTTCGTCGGCGGCAAGGGCGTGCGGGTGTTCGCCGAGGTCGAGGGCTACCGCGCGCTCAGGGGCGTGGTCTCGACCCCCGACGGCGACATCGTCGACGACGACATCGGCGTCCGCGTGCAGGCCGGGCTCGAGCTCGACTTTCAGCGCGTGGGCGTCGCGCTCGGGCCGACGATGGGCGCGGACGGCCCGCGGGTCCAGGGCGGCACGCTGCGCGTGCGCGCGGGCGCCGAGGCCTACGCGAGCGCGCCGGTGCGCGCGCGTCGTCGCGTCACGCGGCTGTCGCTGTCGGCGTACAAGGGCGACCGCGGGCTCGCGAAGTTGATCACGTTCCTCGACGAGCAGCCCGATCACGGCGCGAGCGCGCTGCTGCTCGAGCTCAGCGGCGGCGGCTACGGCTGGGCCCAGGTCGAGGAGCTGCGCGCCGCCATGGCGCGCGCGCGGGCGCGCGGACAAAAGCTCGTCGTCTACGTGCGCGGCGGCTCGCTGAAGACGTACTTCCTGGCCGCGGCCGCCGACCGCGTCATCGTGCACCCGCGCGCGCGCGTGACGACGATCGGCATGCACATGGAGGTGTTCTACTTCGCCGAGCTCCTCGGCAAGCTGGGGGCCAAGGCCGAGTTCCTGCGCGTCGCCGAGTTCAAGGCCAGGCCCGAGCAGCTCCACCGGACAGGCGCCACGGATCCGGTCAAGCGCCAGCGCGAGCAGCTGCTCATCGACACGTGGAACCACGTGGTGCGCCGGATCGCGGTCGATCGCGGCGCCACGCCGGAGCAGGTCGCGGGCTGGGTCGACGCGGCCCCGCACGCGCCGGCGGCGGCCCAGGGCCTCGGCATGGTCGACGCGCTCGCGTACCCGGACGAGCTCGAGCAGCGCGTCGGCGAGTGGCTCGGGCACGCGGTCACGATCAAGCCGCCGCCGCGGCGCCCGCGACACCGCGACGCCTACGGGCCGGCGGCGACCATCGCGGTGCTGCGGATCCACGGCGTCATGCGCAGCGGCGAGAGCGTGTACATCCCGCTGATCGGGCGCGAGCTCGTGGGCGACGCGACGCTCGTGCCCGAGATCAACCGGCTCGCGGAGGCGCGCGAGGTCAAGGCGATCGTGGTGCGCATCGACAGCGTCGGCGGCTCGGTCGCCTGCGCCGACGCGATCGCGCGGGCGCTCGACCAGGCCGCCGCGCGCAAGCCGGTGATCATCTCGTTCGGCGACGTCGCGGCCAGCGGCGGCTACTACGTGGCGACCGCCGGCGACACGATCTTCACGAGCGCGACCACGCGGACCGGCAGCATCGGCACCTTCTTGCCCAACATGGACCTCTCGGGCGTGCTCGAGAAGCTCGGCGTCGGCCTCGACGCCTACGGGCTCGGCGCGCACGCGGGCATGTACTCGTGGTTCAAGCCGTACTCCGAGTCAGAGCGGCGCGCGGCGGCGACCGGGATCCAGCGCTCGTACGACGAGTTCGTCGCGCGCGTCGCCGACAGCCGCGGGCTGAGCGCGGCCGAGGTCGACGCGCTCGCGCGCGGGCGCGTGTGGAGCGGCGCGCGGGCGCTCGAGAACGGCCTCGCCGACCGCTACGGCGGGCTGCGCGACGCCGTCGAGTTCGCCCGCATGCGCGCGGGCCTCGCGGGCCGACCGTTCGCGGTCACGGTCGCGCCGGCCGAGCCGGGGCTGCTGCGGCAGATCGAGTCGCTGTTCGGGCTCCGTCTCCCAGTGCCCTTGGGGTCAGGTTCTAACAGACATGTCTCGAATGGAGGTCTCGAGCTCGCGGCCGCCGGCGCGCTCGCGCTGGGCGGCGGCGGGCCCGTCGTCGCGGCGCTGCGGCGCGTGCCCCCGGTCCTGTGGATGTCCTCGTCGCCCGAGCCGCTCGCGCTGGCCGAGGAGCACATCGAGATTCACTGAGCCGCGGCGCCGCGCTGTGGCGAAACGCGACGCCGCAGGTGCGCAGGCGCTTTCGCTCGTCTACGATCGTGCACGAGTTGCGCGTGGCGAGCGACGCTCGCCCGCGCGTGCGCGTGTCGCTCGACGCGTTTTTCGGTACCATACGGCGTGATGTCTCTGTCGCTCGAAGAAGAGTGGACCGTCGTGGCGAGCGGGCTGATCGCGCACGCCGACGAGATCCTCGAGCGCGGTGAGTGGGACACGGTGCTCGGCTTCCTCGGCGACTCGCTCGAGCCGACCGAGCGCGAGACCTGGCTCGAAGTTCTGTCGGATCAGGGCCTGCTCGAGGAGCGCTACGCGCAGCTCTCCGATCCCCCAGCCGCCTTCAGGAACGAGCTCATGCGCCGCTGCTGGCGCGTCGCGCTGGCCGACGGGGAGGGCTCCGACATCGAGGAGAGCGTCCACGATCGCATCGCGCTGCGCCTCGAGCTCGACCTCGAGCGCGTCGCCGAGCTGCGCGTGAAGTGGACGCGCGAGGCCGAGGCCAAGGCCGCCGCCACGCTCGCGCTCGCGGCCGTGTTCGTGAACCTCGACGGGCACCTCGACTTCCACGAGGCCGTGCACTTCGATGAGCTGCTCGGTCGATCTCCCGTGCCGATCGGTCGCCGTGTCGAGCTCGCCGCGCTGCTCAACGATCCGCCCAGCGTTGATGATGTTGTGGCGCAGCTTAATCAATTGACCCTCGACGAGCGCCTCGAGGCGCTCGGCGAGCTCGTGCCCTTGGTCCGCGCCAGCCTGCGCAAGCAGGAGGAGCAGGCCGCGTTCGTCAACGTCATGGCGCGCGCCGGGGTCCAGGGGGAAGCGGCGGAGCGCCTGATCGCCTCGGCCTCGACGACGTAGCAGCCCGTGGCGAATGTCCACGCGACGCCTCGCGCGTCAGGTCGCGTCGTCGTAGCGATGTCGCGGCGTCGACGGCATGAGTGTGCGGCGCGTACCCCGGCATACGTCGTCTGCACTGTGTTCCGCGTCCTCGCCAACGCGAGGGTCCTCACCACGCCGGGCCTCTCGGTGTTGTCGGGGCGTCACCGACACGGCGAAGTCGGCTGATTTCGCGGGAATCTCGGCCCTATGGCCGATTGTGGAGAAAACCCGCGAACCTGCTTGCACAATTCGGCGCCGCGCGGAGGCGTGTTTTCGCCACCGATATCGCTCGGTTGTGCCAAACTACGCTCTCCAGGTCGGCGCAGCAGCGCGCCATCGTCTCGTTCGGCGTTCGTTCGCACACCGTATCGCAGCCGGGCGTTCGCGTCCTCTTCGCAGTTTCTTCACTTCGCATTTTCTTCGCTGCGAGATTTCGCCTCGAACCCTTGCATCCCGTTCATCTTCTTCGCGCGTTCGCCAGGCTGACGCCACGTTAATCCGGACCGCGAACCCGCCGCGTACGACTCCCCGAGAGAGTCCGCGCCGCGCACGGCCACCTGGAGCCCAAACAAAGGTCAGGTTTCTGCATGCCCGCGAAAAATCGCACCCTCGACGTCGAGAAGCTCAAGCAGCAGCTGGTCGCGTTCGGCAAGAAGAAAGGCCACCTGTCGCTCTCCGAGCTGCACGACCTTCTGCCCGCCGACCTGATCCGTCCCGAGGAGCTGGGGGAGTGGGAGAAGATGCTGCGCGACGAGGGGGTGGAGCTGGTCAAGCAAGAGCCCGCCGCGAAGAAGAAGAAGGCCGCCTCCCGGCCCAAGAGCACGCCGTCGGCCGTGGACGAGCGCGGGCGCGTCAATGATCCTGTCCGAATGTACCTGCGCAAGATGGGCACGATCTCGCTGCTCACGCGCGAGGGCGAGGTCGAGTTCGCCAAGCGCATCGAGGCCGGCGAGCTCGCGGTCCTCGACATCGTGCTCAGCAGCCCCGTCGCGGTGCCCTTCGCCGCCGAGCTCGCGCGCGACATCGACGCCGGCCACCGGCGCGCGCGCGACGTGTTCGGCTCGGCGACCGCGACCGACGACGCGGGCGGCTCCGTCGGCGACGAGAGCACCGGCGGCTACGCCGGCGCCTTTGATCAGATGAAGGTCCACCTCGCGGCGATCGGCGAGCTGCAGATCGAGCTCGAGGGCCTGCTGGGCGAGCGGGCGCCGCTGGAGGGGGACGAGCGCGCGACCCGGATCAAGCTGCTGCGCGTGCTGATGGTCGACCACATGCGAGAGATGCGCTTCAACCGCATCACCGTCGACGCGATGGTCGCGGAGTTCCGCGACCTGGTCGATCGCCTGCGCCGCGCCGACACGGAGCTGCGCCAGTGCGAGCGCCGCGCGGGCATGGATCGCGACGAGTTCGACGCGATGTTCCGCCGCGGCGTCCGCCTGACCGAAGAGGAAGAATTCAAGCTCTGCCGCCGGCTCGGGCTGCACCCCTCGGAGCTGCACGAGATCTCGGCGCGCATGAAGGTCGCGAGCAAGCGGATCCGCCGCATCGAGCAGGAGACGATGCTGAGCAAGGCCGAGATCCTCGGGCTGCACAACAGCCTGATGAAGGCGCGGCGCAAGAGCGAGCGCGCGCGCTCGGAGCTGGTCGAGGCCAACCTCCGGCTCGTCGTCTCGATCGCCAAGAAGTACACCAACCGCGGGCTGCAGTTCCTCGACCTGATCCAGGAGGGCAACATCGGCCTGATGAAGGCGGTCGAGAAGTTCGACTACCGGCGCGGCTACAAGTTCTCGACCTACGCGACCTGGTGGATCAGGCAGGCGATCACGCGCGCGATCGCGGACCAGGCGCGGACGATCCGCATCCCGGTGCACATGATCGAGAGCATCAACAAGCTGATCCGCACGAGCCGCCAGCTCGTGCAGGAGTACGGCCGCGAGGCGACGCCCGAGGAGATCGCCGAGCGCATGGACATGCCGGTCGAGAAGGTCCGCAAGATCCTGCGGATCGCCAAGGAGCCCATCTCGCTCGAGACGCCGATCGGCGAGGACGGCGACTCGCACCTGGGCGACTTCATCGAGGACAAGAACGCGGTCAGCCCCTCGGATCGCGTGGTCAAGATGAGCCTGTCCGATCAGACCCGTCGCGCCCTGGCCACGCTGACGCCGCGCGAGGAGAAGGTCCTGCGGCTGCGCTTCGGCATCGGCGAGGCGTCCGACCACACCCTCGAGGAGGTCGGCCGGGGCTTCTCCGTGACGCGCGAGCGCATCCGTCAGATCGAGGCCAAGGCGCTGAGCAAGCTCCGCCACCCGAGCCGCACCAACAGGCTCAAGAGCTTCGTGCACGAGTAGACGCGGTCCCCGGGTCAGGAAGCCGAGGGCCGGAGCGTGACGCAGGCGCGAGGACGAGCGCCCGAGGCCGCGACCGCGCGGCGGACCACGCGTTCGCGCGCGTGGCAGAGTCGCGCGTGGAGGTGCGCGCTCGGGGGGGCGCTGGTGCTGCTCTCAGGGCCCGCGCGCGCGCAGCCGGGCGCGACGCCGATCGAGATCCCGGTCGCGCTCCCGCAGCTCACGCTCGGCTGGGAGGCGCCGCCCGGCTGCCCCGACGTCGAGGCGCTGCGCTCGCGTGTTGCGAGCTACGTCGGCGAGCCGCCGGCCGAGGCCCGCCTGCGCGCGTTCGGTCGGGTTCGGGAGGCGGGGGAGGGCTACGCGGTCGAGCTCGAGATCGACGCCGGGGACGCCGGCGCGCCCTCGGTGCGCGAGCTCGCGGCGCCGGACTGCGAGCAGCTGACCGCGGCGACCGCCGTGATCCTGGCGGTGACGCTGGCGCCGTTGAGCGTCGCGGATCGCTTCGCGGAGCCCGAGTCCGCGCCGCCGGAGCCTCCGCCGCTCGAGCCTGCGCCCGCGCCTGCGCCTGAGCCCGAGCCTGCGCCCGAGCCCGAGCCTGAGCCTGAGCCCGAGCCCGCGCCGGGCGTGTCGGTCGAGCGCGCGGGGCCGCGGACGCGCGCGTCACCGACCACGCGCCCGCGCGGCGAGCATGACCTGCGGGTCACGGGCGGCTTCGGCGTCGGCTTGGTGCCGAGCGTCGGCGTCCTGGCCGACCTCACCTACGCCGGCGGGACGTCGCGCTGGCGCGTGGAGCTCGGCGCGAGCTACTCGGCCCCGCGAGAGGCGCGCTACAGCGACGTGGACTTCGGCGCGCGCGTACAGGCGGTCTCCGGGGCGGCGCGCGGCTGCGTGACCGTGTGGGCCGGCTCGGTCCGCTTCCCGTTCTGCGGCGGAGCGCACGCGGGGGTGGTCTTGGCGCGCGGACTCGATGTCGAGAACTCGCGGCTCGCGACGTCGCCCTGGGGCGCGGCGTCGATCTCGACGGCCGCGCGCTGGCGCGCGAGCCGAGTGATGGCGCCGTACCTCGGCGTCGAGGGCCTGCTGCACGTCTCGCGTCCGGCGTTTCACGTGGGGGGGCGCGCGCCGGTGTTCCGCAGCGCGCCGGTGTCGATCCGCGTGCTCGTGGGGATCGAGCTGCGCCTGCGCTGAGTCGTGGTTTTTTCGTGACAATCGCGGGCGCCAGGGTGCACTCAGACTCGTGCGCCCCGATCCATCGCCGTCGTCTGCCACGTCCGGCGCGCGATCGCTGCGCTGGGTCGAGCAGGCCTACCGGCTGCACTACGCCTACATCTACCGGGCGCTGGGGCGTCTCGGGGTGCCGGAGAGCCGGGTCGAGGACGCGCTGCAGGACGTGTTCATCGTCCTGCACCGGCGGCGCGCGGACTTCGAAGGCCGCTCGTCGTTGAAGACCTGGCTGTACGGGATCGCGCTGCGCGTGGCTCGACGTTACCGCGAGCGCGCGCGCAGGCAGCGTGAGCGCGAGGCGCCGCTGCCCGAGCGCGCCCAACTCGTCGGCGGCGGGCCGTCGGGGGAGCGCGCGGCCGAGCGGCGCCAGGCGCTGGAGCGGCTCGATCGGATCCTCGGCGCGATGGAGGACACCCGCCGCGAGGTCTTCGTCCTCTACGAGCTCGAGGGGATGCAAGCGGCGGAGATCAGCGCGCTGCTCGGGGTCAACCGCAACACCGTCTACTCGCGCCTGCGGCTCGCCAGACGCGACTTCGCGCGGGCCGTCTCGCGGCTCGGCGCACAGGGAGGAGAGCTGCGACATGGATGAACTCGATCCGTCGAGCCGGGCGCTCATCGACGCGGCGATGCCGGCGGCGTGGCCGTCGGAGGACGTCGAGGAGCGCGTGCTCGCGCGCGTGCGCGAGGCGATCGCGGGGCCGCCAGGCGGCGGGGGCGAGGACGCTGCGGGCGACGGCGGCGACGCGGGGGGCGAGGGCGCGGGGGCCGACGGCGGCGTCGAGATGTCCCCGTGGACCGGTCCCTCGAGTCCTGTCGCGCCTCCGCCCGCGCTCGGCGCCTGGGGGGCGCTGCAGGTCGCCGGCATCACGCTCGCGGTCGTCGTGGGGACGGCGCTGCTCGCCGGGCCCACGGGTCCACCGGCGCCCGCGCCCGCGCCGCCGCGCGTACGGTCCCGACGCCCGCAGAGTCGCCGTCGCCCGCGACGTCCTCGCCCGCGGAGCTCCGGCGGTCGCGGAGGAGGCCCGGCCCGGTGAGCGCCGACGCGCCCGCGCCCGCGCCCGCGCGTCAGGCCTCGCGGGCGAGCGCGACCCGGCCTCGATGACTCGCTGACGGCCGAGACCGCGCTGATCGCCGCGGCCAACGCCGCGCTCGCGCGCGGGGACGCGGCCGAGGTCCTGCGCCTGGTCGCGCGGCACGCCGAGAGGTTTCCCAAGGGACAGCTCGGTGACGAGGCCGACGCGCTGCGCGTGATGGCGCTGTGCGTCGCCGCGGACGCGCGCGCGGACGCGGCGGTCGCCCGCGTCCGCCGCGAGCGCGCCGGCTCCTCGCACCTCGGGCGCGTGCGCGAGGTCTGCGACGGCCCCCGACCTTCGCGATGAGCGAGCGCTCGCGGCCGTGACAATGTCGAGAGCTCGCGTGCACTCACCGGCATGCACCCCTCGAACCGTATCGCTCGCCTCTTCACACCCGGGCCGCGCTCCAAGGTCGCGCTCGCGCTCGCGCTCGCCCTCTGCGCCTGTGACCTCGACTCGGAGAAAGTCGGTGACGAGCCGAGCGCCAGCGACACCCTCGACTCGGAGAGCAGCGTCGCCGCGGGCGACGCGTCCGGCGGCGACGGATCCGACACGACGGGCGCCCTGACGATGGGGACGACGACGGCGAGCGAGACCGTCGACCCGCCGCCCTCGAACACGGACGACTCCGGCTTCGGGAGCGACAGCGGGATCGGGCCCGACGCGTGTGCCGGGGAGCCGCCCGTGCTCGAGTACGCGACGGCGCGGGCGCGCGGCGGTGACGGCGCTCCGATCGTCGTCAACCTCGCCAATCAGCCGCTCTCCTGCGCCAACCTCGACGACGCGCTCGGCTGCAATTCGTGGAGGCTCGAGCTCCGCTTTGAGCCGGGGTACCAGACCCCGGGCGAGATCTACGAGGTCGACGGCGTGGGCGTCGACAGCTCCATCTGGATGGAGGGGGAGCCCGTCGGCGGTGGGTTTTGCGGTCCGTCCGGCGGCGGGAGCCAGGTCGACGGCCCCGTGCAGATCCTCGAGATCACCGACGAGCAGGTCGTCGTTCAGATCTGCCACTGGGGCTTCCCGGTGTTGACCGGCGACCCGCTCGAGGGGATTCACGTCGCCTCGCGCTGCCCGTGAGCCGCGCGCGGGGGCGCGCCTCCGCGCGAAAAAAAACCGCGCCGCCGTGACAATGACGACCCGCCGGAAGCACTCAACGGACGTGATGTATAGCCTGACCTCTCTCCCTACCGTTCACTCCTCCGCCGCGCTCGCGCGCGCCCTGCTCGCGCTCTCCCTGTCGCTGTGCGCGTGCGATCTCGGCTCGCAGAAAGTCGGCGACGAGCCGACCGACTCCGACGCGACCTCGGACGGCTCGACGTCCGCTGATCCGACCGACACCGAGAGCCCGACCTCGACCTCCGGCGACGGCCCCGTGTGCGAAGACGTGGGCTCGTGCGCCGGGGGCTCCCCGGAGTGCGAGCTGCCCGGGGCCAACTGCGGCGGCGCCGGCTCGATCTACACCGAGGACGGCTGCGTGCGGCAGTCGTGCGGCGACGACAGCGACTGTCCCGAGGACCACTATTGCAAGGAGGGCTTCCCCTCGTCCTGGAGCTGCGAGGACGTCGACGGCGAGTGCCAGTGCGGCGGCACGGCCGACGGCAACGGCGCCATGTGCGTGCCCGACGTGCTCTCGGAGCACTACCCGTGCTCGCAGGAGACCGACGAGGCGTCGTGCGCGGGCGTTGAGTTCCCGGTGGAGTCGAATTTCCGCTGCATCTGGGTCGAGCCCGTGCTGCTGCCCAGCGCCTGCGACGAGCCGCAGCCGCTCGCGCCGCGCTGCCTGCTCGCCGAGTACCAGGGCGACGGCTGCGGCACCTACTGCGACGTGGGCCTGGTGAGCTGGCGCTTCGTCGACGAGGGCGTCGAGGCCTTCGAAGATCCCTCGTGCGAGTACCTGACCGTCGGCTTCACCGACGAGGGTCCGCCGCCGGGCTTCAGCGGCGACGAGATCGCGTGCCTGTGCTCGCTCGCGACGCCCTGAGCCGCTCGCTCGAGGCGCGCGCCGCTCACAGCCCGCACAGCAGCGCGGTGGTGTGGGCGGCGATCTCGAGCTCGTCGAGCTGACGCGCGTACAGGGCGACCGTGTCGAGCGCGCCGCCGAGGCGCTGGCTCGGGTCGAAGCCGCCGCCCGGGACGTCCTGCTCTTGCCCAAAGGCCAGGGTCCCGGGCTGCAGCTGCATGCCCGGGGCGAAGCCCGCGCCGAGGTAGCGCCGGACGCCGTTGAGGTACACCCGCAGCTTGCCGACGCTGCTCCACGTGACCGCGACGTGCACCCACTCGCCGACCGGCAGCGTGACGTCGGTGACCGCCTCGTGATCCGCGACGATGACGCGCAGCCCGGGCGCCTCGGTCTCCTCGCGCTCGAAGATCAGCAGCAGCTCGTTCGCGGTGATGTCGTTGACGAGCGAGAACAGCGCGTGGTGGGGCGGCGTGAGGTCGTCGATGCGCGCGACGACCTCGAGCGTGAACGCGTCCTGGGGCACGCTGGCGAGCTCGACGAGCGCGTTGGCGTCCTCGGCGAGGAAGCCGGCGGCGAGGTCGTCGGGCGCGGTGACGCCCTCGAGCCCGAGCGTCGCCGCGCTGTAGGTCCCCGGCACGTCGGTGATCGACTCGACGAGCGCGTCGCCCTGCTCCTCGTCGAAGCGCCACAGGTAGACCGGCTCCAACACGAGCAGCGCGTCGACGCTGCAGGGCGCGCAGGTCGTCGGCATGACCTCGCGGTCCGGCGCGTGCCAGGGATCGCAGGCGAAGCCGCAGTTGCCCGCGCCGACGCAGCGCGCCTCCCCGTGCGCCGCAGGGGGCGGGCACGCGAGCCCGCAGTGCCCGCAGTTCGCCGCGTCGTTGTACAGGTCGACGCAGGCGCCGTCGCACAGCGACGTGCCCTCGCCGCAGGGCGAGACGCAGGCGCCGCTCGTACACACCTGGTCACTGGGACATTGCTTAAAGCACCCGCCGCAGTGGTCGTGATCGATCGAGAGGTCGGCGCACTCGTCGGCGCAGACCGAGAGCCCCGCGCAGTCGATCGGCGCGGTCGTCAGGGCGCTCGTGCCGTCGGTCGCGCTGTCGGTCGCGCTGTCGGTCGCGCTGTCGGTCGCGCTGTCGGTCTCGGTCTCGCTGTCGGTCTCGGGCGGCGCGCCGCAGTAGCCGTCGACGCACACGCTCGGCGCGTCGCAGCCGGCGTCGTCCTCACACGGCGACAGCGAGATCGGGTCCTGCGCGACGCCGCAGGCGAGCGCGAGCGAGCTCAGCGACAGCGCGAGGGACCTGGCGCGCGGGGGGCCGTGCTGCGCGGGCGCGGTCATGGGCGTCCACGGTAGCAGGCGCGCGGGCTCGGACGACACAGGCGCGGTTTTTTCACGACGCGTTCGGGGTCCGCGCGGGGCCGGGGTCGGCGGGCGCTCGCGCGCTCCTGCGAGGCGCTCGCGCGTTTCGCCGAGGCGCTCGCGCGTTTCGCCGAGGCGCTCGCGCGCCGCCGAGGCGCTCTGACGCCGCTCGGGCTCGGTCTATCGCGGACGCGCGGCTCGAGGATCAGCGCCGTCGCCGACGGCCGCGGCCGACACCGAGGCCGAGGCCGAGCGCGAGCAGCAGCCCGCCGGGCCCCGGGCGCGCGCCCGCGCAGCCGCAGCCCTCGCCCTCGTCGTCGCCCCCCGCGGACTCCGTCCCGCCGCCAGTTCCTTCGGTCATGTCACTCGAGTCGCCGGCCGAGCCGCTCGCGTCCCCGCCGGCGCTGGTGTCCGTGTCCCCGGCGCTCGTCGTCCCGTCGCTATCGCTGTCGCTGTCGGTCGCGCTCGTGTCGGTGTCGGTGTCGGTGTCAGCGTCGGTGTCGGTGCCCGGCTCGGGGTCGTCCCACGGGTTCGCGTCGGGCAGCGGCGCGGGGGCCTCGTCGCCGGTGGAGAAGCGGAACTGATAGCCGCCCAGCAGCTCGTCGTGGTGCGTCAGCACGCCGGGCGCGACCGTGACCGTGTACACCTCGTCGGGCTTGAGATCGGCGCTCGGCTTGAGGTGCACGACGTGGCTGTAGTCGCCGTAGAACAGCTGCAGGTCGAACGGCGCCAGCTCGCCGCCCTCGTCCTCGACGGTGAACTGATCGGCGCTCAGCGCCGGCTCGTCGAGCGCGCGCGAGAACACGATCGTGATCATCGACTCGACGTCCGCGGCGGCGGTCTCGTGGTTCGCGGTCGCGTCGGCCGGGAAGGTCGCGAGCACGGGCGGGCCGTCGAAGCTCTCGCCGTGGACCAGCGGCCACAGCACGCGCCAGTAGCGGGCGATGACCTCGCCCTGGCACGGCGGCGTGCCGGGCACCGCGTCGTCGAGCAGGTGGCTGTTGCCCCACGGGTACAGCGCCTCGTACATGGCCACGTTGTCGGGGTTCTGCGAGCCCATGCCGACGGCGACCAGCGCCACGCGCAGCAGCAGCTGACCCTGGCCCATCTGCGAGGTGTCCACCGCGTAGTCGGCGACGTCGAGGTACAGCGGCACCAGCTCGTCGCGCGGGATCCAGTCCGTCGGGACCTCGGCGGGGTTCGTCAGCGACGCGAACACGACGTCGGAGGCCTCGTCGAGGTCGTTGGCCTCGCCGTCGTAGACCTTGGTGCGGAACATGTACATCGAGTCGAACAGCTGGTCTGACATGCCGTGCGACGCGAGCCCGAACAGGAACGCGGTGTACTGGGCGCCCTTGCCGGCGTCGACCGGATCCTGCGACGACGCGATCCAGTTGAGGTACGCCATCTGCAGCGGCTCCCAGTGGGCGATCTCGCCGTAGGGGTCATCGATCGGGTAGCCGCCGTCGGGGAACATGGTGCCGTTGAGCAGCATCTGCCGCAGCTCGGCGCGCTCGACGAAATCGCGCAGCGCCCCCTCGGGCAGGTGCGAGGCGGCGTGCAGCGTGATCCACTGATGCGTCGTCTGCCCGCAGGCGCGGGCCGGCGCGCGCGGCAGCGCGAACGCGGTGAGGCCGACGAGGCCGGCGATCCCCGCCAGCGCGCGCGAGGAGGAGAATCGCGGGAGGACGCGCGGGAGGACGCGCGGGAGGACGCGTGGGAGGACGCGCGGGAGGAAGTCAGGGAGGAAGTCAGGGAGGAAGCGAGCGAGCGGGCCCATCGTCGCGATGGTAGACCCGCGGAGGCGCGCGGCGGAAGTCAGCGCGTTGCGTCGACGGCGGCCCCGCGGCATAAACGGCGCGCGAGGATGTGACATGCCGGCCCAGCGCGACACCAGCCCTTCACCCTCTTGTCGAACAAGCGCGCCCGCGTCGCGAGGGACGTCCGCGCGCGCCGTGGCGCTCGCGGCCCTCGGCCTGATCGCCTGCGGCGAGACCGGCTCGAGGGCCGACGACGCGAAGGTCGAGGCGAAGGCCGACGTGAAGGTCGAGCCCGACGCGAAGCAGACCGAGGCCGCGCCGCGCGAGCCGGAGACGCGCGCCGACGTCATGCTCGTGATCCAGGACGTCGGCTTCATGACCCCGGAGTCCGCGCTGCACGATCCGGTCGCCGACCTCTACCTCGTCAGCAACATCGAGGGCGCGCCCACGGAGGAGGACGGCAACGGCTTCATCTCGCGCGTGACCCCCGACGGCGACGTGCAGGCGCTGAAGTGGATCGACGGCTTCAGCGACGGCGTGACGCTCAACGCCCCCAAGGGCATGGCGCTCGTCGGCGACGCGCTGTACGTCGCGGACATCGACCACGTGCGCAAGTTCGATCGCCGCGCGGGCACGCCGGCCGGCGCGATCAAGATCGAGGGCGCGAAGTTCCTCAACGACGTCGCGCCGGCGCGGCCTGACGACGCGGGCGCGGCCGTCTACGTCTCCGACATGGGCGCGGACGTCGTGTATCGCGTGGGCCTCGATGACGCCGTCACGCCGCTCGCGCGCGGCGAGGCGCTCGCGGGCCCCAACGGCCTCGCCTCCAGCGCGCAGGGCCTGTTCATGGTCAACAAGTCAGGCGGCGTGTTTCGCCTCGAGGGCGGCGAGGCCAAGCCCGTCGCGACGGCGCCCGCGGGCGGGCTCGACGGCGTGGTCTTCTGGCCGTCGGGCGGCGGGCTGCTCGTGTCGTCGTGGGAGGGCCAGGCCGTGTATCGCGTCGACCTGGCCGCCGGCGCCGTGACGACGCAGTTCGGCGCCGGCCACGGCGACGCCGGCGCGCTGGTGTCCCCGGCCGACATCGGCTTCGACGAGAAGCGCCAGCGCCTGCTCGTGCCGCACTTCCAGCAGAACACGCTGCGGATCATGCCGGTCGCGCCGCCGGCGGGCTGAGCCTGTCCCTAGGGCCTCGCGGACACGGGCGCGGGCGCGTCCCCGAGGATCCTGAACTCGATCCGGCGGTTGCGCAGGCGGCCGTCGGCCGTCCGGTTGTCGGCGAGCGGTCGGTCGGGCCCGAAGCCCACGGTCTCGAGCCGCGCGCCGTCGATCCCCCGCGTGATCAAGAACTGACGCACGGTCTCGGCGCGCGCGCGCGAGAGCTCGAGGTTGTGCCGTCGCGCGCCGCTCGAGTCGGTGTGTCCGCTGATCTCGACGCGCAGCGTCGGGTAGGTCGCGAGCACCTCGGCCGCGCGCTCGAGGATCGCGGCCGCGCTCGGGCGCAGCGTCGCGCGGTCGATCTCGAAGTTCACCCCGCGGATCACCCCGGTGAATTGCTTGAGGGGCTCGGGGAGCGCGTCGGGGCAGCCGTCCTCGTCGCGGTAGCCGTTGACGGTCTCGGGCGTCGCCGGGCACGCGTCGACCTCGTCGAGCACGCCGTCGTGATCGCGGTCGCGCGCGGGGCAGCCGCGTCGCTCCGGCGGACCGGGCTCGTCGGGGCAGCGATCGCTGGACGCGTCGGGTACCCCAGGTTGTCCCGGGTCGAGCAGGCCGTCGCCGTCGCTGTCCCGAAGGGCGGGTGACCCCGGCGCGGCGCCGTCGCGCGGAACCGGGTCGCGCGTGCCATCGTCGCGAGGATCATCGTCGCGCGGGCCGTTGTTCGCGCTCGCGGGGGCGTCGACGCTCGGCGCATCCGGATCATCGGGAGCATCCTGACCGTCCTGACCGTCCTGACCGCCCTGACCGCCCTGACCGCCCTGACCGCCCTGACCGTCATGACCATCCGGCCGCGTCGCCGAGGAGGTCGCGTTCACGTCGCTCGCGGGCCCGGGGCGATCGAAGGCGGCGCGCACGAGCACGCCGCAGGAGAAGATCACGATCGCCGCGAGCAGGAGCGCGAGCGCGGCCAGGGGCGACAGGAGCGTCGAGGTCTCGCTGCGGGGGCGCGCGTCGGTGGTCGTGGCGTGCGTGGCGATCGTGAGACTCGGCTCGGGGCTCACGGGCGCGTCGCTGGGCTCGGGGCTCGCGGGCCCCGGCGCCGGCGCGCTCGTGGGGGTTGGCGCCGCGCGCTCGACCAGCTTGTGGAGCGTGGCCAGCTCGGCTCGCAGCTCGCGGAGCTCGAGCGCGCTCGGGGTCGGAGCGGCGCTCGTCGTCGCGTCCACCGGGCGTCGACCTGGGGATCGTGCGGTCGCGTCGCCGCGCTCGCGGAGCTCGGCGCGCAGCGTGGCGAGCTCGGCCCGCAGCTGGCGGACGCCGATCTCGAGCGGGCTCGAGTCGGCGCGCGTAGGCCTGGGTTCTTCGTCCGCGCGTCGTCGGGTCGGGTCGCCCGCCCGCGAGCGGAGCTCGCGGAGCAGCGCCACGAGCTCCAGACGATCGGTGGACGCGTGGTCGGTGGCGGCCGGCTGGGGCGGCGCCGCGGCGGGGCGCGGGCGCAGCGAGGCGAGCCGCTGGTCGACGCGCGCGAGCAGGTCGTCGTGAAGTTGGCGCTCGGCGGCGGCGCGCCGCTGGGAGTGCGCCTCGAGGCGGGCGTCGATCGCGGTCAGCAGCTCTTCGCCGCACGGCCCGCGTCCGCCGTCGCGCGCGAGCGGGACGCTGCCAGGAGGGCACGGCGACGGGCCCTCGCTCATGCGCGTGTCATGCTGAATCAGCGTCACCACGCGCACCGGCTTGATCAGCGTGGTCATGGGCGAGAGGCAGTCGCGCGCGTCGTCCCCCGCGAGGCGGCGCTCGACCTCGACCCAGAGCTCGTCGGTGTTGATGTCCTTCAACGACACGCGGGCAGCTCCCCCTCGATCCCGAGCGCCGCGTAGCGACTCGAGCGCGCGCGGGCGTTCACGATGACGAGTGTCGCCACGGCGCCGCGGGCTGTCGAGCGCGTCGATCGGGGCGCGATCGCGAGCGAGTCGCGGGCGGGCCTGGTCGGGCCCGCCCGCGACCGCTCGAGCGACGCGTTACGGCGTGGCGAAGGCGGCGACGTCGATCACGTCCTTGCCGGACTGGCCGACGAACTCGAACTTCGTGCCCTCGACGAGGTTCACCTTGAAGTAGTAGCGCGTGCTCCCGCGCTTGTGCGCGAGCAGCTTCCCGGTCTCGATGTCGACCTGGACGATCACGCTCTGGGCCGGGTTGTCGCGCCAGTCCATGCCGACGGTCAGCGTGCCCTTGTTGATGACGCCGAACGACGGCGAGCGCACGTCGAGGTCGCTCGCGCGCTTGTAGGCCTCGTTGATGACGCCGTCGAAGGCCCACTTGCTGACGATCGCCTGCATCTCGGAGTACGGGACGATCCGCGGGTCGGCGGGCTCGGGCTTTTGCTCGGGCGTGGGCGCGGGCGCGGGCGCGGGCGCGGGCTCGGGCTGGACCTCGACCTCGGGCTCAGGCTCAGGCGCGGGCGGGGCCGCGGGCGCGGGCGCGGGCGCGGTGTTCAGGTTCACGCTCCCGGGCGGGCACTCCGTCTTCGCCGCGGTGACGCTGGTGTCCGTCTGCAGCACCGTGATCGCGCGGACCGGCTTGATCAGCGTGGTCATCGGCAGCACGCAGACGTGCTCGTTGGAGGCGTCGAGCGCCTCGGTAATCTTGCTCCACAGATCTGGGGAGTTGAGGTCAATCACTGGCATTTGTCATCTCCTGGATGAACGCCGCGCCCTTCCGTTCCATCACAAGACGCGGCGACCCGATCTCGACGCCCACGCCCCTATCTCTTGGGCCAGGCGCAACAGCTGGCGAGACTGTCGTGCAGCGATCGTTAACCGTCAAGACGCTATTGTCGCGCGAGCGAGCGCGGCGACGCGACGCGTCACGCCGTGAAGATGACGTGACGTGGCGTACGGTCTCGCGAGCCCGCGCGTACTCTGTCGAGCGGCGACGGCGTCCCGCGAGGTCGTCGTGGCGCGCACGCGAGGCGGCGTGCGTGCGGGCGCGAGCCTGTCCTCTCGGCCACGGCGCGGCGAGATCGTCGTGTCGGGGTCGCGGGCTGACGCGACCACGCGCGCGCCCGTCGTCGACGCGCGGCGTGACGCCGCGCGATGCCGCGTCCGCGACGCTTCGGGCTCGTTCCCCAGGCGCGCGAGTTCGCGACGGCGACGCGTCGTCGACGGGCGCGACGATCGTCGACCGGCGCTCAGGCCCGACGGCGCTCGGCGTGGTCACGCGTCGCGGCGCTCGGCAGGTCACGCGTCGCCGCGCTCGCGGACGTCGACGCGGCGCGATCAGGCCAGCGCAGCGGCGCGACGAGGCCAGCGCAGCGCGCGCGATCGCGGCCATCGCGGCGGGACGAGGCCAGCGCGGCGGCAGGACGAGGCCAGCGGCGCGGCGGACTAGCCAGCGGCGCCCGCACGCGCTCGAGCAGCGCGAGCCAGTCGTCGCCGCGCTCGCCCGCCCGCGCGGCGAACTCGCGAAACAGCCCGTCGATCGTCGCGAGCTGCGGGCGCTCGCCGTCGATGCCGCGCATGTACGAGAGCGCGAGCGGGCCCGCGCCCACGTACCGCGACTTCGCGCCGTCGGGGTCGGCCTCGACCAGCATCGTCAGCTCGGGCCGGTCGTCGTGGCGCCAGCGCAGCTGCAGGCCGGCGGCGCAGGGCTGGGCCCGCGCGAGCCGCCAGCCGTCGAGCGCCGCGCCGTCGAGCTCGAGCAGCGCGGCGACGTCGTCGTCGACGGGCGCGTCGGCCCAGCGGGCGGCGAAGGGGTCGTCAGCGCCGTGCAGCTCGGAGTTCTCGAGCACCGCGCCGTAGGCCGACGAGATAGTCTTTTGGAACAGGTTCCCGGAGAGGAAGTCCTCCTGAACCTCGGCCGCGACCGCGTCGTCGCGGAACACCTCGCCGGAGTACCAGAAGTTGAACGCCGCGGTCGCGCGCCGCAGCAGCGCCTCGCTCCACTCGCGGTAGCGCTCGCAGTCCTCGCGGTTCCACGGCCGCGCGTTGAGCAGCTCCGCGACGCGGATCGCCTGGTTGACCGCGAAGCCGGCGCCGACGGAGTAGACCGGATCCGAGAACGCGAACGCGTCGGCGAGCAGGATGTAGTCGCGATCGGCCGCGCGCCGGGCTCGGCGCGCGAAGCCGTCGCGCTGGTGGAGCCGCCGAAAGGGGTCCGAGGCGCGCGCGCCCGCGTCATCATCATCGTCATCGTCATCGTCATCATCATTGCGTTCGGGCTGCGCGAGCGAGAAGCACGGCGACACGTGGTCGCGCGCGAGCTCGCGGTAGCGCGTCGGCGTGATCGGGCCGTGGCGCGAGACGACGCCGAAGCTCAGGCGCGCGCCGTCGTGCAGCGGGATCTGCCAGGTCCACAGGCCGTCGTCGAGGCGCGTGAGCTGCGTCGTGAGGCTCGCGCGCCACGGCGTGGCCTGGGCGGCGGTGAGCAGCTGCCTGTTGCGCGGGTCGTACTGCCGCAGCTGCCAGCCGCGCGCGCGGTAGTCGCTCGCGCAGCGCTCGTCGTCGACGGCGAGGATGTCGTGGTAGCCCCAGGTCGCGTGCACGGGGGCGAGGTTCTCGAGCTCGTCGCGCAGGCGCGCGACGAGCATCGCCGGCCCGGAGCAGTCGAGGATCGGCCCGCGGACCTTGAAGCGGCCGGCGGTGGTCTCGACGACGTGCGCGTCGAAGTCGATCGAGGTCACGCGCGCGCGCGTCACCTCGAGCCCCCACGCGTCGATCATCGCGCGCTCCATCTCGGGGCGCGCGACGTGCATGGACAGCCCCGCCTCGGAGCTGGCGAGCGGGAAGTACACGACGTCCCCGTCGGCGATGAAGGTCGTGCCGTGCTTGGGCGCGTAGGAGGGCAGCGACTCGAGCGCGGGGAACAGCGCGCGCAGCTCGGGGTGTCGAAACAGCTCCGGGATCAGCGACTCGCCGATCTTGTAGCCCGCCGGGCTGGGGTCGAGCAGCGCGACGCGCTCGTGCGCCTCGCCGAGGAAGCGCGCGAGCACGAGGCCCGCGAGCCCGGCGCCGATGACGAGGTGATCGACCTCCTGCACGTCTCGAGCCTATCGCCTGCCTCGCGCGGCGGCCACCGCCGACACGGGCCTCGCCGCGGACGGCGGAGCCGAGCTCGCGGCGCGCGGTGACCCGAGGCGGGCGCGCGTCGCCGGGCTCGCGCCGACATGCGCGGCGCGTCCACGCGCGGCGCGCGTGCTCTCAGGGTGCTCCCCTGGGACAGGTCGAAGGGCGCGCGCGACGACGCGGGCGCGCCCGGTCCTCGCGCGCGGACCGCCGCGTCGCGTGTTCTCGCGCGAAACTTTGCCGCGGAGGCGGGGGCTGGAACACTCGCGTTGATGTCTCGCAGGCCCACGGTCGTCACGGCGCGCGTCATGCCCCCCGGGGCGGAGAGGACCGCGTCGGGGCGGCGCGGGCCGGGGCGCGGCTGAGGGGCGGGCATGCGCAAGCTCTACGAGAACATCCTCAGCAGCCTGTGGTTTCGTCCGGGCCTGTGGATGCTGGCCTACGCGCTGCTGGCCGTCGGCCTCGTCTCGCTCGAGCTGCGGCTGCGCGAGCGCGGCGTCGCGCTCGACGAGCTCTCGTTCTCGCTCTCGCTCTTGCGGACCGAGGCCGAGGGCGCGCAGGCGATGCTCGGCGCGATCGCTACGTCGACGCTGACGGTCACGTCGCTCGCCTACTCGCTGATGATGGTCGCGGTGGTGCAGACCGCCAACGCGTACTCGCCCCGGCTGCTGCGGCGCTACCTCCGGGACCGCCGGACCCAGCACGCGCTCGGGATCCTGATGGGGACGTTCCTGTTCAGCGTGCTCGCGCTGCGCTCGGTCTCGTCCGGCTTCACGCCGCTGCTCGCGACCAACGTCGCGGTCCTGCTCGCGCTGCTCGCGACGGTCACGCTGCTGCTGTTCCTCAACCACGTGTCGCAGTCGATCAAGGTCAGCTCGATCATCAGCCTGATCCTCGCGCGCACGGGCGAGGTCATCGCGCGCGGGTTCCCGCGTGACCTCGGGCGGGCGTGGACGGGCGCGGGGGAGCCGGCGCTCCCCGCCGAGCCGCCGCGCACGCTGGTCGCGGAGCGCTCCGGGTACCTGCAGTACGTCGAGGGCGCGCGGCTGATCGCGCTCACGCGCGAGGCCGACCTGCTCGTGCGCTCGCGCTGGCGCATGGGCGACTACGTCCTCGCCGGCGCGCCGCTCATCGAGGTCTGGGGCGCGCTCGACGACGAGCGGACGGACGCGCTGCGGCGGACCTTCGTGCTCGGGGCGGAGCGCACGCTGCCGCAGGACGCGGACTTCGGGCTGCTGCAGCTCACCGACATCGCGCTGCGCGCGATGTCGCCGGGCGTCAACGATCCGTCGACCGCAGCCGCAGCGCTCGACGCCCTGTGCCACCTGATCGGTCAGAGCATCGAGCGCGCGCCGCCGTCGTCGCGACGCTGCGACGAGGACGGTCAGCTGCGCGTGCTCCTGCCGCGCTGGCGCTTCGTGGACCTCATCGACGACACCTTCCTGCGCGTGCTGCAGTACGGCGAGGGCGACGTCATGGTGATGTCGCGCCTGCTGCACGCCTGCGAGCTGCTGCTGTACCGGACCCAGGACGAGGAGCACGCGGCGACGCTGTGGGCGCTCGTCGACGCGATTCACGAGCGCGCGCGGACGTCGATCACGCTGCCCGGACACCGTCGCCAGCTCGACGACAGGATCTCGAGCCTGTGCCGGGCGCACGGGCGCGCGTCGCTGGCGAGCCTGGGCGCGCCGCCTCAGTCCCCGTCGCGCGCCGACGCGTCGACGATCTAGTAGTCCAGCCGGCCCATGCCAAGCGCGACGACGAGGCCGTTGACGGTGCTCTGCGGCATCATGATCATCGAGGTGAACAGCCCGGTGACCAGCGCGACGAGCCCGCGGTCACGGAGAGCTGGACCACGACGAGCGTGTGGCTGGCCTCGATCGACTCGGCCTCGGTCCGCGTCGCGGCGAGCAGCCCCGCCGAGCTGAGCGGCCCGACGAGTTCGTCGTCCCGAGCAGTCGTCACCCGCGTCGCGCGCGTGTCCGTCGAGCTGGCGGTCTCGCGACGGCGCTAGCGCGCGCGCTCGGGCTGGCGCTCGCCGACGGGGAACTCGCCGAAGGAGAACAGCTGCTCGGGCGTCAGCTCGACGAGCTCGCCGAGGGCGGCGAGCGCGGCGAGGTCGACGAGCGCGCGGTCTCCCATGACGCCGATGATCGGCGGGCGCAGCTCGACGTCGCGGTCGATCTCGGCGACGAAGCGCGCGAGGTCCTCGGGCCGCAGGCGCGTGAGCGCGTCCAGATCGCGCGGCCGCGGATCGGCCGGCTCGCCGAGCTCGCGCCAGCGGAACACGCGGCGGGCGACGCCGCGGGGCTCGATCCGCGTCGAGCGGAGCTCCTCGATCAGCGCGGCGCGGACGGCCTCGACGCGCGCGGGCTGGATCGGCGGGCGGCGCACGAGCTGCAGGAGCAGCGGCACGGCCTCGGCGACCTTGTCGCACTGCGTGCCCGCGAGGCCGAGGATGGCCGATGGGTCATCTGCGCGCAGGCCCAGCTCGTGGCGCGCGGTCGCGGCGTAGGCGAGGCCCCGCGCCTCCCGCAGCTCCTGGAACACGAGCCCGCTCATGTCGCCGCCGAGGTAGTGATCGTAGAGCCGCGCGAGCGGGCGCGTCGCGCGGGGCATCGGCGGGCGCCGCAGCACCACCTGGACCTGGGCCTGGGCGGTCTGCTTGTGCACGAAGTACACCGTCGGGCGCGAGACCGCGCGCAGCCGCAGGGGCGGGCGCCGGCGCAGCGTCGTCGCGCCGTCGCCGACGCGCAGCGCGGCCAGCGTCCCCGGCGAGCGCGGGCGCTGTGCGTCTGGCCCAAAGTACAGCGTGGTCCGCTGGTAGTCGGGCAGCGCGGCCAGCAGCGCGCGCAGGCTGTCGCCGGTCGCGGCCGCGAGCGCGGCGTTCGACGGCCGCAGGCGCGTCCACCCGTGGTCCCCGTGGCGCGCGTAGTCTGCCAGCGCGTTGGCGACCGCGTCGGGCTCGTGCAGCTCGCCGCGTCGCCGGCTGAGGCGGTTGTCGAGCATGCGCCGCAGGCTCTCGTCGGAGAAGCGCGGCGCTCGCAGCCAGCGCAGCGCGAGCGCGAGGCTCGGCTCCAGGTTCTCGCGCACGCCGGCGATCGACAGCGTCGTCAGGTCGGGGCCGCACCACGTGTCGACGGTGGTCCCGAGCCGGTACAGCGCGCGCTGCAGCGCGGGCGCGGACATGGGCGCGTCGCCGTCGACGCCGGCGCGTTCGAACAGGTCGAGCGCGTAGCGCAAGAGCGGCGCCTGCCGCAGCCCGATCGGGAACGCGAGCTCGACCGTGAACAGATCGCTGAGCGGGTTGGCGACGGCGATGCAGGGCCCCGCGCCCAGCGCGTGGATCGAGTAGTCGACGCCCTCGGTCAGCCACGCGGGCGCGGGCGGGCGCGTCGGCAGGCTCCGGACCTCCCGCGCGAGCGCGCTCTCGCGGTCAGGATCGATCGGCACCGGCGTGATCTTCGGCGTGCGGATCTGCGGCGGGCGGTGCTCGCCCGACTCGCGGCGCACGACGACGAAGTCGCCCTGGAGGTACGTCTGGGCCGCGCGGATGACGTCGGCGCGCGTGACCTGGTCGAGCGCCGCGGTCCGCCGCGCGTACTCGGGCCACGGCTGGAAGCTCGTGAACGCCTCGGCCATGCGGGCGGCGCGGCTCTCGTTGGACTCGAGCGCGCGCGTGTCGTGGATCCGGGCGTGCAGCTTCACGGCCGCGAGGTCGTCGTCGGAGAACTCGCCGGCGCGCAGGTCGGCGGCGATCCCCAAAAGCAGCGCCTCGACCTCGTCGAGCGGCTGGTCGGTGCGCGCGCTCGCGGTCATCGACCAGTAGCCGGCCTCGAGGCGGTGCTCGCCGCCCGCGTGCGCGTCGGGGACGAGCTGCGAGAGCCGCAGCTTGACGTTGAGCAGCCCGCACGTCGCGTTGTCGACGAGCCGGTCGAGCACGCGCAGCGTCGGGGTGTCAGGGTGGTCGAGCGCGGGCGTTCGCCAGGCGACGGTCACCGACTCCTCGCCCTCCGCGCGCACGACTCGGAGCACGCGCCCGCGCGGCCCCGAGGGCGGCGGGGGCGAGCGCCCGGGCTCTGGGCGCGCGAGCGGGCGCGGGCGCCAGTCGGCGAACTCGCGCTCGAGCACCGGCAGCGCGGTCTCGGCGTCGATGTCCCCGGCGAGCACGATCGCGGCGTTGTTGGGCGCGTACCAGCGCCCGAAGAACGCGACCATGTCGGCGTAGGCGGGGCTTCGGAGGTGCTCGCCGCGGCCCAGCGTCGGCTGCGTGCCGTACGGGTGCCCGGCGAACAGCGCGTCCATCATCGCCTCGTAGACCCGCTCGTTCGGATCATCGAGGGACATGTTCTTTTCTTCATAGACCGACTCGAGCTCCGGGTAGAACAGCCGGAACACGGGGTCGGTGAAGCGCGCGCGCTCGAGCCGGGCCCAGGGCGCGAGCGAGCCCGCCGGCACGTCGGCGGTGTACACGGTCTCCTCGGCGGCCGTGAACGCGTTGACGTCGAGCACGCCGAGCGCGGCGAACACCCGGTCGAGCTCGTTGGGGATCGCGACCGCGGCCGAGCGCTGGGTCTCGAGGTCGATCTCGGCGAGCAGCGCGTCGCGCCGCGGCGCCCGGGCGCCGCGCAGCTCGTCGTAGAGCGCGGCGATGCGATCGAGGTGGGGGCGCTCGCGCGCGATGTCGAGGGTGCCCAGCGCCGACGAGCCCTTGAACATCATGTGCTCGAGGTAGTGGGCGAGGCCGGTCGACTTCGGCGGGTCGTGGCGCGCCCCGGCACGGATGGCGATCCACGCGTGGAAGCGCGGCTCGACCCGGTGCGTGCTGAGGTAGACGGTGAGCCCGTTGCGCAGCCGGTGGATCGTCACGCCCAGCGGATCGTCGGGATCGGGCGCCGGCTGCGGCGCGGGCAGGCGCGAGCTCGCGAGGATCGCGTCGACGTCGACGTCCGCGTCCTCGCGCGCGGGCGCCGACTCCGGTGCGGGCGCGGCGTTCGAAGGATCGCCGCTGCGGCGATCGCTGGGCGAGACCGGCGCGCTCACTCGATCTCGATCACGGCCGGCATCAACGCGCTCGGCTGGCGGCTCGGCAGGAACAGGATGGACAGCGGCAGGCGCGAGAGCGCCGCGTTGAGCACGCGCGGGAGCGCATCCTCCTGGGCGTCGCGCTGGCGGGCGCGGGCGCGCTCGCGCAGCCCGGTGAAGCCGAAGGGCGAGCTCGCGGGGCCGCGCAGCAGGAGGTCGAGCAGCGTCTTGCGGCGCGGCAGCACGCGCAGGTCGAGCTCGACCACGCGCGAGGTCTTGGCCTGCTTGCGCACCTCGGCGATGGCCTCGTGCATGCCGCCGAAGCGGTCGACGAGCTTGAGCGCGTGCGCGTGCGCGCCGGAGTACACGTGCCCGCGCGCGAGGCCGTCGACCTGCTCGACCGTCATGCCCCTGGCCTCCGCGACATGTTGCACGAACATCTCGTAGACGCGGCGCATCGACGCCATCAGGCGCGCCATCTGCTCGTCGCTCGCGGGCGTCCAGATCTGCTCGATCGCGGCGTTGGCCCCCTCGGTGAAGGTCGTCGTCGAGATCCCGAGCTTCTCGAGCAGCCCGGAGATGTCGATGTTCATGGTCACGACGCCGATCGAGCCGGTGATCGTGGTCTTCGAGGCGAACACGGTGCGGGCGCCGGTCGCCACGTAGTAGCCGCCCGAGGCCGCGACGTCGCCCATCGACACGACGATCGGCGGGCTGAAGCGCGGATCTTTCTCGTGGGCCAGGCGCGTCTTGTCGACCTCGCGCCAGATGATCTCGGAGGCCAGCGCCGAGCCGCCGGGGCTGTTGACGCGCAGGATGATGCCCTCGCAGGCCGGGTCCCCGCGCAGCTGTCGCAGCGTCGCCGCGATCGTGTCGCCGCCGGTGAACTGGATGCCGAGCAGCGGGATGTAGCGGTTCTCGCCGTCGACGATCGTGCCCTCGACCAGGACCACGCCGATGTAGGGCGTCGTCGACCAGGTGCGCGGCTCGGGCTGGGTGTCGCTGAAGCTGGCGAAGCGCACCTCGGCGCCGAGGTTGCTCGAGATGGCCTCGATGACCTCGTCGCGGTGCGTGATCGCGTCGACGAGCCCGCGCTCCTTGGCCTGCTCGGGGCCGTGGGGCGCGTCGTCGACCAGCGCGCGCACGCCGTGCTGCGTCATGCCGCGGGCCTGCGCGACGTCGAGGACGAACTGCCCGTAGGTGTCGGCGAGCAGCTTCTCGCGCTGCTCGCGATCGGCGGGCGAGGGCTCGGTGCGCGTGAACGGCTCGTGCGCGCTCTTGTACTCGTCGATGTGCAGCGCCTGGACGTTGACGCCGAGCTTGTCGAGCGCGCCCTTGAAGTAGATCGAGGTCGCCTTGAGCCCGTAGATGTCGAGCTCGCCGCCGGGGTGGAGGAACACCTGCTCGGCGGCGCTGGCGATGTAGTAGTCCTTGACGTCCGCGCCCTCGAGGTAGGCGAACACGTGCCCGCCGGCGTCGCGGATCCGGACCAAGGCCGCGCGCAGCTCCTCCAAGCTGGCCCAGCCGAGCGAGAGGTTGCGGGCGTCGACCAGCAGGACCGCGCGCTCGCCCGCTCGCTCCGCGCGCTCGAGCTGCTGCAGGGTCGTGATGAGGTCGCGCTCGTCGCGGATGTCCGACAGCTCGTAGCGCTCGGCGTTGACGATCCTCGGCCAGTACACGCGGCCGCGCGGCGTCGAGCTGAAGCGCGCCGCGATGCCGAAGCCGTCGACGCCGTCCGAGAGGCCAGCGTGGAGCCCGCTGCGCACGCCGACGAAGTCCCACGAGAGCCCGAGGCTGACGCCGCCGCGGATGCCCCGGTCGTAGCGCGTGCGCTGAAAGGTGGTCTCGTCGAGCACGGCGACGCGGACCTGCTCGACCTCGCCCGCGAGCTCGACGCCGTGGTAGCGCACGGCCACGCGCCCGCGCGGGAACATCCCGAGCGAGTCGAGCTGCTCGGTCGTCACGTTGTTCTGCATGCGGGCCTTGAAGCCGCCCGCGAGCTCGAGCCAGCGACGGCCCCGGATCGGGCGCACGCCCAGCTCGGCCGCGATCTGCAGCTCCTGGGTCCCGGGCTGCAGGACCGGCGCGGAGAACATGTTGGCCGGGCCGAAGCGGACCATGGCGCCGAGCGAGGCCCAGTTGCGCATGCGCACCAGCAGGCCGACATCGATGTCCGGCGTGCTCGCGAGGCCCGGCGCGAACGGGATGTGCACGCCCAGGCCCGTCGACGCGACCTCGCCGTCGCCGCCCGAGAACGCGAGCGACAGCTTGGTGAGGTTGGGGTTGTTGACCGCGTCGAAGTCGTTGACCTCGCGGATCCCCGGCTGCAGCGCCTGCACGCCGAGCCCGAAGCCGAAGCCGAGGCCGAGGTTGAGCGTCGTGAACAGGCCGAAGCCGGTGCCGCGCGTGAACGCGCTCGTCGACTGGTAGCCCATCAGCACGAGGTCGATGCCGGGCGTCGCCTGGATCAGCGCGGGGTTGAGCTCGAGGCTGCTGGCGTCGCCCTCGCCGGAGTAGTCGTGGATCGGGCGGTCGACGCCATCGGTCGTCGCGCGGTCGAGCGCCACCGGCTCCTGGGCGGCGGCGGGCGAGGAGGCGAGCGCGGCCCAGGCGAACGCGCCGAGCAGCGTCGCGGCGCGGACGCGCGCCGAACGGGTTGCCAGCGCGGCGCTCACTGCAGCTGTTCCTCGGAGATGATGTCGACGATCGCGAGGATGTAGCGGACCGCGAGCAGCCGCAGCGAGTCGTCCCAGGGCACCGAGATGCCCTTGTCCTTGGCGAACAGCACCTGCGCGCCCACCGGGATGCCGCTGACGTTCTCGCCGAGGTCCGCCTGCACGCCGTCGTCGTCGTCATCGCTCTCGATCAGCGTGCTCGACTTCGGCATCGTGCGCGCGACCTCGATGACCTCGCCGAGCAGCGCCTCGGAGTTGGTCTCCTTGGCCCCGGCGGGCAGGTACAGCCCGGACTCGGAGCGGTCCTCGCTGCGGATGACGCGGACGAGGACCCGGGGACCCAGCGGCTGGATGTGCCGTGAGAACCGCGGACGCCGCCGGCGCTTCGAAGACTCCGGCGCCTCGGCGTCATCCGGCGAGCTGGGTGGTGGTGCGGGCATCGGCGAAACCATAGCCGAAACCGCAGCGGGCGATAACCGTCGCGCCGCGAGACTCGGGCGCCGGGCCGCCGGCGAGCGCGTCAGCGCAGCCCGCTCTGTCGGCGGACCAGCCACTCCCCGGCGAAGCCGAGCAGCACGAGCAGCAGCGCGCCCCAGCTGTCCCAGAGCGCGATCTGTCGCCGGCTCTCGACGTTCTCCTGACCCTCGGCGGCGCCGTCGCTGCGCAGGGGGAGGTCGACCGGGAGCTCGGCGCCCGCGTCGGCGAGCGCGAGCGCGACGCCGCCGGTCGCCTCGGCCAGCCGCGCCAGGCGCTCGCGCCCCGGATCCGCGTCGAGCCAGGCGAGCTCGTGACCTGCCTCGCGCACCAGGAACACGCGCCGGGCGTGGGGCGCGGTGTCCTTGACGCCAACCTCTCCGTCGACCGGCTCCGCGAGCGTGTCGGGCTCAATCCGCCGGGCCGTGGCCTCGTAGGAGCCCGCGGGCAGGGGATCGAGGGTCTCGGAGGCGCGCCCGAGGCTGTCGGTGGTCCACTCCCCGCGCGCGATCGCGTCGGCGATCGCGTCCGCGCCGCCCGGCGCGGACCCCTCGTCGAGCCCGTCGCGGGTCAAGGGGCGCACGAGCCAGTGGATCCCGACCTCCGGCTCCGGCGCGTAGCTCGTCGACAGCGCCGTCGCCCGCAGGGTCACCGGGGCGTGCGTCCCGTAGCTGGCGCGATCCGTCTCGAGGGTCAGGCGCTCCGAGCTGGCGTCGCGCAGCAGCCAGCGGATCACGCCCAGCCACAGCAGGTCGTAGGGGCGCGCGCCGTCGACCAGCGGCAGGTCGGCGGCGAAGCCGAGGCGCCAGGTGCTGCCCGTCGCCAGCACGAGCACGCGTCCGCGGCCTGGCTCGGCGGTCATCAACAGCGGCATCGTCCCCGGTTCGTCCGGGCTCTGGCGCTCGAGCAGCGTGGTCGCGTGGAGCCCGGAGCGCGTGCTCGCGTTGGCCTGGATCGGGTTGTAGCTGTCGAGATCGGGCAGCCCGTCCCAGCGCGTGAAGCCGGCCTCGGCCAGGCGCGCGGTCACCGGGTGACGCCGCGCGGCGTCGGTCATCCGCGGACGAAACGGCCGGGTGTCGAGCCCGGTGGGCACCTGGATGTCGACCGGCATGATGGCCGCCAGATCCGGGTTGCGGTAGTCACCGGTGGCCAGGCCGAGGTCGCCGCCGATGACCACGAGCGCGCCGCCCTCCTGGACGTACTGGGCGATGTTGCCCAGGTAGCGGCCGACGCGATGGTTGACCGCGTCGAAGTTGTGCAGGATCACGAGGTCGAAGGAGCCCAGCTCCTCCTCGAACAGCGCGTCGGTCGGGAACGCGATCAGGCTCAGCGGCGCGCTGCGGTCCTCGCGGTCGCTGTCGTCGAGGCCGCGGAGGATGTAGTAGCTGAGCAGCTCGACGTTGGGGTCCTTGCGCATCAGCGTCCGCAGCGCGCGGACGTCCCAGTCCGGGCGCCCGGACACGTGCAGCACGCGGACCTTGTCGCGCAGGACCTTGACGACGAACGGCCAGCGGTTGTTGGCCGTGGTCGCCTCGCCGCTCGCCGGGTGGACGACCACCTCAAACACGAACTGCCCGGTGCGGTCCGGCGCGACCTCGAATCGCAGCGGCATGACCACCCCGTCGGCCGCCAGTCGCAAGGGCGTGCTCGCGATGATGACGCCGTCGCGGCGCAGCTCGACCACCGTCTGCTCGCCCGCGAGCCCGTGGGCCACGAGCTCGACCTCAAACTCGCTGATGTTCTCGACGAACGCGAACTCGCCCGCCCGCACCCGCGTGACGCTGATGTCGCGGAGGTGGGGCGCCCCGGCCGAGATCGTGGTCAGCGGCGTCTCGAGCTCGCGCGCGATCTGGACCAGCGCCGCGTCCGCACCGTCATCCTCGGCCACGAGCCCGTCCGAGACGATCACGACCCCCGCGAGCGGCCTGGGGTCGAGCGCGCTGCTCGCGGACGCTGCGTCCCCGGGGTCGCCGACCAGCCGCGAGAGCGCGCGCGCCAGGTTGGACGCGGGCTTGTCGGCGGTGAGGGGCAGCGGCTCGGGCTCGTCGCCCGTCTTGGCCACGACCTCCTCCATCACCTGGGTCGACTCGGCGAACGCGCGAAATTCGACGTCGATCCCGCGCGCGCGCCAGGTAGCCAGGGTCTCGCGCGTGCGCTCGTCGGCGAAGAACGCCTGGACCCGCTCCACGCGCGCCGTCGCCGGGCCGCGCGGCGCAGCGCGGTCCGCGATCCCCATGCTGGCGCTGTCGTCGACCAACACCACCACGCGCGGCCCGTACTCGCGCACGTGGTCGATCGCCAGGCTGAGCTCAAACGCGACCGCGAACAGGCCGGCGATGGCGAGCAGGCGCAGCGCCAGGATCGCCAATCGCGCGGGCAGGGGGAGCGCGTCGCGCTGCAGCGCCCACAGGGCCTCGGCGCTCGCCGCGAGCGCGCAGACCGCGAGCAGCACGATCGCCCACGTCGGCGGCATAAAGCCCGCGATCAACTGCCAGCGCTCCGTCATCGACCGTGCTCACCCGGCGTCAGCGCCAGTTGCGGCTTTGTAGCAGCGTCTCGACATGCGCGCGATCGGACTTGTAGTCGGTGCAGGTGGCGTACAGCAGGATGTTCACGGCGAACCGGATCGCCCACTCCCGCTGGATCGGCCCGCCTGGCGTGCACGGATAGGCGGGGAGGCCGTCTGGCTTGCGGGCGAGCGCCCCGCCGAGGTCGTTGCGCAGCAGCAGGACCTTGAGTCGGCCCTCCTCCTGGATGCCGAGCACGTGATCGAAGGTCCGCGTGCGCCCGGCCGGCTCGTCGACGATGTAGAACGAGCGGAACAGGACGTGGTCGCGGGCGACGCGCGTGAGCAGAGAGCCGGGGAGCACCCGAGTCAGCATCTCGCGGACATCGCGCTCGAACTGCAGATCCACGCCGCCGTCGGCGGCGTCAAACACCAGCAGACCCCCGAGATCGACGAAGCGCCGCAGCTGGCCCTCGGCCTCCGGCCCGAGCGTCGGCATCCCCGACATCCCGGCGACGTACAGAAACGGCGTGTCGAACAGCTGCCGGCTCGTCGCCGTGACCGTGGTTGGCTCGCGCACCGGCTCGAGTCGCGTCCGCAGCCGCAGCTCGCTCGCAAGCTGCTGCATCGCCCCTGGGCGCGGATCCCACGCGCCCGGGTAGCGCAGCTGGGGGAGGTCGATGCGCAGCACCTCGCCCATCACGTCCGTCGTCAGCGCCGCCCGATCGTCGAGGTACTGCGACAGCGGATCCTGCGCGGCCAACGCGCGGCGGCCGAGGCCGGTGGAGGCCACGGCCATCAGCGCGAGGAGCTGTCGTCGGCGAACACTCGTCACGAGGTCACGCGTCACGAACCCGCGGGCCGTCCGAAGGTCTGCGTCCAGTACAGCGTCAGGGCGCCGGAGCCTTCGAAGAAGCCGGCGCCGAACTCCGTGTAGTTCGCGCCCATCATGTTGGCGCAGTGATCGTCGCTGGTGAGCAGCCCGGCCACGGCCTGCTCTGCGGTCTGCAGGTCCACGCCTCCTGCGAGGTTTTCCCCAGCAAAAGCATATGCATAGCCCGCATTGTTAAAGCGGTCACCCACAAGCTCTCCATCCGGATTCTCGTGGCCGAAGAAGTCCCGCGTCGACATATCGAGCGAGTGGTTGCGGGCAGCGCAGCGGATCTGCGGGTTCATGACGAGCGGATTGACGGCCGGAAAATCTCCATTCTTTCCACAGTTTGTCGGTGAAGACCTCACGTTGTTGACGGCCTCCAGCATCGCCTCCTCGCGGGCGCCCCAGTCGTCCGGCCACCCGTTGACCGGGCGGTCGTCGGCGACCTGCTGGCAGTACGGGCTCGCCCACGGATCGGAGTCGGTCCCGGTGGTGGCGTCGCCCGTCGCGTCGGACGCGCTGGTCGAGCTGGTGGTCGACGGGTCATCGGTCCCGGACGTCGGCTCGCTCGCGCCGGAGTTGGTCCCGTCCCCGGCGTCGCCGCATCCGGCCATGATCAGCAGCAGCAATCCACGAACGACGCGCGATTGACGCTCAGTTCGGCGTGGCGATGAGCAGATCCCAGTACGTCCCGTAGTCGACATCGTCCATGCCCTCTTCGCCCGCGTCCAGGGGGGGACCGGCGGCGTAGACGCCGACGCCGATTTGATCGAGCTCGGTCGTCATGAACTTCCAGCAGTGTGACTCATTGTTGAGCCACTCGTGCACCGCGTCGTCCGCGGATGTCCAGCCCGCGCCCACCGTCTCGACGAAGGTCGCGGGCGGATATCCCGCGAGCCTCAGTCGCTGGTTGGTGTTCAGCGCCTCGGGGTCATCCGGGTTCGCGTAGCCGACGTAGCCGCTCGCCTGCATGTCGACGGCGTGCACGCGCGCGGCGCAGCGCAGCGAGGGGTCGACGCGCAACGCGGCGAGCGGCGGGAAGGTCGTGTCGCCGCAGCGCCCACCCCGTCGCCGCTCCTCGTTGATCAGCGCCACGACGCGCTCCTCGAATCGCCGCGCGTCCGCGTCCCACTCGCGAACAGCGTCACAGGCCTCGACATCCGCGACATCCGAGCTCGGCGAGTCGTCGGCCACCCCGCCGTCGTCACAGCTCGCCAGCGCCGAGCCGGAGAGCGCGGCGCACAGCACCGCGACGACGCGCGCGCGCGCGAGCCCACGGCCCGCGCAACCCTGGTCCCTGCGTTGCCCGTCCACGGCTCGAGAGTAGCCAGCGAGTCCACGCGCCCGCAACCATCCCGTCGTCACGGCGGCGGAAAAGTGGCCGTTGACGGGGCAGAGGAACGCGGCCGATGGCCGGGACGCGGCGGACCGGGCGGAGGAACGTGGCGGAGACAGGACGGAGGAAATAGGGAGGCCCCGTCGAATACTCCGACGGGGCCTTGGGGCCGAGCGGGTGGCCCCTGAACTCGGCGCTGGCCAGGGCCAGCGATGGCGCGAGACACGACTCAGCCGTGGTGCGCAGATCAGCGCCAGTGGTGAGTCCGGTGGATAGGGATGGGCGATACGCCAGGTAGGCTAGGTGCGTAGGCCAGGAGGCAAGCTAGGGGCAAGCCAGGGAGGTAAGCCAGAGGCAAGCTAAGGAAGGGAAGTAAGCCAGGGAAGTAAGCCAGGGCGGTAAGGAAAGCCAGGAAGGAAAGCCAGGGAAGCAAGCTAGGCCGTCGCGTGCGCGGGGCACGGGCGACGGAGGGTAGATAAGCGAGATCCGCGAAAGCTCGAAAAAACCAGTTTTTCTCGGGCGATGGGAGAGCTTTGCGGGGCCGCGCCGGCGCGGATGGTGGTCGGCCGGCGCGGCCGGAAGGGTCGGGCAGGGGAGTGCAAGTCAGCGAATAGGGCGGTGGATAAGCGCTATGCGCGGGCGAGCGGTCGGGATAGGCGATAGGGGAACCAGGTCGAAACGGAGACGATGGGTGAACGGTGGTTCAAGGCCGATTGTCGCCGCGCGCTCCTGGGTATTGCAGGCGAAGGGCCAGCGGTGTCGAAGCGCCGAACATGTTGAAATGCCAGCGCTTTCGCTGTCCGTTGAGGGGCGCGCTGGGCTTCGCATGACGGGCGTGTCCGAGGCTGCGCCGCGCGGCGGCGCCATGCCTGACAGCGGTGTCGTGCCGCACGCCGGACGAGGCGCGCGCGTAGGATCGGCGTTCATTCGCGCGGTGGCCTCTCGCGCCGCGAACAGATTGCGCTGCGGCGCCGCGCGGTTCTGCGCCGCGCGAGAATTTAGATGTCTATTGGGACATGTTTGAAATTGGCTCGTTGGGCCATGTCCCAAGACACGTGAGTCGACGGAGCGTCCACGCATGGAGACGCTGGCGCGCCCGCGTGTGGCGAAGCTGTTGCCGCCGCGCGACGCGGCCGCGGTAGTGCCCGGCTACGCTCTCCATTGTATGCTGACCGGGTCTGTGGGGTCGATGTTGGCGTCTGCTGGGCACACCAACCGCGCGTTCGAGAGCGAGCTCAGGTCGCTGCGCGAGGCCGTCGCGATCATGGCGGGTCGCGTCGAGCAGATGCTCTCGCGCGCCCTCCAGGCGCTCGTGCAGCGCGACGCCAAGCTCGCCCAGCGCACCATCCTCGAGGATCCCAAGGTCAACCGCGCCGAGCTCGAGATCGACGAGCAGTGCCTGCGGATCCTCGCGCGCCGGCAGCCGCTGGCCTCGGATCTGCGCTTCATCACCCTCGCGCTCAAGATGGTGACCGACCTCGAGCGCGTCGGCGACATCGCCGTCAACATCGCGGAGCGGGCCATCGACTTGAGCCAGACGCCCCAGGCGGCGGTGCTGCACGACGGCATCCCGCAGATGGAGGCGATCGTGCAGCGCATGATCGGCGACGCCATCGGCGCGTTCGTCAACCGCGACCTCGAGATGGCGCGCGCGGTCGTCCGCGCTGACGACGAGATCGACGCGCTCTACGACGAGGTCTTCGGCGACCTGCTACGGGTGATGCGCGAGGACGCGCGCGCCGAGCAGCTCCACGCGGTCGTCCACGTCATGTCCGTCGCCAAGTGGCTCGAGCGCGCGGGCGACCACGCGGTGCACCTCGCCGAGCTGGTCATCTTCATGATCGACGGCACCGACGTGCGACACACGGGCAAGCTCGGCGAGCGCGCCTCGGGCCCTGACGAGCTCGGCTAGTCGCGCGTTAGCCAGGGCGTGAGGACGGCGAGCGTCCGCGCGTCGCTCAGGGCGCCGTCCCGGCGGCGCCGAACGGCTTGTCGATCGCGAGGTAGGCGGCCGCCAGCACCAGCAGCGGGATCACGACCCACATCGCGCGCGCGCTGCTCGGCTTGCGGTACAGGATCGTCATGCCGGCCGCGAGCACGAGCCAGATCAGGATCTTCGGGTGAACCCACGCGGCCTTGCCCAGCGAGACGCCGATCTTCGGCAGCATGCCGAAGCCCGCGACGAAGATCAGCAGCAGCCCGACGCCGTGGGTCGCGGCCACGAGCCCGCGAGCCTTGTTGGTCTCGCGCGTGCCGCCGTTGATCGCGTGCAGCGCGAGGCCGCCGAGCGAGAACAGGACGAGGGCGATGCCCAGGAGGTGCAGGATCAGGTAGAAGCTGTACGACATCGCGGCGTGGGCGATCGCGGCGCGTCTCGCCGAGGTGGCGCGAGGGCGTGATCGTGCGGCGAGCTTGCCCGGCTCCGCGCCCTGGCGCAAGTATCGGGGCGGCGCGCGACCGCTGGTCGCGTCCGCGCGCTCACGGGCCCGTGTAGACCCAGCTGAAGCCGAATTGGTACCAGCGCGGCGGCGGGTCCATGCACGCGTTCGTGGGCAGGTCGCCGGCCCGCTCGACGATCGCCTCGAAGCGCGACACGAAGTCGAGCCCGAAGATGCCGTGGTCGTGGTCGTAGATCGTCCCGCCTGGCTCGAAGTAGGTGAAGTGCAGCCCGCGCCGCGCGAGCGGGCCGCACAGGTCCTCGATCGGATCGCATGGCCCTTCGACCAGCTCGACCTCGGGGCTCTCGAGCAGCGCCGTTAGCGTCGTCCCGGGCGGATCGAGGGTCGACGCCGCGACCATGGCGAGCACCGTGCCGGCTCCGAACGGCTCGCCGACCTGCTTCAGCGTCAGCCAGCGGCCGTCCGGGCTGGCGAGGTAGGTGAGGTGGATCAGCTCCCCTACGTCCACGCGGCTCGGGGCCGGCAGCGCGGGCGTCGACGCGACCAGCAGCTCGTACTCGTCGCCGTCACACGAGAGCGTGACGCTGTACTGCTCGTCGTTGACGAGCTCCTCGCTCACGAGGCACTCGAGGTCCAGCTCGCCCGGCTCGGGCGTCAGCTCGAAGGAGACCAGCACGTCCTGCGGCGCGCCGCACTCGAGGCCGTCGGTGTCGCCCCCGGTGGTCGCGGGTCCCTCGGTCGCGTCGCTGGTCGCGGGTCCCTCGGTCGCGTCGCTCGTCGCGCTCGCGTCCCCGGTGACGGTGGCGCTCGTCGTCGTCGTCGCGTCGCTGACGGAGCCCGCGCTCGCGTCGGTGGTCGCCGCGTCGCCTGTCGTCGCCCCGTCGCCGGTCGACGACGCGCCGCCGGTCGACGCGCCGCCGGTCGTCATCGCGTCGCCGGTGCCGCTGGCCGTGTCGGTGTCCTCCGCGGACGGACCGCAGGCGAGCGGCCCGGCGAGCGCGAGCGCGAGCGCGGTGGTCGTGACGAAGACGCGCGACATGGTCGTGGGTAGCGATACCACGAGGGGGCGCGACCCGGAGCCCTATCCGTACCGGCGCTGCTCGGCGCGCAGGAACATCTTCAGGATCGCGGGCAGCAGGAACATCGTCATCAGCGTCGAGGCGCCTATGCCGAACACCACCACCGTGGCCAGCGGCCGCTGGACCTCCGCGCCGGCGCCCGTCGCGATCGCCATGGGCAGGAAGCCGAGGGCCGCGACCGCGCCGGTGGTCAAGACCGCGCGCATCGTGTGCACGGCGCCCTCGATGAGCGCGTCGTCGAAGCGCGCGCCCGGCCGGATCGCGCGGCGGACCTCGGTCGCCAGCACCACGCCGTTGAGCACCGACACGCCGGCGAGCGCGATGAAGCCGACCGCCGCGGGGATGCTGAACGCGAGCCCGCGGATGATCAGCCCGGCGATGCCGCCCGTGAGCGCGAAGGGCACGACGAGGAACACGCTCACCGCGTAGCGCACGTCGCTGAAGATCCACTGCAGCATCACGAAGATCACGAGCAGCGCGGCCGGGACGACGATCGCGAGGCGCTGGGACGCGCGCGCGAAGTTTTCGAACTGCCCGCCCCACTTCACGAAGTAGCCGCTCGGGAACTCGATGTCGTCGGCGACCACCGACTGCGCCTCCTGGACCCACGAGAGCAGGTCGCGCCCGCGCAGGTTGACCTCGACGCGGACCGTGCGGACGCGCTCCGAGCGGCGGATCTGCGCCGGGCCCTCGTTCTCGGAGATGTCGGAGATCTCCGACAGGCGCACGGTGCTGCCGTTGACGGACTCGACGTAGAGGTCGCCGAGCGCCTCGGGCTTGTTGGTGCGCGGCGGCACGTGCAGGCGCACCTCGAAGCGCCGCTGACCTTCGAACACCCAGCCCAGCGGCGAGCCCACGCGCGCGGTCTCGATCGTGTCGAGCGCGCTGCGCATCTCGACGCCGTAGCGGGCCATCCGCTCGCGGTTGGGCTTCACGGTCAGCTCGGGCAGCCCGAGCACGCGCTCGACCCGGACGTCGCCGGTGCCCGGGATCGGCTTGACCAGCTCGGCGATCCGCTCGCTCTTCTCCTTGAGCTGCAGCAGATCGGGCCCGAACAGCATGATCTGCACGTCCGCGCGCGAGCCGCTGATCATCTCGTTGGTCCGGTCCTCGATGGGCTGCGAGACCGAGACGAAGGTGCCCGGCACGTTCGTCTCGATCGCGGCCTTGAACGCCTCGGACAGGCCGTCGAGGTCGCCGGAGGTCTCCCACTCGTCCTGCGACGTCAGGTGGACGAAGATGTCGGTGTTGTCCATGCCGACCGGGTCGATCGCGACCTCGGCGCGGCCCGACATGGCGAGCGTCGACACGACCTCGGGGAAGCGCATGAGCTCGCGCTCGCACGCGAGGTCGAGGCGCCGCGCCTCCTGCCAGTTGATCGAGGGCGCGCGCCGGATCGTCACGACCGCGTCGCCCTCGGTGATGCGCGGGATGAAGTTCGCGCCCGCGCCCGCGAAGCGCAGCGAGGCCATGACGAGCGCGACCGTGACGATGATCAGCAGCAGCCAGCGCAGCCGGATCGCGCCCCGCACGGCGCGGCGGTAGACGCGGGCGACGCCGTTGAGCCAGGCCGCGCCGTCCTTCTTGAGCGGCGGCACGAACAGCACCAGCAGCGCGGGCAGGAACAGGATCGAGTACACGAGCGCGCCGAACAGCGCGAACGCCATCGTCATCGCCATGGGCCGGAACATGCGGCCCTCCACGCCCTCGAGCGCGAGCAGCGGGAGGTACACCAGCATGATGATCGCGACCGAGAACGCGACCGGCCGCACGACCTTGGACATCGAGTTCGCGTAGGGGACCGCGCGAACGCCTGGCTTGTTGGCCATCTTGCGGCCCATGAAGCCGGCGAGCAGCGCCTCGAGGATGACGATCGGGCCGTCGACGAGGAAGCCGAAGTCGATCGCGCCGAGGCTCATGAGGTCGCCCGTGATGCCGGCCGCGTGCATGCCGAACAGCGCGATCGACATCGCCGCCGGGATCCCGAGCACGACGACGATCGCGCCGCGGAGGCTGCCGAGCAGGATGATGAGCACCACGAACACGACCGCGACGCCCTCGAGCAGGTTGTCGGCGACGGTCGTCAGCGTGCGCTCGACGAAGTTGGCGCGGTCGTAGATCGGCTCGATCGTGACGCCGGGCGGGAGGTCGCGGCCGATCGCGTCGAGCTCGTCCTTGACCGCGTACACGACCTCGCGGCTGTTGCTCCCCAGCAGCATCATGATGACGCCGGTGACCGCCTCGCCCTCGCCGTTGTAGGTGATCACGCCGCGGCGCAGCGCGGCGCCGTCGTTGACGTCGGCGACGTGGCGCACGAGCACGGGGCGGCCGTCCTCGGAGACCTTGAGCACCGTGTTCTGGATGTCCTCGATGTCCTGGAACGTCCCGACCGCGCGCAGCACGTAGGCCTCGGCGTCGCGGTTGACGTAGCCGCCGCTGACCATCGCGGAGGCGTTGCGCAGCGTGCTCGTGAGCTCGCGGATCGTCATCTCGTGGGCCGCGAGGCGATCGGGCTGGGCGATGATCTGGTACTGCTTGAGGTCGCCGCCCATCGTGTTGACCTCGATGACCCCAGGGACACCTCGGATCCGCGGCACGATCTCCCAGTCGAGCAGCGTGCGCAGCTGCTTCTGCGAGTGCAGATCGGAGCGGACGACGAACTGATAGATCTCGCCGAGGCCGGTGGAGAGCGGCGCGAGCGTCGGCGGCGGGAGCCCGTCGGGCAGGTCGCCGCGCGCCTGCTGCGTGCGCTCGAACACCTGCTGGCGCGCGAACCACGGATCGGTGCCGTCCTCGAACACGATCGTGATCGCCGAGATGCCGGCGCGGGAGACCGAGCGCAGCTCGGCCATGCGCGGCACCCCGTTGAGCGCGTTCTCCATGGGGAAGGTGACCGCGCGCTCGACCTCCTCGGCCGAGAAGCCCGGCGCCTCGGTCAGCACCGAGACCTGGATGTTGGAGACGTCGGGGATCGCGTCGATCGGCAGGCGCGTGGCCGCGAAGTACCCGCCGATCAGCAGCACGGCGAGCAGCGCCGTCATCAGCACCCGCAGGCGAATCGAGAGTTTGATGAGCTGCCCGAGCATCGCTGGCGAACGGTCTGGCGAACGGTCTGGCTAGCAGCTTCGCTAGCGAAACAACTCCGACTTGAGCGCGAACACGCCCTTGGTGACGACGACGTCGCCGGCCACGAGCCCGCTGAGGACCTCGACGCGCGTCGGGCCGCGGACGCCGAGCTCGACCTGCTTGGGGATCACGGTGTGCTCGCTGGGCGCGACGAACACGGTCGAGCGACCGTCGACCATGACGACCGCGGAGCGCGGGATCGAGAGCGCCTCCTTCTGCGCGCCCTCGGCCATGATCGTCGCGTTGACGGCCTGGCCGACCCGCAGCAGGCGGTCGTCGTTGGGGACGATCACGCGGACCTCGGCGCTGCGCAGCTCGGGGTCGAAGCTGGGGCTGACGAAGTCGACCGCGCCCGTGAACTCCTCGTCCGGCGCCGACTGGACGTTGAGCAGCACCGGGTCGTCCTTGCTGATGTACTGCAGCTCGCCCTCGAACACCGACAGCCGCACCCACAGCTGCGAGTAGTCGACGACCGTGAACGCGGTGTGCTGCGGGCCGACGGCCTGACCGCGGTAGACGTTGACCTCGGCGATCTCGCCGGCGATCGGGCTCGTCAGCTGGATGATGCCGATCTCCTTGCCCTTCTCGGCGCCGCCGAGGGCGCGCAGGCGCTGGCGCGCGGCCTTGAGCTCGGCGCTGATGACCGAGACCTCGCCCGACGCGATCTCGGCGCTGCGCTTGGACGCGATGCCCTCCTTCACGAGCGCCTGCTTGCGTCGCCGGTTGGCGCGCGCGACCTTGGAGCGCGCCTCGATCGCGCGCAGCTCCGCCTGCACGCCGCCGACCTCGGCGCTCTGCAGCGTCGCGAGCGGCGTCTCGGGCAGGACCGAGTTGCCCTCGACCACGAGCACCTCGGTGACGCGCCCGTCGATCGCCGAGCCGACCGCGGCGATCTGGCGCTGGTCGTACTCGAGCACGCCGTTGACGTGGATCACCGGGACGATCTCGGTGACGCCGGCGGCCTCGGTGCGGATCCCGACCTTCGTGATGTAGCCGGGGCTGAGATAGATCGTGCCGTCCTTGAACACCGGGACGTTGGCGTTGGACTGGGGCTCCGCCTCGTCCGACGAGTCGTCGTCGCAGCCGCAGAGCGCGAGCGCGAGCGCGAGTGCGGCGCGCGCGAGGCGGGCGGGGCGGCGCGCGCCCTCGAGGGGGCGCGACGGGGCGAGCGGAGTGGGGATCATGTGTCGCATGTCGAGGGCGCGCAGCGCTCGGCGAGTCAGCGGTTCGAGTGTGGGCGCGAGCTCGCCACGGCGATCGACGAACGTAGGGTCACGGCGCGCGGAGTGGGCCGCGGCCAGGCGCTCCCGGGCGAGACCGTGCGCGTACTTCATCGTCGATCCTCGAGCGTGTCAAGAGCGTGCGTGGGCGCTGTATCGGGCGGGGTGTGTCATCGTCGCGGCGGCGCGCGCACAGGGACCACGACTCCGAGAACGCGCGCGGCGGCGATGCGTTTTTTGCACGCGTGTTCGCCGGCCGTCACGCGCGTGTCGGGCGTATCCGCGCCCGCCGCGATCACGCGACGATCCGTGTGGTACACGTCGGAGCCACCCATGCCTACCACGGTGAACGGGTCGAAGATCCCCGGCCGGGCTCGCGCCCGTCGCACGCGCGCCGACGGCCTGTCCTTGGCGCCAGCGCGGCGGTGGCTGCGGGGCGCGCTGACGACTGGGCTGCTGGTCGCGCCGATCGGCGTGAGCGCGGCCCCTGCCGCCTCGCCGGGCGTCGTGAGTCCGGGGCCCGCGCCGGGCCAAGGCGGCGGGGTCGCGAGCGCGGCGCCGGTCGTGCGCGCGCCCGCGGGCGAGCCGACGCCGCAGACCCTCGAGACCATCCTCGCGCACGCGATGGATCACGCGGTCGAGGTCGCCGTCGCGCGCGCGGAGGTCGGCCTCGGCGACGCCGCGATCGAGGGCGCCAAGCCGCTGCTGCCGTCGAACCCCGACATTCAATTCGGGCTCGGCGCGCGGCTCAGCGACCAAGGGCCCGGCGCGACCTTCGAGATGCAGGTGCAGCTGCTGCAGCCGATCGAGGTCGCGGGCGAGCGACGACGTCGCATCGCCGCCGGGCGCAAGTACCGGGAGGAGCTGCTCGCGGCGCTCGAGCGCGTGCGCTGGGAGACCTACACGCAGGTCCACGTCGCCTACAACCGGGCGCTCGTCGCCCGCGCGCGCGCCGAGATGATCACGCGGCTGCTGAAGTTCTCGGAGAACCTGCTCGATGTGACACGTCGGCGCGCGCAGGCCGGCGAGATCTCGGAGCTGCGCGTGCGCGTCGCCGAGGGCGAGCTGGCGCGCGCGCGGCAGGCGAAGCTCGCGGCCGACCTCGACTACCGGCTCGCCTGCGTGACGCTGACGCGCGAGGGCGGCTACCCGATCGACGCCCTGATCGCGCCCGTCGGCACCCTCGAGCCGCCGCTGCAGGTGCGCGACATCGAGGCGCTGATCACCTCGGCGGCGCAGGACCACCCGGCGGTGCAGGCCACCAGCGCGAGCGCGGAGCGAGCGAAGGCGCAGATCGTCGCGGCCGATCGCGACGCCTGGCCGCACCCCTACTTCGGCGCCTACTTCGCGACCGAGGGCTCCGGCATCAGCGGCGTCGCGGGGCGGCAGACCGTCGGCCTCGGCATGATCGGGCTCCCGCTCCCGCTCTGGCGCCGTAACCAGGGCGCGCGGGCGCAGGCCCGCGCGGATCTGCGCGTGATCGAGTCGCAGCGGCAGGCGCTGCAGTACACGCTCGCGCAGAAGATCCGCTGGGGCGCCGAGGCGCTCAACACCGCGTCCGAGCGCGTCAACTCCTACGCGCGCGAGGTCGTGCCGAAGTTCGAGGCCAACATCGACCTGCTCGAGCGGGCCTACTCGCTCGGCGAGTCGAGCCTGGTCGAGGTGCTCGTCGCCCAGGAGCGCTTCCTCCGGATCCAGACCGAGGCGATCAACGCCTACAGCAGCTACTTCGAAGCGGTGTTCAGCCTCGAGACCGCCGTGGGCGCGCCGTTCGGCGAGTACGCGGTGTCGATGCCCGCGCCGGCGCCCGCGCTCGCGCCGGTGCCCGAGGCGCCCGCGCAGCCGGCCCCGCGCTAGCGGCCGCTGGCGCAGGTCACGAGCCGCCGGGGCCGCCCGACAGCGTCACGTAGAGCACCGGCACCGCCGCGCCGAGCAGGACCAAGATGGCGCCGCGGCGCCGGATGCCTTTCTTCCCGGGCAGCATGAACACGCCGGAGACGGCGAGGAACAGCAGGAACACCGCGTAGCCGTCGGCGATGTAGGTCCAGGCCCGCTTGCCGCGGTTGAGGTGCAGCCAATTCGAGACCCGCAGCAGCAGCCGCGGCCGCTGCCCGACCTCGGTGACGGCGCCCGTCGAGCGCGTGACGTAGAGCGAGCGGTGATCGATCAGGATCGTGAGCTCGTCGGCGTCGCTCGGGTACACCTCGCTGGGCCGCTCGCGGATGTCGAGCGCCGCGAGCACGGCGGCGGCGGCGGCGGCGTCGTCCTCGGGCAGCGGCGCGTCAACCTGATGCGCGCGCTCGAAGTTGTTGAAGTTGGGGTCCCAGTCGCCGATGTGATTCACGGCCAGACCAGAGAGCGCGTAGACAACGGTCAAGCCGACCGCGAGGTAGCCGGCGTCGCGGTGGAGCGCGCGGAGCCAGGGGCGCCAGCGGAGGCGCTTGCGCGGGCCAGGGGACTGCGTGGATGCGGGCATGATCGCGGGGAGGAGGGCGAGAGAGAGAAGGAGAGAGTGAAGGAGAGAGAGAAGGAGCGAGAGAGAGAAGGAGCGAGAGAGAGAAGAAGCGAGAGAGAAGAAGCGAGAGAGACGGAGCGAGAGAGAACGAGCGAGAGCGGGAGGACGAACACGGAAGGAGGCACGGGCGCGAGGGCGCGTCCGCATCGTACCAGTCGCGGTGGGCCGCCTAGCGAGGCGCGCGGGCCCGCGCGAAGACGCGGAGCCTCAACGCAGCGCGGGGTAGAGCAGGGCGGCTCAGCTGTAGCGCTCTTCGAGCCAGGGATCGGCGTGGTTGTTGTACCCGCGGACCTCCCAGTAGCCGGGCTCGTCGCGGTGCACGAAGCGGATCCCCGTGAGCCACTTGGGGCTCTTCCAGAAGTACAGGCTCGGGACGACGGCGCGGACCGGCGCGCCGTGGGGCCTTGCGAGCGGGCGGCCCGCGTGGCGGTGGGCGACGAGCACGTCGGGCGCGAGCGCCTCCTCGATCAGGACGTTGGCGGTGTAGCCGTGGGCCGCTTCGAAGATCACGTGGTGCGCCGAGTCTTTGACACCTGCTCGCTCGGCCAGCTCACTGACGCGCACGCCCTTGAACTCGGCGTCGAACATCGACCACGTGGTGACGCAGTGGACGTCGACGGCGAGCTGCGTCTGCGGCATCGCCAGCAGCTCCTTGAAGTCGAGCTCGAAGGGGCGCCGGACCTCGCCGTGCACGCGCAGGCGAAAGTCGGAGGGGCTCGGCGAGCCCGGGACGCCGCCCATGGGCTTGAGCGCCTTGATCAGGCGCTGACCCGGTGGGAGGCGCGGGCGGCCGTCGGCGCGCGTCATGGCCTGCGCCTTCCCCATCAGCAGGTCGTCGGCGAGGTAGTAGAGCCCGCCGCCCATCGCCGTGATCACGGTGCCCGCCGCCGCGCGTCGGATGAACGCGCGCCGGGCGAGCGAGCGCCGGACGTGGGGCGTGTTCATGGAGGGGAGGTCGTGGCGGGGCGTGGACGACGATACGGACATGGGGCGCTCGCTATGGAATCAGGGTATCGGCTGCGCGCCGGACCGGGTACTGCACCGGCGTCGCACAGGGCCGCCTTCGCGGGACGATGGTTGAAACGACGCCCCACGCGAGGAGTTACGCCGCGCGGCTGCGGGCGGATCGGCGCGTCGACCACCGGCCTGCGGACCGCGCGCCGCGGGGCGACTCAGCGCCGTCGCAGCCTGATCCGGCGCGTGCCGTCGGCGTCGACCGTCTCGTCGAGCTCGAGCCCGCGCTCGGCCGCGAGCTGGCGCGCGCGCGCGGCCGTCACGGCCTGCGCGAGCGGTCCGAGCAGCCGGCGCGCCAGCGTCTCGCGATCGTACTCGCCGCACACGAGCTGATACACGCCGCTCGCGTCGCGGATAAAACCGAAGTCCTCGACCGTGTCGAGCGGCCCGGCGCGCACGCGGAGCTCCACGGGCTCGCCGGCGCACTCGAGGCTGCCCTCGAGCATGATCGGCGCGCGCGGATCGGCGACCGTGCACTCGAGGCCGAGCGCGCCGAGCCCCTCGAGCACCGCGCCGCGGTCGCGCAGCGTGGTCGCGACTCGCAGGAACCGACTCACTCCGGCGCCTCGTGCAGCCCGCACATCGGGCAGGTCGTGTCGACGAGCGCGCGGACCCAGCCGCACCCGCGACAGGCCGTCGCCCGGGTCGCGCGCGGCGGGGCGCTGGGGGTCGCCGCGGCGCGCGGCTCGGCCCGGACGCCGAAGTGCTCGAACAGGTCGCCGGTCCGCTCGCGCGCGCGCGGCGGGAGCCTGGACGGGCGCGCGGCCTCGCCACGGCCCCGCGTCGTCAGCGACGGCTGTCGGGGGTCGTCGGGGCCAGGGCGACGCGTCACGATGTGACTCTACCAGCCGCGCGCGTGTTCGCCGAAAACCGATCGGATTCACGTCGACGCGCGCGGGTCAGGCACGGCGCGCGCGCGTCTCGGCCCAGGTTCGGAGCGCGGCGAGCTCCCGCTCGCGCGCGCGGCTGAGCGGGATGATCGTCGCCAGCGCGCGCGCGAGGTCGGCGGCCGCGAGCGCTCGCGACTCGGCGAAGGCGTCGAGGCGCGCCTCGATCAACGCGGCCTCGAGCTCGGCGCCGCTGAAGCCCTCGGCGGCGCGCGCGAGCGCGGCGTAGGCCTCCGGCGGATCAGCGAGCGGCGGCGGAAGCTCGAGCCGCTCCGCAGGCATCGTCGAGAGGTGCACCTCGAGGATCGCGGCGCGCTCCTCGGGGCCAGGGAGGTCGACGAAGAACAGCTCGTCGAGGCGACCGCGGCGCATGAGCTCGGGCGGCAGCGTGTCGACGCGGTTGGCCGTCATCACCACGAACACGGGCGCCTCGCGCTCCTGCAGCCAGGTCAGCAGCCCGCCGATGACGCGCGCGGCGGTCCCGGCGTCGCTGGCCGAGCCCTCGACGCCCGCGAGCGTCTTGTCGATCTCGTCGACCCACAGGACGATCGGCGCCATGCGCTCGGCGGCGCGGAGGACCTCGCGGAGGTTGGCCTCGCTCTCGCCGACGGTGCCGCCGAACAGCCGCCCGGGGTCGAGGCGAAACAGCGGGAGCCGCAGGAGCGAGGCGCTCGCGCGCGCGGCCAGGCTCTTGCCGCAGCCCTGCACCCCGAGCAGCAGGACGCCGCGCGGCGGCGGGATCCCGACGGCGCGCGCCCGCGGGTCCAGGGCCAGCGCGCGCCGCTCGAGCCAGCGCTTGTAGGCCGCGAGCCCGCCGACGTGGCGCGCGGGCGCCTCGCGGGTCCGCTCGAGCGAGGCCGCGCGGTCGCGCGCGCGCTCGGCCTTGTGCTCGAGCAACCAGCCCACGACCGCCGCGCCGTCGAGCCGCCGCGCGCGAGCACGGCCTCCGCCACGAGCTGCCCGAGCTGCGCGAGCGTGAGGCCGAGCGCGGCGCGGGCCAGCGCCTCGAGCTGCGGCGCGAGCTGGCGCGCGCGGCCGGGTGCCCGGCGCGCTCGAGCTGCCCGGCGACGCGCTCGAGCCTCGCCCGCAGCGCGGCGAGCCCGGGCCGCGGCAGCGCGAGCCGGACCGCCTCCGGCATCATGTCTTCTGGGACACGTTCGAACGAGGCGCCGATGACGACGACCCGGGCCGCGCCGGTCGCCAGCGCGAACTCCCGGAGCGCGCGCGCGGCCGTGACCTCCGCGAGCAGCGGGCCGGCGTCGAGCAGCACCCAGAGCGTGCTCGCGCCGCGCTCGCGTCGGACGTGATCGAGGATCCCGAGCAGCCCGCGGCGCGCCAGCTCGTCCGCGCCCGCGCCGTCGACCCCGGAGGCCGCGCTCCACGTCCGCAGCTCGAGCGAGAGCGCGTCGGCGACCTCGTCGAGCCGCGCGAGCGCGCGGGTCTCCTCGGGCGTGCGCAGCAGCACCACGCGCGCGCCGGCGCGGAGCCGCCGGGCGAGCCGCTGTTCGAATTGCGCGTCGTCGTCGTCCGTCACGGGCTCGTCCCCCTCGCGCTGCGGGCCCACTCGAACCACGCGCGCAGGAGGTGGACCTGCACCGCCGGCGTGACCTCACCCTGCGCGCGCGTGTGCGGGAAGCACCACCCGTTGATCCACAGCCGGCTGCCGCGCAGGCGCGCGAGCTGTCCGTGAAGCCATGTAAACTCTGCCGCGAGCGTCGCCCACTCCTCGGCCGACGCGCCCGGCGTCGTCGGTCGCCAGCGCGCGAGCGCGTCGTCCCCGTCCACGCGCGCCGGGGGGGCGGCGAGCGAGACGCGGAACATCGCCTCCGAGAGCCCGCCGGCGCCGAACTCGAGACGCTCGAGCGCCGCGCCGAAGGCCAGCTGCGCGCGTCGGAGCAGGGCCGGGAATTGTCGCGCCCGCGACCGGCGGAATTCGAGCGCGATCAGGGCGGGGCTCGTCCAGCCCGTCGAAGCCGGCGCCTCGCTAGCAGACTCAGGGTCGCGCGCGTGCTCCCGACGCACGCCCCCGCGCACGGCCCGAAACAGGCCCTCGACGACGCCGGGGACCGTGCTCGGCAGTCGCAGCAGGGCGTCGACGGCGGCCGCGTGTCGCTGGCGCCCGAGCGCGGCCGCGATGGCTCGCTGCCGGCCCGGGATCAGCGCCGCGAGCGTCACCAGCTCCTCACACTCGCGGGCCGCGAGCGACGGGCGCTCCAGGAGCTGATCGAGCCGCGCGAGCGAAGGCCTCTCATCGGGCTCGTGACCCGCGGACGTGGGCTGCTGCCCTGCGCCGGTCAACGGCGTTACCCGTCGTCCCTCTGCTCGCGGACGGCCCGCTGCATCTCGCGCTTCTGCTCGCGCTCTTTGATCGTCGCGCGCTTGTCGTGCAGCTTCTTGCCGCGGCACAGCCCGATCTCGAGCTTGATCTTGCCGCCCTTGGCGTACAGCGACAGCGGGATGATCGTCAGCCCGCCCGGCCCGACAGCCTCCTGCAGCCGCTCGAGCTCGCGGCGGTGGAGCAGGAGCTTGCGCTGGCGCAGCGGCACGTGATTACGGCTGTGTGCCTGGGTGTACTCCGCGATGTGCGCGTTCATGAGGTACAGCTCGTCGCGCACGAACTGACAGTAGGCCTCGACCAAACTCGTTCGCCCGGCGCGGATCGACTTCACCTCGCTCCCGAACAGCGAGAGGCCGGCCTCGAAGCGCTCGAGCACGTGATACTCGTGCAGCGCGCGGCGGTTTCGCGCGAACGAGTAGCCGTCCTGGCCTGGAGCCGGCGCGCCGCGATTCTTCTTCTTGGCTCCCACGGACCCGAAACCCTACGAGAGGGCCCGAAGCAGGGCAAGCCCGCCGGTTCGTGAGGCGCCGGCCTGGGACGCGGCGGCCCGGCAGGCGCGCATCGTGGCGCCGGTCGTCGTCACGTCGTCGATCACGAGAACTCGCCGGCCCGCGAGCGCGTCCGGGCGCCGGGCGACGATCGCCCCGAGCACGTTGAGGTGTCGTCCGGAGCGGCGTAGCGCGGTCTGTGGCCGGGTCGCGCGCGTACGTCGGAGCGCGCCAGGGAGGGCGACCGGTGTTCGCGGCGCGTCGCGCGGCCCCCCGGCGTCGACGCGCGCGTAGGCCCGTTCGTGGAGGAAGCCGGCCAGCGTCGTGGCGAGAACCGCAGCCTGGTTGAACCCGCGCCAGGTGGCTCGCCAGGGGTGCAGCGGCACGGGCACCAGGACATCCCAGGGCGGCGCCCCCTGTACGCAGTCGGCGCGGGCCAGCAGTCGAGCCAGGGGGCCCGCCAATTCCAGCTGCCCATTGAACTTGAGCGCGGTAATAGCGCGTCGCAGCGGGCCGTCATGGGCGAACACCGCCTCGACCCCGTCGACCACCCGGGCTTCCGGCGGGAGCTCGGCCAGCTCCGGGGCGCAGCGGCTGCACAGCGGGACCTCGCGCTCCGTCCTCCCGTGATCGTGCGGTCCGCTCGCGCGGAGCAGTCGGCGGCACCCGAGGCACACCGGCGGATACAGGGCCTGGGCGAGCGCGCGTCGCAGTCGCGAGGCACGCGCGCGCGCGTCGTTGAGGAGCGGCGTCGCGGGGCGAGTCACGACGACGAGCTCGGTCGCGCGCGGCGACTCGGTGCGCCCATGGAGACGGGTGCTTCAGGACATGTTGGTACGACCCTGTGATGAAGAACGCGTCGCGTCGACCGATCCGGGATCTCATCGAGATCGCCCCTGAGATCCGACACGTCGTCACAAAAATGAATCACTCTCGGATCCACGCGGTTGTATTGCAAGCACAAAAATTCGTTTTCTCGCGGCTTTATCCACCGGTAAAGCGGCGCGAGATCATGTAGTTACAAGTTTTTCGCGGCGAGCCTGCCAGGATTCGCCAGGATTTTGCTGTAACGACGATAATGCGTGCATCGTCAGTGATTTGCGTGCACAACGAATTCAGGAGGTACGTTCATGACAACGTCAGATCCTGGATCGCTTCGAGTCGGCATGAGCTTGACGGCTCGTGACTTCTTGATTAGCCCCCGCGATCTCGCGGCCCACGTCGAGTCGAGCTTCCTCGTCGATGTCGTCGGATGCTGCGAGGAGCGGCTCTCGACCGGCGCGAACGCAGGTTCGCAGGAGGCCTGCGGCGGCACGTGGGGCCGCGTGTGCCCGACCACGGTCGCCGTCGGGCGGGCGATCGCGGCGCTGCTCGCGAGCAGCGAGCTCCGTGACTTCCACGTCGTCAGCCACGGCGTCAGCCAGGTGCGCGAGCTCGGGCCCGTGCTGGTTGGCGAGCCGCTCTCCACGACCGCGACCGTCCGCTACCACAGCCATCGCGCCGGCGCGGACGTCATCACGCTCGATGTCTCGGTCCAGCGCCCGGCGGGCGCGACGCGCGTTACCTTCGAACTCGCGGTCGAGCTCGACAGCGTCGAGCTCGGCGACGCCGCCTAGCCGCGTTCTCTGCGAACCGCGAAACGAGCCCAGCGCGCCGCGTCTGGGCTCGTTCGCGTTCGGGCTACTCGTGGTGATAGGGGTGGCCCGCGATCAGGCTGGCGGCGCGGTAGAGCTGCTCCAGCAGGATCAGACGCGCGAGCCGGTGGGGCAGGGTCATCCGTGAGAGCGCGAGCAGGTGATCGGCTGCGCTCCGGTCAGCATCGGAGAACCCGGTCGCGTCGCCGATGAACAGCGCGAGGCCCCGCGCTCCACGCGCGCGCGCGTCGTGTAGCGAGTCGGCCCACGCGCGCGTCGTCAACTGCTCGCCTCGTTCGTCGAGCAGTACACGGATAGCGCCGTCGGCGCGATCATGGAGCCTCTTACACACGGCCACCTGGGAGCGCAGCTCGACGACCTCAACCGGGAGAAACGGCCGGACGCGCTTGATGTACGTGGCGCACAGTCGCTCGAGGCCGTCGTCCTTGAGCTTCCCGGCGGCGTAGACGCGGACCTGCATCAGAACTTCGGCTCAGCTTGGCGCGGCCGCTTCGAGATCCTCGTCCTCGTCCTCGTCCTCGTCCCCGTCCTCGCCCTCGTCCTCGCCCTCGTCCTCACCGTCGAACTCGTCATCGAACTCGTCGTCGTAGCCGGCGAATTCTTGTCCGCGGAAGCCCGGCATCGGGTCGGGCGCCGTGAGCTGCGCGAGCCCGGCGGTGTCCATCACGTCCTCCGGGAGCCCGAGCTCGACCCGCGGCGCGTCGGTCCACATGCCCTCGAGGTCATAGTGCAGGCGCACCGGGTGATAAAACACATGAATCAGGAAGTCGTCGTAGTCGAGCAGATCCCAGAGGTGGTCCTGCAGACCGTCGGTCCCGATCACGCGCACGCCGGCGTCCTTGAGGCTGCGCATGATGGCCTCGGTGATGCCGCCGACGTGACGATCCGAGCGACCTGAGAGCAGCAGGACCCAGTCGGTGTAGCCAGCGACCTCGCTGACGTCGAGCAGGACCGGCCCGACGGCCTTGCTGTCAACCGCGCACGCGAGCGCGGCGCGGAGCGCCTCGGGCACTTGCTCAAGCGTTTTCGGAGCCTTCGTCACGGACGTCGGGTTGTAGCGTTGACGGCGGTGCGCGGCAAGCCAGCGCGCGCGGTCGCCGGGCCATCGGACGCGGACGCCCGAGCGGTCGATTTCATCCCTTCTCGCCGCGCCGTAGATGCGCGTCACGGGCCTCTAGGGGCCGCGGAGTGCGTCGAGCAGCTCGTGACGCTCGACCTCATCGCGCGTGCGTTCGGGCACCGGCGCGGCGTCGTTCGGCAGCTCGATCGGGGCCGCTGCGGGCTCGAGCGCTGTGAGCTCTCCAGACCACCGGAGCGAGCCTCGGACGAGTCGCCCCTCGGCGTCCTTGTGGTGATAGTCGATCTCGATCGCGCCGCGCCGCCAGAGCCCGGTCGCGCGGGTCAGCGAGAGCGTCCCCTCGACGCGGTCGACCGTGACGCCGGCGCGCCACTCGTTCGTCTTCGACCCCTGGGCGCGGAGCTCGGGTCGGGCGCTCGCGGCGGTCGAGAGCGTGAGCTCGACGCGCTCTTCGTCGGACGCGGCGATCTCTACGGCGAGCGCCGGGGCGGCGAATTGCGCGGTGTCGAAGGCGCTGCGCTGGGCGTCCTCGAGCCAGCGCCAGTGGGCCGCGCCGCCGCCCTCGAGCGGGCGCGTCAACCACCCGCGGTGCGGGAGCCGGGTGAACACGCGCTCGTCGTCGACGATCAGCTCGCGCTGCTGGTCGCCGTCGCCCTGCCGCAGGTGAAACCGTGGGGGCGCCTCTGCCTCGCTGGCCCACACGAGCTCGAGCGTGTCGGTGACCTCCACGGCAGCGGGCGCGCCGTGGTCGACCTCGGGCAGCTCCGGGACGTCTTCCGGCGTTGAGCTGAAGCGGGCCTCGTAGCGCAGCCTGTGGGGCCCGAGGCGCGCGCGCGTGAGCTCGTGCGGGGCGGAGAGCAGCTCGAGCAGCGCCTCGGGACGAGGGTCGCGCTCAAAGGCCGCGATCGCCTCGCGGGGATCGGCGTCGTCGCTCGCGCGTCGAAGCACCGGGTACGCGGCCGGGCTCGGCTCGTCCTCCGCAGGGCTCGCGCAGCCCGTGAGCGCCGGCGCGAGCGCGAGCGCGAGGACGAGGACGAGCGCGGGTCGGCGGGGCGACACGGCCGGGAGGATAGCAGCCCCCCAGAGCGCAGCGCGCGACCGCGTCCCCCGGCGTCGGCGCCGATCGGGCGTGGAAGCGCGGAATGGCGGCGGCGCGCGGCATAGAAGCACGGCATAGAAGCACGGCAGAAGCACGGCAGAAGCACGGCATAGAAGCACGGCATAGAAGCGCGAACGCGGCGGTTCGCGCGTGCAGTAGGATACTTCGCGCGTGATTGACGGCCTGCTCACAGCTCTCCAGCCCTCCGTGACCTTCGCGGCCCCGGTGATGCCGGTCGAGCTCGACCCCACGCTCGTGAAGGTGCTCCTCGGGCCGTGGTCAGGGCTCGGCGCGTTTTTGTGGGGCCTCTTGTGGGGCAGCTTCGCCAACGTCGTGATCTGGCGTGTGCCGCGGGGCCAGAGCGTCGTCTATCCCGGGTCGCGCTGCGGCGCGTGCGAGCGCCCGATCCCCTGGTACGACAACATCCCGCTGCTCTCGTACCTGCTGCTGCGCGGACGCTGTCGCGCCTGCAAGGCCCCGTTCTCGGGCCGCTACCTCATCGTCGAGCTGCTCGGCGGGCTGCTCAGCTTCACGCTCTACACCCAGCACGTCGCCACGCCGATGATCGCCGGCGGCGCGCCGGCGCTCGCGGCCTGGCTGCTGTGGTTCGTGTTCGGCCTCGCGCTCGTGATCGTCACCTTCATCGACCTCGACTTCTGGATCATCCCCGACGGGGTGGTGCTGCCGCTCGCCGGGCTCGGCCTCGTCGTCGCCGGGCTCGCCCCGGATGTCCTTGGAGTCACGTTGCTCGACGGGGCGCTGGCGGCCGGGCTCGGCTTCACGCTGCTCGCGGCGCTGCGCTGGCTCTACCTCAAGCGGCGCGGGATCGAGGCGCTCGGCCTCGGCGACGCCAAGCTCCTGCTCATGGTCGGGGCGTTCTGCGGCAACGCCGGCCTGCTCTGGACGATCTCCGCCGGCGCGGTCCAGGGTCTGCTGATCTCGATCCCGCTGCTGCTGCTCGGGCGCCGCGTCGCCAACCGATCGCTCGAGGAGGTCCACGGCGACGACCCCGAGCTCGGTGAGGAGGACCCCGACGCCGGCGTCATGGGCGTGCGCGTGCCCTTCGGTCCGTTCCTCGCGCTCGCCGCGATCGAGTTCATGATCCTCGGCGAGCCGATCCGCGCGCTGATCCAGCGGCTGCTGCTGTAGACGTTCGAAAGAGGTCTTTGGGACAGGCCTTCGGGACGCGCTGCTCGGCGGGCGGCTCGCCCGTCAGGCGCGACCCGTTCGCCGGCGCCGCGCGATCGCGCCGCCGAGCAGCAGCACGAGCAGCGTCGACGCGTCGCCCTGGGGGCCGCGCGGGCGGGCGACGGCGCAGCCGGTGTCGTGCCGCTCGGGGTCCATCTCGAGGCAGTCGCACGCGCCGCAGCCGTCGCGTCGGAGGTCGACGCCGGACTCCTCCTCGATCCAGCACAGCACCGGGTAGGGGACGCCGTAGAAGCCGCCCTCGCCGCAGTCGTAGCCGCGCGAGAGGACCCCGGCGAGCACGTACTCGTTGTTCGGGAGGCGCACGTACGCGGGCCCGCCCGAGTCTCCCTGGCACGAGTCCTTGCCCTCGCCGCCGGCGCGGAACTCGATGCTCGAGTCGCTGAACGCCTCGATCGTCGTCGTCACCGCGCGCTTGATCCCGAGGCGGTTGACCTCGTCGAGCCCGTAGCCGACGAGCGTCACCTCGGCGCCGGGGTACATCGCCTCGTCCCACTCGTCCTGGATCCCCATGACCCGCGGGAAGCTGATCCCCGTCACGCGCTCGCGCAGCAGGATCCAGGCGTAGTCGTAGATGTCCTCTTCACAGTCGGCGCAGAACTCAGGGTGGACGCCGTAGTCCGTCGCGAAGGTGCGGACCGGCGAGGAGTACATGTTGCTGCCGAAGGACACGCGGATCACGCTCGGGTGCACGCCCTCCACGAGGCAGTGAGCCGCCGTCAGCACGAGCCGATCGGTGACGACCGTGCCCGTGCACACGAAGTCGCCGATCTCGATCGCGACGACCTCGGGCCAATCCCCGTCGGGCACGTCGACGCCCCCGAAGATCGGCGTCTCGGGGGTCGGCGTCGTCAGCTCGGGTGACGCCGCCGGCGACGCGAGCAGGAGCCCGGAGAGCAGTGCGGCGACGTCGAACACTCGCTGCGGATCATACTGCTTCTCACGCCGCGCGCATCCCAGCGCGGTTCCGCGCGCGCGCGCGTCGGCGCGAGACGTCGCGCTCCGACGGCGCGCTCGCGCGCGTCATCCTCAGGTCAGGTCGCCGAAGTCGTCGTCCGCGAGCTCCGCGAACTCGTCGTCGTCAAGCTCGAGGTCCGGGTCGACCAGCTCGAGCTCGCCGACCTCCTCGAGCTCGGGCAGCTCCTCGAGCTCGGGCAGCTCCTCGAGCTCGGGCAGCTCCTCGATCTCCTGGATCTCGTCGAGCTCCTGGACCTCCTCGAGCTCCTGGACCTCCTCGAGCTGGTGGACCTCCTCGAGCGGCTCGAGCTCCGGGACCGCGTCGAGCTCCGGGACCTCCTCGAGCTCCGGGAAGTCGTCGAGCTCCGGGAAGTCGTCGAGCTCCTCCTGCAGCACGTCCGGCGCCGGCGTCTCGGGGGGGGGCGCGGCTTGCTCCTGGACGTCGTCGAGCGCGGCGAGCTCGTCGAGCGCGTCGAACTCCTGGACGTCGTCGAGCGACACGAGCTCGTCGAGCGCGTCGGGCTCGGGCTCGACCTGCTCGCTCGCCTGGGCGACGTCCTCCGCCGGCTCCTCAATGGGCGGGGGCGTCTGCTCTGGCGAGGCCTCGACGACTTCGGCCTCGACCTCGGCCTCGACGACCTCGGCCTCGACCTCGGCCTCGACGACCTCGGCCTCGACGACCTCGGCCTCGACCTCCTCGGGCTCGACCTCCGCGAGCTCGATCGCCTCGACCTCGTCCTTGGCGCCCTCCTCGAGCTTGAGCGCGGCGGGCTCGGCCGGCGCCTCGGCGGCGCTGGGCGAGGTCGCGGGCGCGCTCTCGCCGTTGTCGTCACCCGAGGTCAGCTCGGCGAAGGCCGCGAAGTCGGCCGGGACCTCGAGCCGCAGGCCGACGCGCTGGCGCGCCTCGACGTAGGCGGCGCTCCCGGCGAACACGAGGAGGTCCTTGAGCTCGCTGTCGATCGGCGCGCGCGAGCGCAGCCACCGCGCGCGCTCCTGGGCGTCCTCGGGGGCGCCGAGCGCCCGCAGCCCGGCCCGCAGGCTCCCGGAGATGCAGAGGCCCGCTCGGCTGCCGCTGCGCTGGACCCAGGCCTTCCACTCGCGGCTGTCGAAGTGCTCGTCCTTGCCCTTGTCGAACGCGTCGGTCAGCTGCCGCGCGACCTTCAGGGGGAGCCCGCGCGACAGCGTCTGGCTGAGCTGCGCGACGAGGTCCGTCGTCGGCTGCCCCTTGAGGCGGCGGCGACGGGAGTGCCGCGGGTGGAACACCTGCAGCGTCGCCGAGAGCACCTGCGTGAGCGTGTCGCGGGGCAGCGCGGACGCGAGGATCGCCCACGGTCGGGCGTAGTAGAGCGCGCGACCCAGCGCGAAGCGCAGCAGCTCGGCGTCCTCGCTGTGATATGTCTCTTCAGACACGAGCACGATCGGCGGGTACTGGCAGCGCGGCGCGGCGAAGCCCTCGAGCGGCTCGCCGAGCTCGGGCTCCGGCACCTCGCTCGCGCGGATCAGCGGGAAGTTCGGCGACGCGAGCAGCTCGCGCGCGCGCGCCCACTCGCGCCACAGCGGCGACGGCTCCTCGCCCTCGGCCGGCGCGCTGATGAGCGCCGGTTCGGGGGCGTCGACGCGCGGCAGGTGCTTGCACAGGATCGCGGCGCCGCCGCGCCACAGCAGCGTCAGCGCCTCGACGACCCCGCCGTTCGGCGGCGGATCCTCGAGCAGCTTCTTCAGATCGAGCGGCTCGCCGGCGACGCGCTGCAGCGGGTGCTGGTCCAGGAACTCGCGCGCGCTCGCGTCGTCGGGCTCGACGACCTCGAGCAGCTCGTAGAGCGCGTGGGCGTGGTTCCACTCGCCGGCCTCGTAGCTCGCGCGCGCGAGCGACGAGAGCGCCTGGCCGTCGAGCGGATCGAGCGCGAGCAGGGCCTCGTAGTTGCGCCGGACCTTGGCGCCGCGGACCTTCGCGCGCGTGTACAGCTGCGCGAGCTGGCGTCGCTCCGTCAGGCCCAGGCCGGCGCGGTCGAGCTTCGCGGCGTGCTCGAGCAGCGCGATGACCCGCTCGGGGTGGCTCTCCTGGTTGTCGGCGAGGCGCACCAGCAGCGCGCTGCGAGCGGCCTGATCGATCGCGGCGCCCGTCGTGCTCCGCAGCCCCTGGGTGTTGAAGAACTTGAGGACGAGCGGCTCGATCTTGTCGGTGCGCATCGTCGCCTCGAGCACGTCGCACAGCGCCATGACGGCGGCCGCCGAGTCCGGGAAGTGCTCGTGCGCGGTCTTGGCGTACGAGCGGGCGAGCTCGACGTCGTCGGGCTCGTCGCGCCGCAGCGCCAGCTTGACGCCCTGCATCAGGAGCGGCAGCCGGGCCTCCCGCGGCACGTCCTCGTGCTTGCGCAGGCGGTCGAGGCACAAGAGCGCGAGGCTCGAGTCGCGCTGCGCCGCCGACCAGAACGCCGACTCGAGCTGATGGCGATCGAGCACGGGCTCGTCGATCGACTCGATGGCCTCGAGCCCGGCGCGCAGGTGATCGAAGGACATCGCGCGGATGCGCTCGACCTCGACGCTCGTCTGATCCTCGGCTTCCTCCTCGCGGATCGCCTTGGCCGCGTCCTGGTACAGCATGCCGGCCTGGAAGAACGCCTGCGCGCGCGCGGCCGGCCCCTTCGTCGCCTCCGCGAGCGCGACCGCGTGCTTCGCCGCCTCGGTCATCAGCCCGTGGTCACGACACAGGGACACGAGCGCGAGCCGGGCCGCGCGGTTGTTCGGGTCGAACTCGATCGCGCGCTGGTAGCGGGCGACCGCCTGATCCTGCTGCTTGAGGTTAATGGCGCACTCGGCCCCCATCACCATCATCGCGGCCGCGGCCACGCGGTCGGGCGCGCTCAACGTCGTGACATCCTCGACGCGCTGATCGAGCGCGTCGATCGTCGAGAGCGCGTCGCGCCAGCGACCGGCCGAGTAGCGGTTGCGCGTCAGCGCGGCCTGCAGCTGCAGGTTGTCGGGGTCCTGCCGCAGCGCGACCGCGAGGTGGCGGTGGGCGTCGGCGGGCCGATCTGTCTTCTCGAGCACCTCGGCGAGCAGCACGAGCGCCTCGACGAGGCGCGGCGTGTCGCGCGTGAGCCCGAGCGTCTCGATCGCGGCCTCGATCTCGGGCTCGGCCTCGTCGAGCTTGCCGACGCTGACGAGCGCCTCGCCGAGCCGCAGGTGCGCGTCGGCGTGATCGGGGTCCTGCTCGAGCGCCGCCTTGAAGCGCGCGCGGGCGCGCGCGACGTCGCCGGTCTCGGTGAACACGAGCCGCCCGAACTCGGTGAGCAGCCGCGCGCGACGGGCCACGCCCTCGACGCGCGGGACCTGCTCGTCGATCACCGCCTCGGCGGCGACGACGTCCCCCTCGGTGACCAGCAGGCGCATCAGCCCGTCGAGCGCGCGCAGCCGTCGCTCCACGGCGGCGTCGCCGTCCTCGTCGGCCGCGAGCACGCGCCGGAACAGGCTGTCGGCCTGGCGGGCGTCGCCGAGGCGGTCGCGCGCGAGCCCGGCCGCCTCGAGCAGCCCCGCAGGCGCGCCCTGGGACGACAGCGAGTCGACCAGGAGCGCCGCGTCGTCCTTGCGCCGCGCCAGCGTCACGCGGCGCTGCAGCAGCGCCGGGCGCAGGGAGGTGTCGCGGGTCGCGAGCGCCGCGTCGATCGTCGTCAGCGCGCGCCCGAGGTCATCCCCCTGGGCGAGCAGCAGATCAGCGAGCCCGCACGAGAGCGCGGCGGCGCGGCCGTCGGCGTCCTCGGGCAGCGCCTCGAGGCGCGCGGCGAGCAGGCGGATGCCGTCGTCGTAGCGACCGGAGCGCTCGTAGAGGCCGCCGAGCCCGAGCGCGACCTCGTCGTTGTCCGGCGCGTCGGAGAGCAGCTGCTCGAGCAGCTCCGTCGCCGCCTCCTCGTCGCCCGTGCCCTCCTGCAGCGCGCGGGCCTTGAGCACCTGCAGCGTCACGCGCGTCACCGCGTCGTCTGGATCGAGCGCGGCCAGCTGCGACTCGAGGATCGGCAGGAGCGCCTGGAAGCGCTCGGTCGCGAGGTACAGCTCCTGCAGCCGCGCGAGGCCCTCGGCGTGCCCGCCGTCCGCCTCGACCACGGCCTCCCACGCGTCGATCGACGCGGCGACGCGGTCTCGGTTGTCGGGCACGAGCAGGCGATCGCGGGTGCGCGCGAGCTCGATGTCGTTCTCGAGCCGGCGTCCGCCCTCGAGCCGCGGACGCAGCGCGAGGCGGACCGCGGCGGCGTCGGCCCAGCGCGCCGCGCGGGTCAGCAGCGCCGCGTGCTGCTCGCTCGCGTCGATGTCCTCCGGGTACGCCTCGCAAAGCGCCTTCACGCGCGAGAGCGCGGCGGCGAATTGCTCGACGTCGTCGGAGTCGGCCATGTCGCGCGCCAGCTCGAGCGTCCGCTCGATCCGTCGCTCGTCGTCGAGCGAGTCGTACTCGGCGTCGAGCAGCCGAGCCGCGACGTCGAGGCGCTCGTCATCACGCCCCTGCGCGCGATACAGGCGCGCGACGGCGGCGAGCGCCTCGGTGTGCTTCGGCATCACGCCGAGCACGCTCTCGTAGGCCTTGAGCGCGTCGGCGTGGCGCTCCTCGTCCTCGTAGAGGCTCGCCAGGCGCAGCCCGTGGCGCACGATCGTCTCGGGCAGCGTGACCTCGGACTGCAGCGCCTCGTAGGTCTGCAGCAGCCGCACCGGGTCGTTGTGCCGCGACGCGAGCGCCTCGAGGCACTCCAGCGCCTCCTCGTGATCGGGCTTGAGCATCAGCGCCTCGGTCAGCGACGCGAACGCGGGCTCGACCCGCAGCGCGCCGTCGGCCCACATGCGCGAGAGCGACAGCGCGACCTCGATGCGGTCGAGCTTGCGGCTCGAGCGGCTCTCGTCGTACGCGCGCGCGACCTCCTCCCAGGCCGTCGTGACCTCCGGGCGGCGCGGCAGCACCGGGCCGGGGAGCTGGGGGAGCGGGGGCAGCCCAGGGATGTTCGCCGTCGGGGTGGCCGCGCGGGGGGGCGGCTGCGGGGGCGCGGACGGGGCGGGGGGGCGGCGCCGGCGGTCGCGGCCCGCTGCGCGCGGGCGGCGTCTCGCGGGGGGTCGGCTTGAGCTCGTCGAGATCGATCATCTCGACCGACTCGAGGTCCTCGAGCTCGTCGAGCTCGTCGAGCTCGTCGACGTCGTCGACGTCCTCGACGTCCTCGAGCTCGAGCTCGCCGGTCAGCAGCTCGTCGTCGAGCTCACCGAGATCGGCGAAGTCCGCGTCGTCGAGCAGCTCGTCGACCTCATCCAGGTCGGCGAGCTCGACGACGTTGCTCGGCGCCGCCGGCTCCGGCGCGTCGTCCTCGACCTCGAGCAGCTCGTCGAGGTCGATCACGTTCGTGTCGCCGCGCTTGGGCCGCGTGGCCGCGGCCGACGGCGTCGCCTCCTCGGCGGCGCTCGGCTCCGCGGCGCGAGCCAACATCGTGCGCGGGTCGAGGCCCGCCTTGCGCCACAGCGCCTCGTCCGCCACTTCAGGGGCGCTCAGCGACGGCCACAGCAGATCATCGCGGGGCGAGGGCGGCGTGTTGTAGGCGCCGATCGACTCGGCGAGCCGCCAGATGTGCTGATGCTCGTCACCCAGCGAGAACTGCACGTCGTGCGGCGGCAGTTCCGGCGCGAGCTTCCAGGCCTCGAGGCGCGCCCGCAGGGCGTACTCGGGTCGCCCCAGGTGCTCCTCGTAGAGGTTCGCGATCTCGCGCAGCAGCTCGCGCCGCGCGTCCGTGTGGTCGTCCTTGCGATCGGCCTTGAGCCGCGCGAGGCGCCCGGCGGGCGCGAGCAGCAGCGCGCCCCACTCGCCCTCGGCCTCGGCGAGGCGCTCGAGCTCGGCGCGGGCTTCGTCGTGATCGTTGTCGAGCTCGAGCACGCGCAGCCACTCGGCCATCGCGCCCTTGCGATCGCGCAGACGCGCCTCGCGCAGCGCCGCGCGGCGCTTGAGCAGCTCGATCTTCGTGCTGGTGCTGCGGGTGTTGCCGCACAGCCGCTGCAGCACCGAGAGCACGGTCAGGGCCCCTAGCGCCGGCGCGTCGTCGCCCCGCTTCTCGCGGACGTCCTCGTCGAGGCGCGCCGCGAGCGTCTCGATCGGGTCGAGCAGGTCGTCGCCGTTGGGATCGAACGCGAGGCCCTCGCGCAGGGTCCGGAGCGCCCCGATCAGATCCTCGCGCTGCTCCTCCTCGACCTCGGCGGCCTCGTGCAGCGCCTCCAGGCCGGCCTCGCGGCGCGACGGGTCGCCCGAGCGCAGGTGCTCGATCGCGGTCTGCCGGTGCAGCTCCGCGATCTGATCCCACAGGTCGTAGCGCTCGCCGATCGCGATGCCCATGTCGAGCGCCTCGTCCGAGAGCGACTTCTCGCGCGTGCGGAACTCGCGATAGGTGCGGATCAAGTAGTTGAACGCGCCGGGCGGGTCGCCCAGCTTCTTCTCGTAGATGCGCGCGATCTCGACGCAGGCCTCGAAGCGCTCGAGCGAGCTCTCGGAGCGCCGCAGCTGCCGCTCGTGCAGCTCGATCAGCGACCTCCACAGCTCGTAGCGCTCGGCGAGCGCCTTGATCTGCTCGGCGAGCTCGCCGTCGGTCGGCCGCAGGTCGTGGGCGCGGTGCAGGTAGCTCAGCGCGCGCGTCGGGTCCTCGAGCCGCTCGAGCGCGATCTCGGAGGCGTTCATCAGCAGGTTGATCGTCGCGTAGTCCTCGTGCGCTGGCGTGCCCGCGCGCAGCTTGAGCTCCTGCTCCGAGACGCCGAGCATCAGCTCCCACAGCGAGTGCTTCTCGGCGAGCGTCTCGAGCAGGTCGAGCGAGGGCACCGAGTCGAGGCCGTGCTCGAGCGCGATGAAGTAGCCCTTGCGCGCCCACGAGAACGCCATCTCGGGGTCGCCGAGGTGGGTGTCGGCGACCCGCGCGGCGCGCAGGCACAGCAGCACCTGGCCGACGGTGTTGCCGGCCTCGACCAGCTCCGAGAAGCGCGTCGCCAGCAGCGAGAGCAGGTCGCGGAACAGCTCGTGGCGGGCCGCGAAGGCCTCGATGCGGTCGAGGAACTCCTCCGGCTCCTCCGAGATCGTCAGCGCGCGCCCGAGCAGCGTCAGGCCGCGCTTGGGCTCGCCGGCGCGCTCACAGACCTCGGCCATCCGCTCGAGCGTCTTGACCTTCTCGTTCATGTCGCGCAGCGACTTGATCTGCTGCGAGAGCAGCTCGAGCGTGCCCATGTGGTCGCCGCCGGCCTCGCGCAGCTCGGCCTCGAGGCGGATGCCCTCGGGGTCGTCGGGGAACTCGGCGCGGAAGCGGCTGAACGCGCTGGTGGCCGCGCGCGAGTCCGCGAGCTCGATCCACGCGCGGCCGATCTTGCCGAACAGCTCGCGGCGCTCGTCGATCTCGTTGCTCGAGAGCAGCAGGATCTCGGCGTGGCGGATCAGCTTGCGGTGCTGACCGGCGCGCTCGTAGAGGTCGATCAGCCGCAGCGCGACGTCGCGGTTGCCCGGCGTGACCTCGGCGGCGAGCTGCTCGAGCACCCGCAGCGCCGCGGTCGCGTTGTCGAGGTGATCGGCGAGCACCTCGGCCTGCTCCCAGCCGACGCTGAGCACCTCCTCGTCGGAGTCGGCCAGCTCCTTGAGCGTCTCGAGCGTCGCCGCGAGGCTGTGCCACGACTGGATCTCGCGGTACAGCCGGGTGAGCGCCTCGATCGCGCCGCGGTGGTAGCGGTGGATCCGGAGCGCGCGCTCGTAGGCCGAGCACGCGCGGTCGGGGTCGCGCAGCGTCTGCTCCGCGAGCGCGCCGAGCCGCAGCGAGTAGTCGAGCTGGCGGATCTTCGGCGTGCGCTTCGACGCGGCGATGCGCCCGAGCAGGTCCGCGAGCTCCTCGTGCTGCGCGGCCTGGTCGTAGGCGGTGATCAGCTTGTCGATGATCTCGAGGTTGTGCGGATCGAGATCGTGGAGGTCGTACCAGCAGTCGGTCGCGCGCGCCTGATCCTCGAGGTGCAGCTCCGCGGTGTTGGCCATGCGGCGCAGCAGCCGGATCTTGTCCTTGGGGTCGCTGGCGAGCTTGGACTCGCGCTCGAGGCACGAGTACAGCGGGTCGTACTGCTCGTGATCCTTGTACAGCGTCTGCAGGCGGTGGAGCGCGTCGAGGTCGTTCTCGTCGAAGGTCAGGATCTCCTCGCACGCCCAGATCGCGTCGCCCGGCGCGCGGAGCTCGTTCTGCCACAGCTCCGCCATGCGCCGCAGCAGCGTCACGCGCTCGGCCGGCGCGCGCGACGAGTCGTACTGCTGACGCAGCAGCTCGATGCACGCCTCCCACGAGCCCGTGCGCTCGTAGACCTCGATGAGCCCGTCGAGCACGAGCTTGTCGTCGGGCGCGGTGTTGACGAGCTCGTCGTAGACCGCCATCGCGCGCTCCGAGTCGACGAGGCGCTCGCGGTAGAGCTTGGCGAGCTTGCGCAGCGGGCCGAGCCGCTGCTGGTCGTCGTCGTACATCGCGAGCGCGTCGAACTGCTCCTGCTCGGCCGCCTCCCACTCCGCGGTGCGCCGCTCGATCCGCTTGAGCTGCTCGCGCGGCCGGCGGTCGCGGCGGTAGCAGCGGGCCATCAGGTTCCACGCGTCGATCGCCCCCTGGATGTCGCCCAGGCGCGTCTCACAGATCTCGGCGACCTCGGCGAAGTGCTCGGCGAACTTCGGGTCGCGCAGCGGCGAGTGCTCGCCCTGGTAGTTAATCGCCTGATCGATCTGGTACAGGATGACGTCGCGCAGGTGCAGCCAGTTGTTCTTGCGCCGCCAGTGCTCCTTGTAGCCCTCGAACGCCTCGGCGTTGAACGGCTCGCGCTCGAGCACCTTGTAGAAGAACGACGACGCGCGCTCGTCGTCGTTGAGGTTCTCGCGATAGACCCGCGCCGCCGTCAGCATGTGCTCGGTGGTGATGCGGTCCGGGATGTGCTCGGCGAACAGCTCGTACAGGGCGACGAGCGCGTGGTCGTTCCCGAGGTCGGCGTACAGCCGCTCGAGCCGCAGCCACGAGTCGCCGCCGATCTCCTCGAACTGGCTCGCCATCTCGAAGCACAGGCGCGCCTCCTCGCGGCGCGACAGGCGGGTCTCGAGCAGGTCGCCGCGCGCGAACCAGATGCCGTAGGCGTCCTCGCCCTGCACGTAGTCGATCCACGTCGCGTACAGCTCGGCGAGCTCCATCCAGCGCTCGCGCGCGGTGAGCAGCTCGGCCAGCAGCGTGCCGGCGTCGTAGTGGTCGGGGCGCAGCGCCGTCGAGCGGCGCGCGAGCTTCAGCGCCTCGCGCTCCTCGCCCTGATCGCGCGCGAGCTTGGCTGCCTTGTAGAACACGTCGGCGGCCTTCGCGAGGCCGTCCTCGGTCGCCTTGCCGGAGCCCAGGTACAGCACGCCGAACGCCCGGAGCGCGCGCACGCTGTCAGGCGACGCCTTCAGCGCCATGTGGATGTGCTGGGCGGCGGCCGCGATGTTGTCGAGCTGCTCGTGCTCGATCCGCGCGAGCCCGAGGTGCAGCTCCGAGAACCGATCCGCGTCGGCGGCCGGGTCGAGGTGCTTGAGCTCGCTGTTCATCAGGTCGGCGGCCTGCAGCCACGCGCCGGCGCTGACGTGCAGGCGGATGAGGTTGCGCCACGCCGACGTGGTCTTCGGGTTGAGCGCGAGCGCCTGCTTGTACAGCGCGATCGCTCGCTCGATGTTGTTGAACTGGTACTCGCCGACCTCGCCGAGCTCGACGAACACCTGCGGCACGCCGGCCGGGTTGACGCGCTTGACGTACTCGAGGCGCCAGCGCAGCAGCGTCGCCAGCGGGCTGCCCCAGTCGAGCGCCCGGTAGGCGTCGCGCAGCTTCTCGAACACGTCCTCCCGCGTCGGCGCCGTGCGGAACGCGAGCGCGAGCACGTACGCCGTCTGCTCGAGATCCTCGACGCGCGCGCTCCAGACCTCCGCCGCTTGGAGACACAGGTCGACGACTCGGTTGCCCGCGGCGCCCGCCTCCGCGATCGCGTGGGCGTGCAGCGTCATGAGCGTGGCGAGGGAGCGCCAGTCGCCGTCCTCCCGCAGCGTCCGACGCAGCCGTCGGAACGTCGGCTCGTGAACCGCTTTCTTGCGGAACTCGGCGAGCGCCGGCGGTTCGTTCTCGGCCACCGGCGGCGCCGGTGCTTGCAGATCGTTGGGCGGAGGAACGGGCGCGGCCGCGGCTTCGGTGTCAGTCATTCAGGACCATCCCAAGCGGGAAAACGCGCGACGACGGTACCACGGGAGGCGTCGCCGGGGCCCCCTCGTCGGCGCGCTCTCCGGCACCTGAACGCCGGACCATGTCGATGCTCGTTCGCGTCCCTCCCGTCTGCGCTTGCGCCGGCTCCGCGGCGCGGCGCGAGCTCCGTCGACGCCCGAGGCTACCCGTCAAAAACTGACGAATACAACGTTCTGGGCGCGAGGGTAGGGCGCGTTGCGTGCATGTTCATCAAACCGGCGTGACGCCGGGGCAGCGCAGATCGCGTACGCGGCCCCCTGGCACGTAGTCACGCGAGCGTGAGCACGTAGACGTCGTACAGCGCGTGGGTCCAGGCGGCGACCGAGAAGCCGCGCAGGTGATACACGAGCCCGAAGAACGCGCCGGCGAGCGCCCGGTAGACGAAGGCCGTGAACGAGAACGCCTCGAACCCTGGCCCGACGTGGTGGGCGACGCTGAACAGCAGCGACGAGCCGACCAGCGCCAGCAGCCACGCGCGTCGCGGCCCCGTGACGCCGGTCAGCAGCCAGCCGAGGCCCGCCATGCCGATCAGGCGGAACACCAGCTCCTCGTGCAGCCCCGCCCCCGCCGAGATGACGATGACGTCAACGCTGCTCAAGGAGCCGATCGCGAGCGTCGGCACCAATTCCTGGGCCCACTGCATCACGCACAGGATCAGCGTGCCCATCGTCGTCGCGTAGAACACCGACTCGAGCAGCACCGGGATGAACGACTCGGAGCGAAACCTCCCCCGCGGGCGCAGGATCAGCAGCAGGCAGCCGTAGGCGACGAACAGCGAGGCGAGCGTGAGCAGGTAGTGGTCGAGATCGCGCGCGCACAGCTCGATCAGCGTGCGCGTCAGGAAGTCGACGCCGTTGTGCCCGCGTCCCCCCTGCATCAGGATCCCGATTTGATAGATCAGGAACAGCGGGAACACCTGCAGCGCGCTCGTGAACGGATCCTGGCGCGCAGAGAAGTGCGCGAGCAGGCCCCCGGTGGCACGCGGCGCGCGCGCGGTCGACGGTTCATCGTGGCGTGACATACCGGCAGCGGGATCGTGCGGCAGCGGGCGTCGGTCTGCAAAAAACTGCCGTTGCGCGTATGGTGAGCTGAGTTCGCGTCCAGAGGAGCAGGGTGCCGACCTGGTTATGGGTATTTCTCGCGGGCGGGACCGGAGCGGTCGCGCGCTACCTCCTGTCGAGCTTCATCGACGGCGTGGTCGCGAGCCGCTTCCCCCACGCGGGCGTGCTGCTCGTGAACCTGCTCGGCTGCCTCTTGATCGGCGTGTTCTCGGCGTGGCTGACCGACACGACGACGCGCGCGGCGGTGCTCACCGGGCTGCTCGGCGGCTTCACGACCTACAGCGCGTTCGCGCTGGTGACCCATGATCTCGTGACCTCCGGGCGCTGGTCGCTGTTCGTCGCGCAGGTCACGATCCACTTGCTCGGCGGCCTCGCCTGCGCCGCGCTCGGGCTGTGGATCGGGCGATTGCTGCGCGGGTAGGGGCTCGCGTTTCGACGGCGCTCGCGAGCGCGCCCGCCGAGGGCGGGGCGGCACGTCTTGTCGTGTCCTGCTCGCGAGAGCGCCCGCCGAGGGCGGGCGCGGTGGCACGTCTTGTCGTGCCCTGCTCGCGAGAGCGCCCGCCGAGGGCGGGCGCTCTGCTCAGACCAGCACCAGCTCAGCGGTGCTTCTTGATGGCCGTCTTCTTCTTGGTCTTGGCCTTCTTCTTGGCCGCCTTCTTGGCCGCCTTCTTGGCGGTCTTCTTCTTGGCCGCCTGCGTGCTCTTCTTGGCCTTGGTGGCCTTCTTGGCGGTCTTCTTCTTGGCGGCCTTGGTGGTCTTCTTCTTGGCGGCCTTGGTGGTCTTCTTCTTGGCGGCCTTGGTGGTCTTCTTCTTGGCGGCCTTGGTGGTCTTCTTCTTGGCGGCCTTGGTGGTCTTCTTCTTGGCGGCCTTGGTGGTCTTCTTCTTGGCGACCTTCTTGGTCGCCTTCTTCTTGGACGCCTTCTTCTTCTTGATGCGGTCGGCGGCCTTCTTCTTCTTCAGTCGCTCGGCGTCCTTCTTCTTCTTGAGGAGGTCGGCGGCCTTCTTCTTCTTGATGCGGTCGGCGGCCTTCTTCTTCTTGAGGAGGTCGGCGGCCTTCTTCTTCTTGAGGCGCTCGGCGTCCTTGAGCTTCTTGATGCGGTCGGCGTCCTTCTTCTTCTTGAGACGCTCGGCGGCCTTGAGCTTCTTGATGCGGTCGGCGGCCTTCTTCTTCTTGATGCGGTCGGCGTCCTTGAGCTTCTTGAGCCGGTCGGCGTCCTTCTTCTTCTTGATCCGGTCCGCTTCCTTCTTCTTCTTCAGCGCCTCGCGCTCACGGGTCTTGCGCTCCTTTTCGCGCTTGCGCTCGGTGTCGCGGGCCTTGCGGCGAGCCTCGGCCTCGGCGCGGCGCTTCTCTTGCTTGCGCTTGCGCTCGCCCTCGCGCTCTTTTCGCTTTCGCTCGCGGTCCTCGTTCCGACGCTTGCGCTCTTGATCGCGCTTCTTCTGCTGATCGACCCGGCGGGCCTCCGCCACGGCCTTGCGCTCGGCGGCGACGCGCTTGCGCTCTTGCTCCTTGCGCTTGCGCTCCTCTTCGCGCTTGCGCTTGGTCTCGAGGCGGGCGCGCTCCTTCTCGGCGCGAACGCGCGCGCGCTCCTCTTCCTTGCGCTTGCGCTCCTCGTCGCGCTCTTTTCGCTTTCGCTCGCGCTCTTCTTCGCGACGCTTGCGTTCGGCTTCGCGCCGCGCCTGCGCCTCCGCGCGGGCCTGCTCGGCCGCGAGGCGCTTGGCCTCGGCCTGACGCTTGCGCTCGGCCTCTTCCTCGGCGAGTTTGCGCTCGCGCTCGGCCGCGATCTCCTCGGGGGACGGTCCCATCTCCAGGCCCAGGAGCTGGCGAACCTCGTCCTTGGGGACCTCTTCGCCCTTGCGATCGTCCTCGCTGGCGCCGCGGCCGTGAACCAGGGTCCGGCTGAGGTCGCCGCGGAACAGGAGTTCGGCTTTTTTACCGCCTTGAACGTCGTTCACGTAGCCGACGCCGAAGGTGGGGTGGACGACAATCTGCCCGATCTCGAGCTCGGTGCGCGGGCTATATCGGATTGTCGGATAGCTCTCGAAGGCGCCCACGACCTCCATCCATTTGAGCTTTTTCGAGGGTTTGCGCCGGGATGGCGCTACCGTCTCGGGTCCGTCGTCCTCGCGCCCGCGGGGCGGCTTGTAGGAGTGGATGTCTCCGCAAACCGCGCATTGTACGCGTCGGATCTCTTCTCCGTAGCTCTCGAGGATGATGTGCGGGGTATCGGCGCGACATTTGGGGCAATAGCCGTCTTTTTCGCCGCCGTTGGAGCTTTGATTGCCACCAAAGTGGCTCTCGAAGATCTGGTCCATCGTCAATCTCCGACGCAATTGCCAGCTTCACGATATGGACCTTCGCAGGGGAACGCCCGCGAACGCGTGCCGGCATGTGCGAGGTCCGTAAGCACTGGTGAATCTCGCATAGCACTGCCGACGCTGAAAATACAGAGAGAAACGACCTGTGCGAGGCGCCGGTGCGGGGTCCGAAGCCCACGAGCGCGTGATCGTTTCGCCCCGCGCCGCGCCTCGATCGACGCCTTGTCGCGCGCTCGGGCGGGGGCGTCGCGCCGGCCCCCAGCGCGCCGCTCGAGGGGCACCCGCGCACGGCCGCACGCGCGACGCCGCGGGCTCTCGTGCGTACGCGGGGCCGGCGAGTAGGCCCGCGGCGCCGCGGGTTTCTCGACGAATGTTCGAAGCGCGGATTCTCGCGCTTGGAGGTCTGGCGAGCGCCAGACCTCGGGTCCGAAGTCAAGCGCTCGTCGGCGGTCGCGAGGGGACGACGAGGGGGCGCGGTTTCTCGTTGGGCGCCCGGAGACGGCCCGGAGAGCGCGTTCGAGAATCGCGCTCGAGCCGGCAAACACGCAAATGTTGCTGTTATTCTTGGAGTGATCGCGCTGGCGATCTCTCCAAGGCGCTCAGGCGAGTTCACACCACACGTGGTCGCAGACGCTCACCCAAGGACGTGGCCCGAGTGGTCGCCGCCGCCCGCGAGCGCGTGCACGAGGTCCGCCGCGTCCGAGACCTCGAGGCCCATGGTGTGCATGAGCCGGCGAACCTTGGTCACGTTGCCCTTCGCGCGGTCGGCCAGCGTGCCCAGCTCACGACAAACCACGCGAAACGCGCGGCCCTGCTCGCCAGCCTGCGCCGCGATGATGTTGCCGTTGAGCGCGAGCAGCTGGAGTCGACGCGCGACATCGTCGAGGAAGTCGATGATCGACTCCATCTCGTCGGCGTGCTGCTGGCGCGCGCTGGTCTGCTTGTCGCGACCGATGCGCGTGCTGACCGCCATCATCTCGAGGAGCGTCTGCTCGTCCTGGAAGGCCTCGATCATGCCGATCGGGCCGTTGTCGTCCGGGGCGGTCGTGACGTAGAGCGGGCGCGCGACGACCAGCAGCTGGCGGTTGGCCTGCGTGAGCGAGCCCTTGAACACCTCGCGTTTTCGCAACACGGTGTCGACGAGCAGCGCGTCGGCGTAGCCGCCGATCTCCGCGGCCTTGCCCGCGTCGAGCATGGTGGTGGACGCGATGCGGCGGTTGCCGAGGTAGAGCGAGATCCCCATGCTCGCCGCCTTGCCGATGCGGCCCAGCAGCTCGCTGTCGTTGTTGAGCACGCGCTCACCCGCGCGGAGCTCGGTCTCGGTCCGGTGGAGGTTGCCGTGACTGTAGAGCAGCTGCTCGGCGAGCTCGGTCGCCGCGACGCCTCGATCCACGATCCGCCGCTTCATGACCGACCAAATCGCGTCGATGACTCTATTTTCGCTCGTCACTTCACTCACGTAGGGCGAGTGTAACGGCGCCTCGAGCCTTGTGGTAGGGACAGGCGCATGGACGGGATGAAGCCGCCGAGGGTCCGAATTGCGCCTAGCCCCACGGGTGATCCGCACGTCGGGACCGCCTATATCGGCCTGTTCAATTACGTGTTCGCGCGCAAGCACGGCGGCGCGTTCATCGTCCGTATCGAGGACACAGACCGCGCGCGCTCGACCGAGGGCAGCGAGGAGGCGATCTTCGCCGCGCTGCGCTGGCTGGGCCTCGAGTGGGACGAGGGGCCCGATATCGGCGGCCCCTTCGGGCCCTACCGGCAGTCCGAGCGCGGCCCGATCTATTCCGAGCACGTCGACCTCCTGCTCGCGACCGGCAAGGCCTATCGCTGCTTCGCCACCAAGGAGGAGCTCGAGGCCATGCGGGAGACGCAGAAGGCCGAGCAGCGGCCGACCGCCTACGACGGGCGATACCGCGACTACGACCGCGCCCAGGCCGAGGCGCGCGCGCGCGCGGGCGAGCCCCACGTCGTGCGCCTCAAGGTCCCGCGCGACGGCGAGACCGTGTTTCAGGACGGCCTGCGCGGCGAGGTGCGCTTCGAGAACCGCCTCATCGACGACGCCGTGATCATGAAGTCGGACGGCTTCCCGACCTACCACCTCGCCAACGTCGTCGACGATCACCTGATGGGCATCACGCACGTCATCCGCGGCGAGGAGTGGATCACGTCGACGCCCAAGCACATTTTGCTCTACGACGCGTTCGGCTGGACGCCGCCGGAGTTCTACCACCTCGGGCTGCTGCGCAACGCCGACCGCTCGAAGCTGTCCAAGCGGCGCAACCCGGTCTCGATCGATCACTACCGCGAGCTCGGCATCCTGCCGCAGACCTTCCTCAACTTCCTCGCCACGCTCGGCTTCAGCATCGCCGACGACCGCGACCGCTTCACGCTCGACGAGATGATCGAGAAGTTCGACTGGTCGCGCGTCAGCGTCGGCGGCCCGGTCTTCGACGGCCGCAAGCTCGAGGCGTTTAACGGCGACGACATCCGCGGCCTCTCGCTCGACGAGTTCGTCGAGCAGCTGCAGTCGCGCGTGCTCGCGCCGGCGCGCCTGCGCGAGCTGGCCGCGCTCGTGCACGAGCGGATCAACCGGCTCGACGACTTCGTCCCCTACGCGTCGTTCTTCTTCGGCGGCGCGCTCGACTACACGCCGGTGCTGGCGAAGTTCTCGATCAAGAAGCGCACGCGCGCCGAGGTCCTGGACGTGCTCACCGAGTTCATGCAGGGCATCGAGAGAGATCCGGACGCGCGCGGCTTCACGGCCGAGGGGCTCGAGCGCTTCTCGCGGACGTTCTGCGAGCAGACCGGCTGGAAGACGCGCGACATCTTCGGGCTGCTGCGCGTCGTCGTCACCGGCCGCACGGCCGCGCCCGGGCTGTTCGAGACGATGGCGGCGGTCGGCAAGGACCGCGTGCGCCTGCGCATCCGCGACGCGCTGCGCGTCATCTCGGAGCTGCCCGAGGAGGCGCCGGCCGTCGCCGCGCCGCCGCAGCCGGCCAAGCCGAAGAAGGACAAGAAGGACAAGAAGAAGAAGGACAGGCGCCCGCCCGAGGCGCCGTCGCGCGGCGCTGAGCAGCCCGTCTCGCAGGACAAGTCCTCAGAGACATAAAAAAAGCGAGCCGGTCGCTCGCTGCAGGCTTGAAGTTCAACCCCTACACAAGTAGGTGGGCGCCACGATAACCCCGTCGGGCTTCTCGTCGAACGAGCCTGCGCACCTGCGATCAGAGGCGGCTCCCTGGTTGAACGAAATGTAGGTAGAACTTTGGGCCTGCGGCGGCGAGCGACCAGCTCGGCCCTATTTTACCTGGTTTGCCTCCTGTCTGACCGCGAAGGTGTGGCGCCGCGATGAATCGCCGCACAAAAATCCCTGCGTCGGCGTGCGTTGACCGCCGCGGCGGCGACGCGCCGCGGTATGATGCGTCGGGCGCCACGGCGAGCGAGCGCGCGACGCTTGACACGGGCGCCGAGCTCACTGCAGCGGGTAGGGCGTGAGCACGTAGTCGAGGCCGCCGCCGTGACAGCCGGTGCACGTGCCGTCGCCGAGGCCGTCGCCGAACACCGAGCCGTTGTAGACCTCGTACCAGTACCAGCCGTCGCCCATCGCGCTGTCGGCCTGCGTCTTGATCGCGACGGACCAGCCGAGGACCGCGTCGCCGTCGCCGTACAGCTCCTTGACCGCCGCGGCGCCCTGCGGGTGCGTCGCGTCCTGGGCGTCGAGCGAGTCGAGCAGCGCCTGGTTGACGTAGGTGCGCACGGTGCCGAAGTGCGGCCCCGCGGAGTCGTGGGGAGCCGACTCCGCGGTCCAGCCCAGGTAGCCGCCGTCGTCGAGCCACGGCCGCAGCTCGCCGCTGTTGGTCGGTGGGAGCTGATCGTCGGCGCCGGTCGTCTCGCCCGGGTCGAGCGTCTCCGCGGTCGCGCCGGAGTCCGCGTCGGGTCCGCCCGACGGGTTGCTGGTGTCGTCCGAGTCGCTCGCGGGGCCGTCGGAGGAGCCGTCGGATCCGCTGGAGGAGTCCCCGCAGGCGCCGAGCACCGCGAGCGCCGCGCCGAGGGCCAGGGAGGGGAGGACGCGGGGGAGGAGCGAGCGCGCGTGCGGCATACAGGTCGTTTCAACGCCGCGCGTCGGCGGGTGTTACGGTCAGCCCGCTCCGGCCGCCGGGCCGCGGGCGCCAGGCAGAGCACGCGGCCTCGCGCGCGAGCGATCGCGCCGACGCGCCGCGCGACCTCGGCTACAGCTCGCGCCGGTCGAGGTAGCGCTCGGCCTGGCCCGCGAGGATCTTCGTCGCCTCGATCATCATCGCGAAGCGCGGGTCCTTCGTCAGGCCCTTGGCGAAGCGGTAGTAGATCTGCTGGGTTACGACGGCGGTCTTGAACAGCCCGAAGCAGTAGTAGAACACGATGTTCTCGAGCGAGCGACCGGTGCGCTCCGCGTAGCGCTCGGCCAGCTGTCGCCGCGTCCAGAACCCGGGGAGCGTCGTCGGCCCGAAGCTGATCATCTTGAGCGGCTGCGGGTCGCCGCGCTCGATCCAGTAGCAGAGCGAGGTGCCGAGATCCATGAGCGGGTCGCCCACGGTCGCCATCTCCCAGTCGAGCACCGCGGTGACGCGCGTGAGGTCGGCGGGGTCGAGCACCATGTTGTCGAACTTGAAGTCGTTGTGGATCAGCGCCGGCGCGCCCGACTCGGGCATATTGTCCTTGAGCCAGGTAGCGACGCGCGTGACCGACGGGATCTCGTCGGTCTGCGAGCCGTGATAGCGCGTGGTCCAGCCGGAGACCTGGCGCGCGACGTAGCCCTCGGGCTTGCCGAGCGCGTCGAGGCCCGCGGCGGCGTAGTCGATCGAGTGCAGCTCGGCGAGCGTGTCGATGCACGCGCGCGAGAGCGCCGGGCCGAGCCGCGTGCTGTCGAGCAGCTCCCGCGGCGGCCGCCGGCGCAGGATCACGCCGCGGCGCCGCTCCATGCCGTAGAACGGGGCCCCGAGGATCGACTCGTCCTCGCAGAAGAACAGCGGCGCGGGGGCCAGCGGCCAGCGCCCCGCGAGCGCCGAGAGCACGCGGTGCTCGCGGCCCATGTCGTGCGCGCGCTTGACCTTGGTGCCGAAGGGCGGGCGCCGCAGCACGAGCTCGCGATCGCCGACGCGCAGCAGGTAGGTCAGGTTGGAGTGCCCGCCCGGGAATTGCTCGACGACCACCGGCGCGTCGGCGGGCTGATCCAGCTGCTCGCGCAGGTAGGGGCCGAGCGTCTCGAGCGGCAGCGCCTCGCCGTCGCGCACGGGCGCGGTCGCGTCGACGAAGCGCTCGACCCCCGGGTCCGCGGGGGGCCTGCGCGCCGAGCTCAGGATCGACGAGCTCCGCCGCGAGGGCGACTGGGGCGCGTCCTCGGCCTCGCGGCGCGCGGCCTCGCGGCGCTCGGCGTCGCGGAAGATCAGGCGCGCGACGACCATCTTGTGCACCTCGTCGGGCCCGTCGTAGATCCGCGCGCCGCGCTCCTGGGTGTAGTAGTGGGCGAGGATCGTGTCGCTCGTGATGCCGAGCGCGCCGTGCACCTGGATCGCGCGATCGATGACCTCCATCATCACGCCGGCGACGTAGAACTTGATGATCGAGACCTCCTGGCGGGCGGCGCGGAAGCCCTCGTGATCGATCTTCCAGGCGGCCTGCAGCACCATCAGGCGGGCGGCGTTGATCTTCGCCCGGCACTCGGCGGCCCAGGACTGGATCAGCTGCTTGCTCGCGAGCGGCTCGCCGCGCGAGAGCTCGCGGGAGACCGCGCGCGCGCACATCGTCTCGAACGCGCGCTCGCAGATGCCGATCCAGCGCATGCAGTGGTGGATGCGCCCGGGGCCGAGGCGCTCCTGCGCGATCATGAAGCCGGCGTGCTCGGGCCCGAGCAGGTTCTCGCGCGGCACCCGGCAGGCGTCGTAGACGATCTCGGCGTGGCTGTCGTAGCCGCCGCCGACGTGCCCGAAGATCGGGATGTTGCGCACGAGCTTGAAGCCGGGCGTGTCGGTCGGGACGATGATCATGCTCGCGCGCATGTGCGGCGGCGCGTCGGGGTTCGTCACCGCCATGACGATCGCGAAGCGCGCGCCGTCGGCCGAGGAGGTGAACCACTTGCGGCCGTTGATCACGTAGCTGTCGCCGTCGCGCTCGGCCCGGCACTCGAGCTGCGTCGGGTTGGAGCCGGCGCTCCCGGGCTCGGTCATCGAGAAGCAGCTGCGGATGGCGCCGGCGGCGAGCGGCGCGAGGTAGCGATCGTGCTGCGCCGGCGTGCCGTACTTGTGCAGGATCTCGATGTTGCCGGCGTCGGGCGCCTGGGCGCCGAACACGAAGTGGCCGAGCGGGCTGCGCCCGAGCACCTCGCTGACGAGCCCGTGCTCGAGCAGCGAGAGGCCGAGGCCGCCGAGCTCCTCGGGCAGCTGCGGGCCCCAGAGGCCCGCGTCCTTGACCCGCTGGCGCGCGGCGTCGAGCTCGGCCGCGCTCCCGGCGAAGCCGCGCTCCAGCACGCGCGCCTCGAGCGGGCGCACGTGCGCGTCCACGTGCGCGCGGATGCGATCGAGGAGGTCTTGCGTCGCGTCGGGGATCGAGAAGTCCATGGCGGTGCGTCGTCGCTTTCAGGTCCGCGTCAGCGCAGCGTGACGAGGGCGCGGTCGGTGAGGTGCGGGTGGGCGTTGAAGTTGCCGAGGCTCACGTCGGCGGGGTCGCGGTACTTGAAGGTCGTGATCGCGGTGTTGGCGACGACGAGGCTGGCCTTGATCGAGTCCCACGGGGACAGCGAGAGCGCGGCCGCGAGCGAGGCGCCGACGGTGCCGGCCGAGGTCACGACGACGATCGTCCGCCCGCGCCCGCGCGCGCGCATGAGCGCGCGCATGCCCTCGAGCACGCGCGCGCGGAAGGCCGCGAAGCTCTCGAGCTCGGCGAGCGCCGGCGCGAGCACGGGGTCGTCCTCGGCCCAGCGCCGCATGATGTCGCGGAACATGTCCTCAAAGCCCTGTCGCTCGCGCACCGGGTCGCGCGCGGCGGCCTCGTAGGCGGCCCGGCGCGCCGGCGAGAGCTCGCCCGAGGCGAGCAGCGTCGGCAGCGCGGCCGCGACGATCTCGAAGGCGGGGAACTCGTCGAAGCGCGGCTCGACGGTCGCGTCGGCGAACGCCGGCGCGCTCGACATGTGCCGCGCCGTGTCGATCTGCCGCGCGCGCGGGCCCGTGATCACGACGTCCGGGCGCACGCCGGCGCGCTCGAGATACGCGCCGAGGCGACGCGACTGCTCCTCGCCGCGCGAGGACAGCACGTCGTAGTCGGCCGCGCCGAACGACGCCTGTCCGTGGCGGATCACCAGCAGCGTGCTCATCCGAAGGCCTGCGCTCCCATCGCGGGGATGTTCCCCGCGCGCACGGGCGGCGGTCAAGCGACGCGCGGACGAGCGAAGGGCGCGCCTGCGGGCGCGGCGCGGCGGCTCAGCCGTCGGCGCCCGCGGTGCACGTCTCGATCCCGAGCGTCTGCACCTGATAGTCACAGTAGGCGGCGACGAGCGCGTCGCTGTGCTGCTGCGCGGCCGCCATGTCGTCGTCGCGGATCGCCTGCTTGTAGCCGTCCCAGCTGGCCTCGAGGCCGGCGACGTCGAAGCCCGCGTCGACCATGTGGGGGTAGAGCAGCTTGGTGTAGACCGAGCCCTCGACCGCGCCCTTGTACCCGCCGGGGACGCCGAGCTCGCCGCCCTCGATCGCGAGGCTCGCGTATCCGCGCGTGCGCTTGGCGAACGCGTCGTTGATCTCGCGGAGGATGACGGCGGCGTCGACCGCACCGGGATCGCCGGCGAGCATGTCCTTCACGATCGTGATGCCCGCCGTGTTGCGGCCGTCGAGACGGTGCTCGAACATCTCGAACCACCGGAGCGCGCGGCGGGCCGCGAGCGCGTCGCCGTTCGTCTGCGCCAGGCTCGCGAAGTGGGTCACGTGCCGGTGAATCGCGCGGTACTGGTTCTTCTCGATGACCTGCTTCTGCGGCGGCACGACCCACTCGTCGATCGACGCGGCGGGCGGGTCGCCGAGGATGCCGTCGTGGCCCGTGGCGAACGCGGCGTCGACGTCGGCGACGATGACGTCGGTGTAGCTGCCGCTCCAGCCCTCGGCGGTCTCCGCGACCGACTTCCAGGCGCCGCTCCAGATGCAGTGGGCGTCATCCCAGACGTGGTAGGGGTCCATGACGCCGCCCTCCGGCGCGGCGACGTAGGTCCGCAGGCCCTCGAGCAGCGCGTAGTGGACCCACAGCTCGGCGTCGATCAACTCGAGCTCGCCGCCGCCGGCCAGCGCGGTCGTGATCGCCGAGTCGTCGGTGCGCGCGTTCTCGCCGTCGAGGCGCTGGATGTAGGCCTGCAGCGCGGTGCCCTCGTAGGCGGCGCTCATGCTCGTCGCGTCGCCGGCCGCGGCCGTGAAGGCGTCGAGCTGCGCCATGGCGTCGACGCAGTCCTGCGAGACCTTCTCGCCGAGGTCGTAGAGCGGCTCGCCGGCGGTCTCGGTCTCACCCAAGGTGTCATCGGTGTCGCTGTCGGTCTCACCCGCGCCGCTGTCGCCGCAGGCGACGAGCGCCGGGCTCACCGTGCTGGCGAGGAGGAGGCAGAGAAGAGAGCGGTGGAGAGAGCGGTGGAGAGAGCGGTGGAGTCGTGCGCTTTGCATGGCAGAGGGACCCAGGCTATATCGAGTGATATTGAAAAACGTTTTCAATATCAAGTCAGCGCAACGAGTTTTTTCGCACGCGAAAACGCGCCAAAGGCGCTTGACCCCCTCCGTTCGGGGGTGCTAAGCACCCAACAAAGTGAAAGTGATTTTCAATATTGCCCCTTGCGCGCTGGCGTTGCTGGCGGCGAGCTGCGTGAAGCTGGAGGTGGATCCCAAGAGCTTCGCCGGGGAGGGACTGCCGCCGGAGATCGAGAACTGCCCCGACTGCGCGCTGGAGGAGCAGCCGCTGCGCGGCGAGCTGATCGCCTTCGTCAACGCGCGGCTGTCGGATCGCGTCGCGAACTACACGGTCAACTACCCGATCGGGCCCGATGACTGTGATGGCCAAGAGTTCAGCTGCTTCGTCGGGCCGGCCATCTACCTCTATGATCCGACGCTGGAGTGCGACGACGCGCCCGCGTGTCGCGTCGCGCGGCTCGGCCACCTCTGGCTCGACGCGCGCCTCGGCGAGGTCTCGGTCGGCGATCAGTCGCTCAAGCGCTTCACGCTGCGCGACATCGCGTGGCACCCGGGCTTCGGCTTCTGGGGCATCTCCTACGACTCCCTGAACGACGAGTGGGGGCTCGCCGCGTTTGACGTCGCCGACTGGACGCGCGCCGACAACCATATCGGCGTCGACCGCTACACCATCCGCGCCGGGCCGATCGACGACCCCGCGACGGACCCGTGCTACTGGCGCTTCAACATGTCCGCGCTCGGCTTCGTCGGCAACCGGCTGTACGCTGGCTCCGCGGGCGCCGAGGGGGCGCTGTACGAGATCGATCCCGACTTCCTGCTCAAGCCGGGCTACAGCCCGCACCCGAACGACTCGAGCCAGGACCCGACGTACTACGCCGATCGCGCGCTGTGCTCGATCGTCACGCAATTCGCGGACAGCCGCGGCGTCGCCGGGGACATCACGCGGGCGCGCGACGACGACGACGCGGCGCTGGCGATGGTCGACGCGCAGCTCGACGACAGCGAGCTCGATCTCGGGCGCAACGCGCTCTACTCGCTCTCGGGGGCCGCGATGCTCGACACAGGCCCGTTCTTCGACGCGCTCGAGAGCGGGCAGAAGATCGACTCGCTCGCGCGCGTCGACGGGGTGCTCTACGGGCTCGACACGCGCGGCGCCGTCTACGTGATCGACGAGCCGACGGAGCCCGGCGGAAGCGACTGGTCGATCCGACAGCACGACGACCTCGCGCCGCTGTTCGAGGAGCCCGAGTACAGCCTGCTGCTGCGCGGCGCGGCGACGGTGCGCGTCGACTAGCGCGCCCGCGCGACGGCTACACGACATGACGCTCTCGCCTGCAGCATGGACGCTGTACTCCGCGATCGCGCTGATCGCCGGGCCGCGCGACTACGCCGGCCCGACGACGCTCGCGCCGGCGAGCGCGCCGGCGAGCGCGCCCGCCGAGCCGGAGCCTGGGCCCACCTCGGCGGCGCCGGAGCCGGAGCCAACGGCGCCGCGCGCCCGCCCGTCGAGGAGGGCGCCGCGGCGAGCGAAGAGGATGTCTCTGAGGACATCCCCACGGAGGAGATCCCCACGGAGTCGCTGGACGAGGTCGACGAGGACGCGGTCGAGCTCGACGGCGGCTCGCGGACCGTGACGGTCACCACGGACCTGCTGGGCGAGGGCAAGCGCATCGACGCGTTCCGTCACGTCGGCGGGCGCTCGATCGTCGGCCTCGACGACGCGAGCGCCCGCGGCTTCGCGTCGATCGGCGAGGCGCTGCAGTCGGCGGTCGGCGTGCGCTCGCCCGAGACCGGCGCCTCCGGGATCGGCAGCGTGAGCACCAAGCTCAACGTCGGCGTGCGCGGGGCCGATCCGAAGCTGTCGAAGGACGCCACGGTGATGCTCGACGAGATCCCGCTGCAGCCGGCGCCCTACGGGCAGCCCGAGCTGTCGCTGTTCCCGGTCTCGATGTTCACGATCGCCCGGGTCGACACGGTGCGCGGCGGCGCGACCGTGCGCTTCGGCCCGCGGACCTCGGGCGGCGTCATCAACCTGGTCTCTCAGCCGATCCCCGAGAACCCCACGCTCTCCGTGTTCGCGCAGTCCGACCAGTTCGGCGACGCCGCCGTCGCGACGTCCTACGGCGGCACGCACCGCAAGCTCGGGATGTACTTCGAGTACGCGCCGCGCTTCGGCAAGAGCTTCCGCGAGCACAGCGAGTTCCAGGCCCACGGCGGGCTGATCAAGCTCTCGTACCCGGTGACGTCGAAGTTCACGCTGCTCTCGACGACGCACCTGTTCTACGAGCACAGCGACCTCCCCGGCGGGCTCTACCGGTTTCAGTACGACGAGAACCGGCTTCAGAGCGTGCGCGAGCAGGACTACTTCGAGGGCTCGCGCGTGGGCACGGCGCTGCGCGGGCGCTGGCGGCCGAAGGACGACCACGAGCTGCAGGTGCTCGGCTGGTACAACTACACGGAGCGCATGTCGGTCATGCGCTCCGACCAGGATCGCGAGTGGGCCGAGGCGCCGGTGCGCAGCTACGTGCCGCGCACCTACAGCGTATTCGGGGCCGAGACGCGCTACGCCCTCCGCGTCGACAGCCCCAAGCGCCGCCTGTTCCAGGACTTCACCTTCGGCGCGCGCGCGATGTACGAGCTCGGCACCGACCAGCGCTGCATCGACTTCCTGCAGGAGGTCGGCGACACCAAGAGCAACTACCAGCTGCGCGACATGGGCGTCGAGCCGTGCGTGGAGATGCTGCGGCGCGGCTTCGTGGAGGACTACGACGTCCGCGTGCGGGTCGACAACGACGGTCGCTACGCCGGCTACGCGCTGTTCGCCGACGACAAGCTGCACCTGCTCGACGGCAAGATGGCGGTCTACGGCGGCGTGCGCGTGGAGCTCATGAACTTCGGCATCCGCAACAACCTCGCGCAGTTCTTCGAGCGGCGGTTTCTGCCGCAGCTCTCGCCCGCGGTGTCGATCTGGGGGACCCCGCGCGATGAGGTCTCGCTGTTCGCCAGCTTCGGGCGCTCGCTCGGCGCGCCGAGCTTCAAGATCGCGGACGGCTCCGCGCGCGACGGTCGCTTTATGCTCGAGGAGATTAATCAGTTCGAGGTCGGCGCGAAGCTGCTCGAGCTCGGGGGCGTGTACCTCGAGCTCACCGGGTGGTTTCGCGACATCCACAACATGGTCGACTCCGGCGAGCAGGGGGCCTCGGACCTGGTGAACGCGGCCTGGGCGTCGGGCGCTGAGGCGGACCTGAGCTGGGCGCCGGGCGATCTTTGGGAGTCCCTCGAGGGGCTCGAGTTCAACGTCGGCTACGCGTTCACGTACTCGCGCATCACCGAGAGCAACTCGCCGGGCACGGTCGGCAAGCTGCTCGCCTGGTACCCGATCCACGAGACCTGGGGCGGCGTCAGCCACGAGTTCCCCTGGGGCCTGCGGTTCGGCAGTAACGTCTACTGGCAGGACGAGCAGTTCACGGACTACGCGAACACGCCCACGGAGGGGGACCAGCCGTCGACGCCCGCGGGCGGCGCGGGCGTCGGGAAGATCCCGGCGTACGCGACCTGGGGCGCGTACCTCGGGGTCCGGCGCCGGGTCGGGGCCCGGCTGGCGACGCGCGTCGAGTTCACGCTGGGCGTGAAGAACATCCTCAACGCCGAGTACTTCTTCCGCAGCGACGACACCAACGCCGGGCTCTACGCCGGTCGACCGCGGACTTTCTACTTCAACTTCGGGCTCGCGCACGAGTTCCTCGGTCGCCGGCGACGCGCCGCGGTCGCGCGGATGAGCGCGACGCAGCGCTTCTGGGCGCGCTCGGGGGCGCGGGTCGAGCATCGTCTGTACCGAGGAACAGGTCGCCTCCCAGGCGCCGGAGGGACGCTGTAGCATGACGATCTCGCGTCGCGCGCACTTTCGCTGGCACCAGGCCGTCGGCCTCTCGATCGGGCTGCTGGCCGTGATCATCGCGGTCTCCGGCTCGATCCTCGTGTTTCGCGATCAGCTGAAGCAGCCGCCACCGGCCGCGCCGATCGTCGAGACGCCGATCTCGCTCGACGCGCTCGTCGAGCGCGCGGTCGCGGCGGGGGACGGCTCGCCGGCGACGGACCTCGCGATCCCGCAGGAGCCCGGCGCGGCCTACCGCGTCTGGCTCGACGACGACGCCGAGACGCTGGTGTTCCTCGACGGGCGCGGCGAGGTGCTCGAGACCCGGTCGACCGCCGGCGGGCTGACGCGCTGGGTGTTCAAGCTGCACACCGGCGAGCTGATCGGGACGCCCGGGCGCGCGCTCGCGCTGCTGACGGGCGTCGGGCTGTGCGTGCTCGCGTACACGGGCGCCGCGATGATCGTGAGCCGACGGCGACGCCGCCGCCGCCGGGGAGGGACGGAGACTTGACCGGCGCGCGCGCGTGGGGCTTTACTGCCGGCGCTGCGCGTCGCCCACAACCCATCCCGACACCGCGAGCGACGGGCGCGTAGAATTGGAGTCCGATGCCGATCTTCCTGCGGGAGCCGAACAGCTCCGGGACCGTGGTGGAATTTGAGCTCGAGCGGGTCGTGTTTCAGACGCGGACGCCGCACCAAGACGTGATCATCGCCGACACGGCGTACTTCGGGCGCGTGCTGTTCCTCGACGGCGTGGTGCAGTCGAGCGTCAACGACGAGGCGATGTACCACGAGGCGCTGATCCACCCGGGCGTCACGCTGCACGGCGCGCCGCGGCGCGTGCTGCTCGGCGGGGCGGGGGAGGGCGCGGCGCTGCGCGAGCTGCTGCGCCACCCGGGCGTCGAGTCGGTGCTGGCCTGCGACATCGACGACGAGGTTGTGCAGGCTGTCCGAGAGTACATGCCGGAGCTGTGTCAGGACGCCTTCGAGGATCCGCGCGTCGAGTACCGCGCCGCGGACGTGGAGGACGTCGTCGACGGCGCGGCGCCCGGCGAGTTCGACGTCGTGATCCTCGACGTCACCGACCCCATGGACGACGGGCCGGCGCTCGCGCTGCACTCGGTCGACTGGTACCGCCGCGTCGCGCGGGCGCTGGCCGACGACGGCCTGCTGATCGTGCAGTCCGGGGAGCTGGACGTGGTCGACATGCTGATGCCGAGGACCATGCGCGCGACGCTGCGCGAGGTGTTCCCGTGGACGCAGCTGGTCCACTACCACGTGCCGAGCTTCCACAGCGCCTGGACGTTCACGCTCGCGGCGCGGCGCCCCCTCGAGCTGCGCCCGGCCGACCTCGCGGCGCGGATCGAGCGGCTCGCGGGGCTGCGGGTGTACACGCCCGCCTCGCACGCGCGCATGCTCGAGCTGCCGGCGTTCCTCGAGGCGATCATGGCCGAGCCGGCCGAGCCGATCCGGGGGGCGGCGCGCGACAGCGTGTACGTCTACGCGGCCGCGCGGAGCCGGGGATGAGCTGGGGGCGGACGAACCGGCTGATCGCCCAGGCGGCGGCGCGGCTCGGCGTCACCGCGGAGCCGCTCTCGCGCGTCGTCCACACGGACTTCCTCATGCGCCTGCGGCACCGGTCGCGCGCGGTGATCATCAGCAAGACGCGCTCGCCGTTCTTGAGCCAGGTCGCGCAGACGCTGAGCAACAACAAGTACGTCAGCCGCGAGCTGATCGCGCGCGAGGGCGTGCCGGTGGTACCGAGCGTGATGGTCCAGGACGACGACGACCCGCGCGCGCCGGCGGTCCGCGAGCTGCTCGCGCGGCGCGGCGCCGTGTTCGTCAAGCCCAACGGGGGCAACCGCGGCTTCGGCGTGAGCGGCCCCCACCGCGCGCTCGACGCGGTGGCGCGGGCCGTCGACTGGGCGCGCGCCGAGGATCGTGACTGCGAGGCGATCGTCGAGCCGTTCCTGACGGGCGCGAACCTGCGGGTCGCGGTGGTCGGAGGGCGCGCGATCGCGGCGGCGGAGATCCAGCGGCCGACGCTGCGCGCGGGCGCGGTGAGCTGCGGCGAGCAGATCGCGGAGCTCAATCGCGACTCGCGACGCGCGCGCGCGCACGACGAGCTGCGCGGGCTCGACGTGATCCCGTCCGACGATGTCGTCCGCGAGCAGCTCCGGGTCCACGGGCTCTCCCTCGACGCGCGCCTCTCGGTCGGCCAGACGATCGAGCTGCTGTCCGAGGAGGCCGAGATCATCGACCAGACCGACGCGCTGCACCCGGGGTGGCGCGAGCTCGCGGAGCGAGCGTGCGCGCGGCTCGGCGTCGACGTCGGCGGCGTCGACCTGCGCGGGCCGCTCGCCGCGTTCACGCGCCGGCCGACGAGCGACGGCGCGGCCGCGCTGCTCGAGGTCAACGTGCTGCCGGCGCTGCACCTCCACGCGCTGCCGACCCGCGGGCGCCCGCGCCCCGTGTTCGAGGCCTTCGTCGCCTACTGCCTGTCGCTGCCCGGGGCGCCGGCGCCCTGCGCCAGCGTGCCCGCGTGAGCCGGGCCGCTACGCGGCGCCGACCTCTGGCTCGACGGGCTCGACGGGCTCGATCGGGTCCGACGGCGGGCGTCGTGACGCGCGGACCGCAGCCGGCCAGCGCGCGCCGACGTGCTCACGCGCCGCCTCGACGGCCTCGTGGGTGGTGAAGAAGAACCGCTCCGCGCCGAGTCTGCCCGCGAGGCCGTCGCGGCGCAGGACGTCGCGGGCGGGCCCCGGCACGCGCGCGAGGAACAGCGCGACGCCGCGGGCTCGCAGGGAGTCGACGTACTCGCCGAGCGAGGCGACCGCGGAGGCGTCGAGGTAGGCGACGCCGCTGGCGTCGAGCACGACGGCGCGCACGTCGTCGCGCTGGGCGAGGCGCGCGTCGAGCCGCGTCTGCAGCTTCTGGACGTTGGCGAAGAACAGCGGCGCGTCGAAGCGCATGATGATCACGCCGGGCAGCTCGACGGCCTCCTCGTAGCGCAGCACGTTGCGGTAGACCTCGGTCCCCGGGAGGCGGCCCAGCACCGCGCTGTGCGGCGTCGAGGCGCGGCGCACGAACACCGCGAGCGAGAGCGCGACGCCGAACGCGACGCCCGCGGTCACGCCGAGCACGAGCGTGGCGAGGAAGGTCGCTAGCATGACCGCGAGGTCACGTCGCTCGACGCGCGCGAGCTGCACCGCGGTGCGCCAGTCGAGCAGGCTGAACACCGCGACCATGATGATGGCCGAGAGGACAGGCTTGGGGAGGTAGTAGAACGCGGGCGTGAGCGCGAGCAGCGTGACGCCGACGAGCGCCGCCGTGATGACGCCGGAGAGCCGCGTGCGCGCGCCGGCCTGGAAGTTGACCGCGGTGCGCGAGAGCCCGCCCGCGACCGGGTAGCCGCGCAGCAGCCCCGTGCCGAGGTTGGCGACGCCGAGCGCGATGAGCTCGCGGTTGGGATCGATCGCCGACGCCGCCTGGCGATCGGGGTCCTGGCGCGCCGTCGCCAGGCCGGAGGAGATGGCCTCGAGGAACGAGAGCAGCGCGATCACGAGGGCGGCCGAGAGCAGCTCGACCGCGAGGCCGAAGTCGATGAGCGGCAGGCGAGGCGTGGGCAGCCCGGCCGGGACCTCGCCGACGATCGCGACGCCGCGCGCGTGCAGCCCGAGTCCCCAGACCGCGAGCGCGCCGAGCGTGACGACCACCAGCGCCCGCGGCACCCGCGGCGCGAGGCGCTTGAGCGCGACGAGCAGCGCGATGGCGAGCGCGCCGATCAGCAGCGTGAGCCCGTGGATCTCGGCGGCGCGCTGGGCGATGGTGATCAGCTTGCGGTAGACCGGCTCGTTGCGCGCGAGCTTCAGCCCGAGCAGCGGCCCCGCCTGGCTCAGCGCGATGAGGATGGACGCGCCCGAGGTGAAGCCGGCGATCACGGGGCGCGAGATCAGGTTGACCAGCGAGCCCATGCGCGAGAGCCCGAGCGCGAGCTGCACGAGGCCGACGAGCACCGCGAGCGCCGAGGCGATCACCCAGTACGCGTCAGGACCGGAGACCGTGATGGCGCCGACGGTGGCCGCGACGAGCAGCGAGTCCATCGCCACCGGGCCGACCGCGAGGTGCCGCGAGGTCCCGAAGATCGCGTACAGCGCGGGCGGGATGAGCGCGGCGTAGAGCCCCGCGATCGGCGGGAGCCCGGCGAGCAGCGCGTAGGCCATCGCCTGCGGGATCAGCATGACCGCGGTCGTGGTCCCGGCGATGATGTCCGCGCGGATCCTCGCCGCGCGGTCCGAGGTGCCCGGCGAGCCCGCGCGAGGCCGGCCCGGGCCGCTTGCTGCTGCCGTGTCGCTGGATGCCATCGGCCGTCGAGTGTGCACAGGGCGGGCCAGCCCGGATCACTTCGCGGGCAGCGCGCGTCGCTCCCCGAGAATCCGCCGACCTCGTGGAAAAATCGAGTCTGCGCGCGATCGCGCGTCCCCTCGATCGACTATACGGTGCTATGTGTTGCAACGAGGTGCGACATGAATCGGTCATCCCCCGCTGACAAGCTTCAGTCTTTCCACGGCATCTACACCGTGGCGCCGCAGATGTTCGAACTGTTCGAGCGCATGCGCCGAGTCGCGCGCTCGCGCGCCAACGTGCTCGTGCGCGGCGAGACCGGCGCCGGCAAGGAGCTCGTCGCGCACGCGCTGCATCGCCTCAGCAAGCGCGCCGAGGGTCCGTTCCGCAGCCTCAACTGCGCGATGCTGACGCCGGAGCTGCTCGCGTCCAGGCTGTTTGGACATGTCCGTGGAGCCTTCACGGGCGCGGTCAAGGATCGCCGCGGGCTGTTCCAGCTCGCGCACACCGGCACGATCTTCCTCGACGAGATCGCCGAGATGCCGCTCGAGCTGCAGGCCCGGCTGCTGCGCGTGCTGCAGGAGCAGGCGTTCACGCCCGTCGGCGGCACCGAGGAGATCACGGTCGACGTGCGCGTGTTCTCGGCGACCCATCAGGCGCTGCGCGAGGCGGTCGCGGCTCGCCGGTTCCGCGAGGACCTGATGTACCGCGTGCGCGTCGTCCCGCTGTTCCTGCCGCCGCTGTGTCAGCGCGACGGCGACGTCGAGGCGCTCTCCTGGCACTTCATCCGCATGTTCAACGACGACGGCTACCGCGTCATCGAGCGCATCGACTCCGTCGCCATGGACGCGCTGCTCTCGTACCGCTGGCCCGGCAACGTCCGCGAGCTGCGGAACGCGATCGAGCACGCGTTCGCGGTCGGCGACGGCGCGTCGCTGACGATCGACGAGCTGCCGCCGGAGCTGCGCGGCGAGCGTCCCCCGCAGCCGCGCGCGGCCGTCTCCTCGACGCTCGGCGACATGGAGCGGCAGCGCATCCTCGCGGCGCTGCAGGTCACGGGCGGTCGCAAGGGCGAGGCGGCCAAGCGCCTCGGCATGAACCGCTCGACGCTGTGGCGAAAGCTCCGCGAGTACCGGATCACCTCGTGAGCGGCGCGGTCGCGCGGACGCGGTGACGTTCGTGTACATGCGGCCAGCGCGCGCCGCTCGTCGCGCGCGGCGTGCAAACGCAGACGCCGGTGATTCCGGGTGTCCTCGCCGACGAACCCTGTTACACATCGCCCGACTGGAGAGACCCGTGAAGCGCACGCACTCGATCGCACCCTGTTTCTGTCTCGCTGTCCTGCTCGCGTCGACGAGCGCTTTCGCGCAGGAGCCCGAGGCCGCGCCGACCCCGGCGGCGGGCGCGGGCACGGGCGTCTCGAAGGCCGCCGAGGGGCCCGCCGAGCTCGAGGGGCAGGGGGAGTTCGGCAAGGCGAAGTCGCTCGAGGACGTCGAGAAGGCCGAGGACTTCACCAACTTCAAGCTCTCGCTCGGCGGCCTCGGGGCCACGGGTAACGCGACCTCGGTCGCGTTCACGGGCAACGCGCTGTACGAGCTGCGGCGCAAGAAGCACATGTTCCACAGCAGCTTCATCGCCAACTACGGCCTCGCGCGCGTCGAGGACGAGGTGGCGATGACGGACGACCTCGAGCCGAACATCTTCAACCTCCAGGGGCGGCTGCGCTACGACTACTTCCTCAAGAAGCGGATCGCGGTGTTCCTCATGCTCACCGGGCGCCACGACCCGTTCCAGGGCCTGAAGTTCCGCCTCAACGTCGACCCCGGCTTCGCGTTCTTCATCCTCAAGGGCAGCGGCGATCGCTTCGGCGGGAGTCACGACCTCTGGGCCGAGGTCGGCTACGACCTCCAGGTCGACATCCGCTGCTCGGCCGAGCTCGACCTCGACCTGTGCGCGACCGAGACCTTCAACCCGCCGCCGACCGCCGAGAACCCGACGCCGGAGATGATCGACCGGCAGTTCATCAACCACTCGGCGCGCCTGTTCGCGGGCTACAGCGCCAAGGGCAAGGACGACCGGGTGTCCTTCCGGACCGGTCTCGAGTACCTGCAGAGCTTCCTCGACGGGACCCAGCACGGCTTCGCGCCGCAGAAGATCCTGTACAAGATCTCCTGGGATAACTCGTTCTCGATCCCGGTGCTCGAGACGCGCAACGGGGCCAAGCTCGCGTTCGCGGTCTCGTTCTCGCTGCGCTACGACAAGACGCTGCCGCCGTCCCCGGATGTCGTGCCGCTCGACACGCTGACGGCGGCCAACATCGTGCTCGACCTCGGGGGCGCCGTCGCGCCGAAGAAGCCGAAGTCCGCGCCCGCGGCAGCGCCCGCGGCAGCGCCCGCGCCCGCCCCTGCGGAGGCGCAGCCCGCAGCGACGCAGCCAGCGGCGACGCAGCCAGCGGCGACGCAACCGACGGCGACGCAGCCCGCCGAGACGCAGCCGGCGACGACGCAGCCGGCGACGCAGCCGGCGATGACGCAGCCGGCGCCCGGGCGCTCCCTGGCCTTTGCGACGCACCTCGGGATCTGAGCGGCGCGCGAGCTCGCGGCGCTCCCCCGAGCGCCGTGCTCGCGGTGACGCAGCGCTTCGGAGCGCTGCGACCGCGGCGTTCAGGCGATGAAGGCCGAAGGGCCCCGCGTCCGACGACGGGCGAGGGGCCCGTATCGCGCGGGGTCGTTAACGGGCGAAGGGCCCCCGAGAGGGCCCTTCGCGCGCGTGTGAGCGCTACTTCGAGCGCTACTTCGAGCGCTACTTCGAAAGCAGCTTGAACTCGATGCGGCGGTTCTGCGCCTTGCCCTTCTTGGTCTTGTTGTCGGCGATGGGCTTGTCGGGGCCGTAGCCCTTGGTCTGCATGCGCGCGCCGTCGATGCCCTTGTCCTGGAGGTACTTCTTGACCGCGTCGGCGCGGCGCTGGGACAGGTCGAGGTTGTGGTCGCGGCCGCCGTCGGAGTCGGTGTGCCCGCTGATCTCGACGCGCGTGTCGGGGAACTGCTTGAGCACCTTGACCGCGTTGTCGAGCACCGTGTGCGACTTCGACTTGATCGTGTCCTTGTCGACGTCGAAGTAGATGCCCTTGATCGCGCCGGTGAACTTCTTGAGCGTCGTCGGCACCTCGTCGGGGCAGCCGTCGCCGTCCTGGTAGCCGTTCTCGGTCTCCGGCTTCTCCGGGCACTTGTCGAGCTTGCCCTCGGGGATGCCCTTCTGGCCAGGATCGAAGAAGCCGTCGCCGTCCTTGTCGGTGAGCGGGCAGCCGTCGTTCTCCTTCGGCCCCGGCTCGTCCGGGCACTTGTCGATCATGTCCGCCGGCGCGCCGTCCTGGCCCGGGTCGTACATGCCGTCGCCGTCGCTGTCCTTGAGCGGGCAGCCGTGGTTCTCGCGCGGCCCCGGCTCGTCCGGACACTGGTCGGTGTCCTCGGGCGCGACGCCCTCCTGGCCCGGGTCGTAGAGGCCGTCGCCGTCGCTGTCGATCAGCTCGACCGGACAGCCGTTGTTCTCGCGCGGCCCCGGCTCCTGCGGGCACTGGTCCTCGACGTCGAGGCCCTGGCCCGGGTCGTAGAGGCCGTCGCCGTCGCTGTCGATCAGCTCCTTCGACTTGCGCAGCAGCACGACGGAGAGACCGGCGAGGATCTCGATGTGGTGCGTGCGGCCGTTGTCGATCTCGTACTGCGCGGTGACGTTGTCGCGCACGTCGAGGCGCAGCGCGAGCCACTTGTTGATGTAGAACTTGAGACCGCCGCCGAAGTGCAGCGCCGGGTCGATGTCGCCGCCGAGCGCCTCGGAGCTGCCGCCGATGGCCCCGAAGCCGATCAACGCGAAGGGCGCGAGGCGGTAGGGCAGCTGGGCGAGGGCGTAGCCGCGGAAGCCGTAGAGCACGGCCGAGCTGCCGTCCTGCACCGAGGTCGGCATGACGGCGCCCTCAGCCTCGATGCCGAGGAAGCGCAGCGGGTAGAAGCCGACCCGCAGGCCGATGTCCGGCGCGATCGAGGCGTAGGGCTGGTGCCCGAAGCCGGCGATCGTCATGTCGGGGACGTAGATCTCGTGGGTCTTGCTGGGGATCAGCACGCCGCCGAACACACCCAGCTCGAGCGTCATCGGCTCGGGGCGCCATTTCTTGAAGAACGCGGCCGCGCCGCCCCCGGACTTCTTCTTCTTCTTGTCACCCTTGGCGTCGGCGTCGGCGTCTCCGCCTCCGGCGCCGTCGCCCTCGGCGGACGCGTCGCCCTCGGCGGACGCCCCGTCGCCGCCGAGCGAGACGGAGCCGCCGATCGACGCGCCGCCCTCGCCCTCGGCCGGGCCTTCAGCGACATCAACGCTCGCGGCGTGAGCGGTGCCGGCGAGTGAGAGTGAGAGGAGGGTGGCGAACAAAACTGACTTGTGCCTGATCATCGAGCTCCGTACGCGGGTAGGGAGGTGGCGAACTGTTGTGACATACAACCGTGTCGTGCCGGCCCCCGCAGTCCCTTTTCATCGGTGGCAAGCGTCGCCGATGATGGCACAGATTTGCCGCGAGCGCCTGGGTTCTTGGGCCTTGCGGTCCGCGCACGCGGACGCGCGTGATCGAGATCTCGACGTGACGCGTCGCGGTCCGGTTTTGCACGAGCGTGGTTGATTGGACAGATCCGAACGATCGCGTCGTGGTGCGCACGGCTTGCGTCAGACACCAAATCGGGACCGCGTATCAGGGCAAGATGCCACAGCGCGCGCGCGCCGGCGCAACCTCGCGCGAATCGCTCACCCACGGCGCTCGCGGTCGCTCGTCGGCGATCGTTGGACGTGCAAGCAGTGCTCGCGCAGGACCGCTCGTCGGCGAGCTCGAGCGCCGCGTCAGGGGGCGGCGCAGGAGGGGATCGGTCGATCGCTTGACGTCTCGCGCTCGCCGGGGGGCGGGACCTCGACGTAGCACGCCTCCATGCTCGCGGGCGCGCGCGCGAGGCTCAGCCGCACGTAGCCGAAGTCGAGCTGTCCGCTGCCCTGGGCCGCGCCCGCCGTGCCCGCGATGAGCTCGCGCACGGGCCCGTAGGGGGTCGGGACCGCCGGGTACTCGCGCAGCGCGTGGACATGACCCGTGAGCAAGATATCAACCTTGGCCTCGGCGAGCGCGGTGAGCAGCCGCTCGGCCTGATCCTCGCGCGTCCAGCCGTTGCCTGTCAGGCCCGCGTGGGCCGGGATGTGCGTGCCGACGAGCAGGAAGGGGGCGCGCTCGCGGTCGCGGGCGATCAGCTCGTCGAGCCGCGCCTCGACCGAGTCCGCGATCATGCCGCTGCCGCTGTCGAGCATCGCCACGCGGGCGCCGCAGAGCTCGAAGCTGTAGCTGCCTGGCCCGAAGATCTCGTTGTAGGAGGGCGGGAAGGCGCGGAAGATGTCGTGGTTGCCCGGCGTCGCGGCGACGGGCACCGGCGCGCGCGCGAGCAGCTCGCGCAGCGCTCGGAACTCGTCGTCGCGCGCGCGATCCGTCAGGTCCCCGAGCAGCAGCAGCCCGAGCAGCGGCTCGCCAGCCTCCTCGGCCGCCGCGCGCTCGAGCTCTAGGTGATCGAGGATGCGCTCGAAGTGGCGCACGCCGTCCTGGACGTCGCCGACCGCGACGAGGCGGAAGCGATCGGGGCACGCGAGCGCGCCGCGGAGCCACAGCGCGCCCTCGGTCAACGGGACGCGCGCGTGTCGGCGCAGGCTCGGGCCGTCGGCCGGCAGCACCGCGATGAGCGCGTCGTCGTCGGCGCGCGTGAGCTCGACGACGAGGCGCGGATCGACGTTCGTCAGCGTGAGCTCGAGGGCGTCGGCGGGCTGCTCGGCGGGCTCGATCGACAGCGCGAAGTCGCCGAGCGCGGCGACGCGCGCGGTCACCTCGCCGGGGCGCTCCTCCCGGAGGAGCCCGAGCGCGTCCCAGGAGCTCGTCGCGTCGGCGTCCGGCGCCTGCATTCGCAGCTCGGCGCCGGCGGACGAGCGCAGGCGCGCGCGCTCGTTCTCCTCGAGCACGCGGCAGTCCGGGTCGCGGTAGTCCGGCTGGGCGCACACGGGCTGGGCGCAGCCGCCGGGCGCGAGCGCGAGCGCGAGCGCGAGCGCGAGCCCGAGACGCGCGTTAATAGAAGGACAGGTATGGCGAGACATGTTCATCGAGACCCCTCGCTGGACGGGCGGCGGCGCGCCGGGGCGGCGCCCGCGTCGGGCATCACGACGCCGACGCTGAGCGTGACGGTCGCGCCGTCGCCGAGGATGAGCCCCGCGCCGGCCTGGGCCGCGAACCGGGCGCCAGGCGGGCGCACGCGCGTGACCCAGCGCAGGTGCACCGGGCCCATGAAGCCGATCACCGCGTCGACGTTGATCCCGCGCCCGTCGAAGCGCGAGTGCACGTAGCCGAGCGCGAGCTGGCTGTTGACGCGGGTCCGACCCGCGCGCGTCGCGAGCGGGACGTCGACCTCGTACCAGGCCTCGCCGTAGAACGGGCCGATCGACGGCGCGCCGCGGCGCATCGGCCCGTCCGCGCGGCGATGCGCGCTGAAGTCGAAGCGCGGGCCCGCGTAGACGGTCAGGCGCTGACGCGAGGAGACGCTCCAGCGCGCGCCGACGGTGAGCGGCAGGAACATCACGCGCTCCTGCAGCTCCTCGTTCGCGGCGCCGTGGTTGTAGGTGTGCCGGCGGATCTGCGCCTCCGGCTTCCAGCGCAGCTCCGCGCGCCCGAGGAACGCGGAGCGCGTCGCGGGCAGCACCGGGTAGGGGAGCGCGACCGCGGTGTCGAGCGCGACGCCGACGTCGAGCCGGCGCTCGCGCTGCGCGGTCGCGAATTCCCCCGAGGGCTCGGCGGCCTGCGGCCGCGGGTCGACGTCGACCGCCTCGCCCGCGAGCCCGCCGACGTGACCGAGCAGGCGCACGCGCGCGCCGGGGGTGATCCAGTAGGTCGGCGCGAAGCGCATGCGCAGCGTGCCCGGGCGGCGCTCGCCGACCGCCGGTCGCGGCCCGAACCCGTAGCCGAGCTCGAGCGGGGCCGGGCGCACGCGATCGAAGTCGGTCGGGAGGTCGTGATCGACGAGCGCGAAGATCGAGCCGATCGCCGCGCCGGTCAGCGCGGTGAAGCCCGCGCCCACCATCACGCCGCCCGGATCCCCGGCGCCGACGCTGTCGCCGAGGGTCAGGAAGATCGCCGTGCCCGCGCCGCTGAGCACGACGCCGGTGAGCGCCAGCAGCAGCCGCGCGGGGCGGGAGCGAGTGCACGGATCGCTGCCCGGGTTGCAGGCCGCGAAGCCGCGCCGCGGGCGGGGGTCGCCGCGCCGAGGCGGCGGCTCCTGGGCGGTCGTCTCGGGCTCGCTCGCCGCGGTCGCGGGCTCAGGTGTGCGCGGCCCCTCGCGCGCGCCGGCGACCTGCGGGCTCGTGAGCGCGAGCGCGATCGACAGCGGGACGAGGGCGAGCGCTCGACTCCCGAGCACGCGCGACGCGGTGCGAGCGGCGGCGGACATCCCGGCCTGCGGAGGTACCACAGGAGCGGGGCGAGCACAGCCAGGGCTGATCGCGCGCGCCCATGTCGAGGACCTCAGGGCGCGCGGCGTCGCCACGCGGCGAGCTCAGGGCGCGCGTCGGCGCTCCTGAAGTGCCTCGAGCGCCAGGTTGAAGCCGATCATCCCCGCGAGCATCCCGGCGACGAAGATGAGCAGCCCGGCGTCCCCCGTGACCGCGGCGGTGAGCGCTGGACCGGGGCACAGCCCGAGCAGGCCCCAGCCGACGCCGAACAGGATCGAGCCGACCACGAGGCGCGCGTCGATGTCGGTGCGCGTCGGCAGCTCAAAGCGCGGCAGCAGCAGCGGCCGCTGCAGGCGCGAGGTGATCTGGCGGAACGCGACGCCGTAGACCGCGATCGCGCCGACCATCACGAGCGCGAGGCTGGGGTCCCAGTCGCCGGTGATGTCGAGGAACGCGAGCACCTTCGCGGGCCTGGTCATCCCGGCGATCCCGAGGCCGAGCGCGAACAGGACGCCCGAGAGGAACGAGACGTGAGTCTGTCGAAGTCCGCGCATCGCCTTACCCTCCGATCACGTGGCGCGAGAGGAACACGGTGCCCGCCGCGAAGGCCATGAAGGTGACCGTCGCGACCACGGAGCGACGCGACATGCGGCCGACGCCGCACACGCCGTGACCGCTCGTGCAGCCGTTGCCCATGCGGGTGCCGACGCCCACGAGCGCGCCGCCGAGGAGCAGCAGCGGCGTGGAGTCGGGCAGCGTCGAGAGATCGAGCGTCGACGGCAGCGCGAGGCGCAGCGCGAGGCCGCCGACGAGCAGCCCGGCGACGAAGCCGACGCGCCAGTCGAGATCGCCGAGGCGCGGCGGCAGCAGCCCGCCGACGACGCCGCTGATGCCCGCGACGCGACCCGAGAACAGCAAGAGGAGCATGGAGGCGAGCCCGATGAGCGCGCCGCCGAACAACGCGGCCGCGAGATCCGGCGCGGTCGCGCCAGCGAGCAGGGTCGCGGGGGCGCGCGCGGACGCGAGCGGCAGGACGAGCGCAAGATCGCTGAGGTGCATGGTCGATCTGTCCTTCGAGTGCGCAGTGTAGAAGCACAACCTGTGCCAGGCGCGTCCAGACTCGCGTTTTCCGGCCACCAAGCACAATCTGACGCACGATGTCGCGTCGCGCTGCGCAGCGGCGCAACGTTCTGCACCGGCCCGCAGGCCGCGGCAGGGGCTGCCGGAAGGTGCGTCGCGCCCCGTGATCGCCGAACATGAGGGCGAAACCCAGGTGACGCGAACTCGTGGCGGCCAACAACCCCTTCGTACGACCCAAGGATCGACCCCTGGTCACCGGCCACCGCGGGGTCCCGACCATCGAGCAGGAGAACACGATCGCCGGGCTGCGCCGCGCGGTCGAGCTCGGGATCCCGGCGGTCGAGATCGACGTCATGGTCACCGCCTGCGGCAACGTCGTGCTGTTTCACGACGACGACACCGAGCGCCTGACGGGCGAGCCCGGCTCGATCGCGGCGCGCGACCTCGCCGAGGTCTCGCGGCTGCGCGTGCGCAGGCGCCTGTACATGGGCGCGGGGCCCGACGGTGAGTGCTGGATCAACTACCCGCGCGAGCGCACGATCCCGCTCCTCGCCGAGGTGCTCGACGAGTTCAAGGGCAAGCTCGCGATCAACGTCGAGATGAAGCCGTCGTCGCCCGACTGGAGCCATCGGCACGACGGGGCGATCGTCGCGCGCGTGATCCGAGACGCGGGCGCCGAGGACTCGGTGATCGTCACCTCCTTCGACTTCCTCAAGCTGCGGGCGCTCGAGCACGAGCACGCCGCGCTGCACTCCGGCTTCACCTACGACGATGGCCTGTTCGACGGCGTCCTCAGCTGGATGCGCTGGGTCCCCGGCCTGCGCGCGCACATGACCTTGCCCGAGCAGGAGCGCGGCGCGGACCATGTGATCGGTCGGCTCCTGGAGGCCAACGCCGTCGGCAGCTGGGTCGGGTCCACGGTCTGCGGGGCCGAGCACGTGCTGCTGGGGCCCGACACGGTCGCGCGGCTGCGGGGGCACGGGGTCGAGGCCGTCGGCGCGTACACCCTGTTCCCGCTCGACACGCGCACGGTCAAGCGCGCGGCCCAGCGCGGCGCGGACGAGCGCGTCGAGCTCGATCGCGTCATCGGGCTCGGGGTCGACTGGATCGAGACCGACGACCCTGAGCGCATGCTCGAGTACATCGGACTACCATCGTGACCGCGCGCGCCGGATGTCCGCCGGCGGCTCGCGCCTCGACGGCGCGTCGTCCCCGTGCTCGCGCGCGTGGGTGAACATGTATTCCGTATCCCGGCGTGGAGCACTCTCGCGCGCGAAATCCCTGCACGGTCGCCTCGGAATCGTGCGACGAGATGGGTGCTACCCTGAAGCCGCGTCGCGTCGCTCTGCTCCCTCAGCGCGCGACTCACTTGACCATGGACTCTGCACACACAGGGCTCGATCCGACGGGCGGGTTCTTCTTGTTGTCGCCGGATCCCATGTGTCTCGCGGACACGGGCGCGAGGATCCTGCGGATAAACAGCGCGTTTGAGCAGGTGCTCGGGTACTCGACCGAGGCGATCGTGCAGCGCCGGCTCGCGGAGCTCGTGCACGAGGACGACCGCGAGGTCTTCGATCGCGGGCTCGAGCGCCTCCGCGCGGAGCGAGCGCCCGCGAGCTGCCTGGTGCGCGTCCGCTGTGAGGACGGCGCGCACCGCTGGCTGTCGTGGTGTCTCAGCGTCGCGGCGGGCCGCGACTTCATCTACGGGCTCGCGCGCGACGTGACCGAGGAGAAGCGCTGGGAGGCGATGCTGCGTCGGCAGGCGCGCTCGGCCTTCCAGATCGCGGCGGGCCCCGGCGGGCGCGTGGGCGAGGGCAGCTTCGGCGCGCCGCTCACCGGGCGTCAGGCCGAGCGCGCGCTGCACCAGAGCCAGTGGCTGCTGCGCCTGCTCGTCGAGCACACCTCGGCCGCGGTCGCCATGCTCGACTCGCGCATGCGCTTCATGCTCGTCAGCCGCCGCTTCCTCACCGACTACGGGCTGCACGGGCGCGACCTCATCGGCGTCGGCTACTACGACGTGTTCCCCGAGACCACGCGGGACCTCCGCGCGGCCTATGAGAGGTGTCTCGAGGGCAAGGTAGAGCGACGCGCGGAGGAGCCGTTTCGCCGCCGCGACGGCCGCATCGAGTGGCTGCGCTGGGAGGTGCACCCGTGGCGGCACACCAACGGCGAGATCGGCGGGATCATCCTGTTCACCGAGCACATCACCGAGCAGAAGACCGCGCGCGAGCGGCTCAAGCTCGCGGCGGCCGAGCTCGCGGGCAAGAACGAGCAGCTCGTCGAGGCGCTCGACAAGGCCGAGGCGGCCAACAAGGCCAAGAACACGTTCATGGCGAGCATGACCTACGAGGTCCGCACGCCGCTCAACGCGATCATCGGCTACACGGAGCTGCTCGAGGAGGACGCCCGCGACGGCGAGCAGCACGAGGTCGCGGCCGACCTCGCCAAGATCCTCGAGGCCGGCAAGCGGCTGCTCGAGCTGACCGACGACGTGCTCGACCTCGCGCACCTCGAGGCCGGCACCGCCCAGCTCGCGCCGATCACCTTCGAGCTCGCCGAGCTCGTCACCGAGGTCGTCGACAGCGTCATCCCGCTCGCGGAGAGCCGCGGCAACGAGATCGTCGTCCGCGGGCTCGAGGGCGCGGGGACCATGCACGCCGACCAGACGAAGGTGCGCCAGTGCATGCTCACGCTGCTCGCAAACGCGTGCAAGTTCACGCAGCGCGGCCTCATCACGGTCGTGGTCGAGGACGAGTGGGGCCGCGAGCGCGAGGGCGACCGCGTCCGCTTCGTCGTCGAGGACAGCGGCGGCGGCGTCGACCCCGAGCGCGTCGCGGCGCTCTTCGATCCCTACAACCCCGACAGCAAGGCCGCGGTCGTGCCGTCCGACGGCTCCGGCTTCGACCTCGCGATCATCCGCCGCTTCGCCGAGCTGCTCGGCGGCGAGGTGTTCGCCGAGCGCGTGCGCGGCGAGGGCTCGCGCTTCACGATGGTGCTGCCGCGCTACGCCGAGCGGCGCTCGTTCGCGGCCTCGCGCTAGCGGGCCCGAGGGACGCCACGAGCTTCGCCGGTCGCGCGCGCGGCTACTCCCACGTGATCGAGACGCACCACTCGAGCAGCTGGCCGTCGCTCTGCAGCGCGTCGTGGTCGTCGATGATCAGCTTCCAGTCGCCGGTCACGCTGAGCCCGTCGAAGGCCGTGAGCGGGTTGAGCGGTCGGAAGCTGGGCGGGCTCCCGATCGCCGGAGGCGCCTGCGCGCACTCGTCCTCGGCCGGCGCGAGCGCCTCGTCGTCGAACACCGCGTCGATGTTGTCGACGCCGCAGCCGACCATGGTCGCGGGCACGCCGGGGCGGTGCAGGATCACGCTCGAGGCGCCGAGGTGCGTGACCGTGAAGCCGAGGTCGCCCGGGAACACGTGCAGGCAGTCCACGAAGACGTCGACGTCGGTGACCGTCCCGCCCCACGGGATCGAGATCACCGCCGGGTTGGCGGCGCCGGGGCCCGCGCCCGTGATCGCGAGCATCGGCGAGACGCAGGCCGTGAGCGGGTTCGGCGGCGGGTTGCACATGCTGGTGTCGAGCTCGCAGCTGTCGTCACAGGCGAGCGCGCCGCTGTAGAAGCCCTGGGACGCGCACGTCTCTCCGCCCAGGTTGTTGCCGTCGCAGGCCTCGCCCGCGTTGAGCTCGCCGTCGCCGCAGTCGTAGCAGCCGCTCTCGTCGAACATGCAATTGAACGGCGTGTTGCAGGCGAGCGCGCCGCCGTCGTGGCCGAGGCTCTCGCACGTCACGCCGTCGAGCTGCGCGGGCGTGCACATGTCGCCGCCCTCGCCGCAGTCGCACTTCTCCGCGTCGGTGACCATCCCGTCGCCGCAGAAGTTGTTGGCGCAGCCGCTCTCGTCGAGCTTGCAGCCGCCCGTGCACGCGAGCGCGCCGCCGTCGTAGCCGAGCGTCAGGCAGCTCGCGCCCTGGAGGTCGTCCTGATCGCACTGCTCGCCCGCCTCGGCGAGCCCGTTGCCGCACTTCGTGCACATCGAGAAGTCGTAGGCCGAGCAGTCGGGGCACGTGAGCACGCCGTTGTCGTACTCCTCGTACATCGCGCAGGTGTACGGGTTCGGCGCGAGCGGATCGCAGAGCTCGGCGCCGGTCGTGACGCCGTCGCCGCACAGCGAGCACTCGTAGGTCTCGACGCCGCAGTCGTCCGAGCAGCTCAGGCTGCCCGCGTCGAACGGGTCGCCGATCGCGGAGTCGAAGCTCGCGCAGCTCTTCCCGCCGAAGTCCGCGCCGTCGCACTGCTCCTGCGCCTGCTTCACCGCGTCGCCGCAGGTGTGGCAGCCCGAGGTGTCGAAGCCGCAGCCGCCTGTACACTCGAGCAGCCCGCCCTCGTAGCCGAGGCCCACGCAGGTCTGCCCGCCCAGGTTGGGCTTCACGAGCACGTCGCCCGCGGGCTCGCACGACTCCGGATCCATGATCACGCCGTCGCCGCACGCGTCGCACGCGGAGAAGTCGTAGGCGCAGGAGTCGTCGCAGCCCAGCGGCTGCTCGGCCGTCCCGAGGCCGACGTCGGCGCAGGTCTCGTGGGCGCCGAGCAGGACCCCGTCGCACTCCTCCTCCCCGTTGAGCGCCCCGTCGCCGCAGCTCGAGCAGTGCTGCGTGTCGAGCGTGCAGTCGGGGTTGCACAGCAGCCCGCCCTTGCCGAAGCCCTCGCTCTGGCACGTCGCGCCGGCGAGGTTGGTGCCGTCGCACTCCTCCCCGGGATCGACGAGGCCGTCGCCGCAGCTCTCGAGGGTCGCCGTGGTCTGCTCGGTGTCGCCGCTCGCGCCCGCGCTGCTCGACGCGTCGGTGCCGGCGCTCGAGCCCGTCGTCGCGTGCGGCTGCGACGTCGAGCTGGTGCCGGCGCTCGAGCCCGTCGTCGCGCCGCCAGGGTCGACGAAGGGGAAGCAGCCGGCCACCGTGAGCGCCGTGAGCCCGACGAGCGCGCCTGCGCGGGGGAGGGTGCGTGTCGCGGGGGTCACTGCGCTTGAACCTGAATTTTACGACAGGTGTTAGGAGGCGGCAATTCGCCCAGGCGCGCGCGCGCTGGCGCCCGCCGCGCTCGTCACCAGCGCCCCGTCAGCACGAGCCCGCCGACGGCGGGCCGCAGCCGCACGCGGGCGGCCGACCGCCCGCGCGCCCGCGGGCTCGCGCCCCGCGTGTACAGCAGCGCGCCCGTGATGATCGCGGCGCCGCCGAGCGAGCCGACGAGGAAGAACGACAGGTTCGTCACCGTGTTCGCGGCCTGGCCCTGCTGGCGCACCGCGTCGAGCATCGTCGGCGACGCGTCCGCGGCGTACAGCGCGTCGAGCCGCCCGGTCAGGTCGACGCCGCGCCGGTAGTACGTCGCCCCGACCGCGACGCCGGTGACGAGCAGCGCCGCGCCGGTCGACATCGCGGTGATCCCCGCGACGCGGAAGCTCCGCGCGCGCGCCGTGGCCTCGGGCGCGTCCGCGATCGGCGTCGGCTCCGGCGGCGCCGCGGGCAGCTCCGCGACGGGCGCGGCGGGCTCGGACGCGGCGAGCTCCCGGCACGCGTCGGAGTCGCGCGCGTCCTCGATCGTGATGATCTTCGCCGCGACGAACTTGTACTCCTCGAGCTCGCGCGCGTCCTCGGCGTAGACCCGGACGAGCTCCTTGAGGTACGCGCGGCCTGCTTGATAGGCCATGTCGAGCTTCGGGCAGACGGCCGCGCCGCGCTGCTCGTGGGCGAGCAGGTAGGCCTGCAGCGCCTTGTTGATGAGCGTGTTGCGGCGCCCGAGCGTCTCCGGCGTCTCGGGCAGCGAGCGCAGCGCGGCGAGCCAGGACTCGCCCGCGCCGACGAACGACTCGGCGGCGATCTCCGGCTTGCCCAGCAGCGCCGCCGACTTCCCGCGGCGGAATTTCTCGGCGCCGATCTTGTCGTGGTTGATGATCCGCGGCGCGGCGGCCCGCGCGGCGGGGGGCGCCTGCGGGAGCGCGAGCGCGAGGACGAGCAGCGCGAGGGTCCGGGCCCGCGGGGTCGTTCGTGCGTCGCCGCGCCGTCGCCGAGTCACGTGCATCGCTGCTCTCCGAGGCGCTCGATCAACGGACCAGCCCTGGCGCGTACACGCGGCACCAGCTCGCGGGGTCGGCGACGCTCTGCATCGTCATGAAGGCCTCGGCGCGTCGCACCAGCAGCTCGTCCTGCACCCAGTGACCCTTGCACCACCGGGCGCAGGCCGCCAGCAGCATCATGCCGGCCGCCTCGAAGCCGGCGAGCGCGGCGTCGAGGAAGCGCGTCACCTCCTCGCGGTCGTCGTAGAGCGAGAGGTAGCCGGCGCGCAGCAGCGCGGTCACGGCCTCGAGGTAGCGCGCGCGCTCGCGCTCGAGCTGGAGGATGTCCTGCTCGACCTCGGCGAGCAGCGGCTCGCGCTGGCGCGGTGCGCTGGCGACGTGGGCGAGCGTCGCGCGGGCGCGGAGCACCAGCGCCTCGGTCCGGCGGCTCGCGAGGCGCAGGAAGGTCGACGACTCGAGCTGCGGCCAGACGTCGGCGACGCGGCGCCACGCGTCGGTCGCGTAGCCGTCGTACAGATCGCAGTGGACCTCGACCTTGAGCGACTGCAGGTGCTGGATCTGGTAGCCGGCGCGCGGCCAGTACGCGAGCGCGCCGCGGATCCGCGTTCGCGCGGCGCTCGAGCTCCCGGTCGCCAGCAGGCCCAGGGATGAGTAGGTGGCCGCGAGCAGGCTGACCTGCACGTCGCCGGACTCCTGCGCCTCGCGGTGGAGTCGCCGCGCGCGGTGGATCAGCGAGCGCACCTCGCCGAGCGACTCGAGCGCCGCCATCACGCTGCGCTGCGCGAGGCCGCGCTCCCACGCGCCGCCTGGCGCGTGCGCGCGCAGGCTGCTCACGCCGTGCTCGAGGTCCGAGAGCGCGCCGATCCAGTCGCCGCGGTTGCGCCGCTGCACGCCGGCGCAGATCGCCGCGAGCGCGGCCGCGTGGTGGTCGTGGATCGAGCGCGCGATCCGGGCCGCGAACGCGACCATCGCCTCGCCGCGCGTGTCGCCCTGGCTGTCGATGAGCACGCCGACGAGCGCGAGCCCGCGGGCGATCCGCCGCGGCTCGCCGAGCTCGAGCGCCGCGCAGGTGAAGCGCAGCAGGAACGTCCCGCCGCGGACCGGCTCGTTGAGCAGGAGGCCGCGGCCGACGACCCACAGGAGGTCGAGCAGCTCGAGCTGCTTGCGCGGCAGCTCGAACTCGCCGCGCTCCTCGTACGCGAGGCCGCGGCGGATGAGGCGGTCGACGTAGCGCGCCAGCAGGGCGCTGGCGGCGGTCGCGTCCTCGGGCAGCTCGACCTCGCGCTCCGCGAGCAGCGGTCGCAGGACGTCGAGGCCGCGCGCGGTGTGGCCGCTGAGCAGCAGCTGATCGGCGGCGGCGAGCGTCAGCTCCGTCGCGCGCCTGCGCGGCGCTCGCTCGGCGGCCGCGAGGTAGAGCTCGGCGGCCTCCGTCGCGCGGCCCGCCTGCACGAGCGCCTCGGCGCAGCGGCGCCGGTACGTCCACGAGCCCGGGCGGCACTCGATCGCGAGCTTGTACAGCTCGGCGGCGCGGTCGAACGCCAGCGCCATCGCGGCGGCGTAGCCCGCCTCGGCCGCGTACTCGGCGGCGCGCTCGTGCTCGCCGGCCTCGCTCAGGTGATAGGCGAGGACCTCCGGCTCGGCGAGCTCGGCCTCGCGGTAGGCGTCGGCCAGGCGCAGGTGGCTCTCGGCGACCCGCCGCGCGCCGAGCGTGCGCACCACCGCGACGCGCAGCTGCTCGTGGTACGCGTCGATGTACAGCGTCGCGCCGCGCTCGCTGATGCGCAGCAGCCGGCTCCCGCGCAGCTGCGCCAGCAGGGTGTGCTGGCTCGCGCGCGCTCGGCTCGCGCGCGCGAGCACGGCGAGCTCGAGGCTCCCGCGCGCGACGGTGATGAGCGCGAGCAGGTCACGCGCCTCGGGGTGGAGGCTGGCGAGGCGCGCCTCGACGAGCCGTCGCAGCAGCCGGCCGCGGCCGATCGCGAGCGACGCGCCGTCGGCCGCGAGCAGCGGCGACGCGTCGCGCTGGACCTCGTGCGCCAGCGCCTCGATCAACATCGGGTTGCCGGCGGCCTCGTCCGCGACCGCGCGCGCCCGCTTGCGCGCCAGCGCGCTCGAGTCGAGCAGCTGGGCGGCGAGCTCCGTCGCGTGCTCGCGCGAGAGCGGCGGCGTCTCGAGCACCACCAAGGGCGACTTGTCCGTCACCATCGCGCGCAGCAGCTCGAGGTCGCGCACGATCGCCGACTCGCGCGCGGCGCTCGGGTCGTAGGTCGTGATCATCAGGAGCGAGGGCAGATCCGGCGGCGCCAGCAGCTCGCCCAGCAGCCGCGCGCTGTCCATGTCGCCGAGGTGCAGATCGTCGATCACGAGGATCAGCGGGGCGCGCTGCCCGAGGCGAAACAGCAGCTCCTTGAGCGCCGCGAACGCGCGCCGGCGCTGCGCGGCCTGATCGCTCGCGCCGCGCGCGTCGACCTCCTCCACGTCGAGCTTCGCGCGCCGCAGCACCGGGAAGACCTGGCAGAGCGTGCTGACGCCGGCCTCGATCCCCCGCGTCAGCGCGCCGCGCCGGTCGGGCGGCGTCTGGTACAGGTGCGACGCGAGCTGGTCCATGATGCCGTCGAGCGCCCGAAACGGCACGGACTCGCGCTCCGAGCACTGGCTCTCGAGGATCACGACGTCGTCGCGCCCGCGCAGCGGCCGGAGGAACTCGCGCACGAGCGCGGTCTTGCCGGTCCCGAACTCGCCGCGGACGTCGACGCAGGCCGAGCGACCCGTGACGACCTCGTTGAGCGCGCGCTGCATTCGATCGAGCTGCGCCTCGCGACCGAGCAGCTTGCTCGCGGTCGCGCGCCGGACCGGGGCGCGGCGCGAGCGTCCGCCTCGGTCACCTGTACACCAGGCCAGGATCTCGCCCGCGCCCGGGCGGCGACCGGGCTCGCGCAGCAGCAGCGCCGTGACCAGATCCTCCAGCTCGAGGTCGATGTCGAGGTTCCACGCCGAGAGCGGGATGGGGTCCTCGAGCTGCTTGCGCGCGAGCGTCTCCATCGCGCTCCCCTCGATCGGGACGTGCCCGGTGAGCGTCTCGTAGAGGAGCGCGCCGACCGAGTACCAGTCGCTCGCGGGCGTCGCCAGCTGCCCCGCGGCCTGCTCGGGCGCCATGTACGACGGCGTGCCCTGCACGAGCCCGCGCGAGCACGTGAACAGCGTCTGGCGATCGATCTCGCTGGCGAGCCCGAAGTCGAGCACGACGACGCGCCCGCTCTCGGCGACGAGCACGTTCTGCGGCTTGAGGTCGCGGTGCACGCGGCCGGCCTCGTGGAGCGCGTGCACGCCGTGCGTCAGCTGCCGCAGCGCGTCGCGCAGGCGCGACTCGCCGGGCCCGAGCTCGTCCTCGAGCGCGGTCCTGAAGTCGAGCCCCTGGACGTGCTCCATGGTGAAGAAGCAGATGTCGCCGTGGACCACGAGCTCGTAGAGCGTCACGAGGTTGTGGTGGACGATGTCCGCCATCCCCCGGAACTCGCGCTTTAGTTTGTACACACCCGCGGGGTCGACGTCCGACAGCGTCTTCAGCGCGACGAGCTGGCCATTGCGGGGATCAAGCGCTTCGAACACCTGCCCCATCCCGCCCTCGCCGATCAGCCGAATGACCTTATATCCGCCGATATCCGCGGGGATCGGCGCGCGGCGCCGCGGCGGCCGCGTCTCGACCTCGAGCGTGTCCTCGTCCTGACACGCGGAGTAATCGTCGCAATATAGCGCGGACTCTTCGGCGTCGGGCGTGATCGCGTCATCGACGAGGTCCACGTCTTCTGGGCTCAAATGCGCGGTGCGGCGAGCCGCAGGCGGCTTCTCTCGCTCCCGGCCCATCCGTCGCTACTATAGCGGATCGCGACTCCGTCCCGTCGGCCGAGGCGCGTGCACTCGCGCGCGCGCGCGAGCGCGACGCACCGCGGGCGCGCGCGGGTCGAGCTCACGCGCGCCGCGGGCTGGAGGAGGTATCCTTGGGAGCGATCGTCGTTCGCCGTGACGCAGAACCCGTACATGCCCGAGGCGCTCGAGCCCGAGGAGAGCTTGACCGGTCGCGTCCTGGACGGGCGATATCGAGTCTACGAGCTGCTCGGCAAGGGGGGCATGGGCGCGGTGTACCGCGCCGAGCACGTCGAGCTCGGCCGCGTGTGCGCCGTCAAGGTGCTGCTGCCGCGGTACACGAGCAACGAGAACGCGGTGCGGCGGTTTCGTCGCGAGGCGCGCGCGTCGTCGCGCGTGAACCACGAGAACGTCGTCGAGATCTACGACACCGGGCAGACCGCCGACGGGCTCGGCTACATCGCCATGGAGTACCTGCGCGGGGAGAACCTCGCGGACACGCTCGAGCGCGAGCGCCGGCTCCCGTGGGCGCGCCTGCGGCCGATCATGCTCCAGCTCTGCGCCGCGCTCGCGGCCGCGCACGCCGAGGGCGTCGTGCACCGCGACATGAAGCCCGAGAATTGCCTGCGGATCCGCCGCGGCGGCCGCGACTTCATCAAGGTGCTCGACTTCGGGATCGCCAAGCTCTCGACGAGCGAGCACGAGCGCGCGTCGACGCGGCTCACCGCCACCGACACCGTCATGGGCACATACACGTATATGTCCTATGAGCAAGTGTGTGGAATGCCCTCCGATCACCGCGTCGACATCTGGGCCGTCGGCGTAATGCTATATGAGCTCCTCACCGGGGTGCTGCCATTTCGCGGCGTGAACTCCGGGCAGGTCTGGTCCGCGATCGTGCAGAGCGATCCGGCGCCGATGGCGAACATGGCGCCCCGCGCCGACATCCCCGACGCGCTCGAGGCGATCGTCCAGCGCGCGCTCGCCAAGGACCCCGACGAGCGCTACGCGACGATCGAGGAGCTGGCCGCCGACCTCGCGGCCGTCGACGCGCGCGCCACAAGTCGTCGTCGCGCTGCGGGGCGGCTCCCCAGCGCCGGCGTCGAGCCGTCGCCCGAGCCGGCCCCGGAGCCGCCGCGGGAGACCGGCGAGCACGACGGCGAGCGGCCGACGGACCCCTTCGCCACGCGGCTCCCACGCGGCGTCGAGATCGGCGCGACGCAGCACGACGCCGCGGCGCCGCGGCCCGTGGTCGCGGCGCCGCCGCCCGAGACGCGGGGCGCGCGCGGCCTCGCGGTCGTGGCCTTCGTGTTCGCGCTCGCCGGCGTCGCGGTCGTGCTCGCGGGCGTGCTCCTGAGCAAGCTGCTCGCGCGCGGGGAGGCGACCGACGAGGCGTCGGTGGCGATGGTTCAGCCCGCGCGCGCGCCGGAGGCGTCCCCGCCCGCAGCGACGCCAGCTCCTACCGCGTCGCCCGAGGACGCGGGTGACAGCAGGGGGCCCGCGTCGGCGCCCGAGGAGCCCCAGGACGAGGGCGATTCAGGTGACGAAGCAGGAGACGAAGCAGGCGACGAAGCAGGCGACGAAGCGGGAGACGAAGCAGGCGACGAAGCAGGAGGCGAAGAGGGGGGCGACGACGGAGCCGAGCCCGCGCGCGTCCGTCCGCGCACCAAGTCCAAGCGCGCGGCGAAGCCCGAGACGCCGAAGCCGCTGTACCGCGAGCTCGTCGCCAGCACGCTCGCGGAGATCAACGCGGGGCCCGCCCGGACCTGCCTCGAGGAGAAGGGGCCCAACGACAAGGTGAAGGTCACGGTGCGGGTGGACCCCAAGAGCGGCGCGGTCCTCTCGACGACGCTCGACGTGCTGTACGCCGACACGCTGCTCGGCAAGTGCATCGCCCGCGCGATCAAGCAGACGCGCTTCCCGGTCGGCGAACCCGACGACGCCGTCACGTCGCGAACGTACATGTTCAAGCGCTAGCGGCTCGCTCGCCACGCGAGCCGCGAGCCGCGAGCGCGTGTCCGCGATTGATGACTCGGGGACGACAGCGTCAGGTGCGATCGATGACAGCGCGACGAGGCCGGTGGTATGCCTGACCCATGCGAAGCCCTCGTACGTCGCGCCCGCTGGCGAGCCTCATGTTGATCTCGCTGCTGGGCGCCTGCGGTGACGCGTCGGGCCCCCAGGACACCGACGCGTCGTCGACCTCTCCGAGCACGAGCGACGGCGCCGGCGAGTCGACGACCGGCGGGACCACGAGCGACGCGAGCGCGGGCGCGACGGGCTCCACCGCGCCGGCCACGGGCGGGGGCGAGAGCGACAGCGCGGGCGCGACGACGGGCGGGACCGTGTCGACCACGAGCGACGGCGGCGCGAGCGACGGCGGCACGAGCGACACCGAGGGCGAGCCGCCGGCGTCCAAGTGCGAGCAGACGCCCACCGCCATCATCTGTCCCAAGGAGACGGTCGAGCTCGAGGTCGGGCTGCTCATCACGCGCGACGTCCACTGGCAGGTCCCCAGCGGCGAGCCGCCCCCGGGCGGCTGGCCGATCGCGTTCATGTTCCAGGGCTCGCTGTTCACCTCCGAGCTCAACTGGGTCGGGCAGCTCGACGGCCCGTTCGGCATGTACTACCAGGTCCTCACGCTCAAGCGCCTGCTCGACGCCGGCTACGCCGTCATCACGCCGGAGGCGCACGCCGAGGGCTCGACCTTCTGGGACACCAACGTCCCGCCGTTCTCGAGCAACTGGGAGCTGTCGCCCGATCACGACTTCATGCTGGCGATCTTCGACGCGATCGATCAGGGCACCTTCGGCCCGCTCAACAGCGACATCATGTACGCGACCGGGATCTCGAGCGGCGGGTACATGACCAGCCGCATGGCGGTCTCGTACCCCGGGATGTTCACGGCGCTGGCGATTCAGTCGGCCTCGTACGCGACGTGCAGCGGGCCGCTGTGCAGCGTGCCGCCGCTCGACGGCGGGCACCCGCCGACGCTGTTCCTCGCCGGCGGCGAGGACCCGCTGATCCCGATCTCGACCGTCTACACCTACCGCGACGCGCTCGTCGACGCGGGCGTCGAGACCGAGGTGATCGTCGATCCCGCCGCGGGGCACGAGTGGATCGAGGCCGCCCCCGACGCGGTGCTCGGCTGGTTCGACGGCCACCCGCCGTAGCGCGTCGCGCTCGCGCGTCCGCGCCCGTCTCGCGCGCTATCCCGGCGCGCGCCCGGAGAGCAGCGCGCGGAGCTCCTCGGCCACCGCCGCGGCGCCGCGGCGCGAGATCATGATCGTGTAGTGGTTGACGTCGTCCACGTCGGCGAAGCTGAAGCCGGCGATCCGGCGGCCGAGCTTGCGCAGGCGCGCCGGGGAGTACAGCGCCTTGTCGTTCTTCAGCCCGCGGGGCGCGCGAAGGAAGCGCACTGGGCCCGCGAGCTGCTTCAGCGCCGGCGGCACGACGTTTTCGAACAGCTGCGCGCGGACGTCCTGCAGCAGCGCGGACTTGCTCGTCGCCGGCCGCAGCGCGGGCGGCTCGCCCACCAGGTCGTAGTCGAGGTAGTCCTCGACGTACTCCGACCAGTCATCGCGCAGCGAGGGGTGCTCACGCCAGTAGTCGCGGTACGCGGCGCGCGACGGGAAGCTCATCTCGAGCCGCTCGAGCGCCGGCCCGAGGACGCGCTGGACCAGCTTCTCGACCAGCCAGTCGCCGAAGGGCAGGCGGTGCAGCGGCAGCGTCGGCATGATCGGGAGCCCGCCGTCGACCATCATCACCGCGCCGCAGCGCGCCGGGTGGCGCGCCGCGAGCACGGCCGAGACGAAGCCGCCCATGGAGTGCCCGAGGATCACGTCGGCCCGGGCGACGCCGAGCTGATCGAGCACCGCGACCATGTCGGCCGCGTGCGCGAGCATGCCCCAGGGGCCAGGTACATCGTTGCTGCGGCCGCGGCCGCGCAGGTCGGGCGCGATCAGCTGGACGTCGTCGCCGAGCGCCTCGGCGAGCGCGACGAACTCGCGGTGCGACGCGGTGACGCCGTGGATCGCCAGCACCACGGGGCCGCGCGCGCCCCAGCGCCCGACGGTCAGGCGCCCGCCGGCGACGTCGACGTGCTGGACGCGGTAGCTCGGCTGTGCGGGCACGGGCACCTCCTTCACGCTCCCTCGCCGGGGGCCGGCGGCTGGATCACGTTCTCGACGCGGCTCCAGTCGCCGTAGCGCTCGCGCAGCGTCAGCTTCTGGAATTTGCCGGTCGACGTCCGCGGGATCTGCTCGATGTACACGAACGCGTCGGGCAGCCACCAGCGCGCGAACTTCCCCCGCAGGTGCGCGCGCAGCTCGTCGTCGGTGACCGTCGCGCCCGGTCGGCGCACCACGACCGCGAGCGGCCGCTCCATCCAGCGCTCGTGCGGGACGGCGATGACGGCGGCCTCCGCGACGTCGGGGTGCGCCATGAGCTCGTTCTCGAGCGCCTGCGAGCTGATCCACTCGCCGCCGGACTTGATCAGGTCCTTGGCGCGGTCGGTGATGCTGATGTAGCCCTCCGGCGTCATGTAGGCGACGTCGCCGGTGCGGAACCACCCGTCGTCGCTGAACCGGTCCTTGGAGTCAGGTCGCTGGTAGTAGCTCGCCGTGACCCAGGGCCCGCGGATCTCGATCTCGCCGACCGACGCGCCGTCCCAGGGCGCGGCGCCGCCCTCGTTCCAGATCCGCAGCTCGCACAGCGGCAGCGGCACGCCGGCGCGGGCGCGGTAGGCCAGGCGCTCGGCGGGCGGCCGCGCGTCGAGCTCGGGCCGCACGATCGAGACGCTCGCCAGCGGCGACGTCTCGGTCAGGCCCCAGGCGGCGACGATGTTGAGATCGAACTCGTCGAACGCCGCGATCAGCGACGCGGGCACCGCCGAGCCGCCGACGAGCATGCGCATGCCCGGCGTCAGCCGCCAGCGGTCGGGCTCGGCGCGCAGCGCCTTGAGCACGCCCATCCAGATCGTCGGGACGCCGCCGGTGACGGTGACGCGCTCGCCCGCGAACAGCTCGAGCAGGCTCTCGGCGTCGAGGTGCGGCCCGGGCAGCACCTGGCGCGCGCCGACCATCGCGGCCGCGTAGGGCAGCCCCCACGCGTTGGCGTGGAACATGGGCACGACCGGCAGCACCGTGTCGCGGCACGACAGGCTCACCGCGTCCGGCAGCGCCATCCCGAGCGCGTGCAGGACCGACGAGCGGTGGCTGTAGACCACGCCCTTGGGTCGCCCGGTGGTCCCGGACGTGTAGCACATGCCGCAGGGCGCGCGCTCGTCGAGCGCCGGGTACTCGAACGCGCCCGCGCCCGTCGCCAGCAGGTCCTCGTAGGACTCGTAGCCAGGCGGGACCTCGCCGCCGTAGGGCACCACGAACACGCGCTCGAGCTGGACCTGGTCCTTGAACCGCTCGTACAGCGGCAGCAGGACGTCGTCGACGATCAGGAACCGGTCCCGCGCGTGGTCGGCGATGTAGGCGATGTCCTCGGGGAACAGGCGCAGGTTGAGGGTGTGCAGCACGCCCGCCGCGGCCGGGATCCCGAAGTACGCCTCGACGTGCGTCGCGTGGTTCCACATCAGGGTCGCCACGCGATCGCCGGGGCGCAGCCCGGCGGCGATCAGCGCCTTGGCGAGCTGGCGCGCGCGCGTGTACACGTCGCGGTACGTGCAGCGGTGGAGCGCGCCGCTCGGCAGGCGCGAGACGAGCTCTGCGTCGCCGAACAGCCCGCCGGCGCGCTCGAGCAGGCGATCGAGCGTGAGCGGCGTGGACATCATCGTGGTCTGCATCCGTGACTCCTCGCGGGCGCGCCCGCGGGGCGAACGATAGTTTGTCGCGCGCGCGTCCGTCCACGAGGCGCGCGCGGTGAGGAGTCTGCACGCGCCCGGCGAACTCAGGGTCGCGTCGTTGGCGGATCCCGCCAGCCGGCGCCGCGACGCGGGCCCTGTCGACGCGCGGGGTCGTGGCCGAGAGCTCGCGCGCGACGGCGACGGCGTCGGTGACGGCGACGGCGACGGCGATCGCCGCGCGGAGCTGCGCGAGCGCGCGCGCGCGACCGTGCGCGTCGCGAGCACGAGCCGCGCCGGCGCGGGACGAGCACGCGATCCCGGCGCCGCGCCGACGCGATCGCGCGCCAGGCCGCGCGACCGTCGTTCTGACGCCGCGCGCCGGGCCGCGCGAGCCGTGCGCCCGATCGCGACGACGCTCGCGCGCGAGCGCGCTGCTCTCGGCCGCGAAGGCCCTTGTTGTTGGGACAGGTCCGTTGGGGCATCCTAAAAAAACGTGCAGATATTCGGCCACGTGCGCGCCTTCGTCGAGGAGGGCCTGCCCCGGGCGATGGTCATGAACGCCGAGGCCGCGCACCGCGTCGGCGTCGCGGTGTTCATCTCGGTGGCCTGCGGGGTGCTCGCGCTCGCGTTCATCCCGCTGCTGCTGCTGGTCGCCGAGCCGCGCGCGGGGCTCGTCGGCAGCGCCTACTGCTTGGTGATCAGCGGGCTGTTCCTCGTCACGCCCGTGCTCCTGCGGCGGAGCAGCTCGCTGCTGGTCGCGGGCAACTGGCTGACCGCGCTCGCGTTCATCGGCTTCACCTACGCGGCGGTCTACGACGGCGGGCTGCGCAGCGCGCTCAGCGTCGGCTTCGTCATCGTGGTGCCCATCAGCCTGCTGATCGCGGGCCTGCGCTCGGGGATCGCGTGGGGCGCGATCGTCGGGGTGACGCTCGTCTCGCTGTACGCGCTCGAGCTGCGCGGCGCGCTGCCCGGGCGCGCGCTCGAGGATCCGCGCGACTGGCTCGCGCTCGCGCTCGCGGGCCACCTGATCGTCATCACGATCATCACCTGGCTGATCATTCACTTCGAGCGCCTGCGCGTCGAGGGCATGGGGCTCGCGGTCGAGGTCGAGCGCCGGATGACGCGCGCGACGCTCGAGGAGTTCGAGGCGCGCGCGTTCGCCCGCCAGACCGACGTAAGCCACCGCGCGAAGGCGGCGTTCATGGCGACGATGAGCCACGAGCTGCGGACCCCGCTGAACGCGATGATCGGCTACGCGGAGGAGCTGAGCGAGGGCGTCGTCGACGAGGAGATCGAGCCGGAGGAGCAGATCGAGCTGCTCAACCAGATCATCGCGTCGGGCCGCCACCTCGTGACGATGATCTCCGACGTGCTCGAGCTCTCGCAGTTCGACGCGTCGCGCTTCTCCTACGAGCTCGAGCGCTTCGAGCTGCTCCCGTTCTTCAACGAGCTGATCGCCACGCTCGAGCCGCTCGCGCTCGCCAAGGGGATCGAGCTGACCTGCGAGCTGCCGACCGACCCGACGCACATCAACTCCGACCCCATGCAGCTGCGGCGCGTGCTCACGGCGCTGCTGAGCAACGCGATCAAGTTCACCGAGGAGGGCTCGGTGCGCTGCTTCCTCCGCGGCGTCGGGCTCGCGGGCGCGAGCGGGGTCGAGATCTCCATCGAGGACACGGGCATCGGCATCCCCGCCGAGCGCCTCGACGACATCTTCCAGCCGTTCCAGCAGGTCGACGGCTCGCGCTCGCGCGCGTTCGAGGGCGCGGGGCTCGGGCTCGCGCTCGCCAAGCACATCACCGACGGGCTCGGGGGCAGCATCTCGGTCGCGTCCAAGCTCGGCGAGGGCAGCTGCTTCACCGTGCGTCTGCCGACCTGAGCGCTGGTATGGTCCGGGCGTGCCCGAGGACGACGAGCCGAGCGCGGCCGAGCTGGCGCGGCTGCGCGCCTGCCTGCTCGAGGCGCTGACCCTCAAGGAGCTCGCGCGCGCGGGCTGGGAGCGGATCGCGGTCGAGCGCCCGGAGTCCGTCGCGGCGCACTCGTGGGGCGTCGCCTGGCTCGTGCTCGCGCTGTGCCCGGCGGCGCTCGACCGCGGGCGCGCGCTGGCGATCGCGGTCGTGCACGACCTCGCCGAGGTCCGCGTCGGCGACCTCACGCCCCACGACGCGGTCGCGCCTGCGGACAAGCGCGCGCGCGCGCGCGACGACGCTGCTGCGCGGGCTGCTGGCGCCGCTGGGCGCCCGCGGGCACGAGCTGCGCGCGCTGTGGCGCGAGTACGAGGCGGAGAGCTCCTCGGAGGGGCGCTTCGTCAAGGCCTGCGACAAGCTCGATATGGCGCTTCAGGCATGTCGATACCGCCAGGCGCAGGGGGCCGCGACCGACGAGTTCATCACCTCCGCGCTCGCGCGCCTGGAGCCCGGGCTGCTGCGCGCGCTCGCGGGCGCGCGGTCGCGGGGCGCGAGCGCGGCGCCGAGCCGCTACGATGCGTTGATGACGGACGCGAAGCCGAAGCAGCCCGAAGCGCAACCTGAGCCCAAGGTCACCGAGCGGCCCCCCGCCGCGGAGCCGGCCGCCGAGCAGCCCGAGGGCGCCGCGAAGCCCGAGGACGAGGGTCCCATGGACTTCGGGCAGATCAGCAACATCTGACGCGCGCGAGCGCGTCGCGCCGCGCGCCTGTCGGGGCGCGCCGGCGGCCCCGAGATCGTGATGTCCTCGGGGTCACGTTCTCATACCCCGCTACTGCGGCAGCGTGCCGACGCACTCGGTGAGCGGGCCGGTGATCCCGCTCCAGCCCGGGTACACGTTGTTGGGGGGCGTCGGGCCCTGCACGAGCACGCCCGAGAGCGAGAGGTCCACGGGGTCCGCCTCGAACAGCTGCGCGTTGCTGTTGAAGATGTACAGGCGCGCCGTGTCGTCGGTGAACAGCGGGCCGCCGAGCGCGTGCACGCCCCACGTGCCGCCCTGGCCGAGCAGCGTGCCCGTCCCGGTGTTGTAGTTGAAGTCGTAGACGTTGCCGGAGTCGATGGCGAAGCCGATGCCGTCGGTGATCTCGCCCATCGCGTTGATCCCGGGGCCCATGTCGTCGATGTCGGCGACCGAGGCGTTCTCGAGGTCGGTGATGACCTCGTAGTTGAGGTCACCCTGGAGGTAGTCGCCGGTGAAGCGGATCAGGCGGTTACCCTCGGCGCTGCCGACGTCGACGCCGGTGTCCATGAGGTACACGAGCCCGTTGCAGTCGGTGTACAGCGCCTCGATCCGCAGGTTGTCCGGGACCACGCCGAGGATGTCGACCTCGATGACCGACGGCGTGATCGGCGGATCGGGGACGTGGTAGATCTCGGTGCCGCCGGCGTGCTCGCGCGAGATGAGCAGCGAGCCGTCCTCGAGCATCGTGATGCCGTCCTGGCCGCTGATCATCGGGGTCGTGATCGTGCTGACGACGAGGTCGTCGACGCTGCCGTCGTCCTCGTTGATCACGATGTAGACGAGCAGGTTCTCGACGGAGTACCAGAGGTTCGGCGTGCCCCACAAAAACGGCACGTCGTCGCCGTCACCATCGCCGTCGCCGTCGCCGTCGCCGTCGCCGTCGCCGTCGCCGTCACCGTCGCCGTCGCCGTCGCCGTCGCCGTCGCCGTCGCCGTCGCCGTCGCCGTCACCGTCGCCGTCGCCGTCGCCGTCGCCGTCACCGTCACCGTCGCCGTCGCCGTCGCCGTCGCCGTCGCCATCGCCGTCGCCGTCGCCCATCGACGAGTCCGACGCGGACATCGTGCCGCTCGGATCCGTCGCGCTGCCATCGGTGTTCCCGGAGGCGTTCGAATCGCTTGACGGGCCGGCGCTCGCGTCGGTCTCGGTCTCGGTCTCGCCGGCGGTCTCTCCGCTGGAGCCCTCGGTGCTGTCCCCGCACGCGCTCCCGGCGAGCGCGATGGTCAGGAGCCCCGACAGGCCCAGGAGGTTGAATCGACTGCGGATCATCATCATAGCCTCGTTCTCAAGCGTCTAATCTCACCCGGCGCCGCGCGGGTGGTGGCGCGAGCGCGCGACGGATCGCCCCGCGATCCGCCGCGCGTCATTATATGTCCACAGAGACAGGCGTGCCAGGACGCGGTTCTGCCGAGAACCACGACGTCGCCGTACCCCCCGACGACCCGGCGCCGGACGAGGCCGCGCGACGCGACGGGAGGATGGGGCGGCCGGCCGCGCTCGCGTGTCGATGTCGCGCTCGGGAGCGCCGACCGCCGGCCCGGCGCGCTGGCGCTGACGGGCGGCTCGCCCCGACTACCGCAGCAGCGCGCGCGGGGCGCGGCCGGACGCGGCCGAGCGATCGACCGCGCGGCGCGGCTCGGCTCGGGGCGCGGCCGGACGCGGCGGCGCGATCGACCGCGCCGCTCGACTGCGCGCGGTTCGGACGCGAGCGCGGCGCGGCCTGTGGCGCCCTCGGTCCACGTCGCGCGCGCGGCCCCGTGGCGATCCTCGAGACCGTGGCGCGCGGGCCCGGGGCGGGCGCGGGCGACGGCCTATCCGAGATGATTCAATAGACATTGCCAAACAAGCAGGAACAATCGGGCGAGTCGTGCGGCGCGCTCGCGCGCGCCAGCGATGCGCTGTGTGTCGCGGCGCGGGCGCGGTACTCTGGGCGCGGCGCCTGCTCGAGCGGCGCGGCGGTGATGAGCGACAGCGACGACGTGAAGAATCGGGCCGACGGTCCGCGTGCCCACAGCAAGCCGGCGGCGCCCGACTGGGACGCGGTCGCGCGGGCGAAGGGCGGCACGCTGTTCGTCACGCCGAAGGGCTTCAAGCCCGTGGCCGCGTCCGTCGAGCCGGCGGGGAGCGAGGGCGCGGCTGGGGGCCCGGCGGGCAGCCCGGACGAGGACCCGATGACCTTCCGCGTGATCGACGGCCGCTACCGGGTGCTCGACCGGCTCGCGGTCGGCGGGATGGGGACGGTCTATCGCGCCGCGCACCTCAAGCTGAACAAGCAGGTCGCGCTCAAGCTCGTGCGCGCCGCGCCCGAGGATCACGTCGAGGTGCTGGCGCGCTTCGATCGCGAGGCGAAGGTCACGGCGCTGCTCGATCACCCGCACATCGTCTGCGCGATGGATTACGGCGAGCTGCCCGAGGGCGGCGCCTACCTGATCACGACGCTCACGGAGGGGGAGAGCCTGGGCGCGCTGCTCAGCCGCGGCGCGCTCCCGTGGGCGCAGGCCTGCCAGATCGGCGGGCAGATCGCCGACGCGCTGGCGAAGGCGCACGGCCACGGGGTCATCCATCGCGACCTCAAGCCCGACAACGTCATCGTCGAGCGCCTCGCGGACGGCGGCCTGTTCGCGCGGGTGCTCGACTTCGGGCTCGCGCGTCTCGTCGAGGGGTCCTCGGTCACCGACGCGGGCGAGGTCGTGACGCGCATCGGCGTCGTCATCGGCACACCGGGGTACATGGCGCCCGAGCAGGCGATCGGCGACGACGCGGGCGTGCGCGCCGACCTCTACGCGCTCGGCGTGCTGCTGTGGGAGAGCGTCGCGGGTCGCCGGCTGTGGTCGGGCGCGGACGCGGAGGAGCTGATCAAGCAGCAGCTGACCGGCGACGCGCCCTCGGTGGCGAGCGTGGCGAGCGAGCCGCTCCCGCCGGAGCTCGTCGCGCTCGTCGACAGCCTGCTGAAGAAGGCGATCGACGCGCGGCCGGCCGACGCCGCGCAGGTCTGCGGGGCGCTCAAGCGGATGGCGCAGCAGGCCGCGGGGCCGTCGTCGGAGCACGCGCCCTTCGTGGGCGCGCCGACGATGACGGACGCGGATCCCAACCTCGTGGCCGGGCGCTTGATCGCGCGCGCGCGCCCGTCGCTCGCCGAGCACCTGCGCGCCATCGTCGACGGTGCGCGGCGCGAGCTCGCGGAGCGCAAGCCCGGGCGCAACCTCGCGGTCGTCGGCGGCGCGGCGCTCGTCGTGCTCGCGGCGCTCGTGATCCTGCTCGTGGTCCTGCTCGGCGGCGGCGCGGACGAGCCCGACGCCGAGGAGGATGACGAGGTCGAGGCGCCCGTCAGCGCGGCCGACGATCCCGTCGCGCCCAAGCAGGGGAGCGCGGATGACGTCGTGCCCGACGGGCTCGAGGACCCGATCGCCGCGCTGATCGACGGGCGCAAGCCCGCCAAGGTCAAGCAGGCGATCACGAAGATCCTCGCCTACGAACCCCAGGAAGACGTCCCGGCCTACGCGCGCCTCGCCGCGACGATCGAGCGCGCGCAGAGCTGCAAGGACAAGAAGGCCGCGCTGCTCGAGCTCGAGACGCTCGGGGATCCTCGCGTGCTCCCGGTGCTCAAGCGCATGCAGAAGACGCCGCGCGACACCTGCGGCAAGACCTTCAAGAAGCGCGACTGCCTCGGCTGCCTGCGCAAGGAGCTGAAGCGGACCGTCGTCGCGCTCGGGGACGAGAGCGACGACGCGTGAGCGTCGCCCGTCGCGCGGCGCGTGCTCATTCGAGCATGTCGTCGTGCGCGGCGCGATCGAGCTCGCGGCGCGCGTCGCCTCGCGCGCCTCGATCCGCAGGGGCTCGCCCGCGCGCAGTCGCGGCGACGCCCGCATGACACCACCGGGGCGCTCGGATAGAGTGCGCGCGTGGCTAGTCGACCGCGAGCGCGGGTCCGCGTCGAGCTCCCACCGCCGGCCTGGACGCGCGAGTGGCCCCGCGGGCTGCGGCCGGTCGCGACGCTCGTCTCTCACGACAACGTCGCGCTCTGCTATCGCACGCCCGCTGGCGAGCGGATCGAGGTTGCGCTCGACGACCCCGGCCACGAGGTCCGGCTCTACGCGCGCGTGCTCGCGACCGTCGACGACTCGCGCGCGACGCTGCGACAGCTCCGCGTCGCGGTGCAGCGGCGCGTCGACCGGCGGGGCGGGGCGGCGGTCGACTGGGTGCGTCGACTTCGGGCGCGCGGGGCGGCGCTCGATCACGGCGAGCCGGCGCCGGGCGAGTCGGCCGTCGCGGCCGCGCTGCGGCGCTGCTACGCCGCCGCGCTCGAGCTCGGCGAGTCGGAGTCGCTGCGCGACGCGACACGGCGGGCGCTCGAGGGCGAGGCGAGCCAGGCCGACGACGCGTCGCTGACCGGCGCTCGCGCGCTCCTGCTGCTCGCCGCCGGCGCGCTCGACCCCGCGTTGACGCTCTGGAGCGCCTGGGAGCGGGCGCGCGAGGCGAGCGGCGCGTCGGCGGAAGCGGACGACGAAGACCGCGTCGCGTTGCTGGTCCGCGTCGCGTTCCTCGGGCTGCTGGGGGCGCGCGCGGACGCGGCCGCGGCCGCGCGCGCGCTCAGCCGTCCTTCGAACACGTCGACCGAGCTCGCTAGGGTCGCCGTGCGGCTGCTGTACGCGCTCGACCGTCCCGGCGAGGCGCTCGCGTGCGCGCGGGCGCGTGACGACGCGCGCGCGCTGGAGGACGCCGCGTTCCTCATCGTGCTCGCGCGCGACGCCGGCGACCCGCGCGTGCTGCTGGACATGCTCGGCCCCGACGGCGACGCGCCGGCGCTCGAGCCGGGCGCCCAGCTCGAGCTCGCGCGCGCGCTGGTCGAGACCGGCGCGTTCGTCGAGGCCGAGGTGCTGCTCACGCGAATGCTGGAGCGCGCGCCCGCGCCCGTCGAGCCCGCGCTCGAGCTGGCGAAGCTCAAGCTGTGGCGGCTGCAGCTCGACGAGGCCGAGGCGCTCGCGCGACGCGCCCGCGCGGCGGGCCCTACGCGGCCCTACGCGGCGATGGTGCTCGGCGCGGCCGCGTACCTCCGCGGTCGACCCGAGGCCGCGCTCCCGCTGCTCGAGGAGGCCTACCGCCGCGACCCCGCCCACGTCCCCACGCGCCTGTGGAGGATCCGCACCCTCAACGCGCTCGGGCGCGCGGCCGAGGCCGCCGACGCGTGCGTCGAGGGCGGCTTCGACGACTCCACGGCGTGGCAGCTCGTGCGCGTCCTGGCCGAGTGCGCGCGCGACCCGAAGCGGTACTACCTGACGGGAAGGACAGCCTACATCTTTCGCAGCATCCTGCGCGACGTGTTCGCCGACGAGCGCGAGCCGCTCGCGCTCGACGACCCCGAACAGCTCCTCGCGCTCACCCGCCGCGCGCTCGAGCGCCTCGGCGGCAACCTCTCGAGCCTGCGGACCTTCACGCGCGCCCCAGGAGCGCCGCTGGAGCTGGCCCCGCACGTCGACTCGCCGCGCCTGCGCGCGCAGACGCTGCAGGAGCGGCTGCGACGACACCCCCCGGAGGAGGTGCGCGCGGGCTTTGACGCGTTCGCGCGCGCGTACCCGGAGGTCCCCTTCGCCGCGACCTACAGCGCCGAGATCAGCCTCTGGATCGGCGACTACGAGCGCGCCGCCGCCGTCTTCGACGAGGTCTGGAGGGCGACGCGCACGCGCTGGGGGTACGTGGGCGCGGGCGCGTCGTACATGCTGCTCGGTCAGCACGAGCGGGCGCTCGCCCGCTGGGCCGAGGGGCGCGAGGACTACACGTACCTGCCGGAAGAGGCGACGCACACGTACCAGGGCGAGCTCTGGCGAAGGCGCGGCGAGCCGACGCGCGCGCTCGAGCACCTCGACAAGGCGGTCAACGCTGGCGACACCTTCCGCCTCGGCGGCTGGATCAACTACGCGCTCGCCAACCAAGAGCTCGGGCGGCGCGACGAGGCGCGCCGCGCCCTCGACGTCGTGCAGTCGCGCGCGCCGCTGCTGATCTGGGAGGCGACGCGCGCGGACGGGGCGTCAGCCAGCACGCGCGTCGCGCTCGCGGACGCGCCGCGCGTGCTCGAGGAGGCGCTGCGGCTCATGCGAGGGAACCGCTCCTCGAGGACGCTGACGTACCTCGATCGCCGCGGGCGGCTCTACGTGCAGCTGCCCGATCAGGTCGCGCGCTGGCGCGACGCGGCGCGCTTCTGCGTCGCGCCGCTCCGCGAGGCGCTCGCCCGCCGGTACCTCGAGCTCGACGAGACTAAGACTAGGCGCGCGCGGGGCCGCGCGGCTACGCGCGCGCCTTGATGATCAGGTAGCGCAGCGGCTCGACCTGCGAGGCGTTGCGCAGCTCCAGCACGTGGCCGAGCGGCAGGTGCACGACGTCCCCGGGGTTGAGCGGCTGGACCACGCCGTTGACGCGCGCCTGTCCCTGTCCCTCGAGTCCGATCACGATCTCGGGGAACTGATCCTGCTTGTGCGGCCCGACGAGCCCGCCCGCGGCCAGCTCGCACGAGAGCGCCGCGGCGAAGGGCGGCGCGGCGCGGCCGGCGAGGAGGTCCCAGACCTGCACGGTCCCGTGGCCTCCGAACAGCGCCTCGCGCTGGAACGCGTCGCCCTTGCGTACGGTCGCGGACATGGCCTCGAGGCTACACGAGCGCTCGTGTAGGATCACGGCCTTGCTGTCGCGCGCGACGAGACCCCCCGGCGCCCGTGGTCGCCCGCTCGCGCGGGTGTCCGCCGCGCTGCTGCTGGCCGCCTGCACCGGTGTAGAGCGCGGGCCGAGCCCGGTCGCGCGCGCGCCGGCGCCGGTCGTCGACGCCTCGAGCACGGCGGCGCCCGCAGGCGATCTCCTCGATCCCGCCGTGTCGGCTCCGCCCGACGCGCCCTCGGAGCCGCCGCCGATCGAGCTCGCCGCGCCGACCGGGCGCGCGCCCGCGTCGTTGTCGGGGCAGCTCGTCGCCTCCTACAACCGGCACTTCGACGGCGGCGCCGACGGGGAGGAGCTCGACGCCGCGATCACGATCTCCTTCGCGGCGGACGGCGACGTGACGATCGCCGAGCGCGGCGCGCACTCGGAGTCGCTGCTGCTCTCGGGCCGCGGCCACACCGAGAAGCGCCGCCGCTGGGAGACCGCGTGGCGCGGCCGGTGGACCGACGCGGACGGCGGCCTGCGCCTGATCGTCGCGCCGGGCGAGCGCGCGTGCGAGCGCGCCTCGCTCGACACGGCCGATCGCGAGACGCGCGCGCCGTGTGAGCCCGCGCCGCAGCGTCTCGAGCTCGCGTGCGCGCGGACGCGGGTCCGCGCGCGGCCGCGCGACGCGTCCGGGGAGGAGCGCGCGCTGTGGTCGTGCTCCGCCGTCGGCGACGGGGCGCTCGACACCCCCGGGCCCTGGGCGGTGGACGAGCGCTGCGTCCGTGTGTCCCGAGGGCCAGGCGGACGATCCTACGCCCGCTGTCAGGAGCGCGACGCGGAGCCGTGAGCGTACGCGGCACGCCGCGCCGCTGCGGTACCATGTCCAACAAGACCCATGGCGAGACGCACGATCACGGTCTCGGACGCGCCCCGCTGGGCGCCCGCGAATTTTCGCGAGCTGCCGGCGAAGGTCATCATCAAGGACGGCGACGGCCTGTGGGAGACCTGGCACGGATCCGGCGTGCGCTGCGGGCACGCGTGCGGCGGCTGCGGGGCGACCGAGGGCCTCCTGCAGATCTACGGCAACTGGGGCCACAGCTATCCCAACGGCAACTCGTGGGAGGACGCCGAGGTGCTCTGCCCCGCGTGCGGCGCGTTCACGGTGATCTCGGACTTCACCGAGGGGTAGCCAGCGCGCGCCGTCTCAGCGCTCCTCCCCGCAGGGCTCCGGCGGCGCGCCTGCGGCGAGCGACACGTGCGTGTAGCCCAGCGAGCGCAGCGCGTCGAAGGTCGTGATCACGGCCTGCCAGCGCGTCGCGTCGCTCGCGTCGAGCGTGGCCTGGGGACACGGCTCGTCGCCCTCGGCCAGCGCCTCGATGGCCGCGCGCAGCAGCTCCGCGTCGCGCTCGAGCGCCGCGAGCTCGAGCGCGCGACACGGCTCTGACGGCGGGGCGGGGCGGGGCGGGGCGTCCGCGTCGGAGCGGGATTCTGGCGCGTTCGCGTCGCCGTCGTCCAGGTCGTCGGCGTCCTCCTCGACGTCCTCGTCGTCGGCGTCCTCGACGTCCTCGTCGTCGGCGTCCTCGTCGTCGGCGTCCTCGCTCGCGGCGCGCCGACTCGCGAGCAGCCCTGCGCGCACGAGCCCGAGCCCGCCGCGCCCGAACTCCCCGTCGCCGCGCGCCTCGCCGAGCGCGCCGCCGTCTCGCATAAAACCTGGCGGAAGGGGCCTCTCACGCGCCGTGTGGACATACAAGCACTCGCCGGCCGGCACCGTCGCGCGGCCCCGCACCGCCACGATGTCCTCGAGAACGGACACGCGCGGCGCGTAGCAGCTCGCGCCGTGCAGCGTGTAGACGCGCGGCTCGTCCGCCGGGATCGCGCAGTAGCGCTGGATCCACACCGGCAGCGCGCCGAGCTCTCCGCCCTTGGTGCGCACCGCGACGCGCGGCGGCGAGAGCTCGCCCCGGGCGGCGTTGTACATGACCTCCACGACCTCGGCGTAGCGCGCGTCCGCGGCCGCGAAGAGCGTGTAGCGCTCGCTCGGCTCTTGTCCCGCGGCGGCGCGCCCAGCTCGCGCGCCGCGGGCCGCGGTCGTGAACGCGGTCGCCAGCGCCGGGTTGCTCGGCGCCGACCCGGCCGCGACGAGGCGGAGCCCGCGGACGCGCGTCCAGGCGGGCGTCGGCGCCTCGTCGTCGCGCTCCGCTCGGGCGGTGTCGGAGACCGTCGCCCACACGGAGACGTCATCGATGTCGACGACGCCCCCGGACAGGCGCGCCCGCACGCCGGGCTCGAGCGCGAGGGTCTCCGCGCGCGGCGCGATCGGCAGCGTGAGCTGCTGCAGCTCGCGCGCGATCGTCCGCTCTTGCTGGCGCGCGCCGGTCGTCGGGCTGACGCAGCCGCCGGCGAGCAGCGCCAAGCACAGCGCGCGAGCGCGGCCGTCGCGGCGCGGGCGGCCCGGCGCCCGAACGAATATGTCTGTTCGAGCATGTAGGACGACCACGTCGCCAGTGTCGCGTCAGCGTCGCGCGCGGTCAAGTCACGCCGAGGCGCGCTGCGGCTCGACGCCCCGGCAGCGCGCGAGCGCGTCCCGCAGCAGCTCGCGCCGCACCGGCTTGCCCACGAACTCGCGCGCGCCCCGGGCGAGGCAGCGCGCGGCGTCGTGATCGGTGCTGATGGCGATCACCGGCGTCGCGCGCGTGCTCGGATCGCCGCGCAGCGTCGCCAGCGTCGCCCAGCCGTCGATGCCCGCGGCGCCGGTGTCGAGCGTGACCGCGACGGGCGCCAGGCGTCGCGCGAGCTCGACGACCGCGTCGCCCTGTCGGACCGGGACCGGGTGGTAGCCCTCGGCCGAGAGCGCGCGGCACAGGAGATCGAGCGCGGTCGTGTCGCTGTCGACGCAGAGCACGACGGGGCGCTCGCTCTCCGCGGCCTCGGCCACGCGCGACTCGAACAGGTCCTCCATGCGCGCCGACGTCGAGTTCACCGGCAGGCTGAAGGTGAAGGTCGAGCCGACCCCCAGCTCGCTGCGCACCCCGATCTCGCCCTCCATCATCTCCGCGAAGCGGGCCGAGAGCGCGAGCCCGAGCCCGGTGCCGCCGTACTGCCCGCTGACGCCGCTGTGCGCCTGCACGAACGGGCGGAACAGCCGCGACTGCTGGTGCTCGGCGATGCCGATCCCGGTGTCCTCGATCTCGAAGAGCACGTGCTCGACGCCGGCGCGTCGCTCTCGGCGCGCGCGCAGCGTGACGGTGCCGTCGCGCGTGAACTTCACCGCGTTGGAGAGGAGGTTGAGCAGGATCTGGCGCACGCGCACCGGGTCCGCGTGCAGCGTCCCGATGTCCGGGGCGAAGTCGAGGACGAGCATGTCGCCGCGCTCGTCGGCCGCCGGGAACATCACGGCGGCGACCTCGTTGACGAGCTCCGAGACGTCGAACCAGCTGCGCTCGAGCTCGAGCCGCCCGGCCTCGACCCTGGCGAGGTCGAGCATGTCGTTGATCAGCGCGAGCAGGTGCCGGCCCGAGCTGCGGATCCGGCCGAGGTCCGTCGCCACGTCGGGCTCGTCCGCGTCCTCGAGCAGCATCTCGCTGTAGCCGATGATCGCGTTCAGCGGCGTGCGCAGCTCGTGGCTCATGTTGGCGAGGAACTGGCTCTTCGCGCTGCTCGCCGACTCGGCGAGGCAGACCGCGGCGCGCAGCTCACCCTCGACGCGCGCCGTCTCGCGCAGGCGCGCGCGCAGGCGCACGAGCTCGGCGGCGGTCTCGTCGCGCGCGGGGCGGTCGCACCGGCGTCACGCCAACGCCTGCGCTGCGCCTCGCCGCGCGCGCGGCGACGCCGGCGAGCAGCGCGAGCAGGGTGAGCACCGCGGCGTGCGTGAGCCTGAGTGCCGCGAGCCCGGGCAGCGCGGCACTCGGCGCGCGCGCGGCCGTGACGAAGAACACCGAGACCGCGCCGACCCCGACCGCGCCGACCAGCACGCTGCCGTGGAAGCCGTGCGCGAGCGCGGCGGCGACGACGAGCAGCGGCAGGAGGTCGAGCGCCGCGCTCGAGAGCCCGCCGGTGAGCGCCGCGACCGTGACGACGAGCGCCGCGAGCCCGAGCGTGAGCGCCCAGCTCGTCGCGCGCTCGATCCAGCCGCGCGGGATGGCGACGCCGACGAGCGCGCTGAGCAGCAGCGCGGCGGTGACGAGGTGCGGGTGCCACCCGACGTCGGGGCGCGTGAGCGCGAGCGAGAGCACGAGCGACGCGAAGGCGAGCAGGGCGATCGACGCGCGCGCCCAGGTCGGCGCGTCAAGGGAGCGAGGAGCGTGTTCGTTGCGCATCGCGATGGGTCCGGTGGGAGGCGGCGGGCGGCGGGCGGCGGCTCAGAACAGCAGCATCTCGCCGGCGGTGTGGTGGGCGCGTCGCTCGACCGGGAGCTCCTCGAGCACGAGCTCCGCGGGGTACTTGAAGTCGATCCAGACCACCAGCGAGCCGGCGGCGCCGACGAAGGAGTAGGTGCACAGCCCGTCTTGCGGGCGCGTCGCGATCTGCAGCGAGATGCCGCGCAGCAGCACCGGCGACGCGATCCAGAGCGTCACGCCGTGCGACATCAGCTCGCCCTTGATGCGCCCGAGCAGCTGGTTGGCGAGCTCGGCGATCCAGTCCTCGATGTCGTCCTCGCCCAGCGGGAGGCCCTCGCCCGCGAGCGGGTGCATCGCCGCGATCGCGCGGCTCGGCGCGGTGATGCCGAGCGCGCCGCGCATGCGATCGCCGGAGAAGCCGATCACCGCGACGAGCCCAGGGGCGGGGCTGACCGTGTCCTGCGGCGCGCGCCGGCGGAAGCCGCCCGGGAACATCGCCTCGCACGCGCGCTGCGAGATCGCGTCGATCGTCTGGATAACCTGGCTCATGGAACACCTGTTGACGACCGCGTCCTAGTCGTCTTCGCCAACATTTGAAAAATGTTCTAAGAGACATGGTTTATCAAGCAGTATTTTCGCTTGCGCGGTGTGGCGAAGTGTCCCATCGGGCATCTCCCGGTGAACATACACGCGGCGCGAACGGTCGCGGTGTCCCGCGCCGGGGTGCGCCTGTGGGCGCGCGGCGCACCGTCTGCGAGCGACGCGGTCACCCGCGACGACCATCACCGACAGGCGCGCGGCTCGACGCGGCTCGACGCGACCTCGCCGCCCGGAAGGGGGACGTCCGTCGGCGTCGCGCAGCGGCCCGATGCCCGCGCGGCGCGTGCGTTCGAGGAGGCGCGTCGGGAGCGGTTTTCCGGGCTAGACGGGCAAGAGCACGCGGATCGTCGAGCCGCGCGCCAGCTCGCTCTCGACCTCGATCGCGCCGCCGAGCGACCGCACGGCCTGCAGCAGCGCCGACATGCCGACGCCGCGCCCGGAGATGTCGGTGACGATGGCGCGCGAGGTGATCCCGTCGGTGCACATCGCCGCGACCAGCTCCGCGTGGGTCTCGTGTGGGAGCCCGGCGACGCGCGCTGTCTCGCGCAGCGCGGACCAGTCGACGCCGCCGCCGTCGTCGGCGATCTCGATCACGAGGTGGTCAGGGGTGCGCGTCGCGGAGAGGCGCAGCTGGCCCGTCGTCGGCTTGCCGCGCGCGCGCCGAATCTCCGGATCCTCCACGCCGTGGTCGATCGCGTTGCGCACCGCGTGGACCATGTTTGACCACAGCTCGCGGTGTCGCTCGGGGTCGAGGCGGAGCTCGCCCGCGTCGATCTCGACGACGAGCTCGGGCTTCCCGAGGCGCAGCGCGAGCGCCTTCGCCTGCTCCGCGAGGCGGGCGAAGCGGTCCGCGACCGGCTCCAGGGTCCAGCGCGCGAGCGCCTCGGCCAGCTCCGGCGCGACGCCGCGGGCGCGCTCGATGAGCGCGTTGAGCTCGCGGCGGGGGATCCGGATGTCGCGCGGTCGGTCGCCGCCGACGCTGCGCACGAACTCGAGGACCTCATCCCAGCGCTGGCGCAGCCGCGCGATCTGTTCGGGCTGCAGCGCCGCGCGCGTCTCGGCGAGCTCGTGCTCGATCTCGGCGCACGTCGACGCGACCGAGTTGACGCCGAAGATCGAGCAGTTGCCCTTGAGCGTGTGCAGCCAGCGCTTGCGCCACGCGAGCTGCTCGTCGGGCGGGGCGTCGTGCTCGCGGCGGATCTGGTCGACGAGCCGATCGGCCTCCTCGACGAACTCGGCGAAGCCCACGGGGTCTCGAGACATCCGCCGGAAGATCTTGACGTGCTCGAGCGACTTGCGGTCGCCCTCGGCCTTGGCGAGATCGACGGTGATGTCGGTGATGACGACGAGCATGCCGAGGAGCTGCTCGGGGTCGTCGTCCTCGACGATCGGGTGCCACTCGATCTGGAACACGCGCGCGTCGAGCTCGAGCCGCTGCGGGAGCTGGGCGACGGAGACCTCGAGGGGCAAGAAGCCGTCGCGCAGGCTGTCCCAGCCGAGCTCGAACCACTCCGCGAGCACCGCGGAGCGCGACGCGAGGAACTCGCGGAAGTCGCCCTGGCAGGCGTCGCCGAACCAGCGCGAGATGATCGCGGAGCGCTCGGGCGAGATCTGGGCGTCGGGGTCGAGGGTCAAGAAGCCCTGGCGCACGTTGTCGAGCACGAGGCGCATCGCCGCGTTGCGCTCAGCGAGCTCGGCCGTGCGCCGGGCGACGCGCGCCTCGAGCTCGTCGTAGAGCTGCGCGTTGTCGAGGGAGATGGCCGCCTGCGTGCCGAGGATCTCGACGACCTTTATGCGGTCCTCGGTGAACGCGCCCGACATCGACGCGTTCTCGAGCAGCAGCAGGCCGACGACGTCGCCCTTGCGCACGAGCGGCGCGACCAGGAGCGAGCGGCACTCGCCGCGGGCGACGTAGGGGTCGTCGGCGATCGCGTCCTCGAGCGACGCGTCGTCGATGACGACGCGCGCGCGCTGCCGGCTGGCGAGGCGCAGCAGCGCGTGCGGGACGTCCTCGAGCGCGCGCAGCGGCGCGCCGACGCGGCGGTACTCGCCGTCGTTGAGCCGCGCCTCGACGTACAGCTCGCCGTCGCGGGTCAGCGCGAGCAGGGCCCGGCGCGCGCCCGTGTTCTCGGCGACGGCCGCGAGCACGCGGCTCAGCACGCCGTCGATGCTCAGCTCCTCCGAGATCGCCTGCGAGGCGCTCAGGACGGTGTGGAGGTCGAGCGACTCGTTGACCGAGAGGCTCGCGCGCGACCTCGCGGAGCCCGTCGCGCTCGCGCGCGAGCTCGCGGAGCCGGCGGAGCTCGAGACGCTCGCGCGCGAGCTCGCCGTGTCGCCCCGGGAGCTCCCCGCGGTGGCCTCCTCGTAGCTGCGCCGGCGCCTCCGCGGGCGCGCGGCGATCAGCGCGTCGGCGCGGGCCCGGGCGCCCCAGCGCTCGAGCAGCTCGATCGTCGGCTCGCGCATGCTCTCGGCGCGCTCGCGCAGCCCCTCGCGCGCGAGCTGCTGCATCTCGCGCTGGCACGCGAGCGCGCGCAGCATCGTCATGTCGCAGCGCTCCGCGTGCGCGCGCGCGAGCTCGTAGCGCCCGAGCGCCGCGCCGGCGTCGTCGGCGAGCGCGGCGAGCTCGGCGTCGACGAGGTTGCCGACGTGCTCGTAGCGGCCAGGGTAGCGCGCGACGAACTTGGCGGTGGTCCGCCGGTACGCGCGCGCGCTCCGGAGGAGCGCGCGGCGTCGGGCGGGGCGGGCGTCGTGGGCCGAGAGCGCGGTCGCGAGGGCCGTGAGCGCGGCGCCCCAGACCGCGTAGTACATGCCGGGCACGTGCTGCGTGATGCCGGGCGTCAGCTCGAGCAAGAACGGCGTGGCGAGGTCGAGGCGGTCGCACGCGATCGCCACGAACGCGCAGCGCGTGAGCGTCGTGTAGCGGTTCGAGGGGACCTTGACGCGCAGCAGCGCGTCGAGGTGGTCCTGCGTCATCGCGTCCTCGGCGGCGGCGCGCATCAGCGCGGTCGCGGCCGCGAACACCGGCCGGAACTCGCGCTCGCCCCAGGAGTCGCAGGTCTCCAGCGCGCGCTCGTGGGCGGCGACGAGCTCGGGGAGCGGCCGCCCGGCCCAGGTCATCGCGTCGAGGTGCATGTTGAGGAAGTAGTTGGCGTAGGTCGTGTCGCCGAGCTCGACGCTCTGGCGCGCGAGCTCCTGAAACTCGCCGACGAGCTCGCGCGGGTCCGTGTCCCAGGGCTTGAGCATCAAGAGCTCGGTCCCGCGCGCGCGCAGGTCCGCCTCGGCGTCGGGGTAGCGCTCGGCCCAGTGGTCCGCGATCCGCATCATCCGCGTGGCCCTGGCGTGGTCGCCGAGGATCGTCAGCGACGAGATGCTGTGGGTGCGGAAGGCGCCCGCCGTGTTGACGTTCGCGCCGCGGGAGAGCGCGCGCTGCAGCGCGCGCTCGCCGTGGTACATCATCAGCCGCGGGTCGAGGTGATAGCCGGCGGTCCCCATCGCGGTGATGATCTCGCCGACCGCGTCCTCGACCTCATCCTCGTGGATCGGCAGCGCGCGCAGCTCGGCGTCGGTGCGCCGATCGATCGCGCGCTTGCTCTTCATCACCGCCCAGAGCAGCCGCGGCGTGTTGACCTTGATCGAGACCGTCGCGCCGAGGCGCGCGGTCGCCTGCGCGCCGAGCTCGAGCGAGCGCTCGTGGAGCCCCTGGACCGTGTAGGCTTCGAAGCGCGCGCGCACGAGCTCCGCGAGCTCCCGCGGCGCGAGCTCCCGCGCGAGCAGCCGCTCGACGATCCGCTCGCCGCGCGGGAAGTCGTCGCTGGCGTACGCGGTCCGGGCCGCGTCGAGGTGCAGCCGCAGCCACAGCGGCCGCCGCGTGCGCTCGGCGTCCGCCGGGAGCAGCTCGAGCGCGCGCGCTCGAGCGCGGCGTGGAGCCGCCTCGTAGGCGGTCGCGGCGAGCGCGACGGCGCCGGCGCGCGCGTACAGCTCGAGCGCGATGGTTCAGGTGCGCGCGTCCTCGATCTCCCCGAGCGCGTCGAGGTGCGCGGTGAGCTCGAACAGGCGCTCGCGCCGGGCCTCCTCGTCGAGCGTCTCGTGCAGGCGCAGCACCACGGCCCCGTGCAGCGCGCGCGCGCGGGCGGGCTCGAGCTCGGCCAGCACCGCGCGCGGCAGCGACGGGTGCGGGAACTCGAAGCCGGTCGTCGCGTCGTCGACGGCGGCGATGACGAGGCCCGCGCCGAGCAGCTCCCACAGGCGCGTCGTCGACGTGTCCTCGGGGACGTTGAGGACCGCGGCCACGTCGCGCGCGGTGAACGGCGCGCCGAGGCACGCCGCGGCCTCGAGGAGCGCGCGCGCCGGCGCCGAGCAGCTCTTCGCCCGCTCGACCACGAGCTCCGCCATCGAGTCCGGGGCCGGCGCGTTGCGGATCGCGTCGATCGACCAGCGCCACGCGCCGTCGCGGCGCCAGATCGCGCCGAGGCGCGCGAGGTGCCGCAGCAGCGTGTTGATGTGCGCCGGTCGCCCGCCGGTCTCGCGCTCGACGAGCGCGGCGAGCTCGTTCACGGGCGCGCGCGCGTCGTCGTCGTCGTCGCCCTCGTCGCCCTCGTCGTCGGGCCGCTCGAGCGCGGCCGCGAGGAGCTCGACGATCCCCTCGCGCGGCAGCGGGCCGAGCGTCACGACGCGCGGCTCGACCGGCGCCTCGTCGAGCCTCGGCGGCGACTCGCAGCCGATGATCAGCGCGACGTGCTCGCGCGCCGTGTGCCCGACGAGCCGCCGCAGCAGCGCCTGGCCGGCCTCGTCGGAGCGTTCGAAGTCGGCGTAGTAGAGCGCGAGCGGGCGGCCCGGCGCGCCGAGGCCGCTCAGCAGCCGGACCATCGCCTGCTCGAGGCGCGTGCGCGCCTTGGCGGGCGGCAGCTCCTCGAGCGGCGGCTGCTCGCCGAGCAGCGCGCGCAGCTCGGGCGCGAGCTCGAGGATCACCGCCCCGAGCCCGCCGAGCGCCTCGTTCAGGCGCTCGCGCCAGCGGCCGAGCTCGTCCTCGTCGCGCGTGAGCAGCTGGCGCGCGAGCTCCCGCAGAGCGCGCGTGAACCCGGCGAGCGGCGTCCGGGCGTCGTCGTCGCTCGCGGCGGCCAGGCACAGCGCCCCGTCGCGCGCGAGCGCGGCGAACACCTCGCGCAGCAGTCGCGTGCGCCCATATCCTGGCTTTGCGACCAGGTTGATCACGACGCCGTGCCCGTCCCAGGCGGCGCGCGCGTGCTCGAGCGTCGCGTCGAGCTCGCGCGCGCGCCCGAACAGCTCGTCGGGGATCCGCAGCGGCACCCGGTCGGAGCGCGCGAGCTCGAAGCTGGCGAGCTCGTCGCCGCGCGCGAGCGCCTCGAGGCAGCGCTCGAGATCCTCCGCCAGCCCGACCGCGCTCTGGTAGCGGTCCTCGGGCTGCTTGCGCAGGAGCTTGTGCACGATCGCGGCGACGACCTCGGGCAGGCCCGGGACGCGCTCGCCCAGCGGCGGCGGCTCGCGGGTGAGGTGCGCCGAGACCAGCTCCATCAGCGACTCGCCGGTGAACGGCGGCTCGCCGCAGAGCAGCTCGTAGAGCGTGACGCCGAGGGAGTAGAGGTCCGCGCGCGCGTCGACGCCCCGGGCGACGCGCCCGGTCTGCTCCGGCGGCACGTAGGGCGCGCTGCCGACGAGCGCGCGCGACTCGACGGTGTCGGCGTCCTTCTCGAGCTGCGCGGCGACGCCGAAGTCCATGAGCAGCCAGCCGCGCTCGTCCTCGGCCGCGAGCAGGTTCGACGGCTTGATGTCGCGGTGAATGACGCCGGCGTCGTGCAGGCGGGTGAGCGTCCGCGCCACCCCCAGCGCGATCGTGAGGGCCTCTCGCGGCGGGAGCGGCCCGCGCTCGAGCAGGCGCTGCTTGAGCGACTCGCCGGCGCGCTCGAGCATGATCGCCGCGCCCTCGTCGGTCTGGACCACGCCGATGAGCTCGACGACGCCCTCGCCCTGCGCGACCATGAGGCGCTGGGCCTCGCGCAGCGTCGTCTCGTCGGTGCGCGCGCGCTTGATCGCGACGCGTCGACCCGTGCGCCGCTCGGTCGCGGACCAGACGGTCGCGTCGGCCCCGCGGTGGAGCAGGTCGCCCGTGGTGAAGCCGCTCAACTGCACGATGTAGCCTCAAGCGCGCGGCGTGACGTCGCGGGCGCGTGAGCCCGTGACCTCTCGCGCCGGAGCGGAGTGATACTAGCACAAGGGCACGCTGCTCTTGCGGACATGTCGTGAGGGATTGCTCCGCTCGCCGGCGCGACAGAATCGCGCGCGCAGGGCCGCGCTCCGATCCTCGGCGCGCCGCGTGTGCGCGCGCGGGCGCCGTGGTGCGCGCGCCGGGTCGCCCCCGAACCGTCGGCGTTCGCGACCGCAGCGCGGCGGAGATCCGCGCTCGCCGGCGTCGCGTCGGCGCCCGGGCGCGCCCGACGATCGTCGCGTGACGGCGAGGGACCCGAGGCGCGTGGATCACCGACTCCGCGCGAACGGTGCACAAACGTCGCTCTGAGGCGACGCGCTACAGCGCGCCGACGGGCGCGCGAGGGCGCGCGGTCGCGGCGATCGTTGCTATGGCATGCTCACGGCGCGCCGCGACGTCCGCGGCGCGTCAGCGCGAGACCCATGACCAAGACCACGCCCATCATCGTCGCCGTGATCCTCAGCCTGCTGTCCGCCTGCGACAGCGACAAGGGCCCCTCCGAGGAGGAGAAGGCGGCGGCCGCCGCCGACGCGGAGAAGCAGAAGCAGGAGGAGGAGGCGATCGCCAAGCGCAAGGCCGAGCGCGAGGCCAAGCAGAAGGCCGAGAAGGAGCAGCAGGAGAAGTTCGACGCGGCGCTCGAGGCCGTGGCCGTCGTGCCGGAGGACGCCAAGCTGACCGGCGACCTCGTCAAGGCCTGCGACGAGGTCGCGGCCGCTCAGGACGCGTTCGTGCAGCGGCTGCAGACCGGCGACGCGCTCGAGCAGTGGAACGCGAAGAAAGAGGAGACCCTGCCGATGACGAAGATCAAGTGCACGCAGGGCAACAGCGCCAAGATCGCGGCCTGCGTCAAGCACGGCCTCGAGAACGCGCCGGAGGAGCTCAAGGACGCCTTCGACGCCATCTTCGATCACTGCGTCGACAAGTACCGCTCGGCGGCCGGCGGCGCCGGCATGATCCGCAAGAAGCCGCTGTAGCGCGCAGGCCCGCGCGCGTCGGTGGTCGGTGACGGCGCGGAGGCGTCGTGCTAGCTCCTCAGCGAGCGGCGCGGCGCGGCCTCGTCGTCGCGCGCCCGCGACGACGGAGCACAACGGAGGACCATGGAGCCCAGGACATTCTTCATCACGGGCGCGACCGGCTTCGTCGGCGCGCCGCTCGTCGACGCGCTGCGGCATGAGGGGCACCACGTCCGCGCCTGGGTGCGTGACGTCGAGCGGGCGCGGGCGCGCCTCGGCGACGGGGTCGAGCTCGTCGCCACGAGCGCGGGGGACGACGCGCTCACGGGCGCGATCTCCGGCTGCGACGCGGTGATTCACCTCGCCGGCGAGTCGGTCGCCGGACGGCGCTGGACCGACGCGTGGAAGCGGCGGATCATGGACAGCCGCGTCGACACGACGCGCGCGCTCGTCGAGGCCTGTCGTCGCGCCGGCGACGGGCGTCCGGCCGCGCTCATCTCGACCTCGGCCTCGGGCTACTACGGCGACGGCGGCGAGCGGGCGCTCGACGAGCGCGCGCCCGCAGGAGACGACTTCCTCGCCGAGGTCTGCAAGGCCTGGGAGCGCGAGGCCGCGCGCGCCCGCGAGTTCGGGGTCCGCGTCGCGATCGTGCGCGTCGGCATCGTGCTGGGGCAGGGCGGGGGCGCGCTCGAGAAGCTCGTGCAGCCGATCCGCCTCGGCGTCGGCGGGCCGCTGGGCTCGGGGCGCCAGTACATGCCGTGGATCCACCTGCGCGACGTGACCCGGATCTTTCAGCGCGCGGCGACGGACGAGCGCTGCGACGGGCCGCTGAACGCGGCCGCGCCGGCGCCGGCGACCAACGCCGAGCTCACGCGCGCGATCGGCAAGGTGCTGCGGCGCCCGACGATCATGCGGGTCCCTCGCTTCGCGCTGCGGCTGGCCGTCGGCGAGATGGCCGACGCGCTGCTCGCCAGCCAGCGCGTGGTCCCGGCCGCGCTGCAGCGCCTCGGCTTCGAATTCAGCTTCCCCGAGCTCGACGGCGCGCTCCGAGACCTGCTCGAGTGAGCGCGGGGGCGCGCGCCGGCTCGCCGCGCGATCGTCGAGAACGCCCTTCCGCGACAATTGAAGCGTGTTATAAGGCGCGCGCGGAGCTGCGCGCGCCTTCGCCCGCACCTCCGCCCACACACGCCCGCGCCCTCGCTCGCCGAGGTCGGGATGCCACGGACCGCTCGCGTCGCGACGGCACGACATGAACCAAAACACACACGATCGAATTGATCCCCGCCTCGTCGGCAGCCCCGCGCGGCTCGCCGAGGGGGAGGCCGAGGTTGTGCTGACGACCGTGCCGGAGATGGCCGCCGACGAGCGGGGCCTCGTCCACGGGGGCTTCATCTTCGGGCTCGCCGACTACGCGGCGATGCTCGCCGTCAACCACCCGAACGTCGTCCTCGGCGCGGCCGAGCTGCGCTTTCTCAAGCCCGTGGTCGTCGGCGACGCGCTGGTCGCGAGCGCGCGCCGCAGCGGCGAGGACGGCAAGAAGCTGCGCGTCGAGGCCGAGGTGCGGCGCGACGGCGCGGTCGTCTTCACCGGGACCTTCACCTGCTTCACCCCGAAGCGGCATGTCCTCGAGAGTAGTTCTAGCTAGCTTGCTAGCGCGCCGCGTCGACGTCGCGGCCACCACACAGAGCAACCGGGAGAGAGAGTCATGAACGGCGGAGAGCTGATCGCGGAGGTGCTGCGCAAGCAAGGTGTGCGCTGGCTGTTCACGCTGTGCGGCGGGCACATCTCGCCGATCCTCGTCGAGTCCAAGCGGCGCGGGATCCGGGTCGTCGATGTCCGGCACGAGGTCAACGCGGTGTTCGCCGCCGACGCGGTCGCGCGCCTCACCGGCGTGCCGGGCGTCGCGGCCGTGACCGCGGGGCCAGGCCTCACCAACACCATCACCGCCGTCAAGAACGCCCAGATGGCGCAGTCGCCCGTGGTGCTGCTCGGCGGCGCGACGGCGACCGTGCTCAAGGGCCGCGGCGCGCTCCAGGACATCGACCAGATGGCGCTGCTGCGCCCCCACGTGAAGTGGGCCGCGACCGTCAGCAAGGTCAAGGACCTCGTCTCGGCGCTCGAGCACGCGTTCCGGGTGGCGACCTCCGGCGTGCCCGGCCCCGTGTTCCTCGAGTGCCCCGTCGACCTCCTCTACGAGGAGAAGATGGTCCGCAGCCTGTACTCGTCCAAGGCGTCCGTCAGCGGGCGCAAGCCGACCCTGGGCGAGCGCGCGCTCTCGACCTACCTGAACTTTCACACCAAGCGCATGTTCGCGGGCGCCGACTCGGTCCAGGTCCACGAGGCCCCGGAGGCGCGCGTGCCCGCGCCCGCGCGCGCGCTCGTCCGCCGCGCGGCCAAACAGCTGCGCAGCGCCGAGCGCCCCGTGCTCATCATCGGCAGCCAGGCGCTCTCGATCCCCGGGGAGGTCCGCGCGCTCGTCAACGCCGTCGAGGACCTCGGGATCCCCGTGTTCCTCTCGGGCATGGCGCGCGGCCTGCTGGGCAAGGGCCACGCGCTGCAGATGCGGCACGGCCGGCGCAAGGCGCTGAAGAAGGCCGACCTCGTGCTGCTCGCGGGCGTGCCCTGCGACTTCCGCCTCGACTACGGGCTGCAGATCGGGCGCAAGGCCTACTACATCTCCGCCAACCGCAGCGTCGTCGAGCTGTTCAAGAACCGGCGGCCGCAGCTGCCCGTCCACGGCGACGCCGGGCGCTTCCTGCAGCTGCTCTCGCGCGAGTGCCCGGCGCCGACGGGCCGCTGGAGCACCTGGATCGACGAGCTGCGCGCCGCCAACGACACGCGCGACGCCGACATCCGCGAGAAGGGCAGCAAGGCCGCCGAGCAGATCGCCGCGAAGGCGGCGGCCGACGGCGTCTCGCTCGTCGACCCGCTCGACATCTGCGGCCGGCTCGACGAGGCGCTCGCCGATGACAGCATCCTCGTCGCCGACGGCGGCGACTTCGTCGCCACCGCGTCGTACATCGTCAGCCCGCGCGGGCCGCTGTCCTGGCTCGACCCGGGCGCCTTCGGCACGCTCGGCGTCGGCGCCGGCTTCGCGATGGGCGCCAAGCTCGTGCGCCCGGACGCCGAGGTCTGGATCGTCTACGGCGACGGCTCGGTCGGCTACAGCCTCCCCGAATTCGACACCTTCGCGCGCCACGAGCTGCCCGTGATCGCGGTCGTCGGCAACGACGCGTGCTGGACTCAGATCGCGCGCGAGCAGGTCGAGATCCTCGGCGACGACGTCGGCTGCCCGCTCGCGCGCACCGACTACCACGTCGCCGCCGAGGGCTTCGGCGGCGTCGGCCTCAAGCTCACGCGCTCGGACGAGATCGCGGCGACCTTCGCCAAGGCCAAGGAGCACGCGCGCGGCGGCAAGCCGGTGCTGATCAACGCGCACCTCGGCACGACCGACTTCCGCAAGGGCTCGATCTCGATGTAGCGCGCGGCGGAGGCACTCGATGACCGCCGCACACAGCACGCCCGCGCCCGCGCCCGCGCGCCCGTGGTTCGCGACCTGCCCCCGGGGGGTCGAGCCGTGGCTCGCCGAGGAGGCGCGCGAGCTCGGGCTCCCCGAGCCCGAGGAGCGCGCCGGCGGGGTCGCGTTCGCGGGCGACTGGAGCGCGGCCACGCGCGCGTGCCTCTGGCTGCGCTGCGCGGTCCGGGTCCTGCGGATCGTCGGCGAGGGCCCGGCGGACAGCGCCGACGCGCTCTATCGCAGCGCCGCGCGCGTCGACTGGGCGCGCTGGATCAGCCCGCAGCAGCGCTTCCGCGTCGACGCGACGCTGCAGCGCAGCGCGCTCCGCCACAGCGGCTTCGCGGCGCTGAAGGTCAAGGACGCGCTCGTCGATCGCGTGCGCGCGGCGACGGGCCGTCGACCAGATGTCGATCGGGACAGGCCGGATGTCCGCGTGCGCGCGCGCGTGCACGAGCGCGAGGTGATCTTCTCGCTCGACCTCGCCGGGCGACCGCTGCACGAGCGCGGCTGGCGATCGCGCGGCGGCGAGGCGCCGATGAAGGAGTCGCTCGCCGCCGCGCTCCTGCGCGCGAGCGGCTGGCGCGGGGACCAGCCGCTCTACGATCCGTTCTGCGGCGGCGGGACGATCGGCATCGAGGCCGCCTGGATCGCCGAGCGGCGCGCGCCGGGGCTCGCGGGCGGCTTCGCGTTCGAGCGCTGGCCGCAGCACGACGCGCGCGCCTGGGCGCGGCAGCTCGACGAGGCGCGCGCGCTGAACGAGGAGGCGCGCGCCGCCGCGCGGCCGCCGATCCTGCTCTCCGATCTCGATCGCCACGCGGTCGGGCGCGCGCGCGAGCACGCGCGCGCGGCCGGGGTCGCGCTCGAGGTGCGCCGCGCGGACGCGCTCGAGTTCACGCCCAGCGCGGGCCCGGGCCTGATCGCCTGCAACCCGCCCTACGGCGAGCGCATGGGCGAGGACCTCGACGCGCTCGATCAGCTCTATCGTGGCTTTGGGGACAGGCTCAAGCGCGTCGGCGAGGGCTGCGAGCTCGCCTGGTTCACCGCCCTCGATCGCGCGCGCGCGCTCGGGCTCAAGCCGCGCCGGCGCGTCCCGTTCTTCAACGGCCCCATCGAGTGTCGCCTGCTGCTCGTCCCGCTGTTCTCCGGCTCTGGGCGTACGCGCTCGCGCGGCGCGTGAGCGTTCGAGACTCGGCCGCGTGATACAACCGCGGCGTACGCCTGAACCCCGCGGCTGCGCGCGAGGGGGCGGGCGCGCGTGAACGCGTTCCGAGCCGCGGCTCGGGAGGAGGTCGTGAGAGTGTCCGAGACCGTGAAGCTGAACATCATCCCGCCGAGCGTCAACAACATGTGCGTCCGCGTGCTGCTCCGGGCCGGCGGCATCGCCCACGAGGAGGTGAACGTCTTCGGCAAGACGCGCGGGGAGGAGTACGCCTCGAAGTGCCCGACCTTCGCCACGCCCTCGCTCGAGAGCGCGGCGCTGCCGGGCGGGATCATGGTCGAGAGCTGCGCGATCCTCTCGTACCTGTGCAACGCGCACGGCCTCGACCAGTACTACCCCCGTGACCCGAGCGCGCGCGCCGTGGTCGACAGCGCCAACTTTCACCACACCGGCGGCTTCTACCCCGTGTTCGCGCGCGCGGTCTATCCGAACATGGGCTTCCCGCTGTACCCCGGCGAGACCCAGACCTCCGAGGCGTCGGACGAGCTCAAGGCGGCGGCGCGCGACCAGGCTGAGGCCGAGGTCCACCGGCTGCTCGAGGTCATCAAGACCTGCTTCATCGGCAAGGGCGGCGAGGGCTTCATCGGCGCGGACTCGCCGACGATCGCGGACATGCGCCTGGCCGCGTCCCTCGAGTTCGCGCCCTCGCTCAACAACCCGATCGCGGACTGGGCCAAGGCCTACGTCGCCCGCGTCGAGCAGGCGCTCGGCGACGCCTACACCGGGCCCGCGAGCGACGTCCGCGGCTTCCTCGAGTACCTCAAGTCGCAGCGCGCGGCGACCTAGCGCGGCGCCGGGCGTCGCGGGGCGACCGTGATGGCACGGTCGCCCGACTGGGAGAAGGCCGCCGCTCGGCGGCCTTCTTCGTTCCCAGGTTCTCCGATATCGCGCGTCGAGGCGGTGACGCGGGCGCGGCCGCGCGCGGACGAGCGCGCGCTCCCGCGGCGCCGGTGAGCGCTGGCGCTCGAACGTCTCACGGCCACGGCGCGCGCGGCTTCGTGACGACTCGCGTCAACGCGAGCGACGCTCGCCCGAGACGTTGTATCGGCAACTGGGCGGGCGCCAGCGCGGGGGCGCGGCCGCTCGGAGCGCCGACGTCACGCAATCGCGCGAGCGGGCCGCGGCGAGGTTTTTGCTTCAACCGCGGCAACTTCCAGTAGGCTCTACCAGGCTATGGCATCGACGTGGTTTGTCGCGCGCTCCCAAACCTCGACGGCTGGTGCTCGGCGCGGCGTCGCGGTCTCCGTCTCGCTGGGCCTGCTGGTGACGCCGCTGCTGCTCACCGGCTGCTCGAGCAACTGCTTCGACGACGGCTTCGAGTGGCAGCAGGAGCCTGACCCGCAGTGCGCGCTCGGATCGGACTCCGTCAGCGAGACCAACACCAACACCGAGAGCAACTCGAACACCAACACCGAGGGCAACAGCGAGTCGGTGACGGTCACGATCACCGCGACCGACAGCGACCCGACGTCGGGGCCGAACACCTCGGTCACCGTCACCACCACCGAGGGACCGACCACCTCGGACGGGGATCAGGTCCAGTACTGCCTCGACAAGGACGGCGACGGCTACCCCGATCTCGACACCTGCACCAGCACGCCGCCCGACACCGCGGGCGACGGTGACGGCGACGGCGACGGTGACGGCGACGGCGACGGCGACGGCGACGGCGACGGCGACGGCGACGGCGACGGGCCCAGCTGTCCTGGCGACCCGCAGTGCCCCGTGTGCATGGGCCCCGACTGCCCCGTCTGCGATCAGAACGGCGTGTGCGAGTGCCCCACGCTCGAGGCCTGCGCGCCGTTTGACGACTGCGACGACAACGGGCCGTTCACCTTCCCCGGCGCCGCGCCCAACGACGACCCCATCGCCTGCATGAAAGACCAGGACGGCGACGACTACGGCGACAACTTCCCGCCCGACGGGGATCCGCCGAACCCCGACGTCATGCCGGGCACCGACTGCGACGACAACAACGTCTTCATGTACCCGGGCGCCGCCTACAACGAGGCTGACCCCAACGCGTGCACGTGCGACGAGGACGGCGACGGCTGGGGCTGCGCGACCGACGAGTGCACGGACAACCCCGGCTGCACGGCGGGCCTCGACTGCTACGACCAGAACCAGTACTGGAACCCCGACACGGTCTCGCTGATCGAGATCCCCAAGGGCGCCGGCCCGATCACCGCGATCGACCCCCAGACCGGCGAGGTCGGCACGCTGCCGATGAACCCCTTCGACCCGTTCATCTGGAACGCCAAGAGCGCGTTCGCGGACCCGCTCGAGGAGAACCACGGGGTCGTCTACGCGATCGACGGCAACGAGGTCTTCCGCTTCGACTACTGCAGCCAGGAGCCGCCGTCGCTGTTCCAGACCATCTCGGTGCCGGGCATCAACTCCTACTGCGGCATCGCGCGTCACCGCGACGGCCTGGTCTACGCCGTCGACGACGTCGGCGACAACCTCGTCGTCATCGACCCGCAGGACGGGTGGTCGACGACCGTCATCCCGATGAACGTCAACATCTTCGAGTGCGGGCTCGCGTTCGACTGCGCCGACGACCGCCTGCTGCTCATCGACAACTCGAAGGACACCATCTACGAGGTCAACACCGAGACGGGCACGCTGACGCCGGTGCTCTCGGGCTTCGGCGTCCCCGGCGAGGGCCTCGCCTTCGACATCGAGCACAAGGCCGTCGCCGTCTGTAACTTCGGGACAGGCGATGTCGGGCGCGTCGCCCTCGAGGGCGGCGCCTATGAGTCCATCACCACCCTCGTGCAGCCCAACGACCTGACCATGGGGCCGAGCTGCGACTAGCCAGCGCGACCGCGCCTCTCGCATGACCCGCGGAGTATCACGATGAAACACGCAACGAGCTTGCTCTCTCTCTCGCCGTCGCGCTCGCGGCCCCCCTGGCGCGCACGCGGCCAACCTGGTCGAGGGGCCCGCCCCGCGCCCGCGGCCGCGCAGCCCGCCCAGCCCAGCCCGCTCAGCCCGCGCAGCCCGGCGCCGTCGCGCAGCCGGCCCAGCCCGCGCAGCCCGTCGCTCAGCCGGCGCCCGAGGCCGCGCAGCCGATGCCGCCGGACGGCGCCCAGCCCGAGGGCGGCGCCCAGCCCGAGGGCGCCGTCGCGGCCGACGGCAGCCAGCCCGCGGAGAGCTCGGGCGACAGCGCCGAGGAGCCGTGGATCAAGCGCTACGCGCCCGAGCGCAACACCTGGGAGCTCGGCGTCTACGGCGGCCTGTTCCTCCCCTCGCCGAACCACGAGTTCTACGAGGTCGGCCCCGACAACCCGATGCCGGTGCACCTGTCCTACGCGACCGTCGCGCCGGACTTCGGCGCGCGCGTCGGCTACTACCCGCTGCGCATCCTCGGCGTCGAGCTCGGCGGCGGCGTCATGCCCACGCGCACCGTCGGCGGCAACGCGGCCGGGCTCATGATCGACGAGGCCCCCGCGACGCTCTACACCTTCCGCGCCTGGGGCCTCTTGCAGGCGCCCTACCGCGTCGCGCCCTTCGTGCGCGCCGGCTTCGGGCTCATCGGCACCTCGTCGACCGCGCTCGGCCGCGACATCGACCCCGCCTTCCACTTCGGCGGCGGCGTCAAGTTCTACGTCAACCGCTGGTTCGGCCTGCGCCTCGACGTCATCGACAACGTAGCGACCCGCGTCGGCATCTCCGAGGGCCGCGCCCACAACGTCGAGGTGCTGCTCGGCCTGATCTTCCGCCTCGGCGGCAAGGGCAAGCAGCGCGACTGCGTCGACACCGACGGCGACAGCATGTGTGACGAGGGACAGGAGGGGGTGCCGGCCGCCGACGTCGATCGCTGCACCTACGAGTTCGGCCCGCGCGAGAACTACGGCTGCCCCTACCGCGACAGCGACCTCGACGGCCTCTACGACCCCGAGCAGCCCGGCCTCCCGCAGGAGCAGATCGACGGCTGCTGGCAGGTCCCCGGCCCCAGCTCCAACCGCGGCTGCCCCGTCGACCCCGACCGCGACCGCCTGTTCTCGCAGAACCCGCCCGACATCCCGCCGCTGCCGCCCGACATCATCGTCGACAACTGCGAGCTGATCCCGGGCCCGCTGAGCAACGTCGGCTGCCCCGAGAACCCCGACGGCGACAAGAACTACTCGCAGAACCCCGCCGGCGTCCCGCCGCTGCCGCCCGAGTACATCCCCGACAGCTGCCCCGTCGTCCCCGGGCCGCCCGAGTACCGCGGCTGCCCGGCCGACCCCGACAAGGACACCTGCCCGACGCCCAACCCCAGCGACATCCCGCCGCTGCCGCCCGAGTACACCCCCGACATGTGCCCGGACGAGCCCGGCCCCGTCAGCAACAACGGCTGCCCGGAGACCGTCAACACCAGGCTGGCGATCAAGAACATCACCTTCGCCAACGACCGCTGGGACCTCCTCGACGCCGGCAAGTCCGAGCTCGACCAGGTCGCCGACGTGCTCGCGCAGTTCCCCGACGTCCGCCTCGAGATCTCGGGTCACACCAGCGCCCCCGGCTCCGCCAAGCACAACAAGAAGCTCTCGGAGCGGCGCGCCAAGGCCGTCAAGAACTACCTCGTCGGCAAGGGCGTCGCGCCCAGCCGCCTCGAGGTCAGCTGGCACGGCGAGGAGATGCTCCTGCAGGGCGTCGACCCCAAGGACGAGCGAAACCGCCGCATCGAGTTCCACCTGCTCTCCGGCAACCCGGAGGCCATCAAGATCCTCAACAACGGCTGAGGCCCGACGCGCCGCCGCGCCGCCGTCTTCGAGCCGCGAGCCCGCGACCCGCGGGCTCGCGGTTTTTAACACCGAGAAAGATCGTCGTCGTCGCGGGCCAAGGTGCCCGTGATGCGAGCGTCTTGGCGATCGTCACGCGCGTGCGCGCGGACGCTCGCGCTCGCGCTGTCGGCGTGCGGACCGGCGACGGGGCCGGGCGGCGAGAGCGACATCGAGCCGAGCGTCTCCGACGGGGGCGCGAGCGTCTCCGGGGGCGCGAGCGTCTCCGGGGGCGCGAGCGCGACCGAGGCGAGCTCGACCGAGGCGACGACAGACGCGACCACGGACGTGGTCGATCCCTGCGCGGGCGGACCGAACGCCGACAACGGCTGCACCCGCAGCGTCACCGAGCAGACGTGCCCAGCGGGCGAGAAGTGCGTGCAGACGGGCTGGGGGACGAGCGTCGACGTCTTCTGCGTCGAGCTGCCCGAAGAGCCAGTCAACGACGGCGAGCCCTGCCGCGTCGACGAGCTCCGGGGTCGACGACTGCGCCGCGCACTCGAGCTGCTGGGTGTACCCCGACGGCGCGGACGTCGGCGAGTGCGTCCCCAACTGCGGCGCCGAGTTCACCTGCCCCGAAGGACGGCGGTGCGTGCACCTCCTCGGTCAGTGCCTCGCGTACTGCGACCCGCTCGAGGCGAGCGCGTGCCCGGGGAGCGAGCGCTGCGTCGAGGTGATGGGCACCGGCCTGTTCCTGTGCGTCGACGCCACCGGCGACGTCCCGCCCGGCGAGGCCTGCACGCTGTCGAGCGACTGCCACGTCGGCGGCGCGTGCAAGAGCGTCGGCGTCGGCGCGGTCTGTGCCGAGGGCGTAGACCGCTGCTGCGTCCCGCTCTGCGATCTCGAGGACCCCGTCGCGTGTCAGGAGCTGCCGACGACGACCTGCGACGCCTGGCCGATCCCCGGCGGGCTGCCCGAGCCGCTCGCGCACGTCGGCGTCTGCCGCGAGCCGTGAGCGCTTCGGGCCCGCTCAGCTCTCGCCGAGGCGATCGACGAGCGCGATGTACTCAGCCTTCGCCTCGTCGGGCGGCGTGCCCTCGAAGTCCGCCCACGCGTCGAACTTCCTGCGCCCGCGGACATCAAACCGCCCTGGCGGGGGACCCGACGCGTCCCCAGGGTCGCCTGCTTGTACAGCGCGTACAGCATCAGCAGGTTCTCGTTGGACTGGGATGGCAGCGATCGGCTGCGCGTGACGGCGTCTTCAGAAGCGTTGATCCAGGCTCATCTCGTGCGCGCTCCTGTCAGTACGGAGTAGCCGCAGCCGTTATAGCAGCGACGCGCCACGGCTGGTCAAAGGGACTGATCGTCGCGAAGCGTGAGGCTGCAATCGCGGGTGCGAACCGAGCTGCGCACGCGCGCCCACGCTCGCGTTCGTGAGCGCGTCGGAGTAGCGTGCGCGCGATGAACCGCGCCGCGCTCCTCTCGCTCCTCGGGCTGTGCTTGTTGATGACCTCCGCGGCCGCGTGCGGCGATGACGGGGGCGGGGAGGCGAGCAGCGACGCGGCGGGGACGGCGACGGAGACGGCGATGGAGACGGCGACGGAGACGGCGACGGCGATGGAGACGGCACCGGTACAACCGCCGCGCCTGGCGACGGCGATGGTGACGGAGACGGAGACGGAGACGGAGACGGTGACGGCGACGGCGACGGCGACGGCGACGGCGACGGAGATGGTGACGGAGACGGAGATGGAGACGGCGACGGCGACGGGGACCTCGAGCCGATCTGGTCCATGACGCAGATCGAGTACACGGGCCCCGGCGTGAACGAGCAGGTCAGCTTCAGCGACTGCACGTTCTGCGATGTCAACGACGTCGGCCCGCACACGCTGATCCGGTACCAGCAGGACGAGGGCTGGACGATCTGGGCGCTGTACGTGGACAAGGCCGCGACCGTCGGCGCGCACCCGCTGACGACGGACTACAGCGGCGACTACGTGACGCTCGCGGCCAACAACCAGGAGCTGCCGGGGCCGGCCCAGGGCTTCTACTTCGCCGACTCCGCCGACGGCACGGTGACCTACACGACGGTCGATCACGGGCCCGGCGGGCTGATCGAGGGCAGCGTCGACGTCACGCTGCAGCTCGGCGACGTCAGCGCGCACCTGCAGGCGAGCTTCTCCGCCGAGGTCCCCTAAGGGCGAGAAGGCTAGACGAGCTTGATCGACTCGACGGGCGTGACCGTGCCCGCGCGCCACGCCGGGTAGAGCCCCGCCGTCAGCGTTGCGAGCAGCACCGCGATGATGATCAGCGCGAGGTTCTCGGGGAAGATGCCGACCTTCAGGATCGGGTCGAAGCCGACGCCCGCGACCTCGGTCATCGACTCGCCGAGCATCTCGGTCATGTCGAGGCCCTTGTTGACCATGTAGTAGTATGGCCCCACGGTCAGCAGGCCCCCGGCGGTGAGGCCCACCAGCGCCAGCCACACGCTCTCGAGCATGATCATGCCGAACAGCTGCCGCGGCGAGAAGCCGATCGCGAGCATGATGCCGAACTCGCGCAGGCGCTCCATCACCGACACGAACAGCGTGTTGAAGATCGCGGCGGTGACGAGCACGCCGATGATCAGCTCCATGAAGCGCGCGCCGCCGACCTTCATGGCGATGAAGCCGGACAGCTGCGGGCGGTTGTCGTCCCACGTGACCGCCGCGACGCCGTCGCCGACGCGCGCGCCGAGCCGGCGCGCGACCTCGGCGCTGCCGCGCGAGTCGTTGACGAACACCGCGATCGCGCTGCTCTCGCCCGGGGCGTAGCCGAGCGACGCGCGGGCGGTGTCGAGCCCGACCAAGCACAGCGTCGCGTCGAGGCTCGGCGCGCCGGTCTTGATCACGCCCTTGACCCGACCCATGCCGGAGACCACGTCGCCGTCCTTGTTCATCGCCGTGAACACGACCTTCTTGCCCAGCGTGACCCCGAGGTTGTGGGCGAGGCGCTGCCCGAGCACGAGGCCCTTGTCGCGCGCGTCGGTGAGCATCTCGCCCTCGACCAGCGCCTCGCCGAAGCGCATGGTCGTCTCGTCCTCGCGCGCGGGGTCGTAGGCCATCAGCAGCGCGCCGAAGTTGTCGCGCGCGGTCGCCAGCGTCGCGTGCCCCATGACGCGGGGCACCGCGCGGCGGACTCCCGGGGTCGCGCTCGCGGTCTCGATCAGCGCGGCGCTGTCGAGCACCGTCTTCTGCAGCGAGGGCGAGTCGGCGAACTCCGGGTGCTGCAGCGCGACGTGCCCGGTGCCCATGCGCGCCGCGGTGTCGATCATGTCGGCGAACGAGCGATCCTGCAGCGACGTGAACATCACCGCGAGGAAGAAGCCGAACACGATCGACGACAGCGTAAGCAGCGTCCGCCGCCGCTGCCGCCAGAGGTTCCGCCACGCGATCGCCGCTAGCTTCGTGATGCCCACTGCGTCCTGTCCTCCTGGTCTCTCCCCGCTCAGCGGTGGCGCATGGCCTGGACCGGGTTGAGCCGCGCGGCCTTGCGGGCCGGGTAGAGGACCGCGAGGCTGATGATGATGAACAGCGAGATGAACGGGCCGCGGATGGTCTCGAGGTTGTAGACGCCGTACCAGATCGGCCGCATCGTCACGCCCATCATGTCGGTGCCCGCGAGCACGCCGACGTCGATCCCGCGCGTGGCGAGGTACCACATGGCCGGGATCGCGATCGTCGCGCTCACGGCGATCGCGATCGCGGTCTGGATGCCGCTCTCGAGGAAGATCAGCGCCAGCACCCGCGACGGCGCGACCCCCAGCGCCTTGAGCAGCCCGAATTCGCGGACGCGCTCGAACACCGCCATCAGCATCGCGTTGAGCAGCAGCAGCCCGACCGCGACGTAGATGATGAAGAAGATCACCATCATCAGCCCGCGCGCGTCGACTCGAGCATCACGGCGATGACGGGGATCAGGTCCTTCCAGCGCTGCACGTCGTGGCCGCTCGCGACGCGCTTGACCTCGTCGAGCGCGGCGTCGAGCGGGACGTCGCCGCGGCGGACGATGATCCGGTGCGCGCCCTCGGGGAACACCATCAGCTCGCGGAAGGCCCCCTCGGTCATGTACACCGCGGCGCGATCGGACTCGCCGGTGACGCCCTGCAGCACGCCGCGGACGGTGTACAGCTCGTTCGCCATGCTGCCGTCGGCGCCCTGCGTCAGCACGATCAGCTCCCCGCCGAGCTTGAAACCAGAGCGTGTCGCGGAGGTGACTGCCGATCACGACGCCCTCGGGTTCCGCCGGATCGAGCCAGGCCCCTCGGCGACGCGCGCGTACACCGAGCTGACCTCACGGTCACGCGCGACGTCGACGCCGTGCAGCAGCACGCCCGACGAGAGGTTCCCGGACGCGCCGAGCCCCCCCGCGAGCAGGCGCGCGCTCGCCGGGTATCCGGCCTGCGCGAGCGCGTCGACCAGCTGCGCCGGCTCCTCGATCTTCGTGTAGATCGACGGGCGATCGCGGTAGCCCTCCGCGTGGATCTGCACGTCGCCGAGCTCGATGTCGACGATGTCGCGCTCCATGCCCTGCAGCATGCCGGTGACGAGCCCCGAGTAGAGCAGCTCGACCGTGAGCGCGAGCGCGATCGCGGCGATCGTCACGAGGCTGCGCCGATGGTTGCGCCAGACGTTTCTCCAGGCCAGCTGCAGCAGCTTCACGGGTCGCCTCTGGGCGCAGTGTACCGCGCCCCGGCCGGCGGACCGCGCCGCGCGAGCGCGCCCGTCGCCGCGTCGCGGCGGCGGGGAATTTCGCGAGGGAACTTCGAGCGCGGTCGTGCGTGGAACGCCCTGATCGACATCCCCGTCACGGCCGTCAGGCGCGCGATGGTCCGACGGACAGCTCGATCACCCCACATGTACACCCAGCGCTTGCGCACGTGAGGACATGAGCGCCCCTCCGGTCGGGTCGCGCGGGTGTACGCCCGCGCGTCGCGGGGGAGGTGCGCCCCGAGGACGGAGTGATCACACCATGCACAACACCCTTCTGAATGATCGTGATGACCGCGGTCGCCGCGTTGGCGACCGGCTGCACCCAGACGGTCGTGCCGCCGCAGCCGCCTGTTGACCCGGAGACCTGCACCGAGCGGTGCGACGATCCCCGACGAAGCAGGCGATCGCCGACTTCGACGCGGCGGTCGCCCGTTATCGAGCGGCGACCGCGAGCGGCGAGCTGTCGGAGCAGCAGTGCGACGCGCTCGCGAGCGCGTTCGCCGACGTCTACAAACAGCACGGCGCCGGCATGGCGATCGCGCAATTTAACGCGGGCGCCGTGCGAGAGCGCTGCAGGGCAGCTCGACGAGGCGGCGAAGATCTACAGCGCGCTCATCAAGTCGGTCCCGGACTTCGGGCTCGCCTACAACAACCTCGGCGTGATCGAGTGGGAGCGCGGGCAGCAGCGCGCGGCCATGGATCACTTCCGCTCCGCGGTCGCCAGGGACAAGCTGCGGGCGCTCGCGGCCCGCAACAACGTCTCCGGCTCGCGCGCGAGGCCTACGTCCGCACCGTCGATCGCCAGGCCTTCGAGGAGGCGGAGCGCTCGATCCAGGAGGTGCTCGCGCTCGACTCGAGCAACCAGCGCGCGTACGAGAACCTCGCGCGCCTGTACTACGACCGCGGGCGCCTGCAGGAGCAGTCCTACACCGTGCTCGCTAGCGAACCTCGTCGTCCAGCAGGGGCTGCGCGTGATCAAGGAGCAGGGCCGCGAGAGCGCCGAGCTGCTCAACGTCAAGGGCCTCTTGGTGCTCGACCGCGGCGATCAGGTCGCCGCGCTCAAGGCCTTCGAGGAGGCCGCGCGGATCGAGCCAGGGCACGTCGAGGCCAACCTCAACATCGCGTTCATCGCCATTCGCTTCCGCAACTACGAGAAGGCCGCGCGCTCGTTCGAGCCTCGCGTTCAAGGACGCGCAGCAGCGCCAGAACCTCGAGGCGCAGCTCGGCTACGGCGTCGCGCTGCGCGGCCTCAAGCGCTTCGACGAGGCCAAGCGGGCCTACCTCGCGGCGGCGAAGATCGACCCCGACGACCCGCGGGCGCAGTTCAACCTGGGTGTGCTCAACCAGGATCACGTCGCCTCGGACGGCGAGGTCAGCAACGCGAAGACGGCGAAGTACTTCACGATCGCCGAGCAGCACTTCCAGCGCTTCCTCGAGATCGCGGGCAAGCGCGCCGAGTACAAGACAGAGGTGCTCGAGGCCCGCGACCGCCTCGCGTCGATCGACGAGACGCGCGAGATCATCAGGAACGCCGAGATCATCGAGGAGGAGATCAAGCGCCTCAACGCGCAGGCCGCGGCCGAGCGCGAGGCCGAGATCAAGCGCCTCAAGGAGCTCGAGGCGCGCGCTCGCGGCCGAGCGCGAGGCCGCGCGCGGCGGCGAGTAGGCGTCGCCCGAGCGCGGCTGATCCCGCGGTCGCGCGCGTCGTCGGGCGCCGCGATCACGACTCGTGGGCCGCCGCGATCGCGGCGGCCCGCGCCCCCAGCAGCCCGGCCTGCGGCTCGAGCACGACCGCGACGAGGATGTCCTCGAGGACCGACTGCATGCGGCCCTTCGCGAGGAAGCGGCGCATGAAGCCGCCGCCCCGCAGCCGTGGGAGCAGCCGCGGCGCGATCCCGCCGGCGACGTAGAGACGCCCGGGCAGGCACTTGAGCGCGAGGTTCCCGGCCTCGGCCCCGTAGAGCTCGAGGAACAGCTCGAGCGCGCGGGCGCAGGCCGGGTCGTCGCCCGCGAGGCCGCGATCGCTGATCGCCGCGGCCGGATCGTCGGCGCGCGCGAGCGCCTCCGCGGTCTCCGGGCGCGCGGGCGCGAGCCCGCGGCGCACGACGAATTCGTGGAGCGTGACGATACCTGGTCCAGAGACCAGGCGCTCCCCACGAGACGTGCGCGTGCCGCTCGCGGAGGAAGCGGAGCAGCTCGAGCTCGACCTCGTCGCCGGGCGCGAAGTCGGCGTGGCCGCCCTCGCTGGCGAGCACCCGCAGGCGCCCGCCGACCGACACCGCGATCGCCTCGCCGAGCCCGGTCCTGGCGCCGATGATCGCGTAGGGGCGCGTGTCGAGGCGGGCTCGCGGGGCGGGTCGCTGCAGCACCGCGAGCGCGTCCGCCGGCAGCGTCGGGGCGGCCAGCGCGAGGCAGTGAAAGTCGTTGAGCACCCGCGCGCGCGGGCACTCCGAGCGCGCGCGCGAGCGACCCCGCTCTGATGACCCAGCGGAGGTTGGTCAGGCGGCTGGCGCCGTCGACCACGGGCCCGGCGACGCCGACGGCCGCGCTGACGACGGGCCCGGTGACCCCGCGCGCTCGCAGGCTCGCGAGGAAGCGCGACGCGATCGCCTCGAGCGAGGGGTGCTCCTGGCTCGCGAAGCGCTCGCGAAGGCGGTCGACGACGCGGCCGTCGCCGTGCAGCTCCGACGCGAGCAGCCGCGTGTTCGTGCCGCCGATGTCGCCCGCGATCACCAGACGTGTCGTCATCGCCCGCGGCGATACCACAGCTCACGCGCCCGCGCTCAGTTGCACGCGAAGCCGTCGTTGCCGATGAAGTCGCGGACCACGACCCACTCGAGGCTGTCGCGGGGGCCCTCGCACAGCGGCTCGACGCGCGCCTGGTGGCTCCGCAGCGTGTAGCCGCTGCAGATCGGATCCCCTGGAGCATGAAGGTCGAGCTCCCGTGGGCGTCGCTCCCCTCCGGGATCGCGACCTGGGGCTCGTCCCAGGCGTCGTTCGGGAACAGCTTGTAGGCGCCCGCGGCGTAGCCGTCGTTCATGAGCGGCTCGACGCAGCACTCCTGCTGCTCCGGGACGCACAGGCACTCGCCTGCGGGCGCCCACTCGATCGGCGCGAGCGGGCCCAGCGGGTGATCGTCGAGGTTCAGCGTCGGGTAGTTGCTCGCCGCGGCCCACAGCGGCGTCGGCTCCTTGAAGAACTCGATCTCGGGGTTGCGGTGGCGCCAGACGCCGACGCTGCGGATCGAGCACTCGCCCTCGACGATCGGGCCCCACTCGACGCGCACGGTCACGCACTCGACCGCGTTGAAGTCCTCCACGGGCGTTCGACCACACCGGCGCGAAGGCCTCGGGGAAGTAGCCCGTGAGCTTGTGGGTCGGGCCGAGGTTGAGCACGCCCTCGGTGCACTGCATGTCGTGGAAGCCGAGGCCGGTGACGCCGGGATCGAGGTTGGGGAGCGGGTACTGCCAGCCGGTGTACCCTTGACCTGCATGCAGTCGGCCACCGGCGCGTTCATGATGGAGAGCTTCCATCGCCAGCGGCGTGACCTCAGGCGCTCGCTGAACGCGTCGCAGGTCGGCGGATCGAGGGAGCTCGCCGGTCTCGGTGCCTGACGAGCAGCGCGCTGTCGGTGAGGTTGTCGCTGACGCCCGTCCCGGTGGTCCCGCTCGTGGGCGAGCCCGTCGTGTTCGGGCTCGTCGTCGAGTCCGTGACGGTGACGTCGACGCTCGTGCTCGCGCTCGGGTCGGACGAGGTCGCCGGCGTCGTCGGATCGTCGGTCGCGCTCGGGCTCGAGCCCGCGGTGGTCCTGACGGTCCCGGGGATGGAGCCGCCGCCCGGAGTCTGTCTCGGTGGTCACCTGAAACGCCGGGTTCGGCATGTAGCACGCCGCGCCGAGGCACGCGGCCGCGAGCGCGAAGAGCCGTGGGCGGGCGTCAGGGCGGCACACCATACAGCTAGCATGGTAGCGCGTCGCGGGCTGGGCGCGCGCGAGGGCGACCTGCCGCCGACATCGGCGGCGATGTCAGCCCCACGGCTTGCCGCGTCGCCGCGCAGTTAGTGAAAATGTCTTATTGGACATGTTTTAAAGGTCTCTGTGGTTTGGCGAGCGCCGCGCGTGCGTCGATCGCCTGGAGCACCGCGTCGTGCGCCTCGCGACGCGCGCGCGGTACATCGCGCGCTGACCCGCAGGCGTGTGGCGCGGGTGCACGCGGTTGCTCAGCAGGACCACGTAGACGCCGCGCGTCGGATCGATCCACAGCGAGGTCCCGGTCCAGCCCGTGTGGCCGAACGCGTCCCGCGAGATCCGATCGCCGGCCGTGCTGCGCCCGCGCGTGGGCGTGTCCCAGCCGAGCGCGAAGCTCGAGCCTGGCACCAGCCGACGACGCGTCGTGAACTCGCGCAGCCGCGCGCCAGGGAGCGGGGACGCGTCGCCGGCGTGCGCTCGCAGCAGCGCGCGCGCGAGGACGCCGGTTCCCTCGCCGGTGGAGAACAGCCCCGCGTGACCCGTCTGGCCGCCGGCGGTCCGCGCGTTCTGATCCTCCACGACGCCGCGCCAGTAGCCGGCGCCGTCCGGCTTGGCTGAGGTCGCGGCGACGCGCTCCAGGATCGCCCGGTCAGCGGGCCGCGCCGCGTGTCGCGGAGCCCGAGCGGCGCGAACACTCGCGCCCGGCTCGAGCAGCTCGACGAGCGAGCGCCCGGTCGCGCGCGCGCACGAGCTTCGCCGAGAGCAGGATGAAGTCGAGATCGCTGTAGAGCGTGCGCGCGCCCGGCCTGCGCTCGAGCGGCGCGCGCGTGCGGCCGCGCGGACGACGCCGTCGTAGTCGTCGGCCGACTCGTAGAGCGGGAGCCAGTCCGGGAGGCCGGCGCTGTGCGTCAGCAGGTGCTCGATCGTCACGGCGCGTCGCCACTCGCGGCGCGCGGGCCTGTCGGGCGCCGCGAACTCGGGGATGTGCTCGACCACCGCGTCGTCGAGCTGGGAGCGCGCCGCCCTCGACCAGCGACATGACGACGAGGCTAACGCTGACGACCTTGGTCACCGACGCGAGGTCGTAGAGCGTGCGGCGCGTCGGCGCGTCGGCGCGCTCGCGGTCGAGCGCCCCCGAAGCCCTCGCGCCAGAGCGGGCCCGTCGCGTCGCCGACCTCGATGAAGCAGCCCGGGAAGGTGCCACGCGCGACCGCGCGTTCGAGGGAGGCGCAGGCCGAGGTGACGTCCAGCGCGGGCTCGCGAGCGCGCGCGCGCAGCTCGACGGCCGCCTCGGCCCGTTCGGCCGCGGCCCGCTGCTCCGCGCTCGCCTGCGCGAGCCCGGCGGCGAACACCAGCAGTGCCCAGGAGCCCGGCATCGACGGCTCGAGCTTGCCAGAGCCGCGGCCGCGTTGGGTTGATTCCGACGGGTCCAAGGCCGCGCCGCGCTCGGGCGCGCGCCAGCGCGCGCCATGTCCCCGGAGACAGCGGCGCGGGCGTGCGCGCGCGCGCGAACGCGGCTACGATGTCGGCGTGCGCGCTCGCGTGACGCTCGCGTTGACGCTGACGCTCGGGCTCGGCCTCAGGACGTGCGCCGCGCCGTCGCCGGGCGACTGCGACGAGAGCCAGACCTTCGCGCGCCCAGGCTGCGGCGATCCGCCGCCCGACGCGGAGCTCGTCGATGTCGACTGCTACACGCCCTGCGAGGCGGGGAGCGACTGCGACGACGACCAGCGCTGCGCGCTCGTGTACTACGATCCTTGCGCCGGCGATGTCTGCAACGCGTGCGGCAGCACGACGACGATCTGCGTCGACTAGCGAGGCGGCGCGCACGCGCGGCTCGGGCGCGGCCGCTCGCGTCGTCGAGCTAGAGATGTCTTAAAAGACATTTGTGATGGCGGCGCGCTTCCCTCGCGCGGCGGACGAGGGATACTGGCGGGCATGCGGGCTCGGATCCTGGTGGCGCTCACCCTCGTCGCGCTCGCCGGCGGGTGCGTGAAGGAGGTCACCGCGGTCGACGTGGGGCGTGATCACCTGTGCGCGATTCGGGCGGGCACGCCCTACTGCTGGGGTCGCAACGACGGCGACCAGGTCGGCGACGGATCAGGATACTTCCAGGGCCAGCCGACGCGCGTCGCCGCGCTCGCGCGCGCGTCGTCGACGCGAGGCGCGTCGGCGACGGCCACAGCTGCGCGCGCTCGCGGCGGACGGCGACGTCTACTGCTGGGGGGCGGAATTTCGCCGGGCCAATCAGGCGGCGCGACGCGGGAGGATGTCGTCGTGCCGACCCGCGTCGCGCTCGATGGTCGGGCGGCGGGGATCGCCGCGGCGGCGCGGCGGCGTCGTGCGCGTACATGGAGACCGGCGACCTCTATTGTTGGGGCGCAAGGCCGGCGGGACGCCACAGCGGGACGCCGGCGCGCGTTGAGGCGCGTCGAGGGGTGCGCGATGTGGCGATCGAGACCGGCCGCATGTGCGCCGTGTCAGGCAGCGGCCAGGTCTGGTGCGCCGTCGTCGGCGAAGCTGAACGGGGCGCCGACCCCGATCGCCGAGGCTCGATGACGCGCTCGCGGTGGCGATCGGCTCGGCGCACGCCTGCGCGCTGCGGGCGGACGGGCGCGTGACGTGCTGGGGGGCGCAACGACTACGGGCAGCGCGGCGACGCCGAGCAGACCGAGGAGAAGCGGATGGTCGACGTCCGGGATCGAGGACGCGGTCGCGCTCTCGGTCGGCGTGAACCACAGCTGCGCCGCGCTGACGAGCGGCGAGGTCGCGTGCTGGGGCTCGAACAGCAACGGCCAGCTCGGCCGCGGCGATCCGCCGGGGGACGTCGGGCCCCGGGCGTGGTGCGCGGGCTCCCGCTGGCGTCCGCCGTCTCGGCGGGCGGCGATCGGAGCTGCGCCGTCACCCGCGACCACGCGCTGGGTGCTGGGGAAGAGCTGGGACGAGGCGCAGCGGGCGGATCTCTCGATGCCGGAGGACCTGCTCGCGCCGACGCGCGTGCAGGCGTTCGGCGAGGGCGATCCTCGCGGGCTCCACAAGCGCCGCTGATGGCTTATGACCAAATAGTCATGTCTTGAGGCGCGGCTACTCGTCCCGGCCGAGGTGGTTGAGCGGGAGCTTGAGGTAGCGCTTCCCGTTCCCCTCGGGCGTCGGCAGCCGCCCGGCGGCGATGTTGACCTGCAGGCTCAGGAGGATCAGGCGCGGCGGCAGGAGCGTGGCGTCGCGGCGCGTGCGGAAGTCGACGAAGTCCTCGAGCGTGGTCTCGGCGCGCAGCTGCACGTTGTCGCGCTTGGACTCGCCGATGGTGGTCTCGAAGGCGAGCGGCCGCCCGTTCGGCTGGTAGTCGTGCCCGACGTACACGCGGGTCGCGTCGGGCAGCGCGTAGAGGCGATCGTGCACCGAGCGGTAGAGCGCCTCGGCGCTGCCGGCCGGGAAGTCGCAGCGGCCTGTGCCGTAGTCGGGCATGAACAGCGCGTCGCCCGTGAACAGCGCGTCGCCGATCTTGTAGGTCAGGCACGCGGGCGTGTGACCGGGGTGGCGATCGCCTCGACCTTGAGGCTGCCGGCGTCGAGCTGCTGGCCGTCGGCGAGCAGCTCGTCCCACTGCGATCCGTCGGCTGGCAATTCGGGCATGTTGTACAGGCCGCGGGACAGGTCCTGGACCTGGGTGATGCGCGCGCCGATCGCCGTCGGCGCGCCGAACTTCTGCTTGAGCAGCTCCATGCCGCTGAGGTGGTCGGCGTGCGCGTGCGTGTCGAGCACCCAGCGCACCTTCAGCGAGCGCTCGGCGACGAAGCGCGCGACCTCGTCGGCCGACCGCGTCGACGTGCGCCACGTGAGCGTGTTGAGATCCATGACCGGGTCGATGACGACCGCGTCGCGCGACGTCGGGTCAAACACGACGTAGGTCAGCGTGTAGGTGTCGTCGTCGAAAAACGCGCGTGTCTCCATGGTGTTGTCTCCTCGACCCCGTGTTGAGCAAGAACCAGGCCACCGCTGATCGGCGCTTTTGGGGTCCTGCACCGCGGATCTCGGCTCGTGTCGCGATGTGTCGCCACGTCGAGACGACGTCGCGGGATCACCGCTCCGCGCGCTCGATCGCGTCACGGCAGCGCGCGCGCGGCCTGGCAGCTGGTGTCCTCGCGGAGCCGCTCGACCGGGGCCGGGAGGCGATAGCGCCAGTTGTGCGGGCCGACCGTGGCCGGCGTGTTGATGCGCGCCGGGCTCCCCAGGACGTCCTGAATCAGCAGCAGCGTCAGCTCGCTCGCGGCGCCCTGGATCAGCTCGAGCAGCGCGGCGTGGACCGCCGGCGTGAAGCGCTCGCGGGTCAACGCTGATTCTGTCTCGAGGACATGGCGGAGAGGTTGGCGCGGCAGCGCGCGCGGACCTGCTCGCGCTCCGCGTCCGCGAGCGCCCGCCACCACGCGGCGACCGGCGCGGTGTCGTGGGTCGCGAAGCACGCGACCGAGCGCCGCGGGTACGCGCGCGGGTCCCGGAAGCCGTCGTCGTCGCGCTCCCAGATCAGCACGCGGTAGCCGGGCAGCGCGAGGCGCTTCATGACCTCGGGGACATAGTCGGGGATGCAGCCGAGGTCCTCGGCGACCAGCGTCGCGCCGGCGCGCCCGGCCGCCTCGATCATCGCCTGGAGGACCGCCGCGCCCTGGCGCCGCTGCGCCGCCTCCTCAGGCGGATCGAAGCTGCCAGGGACGAGCTTGTCGTCGGCGTCGCGCAGCCCGGTCGCGGGGCGAGTACGAGCGGAACAGGCCGACGAGGTGGTCGACGCGCACGCGGTCGAACAGCGCGCCCGCGTAGCCGAGGCGCCGGCGCATCCAGCCGTAGTCGTCGCGCGCGAGCGCCGCCAATCGTAGGCCGGCAGCATCCAGTCCTGGCCGTCCTCGTCGAACTGGTCGCCTGGCGCCCCGAGCGAGCGGTCGCGGCGAAACAGCGCGCGCTCCGTCCACACGTCGACGCTGTCGGCCGTGACCCCGAAGGGAGGTCGCCCATGAAACCGACCCCCAGCCCGGCGAGCTGCTCGCGCGCGCGCGTGACCACTGCGCGTGCAGGACCCACTGCTTGAACGCGTGGTAGTCGATCGCGTCGCGGTGCCGCGCGCGCGCGGCGCGCGAGCGCGGCGGGCTCGCGCGCGCGGCGAGCTCGGCCGGCCAGTCCCACCAGCCGACGTCGCCTACGCGGTCCTGAGCGCGCCGTAGAGCGCGAGCGGCTCGAGCCAGGCGGCGTGGCGCTCGCGAAACCCCGCGAGCGCGGCGCGCTGCGTCGACCAGCGCGACGGGCGCCGCGCAGGCGCGCGTACGCGGCGGAGAGCGCGGCCTCCTTGAGCGCGCGCGCGCGCGCGTAGTCGATCTCGCCGTCGTCGCGCGGGGCCGGGGCGCGCCGCCCCGGGAGTAGCTCTTCAAGCCATGTCGTCGACGCGTAGATCGGATCGAGGCCGAACGCGGCGCGGGCCGAGTAGGGCGAGTCGCTCCAGCGCGAGAGCTCGGCCAGCGGCAGCACCTGCAGCAGGCGCACGCCCCTCCCGCAGCCAGCGCGCGACGGCGGGCAGATCGCCGATGTCGCCGACGCCGGCCGACTGCCGCGTCCACAGGGAGAACAGCGGGATGGTCACGCCGGCGACGCGGCGGCTCTTGTGTGTGCTGGACACGTCGTGGTTGTAACCGCTCCCCGCGCGAGCGGGGCTCGCGCGCGTGATTGTCCGCTCGCGGCTAGTCGTCGCGCGTCGGCTCGTCGGGCTCCTCGACGCCCGCGAGGCGCTTGGCCATCGCCTTCTTCTCGTCGAGCCGCGCCAGCCGCTGCAGCTGGATGCGCTGCGCCTGGGGCGAGCCGGCGCCGTGCATCGACTCGGTGAGGTAGCCGACCGCGTTGCGCCCCAGCGTCATGTTCTCGATCAGCCGCAGGATCCGGCGCCGGTTGTCGACCGAGACGTCGGGGCGCGTCTTCAGGTACTTGCGCAGCAGCGGGCCCGTGACCTCGCTGCAGGAACTCGGCGTCGGCCGGCATCGTCACGAGCAGCCCGCCCGCGAGGTCCTGGGCCAGGCGCGCGAGCCAGGGGAAGCGCGTGACGTTGTGCTTGCACACGTTCGCCAGCATGTCGTCGTTCTGGTAGTTGCCCGCGGAGGTCTCGTAGGACTCGTGCGACGCCGCGATCCCGGCGCCGTAGATCGTCTCGTTGAGGTGGATCATCTCGACGAGCTTGTCGCGGATATGCGACGCGCGCTCGACCCCGTTGTACTCGGCGATCGTCGCGGCCGCGCGCCGATGATGACGTCGCCGAGGCCCGTCTTGCACACGTAGCTGCGGCGGTGATAGGCGGTGAAGCGCTCGACGAGCGTGGCCGCGAACTCCGTCTCGCCGTCCATGAACACGCGCGACGTCGGCACGAACACGTCGTCGAACACGATCATCGCCTCCTGACCGCCGAAGCGCGCGTTGCCGGCGTCGACGGTCGAGCCCGAGCGCGCGCCTCGAGCGCGCGCGCGTCACAGCTCTGGCGCCCGTAGATGTACGTGATCCCCGGCGCGTCGACCGGGACCGCGAGCGCGATCGCGTAGTCGCGGTCCTCCGCGCGCAGGCGCATCGTCGGCATGACGAGCAGCCAGTGCGAGTTGATGCAGCCGGTCTGGTGCATCTTGGCGCCGCGGATCACCACGCCGTCGGGCCTTCGCTCGACGACGCGCGTGAACAGGTCGGGATCGTCCTGCTGCGACGGCCCGCGCGCGCGGTCGCCCTTGGGGTCCGTCATGGCCCCGCCGATCACGAGGTTCTCCTCCTGCATCTCGCGGACGAACGCGCGGAAGCGCGCGTGGTAGCCGGTCTGATGGGCCAGGTCGATATCGTGCGTCACCGAGTACAGCGCGTTGATCGCGTCCATGCCCACGCAGCGCTGGAAGCAGGTCCCGGTGCGCTGCCCGAGGCGCCGCTGCATGCGGTTCTGCTGCACGACGTCCGCGGCGCTCTCGGTCACGTGCAGGAACCGGTTCACGCGCGCGCCGGTCAGGCTCGAGCGCGCGGACGCGAGCTCGGGGTCCTCCTCGGCGAGGCGGTAGGTCTCGGCGACCGCGTTGATCGACGGGCGGATCACCGGGTGGTCGACCGGCTCCGCGACGCGCTCGCCGAACAGGTAGACCGCGAGGTCACGCCCGCGCAGGCTCTCGATGTACTCGTCAGCGGTGCGGATCGGCATCTTCGCGCGGACTATAACAACAACGCCCTCGCGCCACGGCGACATCGCTACGCCGACCGGGGCGGGTGTACGCGCGCCGGGGCGCGTGTGCTCCCGGGGGCGACGGACTCGTCGCCGGGTCACCTCTCCGCGGCGGGCTCGCGTGCTATCACGCGAGCCTGGAGGGCGCATGGGTCACGTGCTGCACGAGCTGCTCGAATTGCTGCGGCTCGAGAAACTCGAAGAGACGTTGTTCCGCGGCCAGAGTCAGGACCTGGGGTGGGGCGCGGTGTTCGGCGGGCAGGTGCTCGGGCAGGCGCTCTCGGCCATGACGCAGACGGTCCCCGAGCGCCGCCGCGTGCACTCGCTGCACGGCTACTTCCTGCGCCAGGGCGACGCGCGCCTGCCCATCATCTACGACGTCGACTGCATCCGCGACGGCAAGAGCTTCACCACCCGGCGCGTGGTCGCGATCCAGAAGGGGCGCGCCATCTTTAACATGGCGGCCTCCTTCCAGATCGAAGAGACAGGTCTTGAGCACACGGTCGCGGCGATGCCGGAGGTCCCAGGGCCCGAGGGGCTCGTCTCCGAGCTGGAGCGAGTGCGAGCGCGCGCCGCGTTGATCCCCGCGCGCGCCCGCGAGAAGTTCACCGCCGAGAAGCCGCTCGAGATCCGGATCGTCGACCCGCGCGACCCGATCAACCCCTGAGACCCGCCCGCCGGTGCGCCGCGCGTGGTTTCGGGCGATCGACGCGCTGCCCGACGACCTGCGCGTGCATCAGTACCTGCTCGCCTACGCCTCCGACTTCAGCTTCCTGACCACCGCGCTCAACCCCCACCGCGTCGGCACCTTCGACCCGCGGCTGCAGCTCGCGAGCCTCGACCACGCGATGTGGCTGCACCGCCCGTTTCGCCTCGACGAGTGGCTCCTCTACGCGGTCGAGAGCCCGACGGCCACCGGCGCGCGCGGGCTCGTCCGCGGGCAGTGGTTCACGCGCGACGGACAGCTCGTGGCCTCGACCACGCAGGAGGGGCTGATGCGCTGGCACGGCGACCCGCTGCCCGAGACGCCCGCGTCGTCATAGCTCGTCATCGAAACCGTGCTCTCGTCGGCGCGCGCGCGCGCGCTGAGTAATCTGTGCAGGTCCGCGCGCGCCGTCTCGACGCGTTGAGCCCCGCGCTACCGTCGACGAATGCACGGCCGTCGCGTCCCCTGGTCCTCCTCGTAGCGAGCCTCGCCGGCTTCATGGCGAGCAGCTGCTCCTCACGTATTCAGAACCTGGTGACCGAGCGGGCCGCGTCCGACTTCGGCTGCAGCGCCGAGGAGATCGAGCTCACGCAGACCCACCAGTACCCGATGGAGGCGATGTACGACGCCAAGGGCTGCGGCGAGCAGGGCTCGTACTACACGAAGTGCAACATGTTCGGCATGTGCAAGACCCTGACGAAGGCCGAAACCGACGCCTACAACCGCCGGGTCGACGCCCAGAACGCCCACTACGCGCAGTCGATCGCCGCGCGGCAGTCGTCGCCGTCTCCGTCCTCCTCCTCACCGTCGTCGTCATCGTCCTCCTCCTCCTCCTCCTCCTCCCTCGTCCTCGTCTTCGTCCCGTCCTCGTCGAGCATGCCGAGCAACTGCAGCTTCGACTCCGACTGCGGCGGCGGCGTGAAGTGCAACAGCGGACGCTGCGCCAACACCTCGGGGAGCAAGTGCGGCTTCGACTCGGACTGCGGCGGGAACGGGGCGAAGTGCAACAGCGGGAAGTGCTCCAACGCGCCTGACGGGCGCTGCTCGTTCAACTCTGAGTGCCCGGGCGGCTCGTGCTCCAGCGGCTCGTGCCGGTTCTAGCGGGGCTCGTGGGCCCGCGCCCACATGTGCGTTGACCGGCTTCGGGCCCGCGCTCGGCGACGCGATCGCGGCTCCACGGTCGTCGTCGCGCGGGACCTCGCGCTTCGCCGCCCGACCCGACGAGTGACTTTTCAGACAGGTCCTCGATGAGGAGGGCGCCTCGGCCTCTCGGGATGATGGAGGGCGGGAGCCGACGACGCGCCAACGCCACGATCTGACCGCGGATCCCGGATCGCGGCGAGCGTATCGGCACGCGCCCGACCTCCGCGGGCGCGCTTTACAACCGAGGGCGGGGAGCTACACGAACAGGGTGACCCGGCGGCACGCGTCGTTCGCGGAGATCTCCGCTCGAGCCTCGACTCGGCGCCGGGCTGCTCTGGTGCTTCGTCGGGCTCCTGTTCGCGGCGCTCGTCGTCTGCGGCGCGGGCCTCCCGGAGCGGAGCCCGGTGGTCGCCGAGGTCGCCGGCGTCGCCGCGGCGGTCGAGGTCGACAGCCCCGAACTCGACGCCCCTACAACGCTCCTCGCCGATTACGGTCTCCACGGGCACCTCGACGCCCAGCCCCGCTATCGCCGGGGCGCGCGGAGTAGGCCGCCGTCGCACGAGCTCGACGCGCTCGCGGCCGAGACCGAAGACGAGGACGCGCGCTCCGACGCGCTCGGCGTCGCGTTCGCTCGAGCTGCCGCGCGACACACTCGGTCGCGCGGTCACGCACCGTCGCGCGCACGCGATCCTCACCAGCCATCTCCTGGTCTCGACTGGGCTCGCGCGCGGACCCCCGATCGCGTAGCTCTGTTCGCGTCGCCGCGGTGACGGACGCGGGGCGGTGCCGTCTCGTCATCTCCGCGCCAGGGGTCGCGAACTCGGTGGACCTGACTCGACCGCGCTCGTCGAGTCGCTCGACGCGATCGCTGCGCCTGCGGGCCGAGACCCGTATTAGGAGACAGGAGGAGGATTATGGAGTTGACACCCGAGAGCCCCGCGTCACCCACGAGGACGGCGATCTGGTCCATCGGGCGCTTGGCGCTTGTCCGCCTCGGCGGAGCGTCCTGCGTCGCGCGAGACGAGGCGTCACGATCGCGCTCGTCGGCGCCGTGCTGCTCAGCAGCGGCTGCGCGCGCTATCCGAGGACAACAAGGCCCGGAGGTCAGCCGCGCGGTCCCGGACAGCTACGGCGGCGCGTACACGGCGCCGCCACGACCGCGGAGACGCGCAGCGGCAGTGGGATCAATTCTTCTCCGATCCGTTCCTGCAGGCGCTGATCCGCGAGGCGCTCGACAACAACCAGGAGCTCAACATACGGCTCCAGGAGATCATCATCGCGCAGAACGAGATCGCGGCGCGCAAGGGTGAGTACCTCCCGCGCCTCGACGCGGGCGTGGGCGTGGGCGTCGAGAAAGTCGGGCAGCGCACCAGCCAGGGCGCGAGCGACATGGCCGACGGCGTGCCCGAGCACCTGCCGTACTTCGGCTTCGGGCTCTCGGCCGCGTGGGAGATCGACATCTGGAAGAAGCTGCGCAACGCGGCGAAGTCCGCGGACTACCGCTACCGCGCGACGATCGAGGCCCGGAACTTCATCATCACGCAGATCGTCGCCGAGATCGCCGAGGCCTACTACGAGCTGCTCGCGCTCGACAACCAGATCGAGGTGCTCGATCGCAACATCGGGATCCAGCAGGACGCGCTCGAGATCGTCAAGCTCAAGAAGGAGGCGGCGCGCGACCGAGCCTCGGCGTGCAGCGGTTCCAGGCCGAGGTGACCAAGAACCAGGGGCGCCGCTTCGAGCTCTTGCAGCAGCGGGTCGAGGCGGAGAACCGGATCAACTTCCTGGTCGGCCGCTTCCCCAGCGCGTCGCGCGGGACCCCGCGAAGTTCATGGACACGGAGCCGGCGCCGGTGAACATGGGGCTGCCGTCTCAGCTCCTCGACAACCGCCCCCTGACGTGCGCCAGGCGTCGTACGGTTTCGAGGCCTCGAAGCTCGACGTCAAGGTCGCCAAGGCCCGCTTCTACCCGTCGCTGAGCCTCGAGGCCGGCGTCGGCTACGAGTCCTTCAACGTCGTCCACCTGCTCGATACGCCCGAGTCGCTGCTCTACAACGTGGCGGGCAACCTGACCGCGCCGCTGCTCAACCGCGCCGCGATCAAGGCCGACTACCGCGCCGCGAACGCCATGCAGATCCAGGCGGTGTTCAACTTTGAGCGCACGCTGCTGCTCGCGTTCACGGAGGTCGTCAACTACCTGCGCATGGTGGAGAACCTCGCGGCCCAGTTCGAGCGGCAGACCGTGCAGGTCGAGACGCTCGAGCAGGCGACGGAGACCTCGAACATCCTGTATCGCAGCGCGCGCGCCGACTACATGGAGGTCCTGATGACGCGCCGCGACTCGCTCGAGGCCGAGATGGAGCTCATCGAGACGCGCAAGCAGCAGATGCAGGCGCGCGTGGGCATCTACCGGGCGCTCGGCGGCGGGTGGCGCCGCGAGCCCGCCGCCTGATCACCGCAGCGGTCCGGTCGACCGGTCGGGCCGGCCGTGACGTGACGGTGACGCGCGCGACGGGCCCCGTCGCGTATCCTCCTGGCGTGTCACTCCCCGACCCCCGATCGCGCGACCTCGCGTCCGCATCCCTCGCGCGCGCCCTCACGCTCCCCTCGCGGTCGCCTGCTCGTTCCTCCTCGTCGGCAGCGCCGCGTGCTCCGACGACGCCGCGACGACGATGGCGTCGGACGCGGAGTCTGAGTCCTCCTCGGGGTCGGATCCCGGTGACGGCGACGGTGACGGCGACAGCGACGGCGCGACCACAGCTGGCTCTGGGGACAGCGAGTCCGGAGACGGAGACGGAGACGGAGACGGAGACGGGGACGGGATGGAGACGGGGATGGAGACGGAGACGGAGACGGGATGGAGACGGAGACGGAGACGGAGACGGAGACGGAGACGGCGACGGGGATGGTGACGGAGACGGCGACTGCGTCGAGCCGGGCGAGCTGGGACCCCTCGCGTTCACGCCCGAGGGTCCGAGCTGAGCGAGTTCTTCGTCGAGTCGGACTTCGGGCGCGTCCTCGACGACGAGGCCGAGTTCGCCGAGTACTTCGAGGGTCCGGCGCCGGCGGACTTCGCCAGCGAGTGGATCGTGCTGCTGCACCCGCGCGCCGGCCGTTCGGCACCCCGCTACGCGCTCCTCGGCCTCGATCTCGACGGCGCCTGCGGGCTCACGGGGAGCTACTCGATGGATGTCCTCGGAGACAACTGCGAGAACTTCGAGTACACGCGACCGGGCCCGCTCGTCGCGCGCACGGACGCCGCGTTCGCGCCGGCGGGCGCGGTGACCCTGCAGCCGGCTCCGACCGCGCCCTTCGACTGCGCGGCCGACGGGGCGAAGGCCTTCGAGTCGTGCAGCGAGACCCAGTGGTGCGCGCCGGGGCTGATCTGCGCCGGCATCACGCGCTTCGACACGGGCCTGTGCATGGACGCGAGCCTGCGCGGCGTGTTCGAGAGCGGCCTGCTCGCGCTCGACCTCGCGGACGACCTGGTCCTCGACGTGCTCGACGTCGCCGGCCTGGCGACGGTCGACACCGACGTGATCATCAACCTCGCGCTCACGCACCCGGACCCGAGCGCGCTGACGATCACGCTGACGAACCCCTCGAACAACGAGGTCATGGTCTGGGAGCAGGAGAGCGCGCCCTACGAGGCGTCGTGGTACCCCGAGCCGGGCGCGCTCTCGCTGTCGCGCGCGCCCGTGGGCTTCGGGGGCGACGAGGACGTGAACGGGAGCTGGACGCTGAAGATCACGAGCGCGAGCCAGGAGCCGGGCGCGCTGCTGGGCTGGTCGCTCGGAGATCATGAGCCGCTTCGACTGGAACTCCGCGGCGCCGGAGTCAATATGCTCAATCGGCCATGCCGACGAGCGCGGCGCTGTCGCGCCAGAGCGCGTCGCGGGCGTCGTCGTCGCGGGCCAGGCGGGACGGCGTCGCCCACTCGAGACGTCCCCGGCGCAGCCTGGGGTAGTAGCCGTCTCGCGGCGGCGCGGGGCTCGCCGAGCGCCGCGTCGCGCAGCGCCTCGCCGGCGCGTATCACCGAGTTGAAGCGGGGCGCGAGCCGACCCAGCGGCGTCCCCAGCAGCCACCACAGCGCGCGCAGCAGGGGCGTTCGGGCGCGCGCGAGGCCGGTGCCCGGCGTGGGCCCCGGATCGTAGGCGAGCGCCGAGAGCCCGCGGGCTCGCAGCGCGCGGACCGTGAGGATGTTGCACAGCTTGAGGCCGCGTAGGCGTGACCGGCGGCCGCGCGGGATCCCCGTCCAGCGCGGGGTCGAGCGCGGGATCGGCGAGCAGCCGCGCCCGCGCGTGCCGGGGCGGGGGGACCAGCGTGCGCTCGTCGGGGTCATGCGTGCCGCTGGTCGTCACGACCACGCGGCCGCCGGGCGCGAGCTGGGCGCGAGCAGCCGCGCGAGCAGGTAGTGCGCGAGGTGGTTGACGGCGAAGGTGAGCTCGAAGCCGTCGCGCGTGCGCGCGTCGACGTCCGCGCGCGACAGGCCGGCGTTGAGCACCAGCGCGTCGATGGAGCGCGAGCCCAGGCGCGTCTCGACCTCGGCGGCGAAGCGCCGGACCGAGTCGAGCTGCGCGAGGTCGAGCTCGAGCGCGGGAGCCGCGCGCGGTCGGGGTGGCGCGCGCCGAGCAGCAGCGTCGCCCTGGTCCTGAGCCCACGGGCTGCCACCTGACCGATCCCCGAGGTGCCGCCGGTCATCACGATGATCGCCATATCCCACCCTTGAACGCTGTTTGATATTAAAATGAGTGACGACTCATTTTACAGATCCGTTAATATGAGTGACGACTCATTTTGTCAAGGAGCGCGTCATGACATCCAAGCCGCCCCCGCGAGCGCGCGCGCGCCGACGCGCGACGCAATCGCGCGCGGATCCTCGGGGCGGCCGACGCGGTGTTCGCCGAGCAGGGGCCCGGCGCGGTGACCGAGGACATCGCCCGTCGCGCGGGCGTCGCGATCAGGACCGTGTTCCGGCACTTCCCGAGCAAGCAGGCGCTCGTCGAGGCGGTCTTCATCACGCGGCTCCGGTTCCTCACGGAGCAGGCGCGGGCGCTGTGCGCCGCGGAGTCCTCGGGCGAGGAGTTCTTCGACTTCTTCGCGCGCTGGGTCGAGCTGTCGGCGGACAAGCAGTCCTTTGTCGACGCGCTCACGGCTGCGGGCGTCGACGTACAGGCGCGCGCGGCCGCGGGCGAGTACCCGGTTGTTCGCGCAGAGCTGCTCGAGGCCGTGGCGGCGCTGCTGCGTCAGGCGCAGCGCGCCGGCGCCGTGCGAGCGGACATCGGCGCGCCTGGAGATCACGGCGCTGCTGATCGGCACGGCGCGCGCGCTTCAGCACGCCGGCGCGCAGCAGGGGCCGCGCGCCCGGCTGCTGCGCGTGCTGTTCGACGGGCTGCGCCCACAACCCGATCGCGCGGGGGACCGGGATCGGTCCGATGGCGCGCGGTCAGACAGCGAGGGCTAGGACTCGCCTCGCCGCGGGAGGTTTGGAGGGCCGCCCGACCGAGGAGAAGTGTTGTTGGAAAAGCTGCGGGGTGTCCCCGCGTGTCGTGTTGCCTTTGTTTGGCCCGACCATTCGGGCCTGAGAGCGCTTTCCTCGCGCCCACGTGGCGACCCTCGTGCCCTGGAGTATAGGGAGGACGTGCGCGCGCACCAGTTAAATGTCTTATGAGACATGTTTGATGGGCGCGCGCGGGCGCGCGGGCGCGGGCGCCCGCGCGGAGCCGCGCCTCGCCGCGCCGGACGCCGGGCCTCGCCGCGCCGGACGCCGCGCGCTCGCTCGCGCAGGGGCTCGACGGCCGGCGCGCGCGCACGAGGCCGCGTCGCGCGGCCGCGTGGGCGCGGCGACGGCGAGCTCGCCGCGCTCACGCGGCCGCGCGAGAGCGGTTTTATGTGCAAGTCATCGCCGCCGTCGGTCGCCGCGCTCGCGTCGCGTGATTCGATATACTCGACGCCGCGCGAGCGCTCGCTCCCATGCTGTCGATCCCTGGCTATACATTCACCCAGCAGCTCCGCGCGGGTGAACGAACGGTCATCTACAGCGGGCGCCGGGACAGCGATCGCGCGCCGGTGATCGCCAAGCTGTTCCGCAGCCAGCGGCCCAGCCCGCGCGAGCTGGCGATGCTGCGGCACGAGTTCGCGATCCTGCGCGCGCTCGACATGCCGGAGCTGGGGCGCGCGCACGCGCTCGCGCCCCACGGGATGGGCCTCGCGCTGATCCGCGATCGCATCGCCGGGCAGTCGCTCGACCAGCTGCTCGCGTCGGCGCCGGGCGGCCGCCTGCCGCTGGCGACCGCGATCACGATCGCGATGCACGCGGCCGCCGTGCTCGACCACATCCACCGTCGTCGATATGTCCATAAAGACATAAAGCCGAGCAACCTGATGGTCCAGCCGAGCACGCTCGAGACCTCGCTCATCGACTTCGGCATCTCGGTGCGGCTCTCGAAGAACGCGCAGGAGATGGCGTCGCCGGACGCGCTCGAGGGGACGCTCGCGTACATGTCGCCCGAGCAGACGGGCCGCATGAACCGCGTCGTCGACCACCGCTCGGACCTCTACATGCTCGGCGCGACGCTCTACGAGATGCTCGTCGGCGCGCGCCCGTTCATGACCACGAGCAGCCTCGAGCTGATCCACAGCCACATCGCGCGGCGCCCGACGCCGCCGGCGGAGCTCGATCGCGCGATCCCGCTGACGCTGTCGCGGATCGTCATGAAGCTGCTCTCGAAGGCCGCCGAGGATCGCTACCAGAGCGGCTACGGGCTGCAGCGCGACCTGCAGCGCTGCCTCGAGCAGCTGCGGCGCGGCGCGAGCGTCGCGTTCGAGCTGGCGACCGACGACGTGGCGACGCAGCTGCAGGTCCCGCAGAAGCTCTACGGGCGCGAGGCTGCGGTCGCGCGCCTGCACGGCGCGTTTGAACGCGCCGCGCTCGGGCGCGCCGAGCTGCTCACGATCGCGGGCCCGCCCGGCGTCGGGAAGTCGTCGCTCGTGCAGGAGGTGCACAAGTCGATCGCGCGCCGCGGCGGCTACTTCGTGCGGGGGAAGTTCGACGCGTTCCAGCGCACGACCCCGTACGCGCCGATCCTCGCGGCGCTCGACGACCTCGTGCGTCAGCTGCTCGGGGAGAGCGACGACGCGCTCGCCAGCTGGCGCCAGCGCATCGAGCTCGGGCTCGGCGCGAGCGCGGGCGTCATCACGAGCGTGCTGCCCTCGCTCGCGCTGATCATCGGCGCCCAGCCGGAGCCGCCGGCGCTCGACCCGGCCGCGGCGCAGAACCGCTTCACGCACTCGTTCCGGGCGCTGCTCTCGTCGCTGACGACGTCGGTGCACCCGCTGGTGCTGTTCCTCGACGACCTGCAGTGGGCCGACGCGGCCTCGATGTCGCTGCTCGAGCAGGTGCTGACGGGGGAGTCGCCGGGCTGCCTGCTCGTGATCGGCGCCTACCGGCCGGGCGAGGTCGACGCGGCGCACCCGCTGCGGAGCTTGCTCGCGCGCGTTCACGACGGCGCGGCCGAGCGCCTCGAGATCGAGCTCGCGTCGCTCGACCTCGAGGCCGTCACGACGCTGCTCTCGGAGACGCTCAGCTGCCCGCGGGCGGACGTGCGCGAGCTGGCGGCGCTCGTGCTCGCGAAGACCGACGGCAACCCGCTGTTCGTGCGCGCGTTCCTGCAGAGCGCGCACGAGGACGAGCTGCTCGTGTTCGACGCGCGGCGCGGGCGCTGGACGTGGGACCTGGCGAAGATCGCCGCGAGCCAGAGCACCGACAACGTCGTCGAGCTGATGGCCGGCGAGATCTCGAGGCTGCCGCCGCAGGCTCGCCACGCGCTGCTGCTCGGCGCGTGCGTCGGGTACGAGTTCGAGCTCGGCCGCCTCGCGGCGCTGCTCGAGCTGCGCCCGCGCGCGCTCGCCCGCGCGCTGTGGCCCGCGCTCGAGGCCGGGCTGCTGCTGCCGGTCGGCACCGACTACCGCTTCTTTCACCACGACGGGGACGCCGACGAGGATGACGAGCAGGACGACGAAGGCGCGCCGCCGGTCGGCGAGGGCGCGGCGTTCCGCGTGCGCTACAAGTTCCTCCACGACCGCGTGCGCGAGGCCGCCGAGGCGGCGCTCTCGGAGCCGGAGCGGCTCGCCGCGCACCTCCGGATCGGCCGCGCGCTGCGGCGGGAGCTCGCGGGCGGCGGCGCGCGGATCTTCGACGTCGTGGGGCACCTCAACCGCGCGCTCCCGCTGATCACGGCGCCCGAGGAGCGCGTGCAGGTGGCGCGGCTCAACCACCAAGCCGGGGCGGCGGCGCGCGACAGCGCGGCCTGGGCCTCGGCGTCGCGCTTCTTCGAACGCGGACGCGAGCTGCTCGGCGAGCGCGGCTGGTCGCAGGATCACGCGCTGTGCTTCGCGCTGCACGTCGACGGCGCGGAGTGCTACGGGCTGACCGCGCGCTTCGACGACGCCGCGGCGCTGCTCGAGCGCTGCTTCGCGCGCGCGCGGACGAGCCGGCAGCACGCGCGCGCCGGCAGCGTGGCGATCTCGATCCACCTGACGCTGAGCAGCGTGCACGAGGCGATCGCGATCGCCACGCGGACGCTCGCGCGCCTCGGCATCGAGCTGCCCGAGAGCGACGAGGCGCGCGCGGCCGCGGCCGCGCGCGCGCGCCGCGAGCTCGAGCGACGCGCCCGCGGCGACGCGCTCACGGGCCTGCCGGAGCGCGCGCCGCTGCAGCGCTCGGACGTCCGCGACGCGCTCGCGATCCTGGTCGAGACGAGCTCGCCGGCCTACCTGACGAGCCCGCCGCTGTTCATGCTGGTCCACCTGACCGGCATCCTGCTGACGCTCGAGCACGGGCCGTGCGAGCTGTCGGCGTTCTGCTTCGCCAACTACGGCGTCGCGCTCTCGGGCGAGCTCGACCAGTACGCCGCGAGCCAGCGCTTCGGGCGGCTCGCGCTCGCGCTGCTCGAGCGCTTCCCGAGCCCGGGGCTGCGCAGCAAGGTCTACGTGGTCGTCAGCGCCTACGAGCAGTACTGGGCGCCGCTGCGCGAGTCGATCCCGCGCTACCGCCAGGCGATCACGCTGGGCATCGAGGCGGGCGACTTCACCTACGCCAGCTACGCGCAGTTCTACATCCTCGTCACGCGCTTCGCCGCGGGCGACCACCTCAACGAGCTCGACGAGGAGGCGGAGGCCTGCGACGCGCTGCTCAAGAAGACCAACAACCGCTTCGTCGCCGCGTACCTGCGCTGCCTCCGGCAGGTGCTGCGGAACCTCCGCTTCGGCACGCGCGGGCTGGTCGACCTCAGCGACGACGACTTCGACGAGGACGCGTTCTTCGCCGAGCTCAAGCGCGCCCGCGCGGCGCCGATCATCTTCCGCTACTGCTGCTTCAAGCAGCAGCTGCTGTTCCTCGCCGAGCGCCACGGCGACGCGCTCGCGGCCACGGAGACGGCCGAGTCCTACGCCCGCAGCGCGATGGGCTCGCTCGACCTCAACGATCTGCACTTCTACAAGTGCCTGATCCTGCTCGCGCTCGCGGGCGAGGGCGACGAGGAGCTGCGCCGCGGCCGGCCGTGGCGCGCGAGCCAGCGGCGCGTGAACATCCTCGCCGACGCCTGCCCCGAGAACTTCCGGCACAAGGCGCTGCTGATCGCGGCCGAGGAGGCGCGCGTCGACGGCGACGAGCTCGCCGCGTTCACGCTCTTCGATCGCGCCGTCGAGCTCGCGCGCGCGCACGGCTTCCGTCACCACGTCGCGCTGGGCAACAAGCTCGCGGGTCGCTTTCACGACGCGCGCGGGCGCGCCGCGACGGCGCGCGCGTACCTCAGCCAGGCGCACCGCGCCTACGTGCTGTGGGGGGCCGCGAGCAAGGCGGCCGAGCTCGCCGCGAGCTACACCCACGTCGCCGGCTTCGAGGTCGACGACCGCGCCGCGGCGGGCGAGGGGCGGCGCCGCGGCATGGTGCAGCTGCCGGCCGCGAGCTCGTCGCACACGAGCATGCGCCTCGACGAGATCATCAACACGACGACGCTCGTCAGCGACGTGACGACGACGAGCTCGACCGCGTCGTCGGCGGGCGCCAGCGGCGCGGCGCTCGACTTCGAGGCGGTGCTCAAGGCCTCGCGCGCGCTCTCGGGCGAGATCGAGCTCGCCAGCCTGCTGCGCCGGCTGATGGAGCAGCTGGTCGAGAGCGCGGGCGCCGAGCGCGGGTACCTGCTGCTGCCGCGCGGCGGCGAGCTGTTCATCGAGGCGTCGTGCGACGTGGGCGCGAGCGCCGACGCGCGCGACATCGACGTGCGCTCGAGCCCGGTCGCGCGCAGCGAGCAGCTCTCGCGCGCGATCGTCAACTACGTCGCGCGGACCAACGAGAACGTGGTGCTCAGCGACGCGTCGAGCACCGGGCACTTCGCCGCCGACCCGTACATCGCCGAGAGCCAGCCGCGCTCGATCCTGTGCACGCCGCTGGTCCACCAGGGCAAGCAGATCGGGCTGCTGTACCTCGAGAACAACCTGACCGCGGGCGCGTTCACGGTCGACCGCCTGCGCGTGCTCTACATCCTCTCGGCCCAGGCGGCGATCTCGATCGAGAACGCGCGCCTGTACGCGTCGATGGCGAAGAGCGAGCGGAAGTTCCGCAGCCTGTTCGAGGACTCCAACGACGCGATCTTCGTGACCAACCGCGCCGGCGAGCTGCTCGAGGTCAACCGCGCGACGCTCGAGCTGTTCGGCTACACCGCCGACGAGGTCGCGCGCCTGCCCGGCGAGCGGCTGTTCGTCGACGCCGACGACGGCCGCGACTTCCGGCGCGAGCTCGAGCCCTTCGGCGCGCTGCGCGACTTCGAGGTCCGCCTGCGCAAGAAGGACGGCGCGCCGATCGACTGCCTGCTGACCGCGGCGACGATGCGCCTCGAGGGCGACGCGGTGGTCTACCAGGGCATCATCCGCGACATCACCGAGCGCAAGCGGGCCGCGCGGCTGCTCGCCGACTACAACCGCACGCTCGAGCGCACGGTCCAGGAGCGGACCCAGGAGGTCACGGCCAAGAACGCGGAGCTGAGCGCGACGCTCGAGCAGCTCGAGCGCACCCAGGATCAGCTGATCCTGAACGAGAAGATGGCGTCGCTCGGGACGCTGTCGGCCGGCATCGCGCACGAGCTCAAGAACCCGCTGAACTTCATCAACAACTTCGCCGAGCTCTCGCGCCGCAGCCTCGGCGAGCTGCGCGAGGAGCTCGACGACGCGCGCGAGGGCGTCGACGAGGGGTTCCAGGAGGTGCTCGAGGAGCTGATCGCGGACCTCGACGAGAACGTGCAGACCATCAAGAACCACGGCGCGCGCGCGGACTCGATCATCCAGAGCATGCTGTACCACGCGCGCACGAAGGGCGGCCCCGCGCACTCCACCGACATCAACGCGCTGCTCGCTTCCGAGCTGAACCTCGCCTACCACGGCATGCGCGTGAAGAACGAGGGGTTCGACGTGGCGATAGAGACAGATTACGATCCTGAGCTGCCGGCGCTGCAGGTGGTCCCCCAGGACCTCAGCCGGGTGTTCCTCAACATCATGAACAACGGCATCTACGCGGCGTGGGAGAAGAAGCGCCAGCGGCCCGGCGCCGACTTCACGCCCCGGCTGCGGGTGCGCACGCGCGGGTTACACGAGCGCGTCGAGGTGCGTATATTCGACAACGGGACGGGCATCCCCGACTCGATCCGGGACAAGATCTTCACGCCGTTCTTCACGTCCAAGCCGCCCGGCGAGGGCACCGGGCTCGGGCTCTCCATGAGCCACGACATCATCGTGCAGAAGTACGGCGGCGACATCGCGGTCGACAGCGTCCCGGGGCGCTACTCGGAGTTCATCATCACCCTCCCCAGGAGCGCGCCGGCGAGCGACTGAGGGGCCGGCGGACCGTAGCGCGCGCATGACCCGTGAACCCAGCAGCGACCCCGGGCTCGTCCTGTTCGTCGACGACGAGCAGGATCTCGAGCGCATGATCCGCAAGGCGTTCCGCCGGCGGATCCGCCGGGGCGAGCTCAAGGTGCTGTTCGCGAACAACGGCAGCGAGGCGCTCGAGGTGCTCGCGGCGCAGCCCGACGTCGACGTCGTGTTCACCGACATCAACATGCCGATCATGGGCGGGCTGACGCTGCTGGGCAAGATCCGCGCGCTCGAGCGGCAGCTCCGCACGATCATCGTCTCGGCCTACAGCGACATGGAGAACATCCGCACCGCGATGAACCGCGGCGCGTTCGACTTCCTGACCAAGCCGATCGACCTCAACGACCTCGAGGTCACGCTCGACAAGACGCTCACGCAGGTCCGCGAGCTGAAGTCGGGCGAGGAGGCCCGCCGGCGCGCGGCGGACCTGGAGCGGCGCAACCGCTTCATCCGCGACACCTTCGGCCGCTACGTCTCGGACGCGGTGGTCGATCAGCTGCTCGACTCCCCCGAGGGCCTGGAGCTCGGCGGCGAGCGCCGGCGCGTGAGCGTGCTGATGATCGACCTGCGCGGCTTCACGGCGATGTCGGAGCGCCTCGCGCCCGAGACGGTCGTCACGCTGCTCAACCGCTACATCGAGACGGTCGTCGAGGTCGCGATCGAGTACGGCGGCACGGTCAACAGCATCAGCGGCGACGGGCTGATGGTGATCTTCGGCGCGCCGCTCGATCGCGAGGACAGCGCGGCCCAGGCGGTCGCCTGCGGCATCGCCATGCAGCTCGCGCTCATCGGCTGCAACCAGCGCAACCAGGCCGACGGGCTCCCGCGGATCCGCGCCGGCGTCGGCGTGAACACGGGCGAGGTCGTCGTGGGCAACATCGGCTCGAGCCGGCGCGCGACCTACACCGCGATCGGCGTGCACGTGAACATCGCGGCGCGCATCGAGTCCTACGCGCCGGGCGGGCGCGTGCTGATCTCGGAGGCGACGCGCGTGGAGGTCGAGGACCTGGTCACGCTGGGGCGCACGATCGAGGTCCGGCCCAAGGGGCTGAAGGAGCCGCTCGAGCTCCACGAGGTGCTCGCGATCGGCGGCGCGCACGAGCTCGCGCTGCCGGCGGGCGAGGGCGCGCTGCGAGACATCACGCCGGTGCCGCTGTCCTACACGGTCGTGCGCGGGAAGCAGGAGAGCGACGAGCTGCGCGCGGGCGAGCTCGTGCGGCTGTCGCCCGATCGCGGTGAGCTGCGCCCCGGCGCCGCGCTCGAGCCGCTGAGCAGCCTGCGCCTCGCGCTCGGGCCGGGCGCCGACGGCGGTGACGTGTACGCGAAGGTCATCGCGGTCGACGCGGCGCAGGACCGCGCGCTGCTGTCGTTCACGTCGCTCGACCCGGTCGCCGAGGCCCGGATCCAGGCGCTGCTCGAGGGCTGAGCGGGCCCACGCGGCGCCGAGGCTCGGGCTGTCCGAAGCGTCAGGAGTCGCGCTCGAGCGCGGCGCTCAGGCGGCGCCCTCGAGCGCGGCGATCAGGCGGCGCAGCTCGTCGGGGTCGAAGCCGCGCGGCACCTCGATGCGGCGGCCGTTGGCGAGCTCGACGACGTAGGGTCGCGCGGCCGGGTCGGGCGCGGCGTCGGGCGCGGGCGCGGCCTCGAGCAGCCCGCGGGCCCGCAGGAACTCGAGGTAGCGCGCCATCAGCTCCTGGGTCAGGCGCGGGAACTCGAGCCCGCTGCCGACGAGCGCCGCGCGCGTGTTGTCGCTGTGGTAGCGCGGCATGTCGCGGTACAGCTCCCAGCGGGTCAGCTCGTCGTCGTAGATGCGCTCGCTGAGCGCGGGCATCAGCGGCAGCAGCACGTGGTCGGGGCGCGCGGCGACGACCTCGCGCACGGCCTCGACCCACTCGGCGTAGGGGACGCCCGCGAGCTCGTGCCCGCACGCCTGGATCAGCTCGAAGAACTCGCTCATCGAGAGCGAGCGCGCGTCGGTGGGCGGGACCAGGTGAAAGCGCTTGCCGAGCTGCTCCGCGCGCGTGGAGATGTGCACGAGCGCGGCGCTGGCGAAGTCCACCGCGACGAACTCCTTGCGCTGCCGCGGCAGCAGCGGGAAGCGCCCGAGGCCGACGCAGCCGCCGATCAGCCGCGCGATGAAGTCGTCGACGTTGCAGCTGCCGGTCGCGCTGTCGCCGACGATGAAGCCGGGCCGGTAGACGTTGAGCGGGAGCCCGCGCGCCTGCGCCTCGAACACGAGCGCCTCGGCGACCCACTTGCTCTGGCTGTAGCCCATGTCGAGGTGGAGCAGCGCCGCGCTGCTGAGGATCTCGGTGTCCTCGTAGACGTCGGCGACCTGGTCGAAGAAGCCGTTGGGGCCGAACACGCTGATCGTCGAGACGTGGTGCAGCGCCTTGGTCGGGCCGGTGAACGCGAAGCGGATGATCTCGGTGGTCCCGACGACGTTCGCGGGCTTGTGCCAGGAGTAGGGCTCGACGTAGCTGACGTGCGCGGCGCTGTGGTAGATGGTGTCGACGCGCGCGGCGAGGCGCTCGTAGTCCTGGCGCGGGACGCCGAGGTCGCGCTCGGTGAGGTCGCCGGGGACCGCGAACAGGCGCGCGGCGAAGCCGTCCTCCCAGACGCCGTAGCGGCGCATGTTCTCGCGCACGCGCGCGAGGCCGGCGTCCGCGTCGGCGGCGCGGACGAGGCAGTGGAGCTCCTCGACGCCGGCGCGCAGCAGGTCGCGCACGACCCACGCGCCGAGGAAGCCGGTCGCGCCCGTCACGAGCACGCGCGTCGGGGCGCGCCACTCGTAGGGCCGCGGGTCCGAGGGCCGCAGCGCGGGGTCGAGTCGTGACTCTCCGACCAGGTCGACCATCGAGACGTCGGAGACGTCGAGCTCGTCGCCGCCGCGCAGGAGGTCGACGTGCTCGGCGAGCTGGGCGATCGTCGGCTGCTCGTAGAACATGTAGGCCGGGACCTTGACGCCGAGGCGCTCGTGCACGCGCAGCAGCAGCTGGGCCGCGAGCAGCGAGTTGCCGCCGCACGCGGTCCAGTTGGCGGCGGTCGAGGGCGTCGGGATCCCGAGCAGCTCGCTCCACAGCGCCGCGATCTCGCGCTCGCTCTCGGTCGCGGGCGCGGCGTCACGCGCCTCCTCGTCCTCGGTCATCGGCGTGGCCTCGGGCAGCCGCGCGCGGTCGAGCTTGCGGTTCGGCGTCAGCGGCAGCGCCTCGAGCAGCGCGCCCGCCGAGGGGATCATGCACTCGGGCAGCTCCGCGCTCAGGCGCGCGCGCAGCGAGGCGAGCGCGCGCCGAGCCGCCGCGCGCCGCTCGGGCGCGCACAGCCGGCGGTCCTCCGGCACGATGTAGGCGACGAGCTGCTTGTGCCCGGCCGCGTCGTCGCGCGCGAGCACGATGACCTCGGCGACCGCGTCGTCGCGCCGGATCGCCGCCTCGACGCCGGCGAGCTCGATGCGGAAGCCGCGGATCTTGACCTGGGCGTCGACGCGGCCGGAGAACTCGATCGCGCCGTCGTCTCGCCAGCGCCCGAGGTCGCCGGTGCGGTACAGCGTCTGTCCGGGCGCGAAGGGGCTGGGGACGAAGCGCTCGCGGCTCAGCTCGGGGCGGCCGAGGTAGCCGCGCGCGAGCCCGTCGCCGCCGATGTAGATCTCGCCCTCGCGGCCGACGGGCACGGGGCGCATGCGGGCGTCGAGCACGTGGATCTCGGTGTTGGCGACGGGGACGCCGATCGGCACGGAGGTCGCGTCCTCGGGCACCTCCGTGACGACGTGACAGGTCGCGGCGACGGTGCTCTCGGTCGGCCCGTACGCGTTGACGAGGCGGCCCGGGGCGCCGCGCTCGAGCACCCGTCGCGCCCACCTCGGCGCGAGCGCCTCGCCGCCGACGAGCAGCGTGCGCAGCGGCGCGAACGCCTCGGGCCGCTCGCGCGCGACGAAGTGAAACAGCGCGGTCGTCAGCAGCATCACCGTGACCTCGCGGGTCTCGATGAAGTCGGCGAGCGCCGCCGGGTCGAGCAGCGTCTCGCGCGAGACGCCGACGAGCTGCGCGCCGTTGAGCAGCGCGGCCCACATCTCGAAGGTGAACGCGTCGAACGCCGGGTTGGCGACCTGCGCGACGCGGTCCGACGCGTCGAGCTGCATGTAGTTGGGGTTGCAGACCAGGCGCGCGATCCCGCGGTGCAGGACCTCGATGCCCTTCGGCCGCCCCGTCGTGCCCGAGGTGTACATGACGTAGACGCGCGAGTCGCCGCGGGCGACCGGCGCGAGGTCACAGGCCGGCGCGGCGTCGATGGCGAGCGCGGCGGCGTCGATGCACAGCACCTTCGCGGCGTGGTCGGGGAGCTGCAGGCGCGCCTCGGAGTCGGTGACGATCAGCGGCGCGTCGGCGTCGGCGAGCATGAACTCGAGGCGCGCCTGGGGGTAGCTGAGGTCGAGCGGGACGTACGTGCCGCCGGCCTTGCAGATGGCGAGGATCGTGATGACGAGGCTCGCCGACGGGGTCATGAACACGACCACGGGCGTCTCGTGCCCGACCCCCTCCGCGCGCAGCGTGTGGGCGAGCTGGTTCGCGCGCGCGTTGAGCTCGGCGTAGGTGTAGCGCGCGTCACCCCAGCGCAGCGCCGGCGCCTGCGGGGCGCGGGCGACGTGGGCCTCGAACAGCGACGCGACCGAGGCGTCGCGCGGGTAGGGGGCGCGGGCGCGGGTCCAGGCCCGCGGGACGGCGCGCGCGTCGGCGTCCGGCGAGAGGTTCAGGGTCGTGCCAGCTGCGTCAATCATGGGGTCTCTCTCGTGGCGCAGCGCGAGGCGACGGCGCGCTGCGCTGCCGCGCGCGCTCGCCAAGCGCTTGTTCGTGCAGGTCGTGGCGTCGAGCGCGGCGGGTGCCGGCGTCGCCAGTCGCTGTTGTGTATTGCAGCAATCGCGCCAGCCGTCGCGAGCGCCCGCGGGATCCCTGCGTGCCGAGTTTCTCAAGACCACCCCCATGAAGTGGGAGTAGCGACGTCACGTGATTTTATTCGTCTCGTCGTGAGGAAAGGGCATCGGGCGCGCCGCCGGCCGCGCCCCCGCGCCAGCGCCCGCTCCTGCGGGCGCGCGCGGCCGATGTGCGCGTGTGCGTCGCACGACGCGCGCACATGTTCAGCCCGAGGTGCGCACATTCTCTCGCGCGTGCAATTCGTTAAAGATTAATGAAGAGACATGTATGATCGGGCTGGCTCGACGCGCCGGCGCGGTCGCTCGCGGCGCCCGCCCGCCGGCGCGTCGCCGCGGTCGTCTTCACGCGGCGACGCGTCTTTTCGCGCGGTTCGGCTCCGCGCGTGAGCCGCCGTGCGCGGCGCGAGCGTCGGGCGGGCGCCGGCGCAAAGATGACGAATCGGACATGTCTCCACGAGCGGCGGTAACACGCGACGCGCGCGCGCCAAGCACTCAGCGGAGGCATCGACATGGCGCTCATACACGCAGACGCGATCTACACGATCAACCCGGGCAAGCTGGATGAGTTCAAGGCGCTCGTCGCCGAGAGCATGCGCATCGTTCGCGAGCAGGACACGCGGACGCTGCGCTACGACTTCTTCTTCAACGAGGACGAGACGGTCTGCACCGCGCGCGAGATCTATGACGGCTTCGAGGGGCTCGTCGAGTCGATGACGCACAACGCCGAGGTGTTCCCCAAGCTGTTCGCGATCACGACGTACCGCTTCCTGATCTACGGCGAGCCGACCCCGGAATTGCGCGCGTTCGCGAGTCAGTACGGCTGCGAGCTGCACACGCACTTCATGAGCCGCGAGCGCTAGACGGGCGACGTGACGGGCGGTCACCGAGCTCGAGTAGACCGCGTCGCGGGCGAGTCGGCCGGCGGCTGGTCAGCGCGCTTGGCCGCGTCCGAGCTCCGCCGCTGCGTCGAGCAGCCGACCCGCTCGTGGGGCTCGCGCGCGGCTCAGCGGGCGTAACGCTCGCGCTGCCGGGCCTCGAGTCGACGCTGCGACTCCTCGGCCCAGCGCGCGGCGGAGCCGGGGTGCTGCTCCTCGCGCGCGGCGAGATCGGCCGAGGTCTCTCCCTGTCGCTTCGACCACTTCTCGAGTTCGGGGAGCTCGAGCCGGCGCGCGGCCCAGGCCGCGCGGATGAACGCGTCGCTCGAGATGTCGAGCAGGCGCGCGCGGATGACCTGGGCCCGGCGCGTGAGCTGCTCCGCGTCGGCGCCGGGCTTGCGCGCCAGCAGCTCGGACCAGGACACGCGGGTCGCCGGCGCGCGCGCGGCCGCGTCGGCACGGCACTGCAGCCCGACGCCGATCTGCGCGACGAGGTCGTCGGCGAGGAAGCGGCGGCGCTTGCTCCACTCGAGCGCGCGCGCGAGCGCGGCGCAGGCGGGCAGCAGCAGCCGCTGCTTGCGGCGGACGACCTCGCCGTAGAGCGCGAGGTCGTGGGCGTGGGCGCGGCGCGTCAGCGCGTGCTCGAGATCGATCGCGGACACGAGCGCCTGCGCGGCGTCGTCGTAGCCGAGCTCGACGAGGCGCGCGCCGGGGCCGACGCGCTTGAACGCGGCGTCGCGGGCTTGGGCCAAGGCGGGCAGCAGCTCGGCGACGCGGTCGTTGGCCGCGAGCCGGCGCTCGTGGGTCTGGCGCGTGACCTGCCCGTGGATGAAGCCCAGCACGTGGGCGGTGACCGCCGCCGAGACGCTGGCGTCGCGCGCCTCGTCGTCCGCGTCGTCGGTGGCGAACGCGTCGCGGCGTGACGCGAGCCACACGGGCAGCGCGAGCAGGGCCGTGTCTGGGTAAACATCCGCCCAGCGCGTCCACGCGACCGCGGTGAGCCCGAGGTACAGCGGGAGCTGGCGCGCGACGTCGCGGCGGGGCGCCGGCAGCGTCTCGATGAATTGCGCGACGACGCGGTTGATCATCGCGGCGGCGCTCGCGATCGTGATCTTCGCGTCCGCGCGCGCGCGTTCGGGTCGCGCCGACGCTCGCCCGTCGCCTGCGCCGGTCGATACCTTGGGGAGCGACATCGCTGCCGGCAACGATAGCGCGTCTTCTGGATCGCGCGCGCGCGCGGTGCCGGAAAAAACAACCTCGAGGCGAGGCGAATTGTCTCGCCTGCCCATGGGGACACCTCTGGTACGCGGGTCGCGGAGCCGCGCGGCCGCGTGAGGCCGTTTGCACCGGCAGCCCGCGCGCCGCGGTCGTCAGCGGTCCTCGGCTGATCGCTCGCAGGCGCCGTCGAGGCCCGCGTCGCAGGCCCGGCGGCGCAGCGCGCGGGCGGCCTCGGCGTCGCGCGGGACGCCTTCGCCGCGCTCCAGCAGGTCCGCGAGCTCGACGCACGCGTCGAGCAGGTCGCCCTCGTCGCAGGCGACGCGCAGGTAGGTGCTCGCCTGCTCCGGGTCCGACGGCGCCAGCTCGCCGCGCAGGTGCTGCTGGCCGGCGAGGAGACAGGCGCGGTGGTCCTTCATCGCGCACGCGCGGCTATACAGCTCCATCGCGCGCGAGGTGTCGGCGGAGACGCCGGTGCCGGCGTCGTAGGCCTGGCCGAGCGCGTGGCAACCACTTGCATGTCCACTGTGACAGGCGGCCTCGAGCAGGTCGACGCCGCGGATCTCGTCGTGCTCCACGCTGTCGCCGTCGAGCATGCGCACGCCGAGCTCGACGCAGCGCTCCTGCTCGCCGTCGTCGCAGCGCTGCTCGAGCGTGAGCGCGTACGCCTCCTCGCGCGAGCTCGACGGCGTCATCGGGTCCTCGCGGGCGCCGCCGCAGGCGACCGCGCCCGCGGCGAGCATCACGGTGACGCGTCGCTCGATCCGGAGCTGGCGCGCAGCCCGTTGCGCGGCGGAGCGCTCGTCGCGTCCGCCGGCGCCACGCGCTCGCGCGGCGAAGGAGCGTTCCGGGGCGAACACGGGCATTCAATCGAATTCTACCCCGGACCCCCGGGCTCGAGTCGAGGCCCGCGCGTCGCCGGACGATCGTTCGCGCTCGTCGCGGCGGACGCTCGGCTGGTATGGTCGCGGGCGTGTCAGGACGCTCGTCCGCAGCCCCCGAGTCGCGAGCCGACGCGCGCGGGCGCGAGCTGGGCGCGAGCTTGGACGAGCGCGGCGCGAGCTTCGCGATCGCGTCGTCGACCGCAGCGCGCGTCGAGCTCTGTCTGTTTGACCGCGTTCCTGACCATGTTCAGCGGGGCGCGCAGGCCGGCGCGCGCGCGATCGAGCTCGCGCGGGGCGACGACGGGGTGTTCCGCGGCTACGTCCCCGGGGCGCGCGCGGGGCAGGTCTACGGCTACCGCGCGCACGGGCCGTGGGCGCCCGAGCGCGGGCTTCGCTTCGATCCGCGCTGCCTGCTGCTCGATCCGCGGGCGCGCGCGGTCACGGGCGCGCTCGAGTGGGAGGTCGCCGAGCGGCGCCCGGGTGATCCAAACGCGCGCCCGCTCGCGGTGCTCGTCGACGAGTCGTTCGACTGGTCGGGGGACCAGCGCCCGCGTACGCCGTGGGCTGACACGGTGATCTACGAGGCGCACGTCAAGGGCTTCACCGCGCGTCACCCCGAGATCGCGCCGGCGCTGCGCGGCACCTACCTCGGGCTCGCGTCGGCGCCCGCGCTCGATCATCTGCGGCGCCTCGGCGTCACCGCCGTCGAGCTGCTCCCGATCCAGGAGCTGGTCGACGAGCGCGCGCTGTGGGCCCGCGGCGCGCGTAACTACTGGGGGTACAACCCGGTGGGCCTGTTCGCGCCGGCCGGTCGCTACGCCGCGACGGGCGCGCGCGGGCAGCAGGTCCGCGAGTTCAAGGCGATGGTCAAGGCGCTCCACGCGGCTGGCCTCGAGGTCATCCTCGACGTGGTCTTCAACCACACCGCCGAGGGCGATCACCGCGGGCCCACGCTCTCGCTGCGCGGCCTCGACAACCCCGGCTACTACGCGCTCGATCCCCGCGACCCCGCGCGCTACCTCGACTACAGCGGCTGCGGCAACTCGCTCGACCCGCAGCGGCCGCTCGCGCGCGCGCTCGTGCTCGACTGCCTGCGCTACTGGGCCGTCGAGATGCGCGTGGACGGCTTCCGCTTCGACCTCGCGCCGGCGCTCGGCCGCGGCCCGCGAGGCTTCGACCCGCGCGGCGAGCTCCTGCGCGCGATCGCGGACGAGCCGGCGCTCGCCGGGTGCAAGCTGATCGCCGAGCCCTGGGACGTGGGCCCGGGCGGCTACAACCTCGGGCGCTTCCCGCCGCCGTGGGCGGAGTGGAACGATCGCTTCCGCGATGACGTCCGCCGGTTCTGGCGCGGCGAGCACGGCCGCGCCGGCGCGCTCGCGACGCGCCTGTGCGGATCCGATGACGTGTTCTCGGGGTCAGGTAGAGGGCCGCTCGCGAGCGTCAACTACGTGACCGCGCACGACGGCTTCACGCTCGTCGACCTGGTCTCGTACGCGCGCAAGCACAACGAGGAGAACGGCGAGGAGAACCGCGACGGCCACGGCGAGAACTTCAGCCACAACCATGGCGTCGAGGGCCCGACCGACGACCCCGCGATCACCGAGGCGCGCGCGCGGACGCGGCGGGCGCTCTGGGCGACGCTGCTGCTCGCGCAGGGCGTGCCGATGATCAGCGCCGGCGACGAGCTCGGCCGCACGCAGCACGGCAACAACAACGCCTACTGTCACGACTCGCCGCTGGGCTGGCTCGACTGGGCGCTCGACGACGCGCGCGCGCGCTTCCTCGAGTTCGCGCGCGGGCTGGTCGCGCTGCGGCGCGAACACCCGGCGCTGCGGCGCGCGAGCTTCTTGACGGGCGCGCCGGGTCGCCGCGGGGTACCTGACGTCGCCTGGCTGCGCCCCGACGGCCACGCGATGCAGCCGGGCGACTGGGCGGGCGCCGACTGCTTCGGCTACGCGCTCGCGGCGGAGGAGCCCGCGCGCGCGCTGCTGATCCTGATCAACGCGTCGACGCGCGGCGTGCTGTTTCGCGTGCCCGCGCCGTCGCACGCGTGGCGCCTGCGCGTCGACACGGCCGCCGGGGCGGTCCTCGACACGCGGGCGCGCGCCGCGGGCGTGGCCTGGGTCGACGGCCGCTGCGCGGTCGCGCCGCGCTCGCTGCTGGTGCTGCGCGATGATCCTGACGACGGATGCGGTAGGATGCGCGGCGAGGCGCGATGAGCGAACACGAGCGGCGACCGCACAACAACAACCTCATCGCGGTGAGGGACGCGAGGGAGCGCGCGGTCGAGCTCATCAGCCGTCGCTACAGCGAGGATCTCATCGGCGCCGACGAGCTCGACCGCCGGCTCGAGCGCGTCGAGCGTGCGACCACGCTCGACGAGATCGCGGTCGTCACCGACGATCTGCTCGAGCCCGGGACGTCGCTGATGCCCGTGGTGGGCGAGGCGCCGCAGACGACCGCGCTCGCGCAGCCTGGCGGCGGCGCGCTGGTCCGCGTGCACGACGGCCAGGTGCCCGAGCAGCGCCAGCTCGTGGCGGTGTTCGGCGAGCAGCGCCAGGGCGGCGACTGGATCGCGCCGCGCGAGCTCGACTCGTTCACGATCTTCGGCAGCACCGAGCTCGACTTCCGCGACGCGCACCTCGCCCCCGGGGAGACGGTCATCGACGTCAAGGTCGTGTTCGGCAGCCTCACGATCATCGTCCCGCCCGGCCTCGCGGTCGAGAGCTCGGTGATGGCGATGTTCGGCGGGGTCGAGCGCGACGCCACGATCCCCGAGCGCGCGGCCGGCGAGCACGAGCCGCGCCTGCGCGTGCGCGGCATGGTGGTGTTCGGCGCGGTCGAGATCTTCGAGCGCCTGCCCGGCGAGAGCCGGCGAGAGGCGCGGAAGCGTCGGCGCAAGGAGCGGAAGCTGCGGCTCGCGGAGGCCCGCGAGAGCCGTCAGCGCATGCTCAAGCCGTAGCTGTTGGCGACGAGGACGCTCGTCGCGGGCGCGCGCCCGGTCGCCGACCCAGGCTGCGCGACGGGACATGTTCTACGGGGTCGATGGAGCGCGCCGCAGCCGAGTCCGCCTACGCGCCGTCGTCGTCGTCGTCATCGCGCGCTGAGCCGCCGGGCCCGCCAGGCGCTTGAGCGCGCCGGCGGCCTCGAGGGCCGCGGGCGCGGCCGCCGGCGCGAGGAGCAGCAGCGCGGTCTGATCGCCGGTGTGGCGCCTGCTCTTCTCGACATCCAAACGACACACGTTGACCGCCGCGCGAGCCGATCCCGATGACTGGATCGATCTCGCGTTGCCCTACGCCGCCTCGACTCGCGGGGAGGCGCTCGTCTCGTCGCCGGTGAGCTCGAGCATGCGCCGGACTGT
>JACKDW010000002.1 GCA_020633295.1 Myxococcales bacterium | reverse complement strand
CGGTGGCGGCGGTGGCGGCGGTGGTGGAGGCGGTGGCGGCGGCGGCGGCGGCGGCGGCGGCGGCGGTGGCTACGGCGGTGGCAATCGCAACGGCGGATACAACGATGGCGCCCAAGATGGCTCGAAGGGCGGGCCTGCACCCTTTGAGGACAACTACATGCCCTCGGATCCGGGCGACGACGACATTCCGTTCTAGCGGGACGCGCATCGTCGCCCCACGAGGCGCGCTCGCGGCCACTCGGTGAATCGCGCCGATCCGCGAGCTGCCCTCACGAAGGCCGCGCCAATCCGCGCGGTGGCGATGCGCGACCAAGCCACGCACCGCTCAGACGAGCGAGAAAATTCGACCCGGAAAATTTTTTCACGGCGAGTCGGTGAGGAGATCTCGTACCGACCGCGCGCGTGAACCAGACAAAACGCGGAGCGCTGACGAGTCAGCAGCTCCGCGTCTTTTGTTCGGGCCATGCCCGAAGGGTTCGCTCAGAAGTGCCTACTCGGCCTTCTTTTCGGCGCCGCACGACCCCTCGCCGCACGACCCCTCACCCTTCTTCTCGGCGTCTTCGCCACCGGCCTCTTCGCCGGCCTTCTCGTCGCCACCGGCCTTCTCGTCGCCGCCGGCCTTCTCGTCGCCGCCAGCCTTCTCGTCGCCCCCGGCCTTCTCATCGCCGGCCTTGGTCTCGGTCTTCGTCTCTCCCTCTTTCTTGACTTCCTTGGCGTCCTTGCCCCCGTCGCAGGCGACCGCGAGCGGCAGGCCGGAACCGAGCAACGCGAGGGCGGTGGTGATCGTCTTCAGATCCATTGACTTCTATCCTTCGATGCTTGGTGACAACCCGCGATCTCCAATTTGCCGCAGGCCCCGGTATCGTATGTCACTCGAGCAAGCCGTCCAAGCGTATTGCTATCGACGCTCAATACCGCGCGCGGCTCCTTCGGACGGCTTGGCCCACGCGGGCTCGGGCGCGCTCGCGCGGATGAGCTCGCCGGTGATCGGGTGCGTGAATTCGAGCGCGCTCGCGTGCACGGCCAGCGCCCGCGCGACGCCCACGCTTCGCGAGCCGCGGTACGGTCCGCGGCGCGCGTCATCCCGCGCGGACGCGCGCGCGGACGCGCGCGCGGACTCGTAGGGGAGCTCCACGACGGGATACCCGAGCGCGTCCGCGAGCAACCGAATCTGCTCGCTGGGTCCGCGCTCGAGCGTCACCTCCATGAGCGACGCGGCGAGATCTCCCGGCGTGATCACCTCGAGCCGACGAAACAGAACAGGGGTCACGGGCGACCCCTCCGCCACGAGCCGCACGGCGCCCGTGGGCGTGACGATCACGGCGCGATCACTCTCGAGCGAGGCCGGCGCGTCGCCCTCCACGAGCACGCGAAAGGTCCGCCGACACGCGGCGCTCTTGAAGCGCGCGTGGACGCTGCGCGTGTCCTGCCCGCGCAGCGTACACAGCACGACCCCCGACGCGGCCCGCTCGAGGCCGTGCACGACGCCGACGTAGGGTCGCAGCACGCCCTCCTGCGCGAGCAGGTGGACCAGCGCTTGGCTCACGGTCCCGCGCGCGCTGGCGCGGGTCGCCACGACCGGTACGCCGCGCGGCTTGTCGACGACGACGAAGTCCGGGCCGCGCGCGAGGATCGAGAGCTCTTCGGGGTCGAGCGATCGCACCGAGAGCGCCTCGCGGTACACGGTCACTCGCTCGCCCTCGCAGACGCGCACGCTCGGCACGCGCACGCGCACGTTGTTGAGGTACACGCCGCCCGCCTTGACGAGCTCGCCCGCCTGCGCCCGCGTCATCCCGTCGAACCTGCGCGGCAGCAGCTGACGCAGCGTGACGCCCTCCTCCGCCGAGACGATCCGAAACCGAACTGGCTCTTGTGACATGTCAATTCCACCGGGGAGCGAGCGCCGCGTCGTCGATCACGACCTGCGCGCGCGCAGCTCCGTCGCCAGCGCGCGCAGCTCCGAAGCGGTGAGCTCGTAGGACTTCCCGCAGTACGAGCAGCGCACCTCGGTGCGCCCGGCCTCGCCGGCGAGCGCGTCGATGTCCTCGGCGCCCAGCGTCGAGACCACCGAGCGCGCGGTGTCGCGGCCGCAGTGGCAGTGAAAGCGAAGCGCCGAGACGCCCATGGACTCGTGCTCCTGGCCCGCGAGCGCGTAGCCGATCAGCTCCGAGGTCGTCCGCTCGTGGCGCGAGAGCAGCTGCTGCAGCGTGCCGCTGCGCAGGCTCTCGCGCAGGCGCTCGATGTCCGTCGCGTCGCCGCCCGGGAAGGTCTGACAGAGCACGCCGCCGGCCCGCAGCGGCCGCCCGGCCCGATCGAGGATCACCGCGCAGCCCAGCGCCGACGGCAGCTGCTCGCTGCTGGTGAGGTAGTGCTCGAGATCCTCGTCGACCTCGCCGGAGCGCAGCGCCACGACGCCCTGATACTCGTGCTCGAGGCCCACGTCGCGCGTCACGACCACGGTGCCCGCGCGGCCGACGAACTCACCCACCGTGGCGCGTCCGCCCGTCGCCGGCCCCGCAGCGGGCAGGGGCGTGGGCAAGGACGCCCGGCGGGGCAGGCAGCCGCGCGTGCGCCCGTCGCCGTGCGCGTCGATCAAGATCGATCCGAGCGCGCCGTCACCACGCAGCTCGATCCGCAGACGCTCATCGCGTTGCTTCGTGAGCGTCGCCATCAGGCAGCTCGCGGTCAGCGCTCGGCCGAGCGCGATCGCGGCGGCGCCCGTGAGCTCGTGGCGCTCACACGCCTCCCGCACGAGCCCGCTGGTCACGGCCGCGAGCGCGCGCAAGTGGAGATCGCGGGAGGTCGCGCGCTCGAGCCGATCGAGCGACTCCCAGGCCTGAGCGCCGCCGTTCTCGTCGATCTCGGGCTCGGACACGCGCACAGGGTACCAGGTCTCGCGCGCCTGGGCGTCACCCGCCCCGCCTGAGACCTCGCTCTAGATCATGATCGCGTTAGTCGAGGGTCTTCAGCGTGACCCGCACGCTCACCAGCGAGTCATCGCGCTGGAGCTTGACCGTCACGGTGTCGCCGGCCTGGTAGCGCTCGAGCGCGTTGTACAGATCGTCGTAGTTGTTGATCGCGTGCGCGTCGATGCCGAGGATCACGTCGCCGAGCTCGACGCTCCCATCCCGCGCCCAGCGAAGCCCACGCAGCCCCGCGCCAGCGGCTGGAGAGCCGCGTTGAACGCTCTCGATGATCACGCCGCGGATGCCGACGGACGCCGCGATCTCGTCGCGCACGAACGAGATCCCGAGACCCGCGCGCTTGACCTTCCCGTACTGAATGATCTGCGGGACGACGCGCGTGATCGTGTCGACCGGGACCGCGAAGCCGATCCCCGCGGACGAGCCGGTCTTGCTGTAGATCATCGTGTTCATGCCAATCAGATAGCCGCTCGAGTCCAGCAGCGGCCCGCCGGAGTTGCCCGGGTTGATCGACGCGTCGGTCTGGATCATGTCGCGGATCGTGATGCCGCCGAAGCCGACGATCTCGCGACCCAGCGCAGAGACGACCCCGGTCGTGAGCGTGTGATCGAGTCCGAAGGGGTTGCCGATCGCGACCGTCTTCTGCCCGACCGCGAGCGGGGCGCGGCCGCTGCGGACGCGGATCGGCGTCAGCTCGCTGGCCGGCGCGTCGATCTTGAGCACCGCGATGTCGCGGGCCGGCTCGCCGCCGACGAGGCGCGCCGGGTAGGTCTTGTGATTGAAGAGCGTGACCGAGTAGGTCGTCCCGCGGACGCCGCTGGCGATCACGTGATAGTTGGTGACGATGTGCCCGCGGCGGTCCCAGATGAACCCCGACCCCGCGCCAGCGGGGACCTCGAGCGGTCGCATCGAGAAGTCGCGCACGCGCTGGAGCTGGTTGACGAACACGGTCGCGGGCGCGAGCGCCTGGAACACGTCGATGGTGTTCTGCTCATCCTGCAGGCGCGCCTGCGGCCCGGGCGACTGAATCTCCCAGTGCGCCCCGGCGCCCGACGCGGGCTGCCAAGCGGCGAGCAGCGGGCCCCCGCGCGGCTCCGCGCCACCCGGAGGACCGGCGACGGCCGGCGCGGCCCCCAGCAAGCCGATCAAGAGACCCGCGGCCCCGAGCGCCCGAACGCCCCTCCTGCGTGCTCCGTTCGCGTACGACATACTCCACTGCTTAATACTTCGCCCCACTCCCGTCACCCCACGTCCGCGCGCGATCGAGGCCTCGTGGAGGAGCGTGCATGGAGCGCGCGTGGCGAAGGTCGCCAGGAGATCCCACGGGGCTCGCGGCTCGACGGGTGAACAACCACGCGCGCGCCAGCGTCATTCCCGAGGCCACGAGAGCCCGAATCGAGCCCGTCGCGGACCCGCCACCCGCGGAGCGCAGAAGGCGGACCGTGAGGGCGGGAACCGAGCGCCGCGGCATCGGATTCGCTCATCTCCACACCGGCCACGGAGGCCGCTGACCAGCCCGAGCGCCGTGTACGGCGGTCGCGGCGTGATATACCTGACCCACCATGAACGCAGCCGACGCGAGCGCTCTGGGGCCCTGCCCGCACTGCGGCGAACAGCACGCGGAGGACGTGCTGGTCTGCCCCAAGTCCGAGAAGTACATGCCGCTCCAGGGGCGGCTGCTCGACAACAAGTACCGCTTCGTCAAGCTGCTGGGCGAGGGTGGGATGGGCTCGGTCTGGAAAGCCCGCCACGAGCTCGTCGCCAAGGACTTCGCCATCAAGCTGATGCACCCGGAGTTCGCGAGCAACCCGAACATCCTCGACCGCTTCCGCAAGGAGGCCCAGGCCGCTGGTCGCATCGGCAGCGTGCACATCTGCGACATCTCCGACTTCGGCAAGAGCGTCCTCGGGCCCTACATCGTCATGGAGATGATGATCGGCCAGGCGCTCGAGGGCCTCATCAAGTCGAGCGGCCGGGTCGAGTTCGGGCTCGCCACGCTGATCATGCGCCAGGCGCTCGAGGGGCTCGCGGCCGCGCATGACGTCGGCATCATCCACCGCGACCTCAAGCCCGATAACATCTTCCTCAACGAGCCCGAGCCGGGGCGCCTGCTCGTCAAGCTCGTCGACTTCGGCATCTCCAAGTTCACCGAGGCCAGCGCCGGCTCGGGCAAGACCGGCGTCGGCGTGCTCATGGGCACGCCGGAGTACATGTCCCCAGAGCAAGCCGAGGGCGCGGCCAACGTCGACGCGCGCACCGACATCTGGGCGATGGGCGCGATCCTGTACCAGGCGCTCTCGGGCCAGCAGCCGTTCAGCGGCGCGACCATGGCGCAGACGCTCGTCGCGCTCTCGACCCGCGAGCCGACGCCGCTCAAGAGCATGATCCCGGACCTGCCTGACGGCCTCGTCGCGGTCGTCGAGCGCTGCCTGCGAAAGAACCCCGACGAGCGGTTTCAGAGCGCGCGCGAGCTGCAAGCCGCGCTCGCGCCCTTCGAGCAGCAGGGCGCCATCATCATGCCCGCCGCAGGCGCGGCCGTGCACACGCTCGCGCCGAATTCCCCGACCCCGCCCCACTCCTTGGCCCCCGCGAGCGGCGGCGGCGCGACCGTGATCGGCGGCGGACCGAGCTTCGCCGGCCCCGGCTCCCTCGCCGGCGCCGGTGGTGGACGCACGCAGCTCTCCGACGAGCAGAGCTGGTCGATCGGCGTGACCGATGAGCGGCCGCCGAGCTCGCTCGGGGGCGGTCGCAGCGGCGGGAGCCGCATCGGCCTGATCATCGGGCTCGTGGTCGCGCTCGGCGGCGCCGGCGCGGCCGCGGCGATCATGATGAAGGGCAACGGTGAGACTGGCGAAGGAGACAGCAGCGCTCAGGTCGGTGAGGAGTCCGCCGGGGAGAGCAGCGCCAAGGCTGACGCCGGGGACGGGGATTCGAAGGAAGCCGCCAACGACAGCGCCGCCGAGTCCGCCGGGGACTCCGGCGACACCAAGGACTCCGGCGATACCAAGTCCGGCGAGTCCGGCGAATCTGGTGACTCGGGCGAGTCCGGTGAGTCCGGCGAGTCCGGCGAGTCCGGCGAGTCCGGCGCGAAGGAGAGCGGCGGCGAGTCGGGTGACGAGGGCGACGACGACGACGAAGGTGACGACGACGACGACAGCGGCGGCCAGACCACGAAGAAGACGAAGAAGACGAAGAAGAGCAACTCGTCGAGTTCGAACCCCGACATGAGCCTGCTCGTGCAGTCGGGCAACCTCTACACGACCAAGCGCCTCAACAAGATCACGGACCTCGAGGGCGCCAAGAGCACCTGCCGCGCGCTCAAGCAGCAGAACTACGCCAACCTGAGCAAGTGGTCGCTGGCCTCGTCCGGGGAGATCACAAAATTCCGCGGCAAGCCGGGCATCAAGCCCATGCTGTACTGGTCTGACGACAAGCCGACCGCCGGCAAGGGCAAGGTCGTGGTGTTCGTGCGCGGTCAGGTCCAGGAGCGCCCGGTCGGCGAGAAGCAGGCCCGGGCCTTCTGCGTGTCCAAGAAGTGATCCGCCGGTTGTCGACGCGCGCGACCTGATATGGTCGCGGCGTGGTCACCCGTCACCTGCGAGCGCTCGGCGCCGTCGCGCTGCTCGCCGCCTGCCAGGCTCCGCCGGCGGCGACCGCCGAGCCGACCGCGATCGAGGATGAACCGGACGGCCGCGTGATCCCGCCGCGGGTCGCGAACCCGGACCAGCGCGGAGCCGCGAACCAGCCGCGCTACGACGAAGAGGCGCGCGTGCTCGCGCAGACCATTCGCCCCGAGCTCCCGCAGCCGGCCCCGCCGGACACCCTGGACAATCGCCGCGTCGGCTGCGGCGCGATGCTCGACGAGGCGCGACGCTTCTACGCCGAGGTCGAGCGCGACGAGAGCTCGCGCGCGCGCGTGCTCCAAGCCCTCGACGACACCCGCGGCGAAGACCTCGAGGCCTGCGCGCGCGAGACGAGCGTGCTCGCGTCCGCCTGCGTCGCGCACCTGCTGGGGCGCCGCGACAGCGAATTCCCCTGGCTGCTCGACCAGTGCGCGCGCGCGTTCCCCTCGACCGAGTCCGCGTCCCCGTAGTCGTAGCCGTCGGGCGCGGGCGGGCTTGCCGACGCGGCGCGCGGTCGTCCATGCTCCGGGCATGCCGCTGTCCCCCGGGGTTCACTTCCTCTCTCCGACCCTGCCGGTGCACGTGTTTGACGCGCCCGCGCCGGGACCGACCGCGCTGATCCAGGCCGGCATCCACGGCGACGAGATCGCGGGCGTACACGCGCTCTCGGAGTTGCTCGAGGAGCGACTGCGCCCGACCCACGGGCGCCTGATCGTCGTGCCCGTGATGAACCCGCCGGCCTACCGCGCGCGCCAGCGCTGCGCGCCGGGCGGCCTCGACCTCAACCGCTGCTTCCCCGGCGACGCCGAGTCGGACGCCGCGGAGCGCCGGCTCGCGCGTCAGTTCATGGATCTCGTGCTCGATGAACGACCTGCCCTCATGGCCACCTTGCACGAGAGCAAGAAGCGCTTCGACCCGACGATCACCGTCTCGTTCGGGCAGACGCTCGTCTACGGCGTGGAGCCGATGCCGGCGCTCGTCGGGCGCACCGTCGCGCGGCTCAACGCGCGCTTCACCGCGCCGGGCGAGCGCTGGGCCCCGTACTACTACCCGGTCGCGACCTCCTCGACCGAGGTCATCGTCGACGCGATCGGCTGCGTCGGCGTGTGCGTCGAGACCTGGATGGGCTTCCCCGAGACCCTGCGCGTCTCGATGCACCGCGCCGTCGTGGAGCTGCTGCTCGACGAGATCGGCGTGCGTTCCCTCTCCTGATCGCCAGCGGCGTGCGCGCCCGGCTTGGCGAAACTCGAGCTTTAGCCCATGCTCGAGGTGCCGGGCGACGCTTCGCCGTGACGCCGCCGCCACGGTCATGGGAGCGAACGATGGAGCAGCCGATCCCCACCACCGAGTCGACCGCTGGCGTCTTTGAAGCCGAGACGCTCTCCACCCGGGCCGACGAGGTGTTCGCGCGCACGAGCCCGTACAGCGGGGACGGCTTCCGCAACCACTGCAAGCGGCTGTTCACCTTCACGAGCATGCTGCTCGCGCGCGAGGGCACCGAGCTCGACCGCGACCTCGCCTACGCCATCGCCATGTGTCACGACCTCGGGCTCGTGAGCGAGCAGGACCAGGGCTACTGCTACCTCGACCGCAGCCGCGCGCTGTTCCACCGCGAGATGGCCGACCTGCAGCTCGGCGACACCCCGCGCGAGATCATCGACGAGTGCCTCCTGTACAACCACCGGCTGCTGCCCGTGCCGAACCTCAGCCCGCAGGCTGACGCGTTCCGCCGCGCGGTGCAGATCGAGCACACCCGCGGGCTGCTGCGCTTCGGCCTCGACCGGGACGCGGTCGCCCGCACCTTCGAGCAGCACCCGCGCGACAACTTCGACCGCGTGCTCCTCGACTTCACCTGGCGAGTCGCGCGGCGCGAGCCCTGGACCCTGGTCAAGGGCATCTTCTTCTAGCGCTTGCTTTTGCACTCGCGCTGGCCCGCGCCGGCTCGGCTGTACCGAAGGACATCATCATGGAAGATCACAACGCCCCCGCCGTCGACGCGCCCGAGGACGACAGCCTGATCGCCGCCGAGGCGGCCGCGTTTCGCCGCCTCGTCGGCCACCTGCGCGCGCGCACCGACGTCCAGAACATCGACATCATGAACCTCGCGGGCTTCTGCCGGAATTGCCTCGCGCGCTGGTACCAGGAGGAGGCCAACGCGCGCGGGCACGCGCTCGACAAGGGCGGCGCGCGCGAGCGCGTCTACGGCATGACCTACGAGGAGTGGAAGGCGAAGTATCAGCGATGAGGAGCCTCGCATGAGCGGGTTACGCTTCGAGCGCGTGTCCTTCGAGCAGCGCACGCCGGGGCGCGGCACCTGGGACATCACCGAGCGCGTGCAGGAGCTCGTCTCGGAGAGCGCCGTGCGTTCAGGGCAGTGCACGGTGTTCGTGCATCACACCAGCGCGTCGCTCGTGATCTGCGAGAACGCCGACCCCGAGGTGCGACGCGACCTCGAGCGCATCATGGCGCGGCTCGTGCCCGACGGCGACCCGGTCTTTCGCCACACCGCCGAGGGCGCTGACGACATGCCCGCGCACGTGCGCACGATCCTCACGCAGAGCTCGCTGACGATCCCGATCGCCGGCGGCCGCTGTGACCTCGGCAATTGGCAGGGGCTGTACCTGTGGGAGCACAGGCACGCGCCGCATCGTCGCCGGATCACGCTGACGATCCTCGGGGTGGCGTGAGCCCCGTGAGCGACGCGCCCGCGCGCGAGCGGACGAGCTCGCGGCAGCGACGCGACGAGCGCGCGCCCGCGCGACGGCGGCTGTTCCGCGCGATGATCAAGACGATCTCGGAGCACGCGCTGCTCGCCCCCGGCGATCACGTGCTCGTCGCGGTGTCGGGCGGCAAGGACAGCTACACGCTGCTCGACCTGCTCGCGCAGGCGCGCGCGCGCGCGCCGTTCCCGTTCTCGCTGACGGCCGTGCACCTCGACCAGCGCCAGCCCGGCTACGACGGCCGCCCGCTCGCCGACTGGCTCGCGCGCTTCACCGCGGCGCGCGGCGTCCCCCACGAGATCCTCTCGGAGGACACCTACTCCGACGTCGTCGAGCGCACGCCCGCGGGCAAGGCCTACTGCACGGTCTGCTCGCGCCTGCGCCGGGGCATCCTGTACACCGCGGCCGCGCGCCTCGGCTGCAACCGCATCGCGCTCGGGCACCACCGCGACGACGCCCTCGAGACCCTGCTGATGAACCTGTTCTACGCCGGCAAGCTGCAGGCGATGCCCGCCGGCTACACCACCGACGACGGGCGCTTCCGCGTCATCCGCCCGCTGATCGAGTGCGCCGAGTCCGACATCGTCGAGCACGCGGCGCAGGCCGAGTACCCGATCCTCCCGTGTAACCTCTGCGGCTCGCAGAGCGGGCTCAAGCGCGAGGCCATGAAGACGCTGCTCGGTCAGCTCGAGCGCGAGCTCAACCCGAACCTGCGGGCCGTGATGCTGAGCGCGCTCAAGAGCGTCCACCCGACGCACCTGCTCGACCGCGGCCTGCAGGCGCGGCTCGCCGGCGACGCCGCGCCCGTCGTCGACGCGATCGAGGAGCCGACGCCGCCCCAGCCGCGCCGACTCCCGGTCCTGTCCTGAAGACCAGTTTTTAATCGAGGCCGCGCTCAGCTCAGCGGCCGCACCTGGTCGCCCACGATCTCGAGCACCGCCGGCGAGCCGCCGTAGTGCTTGGCCATGCCGACGTCGACGAGCCAGACCTTCCCGTCGCAGGCCGACTGGATCCCGCGCTCCTGCACCGTGTGGCCCACGACCATGCGCTTGGCCGGGATCGCCGCGAGCGCGCGCTCGAGCGTCGCGCAGTCCCCCGCGTCGGGCTCCATGGAGTAGTCCCGCGTCCACACGGGGCTGTCGTCGCTCGCGACGATCGCCGGCGGCGCGTCCCCGGACTCGCCGAGCAGCCAGCGCTGGACCTCCTCGTTGATCTTCTCGAGCCCGTAGGAGACGTGCTTGGGCAGCACGCCGCCGTGGGCGAACACGGTGTCGCCGACCACGAGCACCGTCGGGCGCTCGGCCAGCATGCGCGCGTAGGGTCCGCCCGGCGCGAACGCGGCCATGCGCGGGCGCACCACCGGCGCGACGCCAGCGAACCTCGGGTCCGCGACCGGGAGATCGGGCACCCGCGCGAAGTCGGCGAAGCCCCCCGGCGTCACGTAGCGCAGGTCACCCGCCGCGTTCATCAGCTCGTGGTTGCCGTTGAGCACATGGAACGCGCCGCCGGCCGCTCGCGCCTCGTCGGCGAGGCGGTCGAAGAGCTCGAGGATCGCGCGCTCATCATCGCCGCGATCGAGCTGGTCGCCGGTCTGCACGAGCACGAGCGCCCCGCCGGTCCAGCCGTCGCCGTCGGGCGCGATCGCGCCCGCGAGCTGGAGGGCGGCCTTCGCCGCCTGCAGATCGCCGTGCACGTCGCCGAACGCGACGATCCGCGGCGCGCCGGGTACACGGGTCTGGACCGGCGCGACCGGCTCGGCCGCGCTCGTCGGCGCCGCGGGGCCCTCGGGCGCGCTCGCGCTCGCGCTCTCCGACGCGCCGGCCGACGACTTCGCAGGCGACTTCGCAGGCGACCGCTCCGGCGTGGCCGGCTCCGGCGCGGGGGCGCAGGCGGTCAGCTCAAACAGCGCGACGAGCAAGCCCAGCGCGCGCGCGCGCGCGCGAACTCGGCGTGTCCAGTTGTACATACAGCCTCGCTCCTCCATCGCCGTCGTCCTGTCCCGCGCGTCAGCCTGGCCGCCCAGGCGTCGCGTCGATCAATAGACCTCGTCCTCGCCCTTCGGCAGCCGCGCGCGCTTGCCCGCCGCGCGCTCGCGCAGCTCGAGCGCCGCCACGGTGTAGCGCGCCGTCGGCTGCAGGCGCAGGCGCGCGAACGAGATCGCCTCGTCCGTGTCCTCGCAGACGCCGTAGGTGCCGTCCTCGACGCGCGCGAGCGCGGCCTCGAGCTCGCGCAGCCGGCTCAGCTCGTGCCCCGCGAGGCGCAGCTCGAGCGCCCGCGCGGCCTCGGCCGCCGCGACGTCCTGGCGATCGCCGGTGTCGAGCTCGACGCCCGCCTCCTCGCCCATCAGCCGCTCGGCCCGCTCCAGCAGCTCCGCGCGCTCCCGCTCGAGCTGCTCGCGGAGCGCGGAGACCTGTTGTTCGCTGAGGTGATCCATGGTCACTCGCCCATGTAGGTTCGCTCGTCACGTCGCGGCGCCTCGGCGGCGGCGTCGACCCCCCATGCATACGGGACAGGGTGAACTCGAGGCAAGGCGCGCGGCCACATGCTGCGGGTCCCGCGAATTCCGTGCTAGATCTAAACGGTGCCCACGGAGCAGGTAGCGGACGAATTCGACTATGACTACATCATCGTGGGCTCCGGCTTCGGCGGCAGCGTCTCGGGCCTGCGGCTGACCGAGAAGGGCTACCGCGTCCTGATGCTCGAGAAGGGCCGCGATCTCGCGCCCGAGGACTTCCCCGAGAGCAACTGGAACCTCAAGCGCTGGCTGTGGATGCCGCTGCTCGGCTTCCGCGGGCCGTTCCAGATGCGCTTCTTCCGGCACGTGACGGTGCTCGCCGGCGCGGCCGTCGGCGGCGGCTCGGTCGTCTACGCCAACACCCTGCCGATCCCCAAGGAGGGCTTCTTCAGCTCGCCCTCGTGGTCGCACCTCGCCGACTGGCGGCGCGAGCTCGCGCCCTACTACGAGCTCGCGCGCGGCATGCTGGGCGCGACGCAGAACCCGACCTTTACGCCCGTCGACCGGATCATGAAGGAGGTCGCCCGCGACATCGGCAAGACCTTCGACAAGCCGCACGTCTCGGTCTACTTCGGCGAGCAGGGCAAGACGGTGCCCGACCCGTACTTCGGCGGCGACGGCCCCGACCGCACCGGCTGCATCCTCTGCGGCGCGTGCATGCTCGGGTGCAAGCACGGCGCGAAGAACAGCCTCGACAAGAACTACCTGTACTTCGCGCGCTCCCGGGGCATGCGGCTCGAGGCCGACACCGAGGTCACCGCCGTGCGCCCGCTCGCCCGCGGCGGCTACCGGATCGAGGCGCGTCACGGCGCGCGCCTGCTGTTCCGCAGGCGCCGCGTCTACACGGCGCGCAACGTGATCTTCTCGGGCGGCGTGCTCGGCACCGTCGATCTGCTCCTGCGGCTCAAGCAGGACCCCGAGGCGCTCCCCAAGCTCTCCGACGCGCTCGGGACCCGCGTGCGCACCAACTCCGAGTCGTTGATCGGCGTGCTCGGCACCCGCCGCGACGTCGACTACTCGCGCGGCATCGCCATCGGCTCGATCATCCAGACCGACGAGCACTCGCACCTCGAGCCCGTCCGCTACCCCGAGGGCTCTAACTTCTTCCGCACGCTCATGGCCCCGCACGTCGCCGGGGAGAACAGCGCGGTCCGCTTCGCGCGGATGATCGGCACGATGATCCGGCACCCGGTCAAGGTCGCGCGCACGCTGCTCTCCCCCGACATGAACAAGTACGGGATCATCCTGCTGTACATGCGCAGCGCCGAGGGCACGCTGCGCTTCCGCCTGGGTCGCGCGCTGGGCCTCATGGGCAGCGGGCTCGAGGACGGCGAGGCGCCCAAGGCCTCGATCCCCGAGGCCACCGAGCTCGCCGGGCGCGTGGCCGACAAGGTCGACGGCGTGCCCTACTCGCTCGCGACCGAGACGCTGCTCAACATCCCGACCACGGCGCACATCCTCGGCGGCTGCTGCATGGGCGACTCCAAAGAGACCGGCGTCATCGATCACCGCCACCGCGTGTTCGGCTACGACGGGCTCTACGTCATCGACGGCTCGGCGATCTCCGCCAACCCGGGCGTCAACCCCTCGCTGACGATCACCGCGCTGGCGGAGCGCGCGATGAGCATGATCCCGACCCGCCCGGGCGTCGAGGCGCGCCCGATGATCACGCCGCAGCCGCCCCCGAAGGCCGGCGGCCTCCACCGCCTGTAGCCGCGCCCGATCAGCGCTCGCTCGCCGGCGCGTCCGCGAACGCCGTCGCAGGGTCGGTCGCAGGGTCGGGCGCAGGGTCGGGCGCAGGGTCGGTCGCAGGGCTGGATGCAGGCTCGAGCGTAGGCTCAGCGGCCGGCGCCGACGCGGCCAGCAGGCTCGCGAGGCGCGCCCCCCATCCTGTCTCTCGAGACAAGTACACGAGCACCGCGACCAGGTACACGAGCCACAGCGAGGACAGCAGCGTGTTGTAGAGCACGCGGGTCGAGCCCACGTGGTGCAGGTACGCGTGCGCGAGCGTGTTGCACGCGAAGTAGCCGATCAGCAGCAGCATGCCGCCCGGCGCCGCCACGCGCCGGTACCACAGCAGCACGAGCAGGCTGGCGCAGGCGAAGTAGTAGTGGACCGTCCCGAGCAGGCCGTAGAACGCGGTGAAGCCGAACAGGATCGCGGCCTCGAACGGGCGCAGGCGCAGGCACAGCAGCGCCGCGAAGCCCGTGAGCGCGAGCCCGAGCGCCTGCACGAGCGGCTTGATCTCGCGGAACTCCTCGGTCAAGCGCGCGCGGCTGAAGCTCTTGCTCTTGTCGTGGTGCTTGCCGCGGTACATGAAGATGAACTTCAGACCGACGCCGTAGCCCGGGTACTTCTCGTGACGCACCTTGCCCCGCGTGCCCTCGACCGGCGGCCCGTCCTCGTGCACGCGCATGTCCTCGAAGAAGTCGCGGTAGTTGCCGAGGCCGCGCGCGTGCGAGACGCTGAGGACCCCCAGCGCCAGCGTGCTCACGAGCGCCGCGACGACGAAGCGCCGGGCCGAGGGCAGCAGCGCCCGCGCCCGTACGCACTCGCCGAGGAGCGCGACGCAGGCCCCGAACAAGAACAGCAGCGGGAACACGTTGAGCATGGCCGCCGCCACGAGCCAGAAGCCCGCGAGCGACCAGCGCTGGTCCTTCAGCGCGACGATCCCCAGGCCGAGCGCGAACCACCAGCTCCAGCGCAGCACCGAGCCGCCGATGACGCCGTAGCGATCGACGACCGCAGTGAAGATCACCAGCGCGAACGCGAGCCCTAGGCGCCAACCAAAGGAGCGCGCGACGAAGAACAACATCACGCAGATCAGGTAGACGTCGATCAGCCCGAGCCCCGCGAGCGTCGCGTAGCTCAGCTCGAAGCGGTTGACGAGCGAGCCGGCGATCACCGCGTGCAGCGGCGTGCCGTTGTAGCCGAGGTCGTGGATCGGCCCGCGGATGTCGTACTTCGCGTACAGCTCGATGTCTCGCTTGTACTCCTCCCAGCGCTCGGGCGAGAACATCGCCTCGCACCGTCGCGGCTCGCGGATCTTGCCGGCCGTCGTGAACTCGTAGTTTCGCAGGTCACGGACGACCGACTTGTTCGGGATCGCGCGCGCGGGCGCGGCCTCGAGAGTGCACTTGTAGTGCCAGAAGTAGCCGTACTCGTCGTAGTACTTGGGCCCGAGCGTGTAGTGATAGGTGTCGTGGAAGTGCACCCAGTGGCTCGACGCGGCCCGCCGCGCGTAGAAGTAGTTCAGGCCCATCGCGAACACGAGCAGCGCGACGAGCAGCTTGCTCGTCACCCCCCACCAGCGCGCGCGCCGGACTCGCTGGAACCACGGGAACCGGCGCAGCAGCGCGAAGCCGACCAGCGTGGCCAACCCGATCCCCGAGCCGACGTACATCACCGAGTCGAAGGTCCGCTTGCTCCACTGCGGGCGATAGAACCACGCGCGCCCGGTCTCGGTCTCGTAGCCGAGCACGAGCGCGGTCGTCGTCAGGGCGAGGAGCGCGAACAGGCAGGCGAGCCAGACGCTGTCCGGGTTTTTGCCGCCCAGCCGATCGACGACGCGCGAAAACCACGCGCGCGGCTTCGCCTGGTCCCCAGCGCCCGCCGGCGCCTCGTCTCGACCCCCCGCGGGCGGCGTGCTACTCGCGGCCTCCGGCATCGGCGGCCATCCTAGCGAGCTCTCCGCCGAGACGCGAGCGCCCGACTCCGCGAGCACGCCGACGCCGGCACCGGGCGCGGGTGTCTCGACCGCGTTCGCGCGCGTCGTCGATCGTGGCCGCGGACGAACGCGGGTCGCGTCGCGCGCGGACGCAGGTCACCCCGGAGCTCGCTCCGGACGGGGCGATCGAAGGTGTGGGGGCGCGCGACCCGGGGAGGCCGTCTGAGGACGGCGAGCGCCATGACGCCCGGAGCGAAGAGACGTGTCGAGCGCGCTTCGTCTCGGCCTAGAAGCGCAGCTGCACGCGCAGCCCCCCGCCGCCGCGGATCCAGGCTGGCCCTAACGCCAGCCCGCGCTCACGCATCCACGCGCGGTGCTGGGCCCGCTGGATCAATCCCGCGCTGAGCAGGCCCGCGCCCGTCAAGGTCATCAGCGCCCCGGTCGCGACCCCGACCGCGCCGAAGATCACGAGCCCCTCGCACGTCCCGCTCGACGCCCCCGTGTAGATCTCCATGCAGCGCGGCGGCTGGGCGATGAACACCTGCGCCGCGCCGACCACCGTGTTCAGCGCGCCGATCGAGAAGAGCACCGCGCCCGTGGTCACCAGCGTCTCGCCGTCGCGCGGCTCATCGCGGCGCTGGAAGTCCACGGGGTCGTAGTATCCGCCGGGGACGCCGGTCTCGAGCGCGGACGCGGGCGGCGGCGGCGGCGGGCGGCGCTCGGCGCTCGGCGACATGTCCTTGGAGACCGCCTCGGATGACGGCGCCGGCTCCGAGTCCGCGCCCTCCCTCCCCGTGGGCTCCGGCTCGAGCGCTGCGGACGAGACCGGATCGTCCTCCCCGAGTTCTTCCTCGAGTTCTTCCTCGAGTTCTTCCTCGAGTTCTTCCTCGAGTTCTTCCTCGAGTTCCTCCGCGCGGTCCTCGGCTCCTTCCGAGTCCGGGTCCTCGCCGGACTCGTCCGGCCGCACCGTGATCACGGCGGCGCGACCGTCCGCGGCCGGCTGCACCTCGATCGGCGCAGCCCGGGCCGGCGTGGTGATCACCGCCAGCGCCAACATCAGCGCGCCGGCGAGGCGCCTCGACGCGATCTCGATCTCGATCTCGATCTCGATCTCGATCTCGATAGAACTCCTCCGCGTGTTCATCCTGCTGATCCACCCTTCGCGCCCGCGAGCAGTCGCCGCGCGTGATCTCGGTGATGCGCCGACCTCGGCTCGAGCTTGACCAGCGCCCGCAAGCCCTCGAGCGCCTTCGTCGGGCGCCCCAGCGCCTCGGCGAGCGCGACCTGGGCGAGCCGCAGCTCGGCGCTGTCGCGCGCGCGCGCGCGACCGATCGCCCGCTCGACGCGGTCCAGCGCGCCCTCGCGATCGACGCCGTGATCGAGGCAGAACCACGCGTAGGCCACCGCGTCGCGATCCGGCACCGCGCCGTCAACGGGCGCCGCGAACACGGCGAGCGCCTCCTCGTCGCGCCCGAGCGCGTGCAGGGCTCGCGCGCGGACCAGCCGGCCGCGCTTGCTCGCGCGCGACTCCGGAAACCGCTCCGTCAACGCGTCAAGCTCAGCGAGCGTCCCCGCGGGATCACGGTCGAGTCGTTCGAACAGGAGCACGGCGCGATCGAAGCGCGCCTCCGGGGCGAAGCCGTGGGCGCCGTCCGGATCACCGGCGAGCACGCGCTCGTATTCCCGCGCCGCGAGCTCGCGCTGCCCGGCGAGCGCGAGCTGCTCGGCCCGGCGGTAGCGCGCCCCGAGCTCGTCCGGCGCGGGCGTCTCGTGAAGCGTCTTCTCGAGCAGCGCCGACTCCTCACCCGCGATCGCGGTCAGCCGCGCCTTGAGCGCGCGGGCGTCCGCGACGGGCTCCTCGGTGGGCTTCACGTCGGTCACGCGCCCGAGCTCGAGGCCGCCGGCGGTCGTGACGACCAGCGTCGGGAACCCGTTGACCCGGTAGCGCCTGGCGAGTTCGGGCCCCTCGCGCTTGTCGATGTCGACGTGCATGGGGACGAACGCGCGCGAGAGCGACTCGCCGAGTTCGGGCCGCGAGAACAGCACGCGATCGAGCTCGTGGCACGGCCCGCACCAGTCGGCGCCGAACACCAGCAGCAGGGGCGCCCCCCGCTCGCGCGCCGCCGCGCGCGCCGCCGCGTGCGAGCCCTCAAACCACTCGACGGCCGCGGCCGGGTGCGCGACGAGGTCCCCGGGGAAGTCGACGGGCGCGACCGCGCCCGCGTCATCGCGCTCGGATTCACCTGTCTTCCCGGCCATCTCACTGGCGCTCGCCTCGTCCACCTTCGAGTCGGCCGCCGCCGCCACGCCTGGCTCCTCGCCGCGCGTGGGCGCCCCGCAGGAGGGCATCCCGGCGAGCGTGAGGAGCACGGCGAGGCGGCGGGAGGCAGGCATCCCGAAGACACTGCCGCCATTCCGGCGCGTGTGCAATCTCGTCTCCTTCGCTACTACGCCGGCGACGGCGGGGCTTGCACGCAGGGAATGCGTGCACACGTTGAGGATGCCCGGAGCGATCGGGCGCACGCGGAGACGACCTCCCAGACCTCCCGACGAACTTCCCGACGAAAGACCTTCCTAGCCTAGAAAGCTGCCCTGGAACCCTTCCAGAGAGCTTCCCAGAGGAAGTCTCCCATCTCCCAGATGAAGTTCTCAGGCGACCGCCACCCGGCGTCCCTCGCCCAACACGCAAGTTTCCCCACCGCCTGCGCCGCGATCCGCGGGGGGCGGCCGCTCGAGACGCGCCCGCAGCCGGGCGACCACCGAGCTGACACCGAGCGAACCACCGAGCTGACCACCGAGGAAGGAACACACCCGTGGCCGTATTCAACCCGGAGACCGTAACGGTAAAGACCCGCCACGCGATCGCCCACGCCCAGGCGATGGCGCGCGAGCTGGGTCACCCCGAGATCACGAGCCTGCACCTGCTGCTCGCCACGGTCGAGCAGGAGGGCGGGCTCGCGCAGCCGCTGCTCGAGCGCGCCGGCGTGCACGGATCCGCGATCCGTCGCGGCGTCACGGCGGCCTTCGCCAAGCAGCCCCGCGTCTCCGGCGACGTCGAGGCGTCGCCGGCCCGCGAGCTGCGCGAGCTGCTCGACATGGCGGCGAGCGAGGCCGAGCTGCTGCACGACAAGTTCATGAGCACCGAGCACCTGCTGCTCGCGTGCGTGAACCCGCAGGCGGTCAAGCGGAAGATCCGCGCGGCCGAGCTGCTGCGCCAGCTGGGCGCCGATCGCGACCTGCTGCTCTCTGCCCTCAAGGACATCCGCGGCACGCAGACCGTGGACAGCGAGAACCCCGAGGCCAAGTACGAGGTGCTCTCGAAGTACTGCCGCGACCTGACCCAGGCCGCGAACCAGCAGAAGCTCGACCCCGTCATCGGCCGCGACGCGGAGATCCGGCGCGCGATCCAGGTGCTCTCGCGGCGCACCAAGAACAACCCGGTGCTGATCGGCGAGCCCGGCGTCGGCAAGACCGCGCTGGCCGAGGGCATCGCGCTGCGCATCGCCGCCGGCGACGTGCCCGAGAGCCTGCGCGGTCGCAAGCTGCTGCAGCTCGACCTCGCGGCCCTGGTCGCGGGCGCCAAGTACCGCGGCGAGTTCGAGGAGCGGCTCAAGGCCGTGCTGCAGGAGATCGCGGAGGCCGACGGCCAGATCATCCTGTTCATCGACGAGCTGCACACGCTGATCGGCGCGGGCAAGGCCGAGGGCGCCCAGGACGCGGCCAACATGCTCAAGCCGGCGCTGGCGCGCGGCGAGCTGCGCTGCATCGGCGCGACGACGCTCGACGAGTACCGCAAGCACATCGAGAAGGACAAGGCGCTCGAGCGCCGCTTCCAGCCCGTGATGATCGACGAGCCCTCGGTCGAGGACGCGGTGGCGATCCTCCGCGGCCTGCGGGACAAGTTCGAGGCCCACCACGGCATCCGCATCCTCGACGCGGCCCTGGTCGCGGCGGCGCGCCTGAGCCACCGCTACATCCAGAACCGCTTCCTGCCCGACAAGGCGATCGACCTCATCGACGAGGCCTCGGCCAAGCTCAAGATGGAGGTCGAGAGCGTGCCGCTGCCGATCGACGTCCGCGAGCGCACGATCACCAAGCTCGAGATCGAGCGCACCGCGCTCAGCCGCGAGGACAAGAGCAAGCAGAACGCGGAGCGCATGGCCGTGGTCGAGTCCCAGCTCGCGCAGCTGCGCGAGGAGGTCACCGCGATGCGCTCGCGCTGGCAGTCGGAGCGCGACCGCCTGACCGAGCTCAAGAAGATCGCCGAGCAGATCGACAGCGTGAAGGCCGAGGCCAAGAAGGCCGAGCGCAGCGGCGAGCTCGAGCGCGCCGCCGAGCTGACCTACTCGACGCTGCCGGCGCTGGAGCGCCGCCGCGAGGCCGCGCACGCGGAGCTCGAGCGGCTGCAGGAGGACGGCTCGTTCCTGCGCGAGATCGTCACCGACGAGGACATCGCCGAGATCGTCAGCAAGTGGACCGGGATCCCCGTCGCCAAGATGCTGGCGACCGAGCAGGAGCGCCTGCTCAACATGGAGGACAACCTCGCGCGCCGCGTCGTCGGCCAGCGCGAGGCGGTCGCGCGCGTCAGCGCGGCCGTCCGACAGTCGCGCGCCGGGCTCTCCGACCCCGACCGACCTGTCGGCTCGTTCCTGTTCCTCGGGCCCACCGGCGTCGGCAAGACGGAGCTGGCCAAGGCGCTCGCCGAGTTCCTGTTCGACGACGAGCGCAACGTGGTGCGCATCGACATGAGCGAGTACATGGAGAAGTTCTCGGTCTCGCGCCTGATCGGCTCGCCGCCCGGCTACGTCGGCTACGAGGAGGGCGGGCAGCTGACCGAGGCGGTCCGCCGCAAGCCCTACAGCGTGGTCCTGCTCGACGAGATCGAGAAGGCGCACCCGGAGGTCTTCAACCTCCTGCTGCAGGTGCTCGACGACGGCCGCCTGACCGACAGCCAGGGGCACGTGGTCGACTTCCGCAACACGATGATCCTGATGACGAGCAACATCGGCTCCGAGCTCGAGGCGCGTGACGACCTCGAGGACGGCGAGCGCGCGCGCCTCCGGGCCGACGCGCTGCGCCACCACTTCCGCCCGGAGTTCATCAACCGGCTCGACGGGCTGCTGTACTTCCACCCGCTGCGCCGCGAGGACATGATGGGCATCCTCGACATCCAGATCGCGCGCATCGCCCCGCGGCTCGCGGGCCGCGGCCTCCACCTCGAGGTCCAGGACGACGCCCGCGCGCTGCTCGCGGAGCGAGGCTACGACCCGGCCTTCGGCGCCCGTCCGCTCAAGCGCCTGCTGCAGCGCGAGGTCCTCGACCCGCTCGCCAACGAGATCCTCTCGGGCCGCCTGCGCCCCGGCATGACCGCCGTGGCCGGCGTCGAGGGTGAAGGAGAGGAGCGCCGCGTCGTCCTGCGCGGCCGCGCCGAGCAGGAGCCGACGGACGAGCACGCGGCGGCCTAGCGCCCACGCGTGGTGAGTGTCCCCGCGCCGCCTCGCGAGGGAGGCGACGTGGACGCTCGCGAGCGATCGACGGCGCGGGCGTTTGCTTGCGCCGTCGATCGCGGTAGCGTGCGCCCGTGTCCGGGTCGCCCGCGCCGAACCTCGACCTCGCGGTCGACGCTGACGCCGGGCCCGACGTCCTTCGCGGCGCACGCCCGCGACGGCGCGCGCTGTGGACCTGGATCCTGTCCCTCGCCTTCGGCGGCGTCCTGCTGTGGATCGCGTCGCAGCGCATCCAGCTGCTGCCGGATCGCGTCGAGGTCGCGCGCCTCGACCTCCTGCTGTTCGGGATCGCGCTGTACCTGCCCTACGCCGCGATCCGAGCCCTGCGCCTGCGCTACGCGCTCGATCCCGTGATCGCGCGCGCGAGCGCGGGATCCCTCACACGCGTCCCCCCGGCGCTGCTCTACGGCAGCGGCTGGGTGTCGTTCTTCGTCATCCTGCTGCTGCCGCTGCGCCTCGGCGAGGTCTCGCGCCCCGTGCTGCTCGCGCGCCCGGGCCTGCCGGGCCTCGGCCTCGCGGAGTCCCTCTCCGCGGTCGCGACCGAGCGCGCCGTCGACGGCCTGCTCGTGGTCGGCCTCCTCTTCATCGGCCTGGTGGGCGCCGACATCTCGGGGGCGAGCTTGCCCGGGGTCGCCGGCCGCGTCGCGGACATCCAGGCCTTCGGTCGCTTCATGGCCGTGGTCTTCGCGCTCGCGCTCGCCGCACTCGTGTTCGCCGCGCGCGCCCCTCAGCTCGTCGCCCGCTGGCTCGAGACCCTCGGCCGCGCGCCGCTGCTGCGCCGGCTGCCCGTCGAGCGCGTGTCCGCGATCGTCGAGCGCCTCGCGGCCGCGATCCGCCCGCTGGGCAGCCGCCGCCACGGCGTCCCGTTCCTGCTCTGGTCGCTCGCGTACTGGGCGATCACCGTCGCGCAGCTCTGGCTGATCCTGCGCGCCTGCGGGCTCATGCTCGGGCTCGCCGAGGCGGCCGCGATCGTGGCGGTCGTCGGCCTCAGCATTCAGCTCCCGGGCGGTCCGGCGCAGGCCGGGAGCTTCCAGGTCGGGACCGCGCTCGGCCTCGGGCTGTTCGTCGACGAGGCCGCCCTGGCCGGCCCGGGCTCCAGCTTCGCGGCGATCATGTATCTACTCGGGCTGGTCGGCGCAGCGGTCTTCGCGGCCTGGGGCGCCGGGCTGCTCGCGCGAACGCCCGCCGCGGCGGCTCGGCCGCAAACCCCGTAAAACGGCCGCGAACGCGGCGCGAACCGGGGATGAGGCGCGGCGGCGGCCGTCAGAATTCACGCCCGCCCCCACAAGAGATCGCTGGCGACCTCGCAAGCGCCGCGGCCACGGGCCGTTTCGCGCGCGACGTTGCTGTCGACGGCGAAGGGCGGGTATGCTCCCCGGCACTTATCCCGTCGGTTTCCCGGCCGTGTCGACCCGACGATGCAGGAGAAGTTCATGCTGCGCAGCGCCCGTGCCCTCACCCTGTTCGCCCTCGTGTTGTCCCTGTCCGCCTGCGCGGGCAAGAAGAAGGGCGACCCGTCGACCCCCGGTGGCGACGGCGGCGGCGAGCCCAATACGCAGGAGCAGATCAAGGAGGCCAAGGTCGCGACCCTCATCGACCTGGCCAACGAGGACCTCCAGGCCGGCAAGCACCGCAAGGCGCGTGAGCGGGCCGAGGAGGCGCTGGCGACCGACAGCAGCAACGCGGACGCCTACGCCGTCCTCGGGGCCGCCGACTGGCGCGCCGGCGACTTCGAGAACTCGACGAAGAACTACAAGGAGGCCCTCGAGATCGACCCGAAGAACTTCGGCGCCGCCCTCGGCCTCGCGCGCAGCCACCAGACCATGGGCGACCACCAGAAGGCGCTCGAGCTGGCCGACAGCCTGCTCGCGATCGACGCCAAGCAGGTCGACCCGATGATGTACAAGTTCTGGTCGCAGTACGCGCTGACGGACATGGACGCCGCGAGCAAGACCGCGGACGAGATGTTCAAGTACATCGGCAAGGACAACCCGCTGCAGCCGATCCTCGTCGCGCAGGCGACCTACGCGCGCGCGCTCGAGGGCAAGGGCCCGCTGCTGCAGATCGAGGGCACCTCGGGCTCCTCGGACGCGCAGATCGACCCCAACGGCGGCTTCAAGCACGCCGGCGCCGTCGTCGGCGGCGAGTTCACCCGCGCGATCTTCTACGAGGTCCGCGAGGAGGCGCGCATCAACAAGGACTTCGTCGCCCAGCTCGGGCTCAAGCCGATCGGCAAGGTCACCCCGGCGGGCACCGCCGACGAGCTCGACATCGTCATCATCCCCGAGGTCAAGCTCGGCAACCTGGTCCTGAAGAACGTCCCGGCGCTCGCCGAGGACCTCTCGATCTACTCCGCGATCGGCGAGGTCCCGGGGCTCGTGCTCGGCCGTCAGGTCATGCAGAAGCTCGGCACGATCACCTTCGACTTCCCCACCGGGAGCTCCACCTTCTCCCCGGCCGCGCCGGCCGAGAAGCCCTCGGGCGCCTTCGAGGCGCCGCTGCTGCTCATCGACATGCGCCTGCTGCTGATCCCGGTCACCAAGACCGCGCTCGGCGAGAGCGAGTACTCGTTCTACACCTGGTTCGGCGGCTCGTTCCTCAAGGCCTCGACCGCGATCACGCGCCGCGCCTTCCTCAAGAGCGGCAACCTGCCCCGCGAGCTCGAGGAGCTCGACGACGAGGCCAACGGCCTGAAGATGGTCTACGTCAAGAAGCTGCGCGTCGGCGAGTTCGAGCTACCCGGCGTCGGCGCGCTCGTCCTCGTCAACACCCCGCCGAGCCCCGAGCTCGGTCAGCTCGTCACCGGCACGGGCTTCGAGATCAGCGGCTACGTCAACCCGACGGTGCTCAAGAACCTCAAGGTCACCTACTCGGTCCCGACCGGGAAGATCTACATGACGCCGCGCGCGGCCGGCTGAGCCCGCGCGACGGCGGCCGCTGACCGCCAGGCCGCTGGCCAACCAACGAAGCGCCCGGCTCACGCCGGGCGCTTCTTTTCATGGGCGCTTGGTCGCGACGCGCTCGCCTACGCGCCGGCCTTCGCCGCGCCCGCGAACTTCTTGATCATGTACCACTGCACCATCGCGAGCGTGTCCTTGTCGGCCTTCATCTCGTTCTCGAGGATCATCCGCTGGATCAGCGCGTCGACCTCCTTCGGCGTCGTCGGCGGCGCGGCGTCGACGTCGGACAGCTCATGGCACTCCGAGCAGGTCACCTCGTACGCCTTCTTGGCCGCGGGCTCGTCGAACTCCTTGGCCGCCGGCGCGGCGGTGGTCTCGGCGACCGTCGCCAGCATCGCCTCCTCCGTCTTCTCGCGCGCGAGCTCCTGCTCGCGCTTCTCCTTGACCGAGCGCTGCAGCTCGGGGCTGATCGCGATCAGGTAGACCGCCGACGTCCAGCGCTCGGGCTCGGTCAGCGGCTCCGTGAACGAGGGCTTCTGCGCCATGCGCTCGACCGTCTTCACCCAGTTCGAGGGCGTGCGCGGGCGCATGAGGATGGTCTTGAGGTCATGACAGACCACGCACTTGCGCACGAGCACCGTGCGCCCGGCTCGCAGCGCGCGCGCGGTCGCCAGCTCCTCGAGCGGCGCCTTCTCGGGGAAGCCCGCGCGCGGGAGCTGCCGGGCGACGCGCTCCAGGTTCTCCTGGCTGTAGACGCCGCCGCCGTCGCTCGTGCTCGCCAGCGCGAACTCGCGGAACGCGAACGGCAGCGAGAGCCCGGAGAGCAGGATCGTGCAGATCAGCAGCATGGTCCCGAGGACAGGCATCATCTCCTCGAGGTGACGGAACCAGCGCAGGATCGAGATCTTGACCAGCAGGATGATGCCGATCGTCATGCCCAGGCACAGGTGGATCACCGTGCGCGCCGGGAACTCGACCTGGTAGCTCCACAGGCGCGGGACCATCTCGACCATCATGACGATGTAGATGATCACGTAGACCCAGCCGAGCACTCGGTGCAGGCGCATCAGCCCGGGCGGCGCCGCGCTGCGCTTGCCGACCTTGTCGAAGGGGTACCCCCAGAGGTGGTACATCAAGAACACGGCGGCCACGCCGACGATCAAGAAGGTCATCCCCAGGCCCGCGCTGATCAGTACATCCATCGCTGTGCTCGCTCCTCGGCGCCGCGATCATATCAGCCGCCCGACGTCGAACGCGCCAGAGACCGGCTCGAAGCGCCCGCTCGGCTCGGACACGCCCGGCGCGCCGTCTCTACCCGCGTTCGCGGACCGGCCGCGTCAGCGCGTGCAGCAGCAGCGCGGTCGCGACCGCGACCCCGAGGGAGTCGACACCGCGCGCCATCGGGATCGTGACCGCGGCGTCGGCGAGCGCCAGCAGCTGTGGCTCGATCCCGTGCCCCTCGTTGCCCACGACCAGGACCGCGTGCTCCGGCGCCGAAAACCGCTCCACGGAGATCGCCGGTCGCCCGCCGTGGATCGTCGCGGTCGCGGCGATCACCTGAAACCCCGCGGCCGCCGCGAGCCCGAGCTCCTCGGCGAGCGCCTCGCGGGCCAGCGACCACGGCTGGAGGAAGCAGTGGCCCATCGCCCCGCGGATCGCCCGGCGCTCCAGGGGATCGGCGCCGCGGCGATCGACGAGCACGTGATCGACGCCGAAGGCCCGCGCGCTGCGGAGGATCGACCCGAGGTTGGCCGGGTCCGCGAGCCCCTGGGCGATGAGCACGCGCGCGCGCGGCCGCTGGACGAGCGCCCGCCACTCGAGCGGTCGCTCCAGCCACGACGGTCGTGGCGCGCAGGCGAGCACACCGCGGCGCACGCGGAAGCCGACCAGCGCGTCGAGCGTCGCGCGCTCGAGCGCGTAGACGGGCGTCTCGATCGGCAGCAGCGAGCGCAGTCGCTCCAGCCGGGCCGGCGTCCCGACGACCGACTCCACGGGCCACGGGCTCTCGAGCAGCCGCCGGACCACGTGCTCGCTCTCCGCGATGCAGCGCTCATCCCGCGCCGCGCCGCGTGTCCGCAGGTCACGATAGGGCGCGAGCCGGGCGTCCCCGACGTCCGCGATCACGACCTCCAAGGCCGAGGCCTCCTCGTCGCGTCCTCGGTCCACGCGCCCACGAGCTCGCGCTCGACCGCCTCCGGCATCGCTACACCGAAGACTTCACCCTGGACCACGCGGCCGACGAAGACAGCACGAAGCCGTCGGTGAACGCGACCTCGCCCCCCGCCTCGCGCACGGCCTCCGCCTCGAGCAGGAAATTCGGGTTCACCTGCTCCGGGCGAAGATCGTACTCCCGCCCCTTGAAGTAGCGCGACGGCTTGAGCAGCCGCAGCGTCTCGACGGCCGACGGCCAGCGGTTCACCCCCACGTAGCTCACGACCGCGAGGCCGGCGATCAGCTCGGCGCGGTGCTCCGCCGCGAACACCGGGCGATCGGGCCCCTTGCCGACGAAGCGATCCGGCGTGACCGTGACGACCAGGCGATCGCACTGCTCGCGCGCCGCGATGAAGTGCCGCAGGTGCCCGAGGTGCAAGATGTCAAAGCACCCGTGACACAGCCCCACGATCTCCCCCGCGGCCCTGTGCTCGGCGATCCGCTCGGCCAGCGCCTCGAGCTCGAGCAGCTTCTCCTGTGCGTAATTCTCGGGGCCGTCGCTCACGGCGCGACGGTAGCACGGCGTGCTCTCCGCAGCGCGTGAACGGAGCGGGGCGGGTCTTCACCCGGCGATCACGGACCTCCACTGCGCGTGAACGCGGCGCGTGACCGGGGCCGCGCGCCGTTGAACGTCTTCACCCGGCGACCGCGGACCTCCACTGCGCGTGAACGCGGCGCGTGACCGGGGCCGCGCGACCCGGCGATCACGGACCTCCACTTCGCGTGAACGCGGCGCGTGAGCGGGCGGCGCGACGTTGAACGTCTTCACCCGGCGATCACGGACCTCCGCTGCGCATGAACGGAGCGCGGCGGGTGAGCGGGGCGGGGGGCCGTATGAGGACTTAAGACCATGTGAACGACCCCGAGGGGGTCGTTCACGTGCGTCCCGCAACGAGCGCCCCCGCCCCGCTCACCAAGAGCCACGCGTGTCGCAAACCTGTTTCCGATATGTCCAAAACGCCAGCGATGTGGGGAGACCATGTGAGCGGCCCCCGAAGGGGGTCGCTCACGTGCGTCCTACCGGAGCGAGAGCGCCGAGCAGCGCGCTAGCGAAACCGGCTCGAGACCCGCACCCAGGTCGCGCGCGCGCTGCTCGACGGCAGCCCGTGCCCCCCGAGCAGCGCCAGGCTCGCCGGGTACAGCCACGCGCTCTCCGAGTGCACGAGCTGCTGCAGCGCCTGGATCTCCCGGCTCTCGCGCGGCAGCAGCAGCCGCGAGCGCCGCCCGCGGACGCGCACCGGCGCCCCGCGGCCGCGGCAGAAGTGCACCTCGTCGGGCGTGTCTTTTCCGCCATGTTCCAGCACCGCGCGCAGCGCCTCGAGGAAGCGCAGCTCCTCCGAGCGCAGCGCGTGCTCCGGGATCGGCCGGCGCCCGCCGAAGCGCAGCGCCGCGCGCACGGCCTGGCCCGCGTCGCCGAGCCACCGCCGCAGGCGCTCTCCCGGCGTGCGGCCGTCAGCCCGCAGCGTCGGCGGGTGAAACCGCAGCGTGCACAGCTCGCTCAGCGCGCTGCGAGCCGCCGCGTCGAGCACCAGCACCGGCGGCCCCTGCAGCGAGAAGCGCTCGGGCGCCTGGTCCGGGTACAGCGCCTGGACGTGGCGATAGCCGCTCGGGTCGGCCGCGACCTCGCGCTCGAGCGCGACCACGCTGATCCACCGCGGCGGCGCCTCGTGGCTCACGACCCGCGCGAGGATCGGCGCCTCGCGGATCTCCGCGCGCAGGTTCCCGCGCCGCGCCGCTCGCAGCAGCAGGTTGCGCACGCGCTCCTGCACCGGCGGCACGAGCTCGGGCATCCGCGTCGCCAGCCGGAGCATGAGGCGCGCCGCCTGGGCGACGAGCGGCGTGAGCAGCTCGCCGACCTCGGCGCGCAGCTCGGCCGCGGTCGCGCGCCCCGACACGCCCGCGCCGAAGTCGATCGCGGCCTCGAAGCACGGCGCGTTGTTGACCCCGACGTGCGTCGTCACCACGCCGTGCTGCAGCAGCCAGATGCGCGCGTGCTCGCCGGAGTGCGTCAGCATCACCGAGCCCTTCACGCGGCTGCCGGGGCCGCCGCTCGCCAGCGGCTCGAGCGACGCCGTGCACATGATCCGGCGGTCCCGCGTGTTGATCGACTGCCCGTCCAGCGTGATCACGCCGGGCGCGAAGCGACACATCTCGCGCACCCAGGTGCGCGCCTTGACCACGTCGAAGCGCGCTCGCAGGCCGCGGATCTGCACGCGCGTCCCCGTCGCGGCGCCCGCGACCCGCGTCACCTTCGGGGTCGCGCCGCGCCGCGCGAGCAGGGCGAGTCGCTGCCCGCCGCTCGTGGTCTCGAGCGCGATCTCCTGCGCGTCGAGCCCCGAGAGCGCGAGCAGCTCGAGCTCGCCGCGTGACTCGAGGGACAGCAGCGCGCGGTGGCGGAGCTCCGCGCCGGCGCCGGGGTCGAGCAGCAGCGCCAGCTCCGAGAGCGCGTCGCCGTCGACGCCCGCGCCGTCGTCGACGAGCTCGATCCGCTGGCGCGCGAGCGTGACCGCGACCTCGCGCGCGCCGCTCCGGAGCGCGCGCCGGACCAGCTCCGACGGCACCTGCCACGGGCCCTGCAGCTGCGCGCTCGTCAGCTTGCGCAGCTCGGCGTCGACGTCGATGGTCAGCAGCGACGCGACGTCGACGACCACGCCCTGGGACCGCTCGCGCTCGCTCATCGCCCCGTCACCTCCATCAGCGCCTCGCGGGCCGCCGGCGCGAGCACGCGCGCGTGCTGATCGGGCGCCAGCTCGAGCCGATCGACGATGATGTCGAGCGCCGTGAACACCGCGACGCGCGGGCGCGCGGCGAGCAGCGCGGCGCAGTCCTTGATCCACTCGCTCGCCTCGTTGATCACGATCACCCGCCGGCTCCGCAGCGCGCGGAGCTCGAGGGTCTCGGCGCGCGCGCGCCGACCCAGCCGCAGCGCCGCGAGGTCGAGGCTCTTGAGCGCCCCCTGCACCCGCGGCGACGCCAGCACGCGCCAGCGCGTGCCGATCTCCTCGAGGTACTCGTTGATCGCGTCGAGCAGCGGCAGCGGGCGAGTGCCCGCGATCAGGGCGCTCCACTCGTCGAGGTCCACGGCCCCGAGCGCGTCAGCCACGGTCCGGCCCTCGGGGTCGTTATCGTCGAGGACCATCGCGCCGCCGGCGATCGCCGCCCGCGCGAGCTCGGCGCGCGTCGAGGTTCGAAACAGCAGCCCGGCGCCCGCGACCGCCTTGGCCCGCTCGAGCGAGATCGCCTTGCCGCTGGCCAGCGGGATCAACGGGCGCTGAAACACCGCCGGCATCGTGCGAAACGCCGCGGGCTGCTGGATCGCCCCCTGCAGCAGGCGCGAGAGGTCCTGCGCGCGGTCGAGCTCGATCGAGCGCCGGGTCCCGCGCTCGCGAAACACCACCACCAAGATCAGCAGCGCGAGGCCGGAGCCGAGGCCGAGCGGCGCCCAGCGGACGATCGCGGGCAGGACGTCGGCGTCCGTCTTCGTCTCGACCGGCGACGCCGGCGCGGTCGGGGGCTCCGCCTGCGCGCTCGCGGGCGCGGCCGGGTACGTCCCCCCCTCGCTGTCGCCCTCGCCGCTGTCGCCCTCGTCGCCCGCCGCGCCGCCCGGTAGTTCTTCACCTGTCTCTTGCGTCTCGTCGCCGGGCGCCGCGACCGCGACCGCCTCCCCCTGCGTCGGATCCGGCGCCGGGCCGCTCGGCGCGCCCAGCTCGAGCGCGGGCGGGCGGAAGCTCTCGCTCGCGTCGGCGATCTTCCAGGGCCCCGGACCGTCGCGGTACTCGACCCAGGCGTGCAGCCAGCGCGTCGTCTCGCCGTCGCGCCCGACGAAGCCCACGGCCAGGCGCGCGGGCACGTGGGCGTGCTGCAGCAGCGCGACCAGCAGCCCGTTCTGCATGTCGCAGTCGCCGGCCTTGATCTCCAGCGTCCGCTCGATGAAGCCCTTCCCGGCCTTGCGCGCCGCGACGTGCCGCTCTCGCACCTCCGGCTCGGTGCTGTAGCGAACGCGCCGGCGCACGAGCTTGACCAGGAAGTCGACGCGCTCGCTCACCGTCAGCTCGCGCACCTCCTCGGCCACCGCCTCGAGCGCGCGCGGGAGGGTGTTGCCGCTGTACAGCGCCGGCGGCCCCAGCGGCGCCTGCGTCGTCGTGCTGTAGCGCAGCACGCCGGCGACCGGCCCGGCGAACGAGATCACCGGCTCGTCGTGGTCCGACGCGAGCACCTCGAGCGCGCGCACCGGCTCGACCGACGACCCCTCGGGGACCCGCTGCTCGAGCCGGACGCTGGCGACGTCGAGACGGTGTCCCGTCGGGACCGGCATGCGCATCACGCCGGGCGGCTGATCGACATCGAGCACCACGTGCACGCACTCGTCCTCGGCGCCGCAGGTGGCGCTCTGATAGGGCCCGAGCGCCTCGGGGTCGAGCGCGATGTCCGGGGTCCCGTCGTCGGCGAAGCGCTCGAAGATCAGCGCGGCGAAGCGCGGCTGCTCATCCTCGGGCGTGTAGCGCAGCGCGATCGGGGAGCCCTCGCCGTCGAGCACGTCGACCTGCGGCCCGCGGTAGTAGCGGGCGAGATCGCGGTAGCGACCGTCACCCGGGATCCCGGCGGCCGAGCCGTGCCCGCCGCCGCCCGCGAGCACGCCGACGGCGGGACCGAGCGACTCGAGGCCGAGCGACTCGGTCAGGCGATCACCCCACATCCAGACCGCGAGCAGCATGGCCAGCAGCGCGCCGGCGGCCGAGGCCGTGAACATGCGCCAGGCGAGCGAGTTCCGCAGCGCGCTGATGATCGCGTTCGGGATCCACAGGTACACCGGCAGCGGGCGCACGGCGTCGATCTGGCGGTTGACGAGCCGCTCGAGCTCGCGCTGCGCGAGCCGGATCAGCCGCCGCAGCGCGCGGTTCTCTCGCGCGTCCGAGCGCGACAGCACGAGCTCGATCGCGTCGCTCTCGAGCAGCGCCTGGGGCGCGAGGCGCCCGGGCAGCTCGGCGAACTGCACCCGGCTGCGATCGGTGTGACGCCCGCTCGCCGACACGAACTCCTCGAGCGAGGAGGCCGAGCGCACCCGCAGGCCGCGAGAGAACAGCTCGACGCGCGCCGCGGTCCCGAGGCCGACGACCCCGCGCACGCGCCCGCGACGAAAGCTCGAGCTGGGCGCCGGGAGCGTGAACGGGGCGTTGACCCGCTCGCCGTTGACGGTGATCTCGAGCGGCGCGTCGGGGCGCTCGCGCGTGCACAGAAACCGCGCGTTCTGGTGCGCCGCGTCGCGAACGCGGCGGGCCAGGTGCCCGTCGCCCGCCGCGCGCTCGAGCACGACCTCGGTCCCAACAGACATGCTCTCTGGAACACGTTGAACGGCGCGCTCGAGCCCGCCGTCGAGCACCATCTCCCACGGCGCGCCGCTCTCGGTGCGCGAGCGGATGATGATCCGGCGCGGTTCGAACCGGAGGATCGACCAGAAGCCGACGCCGAAGCGCCCGACCTGATCGCGGCTCGCCTCCTTGCTCGACGCGTAGAGCGAGAACAGGTAGCGGCGCGCGTGCTCGAGGCTCATGCCCTCGCCGTCGTCACGGCACAGCACCCGCGCCGTCGCGCCGTCGACCGAGACCTCGAAGCGCACCCGCGTCGCGCCGGCGTCGCGCGCGTTCTGCAGGAGCTCGCGCACGAACACCCACGGGTCGGGGCCGTAGCGCTCAGCCTCGAGCCGCGCGCGGTTGCGGAAGTCCTCGGGTCGCGCGTTACTCGCCAAGCTCGACCCCTCGCGTGTCCTCGAGCACCGTTCACAGTGTAACGGGCAGCCTCGCCTGCGGTTGCACGCGATCGCGCGCGCGATGCCCGGGATGTCTGGTGATGCCCGGGATGGAATGATGGGATGGAATGATGGGATGGAATGATGCGCCGGACCGCGCGTCCCTCGGCGCGGGTCGTCGTCACCTCTCGCGCCGCGCCGCCATGGCCGCCGCGATCACGGCGGCGGTGACGACCGTCTCCACGATGGGTGCACCACCGTGGGCGCGACCCCTCCGGGCCGTGACGCGGGCGCTCCTACGGCGTCGGCTCGCTCTCGGGGAGCGGCGTGCCCCACCCGCCGAGCGTGACGAACGCGCTCCCGTTGCCGTACCCGCTCACGATCAGCCCGAAGCCGCGCTCGCCCGAGACATCGTGGACCGCCGCGTCCTCCACGGGCACGCGCGCGACCTCGTACACCTCGCCGACCGCGTGGAATTTTTGGTCCGCCACCGGCTCGCCGTCGATCAAGATCTCGGTCCCCGCCTCGCGGATCAGCGAGAGCGTGGCGACCGCCCAGCCGTCGGGCACGTAGGCCAGGTAGCGCGGGAGGTAGCGGTCGATCGGGCTCAGCTGCACGAGCTCCGGGCCGCCGAGGAAGGTCTCGCCGGGCAGCGCGGTCGCGTTGGTGATGTAGCCGACGACCGCGATCAGCTTGTTCGCGTGGATCTCGAGATCGCCGTGGTGCTGGTCCGAGCCGCTCGCCCAGACCTCCACGACCTCGCCGGCGTCGAGCATGTCGGTGCGCAGCGGCGGGCTGTCCTGCTGCGGCTTGCCCTCGATCGTCACCACGGTGTTGTCCTCGAGCGCGTAGACCATCCACAGCGTGCTCTCGGGGTTACCGAAGTCGCGCAGCGGCATGCGCGGCGCGATGAAGCGGTACCCGTAGAGGTGCGAGGTCAGCTGCTCCTCCATGTGGTTGCAGGTCTCCTCGTCCGCCGGGATCGACCCGCAGGCGACGCCGGTCCACACGCCGACGGGGTGCTCGCCGCCCGACTGCACGAGCGTGCCCGTCAGGCCGTACTGCACCTCGTCGTCGTTCGGCGCGGCCGCGACGTGCACGACGTCGCCGACCTCGATCGTCGACTGCAGCGTCTGCCCCGGCGACCCCGCGTCGATCAGGTTGCCGGGGAGCGTGTCGACCGAGGGGTGAATCGAGACCTGCGTGCCCGGGATCGCCGCGGCGACCGTGAGGTACGCGGGGCGGTTAAACGGGTTCGAGCTCTGCCAGCCGATCATCTCGTACGACGACGTCCAGCTCGTCGAGGGCACCAGCAGCGAGGCGCCCGAGCCCTCCGGCTTGCTGCCGTCGAGGCCGTTGAACTGGTACACCACCGCCGGGAAGTCGGTCGTGAGGCGGTACGCGCCGTCGTCGACCCAGCCGCTGCCGTCGTGGTGCCTGTCCGGAAGTTCGAACACGTGCACGGCGCCGGGCGGGACGAACACCTGGGGCTCCTCCACCCACACGCCGTCCTCGCGCGCCGCGACGGTCGCTCGCATCTCGACGTCCTCCTGGATGTTCGCGACCACGAGCGCGTAGGGCGTCGGGTCGGCGTCGTCCTCGCGATCGAGGTCGACGCCGTAGAAGATGCAGCCCATGCTCGACTTCGCCTGATAGGACAGGTCGCAGGTCGACGGGATGAACGCGTCCCCGGGCGACGCGTGCGGGCTGCCGACGTCGAAGATCAGCGGCTGGCTCGTCGTCGCCGACGAGTCCTCCCCGGTGCCAGGCGCTGGATCGCTCGTCGCTGGATCCAGCGCGCCCGTCGTCGTCGAGGTCCCGTCGGGATCGTGCTCGTCGTAGTCGACGTTCGCGCTCGTGTGCAGCAGCACCGCGCCGTCACCGACGCACGCCGACAGCCACGGCGTCAGCGCGGCGCACAGCAGGGGCACAATGCAGAGGTTCGTCCGGTGCATACCGCGGCCAGACTCGCGGGGCGTTAAGGCAAGCGCTCGCGAGGATACCCCATCGCCCGCCTCCGCGCGCCGCGACGCCGCGCGGATGTCCGCGTGACCGCCCGAACTTTCTTCGCGTCGCCGAGGGTGAGATGTCCTCACCCGCGGGCGCGGGCGAACGCCCACGCGACCGACCGACGGCCGCGCGGCCCGTCGCCGCGACAAAAGAAAAGTCCCTCTGGCGACGCCAGAGGGACCAGGGGGTGGCTCCGACCGGTGGGAATCCGGCTCACACCACCACGGTGTGTCCGGGCGAGCGGCGCCTATGGTGGAATTCGTGAACCTCGGCCTCGCGCGGCCGCGCGCTGGATACAGGCGTCGTCCCCGGAAAGGGGTCACCGGGGACGACGCCCGATAACGACGGACGGACGGCCGGCGATAGTTCGGGGCCTCGTGCCTGGTGTGGCGCCGGTCGTCGCGAGCGGGCGGAAGTTTTTTCGAGCGCCCAGGCGATCAGCGTTTCTCGGCCGCTCGCAGCTCGTCGAGCCGCGCGCGCAGACCCCCGGCGACCAGGCTGCCCGGGAACTGCTCGAGGAAGCGCTCGATCGCCCCGCGCTCCTCGGCCGCGCGCCCCAGCTGACGCAGCGCGAGAATGCGCCCGTGGTGGGCCTCGACGATCAGATCGCCGCCGCGCGCGATGTAGTCGTCGTAGCTCGCCAGCGCGCGCTCGGGCTGCCCCAGTCGGTCGCGCAGCAGCTCGCCGAGCTGCACCCGCGCGTTCTGTGCGGCCGGCGTACGCGGATAACGGCGGATCAATTCCTCGTAGCTCTCGGCCGCCTCCGCCCAGCTCCGAGCCGCGCGCGCGCTCCGAGCTCGCCGCTTGAGCGCGTCGATGGACGGCCGACGCGCGCGCTCCGGGGATCGCGACCCGACGTCCGAGACCTCCGGCGCCGCCGCGACCGCCACCCGCGAGCGCGGCGCGAGCGAGCGCGCGACGCCGGGTGAGAGCTCCAGCGACTCGCGCGACACCTCGCCGTCCGCCGCGCGCCACTCGAGCGCGTGCGGACCTGGCGAAACGACCATATCCAGAGGCGCCGCGCCCAGCGAGACGCCGTCGAGCACCAGCTCGCCCGCGGCGTCCTCATCGACCTCGGGACGCGTGACGCGGGCGACGCTCGCGTCGCGCCACAGCGCGCCCAGGGCCGCCCGCGCGCGACCCCACTCGAGCGCCGGCGCGTCGGAGATCACCGGCGCCGGCGCGGCCGCGCCGAACTGCATCCCCAGCCCGGCAGACACGCGCACCGGCGCGTCGCGCTCCCGCCCGCGGACCTCGACGGTGCCCTCGAGCACGGAGACGGAGGCCTCGCCGCTCGGGTCGAGCTCGACGATGAACACGGTGCCGACCACCGACACCGAGCCAGCCGGTGTCTGTACAACAAAGCGCTCGCCCTCGGGCAGCGGATCGAGCGCGGCGACCAGCCGACCCGCGCGCAGCTCGACCTCGCGATCCCCCGACGGCCCTCGCCCGAGCCGCATCTCGCCGCCCTCACCGAGACACACGCTGGCCAGCGGCGCGAGGTAGCGAACGCACAGGTCACCGCCTTCGGCCCGCAGCACCTCCGGCGCCTCCTCGCCCGGCGTCAGCCCGTCCGCGCCGCGCGGCGTGAGCGCGACGATCGCCGGGATGTCTGAATGTACAGGCAACGTACGCTCGCCCGGCGCGGGCGTCGACGGCTCGCGCGCGGCGAGTTCGGGCGTCGGGCTCGCGGGCGACGCCGGCGACGGCGCGTCACCGACCCACGGACGCGCCCACATCGTCAACGCGATCCCGGCCGCTGCGGCCACCCCGGCCAGCGTCACCCAGACCTGCCGTCGCCGACGCGGCGCGAGCGAGACCACGCTCGCCGGCTCGCTCGTCGCGCCCTGCCCGTCCTCGCGCGCCCCCGCGAGCGCGCGCGCGGTGAGCAGCTCCAGCGTCGCCGTGTCCTCGTCGTCCTCGCCGGCGTCGACCAGCGCGCCGATCATCTGCGCCCAGACGTCGCGCTCACGCGCGCACTCGGGGTGCGTCTCCTCGTACTCGCGCCGAAACTCGAGGTCCTCGGGCGAGAGCGGCTCGCCGAGCGTCTCGCGATCGACGATGTCGAGCCAGCGCTGTTCTTGAGCGTCGCTCATGCGCTCCTCCTCGCAGCCCCGGGCGCGAGCGCGAGGTCTCGACGGATCATCCGACGAAACTCTCGGCGCGCGGTCAGGAGGCGATCTTTCACGGTGTTGGGCGAGACCCCGGTGAGCTCGGCGATCTCGGCGACCGAGTACCCGAGCACGTGGCGCAGCACGAGCGCCGTGCGTCGGCTCGGCGAGAGCTGCTCGAGGTACTCCTGCACAGGGCGCGGGAGGCCCTCGGCCAGCGCGGGGGTGTCCGCGCCGCGACTCTGCTGCGCGTCTGGATCCGCGTCACCGGCGACCCTCGCCGCGGCGCGCGCCCGCGCCTTCACGTAGCGCATGGTCGTCCGCACGACGATGCGATCCGACCACGCCTCGACGGAGCCCTCGCCGCGGAAGCTCTTGGCGGACTTCAGCAGCTCGATCAGACACTGCTGGGTCGCGTCGTCGGCGTCGGCCGGGTCCCGCAGGATCGCGCGCGTCGCCCGGCGCACGCGCGCCATCAGCCGCCGGATCAGCTGGGCCTGGGCGATCGGTTGTTGTGCGGCGACCAGCTCCATGAGTGCCTGATCCTCCCGCGCCTCCTGGGCGCGAGCCTGCGCCCCCTGCCTGTGCGCGAGCGTCACCTTCTCCACTCGCTAGTGATCACGACCGCGACGCGCGGGTGGAAATTTTTCGCCGCGCTCGCGAGCGCGCCCGCGCCCGTGTGCGCGCGACCACGATCGAGGCCACGCCGCTCGCGCGACCTCGCGCGTGGGGCCGAGCGCCCCCCGGCAGCGCCCACACCTCGCAACCCGTGACACGACCTGGCGATGACCGGGTCTACCACGCGTCGGTCCTCCGCAGCACCCGCGCGCCGGGGGCCGCGGAAGACATCGCTCGCGCGAGATCGCGGCTTGACGCCCGTCGAGCGCGTGACTTAGGGAGGAACAACAACGCCGAGCAACAGCGCCGAGCAAGCGCTGACGTAGGTGAGGCGAGCGCGAGCGACAGCCGGCCCGCGGCCCGACGCCGCCGCGCGCGTCGCCCCACAGGACCCGAAGAACAGGACTCGAACAAAGTATGCGACGCACAGCCCTCGTGACCCTGAAGCACCTCGCGCTCACCCTCGTGTTCGCGCCGGCCCTCGTCCTCGCCGGCTGCGACGGCGGCGGAGACACCGGCGGCGGCGACTGTGCGAACGGCGACGCGCCCTCCTTCACCTCGATCGACTGGAGCTCGTGCACGCACTGTCACTCGAGCTCCGCCGCCGACCGCCAGGCCGCGCCGGTGGACCTCAACTACGACGACTACAATTCGGCGAGCGCCAAGGGCACGCGCACGGCCGAGCGCGTCATGGACGGCACGATGCCGCCCACGACCAGCGACGGCCCCGCGCTCTCGGCCGAGGCCGAGGCCCAGATCATCGACTGGTCGCAGTGCGGCACGCCGCAGTGACGCGCCCTCGCTGACTTCATCGCGTCCTCGCGGCGACGCGCGAGCGCGCCGCGAACCACACCTGAGGGACGACGCTGTGGTCATCGGCCCACGCCGAATTCGACCACGGCGTCGCGAGCGGCGATCCCTCGCTCGATCCCTCGCTCGATCCCTCGCTCGATCCCTCGCTCGATCTCCCGCTCGATCCCTCGCTCGATCCCTCGCTCGATCCCCCGCTCGATCCCTCGCTCGATCCCTCGCTCGATCCCTCGCTCGATCGTGCACGCGTCGTCGATGTGCGTACACGATCGCGCGCGACGGAGCCCAGCATCGCGCGCGCAGTGATCGCGCGCCTGGGCGAGCTGTTTGGGTCGAGCCCGAGACCTGTGGTAGTTGGGAAGTAGGGTCCGCGCATGCGGGCTCACCCGGGAGTCACTCATGATCGGTCCGCGACGTTCAGCACCTGCCCTTCTGTTCCTGTCCCTGACCGCAGCTGTTTTTGCCGCGTGTGCCAATAAGCCACAGCCGCCGCCGCCGCAGGACCCCGCGAGCGCGCCGCCGCAGGACCCGAGCGCTGGCGACGCGCTGGCGCAGGGCCCCGCGCCCGGAGAGAGCTGCGCGGCCTACGTGCAGCGCATGGCGCCAGGCGTCAGCTGCTCCGTCGACGCCGACAACTCCCGCTGCGCGTGCGAGCTGACGAACCAGAGCGCCGCCGACGACACGCCGCAGCCCGAACCACAGCCCGAACCGCAGCCACAGCCACAGACCGGCGGCGCGGGCGAGGCGACGCTCAGCTTCACGAGCGGACCGGCCGGCACCACGGGTCGCTGTCTCAGCGACATCTGCCCGGTCAAGACCGACTTCAACGTCGCCAGCGGCTATCCGTCCATTCGCCTCACGAGCAGCCCGCAGACCGTCCGCTTCGAGTTCAAGAGCCCGACGCACACGCCCAAGACCTTCGTCTATCAGCTCGTCCCCGGCACCAACACCATCGACTTCGATCTCGGCTCCGGCGGCACGCCCTCGGGCGAGGGCAACTACGCCACGCTGAAGTTCAACGGCGCCCCGAACGGCGCCACCGTGCAGTGCATCAGCGGCGCGTGCCCGGACAAGCAGCAGCACGCCGTGACCGAGGCCTACCCGAGCATCGCCATGAGCTCGAGCGAGGTGACGATCCTCCTCCGCTTCGAAGCGCCCGGCCACCGCGGCGAGACCGCCCGCTTCATCCTCCAGCGCGGCCCCAACCTGATCCCCATCGACCTCGACCCGATCCGCCGCGACCCCGGCCCGGTCGTCCCGCAGCGCACGCGGCCGAACAAGTAGCGGCGAGCCGCGACGCGTCCACCGGCGTCCTCGGACCGGCGCCCGTCTGCTACAACTGCGCGCGTTGGAGCCCTCCTCGACAGCGCGTCGCGAGCGAGTCCTCGCCGCCATCAATGACCCCGGGTTCACGCCGGGGCTGCGCGACCTCCCGCTCGTGCTCGACGAGCTCGCGCGGGAGCCCGACGCCCGTCGTCGCCGCGCCATCGAGCGCGCGCTCACGCGCATGGGCGCCCTCGCGATCTCGCCAGCGCTCCGCGCCGCGGGCCAAGACCGCGACGACGCGCGACGTCTGCGGCCGCGGCTGATCCGCGCGCTCGCGCGGACGCCCGGCGCCGACGCGCATCCCGAGCTGCTCGACTTCCTGCGCGCGAGCCTCGTCGAGCCCGACCACGTCACGCGCCGCGCCGCCGCGGTCGCGCTCGGCAAGCTCGCCGCGCCCGACTCGCGTGAGGCCGACGCGCTGCTCCAGCTCGCGCGCGCCGGCCCGCACCCGCCGGAGCTGCTGCGCGCCTGCGTCGAGGCGCTCGGCAAGTGCGGCGGCGAGGAGGCCCTGACCTGGCTCCGGGGACTGGACGTCGCGACGGGCGAGCACGAGCTCGCGCGCCTGCGGCAGCAGGCGATCGTGCGGCTCGAGCGAACGCGACGTCGCGCGCCCGCCCGGCTGGACGACGCGGCGTCACCCGGCGCGCCGGTCGAGCTCATCGCGCGCTGCCGCGTCGGCCTCGAGCCGATACTCCATGAAGAGCTCGCCGAGCTCGCCGAGCTCGCCGAGCTCGCCGAGCTCGCCGGGCGAGACCGCCCCATCGACGCGCCGACGATCCTCGGCCCAGGCCGCGTCGGCGCGCGCCTCCGCGGGCCGCTCCGCGACATCTGGCGCGCGCGCACGATGACCTCCTTCGGCTTCGCGCTGCCCTCGCCGGCCGCGCTCGCCTCGGCCGAGACCGCCGTCGACGCGACGCTCGCGCTCCTCGCCGCGCCCGAGACGCGCGCGCTCGTTGAGACATGGACAAAAGGACAGGCAAGATTCCGCGTCGCCTGGGCCCGCGGCGGCCCGCGCCGTGCCGAGACCTGGGCGCTCGCCGCCGCCGTCGCGCGCGTCGCCCCGTGGTTTCGCAACGACCCGACGGAGAGCCCCTGGGAGCTCGTCGTCGACGACGAGCGCGGCCCGCAGCGCGCTCGCTTCGAGCTGCGGCCGCGCGGCCTCCCGGACCCCCGCTTCCGCTATCGAGCGGGCGACGTCCCGGCCGCCTCGCACCCGACGATCGCCGCCGCGCTCGCCCGCGTCTCGGGCGTCGCGCCCGGCGACCGCGTCTGGGACCCCTTCGTCGGCTCGGGCCTCGAGCTCATCGAGCGCGCGCGGCTCGGGCCCGTCGACGCGCTCATCGGGACGGACCTCGACGCGCGCGCCCTCGACGTCGCGCGCGCCAACCTCGAGGCCGCAGGCGTCAGCGCGTTCACGCTCGTCCGCGCGGACGCACGGAGGTACTGTCCTCAAGGACCGATCACCTCGATCCTCTGCAACCCGCCGATGGGGCGACGGGTCGCGCGCGGCGACGTCGGCCCGCTGCTCGACGAGCTGCTCACGCGCGCCGCCGCGGTGCTGCAGCGGCCAGGGCGGCTGACCTGGCTGAGCCCGCTGCCCGAACGCGCGCGCCGCGTGGCCGCGCGGCTCGGCCTCGTCCTCGAGCGCGCGCTCCCGGTCGACATGGGCGGCTTCACGGTCGAGCTCCAGCGCTGGGGCGCGCCCGCGCGTCGCCCAGGACATCGCTCAGGACGTCGACGTCGCGCGAGCTCGTGACCGCGCACGACAACGCCCGCATGGCGCGAGGGCCAGGCGGGCGTTGGTCAGTGCCCAGGGGCGGAATCGAACCACCGACACGCGGATTTTCAGTCCGCTGCTCTACCGACTGAGCTACCTGGGCGAGGGCTCAAGGGGCTAGAGTCCTACGAAATCCCGCTGCGGCCGTCAAGCGTCGCGCGACGAAGACGGCCCTTTGCGCCATCAGCGCGCGGCCTTCGAGTTCCACACCCCGGAATTGCGCATCGCGTCCTGAACATCCTGCATGAAGGTCGCGCGCTCCTCCTGGTCATCGCCGATCAGCTGCGCGAGCCCGTCGATCAGCAGCGGGAACGTGTAGGGTGACGGGTTGCAGCACAGCAGCCACTCGCGCATCTGCTCGCGCATCTGCTCCTGGGCCTGCCCGCGCGACCGACCGCCGCGCACGAGGTAGCTGGTGAAGCACGCCTCGACGTCGCGCAGCACCGGGCCGAGGTCCCCCGCCATCAGGCGGTCGACCTCATCCTCGGGCTCCTCCGGCGAGTGCATGTTCACCGCGCTCTCGCCCGGGTCCCCGAGGCTCGAGCCGAACAGGTGTCGCAGCGCGCTCAGCTGGATCTTCAAAAGCGAGCGCACGGTCGCCGTGACCGTGTCGCGCTCGAGCAGGACCGCGAGCGTCGCCTCCTCGCGGATCGGCACGATCATCATCCGCGCGGGGCCGAAGTTGATCAGCAGCTCCGCGAGCGGGGCGCCGACGGTCGCCGAGGCCACGACCATGCGCCGCACGGTCCGCGAGAGATCGTTGGCGAGCTTGGCGTCGAAATTGCTTTTGCCGGAGTGGAAGGCGCCCTCGACGGTCGCGATCAACGCCCCGCGGACCCCCTTTACGCGCCCGATCTCCTCGAGCATCGACAGGAGCTGCTGGCGGTCGAGATCGGCGCTCATCTAGTTCCCTACCCCCATGATCGCGTCTCGAATGGCCTCGGGGTCATATCCCGGCGCGACCGAGAGCACGGCCGAGGTCGCGCCCATTCCTACCATGATCATCTGCTGGTTGTTGGTCGATCGCGCGATCACGCCGTCGAACACGTTGTACCCGAGCGTCCGCGCGATCCTGGCCGCGCCGCGCATATAGAAGCCCGCGAGCGTGACCGCGTTGCTGTTGCTGCGCATGTCCTCGGCGATCACCTTCCCGGTGCTCGAGATGATCGCCACGCCGTCGACGCCCTCGAACTGCCAGAATTGGCCGAGCATCAGATCGCGCATCTCGGGGTCATCGAGCAGATCCGCGGAGTTCGTCCGGCGCGCGTTGGAGGTCGACTCGGCCGCCGACGCCGGGGGGCTGTCCGCGCGTACGGTCAGATCCTGCACGGGCTTGCGCGCGCTCGAGGTCGACGCCGACGCCGACGATGACGGCGAGGTCTTGACCACGCGCTCGAGCGTCTTCACGCGTCGCCGCATCACCGGGACGCCGTCGTTGATCGACTCGTCAGGCTGCGGCTGCGCGCGCGGCTTCGGCCGCGGCGCCTGTTGAGCTTGGTGAGCCTGTGCCTGCTGGGCCTGCTGGGCCTGCTGGGCCTGCTGAGGAGGCTGCGGGCGCGGACGTCGAGGGTCGGCCGGGCGCTGCGTCTGCTGCGGTCGGGTGCGTGGTTGACCCTGGCTCGCCGGGGTCGCGCGGGGTCGGGGACGCGGCGCCTGCTGGGGCGCCTGTTGCCCCTGGGGCTGCGGTCGACGACCGGACCGCGGCCGCGTCGGCGGCGGCTGCGGCTGCGACTGCGACTGCGACTGAGATTGATGCGCGGCCTGCCGCTGCTGCGGTCGCGGCGGCGCCGGCCGTGTCGGCTGCGGCGGTCGTGACTGCTGTGGCTGTGGCTGTGGCTGTGGCTGTGGCTGTGGCTGTGGCTGTGGCTGCTGTGGCTGTGGCGCGGTTCGGGCCGGCTGCGAGGAGGACGAAGACGAAGACGAGGCCGACGCCGTCATTCCGTCCTCATCATCGTCCGTCAGGAAGCTGAGGCGATCCATGACGGACGCGCCGCGGCTCGGCGCTGCCGTGGGCTCGCGCTGGGGCGCTGCCGTGGGCTCGCGCTGGGGCGCTGCCGTGGGCTCGCGCTGGGGCGGCGCCGCCGACTCTCGCTGGGGCGGCGGCGCTGGCTCGGGGAGCGGGCGGCTGTTCGGCCGCGGCGGCCGCGGCGGCCGCGGCCAGCTTCGCCGCCTCCTTCGCCGCCTTCTTCGCCGCCTTCTTCGCCTTCTCGCGCTCGATCTTCTCCTTCTCGATGCGCTTGACCTCCTCGGGCGACAGCCCGAGGAGCCCCTCATCCTTGCGACGGGCCGCCTCCATCAGGAGGTGCATGCTCGGCCGCACGACGGAGCGGGTCGGCGGCGGGCGAAACAGGGTCTCGCGGAAGGTCCCCTGCTCCATCCCCAGCAGCGCGTAAAAGGCGTTCTCTCCGCGAATTTCGCCAAACTGCACGTGCGAGATGTCGCCGTGTTCAAACCACAGGCGGCCGACGCCCACCTTGGTCGAGATGATGATCGACTTGTCGCGGCCCGTCAGCGCGATCATCTGCACGTAGTCAAACAGCTCGATCTCGATATCGTTGCCGTAAAACCCCTCGCGCAGGCCGCATTCCTCGACCATCCGGACCAGCTTGTCGAGGTCGATGGGCTTCTCGACGATCCGCACGGAGCCGCCGCTCTCGTAGCTGTTCCCCATCCCCGGGGCCATCGCCTCACAGATCACGAGCACTGGGATCGACGGCCGGTAGCTCCCGAGCCACATCAGCAGCTCGGTCCCGTCGCCCGCGCTCATGTGCAGGTCGCACAGCACCACGTCGAACAGCTCGCTCTGCAGCAGGTCGACGGCCTCGCGGACACCTCCAACCGACGCGGCGGTGTGTCCCTCCTGCATCAATCGGCGTTCGATCGCCGCTCGAAGGATCATCTCGTCGACGACCACCAGGGTGCGCACCGATGATGGCGAACTAGAAGAGGAGTCGGACACGAGGCCGCCTATCTTACCCTGGGCCCAGGTTTGGTCAGATTCTCGGCGAACGCCGAACGAGGCTCGAGCACGCCCCTGCGGGGGCCGTTCCCTTGGCTGATCCGCCAACCACGCACGCTCGACAACGTTCGCTTTGAGAGCTTTTTGTGCGCATCTGGGAGCCCTCTGTATGGATCAAACCGCGACGAATAAAAAGAAAAAATTGTCCCCAATAATACGAACCATGCGTTTGTATTCGAATCTCCAATCGCCAAACCGGGTTATAAACTACTTAAACACGCTAAGCATACATAGCAAACCAGGTGTTACGGTTCTGTTTTTTTGTAAATTTGGACTACCCTTTCATCCTTTTCCGGTCCGGGCTTTTCTCTTATGCTGCCCGCCATGCGCCAGATCATCCTCCAAGACCTCAACCTCAGCAACGCCGAACGCCTCCTCTGCGAGAACGCCCTGACCGAGGCCGGAAGCATCGTTGAGGCCGCCAATCTGCTCGGAATCACCCGTCACGCGCTCAAGCGCCGCATTATCAAGCACCGTATCGAGTGGCCGCGGCAGAGCAAGACGACCCCGGTGACCCAGCAGAGCCCGATGTCCGCCGGCCAGCCCGCTCCGGTCGCCGTCTCCGCCATGTCGGCCCCCGCGATCGCCCTCGCCGAGTAGGCAAAATCGCCCCCATCCCGGGGTTCAGCGCGTGACGAGTCCCTCGTCACGCGCTGTTGCTTTTGTTGCTCAAAACACCAACCCGTCACCTCGACGGTCACGACCGAATCACCCGTAGAGACGCGGTTCACGGCGATTCGAGACGCTTCGGACTTACCCCCCCTTGTTGCTCCGGCCGACCGCGCGACGCCCGAACACGCGCCGCGCGACCCTGGAGCGCGCCGCTCTCACGGGTCAAGACGCGACCCGGCCTGGCGCTCGACAACGGCTCCGCGCGGGCCTTGACGAGCCAGGCCGAGGCCAGCGCGTCGCGCGATTGCGCTCGCTCGGACGCCCATCCGCAGCAGCTCGCGCGCGCGCCTTCACCCCAGGCGACGCGCGCGCCCGCGCTCGAACCTGTCCCCTTCGCCAGGCGCTACTCGAGCGCGCGCGAGCGCGCGGCAGCACGCGTCAGGCCGCGGATGCTCGCGGGTCCGGCCTCGTCCGCTCGCGCGATTCAGTGCCTCGGAGATCTCTCCAGGAGCGATCGCCCGCGAGCGATTTTTTTCGATCTTTTTTGCCCATGGGCCCTCGCGAAGCGGCCGAAATCGACGCCATGGGCCCGCGCCAATTCGCGCATCGCGCATTTCTCGCACACAATCGCGCGTCGCTTCCTCGGCAATCGCATTGTTAATTATATTAGTTTTGTTCGTGGATTTTACGATTGCTCACCGAGTAAAAAACCATGCGCGAAACGGCACGCAATCATTGTTCCATTTGGCTCGTGTATTCGGATGTAGGGAACTCGCGAGCGCGACAAGCTTGCGCCCCGTTCTTGACGAGCGGTTTTACCACCCTCGATACATAGTGTTTTCACCAAGTCGATGAGACGCCTACACACCACGGACTCGCGCACGATGGTTCGACTCGCGCACGCCGATTACTCGCTCCCAACCCACCGAGATGGATCTCACTCCGGCGGCGGCCGGACGCGATTCCAAGCACGCGCCGCTGCTCCCCACGACGACGCGCGCGAGCTCGAGCGGCGAGACGACGCCTCAGGCTGGGTCGTCACCGAGCGCGCGACGCTGCGCGGTCTCGATGTCCTCGACGAGCTGGACGAGCACCTGTCGCTCGGACTCGGGCGCGTCGGGCATGCAGACCTCGGGTCGCTTCAACAGCTCGAGCAAGCTGGTCCAGCCGTCGACGAACGCGGCCAGCTGCGGCGCGCTCATCCCCTCCGTCCGCCCGAGCAGGAGCTGCTGGACGAGCACGACGATCGGCGTTGACGGCTCGACGCTCAAACGTGGGGAGCGTACCCCGACGGGCGCGGGGCGGCAAAAATCGGACCCAGGCGCGCGGCCGCAGGGCACGCGACGCGAGCCGTCTCCGCGACTCGGCGCAAACGCTCCTGGATGCAATCAGGGCAGCCGCGCGCGCTCGCGCGGGGCGCCGGGCGCGTCCCGGAACAATGATCTATGGTCCCCCCGTGAACGACCACGAGCGCAGGCTTGCGCGTGTCGTCGAGTCGATCCTGGACTCGTACCACGAGCACGGAAACATCAACCACATCGACGGCAACAACCTGCCGACGAGGAGCGAGATCTCGCATCTCCTCGACGACCTGATGTCGGTGATCTTCCCCGGGTACTTCACGCCCGAACCGCTCGACGAGCTGACCTCGAGGTACTTCGTCGGCGAGCGCTGCGCCCGGATCCTCCGCCGAATGGAGGAGGTGACCGCCCGGGCCCTGAGCGTGCGCTGCAGCGGCGGCCTGCTGGTCTCCAAGATCGCGCCGGACGCCATCAAGTCGGTCGCGCACGAGCACGCGATCGGCCTCCTGCAGGCGATCCCGGCGCTGCGCGAGATCATCAACACCGATGTCCAGGCCGCGCTCGCCGGCGACCCGGCCGCCTGCAACGCGCCCGAGGTCATCATGAGCTATCCGGGCATCGCCGCGATCACGGTGCACCGCATCGCCCACCACCTCTACACGCGCGAGGTCCCGCTGCTCCCGCGCATGATGTCCGAGCTGATCCACGGCCGCACCGGCATCGACATCCACCCGGGCGCGACCATCGGCTCGAGCTTCTTCATCGACCACGGCACCGGCGTGGTCATCGGCGAGACCTCGCGCATCGGCGATCACGTCAAGCTGTACCAGGGCGTGACCCTCGGCGCGCTCTCGGTCGACGCGTCGGCCGCCCGCGAGACCCGGGCCCAGCGCCACCCGACGATCGAGGACCGCGTCACGGTCTACGCCGGCGCGACGATCCTCGGCGGCAAGACGGTGATCGGCGAGGGCTCGATCATCGGCGGCAACGTCTGGCTCACGCACAGCGTCCCGCCCGGCACGACCGTCATCCTCGGCGACCAGTCGCCGCGCTTCTTCCCCTCCCGCGCGACGGCAGACGGCACGCCGCGGCCGAGCTGAGCGAGTCGGGAGCGAGTCGGGCTCACGCGGGGCGCGGCGGACGTCGTCGGATCTGCCCCGCCAGCGCGTCGCGCACCAGCGCCTTCGCGTCCTCCTCGAAGTTGCCCTGGAGGATCCAGTTCAAGTACGAGCGCGCGTCGGGGTCCCCGGCGGCCTCCCGCAGGGGCGTGCCCTTGAGCTTGCCGAAGTTGAACACCGGCTCGTTGTCGCGCCACGCGAAGCGTCGGCCGACATCGACGAAGGCCTGGTTGATCGAGTTCGAGACCGCGTGCAGCCCGTCGACATCGACCGCGAGATCGTCGTAGCGCGCGAGCTGACCGGCGAACACCTCGAGCGTCGCGATCGTGTCCGCCTCGGCGCCGTGGGCCCCCTCGAGCGGCTTGCCGCAGTAGAAGCGCACGGCCGCCGCGAGGTTGCGCGGCTCCCGTCGGTGGAAGATCACCTGGGTGTCGACCACCCGCAGCGCGGACAGCTCCAGCGGCTTGCGCACGCGCAGCAGCTCGGCCTGCAGCACGCGGATGTCGAAGCGGCTGACGTTAAAGCCGGCCAAGTCCGCGCCGTCGAACAGCTCGAGGATCTCGTCGGCGAGCCGCGCGAAGGTCGGCTTGTCCGCGACATCCTCGTTGTAGATCCCGTGGATCTCGCTGGCCTCGACCGGGATGCGAACGCCCGGGTTGACCCGCCAGGTCCGCGGCTCCTCGACGCCGATCGGGTGCGGCATCACGCGGACGATCGAGATCTCGACGATGCGGTCCGAGAGCGGATCCGTGCCCGTGGTCTCCGTGTCGAAGAACACCACCGGACGCACGAGGCCGCGTACAAACCGCTCAAACCGCGGTCCGAGCTGCTCGGCCGTGGGAGCCCGTCTGCGTGCAAAACCAACCCTGGGCGCGGATGCGGGCATCGAGTGCGCGGTTATACACGTGAAGCCGGCGCTTCTTCAAACAAACGCAGGACGGCCCACGCTCCGCTCATGATCCGCGCGGCGGCGAGGTCGGCGCGGTCGCGTCCCCGAACGCCCCCGAGGGCGACGTGCCCGCAGGACCGCTCGCGGGAGGGCTCGCCGGAGGATCGGCCGAGCGAACCGGAGGACTCGCCGGAGGGCTTGGAGGGGAGCTTGAAGGTGCTCCGCTCGGAGCCACGGGGCTCGCCTCCACCGTCACGCTCGCCTTCGCCTTGACCCCCGTCGTCGCGCTGGGCTTCGGCCGCCGTCGCACCGGCGGGCGACCGAGCAGGGAGCTCGCGAGCGCTGCGGCGCGCTCGTTCTCATCCCGCGTCAACTTCTCGAGCTCCGGCAGCTGCTGGGCGCGCGCGTGATCGATGCGATCGAGCGCCTCCAGGGCCTTGAACCGGACCTCGCCGTTGCGATCGCCCAGCACCCGCACGAGCCCCTCCCAGGACTCGGCGACGCCGAGCCGGCCGAGCGAGCTCGCGGCGCCGGCCCGCACCTCGGCGTCCTCGTCGAACAGCGCCGAGACCAGCTCCGTCCACAGCGCCTTGCCGTTGCGCAGAAACCCCGAGGTCCTCGTCGCGGCCGCGCGCACGTGTCGATGCTCGTCGCGGAAGCCGTACCGCAGCCCGCGAAGGTTGTGGGGGTAGGGCGCGTAGCGCATGCTCTCGACCAGCACCTTGCGGACGGAGGCCTCGGCCTCGGTGCGGATCAGGTGCGACGCGCCCTCGGCCCAGTCGCCGCGGGTGCGCGGCAGCGCCTCGGCGATCGCCTGCCTCGTCACGCGCGTCGTTCGGCGCTCGAGCATCCTGCTCAGCAGCACCGGCGCCGCCCTCGGCTCCTCCACGACGCTATCCGTGAACACGAAGTCGCCTACCTCGTCCCGCTTCGGCGAGAGCGTGGACACGCGGATGTAGCCGTCCTGGTCGTCGCGCTTGAACGCCTCGATGGCGGCGAGCATGCGCGCCTGCCAGGCGCGGCTGTCCTCATCCACCTCGGGGCTCACGGCCGTCTCGGTCAACGAGCCCTCCGCGACCGCCGCGGGCTCATCCTCGGCGTCGAGCTCATCGGGCTGCTCGTCGTAGGCCAAGGGCGCGAGCCCCTGGTCGTCGGGCGGCGTCGACTCGACCGCGGAGGACCGCTCGCACGCGGGCAGGCCGAGCGCGAGCAGCAGGAGGAGGCTCGGGACGCGCGCGCGAGTCGCGACGCGCGCAGCCGCAGGGGACAAAGGCGAATTGAGCGACATGGCGAGTTGCACGGGCCTCGGCGCAGGCCTCGGCGCCCGGCGCGATCACCTAAATCATGGCCGAAGGAACAGGCGATGTCGCTGGTCGAGTTCGCCCTGGCGCGAATTCGCGGGCGCGTCGACGAGTGTCTTAAAAGACATCTTGTTCTCGTCGCGCCGGCGCTCGCCCGGGGCCGGCGACGCGGTCAACGTCCGCCGGCGTGCTCGCGGTCACCCGCGCGACGCGACGCGGCCTCGCGAGCCCTCGACGGGCTCACGCCGACGCGCGCTCGATCGCGACGAGCAGCCCGTCCACCGCGGACTCCGGCGTATTGAAGCTGCACATGAGGCGCGCGACCGGGCCGCGCGGCGACTCAAAGGGGTAGTAGGCGTAGCCCTGCGCGCGCAGGGCCTGGTCGAGCGCCGGCGCGAAGCGAATGAACACGCCGTTGGCCTCGCAGACGAATTGCGGCTCGAGCCCCTGCCGCTCGAGCCCGCGGACCAAGCGCCTCGCCATCGCGTTGGCCCGGCTGGCGTGCGCGAGCCAGGGCGCGCGGGCGCCGTCGAGCACGCGCGCGAACGGGGCGCTGACGAAGCGATGCTTGCTGAGGAGGTGCCCCGTCGACTTGCGCAGGTACGGGAACCGCGTGATCGCGCGGGCGACATCAGGGGTCTTGACCTGCGGGAAGAACAGCACGGCCTCGCCGAACGCGAGCCCGTTCTTGGTCCCGCCGAAGGAGAGCGCGTCGACGCCGGCGTCGACCGTGAGCGCGCGACACGTGGCGCCCGGGTCGAGGCCCGCCCGCGCGCTCACGGTCGCCACGGCGTTGGCGAACCGCGCGCCGTCGACGTGCACGCGATACCCGTGGGCGTGGGCGAGCTCGCACAGCGCACGCGTCTCGGCGGGCGTATACACGGTCCCCAGCTCCGTGGGGTTCGTCAGCGTCAGCACGCCGGGCGCGGGCGAGTGCACGTCCCGACGCCCCGCCGTAAAGATGTCCTTGAGGTCCTCTGGCGCCAGCTTCGTGGGATCCGCGCGCGAGGCCAACGCGGTGGTGCGACACAGGGTCACGCGCTCGGGCGCGGTCGACTCGTCGTCGGCCCAGTGACTGTACTGATGACAGACGACGCGCTGCCACGGCTCGGTCATGGCCGCGACCGCGAGGGTGTTCGCCGCGGTCCCCGTGGCCACGAAGAACACGCCGGTGTCGGCGCCGAACAACGCGCGAAACGCCGCGACCGCGCGCGCGGTCTCGTCGTCATCGCCGTACCCGATCGCGTACCCGCCTTCGCACGCGGACAGCGCTGACAGGGCCTCTGGGCACAAGCCCGCGTTGTTGTCGGAGCGGAAATTTCCGCCCCCCGGAGGAGTGGATCTCGCGTCAGGGCTCGTCATAACGATCGTTCGGCCAGGCGGACGGTACCACCGCGGCTCCAGGCGCACGAGACCCCAAGCCTGCCCACACGGGCATCTCTGCTATCCTGACCCCGTGTCTGTGACGCTCCTCGCCGGGCTCCTGCTGGCCGCGACCCCGACCAGCGCTCTCCCACTCCACACGCCCGCGGCGAGCGAGCCGATCATCGGCGGCGACCTCGTCGCCGAGGGCGACTGGACCAGCGTCGTGGCGATCATGCACGTCACGGCGCTGCACCCCAACAGCAGCCTCGCGACCGTCGACCTGTGCTCGGGCGTGATGCTCGACAAGCGCACCGTGCTGACCGCCGGCCACTGCGTGCTGGACATCGCCGACGTCGAGAACATGGCGGTCGTGTTCGGCAACCGCCTCGACACCGCCGATCAGCGCGTGGTCGCCACCGTCGACCAGGTGTTCGTTCACCCGAACTATTGTACGGATGACGACTGCGGCGCGGACGCCTTCGACTTCGGCCTCGTCACCATCGTCGAGGACATCGGCGGCGTGGACTTCATCAAGCCGCTGATCGATCAAGAGGAGTGGGACGCGACCATGGAGCCCGGTGAGTCCGTGACCACCGTCGGCTTCGGCGCGGTTCGCGAGGCCCAGGAAGAGGACCCCCCGCTCGAAGCAGACGAGATCGGCTTCAAGCGCGAGGTCTCGGTCCAGATCCAGCGCCTCTCGCCGACCGGCTACGAATTCATCGCCGGGAACGAGGGGAAAGACGTGTGCGGCGGCGACTCCGGCGGACCGGCCTTCGTCCGGCTCGACGACGGCAGCTGGCGCATCGCCGGGATCGTCTCGCGCGGCGTCGTCCCCTGCGGCGTGGGCGAGAGCTACTACGGCACGGTCTACGCCGCGTTGCCCTGGATCCGCGACACCGTCGGGCTCGACCTCCTGCCGAGCGGCTGCAGCGGACTCGAGGACGACGGCGACACCTGCCTCGATCCCCGTCCGCCGCGCTCGGGCGCCGGCTGCCGCGTGGCGGAGCCTGAGGACTCCACGCCGGCGCTGTGGCTCACGCTGCTGGCCGTCGCGGCTGTCACGGGACGCCGACGTCGACGTCCCTGAACGTCCGAGAACGAGGGCGAGTGAGAGGGTTTCCCCGGGGCGATGACCGGGGCGATGACCCATAATTTCGGCGCGCGGAGTGCACGCCGAGATCGGATCTCACTGAACAAATTTTTTCTCCGCCGGATGTTGTGCAGCCCACGAATTCGGCCGTACCAGAGCGGTTTTGGACTGGAACCAAACCGGTTGGCACGAACTCGATCCCCACGGGAACTCGGGTTCACACGATCGCGGAAACCCGCTTCACGAGCCAACTTGCCAGGCCCCGGCCGCGCAAACCCGCTTGTTGTGACGGCGTTGTCGCGAACGCGCGACTCACGTCGAAAATTCCCGTTTGATCCCGGATGGATCCGAGCAGACGGGCACATTCGCGCGCGGATTACACAACCTGGCACACCGTATTGGGTCCAATAATTTCATGCAATTACAAACTCCGGCGGGCGACGCCTTGCCCCGGCCAGGGGGCCTGAGTAGAAAACTTCAGCGCTGAGGGGACGCATTCGCGCGTGCCGCTCACCCATCGTCGGTAGACCTCGGTACACCGAGACGCGCTACCAGCCCAGGATCACGCGATTTCCCCGGAGAGTGCACCGCGCGGGGCGGTGTGGCTCCCGATTCTGTTTGCTGTGCATAGGCTGTGGACGGCCTCGTCGCCCACAACAAAAAACCTCTGCAACTTCAAACTCTTGGAGGCCATTCACAGGGCCGCAACACTGTGGACGGAGGGTCATGGTCGACATCTGGAATGACGCGCTGCAGGGTCTTCAGCCACGGCTTGGCGAGCAGACCTATGACATGTGGTTACGACCCATCGAGCTGGCCGCCATCGAGGATGAGACGCTCCGTCTCACGGCGCCGAACCGCTTCATGAAGGAGTGGTTCGAGACCCACTACCTCGACGTCGTCCTCGACGAGATCCAGCGTCGGACCGCGACGCGCTACGCGGCCCAGATCGAGCTCGCCGCCCCGCGAGCGCCCGCTCCCGCGCCCGTCCCCGCCCCCGAGCCGATCGTCACGCAGCCCGCGCCACCCCAGCCCGCGATCCTGCCGCCGCCCCCGCAGGGGCTGTCCGAGCGCTACCGCTTCGACAGCTTCATCAAGGGCGCCTCCAACGAGCTCGCCGCCTCCGCGGCCTGGGCCGTCGCCCAGGAGCCCGGGCAGCGCTTCAACCCGCTGTTCATCTACGGCGGCGTCGGCCTCGGCAAGACCCACCTCCTGCACGCCGTCGGTCACCACATCCACGACACGCGCCCCGAGCTGCGCATCGTCTACCTCAGCGCCGAGCGGTTCATGAACGAGTTCATCGCCGCGGTGCGCTGCAACCAGTTCGAAGAGTTCCGCTCCCGCTACCGCGAGACCTGCGACGTCCTGCTGATCGACGACATCCAGTTCATCGCCGGCCGCGACCGCACGATGGACGAGTTCTTCCACGTGTTCAACGCGCTCTACGAGGCGGGCAAGCAGATCATGGTCACCGCCGACCGCGTGCCCGCCGACATGGAGGGCATGGAGGAGCGCCTGACCTCGCGCCTCAACTGGGGCCTGGTCGCCGACGTGAAGTCGCCCGACCTCGAGACGCGGGCCGCGATCCTGCGCCAGAAAGCAGAGCTCGACGGCCTCGAGATCGGCGACCGCGTGCTCCTGCACATCGCCACGCTCGTGCGCTCCAACGTCCGCGAGCTCGAGGGCGCGCTCGTCCGCGTCGCGACCTTCGCCGAGCTCAAGCGCGCGCCGATCACCGAGGCCTTCGTCGGCGAGGTCCTCAGCGACCTCGCCCAGCCGCTGCAGCCCCAGACCATCACGATCGAGCACGTGCAGAAGCTGGTCGCGACCCACTTCTCGCTGCGCGTCGCCGACCTCAAGGGCCCTCGCCGGCACCGCCACGTCTCGCGCCCGCGCATGATCGCGATGTACCTCAGCCGCGAGCTGACCGACGCGAGCTTCCCCGAGATCGGCCAGCGCTTCGGCGGCAAGGACCACTCGACGGTGATCAACGCGTGCCGGCGGATCAAGAGCATGCAGACGAGCGAGCCCGAGGTCCGGCTCGCGGTCGAGGGCCTGCGCCGGCAGCTCTGCCCCGACGGCCTCGCGATGCGCGCCTGAGGCCGGCCCGCGGCCCCTGACGGGGGCACGGCGATCGCGTACAACCCTGGCGATGTCGAGCCCCGACTCCGTCACGATCCCGCGCCCCGACGACTGGCACCTGCACCTGCGCGACGGCGCGGCCATGGCGGACGTCGTCCTGCACTCGGCGCGCCAGTTCGGGCGGGCGATCATCATGCCGAACCTGCGGCCGCCCGTGACGACGGTCGCGCGCGCCGAGGCCTACCACGCGCGCATCCTCGAGGCGCTGCGGGCGAGCGGGGCGACCGGCGCGGCCGCGCGCTTCGAGCCGCTGATGACGCTCTACCTGACCGATCAGACATCTCCTGAGGAGATCGCGCGCGCGCGCGCCAGCGAGCTCGTGCACGCGGTCAAGCTCTACCCTGCCGGCGCGACGACGCACTCGGACGCCGGCGTCACCGAGCTCGCGCGCGTGCGCCCGGCGCTCGCGGCCATGCAGGAGCTCGGCCTCCCGCTCCTCGTCCACGGCGAGGTCACGCGCGACGAGGTCGACATCTTCGATCGCGAGCGCGTGTTCCTCGAGACCGTGCTCGCGCCGCTGTGTGAGCGCTTCCCCCGGCTGCGCGTGGTCGTCGAGCACATCACGACCGCCGACGCGGTCGCGTTCGTCCAGCGCGCCCCCGCGCACGTCGGCGCGACGATCACCGCCCATCACCTGCTGCTCAACCGCAACGCGATGCTCGTCGGCGGCCTCAAGCCGCATCACTACTGCCTGCCGGTGCTCAAGCGCGAGCGTCACCGTCAGGCGCTCGTCGCCGCCGCCGTCAGCGGCGACCCGAAGTTCTTCCTCGGCACCGACAGCGCCCCCCACCCGCGCGACGCCAAGGAGTCCGCGTGCGGCTGCGCCGGCGCGTTTACGGCCCACGCCGCGCTCGAGCTCTACGCCGAGGCCTTCGATCAGGCCGGCGCGCTCGAGCGCCTCGAGGGCTTCGCCAGCCGCCACGGCCCGGCCTTCTACGGGCTGCCGGTCAACCCGGGCACCGTCACGCTCGTGCGCGGCGAGACCCGCGTGCCGCCGGCCTTCCCGTTCGGCGGCGCGGAGCTCGTGCCCCTGCGGGCCGGCGAGACCGTGTCCTGGCGCCTCGCGTGACCGCGCCGGCCGTCGCGCCCGCGCGCCCGATCGTTCGCCCCCGGCGTCCCCTGTGATATAGGCCGCGCCATGCGGATCTGCATCCTCGGCGCCACTGGCCTCGTCGGCCGTGAGCTCATCCCGCTCATCCACCGCGCCTGGCCAGGCGCCGAGCTCGCGCTGTTCGCCAGCCGCGCGCGCGCGTTTGAGCTCGATGGCCAGCGCTACGCCGTCCGGGCCGCGCCCGACCTCGAGTCTGGCGACGCGCCGCGCGGCGAGCTCGCGTTCGTCGCCCTCGACGACGCCCACAGCGCGCGCTACGTCCCGCGCCTGCTCGAGCTCGGCTACCGCGTCGTCGACAAGAGCAACACCTTCCGCCTCGACCCCGCCGTGCCGCTCGTCGTCGCCGGCGTCAACGATGCGCTCGTGACCGACGAGGCGCGGCTCGTCGCCAACCCCAACTGCACGACGATCCCGCTGATGTTGACGATCGCGCCGATCGTCCGCCGGCGCCCGCTCGAGACGCTCGCCGTCGCCTCCTACCAGGCCATCAGCGGCGCCGGCATCGGCACGCTCGACGAGTTCCTCGACGCCTCGCGCGCGGGCTACACCTCGGAGGATCGTGACCAGCTCCGGCTCGGCGCCGGCTTCGACCCCGCCGGCTACGCGGCCAACACCGTGCCGCACAGCGGCAAGACCGACGACAGCGGCTACTCGAGCGAGGAGCGCAAGCTCATGCACGAGAGCCGCAAGATCCTGGCTCGCGCCGCGCTCCCGGTCTCGGCCCAGTGCTGCCGCGTCGCGGTCGCCGTCGGTCACTACGAGCAGGTCTGGCTGACCGTCGGCGGCGAGGACGACCTGTCCCCCGGCGCGATCGAGGCGGTGCTCGGCGACCCGGCCCAGTCCGCGTTCCTGCGTCTGCTCCCGGGCGCCGCCGGCGACGGGCTCTCGGCGCTCGCCACCCTGCAGCACCGCGACGAGGTGCTCGTCGGGCGAATTCGTCGCGACCTCCGCGACCCCCGCGGCCGGAGCTTCTGCCTGACCGTCACGGCCGACAACCTGCGGCTCGGGGCGGCGACCAACGCCGTGCGCATCGCCAGCCGCTGGTTCGCCGCCGCCGACCTCGCGCTGCAGGGGCCCGGCTCGAGCGTCTGAGCCTTGCCAGGCGTAAGGCGCCCGATCCATGCTCACGACGAAGGCTCCCGTGCCCACACTTCGCGATCGCATCCTCGAGCGCGCGGCGACCAACGGCTCGCGCGGCGTCACCATGGGCGCGCTCGTCGAGGCGATGATCCGGCACGGGAACGCGGTCGAGGACGTCGAGCGCGAGATCTGGAACCTGCTCGCGACGCGTCGTCTCACCCCCAGCGGCTTCGCGGCGCGCCTGCTGCGACGACGCGACCAGCTCGGCGCGCTCGTCGAGCGCCGCAGCTACGAATTCCTGCTCGTGCCCTGGTCCCCCCAGCGCGACGACGAATGAGCGACGACAGCGCGACGACGAAGGAGCGCGACGAGGCGTGACCGTGACGGGCACTGATACCTCCTGGCGCGAGACCTGGGCGCAGCGTGAGCGCGTCGCCGACCACCCCGACGCGCCGGGGCTGTTCCTCGCGCTCGCGCCGATGGACGGCGTCACCGACGCGGTCTACCGCGGGCTGCTCACCGAGCAATTCGGCGGGCGCAGCGGGATCAGCCTGTGCGTCTCGGAGTTCGTGCGAGTCACCCGCGACCCCGTCCCCGCCCACGTGATCCGACGGCACTGCCCCGAGGTCGACACCGGCGGCCGCACGCGCGCGGGCGTCCCCGTGTTCGTGCAGCTGCTCGGCGGCGACCCGACGCCCATGGCCGCCACGGCCAGGCGCGCCGCCGAGCTCGGCGCCTGCGGCGTCGACCTCAACTTCGGCTGCCCCGCCAAGACCGTGAACTCCCACGACGGCGGGGCCAAGCTGCTCAAGGAGCCAGATCGAATTGAGCGCATCACTCGGGCCGCGCGCGACGCCGTCCCGCACGACGTGCCCGTCACGGTGAAGATCCGCATCGGCTGGGACTCCGGCGACACCATCGAGGAGATCGCCCGCGCCGCCGCGCGGGGCGGCGCGACCTGGCTCACGGTACACGCGCGCACGCGCGTGCAGCTCTACAGGCCGCCGGTCCACTGGCACGTGCTCGCGCGGGCCCGCGACGCCGCCGGCGCGCTCCCGGTGATCGCCAACGGCGACCTCTTCGCCCCCGAGGACCTCGCGCGCTGCGCCGCGAGCAGCCGCTGTCACGCCTTCATGATCGGGCGCGGGGCCATGGGCTCGCCCGGGCTGTTCGCGCGCGCGCGCGGCTGGAGACAGGGGCCCATGCCGCTGCCGGAGCTCGCGGCGCTGCTGCGCGAGTACCAGGCCCGCATGCGCGCGAGCGGGCTCCCGGAGGCCCGCGCGCTGTGTCGCGTCAAGCAGTGGCTGCGCATGGCCGCGGCCACGCGCCCCGACATCGTCTGGCTCTTCAACCACATCAAGGTCATGCGCGACTGGGCGCCCGCCGCCGTCGCGCTCATCGCCGTCGAGCGCGGCGCCCTCGCAGCCGGCGAGCCCGACGACGCGCTCGACCGGGCCGGCTGAGCGCCGCGAAAGCGACCTGCCCAAACAAACATAGTACACGAGCGCCGGCCGCCGCGCGCTCGCGAGCGCTTGTCGCGACGCGCGACGCGTCGCTACCCGCAGCTCCAGCCGGACATCACGAGGTCCTCGCCCTCCTGGACGAGCTCGCTGCCGAGCGCCTCGCTGAGCGAGCTCATGCGCCCGCGCACGCGCTTGCCCATCCCGCCGGTCGCCGGCACCGGGTGCTTGGTCGGCAGCCGGGTGATCACCGCCGGGTGAAACACCACGCGCTCCAGGCACGCCCGCCCGCCCGCGCTCGCCGGCGGCTTCGCGCGCACGCGCAGCACCCCCGTCAGCTTGGGGATCGCGTTGGTGTTCTCGAACAGGAAGTTCCCCATCGAGTAGGCGATCAGCCCGTCCTCGTGGCGCTCGACGCCCTGCAGCACGTGCGGGTGATGACCGATCACCATGTCCGCGCCCGCCTCGATCAAGCGCTTCGCCTCGGAGCGCTGAATCTTGGCGGGCATGTCGGCGTACTCGGCTCCCCAGTGGATCAGCACGATGATCAGCTCATGGCTCGCGCGGCCCGAGCGGATCACCTCCGTCAGGGTGTCGCCCAGCTCGCGCGTGTTGAGAAACGGCAGCTCGGGCGCGCCCTCGCGGTGCGGCGCGTTGCGGCGCGCGGTCACGGCGATGAAGCCCAGCCGCCAGCCGCGCTTCTCGATCGTCTCGACGCGGAACACCGGCGGCTCCGTGACCGACGCGCCCAGCGGCACCACGCCGATCTCCTTGAGGATCGCCGGCGTCTCGACCATCCCCGTCTTGCGCATGTCGAAGGCGTGGTTGTTCGCCAGGCTGACCGCGGTGAAGCCGGCGTCGGCGAGCAGCTTGGCCATCGTCGGCGACGCGCCGAAGCGGTACTTCGACGCGATCGGGCTCTTCTGCGGGAAGTCGCGCACGAGCGGCGTCTCGAGGTTGGCGACGATCACGTCGGCCGACAGCTGCTCGGCGATGTCCGCGAACGGCTGGTAGCCGGGGTCGGGGATCGGGTCATAGCCGTCGGCGCGGTAGCGGCCGAAGATCACGTCGCCGACGAAGGTCATCTCGAGGGGCTCGCGCGCGGCCTCGGCGACCGGTTCAGGCGCGACCTCGGACGCGAGCGCGGGCGCGGGCGCGGGCTCCGGCGCCGCCGCGACCTCGGGCTCGGCCCGCGCGGGGGGGCTCGGCTCCGCCGGCTCCTGCTGACCGTCGAGCGCGGCGCCCTTGCAGCCGGCGAGCGCGACGATCAGCCCGAACGTGAACGCGGGGACAGGGACGCGAATGGAGCGGATTGGCCGACGCACGATCGCCGGCAAGCATGCCGCTCATCGCCTCGAGGCGTCAAAATCCTGACGCCCGAGCCGCCCGTCGACCGAGGTCGTCAGCCGTCGACGCCGAGCGTCCGGCAGGTCCGCGAGAGCTCGACCGTCGCGGGGTCGGCCATGGTCCCGAGCACGCGATCGCCCAGGTGACCGGTGACGCCCTGCCAGTAGCGCTCATTCTTGAAGTGATGCAGACGGTGGAGCCGCCACAGCCGCCGATAGAAGCGCGTACGCGGCCGGTAGTTGGTGTGCGTCAGGAAGTGAATCCACTCGTAGGCCAGCAGCGAGACCATGGTCCAGGCGATCGCCGTGGCCACCAGCGGCACGCTCGGGAGCACGTAGAACCACGCCCCCAGGCCGAGCGCGAGCCCGAGCAAGCCGGTGCGCATGGGCACGAAGATCAACTCGAGCTTCCACGGCGCGCGGTGATGCGCGCGGTGCAGGCGCGCCGCGTAGAGGTCGATCTTGCGCCCCAGCAGCTTCTTCGGCTTGAAGTGCAGGATGAACACGTGGATCGCCCACTCGACGAAGGGCTGCAGGAGCGCCATCGCCGCGATCAGCGCCACGTCCCACATGGTCCACCCGCCGATGGCGAGACGCACGCCCACCGTGAGGACGGCGAAGGCGAGCCAGGTCCGCGGCGCGGCGTGACGCAGGAAGACGAGCGCGGCTTGCAACAGGGAGGGATCACCCGTGAGGCGATCGGATGCGGGAGTACGGCTTCGGGTGCTCATCTCGACCTCCTTGCGCCTTATGCGCACTCACAACTAGGCGCGTCGACAACGCGCAAACAACCCGCGAGCGCCCATGCCCAAATGCTCGAAAACAGCATTACTGGGCGTTTGTGACCGTTTTTCAGGCGTGCTCACGGAACCTCATCAGCAGGTGTGAAATACTCTTCACACAGTTTGGATCACTGAATGGTAATGTCAAGCAGTCATATGATGGTCATACCAATTTAATCAAGTCGCGCATCTGCGTGTCTGCGCACGTGACCTCCGTGACCTACTCGCCCGTCCGCGCGAACTCGCGCCAGACGCCGTTCACCAGGCGCTCGTGTGGCGTGTAGCGCGCCTTGTACGCCATCGACGCGCACCCGCCGATGTAGAGCCCGAGGTACAGGTACCGCAGACCCCAGCGACGACACAGCTCGACCTGCGTGAGGATCGAGAACACCCCCGGGGACAGGTGCTCAAACGCGGGGTCGAAGTAGAAGTACACCGCCGAGAGCGAGTCCGCCCCGCGATCCGTCACCGCGACGCCGATGAGCCGCTCGCCGACGCGGTAGCGGATCTCGAAGGAGTCGCAGCAGGAGTCGACGAGGAACACGCGGTAGCCCTCGTGGTCGATGGGCTTGTCGTCCGAGTTGAGCCCGCGGCCGAACTTGTGGCGGTTGTAGAGCTCGACCTTCTCGTCGGAGAGCTGCGGCGGCCCGAGCTGCACCGTGACCTCACCGACCGCGCGACGGAACACGCGGCGCTGCGTCTTGCCTGGCCTGAAGCGCTCGACGTCCAGACGGATCGGCTCACACGCGCGGCAGTCCGGGCACGAGGTCCGGTACAGCAAGACGCCCTGGCGGCGGTCGCCGATCGTCAAGCGCGAGTCGAACTCACCGCCGGTCAGCATCCGCGTCGGCACGCGCAGCGGCATGCGGGCGACCTGCTGATCGAGGTACGGGCACGGCGTCGGCTCGTCGTGGACCAGGAGCTCAGGCGGCTCGGCCGCGAGCAGGCGGGGGCGCCAGCGCATGCTTCTTCAGTATAGCCAGAACGATCCCGCTCGCGGCGTCTCCACGGCGTCGAAACGTCGGCGCGCGCTTGTGCGCGCCCCGGCTGATATGCTCGCGGGCATGGCCACCCACGAGCTCGCAGACGGGGTCCGGGTGCTCGGCCTGCGCACGCCGACCCTGCCTCCTGCGACAGCCACGAACACGCTCGTCGTCGGTCGGCGCCGGTTGGCCGTGATCGAGCCCGCGACGCCCTATGACGAGGAGCGGCGCAGCCTCGACGCGCTGCTCGAGCGGCTCGTCGCGGCGGGGGGCGAGGTCGTCGCCATCCTCCTCACGCATCACCACATGGACCACACCGGCTACGCCGCCGAGCTGCGCGCGCGGACCGGCGCGCCGATCTTCGCCCACCCCGAGACCGCCGCGCGCCTCGACTTCGCCGTCGACGAGCGGCTCGACGGCGGCGAGACCCTCGAGCTCGACGACGGCCTCGCGCTCGACGCCGTCTTCACGCCCGGGCACGCGCCAGGGCACCTCGTCTACCGCGAGCGTCGCACCGGGCTCGTGTACGCCGGCGACATGGTCGCGGGCGAGGGCACCATCCTCATCGACCCCGAGGACGGCGGCGACATGCGGGCGTACCTCGACTCGCTCGCGCGGCTCGAGGCGCTCGAGCCCGCGGCGCTGGTCCCGTCGCACGGGCCGACGATCGATCAGCCGGCCGCCTGCGTTCAGCGTTACATCGCGCATCGACTCGGTCGTGAACAAAAGGTCATGACGGCGATCGAGCGCGGCGCCGCAGACTTCGACGCCGCGCTCGCGCTCGCGTACGACGACACGCCGAAATTTCTCTGGCCGCTGGCCGCCCGCTCGCTCGAGGCCCACCTGATCAAGCTCGAGCGCGACGGGCAGATTCGCAGGCGCGAAAAGGTCATCGAGCGGCTCGGGTGACCGGGCGGCATTGCGCGTCCGTGCTCCCCCTGGCCAGCGTGCGCGAGAACACCCGCGATCACCCCGCAAAACGAACGCGAACAGCGCGCCAGAGCCCGCGAGAGCGCGCGAACGCGGGGTCAAGTGCATGATCACGGGGGTTCTGCAGCCCGGGAATTGCCCGTAAGATTGATTCGTCTCATCCCCCGGGTTGCGCGGCCACGGCCTCACCCGTGTGAAGCGAGCACGGCAGCACACCAGGCAGAGCGAGCACTCATGGGCAAGAAAATCCTGATTGTCGAAGACAATGAACTGAGCCGGGACATGCTGTCCAGGCGACTCCGCCGAAAGGGGTACGAGGTCATCACTGCGGAGGACGGAGAGACAGGCATCGTCAAGGCCGAGGCGAACCTGCCCGACGTCATCCTCATGGACCTCAGCCTGCCGAAGCTCGACGGCTGGGAGACCACGCGGCGCATCAAGGGGATGTCGCAGACGCAGAACATCCCGGTGATCGCGTTGACAGCGCACGCCATGAGCGGCGACCGCGAGAAGGCGATCGACGCGGGCTGTGACGACTACGACACCAAGCCCGTCGACCTCCGCCGCCTGCTCACCAAGATCCAGCGTTTCCTGGCCGATGGAGCAGGTAACGGCCCCTACTACAAGGTCATCGACGGCGTGAAGTACGACAAGGGCATGCTCGACGTCGTCGACGTCGCGGTGAAGGGCCAGGGCGACGGCCGCATCTCCCTGGGCGACGCGCGCAAGCTGCTCGCGCAGATCAAGGACGCCAACAAGTACACGCAGATCGAGAAGACGACGATGGCCTACATCCGCGACAACTATAAGTTCACGGACGAGGCCGACACCTGGATCCGCGCCGAGATCCGCAAGTGGGCGGCGTCGAAGTAGCGCGCCCACGCTGCGGACCGTCACTCGCTCGCTTGCTCGCTCGCCAGACCCGGAGGTGGAGACGCCTCCGGGTCTTCGCGTCTTCAGGCCGCGCGCAGTCCTTTAATAGCGACCTGTCCGATCATCCATGTCAATTCGGCGCGCGCGCTCGCGCGCTCGCGCGCGGATGACCGTCAGCGCCCGGCCAGCGCGTCGAAGGCCGCGATCACCTCCGGCGGCGCCTGGACCAGCTCGATCAGCACCCCCGCGCCCCCCTGCGGCGCCCGCTCGCTCCCCTTCGGGTGAATGAAGCAGACGTCGAAGCCGGCGGCGCCCTTGCGGATCCCCCCCGGCGTGAAGCGGACGCCGCGGGCGGACAGCCACTCGACCGCGTCAGCGAGCGAGTCGATCCACAGGCCGACGTGGTTGAGCGCCGGGCTGTCGACCCGCGGCTTGCCCTCGGGGTCGATCGGCTGCATCAGGTCGACCTCGACCCGCCACGCGCCCCGGCCCGCGACCGCGATGTCCTCGTCGACGTTCTCGCGCTCGCTGCGGTAGGTGCCGTGCAGCTCGAGGCCGAGCAGCTCGACCCACAGGCGCCGCAGCGCCGCCTTGTCGCGGCCGCCGACGGCGATCTGCTGCACGCCCAGCACCCGGAACGGGCGCGGCTCTGAAGATCCGGTCTCTGACTCCATCTCACCTCCACGCGTCGCGCGGGCGCGACGCTCAGTTGTGCATCCTCGGGACCCTCGGCGCGCGCCGCAGGACCTCGGCCTCGTGCTCCGCGAGCGCGTGCAGACGCGCGCGCAGCTCTGGCTCTGGCGCCAGCTCGAGCGCGCGCGCGAGCTCGACGTACGTCGCGTGGTGCCGGGCCTCCGAGGCCAGCAGCCCGCGGTAGAGCTGCACGAGCGGCGCGAGCTCCGGGGCGCGGGCGACCTCCTCCGCCGCCGTCGCCTCGAGCGCCTCCGCGAGCCGCTGCATGCGCTCACAGCTGCGCGCCTCGATCAGCGCGCAGCACAGCAGCGTGTCGAGCAGACGCGCGGGCTCCTCGGAGCGCGCCGCCTCCAGCAGCCGCGCCGCGTAGGGGCTCGGGCGCTGCCGACAGAACTCGCGCCCCCGGGCCCGCAGCAGCCCGATCACCTGCTCGAAGTGCGCCAGCTCCTCCCGCGCGAGCCGGGACAGCGGGATCATCAATGACGGGCGCTCGGGGTAGCGGAAGATCAGCGAGACCGCGGTCGACGCGGCTTTCTTCTCGCAGTGCGCGTGGTCGAGCAACACCTCGTCGATGTTCGCGGCGGCCCAGCGGCCCCAGGCCGGCTCGGTGCTGGAGGCCAGGTTGAGCATGATCGGCGCGAGTGTACCCGAGCGCCGCCCGTCCGCCGATCCACCCCGCTCTCCCGTCCTCCCGCGCTCTCCCCCGCGCTCTCCCCCGCGCTCTCCCCCGCGCTGCCCGGAGGTCACCGGCCGCAGCGGTGCTATCGTGCGCGGCAGCGGCTATGGTGATCCGGATGCACCGCGGAGTTAGCTCGTCGCTCCTCGCGCTCAGCCTGGGGCTTGGGAGCCCGGCGCTCGGCGCTTGCGTGCCGCGCAGCTCGAGCAGCGGTACGCGGCCGCCGCGCCAACCAGCCCCCGCCAGCGCGCGCGCGAGCGTCCGCGCGCCGAAGATCCTCTCGGCCCAGCTCGCGCGCCCCGGACCGCTGCGCGGCGGGCCCGAGACCGGCTACACCGTCGAGTATCGCGTGTACGTCGTGTTCGATCTCGAGCTCGCGCCCGCCAGCCTGTGGCCGGATCGCTTCATCGTGATGCTCGAGAACGGCGCGCGCGCTGAGCCGGCGCGCGCCTCGTTGGCGCCGGCCAACGAGCGTGATGAGCAGCGCACGGTGGCCCTCGACATCATCGCGCGCGTGACTCCCCCGGACGAGCCGCCCGCCGCCGCGCCCGACCCCAACGGCGCGCCGCCCGACGCGGACGCCTCGAGCGAGGCGACGCCACCCCAGGGTGGCGACCCGTCGAGCTCGCCCGCCTGGGCGGCCGCTCTCGCCGAGACCGTCCCCCGCGCGATCACCCTCGCCGGCGTGCTCCACGGCGCCTCGGGCGAGATCATCGAGGAGCTGTCGTCGTCGATCACCCCGGCCGATCAACCAGTGGGGCTCGCCGCCGCGGTCCAGCTGCCCGCCGACGCGACGCGCTGTCAGGGCGCCGCCCAGGTCATCCGGACCTACTGGACGACGCCCGTCACGACGACCCGCCCGCAGCGCGCCGAGCTGCTCGCCGCGTTCTCCCTGACCACGCAGACCGGGCAGCGCCTCCACCCGGCGCGGCTCGACGACGTGGTCGAGCCCGCGCCGCCGCAGCCCGAGACCGACGCGCCGGAGAGCCTCGTGCGCGCGTACCTCCACGGCAGGGGCGCGCCGCCCGACAACGTCATCGATCTGTGCCTCGCCGAGGCGACGCCGGCGATCCAGCTCGAGGTCGCCGCCGGCGTGCTCGCCGGGGACGGCGTCGCCGCCAACCCCCCGATCTCGAGCGCGATCCTGCTGCGGCCCGCGCCCGCGCCCGCGCGGCCCGTCGCCGCCAATTCCCCCTGAGCCAGGCGTCCCCTTGTCCATGGCGATCCGCTCGCGACACACGCGCTCCATCTCGCTGCCGGTGGTGCTCTCGTCCGTCGCCGTCACGCTCGCGCTCGCGATGATCGTCGGCTGGACGCTGATCATCGTGCGCAACCGCGTCGTCATCTCCGAGACGGACATCGTCGCCAACCACTGGGTGCTGATCGCCGGGATCGTCTCGCTCGCGCTCATCATCACCGTCATCGTCCTGTTCCTGTTCTTCCTCCTGCGAGAGATCCGCGAGGTCCGTCGGCAGACGAGCTTCATCGACTCGGTCACGCACGAGCTCAAGAGCCCGCTCGCCGCGCTCAAGCTGTGCCTCGAGACGCTCGCGCGCGACGGCATCCCGGCCGGCAAGCGCGAGCAGCTGCGCGAGATGATGCTCGACGACGTCGACCGCCTGACCGCGTTCATCGACCGCGTGCTCACGGCCACCCGGATCTCGCAGGAGCGCGCGCCGCAGCCCGTCAGCGAGTTCTCGCTGCGGGGGCTCGTCGAGCGCTGCCTCGGCGTCGTCGGCAAGCGCTCGCGCGAGCCGCTCGACGCGGTCGCGATCGAGATCGACCCGGAGCTCGCGCTCGCGACCGACGAGGTCGCGCTCGGCACCGTGATCGAGAACCTCATCGACAACGCGATCAAGTACTCCCCGCCGGGCGCCGCCGAGCTGCGGATCACCGCGCGCGTCGACGCCCGCGGGCGCGTGCTCATCGAGGTCCGCGACCAGGGCATCGGCATCCCGCGCGCGCACCTCAAGCGCGTGTTCGAGCGCTTCTACCGCGTGCCCAACGAGGACGTCCGGGAGCGCCGCGGCACCGGGCTCGGCCTCTACGTGGTCTCGGCGCTGACGCGCTCGCTCGGCGGCCGCGTCGAGGCCCACTCGCAGGGCCCCGGGCTCGGCGCGACCATGTGCGTTCAGCTGCCCGCGTCCGCGCGCAGCGTGGCGACGCCGCAATCACTCGAGGCGGAGGTGCAAGCATGACACGAAGCGATCCAGCGCCCGCGACCGCGGGCGACGTCGGCCCCGAGCGCCCGCCGCGGCTGCTCGTCGTCGAGGACGAGCGCCACCTCGCGGCCGGCCTGAAGCTGAACTTCGAGCTCGAGGGCTACGACGTCGACATGGCGGCCTCCGCCCGCCAGGCCGCGACCTTCCTGCTGCAGCGCGTGAGCGGCTACGACGCGATCATCCTCGACGTCATGCTGCCCGACACCGACGGCTTCCAGCTGTGTCGGCGCCTGCGAGAGTCCGGCAACTTCACCCCGGTGCTCATGCTGACCGCCTGCGGCACCACGGAGGACCGCGTGACCGGCCTCGAGGTCGGCGCCGACGACTACCTCGTCAAGCCCTTCGAGCTCAGCGAGCTGCTCGCGCGCGTGCGCTCGATGCTGCGGCGCTGCACCTGGGAGCGCTCGAGCCAGGGCGCCGAGCTCACGATGGACCTGACCTTTGGGACCGCTCGCATCGACTTCGATCGCCAGCTCGCCTACATGTCGGGCGAGGAGGTCCAGCTCACGCGCCTCGAGTTCTCGCTGCTGCGCTACCTCGCCGAGCACCCCGAGCGCGTGCTCTCGCGCCAGGAGCTGCAGAAGCACGTCTGGAAGCTGACGAACTACCCGAACACGCGCATGGTCGACAATTTCATCATGCGCCTGCGCCGGCACTTCGAACCCAACCCCCGTCTGCCCGTGCACTTCATCGCGGTGCGCGGCGCCGGCTACAAGTTCATCCCGGACCCCGCGCGCGCGAAGGGCTAGGCGGCCTCGTCGACGCGTCGTGACCGCGACGCGCGGCCGTCAAGAAACCAGCGCGCGCCGGGCTGCGCGGCTGCCGTGCAGACCTGCTCCGTGAAGCAGCTCACTGCACGACAGAACCATGACAATCGTCGACGATCAGTGACCGCGCGATGACACGCCGCGGGACCGCGTTCTGGCAGCTTGAACCCGGAATGCTGGACGCCCTCGATCGCTCCGTCCCCTCGCCGCCTCCGACGCCCGCGCGCCTCAAGGACCGGCCGATGCCGCCGCCGCCGGACTACAAGCTGAGCGAGGGCGGCCCGTTCTTCGCGCTGCACCTGCTGCCGCTGCTCGCGATCTTCACGGGCACCACCTGGGTCGACTGGGCCGTGTGCTTCGGGCTGTTCTTCCTCCGCATGTTCGCGATCACCGGCTTCTACCACCGGTACTTCTCGCACCGGACGTTCAAGACCAGCCGCTGGTTCCAGCTCGTCATGGCCGTGTGGGCCATGAGCAGCTCGCAGAAGGGCGTGATGTGGTGGGCGTCGACGCACCGCCAGCACCACAAGTACTCCGACCTGCCCTGGGACCCGCACTCGCCCGCGCAGCGCGGCCTCTTCTACGCCCACGTCGGCTGGATCTTCGATCGCAACCACGACGAGACCGACATGGAGCGCGTCAAGGACCTCGCGCGCTACCCCGAGCTGGTCTGGCTGGGCAAGCACTGGATGGTCCCGCCGATCGCGCTCGGCGTGCTCGTCTGGTGGTTCCTCGGCTGGTCCGGCCTGCTGATCGGCTTCATGCTCAGCACCGCGCTGCTGTGGCACGGGACCTACACGATCAACTCGCTCTCGCACGTGTTCGGCACGCAGCGCTTCGAGAGCGGCGACACCAGCCGCAACAACTGGGCGCTCGCGCTGCTGACCCTCGGCGAGGGCTGGCACAACAATCACCACACCTACCAGGGCTCGACGCGCCAGGGCTTCTACTGGTGGGAGGTCGACATCACCTACTACGGCCTCAAGCTGCTGAGCTGGGTCGGGCTGATCTGGGAGCTGCGCGAGCCGCCGGCGAAGCTGCTCGAGGAGGGTCGCCGCCGCGACGCCGCCAAGCGCCGCGGTGAGCCGCGGCTGCCCGAGGTCGGCGCGACCGACACCGTCACCGCGCGCACCTCCGCGTAGCGACGCGCGGCGTTCGCTATCGGCGGCGGCGTCGCCGCGCGCGTGCTTGCGACGCCGCGCGCTGCGTTATCCTGCGCGCGCATGGCCCCCACGACCCCCGCCGCCAGGCCAATTAGAAAGCTCCTGTGCGCCAACCGAGGCGAGATCGCGATCCGCGTGTTCCGGGCCGCGACCGAGCTCGGGATCCGCACCGTGGCGATCTTCAGCTTCGAAGACCGCGTCCACCTGCACCGCTACAAGGCCGACGAGGCGTACCTCGTCGGTCACGGCAAGACGCCCGTCGCCGCCTACCTCGGGATCGACGAGATCATCGAGCTGGCGCGCAAGCACGACGTCGACGCGATCCACCCCGGCTACGGCTTCCTGGCCGAGAACGCCGCGTTCGCGCGCGCCTGTCAGCGCGCCGGGATCGCGTTCGTCGGCCCCTCGCCCACCGTCATCCAGACCTTCGGTGACAAGACCGCCGCGCGCGCCCAGGCGATCGCCTGCGGCGTGCCGGTGGTGCCGGGCTCCGACGGCCCCGTCGCGACGGTCGAGGACGCGCGCGCGTTCGTCGAGGAGCACGGCCTCCCGGTCATCATCAAGGCGGCGATGGGCGGCGGCGGCCGGGGCATGCGGATCGTCCGCGAGCTCGGCGAGCTGCCCGAGGCCTTCGAGCGCGCGCGCTCCGAGGCCGCCGCGGCCTTCGGCGACGGCACCGTGTTCCTCGAGCGCTACGTCGAGCGCCCTCGGCACATCGAGGTCCAGATCCTCGGCGACGGACGCGGCGACGTCATCCACCTGTTCGAGCGCGACTGCTCGGTCCAAAGGCGGCACCAGAAGGTCGTCGAGATCGCGCCCTCGCGGGTGCTCGACGCCGCCGGCCGTCAGCGCCTGTGCGACGACGCGCTCACGCTCGCCCGGCACATGCGCTACCGCAACGCCGGCACGGTCGAGTTCCTGCTCGATCAGGACGGCCGCCACTACTTCATCGAGGTCAACCCGCGCATCCAGGTCGAGCACACGGTCACCGAGGAGATCACCGGCGTCGACCTCGTCCAGGCCCAGATCAAGCTCGCCGCCGGCGCCCGCCTCGCCGACCTCGGGCTCACGCAGGACCGCGTCCGCATGCGCGGCAACGCGATCCAGTGCCGCGTGACCACCGAGGACCCGGAGCGCGGCTTTCAGCCCGACACGGGGCGCATCGAGGCCTACCGCTCGGCGAGCGGCATGGGCGTGCGGCTCGACGGCGGCTCCGGCTACGCGGGCGCGGTGATCTCTCCGCACTACGACTCGCTGCTGGTCAAGGTCACCGCGCACGCGCTGTCCTTTGAGGCAGCGTCGGAGAAGCTCGCGCGCGCGCTCGCCGAGTTCCGCGTGCGCGGCGTCAAGACCAACGTGCCGTTCTTGCAGAACGTGCTGCGGCACCCCGAGTTCATCGCCGGCGAGGTCACGACCTCCTTCATCGACTCGAACCCGGGGCTGTTTCAGTTCCCGCGCCGGCGCAACCGCGCCCAGCGAGTGCTGCGCTACCTCGCCGAGGTCGCGGTCAACGGCCCCGCGACGCCCGGCGCGAGCAAGACGGCGCGCCCCGGTCCGGTCGTCGCCGAGATCCCGCAGCCGCCCGCCGGCGCCCGCCCGCCCCGCGGCTGGCGCGACGTCCTGCGCGAGCAGGGGCCCGAGGGCTTCGCCGAGGCCGTGCGCGCGCACCCGGGCCTGATGGTCACCGACACGACCTGGCGCGACGCCCATCAGTCGCTGCTGGCGACGCGCGTGCGCACCATCGACCTCAAGGCGATCGCGCCGATCACCAGCCACACGCTCGCGACCGCCTACAGCCTCGAGATGTGGGGCGGCGCGACCTTCGACGTCGCGCTCCGCTTCCTCCGCGAGTGCCCCTGGGACCGGCTCGAGCGCCTGCGCGAGCGCGTCCCCAACATCCCGTTCCAGATGCTGCTGCGGGGCGCCAACGCGGTCGGCTACACCAACTACCCCGACAACGTCGTCAAGGCGTTCGTGCGCGCCGCCCACGAGCGCGGCGTCGACGTGTTCCGGGTCTTCGACTGCCTCAACTACCGCGAGAACCTCAAGCTCGGGATCGACGCGGTGGGCGAGGCGGGCGGCGTGATCGAGGCCTGCCTCTGCTACACCGGCGACGTCGCCGACCCGACGCGGACGAAGTACTCGCTGCAGTACTACGTCGAGCTCGCCGGTCAGCTGGTCGAGCTCGGCACGCACGTGCTCGCGATCAAGGACATGGCGGGGCTGCTCAAGCCGCGGGCCGCGACGATGCTCGTCAGCGCGCTGCGCCGCGCGTTCCCGACCGTGCCGATCCACGTGCACACCCACGACACCGCGTCGACCGGCGTCGCCTCGATGCTCGCCGCCGGCGAGGCGGGCGCGGACGTCGTCGACCTCGCGGTCGACGCCATGGCCGGCCTGACCTCTCAGCCAGCCATGGGCGCCGTCGTCGCGGCGCTGCGCGGGACCCCGCGCGACACCGGCGTCGAGCTGCGCGCGCTGCAGGACCTCAACGACTACTGGGAGCAGGTCCGCGGCGTGTACGCGCCGTTTGAGTCCGGGCTCAAGAGCGGCAGCCCCGACGTCTACATCCACGAGATGCCCGGCGGGCAGTACACCAACCTGCAGTTCCAGGCGACCTCGCTCGGGCTCGCCGGGCGCTGGCCGGCGATCAAGCGCGCCTACGCGGCCGCCAACCGCCTGCTCGGCGACATCATCAAGGTCACGCCCTCGTCCAAGGTCGCCGGCGACCTCGCGCAGTTCATGGTCCAGAACGACCTCGACGAGCAGCAGGTGCTCGAGCGCGCCGAGACGCTGTCGCTGCCGCAGTCGGTGGTCAACTTCTTCCTCGGCCACCTCGGCGAGCCCGTGGGCGGCTTCCCGGAGCCGCTGCGCGGCCGCGTCGTCAAGGGCGCCGAGCCCATCCGCGGGCGCCCGGGCGCCTCGCTCCCGCCGCTCGACCTCGCCGCCCGCAAGGCGGAGCTGGTCGCGCGGCACGGCGACAAGATCCGCGACGTCGACGTGCTCAGCTCAGCGCTCTACCCCCAGGTCTTCGACGAGTACATGACCTTTCGGGCAGAATACAGCGACGTCTCGATGCTCCCGACCCGCGCGTTCATCTCGCCGCTGCGCCCGGGCGAGGAGCTGTGGGTCGACATCGAGGACGGCAAGACGCTGATCGTCCGCCTCACCGCGGTCGGCGAGCTCGACGACGACGGCCGGCGCGAGGTGTTCTTCGAGCTCAACGGCCAGCCTCGCTCGCTCAAGGTCGCCGACAAGTCGGTCGAGCACACGGTCGCCAGCCACGAGAAGGCGAAGCCGGGCGACCCGCGCTCGGTCGGCGCGCCGATGCTCGGCGCGGTGATCGAGCTGCGCGTCAAGCCAGGTCAGACGATCGCCAAGGGTGACGCGCTCGTGGTGCTCTCGGCCATGAAGATGGAGACGGTCGTGGCCGCGCCGCGCGGCGGCGTGGTCGCGCGCGTGGCCGTGGCCGTGGGCGACGCGCTCGAGGCCGGCGACCTGCTCGTCGAGCTCGCCGACGCGCCGGGCGACGGCTGAGCCCGCGCCGGCGCGCGACCGAGCTGGCCGAGGCGGCGCTAGCCGCCCGGCTCGAACTCGGCGCCGAGCAGCACCTCGCGCTCGACCAGGTCGGCGAGGAAGTAGACCATCGCGCCGAGGAACTCGTCGTCGAGCGCCTGGCCGAGCTCCTCGCAGGCGCCGGTCAGCGCCGCCTGCACCGGCTCGCCGGCGAGCAGCCGGCGCACGACCGCAGCTGCCCGCTGGGTCAGCTCGAGAAAGCGCACGCGGTGACTCGCGCGGTCGCGGTAGGCGAGCACCCAGCACTCGCGCGCCTCGGGCACCGCGTCGTCCTCCTCGTTCTTCGCCAGCAGGTGCACCGCGTGGTCGTAGCGGAGCACGCTGGCCGAGCTGTCCGCGCGCATCGGTCGGTCGAGCGCCATCGGGTGACCGGTGAGCAGCTCGCCGCCGACCGGCGCGATCCGGAGATCCTCCGCGATCAGCTCGTGGCGCATAAAGTCGACGAGGTACGCGGGCACGTCGTCGCGCGCGCGCCAGCGGGGCGCCGCGAACAGGGCGAATTCAGCCGGCACGCAGCGCAGGTAGCGAGTGCGAGGCGCTCGCTCCTCCATGAACGCGGCGAAGGTCTGGCGAAACAGCGCCTTGTTGACGCGCTGCACGGTCCGCGGCAGCCACTCGCGGATCACCCGGCGCAGGCGCGCGTGCACCATGTCGCGGTAGACGAGCAGGCGCTCGGGATCGAGCGCCGCGACGCTGTCGAGATCGCGCCCCGAGAGCCCGAAGCGCTCGTCGAAGAACTCGCGCGCGTCAGCGCGCAGCCGCTGCGGCGCCGCGCGCTCGCGCAGCATGCCGGCGAACGCGGCGAGCGGCGCGGGCGTCTCGCGATCAGACACGCGCGCCGACGCTCCCCTCGACGCGCGCGCGCGCGTCGCTCGGCCGCGCCGCGGCGACCTGGCCCGCGCGCCAGCGCGCGACCGCCTCCTGATAGACCTCATCGAGCGCGCGCACCTCCGCGAGCAGCTCGGCGAGCGGCGGGATGCTCTTGTCGCGCTCCAGGAGCACAGGACGCGGTCCGATCCGCTCGATCACCCAGGCCATCAGCGCCTTGACCTCGTCGCGCACCGGCGAGCCGTGGGTGTCGACCCAGAGCGTGTCATCCCAGCGATCGGGCCCGGCGACGTGCAGCTGGCGAACGCGCGCCAGCGGGATCCGGGACAGCCAGTCGTAGGGGTCGACGCCGTGGTTGAGCGCGTTGACGTGGATGTTGTTGACGTCGAGCAGCAGCCCGCAATCGGCTCGCTCGAGCACCTGCGTGATGAATTCGGGCTCGTCGAAGTCCGACGCGCCGAGCTCTAGGTAGTAGCTGATGTTCTCAACGAGCATCGGCCGCTCGAGGCGATCCTGAGCCTCGCGCACGCGCGCCGCGACCCGCCGCGCGCAGACCTCGGTGAAGGGCACAGGCAGCAGGTCGTGGAACGCGCTGCCGTCGACGCCGCTGAAGCACAGGTGATCGGAGTGCCACTGCCCGGGCGCGGAGTAGCGGTCGAGGAAGCGCTTGAGCTCGGCGACGTACTCGAGGTCGAAGGGCTCGTGCCCGCCGAGCGACATCGTCAGCCCGTGGGTGGAGATCGCGAAGCGCTCGGCGACCTGAGAGAAGCGCGCGGGCAGCCCTCCGCCGCGGTGAATGTGGTTCTCGGGCGAGACCTCGAGGAACGCGACCTCGCCGTCCGCCTCCCCGCGCTCGATCGCGGGCAGGAGCTTGGCTCGAAGGCCGAGCCCAATTCCACTGGGTAACGGGGGTCTAGGCGGCATGGAGACGGGCTCACGCTACCACGAAGCGTCGAAGCGCCCATGTGAGGCGAGGCGGGGATCGGACGCCGAGCGCGCCGATTCGCCCGGCCCATCGAGCGCCCGACGCCGAGCGGTCCCGAACCGACGATCGGTCTCGGCCCTCCCAAGCGTGAGGCGCCTCGAGGACCTCCCGCCCGCGAGGACCTCCCGCGAGGACCTCCCGCGAGGATCTCCCGCGAGGATCTCCCACCAGCAGAGGGCTGGTTTCTGGTCTTAAAAAACTTGACGGCGCGACCGATTGGTCGCGCCGTCCGTGGCGGGACGCCAGAGACGTCCCTGGGTGCGAGTCGGACTACGCCTCGGGCTCGGCCTCTTCGCCGCCCTCGTCGCCGCCCTCGTCGCCGCCGCCCTCGTCGCCGCCGGCTTCATCGCCGCCGCCACCCTCGGCGCTGCACGAGCCCTCGGCGCTGCACGAGCCCTCGCCGTCGGCCTTCTTGTCAGCGCTGCACGAGCCCTCGGCGTTCTTCGCCGCGTCCTCGGTCGGAGCCTCGGTGCCCTCGCCACCCTTCTTGCCGCAGCCGGTCACCGCGAAGGAGGCCGTTCCCAGAAGCGCAAGCGTTGCTGCGATGTGCTTGAGGTTTGCCATTTCTTTCTTCTCCTGATCGTCCTGGTCGTGTGTCGCCGCTTTTGCGTCGGTCAGCCGAACTATTCGTTCCGTGAAGGGAAGTGTTACGGTCTGCAGCGCTTATCGGGCGCGGGTTGTTTGCTCTGGGGGTTGTACCGCGATTTGCCTCGAACGCGAACCAATTCACGCACCTCCGCGAACGCGCGCGCCGCCCCCCACTCCAGGCTCACGGTCGCGCGCCCCCGAACTGCCCATGATCGCCCCGCGAACCGCGGCGGAGCGCCCCCCAGTCGTCAGAATCACCCGATCGTCCTCGATTTGCACCCCGAGCGCGCGCAGGGCCGGCGCGAGCTCGACGTAGTCCGCGCGATCAAGCTCGCGATCGCGGATCGTGCGGAGCTCCGCGCCTCCTGCCCATTCGTCGAGCACCCCGTAGACATCCTCCGCGGACCATCGCCGGGGCGAATTGGCGCAACACGCGTGAAGCGCTCGCATGGCGTCATCGAGCGATCGCCGCCCGTCCGACCCCTGACGAAGGGCGACATCGCTGAGCAAGGCGATGGCCGCGCCGCCCCAGTAGACCCGATCGTAAACGTGACGCTCGTTCATGTGCACCGAGGCCTCCCGCAGGCTCAGCTCCTGCGCGGATCGCCGACCGCGCTCAACCCCCGCGAGGATCGACTCCCACGCGTCCTGCTCATCGCGGAACCCTGCGCGCGTGCGCAGCACCGAGGTGTAGTAGGTGACGAAGCCCTCTGACAGCCAGACGTCCTCGGCCTCGATGAACGGCATCGACAGGTGGAGGAACTCGTGGATCGCCACCCACTCGCCCACGAACGCGTCGTCCGGGGCGTCGCGTCCGATCAGCAGTAACACGCTCGCGCCGCCGCCCCGCGACGTGAGCCCGAAGGCGACCGGCTCCGACGTGTCGATCGGCAGCACGAGCAGCTGCACGCGCGGCACCGGGAACGCGCCGTAGAGCTGCGCCACGGTCTCGGCGGCGGTCGAGATCCAGCGGCGTCGACCCGCGGCCGTGAGCGCGGGCGCGCCCTCGCCGTCGAGCGTGGTCACGGAGAACTCCGCGCCGGCGGCCGTGAAGCGCTCGATCTCGAGGGGTCCGAGCACCACCTGCGAGCGCCAGCGAAAGGTCGTCCACGGGACGACGTAGGCGTCGCCCCCGGCGGTCTGCGTCCACGGCACCGACGCGCGCATCCCGACGCCCTCAGGCATCGCGAACTCGAGCGTCACGCTCGGGTCGTCGAGCACCCGCTTCGGTCGCCACAGCCACAGGCTGACGCGCAGGAGCAGCGCGTCGCCGAGCAAGCGAGCGTCCCTCGCTCGATCCTGCGCGAGCGCGCGCTCGACGTTCACCTGGTAGCGCATGCACGCGTCACGCCCGAGGCTCGAGGTGTCGATCTGCCCCGCCTCGACGTCGACCGGCAGCGCGCGCCCCTCCGCGTCGCGGGCCCAGTCGAGCGGCTCGGCGGCGCTCGGCAGGTCCGCGACGAGGGCGCTCGGCGTCGGCCCGTCGAAGCACAGCTCGACCTCGAGGCGCGTGAGCGCGGCGTCGGGCCGCACCGTGTAGCGCCACGCGCCCGCCGCCCGCGGCCCTGAGCGCGGCGCGTGGGCGCAGCCGAGCGCCCCCATGATCGCGAGCAGCAGCCCGCGCCGCGCCGCGCCACGGCCCGCGCGCGCCTTCGAAGTTGCGTGTCCGCGGAGCACGACGCCGGATGGTACCCTGGGATGGAGCGCGGCCGCGATCGACCTGCCCCGCGAGTCAGCCATGCGATCGACCGCCCAGGAGCCGGTGCGCTGCGCCCTCAAGGAGTGGGCGTCCCTGTGTCGCGCGCTCGCGCGCGGCCAGCTCAGCGTGCTCCTGCGCAAGGGCGGGCTGCACGACCCGCGACGCGACGCCGGCGCGGGCGCCCTCACGACCGAGCCGCCCGTCTCCGCGCCGGCCGCGAGCACGTTCTCGCTGCGGCGGCGCTTCGCGCTGCACCCGACCTATTTTCATCTCCGCGCGCCCGATCGCGTCCGTGAGCTGCGCCCCTCGGCGCGGGCGCAGCCCGAGCCCGTCGCGCCCGCGCTCGAGGCCGTCGCCGCGCTCGCGGCCGCCTGGTGGATCGACCAGGTCGAACCGCTGCACAGGCTCGCCGACGCCGGCGCGCTGCTGCTGAGCCGCGACGGCGTCGACCACCGCTTCGCCCCCAACCCGCGCGCCCGCAGGCGCGAGCTGCAGCGACCCGGCGCCTGGCTGCTGCTCCTGCGCGTCGACAGCCTGCCCCGGGCCGTCGCGCTCGCCGACGTCGCGCGCCCCGAGGCCGCCCGCGGGTGCAGCTCCTGGATCGAGTTCGAAACGCCCATCACGCCCACCGACACCCGCCCCGCGCTCCCCGACGCGATCCACGAGCAGCGCGCCCACGGCCTGCGCGCGCGGCTCGGCGCGCCTGACGTGATCTGAGGCGACGTCGGCGCGACGTCGCGGGGCGCTGGTATGCTCCCGCCGTGGGGCCCTTCCGGTACTTGCTGTTCGTGTGCGGTCAGCTCGGGCTGAACACGATCGTGCGCTTCTTCTATCAATGGATCGTCCGCTACACCGAGCGCGGTGACCCGACCGCGCTCGATCCGGCCCACGCCGCCGCCTTCACGGCCGCGACCGCCGGGGTCTTGATCCTCGGCTTCCGCATCTTCGACGCGGTCAGCGACCCGGTCGCCGGCTCGCTCAGCGATCGCTGGGTCCGCAGCGGTCGCGAGCGCCGCACGCTGCTGTGGTTCTCGTTCCTGATCCCGGCCGTCGGCCTCGCGCTGGCCTTCTCGCCCACCCCGGACATGGCGGTCGCGCTGCGCTGGGGCCTGCTGTCCGCCGGCCTGCTGCTGTTCTACATCGGCTACACCTTCTACGCGATCCCCTACTGGAGCCTCGTCGACGACTACTCGCGGGGTCACGAGCCCACGCGTCGCTGGCTGTCGACCCTCCTGGGCGTCGGCCTGCTCCTTGGAACAGGCGTCATCTCGCTCGTCAGCCCCGCCGTCATCGACGAGCACGGCTACCTCGTCGCCGCCGTCGTCTTCGCGGTCCCCGCCGCCGCGCTCATGACCCTGCCCTACTTCGCGAGCCCCCGCCGCGAGAACGCCGACGCCGAGCGGCCCCCGCCGCCCCCCGCGATGACCGGCGTCGAGATGCTCGCCGGCTTCGCCCAGGCCTTCCGCCACAAGCGCTTCATCGCCACGATCTCCGTGTTCGCCGGCGCGCACATGGCCCTGACGGTCGTGACGCTGGGGGCGCCCTTCATCGTCACCGACCTGCTCGGCGGCGAGCTCGAGGACGTGCCCATGGTCCTCGGCCCCTTCCTCGGCACCTCGCTCCTCGCCATGGTCCTCATCCCCGGCCTCACCCGGCGCTACGGGCTGCAGCGCGTCGTCGTGGTCGCCGCGATCTTGCTCGCGATCGTCTACGCCGGCACCGGCACCCTCGGCATGTCGATCATCGGCTCGCCGCTCGTCACCGCCTCGCTGCTGTTCGCCTGCGGCGGCCCCATGGCCGCGGTGTTCCTCAGCCTCGAGGGCGAGGCCGTGACCTCCTGCGCCGCCGAGTCGGGCGCCGAGGTCACGAGCGTCTACTTCGGCGTGTTCAACCTCGTCGTCAAGGGCCTCAACGCGCTCGCCATGTTCATCTCCTCGATCCTCGCCACGCTCGCGAGCGGCCCGCTCGGCCCGGCCGCCGTGCGCCTGATGGGCGTCGTCGCCGGCGTCATGCTCGTGCTCGGGATCCTCAGCTACTTCCTGCTCCCGCGCGCGCTCGAGCGCCTGTTCCCGGGCGCGCTCCGGTAACAGGTCTGAAAGTTCAGGTCCGCCACGTCGCGCGCGCGCGGTGGACTCAGTCGAACTGGCTGATCACGATCCCGAGCCCCCCCGCCGGGCTCGCGAGCCCCCAGCTCCCCGGGCCCGACCAGGCCCCGGCCGCGACGAAGCGGTAGCCCGCCGACAGCGAGATCGCGACGTTGCGGTGCACCACCACGTGCATGAACAGCTCGGGCTCGAGGGCGAAGAACGCGACGCGCTCGCGGCAGTCGCCCGTCATCTGGTTCTGCAGACAGCCGCCCCCGCCGCCGATGAGCCCCCACGCGCCGAAGCCCACGCGCTCGCCGGCGCGCGCGAACACGCCGCCCAGCACGAGCCCCGCGTAGTTGAGGTTCAGCCGCTCCTCCGCGCTCGGCGTCGCCGGGTCGATCTGCAGCGGCAGCACGAGGTAGTTAAACGCGGCGCCCAGCAGCACGCTCCCAGGCCTGGCCTTCGAGCCACGTCCCAGCGGACGACCGACCGCCGGCAGGTGGAGCCCGCCCGCGATCCCGACGAAGGTCGCGAATTGCCGATTCGCGCCCGTCAGCCGCCCGAACGGCCCGCCCCAGCCGGCGAGCTTGATCCGCCGCCTGGGCGCCTCCGCCTCGTCGCGCTCCTCCGCGGGGGGCGAAGCCGCGGCGGCGGGTGTCGCGGGCGCAGACGGAGGTGGCGAGGTCGGCGGCGACGAGCTCGCGGTCGACGTCGCGGTCGACGTCGGTGACGCCGAGGTCGGCGTCGACGTCGGTGGTGTCGAAGTCGGTGTCGTAGGGCTCGGTGGTGTCGAAGTCGACGGCGACGAGGTCGGCGGCGACGAGGTCTCCGGTGTCGAGCTCGGTGCGGATGGGGACGCGTTCGTCGTCGCGGGTCCGGACGGCGACGACGGAGACGACGGAGCCGAGGTCGACCGCGACGCCGAGGAGGACGCCGAGGAGGACGTCGAGGAGGAGGACGACGACGCGCCATCGTCGGCGCGCGCCGGCGCGGCCGCAGCCTCAGGCGCGATCACCAGCGCCCACAACCACGCGACCGCGATCGCCGGGGCGCGAAGCTGAGAAGGAAACCGGGAAGGAAACCGGGAAGGAAACCGGGAGAGGAGCTCGACGCGCGTCACGGACGGCCGCGAGCGTCCCACTCACACCTCGCGCGCGCAACTTCGCGCGCTCAGCGGTGGGTCTGAAGCCAGCGCTCGACCTCCCCGCGCGCGCGCGCGCTGCGGGGATCGTCGAGGGGCGCGAGCCCGTCCCTCGCCGTCTCGGCCAGCGCCCGCGCGCGCTCGCGATCACCGCGCCCGCGCGACCACAGCGTGCGCGCCAGCAGGAAGCGCGCCTCCTCGAGATCACCCCCGCGGGCGTCCGCCGCGTCCTCGCCGTGGGTTCGCAGCGTCAGCGCTCGCTCGAGCTGACGGACCGCGCCCGCCGCGTCCCCTCGCGCGAGCCGGGCTTTTGCCAGCGCGACCAGGGTCGCGGTCGTGAAGTGATGGGCCGGCGGCAGCGCTTTCTCGGCGATCTTCAGCGCTCGCTCGAGCCGCGCCTGGGCCTGCTCCGCGCGCCCGCGCGCGAGATCGAGCGCGGCCAACCCCTGCAGCGAGCTCGCCACGTCTGGATGCTCGGGCCCGAGCGCGCGCTCGCGCAGCGCCAGCGATCGCGAGAGCAGCGCGCCGGCTTCGTCGTGACGCTGCGGGCCGAGCTCGATGAGCACGAGCCCGAGGCTCTCGAGGTTGGCGGCCGTGTCCGGGTGCTCCGGACCCAGCGCCTCCTCTCGCACCGCGAGCGCCCGGCGGTAGTAGGCCTCCGCCGCCTCCGGTCGATCGAGGCGCGCGGCCAGGAGCCCGAGGTTGTTGAGCGTGTACGCGATGTCGGGGTGCTTCTCGCCGAGCCGCTGCTTCTGGGCCGCGAGCGCCGCCTCGTACTGCGCGCGCGCGCCCTCGAGATCGCCGCGCTGGATCAGCGCGTTGCCGATGTTCATCCGCGTGGCCGCGACCTGCGGGTGGTCGGGCCCGAGCTCCGCCTCGCGGATCGCCAGCGCCTTGCGGAAGTGCTCCTCGGCCTCCCCGTAGCGACCCTCGGCCTGGTACACGGCGCCGAGGCTGTTCTCCGTGGTCGCGACCTTGACGTGCCCGCGCCCCAGCGCCGCCACGCGGATCGCCAGCGCGCGCTCGAGGTACGCGCGCCCGTCCTCGTAGCGCCCGGCCGCCCACGCGGTGTTACCCAGCCCTGTCAGCGCGCTCGCGACGTCCGGGTGACCTGTCCCCAAGGTCTCCTCGCGCAGCGCGAGCGCGCGGCGGTAGACCGCGGTCGCCTCGTCGTACTCGCCGCGCGTGCGCAGCAGCCGTCCCAGGCCCGCGAGCGTGTCCGCGAGCGTCGTGTTGACGCGCGCGCCCGACTCCGCGAGCGACTCGATGATCGCCACGGCCCGCCGCGCCTCCGACTCGGCCTCCGGCAGCGTCCCCTGCATGCGCAGGAGCTCGCCGCTGACGCGCGCGAGCCGGGCCGAGAGCGCGCGGCTCTGCGCGCCGTCGCCGGCCCACGCGAGCGCGGCCTCGGCCGCGATCCGCATCGCCAGCGCCTCCTCGAAGCGCGCCTGCTGCACGCCGATGACGTCGATGAGCTCGATCCACGCCTCGGCCGCGCCGCGGGCGTGCTTGCCCCGCGAGGCCTCGGTGACCGCCGCCTCGAGGGCGGTGGCCGCCGCCGCCGCGTCGCCCAGCTCCGTCAACAGCTGCCCGCGGATCAGCTCGGCCTGCCCCACGAGCGGCGAGTAGGCGAGCGGGCGCGCCTGCTCGGCCACCGCCGACGCGAGCTCGAGCCCCTCGCTGTAGTGACCCGCGCCCAGCTGCACGCGCGCGTCGTCGAGCCGCTGCTCGAGCCGGTCGACCTCCGCGCGCGTGCGCGCGTCCTCGGGCGGCAGCACCTCCGAGACGAGCGCGTCCGCGTCGGCGCAGCCGTCCACCCGCGACAGGCTCGCGACCAGCGAGATCGCCTTGTCGACCGCGCCCGCGTCGGCCGTCGCGAACACGTCCGTCAGCGCGCGCACCTGGCTCTGACGCCGCGCCAGGCAGGCCATGCGCAGGTGCAGCAGCTCGGGGGTCTGCTCGTGGTGGACGTGCGTCGCCTCGCAGGCCGACCGCGACATCGCGACCCACGCCCCGGTGTAGTCGTCGAGCATGCCCTCGACGCGCGCCCAGGTGTCGTCGGCGAACGAGCGCCCCGTGTCGACGAAGGCGCGCTTGATCGTCAGCTTGCGGTCGTCGTCCCAGACCTCCGCGAACGCGTCGTCCGAGTCGGCGCACAGCTCGCCCGTGGCCGCCCGCGACTCGACGTACGCGAGGCCCCCGAGCCCCAGCGTCAGCGCCAAGCCGGCGCCGAGCAGCCAGCGTCGCCGCCGGGCCCACGGGTCGACCGAGAGCTCCGCGAGCAGCTCCGCCATCGACGGGTAGCGGTCCTCGGGCTCGACGCTGAGGCCGCGGATCAGGATCCGCCGCAGCCGCGTCGACACGCGGCTGCCCGGCGGCGGCTCGTCGACCTTGCCCTGCAGCACCGCGAACGCCATCGCCGCGATCGTCTCGCCCGAGAACGGCAGCGCCCCGTACAGCGCCTCGTACAGCGCGACGCAGAAGCTGAACTGATCGCTGCGCGCGTCCGTCTCGCCGCCGACGTGCTGCTCTGGGGCCATGTACGCCGGCGTCCCCAGCACCGTGCCCGCGCGCGTGATGCTCGTGCTCAGCGAGCTGTGCTCGACGCTGTCGACGAGCTTGGGCACCTTGCCGACCATCGACCCACCCGGCGACTCATCCGCGAGCTCGCCGACCGCCTTGGCGAGCCCGAAGTCGAGCACGCGCGGCACGTCGCCGCGGTCGACGAGCACGTTCTCCGGCTTAAAGTCGCGGTGGATCAGCCCGGCCGCGTGCGCGGCCTGCAGCCCGCGACCTGCCTGAATGAACACCTCGAGCACGCGCCGCTGCGGCGGCCGCTCGCGCGCCAGCCAGATCTTGAGCGTGGCGCCGTCGATGAACTCCATCGCCACGAACACCTGGTCCTCGAGCGCGCCCACGTCGTGCACCGTGATGACGTTGGGGTGCCGCAGCTTCGCCATCGCCTGGGCCTCGCGCAGCAGCCGGACGTGCCCGTCTTCGCGCGCCTGCTCGCCGGCGGTGTCGACCTCGCTCGGCGTCGAGTGCATCAGCTTGAGCGCGACCTTGCGGTCGAGCTGGGGATCGTAGGCCGCGTAGACCACCCCCATCCCGCCGGCCCCGATCGGCTCGATCACGACGTAGCGCCCGAGCGTGTGGCCGCGCTCGAGCACGGCGTCCTCGTCGACGACGCGCACGCGCCCGGCGACCTCACGCCCGCGGGCCGCACGCGCGACCGCGAGATCGCGCGAGCTGTCGCCGGTGCGCCCGAGCATCGTGGGCGCGTCGGCGATCGACATGGCGCGCGGGGTGGGGTCCAGCGCGCGCATGCCATCCTCGGCCCCGCGCGTCGGCTCCCCGGGCCCCCCGACGCTATCGCGCGCATCCACCGAGGCGCAGTGTAACACCCGCGAGATTGGACCTGGCCCGCGCGACCGCTCCCCGGCGACCCGGGCTCGCTGAATTCGCCGCCGCCGCGGCCATGGAGCGACGGCGGCTCGCGTCGCCCCGCGCTCGCGCGCGGGGAGCCAGGAACGCGGCGACGCGCCGCAGCCCGGCGCGGAGACGCTCGATTTTCGACCTCGGGGTCGCGCGCGAGGATCTTTGTTCCTGTAGGAACTTACTGGCAGGGGTACTAGAATCCAGACGATGTCGTATTCGCTCGTCACACGCGCGCTGCCGGCGGCCGCGCTCTCGATCGCGGCCGCCGTGGGCGTCGGAAGTTGTACCTCCACGTCGGCCGTGAACTTCGACCCGTGCACAAGCAACGCCGACTGCCGGGCCGGCTTCGGTCCGCTCTCGCAGTGCAACGTCGACTCCGGGCTCTGCGACCAGCTCGACGTGCACCCGCGCTGCGACAACTACTACCCGCCCGATCTGTTCACCAACGTCGACACGCACAAGGACACGATCATCATCGGGTCGATGTTCGACCAGACCCCCGAGGTCGGTGACGACCTGCTGATCAAGGCCGCCGAGCTCGCGGTCATCGAGGCCAACGACCCGGAGAGCAGCGACCGCGGCATCGACGGGCGCCTGTTCGGCATCGTCCACTGCCGCTACGACGAGGCCTTCGAGGGCGACTCGTTGACCGAGGACGAGGCGACTCGCGACATCGCCGACTGGCTCGGCAACACCCTCGGCGTCGCCGCGATCGTCGGCCCCGGCACCTCGAGCACCGCGACCGCGACCTTCGAGACGCTCCAGGAGCTGCGCACGCCGATCGTCTCGCCCTCGGCGACGAGCGAGGCGCTCTCGACCATCGACGGCGCGACCAAGACCGACCAGAACCCCGGGCAGTTCTGGCGCACCGTGGGCGCCGACAACGAGACCGGCGCCGTCATGGTCAACGTGCTCAACGACCACGGCAGCCAGAACGTCGTCGTCGTGCACGTCGACGACAGCTACGGCAAGGGCCTCGCCGACGCGCTGGTCTCCAACTTCGGCGGCAACGCCGACCTGCGCCCCTACTCGAGCGAGGGCACCATCCCCAACCTCGTCATCAGCCTGGGCGCGGAGGACTGGGACGAGATCGTCTTCATCGGCGCCTCGGTCAACGAGGTCAACGCCTTCATCACCACGGCCGGCGATCAGATCGCGGCCAACGGCATGAGCTCGGCCTACGCCACCCGCTGGATCCTGCTCTCGGACGCGGCCGCGAACTCCAGCGTGCTCGAGCAGACCGTCAACAACCCCGGCGTCTCCGACCTGTTCACGGCCGACCGCATCCGCGTAGTCGTCCCCGCCGCGGTCGAGGGCAGCACGCCCTTCATGGTGTTCCGCTCCAAGATGAGCACGACCTTCCAGGTCTCCCCCGGCGCCGAGTCCTACTCGGCGCAGACCTACGACGCCGCCTGGCTCGCGCTCTACGGTATCGCCTGGGGCTACTTCCAGAACAGCGGCGACCTCGCGGGCGCCAACGTCTCCCGCGGCCTCCGCAAGCTCAGCAACAAGTCCGGCGCCCGCGTGGCGGTCGACCTGCTCGGCTGGACGACGATCAAGGACGCGTTCCGCTCCGGCGACAGCGTCGACATCTACGCGTCGTCGGGCGAGCTCGACTTCGACCCGAGCACCGAGGAGACCCAGAGCCCGCTCGCGCTCAAGCGCATCGTCACCGGCGACACCTCCTCGGGCTGGACCTTCGAGACCTTCGACACCGTCGAGCCCGAGACGCCGTAGGTCCGCGTTCGCCCGCGCGAACCGGCGACGCGGCCGGCGTAACGCGGGTCCACGGGCCGGAACACGAGCGCGCGCGCGCGCGCGCAGGCGTCATCGGCGGCCCCGCTCATCCGGGCGCGCGAAAACACGTAGGGGCCGACAATCGACTGGGTCCATCGTCGCTGAAGAGCCGCAGAATTCTCGGTTCTCGGCCTCCTGCGGCGAAGCCTGCTCGAACGGTGCGTTTAGATCGTGTAGCCTCATTCACGCGGACCCCTCGCGGATTGACTCGTGACCACCCCAGAGCAGAACCAGCCCGCCGTGCAAGCCGATCAACCAAAAACGATTGTCGCGGGCGGCGCAGTCCCCCAGGCCGTCACGGGCGAGTACGCCAAGCCCTCATACGAGGATAACCTCTCCGGCAGCGTCCTGCTCGGCCGCTACCAGATCCTCCACCCGCTCGGCGTCGGCGGCATGGGGACGGTGTACCTCTGCGAGCACACGACGATCCTTAAGAAGTTCGCGGTCAAGGTCCTCAGCCCCGAGCTGTCCCGACGGCCCGATCACGTCGATCGCTTCCTGCGCGAGGCCAGGGCGTCGTCGATGATCTCGCACCCCAACGTCGTCGAGATCACCGACTTCGGGCAGACCCCGACCGGCGCGCCCTTCTTCGTCATGGAGTACCTCGAGGGCGAGGACCTCTCGGAGATCATCGAGCGCGAGGGCGCGGTGAAGTGGGGTCGCGTCCGCCCGATCATGCTGCAGATCTGCGCCGCGCTGCAGGCCGCGCACGACCAGGGCATCGTCCACCGCGACATGAAGCCCGGCAACGTGCTCGTGCTCGAGAAGGCCGGCAAGAAAGACTTCGTCAAGGTCCTCGACTTCGGCATCGCCAAGGTCACGAGCCAGGAGGTCAAGGACAAGACGCTGACCCAGAGCGGCACCGTCATCGGCACGCCCGAGTACATGTCCCCCGAGCAAGGTTGGGGCAACCCGGTCGACCACCGCGGCGACATCTACGCCGTCGGCGTCATCCTCTACGAGCTGCTCACCGCGCGCGTGCCCTTCACCGGGCAGTCGCTCATGGAGATCCTCAACCGGCACATGTACGAGGTCCCGGACGTCGACGTCCCGGAGATCCCGCCCGAGGCCGGCAAGATCATCCTCAAGGCCATGCAGAAGGACCGCGAGCTGCGGTTCCAGTCCATGAACGAGATGGTCGAGGCGCTCGCCGCCGTCGGCACCGGCCGCGCCACGGTCGAGGTCGTCGACGAGGAGATCCAGGCGCCCTGGGGACAGGTCACCGCGCGCTTCTCCGCCACCTCCACGCCGCCCAAGAAGTCGCGCGCGCCGCTGCTGCTCGGCGTCGGCGCCGTGCTGCTCGCGGGCGTCGCCGTGGCCGTCGCGCTCACGGGCAACAAGCAGCAGCCGCTGCCGCAGCCCGCCGCGCCCACGCAGCCCAAGACCATCTACGTGCCCACCACCGCGCCGGCCACCCCCGCGCAGACCGAGCCCGCGCCGGAGCCGAAGAAGGTCGTGCTCGCGCCCAACGCCGAGCGCGTCCGCTTCGTCATCAAGACCAAGGACGTCGACGCCCAGATCCTCGACGCGCGCGACGGCGGCATCTACGGCATGACCAACGACCCCGAGGGCGTCGAGGTCGAGAAGTCCGAAGAGGCGATCAAGCTGATCCTGCGCGCGGACGGCTTCAAGGACCTCGAGTTCGAGATCGTGCCCTCCGCCGGCAAGACCTTCGAGAAGACGCTCGAGAAGGCGAAGCGCTCGACCACGACGCGCAAGACCAAGAAGACCACGAAGCCCGACGAGCCCGAGACGCCGGTCTCGACGCCGGAGCCGACCAAGCCGCCCGAGACCACGAAGAAGAAGCCCGACACCAAGAAGACGGGCCCGGGCACGGATCTCATCGATCCCTTCGGCTAGCAGCCCGACGCCTCGCTTGTCCTTTTCGCCGTGGGACATTCGCCACGGGCTGGCGAGCGAGTCGAGGCGCGCCGCGAGCCGAGGCATCCAGGTGACACGCGGGCTGACGCGTCGCGCTCGTGCTCGTGCCAGAAGGAACGCACGCGCGCCGCGACAGGCCCGTGACGCGCGCGTCACAGACCTGTCCGAGGGAGCACCTACCTTCTAGAAGCGCCCGGAGAGCACGAGGCCGCCGCCGCTGCGGCCGGCGAACGGCGCGACCCTCGGCCGCCGCGCGGCCTTGGCGTCCGCGGGCGAGGCGTCTCCGCCCTTCTCGCTGCGCGCCTTCTTGGCCGCCGCAGCCGCCACCACGCCGATCAGCGCGACCGTCGAGACCGCGCCCACCACGAAGCCGACGTCGGCGCCGATCGCCGCCTGCCGTCGCGCGTCGATCGCCTCCTGGGCCGCGCTGCTGCACACGCGCATCTCGGTCTCGCCGACGCAGTTCGCCAGCGCCTCGTCGCGCTTGTTGTTGGCGCGCACGCCGAAGCCGATCCCGATCCCGAAGCCGATCGCGGCCGTGGCCGTCAGCGCCCAGGCTGCCGGACCGAAGACCTTCTCCTTCGGCTTCTGGTCGGCCTGGAGCTGCTCTTGGCGGCGACGCTCCTCCTCGCGGGCGGCCGCCGCCGCGCGCTCCTTGTCGGCCTGCTCCTCGGCGAGCTTCTCGCTCTGGCGCTTGTCGAGCACCGCGATCTTGCGCGAGAGCGCGTCCTGCTGGCCCTCGTCCGCGTACACGCGGTACTGGTCGTAGTAGTCGCGAGCCTGGCCGAACTCGCCGAGGCGCTCGTAGGCGTTGGCGATGTTGTAGAGGAACGCTGGCTCTTGCGACAGCTCGTAGCCCTTCTTGAACGCGATGATCGCGGCCTCATAGGAGCCCTCGGCGTAGAGCCGCTGCCCGTTGATGAACAGCTGACGCGCCTGCTCGCGGGTCTCGTCGGACGGGCCGTCCGCCGACGCCGCGGCCGCGCCCTCGGCGGGCGCCGCGTGGGCGGGCAGAGGCGCCAGGATCATCCCGGCGCTCACCAGGAGCACTGCAAGCTGACGCTCGATCATCGCTTCCCTCTCGCTTTGGGCGCAGGCCCGTGAGCTCGGTATCGCGAGTATATCAGGATAGCCGCGCCCATATAGCAATCGGGGCGTGACGCGGCTGTTTCGACGGCGCGCGCGCTCATTCGCGCGACGCCCTGCATCGCTCAGCTCGCCCCGGGGTCACGGCTCGCGGCGTCCGCGGCCAGCAGCGCCTCGAGCTGCCGGCGCAGAAACGGCGAGATCCACGGCCTCAGCGCGAGCTGGCGGGCCCGTGGGAGGTGCTTGAAGCCGCGGACGTCGTGGACGCAGTGATCGCCCGGACGCTCACACCAGCAGGTGAAGGGCTCGTCCATGTCCCACTCGCTCGTCAGGTAGTTGAACGAGAGCTGCTCGCCGACGACGATGGGGCGCGCCGCCACGAACGCGAGCGCCTCGAAGTCGAGGAAGCAGTTCGGCTCGCACGAGTGGTTGAAGAAGTCGTCGGTCTCCGAGGTCCCGGCCTGGTGGCGGCGCTCGTCGATCTGGATCGTGTACTTGCTCGGGCGCTCGACGAACACGCGCGCGAGCGTGGCGAGGCGCTCGCCGGCCGCGATCGGCGAGGTCGCGTAGACCCCGCGGTGCCCGTCGCGCTCGCGGACCTCGATCTTCGGCGAGGACCAGCCGCGCGGGGACGCGCCTCGCTCGCCCGCCTCGCCGCCCGTCGCGTCGTCGCGCCCGCCGTCTATCGCCTCTTCGCGCTCTCCGTCCATCGATCCGTCGCTCTCGTGCTCGCCCACGCGCCCTCGCGCTCGCTGTCGCCCCGAACGTTCGAGGCGGGCTCATTCTACATGTCCATTAAGACACATCAACATTCTTGCGCGCGCGCTCGCCTGTTGTCGCGCCAGCGCGCCGCGCTCCGCCACGCAATCTCCGCGCCGCGCTCGCTCACTCCAGCGGCGCGGCTCGCGAGGCGCTCACGCCTGCTCGTAGGCGAGGGAGTGACGGCGCTGCACCGGCAGCGCCTCCGCCGTGATCTTCTGGTGGTCGCGCGCGTGGGCGATCTTGTCGATCTGCTCGCGCAGCCGCGGGTCGCGGCCGACGAGGTCGAGGAACTGCGCGCGCTGCAGCGTGAGGAAGATGCAGGGCGTGATCGTGCGGATCGTCGCCGTGCGCGGCACGTTCTTGATCAGCGCGATCTCGCCGAAGTGATCGCCGTCGCTGAGCACGGTCAGCTGACGCTCGTCGTCGCCCGGGTCGTCGCGCTTGGTCACCTTCACCTTGCCGCGCGCGATCACGTAGAACTTCTCGACCATCATGTCGCCCTGGCGGATCACCAGGCGCGACTCGGGGCAGCGCTCGATCGTGAACAGCTTCGCCAGCTCGCCGAGCATCTCGTCCTCGAGCTGGCTGAGGATCGGGATCGCGCGCAGGCGCTCGACCGTGATGTCGACGCGCTGCCCGTCCTCGCTGATCTTGATGCCGCTCTGCTTGTTCCACAGCTGGAAGTACTCGCCGTGCTGCTCGAGCAGCTGCTGGTGCGTGCCGGACTCGATCAGCCGGCCCTTGTCGAGCACGAAGATGCGGTCGTGCTCGACGACGGACGACAGCCGGTGCGTGACCTCGACGACCGTGCGCGTCGCCGCGAGCCGCTTGAGCGTCTCGTGGATCGCCGACTCGGTGGAGGGGTCGAGCGCCGAGGTCGCCTCGTCGAGCACGAGGATCGCGGGGTCGCGCACGATCGCGCGCGCGATCGCGACGCGCTGGCGCTGGCCGCCCGACAGCCGGCTGCCGCGCTCGCCGACGATCGTGTCGTAGCCGTCGGGCATGTGCGTGATCAGCTCATGGATCTCGGCGGCCATGGCCGCCTCGACGATCTGCTCGTCCGTCGCGTCCGGCCGGCCCATGCGGATGTTCTCGCGGATCGTCGTGTTGAACAGGAAGCTCTCCTGGAACACCACGCCCATCTGCTCGCGCAGCGAGTCCTGCGCGGCCGAGCGAATGTCGCGGTCGTCGAATTTCACGGCGCCCGCGTTGGGGTCATAAAACCGCGTGATCAGCCCCAGCACGGTGCTCTTGCCTGAGCCGCTCCCGCCGACGAACGCGACCGTGGCGCCCTTGGGGATGCGAAAGGTCAGGTTGTTGAGGTTCAGCGTCTCGCCCGTGTACGAGAAGCTGACGTGGTCGAAGTCGATCGCGCGGCTCAGCGGCACGATCTCGCCGACGCCGGGCTTGTCCGTGACCTGCGGGTCCTCCTCGAGCAGCTCGGCGATGCGCGAGATGCCGCCCGAGGCCTGCAGCAGCACCGGCGCGACGCGCGTCAGCGTCGTCACGAACACGCTCAGGTTGACCGTCAGCGCGTTAAACGCGATCAGCTTGCCGACCGAGAGGTCGCCGCTGTAGGCCTTGAACACGCCGACGCTGAGCACGCCCATGTGCAGCAGCATGAAGCTGACGTTGGGTGTCCGCTCGACCAGGTACGAGAGCAGGTTGAAGCGCAGCCCCGTGCGGTAGACGACGTCGAGACGCTCCTGAAACGCGCCGACGCGCGCCGACGCCAGGCCGAAGGCGCGCACGACCGCCTGCGCGCCGATGTTCTCCTGCACCTCGCTCGAGATCTTCGCCTCCTCGTCGCGCAGCCGGTAGCTGCCCCGCTCCGCGCGCGGGCCGAGCATGCGCGGGCCGATCAGCAGGATCGGCAAGAGCCCCACCGTCAGCAGCGCGAGCTGCCACTCGAGACGCACGAGCAGCGCGATCGAGATCAGGATCCCGAGCGAGCCGACGATGGTCTCCGGGACCGCGAGGATGACCGCGTTCTGGACCGCGACGAGATCGGTCGAGAAGCGCGCCATGATGTCGCCGACGCGCGTCTTCGCGTAGTAGTTCGCCGACAGCCGCTGCAGGTGGCGAAACATCTGCAAGCGGAGGTCTCGCATCACCGAGGTGCCGAGCTTGGCGTACAGGTAGTCGCGCCCGATCGCGGCCACCGACGCGACGACGACGGCCGCGATCAGGCTCCCGAGCAGGATCACGAGCAGCTCGTGGTTGCGCTTGACGATCGCCTCGTCGATCAAGAACTCCATGCTCGACGGGACCGCGAGCGTGTAGGCGAGGTCGATCAGGATCCCCGCCAGCAGCAACGACACCTGGCCCTTGTAGGGTCCGAGGTAGCCGAGGAGGTGGCGGAGGACGGCGAGCATCGTGACGGTCGAGGGCGGTCGAGGCGATCGAGGCGGCGGGCGATCGAGGCGCGCGCTCGAGTCTCGCGCGAGCGCCTCACGACGCGCGCGGGCGGTTCCGCGCGCGGCGGCCGGACGGCCTGCGAGGCAATGGTGACACGTTAGCGGGCGGGCGTCACAGATCCAGCGCGCCCTTGATCCGCGCGATGATGTCGCGCTCGCCCGGGCTGAGCTCGCCGTCGACGAACGCGACCCGCTCGAGCTCCGCCGTCAGCTCGCGCAGCACCACCGGGTCGAGCTCGCGCGCCTTGGCCTCGACGTCATCGTCGACGTTGACGTGGTTGATCACGTCGCGGCGATCGTCGGCGTCGAGGCCGAGTCGATCCATCGCGGCGTCGAGGAACTGGTGCTCCGCGTCCGTGACCGCGCCGTCGATCAGCACGAGCTGGGCGATCAGCTGGCAGTAGAGCTTCTTCTGATTGAGATCCATCGTTGACCTCGCTGCGTGCGCGCGAGCCCGCGACGCCCACGTGAGCGACCTTCGGGCGACCGGGAGAACGCTGCGAGTGTCCCCCCGCAGGGCGCGTGAGCGCAAGCGCGAGCGCGCCGGGGCACCGGCGCGCATTCGCGAGCGCGCGGTGGACAGCGGCACAGCGCTGCGCTGTAGTCCCCCGCATGCGAAGCGCATGGTCCGACGAGGACGCCCGCGCGGCGATTGCACAGCACGTCGAGCGAAACGACGTGAGCGCGAGCCGCTGCAACGAGGACATCGCCCTGCGCGTCTACAGCTCGCGCCTGATCGGCCGCGAGCCCGGGCTCGTGCTCCACGGCGGCGGCAACACGTCGGTCAAGACGACCCTGCGCGACGACCTCGGCGACGCCGTGGAGGTGCTGTGCGTCAAGGGCAGCGGCTGGGACCTCGCGAGCATCGAGCCGCCCGGCTTCCCCGCGATCCGCCTGCGCGAGCTGCTGCGCCTGCGCGAGCTCGACGCGCTCTCCGACGAGGACATGGTCAACGCCGCGCGCACGCGCCTGCTCGACGCCTCGTCCCCGAACCCGTCGGTCGAGACGCTGCTGCACGCGTTCCTGCCCCACAAGTACGTCGATCACTCCCACGCGGACGCGATCCTCGCGATCGTCGACCAGGAGCGCGAGCACGCCGAGGCGCTGTGCCGTGCGCTGTTCGGCGAGCTCGAGCTGGCGATCGTGCCCTACATCATGCCCGGCTTCGCGCTCGCCAAGCTCGCGGCCGAGCGCCACGACGAGCACGCGAAGCGGCGCGGGCGCTGCCACGGGCTCGTGCTCCTGCAGCACGGCCTCTTCACCTTCGGCGCGACCGCGCGCGAGGCCTACGAGCGCCACGTCGCCGCGGTCACCCGGGCCGAGCAGCACATCGCGACGCGCCACGCCGCCGCGCTGCGCGCACCGCCGAGCGCGCGCCCGCGGACGACGGGCTCGCGCGCTACGCCGAGTTTCGCGCCGGTCGTGCGCGGGCGGCTCGGCGGCGACTTCGTGCTGCACCTGCGGCGCAGCCCGGCGATCCGCGACTTCGTCGACGACCCCGCGCTCGCGCAGCTCAGCCAGCGCGGCCCGGTCACGCCCGACCACGTCATCCGCACCAAGCAGCGCCCGATGATCCTCGACGTCCCCGAGGGCGCGACGCTCGAGGCGCGCGCGCGCGCGGTCGACGGGGCGCTCGCGTCGTACCGCGCCGCCTACCGCAGCTACTTCAAGGACCAGGTCGCGGCCAAGGGCGTGACCCGCCGCGAGCTCGACCCCGACCCGCGCGTGCTGCTGATCCCCGGCGTCGGGCTCGCGGGCGTCGGCGCGAACGAGCAGGCCGCGCGCGTCGCCGCCGATCTCTATGAGCACACCATCACGGTGATCCGCGACGCCGAGGCCGTCGGCCGCTACCGCGCGCTGCCCGACGGCGACATCTTCGACATGGAGTACTGGTCGCTCGAGCAGGCCAAGCTCGGGCGCGGCAGCCCGCGCGCGCTCGAGGGCCGCGTCGTCTACATCAGCGGGGCCGCCGGCGGCATCGGCCTCGCGACCGCGCGCGCCTTCGCGGCCCGCGGCGCGCACCTGTACCTCGTCGACCGCGACGGCGAGCGCCTCGCCGAGGCCGCCGCGCGCGTCGGCGGGCCCTGCGAGTGGGCGGCGGTCGACCTGCGTGATCGCGCGGCCGTCGCGGACTCGGTCGAGGCCGCCGTGCGCCGCTTCGGCGGCCTCGACGGGCTCGTCTCCAACGCCGGCACGGCGCCCCAGGGGATGATCGCCGACTGCCCGCCACAAGTCCTCGAGGACAGCCTGGCGATCAACCTGCTCGCCCACCAGTGGCTCGCCCAGGCCGCGACGCGCGTGCTCGCGGCCCAGGGTCGCGGCGGCTTCTTGCTGTTCAACGCGTCCAAGGCCGCCTTCAACCCCGGCGCCGGCTTCGGCCCCTACGCGGTGGCCAAGGCCGCGCTCGTCGCCCTGATGAAGCAGTACGCGCTCGAGGGCGGCGCGCTGAAGATCCGCAGCAACGCCGTGAACGCCGACCGCGTGCGCACGAACCTGCTGCCGCCCGACTTCGTCGCGCAGCGCGCCCGCGCCCGCGGCCTCAGCCCCGAGGCCTACTTCCGCTCGAACCTGCTCGCGCAGGAGGTCACCGCGGAGCACGTCGCCGAGGCCTTCGTCCACCTCGCGCTCGCGCCGAGCACCACCGGCGCGGTGCTGACGGTCGACGGGGGCAACATCGCCGCCGCGCCGCGGTGACGTCCGCGGCAGCGCGATCAAAGAAGTCCCCGCGCGCCTAAACCCGATCCACGCGCTGCGCGTACGCACCACCAGGCGCCGCGGTCGGCCGCGCGCGGGTGGAGGGATTCATGGTCGGAGTCGCCGTGAACAGGGTGCTTCGTGGTGCTGTCTGTACGCTGCTGTGCATCGGGCTGGTGTCTCAGCCCGCGCGCGTCCACGCGCAAGACGCCGAGGAAGCGCCCCCGGATCCCGAGACGCTCTCGGACAAAGAGAAGCTCGAGTGGGCCAAGAAGCTCTATCTCGAGGCCAAGGAGCACCACGACAACGAGGACTACTACCACTCGGTCATCAAGTACGAGCAGGCCTACGGCTACGCGCCCGACAAGCACATCTTCGCCTACAACCTCGGCGTCGACGCGTGGGAGCTCAAGGACTGCGCGCGGGTCAAGCAGTACCTGCAGCTGTTCTTGATCAAGGACGAGGAGCACGAGGAGCTCCAGGCCGACGCGCGCGAGATCCTCAAGCAGGCCGAGGGCAACCCGGAGTGCATCACCGGCGGCCCAGGAGAGGAGCCGCCGCGCGAGGGGCCGCCCCCCGATGAGCCGCAGGTGCCGGGCGAGATCGAGAACCCGCTGACGCCCGGCGGACCCGGCACCACCGCCCCCGAGCCCGAGCGCAAGGGTCCCTCGGGCATGCTCATCGGCGGCGTGATCCTGACGATCGTCGGCGCCGGCGCCGTCGCCGGCGGCGTCGGCACGCTCGTCGTCGGCAAGGGCGCGGCCGACGAGCTCTCGACCCTCAGCACGCCCGGCGTCACGGGCTTCGTCGGGACCGAGTACGACGACGCGGTGATGGCCACGGAGCGCAAGCTGGCGACGATGAACACGGTCTCGCCGATCCTGCTCGCGGCCGGCGGCGCGCTGCTGGCCGGCGGCGTCGCGCTGCTCGTCGTCGACTCGCTCAACCGAAAGCATCATCGCGGGCACTACGCGAACGCGCGCGGGCCGAGGCTGACGGGCTTCGGCGTCGGCCCCGTCACGGGCGGCGCGGCGGCGAGCCTGCAGCTGAGGTTCTGAGGCGCGCCGCTGGGCCGCGAATGCGAGCTGCTCCTCGAGTCACCTTACGCCGCGCGCGTGGAGCTCTCGAGCGCCGGCGGTTGTCGGCACCCACCCGTGACGCGCTCGAGCGCCGCCGCGACGCCCGCGGGCAGCACGAGCGCCGGGCGCCCGCGCGCGCGACGTCGGGGAACCACGAGTCATCCGTACGGCTCTAGCCGCGCCCGACCGCGTCGAGCTGGGCCTGCAGCTGCTTGCCGAGCTTCGGGTCGGTCATGTGCACGTACGCGATCCAGCCGGTGAGCTTGCTGAGCGTCTCCCCCTCCTTGAGCGGCTTGCCCTGGGAGAGGTTGTGGATCGCCGCCCGCAGCTGACGCTTGATCGTCCGGGGCACGCGCGGCGTCCCGTCGCCGTTGACGACCAGGCCGGTCACGCGCTGGCGCGCGCCCTTGCGGGCCACGCGGGTCTTGTCGGGGTGCACCGCGAAGCCCTCGTCCGCGGCGATGCGCGCGATCGAGCCGAGCAGCGTGCCGACCCGCGGCGCGCCGCTGTGCCCGCCAGGCAGGCTGAAGGTGAGATCGTCGGCGTACCGGGTGTAGCGCCAGCCGAGCTTGCTCGCGAGGCCCTGCAGGCGCCGGTCGAGCCGCAGGCACAGCGTGTTGGTCAGGCCCGGGCTGGTCGGGGCGCCCTGCGGCAGACACCGTGGCCCAAGGGACAGGTAATAGGTGCGCCCGCCGCTCTCGACGATCTCGCGGGGCGCCTCGGTGCACAGCAGCGCCAGCAGCGTGGCGATCTGCTCGCGGTAGCCGGCCTTGCGGAACACGCCCTTGACGCGCGGCAGCGTGACCGTCGGGAAGAAGTCCTTGAGGTCGACCTTGACGATGATCTTGGAGTCGGCGTGCTGCGCCGCGTTGCTGGCGATCGAGCGCCCCGGCAAGAACCCGTGCGCGGCGCCGTGCACCGGCAGGCGCTCGACGATGTTGCGCAGGATCCAGCGCTGCGCGGCCTTGAGCTGCTTGTGCGGCGCCCAGATCGGGCGCTCGCCGCCGCTGCGCTTCGGGATCGTGAAGCGGTAGTAGTGCAGCTTGGTCGCCGCGTCGCGGTGGTAGGCCATCCAGCGCAGCTGCGGGATCTCGAGGCCGAGCGCCGCGGCCAGCTGCCCGGGGTTCTCGAGCTGCGGCAGCTCGTTCTCGGCCGCGCGCTCGTCAGCGTCGCGCAGGTCCCAGCGGTCGAGGTCGCTCTGGTCGTTCCAGAACACGCCCTCGCCGAGGTGCACGACGTGCTGCTCGCGGTAGGCCGCCCACGCGTCGCGCTTGAGCGCGCGGCGCTCGGCGGCCTCGGCCTTGAGCTGCTGCTTGTAGCGCTGCAGCTCCGCCTTGCTCATCTTGTCGGTCTCGCGCCGCTCGACGAGGAAGCCGCGCTCCTGCAGCTGCGACTGGATGTACTTGTCGACGCCGCCGGCCTGCTCGACGGCGCGCCAGAGGTCTCGGAGACGGGTTGCTTGGGAGTCGGTCGCCATGCGTGTGGTCCGTTCTCGCTGCGGGCTAGCCCGCCGTCGCGTCCAGGTAGCCCCGCGCCTCGAGCTGCTCGACGCGATCGAAGTAGGCCGCGCGCGCGTCGGCGACCGAATTGAACACGAGCGTCTGCACGCGCAGCCCCGAGCGCGCGCCCCCGCCCTCGCCGCCGAAGCTCGCGTCGCGCCGCGGGCCCCAGCGCAGCTTGAGCCGCCGGCGGTCGAGCGAGAGCTGGAAGATCTCCTCGCCGCCGCCGCGCCGCCGCGCGTAGGTCCGCGTCTCGACGTCGATCTCGGCGCGCGAGCGCCCGCGCAGCGCCCGGCGCCGCTCCTCCTCGCGGGCGTGTCGCACGCGCAGCGCGATCAGGTGGGCGCATGGCCCTTCCTTCAGCTTGTGACGGCGGTAGAACGCGCAGGTGCACACCGCCTTCTTCACGCGGCCGTCGTCGTCGACGACGAGCTGCGGCCGGTACTCGCGGTGATCGCGGACGACGTTGACCTTGCCGGTCAGCTCGAGACCGACGCCGTAGACGCGGTTCTCGGTCGCGACGGTGACCGCGTCCGCCTCCACCAGGTCGTGCGCGACGCGCTCGCGGGCGTTGCGGTACTCGATGCGATCGAGGTCGAGCTCGTCGTCGACGAGCGGGCGCAGGCGGTAGACGTCGCGCGCGAGGTCGTACATGAGCACGCCGTGCTGACAGCCGAGCTGCAGCGCCGAGAAGATCTCGTCAGGGTCGCCGTCGACCGCGAGCATGATGTCGGTCGCCGAGGCGAACCAGCGGCGGCCCAGGATCTTGACGATCGACTCGAGCGAGCGCTTGACCCCCTCGGTGCGCGCGCGCGGCAGCAGCAGGTCGAAGTTGACCGCCTGGGCCCAGTTCGCCGAGGTGAAGCCGGTGAGCGCGAGCGTGAAGGTGAACGCGCCCGCGCGCAGCACGTAGAAGCTCGGCAGCCCGCTGCCCAGCAGGTAGATGTCGACGCTGTCGATGAACGGCAGCATGCGGCGCAGCAGCATCAGGCGCCGCCGCCCCCAGATCCGGAACACGCCGGCGGTGCGCCCCTTGTACGGCCCGGTGCTCGTCTCGATCACGACCTCCCAGGGCTCGAGCACCAGGCGCGGCGGCTCGCCGGGCGAGAGCTCGACGCGCACGCCCCGGCCCTTGCGCTTCTGGTCGGCGTGCAGGCGCAGCTGCCGGAGCACGTTGTAGAGGTCGATCGCCGAGATCCGCAGGCGCGTCCACGGCAGCGTCGCCGCCGACTGCACCTGCAGGAAGCCGCGCAGCCAGGTGTCCGGCACCTGGATCTTCTTCTCGACCACGCCGGCGCCGCCGCCCTCGGTCTGCAGCGCGACCGCGTCGCGGCCGATCGAGATCCGCGTCTCGCGATAGCTGCGCATGCGCTGCACGCCCTCGAACAGCGCCTTGCTGTAGTCGACGTTGGTCGTGCCGCAGCGCGCGGGCTCGTCGAGCTCGAAGGCCGCCCAGTCGACGTCGAGCTTCGCGTAGGTGCCCTCGTCCTTGCTGAAGACCTCGAAGATCAGCGCGTCGGGGTGGACCGTCACGACCGGGTCGAGGATCAGCCACGCGTAGGGGTCGTTGCGCGCCATCCAGTCGAAGTAGGCCTGCTGCGCGCGCTGCACGTCCATGGTCGCGGTCTGCTTGCGCATGCGCATGTACGCGAGGTACGCCGTCCGGTCCTTCGGGACATATCGAAAGTCGGAGCTGACCACGTCGTAGAGGGCCGAGAGCGCCTCGCGCAGGCGCAGCGGCTGCTGCACGCGGCCGCGCACGCGCACGTCGGCGCGGCGCTCGTCGCAGAACAGCGCCAGGCGCGAGCCGGTGCCCGCGGGCACGACCTGGCTCGCGCCCTTGTAGCGGAGGTCGATGGAGGTCCGCGTCTTGCGGACGTCGTCCTCGGGGCGCGTGCCCTCGGAGACCTCGGGCTTGTCGGTCGTGTCGGTCAAACCTCAACCTCCCATCGGTAGTGGCGCTCGCGCGCCTCGCTGGCCTGCGCCCGCCGCCGCTTGGCCCGACGGATCGCCCGCCACGCCGCCTTGCGCAGCTCCTCGTCCTCGTCGTCGGCGCTGCTCGCGAAGTTCGCGAGCCACTCGAGCGAGGCGTCGCTGGCGATGCGCGCCAGCCCCTCGATCGCGCCGAGCCGCGCCGACTCGACCTGGTCGCCGTCGGCGAGCACCGCGATCAGCTCGCCCAGCTCGCCGCGCTCGACGAGGTGCGGGAGCGCGACGCCCTGGTAGTGCACGCTCGCGACCGCGGTCCCCAGCGCCCGGTGCACGCGCGCGCTCGAGATCGTCTTGTCCGAGCTCAGCAGGCGCGTCAGGCTCGCGCGGTCGTCGAGGATCTTGTCGACCAGCGTCGCCGCGCGCCCGGGCGCGTGCGCGGCGAGGCCGGCCGCCGCGATCGTCCGCAGCTCGGCGTCGGGGCCGACGGTGACCTCGGCGAGGCGGTCGCGCCCCTTGGTCCCGCCCGCGTTGCTCGCCAGCGCGAGCACGGCCGCGCGGCGGACCCCGCGGCCGCGCGGGTCATCGCCGCCGAGCCGCGAGCCCTCGACGAGCTCGCTCCCCGCCACGCCGACGCGCCCGCAGGCCCAGAGCATCTGCCGCAGCGGGCGGTCGAGCTCGGCGAGGCGGTGCTGCTTGCCCTCGCGCGCGAGCTTGAGCTCGCGCTCCCAGGAGAACCGCATCTCCTGGGCGAAGGCCTCGAGCCGGCGCCCGTGGGCCGACGCGACGCGACGCCCGGCGTGGCCGAGGATCTGCGCGGCCACGCCGGCGGTGCCCTCGTGCGCGCTGTCGAGCTGCTCGGCGGCCTCGTCGACCGGCAGCGGGTCGCGCGACATCAGCGACGCGACCAGCACGCCGCGGTGCTCCTCCTGCGTCAGCTGCGAGAGCAGCTCGAGGATCCGCCCCGGGTCGCCGCGCTCGCGCAGGCGCTCGACCGTGTTCGGCTCGAGGTTGCGCACAGGCGACTGCAGGAACACGTAGTCGGGCTCGAGCGACGCCTCGCCCGAGAGCTTGCGGAAGCTGGTCGCGAGCGCGCGCGCGACCCTGAAGTAGCCCTCGTGCTTGAGGCGATCGACGAGCAGCGCGCGCGTCGACGGCTTGTCGTTGAACTCGAGCAGCTCGGCGACGCGCTGCCGGATCTGCCAGTCAGGGTCGCGCGCGCGCTCGCGGATCAGCGCCCACGCGTCGCGCGTGCCGAACCAGCGCAGGCCGGTCAGCGCCTGGCGCGCGACGCCGCCGGTCCCCTTGGACAGGCGCGAGAGGATCCCGAACACGCGCTCGGCCTTGTCCGGCGCCGCCTTGCCCATGTGCCCCAGCGCCTCGGCCGACTGCTCCTGCAGCGCGTGCCCGTCGTCGGTGACGAGCCGCAGCAGCGGATCGAGCGCGCGCGGGTCGGCGAGCTCGCCGAGCGCCGCGACGGCGCGGCGCCGCTGCTCGAGGTCGGGCAGGAGGTCGATGCACGTCAGCAGCACCGTGACGCCCTCGCCGTAGCCGGCGAGCGCGAGGCCCTCGGCCGCGAGGAACTGCGTGACGGGGTCGCCCGATCGCAGCGCGCCGAGCAGCGCGTCGACCTCGGCGCCGCGCTGGCGCACGCGCCAGCCCAGCGCCTCGACCGCCGCGTGCCGGACCTCCGGTCGCGAGAACTCGCACAGGGTCGCGAGCGCCTGGTTGACAGAGCTGCGCCGCGACCAGCGGGCCGCGGGCATGACCTGCTGCAGCAGCCGATCCTCGCCCAGGCGATAGCCCGCGCGCAGCATGCTGGCGAGCACGTCGTCGTGACGCGGGTGCTGCCGCTGCTCCCACTCGCCGGTGCCCTTGTCCTCGGGATCCTCGATCGGCTGGTCGTGCCCGCTGATCGTCCACAGCGCCGCCCAGGCCGCGCGCCGATGCGCGGGCTGCTCGAAGAAGCGGAGCAGGCGCGGCGCGTCGTCGACCTGGCGAAAGCCCCCCGCCGCCTTGAGCAGGTCGTCGACCATCGCGGTGCCGGCCGGGTCGTTGTCGACGCGGTCCATGAACGCCGCCGGCGCGCGCCCGTCTCCGAGCCGCTGCAGGCGCTCGATCGCCTCGCGCTGCTCGCGACGGTCATTGGCGCCGAGCATCTCGACGAGCACTTCGAAGCAGGCCGCGTCGCCGCGCTGCGCGAGCTGCCCGGCGGCCGCGAAGCGGACCTTGCGGAAGCGCGATCGCAGCGCCTTGCGCAGGCCTTCGGCCGCGGGCCCCTGACCGTCCTCCTCGTACGCGCCGGCGAGCCCGCGCACCGACTCGTCGCGCATGGACTCGGAGCGCGCCACGAGCGCGCGCGCGTGCACCAAGACCAGCGCGGCCTTGCGCGCGCGCTCGCGGGCCGCCGCCGCGTCCTCGCCGGACAGCCCCGCGCCGGGGTCCCCCTTCTCGACGCTGCGCAGCTCGGCGAGCAGCTTGGCGGCCTCGTGCTCGAGGCCGTCGGTGTGCTGCACCAGCACGTCCTCGAGCACCGCGAGCCCGGCCGACGCGCTGCCCAGCGACGACAGCAGCTTGAGGCCGAGCGCGCCGCAGTCGCGGTGACCGCTGGCGAGCGCCTCGGTCGCCAGGCTCGCGCCCTCCATCCCGAGCGACTGCAGGCTCTCGAACGCGAGCTTGCGGATCATCGCGTGCTCGTCGACCAGCGCGAGCCGCAGCACCGAGGTGACCGCGCCGCGCCGCGCGTCGTCCTCCTGCGCGATCTCGACGAGCCGCGAGATCGCGGTCTGGCGGATCCGCGTCTCGGCGCCGCCACCTGGCAATCGGGACAGGCCCGTGTAGGCGCCGAACACGATCTGCCGCAGCTCCGCGGACGCGTACACCAGCTCGGCGCGCGCCCGCAGGCTCGCGACCGCCTGGCGCTCGGCGAGCGTGTTGGCGAAGCGCCGCGAGAACACGCCCCACTCGCGATCGAAGGTCTCCTGCTTCTCGGCCTCGAGCGCGTCGAGCAGCCGGGCCGCGCGGACCTTGATCTGCGGGTTGCCGAGCACGTCGCCGTGGGCGATCAGCTCGCCGAGGCTCTCGACGACCTCGCGCTCGATCGTCCACCCCGGCTTGTTGTCGCCGCGGCGGTTGAACTGGTCGCGCACGAAGCCGGCGAACTCCTCCGAGTCGTTGAAGCGCTCGAGCGCCTGCGCGGCCACCAGCCGGATCCGCGGGTGCGCCGACGCCAGCGTCGCCAGGCAGCGATCGGGGATCCCGTCGTTCTCGCACAGCTCGTTGAGCAGCAGCAGCAGCAGCGCGCGGTCGCGGACTCGCTCCTCGCGCGAGTCGAGGAACGACATGAACACGTCGTCGGCCTGCGCGCCGAGGGCGAGCGCCGCGAGCATCCGCGTCATCGCCGGGATGTCGCGGTCGTTGGCCGAGAACACGATCGACGCGCCCGAGGGGTCGCCGCAGTACGCGAGCCCCAGCGCCGCCTCGCGCTGCACCACCTTGTCGCTGTGCGAGAGCGCGTCCTGCAGCTCCGCGAGCGCGTCGGGCCGCGCCATCCAGGCCAGCGCGATCGCGGCCTTGCGGCGGATGTTGGCGTCCTTGTGCTGCAAGAGCGCCGAGACCTGGCGGCGCGCGTCGGGCTTGCCCAGCTCGGCGAGCCCGCCCAGCGCCCGCAGCACGCGCTCGGTCCACTTCACGCGCAGCGCCGGGATCTCCGGCTCGGGCTCGCCGAGGATCGCCAGCAGCGGCTTCTCGGCCCCGAGGTCGCCGTGCTTGGCCCGGGCTTCAGCTGCCCGTACAGACACGTCCGGGTAGGCGCTGCGCATCGCCTCCTTGAGCGCGTCCTCGGCCTCGTTGACCAGCAGCGCGTCGACGGCGAGCTGGCGCACGGTCTCGTCCTGATCGTCGACCGCGGTCGACAGCAGCGCGCGGATGCCCTCGGCCTTGCGCTTGCCGAGGATCTTCGTCGCCTCGATGCGCAGGTCGCTGTAGCGCCCCTTCAGCGCCGCCGAGAGCGGCTCGAGGCCCACGCCCTTGGTCCGCTTCATCGCGAACTTGAAGGCCTCGCCGCGCACGCCGGGGTCGGCGTCTTCGAACAGCTCGAGCAGCAGCGGCCACGCCCACGACTCGGAGATCTGCGCGGTGACCTCGGTCAGCACCTCGCGGCGGATGTCGGCGTGGATGCTGCGCAGCGCGAACCGCAGGCTGCGGGCGCCGCCGCCCCGGACCTCGAGGTTCAGCACCGCCTTGAACGCCTCGCGCCGCACGACCTGCGCCGCGTCCCCGAGCGCGCGCTCGAGCAGGCGCAGCGCCGGCGTGTCGGGCGTCTGGTTGCCGCCCTCGACGCCCTCGAGCGCCGCGGCCGCCTCGGCCTCGAGGCCCGCGATCCCGTCGAGGCTCTCGAGATCCAGCGTCTCGACCTCCTCGACCTCCTCGACCTCCTCGATCTCCTCGATCTCCTCGACCTCGCCCGCCGCGCTGGTGGAGCCGGAGCTCGAGCCGCGCCGCGACGCCGCGCGGCGCCGCTTCAGCAGGCCGACCACCAGCTCGAGCCCGCGCCGGCGCACGTCCTCGTGCTCCGCGATCAGACCTGCCTCTGCGACCACCAGCGGCTGCGCGCGCTCGAGCCGGGCGAGCGCGGTGAAGGCCGCGTCGCGCACGCTCGCGTCGCCGTCGCGCAGCAGCAGGCGCAGGCGGCCGGCGCCGCGCGGGTCGCCCAGCGCCTCGAGCGCGCGGCACGTCTCGACCCGCACGCTCGCGACCTCCTCGCGGCTCAGCTGCAGCAGCGTGCCCAGGGCGCGCGCGTCCTCGAGCAGCGCGAGGCCCTTGGCGCCGGCCAGGCAGGTGTCGCGCGCGCGGCTCGACATCGCCTCGAGCAGCGGCAGCCGATCCTCCTCGAGCACCTCCTCGAGCGCGACCGGCTCGGGCTCGGGGGGCAGCGGCGCCGGGCCCTCGCCCTCGTCCTCCCCGGGCGCGGGCTCACGCGACGGATCGGGCGCGCGCAGCAGCTCGTTGAGCTGCCGGTGAATCTGCTTGTCGCGGGCTCGCAGCGCCCGCGCGAGCGTCGGTCGCCGCAAGAGCGAGATCAGGAACGCGGTCTGCCGCACCTCCGCGCTGCTGTCGGCGCTGTAGCGGCGCAGCGCGGCCGCGACCTCGGCACGCCCGATCAGCTCGCGCTGCCACAGCCGCACGAGCGCCAGCTCGCGCACGTCGGCCCGCGCCGAGCGCAGCGAGAGGATGTCAGCCTCCGGCGAGTCCTCGTCGTGCAGCCGCTCGAGCGCGACGAGGGCGGCGGTCCGGACCTCGCGCGGCTCGTCGTCGAGCGCCTTGACCAGCCGATCCATCGCCAGCTCGTCGATCTCCGCGCGCTCCGAGAGCGCCGCGACGGCCTGCACGCCGACGTCGCGCCGCCCGACCTGCAGCGCGAGCTCGATCGGCCGCAGGCTCGAGGTGCCCTCGAGCGCCCGCATGCCGGCGAAGGCCGCGACCCGCACCGCCTCCTCCGGCGCCTTCAGCAGGCTCTCGAGCTCCTTGATCGCGCGCGGGTTCTGCGAGTTCCCCAGCAGCTCGGTCGCCGTGACCTTGAGCCCGTGATCCTCGTCGACCCGCGCCTGGTTGCCGAGCAGCTCGATCGCCTGGGCGTCGTTGAAGCGCGCGAGCGTCTTCAGCACGCCCTCGCGGATCGCCGGGTCCTTGCGCCGCAGCGTCTTCACCGCCCAGCCGTACGCGCCGTGGACGATCGAGACGCGCTCCTGCGGCTTGCCCTCCTCGAGCGAGAACACCCGCAGCGTCGAGTCGGCGCAGGCCGCCGCCAGGTGCACGCGGCCGCGGTAGTCGGTCATCGTCAGCGCGACGACCTTGCCGACCTTGTCGCGGAAGGTGTACGGCCGCTTCTGCCCCGACGTCCCCGGCCACGCCTTGATCGCCGCGTCGTGCCCCGCGGTGTAGAAGCGCCCCTCGGTCCCGTGGATCATCCCGAGGATCGGGTGGTCGTGCTCGCTCTTGCCCGAGCGGTTCTCGGGCTCGAGCGCGCCGCGGGCGTGGGTCACGAGGATCTTCTTGTCGACGCCCGTCGACAGCACCCGCAGCTCCGCGCCGAGCTCGAACAGCAGCGCCGTGATCTCGCCCTGGTGGATCTTGCCGGAGGACGAGTGCTTCAGGCGCGCCTCGTCGGCGGGCCGGCTCTCCTCGAGCGCGCGTTCGAAGATCCGCAGCGTCCCGTCGCGCAGGCCGACCGCGAGCCAGGCGCCGCTGGGATCGACCGCGAGCGCCGAGCCCTTCGCGCCCAGCATGATCCGCTGCAGCTCCGCGCCGGTGCGAGCCGAGACCAGCACGAGCTCCTCGTCGCACAGCGCCGCGAGCTGCACCTGCTCGCCCGCGCCGACGCAGACCAGGGCGGTGGGCGCCGGCTCCAGCGGCGAGCCCAGCGGCTTGGGCTCGCCCGCCTCGATCGGCGCCCACGACAGCTGGCCCTCGCTGCCGGCGATGAACAGCCGGTTGTTCGCGAGCGCGAGCGCGACGCCGCCGGCCGGCAGCGGGTCGGCGGCCAGGCGCGCGTCCTCGAGCCCGAGGCGATACAGCGCCGTCGGCTGCCCCTCTGGGTGCACGGTCACGAACACCAGCGAGCTGCCGTGGCTCACCAGCGCCCGCGGCTCGCCGCGGAACTGCACGTACTTGTCAGTAGCTGGCTTTTGCGACATCAGGCGGCGTCCTCCGTCAGGAGATCGAGATCCTCGTGAGCCCGGGCGATCCGCGCGAGCGCGACCATGCAGGCCGCGCGCTCGCTGTCGCCGCGCGAGCCCATGAACTCCTTGAGCAGCGGCGCGATCACGGCCGCGAAGTCGTGGTCACGGACCGCGAGGTCGCGCATCACCGCGACCAGCGCGAGCTTGGCGCGACGCGCCGGCACCGGCCGCAGGCGCGCGCCGCCGGTCGGCTCGCCCGCGCCCCCGGCCGCGCGCTTCGCCGGCGGCACCGACATCAGCACGCGGCGCATGAACGCCCGCAGCGCGTCGTCCCCCGCCGGTCGCCTGGGCGGGCGCGCCGGCGGCCCGTCCCCCGCGCTCCCGCCGTGCCTGGCCGATGGAGCATGTGCACGCTCCGGCCGCGCGTCGCCGCCGTCCGGCTTCCAGTGCTCCGTGATCCCGCGCTCGCGGTACAGCGACCAGACCGTCTGGATCACGAACGCGACGACCTGACGGTCGGGGCTCTCGGTCAGGCGAAACAGCTCCTCGGGGATCGCCAGCCGCGAGTGCCGCGCGATCAGCTTCATGCCCAGCGCGCGCGCCGAGGTCACCAGCGACTCGCAGAAGCTGTACACCGTGTCCGCGGTCAGCCGCGCCGGGTCGACGCGGTAGCGCCGGTGCTCCGGCGAGGCGTCGGCCAAGAGCGCCGTCGAGACGAACTCGCGGACCTCGGCGTAGGGGATCTCCGCCATCGCCACCATCTCGGGGATCGGCGGGCTCCAGCGCGCGAACTCGAAGCGCGCCAGCTCGAGCGCGAAGCCTCGCACGGGGAAGCGCGCGTCCGAGAGCAGCGGCTTGACGCGCGCGAAGGTCAGGAACTGCACCGGGATCTCGGCGCCGGGCTCGACGGGGCGATCGTGCAGCGCCAGGCTGATGTCCTGGTGGTGCCGCAGGATGTAGGCGCGCGCGAACGCGGCGAGCGGCGCGTCGGCGGCGCCCGGGCGCGTGATCATCCCCCACAGCTGCTCGCAGCCGGCGAGGATCGTCTCCTGCGAGAACTCGCGCCGCTCCCCGGCGAGCAGCTGGATGAACGCGGCCTCCGTGACGATGCGGACCGGCGAGCCCTGCTCGATCAGCTTCTCGACCGCGACCTGCGTGCTGCTCTTGCGCCCGGCGCCGCGCAGCGGCGAGGCCTCGTCGCCGACCACCAGGTACGCGAGCGAGTCGACCACCTCCTCGACCACCGCGCCGCCGAGCGCCGCGACCTTGTCGGCGAGCTCGCCCGGCCCGCTCGCGGCGAACGTGCCCGTGAACAGCACCGTCTTCTCAGACAGGTCGATCCGCCGCGCGCCCTCCTCGGCGCCCGCGCGCGTGGCGAAGTCCGCCGGCGCGAAGGCCTTGACCATGTAGTCGACCGCGAAGTCGTGGTACTGCGGCTCGCTGCGCTCGACCAGCTCCATCAGCCACTGCTTGCCGACCTCCGCGGGCGAGAACTTGCGCGTGTCGCCGAGCAGCTCGAGCGCGACCTTCGACAGCGTCTCGTTGAACTTGAGGTCGCGGGCCCAGGCGCGCCCGCTCGCCTTCAGCTCCTTGACCCACGCGTCCGCCTCCCATGTCGTCTGGAACGCGAGCGCGCGCAGGAACTCGACGCCCAGCTCCGAGGCCTTCACGCGCTCCTCCGAGAGCCAGCGGATCATCGCCTGGCTGCAGTGCGGGTGCAGCAGCGTGCGCCGCAGGAAGTCGGGCCCGAACTCCTTCGCCGGGAAGCGCGTGACCGCGTCGAGCGCGAACAGGGCCGCGGCCCGCGAGATCATCGGCTCGTCGAGCAGCTCGCGGAAGAACGACGCGCCGAGGCGCTCGTAGGAGAACACCCGCGGCAGCAGCTCGCGCGCGAACTCGACGACGCGCTCGTTCTCCGCCAGCAGCCGCGCCTTGAACCACTCGCGCGTCAGCTCGCTCGCGCCGAAGTGCTTGCGCAGCATCGTCGCCGCGAGCTCGTGCGCGTAGCGGGTGCCGAGCAGCGCGCCCCAGGCCTCGAGGCCCACGTCCTTGCGCGGGTCGCGATCGCCGAGCAGGTCCTGCGCGAGCTTGCGGACCGCCTCCGAGTCGCTGTTGGCGAGCGCGAGCAGGCGCTCGAGCGGGAGGTCGCGCGCGTGCGTGCGCGCGTAGCCGGCCGCGTAGACCTGGGCCTCCGGCGAGCTGGAGTCGAGCAGGCGCAGGACCGAGTCGTGCAGCCCGAGCTCGCGAAACGCCCCCTGCTCAAACTTCGGCACGTTCGCCAGCAGCCAGACCACGAACTCGTCGACCTGCTGCGAGCCCACGCCGAGCAGGCGCACCACCCACGTCGGCTCGACCTCGCGCAGCATCGCCCGGAAGTCCTCGCGCAGCGCCTGGCCGGCGAACTTGCGCACGTGCTCCGACTTCGCCCGCTCGAGCAGCGTGAACAGCGGGCGCGGCGTCCGGCGCCACAGCTCCGTGTACGCGCGCTCCTTCAGCAGCGACTTGCGGCGGTAGCCGGCGACGTTGAAGTTGCGGCGCGTGTAGCCGCCGCTCTCGTGAAACATGATGTGGTTGGCGATCCACGTCGAGCCCCAGCGCGTCTTGTCGGTGTAGAAGCGCAGCACGTCGACCGCCGCGTCGGCGTAGCAGGCCGGCAGCAGCTCGGCGGTGTGCCGGAGGTAGCGCCAGGCCCGTCGCACCAAGTAGCCCAGCGTCTTGCGGCTGACCTCGCTGTTCGTCGGGGCGCCGCGCGCGTAGGCCATGTCGAAGCGAGCCGCGAGCGCCCCGAACACCTCGGTGTCCCCGCGCGCCTCGGCCTCCTTGAAGATCCTCTTGAGCGCGCGCCACGGGCCCCAGCGCAGGCTCACGCGCGCGATCACCTCGAGCAGGCTCGTGCGCGCGAACGGGCCGCCGTCGGCCCACATCTCCATCAGGATCGCGTGCACGCCGACGCGATCGGGCGGCGCGACCTCGGCCCCCTCGGCCTCGAGCGCGCGCATCGTGTCGATCCGGTAGCGCGCGCGCTCCTGCGGCGTCTTGCGCTTGTACGCCCAGCGGCTCAGCTCGCCGATGTACCCGCGATAGGTCAGCGCGCCGTCCCGCGGCGGTGACCTCGGCGGAGCGTCCTGCGCCGCGCACAGCTCGACGATGCGGTCTGCGAGGTCGGGGTCACGCGCCTCCCAGGCGCGACGGACATCTGCGAGACTCGGAGCTTGGCCCATCTGTACTCCTCCCGCGACGGCGGGCGAACGCCGCCCTCCGCCACTGCGGGGTCGGGTGAGTATGCCCGTCCGTCGGGTGAACTTCTACGCCAGCGCCTCCGCGAGCGCGTCGCGTCTGCGGCTCGCCTTCGGCGTTTCCGCGCGGAACGAGCTCGTCCGCGTCGCGCTCGCGCACGACACCTCGCGCGCCCGCTCGGCGGAGCACCGCGCGCGGCGATCGCGAACGCGGTTGGCGAAAACGCCCCGCGTTTCCGCCCTGTCGCGCGCGCGGGCGACCACGCGGCGGCCCGCGCCCGCGAGTCGAGGTCTGCAGGCCCCGGCGCGTGCACATGCAGACGCGCGATCCTGTCGCGCACCCCGAGCGCGCGTGATCCCGTGATAAGACCCCCATGGGCACGCTCGACGCTCGTCATGGCGGCCCGCGCTGACCGAGGAAAAAACCAATGAGCACCACGAATTTCCCGTCCGCCCCCTCCTGGCGTCGCGCCCTGCTCGGCGCCGCCATCCTCGCGCTCGCGCTCGCGCCCGGCTGCAAGAAAGACGCTGACAGCACGCCGCCCGACGACGAGTCCGGGCTCGACGACGACGCCGGCGGGGGCGAGCCCGACGCGGCCGACGCGGACGACGCGGAGCCGACCGAGGCCGCGCTCGACCCGAGCACCTTCGAAGAGACCGTCAACGACAACATGGACGACGTCGGCGAGTGCTTCGGCACCGCGAACGCGGCCAACCCCGAGCTCAAGGGCACCATCGACACGATGTTCACCGTCGGGCCCGACGGCAAGGTCAGCGAGTTCAAGGTCAACGAGAGCAGCAGCCTCAACGACGAGGGCCTCAACGCCTGCATCACCGAGAAGGTCAAGGGCTGGCAATTCCCCAAGCCCGCCAGCGGCGAGCCGACCACGCTGCCCTTCCCCTTCAACCTCGAGCCGGGCTGATCAGCGACCGGCGACGCGCGGGCCTCACTCGCCCGCGCCAGGCGGCTTCGCCTTCGCCTGATCGTTCGCTGGGTCGTCGGCTTGATCGTTCGCCTGATTGACCAACATCCCCGAGCGCACCATCGCGTCGCGGTGACGTCGCATGCGCGCGAGCTCGCGATCGTGGAAGCGGCGCTCCGACCACGGCGGGGCGTCGCGCGGGCTCTTGTTCATCAGGCTGATGTCGTAGCTCGAGTGCGGCAGCCCGAAGAAGTGCCCCATCTCGTGGCTGAGCACGAGGTCGGACGCGATCTTCGACAGGATGATCCAGCGCTTCTGCGTGTCGGGCCGGTAGCGCCAGTGCACGCCGCGGATCTCCGCGCCGTCGACGTCGACGTCCGCGAGCCGCGGCGTCACGAACACGTGCAGCGCCCCCCGCGAGAACCGCTCGCGCCCGAGCGCGTCGCGGGCCGCGCGATCGTCGATCTCCTGGATCTCCGGCGGCAGCGCCTCGACGCGGTCGACCTGCACGCTCACGTCGATCGACGCGAACAGCCGGTTGGCCTGGCGGACCTGTCCTGAGACCCAGTCGACCGTCTGCGCCGGCGCGCCGCCCGGCATCGTCAGGTGCAGCGCGATCGAGAAGCAGCGCGTCGCCTCCGGCCGGCACCGCGGCGTGCTCGAGACGTAGGCCGCGAGCGGATCGACCGGCTCGGCCTCCGCCGCGGCCTCGCCGACCTCCGCTCGCTCGACCTCCGCCTCCTCCGTCGCCGCGCCCGCGTGCGCCGGCGCCGGCTCCACGGGCGGCTGTTCGGGCGCCGGCTGCGGCATGTCCTCCACGACAGGCGCGTCCGGCTCGGCGGGCTCCGGCCCGCTCACGCCCTGCGAGCAGCTCGCCGCGACGGGCAGCGCGAGCAGCAGCAGCGAGACAACGGCAGACGAGCGGCGCACGGCTCAGATCGCCGCCCGCGAGAGCCGTAAAATTTCAAAGATGGCGCGCGACGCCGGGGACTTGTTCAGCGTGTAGAAGTGAACCCCGGGGACGCCCTTGCTCGGGCGCGCGAACGGGTCGACGATCGGCGGCGCGAGCAGGTCGCGGCACTGGTACGCCGCGTACTGCACCCCGGTCCAGAACACCGCCTGCGGGTCGTCGTCCGCCTGCTCGAGCCGCCCGAGCAACACCGCGGGGATCGACGCGCCGCACATCTTCGTGAAGCGCTTGATCTGCTTGGTGTTCGTCACCGGCATGACCCCCGGGATGATCGGCACCTCGATCCCGAGCTCCCGCGCGCGCCGCTCGAACGCGCGAAACGTGCTGTTGTCAAAGAACAGCTGCGTGACCAGGAAGTCGGCGCCGGCGTCGACCTTCAGCTTCAGGAACTCGAGGTCGCGCCGCGCCGACTCGGCCTCCGGGTGCACCTCGGGGTAGCAGGCCGCGCCCACGCAGAAGTCGCCGCGACGCTTGATCAGCGCGATCAGGTCGCTCGCGTGCGCCAACCCGCCCGGCGTCTGCACGAAGGTCTCCGCGTCGCGCGGCGGGTCGCCGCGCAGCGCCATGATGTTCCGGACCCCCTGCTCCGCCAGCTCGTCGAGCACCCGGAGCAGCTCATCCTCGGTCGCGCCCACGCACGTCAGGTGAGCCATGACCTCGATCCCGAGCTCCCGCTTGATCCGCCCGACGAGCTCGACCGTGCGCGTGCGCGTGCTCCCGCCCGCGCCGTAGGTCACCGACACGAAGTCCGGCTCGAGCGGCGCGAGCTGCTCCAGGCTCTTCCACAGCACGCGCGCGCCCTTGCCGGCCTTCGGCGGGAAGAACTCAAAGCTGAACACCGGGCGCTTATGGGCGAGTCGCTCGCGGATGAGCATGGCGTCCTGACTACCACTGCCGCGACCCGTCCGCGACCCCGCGGCGGCGCGGCGCGAGGACCCAGGAACGCTCGACGGATGACCTATGGAGGCACCGAGTCGACGCGAAACCGGGGTCCGCCCGCGAGCGGCTCGACCCACAGCGCGCCGTCCTCGGCGAGCCCGAGCACGCGCACCTCGCGACGGCGATCGGGATCACGCGCGCCGCTCGGCCCCGGGATCGAGATCACGCGCCCGAGCGTCACGCAGTGCGGCTCGTAGCGCTCGCGGATCGCCGCGAAGCCGCCCGCTCGCGCCCCGCGGCCGACGGCCCCAAAAAACACGTCGAGCGCCTCCTCGAGGGCCGCCAGCACGCGCGCCAGCACCTCCGCGCGCCCTGGCGCTCGGGCGCCGTCGCGCGCGAGGCTCGTCGCGATCGTCGAGACCTCGGGCGGGCACGCGCCCACGTTGATCCCGAAGCCAACCACGACCTGCGGCCGCGCGTCCGCGCCGACGCCCGACCATCGCGTCTCGCACAGGATCCCCGCGAGCTTGCGCCCGCCATGCAGCAGATCGTTGGGCCACTTCAACGCGAGCGCGGGCGCCCAGGGCAGCAGGCCCTCGCGCAAGCCGACCGCCACCGCCAAGCCGAGCGCGCCCCAGGCCAGCGCGCGCGCGTCCCCGGGCGGTCGCACGATCACGCTGGCGTAGATCCCCGCGCCGGGCGGCGACGACCAGCGGCGGCCCAGCCGTCCGCGACCGGCCGTCTGCGCGTCGGCCGTGACGAGCGCGCCGTGGACCGCCCCCTCACACGCCCAGCGCATGGCGGCGTCGTTGGTCGAGGCGAGCGCCGGGACGTGCCGGTGCACGCGACCGAGCGCGCGCGTCGTCAGCCGCGACGCCAGCGACGCCAGCGCGTCGTCGTCTACCGCGCCGTCTACCGCGCCGTCTACCGCCCCGTCTACCGCCCCGTCTACCGCCCCGTCTACCGCGTCGCTCACACGACCGCCCCGTCGAGCTCGAACAGCATCGAGATGTCGCTCGCGGGCGCGCTGTGGGTCAGGCGCCCGACGCTGATCACGTCGATCCCGAGCGCCGCGAGCCGCCCGACCCGCGCGAGCTCGACGCCGCCGCTGACCTCGAGCAGCACGCGCGAACCACATGTCTCACGGGTCATCTTGACCGCCGCGCGCACCTCGTCGTCGCTCATGTTGTCGAGCATCACGATGTCGGCGCCGGCGCCGAGCGCCTCCTCGAGCTCGGCGAGCGTCTGCACCTCGCACTCGATCTTCATCGTGTGCGGCGCGTGCTCGCGGGCCGCCGTGATCGCCGCCGCGACCCCGCCCGCGCAGCGCACGTGGTTCTCCTTGATCAGCACGGCCGCGCCGAGGTCGTTGCGGTGGTTGGTGCCGCCGCCGCAGCGGACCGCGTAGCGATCGAGCGCGCGCAGCCCCGGCATCGTCTTGCGCGTGTCGACGACGCGGCACGGCGCGCCCGCGAGCGCGTCGACGAAGGATCGCGTCAGCGTGGCCACGCCGCACATGCGCTGCAGCAGGTTCAGCGCCGTGCGCTCGCCGGCGAGCAGTCCTCGCGCCGGCCCGCGCAGGCGCGCCAGCACGGCGCCGGGGGCCACCTGCGCCCCGTCGAGGACCGCGCGCGAGACCTCGATCTGCGGGTCGATCCGCGCGAACACGCGCTCGACGATCGCGCCGCCCGCCATCACGAGCGGCGCCTTGGCGACCATCCGCGCCCGCCGCGTCAGCGTCGTCGGGACGATCGATCGGCTCGTCACGTCGCCGCTCGCCAGGTCCTCGGCCAGCGCGCGCTCGATGATCACGTCAACATCGGGTCCAGTCTCGCTCAGGTCGTCCATCTCTCGTACCCCCAGCCCCGCTCGCGCGCGTACCGGAGCAGCACGCGGTCGGGGTTGATCACGCGCGGCCTGCCGACGCGCTCGAGCATCGGGATATCACTCGCGCTGTCCGTGTAGAAGAAGCTGCGGCTGAGCTCGAGCCCGTGCTCGGCCGCGAACCGCTCGGCGTACACGATCTTGCCCGGGCCGCCGCAGGCCGGCGCCACGTGACGGCCGGTCAGCAGCCCGAGCGCGTCGACCTCGAGCTCCGTGCACAGGATGTGCTCGACCCCGAGCAGCTCCGCGAGCGGCTGGGCGAGGAAGCGTGAGCCCGAGGTCAGCAGCGCGATCACGTGCCCGCGCGCGCGGTGGTACGCGACCCGCTCGCGCCCCTGCGCGCACACGAAGGTCGCCAGCGAGCTCGAGAACCACTCGCGCACGTCCGCCTTCAAGGCCGCCTGCTCACGCCCCGCGTACAAGGACGCCGCCCGCGCCGCCGTCTCCTCGAAGTCGAAGCGGTCGCCGGCCAGCGCGTACTTGACCAGCCACCACAGCGCGCGCGGCACGATCGTCGCCGACAGGTCGCCGCGCCGCCACGCGTAGCCGATCCACGAGCGCCCCGAATTCACCGCGAGCAGCGTGCGGTCGACGTCGAAGAACGCCCCGACGCGCCCCGCGTCCACGCCGCCTTCCTCCGCTGCCCCCGCCTCGCCCACGCTCGCCATGGTTCTACTCGATGTTCGACTCGATCTCGCGGACAGGTCGCCTCAGCGCGGGAAGGTCGTCGCCAGCAGCAGATCCATGAGCAAATTCGCGGCCGTGTGAAACAGCGCCGGCGCCCACAGGCTGCCGCTCCGGCGCCACAACCACGCGAACACCAGCGCGGGGAAGAAAGTCACCAGGCGCCCGGCCTGCGCCATCCCCACCAGATGCCCGACCGCGAACAGCAGGCTCGACAGCACCGCCGCCAGGCCAAACGGCACCCCGAAGATCTTCCGACGCGCCGGCCAGCGGTCCTCGAGCGCGCTCATCAGGTACCCGCGGTGAAAGACCTCCTCGGCCAGCGCGACCGCGAACAGGCCGATGCCCAGCTCGCGCACGAAGCCGAGGCCGTAGTACTCGCGCCACTTCAGCGGGATCCGCAGGGCCTCCGGCCAGAACCCGCCCCGATGCGGCCGGCACAGCGCGCGCACGAAGTCCTCGACCCCGGTCACCCACGGCGTGAGCGACTCGAGCCACACCAGCGGCGACAGCCACTCGAGCTGCCCCGCGCAGACCTTCCAGTAAAACCACCAGAACCCGAACACGAACGGCGGGAACACCAGCGCCGCCGCGATCGTCGCGACGCGAGCGCCGCGCCAGCTCCACTCGGGAAACGGGCTCTCGGGACCGACCTGATAGCGGCGCTGCGTGTCCGGCTCGCGCCGCAGCACCCAGCCCGGCAAGAAGTAGAACGCGACGATCAGCGCGAGCCCGCGGACCTCGAGCGTCCACGGGTGCACGGCCATCAGCCCGAACACCACGTACACGAGGCAAGTCGCGAGGATCGCCTCCCGCGCACGTCGACGCGCGTCGCCTCCTGCGCCGCCCGCCGCGTCGATCGTTTCCTTCGCGCCCGGCGATGGATTGTCAGGGCTCGACATGGGCAGCCGTCCGCCGCGATACAACCCTGCGCGCGGCCTCGGGAGACCTCAAATGCATACCCCTGGGGGCCAAGCCCCGCAATCTCCGACTCGCTGCCTAGCGCAGACTCGCGGCCAGGTGTGACAAGCGCCGCCGGAGCGTCTCCAGCGTCTCGTTGAGCATATCGACGTGATCGAGGACCTCGGTGTCGCCCGCCAGGCTCTGCACGTCTTCGCGCCGCAGCCGCGGCTGCTCCAAGAGCCCCAGCGTCTGCACGAGAAACTGCTCCACGTTGTGCAGCGCGAGCGCGGTCTCCCGCAGGTCGTCGTCGATAAACAGCAGCAGGTTCTCGATGTTGCGGACCTTCGCCAGCGTATCGGTGAGGGGGTACGTCTTCGTCGCCCGATCCATCAACCGGTCGCGCGCGCGCGCGCGCGCGCCGCTACGCCGACGCTCATCCTCTCCCGCGGACCCCGTGCCGATCGCTTCCATGGATCGCCCATGCACCGAGTCGCGGTTCCGGGCAAATTAACGGCGAGAACCGACGATCGGGCTTGCGCATTCGCAACTTGTGGGGATCCTTACAAGAGATTCAGCTCGCGAGAGCGCACATACACTCGATTTCCTGTGGAATTTCCCTATCCTGATGCGCTCACGGCCCCTGGTTGCCGGGTTCGCGTTCCTGTTTGTCCATGGCAGGCATTCCGGATGACAAACTCCAAGAACTGAGGGATCGGCTCGACATCGTCGACCTGATTAATCAGTACGTAGGGCTCCAGCGGGCCGGCAAGAACTACAAGGCCTGCTGTCCCTTCCACCAGGAAAAGACGCCGAGCTTCTACGTCAACCCGGAGCGCAAGAGCTACAAGTGCTTCGGCTGCGGCGTCTACGGCGACGGCATGCAGTTCGTCATGGAGATCGAGGGCGTCGGCTTCCCCGAGGCGGCCCGCAAGCTCGCCGAGCGCTACGGCGTCCAGCTGCCCAACACCGGGCGGCCCGACCGCATCGCCGCTCGCCACGCGGAGCGCGAGCGCGCCTACTCGATCATGCGCTGCGCGCTCGAGACCTACCGCGAGATCCTCCTGCACGCGCCCGAGGGCGAGCGCGCCCGCGCCTACCAGCAAGCGCGCGGGATCACCGACGAGGCCTCCGAGATCTTCTCGCTCGGTTACGCGCCCGCGCCGACCGAGGCCGGCTGGGACTGCCTCGCGCGGACGCTCGCCAGCCGCGACCTGTCCCTCGAGCTCGCCGAGGCGCTCGGGCTCGTCGGTCGCAGCGAGCGCACCGGCGCGCACTTCGACAAGTTCCGCGGGCGCCTGATGTTCCCGATCATCCAGGCGGGCGGCTCCATCGTCGGCTTCTCGGGCCGCGTCCTGCCCGAGCACGCCGAGGAGACTGACGGCCGGACGATCCCGAAGTACGTCAATTCGCCCGAGTCGCTGCTCTACAAGAAGAGCAAGACGCTGTTCGGCCTGCACGCCGCCGGTCAGAACATGCGCCGCCGCGGGCGCGCGATCCTGGTCGAGGGCAACGTCGACGTCGTCGCCATGCACCAGCGCGGCTTCACGGAGACGGTCGCGCCCCTCGGAACATCGTTGACAGCCCAGCAGGTCGAGGTCATCGCCCGTTTCACCGACACCGCGGTGATCTGCTTCGACGGCGACGCCGCCGGGCTCAAGGCCGCCCGCGCCGCGATCCCGCTCCTGCTCGAGACGGGCCTCGACGCGCGCATCGTCGTCCTCGACGAGGGCGAGGACCCCGACAGCGTCGACCCCGAGCGCCTCGCCAACCTGCTCGAACGGCCCTCTTCCGCGCTCCTGTGGATGATCGAGCGCATGGTCGAGAGCGGCGCCACCGAGTCCTTCGACGCGCAAGCTCGCGCCCTCGACGCGATCACCCCGCTGCTGGGCAAGGTCAAGAGCGACGCCGCGCGCGATCTCTACATTGATCGCGCGGCAAAATTGCTCAATCTTTCGCCTCAACGCATTTCAGCTTTACTACGGGGCAACGGACGTCCGCCTCCCGACGCCCCCGCCTTTGATCGCTTCAGCCGCGCGGCCCCTGGCCCCATGCGCTTTCAGGATTCTTCGATCCGGTCACAGAGCCAGCACTCCGCGGGTCGCTTCTCAGGACCCGGTCGCTCGTCGCGAGGAGGATCATCCTTCAACCGACGCGATGACTCGCGCTTCCGGGGCGGTCCGCCGAGCGATCGCCGCGACGATCGCCGGTTTAACGATCGTCGCGACGATCGTCGATTTAACGATCGTCGTTTCGACGATCGCGGCCACGCGCCGCCGAGCTTCGACGAGCCGCCGCCGGATCTCTGGGGCGGTCCGCCCGACATGGGGCCCGACGCGCAGGGCGGCCCGCCGCCGCAAGGCGGCGCAGCCCCCTCGCGGCTCCCCGCGCTCCCGCGCGAGCAGGCGAGCATCGTCACGCTGCTCGTCGACAACCCTCACCTCGCGGGCGTCGCGGAGCGCTCCGACGTCATCGCGCACATCACCGACGAGCGCCTGAGCCCCATCGCGCGCGCGGTCATCGAGGCCGCCAAGCAGGGCGCGCACCCCAGCGAGGGCGAGCTGCTCGAGCTCATCGACGCGCGCGCGCACCGGCAGGTGCACGACGTCGTGTTCTCGGGGGCGTACCGCGACACCGAGCTCGACCCGCAGGAGGTCCTCTCAGCCTGCCTGCGGGGCTGCAAACGACACGCATTAAAACGCAAACGCGACGAAGCGGCGCTCGAGATGCGCCGCGCTCGAGAACGCGGCGACATGGAGCTCGTGCGAACGCTGAGTCAGCAGCGCGTCGAGCTCAACCGCCAGCTCATCGAGCTCGAACGGGAACCGGCGCCTCGTACACGAGGACAGGCCTAACAGAAGTTGAAGTACAAGCATGACGGCAAAGACGCGAACGGTTGATGTTGACAAGCTCAAGAAGCAGCTCATTGCCTTCGGCAAGAAGAAAGGCCACGTCACCTACGACGAGCTGCGCAGGCTCGTCCCGGCCGATCTGATCGACCCCAAGGAGCTCGCCCAGTGGGAGAAGGACCTGATCGCCGAGGGCATCAACGTCGTCTCGCAGTCGTCCAAGCGCGCCTCCTCGCGACCCAAGACGCGCCGCCCGCTCACCCGCCGCGAGGTCGAGGACGAGAAGGCGCGGACCAACGACCCCGTGCGCATGTACCTGCGCAAGATGGGCTCCGTCTCGCTGCTGACGCGCGAGGGCGAGGTCGAGATCGCCAAGCGCATCGAGCAGGGTGAGCTCAAGGTCCTCGACATCGCGCTCGCGTCCCCGGTCGCCGCGCCCTACGTCTTCGAGATCTACGAGCGGCTCAAGCGGGGCCAGGTCCGCGTCAAAGACGTGATGCAGGTGACCAACCCGTCCGAGAACGACCTCAAGCGCAAGAAGTCGCCCAACTTCAACCAAGAGGCCGCGCTCGAGAACCTCCAGCGTCAGCTCGAGAAGATCCGCCGTCACCAGAAAGAGATCGAGCGGCTCTCCGCGCCGCCCAGCCTCGAGCGCGCCGAGCTCGAGACCCCCGAGGCCGCCAGCGGGCCCGAGCGCACCGTCGAGGATCACCGCCGCGCGATCGTCCTCGCGATCCAGGAGATCCGCCTCGGGCGCAAGCCGATCGACGGCATCGTCTACGAGCTCACCCAGCTCGTCGAGCGCGTCACCCGGGCCGAGCGCGACCTCCGGCAGTGTGAGCGGCGCGCCGGCATGGACCTCGACGAGCTGCGCGCGCTCTTCAAGGACATCCGCCTGTCCGAAGAGGAAGAATTCAAGCTGTGCCGTCGCCTCGGCCTCCACCCCTCGGAGCTGCACGAGATCGAGGCGCGCATGAAGCTCGCCATCAAGCGCATCCGGCAGGTCGAGCAGGAGACCGAGATGACCGCGCTCGCGCTGCGCGAGCTCCACGACAACCTCATGAAGGCGCGTCGGCAGGCCGAGCAGGCCAAGGCCGAGCTCGTCGAGGCCAACCTGCGCCTCGTCGTCTCGATCGCCAAGAAGTACACGAACCGCGGCCTGCAGTTCCTCGACCTGATCCAGGAGGGCAACATCGGCCTCATGAAGGCCGTCGACAAGTTCGAGTACAAGCGCGGCTACAAGTTCTCGACCTACGCGACCTGGTGGATCAGGCAGGCGATCACGCGCGCGATCGCCGATCAGGCGCGCACCATCCGGATCCCGGTCCACATGATCGAGACGATCAACAAGCTGATCCGGACCAGCCGCAGCCTCGTGCAGGAGCTCGGCCGCGAGCCGACCCCCGAGGAGATCGCCGAGAAGATGGAGCTGCCGCTCGACAAGGTGCGCAAGGTCCTCAAGATCGCCAAGGAGCCGATCTCGCTCGAGACGCCCATCGGCGAGGAGGAAGACAGCCACCTCGGCGACTTCATCGAGGACAAGAACATGATCAGCCCGACCGACGCGGTCATCAACATCAACCTGGCTGATCAGACACGTCGCGTCCTGGCCACGCTGACGCCGCGCGAGGAGAAGGTGCTGCGCATGCGCTTCGGCATCGGCGAGAACTCCGACCACACCCTCGAGGAGGTCGGTCAGGACTTCTCGGTCACGCGCGAGCGCATCCGACAGATCGAGGCCAAGGCGCTGCGCAAGCTCCGGCACCCGAGCCGCAGCAAACGCCTCAAGGCCTTCGTCGAGAGCTGAGCGCCCGCGCGCGCCCTCGCTACCTCGGGAGAGATCGCCTCGCGCCATTCCGCGCGCCTCGCCCTCCGCGCCGCCGAACCGCGCGGCGCCGTAGGGGCTCGCGCGTCCCCACGCGAAGCGGCCTGGTGGCATGGGGCCTCGAGCCGCGCTACTTATGTCGGGACAATGAGGCTCGTTGGTTCTCGCTGGACGTTCGTCTCGCTCGCGGCGTTGTTGGGTCTCGCAGGCGCTCCCGCGCAGGCCCAGGATCCCGGCCCGCCGCCGACGCTCCCGCCTGAACGCGGCGGCGGCATCCCGGGGGAGGAGCCGAGCGAGGCCCCCGCGCCCAAGCCCACGCAGCCCGCCGCGCCCAAGCCCACGCAGCCCGCCGCGCCCAAGCCCAAGCAGCCCGCCGCGGCCAAACCCAAGCAACCAGCGACCAAGCAGCCGGCGACGCGACCCCGCGCCGCCGAGCAGCCGATCGCCGTCGAGCCGCCCGCGCCCGAACTGCCGCCGGACGAGTTCGACGACGTCCCTGGCCCCCCGCAGCCCGAGACGATCGACGCGCCCTCGGGCGACCCGGCCACCAGCGCCCCCGCCATGCGCACCGCGCCCGCCGAGGACTCGGGTGACGACGCGCCCGCCCCCGGCGACGCCGAGTCACCCAAGTCGGCGCCCGCGGTGATCACCCCGGAGGCCATCGCCGCCTTCGAAGAGGCGCAGCGCGAGGCCGAGCGCGCCAACCCGAAGAAGTGGCGACACGCCGGCCTCATCTTCGAGTTCATGATCGGCACCCAGGGCTGCACCCGCAGCTACTGCAAGGGCGAGGACAACCTCAACGCCAAGCCCGGCCTGCGCCTCAACGGCTTCCTCGGTCGCAACACCTTCGGCATCCTCGACATCGGCCTCGAGCTCGGCTGGGGCACCCTCACGCCTGGCGACGTCAACGGCCTCAACGCTGCGGACATCTACGACCTCGACCCGCAGCGCCTGCAAGACGTCCTCAACGAGCGCCTCGGCATCGACCTCTTCGACTTCGACCTCTCCCAGGCCGTCACGACCACCGTCAAGCTGCGCACCGTCAACGCCGGCCCGAGCCTGCGGATCCACGTGCTCCCCCGCGGCCGCTACGACCCCTACGTCGGCGTGGGCTTCCACTACCACCTGTGGCGCGCGCGCTACGAGACCCTCAGCGGACCGGCGCGGCTCGACTTCCACGGCGTCGCGCTCCCGCTGCAGCTCGGCTTCAACGTCTTCGTGCACCCCAACGTCGCCGTCGGCGCGCGCTTCGACTACGACTTCACCTACTACTTCCTCGCCAACCTCGACCACCCCGACGCCTCCGGCTTCACGATCGTCTCGGTGCTCGACGAGGCCGCCGCAGACACCACGGTCGAGAACCCGACGCAGGAGGGCCTGCCGCGGTTCTGGGGGTTTACCCTCGGCGCGCGCGGTCGCTTCTGATCGATCCCCGCGCGGTCGCCTGACCCTTGGGTCCGGCGCAAGACGTCGGCGAGCTCGCGCCAATGAGCTCACGGGAGCCGGCCGCGACGACCGCGCTCATGCCGCACAATTCGTTTGACGCCCGCACCCGCGCGTTCTACAAAATGCGCCACCGCATCACGGAAACGCGCGACCTCGTCTCGAGCGCGTCACCTGGAGAGCCTCGCCCATGAAGAAGATCCTGTCTGCCCTCGGTCTCGCGTCCCTCCTGGCCGTGACGGGCCTGTCGTCGACCGGCTGCGAAGTCACCGGCGGGCCCAACGTCCCGAGATCCGCGCTCGAGAAGGGCGGCGTCTACGTCGCCTACAACAACAAGTACGAGTGCACCGGCTGCGAGCAGATCAACAAGGGCGACCTGATCCTCGCGCTCAACGGCAGCCCCGTCAGCAGCCGCGCCGACCTCCGGCTCAGCCAGCTCGCCAGCGGCAGCCCCGTCAAGCTCAGCCTCTGGCGCCCGCCGGTCAAGGACACCCCGGCCCAGGAGCTCGAGGTCGAGATCACCGCCAAGCCCAACAGCAAGCTCCCGCCCATCGAGGACGCCCCGCCGATGTTCCTCGTCGGCGCCTCCAAGCTCAACGAGGCCCCCGACTGGGCGCGTAAGACCCTGTTCGGTCACGCGAGCGTCGCCACCATGCTCGTCAACGCCAACGGCGGCATCCTCGACGGCCGTCAGCTCTACGGCAAGAAGCACATGATCCTGTTCTGGGACTGGGCGACCCGCGAGGAGCAGGCCCAGGCCGCCGAGATGCTGCAGGTCCTCCAGCTCGCGCAAGCCGACCTCAACAACGTCGGCGTCGACATCCTCTTCACGCACATCCAGTTCCCGGGCAACGACCGTCAGCGACCCATGAACGACGGCCAGCTCCGCGACTTCCACAAGACCCACGGCAAGGCCGAGCTGCCCGGCGTCCCGCTGTACCGCTTCCCCAACTCGACGGAGTACAACAAGGCGCGCGAGATCGGGCTCGAGGGCTCCACCACCTACATCGAGTACCTGCGCGCGTCACCCTCGATCGTCCTGCTCGACGAGGGCGGCATCATCCGCTGGCACTCCGAGGGCATCCAGACCATGCCGTCGGACGCCAAGGCCAACTCGCCGACGCAGTACACGATCATCGAGGCGATCAAGTTCGCCCAGAAATCTCTCTAGCCTCCGCCGAGCTTCGGCGCCGTGACGCCGCGTCCTCTGGGCGCGGCGTCGTCGTTGGTTACGACGTCACGGCGCCTGCGTCGACAGCGTCGTCTGGCCCGCGTAGGTCCAGTCCGGATCGCGCAGCGGGTGCACCAAGGTCGGCAGGCGCTCGTTCTCGCCGCGCTCCACGAGCAGCTCGAAGCCGTCGATCAGCAGATCCGGCGTCGACACCTGCACGTCCACCGTGTGACTCAGGATCCCGTCCATCCCGGTCTCTCCGCCGAACCCGCCCAGCGGGCCCACCGGGATCCGCAGCGCCACCTCGTGGCGCTGCTTCCCGACCGCGCGGATCCTCCGGAGCACTCGCATCGAGACCGGGCTGAACACGACCCCGCGCACCAGCGTCCGCTTGCCGCTCGCGTCGACGCGAAACACCCGCGCCGGGATCGGGATCGCGACCTTGCGCCCGCCGCCGAAGGACGCCGCGCCCTCCCGCGGGACCGGGCCCAGGATGTTGCCGTCGCGCAGCAGCTCGATCACGTAGGCGAAGTCGTAGCCGTCCTCGCGCGCGCGCCGGATCAGCTCGCGCTCCAGCTGCTTGCCGCTCGCGCCGCGCCCGCGGCTCGTCAGCGACAAGTTCGAGATGGTCGGCCCGACCTGCAGCACCGGGCTCATGCGCGCGTGCCCGTTGCTCTCCTTGAAGTGCTCGTTGGGCGCCCGCGTCATCAGCAGCGCCTGCAGCACCCCGCCCTTGACCAGCTCGATCCGCCGGGCCGCGAAGCCCTCCGCGTCGCGCTCGTAGTGGCCGAAGCCCGCCGCTGTCGGATCGTCCGTGAGGCTCAGGTCGTCTGGCAGCACCGACTTGCCGATCGAGCCCTGCCAGTGCGGCTCCAGCTCGCGCAGGCGCCCCCCGTCGGCCAGCGGCGCCGGCGTCCCGGCCGCCTGCGTCGCGACGGTCGACGCCAGCAGCTGCGCCGCGGCTTCCCCTTCGAACAGCAGCGGACCGTCGTAGTCCTCCTCGATCATCGGCGCCTCGGTCAACGCCACCAGCTCACCCAGCACGCGATCGACCAGCGCCTCGCCCTGCTCGCGCAGCGCCGCGCTCGCCGCCGGCACCTCGGTGAAGAACACCGCGCCGCCGTGGTCGAGCAGCATCCCGTCCTCGGCCTGCGACTGCGCCGTCACGGCCAGCACCGCGCGCACGCCGTGCTCGCGCAGCGCGAGCCCCTCCGAGTCGATCACGCTCTGATCCGTCGCCAGGATCTGGATGAACACGTCCCCGTTGTCGATCTTCGGGTGCTGACGGAAGCGCTCGCTCAGCTCGGCCACCAGCGCGCGCAGCTCCGCCCGCCGCGTGTCGACGGTCGCGACGTCCCAGGGATCAGCCGCGCTCGCGCGCGGCGACGCCTGCGGCCCCGGCCCGAGGTCGATCGGCAGCGGGTCTCCCGCGAGGCGATCGAGGATCGCCTGCTTGGCCGCGAAGGTGCTCGAAGCCGCCCGAAAGGACAGGTCCATCGACAGCCAGATCTTCTTGCGCGTGAACTCGGCGCGCGGCGTGAACGGCAGCAGGAAGCGCGACTGCGCGCCGTCGAGTCCAAACATGTTGCTGTTGTCTCGGCTCGGCGAGCCGACCCGGACCTCCATGGTCCCGACCGCCTGCAGCTCCTCGACATCCGTGATCACGCCCCCGTAGGAGCCGTCGAGCGCCAGCGACTTCCACCGCATGATCCGCGCCGTCGCCATGTACGGGCTCGGCCCCTCGTCGAGGCGCAGACGCGCGATCCCTCGCGCGAGCTCCTGCTCGACCGCCGCGACCTCGCACCGCCGCGCGGACGCGCTCGCGCCCGTCTTCGCGCCCGTCTTCGCGCCCGTCTTCGCGCTCGCAGCCGCCGGCGTCGCCGTCGCCGTCGACCCGCTCGCGGGGGCCAGCGTCGCGGCGCCAAAAACCAGCCCTAAAAGCCAGGTGTTCATCGCCGCACCTCCGCCGCCGACGACCGCGACGCCGTCTCGCCCTGCGGGCACGCGCCGGCCGGCGGCGCCTCGAGCAGCGGCGGGCGATCGCGGCTGTGACTCGCGCGCTCGATCTCGATGTTGCGCAGCAGCAGCGCCGGGCTCACCGCCGAGACCGGGACATCCCCCGACTCCGCGCCGCACATCCCATTGAAGATCCCCGGCGAATCCCCGGTCGCCAGGATCGTCTCGAACGCCGCGATCGGGGTGCCGACGATGTCCGCGCCGCGCACGAGCTCGTCGGGGCGCCCGTCGGGCCACACGCGGTAGACCATCAGCGGCATCACCTTGAACGCCTGCGGGCCGCTGCGGTCCGTGATCGTGTAGCCGCCCTGGATGTCGCTAAACCACAGCCCGTACGGCTTACCCTGTCGCTTGATCTCGTCGATCAGCGCGTCGCGCAGCTCATCGTCCGGGATCGTCTTGCGGCTCGTGACGATCAGGTTCCCCTGACGCGCGACCGCCTGCATCCCGCGCTCGCGTCGGCCGTGCCCGTTGCTGCGCTTGAACGGCAGCACCGGCGAGCGACCGAGCAAGAACGCCTTGAGCTTGCCGCGCTCGACCAGCACGACCCGGCGCGCGCGCACGGCCTCATCATCGACGTGGTAGTGCCCGCTCAGCGGCACCCCGTCGAGCGCGCTGACCGTCGGGTCATCGACCATATCCAGGAACGCCGGCAGCACGCGCTTGCCGAGCATATCGGCGAAGGTCTGCCCCTCGAGATCATCTTTCTGTCGGTGGCCCTCGAGCCGGTGACCGAAGATCTCGTGGAAGAACACCCCGGCCGCGCGCCCCTCGAGCACCGCCGGCCCCGCGTACGGCTCGGCCAGCGGCGCCTCGCGCAGCGCGATCAGCTCGCCGCGCAGCCGGTTCGCGGTCTCGACCAGCTTCGCCTGGGTCGGCAGCTGCTCGCGCCTGTGCACCTCGAAGCTCTCGAAGCGCGACAGCTGCATGCCGTCGTCGGCCTGCGCCAGCGCCTGCAGCATCACCCGGAAGCGGACGTGTGAGCCCTGCACCCGCGACTTCTCGCTGTTCACGAACACCCGGTTGTCCGCGATCACCAGCAGCACCACGCTGCTCTCGAGCACCCGCGGGTCGCCGCCCAGGGCCGCCGACGCCTCCTCGATCCGTGGTCGCCACTCCCGCGAGATCGCCTGCAGGTCGAGCTCGAGCGCCGGCTCGACGTGCGTCATCGGCTCCTCCTTGGAGAAATCCGGGCTCTCGGGCTTCTCCTCATCCTGGATCCGCAGCTGCTCATCGCTCTCGGCGCGGCTCAAGGCCTCGAGCGCGTCGCGATACTGCGTCTCCGTCAGCATCCATAGCGCCTGTGACAACGACATCGGCTCGTTCCCGACGCTGATCGGCAGGCCCACGCCGAGCCCGTTCCCTGGCCCGTAGTTCCCGCCCTGCGTGTGCCCGTTGTCGAGCTGTCGGCCGCCGACGCGCACGTCGATGTCGATCGTCCGGTCGCGATCGGCGCTGTCGCGCACGATCACTCCCTCCTGCGCCTCGAGCCACAGCTGCTGCCGCGCGATCAGGTCATACGCGAGGAAGTACGCCGGGACCTCGCGCTCCTCGCTCGACAGCCGGGCGAGGTTGCGCTGCAGCTCCGACTCCAGCAGCTCGAACACCGGCGACGGCGTCCCCGTCGCGGACGACACGCGCTCGAGCACGATCTCTCGCCCCTTGTCCGCGCCGCCCTTCTTCTGACCCCAGACGGAGTCCGACGGGTTATTCGTCGCCTTCGTCTTGCATGACAGCGCGCTCGGGAGGCCGAGCGCGCACGCGAGCGCGAACGCGAACACGCGACTCGAGCGCCCCATCCCCGCCGACCGTTCGCGCATGCTCCTCAGCATACTACCTGAAGCTCGAAGCCCGACGCGCCGGGCAGATTCGCCCCGTCACGCGGGCAGCTCGATCCGCGCGCGACCGTCACGCTCTCCCGGGCGCGGGCGAAACAACACGATCATCCGCCCGATCACCTGGACCACCGCCGCGTCGGTCGCCGCCCCCAGACTGCTCGCCGCCGACCGGCGCTCGCCCGTGAAGCTCTGCCCGAGCTTGACCTTGATCAGCTCGTGGTCCTCGAGCGCCCGGTCGACCGCGCCCTCCAGCCCGGGCGTCAAGCCGTCCGAGCCCACGAGCACCACCGGCTTGAGCGGGTGCGCCAACGACTTGAGAAACGCGCGCTGGTGACTGTTCAAGACCGGGCTCGACATACGGTCGAGAGGTGTCGCCGACCGCGACCGCCCGCGTCAAGCCGCGGCGCGCGTGACCACGCGCGCGCGCGACCGAAAAAGCTCATCCGCGCCCCCAAGCGAGCCACGTGAAGAACTCCCGATTCCCCTCGCGACCCGAGATCGGCGAGTCGCAGCGGCCGCGCTCGACGAACCCGAGCGCCGCGGCGGCGCTCGCGACCTGCTCCTGCGCCGCGTGATGACCCGCCGAATCGCGCACGATCCCGCCCTTGCCGACCGCGCCGCGCCCGAGCTCGAACTGCGGCTTCACGAGCGCCACGACGTCGGCCCGCGCCCCGAGAAACGGCGGCAGGCTCGGCAGCACCTTCGTGAGCGAGATAAACGAGCAGTCGATCACGACCAGCTCGATCGCCTCCGGCACGCGGTCACGCGCGAGCGTTCGGATGTTCTGTCGCTCAATCGCGATCACCCGCGGATCTTGTACAAGGCGCCACGCGAGCTGGCCGTACCCCACATCGACCGCGTACACGCGCGCCACGCCCGCGCGCAGCAAGTAGTCCGTGAAACCGCCGGTCGAGGCGCCGACATCCATGGCCACGCGTCCGCGGACCGAGAGCGTCGAGAAGCTCCGCATCGCCCCGGCCAGCTTGGTCCCGCCGCGTGACACGAAGGTCTGCTCCCCGCCGCGCAGCCGTACGACCACATCGGCCCGCACGCTCGTGCCCGGCTTGGTCTGCGTATGATCTCCGACGACGACCTGACCGGCCATGATGAGCGCCTGGGCCTTCGTACGCGACTCACACAGCCCGCGCTCGACGACCAGGCGATCGAGCCGCACCCGCGCTGGCTTCTTCCTCCCGTCCTGATCGCGCTCGCTCGTCATACCGTCGCCACGCCGGGCCCCGCGGTTTGATAGCATCGCGGCACGTTCGCGAACGCGCGAACGCGAGAGCCATGCGCGCGCCTGCGGCTCAGCCCTGGTGGGTTCAACTCGCCTACCCCGAAGATCGCGTCCTGATCGCGATCCTCGCGCTCATCCTCCTCTCCGGGCTTACGGCCATCGTGCTGGCGAGACGCGACACGAGGCCCCGCCCACCGACCACATGAGAGCACGCTCACTTCTGCGCAGCGCTGATCGAAAAATCATCGTTCTTGCGCCGATGGTTCGCTTCAGGTAGGTTCCCCGCCTCAGACAACAAAATGGGGCTGTAGCTCAGCTGGGAGAGCGGTGCGTTCGCAATGCACAGGTCAGGGGTTCGATCCCCCTCAGCTCCACTCCGAACCCCGGGCCATCTGGTCTCGGGGTTTTTCGTATGTGCTGGGCGCCGCGGTTCACCGGCTGTTTTGTCCGCGCGAGCGCCCACGCCCGCGCCCTCGAGATAGAGTTGCCCACGCCGCGAGTCCAATGCCAAGATCAGGGTCGGCCGCCGCCCTGGTCTTGCAGCGCAGCGATGAAGCTCCCGACACGAACCCGGTAAACGCGATCGGTTCATGTACAAACTCTTCAGGCGCTCCCACTACCCGGGGAACTTCGAAGTCCAGATGGCCGGAGTTTGCGACCCGGGCATGGCGCGAGAGCACAACGAGGACGCCATCTCGCTCCAGGATGACGACGGGCGCGGCTACTACATGGCGATCGTCTGTGACGGCATGGGCGGCCACAACGCTGGTGAGGTCGCCTCCGCGATCGCGGTCGAGACCATCTCCAAGTACATCGAAGACAACTTCCGCAAGCAGGGGCCCCGCGAGCTCCTCTATCACGGCTTCCTGCTCGCCAGCACCACGATCACCGACTACACCGCGCGTAACCCCGACACCGAGGGCATGGGCTGCACCGCCGTCATGGTCATGGGCATCCGCGACAAGATGTGGGTCGCGCACTCGGGAGACAGCCGGGCCTACCTCGTCGACAAGCGCGCCGCCACGCCGATCACCCTTGACCACACCATGGTCCAGGAGCTCGTCACCAAGGGCGTGATCACGCGCGAGCAGGCCGCCGTCCACCCCTACCGCGGCAGGATCTCGCGCTGCCTCGGCCACGGTCGGTCCAAGGGTGTCCCCGACATCAACGCGGGCATCATTGAGATCAGCGACAACATCCTCCTGTGCAGCGACGGGCTCAGCGACGTCGTCCCGGCCGAGCAGATCCATCAGATCATCACCGGGACCAGCACGCGCAACGCCGCGCGCCAGCTCGTTCAGGCCGCGAATCGAGCCGGCGGACCCGACAACATCAGCGCCGTGCTCATCCGGCGCATGCTCTAAGCCGGGGACGACGTGGACACGAGACCGCGCGCGCGCGCCTCCGCCACGTAGTACTCGGCGGCCCGCCCGCTCTCGATGACGCCCGCGTCACAGAGCGTCTCGAGCTGCCGGCGCAGCGCCCCGACGTCGCGCCCCGGCACGAGTCCGAACGCGCCCATCAACGCGTTCCCGAGCCCAGCCGGCAACGGCGGCACGCGGGCGTCAAGCGCCTCCAGCTCCCGGATCCGACGCGCGAGCTCGCTGATCATCCGCAGACAGCGTCGTCGCTGCCCAGGTCGTCGACTCGTCACGTCCGCGCGCGAAAGATCGAGCAGATCCCGAATTCCAGGACCGATCTCGCGCGCGAACCTCCGAACCGCCGCGTCTGTCCACGAGCCGTCGTACTGCCCGGGGCGCTGGTGGTGGAGGATCAACATCTCCACGCGCTCGCGGATATGCGTCGGAAACGCGATTCGTCGGTCGGGCCCGCGGTGAAACATCTGAACCCCCTCCTCCGCGTGCCCATGGAATGTCACGCGACCCCGGGCGACGAATCGCCTCGTCGTCACCTTGCCGATATCGTGCAGGACCGCCGCCCAGCGCACCGACGGGCGCGGCACGGCCTGCAGCGCGACGATCTTCGTGTGCTCCCAAACATCCTTGTGTCGGCGCCCACCCTCTTGCGAAAACGCGACCGTCGCGTCCAGCTCAGGCAGCAGCTCGCGGAGAATCCCGGTATCGCGCAACCACTGCAGCGCCACGTGCGGGTGTCGCCCGCAGAGCGCCGGTGTCAGCAACTCATAGAGAGCATGACGTGAGAGGCGGTGAACCTCTGGAGCGACGTCGGCGACCCGCGCCGTCAGCGCAGATGACGGAATCGCCCCTGTCGCCGCGATCCGCGAGAGAGGTTCGAGTAGCGCGGCGCGAGAGAGCGGGAAGCCATCCGCTGGAGTCATCGTCGTGGGCATACCGACTCGACCTTCGCCGCCGCGAGGCCATGGTAGCGTAGTTCCTGGAGCGCGCACTTCGGCCCGGCGCCTGAGCGAGAATTCCCGGTCGGTTTTCCGGACGACGGACGCTCCGCGCGCGGCGCTCCGTGATACGTTAAATCGACACGCTCATGGGCTCGCAGAACTCGCCGCAACTTGGATACAACCACAACATCCCGCACAGGGGTCGGCTGTACCACGTGCAGACCGAAGACTCGGGCATCCAGAAGGCGCACATCTTCACGCACGTCTTCTTCGACGGCACCATCATCGCGAGCAACAAGGTCCTGTACAACGACAAGCTCGAGGACCCGTCTGTCGAGAACCTTGACGAGACGATCATCGCGCTGATGCAGGAGTCGCACAAGACGATGATCCGGGCCCTTCGCAAGGGCAAGTTTGACGAGAAGATCATCCGCTACATCGGCCCACACCCCGACGGAGGTGCGAAGGCCGAGACAAAGAAAGCGCCCAAACCCGAGGCGAAGAAGCGACCGGAACGCCGCCCGGCCCCCACTCCTCGCGAGGTCGCCGAGCAAGGCCCGCCGCTTCGCAAGAGCCAGGAAGGCCCAACGGTAAACCCCTCGCTCTCGCACCCGGTGTTCGCCTCGGCAGAAGCTCGAGCGCAGGTGACAGCGTCTGCTGCTGGTCAGGGACCTTCGCGCCCGAGCCGTGGTCCAAACCGAATGCGTCGACGCGCCGTTGGAGGGATTGGTGGGCGAGGAGTCGCGGCCGACGGAAGCGTTCCGATCACGCAGCGCCGCGATGTCATCGTCGGAAAGTTCGCGAGCGAACACCAAGCTCAGCTCGACGAAGAAATCCTCGCGCTGCTTCGAGAAGACACCTGAGCGCGGTCGCGCGCTCAGCCTGCACACGACCGCGCTTGTGACCGAGCGTGTCGGTACACGTGACAAGAGTCGCGTGCTACCATACACGCCGATCACATCCACGGATGTGGACACGCGACCGGAACACCGCCATGACTCGAACGCACATGAAACGATCCCTCAGAAACCGGGTTCTCCCGGCGATGTTGTTCATCTGCACGGCCTTTGCCAGCACAGCGGTCCTCGCCGGCGAAATCAAGGTCGGCCAGGACAAGGAGCTCGAGACCACCGATAAGGGTGCTCTCACCGGCGCCGCACGCAAAGCTGCGGTGACCGAGCTCGACAACGTTCCGGGCGAAGACCTCTGGGTGTGCTACCTGTGGGCGCAAATCGACCGTGGCGCAGAAGGACCGCTCTACATCGAGTTCTTCCAGGAGATCAACGGAGGCGAGTCGATCGTCCACCGGCACGAAGAGACCGGCTACGACGGGGGCAAATTCATCAAGATCCCCATCGAGCTCGAGGGCAACATCGGCTTCAACAAGGATCGGAACTACACGATCAAGATCGTCCAAGCCAATGCCAAGGGCAACGACATCGTCCTCGGCAAGACCAAGATCAAGCTCATCAAGTCGGGGCGTAAAGCCTCCGACGATGAGGGTGATGAAGGTGGCAGCGGCGGCGGCGGTGGCGACGAAAAGAAGAAGGACGACCTCTCCGAGCAGGACATCGCCGACTCTCTCGCCGGCCCCGAGGAGGCTGGGCAAAAGAAGGCTCCTGATGAGGAGGAGACCGGCGAGGAGGCTCCGCCGCCGGTCGAGCCCAAGAAGGGCTGCAGCGTCACCGCCGAATCCCCGAGTGGCTTCAGCGGTCCCTTGGTGCTGCTGCTCGCGGCGGCCGGGCTGACGTTTGGCCGTCGGAAGCGAAGCTAGAACTAGCGAAGCCGGTACCGAGACTCGGTACCGGCTCGTCCGCGCGCGAACCAAAAAAGAAGGCCCCCTCGAAGCCGAGGGGGCCATAGTTCTGGCGGCGTCCTACTCTCCCACAGAGTGGCCCCTGCAGTACCATCGGCGCTGGAAGGCTTAACGACCGAGTTCGGGATGGAATCGGGTGTGGCCCTTCCGCCATAGCCACCAGAGAAGAGAACGCGACGAGCGGGGTCCGAGAAGACCACTCCACGAGGGAGCGCGTGAGAACGACGCCCAGCTCGAAGCGAGGAAGGTGGATGAGCGAGTGATGTGTCCGCGAGAAGAGAGTGCGGTGAAAACGTAGAATCCTGAACTTGACCCACCGTAGAGAACGAATCTGGCCAAGCCGAACGGTCTATTAGTACCGGTTAGCTCCACGCCTTGCAGCGCTTCCACACCCGGCCTATCAACGTCGTGGTCTACAACGAACCTTCAGGGAATCCTCATCTTGTGGTTGGCTTCCCGCTTAGATGCTTTCAGCGGTTATCCGTTCCGGACTTGGCTACTCGGCAATGCCTTTGGCAAAACAACCGAAACACCAGGGGTCCGTCCATCCCGGTCCTCTCGTACTAGGGACAGCTCCACTTCAAGATTCCTACGCCCACGGAAGATAGGGACCGAACTGTCTCACGACGTTCTGAACCCAGCTCGCGTACCGCTTTAATTGGCGAACAGCCAAACCCTTGGGACCGACTTCGGCCCCAGGATGCGATGAGCCGACATCGAGGTGCCAAACCACGCCGTCGATGTGAACTCTTGGGCGTGATAAGCCTGTTATCCCCGGAGTACCTTTTATCCGTTGAGCGACGGCCCTTCCATTCAGAACCGCCGGATCACTAAGGCCCACTTTCGTGCCTGCTCCACTTGTGTGTGTCGCAGTCAAGCTCCCTTATGCCTTTACACTCTACGGCTGGTTTCCAATCAGCCTGAGGGAACCTTTGCGCGCCTCCGTTACACTTTCGGAGGTGACCGCCCCAGTCAAACTACCCACCAGGCAGTGTCCCGGACCCGGCTAACGGGCCTCGGTTAGGCTTTCAGACTCATCAGGGTGGTATTTCAAGGATGGCTCCACGAGACCTGGCGGCCCCGTATCAACGCCTCCCACCTATCCTACACAGACAAGCCCGAAAACCAGTGCCAAGCTGCAGTAAAGGTTCACGGGGTCTTTCCGTCTATCCGCGGGTACGGGGCATCTTCACCCCGAATTCAATTTCGCTGAGTCTCGGGTCGAGACAGTGGGGAAATCGTTACGCCATTCGTGCAGGACGGAACTTACCCGCCAAGGAAATTTCGCTACCTTAGGACCGTTATAGTTACGGCCGCCGTTTACCGGGGCTTCAATTCGATGCTTTGGTTGCCCTGACATCTCCTATTAACCTTCCGGCACCGGGCAGGCGTCAGACCCTATACGTCGTCTTGCGACTTCGCAGAGTCCTGTGTTTTTGGTAAACAGTCGCTACCCCCGATTCACTGCAACCCCCAAAGGCTCCAGGCGCTAGGCCCTTCACCCTCAAAGGCACACCTTCTCCCGAAGTTACGGTGTCAATTTGCCGAGTTCCTTAACCCGAGTTCTCTCAAGCGCCTTGGGATGTTCTCCCCACCCACCTGTGTCGGTTTCGGGTACGGTCAGCACAGCGGTTAGCTCTTGCGAAGCTTTTCCTGGAAGTCTGGAATCACCAGGTTCAAGGACCGAAGTCCTACCTCATCACCTCTCGGCATAAAGAACGCGTTTGTGGCCATCGCCTCCTACGCTCTCTGCCTACAAGCTTGAACTGCCATCCATCAGACAGCCTGGCTATCCTCCTCCGTCCCTCCTCAAGAAACCATCCGTGCTGGTGTAGGAATATTCACCTACTTCCCATCGACTACGCGTTTCCGCCTCGCCTTAGGGACCGACTAACCCTGAGAAGATTGTCTTTACCCAGGAACCCTTGGGTTTACGGCGACAGGGATTTTCACCCTGTTTATCGCTACTCATGCCAACATCAGCTCCTGTTTGAAGTCCACCGCTCGTTTCCGTACGGCTTCACCCCACAAACAGTACTCGCCTACCGCCTCTTTCGAGACCCGAAGCTTCGGTGCATCGCTTAGACCCGTTGAATTTTCGGCGCAGGTTCACTCGACCAGTGAGCTGTTACGCTTTCTTTAAAAGGTGGCTGCTTCTAAGCCAACCTCCTGGCTGTCTGTGTGCTCCCACATCCTTCTCCACTTAGCGATGACTTGGGGACCTTAGCTGTCGGTCTGGGTTCTTACCCTCTCGGCTACGCAACTTAGCTCACGCAGCCTGAGTGCCAGCCTGTTGTCACGGGTATTCGGAGTTTGATTGGGTTCGGTAAGATTGTGGTCCCCCTAGCCCATTCAGTGCTCTACCCCCCGCGCAAATCGACTGACCCCATACCTCAATATGTTTCGGCGAGAACCAGCTATCTCCCAGCTTGATTAGCCTTTCACTCCTATCCACAGGTCATCACCCGAATTTTCAACTTCGGTGTGTTCGGTCCTCCACGCGATCTTACTCGCGCTTCAACCTGCCCATGGATAGATCGCAGGGTTTCGGGTCTGCAGCCCGTGACTTCACGCCCTATTCAGACTCGCTTTCGCTTCGGCTACACCTCTCGGCTTAACCTCGCCACGAACCACAACTCGTTGGCTCATGATACAAAAGGTACGCGGTCGCACATTGCTTGCGCCATAGTGCTCCCACTGCTTGTAAACACACGGTTTCAGGTTCTTTTCACTCCCCTCGCAGGGGTTCTTTTCACCTTTCCCTCACGGTACTATTTCGCTATCGGTCGCCAGGTAGTACTTAGCCTTGGAAGATGGTCCTCCCAGCTTCAGGCAGGGTTCCACGTGTCCCGCCCTACTCGGGAAATCCCTAGGGCCGCTTCCTCTTTCACATACAGGGCTCTCACCTTCTTTGGCCGGCCTTCCCATGCCGTTCTGCTAAAATCCACGGTCCCATATCGGGCTCCCACAACCCCGCAGGGGAATCCCCACGGTTTGGGCTCTTCCGCGTTCGCTCGCCGCTACTTGCGGAGTCTCGGTTGATTTCCTTTCCTGTGGGTACTTAGATGTTTCAGTTCCCCACGTTGGCTTCATACACCTATGTATTCAGTGCATGACGACACACCATGACGCGTGCCGGGTTTCCCCATTCGGACATCGACGGCTCGTCGCTCACTTCCAGCTCCCCGTCGCTTTTCGCAGGTAGTCACGTCCTTCTTCGCCTCCTGGCGCCAAGGCATCCACCATGTGCTCTTTGTAGCTTGACCATGTACGCGCTCGCGCCCGTACATCGCCTCCCCAGGTGGGTCGAGTTCAGGGCTCTCTGTTTCACCCCGACTCTCCCTCAGCGCGGACTCCCTACAACCCAATCGGGTCATAGAGGTCACTCGCTCTTGTTCTCTCTATTTGATTTTCAAAAATCAGAGACGCTCTCTGAAAACTGGAGGGAAGAGAGGCCACGGTGAGGTGTGGGCTTGACCTGAAGTTGGTCAGACCGAGGTCTGAACCAGGTCTCCTAGAAAGGAGGTGATCCAGCCGCAGGTTCCCCTACGGCTACCTTGTTACGACTTCACCCCAGTTACCGACCGCTCCTTGGTAAGCTCCCTCCCGAAGGTTAGGATACCCACTTCTGGAGCAACCGACTCCCATGGTGTGACGGGCGGTGTGTACAAGGCCCGGGAACGTATTCACCGGAGCATGCTGATCTCCGATTACTAGCGATTCCGGCTTCATGGAGTCGAGTTGCAGACTCCAATCCGAACTGAGACTGGTTTTTTGAGATTAGCTTACCCTCACGGGTTCGCGGCTCTTTGTACCAGCCATTGTAGCACGTGTGTAGCCCTGGGCATAAGGGCCATGCGGACTTGACGTCATCCCCACCTTCCTCCGGTTTTGGCCGGCAGTCTCGCCAGAGTGCCCAACTGAATGATGGCAACTGACAACAGGGGTTGCGCTCGTTGCGGGACTTAACCAACATCTCACGACACGAGCTGACGACAGCCATGCAGCACCTTCTCACTAATTCCCCGAAGGGCACCCCGCCTTTCGAGCAGGTTCTAGTGGATTTAAACCAGGTAAGGTTCTGCGCGTTGCGTCGAATTCATTTCCCCATGCTCCACCGCTTGTGCGGGCCCCGTCAATTCCTTTGAGTTTTAGTCTTGCGACCGTACTCCCCAGGCGGAGTGCTTAGCGCGTTAGCTGCGACAGCGAAGGGGTCAAATCCTCCACCGCCTAGCACTCATCGTTTACAGCGTGGACTACCAGGGTATCTAATCCTGTTTGCTACCCACGCTTTCGCGCCTCAGCGTCAATCTTCGTCCAGGCCAGCGCCTTCGCCACTGGTATTCCTCCCGATATCTACGAATTTCACCTCTACACCGGGAATTCTCTGGCCCCCTCCGAGATTCAAGCCCACCAGTTTTGGATGCACTTCCCGGGTTGAGCCCAGGGCTTTCACATCCAACTTGCCAAGCCGCCTACGCGCGCTTTACGCCCAATGATTCCGAGCAACGTTTGCACCCTCCGTATTACCGCGGCTGCTGGCACGGAGTTAGCCGGTGCTTGCTAAAGGGATACCGTCATGAACGGCTCTTCACCGCCCTTTTTCTTCTCCCTCCACAGAGCTTTACGATCCGAAGACCTTCATCGCTCACGCGGCGTGGCTGCGTCAGGCTTTCGCCCATTGCGCAATATTCCCCACTGCTGCCTCCCGTAGGAGTCTGGACCGTGTCTCAGTTCCAGTGTGGCTGATCATCCTCTCAGACCAGCTACCCGTCTTCGGCTTGGTGAGCCTTTACCTCACCAACTACCTGATGGGCCGCGGGCCCGTCCCCTGACACCCCTTGCGTGGCTTTCTCGTACAAATCCGAAAATCTGTACGTCTCATCCGGTATTAGCCCGGGTTTCCCCGAGTTGTCCCAGATCAGGGGGTTGGTTACCCACGTGTTACGCACCCGTGCGCCACTCTCATCTCCGAAGAGATTCTCGTTCGACTTGCATGTGTTAGGCCCGCCGCAAACGTTCGCTCTGAGCCAGGATCAAACTCTCCAGTTTGAACTTGCTCTTGCTTCGTTTTTACAAAGCCTTGCCTTTCGGCATTGGGCCGGCAGACAACTTGCGTCGCCTACCGACGGAGTGACTCGCCTCTCGACGAGTCCTCCCGCACCTCACTAAGATGGCGCTAAAAGCGCCATCCCGTGGCTTCCCTCTTCCTCTCTCCAGTTTTCAGGGAGCGTCGGACCCCACGGCCACCTGCCAAGTGAGTGGTCTGTGCTCGGAAACCGAGACTCCAGACTCGCCTGGCGCTGAACCGCTGCTCAGGGTTAGTTCGCTAACCGCGAGCAAGCTCGGGAGCAAGCTGAAACGCATCGCTCCGCGACGGGGTGCAGATAAGTATGCCGACTCTTCGAGTCCGTCAAGACCAAGGGGGCGTTTTTTTCCAATGGCCTTGTACTGACCCTGTTCGCCCGAAAAACGGCGAATTTCGGAGTTCTGGCGGCTGCGCGGGTACTCTCCGCTGGTCTCGTGGGTCCGCTCGCCGTCGAATTAACCCGGAGCAGGCTCACAAGAACGTTGATTTGGGGGCGATCAGATCTCTTTTTGAACCGCGTTCGGATCAACTCGTAAGGAGTTCGCACCACGCGCCGCCTCTTTCGAGGGTGCGGCCTTCCTCACGAATCGGGGGTTCTGGCCGGCTAGCCGGGCCACCCGTAAAAAATCCCCGCCATCTCTCGGCGTACGTCCTCGAGCGCACGGATGTTGTCGGGGGCAGCTGGATCGGCTTCCTCGGGGAAGTACTCGGCCGGTTCGAGCCGTCGGCGCATCATCTTGGTCTGCCAGATGTTCTCGTTCTGCAGCACGAGGTCCTCACACAGGTACTGCGCGACGATGTCCGGGCTGATGAAGTCCCGGATCGACCTCACGGTGTGGTCCATGTAGACGCGCCGTCCGGACGCGTCACGCGTGAACCCGCGGACGACGTAGTCGATGATCACGATGTCGCTCTCGAAGCTCTCGAACATGAAGTCGAGGGCGCGGAGGGGGACGATGGTCCCGCACGTGGCGATGTCGATGTCGACGCGAAAGCTGCAAATCCCCTTGGGGTCGGTCCAGTCCGGATAGGTATGCGCGCAGAGGTGACTCTTCGACAGGTGCGCGCCGACCGATGGACGGGGGGGCTCAACCGACGCGATCTCTTCCTCCTCTTCGGCCTCCTGGTCACGCTTGTGCCCGAGATCGCTCATGAGCACGAGTGAGCTCGCGCCCTGCGGCTCGTAGTCCGTCGAGGACACCGAGAGCACCTCCGCGTCGATGATCTCGGCGATTCCGCGCAAGATCTTGGTGATCCGGCTCGCGCTGAACTCCTCGTCGATCCACTCGACGTAGCTGCGCCGCTCCGAGTCCGTCCGCGCGACGAAGAAGTCGTAGAGGTTAAAACTCACCACCTTGGTCAGGTTGTTGAACCCCTTGAGCCGGATGCCTTCCCCTCGAAACATGATCGATCCCTCTATGACCTCGCGGCTGAGCCTAACGAAGCGGCGCCGCGGCCGTCAAAACGGGGGGCTATCGTAACCTGACGCTTGGACAACTTCTAGAACGCCTCGCGGCCGGGCCGCGGCGTGAACGAGCGTAGGCGCGGTTTTCGACTTGCGCGCGCGTGGGACGGTCCTCGAAACTCGGTCGGCAATGCTTGGATTGACGTACGCGGCCTTGAGCTTGTTCGCCGCCTTCTCGCCGCCCGAAGAGATCCCAAACGAGCACGCGATCGCGCTCTCACCGACCGTCGGCTGGTTGATGTTGCTGTGCGTCGTCTCGGCGATCGCGATGTTTCTGGCCCAGCATGACCGCTGGCGCCGATTCTGGCTGAGCGCCGAGGATCCGCGTCCGATCGCGGCGTTCCGGATCATCTTCGCGTTCCTGGTCATCTGTAACATCAACGATGTCTTCGAATACTTCACGATGCTCTTCACAGACGAGGGCATCTTCTTCTCGGACGTCGCGCGGCAGGTGTTCGCGGCCGGGCAATTTGAGGGTTTTGGCGATGGTTTGGGAGAGGACGACCCGTACGGCTTCTTCGACGCCGACGGCGCGCTGCTGTTCTTCCTAGGTCACAAGTACTCGCTGTTGTTCTTCTGGGACACTCCACAGGGCTTCATCGTCCACCTGTGGCTGTTCTACATCATCACGGCGCTGTTCATGATCGGCTGGCGAACACGCCTGATGGGCGTGCTCAGCTACCTGCTGATGAACAGCCTGTTCATCCGCAACCCGCTGTTCTGGGAGGGCACCGAGCTCGTCTACCGCGTGTTCTTCTTCTACCTGCTGGTGTCGCGCTGCGGTCACGCCTACAGCGTCGACAACTGGCTGCGCTGCCGCCGGCTGCGGAGACGAGGGCTGCTGTCGACACGCGATGGCCCTGGCGGCGGCGCCGGCGTCGCGCCCTCGGAGGCGCACCCGAAGGGCCTGGAGGCGGTGTACCGCTTGATCCCGGCGTGGCCGCGCTGGCTAGCCGTGCTCAACCTCGCCGCGCTGTACTGCTACACGGGCGTGGTCAAGAACGGCTCGGTGTGGGCGCGCGGCGACGCGCTCTACTACGCCCTCAACATGGACCACTTCTACCGGTTCTACCCGCAGGAGTTGTCCTCGGTCGTCGGCACCAACCTGTTCCGCCTGGCCACCTGGATCACGCACTGGTGGGAGGCCTGCTTCCCGCTGATGGTCGTCGGGATCATCTACCGCTGGCGCGAGTGGGAGCACGAGCAGCCGCTCGAGGGGTGGCGCCTGTGGTTCGTGCGCGGGTGCTGGATCCTGTTCGGCCTCGGATGCGGCGCGGTCGCGGTCGTGTCGCTCCCGGTGCACCTGCCGTCGCACTACAACCACGCGTGGTGGCAGCGGATGTTCTCGATGTGGTGGTTGGTCCTGATGTTCGGGCTCGGGACGCTCTGGCGCCTGCTGGCCGGACCGGTGACGATCCGCGTGGGTGAGCGCACCATCACGCTCCGCTTCCCGCGCTGGCTCAACCGAAATTTCGTGTGCACGTGGCTGCTCGGCCGGCGCGTGTGGCTGACGCTCGGGCTGCTGTTCCACGGCAACCTGCACCTGATGATGAACATCGGCATGTTCCCGCCGATCATGATGAGCACGTACGTGTTCTGCTTGATGGGCGACGAGCCGGGCCGGATCCTGCGCTTCATCGGGCACCGCCTGCTGTGGTGGCTGCCGCTGATCCCGAAGGGCGTGCGCGAGGGCAAGCCGCCGCTGCCCGCCGAGGATCCAGCGCTCCCGCGCCACTTCCGGGATGACCGACGCCTGCCGACGTGGCTTTTGTGGGCCGCGCTCGTGGCGGCGGTGCTCGGCGTCGTGCTCGAGTACACGCACGTCCAGAACTTCGGCTGGTCGGCGCTGGCGATCGGCTTCGGCCTGCTGGGCTACGCCTACTACCAGGGGCATCGCGGCGGCAAGGGGCTGGCGCCGAAGCTGCTGGGCCTCGGCGCGGCGATGCTCGCGTACACCTGGCTGCTGCACCAGGAGGGCGACGCGTGGACGTGGATCAAGCTCTACGTGCACCTGTCGATCCTCGCGCTCTGGCTGCTCGCGAAGATCCCGGCGATCGGCGCGCGATTCGCCGCGATCGGGCTCTCGCTGAGCGCGCCCGACCGTGATCCGCCGGACGGCGAGATGCCGATGTACGCCCCGGACGGCGAGCACGTTCGAAGGCCGTGGGCCTACGGACCTGCGGGTCGACTAATCGCGGGGATGCTCGTGACGTGGCACATCATCGCCGTCGCCACGTGGCTCATGCCAGACAAGGACGTGCTCTCGAAGTGGGACATCCAGGCCAAGCACGTGTTCCGTCGCTACCTGCTGACGACGGGCACCGATCAGGCCTGGGGCATGTTCGCGCCCAACCCACCCCGGCATAACGTGTTCCTGCGGACCGTCGTCACCGACACCGACGAGGAGAAGTGGGACCTGCGCACGGACCTGTACGCGTGGGAGCGCAAGCCGATCCCGTGGGTCTGGAACGACCGCATGCGCAAGATGAACCGTCGCATCATCGGCGGCGAGTCGGGCAAGGGCGACTGGTACCAGAAGTGGTACGCGCGCTACCTCTGCCGCGAGTGGTCCCGCGCGCACCACGGGCGCGCGCCGAAGAAGGTCGAGCTGTACCGCGTGTCGTACCTGATGCCGAGCCCGGAGCAGGTGAAGACGCGCGGCTGGTACAAACCCGAGGAGCTGATCCTGCTGCGCGGGTCCGAGTCGCTGAAGTACGCCGAGAGCTGTCGCTCGGGCATCAACGCGCAGCTGCCGAACTACATCCGCGAGCGCTACAAGCTCCCACTCGTCGACGAGAAGTCGGTGAAGCTGTGGGAGAAGAAGCGCATGAGCAAGTGGGAGAAGCGCAACGACTTCAAGCAGGACCCGACGCTCGACAACATCAAGCGCGTCGAGAGCAAGGTCCGCGCCGAGCAGCGCAAACGCCAGGCGGAGGCGCGTAAGTCCGCGCGCGGGCGCGCCTCGTAGTCGCATGCCTGTGCCGCAGGTCATTAAAGCGGCCCGCGCGCCCACGGCGCGCGGGCCGAGGAGCTCGCGTCAATGAGCCCGATGCTGGCGTTCGCCGAGACGATCAACGAGGACGCGGTCGCGCTCTCGCCCACGCTGGGCTGGATCATGCTGCTGTGCGCGAGCACGCTCGCGCTGCAGTTCATCCTCCACCGCGAGAGCTGGCGCCGCCTTTGGCTGCGGGCCGAGGACCCGCGCGCGCTGGGGCTGTTCCGCATCGTGTTCGGGGTGATGTGCCTCGGCAACATCACGAACCTCTGGCCGCTCTCGACCTACCTGTTCACGGACGAGGGGCTGTTCTTCACCGACGTCGCCCGGCGGGTGTTCGCCAACAACCAGTTCCTCGGCTTCGGCGACGGGATCCAGGGCGACGTTCCCTACGGGTTCTTCGACGCCGCCGCGGTGATCGAATTCCTCAAGGGCCCGAAGTACTCGCTGCTGTTCTTCTGGGACTCGCCCGCGGCGTACCACGTGCACTTCGTGGCCTTCGAGGTGGCGTGCCTGTGCCTGATCGTCGGGTTCAAGACGCGCTACACGAAGTGGATCACGTGGTTTCTGTTCCACTCGATCATCCTGCGCAACAACGTGTTCTGGGAGGGCACCGAGAACGTCTATCGGTGCTTCCTGTTCTACCTGTGCCTGTCGCGCTGCGGCGCGGCCTACAGCGTCGATAACTGGCTGCGCTGCCGCCGGCTGCGCGCGCAAGGGCGGCTGTCCGAGCGGGATGGTCCGGGCGGCGGCGCTGGCCTGGCGCCATCAGAGGAGCACCCGCGCGGGCTCGAGGCGATCTATCGCCGGATCCCCGGCTGGCCGCGCGTCCTGATGATCCTGCAGCTCGGCGCGCTGTACTGCTACACGGGCACGGTCAAGAACGGCCCGGTCTGGCACAAGGGCGACGCGTTCTACTACGCGCTGAACCTCGACCACTTCTACCGCTTCGAACCGCAGCGGCTGTCGGCGATCTTCGGCACGAACGTGTTCCGGCTGATGACGTGGGTCACCCACTACTGGGAGGCCCTGTTCCCGCTGGTGATCGCGGGCTTGATCATCCGCTTTCACCGACGCGAGCGGATCCCGCGGCTCGAGGGCTGGATGCTGTGGACGGCGCGCGTCGGCTGGATCGTGTTCGGCCTCGCCTGCGGCGCGCTGGCCTACGCGGCGCTGCCCGTGCACGTACCCAAGGGGTGGACGCTCGAGCGGCTGCAGACCGTGTTCGCCGGCTTCTGGCTCGGCGGGATGATCGTGATCGGGGGGCTGTGGACGTGGCTTCGGTACGCGCCGCCGCAGCTGTCGATCGGCGCGCGCCGCTACGTGCTCGACATCGACTGGTTCTGTCGCTGGTTCCTCGGTCGCCGCGTCTGGCTGACGCTCGGGCTCATCTTTCACACCCACTTGGTGCTGATGATGAACATCGGCTGGTTCACGCCGGCGACCGCGAGCGTGTACGTCGCGATGCTCAGCGGCGAGGAGGTCGCGCGGGTGCTCGCGGGGGTCGGTCGCGCGCTCTCGCGGGTCGGCGCGCCGGTGCCGGCGTGGGTGCGACGCGGCGAGCCGCCGACGCCGTGCGAGGACGCCACGCTGCCGCACCTGCACCGCGACGCCGCCGCGACGCCGCGCTGGGCGATGGCGCTCGCGCTCGGCGTGGCGATCGTCGGCGTGGTCATCGTGGTCCAGTTCCCGTCGCTCGAGGAGGGGCCGCTGAAGCGAGCCCTGGACGCGCTGACGCCGTGGCGCCGCTCTGGCTACATCGTGTTCGCCGTGCTCGCGCTGGCGAGCTACTTCGCGGCGCGCGGCCGCGGGTGGCGGTCGCTGTCGAAGATTAACAAAGAGACAGGTAAGCCGCGGATCCCGTGGGCCTACCGCCCGCTCGGGCGCTTCCTCGTCAGCGCGCTGGTCACCTATCACGTCACGGGCGTCGCCGTCTGGCTGCTGCCGGACAAGGACTGCCTCTCGACCTGGGCGGAGCCGGCTCGCAACCCGTTCAAGTGGTGGCTCGCGGTCACGCAGACGACCCAGGGCTGGAAGATGTTCGCGCCCAACCCGCCGCGCAGCAACCTGTTCATGCGCGTGCTCGTGACGGATCAGGACGACGAGGTCATCGACCTGAACACCGACGTCTACCACCCGGCGAACAAGCCGATCCCGTGGATCTGGTACACGCGTCAGCGCAAGATCAACCGCCGGATCGTCGGGGCCGAGGGCGGCAAGGGCTCGTGGTACCAGAAGTGGCACGCGCGCTACATCTGCCGCGAGTGGGCGCGCACGCACGGCGGCGTGCCGCCGAAGCAGGTCGACCTGGTCAAGATCTGGTACTCGATCCCGACGCCGGAGTGGGTCAAGGAGCACGGGCCCTACGTCCCACACGAGCGCTATCAGGAGCTCCACCGACAGAAGTTCGTCTACACGGCGGACTGCGCCACGGACATCAACGCCCAGCTGCCGAACCACATCCGCGCGCGCTACGGGCTGCCCGCGGCCCCGGAGGATGAGTTCAAGCCGTGGTTCAAGGACCGCAAGCGCGCGTGGGAAGACAAGATGAAGAAGCGACGGGCGCGCGGCTACAACCCGTACCGCACGCTCTTCGGCGGCTTCAGCGTGCTGGTGTTCCTGGGCGCGGCCTGGTGGCGCTGGCGTGAGCTCGACGTCGAGAACGAGGCGCGCGCGCGCAGACGCCAGGAGCGCGAGTAACGAGACGGTACGCGTCGAGCGTCGCGAGGACAGCGCGCGAGCCGCCGTTTACTCGCTCGAGCGCGATCGCTTCCACAGCTCGACGGCCGCGCGGGTCAGCGCGGCCCGCAGCCGCTTGCTGAGGCTCGACCACGAGAGCTTCTCGGCGAGCTCGCCGGAGCCGAGCGCGCGACCGAACCACAACCCGGCGAGGATGGCGAGGATGACGACGACGACGAGCAGGGCGATGGCGAGGGGATGATCGGGCATCGGGCTGATACCCATCCTAGCCGCGATCCCCCAGCCCGTCGAACACGGGCTCAGACCTTGGCGCCGAGCAGCACGCGGAGCAGCAGCCAGCCCCAGTGACCGTAGGGCTGCCCGAACAGCGCCGCCTTGGCGGCCGCGTCGACGTCGGGCGTGGACGAGGACGCGGGCGCGGGCGTGGCCCCGGCGGGACGCGGCGGCGCTTCGGGACAGCTGCACCCCCAGCTCTCGGGGAGATGCGGACAGGCCTCGAGCGCGATCAAGCGGTGCCCCTCGGTGTTGGGGTGGATGTGATCGAAGCTGCGCAGCTCCTGACGCATGTACCAGCGCGGGATCTCGGCGAGCAGCGCCGCGTCGCGCTCGAGCGCGGCCGCGCGCTCGTCCTCGGAGAGCGCCTTGTGGGCGCGCTTCCAGTCCTTGTCCCTGGCGAGCAGGTCGCGCATCGCGTCGAGATCCCGGACCGCGGCGCCGGCGTCGCGCAAGGAGGAGTTGTAGAGATCGACGGAGACGTCGGGCCGCTCGCTGTCGGCCCAGGGGGCGTCGGGCTCGACGGAGCGCTTGCGGGCGTGGCTGCCGAGCGCCTGCGCGGGCGTGAGCTTGCCGAGCACGAAGTCGACGACGGCGCGCGTGTCGTGCACGTACTCGAGCGCGCGCGCGCCTCGCCAGCGCTTGTCGTCGTCGTCGCCCCAGGGCGTGAGCGTGAGCGCGACGACCTTGAAGTCGCGCTTGTGCGCCGTCTCGAACAGCGCGCGGATGTGATGGTTGGTCTGCTCGGGCATGGCGACGCTGTTGAGCCCGCCGTGAAACACGAGCCAGAACTCCTGCCCGTCATCCCGCTTGTGCAGGCCGAGGCGCGTGTTCTCGAGCACCTGGGACTTGAAGCGCTGCTTGAGCTGGTAGGCGCCGTAGCCGACCTTGGAGAGGTTCTTGACCTCGATGTTGCGGCACAGGCTCTCGAAGCGGTCGGCGTAGGGCTCGCGCTGCCAGGCGCCGACGGAGCCGGCGAGCACGACGACCTTGACGGGCTTGTCCGCCTGCTTGAAACGCCATGTCGGAGGAGGCTCCTCTTCCTCCACGGCCGCCGCCTCGCCGGGCTCCTGCGCGGCTGCGGGCGCGGGCGCGAGCGCGAGGGCGGCGAGCGCGAGGCTGAAGCCGGCGGCCGCGAGGCGTCCGCTCGTCAACGTGGCTGGGGAGTGTGTCGCGTTCGTGACCATCGCGTTCGTCAGAGTGCTGATGCGCCGGGCGCCGCGTGAGCAGCTCCAGCGCGCGGCCCGAAGGCCGAGGGTACCGGGCGGCTATTCAACCACCGAAAACGTGGTCGAGGCCAATTCCACGTCGTCTTCGGAGAAGATCCGAACGGTCCACCGCGCCGTGTACTCGCGCCGCAAGACGAGGAAGGCGCGCGAGCGATACGCGTGCATCCCCGGGATCGCGATGCCGCGACGGCGCTTGACGCGATCGCCGTCTTTCTCCCACACGACGGTGACCGCCTCCTCGACGCGGTTGTGCACCACGCGGAAGCAGACGTTGACCTGGTCGCGCTCGCCGATCGAGAAATTGTCCTGCTTGCCGGTGCAGCCGCGACGCCCGTAGCGATCGCCGAGCGAGAGCTGGTCGACGTGAATCCCGGAGGCCCCGATCCCGCCGAGCGGCGGACCGTCGCGCACGGAGACCGGGAGCCGTCGAAACACGCGCGCGATGTGGGGAGGAGTCCCCTCGGGCACCTCGCGCGGCGCGACGCGATCGCCCGCGCGCGTACCTGCGCCGTCACTCTCCGCGCCTTCGTCGACGTCCTCCAGCGCGTCGGCGTCGCCGAGCTCGCGCGCTCGAGCGTCCCGCGTGCTGCTGCGGTCTCGCGCTCGCGACTCTCGCGCGGTCTGAGATCGCACGGGGACGAGCTTGGGCTGCAACGCGGCCTGCACGCCCGTGGCGTCACGGGCTCCGCGGTCGTGGACGACGCGCGCGGCCGCTACATCTTCGCCGCCACAGGCGTACAGGTGCACGAGCGCCACGCCGAAAAGGAGCGGACTTCCCGGGAGACCTGCGCGACCGGTGCCCATAGCAACAAGCGACCCTTTCATGAACAGGTTGTTCGTGTCCATGGGCGTTCCCGCGCGAGTCCGTCCGCAAGCGTAGGGGACCGTCGCCGCGCGGACGACCAGCGTGACTGCCGCACTTCCGGGCAATCTCACGCGGTCAATCCGTCGCAGGATCGGGAAAACCGGGGCGCGCGCTTGCGAGACGAGGTGCTCGCGGTTTAAGTAGCTTTCATGCCGTCCGCGCACTCTCTACGTCGTCTGCGCCACGTTCTGCTCGTCGCCGGGATCACGTCGATCGCAGCAGGAGGTTGCCAAGCGGACTCCGATCTCGGTCAGCGCCTGTTCGAGTTCTCGCCGATGTTCCGCTACGGCTGCAACACGATGCACCACGACCGGGGCGACGCGCCGGTCTCGAAGCCGAGCAAGATCGTCAACCAGGGTCGCCCAGCGCCCGCGTCCACAGCCGGCGGGCCGAGTTTGCTCGATGAGTACGCGCCGCGACCGGACGACGAGATCAAGGCCTCGGAGGCCGACACGTGGCAGCTGCCGTTCCAGACGAAGCGCGTCGTCGTCGCGCTGCTGACGATGGCGGCCCACGACGACATCGAGAAGCTCGACCTGGTGCTCACGCCCTACGCTCGCTGGGGTCTGCCGGACCGCCGCGAGTGGGGCGGCAAGCCCGTGTTCACGAAGGACGGGCCGCAGGAGTTCTTCGACGCGCTGCGTGAGGCGGCCGCGCGCTTCCCGGCCAAGGGCACGCTTCGCGTCCCGCCGCAGCCGAATTCGGCGCAGTTCTACGTGCGTCACGGCGCCGAGCCGATGTGGGCCTACTACACGGGCGGCAGCCCGCAGAGCCCGGACATCCTCGCGTTCAAGATGGTGATCGAGGACGGCGCGGCGCGCATCGACTACATCGGCTTCAACGCCCACAATCCCCCGACGGCGCTCGAGCAGATGGCGATCCGCAGCACCAACGATCCGCCGCCGCCGCTCAAGCCGCGCATCATGCCCGGCTCGATGGGTGAGCGCCCGCCGCTGCCGACGATGGTCCCGGGTGGCGCTCCGACGCTCGGCGCGCCGGGATCCCCGATGCCCGGTGCGCCCGTGATGCCCCGCGTCATCGCGCCGCCTGGCGCGGGCGCGCCCACGCCCGGCGGACCGGCGCCCACGCCCGGCGCACCCGCGCCGACCAAGGCCGCCCCGGCCGGCGGCCACTGAGCGCCGTCGAGGACACGACCCGACGCCCGCGAGCTCGCGGGCGTCGTTCGTTTAAGCGATGGCCGATTCGGCGTCCGCTAGCCAGTCGGCGATCGAGCGCTTGACCGTGGGAGTCTCCGCGAGGCCGAGCTCCTCACGGGTCGCGATCCAGTCGGCGGTCCAGCGCGTCTGCGGCTCGATCACGTGCTCGATGAAGTCATCGCCCGGCGCGCGCAGCTGCTGAAAGTTGAGCCTGCAGGTCGTCAACCTGTGGGGCTCATCCGGGTTCCACAGCGGGATCCCGTACTTGCGACAGATCCGCGGGCGATGATCATAGAGCTGACAGACGCCGTCGTCGGAGAGCGCCGGACAGGGTTGACCCTCTTGGTGCGCGCGCGCGCGCCTGATGATCTGCGCGCGCACGGCCGGCGGCGCCTGCTCGAGCCCCTCCTGGAGCACGGCGCCCTCGAGCGCGCTGACCTGGAAGCGCTGGTGACAGCACTCGCTGCACCCGGCGCGACACTGAATGTGCTCGCGATAGCGCGCGACGATCGGCGCGACGATGTCGTCGATCACGGCGAGATGACGTCGCACCCGCGCGAGCCGGCGTGACGTCGTCATCGCGGCGCGCCGCCCCTCACCGGCGAGGCGGAGACCTTCGCGCGCGCGTCCTCGGACGGCGAGGCCGGGGCCGCCAGCGTCTCCGCGTCGGCCGGATCGCCGGGAGCCGGGGTCTCGCCGTCAGGCGACTCGGAGCCGGGCGCGGCGACGCGCAGCTGACTCGAGGGACCCGGGATCAGCCGCGCGCCGCGACCGACCGCCGCGTCACCGAGCTCGACCCGGGCCCGAACCTCGAGCTCGTAGCTCGACGCGGGGTGGCGCTCGAGGAACTTCAGGGGCGTGATGCGACCGTCGAGGACCGCCTGGAAGTCTCGCTCCTGGCGGTGAAGATCGGCCTCGTTGGCGAGCGCGCGCACCTCCGCGGCCGCCGGGTGATCGGGGTGCCGAGCGACGAACAGCGCCGGCACGCCGCGCCCGACACGAACCCAGCGGAGGTGAGCCTCGGTGAGAACCTGGCGCGCGCGCTCGAGATCGACCTCGCCCGCCCAGGCCGCGACGCCGAGCTCGAGTCGGGAGACCGCGTCGAGCCCGTGAGCCAGGCCGCGCTCCCGCAGCGCGCGGTCGATCGCGACGAAGTCGATCGCCACGTGACCGAAGTTCGCGGGGACGGAGAGCAGCGCCGGGTAGCGCTGCCCGTCGACCGTCGTCACGTCGACTGGGAGCGGCGCCTCGAGCCTTCGCAGGCGACAGCCGAGCTCCTGGGTGTCGACGATCTTGAGCACCTCGCGGCCGCCCCCGCGCAGCGGCCATCGGCGACAGCGCTCGGCGACCGACAGCACCATCGTCACGCCGCCGGGGCTGTCCTCGCGCTGCTCGACCACGCCGAACTCCCGGCGTTCCAGCCGCATCATCCGCCGCGTCACGCGAGCGCGCTCCTGCTGACACAGCGCACGCTCCTGCCCGACGAGGAGATCTTCGCCCTGGACCAGCGACGCCCGCAGCCGCTCGGTGCACGCGCCGGCGCCCGCTGCGGTCGCGCCCACGAGCGCCCGGGTCACCACCTCCGCGGGCGCCTCGGTCGTCGAGATCGCGTGGCGCGGGCCGCCTGACTGCCGGGACTGCTCGGCCGCGGGCGCGACGCGGGGCGCGAGCGCGAGCGAGAGAAACCCGCTGACAACCGCGATCATTCCGGCGAAGCGGGCTCGCGCGCGTCGGGGGTGTGCGCCCATCGACGGCAGGGTAGCAAACAAGCGCGGGCGCGCCGGGCTCCAGTTGAGCGCGCCAGGACGCTGGGGCACTCTCCCTGGCGATGTCGCGCTCTCTCACCAGGCGGCCCCCGGCCGCGTCCTCCTCACCGCGGCGCTCGGGCGTCGCCCCGCGCGCCCGGCTCGCGCTGCCGCTGCTCGCCGCCCTGTCGCTCGCGCCGAGCGCGGGGTGCCTGAAGGTCCCGGACGACGGCAGCCACGAGCCCGAGAAGCGCGACGCGCCCGCGACCGCCGAGGAGGTGTTCGCGCGCTACATCGCCGCGCTCGGCGGCGAGGACCAGCTGCGCGCGCTCAAGCAGCGCACGGTCGAGGCCCGGATGATCGTCAAGCCCGAGCTCGGCTGTGACGAGGACGACGAGCAGTGCCTGCGCGAGGAGCAGGTCGGCTCCTTCCTGCTGCAGAAGGCCGACGGCAACCGCCTGTACCGGAGCACGGTGCTCGGCGACCAGGTCGAGGAGCGCGGCTACGACGGCGAGGTCGGGTGGCAGTACGTCGCCGGCGTGCTGCGCCAGGACGACCCGCAGATGAACGAGATCTCGCGCGAGGACTCGATCCTGCACTGGTACTTCGGGCTCGCCGAGCGCGGGATCAAGCTGACCCTTGAGCCACCTCGCGACAAGGACTTCGACGGCCAGCCGCGCGTCCTCGACGGCGTGCGCTGGACGGTCATGGCCCGGCCCGAGGCGACCAAGACGCTGTGGTTCGACCGCGACACCGGGCTGCTGGTCGAGGAGCGCGTCGAGGCCAAGGCGGACGACGCGACCACGATCCTGCAGCGCATGATCTACAACGACTACCGCGAGGTCGACGGCGTGCAGATCGCCCACGACCTGCGGCTGATCAACTCGATCGGCGAGCGCGCGCAGGAGATCGAGTTCGTCAGCACGCGCGTGCACCACGAGCCCGTCGCCGACGAGAAGTTCGAGGTCCCGGACGTGCCGCCGCCCGAGCCCCTCGAGGACCGCGTGCTCACGGCGCTCGAGTCGGCGCGCGCGGACGCGAAGGCGGCGCCGAAAGACCGCGACGCGCAGCTCCGGTACGCGCGCGCGGCCTGGGCCGCCGCTCACTTCGACGAGGCGGACGCGGCGGCCCAGGCCACGCTCAAGCTCGACGCCAAGGAGGTCGAGGCGGTCTGGTACCTCGCGCGCCTGCGGATCTTGCAGGGCCGCTGGAGCGAGGGCGTCAAGCTGCTCAAGCGCGCGGCCAAGGGCGGCACCGCGGGCGCGCTGGTCGCCGCGCAGGAGGTGTGGGTCTACAACCACCAGCGCGACTTCAAGAACGTCGCCGCCGCGCTCGAGCGCGCGAGCCCGAACAACGCCCACCTCGCCGGGCGCTTCCGCAGCTTCGCCGGCGACCCGCTGGGCGTGAGCTTCGCCAAGGACAGCGCGGGCAAGGGCTGCGCGACGACCGTGCCGCTCGACAAGCAGTCGCCGCTCGCGTCGTTCGAGGCCACGCTCGGCGGCCAGAAGATCCCGGTCGTCATCGACACGGCGGCCACGGACATGATCATCGACGACGAGCTGGCCAAGGCCGCCGGCGTCATCGTCCGCTCGAGCACGCCGATCGGCGAGGGCGCGGAGATGGGGCACGGGCAGCTGAAGACCATGACGATCGGCGACGCGACGATCGAGAACGTGCCGGTCGACGTGCTCCCGCGCGCGACGATGGGTCAGCTCCCGGGCTCGATCCCGCCGCGCGCCGTGCTCGGCGTGCGCCTGCTCGAGCGCTTCCAGGTGACCATCGACATGCCGGCGCGCGCGTTCACGCTCGTCGACGCGAGCAAGCGCTGCGCGGCCGAGCTCGACACGCGGCGCGCGGGCGCGGCGGTCCCGTTCTGGATCCACGAGACGCACTTCATCTACGCGCACGCGCGCCTCAACGAGGCCGAGGGGCTGTACTGGGTGAACACCGGCATGCAGGGCGTCGCGGTCGCGGCCAACAAGCGCGCGTACGCCCACGCCGGCGTGCTGCCGCCGATGTCCTCGGCGGAGGGCGAGGTCGCGATCGTCAAGCTCAACCAGGTCGCGATCCCGGGCGCGGTCTCGCTGGCGAAGCAGCGCGGCGCCTACGGCTACTTCAACCAGGAGCAGAGCTCCGATCAGTTCCGCGTCGACGGCATGGTCGGCCTCGATCTGCTCGGCGCGGGCGTCGCGTGGACGCTCGACTTCGACCAGCGCAAGTTCTACTTCTCGCCCTCCGCCGCCGGCGCGGCCAAGCGATGACGAGCGCGGCCGCAGCGACGGAGACCGCGGCCGGCGGCGACGCGCCCCGCGTGATCTACACCGCAGCCTACGGCGTGATCGGCCCCGAGCAGCGCTGGGTCGAGCGCCCCGTGGTCGAGGTCGACGCGCGCGGCGTGATCACGCGGGTCGGGTGCGCCGGCGACCCCGAGCACTCGGACGCTCCAGCGCGCCCGGACGCGCCCCCGAGGTCCGAGGCGATCGTCCACGACCTCGGCGACAGCGTGCTGCTGCCGGGCCTCGTCAACGCGCACAGCCACGCGTTCCAGCGGACGATCCGCGGGGCGACGCACGCCCGCGGCGCGGGCGACCCCTCCGACTTCTGGAGCTGGCGCGCGGCGATGTACGAGGCCGCCGGCGCGCTCGACCCCGAGGGCGTCTACGCGATCACGCGGCGCTGCTTCGCGGAGATGCTCGACGCCGGGATCACCTGCGTCGGCGAATTTCATTACCTGCACCATGGGCCAGACGGTACGCCCTACGACGACCCCGCCGAGCTCTCGCGCCAGGTGATCCGCGCGGCCCGGGATGTCGGCCTGCGGCTCGCGCTGCTCGAGGTCTACTACGCGCGCGCCGGCGCCGGCTCTCCGCCCCTGCCCGAGCAGCGCCGCTTCGTCGACGCGTCGGTTGAGGCCTACCTGCGCCGCGTCGAGACGCTGCGCGCCGAGGCCGACGGCGACGCGCTCTCGATCGGCCTCGCGCCCCACAGCGTGCGCGCGGTCCCGGAGCCCGCGCTGCGCGAGCTCGCCGAGCACGCGCGCGCGCGCGCGCTCGTCATGCACTGCCACGTCTCGGAGCAGCCGCGCGAGAACGAGGAGTGCGCGGCGGAGCACGGCTGCACGCCGACGCAGCTGCTCGCGCGCGCCGGCTGCGTCGACCCCGAGCGCCCGGGCGCGTTCACGGCCGTGCACGCGATCCACGTCGACGACCGCGACCGCGCGCTGCTGGCGAGCAGCAACGTCTGCGCGTGCCCGACGACCGAGGCCGACCTCGGTGACGGGATCGTGCTCGCCTCGCGCTACATGTCCCAGGGGACAACCATCGCGCTCGGCTCGGACAGCAACAGCGTCATCGACCTGCTGCAGGAGGCGCGCCTGCTCGAGATGCACGAGCGCCTGCAGGCGCGCGCGCGCCTGCGGCTCGCGGGGCCCGACGGCCAGGTCGGACGCCACCTGCTCGCGGCCGCGACGCGGGGAGGCGCGCGCGCGCTCGGGCGCCCCGAGCTCGGACAGCTCGCGCCGGGCTCCCCCTTCGACGCGATCACGCTGCACACGCGACACCGCGCGCTCCTGGGCGTCGAGGGGCGCCACCTGCTCGACGCGATCATGCTCACCGCTACCTCCGCGCCGATCGATCGCGTGTTCGTCGGCGGCGCGCGACGCCGCTGACGCGCGCGCCTCGAGCTACAACTGGTCGTCTCCACACCGTGCGCACCCAACCTCACCGCGTCCGCGCGCTCGGCTGGCTCGGGCTGGCGCTCACGCTCTCGATGACCGCGGCGTCGCTCTCGCTGACGAGCTGCGCGGCGCGACGCGAGGCCAAGCTGCGCGCGGACTGGAAGCAGGCGGTGCGCGCGTCAGAGACCGCTCAGGGAGGTGAGCGCGCGTCCGACGACGCGAGCGGCGGCGACGCCGGCGCGCAGTCGTCGGAGTGGCGCGACCTCGAGGCCTACATTACGCGCATCATCGACCAGGTCTCGCTCGGGCTCGCGACGATCTCCATGGACCGCCTCGCGGACTCGATGTGCGCGGAAGCGCCCGACGTCGAGCGCCTGAAGCCGGACGGGACCGGACCGCGGGTGTTTCACTGCACGCCCGACCCGCCGCAGACGATCCTCGGCGAGGTCATGACCCTCGAGCTCTCCGACAACGGTGAGGTCGGGCTGGTCGCGACTGGCCTCAGCGAGGAGAGCAGCGCCCAGCTGCTCGCGCAGGCGGTCGAGTCCGTCGCGTCATGGTGCGAGGACACGCTGCGTGAGACGACCCACGCGACGAACGCGCTGTACGAATTCCACACGTGTTTAACGCCGGCGGGGCCGCAGCTCGCGGTCGGACGGTTCCCCGAGAAAGAAGACGAGCGCTGGCAATTCTCGCTCGTCGTGCTGATCCCCGGCTGAACCCCGACGACCCAGGCGGCATGCTGCGCGGCCCGGGGCGGGGCGTTACTATCCAGCCCGCGATCGCCACGGCGATCGCGGCTCCTCCTCGGGGTTTTTCACGTCACGCACCCATGGATCCAGCGATGATCTCGACATCCAGTCACGGCGGGCTGCTGTTCCCGCTCGACATGTTCCGGCCCACCATGTTGGCGGCGGCGCTCGCCGAGAACCTGCTCAGCAAGGCCCGCAACATCATCGACGCCACGCTCGTGCTCGCGCGCGACCCGGCCTCGCCCGTGGTCCTGGCGCGTATCGAGGGCAGCGTGATCGGGGACGACCCGGCGGCCTTCTGGAAGGAGTACGCCGACCTCGCGATGTTCGCCAGCCAGGTGCTCCCCCGCCAGGTGTTCCTGTACTACGCGACCGGCGGCCTCGACCGCCACGAGGGCTTCATCGTCGCTCAGCGCGGGCAGCCGATCGCCGCCGACGACAGCGAGCAGGACAACCTGCCGCCCAGCAGCCCCGACAAGGTGTGGCCGGTCGAGCGCCTGTGTGAGCAGATGCAGATCACGCTCGACGACCTCGCCGACGGCTTCCCCGAGGGGTACCGCGTCGAGCTCTCGCTGATGGAGCCGAGCGGGGACGACCAGTCCATGCTCATGGCGCTCGCCGGCCAGGGGCCCGAGGACGAGGGCGCCGACGCGGAGGAGCCCGAGTCCCACGCCGACACCGACCGTCGCCGCGGGGGGCGGCGGCGTCGCCGGCCGCCCGCCGCCGGAGACAGCGCGCCCAGCGGCGCGACCGCCCAGCCCAGCAAGCCCAAGAAGATCACCATCGAGCAGGACACCAAGCGGCGCGCCGCCGAGAAGGCCGCCGAGGCCGCCGAGCTCGAGCAGCGCGCCAGCGAGGTCACCAAGAACCTCCCGTACGAGCTCGACGAGCTCGGCGTCGTCGTCGCCGTCAAGGCCGAGCTGTCTGAGACCAACATCCTCCGCAACTACCTGGTGTCCGCGCTCGAGGACCGGCTCCCCGACGGGCTCCCGCGCTCACTGCAGGACCCGCTGCGGGGCAAGGCGATCGACTTCGCGGTCAAGGTCGACTTCCTCAGCGAGGTCTTCCTCGACAACCGCCCGCTCAGCCGGCCCGAGTTCGACGCGCGCGCGACCACGCGGGCGCTCGCGGGCGTCGAGGTCCAGCAGCTCGAGGTGCTCGCGCCGCGCCTCCGCGTCGGCACGCTGTTTCGCCTGGAGCGCGCGAACGTGTTCATCTCGCGCCGCGCGAGCCAGCCGATCCCCGAAGACTTCGTGCTCACGCTGCTCCGCGCGTGAGCGCCACCGGGCGCGACCCCGAACGAGAGAGCACCGCGAGGTCACGGACCTCGCGGTGCTCTTGTTCGTCGTCTCCGCGGCTGCGGAGCGTCCGGTCGCGCGCGTGCGCGGATGTCCGATCGGTCAGGCCGAGAGGTGCGCCTTCAAGCTCGACAGGATCGCCTCGACGCCGATCCCCTTGACCGGCTGCGGATCCGGATCCGCGAGCTTGTCGCGGATCAGCGCGTCCAGGATCACGCCGCGCTCGGGGTGCGGCGGCAGGTGCTCGCGGAGGCCGAGCTTGCGGCTCGCGAGCATCTTGAGGAACGGCTCGATCTTGCGGACCTCCTGGGCGACGCGCATGGTCGCGGCCTTGCCCTCGCCGCGACGGGCGTTGAACTTCGGCGAGCAGCGCTCGACCGCCGCCACCAGGTCACGGGCGAGCTCGACGTCGACTTTATCCTCGACGCCGAAGCTGGAGATCACGATCGGGCGGCTCTGGGCTTTCTTTCCGTTCTCGCCGCGCCACCAGACGTTGTGCGCGATGGACAGGTAGGTGCGGCGGGTCTCGCCGCAGCGGACTTTGTTCCGTCTCAGGTACATAGGATCAATCCCTCTTCTCTCAGGCCAAAAAGGGTTAGGTATGGTTTGGGAAACTGCTCGGTCTCGGCTCTGTCCGCTTGGACGCAGGAGTGAGACGAAGCTTCAAGCCTCTACTCGGATGTCGCCCGCATGCTTGTCGTTGTTACCCAGGCGGGTGACGGCATGGAGAAAGGCTAGCCTTTGCGCCAGCCCGGTGCTAGCGGCGACCCCGCAAACCGGCTCAAAACGCCCACGAAAGCCGTTTCCCACGGGCGGCGCCGCCGCCTCCACGGGGCCTCGTGAATTCGCGCGGAGCCGTCGCAGCGCGCGCCGCCGCCTCTCGAGCGTCTACCGGGCGCGTTTCCTGCCGGCGCAGCCCCGTTCCACCGCGGGCGCTTTGCAGGATCTTTACGAAGCACGGCGCGCGCGCACCATTCCACACTCCTGACCATTTGGACATTTTCGAACCCGCGGCGCCGCGGAGGCGCCGCGACCGCCTAGCGCGGAACACCATGTCTCTTAAGACATGTACACATCCTCCGGGACCCGTGGCCTCGCGCCCAGGGCTCGTGCCGGCTCGACGGAGTCCGCGACGCGGCGCGCGACCGGCGATCGACGCGGGCGTCGACAGCCGCGACGCGCACGGGTCATCTCTCGCGACCGGCGTCAGGGAGCGCGCCGGGTCGTGCGCGGGGTCGCAGCCCGTGGCGAGCGCCTCGCGCGGACGTTCGCCGCGGGCGCTAGAACTCGCAGTGTCGGGGCGTGCGCGGGAACGGGATGACGTCGCGGATGTTCTCCATCCCGGTCACGTACATCACGAGGCGCTCGAAGCCGAGGCCGAAGCCGGCGTGCGGCGCGGTGCCGTAGCGCCGGGTGTCGAGGTACCACTGGTAGTGCGCCAGCTCGAGGCCGGCCTCGGTGATCGTCCGCTCGAGCACGTCGAGCCGCTCCTCGCGCTGCGAGCCGCCGATCAGCTCGCCGATCTTCGGCACCAGCAGGTCCATCGCCGCGACGGTGCGCCCGTCGTCGTTGCGCCGCATGTAGAACGCCTTGATCTCCTTCGGGTAGTCGACCACGAAGGTCGGGCGCCCGACGAGCTCCTCGGTCAGGTAGCGCTCGTGCTCGGCCTGGAGGTTCGCGCCGAAGTGCACGGGGTACTCGAACGCGCGCCCGCTCGCGGCGAGCTTGTTGATCGCGTCGGCGTAGCTGATGCGCTCGAAGCTCGAGTTGACCACGTGCTCGAGGCGCTTGATCAGGCCCTTGTCGACGTGCGCGTTGAAGAACGCGAGGTCCTCGCCGCAGCGCTCGAGCGTGGCCTTGAGCAGGTGCTTGACGAAGGCCTCCGCGAGGTCGCAGTCGTCGTCGAGGTCGCACCACGCCATCTCGGGCTCGATCATCCAGAACTCGGCGGCGTGGCGAGTGGTGTTGGAGTTCTCGGCCCGAAACGTCGGCCCGAAGGTGTAGATGTCGGAGAGGCCGAGCGCGAACGACTCGCCGTTGAGCTGCCCCGAGACCGTGAGGAAGGTCGGCCGCGCGAAGAAGTCCTCGTCCCACGCGACCGCGCCCTTGTCGGTGCGCGGCGGCTGCCCGGCGTCGAGCGTCGAGACGCGGAACATCTCGCCGGCGCCCTCGCAGTCCGAGGCCGTGATGATCGGCGTGTGCACGTAGACGAAGCCGCGCGCCTGGAAGAAGTTGTGGACCTCCTGCGCGAGCACGCTGCGCGTGCGGAACACGGCGCCGAAGGTGTTGGTGCGCACGCGCAGGTGCGCGATCGAGCGCAGGAACTCGAAGCCGTGGCGCTTCTTCTGCAGCGGGTAGCGCTCGTCGGCCTTGCCGATGATCGTCACGCTCGTCGCCTTGAGCTCGACGCGCTGGCCCTTGGCCGGCGACGCGATCAGCTCGCCCACGACCTCGACGGCGCTGCCGGTCGTCAGGTGGGCGAGCTCTTCGAAGTTGGCGGCCTGCTTGTCGACCACGACCTGCAGGGAGCCGAAGCAGGAGCCGTCGTTGATCTGCAGGAACAGGACGTGCTTGCTGGCCCGAGCCGAGCGGACCCAGCCCTTGATTCGCAGATCCGCACGCGGCGGGTCGAGCGTGAGCGCCTCGGAGATCTTGGTGCGGGGCGTCTGCATGGCGCCGAAGGGTAGCCTGGTTCACCGAGCTCGTCAGTGACAATCCGGCCCGGCTGGCCTCGCGGCGCCAGCTGTGGCACGCCTGCGGTCGGGTGATTGAGAACGAGAACGAGAACGAGAACGAGAGCGAGTGCGAGTCCGAGAGCATCGCGGCGTCCGAGACCACGCTGCCGATCCAGGAGCGCTTCGTCTCGGTGCAGGGCGAGGGCGCGCTGGTCGGCGTGCCGAGCAGCTTCGTGCGCGTCGCCGGCTGCAACCTGCGCTGCACGTGGTGCGACTCACCCGCGACCTCGTGGGAGGCGAGCGGGCGGCGGACCTCGCTCGACGAGCTCGTGGAGTTCTGTCAGGACGGGCCGCAGCACGTGGTCATCACCGGCGGCGAGCCGCTGCTGTTCAAGGGCGTCGCCGCGCTCACGCGCCTGCTCGCGGCGGCCGGCCACCACATCACCATCGAGACCGCCGGGACCGTCTGGCAAGACGACGTGTGCTGCGACCTGATGTCGATCAGCCCGAAGCTCAGCCACAGCACGCCGTGGCAGCGTGCCCCGCGGCTCGCGCATCGCCACGACCAGCGACGTATCGCGCTCAAGACCCTGCGGCGGCTGATGTCGAGCTTCACCTGGCAGCTCAAGTTCGTGGTCCAGGGCCGCGATGCCGGCGCCCTCGCCCGCGATGTCGGCGAGATAGAGACTCTCCTCACGCAGCTCGCGGTCGCCCGCACGGACCGCGCGTGTGTGCTGCTGATGCCCGAGTGCGTCGACCCAGGCGCGCTCACAGACCGCTATCGCGCGCTCACGCGGCTGTGCGTCGAGCGAGGCTTCCGCGTCGGCGAGCGCCTTCACATCGCGCTCTTCGGTCACACCCCGGGGACCTAGCCCGAAAACAAGCGCGGGGAAGCAGACCGACCCCTCGAAGCGGGAGGACGGCGCGCGCGCCGACCTGCGTAGGCGGCCGCGACGACGCGTCCACGCGCAAGCTTGCTACCCTCAGGCCATGCTCTACAACTGGCTGCGCGCGTTCCACATCATCGGCGTCGTCGCGTGGTTCGCGGGGCTGTTCTACATCTTTCGCCTGTACGTCTATCACGTCGAGAACAAGCACAAGCCCGAGGTCGTCGAGGTCCTGACGACCATGGAGCGCAAGCTCTACCGGATCATCCTGACCCCGGCGATGGTCTTCACGACGGTGATGGGCGCGCTGCTGGTCGCGCGCATGCCCGAGTTCTACTTCGCGCAGGGCTGGTTCCACGCGAAGCTGCTCGGGCTCGTGGGCCTGTTCGTCTATCACTTCTACAGCGGCAAGGTCGGACGCGACTTCGCGCGCGGCAAGGTCGAGCTCAGCTCGAGGCAGTGCCGCATGATCAACGAGGCGCCGACCGTCCTGCTGCTGCTGATCGTTATCATGGTGGTGGTGAAGCCGTGGTCCGGGACCTGAACATGACGCGCGGCCGCGCGCGCGGCTCGGCGCGCCGGGGCGGGACGCTCGCGCTCGGCCTGCTCGTCGTCGCGGCGACCGCCGCGCCGGGCTGCACGAGCGACACCACCGGCACGCTGTGCAGCGTGCCGATCGAGGAGACGATCCTCGAGGCGCTGATCGCCGACATCGACGGCCGCACGCTGGTGGAGCTCGCGTTCAAGCGCGCGCCGATGGAGGGTGAGCGCGTCGAGGACCTCAGCGCGCTGTACCTCTGCGACGGCGACGCGGTCACGATCAACCAGGCGAACGCGCGCCCGATCGAGCGCGCCCAGGGGCAACCTGTCTACTCGATCACCCAGGACAACGCGTCGCGGCAGTACGAGGTCGTGCTCGAGTCCGACCGCGAGTTCTTCCGGTTCTTCATCACCGTGGGCACGCAGTCGCTGACGCTGCTGAGCCCGGACCCCGCGCGCGACTGGGGCGTGGGCTACTCGCGCGCCGAGCCGCTCGACATCGCCTGGGCGCCGGCGGCGACCGAGGACGCGCCGGTGTCGATCGACATCGTCGACGAGATCGACGGCGTCCCCTGCCTGGCGAATTTCGCCGTCGAGTTCGTCGCCAGCGGCGACACGCTCACGGTGCCCGCCGACACGATCACGCTCAAGCCCGGCGTCGACGCCGGCGAGAGCTGCCCGGCGTCCATCCGCGTGACGCGTGGGGCGGTCGCGCAGATCGACCCGGCGTCCGGCAACAGCGCCGCGCTGCACTCGAGCTCGGCGCTCGCCTTCGTGATCCGACAGGTGCTGATCGAGTCGCTGCCCTAGCGACAAGCGGACGCTGGCTTGCCGAGGCCTGCCGGCTGCTGCAAAGTCGAGTTCACCATGCGGATCCCGCGGCACATTCTCATTCGCATCCTGATCTTCGGGCCGCTGTTCTTGATCTTCGGCACGCGGGCGATCATCACGTGCCAAAACCGCAACGAGGCCGCGCGCGCGCAGGCCGAGGCCGAGGCCGAGCGCGACGCGCTGCTCAAGCAGCACACGCGCACCATCACGATGCCGGACGGCTCGACCCGCGAGTACCTCGAGCTGACCCCGGAGAGCGCCGCGCAGCTCGGCTTCCCGGTGCCGCCGGAGGCCAGCGCCGCGCCCTCCCCGGACGCGAAGGCGGACGCGAAGGCTGACGCGAAGGCCGACGCGAAGGCCGACGCGAAGGCCGACGCGCCGCCGCGCGAGGACGAGAGCGCACCGGCGTCGCCGCCCGCGGGCGACGCGGCGCGTGAAGCCGCGCCCGCGAGCAATTGATGTTTTTGTGAGCAGCCTGCACTCTGGTCGGGCATGGAACGCAAGGAGTTCTTCCGCCTCTCCGCGCGCGCGCTCGAGCGCATCGACGATCAGCTCGGCGAGCTCGATCGCGAGGACCTCGATGTCAACCTGGCCGGGGACGTGTTGACGGTGAGCTTCGCCGACGGCGCCCAGTTCATCATCAACGCCCACAGCGCCGCCGGTCAGATCTGGATGGCGGCGGGCACGACCGCGTGGCACTTCGACTATCACCCGGACGAAGGGCGCTGGATCGCCAGCCGCAACGGCGACGAGCTGATGGCCGCCGTGGCCCAGGCGGTCGGCGAGAAGCTCGGCGCGCGGATCGAGCTGTGACGCGCTGGCGAACGCGAAGCCTCGGCCGCGTCGCCGCGTCGCTCACCGGCGCGCTGGTGCTGGCGCCGGCGTGCGCGAGCATCACGAGCGAGACGAGCATCGACGTCCGCGCGCGCCCCGGCGAGCGTCGTCCGCTCGCCTCGATCCCGCCGCGAGATCGCGACCTCGAGGGTCGTCGGATCATCACGCGCGCGCTCGAGACGTCATGGGAGCAGCGCGGCGCGCTCCTGACGGTCACCCTGCGCGAGGATCGACGCTGTCAGCGGGTCGAGGAGGTGCCGGTGATCCGCGAGGAGCGAACCTCGCGTCGAGCCGGCGGCGCGCTCTATGTCGAGTACGCCCTGGCGACGGCGGCCTACGCGATGGCGGCCTTCGCCTTCGCCCAGCCGACCGCGTTCTCGAACACGGTGACCGCGGACGACGACGGGCGCGCCGTGCTGGATCCGACGCCGGGCTACATCGTCGGCGGCGTGTTCACGGCGATCGGCACCGGCGCGCTGAGCGGCGCGATCTACGACACCGTGCGCGCGCGCGACGAGCGGACGACGATCGAGACCTATCGCGTCGAGGAGGGGCCGATCGAGGCGTGCAACCCGGCGACGGCGCCGGCGAGCGACCAGCTCGTGACGCTCGTGATCAACGAGCACCACGAGGACGCGCGCGCGGATGAGCACGGCGTCGCGCGCTTCCTGCTCCCGGAGACCCTCGAGCCACCAGCCCGCGAAGACGACGCGCGGTCGGACAGCGCTCGTGACGATGTCGACGGCGACGATGACCGCGACGACATGAACCCGGGGACGCCCGCCCCCGACACCGACTCGGAGCGCGAGCGGACCTCGCTCGCCGCGGTCATCGAGCTCGCCGCGGGCGACGAGCCGCCCTCGCGATTGCCCATCACCATCGTGCTGCCGTATAAGCGAACCATCGCCGAGCCCAACGCGGGGCGGCACCGAGCGGCTGATCCGCTCGCCGTTCGCGCTGAACCGTCGACCGCACGGGTCCCCGAAGCACCATGACGCGCCCTGCGCCCCTCGAGCTCGACGCGAAGCCCGAAGTCGCCGCTGCCCCCATCGCCGCGCCCGCGCTCGCCTATGTCGGGATCGGCGGCAACCTCGGGGACCGCGCGACGATCCTCGGCAGCGCCGTGGACGTGTTCGCCCGCGGCTGGATCCCGGGCACGCGCCTGCTCCGCTGCTCGCCGGCCTTCGAGACGCGCCCGCTCGGGCCGTCGAGGTTCCCGTTTCTCAACGCGGCGCTCGAGCTGGCGACGACGCTCACGCCGATCGAGCTGCTCGACGCGCTCTTGACGATCGAGCGCAGCCACGGACGCACGCGCCGCGCGAGCAGCCGCTGGGGCGCGCGCACGCTCGACCTCGACCTGCTCGTGTACCTCCCGCACGCGACGGCGCGCGAGGACGACGCCGTCCCGGTCGCGGCCGGCTCGCTCACCGTCTCGACGCCGCGACTGCGACTCCCGCACCCGGAGCTCGCGCGCCGCGACTTCGTGCTCACGCCGCTCGCCTGCCTCGACCCGGAGCTGCGCCCGAGCGGCGAGGCGACCGTCGAGGAGCTGCTCGTGCGCCTGCCCGCGAGCGCGCGCACCATCCTCACCCGCTGGCCGTCGCCGCTCGGCTCCTCGCCCGGGCTCGCCGCGTCGCTCGAGGAGCCGCGACCTGCCCACGTCGCCGGCGCGTCGCCGCTGCCGGTCGCCGAGCTCGTCGCGCCGCAGCGTGGCGTCGACGCGCTGGATGATTCGGGGTAGCATCCCCACGCTCAGGCGGATAGCTCAGTGGTAGAGCAGCGCCCTTACAAGGCGCGGGTCGCAGGTTCGATCCCTGTTCCGCCTACTCCCCGCCGGCGTCGTGGCGCGCCGGGACGGCCAGCCCGAGCGGCTGGCCGTCGCCGTATGGAGCCCACGCTCAGCGTTCGGGCGGCGCGACCTCGCGGATCACGGCGCCGTGCTCCTCGCTCAGGATCAGCAGCGCGAAGCGCTCGACGCGATCGAGCTCGTCGCTGCTGAGCGAGGCGTAGTCGAACACGCCGCGCAGGTCGGTGTAGCCGTCCTTGTAGAAGCGCGCCGCGCCGCCGCGCTGGCGCGCGTAGGCCTTGACGTAGACCCGGGCCAGCGGCGCGCCCGTGCGCTCGTGCGCCACGCGGACCTGCCCGTAGGTGCTGATGAGCCGAACGCTGAGCGAGTTCGCGTAGTGCGTGCACGACTTGCGCTGCCCCGCGGCGACGACCTCGATCAGCACGTTGGCGCCCGCGAGCTCGTCCGGGATCGCGAAGGTGACCTGGCCCTCGCGCGCCGCGAGCTCGTGGGTGAACGCGAGGTTGGGGGCGATGAACGCGAACTGCCCCGACTGCTCCTGCACGAACGGCTGACGCGAGAACAGCAGCTCGATGTCCATGCGGTAGTAGTGCACGCGGCAGCGCTCGAGGTTGTGGTAGCGCAGCGCGACCGCGCCGCCCTCGACGGTGAAGTCGAAGCTCGCCTCGGTCCGCGCCAGGTGATCGTGCCGCGCGTCGCGGTCGCGCTCGTCCGCGGCCGCGCCGGCGTCCCCGGCCCCGCCGCCCGCGAGCTCGTCGAGCTGCGCCAGCGCGCCCTGGAAGCGCGCGCGCCACGGCTTGACCGGCGTGTCCTTCCAGGCCGAGGCGAGCGCGCGCGCGCGCGCGAGCGCCTCTGCGCTCGCCTCGAAGAACGCCGCGTAGATGGCCAAGTAGTCATACTGCATGCGCGCCGCGATCGCCTCGCGGTCGACGCGGGCGAACATCGCCAGCCCCTCGTCGGTGCGGTCCTGCAGCAGCAGGTAGTACGCGACCGCGAGCCGGTCGTCGTGCTCGAGGTGCGGCTTGTGCGAGAGCACGCGCAGGAGCGCGGTCCACTGCTCCGCGAAGCGGTTGTTGAGGATCGTCGGGTGATTGGCGAAGCGATGCGCGCGCGCGTTGATCAGCGGCGCGTACTCGAGGTGCTGATAGCGCCGGCGGGCGAAGGGGTCGATCGTCAGCAGCGCGCAGCGCAGCGCGGGGCCGCAGTTGTCGAGGAAGCCGCCCTCGTGACGCAGGTACTCGGCGAGCGCCGGGCCGTCGCGGTGATAGACCGAGAACGCCCACAGCGGACCGCAGTAGAGCTGGCGCGCGCGCAGCGTGGCGAGCGTGCGCTCGTACATCGCGCGGTCGTACATGCGCTCGGCGACGCGCGCGAGCCCGTCGCCGAGCGTCTGCACGTTCCGCGTGCGCAGGAACTCGAGCACGTCAGCGTCGTCGCCGTGCTCGACGATGTGCGGCCACGTGTCGCGGCTGCGCTTGCTGGCGACCTCCACCACGTCGAGCAGCGCCGGCTCGGCCGCGGCCAGCAGCGCGCCGTGCTCGCTGGCCTGCGCCGGGTAGTGCGTGAACGCGCCGGCGCGCGGGAAGTAGAACGCGTACTCGAAGCGCTGCGTGCTGTAGGGCTCGAGGTTGCAGTGCACGCCGCGGGTGACGTGGCCGGCGGCGACCGTCATGGCGCCGGCGGGGATCTGCAGCAGCAGCTCGAGCTTGCGCCGGCGCGAGGTCGCGTTGGTCACCACGACCTTGCACTCGTACACGACGTGGGTCAGGAACTCGTCGGCGGCCCCGTCAGCCTGCCCGCCCGGCGCGCGCGGGCGCAGGTGCTTCTCGACCTCCTGCCCGCCCTCGAGGCGCACGCGGTCGTCAGCCCGCAGGTAGTGGTGTCGCACGAGCAGCCCGCGATCCTCCTCGCCGGTCCGCGCCGGCCGGATCTGCCGGTGGAACGCGATCGCGGGGCTGCGGGCGGTGAGCACCACGCCGCGCCCCTGGGGCGCGCGCGTCGGCGCCTCCGCGGTCCACGGCAGCCCGATCAACGCGAGCGCGAACATCATCTCGGTGAAGTCGCCGGCGGCCTGGGCGAGGTGCGGCGAGACGAAGGGCGCGCCTGGCTCGCTGGACAGCTCGTGCTCGAGCGCGCCGAGCCAGAACGCGTTGACCGACACGAGCCCTGGGCCCTGGTTCTTCAGCTCGCGCCGGTAGTAGTGCGTCTCGGCCCACTCCTGCGTCTTCTCGGGCGCGCGGAAGTTGGGCCTGGACTTGTCGCGCTTGCTCAGGTCGCCCGCGCCGCGGGGCGGCCCGCCGAAGCCGTCGGCCTCATCATCCATGTCGTAGGCGACCTCGGACTCCGCCTCCTCGGCCTCGGCCGGCGCCGCGCCCCCGTCGTTGAACAGGTTGTCGATGTCCTCGTCGGCGACCTCGTCGAACGCCACCTCGCGCAGGCTGCTCGCGGCGCGACGACGACGGTCTCCGCCGCCGCCGCCGCGGCCGGTCCCGAGTGACCTCACCTGGGCCGCGAGCGCGGCCGGAGCCGGGCTGCGCGGCGGGGGCGGGGGCGACGGCGGCGCCCCGCCCTCGTCGCCGCCCTCGAGCGCGCGGCCCTTGAGCGCCGTGTCGAACAGGCGGTTCTCGCGTTCGGGATCCGGGGGCAGCAGCTCGACGCGATCCTGGAAGTCGCGCCGCGTCGCCTCGGCCAGCGCGCCGCCGAGGCGCCCCGCGAGCAGGATGCGCTCGACCGCGTTGAGGCGCGCGTAGGCCCAGGACTCACGGTACGGCGAGAGGTCGGCCTCGAGCAGGTAGTCGTCGATGAACTCGCGCTCGCGCTTGTGCTCGAGGTGCGGGCGGATGACCTCGGCGAAGAACGCCGGGTCCTTGCGCGCGAGCAGCAGGTTGAGCTCGTGGCACGCGTACTCGCTGTAGCGCTCGCGCCGCTCCTCGGGCGTGAGCGCGGGCCAGTCGAGGATGAAGCGGAACTTCTCGAGGGTCACGCGCCCCGAGCCGAGCGTCGCGAGCAGCTCGAAGGCGCGCGCGAGCGTGTCGTAACGCTCAACAGTCGCAAGGGACAGGTCGTCGACGGTCAGCGCCTCGCCGGGCCGCAGCGCCGTGGCCTCGCGCCGCTGCGCGAGGTGCTGCGCCGGGTCGAAGCCGGGCAGCAGCCGGCGCTCCCGCAGCTCGAGCGCGGCGTGGGGCGCGTGCGCGTGGTGGACGAGCGCGTCGCCGTCCCGGCCGACCACGACGACGCGGAGCTCGTGCACGCCGGCGAGCTGATCGAGCGGCACGCGCACGACGCCGTCGTCGCCCGGCCGCAGGTTGTAGAGCGCGAGCCCGGGGCGCGCGAGGAAGTCGAGGGTGGCCGAGGCGTCGCGCGGGGCCGCGGCGCGATCCTCGCGACGCATCATCCGCGACGTCGAGCGCATCGGGCTCGCCGCGCCCGAGGCGTAGGCGCTCCCGCTCGCGGCCGCGGCGACCTGGGTGTCGGTGCCGCGCACGGCCCACGGGTCGAGCAGCAGCTGCGGACGCGCGAGCAGGTTGCCGGGGTAGCGCCGCTGGGCGCTGCGTCGCTCGAGGATGTAGCGATACTCGTCGCCGATGTCGCGCCCGGCCTGGAACTCCGAGCGCGGGCTGGGGAACTCGAGCTGCCCCGCGACGCCGGCGAGCTCGCGGCTCGGCGCGAGCGCGCGCTCGCCCGGGCGATCCGCGACGAACCGGCTCGCGAGCAGGTGCACGCGCGGCCGATACTTCGGCCCCACCACGTGGATCTGCAGCTCGTCGCGTTCCGCGTCCACGGACACGCGCGCGAGCGACAGCGGGCGGTTGCGCCAGGCCTCGAGCAGCCGCGCGCCCGCGTCGATCCAGCGCCGCGCCGCGCCGCGGACGTGCTCGCCCTCGGCCACGACGATCTGCACGAGCTGACCGCTCCGCTTGTAGCGGAGCTCGTAGCGCCCCGGCTCGAGGTCCTGCAGCTGCACCGTGCCGCGCGCGGCCCCGCGCTCCGGGAACACGAGCTGCTCGAAGCAGTCGCGCAGCGGCTGACCGCGGCGCACCATGAGGAGCGAGTAGCCCTCGCGCGTCGTCGGGACGTCGGCCGGGCGCGAGAGCGAGATCGTCTCGCCCGCGCGCGCGTGCACCAGCTCGGGCAGCGAGCAGCGATCGACCGGCAGCGTCCACGTGCCGCCCGCGATCCCCGTGGGCGCGCGGACGTCGAGCTTGAGGATGTCGACGAGCGCGCCCAGCTCGACCTGCCCGCGCGCGTCGGTCTGCAGCGTCTCGGCGATCGTCCGCGAGAACAGGCGGTGGTGGAAGGTCACCGTCAGGCGCTGGGCGGCGCGCGGCTCCCCGGCCTTGCCGAGCGCGTGCAGCACGTAGCCGCCCTGACCGCGGGCGAGGTGCAGGCTGGCGACCTGCGTCATGCTGTCGATGCCGTTGACGCGGACGGTCGCCGTGGCCGAGACGTCGACGTCCTGGCCGCGCGCTCGGTTGTGGACCGCGCCGAGCACCGTAAAGCACAGCGAGCGCAGCCCCTCGGGCACCTGGAAGCTGTGGACCGACTCCTGGTGATCGTGCAGCGGGAAGCGCCCGACCTCCATGCTCGTGGAGACGCCGTGGAGGTCGGTTGACTCGATCCGCAGGCGCGCGCGCTTGATCAGCGAGACGCTGACCGGCTCGCCGTGGACGCGCAGCTGCGGGCGCACGACGACCTCGGCGCGCTGCCCGGCGATCAGCGCCTCGCGCTCGACGTGGATCGCCGCCGAGAACGCATAGGCCTCGGTCAGCAGCGTGAACGACTCGACGGTGATCACCTCGCCCAGGCGCAGCAAGAACCGCCGCTGCCCGCCGCGATCGGCGGCGAACGGCACGAAGATCTGCCCGTCCTCGTCGGGCTTGTACTCGCGACCCGACAGCCACATCGTCGCGTCCGCGCGCACCTGGCCCGCGGCGTCGACGACCTGCAGCGCGTGCCCGGCGGCGCTGAGGCGATGGGTGAAGCGCAGGCGCCCGCGCCGGATCAGCGCGCGGCTGCTCTTGCCCCCGCCGATGAACTCGACGACGTAGACGCCGGGGCCCGCGAGCTGCGGGAACTCGAAGCGCCGCCGCGCGCGTCGCTGGGGCGGCTCGTCGTAGCGGTAGGTCTGCTCGCTCGTGGCCACGAGGCCGTCGAGATCGATCGAGGTGTCGACGTCGCGGCCGTGCGCGGCGAAGTAGTTAAACAGGTTGATCTCGAACACCTTGACCACGAGGGTCTGGACGTTCTTGACGTCGAGCTCGAGCGCGAGCACGCCGGCGCCCTCGTCGAGCTCGAAGTAGCGCGGCGTGGTCTCGGCGAACTCGAGCTCGACGCGGTCGACGAGCTCCTTGCGCGCGCCGCTGTCGAGCAGCGCGTAGGCCCGCTCGACGTCCGCGGCCCCGTACAGGATCTTGGCCTCGGCGAACGCGCGCCGCAGGAAGTCCTCGCGCACCAGCTCGGCGAACGCCTGGTAGTCCTCCGCGTCGCGCAGCAGCGTGATCAGGAAGTCGCGCACCAGCGGCTCGTCGCTCGTCACCGCGGGCATCTCGACCAGCTCGCGCGTGAACGACGACGCGCTCACGCGCCCGCGGACCTCGGTCTTGGTCTTGGCGAAGCGCGCGTCGCCGGCCAGCGCGAGGTACTCGAGGAAGCGCGCGCGATCGTACTCGCCGCCGGCGCGCCCGTGCTCGAGCATGTAGTAGAGGACATGTTTCTTGAGCGGCTCGAACTTCGGCGCGAGCCCGGAGACCAGCGACCACAGCCGCTCGTGGTAGGCGCCGCGCGCCTCGCGATCGCGCGCGAGCTCGCAGCCCTCGGGCGGCGCGAGCCGGTGCAGGCAGGCGCTGACGAAGGCCTCCTCCTGCAGCAGCAGCGGGCGCCGGTGCACGAGCTCGCGGTACTGCGCCCAGCACAGGTTCTTGTGGATCTCGAGCCCGCCGAAGGTGGTGCGCCGATCGCTGTCGAGGCCGCGCAGGATCTCGTCGACGAGCCGCGGGTGATCGGGCTGCTGCACCCGACCCAGCAGCTTCGTCGCGCGCGTCTCGGCCGCGTAGCGCTCGAGCACCCAGGCGATCCCCTCGTCGGAGATCCAGCTGAGGTCGCGGGCCTGGAGCATGTGCGGCGTGAGGTACTCGCGGTCGATCAGCTCCGGGTCGAGCGCGCTCGGGTACTCCTCGGCCTCGGACGAGCGCGCGCGCGCCGGCGTGAACGAGAGCCCGAGGCGCTCCTGCACGCGGGCGCAGCTCCGCGCCGGGTCGCTCTCGAAGCGCAGGAGCGCCTGGCGGTCGCGCAGGCGATCGAGCAGCTGCTGACGGACCCCGCGCGCGTGCGCCTGCTCGATCAGCGCGTCGGCCTCGTCGAGCCGGCCCTCGTTCTGCAGGTGCAGGCAGCGGTACGAGAACGCGTCCTCCGAGCCCGGGATCATCTTGTCGAGAACGGCCTCGCGATCATCGGCCAGGGCGAACTGCTCGAGCTGCTTGTCGATCATGATCTCACCGCCCGCGCGTCGATGATGCTCGGCGCGCCACCGCGGGCGCCAACCAGGCGCGCGGGCGGAGGAACTATAGGCCGCCGCCCACGGCGGATACGCGCGACGCGGCGGCCCCCCGCGCGTCGAGACCCCCGGGTCGGCGCGCCGGCGCGCGCCGACGCGCGACAACGTGCAGGGGGACGCTCACGCCGCGCGAGCACGCGTCGAGCGGACCGGGATCGCGCTCGTTGGCCGACGCGGACTACTCGGCGGAGACGATGCCCACGCGGATCGCGTAGCGCACGAGCCCGGCGACGTTGCGCACCTCGAGCTTGCCCATGATGCGCGAGCGGTGGCCCTCGACGGTCTTGACGCTGAGGCCGAGGAGCTCGGCGATCTCGGGGCTCGACTTGCCCTCGGCGACGTGCTTGAGGACCTCGCGCTCGCGCTTGGTCAGCGCCGAGCCGCGCGCCTTGCCGCTCGTCTTCGGCCGCTGCCGAGAGTCCTGCAGCATGATCTTCGCGATCGACGGGCTGAAGAACGCCTCGTCACGGGCGACGGCCCGGATCGCCGAGACGAGGTCCGAGAGCCCGGAGCCCTTGAGTAGATACCCGCTGGCGCCCGCGCGGATCACCGGGCGCACGTACTCCTCGCCGGAGTGCATCGACAGGATCAGCACGCGCGTCTCGGGCAGCGACTCGCGGATCGCCCGGGTCGCGTCGACGCCGTTGAGCTCCGGCATGTTGAGGTCCATGACGACCACCTGGGGTCGCAGCGCCGACGCCTGAGCCACCGCGTCGCGCCCGTTGGCGACCTCGGCGATCACCTCGATGTCAGCGCGGGTGGCCAGCAGCGACTTGAGACCCTCGCGGACGATCGTGTGGTCCTCGGCCAGGATGACCCGAATCGTCTCGGTCGCGGGCGGGATGTTGTTCATGGGGACTCCGTGCCGTGGACACTGTAACACCGCGGCCGCGCGTCCGTGCGCGCGTCCGCGACCCTGGATCCACGGGCGGGTTTCCCCCCGCCCACGGGCTCACGCGGACCCGCGTGGCGCGGCGGTGGCGTCGTGACCGTCGGCTCTGTCGTCGTCGCCCTCAACCTCCGCCTCGTCGCCCTCGCCCTCGTCGCCCTCGTCGCCCTCGTCGCCCTCGCCCTCGTCGTCTTCGTCGTCCTCGCCGTCTTCGTCGAATTCGTCGCGCTCGTGGTCGTTCTCGTCGTCTGCGCGCGTCTCGACCATACAGGGCAAGGTCGCGCGCAGTCGCGTGCCGTCGCCCGGCGCCGTCTCGAGCTCGAGCGCGCCGCCGAGGAGCTCGACGCGCTCGCGCATGCCCGCGAGCCCGCGCCCGCCCTGCCCGGGCGGCCGACGCCGCGCGTCGCGTCGCGCGGCCTCGGCGTCGAAGCCACAGCCGTCATCCTCGATCTCGAGCACGAGCGCGCGCGCCTCCCCGTCGCCCGTGACGCGCAGGCTCACGCAGACCTCGTGGGCCTCGGCGTGACGCGCGATGTTGGTCAGCGCCTCCTGCACGAGCCGGTAGCACGCGCTCTCGAGCGCCGGCGACAGGCCGCTCGCCGGCAGCTCGATCTCGCAGCGCACGACCGTCTCGGGCGTGCGGTCTTCGAAGTCCGCGCAGTAGCGTCGCACCGCGACCTCGAGGCCGAAGTCGTCGAGGATCGCCGGACCGAGCGTGACCACGGCGCGCCGGATCTCCTCGAGCGTCTGGTCGGTCAGCGTCAGCGTCTTCTCCCCCAGCGAGCGCACCCAGTCCATGTCGCCGACGCCCTGGGCGATGAGCTGGAGGTTGATGCGGATCGCGGTGATGGCCTGGCCGGCGGAGTCGTGCAGCTCACGCGCGATCCCGCGGCGCTCGGCCTCCTGCAGCGCGATCGCCCGCGACGAGACCTCGCGCAGCCGGATCTCTTTCTCCTGCAGCTCGTCGTAGGCGGCCCGCAGCTCCTGGGAGCGCGCGGCGACCTGCTGCTCGAGGGTCTGGTTGAAGCGCGCGAGCTCGTCCTCGCGCTCGCGCAGCCGCGTGATCAGCCCGCCGATCCGGCGCTCGGCGACGTCCATGGCCCGCAGCGGCAACCAGTAGATCAACCCCGCGAGACAGACGCCGAGCAGCCCGAAGGGGATCAGCAGGAACAGCGCGTCGGCGGCGGCGCGGCTCGCCCGGGCCGCGACCCACACGTGCCCGACGGTCTCGCCGTTGATCACCAGCGGCGCCGACTCCCACAGAAGCCGCCCCATGTCGTCGCCGGGGCGCTCGCCGCCGAGGTCGATGCGCGCGCCGTCGCGATCGAGCACCTCGATGCGCGCGATGTCGGAGCGCATGGCGAAGGTGCGCACGTGCGTGAGCAGCTTGAGCGAGTCGTAGCGCCACAGCACCGGGCGCTCCTGGACCTCGCGGTCGATGACGGTGGCGACCTCGTTCGCGGTGGCCGCGGCGCTCTGCCGCAGCACCCGCAGCGTCAGCACGTAGTCGGCCAGCGGCGCCGAGATCGCGACGAGCGCGAGCAGCAGCACGACCAGCGGCCGCATGCGCGCGCCGAGGTAGTCACGCAGGCTGACGGGGATCACGGCCCTCACGGCGCGCCCTCCGGTCCCTGCTCCGGCAGCGTCGCGTAGCCGTTGGCGCGGATGATCGCGCGGCCCGCCGGGCTCGCCACGAAGTCGACGAAGTCGGCCGCGAGCCCGCGCGGCGGCCCGGCGCTGATGAACGCCAGGTCCTTGAAGTAGGGATAGGAGCCGTTGGACATGTTCTCGGGCGAGGGCGCGACGCCGTCGATCGCGAGCAGCTCGATCGAGTGCAGGCGCTCGCTCGTGACCACGCCGGCGTCGAACAGCCCGATCGCGCGGGGCGTGCTCATCAGCGCCTCCTGCATCGCGCTGTCGCGGTAGACGACGCGCCACAGGCCGCGCTGGTAGGCCTCGTCGTTCGCCGCCGTGAACGCCGGGTGCACGCGCCCGAAGGCCTCGTGGCTCGAGTCGCCGCGCTCGCGCTGCAGCACCACGATGCGCGAGCCGTCGGACCAGGTCCGGCGCGCGCCGCCGTAGATCTCGATGAGCTCGGCGGTCCGCAGCGAGCGATCCGGCACGGTCACGTTGACGGCCGCGACCACGGCGACGCGCGCGTAGGGGATCGTGAGCAGCCCGAGCTCGCGCTCGCGCGGCCGCAGCGGGCGCGAGATCAGGCCCAGGTCGATCACGCCGTCGTGGGTGGCCTTGACGCCGCCGGTCGAGCCGATGCTCTCGAACACCACGAGCTGGGCCGGGCGCCCGCTCCGGCCCACCGGGTGGGCCTCGAGGTAGGCATCGACGAGCCGGCGCGTGAGCGAGAGGTTGCTGCCCGAGCCGGCGATGTGCACGCGGCTGTCGGGGTCTTGCTCCCCGAGCGCGGCGACGAAGGCCGGCGCCCCGGGCGACGGGTCGCGAAATTCGGGCTCGCTCGGGGACCGCAGCGCGCCGCGAACCGCGATCGCGCCCGCGATCGCGAACACGAGCAGCGCGACCGCAGCCAGCACCCAGAGCGTGAGCGGAGACTCGGCCCACGAGCCCTTGATCGTCAGCTCGACGTCGGCTTCATGCGCGCGGCTGGGCTCCGTGCTGGGATCCATAGTGGGTGCTTCGCTCGCCCATCGTCGTCAGCGAGCCCGGTGATTCTCCAGCACGTCGCTGCGCAGCACAAACCGCCACCTCGGGCGGCCCCGCGCCGTCACGCACGACCGACACGGACCGACCGTCGCGCGCGCCTGAAGCCCGCGCACGCGGTCCGCAGCCCCGGGAGTGACCCTATGCGAGATCGCCGCGCGAGGAGATCCACCCTCCTCGACCTGCCTGCATGGGCACCTTCGCCGCCTCACGGGGCGTCGCGCGTCGGCGTCGGCACGCGCAGCAGGCTGTAATGAAAATTCTCGTACCGGGTCTCCACGCCGTCGCGCAGGTGCGTCGGCAGCGAGGAGCGCAGGCGGCCGGCGTGCGCCTTGGTCGTGATGACCCAGAGCGCGCGCCCGGTGCCGTCGTGCTCGGCGACGAACTCGAGCAGCTGCTTGCGATCGCGCTCCTTGAGCACCCAGACGTTCGCCTTGCTGAGGAAGGTCTCGCCCCGGTAGTAGAACCACCAGCTCATCAGCGGGTCCTCGGGGCCGCGCTCGTCGAAGTACACGCGCAGCGCCGTGCGCTGCGACCAGTTCTCCGAGGCCGCCGGGAGGTAGTCGTCGATGACGTAGGCGGTCGTCAGCACGCCGGCCAGCGTCGCGCAGACGACCGCCGCCGCGCCGCGCCGCGCCGCCCACAGCGCGAGCCCGAGCCCGATCGGCGCGGTCGTCCACCACAGCCGCGAGGTCTCCGGCGCGCCGTCGCGCCACATGCCCGTGTAGAGGTAGGTCGTCAGGTGCGCGAGCCAGGCTGGCTCGTAGACCACGTCGCGCAGGACCATGATCGCGAGCCCGACGCCCGCGATCGCGCAGGCCCAGCGCGCGCGCGGCGAGAGCCCGCGTCGCCCGTGCCCGCTGATCTGGTCCGCGAGCCAGACACCGACGAGCGCCGCCATCGGCGGCAGCGCGGGCAGCAGGTAGTGGTAGTACTTCGTCACGCTGTAGGTGATCAGCGCGAGGCTGACGATGAACCACAGCAGCGCGAGGCGGCGCAGCTCGCGGACGGTCTCCTCGCCCCTCTCGCTCGCGCCCTCGCCCTCGCCCTCGCCCTCGTCGCCCTCTGGCGCGGCCTCGCGCGTCGCGGCGGGCGGGTAGGCCCGCGCGACGTTGTCCCACAGCGCCGCCGGCAGCGCCGCGATCCACGGCAGCGCCGCGAGCCCGAGGGTCTGCAGGTAGAAGGTGAAGCCGCCCACCGCCTGCTCCTGCTCGCCGGTGTCGAAGCGCGCGAGGTTGTTGATCACGATCAGCTCGTTGAACCAGCGATCGCCGCGGTACAGGAACATCGCGTGGTGCCAGGGCGCCGCCACGAGCGCGAACAGCAGCGCCCCGCGCAGCAGCATGCTGTGACGCAGGTAGCCCAGGCGCCCGGTCGCGAGCAGGTGCGTGAGCACGAGCAGCCCGATCAGCCCCGGGCCGATCATGCCCTTGCCGATCATCGACACGCCGCCCGCGAGGTACATGATCCCGAGCCAGCACTGCGAGCGCCGACGCCAGCGCAGGCTGCTGATCAGCGCGAACACCAGCAGGCCCTCGTAGATCAACATCGTCAGGTGGATCTGGTAGAGCGTGAAGGTGGTGGGCACGCCGGGGCGCTTGACGAACTTCGACACGCGCAGGACGGTCTCTGGTCGCAGCACGTGGTAGTGCAGCAGCGCGAGCTGACAGGCGACGGTCAGCACGAGCGCGACGACGAACGCGACGTGGGCGCGATCCCAGGCGATCACCCAGCCGCGCCGCGCCGCGAAGCTCGGACGCCGCAGCGGCCGGGTCCGCAGCGCGCGATCGGGCAGCAAGAACGCGAGCGCCCAGGCGCCCATGGCCACGACCACGGGGCCGACGAAGAACATGTCCGTCAGCGCCTGTCGGGCGACGATCGCCCACTGCGGCGAGGTCGAGAGCACCACCGCCGTGAGGATCCCGGCCGCGCGCGCGCGCACGTTCACCGGCGCCCGCGCCCGCGCGCTCGGCCGCGCGCACAGGCGCCACACGACGTAGCCGAGGAACACCGCGCTGGTCAGCGCCGCGAGCATGCTGGGCAGCCGGATCGCCAGCTCGGGCCAGGGCGAGCGCACCATCTCGTCGGCCGCGCCCGCGCCGACGCCGAACACCTTCATGCACAGCGCCATCAACCAAAACGGCAGCGCCGGCTTCGACCAGAAGGTGTTCTCGTAGTTGCCGTCGGGGCCGTAGCCAGGTCGCCACCAGAGGTCGAGCGGATCCTGGCGCGCCAGGATCTGACGCGCGACCTCGCCGTAGTGGGTCTCCCAGGGATCCCACGGGCCGCAGGCTGTCAGCGAGCTCAAGTTGATGATCAGCGCCGCGAGCGCGGCGGTCGCGATCCACACCCACGTCGGGATCGCCCGCAGCGACCGCGTCAACGCCGGGAGGCGCGGGGGTCCCTCGCGTTCGCGGGCGGCGGCGGGAGAGCTAGCCACGGCCCGGAGAACTACCCCACCCCCGCCCGCGCGCCAACCCGCGGCGTCCTCGGCGAGCTGGGACGCGCTCACGCGGGCTCGCGCAGAGCAGTGCTAGCCTGCACCCGTGCACGAAGCCCCGCCCCGACCCGACGCCGCGCAGCTCGCCGACGCCCTCTCGATCGCCGACGTGCGCGCGGCGGCCGAGCGCATCGCCGGCCGCGTGGTGCGAACGCCGGTGATCCAGAGCCCCGTGCTCGACGCGCTCGCCGGCTGCGAGCTGTGGCTGAAGGCCGAGAACCTCCAGCGCATCGGCGCCTTCAAGGCACGCGGGGCCATGCACGCGGTCTCGCGGCTGCCCCCCGAGCTGCGCGCGCGCGGCCTCATCACCTTCAGCTCGGGCAACCACGCCCAGGCGGTCGCCCTGGCCGCGCGCGAGTTCGGCGTCTCGGCCCACATCGCGATGCCGGTCGACGCGCCGCCGATCAAGCAGGCCGGCGTGCGTCGACTCGGCGCCGCGATCACCTTCGCCGGCACCACCTCCGAGCACCGCCGCGCCGCCGCGCTCGAGCTCCAGCGCGGCTCCGGCGGCGTCATCATCGACCCCTTCGACGACCCCGACATCATCGCCGGCCAGGGCACCGCGACCCTCGAGCTGCTCGAGCAGGTCGCCGCGCGCACCGGCGGCGGCACGCTCGACGCGCTGGTCGTCCCGGTCGGCGGCGGCGGGCTCATCGGCGGCGCGTGCCTGGTGTGCGAGCACCACGGCGTCCCCCTGTTCAGCGTCGAGCCCGCGACCTGCGACGCCATGGCGCGCTCGCTCGCCGCCGGCGAGCGCGTGGCCGTGGAGCCAGGTCCGACCCTGGGCGACGGGCTCAAGCCGACGCGCGTCGGCGCGATCAACTTCGAGCTCGCGCGTCGGGCCGTGCATGGCAGCGAGCGCGTCGACGACGAGCAGATGGCGCGCGCGCTCGTGGGCCTGCTCGTGCACGCCAAGCTGGTCGTCGAGCCCTCGGGCGCCGCCGCGCTGGCGGGCGCGCTCGAGCTGCTGCGACGGCTCGATGAGGGAGCTGCCCATACGGACATCTTCTTCGGCGGGCCGCGCCCGCGCGGGAGGCCGCGGCGCGTCGGCGTGCTGCTCTCGGGCGGCAACGTCAGCCCGGCGCTGCTCGCCGAGCTCATCACGCGCTACGGAGACGCGGCGTGACGCGGACGCGCGCGCGCACGGCCGCGCTGCTCGTGGTCGCGCTCGCCGGCTGCCAGCCGCCCGAGCGCCGGCAACAAGACCCCGCGCGCCAGGCCGCCCCGGACGCGCCGGTCGTGGCGCCCGTCACTCCCAACGGACAGGGCGCCGACGAGGACGCGCATCACGTGGTGTTCGCCGATCGCCTCGCCTACAGCTACGTGCTCCTGCTCGCGCCCGAGACGCCTGAGGACTTCACGGCGCCGACCCGCGCGCAGCTCAAGGAATTGATCACGCGGGCCTACCCCGGCCACGAGCGCGACGAGGAGGTCCGGCTGCTGCAGCTGCTCGCCGAGCGCGACCTCGAGGCCCAATCCGACGGGCCGCCCGAACTCGCGCTGCCCGATGACGATGACGATGACGACGACGATGACGATGACGACGCGCCGCCTTCCTCGGCGCTTGGAAGCGGGGATGGAAGCGGGGATGGAAGCAGGGATGGAAGCGGGGATGGAAGCGGAGAAGAAGCCGACGAAGACGCGGCCGCCGTCGCCGCAGCGGTCGCGGCCACAGACGACCCGGACAAGGCCTTGCGGCTCGCCGGGCGCACCGCCGACCTCGTGGGCCTCAGCCTCGAGCAGGTGCGCGCCGAGAGCGAGGGCGGCGAGACCTTCGGCCTGATCCCCACGCGGTTCCTGTTCGAAGACGCCGGCGCGCCGCTGCTGACGCGCGCGCTCGACTCGGAGGAGCGCCAGAGCCTCGCGCGTCGCCGCTGGCAGCTCGTCGTCCGCGTCGGCTACCGCAACCGCAACGCGGTCCGCGGCCTCCGGCTCCTGCAGGCGCTCGTCCGCGTGCTCGCGCGCGAGCACGACGCGCTGATCTACGACCCGGACACCCACGAGACCGTCGACCTCGAGACCTTCACGCGCCGGCGCCTGCAGGTGAAGCTGGGCAACATCGCCGACCAGATCGTCGTCGTCCCCTTCGCCGACCATCGCCACGGCGACGGCTTCATCCGCCTGACGACCCGCGGCATGCGGCGCTTCGGCAGCGTCGACATCGAGCTCGACGGGCTCGCCCGCGACCCCTGGCTCTTGCAGCAGGCGACCCACTTCCTCTACGGCCTCGCGTTCCAGATGGTCACGCTCGGCGTGCTCGGCGAGAGCGGCTTCGCGACCGAGCTCGACGACACCGTCACCGTCCACTACCGCGACTGCGCCCAGGCCTACGCCGGCCGCGAGCAGTCGCTGCCGCGCTGCGAGAGCTGCCCCGAGTCGGTGCTCGTGCACCTCGTCGAGCGCCCGGCCGAGGACCACGACCCCACGGGTCACGTGGTCGCCCGCGTGGTCGCGCCGCGCTCGACCAGCGACCGCCCGGACTACGACCAGTCCGCGTGGGCGCGATCGGCGGTCGAGCGCGTGCTCGGCCCCGCGCCCGCGCAGCCTGATGCGCCCTGATCGCGCCCGACGCCCCGCGCTCGACGGTCCTCACCCCGCGGGCCGCGTGACGCCCGGTGTACGATATTCGGGTCATGGATCTACGGGCTCACCTGCTGGCGCTGCTCGCCCCGCACCGCGTCGGTGATCCCCTGATCCCGGGCGTGGTCATCGCGGGCGCCTCCACCGAGCTCGGCCTGCGGCTCAAATTCGAAGTCGACGGCCAGCCGCTGTGGGTCGACGTCGACCCGCTCTCCCGCGTCGAGCGCTACGCCGCGCGCAGCGAGCGGCTCGCCTTCGGCTACCGCACCGAGGGCGAGCGGCAGTCGCTCGATCCCCAGCTCGGGCGCCGGATCTGTGAGGCCACCGCCGCGCTCGCGCGAGCCAACGAGGGTCGCGTGCTCGCGGCCGTCGAGGAGGAGCGCGTCGAGCTCCCCGATCGCGAGCTGCGAGTCCGACGCGTCACCACCGACGCGCTGCTCGAGCGCACCGGCGTCGGCGGCGTCGACTTCTACACCCTCAGCCCCTACGTCGGCTGCGTCATCGGCTGCAAGTTCTGCTACGCGCAGGTCAAGGTCGGCGCCATGCGCGAGCTCCTGCGGCTGCCGCAGCTGCCCTGGGGCTCCTACGTCGACGCGCGAGTCAACGCCCACGAGGTCGTCGCGCGCGAGCTGGCCGCGCTCCCCGTGCTCCCCATCAAGTTCTGCCCGGTCGTCAGCGATCCCTACCAGGCGCTCGAGCGCCGCGAGCGGCTCACGCGGCGCTGCCTCGAGGCGATCCGCGACGCGCCGCGCGTGTGGCCCACGCTCCTGCTGACGCGATCCTCGCTGGTCCTCGATGATCTCGCGCTGCTCGCCCAGCTGCCGCGGGCGCAGGCGGGCGTCTCGATCCCGACGATCGACGACGACGTGCGCGCGCGCTTTGAGCCGCGCGCGGCCCCGATCCCCGCGCGGCTCGAGATCCTCGCGGCGCTGCGCCGCGCCGGCGTGCCCTCGATCGCGGTGGTGCAGCCGCTGCTCAGCGGCTCGGTCGACGCGCTCGCCGACGCGCTCGCCGAGCGCGCTGACTCGGTCAGCATCGACATCCTCCGCGGCGAGCTCGGGGCCGCGGAGGAGTTCGCGCGCCCCGAGTTCCGCGAGAGCAGCACCGACCGCTGGCAGCGTGACCGCGCGCGCGCGCTGGCCGAGGCGCTCGCGCGCCGCGGCGTCCCCGTCTGGTCCACGGAGCTCCCGCCCGCGTTCATGCCGGGCCTCGACCCCGCCGCGCCGCGCTGACGCCGACCTGTCGCAACCGTCAGGTCTCGACGGTCGCCCGGCGAAACACCACCGAGAGGTTGTTCGCCGGCATCTCCACGACCTCCGCGAGCTCGAGCCCGCGCGCGCCCGCGGCCGCGGCGACCTCGTCGAGGTCGCGCACGCCCCAGCTCGGGTCGCGCGCCCGCAGGCTCTCGTCGAAGGCCGCGTTGCTCGGCGCCGTGTGTCGCCCCCCGCGGCGATACGGCCCGTAGAGAAAGAGCACCCCGTCCCCGCGCAGCTCGCGAGCCGCGCCCGTCAGGATCCCCTCGCACACGCTCCACGGCGAGATGTGGATCACGTTGATCGCGACCACCGCCGCCAGCGGCTCGTCGAGCCAGCGGGGCGCGCGGGCGTCGAGCGGAAGCGGCGCCCGCAGGCGCGACTCGAGCTCCGGCCCCGCGTGCCGTCGCCACGCCGCCACGCTCGCGCGCGCCTCCGCCGACTGATCGCTCGGCTGCCACACGTGCTCGCGCAGCCGCGCGGCGTAGTCGACCGCGTGCTCGCCCGTGCCGCTGCCGAGCTCGAGCACGAGCCCGCGCGCCGGCAGCACGCGCGACAGCACCGAGAAGATCGGCTCGCGGTTGCGCGACGCCGCGGGCGCCCGCAGCCGCGCCGAGCCTCGCTCCATGTCCTGTCCCCGATCGTCGTCGTTCACCGGCGCACCTCCGCCGCCCACGCTACCGCCCCGCCCGCGCGCACGACAAGCGCGTCGACGCGCGCGCGCGCGTGCGGTAAGGATGCGCCCATGAGCGACGCGCACCCGCCCCTGATCTGGCTCGATCTCGAGATGTCCGGGCTCGACCCCGACAGCTGCCGGATCCTCGAGATCGCCACGATCGTCACGGACGGCGCGCTCACCACCCTCGACGAGGGGCCGGACCTCGTCGTCCACCAGCCCGACGAGGTGCTCGACGCCATGGACGAGTGGTGCACCCAGCACCACGGCGAGAGCGGCCTGACCGCGCAGGTCAAGGCCTCGACGATCTCGCTGGCGGAGGCCGAGACGCGCACGCTCGAGTTCCTCGCGCGTCACTGTGAGGCGGGCGCGTCGCCGCTGTGCGGCAACTCGATCGGGCAGGACCGCCGCTTCATCGTCCGCTACATGCCCCGCCTCGACGCGTTCCTGCACTACCGCAGCGTCGACGTGTCCTCGGTCAAGGAGCTGTGCCGCCGCTGGTACCCCGAGCTGCAGGCGCCGCCCAAGCGCGAGTGTCACCGCGCGCTCGAGGACATCCGCGAGTCGATCGCCGAGCTGCAGTTCTACCGCGCCAACATCTTTCGGTCGGGCGCGTCGTAGCCAGCGCGCGGCGCTCGCCCGCGCGACGCCCACGAGCTCGCGGGCCGCACGAGCCGGAGCGGTCTCAGGCCTTCGCGCGGGTCAGCGCGCCGGCCATCGAGACCAGCTTCGCGTGCCTGGTCGCGCCCAGGCGACAGTCCTCGACCAGCTCGAGCAGCGCCTTGCGCATCGCCTTCTGCCCGGCCTCGTAGAAGCGGCGCTCGGTCGCGTCGACCGGGTGGATCATCGCGTCGAGCAGCGTGAAGCGCAGCCCGTCGATCCCGGGCGCCTCCTCGAACACGCGCTGGGCACCGGCGAACACGGCCGCGACGAGGCGGCCGCGCATCTTGCCCTTGTAGGCGTTCGCCATCGCGATCCCGTCGCTGTCGGTCCACTCGACGCGCGCCGAGATCCGCGCGACGCCGCCGCAATTCATCTGAGAGCCGGCCCGGGCGTGCACCGTGACGCTGTCTCGTGCGCGGAGCATGGCGCCCGAATTGTAGCAGCGAGTCGCGCTCGCGCAGCGCCTCGTCCGCGCGCACCGGCGCGCGCTAGCGACATTTCTTCGAAGACATGTGCGTACGAACAGTAGTCCGCGAGGCCGCGGCCGCGCGCGGTGATCAGCGCCGCGGCGCGATCCCGGCGCGGGCGGCGGTCGCCTCCGCGCCGCGCGCTCGCGGCCGCGGCTCTCGGCGCCCGCGCGGCTACGCGACCCGCGGCGGCGCCTTCTTCGTCCTGGCCTTTGGACCATCTTCGTCCGCGGGCGCGGCGTCCGGATCGCCCTCGTCGTCGGCGGGCGCCGACGGCTCACGGACCGCGCGCGGCTGCGCGCTCCGCCGCCAGCGCGCGCGCTTGTCGACCCGCGGCGCGCGCGCGCTCGACGTCGCCGCGGAGCCGCGCGACCAGATCTCCGGCGAGCTCCTCGAGCAGCGCCTCGACGCCCTCGAGCGCCCGCGCGATCAGCTCGGGGTCCGCCGCCACGAGGCAGGCCCGAGCGTCGCGCGCGGCGTCGGCGACCGGCGCGAGCACGCGCTCCGCCGCCGACGCGGCCGCCTCGTCGAGCCCGCCGCGGCCTCGCGCTGCTCCGCGAGCAGCTGCTCCGCCCGCGCGGTCCAGCGCTCGAGCTGCTCCGCCCGCGCCCGCGCGACCCGGGCCTCGCGGTGCGCGGCCGCGCGCGCGTCTGCCTCCTCGAGCAGGCGCTCGCGCTCGCGCTCGCCGAGCGCGGCCAGCTCCGCGACCACGAGCGAGTCCTCGCCGGCGCCTCTACCTGGCTTAAAGTACACCTGATTGTCGAGCCCGAGCTGCACGCGCGGCGGCGGGCCCGAGGCCAGCTCGCGCACGCGCGCGAGCGGACGCCCGGGGATGCCCGAGGCCAGCACGTCGTCCTGGTAGAGCCGCCACGCGCGCGACGCGTTCGGCGGCAGCGTGACCTCGACCGGCAGCCGCGTCCCCCGCTCGATCAGCGTCACCGGCTCCTCGCCCCCCGCGTCGACGACGAGCGGGTGCGCGGCGACCTCGTCCAGGATCAGCGAGGGCTTGCGCGCCGCGAGCTCCTCGGCCAGCAGCGCCGCGCCCTCGACCACGACGTCGTCCTGGTCCAGCTCGAGCTCCGGCTCGCGCTTGAACATCAGCTCGAGCCGCTCCTGCAAGAGGGGCACGCGCGCGGCCCCGCCGAACATGAACACGCGCGTCACCGCGTCGACGTCGACGCGCGCGTCCGCGAGCGCCCGCTCCGTCGCCGTGACGACGCGCGCGACCAGGTCGTCGATCAGCTGCTCGAAGCGGGTCTGGGTCAAGGTCACACGAAGGTGCCGCGGCCCGCTCTCGTCGGCCGAGAGGAACGGCAGGTTGATCTCGACCTCGCCCTGCTCCGAGAGCACCACCTTCGCCTTGCTGGCCGCGTCGAGCATGCGCTGACGGACCACAGGATCCGCGTCCGCGTCGACCCCCGAGGACTCGAGGAAGCCCTCCGCGAGCCACTCGACCACGCGCTCGTCGAACGCCATCCCGCCGACGTCGAGCAGCCCGCGCACGGCGAGCACCTCGAGGCCGTCGGGGCTGAGCTCGATGATCGCGACCTCCGCGCCGCCGTGCCCGACGTGCACGAACGCCAGCGTCTCGGGCTCGAGCAGCTCGCCGAGCGCGGCCACTCGCCGCGCGCGATAGACCAGCGCCGCGGCCGTGGTCGGGTGCACGAGCCGACGCACGCGGATCCCCGCGAGCGCGCAGGCGTCGACGAGCGCGCGCCGCTGGGCGCCGTCGTAGCCCGCGGGCGCGCTGACGACGGCGCTCAGGGCCTCGGCGGGCTGCTCCTCCAGCGCGTCGAACAGGGTGTGCTCGACCTCCCGCCGGAGGTCGCGCAGCAGGCGACCGACGAGGCGCGGCGCGGCCCAGGGCCCGCGCGCGTCCGCGAGCGCGCCGTCGGGCGCCGCGTGGACCACGTCGTTTCCGCCTGTCTCTTCAGCCCTGCCCCTCACGAGCGCCGCGTCGACGTCTTCGTCGAGCGCTTCGTCGAGCGCTTCGTCGAGCTCTGCGTCGACGTCTTCACTGGCATCTTCGCTGACATCTTCGTCGACCTCATCACGAAGTTCTTCGCCGACGTCGTCATCAACGCCTTCATCAGCCTCGACCGCGTCGCCGCGCTCGTCCTCTTCACCCTCGCGCGCCGCGTCCTCACGCTCGACGTCGCCGAGCTCGAGCTCCGAGGCCGCGTCGTCGTCCGTCGCGTCGCCCGTCTCCCCGCGCGTCGTCGACTTCGGGGTCGCGGCGCGGGAGTCGGCGAACAGCACCCGCAGGTCACCGCTCGGCCCGCGCGTCATCGTCAGGGTCAGCGCCAATCCGCGCGCCCACGGCTGCTCATCGAGCTCGTCGTAGCGGCGCCCGAGCAAGCGCGGCGCCGCCGTGGCCGTGGCCCGCGGGCGCAGGAGCGAGAGCCTGCGGGCCCGCTCACCGGCGATCAGCTCGGCCGTGGCCCCGGCCTGCTCGGGATCGACCTCGGTCGGCTCATCCTCCTCGTCGCGCGCCGCCGCGTCGGTCTCGGGCGCGAGCCCGACGACGCTGGGCGCCGTCAGCAGCAGCCCCGTCTCCTCGTCGGCGCCGCGAACGTGCGCGCGCGCCTTCGCGGGCGGCAGCACGCCGATGCGGCTGAGCATGGTTCCAATGTCGATCCCGATCGCGCGCGTCATCCGGCTCCCGTCGTCTCCGGGCGGTCGCAATCGACCGCCGGCCGCGAAGCCTACGGGTTTGCCGATCGCTGTCAACCGAGGCGCGCCGGGCTCACGCGCGGTCGACGACGGCTGCCCGGCGCCGCCAGGGCCGACGTCGATCCGGGCTACCATTCGACGTCGTGGAGCTCCTCGTCTCCGTGCTCGCCGAGCTGCTCCTCGCGCTCGTCCTCACCATCGCGCTGCTGCTGATCGCGGGCGCGCTCCTCGGCGTCTCCGGGCTGCTCTCGGCCTGGATGTGGTCGGCGAGGCGACGCGCGGGCGGTCCTCCACCCAAGCGCGCATGGGCGCTCCGGCTCGGCCGCGCGGCGCTCCTCTCGCTCGGCGGCGTCATCCTCGCGCTCGTCCTGCTGCAGACGGTGCTGCTGGCCCCCGTCATCCGCCACCTCGCCGCGCGTCTCGAGGCGCGCGCCGGCCTGCAGCTGCGCGTGGCCACGGTCGACGCGGCGCTCCTGCGCGGGCGCGTGACGCTCGGCGGCCTCGAGCTCGCGCGCGCCCGGCCCGGTCAACCGGCGGTCGAGCTCCGGGTCGACCAGGTGACCCTCGACGTCGATCTGCTGTCGCTGCTCGGCGACGGCCCGCGGGTCCTGGAGCGCGTGCACATCCTCGGTCTCAAGGGACAGATCACGACGCCCGCTGGCGAACGACCGCCCGAGCCCACGCGGCCGCGCGCGCGCCTCCTCATCCGCGCGCTGACGGTCGAGGACCTCGCGTTGACGCTGCGCGACGCGGGCGCGCGCGAGCGCGCCCTCACGCTCACGCGCCTGCGCGTCGCGCCGCTGCGCGGCGATCACCTCATCTACGACATCCTCATGCACGCCGAGGGCTCCGGCGCGCTCGGCCCGGTCGCGCTCTCGATCACCCGCGACGCCGACGAGACCCGCTGGGCCTTCGGCGGGCTCGAGCTCGACGCGCTGCGACCGGGCTTCCGCGAGCTGACGATGGATCTGTCCGGAGGAACCATCGAGGCCGCGGTCGTCGCACGCGAGGCGCCCGCGCCGGAGCTCGAGCTCGGGCTCGCGCTGCGCGGCCTCCGGGTGACCGCCGCGGGCGACGCGACGCGCCGGCGCAAGATCGCCGCCGCGCTGCTCTCGACCGCGCTGCGCGCCCGCGATCCGCTGCACGTCAGCTTCACCGTCGCGCTCGACCCGGCGCGCTTCGAGGGCGCGATGACCCTGGCCGAGACGGGCCTGCGCGACGACGTCGCGCTGGGCCTCGCGCGCGCGCTCACCCGGCTCGCGACCGGCGCCCGCGAGGGCGGCCTGCGCGAGCGCGCGACCCGGGCCGTCGGCGATCGGGTCAAGGGCGCCGCGCGCGACGCGGTCGGGCGCGCGGTTCGGGATCGACTCGCGGGCCCGCGGGGCGACGGACAGCCGCCGACCCCATAACAAGCGCGGCCGCCCGATCAGCGCACACGCTCGAGCGGCGCGGCGCTCGACGACTCAGGCGTCGAGCTCGAGCGCCGCGGCGAGCTGGTCGAGCACCTCGCCCGCCGCCTCGGTCAACACCGTGCCCGGGCCGAACACCGCGGCCACGCCCATCTCGCGCAGCGCCGCGTGGTCCTTGGGCGGGATCACGCCGCCCGCGACCACCAAGATGTCCTCGCGGCCCTGCGACCTCAGGGCCTTCTTCAGAGCTGGCACCAAGGTCAGGTGACCGGCGGCCAGCGACGACACCCCGATCACGTGCACGTCGTTCTCGACCGCCTGCGTCGCGGTCTCCTCGGGCGTCTGGAACAGCGGGCCGATGTCGACGTCGAAGCCCATGTCGGCGAACGCGGTCGCGATCACCTTGGCGCCGCGGTCGTGCCCGTCCTGCCCCATCTTGGCGACCAGCAGGCGCGGGCGTCGACCCTCGGCCGCGGCGAAGGCCTCGGTCCGCGCGCGGATCGCCTCGACCGCGCTCGCGTCCTCCACCGACGCGCTGTACACCCCGGACACCGACTGCGCCGTCGCGCGGTGGCGGCCCCAGACGCGCTCGAGCGCCGCGCTGATCTCCCCGACCGTCGCGCGCGCGCGCGCGGCCGCGACCGAGAGCGCGAGGAGGTTGCCCTCGCCGGAGTCTGCGGCACTCGTCATTGCCACGAGCGCCGCCTGGACCGCGGTCGCGTCGCGCTCCGCTCGGAGCTGCCGCAGCCGCGCGAGCTGGGCCTCGCGCACCGCGGTGTTGTCGACGACGAGCACGTCGACCTCCTCCTCCTCCGTCACCTGGTAGCGGTTCACGCCCACGACCGTCTGCGCGCCGCTGTCGATGCGCGCCTGGGTGCGCGCCGCGGCCTCCTCGATGCGCAGCTTCGGCAGGCCCTGCTCGATCGCCTTCGCCATGCCGCCGAGCTGCTCGATCTCCTCGATGTGCGCCCAGGCCCGGCGCGCGAGCTCGTGGGTCAGGCGCTCGACGTAGTAGCTGCCGCCCCAGGGATCGACGACGCGCGTGATGCCGGTCTCCTCCTGCAGGTAGATCTGGGTGTTGCGCGCGATCCGGGCCGAGGCGTCGGTCGGCAGCGCGAGCGCCTCGTCGAAGGCGTTGGTGTGCAGCGACTGCGTGCCGCCCGTGGTCGCCGCCAGCGCCTCGAGACAGGTGCGCGCGACGTTGTTGTAGGGGTCCTGGGCCGCGAGGCTCCAGCCCGAGGTCTGGCAGTGCGTGCGCAGCATCGACGACTTGCGGTTCTTCGGCTGAAACCGCGCCATGATCTTGGCCCACAGCGCCCGGGCCGCGCGCAGCTTGGCGACCTCCATGAAGTAGTTCATGCCCACGCCGAAGAAGAACGACAGCCGCGGCGCGAACGCGTCGATCTCGAGGCCGGCCGCGACGCCGGCGCGCGCGTACTCGAGACCGTCGGCGAGCGTGTAGGCCAGCTCGATGTCCGCGTTCGCGCCGGCCTCCTGCATGTGGTAGCCGCTGATGCTGATGCTGTTGAAGCGCGGCATGTGCTCCGCCGTGTAGGCGAAGATGTCGGAGATGATCCGCATCGACGGCCCGGGCGGGTAGATGTACGTGTTGCGGACCATGAACTCCTTGAGGATGTCGTTCTGGATGGTCCCCGCGAGCTGGTCCGGCGCGACGCCCTGCTCCTCGGCCGCGACGATGTAGAGCGCCATGATCGGCAGCACCGCGCCGTTCATCGTCATCGACACGCTCATGCGATCGAGCGGGATCCCGGAGAACAGGATCCGCATGTCGAGGATCGAGTCGATCGCGACGCCCGCCATGCCGACGTCGCCGACGACGCGCGGGTGATCGGAGTCGTAGCCGCGGTGCGTCGCCAGGTCGAACGCGATCGAGAGCCCCTTCTGGCCGGCCGCGAGGTTGCGCCGATAGAACGCGTTGCTCGCCTCGGCCGTCGAGAACCCGGCGTACTGGCGGATCGTCCACGGGCGCTGGGTGTACATGGTCGCGTACGGACCGCGCGTGTACGGGAGCACCCCGGGCACGCTCGCGTGGTGCGTCAGCCCCTCGAGCGCCGCCGCGTCGTACAGCGGCGCGACCGCGATGTCCTCGGGCGTGCGCCACTCGGGCGCCGCAGGCCTCGGCGAGCTGATCGCGCCGGCCCCGGTCACGAGCTCGTCGTACCCGACCCCCGCGAAGTTCGGGATGATGTCAGCGCGCCGCGTCATCGCCCGCCCTCCTCGCCCGCGTGGGCCGCGAGCGCGCGCTCCGTCACCGCGAGCGCGTCGCAGCCGAGGTGCACGTAGCCGTCTACTCCTGACCTCTCCAGCATGTCTCTTAGCTCCGGGTCCGCCGGGCGCCCGGCGAGCAGCACGAGCCGCGCGCCGGCCTCGCGCAGGCGCGGCGCGAGCTCGGGCGCCCAGCCCGGGTAGCGATCGTCGCGCGCGCACAACACCGCGACCGCAGCGCCCGAGGCCGCGAAGTCGGCGACCGGGTCGTCGGGCGGCCGCTCGCGATCGTGGCCGACGAGCTCGATCCCCCCCGTCGCCAGCAGCCCCTGCACGAAGTCCGCGCGCGGCTTGTAGGCGCGCAGCGGCTCGCAGACCACCAGCGCCGCGATCGGCCGCGCGCCTGAGCCCTCGACGCGCGCGCGCAGGGCCTCGAAGGGCTCGGCGAGCCGCGCCGGCGCGAGCGGCTGGATCGCCGTCTCGGCGGCCGCGCGCTCCCGCGCGCCCGAACCTTCACCCGTCTTGATGACCAGGACGTCGAGGAGCCGCGCGCCGGCGTCGAGCGCCGCGATCGAGGCGCCGCGCGCCTCGCCGGGCGAGATCGGGATCACGCGCGCGTTGACCTCCGCGGGCCGCGGCGCCGGATCGCGGCGGGGCGTGAACGCGGGCGCGCCGAGCTGCGGGTAGCGGTTGACGCCGGTGATCGCCAGCGCGGCCCGCCCGACGCGCGCGCGCGCCTCGGCGTCCGCGTGCGCGATCCAGCCCTGGATCGCGCCGGCCCGCAGCGCCGAGCGGACGCCGCCCGCCTCCTCGATGACCTGTACATGTCGCCAGGCCGCCCGCGCGAGCTGGTCGGTCAGCGACTCGGCGTACCAGCTCCCGCCGGCGGGGTCCGCCACGCGATCGAGGTGCGCCTCCTCGCGCAGCAGCAGCTGAATGTTGCGCGCGATCCGGCGCGAGAAGGCGCCCGCGCCCGCGCCGAAGGCGTCGTCGAAGGGCGGCACCACGAGCTCGTCCGCGCCGCCGACGACCGCCGCGAAGGCCTGCGTCGTCGCGCGCAGCAGGTTGCTCTCGGGGTCGAGGCGCGCCTGCTCGCGCCAGCTCCCGCGCGCGCAGATCGTCACGGGCGTCGCCGCGGCGCCGCAGCGCGCGAGCACGCGCGCCCACAGAAGCCGCGCGGCGCGGAGCTTGGCCAGCGAGGTGAACAGGTCGCGGTCGACCGCGAGCTCGAGCTCGACGCTCTGCACAGCTGTCTCGAGGGGCACGTCACGCGAGACCAGCGCGCGCAGGTACTCGAGCGCGGTCGTCAGCGCGAGCGCCAGCTCGAGCGCCGGCGTCGCGCCGGCGTCGTGGTACGGCACGCCCGAGGCCCGCGCGATCCAGCCGTGTTCGGGCGCGGCCGGCAGCTCCGCGAGCGCGCGCTCCACCGGGATCCCGAGCGCGCCGAAGCGCGCCCAGGCCCCCAGCGGATCGGCCCGCACCGCCGCCGAGCCCGACAGCCCCACGAGCGCGGCGATGATCGGCTCGGCCAGACACCCGGCGACGATCGTCGACTGACAGCCGGCCTCCACGAGGTCGCGCGGCGTCACGGCGGCGACGTCCTCGAGCGTCTCGAGCACGAGCCCGGTCGCGACCCCGGCGGGCGCGAAGCCGGCGGCGAGGCGGTGATCCAGCACCAGCGACGCGCCCAGCCAGCTCAGCTCCTGCGGCCCGTCGGCGCGCAGCGCCGCGTGCACGGCGTGGGGCGAGGGGTGGCGATACTCGCCGACCACGCGCCAGGGCCTCGCGCGCGTCTCCGTGAACTTGGAGGCGGCGAGCAACACCGCGCGCGCGTCCTCGGCCGCCGGCGAGCGATCCGCCGGCGTGTACAGCGGCGCCAGCTCGATCCCGTCGTGCAGCCGCGTGCGCAGGCGGGCGAGGGGCGTGCCTCTCAGCTCGCGCTCGGCCTGCGCCCGCCAGTCGTCGAGCGTCACGGGTGGAAAGTCGAGAAACGATGGGTGCGAGTCGGGCATCGTGGCGTCCGATCGCCAGGGTCCGTCGCCCTGACCGCCCCATCATACTCGCTCGTCTCGCGCCTCCTGCGGGCAAACGCCTCGTCGTGAGCGCGCGCGTTCGCCACGCGCTCCGCACAAAGCACCGCGCTACCCCGCGAGGCAGTCGTAGAGGGTCTGGAATGACTCCTCGCAGCCGGCGACCGACGGGCGATCCATCGCGTCGCAGGTGATCGTGGGCGCCGGGCCGACGCAGGCGAGCATCTGGTTGTGCTCCAGCGAGCACGCGGCCATGCTGTCGGCGCAGCCGGACAGGCACGAGTCCATGTCGGGCGCGCCGCCCGAGCAGCCTGAGGCGACGATGAGCGGGCAGATCTCCTCGCACGAGAGGCATGGCGCCGGGAACACCTCGAGGCCCTGCCACGCGCCCTCGCTGCACTCGAGGACGTTGCAGAACTGACACGGGTCCTCACACCCGGACGAGCAGAACTCGCCCTCGCGGTCGCACGCGCTGCCCTCGGGCGGGAGCGGGTCGCCGCAGGGCACCGCGTCGCCCGTGGTCGCGTCGGTCGCGGCCGTCGCCTCGCTCGCGGACGTCGTGGTGCCGGCGGACGCGTCTGAGCTGGACGATGTCGAGCCCTCGGACGACGCGCCCGTGGAGCTCGAGCTCCCCGAACCACTCGGCCCGGACGATGACGAGTCGCTCGCGCTCGCGCTCGAGCTCTCTGTCGACGAGGTGTCGCTCGAGTCACCGCAGGCCACGGCCAACGCGGGCGCGAGCGTCAAGAAGACCAGACGAAGGCGAAGGTTCATGCCGCGATCGTAGTCCCCGCGACAACGACCGTCGACTAGTCTGGCACCGGCCCCTTGCCCTCGCGCAGGACCTCCATCTCGTCGTCGAGGAACCGCAGCACCGTCGACGGATCCGGCCACAGCGGACCTACGTCCACCACCACGCTCAGCTCCCGCGCGTGTCGGCGCAGGATCTCCTCGGGCTCCTGCAGCTCGAACTGCTCATCTTCGAAGTGCGTCACCGAGGCCGTCAGCAGCGGCTCGCCCAGCAGCTCCCCCAGCAGCGCGCAGACCGGGTGATCGGGCACGCGCACGCCGACCTCCTGGCGCTTGTTCTTCATGCCGCGCGGGACCTCCGAGGTCGCGCGCACCACCATGGTGTAGGGCCCCGGGAGCAGCCGACGGACGATGCGGAACGCGGCGTTGCCCATGTGCCCGTAGCGGCCGATGTCCGCGAGGCTGCCCACGAGCATCGTCAGCGGCTTCGGGTCGCGCTCGCCCATGTTCTTGAGCCGGCGCAGCATCGCGATCCCGCGCGGACTCGAGATCGCGCAGCCGAACGCGTAGCCCGTGTCGGTCGGGTACACGATCACGTGCCCGCGCCGGAGCGCCGTGATGGCGGGCTCGAGCTTGCGCGGCGCCGGGCGCTCGGGGTCGATGTGCAAGCGCACCGGCGCGACCTCGGAGCCGCCGCCGCCCTGCTGCTTGTTGCTGGATCGCCTCCCCAAGGGTCGCCCTGTCGTGCGCTAGCGCGAGTGCAGCGTCGTCCCGGTCGAGCGGAGATCGGCGCAGGCCACCTTGACGCGCTCCTTCATGCCCGCCTCGGCGCTCTTGAGGTAGCTGCGCGGGTCGTAGACCTTCTTGCTCCCGACCTCGCCGTCGATCTTCAAGACGCCGTCGTAGTTCTTCATGACGTGATCGACGATCGGCCGCGTGAACGCGTACTGCGTGTCGGTGTCGACGTTCATCTTGATCACGCCGTACTCGAGCGTCTCGCGGATCTCCGCGAGCGACGAGCCCGAGCCGCCGTGGAACACGAGGTCGAAGCAGGCCGCGGCGCCGAAGGCCCGCTCGACCGCCGCCTGACCGTCGCGCAGGATCGTCGGCTTGAGCTTGACGTTGCCCGGCTTGTACACGCCGTGGACGTTGCCGAAGGTCGCCGCGAACATGTAGCGCCCGCCGAGCTCTCGCAGCGCGCGCGCGACCGCGACCATGTCCTCGGGCGTCGTGTACAGCTTCTCGGCCGGCGCGTCCTCGTTGTTGACGCCGTCCTCCTCGCCGCCGACGACGCCCGCCTCGACCTCGAGGATCAGCTCGTTCTTCGCGCACTCGACCAGCAGCTCGCGCGCGAGCGCCATGTTCTTGTCGAGCGGCAGCTCTGACCCATCGAACATGTGCGAAGAGAAGAGGTTGGGCAGGCCGGCGGCGCGCCGCCGCGCCGTCTCTGCGATCAGCGGGCGCAGGAACGAGTCGACCTTGCCCGGCGCGCAGTGATCGGTGTGCAGCGCGACGTAGATCGGGTAGCGGTCGGCGACGCGGTGCACGTACTCGGCGAGCGTGATGGCGCCGAGCGCCGCGTCCTTGAGCGCGAGGCCCGAGGCGAATTCGCCGCCGCCCGTGCTGACCTGGATGATGCCGTCGCTCCCCGCCTCCGCGAACGCGGCCAGCGTCGCGCTGATGGTGCTCGGGGAGGTGATGTTGATGGCCGGGTAGGCGAACCGCTTCGCCCGCGCGTTGTCGAGCATCCGGCAGTAGGTGGCGTGGTCAGCGACGGGCATGGTGGTTCTCCGAGCGAGCGGGCAGGCGTGGCGCGCATGACCTACCACGCGCGCTCGGACGCGTCATAGGCGACACGAGCGACTCAGCTCACGCGCTCACGCGTCACGCAGGGGCGCGTCGGCGCGTCGGCCGGCGCGCGCCCGATACCAGCGCGCGATCGCGAAGTACACCGGCAGCGCCAGCAGCAGCGCGTAGGGATCGTAGGGCGTCCGCAGCCGCGGATCGCCGAAGAACACCGCCGCGATCACGCAGATCGACAGCAGGTTGACGGCCACGAGCGCCCGCGGCGGATCCTCGCGCGCGCGCCGGATCGCGGCGACCAGGCCGATCAGCGAGGGGATCAACACCAGCACCTGGAACAGGTAGCGGAACACCTCGGTGACGGGCAGGAAGTACTCGCGCCCGCGCTCGTTGGTCGGCCACTGCTTGGCGATGAACCACTGCAGCGCGAGGTTGACGACCGAGTAGCGCAGCTGCTCGATCGCGCCGGTGCGCCGGTAGCACTCGCGCCGCAGCCCGCGGTGGATCTTCGGGTCGCCGACGTAGCCGACGAAGCGGATCGTCGGGCTGCGCATGGCCGGCCGCAGGCCCAGCGGCGACTCGTCCGCGAACCGCTTGCTCAGCACGCGGTAGCCCGGGAGGCTGACCCTTCGACCATCTCGCGTGTTGCCGTGCCGCTTGCTCCGCAGCAGCAGCGGCTTGCTCTTGAACGCCTGCGTCACGATGTTGTGGCAGCGCGCCGCGGTCAGGTTCATGTTCGCGTTCTCGGCGATCCCGCCCCAGTAGCCGGTGTGCACGTGGAAGCGCCACAGGCTGAACGCCAGCGCCAGCGCCAGCGGGAGCGCCAGCAGCCCGATGTGCCGCAGCCGGACTCGCGGCAGCCGCAGACAATTGACGAGCCAGACGAGGAACGCCAGCGCCAAGAAGATCGCCGACTGCGGGCGCAGCATGAACGACACCCCGCCGAACACGCCCGCCGCGAGCGCGCGCTTGCCCTCCTGCAGCACGCGGATCAGGCAGTAGGTCGTCCACAGGTTGAACAGCAGAAACGGCGGCTCCGAGAGGAAGAAGCCCGCCGTCGACAGGTTCGGGTACCAGCACAGCGCGACGATCCCCGCCGCTCGCGCCATCCACTGGCGCGCGAACAGCCGCAGCGCGATCAGGTAGCTCAGCACCACCGCGCCGGCGCTGCACAGGCCGAACATCACCGCGCCGAGCGCGTACTGGGCGCTCCACGGCTTTTCAGGGCCCAGCAGGAAGAACGGCAGCGAGAGGATGTAGTGCGTCCCGAACGCCTGCCAGGCCATCTGGCGCGACGGCGCGATCCCGTGCTCCGCCAAGCTCACCGCGCGCAGCACGTACAGGCGCATGTCGCTGTACACGTAGTCCCACGGCGGGTGCACGAGCAGCACCCAGATCAGCCGCGTCACCACGGCCAGGACGGCGAGGATCAGCAAGAACCGCCGCTGCGGACGAAGCCACTGACGCCACCCGTCGGCGTGATCAGCTCGGGCTCCTTCGGCCGCGCCCACGTCGTCTGCGTCGTCCGCGGAAGTAGCGCGGTCCGCGACACCGAGCGGCTCTTCTGACGATCGATGCACGGTCGCGCGAGGGTAATCGACGGTCGAGAGTTCGGTAAACCGCCACGGAAATCCGCTGGCTTCGCGCGCAGGTTCGGTACAGTAGGCCCATGGCGACCCTGCTCCCGACCCAGGACCCCCGCGTCTTCAGCGAGCGACGTGAGCGCCTCGCCGCGCGCGTGGGCGCGACACCCGCGCTCCTGCTCGCCGGCGGCTATCGCCCGCGCAACTACCCCGACAACGTCTACCCCTACCGCGCCGCCAGCCACTTCCTTTATTTCACCGGCGCGCAGATCCCCGACGCCGCGCTGCTCAAGACCGCGGGGGAGTGGCAGCTGTTCATCGAGCCCGACGGTCCCGGGCACGCGCTGTGGCACGGCGAGACCCCGGGTCCCGACGCGATCGCGCGCGCGACCGGGGTCTCGCGCGTGCGCCCGCTCGGCGAGCTCCCCGAGGCCCTCGCCGCCGCCGGCGGAGCGGACGCGGTCGCGACCCTGCCCGCGACCGACCCGAGCACGCGCGCGCGCCAGGGAGCGCTGCTCGCCCGCGACTGGGGCGGCAGGGCCGGCATCGTCACGGACCTCGGCGAGCGCGACGCGGCCCTGGCCGACGCCATCATCGACGTGCGCCTGCGCGCCGACACGGCCGCGCTCGAGCACACCCGCGAGGCCGTGTCCGCGACCCGAGCGGGCCACCTCGCCGGGATGGCGCTCACCGCCCCCGGCGCGCGCGAATATCAGATCCGCGCGGCCATCGAGCACGAGTTCTTCGCGCGCGGCATGCAGTGCGCCTACGGCAGCATCGTCTCGGTCAACGGCGAGGTCCTGCACAACGACACCCACCTCGGGACGCTGCGGGCGGGAGATCTCCTGCTCGTCGACGCCGGCGCCGAGCACAACGGCTGGGCCAGCGACGTGACCCGGACCTGGCCCGTCACGGGTCGATTCAGCGCGACCCAGCGGGCCATCTATGAGCTCGTGCTGCACGTGCAGGTCGAGGCCTGCGACCGCGTGCGCGCCGGCGCGCGCTACCGGGACATCCACCTGGGCGCCGGCGTGACCCTGGCCCGCGGGCTTGTCGACCTCGGGATCCTCCACGGCGACCCCGAGGGCCTGGTCGAGCGAGGCGCGCACGCGCTGTTCTTCCCCCACGGCCTCGGGCACATCATCGGCCTCGACGTGCACGACATGGAGGATCTCGGGGACCGGGCCGGGTATCAGGCCGGTCGCTCGCGCAGCGAGCAGTTCGGGCTCGGCTACCTGCGGCTCGATCGTGACCTCGAGCCGGGCATGATCGTCACGATCGAGCCGGGTTTTTACCAGGTCCCCGCGATCCTCAACCACGAGGAGCTCGGCGGAAAGTTCGCGCGCGACGGCACGCTGAGCCGCAGCGCGCTCGAGCGATTCCACGATGTCCGCGGGATCCGCATCGAGGACGACGTACTGTGCACCGGCGGCGACCCGGACGTCCTCACGCACGACATCCCGAAGGACCCCGCCGGCGTGGAGTCCCAGGTCGGCGCCGCTCGCTGACGCGCGGCGTCACGCTCGCCGATGAACCTGTCTCTCGGATCCTCAGATATCGCGCGGCCGCCCGATGCCCGAAAATTGTCCCTCGCACGCCGCCATCCCGTATAGAAATGCCGGACTCGACGCGTAGCGCGCGCTCACCGCTCGTGATACCCTGGCGCCAGCCTGCCCACGGCTTCCACGGCCAAACGCCGCCTCTGGCAACGGCACGGAGATCGATGATGAACCTGCGTTTTTGCCTCCTGACCTCGACCGTCGTCGCAACCGCCACCTTGCTCGCGGTTGGTTGCAACCAGCGCGAGCCCCTCGCCCCCTACGCCTTCCTCGGCGGTGACTGCACCAACATCCCGGACGGACAGGTCGGCGTCTCGTACTCCTACCAGGTCGAGATCCTCGGCGGGAGCGGTCCCTACATCTTCGAGGCCGACGGGCTCCCGGCGGGCCTCGAGATCGACCCCGACACCGGCTTGATCAGCGGCGTTCCCCAGGAGGAGGGCTCGTTCTCGGTCACCATCACCGTGATCGACTCGACCGGCTTCGCACAGCAGATCGCCTGCGGCAACCTCGACATCGAACCGGCCAACCTGCTCGCGTTCGACTGCGTCGCCAACGCGCCGCCCATCGCCGTGCAGGGCGTCAGCTACTCGCATCAGTTCAGCGTCACGGGCGGCACCGATCCGTACACGTGGCAGGCGACCGGGCTGCCGGACATGCTCACGCTCGACCAGAACGGTCTGCTCTCGGGCGTGCCCACCGACAACATCGACACGTACTCGATCACGGTCTCGGTCACCGACAGCTCGGATCCCACCCAGACGGCGACCTGCGACATGTCGCTCGAGATCCGTCCGGGCCTCAGCGTGAACCCGCCGGCCATGTCGGCCAAGGGCGACTGCCTCGACGTCGGCACGCCGACCGACATCGACACGCTGCTCAACGACAACGTCGTCATCGGCGGCGACGGCACGCCCATCACCTGCTCGTTCGAGGCCTTCGAGCCGCCCTCGATCGGCTACCGCGGCCACGGCAACTTCCCGCCCGGCATCACCGTCGACGACCGCTGCGTCTCGACCGGCAACGTGCCCTCGTCGGAGCCGCTCGGCGTCTACGCCTTCATCATGACCCTCACCCAGGAGGGCTCCGGACAGAAGGTCTACCTGCCGTTCTGCGCGACCCAGGAGGTCGAGCACGCCGGCGCCTACGACATCGCGGTGCTCTACAACAACGCCGACTGGGGCTTCGAGCCCGGCGTCACGCAGATGTCCCCGGCCGGCGACGTGTCGATCGGCGGCGCGAACGACCCCCAGGTGCGCGTGATCGAGAACTGCAGCAACAACAGCTGCTTCTACAAGTACTACTTCGGCTACAACGCGCTCAACGGCGGCGTCTCCGGCGAGCCGAGCAGCTCGGTGCCCGGCCCGATGAACTCGGTCGACGGCATGACGCACTCGATCTCGGTCAACGACAACCTCGCCGGCACGGGTCTCGAGGGTCGCTACTGGGTCACCAACGTCCGCTGGGATTACTGCCTGTTCGGCTCGGACGCGCCGAACGCCAGCGACCTCAACGACGCGACCTGCGGCACCAAGGAGCTCGCGCAGGCCAACGGCCAGGACAGCAACTTGACCTGGTCGCTCGTCGTCACCCCGTCGAACTGAGCGCGGGCGGGGCGCTCCCCTGTCCCGCCCGACTCCTCGCGCGCCGCCGCTTCGAACACGGAAACCCGCCACCCGCGACAGTTCGACCGACGTGAGCAACCAAGAATCCCGAGGAGCCGCACGCCTCCGCGATCGTCGTGTCGCACGCGTCGTCGATCGGGAGATCGCGCCGGTCTGGCACGACCGCTTCGCCCGGCTGATCATCCGCAACCTGCCGCCGATCACCGGGCTGTTCGCGCTCGACATCCACTGCGGCCCGGGCCGGCTCACCTCGGAGATCCTGCAGCGCACCGACCCGCGCTCGCGCGTGCTGGCGATCGAGCCCGACGACACGCTGCTCTCCCTCGCGAAGTCGCGGATCAAGCCCGAGTGGCGCCGGCGCGTCTATCACAAGCCGGGCAACTTCGACGACATCACGACCATGAGCGACGCGACCTATGACCTCACGGTCGCGAACCTCGTGCTCAGCGAGACGCACGATCTCAGCAACGCGTTCGGCGAGATGCTGCGGATCACCAAGCCCGGCGGTCACGTCATGGCGACGCTGCCGCTCTCGGGCACCTGGGAGGAAGCCGAGGACATCTTTAACGAGGTCCTGCGCGACGCCGGCCTGCGCGCGGCCTCTCGCCGGCTCGAGCGCTTTCGGGCCCTGCGTCAGCGCCCGCAGATCCTCGCCGAGATCCTGCGCAGCACCGGCGTCCCCGACTCGAGCTTCGTCATCGAGCACGAGCGCCTGCAGGTGCTGTTCCCCAGCGGGCGCGAGTTCCTGTTCGCGCCCGTGATCGAGCACGGCCCGCTGCGCCTGTGGAAGGCGATCATCGGCAACGACGGCAAGCCGCCCGAGCTGTTCTGGAAGCTCAAGGAGGCGATCGACACCTACTACGCCGGGCACGTGCTCTCGGTCTCGATCGTCGCCGGGCTGATCCACATCCAGCGCCCGCTGGTGGGCGGGGAGCCGACGCTCGCCGCGGACTACTGGCAGCGCTACCCGTCGCTCGACCGGCTCTGGGGCGGCATGGCGCAGGCCAGCACCTCCGGGCACGGGCGCCCGCTGCTGCCCTTCAGCGACGCGGACGTCGACGAGTTCGACCTCGACATCGACATCGACTTCGACGGCTCGGAGGACCACGCCGACGACGGCCTCGACGCCCAGCCTGATGTCGGCCTCAGCCACGGCCTCGACGCCCAGCCCGATGTCGGCCTCAGCCACGGCCTCGACGCCCAGCCCGACACAGGCTTCGGCCACGACTTCGACGCGCCGTCCGACCCTGGGTTTGGCGCGCAGCCCGACCACGACCTCGCCCATCGCATCGACGCGCGGCACGACTTCGGCGCGCCCGAGGAGCCCGCGCGCGTGTTCTCGCACGACAACGCGATGCGCGCGACCGAGCTCCCGCCCCAGCCCGACGCCTTCGACGAGGACATGGTCACTCGGCCACGTGAGGTCGAGCCCAAGGCGCCTCCGCACGCCTTCGTCGACGACGACGAATTCGATCCGCTCGCGGGGACCTTCCTCCCTGACGCCGGCCACGCGACCGAGCCCGAGCCGCTGCCGGAACCCGAGTTGCCCGAGCCTGAGCCTGAGCCGCTGCCCGAGCCCGAGCCTGAGCCTGAACCCGAGCCGCTGCCGGAACCCGAGCCCGAGCCCGAGCCCGAGCCCGAGCCCCTGCCGGAACCCGAGCCCACGTTCACGCGAGAGCCCAGCTCGCCGCAGACCTCGTCGCGTCCTCGCTCCTCGCGACCGACCCGACTGCGCCCGCTCAGCCTGTCGCTCGGCAAGCGCGGGACGCCTGGGGAGTCCCGCACGCCGCCGGGCGGGACGCCGACCTTCCGGGCCCCCTCGTTTCAGCCGCCGCCGACCCCCGAGCCCGAGCTCGAACCGGAACACGACGACTTCCTGAGCCTCGACGACATGGAGATCGAGGCCGTCGCGGTGGACATCGAGCCCGCGCCCGCGGAGCCGCCCGCGAAGTCGAGCAAGCCGCCCGCGCCGCCCCGACCGCCGCCGCCGCCTCCTCGCCGCAAGAAGCGCTAGCGAGCGCGGTCAGGCGCGCGCGCCAGACGAACGACGCGCACTCGCGGTACAACCGGCGAGTGACGTCCACGACGACGCGAACTCCTTCGTCCGTCACGCGCGCGCGCCAGGCCGCGCGCACGCTCGCGCTCCTGTTCGCCGTCGCGTGCACGAGTGAAGCGACCGGTCCGAACGGACAGGTCACATCAACGCCGACGCCGACCCCGACCCCGACGCCGACCCCGCCCACAGGCGGTGAGCCCGAGCGCGCCCCCCCGACCGCCAAAGACGACCCGCCGCTGCGGGATGACGACACGGTCTGGGCCGGCGCCGAGATGATGGGCACGCGCTTCAGCATCAAGGTCTGGGTCGATCTCTCGGCCGGGCAGACGCCGCGCGCGGCCGGACGCGCGGTCGAGGACGCGTTCGCCGAGATCGATCGCCTCGAGCAGGTCGCCAGCGAGTGGCGACCGGACAGCGAGCTGTCGCGCTTCAACGATCGCGCCGGCCTCGGCTGGGTGCCGCTCAGCGACGACCTCCACGCCATCCTCGCGCGCAGCAAGCTCGTCGCGCAGAGCAGCGGCGGCGCCTTCGACCCGACCTTCCACGGCGTCGGGCAGCTGTGGAGCTTCGTCCCCGGCGCGCGCCCGCCCCCGCCGGAGCAGATCGAGAAAGGCCTCGCGCTCGTCAATTGGCGCGAGCTCGTCCTGGAGGACGCGGACGCGGGCAAACGCGGACAGCTCGGGAAGCCCGGCATGAAGCTCGGGCTCGGCGCGATCGCCAAGGGCTACGCGGTCGACCGCGCGTCCGCGCTGCTGCGCGCGCGCGACTTCCCTCACCACATCGTCGAGGGCGGCGGCGACACCTACGTCTCCGGGACCAAGGGCGGCGCGAGCTGGATGGTGGGGATCCAGGATCCCGACAGCTCCGGCGGCGGCACCGTCGGCGCGCTCCCGGTGCGAGATCGCGCGGTCGTGACCTCCGGCGGCTATCAGCGCTTCTTCGAGCACGAGGGCACGCGCTACACCCACATCCTCGATCCTCGCACCGGCTGGCCGCTCGACGAGTCGAGCAGCGCGCGCAGCGTGACGGTGGTCGCCGATGACGCCACGAACGCGGACGCGTACTGCACCGCCGTCATGGTCATGGGTCCAGCGGAGGGCCTGCGCTTCATCGAGGGCATGTCCGCGCTCGAGGCCGTGATCATCCCGCGCGACGGCCCGATCATGGTCTCGAGCGGGCTGCGAGCGAGCTACGTCCCGGCACCGGGGAAACCCCTACCGCCGGGGATCGAGCCCGCGCGGGCACCGTGAAGCGCGCGCGCGAGGACGCACGCGCGCGCGCCGGCTGGATCGACGCAATCCCGACGCGTCGCGGGTTGTCTACTTGTGCAACGGACACGGAATGAGGTGCAATCACCCTGATACCAGCCTCTCGCAGCCGCATGACATCCCTGTGGATGTTCGCCACGAGAGGCGCTGGAGCGCGCATGGCCAACGATGACAGCAAGTCCCCGGGCTCACCCTCGCCGTCCCAGAGCGCGCGTGCCCGGGCGCCCCAGCGGACCAAGCTCGGCTTCGGCGATCTCGGCGAGCTCGCCGTTCCGAAGTCTGGCGCTGGCCCAGGGGACAGCCAAAAGGGGTCGCGCGGCGCGACGATCGCGAGCTTCGGGCCCGCCCCCCAGGCCCCGCCCACGATGCCGGAGGTCGGCACCTTCGGGCGCCCGCGCGAGCCCGACAAGCAGGCGCCGAAGCCGGCGGCGGTGATCCCGGCGACCGCGCTCGCCGGCAGCGCGTCGCCCTTCGTCTCCGACGTCGAGCCCGGGCTCTCCCCCGCCGCCGACGACTTCCAGGCCAATCGCGCGACGCGCGTTGGCACGCAGCTCGGCGGCATGCAAGAGGTCGTGCCCGCGTCCGGCACCGAGCGCGCGCGGATCCGCCTGGTCGCGGGCAAGCCCATCCCCGGCACGCGCTACCGCCTGCTCCGCTGGCTCGGCGAGGGCGGCATGGGCGTCGTCTACGAGGCCGAGCACGTCGACATCGAGCGCAAGGTCGCGCTCAAGATCCTGCGCTTCGACCTCAGCCAGCAGCCCGAGATGGCGCGAGTGTTCCGCGACGAGGCGCGCTCGGCCAGCCGCATGGGCTCGACCAACATCGTCGAGATCTTCGACTTCGGCGAGCTGCCCGACGGGCGCCTGTTCTTCTGCATGGAGCTGCTCGACGGCGTCGACCTCGTGCCCCAGACCGAGCACGACTGGGTGCAGCCGCCCGTGCTGATCGGCATCCTGCGGCAGCTGTGCAAGGGCCTCAACGCGGCCCACAAGGCCGGCGTCGTGCACCGCGACATCAAGCCGGAGAACGTCATCCTCGTCCACCGCGAGGGCCGCGACGGCGTGGTCAAGATCGTCGACTTCGGCATCTCGGCGATGCTCGCCGCCGGCGGCGGCGAGGGGGCGAAGGTCGCCGGCACCCCGCACTACATGGCGCCCGAGCAGATCTCGAGCGACGCGTTTGATGGCCGATTGGACATGTACGCGGTCGGCTGCATGGCCTACGAGCTGCTCGTCGGCCACCCGCCCTTCGCCTACGACGAGCTCGAGCAGGTGCTCGCGGCGCACCTCCAGGAGACGCCCGTCCCCCCGAGCAAGATCAAGCCCGAGCGCGACATCCCCAAGCCGCTCGAGCAGGTGCTGCTGCGCTGCCTCGAGAAGGACCCGAACGCGCGCTACGAGGACATGGCCGACCTCGAGGCCGCGCTCTGCGAGGCCCAGATCGCCGCCGGCATCCGCACGGACTGGGATGACCTCCCGCTGCCCGAGGTCGACCCCGACCGCGTCGAGCGGCTGCGCCAGCAGATGCCGAGCCCGCGCGACCGCGGCGACCACAAGCGCGCCTGGCTGTGGCCGCTCGTCGCCGGCTTCTCGATCCTGCTGGCGATCAGCGCGGGCGTCTACGCCTACATCGCGCCGGACCTCAACGACGAGCAGAAGAGCGTCATCGAGGAGCTCACCGACGAGACGCGCAAGGCCGCCGCGCTGACGCACTACGTCTCGGTGCCGAAGGACGCCGCGGTCGAGAAGTCGGCCTATCAGCGGGTGCTCGAGCTCGAGGAGCTGCCCGGCGCGCTCGACGACCCGGGAGACGATCGCGCGGGCGAGCTGCGCAAGGAGATCGCCGGCACGCTCATCGCGCTCGGCGACAAGTACTGGGACGCCGACGTCAAGAAGTTCGCGGTCGAGTACTACATCTGGGCGCGCGCGTTTGATCCGGCGAACCAGCACGCGATCGACCGCTCGATGATCGCCACCGGCGAGTTCGCGCTGTTCCTCGAGAAGGCGGCCAACGGCACGTGGACCGCGAACGAGCTGCAGGCCTTCAAGGTCGCCTCGGCGCTCGCCGAGGAGGACGAGGCCAAACGCGCCGAGCGCTACGAGGACGCGCTCGCCGACGCCCAGGAGTCGCTGCGCTCGGCGGCCAACGAGGACGACAAGAAGATCCGTCGCGCCTCCGGCATCAAGCAGAAGCCCAAGCCGCCGGAGCCCGAGCCCGACGAGACCACGGACACCGGCGAGGACAACGTAGTCGAGGACAGCGCCGGCGACACCGAGGGCGAGGACTCCGGCGAGGACGACTCGGGCGGCGAGGACGCGAAGGCGGGCGGCAAGAGCAAGCACCCGACGACGATCAAGAAGAGCAAGCGCGACCCGGCGCAGTCCAGCCAGCTCGCCAGCGACGGCAAGGCCGCGCTCAAGTCCGGCCGCCGCAAGGACGCCGAGGCGCTCTTCTTCCAGGCCATCGCCTTCGACAACAACAACGCGATGGCGCTCAGCGGCCTCAGCGACATCTACTTCGACACCGGGCAGAAGCAGAAAGCCGTCGACTTCGCCGAGCGCGCGGTGAAGGCCTCGCCCAAGTCGAAGGCCTACAACCTCAAGCTCGGCGACGCGTACTACGTGGTCCTGCGCTACCACGACGCGCTCGCGGCCTACGAGAAAGCCAAGCAGCTCGGCTCGGACGCGGCCGACAGCCGCATCGCCAAGGTCAAGGCGAAGATCGGCGGCTGATCGCGGCGCCGACCTTCGACCTGACTCAAAACACAGGCTACCCTGCGCCGCGCGCCGAGCGACGCGCCGGCTCACGCCCGCGAGCGCGCACGCCGACGCGCCCACGCGGCGACGTGCGCTCCGGCCCCGCGAGCGCGGCGCGGGCAGGACGCGCGTGAGCTCTCACCGCGCCCCGCCCGCGACGCGCGGTGGTTTTTCTTCTATACGTCGCGGAGATCATGCAGCTCGCCCTCCCCAAGTTTCAGTTCCGCTTCATCCCCTCCATGGGCAACGTGATCCACCCGGGCAACTTCCACCCGGTCGGCACGCGCCGCGCCGCCGAGCAGCTCGTCGACCGCGCGCGTCAGGCCGCAGGGGACGAGCCGCCGAAGCCCGGCGCGGGCGGCCGCTGGCTGATCGTCGGCGGCTCGGGCGGCTTCGGCAGCGCCGCGCGCGTGGCCCTGGGCGCGGCCCACGGCGCGCACACGCTCGACGTGTCCTACGACGCCGAGCCGAACCTCGAGAGCCGCAACAAGATGCGCCAGCTCGGCTCCCCGGGCTGGCACCGCGCCCGCGCGATCGAGGCGCGCCTGCGGCAATATGACCTTACGGCCCTGTCGGTGCCCGGCGACGCCTTCGACCCCGCCGCCCGCGAGCGCGCGATCGAGGCGATCCAGACGCGCATGCCCGGCGGGCAGCTCGACGGCATCATCTGGGCGCTCGCGGCCCCGCGCGCCGTCGACCCCCGCACCGGACAGCGGGTCAGCAGCGCGCTCAAGCCCCTCGGGCAGGCGGTCCAGGTCAAGACCTTCACCAGCCGCACGGACGCGCGCCCGCCCGAGGTCGTCGAGTTCGAGCTGCCGCCCGGCAGCCCCGAGGAGGCCGTCGCCACGCAGTTCGTGATGGGCGGCCGCGTCGTCGAGCAGTGGGTCGAGGCGCTGCTCCAAAAGGACGCGCTGGCGCGCGGCTGTCAGCTCGTGACGATCTCCTACCGCGGCAACGAGTTCAACGCCGGCATCTACCGGCGCGGCCTGATCGGCCTCGCCAAGGCGGACCTCGAGTTCTACACCCGGGCGCTCGACGCGATCCTGAAGCAGCGCCTCGGCGGTCGCGCGGTCGCGGCCATGGGCCCCGCCGTCGTCACCGAGGCCTCGGGCGGGATCCCGGGCGTGCCGTTCTACATGTCGCTGCTGCTCGACGTGATGGGCGAGGAGCACGAGGACCCGCTCGCGTCGATGCTCCGCATGTTCCGCGACAAGCTGCCCGTGCGCGGCGGCGAGGGCGTCCCGGAGCTCGACGAGGAGGGCCTGCTGCGCATGGACGACCGCGAGCTCGCGGACGAGGTCCAGGGCGAGCTGCGCCGGCGACACGACGCGCTGCAGGTCGGCGCGCGCTTCGACGACGCGCGCTACGACGCGTTCCTCCGCGCCTACGCGCAGACCCGCGGCTTCGACGTGGACGGCGTGGACTACGAGGCCGCGTTTGATCCCGAGGCGCTCGCCCGAGACGGGGCCTAGCCCGAACACGGGCCCGGCGACCCGGCGGCGCTCACGGCAGCTCGAGCTCGAGCGGCGCGCACGGGGTCGCCGGCGCGTCGCCGACTCGCCGCAGCGTCGCCCCCTCGGCGCCGCCGCCCTCGACGCGGTACTCGCCCTCGGCCGCGCGCACGACCGCGGGGACGCGCTCGCCGAGCGCGACGGGCAGTCGGTTGACCGCGCGCAGCACCAGCGCCGCGTCACACACCTCGGGCGCCAGCGCGTACACCGGCCCGAGATCTGTGCTGTCCCCGTGGGCATGGTCTCCCAGCCAGATCGGCGTGAACGCGAGCGCGTCGCCAAAGCGAGCGCCGACCCACGCCATGTCGGGCGCCTCGCCGCCGCGCCCGCGCTCGTGATCCGGGTGCTGCCGCTCGATCGCCAGCACCGGGCCGGCCGCGCCCTCGACCCCGGAGACCAGGCAGCGCGCCGCGTCGCAGCCCGTCGGCGCGCGCCCGCGGGCCGGCGCGCGCCCGCGCTCGAGGCTGACGAGCTCGAGCGCGCCGGCCCCGTCGAGCGTCACGATCCACGGGCACGCGAGGCCCTCGAAGCGCGCCCACACGTCGCCGGTCAACGCGACCTCGTCGGCGCCGACGCAGCCCCCGGCCGAGCCCTCGCCGGCCGACGGGTGCGTGGTCTTGGGCTGCGAGCTGGGCTTGGTCGCGGGGTCACACGCGAGCGCGCAGACCAGCAGCGCGCCGGCGCCCAGACGCGCGCCGGGGAGCGTCACCCGTCGGCGAGGCCCCCCGGACATGTGTGTTCGCCCTCGCAAGGTCGAACGCGCGCTACTGGTTGATGAAGGCCTCAATACAGCCGCCCTCGGCCCCGATGCGGGACTTGTTGGGCGTGTTGCCGAAGCGCTCGAGCTGCCAGATCGGCGTCCCCGTGGCGTCAAGACCCTGGACATCGGCGTTGGCGATGATCGTCACGGTGGGCGAGTCGCCCTCCATGCAATTGATCAGCGACGTCTCGCCGTCCTCGTCGGCCGGGTCAATGGCCTCCTCGACGGGCAGGGGGCCGAAGTGCAGGCGTCGACCCACGACCTCGGTGGCGCTCCCCGGGTTGTTGAGCTTGTAGTCGATGACCAGCGCGTAGGTCGCGTTGGCGTCGGTGTCGCGGAGGATCTGGTCGAAGCTCTCGAGGTTCTCGATCGAGCAGTCGAGCGCCATGCTGCGATCCTCGGCGTCGGGGTCGCACAGGGTGTTGGCCGCGTCGAGGAACACCTGCTCGCCGAGCGCGCCGTCGAGTCGGTACTCGGGGTGGTCGACGAGGTAGAAGTCCTGCAGGCAGCGCGCGTAGTGGAGACGGACGCGGATCGTCGTCGTCTTGTCGAACACGTTGTCCTCGGCGTTCGCGCCGCGGCTCAGGTCGAGGCACACGTACCCGTGCGTCGGTTCTGGATCGTCCGCCGGACAGCTGGTGGCCGAGATCCCGAGGCCGCACACCGCCACCGCCATCATCGTCGCTCGAAGTCGTGCCTTCATTACAGCGGAGTGTCCCAAATCCGCCCGGCACCCTGCAAGCGCTTCGAGCCGCGAACGCGCCGCGCCGCGACGACGATCGCTGTGATCCGGACAACACGACCACGACGACCTGGCCCGATCCGCGCGCGGCTCGAGCGACGACGCCCGCGATACCCGGCGCCGTTGTGACACCTGTCACCGGTGCAAAACACACCGCGTGATAGCGTCCCCTCGCGTCGCGGCCACCGCGCAGGTGCCCTCGACCTCGACCCATCAGGAGGGTCTCCTCGTGCATCCCGAGTCTGGCAAAGAGGGTTCTGGCGCGCGTCCCCAGGAGTCGAAGCGTGACCCGCTCTCCCGCGAACAGGTCCGCGCTGCGGGCCTCGAGGGCCCTGTCGTCCAGGCGCTCCGCGCCCACGCCAGCGCGTGGCTGCGGGCGGCGACGCGGACCGAGCAGCCCTGGCTGCTGCACGTCCCGGATATCGGCGTCGCCTGTGAAGTCCTGCTCGCGGACCGGCTGCTGCGCGATCTCACGCCCGACGAGCGCGCCTCGCTGCACGCGTGGATCCGCGCGCACCAGCATGAGTCCGGCGCCTGGCTCGACACCCGCGGACGTCCCGACCACTCGCTCACCGTCATGGGGTGGTGGGCCTGCGCGGAGTGTGGCGACGACCCGGCGTCGCCCCGCATGGTCCGCGCGGCGCGAGTCGTCCACGAGTTCGGCGGCGCCCAGCGGGCCAACTACACCGTCCGCCTGTGGCTCGCGCTCGCCGGGCACATCCCGTGGTCGTGGCTGCCCTCCATGCCCGCAGAGCTGTGGCTGCTGCCGACCGCGGCCCCCGTGTCCCCCAGCCGGATCGCGCCCTGGGCCCGCGGGCTGATGACCCCGCTGCTGCTGCTCACCGAGACCCGCGCGCGCCTCCACCTCGTCAGCGCCGAGCCGCTGCTGCTGACGCGCCCGACCGAGCCCGGTCGCCAGGATCAGGAGCGGGTCATGATCCCGCCGCGGCTGTTTCGTCCTGGCCTCGTCGGCGACCTCATGCTCGCCTTCGACAGCGCGCTCAAGCTGGCCAAGAAGATCCCCCGGGGGCCGATCCGCCGGCTCGCGCTCGGTCAGGCGCGCGCCTGGATCACGCAGACGCAGCAGCCCCACGGCGGCTGGTTCTCCGCGCGCCCGACCCTGCTCTGCGTGATCGCGCTGCGCGTCATGGGGGCGCCCTACGACGACACGCGGATCCGCCGCGGGCTCGACTACCTGCGACGCGCCCGCGGGCTGACGCGCGTCGACGGCACGCTGCACCTGGCCCAGGGCCTGACGACCGCGCCGACCGCCGCGCTCGCGGCCCTCGCGACCTACGCGACCGACCCCCGCCGCGTCGACGACCTGCGCTGGCTGATCAGCGGCGAGCTGCGGGAGCGCGGCGAGTGGCAGCGCCGGACCAACGCCTCCGCGGGCGGCTGGCCCCACGAACAGGACGCGCGACGCTACCTCGACATCAAGTCGACCTGCGCCGTGCTCGACGCGCTGCGCGCCGTGGAGCCCAGCTCTCCGCTCGCGCCCGAGGCCTGGGCGGCGACGCGTCGCGCCAGCGAGATCGTGCTCGCGATGCAGGAGCCCGACGGCAGCTTCGCGCGCTTCGAACGCGGCGAGTCGGACGTCTGGATGGCGCGCCTGCCCTGGCGCGACGCGAGCATCCTCGCCGCCGGGCCGCGCTTCGATCGCGAGCGCGTGCAGGTCACCGCGATGGTGCTCCACCAGCTCGCGCGCCTCGGCTGGAAGCAGGGCGACGACCGCGTCGCCCGCGGCCTCGCCTGGCTCGAGCGTCGCTGTGAGGGCCCCGGCGTGCTCGCGGCGCTCGACCTCCTCACGCTCCGCGAGCTCGCGCTGTGCTGCGCGGCTCTGCTCGCGCCCGGGCACCCGCTGCGGTCCCGCCTCGAGCGGACGATCCGCGCGCGTCAGCGCGAGCGCGGCGACTTCGGCGGCCCCGTCGCGACCGCGCTCGCGCTGCGGGCCCTGCTCGCGCTCCACGGCTCGCTCTGCGTGCAGAGCGAACGCGCCGCGCGCTCGCTCGGCGAGTCGCTGCGCGCGCTCCCCCCCGCGCCGAGCGGCGCCGGGCCGGAGGTCAGCGAGGACCCGGTCGTGCTCGACAGCCTCCGCGTACCTGGCCTTGGGCTCAGCCTCCACGCCCACGACTTCGCGCTCGCCGTCAAGGCGATCACCGACGCCGCCCTCGCCGTCAAGCGCCACGGCGGGACGATCTAACAGGAGCCCGCCGTGACGAGCGACCCCGCCGAGACCCACTACGATGTCCTCATCATCGGCGCCGGCATGTCCGGCTGCGCCGCCGCCCGCGCGCTCGCGGTCGCCGACCCGGAGCAGCGCCGGCGGATCCTGCTCATCGATCGACACCGCGGCGCCGCGCCGCGCTTCGCCGGTGAATTCATCCACCCCCGCGGCGCCCAGGTGCTCGACGACCTCGACTTCCTCGGCCCGCTGCTGCGCGCCGGCGCGGCCGCGGTCGACGGCTTCACCGTGCTCGAGCGCGCCGACGGTCGCTGCGTCGAGCTGCCCTACCGCGAGACCGCGTACCCGCGCAAGCGCGGCGTCGCGATCCACCACAAGACGCTGGTCCAGGTCATGCGCGCCGTCGTGCGCGACACCTGCCCCCAGGTCGAGCTGCGCGAGGGCGTCGCGCTGCACGAGCTGCTGCGCGACGAGACCGGTCGAGTCGTCGGCGCGCGCCTCGAGCGTCGCCCTCGCGGCGAGCTCTTCACCGTGCGCGCCGACGTCGTCGTCGGCGCGGACGGCAAGGCCAGCGCCACGCGCAAGCTCGCCGGCATCGCCGGCGAGCGCGAGATCATCGGCTACACCGTCGGCTTCCTGCTCCCGCGCGCGCGCGTCCCCTCGCCGACCCACGGCAACGTCATCCTCGGCGCCCGCGGCCCCGTGCTCGTCTACCCGATCCAGCAGGATCCCGACGGCGCGCTCCACTACCGCCTGACCATGGATCTCCCGCGCGAGCTCCCCGCCCGCGGACGAGCGCTCACGCGCTACCTCGAGCGCGCCTTCGTCCCCTTCCTCCCGTCGCCGCTCGCCGGGCAGACCGCCCAGGCGATCGCCGACGCGAGCGCGGCGGGGCGCAAGCTCGAGCTGGCCCCCACCGTCAACCTCCCGGCGCCGAGCGCCACGCTCCCCGGGCTCGCGCTGATCGGCGACGCCGCGGGCTGCTCCCACCCGATCACCGCCAGCGGCATGACCATGGGCCTGCGCGACGCCGAGCTGCTCGGGCGGGAGGCCGCGCGCTCGCACGGTCGCGCCCACGGGGGGCCCTGGCTCGACGACCTCGCGCTCGCGCGCTACCGGGCCACCCACGACCGCTACGTGCCCACCCGCCAGGTCCTCGCCGACGCCATCTACGAGGCCTTCCGCGGCGAGGACGAGGGCGCTCGCATGATCCAGCGCGCGCTCTTCGAGTACTGGATCGCCAGCCCGACCGCCCGCGCGCGCTCCATGGCGCTGCTCTCCTGCGCGGAGGGGCGCCCGAGCGTCTTCCTCAGCGAGTACCTGCGCGCCGCTCGCCACGCCGTACGCACGAGCCTGCTGCCCAGACACGCCAGCCACTTCCCGGTCAGCGACCGCGTGCGCCAGGTCTACAGCGCCGCCGCGCTCGCCCGCGGCAAGCTCGGGCGCGCCCTCGGCGTGGTCTGGTCCCAGCTCCGACCTGACCTCTCGGGAAGCTTCAACGGCACGCTGGACAGCCTCGCGCGCGTCACTCGCCTCGGGTGACCGGGGCGCCCGAGTTCGGGCACAATCCAGGCGAGCCCGTGACCGAGAAGCCCGCCGAACCCCGCACCCGCGCGCGCCCGCGTGACGGCGCCAAGCACGACCCTCCCTGGGTCGCGGACTTCTTCGGCGCGCAGGCGGCGAGCGGCGCGTCGAAGGACGACGCCCTCGAGGTCGAGCCCAGCGTCGCGCCCGAGGACGTCGGAGAAGACATCAAAGAAAACGTCGAAGAAGACATCCAGGCAGACGCGACGCGGCGCGACGAGCTCGCCGCAGCCGAGATTCCCGACCGCCCGCGCGACGACGAGCTGCTCGTCACGCCGCCCTTCGGCGACCACCACCTCGGCCGACTCGGCGGCTACCGCAGCGGCGTCCGCCAGCGACGGCGCCTGTCCATCGCGCTCGGCGTCGCGCTGGTCGGCTCGATGATCGCGGGCTTCTACTACCTCCGCTACCTCGAGCAGTACCGCGCCTACGACGTCTTCGAGCTCCCGCCCGACGCCGAGCTCGAGGGGCGGCCGCGCGTCATGACCTGGAGCGACGGCAAGGCCCGCTTCGGCCTCCACCGCGCCCCGCCGGGCGTGCACACCATCGAGCTCCCCGACCGCACCGTCCGCCTCGCCGACGGCTGTGAGCGCGCCCAGATCCGCGTCAACATCGTCGACGGCAAGACCGTCGAGCTGACCGTGATCACCGGCGACGTGACCGAGACGCCCCGCGCTTCAGCGGGCCCATGAGTCAGGTTGACGGCGCCGGGCACAGCGCGGCGAGCTCGGCCGGCCAGGGCGCTTCGAAGCGCACGCGCGCCCCCGACAGCGGGTGCGCCAGCTCGATCGAGCGCGCGTGCAGGGCGTGACGCCCGAGCCCGAGCTCCTCCTCGAGCAGCGCGACCGGGCGCCCGTCCTCGACGACCTCGAGGAAGCGCCGCTCGTCGAGCCCGTAGAGCTTGTCGCCGACGACGCCGTGCCCCAGCGCGGCCAGGTGCGCGCGGATCTGGTGCTGTCGCCCGGTCCGGGGCGTGACCGCGAGCAGCGTGATCGGCTCGCCGCGAAACAGGCCGTAGGCCAGCGGCTCGAGCTCCGTGCGCGCCGGCAGCCCGCCGCGCGACTCCGGCCGCGGCCCCATCTTGATGCGCACGCGCGAGTCCATGGCGGGCCCAAGGGACATCTCGACCACGCGCGCGCGCTCGACCCTGCCGTGGACCAGCGCCCAGTAGCGCTTCTCGACCGCGCGCTCGCGAAACGCTCGCTTGAGCGCCGACGCCGTGCCGCGACTTCGTCCCAGCAGCAGCACCCCCGAGGTCTCGCGGTCGAGGCGATGCGCCAGCTCCCAGCCGTGCTCCGGCCCCAGGCGCGTCCGCAGCAGATGGGTCAGCGTGTGCCGGTGGTAACGCGCCGACGGGTGCACCGGCAGCCCCGCCGGCTTGTCGAGCACCAAGAGCCCCGCGTCGCGGTGCAGCACGCCGTAGTCCATGACCGCCGGCGGCTCCTCGGGCGCCGGGCGCGTCAACACCAGCTGCTCGCCCGCGTACACGCGCGTCGCCACGCGAAGGAGCACCTCACCCCCGCGCGCGACCTGGCCCGAACGCACGATCGCCTGCACGCGCGTCCGCGACAGCCGCGAGATCCGGCTCGAGAGGAAGCGATCGAGGCGAAAGCCGTCGCGCGCGTCGTCCACGACGATCGTCACGCGCACGGTCGCCTCCTCGCCCCCGCCCTCCTCGCCTCCGCCCTCCGCACCCGCGCCTCGCTCGGGGCGCGGGGCCGCTGGTTCCGCCGCTTCGCTCACAAACCTCGAGCTGCTATAATCTACCAATCATGACGTCGCCCAATTCGCACCAGACCGAGACGCCCGAGGAGGAGGGGAGCCCGCTCCCGGCGCTCCTCGCCGGTGGTGCCATCATTGCGATCTTCGCCGCCATCATCTTCTGGCCCGCCGGGGACACGGCCACCTACAACGGCCCCGCCGGCGGCGTACAGGCCGAGCAGTCGGCGGTTCAGGGCTCCTCGCCCAAGGCCAGCCGACGCACGGCCCGGGTCGAAGCGCGCGCGATGGACAAGCCCGCCGCCCGCGAGCAGACCTCCGCGACCAGGACCGCCGCGGGGGTCGTCAACCCGAAGATCGGCCCGATGATCACGGGGATGGCGCCGCCTCCGCCTCCCGAAGAGATCCCCGAGTTCTCGAGCAAGACCGAGGAGATCGTCTACTGGGAGCGCAAGCTCCAGGTCGCCACGCGCGCGCTCAACGACCGCTCGACCTTCGTCGACCGCCTCAACCGCATCTCCTCCGACGCCGAGGACTCCCAGGAGCGTGAGCTGATCGAGAGCCGGCGCGCGGCCGTCGAGCGGAACTACGAGAGCGCGCGCACCAAGGTCAAGACGATCGAGAAGCGCCTCGAAGAGCTCCGCGGCTAGCAGGCCGCGCCGTCGTCGAGCGCGAGCCCCAGCGCGCGCGCTCGCGCGGCCCGCAGCGCGGTGTAGTCCGGCGTCGGGTCGGGCCTCGCGTCGACGCGCCAGACCTCGACCGGCACGAGCCCGTCGCGCGCCAGCGCCGTGTGCAGCAGGGCCTCTGGGTCAGGTTCTCGCGAGAACCCAAACGGGTTGCGCGGGCGCTCGTCCGTCAGCGTCGGGTACTCGCTGTCGTTGCTCGCGATCAGCTCGAGCAGCTCCGCGCCCCGGCGCTCCATGTGCTGCAAAAACGCCCGGTCGTAGGGCCCCACGCGCGCCCGCGTCGTCGGGTCTCGACCCACCCACTTGGCCCAGTCGAAGCCGTAGGTGAAGTCGTGCACGTAGCGGAAGTTGATCGGCGTGTGTCGCCCGTAGCGCTCGTGGAGCCGGACCATCTGCGCGAACCGGGCGCGCAGCTCGGCGGCCGCGCGCTCCTCCGCGCGCAGGGCGTCGCGGACGACCGCGACCGCGAGGTAGTCGAAGTCCCAGAACAGGTTCTCGGGGAAGTTGTCCAGCTGCGCGCCCGCGAGCGCGACGAGCCCCTCGGCGAGCGCGTCGCTGAGCTCGCGCGCGCGCTCCGGCGGCAGCGAGACGGCGCGCAGCGCCTGCCTGTGCACCAACACGAGGCTGCGCGCGCGCCCCCCCGCCGGGTTCAGGCTCCGGCGTCGCGGGTCATGCTGGTCGACGCGCTCGTCCGCGCGCGCGAGCGCGTCCCAGGCCCGCGCGGGGCTGACGACCGGCGCCACGCTCACCCGCAGCCCCCGACCCCCGACGCGAGCGCCTGCCCGAGGCGCGCCAGCAGCTCGAACAACGCGAAGCCGATCGCCACCGTCAGCGTCCCGCCCCAGATCGCGCGCCGCAGCCACTGCTTGTAGCGACGGATCGCGGCGAACTGGTTGGTGCCCGCCCGCGCGCTGTGAGCCACGAGCTCGCGCCAGCACAGCAGCGTCACGACCACGGCCGGCGTCGCGATGATCGGCGGCAGCAGGTCGGGCGCCAGCCGCGAGGCGAACGACCACAGCAGCGCGCCCGCGATCACCAAGTTCTCGACCGCCGCGCGCGCCGCAGAGTTCCCGTACTCCGAGACGTAGGTGACCTTTCCGCCACGTCGATCGCTCTGCTCATCCGCCAGCCCGCTGGCGATCGCCGACGCGAGCGCGAGCATCCACAGCCCCGGCATCACGACCACCAGCGGCTCGGGGAACAGCTCGCCGCCCTGCGCGTACGCGTTGAACCACGGGATCGCCAGGCCGACGCCGAGCATCTCCAGGAACTCGCCGCCGCCGCGATAGTTGAGCCGCAGCGGCGGGAAGGTGTAGGACCAAAACAGCGTCACGCAGCCCACCGCGCCGAGCATCAGCCCGGGGCGTGGGAGCGTCAGCTCGCCGCACAGCCCGACCGCGATCGCCATCACCGCCGCGCCCACGCCCGCGAGCCAGAGGCTCTGGGCGTGCAGCACCCCGTCCGGGATCGTCTTCGGCGAGCCGCTGCTCGGAAACATCCGCCGCTTGAGCGTGTCGACCTCGACGTCGCCCCAGTCGTTGAGCAGCACGATGTACAGCAGCTGACAGACGGTGAAGCCGAGCCCGATCGCCAGACCCGCCCAGCAGACCTCCCCGCTCGCCACGGCGCCCAGGACCTGACCCAAGACCGCCGGTACGAGTAATTTCGGCCAGCCCGCGAGCTTGAGCGCGTACAGCCAGCGCTGGGGCAGCGGGCGCAGGGCGGGATGCACGTTCGGATGATGCATTAATCCCGGGCGCCGTGCACCCGCGTGCGTTCGCGCCCGCCGCGCGAGAGCTCGCGTACGACCGCGTCGCGACCGCTCACCGCGATCGCCCGCGAGCCCGGCGAGGCGCAGGCACCCGCGCGCGACGGTGGTGCACTTTCGCCACGGGCTCACCCGCAGCGCCTGGACTTGCGAGCACCAGCGCCACCGGCGTAGCGTCGCGTGCATGCAGCCCTCCTCCCGGACCAGGCGTGTCCGTCGTCTCGCGGCGCGCTCGCGTCTGCACGCCGGACGGACGCGCTCGCGCGCGGCCCTCGTCGCGCTCGCCTCGTGCCTCGCGCTCGCGACGAGCTGCGCGAGCCGTTCGCAGCCCCCCGCCACGCGAGCGCCCGCGACTCAGACGTACACCCAGGGCGGCTCGACGCAGGAGCGCGCCGCGCCGCTCTTGCTGCACGGCGCGCGCATCATGACCGGGGCGGGCGTCATCTATCCCCGCGGTGAGCTGCTCATCGTCGACGACGAGATCGTCGCGGTCGGCGTCACCGTTGACGACGTGCCCGCGGGCACGCGCCGAATCGACGTCGCCGGCAAGACGATCACCCCCGGGATCATCGACACCCACTCGCACATGGGCGTCTACGCGTCGCCGGGCTTCACCGCCCACGCCGACGGCAACGAGATGGTCAGCCCCACCACCGCCTACGCGCGCGCGGCCGACGGCTACTGGCCCCAGGACCCGAACCTCGAGCGCGCTCGCGCGGGCGGCGTGACGACCGCCCAGATCCTCCCCGGCTCCGCCAACCTCATCGGCGGCCGCTCGCTCACCATCCGGCTCACCCCCGACGCGCGCAGCGCCGAGGACGCGCGCTTCCCCGGCGCGCCCGCGGGCCTGAAGATGGCCTGCGGCGAGAACCCCAAGCGCCTCTACGGGCAGAAGGGCGGCCCCGGCACGCGCATGGGCAACGTCGCCGGCTACCGCGACGCGTTCCAGAAAGCGATCGAGTACCAGCGCAGCTGGGAGAAGTACGAGGCCGCGCAGCGCGAGTGGGACCAGCGCTCACGGGGCGCGGGCGCCGGCGACGAGCCCGCGCAGGGCGAGCTCAAGCAGAAGGATCGCCCCACGCCGCCCGCTCGCGACTTCGGCCTCGAGACCCTCGCCGCCGCGCTCGCCGGCGACATCTTGGTGCACATGCACTGCTACCGCGCCGACGAGATGTCGCTGATGCTCGAGCTCGCGCGCGAGTTCGGCTTCCACATCCGCAGCTTTCATCACGCCGTCGAGGCCTACAAGATCGCCGATCGCCTGCACGCCCATGACACCGCCGCCTCCGTCTGGGCGGACTGGTGGGGCTTCAAGGCCGAGGCCTTCGACGGCGTGCGCGAGAACGCGGCCATGATCTCCCGCGCGGGCGCCCGCGCGATCATCCACTCCGACAGCGCGATCGGCATCCAGCGGCTCAACCAGGAGGCCGCCAAGGCGATGTACGCCGGGCGCCACGCGGGCTTCGACATCAGCGACGACGAGGCGCTGCGCTGGATCACCCTCAACCCCGCCTGGGCGCTCGGCGTCGATGACCGCACCGGCTCGCTCGAGCCCGGCAAGCTCGCCGACGTCGTCGTCTGGAGCGGCGACCCCTTCAGCGTCTACACCGTCGCCGAGCGCGTCTACCTCGGCGGCGCGCTGGTCTACGAGCGCGGCGGCGAGGCGAGTCCTCGCACCGACTTCGAGCTCGGCTTCCGCCCCGGCGACATCTCCGAGGCCAACGTCCCCCCCGCCCCCGCCGAGGGCCGCGCGCCCGCGCCCGCGCAGGACGGAGGGCGACCGCGATGACCGCGATGACCGCCGCCCACCGACAGGAACGTTCAGACATGTCGAAAAAGACCTTCGGCACCGCGCTGCTGGCCGGCCTCGCGCTCGCCCTCGCGCTCCCCGAGGCCCACGCCGCGCCCGCGCCGATCACGACCGCGCCGCCTCGCACCGCGCCGCCGAGCGCCACGCCGCCGAGCGCCGCGCCGCCACCGCCACCCGCGCGCGCCCGACCCGACCGGCGCGCCCGCGCGCCCGCACCCGGCCCGTGCGCCCGACGCCGCCCGCGACGCCCGCAGCGCCCAGCAAGCCCGCCGCCTACGCCGGCGACGGCGAGCGCGTGGTGCTCGTCGGCGGCGAGCTCCACACCGGCGACGGCGTCATCATCAACAACAGCGTCGTCGAGCTCCACGGCACCTTCGGCGTCGTCGCGCGCCAGGGTGACGCCCAGCTCAGCGGCGCGCGGGTCATCGACGTCACCGGCAAGCACCTGACCCCAGGTTTCATCGCCGCGGACACCAACCTCGGGCTCGTCGAGATCGACCTCGAGGACAGCACGCGCGACGACGCCCGCGCCGTCGGCCAGCCGACCGTCGACCTGATCCGCGCCGCGCACGACACCTCGCTCGCGATTCACGAGGACTCGAGCCTCATCCAGATCCAGGCGATCGAGGGCGTCACCTCGGCCGCCGTCACCCCCTCGGGCGGGCTCATCGCCGGGCAGGTGACCTGGATCGACCTCCTGCACGGCGACGCCGCGCTCGTCCACAAGGCCGGCGTCGCCGTCCGCGCGACGCTCGGTCGCGCCTACGGCGGCTCGCGCTCCGCCACGCTCAGCAAGCTCGCCGAGACGCTCAGCGACGCGCGCCTCTATCAGACCCGAAAGCCCGCCCACGAGCGCGGCGAGTCCCGCGAGCTCGCGGCTCACCACCTCGACCTCGAGGCGCTCGCGCCCGTCCTGCGCGGCCAGACCCCGCTCGCGCTCACGGCCCACCGCGCGTCGGACATCCGCGCCGCGCTCGAGCTCGCGCGCCGCTACGACCTCGAGATCGTGATCATCGGCGGCACCGAGGCCTGGAAGGAAGCCGAGGCGCTCGCGCGCGCGCGCGTCCCCGTCATCCTGCAGCCCACCCAGAACCTCCCCGGCTCGCTCGACAAGCTGGGCGCGCGCCTCGACGCTGCGGCGCTCCTCGACGAGGCCGGCGTCATCGTCGCGATCACGGCGGGCGGCGCCCACAACGTCCGCAACCTCCGTCAGGAGGCCGGCGTCGCCGTCGCGCACGGGCTCCCGTGGGAGCGCGCGCTCACGGCCGCGACCCTCAACGTCGCGCGCGCCTACCGAATGGACCGCGAGTACGGCTCGGTCACCACCGGCAAGGTCGCCAACCTCGTCGTGTGGAGCGGCGACCCCCTCGAGCTCTCCTCCCAGGCCGAGCGCGTGTTCATCCGCGGACGCGCGATCCCGATGGTCTCCCGCCAGACGCTGCTGCGCGAGCGCTACCGCGACCTCTCGCGCTTCTCTCCCTAGCCCTCGTCACCAGGGCGAAAGCGCCAGGCGCCGACACGATCGCGTCCGCCCGCCCGAAGCCTGTAGAGTTTTCAGACCCATGGCCTCCGACAATACGCCGCCCCACGCCACCGACTCCAGCGGGCTCGAGCACGGGCCCGTGTTCTCCTGGTCGCGCGCGCACGACGGGCTCATCTACACCTCCGGTCACGCCGCGGTCGACGTCGACTCCCTCGGGCGCCGCCACGGCGACCTCCTCGACGAGACCCGCGCCACGCTGCGGAACCTCGAGCGCACGCTCAAGGCCGCCGGCTCGGGCCTCGACAAGGTCCTCAAGGTCACCGTCTACCTCACCGACATGGGCCAGTACGCGGCGTTCAACCGGGTCTATCGCGAGTTCTTCCCGGCGGGCGAGCACGCGCTCGCGCCCGCGCGCACCTGCGTCGAGGTCCGCCGCCTGCCCTACAATTTCAAGGTCGAGATCGAGGCGGTCGCCCACACCTGAGCGTCGCGATCGCGGCGCTACGCGACCTCGCCGAGGTCATAGATCCGGTAGCCGCCCGAGCGCTCGTCCTTCTCGATCACCAGCAGCTCCTGCTCCGCGGCGAGCTCCAGCAGGTGATTGAACCCGCGGTAGCCGTGCGCCGTCTCGGAGAAGTTCGGGCGCTTGCGCTTGATCGTCTGCTTGACCATCGAGCCCCACAGCGGCCCGCCCTGCTGCTCGAGCAGCGCCTCGACCGTGTCGAGCACGTGCTCCATCGCCGGGTCGAGCTCGACCTCCTCGTACTCGACCTCCTCGACCTCCTCGACCTCCTCCGGGGTCTCCGCCGGCGCCGGCGACGACGTGCTCGCCGCCCGCCCGCCGCGCGAGTGCTCCGAGCTCTTCTTGTGCTTCTTCTTCTTCTTCTTCGCCTGCGCGCGCCCGCTCGCGCGGCGCTCCTGCGCCCGGAACAGCTCGTCGTAGTACATGAAGTCGTCGCAGCTGCGCACAAGCAGATCGCTCGTCGACGACTTGACGCCCACGCCGATGACCGTCTTGTTGTTCTCGCGCAGCTTGCAGACCAGCGGCGAGAAGTCGCTGTCCCCGGAGATGATCACGAACACGTCCAGGTGCGCCTTCGTGTAGCAGAGGTCGAGCGCGTCCACGACCAAGCGGATGTCGGCCGAGTTCTTCCCCGACTGCGACACGTGCGGGATCTCGATCAGCTCGAAGCTCACCCCGTGCAGCGACCGGCGCGCGCCGTTGAAGCGCGCCCAGTCAGCGTACGCTTTCTTGACGATGATGTTGCCCATCTCGAGCAGACGCTCGAGCACGACGCCCATGTCGACCGCGCCGAGGCCGGACTCGCGCGCGCCGATGGCGACGTTCTCATAGTCACAGAACAGCGCGAGGTTGGGGATTCGTTCGCTCATGATCGGCACTCCTGTCGGTGCTCCGGCGGGTGGTAGCAGACATCGCCGCGCTCGCGCGGGCCCGTCACGACCGGCGCGCGCGCGATCGTCGTCGTCGCCGCGAGCGGGCCGTGCACGCCCAGGCTCCAGCGCGTGCATCGACGCTCGCGCGCCGTCTGGATCGTCGCCGCCACGTAGCCCGGGAGCCGGCTGCGCAGCACGTAGCCGTCATCGTGCTCGGCGAGCACGCGGCGGATCAGCACCAGCCCGCGCTCGCGCGCGAGGATCAGCACCACCGTCCCGTCGGGCTGCAGGAGCCCGTTGATGTGCTTGATGAGGCCGCGCCCGAGCCCGAGCCCCATTGGATCACAGCAGCCGCCGGCGGCCGGCTCGTCCTGGGTCCAGCTCGCGCGCGGGGGTCTCGCCCCCTCGAGGCCGAGCACGAGCGCGCGCCAGAATTCCCGGTGCTCCTCGCGAGCGCGCGTGTCGAGCAGCACCGCGCCGCCGTCGTCCTCGCGGACCACGACGCGCGCGTCCTCGATCACGCCGCCGCGCTCCGAGAACACCGCGCGGATCAAGCGAGACAGCGGCAGCAGGCGCTGGCGCGCGGTGAAGAACACGCCGATCAACGTCACCGCGCCGCGCCCGATGGAGTGCTCCGCGCTCCCCATCACGCGCTCGCCGAGTACAGCGTCGACGGGTCGAACTGACTCGGCCACTGCGTGCGCGGCCCGTGCGTCACGCCTTCGAACCTCACGCCGCGCAGCGTCGTCAGCTGCAGGCCCGTGTTGCGCAGGTCGGCGTCGTGCATGTCCGCGCGGTCCAGCGAGCACCGGCTCAGGTCCGCGTCCCGCAGGTCCGCGCCGGCGAAGCACACGCCCCGCAGATCGGCCTTCGGGATCAACGCGCCCCGCAGGTTCGCGCCGGCGAAGCTCGCGTCCCGCAGATCCTCGGAGAGGTACGACTTCTGCAACTGGGCGCGCGCGAAGTTGGAGCCGCGCAGCACGCAGCCCGTGAACATCACCCCCAGCAGGTCCGCGCCGACGAGCTGGCACTCGATCAACGCGCAGTCGCGGAGCTGCGAGCGCGCGATCACGGCCGCCGACAGATCGCAGCGCTCGAGCGTCGCGCCCTCGACCTCGGCGCGCACCGCCTCGACGCCGCGCATGTCGACATCTTCGAACCGCGCCCGCCGCAGGCACACGCCGTCGAGCTTGCTGTGCGCGAGGCTCACCCGCGAGAGCTGGGCCTCGGCGAAGCCCGCGCGGACCAGCCGCGCGCGATCAAAGCGAGCGCCCTCCGCCTCGAAGCGCGTGAAGTTGCAGCCGCTCAGCTCCGCCTTGACGAAGCGCGCACCGTCGGCGCGCGCGCCGACGAACGACGTCCCCGTCGGCTCACAGGCCGCGGGGTCCACGAGCGTCCGCGGTCGCCCGTCGGCTCCGCTGAAGTCCGCCTTCGTCAGGTCGCAGCCGCTGAAGTCCGCGCCCTGGATGCGAGCGTCCGTGATCTTCGCGCCCGTCAGGTTCGCGCCCGCGAGCCTCGCGTTGCGCAGGTCCGCGCCCGCCAGGTTCGCGCCGGTGAGGTCCGCGCCCGAGAGATCCGCGCGCGTCAGCACGATGTTGGAGAAGTCGACGCCGCGCAGGTTCAGCCCGCGCAGCTCCGCCTCGCGCAGCACGGGGTCTGACTTCCCGGCGCGCAGCTCGGCCCAGTCCTCCGCGGGCCGCTCCCCTCGCAGCGCCGCGAGCGACCTCGCGGACGCCTTGCGGCTCGTCTTCTTGCTCTTACTCCTGGAGCTCTTCGTGCTCACTCTCTCCACCTCTCCTGTGTCGAAGGTTCACGGACGCTGGGCCCGCCACGGCGCGCGCGACGGATCGCTCGCCGCGCTCGCCAAGAACGCGGCGACGCGCGGCTCGATGCTCGACCAGCGAATAACGAATTGCGAATAACGAATCGCGAATAACGAAGGTAGCCGGCGCGACGCGCCGGCGAGCGCGACCCACGAGCCCCGCGACGGATAACCGCCACGCGCCGGATCGCCCCGCGAGCCCGCTAGAAGCCCACGGGGGGCGCGCCGATCTGGACGTCCTCGACGTCGGGATCGCTCGCCGCGAACTCGATCAACGGGGTCGACGCGTCGATGATCCCGTAGGCCTCATGCGCGCCGCCCTCCTGTACGCACTCGATCCCGAGCAGCTCGAGACGAACGCGACACTCGTCCTCGAGGCCCTTGGTCAGCAGCTTGAAGCGAAGGTACGTGTACTGGGTCTCCTGATTGATGCTCTGCATGGACTCGACTCACCTGCGCTCGCGAGCGTCGCCCGCGAGATGATTGCCTGAAGGTGTCGCTCGCTCGACGCGGCCGCCTTACGACGTGCGCGCGCGCTCGTCGTTCCCCGTCTCGCTCCGCCGGACCTTCGTCCCGGAGCCAGCGCGCGCCGCGACGTAGCGCTCGAGCTCGAGCGCGGAGACGCGGCGATGTCCGCCCCACCGCAGCGCCCGGAGCTCGCCGTCCTCGATCAGCGTGCAGACACACCTCGGAGAGCAGCCCAGCGCGTCGGCCACCGCGCGGATCGAGAGCGAGAGTCGCCGTGATCCGTGACGGAGCGAGCTGCCGTGGGACTGTCTCATACGTACGAGTTGGCGAATGGGCGAACCGCGGACGCGACGGCCGAGGGCCGTCGCAGGGGCGGGCACGAGAGCGCTCAAGTGACCAGGAGCCGCTGAGCGGGACGAGCGTCGGGCGACGCGCGCTGCTCTCGTGTGGGTCGACACGCGATCACGAAACCGCGATCGCGACACGCGCTCACAGCGGAGCGCGAGGCGTCCACCGCGGCACGAGCTGAATGCGACGTGAAGAACCCTAGCACGACGACGCCGCGCGCGTCAAGTCAGCCGCGCGCGTCCCATGTCCGTAGTGACAGCCGCCGCGAAACAACATGTCCATACGGACATGCTTCACACGCGCCGCTCACTTGCCGGCCGCGCGCAGCCCGATGTTGATGACGCGCTGCAGCAGCGCGGGGTACGTGTAGCCGGCCGCCTCCGCCGAGCTGGCGAACTCCTCGCCGTACGCGATGTCGCCGTTGGGGTTCGCCTCGAGCACGTAGAGCTGCCCGTCCGCCGTGACGCGAAAGTCCATCCGCCCCCAGCCCGTCATGTTGAGCAGCGAGAACACCCGCTTGCTGACCTGCTGCACGCGAGCCTCGAGCGCCGGGTCGATCTCCCGCGCGCGGCTGATCTCGAGGCCGACGCGCTTTTGATACTCGAGATCCCACTTGATCCTGCGCGTGGCGATGTTGGGCGCGCCCGCGCGCAGCGCCGTCATCCGCATCTCCCACACCGGCAGCGCCTCGACGCGGCGATAGCCCATCACGCCGCAGTACAGCTCGCGGCCCGGGATGTACTGCTCGACGAGCGCGTCGCCCAGCGTGCGGTGGATGAACTCGACCCGCGAGAGCAGCTTGTCGTCGCTGTGCACCACCGACGCCTCCGAGAGCCCCTCGGACGCGTCCGCGAGCAGCGACTTCACGATCAGCGGGAACTCGAGCCCGCGTCGACGTCGGGGCTTGCGCCCGCGCGGCATGACCTGAAACCTCGGCGTCGGGATCCGGTGGTAGCTCAGGATCTTCTTCGAGATCGCCTTGTCCTGCGCGAGCGCGAGGCCGCGCGGGTTGCAGCCGGTGTACGGCACGCGCATCAGCTCGAGGTACGAGACGACCGCGTGCGAGTGGATCCGCTGATCCGCGAACTCCTCGAGCAGGTTGAACACGATGTGGGGTCGAAACTCCTGCAGCGCGACGCGCAGCGGCGCGAGCGAGTCCGAGATGCCGACGACGCGGACCTCGTGACCCAGCGTCTGCAGGTCGACGAGCACGTGGTGCTCGGTCTTGATCAGGTCGTACTCGTCGTCCGGGAGCTCCTCCGCCCCCTGCGGCGGCACGAGCAGCTCGTGCACGAGCAGCAGCACGCGCCGGCGCTTCACACGGGGTGCCACTCGCGCCCCCGGTAGAGATAGGTCATGCTGTGCACCGTCAGCAGTATCGCGAATTCTAGCTTGAGCTGGCGCTCCGGCGCGCTCGCGCGCAGCTTGAGCTCCATGCACCGCCCGGTGATGTCCTTGAGCACCTGGTCGACCGTGAACTCGTAGCCGCCGGTCCACGAGGCGACCTGGTGACGGATCCCGCGCCCGTGCTTGCGCAGGAACGCCGCCGCAGTCGGCAGCCGCTGGTTCGTTGGATCGCCGTCGAACAGGCGCAGGAGGTCGCGGTCATAGTCCGTCGAGAAGCCCGGGCAGTAGTGCTCGCGCTTGCGCTTGTAGTACGTGCGCAGCGTGAGGCGCAGCGTCGAGAGCGAGTACGGGCGCGCGCGGCTGCGGACCTGGGCCGGCTTGCCCGCGACCGAGCGCATCAGCTGCTCGACGGCCTCGAGCTTGCGCAGCGCCGGCCACCCTCGATAGCGCTTGCGCCAGCGCGCGCGCGGCGTCATCCAGACCGCGAAGGTCTCGGCGAAGTCCTCGTCGGGGTGAGCCTGCGCGTACCAGCCGTCGAGGTGCTGCACGAAGCGCTTGCTCGCCGGGTTCGGGCGATAGGCGTCGGGGTACGGCAGCGACGCCGAGCCGAACACGTCGCGCCAGTCCTTGCGTCGGCTCAGGCGGTAGGCGTGGTCGACCGCGTGCCCGAGCTCGTGCCGCAGCAGCCTGAGGCAGCCCTCGCGCGTCCCGCCCTCGACCTCGAACATCTGGTGCCGCTCGAGCCGCATGAGCCGCGGGTGCGCGAGGTAGAACGGGATCCCGACGCCCGGCACCCCCGCCGGCGAGAACCACTCGTCGCTCAGCCAGAACCGCGGTCGGAACACGAGCTCGCGGGCCGCCAGCTCGCCGCGCACCCGCTCGATCATCGGCTCGATCCACGTCCCCGCGAGCGTGAGCCCGAGGTCGCAGATCCGCAGGTCGAGCAGCGCCTCGCGCTCGAAGGTCGCCCACGGCGGGTTGTGACTGCGCTCCGCCAACGCGGATCATCCTCGCACAAACCACGCGTGAGCTCGAACGCGAGCCCGCCGCCGCTCGCGCGCGCCGCGGGCGCGACGCGCCGCGACGCCTCACTCGTTCGTGAGGTACGGATACGACTGCAGGACGCCCATGGCCCACGCCTGCCCCAGCGTCGTCTTGCGCCCGAGGTGGCGGTCGCGCAGCGACTTGATCATGGTGTCGACGTCGAAGTCCATGGCCGAGAGGACATCTTCGCAGGTCGCGCCCAGACGAAATTCAAAGTGCAGGTTCCCGCTCAGCTCGACGCGCTCGCTGCCGGGCAGCACGATATCGTCGTCCGGGTCGCGCAGCACGACCTCGTGGCAGTCGCCGAACAGGTTGTGCATGTTCGCGAGGCTGTCCTGGTACGCCCCGGTCATGAAGAACCCCAGGAAGTAGGGCTCCGCGCGCCCGCGCGGCTGGTGCAGCGGCAGCACCGGCAGGTTCTCGTCGGGGTGCGCGAAGGTGCTGACGCAGCCGTCCGAGTCACACGTGATGTCGACCAGCGACGCGGCGACCGTCGGGCGCTCCGTGTGGCGCGAGAGCGGCGCCGCGGGGAACACCTGCGAGATGCTCCAGACGTCCGGCAGCGACTGGAAGATCGAGAAGTTCGCCAGGTACTTGCGCTGCGCCAGGCCGAGGTAGTCGGTGATCTCCTCGGGCGGCCGCGACATGCCCTCGGTGATCTGCTGGACGCGGTTGCGGATCCGGTGAAACAGCCCCTCCGCGCTCGCGCGGTCCTCGATGCTCAGGTGGCCGATCGAGAACAGCTGCAGGCACTCGTCGCGGTAGTCGATCGCGTCATGGAAGTACTCCTCGACGTTCTTGGCCGTGATGTGCTCCAGCGTGTAGCGCAGCTCCTGGACCAAGCGGTGGTCGTCGTCGTCGTCCGGCTCCGGGATCGGCAGCAGCTCGCCCTGCACCTCGCGCAGCTCCGCGATCGTCACCGCGTGCTGCGCGACGATGATGCGCCCGCTCTCCGTCAAGATCGTCGGCTCCGGCGTGCCGGTCTCGTCGCACACCTCGCTGACCTCGAACACGACCTGAGACGCGTACTCCTCGAGCGTGTAGTTGGCCGAGGACGGGTACGACGTGCGGCTGCCGTCGTAGTCCACCCCGATCCCGCCGCCGAGGTCGAGCAGCCGCAGCGCGGGGCAGTAGGGCTGCAGCGCCGCGTACACGCGCGCCGCCTCGCGCACCGCCTGCTTGATGCGCTTGATCTGGGTGATCTGCGAGCCGATGTGGAAGTGCAGCAGCACGAGCATGTTGCTGAGGTTCGCGTCCTCGAGCTCGCGCACGACCGCGAGGATCTCGTCGGTCATCAGCCCGAACTTCGACGACTCGCCGCCCGAGCTCGACCAGCGCCCGCTGCCGCGGCTGTACAGCTTGGCGCGCACGCCTAGCTCCGGGAACGCGCGCCAGTCGTGCTCCGCGTACACGTCGAGGTAGCGGCGGACCTCGCGGATGCTCTCGATCACGAGGATCACGCGGTGGCCGAGCTCCGCGGCGTGAAACGCCATCCGGATGAACTCGCGGTCCTTGAAGCCGTTGCACACGAGCGGGCTGTTGGGCGCGACCGGCTGCGCCATCGCCAGCAGCAGCTCCGGCTTGCTCCCGGCCTCGAGGCCGTAGCGGTTCGCCTCGCGCGCGCGGACCACCGTGTCGACGACGGAGCGCCGCTGGTTGACCTTGAGCGGGAACAGCCCGATGTGCCCGCCCGCGTATGCGTTCTCCTCGCACGCGGAGTCGAAGGCCCGCCGCAGACGCTCGATCTGCTGCACGATCATCGACGGGAAGCGCACGACAAACGGCGTATTGATGCCTCGCGTGCTGAGCGCCTCGACCAAGCGCTGGAGGTCGACCGCGGGGTACCCCGGCGCCTTGAACAGCACGTGCCCCTCGGGCGAGGCCGAGAGAAATTCACGCCCCCAGCGATCGATCCCGTAGCGCTGCAGCGAGTGCTCGATCGCGCGGCGCGCTCGCTCGTCGGGCTTCGTGGACGCGTCTCGCTCCTTCGCGCCGCCCGTGGTCACGGGCGCTTCGGTCGCGTTCGCGCTGGCGGCGGGTGGCGTGGAGCGAGCGGGAGGCGTTGTGGTGGACATCGTGCGCGCACCTTATCGACCCGAGCCCGGGTGCGCCACGGGCGAGCGCTCGCGGAGGCGCGCGCCGAACGTGACTAAACATCAGCTCGCGCCGACGCAGGGGCCCATCGGCTGTTATCCTCCGGCGGCTTCGGCACCGGCCGCCGTCGGTCGCGCCGTCCGGAGCGGCCCCAACCAACGCACGGACGCAGGACACCATGGCCTCCTATCAATACATCTACACGATGCAGAACCTCCGCAAGTCGTACCCCGGCGGCAAGGAGGTGCTCAAGGGGATCAACCTGCAATTCTTCCCGGGCGCGAAGATCGGCGTGCTCGGGCTCAACGGCGCGGGCAAGTCGACGCTCCTGCGGGTCATGGCCGGCGTCGACAAGGAGTTCATCGGCGAGGCCTGGGCCGCCGAGAGCGCGTCCGTCGGGTACCTGCCCCAAGAGCCCAATCTCGACCCGACGCTCGACGTCAAGGGCAACGTCGAGCTGGGCGTCGCCGAGATGAAGGCGATCCTCAAGCGCTTCGAGGAGGTCAGCATGGCCTTCGGCGACATCTCGAGCGACGACGAGATGAACCGCCTGCTCGCGGAGCAAGCCGAGCTGCAGGACAAGATCGACGCCGGCAACGGCTGGGAGCTCGATCGCACCCTCGAGATCGCCATGGACGCGCTGCGGACCCCGCCCGGCGACGCCGACGTGTCCACGCTCAGCGGCGGCGAGCGCCGCCGCGTCGCGCTCTGTCGCCTGCTGCTGCAGCGCCCGGACCTGCTGCTGCTCGACGAGCCCACCAACCACCTCGACGCCGAGAGCGTCGCCTGGCTCGAGCGCCACCTGCAGGAGTACCCCGGGACCATCGTCGCGATCACCCACGACCGCTACTTCCTCGACAACGTCGCCGGCTGGATCCTCGAGCTCGACCGCGGCCACGGGATCCCGTGGAAGGGCAACTACTCGTCCTGGCTCGATCAGAAGCAGAAGCGCCTCGCGCAGGAGGAGAAGCAGGAGTCCAGCCGTCAGCGCACCCTCAAGCGCGAGCTCGACTGGATCAACATGTCCCCGCGCGCGCGCCAGGCGAAGAACAAGGCGCGCATCAAGGCCTACGACAAGCTCCTCAGCGACGCCGCCGATCGCCGCGTCGACACGACGTCGATCCGCATCCCGTTCACCAAGCGCCTCGGCAAGGTCGTGGTCGACGCGCGCGGCGTCGCCAAGGGCTTCGGCGACCGCCTGCTCTACCAGGACCTCAACTTCTCGCTGCCGCGCGGCGGCATCGTCGGCATCATCGGGCCCAACGGCGCCGGCAAGACCACGCTGTTCCGCATGATCACCGGCCAGGAGCAGCCCGATCGCGGTCAGCTGATCCTCGGCGACACCGTCGACATCGCCTACGTCGACCAGACCCGCGACGCGCTCGACCCCGACGAGACGGTGTGGCAGGCGATCTCCGGCGGCCAGGAGACGCTCACGCTCGACGGCCACGAGATCAACTCGCGCGCCTACGTCGGGCGCTTCAACTTCAACGGCACCGACCAGCAGAAGCTCGTCGGGAAGCTCTCGGGCGGCGAGCGCAACCGCGTGCACCTCGCGCGCCTGATCCGCCGCGGCGGCAACCTCCTGCTGCTCGACGAGCCAACCAACGACCTCGACGTCGACACGCTACGGCACCTCGAGGACGCGCTGCTGGGCTTCCCCGGCTGCGCCGTGATCATCAGCCACGACCGCTGGTTCCTCGACCGCGTGGCGACCCACATCCTCGCGTTCGAGGGCGACTCCGAGGTGACGTGGTACGAGGGCAACTATCAAGACTACGAGGCGGACCGTCGTCGTCGCTCCGGCGAGGACGCGCTCCAGCCGCGCCGCATTCGCTACAAAAAGCTGACCCGGGACTAATCGAATGAGCAAACGACCCCCCTCCGAGCGACCTGTCTCCGATTTCATTGAGCGGCACTTCCGGCACTTCAACGCGGCCGCGCTCACGGCCGCCGCCGACGGCTACCGCGCGCACCTCGAGGGCGGCGGGAAGATGTTCATGACGCTCGCGGGCGCCATGAGCACCGCCGAGCTCGGCATCTCGCTCGCCGAGATGATCCGTCAAGACAAGGTCCACGCCATCTGCTGCACCGGCGCCAACCTCGAGGAGGACGTGTTCAACCTGGTGGCGCACGACCACTACGTACGCCTGCCGAACTACCGCGACCTCCGGCCAGAGGACGAGCAGGCGCTGCTCGATCGCCACCTCAACCGCGTCACCGACACCTGCATCCCCGAGATGGAGGCGATGCGCCGGATCGAGACGCACATCGAGCGCCTCTGGATGGCGCGCGACCAGGCCGGCGAGTCCGCGTTCCCGCACCAGTTCATGTACCGCCTGCTGCTCAGCGGCGCGCTCGAGCCCTACTACCAGATCGACCCCGAGAACTCGTGGATGCTCGCGGCCGCCCGCAAGAACCTGCCGATGTTCGTGCCCGGCTGGGAGGACTCAACGCTCGGCAACATGTACGCGGGCATGTGCATCACCGGCGAGGTCCAGCGCGTGCACACCGTGCGCACGGGCATCGAGGCGATGGTCGAGCTCGCGCGCTGGTACATGGACACCGCGGTCGAGACCCCGCTCGGCTTCTTCCAGATCGGCGGCGGCATCGCCGGCGACTTCCCGATCTGCGTGGTGCCGATGCTCGCGCAGGACCTCCAGCGCGACGACGTGCCGCTGTGGGCCTACTTCTGCCAGATCAGCGACTCGACCACGAGCTACGGCTCGTACTCCGGCGCCGTGCCGAACGAGAAGATCACGTGGGGGAAGCTCGGCATCAAGACGCCGAAATTCGTCATCGAGTCGGACGCGACGATCGTCGCGCCGCTCATGTTCGCGCGCATCCTCGACTGGTGAGCGCGTCTCGACGGGCGCGCGCGACCGGGAGCGACCGCCGCGCGCCGCTCGAGCGTCGCGGGCCTACTTCTTCTTCGACGACTTCTTCTTCGACGACTTCTTGCTCTTCTTCGCCTCGGAGTCGACGTGCGTCTGCAGCTCGCCCTGGGTCGCGCAGCGGCACGCCGTGACGCCCCCGAACAGCGAGACGCACATCGACGCCATGAGGTTGAGCGTGCTCTCGGGGCAGAAGTAGCCGATGATCGGCTGACAGATGTCGATCTTCTCCTGCTCCTTCGCCGTGCACTTGCACTTCGACGGGTCCGAGAAGCAGCCGTCGCGCAGGAGCCGGGGCGGCGGAGCGCCCGCCTCGCGGTGACGCGGGCGCTTCAGCATCTTCTTCGGCTCGCCCTCGGAGTACTTCGACGTGATCGTCGCGAGGTCCGAGGCGGCCGGCGACGTCTCGGAGGAGCCCGCCGCAGCCGGCTCCTCCGCGCGCGCGACGGTGGATGAGAGCGCGGCGAGCGAGAGAGCGCAGGTCGCCGCCGCCGCGATCACGACACGGCGCGCACGCCGAACGCTTGGCATCAGGATCCTCGACATCAACATCCTCCGCCTGCGCACACCGGCAGGTGCCTCAGTATACCGAGACGGACGCGGGCCGATGTGCGCAGACGCCCGCGCGCACACTTGCGCCCGCGGGCGAAGGCGTGCGATGCCGGGCACCATGAGCCTCGCCTCCGAGCTTCAGCCCAGCATCGAGCGCGCCTTCGAAGATCGCGCGCTGCTCAACCAAGAAGCCTACGCGGACGCCGTGCGCGAGACCATCGCCCAGCTCGACCGCGGCGCGCTGCGGGTCGCGGAGCCCGGCGACGACGGCGCGTGGATCGTCCACGCGTGGGTCAAGCGCGCCATTCTGCTCTACTTCGGCATCCAGGAGCTGCGCACGGACACGCTCGGGCCGTTCGAGTACCACGACAAGATCCCGCTCAAGCGCGGCTTCGCCGAGGCGGGCGTCCGCGTCGTGCCGCCCGCCGCCGCGCGCTACGGCAGCTTCATCGAGTCGGGCGCCGTGCTGATGCCGAGCTACGTCAACATCGGCGCGCGCGTGGGCGGTGGGACGATGGTGGACACATGGGCGACCGTGGGCAGCTGTGCGCAGATCGGCCGTCACGTGCACCTCTCGGGGGGCGTCGGCATCGGCGGGGTCCTCGAGCCGCCGAGCGCCGCGCCCGTCATCGTCGAGGACGGCTGCTTCCTCGGCTCGCGCGCCATCGTCGTCGAGGGCGTGCACCTCGAGCCCGAGGTCGTGCTCGGCGCCAACGTCACGCTCACGGCGTCGACGCCGATCATCGACGTCACGGGCCCGGAGCCCGTGACGCATCGCGGGCGCGTCCCGACGCGCGCCGTCGTGATCCCCGGCACGCGCCGGAGAAAGTTCCCCGCCGGCGAGTACGAGCTGGCGTGCGCGCTGATCATCGGCACGCGCAAGGAGAGCACCGATCGCCGCACCAGCCTCAACCAGGCGCTGCGAGACTTCGCCGTCCCTGTGTAGCCGCCGTCGGGCGAACCGGACGCCGAACCGGTGTCGCGCGAAACGGCGCCCCGCCGCGGGCGCGCGCACACAGCCGGCGTCGCTTGCGATCTCCCAATTCATGCTCACGATCACCCAGGAGCGTAGAATCGCCGCCAGCGGGCAATTGACAGCGGATCGTGTAGTCTTGGATCGACGCTCATGTCTCGCCTGAGACCGACCAAAGGACGCCGAGTGCTGCGCAATCTACGGCGACACGCGCGCGATGGCGGTACGCTCGACCCGGCGCAAGAGAGCACCGCGCTGGTGCCCACGACGCCCTCCTACGCGCCTGTCCCCCACGGCGTCGGGTGGGATCACTCGGCCGCTCCCACGGCGCTCGCCGTGCATGAACAAGCAGCTCCGCAGAGCGGGCTCGACACGCGAGCGCTCGCGCTGCTCGCCGATCCGCGCGTCGACTTCTTGACGGTCGAGTCGACGGCGCGCGCCCTCGGCGTGCCGATGCAGGACGCCGAGACCGCGCTCGAGAGCATGCGGCAGGCGGGCGCGCTGCTCGCGAGCGCCGGCGCCGTGACCTGCTACAGCGTCACGCCCGAGACCAAGGCCGAGCTCGAGGCCGAGTTCCGCGCGTCCGCCCACGAGCTCGGCGAGCACAACCTCCTCGCGCGCCTCGACAACGAGGAGACCGCGCTCGCGCCCTTCGAAGAAGAAGAGCCGCGCCTGCCCGCGACCGCCGGCCTCCTCAGCCTGTTCTTGCCTGGCACCGGGCAGCTGCTCAACGGCGACATCGGCCGCGCCTCGCTCGTGTTCGCGGTCTGGAGCCTCGCCTGGATCACGCACCTCTCGCCGGTCTGGACCTTCGTGTGCCTCTACGCGGGCGCCGAGGCGTTCTTCACGGCGAAGATCCGCAGCATGGAGCGCAAGCTGCAAGAGGAGCGCATGGCCGCGGGGCCAGGTCCAGATCCGAAGAAGCTGCCCTCGCCGCGCATGACCTGACGCGCGCCCGCGCCTTGGTCACCGCGTCGTCATCGACCGAGCCGCTACTTCGCGTCATCGTCGTCGTCGTCCTGCCTCGACGTCGCGGCCGTGGGCAGCGCGAGCGGGACATACGGGATCCGGCGCGACGCCTGCTCCTCGCCGCCGTGCGTCCAGCGATAGGCCATCCAGCGCCCGAGCACGGACTGCGTGTACTTGCGCGTCTCGTCGAAGGGGATCGTCTCGATGAACAAGTCGAAGTCGAGCGCGCCGCGCTCCTTGAGCCAGCGCTGGACCGCGCCCGCGCCCGCGTTGTAGCTCGGGATCGCCAGCGGCACCGCCGCGTCATCACCCCCGAAGCGGCGCACGAGCTGCGCGAGATGATATTGCCCAATCGACAGGTTAAACGCGGGCTCGTAGAGCCGCTGGGGATCGAAGCCCTCGAGGCCGAGCTTGTTCGCCGCCCCCTTCGCGGTCGCCGGCATGAGCTGCACGAGCCCGCGCGCGCCGGCCCACGACGTCGCGCCGGGGTCGAAGCGACTCTCGGTCTGCATGATCGCGTAGGTCAGCAGCTTGGGCAGCCCGTGCTCTCGCTCGCCGACGTCGACCAGCTCGCCGAAGGCCTTCGGGTGCGCGAGCGCCCAGAGCTCGCGGTTGGCGACCGGGGCCGCCTCACGCCAGCTCGCGCCGACGCGCCCGAGCGCGCGCTGCGACGCCGACCACTGACCCGCCTGGGCCAGCACCGCCGCCGCCGGCCACCCGCCGACGCCGCCCTCCTGCAGCTCCTCGGCGGCCTCCTCGCCCAGCCCCAGGCTCGCGAGCAGCTGAGCGCGCGCCGCCGCGTCGCCCTCCGGGAGCGCGAGCGAGGCCACCGGCGCCGCGCCCTCGCCGGCGCCCTCGAGCACCGCGACGCCGCGCGCGAGCGCGGCCTCTCCGACCTCGCGCAGCCGCGAGAGCGCCTGCACGCTGACGTAGCTCAGCGGCGCCGCCTCGCTCGCGGCGACCCACGCGTCCTCCGCCTCGCTCGCGCGGTCGAGCTTCTGCAGCGCGCGGCCGCGGAAGTACAGCAGCTTGCCGAGGTCGACGCCCGTCGCGCCGGCGCGCGCCGGGTCATCGGTCAGCGACAGGACATCCTCGTGGCGGCCGTCGGTGAACGCCAGCACGATCAGCCGGCGACGCGCCTCTTGGGCCATGTCGCCGTCCGGGTGCTCCGCGATCGAGCGCTCGTAAGCCTTGCGCTCGCGCGCGTGGTCGCCGGCCTCCGCCCATGACTCCCCCGCCAGCACGAGACCGTCGTCGGCGTAGCTGTGATCGGCGAAGTCACGCGCCAGCGCTTCGAACGCCCGCGCCGCCTTGCTGTACGCACCCTCGGCGTAGCGACCCCGCGCCGACTGGTAGCGCGACTTGACGAGCGTCGTGACGTGCTCCTCGCCGGCCTTCTTGCACTGCCTGGCCGCGAGGTCATACACCGGTCGGGCCTTCGCGCGCTTGCGCTGCTTGAACACCGCGCTCGCCTTGAGGTACAGCGCCTCGCACTTCTCGCCGGCCGCGAGCCCGCCGCGCTTGAGGAACGCGTCGACGTCGGTGATCGTCGACGCGTAGCGCCCGCGCTTGAGCTCGCTCTCGATCGTCGCCAGCGCGACGCGGCGCTCGGCCTCGCTCGCCTGCGCGCGCGAGCGCGGCTGGGGCAGCTTCGCGCGCAGCTCCGGCGCGCGCTCCGCCGCCTCGGCCGCGTAGTCGCTGAGCGGCACGTCGAGCATCAGCCGCTCGTAGAGCTCCAGCGCCTGTCGCTGGGCTTCGGGGTCATCGGGTCGATGGCGCAGGTACAGACGCGCCTGCTTGACGCGCACCTCGTGACGACGAGCGTCGGCCGAGAACCGGCGCAGGAACTCGGCGTAGCGCGCGAGCGCCTCGTCCTCCTGGTTGGTCCGCTGCAGCGCGTCGGCCTGGATGATCAATATCGTGCTGGCGAGCGCGCCCTCGTTCGGCAGCTCGCGCACCAGCTCGAGCGCGGCGGCGGGATCGCCCGCGTCGAGCCGCGCCTGCGCCTCGAGCACGCGCAGGCGGCCCTCGACGGCCGCCATCGACGGATCGCGTCGCGCCGCCGCGAAGCGCTCGGCCGCGCGCTCAAATTGATCCTCGCGTAGATCCTCGAGCCCGCGCAGCCACAGCGCCGCCGCCCGGTCCCGCGCCGACAGCTCCTCGCGCGTGAGCAGGCGATCGAGCAGCGCGACGGCGCCCTCGTGATCGTTGCGCTCGCGCGCCAGGATCGCCGCGCGCCCGTCCCCGCCGCGGAACCACAGCGCGCGCCCGTCCGTCGACTCCTCGGGCGCCTGCTGCTCGGGCGTCTCCACCGCCGACTGGGCCGGCGGCGCCTCCGTGTAGAGCGGCGGCGTGTTGCCGTCCGCGCGGCACCCCGTCACGAGCGCCGCGACGGACACGAACAAGAGCGCCCCGAACGGGCGAAGGGACAGGCGGCGAAGCGCGCGTTGATTCTCGGTCTGCATGGTGCCCTGGCTCGCGCGGTCGCGGCTACACGTGACGCGTTGGTTCGTTCTCTGGGTCGTAGATCTCGACGCGGTTCTGGCCGTTGCGCTTGGCGACGAACAGCGCGGTGTCGGCCGCCTCCGCCAGCGCCTCCGCTGTGGGCTCGCGCAGCATCCCGAGGTCCGCGACGCCCAGCGACACCGTGATCGCGTGCTCGCGCCCGGACTCGTCCGCGAAGCGCCGCGCGGCGACGGACTCACGGATCCGCGTCGCCGCCCGCGCCGCCCGCAGCGCGTCGACCTCGCGACAGACCAGCGCGAAGCCGTCCCGGCTCCACCTGGCCAAAAGATCATCTCTCCTCGTGATCTCGCGAACGTGCCGCGCGAGCTCTCGGAGCGCGCGGCCAGCCGCCCGCTCGCCGTGCTCGGCCGTGATCTCCGTCAGCTGGTCGGGATCAAACACGACCAGCGACAGCGGCTTCCCGTGGCGCAGCGCCGACGCGACGTCGCTCTCGAGCCGGTTGCGCAGGTAGCTGCGATTAAACAGCCCCGTCAGCGGATCGCGCAGCGCGGTCTCGTACTGCACCCGCTGCGGCTCCTCGCTGCGCTCGAGCTGATAGGTGAACCGCAGCACGCTCGAGGCGCCGAGCTGAATCCGATCGCCCTCCCGCAGCGGGTAGCGCGTCACCCGATCGCCGTTGGCGAAGGTGCCGTTCGTCGAGCCGGCGTCGGTCAAGTAGTACACGTCGTCCTCATGCAGGACGGCCGCGTGGGTGCGGGATATTCCCTCGTCGTTGATCCGGATGTCGGTCGTGACCCCGCGCCCGATCGTCGTGCGGCCGGCGTTGAGCGTGAAGCACTCGCCCATTCGCTCGCCCGCGAGCACGACCACGTAGGCCCGCTTCGCGCCTTGCCCCCGATCGTTCGCGCCAGGACGCGAGAGTCGTCGAGTGATCGTGGGGGACATGGCCATAGCCCAGAAAACCTACCAAAACTCGATCGACCTCGCGCCATCGACGACGCGAACGGCGCACCGACGGCCCGCTTGCGCCCCGTCAGGGACGACCCCATACTGGGGAGACGCGGCCAAGCCGCCGCGCAACGTCCCGCACCACGGGGGTGTACCGGCTTCGACGGGGGTTTTTCAGCTTGTAGATCGCGTGCCGTGGGGCTCACTCAACCACGCCAAAACAGAGTGAGAAACACAGTTGCCAACGACAGCAACTACGGCCGTTTGGCCATCGCGGCTTAATTAACCGCGACGCCCCTGCCCGAGGCGCTCCAGTAGGGCCAGGGGTGTCATTACAGGAGCTGGTGGGTCCGGATGCCCCGGCCGGACCCGCGAGACACAAGGGGATCGGGTCAGCGAAAGCCTGTCGGTGGGCGAGACCTGACCTCAAATCTCAAATCTATCGACTACGCACGTAGAAGTCGCAAGTTAGGGCTTCCGGACCCGGGTTCGACTCCCGGCGCCTCCACAACCAAAACGGCAGCTAGGGTCACCTAGCTGTCGTTTTTCTTATCGGGCCCCTTCCATGTGCCGTCCATGTGCCCCCTCGATCGCATGATGGGGACCGAGGTGTCGCCCTCGTCGTCGACGGCGACGAGCACGAGGCCCCAGCCCTCGAGTCCTCGCCCCAACACGACGAGATAGGGCTCGATGGGGGCCGTCGGGGCCGTCGAGGTCGATGATCTCCCGAGCCCATGTCCGCGTCTGCTGGAGTGACGGGCGCCGGTCGTCGCGGATGCGAGTCTTCGGCGCATCACACGAGGACGGAGCGCTCGAGCCTGCGGTCTCTTTCATCTCCGACGCATCACCTGCACCCGCATGTGTCGCTCAAGTGCCGTTGTAGTAGGTTCGGCGCGCGCATGCCCGGCCCGCGACGCCAGGACCTCCCGCGAGAGCAGCGCGCGCTGCTGCGGCTGCTCCTCGACGAGCTCGGCTATCCGATGAGGCAGATCCAATTTCCGGACCCTGGACGCGTCGTGGTCCGCGACGGCGCGGGACGCAGGCCTCCGCGGCTCGTCGGCGTCCACCTGGACGCGGCGCGCGGCGATTATGGCCCCGCGCGCGAGGACGCGCGCGCGCGACTTCACCAAGCGCTCGTAGAGCTCGGCGCCAGCGGCGGCTTCCTGTTCACCGCGCGCGAAGACGAGGCGCTCGCCGAGCCCCTCGACATCGTCCGCCGCGTCGTCGACGACGCGCACGCCGAGCTCGCGCCGTGGCCAGGGCTCCCTGCGTGTGGTGACTCTTGGGACACGCTCGGTCCGCGCGAGCGCGCCGCGCTGCGCCCCCCTGGCGACGTCACGGCGCTGCTGCGTCGCTGCCATGATCGCCTCCACGGCCGCGGCTCGGAGAGCGACGAGGAGGACCTCGCCATGGACATGGTCCGCGTGCTGCTCGCCAAGGCCCATGACGAGCGACAGGTCCATCGACCGCTCGAGTTCCGCTGCGCGCCGCAGGAGTTCCGCTGCGCGACCGGTCGCAGCGCCGTCGCGGCCCGGATCTCGGCGCTCTTCGACGCGGTCAAGGCCGAGCACCCGACGTTGTTTCGCGCGCACGAGCGGATCTCCGTCGGGCCGCGCGCGCTCTGTGATGTCGTCGTCGCGCTGCAGCCCTACCGCGTCGTCCCCGACCCCGCGCGCGACGACGTCGTGGATCCCGACATCATCGGCCGCGCGTACGAGGAGTACACCGCGCGGCACATGAAGCGAAAGCGCGGCCAGTTCTTCACGAACCCGCTCGTCACGCGCCTGCTCGTCACGCTCGTCGCCCCGCGCGAGGACGACGTCGTGCTCGATCCGGCCGGCGGCAGCGGCGGGTTCCTGAGCGCCGCGCTCCGACATGTCCGCGCGGAGCTGCGGGCGCGCGAGCGCGATCCCGAGGCGCGCGCGCGCCGACTCGAGACCTTCGCCGCGCGACTGCACATGAGCGACATCAGCCGGCGCCTCGTCAAGATCGCGCGCGCGGCGATGATCCTCAGCGGGGCGCCAGCGGCCCGCGTGACCCAGGGCGACGGGCTCGGCGAGTACGACGCGCTGGACCCGAAGCTGCTCGAGCTCGCCGGGCCCTCGCGCCCCACGGTGATCCTGACCAACCCGCCCTTCGCCGGCGTCGGCGAGGGCAAGATCTCGCAGCCCGAGACGCTGCGCCGCTTCGCCTGCGGCCATCGCTGGGTCGAGACCCAGCGCGGCCACGAGCCCGGGGACGCGCTCGTCAGCGAGGGCGTCCCCCCCGAGCTGCTGTTCTTCGAACGCTGCGTGGATTGGCTCGCGCCCGGCGGGCGGCTCGCCGTCGTGCTGCCCAAGAGCTTCCTCGACACCGCGACCTACCTGCCCGCGCGTCGCCTGCTGCTGCGACGCTGCCAGCTGCTCGCGGTCATCAATTGTCACCGACACACCTTCCAGCCGCACACCGGCGTCCGCACGTGCCTGGTCGTCGCGCGCAAGCGGCTCCTCGACGAACAGCCCGACGACGACGAGCGGATCTTCATGGCGGTCTCGCACAAGGTCGGACAGGACAGCGAGGGCTTGCCGATCTATCGCCGCGACGCCCAGGGCGCGCCGCTGCCCGAGCTCGAGGAGGACCTCACGAGCATCGCGCGGGCCTTCGCTGCGCGACGCGAAGCGCCAGCCTCGGAGCACGCCTTCACGATCCGCCGCGGGCAGCTCGACGACGAGCTGCGCGTCAACCCGCAGGCCTTCCTCCCCAGCCTCAACGCGACGCTGCGCGCGGTCATGCAGCTCGACGAGCGCGCCGGCTGGGCCGTGCTGCCGCTCGCCGAGCTGCACCCCGCGCTCCGCGTGTTCAAGGGCCCGCGCCTGCGCAGCGAGCCGCTGATCGTCGCGCCCGTCGAGCTCGCCGACGCGCGCGCGCGCGGAGCCGCGATCGAGCCGTACTTCACGCCGTCGGCCATCCAGCAGGAGAAGTCCGACAGCGTCAAGCACCTCGACACCGGCCGCGCCGATGAGCGCCAGCGACGGACGCTCGCCGCCATCCGCGTGCGCCGAGGCGACATCCTGATCTCGCGCTCGGGCAGCGTCGGGCGCGTCTCGATCGTCACGCGCAAGCACGACGGCGCGCTCGTCAGCGACGACATGATCCGCGTGCGCGCGCCCGACCCCTTCACGCGCGCCTACCTCTACGCCTACCTGCAGAGCGCCTTCGCCCAGGATCAGCTCAGCCGCAACGAGTACGGCGCGATCCAGCAGCACATCGAGCCGCAGCACGTCCGCGACCTGCTCGTGCCGATCCCGCACGACCGAGAACGCGTCGCTGACGTCGTCGCCCACGTGGACGCGCAGATCGAGCACCGCGAGGCGCTCGACGCGGCCGACGCGGAGGCGCGAGGCGCCCTGCTCCGTCACCTCGCGCCGTGATCGACCCGCGCCAGGAGATCGTCACATGTCCGAAAAGACATCAAACACCGCCCGCCGCGACCCCGCGGCCGCGTCGACCCGCACGGTCGGGCGCGGGCGCGCGCTCCCGCCCGAACCGCCGCCGCGACGACGCGCGTGGTCTGGCGGCGGCGTCCAGGTCGTCTTCGGGGACAGCCTCGAGCAGTACGCGAGGTGGCCGACGCCCGACGTGATCGTCTCCGACGGCGCCTACGGGGTCCTCGGCTTCGACGGCGACACCAGCTCGCACGCGGGGCTCCCCGACTGGTACGCGCCCCACGTTGAGGCCTGGTCGCGCCGCGCGACGCCGGCGACGACGCTGTGGTTCTGGAACAGCGAGATCGGCTGGGCGGCGGCGCACCCGATCCTCGAGCGCGCCGGCTGGCGCTACGTCAACGCGAACGTGTGGAGCAAGGGCAAGGGGCACATCGCCGGCAACATCAACACGCGCACGATCCGGCGCTTCCCGGTCGTCAGCGAGCTGTGTGTGCACTACGTCATGCAGGCGCGCGTCGACGACCTGCCGCTCAAGGTCTGGCTGCGTCGAGAGTGGCGGCGCGCCGGCTTGCCGCTGAAGCGCGCCAACGAGGCGTGCGGGGTCAAGGACGCCGCGGTGCGCAAGTACCTCGACCAGAGCCACCTCTGGTACTGGCCGCCGGTCGCGATGTTCCGCAAGCTCGCCGACTTCGCCAACGCGCACGGGCGCCCCGACGGCCGCCCGTACTTCTCGGCCGACGGCGCGCGACCGATGACCGACGCGGAGTGGGCGGCCACGCGCGCGAAGTTCCGCTGCCCGCACGGCGTCACCAACGTCTGGGACCGCCCGGCGCTGCGGGGGAAGCAGCGATTGACGACCGACGCGGGCAAGGCCATCCACCTCAACCAGAAACCACTCGACTTGATGACGCGCGTGATCGAGGCCGCGAGCGACCCAGGCGACGTCATCTGGGAACCCTTCGGCGGGCTGTTCACCGCCTGCCTCGCGGCTATGCAGCTCGGGCGCAAGGCCTACGGCGCCGAGCTCGACGCCAGCTACTACCGCCACGGGGTGGAGCGACTGCGCGCCGCGAGCACACGCCGACGCAAGACGACGCCATGACGACATTTCGTCATCAACGATATTTCGACAAATTTCAACCACCAAAATATCGTTGATTCGTTCGCAGCATATTGAATTTTTTGGATTTAAAATTCGGAACAACACGTGCTTTTCGTCGGAGCATGACTGCCAACCGCGAAGGTCAACGAATCCCCGAAGTCTCCTTCCTCATCCGCGACGGCCACGCCTGGACCCGACGCTCGACCGCCGAGCTGTTCGCCGGCAAGACCGTCGTCGTCTTCGCGCTGCCCGGCGCGTTCACCCCGACCTGCTCCTCCGCCCATGTCCCGCGGTACAACGAGCTCGCGCCGGTCTTCAAGCGGCACGGCGTCGACGACATCCTGTGCGTCTCGGTCAACGACAGCTTCGTCATGAACGCGTGGCGTGAGCAGCAGGCCGCCGACAACATCACCTTCATCCCCGACGGCAACGGCGAGTTCAGCGAGGCCATGGGCATGCTGGTCGACAAGCGCGGCCTCGGCTTCGGCCCGCGCTCGTGGCGATACTCGATGCTCGTCCGCGACGGCGTGATCGAGAAGATGTTCGTCGAGCCCGAGGTCGAGGGCGACCCCTTCGAGGTCTCCGACGCCGACACCATGCTGCGCTACGTCGCGCCCGACGCCGTCACGCCGCCCGACATCGTCATGTTCACGCGCGCGGGCTGCTCTCACTGCGCGCGCGCGAAGGCGCTGCTCGAGGAGCGCGGCCTCGCCTACGACGAACTCCCGGCCTCACCTCGCCGCCTGCGCGCCGTCGCCGGCGCGAGGTCTACGCCGCAGGTCTTCATCAACGGGGCGCTGATCGGCGGCGCGGACGAGCTCGCCACGCACCTCGCTTCGTAGCCTCACTCGCCCGCGAGCGCGCGCGCCAGCTCGCGACGTCGACGCAGCGTCGCGCGCGACGCGGGCCGCTCAAGCAGCTCAGCCAGCCGCGCCCGCGCCCGCGACCGATCCGCCGCTGTCCCGGTCGCCAACAGCGAGCGCACGAGCAGCTCCTCGAGCTCGCCGCGCTCGCGCGCGTCCCAGTCGCCGGTGAGCGCCTCCTCGAGCAACGCCTGAATCTCGCGCTCGCGCGCGGGCTTGAAGCGTCGAAGCGCCTGCACGCTCAGGGTCACGCCGCGGAGCGCACCCGGCTCGCGCGCGCGCAGCAACCTCGCGGCGTGCAGCGCCAACGCGGCGTTCTCGGCCTGGAGCGCCAGCGAGGCCTGGAGCGCCAGCAGCTCTGGCTCGCGCGCCTTGAGGCCGCGCGTGGCCACGAGCGCGCCGCCGTACACTGGATCCCGCGCGCCAATCGACGCTACGAGCTCGAGCCAGCGCGACAGCTCGGCCGGCAGCAGCGGCGCCAGCTCGCGCGGCTCCGGATACCGTCGCAGCAGGTACTCGACGATCGAGGGCTCGAGCGGCGCGCTGATCAACCGTAGCGCGCGCGCGCTCGCGTCACGGGCGACGACCATGTCGCCCCCGCAACGATCGACGCAGCGCTCCTCCGCGGACGCGAGCAGCAACCACGCGTCCGCGGAGCCGGGGCGCAACCTCGCGGCCACACGCGCGCGCAGCAGCGCCTCGGCCCACTCTCCGCGCGCCCCGGCGCGACGGGCGATCACCCCGTGGACAACACCGTCAAGCGGCCTCGTCCGCACCACGGACGCCTCGACGGCGTCCTCACCGGCGCGAATCCTCGCGTCCTCGACCGCGCGCTTCGTCCACGACCTCGGCGCCGACCACATCGCGAGCGCGACGCCGATGAGCGTGAGGCCCACGATCCATCTCCTGGCCGCTCGGACATCCAGTGTCCACCCCGGCCCCCCCGCGAGCGCCCCCGCGAGCGCGCACGCGGGCGCCGCGACGCCGAGAAATTCGAGGCTGAAGTCGCCGAGGCTCTGCAGCGCGAGCGCCAACAAGCCACACAGCGTGACGCGACGCGCGCGGCTCCCCGCCTGGCGAATCGCGTCGACCCAGTACACGGCGAGCCCGAGCACCGCGACCGTGCCGATGATGACGCCCCACTCGACGATCATCGCCACCGGCGCGGACTCGAGGTGCGTATGCACGTACCGGCCCGGCTGCGAGTCGACCGCCGGGAACACGTCGAGGAACGCGCCGCGGCCGATCCCGACCCACGGGCTCAGCGAGATCAGCGCGAGCGCGTCACGGACCACGCGCAGCTTGGCGAGCGGCTCCCCGCCACCGCCCATCAGCCCGCGGACCTCCTCCCACGCGCCACAGCGCAGCAGCGCCGCGATCACGCCGGCGTAGAGCGTCAGCGTCAGCGCGCGCCAGCGCCAGCGCCAGCGCGAACGCGCGTCGACGCCTCGCGCGCGCGATGACTCCTGTCCTCCGAACCAGGCGAAGCCGATCGCCAGCGGCGCGACCAGAGCCCCGACGAGCAGCGCGGCGCGAGACCGCGACAGCACGAGCGCGAAGGTCTGCAGCAGGACCGCCGCCGCCGCGACGAGGACGCGCTCGCGCGACGAGACCGCCGCGTCTGGATCGCGCGTGCTCGCGTCTCGCCCGCTCGCGTCGACGAGCAGCCCGCCCGCCGCGAACAACCCGAGCAAGAACAGACCGGACTGATGGTTCGGGTTGACGAAGGTCGTGAGCAGCGCGCCGGTCTCCGCCGGGTCGATGTCGACGGGTCGGTACACGCCGAGGATCGAGCTGACCCCGAAGCCCGCTTGCGCGAGGCCGATCAACGCGACGACGCTGCCGCAGCACGCGACCGCGACCGCGACCACTCGCCACGGGAGCTGCGCCGCCGCCGCGAAAAAAAGCGTGAGCGCGAGCAAGCGCGACGCCTCGAGCCCCGTGTCGCCGGGGCTCGGCGAGAGACTGCCCCAAAAGTCATAGTGACCCGTCTCGCGCGCGAGCGCGTCGACCACTCTCGCGCTGAGTTCGGGCGACAGCAGCCCGCGCGCACTCAACGGCAGCGGCGCCCACTGCAGCAGCGTCACGCCGCACAGCAGCAGGCCCAAGGCGGCGTAGCGCGGCACCACGCACGTCCGCCCAGGACCGCCGAGCAGGCGCCACCACAGCAGCGCGACGCCGACGAGGAAGGCCGGAACGAGCTCCGGCAGGACGCCGCCGATCGCGAGCGCGGGGACCGAGATCAGCGCGAACACGCCCGCCCACGCCCAGCGATCGCGTCGCCTCCGATGCCTGCGTGAACCGTCCATGGTCGTCTCGCGGTCTGAGTTCGCGCGCGAGTCTATCACGCGGGGCCACGGAGCCGGGGCCTGGGCGCGCGGCGACGTCGTCGCCACGCGGTTCATTCATCCTCGAATGACATGCCCCAAAAACCACATGTGCGAACACGGTCGCTCAAGGTCTAAAATTGTTTTTCGCCGCGCCCCTTGACGACTGGCACTTCAGCGAGTAGACCAATCAGCGTTGGAGATGACGAGTCCAATGGTACATGTGACGCACATCAACGGGTCGAAGCACGGGCACCAGCACACGCTGCCGAGCCTGCCGCTCCCCTTGCGTCTGTACCCGTATCGCCGTCGCCTACCTCGCCTGGCGCTGTAAGAACAGCGTCAGCGGCGTCCCCCGCGGCTGCGCTCTCGTCCCTGCGAGAGCCGGCCGCGCGAGACGCCTGAGGTCGCACGCGTGAGCCAGTCCCCCGAATCGGACATCGGCGCGTAGCTCAATGGATAGAGCGCCGCACTACGGATGCGGAGGTTGAAGGTTCGAGTCCTTCCGTGCCGATCCCGGGTCCTTCGGGCGCCCCCGGTCTCCTGAGACCAGCGCCCGACGCCGTGGCCAAACCACGGCGCCCGACTCTTCCTCTCGGGGTGTAGCTCAGTCTGGTCCAGAGCGCCTGTTTCGGGAACAGGAGGTCGCTGGTTCGAATCCAGTCACCCCGACTCCGGCTCACGCGGACGCGATCACGAGGTCTCTACAACTGAATATCAACGGGATGTGGCGCAGCTTGGTTAGCGCGCGTGTCTGGGGGACACGAGGCCGTGGGTTCGAATCCCACCATCCCGACTGCCTCGCGCGACGCTCGAGCGTCAATGGCACTGTCCATTGACCTCGCGCGCCGCAGCCCACGACGAACGCGTTCGTCGTGGCACCCGCCCGGGTGGCGAAACGGTAGACGCAGCATGCTCAGGACGTGTGGTCCTCGCGACGTGAGGGTTCGAATCCCTCCCCGGGCACTCTCTTGGTTCCTCTTGTTCTCCTCGTTCTCTAATCCTCGACGGCGCTCGAGCGCAGGCCGTCACGCTCTCCGTGGGACGCTCCAGAGGTGGAGCAGCCGGCTGTAACCCGGCCGCGTCCTCACGCACGGCAGGTTCGACTCCTGCCCCACGGACTCTCATCCAAGCATCACGAGCTGCCCCGCCCGGGTGGCGAAACGGTAGACGCAGCACACTAAGGATGTGTGGTCCTCGCGACGTGAGGGTTCGACTCCCTCCCCGGGCACTCAACGGTCAACGCGCTCTCTTGTCTCTTCTCCGTGGGATGCTCCAACGGCGGAGCAGCCGGCTGTAACCCGGCCGCGTTCTCACGCACGGCAGGTTCGATCCCTGCCCCACGGACTCATTAACCAGGTCCTCGTGACCGACACCCGCCCGGGTGGCGAAACGGTAGACGCAGCACGCTCAGAACGTGTGGTCCTCGCGGCGTGAGGGTTCGACTCCCTCCCCGGGCACTCTCCGCATACACACTCCAGACACCCTGCCCGGGTGGCGAAACGGTAGACGCAGCCTGCTCAAACCTGGTGGCCATATGGCGTGAGGGTTCGACTCCCTCCCCGGGCACTCGACGATCCTGCAACAACAACAACAACAACAACAACAGCAACACAACAACAGTCAATGACACCCGCCCGGGTGGCGAAACGGTAGACGCAGCACGCTCAGAATGTGTGGTCCTCGCGGCGTGAGGGTTCGACTCCCTCCCCGGGCATTCAACGAACAGCGCGCGCTCATCGAGCGCTCGCGTCCCTCACCTGGCCCGGTGGCGAAATCGGGAGACGCAGCGGGCTTAAACCCCGTGGTCCTGGCGACATGAGGGTTCGATCCCCTCCCGGGCTATCTCTGTTGGCTTCGCTGCCGGCGTGCGCCGGCAAGTCCTAAGCGCCTCGACGCGCGCGCGCGCGAACCCAGGCGGCGAGCGCTCGCAAGGCGCCGGCGCCGGCGCCCAGCCCCGAGCTGATCGCGTCGCACTCGCCGACGAGCCCATCGACGCGCGCGAGCGCCTGCTCGCGAAGCGAGACCTGATCGTCGTCGAGGACATCATCGGCGTGCTGAAACGCGACGCCGAAGTTACGCCCCCAGCGCCGAAGTGACTCGACGACCGACGCGTCCGCGCCGGCCGAGAGCGCGCCCATCGCTCCGGCGGCGGCGTACAGGGCGCCCGTCTTGAGCGCGTGGACCCGCTCCAGCTGCTCGAGGTCCTGGATATCCTGTCCGAAGGCGATGTCGAGCGCTTGCCCGCCGACCATGCCGTCAATGCCTGCCTCCGCGGCGAGGACCTGCACGGCCTGCGCCGCCGCCGCCGCCGACATCCCCTCGGCGCTCGCGCGGCCGATACACTCGAAGGCACGGGTGAGGAGCGCGTCACCGACGAGCACGGCGTTGGCCTCGCCGAACGCGACGTGCACCGTCGGCATCCCGCGCCGCTCGGCGTCGTCATCCATACACGGAAGATCGTCGTGCACGAGCGAATACGCGTGGACCAGCTCGAGCGCGCAGCACGGGCCGAGCGCCTGCTCGGCGCGTCCCCCTGCGGCTTCGCAGGCGGCGATCGTGACCATCGGGCGGATCCGCTTGCCCCCGCCGAGGACCGCGTAGCGCATCGCCTCTCGAAGTCGACCCGGGTCACCCCCATGGGCGTCTTGGGCGGGCAACGCGCGATCAAGCGCGTCGTTCACCAGAGCCCTCCGGTGCTCGAGGAAACTCGCGAGATCAAACGCGCCGCTACTCGCCATCATCGTGCCCTTCTTCGTGCCCCTCTGGTGCTGCGCCCGCGAACGGAGCGGTCGCGTCTCGTCCCTCGAGCAAGACCTCGACCCGCTGCTCCACGGCGTCGAGCAGCGCGGAGCCCTGCCGCGCCAGGCGGACGCCGTGTTCGAATCGCTCGAGCGCGGCCTCGAGGGGGAGCTCTCCCTCCTCGAGCTCCTTGACGATGCCCTCGAGACGTCGAAGCACCTCGTCGATCGCGGGTTCCTGCTCGGCGGCCGGCGAGGACTCGCCCTTGCGCCGCCGGGACCGTGACTTCGCCGTCCGCGCCTGCTTGGGCGTCGCGGAGTCCGTGGCTGCTGATGTCTTCGCGCTCATGATCTCGTCCTCAGGACGCGGAAAGAGGGCGGCAGTATACGGACCGGCGCGGACGCCCACAACGCTTGCCGTGTGTCGTGGAGCACGATACGGTGCCGTCGATGCAGGCTCGCCGACATCGCGAACAGGCGGAAGTCGACGCGCTGATGGACCAGTTCCACGCGTACCTGGCGAAGAATCAGCTCAAGTCGACCAGGCAGCGGGACCTCATCGCGTACAAATTCTTCTCGACCGAGGGTCACATCAGCATCGAGGAGCTGCTCGCGCTGAGTCGAACGGAGAACCCTCGCATCGGCTACGCGACCGTCTACCGCACGCTCAAGCTGCTGACCGAGTGCGGGCTCGCGGCCATGCGCCGCTTCGGCGACGGCCAGACGATGTACGAGACCGCCGGCGACACCGAGCATCACGATCACCTGATCTGCATCGAGTGCGGCCACGTGCTCGAGTTTCAGAACGAGGAGATCGAGCGCGAGCAGGAGCGGGTCGCGCGGAGCTTCGGCTTCAACCTCGTCCGCCACCGCCTCGAGCTCTACGGGATGTGTCCGAAGGCGCGCGGGATCAAGGGAGGCTCGTGCCCGCACGACGACGCGAGCAAGTCCTTGCGGGCGCTGCGGCCGTCGCGATCCTGAGCTGCGTGCTACGCTACTCGCGTCCTCGGCTCGATATCGCCAATGCCTGAGTGGGCCCAGTACCTCGTCGTGTTCGTGGCCGTGACCAGCGCCAGCGCGTGGCTCACGGCCCGCTGGCTCGCGCGCCGACGTCCGGGCGCGTGCTCGCGCTGCGAGACGCCCTGCGAGCGCGCGCTCGACCCCGATACGCGTTGCATGGACCGGCCTGCGCAGGGCGATGGTCGCGGTCTGCGCTCTCCCGCGCTTCAGGTCATGCGAGATCGCCCCTCCTGACCGGAGCGCCGCTCGATGTCCTGCCGGGTCCACAGCTCATCCGCTCAACACCGCTCAAATTGACGACGACGGCGAATGTTCCTGTTGTCGCGCCGTTTAATGACTGAGAACCCTCGAGGTCCCATGCGTTGTACTCACCGTTTTTCACTCCCCGCCCTCGCCGTCAGCCTCGCCTTCACCGGCCTCGTGGGCTGCGCGGGAGGCTACTCCGCCATGTTCAAGGGCAACGGCACCCGCGCGGCGCCTGTGCCCGCGAACCAGGTCCGCGTCGCGCAGTCGCGTGACGCCGTGTCCGAAGAATTCACCGAGCTCGGTGTGACCCGCGCCAAGGCGCCCTCCGCCCAGGAGGCCGTGGACCTCGCGAAGCAGAAGTGCGGTCAGGCCGGCGGCGGCAACCTCCTGATCCTGAACACGCCCCCGTTTGAGTCCAACGGCTCGTGGCGCGTCGACGCCAGCTGCGTTCGGACCAAGAACGCCCCTGCCGCCGCGCCGAGCGGTTCGGGTGGGCGCGCGCCGCAGTAGGCTGGGTCCAAGCCCTCAGCGCAAGGCCTGCATCGCCGTGACGCGCTCGGCGATGCAGGCTAGTATCCCCTGAACGTGGACGATTCGCGCTCGCCACGGCGGACATCGCCCGCAAACGAGCTCCCGACGCTGCTCTTGCTCTTGCTCTCGAGCCTGGGGTGGTTCGCGCTCGTCCTCGCCTCGCTCGCCGGGGTCGTCATCACCTCGTGGCTCACGCTCGCGCTCGCGCGTGCCGCTCGGTACGACGCGAGCGGGTCACTCGGCCCGCTCGCGCTCGCGCTCGTCGTCTCCATCGGGATCCCGGTCGCGCTCGCGTTCTGGCGTCATCAGCGAGACCTGCGACGCGTCACCACGACGCTCGCGTGGCTGCCTGCGGCCTGGAACGCCTGCGGCTTGCTGCTCGCCAGTCAGCTGATCCCGGACGTCATGGGCACCGCGCTGCGCTCGAACGGCGCCTGGGTCGCGGTCGAGCAGCTCGGCGATACGCACACGGGGACGCGGGTCCTGAGCGCGCTCGGGCACAACACCGCCGACTGGATCGATCCTCCTCCCGACGCGCCGCCCATCAAGCCTGACGCCGAGGTCGAGGCCTCGCTCTCGCTCGGGGATGAGGGCCTCGAGGCGATCACCGTCCCGTTCTCCTCCGAGGGCAACGCGATCCTCATGGATGTCGAGGTCTCGGGCCCGAACGCGACGATCACGAAGCCGTACCTGTTCGACACGGGCGCCTCGTTCACGACGATCAACACGAACACCGCCCGCGAGATCGGCATCACGGTCCCCGAGGACGCGCCGACGCTGAAGTTCAACACGGCCAGCGGTCCGCGCGAGGGCCAGATGGTCTACCTCCCGCGCATCAAGCTGCGCGATGTCGAGATTGAGGGCCTGCTCGTCTCGGTCTGCGACGGCTGCGTCAACGAGCGCAGCGCGGGCCTGCTCGGCCTCAACGTGATGCGCGAGTTCGTCGTCACGATCGACTTCCCCGAGCACATCCAGCTGGTCCCGCGCCCCAGGCAGGCGCGCCCCAACCGCGCCTACGACATCAACCCGACGGTCGAGTTCGAGGTCGAGCGCCCGGAGATCTGGCTCGGTCGCGTGCGCTGGATCGTCCAGGTCCAAAATCGCGGCACCGTGCCGATCTTCGACGTCGTGCCGGAGGTGCGCTTCTCCGACGGTCAGCGGCTCCGCGGCGCGGCCGTCCCCGAGATCGCCCCCGGCGCGATCGGTGAGTCGCTCGTCGAGGGGCGCGCGACGACGGAAGACCGCGACACGGAGCTCGGCTTCGTGATCTCGCTCGTCGAGGCCTACTGGTGACCCCTATGTCCTCGTTCGCATCTCGCCCGCTGCTCGCGAGCGCGCGTCACGACGAAGCCCCGCCCGCGACGACCGAGAGCCCGTTCCCGCTGTGGCTCGGGCTGCTGGTGCCGATCGCGATCCTCGTCTACTGGGTCGGCTACACCCGTCTGCAGCGCTCGATGTCGGGCTCACGCCTCGAGCCGCGCGGTCGGCGATTCGGCGACAGCGGCGATGAATTCGACCGCGAGTTCAACGCGATCGTCGAGCGCGCGGAGCGGCGCGACGTCGTCACGCCGATCGCCGAGGCGCGCGCGGTCCCGGTCATGATCCGCGGCACGCTCACCAACGCCGACGGCAACCTCGGGGGCAAGCCCGGGCGCGAGTGCGTCTGGCGAAACCGAGCAGGGGGTCGGCGCGACGCCGCCGTGGCGGCGGAATTCGTGAGCATCGCCGACGCCAGCGGCCGCGCGGTGATCGAGCACCTCGATCAGGCACGCGTCATCGCGCCCGGCGAGCAGATCGCCGGTCGACGCGAGAGCTGCTCGCTGTACCTCGGCGATGAGGTCGAGATCATCGGGATGTTCAAGCCCGAGCGAATCGGCGACGATCCGGACCCCACGCGGCTTGTTTATGGCAACCTGGGGTCGAGCGGTCCGCTTCAGGTACGGCTCCTCGAGCGTCCCCAAGACGATGTCGATGACGACGCCGAGCGCAAGCCCGCGCACACCGCGGACTGACTCTCCGATCACCCGAGCAACCGAGCCGAGACCCTCGAGCCCAACCACGGCGACGACCGTCGTCTCGCCGCAGACATGGCCGCGCACGTACGAGCTGCGCACAGGAATCCCTCATGAAGAAGCACTCGCGCACCCTCCTCTCCCTCGCCCTCGGCGCGACGATGATGATGACCGTCGGCGCCTGCAAGAAGTCCGAGGAGACTGAAAAGCCGGATGACACCCAGCAGCCCGAGGACACCGGCGAGGGGGTCGACGCGCCGCCTGCGGACGCAGGGCCTCCGCAGGATCCGGACCCCGAGGCGATCGCGGAGGCCCGCGCGCACTACCTCCTCGGTCAGCACGAGGAGGCGGTCGGGAAGCTCGAGCCGATCCTGCCGGATCTCAAGGAGCGCGAGCAGTACCGCGCCTCGGGCTTGACCGCCGGTTGGCTCGCGCTGGCGCTCGCCCGCGACGTCGCGGAGAACGCCAAGGAGCCCGCCGAGTACGCCGTCTCCATGGGCGACAAGACCGGCGACAAAGAGGTCATCCAGGTCGCCAAGGCGGCCCACGGCGCCTATCTCCTCGGCGTCATGGAGTTCGCGACGGCGCTCGACGATCTCGAGGCGGCGATCAACGCGGACCCGACCGGCCCCAACGCGCCGCTCGCCATGGTCCTCGCCGGCGAGGCGAAGATGAACATGGCCTTTGGTCCCGAGGACAAGATCACGAACCCCGGGGAGTTCGACGCGGCGGCCCAGTACTTCGAGAAAGCTGCGGGACAGCTCACCGGCGGAGAGCCCGCCGACAAGGCGCTGCTGGCCAAGGTGAACGAGAGCCAGGCCGCCGTGCTCCGCTACAAGAACGACATCAAGGGCGCCTGCGCGAAGGCGGATGAGGCGCTGAAGCTCTACGGAGAAGCGGGCGTCTCGGACTTCGTGAAAGAGGGCGTCAACCAGCTCAAGACGGCCGCCGGCTGCAAGAAGTAGCCAGCTGAGCATCGCTAGCGCGGCGCGCGAGACGACGAACACGCTCGTCGTCCCGCGCGCTGTTGCCTCCTCGGCTCGTCTTCGACTCGGGCGCGGCTTGGCTTCGCGCGCGAGATCGGCGACAACCGCGTGACGATGGAGACGAAGGTGTCCAACGCCCCCGATCCCTACCTCAGCCACTGGGCCGACGCGGCCGCGACCAAGACCCTCGCCGCGCACCCGGAGGCCACCCGCGTCACGGTCGCCGCCGGGATCACGCCCTCGGGCGTGGTGCACATCGGCAATTTCCGCGAGGTCATCACGGTGGACCTCGTGGCCCGAGCGCTGCGCGACCGCGGCGTCGACGTCCGCTTCATCTACTCGTGGGACGACTTCGACGTGTTTCGAAAGGTCCCCAAGAACATGCCGAAGCAGGCGCTGCTCGCCGAGCACCTCGGCCGCAGCATCGTCGACGTCCCGGACCCCTACGGCGAGCACGACAGCTACGCCAGCCATCACATCGCCGCGTTCGAAGGCAGCCTGGCGCCGCTGGGGATTCACCCCGAGTTTATCCGGCAGTCACGGCGCTACCGCGCCGGCGAGTACGCCGACGGCATCCGCCGCGCGCTCGCGCAGCGCGACACGATCCGCGACATCCTCAACGACGCGCGCGAGCGGACCGGCGCGCGCTCGCGTCTGCCGGACGACTGGCTGCCGCTGTACGGCTTCTGCGACGCGTGCAAGCGCGACACGCTCGAGTTCACAGTCCTCGACGACGGTGACGACGCGCGCGTCGGCTACAAGTGCACGAGCTGCGGACACGCGGCCGAGGTCGAGCTCGCGCGCGGCGGCAACATCAAGCTGCCCTGGCGCGTCGATTGGCCCATGCGCTGGGCCGCCGAGCAGGTCGCCTTCGAACCCGGCGGCAAGGATCACAGCTCGGCGGGCGGCAGCTACGACACCGCCCAGCACATCGTCCGCGACGTCTACGGCGGGTGGGCGCCCGAGTACGTCGGCTACGACTTCGTGCGCGTCAAGGGTCGCGGCGGCAAGATCTCGAGCTCATCCGGCGACGTCGTCACCGTCGCCGACTGCCTGCAGATCTACGAGCCCGAGGTGCTGCGCTGGATCTTCGTCGGCACGCGACCCAACCGCGAGCTGCAGATCAGCTTCGACCTCGACGTCATCAAGCTCTACGAGGACTACGACCGCACGCGTCGACTCGCCTACAGCGCGCCCGCGGAGGGCGGCAAGAAGGCCGAGCGCGCGGAGAAGAAGCGGCTCGCGGCGCAGCGCACGATGCAGCTGTCGAGCGTCGACCACCGGCGCGTCGAGGACGGCGCGCGCATGCCCTTCCAGCCGCAGTTCCGTCACCTCAGCATGATCCTGCAGATCCACGACGGCGACATCGACGGCGCGCTCCACTACTACGAGCAGACCGGCGAGATCACGGACGACGAGGACCGCCGCCTCTGTCGCCAGCGCGCGCGCTGCGTGTGGAACTGGATCGAGCGCTACGCCCCGCCCGACTTCCGCTACCGGATTCGCGAGGCGCCGATCACCCGCGCGCTCACCCCCGATCAGGCCACCGTGCTCGGGCGGCTCGTCGCGGTCCTGCGCGCGCGCCCGGACATCGACGAGCCGTCGCTGATCCCCCACATGAAGACGCTGTGTGACGACACCGAGCTGTCGAACAAGGACTTCTTCCCGCTCGCCTACGACCTGCTGATCGACCGCCCGAAGGGGCCGAAGCTGACGACGCTGGTCACGACCATGGGCGGCGCGCGGGCGCTCGCGCTGCTCTCCCCGAGCCTGGGCTAGCGGGTCGCCACCGTCAGCCCGCCTCGGCCTGCACGCGATCCTCGACGATCGCGATCAGCCAACCGCGGAGCATGTTCGCCTCGAGATCCGTGCGCCCCTGGATCCAGCGCACGTGGTCGACATAGTCGCGCGCGCGCGCGCGGGTGATCTCGAGGGGGCACGGCAGCCGCGGGCGCGGGCGGAACGCGGGGGGTCGCTCCCCTCGCTCCTCGAGGAAGGCCGCGAGCCGCTTGACCCGCTCGCGGATCGCGAGGCTCAGGGTCTCGATCGCCGCCTCGAGCACCTCGCGCTCGCCCGCGAACTCGTCCTCGCCCGGCAGGCGCGGCAGCCGGAGCTCGCGGTAGAAGGCGCGCAGCGCCTCGAGGTTGGCGATATAGCGGATGTTCTGCTCACGCCGCGGCGCGCAGGGCCCGAGGAGCTCCGTCGAGAGCGCGCGCAGCACCGTACGAGATGTCTGAACGGACAGATGATCGGCGGGCACGTCACGGCGCAGCACCTGCCCCGCGCCCGCGACCGCGCCGAAGCCCACGCGCCGCGGGCCGATCATGCCGCCGCTGCCGCCGAGGAAGATCCGCCGCTCGCGGAGCAGGACGCCGCGCGGGACGTCGCCGACGAGCGAGGGCGTCGCCTTGTCGCCGCGCGCCCCCCAGGGCGTGTAGTTGAAGTGGATGTAGCCGGAGCCGACCTCGGAGTGATCGCTGCGAGATGTCCCTCCGGTCATCAGCGCGTCGCAGAAGTTGATCAGCGAGCCGAGCGTGACGAACGACATCAGGATCGTGTGCTTGAGCCCGACGGCGTGGGCGGTCGAGGCCTCCTCCTCGAGCAGCGTCCCCGGGCGCACGTGCGCGTTCGCGCCGAGAGAGGCGTCGCGCAGCAGCACCGCGCCGTGCACGAAGCCGCTCGCGACGCGCGCGCGCGGACCGAGCACCACGTCGCGCAGGACCGCCGGCCCCTCGTGCCCGACCTCGACGCCCGCCGAGAGGTACGTGCGCGCGCCGTGCAGCCGCGTCCCCGGGTGCAGCACGACGCCCGACTCGACGCGCGCGATATCGACATCGTCGTCGACGAAGGTCTGGCGCGGGTCGACGATCGTGACGCCGCGACGCGCGAGCTGCTGAAGTCGAAGGTCTAGCGTCTCGGCGCGAGTGTGCGAGTCGTCCATGCGCATTCCTGACCGTCGTCGGCTCGACCTCGCGCGCTATACCACGAGCGCGACGGCGCCCGTGACGTGGCCGTCGCAGGCGGCTAGGCTTGCCCGACGATGTCTGGAAACCTCACCGAGCAAGAGCTCCGCGAGGCCGCGGCCGAAGCCGGAATCTCTCCCGAGGAGCTGCGCCGGGAGCTGGTTCGCCAGGCGGGCGGAGTCCCCGCCACGGTCCCGTCCGGCCCCGGCAACACGGGCATGAGCGTGTACAAGGCCGAGGGCAACCTCGCCATGCCGCCGGAGCAAGCGGCCGAGTCGGTGCGGCGGTCGCTCGAGCGAATCGCCGGCGCCCACGGACACCGCCAGGGCGCCAACAAGGTCGCCATCGTCGACGAGGCGCGCGGCGTCACCTACCAGATCCAGGCCGAGCGCGACGGGCAGGGCGGCGCGCTCGTCCGCGTCGATGTCGATCCCTCGGCGGCTGCGGGCACCCTGGCGCTCGGCGGCTTCCTCGTCGGCGGGCTCTCGCTCGCGATCTTCGTCTTCGGCTGGCTCTTCAGCCTCACCGCCATCGCGGGCGCCGGGATCGCGCTCGGCGTCCTCGGCGGCGCCGCGCTCTACTTCAACAACACGAAGGCGAAGCGCGGGCAGCTCGAGGCCCAGCAGCTCGTCGCCCAGGCGCTGCTCGAGGCCGAGGACGCGCCGGCGCCCAGCGGGCCGATGGCGCTGCCGCCCGTCGGTCGCCCCGAACTCCCGAGCGGCTCGGTCTAGCGAACGGGCGAGCCCGACCGCGGGAGGAACGACTCGTCGCCTCGCGCAGCCCGACCGTGATCGCGCGACCTCGGGCGCCAATCGCAACCACGGTCGTCGAGAAAAAAGAGACCCCGCGCGCGGCGGGGTCTCAACGGGACATGGGGGTGATAGGGGAGGGACGAGCGTACTCGCTATCTACGGTCCATAACTGCGGTGTGCGTGGCGCTCCCGCGCCTCACGGTGACCTCGACGTGATGCCGGTCCCGGGAGAGCGCGCGCGCGACGTCTTCAGTGGCGCGGATCGGCTCGCCGTTGATCGACTCGACCACGTCGCCTGGCTGAAGGTTCAGGCGTGACGCCAGCGAGTCCGGCGCGACGCGGGAGATCTCGAGACGACCGCCGTCGCTGTTGACCTCGACGCCGAGGCGCGGCTTGCCGTTGTCGAACAGGTCCTGGCCGCCGGAGCCGAAGCCGCGCCCGTCGCCGCCGCCGAGCCCGTCGCCGCCGCGCCCGAGGCCCGCGAGCGTGCGCTCGTCGGGGAGCTCGCCGAGCTTGACGCGGAGGGTCTTGCTGCGTCCGTCACGGATCACCGTGAACGCCAGCGTCTCGTCGGGGCGGCGCTCGGCGATCCGCCCGCGCAGGTCGGCGAAGCTCTCGATCGCCACGCCGTCGATCGCGGTGATGCGGTCCTCAGCCTCGAGCCCAGCCGTCGCCGCGGGCGTGCCGCGGTGGACCTGACCGACAACCGCGCCCAGCTGCGCGGGCGAGCCGACGGCCGGCTCGACGTCGCGGCCGCTGATCCCGAGCCAGCCGCGGACGACCTTGCCGGAGCTGCGCAGCTGCCCGACCACGTTCTTCGCCTGGTCGACGGGCACGGCGAAGCCGATGCCGCGGCCGTAGGCGTGGATCGCCGTGTTGATGCCGATGACCTCGCCCTTGAGGTTGAACAGCGGCCCGCCGCTGTTGCCCGGCGAGATCGCGGCGTCGGTCTGGATGAAGTCGATGTAGCTGTTCTGGTACAGGCCGAGGCTCCCGCGCCCCTTGGCGGAGATGATCCCCATCGTCGCGCTCTGCTCGAGGCCCATGGGGGAGCCGAGCGCGAGCACCCAGTCGCCGACCTGGAGATCATGACTCGAGCCGAAGGGCACCGGGGTGAGCCCGCGGGCGCCCTCGAGCTTGAGCAGCGCGAGGTCGGTGTAGGGATCGGAGCCGAGCACCGAGGCCTTGAACACGCGCCCGTCCGAGAGCTTGACCTCGATGCGCTCGGCGTTCTTGATCACGTGGTGGTTGGTCACCGCGAGGCCGTCCGCCGAGATCACGAAGCCGGAGCCGACTCCCTCGGGGGCGGGGGTGTCCATGCCCTGTCCGAAGGGGAACATTCGCAGGCCGCCGCGCGGCGCCGCCTGACTCGTGCGGACGCTGATGACCGCGGGGCCGACCTGCTTGACCAGCGGCGCGAGGCTCTGGCGAGGATCGTAGGTGGTCGGCTGCAGGCCCGCGTCCGGCGTCGTCGCGGGCGCGCTCTTCAAGCTCTCCAGCGGCGTCTCGGCCCGCGCCTCGCTCGCGCCCGGATACCCGAAGGCGAGCGCCGCGGCGCCGACGCTGATCAGCGTGAAGTACCCGATCAACGCTCGCGGTGAGCGCAGACGCCCGCGGCGAAAGTTGCCCTGATGTACGTGTCGCATGTCGTCGGTGCCAACAGCCCCGCGCGCGCGGCTATTCCCGGGCGGCGCCTCGTCGACGCGATCGCGCGAGCGAAGGCCTGGACCCAGGAGCGCGCACGCGGGCGCGCGGCTACTCGCTCTCCTCGTCAAAGCCCATGCGGTAGAGCTCGGCGTAGACGCCACCGCGGGCCATGAGCTCGTCGTGGGAGCCCTGCTCGAGCAGGCGCCCGTCCCCGAGCACGAGGATCTTGTCGGCCCGGCGCACGGTGCTGAGGCGGTGCGCGATCACGAGGACGCTGCGGCCCTCGAGCAGGCGCTCGATCGCCGCCTGGACCTTGTGCTCGGTCACGCTGTCGACGCTCGCGGTCGCCTCGTCGAGGATCAGCAGCGTCGGCTGCCGCGCGGCCACCCGCGCGAACGCGATCAGCTGGGCCTCGCCGGCCGAGAGGTTGCGACCGCGCTCGCCGACCTCCATGTTCACGCCGCCGCGCTCGCGCACGAGGTCGGCGGCCTGCACGGTCTCGAGCGCGGCGTTGATGCGATCGGGCGCGCCCTCGAGCCCTGGCTCGCCGAGCGCGACGTTGAACGCGACATCGTCGTGAAACAGGAACACGTCCTGCTGCACCATCAGGACGTGACGACGCAGCGCGTCGGGGACAACGTCGCGGACCTCGATCCCGCCGTCGGGGGTCTGCAGCGCGACGCTGCCCTCGTAGCCGTCGTAGCTGCGCGTCAGCACGCGGCCGAGGCTCGTCTTCCCGGAGCCCGTGCGACCGACGACCGCGACGACCTCGCCCGGCGCGATGTCGAACGAGACCCCCCGGAGGATCTCCGGCCCGCCCTTGTTGTAGCGAAAGCGCAGGTCCCGAACCGCGATGCCGCCGCGCCACCCCGCGAGCGGGTCGGGGGCGTCCGCGGGCGAGCGCTGCTCAGCTGGCTCATCGAGCAGCCCGTAGATGCGATCGAGCGCGGCCAGGGCCCGCTGGATCGTCGCGAGCTTGCCCGAGAATTCGCGGATCGGCACGAACACGCGCTGCAGGTAGTCGACGAAGGCGAACAGCAGGCCGAGCGTGAGCGTGCCGCCGCCCGCCGTCGTCACGCCGGGCGCCGCGAAGTAGATCATGAGCGCGATGCACATCGCGCTGATGCCGTCCATGAGCGCGTACAGCAGCGCGTCGTAGATGTTCGCGGTCTTCGTCGCCTTGAGGTAGCGCCCGCCGAGGCGCTCGTACTCACCGGCCGCGGCCTCCTGACGGCGAAACAGCTGGACGACCGTGACGCCGGAGACCTGCTCGGTCAGGTAGCCGCTCTGGGCACCCTGGGCGCGGCGGACCTCGAGCTGCAGCCCGCGCAGCTTGCTCGAGAAGTGGCGCACGATGAGCGCGAGCACCGGCGCGACGCCCAGCGAGATCAGCGTCAACCGGACGTTGAGCGTGAACATCACGGCCAGCGTCGTGATGATGACGACGATGTCGGTCAGGATCGTGAAGACGCCGAACGACATCGTCTCGCTGAGCGCCTCGATGTCGCTGGTGCTGCGCGACAGCAGCGTGCCGATCGGGTGGCGGTCGAAGAACCGCGCCGGCAGGCGCGTGACGTGCTGGAAGACGATCCGGCGGAGGTTCGCGATGACGACGAGCCCGGCGCGCTGGAGCGCGTAGATCTGCACGGCGTTGGCGAGGAAGGAGGCCACGACCGCGCCCATGAACAACATCGCCGTGAAGCGCAGCCCGATGACGTCCCGGGCCGGGATGTCGACGTCGACCGCCTCCTTGAGCAGCAGCGGGCGGATCGCCTCCATGCCGGCGACCACCGGGATCATCAGGAGGCCGAGGAAGATCCAGCGCCGCTGGTCCCGCAGAAACGACCAGAAGCGCACGAGCGGATCGACCGTGCGCTCGCGGAAGGTCCGCGCCTGCTTGGCGCCGTCCTCGGACGGGGTCTTGGGGTCAGCCATGGGCAGCTCCGTCCTCGCCCTGCGCGCTCTGGTGCAGATGGGTCTCGGCGTAGTGACCCCCCCGCGCGAGCAGCTCCGCGTGCGTCCCGCGCTCGGTGATACGACCGCGCTCGAGCACGACGATCTCGTCGGCGTGCTCGAGCACGCTGGTCCGGTGGGAGACGATCACGGTGGTCGGCGCGCCCGCGTGGTGCTCGCCCCGCGCCCCCTGGAGCCCGCGGATCGCCGCGACGAGGCGGGCCTCGGTGCCCTGATCGACCGCGCTGAGGACATCGTCGAGCAGCAGCAGGTGCGGCCGCTGGTAGAGCGCGCGCGCGAGCGCGGTGCGCTGCCGCTGCCCGCCCGAGAGCATCACGCCGCGCTCGCCGACCACGGTGTCCAGCCCGCTCGGGAGGTTGCGCAGATCGTCGACCAGGCACGCCTCCTCGAGCACCTGCTGCAGACGCGGGTCGTCGTCCTGCTCGTCGCGCGCGACCGCGTCGTCGTCGTCGGGACCTCGGCGACTGCGCTCGCCGCGAAGGCGAATGTTCTCGCGCAGGGTCGTCGAGAACAGGAACGGATCCTGGGGGACGACCGCCATCGCCCGGCGGAGGACGTCGAGCTCGACGCCGATCATGTCGCGCCCGTCGATCAGCACCGCGCCGGGCGCGGGCGTGTACACCCGCGCGAGCAGGTTGATGAGCGTGGTCTTGCCAGCGCCGGTGCGCCCGAAGATCCCGAGGGTCGCTCCCGGCGCGAGCGAGATCGAGATGTCCGCGAGCGCCGGCTCCGGATCATCGGGGTAGGAGAACGAGAGCGCGCGCAGCTCGAGCGCCGGGGCAGCGCGCAGCTCAAAGTCAGCCTCGGTCACCGGCGGCAGCTCGACCGGCGTCTGCATGACGTCGTCGATGCGCCCGAGCGAGACGATGCCGCGCGAGATCGCGGCGAGCACCCAGGCCAGCGACATCAGCAGACCCACGAGGCTGATGAGCAGCGTCGTGAAGGTCGCCATGTCGCCGATCTCCATGTGCCCGGCGATGACGCGATCGCCCCCGACCCAGAGCACGATCCCGGTCGCGACCAGCCCCGAGAAGCCGAGCGCCGGCATCGCGAACGCGCGGATCCGGGCGATCCGCAGCAGCAGGGAGAGGTAGTCCTGATTGCGCTCGTCGAAGCGCTCCACGATGGCGCGCTCGCCGACGTGCGCGCGGGTCGTCGCGATGCCCGCGTAGCTCTCGAGGATCCGATCGGAGAGCCGCGCGAGGCGCTCCTGCGAGTGGCGGATGAGGCCGTAGAAGCTGCGGACCGTCTGCCGCGTGTAGATCCCGCCGATGGCGACGGGCGCGAGGCACCACAGCGTGAGCACCCAGTCGGTGACCCACATGCGGTAGACGTGGAGCGGGAGCGCGAACGCGACGTTGGCGACCTGCAGCCCGGCGAAGCCCACCAGCAGGCGCGCGGCCGAGGTGTCGTTGGTCGCTATGCTGACGATCTCGCCGATCTTGCGGCGCATGTAGAACGGCCGCTGCTGCCGGAGCAGGTGCCGAAACAGGTCGAGCCCGATGCGGAATTCGACCTCGCGACCGGGATTAAAGAACAGGACGCGCGAGAGCGTGCGCGCGACGACCACGATCACCGCCCAGAGCATCAGCTCGCGGGCGAGCCCCTGGCCCTGGGCGACGACCGAGGGCCCCGGCTCGCCCAGGATCGTCAGCGCGTCCCCGATCAGGGTCGGGATGCGCACGACCGCGTAGTTGGTGATGAACAGCATCACCAGGCCGAGCGCGTAGTACGGGATGTTCTGCCGGGCGTAGCGAACGAGAAATTGAACGATGATCTGCACCGGCGGGCTGGTTTGTAATCAATCGCGACGGCCAGGGCCAGCCCGCGGCCGACAGGCGGTCTGGACGCGAAAATACGAGAGCCAGGCTGGGGACCAGCCTGGCTCTGCGTGCAATCGACAGGTGTCGATTCGGGCTACTCGGCGGCGGCCTCGTCGCCTTCCTCGCCGCCCTCTTCCTCGCCACCCTCCTCGGGTGCGGCCTCTTCCTCGGGGGCGGCCTCCTCGGGGGCAGCCTCCTCGGGCGCGGCCTCCTCGGGCGCGGCCTCAACGGCCTCGGCTCCCTCGGGCGGGGTGGTGTCGGTCTGCTTCTTGCCACAACCCGCCACCACGAGGGTCAGCGCGCCGAGAGCGAGTGCGAACTTGATCGTCTTCATGAATTCGGTCTCCGTGAAGCCCAGGATTTTCTCTGGGGGATTGGGACCCCCGCGTTGTCCGGGGGCATCGATCTCGCGGAATGGTACCAGCTAGTTGGATGGTTACTGCAATTTGTCGGCGATGTCGACAAGGCCAGGCGCAGATCGAGCCTGTCGTGTGAGCCAGAGCCCATGCCGCAGGGCCGGTTGGTCGCGCGGATGCACGGGCGCCGACCCAGAGCGGAATTTTTCGCCGTAATAAGGCCGAACTCGCGCGCCGAGGCGGCTACTCGCCCTCCTCGTCGCCGCCGTCGCCACCGTCGCCTTCGCCGCCTTCGCCGCCTTCGCCGCCTTCGCCGCTCTCTTCGCCGCTCTCTTCGCCCTCTTCGCCTTCCTTATAGAACTTGTTGATGACCAAGTTCTCGTCCTTGTCGATATCCTCGAGCGCCTTCTCGACCTCGTCGAGGTTCTTGCGGATCTCCTCGAGCGCAGCGCCAAACCGCTCATTGCTGGCGATGTCCTGGCTCAGGTCGGCCTTGAGATCCTCCCAGCCGCGGAACGCCTTGCTGAGCTCCGCCTGCGTGTTCCCGCCCTCGACCCCGTTGCCGGTCATCTTGTCGTAGCGCTTGGTCAGGTCCTTCGCGGCGTCCTTGAACTTCGCCTTCCACTTGTCGAAGGCCTTCTGCGGATCCTTGGCCTTGGCCCACGCGGCCGCCTGCTTCTCGATGTCCTCGAGGTTCGCGCGCATATCCGCGAGGAAGGCGCGGTACTCCTTCATCCGCGTCTTGATGTACTCACGCGCGCCTTTCTCGAACTCCTTCGCGTTCTCCGCCGCGATCTCGTCAGCGTCCTTGAAGCCAGCTTTGCGACGGGCCTCCTTGAGCTCCTCGGGCGTCATCTTGGGCTTGGCCGTCGGGATCTCGTCCAGCTTCTTCGAAGCCGGACCGATCCCATCGAGAATCTTGTCCTTGCCCGACCCGCCACTGTCGCAGGCGCCTGTGTTGACGGCCATCGTCAGTGCGGCGGCCAGGGTCACGATCACGTGAGCGTTTCGCATGCTCGGCTCCTCCTTGACGGTTGTGCACCGCCGTCGCCAGGCACCAACAACGCGCCAAGAGCGACGAGAACGGCACTGTATCACGGGCGACCGTCACGCTGGCAATGACCTGCGAACGCGGTCGCCTGCGGAGGACCTCCCGTGATTGTTTTACACTCTCCTCGCAGACCGGAAGCTCGAGGATTGCCCGCGCCATGACGTCATCGTCCCCGCCCCCTGACGAAGCTCGCTCCCGTGACGGCGCCAACACGGTGTTCGAGGCCATGGACGCGGGCGGGCACCTCGAGGTCCTCGAGGCCGCCAGCGCCGTGCTCCGAGCAGGTCGACGCGCCGCCCTCGCGACGGTCATCGGCCGCGCCGGCTCGGCGCCCCAGGTCGTCGGGGCGAGGTTGCTGCTGCACGAAGATGGCGTCCTGGTCGGCACCGTCGGCGGCGGCGCGATCGAGGCGCAGGTCCTGGAGGCCTGCCGCGCGAGCCTCGCGGACAGCCGGTCAAGACGGATTCACGCGCACCTCGTCCGCGACCTCGGGATGTGCTGCGGGGGCTCCATGGAGGTCTTCGTCGAGTGCCTGCAGGGGGCGCCGCGCCTGTTCCTCGTGGGCGCCGGCCGGGTCGCCGCCGCCGTGATTGAATTCGCCCGAGCCATCGGCTTTCGCGTGCTCGTCGTCGAGGGTCGCGAAGAGCGGCTGCGCGACCCCCCCTTCGCCGGCGCCGAGACCCTCCGCTGCGATGAGGACTTCCGCTCCATCCTCGCCGCGCTCCCACCACCCGGCGACCAGGACTACTTCCTGATCGCGACCGGGGACCACGGCGCCGACGAGCGCGCGCTGGTCGAGCTGCTTCCGCGAGCGCACCGCCTGGTCGGCATGCTGGGCTCTCGCCGCAAGGTCGCGCGCGCCCTGCAACAACTCGACGCGCGCGACGACGAGGCGCGCGCCCGAGGTCTCGAGCCCGTGGATCGCTCGCGGCTGCGAGCGCCCGTCGGGCTCGCGCTCGGCGGACGCACGCCCGGCGAGATCGCCATCAGCGTGCTCGCCGAGCTGATCGCGACGCGACGGGGTGGTCGCGGCGGCTCCATGAACGTGATCGACGATGCGGTCGCGAGGTTCTCCGGGCCCCCCGCTCGCGACCCGGGCCCCGGAGAGACCTGACTCTCCGGTGACCGGCGAGTATCGGACAGCCGTCCGCGTTCCCCGCCACGGCTGGCCTGTGGGCCGGATTGTCCCCGCGAACGTCAATCCTGCGCGCCATAATGAGCCACGCTGCGGTCGGTCCTGGAGACCAGGCGGTACACTACTGGGGCATGTCCAGCCTTCGCACGATCGTATCCGCGGCCGCGCTCGTCACCCTGCTCGCGCCGTCGGGTTGCACCAAAAAGGCGACGACGCCCGTTGAGGTCGTCGACGACGACGCGAACGCGACGAGCGAGCCGTCCCCGATGCCGCCGGCCGACGTCGCGGCGGTCCCGGCGATGGACCCCGTGCACCTGCGCGTCACCACCCACGGGCTCGACGACATCCTGCAGCTCGTCCAGGACAGCTCCTCGCGCTGGACCCCGAACAACATCATCGATCTGCGCGCCCAGGCCCAGGCCGTGCTCCTGCAGCTGGGCTACGGGCCGGCGGCCTGGCGCAGCGTGGACCTCAACGGGGTGTTCGTGGCCGAGGGCACGCTGCCCGCGAACGGCGAGCCGACGGCCAAGAACGTGACGCTCATCGGCAGCTTGCCGGTCCGCGACGCGCGCGCGCTGATCGACGCGGTCCCGTCCACGCAGCGTCCGCAGCCGCTCGGCAACGGGCTGTGGGAGCTCGTCGCGCAGGAATACCGCGTGCTGTTCCGGGAGCGCGCCGGCGCCCTCGACTTCGGGCTTGACATGGGCTCGCTCGACCAGGCCGTCGCGCTCGCCGGACAGGGCGGCAGCGGCCCGCGGATTCAGCTCATGGCCCGCGACTTCCCGACCGAGGAGCTGCGGCTCAGCGAGCTGCTCGACATCTCGAGCCGGACGCCGCTGGGTCGCCGGCTCGACGAGATCGCCGCCGACATCGAGCAGGTGACCGTCACGCTCGACGCCGGCACCGACCGCGACCTGCTCGCGACGGTCGCCGCGACCGGCCCCTTCGGTCGTCTCGGGCTGGACCCGGTGGGGCCGCCCCGGGTCAGCTCGACCAAGCTCGAGGGCGCGCTGCCCGGGGACCCCGTCGCGGTGATGTCGATGACGTGGGGCGACCCCGCGATGCTGCACAAGATGATGGACAAGTACGTGCCCATCAACGAGATCGGCGCGCCCTTCGACGCGCTCGTGCGCGACGCCATGCAGAGCAGCCACGCGCTGCTCGACAGCGTCGCCGACGACGTCGTGTTCGCGTTCTACCTGTCGCCGAAGGGCGAGGCGACGACGGTCGTCGCCGCGAGCGTCAACAACGAGGCCAGCGCCCGGACCGCGCTGCGCGGGATCTCGGACACGATCGTCCGCGGGCTCACGGCCTACAAGGAGCTCGCGGGCGGCAGCGCGGCGGCGACCTTCAACGTCAAGTGGAAGCCCGAGTCCGCGCGCACCGGGCTCGGCAAGGCCGACGTGCTCGCGGTCGGGATCCCCAAGGAGTTCGTCAAGGAGTTCGACGAGGCCGCCTCGCTCATGCTCTCGCGCAAGAACGAATTCGAGCTCATCAGCCAGGTCAGCGGCGGCGTCGCGTTCCTCGCGTTCGGCTCCGGCGCGCGCTCGCTGAGCGGCAAGATCGGCGCGCCCGGCAGCTCGAGCCTCGGCGGCGATCAAGGGCTCGCGCTCGCGCGCTCGTCGGGCGGCTGCCAGTTCTGCGTCGGCGTCGACCCGAACCAGGCGTCTCGCGTGGCGCTCGCGTTCATGAAGAACGACAGCGACGACGCCAAGGAGCGCAAGGAGCTCGACGCGGCGATCAAGCTGCTCGAGAAGCTCGCGCTCAACAGCGACGTAGGCTTCGGCGCCCGCGTCGACGCCGAGCACGCGACGCTGTCGTCCGGGATCCCGCGCGCGCTGCTGCTGCCCGACCCGAAGAGCGCCGAGCAGATCATGAAGATCTTCGAGAAGGTCGAGGCCGCGTCCGAGGAGAGCATCGCCGCGCCGAGCGACACCAGCCGCGGGCGCGCGCCCGGCAAGGGCAAGCCGATCAAAGCTGCGGCCAAGTAGCGCGGCCAAGTAGCGACCTAGCTGCGACCAAGTGTAGCGACCGAGTAGCGAAGCGAAGTCGTCGCCGACACCAGGACCATGAGAACCGCGGACACGCGACGAGACCGACGCGGCGCGCGAGCGCCTGCCGCGATCGTGCTGGCCGCCGGCGCCTCCAGCCGCATGGGCCAGGCGAAGGCGCTCCTGCGGTGGCGCGGCGAGAGCTTCCTGAGACGCACGATCTGGCTCGCGGAGCAGGCCGGCTGCGCGCCGATCGTCGTCGTCGAGGGCGCCGCGGCGCTGCCAGCGGAGGAGCTCGGCGGCGCCGCGCTCGCGCGCAATGAGACCTGGTCGAACGGTCAATTCTCGAGCCTGCGCTGCGGGCTCGCGTGGCTCGCCCGGCACGCGACGCCGGAGCACGGCGCGCTGGTGTTGACGGTCGATCGACCGCACGTGCGGGCGGACACCGTTCGTGAGCTGCTCGCCGCGCACCGCAGGGCGCCGCGCGGGATCTATCAGCCGGCCCACGCGGGGCGGCGCGGGCACCCGATCCTGTTCCCGTCGTTTCTGCGCACGGTCCTGCTCGCGCTCCCGGCCCACGGCGACAACAGCCCGCGCGTCCTGTTCCGGCTGCCCGAGGTCGGCGCGCTGCGCCGCAGCGTCGCCGTCGACGACCCCGCCGTGCTCGAGAACATCGACACGCCCGAAGACTACCGCCGCCTGCTCGCGCGCGACGGCGACGGCGACCGCTGACGCGCGCCTGATGCTGCAATCACCACTGGTTTCTCGTACCCTGCGCGCGATGGACTTCTCCGCGCGCCTGCAACCTCTGCGAGATCTTGGGCTTCACCCCCGCCATGACGCCGCGCGACGCCTCCTCGTGCTCGAGCTCGACCACGGCAAGGCCAACGAGGTCGGCGTCGCCCAGCTCGACGCCTTCGACGCGCTGTGCGAGCTGCTGGAGAGGGAGGACAGCCCGATCTCGTGCCTGTGCACGACGAGCCGCCGGCAGAGCAAGCGCGGGACGCCGATCTTCATCGCCGGCGCCAACGTGACCGAGCGAGCAGGCTGGGACAACGACCGCGTCAAGCGGCACGTCATCCGGCAGCGCGAGCTCATGCGCCGCCTCCGGCACCTGCCGCTGTTCACCGTCGTGCTGAGCCACGGCGTGACGCTCGGCTGGGGCGCGGAGTTCCTGCTGACCGCCGACTACACCCTGGCCACGCCCGGCGCGAGCTTCGGGCTCCCCGAGACCGGCCTGGGCATCCTGCCCGGGGCGCGCGGCACCGCCGAGCTCGCGCTCGCGCTCGGCGCTGCGCAGGCGCTGCGACTCGGCTGTACCGGAGAACAGGTGAGCGCGAGCGAGGCGCTGCGCATCGGGCTCGTGCAAGAGGTCGTCGACGACCTCGACGCTGGCCTCGCGCGCGTGCACAGCCTCGCCGAGCGTCTGCGCACTCGCTCGCCCACGGCCGTCGCGGCCTTCAAACGCGGACTTCTCGCGTCGCTCGGGCGAGAGGAGGCGACGCGCCTCGAGCTCGAGCGACAGGCCTACGAGCGCTGCGTCGACGCCGGCGAGGCCGCGATCGGGCGCGCGCATTTCTCCGCCATCCGCGCTGGCGAGACGCCGCCGTGGGGACCGCGTCGCGTGTGAGTGAGCATGCGCGTTTGTGTGCTCTCGGGATCACGCGCGAGCGCGCCTCGCCGACGATCAACGTGATCATGCGAACACGCTCACGCGAGCGGATCGATCGGCGGCACCCCGCGCCCCGTCGACGGCGACGATGTCGGCGATCTCGTCACGGCGAATCATCTGCGTCGAGGCTCGCCCTGCGGTCGGTTCTCGGCGCGTCGCGGGAGCACCTGTTGTCCGCTCCGTCGACTCTCGCTACAGTCGCGAGCACGGATCGACCTGCGTTGTTCGAACTCCTGTCTGTCTCGCTCGCCCCATGACGATCCCTGACGCGCTAGATCAAACCGACGCGACGCGCGCTGCCCCGCCGGAGGAGCAGATGCCGAGCAAGATCGCGGGTCGCTACCAGATCCACGCGCTGCTGGGTCGAGGCGGGTTCGGGGCGGTCTACAAGGCCTACGACCCGCTCGAGGAGCGCTGGGTCGCGCTCAAGCTGATCCGCAACGACAGCACGCTCGAGCCGCGCGGCACGGGCACGCGCTCCTCGAGCGAGGCGCCCTCCTCTCGCTCGCCGCGCTCGTCCGCGGCGCTGCGCTCCTCGGCGCCCGCCTCGCGCTCGTCCGCGATGCGCCTGCGCAAGTCGACGATCACGCGCAGCTTCGGCAACTCCAACGCCGCCTCGGTCAACAACCTGACCGAGGCGTTCAAGGACGAGTTCCGCCTGCTGACGCAGCTGCACCACCCCAACCTCGCGGCGGTCTACGACTACGGGCGCTGCGACGAGCTCAGCGGCGTCTACTTCACGCAGGAGCTGCTCGACGGCGAGTCGCTCTCGGAGTTCCTCAAGGGCGCCCCGCGCGAGACGATCGTCGAGCTGTTCGTGCAGCTCGCCCGCGCGCTCGACTACATCCACACGCTCGGGCTCGTGCACGAGGACATCAAGCCGAGCAACGTAGTCGTCTGCCCGCCCGAGTCCGCGAGCGGGCAGCCGCAGGCGAAGCTCATCGACTTCGGGCTCGCCCGGATGCTGCGCGGCCCCGGCTCGGTCGGCGCCGAGCTCGACGACCCCGACGCGATCATGGTCCTCGGGACACCCGGGTTCTCGGCGCCGGAGAAAGTCCGCGGGCAGCTCACCGACAGCCGCTCCGACATCTACTCGCTCGCGGCCACGCTGTACGCGGCGATCCGCGGCAAGCGGCCGTTCCCGGCCTCGAACTTCCGCGAGGCGCTCCGGGGCCAGCGAGACTGGCGCCCCGAGCTCGCGGGCGCGCTGCTCTCGCGCGCGGGCCCGGTCGTCGCCGAGCTCGTCGGGCGCATGCTCGAGCCCGACCCCAACCTGCGCCCGCAGAGCGCCCGCTCGATCGTCCTCGAGCTGCTCCGGCGCGAGTCGGCCCACGTCCGCGAGCGGCAGGCGAGCGTGCAGGACCGCCGCGAGTTCGCGCGCCTGCTCGTCGAGCACCTGCCCTTCGTCGACCGGGCCGACTACCTCAACATCATGCTCAAGCGGGCGCTGAAGATCCTGCGCCCCGACGTCCGCCCGGTGACGCTGCGCGGCGGCCTGCAGCGCCAGGTGATCCGCACGATCGTCGTCGAGGCGCCCGAGGGCATGGGCAAGGCGCGGCTGATGGCCGAGCTGCGCCGCGAGATCCAGCTCGGCGACGGGCTGTTCGTCGAGGGCAACTGCTGGAACAGCGACGGCGGCGCGCTGGGCCCCTTCGGCCCCGTGGTGCTGCAGCTCGCGACGGCGCTCGGCGAGCGCAACCGGGTGATCCGCAAGTACACCCGGCTCGTGCAGGCGGCGCGCGAGCGCAGCGCGGACGAGGCCGTGACCGCGAAGGTCATGGAGTTCCTGCTCGAGTGCGCCGAGGCGCACCCCTTCGTCATTCACCTCTCGGACCTCTCGCGCGGCCAGGACGCGACGCGCGCGATGGTCGAGGGCCTGATCCGCGCGCTCGATCACAACGAGGCGCGCATCATGCTGTGCGTCACGACGCCGCCGAGCAACAAGCTCAAGTCGATGCTGACGCCGCTCGGCCGCGAGCAGGTCATCGAGCTGTGGTCGCTGCGCCCGTTTATCGCGCTCGAGATGCGAGATGTCCTCGTGGGCATCCTCGGCGAGAGCGCGCCCACCGACGAGCTCGTCGCGCTGCTCGAGAAGCTCACCGGCGGGCACCCGCTGAGCTTCCGCGAGACGCTGCGCGTGCTGTTCGAGGAGGGCGTGCTCTCGCGCGACGCCGACTCGTGGACGCTGCGCTCGTCGTCCGTCGCCGCGGCGCACCTGCACAAGACGCTCGCGCAGCGCTCCGAGTCGCGGCTCGACGGGCTCGGCGTCAGCGCCTGGGAGATCGCCAGCGTCCTGTTCCTCGTCGAGGCGCCGCTGCCCGAGGACCAGCTCGCCGAGCTCAGCGACCTCCGGCGCGAGCGCTTCCGTCGAACCCTCGATCGCCTGGTCGGCGAGGGCCTCGCCACGCGCACGGCGGCGGTCGGCACGAGCCTGGTCTCGCTCGCGCACGAGTCGGTGCGCGAGGCCGTGCGGCTGCGCTACGAGGACGCGCTCAACGAGACGCGCCTCGACCTCGCCGAGCGCATCGAGGAGCTCGAGACGCGCGACAACAAGCTCGTGTTCCTGCGCGCGCGGCTGCTCGACGAGGCCTCCGAGGGCCTCGACTCTGCGGACGCGCTCGAGCAGGCGGCGGACGAGCTGCTCGCGGCTGGGCAGCCTCAGCTCGCCGGGCAGGTGCTCGAGCGGCTGATCCTCCGGCTGCGCCGCTACGGGCGCGTCGCCGGGCTCACGCGCCTGCTCCGCGCGCAGCTCAAGCTGCTCGACCAGGCCGCCGGCTCGCTCAACGACGCGCGCCGCGAGGCCGGTCACTACCAGGCGGGCATCCTCGTCGCCGAGCTGCTCGGGGACTTCCGCGCCCAGTCGCTGTTCTGGTTGGGGCTCGTGGACCGCTACGCCATCGCCGAGCACACCCAGGACGCCGACATCGCGCTGCGCAGGCTCCAGAACGCGGCCGAGACGGCCAAGCTCGCGCGTGACCGGATCTTGGAGCTCCGGATCGCCACGCGCCGCGCCGAGGTCCTGCTCGCCGCCGGCGAGACCGAGCAGGCCATGCAGCGCACGCGAGAGGCGATGGAGATCATCGATTACCCGGAGGCCGAGGACGAGCACGTCTGCCACGCGATCGGCGTGCGGATCCGTTGCCTCGCGCTCGCCGGGCAGTTCCCCGAGGCGCGGCGCCTGCACGACATGGCCAAGCCGGTCGCCGCGCGCGTCTCCGTGCTCAAGCGCCTGCCGTACCTCTCCGGGATCGCGTTCCTCGCCGTGCTCGGCGGCGATCCTGCGCGCGCGGTCCCCGAGATGCGCGAGGCGGTCGATCAGCTCAAGGCGGCCAACGTGCCGCGCCTGATGATCACGCCGCTGCACAACCTCGGCGACCTGCTGCTGCGCAGCGGCAACCTCGAGGAGGCCGCGCGCTCATTCGAACAGGCCATGCGCCTGGGCGGGCTCCACGGCTTCCACATCCACGTGCACCTCAACCGTGGCTTTTTGGGATACACGCGGGCGCGCATGGGCGACGTCGAGGAGGGGGTCGCGCTGCTCGCGGACGCCAAGTCCAAAATGATGCAGACGCACGGCGACCACGTGATCCTCCAGCAGCTGCGCCTGCTCGACGCCGAGGTCGCGCACCTCGCCGGCCAGAGCCCGCGCGCGCGCCGGGAGCTCGAGGAGATGCTCGCGGACTTCCGCTCGCAGAACGAGCACAGCCTCGCGCAGTGGGCCCAAGACGCGCTCAGCCGGATCGAGCGCGATCGCGGCACGAGCTTCATCGAGACCGCTGACACCGGCCCTGGCGACACCTCGGACCCGGACGAGGCGACGGTGCGCACGCGCCCGGTTCGCTGACCGGCGCGCGCGAGCGTGACGCGCTCGCGCGCGCGCCGTGTGTCGTCTGGTTGACGACATCGCGACGGCCGCCGACGCTCTCGTCCGCGCGCCGCGACGTCGTGAATCCGCGGGCGCTGTTTTTACGTTACTCTACATGTCCCGAGAAACTATTCGCTTCGCGGCGCGCTTTCGCACCCCGCGCGGCCCGACGATTGCGCGTGTCTCGGCGCGAGCAGTCGATCTTCGCACTCCTGTCCGCTCGAGCACTCGTGAACGCGCGGCCCGCAGACCGCCCGACCACCGCCCCTCGGCCGCAGCCGCGGTGCCCTCCTCCATGACGCCTTGATGACGCGCGCGGAAGAACAGCTCGACGAGGTCCTCTCGATGGTCGGCACGGTGCTCGCCGGGCGCTATCGACTCGACGCGCTGATCGGCGAGGGCGGCATGGGGGCGGTGTTCCGCGGCCACCACATCCTGCTCAAGCGCGACGTCGCGATCAAGATCCTGCACCCGGAGATCAAGGGCGGCAGCGAGCTCTCGCGCCGCTTCGACCGCGAGGCCCAGAGCGCCGCGCGGCTCGAGCACGTCAACTGCATCCACGTCACCGAGTACGGCTCGACCGACGCCGGCATGAAGTACATGGTCATGCCGCTGCTCGACGGCAGGGAGCTGCAGGACAAGTACCGGACCGCGCTGCCGCCGGGTCGCGCGGTCGAGCTCGTGCTGCAGGTGATCCGCGGCCTCGAGCACGCGCACGGGCGCGGCGTCATCCACCGCGACCTCAAGCCGCAGAACATCTTCGTCACGACCGGCCCCGACGGCGACGACGTGCTCAAGATCGTCGACTTCGGCATCGCCAAGATGGTCAACGAGGAAGACGTCCGCGACGACACCAAGACCAAGGCCGGGCTCGTGTTCGGCACGCCGCTGTACATGAGCCCGGAGCAGGCGCTGGGCCTCGAGGTCGACGCGCGCGCCGACCTCTACTCGGTCGGCGTGATCCTCTACGAGATGCTCGCGGGCACCGTGCCGTTTCGCAACAACGACCCGGTCGCGCTCATCCGCATGCAGGTCAGCAGCGACCCGCCCGCGCTGCCCGAGCGCGTCCCCAGCGAGCTCGCGGCGATCGTCTATCGCCTGATGATGAAGGACCGCGACGATCGCTTCCCGGACGCGACGACCGTGCGCAAGGTCCTCGAGGGCTTCCTCGCCAGCTACCGCCAGCGCGTCGGCGACGACGACGACTTCATCCTCGACGACGAGCCGATCCCGGGCATCAGCGCCGCGCCGACCGTCGCCCCCGGCGCGCTCCACCGCGCCGACATCCACCGCGCCTCGACCGACGCGCTCAACCCGAGGCCCCCGACCGCCTTCGACACGGTCGTCTACCACTCCGGGCGCCCGTGGATGTGGTTCTTCATCATCGTGCTGCTGCTCGGCGGCGGCGCGGCGGGCTACTGGTTCTACGGGCGCCAGTACTACCCGCCCGAGAAGCTGCTCGCGCTCTTCGGCCTCAAGCCCGCGGGCGACGACGCCGGCGACGAGACCGGCGGCGACGGGTCCGAGCCGAGCGACACCGGCCCAGGCCCGGGCGGCGGGACCGCGGGCCCGACCAGCGAGGAGCTCTCGGAGCTCGATCGCGAGATCGTCGCGCGCGCCTACGACGAGGCGCTGACGCTGCTCAAGCCGCTGCGCGAGCGCTACCCCGAGAACACGGACCTGCTGTGGCGTGAGGCGCGGCTGCTCAGCCAGCGCAAGGGCCAAAAGAGCGAGGCGCTCGCGCTCTACGCCGAGGCCATGCGCATCGACCCCGGGATGGCGACGAACCTCGGCTTCTTCGCCGAGCTCGACAAGCTCCTGCGGTACCGCGCGCTGCGGGACCAGGCGATCGAGGTCACGCTCGAGCACCTCGGCGAGCGCGGCCACGACCTCCTCGTCACCTTCATCAACGACGACAAGAAGATCCCGCCCTACGAGCTGCGTCACCGAGTCATCGACGCGCTCAACGCGGACGCCGAGCTCGCCGCGAAGATCGAGGTGCGCGCCAACCTGGTCCGCGACTTCGACCAGTACGCCGAGTCGATGACGCCCTGCGCGAGCTTCGTCAAGCTGATGCTCGACCTGCGCACGCGCGTCGACGAGGAGCTGGTCGACGAGGACTTCAAGCAGCGCCTGAACGCCGAGGCGCTCGTGCTCCCGAAGCTCACCGAGGGCGCGCCGCCCGAGGAGGTCAGCGCCTGCACCGAGGTCCCCGGGGCGCTCGACGCCACCCGCGCCGCGCTGCTCGAGAAGTTCCCGGACAAGACGAAGACGAAGACGAAGAAGACGAAGAAGAAGAAGAGCACCAAGTCGAAGAAGAAGAAGAAGCGCTAGGGCGCCGCTCGCCGGCGACAGACGCCGCGAGCCTCCAAGCGCGAGCGCCCCGACCGGGGCCGGGGCGCTCACCGTCGCGTCTCGCTTCGCGCTACATGCCGCAGGTGCCGCTGCCGTAGTCGAGCGTGTAGTTGCCGAACTGGAAGAAGTTCACGCCCATCACCACGACCTCGACCTCGCCGGGCATGAGGGCGCCCACCGAGATCACGCCGTTGCCGCCGCAGCCGTCGGACTGGTCGACGAAGCCGACGATGTTGTCGCAGGGCGCGTCCGGATCAAACGCGCCGGGGCCACCGTCCGCGCGCTGGTAGACCGCGATGATCGCGTCGAAGTCGGCCTGGTTGCACAGGCTCGCGTCGAGCGTGTGCGGACCAGGTCCCGCGAGCAGGTAGCGCTGCGCCTCGTAGTTGACGTTGAGGATCGGGTCCTCGGTCTCCATGCACATGCCCGGTCCGCCGCTCGGGCGGAAGAAGGTCGGGTCGCCCGGGCCGAGCGCGCTGACCTTCTGGCCGTCGGCGCACAGCCCCGTCGCCTCGGCGTCGACGCGCGCGGTCGACCCGTTCGGCAGGTGCGCGAGCAGGAACACCGGCGCGCCGCCGTTCTCGTTGGCCGCGAACAGGTTGATCTGGTTGCCGGCGCCGAGCGACGGCGCGTGGAAGACCGCGTCCGGCACGTTGTCGTTGTCGAGGTCAAGCCCGAGCAGGCGCGGGCCGGCTGGCACGTCGACGGTCGCGGTCGCGCCGAAGTCGACGTCCTGCAGCACCGGGGTCAGGGACGCGAGATCCCAGATGTCGACCTGACCTACGTCAGGCGCCGTGTGCGAGACCTGCAGGCGCGTGCTCGCCGGGTCGAGGCCCATCGCGTCATCGACGAGCGCGAGCGCGGTGATGTTGTTGAGGTAGTCGTAGGCGACCCCCGAGTAGTTCACGCCCGTCAGCATGTTGAGCCCGTTGACCACGAGCACCGGGTTGTTGGGCTCGCCCGTCGGCGTGACCGTGATGTCGTGCATCCCGGGCGGCACCTGGAGGTAGTTGGTACCGGACTGGAAGGGCAGGTTCGAGAACAGCGGGTCCGGGTCGTTGTCGAGGAAGACGTCGACCGCCGGCGCGTCCGGGGACAGGTGCAGCACGCGCAGGCCCGGATCGTCGCTGATCGGGTTGAAGCGCGCCGTCGAGCCGTCGGGCAGGTGCGCGAGCAGGAACACCGGCGCGCCGCCGTCCTCGTTGGCCGCGAACACGTTCACCTGGATGCCGCCCGGCAGCTGCGGGATCATGAAGGTCAGGTCGGCGACCATGTCGTCGTCGACGTCGATGCCGAGGTTGAGCGGGAGCGCCGGGAGCTCGACGGTGCCGCTCGCGGCGAAGTCGACATCGGAGAGCACCGGGACCATGGCGTCGAGATCCCAGATGTCGACCTGACCTACGTCGGGGGCCGCGTGCGTGATCTGCAGGCGGATCTGGTCGTCGGCGATCCCCTGGTCGTCGTCGAGCAGCGCGAGCGCTTGGAGGTTCGCGGTGTAGTCGACCGCGACCGCCGAGTACTTCATCCCGCCGTCGAGCTGCAGCGCCGGGACCGTGAGCACGGGGTTGTCCGGGCCCTGGCCCGCGATCGTGACGGACACGTCGTGCGGCCCGGGGGGCAGGTCCATGTAGGCGGTTCCCGACTCAAAGGCCAGGTCGCTGAAGCTCGGCATGTCCGCGCCGTCGAGGTACACATCGACGTTCGGCGCGTCGGGCGAGAGGTGCAGCACGCGGAGCGCCGCGTCGCCGTCTCCGTCACCGTCGCCGTCACCGTCGCCGTCTCCGTCGCCGTCTCCGTCGCCGTCTCCGTCGCCGTCTCCGTCGCCGTCTCCGTCGCCGTCTCCGTCGCCGTCTCCGTCGCCGTCTCCGTCGCCGTCTCCGTCACCGTCGCCGTCGCCGTCGCCGTCGCCGTCGCCGTCGCCGTCCCCTGGACCGGCGGTGGTCATCGTCCCGGTCGTGTTGTCATCGTCATCATCGTCGTCGCCATCGGAGTCGGAGTCCGTGACGGAGTCCGTGACCGTGCTCGTGATGTCGTCACCGCACGCGGTGGCGGCGGCCAGCCCGACCAGGAGCAGGCTCAAGAAACTCGTCTGGAGTTGGGTATCGCGCTTCATCGTAGTCCTCTTGCAAACTGTTTGACCAACAACACAAAAAACCTAGACACACCTTGTCCGTCACCAGCAACACACAATCGAGACTTTGCTCATCAAATTCGTCTCTTCTCGAAAACAGCGCTCTGGTGCCTGCTGTGGACTCGGAGCGAATGCTGCGCCGCTCCGTTGAACCGGCCGAAGCTTGATTCGTGGAGACGCGCACCCGACGCGCACCCATCCACGAGGCACACGCCGAGATGCCCGCGCGCGCGGGACCTGCTCGGCTGACGCGGCGCGCCGCGCTCCGAAACCACATGTCTACTTGGACATATTACATGAAGAACTGTGTCCGCCGCTGCCCGCAGGCGGATCATCCCGTAGGCTAGGCCGCATGCGCGCGTCGGCACCACGAATGTTCTCGCGGAGCGTCGCGCTGGCGCTGTGCGGCCTGATGGCCGGCTGCTTCGCGGCCAACCCGGACTGGGAGCCGCCCGCCGACAGCGGCGGCTCGAGCGGCGCGGAGAGCTCGACCGAGAGCGCGACCCTCGAGAGCGCGACCCTCGAGAGCGCGACGGCCTCCTCGGGCGACACGAGCGACGGCAGCGGGCTCGAGTGCGTCGACATCACCGACTACCTGCACTCGAGCGCGCCCGACATCATGCTCGTCCTCGATCGCTCGGGCTCGATGGTCCAGGAGCAGTGGGATGGCGACAACGAGCAGGTCACGCGCTGGAGCAGCCTCTACGACGCCATGGGCGTCGCGCTCGCGGCGATCAACGATGACGCGCGCCTCGGGCTCGTGATGTTCCCCGGCGACGGCGCGCTCAACACCTACAGCGCGCCGGGCTGCATCATGAACGACGAGCCAGACGTGGCGCTGGGCGTCGATCAGAAGGCGAAGATCCTCGACTCGCTCCCGGTCCCCGGCCTCGAGGACGACAAGGTCCAGGGCGGGACGCCAGCCTCCGAGGCGATCCGGCTGGCGCGCGAGCACCTCGTTGAGCACCAGAGCGGTCAGCTGCAGTTCATCGTCTACGTCACCGACGGCGTCGCGAACTGCGGCGGCGAGTGCACGGCGCTCCCCGAGGGTGACCGGGAGTACTGCTGGTTCGACGAGTACGACGACCACATCGTCGAGGAGGTCAGCGGGGCGCTCGCGCTCGGGATCCCGACGATGGTGATCGGCGTGCAGGTCAGCGACGTGACGTCGCCGACCACGAAGGACGGCAACCCCGACGACGTAAACCCCCACGACGCGCTGACCGAGGTCGCGTTCGCGGGCGGCGTCGCCGACATCATGGGCGAGGGCTTCCTCGAGGCGCACGACCAGGACGAGCTGTTCCTGCACCTCAACTTCCTCACCGAGTTCATCACCCCCTGTCACCTCGCGCCGAGCCCAGACCTGCCGATCGACGCGGTGATGGAGGGGACGGTCGAGGTCACGCTCGACGGTCAGCCATTGATCCAGCTCGACCCGGACAGCTGCTTCGCGGGGGCGCCCGGCGCCGCGGGCTGGGCGTGGATCGACGAGCAGCACGGCTCGGCGGTGCTCTGCGGCCCGTCCTGCTTGAGCTACCAGTCCGGCGCGACGCTCGAGGTCAACTACTGCACGCAGCCGTGAGGCCCGCTCCGCGCGCCGCGTTGAAGCGCGCGACCGCGCGAAGAGCAGGGCACGCTCCGACGCGGCGAATCGAGTATGGTGCCGGGTATGCGCCCGCTCGTGCTCGCGTCGACCTCGCGCTACCGCAAGACCCTGATCGAGCGCCTCGAGCTGCCGTTCGTCGCGGTCGCGCCCGAGTACGATGAGCGCGCGGAGGAAGAGCGGCTCACGGAGCTGTCGCCCGCGGAGCTCGCCGAGGCCCTCGCGCTCGGCAAGGCCGAGAGCCTGCGCGCCCGCTACCCCGACGCCTGGATCCTCGGCGCCGATCAGATCCCGGTGATCCCCGGCCCGCCCGACGAGATGCTGCACAAGCCCGGGACCGAGGCGCGCGCGGTCGAGCAGCTGCTCCGGCTCGCCGGTCGCGACCATCACATGCTGACAGCCGTCGTCCTGCTCGACGCGCGGACCGGCGCGGTGACCAGCGCGCTCGATCGCCAGGTCCTGACCATGCGCCGGTTCTCGCGGGCCGAGGCCGCGGCCTACATCCACGCCCATCGGCCGCTCGACTGCGCCGGGAGCTATCGCCTCGAGGACCCCGGGATCAAGCTGTTCGCGCGCATCGAGGGCGGCGACTACACCGGGATCATCGGGCTTCCGCTGATCTCGGTGACGCGCCTGCTGCGCGCCGCCGGGCTGCTGCCCCGCGACGTCGACGGGCCGGAGCGCGCGGAGTGACGGACCGCGACGAGGCGACCTTGAAGGCGCTCGAGCTCGAGCCAGCCCAGCGCGCCGCCTGGCTCGAGCAATTCGGCGGCTTCGCGCTCGCGCACCTCGCCGGGCTCGAGGACGCGCCCGCGGTCGGCCTGGTCGGCGCGGCCGGCAACCAGATCGCGCGCGAGCTGAGCGCGCCGATCCCCGAGGCGCCGCTGCCGGGCGGACCGGCGGCCGTGCTCGAGATCCTCGGGCGCGCCGTCACGGCCTCGCTCAACACGGCCGGCGCCGGCTACCTGGCCTATGTACCAGGCGGTGGGCTGTACGCGTCGGCGCTCGCCGATCTCGTCTCGAACTGCGTCAACCGCTACACCGGTCAGGCCTCCGCCGCGCCCGCGCTGTGTCAGCTCGAGGACGACGCGCTGCGCTGGCTCGCGCGCGAGTTCGGCTACGACGTGGACGCGCGCGGGCTGCTGACCAGCGGCGGCTCGACGGCCAACTTCGCGGCGATCGTCGCCGCGCGCCACCAGCACTTCGGCGACAGCGGCGACTACTCGCGCGCGCTCGCCTACGTCAGCACGCAGTCGCACCACTCCGTCGCCAAGTCGCTGCGCCTCGCCGGGATCCCGCTGGCGAACGTCCGCCAGGTCCGCACCGACGCGCGGCTGCGCATGGACGTCGAGGCGCTGACGCGCCAGCTCCACGCCGACCGCGCGGCCGGCGGTCGGCCCTTCCTCATCGTCGCCGCGGCCGGCACCACCAACACCGGCGCGATCGATCCGCTGCCCGCGCTCGCCGAGCTGTGCGCGCGCGAGCGCCTGTGGCTGCACGTCGACGGCGCCTACGGCGGGGCCTTCGTGCTCTGCGACGAGGGGCGCGCGCGGCTCGTCGGCATGTCGCGGGCCGACTCGATCACCTTCGATCCGCACAAGGGCATGTTCCTGCCCTATGGAACAGGTTGCCTGCTGGTCCGCGACGGCGCCGCGCTGCGCCGCGTGCACCACCTCGCGGCCGACTACCTGCAGGACTTCGACGCGCAGGACCGCCGCGGCGAGCCGCCCAACCCGTCCGAGTACGGGCCCGAGCTCAGCCGCGACTTCCGCGGGCTGCGGGTGTGGCTGCCGCTGATGCTGCACGGCGCCGGCGCGTTCCGCCGCGCGCTCACCGAGAAGCTCGCGCTGGCGGAGCGCGTCCACGCCGGCCTGCGCGCGCGCGTGGCCGCCGGCGCGCCGCTCGAGCTCGCCGCGCCCCCCGAGCTCAGCGCGCTCGCGTTCCGCCTCACGCGCCGCGCGGGCGAGCCGGCCCCCGCGTGGAGCGAGCGCAACGCGGCGCTGCTCGACGCCATCAACAGGCGCGCGCGCGTGTTCCTCTCGAGCACGAACCTGCCCACACGCCCAGGTGCGCGCGACGCCTCCGGTGAGCAGCCGGCGGCGGAGGTCGTGCTCACGCTGCGCGTCTGCGTGCTCAGCTTCCGCACCCACGCGCGCCACATCGACCTCCTGCTCGAGGACCTCGACGCCGCGCTCGCCGAGCTCGCCGCGCGCGACCGCGTCTGAGCGCACGCACGCGGGCTCACGCCGCTCGCGCCACCGCGACGCCGCGCGCACGACGTTCCCGCGCACGCGCCCCGCGGCCGCGTGAGTCGCCCGACACGCGCGCGTGGCCGCCGAGGACGCGAATTCCACTAGTCTTCCGGCATGGCGAAGGCGGCACCGACGATCCGCGCTCCGCGGGGCAGCGAGCGCTCGTGCAAGGGCTGGCCCCAGGAGGCGGCCCTGCGCATGTTGATGAACAACCTCGACCCGGAGGTCGCCGAGGACCCGGCGAACCTGGTCGTCTACGGCGGCACGGGCCGCGCCGCTCGCTCGTGGCCCGACTTTCACCGGATCGTCGCGTCGCTGCGCTCGCTCGAGGCCGACGAGACCCTCGTCGTGCAGAGCGGGCGCGCCCAGGGAATTTTCAAGACCCACGAGGACGCGCCGCGGGTGCTCCTCGCCAACAGCCTGCTCGTGCCGAAGTGGGCGACCGGCGAAGAATTCCGCCGACTCGAGGGGCTCGGCCTCACGATGTTCGGGCAGATGACCGCCGGCTCGTGGATCTACATCGGCACCCAGGGGATCCTGCAGGGGACCTACGAGACCTTCGCCGCCTGCGCGCGCGAGCACTTCTCGAGCGCGCCGGGAGCCTCGGACGGGGACCTGCGCGGGCGCTTCGTGCTGACCGGCGGGCTCGGGGGCATGGGCGGCGCCCAGCCGCTCGCCGCGACCATGAACGGCGCCGCGGTCCTGTGCGTCGAGGTCGACCCGGAGCGGATCAAGCGGCGCCTCGAGACCCGCTACCTGATGCGCGAGACCGCGAGCCTCGACGAGGCGCTGGCCTGGATCGACGAGGCGCGCGCGGCCAGGCAGCCGCTCAGCGTCGGGCTCCTCGGCAACTGCGCCGAGGTCCTCCCCGAGCTCGTCCGTCGCGGCGTCACGCCCGACGTCGTCACCGACCAGACCAGCGCCCACGACGAGCTGCACGGCTACGTCCCGGACGGCATGTCCCTCGAGGCAGCTGCGGAGCTGCGCGCGCGCGACCCGAACGAGTACATCCGCCGCAGCGTCGCGGCCATGGGCGAGCACGTCGCGGCCATGCGCGCGATGCAGGACCGCGGCGCGATCGCGTTCGACTACGGCAACAACATCCGCGCCCAGGCCGTGCTCGCGGGCGTCGAGGACGCCTTCGAGATCAAGGGCTTCATCCCGCTGTACATCCGCCCGCTGTTCTGCCGCGGCCAGGGCCCGTTCCGCTGGGCCGCGCTCTCGGGTGACCCCGAGGACATCTACAAGACCGACCGCGCGATCCTCGAGCTGTTCCCCGACAACGCGCCGCTGCGCCGCTGGATCGAGCTCGCCGGCGAGCAGGTGCAGTTCCAGGGCCTGCCCTGCCGGATCTGCTGGCTCGGCTACGGCGAGCGCGAGCGCGCCGGCCTCAAGTTTAACGAGATGGTCCGCAGCGGCGAGCTCAAGGCGCCGATCGTCATCGGCCGCGACCACCTCGACTGCGGCAGCGTCGCGTCGCCGAACCGCGAGACCGAGGCGATGAAGGACGGCTCCGACGCGATCGCCGACTGGCCGGTGCTCAACGCCATGCTCAACACCGCCGCCGGCGCGACCTGGGTCTCGGTCCACCACGGCGGCGGCGTCGGCATCGGCTACAGCCTGCACGCCGGCATGGTCGTCGTCGCCGACGGCAGCGAGCGCGCCGCTCGCTGCCTCGGGCGCGTGCTCGTCACCGACCCGGGCATGGGCGTCGTCCGTCACGTCGACGCCGGCTACGACGAGGCGACGAGCTTCGCGCGCGAGCACGGCGTGCGCGTCCCGGGGCGCACCGCGCTGACCGACGACGACGGCGGTGCCGCGTGAGCCCGTCTCAAGAACCATCTTCTGAAGACGCGCGCGCGCCGAAGAAGATCACCGTGCTCTCGCGCGCGGCCCAGGTGCTGACGCTCGCCGACGGCGAGCTCGGCCCGCGCGCCGGCGCGGCCCAGGGCGCGCTGGGGCTGCGCGAGCAGTACAGCGTCGTGCTGCAGGACGGCGTGATCGCGTGGTGCGGCCCGGCCGACACCCTCGATCGCGCGGCCGTCGACGCCGGCGCCGGCGCCCGCGACGAGCGGCGCGCCGAGGTCGAGGAGCTCGACTGCCGCGGCAAGGTCATCATGCCGGCGCTCGTCGACAGCCACACGCACGTCGTCTGGGGCGGCGCGCGCAAGGACGAGCTCGAGCGCCGCCTCGCCGGCGCCGACTACGAGGAGATCTTCGCCGCGGGCGGCGGGATCCTCTCGAGCGTCCGCCAGACCCGCGCGCTGCCCGAGGATGAGCTGTACAACCAGACACATCGCAGGCTGTCGCGCATGCGCGCCGCGGGTACCACGACCTTCGAAATCAAGAGCGGCTACGGGCTCGAGACCGAGACCGAGCTCAAGCAGCTCCGCGTCGCTCGCCGCTTGCAGAACGAGGGCGGCTTCCGCGTGCGGAGCACCTGCCTCGCCGCCCACGCGATCCCGGCCGAGCACCGCGGCAGCGCCGAGGGTCGCGCGCGCTTCCTCGCGCTCGTGACGGACGAGATCCTCCCGGCCGTCGCGCGCGAGCAGCTCGCGGACTACTGCGACGTGTTCTGCGATCGTGGCGCGTTCACGCCCGAGGAGACGCGCGTGATCTTCCAGCGCGCGCGCGCGCTCGGCCTGCGCCCGCGCGTGCACGCCAACGAGTTTGGGCACACCGGCGGGGCCCAGGTCGCGGCCGAGCTCGCGGCCGCGTCCGCCGATCACCTGCTGCACCTCGACGCGCGCGAGCGCGCCGCGCTGCGCGACGCCGGCGTCATCGCCACGCTCCTGCCCGGCACCTCGACGGTCCTGGGCAAGCCGTTCGCGGACGGGCGCGCCCTCGTCGAGGACGGCGTGCCCGTCGCGGTCGCGACCGACTGCAACCCGGGCTCCTGCGCGTTCGAGAACCTCGCGCTCGTCCTGGCGCTCGCCTGCTACGGCTGTCGGCTCTCCCCCGCCGAGGCCGTCTGCGCGACCACCCACAACGCCGCCGCGTCGCTCGGGCTCGCCCGCGAGCTCGGCCGCGTCGCCGACGGCCTCCAGGCCGACCTGCTCGTGCTCGAGACCGACGACTACCGCGACCTCGTGTACCACGCCGGCTCGCCGCTCGTGCACGCGGTCTATCAAGCGGGCGCGCGCGTCGCCTGAGGAGCGTCTCGTGGACCGCCCGCGCGGGCGGTCAGCTCAGGTGCACCTCGGTGAAGTACTCCCGCGTGACCTTCTTGCTCTTGCTGTCGACCATGAACACGTGGGCCTTGCCCGAGTGCCCGTCGAAGTCGACCAGGAGCCAGACCTCGATCGCCCACTGCTCGCTGTGCGCGAGGCACGGCGGCGCCCAGCCGATGACCACCGGCGGGCCCAGGTGATCGTGGGTGCGCGCGTGCAGCGAGCGCTCAAAGCTGCTCTGCGCGCGCACAGCCGCGAGCGCGTCGCGCATGAGCGACGGCTTGACCTGCTTGCGCCAGTCGCTGAAGAACCGCAGGTCGTTGAGCTCGCTGCTCCCGGGCCGCAGCAGCGCGATGTACGTCTCGCTCGCCGGGATGTCGCTGTAGTCGGGGACGTCGAACTCCGGGTAGAGGTTGTCCTCGGCGATCGTCTGCTCGCGGCGCTTGAAGTCGCGTCCCACGCGATCCGCCTCACGTGACCCGTAGGACATGTAGAGACGCAGGAACAGCAGCTGGCTGGGGAGCTGATGATCCCAGTCGAGCACCGCCCGCGCCTTGGAGTAGCGGTTGTTGCTGAACGCCTTGAGCGACGGGATCTGCTCGGCCAACCGCTTGCGCTGCTCCGGGGTCGGCGCGAGCCCCTGCTGAACCACGCGCGGGTGGACGATCAACGCGTCAGTGATCGCCTTCCGCGCCAGCGTGGCGTCCGCTTGCCTGGACTTCCTGATCATGGGCTGGTGACACTCGCTCCCAACTCGCGCAGCGCCAGCGCCTCGCGCAGCGCCGAGATCGTCCGGCTGATCGTACCGTGCTTGAGCTTGAGGCTCGCCGGATGAACGATGAGCCGACTGGTCACGTGCAAGATCGTCACGACCTCCGTCAGGTTATTCTGCCGCAGCGTCTCGCCGCTCTCCACAAGATCGACGATATGATCCGAGAGACCGGTGATCGGGCCCAACTCGACGGAGCCGAGCAGCGGGATGATCTCGGCCTGCACCCCGCGCGAGCGGTAGTAGCGCAGCGCGAGTCGCGGATATTTCGTCGCAACCCGGATGTGGGCGCCACGGCGCAGTGGGGTCGGGCGACCTCGGGGCTCGGCGATGACCAGACGGCACGCACCGATCCCGAGATCGAGCGGCTCGTACAAATCGCGCTCGTCCTCGGCCAGCGTGTCCCCGCCCGCGATCCCGAGGTCCGCGATCCCGTACTCGACGTAGGTTGGCACGTCGCCCGGCTTGACCAGCAACGCACGAATTCCGCCCGGTAGGTCAAACAGCAGCCGGCGATCGCCCTTGTTGGCCACGACCGCGCGCAGGTCGATCCCCGCGCGCGTGAGCAGCGGGAGCGCCTGTTTGAGAATGCGCCCCTTGGGCAAGGCGAAGGTGAGCGAGCTCGATCCTCCCATGTCATCTCCGCTCGTGCGTGAGTCCGTTCCCGCCGTCGGCCCGACGCGAGTGCCCCCTCGTAGCCTCCACAGCCGTGGATGCCAACCCCGACGCCGAGCCCGCGCACAGCCCCGCGCGTCGCCGCGCAGGCACGCGACCCGTGCGGCGTTTTGGGACAGCGCGCGCGAGCGCTCCACCGCGACTGTGGTTTCGTGTACCTGCCGCGCGCGGCAGCGACACCTCGCGGCGACATCGATGATCGCCGGCCGTGCGCAGCATGATCCAGACAGAGCTCGGACTAGCTGGGCGCCCCCGTAACCCGCTCGATCCGCGCGCCGAGCGGCCGGAGCCGGCGCTCGATCGTCTCGTAGCCGCGATCGAGGTGGTACACGCGACGGATCTCGGTGACCCCGTCGGCGACCAAGCCCGCGATCACGAGGCTCGCGCTCGCGCGCAGGTCGGTGGCCATGACGATCGTGCCGCTCAGCGGCGTGCCGCCGTGAACCTCCGCCGTGTTGCCGCTCACGCGGATATCGGCGCCCAGCCGGCAGAGCTCCGGGACATGCATGAAGCGATTTTCGAAGATCGTCTCGGTCACGGTGCTGCGCCCGCGCGCCAGGATCGCGAGCACCGTCATCTGCGCCTGCATGTCCGTGGGGAAGCCCGGGTGCGGCCTCGTGGTCACGTGGAACGGCTTCAGCTCGTCGGGACCGATCACGCGCACGCCCTCGGGCGTCGGCTCACAGATCACGCCGGCCGACTCGAGTGACTCGATCACGGAGTGCATGTGATCGAGCGGCGCGTCGCGCAGCAGCACGTCTCCGCGCGTCACCGCGGCGGCCACCATGAACGTCCCGGCCTCGATGCGATCGGGCAGGATCGCGTGATCGATCCCGGACAGCGAGTCGACGCCCTCGACCTCGATCACCGGCGTCCCGGCCCCGCGGATTCGCGCGCCCATCTTGTTGAGCACCAGCGCCAGCTCGACGACCTCGGGCTCGCGCGCGACGTTCTCGAGCCGCGTCGAGCCGCGGGCGAGCGCCGCCGCCATCATCACGTTCTGCGTCCCGCCCACCGTGACCAGATCGAACTTGAAGCGCGCGCCGGTCAGTCGTCCGCTCGGCGCCCGCGTCTCCACGTAGCCGTGGCTCAGCGTGACCTCGGCGCCGAGCGCCTCGAGCCCGCGCAGATGTTGATCGATCGGCCGCGCCCCGATCGCGCAGCCGCCCGGCAGCGAGACGCGCGCTCGCCCGTAGCGCGCGAGCAACGGGCCCATCACCGTCACCGACGCGCGCATGGTCTTGACCAGCTCGTAGGACGCCTCGAGCGAGCCCTTGGCCACCCCCGTGGGATCGATGATGAGCGTGCGCTCGCCCGTGACCTCGCAGCCGAGCCCGCACAGCAGCCGGTTCATCGTCTGGACATCGCTGAGCTGGGGCAGATGCCGCAACGTCGTCGGGCTGTCGGCGATCAGCGCCGCGCACTGGGTTGGCAGGGCCGCGTTCTTGGCCCCGAGCACACGAATCTCGCCGCGCAGCGGCGTCCCCCCGTGGATGACGATCTTATCCATTGTCTTGTTCCTGACGCGGCGCCGGGGCTGCCTCTTCCGCAGGCGCGGTGTTGGTCGCTGGCGTCGTGAGCTCCGGCGCGTTCCCGTTCGGCGCGCTCCCGTTCGGCGCGCTCCCGTTCGGCGCGCTCCCGTTCGGCGCTGCGGCGTCCCCCGGAGGCGTCGGGCTCGCGGGCGCGCTCCCGTCGGGCGCGGTGCCGTTGCTCGTGGTCTCCGGCGCGCGCCCGTCCGGCGCCGCCGTGTCGCTCGCGGGCGTCGTGATCAGCGGCGCGCTCCTGTCCGGCGCCGCTGTGTTGGTCGCGGGCGCGGGAGCGCGCGGCGTCACTGTAAACGTCGGCGCCGCCCCCGACGTCACGCGCTTCGTCGCCCGACGCTCCGGAGCGGGTTCGAAACGGGCGGCCGCCGTCGACACCGCCTCCGCGAGCGCGGGCGCCGGCGTCCACCCGGACTCCGCCAGACTCCCCGCGCAGCTGTCGACCGCGTCGATCTCGAGCCGGCGCTCGACGCCGAGGATGCTGTGGTGAATCGCGACCTCCGCGTGCAGCAGTCGACCTGTGCGCAGCTCGACGACCGCCGTGCGCTCCGTCGACACACCCACACCCTCGGGGTGCCCGTCGTTCCACGCGCCCTCGATCACCGCCGCCGGCGCGCCGCTCGGCAAGCGATGGATCCCGACGAGGCGCTCATCCCAGGACATCGAGACGCACGGCGGAGTCCCGGCCTCGATCCCGCCGCGGTTCTGCTCCGGGTTGTAACAGGCGAGGCGGTTGCAGCGACTCTCGACGCGCGTGCCAGCCCAGCGCTCACCGACCGCGGTCAAGCGTCCCGTCAGTCGCGGCCAGCCGAGCGCCATCGCGTCTTCGATCGGGTCCCACGTCCGCTCCTGGCAGGCCGCGTCGGGGGACGCGGGACCGATCTGCGTCCGCGAGAGAAACCACTCGCGCCGCACAGGTCGACGATCATCGCGGTGACGAACAAACGCGAGACGTCCGGAGAACAGCGCGCGCTCGGGCAACGGCCCCGCGAGCGCGTCACGATCTTCACCGCGATCTTCACCGCGATCTTCACCGCCTCGCCCGAGCACCAGGAGGCGCTGGCTGTGTTCAGGCGGTCGCCGCGTGACCCGCGAGAGTTGTTCGGGGGCCTCCTCGTCCACGCGCACGCGATAGACCCAACGGCAGTCCGCGTCGCCGGGGCCGCCCCACGAGAGCCCCGCGACCCGCGACCCGCCGTCGACCAGCTCGACTCCGAACGCGCTGAGGGCGTCAGACCCCGCCTGTGGCTCCGGTTCGGGCCCACAAGCCACCAGCGTCGCCGCGCAGATCCACGCGGTGAGGGGCACGCTCCACGCGCGCCCTCGCCAGAACATCAGCCCGCGCCCTCGTCCGGGACCAGGAATTGCGCGAGCCGCTTGCGCACCTCGTCGGCCGAGATCCCCGCGTCGTCCTCGTGCAGATCGTTGAGCTCGTCGACCAGCGCGGCGATCTCCTCGCGCGCTTTCTCCTTCAACGCGTCGTCGATGAACCCCGAGAACACCGTGTCCCCGTTGGCCGCCTTCGAGATGACGTCGTCGCGCGCGTGCTCCTCGAGGTCTGTGTAGAACACGTAGTGGAATGCGCGATTGTAATCGGTCTCGCGGTAGATTTCGAACATCGTCTTGTCGCTGACGGCCACGGCCGCGAACCATGCCAGAGCCCCCGGCGGAGCAAAAGCGCCAGGAACTCACGATCTGTCGCGCCCACGGGCGCCTCCGCGCGAGCGCGGGTGTGTCTGACGCGCGAATCGTGACGAGCAATCGTTGCGCGAAGTTGCGAACGCGAACGCCGCCAGCCGCTCTCGGCCTCGCGCCGCAGCAGCCCTCGCCGTCCATACTGCACTTTTATTGTGCTTCAGCCCTGATCTCGTCATCCACGACGCGTGGAATAGACCGCGCGCTCCGGGCGTCTCGCGCGGGGAGCCGGCGACATCGCCCGATCACGGCGAGGCCGCGTGGTTGACACTTCGATAGGGCGAGCGATATCCCTTGGCGACGGTCGCGCCCTCGACCCTGTGACCGAGATAACCTCGGAAATTCGCCACGCCCCCCCGGAGTCTGTAATCATGCGTGCAATGCTGTCCCGGCTGACACCACACCTGCTCGCCCTCGGCGTCATCTCGCTCGCGTTGATCCCGGCATGCAAGCCGCCGGAGTATCCGCTCTGCAAGAAAGACAAGCACTGCAAGCAGGAGCTGGGCGAGACGTGCATCGAAGGCACGTGTCAGAACTGTAAGACCGACGCCGACTGCACTGGCAAGGCGCCGATGACCAAGTGCCACGAGTTCCGCTGCCAGGACCCGTCCCAGGTCGCGGGCGGCGCGGCTGGTGCCGATGGCGTCGGCGCCCCGTGTGTTCAGAGCGCGGAGTGCATCGGCGGGCTCGTCTGCAAGGCGGGCGCGTGTGCGGCCTGCACCGAGGACTTCGACTGCTCGCCCGGGACCTGCAACATGGGCACCGGTCGCTGCGACGCCGGCGGAGGCGCCGTGGGTGGCGGCGCGTGTCAGACCGACGAAGAGTGCGCCATGGACGAGATCTGTGACGCAGGAATGTGCGTGTTCTCGGGCGGGTACATGGACGAGAACGCCACCGACCCGTGCAACATCGGCGCAGTCTACTTCGGCTTCGACAGCCCTCAGTTGACCCCGGAGACCCAGCAGGCGCTCCAGGCCGCCGCCGAGTGCATCAAGAACACCCCCGGGACGTACATCCTCGAGGCCCACGCCGACTCGCGCGGCACCGAGGAGTACAACATCATGCTGACCGATCGCCGCGGTCAGTCGGTCCGGGACTTCCTCGGCACCCTCGGCGTGCCGGCGGACAAGCTCCAAGTCATCTCCAAGGGCTCGCTCGAGGCCACCGGCACCGACGAGTCCAGCATGTCGAAGGACCGTCGCGTCCAGTTCATCCCGCAGTGATGCACCACACCAGCTTCGCCCCAGGGCGGTCGAAAACACGCAGCTCGCGGTCCGCGAGCTGCGTGTTGGCGATCGTGTCGCTCACGTTTCTCTCCACGTTCTCCACCGGCTGCCTCACGCTCAAGTCGCAGCACGACGAGCTCGCCAACCAGGTCGCGGCGCTCGAGCGCGCGCAGGACAGCGAGAGCGCCCAGCTCGATGACAAGATCATCGAGGCCGAGCAGCGCCTCGCGGACCTCACCGCGAAGATCGACGAGGCCGAGCAGCACCTGCGCGGCAGCCAGGCGGGCATCGGCGTGCGCATGGACGACGTCGAGGAGCAGGTCCGCGAGCTCCGCGGCGCGACCGACCAGTCGAGCCTCGTCTCGTCGTCGACCAGCAACCAGCTCGTCGAGCTGCAGGGCGCCATCGACGAGCGCCTCGGCGCCCTCGAGCGCAAGCTCGACGAGGCCACCAACATCCCCGAGGGCAAGACCCAGCTCCTCGCCGAGGCCGACCGCCTCGCCAAGGACAAGAGCTTCAAGAACGCGCGTCGGCTCTACCGCACCTACGAGGCCCGCTACCCCGGCGACGCGAGCCTCGCGAGCGTGAAGTTCAAGATCGGCCAGACCTTCTACAACGAGCGCGACTACAAGAGCGCCCTGGGCGAGTTCTACAAGATCATCCAGGAGCACAAGGAGTCCGCGGTCCTGCCCGACGCGCTCTACTACTCTGGACTCGGCTTCGCGCGCCTCGGCCAGTGCAAGAACGCGATCGCGTACTTCAACGCGATCCTCGACCCCGCCACCGGCGCCGCCGCGAAGTACAAGAGCGCCGCGACCAACCAGATCAACATCCTCAGCAAGGATCGCGGCGAGATCTGCCTCGACAGCGACGACCTCGGCGCCGGCGCGGCCGGTGAGCGCGGCGTCGACAAGGCCAAGGACACCAAGCCGGCCGCGAAGACGCGTAAGATCTAGGCTGTCTCTACAGCCAGATCACGACCGCGTCCGGGGGTGTCCAGGACGCGCGCGGCGGTCTCACTCTGGACGCGCACCCGAGACGACCCGCGCGATCCCGCCGAGGTCCTTGCGCTGCTCGATCTCCTCGAAGCCCTGGTCCGCGAGCAGCGCCCGCGTCGCCTCCGCCTGCCCGATCCCGAGCTCGAGGAACAGGCGCGCGCCGGGCTCCATCACCCCCTCGCGCGCGCACGCGACGATCAGCCGGCGGACCAGGTCGAGCCCGTCCGCGCCGCCGTCGAGCGCCGACATCGGCTCGTAGTCGCGGACCTCCGGCTGCAGCCCCGCGAGGTCAGCCGACGGGATATACGGCAGGTTCGCGGCGATCGCCGACCACCCGCCGGGCGGCGTCGGCACGCGCGTGAGCAGGTCGGACTCGATCCACATGACCTCGAGGCCATGCGACTCCGCGTTCGCGCGCGCGACCGTGAGCGCGTCCATCGAGCGATCACACGCGGTCACCTCGAGGTCGCCGCGGGCGTGCTTGAGCGCCAGCGCGATCGCGCCTGAGCCGGTCCCGACATCGAGCACGCGCGTCACCGGCGCGGGGCGGGGCGGCAACCACTCGAGCAGCCAGTCGACCAGGTGCTCGGTCTCAGGCCGCGGGATCAGCACGCGGCCGTCGACCGCGAGGTCGAGGTCGAGCGCGTGAAAGCCCCGCGTGCCCGAGATGTACGCGACCGGCTCCCGCGCGAGTCGGCGCCGCACGAGCTCGCGAAACGGCGCGCGCGCCTCCTCGTTGAGCAGCCGCGCGTGCTGCAGGTAGAGCTCGACGCGCGAGCACGAGAGGGCCTGCGCGAGCAGGTGCTCCGCGTCAACGCGAGGATCCTCGATCCCGGCCGCGCGGAACCGATCGGTCGTCCAGCGAAGGAGCTCGGCCACGGTCCACGACTGCGAGCGCGACGGCATCCCGGGGCTTGTAGGCGACTGCCTGGGAGAAAGCCAGGCGTCACGCGGCGACCCGAGACGCTCCTGCTCCTGCTCCTGCTCCTGCTCCCGTTCGCGCGTCGCGCGTCACGGCTCGCGCGTCGCCACGGGCCGCGCCGGCGGCGTCTTTGTCGGCAGCGCGGCGCGAACCTTGGGCGGCAGCTCGACGCCCGGGAACTGCTTGATGAACACGTCGTGCTTCGAGTACGGGATCTCGATGTCGGCCTCGGCCAGCCCCTTGTAGATCCGCGTGTTGAGCTCGCTGATCACGTTCTCGCGCAGGCGCGGCTCCTTGATCCACACGAGCACCGAGAACTCGAGGCCGGAGCCGCCGAACTCGTTGAACAGCACGATCGGCTCGGGGCTCTCCGCCACCCCGTCGAGGTCCTGCGTGACCGCGCGCAGGACCGTGAACACGTCGTCGACGTTGCTCCCGTACGCCACCGAGACCTTGGCGGCGACGCGCGCCTTGCGGTACGGCCCCGCGGTCTCGTTGATCACCTTGTCGTTGCCGATCAGCGAGTTCGGGACGTTGATCTCGATGTCGTCGCGCGTGATGAGCCGGGTCGAGCGCATGCCGATGTCGGTGACCGTCCCGCACATCCCGCTGTCGCTGAGGCGGATGTAGTCGCCGATCTTGTAGGGGGCGTCGGCGATGATGAAGATGCCGGCGAACAGGTTCGCCAGCGAGTCCTTGGCCGCGAAGCCGATGGCCACGCCGAGCACGCCGGCCGAGGCGATCCACGCGCCGACGTTGATGTCCCAGGACACCAGCACGCCGTAGGCGGCGAAGATGATGACGAACACCTTCAGCAGGATGTCGAACATCGGCACGGTCCTGAGCTGCAGGACCGCGTTCGGGCGGGCGTTCCGGCTCGCGCTGCGCAGCACCGCCGTGCCGATCTTGAGCGACGCCGTCGTCCACAGCAGGACCGCGAGCGTGTAGAGCACGCCGTTGAGCACGAAGCGCGCGGTGCCGTCGATGTCGAGCGCGCGCCCGGCCCAGCTGACGCCGATGAAGATGACCGAGAAGAACAGCGGGCGCTGCAGCGCCTCGACGATCAGGTCGTCGAGCGACGTCGTCGTGCGCGACGCGAGCACGCGCAGCGCGTTGATGACGACGACCTCGATCACGAAGGCGAAGAAGATCGAGCCGATCGCGATCGCCGTCGCCGTGATTCGGGGGTCGTCAAACAGCTGTATGAACTCTTCGAACATCGCCAGCGGACGGGTCTCGGGGAACCCACCCCGCGCGGGTCAGGGCGCGATACAACTCCGGACGCGGGCAAGCATGCCGCGGGTCCGTGCGCCTGTACAGTGCGCCCACGGCCCCGCTCCGGCGCTCAGGGTGACGGCTGTCCGCTCGCGCGCACGACGTCGCGCACGCGGCCCTCGAGGATCTCGGTCGCGCCCGCGGGCCCCCCCCCTTGGGCGTGCACCATCACGCCCTCGCGGTCGAGCACGATCACCGTGGGCAGCGCCGCCGCTTGCAAGCGCGCCGCCAGGGCCCCCTGCGGATCCCAGGCGAGCTCGAACCCCGGCCCGCGCGTCCCGGGCTCCGGGCTGAGCGAGGAGCGCTCGTTGTCGAGGGCGACGAGCACGACCGCGAGCTGCTCCGGCCCGTGCTCCTCGATCAACCGGTTGTAGAACGCGTAGGTCTCGGGCCAGCGCTCGACCCACGTCGCCGTCAGCTCGACCACGACCACGCGCCCGCGCAGCCGCGAGAGCGGGAGGCTCTGCCCGCCGATCAACGGGATCATCAACTCGATCCGCTCGCCGGGCTCGCGGTTCGTCGGCGCGAGCGTCGGGTCGGGGAGCGGCGCGCCCTCCTCCACCAACGGCTCGCGCGGCGGGGGGCTCGTCGCGCTCGCCGCCGACGGCGCCCGGCTCGCGCAGCCGCCCAGCACCAGCACCAAGGGCCAGGTCACGCTGCGGCGCCCCGAGCGGCGCCGACGCGCGCGCGCGTTCGCCCGCCGCCCCCTCACCCCGAGTACCCGTGCACGACGTCGACGAGCAGCCGCGCCTTCCCGGGGTCGGTGAAGCGCGAGATGCCGTGGCCCAGATTAAAGATGTGCGCGCGCGCGGCTCGCCCGGCGTCGAGCACGTCGCGAGCGCGCCGCTCGATCAGCGCCTCGGGCCCGAGCAGGATCTGCGGGTCGAGGTTGCCCTGCACGACCCGCGTTGACCCGACCTCCGCGATCGCGCGCTCGAGCTCGATCGTCCAGTCGACGCCGATCACGTCCGCGCCGAGCTCGGCCGACTGACGCAGGAGGCTCGCGTTGCCCCGGACGAAGACGATCAGCGGGACCCCGAGCCCGCGCACGTGGTCGACGAGGCGGCGCATGTGCGGCAGCACGTGCTCGCGGTAGTCCACCGGCGCGAGCGCGCCCGCCCAGCTGTCGAACACCTGCAGCGCGTCGACGCCCGCTTCAACCTGTCCTCCAAGATAGGTGCAAAGCAGCTCGGTCATCGACGCCATGAGCTGGTGAAACAGCGCCGGCTCGCTGAACATCAGGCCCTTGATGTGCTGGTACTCGCGGCTGCCCTTGCCCTCGACGAGGTAGCTCAGCGTCGTGAACGGCGCGCCGCAGAAGCCGATCAGCGGCACGCGACCCGCGAGCGCGCGCTTGCAAGCCCGCACCGCGTCGAGCACGTAGCCGACGTCCTCGCGCGGGTCGCCCCAGCGCAGACGCGCGACATCGGCGGCCGTGCGCACCGGCCGGGCGATCTCCGGCGCGGGATTAAACTCGACGTCGACGCCCATCGCGTCGAACACCACCAGGATGTCCGAGAACAGGATGGCGGCGTCCACGTCGAGACGATCGACGGGCTGGAGTGTGACCTCGGCGCACAGCTCAGGCGTCTTCGTCAGCTCCAGGAACGAGACCTTGCTGCGAATCTCGCGGTACTCGGGCAGGTAGCGGCCCGCTTGGCGCATCATCCAGATCGGCGTTCGCGCCGGCCTGCGCCCACGGCACGCGTCCAGGAAGCTCGTGTTCTCGAGGACCATCGGCGCCAATATACTCGTATCGGCACGCGAATCGGGACGCCGCGACAGGCGACGTCTCGGTGCCCGGCGCGCACCTCTCGAGGACGCGCCGCGCGGGCGTGACCGGGCCGCGGTCACGCGGCCTGGCAGGCCGCACGCCATCGGTCACCGCGATTTTCGCCGGCCGGCTGACCCCGCGCGCCGAGGAGATTTGTCATACTCGAGCGAGGATCGGTTGTACGCCGTCCGCCCACGCTCGTCGTGTCCGCGATCGTCCTCGTCCTGCTCGCCGTCTACGGCTCCGCTCGCCTCGTCCTCTGGCTACGGGGTCAATATCGCCTGATGCGCGAGCAGAAGCGCTTCCCCTGCCTGCCCTCGCGCCCCGCGCTGCCCCAGCACCTCCCGACCAGCCTCACGCGCCTGCTCGAGTGCTGCTACTCCGAGCGCGTCAAGCTGGTCGAGAGCATCCGCGCGATCGCCCGCGTGCTGATCACCGACCCCGACGTGCCGCTCGGCTGCGTCCGCGACTTCCGCTACCGCGTCGCGGTGTTCAACGCCTGGGCGGCCGCCTCTCGCTGGATCCGCACGGTCGAGTCGCTCGACGAGGTCGATCGCCACCGGCTCGCCGCGATCGGCTTTGACCCGCAGAGCTTCCTGCGCTCGTCGGAGAGCCTGGGCGCCACGGTCCGCCGCACCAGCCGCGCCCGCGCGCTCGAGCCCTTCGACGTCGACGGCGTGCGCTCGACGAGGGCGACGATCAACCTGCTCGTGCGCGAGCTGGAGTGCGTCGAGAGTCGCCTGAGCAGCTTCGGCGAGCACCCCTACCGCGCCTGACGTCCGCGGCCTGGGCGCTCCTCTCGTCTCCCTCCCGCTCCCCGTGTGGTAGGAGGGGGACGCGATGATCAAGTACCTCGGCTCCAAGCGCACGCTGATCCCGAGGATCCTCGAGGTGATCCAGGCCGTCGACCAGGCCAAGACGCTGACCGAGGACGGGCGACCGCGCGGCGTCCGGAGCGTCATCGACCTGTTCTCCGGGACCTCTCGCGTCGGCCACGCGCTCAAGCGCGCCGGCTACCGGGTGCTCGCCAACGACCACAACGCCTACGCCGCCGTGCTCGCGCGCTGCTACGTGCAAGCCGACCGCGAGGACCTCTGGGACGACGCGCGCGCGCTGCTCGAGCGCTACAACCAGCTGCCGCCGAAGCCCGGCTATGTGACCGAGACCTTCTGCCGGCGCGCGCGCTTCTTCCAGGAGCACAACGGCGCGCGCGTCGACGCCATCCGCGAGGCGATCGCGGACGACGCGCTGTCGCCCGAGCTCGAGGCGGTCGTCCTGACCTCGCTGATGGAGGCGGCCGACCGCGTCGACTCCACGACCGGGCTGCAGATGGCCTACCTCAAGTCCTGGGCGCCGCGCGCCTACAACGACCTCGAGCTGCGCATGCCCGAGGTGCTCCCGCGCGCGCCGGCGGGCAAGGGCGCCGCCCACCAGCTCGACGCGGCCGAGGCCGCGCGCACGCTGCGGGGCGACATCGCCTACATCGACCCGCCCTACAACCAGCACAAGTACCTCGGCAACTACCACATCTGGGAGACCCTGGTCCGCTGGGACAAGCCCGAGACCTACGGCGTCGCCTGCAAGCGCGTCGACTGCCGCGCGCGCGCGAGCCCGTTCAACTCGCGACGCAGGATCGCCGCGGCCATGGGCGCCGTGCTCGACGGCCTCGCCGGCCGCGTGCAGACGCTGATCGTCTCGTTCAGCAACGAGGGCTTCCTGTCGCGCGACGAGCTCGAGGCCACGCTCGCGCGTCACGGCGAGGTCACCGTGCTCGAGCACGACTACAAGCGCTACGTCGGCGCGCAGATCGGGATCTTCAACCCGAAGGGGAAGCGCGTCGGCAAGGTCAGCCACCTGCGCAACAAGGAGCTGATGTACGTCGTCGGGCCGGCCGCGGTCCGCCACGCCGTGTCCGCGCTGATCGAGCGCGGCGCCGCGTGACCTGAGGACGACTGCGCCACGCAGTGCCTGCTCACGGTCTGCGGCGACGGGCTCGTCGGTATGACGGATCGTGCGCGAGACGGTCGACGCAGAAGCGGCCACCGCGCGCGCGCGAGATGGCCGTTTGGGGAGCGTACGCTCGCGGGGCTACAGGCAGCCGGTGCAGAGGGTCGTGAAGCCGCGGCGATCGCCCTCGGGCGCGACGCCCTGCATCCAGTCGCCGGGCTTCTCGACCTCGGGGACCGCCTGGCAGCGCTCCGCGGTGGTCGAGATCGCGTAGCCCGCGCCCTGCGTCGCCATGTCACCCGGGAAGTTGTAGGTGACGGTGCCCTTCCACGGCGTCTCCGGGCTCTGGTCGATGGCGCAGGTGTCCGCCGTGCAGTTGGCGATGGTCGCGTCGCACGAGGTCGGCGAGCCCGCGACGGCGCCCGTCTGCTCGTTGTCGAACTTCGCGTAGATCCAGAGGTCGTTGGGGAAGTCGATGGTGATGTCGGGCCCGGTCGCCGGGTTCGCCTTGACCTCGAGCTGACCGAAGATGTCGCAGCCGCAGGTGATCGACCAGCCCATCATCTCGCAGGTGTTGATCTGGTCCTGGGAGCAGTTCGGCGCGATCGAGAGGTTGTCGCACATCTTGATCTCGGCCGCGCCGTTCGACAGCGTGAACGAGCCGCCGTTGCACAGGCCGTTGACGATGATGTCGCCGCGCAGCGGGTAGTCGTCCTCCACCGTGTTGTCGTCGGTGATCGCGTTGACCTCGCCCATGTAATCGACCGGCAGGTGCACGCGGATGTCGGCGCCCGAGCGCTGCGGCGCCGCCTGCCCGTCGTAGTAGTGATAGACGTAGCAGCCGTCCTGCCAGGCCACCGTGTTGTCGGGGTCGGGCAGCACGTCGCCGCGCTCTTCCTTCAGCGCGATGCAGGTCTCGTCGGCGTCGAGGTCCTTGAACACCGTCGGCGTCGAGGTCGTCGCCGCCCACAGGTACATGTTGTCGAAGATCTGCTCGGCGTCGGCCTCGCACTCGGCGTGCGTGTAGGGCCGCGTCTCGATCTGGATGTTGTTCGACCCCGCGGGCAGGTCGAACTCGATGAGCACGTCGCCCTTGTTGCCCCAGTTCTCCTCCTGCTCGAGGCGGCCGATGGAGATCGTCGAGATGTCGGCGGCCGTGAACGGGGCGTCGACGACCGTCTTCCACTCGCCGCGGAAGGGCTTCTGCGTGCCGTCGCCGTCGGGGCAGACCGGGCCGCCGGTGGAGGTATCTCCGTCACCGTCACTGCAGGCGTAGGAGCCGACGACGGAGAGGGCGAGGCCGAGGGAGAGTGTTGCGAACCGTACGTGCTTCATGATGGTCTCGTCAGGAGGCGGTCGGACCCGACCTTGCGAGGATACCGCGAGGATACCCCCGCCGGGGAGAGCGGACAATTATCGCGCCCGCGCCCCATGATCGACCGACGCCACGGTCGTGTGCGCGGCCTCATCCGCCCAGTCCGCCCTTGTCGGCGTTTGCGTCGGCCCTTACATGGCCTGCGTGCTAAGGCTTGACCCCAGGCGCCCGGTCCACCCCGAGCGTCGCTGACGAGGTTTTCTCCATGGCCGGTCAATCGCAGGAGCCCCTGACGCTATCGCCCGCAGCGGATCGCCACCCGCTGCAGGCGCCCCCCGCCCAGCTCGATCTCCCCGCGGTCGAGCTCGAGATTCTCGATCTCTGGGCCCGCCGCGACGTCGAGGGCCGCAGCCTTCGCGGTGAACGCGCGATTATCACGGACGGAGCGGACGCGCGCCAGGACTTCGCGTTCTACGACGGCCCCCCCTTCGCCACGGGCCTCCCGCACTACGGCCACCTGCTCGCCGGGACCATCAAGGACATCGTGCCGCGCTACTGGTTCATGCGCGGCTACAACGTCGAGCGCCGGTTCGGCTGGGACTGTCACGGCCTGCCGATCGAGAGCCTGGTCGAGGACCAGCTCGACGTGCACGGGCGCCTCGAGATCGAGGCGCTCGGCGTGCCGAAGTTCAACGCCGCCTGTCGCGCCGGCGTGCTGCGCTTCACCGGCGAGTGGGAGCGCGTGGTCCGGCGCATGGGTCGCTGGGTCGACTTCGAAAATGACTACAAGACCATGGACCCGACGTTCATGGAGAGCGTCTGGTGGGCGTTTCGCCAGCTCTGGGACAAGCAGCTGATCTACGAGGGCTACCGCGTGCAGCCGGTCTCGCCGGCGCTCGGGACCCCGCTGTCGAACTTCGAAGTCGCCCAGGGCCCCCAGGAGAAAGACCCGAAGACGCGCAAGGAGGGCCACAAGCGCCGGCAGGACCCGAGCCTGACGGTCCGCTTCAAGCTCGAGGACGAGGACGGCGCGTACCTGTGGGCCTGGACGACGACGCCGTGGACGCTGCCGAGCAACCTCGCGCTCGCCGTCCACCCCGAGGTCGAGTACGTCAAGATCCGCGTCGTCGCCACCGGCGAGCTCGCGTACCTCGAGCCCGGGCGGCTCGCCCACTACCAGGAGCGCGGGCGCGTCGGCGAGACCGAGGAGCTCGCGCGCCTGCGCGGCGCCGACCTGGTCGGTCGACCCTATGAGCCGCTGCTGCCGTTCTTCGCCCGCTACCGCGCGCGCGAGGACGGCTCGCGCTGGGCCTTCCGCGTGGTCACGGCCGACTACGTAACGACCGACAGCGGCACCGGGATCGTCCACCAGGCGCCCGCCTTCGGCGAGGACGACTTCCAGACCGGGCAGCGCGAGGGCCTGCCGCTGGTCCAGCCGCTGAGCCTCAACGGGATCTTCGACGACAGCGTGGGCGAGTTCGCCGGGCTGTTCGCGAAGGACGCCGACAAGAAGATCATCGAGCGGCTCAAGGCCGAGGACAAGGTCGTCGATCAGGACACGATCCTCCACCCCTACCCGCACTGCTACCGCACCGATCAGCCGCTGCTGTACATGGCGATCTCGACGTGGTTCATGACGGTCGAGCCGCTGCGCGAGCGCCTGGTCGAGCACAACACGAAGATCCGCTGGGTCCCCGACCACGTCGGCAGCGGGCGCTTCGGCAACTGGCTGGCCAACGCGCGCGACTGGAACCTCAGCCGCAACCGCTTCTGGGGCACGCCGCTGCCGATCTGGCGCTGCGACAAGGACCCTTCGGACATGCTCTGCGTGGGCTCGATCGCCGAGCTCGAGCGGCGCGCCGGGCTCGCGCCGGGCTCGATCACCGACCTCCACCGCGAGAGCATCGACCCGATCACCTGGCCGTCGAAGGCCGGCGGGACCATGCGCCGCGTGACCGAGGTCTTCGACTGCTGGTTCGAGTCGGGCAGCATGCCCTACGCCCAGAACCACTACCCCTTCGACGCCCAGAAGAAGGAGTACGTCGAGCGCAACCTCCCGGCCGACTTCATCGCCGAGGGCCTCGACCAGACGCGCGGGTGGTTCTACACGCTGCACGTGCTGGCGACCGCGCTGTTCGATCGCCCCGCGTTCAAGAACGTGATCGTCAACGGGCTCATCCTCGCGGCCGACGGCCGCAAGATGTCCAAGCGGCTCAAGAACTACCCCGACCCCGCGGGCGTGATCGACAGCTTCGGCGCCGACGCGCTGCGGGCCTACCTGATCACCGGCCCGATCGTCCGCGCCGAGCCCATGCGCTTCGGCAAGACGGCCGACGACACCACGGGCGAGTGCGTGCGCGACACGGTCCGCACGGTGATCCTGCCGCTCTGGAACGCCTACAACTTCCTGGTCACGTACGCGCGCGCGGACGGCTGGGAGCCGAGCGCCGCGGCCCTCGAGATCCAGCCGACCGGCGCGCTCGACCGCTGGATCCTCTCGCGCGTGCAGGGCTTCATCGCCGAGCTGCGCGGCGAGTTCGAGGCCTACAACCTCTCGTCGCTGGTGCCCTGCTACCTGCGCCTGTGCGACGAGCTCAACAACTGGTACGTGCGCCGCGGTCGCCGTCGCTACTGGCGCGGCGCCGACGAGGACCCGACCGACAAGCACGAGGCCTACGCGACGCTCTACCGCGTGATCGTCACGCTCGCGCGCGCGATGGCGCCGGTGATCCCGTTCTTCACCGAGTTCCTGCACCAGCGCCTGTGGGTCGACCCCGGGCTCGCCAGCGAGGGCGAGGACAGCGTGCACATGATGCCCTACCCCGCGCCCGACGAGCGCCTGCGCGACCAAGAGCTCGAGCGCAGCGTCGCCGTGGTCCGCCAGACGGTGACGCTCGCCATGGGCCTGCGCGAGCAGCAGCGCCTCGGCGTGCGCAGGCCGCTGCAGACCCTGACCGTCGCCACGCCCGACGCCGACGCGCGCGCGGCCCTGCAGCGCTTCGAAGACGACGTGCTCGGCGAGCTCAACGTCAAGCAGCTCGCGCTCACCGAGGACGACAGCTCGCTGGTCACGCTCGGCGCCAAGGCCAACTTCAAGGTCCTCGGGCGCCGGCTCGGCAAGCGCATGAAGACGGTCGCCACGGCCATCGCGGCCCTCGACCAAGCCGCCCTCAAGACCCTGTTCGCGACGGGGACCATCACCGTCGAGGGCGAGACGCTCGGCGAGGACGACCTGCTGCTCGTGCGCGAGCCCAAGGGCGGTCAGGTCGTCGCCAGCGAGGGCGCGGTCACGGTCGCGCTCGACACGACGATCACCGACGCGCTGCGGCGCGAGGGCCTCGCGCGCGAGCTCATCAACCGCGTCCAGAACCTGCGCAAGCAGGCCGACCTCGACGTCAGCCAGCGGATCGCGCTGCTCGCCTTCGCCGAGGGGGAGCTGCGCGCGACCCTCGAGCAGCCCGAGCTCGCCGAGCTGATCAAGCGCGAGGTCCTGGCGCTCTCGCTGACGCTGGCCGACGAGGACGCGCTGCGCCCGGCGCTCGACGGCGCCCCGGGCTTCCACACGGCCGAGGACCGCGTCGACGGCGACCGCCTGCAGCTCGCGCTCTCGAAGATCAAGGCGCTCGTGATCGACTAGGCGCGCGCGCGGCCACAACCTCCTCGCGCGCGCTCGCGAGGAGGACCCGCGTCGGCGCCGCGTCAGCGCCGCGTCAGCGCCATTGATGATCACACTGGAAGCAGCGCCAGTCGTGCACCAGCTCGCCGGCGTCGTCGAGCGCGTCGACCTCGTCCGTCTGCTGGGATCCGCACTTCGGGCACACGACCGCGCCGGCCGTGCGCGCCGGCCTGGTCACCGCCGCCTGCGACGTGGTCGCCCGGTACAGCAGCCACAGCAGCCCGCCGAACACCGGCGCGAGCGTCCAGCCGACCCACAGCGGGAGCAGCAGCATCGGCGCGCTGACGAACACCACGAACAGGATCGCGAACACCAGCGTGCGCCCGCGCTCACGGGCCGCGAGCGCGCGCTGCTCGGCGCGCGCGAGGGAGCGCTCATCCGTCACCGCGGAGAGCATAGCGCAGCGCTCAGCGCCGGGATCGCCGTTTACGCGCCCCCGCGCCCCGTGGGATAACGCGAGCGCCATGGGCAAGACGTCGCAGGGAAAGAAGTCGCAGGGGAAGAAAGTCTCGACCAAGCCCCCCAGCGGTATGCGGGACTTCCTCCCGGAGGACATCGCCCGGCGCCAGCACGTGATCGGGATCGTGCGCGAGGTCTTTGACCGCTACGGCTTCGTGCCCATCGAGACGCCGGCGATCGAGAACCTCAGCACGCTGCTCGGCAAGTACGGCGAGGAGGGCGACCAGCTGCTCTACCGCCTGCTCCACCGGCGCGACGTGCTCGCGCGCGCGCTCGCGGACGACGAGGTCACCGAGGCGACGCTCGCCGACAAGGGGCTGCGCTACGACCTCACCGTCCCGCTCGCGCGCGTCGTCGCCGAGTACGGCGCGCTCCCCAAGTTCTTCAAGCGCTACCAGATCCAGCCGGTCTGGCGGGCCGATCGCCCGGGCAAGGGGCGCTTTCGCGAGTTCTATCAGTGCGACGTCGACATCACCGGCACCACCTCGCTGGTCGCCGAGGCCGAGGTCTGCGCGGCCGCGGCCGAGGTCCTGGGCGAGCTCGGCTTCGAGGACTTCGAGCTGCGCCTCAACCACCGCGAGCTGCTGCGCGCGATGATCCGCGCGGCCGGGGTCGACGAGGCGCTAGAGGGCAGCGCGCTGATCGCCGTCGACAAGCTCGACAAGATCGGGCTCGAGGGGGTCAAGCAGGAGCTCGTCGAGCGCGGCCTCTCGGAGCAGTCCGCCGCGCACCTGCTCGGCCTGGTCTGCTGTGAGCAGCTGCTCGAGCCCGGCACGCCGATCTACGAATTCGTCGACAAGCAGCAGAGCCTGACCTGGGGCATCCTCGGGATCGCCACGCTCTCGGAGCACGAGGAGTCGCCGCAGCACGTGGTCGTGCTCGAGTTCCTCAAGCGGCTGCTCCACGGCGACGAGAAAGCCGTCGCCGTGCTCGACGAGCTCGCGCTGCTGTGCGAGCTGCTGAGCGCGACGCCGGCGGGCCCCCGCGTACGCCTGTTCCCGGCGCTCGCGCGCGGCCTCAGCTACTACACCGGCGCGATCTTCGAGGTCGCGGTCCCCGACCTCGGCTCGAGCCTCGCGGGCGGCGGGCGCTACGATGACCTCGTGGGCATGTTCGGCAAGCGCGAGGTGCCGGCGGTCGGCATGGCGCTCGGGCTCGAGCGCATCCTGGTCGTGATGGAGCAGCGCGGCATGTTCCCGAGCCTGCCGGGCGGGCCCGAGGTGCTGGTCTGCTGGCTCGACGTCGACGTCGCCGAGGTCCTCAAGAGCGCGCACGCGCTGCGCGGTCAGGGCGTGCGCGTCGAGGTCTACCCCGAGTCGGCGAAGCTCAAGAAGCAGCTCGGCTACGCCGACTCCGACGGCGTGAAGGCGCCGATCGCCGCGATCCTCGGCGCGGATGAGGTCAAGGCGGGCGCCGTCACGCTCAAGCACCTCGCCTCCGGCGAGCAGGAGCGCGGCGTCCCGCTCGCGGACGCCGGGCGCGTGATCCGGGGTTGGCTCGACCGCGCGCAGGGCTGACCGCGACCGCGCGCGCGAGGCTGGTAGACTGGTGCCCGCCGTGACCGAGGCCGCGCTCGATGACTCCGGAGAGCTCGCCGGCAGGATCCTGGTCCTGGACGACGAGCGCAACATCCGGCGGACGCTGCGGATGGTGCTCGAGGGCGAGGGCGCGACGGTGCTCGACGCCGACACGGCCGAGCGCGCGCTCGAGACGCTGCGCGCGGGCGTCGAGGGCACGCTCGAGGGCGGCCCCGTCGAGCTCCTGCTCGCCGACGTGAAGCTCCCGGGCATGAGCGGGCTCGAGCTGCTCGAGCGCCTGTGCGAGCTCGGCGGCGGCACGCCGCCGCTGCCCGTGATCCTGATCAGCGGGCACGCGACCGTCAGCGACGCCGTCCGCGCCACGCGCCTCGGCGCCTTCGACTTCTTCGAAAAGCCGCTCGCGCGCGACCGCGTGGTCGTCGGGGTCCGCAACGCGCTGCGCCACTACAACGCCGAGCGCGAGCTGCGAGCCCTGCGCGCGCGCCTCCACGGGAGCGCCGAGCTGATCGGCGAGAGCGAGCCGATGCAGGGGCTGCTCAAGCAGATCGCCAAGGTCGGCCCCACGCGCGCGCGCGTGCTCATCCAGGGCGAGAGCGGGACGGGCAAGGAGCTCGTCGCGCGGGCGATGCACGAGGCCAGCGACCGCGCGGGCGCCAACTTCGTCAAGGTCAACTGCGCCGCGATCCCCCGCGAGCTGATCGAGAGCGAGCTGTTCGGCCACGAGCGCGGCGCGTTCACGGGCGCGACCGGCCAGAAGCGCGGGCTGTTCGAGCTCGCGGACGGCGGCACGATCTTCCTCGACGAGATCGGCGACATGGACCTGAACGCGCAGGCCAAGGTCCTGCGCGTGCTGCAGAGCGGCGAGCTGATGCGGGTCGGCGGCGAGCGCCCGATCAAGGTCGACGTGCGCGTGATCGCGGCGACCCACCGCAACCTCAAGGAGCTCGTGAGCGCCGGCGAGTTCCGCGAGGACCTGTACTTCCGGCTCGCGGTGGTGCCGATCACCGTCCCGCCGCTGCGCGACCGCCCCGGCGACGTCGCGCTGCTGTGTCGCCACTACATCGACGTCGCGTGTCGCGAGAACGGCGTCGCCGGCAAGCCGATCGCGCGCGAGGCCACCGCGGCGCTCGAGGCGTACCGCTGGCCCGGCAACGTCCGGGAGCTGCGCAACGTCATGGAGCGCATGTCGATCCTCTCGGACGCCGAGCTCACGCTAGAAGATGTCCCCGAGGACATTATCAACGCGACGCGCGAGCGCGCGGCGCCGGACGGGGGCGAGGGCGGGCTCGCCGAGCTGCTCGCCGAGCTCGAGCGCGACCCGCCGCCGAGCGGCCTCTCGCTCAAGGCGCTGCGCGAGTCGATCGAGCGCGCGATCATCCACCAGCGCCTCGGCGAGTTCGGGTGGAACGTCTCGCGCACGGCCGAGTCGCTGGGCGTCGAGCGCACCCACCTGCACAAGAAGATGAAGCTGCTGGGGATCACGCGCGGCGGCGTCTGAGCGGCCGCCGCACCTCAGCGGGCGATGTCGACGCGGATGCGCGCGCCGTCGAGCTCGGAGCCGTCGAGCACGCGCCGCGCCGCCATCGCGGACTCGCTTGTCTTAAAGGTCACGTACGCAATCCCGGGGTTCTCCCCGGTCGAGGACCGCCGCGTCGTCATACGAATGTCCTCGATCAGCCCGAATTGCTCGAGCATGACGCGGAGCGGCTCGAGCTTCGTCGCGGGCGAGAGCCCGCCGACGTATAGCGTTCTGCGGTTCATGGAGCGCCACACGACGCTAGCAAATAGTCGCGTGGTCGTTCCAGCCCGCTATTTTTGTGCGATTCCAACGGCGACTAGTCGATTCGAACTAGCCCCAACGTGCTCGCCCAAAGTAACAACGCGCGCGACCCCGCGGCCGAACGCGCAGAACAACAATAACCGACAGCCCGAACCTCGCGCGTGAAGTCGAGGACGACGCGGCTCACAGCGTGCGCTTGCGGGCCGCCATGTCCTCGAGGATGCGGGTCAAGTTGCCACGGTGACGCCACCAGATCACCGCCGAGGTCGCGAGCGCGAGCCAGGTGTACGCCGACGGTCCGCCGGACACGGCGATGTGCACGCTCGTCGCCGTGACCGCGACGAGCGAGCCGATCGCGGAGACGCGCGTGAGCGCGAGCGTCAGCAGGTACACCACGAGCGCGAGCAAGCCGCTCGCCGGCAGCACGGCGGTGAACACCCCGAGCGCGCACGCGACCCCCTTGCCGCCGCGAAAGCCCAGGTACACCGGGTAGATATGCCCCAGCACGGCGCACAGGGCGACGAGCGCGAGGGCGCCGTGGGCGTCAGGACCGAGCCCGCTCTCGATCATGGCGAGACGGACAGGCGCGTAGGCCTTGAGCACGTCGAGCGCGAACACCATGAGCCCGAGCTTGCGCCCGAGCGCCCGCATCGCGTTGGTCGTCCCGATGTTCCCGGAGCCAACCTCGCGCAGGTCGACGCCGCGCGACCAGCCCACGAGCAACCCGACCGGCACAGCCGCGATCAGGTAGGCGAACAAGCACCAGGCGACCACGCTCTGTCCGAGTCCGAAGAGGCTCACAGGCGGCAGGATACATGCGAGCGCGACGAGCACGCTAGCAGCGGCGAGCGGCGCGCCGCCCCGTCCGCGCCGCTCAGCGCCGACGCGCCGCCCTCTCGTCGAGGCCGCTCACGCCCATGCGCTCGCGCAGCACGGCCGCGACGTCATCGATCGAGACGCCGCGGAGCGCTAAACCGACCATCGCGTGGAACAACACGTCGGCGGCCTCGCGCGCGACCGCGGCGTCCGACTCGGCCGCGAGCGCGTCACAGAGCTCCGCGGCCTCCTCGTTGATCTTCTCCGAGATCTTCGGGACGCCGCGATCCATGAGCCCGCGGACGTAGCTCTTGCCGCTCGCGCTGGTGGCCCCGCGCCCGGCCTTGCGCTCGAGGATGGTCGCAAACACCCGTTCGAAGGTCGCGCTCGCGTGCCCCGGCGCGGGCCCGTGGTCCTCGTCGTAGAGCGAGCAGCCGTCGCCCTGCGCGACGCGACGAAAGAAGCAGCTGTCGCGCTCCGTGTGACAGGTCGGCCCGCGCGGCGCGGCGAGCACGAGCAGCGCGTCGCCATCACAGTCAGCCCACAGCCCGCGCAGGTCGAGCGTGTTGCCGCTGGTCTCGCCCTTCTCCCACAGCCGCTCTCGACTGCGGCTCCAGAACGTCACGTGACCGCTGCGCAGCGTGGCCGCCAGCGCGTCGCGGTTCATGTAGCCGAGCATCAACACCTGGCCGCTGCTCGCGTGCTGCACGACCGCCGCGACCAGCCCGTCGGAGGACGGCCGCAGCTTCGACCAGAGAGATTCGACCGTCGCGTCCGCGTCTCGCATCGCGCGGAGCATACCGTCGGCGAGGCGACGCGCTCCAGCGTGGCGAGACCGCGGCGGCTCGCTAGTAGCGAACGCCGTCGGGCGGTCGCACGGGGATCTGGTGCTCGTGCAGGAACTGCTTGGCCTGAGCGATCGTGTACAGGCCGAAGTGGAAGATCGAGGCCGCCAACGCGGCGTCCGCCGAGCCCTCGTCGTCCGCGAGGCCCGCGCGCAGGTGATCGAGGGAGCCCACGCCGCCGCTCGCGATCACCGGGATCGGGACGCGTCGGCTGATCTCGCGGGTGATCCACAGGTCGTAGCCGTTGCGCGTGCCGTCGCGATCCATGCTCGTCAGCAGGATCTCGCCGGCGCCGAGCTCCGCGACCTGCTCGCACCAGGCGATCGCGTCGAGGCCCGTCGACCGCGTCCCGCCGTGGATCACGACCTCGTAGGGGGCGCGCTCCTCACCCGGGAGCGCCGGGAGCTGACGGACGTCGACCGCGGCGACGATGCACTGGCTGCCGTAGCTGTCGGCGACGCGACGGATGAGCTCGGGGTTGGAGACGATCGCGCTGTTGATCGCGACCTTGTCGGCGCCGGCCAGCAGCAGCTTGCGCACGTCGGTCTCGCGACGGATCCCGCCGCCGACGGTGAGCGGCGCGAAGATCTGCCCGGCGACCCGCTGCACCACGTCGAGGAACATCTCCCGCCCCTCGACGGTCGCGGTGATGTCGAGCATGCAGATCTCGTCCGCGCCCTGGCGGTCATACGCGCGCGCGGCCTCCACGGGATCACCCGTGTCCCGCAGACCCACGAAGTGAACGCCCTTGACCACGCGTCCGTTCTTGATGTCGAGGCAAGGAATAATGCGACGTTTCAGCATCTCGACAGCGCTTCCTTCAACGTGAAGCTGCCCTCGTACAGGGCGCGACCCAGGACGACCGCGCGGACTCCAGCGCCGCGCAGCGCGTCCAGATCCGCGAGCGAACCAACGCCCCCGCTGGCGATCACGGGGATCTCCACGGTTCGCTGGAGCGCGGCGGTCGCGTCGACGGCGGGCCCCCCCTGGAGCCCATCACGGGGCACATCGGTGTAGAGCAGCGCGGCCGCGCCCCACCGCTGGGCGGCGGCGGCCAACGCCTGGATCGTGGTCTCCGAGGTCTCCTGCCAGCCCGCGACCGCGACGCGATCGTCACGGCCGTCCACGGCGATCACGAGCCGCTCGGGGTACTGCTGACACAGCGCCGCGACGACCTCGGGCTCGCGCACCGCCAGCGTCCCGACCACCGCTCGATCCGCGCCTGTCTGCTCGAGCAGCTGCGTGATCGCGGCGCGCGAGCGCAGCCCGCCGCCGACCTCGACCTTGACGCCGCGCGCGTGCGCGCTCGCGACCAGCTCGCGCACGAGCTCGAGCTGGCACGGGCGCCCCGCGAACGCGCCGTCGAGATCGACGACGTGCAGCCAGCGCGCGCCCGCGTCGGCGAAGCGCGTGACGAGCACGCGAGGGTCTCGCTCGTACACGGTCGCGCGCGCGCGATCACCCTCGGCGAGACGAACAGCCTTGCCCTCGAGCAGATCGATCGCCGGGATGGCGATCACGAACGTCCTCCGAGAACGAAGCTCCGCAGGAACCGCAAGCCTGCGCGCTGACTCTTCTCGGGGTGGAACTGGCAGCCGAAGATGTTGTTTCGCCGGATCGCGGAGGGGAACTCGACCATCCCGTACCGCGTCGTCCACATCACGTCCTCGGCGCGCGCGGCCTGAACGTAGTAGCTGTGGGAGAAGTAGTAGTGGTCCATGGACGGCGAGACGCTGTTCCACCCCACGTGCGGGATCTTCATGATCCGCCCGTCGGGGTTGTTCGGCGTCAGCGGCGTCCCCTCCGGGAAGCGCTTGCACGCGCCAGGCAGCACCTCGAGACCCGGGTGTCCGCCGTTCTCGTCGCTCGACTCAAACAGCAGCTGCATCCCGAGGCAGATCCCGAGGAACGGGTCCCCGCGCTCGATCACCATGCGCAGCGCGGCGCCCATCGCGCCATCCACGAGCGTGTCGGTGGCCTCGCCAAACGCGCCCTGGCCAGGGAACACGACCATGCGCGAAGTCGCAACGGTATTGGGGTCGCTGGAGACAACGACAGAGGCGCCGACCTGGATAAGCGCGCGCTCCACGCTGTCCAGATTTCCGAGATTCGCGTCGACTAGCGTGACTTCACGTGGCATTCCGGGGCACTCGTTCTATCACAGGTTCGAGAAATCGCGATGCAGTTTGCGCTCCAGCCGCAAACGCCGCCCTTTCTCCTGGGCCTGCCCTGACGATCGTTGCACGTCAGTTCAGTGTCCACCGCGGGGACCTGTCCCCGAAGCCAGAACCTGAGCGAGGACTCACTCCGCCGGCGGTCTCGTGACCGTCTCGTCCCTGGGCTTGTCCGGCGCGTCTTCATCGCCCGCGGGCTCGCTGACGCCGTCGCTCGGCGTCGCGGCGTCGCGGACGAGCTTGCTCGCGGGATCACGCTCGAGCTGCAACATCATGTAGGTCACCGCGATCGCCAGCACGATCATCACGCTCAAGACCTGAAACGGGAGCGAGACGAGCAGGAAGGTCTCGCCGCGCATCAGCTTGCGACGGCGGATCTTCTTGGCGACCTTCTCGAAGAAGTCAGGCGGCGCCTCGACCTCGGGCAAGCCCTTGACGAGCTTGAGCATGTCTTGCAGCTGCTCGAACTCCTCGCGCGCCTCGGGCGAGGCCGCGAGCATCGCCGCGAACGCCTCCTCCTCCTCGGGGGCGAGCTGCTCATCGAGCGCGGCGCTCATGAGCTCTGCGGCGTTGGATTCGGACGGCGTGACCATGGTCGTTGCTGTGCTTTATCGATGGGGCGCGGAGTGACGAGGTCAAGATCAGCGAGCTCACGTCTCAGCGCATGTGCCTGTCCATGCGCTTCTTCAGGGCGAGACGCGCGCGGTGAAGACGGGACTTGAGCGTGCCCTCGGCGAGCCCGGTGATTCGAATAATGTCGTGATACGAGAGCCCCTGGATGTCGCGAAGGACGATCAGCAGGCGGTGCTCCGCGTCGAGCTGGGCGATCTCCTCCTGGATCGCCCGCTGCAGCCGATTCCCGCGCACCACCGCCTCGGGCCCGGGGATCTGGCTCTGCAGGCTCTGGCGCGCGCCGCCCTCCTCGGACGGGAGCTGGGCCTGCGGGCTGTCCTCGATGTCGATGCTGCGGTGGTGCTGGCGGCCCTTGAGATACTTGAGCCGGTTCTTGCAGGTGTTCGACGCGATGCGATAGAGCCACGTATAGAAGCGACCCTCACCCCGGTAGCTCCCGATCGCCCGGAAGACGGTCAGGAACACCTCCTGGGCGAGATCCTCGGCCTCCTCGCGGTTGCCCATAAAGCGCAGCGTGAGGCTGAAGATGCGGTTTTGATAGGTCGTGACGAGCTCCTGGAAGGCGCGCTCGTCGCCCTCCTTGAGGCGCTTCACCAGCCGGCGATCGCGACGATCCTGATCGTGCCGGCGCTGCTCCTCCGCCTCGTCTCGCCCCACACGCGGCGAGCGAGGCGGACGCGCGCTGGACCTGTCCTCCTCGGACGCGTCGGCTTTGGCGCTGGCTTCGCTCACGGCCCCCACTTTCCACTAGACCGCGGGGGCTCGACAAGGTTCCCACGAAGGACGCGCGCGATCGGGCGCGCGGGAACAGCCAGCGCGCGAACAGCCAGCGCGCGCGAGCAGTTACAGCCTCGGGTTCAACAACAGCCCGATATGCGCGCCGATAAAGGTCTCTGGGTTGGGGCCCGCGATCTGACGGCTGAACCCGACCCCGATATCGACGCCGACTCCGCCCGCCGACGGGGTTCCGCGCACAAAGCCGACCCCGCCCGTGATGTAGCCGCGATCGTCGTCCGACGCTGGGCCGCGGCGATCCCAGTACCCGCCGACGCGCAGCGGCACCGGACCGATCGTGTACTCAGCGCCGCCGCCGAGGGTGAGCCGCGCCCAGCGATCGTCCTCCCCGTCGCCGTCGAGATCCGTGTTCCAGTACGAGGTGAAGTCGTAGGTGCCGTCGAAATTAATGGAGAAGCCCGGTCTTCGCGTCGGGAACACGGCGATGGCGTGGGCGAAGGTCCGCGGGTAATCCGAGAGGCGCGAGACGTTCGCGGGATCGAGCGTGCTGTAGTCGACCGGCAGGGGATCGAGCGTCAGCGCGCGATCCTCCGTCCACGCGGCCGGGTGCGTGCCGGTGAGGTTGTAGCCGAGCGCGGCGACGCTCACCCAGCCGGCGACCAGCAGCTGCAGCGAGGCGTCGAGGCCGAACGCGCTGTGCGTCTCGTTGGCGTCGACCGTCGCGCCCGTCGGGTCCTCGAAGCGCAGCGACGTGAACTGGTACTTCGGGCGGACGCCGACCAGGAGCCACCCCGGCACCGCGACCACGCCGATCGACAGACCCGCCTCGTGACCGACGTGTCGCAGCCGCAAGGTCTCCTCGAGCCCGTTGGTGTCGTTGTAGGTGACCTCGGGCGTCCCGTGCATGAACGCGTAGGTCAAGCCGATGGCCAGGCGCGAGTTGTTGAGCGAGTCCATCGCCGTGACCGCGACGCCGTGCGTGCGATCCTCGACGCGCACCTGATAGGCGGGCTGGATCGTGAAGGTCGGCGTCAAGCCCATCGCTGCGGGGTTGATCATCGCCGCGCTCGCGCCCGAGGCCGACGCCCGGCTCGCGTTCCCCATCGACAGGTGACGCGTCGTCATCACGCCGGGAGGCTCCGCGCGCGCGCGCGTGGGCGCGAACGCCAGCAGCAACGACGCGACGAGGGCCGCGCTCCCCGCCGCCCCTGCCCTCGCTGCTGCCCTCGCTTCTCCCCTCGCTCCGACAGGAGCTTGGCCTCGCGTTCGCGCGCGCTGCATCGCTGGTCCCATGTACGTCGACGGGCTGACGCAGGCAAGTATTGCAAGCCCTGCGCCGGGCCTGCGCCATGAATCACTCGGTTTCCCACGCTCGAGTCCGCGACGCGTTGACGGCCTGACCGAGCCGAGGGCGCGCGCGTGACGAGTTGTCAACGCGGCACCACGGGCGCGACCGGACAGCCGCGCTCAATTCCCCTACCCTGCGGCGGTGCAGCACTCGCGCGCGCCCTCCAGGATCCGACGCCGCGCGCTGCTCGGCGCGACCGCCGGCGCGGCGCTCGGGTGGCTCGCGAGACCTCGGGCCGCCGGCGCGCTCGCCCCGGGCGTCGTGCTCGAAGATGTCCAGTCGACCTACAACCACGTCCGCGTGGTCGAGCACGGCGCCGTGCGGACGATGTACTTCATCGGCAGCAACGGCATGCAGTACATCGAGTCGCGACTCGACCGCGCGCGCCCGACGAGCCTCGATCTCGACTACACGCGCACGATGATGGCGGGGTTTCTGTTCAACCCGGCGCCGCGACGGCTGCTGATGCTCGGCGTCGGCGGCGGGCAGATGTCGAACTACCTCTACGCGCGCTTCCCATCCCTCGAGATCGACGCGGTCGACATCGACCCCGAGGTCATCCGCCTGGCGATCAAGTACTTCGGCGTGCCCGCGGATGACTCGCGCTATCGCACGCACGCCGCCGACGCGCGGGTGTTCGTCGAGCGCGCGCGCCCAGAGGTCCGATGGGACATCATCATGCTCGACGCGTTTCGCGGCGTCTTCGTCCCCTACCACCTCAAGACCTTCGAATTCTACCGCGCGTGCCTGGAGCGCCTGACGCCCGGCGGGGTCGTCGTCGCCAACCTCCACAACATCACGCGCATGTACCCGCACGATCGCCAGACGCTCGCGGCCGTGTTCCCCCAGCGCTACAGCTTCGTCAGCGAGGGCGGCAACCAGACGACCTTCGTCGCCTCCGCCTCGCCGCGCCGCGTCGGCCTGTACGCGATCCGACAGGGCGCGCGCGCGGCCCAGCCGCGATTCGACATGGACATGCTCGGCCTCGCCTCGCGCTACTACTACCGAACTGACTGGGAGACCAGCTACGAGGTCCTGCACGACGACTTCAAGCCCGACGAGCTCGAGCGCGCGGCGGAGCGGCACAACGAGACCTGCATCCGCAACTGCCGCTACACGCCCTGACGTTCGGGCCGCGCGCGACCGAGCCCATGATTTCGCGCACGCCCGCGCGACGCCACCGTAAGCTCGCGTGTACGTACGGGTAGGCGACCGATCGAGACCGCGCTCCGCGGACGGCGCTCCCGGCCCGGCAGGCGGGATCTCCCCGTCACTGGCCGAGTTGATCGCTCGAATAGAACTCGAGAATAGAACTCGAGAATAGAACTCGAGAATAGAACTCGAGCTTGTTACCGTAATGCCTCATGAGCATCAGCTTCCAGGTCGGTCCCCACCGGATCCGCTTCGCCGGGAAGTCGGACGTCGGCCTCCACCGCTCGCAGAACGAGGACAGCATCCTCATGCCCACCGAGATGGCGCTCGGGGCGATCGCGGACGGCATGGGCGGTCACGCGGCGGGAGACGTCGCCAGCAAGATCGCCGTGGAGACGATCGAGGGCTTCTATCGCTCGACCGCCCAGTCGGGCCCCCGGACGTGGCCGTTCCGACCGCCGCTCCTCGACATCGAGCGCATGCGCATGGAGACCGCCGTCAAGCTCGCCAATTCGCGGATCTATGAGACCGCCTCGGCCGACTCGGGCAAGAAGGGCATGGGGACGACGATCGACGCGATCTACTTCACCCAGGGCCGCCTCTACATCGGCCACGTCGGTGACAGTCGCGTCTACCGCGTGCGCAAGGGCCAGATCCAGATGATGACCGAGGATCACTCGCTGCGAAACGACTGGCTGCGCATGAAGGGCCTGTCGGGCGAGGACGTGGTCAACTTCCCGTTCACCAACGTGGTCGTGCGCGCGCTCGGCCTGGCGGAGCAGGTCAACGTCGACGTCGTGATCGACGAGTACAAGTACGACGACATCTTCCTGCTGTGCTCGGACGGCCTCAACGACATGATCGACGACGCGACGATCCTCAAGGTCATCAACAAGTACGAGCGCCTCGACTCCTGCAGCAGCAAGCTGATCGCCGCCGCCAACGACGCCGGCGGCAAGGACAACATCACCGCGCTGCTCGTCCGGATCGAGCGCGTCAGCTAGCGTTGACGCGACGCCGGCGGCGTGATCTCGTAATTTTCGTCCCTGCCGGCCCCAGACTTTCAGCGTGATCGTGGCGCAGGGCTGCGCACTCGGTTTCGCAGCCGCCCGTTGGGAAGCGTTCAGCCGCCGAGCGACTTGCGATGGTCCTCACGGCCGCGCGTCCGCGGTTCGGCGTGCCTGGCGCGGTGGTTTGGTACCCTGAGTCGTTGCAATTGCACGGAACCAGCCCGACCTCCATCGCGCAGTACCTCGAGCCCGCGGCGGTCCCGTACGGGGTCCTGCACGAGCGCTACGGCGCCGTGCTCGAGATGCAGCAGCGCATGCTCGGCGTGATCCCGAATTGCAACCCGCTGCTCGAGATCTGGCCGGTGTCCTTTCGCACCTACGGCATCTTGGTCCCGAACTTCCTGAACATGCCGCTGCCGCTGTTCGGAGTCGGCGTGCCCGCGCGGTACCTGGGCTTCGCCATGTACACCTCGAGCCGCGCCGCCCGCTGCATGTACTGCTCCGCGCACGGCTGCGCCTTCGCCATGCGCCGCGGCATGGCGCCGAGCAAGCTCGCCGCGGCGATCGACGCCGAGTCGAGCGACCTCTTCGATGACAAGGAGCTGGCGATCATCCGCGCCAGCCGCGGGCTCTCGAGCGTCCCGTTGAGCCTGCGCGACGACGACATCGTGGCGATTCAACGCAGCTTCTCGGCCGCGCACGTCGAGTGGATCATGCTCGTCCCGATCATGATGGGCTACCTCAACAAGTGCATGGACGCGCTCGGCATGGAGCTCGAGCAGGCCGTGTTCGACGAGGTCGAGCACGTCATCGCGCCGTCTGGGTGGGAGCCCGGTCGCCACGCGCTCAAGGACAACGGGCAGCCCACGCGCCCCTTCGCGGTCGACTCGCTCTGGCAGCACGCCGGCCTGCTGCGCGTGCTGCCTTGGGCGCTCGCCGCCGACCTCTCGTGGACCAAGGGCGTCCCGTCGTCCTGGCCGCAGGTCGGCGACTTCCTCGAGCAGCGCGTCGGCAGCCGCTTCCCGATCCTCGAGCGGGTGAGCCCGGGCCGCGTCCGAAAGGCGCTCGCCACGATCATCCGGGACAACCTCGCGCCGGAGTCCAGCATCCTCGGCGCGGCGCGCAAGCACCTCGCGGGCCTCGTGTGCGGGGCGTTCCTCGACAACGGGGAGCTCGCCGCGCTCGCGCGCGCGCTGCTCGACGCGTCGACCGACGGCGCGCGGCTCGGCCTCCACGAGGCGGGGCTCGAGGACATCGCGCGGTTGGCCCGCGAGCCGCTCGCGCTCGAGGACGCCGTCGCGCTCGAGCAGGCGACGCGGCGGCTCCGCGCGAACGGCCTCGACGACGTCGCCACGAGCGTCGTGCTGCTCACGCGCGGGCTGTCCGAGAGCCCCGCCCGCGTTCCCCCGGCGCTCCTCTCGAGCCACGGCGCTCAGCTGCAGCCCGCCGCGCTGGTCGAGCTGATCACCTGGGTCTCGGTCTGTCACCTGCTGCACCGGCTCATCACCTGGTACCGCCGCGTCGACGCGCTCGCGGCCCCGTGAGGTGCGGTCAGCCGCTGACGACCGCCTGTCCCTTAAGGAAGCCGTCCGCGACCTCCTCGGCGAGCGCCAGCGCGGCCGTCACCCCCGGCGACTCGATCCCGAGCAGGTGGAGGAAGCCCGCCGGCTGCTCGCGCAGGATGAAGTCGAGGTCGCGCGTCTCGTGGGGCGCGCGCAGCTTGGGACGGATCCCGCAGCCGTCGTAGGCGAGCTGCTCCGGCGCGAGCGGCCCGAGCAGGCGGCGCGTCGCCTCGAGGAACACGGCGTGCTTGTGCTCCGCGGGGCCGAAGTCGTCTCGCGCGTCGACATACTCCGCGTCCGGGCCGACGCGCTGCCCCCCGTCGAGCTCGAGGGTCAGGTGAATCCCGAGCCCGGGGTCTCCCGGCGCGCGCACCGGGTAGATCAGGTGCTCAAACCGCGGCGTCCGCCGGAGCCGGAAGTAATCGCCGCGGCACGGGTAGATCGTGTAATCGTCGAGACCGACCATCCGCGCGACACGGTCGGCGTACAGGCCCGCCGCGTTGATCACACGCGTCGCGCGCACCGGACCGCGCGCGCTCTCGATCGTGAAGTCACGCGCGCCCGGCGTGACGCGCGTCACCTCGGCGCGCGTCGCCACCACGACATCGCGCTGACAGGCGTCCGCGAGCAGCGAGCGCGTCAGCTCGTGCACGTCGATAATCCCGCTGTGGCGACACAGCATCGCCGCCGCGCACTGCGGCAACGACGGCTCGAGCCGCGCCGCCCGCTCTGGCGAGATCAGCTCGCACCCGCGCGCGCCGCTGCGCCTCGCGTTCTCGTGCAGGGCGTGCAGCGCCGCGACCGCGGCGTCGACCCGCGGCGCGCTGGCCGGCACGATCACGAGCTTCCCTGTGCGTCGGTGGGCGACGCCGCGGCGCGCCGCCCACTCGTAGACCAGCGCCTGGCCGCGCACGCACGCGCGAGCTTTTCTCGAGCCTGGCGGATAGTACAGGCCGCTGTGGACCACGCCGCTGTTGCGGCTCGTCACGCCTGTGCCCTCGCGATCCTCCCGCTCGAGCACCAGCACCGAGCTGCCGTGACGCGCCGCCGCTGCCGCGATCGCGCAGCCGATCACGCCCGCGCCGATGATCGCCACGTCCACGGCGTCGTCTGTCTCGCTCACGCCCGGACATGCTGCCCGCGCCTCGCGGGCGCGCGCAAGCCTGGCCGATCCTTCAGGTCGCACGATCGGGTCGCGCCGCCCGCGGTTGTGCCGTACCATCTCGGTCGTCGCCACCGCGCGGGTGTGCGAGTCACGTCGCCGGGATGCGGATCAAGCTGCACACCTTCCAGGCTGAGGACGCGTGGGAGACGGTCGAGACCCACTGGAACAGCCCGTTCTTCTTCTGGACGCGGCTCGGCGTGCGCGCGACGCCGCCGGTCCCGCTGCGCGTCAAGGTCCTCGGCTCGGTGGTCGAGGAGTCCGACGAGGGCTGGATCAACATCGGCGGCGCGAGCTCGATCCTGCTGCAGGTCGTCCAAGCCAGGGGGCAGCGCGGCGAGACCGTGCGCCTTGAGTTCGGCGAGGAGGTCACCGAGGACGACGAGCAGACGCGCTGATCGAGCGCGCGCTCATGACTCCCAATTGCCAACGGGGGCGTCCACGGGAGACGCCCCCGCAAAAGCGCGAGCCCGCGCTCAGTTGGCCGACTTCTTCTCGGGCTCCTGGTACCAGGCGAGCGGCTCGATCATGTCGAGCTGGTCGAAGTCGATCTTCACGCCCTTGTCGCTGAAGAACAGATCGTTGGCGACGAGCGGCGCGCGGCGCTGGGCGATAAAGAGGATCGGCTCGGCGCCGCGGGTGTAGCCGAGCTGGACGATCGCGTTCCGCAGCCAGCGGCCGGTCTCGCCGAAGGTGAACTCGCGCGTGAGCCGGTAGAACCCCTCGTGCGGGAGCTTGGTGAGCGTCTCGCCCCAGTTGAGGGACGCCGGCGGGATGTGAAGCCCCGGCATCTGGAACCGCCACTGGTTATTGAGGTTCTGGACCGGCAGGAGCACCGAGGCGGGCGCGAAATCACCGTCCGTCCGAATCAGCACGAGCTGGTTCGGTCCCACCTGGGCCTCATTTCCGGGCAGGTACTTGGTCGTCTTGTAGATCCCAGGCTGATACTGGAAGGCCATCGCGGCGAAGACTACAGGAGGGGCACGGGCCGGGGAAGGGCCGAGTGGGGGCGCAAGCGCGAACAACGGGGTAATTACCGCGTGTTTGAGCGGGTCCCCTGCTCGCAGCGAGATCCCGGGCGTCTCCGAGCCGGCGCGCCTCCGCGCCGCGTGACTCCCGCGCTCCGGCTCAGCGCCTCGTCTCGAGCCGGACACGAAGACGCGGGCGCCGTCTACAGCCCCCGTGTTGAGCCTTCTCATGTCCGCTTTGGAACTCGCTCGCGTTTGGCACGGCTGCGTCCGGTTGTGCTAGGAATGCCCGGTCACCGTGTCTGATTCCGTTATTGTCGTAAACGCCGACGGTCCCGAGACGAGGGTAGCGCTCATTGAGAATGGGATCTTGTCAGAGGTCTTCATGGAGCGCGAGCGCGAGCGCGGCACCGTGGGGAACGTATACAAGGGCAAGGTCCTGCGCGTGCTCCCTGGCATGCAAGCCGCGTTCGTCGACATCGGCGAAGAGAAAGCCGCATTCCTTTATGCGGGCGACATCGCGGTACCAGGGAGCGGCGGCGACCGAGTGAGCGATGATGACGGGCTGCCGCGCCGGTCCGGCAAGCACGCCAACATCCAAGAGCTCGTCCGCCCCGGGCAAGAGATCCTCGTACAGGTCGTCAAGGACCCGATCTCCAGCAAGGGCGCGCGGATCACCTCGTACATCTCGCTCCCGGGCCGCAATGTGGTGTTCATGCCCACAGTCAGCCACATCGGCATCTCGCGCCGGATTGGCAGCGAGCGCGAGCGCAAGCGCCTGCGCAAGCTCGTCGATCAAATGCGCCCGCCGGGCACGGGCTTCATCGTCCGCACCGTCGCCGAGAACGCGAGCAACGGGCAGGTCCGCGCGGGCATGGACTACCTGCTGCGCTGCTGGCGGAACATCAAGTTCAACGAGCGCATCCATCGGGCGCCGGTGCTGCTGTACCGCGACCTCAACCTCATGCTCCGGGTCGTCCGCGACAACCTGTCCCCGGAGCTCGATCGCGTGATCGTCGACGATCGCGCGCAGCACGAGCGCCTGCAGAAATTCGTGCGCGCGTTCATGCCGGACTACGCCGACAAGATCGAGCTCTACAGCAGCCGAGAGCCGATCTTCGACGGCTACGGCATCGAGCAAGAGATCGATCGCGCGCTCGAGCGCAAGGTCCCGCTCAAGAGCGGCGGCTCGCTGGTCTTCGACCAGGGCGAGGCGCTCACCGCGATCGACGTCAACACGGGCAAATTCGTCGGCGCCAAGGGCAAGACGCTCGAGGAGACCATCACGCAGACGAACATCGAGGCCGCCGAGGAGATCGCCGAGCAGCTGCGCCTGCGCAACCTCGGCGGGCTCGTGATCATCGACTTCATCGACATGGATAAGGAGTCGAACCGGCGCAAGGTCTACCGCAAGCTGCAGGACGCGCTGCGGCGCGATCGCGCCAAGGCTCACATCACGAAGATCTCCGAGATGGGTCTCGTCGAGATGAGCCGCAAGCGCACGCGCGAGAGCCTCGGCCGGATGCTCACGGAGTCGTGCTCGTACTGCAACGGCAAGGGCTACACCAAGAGCCCCAGCACGATGTGCTACGAAATTTTGCGCGAAATTCGCCGGGAGGCCCCCCACCTCAACGGTGATACGATTTTCGTGCAGTCAAGCCCGGCGGTCGCCGAGCTGATGAACGGCCCGGAGATCGCGGCGGTCGACAACATGGTCAAGCGCATCCAGCGGGGTATCGAGATCCAGGGGCGCCGCGACTTCCACGTCGAGCAGTTCAAGATCTCGAGCAAGAGCAAGCACCGCCACTGACCGCGGGCGCGTGAGCACGCCGGAGGCGCACGACGATGGCAGACCGGCCCAAGCCGATCAACGAGCGACGCCGCGGAGAGCGGTTCCCCGTCAACGCCGAATTCGCCGAGCTCGCGGCCGGTACGTTGACCTTCGTCAGCAACGTCAGCGAGACCGGCGTGTTCGTCAACACGCGCCATCGCGTCCCCATCGGCACGATGGTCGAGATCAGCTTCACCGTCCTGCTCGACGACCCGGTCGTGATCACGGGCCCCGGCAAGGTCGTCTATCACTCCGACGAGCCGCGCGGCATGGGCGTTGAGTTCAAGAACCTCGGGCCCGCGATGGCGCTCCGGCTCGCTGACGTCGTCAGCCACCAGCGCACGCGACAGATGCGCGGAGACGCGCAGTCCGCCGTTCGAACCCGCGATCTGACCCCAGACGAGCTCGCGCAGCTCGAGCTTGAAGAGGAGCTCGCCGAGCCCCCGGCCAGCGAGCTCAAGCCAGCCGAAGAGCCGGAATACATCGACCTCTAACGAGCGTGGACGAACTTCTCGGCCGGCCGCGAGACCGTGGACTCGCGGCCGCGTCCGCGTTTGCACGAGCCCAAAAAAGGACGATAGTTAACTCGTGAGCGTCACCAAGCGGCTTTGGGATCTCGCCCGTTCGAATCTCAGCGACTTCCGCAGCGCCTTCGACTCCGACCTCATGGACGGTCTGTCGGAGGAGGACAAGCGGGCGCTCGACGAGGAGCTCAAGAAGAACCAGACCGTCGGCGCCAAGGCAGGGCGCACCGCGCGACGGGTCAAGGACGCCGCCGAGGAGGCCTGGGAGAAGGCCTACGAGAAAGCCAAGCAGCGCTCCGGCAGCGGCCCCTCGAGCGGCGGCCCGCCGCCCGCGGAGCAGCGGCGTCGCTGGTACAAGACCCTCGAGCTTGAGCCCGGCGCGGACTTCGAGGCCGTGCGCAAGTCGTACCGTCGACTGCTGCGCCAGTACCACCCCGACAAGTTCGCCCAGGACCCGGAGAAGCTCCGAGCCGCGACCGAGGTCACGCGCAACATCACCGAGGCCTACAACGGCCTCGCCGCCTACCTCGGCGCGAAGTAGCGACGCCGAGTAGCGACGCCGAGTAGCGACGCCGTAGCGACGCCGAGTAGCGACGCCGAGTAGCGACGCCGAGTAGCGACGCCGAGTAGCGCTTCGCCTCGACGAAGCGCGCCGACTCCGACACGCGACGTCGTCGAAGCGCTCGTACGGCGCGCTGCGACGAAGAGTCGCCACGAAAGCCCGTGACGGCCCTCGAGAATCAGGGTATCCCTGCGCTCGACTTCGCCCGGCGCGTTCTTCATGGCTACCCGAACCTCAAAAACTCGCGGTCGCGCTCGCGCGGGACGCCGCGTACAACCCATGGCCCAGCGAGCGGACGTTCACGCGCTCTACGAGCGCGCGGTTCAGGACCCGCCGACGGACGTCAAGTTCTTCGCCAAGACCTACCGTAGGCTCCGCGACCACGAGCCGCTGAGCATGCGCGAGGACTTCTGCGGCACCGCAGCGCTCTGCCTCGCCTGGGTGCGCGCGGGCGCGGACCGGACCGCGATCGGCGTCGACCTCTCGCAGGAGACCATGGACTGGGGGCGCACCAATCGGATCGAGCCGGCCGGGGGCGACCTCGCCGATCGCATCGAGCTGCGCTGCGCGGACGTGCGCGAGGTCGGCAAGACCAAGGTCGACCTCACCTGCGCGCTCAACTTCTCCTACTGCACCTTCAAGACCCGCGCCGCGCTGCTCGAGTACTTCACCGCCGTGCACGAGGGGCTCAACCGCGACGGCGTGTTCATCCTCGACCTCCTCGGCGGCAGCGAGTCGATGGGCGAGGACGTCACCGACAACGACCTCGGCGACTTCGTGTACCGCTGGGAGCAGGCGCGCTTCAACATCATCACGCACGAGATCCTCTGCTACATCCACTTCCTGTTCCCGGACGGCTCCAAGCTCGAGCGCGCGTACTCGTACGACTGGCGCCTGTGGACCGCGCCGGAGCTGCGGGAGCTGCTCCTCGAGGCAGGGTTCTCCAAAGTTCACTTCTTCTGGGAGAAGACCGACCGCCGCGGCGACGGCACCGGGGTCTTCTTCGAGCCCGACTACGTCGAGAACCAGGACCTCTGGTGGACCTTCATGGCGGCCGAGCGCTAGGAGCGAGACCGTGGGACGACAGAAGCGCAAACAGATGAAGCCCAGACGACTTTCGAAGCGCAAGACCGAGGCCGATCGCGCGGATCAGCACGATCTCTACCAGAAGTCGGTGCAGGCGCCCGAGGCCGACATCGAGTTCTTCACGAAGGTGTTCGAGGCCCAGCGCGGCCGCGCGCCGCTGCGCATGCGCGAGGACTTCTGCGGCACCGCGTACTTCTCGACCGAGTGGTGCAAGAGCGACCCCAAGCGCACCGCCGTCGGCGTCGACCTCAGCGCGGAGACCCTGCAGTGGGGGCGCGAGCACAACCTCGCGGAGGCGCCCGACGACGTGCGCGCGCGCGTCGAGCTGATCGAGGGCGACGTCCGCAGCGCGCATGACGTCGCGCCCGCCGAGCTGACCTGCGCCATGAACTTCTCGTTCTGCGTGTTCAAGACGCGCGCGGAGCTGCTCGAGTACTTCCGCGCGGCGCGGGCCGGCCTCGTCGAGGACGGCGTGTTCTTCTGCGAGCTCTACGGCGGCATGGAGGCGATCCAGGAGGTCGAGGATCACCGCGAGGTCGAGGGCTTCACCTACATCTGGCAGCAAGCGCGCTACAACCCCATCGATCACTCGACGCTCTGCCACATCCACTTCGAGTTCGAAGACGGCTCCGAGATCCGCAAGGCCTTCACCTACGACTGGCGCCTGTGGACGATCCCCGAGCTCCGCGAGCTGATGCTCGAGGCCGGCTTCCGCGAGGTCCGCGTCTACTGGGAAGAGGTCGAGGACGAAGAGGACAGCGACCCCAACACGGACGAGCTGACCGGCACGGGCGAGTACGTCGAGGTCACCGAGGTCGAGAACCAGGAGTCCTGGCTCGTCTACATCGCGGCCTTCGTCTAGCGGCGCGCCGAGGCGGCTAGGGATCGACGACCTGCAGCGGATCGAGCGTCGCGACCAGGTCGAACGCGCTCGTCTGCGTGACCCAGGCCCGGCGCAGCTCGCCGGGCGCGGCGGCCCCGTCGGTCAGGATCACCTTGCCGTCGATCTGCGGCGCCTGCCCCTCGTGTCGCGCGTCGAGCAAGAACTCGCTCTCGTCGCTCTCGCCGTCGACCATGACCATCAGCTCGCGGCCGAGCCAGCGCGCGTGCTCGGCCTCGCGGAGGCTCTCCTGCAGCGCCATGATCTCCGCCTGCCGCGCGCGCGCGACCTCCTCATCGACGCGACCCGGCTGCAGCGCCGAGACCGTACCCTCCTCGCGCGACCACGGGAACACGCCGAGGTGATCGATCGCGCCCTCGGCGACGAGCTCGCGCAGGCGACCGAAGGCCTCGTCGGTCTCGCCGGGGTGCCCGACGAGCAAGGTCGTGCGGATGAAGATGTGCCCCGGCGCCGCCCGCAGACGATCGATCATCCCGCGCACGACCTTCTCCGTGTAGCCGCGGCGCATCCGCTTCAGCACCTGCGTGTCCACGTGCTGGATCGGCACGTCGAGGTAGGTCGCGATCCGCGGCTCGCTGGCGATCTGCTGGATCAGCCCGTCGGTCACCGTGGTCGGGAACGCGTAGTGCAGCCGGATCCACTCGAGCCCGTCGACCTGCACCAGCGCGTCGAGCAGACGCTCGAGCGTCGGTCGGTCCGGGAGATCCGTGCCGTAAGTGGTGAGGTCCTGCGTGACGAGGCAGACCTCCCGCGTGCCGCCCGCGACCAGCTGCTCGACCTCGTGGACGAGGCTCTCGACCGCTCGGCTGCGCTGCGGCCCGCGCAGCTTCGGGATAATACAGAAGGCGCACGGGCGATCGCAGCCCTCGCCGATCTTGACGTACGCGCTGTGCCGACGGCCCGTGACCTGTCGCGCCGTCGTGTGGTCGTAGAGATAGGAGCGGCGATCGAGCTCGCTGACGGCGAGCCGCGGCGCGGTCCCCTGGAGCACGCGCGCGAGCCCTTGCATGTCCGCCGAGCCGAGGAAGTGATCGACCTCCGGCATCTCGACCGCGAGCTCCTCGGAGTAGCGCTGGCTCAGGCAGCCCGTGACCACGAGCTGCTGCGACCGCCCGGCGGCCGCGCCCTCGGCCTTCGCCTGCGCGAGCTCGAGGATCGCGTCGATCGACTCCTCCTTGGCCTCCTCGATGAAGCCGCAGGTGTTGACGACGAGCGTGTCCGCGTCCTCCGGGTCGTCGACCAGCTCGTGCCCGCCCTGCCCGACGACGCCGAGCATGACCTCGGTATCAACCTGATTCTTGGGACATCCAAGAGAGACGAAGTACACCCGCCGGGGCTTCGCCTCGACCGACCGCTTGAGCTGTACGAGACTCGACATCAGGAACCGCGCGCCCGCGCGTCGGCCGGGCGGCGGCGAACAGAGCACGGATCACGAGGTCGGTCAACCTCGCCCGGTCGCCGTCGCCAGCTCGAGATGTTGCGCATCGAGGATACGAACCGGTTCTTCGAGCCATGTGAACCCAACCGGCTTTCGAACCAAGAACAACGCCGCCGAGATCGGCGGCGTGAAGCTCAAAAACAAGCGCGCCCGGCAGGACTCGAACCTGCGACCCCTGGATTCGAAGTCCAGTGCTCTATCCAGCTGAGCTACGGACGCACGGAGGCGCACCATATCAGGTTTGCCGCCGACGAGCGCAGGTTTGCGCTGATCGACGCGTACGCTCGCGCCTCGCGCACCACTCCCGTGCACATGGGGGGGCGTGAGCCTATACTTCCGAAACGCCGCGTCGTGCGACAACAGGGCGTTTTCGCGGCTTCCTGGAGAGAAAACCTCGGAGTTTGTCCCCCATGATCAAGGCCCCCCTTCGGTTCCCCTCCGGCGCCAGACTTTGGCTCACTGGCGCGAGCGCCGTGGGTCTCGTCGCCGCCGGCGTCACGATTCACACGCTGCACTCCCACGAAGACGACGGCGTGTCCGCCGACGAGCTCGCGGCGCCGACGATGGCCCAGGCCATGGCGGCGACCGACGACGACCAACCGGCGACCACCGGCGCGCTGCTGCTGGACCTCGTGGAGCCCGAAGACGGTGAAGGCGGCAGCGAGGAGGCCCTCGCCGAGCTCCTGGCCAGCCTCGAGCTGCCCGTCGAGCCCGCGGGCGTCTACAGCGAAGGAGAGCACCTCTTCCGTGTGCACGGCGCGGTGGACTCGCTCGCGCAGCTGCAGGCGTCGCTCGCCGATCACCCGCTCGTCGAGGGCGTCGAGCCAGAGCTCATCTACAGCGTGATCGCGCCGGAGGCCGTCGACGGCTGGGTCGCGCGCGCAGACGAGGACAGCGAGACGAGCCCAGCCCGTCGCCAGCGCTTCGAGCCCAACGACGAGAAGTTCCATCTGCAATGGCACATGGAGATGATCCGCTCGCCCGAGGCGTGGTCCGTCACGCGCGGCCGCGGCGTGACCGTCGCGGTGATCGACACCGGCGTCGCGTGGAAGAACGCCGACGGCGCCCGGCAGGTCCCCGATCTCGCGGGCACCGAGTTCCGCGACGGTAAGAGCTTCGTCTCGGGGCTGCCCGACGGACTCGATGACCACCTCCACGGCACGCACGTCGCCGGCACCATCGCCCAGACGACGCACAACGAGATCGGCGTGACCGGCGTCGCCTTCGACGCGACCATCATGCCGCTCAAGGTCCTCGCCGCCGACGGTCGCGGCTCGGTCGCGGACATCGCCAACGCGATCCGCTACGCCGCCGACCAGGGCGCCGAGGTCATCAACATGAGCCTCGGCGGCCCGCTGCCCTCGCGCGTCATGGCGAAGGCGATCGAGTACGCCAACAGCAAGGGGACCACGGTCGTCTGCGCGGCCGGCAACGAGTCGAAGTCCCGCGTGGGGTATCCGGCGGGCAGCAAGGGCGCGATCGCGGTGGCGGCGGTTGACGCCGTCGGCAAGCGCACCTGGTACTCCAACTGGGGCAAGCAGCTCGACATCTCGGCCCCTGGCGGAGACACCCGCGCCGACCGAAACGGCGACGGTCACCCCGACGGCGTGCTGCAGAACACGATCCACCTGCAGGACCCGATGCGCAACGACTACATGTGGCTTCAGGGCACGTCGATGGCGTCTCCGCACGCCGCCGGCGTCGCCGCGCTGATCGTCGCCCGCGGCGTCACGAACCCGACCGAGGTCGAGCGCATCCTTAAAGAGACCGCCGTTCATCCGAACAACGTCGAGTGGGACAAGGAGTACGGCGCCGGGGTGATCGACGCGGCGGCGGCCGTGGACGCCGCGACCAGCGACTATCAACCTGAACGCCTCGCGCTCGGCGGCCTGCTCGGCCTGCTCGCGCTCGCGCTCGGCGGCGTCGGCGTCGGCTCGCTCGCGTCCTCAACTTCGGCCACGCGCCGACGTTTCGCGCGCGACGGCGTCTCCGTGCTCGCGGGCGCGGGCGTCGCGGCGGGCGTGTTCGGCCTGAGTCCGCTCGCGTATGGCCTCGCGGGCAGCCTCGGCAACGCGGCGGCCTTCGGCTCTCCGCTGCTGCTCTCCGCGCTCGTCCCGGTCCTGCTCGTGCTCTCGCTCCTCAGCGTCAAGCCGCTCCGCGGTCTGCTCGCGGGCGTCTCGCTCGGGTACGCGGCGCTGCTCCTGCACGGCGCGATCGTTCTGCCGACGCTGGTCGACGGGCTCCCGGGCGGCGCGTGTGTCGATCGCCTGTGGCTCGCGGTGAACGCCGCGATCGCGGTCTGGCTCGCGCAGCGCGTGTTCCGACTGCTCGCAAAGTAGCCTCGGTCCCGCCCGGTTCTGCGAAGCCGCTCACTCCTGTGGGCGGCTTCGCGCATTTTCTCACCCGTCGATTTCTCGCGCCTCTTGCGCGTCATGTGCACGACGCCTGTGAGCCCGAACGCACGCTCGTTCTCGGTGCAGCGCGTTGAAAAACGTCCTCAAATCCCTTGCGATGTCTGCAAATGGATCGATAATGGTGCCTAGCTACTGAAAATGATTTTCAGTGGCGGAATCGACCACCGGAGTCCCCGATGATCGTCTGTCTCTGCAAGGGCGTCTCGAGTCGCACCATCATCGACGAGATTCACCGCGGACACCGCACGCTCCGTCAGGTTCGCGCGGCCTGCAAAGCGGGCACGGACTGTGGCGCGTGCACCCGGCAGATTCGCCAGCTCATCGAGAAGGCGAACCCCACCGAGCGCCCCTCGGGCTAGCGCTCGGCGAGCTGAACATCGATCGCGATTTCAAGTTCAGCGGCGATCGATTCGGTGTTGGACCGACGGGCGCCCGTCTTGATTTTGAAATTCTCGGCGAGTGGATGAAGCCTGGGTCACGTCTCGACGCGCGCTACCCGGGTGTACTCCGCGTGCTAGGTTGCGCTCGCGATGAAGGGCAACGACAAGATCATCGAGAAGCTCAACGAGGTGCTGACCGCCGAGTTAACGGCGATCAACCAGTACTTCATCCACGCGAAGATGTGCGGGAATTGGGGCTACTCGCGCCTGGCGAGCAAGGTCCGCGCGGAGTCGATCGATGAGATGAAGCACGCCGACACGCTGATCGACCGCATCCTCTACCTCGACGGCATCCCGAACATGCAGCGGCTGTTCAAGGTCAACGTCGGCGAGACCGTGAAGGAGCAGTTCGAGCTCGACCTGGAGCTCGAGAAAGTCGCGATCGCGCGGCTCAACGACGCCGTCGCGCTGTGCCGCGACCTCGGCGACAACGGCTCCCGCGAGATGCTCGAGCACATGCTCGTCTCCGAGGAGGATCACGCCGACTGGCTCGAGACGCAGCTCGAGCTCATGAAGCAGGTCGGCGAACAGCTGTACCTCGCGCAGCAGATCGTCGACTAACCGCGCGCGACCGCGCGGCTACGGCTTCGGCTTCTCCTGCGCGGTCGCCTTCGCGTCACCCTCAGCCTTCACCGGCGGCTTGGTCTCGATCGTCTCCGGCCTGGCCATATCGACCTCGTTCGCGCCGCCGGGCACCTGAAAGCGCCCATCATCGATGGGCACGTTGACGTCGAAGCGAGTCGTCGTCGAGCTGAACTGCGTCAGCTTGGCGTTGAGCGTCTGCTTGTACGACAGCGTCAAGCCGTGCTCGGTGCGGTAGTCCTCGAAGGTGATGCGGACCGGCATGGCCCCGAGCGGGCTCATCTGTTCGAACCGCTGGGCGTGTGGGAGCTTCGTGGCGAGGTCGATCTCAAACACGACGGCGTGGTCCTCGTGCGAGCGCAGCTCGACCTCCGCCAGCTTGTGCTCGCCCTCTTGCTTGAGCCCGAGCGTCTTCGCGCTCCTGAAGAACCGCTTCCACTCGCAAGGCAGACACACGCTCGTGCTCCACGCCGTCTGGTCGGCCTCTTTCCCCGAGACGACGCGCATGCCGTTAATCGGATCCTCCGCCCAGATGACGCCGTCACGCCCGCCCATCCGCGTGTTCCCGAACCCCGGCAGCAGCGTCTCGCCGTAGAAGTCGCCGCCCTTCCACCACATCTTCGCCTCGCCCTTGACCCCGAGCGCGCCCATGTCGACCTCGGCCTCGCTGTAGTAGCTCTCCATCGCGGCGAACTTGTCGGCGCCGCCGAGCGCCTGCACGGACTCCGCGAGCAGGGCCTCGGCGTCTGGCAGCTCGTCAGCGCTCGGCGCCGTCACGTCCGCGGGGCGCCCGTCGACCTCCGCGCGCGGGATCGACTCGGGGTCGTCACCGTCACACGCGCTGACGAGCAACGAGAGCCCGAGCAGCGCCGGCGTGACGAGCCCGATGTGTCGAATGATGAGGCGGGTATCACAGCGCATCGCGTCTACTCCTGCGGGTCCTGCTGGATCAGGGGTGCGAGGGCTCCTGCTTCGACAGGTGCGCGACGGCGGCGTCGAGCACCGGATCGCGACCGGCGACGAAGTCCGCGCGGGTCTCCTCGACCTTGATGTCAGGATTAATACCTGTTCCTTCGGCAATATTGCCACGAGGGCTGTGGTAGTCGCCGACGACGTACTGCAGGAGCGCGCCGCCCTCGAGTCGCTCCAGCAGCGACGGCAGCGCCGCGCCCGCAGACGCGCGCGCGCCGATGATCGTCGCGCGCCCGAGGTCGCGCATCCCAGCCGCGAAGATCTCGGAGGTGCTCGCCGTGCCCTCGTCGACCAGGATCGCGACGGGGCCATCGAACGCGCTGGGGTTGCCCGCGACGTTGAACTCCTGTTCGAAGTCGCGAAAGCGGAGCGTGCCGAGGCTGCCCGGCTCCCGCAGAAATTGACGCGCGATCGGGACAGACATGGCGCCGACGCCACCCGGGTTCCCGCGGAGGTCGAGCACGAGCGCCCGCATGCCCTGCTCCCGCAACGCCGCTAACCGCGACTCCACGTCTTTGACGAGCGGCAACATCCAAAAGTTAAACGAGAGGTATCCGACCGTCGTCCCCTCGATCATCCGCGAGCTCACACGCGTCGGCAGGTCACGGAGATTCCCGAGCGAGACCAGCTCGCCGCGGGGGATCACGCACGCGACCTCGCGGACCTCAGGCCCGCCGCCTGGCTCGGCAACATACTCGATCGTGTGCTCGTGTCCCTCGGGTCCGTGCAAGGACGCCGCGATCCGGTTACCCAGAAGAAACGCGACCTCCTCGGGACGGCGCGCCTGGACGCGCGCGGCGTCGACGAGCTCTCGCACCGGATGACCGTCGATCGACCGCAGCTCGGCCCCCCGAGGCACGCCGGACTCGACCTCATCGACGGCGGCATCCACGACGATCGGCGCCTCGTCAATCCAGCGCACCTTGAGCGGACACACAGCCGGTCCCGAGGCCTGCTCGTCCGTGACGTGCTCGGCGCTGATCACCTGAAAATGACTCTGTCCGAGTCGACCGAGCATCTCGTTGATCGCCGCGTAGGCCGTCTCCACGTCCTTCGCCTCGGCGACGCGCGCGCCGTACTCCTGGCGCAGCGCCGGCCAGTCGAGACAATTCAGCGTCGGGTCAAAGTGCTTCTCCAGCACCGTCGTCCAGACGGCCGAGAAGACGTCCGAAAACCGCGACTTGGGAAGCGGCGGAAGGGTCGCGCGATCGAGCGCGCTCCAGTCCCTGCACCCGTCGGTCGGGACATCAGCGGTGGGACGCCCATCGAGGACCGGGTCGACCGCCTGTTTTGGTTGCTCGGGCGAGCACGCGAGCACAAAAGCGCTCGCGATCACGATCATCCGGACCATACTCTGGGGTCCTCGCGCGGTCGCGCGGCCGCTGCTCACGCTACTCGTACGTGACGCGCTCGAGCGCATTGAGGTCGAGGACGACGATTTCTTGCCGGCTCAGGCTGAGGATCCCCTCGCGCTGCATACGGTTGAGCGCGCGCGAGATTTCCTCGCGAACCGTGCCGAGTCGCGCGGCGACGGTGTTCATGTCGAGCTGGCGCGGGATCACGCACGGCTTCCCCTGCTCCGCGCCGGCCCGAAGCGCGAGCGTGAGCAAGAACGACGCGAGTCGTCGCTCCACGGATCGAAGCGAGAGGTCGAGAACGAGGTCGATCAGCCGGTTCGCACGGAACGCCATGTGGCGCATGAGCGCGAAGGCGAGCGGGACAGACTGTCCGATGAGGTTGATGACGCGATCCGACGCGAATCGCCACGCCTCGGAGTCGACCATGGCGAAGGCCGAGGCCGCGCATTGCATATCGTTGGGCATAAAGCCCTCGCCGATGAGCTTCCCTGGCTCGGCGAGATACAGGATCTGCTCACGCCCCTCGGGCGAAATCAGGCTCAGCTTGAATTCGCCGCTCTTGACGACGAAGAGGCCCGGTCCCGCTTCGCCCCGCCGGAAAACGGAGCGTTTACGCTTGACCTCGATGATCTCCGCGCTACGGCAGAACTCCATCATCGTGTCGTTGGGGACGTCACTCCACCCCCGATAACGCGTCAGGTATTGACGAATCTGTTCGGCTTCTGCGACCTCGATCGTCATGGGCTGCAGTGTAGCGAACTTGAGCGCGTGTGACTCCCCTTACCTGGAGAGAGTTGTTCTAGGCGCACAAGGCGCGATCGCCTGAAATTTGAGTCGTGGGGTGTAGGTTTTAAACTCACCTACACATGACCGCTGTGACCGCAGATTTCCAGAGCATCCCGTCCAACCAGCGACCGTGGCGTGGACGTGAGCGGCGCGTCAACCGACCGACGGATGTCGCGTCCGCGCTGATCTGCGCCTTTGATCACGCGGTACGACGTGCAGACCTCGATGTCTTGCTCGTCGCCGATGAATTCGGAACCGTCGTCGCCAACAACACGACACACCTCGACCTTCAGGAGCTCGCGGCCGTGACCCCAATCGTGGGTCGAGGTCGCGCGCTCGCTACGGTACGCCGAGCTGGACGCGAGCGTGGTCTCTCGGTCCGGCGGATGCACGTACTTGGAGAGACGCTCTACGTCGCCGCGCTCGGCGGAGATGATGCTGATGATCGCGAGCGCGAGGTCGCCCACTCGATCGCCGCGACGCGCCGCATCCTGCTCGGTTGATCAGCGACCTGGCAACTTCACTGGCCATGGCTTGCCGATCTGTCAACTAGACTTGGCGATCGACGCGCGATCTGTACCTGTCCGAAAGCTTCGAAACGTCGACGGCCGCGACCATTCGTGTCGCGGCCGTGTGTCGGAGGACAGGACCCTTCGTGCAGGCTGGAAAGACCATGCCCTCGAGGCAAGGAGGCCCGCGGGGTGTACCCGTGGGCCTCTTGCGCTTCGTCCGGCCGCGTACCCGAGGATACGCCTACTCGGGTGAATTAGGCGCGCTGCTGGACGAATCGAGACCGGGGCTGTCGCCCGGGGCCTCGTATATAGAGGATACAGCTCGACCGGCTCAGGCGGCGCGAAGCGGGGGCGCCATCGAAGGCTGCGCGTTGGCGAGTCGCTCGCGACGCTCGCGCTCGCGCTTCATCTCGAGAAGCGCCTGGAAGAACGGGGCGACGGTGGCGGAGGAGGAGAGGGTGCGGGCGAAGGCGAAGGAGCGGGTCGAGAACTGCATAGCACTCACTACTTTTGCAGTTCGCGTGCCAGTTCTTACCTCGTCTCGAAAAACCGAAAAACGACCGATTTTGGCCGTCTAGGGCGCGAATTGGCGCTAAGCCCCGTGTCGTGGTGACACACCGAGTCGCCCTGTCTCGGGACGGCGTCTGGCATTCAAGCAGCCCCATGACGCGAATGCCCGGATCCAGGAACTGGAACCGGGCACCGTGCTCATCTTCGATCCGCACGTGCGACGCACTGTGCGAGCCGACGCCTCACGCCGCTTGACGATCAGCGATTTTTGTAATTTTTCTTACGATGAGTACTCGCGGACGACTTTGACGAGCTCGCGGAGCTGCTTGGCCGACATCTGAGTCGTGAGCGCGTGGATCTCCTCGAGGAGCTCGTCCTTCGCGGTCTTGCGCCGCGACCGGGCCTTAAGGGAAGGCAGCAGCTCATTGGGCTCGCAGCCGAACGCGCCGGCGAGGAGCAGCAGCGACTCGATGCGCGGCGCCTTGTAGCCGAGCTCGAGCTTGTTGACCGTTGTAACTGTGAGTCCTGTGGCTTTGGCCAGCTCCTCAATGGTCATGTGCGGGCGCCATCCGGCCTCGCCACGACGCTTCTTGCGGGACTTGGGGGGGGGCGTCGCCTGTCTCCACAGACGGATCTTGCGACCGATCTCCTGCGCTACTTCACTCATCGAATGGGTCTCCTCAGACAGGTCCGTCGAACGGTGACATGAGACACCATTCGAAGCGACGAGAACAGTCTGCAATTGACCAGAAAACCACGCAACCAGAAAACGAAATTAGTTGGATACGCAAGCACAAGTCATGTGGCCTCGAGTCCCCATCGATCTGTCCTAGAAGACACCGCGCACGCCGACCGAAGGAAGCACGTACCGCAAGCTCTGCGCGTCACAGCTTGGCGGGTTGTAGAGCGTCGTCACACCGGAATCAGAGGTCATAACGCCAAGACTCGCATTCGTGTCATCCGGCTGGACGCACGCCAAGACCTCGCGGGAGTAGGTCGCGTTGATGATGTCGATGACCAGCTGCAGGTGCCAGCTGCGGAACGTCCAGTTGCGCTCGACTCGAAGGTCGAGCTGAAAAAACCCGGGTAAACGTTGTTGGTTCCGCGAGAGCGACAGCGCGTCCTCGACGGTCTGATCGGCGAGGACGGCGGTGTACGGGCGCCCTGTGTTGAGGTGCAGACGCCCGCCGAGATTCCATCGATTGCCTAGCTTGTAGCCCAGAACGACGTTAACGATGTGCGTCTGATCCCAGTTCGAAGGAGCTGTCCCTCCGGTCGTGTAGTTGCGGACAGACCGCGAAAGCGTGTACGCAGCCCACCCGTATACACGCATCCGCGGGTCGAGGCGCAGCATGGTCTCGAGGCCATAAGCAAAACCTGTTGTTTGGATTACAAGATCTTCAATTTCAGAGACGCCGCCCTCGAGCGCTGCGGCGAGCTCGTAGTCAAACAGGTTCGAGAGCCAGCCGACGTAGACGTCCTGGGTGAGGCGAAACGCGTCGCTGATCTGAAGCTCGTAACCTGTACTTCCCTGCAGGTTCCGCTGCAGCCCGAGGTCAAAGCCGAAGCTCTCGACGCCGGGGAGCGGGACTGGGAAAGAAGGTGGCTGATGGTACAGGCCGACGTTCTGGCGCAGCGTCCAGCGATCGCTCAGGCGCTCGCGAAACAGGACGCGCGGATCGACGCCGACGGCGTGCGACACGCTGCGCGCGGCGGGGAGCACGGCGGACGACCCGTCCTGGACGTAGAGATCAGCGCGCACCCCGGGCCTGATCTCCGCCTTGCCTTTCCGCCAGATCAGCTCGGCGTACGCGCCGCTCGCGGACACGAACCTATCTCCGAGGACAGATGAGTAGCTCTCGGTCGTGCCGTCGCTGGCCGCACCCGCCGGGAGCCGCGCGCGGAAGATCTGGAACTCCTGGTCGAGCCCGAGCCCGAGCTGCGCGCTCTCGCCGCGGCCGAGGCGACGGCGCAGATCGACGCGCGGCGCGATCCGCCACTCGTCGCTCCCGGAGTCGCTCGCGCCCGTGCTCTCGAAGCCGAGCGCGAGGCTGTAATCGACAGACCCTTTGAACATGTCCTGATGAACACGTTGTTGAACACGGTGGAAGGTAAAGCGGAGCAGCGGATCCTCCGCGCCCTTCTCGCCGACCTCGTCGAAGCTCCCGTAGACGAACGCGGTGTAATTCGCGCGCGGGCCGAGGCGGTGGTCGAGCCGCGCCTGGTAGTCCCAGAACGAGATCCGCGCGGTCGACTGCAGCAGCGTAAGGAGCGCGCCGGTGTACCCGTAGCGACCCGCGAGCGTAAGCGACCCGCGCGCGGGGCCGCGACGACAGCGGCTCGCGGACTCCTCTTCGCTGAGCGCAGGTGCTCCCCGCGCGCGACGACGACGGCAGCCGGGCGCACGCGGTCGATCGAGCGGGATCTCGACGATACCGCCCGCGTCCGTCAGGCGGATGTCGAACTCGCCGCGGACCCGGTCACGACGCGCGGGCCGAGTCCGCCCCTCGATCATCCCGCTGACGTATCGCCCGAGGCGCACCGGCGCGCCGCTGGGATAGAAGTCGACCGTGTCGATGAAGTAGGGGTGAATGACCGCAGGACCAACCGCCACGTGGAACAGCAGCGGCACGCGCACGCCGTCGAGGTAATACCCGGTGTTCCCGGGCGCGGCGCCGCGCACGACGACGTAGGGGAGAAAGCCCGCGAGCTGCGAGGCGCCCGGCAGACTCTGAACGACGCGGAAGGGATCTCCCCAGCTCCCGGGCGCCGCGTGCAGCTCATCCCCCTCGAGACGCGTGCTCGACACCGCGACCTCGCGCTCCTGGCGGACGGTGGTGTGATAACGACCGGCGCGCTCGTCTCGACCCATGCGAAATTCAAACTGCGCGTCCTCCTCGGGCAGCAGCTCGACGCGCACCGTGAGGTCTTCGTACCCAGGCGCGCGCAGCAGCAGACGATGCTCTCCTGGCCCGAGCCACAGCTCGAAGCGACCGTCGGCGTCGGCGTCGGCCGGCTCTCCGCGCTCGGGGATCACGCGCGCGCCGGCGATCGGATCGCGGCTGCCGTGCTGCATCACCTGACCGCGAAGACGCGCGCGCGCGGTCGCGTCATCCTCCGGCGACGCGTCGCCTGATCGCTCGAGCGCCGGCGGGGTCACGGCCAGCGGCGGCCCCCCCTCCTCGGGCGCAAGTGGTTGGCGCTGCGCTGGATTCGCCGAGAACGCGAACACGATCGCCGCGATCGTGGGGGGCCAGACGCTGAGCACCAGCGTAAGCATAACGGACAGCCCGCGCGGGGACGGACGCGCCGTCGCGGCGCGCGACCTCGATCGCGCGCCCGTGTTCACGCGCGCTCAACGTCGAGCGAGGCGACAACGTCTCGCGATTCGCCAGCTACTCGCGGCGGCCAGGGAGCTGCGCGCGCTCGGACGTCGACGCGCGCTCGGTCGACTCCGATGACGACGACGCCTTCGACGCGCGCGCGTCACCAGCGGGAGCGCGACTTCGCGAGCGCGTCGGGGCCTCGACATACTCGCCCAGGACGCGCGCGCTGGCCTCGTCGAGGACCGGGCGTACGCGGTCGCGCGTCCCCTGCATGAGCTGCTTCGCCTCTGGCGTGCGACCGATGCGATCGACGTGCTGCGCGAACGTGCGCGGCCCCAGCTTGACCGTGAACGCGAACCACAGCGCGCCGGCGAGGAGGGCGACGCTCAGGGCCGCGCGGAGTGGTCGGACTTCTCGCACGCGTCGTGAGGGTCGTACGCCGCGGAGCCAACGGCAAATTTCTCGAGGATCGCGGGAGCGCGTCTCACTTCTCACCGAGGCCAGCGGCGACCCGCGCGGCCTCCTGAATCGCGCGGGCGATCACCGAGCGAATCCTGCCGTCCTCCATGGTCAACAGGCCCGCGATGGTGCAACCCGCGGGGGTCGTAACCTGGTCCTTGAGCGCTGCGGGGTGCATCGTCGTGTCGAGCACCATCCGCGCGGCGCCCTCGCAGACGCGCGCCGCGATCCGCAGCGCGACGGTGCGCGGCAGGCCCATCATGACGCCGCCGTCGGCCATGGCCTCGAGCATGACGTACGCGAACGCGGGGCCGCTGCCGTTGAGGCTCGTGACAGCGTCCATGAGCTTGTCCTCGAGCTCGATGCAATCCCCGACCGCGCTGAAGATCCGGTCCGCCCTCGCGACCTGCTCGTCGTCCACGCCCTGGCCGCGGGCGAGCACCGTCATGCCGGCGCCGATCAACGAGGGTGTGTTGGGCATCGCGCGGATGACCGCGCTCTCGGGCAGCCAGCGTGTGAGCTGAGCGACGGTCACGCCGGCGGCGATGCTGATGACGAGCTTGCCCGCGAGCGCGCCCGCGATCTCGGTGCCGTTGAGCAGCGCGGGCAGCTGCTGCGGCTTCAAGCTCAGGAGCACGACCTCCGCGCGGCGTACCGCGGCGAGGTTGTCGACCGTCGCGGCGATGCACAGCTCGGCGGCGAGCTTGTCGACAACCTCTCTCCTCCTCGCCGTGACCACGAGGTCTGGAGGCTCCGCGACGCCGGAGCGCAGCAAGCCGGCCGCGATCGCCTTGCCCATCGTCCCGCAGCCGAGCACCGCCAGCGTGAAGCCCAAACGCGCCATGGCCCCCCTTACCACAGCCTTACGGCGGCTCGAACGGCAATCACGGGGAATACACGCGCGACCAGTCCGGTGTATCCTCCGCGGCCATGAGTCTCCCTCGCCCCTGGCGCGCGCCTGTGGCGCCAATCATCGCGCTCCTGCTCTTCGGCTGTCGGCCGAAGATCGGGGATGAGTGCTTGCGCAGCATCGATTGCAGTCAGCAAGGCGAGCGCAGCTGCGACCTGTCCTATCGCGTCAACGCGGACGGGAACCTTGACCCCGAGGGCGACGGCGAGTGCACGATCGACGGCTGCGCCGAGGGCTCGTGCCCGGATGAGGCCGTCTGCGTGCGGATCTTCGGCGTACAATTTCTGAGCGTCTCGTGCGATCCCGAACTCGAGGACCAACGCGCCCAGGACGTGACCGAGGCGGAGCTCGTCGGCGCGTGCTGTGAGGCGCTCGACGGTGCCTGCGAGAACGCGACGATCCGCGCCTGCGTGTGTGGTGCGGAGCCGGACCCCGACGATCCCGTGTATCAGCAATGTTGTGCGGACGGGGTCATCTGGTCCGACGCCTGCGCGCACCTCGCGTTGGCCAACGAGGAGTGCGACGAGATCACCAAGGTCTGTCCACGCGACGACTGTCTGCCGACGGAGCGCTGTCTGGACGAGGGCCTGTGCGCCAACGCGAACACCACGCGAACCTCGTGTCGCAAGGCGTGCAGCGACGACGCGGACTGCCGTGAGGGCTACCAGTGCCGGCAGACGGGGGCCAACGGGATCTACGCGGTCCCGAGCGTCGACGATCCAACCGAGCGTCGGCAAGAGTCGATCTGCGTGCCCATCGGTTTTTGATCGTCGCGAGCTGGCTGCACCGCGGGTCGACCTGACCGGGCCCCGGTCCACGATCCCCCGGGTTGTGTCCTCGATCTCGTTGATTTTCAAACGCTTCTCGTATGGCGCGCGACGTGCTGATTCGCGTGCGCATGTCGTATCGCACCATTCGCATCGGATTGTTCGCGGCCGCGATCGCCAGCGTGCTCGGGCTCAGCCCAGCGCGCGCTGACGCGGCCCTGGCACCCGCTCACTCGCTGCACGCGCAGCGTTCCCTGCCCGCGAGCCTGTTCATGGCCATCGCGCTCGAGGGAACCATCAACATCAACACGGCGACCCAGGAGCAACTCGAGCTGCTGCCTGGCGTCGGACCGTCGACCGCCATGAAGATCCTCGCCTACCGCGAGAAACACCCGTTCAAGGAGGTCAGTCACATCCTCCGCATCAAGGGCATCGGCCGCAAGACGTTCGAGAAGCTCAAGCCCTACCTCGCCGTGAAGGGCCCGACGACGCTACGCGTCGCCGGGGGCGGCTAACCGTCACAACGTCCTCGGACGTCACGCTCGTTTCCGTGGCGTCCGAGGACGGTCGGTCTCCTCAAGTACGTGCGCGAGATTCCGCCACCCGGAATTGCGCACCGCGACCGCTCCGCGCAGCCGCTGGGATGGATGACGCGGCGCTCAATGCGAGATAGGGTTGCTCACCGTGCCCGGCCCTGTCACTCGTCGCGCGTTCGGAGCTACTGTCGGTCTCGGCCTCGCTGCTGGACTCCTGGCCTGTCGCCCAACGGGGACGCGACCCCCGTACTCGATCAGCCGAGTCCCGGAGGTCGGTGAGCTGATCGCCGCCACCGCACCGCGCATCAGGGCGCTACAGGTGCCCGCCGCCAAGGTGCGACTCAACCGCTCCGTGTCCGCGAACCTCATGCTCATCGCCCAGGCGCCCGCGCGATTCACCGGGCAGATCCACGTGTCGGGCAAGGAGCTCATGTCCCTCGCCTTTCACGAGCAGGGCTATACGCTGCGCAACGTCTCGGATCGCGGGAATCTCCCGATCGGCTTCTACGAAGGCACACATACACGCTGCGCGATCGCGCCGCTCCTCGGGCTCTCGCTCGCGCCCGAAGAGCTCGTCCGCGTCGTGCTCGGCGGGATCCCGGACTTCCCCGAGGTTCACACGGAGTTCGTCGAGGTCGTTCACCAAGCCTGGGACGGCGACCGAAACGCCGAGGTGCTGCGCCTGCGCAAGGGCGCGTACGAGCGAGAGCTCCAGTTCACGTGGTTTGAAGGCGCGTGGTGGCCCACGGGCGCCAAGCAGTGGCGACGGCAAAACAACGCGCTCGAGTGGATGTGGACGCTGGAGCACCAAGGGCTCCACAAGGTCACCGACGCGGCGCTCCCCGGCCGTACGCGAATTACACGTCCCGGTACGAACGGTCAGACCCAGACGGTCGTGATCACCTACCGCAAGCAGCTGGCGAACCCGACGATCCCCGGCGCCACCCCGGGCGGCGCTACTCCGCAAGAGACCGACGCGGGCTGGGACGACGACGGCGGCTGGGACGACGACGGCGGCTGGGAAGGTGAGGAGGAGACGGAGCAGCCGGAGCAGCCGGCGAACGCCACGGCGCCGCCTCCCAGTCCGACCATGGACGTCCCGAGCATCTTCCGGCTGACCGGTGACGATCTGCCGCGTCGCGGCGATCTTTGCCGGGCGCGAGCGTAGTCTCGCGGGCTATCGAATCCGCTCCGACGGGCTGCGGAGCGATCGGCTTCATCGACGGATGCCCGGGGGGTGTCTCAGATCTCACGACAGGCGGCGCCGCGCCTGCTCACGATCGACGACGAAGAGCGGCGACCCACGGGGCGCTGTGTGGAGCCCCGTGGGTCGCCGAGTGAAGCAACCCACAGCGACGCGATTTTTACGTCGTTGGTGTAGCTAGTTGGTAGCTGTGGGCGTCTGTTTTTGCTCCCGCGGCGTTGTGGTTGTTACGTCGAGTTTGTGATCAGCGGATCACCGCGGGCTTCGGATAGCGGTCCAGGCCGCTCTACTGTTGTTTCGTTTTTACCTGCATCACCACCATCAACGAGACACGCTCGGCGGGCGCGACGTGGAGAACCAGGCCACGCGGGATAGGGCGCCCGTGAGCTGCGAGATATTGATCTGAGAGCGCTGCGTCATGGTCTTCTCGGTGGGACGCCGCGCCGAGTCGCGGTAGGTGCAGGAGCTCCGGGCGCGGGCGTGACTCGCGTTCTATCTGTCTCATGAGTCATGCACGGGACCGACGCGCCTGCAAAATTCCGTGGGCTCAGACGCGCGACCACATGGTCGTGAGCGCGGCCATCTCGCCGCGAACGAGCGCCTCGAGGTGTGGCTTGGGCGCGCGGCAGTGGAGATTGCGTCGTCGAATGTCGAGCACGGCCATCTGCGCGCCCGCGGGCGCTTGCTCGCCGAGGCTCATCTCCATGAGCTTGGTGACGATATCGGCGTACTTGTGCGAGAGCGGGCGCTCCTTGAAGTAGAGCTTGACCATGGTCGGGCGGCCGTCGATGCGCAGCCCGAGCTCCGGGTTGATGCTCATGGACAGCGCCCCGAGTTCGAGGACGTCCCAGCCGGGCTCGAACCAGGTCAGCCGCTTTCGCCCCCACCAGCCGAGGTACGCGCGCGCCAGCTCCTCGAAGTGGCGTCGCCGGCGATCGACGCCCCAGTCCCAGGCGCCCGCGATGCTCGCGGGGACGTGGCGCTTGCCGAGCGCGTCCGCGTGCGCGCGGATCATCGCCTCGCGCAGCGGCCGGTAGAAGTCGCGCAGCGTGTTGTACTCGCCGCGGTGCTTCAGCTGCCGAACCAAGGTGAGCTTGGGCAGCCCCGAACGCGTCACGAAGTCGACAAAATCGGTCAACGAGATTTTCATGGACGCTGGCACTTCACCCTCACGTTCGCGCGCTCCCGGGGTCGCTCGGCGTTGCGCCGGGCGACCTCCTCGGCACTCTTTAGGTGTAGCGCCGAAGGTTGATCTCGAGGGGATCAAGTCAAGAATCCGGACAATTTTAAACGGTCTTTTCGGACAGGCATCGCGGCATCGAACGTCCGCGCGTTGACGTCCGCGCGGCGTGCATATTCACGTGATTCGAGCGCGCGCGAGCGCTTGATCCCGTTCAGATCAAGCCGAGGAGGCGGCGCGTTTGGGCCGCTTCTCGGTGGCCGTGGAGTCGGCTCGTGGCCGCGCTCAACGGGCGCTGTCGACGAGCGAGCGCTCGGTTAACGCCCTCGCGCTGCGGCGCGCGCGAGCCCCTCGGCACCCGGCGCGACCGTGTCCTCTATCGGTGTCCATTATAGATAGATGGAGAGCGGGTCGAGTTGGCGGGTCCGCGTCCGCCGACGACGGCCACTCTCGGCGCGCGCCCCTCGAGCGCGTGCGCGCGACGAAGCCACGCGCGCTCGCTCAGAGACGCGCACCTCGACCGCGCGCATGGCCCTTTGTGCGTACACGCGTTCGCGCGCACCTCGACCGGCACGCGGTGGCGGCACACGCGTTCGCACGACTCGCTCCTCGAGCACGCGATCGAGACATGACGCGCGCCGTCGAGCGATGAGGCGGACCGTGTGCGGGAGGCCTGACTCTCGCGCGCCATCGATCGGCGACGCGCGATCGAGCCATGGCGCGTGCGCACCTTCCATCGGCGACCCGCGACCGTGCGCGAGGCCTGACTCGCGCCATCGATCGGCGACGCGCGATCGATCCATGGCGCGTGCGCACCTTCCATCGACGACCCGCGACCACGTACCCGAGGCCTGACTCGTGCGCGCCATCGATCGGCGACGCGTAGCGGAGATGGACGCGCCGCGTCGTCGATCAACGCCGCGCGCCCACATGCGAGACCGAGCCGGACGCGCGCGCACCATCCATCGACGACGCGCGACCGCGTGCGCGAGGCTGACGCGTGCGCCGTCGATCGACGACGTGCGACCGCGCGCTCTCGACGTGACGCGCTGGTGCACTCGCGCTCCGACGCTCGCGCTCAGCGAACGCTGAATCGCGTCGGCTCGACGCGGACCGCGAGCGCGTGGTTGACGGGCCTGGCGAGCACCTCGTGGTCGCCGGGCGAGAGCTCGACCTTGGCGCGGAACGGCCAGGCGGAGCGCGCGACGACCCGCCCGTCGAGCACGAACTCGACCTCGCCGAGGTCACGCGCGCCGATGATGGCGCCGCTCTCCGTCCGCAGCTCGCCGTCGAATTGGACGCGCACGTCCACGACCTGATCGCCCGCCACGCCGCGTCCCCCGAGCTCGAAGACGCTCCCGTAGGCCGGCGTCTCGACGCGGAGCGTCGGGACGGTGTCCTGGTCAGCGCGCTCGCAGCCCACCGTCCACGAGCGCGGCAGCCAGGGGGTGCCGTGGGGGTCGGGCCCCTCGCCGCCCGGGGCGTGCACCAGGAGCCATTCCTCGTACTCCGGCGGGAACACGGCGATGCGCTGGACGCCCTTCGGATCGCAGCGCCAGCGCTCACGTCCGACAACGCGCTCGCGTTTTACGTGATGGTGGAGGTCGCAGGTCTCGTCGGCGCTGTGCTCCGCGATGAGCATTCGCTGCACGTGCTCGTCGCAGGCCGGGCCGGCGCGCTTGCCCGAGAGCGGACAGACGTCGGCGCTGACGAGCAGCTCGGCTTCCCACAGCGGCCGCCGACCGTCGACGTCGTCCATGGCGCGCCGCATCGCCGCGGTCATGAGCCCGCCAGCGCCGGTCGCCCCGGTCAGGCGCACGGTCGCGGCGCCGTCGGCGTTGCCGACCCAGACCGCGACGGTGCGCTCCCGCGTGTAGCCGATCGACCAGGTGTCTCGGTGACCGGAAGAGGTGCCGGTCTTGACCGCGACGGGGTAGGGCAGCGCGAACGGACCGCGCCCGTGCAGCCCGCGAACACGCGCGAGCGGATCGGCGAGCACCTCGGTGACCTGGGCGGCGACGGCCGCCGAGAACACCGCGACGCCCTCGCGCCCGTCGGGCTCGGCGGTCTCCGAGAGGACGAGACGCGGGGGGAGATAGGCGCCGCCGCGCGCCAGGGTCGCGTAGGCGGCGGCGAGCTCGAGCAGGCGCACCTCGCCGCTGCCGAGCGCGAGCGCGAGGCCGTAGTGGGAGGCGGGCTGATCGAGGCTGATGAAGCCGAGCTGGTCGCGGAGCAGCTCGAGCAGCGCGCCGTCGTCGAGCTCGGCGGCGAGGCGCACCGCGGGGATGTTGAGCGAGCCGGCGAGCGCCTCGCGGGCGCTGATCGGGCCCTCGAAGGTCCGGCTGTAGTTGGCGGGGGTGTAGGTGGCGCCGTGGGCCTCGATGAAGCGCGTGGGCACGTCGGCGACCGCCTCGGCGGCCGTGTGGCCGCCCGCGAACGCGGCCGCGTAGACGAACGGCTTGAGCGCGGAGCCGGGCTGACGCAGCGCGCTGGCCATGTCGACCTGCCCGGAGATCACGGGGTCGTGGAAGTCAGCGCTGCCGACGTAGGCGAGGACCTCGGCGGTGTCGTTGTCGAGGATGACGACCGCGGCGTCGCTGACCCCCTGCGCCGCGAGCTCGGCGACGTGGGTGCGCGTCAGACCCTCGACGTCGCGCTGGAGGTCGAGATCCAGCGTGGTCTTGGTGATCGCGCCGCGCGTCAGCGCTCCGTCCGCGCGGAGCCGCTCGACGAGGTGCGGCGCGTGAAACGGGTGCGCGAGCGGCTCGAGCTGGATCGGCTCGGCGAGCGCGCGCTCGAGCTCGTGCGCGTCGAGGTGGCCCTCGAGGTGCAAGGCCTCGAGCAGCGCGCGCTGACGCAAGAGCACGCGATCGAGGTGCCGATAGGGATCGAGATAGGAGGGCGCGCGCGGGAGCACGGCGAGCAGCGCGGCCTGGGCCCAGCTCAGCTCGCTGGGGGCGACGTCGAAGTAGCCGCGGGCCGCCGCCGCGGGGCCCATGAGGCCGTGCCCGTAGGGCAGGCGGTTGAAGTACGCGAGCAGGATCTCGTCCTTCTCGAGCACCTGCTCGAGGTTCTGCGCGCGCGCGGCCTCGCTGAGCTTGTCGGCGACGCCGCGCTCGCGCGGGCGCGCGTGACCGTCGAGCAGCTTGACGAGCTGCTGGGTGATGGTGCTCGCGCCGGAGACGAGGCGACGGTGGCGGATGTTCTGCCCCATGGCGCGCGCGATGGCGCGGCGGTCGATGCCGTCGTGCTCGTAGAACTCGCTGTCCTCGCTCGTGAGCGTGGCCTGGAGCAGCCGCGGGCCGAGCTCGTCACGGCTCACGAGGCGCCCGCGGAAGCCCTCACCGGAGGGCTGCTCGCGCAGCATGCGACCCTCGCGGTCGACGACCTGGTCGCCGAGGTGCCAGGGGTCGGAGAGCGCCGCCGACGGCTCGCCTGCGGCGTCTCGCAGCAGGCTCCAGCCGCCGCAGGTCGCGGCGGTGAGGAGCGCGGCGCCGCCGAGCCCGAGCAGCGCGCGCCGTAGCCGTCTACGCTTCTTCATCACGAGCTCTCTACGCGCCGCGGGGCGCCGGCATTCTCCGGCGCCCCGACCCGGCCTACTGCTTGACGACGACCTCGCCGCCCTCGCTGTAGGACTGGCTGTCGGCGACGTACATGAACTCGCCCATGGCCGGCGGCAGCGCGAAGCGACCCGGGGTCGACGCGCGCACGAGGTAGGTCGCCAGCGCGCGCTCACCCCACACGCGGTCGAAGTAGACGTGCACGCGATCGTCGCGCAGCTCGATGTAGCTCGCGTCGTTGGAGCCCCAGCGGAGCCAGCGGGCGAAGGGGTGCTCGTCGGTCAGCTCCGGCGCGCGCGCGACGGTCCACAGGTCCGTTTGGACAGGCTCGAAGCCGGCGGGCAGGCGGTCGGTGATCGCGAGGTACGACATGCGCTCGCGCTCGAGCTCGTCAGGCAGCTCGGCGAGCAGCGCGACGCGGACCATCTGGCCGGGCGAGACGTTGGCGAGGTCGACCGGCCCGCCCTTGGGGTCGGTGTACAGGCGGTACACGTTGGGCCCGAGGCGCGCGCTCGTGGCCTGCCAGCTCGCGGCGTCCTTGAGGTCGCGGGTCCACACGGCGTCGACCATGAACGCGATCGCGGCCTTGCTGTCGCTGCGCAGCACGAGGTTGGCCTCGTTGCCGGCGAGCTGCGCGATCGGGATCGCGTACTCGAAGCTGCCCGAGCCGATCTCCCTGCTCGGGGTCAGCGCGGCGCCGTCGAGCGTGACGGTGAAGGTCGCCCCGTCCGCCGGGTTGTCGACGAGCTGCTCGGCCATGGCCATGAGCGAGTAGGCGGTCGACTGGGTCGTGTAGCCGCCGAGCTGCTCGGACAGGCGCTGGAACAGCACCGGCCGCAGCTTGGCCGACTTGCGCAGGCGGCCGATGGCGATCAGCGCCTGCGCCTTCGAACGCACGGGCGAGCCGTAGTAGTAGAAGTCGCCATATCCTGGCTGATCGAGCAGCTTGCCCTCGGCGTCGAACTTGCCCTCGAGGTCGTCGAGCAGCTGCTTGACGCGATCCTCCTGGCCGTCGAGCGCGTTGAGGGCGATCGCCAGGCTGGCGAGGCCGAACACGCCCTGCTGCTCGCGCGTGTCGTAGAGCGAGTCGGCCGCGCTCTGCGGCAGCTCGTCGAGCTCCGCGAGGCTCTGCGCGATCGCGGCGCGGACCTCGGGCTCGCGCCCGCTCTCGGTCACCTCGTCGTCGAGGTACTCCTGCATGCCCTCGAGCAGCCCCTTGGGCAGCTCGATGCCCGCCTGCTTGGCCGCGATCACGGCCCGGATCGCGTAGGCGGTGCCGTACACGTTGGGCGAGGTGCCGCCGGGCCAGTACGCGAGGCCGCCGCTGGGCGTCTTCATGCTCTGGAGCCGCTCGATGCCCGACTTGATGCGCTTGTCGAGCTCGGCCTGGCTCATGCCCGTGTAGCCGATGCGCGGGAGGATGTCGCGGGCCGCGAGCAGCGGCAGCGTCGACGAGGTGGTCTGCTCGACGCAGCCGTGGGGGTAGTCGAGCAGGTAGCTCAGGCGCGCGCCGAGCTCGGGCCAGAGGTGCTGCCCGACGCGCACGACCACGGCCTCCTGGCCGCCCTTGCCGGGCACGACGCCGGCGGGGACCTTGAGCTTGACGAGCTGCTCGCCGACGAACGCGGCGTCGAGGCGCGGGTGCTCGAGCACGCCCGCGCGCTGCACGGGGATGTTGACGACCACGCGGTCGCGCACGGCGTCGCTGCCGTCGCGGACCGAGAAGTCGAGCTCCAGCGGGCCGACCGTATCGGTCGTCATCGGGAAGTTGACGCGCTGCCGGCTCTCGGGCGCGAGCGTGATCCGCCGCTCCTCGCGGCCCAGCGTCACGCGGGCCTCCAGCGGCGTCTCGGCGTTGTTGTGCAGCATCGCGGCGGCCTCGATCTGATCGCCGACGCTGGCGAAGCGCGGGACCACCGGGATCATCATGATGGGCTTGCGCACGTAGAAGCCGTGCTCGGACGACGCGCCCTTGCCCTCGCGGTCGAGCGCGACCGCCATCACGCGGAAGCGCGTGAGGTTGTCGGGCAGCGTGAACTGCACGCGCGCCTTGCCGTTCTTGTCGGTGCGGATGTCGGGGCGCCACAGCGCCGTCTTCACGAACTTCTTCCGCGCGCTCTCGACGTTGCCCTCGCCGGCGTCCCCGTCGCCCGTCGCCTTGTTGAGGCGCAGGAAGGCCGCGAGCGCCTCGCGGGTGTCCTCGGCCTCGAAGTTCAGCGGCTGCCCGGGGCGCATCTTCGTCACCGGGTCGGGCGCGTGGTGGTTGGTCATGCGCAGCACGCCCTCGTCGACGACCGCGAGCGCGATCTCGCCGCCGCCCACGCCGCTGCCGTGGTCGCGCAGCGAGAGGTCGATGGTCACGGTCTCGCCGGGCTCGTAGGCCTCTTTGTCCGTCTTCACGTCGAGCGCGAGGCGGGCGTCGTCCATCGACACCGGGATCCGCACGGCGCCGACCTTCCAGTCCACGCGGTCGTCGTCCTCGGCGCCGCGCGGCAGCAGCGTCACCGTCGCGTGCACGTGCGGGGCGTAGGCGCTCTTGATCGGGACGTCGAGGAACGCCGCCTCGTCGTCGATCCTCAGCGACTGGTGCGTGATCAAGCCGCCTTGCTCGAGGGTCAGGATCGCGGTCGCGCCGGGATAGGGGTTGCGGACCATGAGCTTGGCGACCTCGCCGGGCTTGTAGCGCGGCTTGTCGGTCGTGATGTCGACGGTGCGCCCCTTGGTGGGGAACAGCGCGCGCGTGCTGCCGCGGCCCCAGACCCAGGTCGAGCGCGCGCCGCCGTCGCGGCCGTTGACGCTCGAGATGATCTCGTAGTCACCGGTGTCGGGCGGCGTCAGCTCGCAGGTCACCGGGTCGCGCTCGCTCGTCACCGTGCAGCTGTCGACCTGCGTGCGCGTGGCGTGCCACTCGTAGCGCACGCCGCCGCCGTCGCGCTGCTTGGTGTAGCGCCACTTCACGCGCTGCAGCCGGGCCGAGACCTGCACGCCGGCGACCGGCTCGCCCTCTTGATCGGCGACGCCGAGCCCGACGGACAGCGGGTTGCTGACCGGCGACCAGCTCGAGGCGAGCTTGAGGCCGGCGTAGTACTTCGACGGGTGGATGACGACGCGGCCGCGGCCGGCGATGTGCCGGTAGGAGGCGTCGGCGACGTCGGCCTCGAGCGTGAAGGCCTGCGGCCCGCTGTTGCCGACGTCGACCTTCTGCTCGACGGTGAGCGTGCCGTCGGCGCCGAGCTTGCCGCGCCCCGATCGGCTCCAGCGCTCGTCGTCGACGTCGTCATCCCACCAGTCGCTGCGGTCGTCGCTGAACACGAGGCCCGCGTCGGACAGCCGGCCCGACGGCAGCGAGGCCGGCTCGCGCGTCAGCGACCACTCGACGTCGGCGCCGTCCATCGGCGCGCCGAACAGGTACTTGCCGACCACGGTCGCGCGCATGGCGCTCGAGCCCTTCGCGCCGGCGTCGACGTCGACGGTGAAGCGCGGCGGTTCGAACTCCGAGACCTGCACGAAGGTCTCGCCGAGCTCGCCGGCCTCGTCCAGCAGCTCGAAGGTGACGCGGTGACGACCGACGCGCCCCTCGAGCGTGCTCTCGTAGTCGACCGCGAAGCTGCCCATGTCGTTGGTGACGCCCTTGAAGCTCTCGAGCTCGTCGTCCATCGGCCCGAAGACCTTGACCTCCACGGGCGTCGAGGGGATCGGCACGTAGCGCTCGCCGATCTTCTTGCGCGCCATCGCCTTGATGTGAATCGTCGCGCCAGGCCGGTAGATCCCGCGGTCCGTCATGATCAGCCCGCGGCGATCGCCGGTCGAGATGACCTCGCCCGCGCCCATGCTGGGGAACAGGCTGCGACCGCGCGTGCTCCGAGAGCTCGGCGAGATCGTCGCGGTGGTGCCGCCGCCCTTGACGTCGAGGACCGAGTTGTTGAGGCGGTCGATGCCGAAGGGCAGCACGGCGACGCCGTTGGCGTCGGACACCGGCGCGCCCGTGATGGACTCGCCGTTGAGCGTGAACGAGGCCCCAGGGACAGGCTCACCGGTGGACATCCGCGCGACCTGGACGATCGTCGCGTCAGGCACCGAGTGGGTGTGGACCGCGAGCGTCTGTCCGTCGCCGGGCGTGAGCAGCGCGACCGGCGTGCGCCCGGCCCGGCTCCAGCTCGGGTACTCCGTCTCCTTGGCCCCGAAGCCGGTGCCGTCGATATTGAGCGCGACCAGGTAGTTGCTGCCCGGCGTGAGGTGGCTGAGCAGGTCGACCTCGGTCTTGACGAACTCGTCGCGCTTGACCGCCGGCATGAACGGGATGCGCAGCTTGGGCTCCTCCGCGGGCTTGGTGTGCCGGTCCGCGTGCTCGCGGGCTTTCTTCAGGTCGGTCGGGTCGCCGGGCGTGACCGGCCAGACCTCGAGCGAGGCGCGGACGACGTTGCGCGTGGTGACCGTGAACGCGCGCGTGCTCTGCTCGTCGAGCACGAGCGAGCCCTCGGGCATCGACGCGCTCGCGGTCTCGGGCAGCGTGACGACGTTGAAGCGCACAGGCTCGGACTGCGTGTGACCGTAGGCGTCGCGCAGGCCGTTGATCGTGATGGTGTAGGTGCTCGAGGAGTTGAACCCGCCGGAGATGCGCACGCTCCCGGAGCTGTCCCAGTAGCCGCTCGACCAGACCCGGAGGTTGGGCACCGGCGGGCTCACGCGCACGGCGTTCTTCAGCGCGGCCTCGCTCATCGAGATCCGGTTGTTAAACTCGACCTCGATGTCGCGCCCGCTCATGGTCAGCTTGGGCTCGGACCAGTCGCAGGTGTTGTTATAGCCGTAGCCGCAGCGCACGCCGGTGCGCTCGAGCTCGGGCGCGACGGTGAAGTCGTGCACGGTCGACTCGCGCTGCTCGAACAGCTGGCGCTCGGCGTCCCAGGCGACGAGCTCGTAGTCCTCGCCGGCGGTGAGCGGCTCGGTGGGCTTGGCGATGACGACGTGGCGCTTGTTGATCTTGACGCCCTGGAAGGTCGAGCCGCTCGGGTGCGAGAGCGTGACGTCGACGAAGGTGTTGTCGTCCTTGCGCAGCTTGACCAGCTCCTCGGCCTGCTTGAGGCCGACCGGCTGATCAAAGACGACGCCCAGCTCGGCGCCCCCGCCGACCTTGGAGCCGCTGTGCGGTCGCATGATCACGACCCGCGGGCTGCCCGGCTTGGGGATGTACGAGAGCACCTTGCCGGCCATGGGGATGCGCGGCTCGGCGTTGAACTTCGCGGTCCACGGCTCCTTCATGGCCTCGCCAGGCAGCAGCTCGGGCTCCGGCGCGGACGCGTCCTCCGCGGGCTCGGCGGCGCGGTTGTCCGCGTTCGCGTTCTGCTTGCCGTCGGCCGGCCGCGGCGCGCTCTCGACCCCGTTGACCGTGACGGTGTAGGTCGTGTCCGGATCGAAGGGCTTCTTCGCCGTGAACTCGAGGACATACTCGGACGTCCAGCGCGCCGTACCCTCGACCGCCGGCTCGATCGTCAGCGTGCCCTCGTTGGCGGGCACCGGCTTGTTGCGGCGGATCTTCTTGGGCAGCGCCACGGGCCGATTGAAGGTCACGTGGAAGGTCTGACCGTAGACGTTGAAGGTCGCGTCCGCGTCGTCACCGGCACGCGGGTAGCGGACGCCAAACGGCTCCTCCGGCTTGTCGGGCTTGGCCGTCTCGCTGCCGTCCGGGAGCGTCAGCGCCGGGCGCTGGCCACGACCCGCAGCCGGCGGCGGGAACACGAGCGTGTCGATGCTCTCGGGCACCGTGCGCACGACGATGCTGTTCGACACCGGATCGTCGTCGGCGCTGTCGGGGAGCGTCCCGGGCGTCGGCGCGGTGTTGGGCTGACACGCGAGCGACGCGAGCGCGAGCGCGAGCGCCGAGCCGCGCAGCGCGGCGCGGCCGCGAAACGCGGGTCGCGCGTGGGTACGTCCAGAGGAGATTGCGGGCCGTGATCGCGTGATCATTCGTTACCTGTCCTGTCCTGGCCGGTGGGGATCGGGGCCTGGCGCGCGGCGCTGGAGAGCGCTCGCGCTGAGTCGAGGAAAGCTTCGGAGGGAGCTTCGGAGGGGGCTTCGAAGGGGGCTTCGAAGGGGGCTTCGGAGGGGGCTTCGGAGGGAGCTTCGGAGGAGCGAAGGAGCGCGTGACGGCGTGACGACGCGACCACGCGTCGGAGTTCGCGGCCGCGACGCGGCGGCGCGCAGAGAATCGCTGAGTCGCTGAGAGATAGTGCCGTCACGCTCGCACGAAAATCCCGTCGCCGTTTGCACACCCAACGCGCAGGCGAGCGTGTGACTTCCACGCCCGCCCGGGACGCGACGAAGGCGACGAGCGCTCTTCGCCGCGATGCCCGATGATCTCGTGGATCCTGGGCGAATTGGGCCGCGTTATTTTCGTGGATGTACCGGTTTTGTGACCAGGATTGATCGCGCGAACGCAACCACTGCGGCGATCTCCGGCCGCGGGCCCGGGCGAAACGACGCGCGCGCGCCTCTGAGCGCGACCCGGCGGGCCGCGAGGGTCAGGAACGCCCGGGCTGCTGCCGGCGACCGACGAGGAAGTACGTGCAGAGGGCGCCTTTGCCCTTCACGTGGATGATCCCGCGGCGCTGGAACGAGAAGCGGTAGCGCAGGCGCTTGTACGTCTCCTCGGTCACCTGGATCGAGTTCGCGATGCCGTGCGACTCCATGCGGCTGGCGATGTTCACCGTGTCGCCCCACAGGTCATAGGCGAACTTGCGCGTGCCGATGATGCCTGCGGTCACGGGCCCGCAGTTCATGCCCACGCGGATGCGGACGCCGTGATTGCGCTTCGCGTTGAAGCGGTCCATGACCGAGAGCATGTCGAGCGCCATCTCGGCGACGGCCTCGGCGTGGTCCTCGCGCGGCGTCGGGATCCCGCCCGCGGCCATGTACTCGTCGCCGATCGTCTTGATCTTCTCGAGCCCGTGCTTGTCGACGAGGAGGTCGAACATCGAGAAGATCTTGTTGAGCATGGCGACGAGCTCGCCGGGGGATGACTGCTCGGACATGCGCGTGAAGCCGACGAGGTCGGCGAACAGCACGGTCACGTCGGGGAAGCTGTCGGCGATCGTCCGCTGACCGGCCTTGAGCCGCTTGGCGATCGGCTTGGGCAGGATGTTGAGCAGCAGCTGATCGGAGCGCTCCTGCTCCGTGCGCAGGCGCTTGATGTACGCGCGCTCGCGGTCCCGCAGCTTCTTCTTCTCGAGGCACGCGCCGATGCGCGCGCGCAGGATCACCGGGTCGAAGGGCTTGGGCAGGTAGTCCTCGGCGCCGAGCTCGATGCAGCGCACCACCGTGCTCAGCTCGTCGAGCGCCGAGATCATGATGACCGGGATCCCGCGCAGGCGGTCGTCGGCGTGCAGGCGCTCGAGCACCTCGTAGCCGTCCATCTCCGGCATCATCACGTCGAGCAGGATCAGGTCGAACTCCTCGCCGCGCAGCATCTCGAGCGCCTCGCGCCCGTTCTCCGCGATCTTGACGTCGTGGCCGTCGCGCTCGAGGCGACGCGAGAGCATGTTGCGGTTGAGCTCGTTGTCGTCGACGACGAGCACGCGGCCCTTCTCGACGACGCTCCGGGCCTTGCGCGGCTCCTCCTTGGTCGGACGCGCGCTCGCGCTGTTGGGCGTCGAGTGGGTCGGCGCGCCGCCGGGGCGCTTGTCGACCGTGGCCTTCTCGATGTACCCGCTGCCGACCAGCTCCTCGAAGCGCTTGATCGAGGTGTAGATCTTGTCGAGGTCGGTGACGCGCTCCTCGCCGGACTCCTGCTCGTCCGAGATCTTGCGCAGGCGGTCGACGTTCTGCAGCAGGTGGCTGAGCGGGAACAGGAGGTCGTGGTTGACGCGCTCCGGGCTCGGGATCGGCGTGTTGCGATCGAGCATGTCGTCGACGACGCCGAGCAGCTGCTTCGCGTCCTTGAGGACCGTCGTCATGCTCGTGCCGAAGAACTCGTCGCCCATGTCCTCGGCGTCCTCGATCAGCATCTCGCTGTAGCCGATGATCAGGTTGAAGGGCGTGCGCAGATCGTGGCGGTACTTCGAACTCGTGGAGCGCTGCGGCTTCGAACGGGCTGAGTCGGACGGCGACGCGTCCGCTTCGGCCTCCTGGCCGCCGCCGCTGTCGCCCGTGTCGCCGCTGTCGCCCGTGTCGCCCGCCGGCGCGACCTCGCCGCCCGCGGTCCCGTCATCCGGAGCCGCGGGCTCGTCACCCCCGGCCTCGGCCCCGTCGAGCGGCGGACGCTCGCCGCCTGGCTCGATCAAGCTCCCCGCAAAGATGTCCTCATCGTCGCCTGCGGGGTCCGAAGCGCCCGAGACCGCGTCGACTGGGAGCGACGCCGCGGCGTCGTCATCCTTGGGTCGGGTATCGGCGTTGTCGTTGGGCATGAGCGGACGAGGAGCTCGAGCGCGTGGCGGCTGGCGGCGCGGGGGGAAACCGAGGTGAGAACGTGGGCAGTCCGGTGGTTAGACGATCGATCGTACGGACACAGGGAAGTGGCGTCGCCTCCGAGCCCGGGGCGACCCTCCGTTTCGATATAACCCAGCAGTGAGAGGGATCACGAGCGTTGCGCTTCTGTATTGTAGCCAATCGAAGCCGCAGGAGAATGCCGTTCAAGATGGTTTGAAGGCGCCCCCGCGCGACCCGAGGTGCAGAGTCGAACGTCCATGACGCCCGTCTGGCGCCTCGAGACCGCGCACGCAGGCGACGACGGCTCGCGAAGCGAGCGAGTTTTCGCCCGCGCGGCGAAACACCACAAAACGCGAACACCCCCGACGAGAGAACAGGGTTGCGAGGAGCGCTATCTAGCGTGCGTTTTTTCGGGCACCGCCAGAGCCCCTGGCTCGAGCGCCGGCCTATCGCACAGGTAGGGCCTGGTTTCACTCGCGCTCACAGCGCCTCCGACGCGCGCCTTCGTTCGCGCGCGTCCGCCAACGTAGGCGATCCACGCGCGGTCGTGACCGCTGCATGATCACGCAACTCGCGGCGCGCCTCAGCGGCGCGCCGCGCCGCGCCGGCGCTTGTCCTCAGACGCGGCGGCTTCCTTCGCGAGCGCCAGCTTGGCGAGGAAGGCGTCGGCCATGGACTCGATCTTCTCCACGGTCAGGCTCTCCTCGGTGCTGATGTTGTAGCGCGTCACGGCCTCGGGGAGCTCCTCGAGGAATCGGCTGGGCAAGCACTTCACCTGTCGGCCGCGCTCGAATCGCGCGGCCGCGCGGGTCAGGAACAGGCGATCGCGCGCGCGCGTGATGCCGACGTAGAAGAGGCGGCGCTCCTCCTCGACGTCCCCGGCGATCGCGTCGCTGATCCGCGGCGCGTCGACGCGCTTGTGCGGCATGATGCCCTCCTCGCAGCCGATGATGAACACCACCGGCCACTCGAGCCCCTTGGCGCTGTGCAGCGTCGCCAGCGTGACCTGACCGCGCGCGCCCGCGTCCTCCCCCGCGTCCTTCTTGTCGCGCTCGAGCGTCATCGAGCCGAAGAACTCGTTCCACCGCGCGCGCCGCTGCCCGGCCTCGCGCGCGCGCTGCTCGAAGCGCTCGACGCTCGCGAGCAAGCGCTCGACGTCGGCCCAGCGGTGCGCGGCGGCCTCGGACGAGCCGAGCTCGCGCATGACGTGGTCCCGCAGCGCGACGCGGTCGAGCAGCTCGCGCAGCGCCAGCGCGGCCGAGCCCGACGCGTACATCCGCGACTGCCCGAAGCGCACCAGCTCCGAGAAGCGCCGCAGCCCGTCCGCCGGTCGACCGCCGATCCCGGGCACGTCATCGCAGCGGTGAATCGCCTCCATCAGCGAGAGCCGCTGCGCGCTCGCGTGGGCCAGCAGCCGCTCGAGCGACTTCCCGCCGATGCCGCGCGAGGGCACGTTCATCGCGCGCCGGACCGCGATCTCGTCGGTCGGGTAGATCAGCACCTTGAGGTACGCGAGCGCGTCCTTGACCTGCTTCTTGTCGTACATCGCCTGCCCGCCGAGGACCCGGTAGGCGAGGCCGTGCTCCTGCAGGCGCTCCTCGACCGAGCGCGCCTGCCGTGTCGAGCGATACAGCACCGCGATCGCGTGCCCCGGGACGCCTTCCTCCTTGATCAGCTGACGGATCCGGCTCGTGACCCAGTTCGTCTCCTGCGGGCCGTCCTCCGCGAGCACCTCGGTGACCGGCTCGCCGCCGTCTCGCTGCGGCAGCAGCACCTTGTCGTGGCGCCCCTGGTTGTTGACGATCACCGCGTTCGCGCAGTCGAGGATCGGCGCGCAGGAGCGGTAGTTCTCCTCGAGCTTGATCGTCACCGCGGACGGGAAGTACATGTCGAAGCCGAGGATGTTGGCGACCTTGGCCCCGCGCCACCCGTAGATCGCCTGGTCGTCGTCGCCGACGACGCACAGGTTCTGGCGCGCGCCGACGAGCTCGCGCAGGACTTCGAACTGCGCCTTGTTGGTGTCCTGGTACTCGTCGACGAGCACGTGAGAGAAGCGCGCCTGCCAGTACTCGCGGGCCGCGTCGCTCGACTTCAGCGCGCGCGCGATCCGACACACGAGGTCGTCGAAGTCGACCGCGCCGAGGCTCGCCAGGCGCTCCTCGTAGGGTCCGTAGACCTCCGCGGCGACCTCGTCGTAGTCGCTCTCGATCTTGTCGGGGTCCTGCGCCTGCGCCGGCGTGATGAAGGCGTTCTTCCACAGCGAGATGCGCTGGACGATCGCGCCGGGGTCGAAGCGGCGATCGGCGCCCGCGAAGTGGATCCCCTCGTCGCGCAGGATCGAGCGGATCAGCCCGTAGACGTCGCCCTGGTCGAGGATCGAGAATTTCTTCGGCACGCCGAAGTCCTCGGGGCGCGCGCGCATCATCCGGACGCCGAGGCTGTGAAAGGTCCCAAGGACCAGCTCGCCCGCGCGGCGGCCGACCATCCGCGCGAGGCGCTCGCGCATCTCGTCCGCGGCCTTGTTCGTGAAGCTCAGCGCGACGATCGACTCGGGCCGGATCCCGCGCTCGAGCATGTACGCGATCCGGTGGGTGATGACGCGCGTCTTGCCCGAGCCCGCGCCCGCGAGCACGAGCAGCGGGCCGTCAATGCAGCACACCGCCGCGCGTTGGCTCTCATTCAGACCGCCGAGATCCATCGTCGCACCACCCCGTCCTGACTCGCTCGGTGCGAGGTTGTACGGCCTCGCACGCCGCGCCGCAAGCGACGTGAGCTCGCGCGCCGCGATAGAATCGCCGCGTGGCCCTCGAGATCGTTCAGGTTGAGGTCGGGCTGATCCACAACTTCTGCGAGATCCTCGCGTGCCCCGCGAGCAAGCTCGCGGCCCTCGTGGATCCGGCGTTCGAAGTCGATCGACTGCTGCGGATCACCCGCGAGCGCGGCTGGCGTGTCGCGCGGATCCTCATCACGCACTCGCACGAAGACCACGTCGCGGGGCTCGCGGAGGCGCACCTCGCGACCGGCGCGCCGATCAGCGGTCACCCGCTCGAGCTCGCGGAGCTGCGTCGTATCTGCGGGCCCGACGCCGTCATCGAGCCCGTCTCGCACGGCGCGCGCGTGGCCCTCGGGTCAGAGCACGTTGAAGCGATCCACGCGCCGGGTCACAGCCCGGGCTGCGTGTGCTGGTACCTCCCCGCGCCCGGCGCGGTGATCACGGGCGACGTGCTCTACGTCGGCAGCTGCGGCTCGGTCTCCGACCCGCGCGCGATGTTCGAAACCCTGCAGCGCCGCATCGCCACGCTGCCCGAGTGGACACGCGTGTACCCGGGGCACGATTACGGCCCCCGACCGACGAGCACGCTCGCCTGGGAGCTCATCCACAACCCCGCGCTCGCGGCGGACTCGTACGCGGATTTTTGCGCCTACAAGCAGCTGAAGATCTAGCCGCGCCGGCCCCGTGAGTCATGGCCTGCGCGGGTCAACGCGCCTCAACGGGGCTGCGGCGACGACACCGGCTGTGGTTGCGTCGTCGGCGACACCAGTTGTGGCTGTGGCTGCGTTGTCGACACCGGCTGTGCCGGCTGTGGCTGCGCCGCCGGCGACACCGGCTGCGGCTGCGTTGTCGGCGACATCGGCTGTGGCTGCGTCGTCGTCGCCGGCGGGACCGGCTGTGGCTGCGTCGCCGGCGACTGCGTCGCTGGCGAGACCGGCTGTGTCGAGTACGGCGGCGTGGGGTGCTGCGTCGCTGGCGAGACCGGCTGTGTCGAGTTCGGCGGCGTGGGGTGCCGCTGCGCCGGCTGCGGCTGAACGGTCGGCGCGCGACTGGCCTTCGGCTTCCCGGGAATCGCGTCAAAGCTCAGGTTGAGCCCCGCCATGAAGGAGACCTGCGTATTCGCGCCGGTCGTCTCCGCGCGCTCGGTCACGCGCTCGACCCGAGGCCCGACGACCAGGCCGCCCCACAGCTCGATCGCGAGTCGCGAGCGCACATAGAACCTCGCGCCGCCGCTGAGCATCCCGGCGTGATACCCGAGCGCGACCGTCGAGTCGGGCTGACTGGCGAAGGGGGAACGATATCGATCGTCCCCGAAGGGCAGCATGAGCAGGTACTCGGCGCGCAAAAACACGCGACGCGCGTGAAGACCGAGCCCAACCCCAGGCGTCGCGAGCCCGCTGTAGACGCCGTCAGCCCCGCGCACGTTCCCGACCAGGACCCCGCGCAGCTGCCCGTAGAGCAGGCCGTACAGCTGCCCCCGCAGCTCGAGGTTGAGGCCAACGCCCAGCAGACCTCCCGTGTTCTCGCAGTAGATGCTCGGACCATTCGGCCGGCAGTCCTCCTCGCTGCCGACATGCGGTCCGATCACAGGTCCACCGGCGATCACGAGCCGCGGCCGCTCGGGCGCCTCCGCCTTGCCCCCCGGCGCCGCGCGGGCGTCCGTGACCGTCACGCCCACGAGCGCGGCGACGAGGGCCGCGAGTCGCCGCGCGCGACGAGAGCCCCGGACGCGACGCGAGCGAACGGCCATGACTCCATGGTGCACGCGACAAAACGCGGGCGCTACCCGGACCCCCGGATCGCGTCAGAAATTTGCACACCTGGAGCCGCAGCGGGCGGCGGTCGATCAGGCGCGGGACGTCGATGGATGAAATCGCCCGCGACCGCGCGCCGTCACGCCTTGCGCACCGCCGTCGTTCGTAGTTTTCTTTCCCGCAGCACCGAATTGTTTGTGATGCCCGGGATTTCCTCACTGCTCCCCGCACTTGTCCTGCTGTCCGCGGCGCCGGCGTATCCGGAGTCGACGGCGCCCGCCGAGACCACGACCGCGGCTCCCACCACGAACGCCACGAACGCCACGAGCGCCGTGGGCCTGAGGGTCGGGATCACGCAGTACGAAGGGGCGAACATCTCGGACGCGATGACGCAGCGCGTCCGCACCATGGGCGAAGACGTGTACCGAGCCAACGGCGTCGCGGTCGGCGATCACAGCAGCGCGGTGATCGTCGAGATCACGGTCGGCCCCCACGGCGAAGAGGGCTACGCGTCCAACATCGTCGCGCGCAAGCACGGCCAAGAGGTCCCCGGCGCCCGCCGCGACAACATCGTCTGCGAGCTCTGCACCGAGAGCGAGCTCATGGCGCAACTCCGTAGCGAGCTCGAGGGGGTCATGCCCGCCGTCGAGGGCGCCACCCAGCCCGATGATGCGGAGCCCGGCGAGCAGCTCATCGAGGGGCCGCAGATCGACGACACGAACCCGCCCGCCACCGCGCCAACCTCGACAGGGCCGAGCAACCTGGCCAAGGCCGGCATCGCGACCTTCGTCATCGGCGCGGTCGGTGTGGGCATCGGCGCCGGCATCTTCGTCAACGGCACGCAGTCCGGACGCGACAGCACCACGGCCGGCGCGGTCGTGACCGGCGTCGGCGCGGCGCTGAGCGTCACCGGCGCGGTGCTCCTGATCGTCGATCAGTCACGGGCGAACAAGCGACGACGCACGGCGCTCGCGCCCGTCTTCGACGGTCGGATGGCCGGCGTCACCGTGGCCGGCCGGTTCTAGCGACGATCGCGACAAGCACCTACGGGCACGTCGCGAGCCCGCGAGCCCGCGAAGCCCGTGAGTTCTTGGCGTCGCGGCGTTCGTGTCCTCGCGCGAGCGCGGCGTCGCGTGGACACGCGAGCGCGCGCGGCCCCGACGCCGTGGGCGCGTCGATCCACGACCGCGACCGCCGCGTCGAAACTCGGTGTAGGTACACTCGAGCTGCGCGTACGGTCAGCAGGTGCAGATCGGGCGACATTTTCGTCGGCTCGGAGTACAACCTTCGCGGAGCTCATGTCGTTTCGTCTCCGCTTTCGTCGCTCGGATCGTCGCTCCCAACGCGAGCCCGAGCCGAGCGAGCTAAAGCAGATCGAGCGCTATCACCTGATCACCGAGATCGGTCGCGGGAGCGTCGGGACGGTCTACGCCGCCCACGATCCGGGCCTCGATCGCCAGATCGCGCTCAAGCTCGTGCCGCGCGAGGAGCTCCCGGGCCCCAGCGACAGCGGCGCGCGACGACGGCGTGAGCGCGGCGCTGAGACGCGCGCGGGCGCGGCCGAGCTCGACGCGCGGCTCGTCCACGAGGCGCGGGTGATGGCGCGCCTCTCCCACCCCAACATCGTGCCGATCTACGACGTCGGGACCACCGACGACGTGGTCTACATCGCCATGGAGCTGATCGACGGCCGCACGCTCGCGGACTGGCTCGAGCAGACCCCGCGATCGTGGCGCGAGGTGCTCGGCGTCTATCTTCAGGCCGGGCGCGGGCTCGCGGCGGCCCACGCGGCCGGCATCATCCATCGCGACTTCAAGCCGCAGAACGTGCTCATCGGTCGGGACCACCGCGTCCGCGTCCTCGACTTCGGCCTCTCCCGCGTCGCCGAGCGCCCCGCCGGCGAGAGCGCGGGCGACACCGTCTCGGGGACGCCGCGGTACATGGCGCCCGAGCAGCTCAAGGGCGAGCCCTGCGACGCGCGCGCGGATCAATTCAGCTACTGCGTCGCGCTCTACGAGGCGCTCTACCGCCAGCGGCCGTTCACCGGCACGACGCTGTTCGCGATCGCCGACCAGGTGCTCGACGGCAAGCTGCGCCCGCCGCCGACCGACACGCGCGTGCCAAGGTGGCTATTCGAACATATCCGAAGGGGCCTGAGCGTCGAGCCAGACGACCGGCACCCGAACCTGCGCTCGCTGCTCGCGTCGATCGTGTTCACGACGCGCGTCATGTACAGCTACTGAGCGGCGCGCGACCGCTGCGGCGCCGCGATCACGCGCGACCGCTGCGGTTGATCACGGTCTGCGCCAGCTCGACGACGAGCTCGAGATCCTGCGGGCGCGCGCGGTGGGCCAGCGTGAGCAGGCGGGCCTTGAGCGCGCTCTCGGCCGAGCCGACCACCGCGCCGCCGGCGTCCGGCATCACGCTGGCGAGCGGCACGCCGAGGGCGTCGGCGATCCGCAGCAGGGTGCGCAGGCCCGGGCTCGTGTAGCGACCGTTCTCGAGCCGCGACACCATGTCGGTCGCGACCCCCGCGATCTCAGCGACGGCCTGCTGGGTCAGGCCCCGCTCCTCTCGCATGCCGCGGATCCGCTGACCCAGCGCGACCATGTAGCGCCGCTCTCGCTCGACGCGATCGGCGGCCGTCCGCGGCCGCTGGCCCTCGTCGGCCCCCTGTCGTGAACGCGCCATCGCCTTGGCTCACCGCCGCCGCGACCGCCTCCGCGTCGCGGCTTTCTTCCCGGTCGTCTTCTTCCCGGTCGTCTTCTTCCCGGTCGTCTTCTTCCCGGTCGTCTTCCCGGTCTCGGCGTCCGCCTCGATCCCCGCGTGCTCGCCGAACTCGAGCTTGCGCAGCTCGAGCACGCGGATGCGGTCGCGGACGCGCGCGGCCTCCTCGTAGCGCAGGTCGTCGGCGAGCACGCGCATCTCCGCCTTGAGCGCGTCGATGCGCGGCTGCAGCTCGTCCTGCATGAGCTCCATGTCGAGCACGTCGCGCAGCCCGACCGGGGTCACCGCCTCGGTCTTGCGCGCGCGCGCCGACGGCCGCTCCTCGCGGGCGCGCTCGGGATCGTCGTCGCGTCGAATCGGGTTCAGCGCCGCGCGTGTGCTCCGCGGCACGATCCCGTGCTGCTCGTTGTACGCCTGCTGTACGGCGCGTCGCCGCTGGGTCTCGTCGATACACGCCTGCATGCTCCGCGTCACGCGGTCGGCGTACATGATGACGTGGCCGTTGACGTTCCGCGCCGCGCGTCCGCAGACCTGGATCAGGCTCCGCGCGTTGCGGAGGAAGCCCTCCTTGTCCGCGTCGAGGATCGCCACGAGCGCGACCTCGGGCATGTCGAGACCCTCGCGCAGGAGGTTAATGCCGACGAGCACGTCGAAGTCGCCCTGACGCAGCCCGCGGACCAGCGCGACGCGCTCGATGGTGTCGATGTCGGCGTGTAGGTAGCGCACGCGCACGCCGAGGTCGGCGTAGTACTCCGTCAGGTCCTCGGCCATCCGCTTCGTCAGCGTCGTGACGAGCACTCGCTCCTCGCGCTCGACGCGGCGCTTGATCTCGTCGAGCAGGTCGTCGACCTGGTTCTCGATCGGGCGCACGTCGATCTCGGGGTCGACGAGGCCGGTCGGGCGGATGATCTGCTCGACGAGCACGCCCTCGGTCTTCTCGAGCTCGTAGTCGCCGGGCGTCGCGCTCATGAACACGACCTGGCCCACGCGCTCCTCCCACTCCTCGAACTTCAGCGGGCGGTTGTCGAGCGCCGAGGGCAGGCGGAAGCCGTAGTCGACGAGCGTCTGCTTGCGGCTGCGGTCGCCGCTGTACATGGCGCCGATCTGCGGGATCATCTGGTGCGACTCGTCGACGACGACGAGGAAGTCGCTCGGGAAGTAGTCGAGCAGCGTCGGCGGCGGCTCCCCCGGCGCGCGGCCGGTCATGTGCCGCGAGTAGTTCTCGATCCCGTTACAAAAACCCATCTCCTCGAGCATCTCGATGTCGAACATCGCGCGCTGCTCAAGCCGCTGGGCCTCGACGAGCTTCGCCTGCGCCCGCAGCGTCTGCAGACGATCCCGCAGCTCGTCCTGGATGTCGCGGATCGCGGCGCGCATCTTGTCCGCCGGCGTCACGTAGTGACTCGCCGGGAAGATCGTCACGCGGCTCATCGACCCGCGGACGACGCCGCGCAGCGGGTCGATCTCGCGGATCGACTCGACCTCGTCGCCGAAGAACTCGATGCGCACCGCGGTGTCGTCCTCGTAGGCCGGGAACACCTCGACCACGTCCCCGCGCACGCGGAACGTCCCGCGGTGGAAGTCCATGTCGTTGCGCTCGTAGCGGATCTCGACGAGCCGCCGGAGCAGGACGTCGCGGTCGAGCTCGTCGCCGACCGCGACCGGCGCGACCATGTTGTAATAGGCCTCGGCCGCGCCGATGCCGTAGATACACGAGACGCTGGCGATGATGATGACGTCGCGCCGGCTCAGCAGCGCGAAGGTGGCCGCGTGGCGCATGCGATCGATCTGGTCGTTGATCGTCGAGTCCTTCTCGATGAAGGTGTCGCTCGCGGGCACGTAGGCCTCGGGCTGGTAGTAGTCGTAGTACGAGACGAAGTACTCGACCGCGTTGTGGGGGAACAGCGCCTTGAACTCCCCGTACAGCTGGGCGGCGAGCGTCTTGTTGTGCGCGAGGATCAACGTCGGACGCTGGACCTCGGCGATGACGTTGGCGATCGTGAAGGTCTTTCCGCTGCCCGTGATCCCCAGCAGGTGCTGATGCTTGTCGCCGCGACGCAGGCCCTCCACGAGCTCGGCGATCGCCCCCGGCTGCCCGCCGGCCGGCGTGTACTCGGTGACGAGCTCAAATGGTTGATCCGACGCGATCGTCGGGCGCACGCCGTCTCGCCAGCGCGTGTCTTCGTCGCGCGCGTCCGCAGGCTGCTCGGGTGCGTCGCTCATGGCCGGGCACCATAGCAGACGCGCGCGCGCGCTTGCCTCGACGTCCTGTCAGCGTCCTGTCAGCGTCCTGTCAGCATGGTCGGACCGCCGGGGTGATCGTAGGATGCGCCCGTGCAGCCCGGGCTCTACGCGATCCTCGACCTCCCGCACCCGTCTTCGCTCGGGCCCTCCCAGATCGCCGCGCTGCTGCTCGAACGTGCCGCCGGGGAGCCGCCGCTGGCGGCGCTCCAGCTCCGCGACAAGCACGCGAGCACGCCGGCGCGGATCGCCGCGCTCCGTGGGCTCGCGCCGCGCTGCGCGGCGGCCGGCGTGCCGCTGATCGTCAACGACGACCTCGCCGCCGCCCGCGAGGGGCCGCCCGGTGTCGGCCTCCACCTCGGGCACGAGGACCTGCGCGCCCTGGTCGCGCGCGCCGAGAGACCGCCACGGGACGCGCTGCTGGAGCTCCGGGAGGCGCTCGGCGCCGACGCGCTGCTCGGCCTCTCGACCCACACCCACGCGCAGGTGTTGGCCGCGCAGGCGCTGCCGCTGGACTACATCGGCTTCGGGCCCGTGTTCGCCACGCGCTCGAAGACCAACCCCGATCCCGAGGTCGGGCTCGCGGGGCTCGCTCGGGCGTGTCTCGAGAGTCAGCTCCCTGTCATCGCGATCGGGGGTCTGGACGCGGCGCGCGGGGCCGCGGCGCGCGAGGCCGGGGCCCACGCCGTCGCGATGATCAGCGCGCTCGCCGGACGTGACGAGCGCGAGATTCGGCGCCGTGTCCGACGCGCGCGCGACGCCGTCGCGTGATCAGAAGTCCGCGACGGCCTGCAGGCTGAAGAAATTGTTGTGGAGCTGGTTCTCCGCCCCGCCGTCCTCGAGCAGCAGGCCGTACTCGGCCTTGAGCGCGAAGCGCGGGAGCACCGGGAACCGCAGGCCGAACACGTGCCCCTGCATGGCCTCGTCGTACAGGTAGGCGTCCGCGAAGTCCGTGCGCGCCGCTCCTCCGCTCTCCGTCACGCGCGGGACGTCGAGGTCCGGATCGGCGAAGTCGAAGCGGTACTGCAGGATCAACCCCGGCAGCCGCGTCTTCTTGCGTCGCCACAGCGGCTGCGCGATCTGGGCGTAGCCGCCGAGCATCCGACGATCCGACAGCGTCGGCGTCGCGCCGTCGGCCGTCGGGATCGCGGCGTCGAGCCCGTAGACGAACTCACCCCGGAGATGCGGCAGCGGGAACTTGCTCTGCAGCGCCTCGTCGAGGTTGAGGTCGAAGTGCGCGCCCGCTCGCCACGTCGGCGCCTGATCGGCGTCGATGAAGGTCTTCCCCTTGAAGTCGGGGATCGTGAGTCCGCTCGGCGGGTGCTGCCCCCACACGAAGGAGCCGCCGAGGTTGAGCGCGCCGATCGGGCGGATCTGCAGGCGCGCGAGCACGGACTTGTTGCCGTTGTTGTCGGGCGTGATCCCGAGCACCGATCCGTCGCCGCGCGGGGTGAGCTCGCTGTCCCGCAGCTGATGCTCACAGACCTCGACGACCTGCCCGATCGGCTGATAGCGATAGAGCAGATCGGTCGCGCGCGTGCGCGTGCAGGCGTCGCCGTTGATCACCCCGACGTCGAGCTCGATCGGGCGCACGCTCCGTCGACTCGCGGGGAACCGCGGGTTCCACTTGAGCACGATCCCCGCGTCGATCCAGCTGCCCGGGTACACGCGCCCGGTGCTCATCGCCAGCGGACGCGACACGAACCATCGGACAGGCGCGTCATGCTGCTCGTCCTCGAGCCCGAACGGCACGATGAACACGCCGCCCGTCAGCTTGAAGCCGACCCGGAACCAGTCGGGGCTGCGCTTGGCCCACGCGAAGGGGTTGACCTCGAGCGCCGCCGACTCCATGAGCACGACCGGCGTTGAGGCCGGCGCGACGTCGGCGCTGCCCGGGAGCGCGCGCGGGATCGAGATGAACTCGAAGGCCATGCGCGCGTACACGACGTCGGCGTAGATCGGCGCGCCGACGTAGAGGTTCGCCGCGCCGCCGCCGAAGTACGGCAGGGTCTTGAGCTGCTCGAAGCGCCCGGTCTCCGGGTCGCGCGCGGTGATGTCGGTGCGCTCGCTGACCGTGAAATTCAGGCCGATGTAGCCGCGGATCTGCACGACGCCGCCGGCCCCGCCCGCGTCCTCGAGCTTCCCGGGATCGAAGAAGCCCACGCCGCCGCCCGCGACCGGCTCGCGATCCTTGGGTCCGCCGAACTGCACGCCGCGGATCCACGGGCCCTTGTCCTTGTCGGCCGCGGCGCCGGGATCAGGATCGCGCGACGGCAGCTCCTCGACGGGCGGCATCGGCGGCGCGCTCGCCTCGCCCGAGTCGCGCGACGGCAACTCTTCGATCGGTGGCATCGGCGGCGCGTCGCCCGTCGCCACGCCGTCGATCTCGAACACCGACGTCGGGCCGGCGCCGGCTTCATCGCCCGGTCCTGTGTCCCCTCGAGACGGCGCCGCTGGGACCTCGACCAGCGATGCGGCCCGCGGCGTGTCGTCAGCGGGGGCGGTGGTCGCGGTCACCGCGACCCACAGAAGCGTTGCGAGCGATGGCATCGACGAGCCCGTCGTTGGCCGCGACTCTATCGCAGCGCTGTGAGCTGTGATACGCCAAAGCGGATATGAGGAAGCTCCTGATCTCCCTCGTGTTCCTCGCGGCGTGCCAGGGATCGAGCGACACATCCAAGACCGAGACCGCGAGCGAGAAGCCCGATCTAGTGGGCGCCTACCTCGAGATCCAGACGACCCTCGCGCGTGACTCGGTCGACGGGCTCCCAACCCTGTCCGCGCAGGTGATCACGGCCGCCGACGGGCTCTCAGGCCCCGGCGTCGACGCGATCGTCGCGGGCGCCGGACGAACCGCCGCCGCCGACATCGCCACGGCGCGCGCGGGGTTCAAGAAGATGAGCTACGGGCTGCTCGCCCATATCAACAGCACCCCGGCGCTCAAGGACGGCAACGAGGTCGTCTTCTGCCCGATGGCCTTCAACAACGACGGCGCCCACTGGATCCAGAAGCAAGGCGAGGTCACCAACCCGTACCACGGGAAGATGATGCTGCACTGCGGCGACCGCGTGTCCTGGGAGGACGCCGCGAAGGATCCACGGGCAGCGCTCGAGTGAGCGCTGCCTGGCTGACACCCGGACACCCGGACGCGCGTCAGATGTCGAGGTTGCGCACGTCGAGCGCGTGCTTCGTGATGAAGTCCCGCCGCGGCTCCACGTTGTCGCCCATCAGCACCGAGAAGATGTCGTCGGCCTGGACGTTATCGGCGACACGAACCTTGAGCAGCGCGCGGCGCTCCGGGTCCATCGTCGTCTCCCAGAGCTGCTCCGGGTTCATCTCGCCGAGACCCTTGTAACGCTGGATCGAGAGCCCGCTGCGGCCGACCTCGCCGATGCTCTCCACGAGGTCGACGATCCGCTTGGGCTCCGCGACGACCTCGCCCTTGCGGCGCAGCACGTAGGGCGGCGCGCCGCGGCCATCGACCTCCTTGCGGATCGCCAGCAGCTCGCCCAGCTCCGGTGAGTTCAGGAACTCGGAGTCAACGGTCTCGTGGTGGGTCACGCCGTCGCTGACGATCGCGAGCCGCAGGCACGCGCGCGCGGTGTCGGACTCATCAGCCGCGACCTCAACGGCGACGCCCAGCTCCCCGTCGAGCTCGCGCACGCGCGCGACGAGCTGATCACCGAACGCGGTTGTCCGCTCGCGCACCTCGAACATCGCGGTGACAGCGTCGAGCGCCCCGTCCGTCCCCAGGATCCGATCGAGCAGCGCCTCGAGCACCGGGATCCGGTGCTCGCGCGAGAGCGCCTCGAGCACCTGCCGGTAGCGCAGCCCCTTGCGAGCGAGGCCCTCGAGCACGTTCGGCGAGACCTCTACGTCGCTGATCTCGAGCTTCACGCCGTCGAGCGCGTTGCGGATCACGTACTCGTCCATGGCCGCCTCGTCCTTGAGGTAGACCTCGCGGCGACCCGACTTGATCTTGTACAGGGGCGGCTGCGCGATGTAGAGGAAGCCGCGGTCGATGATGTCGGGGAAGTGGCGATAGAAGAAGGTCAGCAGCAGCGTGCGGATGTGTGAGCCGTCGACATCCGCGTCGGTCATGATGATGATCTTCTGGTATCGCAGCTTGTCGAAGTCGTAGTTGTCGTCGCCCATGCCCGCGACGCCCGTGCCGAGCGCGGTGATCAGCGTGAGGATCTCCTGGCTCGAGAGCATCTTGTCGATGCGCGCCTTCTCGACGTTCAGGATCTTGCCGCGGAGTGGGAGGATCGCCTGGGTGCGGCGGTCGCGACCCTGCTTCGCCGAGCCGCCTGCGGAGTCACCCTCGACGATGAACAGCTCGGCCTTCTCCGGATCCTTCTCCTGGCAGTCCGCGAGCTTGCCCGGGAGCGAGAGCCCGTCGAGGATGCCCTTGCGCGTGATCGTCTCGCGAGCCTTGCGCGCGGCCGCCCGCGCGCGCGCGGCCAGCAGCGCCTTCTCGATGATGATCCGCGCGCCCTTGGGGTTCTCCTCGAGGTAGCGCCCGAGCTCGTCGCTGACCGCCGTCGAGACCAGGCCGGTGACCTCGCCGGAGACCAGCTTCTCCTTGATCTGCGAGTTGAACTTTGGGTCAGGGTGCTTGACGGACAGCACGCCGACGATGCCCTCGCGCACGTCCTCGCCGCTGAGCGTCCCCTTGTGCCCCTTGAGCAGGTTCTGCTTCTGCGCGTAGGTGTTGATCACGCGCGTCAGCGCGGAGCGGAACCCGGAGAGGTGCGTGCCGCCGTCGCGGTTGAAGATGTTGTTCGTGTAGCAGAGGACGTTGTCCTGGTAGGCCTCGGTCCAGCGCAGCGCGACCTCGACGCCGAGGCTCGCGGGCTTGCCCTCGAACTCGAACTCGACGTCCTTGTTAAACGAGATCAGGTCGCCGATCGGGTTCTTGTTCTGCGACAGCAGCTTGACGTAGCTCGGGATCCCGCCCTCGCCGTTGTAGCTGACCTCGCGGCCCGTCGCCCGCAGGTCGCGGAGGATGAGCTTGACGCCCTGGTTGAGGAAGCTGAGCTCGCGGAAGCGGTTGGCGAGGTACTCGTAGTCCACCGAGATCTCGCTGAACACCAGCGGGTCGGGGTGGAAGGTCACGCGCGTGCCTCGACGCTCGCTCGGCCCGATCAGCTTGAGATCCTCGACCACCTGCCCGCGCTCAAAGCGGGCGACGTAGGCCTTGCCCCCGCGCCAGATCTCGAGCTTGAGCCAATCGCTCAGCGCGTTGACCACGGAGATGCCGACGCCGTGCAGCCCGCCAGAGACCTTGTAGGCCTCGTTATCGAATTTGCCGCCGGCGTGCAGGACCGTGAGGATCATGATCGCCGCGTCCATGGTCTTGCCCGCGTACTCCTTCGGGCCGGTCGGGATCCCGCGACCGTTGTCCTCGATGGAGATCGACTGGTCGAGATGGATCGTGACCTCGACGTGGTCGCAGTGACCCGCGAGCGCCTCGTCGATGGAGTTGTCGACGACCTCGAACACCATCTTGTGGAGCCCGGAGCCGTTGCTCGTGTCGCCGATGTACATCCCGGGCCGCTTGCGCACGGCCTCGAGGCCCTCTAGGACGGAGATCGAATCGGCGTCGTACGAACCCTGAATCTGCTCGGTTTGTGGCATGGAACCGCGAGTGGCGCGAGTGGCGCAAAATCCCGAAAAACGGCTTCCCGGTGGCCAAAATCGCCGCTCTGGAGGATATCACGCCACGCTGTTTACTGCCAGATGACGGCGTTGACAGGGGCCGCCGATGGAGCCCGGAAAACCGCGGATCCAGCGGCTCGCGAAACGAGCGTTCTCAGCCGGACAGGGTCGCGCCGCTGGTCGTGATGACGCCGCCCGCGACCGCGAGGTAGCTGCGCTCGAGCTCGTCCGGGAGCGGAATGAACCGCGGCGAGGTCGTCGTCAAAACGCACTGCTCGACCTCCCGCGCGAGCGCCTGAAACAGCTGCCCGGTGCGCGTCGGATCGAGCTCGCTCGAGACGTCGTCGAGCAGCAACACCGGCGCGCGCCCGAGAGCCGCGCGGCTGGTCTGGAGCTCTGCGATCTTGAACGCGAGCACGAGCGCTCGCGACTGCCCCTGGGACGCGTATTTCGCGGCTGATTGCCCGTTCAGCGTCATTTCGAAGTCATCGCGGTGCGGCCCGAGGGAGGTCGTCCCGCGCATCAAGTCGAGCCCACGTCGGTCCTGCAGCGCGCGGTGCAGGACCTGCGCGCGCGCCGAGACATCGGCGGTCGCGCGCTCGGCGTCCTCTGTCCTCCCCTGCTCACGGAGGAACCCCTGGACGTGCGAGCTGTACGTAATATCGGCCTGCGGCGCTTTCCCGTGGATCTGGGCGAAGCCCTCGGTGACCGCGCCGCGTAGCTCCTCCACGAGCTGATCGCGCCGCGTCCAGATCCGCGCGCCCGTCTCCGACAGCCGGAGCTCATAGGCCTCGAGCATGGCGTCACGATCGCGTGTGCCGCGGGCCTGGTCCGCACCGCGAAGCACATGGTTCCGCGAACGAAGGAGCTTCTCGTAGGTCTGGATATCGCCGATGTGAGCCCTGTCACGGGCAAATAGCACCCGATCGAGAAATCGCCGCCGGCCACCCGGAGAGCCGCGAAGCACGTTGAGGTCCTCCGGCGTGAACAGGATCGCGGGTAAGCGACCGTAGAAGGCCGCGCCGGAGCGCACGAGCTTCCCGTCGGCGCTCGCCGCTCTCCGTGTCGACCGGGTCCCGCGTTCGAGCGTCACGCAGAGCGTGCTCGTGACGCCGAGGCCGGATATTCGCCCCGTGACCTCAACGCGAGTCTGGGTCTGGCCGTGGCGCACGAGCGGACCGAGCTCCGCGCTGCGAAACGAGCGGACCGTGCTGATCAGGTACAGCGCCTCCAGGACGTTGGTCTTGCCGGCCCCGTTGTGTCCGTGGAGGATCGTGAACCGCGGACTGAAGTCGATCTCCACGCGCTCGAGGTTGCGAAACTCGCTGGCGCTGAGGTGCTCGAGCCGCAAGACAGATCGATCCGCAGGATGACGCAGGTTCGCGGACGCGCGACCAAGCTCTAGATGCGCATCGGCATCACGACGCCGAGGTACGCGGGCCCGTCGACCGGCCGGAGCACGCACGGGTCAAGCTCGCCCTGGAATTCCAGGTAGACCTGGTTCGTGTCCATCGCCTCGAGCACCTCGATGAGGTAGCGCGCGTTGAACCCGGCGACGAGCGGATCGCCGTCGTAGTTCACCTCGATCTCCTGGTGCGCGACGCCGAGATCCGGGTTGTCCGCCGTGAGCTCGAGGCTCGAGCCGTCGAGCTTGACGCGGACCGTCGAGGTCTTCTCGGGCGCCATGACCTCGGCGCGGCGCAGGACGCTGATCAGCTCCTCGCGCAGCGCCGTCACTCGACGCTTGTGCGCCTTCGGGATGACCTGCTCGTAGGGCGGGAAGGTCACGTTGTTGAGCTTGACCGAGAGGGTCAGCTCGGCCATCCGCAGGTACAGGTGCTGGTCGCTGATCGCGAGCTCGACGTCGCCGTCCGCGCGATCGAGCACGCGCCGGATCTCGAGCATACCCTTGCGCGGGATAATGATGCCGCGCTCGAGCTTCGGCCCCTTGAACGGGCACGACATCTTCGTCAGGCGGTGCCCGTCGGTCGAGACCATCGTCGCCTGCGCGCCGTCACACTCGAACAGCACGCCGTTGAGGTTGATGCGCGCCTCGTCGGTCGAGACGCTGAATTGCGTCTTCTGGATGAGATCCGAGAGCTGGTGTCCGGGCACGCTCGTAAAGTCCTGACCTGTCGCATCGGGCAGCTCAGGGAAATCGGTCTGCGCCATCCCCATGAGCTTGAACTCGCTGCGGCCGACGGTGAGCTGCGCCCAGTGATTGTCGAGGCTCTTGATCTTGATCGGGCGATCCGGGAGCGTGCGCACCACCCCGTGCAGGTGACGAACCCCGAGCGTGAGCGAGCCGGGCGTGGCGACCTTCACAGGCACGGTCTCGGTGAGCGAGATCATCATATCCGTGGTGCTGCAGACCAGCTGATCGTCGGCCGTGGCCTGCAGCAGGACGTTGGCCAGCACCGGCATCGTGCTGCGCTTATCAGCGACAGTCTGGGCCAGCGCGAGGGTAGACAAGAACCGGGGCTGATCGATCTCAAATTCCATGAGCGGCTCGTGAGGCGTGGACTGTACCCGATGAGATCCGAGCGCGCAGGTGTTTGCGTGGCGCGCTCGAGCTTCGGCAGCTCGAACAACGCGGGGTCTCGTTGGTTTTTAATTTCTTAATAATTTCTCTTCTTCTTGATCGGCCCTGTGAGTTTGTGGAGAGCTGGCCAACTCGCTGATCTTGGTTCGATATCTCGGGCGCGTCGGTTGTGGAGACGGCGGCATAACTCGCGACCTTTCCCACCGTGATCGACGCACCCTTCAATCCCCGGGTTGGTGCCCAGGTTGTACGCATCGGTTTTCACAACGCAGTCCACAACGGGACCGGCGACCAAACGGGCCAGGGGTCCGGATCTGCGAGCCAGCTCACGGAAGATCTCTGCCTCCAGGTCTTTCGAAGTACGTGAGGAGCCGGCGAATGCCGAGAGACGCGGCCAGTTCGCCGCTCACGTGGATAACAGGGTTTGCCCGACGGATTGACAGGGATGCCTGGCGCTGTTATCGATCCGGCCCGTTTTCGCCGCGTCATGGCTTCGCGTTGACGATCACGGGCGAATCAACGCAACGAGGGAATTCCGATGAAGCGCACTTATCAGCCGCACAACCTTAGCCGTGCGCGCACTCACGGTTACCGGGCCCGTATGGCGACCCGCAACGGGCGAAAGGTCATCGCCGCCCGCCGCCGCCGCGGCCGTAAGCGGTTGTCGGTCCGCACCGGCGGGAAATGAGGCCGCGCGGGTTCCCCCGCTGGCTTCGATTGCGGAAGCGCCGAGAGTTCCTTGGCGCCCAGCGTCGCGGACGGAAATTCCACACGAGGCATTTTCTCGTGTTTGTGTTGCGGGATGACGCCCCGGGACAGCCGCAGCGCGTGGTGCAATCTCCACCGCAAACGGCGGAGTCCGCGCGCGAGTCCCCACCGACGCGCATTGGCATCACGGTTACCCGGAAGATCGGCAAGGCAGTCACGCGAAACCGCATCAAGCGGTTTGTTCGCGAGGGCTTTCGTCTCCAGCGTGACAGTTTCCCGCCGGGATTCGCTATGGTTTGGGTCGCAAAACGCGGGGCGGCTGCGATTCAGCTCGCCGACGTGCTCTCGGCGATGGACATGGTGGCTCGGCAGCTGCGCGCGAACCCGCGCACGGAGAAGAGGCGAAGGCGATGAGGCATGTCCTGATCGCGCTGATTCGCGTCTACCAGGCGGTGATCTCGCCGCTGCTCGGCCCTGCTTGCCGGTTCACACCCAGTTGTTCGCACTACGCGTGTGCCTGCCTGCGCGACCACGGGGCCGCTCGTGGAAGCTGGCTGACGATGCGTCGGTTACTGCGTTGCCATCCGTGGAACCCGGGTGGATTTGACCCGCCGCCGTTGCCGCCCGCTGGGTGTGGTAGGCAGCGGGGCGTGGGCAACCCGTCGGCGATTGGCGTAGACGCCCCGCCGCCGAGCGATCCCCCGGAGACGGTCAAGGAGAACGGCTAAGTCGTGGATACACAGCGACGCACCCTACTGGCGATCCTCATCTGCGTGCTGATTTGGTTCGTTTACGCGTGGATCAACCCCCCACCCGAGAACCCCTCGCGCGACGAGAGCAAGACCGCTGCGGTAGAGAAGAAGAGCGCTTCGGATGACGCGCCGGCGCAGGATGAGGACGCGGATGAAGCCGCTGACCCCGTCGCCGACGATGGGTCGTCGCCTGTGTCCACGGTGGAGCGCAAGACGGGCCGCCTCGAGAATGAGCTGGTCGCCTTTGACGTGACCAACGCGGGCGGCCTGCTCGAGCGCGTCGAGATGCGGAGTCCGCAATTCCTCGACGAGAGCGGCAAGGGCCTCGACCTGCTCGGAAACCGCAAGCCGACGTTGACGATCGGCTTTGACCGCGGCGAGGATGGCGAAGGAACGGATTTTCGCTTCAAGCGCGACACCGTTTGGGAGGTCCTCGAGAGCGATCAGGCGAACGAGTGGAAGCTGCGACACCAAACCGCGGAGGTCGAGGTCGTCGCCACGCTGACCCTCGGGGTCGCCTACGAGGGGCTGCTCAAGGTTCGGGTCGCGAACAAGACCGGCGAGACGCAGCGACATCGGCTGGCGCTCGGCAGCGAGTTCGCGCTCCCCGAGGAGGCGAGCCGCTACGACATTCACCGCGGGATGTGCTCGACCGGCGAGGATGTCGAGGACTTCTCGGTCGACGACGTCGAGGACGAGACCGGTCGCGTGAAGGGCCGCGTCCACTGGATGGCCCTCGACAGCAAGTACTTCGTGTCGGCGCTGGTCCCGGAGAATCTTGACGCGAGCAGCTGCGCGATTAGCACGAACGAGAGCCAGAACGCCCTGTTCGGTCGGCTCACCTTCGCGACCGAGGAGCTCGGTCCGAACGAGGCCGAGACCTACACGATCGGGCTGTACTTCGGCACCAAGGAGATCGAGCGACTCGAGACCTACTCGACCGTGGCGGGCGCGCACCTCGAGGGATCGATCGACTGGGGCTGGTTCGGCGCGCTCAACCGGACGCTCGGTAAGCTGATGCTGCGCCTGCTCCGGTGGTTCTACTCGCTGACGGGGATCTGGGGCGTCGCCATCCTGCTGCTGACGGTCGTGGTCAAGGCGATCACCTTGCCGCTGACGCTCAAGCAGATGAACTCGATGAAGCGGATGAAGGAGATTCAGCCGAAAATCGAGGAGATCAAAGAGAAGTACGGCGACGACCGCGTGCGCCAGGGCCAGGAGATGCAGGCGCTGTTTCAGCGCTCCGGCGTGAATCCGCTCGCCGGGTGTCTCCCCCTCGTGATCCAGATGCCGATCTGGATCGCGCTCTACGCGATGCTCGGGACGGTGGTGGAGCTGTACCGGGAGCCGTTCCTCTGGCTCCCCGACCTTACCGGCCCGGACCCCTATTTCATCCTCCCGCTGGCGATGGGCGCGCTGATGTTCCTCCAGACGCGGCTGCAGCCGGCCATGGACTCGCAGCAGGCGAGGATGATGTCGATCATGATGCCGGGGATCTTCACGGTCATGATGCTGTTCTTGCCCTCGGGCCTGGGCGTCTATATCTTCGCCAACGTCGTGCTCTCGCTGATCCAGACGGTGATTCAGGTGCGGCCCGGCAAGCCGGCTGCCGCCGCCGAGTCGTGAACCGGGGCGTCGCCGACTTAACCACGAAGAGGAGATCATGGCCGACACGAACCAGAACACTTCCGCGGACTCGTCCGACGAGCGCTACGTCAAGGCGGTCCCGGTCGTTCGATCGTTCCTCGAGTCTGTGCTCGGCTTGCTCGGCGTGGAGGTCGAGGTCGATATCGATATCGAGGAGGATGGCCTCCACTGCGACCTCAACACGACGGAGGAGGACGGCGGGCTGCTCATCGGTCGTCACGGGGCGACCCTGGACTCGCTCCAGTACCTCACGCTTCGTGTGCTGCAGGCCGAGGGCTTCGAGCGCATGCGGATCACGCTCGATGTTGGCGGGTATCGCACGAGACGCGAGCGAACGCTTCGCGAGCTCGCCCACGGCGTCGGCGCGAAAGTCCTCGACAGCGGGCGCCCGTACCACTTCGACCCGATGAGCGCGATGGAGCGCCGCGTGCTGCACATGGCGCTCATGGAGGTCAACGGGCTGCACACGGAGTCCGAGGGCGAGGGCCGCTATCGCCACGTGGTCGTGTTCCCGGATCACATCACGAGCAAGGGCAAGAGCGGCGGTCGATCGCCCGCAAAGGGCAAGGGCTCAAAGGGCCCTGGCAAGGGCGGCAAGGGCCCCAACAAGAAGGGCCCGGCAAAGAGCTCGCCGAAGAACGCTCGCGCGTGATCGAGGGTGACGCCACAAACTCGTAGCACCCTCGTCGGGGTCGCCACCGGCACTCCCGACGGGGGTGTCGCAATTGTGCGACTCAGCGGACCCGCCGCCCGGACGATCGCCGCCGAGCTCACCGGCTCGCTGCCGAGTCCACGACGGCTCGCGCGCCGGAGACTCCACATCGGCGCGCCGGGCGAGGCTCGCGGTACAGAAGACGCGCTTGTCGTCGTCATGCCGGGACCGCGTTCGTTCACCGGTGAGGATGTGGTCGAGCTTCACATCCACGCAGGCGCTCGCAACGTCCAGCAGGTCGTCGACGCGCTGCTCGCGTGCGGAGCGACGGCCGCTGGGCCCGGTGAATTCAGTCGACGCGCCTTTGAGCTCGGACGCCTCGACCTCGAGCAGGCCGAGGGCATCGCGGCGCTCGTCGCCGCACAGACGGACGCCGCGCTCGCCCAGGCGCGGCGGCTGGTCGCCGGTGAGCTGGGGCGGCGCGTCGACGCGGTGCGGGAGCAGGTCGCCGGCTTGCGGGGGGAGATCGAGGCGAACCTGGATTTTCCCGAGGATGTCACGGCCGCAGACACGACGCGATGGTCGGAGGAGCTCGAGGGGCTCCGCGGGACGGTCGCGGGGTGGCTGCGACGGTTCGAGGCGGGCCGACGCGCGCGCGAGGTCGCGAGGATCGCGCTCGCGGGTCCGCCGAACGCGGGCAAGAGCTCGCTGTTCAACGCGCTCGTGCAGCGCGAGCGTGCCATTGTGTCCCCGCAGCCAGGTACGACGCGGGACTACGTCGAGGCCGCGCTCGAGCTCGACCCCCACGGCGCCGTCTTGATCGACACTGCGGGGCTGCGCGGCGTCCCCGGGGACGAGCTTGAGCTCGAGGGTATAGCGAGGACGCGTGACCAGCTCGCCGGCGCGGACATCGTGCTGTGGATCGAGGCGGCCGATGAACAACCCGTGGAGCGCGGCGTGGACGAAGGGGTCAACGCCCACGTTGTGCTCGTCGAGAGCAAGCGCGACCTCGGGTGCGCGCGACCTGACTGGCTCGGCGTGAGCACGCGTACGGGCGCCGGTCTCGATCGTCTGCGCGCGACGCTCCGGCGATGGTTTGTTGACGGGGACGCGAGCGCGGACGACTCGCCGTGGATTGGCCTCGCGCGTCATCGCGAGCGCGCGAGCGAGGCGCTCGCGTCGATCGAGGCCTGCGCGACGCGGCTCGGAGAGGACGCGCCGCTCGAGCTCGTGGCTTTCGAACTTGGCGCGGCCGAGCGACGGCTCGCGGAGATCACCGGTCGCCACGCGCTCGGCGCCATCGGCGAGGACGTGCTGAGGCGGATCTTCTCGCGCTTCTGTATCGGGAAGTGAATCGGGAAGTGAGCTCCTCAGGATGCGCGGCGCAGCTCGGCGCGGAGCCCGAGCGTTGAGAAGACCGATCGCAGGTCGCGGGCGAAGGCGTCGATGTGCGAGGCGGAGTGCGCGGCCGAGACGCTCACGCGCAGCCGCGCGGTGTCTGGAGGAACCGTCGGCGGGCGGATCGCCTGGACATGCCATCCTCGCTCGAACAGGAGCTCGCTCGCCCGCAGCGCGGCCCGGTTATCGCCGACGTGGATCGGGATGATCGGCGACTCGGGGACGTCGGCGAGCCCGAGTCGCTCGCCGAGATGGGCGATGTTATCCCAAAGTAGAGCGCGACGTTGATCGCCCTCCGGTCCAGTCACGCGCGAGAGGGAATGTCGGATCGCTTCGACGAGCAAGGGGGAGAGCCCGGTCGAGAACACGAAGCTCCGCGCCGCGCTCCGGAGCAGCTCGGCCACGGCGCGCGAACTTGCCACGAACGCGCCGGCGCAGGCGAAGGACTTCCCGAGCGGGCCTGCGACGACGGTCGGGGTGATCCCGTGGGCGCGCGCGAGCCCAGCACCACCGGCGAACAGCCCGAGGCCATGGGCCTCGTCCAGGTACACGAGCCCGCCGTGATCGAGGTGCTGGGCGAGCGCCTCGATCGATACCCGGTCACCGGCCATCGAGTGCACGCTCTCCGTGATCCACCACGACACCGCGGGAGCGGACGGACGCACGTCACGCGGGGACGCGCCGTGCGGCGTGATCGTGACGCGCGCGCGCGCGAGCCGGAGCCCGTCGATCATGCTCGCGTGGTTCAGCGCGTCGCTGAAGACGTGATCATCGGGCTCGATCAGCGCCGGCAACGCGCCGACGTTCGCGGCGAAGCCGGAGGAGAATAGTACCGCGTCCTCGCAGCCCACGAGCGACGCGAGCGCGCGCTCGAGCGCGCGATGCTCCTCACTGTCGCCACAGACGAGGCGTGAGGCGGTCGCGCCAAAAGGAGTCTCTTGGGGCAGGTCCGAAGCCACGCTCGACGCGGCGAGGCCGAGATAGTCATTACTGCAGAAACCGACCACGGCTCTGCCCGCGAGCTCGTACTCGACCCCCGTCCGCGATGGGAGCGGACAGCGGCGCTCGAGCCCCTGGGCGCGGAGGCGCTCGAGGCGACGGAGAACGCGAGCGTCAAGGTCGTCCGACACGCGACGGAGGATAGGGGCTGACGTGAAAGTTGACCCGTGACAGAAATCCGCGAACACTCAGAGGTACGCGAGGCTGAATAAATGTTCAGCATAAACCTGCATGGTCTCGAACTTCAGGATCGACGGCTCGAAGACGGGCACCTCGAGCGGCTCGGCAAACTCTGCGAACTCTGGGCGAACTACGCGCCTGCGGTAAACCTCACCGCGAAGATCGACGAATCGAGTCTGCGAGCGCAACTCCGCGAGTCACTTCTTCTCGTGTCGTTAGCACGCGATATCGGAGTGCAACCGGGCGAGCGCTGGGTTGATGTCGGCGCTGGTGGCGGATTTCCCGGGCTCGTTGTCGCCGCGACTCTTGGTGTCGCGCTGACACTCGTCGAGCCACGTCAACGACGCGCAGCGTTCCTCGAGATCGCGCTCGCCGCGATTGGCCGGGGCGATTGCGATGTGGTTCGGGCTCGACTTGAGAGGAAGGGCTGGCAGTCCCTCGAGCGTGGCAACCTTCCGACACGGGCGCGGGTAGCGTCATCGCGAGCCACCTTCGCTCCACCGGAGTGGCTGTCTGTGGGGCAGCGCGTGATTGAGTCGGATGGGGTCCTGTTTGCGCACTTGCGTGCAGGGCAGGAGGACCCAACCGGGTTTATCTCGTTCGCACGTCGAGAGCATGGGCCATGGTCCGTTCGGGCCTATCGTCCGTGATCGCCGGGCCGACCGACCGTTTCACGTGGAACACGCCGGGATGCTCGTCTGTGGCGTTCAGGTCTCAGGCCGCTCCACATGAAACACATACTTGTGAACGGGCCCGTTTCACACCTGCGGCAGTTTCACGTTCCACGTGAAACGGCTCGCTCGACACCTGCGGCAGTTTCACGTTCCACGTGAAACGGTGCCTACCGTTCCACGTGAAACGGCCGTGTCAGTCGAGCGGTCGAGGGGCTGTTTCACGTGAAACAGCCGCATCAAGGCAGCCCTCGACATGCCCAAGGATCTCCGCCGGAGGGTCATCGTCCGCAGCAACCGCTCGACGGAGCCATTTTGTCCCCTCCGTGTGGTCGCCCTGGCGGCAGAGGATCCAGCCCCTCGTGTCGAGGTAGTCGGGATTCTCCGGGTCCTGCTTGAGCGCGAAGGACACCAGCTCTGTCGCGCGTTCGAGCTGCACTCCCTGGAGCGAGAGTTCGTAGGCCACCGCGTTCGCAAGCGAGGCATCCTCGGGGGTACGCTCGAGCGCAGCCTCCAGGAATCGGAGCGCTTGCTGGTCGTCACCACCGCGGAGGTACCGAAATCCCAGGTACGTGTGATAGTTCGTGCGCCAGGTAGGGCTCGCCGCGAGCGGAACCATGATTCCGACCGATAAAAGACTGGAGAGGAGGGCGGCCGTCGGACGACGCCGAACCAGGAACGCGGCGGCGATCAGACCCACCACCAAGCCGCCAAGGTGCCCCGCCTGAGCGATGATCGGGACCATCGCCCCCAGGACGATCACGAGGCCGATCATGATGCCGAGTTGACGGGCTGAGATAGGCTCAAGCTGGTCGCGGAGGTTTTGGTCGCCTTTCGTTCGCGCCACCCATAGCGCTCCAGCCAGACCGAGGATCCCGCCAGAGGCGCCGACGATGATGAGCGCCTCGGCCCAGAGCAGCGAGGCGAGGCACCCGCCGATCGAGGCCAGCAGGAACAGGATGAACATGATGGCGCGGCCCCAGACGAGCTCAACCCAGCCGCCGATCGACCAGAGCGCGATCATGTTGAGGATGAGGTGGATCCAGGAGCCATGCAGGAAGGGCGCGCTGAGCACTCGCCACCACTCCTGGTCGATCCAAACCCGGGTCAGCTCGAGGGCGCCAAACCGCGTGAGGAGATCGTTGTCGTTGGGGATGGCCCACAGGCTCTGGCGCAGGAAACTGCCGATGTTGAGACTTTCGGTCAGCCCGACGACCCAGAGGGTCAGAAACGCGATGGTGCAAAGCGCGATTAGCGCGGTTGTCAAGACAGGCCAAAATGGCGCTAGTTGCGCGGACTTCTCAGCGGACGACATCAAGTGCTCGCAGGGTACCGCCGGAGTTCACAGGCGGCGAGACTCTGACGTGGTTGAAGTTGAAGAGCAGACGATGCCAGGGTAGGCAGCGAACGCGCGCGTTCGAGCGACAGGGGCCCTGAATGAGTGATCCGCGAATTCTCGCCATCGAGTCGTCGTGCGACGAGACCGCCGCCGCGATCGTTCGCGGGTTCTGGGTCGAGTCGAGCGTCGTCGCCTCGCAGATCGAGGTCCACGCGCGGTTTGGTGGCGTGGTCCCGGAGCTGGCGAGTCGGCATCACCTCGGCGCAGTGGTCCCGGTCGTCCGCGAGGCTATGAAAGCCGCCGGCGTGGTCGAGCTCTCCGAGCTGGATGGGCTCGCGGTGACAGCCGGGCCGGGGCTGGTCGGCGCGTTGCTGGTCGGCGTGCAGATGGCGCGGGGGATGGCGGCGGTCTCACGGCTGCCGCTGTTCGGCGTGCATCACATGGAGGGGCACATCGTGTCGGCGTTCCTCGGCGACGCGGTGGACGGCTTCCGGCGCGCGCCCGAGGAGTTCGCACCCCACGTCGCGCTGCTGGTCTCGGGGGGCCACACCGAGATCGTCCACGTCGCTGGTTTTGGCGACTACACGATCCTCGGCGCGACGCGGGACGACGCCGCCGGCGAGGCCTACGACAAGGTCGCGAAGCTGCTGGGGCTCGGGTACCCGGGCGGACCGGTGATCGATCGGTTGGCGGCCGAGGGAGATCCGCACGCGATCGACTTCCCGCGCGCGATGACGGCGAAGAAGCACGAGTTCGAGTTCTCGTTCTCGGGGCTGAAGACCGCGGTGCTCGTGCACACCGAGCGCGGCGGGATGCCGCGCTCGCGCGCGGAGCTGACGGACCTGTGCGCGAGCTTCCAGGCGGCGGTGGTCGACGTGCTCACGCTCAAGGCGAGGCGCGCGTGTCGACAGCTCAAGCTCCCGCGTCTGCACGTGGTTGGCGGGGTGTCCGCGAATCGCGGGCTGAGGGCGCGGCTCGAGCAGATCGCCGAGGAGGACGGGATCGCGCTGCGCGTCCCGCCGCTGCGCTACTGCGGAGACAACGCGGCGATGATCGCTGCGGCTGCGGCCGCGCGCGCGCGCGTGGGTCAAGCGCCGGGGGTCGAGCTGTTCACCAGCCGGGCGATCGACGATCCGCGGGTTCGCGTCGCGCGAGGGGTGGAGTCGTGACCGACCGGATCGCGCCGCCGCGCGAGCTCCTGCGCCGCTACGGGCTCACCGCGCGTCACAGCTGGGGGCAGAACTTCCTGCACGAGGTCGCGATTCACGACGCGATCGTCGAGGCCGCCGAGCTCTCGCCGCGGACGCGCGCGGTCGAGATCGGCGCGGGCCTCGGCACGCTTACGGACAGGTTACTTGGGACAGGTTCCGAGGTCTGGGCGATCGAGCGCGACCGTGACCTCTGCGGGGTGCTGCGCGCCGAGCTCGGCGCGCGACCGGGCTTTCGCCTGTTCGAGGCCGACGCGGTGAAGTTTGACTACTCGTCCGCGCGCGACGAGGCGCGACCGCGTCCGCCGATCATCGGCAACCTCCCATACCAGCTCACCGGCCCGCTGCTGTTCGCGCTGCTCGCACACCACGACGCGGTCGGGCCGTGGATCATCATGGTCCAGGAGGAGGTCGCGCAGCGCCTGTGCGCGGAGCCGGGCTCGCGACGGTACGGCGGGGTCACGGCGAGCCTCTCGCGGGTGCGCTCGATCGCCACCGTCTGTCGCGCGCCGCGAGGATGCTTCTTGCCCGCGCCGCGCGTGGACTCGGCGGTGATCCGCCTCGATCCGCTGACGCGGCCGCGCGGCGAGGTCGGCGATGACCTCGGGTACCAGGCGCTCGTGCGGACCGCGTTCCAGCGCCGGCGCAAGGTGCTGTCCAACGCGCTCTCGGCCCTCGCGCCGCGCGACGAGGTGCTGGCTTGGTGTCACGCGGCGGGCGTTGACCCGCGAACACGCCCTGAACGACTCGGTCCCGAGGAGTTCGCGGCGCTGCAGCGCGCGCGCGAGGCGACGGAGGCCGCGCGTGCCTGAGCTGCCCGAGGTCGAGTCCGTGCGCCGGGGGCTCGTCGCGGCCAGGGTGCGCGAGCCCGTGACGGCGCTGTGGCGCAGCGAGCATCCGCTCCGCATCGGCGAGCACTGGCGCGAGGAGAACCTCGACGTCCTCGTCGGCGCCCGCCCCGGCGCGGTGCGTCGTCGGGGCAAGCACATCATCTGGGAGTTCACCGGGCCCACGCGTCTCGCGTTGTTGATCCACCTGGGGATGACCGGTCGTTGCGGCGTCGCGAAGGCGGGAGCGCCACGCGCTCGCCACACCCACCTGGCGCTGCGCTTCGCCGACGATCGTGAGCTCCGCTTCGTCGACCCGCGTCGCTTCGGTGGGCTGCGAGCCGGCGCGCTCGCGAGCCTGAACGCGTCGCCGCCGCTGTCGACGCTCGGCGTTGAGCCCCTCGATCCCGGCTTTGACGGCGCCGCGCTGCGGGAGCGGCTCGGGGCGAGCAAGCGGGCGATTCGCGACGCGCTCCTCGACCAGACCGCGGTCGCTGGCGTCGGGAATATCTACGCCGTGGAGGCGCTGTTCATCGCCCGGATCCACCCGCTCGCGCGGGCCGTTCGCCTGCGCGCCACCGCCTGGGATCGTCTGGCGGCGGCGCTCGTGCGGGTGCTCGAGCAGGGGATCGAGAACGGCGGCACGACGTTGAAGGACTTCCGCAACGTCGTCGGCGAGGTCGGGCGGAACCAGGATGATCTCGCGGTCTACGGGCGCGCCGGGCAGCCGTGCCCCAGCTGCGGTCAGGCGCTCGAGAGCTTCACCCACGGCGGCCGAAGCGGTGTGCTGTGCCCGGTCGACCAGGCGCGGCCGCGCGGCGGCTGGATCCGCTAGGCAGCTCGCCGCGAACGCGCTCGACCGAAGCTCGTGACCGGGCGTGTCCGCGGGGGGAATCTCCTCACGACGGGCGTATCACGCCGTCTGGTCCATCTGCGTCACCACGGCGCGCTCGATCGCCGGCGACGCGGGCTGGCGCGGCGCGGTAAAGGTCCTGTAAAACGCGTAGCTGCGCGCTCGTGCGCAGGGCTCCACGCTTGCAACGACTTCCGCCGAGAGCGCACACTCGAGCTGCCCGCGCGCCGCTGCTTCGTCCATCTCGTCCATCTCGTCCTGCTCGCTCTCGTCCTCTGACCCGCACCCATGGCCGACAGCCGACCGCACACGGATGATCCTCGCAGCGACGAGGAGCTGATGGTCGCCTTTCGCAAGGGGGAGGGGCGGGCCTTCGCGCCCCTGGTCGCGCGGTACAAGCGTGGTCTCTACAACTTCATCCTGCGCAGCGTCGGTAACCGCAGCCGCGCCGAGGAGATGCTGCAGGATGTCTTCATGCGGGTGATCAAGGCCAAGAACCGGTACGAGCAGACCGCCCGGTTCTCGACCTGGATCTACACGATCGCGCGGAACCACTGCGTCGACGAGAGCCGCCGGGGGAAGCATCGAAAGACGGTCTCCGCGGACGCGCCTCGCGGACGCTTCGGCGACGAGGCCGGGGCGAGCCTGCTCGATCGCACCGCCGCGCCGCAGGTCGGGACCGACGCGGCGGCCGAGGGACCGCGGCTCCAGCAGCGCATGGCCCAGGCGGTCGACAACCTGCCTGACGATCAGCGCGAGGTGTTCTTGATGCGTCAGCTCGGCGGCCTCTCGTTCAAGCAGATCGGCAAGGTCGTCGGCGCGCCCGAGAACACGGTGAAGAGCCGCATGCGCTACGCGCTCGAGAAGCTGCGGACCGAGCTGCAGGACCTGCGCGAGTAGACACGCGCAGGAGCGCCTGTCCCTTCGTTCACGCGAGCGGCAGCTGCTCGGGCTTGCGCTTGCGCGCGCCCCAGCTCTTGCGCGCCTCCGGCGGGAGCCCGCCGTGGCGCTGCTCATAGGCCGTCAGGAAGGCGCGCGTCGCCGCGTTGACGTAGCCGCCGCCGGTGATCGGGCCGAACTCGGGCTCGTACTTCGTCGCGATCGCGGCGAAGGCCTCGTCGCGCGCGTGCTTGGCCAGCACCGACGCGGCCGCCACGGCGACGTGAGCGCTCTCGCCCTTGTCGACCGCGATGAGCCCGGGGTACCGCCGCTTCAACGGGCTGAACAGTCGGGCGCCGTCGCAGATGATCCGCGCGTCGACTTCGGCCGCGAGCTCGCGCGCGCCGAGCAGGCGCGTGACCACGAGGCGCTCGAGGTGGTTGAGCTGCCCGCGGAAGGTGTGCTGGTCGATCTCCTCGACGTCGACCAGCGCGCAGCGATGGTCGACGACGCAGGCGCGGATCGCCTCGGCGAGCTCGGCTCGCTTCGCGCGGCCGCGCGCGTCCGAGCCGAAGCGCTTGCTGTCCTGCACGCCCAGCTGCTCGAGCGCCCGCGCGCTGACGCTGTTGACGACGACGACCGCCATCGCCATCGGCCCGAGCCAGGGTCCGCGGCCCGCCTCGTCGACGCCGTAGACGAGCGTCGGATCGCCCGCGAGCGCGCTCGAGTCGGGACAAGCGCTCGACAGCGCGTCCTCGGCTCGCGTCGCGTCAGGGAGGGCGATCTCGTGCTGCTCGCTCACGGGTCGATTGTATCGAGGCCAGCGAGCAGCGCGTCAATGCTCGCGATCGCCGTGGTCTGCAGGCGGAGGATCTCGGCGCGTGGCGCTGAAGCCGCGCGCCGTCTCCGCTGGACGAGCGCGCGTCGGAGGTCGCGGTCGAGCGAGCGTACGAAGCGACGCCAGCTCATGGCGATGGGCGCGAGCGTCGTTCGAAGGCGCTCGCGCAGCGCGGCCTCGCCGCGCGCGAGCGTCTTGCCGTGCTCCTGCAGCACCTTGGTGAAGAACCCCGACGCGTCGAGGCTCTCGAGGTAGCCGTGGGCCCACGGGATCAGGCGCTCGCCGAGCACGTCCGTCAGCACCGGCGAGACGCTCTCGCGGGTGAGCTCGCCGAGCGCGCTCTGCAGGGCGCGCAGCGCCGCGTCGCGCAGGACCGTGTTCAGGTAGGCGTCATCCTGCTCGGTCATCGGCTTGGCGCGACCGGAGCCGCGCTTCGAGAGCACGCCGAGCGCGAGCGCCTCGCGCGTGAGCAGGTCATCGAGGTTGAGCACGATGTCGTGCACGCGGTCGGCGAACTCGCGCAGCTTGTTCGAGATGTCCGAGCGCTCCTCCCCGTCGTCGCGCTCGGCGGTCTCGGCCCGGCGCGCGAGCGAGTCGACGGCCGACTGCACCGACGCGCGCGCGCGCGTGAGGTTCTCGCGCAGGCGTCGGCTGGTCACGCTGCGCTTGAGCTGGCGCGCGTGCTTCAGAAACCTGTCCTCGAGGCCGTGTTCGACTGCGGCGAAGGGGTCCTTGTCGTCGCCCTGCGCGCGCCCGGTGTCGGCTCGCGCCGCGCGGTACTCGAGCGCCTCGGTCGCGCACACCGGGATCACGTCCACGAGCACGTCGCCGAACTGCTCCTGGATGTACTCGCACAGCTCCTCGCGCTCGTCGTCCTCGAGCGTGTCGACCTTGTTGACGATGCCGAGCACCTGGCGGCCGTCGGCGCGCATGCTGTTGAGCATGCCGGCCTCCGAGGCCGCGCCGCCGCGGGTCGCGGAGAAGATCCAGACCACCGCGTCGGACTCCTCGATGAAATCCCGGGCCACGCGCTCGTGGAAGCCGTCGAGCGCGTTGAGCCCCGGCGTGTCGACGACCGCGGCGTCGCCCATGTGCGCGCCGGTGCGCTCGATCTCCATGTGCCGGATCCGGCTGGCCTCCACGTCGTCGAGCCCGTGGAGGAAGGGCTGCACCTGATCGCGCGCGAGCGTCGAGATGCTGCCGTCGCGGTAGTGCACCCGCGCGCCGCCGCTCGGCCCCCGACGGAACACGTTGATCGTCGAGGTCGTCGGCAGCACGCCCATCGGCGCGATGGCCTCGCCGAGCAGCGCGTTGACGAAGGTGCTCTTGCCCGAGGAGAACTCGCCCATGATCGCGATCGTCAGCGGCCTCGCGAGCCGCTCGCGCGCCGCGATCACGCCCGAGAGCGCGTCCTGAACCCCGGTGAGCGGGACGCCGAGCACGTGGTTGGGGACCTGGGCGAGCACGCGCGTCGCGGTCCCGAGCAGATCCTCGAGGCGCGCTCCGGTGACCGGCGCGCCGAGCTCGGCCAGCAGCTCGCGCGCGGCCTGCAGGCGCGGCGCCTCCGAGAGCGCCTCGACCAGGAACTCCTGCGCGGTGTCGCCGTTGCCCTCGCGGATGCAGTGCTCGGCGGTCGCCAGCGCGATCTGCCCGCGCAGCGTCGTCATGCGCGTCGCCGGGTCGCGCAGCGGCGACACCTCGTCGGGCCCGAGCGGCGCGCCGAGATCGGGCTGCGCGCGGAACTGCGGCGGCGGGCCGGCGAGGAAGAACTCGCGCGCCCGCGGGTTCGCGGCGCGGAGGTCCATGCGCGTCCGCGCGACCCGCAGCTCCTCCGTCGCGGTGTCGGGGTCCTCGCTGACGCGCGCGTCGATCAGCTCGACGCCTGTCCCTTCGAGCAACTCGACGCGGAGCGAGACGTGCGCGAGCTCCTGCAGGAAGCGGTCGCGCTGGGCCGCGGGCGCGCTCGTCGTCGCCTGGATGATCGCCTGCACGATCGCGGCGCGCGTCGCGTCCGGCAGCGGCGTGTTGCGGGCGGTCGCGTGGGCGAGCTCGGTCAGCGCCCACAGCCGCTGCCGCACCCAGCTCGCGGGCGCGGCCTGGAGGTAGCGCAGCGCGAGCGTGCGCGCGGCGTCATCGGGCCCGACGCACAGCGCGACGCGCAGCCGCGTCTCGTTCCACACGGGCTCGTCGCCGAGCTCGTCGACGAGCTCGATCGCGCCGGCGCGGTCGCCCATGGCCGAGAGCGTGCGCGCCAGCCAGGCGCGCGCCGTCGCGGTGGTGTTGAGCTCGCGCGGGTCCGCGGGCGCCGGGCCGGTGGCGCTCGCGCGCTCGCGCTCGGCGTTGATCGTCGCGCGCAGCCACGCGGCGGCCTCGTCGAGGTGATCCTCGGCGAGCATGATGCGCACGCCGACCAGCATCAGCTGCTGCCGGATCGTCGGGCCCGCGTCCTCGGGGAGCTCGACGCGCGCCCGGTGGAGCTCGAGCAGCGCGCGGTCATTTCGTCCGCGGCGCGCCTGGGTCATGGTCCCGAGCAGGTGACCGAAGAAGCGGTACTCGTCGGCGAGCGGCTCGGGCAGCTCGCCCGTGCGCCGGATGTTGCGGCGGAGGTCGTCGATCGCGTCCTCGTGCTCGCCGCGCACGAACCGGCGCGACGCGGAGAGCAGCGGGAAGAACGGCGGCTTGCGCCGCTGACCGGCGAGCGACTCGACGAGCTCGTTGAGCTCGCCGAAGCCCGTGTCCTCCAGGACAGCTTGTAGCGCGAGCGTGAGCCCGAGGCTCGCGGTCACGGCCGGGAGCTCCGGGTGCGCCTTGCGCAGGCGCTCGAGGCGGACGCGCGCGTCGGTGAGCTGCCCGCGCAGGCGCAGCGTCCGGATCGTCTCGAGCGGCGCGCGGACGGCCTCGGGGATCGTCGGCTGCCCGGTCGAGACCTCGCTGATCAACGAGCCCACCCGCTTGGCCCAGCCGCCGAGCGTCGAGCCGAAGCTGCGCAGCGTGCTGACCGTGTTGTCCGCGATCGAGTCTTCGTCCTCTCCGTCGCCGTCCTCGTCCTCAGCCGCGTCGGCGCGCGCGTCGGAGTCATGGTCGTCGTCGCGGAGGCTCCGCTTGAGCTCCTCGAGGCGCTCCGGATCGGAGGCGTCAGAGCCGGTCGCTGCGCGTCGTTCGCCAGCTTCGCCGTGGGGGTCGCTCGTGCTCGTCATGGTCCAGTTCGCCTCGCTCGTGCGCGGCCGCGTCGACGCGCGCGCGCCAGGTGCTTTAAAAAACGCGGAGGTAGAGGAGGTAGAGGAAGATGGGGAAGGTACGCCGGGGTTCTCGGTTCAGCGTGCGCGGATCAGGACGCGATGGGCATGGCCGCCAGCTGGCGTGACAGCGCCTCGACGCGCTGCTCGAGGCGCGCGAGCTCGACGCGGGAGTCCTGCAGCGAGCGCCGATCCTCCGGGGGCGCCTCGCGGTAGCCGCCCTCGGCTCCGTCCGCGCTCGCGCTGCGCGACAGGACGTCATTGGCGCGATCGAGCAGCGCCGTGAGCTGCTGCCCGAGCTCGGCGTTGGCGAGCACCAAGTGCTCCCCGAGCGCGTCGACGTGCTCATCGACGACGTGGGTCAGCGCCTGGTCGAGGCTGGTGATGCTCGTGTGGAGCGCGTCGGGGATCGAGCGCTCGGCCGACGCGCGCAGCTCGCGAACCGAGCGCTCGCGCAGCGCCATCGTCGCGAGCGGGCCGGCGATGGTCACGAGCATGCCGGCGATGAAGTTGCCGAAGTACGCGATCGCGGTGCCCACGATGCCGACCGTCAGCATGCCGACCTCGACCGCGACCGAGGGCGGTTCGAAGTGCACCTCGGTGCCGCGGAAGCCGAAGCGCAGCGCCGCGTTGCGCAGGCGCTTGCGCGTGAGCGCGCCGTGGGTGCGGAGCACCTCGCGCGTGAGGGCGTCGAGCGCGAAGCGGACTCGCTCGCCCTCCGCGTGGGCGAAGTGCATGATCGAGTCCTGGATCGCGCCGGGGATGCTGTGCGCGATGACGCGGAGGTCGGGGCGCTCGAGCTGGGCGAAGGCCTCGGCGTGCAGCTCCTTGTGGAACACCGTGAGGCGCTCGCGGCTCTGCTCGAGGATCTTCGCGCGCGTCTCCGACATCATGTCCTTGAGCTGCTCGAAGTCGAGGGCGTGCTGCGTCAGCGCGGCCTTGACCTCATCGCGCTCGGCGCGGAGCGTCTCGAGCTCGAGCGTGAGCGCGCGGTGCTGAATCGACGCGCTCTGGGCGAGCAGGCGCGCGTAGCGGAGCAGGCCCGTGCGCGTGCGCCGGGGGAGCGTCGAGCGTCGACCCTCGTGCAGCGCGCGCAGGCGCGCGCGCAGGCGCGCGACCTCGCGCACGCCGTGGGTGTCGCTGTCAGGCTGCTTGAGCCCCAGGCGCGCGTTGGTTTCGAACACCTCGACGTCGGGGATGATCGTCTTCAGCTCGCGCAGCACGTGCTCGCGCACGAGGCTGCGGTCGCGCTCGGGGATCAGGTCAATGCGGTTGAGCGCGATCAGGATCGCCGCGCCCGTCTTGCCCGTGCCGCCGACCGCGACCACCGCGTCGCGCAGGTAGCTCATCTCGGTGCGGTTGAGCGCCTGCGTCGCGTCGAGCACGAACAGCAGCACGTCGCCGCGCGGCAGCTCGCGGCGGCTCGAGTGTCCGCGCGCGACGTCGATGTCGTTGATCCCCGGCGTGTCGACGATCTCCATGCCGGGCAGCAGCGACTCGGCGTCCGAGGTCGCCTGGATCGCGCGGCCCGGGACCTGCTCCTTGCCGCGGGCGAGCCGCTTGAAGCGGTCGGCGTCGACCTCCTCGCGGGCGGGCTCCTCCTGCTCGGCCGCGTCGACGAGCCAGAAGCCCGGCTCGCCGCGGACGATCTCCACCGCGGCGCCCGTGGTCGGCGTGACGCCGGTCGGCACGACCGCGCTGCCGAGCAGCGCGTTGATCAGCGAGCTCTTGCCGTGCTTGATCTCGCCGAGCACGGCGACCCGCAGCGTCGCGAGCTCGAGGCGGCGGTGGGAGTCCTCCTCGATGCGGCGGGCGAGCGCCTCGAGGCCGAGCGCGTTGGCGATCGAGGACAGCTCGTGGGTGACTTCGCCGAGGGTGCTCTGGGCTTCCATCGAATCCTATGTCTCCGAGTTCAGGTTCTCTGTGGGCGCGCGAGCGGGGGGCCGGCCGTCACAGCAGGCGCAGCCGTCGCGTCAGCCGCTGGTCGCAGCGAGCGAGCGGCCAGGCGTCCTCCGGGACCCCGCGCGGGACCCGGGTGTCGCCAGCCTCATCGTCCGTCTGCTTGTTGTAGAGGTTCACGCGCGCGCGCGCGAGCGCGACCCGGGTGCGCACGCGCGCGGCAACGCGCGAGCGGTCGAAGTCCTCGAGCGCCTGCCGGCGCTGGTGCAGCGGCGCGAAGTTCGGGTACCAGGAGACGCGCTCGGCCGCCGCCGTGCCCAACCCCATGAGCGCGGGCTCGAGCCCGCCGGCCGCCAAGAGCCCGGCGCGGTCCGCCGAGAACACCGCCAGCGACGTCCACGGCGTGAGCAGACGGCGGATCAGTCGTCCGCCGCCCGCGCGGTGACCGACGAAGTGACTGACGAAGATCGGGCCGTGCCCGCACTGCAGGTGACCCATCGCGGCGCCGAGCAAAAACGCTCGTTCGCCGGGCGGCTGCGCGCGCAGCCCCTCCGCGTCGAGGACCAGCCAATCCTCGCTGCCGCGCACGTTCCCCATGGGGGTAGCGAGGCCCCAGTCGCCGCTCGTCCGCGCGTCGGGCGTGAGCAGCCGGACGCCCGGCGGGCGCATATGCAGCAAGTGCGCGAGCGCGGACACCTCGTCGAGCAGCGGCGTCACCTCGGGATCATCGGGGTACGCGAGCTCGTGCGGGGTCAGCTTGGCCACGAGCTTGTGCCAACGAAGCTCGATCGCACGCATCGCGGTCTGGCTCAGCGAGGAGTTGGCGAACCATCGCGCGCGGCGAACATCAACCCCGTAGGCGTAGCTCGCTCGCGCCATATCTTGCTCGTACGAGGCGAGCTGACGGCGTTGCACGAACCGCCCGAGGTCGATCGGCGCGCCCGAGGATTCGGCTTCCGAAGATGCAGGAGCGTCCACTCGGCAAGTTTAGCAGTCGCGTTCCCGATCTGTCGTCCGCGGCGCAAAATCCCAGACGCGACCTGCAAACTCGCTTGCAGGGGCGCGTCATTGTCGGTATGCCCGCCTTCGAACGTGCCTTCGCCGATCTCCAGGAAGGGCGAGCTGCCGCCGGTCGTGGTCCCGCCGCATCTCTGGATGCGGAGCGGGCGACCGGGGCCAGGGCGAGTCCTTCACTATGGTGTACCGCTCGCGTTCGCGGTCATCGGTCTCACGGCCGACTCGACGGCCGCGAAGATGAGCCTGATCGGCGCCGGGCTGCTGCTCTGGGTGCTGATCCCGGCGGTGACTCAAAACGCGCTCGAGAAGATCGGTCGAACGATCGAGGGCGCGAGCCGACGTCGCGCAGGCTCGCTCCTGCGGACGCTCCGCGGCCGCCCGCTCGTCAGCCTGTTCGCGCCCTACGCCTGGGTGACGCTGCAGGAGGCGCGACTTCACCTCAAGCTCGGGGACGGCAAGGCGGCGGCGCGTGCGTTCGCCGAGACCGCGCGCCTGTGCCGACAGCCAGACGCGGTCATGCTGGTCAGCGCGCAGGCGCACGCGCTCGTCGTCGCCGGTGATCGCAAGAACGCGCGCCGGCTGCTCAACAAGCTGCTCAAGGCCAAGCTCGTCGGTCCGCGGGACCAGCTCGATCTCGCGATCGTCCTGCTGACGACGAGCGAGAAGAAGGCCCGGCAGGCGCTCGCGTACATCGAGGCCGCGCGCAAGACGATCGGCGATCACCCGCGGCTCGTCGCCGCTCACGCCGTCGCGCTGCTGCAGCTCGAGAAGGTCGACAAGGCCTCCGAGATGCTCGAGCGCGCGCAGATCTACCTGCAGGAGGATCCCGACCCGGTCGTTGACGACCTGGTTCGTCGCGGGCGCCACAAGCACCGGCGCGTGATCGAGGCCCAGCTCCGGCGCGAGCGACGGGCGCGCTCGCGTCGAACGACGATCGTCGTCACCAGCGAGACGGCGGTCAACGCGGTCGTCGGCGGCATCATCGACGGCATGAGCGACGGCGAGAAGGTCGAGGCCGCCAAGGACGAGAAGGCCAAGGAGGCGCGGCGCTCGCTCAAGAAGCGCGGCTGGGCGGACCCGACCGAGGCGCGCCAGCAGGCCAACATCTCGATTGAGCTGGACGGCCCCATTCACAAGCAGTCCGTCAGCTACGACACCCACGGACGGCGCACCTTCACGAACCTCAAGGCGGTCCCCGAAGCCAAGCCGGCGCCGGCGATCGACATCGAGCTCGACGATGACGACGATGACGATGATGACGAGCTCGGCCTCGCGATGGACATCGACGATGGCGAGGAAGACGACGACATTGATGACGACGATGACATCGATGACGACGACGACGACGACATCGACGACGACATCGACGACGACATCGATGACGACGACGAGTTGATCGGGCTTGCTCCCGAGCGGACGTCGGGGTCGCAGGACGACGCGCCGGAGCCCCGGCCGAGTCAGCGCAGCGCGCTCGTCGACGCGACGGCGCAGTCGCCCTCGATCCTCGAGGGGAGCGACCTGCGTCGCGTGAACTCCGGCTCACCCTACGCGCCGCCAGCTCCGCCGCCGCCCGACAAGGGCCTGTTCCGCTCCGCCCCGGGCAACGGCAAGCCGCCGGCAGACGGCGCGCGCTCGTCCAAGCTCTCGTCCGCGTTGCCGCCCATGCCGTCGAGCGCGGACTCTGGACGGCGACCCGTGTTCGCGCCGCCGAAGATCACGGACTCGCGTCAGCCCCGGAGACCGACGCTCGGCTCCGCCTTCGCGGTGCGACAGCCCGGCGAGGCGGTCCCGCGAAAGAACCGGCCGCGCGAGGACTCCGGTGACGGAAACGCGGCGCGCTGACGAGTGTTCGCCCCGTCGTCGCGCCGCGTGCCGGCTGGATCTGGACCTAGATCCAGACCGCTTCGGGCCTACTTGTTGATCCCCGCGAGCGGATCGTCGGTCTTGGTGATCTCGTAGGTCTGTCGCTTCTTCTCTTTTGGCTTCTTGCCGCCGCCGCCACCGCCGCCGCCGCCGGGGGGTCGGTTGCTCTTCTTGAACTGCGTGCCCTGGCTCGAGTCGACGCTGCCGCCCTTGGCGCCCTTCGGGCCCTGGGTGTCCGGAGGGACATCTCCAGCGCTGATCACCTTCGCGGGGCCGGTGTCCTTCGGCGCCTCCTCGGGGGCGCCGTTCTTGGACACGTACAGGTACCCGCCGAGCGCGCCGCCGCCGAGCACCAACGCGATCAGCAGACCCCACTTCGCGGCGCCACCCTTCTTGGGACCGTCGAAGTCGTCGGACATCATCGGCGCGTAGGAGGGCGCGGGCGCGGGCGTGCCGAAGCCAGCAGGTGCCGCCGGCGCGCCGAAGCCAGCAGGCGCGGCGGGTGCGGGCGTGGGTGCGCCGAAGCCCGCGGGGGCAGCCGGCGCGGCGCCGAAGTCCGCCGGCGCGGGGGCCGGCGTCACCTCCTCGGGCTCATCCGCGGGCGCGCTGGCCTCCTCGAACGACTCCTCCTCGCTGTCTTCGCCGTCGCCGGCGGCGGCCTCGAGTCGCTCGTAGAGGTTCGCCATCTCGGCCTCGAGCTGCTCGAGGGCTTGCGAGTGCTGCTGCAGCGCCTCGACCTCGGTCGCGGCCTCGAGCGCCGCTTCGTGCTGCTGGCGCTGCTCCTCGAGCTCCTCGAGCCTGGCGAGAGACTGTTGAATCCATTCGTCAGACGCGGTGGTCATGCTTCCTGATGCTCCGTCGTGAATCCTCGGCGCGCTCGCGTCGCCTGTCGCGCGTGGCCGCGGGTCCGGTCGTTCTCAGCGCGCGCCGTGGTGCTGAGAACGGCTCACGCGACTCGAGGTTCTGGCAAGACGCGCCCGAATGCAATATCGGCGGTCCGCCGCGCGAGCGCGGCCTACGTCGTTTGTGTCTGAAAAGACAGGCTTTCAGGGCGTGCGCGCGTCGGCGCGCCGGAGCGCGTCCCCGCGCGCGCACAAACGCGACCCACAATTCATGTCGGTGGAGACATGTTGTTTAGCTCAGCTTACACGGGCGCGACACAAAGAAGCCCGCGCGGAGCTCCGCGCGGGCCTCGATGCGCTCGGAGGCGGTCAGGCCGCCTCAGGTCCCCTTGCGGAGCTCCGCGAGCACCTGCTTCGCGAGCGCCTTGAGCGTGTCGAACACGCCCTGGCCGCTCACCGCGACGGCCTCGAACTCCGGGACCCCGGTCGGGTTGCACTCCCGGGACAGGATGTTCACCGGCACCGCGTTCGGCAGGTCCCGCTTGTTCCACTGGATCACGTACGGGATCTTGTCGAGGTCGTAGCCCTGCTCGTTCAGGTTGATGCGCAAGTTGTCGAGGCTCTCGATGTTGGCCTCCATGCGCTCTTCCTGAGAGTCGGCGACGAAGCACACCCCGTCGACGCCCTTCAGGATCAGCTTACGACTCGCGTCGTAGAACACCTGACCGGGCACCGTGTAGAGGTGGAAGCGCGTCTTGAACCCACGGATCTCGCCGAGGCTCAGCGGCAGGAAGTCGAAGAACAAGGTTCGCTCGGTCTCGGTGGCGAGCGAGATCATCTTGCCTTTCGCTTCAGGACGCGTCTTGTTGTAGATATACTGGAGGTTCGTCGTCTTCCCGCAGAGACCCGGCCCGTAATAAACGAGCTTACAGTTGATCTCGCGAGAGCTGTAATTGATGAACGACATCGCGGGACCCCTTTGGTCTAGTCGTTAAACAGGTTGTCGATGTCTTCATCCGTGATCTCATCAAACACGCTCGGCATCGGCGTTGAAGCCGCCTTGAGCGCGAGCTCTTCGAAGATCTTCGCCAGCTCGGCGCTAGCCTTGCGCACGCGTAGACGCACCAGCCCGTGAGTCGTGTTCTTGTCGAACAGGACCACCAGGATCGCGCGTCGGCCGACGAGGGTCAGGTGAATCGAGATGCCCTTACCTTCGTGGTACTGGCCGGTGAACTCGTCCTCTTCGATGAGCTTGGCGATGCCGCCGGTCGCGGCGACGTTGCCAGCGACCAGTGAGCTCAGGGAGGTAGTGTCGAGGTGCGAGACCTCTCCGGCCGAGGCGATGAGCTGCCCGTTCTTGTCGACGAGGAGGATAGTCTTCGATCGAGAATCCCGGTGGAGCTTGGAAGCGATCTTCTCGATCTGCTTCTGCTCCTCGTCGTACATCACCAGCTGGGGGTTCAGCATGTTCAAGGGGGACTCCTGAGGCGCGACGAAACTGCTCGGATGACGGCCCGAGACCTGGGAAACGTAACAAACTCACCGGTGCAAGTCCATGGTGCTGCAGGGGATGAAAGTCGCTCACCAGACCCGTGCGACGGCCGGCTTCGCCGTCGAATCGCGCCCGCGGTGTACCGGATCGCGCGGCGCGGCGGCTGTCCCCGCGCGCCGGTCGCTCGACGAATACGCGCCGCCGCGAGTTGATACCGCGCGCGATGTGGTGCGCGCGGCCGACGACGCGCGGGATGGCCTACAGGTCTGCTTTGCTCGGCGCGACGCGCAACCAGATCCCCAAACCGGATCTCGACGCGCGTCTATCTACATGATCGGCATGACCGGCATGACCGGCATGACCGGCATGACCGGCATGACCGGCATGACCGGCATGACCGGCAACACGGGCGAACCGGCGACCGGCGCGTGAAGAACTCACAGCACGCGGCGATCGGCGAGCGCCCGGTGCAGCGTGCTCATATCCGCGTACTCGAGCTCGCCGCCGACGGCGACACCCGAGGCAATACGCGACACCTTCATGCCCAGCGGTCGCAGCAGCTTCGAGAGGTAGAGCGCGGTCGCGTCCCCCTCGACGTTCGGGCTCGTCGCCACGATGACCTCCTCAACCTCTTCTCCGTCGAGCCGTCGCAAGAGCGTCTCGATCTTGAGCTCGGCGGGGCCGACACCGGCGAGCGGATCGAGCACGCCGTGGAGGACGTGGTAGAGACCTCTGTAGACCCCTGAGCGCTCCAGCGCGATGCGATCTTGCGGCTGCGCGACCACGCAGATGACGCTGCGGTCACGTCGCGGGTCTCGGCAGCGCTCGCACTGCTCGCCCGCGCAGAGGTCGCAGCAGATCCCGCACAGCCGAAGCTGCTCGTGGACCTCGAGCAATGAGGCTGAGAGCGCGCGGACATATTCGCCGTCCGCGCGCGCGAGCCAGAGCGCGAGCCGCAGCGCCGACTTCTCCCCGATCCCCGGGAGTCGAGTCAGCAGGGTAGCGAGCCGCTGCAGCGGCTTGTCTTGCTCGGCGCCCTTCGCCACCGTGGTCACAGACCCGGGATGCCGCCCATGAGACCCGGCGGGAGCACCGAGCCGAGCCGCTCCTGCGCGAGCGCGCGGGCCTTGTCGAGCCCGTTGTTCACCGCCGCGACGATCAGGTCCTGGACCATCTCCGGGTCCTCCGCGAGGGCCTCGGGGTCAATGGTGACGGACTTGACGCGTTGACCGCCCGTGACGATCGCCTTGACGACGCCCGCGCCCGCAGTGCCCTCGACCGTCTCGTTCTCAAGCCCCTTCTGGATGTACTGCATCTGCTCGCGCATCTGCTGGGCTTGGCGCATCATGGATCCGAGATCGAACTCGCTCATTGGTGGCCGATCATAGCGCAGGTTCGCGGCTCGTGACCACGCGCGCGTGAACGCGCGCGTCCGTTCACGCGCTCCCCAGCGGCTTCACGCTGTGGACCGTGCCGTCAAAGTCAGCGACGAGACGTCGGATCTCGGGCGCCGCGTTGGCTTCTCGCTCGACCTGCATCTGGAGCTCGCGCGCGCGAAACGACCGGACGAGGGTGAGGCTGGGGAGATCTGGGAGGGTAGGCGCCTGCTCTTGGAACTCGAGGTCGATCGCGGGATCCGCGGAGGTCCCGTCGCGCTGAAAGAACGTGTCCAAGGCGCGCTGCAGCGTCGTGAACATCTCCGAGCCGGGTTTGAGTTGTCGCCGGCGCATGTCGCCGGGAGGCGTCGCCAGGTGCACACGAGCGGGCGAGAAGGCGAACACGCCGCAATCCATGAGCATCGCCGTCAGCGGCGTGTCGCGCTCCGCAACACCGGTCAAAAAGCTCTCCCAGGTCGAGAACTCTGGCGTCTCGGTCCAGGTCCCAAGGTCGGGCGCGCGCCGAGGGCTCGGGGACGCGCGCTGCGCTGCGCGTGTCCCCGGTTCCGCAGGAGGTTCGTCTTCCGCTGCGGCGGGTCGCGAAGGCGGGCGTGGGTGGCGGGCGTGGGCGGGTGCCCCGGCGTTCGCGGGTTCGCTCGGCGGCGCGTGTCGGGCGGCCTGAGCGGGCGCGCCGGGCGGTCTCGCGCCCTCGAGGATGCGTCGCAATCGCTCCTTGTTGGCGTTGGAGCGGTCCCCGCGGGGCGCGGATTCTGGCGCGCGAGCGGGCGCGGAGTGCGCTTGCGCGGGCGCTCCTTCGAAGTCCTGTCGCGGCGGGCGAGACGGTCGCGGCTGTGGCGCCCGCTGTGAGGTATCCCGCGAGATCCCGTAGCCGCCGCCGCGTGAACCGCCACGTGAACCGCCGCCTCGCCCCGCGGCGAGCTCGTCGAGGCGCTCGATCAGGTCGCCGAGCGGCATCAGCGGGTCGCTGTGCACGAGGTCGAGGAGGCCCATCTCCATGATCAGACGGGGCACGCGCGTGCGCGGGAGCGCGTCGACGGTCCGCGCGAAGCGGTCGAAGAGCTGGGACAGGACGACCGGCGCGCAGCTGTCGGCCTGGGCCCGCAGGTGCTCGAATTGGCTATCGGACATGTCCCGAACAACATCTCGCGCGCCGCAGACCTTGACGACGAGGAGGTCGCGGAGGTGCTGCAAGAGCGCGAGCGCGAGCTGCTGGAGGTCTTGCCCGGACTCGACGACCTCGTCGAACAGCCGGAGCGTCTGCTCGGCGTCACGGGCCAGCACCGCGTCGGTGAGCTCGGCGACGGCGATACGCGCGGGCACGCCGAGCACCGTGCGGACCTCTCGCTCGCTGACGGCGCGCGTGTCCGAGGCGAACGCGATGATCTTGTCGAGCAGCGTGAGCGTGTCGCGGACGGAGCCGTCGCCAGCGCGGGCGATGGTGTAGAGGCCGGCCTCCTCGATCTGCACCCCCTCCTGCTCGAGCAGGTGGCTGATGTGGGCGACGAGTTGACCGCTGGCGACGCGCCGGAAGTCGAAGCGCGACACCCGGGAGAGGATCGTCGCCGGCAGCTCATGGACCTCGGTCGTGGCCAGGATGAAGGTGACGTGGGGGGGCGGCTCCTCGAGCGTCTTGAGCAGGGCGTTGAACGCCGAGCCCGTCAGCATGTGCACCTCGTCGACGATGTAGATCTTCTTGCGGGCGGTCTGCGGCAGGTAGCGGACCTGCTCGCGGAGGTTGCGGATGTCGTCGACGCGGTTGTTGCTGGCGCCGTCGATCTCGATGACGTCGACCGAGGAGCCGTCAGTGACCGCGGTGCACTCGCGGCACTCGTTGCACGGCTCGATCGCCGGCCCCCGCTCACACACGAGGCACTTGGCGAGGATCCGGGCGGCCGAGGTCTTCCCGAGCCCGCGCGCGCCGCAGAACAGGTACGCGTGGTGAACCCGATCGTGCGAGATCGCGTTCGCCAGGGTCTTGGTGACGTGCTCCTGCCCGACCAGATCGGCGAATCGTTGCGGGCGGTACTTGCGAGCAAGAACGACGTAGGCCACGTCCGGGCAACCTACCATAACGGGCGATTACGCCCGGTCGTGACGCCGAGCGCCGTGGCCGGTCGCGAGCGCGGCTCCGGGCGTCGGCGTTGAGGAGGCAGACGCGGGCGGAGCCGCTTGAAGATCCAGAGGATCCAGGTTGTGAGGCGGGTGTGGGCGGGCGAGCAGCGGGTCACGCTGACAGGGCCGACCGGCGGGCCGGGGCGCGTATCAGAACGTGAAGTGCTGCGAGACGATCTCGTCGCTGTCGACGGCCTTGGGGGCGGGTCTCGGCTTGACGGCCTTCGGAACCGGGACGCCCGCCGCGTCTAGTTTTTCCGCAATGATTTCCTCAAGATAACCGCTGACGCTGATGCCGGACGCCTCGCAGTAGTCCTTGAGCCGCTGGTACGTAATGCCTTTGACCGAGATGCTCCTGCGAGTCTGACGCTTCGCCATCGTGCCCTCCTTTGCCGGTGCCTCCTGCCCTCATGCCTCTACGTCAACCCTTTCCTGCACGCAAGGCCCATTCCATTTCGGACGGGCAGGTGTGAGCCGTGTAGCTCGAAAATGCGCCGGGCAAGCAGCCAGAACGTGCCGAAAATAAAAGAAAAAACCTGGTGTAGGTAAAAAAAAACTGCATGGTGAATCGGCTATGTTTTCCGCTGGCTGATTCAATATATTTTGTCCTGTGGAGAAGATCTCCGGGATCTCTCCTAACCGCGCGGATCGGCTTCGCGCGTCATCCGGACGCGCGGCCTTGGGAAGGCGGAGCGCGCCCGCTCCTTCGCCAGCTCGCGCGCCGGTGGATCATCGCGCGCGGCGGCCCAGGGGCCGAAGGCTCGCGGGACGAAGTCGGGCGGTCCGGCGCGAGCGGATTGCCAGCTATGCCTGGTATCGCGAGCGCTCCTGGAGCCACCGTTGGCGGTCGCGCTGCGACGCGCTGCCCGAACAACCATGTCTGGCCCCACGCACACCCGGCGTCGCGCCCCACTGGAACGTGATCGCGCAGGCTGATTGACGTATCGTGATCCTCAGCGGTCAATTTGCAGAGCGCCGACCACAGAGAATCGCAGAGATCAGATCGCCGCGATCACGATGAAGTGATCCGCTCGGAGATCGTTTGACCGGATCGACTTGAGCGGAGTTTCATGGAGCCCGAGGTCGAGACCAAAGTGCTGCCAGAGCCGGCTGTTGAGTCGCGCTCCAACGCGGCGCCGGAGATCTCGAGTCGGCGCTCGGTCGGGCGCTACGAGCTGATTCATCGGCTCGGCTACGGCGGCATGGCGACGGTCTTCCTCGCGCGCGCGCGCGGGCTCGGCGGGTTCGAAAAGCTCGTCGCCGTCAAGGTCATCCACCAGCACCTCGCGGCCGAGCCCGAGTTCGTCGGGATGTTCCTCGACGAGGCCCGGATCGCCGCGCGGCTGCGGAGCCCGCACGTCGGCGAGGTCCTCGACGTCGGCGAGGACAGCGGACTCTATTACATGGTGATGGAGTACATCGAGGGCGAGACGCTGTCCTCGTTGCTCCGCGCCGTGCGGGACAAGAACGTGAAGCTGCCCGGCGACGTGATCCTGCAGATCATGACCGACGCCTGCGCCGGGCTCTCGGCGGTCCACGAGCTGTGTGATCCGGACGGGAACCCCTACGACCTCGTGCACCGCGACGTCTCGCCGCAGAACCTGCTGATCACGATGAGCGGGTGGGTCAAGCTCGTCGACTTCGGGATCGCCAAGGCGACCGGCGTCAACCGCAGCACGCTGACCGGGCACCTGCGCGGGAAGCTGCCGTACATGGCCCCTGAGCAAGCTCGCGGCAAGGCGCTCTCGCGGGCCTCCGACGTGTTCGCGCTCGGCGTGATCCTGTGGGAGCTGTGCGCGGAGCGTCGCCTGTTCGCGGCCTCCAGCGACGCCGAGACGCTGTCGTCGGTGATGCGCTGCGAGATCCCGCCGCTGCCAGAGGAGCGCGCGCGGGAGCTCCCGGCGGGCGTGCGCGCGCTCCTCGAGCGCGCGCTCGCGGTCGACCCGACGAAGCGCTTCGCGACCGCGGCGGCGATGCTCGAGGAGCTCCGCGCGCAGCTGTGGGCCGAGCGCGCGCGCCAGCCGAGCGACCCGCGGCACGCGCTCTCCGAGACCATGCGCGAGCTGTTCGGCGAGCAGGCGGCCTACCGCCGCGCGACCGCGCGTGGTCGTGGACAGCCCGCCGTCGCGCGCCCGGTGTCGCTCGTCGCGTTGACGCCGACGCCCGGCGTGGGGATCGACGCGGGCGCGAGCACGCAGCAGCAGCGCGTGGTCCGGACGCTGTCGCTGGTGACCGGCGGCGCCGGTGCGCGCGAGGTGACGCCCGCCCGCGCGGACGGATCGTCGCCCTCGCTGTCCGCGCCCGGGCTCGTCGGCTCGGCCGAGGACCCGCACACGCTCACGACGTCGTCGCTCGAGTCGCCCGCCCCCCGCCACTGGAGTCTGTGGCTGCTGCTGCTGCCCTTCGTCGGCGCCGGGATCGCGGTGATGGCGATCAACTTCACCGGCGCGCGACGCCTGGAGCGTTCGGTCACGCCGACGGTGACGAACACGCCGATGAGCGTGGACGATCCGAGCGCTCCCGCGTCGCAGACGAGCGTACCGCCCGCGCGCGAGCCGGTGACGTGGTTGATCAGCAGCGAGCCCGCGGGCGCGACGGTCACGATCACGGGCCTGCCCGAGGACGCGCGTCGCGGGGTCCTCGAGCAGCTCTCCGGGCAGACGACGCCGGTGCTGCTCGAGCTGCCCTTTCATCGCGAGCCGGTGACGGTGAAGGTGACGCTCGACGGATATCGCTCGCGCAGCGCGGTGCGGATGCCCGTCTCGGACGAGAACCTGGCGCTGCGCCTGGAGCGGAGCGCCGACGCGTCGACCGAGCTCGGCGCGCGCAAGCTGGCGCGGACGACTCGGATCCGCATGAAGCAGCCGACGCGCGACAGCAAGCAGACGAAGAAGCCCAACGCGGGCGCGGGCGGCCACGAGGGCGAGCGTCCGCGTCCGACTGACACGAGCGGCGGCGGGGACACGAAGACCAGCGCCGAGCTCCCGCTCGAGCCGTCGTTCAAGCCGCTACGCCCCCGGGATGAGCCAGGAGGCTGAGGTCGTTGCGCGACGCGGTTCGGGCGACTGCGCCCACAAGAGCGCGCGCGACGAGGCGCGCGCGCGCGCGGGTCCTGCCCATCCTCCCGCTGGTGATCCTGACGCCGGGGCGCGTGCTCGCGGCGCCGGGTGAGCTGCGGTCGGAGGTCGGCATCGAGCGCCGCGAGGCCGAGGATCCGCCCGAAGTCGCGACGGAGCCGGGCGTGTCCGGTGCCGCGAGCGCGAGCGCGTCTTGGCAGGACGAGGACCCGCGCGTGGTCAAGGCGCGCGAGCAATTCTTCGCGGCCTCCGAGCTGTTCCACGCCGAGCGCTACGCGGACGCGGGCGAGGCGTTCCTGAAGTCGTTCAAGATCATGCCCTCGATCGACTCGCTGTGGGCCGCCGCGAACTCGTTTCGGCTCGCCGACGAGGTGGTGCGCGCGGTCGACGTCTACGAGCGCTACTTTCGCTACGTTGACGACAACCGCGAGCGCGCCGAGCAGTCGCGAGCGCACTATGACCAGCTGTGCGAGCGCGTCGGTCGCGTCAACGTGCAGCTCGCCGAGGGCGTCGACGTCCGCGAGATCCTCGTCAACGGCGAGTCGGTGGCGCTCGACGCGTTCCCTCACAAGATCCTCGCGGGTCCCGTCGAGGTCGTGTTCGTCGGCTCGGAGCCGGGGCAGCGCGAGGTGAGCCGCGCGCTGCTGCAGGGTCGCTCGACGACGGTGATCACCTTCGCGGGCTTCGTCAGCGCCGAGCCGCGCGACCCCCTCGAGGACCAGCCGCCTCCCGTCGACGGGTCGAGCGGTCCTCGTCTCGGGCTCAAGGCCGCGTTCTGGACCGGCGTCGGCTTGACCGCCGCGGGCGCGGTGACGATCGGCGCGCTCGGCGGGCTGGCGCTGCACTACCGGCGGGAGTGGGAAGCGCGTCTGTGCCCGGACATGTCCTGCGTAGGCGTGGACATGCCGGAGCCGGCCGAGCCGTGGCGCGTGCGCGCCGAGGATTTTCAGGGCGCGACCAACATCGCGATCGGCGTGACCGCAGGTGTCGCAACGGTCACCTTCATCCTCGGCGCCGTCGCGCTCAGCCAGCGCGCGCGGGCGCAGGACGAGGAGGACGGACGCGCGAGGGCGAGGCGCACGCGCGCGCGAGTGGTCGCGCGCGGCGCGGGCCTGGGCGTCGCATTTTAGCCGGCCCCGTTCTTGCGCGCCGCCGGAGCGTCGTGCCATAGCAGGGCCGTGTCGTCGTCGAGCGAAGCTCCATCTCCTGCCGCAGCGGCCGACCTCCGCTGGCCGACCTACCGCATTCAAGCGCTCGTGCTCGAGCGAGCGCGCCCGCACGAGCGCGGCGCGCTGCACCTGTTCGATGATGACGGGCGCGAGTTCCTCGACGCCGTCGCCGGCATCGGCAGCGCGCCGCTGGGCCACGCGCACCCGGACTGGGTCGCGGCCTGTCACGCCCAGCTGCAGCGCCTGGTCTCGACGTCTAACGCCTACCGCACAGGTCCCCAGCAGGCGCTGGCCGCCGCGCTGCGCGAGCGCTACCCGATCCCCGACGCGCGCGTGTTCTTCTGCAACACCGGCGCCGAGGCCAGCGAGGCCGCGATCAAGCTGGCCCTTCGGGCAACTGGCCGCGACACCATCATCGCGTTCGAGCGCGCCTTTCACGGGCGGACCCTCGGCGCGCTGTCGCTGACGGCGAACCCGAGCTACCGCGCCCCCTTCGTGCGCTGCCCGGGGGACGAGCTCGAGCACGCGTTCTGCTCCGCGCGGGTGCTGCGTGTGCCGTTCGGAGACCTCGGCGCCGCGCGAGCGTGCCTCGAGCGGGAGGGCGATCGAGTCGCCGCCGTGTTCCTCGAGACCGTGCAGGGTGAGGCCGGCGTGTTCCCGGCGACGCGCGAGTTCTTGATCGGCCTGCGGCGCGAGTGCAGCGCTCGCGGAGCGCTGCTCGGCGCCGACGAGGTGCAGTGCGGCGCGGGACGGACCGGGGCGTGGTCGGCCTGGAGCGCGATCGTCGGGGATGATCCGGCGCTCGCGCCCGACCTCCTCTGGCTCGCCAAGGGGCTCGGTGGCGGGCTCCCGATCGGCGCGTGTCTGGCCCGCGGGGCGCTGGCGGAGGCCATGGCGCCTGGGAGCCACGGCACGACCTTCGGCGGCAACCCGCTGGCGTGCGCGGCGGCGCTGGCGACGATCGAGATCATTGAGCGAGATGCGCTGCTCGCGCAGGCGGGCGCGCAGATGCCCACCCTGCGCGAAATTGCGGCGATCAAGCCGATCTCGGCGGTCCATGAGCTACGTGGCCTTGGGGCCATGATCGGGATCCAGATCGGCGCGATCGCGGAGCAGCGGGCGAGCGCGCTCACCCGCGCGCTCGCCGAGGAGCACGGGGTCTTGGTGACCGTGTGCGGTGGTCATACGGTCCGGCTGCTGTTCCCGTATCGCGCTGGGCGTGCCGAGCTAGAGCAGGTCTGGGACGCGCTCGCGGCGTGTCTTCGCGACTCGTGAACGCGCGAGCGCCCGCGTGCTCGGCGTCGTGGGGAGATTTTCGGCGACCTGCTAGGCTCGCCGCAGGAGCTTGGAACGAATGAGCGCACGAACAGCAGCAGGAGGGAGTACCGCGGGGGTCGTCGAGCTCGCGGCGAGCCGATGGGCGTTGGTCCTGTGTGCCTTCGTCGCGACGGCGAGCTGCACGACCACGCGCGGGAGCGCGCCCCCTGACGCGACGCAGCCAGGCGCCTCGGCGACCCCGCCGAGCACCGGGCCCGAAGCGACGGGTGACGCTCCGGTCGCGGTCGCTAGCACCGACACCGGCGCCGAGGTCGGTGAGCCGGCCGACGCGACCGCCGACGACGCGACCGCCGGAGACGCCGCCGGAGACGCGACCGCCGGAGACGCGACCGCCGGAGACGCGACCGCCGGCGCGCAGGCGCCGACGGCGAGCGCGGGCGCTTCCTCCGAGCTGCCGCCCCTGCCCCCGCCGATCTACAAGGACGTCGACGCGAGCTGCGGCGGCGCGCCCGGGGTCGGCGACGCCGCCCGCCCGTTTACGCTCAAGACGCCGGCCGGCAAGGACCTCGCGCTCGGGCGCTATCGCAAGCGCGTCGTGCTGCTCAACTTCTGGGGCACCTGGTGTAAGCCGTGCCTCAAGGAGCTGCCCGAGTTTGATCGTCTGTACCGCCGCTACCGCAAGCACGGGCTGACGTTGATCGCCGTGGCCACGGATGACGACGCCGAGAAGGTGCAGGCCTTTGTCAAGCAGCGCAAGCTCGCCGCCAAGGTCGCGATCGGCGGGCAGGCGCTCGCGGACGCGTACGGCAGCCCCAAGTTCCCGTTCTCGTTCGTGATCGACGGCAAGGGGAAGATCACCGCGGCGTATCGCGGCTACGAGCCCGGCTGTCTGGGCAAGCTCGAGCAGGACATTCGCGCCCAGCTGGAGGAGCTGCGCCGCTGATCCCGACGTGCGCGTGTGAGCATCGCGCGCGCACACACACCGCCTCCGAGCAGGAGCCAAGCGGTCGCTCGGTGTGACGGGATGGACATCTTGGCCTGGAAACCGGGCTTCCGGTCGCGGGGTCTCGGGGTCTATAGTTGAAGCATGCGTCGCGCGGTTGCCATCCTCGCAAGTTCCCTGATCTTGATTCCTTCTCAGGCCTTCGCGAATCCGTACGTGATCTCGCGGACGCTGCTGCAGCAGCCGACGGACGCGACCGCGGCCCAGCCGGCCCAGCCGACCCAGCCTGCGGATGATCCGGCGTTTCAGCCGACGAGCTCCAAGGCGCCCGACTCCAAGGAGCAGGACTGGCCCGAGCCCGAGCCCGAGCCCGAGCCCGAGCCCGAGCCTGAGCCTGAGCCCGAGCCTGAGCCCGAGCCGCCGCCGGTCGAGACCTACAACCGGCACGGCGTCGGTGTGCGCGGCGGCGTCACGGTCGTGCCGACGTGGATCCTCAAGAGCTGGGTGTCCTCGCACACCGCGTCGCTGTGCCGCGGGAACATCGGCGGCTTCGCCGAGGAGGCCGGGCTCAATCGCATCGACGGCTGCAACTTCTACATCGGCGGTGAGTACATCTTCCGCCCCTCGAAGATCCTCGACATCGTGCCGGCCATTGGCTACCAGAAGCTCGGCGCGCCCGACGGCATCTGGCTCGATGACTCGGAGTGCCCCGACGGCGACGGCAGCGAGAGCTGCAACTACGACGCGGGTGACTACACCGAGGTCGACGTCAGCTTCGTGTTCATCCAGGTCGACTTCATCGCCCGCGGGACCCTGGTCAACACGCCAGACTTCGCGCTTCAGCTCGGCGGCGGCGGCGGCATCGGCCTCGGCATCCTCACCGGCAAGGGCGTGTTCCAGACCCCGCTCAAGGCCGAGTTCGCGCCCGAGCAGAGCACCTGTCAGAGCTTCGCCGACTTCGGTGACTTCACGCGCTGCACCCCCTCGGGTCTGCCGGGCAACCCGATGAACGGCTCCCAGCCGCAGCCCGCCTACGGCATGCTCTCGCTCGACGGCGACGACGGCCTCGCCAACAACCCGTTCCGTCGCGCCGACTGCAGCGTCGACGACTGTGACGACGGCGACCTCGACGCGCTCGGGCGCGAGAAGAACACCGACGTCCCGCCCGTGATCCCGGTCGTCAACCTGCTGCTGTCGATGCGCTTCCTGATCAAGGACACCTTCGGCATCAACTTGACCGGCGGCTGGAACACCGGCTTCTACTTCGGCGGGAGCCTGCAGTACTTCTTCGGCCCCGGCGCCGCGAAGAAGTAACTCGAAGAAGAAACTCGAGGAAGAAACTCGAGGAAGAAACTCGAGGAAGAAACTCGAGGAAGAAACTCGAGGAACGAGCCGTCTCCGGACGGAGGAAGCGCGAGACCCCAGGCTCATCACCTGGGGTCTCTTGCTTGGTTGCGGAGAGGGCGGGATTCGAACCCGCGGTGGCTTTCACCACACATGAATTCCAGTCATGCACCTTCGACCACTCGGACACCTCTCCGTGGGCCTCGCGCGCGAGCAGCTCGCGCGGCGGAGGATTGTATGGTTGGCTGGATCTCGTGGGGCTTGTTTGGACCGTCTTGTCTGGACGTGAAAGCCGTGCTTCGGAGCGGAGAGGGTGGGATTCGAACCCACGGTGACTCTCGCCACACCTGATTTCGAGTCAGGCACCTTCGACCACTCGGACACCTCTCCGAAGGCCGCACGTTGTGCGGATGGGTCGCGGACCATAGCAGACTTCCGCCGCGGGAGGCCAGCGGATCGCGGGTGTGGACCGGGAAACCCCTCCCCGTGTTTGTGCGAAAAGTCCGGGCACCGCGCGCTCGTTGCGGACTCGCCAGCCGGCGGCCATACATGACCTAGCGTCAGCTTGGTCGTGGCGCGCGAAGCTCGCGGCGACGGATCGACACACCATGACAAGCGTCCCACCTGGCCCCGAGGACTCGTCTCGCAGCGCCCGCGAGACGGGAGGAAAAAATCGCCTCGCGCGCGCGACGAGCCCGTACCTGCGGCAGCACCAGGACAACCCGGTCGACTGGTACGAGTGGTCCGAGGAGGCGCTGGCGCGCGCGCGCGACGAGGACCGACCGATCCTGCTCTCGGTTGGCTACAGCGCCTGTCACTGGTGCCACGTCATGGCCCACGAGTCCTTCGAAGACCCGGAGATCGCGGCGCTGATGAACGCGCGCTACATCAACATCAAGGTCGACCGCGAGGAGCGGCCGGACATCGACGCGATCTATCAAAAGGTCCTGCAGCTCATGGGCGAGGGCGGCGGCTGGCCGTTGACCGTGTTCCTCACGCCGGCGCAGGAGCCGTTCTATGGCGGCACCTACTTCCCGCCGCGCCCGAGCTACGGGCGCCCGGCGTTTCGTCAGGTGCTGACGGCGCTGCACGAGCTGTACGCGAGCCAGCGCGGCGAGGTGCAGGAGCAGGCGGGCAAGTTTATGCGGGGCCTCGCGAGGATGCGCGAGGGCGTCGACGAGGCCGCCGCCGCGCCGCCCGACGTCGCGCTCACGCGGCCCGAGGGGCTCGCGGCCGGCGTCGCGCGCCTGCTGCCCCACGTCGACTGGGACTGGGGCGGGCTCGGGCGCGCGCCGAAGTTCCCCAGCGCGTCGACGCTCGAGCTGTTCTTGAACATGTCCCGACGAGCAGGTCAATTCGCCGGCGGCGACCCGCCCGCCCGCGCGGCCGCGATGCTGCGGCTGACCCTCGAGAAGATGTGGCGCGGCGGCGTGTACGATCACTTGCGCGGCGGCTTCGCCCGCTACTCCGTCGATCGCTACTGGCGGGTGCCGCATTTCGAAAAGATGCTCTATGACAACGCGCAGCTGCTCCCGCTCTACGCCGAGGCGAGCGCGCTGTGGCAAGACGACGCCTGGCTCTGGCCCGTGGCCCGCGACACGCTCGAGTACCTGCGCGTCGAGATGCGCGACCCGGGCGGGGCCTTCTACGCCGCGACCGACGCGGACAGCGAGGGCGAGGAGGGCAAGTACTTCGCGTGGACGCCCGCGCAGATCGCCGAGGTCCTGCAGGACGACGAGCTGACGCGCCTGGCCGTGCACGCCTACGGGGTCACGCGCGCGGGCAGCTTCGAACACGGGCGCTCGGTGCTGCAGCGCGAGCGCGAGCTCGATGTATGCGCGCAGCGGCTCGGGGTCACGCGCGCGCGGCTGGAGGAAGGCCTCGAGCGTGCGCGCGCGCGCCTGCTCGAGCATCGCTACACGCGCGTGCCGCCCGGGCGCGACGACAAGCTGCTGACGGCCTGGAACGGCCTGCTCATCAGCGGGCTCGCGCGCGTCGCCGGCGTCTGTGAGCGACGCGGCGACGACGACACGCGCGCGCGCGCGCTCGAGCTGGCGCGCGCCGCCGCCGAGTTCCTGCTCGCGCGTCACGTGCAGCCGAGCGGTCGGGTGCTGCGCGCGAGCTTCGAGGGGCGCGCGCACACGCGTGGCTACATCGACGACGTCTCGGCGCTCGCGCGCGGCCTCCTCGAGCTGTACGAGCAGACCTTGGAGGCACGCTGGCGCGCGGCCGCGCGCGCGCTCGCCGAGCACGCGCTCGCCCGCTACGCCCGTGACGGCGGCGGCTGGTTCTTGACGGCCGACGACGCGGAGGCGCTGATCGAGCGCACCGAGGCCCACAGCGACGCGGCCACGCCGAGCGGCGTCGGCGTGATGAGCGAGCTGCTCCTGCGGCTCGACGCCCACGGGGTCGCGCCCGCGGGCGCGCGCGCGCACACGGAGGCCACGCTGCGTCGCTTCGCGGCCGCGCCGACGAGCCCGTCCGCCCACGCCAGCGTGCTGCTCGCGGCGCGCTGGGCCTGGCCCGCCGCGGCCCACGTCACGCTGCGAGGGCGCGCGCCGGCGGACGTGCTCGAGCTGGCCCGGGTGGTCCGCAGTCTCCGGCTCGAGGCGCCCGCGCCCGTCGGCCTGAGCTTCACCGCGCACGACGGGCCCCCGGACGCGCTCGTCTGCCGCGGCCCGGTCTGCGCGACGCCGATGACGAGCGCCCGGGAGCTGCGCGCCGCGCTGCTCGAGGGGCCCGATGGCGCGCGCGGAGTCGGCGACGCGCGGGCGTGATCGCGGCCGCGCGCGTACAATCACCAGGACCCATGCCCTACGTCGAGTACGCCTGTGAGGGCCGGCTGCTGTTTCGCACCGAGACCTCGGAAGCCGCCCAGTTCGTCCCCCGGATCCACGAGGTCGTCGTCATCGACGACGTCCCGTACATCGTCGTCGACGTCGAGTACTGGGCGCGGCGGCTCGGCTCGAACGACCGCCGGCTCGTGTGGCCGACGGTCTACGTCCTGCCGATGTCCAGCGAGGACTGGGATCTTCGCCGGGAGCGCCGACAGAAGCGCAAGCGCGAGGGCCCGCCGCCGGTTCGCTACTGAGTCGCGACGGCGGGAGCGCTCGCGCGTAGAGGCATGTTCGTAGGGCCAGGGGCGCACGTGCACCGGCGGCGCGCTCACGCGTAAACCAAGGCGCAGGTTCGCGCGGCGCGTCGAGCTCGACAGCGTCGCGGAATCCGTGCAAGCGTACGACGCGCGTCGCGTGGCGCGACGCGATGGAGCACGCGCGGCGCGTGCCTGGTGAGGGGCGTATGGGCACGACGATGAGCATGATCCTCGGCCTCGCCTTCGTGGTCCTCGGGATCACGGCGGTGATGTTGCAGTCCTGGCTGTGGGGCTTCCCGATGGACGGGGACAAGTCGACCGCGCCGCGCCTGTGGACCAACATTCACCGCGTCGTCGGGCTCAGCTTCGTCGTGATCTACGTGATCATGATGTACTTCATGTTCCCGCGCCTGTGGACCTACCAGGTCGAGCTGCCGGCGCGGACGGTGGTCCACGCGGTCGCGGCGATCATGATCGGCGTGCTGCTGCTGACGAAGCTGGCGATCATCCGCCTGTTCCCGCACTTCGGCGGCTCGCTGCCCAAGCTCGGCTTCGGGCTGCTCTCGTGCACGGTCATCCTCGGCGCGCTCTCGCTGCCCTACGCGATGCAGGCCCACGGGCTCGGCGGCGTCAACCTCACGCCCGAGAAGCTCGAGCGCGTGCGCGCGATCGTGGCCGAGCTGCCCTTTGAAGAAGGTACGGACGTCGCCGCGCTGACGAGCACCGCCGGCCTCGAGCAGGGGCAGACGGTGCTGACGCACAAGTGCACCGTCTGCCACGACATGCGCACGATCCTCGCCAAGCCGCGCACCGGCGCGAGCTGGTACAAGGTCGTGGTGCGCATGGCCGAGAAGCCGATCATCATGGGCGAGCCCATGCGCGCCGAGGACATCGGGCCCGTCACCGCCTACCTCGTCGCGATCACGCCGAACCTCCAGCAGTCGTTCAAGCGCAAGGTCCAGGAGCAGAAAGCGAAGGCCAAGCGCGCCGAGAAGGTCGCCAAGGTCGACGCGGCGGAGGTCGAGGCCGTCGACGGCTACAACGCGGCGGCCGCGGAGAAGCTGACGCGCGAGCTGTGCACGCAGTGTCACGAGATGGACGAGGTCGAGGGGCACGGCGGCGACGACGAGGCCGGCTGGGCCGAGGTCGTGCGGCGAATGGTCGAGGACGAGGAGGCCGAGGTCGGCGTCGACGAGGCGCCGATCGTCGTGCGCTTCCTGGCCGAGAAGTACCCGAAGGCCGCCGGGTCGCCGACCGCGGACGACGAGGCCGCGGACGACAAGCCGAGCGACGAGGCGTCGGAGGACGCGGCGTCGAAGGACGAGGCGTCGGAGGACGAGGAGTCGGAGGACGAGGCGGACGACGTCGCGGAGTAGTGATCCCGCGGCGTCGTGATCCCGCTCAGCCGATCAGCGCGAGCGCGACCAGGGCGATCGACCAGCACAGCGCCAGCGCGCCGTGGGCCGCGCCGCCGCGCAGCACGAACGCGCGGCACTCATCGCGCTGCTCGGCGTCGGCGCTGCCGAGCATGGGGATCGCGCTCAGCGCGAGCCCGACGGCCGGGGCGGCGACCGTGACGATCACGGGCAGCGGCGCGCTTGGGAGCACGAGCGGCGTCGCGCAGGCGGCGATCACGGTGAGCTCGAGGAAGTGGCGGCGGGCGACCCACTGCCCGTGAACCACCGGGTAGCTGCGCTTGCTCGCCGCGACGTCGGCCGGGTGATCCGGGAGCGCGGTCAGGATGTTGCTCGCGACCCCGAGCACGAACATCGGCGCGAGCGCGGCCCAGCGCATGTCCGTGAGCGGGTCGCCGGTCTGCGTGGCGAAGGCGAGCAGCGGCAGGACCACGCCGACACCCAGGCCCTGCAGGACCTCGCCGCCGCCGCGGTAGGCGTATCGCAGCGGCGGGTAGCTGTAGGCCCACAGCAGCGCGGCGGTCGCGGCTGTCCCCACGAGCAGCCAAGGCCCGAGACCCTGCAGCAGCGCGGCGACCCCGAGCGCGAGGAGCCCGGCGAGGGCCACGAGCGCGGCGCCGGCGATGAGCGTCGGCGAGAGCTTGCCCTCCGGGATGACGCGCGAGCCGCCCGAGAATTGATTGAACGTGCGATTGTGCGCGTCGCCCTCGCGATCGGCGAAGTCGTTGGCGAAGACGATGAAGAGGTGCGCGAGCGCGCCGAAGCCGTGGATCCAGGCCATGCGCTCGAGCGAGAACTGCCCGGTGCACGCGAACGCGAGCGCCTGCCCGAGCAGGAGCGGCGTGGCGATGTTGACCTGCGCGAGCGGTCGCGTCGCTTGCACCCAGGCGCGGAGCGTATCCATCGCGGCAAGCGTAACAGAGAGGCCCACGAGAGCTGCCAAACGTGGGCAAGACAACGCGCCGCGTCGACGTGGTTTTTCGCGCGGCCGCGCGTGAGCAAGGTCGCTCCGCGCCGCGCACCTTCGCCAGGGGCGCGTCACGGAGTCCGCGAGAACGGGCCGTGCGCGGCGCGTGGGGCCGCGTGATTTGTGTTCGCCAGCGACCTGCGCTACGCACCCTCCGCCGGTGACGGACCGCATCTCGCTCCTGCGTCGACGGCTCTTGTTGTTCACGGGCAAGGGCGGGGTCGGCAAGTCCACGGTCGTCGCCGCGATCGCGGAGGCGGCCGCGCGCCGCGGCCAGCGACCGCTGATCGTCGAGCTCGGGCACCGCGCGTCGATGCAGGACATCTTCCTCGGGCGCGCGGGCGGTTCAGGTCGGCGGCGCGCGCCGAAGATCGGGCACGAGCCCGTCGCGGTGCGCCCGGACGGCGGCGTCTGGGCCATGAACATCGACCTCGAGAGCGCGCTGTTCGACTACGTGGTCGAGCAGGTGAAGGTGAAGCGGATCGCCCGGATGATCACCGGCAACCGCACCCTCGATCGCCTGTTCCGCGCGGCCCCGGCGGTGCGCGAGATCGTCATGCTGAACAAGCTCCGCCAGCTCGAGCGGCAGCAGCAGGCAGACGGCGCGCCGCGCTGGTCGCCGATCCTCGTCGATCTCGACGCGACCGGGCACGCGCTGATGTTCCTCGAGATGCCGCGGATGCTCCGCAAGGTCATCGCCCACGGGCCGCTGCGCGGGCTCGTCGACTCCTTGACCGAGCTGTTCACCGACCGCCAGCGGACGACGCTGTGCCTCGTGACGCTGCCCCTCGAGGTCCCTGTGCAGGAGACGCTCGAGCTCTATCACGAGCTGACCGAGCTGCACGAGGTCTCGATCGGCGGGATGTTCATCAACCAGGTCCCCGCCGCGCCCCTCGACGACGCCGCGATCGCGGCGCTCGACGAGCTCGAGACGCGCGCGCGCGCGTCCGACGACGTCGCCGCGCAGCGCGAGGTGCTCGCCGACGTCACGCTCGCGCGGCGCATGGTCGCGAGCTACCGCCACGCGCGCGCGCAGGTCGAGCGGCTGCGCGAGCTCGGGCTGCCCACGGCGGAGCTTCCGCGCATGTACCTTCGGTCCGGTGAGGCGCTGGACCTCGAGGCGCTGGGTGAGCGCGCGCTCACGGGCCTCGAGGGAGGTGACGCGTGAGCGACGCGCGCGGCGGAGAGGCCTTCGCCCGGCTGCTCGCCGAGCGCCGGCTGCTCGTCTGCGTCGGGCCCGGCGGCGTGGGCAAGACGACCGTGGCGGCCGCGATGGGCCTGCACGCGGCGCGAAGCGGGCGCAAGACGCTGGTGCTGACCATCGACCCCGCGCGCCGCCTGGCGACGATGCTCGGGCTCGACGGGCTCGACGATGAAGAGCGCCCCGTGCCCGTCGAGCAGCTCGAGCCGCTCGCCGGGGCGGCGCGCGAGCGCGCCGCGATGTACGCCGCGATGCTCGACACCGGCGCCGCCTACGACTCGCTGATCAAGCGCATCGCGGAGGACGAGGACCACCGCCAGCGCATCTACAACAACCGCCTGTACCAGGTCATGTCGCGCTCGTTCGGGGCCAGCCACGCCTACGTGGCCATGGAGCGCCTGTACTACGCGATGGAGGACGGCGACTACGACCTGATCGTCCTCGACACGCCGCCGACGCGTAACGCCCTCGACATCCTCGACGCGCCCGGGCGCCTGTCGACCTTCCTCGACGAGAACGTGGTCCGCTGGTTCATCCGCAACAAGCAGCCCTCGAGCCTGCGCGAGCGCCTGCTCTCGCGCGGCGGCGCGGCGGCGACGAAGCTGCTGGGGCGGATCGTCGGCGAGCAGCTGGTCGACGACCTCTCCGAGTTCTTCGAGGTGTTCCTGTCCCTGCGCGAGGGCTTCTCGCGCCGGGCCGAGCGGGTGCAGCGAGCCATGCGCGCCGACGACTGCGGCTTCGTCCTGGTCAGCTCGGCGCTCGCGACCAACCTCGTCGACGCGCGCTTCCTCCACGAGGGCCTGGCCGAGCGCGAGGTCCCGGTCGAGGCCGTGGTGTTCAACCGCGCCTTCATCCCGCTCGACCTCCCGGCCGCCGAGCCCCGCGCGGCGCGAGCCGAGGCGCTCGCGTCCGCGATTTGTCCTAAGGGACAGGATGATGACGCCGCGCGCGAGCGCGTCCGCGAGGCGCTCACCTCGCTCGAGCGCCTGCACGACGTGGTGACCGCCGAGAACGCGGCGGGGCAGCGGGACATCGACGCCTTCTGCGAGGCGCTCGCCGCCTACTGCGTGCGCGTGACGACGCCGCGGTTTGACGAGGAGCTGCGCGACCTCTCGGCGCTCGCCCGGCTGGGCGAGCTGCTGTGCACTTGATGCGCGCCTGATCGCGGGCGCCAAACGCCTCACGGCCCCGAGCGCCGGCGCGCGCGAGGCCGTGTAGGCATGGGAGCGCGGCGTGCGGCGCTCGATCAGCGGCCGCGACCGCCGTGTCCGCCGCTGCGACCGCCGCCGCCGCCGTGGTGACCGCCGCCGCCACCTCGAAAACCACCGCTCGAGCGGCTCGGGCTGGAGCTGCGGCTCGGCGAGGACGAGCGACTCGGGCTGTAGCTGCGGCTCGGCGAAGACGAGCGGCTCGGGCTGTAGCTGCGGCTCGGCGAGGACGAGCGGCTCGGGCTGTAGCTGCGGCTCGGCGAAGACGAGCGACTCGGGCTGTAGCTGCGGCTCGGCGAAGACGAAGGTCGGCTCGGCGAGGAAGAAGGTCGGCTCGGGCTGCTGCTCGGGCGTGACGAGTAGTTGTAGCTCGGCGAGCGTGACGGCGTGCGCGTCGACGACGGGCTCGACGGAGACGGCGCCCGCGTCGGGGACGAGGACGGCGCGCGCGTCGAGCTCGGCGAGTGCGGGCGCGAGTACGTCGGCGTCGGCTGGCCCGCGCTGCGGTACGAGTTGGCCATCGTCGTCGGCGTCGCGCGGGTGTTCGCCGGCGCGCGGGTGTTCGCCGGCGCGCGGGTGTTCGGGCTCGGGCGCGCGCCCGGCTCGGCGTAGCCGCCGGGTCGGGCCGACGACGGGCGCAGGCTGCCGGGGCGAGCCGGACGTGTTCCTGCAGACATGTCGTCGGGCCTGTCGGGCGGGCTGGGCTCGTTGTGCCGCGATCGACGTCCCGGCCGCCGCCGACGCGCTGCCGGGGCGCGCTGGTCGCAGTGGTGCCGGCGACCCCGTTGCCCGCCGCCTGCGAGCCGCGGAGGGGCGCGCGGGACGAGTCGCGGTCATCGTCGTCGCCGCGCCTGCGCCCGCGCCGTGCGTCGGGCGAGGACCTGTCGTCACCGCGCCGCCGCCCTGGCCGGCTGCGGCCGCGGCCGCCGCCGGTCGTCCGCCAGCTGTGACCGTGTGACCGCCGTCGGCCGGCGCGCGTCCACCTTCGGGCGCGCGCCCGTTGGCGTCCGGCGCACGACCGTTGCCCGCAGCCGGCGGCCGCCCGTTCCCCGGGTTCGGCCCACGTCCGTTCGACGCGTTCATCCCCGGGCGACCGACGCCGTTCGGGCCGCGCCCGCCGTGCGTCGGGCGGTAGTCCGGTCGGTAGTGGGAGTGGTGATAGTGGGCGTAGCAGTCGCCCCAGCGGTGGTAGCCGTACACGCCGACGCCGCCCCAGTACCAGCCCGCGCCGTAGTAGCCGACGCCCCACGAGTACGGCGCCCACGGGTAGTAGTAATTCCACGACATCACGAGCGCGCGCGGCGGTCCCCAGTAGTACGCCCAGCCGCCCCAGTAGGGGTCGTAGTACACGAAGTTGCCGTTGATGACGTAGTACGTGCGCCCCGACCACCAGACCGTCGGGTAGCTCTCGATCGGATCCGGATAGGTGTGGATGTACTCGACGACCTGGACCTGCGTGCCGTCGTTGAGCGTGTCGTAGCCCATCAGCGACGGGTTCTCGCCCGTCGGCTCGGCGTAGTTCTGCGAGTCGACGTAGACGCTCTGGAAGCTGGCGGGATCACCCTGGGGCGTGGCGCCGTTCGGCGCGCGGCCCTCACCCTGGTAGTACCCGGGCTCGGCGTAGCCCTGTGAGTATGGAGACGCCGCGACGGTCGGCTGCTGCGTCTGCTGCTTGTCCTTGTTGCTGCAGCCGCTGGCGCCGAGGAGCGCGATCGCGGTGATGAGGATCCCAAGACGCGCGCGCGCGCGGACGAGGGACTGAAGAGACGTAGGGAATGGCATGGGGCCTCCGAGATCCAGACAGGATCTCTCCCTCGAGTCTTCAATCTCGTCGTGATTCCGGCAACCGCGAGCCGCGCGCAGGCCCACGGGCCGGCCCGGAGGGCCAAAATGAGCGCGTAATGTCGCGTTTTCGGGTCGACGCGGCGGTCGCGAGCAAACCCGCGCCCGCGTCGTTCGGGCGTCGCGCCGCGCGGACTCGAGAGCGCGCGCCGTCAACTCGTCCCACGCGCCGCGTCGCGAACTCGCTCGCCAGACTCGCTCGCCAGGCAGGCTCGCTCGCCAGGCTCGCTCGCCAGACTCGCTCACCGGACCGCTCGTCGCGGGAGCCGCAGAAATCGGGGCGTCGCGCGTGCTCCCCGGCGAGATCGTGTTGACGGGCGTTCGCGGGGAATCCTATGCTGCCGAGGTTCGCGACCGCGATGGGTGCACAAGTCCACGTCCTGCGTTTCGTCCGAGGGAAGTACAAGGGAGAGGAATTCCCCCTTGGCCCCGAACAGAAGAACTTCGTCGTCGGGCGCAGCAGCGACGTGGATCTCGTGCTGGCCGACGACGCGGTCAGCCGCAAGCACGCGCGGATCTACGGCGAGCGCGGTCGCATGTGGCTGCGCGACCTCGGCTCGCGCAACGGCACGACCGTCAACGGTGACCCCGTGACGCGGCACTGCCTGCGCGAGGGCGATCGCCTCGTCATCGGCGCGAGCCTGATCTCCGTTGCGATCACCGACTCGAGCCAGGTCCGGATGGGCTGGGCGGGTGAGCGCAAGACCACCAGCAGCGACGCCGGCAGCTCGAGCAAGTCGATGTCGGGCAGCATCTCCGACATCCCGCTGGTCGACGTACTGCAGTGGCTGGCCACGAGCCGCAAGACCGGCACGCTGGTGATCCGCAACCAGGACGACTCCAGCACCGGGCACATCTATCTGCGCGAGGGCATGGCGTTCTACGCGACGATCAACGCCAACGAGGCCATGGAGCCCGAGAAGGCGCTGATCCGCATGCTCTCCTGGTCGAACGGCAACTTCGGGCTCGAGAACACCGAGTACGAGGGCACGCCGCCCAAACAGATCAGGACCTCGCTGGGCCACGTGCTCATGGAGGCCGCGCGCCAGAACGACGAGATCGAGCACCTCGCCGAGCGCTACGAGGTCCCGCGCTACACCACCGAGGTCACGCTCGTGCGCCCGAGCAAGGTGCGCTGGCGCGAGCTGAAGCACGAGGACCTCGACCTCATCCAGGACCTCGCCGAGGGCCGCGGCTGGGCGTTCATCATGGACACCTACGTCGAGGACGACCTGAAGCTGACGCACCGGCTCGTCGATCTCAAGAAGCGCGGGCTCGTCACCTTCTGAGCCCTCACGGTCGCGGAGGGCCGCGGCTGTCCCAAGAGACCTAGGCGCTGTCGCGCTGCTCGAACGCGTCGTCGTCGCGGGCTCCGGTCGCGCCGCCGCGGACGATCGTGAGCTCCTCGGCGTCGATGAACTCGCGGATCCGCGGATAGACGTGACGCGCGACGACCAGCGTCGAGTGCCCGCCGGGCAGCATGATGTAGTCCCGCTCGGGGTCGACGCCGTCGAGCGGACCGGGCGCGGGGCAGAGCGCGTCGTGTCGGGCGTGGATCTGTCGGACGCGCACGCCCGCCGGCATGGGCGCGGTCCGGAGCCGGTTGAGGAACGGGCTGTGCGGCATGACCTGCCAGACCGACGGGCTGATCAGCCCGATCGTCGCGACGCCGGCCGCCGCCAGCCACGTGCCGCGGAACGGGCTGCCCAGCGTGACGAGCCGACGGATGTAGCGGTCACCCTGGAGGAACTTGAGCGTGTGCATGGCGACGAGGCCGCCCATGCTGAAGCCGACGACGTCGACGCGGTCGACCTCGAGGTCCGTGACGATCTGCTCGAGGCGATCGCGCAGCACCTCGGCGGACTTGACCATCGACTCGAGCTGAAAGGTGCCGACGTGGTAGCTGAACACCGCGCGCCCGTCGGCGCGGAAGCGCCGGGTCAGCGGCTGCATGGTGCCGCGCGTGCCGAGGAAGCCGTGCAGCAGGACGAGCGGTCGACTACCCGCGCGAACCCAGGAGACATCTCCGCTGACGTTGTTTCCGCGCACCAGGTGGCGGGTGTATCGATATCCGTGCTCGACGGTTCGATAGGCCCGACCCAGGCGAAGGAGGAAACGCTCGCGTGTGCTCACCGTGACTTAAACTGTACCAACCCGCGGCCAACACGACGTCATTCTGCGCATGTGAGTTAATCGCCGTACGATGTTGTGCGCCTACCTGCGACACGAAAGCACGCGCTCCGCACCAGCGAGCTCGCCGGCCGCGTGCCTCGGCGTGACGCAGCGATCGCTCGTTCACACCGGAGCGACCTGAGCGGACGGTCGCGTCGTGATGCAGCGATCGTTCGTTCACACCAGCGCGGCGCCTCGCGCTAGGTCGAGCGGCGCGGCTTCAGCGTCCCCGGCGCGGCCGCAGGTGACTCAGGGAGCATGCGCCGAAACGACGCGTCGTGGGGTCCGGCGCGCAGCGAGACGCAGCGCGTGCGCGCCTCGCTCGCGAGTCGCGTGCCCGGGAACGAGCTCGCGGCTTGCTCGTACCAACGCGAGGCCTCGACGTGATCGCCGAGCTGCTCATACGCCTGCGCGAGATGAAACTGATAGACGATCCGCGCGGGGTTAAACCCGAGCGCGTCGAGCCCACGCTCGAGCAGCTCGAGCGCCTCGGCGGGCCGTCGCATGCGCGCGAGGCACAGGCCCTCGAGCGCGTCCCAGGCCCGCGACACCGTCTGCTGGTACGTCGCCGGGACGTGGCGCAAGCAGGCCACGCGATCGTGACGAATCGTCGCGAGCATTGTCTCGTCGGGGGTGCCCGAGAGCACCGCGAGCTCGTGGTGTCCGAACGCCGCGAGCGCCTGCAGGTGCGGCGAGAGCTTGCCGGTGTGGTTGCCGTAGACCTCGGCGGCCTCCTCGAGCCGCCACTCGGCGACCAGCAGCCCGCCGAGCTGGGCGCGCGCGAGCCACTGACGATCTGCGGGGATCGGCTCGCCGGTCGCCGCCGCCGCCAGCTCCCGGCGGAGCTGGGCCTCGATTGCGCGGTGCTGGCCCGTCGAGATCGCGCGTCGCAGCGTCTCGGCCTCGAGCAGCGCCCGGCGCTCGCGATCCCGTCCCGCGATCACGGCCGCGAGCAGGATGCTCGCCGTGATGACGACGACGAGCGAGATCCCGCCGTCACATCCCGGGATCGTCCACAGGCACAGCCATAAACCGATCGCGGCGCCCGGACGGCGCGAGGCGAGGCGGCGAGGCGGACGGGCGTGGCGCGGCATGGAGGCGGAGGTCGAAGCGGACGCCGGCGGGAAGCGGAGCGCTCGAGGAACGGGGTGAACGCCGAGCAAGCGCCCTCCTCGAGCATAGCAGCCGGGCGCGCGCCGGTGGGTCGGTATTCTCGGCGCGAGGGCGTATGGTGCCCCCGTGAAGATGCTCGCGCGAGTCCCGAGCCGCTGGCGTCGCGGTGCCGCGCTCGAGCTGGTCGAGGTGCCCGCGCCGACGCCCGCGCCCGGCGAACGGGTGATTGACGTCCGCGCCGCTGCCGGGGTGAGTGTTGGGCCGTCGGGTGTCGCCCTGGCGATCGGCGGCGCGGGCGTGGTGCTCGCGGGCGATCGCGTCGGGGAGCGCGTCGTCTGGGGCTGCGCGGGTCCTGGGCGCGAGCTCGCGGAGCTGGTCTGTGTGCCAGATGAAGAGTGCATCCCGGTGCCCGACGGGCTCCTCCTCGAGGACGCGGTCTACGCGGCCGTTGACGCGCGCGCGCGGGCGTTGGTCGCGTGGCTCGAGCCCGCGCCTGGAGCTCGCGTGGCGGTGCGCGGCGGCGGAGCGCTCGCGGCGCTCGCCCGTGACGCGCTCCAGGAGCTCGACGTCATGATCGTCGACGGCGACGTCGCCGACCTTGTATTCGACTGCGACTGCGCGCGAGAGGAGGCCCCTCCTGGTCTCGCGGGTCGCATGCTCGCGGATATGCGCGCGTACCTCGAGGCGCTGGCCGCGGGCCGGCGACGCGCGCCTGCGTGCGCGCGCGTCGACTGGACCCGCGCCGCTGTCGGCCTCACAGACGGGCTGTTCACGCGCGCGCCGTCAAAATGTCTGGAGAGACAGCTCTCCACGGCGGGCGCGCCCGCCCGTCGCGTTGACATGCCGGCCGCCGCCCGGCCCGCGCCGGCCGGGCCGAGCCGCTCGCTTCGCCCGCCCGTGATCGGTCTCGTCGCCGAAGGTGGCGGCGGCGAGCAGCTCGACCCGTGGAGCTCCGCCCTCGCGCGGCTGCCCGGCGTGCTCGCCCGGGGCGCGAGCGCGCGCAGCCCCTGGCGTGCGCGTCAGCTCGCGGAGCGCGGCGGGTTTCGCTACGCGACGACCGATCCGGCGCGGCTGCTGCGGGATCGCGAACACGACGTGATCGCGTTGTGGTGCGATCCGGACGGAGCGCGCGAGGCGGCCGCGGGCGTGCGCGGCCTCCTCGAGCTCGCGCGCGCGGGCGCCGGCCCTCGCCTCGTGTTGTCCCCGGCGCTCGCGCTCCACGCCGCCGCGCTCGCCCCGGTCACGGCCCCGGGGCGCGTGTGGCTCGGGCTCTCGCGCGGGCGTGGTCGCGCGGTCCGACGCGCCCGCGGTTTAATGGCCGGTAGGACAGGTTCTCTAACGATGCGCTGGCGACTCGGGCTCGACCCATCGGGGTCCACGCCGCGCGACGCGCTCCGCTCGCGGCTCCCCGAATTGCTCGAGCGCGTCGACGTCATGGCGAGCTTCGCTGACGCCCTCCCGACCCGCGTGGCCGCGATCTCGACCGAGGACGCGGCGCGCGTGACGATCGACTTCTCGGACGGCTCGCGTGGTCAGCTGTTCGCCGGTGGGCCCGCGACGCGCGCGAGCCTCACGGTCACGACGGACGTGCGCCGCGTGCTCTTGGAGGAAGGTGCGTCCGGTCACCGCCTCGAGTACGTCGGTCAGGACGGGCGCCGCGGGCGCGCGCATGAGCCCATCGGGGAGGACGCGTTCGCGTTGTGGGCGGCGATCCGCGACGCGCTCGCGCGACCCGACGAGGCGCTCGAGCAGGTGCGCGCGCGCAGGGAGGCGGGCGTGCTCACGGCCACCCTCGCCGTGGACGAGGCCCTGCGCACCGGGGCGTCTGTAGACATCACGCCCTGAGCCGTGCGCAGCCAGTCACGCGTCGAGGTCGCCCGTGCGGTACACGGGCGACCAGCGAGCGCGAGCGGAGGAGAAGGGATTCGAACCCTTGGAACCCGTAAGGGTTCAACGGATTTCAAGTCCGCCGCCATCGACCACTCGGCCACTCCTCCGGCATGACGGGGGATGCAGTATGCAAGGCCGACGGGGGGGCGTCCAGCCCGTTCGTCGCCGCGTCGGAGACGAGTGACCGATAGCCGGGTCGTTCGTGCGCCTCGTGGATCGCCGGGGTAGGCTCCGCCGCATGATCCTGCGTGACCCAGTGCACGGCCTCATCTCGTTCACGGGGCCGGTCGCGTCCATCGTCGCGCGCTTGCTCGACACCGCCGAGGTCCAGCGACTTCGGCGAATCCGTGCGCTGGGTCTGGCGTCGTTCGCGTATCCGGGGGCCGAGCACTCGCGCTTCGCCCACGCGATCGGCTCGGCGCACGTCATGCAACGCTACCTGCGGCGCGTGCAGGCCCTCGCGCGCGAGCTGCCCGAGAGCGATCGCATCGACGACGGCTCCGCGATGGTCGCGCTCGCGGCCGCCTTGTTGCACGACCTCGGCCACGGCCCCTACAGCCACACCTTCGAGACCGTGCTGCGCGACTCGCCGCCCCACGAGCAGTGGACCTCGCGCATCCTGCTCGACCCCGACACCGAGGTCCACAAGGTGCTCGTCGAGGTTGACCCTCGGATGCCGCAGATGGTCGAGCGACTCGTGCACGGCGAGAGCCCGATCCCCCACCTCGCGCGCGCGGTCTCCGGGACGTTCGACGTCGATCGCTGCGACTACCTCAAGCGCGACAGCTACATGACGGGCGTGAGCTACGGGCTGCTCGATCTCGACTGGCTGCTCGAGTCCCTGCGCCTCTACGTGCCCGAGGGCGCGGCCGCCTCGGGGCTCGCCGTCGACGGCAACAAGGGCCTCACCGCGGTCGAGGGCTTCTTCCTCGCGCGCCTCTACATGTATCGCCAGGTGTATCTTCACAAGGCGGTGCGCGCCGCCGAGTACCTCGTCCGCGGCCTGTTCCGGCGCCTGCTCGAGATCGGCCCGCAGCCCGGTACCTCCCCCGCGATGGCCAAGCTGCTGCGCGGGCAGACCCTCGAGGTCGCCGACTACCTGCGGCTCGACGACCGCGCGCTCGACCACGCCATCGCCCAGTACACCGAGAGCCGCGACGAGGTCCTCCGCGGGCTCGCGCGTCGGCTGCTGCACCGGCGCCTGTTCAAGACCATGCAGCTGCGCCCGGAGGTCGACAGCGAGCTCGCCCAGGCTCGCCTCGACGAGGCGCTCGCGAAGGCCGGCGTGCAGCCGGCCTACCTCGGCGCGATCGATCGCGTCGAGGTCCGCGCCTACAGCGAAGATCCCCGCGAAGATCAGGGGCTCATGGTCCTGCGCGGGCGCGGGCAGCTCCGCCGGCTCGTCGACGTCTCGCCGGTGATGCACGGCCTCAGCCGCGAGGTCTACGTCCATCACCGCGCGGTGTTCCCCCCCGAGGCCGGCGACGCGGTCGGAGCCGCGCTCGCGCCCATGACCTGACCCAAAGGACCAAGCGGGTTACTCGATGACGTCACGCGAGGAGGGCTGAATGGGTACGCGATCGTTTCGCCGGCCGCGATGCCGCGACTGCGGGCTCTGGCTCGAGCGCTGCCTGTGCGCGGCGCGGCCGAGCGTGGTGTTGCCGACGCGCTTCGTGTTCGTCGTCCACAACCGCGAGCGCAGGAAGCCGACCAACACCGGTCGCGTCGCCCACGGGCTGCTGCGCGACAGCGCGCTGGTCTACTACGGCGCGCGCGACGAGCCGCTCGACACGCGCCCGCTCGACGAGCCCGATGTTGACTACGCGGTGCTGTTCCCGCGCGAGGACGCGCGCGCGCTCGAGCCGGGTGACGCCCTGTTCACGCGGCCGACGCCCGGTCGGCGCGCGGCACTCGTGGTGCTCGACGGCACCTGGCACCAGTGCTCGCGGATGGCCCGTCGGGCCGAGCGCGTCCGAACCTTCCCCTGTGTACAGCTCCCGCCGGGCGGCCCGCCCTCCCGCTGGGGCGTGCGTCAGGCCCACGAGCCGGGGCTCTTGTGCACCCTGGAGGCCGTGATCCGCGTCGGCGCGCTGCTCCACGGCGCCGACGCCGTCGCTCCGCTCGAGGACTTCTTTGAGCGCCTGCGCGTCGCCATGATGGACATGAAGGGCAAGCCGCCGGTCGGCGCGGGCTCGCAAGGCTGAAACGGAAGAACCCCCGTGACCTGGTGATCACGGGGGTTCTTCGCTTGGCGGGGCGGACGGGGCTCGAACCCGCGACCTCCGGCGTGACAGGCCGGCGTTATAACCAACTTAACTACCGCCCCAACCCCCTGAGGCGTAAGCCGTCAGGGAGCGCGAGAATGGGGCAGCCGACGGAGCTTGTCAACACAATTTTGTCGTTCCGTGGCTCGCAATCTCACGGCCCGTGAGCGTCGCGCGCGTCATGCTCGTGGTCGATACGGCGTAAACAGCGCCAAGTGTGCTTGCGCTCGAACTTGCGCATATGAGTAGAATCGCAACTCGCCTGGCACACCCGCGTCCGGCGCATCGATCCATGTCGACCGAGGATGATCACGAAGGCCCGGAGGGCGCCGCAGCGCTCGCGCGGCTGATCGAGGTCTGGCGAACCATCCTGATCGGCGCCCACAAGAGCTGGGTGCTGTTCGAACACGGGACGTGCGTGATCCTCCCCTCGCCTGGACCCGACGTCGAGCTCGCGGGCGCGGCGCGGGTGGTGCTCGAGCGCTTCGGACCCGTGGTAGCGAACTCACCGGCCGCGAGCTTCTCGGTGATCCCCCTGGCCGACGCGGCCGGCTGGGTGGTCACCGGTCATCATCCCGACATCCTCAACTACGTCCCGCCCGAGGCCTTCACCACGCTGACCCCGCCCGAGGTCGTCGTCGGGATGTACGGACGGACCATGCGGGACGCAGACGGCCACGACGCGCGGGTGGTGCACGTGGAGGACCGTCGCGCCGCGACCTCGGCGGGCTGAAGCCCTCATTGTGGACCGCGTGATCTAGTTTACTCGCGGGGCGCGGGTCCTCTCCACGCGCCAGGCCGACGCACGGGAATCGCTTGCACAAGCACTCTTGATTGCATAGCTTGCAACACCAGACGTGCACTCGGCGTTGTGCCGAGCTGTCCGTGGTCCCTGCCCGCGACGACGTTTGATGCAGCGCTATTGGTTGGACTGGAGCAGGCCGCTCATCCCGGCCGCAGCGACGTGGCTCATCGAGCGCCACGCCGCCGGGGGTCGTTGCGATCTGCGAGATCTGCGCTGCGTGCTGCCCGGTACGCGCGCGGGTCGTCTCCTCCTGCACACGCTGATCTCGGAGGCCTCGCGCCGTCGGCTCAAGCTCGTGCCGCCGAAGATGCTGACCCCTGGTGCGCTCGTCGAGCTCAGCGCGCCGCCGACGAGCGAGACGGCCACCCAGCTCGAGTGTTCGCTCGCCTGGATGCACGTGCTGCGCGAGGCCGATCCCGTGATGGTCGCGCCGCTGCTCCCGCGGCCCCCGGAGCAAACGGACTGGCCAGCCTGGCATGACCTCGCCGTGAAGATCGGCGATGTCACCAGCGAGCTCGCCGGCGAGCTGCTCTCGTTCGCCGACGTGACCCGCTGCGCGGACCAACTCGGCATGCTGCGCGAGGCCGATCGCTGGGAGGTGCTCGTGCAGCTCGAGAAGCGCTACCACGCGCGCCTGCGCGACTGCGGTCGCGTCGATCCTCACCTGCGCCGGCGACGGACGCTGGAAGATCCCCTGTTCGCCCAAGCGACCGCCGAGAAGAGCGCGCTCGTCGTGATCGGCGTCGTCGAGCTCAACCGGCTTCAGCGCAAGGTGCTCGCGGTCCACGAGGATCGCGCAGCGATCCTCGTGCACGCGCCCGAGGCCATGGAGATCGGCTTCGACAGCTTCGGTTGCGTACAGCCGCTGTTCTGGCGCGCGCGCGAGCTCGAGGTTCCCGAAGAAGAGATCGTCTTCGCCGATCGTCCCTCGGACCAGGCGCAGGCCGTCGTCGAGGCGTTGGCGAACCTCGCCGGCGGCTACCGTCCCGAGCAGATCTCCATCGGTCTCGGCGACGAGAAGCTCGCCCCGGTCATGACGCGCGCGGGCGTCTGGGCGAACATCGAGTTGCACGATCCGCGCGGCCGCGCGGTCGCGCGCAGCAGCCCCTATCGCCTCCTCGCCGACGGGATCGACTGGTTGCGTGAGCCCCGGTACTCGAGCTTCTCGACCCTGCTGCGCCACCCCGACATCGAGCGCTGGCTGCATCGTCACGGGCGCGAGGTCCAGAAGCAGCAGCAGGCGGAGGAAGCCGGAGAGGCCGAACAGGCCGCGACCGACGCAGCCGACATCGTCGTCAGCGGACCGCTTCCGGGGAACGCCCCGGTCCCCGCGCCCGACGACGAAATCGCCGCGAGCGCGGACGGGACGCCCCGGCCTGACGCGCCGTTGCCCGCGCTCGACGATGACGTGTCCCCCGAGTCCGCGGTGGCGACGACCGGCGTTGGCGACGCCCCGGCTGACGATGAGCTGCTCGCGTTGGTTCCGCCCACCGGCGACGAGGACGGGTCGACGGACGCGGGTGACGCGACCGGTGACGCGACCGATGACGCGACCGGTGACGCGACCGGTGACGAGGACCCCGCGCGTCCCGACGTCGACGCCCCGATCGGGCGCGTCGAGTGGATCTCCTTCCTCGACCGCTACTACACCCGCCACCTCCACGACCTCGACACGGGGCCGTGGCCCGGGGACCCGCGTCAGCAGCGGCTGCTCCTCCTCGTCCACCGCGCCATGGGTCGACTGTTCGACCCGCTCTCCGGCGCCCGCCGTCCCCTCACCGACTGGTTCGAGCCCATCGTCGAGGTCCTGCGGCGCGCCTACGGCGACATCGAGACCAAGACCACCCGCCGCTCCGACGCGCTCTCGGCCAAGGCCTGCGTCGAGATCACGCACGCGCTCGGCCACCTCGCGAGCGCCGCGGCCGAGCTGCAGCCCGAGGTCGACGCGACCACCGCGGTCCGGCTCGTGCTCACCTACGCCGCCGGCCTGCGGATCCCGGACGACCCGCGCTCCGGGCAGATCGAGATGCTCGGGTGGCTCGACCTGCACCACGACCCGGCGCCCGCCATGATCATCGCCGGCTTTAACGACGGCGCGATCCCCCAGGCCGTCACCGCCGACGCGTTCCTGCCCGACACGCTGCGGACCGCGCTCGGCGTGCTCAACAACAAGCGCCGCTACGCCCGCGACGCCTACCTGCTCGAGTCGATCCGCCGCAGCCGCGAGCGCTGCGTGCTCGTCACGGGGCGCATCGCCGCCGACGGCGAGCCGCTGACGCCGAGCCGCCTGCTCCTGGCCGGCGCGCGCGAGCAGCTGCCCCGGCGGATCCTCCGGCTGTGCGACGTGTCTGCCGCGCGGCGCTGGCACCTGCCGCGCGGCGCCCCGCCCTCGGGCTCGCAGTCGCGCTTCCTCGTCCCGCTCGCGCCCGGCGGCGCGCCTGTACTCGAGACCATGTCGGTGACGGAGTTCGGCTGGTACATCCGCTGCCCGTTCCGCTACTGGCTGAAGTACGTCCAGCGCCTGCGCGTCGTCGAGGACAGCGTCGTCGAGCTCGACGCGCTGCAGTTCGGCAGCATCGCGCACGAGGTCCTCGAGCGCTTCGGTCGCGACCCCACGATCAACGACAGCACCGAGTCCATGCGCATCGCCGAGTACCTCGGCGACGCGCTCTCGGATCACGTGCGCCGCGAGTTCGGCACGCAGCCGCTGCCGGCGATCCGCATCCAGCTCACGCGCCTGCGCAGCCGCCTGCAGGCCTTCGCGCGCCTGCAGGCCAGGCGGCGCGCCGACGGCTGGTGCATCCGGCACTGCGAGTACGAGCTGCCGCCCGAGAGCTTCCTCGAGGTCGCCGGCGACGCGCCCATGCGCATCACCGGCAAGATCGACCGCATTGACCAGAACGAGCGCGACGGCTCGTGGATGATCATCGACTACAAGACCAGCGAGTCGGGCAAGACGCCGGAGCGCACCCATCAGCAGCGCGCGCGCTCGGGCGAGCGGATCTGGTGTGACCTGCAGCTGCCGCTGTACCAGCACCTCGCCGGTCAGCACGGCTTCTCCGGGCGCGTGCAGCTGGCCTACCTCAACCTGCCGAAGAAGGCCGACGACGTCAGCGTGCAGGTCGCCCGCTGGAGCGCGACCGACCTCGAGGGCGCGCTCGACTCGGCCCGCGACATCGTCCGCCGGATCCGCGCTGGAAACTTTGAGATGGCCGACGCCTACCCCGGCAACTTCACCGACGACTTCGCCAACATCTGCCAGACCAAGGTGTTCGGCGGCGGCGAGACCGAGATCGCTGAGGCTGAGCAGGAGGCGACCGGATGAGCGTAGCGAACGCCAACGAGCGCGCGCACCAGCTGCGCCACGTCAGCATCCTGGCGTCGGCGGGCGCGGGCAAGACCTTTCAGCTGACCAACCGCTACCTCAAGCTGCTCTCGCTCGACGCGCCGCCCAACGCGATCCTGGCGAGCACCTTCACGCGCATGGCCGCGGGCGAGATCCGCGACCGCATCCTGCGACGCCTCGCCGAGTCGGCCGCCAAGTCGCGCGCGGCCAAGTCGCTGCGCGATCAGCTGAGCCAGGCGATCGAGGCCCCGAACCTCGCGCGCAAGCAGGTCCTCGAGCTGCTCGACCGCATGGCGAAGAACCTGCATCGCCTGCAGATCCGCACGCTCGACAGCTTCTTCGGCACCATCGTCCGCTGCTTCGCGCTCGAGCTCGGGCTCCCGGCCGACGGCCGCATCATCGACGAGGACGAGGCCTTCGCGCTGCGCCGCGAGGCGATCCGCATGATGCTCGCCGAGGGCGACCCGGAGATGATCATCGAGCTGCTCGCGTCGCTCACCGAGGGCGCGTCGGAGCGCGCGGTGACCGAGACCATCGACGCGACCGTCAGCGCGCTCTACGACCTGTACCGAGAGGCAGACGCCGGCGCCTGGCGGGCGATCGCGCCGGCCGAGCTGCTCGATCAGGACGCGCTCGACGCCGCGATCGCGGCCCTCGAGGACGCCGCGCCCTCGGGCCCGAAGCGCACGATCACCGCCCACCGAGACGACGTCGCGCGCGCCCGGACGGCGGGCACCGGCGACTCCGACGCCTGGCAGGTGTTCATCGGCAAGGGCCTCGCCAAGCCGATCGCCGCGGGCACCGACGCCTACTACCGCAAGCCGATCGAGCCCCACGTCATCGCCGCCTACCGCCCGCTGCTTCGCCACGCGCAGGGCGTGTTCCGCCAGCGGATCATCACCCAGACCGCGGCCACGCACGCGCTGCTCACCCTGTTCGACCGCTGCTACGAGCGCGTCAAGCAGCGGCGCAAGGCGTTGACCTTCTCCGACCTCACCGTCGCGCTCGCGCGCGCCGAGATGCGCGGCCAGCTCGACGAGATCTGCTTCCGCATCGACGCGAGCCTCAAGCACGTGCTGCTCGACGAGATGCAGGACACCAACATCCAGCAGTGGAACGCGCTGCGCCCGATCGTCGACGAGACCGTCAGCTACAGCCCCGACGTGCGCTCGTTCTTCGCCGTCGGCGACATCAAGCAGTCGATCTACGGTTGGCGCGACGCCTGCCCCGAGGTGCTCTCGAAGCTGCCCGAGCTGCTCGTCCGGCCCAACGGCGAGCTCGTGATCGAGCAGCAGAGCCTGGCCAAGAGCTGGCGGTCGTCGCCGGCGATCATGGAGGTCGTCAACCGCGTGTTCACGGCCGTCACGCGCAACGAGGCGGTCGCGGACTTCCCGATCGCCGCGCGCGGCTGGGACGAACAATTCGCCACGCACTCGACCGCGCGCACCGAGCTGCCCGGCTTCGTGCAGCTGCGGACCGTCGCGCGCGGCGAGGACGCGGGCCGGCGCACGACGATCCGCCTGCAGGCCGCCGCGGACCTCGTCGAGGAGCTCTACCGCCGCAACCTGCACATGCGAATGACGCGGCGCGACGGCCAGCGCCCCGTGACGATCGGCGTGCTGCTGCGGACCAACAGCGCCGTCAGCCGCGTGCTCTACGAGCTCGGGCCGACGCGGCGCAACGTGCCCGCGACCGGCCGCGGTGGCGGCCCGCTCACCGACGCGCCGGCGGTCAACGCGATCCTCGACATGCTGCGGGTCGCCGAGCACCCCGATCACACGGTCGCCGCCTTCAACGTCCAGACCTCGCCGCTCGGGCCCGTCGTCGGGCTGTGCGAGCTGCCCGAGGGCGCGAGCGAGGACGACGACGCGAACGCGTCCTGGCGGCTCGGGGACCGCCCTGAGCTCGCGATCGCGCAGCAGCGCGACCCGCTGGTCAAGGCCCGCCGGCGTCGCGTCGCCTCGCGCGTGCGTCGCGAGATCGCCGGAGACGGGCTCGCCAACACCCTGCAGCGCTGGATCATGGCGATCGCGCCGTACACCGACGAGCGTCAGTACCGGCGCTGCATTCAGCTGATCGACCTGGCGCAGGCCTTTGACGAGCGCGGCCACACGCGCCTCGACCCCTTCATCCACATGGTCCAGGCGCGCTCGGTCGCCGACCCCGCGTCCTCGCCGGTGCAGGTCATGACCGTGCACCAGTCCAAGGGCCTCGAGTTCGACATCGTCATCCTCCCCGAGCTCGAGGCCGAGCTCGCCGCGCGCCGCTCGCTCAAGGTCGTCTACGAGCGCGACGGCGACGCCGGGCCGATCGCGCGCATCGCAAGATATGTCTCCAAGGACATTTGGTCGGTGTTCCCCGATCTCGCGCCGGTGTTCGAGCAGCACATCAACCGGCTCGCGCACGAGAGCCTGTGCCTGCTCTACGTCGCCATCACGCGCGCGCGTCAGGGGCTCTACATGCTCGTCGATCCGCCCAGCGAGCGCGCGCGCAAGGCCCCCGCGCGGCTCTCGTCGATGTTGATGTGCGCGCTCGCGGGCGCGCGCGACGACGACGACGAGCCGGTCGGCCCCGAGCAGGTGCTCTACACCCACAGCCACGGCGACGCCGCGTGGTTTAGGCCGCTGCAGCTCGTGCCCGACGAGCCGCTCGACGAGCAAACGCCGCCCTCGGCGCTCGGGCTCATGCTGCCGATCGCGTTCGCGCCCACCGAGGGCCCGCTGCTGCGCTCGGCCGACCCGCTCACCGCCGTGATCCAGGGGCAGACCGTCGCCGACGTGCTCTCCCTCGACGACGCCCAGGCGGGCCACAGCGCGCTCGCGATCCGGGCGCAGCTCGCCGAGCTCGACTGGCTCGGACCCTACGAGCGCAGCCCGCGGGCGGCCTTCGCCGCGCGCCTCGAGATCGTTCGTCAGGCCGTGCCGACGCGCGACGAGGACTGGGCGCGCGCGCGCGTTGAGGAGCTCGACGAGGTGCTGCAGCACGACGGCGTGCGCGCGATCCTGCGCGAGGGCGAGGGGGAGCCCGGCGTTCGGGTCGAGCACGAGATCCCGTTCGCGCGCCTCGAGGGCGGCGCGCTGCAGCGCGGCGTGCTCCCGCGGGTCGTTATCGGTCGCAGCGACGCGGACGTCTGGGTCATCGGCTTCCCCGGCGATCGCGTCGACGACGAGCGCGACGCGAAGAAGCGCGCGAAGGCCTACCGCGAGGTCGTGCGCGCGTGGAAGCAGGCGGCCGCGGAGCAGTGGGAGGTCACGCCCGCCGCCGTGCGCGTCACCTTGCTCTTCATCCGCGCGGGCGTGGCCGTCGAGTGCGGCGCGTCGGCCTCCTCGTCCGCCCGCGCGCTAGCGAGCTCGTCGTAGCCCGAGCTCGCGTCGCGTGTGCTCGCGTGGCGAAAGTGCTCACGCCTCGCCGCGCTCAGTCTCGCGTGCCCGCAGCGGCATCGAGTCGCCGCGGTCCCGCGTGATTCCGCGCCGCGCCTCGTCCGCGCGAACCTTGCTTGAAAGACACGCGGGCAGGTGTAAGATCGCCATGCAGCGCGACCGCGGTGGTTGGCCGTCGCGCGGCGTCCCCGGTCGCCAGGAACGGAACCCATGTCCCGCAAGCTGCTACGCGGAGAGCTCGTGATCGCCCGCTGGATGGATCTCACGCTCACGACGCACCGCGTATGGCAGTACAGCGAGGACGGCGGCAGCGTCGAGCTGACCTCGTTCTCGCTCGATGACATCGAGTGGTCTCGCGTCGGTCGCAGCCACGCGCCCTGGCTGCTGTGGTCCGGCGCGGCCGTGGCGCTCGTCGCCGTGCTCTCGATCGAGACCGACCGCGTGCTCACCTACGGGCTGGTCGTGCTGGCCGGTTTGCTCGCGTTCCTCTACGCGACGACGCGGCGGCTCGTCATCCTCATCGGCGCGAAGGGTCGCGAGATCATCGCCACCGCCGACGACGACGCCAGCGAGGAGTCCGCGCTGGACTTCGTCCATCAGCTCGAGAGCCGCAAGCTCGCGCGCAAGCAGGCGGCCGTGCGTCTCGGCGGCAGCAGCAGCGCCGCCCACCAGGTCGCCGGCTGACGCGCTCGCGCGTCGCTCACGACCGTCCGCGACCGGGGCTTGTCAGCCGTCGCGGGCCGGTGTTCGATGGGCGTCATGTCGAGGCCCACGACCCCTGCCGCGCGCCGCGTGACGACGACCCGCGCGCTCATCCTCGCGCTGAGCTGCGCGGCGGCCAGCGTGAGCGCGCTCGGCTGCGCGCCGCCCAACGCGGCCAAGCCCTACCCGGCTACGGAGCCGCCCGCGGGCGACGCGACCCCGCCGCCCGGGCACGTCGTGCGCTACTTCGATCGCGCGATCGAGCTCGACCCCTTCCTCTCAGGCTTCCCCTACCGCGACTGGGAGTCGTCGCTCGAGACCGGCGCGCTGTTCTTCTTCGAGATCGGCGAGCGCTACACGCTCAAGATGCTCGACCTCGCCGCCCAGGGCGACGGCGCGTTTGACCTCGCGGGCGCGCGCGTCATCAGCGACGTCGACTGGTCCGCGCGCAGCCTCTGGGGCGCGCATCACCACGCCGCGACCAACACGCTCTGGCTGCACGCGGACGAGCGCAACGACGAGCAGATGAACCTCTGGACGCTCGCGCTCGACAGCGGCGCGCTCACCCAGATCACCGAGCACGACTACGTCTACGGCTTCGGCTTCAGCGAGGATCAGCAGACCATCGCCTACCTGCCGCGCACCGGCAAGCAGGCGCCCTACCGCACCTGCCTCAACCTCCTCGACGTCGCCAGCAAGCGCGCGCGCGAGGTCGTCTGCGACAGCCCGGCGCTGACCTTCACCTGGTCGTCGCTGCGGTTCTCGCCCGAGGGCGACGAGGTGTTCTTCAACGCCCAGATCAAGGGCGATCGCAACCGCGTCCAGCTCGTCTCCGTCCAGCCCGGCGCCGCGAGCCCCAAGGTCAAGGTGATCACGCGCCGACGCGTGCTGCGAAACTCGCCCCACGCGCTCGAGGGCTGGGTCGACGGCGACGCGCTGCTGTTCCTCGCCAACGACGACGGCTACAACAACCTCTACTCCTACTCGCGCAAGACCGGCGCGATCCGCCAGCTCACGCGCTTCAAGGAGGACATCACCTCCGCGCGGCTCGTCGACGCCGGCGTGTTCGCCGTGCACCGGACGCCGCGCGGCTCGACGATCGTGCTCGTGGATCCGCGCACCGGGCAGGTCCAGGGCGCGCTCGAGCAGCCCGGCACCGCAGACGTGATCGACGGTCACGGCGAGCGCGTGCTCTGGACCCAGCGCGCGCCCGACATCGTCTTCGAAGGCAACCTCGCGACCGTCACGCGCGGCGAGGGCGGCAAGCCGCCTGCCTTTCAGAGCAGGCGCGTGATCTCGCTCGACCCCGAGCTCGAGCGCGCGGTCGTGCGCTGCGAGGCCGAGGCCGTGACGATCCCGACCTTCGACCGCGACCCCGCCACGGGCGCCCCGCGAGCGCTCCACGCCTTCGTGCTGCGGCCCAAGCAGCCGCTCGCGGACCCGGCGGCGCGGCTCGCGATGATCACCGCCTTCTACGGCGGCGAGAACCGCTACAGCACGTTCGAAAACATCATGTGCGCCGCGGGCCTGACCGTCGTCTCGCCCGCCGTGCGGGGCAGCCAGGGCTTCGGCAAGCGCTTCTCGAGCCTCAACGACAAGGACCTCGGCGGCGACGAGATCGTCGACCTGTTCCACGTCGCGCGCTGGGTCGAGCGCAACCTCGGGCTCGCGCCGGCGCAGATCGGCGTGTTCGGCGGCAGCCACGGCGGCTACGCGACCATGCGGGCGTTGACCTTCCCGCCCGAGACCAACGGCCGCAACGACCGCTACCCGTTCGGCTTCGGCCTCTCGCACGCCGGCTTCTCCGACATCAAGTCGTTCTACGACGCGACCAACATCCCCGACTGGGTCGTGCTCGAGAGCGGCGACCCGGGCAAGCCCGACGAGCTCGCGCGCATGCGTGACCGCAGCCCGCTCAGCCACGTCGAGCTGCTCGAGGCGCCGCTGCTCGTCACCCACGGCGCCAACGACTGGCGCGTCCCGGTCGACGAGTCGCGTCGCTTCGTCGACAAGGCGCGCGCCCTGCAGAAGCCCGTGACCTACGTCGAGTTCCCCGGTCAGGGTCACCACATCGAGGGCGTCGAGCGCGTCGCCCAGCTCTACCAGGCGCGCCTGGACTTCCTCTCGAGCGTGGCGAGGCGCTCCGGGGCTTCGGCGCCCGTACCCGCGGCGCAGGCACCCGCCGCGCCGGCACCCGCGGCGCCGGCACCCGCGGCGCAGGCACCCGCGGCGCAGGCACCCGCAGCGCAGGCACCCGCAGCGCAGGCGCCCGCTCAGCCCCGGCCGCGCGCCCGGGGTCGCGCTAGCGCGGCGCGGCGCAAAAAAGCTGACGCCGGGTCACGACTGCCGGCGTGGTACTGTGTCGCCCGCCGATGCCCTTAGGATTAACGATTGGTGCCAGCCTCTCGCTGCTGGCGGCGTCGCCGAAGTACCCGAAAGTCCCGCCCGAGCTGACCTCCGAGATCGGCTGGCTGTGCCTCGCGCTCGTCCTCCTGGTCCTGTACTGGATCTGGACGCGCGCGGAGTCCGTCCGCCGCTCGCTCCTCGCGCTCGAGGATCCGCGCGGCTTCGCGATCCTGCGGATCGGCTTCGCGCTGATGACGATTCAGTGCTTCTGGAACCTCCGCCCCTACTGGCGGATGCTGTGGAGCGACGAGGGCATCTTCACGATGACCGAGGCGCGCGAGCGCTTCGCGCGGACGGCCCTGCAGGGCTGGAGCCCCGACGAGGGCTTCTTCGACCTGCTCGCCGTGCTGCGCTTCTTCTGGGCCCGGCACTCGCTGTTCTTCTTCTGGGACTCGCCGAGCTTCGTCGAGTGGTACATGTTCGCGTTCTTCGCCGTGCTGCTGCTGTACGCCCTCGGCGTGTTCAGCCGGACGACGGGCGTGATCGCGTTCTTGATGATGTGCGGGGTCTACAACCGGAACTCGCTCTATCTCGAGGGCACCGACACGGTGTACTGCGTGTTCTGGTTCCTGCTGCTGTTCTGTAAGACAGGTCACGCGTGGAGCTTCGACAACTGGTGGCGCTGCCGCCGGCTCCGCCGTCGCGGTCGGCTCGCCGAGGTCGGCTCGCGCGGGCCGCCCGAAGCCGATGACGGCGCGGACGAGCGCGACGGACGAGCCGCGCGGCGCGACCCCGAGCTGCAGCCGGTCTACCGCCTCGCGCCGTCCTGGCCGCGCTACCTGATGATGGCCCAGCTCGTCGCGCTCTACACGACGACCGGCCTCGAGAAGACGGGCAGCGTCTGGGCCCGCGGCGACGCGCTCTACTACGCGCTCAACATGGACCACTTCTACCGGTTCGAGCCGTGGACGCAGATCGTCTCGTCCATGACGGCGACGACCGTGTTCCGGGTGATGACCTGGGTCACGCACTGGTGGGAGATGTGCTTCGCCGTCGTCGGCCTCGGGCTGATCTTCAAGTTCCGGCTCGATCACAAGGACGAGCGCTGGTATCGCCAGCAGCTCAAGAACCCGGTGAAGCGCTGGACCGGCCGGATCGCGCTCGTCGCCGCCTACGTGGCCCTCTACCTGATCGTCGTCAAGTCGATCCCCTACTGCATCCCCGAGGCCGAGGGCGGTGACACGGTGCTGCGCGCTCGCCGGGTCGCGTACAAGCTCCACAACTTCCGCCTCGTGTACGGCGCGTACATGCCGGCGGTGATCGCCGCCTACGTCGCGCTCGGGCGCTGGCCGATCCAGGTCTTCCGCGCGCGGGGGCGACGGCTGGGGCGCTGGCGCGTTTCGCTGCCGGGCTGGCGCCTCGACCAGCGCTGGCTGCGAGACTGGTTCACCGGGCGTCGGGTCTGGCTGACGCTGGGCGTGTTCTTCCACGGCACGCTGATCCTCTTCATGAACATCGGGATGTTCCCGTTCATCATGTTGATGACCTACGCGGCCTGGTTCAGCGGCGAGGAGTTCACGCGGGTGTTCACGCGCGTGGGCGACTGGGCGCGACGCACCCGGCTCGCGCGCTGGCTGCCCGCGCGGCGCCCCTGGCTCGCGCCCGCGCAGCACCCCGAGGACGCGCCGGTGCGCGGCCGCAGGATCCCCGACGGCGTGGTGCTCGTGCTCGGGCTGCTCGCCGTCGGCCTCGTGCTCGTGCGCGTCTACGACAAGGTGCCCGAGGGCGCCGACATGCAGGACCTCGTCGAGCTGTGGACGATCATTACCCTCGGGACAGGTCTCGTGTTCGTCGCCGCCCGCTGGCGGCGTCGTCGGCCGTACCGCGGGGAGCTCGGCGGCGGCCCGGCGCTCGCGTACACCGCCTTCGGCCGCACGCTCGCGCTGCTGTTCGTGCTCTGGCACGGCGGCTCCGTCGTCATGACGCTGTTCCCCAGCTACACCGTGTTCTCGAGCTGGCGCTCGCCCGCGCGCACCTTCTTCTCGGGCTGGTCGCAGGGCACCTCGACCACCCAGAGCTGGAAGATGTTCGCGCCCAACCCGCCGCGCTCAAACTCCTTCATGAAGACCGTCGTCGTTGACGAGGACGGCTGGCGCTGGGACCTGCAGAACAACTCCTTCGACCTGCGCCCCAACCCGTGGATCTGGAACGACCGCATGCGCAAGATGCAGCGGCGGATGATCGGCAAGGGCAAGTGGTACCTGAAGTACTGGGCCGCGTTCCAGTGTCGCGAGTGGTACCTCTACACCGGCGGGAGGTCCCGCGCCGAGCGCATCGAGGTCGTCAAGCTCTACACGACGATCCCGACCCCCGAACAGGTCACGAAGCAGGGCTGGTACAACCCGCGCAAGCTCAAGGTGAAGACCAGCGTGGTCCAGTCGCACAAGTGCCCGGACGGCGGCGACCTGCCGGTGTTCATGAAGGAGCGCTACGGCTACCCGATCTCCGCAGAGGATCGCGCGCGCGCGGAGAAAGAGGCGGAGCGCGCCGCTCGCAGCTTCAAGAACCGGCGGACGACCTGGGAGAACCGGCGGCACTTCTTCGGCAAGCAGGACAAGGTCCGCTCACGGGCGCGGACGACGACCAGCGAGAGTACGCGCCGGACCGCGCCCGCGCGTCGCCCGGGCGCGGCCGCGTACGTCCCGGCCGGCGACGACGAGTGAGCAGCCGTGGCCGCGCCGGATGAGACCTCCGCGACCGCGCGGCGCCTGCTCGAGGCGCCGCTGCCCGCCGAGCGCCTCGCTCCAGACGCCTCGCCGGTGTCACCGCCGCGCGGTTGGCAGGTCTACACGCGCCCGCTGCTCGGGCTGTTCATCGCCTATCACCTGCTCGCGGTGATCGGGCACCTGCTCCCGGGGCGCGGGCTGGCGGAGCAGGTCGGCCAAATCGTGGGTCGTGGTCTCGGCGGCGATCGATACCTGCGGCTGAGCTCGAACATCCAGACCTGGAAGATGTTCGCGCCCAACCCCCACCGTCGCAACATTCACATGCGCGTGCTGGTCGAGGACGCGAGCGGGCAGCGCTGGAACCTGCGCCACGACGTCCGCACGCGGCGGCGCTTCCCCTACCTGTTCTACGATCGCTTCGGCAAGCTCAATCGCCGGCTGACGCAGGACCCGGCGATGCTGCCGGTGTACGCGGCCTGGGTGTGTCGCGACTGGGAGCTGCAGCGCATGCGCGGGCTGCTGGACCGGGAGCCCGCCGAGCGCGTGGTGTTCGTCAACGTCTCGAACCAGATCCCGCCGCCCGCGCGCGCGATCGAGACCAACGGTTATCACCCGCGCCAGCTCAGGCTCCGTCACCGGATCGTCGGCGAGCACGCGTGCGCCGAGCTGCCCCACGGTCAGGTCCCCAACGTGCTGCGCGTTCGCTACGGCCTGCCCCGAAAGACAGCGCGTGGCGGGCCCGGCGATCGCTTCATCGACGTCCCGCTCGAGACCTGGTGGACGCGCGCCCACGGCGGCGTTCGACGGCGTCGGCCGCGAGGCGTGACGCCGCCGGCGGTGGCGCGGCCGCGCGCGCACGGGACGACGACGGTCAGCGGCCCGGGCGAGGAGGACGGCAGCCTGTGATCGCGGTCGCGCGTCCCACCGCAGTCGTAGCGACCGTCGCGTCCGTCGATCTCACGGTCGCGACCGCGCTGCTCGTGGCGCTGCTCGTGCTCGTCGGGCTGTTCTTCTGCGTCCGGCGCGACCTCTGGGCGCGGCTGTGGTTCGCGCGCTGCGATCCGCGGCCGCTCGGGCTGTTTCGCGTCGGCTTCGGCGTCGTCGTGCTGTGGACGCTGATCGACCTCCTGCCCTTCGCGCGCTTCCTGTTCAGCGACGAGGGCCTGTGGCTGACCAAGCACGCGCGCATGCGCTACGGCGGCGCGCTCGCCCATCTATGGGATCCCCAGCACGGCTTTGAACACGCCTACGACCTGCTGCCCGCGCTCTGGCGCAGCTTCTCGCTGCTTCACTTCCGCAGCGACCCGCCGTTCGTCTTCGCGATCCTGATCCTCGCCATCCTCTCCGCCGCGTTGATGACGCTCGGCGTGCGCACGCGCGTGACGACCGTCGTGACCTGGGTGCTCGTCGACACGCTCTATCGCCACAACCTCGTGTTCTACAGCGGCGCGGACACGGCGATGCGCGTGTTCCTGTTCCTCGGGATGCTCAGCCGCTGGGGCGAGGCGTACTCGCTCGACGCCTGGCGTCGCTACCGACGGGCCGTCGTCGCCGGCGAGCCGCCGCCGCCGAGGCGGCTGATCCCGTCGTGGACGACGCACCTGATGATGCTGCAGCTCGTGATCATCTACTGCACGTCCGGGCTGCTCAAGACCGGCGCGTCCTGGCGCGACGGCACCGCGCTCTACTACGCGGCCTCGCTCGAGCACTTCATTCGCTTCCCCGAACAGATCATCGTCGTGACCTGGCTGCAGCGGCTGTGGATCCTCCCGATCGGCGCCCGCGTGACGCTGCTGTGGGAGCTGCTGTTCCCGCTCGCGATCCTCGGCAGCGCCCTCCGCGTGTACGAGGACGAGCGCGCCCGCGGCGTGTGGGTCGGCGACGCGCAGGCGCGGCCCGTCCGGATCGCGTCCTACGTGATCCTCTCGCTCGCGCTGGTCTGCGGCGCCGGCCTCGCCTACCTCATCGGCTACTACTACATCCAGAAGGTCGCCTGGTGGCACTTCAACAGGCCCTCGACGGGCGCGCTGTGCAGCCTTACCGTGCTCGGGCTCCCGCCGCTCGCGATCGCCGTGTACCGCTGGCTGCGGCGCGCCCAGCCCGAACGCACGCGCCGCGTGCTCCTCGGCGGCGTGCTCGGACGACGGCTGTGGCTGGGGTGCGGTCTGCTGTTCCACCTCGGCATCGAGATCCTGCTCAACGTCGGCATCTTCGTGCAGGTGATGATCGCGCCCTACCTCGTCTGGCTCTCGAGCGACGATCTCGAGCGCGTGTGGTGGTGGCTCGGCACCCGCCCGGACCCCGAACTCTCGTGGCGTCAGCGCCTGTCCCTGGCGCGGTTGCGGCGACGCGCGCCGCGACCTCCGTGCCAGATCTACGTCGGCGACGCCGAGCATGATCTGCGTCGGGCCGCGCTCTTGCGACCCTGGGACCTCTGCGGTCGTCTCGTGTTCGTCCGCGAGCGGTCACCGACGCCGGGTGCGCTCTCCCTGCGCGGGCCCGGCGACCCGGCGCGCGCGCGCGCCGGCGCGCGCGCGGGGATCGTGCTCGCCCGGCTCTTCCCCGCGTTCTGGCCGCTCGCGCCGCTGACGTGGGTCCCGCTGCTGCGCTGGCTCGTCGGCTGGTTCGTCCAGCGCGTCGTCTATCCGCCGATCGCCGCGGCGGCGGACGAGCCTATGACCGCGGAGCCTTGACCTTCTTGATCAGCGAGTCGGGATCGCTGCCCGGCAGGCCTTCCATCAACCCGCCCTTCGGGCCAGGTTGCTGGTAGCGGATCGCGTAGCCGTCGCCGAGCGCGAGCATCACCTGGGACACGATCGCGCCGATCGACGTCATGCCCTCGACGTTGATCTTGTCGGTGTGGTCGGTCGGCCGGTGATAGTCGTTGTGGACCCCGGTGAAGAAGAACAGCACCGGGATCTCCTTGCGGTAGAAGCTCGCGTGATCGCTGCGCGTCGCCACGCCGCCCTCGTAGATCACGGTCATCTCGTTGTTGCCGATCGCGTCCAGCAGCGGCATCCACGAGTCACCCGAGGCGATCCCGCCGATCGCCAGGCCGCGACGACCGAGGCGCCCGACCATGTCGAGGTTGACGACCGCCTTGATCCGGTCGAGCTCGAAGGGCGGCGCGTCGGCGAGCGCGCGCGAGCCGAACAGCCCCAGCTCCTCGCCGGCGAAGTGCGCGAAGACGACGGTGCGACGCGGCTTGACCCCGGACTCGACCCACGCGCGCGCGAGCTCGAGGACCATCGCGGTCCCGCTGGCGTTGTCGTCGGCGCCGTTGCACACGCGGTCGACCGCGTCGCCCTCGCCGACCCGCGAGCAGGAGCCGAGCGACGCGCCGTCCTCCAGGTCGACGCCGATGTGATCATAGTGGGCGCCGATCATCACGATCTCGTCGGCGAGGTCCGTGCCCGGCAGCGCCGCGAGCACGTTGGGGACCTGGCTCTTGATCGGCTCGAGCTGCGCCGAGATGGACGCGGTCACGCCGTCGAGCGAAACTGAGCGGGGCTCGAGCGCCGTGTCGATCTCCTCCTGCAGCTGGGAGATCTTCTGGTTTTTTCGCCCGATTCGCAGGTAGCGGTCGGCCGCCGACCACTTCATCTGAACGACGGGAATTACAGTGGCGCCACCCGACGCGGTCGGGCGGATTTTTTTTAGGTCAGGGAGCGCGTCCTTCGACTTGTCCTCGGGGGTGACGAAGCTCCGGGGCCCGCGCACCGCGATCACGCCGACGGCTCCGGCGTCGGCGAGGCGCTTCACCTTGGTCGTCAGGGCGCCCTCGCCGAAGCCGAACTGCGGGCCGCCGAGCGACGCCGCCTTGCGCATGAGCGACGCGAGCATGGTCTGCAGGTCGAGCTTGAGCGTTAGCGCGTCCTCCGGCATCGGCCACAGCTCGCGGTCGAGGTCCTCGCCCGGCATGAACGGCGCGAGCATGGCGACGATGCGCTGCTTGCTCCGCTTGTGCAGCGCACGGAGCCCGTCGGCGTCCTTGGCCGCGCGCAGGGGCTCGGCCGCGCTTTCGAAGCTCGACGCTTCCTCCTGCATCAGCGTGAAGAACCGGCGGACGTCGGGTCGCCTCGGCGCCTCGAGCAGGACGATGGCGATTTTGCCCTTGAGGTCGAGGCCCGCGAGGTCGTCATAGGCGAGCGGCGCCTCGCCCTCAGCGCTCGCTCCTTGCTCGCTCGTATTCTCTTCCTCCTCGTTCGCGGGCGCCTGCGCCTGCGCGGCGTAGCCCACGAACACGAGCGGGCCGCTCGCGGTCCCGGTGCTGCTGAGCTCGGTCGGCGAGAAGGCGGACGCCGGGATCGCGCGCGCGCGGCCGGCCCCGCGCGCGACCGACAGCGTCGGCGGCGAGAGCACGCGCAGCCCCGTCGTGAGCGCAAACGGAACGCTGTAGCTCGCCGGCTCCCCGGCCGCGCTCGAGGTCGCGCCAGGGCTCGGGGCCAATCCGAGCGCTTGATATCGGTCCGCGATCCACGAGGCCGCGACCGCGAGCTCCGGGCTGAGCGTGAAGCGACCCTGCAGCTCGTCGTCGGCCAGGTAGCTGATATCCGCGAGCATGCGCGCACCGTCGAGCGGAAGCGGAGCCGGGATCGCGAGCTCGGCGCGCGTCGGGGCCGTCGCGCTGGTGTCGACCGGCGTGTTCGGGCTGGTCGAGTCGGCAGTGCGGGTGCACGCGCTCGTCGTCAGCGCGAAGCTCACCAGCGCGAGTGGGAGCCACCGCTGTCGCGTTTGGCCACGGTCGCGAGAGTGGCTGGGATCACGAGGACGGCGGATAACACCAAGGGGAGCAGACGGGGAGACGGGGACGTGGACCATGGTGAGCTGCGCACCGACGATCGCGGCTGGCGCGGGTAACCGTACCCCATTCGCTCCATGGCGTGACCGCCCGCGGCGGCAGCTCTCGGTGCGACGGCGGGACACCCGGCCGGTCCCTTCGCGCGGCAATTGTGTGTGTGTTGGTTCACGCCGCGCTCGTGTTCTCGACGGACCTCCGCGGCCGGTGCAAACCCTTGATCAGCCCGCACGAGCAAGTTGACGCCCAAACATCGCTCGCGTAACGTCCCTCGAGGACAGGGGGGATCAAACCCAGCCAAAAATTGACGACGTTGGGCGTGGGAACCCGCGTCGTCGTTCGCCCTTCCGGCGTCGGGGGGGCCTTGCAATCCAATAGAGAGGACTACAAGAGCGATGAAGCGTCTCAACTTGCTCGGTTCATGGAAGCGGATCGGCATTCAGGCCGGACTCCTCGCAGGTCTCGGCCTCGCGTTCATGGGGACGAACGCCGAGAAGCCGGCGACCGCGGCCGACGACTGCCCCATGGAAGACCAGTGCACATTCAAGAAGCCGGTCTTCATGATCATCCTGGACTACTCGACGTCCATGAACAACACCTTCGGCGACCCGATGGACAACGTCACTCGGTGGCAGGCCGAGAAGGGCGTCGTCCAGACGCTGATGACCGCGGACATGAGCTTCGTTTCGAAGAACATGTTCGTCGGCCTCATGCGCTTCGGGCATGACCCCGATCCCGGGAACGACGGGACCACGATCCCGAACGACGGCTCCGGCATCGTCGACGGCCAGTCCGTCGACGTGCTCTGGTACGACGACAACAACGACTACAAGCCCTGTAACGGCCAGGAGGTCGTCGACTCCCTCGACGGCACGCCGGCGCCCATCGACGGCAACCTCGTCGGCATCGGCACCTGGACCAACGGCGCGCTCCTCAAGTCGAAGGAGCTCATGGAGGGTGACTACGCCAATCACCCCGACAACGCGCCCAACCTGGACAACCGCGCGTACCTGCAGATGGTGCTCACCGACGGTGAGTGGACCAACCCGCAGGGGCAGGGCCAGAGCGCCCAGCACGACCCGTCGAACACCGCGGCCGACATGTTCAACAACGGCATCGGCGCCCCGCCGATCAACGTGCCGACCTACGTCGTCTACTTCGGCGACCTCGGCGGCAACGCGCAGGCGCTCGCCGACGAGCTGGCTGCGGCCGGTGGCACCGACCAGGCGATCACCGCGGACAACCAGCTCGCGCTGCTCGCTGCGGTCCAGGCCGTCATCCAGGACATCAAGGACAGCGTCATCGTCCCGAACTGCATCGGCGGCCTGCCGCGCATCATGATCCTCGCGGACGCCTCGTCGTCCATGCTCAACGCGGGCGGCGGCACCATGCCGGCGGCCAAGGGCGAGTCGGGCTGGGATCAGACTCGCTTCGCGCTCGCGGGCGATCCTGACAACCAGAACCAGTCGCTGTTCGAGCAGGACATCCTCGACGACAACATGATGCCCACGGGCAACAAGGTCGAGGACCTCGTGTACCTGGGCCTCTCGGTCTTCGGTCACAACAGCCCGGCGCCCGGTGAGCAGCAGGTCCTCGTCCAGTACGGCCCCTGCCACCAGGACAACTTCTACTGGGCCCTGTCGCCCGAGGTCTCGGATCCGAGCTGCCCGGACTACGACTACTCGATCCTCAACATGTTCCCGCAGACGCCGATGAACGCGATCATCACCGGCGACTCGTGTGACACGCCGTGGGCCGGCTCGCCGATCAACTGGAACTTCCCGGCGATCGTCGGCGGCTCGCCGAGCCCGAACGATAACCCGGACGGCCCGGGCTTCGACGACGACACCTACGCGCACATGCCGAAGTGCGACTTCCCGGGTGGTAACAACAACATCTGCTCGGGCTCGGGTACGTTCACGCACCTCGGCCTCCAGCTGATCAAGAACAACCAGTCCGCCTACCACACGCAGGCGGTCATGAACATGCAGGCCAACGACACCACGGCCTACATCAACCTCTTGATCACCGACGGTCAGTACAACGGCTACTCGACCGACGCGCAGGTCCAGGCCGAGCTGCAGCAGATGTTCTCTGACGGCATCCCGACCTACGTCATCGGCCTCGGTGACGGCGTCAACTCGCCGCAGGCGCAGACGCAGCTCAACAACATGGCCATGTGGGGCGGCACCGGCATGGCCTACGACGCGAACAACCAGGCCGAGCTTGAGTTGGCGCTCAAGACCATCATCGAGAGCGTCAGCTTCGACCCGTGCTGTCAGTTCAACGACTGCTCGAAGAACCCCGAGCCGACCACCGGCGAGATGGATCCGCAGAGCGGCTGCACCCAGGACTCCGACTGCGCCATGGGTGAGTACTGCATGAAGCCGATGAACTCGCCCGTCGGCTCGTGTGAGCCGATCGGCGACTGCATCGACGACTCGGACTGCGATCAGGGCGCCAACCCGCCCGAGATCTGCCAGGACAACGTCTGCGTGCCGGGTCCGTGCACCGACGACTCGCACTGCGACGGTGGCGCGCAGCCGCCGGAGATCTGCGACGTGGACAACGGCATCTGCGTGCCGGGTCCGTGCACCGACGACTCTGACTGCGCGGACGGCCTCGTCTGCGTCGACAGCGAGTGCGTGCCCGACCTCTGCACGAGCGATGACGACTGCCCTGGCAACCAGATCTGCAACACCGAGACCGGTGAGTGCCGTCCGCCGACCTGCACCGAGGATCCCTCGGTCTGCGCCGCGGATGAGGAGTGCATCGACGACGTGTGCACGCCCGTGGATCCCACCACGGACCCGGGCACCTCGACCTCCGACGGTGGCACGGACGGCGGCACCGACTCCTCGCCGTCGACCACGGCCGGCCCGGGTGACGACGACGATGACGACGACGACACCGACTCTGACTCGGGCACCGACAGCGCCGGCAGCGGTCAGGACGACGAGGGCTGCGGCTGCGCCGTCGAGCAGGACCTCGAGGGCAAGACCCGCGGGCTGCTCGGCACCGTGTTCGCGCTCGGCTTCGCCGGCTTCATCCGCCGCCGTCGTCGCAGCGCCTGAGCGCGACTGCGCGACCGCGCGATCAAACCTGACGCCGCCGGGTAACAAGGCGGCCTGAACGAGCGACGCCACCCCTCAGGGTGGCGTCGTTTTTGGTTCGCGCGGGCCCGCGGCCGGTGACCGCGCGCGATGCTGCGAGCGGGGCCCGAGGCCGGCGAGGGCGCGCTGGTTTGACCTGTACGCATTTGCTATGCACACAGATCGTGTCGCAGGACATCCAGGAGCAGGACGACGCCGTGGGCTTGAGCCCGGAGGGGCGACGCATCGTCGCTGAAGAGCGTCAGATTCTCGAGCGCTTGCTGGCGCGCTTGGACCGGGTCGCCGCCCAGGCGCCCGAGCAATTCGAGAACCTCGACGCGCAGCTCATCGAGCTCCGCGACGCGATCGCCGAGGCCAAGGAGGAAGACATCGCCTCGCTCGTCGATCAGATGCACCAGGTCGCCGCCTTGAACCGCTCGCGCGGTCACGGGCGCGACCTCCCCGTCGATCCGAGCAGCCCGTACTTCGGTCACCTGCGCCTGCGCGAGGCCAGGACCTCGCGCAAGCGCGACGTCTTGATCGGCAAGCGCACGCTGCTCGACGACGGCGACGGCCTCTCGATCGTCGACTGGCGCAACGCGCCCGTGAGCCGGCTGTACTACCGATACGAGGAGGACGACGAGTACGAGGAGGAGTTCGACGATCGCTGCCTCGAGGGCAAGGTCTTGATCCGCCGCTCGCTCGCCGTCACCGACAGCAAGCTCCGCCGCGTCTCGGCGCCCCAGGGCACCTTCGTCTCCGACCGCGCGGGCAACTGGCGCGACGCGGTGGGCTCGTCCCGACCGACGCTCGAGGGCGGCGTCGGCACGGCGACGCGAGTGCAGCGCGGGCAGCTCGGGATCCACGGCGACGACGACATCCCGCGGGCCGACAAGCACCTCCAAGAGATCACCGCGCTGATCGACAAGCAGCAGTTCATGCTGATCACGCGCCCCGAGTCGGGCATCGTGCTGATCCAGGGCGGCGCGGGCTCGGGCAAGACCACCGTCGCGCTGCACCGCGTCGCGTACCTCAACTACCAGGACCCGCAGCGCTTCGCGCCGGCCAACATGCTCATCGTCGTGTTCAACGCGGCGCTGGTCGAGTACATCCGCCACGTGCTGCCCTCGCTCGGCGTCGAGGGCGTGCAGGTCACGACCTATCGGCGGTGGAGCACCCAGCTGCTCCGACGTCTGCGGCTCCGGCTGCCCCTCGAGTACGTCGACACGACCCCCGACTCGGTCGCGCGCTTCAAGAAGCACCCCGCGATGCTGCGGATGATCGAGCGCCACGTCGAGCAGCAGCTCGCGTCCGCGCGCGCGCTGCTCGAGCGGCGCGTGGGCGAGCGCCCCGGCGGCGACGCGATCCTCGAGGCCTGGGACGAGCGCGCTCGCCTGCCGCCCGTCGTGCGCGTGCGGAGGACGCGAGATTGGCTCAAGGGCGACCGCGGGCGGACCGCGCCGCCGCCGACGCGCGCTGCGGCCGAGACCGCGCTGCGAGCCATCCACGAGTCGATGCAGGACGTCTGCGGTGACTGGATCGAGCTCATGACCGACGGCGAGGCGCTGCGCGCCGCGCTGCGCGAGCTGGGCGACGAGGAGTTCAGCGAGACCGACGTGGCGACGATCGTCCGGTGGTGCGCGAAGAAGGCCGAGCTCGAGGACGCCGGCGAGGCCGATGAGCCGGTCGACGAGGAGGACGAGCGCGAGCGCGCGCGCCACGGGCTGACGACGCGCAAGACCCGTGAGCGAGAGCGGCGCGCCCAGGGCGTCGGCCTCGACCCCGAGGACGACGCGCTGCTCCTCCGGCTCCTGCAGCTGAAGTTCGGCGGGATCCTCCTGCCGAGCGGACGTCGCTTCGAGTACGAGCACGTCGTCATCGACGAGGCCCAGGATCTGTGCCCGATCGAGGTCCGCGTGCTGCTCGACTGCGTAAGCGACGGCAAGAGCGTGACGATCGCGGGCGACCGCGCGCAGAAGATGATCTTCGACAACGGCTTCACGGACTGGCCGCACCTGCTCGCGGACGCCGGCCTGCCCCACGTCGCCATTCAGCCGCTCCAGATCACCTATCGCTCGACGCGTCAGGTCATGGAGCTCTCGCGCTCGGTGCTCGGGCCGCTCCACGATCCAGACGACCAGCTCATCGCGCGCGACGGCGCGCCGGTCGGCTTCTACCCGTTCACGGACATGGGCGAGTCGGTCGCGTTCCTCGCCGAGGCGCTGCGCGGGCTCATGCAGCGCGAGCCGACCGCGAGCGTCGCGCTCGTCACTCGCTACCCGCAGCAGGCCGACGTCTACTACCAGTCGCTCCGCGTCGCCGAGGTCCCGCGCCTGCGCCGGGTCGCGCGTCAGGACTTCAGCTTCATGCCGGGCATCGACGTGACCGACGTCCGTCACGTCAAGGGGCTCGAGTTCGACTACGTGATCGTGCTCGACCCGACCGTCCAGAACTACCCCGAGGTCGTCGCGTCGCGGCACCTGCTGCACATCGCGGTCACGCGCGCGGCCCATCAGCTGTGGCTGGTGTGCTCGGGGCCGCCGAGCAAGCTGCTGCCGGCGGAGCTGGTCGAGACCGCCGTGGTCGGCTAAGCGCGGGCGCGGCCCGAACGTGAACAGGTCGCGCGCGCCGAGGCGCCGCGACCTGCTCGTCGTCTCCGCGGACCGCCGGCGCTCAGCTGGCGCTCAGGCGCGAGCGCGCGTTGCTGGCGGCGACGTCGGCGATCGCCTTGCCGACCTCCGAGCAGGGCGCCGCCTTCTCGAGCCCCACGAGGTCGTAGGTCAGCGGCGCGCCGGCCTTGAGCACCTGCTGCACCGCGTCCTCGATGGCCGCCGCGGCCGAGAGCAGCGTCGCGTCGTCCTTGCGCCCGCCGAGCCACTCGAGGCCTTCCTTCACCGACAGGATCATCGCGATGGGGTTGACCTTGTCCTTGCCGGCGTGACGTGGCGCCGAGCCGTGGATCGGCTCGAACATGCCGTGCTCGTGCCCGACGTTGGCGCCGACCGCCATGCCCATGCCGCCCTGCAGCGTCGACGCGAGGTCGGTGACGATGTCGCCGAACATGTTGGTCGTGACGCACACGTCGTAGAACTCGGGCTGGCCGATGAGCCACTGCGTGAACGCGTCGACGATCGCGGTGTCCTTCTCGATCTCCGGGTACTCCTCGCCGATCTTGAAGAAGATGTCGCGGAACAGCCGGCAGCCGTGGAGGACGTTGTCCTTGACGATCGCGGTGACGCGCAGCTTGCCGTCCTTGGGCGCGCCCTTGTCGCGCCGGCGGCACAGCTCGAAGGCGTGGCGGATGACCTGCTCGCACCCGCGGCGCGTGATCACGCGCGTGTCGATCGCGACCTCGTCGACGCCGCCCGGGGACAGCTTGCCGCCGGTCGGCGCGTACAGCCCCTCGGTGTTCTCGCGGATCATCACCATGTCGACGCGCCCGGGCTCCCACACCTGCTTGTGCGCGCCGTGGATGCGGTGCGAGACGCCCTCGTAGAGCTTCACGGGGCGCACGTTGGCGAACAGGTTGAGGCGCATGCGGTTGCCGATGACCGGCGAGAAGCCGGCCATCTTGCCGTCCTTCATGGTCACGGGGCCCGAGCCGGTGGGGGACGGCCAGCCGACCGCGCCGAGCAGGATCAGGTCCGCGGCCGCGCAGCGGTCGCCCGCGCCCTCCGGCCAGTCACGCCCGTGCTCGAGGTAGTACTGACCCCCGCAGGGGATGTCCTCGATGTTCCAGGACAGGCCGAGGACAGACGAGACCGCGTCGAGCACGCGCAGCCCTTCGCGCATGACCTCGGGGCCTGTTCCGTCTCCGCCGAGGGTTACCAGGTGGTACGGCATGCCGTGGGTGTACACGTCCGGGCGCTCGCGGTGCGAGCGTCGCCCTGGGAGGGGGGGTGTGAAAGCTCACCCATGTTCGAAGGCGAGCTCGCGCGAGCGCGCGACGAGCTCGAGCGCGTCGACATCAGCACACGCCGCGCACGCGCACGCGCACGCGCGGGTCGCGAAGCACATGGTCTTTCGTCCTCATTCGTTCGCGTCAGCGGTCGCGTCAGCGCGCCGCTGTGTCGCCACGCGTGCTTCGCCGCAGCGCGCACGCGCGTGCCCACGCGCGTCGACGTCGAGGGCGCGTGCTATAAGCCGAGCCGCCGCGCTCCGCGTGGGTCGCCTGCTGGCCCGATGAGCGCGCGCGCCTGGGCAGCTGAGGGTCTGGGCTCGTGAACCTCGCACCTCTCATCGCGTCGCTCTCGTTCGCGGCGCCCGTGAACGCAGAAGGCCCGGAGGACAGGTCCGAACCCACGCGCGCGACGCCAGCCAAGGCGCGACCCCCCGCGGTGATCGGGGCGGAGCGCGTGCGCTCGCTCAAGCTGCGCTCGGCGCGGATCGACGACCGCGCGATCACGATCGACGGACACATCGACGAGGCCGCGTGGCAGAGCGTCCCGCTCTTGCCCGAGCTCGTGCAGGCCGAGCCGCGCTACGGCGCGCCCCCGACTCAGCGCACCGAGGTGCGCGTCGCCTACGGCCAAGACGGCCTCTACGTCGCGTTCGACTGCTTCGGCGAGCCCGACGAGGTGCGCGGCGCGTACTCGCGAAAGGACCAGCTCGCGCCGAGCGATCAAGTGTGGTTCGAGATCGACGCCAACAACGACGACACCACCGGCTTCGTGTTCGCGACCAACCCCTCGAGCGCGCAGTACGACGCGCAGCTGTCGCGAGACTCGCGCGAGGACCTGCTGTGGGACGGCGTCTGGCAGGCCGTCGGGCGGAAGAACGAGCACGGCTGGAGCGCCGAGCTGTTCATCCCGTGGTCGACGCTGCGCTTCGAGTCGCAGGAGGAGCACACCTTCGGGATCAACATCGGCCGCTGGAGCAACGAGCTCGGCGAGGCCGCGCTGCTCTCGCCGACCCCCCAGGGGCTCCCCGGTCGCCTGTCGTACGCGCTCGACTACGAGGGCGTCCGCGGCGTCGAGCCCGGGCTCAACCTCGAGCTGCGCCCCTACGTGTCCTCGCGCGTGGCGGTTCAGCGCCCCGAGGGCAGCCTCGACTACTCGTGGCCGGTCATGCCCAACGGCGGCTACGACGTGAAGTACGGGCTCACGGGCACGCTGACGCTCGACCTCACCGTCAACCCCGACTTCGGTCAGGCCGAGGTCGACCCGGCCGTGCTCAACCTCGGCCCCTTCGAGGTGTTCTTCCCCGAGCGTCGACAGTTCTTCCTCGAGTCGAAGGAGATCTTCGAGACGCGCTTTCAGACGTTCTACTCGCGTCGGATCGGCGCGGCGCCGAGGCCGAGCGACGCGGACCTGACCGGGCGCGACGTAGGCGGCGCGCGCGAGACCGGCGAGCTCGTCGAGCTCGATCCGCTCACGCGCATCCTCGGGGCCGCGCGCCTGACCGGCAACATCGGGCCCAACTGGCGCGTCGGCGCGCTGACGGCCACGACCGGCCCGACCTACGGCGTCGAGCGCTTCAGCGACGACTACCAGCGCCCCGTCACCGTCGAGCCGACCACCCAGTACTCCGTGCTCCGGGTGCGGCGTGAGTTCGACAGCCTGACGAGCGTCGGCATGATGGCGACGGCGGTCAACCGCGTCGGCGACGACCCCGACGCGTTCACCGGCGGCTTCGACTACCGCCTGCGCTTCCGCGACCGCTGGCGTCACACCGCGCAGGTGATCGCCACGCACGACGGCGACGAGGCCGGCGTCGGCGCGTCCGGGGACGTCATCCGCACGAGCAAGAACACCGAGGTCAGCCTGCGCGGCGAGCTGCTGACGCCGGGCGCGAACTTCAACGACCTCGGCTACATGCGCTTCGCCAACTACATCGACGGCGAGGCCACGGTCGCCGTGTTCAACGCCCAGCCGGTCGGCAAGCTGCGACGCCTCGTCGGCAGCGTCAACACCCGCCTGCAGTCGAGCTTCCGCGGCGAGCTGATGCAGAAGCAGCTGATGACGCGCGTCGCCTTCACGACCATGGGGCAGTGGGGCCTCGGGTACTGGGCGGGCGGGCACCTGCCGCAGCTCGACCTCTACGAGACGCGCGGGAACATCCCCTACGAGGTCCCGCTGCACTGGTACACCGGCGGCGATCTGAACACGCCCGACAACCGGCGGATCGTCGGCGTGCTGCGCTGGGCCTACGGGGAGCAGAACGGGCTGCCCGGCCCCGACCTCGGCGTCGAGCTGCGCCTGCGCCCGGTCGATCGCCTCCAGCTGACCCTCTCCTATGACCTAAACAGCAGCTTCGGGCGCCCGCGCTGGGTCACCGAGGAGGAGCGCGGCGAGCTCCCCGTGTTCGCGCGCGGCGACATCATCACGATGACGACCGTGCTGCGCGGCACCATCGGCATCCTGCCGACGCTGACCCTGCAGACCTACAACCAGCTGCTCTACACGACCGCGCGCCACGACGAATTTTTCTACCTGACCGCGCCCGACGTGCTCGTCCCGCTCAGCCGCGTGCAGTCGGCGCCCTACGTCGGCGTCGTCGACCAGGGGCTGACGAGCCTGATCTCGAACTCCATCCTGCGGTGGGAGTACACCCCGGGCAGCTTCCTGTTCCTCGCGTACACGCACCGCACCGCGCTCGGCGAGGGCGGGGCGCCCGTCGCCTACCGCCCGGGCAACCAGTTCGCCAACCTCGTCGCCCCCGGCGCGCGCGACGAGGACATCCTGTTCGTGAAGATGGTCTACCTGTTCGGCTTCTGAGCGCCGCGCGCCTCGTCGCGCCTTAACAATCGAACAGCTCGAGCAGGTCCTGGTGACGGCGCTCGGCGTCGCGGTAGCCCAGCTCGATCAGGCGCCGGGTGTACTCGGGCGTGAACAGCAGGTAGCTGGCGAGGTCGCTCTCCTGGCGCGCGCTGTCGGCCTGCACGGTCCGCCGGATCACGCGCGCGGCGAGGCCCTTGTGCTCGCGCAGCTTGCCTTGGTTGACGACCTCCCACGCGATCTTGCCCAGGTCCTCGCTCGGCCGGATCAGCAGCGTGTGGATCGGGTCGTAGCGGCGCGCGCCCATGCGCGTGGAGAGGCGCTCGGCGAACGCGGGGCCGAACTCCTCCTCGCCGGCGCGCAGCAGCATGTTGATGCGCTCGATCCGCTGGAGGTCGTGCTCGACCTGCTCGAGCAGCAGCACGTTGAGGACCTTGCCGAGCATGAACAGCGCGCTCGGGACCAGGTCGCGCATCTCGTGACGCATCGTCGCGTACTCGTCGTCCTGGGGCTCGTGGCGCAGGCCGATGATCAGCAGGCGGCGGGCGCCGAGGTGCTTGGCGGGGCGCAGCGGCGTGTTCTGGCGCAGGCCGCCGTCGGCGTAGAGCCGACCGCCGACGCGCACGGCCGGCAGCAGCACAGGGATCGCGCCGGAGGCCAGCGCGTGCTCGGCCGTGATGCGGGTGTGGCGTACGGCGTGGTGCGGCGCCGGGCGCCAGTGCGCGGGCACGCTGCCCTCGCGCGTCTGGATGAAGACCGTGACGATGCCCGTCGCGAGCTCGGTCGCCGTGCAGCTGAGCGCGTCGAGGTGTCCGCCGCGGAGGTTCTCGGTGATGCCGCGCCAGGGCAGGCGCTCGCGGACCATCGCCTGCATCGCGGCGGGATCGATGAGCCCCCCGCCAGGGTCGACGATCGCGGACTCGAGCCCGCGCCCGAGCAGCAGCTGCGGCAAGTTGCGCAGCTGCGACCAGCCGAACTTGAGCAGGTTGTCGAGGTGCAGCTCGTTCCAGATGCGGGCGAGCGCGCGACCCTGCGCGCGCGGCCGGTTGCAGGTCGCCGCGATGAACGAGCCGTTCAGCGCGCCGATGCTGCTGCCCGTGATGATGTCGAAGCGCGTCTCTCGCTTGATGCGCTCGCGGATGTAGCGGAGCACGCCGACCTCGTAGGCGCCGCGGGCTCCGCCCGCGGAGAGGACGAGACCGATCTTGGGGCGCCCGGTCGGGCGCGTGGGCTCAACGGACATGGGCCGCAGCATAGCGAGTCGCGCGCGCTCGCACGGGCGCGCACGCGTCGCGGGAAATTTCACGGCGCGCGTCGGGCTCCCGACGCGCGACGAAACCAGAGCTAGAACTAGAAGCCGACCTCGACGCAGTTACACAGGGACTCGTCGTCGCAGTTGTCGGGCGCCGACGGGTGCCCCGGCTGCAGCGAGAGCGGCAGCCGGCGGTTCGGATCGATCGGGTACTGGTGCGCGAGCTCGAACGCGCGCTCCGAGTTCACGTTGTCGGCCCACTCGGACGCGTCGTCGAGGTTCATGAACGGCAGCTCGACCTCCATCTCGCCCGAGATCGGCGTGCCGTTGACGTCGATCGGCCCGACGTGCGCCGCGACCGTCAGCGGGTAGCTGCACATGCTCTTGTCGAAGCGCTCGAGCGCGTCGGCTGGGCAGTCCGCGCCGGACGCCATGAACCACTGCGCGAGGATGATCTCGCAGTCCGCGTCGTTGCAGTTGTACTTCTGCGAGAAGTGGAAGGTCGTCGGCGTCACGCACGGGTGGACGCAGGGGTCGATCTTGATCGGGACCTCGTCGCCGGTCGCGACCTCGTCCGGCATGCACACGCGCCCGCGGAAGAACGGGAGCGCGAGCGGTCCGAAGTTGCCACCCGAGAAGTCGGGGTCGAGCGAGTCGACGTCGACCGGAATTTCCTCACACACGCGCGTGCTGAGGTTGCACTCCGTGCCGCGCTCGCTGCAGGGCTGGGTCGAGCTGCACTCGCCCTCCTCGCCGCCGGGCAGGCAACCCGTGGCGGGAGCCCAGGCCAGCGCGAGTGAGAGGCAAATCAAGTAGGGGGCGTTACGGTCAATCCACCGATGCATCGGGTCCTCTTCCTCTCCGTGAAGGAGCCTCAGGAACTCCTGAATTATAGCGAGTTTCGGCGAGTATCAGGCGGTGGAGACAGGGCGCAAGAACTGGGTTCCAGCATGGAGACAACCAAACGCTGTTCTGAATCGGAGTTTGACGAGTTTTGGTATGCAAGGTACAGCTAGGCATCCACATCGGCGGAGCTCGTGCGTGCCCGCGCGGACTGGTGGCCGGTGATCACAGCTTCAATTTCGAGCAATTCAACACCTTGGAGTGGACTCCATGAAACTGCGAGCGCATTCGATTTTTGCCCTGATTGCCGCCTTGGGTCTGATGACCGCCGCGTGCAGCGGGGGTGGCGGAACCACCGAGAACGGGTCTGACGACAGCAACGCGTCGGGCGATCCAACCACCGACGACGGCTCGACCGACACCGACACGGACGCCGGAACGACGGCGGGTGGCAGCGACAGCGAGACGAGCGCGGGCCCGGGTGGAGATGGTGACGGAGACGGCGACGGAGACGGCGACGGAGACGGCGACGGAGACGGCGACGGAGACGGCGACGGAGACGGCGACGGAGACGGCGACGGAGACGGCGACGGAGACGGCGACGGAGACGGTGACGGCGACGCCGACTGCGAGGGTCCGTACTGCAAGCCGGGTGGGCCCATGGGTAACCAGTGCCCCGACGGTGAGCAGCCGGTCTCGCTCCAGGACTTCCCGGGTAACTACTGCGGGCCGAAGTGCGACGACATGATGATGTGTCCGCAGAACGAGCTCGCGTCGGGCCAGGCGCAGTGCATCATCACCGAGCCGATGATGGACGAGCCGACGCTGTGCGCGCTGCTGTGCATGGTCGCCAACGGCAACGACGACTGCGTCCCGGGCGCGACCTGCCAGGACATCATGCAGATGGGCCTGGGCATCTGTACGCACGAGTAGCGAGCGACAGGATCATGAGCGCGCGGGGCGGCCTCTGGCCGCCCCGAGCGCGTTAACGGCGTGGGCGTCGATTAAGCGGGCTTAGGCGGGCTTGGGCGCGCGGACGTAGGGCGCGAGCTTCTCGGCCAGCTCGCCGGTCTCGTCCATCTCGCGGACAATGTCACAGCCGCCGATGAACTCGCCGTCGATGTACAGCTGCGGGATCGTCGGCCAGTCGGAGTAGGCCTTGATGCCCTCTCGGACATCCATGTCGCGGAGCACGTTGAAGGTGCCGAAGGTGACCTTGTGTTTCTTGAGCAGCTCGAGCACCGCGCTCGAGAAGCCGCACTGCGGGAACAGCTTGTTGCCCTTCATGAACAACATGACCTTGTTGTCGGTGATGAGCTGGGCGATGAACTCGCGCACTTGGGCTTCGTCCATGGGTCTCCTCGAAAAGTTACGTAGCGTTAGTTCTTGAGCCGCGCAAGCACACGGCGTCACGAGCGCATTCGCGGCGACAAATCCGCGAATTGCGCCTGAGCGCGGGGGATCGCGCTTGCGCGCCTCCGGTCTCCGTTGTCATGATACGAGGACAACGCAAGCGAATGGGTGCCGCGGACCATGGCTCGTGCTCAAGACGCCGAGCCGGTCTGCCGCACGCGTGAACGTCCAATGAGAAAAGACGCGAGTGCAATTTTTCGGGCCGAGAACGGCGAGCTAGAGCGCTTGAGCGCGCTCGAGACCCTCAAGGGGCTCAAGAGCCGTGACACGGTGTCCCTGGGCGACCTCGTTCGCTTCCTCGAGTCGCGCGGCCTGTGGTCGCAGTTCCGCAAGATCACGCTCGGCGACCTGCGCCAGGCGTTCTCGCCCGAGCCGGAGCCGGAGCCGGCGCGTGAGGGGGCCGGGCGGCGTCGCCCCAAGACCAAGCGCTCGCGCATCCTCGAGGAGGAGTTCGCCGACGTCGAGAAGGCCGCGCGGCCGAAGGCGAAGGAGCCGGACGACGGCGGCATGAGCACGGAGGTGTTCGCCTCCCGCGTGCTGCCCTTCGTCGAGGGCAACGGCGACGTCACGCTCGACGACATCGCCGACTACATCACCGACCTCGAGGAGTACGAGACCATCGACCGCAAGGCGCTGCGTCACCACGTCGGCCAGCTGGTGAAGCAGGGTCGACTCGAGCGACTCGGCGTCGGCCGCCACGCCGTCTACTCGACCCTGTGATGCGCGCGTCGAGCAAGCACGGGCGTCGGGCCTGGGCGCGGGGCGTGGGCGCGGCGGTCGCCGCGGTCACAGCGACAGGGCTGTTCAGACATGTCGCGTGGGCCGGCGAGCCGGAGCCCGCCGCGCCCGCCGGGAAGCGGATCCTGCTCGTCGGCGACAGCATGATCGCGGGCGCGCTCGGGCTGTACCTCGAGCGCGGGCTGCGAGACGAGCACGGCTACGTCACGCATCGCCGGGGCAAGAGCAGCACCGGTCTCGCGCGCCCCGACTTCTTCGACTGGATCAAGGAGGCGAAGCGTCAGAACGAGGAGTTCCCCGACGCCGACGCCGCGATCGCCATGTTCGGGGGCAACGACGCCCAGGGGTTGCGGATGCCCGATCGCTCGTGGATCCGCTGGCACGAGCCCGCGTGGAGCGAGGAGTACGCCCGCCGCGTCACCGCCTTCGCCGAGGCGCTCGCCCCCAACAACCGCCCGATGTTCCTCATCGGCATGCCGGTGATGGGACGGGAGCGCCTGCACGAGCGCGTGCAGCGAATCAACACGATCTACCGCGCCGAGATGGCGATCCGGCCCAACGCGAAGTTCATCGACATCTGGGACGTGCTCGCCGATGACCACGGGGAGTACACCGAGCGCGTGGTGATCGACGGCAAGCGTCGACGCGTGCGCGCCGGCGACGGCGTCCACCTCAGCGGCGCCGGGGCGCGGCTCGCCGAGGAGCACGTGCGCGGCGTCGTCCACCAGACGCTGTCGGGCGCGGGCGCCTGAGCCGCTCGCCGGCCAGTGACCCGCGAGAGCCAGGTCCGCGCCGGCGACGGCAGCTTCGCTGTCTACGTCGACCCGAGCTTCGGGGGCGCCCCTGCGCGCGTGGAGCGTGGCGTGCGGGAGACCGGCGTGGCGCTCCTCTGCGCGACCGTGACGACGGCTATCGGCTTCGGCGGCCTCGCCGAAGACAGGGGCTCAGAGGCTCGCAGCGGTGGCCATCGTGCTCGTGGCGCTCGTGGCGCTCCTCGTGCTCCCGACCGCGTGCTCGCTGCGCTTTCGCCACCGTTTGTGAGCACTCGGACGTGGGCGCTATCCGCGAATCTCGGGTCCCGAGGGGGGTCGAAGAGATCTCTTCTTGGGTGAGCGTGAAAAAAACTCGTGGGCGAAATCGCGCTAAAAAAACGCGTCGACTACGCAGGGGAACGCCCCTGTGGAGAAGAAAACGCGGTGGCTGCGCGTCTGTGCGGCGCCCATGACGCGACCAGAGCGTTCGCAACCCGGTCTGCCCAAAATCGCGGTTCATGTTTTCTGCGATGATCGCGCTGACTGTTGGAGGGGTGTCGACGGGGTGTGGACAAGCCCACGGGCCGGTCGATCACACTGGCGTTATCGCCCGACTCGGGGCCGTCCGGGAAACCGGCCGGCCGTCTTGACCCACAAGATGTAGGGGCGCTAGCCTATCGACACCCAAGATGTGGGGGTGGCGCAGGATGCGCCACGACAGGGTACACAAGACCGCTCTGTACGTTCTCGCGCGCTTTACGGATGATTGAGGATGCGCGGAACAGCGCTCGTGCTGTTCGAAAACGACAGGGTTGAGGTGTGTCGTCGTCGTGGCGTTGCTTGTGCCGTGATGTGTTCGCGTATCGCACCGGGGAGCCAGAGACATTGAAGTTCACGCGCCATTTCACGCAGAAGACCGAGCGGCCCTACGAGGGGATTCAATTTGAAAAGCGTAGTTCGCGCATTTCAAACCCGGACGGGACGGTCGTGTTTGAAGCCAAGGACGTGGCCATGCCGAAGGGCTGGTCGCAGGTCGCCGTCGACATCATGGCGCAGAAGTACTTCCGCAAGGCCGGCGTCCCCGCGCGCCTGCGGAAGGTCCCCGAGAAAGGCGTCCCGGAGTGGCTCTGGCGCTCCGAGCCCGATACCAAGGCCCTCGCCAAGCTGCCCGAGGCCGAGCGCACCACCGGCGAGCGCGACAGCCGGCAGCTGTTTCAGCGCCTCGCGGGCTGCTGGACGTACTGGGGCTGGAAGCACGACTACTTCGCCGACGAGAGCTCCGCGCGCGCCTTCTATGACGAGCTGCTGACGATGCTCGCGTCCCAGCGCGTCGCCCCCAACTCGCCGCAGTGGTTCAACACCGGGCTGCACTGGGCCTACGGCATCGCCGGGCCCGCCCAGGGCCACTACTACTGCGACGCCAAGACCGGCGAGACGCGGCTGTCGGAGAGCGCCTATGAGCGCCCGCAGCCCCACGCCTGCTTCATTCAGTCCATCGAGGACGACCTCGTGGGCGAGAACGGGATCATGGACCTCTGGGTCCGCGAGGCCCGGCTCTTCAAGTACGGCTCCGGCACCGGTTCGAACTTCTCGCGCCTGCGCGGCGAGGGCGAGCCGCTCTCGGGCGGCGGACGCTCGAGCGGGCTCATGAGCTTTTTGCGGATCGGCGATCGGGCCGCCGGCGCGATCAAGAGCGGCGGGACCACGCGGCGCGCCGCCAAGATGGTCGTCGTCGACGTCGACCACCCCGACATCGAGAAGTACATCGACTGGAAGGTCGTCGAGGAGCAGAAGGTCGCCGCGCTCGTGGCCGGCAGCAAGCTGTGCAACCAGCACCTCAACGAGGTGATCGCGGCCTGCCACGCGGGCAGCGGGGACGAGCGCTTCGACCCGCGGCGCAACAAGGAGCTGCGCGCCGCGACCCATCGGGCCCGCAGCGCCCACGTCTCGGAGAACTACGTGCAGCGCGCGATCGCGCTGGCCAAGCAGGGCGCGCGCGAGCTCGAGTTCGCCGAGTACGACACGAACTGGGACTCCGACGCCTACGGCACGGTCTCCGGGCAGAACTCGAACAACTCGGTGCGCGTGACCAACGAGTTCCTGCGCGCCGTCGAGGACGACGGCTCCTGGGACCTGATCCGGCGCACCGACGGCAAGGTCCACCGCACCGTCCGGGCCCGCGACGTGTGGGAGAAGATCGGCTTCTCGGCCTGGTCCTGCGCCGACCCGGGGCTGCAGTTCGACACCACGATCAACGAGTGGCACACCTGCCCCGAGAGCGGCCGGATCAACGCCTCGAACCCGTGCTCCGAGTACATGTTCCTCGACGACACGGCCTGCAACCTGGCGTCGCTGAACCTGATGAAGTACCGCCAGGCCTCCGGGCCAGACGCCGGCGGCTTCGACATCGACGCGATCCGTTACGCGTGTCGGCTGTGGACGGTGGTGCTCGAGATCTCGGTGCTCATGGCCCAGTTCCCGAGCGAGCAGATCGCCCGGCTGAGCTACGAGTTCCGCACCCTCGGGCTCGGCTACGCCAACCTCGGCACCTTCTTCATGGTCAGCGGGATCCCCTACGACTCGGAGGAGGCGGTCGCGACCTGCGGCGGGATCACGGCGCTGATGACCGCGACCTGCTACTCGACCAGCGCGGAGCTGGCCCGCGAGCACAGCCCCTTCCCGCGCTACGCCGAGAACCGGGCGTCGATGCTCCGCGTCATGCGCAACCACCGGCGCGCGGCCTACCGCGCGGCGAGCTCGGAGTACGAGGGGCTGTCGATCACGCCGCGCGGCATTCAGGCGCAGCACTGCCCGAGCGCGCTGCTGCAGGCCGCGCGTGAGGAGTGGGACCGCGCGCTGTCCCTGGGCGAGACCCACGGCTACCGCAACGCGCAGGTCACCGTGATCGCGCCGACCGGCACCATCGGGCTGCTGATGGACTGCGACACGACCGGCATCGAGCCCGACTTCGCGCTCGTGAAGTTCAAGAAGCTCGCGGGCGGCGGCTACTTCAAGATCATCAACCAGTCGGTGCCCTCGGCGCTCTCGCGACTCGGCTACACCGACACGCAGATCTCCGACATCGTGCGCTACTGCAAGGGCGCCGGCACGCTCGTCGGCGGGCCGTGCATCACCCACGCCGAGCTCAAGCGCAAGGGCTTCACCGACGAGGTCATCGCGCGCGTCGAGGGCGAGCTGGCCCAGGCCTTCGAGATCGGCTTCGCGTTCAACCGCTACGTGCTCGGGGACGACTTCTGCCGCGACGCGCTCGGCTTCACCGACGCGCAGCTCGGCGACCCCACCTTCAACATCCTCGAGGCGCTCGAGTTCTCGCCCGCCGACATCCAGCGGGCCAACGACTACGTGTGCGGGACCATGACCATCGAGGGCGCGCCGCACCTGCGGGCCGAGCACCTGCCGGTGTTCGACTGCGCCAACAAGTGCGGTCGCTACGGGCAGCGCTTCATCGCGCCGATGGCCCACGTGCGCATGATGGCGGCGGCCCAGCCGTTCCTCTCGGGCGCGATCTCCAAGACGATCAACATGCCGTCGACCGCGTCCATCGACGAGGTCAAGGACGTCTACATGGCGTCGTGGAAGTACGGCATCAAGGCCAACGCGCTCTACCGCGACGGCAGCAAGCTCAGCCAGCCGCTGAGCGCCGCGCTCGAGCTCGACCTCGACGTCCTCGACGACGACGAGGAGGCGCTCGCGACCAGCCAGCCGCAGGTGATCGAGAAGGTCACCGAGCGGCTCGTGCACCGCTACCTGGCCAAGCGTCGGCGCATGCCGGATCGCCGCGCCGGCTACACGCAGAAGGCGACGATCGGCGGGCACAAGGTCTACGTGCACACCGGCGAGTACGCCGACGGCACGCTCGGCGAGGTGTTCATCGACATGCACAAGGAGGGCGCCGCCTTCCGCAGCCTGATGAACTGCTTCGCCATCGCCATCAGCCTCGGGCTGCAGTACGGCGTGCCCCTCGAGGAGTACGTCGAGGCCTTCGTGTTCACGCGCTTCGAGCCCAACGGCGCGGTCGCGGGTCACCCGCGCATCAAGATGTCGACGAGCATCATCGACTACATCTTCCGCGAGCTCGCGGTGACCTACCTCGACCGCAACGACCTCGCCCACGTCCAGCCGGAGGACCTCGCGCCGGACTCCATGGGCAACGAGCAGCTCGAGCCCGGGATCGACTACGCCGGCGAGGAGGTCGTGTCTGAGCGCATCGTCACGCCGGGTCCGCTCAAGCTGAGCGTCGACCTCCCGCGCAGCAGCCGGCTGTTCTTCAACAAGAAGGGCTCGATCGAGGTCGAGGACCGCACGGCCGAGGTCGCCCAGGCGGGCGCGGGCGCGGGCGCGAGCGCGGTCGCGGCGGCTCCCGCCGCGAGCGGCGGCGTCGCCACCATGTCGGTCGGAGAGCAGGTTCGCGTCGCCCGCCTCAAGGGCTACGAGGGCGACGCCTGCGGCGGCTGCGGAAGCTTCACCATGGTTCGCAACGGCTCATGCCTGAAGTGCATGACCTGCGGCGCGACGAGCGGGTGCTCGTAACGAGCCCCCATCGAGCAGATGAGACGAGAAGAGAGGGATTTGCGCACGCCCAGACCACCTATGTCACCACCAAGTCCGGGCGATATGACCTGAGCGATATGAGCTAGCCTCGCGACTATCGAGCGTTGATCTGGCATCACGGGCCTCGAAGAGCGTTCCTCACGGACGAACTTCGGGGCCCGTTCGTTTGTGCCGCGTCGCGAACGGGCCGGTTTTTTTTGCTTCGCGCGCCGGCGTGGTACGGGCGAACAGACCACTGCAAAGGCGCGCAGGGTTCAAGCCCGAGGGGCGGACAGGCGGCGAGCGATGGCGATGATCGCGTTCGAGGAAGTCACGAAGACCCACGGGATCCCCGGGTCACGGCGACCCACGCTCGACTCCATCAACCTGGAGATCGAGCCCGGTGAATTCGTGCTGCTCACCGGCCCCTCCGGCTCGGGGAAGACGACCCTGCTCAACCTCGTGACGGCGCTCGAGCGCCCCGACTCCGGCTCGGTGCTGATCGGCGGTCGCGACGTGCACCGGCTGACGAGCGGGAGCCTGCCGTTCCTGCGCCGCAACATCGGCGTGATCCATCAGGAGCTGTACCTGGTGCCGGAGGTCTCGGTGCGGGAGAACGTGCGCTGGGCCGTCGAGGTCCAGGGCGTGCGCCACCGGACCGTGCGCGCGCGGACGCAGGTCAGCCTCGAGCTGCTGCAGCTCGCCGACCACGCGGACTCGCCGGTCGGCAGCCTGTCGCGGGATGTGCAGCAGCGCGTCGCGATCGCGCGCGCGCTCGCGGCGGAGCCGGCGATCGTGCTCGCGGACGAGCCGACGAGCGCGCTCGACGGCCACTACGCGCACCTCGTGCTGGATCTGCTGGCGCGGCTCGCCTCCCGCGGGACGACGATCGTGCTGGCCAGCCGCAGCCCGCTGGTCAGCGGCTACGTGCGCGCGGGACGAGTGCTGCAGCTCCAAGACGGCACGCTGCGGCCGACGACTCGGACCGTGATTCGCGAATTTGACCTTACCGGGGGCGCCGGGCTCGAGGCGCGGGCGAGCGAGTCCGCGTGAACGGGGGGATGCGATGAAGAATACGAGCGTTCGGTACGCGCTCCGCGGAGCGTGGCGGGGCGTCGCGATGTCGCCGTGGCTGCACGCGATGGCCCTCTTGACGGTCGTGCTCTGCACGCTCCTCGCCATGTCGGTGACGTTGGGGTGGCGCAACATCACGGAGGCCGCCGAGGCCCAACACCGGCGCGCGGCGAGCCAGCCGATCGTTGTGCAGATGACGACCGCCGGGAGCGCGGCGGCGGCGGAGCTGCTCGCGCGCGATCTCGAGGGACTCCCGGAGGTCGCGCGCATCGAGCTCGCGCGCGCGGACGCGCCGGTGAAGGCCCAGGCGCGCAGCCTCGAGGTCTATGTCCACGCGGACACCCAGCCGGAATTCGCCCAGCGTCTGGCGCACTACTTGGCGCGCCGGGCGGGCGTCGTCGAGCCCGGGCCGCTCACGGACGCCTCGAGTCTCGACGTGCGGGCGATCGCGCTGGGCCTCGTGGTCTTCGCCGCGCTCGCGGCCTGGCTCATGATCGGCAGCGTCCTGCGGCTGACGGTCTTCGCCCGGCGCGGCGAGATCCGGGTGCTCGAGATGCTGGGCGCGACGACGCGCTTCATCCGCGCGCCGCACATGCTGCTCGGGTTCCTGCACACGCTGCTCGGGGCGCTCGTGGCGGCGTCGCTGCTGCAGGTCGTCCTCGTCGCGTTCGCCCCCGACTGGAGCCTGCTGCTCACGCGCGTCAACAACGGCGTCGCGTTCGCGCCCCGGTTCTTCCGACCCGAAGAGCTCGCCGTCGGCATCGGCGTCACCGTGCTCTTCGGCCTCTGGACCATGCGGGCGGCCGTGGCGCACGCGCGGCGTCCGTGAACATCAAGACACACGTCGACGCGAGGGCGCTACACTGCCCCCATGGTCAGGACGCGCCCGCGGACCCAAGACGCGCAGCACAGCCCGCGACGCAGGCTCGCGCTGCTCGCCGCCATGGCGGTCGGCGGGGTCCTCGGCGCTGGGCTGCACGCCACGCTCGCGGTCCCGGACACCGTCGCGGCGCCAGCCGCCAGCGCGTCCACGAGCTCGACCCCGAGCTCGCCCCGCGCGACGGCCACGCAGCAGCCGGCGGCGGCGCCCGCTGACTTCTCGCGCTATCGCAAGCTCGACCTGTTCGCGCGCTCGCTGGCGACGATCGAGAGCTACTACGTGCGCCCGGTCGACAGCGAGCGGCTGGTCTACGCCGCGATCGCGGGTCTGACCTCCGAGCTCGACCCCCACAGCGAGTTCCTGCCGCCGCAGGCCGCCAAGCTGCTGCGCGAGGACATCGAGGGCAGCTTCGGCGGCGTCGGCATGGTCGTCGTGCTCTCGCGCGAGCGCAAGCCCAGGCCGCGCACGGTGATGTCGGTGCGCGAGGTGATCGCCGGCGGCCCGGCGGATCGCGCCGGCGTGCGCGCCGGCGATCGGATCCTCAGCATCGAGGGCAAGCCGGTCGGGCACTTCTACGATCTGCGCCAGGCGATCCTGCGCATGCGCGGGCGCCCCGGGACGACGGTGACCTTCGAGCTCGAGTCAGATGTTCAAAAGGACAGTAAAGACACGGGCGACGGCGCGGACGAGCTCGACGAGGACGAGGAGGTCGAGGTCAGCGTCCGCGAGGTCACCGTCACGCGCGCCCACATCAACTCGCCGGCGGTCATCGGCGAGTACCTCGGCGAGGGCATCGGCCACGCGCGCCTGCGCGACTTCTCGGAGACGGCGGCGCGCGAGCTGAACGCGGCCATCGAGGCCCTCGAGAGCAGCGCTGAGGCCGACGGCCACAAGCGCCTGCGCGGCCTCGTCCTCGACCTGCGCGACAACGGCGGCGGGCTGCTCGACCAGGCCGTCGACGCGGTCGACCTGTTCGTCGACGGCGGCGCGATCGTGCGCACGCGCGGGCGCATGGGCGAGCTGCTCGACGAGCAGCGTGCGCACGCGCCCAGCAAGTGGTCGAAGCTGCCGCTCGTCGTGCTCGTCAACAAGGCCGCGGCCTCGGCCTCGGAGATCGTCGCGGGCGCGCTGCAGGATCACCGGCGCGCGTTGATCGTGGGCGAGCCCACCTACGGCAAGGGCTCGGTGCAGGCGCCCTTTGATCTCGGCGACGGCTCGATGCTGAAGCTGACGATCGCGCTCTACTACACGCCCGACGATCGCCTGATCCAGGCGAGCGGCATTGAGCCCGACGTGCTCGTCGGCACGGAGCGCCCGCCCTACCGCGACAGTCTCCCGCAGCTGCCGCCCGAGCGCGCGCACCCGCGACACCTCAAGCCCGAGGACTTCGGCCGGGCGGCGGTGGACGAGGAGGCGCTCGGGCGCTCGGCCGCACGCGACGCGGCCAAGGACGACGTCCAGCTGCTCGCGGCGGTCGAGCACATGCAAGCGCTGCTGCGCGTGGCCAACGGGCGCGCGGGCAGCCGCCGCGCGGCGAAGCGAGGGGGCTGATCCTCGCTTCCCAGCGTGGACCGACGCGACGCGACGCGCTCGCCTCGCGGCGCTCGAGTCCCGCAGTTTCCGTCTATGCTCTCCGCCGTGAGCGACGCACGCGCGCGCGATCGAGACGAGCCGCCCGAGCGCTGGCGCCTGGGTCTCGCGTTGTGGTGCGGGCTCGCGCTGGTGCTGTTCGCGACCGCGCCCGCGCCCCCGATCCCGCCGGCGCTGCAGGTCCACGAGGAGCGCGCGCTGCAGCAGGAGCTCGCGCGCGCGACCGCGGCCGCGCGCCGCTGGCAGGCGAGCTACGGAGACCAGCAGATCCCCTGGGACGAGGCGCGCGGGCACCTGGCGATCGTGATCGACGATGTCGGTCGTGAGCTGCACTGGTTTGAACAGCTGCTCGCGCTGCGGCACCCGCTGACCTTCAGCGTGCTGCCCGGCTCCGTCTACGCCCCGGGCGCGCAGCTGCGGCTCTCGGCGGATCCGCGGCGGCCGCGGGAGATCTGGCTGCACCTGCCGACGGAGCCGCTCGACCCCGTGCACATGCGCGCGCCTGGAGAGGCGGACGAGGAGTTCTTGCGCGTCGCCGATAGTCCAGATGTCCTTCGGGACAAGTTAAATCGGGCGCTCGATCGCGTGCCGCTCGCGGTCGGCGTCAACAATCACATGGGCTCGCGGTTGACCGCCGAGCGCGCCGCGATGGACGCGCTGATGCCCGAGCTGCGGGCGCGCGGGCTGATGTTCCTCGACTCGCTGACGATCGGGCGCAGCCAGGCCTACGCGGCGGCCCGCGACGCCGGCGTCCCCGCGACCACGCGCGCGGTGTTTTTGGATCACGTGCCGGAACGCGCCGAGATCGAGGCGCGCCTCGAGGAGGCCGCGACGCGGGCGCGCGAACGGCCGACGGTGGTGATCGGGCACCCCTCCCAGGCGCTGGTCGACGTGCTCACCGAGCGCCTCGACGAACTGGCCGAGAGAGGCATCGGCGTGTATCCCCTCGGCGAGGTGATCGCTCATGTCAACGACCCGTCGGGCCGGTCGACCAATCTCACGGACGCGGCCTCGAGATGATGGAGAGCGGAGCCCGTGCTCGTTGACCCGCGAGCGCGCCGCCCCCAAGCCGCACGAGCGCGCGCGGACATGCTCGCAGATCGGGCGCGATTCCAGGGGGAACGCTGTTCATTTGGACAGCGCTGGGCGTGGGCGCGACAACAACGCCCCGCGTCGTCGAGGTACGATGGGCGCGTGTGCCCCGGGATGGCTCGCATTGTCCGCTAGGAACCGAGCGGTCCTTGTAGTAATTCGATCGAATCTCTAACCTGAAGACCAGGCGATGGCCCTGCGACTGATCATCGAAGACGAAGAAGGCGCGACAACGATCGTGCCGCTGACGGACGAGGAGATCACGATCGGTCGCGAGGCGGGGAATACGATCCAGCTCACCGAGCAGAACGTCTCTCGCCAGCACGCGCGCCTGAGCCTGGGTCCCGACGGCTGGGTGCTCGAGGACCTCGACAGCTACAACGGCGTCAAGGTCAACAACGTCCCGGTCGACGCCTCGGTCACCCTGATGGAAGGTGACCTGGTCCAAATTGGCGACTACCACCTCGCGCTGAGCGAGAACGTCGAGCGAACAACGCTCAACCTCGACCGTCCGCTCGAGGCCGCCAACACGCCGTCCGAGCCGTTCCAGGTCGCGCCGAGCGTGGATCTACCCCGGCTGTCCGAGCGCGAGATGGCCGAGCTCAAGGTCGCGGCCCCGGAGCCCGCCGCGGCGCCTAAACCCGCGATCGCGCCGACGCCGATCCCCACGCCGACGCCGCTCACGGTGGCGCCCGCCGTTGACGAGGACGAGGACGAGGAGCGCAAGCGGGGCGCGGGCATGTGGGTCGTGATCATCGTGCTCTTGCTCGCCGCCGTCGGCGTGGGCGGATACTTCGCCACGCAGGGCAGCGGCGGCGGCTCGGCGACCACCATCGCCAAGAAGCCCGACAAGCCCGAGAAGGCCAACGCCGCGACCCCAGCGGACTCGGCGGACGCGGGCGACCCGGGTCAGGAGAGCGCCGCAGAGGCGGACGCCGGTCAGCCCCAGGACGACTCGGCGGGCGAGGATGACTCGGCGGGAGCGGACGCTGCGGGGGATGCTGACTCGGCGGGCGAGGACGACTCGGCGGGCGAGGACGACTCGGCGGGCGAGGGCTCCGAGGGCGGCGACTCGGCGGAGCCCGACGACGACTCGGCGGGCGAGGAGCCCGAAGATGACTCGGCGGGCGACGCGGGGCCGAAGACGCCCAAGAAGAAGAAAGAGACGAAGCCGAAGGCGGACCCGGCTGAGCTGCTGCAGCAGGCGCGCACGGCCTCGCTCGGCGGGAACGCGTCGAAGGCCTACAAGCTGGCCAAGCAGAGCTACAAGATCGACAAGAACAAGGACGCGCTCACGCTCATGGGCATGAGCGCGTGCAAGATGGGCGACGCCAAGAAAGCCCAGTCGGTCTACAGCAAGCTCTCCGGCGGCATCAAGAGCGCGCTCGCCTCGGTCTGCTCGAAGAACGGCGTCGAGCTGAAGTAGGCCCCTCGGAGGCCTCCCGGATGCGCCGACGCGGGCGGGTCGGCGCGCGGGGCGTCGTGCGCCCCGCGACGCGCTTCGCTCAATCGAGGAAGAAGTCCGGGATCAGGTCGACCCCCTTGTTGATCGCGTACTGCTCGAGGTCCGTGACGCCGGCGGCGGTCAGGACTTCGTCGTCGATGTAGAAGTTGCCGGTCGCCTCGGCGCTCGGGCGCGTCAGGATCACGTGGGCCGCGTCCGCCATGATCTCGGGAGTGCGGCAGGCGGAGATCGCCTCGTCGCCCCCGAGGAGGTTGCGGACCGCCGCGGTCGCGATCGCGGTCCTTGGCCACAGCGTGTTGACGGCGATCCCGTCGCCCTTGAACTCACCGGACATGCCCAGCGCGCACATGCTCATGCCGTACTTCGCCATGGTGTAGGCGCAGTGGGGCGCGAACCACCGCTGGTTCATGTTGAGCGGCGGCGAGATGTTGAGGATGTGCGGGTTCGCGGCGCGCCTCAGGTGCGGGACGCAGACCCGCGAGCACAGGAAGGTGCCGCGCGCGTTGACCCCGTGCATCAGGTCGAAGCGCTTCATCGACGTCTCGAGCGTGCCCGTCAGGCTGATCGCGCTGGCGTTGTTGATCAGGATGTCGAGCCCGCCGAAGGTCTCGACCGCCTTGGCGACCGCGGCCTCGACCTGCTCCTCAAACCGGATGTCCGTGATCACCGGGAGCGCGCGGCCGCCTGCGGCCTCGATCTCCTCGGCCGCCGAGAACACGGTCCCAGGCAGACGCGGGTGCGGCTCGGCGGTCTTCGCGGCGATCACGACGTTCGCCCCGTCGCGGGCGGCTCGCAGCGCGATCGCCTTGCCGATGCCACGGCTCGCGCCGGTGATGAAAAGAGTCTTGCCCTTGAGGTCGCCTGTGCTCGCTGTCATCGCTCTCCGTCGTCACGTCGGCGACGACGCCACACGGCGGCGCCAGTCGCTCACGGCGGGTTGTACCCGATCTCCGTCGTCTCGTCGTCGGGCGGCGTGTACTGGACCGCGACGATCTCGAAGCTCGCCGCGCCGCGCGGGCGCACGACCTCGACGTCGTCGCCCTCCTGCTTGCCGAGCAGCGCGCGACCCATGGGTGAGCGCACGCTGATCCAGCCGCGCGAGACGTCGAATTCATCCGGTCCGACGAGGCGATAGCGCGCGCGTTCGCCGTCTTCGTCCTCGACCGTCACCCACGAGCCGAAGGTCGCCTTTCCGTTGGGGTCCGGTCGGGTGCGCACCACCGTCAGCGCCTCGACGCGCTTGCCGAGGAAGCGCAGACGACGATCGATCTCGCGCAGCCGCTTCTTCCCGTAGATGTAGTCCGCGTTCTCCGAGCGGTCTCCGAGCTCGGCGGCCCACGAGACGTCGCGCGTCACCTGCGGGCGCTCGACCCTCCAGAGGTGCGCGATCTCGTCTTGGATCCGCTGAAGGCCCTCGGGCGTGATGAAGTCCGTCGACTGCCTGCGACCGCCGTCGTCGCCGTCGTCTGCTCCGCGCGCTGCCATGGCACGAACATGCCACGACGGAGCGCGGCGCGCTGCGGTCGCGTCCTGGTCGATCGCGGCCGAGAACCGTGCGCACGCGTCCAGGCGCCCGCGGTCGCGCTTGTCCGCCCCCGCGGCCATGCTTATCCTCCCCGGCGATCATGCAAGAAAGCCACAGCAAGGTCCTGATCCTGGGCGCCGGCCCTGCCGGGTACACCGCAGCCGTGTACGCCGCTCGCGCCAACCTCGAGCCCACCGTGATCGCCGGCCCGCAGCCCGGCGGGCAGCTGACCACCACCACCGACGTCGAGAACTACCCGGGCTACCCCCGGGGCGTCACCGGGCCCGACATGATGGACGAGTTCCGCGAGCAGGCCGAGCGGTTCGGGACCAAGGTGATCTACGACCTGGCGATCGAGGCGGACCTGTCGCAGCGGCCATTTCGCATCACGGGCGAGAGCGCGGTCTACACCTGCGACGCGCTCATCATCGCGACCGGCGCGAGCGCGAAGTACCTCGGCCTGCCCAACGAGACGCGCCTGCAGCTGAGCGGCGGCGGCGTCACGGCCTGCGCGACCTGCGACGGCATGTTCTATCGCGACCAGGACGTCTGCGTCATCGGCGGCGGCGACACGGCGATGGAGGAGGCCTCCTTCCTGACGCGGATGTGTCGCAGCGTGCACCTGATCCACCGCCGCGACAGCTTCCGGGCCAGCCAGATCATGCAGAAGCGGGTCCTGCAGAACGAGAAGATCACGGTGCACTGGAACCGCGAGGTCGTCGACGTGCTCGGCGACGACCGCGTCACCGGCGTGCGCCTCAAGAACACCGAGACCGGCGCGGCGGACGAGATCCTCGAGGTCACCGGCGTGTTCCTGGCGATCGGCCACAAGCCGAACAGCGACCCCTTCAAGGGGCAGCTCACCATGGACGAGGCGGGCTACCTCGTGCTCCCCAGCCCTGGTCGCACGCAGACCGACGTTGAGGGCGTGTTCGCCTGCGGCGACGTCGCCGACAAGGTCTACCGGCAGGCGGTGACCGCCGCGGGCACGGGCTGCATGGCGGCGATCGACGCCGAGCGCTGGCTCGCGGAGCAGGAGTAGCGCGCCGGCGCGTTCGCGCATGTCTGATTGATCTAAAGAACGATCAGACATGCGCGTAAATGCACCTTCGAGCACTATCGCGCTCCGCTCGATCCTTGCGTGTGCACCTTGTGTGGGGGCGCTCGCCGACACCGCGGCTCGATGCGCCTGCATGGTTCACGCGGATGTCATGGAACGCCGCGATCTCCTGCGGTAGCCTCGTCACGATGGCGACCGGCTTGGAGGAGATCGGGATCCGCGATGACGTCGATGACCTCCCGCCGCTCGCGGCCGCGGACGCGCGTCCCGAGCTCGCGCGCCTCGACGACGCGCGTGAGCTCGCGCGCCCCGCCGTGACCGCGAACGCGACGACGACGAATCGTCGTCGCGTCGCGCCCGTCATCCTGCTCGAGCAGCCCGTGGCGGAGCCGGCCGGCGGCGCCAACCCGAACTTCGAACAGTGGCTCGCGCGCGTGCCCCTGCTGCGCGGGATTCACCCGCGGCACATCCAGCGGATCGCGCGGATCGGCTTTGAGGAGCGACACGAGCCGGGGAGCTACATCTTTCGCTACGGCGATCACGGCGAGGACATCTTCATCGTGCTCGAGGGCACGATCCGGATCCTGCGCACAATCGGGGACATCGGCGAGGAGGCGCTGGCGATCCTGCGGCCGGGGCATCACTTCGGCGAGATGTCCTTCCTCGACGCGGGCGCCAAGCGCTCGGCGGACGCGCGCGTGCAGCACGGCGCGCGCGTGCTCCGGCTGCCGATGCGACCGCTGCGGGATCTGATGTTTGTCGATCGCGACCTCGCGCACGACCTCCTGTGGCGTTTCGTCCACGGGCTGACGAAGCGCGTGCGCGACTCCAACGATCGCCTGACGATGTTCACGAGCTCCGCGCGCTTCTGACCGCCGCGGGCTCGCGCGTGCCGACGCGTACACGGGGTCGCGCGCGCGCGTGACAACCTGACAAGGCCAACGGGCGGCGCGGTCGCTCGCGCCCCGCGAACAGCCCTCGACGTGCGCTACGCTTCGGCACGGGACGTGCAACCTACAGGGCGTCGTCTCCTCCCTGCGAGTCCCGAACCCATGGCCGCGATCGACTCTCTCCTCTCCCTCTCCACCTCCCAGCGCGCCGACGCCCTGGTGCTCGCCGTCGGCGACCCGCCCACGCTCGAGCGCGGCGGGCAGCCGCTCCCGCTGTCGATGCCGCCCCTCGACCGCGAGCTCACCGAGGTGTTCCTCGGCGAGCTCGTGACGTCTATCGAGCGTGACGAGCTCGCGCGGTCCGGCGCGCTGCGGACCCGCTACGAGTGCGCGGGCGTCGGCTACCGCGTCGAGATCGAGGGGCAGGGCGCCCGCCTGAAGATCGCGCTGCGGCGCGAGGGCGCCGGGGATGAGGCCCGCGGCGCGCGCGGCGCGGCGTCCCAGGAGCGCGCGCGCGTCCGCGCGCGCGCACGCCCGGCGCCGGCGCCTGAACCCGTGAGCGTCCCGCTCCGCAGCGAGCCGCGGGCGCCGCTCGAGCTCGAGCAGCTGATCATGACCGCGATCGAGCGCGGCGCCTCCGACATCATGCTGTCCTCGGGGACCTATCCGCGCGCGCGCGTCGGCGGCGTGCTCGTCCCGCTCGCGTCGCGCGAGCACAGCGACGACGCGATCGAGGCCTTCGTCGCGTCGGCGCTCTCGGACGAGGCGCGCGCGCGCTTCGAACGCGAGGGCAGCGTCGACCTCCCGCTCACGATCTCGAACAACCTCAAGCCCCGCCGCCTGCGCGCCAACCTGTTCCGTCAGCAGCAAGGCCTCGCGCTCGCGCTGCGCCCGGTCCCCCCGCGCGTCCCCTCGCTCCACGACCTCGGGCTCCCCGAACACCTCGGCGAGCTCACCGAGTACCCCCACGGACTCGTGCTGCTCTGCGGCCCGACCGGCTCGGGCAAGTCGACGACCCTCGCCGCGCTGCTCAAGCGCGTCAACCACGGTCGCGCGCGTCACATCATCACGATCGAGGACCCGATCGAGTTCATCTACAAGCGCGGCAAGCAGTCGCTGATCCACCAGCGCGAGGTCGGCGTGCACGTCCCGAGCTTCGCCGCTGGCCTGCGCGCCGCGCTGCGCGAGAGCCCCGACATCATCATGGTCGGCGAGATGCGCGACCTCGACACGATCGCGGCCGCGTTGACGGCAGCAGAGACCGGCCACCTCGTGCTCTCGACCCTGCACTGCGCCAACGCGGCCATGGCGATCGATCGCGTCATCGACGTGTTCCCGGCCCATCAGCAGCGGCAGGTTCGCATCCAGCTCGCGTCGGTGCTGCGCGCGGCGGTCACCCAGGTGCTGCTGCCCTCCGAGGGCGGCGTCGGCGGTCGCGTGGCGGCGGTCGAGAAGATGATCGTGACGCCGGCGATCGCCGCCAAGATCCGGGAGGAGCGCGTCCACCAGCTCGCCAGCGACATCCAGACCGGTCGCGCCGACGGCATGGTGACGCTCGAGCAGTCGCTCGCCGCGCTGGTTCGCGCCGGGCGGGTCAAGCCGACCTTCGCGCGCGCGGTCGCTCGCGACGCGCGCGCGCTCGACGAGCTGCTGCGCGGCTGAGCCCGCGCGGCGAGCTCACAGGTACGGGCGCAGCAGATCCATGAAGCGCCCGCGCGCCCCGATCGCGCGCAGGTTGCCGTAGTGCCCCACGACCATGCGGTCGATGAACACGAGGTCCGGCGGCGGCTTGAACGAGTCGAGCATCTTGAGCGAGCCCGGGACCAGCGGCATCACGTCCTCGTGGATCGTCGACGCGCCGTAGTCGAAGGGCTCGTCGCCGACGAACGGTCGCGCGAACGCGTCGCGCCAGCGCTTGTAAAACTGATGGGGCACCGGCGGCCCGTCGACGCGGCGGACGCCGAGCGCTCGCAGGCCGCGCTCGACCCCGGGGTAGTCCTCGGCCAGGCCCGCGCGGATCGTCGCCTTGTAGGCCTCGATGATCTCGCGCGGGATCTTCTTGACGCAGCCGAAGTCGTAGAGCACCAGCGTCCCGTCGGGCCGAACGGCCAGGTTGCCGGGGTTGGGGTCGGCGTGGATGGTGCGGAAGTCGAACAGCTGCTCGGCCATCACGCGGAACAGGTTGACGCCGATCTGGTCGCGCAGCGCCTGCGTGTAGCCGCGCGCCGTGAGCGAGTCGATCGAGTCTCCCGCCTCGTAGGTCAGCGTCAGCACGCGCTGCGACGAGCGCTCGCCCACGACGTCCGGGATCACGACGAACGGGTGGCGCTGGTGGTACTCGCGAAACAGCCGCACGTTGTCGGCCTCGTTGCAGTAGTCGAGCTCCTCCATCAAGCGCGCGCGGACCTCACGGAACACCGCGTCCATGTCCTGCTTCTTGACCTTCATCAGCCCGCCCGCGCGCAGGACGAGCTTGAGGTGCGCGAGGTCCGAGTCGACCGCGCCGTCGACCCCCGGGTACTGGACCTTGACGACGACCTCGCGCCCGTCGTCCGTGATCGCGCGGTGGACCTGCCCGATCGACGCCGACGCGAACGGCTCGCGATCAAAGCGCTGGAAGAGCGTCTCGGGCGGCGCGCCCAGCTCGGCCTCGACCTGCTCGGCGATCACCTCGTAGGCCATCGGCGGCGCCTCCTTCTGCAGCGCCTTCAGCGGCTCGGCGAGCTCGCGCGGCAGGATGTCGCTGGCGATCGAGGCCATCTGCCCGACCTTCATGACCGCGCCCTTGAGCTCGCCGAGGGTCTTGGCGATCAGCGCGCCGTTGACCTCGTTGATCGTCGCGCGCTCGGCCGCCGCCGCCTCCGGCGTCTGGAACACCGACTTGATGCGCGACTTCGCGTACTGCCCCGCCACCGAGGCCGTCATGCCGGCGAGGCGGAGGAAGCGGCGCCCCTTCGTGACTGGCCGATCATCGCTCATCCGCGTCTCCGCTCATCCGCGTCCACTACTCTGCCGACCGGCGCGGGACACCGCAAGCCAGACTCTCGGGCTCGTCCCGCGCTAGCCGATGATCGGCAGCGAGCGCTCGGCGTACATGTCGTCGAGCAGGCCCTGCATCACGCCCTCGACGGTCCCGTACAGCTTCTCGGCCTGCAGCTCGACGTCGTTGTCACGCAGCGTCGGCGGGATCGGGCTGGAGATCGGCTCGCCGATCGTGACCGTGACCTTCGTCGGCAGCGGCAGGTAGGGCAGCGCGCACGCCGGCCCGATCATCAGGCCCCAGGGCGCGGCGAGCTGGATCGGCAGGGAGTTGATCCGGGCCCAGCGGTGCAGCCCGAGTCGGCGCGCGAGCCGGCGGCCCTGCGAGAGCACGAACATGGTCTCGTGCGCGCCCGCGCTGACGACCGGGACGATCGGCGCGCCTGTGCGAACGGACAGGCGCGCGAAGCCCTTGCGTCCGGCCAGGATGATCCGCTGACGATCCCGAAACGGGCGCAGGTTCTCGACGTCGCCGCCCGGGAACACGAGCAGCTTGTGACCCTCGTCGAGCACACGACGCGCGTTGCGCGGGTGCGCCGGGATGATACCGACCGAGCGGACGATCTCGTTGAGTCGTCCGTGCTTGAACAGGATGTCGTGCGCGAGCACGTAGACCGGCCGGTCGTAGCCGACGGACCGGTAGTAGTGGATCAGGAACAGCCCATCGACCGGGTTGAGCCCCGCGTTGTGGTTGCCGACGAGCAGCGCCGGGCCGTCGGGGACCCGCTCGAGCCCGCGGACCTCGAGTCGGTGGTAGCGGGCGAGGATGTCGAAGGCGTCGACGGCGGCGCGCAGCCGATCCGGGTCGACCGCCGAGAGCCGGGAGTCGGCGTCGCGTCCGAAGCGTCCCCCTCGGATCGCGCGGAGCAGCGGCTGACGATTTTTTCGCCGCGCGCGAACCAATTCGCGAACCGCGTCGGCGAGCTTCTGTCGCTCGTCGGGTGAAAGCCGCGCGCCGTCAGGCGCGTTCTTGAACGCGTTTAAGCCGATATGCGCAGGGTGTCATGTTTGCGCACGCGCGTCGACACCGTCCCGGGACTCTCCTCAGAAAACGCCGTTCGAGCGAAGCGGATGACCCGTCGCGCGACCGCCTCGGGCCGCTCGAGGAAGCCGCAATGGCCGAAATTGGACCACTCCTCGATCTGCACATGGGGGGGCATGTGCTGTTTGAAGAAGTCGAGGTGGCAGGGGGGGAGGATCAGCTCGTCCCGGCCCCAGAGCAGCAAGGTCGGCATGCTCAGGCGCGCGAGCTCGTCCGGTCGCAGCATGTCCGCGACCGAGATGCTCGCCAGCAGCCGGCGCAGCTCGGGGTGCGAGAAGCGGCTGCGGATGCCGTGGGCCAGCACGTGGCGCAGCCCCTGCGGTGAGCGGACGAGCATGCGGTCGACGAACTCGAGCGCCTTCGCGTGCCCCTGGATGTCGAAGGTGTCGAGGAACTGTCGGAAGCTCTCGTCCGAGGATGACGGCGCGCCGCCGGGGCAGACCAGCGCGAGCGCGCGGACCTTGTCGGGGTTCTCCGCCGCGTAGCGCGTCGCGACGAAGCCGCCCATTGACGTCCCGAGCAGGATGACGGGCTCATCGATGATGCGGTCGAGGGACTCGCGCAGCCCCGCGAGCATCGAGTCGCGATCGAGGCCGCCGCGCGGCGTGTCGCTGAAGCCGTGACCGGGGCAGTCCGGCGCCGTCACGCGTCGCGCGTGCGCGACGAAGCGGCCGAGCATCTGGGTGAACGAGAGGCCGTTCGCGCTGATGCCGTGCATCAGCACCACCGGCGGCAGCTCTCCCTGACCTGGTCGTTGGAGCACATGCACCCGACCGACGGAGGTCGGCAGCCAGCGGCTGGTGTACCCGCGGGCGTTCAGGACGCGTCGCGTCACTCGCTCGGTCACGGTCAGCATGCGACTCTTCTTGAATTCAAGCAGCCTCGCGTCGCGTCTGTCCACAAACTGACGAAGATTGAGCGCGCGGTGGTGGTTGAGATCACAGGGTGTGAAGGCGCTCGCGCAGGCGACCGCGCGTTCGGACCCACATCGCGCAAGCGGCTGCACATGTGCGCCTCGGGCCGCCGGGAATTCTCTCGAGCTCGCGCGGGGCGACTGCGCGCGGGCGGGCGGCGTGGCCGCGCGGCGCGAGTCGTCCGCGATGCAAGAAATCCCGCGCGCGCGGCGAAGGGGTTGATGGGCCCGCAGACGCGCAGCGCGGGCCTGAAGCGAGGCTGACATGTTCGAGCACTACATGAAGTACAAGCAGGTGGACCCGCGTCGGCGCCGTCGCGTGTTCGTGGCCGCCAACCTCGCCGCGAGCGCGACCGTCGGGCTCCTGATGTTCGTCTGGGTCGCGGACAAGCTCGCGATCGCCAAGGTCGAGGCGCCGACCACCGACTACGTCCTCGTCCAGATGCTCGAGACGGGCGCCGTCCCGCCACCACCGCCACCGCCGCCGCCGCTTGGGAGCAAGCAAGCGACCGAGGAGGTCAAGGACGAGAAGCGGGTCGAGGATGAAGAGATCCCGGTCGAGGACATCGTGCAGCCCGACGAGCAGCGCAGACCGGCCGAGCGGATCGCCCGCGTGGTGAACGAGCGGCCCGGTGACCCGCGCGGGCAGCGGCTCGGCATCCCCGGCGGCACTGGCACCAACTCGGTCGGCATCCCCGGCGGGACCGGCACGACCCCCATCCCCGTCCACCCGGGCCTGCACACCCCCACAGCGACCCAGACGCGGCCGCCCGAGCCGATCTCCACCATGCGCGCGCGCTGTGACTACTGCCCCGACCCAGATCAGAAGAAGCTCGCCGGCACCAAGGCCGCGATGTTCGATCGACGCGCGGGCACCAACCGCACGGAGTTCTGCGTCGGCCCGGCGGGCACCGTCGAGACCGCGAAGACCGTCAAGCGCTTCCCCGGCGATCCGCGCGTCGACGCGATCTGCCTCGAGACGGTCAAGGCCTGGCGCATCAAGCCGCTCAAGGTCGCCGGCAAGGCGATCCGCTCGTGCAGCACGGTCACCTTCAAGCTGTCCTTTCGGGAATGAAACAGCGGCGCGCCGCGGCGCGGTCGGTCGCGCCGCAGCGCGCGTGAACGGGTCCACCTCGTTGTCTCCTGACGCTCTGCTAGCTCGTCCTCTCGCGCGCTCTCCAGCAGCTCTACCTCGATCTTCTCCAGCTCGATCTTCTCCAGCTCGATCTTCTCCAGCTCGATCTCCAGCTCGATCTCCAGCTCGATCTCCAGCTCGATCTCCAGCTCGATCTCCAGCTCGTCCTCTTGCTCTTGTTCTTCCCGCGCTCGTCGTTTCTCGAGCTCACTCGCGACACATTCGGTCCTGTCGTACGGTCCTAATCCAGGGGTCTCTATCGCTCGGTCCTCCTCGGCCCCTGTTCGGTCTCCTATCGCGTATCGCTCGGTCTTCTATTCGCGCAGCCTCCTATCGCGCAGCCTCCTATCGCGCGGCCTCCTATCGCGCGGCCTCGTTCGCGCTCCCATAGTTGTTCTCGCGTCCTCAACTCGTCGGTTCCGTCCCTTGAACCCACGTCGTCGTCCCCGGCCCCGGTGCGCGCTGCATCGGGGCCGAATTTTCCTTCGCGCGCCGCCTCGCGCGCTTCTTCGCTGGCCCTGGCCGTGCCATCATCCGCGCCATGTCGAGCGAAGGTTCCGACGACGAGCGCAAACCAGCGGCGCGAACGGGCGCGAGCAGCCCTTCGGCCGCGCCCCAGCAGCTGTCGCTGGACGCGATGCTGGGCGCGCCCGCGCAGGATCCTGACGACCCGGACGCGTCGGAGGACGCGGATGAGGTCGAGGTCGAGGCCGACAACGAGGTCGAGGACGAGGACGAACTCGACGGAGACGAGGAAGATCTCGACGAGGACGAAGACGAGTTTGACGAGGTCAAGGACGAGGACGAGTTCGACGACGGCGACTTCGATGACGACGAAGAAGACGACGACGGAGACGACCTTGAAGGAGACGACCTTGAAGAAGACGAGGACGAAGAAGACGACCGGGGTCTAGGTCGCGGCTGGGGCCCGGCCGCGCCCAGGGTCACGCACGAGCCGCTGGTCACCGAGCGAGTCGTCGCCACCACACGGATCGTCCTCACGCGCGGCGACATCACGCGCGCGCGCGTCGACGCCATCGTCAACGCCGCCAACACCTCGCTCCTCGGCGGCAGCGGCGTCGACGGGGCGATCCATCGCGCGGCCGGGCCCGAGCTCGTCCAGGAGTGCTACCCGCTCCACGGCTGCAAGACCGGCGACGCCAAGATCACCGGCGGCTACCGGCTGCCCGCCAAGCACATCATTCACGCCGTCGGTCCGGTCTGGCGTCGGCGTCCGCCCAAGGGCCGCGACCCCAGGCCCGAACCGCGGCTGCTGGCCTCGTGCTATCGCCGCAGCCTCGAGCTCGCGCTCGAGCACGGGCTGCGGAGCATCGCCTTCCCGGCCATCAGCTGCGGGATCTACTCGTTCCCGATCCCGCGCGCCTGCGCCATCGCGCTCGCGGAGATCGAGCGCTTCATCGCGGAGCACCACGGCGAGCCCGGCTACGCCCTCGAGACCGTCGCGCTCGTGTGCTTCGACGAGCCGATCTACCGCTGCTACGGGTCCCTGCTCGCGGCGCGCGAGCGGGCGCCGCGGCTGCGCGAGCGGGTCGTCGGCGGGCTGCTCGGCCTGGTCGTCGCGGACGCGCTCGGCGTCCCGGTCGAGTTCCGCTCGCGCGAGCACCTGCGCGAGCACCCGCTGACGGGCGTGACCGGCTACGGCACCTACAACCAGCCGCCCGGCTCCTGGTCCGACGACAGCTCGATGGCGCTCTCGACCGCCGCGAGCCTGCTCGAGGGATATGACCCCGAGGACATGATGGAGCGGTTCTCGCGGTGGTATCAGCGCGGCGAGATGACCCCCCACGGCGCGCTCTTCGACATCGGCAACTCGACCGCGATGGCGATCAAGCGTTACCTCGAGGGCGAGCCGCGCGCCTCGTGGGGCGGCGCGCAGGAGCAGCACAACGGCAACGGCTCGCTCATGCGGATCTTCCCGCTCAGCGCGTTCGCGCACGCCTACGAGCCCGAGGACATCATCGCGTACAGCCAGGAGGTCAGCGCGCTGACCCACGCGCACCCGCGCTCGACGCTGGCCTGCGCCTACTACTCGCTCGTGATCCGCGGGCTGCTCGCGGCCGGGGCGTCGGCGCGGCAGGACAGCCGCGACCTGGTCGCCGAGCTGCGCGCCGCCATGGTCGACGCGGCGTCGCTGCTGCGACCCAAGCTCCCGGAGTCGGAGCAGCCGGTGTTCGAGCGCGTGCTCTCGGGCGCGGTGCTCGACTGCCCGGAGGACCAGATCGAGAGTTCGGGCTACGTCATGCACTGCCTCGAGGCGAGCCTGTGGTGCGCCGCCCGTCACCCGGGCGACTTCGCCGGCGCCGTGCTCGCGGCGATCAACCTCGGCGGCGACACGGACACGACCGCGGCGGTCACCGGCGCGCTGGTCGGCGCCCAGCTCGGGCGTCACGCGATCCCGCCGCTGTGGGTCGAGGCGCTGGCCCAGCGCGACCACGTGGTCTCGCTGTGCGAGGCCTTCGCCGAGGTCGTCATCTCGGAGGCCGCGCTCGCGGGCTGAGCAAGCGGTCGTCGTCGGTCTATCGCCGGCGCTCGCGCCGGCGGCAGCGCGCCGAGCAGCTCGCCGAGCGCGAACGCCATCTCGAGGGACTGCCGGTAGTTGAGGCGCGGGTCGCAGGCGCTCGCGTAGTTGCGGTCGAGGTCGGCCTCGCCGAGCCCGCCGCCGACACACTCGGTCACGTCATCGCCGGTGAGCTCGAAGTGCACGCCGCCGAGGATCGTGCCGCACGCGGCGTGGACCTCGAACGAGCGCCTGATCTCGCCGAGGATGTCGTCGAAGCTGCGGGTCTTGATCCCGCCGTCGGTCTTGACGGTGTTGCCGTGCATCGGGTCGCTGATCCACAGCACGCGCAGCTCGGCCGCGCGCACCGCCGAGAGCAGCGCCGGCAGGCGCTCGCCGATGTGGTCGACGCCCATGCGCGTGATGAACACGAGCTTGCCCGGCTCGTTGTCCGGGTTGAGCGCGCGCGCGAGCGCGACCGCGTCCTCGCCGGTGGCGGTCGGCCCGAGCTTGACGCCCACGGGGTTGCGGATCCCGCGGAAGAACTCGACGTGGGCGCCATCAAGCGCCCGCGTGCGCTCGCCGATCCACGGCAGGTGCGTCGTCAGGTCGTAGTACCCCTCGCGGCGCGGGACGTGGCGCGTCTGCGCGGACTCGTAGCGGAGGTTGAGCCCCTCGTGGCTGGTGAAGAACTCGACGCGCGTGAGGTCGTCGAAGCTGCCCTCGCCCAGCGCCTCCATGAACTCCAGGGCCTCGCCGAGCTGACGGGTGTATCGCTGGTAGCGCGCGCGCAGCTCATCCGAGATCCCGGCGCGGGCCAAAAACGAGAGATCCCAGTACTCCGGGTGATGGAGGTCGGCGAAGCCGCCGGCGCTCAGCGAGCGGATGAAGTTGAGGGTCAGCGCCGCGTGCTTGTAGCCCTCGAGCAGGCGCCCGGGGTCAGGGCGCCGCGCCTCGGGGTCGAACTCCACGCGGTTGATGAGGTCGCCGAAGTAGCTCGGGTGCGTCTGTTCGCCGCGGACCTCGAGGGGCTTTGAGCGCGGCTTGGCGTACTGCCCGGCGAAGCGCCCGACGCGGATCACCGGCCGCCGGCCGCCGTGGATCAGCACCAGCGACATCTGCAGGAGGATCTTGAGCTTGTTGGCGATGATGTCCGAGACGCAGTCGGCGAGGGTCTCGGCGCAGTCGCCTCCCTGCAGCAAGAACCGTCGACCGAGCTGGGCCTCGGCGAGGTACGACTTGAGGCGCTCGACCTCCCACGAGGTGACGAGCGGGGGCAGGCTGCGGAGCGTGCGGACGGCGGCCGCGAGCGCGTCGCGGTCCGGGTAGATCACCTCCTGCGCGTGCAGGCGCTGCTCCCACGAGTTGGGCGACCAGGTCATGCTGCGCGGAGTCTACCGAGAACACGAGTGCGCGCCAGCCTGCGCGTCGCGTCGTCGCGCAGGAGGAGCGCGCAGGAGGAGCGCGCAGGAGGAGCGCGCAGGAGGTCACCGCGTTAGAGGCCGCAGCTGTACTTGGCCAGCGGGTTCACCTTGCCGCCGGCGATCTCGATCACGCGGTCACCGCCACCCTCGTTGAACGCCGCGTTGACCCACAGCTCATGGGTCCCGTCACCGTTGAGATCGATCGCGCCCAGGAGCGTGTAGATCTCGAGGTTGGTCTTGGTCTTGTCGAGCAGCACGAGCTTGTCGGGGCTCTTGCTCGAGCGCATGAACAGGCCGCTGAACAGGTAGCGCGCGGTGTCCTTGGGGTTGATGACGTTGGCCGAGATGAACGTGTCGGGCTGCGAGTCGCCGTCGACGTCGAGCGACGCGACCTGATGGATGTTGACCGGCTCGCCGGCGGCCTTGCCGCTGTCGGCGACGATCGCCTCCTCGACCGCCTTCTTCTCCGCGGCGTCGAGGCTGCCGGTCCGGCTGCCCGCGGTCGTGTCCTCGCGCGAGACCGAGATGAACTTCTGCGCGGCCGACTTCGGGTAGACGCCGAAGCTGAACGCCTCGCCGCTGTCGAGCTTCGCGGTCGAGAAGCTCGTGGGCTTGCCCTCGCCCGGCTCGCACAGCGCGTTCTTGGGCTCGCCGATCGTGTCGATCTCGGTGCTGTCGTCGTCCTTGAGGTAGACCTCGCCGTCCTTCTGGACGAGCTTGCCGCAGTCCTTGCCCCCGAGGAGCTTGCCCTTGTCCTTGTCGAAGCAGCCCAGCGGGATCAGGGCGCCGTCGACCGAGAAGAACACCGCGCTGGTCTCAGGCGGCACAGGCCCCGAGATGTCCGGGCCGTCGGTGTTGACGGAGTCGATGCTCGTCCCCGGGTCGCGCTCCTTGACGGGGGCTTTCTCCTCCGTCTCCTTCTTGTCTCCGGCCTTGGTGTCCTTGTCCTTTCCGCCGTCGCACGCGGGCGTCAGCGACAACGACGCGAGCAGCGCGAAGGACGGCACGAGAGAGGACACGAGAGAGAGACCACGAACGCTCGAGCTTCGAATCATTTCGGGCTCAACCTAGCTCGATTCGCGCAGCGCGTCACGGGCCTGCGCGAGCGCGAGCGCGCGGGCGCGATTCGGCGCTCACGGCGAGCTCGCGGCCAGCTGCTCGAGCGCCTGTCTCGCCTCGCGTGGGAGGCTGTCCGCGTGCTTCTGCGCTGCGGTCGCCAGCTCGCGCGCCATCGCCTGCTTGCCCGCGGCGGCGGCGGCCAGCGCGACGACGACGACCGTGTCCACCGGCCCCTCGTCGAGCCCCCGGGTCGCGCGCTGCAGCACCGCGCCCGCGCCCGCCGCGTCGCCGCCCTGGGCGAGTCGCTCGGCCCGGATCGCGAGCGTGATCGGGTGCAGCGGCGCGATCTCGGTGGCGCGCGCGTAGGCCTGGTCGAGCAGCGCGGCGTCGCCGGTGACGCGCGCGAGCATCAGCAGGCGCGCCGCGGGATCGAGCGAGAGCGCGTCGATCTCGATGGCGTCCTTGAGGACCGCCTTCTCGGCCGTGACGTCGCCGGCGCGGCGCGCGACCTCGGCGAGCTTGACGAGCGGCTCGATGGCCTCGACGTGGAAGCTGCGGGCGCGCTCGAGGTGCTTCTTCGCCGACTTCCAGCTCGGCCCCTGCAGCAGGACCTCGGCCAGGAGCATGCGCGCCGGGTAGCCGTCGCCGTCCTGCTGGATCAGCTGCTGCAGCGTCCGCGACGCGCCGTCGAAGTCGCTCGCGCGCCTGCGCGAGCGCGCGGCGGTACAGCTCATCGCGCGGGCCCGCCTTCGCCGCTGCCGGGCCGCCGCCCTCCGGCGCCGGGTGCCAGCCGCTGACCTTCTTCGATAGCTGACTCTTGAGCCATGTTTCAAACTCGCGCTCGACCGCGGGCATGCCCTTGCCGAGGTGGCGTTCGAACAGCGCCTCCGTGCTCTGGCCCTCGGCGTAGCCATCGAGGATCTTGATCAGCTGCGGGAGCCCGTAGGTCTCGCCGAGGTAGCGGATCGCGTACGCGGCCTCGGAGTAGGCGACCTCCATCATCACCGGGCTCTCGGCGCGCAGGAACGCGAGCTCGAGCTCGTGCAGCTTGCGGAGCTTGCCCTTGCGCTGCGCGGCCGCGAGCAGCTCGGCGCTCTCGCGCGCCCACGACGGGTCGGCGACCTCGCTCTCCCACTCGCTCAGGCCCTCGGTGAACCACCGGGGCACGCGCCCCTTGCTCAGCCGGATCGCGTAGACGTGCGCGAGCTCGTGCCACACGACCTGGTCGAGGTTGTGCGAGCCGAAGTAGGGGCCGATCAGCGTGATCACGGGGCCGAAGCAGACCCCGACCGCGCCGAGGCTGGGCACGCCGATGGTCCGGATCGAGAACTCCGTCGGGTTGCCGAACAGCTCCACGCGCAGCGGGCCCGGGTCGAGGCCGTAGCGCTTGTCGAGGGCCGCGCGCGCGCGCTGGATCGCGGCCGCGATCGCGTCGTCGACGAGCTCGTGATCCTCGTTCGGCAGCCGCAGCTCGAGCTTGGGCCCGCGCTTCTGCAGGGTGTAGCGCGCGTCGATCGTGCCGTCGTAGAGGTCGAGCACGTTGCGCGTGCGCTCGTTGAAGCGGTCGCGCTTCCACGCGGCCTGCAGCGCCTCGCGCCCGCGCTGCTCGTGACCGAGGCGCAGGAGGTTGAGGCCGTAGGCCGACTGCACGTAGGGGTTGCGCGGCGCGACCTTGACCGCCTCGCCGAGCACCGCGTCGGCCTCCGGGTAGAGGTGCTTGTAGACGAGGAGGTCGCTGACGAGCGTAAAGAAGGCGCCGCCGTCGGGGATGCGCGCGAGCACGCGGTCGCGCGCGCGCCCGTAGTCCGCGTGCTTGCCCTCGACCCAGTCGAGCGCGCCGATCACCGCGAGCCCCGGGATGTGCTCCGGGTTGATCGTGAACACCTGATCGCGGACGCGCGCGCGCGGGCCTCGTCGTGTCGCCCTCGATCGCGGAGATCCGGCCGAGCAGCGCGTGCGCGTCGGCGTTGCGGGGTTGGCCGCGAGCGCGCGCTCGGCCGCCCGCGTCGCGTCCGCGAGCCGCAGCTCGCCGAGCAGCGCGGCGGCCAGGCCCGCGAGCGCGTCGGGGTGCCAGGCGTCGCGCTCGAGCAGCAGCGCGTAGGTCGACGCCGCCTCGCTCGCCGCGTACTTCTCGGTGAACACCGCGCCGCGCAGCAGCAGCAGGCGATCCTGCACGAGGAACAGCAGCGGGTCGGCGTCCGGGCGCTGCTGGGCCTGCGTGAGCCACTGCTCGGCTTCCCCAAGGACCATGTTGGCGTCATGGAAGGCGCCGCTCGAGCCGCGCGCGAGGGCGGCCTGCGCGACCGCGATCAGCGCGGGCGCGTCCTTGGCCGCGCCGCCGTCGTAGGCGTCGTACAGCTCGTCCATGAGCCCGTGGGCCTCGGTGCTCTCGCGGCGCCCGCTCGTGACCAGCGTCGCCAGCAGCTCGCCCTTGGCCACCAAGTCGTCGGGTCGCGCCTTCAGGGCCTCGCGCAGGTGCTGCTCGGCGCCGGGGAGATCGCCGCGCAGCTCGTGGAGGCGCGCGAGCTGCAGCCGCGCCGCGACCTGGTCCTCGGGGTTGAGCTTGCGCAGCTTGAGGTCGCGCAGGAGCGCCTCCGCGCCCGCGTAGTCGCCGGTCATGACGCGCGCGTGCACGAGGGCGCGCCGCGCCGCGAGGTCGTCGGGCTTGCGCTCGACGAGCGGCGTGAGGAACTCAGCCGCGCCTTCGAAGTTGCCGGCGGCCACGCCCTTGAACGCGGCCCCCCGCGACGTCACCGGCTGCGGGGGCGGGCGCGTGGCCTCGGGCTCCTCCTCGAGCGCGCCGCCGGGGCCCGCGCGCCCGGGGTTGAAGGCCTCCCAGTCCGCCGGGCCCGGTCCCGCCTCCCCACCTCGGTCGCCCTCCGCCGGCTGCTCCGTGTCGGGCGGCGTGACTCGCTCGTCGCGCTTGCACGCGCCGAGGCCGAGGGACAAATCGAGCAGCAGGACGAGCGCCCCGAGCGAGGAGACCGCGCGTCGGCGCCGGCCGTGTCGTGATCGCTCACGGCGAATTCGAGTCCGCAGAGCACGCGTCGCGTTCATCACCGTGGACATGTGCAAAAATTCTGGGCAGCGAGCCGCAGACTGTCAAACCGCGACGCCGGCTTTGCTATGCTCCGCCCCATGGCAGGCTCCAGCGCTCACACGGCCTACGCGACCGAGGTCTACGAGAACTTTGACTCCTTCATGCAGCAGGTGATCAAGGATACGTACGACCGCGGGGCCAAGCGGGCGGAATTCGTCGCGCTGCTGCTCGCCTCGGGCGAGCTGATCCCGATGGCCTGGGGGCGAATGCGCAAGAGCGGGGTCCGCGAGCTCGCCGTCGGAGCCGCCGGCGTCGTCGCGCTGCGCTACGCGATCGCCTACGTCGTCAGCGGGCCGATCGGCATCGCGCTCACCGGCTTCACGATCGCCACGTTAATCTCGTTCTTCTGGTCCAACCAAAAAGAGGTCCTCGCCCGGCGCGGGCCCTACAAGCAGCTCATCAACGACACGCGCGAGAAGTACGAGGACATCCAGGCGCGATACCGCGACGGGCGCTATGACGCGGGCGAGCGCGCGCTGCTGGTCGAGGGGCTGCTGCGCCGCATGCTCACGGAGATCGAGGCCCCGCTGCCGAGCGCGAGCTAAGCCGCCGGGCAATTCCGTCCGCTTACGAGCGATCAGGCCTTCGGGTCATATCGTGCGAGCGCGCGCGAGCGGGCGCCCTCGCCGTGGTATATCGGCGGGATGGCGGGACCCGACCCACGCTCCTCTGACGTCGCCCTGTCCGCGCTGCAGCAGGGCAGCGCCGCTGCCGGAGGCGCCTGGGGCGGCGCGAGCGCGGCGATGCGCGGACTACGGACCGCGCTCGCCAACCGCGAGGTTCGCCAGACCTACCTGCAGCTGCTCGTCGCGCTCTACATCACCACGGTCGTGCTCGCGGGCGTGCTGGTCACCACCTTGTGGGTGCTCACGCCCATCGCGCCCGAGCTGACCTGGGCCTGGACCGTGTTTTACTGGGTCCTGCGGATCGCGGGCTCGCTGATCCTCGCCTTCGCCTCTCCGCTGCTCGCGCTGTTCACCGTCAACCTCGTGTTCCCGCTGCTCGGCGAGCGAGTGTTCTTCGCCGGGATGCGCGTGCTCGACCCGGCGCGCGCCGCCGCGCTCGAGCAGCGCGAGGGCATGCCGCTGGTTCGCTCGCTGTGGATGACGGTCGCGCGCATGATCCTGTTCCTCGGCGGCACCCTGCTCGCGCTCGCCGTCACGCTGATCCCGCTGGTCGGCGCGCTGCTGGGGCCCGCGCTGTCGCTGTTCTTCACGGCCCGCGCGATGACCTGGGAGCTGCTCGACCCGGTGTTCGACAAGCGCCGCATGTACCTGTCCGCGCAGCGCGAGTACATCAAGCAGCGTCAGCCGGCGCTCGTCGGCTTCGGGCTCCCGTTCAGCCTGCTGCTCTCGATCCCGCTGGTCGGCCCGCTGTTCTTTGGGCTCGCCCAGGCGGCCGTGGCCACGCTCTACGTCGAGGTGCTCGAGCTGGGCGGGGAGCCCGAACTCGCGGGAGACGCCCCCGCGATCGAGCCAGCCTGATCGGCGACCGCGGGGAACCTCTCATCGATTCACGCGCGCCGGTTCGAAACGGCGCGCGCCGAGCTCACTCGAGCCAGTCGCGTCGCCGCAGCCGCTCCTGCAGCGCGTGGCGTGAGTCGCCCGTGTAGTCGCCGATGATCTCGCGCTGAACGGAGCGCGAGAGCGTTCGGCCCGAGTACTTGCGCAGGTTGCCGACCATCTGGGCCGGCGCCGCGATCAGCAGCTTGGCGAACTCGCGGCGCTGCTGCGCGGCGCGCAGGCGCTCGACGACCTGGCGCGCGAAGCGGCGGTCCTCCTCATCGCTCGCGGCGCTGTCGTCGACGTGGAGCTCGTGCTCGGAGCCTGAGGTCGACGCGTCTCCGGTGCGTCGGCCCTCGGGGTGCTCAATGACCTCGACCTCCTTCAGCACCGGCTTGAGCTTGGTGCCCGTGATCTCGTAGAGCTGCGCTTGCGATCGATCGGCGACGACGAACCAGGTTGCTTCCATTCAATCCTCCTGCCCAAATGGGCGCTTGGGTCGAGCCCCCGGCGACCGCCGAAGGCCGGTCACGAGTGATCAAGCTATTGAGTTGTGGCGCGAGTAACGATGCCTCGAGCATGAAGCAGGCCCCATGGCCGCACAAGTGGGGGGTCGTCGCCGCGAAGTTTGTTCGCGTCGCGATCTGCTTGACTGTGCATGCTCGCCGCCGGACGTGCAGCCTGTTGCGCGGAGGCGCGGCGCTGGCGGCGAGCAGGGCGGCGGCGGCGGGAAACGGTGGTTCGCCGCGAACGCCCGCGCGCGCGTCTTTCTGTCACGAGAGGCAGGCGCGTACTTCGGCGTAATGTGAACTACGAGAACTTCACGACATGGCTTCGGGGACACAATTGTGGACGGCGAGGGTGATCTCCTGGGCCCCGCGATGGGCGTCGCGCCGCGGGCGCGAACTCGCCCGTCCGGCTTGCGGCGAGCTCGCGGTCCGAATGTGCGCGGGTGCACATTCGAGGGCTCCCAAATCGGTCCATGTCAACGATGGTTTGGCTAATAATTTCGGCTTGTTGAAAAGAATGTCACGGGAATGGCAAGGGTGTGATCGACAGGGTATGCTGCGTCGGCATCCACTATGTCAGGCGACTCTAAAACCGCGCTCCTGAACATCGAAGACGAAATGCGTAGCTCGTTCCTCGGCTACGCGATGAGCGTGATCATCTCGCGCGCGCTCCCGGACGTGCGCGACGGTCTCAAGCCCGTGCATCGCCGCATCCTGTACGCGATGCACCAGCTCAAGAACACGCACACGCAGGCGTACAAGAAGTCGGCACGCATCGTCGGAGACGTCATCGGCAAGTACCACCCGCACGGCGACTCGGCGGTCTACGACGCGCTGGTGCGGCTCGCCCAGGACTTCGCCATGCGCTACCCGCTGGTCGACGGTCAGGGCAACTTCGGCTCCATCGACGGCGACGCCGCGGCGGCCATGCGCTACACGGAGAGCCGCATGGAGCGGCTCACGAGCGAGCTGCTCGCCGACCTCGAGAAAGACACGGTCGACTGGGTTCCGAACTACGACGACAAGGAGCTCGAGCCCAGCGTCCTGCCGACCAAGCTGCCCAACCTGCTGCTCAACGGCGCGGTCGGCATCGCGGTCGGCATGGCGACCAACATCCCGCCGCACAACCTCACCGAGGTGACCAGCGCCTGCATCGCGCTGATCGACAACCCCGAGCTCGACACGCGCGAGCTGCTGCAGCACGTCACCGGCCCCGACTTCCCCACCGGCGGGCAGATCATCGGCCGCGCCGGCATCGCCAGCGCCTACCTCACCGGGCGCGGCAGCGTGACGATGCGGGCCAGGTGCGCGATCGAGGAGGACGCCAAGGGGCGCGAGTCGATCGTCATCACCGAGATCCCCTACCAGGTCAACAAGGTCAAGCTGATCTCGCGCATCGCCGACCTCGTCCGCGACAAGCGGATCGCCGGCATCAGCGACATCCAGGACTACAGCGACCGCACCGGCATGCGCATCTGGATCCAGGTCAAGCGCGACGCCTCGGCCCAGATCGTCCTCAACGCGCTCTACAAGTCCTCCGACCTGCAGACCAACTTCGGCGTCAACATGATCGCGATCGTCAACGGTCGCCCCGAGCTGTTGACGCTGCAGGACTGCCTGCGCCACTTCATCGACCACCGGCGCACGGTCGTCACCCGGCGCACGCGCCACGACCTGCACAAGGCCGCCGAGCGGCGCGAGATCGTCGAGGGCCTCGGCGTGGCGATCGACGCGATCGACCGCATCATCGCCATCATCCGCGGCGCCGCCGATCCTGACTCGGCGCGCGCGGCCCTGCAGGCCGAGCCGCTGCAGGGCTTCGCCCAGTTCCTGGAGCGCTGCGATCGCCCCGCCGAGGAGGTCGCGCGCGCCAAGCAGGGCCCGTATCAGCTCAACGAGCGGCAGGCCAAGGCGATCCTCGACATGCGCCTGCAGCGGCTCACGGGCATGGAGCGCGAGAAGATCGAGGGCGAGTACCGCGAGCTGTGCGTGACGATCGCCTACCTCGAGTCGATCCTCGCGGACCCGAAGAAGCTCATGGGCGTGATCCGCGAGGAGCTCGTCACGCTGCGCGACGCCTACGGCGACAAGCGGCGCACCGAGATCATCGACGACGACAGCGAGATCGCGCCCGTCGACCTCGTGGCCGACGAGGCCATGGTCGTGATGGTGACCCGCGGCGGCTACGTCAAGCGCATCCCGACGGCCGAGTACCGCGTGCAGGCGCGCGGCGGCGTCGGCGTCAAGGGCGGCTCCGGGCGCGACGCCGGCGACTTCGTCACCGTGCTGTTCGAGGCCAACGCCCACGACTTCGTGCTGCTGTTCACCAACACCGGCCGCGTGTTCCGCAAGCGCGTGTTCGAGCTGCCCAAGGGGCGGCGCGGCGGCCACGGCAAGGCCTTCATCAACTTCCTCGAGATGAAGAAGGAAGAGACGATCGTCGAGACGCTGTCGTACCAGGAGGACGAGCTCGACGACGACAACTTCGTCGTCATGGCCACGGCCCAGGGCTACGTGAAGCGCACGCGCGTCAAGGAGTTCGCCAACATCCGCACCACCGGGCTGATCGCGGCGAAGATCGAGGACGACGACCAGCTCATCGACGTGCAGCTGACGCGCGGTCAGCAGCAGATCTACCTGACCTCGGCCAAGGGCATGGCGATCCGCTTCGACGAGTCCGACGTGCGCCCGATGGGCCGCACCGCCCGGGGCGTGCGCGGCATGAAGCTCAAGGGCAAGGATCACGTCGTCTCGATGCTCGTGCTCGACGCGAAGTCGGACGCCTCGATCCTGACGCTGTGCGAGAAGGGCTACGGCAAGCGCACGGCGGCCACCGAGTACAAGGTCCAGCAGCGCTCCGGTCAGGGCCTGATCGCCATCAAGGTCACGGGGCGCAACGGCCCGGTGGTCGGCGCGCTCGAGGTCACCGAGGACGACCAGGTTATCGTCGTCACCAGCCACGGCAAGGTCATCCGCACCACGGTCTCGGGCATCAGCGAGATGGGCCGCAACACCCAGGGCGTGCGCATCATCCGGATGTCCAAGGGGAAGAACGAGCGCGTCGTCGCGTTCGAGCGGATTATCGATCCGGACGACAACAAGGATGACGAGGACGAGGACGACGACAAGGACGTCGAGGATCAGGACGAGTCGGCCGATGACGCCGCCGACGACGACGACGCTGATGATGCTGACGACGACGACGACGGCGACGACGGCGACGACGGCGAAGACGACGAAGACGACGAAGACGACGAAGACGACGACGGCGACGACGAGTAGGCGTTCTCGCTCACCTGGCTCCAAGCGCGGCGGCACCGATGCCGTCGCGCGCGGATTTGGCCTGCGGTCCCCAGCTGGCCTGGACAAAGCGCCCGTGACGGGGCAGGAAGTCCCCCGTGAGCGAGACGCACCCCGAAGCGAACGATGGACGCGCCGGCGCCCGCAGCCGCGCGCTCTTTGAACGGGCCCAGCGCTCGATCCCAGGCGGCGTCAACAGCCCGGTGCGCGCCTTCTCTTCGGTCGGCGGCGCGCCCCCCTTCATCCGCTCGGCCCACGGCGCGCGGCTCGTCACCGAGGACGGCGCCACGCTCATCGACTACGTCGGGACCTGGGGCCCGGCGCTCCTCGGGCACGCCCACCCGGAGGTCGTTGAGGCCGTGTGCAAGGCCGCCCGCGACGGGCTCAGCTTCGGCGCGTGCACGGCTGGCGAGGTCGAGTTCGCCGAGCAGATCTGCGCGCTCGTCCCGTCCCTGCGCGGCGGCATGGTGCGGCTCGTGAATTCCGGCACCGAGGCGACGATGAGCGCGCTTCGGGTCGCGCGCGGCTACACCGGCCGCGCCCGCATCATCAAGGTCGACGGCGGCTACCACGGGCACGCCGACATGCTGCTGGTGGCGGCGGGCTCCGGGGCCGCGACCCTCGGGATCCCGGGCTCAGCCGGCGTCCCCGCGGGCGCGGTTCAAGACACGCTGCTCGTGCCCTTCAACAACCTCGAGGCGGTCGCGGCCTGCTTCGCCGAGCACCCGGATGGCCCCGAGGGCATCGCGGCCATCATCATCGAGCCGGTCGCCGGCAACATGGGCTGCGTCCCGCCGCAGGACGGCTATCTCGAGGGCCTGCGCGCGCTCTGTGACGCCCACGGCGCGGTCCTGATCTTCGATGAGGTCATGACCGGCTTCCGTGTCGCGCGCGGCGGCGCCCAGGAGCGCTTCGGCGTCACGCCCGACATGACCTGTCTGGGGAAGATCGTCGGCGGCGGCATGCCGGTCGGCGCCTACGGAGGCAAGCGCGAGATCATGTCCTCGGTCGCGCCGCTCGGGCCCGTGTATCAGGCCGGGACGTTGAGCGGGAACCCGCTCGCGGTCGCGGCCGGGCGCAAGACCCTGGAGCTCATCACGCGCGAGGACCCCTACCCCGCGCTCGAGCAGGCCACGACGACGCTCGTGCGCGGTCTCGCCGAGCGGGCCCTGCGCCACGGCGTCGCGCTCTCGAGTCACCAGGTCGGCTCGATGTTCACCGGCTTCTTCCGCGCCGAGCCTGTGCGCGACTACGCCGACGCCAAGACCTGCGACCTTCAGGCCTTCGCGCGCTACCACCGGGCGATGCTCTCGGCGGGCGTCTACCTGGCGCCGTCGCAGTTCGAAGCCGCGTTCGTCTCCATCGCCCACGACCCTGCGACGATCGAGCGCACGCTGGACGCGGCCGATGGCGCTTTCGCGGCGGTGCGTCACCCTGCGGAGTGAAGTCAACGCCATGGACCCGCTCCGCAAGCCCGATCGAGTTACCGGTCAGGCGCAGTGGTTCTCCCTGGCCGAGGCCTCCTCGATCGGGATCGCCATGGCGGTCGCCATCGCCATCGGCGCCTTCGGCGGTCAGTGGCTGCAAGAGCACGTGACCCACTGGCGCCCGTGGACCTTCTACATCGGGTTCTTCATCGGGCTCGGCGCGGCCGCCAACATCGTCGTGCGCACCGCGCTCAAGTTCCAGGCCTACCTCGACCAGGAGGACGAGGACGAGGTCGCGCGAGGACCCGAGACCGCGCCCGCGGAGGACCCCGGGCGCGGGGACGAACCGGGAGATCGCGTATGACCGGAGAACCAGGCCGAGCGGCTGGCGCCGACGGGGACGCGAGCACCCCTACAGCTCCCGTAGGGGGTCTGCCGGTCACGTGGGATCTCTGGCGTCGACGTGTCTACTTGTGGTCGCTCACGTGCGTCATCCCGGGGGTTCTGCTCACGTGGGCGCTGTGGGGCCAGCAGGCGGCGCTCAGCGTCCTGCTGGGCGGCGGCCTCGGCCTCTTCAATCTGCAACTACTGGGCGGCGCTGTTTTCCGCATGGTGGGCTCGTTGGCCGCCGAACCAAACCCCTCCGCGTCGCCCGTCAGCCCGGCGGCGGCGCCGTTTCGCTGGGTGGGCACCGCGCTTGCGACGGCTGCCATCCTCTGGTACATGGCCGGCCAGCCCGAGGGGCTCGCAGCAGGGTTTTCGCTCGCGCTGATGGGCTTCATCGCCGCCGCTGCACAGACCTCCGCACAGCTGTCCCCAAATTCAGGGCCATCAAGCGACCAGGACTGAACGAGCACGAGTATGGGAGACCACACCACCTGGTTCACGCTCTTGATGCCAGAGTTCTGGCACGCGCTGGAGAACAACGCCGCCGAGTACCTGGCGCGCGACTGGCAGTACATGATGTTCACGGCGACGAGCTTCACGCTCGTCCACGTCGCCGGCGCGCTGCTCGCGGCGCTCTTCATCATCTTCCTCGCCACCCGGTACCGCCAGAGCATCCAGGACCCCGCCTCCAAGAACGGCGTCGTCCCGCCGCGCCGCTTCGGCCTCGCGGCCATCACCGACACCTTCGTCGAGGCGGTCTTCAACCTGTCCAAGGACGTGATGGGCGAGAAGAACGCCGCCAAGTTCCTGCCGCTGACCGGCACGCTGGCGCTGTTCATCTTCTGCTGCAACATCCAGGGCCTGATCCCCGGGTTCTTGCCGCCCACCGACACGCTCAAGACCAACCTCGGCCTCGCGCTGCTGGTCTTCCTCGTCTACAACTTCTACGGGCTCAAGGAGAACGGGGTCGACTACCTCCTCCACTTCTGCGGCCCGAAGATCGGCGGGTTCCCCTGGATGTTCCCGCTGTTCATCCCGATCGAGATCATCAGCCACATCGCGCGCCCCGTGTCGCTGTCGCTGCGTCTCACCGGCAACATGGTCGCGGACCACAAGGTCGTCGGCGTCGTCGCGCTGATGATCCCGTTCCTGGTGCCGCTCCCGTTCCTCATGCTGGGGACCGTGGTCTGCATCGTGCAGACCCTCGTGTTCACCCTGCTGACCATCATCTACATCGGCCTCGCCGTTGAGCATCACGAAGAGGGCCACTGATCCGGTCGCCCGCCCACCCAACCACGACTTCTTGCGGTCTCGACCGCCCAAGAGCCTCCAAGGAAAAGGCAATGTCCCGTAAATCCATCGTCATCGCCACCTTCGCCGCCGTCTTCCTGCTGCCGGTCATCGCCCTCGCGGCCCCCGGCGTCGAGGAGGCCCCGAAGTTCATCCTGACCACCTCGTCGGAGCGCGGCCTGTTCGCCTTCGCCGCGGCCTTCGCCATCGGCCTCGCCGCGCTCGGCGGCGGCATGGGTCAGGGCCGCGCGGTCGCGGCTGCCCTCGAGGGCATCTGCCGCAACCCGAACTCGGCCGGCAAGGTCCTGGTGCCCATGCTCCTCGGCCTCGCGTTCATCGAGTCGCTGGTCATCTTCGCGCTGATCATCGCCTTCCAGGCCGGCGGCTTCGTGACCCTCGCCGTCCCCGGCAGCGTCCTCCCGTAAGGCGTGCGCGGACGCAGGCGCGTGACCCCACGCGCCGAGAGACCCGATCACGCGGCTGTCGCCGCGGGTCGGGTCTTTTCCTTTTCGACTTCAATGTCATTCGCTCGCGCCTCAGCGCGAGAGCAGCGGGCGCCCGTCGAGATCCCCAGGCGTCGGGATCTCCAGCAGCTGCGCCACCGTCGGCGCGACATCCACCGTGAACGCCCGATCGGCGCGGCGCCCCGGCGCGAGCTCGGGCGCGACGATGATCAGCGGCACGTGGGTGTCATGGGCGTAGGGGGAGCCGTGCTCGGCGCCCCAGCCCTCGCCGCCGACCATGCTCCAGGGCGCGAAGCGCAGCTGGACGTCGGGGCTGCGTCCGCGGAAGAAGCTGCGTCGATACTCGACGAGCCACGGGCGCGCGCCGTTGGGCGTCCGGCGATCGTCGGCGAGCTCGGACGCCGTGTACGCGTCCGCGACGTAGGGGATCGTCGTCAGCGCGCGAGCGACCGCGCGCTGCACCGTGGCGTCGTCGAGACCCGGCGCGCGCGTCCGCGGGAGCTCGAGCCAGACGCCGCTCGGGCCGATGTGGCGCAGCGCCGACGTGGGCAGCTGCAGCCGCTCGAGGGCGTGGCCCACGACCGCGCGCACGTCCTCTTCGAACACCGCGCGGGTGACTCGCTGGGCCTTGCGCTGGGCCGCCACACCCTGCTGCTGCAGTCGCTCCGGCATGCTCATCACGCCGTGGTCCGACGTCAGCACGACCGCGTAGCGGCCCAGGCCCACCCGGGCGTCGAGCAGGCCGTGGATGTCGGCGAGGAAGCCGTCGAGCCGCAGGTAGAAGTCGAGGAGCTCGTGGCTGTCGGGGCCGAAGGCGTGCCCGATGGTGTCGCCGCCCGAGAACCCGACGAGCAGCAGATCGGGGCTTTGGTCCTCGCCCAGGTGATTGACGGTGATCAGCTGCTCGACCAGCGCGGCGGCGTACTGATCGGCGAACGGGGTGTTCGGCAGCTGCTCGTGGTAGGCCGCGAGCTCGCCGTCGCGCAGCCGCCCGCGGCGGCGAAACAGGCGGTAGGGGAACACGCTCTTGCGCCCGAACACCTCCTGCGCGACCGCGTCGGGACCGAGCAGGCGCTCGTACACCGCCGGGTCCGCGAGCTGCGTCCAGGCCCCCACGCTGCCCTCCCGCAGCGGCGCGGTCAGGTCGCCGCAGTCGTCGTAGAAGAACGGGCCGAGGTCCTCGGGGAAGGCGGCGTAGTAGCTCGAGGTCACGAACGCGCCGGCGCGGTCGTACCAGAACACGCCGTCCGGGCGCAGGCCGCCGAGCATGACGCTCGCGCGGGCCTCCGGCGCGACCGCGTACACGCGGCTGCGCGGGTCCTCGTTCTTGAGCCAGTCGCCGACGCTCGTGCGCTGCAGCTGCTTCGAAGAGCGCCCCGGCCTGCGGCCGTTGACCTCCGGACCGACGAGCATCACGTCCGGATCCTCGCCGGCGTTGGTCTCGCGCGCGCGCTCGCGATCGAGCCACTGGTCGAGCACCACGCCGTGGCGTGCCGGGTGCACGCCCGTCGCGATCGACGCGTGCCCGGGCGCCGTCTCGGTGATCGCGTGCCCGACGAAGGCGTTTTCGAAGCGCACGCCCGCGCGTGTCAGCCAGCGAAACCCCTGGTCCGAAGGCCACGTGCTCGCGAAGCGGTCGAGCACGTCCGCGCGCATCTGGTCGACGACGATGACGACGACCAGCGCCGGCGCTCCCGTGGCCGCGCGCGCGGAGCTCGAGCCCGTCGGCGCGGGGGCGCGGGGCGCCTCATCGGCGAGCGGTTGGCACGCGCCCAGCGTCAGCGCGAGCGCCGTGGCGACGGCGTGAGCGCTGCCGCGGGCGCGCGAGTGTGAGCGTGGGCGGGGGACCATGGAGTCGGCGGCGCGGGCCAGCGTCAGCTTGATCCACCGGCTTGCTCCAGCGCAAGACGCCCGCGGGCGCGGACCCCGGCGCTCGCGTCGCGTGGGTCGCGAACTCGCGGATCGCCGCGTCTTCACCGACCAGTTCGAATGGTCAGGCGAGTCGCGACGCGCCGCGTTAACGCAGCGTGATCCACGGCCGCCCAGACGCCGCGAGACCGCGAATTTCATTCTCAATTCGCCGCTGTTGCGAGGGGAAACTAACGCCACCGAACGCGCGCGTAGCTCGTCAACGCGGGCGCTTCGCATTGACAGGCGCGAGCGTGGCGCCGCAGACTCTCCCCATGGTTGATCGACGTATGACCGTCATCTTCGCCCTGGTCGCTGGCTTGAGCGTGTCGCTCGCCTGTGACAGCGGCGAGACGAAGTCCGAGAACAAGGTCGCCGTGGCCGACAGCAAGGTCGAGGCGCCGGCGGAGAAAACGGCCGAGGCCGCCGAGGCCGCCGAGCACGCCGAGCACGGCGAGCACGCTGAAGAAGGCGAAGAGGGCTGCATCTACGGCGAGGACGCCCACAAGGAGAAGCACGCCGAGGGGCACTCCTGCGACCACGGCGACGGGCCCGCGGACGCCGCGGCCGGGCACTTCGGCGCCCCCTTCACGCTCGCCAGCAGCCAGCCGCTGTCGGCGGCGGTCGAGGGCGACGCCGGTGAGTCCACGGTTCAGGTCAGCGGCACCGTCGACTCCGTGTGCCAGAAGATGGGCTGCTGGATGGTCGTCAAGGACGGCGAGGCGATGGCGCGCATCATGATGAAGGACCACTCCTTCACCGTGCCGCGCGACAGCAAGGGCAAGGCGGTGGTCGTCGAGGGCACCCTGGCGACCCGCACCTTCAACGAGAAAGAGGTCAAGCACCTCGCGAAGGACGGCGGCGAGGACCCGGCGGCCGTCAGCGGTGAGCGCAAGGAGTACGTGCTGACCGCGACCGGCATCGCGATCCCGCCCAACAGCTGAACGATTCTGTCCTACGAGTCAGGCCCCCGGAGCGCCGCGCGCCCGGGGGCCTTCGTAATTCTCGGGTCGGCCGCGCGCCGTCGCGGCCTCAGTACACGTCGTCGAAGTCGACGTCGAAGTCCTCTTCGAAGCCGTCCTCGTAGGGCTCCTCGGCGAGCGCGGTCGCGCGCGCCGGGTCACCCAGCAGCCAGCGCCCGATCACGCGCCGCGTCCACAGCAGGTCCTCGAGCATCATGTAGAGCGCCGGGACCAGCAGCAGGATGATGAAGGTCGCGAACAGCACGCCGAAGCCGAGGCTGATCGCCATCGGGATCAGGAAGCGGGCCTGCACCGACGTCTCGAGGATCATCGGCATGAGGCCGAGGAAGGTCGTGATCGACGTGAGCAGGATCGGGCGGAAGCGCCGCACGCCGGCCGCGAGGATCGCCTGCAGCGCGCCGTAGCCCTCGCGCCGGTAGTGGTTGGCGGCGTCGATGAGCACGAGCGAGTCGTTGACGACGACGCCGGTCAGCGCGACCAGGCCCATCATGCTGACCATGCTCAGCGAGTAGCCCATCAGCAGGTGGCCGAAGACCGCGCCGACCATGCCGAAGGGGATCGCCGACATCACGATCAGCGGCTGCGCGTAGCTCCTGAACGGGATCGCCAGGAGCGCGTAGATGACGATCAGCGCGATCAGCCCGCCGGTCTTGAGCGAGCCCATGGTCTCGGCCTGCTCGCGCGTCTCGCCGCCGAACGCGTAGGTCAGCCCCGGGTAGCGACCGGGCAGGTCCTTCAGGACATCCTTGGTCAGCGTCTCGAGCACGATGTTGGCGGCCGTGACCTTGTCGTCGATGTCGGCCTTGACGTGGATGATCCGCCCGCCGTCGGCGCGCTCGATCTGCGGCCAGCTGCGCCCGCGCTCGACCTCGGCGACCACCATCAGCGGGACCTCGCCGCCGTCGGGCGTGCGGATCAGCATCGACTCGATGTCGAACTCCGAGCGCCGCTCCTGGACCGGGAGGCGCGCGATGATGCGGACCTCGTTGCGGCCCTCCTGCTGACGCAGCGCCTCGGCCCCGTAGAACGCCGAGCGCACCTGGCGGGCGACGTCGTTGGAGGTCAGCCCCAGGCTGGTGGCCGCGGGCGTGAGCGTGAGGTCGAGCTGCGGCTTGCCCTCGGCGTTGCCGTTCTCGATGTCGCGCACGCCGGCGTAGCCCTCGAGCGCCTGCTCGACCTCGGCGGCGGCGGCCTCGAGCACGTCGGCGTCGGGGTGGTTGAGCTCGACGTCCACCGGCGAGCCGGCGCTCGGGCCCATGGACGCCGAGAAGGTCAGCTTGCGGGCCTCGAACACGGGGCCGGTGAGCTCGCGCCAGCGCTCCAGGAACTCGCGTGACTCGAACTCGCGCTCGTCGCTGGGCGTGAGGAACACCTGGACGTTGGCGAGGTGACCGCCCGAGGCCGCGCCCGCGGGGCGCGGGCCGCCGGCGGCGAACAGCGCGCCGACCTGCGAGAACACGCCGCGCTTGGCCTCGTCGCCGCCGAAGTCCTCGAGCGCGCGCTTGGCCGCCGACTCCATGCGCGCGCGCACGCGCTCGGTCTGCTCGACCGAGGAGCCGTAGGGCAGCTCGACCTGCGCGACCACGATGTCGCCGTCGAGCTGGGGCATGAAGTGGAACGAGATGCGCCCGCCGGCGACGATCCCCGCGGTGATGATGATCGACGACACGCCGACCGCGAGCGCGAAGTAGCGCCGCCGCAGCGTGGCCTTCAAGACAGGCGCGTAGCGGCGCTCGATGAAGCGCTCGAGCGCCCGGCTGACGACCTGCTGGCGCTCGCCGATCCAGTGGAACACCCCGCCGGGGCGCGCGTCCTTCTGGTGCCCGAGGTGGGCGGGGAGCACGAACAGCGACTCGACCAGCGAGATCACGAGCACCGAGATCACGATCATCGGGATGACCGCGAACAGCTTGCCCATGAAGCCGGGCACGAACAGCATCGGCGAGAACGCGGCGACCGTGGTCGCGATCGAGAAGGTCACCGGCGTCGCCACCTGCGAGACGCCGTGGACCGCCGCGTCGACGTGCGACATGCCGCGCTGGCGGAAGGTGTAGATGTTCTCGCCGACGACGATCGCGTCGTCGACGACCATGCCGAGCGTGACGATGAACGCGAACATCGAGATCATGTTCACGGACACGTCCATGCTCGGCATGAACAGCAGCGCGCCGAGGAACGAGATCGGGATGCCCATCGTCACCCAGAACGCGAGCCGCAGCTCGAGGAACAGCCCGAGCGAGAGCAGCACGAGGATCAGCCCCATCTGCGCGTTTCGCATGAGCAGCTCCATGCGCTCGCGGTAGATCTCGGACCAGTCCGCCCACTGCGCGACCTCGACGCCGGCGGGGAGCCAGCTCTTGATCTGCTCGATGTGCTCACGGACCGTGTCGGCGACCTCGATCGGCGTCTGCTCGCCGGTCCGGTAGACCCGCAGCATGATCGCCGGCTTGCCCTCGAACACCGCGCTCTCGTCGGTCTCGGCGAAGGTCTCGCGCACGTCGGCGAGCTCGCCGAGCCGGACCTCGGCGCCGCGCGGGCCGTTGACCAGCGGGATGTCGGAGAATTCGTCGTCGCTCTCGCGCCGCTCGGCGGTGCGGACCAGCACCTCGCCGCTCGACGTCTTCACGCCGCCGCCGGGCAGCTCGACGGCCGTGGCCGCGACTTTCTGGGCGACCGCCTCGAGGGTCAGGTTGTGCGTGCGCAGCTGCGCGGTGGGGACCTCGATCGCGATCTCCTTGGCGGGCGCGCCGAGCAGGTCGACCTGCGTGATCCCGGGGTCGGAGAGCATCTGATCGCGCGCGCGCTCGGCCAGCGCGCGCAGGACCTTGGCGTCCTGCTCGCCGTAGAGCACCACGGAGATGACCTCTTTGCGCGTGTCGAGCAGGCTCGTGGTCGGCCGCTCGCTGTCCTTCGGCAGCGAGGTCAGGCGGTCGACCGCGCCCTTGACGTCCGAGAGCGCCTTGCTCTTGTCGACGTCGATGAGCAGCTCGACGTTGACCGACGCCATGCCCTCGGTCGCCTGCGAGGTCACGCGCTTGACGCCGTCGAGCCCGCGCACGGCCTCCTCGACCGCGAGGATGATCCCGGACTCGACCTCGCTGGGGCTCGCGCCGGGGTACGGGACCGAGACCGCGATGATGTCGAGGTCGGTCTCCGGGAACACCTCCTGGCGGACGCGGAAGCCCATGATCAGGCCGCCGACGAGCAGCAGCAGCATGAGCAGGTTGGCGGCGACGGGGTTCTTCGCCATCCACGCGATCGCGCCCTTGCGCTCGGCCATGGACCGTCTACCCGTCTGTGACTCGCTCGCTCCGGGTGTCGCCACCGTCGCTCCTCCTTACGGGCCGGCGCCGGTCCGCCCTCGTGATCGCGCTACTTGTTGTCCGCGCCGCCGCGCTTCTTCGACGCCCGCTTCCGCGCTCGCTTCGCGCGCTTGCTCGACGAGCTCGAGTCCTCGTCGGCGTCCTCGGGCGCGTCCCCCGAGGGCGCGGCCTCGCTCGCGTCCCCGTCGGGCGTGTCGCTGGCCCCGTCGGCTTCGCCCTGCCGCTCGAGCACCTGCTCGCGGCCGACCGCGCCCGGCTCCGAGCGCTCGCTCGTGATCGAGACCTTCATGCCCTCCGTCGGCGCCGCGAGCGGCGTCGTGACCACCGCGTCGCCCTCGGACAGACCGCGGACGAGGACCTGATCGCGCGCGCGCCACACGACCTCGACCGGGTGGCGCATGAGCGCGCCGTCGGCCACCAGCCAGACCTCGCGGTTGTCGATCAGCGCCTCGCGGGGCAGCGCGACCGTGTCCTTGGCCGGGCGCCCGCGCAGCGCGATCTTGACGAAGCTGCCCAGGAGCAGCGGCAGCGAGCGCTCGCCCGCGGGCTTGCCGAGGTCGAGCGGGTCCGGGACGGTGACGAGCAGCTTCGCCATGCGGCCGCGCGCGTCGACGGCCCCCTCGAGGCGCTCGATGTAGCCGGTGCGCTCGATGCTCACGCCGGCGCCGGCGTCGTGCAGGATCTCGGCGGGGGAGCCCAGCGAGTCGGCGGTGTTGACCGTGGGGATGTCGAGGAAGTCGAGCTGCGCGACCGGGACGGTCAGCGAGACCCAGTAGCGGTCGGTCGCCACCAGCGTCATCAGCGGGCTCTGCTGCGAGACCACCTGCCCGACCTCAACCGGCGTGTCGAGCACGAGCGCGTCGAAGGGCGCGCGAATGGTCCCTCGAGACAGATCTCGCTGGGCCTTGCTCGCCTGCTGCCGGGCCGACTGCAGGCTCGCGCTCGCGCTCTGCATCTGCGGGTCGCGCAGCGCGAACTGCCGCGACTCCTCGTCGAGCCCGTCGAGGTTGCCCTTCCACTCGGCCGCGGCCACGCTCTTGCGCCCGCGCTCGTCGGCGATCTGCACCTTCGCCTGCGCGATGGCGGCTTTTTGGGCGGCGAGCACGGCCGCGTAGTCGCGCGTGTCAATCTTGATGAGGACGTCGTCCGCGTGCACGAGGCCGCCCGGCACGAGGCCGTCCTTGCGCGCGCGCACGCGGCCGCCGACCTCGGGCAGCAGCGCGAGCTGCTGCGCGGCCATCACCTCACCCATGGCGGCGATCGTGACGGGGTTGTCTCGCGGGTGCGCGCGCAGGACCTCGACCTCGACGATCGGCTTCTCGCGCTCGATCTCGGCGGCCTCCGGGCGCGTGGCGTACAGCAGCGACGCGAGCGAGCCTGCGCCGGCGAGCACCGCCACCGACAAGAACGCCCACAGAAACCGCTTGATGCCGGTGGTCGGCGCGGGGGTCTCAGGCGCCGGTGGAAGGGTGTGGGGTTGGGCGCTCATCTGACCGTGCGTCCGAGGGCTCGCGTACAAGGTGTCCGCGGCGCTTTGTGGCGTCAAGCGCCGTAGCCGCGGTTTCACATTCCTTCACAAACCGGCGCGTTGCCTTCGCTGCCCTTGGACCCGCAGTGGACATCGGGTCGCATGGCGAGTCGTGTGCCATCTCTCACCGATGGCGCGACCTGCGCGAGTGCGACCTGTCCTTAGTTTGGATCGGGTTTGGGGGTCTTCGGCCCGCTCTCGGGCAGCGGCGGCTGCTTGATGTACTCCTGATCGATCTCGCCGGTGAGGCTCTCGAGGAAGGCGATCAAGTCCGCGCGCTCCTCGTCCGTGAACGAGCCCTTGACCGTCTGGTACTCGGCCATCGTGTTGACGGCCTCCTCGAGCGTGGCCTTGGAGCCGTCGTGGAAGTACGGCGCCGTCTTGGCGATGTTGCGCAGGCTCGGGACCTTGAAGACCTTCGTGTCGGCGGGGTTGTTGGTCACCTTGAAGCGCCCGAGGTCCTCGGTCGGGTACTCCTTGAGGTTGCCGATCTTCTGGAACTGCGTGCCGCCGATCGACGCGCCGGCGTGGCAGGTCACGCACTGCGCGTCGACGAACAGCTGCAGGCCGCGCAGCGCCTCCTTGCTCAGCGCCTTGCTGTCGCCCTGGAGGAACGTGTCGAACGGCCCCGGCGTCATCAGGCCGCGTTCGAACGCGCCGACGGCCTTGGCGAAGTTGTCGATCGTCAGCGGGTCCTTGTCCTCCGGGAACGCGGCCTTGAACATGTCAGCGTAGCCGGGGATCGACTTGATCGTCTTCATGACGGCGACGTGATCGGTCATCGCCATCTCGACCGGGTTGATCAGCGGGCCCTTGGCCTGGGCCTCGACGTCGGGCTCGCGCCCGTCCCAGAACTGCGCGAGGTGGAGCGCGGCGTTGTACACGGTGGGCGCGTTGCGATCGCCGAGCTGTCGCTTGTGCCCGGTCGAGACCTTCGTGCCGTCGACGCCGTACTTGTCGAGCAGGTGGCAGGTGTTGCACGAGACGTCGTGGTTCTTGGACAGCCGCGGGTCGTAGTAGAGCGTGCGCCCGAGCGAGACTTTCTCGGCCGTGATCGGGTTGTTCGGCGACTCGGCGCGGGCTGGCAGCGGCGCGAAGAACTTCTTCGCCAGCAGCTGCATCTGGTCGGCCGACGGCGCCGGGCGTGAGGCCTTCTTGACGACCTTCGCGTCGCCGTCCGCGGCGGGCGCTGGCGCTGGCGCCGGACGAGCGCGCATGGGCTCCTGGTTGTCGCAGGCCGTCGAGCCGACCGTCAGCGCGACGAGACCGAGTCCGAGCGCGGCCAGGCGCGCCAGCGGGCGGGCGCGCGAACCGGCGCTCAAGCGGGAGGGGACGGTGAGCGGGAGGAGCGAGATCGACATGGACAAAAACCTCGCCGGGAGCCTACCTCGAAATTGCGCAGGCGAGCACGATGGGGCTCGTACGCGGGGTCACGCGAGCGCGTGAGCTGCGTCGGAGCGTCGCGGGGGACGCGGGGTCGCTCACGGCTCGGGCCTCCGATCGCGCGGCTCGGGCGCGCAATTTCACCCGCGTCGGCGACGCCGTCGCCACGGCAGCAGCGCCAGCATCACGAGCACCACGCTCGCGGGATCCGCGGGGCCCGGGCTCTGGCAGCCGCAGCCGTCCTCGGTGATCGTGTCGCCCGCGCCGCTGCTGTCCGTCGCGGAGTCCTGCGCGATGTCGTCCCCGTCATCGTCGTCTCCGCCGCCGGGGTCGCTCGTCCCGGAGCCGCCCGCGTCACCGGTCGTCTCGGGGAGCGCGTCCGTCGTCGACCCTGATCCGGGCACGCACGCGTTGGCGTCGAGGTCACAGCGCTCGTCGGCGTCGCAGTCGTCGTCGTGCTCACAGCAGCCCGCGATCGCCTCGCTCACGCAGCCGCGCGCGGGGTCGCAGCTCGTCGCGGTGCACAGCAGCCCGTCGTCGCAGGCGCGCGCCTCACCGCCGCAGACCCCGGCCGCGCACGCGTCGTCTTGGGTGCACAGGTCGCCGTCGTCGCAGGGGTTGTTGTTGGCCTCGTTGACGCAGCCGACGCCGGGCTCGCAGACGTCGTCGGTGCACGGGTTGTCATCGTCGCAGTCGAGCGACTGTTCGGGTGAGACGCACACGCCGTCCTCACACTGCTCGACCCCCGTGCAGGGGTCGCCGTCGTCGCAGTCGGCGTTGCTGACGCAGCCGGTGCCGAGCCCCCAGCGCCAGCTGTCCGAGATGATCGCCGCGCCCGCGACGCTGTAGGCCTCGCCCGCCCAGAGGTCGTCGTTGCCGTAGGCGATCATGGCGATCGGGACGCCGAGCGTGTCGAGCCCGACGAACGCCGCGTCGCCGGCGGGCGTCCAGTCGACCTGACCGATCATCGCGCCGTCGTGGTCCCACGCGGTGATGTGCTGCTCGCCGCTCGAGCTCGCCGTCAGACCGAATTGCGTCACCGTCCCCGAGAACGTGATGACGCCCGCGAAGTGCGTCTGCAGGCCCGCCGCGAGCCCGCCGCCGTCGATCACCCCGGGGAAGTAGCCGAGCTCGAGCCAGTTGTAGTACGCCGGCTGACTCGAGCTGCCCTCGCTCGTGACGCCCGAGAGCGCGGCGCTCAGCGGCCCGACGTGGAAGCTCCCGCCCTCGACCGCGTAGGCGTCGAGCGGGATCGGCGTGTCGTGCACGCCCTCATCGAAGTCGGCGGCGCCCGTGAGGTTCTGGATCTGTGACGCGTGATCGAGGGCCTGGACGGCGCCGTGCTTCGCGATCGCCCCGGCGCGCGCGCGGCCGATCGTCACGGTCGTGAGCGTGAGCGTGAGCGCGACGGTCGACGCGATCGACGTCCTGGTTCGCGCGCGGGGCGGCGCGCGCGGTGTCGTGGGCTCCTGCGGCGCGCGTTCTAAAAACATGTCCTAATAGACATGTTTATAACATGTCCATTAGGACATTGGTTGCGCGGCGTCGCGCGCGGCGTCGCGCGGCTCAGCGGCGTCGCCGGGCGAGCCACAGCAGCGGCGCGAGCGTCCACAGCAGCCCGCCGGGCGGGCGCTCGCCCCCCGAGCGGCAGTCGCAGCCGTCGTCGGCGCTGCCGGTCTCGCCGGCGCTGTCGCTCGTGCTGTCGGTCGAGTCGCCGCCCGCGCTCGGGTCTACGCCGGTCGTCGGCTCCTCCCCCGTGGTCTGCGTCGGGCCGGGGCCCGTGCCGCTGTTCGAGTCGCTGCCCGCGGTCGAGCCGTCGCCGGTGGTGCCGGCGCTCGGGTCCTCGGTCGTGCCGGGGTTCCCGGTCGTCAGGTCGCCCCCGGTGGTCGGGTCGCCGGTCCCGACGCCGCCGGTCGTCGAGTCGTCGATCGGCACGCAGGCGTTGGCGTCGACGTCGCAGTACTCGACCCCTTGCTCGCAGTCCTCGTCGCCGAGGCAGCAGCCGTCGACCGCGTCGCTCTGGCAGCCGAGCCCGGGGTCGCAGCTGTCGAGCGTGCACACGTTCTCGTCGTCACACGAGACGAGCTCGCCGCCGCACACCCCGTCCGCGCACAGGTCGTTCTCGGTGCACAGGTCCCCGTCGTCGCAGGGCTCGACGTTGGGCTCGCCGAGGCAGCCGTCCACCGGATCACAGGCGTCATCGGTGCACGGGTTCTGGTCGTCGCAGTCGAGCGGCTCCGCGGCGGGCAGACACTGGTTGTTGTCGCAGGTCTCGACGCCGTTGCAGACATCGCCGTCATCACAGTCCGCGTCGTCCTGGCACGCGAGGCCCGCGCTCCACACCCAGTTGTCCGAGATGATCGTGCTGCCGCCGACGTCGTACGTGACGTTGTTCCACACGTCGTCGTTGCCGTAGGCGAGCATGCCGATCGGCACGCCGCCGGTGTCGACGCCGACGAAGGTCGCGTCGCCCGAGGGCGCCCAGTTGACCTGCCCCAGCAGCGCGCCGTTCTCGTCCCAGACCGTCATGTACATGGCGCCGTTCGAGCTCGCGGTCAGCCCGAATTGCGTGGTCGGGTTGGCGAAGGTCACGACGCCGGCGAGCCGCGTATTAAAGCCCTGGGCGTCCGCGCCGCCGCCGATCGGCTGCGGGAAGTACTGGTTGTAGGAGGCGTAGGTCGGCTGGCTCGCGCTGCCGCTGGCCGTGACGCCGGCGAGGACGTTCGTCAGCGGACCGGTGTGAAAGGTCAGCCCCTGCGCGGCGTAGTGATCGAGCGGGACCGGCGTGAACGCCGGGCCCTCGGAGAACTCGGCCATGCCGTCGATGCTCGACATCTGATCGATGTTGTCGAGCGCCGTGACGTTGCCGATCGCGGTGATCGTGCCCGCGCGGGCGAGCCCCGGCGTGAGCGCGCACAGCAGGAGCGCGGTCGCCCGCGCCGACGAGATACGTGAGGTTGTCATCAAGCTCCTCCTCGAGCGCGCCGCGCGAGCGCGCGTGCCCTCTCGAGCTTGATAACATGTCTCTGTGTTCATGTTTTGACGCGGCGACGTGGTCGTCGTCGGGCCGTTGCGCGCGGGCGGAGAAGTCGCCACACTCGCGGCCCGTGACCTCTCCATCCGGTCCACCGCCCGTCACGCAGCGCGATTGGCTCGCGCGCGGCCCGTTCACGCTCGCGCTCAGCGCTGGCTTCTTCGGCTTCTTCGCCCACACCGGCGTGCTCCAAGCGCTCGAGCGCGCGGGGCTCCGCCCGCAGCGCGTGACGGGCGTGAGCGCCGGCGCGTTGGCGGGCGGGTTGTGGGCCGGCGGCCTCGCGGCCGACGAGCTCGCCGAGGAGCTGCTCCGGCTGCGGCGGGCTGACTTCTGGGACCCGGGGCTGCCGCTCGGCGGCGTGCTCCGCGGCGAGAAGTTCTCGCGCAAGCTCCAAGAATTGCTCGGCGCTGTCGGCACCCGCGACTTCGGTGACTGCGCCGTGCCGTTCGCGGCCGTGGTCTTCGACGTCCTGCGGCGCGAGACCGTGGTGCTCGAGCGCGGCCCGCTCGCGCCCGCGATCCAGGCCTCGTGCACCGTGCCGCTGATGTTTCGTCCGCGGCTGCACGCGCGCCGCGTGCTCGTCGACGGGGGCGTGCGCGATCGCAACGGCGAGCGCGCGCTCGTGAGCGACGCGCGCGTGCTGCTGCACGCGCTGCCGACGACCAGTCCATTACGACATGTTCGAAAGGCGAAGGCCGACGCCCCGCAGGGCGGCCCCGGGCGCGCGGTCCTGCAGATCCCGGCGCTGCCGCGGGTCTCGCCGTTTCGTCTCGAGCACGGCCCGCCGGCGCTCGAGCGAGCGCGCGAGTGGACGACGCGCTGGCTCGAGTCTCCGCGCGCGTGAGCGCGACGACCGACGATCAGCGCGGGTCTTCGCGGTCCGGGAGCCCGCGGCGTCGGGCCGCGCGCTCGGCCGCGCGCGCGACCTGGGGCTCGCGATCTTCGCGACCCGCCTCGATCGCCTCGCGCTCGCGCGTCGACAGCGGCGCGTCGCGGTTGCCGAGCGCGAGCAGGGCGTTGCGCCGCAGGTGCCGGCGCGGGATCCTGCGCAGCGCCGTGTGTCGCACGAGCGCGCGGTGCTGCGAGTTGCCCAAGGTCGCCACGCGCGGGAGCTCGAACTCGCGCGCGCGCCCGGGCGGGGGCGGCAGCCAGGCCGGCGTCGGGACGCGGTCGTGGCGCGCGACGCCGGCGTTGTAGGGGCAGACCTCCTGACAGACATCGCAGCCGGCGACGCGCTCCCCCAGTCGATCGGCGAGCGCGTCGGGGACCGGCCCGCGGTGCTCGATCGTCAGGTAGCTGATGCAGCGCCGCGGGTCGAGGTCGCCGGGTCCGTCGAAGGCCTGGGTAGGGCAGGCGTCGAGGCAGCGGGTGCACGCGCCGCAGGCGTCCCACGGCGCGCTCGGCAGCGACGGGGCCGGGCGCGCGTCGGGGCCCGACCAGCGCGCCGTGCAGAGGAGCGCGCCGAGCAGCACGTAGCTGCCGAGCCCCGGCGCGATCAGGCAGCCGGACTTGCCGAGGAAGCCGAGCCCCGCGAGCATCGCCGCCGCGCGCTCGAGCACCGGCTTGGTGTCGACGCAGATCAGCGCCTCGACCCCCGGGAGCGCCGTTCGAAGCGCGGACTCGACGGCCAGCAGGCGCTCGTGGATCACCGTGTGGTAGTCGGCCGTCTGCGCGTAGCGGGCGACGGGCCCGGGCTCGCCCGCGTAGGGGACGAGCGCGACGAGCAGGCTGCGCGCGCCCTCGAGCATCCGCGCGGGGTCGCGGCGGATCGCCCGCGTGCGCTCCATGAACGCCATCTCGCCCTGCTTGCCGGCCGCGTGGAAGCGATCGAGCGCGGCCCGAGCCGGCGCGAAGCCGGGGTGGTCGAGGCGCGCGACGCCGAGTCGCAGCAGCCCGTGCTCCTCGGCGACCGCCGCGAGTCGGGCGAGCAGCGGGGGATCGATCACGAGCGCGTCGCGGTCGACCGCGAGGTCGACGCCAACCTCGACGCCGACGTCAACGCCGACGTCAACGCCAACCTCGACGCCGACGTCAACGCCGACGTCAACGCCGACTTCGTCTGCGATGACGCCCGCGAGCTCGTCCTCGGGCCCCGCGCTCATCCTGGATCACCTGACACAAGAGACAGGCGAGAGAGCAGCTCCCACAGCGTCCGGCCGGTCGCGCCCGTGACCGGCGGCTCGTGCTCTCCCACCAGCAGCTCGTGGCGCGCCCGGGTCTGCCCGCGCCACGTCCACGGCTCGCGTACGCGGTGCCCCGACGGCGCGGCCAGGCGCGCGAGCGTCGGCTCGACGATCGCCGCAGCCTCGCCGGTCTCACCGGGTCTCGGGATCCACGGCCCCGAGATCCACGCGACCACGGGGACCATCCAGAACCCGCTGCTGGTCGGCTGCGACGTCAGGCGACCCAGGACCTCCGCGCGCTCGCGGGGCAGGCCGACCTCCTCGTGGGCCTCGCGCAGCGCGGTGGCCACGAGGTCGCGATCGCCGGGCTCGTGGGCGCCGCCCGGGAGCGCGAGCTGACCGGCGTGGTGACGCATGGACGCCGCGCGCTCGAGCAGCAGCACCGTCAGCTCATCCGGGCCAGCGGGGTCGCGCGGCGGGCTCGTCCGCGGCCGCAGGGCCACGAGCACACCGGCGAGCCGGAGCCCCGGCGGGGCGTCGAGCGGGGCGTCGACGGCGAGGAGCCGCGCGCGGATCGACGCGCGGCGCAACGCGACAAAGTCCGCGTCACCGCGGCGCTCGTCTCCCTCGCGCACGCCCGCGAGCGTGCCTCATGCGCGGGCGCAAGTCACCCGTCAGCGCGTCCCGCTGCGCAGGTTGGCGCGGAAGAACTTCCGGGCCTCGCGTCGCATGATCATCCCCTGGCCCAGCGTGAACACCTGGCGAGGACCGCGGCGACAGGAGCACATCAAGTTGCTGTGCGCGTAGGCGTGCTCGAGGCCGAAGAGGTGCCCGAGCTCGTGGACCAGCGTGGTCGCGGGCGCGTCGCCGTTGACGACGACGTACTGCCGGTTCGCGAAGCGCTTGCGGAGGCCGCGATAGCGCCAGTGCATCCCGCGGACGCCGCGGTCGCCCGACAGCCGGCTGCCCAGCTCGAGGCGGTCGACCATGAACACGTGCACGGTGCCGTCGATGCTCGCGTACTCGGCGAGCCGACGGTGATCGCGACGGCGCGTCACCGTGTCGTAGCCGCCCGGCATGATCCAGACCTTGTGCACGACGACGCGGAAGCCGTAGGGCTCGAGCGCTCGGTTCGCGCGCGCGACCGCGACGCGCACGCGATGGAGCGTCTGCGCGCGGGTCTCGAGGTTGCTCGCGACGTGGATCGTCAGCGGCACGAGCATCACGCCCTGCGTCGGCCCGCGCGTGGTGCTCGGCGCGCTGCGGAGGTCCGGGACCTTGTGGCGCCCGCCCGCGCGCGCGGGCTCGGCCGCGGCGAGCCAGACCGTCGCCGCGAGGCACGTGAACATGCACGCGCGCAGCGAGGCGCGCAGGCGGCTGGACACGGTGCGGCGGGCTTTCACGCGAGCGACAGGGCGGAGGCGGCGTCACCGAGGCGACGCGGGATAACAGAGGCGCGCCGAGAGCGGCGACGAGCGTGATGTCGACGCGGCCACGCGAGCGAGCGCTCGCGTCACACAAACCAATCAACGGCCGCGCTTCTATTGTGATCTGTTTTTCCCTCACGCCCAATTGCGCCTTGTCCGCCTGGACTGATTGGGCCGGGCGACCGGCACCACGCGCGCTCTGGGGCGCGCGCGCGTGAAGATGACCGTCCGGGCATGTGGCCGCGTGTGTGACCCTCGTCGTCCCCGCTCGACAGGGCGCGCGCGCGCCTCTGCTATCATCCCGACATGTTCAGCTTTGGCTCCGAGGCGGCCGCGGCCGCTCCCCAGTTTGTCCCGGAAGAGACCTCGCGCGACTGGATCGCCACGGCCCTGCGCGACGTGATCGCGGCGCTCGGCTCGCTCGCGCAGACCCCTCGGCGCGTGGTCGAGCCCGCGCCCCACGAAGAGCCAAAAGATCTCGACTCGCTGTTCGACTTCATCTGTGCCACCCAGGAGCACATCGGGCAGGACGAGCTCGAATTCACGCTGCTCGAGATGGAGCCTGGCAAGCCGCCCGTCCCGCCCGGCTTCGAGCCCGTCGGTGACCCTGCCGGTCACCTGCTGCACACCTTCGCCCGCGGGCGCGACGAGCTGATCATGCTCGTGCTGCCGCAGGTGTTCAAGGCCGCGCCCTTGGTGCGCGGCGGCGTCGCGCGCGAGCTCGGCCGTATGGGGCTGATGCAACGCGCGCGCGCGGACGACTTCGACAAGACGCTGCTCGACGACATCGATCAGGAGGCCGCCGCCGAGCTCGCGGGGATCGCCCTCGGGATGGGCGTGTGGATCGCCAACGGCACCTACATGTTCGAGAACGCGTGCTGCGGCGGTGGTTGCGGGATCGACCTGCGCAGCGTCTCCGTGAACCTCTCGCTCCCGGAGGCCTGCTTCGCGCTCGCGCTCGACGGCCGGCGCAAGGGCTTCACGCGGCGCTCGATCGCCCGGCTGCTCGAGCCGACCCAGCGCGCGGCGTTCAAGAAAAATTGGTCCTGGGCGCCCAAGGCCCTGCCGGCGCTCACGGCCGCGACCGCCCGCGCGAGCGTGCGCTGAGGCCTCGCGGGCGCCGACGCGGCGGTCTTCCAAGCTGTCCGCGCGGTCATGTCGTGGGCGCGCGCGACGCTCGCGACCCGCGGGCAGGTGGGCACGGCTTCCGAATAAAGTTAACAAAGAGACATGTTCATGCACGGCTCGCGGCCCTCGCCCTGCTACATTCGTGGCGTGAGGCTCGAAGCCTGTGGCGAAGGTCCGCGCGGCGCCTCGCCCGGAGCGCCTCGTCGGCGAGACGGCGCCGCGGCGACGCGCCCCGCGTGCGGCCCGCGAGACCGTGGCGCGTCCTGCCGCGCCGCGCTCGCGCTCGCGCTCGCGCTCGCGCTCACGGGCTGCTTCCGCGACCCCGGCTACGACGGTCAGGACGTCACGGGCGAGACCGCCGCGGCCAGCGACGCGAGCTCGAGCACCGCGGCGTCGACCCCGGACCTGCCCGATGAGACAAGCGAGACGACCGGCTGTGAGACAGGCGACTGCGCCACGACCACGGGCACCGGCGAGTGCGTGATCTCCCCGCCGAGCGGCGGCTGCGTCGTCCCCATCACCCACGGCAGCGCGCAGGAGGCGATCGACGACCCCGACTGCGCTGAGGTCTACCTGATGCCGGGCGTGCACAAGGGGACGCTGACGATCTCGCGGGACCTGACCGTGCGCGCCGACTGCGAGGGCGACGTCGTGCTCGACGGCGACGGCCAGGGCACCACGGTCACCGTCCTCAGCGGCAGCGTGACCCTGCGTCGCCTGGTCATCACCGGGGGCGCGAGCTTCGACGGCGGCGGCGTGCACAACCAGGGCGTGCTCGACCTCATCGACTGCTCCGTCCAGGCCAACGAGGCCACGCGCGGCGGCGGGATCTACAGCGCGGGCGAGCTGCTGCTGCTGCAGTCGAGCGTCGTCATCGACAACCTCGTCACGCTCGCCGAGGATCAGCAGTCACCCGACGGCAACACGGCGGTCGGCGGCGGCGTGTACGTCTCGGGCGGCGACCTCGCGCTCGCGGACGCGACGGTGATCGCTGACAACCGCGTCGAGCTCATCGCGCCCTTCGCCACGGGCGCGGGCGGCGGCGTGCGGGCCGAGAACGCGACGGTCACGATCTCCGACGACAGCGTCCTGCGCGGCAACGTCGTCGAGGTCGACAGCCTCGACGGCGGCGCCACGAGCTACGGCGGCGGGCTCTACATCGCCGGCGCCGCGAGCTCGCTGCTGGTCGACGGCGCGACGGTCCGCGACAACCGCGTCTCCGCGCTGGGCTACTCCGACTCGATCCGCGCGGCGGGGGGCGGCGTCGCGTCGCAGGGCGCGGCGCTCAGCGTCGTCAACGCGTCGCTGCACAACAACCAGGTGTCGGCGAGCACGGAGGGCGCCTTGCCCGAAGTACAGGCCGTCGCGCGGGGCGGCGGGCTCTTCTTCACCGTGCGCGACGGCGAGGATCCCTCGGCGGTCGTCGCCGAGCTCCGCGCCTCTACCTTCGCCGACAACATCGCGCTCCAGAGCGGCGTCGGCATGGCGCGGGGCGGCGGGCTCGACATCCTCGCCCTCAACGACACCTCGATCGGGACCGTCGTGCTCGACGCCTGCACCGTCAGCGGGAACTGGGCGAGCGCCGATGTCGAGCGCGCCCGCGGCGGCGGGCTCGCGGTCGCGGTCTCAGCCGGGGCGGCGATACTCCGGCTCGCGGCGCGTCAGAGCACCTTCTCGGGCAACACCGCGCAGCTCACGGACGTGGGCATCAGCGCGCTGGGCGGTGGCGTGTACGCGCAGGCCACGACGATGACGGGCAAGCTCGAGCTCCAGCTCAGCGGCGTGACGATCGCGGGCAACGCCGCGAGCGGAGAGCTCGACGACCTCGGGATCGCCGGCGGCCTGACCTATGAGACCATCGGCGATCCCGCCAACCCCGTCGCGATCACGCTGCGCAACACCATCCTCGCCGACAACACCGCCGACGGCGGCAGCCCGAACTGCATGACGCAGCCGATCATGGGGCTGGAGTCGGCCGGCTATAACCTCTTCGGCGCGATCGACGGCTGCGTCATCGAGCCGATGCAGGACAGCGATCTCGTCGACGCCGCGCCCGCGCTCGCGCAGCTCGCCGACAACGGCGGCCCGACCAAGACCATGGCGGTCAGCCTCGACAGCCCCGCGCTCGACGGCGGTGATCCGCTGGGCTGCGTCGACGAGCTGGGCGGCGTGTTCACGGTCGATCAGCGCGGGCAGCCGCGCGTCGTCGGCGAGCGCTGTGACATCGGCGCCTACGAGCTCCAGTAGCACCGCGCGGGCGGTTCAGACTTTTTCGACCTTCGGACCTTCGGACTCTCGGACCTCTCGGACCTCTCGGACCTCTCGGACCTCTCGGACCTCTCGGACCTCTCGGCGCTCTCCGAAGGATCATGCTCGAAGCTCGGGCGGCGGGCGCCGCAGCTCGGCGAGCAGCGCCGCCTCGGGGCTCCCGGGCTGCGGCTCCGCGCGGTAGCTCCACTGGGCGCGCGGCGGCAGCGACATCAGGAGCGACTCGGTGCGCCCTCCGGAGCGCAGGCCGAACACGGTCCCGCGATCGTAGAGCAGGTTGAACTCGACGTAGCGGCCGCGCCGGACCTCCTGCCAGCGGCGCTGCTCCGGGGTGTAGGGCGTGTCCGCGCGCCGCCGCAGGATCGGCTCGTAGGCCCGCGAGAACCGGCGGCCGCCGTCCTCGATGAACGCGAGCAGCAGCTCGTCGTGGCCCTCGCGCGTCGGGTCGACGTGGAGGTAGTCGAAGAAGATCCCGCCGACGCCCCGCCGCTCGCCGCGGTGGGCCAGGTAGAAGTAACGATCGCACCAGTCGCGGAACTTCGCGTGACCGCCGAGCTCGGACGCGACCGCGTGGTCGCGACACAGGCCCTCCCACACGCGGTGAAAGTGCGCCTTGTCCTCGTCGTAAAAATAAAACGGCGTCATGTCGGCCCCGCCGCCGAACCACCGCTGCTCGCCCTGCTCGACGTAGCGGAAGTTCGCGTGCACGGTCGGCGCGTGGGGGTTTTTGGGGTGCAGCTCGATCGACACGCCCGTCGCGAAGAACCGCGTGCCGTCGCCGGGCAGGCGCGCCGCGAAGTCCTGCGAGAGCTCGCCGAACACGATCGACGAGTTGACGCCGCCTTTCTCGATCACCGCGCCGTCGGCGAGCACGCGCGCGAGCCCGCCGCCGCGTGATCCTCCGCCCGATCCTCCGCCCAGTCCTCCGCCCTCCTCCTCGCGGGTCCACGGGTCGTCGGTGAAGCCGCTGTAGGACCCGTGCTCCGCCTCGAGGGTCTCGAGCCCGCTGCACACCGCAGCCTGGATCCCGCGCATCACTTGGGCCGCGCGCGCCTGAAAGGAGGTCAGCGAATTTGCGAAGACGAGGTCTTGCATGCGGCGGAGTGTACGACGGTCACCCGGGCGCTACACTCCCCGCGTGATCCTCGAGCTCGTCGAAGTCGCCGGGACGCTGCCCATGTCCGCCGAGCGCCTGCGGGACGTGATCGCGGGCCTCGGCGGGCTCGCCGGCTTCCTGCTGCTGCCGACGCTCGGCGCCTGGCTGCGCCTGCTGCTGCGCTTCATCGAGAGCGACCGCGGGAGCATCGGTCCCCGGCGCGGCGGGTTCTCGACCTTGACCTTCGCGCGCGCGCTGCTGTTGACGGCGCTGCTCGTGTTCGTGCTGTTCAACTGGCAGCGCGCGGCCGCCGAGCTGCGCGAAGTGCAGCTCGAGGTGACCATCGTCGGACCGACCTTGACGGGCGCGCTCATCGGTCTCGGCCTGTGGGCGATCTTCGCGCTCGTGCTCCGCGTCCTGAGAACCGACTATCACCGCGCGCGGCTCGGCGGGCGGCGGCTCGGCGGCGGCCTGCGTTAAGGTCTCGGTCGCGTTGAACCCCGCGCGAGGGCCCTATCCCCAGCGCGCGCGCACCAGGTGAAAGCCTGGCGCCTCGACGTGGGCGTCGATGCTCGCCTCGCTGCGGGCCAGCGCCTTGCGCAGCGCGCCGACGCGGTTGACCACGAACCACGCGGGCGACCCCGGTCGCAGGTACCGCCGCGGCGTCGCGACGAGCGCGCTGAACACCTCGGCGTTGGCGTGCGTCGGCGGGTTCACCAGCGCGAGCTCGCAGTCCCCCACGAACGAGCGCTCCAGCGCGGGCTCCTCGAGCGCGTCCTGGTTGAGCACTGCGACGCGCGCCTCGACCCCCGCGCGCGCCGCGTTGACCCGGGTCAAGCTCGCGGCGAGCACGTTGGTCTCGAGCGCCAGCACGCGCGTCGACGGCCACCGGCGCGCAGCCCACAGGCTCAGCGCACCGAGCCCGCAGCCGAGGTCGAGCACGCGCGCGGGTGTTTGGGGGAGCGCGCCGTCCTGGTGCTCGAGGTGACGCAGCAGCGCCGCCGTCCCGACGTCGAGGTGCTTGCGAGAAAACACACCTGGTACACCGAGCAGCTCGACGTCGCCGAGCAGCGGGTCGCGCCACGCGTAGCGTCGCTCGATCAGCTCGCGCGCCAGCTCGAGGTTGAGCTGTCCGGCGTGCTCCGAGGCGTGCAGGTGGTAGCCGCGATCGCGGGCGATGACGCGGACGTTACCCAGCAGCGCCTCCATCACGCGCTTCAGAGACGCCCCGCCCCGCGCCTTGCGGACCGCGCACAGCAGGCGTCCGCCCGGGCTCAGGTGCGTCGCCGCCACCGCGAGGCACTGCTCGCTGAAGTCCTTGCCGAGGTGCGCCCGGGGCCAGACGAGCGCGAGCGGCCAGCGCTGCTCGGCGAGCGGATCGTCTCCCAACACGTCTTCGGCCATCTCTCCGGCCATCTCTCCGGACATCTCTCTGGCCATCTCTCCGGACATCTCTTCGGCCATCTCTCCGGACGCGTCGCCCGATTCTGGCTCGCGCGAGCGCAGCGTGGCGGGCAAGCGCGCGGCGACGCAGCGCTCCCCGTGGACCGACCGCTCCCGGACATCGAGGACCAGCCGCGTGGCACCCCGCCCGACGCCGGGCAGGGGTCCGCAATGTACGAGGAGCGCCGGCGTCCGGTGATCCACCGCGCGGGCGAGCATCGAGACCCCGGGATCCGCGGGGTTAAAGCCTTCCACGGGGATGTCGTGCGGGGGGTTCACCGGGTTCGGGGCGCGGGCGGTAGGCGCGCTATTGCCCCACGGCAATACCCCTCGGTCCTCGGGATTTCAAGTGGACCCCGGCAACCGCACGTGTTAAATCCCGAGCGATCCCGTGATCGCCGGCAGCTGCTCGGTGAACGCGAGGTTCCGAACTTCTCGTCGGGAAGCTTTCAGTCACAGGCATGGGCGGGCTTCGCTCCGTGTCGCCTGCGCTGAAACGCCCGAACGTCGGATTGGAGACGCGCCGTAGCCGTCTTCGCAGCGATCTTCCGAACTCTCTCGGCGCCAGCCGTCAACACACGCGCTCCTCGGGGCGCGCGCGGGCAGGCCTACGCGTCGACGGGCGCCACGCACCAGCTCTCGCCTCGTCGCCCTCGTCGCCCTCGTCGCCCTCGTCGCCCTCGTCGCCCTCGTCGCCCTCGTCGCCCTCGTCGCCCTCGTCGCCCTCGGCTCCTCGCCCTCGCCTCCTTCGTCAGCACGGGACTCATCAGTGTCGAAACTTGAAGCGCTCCTCCCAATGTTCGAGCCCGAGACGCTCGCGCGTCTCGTCAGCAAGAAAGCCTACGCCGCGGGCACCGAGTTGTTCGAGAACCGGCGCGTCTCCGATCTCGTGTTTGACGGCGGCACGCTGCGCGGGCGCATCAAGGGGTCCACGCCCGTCCCGCACACCGCGACCCTGCGGCTCAAGCCCAGCCTCGGCACCACCGAGCTCGTCGCGAGCTGCACGTGCCCGACCTTCTGTGACGGATGGGAGAAGATCTGTCACCACGCCGTCGCGCTCGCGCTGACCATGCGTCAGCAGTACCAGCAGGGCGACGACATCACGATGACGCAGAACCCCTGGGTCGCCGGGCTCGACGAGGCGACCGGCGGGCGTCGCTACCAGATCGACATCCGTCGCGGGCGCTGGCACGTGCACGTGTTCCAGGGCGGCGCCTCGCCGACCGCGGGGGGGCGGCGGCGTCGCAGCCTCGGCGACACGATGTCGCCGGCCGATCATCACATCGAGCGCTACATCGAGCAGGCCGTTGACGAGACCGAGGACGGCGTAAGCATCCTCGACGACGCCGCGCTCGCCGGGCTGCTCTACTTCGCGCGCTACTCGAGCGTTAGCCTCAAGGGCACCGGCAAGCTCACGTTCCAGGCCGAGCCGCTGGTCCTGCGCGTGCGCGCCGAGCCGCGGGCCGCCGACGCCGGCGTCGACCTGCACGCGTTCCTCGAGCAGCCCAGCAGCGATCGGGTGTTCGAGGTCGATCAGGGCCGCGTGATCGTCGGCTCGCCCACGTGGTTCATGGTCCCGGAGACAGGCGAGATGTTCACGATCCCCGAGACCCCGCCCTGGGTGCTCGAGGCGATCGCCAAGCAGCCGCGCATCGTCATGGACAGCCGCGTCGGCCCGGATCAGATGGACTCGCTCTCGGATCGCCTGCAGACCGTCGGCGTGCCGCAGCACGACCTGTTCGCGCTCGCCTCGGACTCGCGCGAGGTCTCGCAGATCATCGCCAACATCGAGGGCGACGCCACCCGCATCAAGGTCCGGCTCGCGGCGCGCTACGACAACGTGACGATCGAGATCAAGGGCGCGGATCCCGAGACGCCGCGCTACGCCGCGACGATCGACGATCAGACCATCTCGTTCTATCGCGACCTCGACGCCGAGGGCGCCGCGCGCAAGACCCTCAAGACCCAGGGCGTGCGCTGGTCGAGCATGGACGAGGCCTTCGTCGCCGAGCACGACGCCGCGATCGAGTTCATGATCGTCGGCATCCCGCTGCTCCCCGAGGCCTGGGAGAAGCGCATCCCGAACCTCCCAAAGATCCGCAGCAAGTCGCCCACGCCCAGGATCTCGATCTCCGGCGGCAACGGCTCGGTGCTCGACATCGAGGCGACCGTCCAGATCGACAACGAGGACGGGCTCATCAGCTTCCGCGACCTGCTCCGCTGGCTGCATGACGGACGGCGCTGGGTCACGCTCGCCGACGGCTCGGTCGCCAAGCTCGACGCGCAGATCCTCCAGCCGATCGCCGAGGCCGCGGGCGCGATCGAGTTCGACAAGCAGGGTCACGCCGAGATCACCACGCTCGAGCTCGGGACGCTCGCGCGCCTCCTGACCGCGGTCCCGACCGCCGAGGTCGCCAAGGAGGTCAAGAAGCTCATGAGCAACATGACGGGCCAGCGCAGCGCCCGGGGCCCGCGCAAGGCCAAGGCGCTCAACGCCAAGCTGCGCCCCTACCAGCGTTCGGGCTTCGCCTGGCTGTGGCAGCTGCACACCAACGGCATGACCGGGATCCTCGCCGACGACATGGGTCTCGGTAAGACCGTCCAGGCGCTCGCGCTGCTGACCAAGGCCAAGGAGGACGAGGGCCCCACGCCCTCGCTGATCGTCTGCCCGACCTCGGTGCTCTCCGTCTGGCGCCAGGAGGTCCGCAAGTGGGCGCCGAGCCTCTCGGTGCTCATGTGGCACGGCGCCGACCGCAGCGAGAACCGCCGCCTGCTCAAGAAGAGCGACATCGTGGTCACCAGCTACGCGCTGCTGCGCCGCGACATCGAGGAGCTGATCAAGGTCCGCTTCCGCTACGCCGTGCTCGACGAGGCCCAGTACATCAAGAACTGGACCACGAGCACCGCGAAGTCGGCCAAGCAGCTCAAGGCCGAGCACCGCATCGCGCTCACCGGCACGCCGGTCGAGAACCACCTCGTCGACCTCTGGGCGATCTTCGACTTCCTCGCGCCCGGCTTCCTCGGCAAGATCAGCGAATTCCAGAAGTCGTACGTGCGGCCCATCGAGGACGGCGACCGCAAGCAGCTCGAGGCCCTGCGCGCGCGCGTGCGGCCCTTCATCATGCGCCGGCGCAAGGAGGACGTCGCCAAGGAGCTGCCGCCGAAGACCGAGCAGACGCTCTTCTGTCGCTTCGGCAAGACTCAGCTCGGGCTCTACAACCGCATCCTCAAGGCGGCCAAGGACGAGATCATGGGCAAGATCGACACGGTCGGTCTCGACAAGTCCCAGATGACGATCCTCGCCGCGCTCACGCGCCTGCGTCAGGTCTGCTGTCACCCGCAGCTGCTCGGCCTGCCGCAGGCCACGACGCTGCCGCCCTCGGCCAAGCTCGAGGTGTTCAAGGAGCTCATCGCCGACATCATCGGCGGCGGCCACAAGGTCCTCGTCTTCAGCCAGTTCGTCGAGATGCAGAAGCTCATCGGCGCCGCGCTCGACGAGCTCAAGATCGAGTACCTCTGGCTGCACGGCGGGACCAAGAACCGCGAGGAGCTCGTCAACCAGTTCCAGTCGCCCGTCGGCCCGCCCGTGTTCCTCATCAGCCTCAAGGCCGGCGGCAGCGGCCTCACGCTGACCGCCGCCGACACCGTCATCCATTACGACCCCTGGTGGAACCCCGCGGTCGAGGATCAAGCCACGGACCGCGCCCACCGCATCGGCCAGGAGAAGCCCGTCAACGTCTACCGCTTGGTGTGCGAGGACACGGTCGAGCAGAAGATGGTCGAGCTCGGCGCGCGCAAGCGCGAGATCGCCGAGAGCGCGCTCGGGCGCGACACCACGACGGGCAAGAAGCTGACCATGGAGGACATCGAGAACCTGCTGTCCTCGCCGACCGTCGGCTTCGAAGTCACCTAGGAAGTCACCTAGGAAGTCAGCTAGAAAGTCACCTGGGAAGTTCGCTACGGTTAACCCCGCGATGTCTCCAGACCCTGACGTACTGGTTGTCGGCGCGGGCCCGAACGGCCTCGTCGCCGCCTGCATGCTCGCGCGCGCGGGGCTGCGCGTGCTCGTGCTCGAGGCCAACCCCGCGCGGGCCGGCGGCGCGCTCGGCTCCGAGGAGGCGACGCTGCCCGGCTACGTGCACGACGTCGGCGCCGCGTTCTTCCCCTTCGCGAGGGCGAGCCCGGCCTTCGCCGACCTCGACCTCGAGGGCGCCGGGCTCGAGTGGCTCAACATGGAGCTCGAGAGCTGTCACCCCGCGCCCGACGGCAGCGCGGCGAGCATCGCCCGCGACGCCGACGTCACCGCCGGGCTGTTCGGCGGCGACGCGCGCGACGGCGACGCCTGGCGTCGGCTCGCCGGATGGCATCACAAGGTCGAGCGCGACGTGCTCGACTTCCTCCTGCGCCCGCTGCCGAGCCTGCGGCCGCTGATGCGCCTGCTCCCCTTCGACCTCCTGCGGCTCGCGCGGATCCTGACCTCGAGCGGGCGCGGGCTCTCGACCCGGCTGTTCCGCAGCGCGGCCGCGCGCCGAGTCCTCCCCGGCCTCGCGCTGCACGTCGACGTCGGGCCCGACGACGTGTTCGGAGCTGGCCTCGGGTACATGCTCGGCCTGACCGCGACGACCGGCGGCTACTGCATCCCCCGCGGGGGCGCGCAGCGAGTCACCGACGCGCTCGTGCGCGTGCTCGAGCGTCACGGCGGCGCGGTGCGCCTCGGCGCCCGCGTCGCGCGGGTGCTCGTCGACGGCGAGGGCGCGCGCGGGGTCGAGCTCGCGGACGGTCAGCAGCTCCGCGCGACGCGAGCCGTGTTCGCCAACACCGGCGCGCCCGCGCTGTTCCTCGACCTCGTGGAGCGCCAGCACATCCCGGGCCGCGTGGTCCGCAAGATGCGACGCTTCCCCCGCGGCTGGGGCACCTTCAAGGTCGACTGGGCGCTCTCGGCTCCGGTCCCGTGGGCGATCCCGGAGGCCCGCCGCGCCGCTGTCGTGCACGCCGGCGACAGCCTCGACGACCTCCAGCGCTTCACCGAGCAGGTGCGAGGCGGCGCGCTCCCGGACAACCCGTACCTCGTGATCGGGCAGCAGAGCGTCGCGGACCCCACGCGCGCGCCCGAGGGGGGGCACACGCTCTGGGCTTACTCGCGCGTGCCGCCGAGCCTGCCCGGGGGGTGGCGGGACCAGGCCGAGGCCTTCGCCGACCGCGTCGACGCGCGCATCGAGGCGCTCGCGCCTGGGTTCCGCGCGCTCGTGCGCGCCCGTCGGGTCGTCACGCCACCTGACCTTCAAGACATGGACGCAAACCTCGTCGGCGGCGACCTGGGCGGCGGGTCGAACGCCTGGCACCGGCAGCTGATCTTCCGCCCCGTGTTCCCGTACTTTCGCTATCGCACGCCGGTTCGCCGCCTCTACCTGTGCTCGAGCTACGCTCACCCAGGCGCCGGCGTGCACGGCATGTGCGGATACAACGCAGCCCAGATCGCGCTGCGCGACCTGGGCTGATCGTTCGCGATGCGAACGGCGAGCGTCAGAACTTGAGCGTGTACGCCAGCCCGGCGCTCTGACGGTTGAAGGTCGGCACGAGCGCCTGCTTGGGGCCGCTCGACTCGCGCCAGCGCTTGTACTTCGCCGCGTTCGCCCCGCCCACGGCGAGCAGCACGATGCCGACCGTAATCACCGACGCCGAGATCGGGACCAGGAAGTCTCGGTTGTGTTGATTCTTGCAGCCGATCGAATTAGCCGGCTCCGGGCAATTCGTGAGCAAGATCGACGTGATCAGGCCGGCGGTGCCGAGCCCGAGCAGCACGCCGCCCGAGATCAACATCCCTGTGCCCTTGGCCGGCCACTTGCCGATCTTCGGCTCGGTCGGCGTGTCGTCATCGACAGGTCCCTCGGGGCCGGTGACCGCGATCGCGCCGTCACCCTCGCCCTCTTCACCCTCGCCCTCTTCACCCTCGCCCTCTTCACCCTCGCCCTCTTCACCCTCGGCGCCCTCGCCCTCGGCGCCCTCGCCCTCGGCGCCCTCGCCCTCGGCGCCCTCGCCCTCGGCGCCCTCGCCCTCGGCGCCCTCAGCACCCTCACCCTCAGCGCCTTCGCCCTCGGCCGCCGGGTCTGTCTCGGCGTTCGGATCGGCGCCGGCCGGCTGAGCGTCCGCTGCGCCCCCAGCGGGCTGCTGGGCGAGGGCGGAATTGGTCGGCAGCGCAACGAGCGTCAACGCGAGCGTGGCGGACAGAGCAGGGCGGAGAATCTGCATCACCTTCGAGACCTTTTTCGAGGCAGGCGACCCTGGACGAGCGTCCAAGTCGGCGTGACAGGGTTGTAGCGGAGTATCATACGCTCCCCGCTGCTTCACAAGCCCCTTTGCCACCGAGCCGCGGAGGCCTGACGGGGTCGTGGAAGCAGCGTTTCATCCGGCGCGCGGGCGCGGGGTCCCCGCAAACTCAACGGTCGCTGAGGTCCGGTTCCGGACTATGCTTTTCACGGCATGCCGACCCTCGCGGACCTCGACGCACCACCGCGCTCGCGCGGACGCGATCTCTTGCTGGGAGTCTTGATCGCGCTGCCGATCGTCCTGCTCATCGCCTGGCTCACGGTGCCGATGTTCATCGGCACGATCCGCGGCGAGGCTCGCGAGTACGACGCGCGCCTTCGTCAAGAGGATGGCTACCTGCAGACCGTGTGCAGCGAGCTCATGCAGCTCGAGCGCGATCAAGCGCTGTGCGAGTGCGTGCTCGCGGTCGAGTACCCGTCGCTCGACTGCCGCGGGCCGTTCCTGCGCTGGAGCCTCGACCGTCACGCGGAGACCTGCGGCGACGATGTCGTGCGCAAGCAGTCGCTGAGCTTCTGCTCCTGCGTCGACGCGGTCGCGGAGCGGGTCACCGAGGCCGAGGCGGCCGGCGACGACGAGCTCGCGCGCAAGGAGGAAGGACGGACCGCGCGCTGCGTCGAGCTCGAGGACGCCTTCCCGCTCCCCGACTTCGAAACGCTCAACGCGAGCGCGCCGGGCTCAACGCCGGCGGGTTGAGCCCGTAGCGAATCCTCCACACTCGCTGGCCGCGCGCGAGCGTGGTGCGCTCGCGTCGGCTCGCGGCGGGCATCGGGTTCCCGCGCCAGAAGCTCCACTCGCCCGCGAGGTTGCGCAGCCCGAGCTGCTCCTGGGACGGATCCTCGATCTCCGACATGGCCGCCAGCGCGACCGCGAACACGTCGCTCGCGAAGTGCAGCTCACCGTCGGCGCGCAGCTGCTGGCGCAGCGTCGCCAGCAGCGCCGGCTCGACGACGCGTCGCTTTCGATGCCGCGACTTGAACCACGGGTCCGGGAACAGCAGGTGAAAGCGATCGACCGACGCGGGCGGGAACACGCGGTCGAGGTCGACGTTCATGTTGACGTAGGCGAACGAGATGTTGCGCAGGCCCTCCGCGCGCGCGCGCCTCTGGTTCCGCGCCACGCAGGCCTCGCGGATCTCGAGCCCGACCACCCAGCGCTCGGGTCGCTTCGCCGCCAGCTCGAAGCTGAAGTCCGCGTCGGCGCAGCCGAGCTCGACCTCGACGCGACAGCCCCGCGCCAGGTGATCTGGGCGCGCGAGCGGCCGCGCTCGCGGCTCCATGTACTTGAGCCCGAGCGGGTTGACGTGCTGACGGATGCCGCGCATCGCCGCGTCCGCTGCGATGCAGGTCGCGGAGCGTCGCCCCGGCGACCTGCTAGGCCTCCTGCTTGATCTTGCGGCCGTCCTCGATGAAGCGCGCGAGCCCGACGTCGGTCAGCGGGTGCTTGATGAGCTGGCCGATGACGTTGAACGGGATCGTCGCGACGTCGGCGCCCATGCGCATGGCCGTAAGGACATGATTCGGGGAGCGCACCGAGGCCACCAGCACCTGCGTGTCGACCTCGTAGTTCCCGTAGATCTCGAGGATCTGATCGACGAGCTCCATGCCCTCGTGGCCGACGTCGTCGAGCCGCCCGACGAACGGCGAGATGTACGTCGCGCCGGCCTTGGCCGCGAGCATCGCCTGGATCGGCGAGAAGCACAGCGTCACGTTGGTCTTGATGCCCTCCTGCGTCAGCGTCTTCACCGCGCGCAGGCCGTCGGCGATCAGCGGGATCTTGACGACGATGTTGGGGGCGATGCTCGCGAGCTCGCGCGCCTCGACCAGCATCTCGTCGTAGGTCGTCGCCAGCACCTCGCCGCTGACGGGACCCGAGACGATCTCGCAGATCTCGGTCAACACCTCGCGCATCGGGCGTCCGACGCGAGCCACGAGCGTCGGGTTGGTCGTGACGCCATCAAGGAGGCCCAGGGAGGCCGCGTCGCGGATCTCCTGCACATCTGCCGTGTCGATAAACAGCTTCATCGCGGGGCCGTTGGTAGCACACGGCGCGCCGGCGGTGTCAACGGAGCGGGCGTCGTCGAATCACGAGCGCGAGCGTGACCGCATGTGGTACGAGCACCGAGCCATGCCAACGAAGCTCGGCGTCATCCTCTCCGACGAACGCGGCTTGCAAGCCGCACGCGCCGCCGACTCGGTCGACTTCGTCGTGCTGCGCTCCACGTTGCTCAACCCCCCGCGTCAGGCGGCCGCGCGTCGGCTCGCTAGCAAGATTCAGGAGCTGCATCCCCGCGCCGAGGTCATCCCTTATGCCTGGCACCTCGTGACGCACGGCCCGGACGACGGCCTGCGCGCGCTCGGGACGCGCGCGCTCCCGGGTGAGCCCCTGCGTTTTGGGCGTCTTCAGGAGACGCCGGAGGTCCAGGCCGCGTGGGACACGACGCTGGCGTGCGCGGAGGCGCTCGGCACCCAGAAAATCGTTCTACGGACTCCTGCGGGGCTCACGCCAGGGCCGGTGGGCATGAAACGACTTCGCGCGTTCTTTCACGCGCAGCGTGAGCGCGGGATCGAGCTCATCTGGGAGGCGGAGGGCCTGTGGGAGGACCGCGAGCTGTCCGCGCTCGCCCGCGAGTATGGGGTTGTGAACCTCGTCTCGACCTTCGATCTCACGGGCCGTCTACTGCGTCGCTCGTTCGAAAATTGCTGGCTGCGCGTCGACAGCGCTGGCGCTACGGAGCGCTTGGGGCCATTGGCGGAAGAACTCGCGCTTGAGCTTGACGAGGGGGAGGCGCCGACCACGGTGTTGTTCGCGGGCCATCGCAACTACGCCAATCTTCGCGCGCTCTCCGCAGTGTTGCCGGCGCGGGATTAGGTCTCGGCCGCGAAGCCCGAACGTTGTAGTGGGCCTACTGCGCCTTCTACACCGTCTTCGGGCGTTCGGGACACGCTCGCGGCCGCGCGGCGGTTTTCGGCCTGCTAGTCCCAGATACACGAAGACCGCCGCGGGTGGCCCACGGCGGTCTTCTAGCGCACCAGATGCGGTCGTCTGGTGAACTACTTCTTCTTGGCGGCCTTCTTGGCGGCCTTCTTGGTCGCCTTCTTGGTCGCCTTCTTCTTGGCGGCCTTCTTGGTCGCCTTCTTCTTGGCGGCCTTCTTCTTGGTCGCCTTCTTCTTGGCGACCTTCTTCTTGGCGGCCTTCTTCTTGGCGACCTTCTTCTTGGCGGCCTTCTTCTTGGCGGCCTTCTTCTTGGTCGCCTTCTTCTTGGCGACCTTCTTCTTGGCGGCCTTCTTCTTGGTCGCCTTCTTCTTGGCGGCCGTCTTGGTCACCTTCTTGGCGGCCTTCTTCTTGGCAGCCTTTTTCTTGGTCGCCTTCTTCTTGGCGGCCTTCTTCTTGGCAGCCTTCTTCTTGGCGGCCTTTTTCTTGGTCGCTTTTTTCTTGGCGGTCTTTTTCTTGGCTGACTTCTTGTCAGCCGGCGCGGCCGGCGCGGCCTGCGTGGCATCATCGAGCATCGTTCTCTCCCTCCTTAAGGAGCAACGGTGAGCAAAAGCTACCTAGCCCGTACGCGCGCTGTCAACTCCAAATTAACATCTTTTTGCCTAAATTATAGGAAGTTGAACGATCATTTTATGTAGTTGATGGCCTTTCTGCGTTCACATCCGCGCATCGCGCTGGAGAGAAAAAGCTCCAAAACGAACCCTTGGTTTTGATTTTGTAGTGTTTTTGCACACGGCATGGACGTGTATGTGCATGGCGCGCTTTTGTGACGCACCACGAAAAACGCCGCCCGGATGGGGCGGCGTTTTCGGACTTGACGGCGAGCTGCGAGACTAGTTCAGGTACTTGATCTCGACGATCACGTCGTCCTGGATCGTCAACTCGATCTCGCTCGAGGTGCCGTCGCAGTCGAGATTGTTGATGACGTACTTGCCGCGCTTCGGACCGCTCGAGCAGCGGATATAGGTGTGCGTCCGGTCGTTCGAGCCCTGGCTGTTCGCGGGCGGGCCCCAGGCCATGAACGCGGCGAACTCGTGGAAGCCAACCTTGACGTCGCCCTGCATCGCCGCTTTGCGCTCTTCAGCAGGCAACGCGGTCCACTTGTCCCACAGGCCAGTTTGCTTGAGGTACGGTTCGCGCTGCGAGTCGTCGAGCTTGAGGTACTCGGTCTTCTGCGCTTCCGACGGAAGGTTGTAGTAGAACTGCTTGTATGGCGGCGGCAGCTTGTCGGGTGAGTTGGCACACGCAAGTTGCGCGCTGATCAACAAGCCCATGGCGAGGCAAACGGTTCTTGATAGCTTCCTTCGCCCGGGCCCGAACGCACGCTGCATGGCGGCAATAATAAAGGACACGTAGGACACATCAAGCATCTGGCGAGGGTTGTACGCTCACGGTCTCAGCGGATGAGCAGGCCGGACGTCCGGTGGACGTTGACGCTCATCGCGGCTACATGATACTGTTTTGGCCTCAAACGCGGCAATGGTGGCGCATTTTGCCGTCTGCAGACCACTTCATGTGCGAATTCAAGATCGGTGACAAGGCCGTCTATCCGGGTCATGGCGTGGCAGAAGTCACGGGCCTGGAGCGGCGGGAAATCTCGGGATCCGCGATGGAGTTTTACGTCCTCCGGGTGCTCGAGAATGACATGAAGGTCATGGTCCCGAAGCGCAACGCGACGACGGTCGGGCTGCGGCGCATTGTCGGTGAGGAGCAGATCCAGGACGTTTATAACGTGCTCGCCAGGCGCGGGGAGAAAATTTCGACGGCCACCTGGAACCGTCGATACCGCGAGTACATGGAGAAGATCAAGACCGGCTCGCTGGTCGAGATCGCCAGCGTTCTCCGCGATCTCTGCATCCTGCGCGGCGACAAGGACCTCTCCTTCGGCGAGCGTAAGATGCTTGACACCGCGCGCAGCCTCCTGGTCCAGGAACTCGCGCTGGCAAAAGGCGTCGAGGAGTCGAAGATCGCGAGCGAGCTCGAGCAGATGTTCACGGGCTAACGTCGACGACGCAGCGTCTCGAGCGCCGCGCGGGATCGCTCCCGGCGCGGCGTTTTTGATTGGTGATATGGTGAAGGAAACGCGCCCACCCGGCGTCCATTTTCCCGTCCCGTGTCCATGTTGCGCCGCGTCTTCTCAGCAATCGCGCTCTCGACCCTGTTCGTGCTCGGCTCACCGGGTCCGCGCGCGGAGGCCCACCTGGCGAAGTGGGGGAGCTGGGAGATCACGCACCGCAACTTGATGAGGCTGTTCCCCGACGCGGATCCGAACGCGTGGCGCATCAAGCGGTATCAGTACAGCGAGCGCGAGGTGGGCTTCCTCGAGGAGCAGCTCGGCTTCGAGCTGTATCCCGAGGACAAGCAGCCCGAGTTCTATATCGCGCAGGATCGCGGCGGCGCGTTCCTCGGCGTCGCGATCTTCATCGATCCGCGGACCAAGCCGAAGATCCTCAACGGCGGCGTGCTGACGCTCGAGGTCGGGATCGGGGTCGACGCCGCCGGGCAGATCAACCGCATCCGCGTCTACGACTACCGCGGCAACATCGAGCTCACGCGCGACGCGTTCCTCGATCAGCTGCGCGGCAAGTCGCTCGAGTCCGAGTTCACGATGGGCCAGGGCGGGCTCACGCCGGTGGCCGGCGAGCCCGAGGAGAGCCAGCTCGTCAGCAACGCGGGCCGCGAGGCGCTGCTGCTGATGAAGGTCGCGCTGGGCCGTCGCTGAGCGGCCGGTTCGTGACGGCCTGCGCGATCCGGGATAGGGTTGCTGCATGGCGCTGCTCGGCTCAATCGGCCCGGGGCGCGCGGGCGTCACGGTCGTCGCGCTCGGTCTCGGCGCGTGTCTCCCGGAGAACCCGGACACGACCACCGAGGTGACGGAGACCGGGGACACGAGCGGGAGCGAGAGCGAGGGGGGCGAGGACGGGCTGCTGGCCTGCGCGACGCCGCCCTGCTCGTTCGTGCTCGTCAGCCAGACGCTCGACGATCGCGTCGACGTCTTCGACGCCACCCGCGGAGAGCTGCGCGGGCGCGTCGAGCTCGACCTCAAGCCAGACCCGAGCGGTCAGCAGGTCACGGGGAACCTGCTTGATGAGCCATATGGCCTCCTCGTCGACGACGAGCGCCTGCGCGTGCTCCTCGGCCACTACCCGGAGATCGATCGCGGCAGCCTGCTGAGCTTCCCCCTGTCGATGTTCGAGGCGCTCGAGCGCGGCGCGACCGCGCCGAGCTCCGAGTTCTTCGCCGGCGGGGAGTTCTCGGGCGGCGCCGAGCAGCTCGCGCTCGAGCGCGAGGAGGCGCTGTTCATGCTCGAGCACCCGAGCGGCGCGCTGCTGGTCGCGGTCTTCAACAACAGCCTCAAGAGCTTCGACTGGAGCAACCCGAGTCAGCTCCTGATCGTCGACCCGAACACCGGCGCGACGGGCACCGTTGACCTCGGCGGTCTCGACGAGCCGTGCAGCGGCGCCTGGAGCCTGGTCGCGCTCGACGACGACATGCGCGCGGTCGCGACGGCCTGTGATGGGAGCAACAGCGTCGCGATCCTCGACATCCCGACAGACCTCTCGGATCCAGCGGCGGCGGCGGCGGCGGTCTCGGGCTGCGGCTACACGACGCCGGTCGGCGCGCCTGACACCTGGACGACGCGCTACCTCGCGCCCGACGGCGCCGGGGGTCTGCTGCTCGCCCAGTCGTCTCCGGTCGCGGCGCCGCGGCTGATGCACGTCTCGAGCGCCTGTGATCTCACCGGGCCCGCCGGGAGCGCGTTGCCAGCGGGCCTCGAGGACATCCGAACGCTTCGGGAGCTGGTGCTGCTTCGACCGGCAGACGGCGCGGACCCGTACTGGCTCGTGGCCGGCGGCGGCGGTCGCGGCGGCGTGTTCGTGGCTCGTCGGACAGGGCCGACACCGGAGCTGTGTGGAGAGATCCCCGAGCTCGCGGCGGCGCTCACCGGCGGCGCCGAGGCCAATGAGCCGTTCGCGCTCGCGCTCAGCGGAGCTCGGACGCACCTGGCCGTCGGTGCAGGCCCGACGCCGGAGAACCTCCCCCAGACCCGCGAGGGGCGCGGCCAGGTGTTCTGGGTCGGTCTCGACACGACGAGCCTCGACGACTGTGACGTGCGCGCGAGCGAGCTCGTGGACCTCGGCGAGGGCTTGTTCGCGTCGGGCGATCCCCGCACGTGGTCCCGCGCGCCCAACGTCGTGCGGATCTACGAGGTCGCCCCGTGAGCGGCTCGCGTCCGCGCGTACGCCTGCCCGTGCTCCCCACGAGCGGGGCGGCTGACCCGCGCGCCGATGCAGCTGATGAAGAAGATCCCCTGGCGCTGATCCGCGGCGGCCGCTTCGCGCGCGTCTTCGCGGTGATCCTCGGCGTGCTCGGGCTCGTCTGGATCGTCAGCGCGCAGGCGAGCGCGCGCTCGGGTCCCGACGCGGTGCTGCTGGTGCACTCGAGCCTGCAGTCGGCGCTCGTCGTGACGCCGCCGATGCCGGAGGTCGAGGAGCTGCCCGCGCAGCCAGGTGGCGCGCCGCCGATGCCGGAGGTCGAGGAGCTGCCCGCACAGCCAGGTGGCGCGCCGCCGATGCCGGAGGTCGAGGAGCTGCCCGCGCAGCCGGGTGAGGTGCCCGAGTACGAGGTCGACCGCTTCGGGCGCAAGCGGACCAGGACCGGCGCGCTCGTGCTCGAGCGAGAGGGCGGGGCGCCCGACGATCGCGGCTTGACCGCGGCCCAGCGCGACGCGCTCGCGGGCGGCGGGTTCTTCGATCCGGGCGCCTTCGATGACGTCAAGGTGGTCAAGCGCAAGGCCTACGTGCACCTGATGCCCGGGCTGCCCAACGAGGTGTTCTTCGCCTCGTCGATCCTGATCCTGCTGCTCTCCTTCGTCGTGTTCGAGCGCCACGGCAAGGGCTTCGATCCGCGCTCGCGGGCGCGCCGCTACTGGCGCTTCGACCTGACGCGCGTCGGCTGGGCGCGGCGGATGATCAAGAGCCGGTGGTTTCAGCCGGCGGTGCAGCTGCCGGTGGTGCTCGCGTTCCTCGCGGTCATCGTCATCGGGCTGGTCGGCTCGCAGGAGCCGGGCCGCAACATCGCGCCGGTGCTGACGTGGAACATCTGGTGGATCGGGCTGATCTTCCTCGTGCTCCTGCTCGGCAACGTGTGGTGCTTCATGTGCCCGTGGACCGCGATCCCGGACTGGATCATGCGCGGGAGCCTTACGCGCGTGACCGCGATCCGCACGCTCGGGCGCAAGTACCCGCGCTTCAAGCTGTGGATGTGGCCGGCGATCGTGCTGTTCGCGTTCGTGACCTGGCTCGAGATCGTGTTCGACGCTGCCAACCGCCCGTGGCTGACGTCGCTGCTCGGGCTCGGGATGATCGCGCTCGCGTGGCTGCTGCTGGTGCTCTATGAGCGAAAGGCCATGTGCCGCTACGTGTGCTTCGTCGGCCGCGTCTCGGGGCAGTACTCGCTGATGGGGATGCTCGAGCTGCGCCGGCGCGACAACGAGACGTGCCGCGCGTGCAAGACCAAGGACTGCTTCCACGGCGGCGCGCGCGGCTACCCGTGCCCGACCCATGAGTTCATGGGCGCGATGAACGAGAACCAGTACTGCACGCTGTGCACCGAGTGCGTGAAGAGCTGCCCCCACGACAACATCGGGCTCAACCTCCGCAGCAGCGGCGCCGACGTGCTCCACCCGCACCGGGCCAAGCGCGACGAGGCCTACATGGCGATCCTGATCTTCATCGTCAGCGCGTTCCACGGCGCGGCCATGATCCCGCGCTGGATGGAGTGGGAGGACGCGCTGCGCGGCGCGCTGATCGACGGACAGGTCGCGCTCCTCGGCGTCGACGCGCTCGGCCTCGCGGGCAGCCACGGCGGCATGGTGACCTTCACGATGATGATGCTGCTGTGCATCCTCGTGCCCGGGCTGGTCTACTGGCTGCTGTGCGCGCTGATGCGCTACGCGAGCGGCCGCCGCGACGTCTCGATCCGGCGCGTGTTCATCCGCTTCGCCTACACGCTGCTGCCGATCGCGCTCTTCTATCACCTCGCCCACAACGCGACGCACGTGTTCTGGGAGTGGTCGAAGCTGTGGCGCCTGATCAGCGACCCGCTCGGCTGGGGGTACGACCTCTTCGGGACCGCGCGCGCGCCTCTGTCCGCGCTGTGGAGCCCCGAGAGCATCTGGTACCTGCAGGTCGCGCTCGTGATCGTCGGCCACATCTACGGGATCTTCGTGGCCCAGCGCGAGGCGTTCCGCGTCTACGGCGGCGATCGTCGGGCGAGCCTGCGCGCGCACCTCGTGATGATGCTCGGGATGGTCGCGATGAGCTTCTTGAGCCTGTGGCTGCTCGCGCAGCCCATGTTCATGCGCACCGCGGAGCTCTGACGGAGCAGCAGCGCGTGAAGACGACGAGGCCCGGGTCGCGCGCGGCGAACCCGGGCCTCGGCGCGTGAGCGGACCGTTCGGTCAGGTGAGGTTCTCGAGCACGACCGCGATGCCCTGGCCGCCGCCGATGCACGCGGAGCCGATCGCGTAGCGCCCCTGCACGCGCCGCAGCTCGTGGACGAGGTGCGCCGCGATGCGGGCCCCGGACGCGCCGAGCGGGTGGCCGAGCGCGATCGCGCCGCCGTTGACGTTGGTCTTCTCGCGGTCGAGCCCGAGCTCCTTCTCGCAGGCCAGGTACTGGGGCGCGAAGGCCTCGTTGATCTCGACGAGGTCCATGTCGTCGAGCGTCAGGCCAGCGCGCGCGAGCGCGCCGCGGATCGCCGGGACGGGGCCGATGCCCATGATGTTGGGGTCGACCCCGGCGACGCTCCACTGCACCAGGCGGGCGAGCGGCGTCAGCTTGTGACGCTTCACCGCCTCCTCGCTGGCGAGCAGCAGCGCGGCCGCGCCGTCGCAGATGCCCGAGGCGTTGCCGGCGGTGACGACGCCGTCCTTCTTGAACACGGGGCGCAGCTTGGCCATGGTCGCGAGCTGTGCGTCGGCGCGCGGGTGCTCGTCGGCGTCCATGGTCTTGGTGCCCTTGCGGGTCTTGAGCTCGATCGGCACCAGCTCGGCGGCGAAGCGGCCGGACTCGTGGGCCGCAGCCCAGGTCTGCTGGCTGCGCAGCGCGTACGCGTCACAGGCCTCGCGCGAGATGCCGTGCTGCTCGGCCAGGCGCTCGGCGGTGATCGCCATCGGCGAGCCGGTGTAGGAGTCGGTGAGCGCGGACCAGAGCGTGTCCTCGAGCTTGGGCTCGGCGCCGAAGCGCGTGCCCCAGCGCAGCCCGCGGGCGGCGTGCGGCGCCTGGCTCATGCTCTCGGTCCCGCCTGTCAGGACGAGCTCGGCGTCGCCGAGCAGGATGTCCTGGGCGCCGGAGACCACGGCCTGGAAGCCCGAGCCGCACAGGCGGTTGACGGTGAGCGCGGGCGCCGGGATCGGCACGCCGCTGCGCAGGCCGACGTGGCGCGCGAGGTAGATGGCGTCGGCCGAGGTCTGCAGGACGTTGCCGATGCACACGGCGTCGACGAGCTCCGGGCTGGCGCCTGCGGCCTCGAGGGTCGCCTGCGCGGCGATGACCGCGAGGTCGGTCGCCGAGTGGTCCTTGAGCGCTCCACCGAACGTCCCGAACGGGGTTCGCTTGGCGGCGACGATGTAGACGGCGCGTGACAGTGGCTTGTGGGTCATGCTCTCCTCGACTCCTGCCCGGTCTCAGTGGCCTGCGGCGCGGCCGCTCGACTTCGGGACGATGTTTGTACGGTGTATCTCAGGGATCAGCTTGCAGTATGATGGTCGCCGATCTGGCGTACGCGAGCGCGTACGTCGACGGAGTAACCTCACGGTGATTTCTCTGCTCGCCGTCGTCGTCTCGAGCGGGCTCACCACGAGCCCGGTGAACGCGGCGTGGTCCGCCGAGACGCCGTCGCCGTCGCCGACGCTGACGCCGTCGCCGTCGGAGTCGCCGTCGGAGCCGCCGTCGGAGCCGTCATCAAGGTCGACGACGCGCTCGAGCGGACCTGGCGAAGAGGACACCCGAGTCGTCAGCCCGCTGCGCGCACACCTCACGCGCCCGGTCGCGCGCTCTGTGCATCACCTCGACCACGGCGTGATCGGGGTCGACGTCGGGCTCGGGCACCCGCACGTGTACCGGCTCGGCGTCGCCGTCGGCGTGCTCGATCGCCTGACGATCGGCGCGACCGCGCACTGGCTCCCGGGGCAGGCCGTGCCCGGCTGGTCGCCGACCGTCGCGCTCGCGCTGTACCGCGGGCCGCGGCTCGAGGTCGGCGCGACCTACTTCCAGCTGCTGTCGCCGCCGCCGCCGCTCGAGCCGGCGGCGGACGAGGACAATTTTCAGCAGCGCGCCCACTACCTCATGGGGCACGTCAGCTTCGCGCAGGCGTGGTTCACGGCCGGCGTCGACCTCGGCTGGGCGCGCGGCCGCGAGGCCGACCCGTTCCCCGAGGACACGGTGATCAACAACCCCGACGCGCCGCCCTACTTCACGCGCAATCGCCTCGCGGGCGGGCTCCACCTGCGCGTAGGGACACGTCGCCTGGGCGTCGTCACGCGCGCGCTGTTCCCCTACCCGATGATCGAGCTCGCGCTGCAGGTCCGCTTCGGCGCGTTCGAGATGCGACCGCGCGGCGGCTGGTGGATCTGGTAGCGAGCTCTTGGCGTCGAGCGTCTCGAGCAGCAGCTTGAAGGCCGGCTCCCAGATCGCGAGGGTCTTCGCCGGCCCCACCGCCTTGAGGAAGTACGGGTCGCCGGCGCCCTCGATGATCGTCGTGAACATGCGCGCGTCGGGGGTGTTGTGGTGCGTGGTCGAGCCGGGCGAGACCGCGCCGACGTAGGTGCCCTTGACGTCGACTGCGGTGATCGTGAGAGGGGCGCGCTCGGTCTTCGTGATCGACTGGTCTTCGGCCGCGAGGGGGCCGCCGCCGGGCGCCTGGAACTGACCCGTCCAGCGGTCGATGTTGGCCTGCACGCCGCCGGCGCCCCCGGGGAAGCGATAGACAACCAGGTCGACGTCACCGCCGGGTCCCGGCAGCGTGAGCTCGGCCAGGCGCATGCTGCTCTTGGGCTGCTTGCGCGTCCACTCGCTCGGGACCTTGAGCGTGAGCCCGCCGATGACCTCGTCGCGCGTCTCGCCGCCCGGGGTCAGCTCGCGCGCGTTGGGGTACAGGTCCTCGAGGGCAGGCGCGCTCGACGGCGGACCGCCGGCGTGCGGGTTTGCGGCGGCGTGCGGATTGGCGGCGGCGTGCGGGCTTGTGGCGTCGCCGTGGACGCCGGCCTTGGTCGGCTCGAGCTCGGCGGCCGCGGGCGCGGCGGCCTTGGCCGGCGGCTTGTCAGCGCCGCCGTCGCAGGCGAGCGCGAGCGCCAGCGCGAGGGCCAACGAGGGCGCCAGCACACTGGAGAGAGGGTGGCGGAGCAGGCGCGGCTTCGAGGTCGAGGTCTTCGTCATCGCGCCGGGAGCATATCAGACGCGCCCGGCGACCGGCTCGCCTGTGACGGCGGCGCCGCGTCGTCGGGTCGCGTCAGCGGCCGACGTCAGAACGCGGCCTCGGGCAGCTCCATGAGCTCGAGCGTGCTGCCCTCGACCAGCTTGCGCGCGAGCGTCAGGCCGGGGAGCACGGAGCGGCAGTAGAAGCGCACGCTCGCCAGCTTGCCCGTGTAGAACGCCTGGTCCGCGTCGGACAGCGAGCGCCCGGAGTCGAGCGCGGCCTGGGCGACGATCGCCTGGCGCACCAGCAGCCAGCCGATGATCAGCTCGGCGGTCGCGTAGAGGATCCGGTTGCCCTGCAGGCCGACGTGGTAGAGCGACTCGCCGACCTTGCCCATGACCGCGCCGAACAGGCCCTGGATGTCCTTGAGACCTCGTCCCAGGAGCGCGCGCTCGGTCGCGAGCGGGCCGTCCTCGGCCAGCTCGCCGAGCGTCGCCTCGATCTCGCCGAGCAGCCCTGCAAGGTCGCGCCGCCGTCGCGCGCGACCTTGCGCAGGATCAGGTCGAGCGCCTGGATGTGCGTCGTGCCCTCGTAGAGCGAGTCGATCTTCTGATCGCGGATGTACTGCTCGATCGGGTAATCGCGGACGTAGCCGGAGCCGCCGAGGCACTGCAGCGACATCGCCAGGATCTCGTAGGCGCGGCTCGAGCAGTAGCCCTTGACCATGGGCAGGAGCAGGTCGTTGCGGCGCCGGTCCGCGCGCGAGGCGTCTTTGTTGTCACCGGCGATCGCGATGCGGTCCTGGATCGACGCGGTGTACATGCACAGCGCGCGCATGCCCTCGGCGTGCGCCTTCTGGACCATGAGCATGCGGCGCACGTCGGGGTGCTCGATGATCCGCACGCGCGGCGCCGACTTGTCGGTCGCGCGCAGGAGGTCGGGACCCTGCACGCGGATCTTGGCGTAGTCGAGCGCGTTGAGGTAGGCGGTCGACAGCGTCGCCATCGACTTGCAGCCCACGGCCATGCGCGCCTGCTCGATGATGCGGAACATCTGCCGGATGCCGTTGTGCACCTCGCCGACGAGCACGCCGCGCGCGACGCCGCGCTCGCCGAAGGTCATCTCGCAGGTCGCGGAGCCCTTGAGCCCCATCTTGTCCTCGATGTTCGTGCAGTAGGCGCCGTTGCGCTCGCCGAGGCTGCCGTCCTCGTGGACCCAGAACTTGGGCACGAGGAACAGCGAGAGCCCCTTGGTCCCCGGGCCCGCGCCCTCCGGGCGCGCGAGCACGCCGTGCAGGATGTTCTCGGGCCCTTCGAAGTCGCCGTTGGTGATGAAGCGCTTGACGCCCTCGATCGCCCAGGTGCCGTCGCCGAGGTCGCGCGCGCGGGTTCGCCCGGCGCCGACGTCGCTGCCGGCGTCGGGCTCGGTGAGGACCATCGTCGCGCCCCAGCGTCGCTCGAGCAGCGGCCGGAGGAAGCGATCGCGCTGCTCGTCGGTGACCACGGGATCGAGCGCCTTGGCCAGGGTGGTGCCGAGGGCGTAGAACGCGGCCGCCGGGTTGGCGCCGGCGGCGAACTCGAAGGCCGCCCAGTGCACCGAGGGCGGGGAGGCCATGCCGCCGAGGTGCGCCGGGGCGTCGAGCATGTGCCACTCGCCGTCGTAGAGCGCGGTGATCGAGCGGTTCAGGCCGGGCGGCAGGCCGACGTTGCCGTCGGCGTCGAGCGTCAGCGGCACGCGATCGGACTCGACCCAGCTGCTCCCCAGCTCGCGGCTGCAGAACTGCTCGTAGGTCTCGAGCGTGCTGCGGGCCAGCTCGGCGTCGAACTCCTCGAAGGGGCCGCGGCCGAGGGTCGTGTCCTGCACCGAGAGGACCTCGAACAGGTTGAAGAAGGTGTCGCGAAGGTTGCTCTTGTAGTGGCCGTCCTGATTCACTGCGTGTCCTCGAGCCCGCGCCGGCGCCTGTCTCTTTGTTCCGCGAGCGATCGCGGCGCGCCTGCTGCGTGTTGTATGGTATTCGCGTGTGCAGGCTATTCGGCTTTCGCTCCGTGATCCAGAGCCAGGTTCACCGCAGCCTCGTGAGCGCTGACAACGCGCTCATGCAGCAGAGCGAGCGACACCCCGACGGCTGGGGTGTGGCGTATTACCTCGCTCGCGCGCCGCACGTGGTGAAGAGCGTCTCGACCGCAGTCGACGACCACCTATTCCGCCGGGTCTCTGGCGTCGTGACCTCGGAGACCGTGCTCGCGCACCTGCGCAAGGCGACGCAGGGCGAGCTCTCGACCTTGAACACGCACCCGTTCCAGTACGGCACCTGGGTGTTCGCGCATAACGGCAACATCCGCGGCTTCTCCGAGATCCGCGCCGGCCTCGTCGAGAAGATCCCGCCGATCCTCCGGCGCTTCATCCTCGGCGACACCGACAGCGAGGTGCTCTTCTACATGCTCCTCGGCAAGATGCAGCGGCGCTGCGAGCTGCACCGCCGCGGCTACCCGCTCGAGGACGTCGCCGCCGCCGCGCGCGAGGCCCTCGAGGAGGTCGTCGCGCTCGCCGGCCCGATCTGCGAGGACGACGGCGGGCCGCCCACGGAAAATTTCCTGACCTTCATCATCACCAACGGGAACACGATGCTCGCCCACCAGGGCGGTAAGTCGCTGTACGCCAGCACCCACAAGCAGCGCTGCCCCGACCGCGACCACTGCCCGAGCTACGCGCCCGAGTGCGAGCGCCCGGGCCGCTCCGGCGACTTCGTGAGTCACCTGATCTTCTCGAGCGAGCCGCTGCAGGGGGTCAACGTCTGGGACCCGATGACCCCGGGCATGATGATCGGCGCCGATTGGCGCATGCAGATGCGCGTGTTCCCGCCGCCAGGCGTCGAGAGCCCGCCGCGCGCGGGCCTGCCGATCGTCGGCGCCGCGCCGACGACCTGACCTCGGAGGCAGCGCGCGCGGCGCTCGTCAGGTCAGCGCGACGCGCATCTCGTTGTTGGCGGTGAAGCCGAGGCGCTCGTACAGCCCGCGCGCGAGCGGGGCCGCGTTGAGCACCGCGTGCGTGCAGCCGACCGCGCGCAGGTGATCCATGCACGCCCGGGTCAGGCGCGCGCCGAGGCCCGCGCCGCGCCGCGCCGCGTCGACGTACACGCCCCAGATGTAGCCGTAGCCGCGCGCGCTCGGCTGCAGGATGTCGGGGTAGAGCGCGTGGCGCTGGCACACCGCGCAGCCGACGTGGCGCTCGAGCTCGGCCGAGGCCGCGTCGTTGGCGATGACGGTGGCGAGCTGGAGCTCGGCGCGCCCGCGCGCGAGGAACTCGAGCACGCGCGCCTCGGCCACGTCGGGCGCGAGCAGCTCCGCCGGCGCGAGCCCGATGTCGCGCCACATCTGATAGAAGCAGCGCGCGACGAAGCGGTCATCCTCAGGTGTCCCGATGCGCAGCTTGAACGCGTCCACGCGCGCACGGTAGCACGTCGTCGCGGGGCTGTTTGGTTCAGCTAGGCTCGTACGCGCGGACGGAGCAGTGTATGAGCGGGGTCTCTCTCGTGCGGACGGAGCGTGGCGTGCGAGCGGGGCCGGGGCCCGGATGAGAACTTAAGACCACGTGAGCGGCCCCCGTGAGGGGGTCGCTCACGTGCGTCCCGCAAGGAGCGCCCCCCGCCCCCGCTCGTGAAAGCCACGCGTGTGACACGTCGGCCATCGAAAAACAGTCGCGAGCCGGCTCCCCCGAGCGCGGCGAAGAGAACGGACCAACGAGGCCCGCGTCAGCGGATCCAGATCGAGTAGGTCCCCTGGTTCTGCTGGGCGGTGAAGCCCATGTCGCCGCACTCCCCGGTGAAGCCGACCGACCAGCCGTCGGCGCCGTACGAGGTGCCGAACGCGATCGAGACGATCGAGTCGCCGTAGTCGAGGTTGTTGGGGTTGTTGAGGTGGTCCGTGTAGCAGAAGCCGAACTGCGCGCCCGAGGACCCGGAGTTGGTGTAGTCGCACAGGTAGTGCCCGCTGTTGGACGACGCGGTCTCGTTGTCGTGCCAGATCGTGTCCTGATCGAAGGAGTTGAGCCCGGGGTCGATCATGTACGAGGTGCCGTTGGGGGTCGCGCCGTGGAGCTTGGAGCTGTCGTTCAGCGTCGCGTAGCCGTTGACCTGCGCGAAGTTGTTCGGCATCTCGACGCCGTTGCCGAGCGCGCAGGTCATCCGCACGTCGTCCCACTTGTCGGTGAACATGTCGATGTCGAGCGCGCCCTGGTCGATGAGCGTGACGAGGCCGCTGCCGATCCCGGCCGTGATCGTGTTGTTCATGCTCTCGTACGACCAGGTCTCGTCGGTGAAGCGGTTGTGGGCGAACAGCGCGGTGAACTGGTTCTCCTTCAGCCCGTTGGGGTGACCGCCCATGTTGTAGACGTGGAACACGAGCGTCCAGCCGCCGCCGTCCGTCTCCATGTCGCAGGAGACGTCGAACGCGTCCTGTCCGCCCTGGCCGTCCGGGTCGATCTTGTAGATGCCGGAGAGCGCGGCGGGGTCGAGCGCGAGGATGTCGGCGCAGGTCGCGACGAGCGAGCAGAAGCCGCCGACGCAGCTGCCCTCGGCGCAGTCGTCGTCGAGGTCGCAGGACTGGTCGAGCTGGCACGGGCCGCAGGTGTCGCCGCCGCAGTCGACGTCGGTCTCGGCGCCGCTGACGATCCCGTCGTCGCAGGCCGGCGGCGCGCACAGCGTGGTGCACTCGTCGCTGTCGTCGTTGTTGCCGTCGTCGCAGCTCTCCACGCCCTCCTGGACGTAGGTGTCGCCGCAGGTCGCGTTGAGGCAGGTGACGGTGCAGGCGTCGGTGTTGTCGTCGTTGCCGTCGTCGCACTCCTCGCCCATCTGCACCTGACCGTCGCCGCAGCTGGCGAGCGCGCAGGTGTTGGAGCACGCGTCGTCGTCGACGTCGTTGCCGTCGTCGCAGGCCTCGCCGGGTCCGACGTAGCCGTCGCCGCAGCTCGCCGCGACGCAGCTCGCGACGCAGGTGTCGGTGTCGTCGTTGTTGCCGTCGTCGCACTCCTCGACGCCCGCCTGCACGACGCCGTCGCCGCAGCTCGCCGCGACGCAGTCCGACAGGCAGCTGTCGGTGTCGTCGTCGTTGCCGTCGTCGCACTCCTCGCCGAGCTCGACGTCGACCGTGCCGTCGCCGCAGAACGGGTCGGGCTCGGTCGGCTCGGTGGTGCCGTCGGAGGTCACGGTCTGCGGCGTGCCGCTCTCGGTCTCCTCGCCCATGGTCCCCGATGTCGCGATCCCGGTCGTCTCCGCGCCCGTCGACGGGCCGGCCGAGGCGTCGCTCGTCGACCCCTCGGTCGTCGCGCTCGGGTCGCTCGAGCCGGTGGTGCCCTCGCCGCTGTCGCCGCACGCGCCGAGCGCGAGGATGGCGAGCGCCGCGACGCTCCACGCGAGTACATCCGCGGGTCGGCGCCCGCGCGTTCCATTTATCTTCATCATGTCCCCCAGGCCAGGTTTTTCTGCGCGTCGCGAGCGCGACGCGGGCCGATGCTCACGTCGAGCATCGCCCCGCGTCGTGTAGGGCCGCAAGCCCGGGGGCGTGCAAGATGTCTACATGGACATGTGGCGAATCGCCTCGCGAACGGGGCCGCGAGGCGCTGCGCGCCGCCTCAGCGGCGCTTGGGGTTCTGGATGTGGATCGCCTCGCCGATCGCCTGCTTGGCCGCCTCCATCACGGCCTCGCTGAGCGTCGGGTGGGGGTGCACGGTCAGCGAGAGATCCTCGGCGAACGCGCCCATCTCGATCGCGAGGCCGGCCTCGCTGATGAGGTCGGAGGCCTCGGGGCCGCAGATCTGCACGCCGAGCACGCGCGCGTCCTTGGCGTCGGTGACGACCTTCACGAAGCCGGTGGTCTCGGCGATCGCCATCGCGCGCCCGCTGACCGAGAACGGGAACTTCCCGACCTGGACCTCGAAGCCCTCCTCCTTGGCCTGCGCGGCGGTGAGGCCGGACTCGGCGATCTCGGGCTCGGTGAAGACGACGTTGGGGATCTGGCGCGCGTCGTTGACGGCCTTCTTGCCGGCGATGACCTCGGCCACGACCTCGCCCTCGTGCGAGGCCTTGTGCGCGAGCATCGGCTGGCCCGCGACGTCGCCCACCGCGTAGATCCCGGGCACGTTGGTCTGCAGGCGGTTGTCGACGATAATGAAGCCGCGGTCGCTCTTCTTGACGCCGGTCTTCTCGAAGCCGAAGCCGTGGGTCACGGGGCGCCGGCCGACGGCGACGAGCACGACGTCCGTGGCGAACTCCTGCAGGCGCCCGTCGACCTCGGCGCGCACGATGAGGTCGGCGCCGCGCTCCTGCCAGCCGATCGCGCGCGCGTTGGTCAGCACCTTGCCGCCGTCCTTCTCGATCTGCTTGTGCACGAGCTTGGCGCAGTCGGCGTCGACGTTGCCGAGGATGCGCCCGAGGCCCTCGAGCACGATCAGCTCGGTGCCGAGGCGCTGGAAGGTCTGCCCGAGCTCGAGCCCGATAATCCCGCCGCCGATGCACAGCATGCGCCTCGGCGCGTGGTCGAGCTCGAGCGCGCCGGTGCTGTCGAGGATGCGCTTCTGGTCGATCTTGAAGCCGGGGATCTCGATCGGCAGCGAGCCCGTGGCGATGACGACGTGCTCGGCCTCGACGATGTCAGACGGCTTGCCGTCGGCGTAGTCGAGCTGCACGCGCTTGGGCGCGAGGAAGCGCGCGGTCGCGGTCACGTACTGCGCGCCGTTGCCCTTGACGAGCCCCTGGACGCCGCTGGTGAGCTTCTTGACGATGCCGGCCTTCCACACCTGCATCTTGCCCATGTCGACCTTGGCGGACCCAAAGGACAGGCCCATGGACTCGGCGTGCTGGGCCTTGTGATACAGCTTGGTCGCGCTGATCAGCGCCTTCGACGGGATGCAGCCCCAGTTGAGGCAGACGCCGCCGGGCTTGGCCTTCTCGACGAGCATGGTGTCTACGCCGAGCTGACCGAGGCGGATCGCGCAGGGGTATCCGCCCGTGCCCGCGCCGATGATGAGCGCCTTCTTCTTGATCGTGGCCATGGGTCCTCGCCTGTCGTGAGCTCTCGTGGAGCCTGGTGAGTCTTGCAGGAGGGTGCTCGGCTCGGGCTAGATGCCCGCGAGCAGCAGGAGGTTCGGGTTCTCGAGGTAGCGCCGGACCTCCTGCAGGAAGCTCGCGCCCTCGAAGCCGTCGACGACTCGGTGATCGAAGGACGTCGAGAGGTTCATGATGTGGCCGACGGTGATGTTGTCGCGCGCGTCGACGATCGGCGTCTTGCGGATCGCGTGCACGCCGAGGATGCCGACCTCGGGGTAGTTGAGGATGGGCGTCGCGAGCACGCCGCCGATCTTGCCGAGGCTCGTGATCGTGAAGGTGCTCCCGGTCAGCTCGTCGCGGCTCGCCTTGCCCTCGCGGGTCGCGGCGGCCACCCGGTCGATCTCGCGCGCGAGGTCGAGGATGCTGAGGCGGTCCGCGTTGTGCACGACGGGCACGAGCAGCCCGTTCTTGGTCGCGGTCGCGATGCCGATGTTGTAGCGCTTCTTGACGATGATCCGACCGCCCTGCTCGTCGAGCTCGGCGTTGACGATCGGGTACTTGCGCAGCGCGTGGACCACCGCCTTGACGATGAAGGGCAGGAAGCTGAGCGCGACGCCCTGCTCGGCGGCGAGCGCCTTGGCCTCATCGCGCAGCTTGACGAGGCGGGTGACGTCGACGCGCTCGACGTAGGTGTAGTGGACCGCGGTCGTGTAGGAGCGCACCAGGCCGTCGGAGATCCGGCGACGCATGCCGCGAAACGGCAGGAACTCGTCGTCCGGCGCGGTCTCGACGACGCGCGCGGGGCGCGGGGCCCGCGTCGGCGCGGGCGCGGGCGCGGGCGCGGGCGCGGGCGCTGTCGCGATGGGCGCGCTCGGCTGCGGCGCGCTCGCGGCCCGCGTGCGCGCGTCCAGGACGTCCTGCTTGGTGATGCGGCCGCGCGCGTCGAGCGGGAGCGTGCTGAGGTCGATGCCCGACTCGCGCGCGAGCGCTCGCGCGGCCGGGGTCGCGAGCACGCGCTGGTTGCTGGTCGCCGACGAAGGAGCGGACGAAGGAGCGTGCGAAGGAGCGTGCGAAGCAGCGTGCGAAGCAGCGGCCGTGGCGGGCGCGGGAGCCGGCGTCGGCCGCGACGCCGGCGAGCCCCCGAGCTCGAGCACCGCGATGACCTGGTCGACGGCGCAGATCTCACCGACCTCCGCCTTGTGCTCCCGGACCACGCCGGCGACCGGCGAGGGCACCTCGATCGTCGCCTTGTCCGTCATGACCTCGACGAGCGGCTCGTTCGCCTCGACCGCGTCGCCGGGCTGCTTGAGCCACTGGACGATCTCGCCCTCGACGACGCCTTCGCCGATCTCTGGAAGCTTGAACGCGAACTCGCTGGACATGAATGGGCCTCGGGTAGTCAGGGGGACGCGGCGTTCCCGTCGTGGGGGCGGCCTGTCTCGAAATCGCTGGATCGGAGGTCGGTCAGTACGTCACGACGCGCGTGATCGCGTCGGCGATCGCGTGTACCGAGGGACAGGCGTCGGCCTCGGCGGGGTAGCGGAGCTCGCGCGCGCCGGCGACCCGCACGATCGGCGCGTCGAGGTACAGGATGGCCTCGTCGGCGAACAGCGCGGCGAGCTCCGCGGCGACGCCGTGACGCGGCGCGCCGCTGTGCGCGATCACGAGCTTGCCGGTCTCGCGCGCGGCGCGGATCAGCGCGGGCGTGTCGAGCGGCGCGAGGCTGGCGACGTCGACGACGGCCACGTCGAAGCCGGTGCGCTCGGCCGCCGCGATCGCGCGCGCGACCGTGTCGCCCCAGCAGAACACGGTGGCGACCGCGTCGGCGCCGCCGCGGACCGGGCGCGCGGCGTGCAACTCGCGGGGCAGCGACTCGTAGAGCGCGTCGGGGTCGACCGTCTCGAGCAGCAGCGAGCGCGGGAGCAGCAGCACGACCGGGCCGCTGTGGGCGTCGAGGTCGGCGGCGGCGCGCAGCAGCGCGGCGGCCTCGCTCGTGTCCCCGAGCGCGATGACGCGGGCGCCGGCGAGCGCGAGCGTCGACTCGAAGCTGGCCGCGTGGTCACCTCCGAGTCCGAACCCGTATCCGGTCGGCGCGAGCAGGAGGACATCGCCGGTCGCGTGCTCTCCGTGCCCGGCGGCGAGCTGGCCGCCGCGCGCCAGCTCGCGGAGCGCGGCGAGGCCCTCGAGCAGCGCGGCGGCGCTGGGCAGCGCGATGATCGGGCGGCGGCCGGCGAGCGCGAGCCCCCCGGCGTGGGCGACGGCCGAGGCCGGAGTGAGCGGGGTGCCGAGCACGCGGCCCTCGAGCTCGGGATCGTCGAGCGCGGCGCGGGAGAGCCCGAGCATGCCGCCGTCGCGGCAGTCCTCGCCGAGCAGCAGGCGCCTGGGATCCTCGCGCAGCAGCGCGGCGAGGGTGGTGCTGAGGATGTCGAGGACGGTGGTCATGCGTCGCGTCCTCCTTCGAGCTCGCCGAGCTCGTGACCGCGCTCCTGGGCTCGCTCCTGGGCTCGCTCCTGCGCCCGGCTAATGTGCCCGCGGATCTCGGCCTCGATCACGTCCTGGAAGGTCGCGGTCCACACGCCGGTGTGGTCGAGGTGTCGTCGCAGGCGCTCGATCGGGTCGCGGTGCGCGGGCGCGTCCTTGTGCAGCATCTGGGTCACGACCGCCTCGACCAGCGCGGGGCCGTGACCTTGCCGGGCCCGAGTGAGCGCGCGCTCGACCGCCTGCGCGACGGCGATCGGGTCGGCCCCGTCGACGCGGCGCGACCACAGCCCCATGGAGCGCGCGCGGACGCTGACGCCATCGCCGAACACACCCGCCTCCATCGGCGCGCCGTCGGGCCAGACCTGGCTCTTGCACACGAGCACCAGCGGCAGGTCGCAGGCGACGGCGAGCGAGAGCGCCTCGCGGTAGTAGCCCGTGGAGCACAGGCCCTCGCCGAGCAGCGCGACCGTGGCCCGGCGCGAGCCCGCGAGCTTCTCGGCGTGGGCGTGACCCGCCGCGAGCGGGAGGTGGAGGCCGAGGGTCTCGGGGACCTGGGCGACGCGCCGGTCCGGCGCGCCGGCTGTGCCGGGCGGCCCCGCGCGACGCAGTCCGAGCAGCTGCACGAACAGGTCGTCGAGGTCCGCGCCGCGGGTCAGGCTCACGGCGATGTCGCGGCTGCCCGGGAAGATCCACTCCTCGGGCGCGGCCAGCGTGCCGCAGGCGACGGTGACCGCCTCCTCGCCGGCGCTCGGCGCCCACATCGGCAGCCCGAGCCGCGCGAGCGCGAGGTCGAGGCAGCGGGCCCGGACCATCGCCTTGTACAGCGCTCGCAGGTCCAGCGACGACGCGTTTGTTGAGTGTTCGCGCTGCCCGGCGGCGGGCTCCGCCTCGTCGGTCAGCCGGCCATCGGCGTCGAGTCGCAGCTCGACGTCATCGGGATCCCAGGGCGTTGCTTCCATCGCGTGCGGCACCTCGCCGGTGACGCGAGGGTGGCCCAAACAGGGCGAAACACCCTCCCGGCGGGGCGAGGCGGTTGTATCGACGGGCCCCAGAGGCGTCAAGCTGTCGCGTGTGGGGCCGCCGTCGATGACCTGCGGTTGCGCGCATGTGAGGAACGGCATGCGCAGGCCCGTGCACGTTCGCCGCGACACGCCAGGCGGTCGTCACGAGCGATCCTCGCTATAACCGCCGCCGTGCCTGCGACCCAGCGTTCCGCGACCGTCGTGATGAAATTTGGCGGCAGCAGCGTCGCCGATCTCGAGCGTCTGCGGCGGGTCGCGACGCGCGTGGTGCAGCGCGCGGAGGACGGCCCGGTCGTGGTCGTCGTCTCGGCCATGGGCAAGACCACCAACAGGCTCGTCGAGCAGGCGCGCGCGCTCATGGATCCGCCGCCGGCGCGCGAGCTCGACATGCTCATGACCACCGGCGAGCGCAATTCGATGGCGCTGCTCGCGATCGCCATCGCGGCCCAGGGTCGCCGCGCGATCAGCCTCACCGGCTCGCAGTGCGGGATCATCACCAACCATCAGGCCGGTCGCGCGCGCATCATCGAGGTTCGTCCCTTCCGCATTCAGGACGAGCTCGCGGCCGGGCACGTCGTCATCGTCGGCGGCTTCCAGGGCGTGAGCTACAAGCGTGAGGTCACGACCCTCGGGCGCGGCGGCTCCGACACCACCGCCGTCGCGCTGGCCGCAGCGCTCGGCGCTGACTGCGAGATCTACAGCGACGTCGACGGGGTCTACAGCGCTGATCCGCGCGAGGTCCCGGAGGCCCGGCGAATCGACGCCCTGTCCTACGAGGAGATGCAGGCCCTGTCCCGCGCCGGCGCCCGCGTTCTCCACGCGCAGGCCGTACAGCTCGCCGAGGAGCGCGGCATCGCCATCTTCGCCCGCCACAGCGATCCTGCGGTCCATGGCGAGACCGTGATCCGGCGCAATCCCGCGCGCGACGCCGGCGTGCTCGCGGTCACGGCGGACGCCGATGTCGCGCGCCTGCGCCTGTCGACGCACGGCGACGCGCTCTCGGGCGCCGCGACGGCCGCGCTCGCGCGCGCGGCCGGGTGTTGGGGCCTGCGGTTCTTCCACGTGCACGACCGCGGCTGCTCGGGCCTGCTCTCGCGGACACAACGCGAGGACGCCGGCGACATCATCGAGCGCGCGCGCGCGCTCGTCCTTACGGACGCCTTCGCCGGCGAGCTCGCGCTCGACGACGGCGCGCTCGTGAGCTGCGTCGGCGCCGGTCTCGAGGAGCGCCCCGAACTCATCGCCCGCGCCGTCGAGACCCTGGAGCGCGCCGGGCTCACGCCGCGCGCGCTGTACACCGACACGCGCACGCTCTCGCTGCTCGTCGACGCGCCGCGGCGCGCCGAGGCCGTCCGGCTGCTGCACGAGATCATGGTCGTGGGCCGAGCCGCGGTCGGGACCTGAGCGCGCGCGGCCGCGACTTCAGCAGCGTCCTCAGCGGCGACCTCAGTCGCGAATGACAATCGTCGTGCCCGGCGTCTCGTCGGTCGCGTTGACCCCGTGCCAGCCGCTCGGGAGGATCGGCGTGGTCCAGTTGAACAGCCAGCGCGCGTCGCTCGGGCCGAGGTTGACGCAGCCGTGGCTGCGCTGGCGGCCGAAGCTGCGGTGCCAGAACGCGCCGTGCAGCGCGTAGCTGCCCTGGAAGAACATGGTCCAGGGGACATCCTGGATCGAGTAGTTGCCGTCGGACGCCGTGCCGCCGTCCATCGTCGTCGAGATGTGCTTGCTCGACACGCGGTAGCGGCCCTTGGGCGTCTCGAAGGTCTCCTCGGCCTTGTTCTTCTTGCCGCTCGAGACCAGCGTCGTGTAGACCGGCTTGCTGCCCTCGTAGGCGACCAGCAGCTGCTGGTCGAGGCTCACGTCGATCCACCGGTCCCAGGGGTCGAGGCCCTTGGGCAGCGGCTGCGGGTCGGCCAGCAGCAGGTCGTCCTTGCGCACCAGCAGGCCCTCGGTCGTCAGCATGTAGGCCTTGCCCTTGACCTCGGTCTCCTCGCTGAGGTCGATGAAGTCGCGCTTCTCGAGGTTGCCCTTGACCTTCAGCTTGCCGTCCTCGGCGAGCTCGAACAGCCGCGTCGACTTCTTGTTCACGTAGCCGAAGGGGAAGTCCATCTCCTCCGTGAGCTCGTGGCCCTGGAAGTCCTTGGCCGTGTAGCCGTAGACGTCCCCCGCGCTGACGACCGCGCCGCGGGCGGTCCGCCAGAACATGCGGCCCTCCTCGTGCAGCTTCTCGGCCAGGCTCAGGAAGTAGCCCTTCTCGAGCCACGGCTCGGCCGGGCTCAGCGGCAGCTTGATCGGCTCGGGCGGCTCGGCGGGCTCCGCCCCGTCGGTGTCGCCGTCGGTGTCGGTGTCGCCGCCGGCGCTGGGCAGCGGGACCCCCGTGCGCTCCGACTCGCGGACCGCTCGCTGCGACGCCGCCTCCTCGAGCTCCTTGGCGTTGGGCACCCGCCAGAACATCGGCGCGTTCCACTTGCGCACGTAGCCGTAGTCGTAGGGTAGCGCCTGGTCGACGCGCGGCGGCGGCGGCTCGTAGGACATGAACGGCGCCTTGTCGCTCGCGACCACCAGCCCCTTGCTGGCGCAGGCGTAGCCGCCGGTGGGCAGCGGATAGAACCCCTTCGCGCAGCCCGTGCCCTCGACTTTCTCGCCCACCTTCAGCCGCGTCCCGATCCGCAGGTAGCCGAGCTTCGGCGACTCGGTGTCCGGCTTCGAGTACACGCTCACCACCTCGTAGCCGGCCACCGCGTGGATCACGAGCGACTCCCGCGCCGGGATCGGATCCGGGAATTGCAGCACGCCGTAGTCCTCGGGCGCGCTCGGCTCGGCGCCGCCCAGGTCCGCGGGCGTCTCCGTCGGCAGGTCGAGCATCGCCGCCGCGCTGTCGGACGCGACCGCCTCCGGGTGCTTGCCCGACGTCGTCACCTCGGCCTGGGCCACCAGCAGCGCGCCGCCGGTCGTCGGATCGCTCGGATCCACGGGCTCGGCCTGCGTCTTCTGGGTGCGCGGCGCCGCGTCCGCGCCGGTCGCGGGGGGTCGATCCGGACTGCACCCCGTGAGCGCGGCGAGCACCAGCGCGGTCGTGATCGGGGGACGCATGCGCAGTGCATAACGTACGCGGCGCGTCCCGTGAAGATTCCGGCGAAGCCGCGTCACAGCGGGGTCCGCGAGCCCGCTATCCGGGACGAGCGTCGCCGGCGCCAGCGAACCAGTTCGCCAGCGTCGGCTCCTGGCCGTCCTGCGTGAGGCGCTCGATCGCCTCCTTCATCTCCTCCACCTTGGCGCCCTCGCGATCGAGCAGCACGAGCACCGGGTAGGACCCGGTCTTCGGGTACCAGCGCTTGCGCAGCCCGTTGAACTCGTCGAGTCGCGTCGCGTCCTGCCAATCCTCCTCCTTGAGCTCGAGGATGCGCACGCCCCCGATCATCGCCTCCGGGTGAAGATTGCCGAGCTCGGCGTCCAGCCGTCGGCACGGCTCGCACCAGTCCGCGCTGAACAGCACGGCGACCTGCTTGCCCTCCGTGAGCGCCTGCGCGCGCATGCGCTCGAACATGCTCTCGAGCGGGTCCTCGTCGCGCGGCCTCAGGCGGCGCACGTCATAGCCGACCGTGGTCTCCGACTTCGCGGCCGACTTCGCGGGCGCCTCCTGCTTGGGCGCGTCTGCGCCCGTCGGCCCGCAGCCGAAGAGCGTCGACGCGAGCAGCGCGGCGCTGCAGCGTCGCGCGCTGCAGCGTCGCGCGCTGCAGAGAATTCCTCGCCAGGATCGCATGGCCGGGAGTGTAGCCGATCACCGGCGCGCGCCCGCGCGCGTCGCGGCGGCCTGGCTCCCGAACCGACGCGCGACGCGCCCGTCCATCGAGACCCCCGACGGCTGCTCGAGAACCCTCACTTATTAAGAAGAAAACGTCACCGCCCGGGCGCGGGTCGGCCCCGCGCCCGTGCTCCCTCTTGCTCCCATATGCCAGACCTCGGCGGGAGACCGAGCGCGCCCGAGCGGTGATCAGCGGCTGCCTTCGACGATACGACCTACGAGCAGAGCAACCATGCGAACGAGCGACGAGAACGATAAGCCAGGTCCATACAGGCGGCTGAAAAAGCGCGGGCCGTGAGCGGACGCGCGACGGTGCCAGGCGTCGCGCGCCCGCTCACGCGGGCGATTCACCACACAACGTCGCCCGACCCGCGACGCGGGGGTACATCCCCGCGTCCCGAATACTCTGTCACGCGCGCCTGATCTCGAGCGGATCAGGTCCTGCGCAAAGCTGGCCTAAGGAGCGGGTTTCGCTACTCGGCCGCCGCCGCGCCGATGCGCTCGAGGAAGCCGCGCGTCCGGCTGACCACCTCCTCGCGCAGCTCCGCCGGCTCGATGGACTCGAGCCCGTCGACGATGCTCAGCAGGCGGCGCGCGAACTCGCGACAGGAGTGGTACGGCACCGTGCGCTCGAGCAGCTCGCGGGCCTCGACCCAGTGGTCTTGCTGCCCCGGGTCCCACTGCATGCGGCTGACCCAGCGGGCCACGCCGCCGCGGATCCGCAGGGTCGCCACGCCCGGGCGGTCGCTGTCGATGCCGAAGCCCTGGTCGGAGTTGCCCCAGAGCTTGTGCTTGGGCGGGATCTCGGCGCGCGGCTGCTCGCTTGGGAGCACGCGCGCGTGGATGATCTGCGTGACGCGGAAGCTCCGCGGCTCGCTGTAGGTCCGCGAGTACGCGCGCATGTACATCGAGCCGTCGTGGATCCGCAGCTGCCAGGGCTCGATATCATGGGTCTTGCGCGTGCCCGACCACGGGCTGTCGTACTCGACGCGCACCACCGACTTGCCGATCGCCAGCACGAGCTTCGAGACCAGCCGCGAGTCGACCATCGAGCCCGTCGTCACCGTCGACGTCACGCTGCGCGGGCGGACCTTGTGCGAGTCGGCGTTCTGCCGGCGCTCCTCGACCGCCGCGTCCATCTGCTCGATCAGCCGACCGACGCGGCTGTTGAGCTCCTCGTCGGCGACCGGCGCGAGCAGGGCGGCGGCGAACACGACCGCGTTGAGGTCCTCGGGCTCCGGGTCGGTCAGCGGCAGCGTGAAGTGGCGGTCGAGCAGGTGCCAGTGCTTGCTGCCGTGGCGGAACTCGAGCGGCGCGTCCCAGTTCTCGCGCATGTACTTGAGCGCGCGCTGGACCGTCACGCCGGCGACGCCGGCGCGCTGCGACAGCTGGTCCTTGGTCGCGCCGTCCGGGTTCTCGCGCAGGTATCGCAGGATGACCCGCGCGGTCTCCTGAACGGTGCGGGATGAGTCGGGTCGGGAGTCGCTGCTCATGAGCCTCTCTGATTAGCCCCTCGAGATCGTCGTCTCGAGATCGTCGTCTCGAGATCGTCTCGAGATGTCGCGGCATCCTATCAGACGCGCTCGATCACGTTCAGACCACGCGTCCGCGGGCGCGTCGACGCGGCGACCCGAGCGTCCCCCGCGTCGCCCGAGAGACGTGAGATTTGCCCTGTCGACCGCCGAAGCGCTGGCCCCTGGATCCGCGGCGTGCAACCTTAGTGCAGGGTCAACGGAAATTCCCAAGGTACCTCCATGCTCGTCGTACACGCCGCGGACCTACACATCGACAGCCCGCTCCGCGGGCTCGGTCGCATCGAGGGCGCGCCCACCCAGGACATCCGTCTGGCCACGCGTCGCGCCTTCGTGCACCTCATCGACTTCTGCCTCGAGCGCGCCGCGACCCTGCTGATCCTCGCCGGGGACGTCTTCGACGGCGAGTGGCGTGACTTCAACACCGGGCTGTTCTTCGTCCGCCAGCTCGCGCGCCTGCGCGACGTGGGCGCGCGCGTCGTCATGATCCACGGCAACCACGACGCCGAGTCGGCGCTCGCGCAGCACATCCCGCTCCCGGAGCACGTCCGCCTGCTCTCGGCCGAGGCGCCCGAGACCCTCGAGTACGCCGACCTCGGGCTCGCCGTCCACGGGCAGAGCTACTACTCGCGCGTCGTCGCCGACAACCTCGCCGAGGCCTACCCGCCGCCGCGCCGCGGCCTGCTCAACGTCGGCGTGCTGCACACCAACGCCGTCGGCGCCAGCGAGCACAAGAACTACGCGCCGTGCACGGTCGCCCAGCTCGTGGCCCACGGCTACGACTACTGGGCCCTCGGCCACGTGCACAAGCGCAGCGTCCTGCACGAGCGCCCCTGGGTCGTCTACCCCGGCAACCTCCAGGGTCGTCACGTCCGCGAGACCGGGCCCAAGGGCTGCACCGCGATCACCATCGAGCACGGGCGCATCTCCGCCGTCGACCACCGCAACATGGACGTGCTGCGCTGGGCCGAGCTCGAGCTCACGCTCGGGCCCAAGCCCGTGCGCTTCGCCCAGGGCCAGGGGTCCGCGGCCGAGGCTGATGACGACGCCGCGCGCGACACTCTCGAGGTCCTGCTCGAGCGGATCCGTCGGGGCCTCGCCGCGCACGCGCGCGACGCCAACGGTCGCCCCGTGATCGTGCGGATCACGATCTCCGGCGCCACCCGTCTGCACGCGCGTCTCGCCGCCAACCCGGCGCCGATCGCCGCCCGGATCCGCGCCGTCGCGGCTGACCTCGGCGACGTATGGCCCGAGAAGATCCGGTTTAACACCCGCCCGCTCGGCAGCGACGCGCCCGACGGTGAGCTGCTCGCGCTGCACCGGGCGCTGCGCGACGAGTTCGCCCGGCTCGCGGCCGACGACGACGCGCTCAAGGCCCATTTAGAGACCCTCACGCCGCTCTCCGCCGGCGTCGCGCCCTACCTCGACCGCCGACCCGACAGCGCCGAGCGCGTGCGCGCCCAGCTCGCCGAGATCGAGGCGCGACTGCTCGGGGCGCTCTCGCTGCGCGCCGACGTCGACGGTGAGCTGGAGCCGCGCGCGTGAGGTTCGAGTACATCGGTCTCGAGCGCTTCGGGCAGTTCGAACGGCTCTCGCTGCACCTCCCGTCCGACCGGCCACTCGTCGTGATCCACGGGCCCAACGAGGCCGGCAAGACCACGCTCCTGCGCGCGATCCACGACCTCCTGTTCGGCGTCAGCGAGCGCACCCCCTACGGCTTCCGGTTTGACCTGCGGGCCATGTCGATCCGCGCGCGCCTGCGCGATCGGGCGGGTCACTCGCTCGAGCTCCAGCGCTTCAAGCGGCGCAAGGACTCGCTCGTCGGCGTGATCCGCGACGGCCCCGAGGAGCGCCCGGCCAGCGACGCCGCGCTCCGCGAGTACCTGCGCGGCGTCGACCGCGAGCTCTACAGCTCGCTGTTCGGCTTCACGCAGCAGGACCTCCAGCGCGGCTCCGAGGTGCTCCGCGTCGCCGGGCTTCGAGATGTCCTCGGGGGCAGCTCACTCGGGGGCAGCGGCGACGCGATCCGCGGGCTCAAGCGCCGGCTCGAGCGCGAGGCCGAGGAGCTGTTCAAGCCGCGCGGCAAGAACCCCGCGATCAACCACACGCTCGCGCGCCTCAAGGAGACCCGAGAGGCGCTGCGCGAGGCGACCTTCCGCCAGAGTCAGTACCAGGCGCTGACCCAGCGCGTCCGCGAGACCCGCGAGGGGATCGAGCGCGTCAGCGACTCGCTGCACCAGGCCCGCGAGCGCGCGGCCCGGCTGCGCGCGCTGCTCGGCGCCTTCGAAGATTTTCACGAGGCGCGCGCGCTCGATCGCCAGCTCGCGCTGCCCGAATTGCAGAGCACCCTCGGCGAGCTCGACGCCACCCGCGCGCAGCGGCTGCTCCGCGAGCTCCGTGAGCGCGAGCGCGAGCGCGACGGCCTCGCCGACGAGCGCGCCCGACTCGAGGCCCGGATCGCGCGCTTGGCCGTCGACGACGCGGTCCTCGCCGAGGCGCCCTGCATCGAGCGACTCGCGCGCAGGGCGGAGGCGATCGCGACCACCCGCGCGCGCCTGCCCAGGCTCCGCGAGTCGATCGCGCGCAGGCAGGAGGAGCAGCGCCGCGAGCTCGCGCGCGTCCCTGCCGAAGTCGAGCGCGGCGAGGTCGGCGACGAGGTCGGCGACGAGGTCGGCGACGAGCTCGACGCGAGCGCGCTCGCGGCCTGGCGTGAGCGCGGCGAGCTGCTGCCGCGGCTGCGCGTCGCCGCCGATCGCTGGGGCGCCGCCGAGGACACCCGTCAGCGGCTCGAGCGCGAGGCGACCACCTTCGTCCGCGATCTCGCGGACGCCGAGGCGACCCTCGCCGATCTGCGCCGCGAGCTCCCCGAGCCAGCCCTCGAGCGGCTCGGCCTCGCGCTCACCGACGTCCAGCGCGATCGTCAGGCCCTGCAGCAGCGCGAGGACGAGCTGTGTCGACTCGACGCGGCCCTCGAGCTCAAGCGCGCGCGTCTCGATCCGCCCCCGCCGGCGCTGCTCACCGACGACGGCGCGGCGCAGCCCCTCGCGCTCCCGGCGAGCGAGGCCATCCACGCGGCGGAGAGCGAGCGACGCGAGCTCGAGCAGGCCCGCGTCGCCGCCGAGCTCGCGGCCGCCGACGCCGCGCGCCAGGCCGCAGCGACGCGCGCCGAGTATCAGGCCGTGATCGCCGCCGAGCAGGTCCCCGACCCGCGCGCGCTCCGGGAGCTGCGGAGTCAGCGGGACGCGCTGTGGGTCCAGCTCTGCGAGGCCTGGCGCGCCGGCGAGTCGTACGAGCCCGTTGACCTGTTCAACCGCGGACACGGTCAGCTGCTCGCCGCGCGCTTCGCCGAGGCCGTCGTCGCCGCGGACGAGCTCGCGGATCGCCTGCGCGACGCCGCCGATCAGCTCGCCAAGCACGTGGCGCTCGAGCGCCAGCTCGCCCGCCACGAGGCGCTCGCCGCTGGACACCGCGAGACGGCCTCGGCGAGCGCCCTCGCCCTGAAGGCGTGGTCGCAGCGCTGGCGCGCGCGCTGGCGGCCCGCCGGCGTCGACCCGCGGGACCCCGCCGAGATGCTCGCCTGGCGCGCGCAGGTCCTCGAGCTCCAGGAGACCGCGCGCGCGCGCTTGGACCACGCGCGGCGGGTGAGCGAGCTGCGGGCGCGCGTCGACGACTTCGCGAGTCGGGCCCGCGTCGCCCTCTCAAGCGCGTCGAGCTCGTCCGAGCTCGCGCGCGCCGGCTGGACCGCGCTCGCGCACGAGTTTCCAGACCCGCGTCCGCGCGGCGGCGGCCCTGCAGGGCAGCATCGCCGCGACCGGCGAGCGCGTCCGTGTACTCGCGGTTGCGCGCGCGCGCGCGCCGAGGAGGCGCTCGCGAGCGCGAGGTCGCGGGCCCGCGAGCACCGGAGCGCGCTCGACGAGCTGCTGGCCGCCAGCGGCCTCGGGCGCGAGCGGTCCCCGGAGGCCGCGCTCACGCGCCTCGAGCAGCTCGTCAAGCTCGCGCGTCTGTCGGCCGAACTCACGCGCGAGACCGACGACTGCGCCGCGGCGCAGGACGCTCTCAACCACTTCGATCGCGAGACCAGGGCCCTGCGCGCGCGACTCGAGCGTGGCGCCGTCGCGGAGGACGTCGCGGAGGACGTCGCGGAGGACGTCGCGGAGGACGTCGCGGAGGACGTCGTCGACGAAGATCCGGAGCGCTGGATCGAGGCCCTCGCCGGACGCCTGCGAGACGCTCGCGCGGCCGCGACCGCGCGCCTCCACGCCCAGGAGCAGCTCGCCGAGCTCCGTCGTCGGCTCGACCGCGTCGAGCGAGCGCTCGCCGAGCTCACCGCCGAGCTCGCCGAGCTCCACCGCGCCGCCGCCAGCGACAGCGAGCCCGCCCTCGAGCTCGAGGCCGAGCGCGCGCTGAGGCGCGCGCGCGCCCTGCGACGCCGCGCGGACCTCGAGACCCACATCGTCCGCGTCCTCGGCGTCGGCGAGGAGCGCGAGCAGCTCGAGCGCGAGCTCCTGCTCGCCCGCCACGAGCAGCTCGAGGCCGAGCGCGAGCGCCTCGCCGGCGAGCTCGAGGCGCTCGACGATCAGCGCACCGCGCTGGCCTCGACCAAGGGCAAGCTCGAGCGCGAGCTCGAGCAGCTCGGCGGCGACGCGGCGGCGCGCTACGGCGCCGAGGAGCAGGAGCTGCTCGCCGAGCTCGAGGGCCAGGTCGAGCGCTACTCGACCACCCTGCTCGCGCGCAGCATCCTCGACGCCGTCACCGAGCGGCACGCCCGCGAGCATCAGCCCGCCGTCATCTCCCACACCTCGCGGCTGCTCGAGCAGATCACCGAGGGGCGATACGTGCGCGTCGAGCCCGAGCCGGAGGCCGACACCCTCGCGCTCATCGGCGCCGACGGACGTCGCCTGCGCCCCGAGTCGCTCTCAACCGGTACGCGCGAGCAATTGTTCTTGGCCCTGCGCCTCGCCTACGCGCTCGAGCACTGCGAGCGCGCCGAGCCGCTGCCGCTGATCCTCGACGACGCGCTCGTGACCTTCGACGACGAGCGCGTCCGTCGCACGCTGCACGCGCTGCGCTCGATCGCCCGCGAGACGCAGGTGCTCGTGCTGACGTGTCATCGCCACCTCGTCGGGCTCGCGGGCGACTCGGTTCCGGACGCGCACATCATCACGCTCCCGGGGCCGGAGCATGTGGCCGCGTAACGGCCCCTGCGCCCCGCTTCGTCGCCGTTGACGCCGTGGTGGCGCCGCGGTGGGCGCCGCCGCACCTCGGCGCGGTCTGGCCGAGAACAGCGTGCACCCACGCGCGGACTTGACGCACCCGCCCGGACCTGCGTTACTAAAACAAGCACCACACGGAGGAAGTGTCCATGCAGGACCCTGAAGGGGGCGTCGCCCTGCTGCCAGAGTCGTTGACTGTCGATCGAGCCGCCGTCGAGAAAGCCTGCAAGGCCGCCCAGGCGCTGCTGCATCGCCCCGAGCGTGACGCGCCGCGGCGAGCTCGCCGACGGATCTCGCAGCCCGCCGCCACGGCGATGATTCAGCCCGCGCTGATCAAGCCCGCAGCCATCCCCTGATCGCCCCGTCGATCCTCGTTCCGCAGGGCTCCGCGCCGCGCTCCTTCGCTGCGCGCCGCGAGCTCCGTTGGGCTCCTGTCCTCGACCTGTCCTCGTATGACGCCCTCCGCGGGCGTCTTGTTGGTTCTGCGTCGCGCGCGAGTATGTGCAGGGTCACGCGATCGTACGCCGCGCGCCTTGTCTGATCCTGATCAAGCGGCGCGCGCTCGTGGCCCTACACTCGTCTTCGTCGGTACACTCCGCGACCAGAACGAGCGATGCGAATTCTTCACCTCTCGGACCTCCATCGCGGCAGCGCCGCCGAGACGCTCAAGGCGATCTGGGGTGGACCGCAGGCGGCGATCCGCAAGCTCCCGGAGTCTGAGCAGCGCTTCGACTTCATCGTCATCAGCGGCGACCTGGCCGCGCGCGCGCACGCCTCCGAGTACGACGAGCTGCTCACCTTCGTCCGCGAGATCCTGCTGCCGTACCTGCGTGAGCCCGACGATCGGCGCCGCGTCATCTTCGTCCCGGGCAACCACGACGTCGACTGGACGGCCGATCTCGGTGAGCCCCTCGTCGTCTCCGAGCTGCTCGCGCGCGACGACGGCCCCGCGCAGCTCGAGCGCATGATCCAGCGCTACCGCAATGATCCCGCGCGCGCCGGCGTCCGCCAGATCATGAGCCGCTTCGGCCACATCGAGTGGCTGCGCCTGCACGACGACAAGCACGGCAACCGCTTCGCCAACGTCCAGCGCTTCCTCGACGAGTTCTACGGCGACGCGCTCGCGGCCGGCGGCTGTCGCCGCTTCGACCTGCTCGACCCGCGCGAGGGCCACGACTGGTCCGCGCACGTCTTCCCCGAGGACCAGGTCGCCTTCTACGGCTTCAACTCCTGCTTCCTCAACGATCGCCACTGGACCGGCGCCGCGATCTCGCGCGAGTCCATCGCCAACGCCAGCGGCCACGCCAGCGAGCACGCCGGCGGCCTCCTGCGCGTCGCCGTCTGGCACCACGGCATCCACAGCGACAGCTACCGCCCCGACTACCTCGGCCAGGCCGACGTCGGTGAGCTGATCGTCGCCGGCTACCAGATCGGCTTCCACGGCCACACGCACAAGGCCGCCGCCGCCCAGCTCGGCTGGCTCACCGATCGCTTCGTGCTCGTCTCGACCGGCTCGCTCGGCGCCAACCAGGACCACCGCCCCGACGCCGTCGGCAAGCAGTTCTCGATCGTCCAGCTCTACCCGCACCAGGCCCACGTCCAGGTCTACGAGCGCGCGGGCGACGTCAGCGTCTACGGCCAGCGGCCCGCGCGGTCGTTCTCGCTCGCGCGCCCGCGCGAGCGCGACCAGCGGGTCGTCTCGGCCCGCCGCCACACGCGTCACTACCACCTCGACGTCCACGGGATCTCCGTCGTCCGCGTCACCGTCGAGGGCCTGATGTGCCCGCACCCCGTGCAGATCGCCGAGGTCGGCCCGCCCGTCTGTGACGCCCGCGGCTACTCGCCGACTAGCACCTCACCTGGCTTTGAGATCAGGCGCAGCGAGACCCAGGGCGGCGCCATCCGCTTCACGCTCTACCCGCCCGACTTCCGGCGCACCACCCTCACGTGGGGCTACGAGGCCTCCAACTTCGTCCCGCTGACCCGCGCCGAGCTCCCGCTGTTCAACCGCACGCGCGCCCACGACCCGACCGCCGACACCACCGTCCTGCGCGCCCACGTCGTCCGCTTCCCCTGCCAGGAGCTCGAGCTGCGCTTCACCTCCGACGCCCCGCTCGTTGACCCCGCGACCCTCGAGCTGCGCGTCGAGAAGCAGGTCGAGCATCACCAGGAGCGCCACTGGGAGCGCGTCCCCTCCGAGGAGCGCCGCTGCGCGCTCGTCGTCCCCAACGAGACCGACGTCCAGCTGCGCATCGAGGCGCCGATCGTCGGTCACCGCTACGCGATCGCCTATCGGCCGCTCGCCGCCGGCACGCGGCTCGACTACACCGCCGGGCGCATCGCCAGCAAGCTGCTCGACCGCTGCCGCGGCGATCGCGAGCGCGGCCCCGTGCTCGCGCTGCAGCTCGCCGAGTCGATCGCCGTGGCCATCAGCGCGGTGTTCTCGGTCGAGACCGACGACCTCCTGTGGAGCGGCATGCTCTGGGACGAGCGCCGTCGCCTGCTGCTGACCACCTTCGGCAACTTCCCCAACCGGCAGTGGTCGCATCACTTCGCCTGCGGCGCCGGGATCGCCGGGCACGCGTTCCGCTTCAACCGCCCGGCCGCCTGGACGCGCAACGCCCCCCACACCAAGGACGCGCTCGTCTACCAGCGCCGCACCGGCCACGTCGAGGAGTCCGAGCACGACTGGGTCGTCTGCGTCCCGCTCGTCGGAGACCGCGACAAGAGCCCGCTCGGCGTCATCCAGTTCGAGGGCAGCGACAAGGCCTCCGGCTTCAACGATCGCCTGCACGAGTTCGCCAACGCCGCGCTCAACCGCGAGGCGACCAAGGGCAGCCCGTGGGAGCGCTTTCAGCAGGAGCTCAGCTCCGCGGTCAACACCGGCTTCTGGCAGGCCTGCGCGGTCACGGACTGGCTCGTCGACTACCGCGACTTCGTCAGCGCGCTGATCCGCGCGCTCGGGCTCGGGACCGTGCCGAGCGACGAGGTCGTCACCTGCGAGGGCCCGACCTCGAGCGGCTAGCGAGCGCGCGCTCGAGGGCGCGCGCCCGCGCGCCGCGATCATGGATATGATGATGGGAACAGGTCCCCATGGTCAGATCCACGCAGCCGCCCTGGGGTGACGACGACCCGCGCCGCTGGCCCGACGACTGGCGCGAGGCCTGGGAGGAGCGCGCCGCGATCATGGAGTTCGACGGCGGCCTGCCGCGCGCGCGCGCGGAGCTCGAGGCATGGCGTCTGCTCCGCGACCGCGTCGCCCGCTGAGCGCGAGCCCCGGTCTCGACCCTCGATCACGGGCGCTCCCGCTAGGCCACGCGCGTGCGCACGTCGTCGATCAGCGCGCCCGGCAGCGCGCCCGTCCTCTGGAACCCGCGCATGTGCAGGATCGGCTCGCTCCCCAGCGCCGCGACCGAGCGCCCCGCGAGCGTCTCGGTGTACTTGCGCGGCTCGTAGCTCACCAGCGCGGACGCGTCGCCGACGCGCAGACCGTCGAGGACGTCGAGCGTCGCGTCGAGCGAGTTCATCTTCATGTACGGACAGGTCGCGCAGCCGCCCGCGGTCGAGCAGCCCTCGCCGCCCGCGACGCCAGGCACGATCGGCAGCTCCGCGTCGCGCGTCGTCGCGATCGCCTCGCTCGCGACCGGGAACACGATCTCGGCCTCGATGTCGCCGCGCGCGCCCTGTGCCTCGCTGTCCCGAAGAACCTGTCGCACCGCGCGCACGATCGCGGTCACCATGCCCGACTCCGTGCCGAGGATGAACTTCAGCCGGCGCGGCCCGCTCGCGTCGCGGGCCGCGGCCGCGACCTGCCCCGTGATGTAGTGCAGGATGTCCGACGTCGAGCCGATCACGCCGCGCCCCTCGCGTTGGGCCGCGAGCGCGAGCCGGAACATCTCGCCCGGGACCTCGAGGTGCGCGGTGACCCGCGCGTCCTGGTACTCGTCGCGCACGCGCGCCGTCACGTCGTCGCCGAACATGTGGTGGACGACGCAGTTGCCCTGCTTGAAGTAGTCGAAGCGCCCGCGCAGCGCGGCGATGGAGCGCCGGTCGTGGGCCGGGTGCAGCGCCCGGATCGCCGCCTCATCGAGCTCGGTGAGCCCCTCGAACAGCGCCGCCAGGTTCGCGCCCATATACGTGTCGGGACCGAACCACAGGTGCAGCTCGGGCTCCTGCGCGAACGCCTGCAGCACCGTCTGGACGACGTTGGACGACGTGCAGGTGATCGTCGGCACGAGGTTGTGCGCGTGCGCCTTGGTCCACAGGCTCGTGTTGATGTAGACGACGTGCAGCGACCTCGGCGTCGCCGCGGCCTTGCGCAGGTACGCGCCGTAGGCCCGCGACTCCGCTGACTCCGCGAGCGAGCAGCCGATCGGCTCCCGCGACACCCGGTACACCCCGACATCGCGGCGCCCGGCCGCGTCGACCATCGCGCGGACGTTCTCGGACATGAAGTCGACGCCGAGCACGATCAGGTTCTGCATCCCGGCCTCGGCCATGGCGATCGCGCGGTCCGCCATCGCCAGCGAGTCCGAGACGTGGATGTGCGGCCAGTCGCAGGCGTACAGCGTCCCCTGCAGCTCCGCGCCCATGTAAAAGTGCGCGACGACGCCCGCGCGCGCCCGCTCGAGCCGCGCGCGGAGATCCGCGACCGTATCCGGATCAGGGTTGAGATAGGCGGCTTGCGCCTCGGCGAACGCGCCTTGGGCGCTGAGTTCGTTCGCGGTCACGACGAGGGAGGGGAACGGCGCGCGCTGCATCAGTGCCGCCCACACTAGCTCGGAGCCCCGGCGGGGTCACGGCGCGCGCCCGCCCTCGGCTCAGTGCTTCATGCACGAGCCGCCGGCTTTCTCGAAGCCCGCTTGGCGGAGCGCTCGCCCCGTCGGGCCGTCCCCGAGCTTCGCGCGCGCCTCGGGCCCGTGCCCCTCGCCGACGATGTCGCGCAGGTAGGCCGCGTACTCGAAGGTGTCCGAATGTTCTGGTGTGTGACAGCCGTCGCAGACCGTCTTCGGCGTGTGCAGCGTGATCGCGTTGGGCTTGCCGTGCTTCTCGGGCTCCTCCGCGTGCACGCTGCCGGGACCGTGGCACTGCTCGCACTGCACCGACTGCAGCTCGGCGTTCTCGACGACCTCCGCGCCGCCGGGCTCGCGAAAGCCCGTCACGTGGCAACCGACGCAGGTCAGGTCGAACTCCTTGTTCGCGTCGGTCAGCGTCTTGTACGCGCCGGCGTGGCGCGTCGTCAGCCACTGCTCGTGCGCCTCCGTGTGGCAGTTCGCGCACTCCTCGACGCCGACGTAGCTCGGCTCCCCCGGCGCGGGCTCCGGCGGTCGCACGCCCGTGAAGCGCTCGCGGTTCTGCTGCGCGAGCGCGCCGTCGTAGCTCGCCAGCGCTTCCTTCGCGGGCGCGTCGACCTCGAGGTGGCAGGTGATCTTGACCTGCTCAAAGGTCGCCGCGACCGCGGCCTTCGGCGCCGGCGGGTTCTCGATCGCGCTCACCAGCTGCTCGCGTTCACGCTCCAGCCGCGCCACGAAATTAGGGTCCGCCGCCACATCGCCGCGCAGCCCCTCGAGCTTCTTGTCGAGGCGCTCGAGCTCGCGCGCGCGCGCGGACGTGGGAGTTCGTCGCTCCCACTCTGTCGCTGGCGGCAGCCCCTCCGGCGCGGCCTTGCGATCGATCTCGAGCCGCAGGTGCGTCACGCTCTGGAGCTTCTCGCCCGGCTCGAGGATCCACGCCGAGCCGCGCCGGCCCACCGGCTTGCCCACGCGCGAGCGCTCGAGCCCCACCGGGATGGCCACGACGATGATGTCGACCCCGGTGTTCGCGTCCGCGAGGCTCTCGGCCAGCGACGACGGCCCATGGGCGATCGCCACGGTGAGATCGGCCCCTGCCGACTTCATGGAAGAAACCTCACGCTTGAGCGCCTCCACGGGTGAATCGAGCGGGCCCAGAATCGCGCTCTTGGCGAACTCCGGGCTCAGCACAGCGGTCACGCCGATCGTGAGCGCCGGATCCCCGACCTTGGCGACCCGGTGACCTGGGAGCCCCAGCTCCGCGAGCTTGGGCGCGTTGGCGACCACGCGAGGAAGCGCCCAGCGCTCGAGCGCCTTCAGCCCCTCGGACGATGACACGTCGAACGGCCCGACGCCCGAGACCAACCCGTCACCCAGGGCGCCGAGGCGGTTGGTCAGCAAGCTCGCGCGCTGCTCGGCCTGCGCCCAGGAGGCCTCATCCGTGGGCGCCTCACCCCCCGCGGGATCCGGGAACAGCAGCGAACCTGGCTCGATGACCAGTCGTGAGGCCGGCGTGGAGCGCGACTCGATATACCCGAAGGCGTACTGAACCCCGCCGAGGGGCTCCGTCGTGCAGCCGCAGGGCGCGACCGTCCCCAGCACGCGCCCGAACGCGAACAGGTCGACGACCTGACGCTGCTGCTTCGCGGGCGTCTGCGTCTCATGCGGCGCACCCCCGCTGGTGGGGTTCGTCGAGCGCGTGCCGCAGGCGGCGCAGGCGGTCGCGGCCGCGAACGAGCACGACAGGACCGCGAGCCAGGCGCGTCGTCGGGCGCCGCTGGGGGCAGAAGGAGAGCGCGGAGCCCGGGGAGTCATCGAAGATGCGCGGTTTTTCACGGCGTCGAAGCGGCGGAGGGGCGTGAACATCAGGAAAACGATCGGAATCAGGAGAGAGTCAGAACGGGATTAGATTAGAAAAGGATCAGAAAAGCGTCCCGAAGAGAGAGCGTCCCGAAGAGAGACCATCCCGAGAAGAGAGAGCATCCCGGAGAGAGTCCCGAAGAGAGTCCCGAAGAGAGCGTCCCGAAGAGAGTCCCGAAGAGAGTCCCGAAGAGAGTCCCGAAGAGAGCGTCCCGAAGGGAGAGAGATCTCCTGCGCGGCGAGGCTTGAAGGAGCTCACGATCAATCGGTCTGTACTCCGTGTTTCCGGCCAGAGCAAAGCCCAGGGCCGACCTGTGCTTCGCTTGACCGGGGCGGGTCGTGCGGGTAGCCTCGCGCCTCTTTTCCGCCCATTCACGCAGCGGATGGGCTCGCGCCGGCCACGAGCGCCGCTTGTAGAACCTCGCCAGAGCGCGAGGGCCACGCACGATTGTACACCGGCTTCGCAGGCACCACCGTCACCGCCCGCCGGATCTACCTCAAGACTCTCCGGATCACCGCCAGGATCACGCACGATGTCCGTCCGAATCAGGCTCGCCCGCATGGGCTCCAAGAAACGACCGTTTTACCGAATCGTCGCCGCTGACGCCCGTTGCAAGCGCGACGGCCGGTTCCTCGAGAAACTCGGGACCTACGATCCCACCAAGAAGACGCTCGAGTTGAACAACGCGCGCTTCGACTACTGGCAGGGCGTTGGCGCGCAGCCCACGAACACCGTAAATCGGTTGGTCGTGCTCCACCGCAAGGAAGCCGCGTCGGCCTGAGACCGTCGCGCGTGCGCGCGTTTGGGCGCGACGCGAGAGTAAAAAGCGCGCCCTGGTCGATTGCGACCCGGGCGTGATCACGCCCCGACGTCTTCGGTGTTTTGCCGTCGGGCTTCGGGTGTGAAATGCTCCAGGGACGCGGCCACACGGCTCGCCCGCCGCTCTGGATACGATACGTCTCCAACGACTCCTCCTCGCTCGCCGACTCTCGCACCTCGTTCTTCTCGGAGGCAACCATGTCGAATCCCGCCAGTATTTCTCTCAAGGAACTTGTTGCGTTCCTGGCGCGTGCGCTGGTTGATCACCCCGACGAGGTCCATGTCGCCGAGATCGCCGGCGAGCAGACCGTCGTGCTCGAGCTGCGCGTAGCGAAGCAGGACCTCGGCAAGGTCATCGGCAAGCAGGGGCGCACCGTTAAGGCGATGCGCGCCATCCTCAACGCCGCGTCCGCCAAGCTGCGCAAGCGCGCCGAGCTCGAGATCCTCGAGTAGGCCGCGCCGCTTCGCGGACCATAATCGATCATGGATCGCGCGGCTGACCCGTCAGCGTTGGCGATCGGCGAGCTCGTCGGTCCCCATGGCCTTCGCGGCGTCGTCAAGGTTCAGCTCTACAACCGCGACTCCGACGCCCTAAAGCCAGGCCTACGTGTCGAGCTACGCCGTGACCAGGCTCGCGCGGTGTTTTACACCGTGCTCTCCGTCGAGTCCGTCACCAGCAAAGGCCAGGCGAGGGTCCTCCTCCAGGGGGTTGGCGATCGTGACGTCGCCGAGGCTCTGCGCGGCGCCGTGCTCTGGGTCGCGCGCGCGGATCTTCCGCCGCTCTCCGCCGACGAATTCTACCTCGCCGACGTGATCGGCCTGCCCGTGCTTCGTCACCACGCTGGCGAGGAGCAGTCGCTCGGCGAAGTGACCTCCTACATCTCGAACGGGGCGCAGGATCTCTTCGAAGTCGCCTGGACCTCTCCGGCGGGCGCTCGTCACACCTGGTTGCTCCCCGTCCTCCCGCAGTTCATCGAAGATCTGGGAAGCGACGCGCTCCGCGTGCGTTTGCCGCTCGGCATGCTCCCGGAGCCCTTGGAGCTCGAGGACGCGCCATGAGCGGCGACCTCCTCGAGTTCGAGATCTTCACCCTGTTTCCGGGGGCGATAGAGGCCTTCCTCCGTGCCGGGCTGATCGGCAAGGCGCTCGAGCGGGGGGTCGTCTCGGTGCGCTGCACCGACTATCGGGACTTCACGACCGATCGCTACCGGACCGTCGATGACACGCCCTACGGCGGAGGCCCCGGCATGGTCCTGAAGATCGAGCCGGTGCTCGCCGCCCTCGAGTCGGTCATCGCCGAGCGCGGCGCCATGCATCGCGTGCTCCTGACCCCGTCGGCTCCGGTCTTCGACCAGCGCGCAGCCCAGCGGTTGGCGGGGCATCGCCGCATCGCGTTGATCTGTGGTCGCTACGAGGGCATCGACGATCGACTTCGCGAAGCGCACGTCGACGAGAGTCTCTCCATCGGCGACTTCGTCCTCAACGGCGGCGAGGTCGCCGCGCTCGCGATCGTCGAGGCGGTCGCCCGGCTCCACGACGGTGTGATTGGCAACCCGGAGTCGCTCGCGCGCGAGAGCTTCGCCGCCGACGTGTTCAGTGGCGCCGCCAGCACCGGCCGTTGGCTCGAGCCGCCCCAGTACACGCGTCCACCCGAGCATCGCGGCCAGCGTGTCCCGGACGTGCTCCTGCGCGGCAACCACGCGGAGATCGAGCGCTGGCGACGGGATCAGGCGTGGTCGCGGACCTGGCAGATCCGCCCCGAGCTGCGGCGTGTCGATCTCCGTGCCAGCGCGGAGCCCCGGCCAATCTACCTCGCGATCACCGGCGCCCCAAGCGATGATCCCTCGGTCGACGGCCACGATCTCCGCGCCGCGGTGGGCGAGCTGCTCGCGCGAACGCCCAAGCTCGCGGGTGTCCTGCTCCTCGGCGACGCCATCTGCTCCTGGTGGGGCGCCGATACGAACCGCGATATCTCCCTCCTCGCAACGAGGCGCGGGCTTCGCCGCATGATGCGTCAGCGTCACGGGAGCAACGCGATCGTGCTCGGACTCACTGCGGCTCCCGGCGACGACGTCCCGGTCACGTCCAATCCTGAAGCGCTCGACGACTTCCTCCGGCTCCTCGACGGAGACGGGCACAATCGCGCGAAGCGCCCGCTTCTCATGCTTCTTGATCTCCGGGCGGCGAAGGAGCGGGAGGGCCGGTTCTGGCCCGTGGCCGACATCTCCTTCATCGCCGCTGAGCCTGCGCCCCAAAACCCCGCAGATCTCACGACTTCAACGGTTGCGCGAGCGCCCGTGATCGACGAATCTTCCCAGCCCCGGTCTGACCGCGGCTCACTCGTCGAACTGGTGTTCGCGACGCTTTCGAGTATTCTCGCCGACCCCGAGTCCCGCCGCACCGACTCCGGAGCCCTGCCATGAGCAATAGCAGCCCGATCATCGAGTCCATTGAATCGACCTCTCAACGCAGCGAGCCGCTGCCCAAGTTTCGGCCCGGCGACACCATCCGCGTGCACGCGCGGATCTCCGAGGGCAATAAAGAGCGAATCCAGGTGTTCCAGGGCGTCTGCATCCACCGCAAGGGCGGAGGCGCGCGCAGCTCGTTCACGGTTCGCAAGATCTCCCACGGTGTCGGGGTTGAGCGCGTCTGGCCGATTAACTCGCCGCGCGTCGTCAAGGTCGAGCTCGTCAGCCGCGGTCGGGTGCGGCGCGCGAAGCTGTACTACCTCCGCGAGCGTCGCGGGAACGCGGCCCGTATTCGCGAGAAGGTCGGCGGCTACAAGTAGACCGCGTCCTCGCTCGAGGTGATCACCCACGGCGCTCGCATGCCGGATACGACAACGCGAGCGCGGGGTCAGAGCGCCGAGCGAGAGGCCGCCGCGTTTCTTCAAGCGCGCGGCATGGAGATCCTCGAGCTCAACGTGCACGTTGGCGGCGGCGAGCTCGACCTCATCGCTCGCGAGCCCGCCGCGAGCGACAATGCTCCGACCATCGTCTTCGTTGAGGTCCGAAGTCGAAGCGACCCGCGTCGTGGGACTCCCCTCGAGACCATTGGCCGACGCAAGCGCGCGCACCTGATCCGCGCCGCCACGGCCTGGCTCATCGAGCGTGGGCTGTGGGAGCGCGTCGCCGTACGATTTGACGTCGTCGGGATCCTGCTCGACGAGTCGCACGCGCGGCGGCGTGTTCAGTGGGTGCCCAACGCGTTCGCCGCTGACTGAGATCGACGCGAGATCTCTTCGCGCCGATAAAAAAAGCGAAGCGAGGAGTCCTCGCTTCGCTTCTTTGCGACGTCCGTTGGGCTCAGCCTTCGGGCGTCGTTGGGGTCGTCTCGTCGTCTTCGCAAGCTGCGGCCGCGCCTTGGGCGCACTCCTGCTCCAACTCGTCCGTCACAGCCTCGTTGAGGTCGTCCGTACACACGCACAGCGGCCGGCAGCAGAACTCACCGAGCTTCTGAATGACGACGCACTTGAAGCTGCCGACGCAGTTCGTCTCGGGCGCGAGCACGCGATCCGTGATCCCGCCGTCCAGACAATCACCGTCGACCTCACAGCTGCGCGAGCACATCGAGCGCTCCAGCACGTAGTTCAGGTTCAAGCGGCACTGTCCGGCCGAGCACTCGAAGCGCGGCTGGTCCTGGCCCTCGTTGCACTGGTTGTCATCAACGCAGTCCACCGTCTCGGGCTTGTTGGTGTCCGCGTACACGCACAGCAAGTCGTTGCAGCTCAACGCCGGGAAGGTCACCGTCTCAGCCTGTGGTGGCTCGACGTCGCCGTGATTGCACGGCGCGCCGACGTCACCCGAAGGACAGGCGCTCAAGAGCGGCACGAGCAGCGCTGCGCCGGCGAGCGTCATGGCGTGACGGATGAACTTCGTGAAACGAGTGTTTGGCATGTGGGTGGTCTCCCCTCGACTCGGGGGTTCGGAACTGGCGGGAGAGGATTGGCTCGAGCAAATCACAACGCTGCGGACAGCTCGCGGGTCTCGACCGAAGTCGCGCGCAAGAACCCATCACGATGGGTTCTTTCCGTGAGCATCGTACACGGACGGGCCCGGGGGTCAAGACCTCTATAATGCCCGCCGAGGCCGCTTTTGCGGCCAGAGTCACGGCTTGAGAAGACGAGCGCGGATCTCTCGCGGGTTTCGGTGTTGAGCCGATCTCTCGCGTTGCTGTGGTTGGTGTCACGGCAAGCGCGCGGCGGCTCGCGGGACATTATTCAAGCGAACTCGTGGCGCGTGTCCCGTCATGCTCGTTTGCATTACCGCTCAGGCTCGTCGTTCGCGCGCACGCGGACGAAACCGCGCATGTTCTGGAGAGGTCCGCGCGACGCACGAGCGTCGCGAAGTCGCACACCGGCGGCGGGAGCGATCCTCCTCGTCGCCTTCGTCCCGGCGCGCGCGTCCCCGCAGACCCTTGCAGCTTCGCGCGACCCGCTGGTAATGTCCATGACCGTCTCTCCCCATGTACACGGTGAACAATTTCGCCAACTTCCCAGCATCGCGGAGAGCATGGGTCGCTGTCTCAACTCACCGTGTGCAGCGGGATGACCCGACTGCAACCATCAACAGCTACACCGCCACGACGCTCGCATGAGCGAAGTACGCCGAGGACGCAACGTCAGCATGAAGTCGCTTCGAAAGCTCTCGTCCGTCACACTCTTCATTCTCTGCGCAGCGTTTGCTGTCCCGACGGCCACCGCCTACGCGGCTCCGGCTCCGCCCAAAAAGGGCGCGCCGCCGCCGAGCAGCGGTAAGGCGCCGCCTCCGAGCAGCGCGGCGCCGCCGCCCGCGAGCGGGGCGCCAGGAGCCGCCCCGCCGAGCGCAGCGGTCCCGCCCAAGGCCGGCGGACCGAACCTCAACGCTCCGCCCTCGGGCAAGCTCAAGGGCGCTGAGGACGACTACAAGGCCGAGAAGTACGAGAAGGCTGCGGCCGCCTTCGCCGAGGCCGCGAGCGCGCAGATCCCTGGCGATACCCCGCGCGGGCAGTTCTGGCTCGGCAAGTCGCTGTACAAGCTGGGCTTCTTCGCGTCCTCGCTGAGCGTCTTCTCCGAGATCGTCGACGCCGGGCCAACCCACCCGTACCACAAGCTCTCGCTCCCCTGGCTCGCGCAGCTCAGCCGTGAGCTGCCGGAGAGCGCCGGCGTGCTCGCGAAGATCGGCGCCTACAAGCCGAGCGACCTCGAGGATGAGGCCTTCGACGAGGTGCGTGACGAGCTCTACTACCTGCTCGGGAAGTTCTACTACACGTCCGGCGACCTCGGGCAGGCCATCGCGCTGCTCTCTCAGGTGCCGGATGACTCTGGCTACTACATCGCCGCCCAGTTCTTCCTCGGCGTCGCCGAGACGCGCGAGTACCACGGCAAGGAGGCCGTCGAGGCCTTCAAGAACGTCCTCCGCAAGAACATCGAGCTGCGCGAGGCCTCCGCCAAGGACAAGAAGGGCACGAAGAAGCGCAAGAAAGAGCAAAAGAAGCAGTCGCGCGACTTCAAGAAGCTCAAGAAGAAGAACCCGAAGCTCGTCGTCGAGGATGAGCTGACGACGCCTGAGGAGGAGAACCAGCGCTTCGAGGAGCGCGCCAACCTGGCCCTTGGGTACATCTTCTACCAGGTCGGCAAGTTCGAGACGGCGCTCAAGTACTTCGACAAGATCCCGCAGGAGTCGCCGTACTGGCTCGACTCGATCCTCGCGTCCGCGTGGTCTGAGTTCCGTCTCGTCGAGGTTGAGCCGGAGAACGCGAACATCCACTACCAGCGCACGCTCGGGTACATCCACACCCTGAACGCGCCGTTCTTCTACGACTTCCTGTACCCGGAGTCGGTCATCCTCAAGGCGGTGACCTACTACTTCAACTGTCGCTACGCCGTCGCCAAGACCGCGATCGACGAGTTCAACCGTCGCTACCCCGAGACCCGCGACAAGCTCAAGAACCTCCTCGATCAGGCGCCCGAGGACTTCGCGTTCTACGAGTTCAGCATCAAGATTCGCAAGAGCGAGTCCGGGCTCGACCCCTTCGTCGAAGAGGTGGCGCAGAAGTCGCTTCAGGACAAGACCCTGGAGAAAAACTACAAGTACGTCAACGAGCTCGAGCGCGAGTCCGCGCTTCTGGAGTCAATGAGCGGCGAGTTCAAGTCGAGCGCCGCTGGTGATCGTATTACCGAAGACCTCGATGGCCTGACGTCGCTGGCCAAGGAAACCACAGGCGCGCTGGCTCGCCAGCGCATCCTGGGCCAGATCAAGGAGATCAGCGACCTCGAGCGAGAAGCGATCAAGATTGACTACGAGATTCTCAACCGAATCAAGGGCGGCAACGAGGGTGAGCCGGAGAACCGGCGGCCCGACAAGCCCAAGATCGACTCCGAACACGAGATCTACAACTACAACGGCGAGTACTGGAAAGACGAGCTCGGCTACTACAACTACCAGGTCACGAGTCTCTGCAAAGAGGAGTGAACCAGATGGCGGCGGGGGGCGGCGCGTGGCCCCCGCCGTTATCTTCATCGACGGCTTCCCCTGAAGTTCGTCGTCGCAAGAGAGGTGAGAGGTCCATGAGCAAGTTTCAAAGCCGCAAGTTCAGCTGGGTGACCGGCGCGTGTCTGATCGGCGCATTCGTCCTTGGTCCGACGAGCGCACAGGCAGAAGAGGCGAGCGACGACAAGAAGAGCAGCGTTCGCTACGACCGCAAGTCGAGCAAGGTCAAGGCCAAGGCCACGCTCGACACCAAGTTCAAGGAACAGGTCCAGGCCCAGGAGAAGAAGGACAAGCGCAAGATCCAGATGATGGAGGGCGCGCAGTTCGCCAAGAAGCGCGAGGCCGTCAAGCAGCAGATCGCGGACACGCAGATCGGGCAGCTTCAGCGCCTGCTCAAGGCGACGGACATGGGGCACCCGGACTACCCCGACCTCGTGTTCCGCCTGGCCGACCACCACCTCGAGAAGAAGGCCTACTTCGAGCTGCAGGAGGGCTCTCTCTACGAGAAGGTCTACGTGGCCGAGGAGAACGGCAAGACCTCCGAGGCCAAGCAGCTCAAGGCGAAGCAGAAGAAGTTCCAGGACGCCGCCAAGCGGTCGAGCGCTGACGCGGTCAAGCTGTATCAGCACCTGACGACCACGGAGCGGCTCTCCAAGTACAAGCGCATCGACGAGGCGCTGTACTTCCTGGCCTTCGAGCTCGGTCAGCTCAAGCGTGAGTCCGAGATGAAGGCCACGTACATCAAGCTGATCCAGAACTATCCGAACAGCAAGTACATCCCCAACGCGTACCTCTCGTTCGCGGACTACTACTTCGGGCAGCAGAAGATCCAGGAGGCGCTGAAGCTGTACGAGAAGGTCATCACCTTCAAGGACAGCCCGGTCTACGCCTACGCCCTCTACAAGATGGCGTGGTGTCACCTCAACCCGATCGGCACTGCGGAGCCGCGCTACGACCTCAGCCTGCAGTTCTTCATCAACACGATCCAGGCCACGCTCGAGGGGCGCGCCGGCAGCGAGGCGAACGCTCGCCAGCTGCGCCGCGACGCTCGCCGCGACCTGATCCAGGCGTACGTCCACGTCGGCAGCACGACCAAGGCCTGGGACTTCTTCACGAAGTACGGCAACGGTCCGAAGAAGGACGAGGACATGGCGAGGAAGATGATGGAGCTCCTCGCCGTCCGCTACTTCGGCAACGGTAAGTACACCGAGTCGACCTTCACCTACCACAAGCTGCAGGAGCTGTACCCCGAGGATCCCGACACGTGCGAGTGGCAGGGGCGCGTCGTCATCAACGCGCTGGCGACCGACAACAAGACCGTTCAGTGGAACGAGACCGAGAAGCTCGGCGAGTACTGGACCAAGTTCCGCGACGGCGACTACAAGAAGGCCATCAAGCGCAAGTGTCGTGACGAGACGCTCGACACGATGAAGCAGATGGCGACGGTCTGGCACGACGAGGCCGAGAAGACCAAGAACTCCGACACCTACGATCTCGCGGAGCGGGCCTACAAGGGCTTCCTGACGGTCTTCCCGAAGGACAAGGACGCCTACGAGCTGCAGCTCTACTACGCCGAGCTGCTGTGGGCGCGCGCCGGCTACTTCTACAACTCCAAGGACAAGGACGAGAAGGAGGTCGGGCGCAAGAAGTTCAAGGACGCGCACGACGAGTTCATCAAGGTCCTCGAGCTCAACCCGGAGGGCAAGTACACGCAGGACGCCGCGTACGCGCAGATGCTCGCGATGAAGAACTATCTCGAGTACGACGAGACCGGCGGCCAGGGTAAGGGCTGTCAGACCAACGCCGAGGGCGTTTGCGTCTACAAGGACAAGAAGAAGCAGAAGAAGATCAAGGTCAAGAAGAGCGGCGAGTCCAAAGACGGCCAGATCGACGTCGAGACGGAGTACCCGACCTCAGACTACACCGAGGACGAGAAGTCGATGCTCGGGTCCTACGAGACGTACCAGAAGTACGTCAAGGACAAGAACGACAAGGAGCTGCCCAAGATCACGTATCACCGCGCCAAGTTGATGATGATTCACAACAAGTTCGACGAGGCGCGCCCGCTGCTCGAGGAGATGGTCACGAAGTTTGACGGCTCCCTGTACGCGGCGTGGTGCTCGGAGATGCTCCTCGACTTGTTGACCATCAACTGGCTCGACTCGCGCAACAAGCCCGACGACACCCTCAAGGCCGGTGACGACCTGTTCGCCTGGGGCACCAAGCTCCAGAAGATGAAGGTCTACAAGCACCCCGAGGCGGACCGCCTGCGCGAGGCCATCCCCATGCTGCTCGCCGGCATCCGCTGGAAGAAGGGCATGGCCTACCTCGAGGCTGGTCGCCAGGGCGACATCTCGGCCTACAAGATGTGCGCCGAGACCTTCCTCGAGATCTACAACGACTACGGCGACGAGCACGAGAAGGCCGACACGCTGATCTGGAACGCGACGCTCTGCTACGAGGCCTCGTACCTCATCGGTCAGTCGGTCCGCTGGCGTAAGTTCCTGCTCGACAAGTTCCCGGACAGCGAGCACTACCAGAAGACGCTCGACTACCTCGGCGGCAACTACCAGGCCATCGCCATGTACGGCAAGGCGGCGGAGCGCCTCGAGCAGTACGCCGAGAAGTACAAGAAGGACGAGGAGTCCGCCGAGAAGCTGCAGAACGCCTACCTGTTCCGACTCGGCCTCGGCGAGGAGTCCAAGGCGGACGAGGACCTCAAGAAGTTCGAGTCTTTCTACAAGACGAAGAACCCCCAGAAGGCGGCCAAGATCTTCTGGTCCAAGCACGACCTCCTGAAGACCGACCAGGAGAAGATCGAGCACGCCAAGGGCTACCTCAACGCGTACGGCAAGAAGGGCGGCAACGACCGCCGCATCGTCGCGGAGGCGGCCATCGGCCAGATCCTCTGGCGGCAGTCCTGCAAGAAGGGCCTGCTGTACGAGAACTGCATCACCATCCAGCGCAAGAAGGCCAAGCCCGGCGAGAAGTCGCGTCAGCGGCAGGAGGAGCTGAAGCGCAAGGCGCGGATGGCCAAGAAGGCGAAGAAGGAAGACGAGGGCGAGGGCAAGAAGGGCAAGGAGAAGATCGAGAAGTTCTGCGGCACCGCGACCGCGGGCATCATCACCGTCCACGAGCGCGACAAGAAGCTCGCTGGCGAGGCCCAGAAGCGCTTCTCGTCCGTCAAGAGCCTCGCCAAGTCGAAGGTCGACATCCCGCCGGACGACGTCCGCCGGATCGAGGACTTCCGTAACGCCGTGGCGATGGCGCAGGTCTACCAGGCCGACGTCGACTACGAGGAGTACCTGACCGTCGAGATGCCGGGTGACCTCAACTTCCACGTCGACGAGTACAAGAAGGACTCGGGTCTCCCGAAGTGGGAGAAGGAGTACAAGGAGCAGGTCAAGAAGCGTGACGACTCGGTCAAGCGCTTCCAGACCTTCATGGACAAGAAGCTCGGTCTCGGACAGAAGCTGATCACGGCCTACGACGGCGTGGTCGCGCAGAAGCAGAGCCCGTACTGGATGCTCGCCGCGGCCGCGCGCTCGGCGATGGTCTCCCAGAACTTCGCCGACCAGCTCTACCGCGCCGAGGTCCCGAAGAACTTCAAGACCGAGGAGGAGTACTTCGCGTACTGCGACGCGCTCTCCGACAAGGCCGTCCCGATCGAGCAGGCCGCGCTCGAGAAGTTCACCTACTGCCTCGATCGCTCGACGACGTTCCAGTTCTTCAACGAGTTCTCGCGTCTCTGCGAGGCCGAGCTCCAGCAGCGCGACCCCGACAAGTACCCGTCGACGGAGGAGCTCTTCGGCACCTCGGAGTACACGGCAGCGCGACCCGATCGCGTTGATGTCCAGCTCGACCTCGAGGGCGAGAAGCGCAAGGTCTCGCTCTCCGACGACAAGAAGAAGGACAAGGAAGCCGCCGACGGTGAAGGCGAGGAGAAGGACGAGTCGGGGTCGGAGTCGGAGTCGGAGTCGGACGAGGGCTAGTCGCCACACAACCGCGAAGAGAAGAAAGGAAGAGTTCCAATGCGAAACGTGAACAAGCTTCTCGGCATCGGTCTGTTTGTGGCGCTCGCCATGGGCATGTCCGGCTGCAAGGGCAAAGAAGGCACCAAGGGTCCCGACGGCAAGAGCGGCGGGATCGGCAGCACGGCCAAGGGTCAGGCCGGCGCCAAGCCGACCAAGGAGGCGAAGGAAGACTTCGCCAAGGCCGTCGCCAAGTACAACAAGCTCAAGGGCGACGGGAAGATCGACGGCAAGGAGTGCGAGCAGGCCGCGGACGCCTTCATCCAGGTGTTCAAGGAGCACGGCAAGCCGATGGTCGCGGCGTACTTCAACGCCGGCGCGATCTATGACGAGTGCGGCAACCTCGAGAAGGCGGAGAAGATCTACAAGGACGTGATCAACGCCGACTCGACCTACGACCTCGCCTACAACAACCTCGGCGTCATCTACTGGAAGAGCGGCAAGGAGAAGCAGGCGCTCGACACCTTCCGCAAGGGGGTGAACGCGAACAAGCTGCAGGCTCGCGCCGCGCGAAACAACGTCGCCGGCCTCTCGCGCAACGCCTACATCAAGACGCTCGACACCGCGGCCTTCAACGAGGCCGAGACCTCGATCCAGACCGTGCTGGCGCTCGACTCGAGCAACCAGTCGGCCTACGAGAACCTCGCGCGGCTCTACTACGATCGCGGGATCCGCAAGGACCCCTCGTACCTGGTGTTGGCTAACCTGGTCGTCACCCAGGCGCTGCGCGTGCTCAAGGATGAGGGCCGCAAGAGCGCCGACATCCTGAACATCTCCGGGCTGCTCTACATGCAGCGCGACGATCAGATCAACGCGCTCAAGGCGTTCAAGGGCGCCATCGAGATCCGCCCCGATCACCCCGAGGCGAACCTCAACATCGCGTTCATCTCGATCCGCTTCCGCGACTACGAGACCGCGGAGAAGAGCCTCGGGATCGCGCTCAAGAACGACAACATCTCGAAGAACCCGGAGGCCTGGCTCGCGCTCGGGGTCGCCCAGCGCGGACTCAAGAAGTTCGACAAGGCCGAGGGGTCGTACAACAAGGCGGCCAAGCTGGCGCCCAAGGATCCGCGCCCGTGGTACAACCTCGCGGTCCTCAACCAGATGCACCTGGCGACCGCTGACGGTATCGACCAGGAGGGCACGAAGAAGTTCTTCAACGTCGCCAAGAAGCACTACGCCAAGTTCATGGAGCTGGCGGGCAACGATAAGAACTACGCCACCAACGCGCTCGAGGCCAAGGACAGCCTCGCGACCATCGACGAGACCTTCGAGTTCTTCAAGATCCAGAAGGAGCTCGAGGCCAAGGCCAAGGAGATGGAAGCGCTCCAGAAGAAGCAAGAGGCGGAGGAGCGCAAGCGTCTGCTCGAGCTCGAGAAGAAGGCCCAGGCTGCTGCGGCCGCAGGTGGTGGCGACGCCGCCGCAGGCGGTGGCGACGGCGGCTAACCGCCTTCACCCCTCGACTTGGAGGAGCGTCGGCGTCTCGTCGGCGCTCTTCCTGTTTAAAGAAGGAAGCGGCGCGGCCGCGCGAAAGCGCTCGAGTGTTCCAAACGCCGCGTAGATCCCTTCTCCGCGCGGCGCGTTGTCTCTGTGCAGGAGGCCGGCTTCGGGATTTACACGCCCGGCCGCCCTCGCTACCATGAACCTGCAAGTCGGGCCTCGGGCCCCAATCCGCGAGGACAGAGATGCGCGTCAAGATTGTCTCGATGATGACTGTGTTCCTGATGTCGACGACCGCGTGGGCGGCTCCTGCGAACGACGGTGATGCCGACGCCGGCGCGTTCAAGGGCAAGGGAGCCAGCGGAACCACCGTCTACGACTTCGAGGACGACAACGTTGACGGAGAGCTGCTCTCGCCGGACGGTGCGAATATCGCGTCCCGTGGCGCGACGAAGCACGCCAGCTTGATCACGATTCGTCCGCACTTCATTCCCGAGCTCATCAAGATGGCGGACGACGTGTAGCGACCGCTCGCCGCCAGACACCCAGAAAGAGCGCGCTTCCCCTCCGTGATCACGGAGAGGGGGCGCGCTTTTCTGCGTTCCGGGAGCTCGAGGAGCGCCGCTGTGCGTCGGCTGGTGCGTTCGCTCACGAAATGAAATTGACAAAAACCGACAGGCCCAGGAACCTCTCACCCAGACCGTTGTCTTTCCCGGCGAAGCACAAGACCGCCGGATTGAGGACCCAGCCATGTCCACAAAGACGCTCGCATTCAAGGTTTACTACGGGGATCAGCTCGTCGACAGCAAGACGCTCGACCAGGACGTCATCAAGATCGGCAAGCTCAAGAGCAGCCACCTCTGCCTCGACGATGACTCGGTCGCGCGAATGCACGCGGTGATCGAGGTCTCGGGCGACGAGGTGCGCATCATCGACCTCGGCTCGTCGGCCGGAACCGTGCTCAACGGTCAGCGCATCGACAAGAACTCGGTGCTCAACGACGGCGACACGCTCGCCTTCGGACCGTACCAACTTCAGGTCGAGTTCGTTCAGCCGCAGGCCATCGCGGCTCCGGCCGCGCCGGCGCCAGCGCAAGTGGCGTACGCGGCGGCACCGATGGCGGTGGCGGCCGCGCGCGCGCCGATCGCCCGCGCGCCGATCCAGATCGACGCGAGCGAGTTCGAGGTGCAGAACGGCACGCGCGTCGCGGAGGTCGTGGCGATGTACGGCGCGACGGTGCTCGACGTGCAGCACGTGGGGCAGGTGAAGAGCCGGAAGTCGCAGGCGCCGCTGTGGCTGGCGCTGGGCGGGCTGATGATCGTCGGCGGCGCCGGCATCTTCGGCTACGAGGCGTCGCGGGACTGGGATGGCTACAAGCAGGGCGTGCTCGAGGCGAACACCTCGGGCGGCGTGATGCCCCAGAAGCCAGGTATGGGTCTTGGCGGCGTGGGCATCGGGCTGGCGCTGCTCGGGCTCGTGCCGCTGATGATGGGCGTGAGCCGGATGTCGGAGGTCGTGCACTCGAACTACACGATCGGCGAGGGGCACGACGCGACGTTCCACATCCCGCCGGCGGGGCTGCCGAACCCGGCCGCGTTCCCGCTGGTGCGCGGGAGCGATCACGAGTTCTCGCTGAACTTCACGCAGGAGATGGAGGGCGAGGTCACCTTCGACGGCCAGACGATCCCGCTGAACCAGCTGGTGAGCTCGGGCCGCGCGGGCGCGGCGGGGAACTCGTACTCGTTCCCGATCCCGCCCGGCGCGAACTGTCGCGTCGCGTTCCGCGACATGACGTTCTACATCAACTCCGTGGCGCCGGGCGCCGTGATCGCGGCGGCGTCTGAGGCGGACAAGCCGTTCTGGCTGTACAACGGCGGCTCGTTCGCGGTCATCGGCAGCCTGCTGGTGCTCGCGCAGCTCATCCCGCCTGACGCGGCGGCGCTGGGCGGCGACGACATGGACGACGACAACCGCTTCGTCGGCTACCTGAACCAGCCGAACAAGCCGCCGGAGGAGGAGGAGCCGCCGCCGGAGGACATGGAGAACTCGGACGACGAGGCGGGCGGCCAGGGTCAGCGTCACAAGGGCGAGGAGGGCAAGATGGGCAAGCCCACCTCCAAGCAGAAGTCTGGCCTTTACGCCATGAAGGGTCCGAAGAACGCGATCCCGCAGATGGCGCGTAACTTCGACCCGGAGATGGCGGCGCGACAGGCCGGCATCCTCGGCGTGATGCAGCAGGACAGCGGTCACTTCCTCGCGTCGCCGTACGGCGCCGCGTTCGCGGTCGGCAACGACGACGCGGACGTCTGGGGCGGTCTCACGGGCTCCGAGGTCGGCGAGGCGTACGGCGTCGGCGGTCTCGGTCTGGTCGGCACGGGCCGCGGCGGCGGCGGTACCGGCGAGGGCACCATCGGCCTCGGCAACACGGGCCTGATCGGCAAGGGCGGCGGCGGCGGCACGGGCTCGGGCTACGGCCGTGGCTCGGGCGCGGGCTTCGGCGGCCGCGGCAAGCGAGTGCCGACGGTGCGTCAGGCGAAGGCGAAGGTCCAGGGCGCGCTCGACAAGGACATCATCCGCCGCATCGTCCGCGCGCACATCAACGAGGTGCGTCACTGCTACAACATCGGCCTCGGCAAGGACCCGAACCTCAAGGGTCGCGTGGTCGTGCAGTTCACGATCGGCGGCTCGGGCAAGGTGCCCTCGGCGGTCGTGCAGTCGACGACGCTGAAGGACGCGGCGGTCGGCAACTGCATCGCCAAGGCGGTGCGCCGCTGGCAGTTCCCGAAGCCGCGCGGCGGCGGCAGCGTGATCGTCTCGTACCCGTTCGTGCTGCAGCCCGGCTGATCGCAGCTGAGGTGTTGGCGAAAGCGACCCCCTTCCCGGGGGTCGCTTTCTTAATTTGGTTACGCCGCGTGGACGTGCGTCCGATGAGATCTTCTCAGCGCGTTTGAGTTTTCTCGATGCCCGGGATCGTCTCCGCGCAGCGGGGGCCGCGGGGTCGTGGCTGCGAGGCGTGACGCCACAGTGGAGGGTCCGAGGAGCGTCTTGGCGCGCGGTTGGCCAGGAGGCCGCCGGTCCGGCTCGTCGCCGGGAGCCGAGGGCGAACTCGTGCCTGCGAACGATGGCGTCTGGGGGCACGCGCGGCGGCGGAGCTCGCTTGTCACCAGTAAGCCACGCCGTTATCATCCCCACGGCTCAGTGGGCCGGGAAGGGTTCTAGATGCGTCGAAAACTGCTCGTTGCAGGGTTTCTCGTCTCCACCATGGCGTTCTCGACGGCGTGCGGGCTGGCGAGCCGGGACCGTGTCCGCTCGATCAAGCGGATGAACGAGGGGATCGAGCTCTCGAAGAAGAACAACACCGCCGGCGCCGAGAAGGCGCTGCAAGAGGCGGTCGCGATCGACAAGACGAACTCCCAGGCCCACTTCAACCTCGGCAAGATCTACCGCAAGCAGAAGAAGTGGGTTGACGCTGAGAAGGCGTTCCAATCCGCGATCGAGGCGATGGTCGACTCGCCGAACGGCAAGTTCTGGTACGAGCTGGGCGCGGTTCAGTCTGAGCAGGGGAGCGCCGATGGCGTGCCCACCGCGGAGAAGGAAGCCGCCTTCCGCAAGTCCATCTCGTCCTACCAAGAGGCGCTGAAGCTGAACCCGAAGCTGTACAAGGCGCACTACCGAACCGCGGTGTTGCACGAGAAGCTCGACGAGCCCGAGCAGGCCGATGTCGAGTACCGCAAGACGATCGAGCTGAAGCCGACCTTCAGCCCGGCCTTCGTCAACCTCGGCAACATGTACATCGACTACGGCTTCGCGAACGTCGCCATGGTCGTTCTTCAGACCGGCACGCAGGTCAACGACACCGACGCGCGGATGTGGAACGGTCTCGGTCGCGCGCACCTCTCGCTCAATCAGCCCAAGGAGGCGGTTGACGCGTTCACGAAGGCCAAGGCGATCGACCCCGACATGGTCGACGTTTTGTTCGGCCTCGGGATGGCGTACGCGGAGATGCGCAAGCGCAAGGAGGCGGTCGAGAACCTCAACCTCTTCCTTCAGAAGGCCAGCAGCGACACCCCGCCGGATCGCGTGAAGGCAGCGCGTGACACGGTCGCGCGCATGGAAGACGTCATCTAACGACGGTGAGCGTTTTGAACCCCGGTTGAGCGGCCCGAAGTCGCTCGTGCGGAAATCGACGGGCATTTTCGCGGGCGCACGCGCGGTCTGTGGATCGCGCGAGGCCCGTTCGAGCGCGCTCGCGCGAGCGTGTCGGTGCAGCGTTCGGCGTCTCGGATCGCCGAACGCTGGTACGCGTCCGTGCGTGGTGCTCGGCCCAAATCTGGCGGCGTAATTACACGGATTTTCAAACGGCGCGACGCGTTGAAGCAGTGGCGTCGCGCGTGGTATATCCGCGTTCCCGAGCGCGCGGAAAGTCCTCAATTACGCGCAAAAAATAGGTCCCCCGATGGAACTGACGAAGCGCATCAAGTCACGACTCAGCGAGGCCACGGACTGGAACACGGTATTGGACGCATTTGAGTCCGAGGCTAGTTCCGCCGGTGATGCTTCGGCTCAGTCGAAGGCCTTCTTCGAACTTGCCGGTGTCGACGAGGGCGTTGTCCTCGACAAGGCCCGTGCGATGCAGTGCTACCAGAAGGCGTTCAAGCTGGATAAGCGCAACCTGCTCGCGCTGCAGCACGCCCGCGAAATCTACCAGGAGATGGCGCACCTCGAGATGGTCAAGCGCCTCATGGGCCTCGAGCTCAAGGTGAATCGCGACCCGACGCGCGCGCCAGAGCTGAACTACGCCTACGGGCGCGCCATCCTCAATCTCCGGGAGATCGATCAGGCGCGACAGTTCCTCGAGCTCGCGGCGAGCTCCGACGCGACCAACAGCGAGTTCCAGGATCGCTTCCAGGAGACGCTGTACGACCGCGGGAACTGGCAATTCGCGCTGCAGAACATCTTCACGCAGCTCGGCGCGCTGACTGGCTCGCAGGACCCGCTCGCGGCCGAGGTCGTCAACCGCGGCGAGCAGTTCTCGACGCTGTTCATGAAGGCGGCGCGCATCCTGCAGCAGGAGTCGCCCGATGACCAGCGGCTGCTCCCGTTGCTGTTCAAGGCGCTCGACGCGAACCCGCTGAATGAAGAGGCAGGTTTTGTCGCCGAGTCGCTGCTCGCCGGCGGCGGGCATCTGCAGCACATCCAGAAGCTGCAGGATCGCCGCGCGAGCCTCGTCGACGAGATCGGGCAGCGCGTCGCGTTGCTGCGCTCGTTCGCGATCGCGTGGCAGATCCGGCCGTCGCTCAACAACCCGGACATGGCCGCGTACTTCTACCGGCAGGCACTTGAGCTGGCCTACAGCACAGGTAGCGAGACGCTCGCGGACACCAAGGGGCACCCGTGGCACGTCGGCGCGTTCCGGATGTTGAAGATCCAGGCCGATCAGCAGGGCCGCGCAGATGGTCTCGTGGACCTGGCGCAGCGCGGCATCGCGTTGATCCCCGATGACGATGACCGGGCGCTCGTGGCGTTGTCCGCCGGCGAGATCGCCTGGAAGGTCGATAACAACGTCGAGTCCGCTCGTGGACTCTTCGCGATTGCGCAGTCGCTGGCCGCGAACCATCCGACGCTTCGCGACTTCGTCGCGCAGCACGGCGCGCTGGGCGAGGCGCCCTCGCGCGCGGCCGAGGAGCAGGCGCGGCGCGAGGCCGAGGAGCAGGCGCAGCGCGCGGCCGAGGAGCAGGCGCGACGTGAGGCTGAGGCGCAGGCGCAACGTGAGGCTGAGGCGCAGGCGCAGCGTGAGGCGCAGGCCCAAGCGCGGCGTGAGGAGCAGGCGCGACGCGAAGCCGAAGCACAGGCGCAGCGTGAGGCGCAGGCGCAGCGTGAGGCGCAGGCGCAGCGTGAGGCGCAGGCGCAGCGCGAGGCGGCGCAGCGCGAGGCCGAGGAGCAAGCGCAGCGTGACGCGGCGCAGCGCGAAGTCGAGGCTCAGCGTGAAGCGGACGAGCAGGCGCAGCGCGAAGCGGACGAGCAGGCGCAGCGCGAAGCGGACGAGCAGGCGCAGCGTGAGGCCGAGGAGCGCGAAGCGCAGGCAGCCGCAGCGCAAGAGGCCGCTCCTGAGCCTGAGCCCGAGCCCGAGGTCGCGGCGGAGCCCGAGCCCGAGACCGAGGTCGCGGCGGAGCCGGAGCCGGAGCCGGAGCCCGCTGCTGCGGCAGAGGCTACGGCAGCGGACGCCGGGCTCGCCGACGGCGAGATTGACGGTGAGAGCTACACGAAGAGCGAGCTCGAGATGATCGCCAGCGCCCGCGAGGCGGAGGAGAGCAGCCCCGCGCGCGGTATGGACGCTTGGCGTGACGTCGTGGGCAAGATGCCGGAGAAGCGGATGCCGCGGGACCGGCTGCGCGATCTCTACGTCGCCGCCAACAAGTGGAGCAACGTCGCGGATCTCTTCAAGGATGAGCTCAAGCACTGCGACGACGACCGCAAGGCCGAGGTCTACTGGGAGCTCGTGTCGCTCTACGACGAGCGGCTGCGCCAGCCCGGCTTGGTGGTCACCACGCTGTCATCGCTCGAGAAGCTCCTCGAGGATCGCGGTGATAACGCGGCGCTCTTGAACGTTGTTCAGGCGCAGCAGGTGCAGTTTAAGAAGATGAAGCGCTGGCCCGATCTCATCGGGCGTATCCGTCGTCGCGCCGAGCTCACCGAGGATCCGATCGCGCGGACGGAGCTGCATCTCGAGGCAGGTCGTCTCTACCTCAAGAAGTTCAACAACCAGGCGGAGGCGATCAAGAGCTACGAGTCCGTGCTCGAGGGGGACGAGTACAACGTCGAGGCGATCAGTCAGCTCAAGGACCTCTACGCGCGCCGGCGCGACTGGGAGAAGATGGTCGCGATCCAGCAGCGCGAGCTGGATCTGATCGACGATCCGCAAGAGCAGATGCAGAAGCTGCTCGAGATCGCCAAGACCGCGAGCACGAAGATCAAGAAGAACTCGCTCTCGATCGAGCTGTGGAACCAGGTCCTGGGGATCGAGCCCGACAACGCCGAGGCGCTCTCGCAGCTCCAGACGCTGTACGAGCGCGAGAAGGACTGGAAGGGCCTCTCGGATGTCCTCTCGACCGTGATCGAGATCGAGAGCGACAACCGGAAGAAGGCCCAGCACCTGGTCAAGCTGGGGCAGATCTACTCCGATCGCGTCGGCGACAACGAGGCGGCGATTCGCGCCTGGCGTCAGCTCTACGAGATCGACCCGAAGAACCGCCGCGCGGCCGATCAGCTCAAAAAGCTCTACCTCGCGACCGGCGACATGGACTCGCTCGAGGAGTTCTACGCCGAGCAGGACAAGTGGTCGGAGTTCATCCGCGTGCTCGAGCGCGAGGCCGACTCGTCCGAGCCGGGGGTGCAGGTCAAGCTGCTGATCAAGATCGGCGAGCTCTACAAGGTCCGGATGGAGAAGCCGGACCGCGCCGTCCGGGCGCTCGAGAAGGCGCGCAGCGTCGACGACAACAACCTCGTCGCCGCGAAGGCGTTGATCGAGCTGTATGAAGAGGCAGGCGACGAGCGCCACATCTCCCCGCCGCTCGCGATCAAGCTCAACCACAGCGAGGATCCGGCCGAGCGCCAGGCGCTGCTGCGGCGGCTCGCGGATCTCGCCGAGCGCGTCACCGAGGATCACAACGAGGCCTTCGACTACTACCGCCAGGCCTTCGCCGAGGAGCACACGGCCGAGGACGTGCGCGAGCACATCGAGCGCCTGACCGAGGTGACGGGCCGCTGGACGGATCTCGTCGCGGCGCACGAGGCCGCGATCGAGAAGTACGGCGAGGTCGCGGAGAGCATCCCGCTGCGCCTGAAGGTCGCCGACGTCTACGAGAAGCAGCTCAACGAGCTGGAGAAGGCGCTCACGGCCAACCAGGCGATCCTCGAGATCAACGGCGAGGAGTCGACCGCGATCACCTCGCTCGAGCGCCTCTACGTCGCGCTCGGCCGCGAGAACGACCTGCTCGACATCCTCGGCACGCAGCTCTCGCTCGCCGAGACCGACGAGGACAGCCGCGCGATCCAGACGAAGATCGGCAGCATCCACGAGCAGGCGGGCAACCACGACAAGGCGATCGAGGCCTACGAGGCCGTGCTCGCCACCGGCGTGGAGGACCCGCAGGCCCTCGCCGCGCTCGATCGCATGTACGTCGGCCAGGAGCGCTACTCCGAGCTCGCCGACATCCTGCGGCGCGAGCTGGCGATCGTCGACGAGGCCGACGCGGTGACGCGCTCGAGCCTGCTGCTGCGGCTCGGCATCGTCACGCAAGACCGCCTCGAGCAGGCGGCCGACTCCGTCGATCTGTACCGTCAGGTGCTCGAGATCGACGTCGACAACGAGGAGGCGCGTCGGCGCCTCGAGGGCTGGCTCGGCGACGAGGAGCTCAAGGTCACCGTCGCGACGATCCTCCTCCCCGTCTACGAGACGCGCGAGGAGTGGCCGCAGATGGTCCAGTGCCTGGAGATCCAGGCCGCCGCTGAGGAGAGCACCTCGGCGCGCGTCGAGCTGCTGCTGCGGATCGGCTCGCTCCTCACGGGCCCGATGAACGACTCGCAGAAGGGCTTCGACGCCTTCAGCCGCGCGTTCAAGGATGATCCGGAGAACGAGACCGCGCAGGCAGAGCTGGCCAAGATCTCGGCGCTCGACGATCGCTACGCCGACTTCGCCGCGCTCTACGAGCAGGCGCTCGAGGGCGAAGACCTCGCGGTCGATCTCATGCGCGACCTGCTCATGAAGCTCGCGACCGTCTACCACCAGCGGCTCGACAACCCCGACAAGGCGGTTGACTGCTACCGCCGCGCGGTCGAGGTGGACCCGGCGAACGTGCAGGCGCTCGACGCCCTCGAGGTCCTCTACAACGACGCGGAGAACTGGAACGACCTGCTCGACGTCTATCGTCAGAAGGTCGCGCTCACCGACGATCCGGAGGACCGTCAGGCGCTCCGCTTCCGCATCGCGTACCTCCAGGACGAGATGCTCAAGGACGTGGCTGAGGCGATCGCGACCTACAACGAGATCCTCGCCGACGACTACGAGAACGTCCGCGCGCTCGAGGCGCTCGACCGCCTGTACCTGACGAGCGAGCTGTGGATCGAGCTGGCCGAGAACCTCGAGCGTCAGCTGACGCTTTCGACCGAGGCCGACTCGATGATCTCGCTCAACCTCCGCCTCGGCGAGGTCCAGCTGCAGAAGCTGCAGCAGGCGGGCATGGCCGTTGAGACATACCGCCGCGTGCTCGAGATCGACGCGGGCAACGAGACCGCGATCGCGGCGCTCGAGACCCTGCTCTCGAGCGAGGAGCAGCAGCTCACGGTCGCCAAGATCCTCGAGGGCGGCTACCGCTCGAGCAACCAGTGGCCCAAGCTGATCCAGGCCTACGAGATCATGGTGAAGCACTCGATGGAGCCGGCCGAGAAGATCCGGCTCCTGCACGAGATCGCGCAGCTGCACGAGATCGCGGGTGACGAGCAGAAGGCCTTCCAGGCGCTCGGCCGCGCGTTCCGTGTGGCGCCCTCCGAGGAGCAGACGCAGCACAAGCTCGAGAACCTCGCCCGCCAGATGGGCGCCTACGCCGAGCTCGTCACGCTCATCGAGGACGTCGTCCCCGACATCATGGACGACGAGCTCATCATCCGGCTGCTGTTCCGCGTCGCGCGGATCCACGAGGAGATCCTCGACAGCGCCGAGAACGCGGCGAAGAACTACGACCGCATCCTCGATGTCGACCCGACCAACTTCGAAGCCGTCGACGCGCTCATGGAGCTGCATCGCCGGACGGAGAACTGGGACGCGCTCGTCACGTCCGTCATCCGCAAGTCGGAGATGGTCGACAACATCGACGATCGCAAGAAGCTCCTCCTCTACGCCGCGGACGTGCGCGAGAAGGTGATGGAGGACCTCCCGGGCTCGATCGGCCTGTACCAGCAGGTGCTGTCGATCGACGAGTCCGACGAGGGCGCGCTCGAGGCGCTCCGCAACCTCTACACCCAGACGGAGAACTGGGAGGAGCTCAAGGACGTGTACGCGCGCATGGCCGAGCTGGCCATGGATCCCGAGGATCGCCGCAGCATCCTGCACGTCCTGGGTCAGGTCATCGAGGGCAAGCTCCAGGATGTCGATCGCGCGATCTACACCTACCAGCGCATCCTCGACGAGATCGACCCCGGCGACTGGGACGCCATCGAGGCGCTCGATCGCCTGTTCGCGCAGGCCGAGCGCTGGCCCGACCAGCTGCAGATCCTCGAGCGCGCGGTCGAGGTCAGCCAGGACATCGCCGTTCAGACCGAGCGTCGGCACCGCATCGGCAAGCTGTGGGAGGAGCGCCTCGGTGACCTGGTCCGCGCGATCGAGGCCTACCGCGACACGCTGCACTTCGCCCACGACTACGCGCCGACCTACGAGGCGCTCGATCGCATCGTCCACGGTGAGGACGAGCCGATGATGGCGGCGGAGGTGCTCGCGCCGCTCTACGAGCAGCTCGCCGAGTGGGAGAAGCTCGTCGACGTCTACGAGGTCATGGTCCGCCAGACCGAGGACGAGTTCGGCAAGATCGAGCGGCTGCACATGATCGCGTCGATCTACGAGCGTCAGCTGCAGCTCTTCGACAAGGCCTTCGACGCGTTCGCGCGCGCCCTCGAGGTCGACCCGACGCACGCGGACACGGTCGAGCAGCTGCAGCGCCTCGCCGACGTGACCGGCGAGTGGGAGAAGTTCGCCAACCTGCTCGAGCGCACCGCCGCCGACCTGATGGACGCGGTCGTCAAGGTCAACATGCTGCTGCGCCAGGCGTGGATCCTCGAGGAGAAGCTCGAGCGCGTCGACGACGCGATCGCGCGCTACCTCGAGATCTTCGAGTCCGAGCCGGAGCACCAGGACGCGATCCTGCAGCTCGACCGGATCTTCACGAGCCTCGAGCGCTGGGATGACCTCGTTCGCAACCTCCGCCGCCAGATCACGATCGCGGAGGACGAGGAGCAGTCGATCGCCTTCCAGTTCCGGATGGGCCAGATCTACCAGTTCAACATGCAGGATCTGCCGCACTCGATCGAGGCGTACCGCGAGATCCTGAACATCAACCCCGATCACCAGCAGACGCTCAGCGCCCTCGAGGTCATCTTCGAGGAGGGGGAGCACCAGACCGAGATCGCCGACATCCTCGAGCCGCTCTACTACGCGGCCGAGCGCTGGGAGGCGCTGGTCAAGCTCAACGAGGTCAAGTTCCAGGCCTGCGAGAGCGACCCGGACAAGCTGGCGATCATCCAGAACGTGGCCGAGATCTGCGAGCGTCGGCTCGGCGATGTCGGGCAGGCGTTCTACTGGTGGCTGCGCGGCTACCAGGTCGATCCGCTCGGCGTGCAGATCACCGAGGAGATGGAGCGCCTCGCCCACGTCACGCAGGAGTGGAGCTACATCGTCGACGTCGGCGATGACATCCTCAAGGGCGAGGATGTCCGCGACGACATCAAGCTCGCGGTCTACAGCCGCTCCGGTCGCATCCTGGAGAAGCACATCCAGGACGCCGATCGGGCGATCGCGGCCTACCGCCAGGTCCACGCGCTGAGCGAGGAGAACCTCGAGGCGCTCGAGGCGCTCGATCGTCTCTACAGCCAGCAGGGGATGGCTGAGGAGCTCGCGGACATCCTCCAGAAGCGCATCTACGGGACGATGGAGACGGACAAGCTCGTCGACCTCGAGATGCGCCTCGCGACGACGCACGAGCAGTTCCTCGCCAACCCGGAGGAGGCGATCGCGGCCTACAACCGCGCGATCGAGCACGACCCGTCGAACTCCTCGGCGCTCAACCGCCTCGAGGCGCTGTTCTTGTCCCACTATCGCTGGGAGGAGCTGTTCGAGACCTACCAGAAGATGGTGGACGTCGCGAACACCGACGAGGACATGGCCGCCTGCTACCAGCGCATGGCGAAGCTCGCGGCCGAGACCCTCGACCGCGAGATCGACGCCGTCGATCTGTGGAACCAGGTGCTGAACCTCCGCGGCGAGGACCCGCTCGCGCTCGGCGAGCTGGCCCACCTCCACGAGCGCTCCGAGCGTTGGGAGGACCTCGTCGAGATCCTCGAGCGTCAGGTCTACGCGATCGAGGACACGCGGGCGAAGGTCGCGGTCTACAAGAAGCTCGGCAAGGTCAACGCCCAGAAGCTGGAGAACGAGCGCGCGTCGCTGGACGCCTGGCTCAACGCGCTCGACCTCGACGACCGCGATGTCGAGACGCTGCAGTCGCTGCACCGGATCTACGAGGAGAACGAGTCGTGGCCCGAGCTGGTCGACATCCTCGCGCGCCTGATCGCGGTCGGCCCGGACATCCTCGGCGTCGAGCAGATCCGCGACTACTACGCGCAGGTCGGCCGCATCGAGGGCGAGTACCTGATGCACACCGACGAGGCGATCGACGCGTGGCTGCACGTCGTCGACCTCGAGGCCTCCAACATGGAGGCGCTCGCCGCCCTCGAGAACCTGTACTCCGGCGAGGCGCGCTTCAAGGAGGTCATTCAGGTCCTCGAGCGCAAGGTCAAGGTCCTGTCCTCCAAGGAGGAGAAGATCGACGTGCTGATGCAGGTCGCGACGCTCTGGGAGGAGAACCTCGACAACAAGAACGAGGCCGCGGGCGTCTACCTCGAGATCCTCGACATCAACCGCTCGTTCATGGCGGCTGACGAGGCGGTCGAGCGGATCTACCGCGAGACCGAGGAGTGGGGCCTGCTCGTCCAGCACCTCGTCGAGCGCGCCGAGGCCTTCAACGAGACGCGGATCCAGGTCTCGAGCCTGCAGGCGGCCGCGAAGGTCGTCGAGTACGAGCTCGGCGACGTCGACATGGGCTTCGAGCTCCTGAAGAACGCCTTCCAGCTCGATTACGGCAACGAGATCACGTCACGCGAGCTCGAGCGCATCGCCACGCAGTCGAACAAGTGGGGCATGCTGCTGAGCGAGTACAACGGCATCGTGACCCAGATCCGCGACCCGCACGAGCAGTGCGAGCTGTGGGTCAAGATCGGCCGCTGGTACGGCGAGCACCTCAACCGCCCGGACTACGGCATCCAGTCGCTGCAGAAGGCGCTCGAGCTGAACTCCGAGAGCAAGAACGCGCTGCGCGAGCTGTCGAACTTCTACCGTCGCGCCGACAACGCGGCGGAGCTGGCCTCGGCGCTCGCCCGCATCGTCCCGCTCGAGGAGGACCCGGAGCAGAAGATCGCGACGCTCACCGACCTCGCGCAGGTTCAGGAGACCGGCCTCACCAACAACGCGGCCGCGATCGAGAGCTACTGCGCGGTGCTCGAGATCGACGCCGAGAACATCAACGCGCTCGAGGCCCTGATGCGCCTGTACGAGGTGCAGGGCGAGTGGCAGAACCTCGTGTCGATCATCGCGCGGCGCGCCGAGCTGATGGAGTACCCGGACGAGGCGATCGCGCTGAAGAAGCGAATCGGCCAGATTCAGGACACCGCGCTGCAGGACCCCGCAGCGGCGATCGAGACGTACAAGGACATCGTTGCGACCGACGCGGTCGACGTGGACGCCCTGTCCGCGCTCGAGCGGCTGTACCTGGCCGGCAACCAGGTCCCGGAGTACCTCGAGACGCTCGAGGCCGAGCTCGACGCGATGCCGGAGACGGCGGACCAGATCGTCATCTTCGACAAGATGGCGAAGGCCTACGTCGACCTCTCGAATGACCCCGAGAAGGCGACGGAGGTGCTCGAGAAGATCCTCGAGCTCGACTCGGTCCGCGACGTGACCTACCGCCAGCTCGAGGAGCTGTACCGGCGGCTCGAGAAGTGGAGCGAGCTCGTCGACACGTACCGACGGCACGTCGAGGCGCTCGTCGAGACCAGCGGCAAGATCGAGATCCTGCTCGTCATGGGCGAGGTCTACGAGGGCCAGATCCAGGACCTCGACCGCGCCATCGACGTGTACCGCGAGATCCTCGAGCTGGACGGTCGTCACTTCGACGCCGCGATGACCTTGAGCAACCTGCTCGAGCGCATCGAGGACTGGCCGTCGGTCATCGAGACGATCGACCTCCTGGTCGACCTCGCCACGGACCCGCAGGTCCAGGTCGAGCAGCTGACCCGCAACGGGCGCGTCCAGCTGCAGAAGATGGGCGACGCGAATTCGGCTGAGGTCCCGCTGATCAAGGCCCTCGAGATCGAGCCGGGTCACGTGGCCGCGCTCGTCACCCTCGCCGAGGTCTACAAGGCGCGCCAGGAGTGGCTGAAGGCCGCGCGCAACCTCGAGGAGGCTGCGGAGTACGCGTCGAACAAGCTCGAGAAGACAGACCTCGCCTCCGAGGCGGGCCTGATCTACTTCGAGGAGCTGGACAACCGCGACAAGGCCCGCGAGCTGTTCGCGAAGGTCATCGAGCTCGACCCCGAGCACATCAAGGCCGGGCGCATCCTCTCGGACATCTACTACGACGACCAGGAGTTCGAGAAGGCCGAGCCCGTGTTCCGCGTGCTCGTGCGCAACGCGACCAAGCTCGAGCTTGACGATCAGCAGCGTCGGGACCTGTACCTGCGCGCGGCCAGGGTCGCGCGCAAGCTGGGCGACGGCGACCGGGCGCTGAAGCGCTACCAGAACGCCTACGACATCGACTCGACGGACCGCGACGTGCTCGTCGGCATGGCGGACCTGCTGTTCGAGCGCCAGGAGTGGGACCGCGCGTTCAAGCTGTACCAGACGATCCTGGTCCAGCACCGCGACAGCCAGAGCGCGGACGAGACCGTGCAGGTCTACTTCCGCCTTGGCACGATCAAGAAGCACCAGAACGAGGGCCGCAAGGCGCTCAACTACCTGGAGAAGGCGCTCGAGGTCGAGCCGCATGACACGGCCACGCTCAACACGATGATTGAGCTGCAGACCGGCGCCAACAACTGGGAGGGCGTCATCCAGGCCAAGCGCGCGCTGGCCGAGGTCGCGGTCGACGGCGACGAGCAGGCCGCGATCTACAAGGAGATCGGCAAGCTCTACCTGGAGAAGCTGCGCAACTGGAAGAAGTCGGTCTCGGCCTACGAGGAGGCGCTCGATCGGCAGCCGGAGAACTACCCGCTGCTGCACACGCTGCTCGACATCTTCACCAAGAACAAGGACTGGGAGGAGGCCTGCCGGATCATCGAGCGGATCGTCGAGATCGAGCAGAACCCGATGCGACGCTCCCGGTACAACTACACGTCCGCGGTCCTGCTGCGCGACGAGATCAAGGCGCACGACGAGGCGATCGAGCGCTTCAACGCGGTGCTCGACGACGACCCGACCTTCCTCAAGGCCTTCCAGGCCATCGACGCGATGGTCACGAAGAGCAAGGACTGGAAGACGCTCGAGCGCTCGTACCGGAAGATGCTCAAGCGCCTGCCGCCCGACGAGCAGACGCCGCTCAAGATCACGCTGTGGAGCAACCTCGCGGAGATCTACCGGACGCGCCTGCGGGACTACAAGGCGGCCGCAGCGGCCTTCGAGGTCGCGGCCAAGCTCGACCCGGAGAACGTCGATCGCCACTTCATGCTGGCGGAGCTGTACGAGACGCTGATCGAGGAGGGCCGCCAGGAGTTCGTGCAGCACGCGGTGCGCGAGCACGGGATCCTGCTGACCCGGGAGCCCTACCGGTTCCCGAGCTACCACGCGCTGTTCAACATCTACAGCCGGTCCAAGCAGATCGATAAGGCGTTCTGCGTCGCGCGCACGCTCGTGTTCCTCAAGCAGGCCACGGAGGCCGAGCAGGCGCTCTACCAGCAGTACAACAGCGACGACTTCCAGCAGGCGCGTCAGCGCCTCTCGGAGGAGACGCTGCGGCGGCACGTGTTCTCCAAGGAGGAGGACCTGTACCTCACCGCGCTGCTCGGCTCCGTCGCGTTGGCGGTCTCGTACTGGCGCGCCAAGCCGCTGCCCGCGAGCTTCCGACCCGAGGATCGCGTCGACGTCTCGCTCGATCGCTCGCTGCTCTCACAGATGGCCAAGTACGTGTGCAACGTGCTCAACGTGCCGCAGCCGGACGTGTACTTCCGTCAGAACGAGCCGGGTGACCTTCAGATGCTCAACGCGCACCGCGACCAGCGCGTCTACCAGACGATGGTCGTGTTCGCGAACCTGCTGAAGAAGGGCATGAACCAGAAGATGCTGGCGTTCGCGCTCGGACGTCACATGCTCGACCTGTACCTGCCGCACTGGACCTTCGTGGCGCTCGACCGCTCGCCGCAGAGCCTCAAGCAGGTGTTCCTCTCGTGCATGCTGCTGTGCGGCCTCCCGGTCCCGCCCGCCGAGAAGCCGATGCTCTCGGAGGTCGCGCGTCAGCTCGCCGGGCGCATGGCCCCCGCGCAGCAGGACCAGCTCAAGAGCCTGATGCGCAAGTTCGTCGACGCCGGCGGCTCGACGGACGTGAAGAAGTGGGCGCGCGCGGTCGAGATCGCGGGCTACCGCGTCGGCCTGCTGCTGTGCAACGACCTCATGGTCGCGGCGCACATCACCTCGCAGGAGCAGGGCGGCCTCGGCTCGATCATGACGCCGAAGGAGAAGGTCAAGGAGCTGGTGCTCTACAGCATCAGCGAGGACTACTTCAAGGCGCGACGCAGCATCGGTCTGCACGTCGGCTGAGCCCGCGTCGCGGGCGACTCACCGGGGGCTCCGAGCGTCTGCTCGGCGCCCTCGGTCGCGAGCGCGAGCTGATGAGAGGCTCCGCTCATCGACGCGGCGCCGACGAGCGGCTCACCCGGAATCCGGCTCCGGTCGCGAGCGCGAGCCGATGAGCGCTCACCGGCGCGAGCTGATCAGCGACTCACCGGGAGCGGTCGCGAGCGCGAGCCGATGAGCAGCTCACGGGGGCTCCGAGCGTCGGCGCCCCGTAGCGAGTCGGCTCAAGCCCGCACGTTGATGAGCGGCGCGCTCCAGTTGGCCGACGGGCCGCGCAAGCCCGTACGCGTCGTCGTCGCTGAAGTGAGAGCGCGGACGCGTCGCGCTCGGATGACGGCTGAGACGGCGAGCAGGCGCGCCTGACAGCTCGCGGGGCGCAGCCCGTCGGCGCTGGGCGTCGGCGGGGCGCCGCGCAGCTAGATGTTCAGCAGCGGGGTGTTCCCCCGGTTGCTCGGCGGCGCGGTCTCGCGGATCCCCTTCGCGGCGAACACCGGCAGCGGGTCGCGCTTGCCCTTGACCAGCACCGGCTGCCGCGGCTCGTGGATGACGTGCGGGCCCGCGAGGTGGATGGTCGAGTGGCTGATGAGAATCTCGCCGGGCTTCGCCATGCCGCAGAGGCGCGAGGCCGTGTTCACGGCGTCGCCGATGACCGTGTACTGCAGCGTCTGAGTCGACCCGATCGCGCCTGCGATGACGGCGCCCGTGTTGATGCCGATGCCGATCGCGACGGGCTCCTTGCGCTGCGCCTCGCGCGAGCGGTTGAACTCCTCGAGCGCGCGCATCATGTCGAGCGCGCAGCGGATGCTCCGCAGCGGGGCGTCCGGGAGCTCGACGGGCGCGCCGAACAGCCCGATGATCTCGTCGCCGACGTACTTGTCGAGGGTGCCGCCGTGCCGGAACAGCACGTCGACCATGACCTCGAAGTACTCGTTGAGCGTGACGACCATCTCCTCGGGCGTGTGTCGCTCGCTCATCGAGGTGAAGCCGCGGATGTCCGCGAACAGCATCGTCACCTCGCGACGGGCGCCGCCCTGGTCGAGCGCGAGCTGCCCCGAGACGATCTGGTCGACGAGGTTGGGCGAGAGCAGCCGCTGAAACTGCGCGCGCGCGGTCGCCTCGTCCTCGATCTTCTTGGCGAGGCGATGGTTCTCGATCGCGATCGCGGCCTGCGTGGCGAGGCCCGAGAACAGCAGCAGGTCTTTCTCGGTGAAGGCGCCCGTGGCGAGCATCGAGTCGACGTGAATCGCCCCGAGCAGCTTCTCGTTGAAGAGCAGCGGCACGCACATCGTCGAGCGGATGCCCTGCATGATGATGCTCTTGGCCGCCTTGAAGCGCTCGTCGACGAGCGCGTCGGATGACAGCACCGCGCGCTTCTTGTTCTTGACCTCGTCGAGGATGCTGCGGGAGAGGCGAATCTCCTCGTCGCGCTTCTGACGGACGTAGCGCGGCTCGAGGTCGGCCGTGTCGGGGTTGATGAGCAGGATGACGGCGCGGTCAGCCTTGATCAGCTGGAAGGTCTCGTCGACGATCTTCTGCAGGAGCTCGTCGAGGTCGGTGTCGAGCGAGAGCTTCTGCGAGAGCTCGTGCGCGATCCGGAGCTTCTCGTAGTCCTTGCGCAGCTCGTTGATGTCCTTGATCGCCGACGCGGGCAAGAACCGCGACGCGGCGTTGAGGGTGCTCTGGACCTGGCTCTGGACCTGGTCCCCCATCATCGTGACCTTGCGGAGCGGGAGGTGGTCCTCCGGGCGGTCCTCGACGAAGCGGTAGGTGGTGTTCCCGAGCGAGATCTGGTCGCCGTGCTGAAGCTGGCGCTCGGTGATCTTCTCGCCGTTCACGAAGCTGCCGTTCAAGCTGCCGATGTCCCGGATGAGGTACCGGCCGTCGGCGCTCAGCGTGATGCGGCAGTGCTCCTTGGAGACGATGCGATCGAGCACCTGAATGGAGTTATCCGGGTGCCGACCCAGCGTGTTGAACGACGACAGAAGATGCTCGACGGGATGATCCCCTCCGACCAGAATGAGCTTGGCTGCCATCGATGAATCAGCATCGTAGGCCAGCCCTCGCATCGGATCAACTGGTGAGGAGCGCTTTATCCCCGGTCCGCGCGGCGGGCTCGCGGGCGCGCCGACGACTGGAGCGCGAATGCTCGGGCGGGCGCGCGGGGCCACGGGCCGCGCGCCCGATCGGCCGAGTCGTCGGCGTGACGGCGCGGCGCGGCGGCGCGGCGGCGCGTCGCGTCGACGCGCGCTCGTGCCCACAGGACGCGGGCGACATCGGCCCTGGAGGACAGTTCGGGGCTCGCGTCAGACGCGTGCACGCGGGGACCGGAGTCGCCCGGTCGCCCGAGTGCGTCGATCTGCCTCACGTCGCGCTCGCGACCGCTCCGCGCGACGGGGAGCGCCCGACCGGGACCTGACCGAATGACCTGACGGCGTGAATTGTCGAGCGCGCTGGCGCGGCGAGTCTCGCAACAGTGAACCTGACCAAAGGAACCGGCCGTGGCGCACCGCGCTTTACAGTACCATCAAGCGGCGCCCAAGAAGCTCGAGGCCGATGCTCCCCTCGCCCCAGTCGCTGCGTCCCTGGGTGGCGTCCCGTGCGGTCGCCGTCGTGGCGCCGATCAGCCCGGAGGCGCCGCGGCGCGTGCTGTCCAGCGGCGCGCGCCTGGTGTTCGCGCTCGAGGCAGAGTTCCCGCCGGAGACGGGGATCGAGGTCCGGCCGACCGCCCGCGGGATCCCGCTGCGAGACGAGAGCGTCGACGCGGTGCTGTGCGAGCGCGCGTACGCGGAGTGGCCGAGCGAGCGCCGCAGCGAGTTCCTCGCCGAGATCAAGCGGGTGCTCCGCGCGGACGGGGTCGTCGTCGCGCTCGTCGACGCGACGGTCGGTGACCCCGGCGCCGTCGCGGCCGAGCTCCGCGCGGCGTTTCGTCGCGTGTTTCGACTCGCGCCCGAGCGCGGCGAGGGCGAAGAGCATGACCGTATAGTCATGTTGGCGAGCGACGCGCTCGACGGCGGCGATCCGCAGCTCGTCGCGCTCGCGGAGCTCGAGGTCGACGCGCCGCGCCGCGAGGAGGTCGACGCGCCGGAGCTCGAGCTCGAGGTCGTCGCGGAGCCCGAGGTCGCGCCCGACGAGCGCGTCGTCTCGCAGACGCTCAAGCGAGAGCTGCGCCCGGCGGACGTGCTGATCGACCGCAACCGCCTGCGCGAAGAGCTGGCGAGACGGACAGGCGAGCTGCGGCGCACCGAGGAGCAGCTGTGGCGCCGCCACGAGGAGGTGCGCAAGGAGAGGCTGGAGAACGTCCGGCTGGTCGCGGAGGTCGATCGCCTGCGGGAGCAGGTCGAGCGCACGCGCCTCGTCGAGCGCGAGCGCGCGGCGGAGCTCGAGCGTCAGGGGCGGGAGCTGCGGGAGCTCGAGATGGAGCTCGCGGACCTCCAGGGGGTGCTCAACACCCGCGACGCGCAGCTGCTGGAGCTCGAGGAGCGGCTGCGCCGCGATCGCGACGAGCCCGACGACGTGGTCGAGCTGCGCGCGCGGATCCGGCAGCTGATGGAGGAGCTCGAGCGCGCCCGAGCCCGCGAGCGAAACTCGCGAGACCTGGTCACACGCCGGGAGCGCGAGCTGCTGGAGGCGGGCGAGGTCATCCAGGGGCTGCGGCGCTCGGTCGACGAGCACGCGAACGTGGCCGCGAACGTCCGCAGCGAGCTCGACGTGGTGAAGATCGAGCTCGAGCAGTCCGAGAGCAAGCTGCCGGGGCTGCTGGAGCAGCTCCAGCAGCGCAGCGAGGCGCTGAGCGAGCGCGAGGCCGAGAGCGCCGAGCTCCAGCGCAACGTCGAGCGCGTCACGGGCGAGCAGCAGCACCTGCGGCACAGCCTGCGGCTCCGCCGGCAGGAATTCGAGGATCTCGAGAGCACGCACCTCGAGCAGACCCGCGCGCTGGAGGCCGCGCGTGAGGAGCTCGAGGCGCTGCGCGCGGCGAAGCTCGAGCTCGAGAGCGCCCTGGCGCTGCGTCTCGAGGCCGACGGCGAGAGCGGGCGCGTCACGGAGCACAGCGTCGCGCTGTGGCCCGTCGACGCGGTGGCGGAGGTCCAGCGACTTCGCGAGCAGATCGCCGACGCGGCCAGCCAACAGGCGGAGAAGCTCTCGCGCGACCAGCAGCGCGACCGCAGCACGGCGGCGGCCGAGCGCGTGCGTGTGCGGCGATACCAGCTGGAGGCGACGGTCCGCGCCGAGGAGCAGGAGTACCTGCTCGCGCAGCTCGAGCGCTCCGAGCAGCGGATCTGGGAGATGGTCGACGCCTCCGATCGCAGCGCCGCGCGACTCGCCGCAGGGCTCGCGCAGCTCGAGAAGCAGCGCGAGCAGCACGAGGATCTAGTCGATGAGCTGGTCGTTACGCGAGGTCTCCTGCGGGACGAACGCGCGCGCGTCGACGAGCTGGAGCGATTGCTCGCGACCGAGCAGGCCAAGCTCGCGCGCGCCGGCATCGCCGCCGAGCCGGTCGCCGAGCGCAGCCGCGGTCACGCGGCGGACGCGAACGTCTCAGCCATCGAGCGGATGATCGACACGCTCGGCGCGGAGGAAGACATCCCCCAGCTCCAAGAGCGCCAGGAGTCGAGCGGCCTGATGCTCGCGGCTGTCGGCGAGTTCGCAGAGGCCGCGAGCTCGGTCGGGATGGAGGCGCCGCCGGTCGCCGAGCTCGACACGAGCTTTGACCTAGACGCCGAGCTTCAGAGCATCCTCGACGGGGATCCCACGGGCCCAGCCCTCGACTTCTCGGCGCTCCCGGTCGACGACGAGGAGATGGACGGCCTCGAGAAGCGCGCGGCGCCCACGCTCGACGAGATCATCATCGACGTCCTGGAGGATGGTGAGACTTGAGCGCCGTTTGGTGGCGCGCGGGAGCGCGCGCGGGAGAGCGCCCGGCAAGAAAATTCGGCGAGGTCTTGACGGCGGGGGGCAGGTCGGAATAGTTTGCCCCCCCTCCGCGAGGGTGGCGGAATTGGTAGACGCGCACGGTTCAGGTCCGTGTGTCTTCGGACGTGGGGGTTCAAGTCCCTTCCCTCGCATTTGGCCCTCTCCCCGAAGCCGGGGAGAGGGCCATTGTTTTGGTTGGCGAGGCTCGGTCAGGCCGGCGTGATGCTCGAGACCTTGATGCTCGGGCCGCTCATGTGAATGCCGAAGCCCCCACCCTCGACCGAGCCCTCCACGTGGACGCGCGCGCCCGGCTTCGCGTCGCAGCGGCTGAGTCGGTAGTGCTCGCCCTTGTCCGTGACGAGCTCGTAGAAGCCGCCCTCGAGGTCATTTCGGCGGATCGTGCCGGTGAATTTCGCCATGCCCCGAGTGTAGCCGAGGCCGGACTCGACGCGAGCCGGTAGGATCGCGGTCCATGGTGAGCGCGCGCCTCCGCCTGTCGATCCTCGCGGGTCACGACCCGAGCGGCGGGGCGGGGATTCGACGGGATGTCTTGACCGCGCGGAGTTGCGCGCCGACCGTGGCGTTGCGAACGGCGGTGACGGCGTGGACGAGTCAGGGGGACGGGCGCCCCGCGCGGGCGTGGGCCCGCGCGCTGCCGTGTATCCAACGCGAGCTGCTCCGCGATGGGCCGACGACTCAGGCGAGCGTCGTGAAGCTCGGGTTGATCCCGGGCGCGTTGGTCAGCCATGAGTTCATCGCGCTGCTCACGAGCTCGACGAGCGCGGCGACCGTCGTGCTCGACCCCGTGCTCGGCGCGAGCGCAGGGGGGAGCCTCGGCGCGCGACCCGAGTCCTATCGGGCGCTCGCGCGGGCGCTCGCGCGTCGAGCTCGTGGCCTCCTCGTGACGCCCAATCTCAGCGAGGCGCGGGCGCTGCTCGGGGTGTCCAGCGCGTCGTTTGGAGACGACGCGCTCGCGCGGCTCTCCGAAGCGCTCGGCGGCGCGTCCGTGTTGGTGAAGGACGGGCACGGCGAGGACGCGGAGCGAGTTCGTGATCGTCTCTGGCACGCGGGCGCTGTGCTCGAGCTCGACAGGCCACGGACACCCGGACCGGATCCAAGGGGCACAGGCTGCGCGCTGGCGACCGCGATCGCCTGCGGCCTCGCGCTCGGCGCATCACTCCCCGATGCGGTCGCGGCGGCCGTGCGGTGGCTTGATCGCGCGCGCGTACGCAGCGTGCCGCGCCCCGACGGGACGTGGCATCTCCGGGATCGGGGGCCGCGGCTGTCGCTCGACGGGCCTTCACTCGTCGGCGGCGGCGCGGGTCCCTGAGAGGTTGACCGCTGTCAGCGCGGGCAGTGACTCGAGGGCGCGCACGCCCTGGCGCGTCACGACGGTGTTGGCGAGGTTGAGCTGCTGAAGACGCGGGAGCGCGGCGATGTGCGGGAGCGCGGCGTCCGTGATCAGCGTGTCGTCGAGCCGCAGCTCGCGGAGCTGCTCGAGGCCCGCGAGGTGGGCGACGCCGGCGTCCACCACGTCCGTGTGGTCGAGCTCGAGGACCCGCAGCGAGCGCAGCCCGGCGAGGTGGGCGAGGCCGCGGTTGGTGACGCGCGTATGGTGCAGTCGCAGGACCTCGAGCGCGTGCATGTCTTCGACGAACGCGAGCCCGCGGTCCGAGATCGCGGTGCCGCCGAGGTCGAGGTGCTCGAGACGCGCGAGCCCGGCGAGCTGCGCGGCCCCGCGGTCGTCGAACTCGGGGCAGTCGAGCGCGAGCCAGCGCAGGTTCACCAGCTCGCCGAGGTGCTTGAGCGTCGGGTCCGCGAAGCGCTCGCTCACGAGCTCGAGGCGTGCGAGCGCGGGCTGAGCCGCGAGCGCGGCGAAGCCCTCCGGTCCGATGTCGCGTCCGGTGATGATGACCTCCGCGAGCGCGGGCATCACTTCGAGGGACGCCAGGCCCGCGCCGGTGATCGCCGACTCAGGCAGCTCGAGGCGCGCGAGGCTCTGAACGCGGCGGAGGCTGGCGAGCCCGGCGTCGCCGAGCCCGGGGCACGCGCAGGTGAAGGACGTCACCGGGAGCTCGCGCAGGTACAGCGGGCTGTTGTTGTTGAAGGTCGCGCCGCGCCACTCGACGCTCGAGAGCCGCTCGAGCCCCTTGAGCTTGTTGAGCGAGAAGTTGCCGACGCGCGTGTCGACGAGCGTCAGGCGCTCGAGCCGCTTGGCCTCCGCGAGGGACTCCATCGCGCGGTGCCCGGCCCAGGCGCCGATGATGTTGGCCTCGCGGAGCCTGGGAGCGCGCTGCAGCAGCATCGACAGCGCCGTGTCGCGCTCCAGCTCGCGCAGGGTCATGCGCTCGACGTTCGAGAGACCTCGGAGCGGAATCGCGTCCGCCGTCGGCTCGAGGCGCACGCGGGTCAAGGTCAGCGCGCGCAGCCCGGGCATGCCGGCGAGGCGCACGAGCGTGGCGGTCCCCAGCGTGAGGTTCGCGAGCTCGAGCTCGCGCAGCCCCGCGCCTGCCGACTCGAGCGCGACGCGAGCCGCCTCGGCGCACCCAGAGATTCGGAGGCGCTCGAGCGCGGGCATGCGGTCCGCGAGCTGGGAGAGGTCGACGCGCGCGCAGTCGTCGGCGCCCGAGTCCAGCCGCGCGATCCTGTCCTCCTCGGCGAACGCGAGATCGAGCGCGGTGATCGACGCGAGCGCGGACGGCTCCGGGAACGCCGCAGGCTCGTGAACCACGAACCACTCCGAGCTGTCCTCTTCGACATCTACGTCGCGCGTGGGCGCGGCCTCGACGCGCGGCGGCGGCGCGCTGGGGTCCTCGTCCGGCGCGCTCGACAGCGCGAGCGCCTCATCCTCCGTCGGCGCGTCGCGCCCGGTGCAGGCGAGCGCGAGCGTCAGCGCGAGCAGGCTAGCCGAACAGCGCCCGCGCGTTCGCGGTCGTGCGCGCGGCGACGGTCTCGACGTCTTCACCCCGCGCCCGGGCGACGGCCTCGGCGACATCGACGAGATAAGCCGGCTCATTGCGAATCGCTCGGGCGCCGCGGCGCGAAAAGGGGAGCTGGTCGGGGCAGTCAGTCTCGAGCAGCAGCCGCGCAGGCGGGACCGCGCGGGCTGCCTCGAGGGGTTTGCGCGCGTTCGGGTTGGTGATCGCGCCCGCGAAGGAGATGTAGTGTCCTGCCCGGCAATACTGTTGTACCAGCTCGGCGCTGCCGGAGAAGCTGTGCAGCACGCTCGGCGGCGTGGGGGCGGCGGTCATGCGCTCGAGCAGGAGCGCGTGGGCGCCGACGCAGTGCAGCAGCAGCGGGAGCCCGGTTTCGCGCGCGAGCTCTATGTGCAGCTCGAGGACCTCGAGCTGGCGAGCGCGCGGGATCGCGACGCCGCGACGTCCGAAGTCGAGCCCGCACTCGCCGATGGCGACAAACCCCGACGGAGTCATGGCGAAGTGCTCGACAAACAGGTCGCGAATGGCGGGAATTGCGCGATTGTACAGATCCCCAAGCCAGTATGGGTGGATCCCAACAGCAGTGTGAATCCGCACAGATGGCTCGTGCGCTCGGAGGTCGGCGGCGATGTTCGGGAGCTCGGACCAGGTCGCGGGACTCACGCCCGGGATCAAGATATCGTGAATACCGGCTGATTTTGCGCGCTTTACGGCTAACCGACGTTCTGCCGCCGTGCTGGCCGCCGGGAGGTCTAGGTGGGCATGGGTATCGAAGAGTCGCATACGCGCATGAGCGAAAATCTACATCTTGCGGGATTGACGCATACAAGGCCCTTTTGTACAACCTGCCGGTCCGTTTTCGGCGGCGTAAGTCCAGGAAAAGTCAGGAAAATCCATGTCTTCGACAAGAATTGAGCGCGTTTTGCGCCACGATGGCATCGTGGCTGTGTTGGATATCTCCGGTGGCGATGCCCAAACCGGAGAGGTTTCGTGGGTTGGTGACGACAACTGGCGACCGATCGTCATGGAGGCGGTGACGCTGCGCCATATCGCCAAGGAGTCCTCGGTACGTGTGCTCGTCGGCGATCACGCCGTGCTTATCTCTGGCGACGAGAAGAAGGTCGTCGGGGTCGTCTTCATCAAGGGACATCCGGTCGTCAAGTCGGTCGTTCGCATGGTGCGCCAGCTCCTGCGCGCGCAGGCGCCCTCCAAGGCCGCCAAGGTCGCGCCAGCGCCCACGCCCGCTCCGGCGTCCAACGTGGGTTTGTCGCAGCCCATCGCCGCTCCGACTCCCTCGGCCGCGGTTTAGTAGTCTGTGAAAATGCAACCGGCGCCGTGCAGTCACGACTGCACGGCGTCGTCGCGAGCGCATCTCGAGGACTGACACCCCCACTGGAGCCTGATGACCACAGATACCGTTCACGCGCTGATGGCGGCCTTGCTCGAGTTGCTCGGTCCCGAGCGACTTGTGACCTCTGGGCCAGATTTAGCCTACTACGGGAGCGACCGCGGACAGGGCGGCTGGGAGGTCCGGCCCTCGATGATCGCGTTCCCCGAGACCACGTCAGAGATCCAGGCGATCGTGCGCGCGTGCGCTGAGAACGGTGTTGCGATCGTGCCTTCGGGCGGACGCACCGGACTCGCGGGTGCCGCGACCGCCACGCGCGGAGAGCTCGTCCTCTCGCTCTCGCGCATGAGCCGCGTGCTCGAGCTCGATCGCGCCGCGAGGACCATGCGCTGTCAGGCCGGAGTAACAATTGAACAGGTGCAAACGGCTGCGGCGGCGGCGGGGCTGCTCTACCCCGTGGACTACGCGGCCAAGGGATCCGCGCACATCGCAGGCAGCGTCGCGACCAACGCGGGCGGCGTTCGCGTTGTTCGCTACGGCCTCACGCGCGACTGGATCGCGGGGCTTCGCGTCGTCCTGGCCTCGAGCGCGGTCCTCGAGCTCGGCGGCGGGCTCGTCAAGAACAACACCGGCTACGACCTTCGTCAGCTCTTCATCGGCAGCGAGGGGACGCTCGGGATCATCGCGGAGGTGACCGTCAAGCTGTGCTCGCCGCCCTCCGGCACCATCGTCGCGTTGTGCGCGGTGCCCTCGGACGACGCGGTGCTCGAGTTGTTCGCGCGCGTTCGCCGTGGCCGACTCACGGTCTCCGCGTTTGAGTGTCTCGACCATGGCTGCATTGAGCGGGTGCTCGAGCACCGCGGCTCCGACGCGGCGGCGCCCTTCGCCGAACCCAGCCCGCACTACGTTCTGGTCGAGGTCGAGCTCCCCGAGGCCGACGAGTCGGAGCGCGAGGCGGCTCGTGAGCGCGCGCAGTCCCGGCTCGTCTCGCTGCTCGGCGAGGCCGCGGAGGCGGGAGAGATCGACGACGCGCAGTTCGCCTCGACCGACGCGCAGGCGCGCGCGCTGTGGGCACTGCGCGAGGACATCGGCGAGGCGCTGCATCGTCACCATCCCCACAAGGCCGATGTCGCGCTCCCGATCGGTCGCGTGGCCGCCTTCGCCCACGACTGGCGACGGCTGGTCTCCGCGCGACTGCCCGACGTCGAGGCGCTGTGCTTTGGGCACGTCGGCGACGGCAACCTCCACCTCAACCTCCTGCGCCCGGCGGACGCGTCGCACGCGGAGTTCCTCGCGCGCTGCCACGCCTATGACCGCGAGCTCTACGCGCTCGTCGAGCGTCACGCGGGCAGCGTCTCGGCGGAGCACGGCATCGGGCTGCTCAAGCGCGACTACCTGCATCACACGCGCAGCGAGCCGGAGCTCGAGCTGATGCGCGCGATCAAGGCCGCCTTCGATCCCGCGGGGCTGCTCAACCCCGGTAAGATTTTCGGCGAGCGCGAGCGCGCGCCGTAGGATTGCATGTCTTTTGGGTCATGTCTTTGTTGACGTGTTCCAAAAGACGTGTTGGAACACGCGGCGTCGTCGCGCGGTCGCCTTCGCGGCCTCGACGCGCGCGCGAGCTCGTGAGCTCGTGAGCTTTGTCCGCCGCTCTCGCGGCGCGCCTGCGGGCGCGCGGGCCACCGCGGCTTGACGCAGCGTCAAGTCCTGGCGTACGAGCCGAGCGTGCTTCGCACCACGCTCCACTCGATCACGGTCCGATCGCTGGACTACGTAACCGAGAAGGCGCGGGGATCCGACCGCGCCGCGGTCCGCACGGCGGGCGCCGTGCTCGATCGCTTCCGCGGGCTTGTCGGGCTCGATCGCGTCCACGTCCGCTCGCCGATCCCCCCGTGGGACGGCGGCGTCCCAGACCAGCACATGTGGCCGTCGGATCGCGACAAGCTGCGCAAGTGGCAGATCGACCAGGGGATCATCGAGGTCGACGGCGAGCGAGCCGCCAACGCCCAGGCGGCCGCGCCGGCCGAGCCCGTCGTCAAGGTCTACTTCAAGCGCGGCTGCCCGTACACGCGCGCGGCCATGGACCTGCTGCGCGAGCGCGAGATCCCGTTTCGCGAGTTCGACTACACCATGGACAAGGCGCTCCACGGGTGGGTCAAGAACGTCACGGGGCGCAAGACCTCGCCGCAGATCTTCATCCACGACCAGCCGATCGGCGGGTTTGATGAGCTGCGCGAGCTCGATCACGCCGGCGAGCTGCTCGAGCGCATCGCCACCCCGCCGCCTCCTGAGGTCGATGAGTTCGCCGCGACGGCGGACGACGCCGACGAGGAGCCCGGCGAGATCTCGGCGCAGGAGGTCCGCGAGCGCCTCGAGGACGGCGCGGAGCTGCTCCTGCTCGACGTCCGCGAGCCCGCCGAGTGTCGCGCGGGTGTGCTCCCGGGCGCCATCATGATCCCGCTCGGCGAGCTCGACGCGCGCAGCGAGGAGCTCGACGCCGCGGGCGTCTGGATCGTCTACTGTCGCTCCGGAGCGCGCTCCTCGGCCGCGCAGGCGCGGCTGCTCAAGCAGCACGGCTTCACCAGCGTGCTCAACCTACAGGGCGGCATCGAGGCCTGGCGCGCCGCCAAGGGCCCGCTCGTGTCGCCCGACGAGGCGCGCGCGGCCGCCGAGGCGCGCGCGGACAAGCGCGCGTCGGCCACGGTCAAGGCGTCGCCGCGCAGGCTGCCTGTGCTTGGGAGCACGCACCCCGAGCGCTCGCCCTTCGAGGAGGCCGCGCAGCTGCAGGCGCATGAGCGGGGAGAGCTCGACGCCCCGCGTCTCGAGGGCGCCGAGCTCGTTGAGCGCGTCCGCAGCGTCATCGACGACTGTCGCCCGCTCGTGCAGGCTGACGGCGGCGACATCGAGCTGCTCGACGTCCAGGGCGACATCGTCTCGGTCGCGTTGACCGGCAATTGCATCGGCTGTCCCAGCGCGCAGGCGACCCTGCGCCACGGGATCGAGCGCCGGTTGATGCAGCAAATCCCCCAGATCAAGGGCATCCGCTCGCCGCAGCTCGGCGCGGGTTGAGCACCGTCGGACCGGCCGAGCACGGCCGTGGCGCTCATTCGCGCGCGCGCTCGATCGCGCCACGAGGAGCGCTCGCGCCCGCGCGAGCGCGCTTCACCGGCTGGTCGGTCGGTCGCAGAAACGCCGTTTGTGTGTGAACGGGGCTGCATCTGTGCAAATCGTTGCCGCGTTGCCGGGGTGTGGGGTGGGCGTCACCTGCTTTCTACTTGCGGTGCGCGAGTCACGGCCGTAAAAGACTGACACCCGTGTCAGTGACACGGGCGTCAGTTTTCATCAGACCCTCGCGAGAAACGTCATGGCCACCACGACCGAACACCGAAGCTCGTTGCTCAACGTCATTCAGCAGCCCCAGGTTCAGTCCCTGCTCGAGGACGCGAGGACGCAGATCGAACGGGAAGAGGGCGTCTCGTTCCGCACGATCAACATCGACAAGCAGTTCCGCAAGCCCTACGAGCACAACTTCACGGCCAACCAGCGCCCGCACACCACGCTGCTGTTCGGCGGGCTGACCTTCCGCCACGAGCACCTGCTCGAGGGCGCGCTCAAGTCGCTCGGCTACACCGTCGCGCCGGTCCCCACGCCCAACTGCGACTCGTTCCAGCTCGGCAAGGAGTACGGCAACAACGGCCAGTGCAACCCGACCTACTTCACGGTCGGCAACCTCGTGCAGTACCTGCAGTGGCTGCGTGACGAGAAGGGCTTCTCGACGCAGTACATCATCGACCACTACATCTTCCTGACCGCCGGCGCCTGCGGCCCCTGCCGCTTCGGCATGTACGAGGCCGAGTACCGCCTCGCGCTGCGCAACGCCGGCTTCGACGGCTTCCGCGTCATGCTGTTCCAGCAGAAGGGCGGGCTCGAGCAGGGCGACCTCGAGGCCGGCCTCAAGATGGACCTCGACTTCTTCCTCGGCATGATCAACGCCTTCAACATGGGCGACGTCATCAACGAGGTGACCAACCAGATCCGCCCCTACGAGCGCGAGGTCGGCGAGACCGATCGCGTCATGAACGAGGGCCTCAAGTTCATGCACGACGTCATGTCGCAGCACACGGTCGCGCGCTTCGACGGCACCGTCGCCGACCTGCTCGAGACCCGCAGCCCGTCGCTGCACGGCACGCTCTCGAAGCTGACCAAGTTCGTCGACCAGCTCGCCGGCGACGAGTACATGGCGCCGCTGCGGACCTTCCGCGACCGCCTCGACGACATCGAGCTCGACCGCCTGCAGCCCAAGCCGATCGTCAAGATCACCGGCGAGTTCTGGGCCCACACGACCGAGGGCGACGGCAACTTCAACATGTTCCGCTTCCTGCAGACCGAGGGCGCGGAGATCATCGTCGAGCCGCTGGCGACCTGGCTCACCTACATGATGTGGCAGACGAAGATCAAAGCCCGCGACCGCAAGGGCCTGCTCGAGGGCGCGGAGGAGCCCAAGTGGTACGAGTTCAGCCGCCTCGCCAAGCGCGAGGGTGAGCGGCTCAAGAAGATGGCGGTCATCGGCGCCGCCGACTTCATCTTCCGCCGCGAGTACAAGAAGATCGTCGACAACCTGGGCGGCACCGCGGCGCCGATCGTCGACATGTACGAGCTCGAGCGGCTCGGGCACGAGTTCTACCACACGCGCCAGGAGGGCGGCGAAGGCCACCTCGAGGTCGCGAAGAACATCTACTACTCGACCAAGAACCTCTGCCACATGGTGCTCAGCCTCAAGCCGTTCGGCTGCATGCCGAGCACGCAGTCCGACGGCACGCAGTCGGCGGTCATCAACCGCTTCCGCGACATGATCTTCCTGCCGATCGAGACCTCGGGCGAGGGCGAGATCAACGCCCACAGCCGCGTGCAGATGGCGCTCGGCGAGGCCAAGGCCAAGGCCAAGCGCGAGTTCGCCGAGGTCCTGGACTCGCTCCCCTACAGCCTCGAGGAGCTGCGCGAGTACGTCGCCCAGCACCGCGAGCTGCGGCGCCCGTTCTACAAGTTCCCGCGCGACACCAAGGGCGTCGCCGGGACCGCCGCGCACTTCGCGATTCACCTCGCCAAGCGCATGCAGGCGGAGGGCGTCGAGCCGCGTCACGCCGTCGACGCGGCCGCGCAGTAGCGGTCACACGAGCCGCGCGCGGCGGGCGGGTCCGGACCGTGGCCCCGGGCCCGTCAGGCGCCGCGACGCGAGCTCGCCAGCGCACCGCGCATGGTCGTCGGCCACGTGTTTCTTGGGTTCACGGGAGCGTCACGCATGGCACAGAAGAAGTTCCGCATCGGCTTCGACCTCGGCTCAACGACCGTCAAGGCGGTCGTGTTCGACGAGGCCACCGACGAGATCATCTGGAAGGACTACCAGCGCCACGACAGCAAGCAGGCCGAGCGCGCCTGCAAGATGCTGCAGCAGATCGAGCGCGAGGTCCCCGGCATCTGCGGTGACGGCAGCACGCGCCTGTTCATCACCGGCTCGGGCGGCGCCAACGTCGGCCGCTGGACGGGCGCCAAGTTCGTGCAGGAGGTCAACGCGGTCTCGCTCTCGGTCGAGAAGCTGCACCCCGAGGTCAACTCGGTCGTCGAGCTGGGCGGTCAGGACGCGAAGATCATCGTGTTCAAGCCCGACCCCGAGAGCGGGCGCAAGAAGAAGATCCCGTCGATGAACGACAAGTGCGCCGGCGGGACCGGAGCGGTCATCGACAAGATCAACGCCAAGCTCAAGATCCCGGCCGACCAGCTGTGCCAGCAGGCCTACCACGGTCACAAGCTGCACCCCGTCGCCGGCAAGTGCGGCGTGTTCGCCGAGACCGACATCAACGGCCTGCAGAAGCTCGGCGTCCCCGCCGACGAGCTGATGGCCTCGCTGTTCGAGTCGATCATCCAGCAGAACCTCGCCGTGCTGACGCGCGGGCACACGCTGATGCCCCACGTGCTGCTGCTCGGCGGGCCCAACACCTACATCAAGGGCATGGTCGAGTGCTGGAAGACCAACATCCCGCCGATCTGGGCGGAGCGCGGCGTCGAGCTGCCGCCCTGCGATGATCCGGCCGACCTGATCTTCGTGCCCGACAACGCCCAGTACTACGCGGCGATCGGCGCCGCGGAGTTCGGCAAGGACGAGGACGACAGCGTCGGCGTCTACGCGGGCACCGAGAAGCTGCACTGGTACCTGACCGAGGGCCGCCTGATCGAGAAGCAGAAGGCCGGCGGCAAGGGCCTGAGCAAGAGCCCCGACGACCTGCGCGCGTTCCTCGACAAGTACCGGCCGTTCAAGTTCAAGCCGATCGAGTTCACCGGCGGCGACGTCGTGCGCGCGTTCATCGGCATCGACGGCGGCTCGACCTCGTCGAAGGCGGTGCTGCTCAGCGAGGAGGGCGAGGTCCTCAAGAAGGTCTACCAGCTCTCCAAGGGCAACCCGATCGTCGACACCAAGGAGCTGCTCGCGGACCTCCAGAAGCAGGTCGAGGACGCGGGCGCGCGGCTCGAGATCCTCGGCGTCGGCACCACCGGCTACGCCAAGGACATCCTCAAGGACGTGCTGCGGGCCGACGCCGCGATCGTCGAGACCGTCGCGCACTGCGAGAGCGCGCTGCACTTCTACGACGGCGTCGACGTGATCTGCGACGTCGGCGGGCAGGACATCAAGATCATCATCCTGAAGAACGGGAAGGTGAAGGACTTCAAGCTCAACACGCAGTGCTCGGCCGGCAACGGCTACTTCCTGCAGAGCACCGCGGACGGCTTCGGGCACAGCGTCTACGACTACGCGGACCTTGCCTTCGGCGCCCAGGCGATGCCGAGCTTCGGCTACGGCTGCGCCGTGTTCATGCAGTCCGACATCGTCGACTTCCAGCGCCAGGGCTGGGCGCCGGAGGAGATCATGGCCGGCCTCGCCAACGTGCTGCCGAAGAACATCTGGCTGTACGTCAGCCAGATCCCCAACCTCGCCAAGCTCGGCAGCAAGTTCGTGCTCCAGGGCGGCACGCAGCACAACCTCGCGGCCGTGAAGTCGCAGGTCGACTTCATCCAGGAGCGCTTCACGTCCAAGGGCCTCGAGGCCGAGGTCATCGTCCACAAGCACTGCGGCGAGGCCGGGGCGATCGGCGCGGCGCTCGAGGTGCGCCGGATGTACCGCGAGCTCGACCACCGCACGCAGTGGATCGGCATGGACAAGGTGCCGACGATCGACTTCACGCAGAAGCGCGACGAGAGCACGCGCTGCTACTTCTGCAAGAACAAGTGCCTGCGCACCTTCATCGACGTCGACCTCGACATGAAGACCGCCGAGGCCGAGCAGCGCATGGCGCTGGGCGACCTGATCCAGCTGCGCAAGAAGGAAGAGAAGCCCGAGGAGGCGATCGGCACCAAGCGCCTGATCATCGCCACCTGCGAGAAGGGCGAGGTCGAGGACATCGAGTCCATGCGCAAGATCAAGAAGGGGCTCGACAAGCTCAAGGGCGAGTACCCGAACCTCGCCGCGCGCGCGGCCAAGGACATCTGGAAGCCGCAGAAGCCCGAGCTCGTCGCCGACAAGCCCGAGGAGATCGGCATGGAGCTGGCGCCCGAGCACATCGAGCTGCCGCCGCGCCTCGCCGAGCACCAGGACCGCTTCGACGGCTTCCTCAAGCGGCTCAACCGCAACGACAAGGTCGCGGGCTTCCTCGGCAGGGCGGCCGCGCGGGCCGAGTCGCTGGCCAAGCGCGTCGGTCGCGAGGCGCTGGTCAAGCCGGTCTCGGAGCGCGCGAAGCAGGCGGTGGCCTCACGTCAGCGCCGCGTCGAGCTGATCGAGCGCCGCCAGAAGCTGCGCATCGGCATCCCGCGCGTGCTCAACCAGTACTCGCAGAACCCGTTCTTCAGCGCGTACTTCGAGTCCCTCGGCGTGCCCTACAAGAACATCGTCTACTCCGACTTCACCTCGGAGGAGCTGTACAAGGAGGGCGCCAAGCGCGGCGCGATCGACCCGTGCTTCCCGTCGAAGGTCACGATCGCGCACATGCACAACCTGCTCGAGGTCAAGCACAAGCGGCGCGCGCTCGACCTCATCGTGTTCCCGCAGGTCGACTCGATGGAGAGCTGGATCACCGGCTCCGTGGGTCACCGCGCGTGCCCGACCGTCGTCGGCTCGGCCGACATGACCAAGGCGGCGTTCACGAAGGAGGAGGACCTGTTCGCCAAGAAGGGCACCAAGCTGATCGTGCCCTTCGTGCAGATGCAGGAGCCCAAGCTGTGCGCCCGGCAGATGTACACCTACTTCAAGGACGCGCTCGGGCTCAGCCCCGAGGAGAACGAGCGCGCCGTCGAGGTCGCGTTCCAGGCCCAGTACCGGTTCTTCGACAACCATCGCGCCGACGGCCGCGAGATCCTCCGCGAGCTCGAGCGCGACGGCCGGATCGGCGTCGTCCTGCTCGCGCGCCCGTACCACAACGACCCGGGCATGAACCACGAGATCCCGGACGAGATCCAGAAGCTCGGCTACCCGGTGCTCACGGTCCAGTCGCTGCCGATCGACGAGGAGCTCGTGCGGCCGATGTTCCAGGCCGACATCGACGCCGGCTACATCAAGGACCCCTACGACATCAGTGATGTCTGGAAGAACAGCTACTCCGAGAACACCAACCAGAAGGTCTGGGCGGCGAAATTCATCGCCCGGCACCCGAACCTGGTGGCGCTCGAGCTCTCGAGCTTCAAGTGCGGCCACGACGCGCCGATCTACACCGTGATCGAGGAGATCGTGGAGAACTCGGGCACGCCGTACTTCTCGTTCAAGGACATCGACGAGAACAAGCCGACCGGGTCGATCAAGATCCGCATCGAGACCATCGGCTACTTCCTCAAGCGCTACCAGCAGGAGATCATGCAGCGGTCGCGCAAGCGCCAGCGGGTCGAGCAGCGGCTCGCCGACTACCAGGCGCGGCTGCTCCAGCGCATCGAGGCCGCGCAGGCGAAGCTCTCGGCCGAGCAGGCCCGGCGCCCCGACGTGCTGCTCGAGGCCGCGGGTCTGCGCACGGGCGCCTCGGTCGCGGAGCTGACCTAGGCGACACGTCTCACGAGCACGCGCGCGCCCCTGACCAGGGCGCGCGCGTTTCTATTGGTGGCCGCGGCCCGGACAGCGCCGTCAAGGAGGCGCTCGCGGATCGCTCGCACCTCGTCGCGCGGGAGCTCGCCGCGCCGACGGCGGGCTCGTCGTCAGCTCGCGGACTTCTCGTCCGGGGTCGGGAACAGCGGCGGCGGCCGCATGTCTCGCAGCTCCGGGTCGAACACGCCGCGAACGCTCCACATCAGCAGCCAGATCGTCGCGAGCACCGCGTGGTACTCGGGCATCACGCGCAGCGCGAGGAACACCGTGGCGACCGCAGAGAGCGAGAGCAGGACGACGTTGCCGAGCTTGCTCTTGAGCAGGCTGAGCTTGCGCATGCGGACGTTGGAGACCATCAGCAGCGCGCCCGCGACCAGCGCGATCGGCAGCGCGCTCCAGGCCCCCGCGCCGACCTCGAGCGGCACGACCGCGCCGACCGGGAATTGATCGGGCGCGTGCAGCGGGGCGCCCGGGGGCGCGTACTTCTGCAGCGCGAGGAACCAGGTGATGAGCAGCGCGGCGCTGAGCGTGGTCGGGATGCCGAAGAACATCCGCGAGTCGACCTGCTCGTCCTTGAGCACGTTGAAGCGCGCGAGCCGGGCGGTCGCGCCGAGGACCCACAGCAGCGCCGAGATCAGCAGCAGCGTGTGGCCCGAGCCGCTGGAGAACGGCAGCCCGGGCGCGCGGCTGAGCGCGCTGTAGACCAGCAGCGCCGGCGCGACGCCGAAGTTCAGGAAGTCGGCGAACGAGTCCATCTGCACGCCGAACTCGCTCGAGCCGCGCACGAGCCGGGCGACGAGCCCGTCGATGCGATCGAGCGCGCCGCACCACAGGATGTACCAGCCGGCCTCGACGTAGTGGCCCTCGAAGCCCCGGATGATCGCCATGAGCCCGAGGACGATGGCCCCCGAGGTGACGAGGTTGGGCGCGAGGTAGCGCAGGGCCTGCACGGCGCGGCTCCGGCCTTAACTCGCCGAGTGTGACTGCAGCGCCTTGAGCGCTGTGGTGATGCGGAGCAGGACCTCGTCGGGGCTGCCCACGCCGTGGATCCGCACGAGCAGCCCCTTGCCCTCGTAGAACGGGATCACCGGCGCCGTGTCGTCGTGGTACTTGGTGAGCCGCGCCTTGCAGGCCTCGGAGGTGTCGTCGCCGCGCTGGACCACGCGGTCCGCGACGCCGGCGGGCGGCGGGTTGTACTTGAGGTGGTAGATGGTCCCGGTCTCGGGGTCGCTGCGACGGCCGGTGATGCGCTCCTCGATCAGCTGGTCGGCGACCTCGATGAGCACGACCGCGTCGAGGCTGAGGCCGGCGTTGTCCAGCGCGCCCTCGAGGGCCTCGGCCTGCGGGCGCGTGCGCGGGAAGCCGTCGAGCATGAACCCGCCCTCGCAGTCGGGCTGACCGAGGCGCTCGATGACCATGGCGATGACGAGCTCGTCGGGGACGAGGTCGCCGGCCTTCATGTACGCCTCCGCCTGCCTGCCGAGCTCGGTGCCCGCCTTGACGGCGCTGCGGAACATGTCGCCGGTCGAGATGTGGGGGATCTGGTAGCGCTTGACGAGGTTGTGGGCCTGGGTGCCTTTGCCGGCGCCGGGCGGCCCGATGAGGATCATTCGCATCGCGAGGCCTCTTCGCAGGTGTATGGGAGGACAGGGCGTGTGGCGTGCGCAATCGCGCGGACTCGGAGCGGTACTCTCGCACGGCCGATCGAGCCCCGCAAGTGCGACACGTCGTGCGCGCGGGCCAGGTCGCCCGCGCGCCTCCGAAGCCGCGCGTTTGTACGTGAGCTCGCGCGCGGCTCGGCGCACGCGCGCGACCTGTCCTCAGCGACGCCGGCGGCGCGTCGTGATCAGCAGCAGCGCCAGCAGCGAGCTCAGCGCGCCGCCGCGCGGGGACTCGGTCGCGCAGCCGCAGCCGTCGGCATCCTCACCGCCGCCGCCGCTCGAGCCGTCGGTCTCGGTCTCGGTCTCGCCGCCCGAGCCTGCGGTCGTGCCCCCGCCGGGTCCGGAGGTCGAGTCCCCGTTGGTGCCGCTGTTCGTCTCGCCGCCCGTCCCCGAGTTCGTGCCCGAGCTCGACGTGGTCGCGCCGGAGTCGGTCCCGGCCGTCGAGTCGTCGGTGGTGTTGGTCGGGTCGGTCGCGCCCGAGGGGTCGATCGTCGTGTCGCCGGACGGGTCGACGGTGCTGTCGGTGCCGCTGTCGGACGGATCTGTGCCGACGCCGTCGGTCGTGTCGCCGTCGGTGGTGCCGCCGCTGTCGCTGTCGCCGCCCGTCGTCTCGTCCACCGGCACGCAGTCGGGATCCGGATCGTCGGGGCAGTCATCGCAGGCGTCGCCGACGCCGTCGTTGTCCGAGTCGAGCTGGTCCTGGTTCTTGGCGTTCGGGCAGTTATCGTTGGGCTCGCAGACGAGGTCCGCGTCGATGTCCCCGGGGTTCGGGACCGGCTGGCACGCGCCTGGCCACCCGACGCAGTCGATGCCCTCGACGGACGTGACGAGGTCGGTGAAGTCGTTGTCGCCGCCCATCAGGAGGTCTTCCCACGCGAAGTAGTACGTCCGCGGGTTGTTGACGCTCGGGTAGATCAGCAGGTGGATGAAGGGCTCCGGCAGGTTGTTGTCGGGGTTGAAGTCCGGCTCGCTGTAGACGATGTGCTTCTTGTTGCCGACGTTGAAGATCGTGCCGGGGTTGTTGACGTCAGCGCAGTTACCCACGGCCTGGAAGAAGCCGATCTCGCCGCCGGCGTAGTCAGGGTCGGCGAGGATGTTGACCTCCTTGCTGACTCCGACCCCGTCGGTGCACGCGAGGATCTGGTGGAGATCCGCGAGCGCCGGCACCTGGCCGGTGACGTTGTACCAGCCGAAGGAGTTCTGGTAGGCGGCCATGCGCGAGTGGACGGTGAAGGTCGCGGAGCACGTCGGCAAGAACCGCTCGGGCTCGACCTCGGCGTCCTGCACCGCGTTGATCGGGTCGCCGATGTTGTCGAACACGCCCTGTAGGGCGGGCCCGACCGGGATCGGCGTGTTGTTGGGTTGAAAGATCGGGCCCGCGTGCGCGGTCGCGGCGAGCCCGACGCCGGCGAGCGTCACGAGCCCCGCGATGTACCAACGGCTGTTATATCGCACCATGCGCGGGATGGTTTCACGGCCCGACGGGCGAGGCAACGAGGGTTTCCCTGGTGGAACGTGTTTTAAAAAACATGTTTTTATGAACATGTTTGCACGCTGTGGCGCGATGCCGCGATCGCGCGGGCCGTGCGGCGCGATCGCGCCGAAGCGCGCGGTGTGTAGTCGAGTGGTGTACCATCGCGCGCATGTACAGCGGAGTCCTGCGGCGAGGCGCGTGGCGAGGCCTGTGGCGAGGTCTGCGGCGATCCGCTGGGCGGCCCCCGCGGGCCGCTCGTCGCGGGCTCGGGGTGTCAACGCTCGCGATCGGGCTCGGGCTCGCGTCCCCGGCCGCCGCAGACGAGGGGCAGTGGACGCCCGAGCAGATCGCGGCGCTCGACTTTGACTCGCTCCGCGCGCGCGGGCTCGAGCTCACGCCGGCGGCGCTGTGGTCCGAGGACGGCGGGCTGCTGCGCGCGGCCGTCAACCTCGGCGGCTGCACGGCGTCCTTCGTGTCCCCAACAGGTCTGCTGGCGACCAATCACCACTGCGCCTACGGGGCGCTGCAGGCCCAGAGCACCGTCGAGCGCGATCTGCTCCAGGACGGCTTCCTGGCCCGCGCGCGCGCCGAGGAGCTGGAGGCGAAGGGGCGGACGATCCGCGTGCTCGAGCGCGTCGTCGACGTCACCGAGGTCGTGCGAGCTGCGGCGGGGGGCGCCGCCGATGACGCGAGCCGGCACCGCGCCGTCGAGCGCGCGCGCAAGGAGCTCGTGCAGCGCTGCGAGGCCGAGCGCGCGCACCGGCGCTGCGAGGTGGCGAGCTTCTACGGCGGCAGCGAGTACCGCCAGATGATCTATCTCGAGCTGCTCGACGTCCGGCTGGTGTACGCGCCGCCGGCGGCGATCGGCGAGTACGGCGGCGAGGTCGACAACTGGATGTGGCCGCGGCACACCGGCGACTTCGCGCTGCTGCGCGCGTACACCGGTCCCGACGGACAGCCCGCGAGCTTCGCCGAGGCCAACGCGCCCTACCGCCCCGCGCAGTGGCTCAAGGTCTCTGGCGAGGGCGTCCGGCCCGGCGACTTCGTCGCGGTCATGGGCTACCCGGGGCACACCGATCGCTACCTCCCGGCGGCCGAGGTGCGGCGGCGCGTTGACCAGGCGCTGCCGGGCCGCGTCGATCTGTACGGCGAGTGGATCGAGCTCCTCGAGCAGCTGGGCGCGCGTGACCCCGCCGTCGCGATCAAGGTCGCGGCGACGAAGAAGCAGCTCGCGAACGGCTACAAGAACGCGCGCGGCATGCTCGACGGGATCCGACGCATGGATCTCGTCGCGCGTCGCGAGGCCGAGGACCGTGAGCTGCGCGCGGGCGCGGGCGCGGGGGAGGGCGAGATCTTCTCTGCGCTCGATGAGCTGAGCGCGGACCTCCGCCGCACGTATGCGCGCGAGCTCCTGCTCGCGCGCGCGCGCTCGGGGCCGAACCTGCTCGGGCTGGGCGTCGATCTTGTTCGGCGCGCGCGCGCGCAGGCGAAGCCCGAGCTCGAGCGCGAGTGGGCCTACATGGAGCGCAACACCGCGCAGCTGTGGCGTCAGCAGGAGCGGCGGCTGCGGGACTTCGACGTCGAGGTCGACGCGAGCATGCTGGCCTCCCTGCTCGCGCGCGCGGGTCGGCTGCCCGCTGATCAGCGCGTCGCCGCGTTCGCGCCGCTGCTCGCCGAGGCGCCCGCCGAGCGCGACGCCTACCTGCCGCGCGCGCGGGCGCTGTTCGGACGCACGCCGCTCGCGGATCCGGCGTGGGTGAAGGCGCGCTTCGACGCGCCTGACGCAGGGGCGCTCGAGCGCGCGGCCGCGAGCGACCCGCTGCTGGCGCTCGCGCTCGCGCTGACCGAGGAGCTCGAGGCGCTCGACGAGCTCGAGGACGCGCGCGCGGGGCTGCGCGAGCGCGTGCTGCCGCAGTACTTCGCGGCGCTCAAGCGTCACCGCGGCGGCCCGGTGTACCCCGACGCGAACGGCACGCTGCGCTTCAGCCACGCCCAGGTCATGGGCTACAGCCCGCAGGAGGGGCTGCAGGCGACGCCGCAGACGACGGTCACCGGGCAGCTCGCCAAGCACACGGGCGAGCACCCCTTCGAGCTGCCCGCGCGCGCGCGCGCGGCGGCGACCGACGCGGGCGCGAGCGCCTGGGCTGATCCGGCGCTCGGCGACGTCCCCGTCTGCTTCCTCGCCAACGGCGACACGACGGGCGGGAACTCCGGGAGCCCCGTGATCAACGGGCGGGGCGAGCTCGTCGGCCTCAACTTCGATCGCGTGTGGGAGAACATCGCCGGCGACTTCGGCTACTCCACCGCGCGCTCGCGCAACGTCACCGTCGATATCCGCTATATGCTGTGGCTGCTCGACCGCGTCGAGGACGCCGGCGGGCTGCTCGACGAGCTCGGCGTCGCGAGCCCGCGCGGCGCCGCAGCGCGTCCGCGCGCGCCGGTCGAGGCGGCGAGCGAGGCGCCTGTTATTGAAGACAGGTCCCCGCCCTCGCGCGCGCGCGCCTCGGCGGGCTGCGCGTGCGCGGCCGAGCGACGCGGCGGGCCGGCGGGCCTCGGCGCGCTGCTGCTGCTGCTGCTGCTGTCGGCCCGGCGCGCGCGCCTGGGCGCGCGCGCTGAGCCGCGCGCGTCGGCGAGGCGCACCCCCGCGCGGTCTCGTCGCGCGCGGATTTAATATGTCCGAAGAGACTCTCACGCGCTCTCTCGCGCGCGCGTTTTCATGTGTCCGAAGAGACCGGCGTGTGAAGACGGGCGCGCGCGGAAGCGCGACCGCGCGAAAATTTTTGACTGTACAAAGAGTCATGTTGTGTTCGCGTTCGCGCGCGTGGTGAGAGCGCGCGCTCGACGAAACCGAGCGCGCGCGTGCTCTCGCGTCGTCGCCGAATCGCTGCTGCGCGCCGGCAAACCCTGGTATCGTCCAATCCGGCCCGGTGACCAGCCTGGCCGCCGATGTTGTGGATCGGCGGTGACGTGGACACCTGTCGGCCCGCGGCGCCCTCGCGTCGCACCTTGCTCCTGAAGTCCCGTCACCGCATCGATCGCTCTAGATCGTCTCGCTCTCGCCTCTTTCATCCCGATCTGCGCGAAGGGTCACCCGATGAAACAAACAGCCCCAGGTACGAACGGATCCTCCCCTGACCTCAAGGACGCCTTCAACAGGGCGGTCGCGGCGGCTCGCAGCGCGCCGCACGAGATCTCAGGCTGGGACAAACTCGAGAAGCTCAGCGGTCTGCTCGACCGCGTCGAGGACGTCGCGGCGGTCTACCGCGAGGTCCTCAGCCGCGAGCTCGACACGCTGCTCGTGAACTCGCTCGGCGAGCGGGCGGTGGTCTTCCACGAGGAGTGGCTGGGCGACGAGACCGACCTCCTCATCAGCCTGCTGACCCGGATCCTCACGCTCGCGCCCCAGGCCGACTGGGCGCTCGAGCGGCTGTCGGCGGCGCTGACGCTCGGGGGGCGCTGGGACGAGCTGCTCGGCGCCTACGACCGCATCCTCAGCGCGACCGAGGACGATCAACGGCGCGAGCGCCTGCTCGACGAGGCCGCCAACATCGCGAAGAACTTCGCCGGCCAGACGATGCGCGCGATCGGCTACCAGCAGCGGCTGCTGCCGCTGCGCCCGCAGGACGCGGAGCTGGCCGCGTCGCTCGAGCGACAGCTCGAGCGCGAGGCCCAGTGGGAGGCGCTCATCAGCTTCTGGAAGGGGCGCATCGCGGTCCTGGGCGAGGAGGAGACGGAGCCGCTGCGCGCCCAGATCGCGGCCTGCTGGCTCGATCGCCTGTTCAAGCCCGACGTCGCGCTCGTCGAGCTCCGCGAGCTGCTCGAGCTGCGCCCCGCCGACGAGGAGGCGCGTCAGCTGCTCGAGCGCGTGCTCGTGCTCCCCGACGCGACCGACGAGGTCCGCGACGGCGCGCTCGACCTGCTCCGCGCTTTCTATGAGCGGGGCGGCGCGCCCGAACAGGTAATCCGCGTGCTCGGGGTGCGGCTCGGCTTCGCCAGCCCCTCGCGCCAGGTCGAGCTGCACCGCGAGATGGCCGAGCGGCTCGTCGTCATCAAGCGGACCGCCGAGGCGATCGATCACTACGTCGCGCTGCTGGCGATCGACCCGACGCTGGTCGACGACCACCAGCGCCTGCGTCACCTGACCGAGACGACGTCGCTGTACGGGCCCTACGTGCAGGGCCTCGTCAAGGCCGCGGACGTCTCGCAGGACGAGCTGCGGCGCGTCGCGCTGCTGCTCGAGGCCGGCCACGCGTACCGCGACGTGCTCGAGGACGACGAGGCGGCGATCGTCGTGTACCGGCGGATCCTGACCGCCGAGCTCGACCCGAGGCTCGAGCTCTCGATCGCCCACGGGCAGGCGGAGCTGCTGCTGCGCACCGGCAAGCTCGACGAGCGCCTCGCGGTGCTCGAGCGAGTCGCCGCGCTCGAGCAGGACGTCGCGGTGCGCCGCGCGGTGCTCGGCGAGGTCGGGCGCCTGGCGACGCGCCTCGAGAAGACCGAGCGCGCGCTCGCGGCGTGGCGCCGTCGGCTCTCGGAGGACAGCCGCGACCGCGAGGCGCTCGACGCCGTCGTCACGCTGCTGGCCAAGCACGAGCGCTGGGAGTCGCTGGCCGCGGCGCTGCGTCAGCGCGCGTCGTCCGGCGTCGACGGTCATCAGCGGCGCGCGGACCTGGTGCGCATCGCCGAGATCTACGCGACCCGGCTCGACCGCGCCGAGGCGGCGATCGACGTGTGGAACGAGGTCGAGCAGGAGTTCGGCGAGACCGTCGAGACCATCGAGTCGCTGGCCAAGAACCTCACGACGGTGACGCGCTGGGGTGACCTCGCGAGCGTGCTGCAGCGCGCGGCCGGGCACGAGACGGAGCGCGTCGCGGATCTCTCCTGTCGCCTGGGCGAGGTGTTCCGCACGCGCCTCGGGCAGCCGGCTCAGGCGGTCGACTGCTACGAGGCGTCGCTGCGCGCGGACCCGGTGCACAGCGGCGCCCGGGCCGGGCTCGCGGCGCTGCTCGGGAGCAGCGAGGCCGGCGCGCGCGCGGTCGAGGTGCTCAGCGAGCTGTTCGTCAAGCGCGAGGAGTGGACGGAGCTCGCGGGGATCGTCGAGTTCCGCCTCGAGGTCGCCGAGGGCGCGGAGAGCAAGTCCAAGGTGCTGCGCGAGACCGCGGTCCTGCAGGAGCGGCACAACGAGGACCAGCCCGCGGCGCTCGACTACCTGCGGCGCGCCATGGGCGAGACGCCGCTCGACGAGACGCTCGACGAGGAGCTCGAGCGCCTCACCAGGGCGACGAGCGGGTGGGAGACCGCGGTCGCGGCCTACCGCGGCGCGGTCGCGGCGCTCGGCCAAGACGCGCCGGCCAAGCGCGTCATCAAGCTGCGCATGGCCGAGGCGGTCTTGCTCGAGCAGCAACTCGCGCGGCCGATCGAGGCGCTCGCCGCCTACGAGGAGGTGCTCAAGCTCAACGTCCAGCACGCCGAGGCGGTGCGCGGCGCGATCCGGATGGGCGCCGCCGCGGGCAACTGGGCCTCGGTCACGCAGGCCGCGGTGCCGGCGATGATCGCCGACGGCGAGTACGACGAGTCGCTGATCGCGCTGGTCGAGGCGCAGGCCGGCGTGCACGGCGGCTGGAACGAGCTCGCCGCCGCCTTCGGGCCGGCGGCGGAGCAGGCCGCCGCCGCCAACAAGAAGCTCGGCGCGGACCTCGAGGCCCGGCTCGCGCTGTGGCACCGCGATCGTCGCGACGCCGCGGACGAGGCCCGCGACGCGCTCGTGCGGTCCCTGAACCTCGAGCCAGGTCATGTCCAGCGCCTCGAGATGCTCGCGGCGCTGCAGCGCGAGGAGCCCGACCGGCGCCTCGTGTTCCCGGAGGGCGAGGAGCCCGACGGGCCGACGCTGCTCGACACGCTGCTCAACCTCGCCGGCTGCCGCGGCGAGAACTTCGACGAGCTGCACGAGGCGGCCGAGCTCGCGGTCGCGGGCCTCGGCGACACGCCGCGCACGCGCGGGATCCTGCGGGACCTGCTCGAGCGCTCCGCGGCGCTGTGGAACCGCGGCGTCGAGCCCTCGGGCAAGCGCTCGAACGCGGCCTGCTGCGGGCTGGCGATCGAGTCGCTCGCGCGCCTCTACCTCGACGTCGGCGACCGGGCCGAGGCGGCCGCGCTGCTCTCGGGCGGCGGCAGCATGCCGTTCCCGGCGGTCCGCGCCCAGGACATGCGCCTTCGGTCAGCCGCGCTCTACGTCGGGCTCGGCAACCGCCCGGCGGCGATCGACCTGTACCAGAGCGTGCTCGACGAGCGCCCCGAGGACCTCGAGATCATGCGGCTGCTCGCGCCGCTGTGCGAGGCCGAGGAGCGCTTCCCGCAGCTGCTCGCGGTCCGTCGCCGGCAGCTGACGCTCACGCCCGAGGGCGATGAGCGCCTGGCGCTGCGCCTCGACATCGCGCGCATCGTCGGCATCATCGAGCTGCGCGGCGGGCGGGTCGAGGCGCTGCTCGACAACCTCAAGGAGCACCCTGGGCACGACGACTCGCTCGCGGCGCTCACGACGGTGCTCACCGACAAGGGCCGCTACCTCCAGCTCACCGACTTCGTCTCCGGGCACGCCGATCTGCTCGAGCGCCGGGGCGACCGGGCGCGCGCGGCTCGTCTGTGGTTCCAGGCCGCGTCGCTGTCGGAGCGCGAGCTCTCGAACGTCCGGCGCGCGCTCAGCTCGCATCGCCGCGTCGTCGCGCTCGAGCCCAACCTCGACTCGCTCGACGCGCTCGCGCGGCTGCACGTCGAGCTCGAGGAGTTCACCGACGCCATCCCCTGGCTCGAGCAGCGGCTCGGGCAGACCCCGCCCGGCGAGGAGCACACGACGATCGTCATGCGCCTCGCTCGCGCCTACGTCGGCGCCGGGAAGATCGAGCACGCGCTGCGGACCCTCAAGCGCGCCTACGCGGAGGATCCGAACGAGAACCAGATCCGCGACTTCCTCAGCGCGCTGCTGCGGGAGCACGAGCGCTGGGAGCCGCTCGCCGACCTGCTGCTCTCGTCCGCGGATCACATCACCGACCCGGGCGCGGCCGAGTCGGCGCTGCGCGAGGCGATCTCGATCAACCTCGAGCGCCTCAACGCCCACGACCGCGCCGTCCCCGGGCTGCAGAAGCTGCACGAGCTGCGCCTCGACGACCGCAAGGTGCACGTGCAGCTCGCCGACGCGCTGCACATCGCCGGGCGCCTCGAGGAGGCGCGCGACGAGTTCGAGCAGCTCATCCGCAGCTACGGCCGCCGGCGCTCCCGCGAGCGCGCGCAGTTCCACTTCCGGCTCGCGCGCGTGTACGTCGACGAGAAGAACCGCGAGGCCGCGCTCGCGCAGCTCGACGAGGCGGCGCGCATCGATCGCAACAACTCGGACATCCTCGTCATGCTCGCCGACGTCAGCCGCGAGTCCGGCGATCTCGTCCGGGCGGAGCGCGCCTACCGAGCGCTGCTGCTCGCGGCCCGGCGCGACCCGACGAGGGCCTCGGCCGGCGAGGCGCAGGTGCTCTACGAGCTCAGCCGGCTCGCGCGCGAGCGCGGCGAGGCGGCTCAGGCCGTCGAGCTGCTCGACTCTGCGGTCACGCAGGCGCTCGCCGACGAGTCGCAGGCCAAGCGCCTGCAGAAGACGCTGCGCGAGCGCGAGGATCACGAGCTCCTGATGCGCATCCTCAAGACCCGCCTCGAGCGCGTCGCCGACGACGAGGAGCGCGCGCAGATCCTCTCGGACCTCGGCCTGGCCCACGAGCTCGCGGGCGAGCGCGACGAGGGCATCGCGCTGCGCCTGCAGGCGGTCCGCCTGCGCCCGAACGACACCGCGTTCCATCAGGCGGCGCGCGAGCAGGCCCAGCGCATGAACCAGCCCGAGCGCTACGTCGAGGTCGTCAGCGAGCTGCTCGCCAACGCGATCAAGGCCGACGAGCTGTCGCTGGTGATCGAGCTGCGCCTGCGGCTCGCCGACGTGATGGAGCGCGACCTCGAGGACCTCGATCGCGCGAACGCGCTGTACGCCGAGGTCGAGGCGTCGGGCGAGCGCGTCGTCGACGCCTGGATCGGGCTCGCGCGCGTCGCCGCGGCGCGCGGCGATCGGGCCCGTCAGGTCGAGCTGCTCGAGAAGATCTCGGAGCTGCCCGACGATCAGATGTCGGCCGAGGCCCGCGCCCAGACGGCGTTCGGGCTCGCCGAGCTGCACCTCGCCCAGGAGGACGCGCGCGAGGCCGGGATCGCGGCGATCCGCCGCGCGCTCGCGGCCGACCCTCGCTACGACATCGCCGAGCCGATCCTGCGGCGCGCCGTCGCCAACGGCCCGGAGGACGCGGAGCTCGTCGACCTGTACGAGGAGGTCGTGCGCAAGGTCGGCGACCCGCGCATGCTGCTCGGCTTCCTCGAGGGCCGCGCCGCTCGCGACGACGTGCGCTTCTACGTGCTGCGCGAGGCCATCGCGCTCGCGGACACGCTCGCGGACGACGACAAGGTCGAGCAGCTGCTCAGCCGCACGGTCGTGCTCGCGGCCAAGCGCGACGGCGCGACGGCCGAGCTGGTCTGGGCCTACACGACGCAGGCGAACCGCCGGCGCGTCGCGGGCGATCTCATCGGCGCGATCTCGCTGGTGCGGCAGGCCAAGGAGGCGGCGGACTACGGCGCGATCTTCGACATCGCGCTCGAGCTGGCCCAGCAGGCGGTGCAGTTCGAGGCCTTCGCGGCCACGGGCGTCGAGCTGTTCGAGGAGCTGCTCGACTTCCGCCCCAACGAGCGCCGCGTCTGGCAGCCGCTGATGACCGTGTACCGCGAGCGCGGCGACCAGGAGAAGCTCGAGCGGCTGATGGACGCGACGCTCGAGACGATCAGCGACCCGGACGAGCGCGTGCACATGCGCCTCGACGTCGTGCGCGGGATGCTCGCCGACGAGGGCCGCGAGGCCGACGCGGTCAAGATCCTGCGCCAGGCGCTGGAGGACGCGCCCGACAACCCGCGCGCCCAGTCGATGCTCGCGGAGGTGTTCGAGCGGACAGGCTATGACGAGGAGCTCGCGCAGCTGCTCAAGCGCCAGCTCGAGACCGCGATCGACGGCGGCGACGACGAGACCGTCGTCTCGCTGACGCTGCGGCTCGGCGGGCTGCTCGGCAAGTCGCACCCCGAGGACGCGCGCGCGATCTTCCGCCGCTCGCTCGAGGTCGTGCCGACGCGGCGCGAGATCATCGTCGGGATGCTCGACCAGCTCGCCGAGGACGCCGACACCGAGGAGCGCGCGAGCATCATGGAGCGCCTGCTCGCCATCGAGGAGGGCGACGCCGCCGTCAAGCTCGCGCTCGAGCTCGCCGAGCTGTGGACGAGCCTCGAGGACGAGGAGGCCGTCGCGCGCGTGCTCGACTGCGGCTACAAGGCCGCGCCGAACAACGAGGACATCCGCGAGCGCCTCGACACCTGGTACCGCGCGCACGAGCAGTGGGACAAGCTCGCCGAGCTGATCGAGTTCGCCGCGACGCAGGAGACGGATCGCCCGCGGGCGACCGAGCTGCTGCGCGAGGCGGCGCGGCTCTACGGCGAGTCGCTCGGCGACGCCGCGCGGGCGACCGAGGTCCTGCGCCAGGCCTACGGCATGGCGTCGACCAACCTCGAGCTGCTGCGCGAGCTGGCCGCCGCGCTCGCGGCGACCGGCGAGCACGCCGTCGCCATCGAGGAGCTGACCAACGCGATCGACTGGCAGCCCATGGAGGACGCCTCGCTGATCAGCTTCCTCAAGCTGCGCGCGGAGTTCCGCGGGGTCGTCGGCGACGAGGCCGGCGTCGTCGAGGACCTCGAGGCCGCGTTCGCCAAGGACGGAGACGAGCTGCTCGACGACCTGCTCGCCTCGCTCGAGCGCCTGCGCGACGCGGCGGCGACCGCCGGCGATCGAGCCAAGGAGCGCGCGTCGACGCTGCGCATCGTCGAGCTGCAGCAGCAGAAGCAGGCGCCTGACCGCGCGCGCGAGGTGCTCGCGGGCTGGGTCGAGCGCGCCCCGGACGACGCGGACGCGCTGCGCCTGCTGCTCGACCTCGACACCGCCGCCGAGCGCTGGGACTCGGTGGCGACCAACTGCGCGCTGCTCATCGGCGCGGTCTCGGGCGACGACAAGGTCGCCGCGGCCGAGCGCCTCGTCGACGCCTGCGAGAAGGCCGGCGACATCACGCGCGCGCGCGACGGGCTCGAGCTGGTCTACGCGGAGGTCCCCGACAGCGCGTCGATCCGCGGCCACCTCAAGGCGATCTACGAGAAGCTCGAGATCAACGGCGCGCTCGCGCGGATCCTGATCCAGGAGGCGTCGTCGATCGAGAGCAAGGAGCGGAAGTTCAAGACGCTGCACCGCGCCGGCGAGCTGCTGCTCGAGGAGGACGGCGACGCCGCCGCCGAGGCGCTCAAGCTCGCGCTCGAGATCAAGCCGACGGACCAGAAGGTCAACCTCATGCTCGTGGAGGCCTACACCGCCGCGAAGAACTTCGGCGAGGCGCACAAGATCCTCGACACCGCGATCACGGCCATGCGCGGCCGTCGCTCGCCGGAGCTGAGCCGCCTGCAGTACCGCAAGGCCACGCTCGCGCGCGCCCAGGACGACAGCGACGGCGAGCTGCGCTGGCTCAAGGAGGCCTATCACAGCGATCGGAACAACGGCGAGGTCGCCGTCGAGCTCGCCGACATGGCCGAGAACCGCGAGGACTACGACCTCGCGATCCGGGTGCTCCGCAGCATCGCGCTGATGGACGCCGCGCCGATCAGCCGCGCGATGGCCTACCTCCGTCAGGGCTTCATCGCCGATCGTCGCGGCGATCGTCAGAAGGCCGTGCTGTGGGGACGCAAGGCGCTCATGGAGGACCCGAACTGCACCGAGGCGACGGACTTCCTCGGGCGCATCGGCGAGCTGTAGATCGCGCGCCGCTGCGGGCGCGCCTCTCGGCGCGCGCCGGAGGTGAGCGACGACGCGCGGGCGGAGCGACGCTTCGCCCGCGCGGCGTTGGGAGGCTGTCACGCGACGTCGTCGTGTCGCGCTTCGCGACGCGCCTCGTGACGCGCCTCGCGACGTGAGCTGACCCGGCGTCCACGTCCGCTGGGCTTGCGCGTTCCGGGTTCGCGTGTTTCATTGCGGCCACCAGCGTCACGTGACGTCAGTTTTCGTGATGACCCCAGGAGCTGGTACCAGCACTCCTCCACTCAGCGTTTTCATCCCAGAGCACAGCAGAGGACATCATGAGTTTTGAACTTCCCGAGCTCCCCTTCGCCAAAGACGCGCTCGCGCCGTACATGAGCGCGGAGACCCTCGAGTATCACTACGGCAAGCATCACGCGGGCTACGTCGGCAAGCTCAACGCGGCGGTCGAGGGCACCGAGAACGCCAACAAGAGCCTCGAGGAGCTGATCCGCTCGGCTGACGGCGGGCTGTTCAACAACGCGGCGCAGACCTGGAACCACACGTTCTTCTGGAACTGCCTCAAGCCGGGCGGCGGCGGGGCGCCGCCCGCGGGCGACGTCGCCGACGCGATCAACCGCGACTTCGGCTCCTACGACCAGTTCAAGAGCAACTTCGCGAACGTCTGCGCGACGCAGTTCGGCTCGGGCTGGGGCTGGGTCGTGCTCGACAACGGCAAGCTCCGCGTCATGAGCACCGCCAACGCCGACACCCCGCTCAAGCACGGCCTGACCGCGATCGCCACGATCGACGTGTGGGAGCACGCCTACTACATCGACTACCGCAACGCGCGCCCGCAGTTCATCGAGGCGATCATCGACAACCTCCTGAACTGGGACTTCGTCGCCGCCAACCTGCGCGGCTCGTCCGCCAGCTAGCCCGGCGGCGCGCGGCCACGCGGCCGCGCCGGACCACGCTCGCCCGACCGCTTCGTTCGAAGCGGCCGGGCGAAAGTTTTTCCCCGGCGCGCGCGCGAGACCGCGGGCGCGGGCGCGCCGACTACACTGAGGAGGTGAGCGCCCGGCGAAACGCGTGGCGACGGGCGCGGCGCGCGATCGTCGGCGCGCTCGCGCTGCTCGCGAGCGGCTGCGCTGGCCACCTCAGCTACGAGCGCCTGCTCGATCAACCATATTCCAGCGCGCCGCTGCCCGAGCGCGCGCGCGTCTTCCTCGTCGCGGGCGGCGTCGACGTCGCCAACTTCGCCCAGGAGGTCATCAGCCAGCGCGACTACTGGCGGGCGCAGGGCGTCGGGCGCGACGAGATCGTCTGCTACTACGCCAAGCCGACGCGCGCCGGCTTCGCCGAGGATCGCGAGCAGTTCGTGGACCTCCGGCGGGCGCTGCGTGACTGCTACCCCGCGCGCGCGCGGCTGATCCAGGAGCACCTCGCGCTCGCCAGCCGCCGCGCTCCCCCGTTCCTCTACCTCTACGTCACGACGCACGGGCGCAGCACGCTGATCGACGACCCGGCGGGGGCGCGCGCGCAGGCGGCCCTGAGCGATGACGAGATCGAGCTGCTCGATCAGTACTTCCTGCAGCTCGGCGCGGACCCGGGGCTGGGCGCCGACGCCGGCGCGATCGTGCACGCCTACCGCGGCGGCGCGCGTCCCGACGAGCTGCTGCTCACGCCGCACAGCCTCCAGCGCGCGCTCGCGTCCTTCGACCCCGCGACGCCCAAGGTCGTCGTCCTGCAGGGCTGTCACAGCGGCGGCTTCGTCGACGGCGAGCCGGGCGCGCGCGGGCTCCGGCACGCGCGCGTGACGGGCGTCGAGAACCTCACCGTGATCACCGCCGCGCGACACGACCGCACGAGCTTCGGCTGCGACCCCGGGGCCGCGATGACCTACTTCGGCGCCGTGTTCAACCTCCTGCTCGCCGCTCACGACGGCGCCCAGCGGCCCACGACGATCCCGTGGCGCCCGCTGTTCGACTCGCTCGACCGCGAGATCACGCGCATCGAGTCGCTCAAGCAGGTCAAGGCGTCGCACCCCGTGTACTTCTCCAACGCCGCCGCGGAGCGCGACGCGAGCGTCGACGCGGACGCGGCGACGACGGCGAGCTGCCTCGCCGGCGCGCCGCCGTGCCCCTGACCGGGGCCGGCGGGCTCACTCGCTCGCCAGGTCGGCGGGGTGCTCCTTGAGCCAGGCGTCGATCTCGTCGATCTCCTCGGCGTAGCGCTTGCGATCGCTGCGATACTCGTCGCGCGCCTCCTTGGCGAGCTTGATCGCGTGCTTGCGGCCTTCGTCCGCGGCGATGTCGAGCGGCCCGCGCGAGCGGCTGTTGGCCGCGTAGGTGACCTTGGCGAGCTCGAAGCGCGCCTCGGCGCGGCGCGCCGGCCCGACGTCCTTGCCCTCGCGGATCGAGAGCGCGCGCGTGCACTCGACGATCGCCTTGGTGTGGTTGCCGCGCGCCGTCTCGACGCGGCAGCGGCCCATCAGCGGGAGCGCGAGCTGCGGGTGATCGGGGCCCTGCGCCTCCTCCCAGATGCCGAGCGCGAGGTCGTAGTACTTCTTCGCCTGGGTCCACCGGCGGCGGTGTTCGAAGGCGACGCCGAGCCCGTACAGCGCGGGCGCGCGGCTCGGGTGGTTGCGGTCGACGGTGCTCTTGAGGATCTCGAGCACGCGCTGGAAGTGCTTGCGCGACGTCCCGTAGTCCTCGCGCCGCAGCGCGATGTTGCCGAGCGCCGTCAGCGGGTCGGCGACGTCGGGGTGCTTGTCGCCCGACTTCTCCTCGAGGATCTCGAGCGCGCGCTGGTAGTGCTCGCGCGCCTCGTCGTGGCGGTCGAGGTGCTCGAGCGCCTCGCCGAGGTCGAGCAGGAAGCGGGCGATCGTCGCGTGTCGTCCGCCCGCGAACACCAGCTCGCCGAGCTCGACCGCGCGCTGCTGCTTGGTCGCGGCCTCCTCGAAGTCGCCGCGCGCCGCGTGGATCCGGCCGATGGCGTTGAGCGCGAGCGCGACGCGGAGGTTCTCGGGCTGGTCGTCGCGGCTGAGGCGGGTGAGCGCCGCCGTGAGGCGCTGGATCAGCGTGTTCGCGTCGTCGAGGCGCGCGAGCCGGACGCCGACGACGGTCACCAGCAGCGTCAGCGCGTCCACGGTCGTCTCGTCGACGCCGCTCGCCTCCGCCGCCCACAGCGCCTTGCGCAGGCTCGCCTCGGCGAGCGCGTAGTCGCCGGACTTGTCCTCGAGCGCGCCGCGGCGCAGCCAGGCCTCGGCCCGCAGCGGCTGGTACTCGAGCGTGTCCGCGACGTCGGTGAGCGAGGTCGCCAGCTGCAGCCCGCTGACGTACTGCCCCGAGAGCTGGCGCAGCTCCGCCTCGTCCAGCTTGCGCCGCGCGTCGCGGATCGCCTCCCGCGACGCCGAGTCCTCGGGCAGGTCGATCTCGCGGGCGAGCAGGCGCTTGGGGTCGGTGCACAGCTCGACGTTGCCGAGCTGCGCGCGGGTCATCGCGCGCGCGCCGATGACGGTCTTCTGGCTCGCGTGCGCGAGCAGGTGCGACAGCGTCGAGAGCGCGTCGAGCCGCTGGTCGAGGCAGAACAGGGTCAGCTCGATGATCCGCGGCGACTGCGACTGGTCGTCCTGCGGCGCGCAGGCGGTGTCGTGCAGCTCGCTCCAGCGCCGCGTGTAGCTGTCGAGGTCCTCCTCGACGCGCTTCCACGTGTCCTCCGCGTAGCGCAGCTCGGTCGCGGCGAACGCCTGGTGGATCTCCTGCTTGCGCGCCTCGTCCCAGATGCCCTGGAGGCGCTTGTCCGAAGGGACACACAGGTTGCTGCGCGACGTCTCGGCTGACGTCAGCGCGCGGCGGTAGCCGATGAGCCCGGCCGCGACCACCGCGACGCCCGCGAGCGCGAGCAGCAGCTGGCGTCGGCGCACGTGGAAGCGGGAGCGCGTCGGGTCGTTGCTCAGCTCGGTGAGCAGCGCGTCCATCGACGGGAAGCGGTCCGCCGGGTGCACGCTGAGGCCGCGCAGCACGGCGCGGCGCAGCCACTGAGGCACGTTGCTCCCGCTCGGCTCGTCGGCGATCACGCCGTTGATGACGTGCTTGCGCACCTCGGCGACCGTGTCGCCGACGAACGGGCGCTCGCCGTACAGGCCCTCGTACATCGCCACGCAGAAGCTGAACTGATCGGAGCGCCCGTCGATCGACTGGTGGAGGTACTGCTCCGGGGCCATGTACGCGGGCGTCCCGGTCATGCCGCCGGTCCGCGTCAGGCGGAGCTCGAGCACGTTGCTCGTCTCGAGCCGCTTGAGCGCGTCCGCGAAGGTGTCGGGGCGATCGATCAGCCCGCCGCTGCTGTCGGCGCGCGCGAGCCCGAAGTCGAGCACGCGCACGCGCCCGTCGCGGCCGATCAGCACGTTGTCTGGCTTGAAGTCGCGGTGGATGATGCCGGCGTTGTGGGCCGCCGCGAGCCCGCGCCCCGCCTGGATGAAGATCTCGAGCACCTCGGTCCACGAGCGCTGGTCGACGACGGTCTCGCCGGGCTTGGCGACGGGGTGCTGCTGCATCCACTTCGTCAGCGTCTTGCCCTTGACGAACTCCATGGCGATGTAGATGCGGTCGTCGCCCTCCTCGACGTCGCCCACGTCGTAGACGGTGACGACGTTCGGGTGCGAGAGCTTCGCCATCGCCTGGGCCTCGCGGACCAGGCGCGTGCGCGCCGTCTCGCCGCGCTTGGACGCGCTGATCTTCGGGCGCACGAGCTTGAGCGCGATCCTGCGATCGAGCCGCGGGTCGTAGGCCGCGTAGACGACCCCCATGCCGCCGGAGCCGAGCCGCGAGAGCACGGTGAAGCGGCGGATCATCCGCGGGTCGCCGGACGACGGCGCGGAGCCCTCGCGAGCGCGCGGCGCGGGGACGTTGTCGCCCTCGTTGACGTCGACGATCGGCGTGTTCCCGAGCTCGAGCTCGTCGTCGTCCACGACCGGCGTCGCCATCAGCGACGCGGTGGCCTCGCTCGCGCCCTTGAAGACGCCGCTGTGCCCCTCGGTCGGCGCGCCGGCGGCCGTATGACCACGGGACGACACGACGGGCAGTTTAGCACGGAATCCCCTGCAGGCGCGCTGTTATGGGGCCCAGTTGCGCGATTTGAGCGCCTCACGGGAGCGTGGTCGCCCGCGGTCCGCGGAGGTTTCAACGCGCGGACGCCTGGCAAAACTTTCGCGGCCGCGTCGCGTCGCGGCGGCCGCGATCTGTCTCCCGCGACACGGCCGCTTGGCCGCCGGACGTGGCTTGTCGGGCAGAGTCCGCCTACGGCACACTGCGCGGCATGGGAAACGCCAGCAAGAAGGTTATCGCGATCGCGCTCACGGGCGCCTGCGCCGTGGGTGCCTGGAAGCTCGGAGGCGCCTGCCTCGACTGGATGAGCTCGGACGACGTCGCCGGCGTCGAGCACTTCCAGAACCAGGTCTGGATCGATCGCCTGCCCGCGGACGAGCGGGACATGATCCAGCACCTCGTGTTCATCAACTCGCGCGACGGTCGGTTCGGCGCCGTCGGCAAGTCCTCGGTCTGGCGTCACTTCGTCGAGGTGTTCCTGTGGAAGCTCAGCCAGGACAACCTGCGCCTGTACTTCCCGCAGGACGAGGCCGGCGCGGGCTTCAAGGTGCGCACCTGGGAGTGCGAGGACGAGGCGCCTGAGCCGTTCCAGCTGTGCCTCGAGCTGTCGCGCCGCGATCGCTCCCTGGTCATGTACAGCCGCTACGAGTGGGTCGTCGAGCCGCACATGGACGCCGGCGAGCAGCAGGCGCTGGTCACCTCGATCGCTGCGGACTACCCGGCGCTCGCCACCGCCTTCGAGCACGCCGTCGCCGCGACGGGCGAGGACGCGGCCGCGCTCGTCACTGACGCGCGCGCGCAGGCCCTCGAGGACGCCCCCGAGGCCGACCTCGATCCGCTGACGCGCTAGCGCGCGAGGCGTGATGGCGGAGCGCGCGTCCACGGCCGCGGTCGAGATCGAGTTCTTCGGTCTCCCGCGGCAGCGCGCCGGCGTCGATCGCTGCGCGGTCGCGGCCGGCACCTTGGGACAGATTCTCGAGGCGCTCGCGCGCCAGCTCCCGGGGCTCGTGCCCGACATCCTCGAGGCGCGCGGGCGCCCGAGCCGACACCTCCTGATCGCGCTGGACGGCCAGACCATCGTCGACGACCTCGCGCGGCCGATCGCGCGCGGGCAGACGCTGGTCTTCATCTCGGCCCAGGCGGGCGGCTAGCCCCGCGTCTCGGGCCGATCGCGCCCACGAAGCGCCGCGCTGGCGCGGATTTGCTATCACGAGCGCGTGGGCGGCAACTTCGGCCGGATCTTCGTCGTCACCCTCGAGGGTGATCGCGCGCGCGTGGAGCACCACGCGCTCGCGCCCGCGGTCTACCGCGACTTCATCGGCGGCGTCGGGCTGGCGGCCTACCTGCTGTGGCGCTACGCGCCTGCGGGCGTCGACCCGCTGGCCCCGGACGCGCCGCTCGTGTTCGCCTTCAGCCCGCTGCTCGGCACGCCGCTGACGACCACGGCCAAGCTCACGCTGGCCTGCAAGAGCCCGCTGACGGGGCGGCTCAACGACGGGCTGTCCTCGTCTCGCTTCGCGCTCGTGGCCAAGCGCCTCGGCGTCGACGCGATCGTCATCCGCGGCGCGCTGCGGACGCTGTCGGTGCTGCACCTCGAGCCCGCGCCCGCGCGCTGCCGCGTCGAGGCGCGCCCCGAGCTCGCCGGGCGCTCGCCCGCGGAGGTCACGAGCATCCTGGTCTCTGAGGCAGGTGGGGACGCGCGCCCGGGCGTCGCCGCCATCGGGCTCGGGGGCGAGAAGCTCGTGCGCTACGCGACGGTGTCCAACGACGGGCGGCACGCCGGCCGCGGCGGGTCGGGGGCCGTGATGGGTCACAAGCGCCTCAAGGCGATCACCGTGCGCGGCCGCGAGACGCCCGGCGTGTTCGCGCCCGAGCGAGTCCACGCGCGCGCGCGCGAGCTGGCCGCGCGCAGCCTCGGCGCGAGCACGGACAAGTACCGTCTGCTGGGGACCGCGGCCAACCTCGAGACCTTCGCGCGCCTGCGGATCCTGCCCGCGCGCAACTTCCAGGGCGTCACGCTCAGCCGCCGGGAGGCGCGTCGGCTCGCGCCCGAGGGCCTCGCCGCCGCGGCCGGGCACACGCGGGCGAGCTGCGCCGGCTGCACGATCGGCTGCGATCACCGCTACGGCGGCACGCGGGTCGAGTACGAGACGCAGTTCGCCCTCGGCCCGCTGTGCGGCGTCGAGGAGCCGGGCGCGCTGCTCGAGGCCGCGCGCGTCTGCGACGAGCTCGGCCTCGACACGATCTCCGCCGGGGGCACGATCGCGTTCGCCATGGAGTGCGCCGCGCGGGGCCTGGTCGACTGGCCGCTGCGCTTCGGCGACGCGCCCGCGCCCTGGCTGCGCCGGATCGCCGCGCGCGAGGGCGCCGGAGATAAGATGGCGGAAGGGACACGTGAGCTCGCGCGCGCGATCGGCCAGGGCAGCGCGCGCTTCGCCTGTCACGTCAAGGGGCTCGAGCTCCCCGGCTACGAGCCGCGCGCCATGCAGACCATGGCGCTCGGCCTCGTCGTCGCCTCGCGCGGCGCCGACCACAACCGCAGCGGCGCGTACCAGGCGGACCTGCGCCCGGACGTCGACCGCTACCGCGCCGACATCGCGCGGGCGCCGGGCCGGGTGATCGAGACCGAGGACCACGCGGCGCTGCTCGACTCGCTGATCTTGTGCAAGTTCCTGCGCGGCGCGATCCCGTCACCCTGGGTCGAGGGGGCCGAGCTGCTCGAGATGGTCACGGGCGACGCGCACGACGAAGCCAGCCTGCGGCTCGCGGCCCGCCGGATCGTCACGCTGCGCCACCTCTTTAACCTGCGCGAGGGCTGGCGCCGCGACGAGGATCAGCTGCCGGCGCGCTTCGTCGAGGAGCCGCTCGAGGACGGCGCGCGCCTGTCACGAGATGACCTCGAGGCCATGCGCGACGCCTACTACCTGGCGCGGGGCTACGACGAGCGCGGGCGCGTTCCGCCGGCCTGCCTCGAGGCCGTCGGGCTCGCGCGCTGGCTGACGTCCCCGTGACGGCGCGTGCGATCGCGCGACGTCGACGGCTCCGTGGTCCTCGCGGGGCGCCGTTGGGCGCGGGTGTCCCACGCGTCGTCACTGCTCATCCGTATCGGGCGCGCGCTGGTCATGATCGGAGCGTTGTCTCGGCGACGACGCGGTCAGCCGAAGCGGATGATATGAATTCTCCATGACCTGTCGTGCCGGCCCGATCGTGTGGAGCGTCCTAGTCCTCTTCGGCGCGGGGGGCTGCACCGGGGACGACAGCGGCACCGGGACCGCGGGCGACACCCCGGGGACGACCGGCGCGAGCGACGACGCGACGACCGCGGGGCCGAGCGGCGCGACCGACGGGAGCACGGTCGCCGGCAGCGAGACCGAGGGGGCCACGGTCGCCGGCAGCGAGACGACGGCGTCGACGATGACCGGCTCGACGGGCGAAGAGTTCTGCCCCCAGGGTCAGGTTGTTTGCGAGGGCGACGAGGCGAAGGTGTGCGACGGCGCGGGCGGCTTCGAGTCCTCGGAGCAGTGCACCGCGATGTGCCTCGACAGCTTCGGCTGCGTCCTCTGCACCCCGGGCGCGGCGAGCTGCCAGGGCGGCGACGCCTACCTGTGCAACGAGGACGGCAGCGAGCAGCAGCTCGCGCAGGCCTGCGACCCGGTCCAGGGCCTCAGCTGCGACGCGCAGTCCGGCGCGTGCGTCGGCGCCTGCGCGAGCGCGGCGCTCGGGCGCAGCAACGTCGGCTGCGAGTTCTACGCGGTCCCCACCGCCGCGCTGCAGATCGGTCAGCCCTGGGTGTTCAGCTTCGCGATCGTGGTGCTCAACACGAGCGACGAGGACGCCGACATCCTGGTCGAGCAGGGCGTGCAGCTGCTCGACCAACAGACGCTGCAGGCCGGCGCCGCCGCGGTCATCGAGCTGCCCTACGTCGACGCGCTGAGCAACGCGAGCTCCGACGAGGCCGAGCCGTCCGCGCTCGCGACGGAGGCCGCGTTCCGCGTGCGCAGCGACCAGCCGGTGGTCGTGTTTCAGTATCACCCGCTCGGCTACAAGAGCGGCCCGTCGTTCGCGTACTCGGGCGACGGCTCGACGCTGCTGCCGACCCACGCCTGGGGGCTCGAGCACCGCGTCGTCTCGCGCGCTCACTGGATCGACGGCGGCTCCGAATTCTCCGGGACCTTCGCCGTGACTGCGGCCCACGACGGCACGGTCGTCACCCTCGAGCCCTCCGCGACCGGCGGCGCGGTGCTGGCGGGCGGCGGCGTCGCGGCCGACGGCACGGGCGAGGTCACGCTCGACGCCGGCGACGTGCTCCAGGTCGTGACCGCGAGCGCCGGCGGGCAGCCCGACGCCTCCGACCTGACCGGCACGCGCGTGCTCGCGTCCCTGCCCGTGCAGGTGATCGGCGGGCACAAGTGCACCAACATCCCTTACGACAAGGCCGCCTGTGATCACCTCGAGGCCGTCATCCCGCCGGTCGCAACCCTCGGGCTCGTCCACGTGATCGCGGCCCCGCTGATCCCGAGCGGCGGGCCCACGCCCAAGGACCAGCTCGTGCGCGTCACCGCGACGCAGGGCGGCACCGCGCTGAGCTACGAGCCGGCGATCCCCGGCGCCCCCGAGGAGCTCGCGCTCGCCGGCGACTACATAGAGATCGGGCCGCTCAACGCCGACTTCGTCATCACGAGCGACGCGCCGGTGATCGTGGCGCAGTACATGCTCGGGCAGACCGCGGGCGGGAACGCGGGCGACCCCGCGCTGCTCGTGCGCGCGCCGGTCGAGCAGTTCCGCAGCGCCTACGAGCTGCACGCGGCGCCCCAGTACGACATCAGCTACGCGTCCGTGGTCGCGCCCGAGGGCGCCGAGGTCCTGCTCGACGGCGCGCCGCTGCTGCCGTTTACCCCCATCGGCGCCTCCGGCTACGCGGTCGCGCGCACGCCGCTGCAGCTCGCCGTCGACGGTCAGCATTATGTTTCTTCAGACAGCCCGTTCGGCGTCGACGTCTACGGCTACGGGCAGTTCACCAGCTACTGGCTCTCGGGCGGTCAGCGCCTCGACGCGCGCTAGCGGCCCGCGCTCTGCGGCCGTTGCGGGGTCGCGCGCGCGCTGGCACGCTCCCAGTCGATGATGACCCGAGGTACAGGTTTTGGGGGGCTGGTGTCGCTCTGCGCGTGCGCGCTCGCGCTCGCCTGCGGCGACGACAGCGGGGCGAGCAGCGGGGGCGAGACCAGCGAGGACGCGAGCGGCGACGCGAGCACGACGGGCGATCCCTCCGCGGGCGTGACGACGGGCGATCCCTCCGCGGGCGTGACGACGGGCGATCCCTCCGCGGGCGTGACGACGGGCGACGCGACGACGGGCGAGCCGACCGAGTTCGCCATGACGATCTATCCGGACATCCTGGCGGCGAATTGCTCCTGTCACGTCAGCGGCGCGCTCGGCGGGCTCGCGATGACCAACGCCTCGATCGCCTATCAGAACCTCGTCGACGTCGAGTCGCAGCAGGTCCCCGGCCGCATGCGCGTCGCCTCGGGCGCGTCCGCCGACAGCTACTTGATCGACAAGCTCAACGGCACGCACCTCGACGTCGGCGGCTCGGGCGTGGTCATGCCCAAGGGCGGCACGCTGCTCGGCACGCAGATCGCACAGATCGAGGACTGGATCGACAACGGCGCCCAGTAGGGGATCTCCGCAGCCCGTGTGGATCGTCGCGGCGCGCCGGTGGTGAACTGAACGAGCGGCGTGTGGGGACGTGACGTGGTCTCGCCGGACCGCGCGCTCGAGCTCGTCCGCGACGCGAAGGGCTGCCCACGAGCCGGCCCGTAGGCGCGTACGCTTGCTTCGCGCGGATGTGCGCGACGGGCGTGCAGGCCCCTCCAGCGCCGCGCGCGTGACGCTGCCTGAGCTTGACTCACGCGCCAAACCAGTGCACGGTCCGGCTCCTTTTTCGCGACTCCGCCGCGGCGCGGGGTCTCGGCTCGGGAATTATCGCCATGTCGAAGGTCTGCCAGGTCACCGGGAAGCGCCCCCTCACGGGCATGAACGTCTCGCACTCGCACATCCGCACCAAGCGGGTGACGAAGCCGAACCTCCACAACAAGCGTTTTTGGCTGGAGAGCGAGAAGCGCTGGATCCGCCTGCGGGTGAGCGCCCACGGGATGCGGATCATCGACAAGCGCGGGGTCGAGGCGGTGATCGCCGACATCCGCGCCCGCGGCGAGACGATCTAGCGCGGCGCGATCGCCTTCGCGCGACAACAGGCTCCTGGTGAGCGAATCACCGGGAGCTTTGTCATTGGGAGCGCGTCAGGACTCCGCGACGCGCTTCCAGTGCGGCAGCCAGTTCGCCGGCGAGTGGAAGTACTTCACGGGCGAGACGTAGCGGAAGTTGGTCACCCGGCTGGTGTAGAGGCAGGCGTACAGCTCGACCTGGGCGCCGAACTGGCTGGTGTCGTGGCGGGCCGTGAACACCGAGCCCCAGTAGGGGTTGAAGGCCGCGTTGATCTCGTCGATGCGGCGCTCGAGCGTGTCGGCGGTCTCGGCCTCGTACTTGCGCAGCCAGTCGAAGCGTCGCCGGATCTGCGCGCGCGAGTCCTCGAGCATCGCGGCGGCCCTGGACGGGTGGACGCCCGCGTCGATCAGGTCCTGGGCCGTGCGCCGCGCGAGCACCGAGGCGAGGTAGCGGTGCGCGGTGATCTCGTCGGTCAGCTTGATGCGCAGGTGCGTCAGGCTCTCGATCTCCTCGAGCACGTATCGGCGTGAGCGCTGGACCGCGAGGTCGTGCTCGAGGTCCTCGACGATCAGCGCCGTGCGCCACCCCGAGCTCTTCTTGCTGCGCACGATGTCGCCGTAGATGTGGTCCCCGACGTAGAGCACCTGATCGGCGTGGACCCCGAGCGCGGCCTGCAGCCCGAGCTGGTTGCCGCCCTCGTAGATCCGCCCGCGCTGTGGTTCGGGCACGGGGTCGCCGTGATAGTCGCCGGTGATCGTCAGCTCCTGGAAGGCGTTGCCCTCGGTGAAGAAGCCCGGCTTCATCGAGCCGACGATGATCCAGTCGAAGTAGTCGCGCCAGCTGCGGTAGCGCCCGCCGCCGCCCGGCAGCAGGCGGCTGAGCACCGCGTTGGTGTAGGGGTAAAAGCTGTTGGTCAGCAGGAACAGGCGCTTGCCCGCCGAGCGGAAGTTGTGCAGCGTGTCGCCGAGCTTGGGGTCGATGACGAAGTAGCGGTCGAGCTCCGCCTTGATGCGGTCCTTGATCGAGCCGTCGCGGTGGGCCTCGTCGATCGACGCGCGCACGTCTTCGAAGGCCTGGGCGTAGGAGGGGGGCGGGCCGCGGAAGCCCTTGGGCTCGTGATCGATGCGCTCGACGACCTCGGCGTAGACGGTGACCTCGGGCAAGGCGAACAGCGTGTCGACCTGGGCGAAGCGCGCGCGCTCACGCCCGAGACGCTGCGCGCGGTACAGGCTCTTGCGCTCGCTCCGGGGCAGCTTGCGACGCCCGTGGTAGGCCTGCCCGACGTAGCCGTGGCGGTCCATCTTGACGATGTTGCCGAGCTTCTTGTCGACCATGAGCCCGCGCACCGCGAAGCTCGGGTCGGCGGACATGCGGCGGAGGTTCTCCGGGTACCCGCGCTCGATCAGCTTCGTGATCGTGCTCTCGATGGACAGCGCCTCCAGCTCGGCCTGGTTGTAGACCGCGAGCGTGTAGTCCATGTCGAAGCCGATGATCGCGATCTGCTCAAAGGCCAGGTCGCGGTTCGTGAAGATCTTGCTCGTCTCGGGCGCCTCGATTTCGAAGCCGGTGCCCTCGAGGATGTCGGCGAGCGCTTTCGGGAGACCAGAGGCGGCGGACATCGGTTTGTCAGGATATCAGGCTGGCGCGGCGCGTCTGTCTCGGGTTGACGACCGTCGCGGTCGCCCGTCTGGACCTCGCGCGCGCGCGCGACGACGCGGATTCGCCAGAGCACGCGCGCGTCCGTCGCGACGCCCGGGCGCGCGGCCGCGGTCGAATTTGTAGATGCAAGTCGCCACCGGGGGCGCGCCGCGTCCGCGAAAGCGCGCGAATTCACGCCCCAGCGGCGCGTTTCCGCCAGCCCGAGTAATCCGATTGCGGTGATTCGTGAGATTCCGTACCGTAGGGGCGAAACCGTGCCTGCAGCAGAACAAGCCTCCCGAGACGATAAACGCGCGCTTTGGTACCTCCGCAAGGTCCCGTTCTTTGAGGGGATGCCGCCCCAGCAGCTCTCGGAGCTCGTCGCGGACATCGAGATACGCGAGATCCGGCGCCGCCAGATCATCTATCTCCCCGGCGACCCCGGCGACCGCGTGTTCTTTATCAACGGCGGGCGCGTCAAGTGCAGCAAGGTGTCGCGGGACGGCAAGGAGCTGACCCTGGCCTATCGCGGCGCCGGCCAGCTGTTCGGCGAGCTGTGCGTGTTCGAGGCCCAGCCGCGCGAGGAGATGGCGGAGGCGATGAAGAACGCCATCATCACCGAGCTGCCGGCCGAGCGGATGCGCGAGCTGCTGCTCGCCGACGCCGCGCTCGCGTTCAAATTCGCCGCCATCATCGGCGCGCGCCGCCGCGAGATGGAGACCAAGCTCGAGCACCTCGTGTTCCGCGACGTCCACGCGAAGCTGGCCGCGCTGCTGCTCGACCTCGGGCGCGAGTACGGCGTCGAGAACGACGTCGGCATGCAGATCGGGCTCAAGATCACGCATCAAGAGATGGCGAACCTGATCGGCTCCACGCGCGAGACGATCTCGCTCACGCTCGCGCAGTTTAAAAAGAAGAACCTGCTCAACCTCGACGGGCGCTCGGTGGTGCTGCTCGACCTCGACGGGCTCCAGGCGCTGACATAAGCCGCGTCGGCCCGTCGTTCACCGCGCGCGCGCGAGCGCGCGCTTGAGGTAGCGACCGGTGTGGCTCGCCTCGACCCGCGCGACCTGCCGCGGCGTGCCGACGGCCACGAGCGCGCCGCCGCCGTCGCCGCCCTCGGGGCCCAGGTCGATGATGTGGTCGGCGCACTTGATGACGTCGAGGTTGTGCTCGATGACGACCACGGTGTTGCCCTCGTCGACGAGCCGCTCGAGCACCTCGAGCAGCTTGCGGACGTCGACGAAGTGCAGCCCGGTGGTCGGCTCGTCGAGCACGAACAGCGTCGCGCGCGTGGCCTTGCGCGCGAGCTCGCGCGCGAGCTTGATGCGCTGGGCCTCGCCGCCCGAGAGCGTGGTCGCGCTCTGCCCCAGCGTGAGGTAGCCGAGTCCGACGTCGCGCAGCGTCTCGAGCCCGCGGCGCAGCGCCGGGTGAGCGGCGAAGAAGCCGCAGGCGTCGGCGACCGAGCTCTCGAGCACGTCGGCGATGCTCTGCCCGCGGTAGGTGATCGCCAGCGTGTCGCGGTTGTAGCGGCGCCCGTCGCAGGTCCGACAGGTCACGAACATGTCCGGGAGGAAGTGCATCGCGATGCGGCGCACGCCCTCGCCCTTGCACGCCTCGCAGCGGCCGCCCTTGACGTTGAACGAGAAGCGCGAGGCCTTGAAGCCGCGGATCTTCGCCTCGGGCAGCTGCGCGTAGAGGTTGCGCAGCTCGCCGAACACCCCGGTGTAGGTCGCCGGGTTGCTCCGCGGCGAGCGCCCGATCGGCGACTGGTCGACGTAGATGACCTTGTCGAGCTGCTCGAGCCCCTTGATCGCGGTGTGCGGCAGCGGCTCCGTCTGCGCCCGCTGCAGGCGGCGTCGGGCCTCCGCGAGCAGCGTGTCGACGACGAGGCTCGACTTGCCCGAGCCGCTCACGCCGGTGACGCAGGTCAGCGCGCCGAGCGGGATCTCGACGTCGAGCCGCTGGAGGTTGTGCCCGCGCGCGCCCTCGATCCGCAGGTGGTGCCGCGGCTTCGGCCTGGTCGAGCGCGGCGTCGGGATCACGGCGCGGCCGCTGAGGAACGCGGCGGTCATGGAGTTCCTGTCCTCGAGGACCTGCGCGAGCGTGCCGGCCGCGACGACCTCGCCGCCGAGCACCCCGGCCCCCGGGCCCATGTCGACCACGTAGTCGGCCGCGCGGATCGTGTCCTCGTCGTGCTCGACGACCAGCACGGTGTTGCCGAGGTCCCGCAGGCGCCGGAGCGCGGCCAGCAGGCGATCGTTGTCGCGCTGGTGCAGGCCGACGCTCGGCTCGTCGAGGATGTAGGTGACGCCGACGAGCGCCGCGCCGATCTGCGTGGCGAGGCGGATGCGCTGGGCCTCGCCGCCCGACAGCGTCATGGTCGCGCGGTCGAGCGTGAGGTAGCCGAGGCCCAGGTCGACCATGAACCGCAGCCGCTGACAGGCCTTCTCGAGGATCGCCTCGGCGATCTCCTCGCGCTCCGGCTCGAGCCCGGCGAGCAGCGCCTCGAGGTACGCGAGCGCGTCCTGCACAGGCAGCGCCGCGAGCTCGCTGATGTTCTTGCCGGGCGTCTCGCCGTCGCCGCCGAGCCGGACCATGCGGGCCTCGAGCCGCAGCCGCTGGCCCGCGCACTCGCGGCACGGGATCGTCGTCATGTACGCGGTGATCGACTCGAGCGCGCGGCCGGCCTGGTCGTCCTCGCCGTCGTCCTCATCCTCGTCGGCGCGCTGCTCGGCCTCTCGCAGGCGACGCTCGAGCCAGGGGATCAGCCCTTCGAAGGGGGCGCCCCGCTTGCCCTTGCCGACGCTGGGGATCGCCTCGTCGCCGCTGCCCTGCAGCAGGATCACGCGCGCCTCGGCTGGGAGCGCGCGCCACGGCGCGTAGAGGTCGCAGCCGAGGTGCTCGGCGACGGCCGCGAGCTGGCGCTGCAGCGGCTTCGCGTAGGTACGATCGCCGCTCCCGCGGACCCACGGGGCGAGCGCGCCCTCCTGCACGCTGAGGTTCGGGTCAGGCACGAGCTTGTCGGGGTCGAAGACCCGCGCGCAGCCGAGCCCGTCGCAGCGCGGGCAGGCGCCGTCGGGGCTGTTGAAGGAGAACAGCGCGGGCGTCAGCTCGGGGTACGCGATCGCGTGTTCGAAGTCGGTGTAGCGCTCGCAGAACCGCAGCTCGCGGCCGTCGGTCGTCAGCACGTGCGCGCGCCCGTCCGCGAGCCGCAGCGCGACCTCGAGCGAGTCGGCCACGCGCCCGCGCACGCCGTCCTTGAGCTTGAGCCGGTCGACGTAGACGTCGATGTCGTGGCGCCCGCGCGGGTCGAGCGAGATGGTCTCGCCGAGGTCGTGGACCTCGTCGTCGATCGCCACGCGCACGAAGCCCTGGCGCCGCAGCGCGTCGAGCAGCTCCGCGTGCGCCCCGGCGGCGCCGCGGGCGACCGGCGCGAGGATGCTGAAACGTGTCCCCGGAGTCAGGTCGAAGATCTCCTCGAGCATGTCCTCGACCGTGTGCTTGCGCATGCGCTGCCCCGAGCGGTGGCTGTAGACCTCGCCGACGCGCGCGTACAGCAGGCGCAGGTAGTCATAGACCTCGGTCGCGGTGCCGACGGTCGAGCGCGGGTTGCGGCCGCCGCTGACCTGCGAGATCGCGATCGCGGGGCTCAGCCCCTCGATCAGGTCGACGTCGGGCTTCGGCAGCTGGGAGAGGAATTGCCGCGCGCCGGCGCTCAGGCTCTCGACGTAGCGGCGCTGCCCCTCGGCGAAGATCGTGTCGAACGCGAGGCTGCTCTTGCCCGAGCCCGACGGCCCGGTGATCACGACCAGCTGATCGCGCGGGAGGTCGACGTCGACGCCCTTGAGGTTGTGCGTGCGCGCGCCCCGGATCGTGACGCGGCGCGGCGCCACGGCCTCGGGCGTCGCGCGCTCTCTGGGCTCCTGGGTCATGTCGAGGCGGCCAGGCTCAGTCTCGGCGCGCGCGCGGCAGGCGGCCGCGCGCGAGCGCGACCGCGGCGAGCATGCTCGCGGGGTTCGCGAGCCCGAGGCCCGCGATGTCGCGCGCGGTCCCGTGGTCCGGCGAGGTGCGCATGAACGGCAGCCCGAGCGTCATGTTCACGCCGTCGCTCATGTGCAGCAGCTTGAACGGCCCGAGCCCCTGGTCGTGATACATCGCGACCAGGCCGTCGTACTCGCCGCCGGCGTGCAGCGGGAACGCGGTGTCCGCCGCCATCGGCCCGACGAAGCTGTAGGGGCGCTGGGACTCCTCGGCCCAGCTCTGCAGCGCGTGCACGGCCGGCGCGATGACGTCGCGCTCCTCGTGCCCGAGCAGCCCGCGCTCGCCCGCGTGCGGGTTGAGCCCGAGCACGCCGATCCGCGGGCGCGGGATCCCGAAGTGCTCGTCGAGCGCGGTCGCCAGCAGGCGCCCGGCCGTCGCGATCGCGCCGTTGGTCAGCAGCTCGGCGACCGCGCGCAGCGGCACGTGGATCGTCGCGAGCACCACCCGCAGGCGCGGCCCGACCATCAGCATCGCGTACTCTTCAACGCCTGCCCGATGAGCCAGGTACTCGGTGTGCCCGGGGTGTTCGAAGCCCTCGTCGCGGCAGCGCGCCTTGTCGATCGGCGCGGTCACCAGCGCGTGGCCGTCGGGGTCCTCGAGCACGAGGTCGACCGCGTGCGTGAGCGCGGCGACCTGCCCGAGCGAGCGGCTGACGCCGGGGACGCGCACGATCAGCGGCTCGATCGCCTCGAAGCCGCGATCGCCCCACTCGGTGCCGAGGTGCGTGGCGAGCCGGCGCAGCACCGAGCGATCGGCGACGACGCGGTCCCCCTCCTCGAGCGCGCCGGCGGCGGCGACGTGCAGCAGCAGTTCGGGTCCAATGCCCTCCGGATCTCCCTGGGTCAGGATGAGGCGAGGGCCACGGCGCTTCGGAGGACGCGGATTCATGCGCGGGTGCGGGTAGGCTGGGGCAGTGGCGCGCGCGCCGGCGTGTACTCCCGACCAGGACCGAAAGGGAGGCGCGGGGAGGCGCTGCGATCGCCCTCGCGCGGGTGACTCGTTCGGGCAGCGGACGGTCGCGTAAAGATAAGATTGGCGCGGGCGGCGAGGCATCCTACCATGAACGACGGTGCGGTGCGGGCGAGTACGCGAGGGCCTGTCAGGCGCGGCGCGCTGGGTCGCGGGCGCGGCGTTGGTGCTCGCGTGCGTGGGAGGAGCCGAGGCCCGTGCGAATAGTCGCGCTGACGAGCTCGCCGCCGCCGACGCGCCAGGGCGAGCGCCGGCGCCCGCGGGCAGGGGGAAGCCGACCTCGAGCAAGCCCGCAGCGAAGGCGGAGCCGCGCGCTCGCACGCCGCGTCGTCAGGTGCCGCCGGAGCACTCGCTCGCGTTCGACGACTCGCGCTTGCCGAGGACCGGGCACCCGCACGTGCAAGGTCGACAGCGGCCGAGCCCGCGCATGCGTGGAGCCGAGCCCGCGCCGCTGCTCGGGTGGGGCGCGAGTCTGCTCCAGCCGCAGTTCGAAGATCACACGCGTCGCCCGAGCGCGGGCAAGCGACCGCCGCCGCTCGGGCCCTCGCTCCGGCCGGGCGAGCGGTTTCGGTATGACGTGTTCTTCAGCGGCAACCCGACCGGGATCGCGGAGGCCGGCGTGGTATCGCGCGAGCCCGATCCCGAGGGCGGCCCCCCGCTCGTCAAGCTGAACGCCTTCGCGCGCACGAGCGGCGTCGTCGCGCTGCTGACGACGATCACCTACGAGCTCGAGCACCTCGTCGACGCGTACACCGGCGCGCCGGTGCGGACGGTCGCGACGATCAAGCGCGACGGCCTCCCCGGTCGCTACAAGCGGCGCGAGACGACGTCGCGCTACATGGGCCGCGGCTACGTCGAGATCGTCGACCGACGAGACGACCAGTCGCGCCGGGTCGAGCGCACGGTCCCGGTCGACACCTACGACTCGCTCGCGACCATGGCCTGGGTCCGCTCGCTCGAGCTCAAGGCGGGCGAGACGGCGAAGATCTACGCGCTCGACGGCCGCACGTTACTCCGGGTCGACATCACCGGGCGCGGGCCGTCGCCGCTGGAGTCCATGCCGACGATCGGCACGGCGCTCGGCGTCGACCCAGACAAGGTCTACGAGCTCGAGGGCGTGATCACCCGCGTCGACGCCCACGGCGCCGCGATCCCGGGCAAGCGCACCTACCAGCTGCGCGTCTGGGTCAGCGGCGACGAGCGACGCATCCCGCTCGTGCTCGAGAGCGACATGTGGCTCGGGGTCATACGTCTCATCCTCACGCAGTACGATCCCCCCGAGGACGAGGCGGAGCCGACGGCGCCATAGCGAAACTGCTCGCGAGGTCTTTCGGCCGCGGCGTCCGTTGCTCCCAGGGGTGCTACTGGAGGATCGATCGGAGGCGCGACCGGAGGCGCGACGGCTCCCGCGACCGCAGGCGCGACCCTCACCGCAGGTCTCGGTCGATCGCGCGGAATTGCGGCGCGGGCGAGAGTGGGGGGCGTCTCCCCCGGCGTCGCTCGCGGAAGCCCGCGAGAAACCCGTGGACGAGACGACGCTGGTAGCCCGGGATTTTGATACACTCCCCGCCTTGGGGGCATCGCCCCCCGACGCTCTCGACGCTTCGACGACGCGAACATCATGAGTTCTCAGCAGCGCTACCGTCCCTTGTACCGGCTCGACGCTGGCGGCATGGCCGAGGTCTATGTCGCGGAGTCCGAGACGATGGCGGGCTTCAAGAAGAAGGTCGCGATCAAGCGCATTCTTCCTGGGCTCATCAAGGACCCTCGGTTCGTCCAGATGTTCCTCGACGAGGCGCGCATCAGCCTCCGGCTCGATCACTCGAACATCGTTTCCGTGTTCGATATCGGTGAAGGAGAGAACTCCTACTTCATCGTCATGGAGTTCGTCGAGGGGACGAACATCAAGACCCTGCTCGAGCACCAGGCCAAGCGCGGCAACCACATCCCCGTGCGCCTGACGGTCTGGATCCTCGCCGAGATCCTCCGCGGGCTGCAGTACGCCCACATCCAGCGCGACGAGGCCGGCAAGCCGTTCGGGATCGTCCACCGCGACATCTCGCCGCCGAACATCCTCCTCTCGTGGCACGGCGAGGTCAAGGTCACCGACTTCGGCCTCGCCAAGGCGACCACGCAGGTCGAGTCGACCGACCCCGGCGTCGTCAAGGGCAAGTACAGCTACCTGTCCCCAGAGGCGGCTCACGGCAACGAGGTCGACGCCCGCGCCGACGTGTTCTCGGTCGGCATCCTCGCGTTCGAGATGCTGACGGGGCGGCGCCTGTTCAAGGGCAAGAACGACTTCGAGACCATCGCGCTCGTCCGCCGCGCACAGGTGCCCAGCATCCGCACCTACAACCCGCGCGTGCCGCCGGAGCTCGAGCGCATCGTCGGCAAGGCGCTCGCCGCCAGCCTCGACGAGCGCTTCCAGAGCGCCGACGCCTTCGCCGACGCGCTGCTCGAGTTCCTGTTCGAGAACCGGATGAAGGTCTCGCCCCGGGACGTCATCGAGTTCATCCGGCCGATCCGCGCGCTCAAGGACGCGGAGCGGCGCGAGCAGGAGGAGAAGGCCAAGGAGGAGAAGTCCCCCGGCGGCCACAACCTGATCATCAACCTCATCAACGAGGAGATGATCAACTTCCGCTCCCTCGGCGTCGAGGAGGACCCCCAGAAGACCGGGGCGATCCCCGTGGTCCACACGCCGGTGCTCGACGCCTCGAAGCCGATCAACATCGAGAACTTCACCGCGGGCACCGGGACGCCGACGCCCTCGCCGCTGCCGCGCGGCGACGAGCTGCCGACCCTGTCCTCGATCCACGACGAGCTCGGCATCGAGGACGCGAGCGTGAGCGACGGCGTCGTCGACAAGCCGCCGAAGCCGACGGGCAGCGAGACCAACCCGCTGCTCTACGTGGTCGCGTTCCTCGCGGTGCTGCTCGTGCTGCTCGTCGCCTACATCTTCGTCGGCGGCTGAGCGGACGCGGGCGGCCCCGCGTCGCCCGCAGGGGACCACAGACACAGGGAGCGTGCCGTGGACAGACACTGGATCGAGAGCTTCGCCGGCGTCGCGCCGCGCATCGACGCGCGCGCGTTCATTCACTCCGCCGCCGTGCTGATCGGCGACGTGACCGTTGGGCCAGAGTCGAGCGTGTGGCCCAACGTCACGCTGCGCGGGGACGACGCGCCGATCGTCATCGGCGCGCAGACGTCAATTCAGGACGGGACCACCATCCACGCGACCGAGGGCGAGTCGCGGACGACGGTCGGCGCGCGCGTCACCGTCGGTCACAACGCGCTGCTGCACGGCTGCACGGTCGGCGACGACTGCCTGATCGGCATGGGCTCGATCCTGCTCGACAACGCGGTCGTCGAGCCCTGGGCGTTCGTCGCCGCCGGCACGCTCGTGCCCCCGGGCAAGGTCGTCCGCGCCGGCACGCTGGTGATGGGCAACCCGATGCGGGTCGTGCGGGAGTGCACCGAGAAGGACCGCGAGTGGATCGTGCACAGCTGGCGCTCCTACGTGAAGCGGGCGCGCGAGTACCTCGAGCGTGACCACGCGCGCGGGCGCGGGCGGGATCGCGAGCGGTGAGCGCGGGGCGTCGCCCGACCGCGCGGGCGCGAGCCGGGAGTTGAGCGCGCGTGGCTGACGACACCCCCGGCTGGCGCTTCTTCATCGACCGCGGCGGCACCTTCACCGACTGCGTCGCGCGCGACCCCGCGGGGCGCCTGCGCGTCGCCAAGCTGCTGTCCTCGGACGACGCGCCGCTCGCCGCGATCCGCCAGCTGCTCGGGCTCCCCGACGGCGCGCCGCTCCCCGGCGGGCTCACGGTGCGCATGGGCACCACGGTCGCCACGAACGCGCTGCTCGAGCGAGCCGGCGCGCGCGTCGGGCTCGTGATCACGCGCGGCTTCGGCGATCTGCTCGAGATCGGCGACCAGGCGCGGCCGCAGCTGTTCGCGCTCGCCATCGAGAAGCCCGCGCCGCTGTGCGAGGAGGTGCTCGAGGTCGACGCGCGCGTCTCGCCCGCCGGCGAGCTGCTCGCGCGCCCGGACCCGCGCGCGCTGCAACATGACTTTCGCGCCATGTTCGCGCGGGGCGTGCGGAGCCTGGCGATCGCGGTGCTGCACGCCTACACCCCGGCCGGCAAGGCGCTCGAGCGCGAGCTCGCCGCGCTCGCGCGGACCTGCGGCTTCGGCCACGTCACGCTCTCGCACGAGGTCTCCGGCGGCCTCGGGCTGCTCGCGCGGGCCGAGACCGCGGTCACCGACGCGTACCTGACCCCGCCGCTGCGCGCCCGCGTCGGTCGCCTCGCCGCCGCGCTCCCGGGCTCGCGGCTGCACTTCATGCAGTCGAGCGGGGACCTGTGCGACGCGTCGCGCTTTCGCGGACGCGACGCGATCGTCTCCGGCCCTGCGGGCGGCGTCGTCGCGGTCGCCGAGCTCGCGCGGCGCCTGGGGCTTGGGCAGGTGATCGGCTTCGACATGGGCGGCACGTCCACCGACGTCTGTCGCCACGCCGGCGAGTTCGAGCGCAGCTACGAGACGCGCGTCGCCGGCGTGCGCGTGCGGACGCCGATGCTCGCGCTGCATACCGTCGCGGCCGGCGGCGGCTCGATCTGCGCCTACGACGGTCGCCGCTTCTCCGTCGGGCCGCAGAGCGTCGGCGCCGACCCGGGCCCGCTGTGCTACGGCCGCCCCGGCGCCGGACCGCTCGCGCTCACCGACATCAGCCTCGCGCTCGGGCGCATCCTCCCCCACCGCTTCCCGTTCCCGCTCGCGCGCGCGCGCGTCGACGCGGCCCTCGAACGGTTGTCCGAGAAGACAGGTTTGAGCGCGCCGGCGGTCGCGCAGGGCTTCTTCGCCGTGGCCGCGTCGAGCATGGCCGCCGCGATCCGGGCCGTCTCGGTCGCGCGCGGGCACGACGTCCGCGAGCACGCGATGATCGTGTTCGGCGGCGCGGGGGGGCAGTTCGCCTGCGCGGTCGCCCGCGAGCTCGGCGTGCGCACGCTCGTGTTTCACCCGCTCGCCGGCGTGCTCTCGGCCAACGGCATCGGCGTCGCGCGCCTCGGTTGGCACGGCGAGGCGGACGCGGGCCGGCGCGCGCTCGAGCCGGGGGCGCTGCGCGAGCTCACGCCGACCTTCGAGGCGCTCATCGCCCGCGGCCGCGCGGCGCTCGAGGACGACGGCGCCGCGCCCGACGCGATCCGCGTGACCCGTCGCGTCGACCTTCGCTACCGCGGGACCCAGACGCCGCTGACGATCGCGCTGCCGGAGCCGCTGCCCGACGACGAGGACGAGCGCGACGCGCTGGAGGAGCTGCGCGCGCGCTTCGTGGCCGCGCACCGGCGTGCCTTCGGCTACGCGCGGCCCGAGCACCCCGTGGAGCTGGTGCGCGCGCGCGTGGAGCTGGGCGCCGCGGGCGAGCCCGACGCGTCGCGCGGCGAGCTCGCGACGCAGGCGCGGCCAGGCGAGGACCGCGGGTCGCTGCCGGAGCACGTCACGCTGTGGGCCGACGGGCGCCGGCACGAGCGCGTGCCTGTGCGCCTGCGGGAGACCCTGTTCACCGCGCCCGGGGAGACGGCGCTCGAGGGCCCCGCGCTGATCCTCGAGGCGACCGCGACCATCGTCCTCGACCCCGGCTGGCGCATGGAGCAGGCCGCTGGCGGCTGCCTGATCGCGCGCGATGATCGACCTGTTCTTGGGGACACAGAAGAAGAACGCGGGGGCGCGGCGCCGACCGCCGGCGACGCGGCGCCGGACCCCGTGCGCCTCGAGATCATGGGCAACCGCTTCATGGCGATCGCCGAGGAGATGGGCGTCGTCCTCCAGCGCACCGCGATGTCGACGAACATCCGCGAGCGCCTCGACTTCTCCTGCGCCGTCTTCGATCGCGAGGGCGGCCTGGTCGCCAACGCGCCGCACATCCCGGTCCACCTCGGCGCCATGAGCGAGTCGATCCGCGGCGTGCTCGCGGCTCACCCGCGCCCGCAGCCCGGCGAGGTGTTCGCGACCAACGATCCGGCGGCCGGCGGCTCGCACCTGCCCGACATCACGGTGATCTCCCCGGTGCACGACGAGCGCGGCGCGCTGCGCTTCTTCACCGCGAGCCGCGGCCACCACGCCGACGTCGGCGGCGTCTGCCCGGGCTCGATGCCGCCGCGCTCGACCTCGCTCGAGCAGGAGGGCGTCGTCCTGCGGGCCGTGCCGATCGTCCGCGGCGGCGCGCTCGATCGCGCGGGCCTCCTGGGCCTGCTGCGCGGCGGGCCGTATCCGGCGCGCAGCCCGGAGGAGAACCTCGCCGACCTGCGGGCGCAGCTCGCCGCCAACCAGGCCGGCGCGCGCGCCCTGCTGGCGCTCGCGCGCGAGCGCGGGCTCGCCGAGGTCACGGCCTACATGCGCCACGTCCAGGACCACGGGGCCGCCTGCGTCGCCGAGGCGATCGCGGCGCTCGAGCCGGGCGCGCGCCGGTTCGAAGACGCGATGGACGACGGCACGCCGATCCGCGTCCGCGTCACGATCGCCGGGCCGCGCATGGACATCGACTTCGCGGGCACCGGGCCGCAGCAGCGGCGGGGCAACCTCAACGCGCCGCGGGCGGTGACCGTCGCGGCCACGCTCTACGTCCTGCGGCTGCTGGCGCGCCGGCCGATCCCGCTCAACGAGGGCTGCCTGCGGCCCGTCACGCTGCGGATCCCCGACGGCTGTCTCCTGGCCCCGGAGCCCGGTCTCGCCGTGGCCGCCGGCAACGTCGAGACCGCGCAGCGCGTCGTCGACGTCCTGCTCGGCGCGCTCGGCCTCGCGGCCGCGAGCCAGGGGACCATGAACAACCTGACCTTTGGCGCCGATGACTTCGGCTACTACGAGACCATCGGCGGGGGCGCGGGCGCGACCGCGGGCGCGCCGGGGGCCTCCTGCGTTCACACCCACATGACGAACACGCGCATCACCGACCCCGAGGTGCTCGAGTCGCGCTACCCCGTGCGCGTGCGGGCCTTCGCGCGGCGTCGGGGCTCCGGCGGCGCGGGTCGGCTCGCCGGCGGTGACGGGGTGATCCGCGAGCTCGAGTTCCTGCGGCCGGTGACCGTGGCGATCTTGAGCGAGCGACGCGAGCGCGCGCCCTTCGGCCTCGACGGGGGGGGCGCGGGGGCGCGGGGGCGCAACCTGCACAACGGCCGCGAGATCCCGGGCCGGATCGAGCTCGAGGTCGCGGCCGGCGATCGGGTCCGCCTCGAGACCCCGGGGGGCGGGGGATACGGCGCCCCCACCTCTCACGACCGCTAGCGTCGGTTTTGCGCGGCTCGCGGGCTTGCGATACGGTTCCGCCCGCATGCTCGAAGCATTGATCCCGTTCCTTCAGCCGCCCGAGTACACCTTGGCGGAGAACCTCCCGCTGCTCGGGACGCTCAAGCTGCAGGTGTTCGGCCCGCTGGTCGCGGTCGGCGTGATCCTCGGCATGCAGCGCTGCATCAAGTTCGCCAACGCGCGCGACATCGACGAGCAGTACGCGCGCGACGTGATGTTCTGGTCACTGGTCTCGGGCTTCGTGATCTCGCACTGGGTCTCGGTGATCTTCTACTTCCCCGAGCGCGTGATGCAGGACCCGATCGTCCTGCTGCAGATCTGGAACGGGCTCTCGAGCGTCGGCGGCCTGTTCGGCTTCATGGTCGGCGTGTTCTGGTTCTTGCACAAGAAGAAGCAGCCGTTCCTGATCTACGTCGACATGCTCTGCTTCGGCATGCTCGTCGGCTTCACGACGGGGCGCCTCGGCTGCAGCCTGGTCCACGACCACCCGGGCCTGATCCTGCAGGACCTCTCGCACCCGCTCTCGTTCCTCGCGGTGCACGGCTGGAAGGGCAACCCGGACATCGTGCGCTGGGACCTGGGCACGCTCGAGTTCCTGTACCTGGTCCCGATGGTGCTGTTCATGCACTTCGTCTACCCGTGGCGGAAGGCCGACCCCGGGCGCTTCGTCGGCGTGGCCGCGCTGCTCTACGGGCCGTTCCGCTTCTTCCTCGACTTCTTCCGCATCTCCGACAAGCAGTACTTCGGGCTCACGCCCGCGCAGTACTTCACCTTCGCGATCATGGGCATCGGCGTGTACTTCACGTTCATCCGCAAGCCCAAGCCGAGCGACTTCGAGTGGGCGAAGGAGAGCGAGTACAAGGCCGAGCGGGCCAGGCGTGAGGCCGAGGCCGCGGCGGCGGCGGGGGACGACGAGGCCAAGGACGCCGACAAGGACAAGCCCGTGCGCGACGACGCCTCGGCCGCCGCGAAGCTCGACGCCTGAGCGTACGGCCGCGCGCGTCCGCCTGCGGCCGCGCGAGCTCGGGCGGCCCGAGCCCGACGAGCGGGCCGGGGGCCGACGCGCGGCGGCGCGCGGCGGTGCACGGCAGGCGCGGGCGGGCCGCGCTATCATCATGGTTGATGACGGAGGACCGGCAGCTGCTGCAGGCGTGGCGCGACGGTGACGAGGACGCCGGCGTCGCGCTGTTCGAGCGTCACTACGAGCGCGTCTCCCGGTTCTTCCGCAACAAGGCCGGCGACGCCGCGCCCGACCTGGTGCAGCGGACATTCCTCGTCTGCCTCGAGACGCGCGAGCGCATGCGCGACCAGACGAGCTTTCGCTGCTACCTGTTCGGCGTCGCCCGCAACGTGCTGTTCGAGCACTACCGCAAGCGCCGCCGCGAGAGCGATCGCCTCGACTTCGCCGAGCGCTCGGTCCAGGACCTCGCGCCCACGCCCACGAGCCTGCTCGCGCGCGAGCAGGAGAGCCAGCTCCTGCTGCAGGCGCTGCGCCAGATCCCGATGGAGTCGCAGGTGATCCTCGAGCTGTACTACTGGGAGGGCATGCGCGCCCGCGACATCGCCAGCGTGCTCGAGGTCCCCGAGGGGACCGCGCGGACGCGGATCCGCCGGGCCAAGCAGCTGCTCGAGCGCGAGCTCGAGAGCCTCGCCCGGTCGCCGCAGGTGCTGCACAGCACGGTCTCGAACCTCGACATCTGGGCGCGGCGCCTGCGGGATCAGATGAAGCGCTAGGCGGCGCGCTCGCGAGCGGCCGCGGCGCTCACGGGAGCCGCGACATCGAGAAGCTCCCATCGAGGCTGAAGTAGTCCCAGCCGTCCGCGAGGCACGGGTTGAGCGGCTGCCCGTTGCACGTGACGTTGGCGTAGTCGATGCCGGTGCGCGTGTGGTCGCCGAGGCAGGCCGCGCCGTCGGGCGTCCACACCGCCTCGATCACGCCGCTGTCGTTCCAGTTGATCGCGGGCTTGTCGAGCAGGAAGATCGGCGTGCCCTGCTGCGTCCACGAGCCGCCGTCGCCGCACAGGTCGTCGCGGACCATGCGGACCGCCGCCTGGAAGTCGTTCATCGACACCTCCTTGTCGTAGGGGGCGTAGCCCCAGGTCACGGCCTTGCCGACGCCGCCCGTCTCGCAGGCGATGAACATCGAGCCCGGCGTGCTGTTGTACGACACCGTGCCGTTGGTCGGGTCCGCCGTCAGGTTCTCGATCACGACGGCCGTGTACTCGTTGCCGGGCCCGTTGCCGCCGATCTGGTGGCCGCAGGCGGGGATGCCCTCCTCGCGCCCGTAGGTGTCGATGTCGACGAAATTGTAGCGGTACAGCCCGGCGTCCCCGAAGATCTCGGTGATCGTGTAGACGTACAGCTCCCCGTCGACCACGACGCTCCAGCGCGACTCGAGCAGGTCGTAGGCGTGCAGCGCCTCGTACCCCGGGATCGTCGCGTGGATCTCCCCCTGCTCGGCCCACAGGTTCTCGACCGCGGCGTACTGACCGTCGAAGAGCACCTCGACGCTCTCGAGCACGACGCCGTCGGGGGACGGCTGCCCGAGCACGACCTCGGAGGCGCTCAGGTGACCGAAGGTCAAGGTGTTGAACACGATCCCGCCACCGCCGCTCGGGCGCAGCGCGTGGGCCTGGTCGCCGGCGAAGTCCTCGGGCGCGTCGACGGCGTCGCATCCTGCCGCCAGCAGGCTCGCGGTCAGGGTGGTGGACAGGATGATGGAATTCCGGATGCGGTTGGCGATCATGGCGTGTCTCCCCTGGCGGCGCGCGCAATCACCAGCGCGCGTCGTCACTGCGCAGCGGCTCCGTCGCGCCCGGTTCCTTCGCCTGTTCCGTCCGGCGGAGGTTTCCGTCCTCCGCCGCAGGCCCCGGGTGCGTCCGCTGTGCGTTCGCGTGTCTCGCCTGGGCAGTGACCCGGGCGGTTCGAACAATTGCGGCGCCCGAGAAAAAACCTGAAAAAAAAACTCCACATAGCGTAAGGGCCAGAGAACGAAGTTCGCGGGCCGCCTGGCGTGTGCGCGCGGGGACGCGCGGCGCGTGTGCGCGCGCGCGCGGCGGGTCAATTGTTCCGCTCGCGCAGGTCACTGCCCAGGCGAGAGACGCGCGCGGCGAGACGGAGTCGCCGGGTCGCGTGACGGCAATCGCCTACGACGTCGCCGCAGTGACCTCGGGCGGCGCGCGATGGAGAACACAGTGGAAGCGACACGCATGATTGCGCATGATCGTCACGGGCGGACCATGACGGCGCAGGACGTGGGCACGGGCGAGGGCGCGCGCGGGCGAGAGCTCGACGACACCATCATCGCCGGCGACACGCGCGACGAGGACACGCGTCCGCCCCCGCGCCTCGCCACCGGCGACGCCGACGAGCTCGGCGTGCGCGACACGGCGCCCTCCGGCGCGGGTCTGCAGCAGCTCGACGCCGACAACGCCTCGGAGGCGATCCTGCCTGGATGGGACACGCTGGTCTCCGACGCGCGTCAGACCCCGATCGCCCAGCCGCCCGCGGACGTCGAGGAGCGTCGCGTCCGCGAGCTGATCAAGGCCAAGCTGTTTCGCACCCGCGCCGTGCCCGTGAAGATCGGGCGCTTCACCGTGCTCTCGCGCCTCGGCGAGGGCGGGATGGGGGTCGTCTACGCCGCCTACGACGAAGCGCTCGACCGCAAGATCGCCGTCAAGGTGCTGCGCTCGGTCGCCACGACCGAGGACGACCTCGGCCGCGTCCGCCTGCTGCGGGAGGCCCAGGCCATGGCCCGGCTCTCGCACCCCAACATCGTCACCGTGCACGAGGTCGGCGAGCTCGACGAGGGCCACGGCAAGCAGGTGTTCGTGGCCATGGAGTTCGTCCGCGGTCAGACGCTGCAGGAGTGGATCGCGGGCGCGGACGCGGAGGGCCGCCAGGCCGACGGGCCCAGGCCGTGGCGCGAGGTCGTCGAGGTGTTTCGTCAGGCCGGCGCGGGCCTGGTCGCGGCCCACGAGGCCGGGATCGTGCACCGCGACTTCAAGCCGGGCAACGTGCTCGTCGGCGACGACGGCGTAGTCAAGGTCCTCGACTTCGGGCTCGCGCGCGCGCTGCCCCACGCCGGCACCGAGGCGCTCGCGCGCACGCTCGCGGACTCCCACGTCGGGCTGCCCGCGGTGACCTCGGAGGGCGAGGGGGCGTCGATGCTCGCGCAGCCGCTGACGCGCACGGGCGCGATCATGGGGACCCCGGCGTACATGTCCCCAGAGCAACATATGGGCACCGTCGCGACGGCCCAGAGCGATCTCTTCAGCTTCTGCGTCGCGCTCTTCGAAGGTCTGTACGGCGAGCACCCGTTCCCCTGCGAGTCGCTGCCGAAGCTCGTCGACGCGGTCATTCACGGCCGCCACGTCGACCCGCCCGCGGGCGTCGCGGTCCCGGGCTGGGTGCGTCGGGTCGTCCTGCAGGGGCTGCGCGTCGAGCCCCGCGATCGACCGCCGTCGATGGCGGCGCTGCTCGCCGCGCTCGCGCGCGACCCGGCCCGCGCGCGCCGGCGCTGGGTCCTGGGGCTCGGGCTCGTCGGCGTCACGGCGACCGGGAGCTTCGCGCTCGCCGGGCAGGTGAGCGCGCCGGTCGAGACCTGCGTCGGCGCCGACGAGGAGCTCGCCGAGGTCTGGAGCGCGACGCGACGCGCGGCGCTGGAGCGCGCGCTCTCAAGAACCGGCCTGACCTACGCGGCCGACACCTGGGCGCGCGTCGACAAGGCGCTGACGCGCTACGCCGGCGACTGGGTGGCCATGCGCACCGAGGCCTGTGAGGCCCACGAGGACGGGCGCCAGTCCGATCGCCTGCTCGACCGACGCATGGCGTGCCTCGACGGCCGTCGCGCCGCGCTCGCGGGCCTCGTCGACTCGCTCACCAACGAGCCCGACGCCGCCTCGGTTCAGAACGCGGTGCAGGCGGCCGCGTCCCTCCCGACGATCGCCTACTGCGGCGACGCGGAGGCGCTGACCGCCGAGCTCGCGCCGCCCGAGGACGCGGACGCGCGCGCGCGGGTAGAGGTTCAGCGTCAGGCGCTCGCGCGCGCGAAGGTCCTCGAGGATCTGGGGCGCTACGACGACGCGCTCGCGCGCTCGGAGGACGCGCTCGCGCAGGCCCGCGCGCTCGAGTACCGCCCGCTGCTCGCCGAGGCGGAGCTGCGCCGCGGGAGCGCGCTCATGCAGCGCGGCGACGGCGAGGACGCGCGCGCGGCCCTGGACGCCGCGCTCTACGACGCGATCGCGATCGGGCACGCTGCGGTGGCGGCCGAGGCGGTCGCCAAGCGGATCTTCGCCCGGTCGCGCATGCTCGACGAGGTCAGCGGGGCGCTCGAGGACGAGCCGCTGGCGCGCTCGCTGCTCGAGCGCTCGCCCGCGCGCGCGGACACGCGCTGGCTCCTCAGCAACAACCTCGGCCTGGCCTATGAGAAAGGCGGGCAGCTGACGCAGGCGCGGCGGCTGTACGCCGACGCGCTCGAGACGCTGCGCGCGCGCGGCGACGCGGACGCGCCGGAGTACGCGTACACGCTGGCGAACCTCGCCGAGGCCCACGGTCGCGCGCTCGACTTCGACGAGGCGGCGCGTCTGCACGGCGAGGCGCTCGCGTCGCTCCAGCGCGCGCTCGGTGACGGCCACCCCCACGTCGCCTTCGCCGCGTACAACGTCGGGCTCGCGCAGCTCAACCGCGGCGACCTCGTCGGCGCGGCGAGCTCGTTCGCGCGCGCCGAGCAGGGGATCACCGCGGCGCTCGGCGACGCCGCGCCCGCGATGCAGTTCGTGCAACGCTCACGGGGCGATCTCGCCAACGCGGCGCGCCGTCACGAGGAAGCGCGCGCGCGCTTCGAGTCGGCCCGTGAGCTGCTCCATCGTCACGGGCTCGCCGAGGGGCTCGAGGCCTCGCACGTGGCGTCTGGGCTCGGCGAGGCGTACGTCGGCCTGCGCCGCTTCGACGACGCGCGCGCCGAGCTCGAGCGCGCGCGCACGCTTCGCGCGCGACTCGTCGGCCCGCGCAGCGAGCTCGCGGCGCGGTCCGAGCGCGACCTCGGCGCGCTGGATCGCGAGCGCGGCGAGCTCGGCAGCGCGCTCGGGGCGTTCGGGCGCGCGCTCGAGATCCGTCGCGCGCTCGCGGGCGCCGACGAGGGCCCGGAGGTCGCCGAGTCGCTCGTGCACCTCGGGCACGCCCAGCGGCTCGCCGGGCGGCTCGACGAGGCGCGCGTCAACCTCGAGCGCGCGCTGAAGCTCCTCGAGGCGCGCGCGCTGCAGGACGGCGTCCTCTACGCCGAGCTCGCGCGGCGGCTGGGCGAGCTCGAGCGTGACGCCGGCGCGCACGCGTCGGCGCGCGGGTGGTTCACGCGCGCGCGCGACTACTACGCCCGCGTGCGGGCCCCGGGCGACCCGCTGCTCGCGCTGCTCGACGCCGAGCTCGCGCGCTGTGACATGCTGTCGGGAGGGTCGGGTCGTGACGCGCTCGCGCGCGCCGTCGCGAGCCTGCGCGCGGCGGGCCCCGGCTACGCGCGTGACCTCGAGACCCTGGAGGGCTGGCTCGCCGGCTGAGCCGCGGGCTCAGGTCTTGTACTCGAACGAGAACCGGTTCGCGTCGACGGAGGTGTTGACCCAGCGGCGCGTGCCCGTCTCGCTGCGCAGCGCCAGGCTGTGCAGGTGCAGGCGGTCGCCGATGCGGCGCACGCCCTTGAGCAGCGGGCCCGTGGTCACGCCCGTCGCCACGAAGATCACGTCGCCGCGCACGAGGTCGCCGTGGGCCAGGTACGCGTCGGGATCCTTCATCCCCATCGCGCGCGCGCGCGCGCGCTCCTCGTCGTTGCGGAACTGCAGCTTGCCGCAGAACTCGCCGCCGAGGCAGTGCAGCGCCGCGGCCGCGAGCACGCCCTCGGGCGCGCCGCCGATGCCGTAGACCATGTCGATGCCGCTCGTCGGCAGGCACGTGGCCACCGCCGGCGCGACGTCGCCGTCGGTGATCAGGTGCACGCGCGCGCCGGCGGTCCGCAGCTCGCGGATCAGCTCGGCGTGCCGGGGGCGCTCGAGCACCACCACCGTCATCTCGTCCGGGCGGCGCTTCTTCGCGGCGGCCAGCGCCCGCAGGTTCTCGGTCGGCGACTGCTCGAGCGAGACGACGCCCTTGCCCTCGGGGCAGGTCGCGATCTTCGCCATGTAGGTGTCGGGCGCCGCGAGCAGCTCGCCGCGGCTCGCCGCCGCGAGCACCGCGAGCGAGCCCGGGCCGCCGTCGGCGCACAGGTTCGTGCCCTCGAGCGGATCGACCGCGATGTCGACCTCGGGCAGGTTGTCCTCGTCCGAGGGGCCGACCTTCTCGCCGATGTACAGCATCGGCGCCTCGTCGCGCTCGCCCTCGCCGATGACGATGGTCCCGCGGGCCGGGACGCGCTCGAAGGCCTCGCGCATCGCCTCCACCGCGCGCGCGTCGGCGGCGTCCTTCTCGCCGCGCCCGATCATGGCGGCGGCCGCGATCGCGGCGGCTTCGGTGACGCGGGTGTACTCGAGGACAAGTCGGCGATCCATGATGTCTCCTGGCGGTCGGTCGGGCGGTGCGTTCGGGCGGTCGGGCGGTCGGGCGGTCGATGAGTTCGGAGGGTCCGGGGCGCCTAGCTCGGCAGCTCGAGCAGCGCCGCGAGGCGCTCGTGGACGTCGCCGGGGAAGCGCGTCGGCTGCCCCGTCGCGAGCGCCGTGCAGCAGTGCCGCGTCTCGCCGCGCAGCACGCTGACGCGCTCGCGCACGCCGTCGCGGTCACCGGGCTCAACGGTCAGGTGATAGGCGAAGCTCAGCCGCGCCCAGCGCATCTCCGTGACCGCGACGTGGATCGAGAGCACGTCGTCGTAGCGCGCGGGCGAGAAGTAGCTGACCGCGACGTCCGTGACGGGGAAGCCGAAGCCGCGCGCCTCGATGTCGACGTAGCGGACCCCGAGCCCGCGCATCAGCTCGACGCGGCCCTGCTCGAGGAAGCGCAGGTAGGTGCCGTGATAGACGACGCCCATGCGATCGGTGTCGCCGTAGATCACGCGCGCGCGCGCGGCCAGCCGCATGCCGGGCGGGTCCGCGGAGCGCGGGCTGATGAGGCGAGCGAGCTTGGCCATCTCAGTCGATCGTGTCGGGGTCGAGGATCCGGATGCGGTCGGTCGGGCGCGACAGGATGTCGAAGGTGCTCATCTCCGCGAGCGCGGCCGCGACGCTGCGCTCGGGCACCGACTCGGTGAAGATGACCATCGAGACCGGCGCGTCGCCGCGCGGCGCCTCCTGGAACATGCGCTTGATGCTGACGCCGTGCCGGCCGAGGCACGCGGCGCAGCGCCCGAGCACGCCGGGCTGGTTGGGCACGTGGATGCAGAGGTAGTTCTCGCACTCGAGCTCGTCGAGCGGGAGCGGGTCGACGCGTTCGGGCTGCGCGCCGGACTTGGGCAGGAGCCGCGCGCCCGCGTCCTCGTGGCTCGCGCGCCCGGTGATCAGCCGCGCGACCTCGATGACGTCGGAGACGACCGCGACGCCCGTCGGCATCGGCCCGGCGCCGCGCCCGTAGTAGAGGCTGCGGCCGAGCGCGCGCGACTCGACGAGGCAGGCGTTGTACGAGCCGTGCACGCCGGCGAGCACGTGCGTCTTGGGGACCATCGTCGGGTGCACCCGCAGCGACACGCCGCGCGCGCTCCGGCGCGCGATCGCCAGGCTCTTGATCACGTAGCCGAGCTCGTCCGCGGTCTTGATGTCGAACGGGTCGATCCCGGTCACGCCCTCGCGGTGGATCGCGCCCGGGTCCACACGGACGCCGAAGCTCACGAGGGCCAGCAGCGCGAGCTTGTGCGCGGCGTCGGACCCGTCGACGTCGAGCGTCGGATCGGCCTCGGCGTAGCCGGCCTCCTGCGCCGCCCGCAGCGCGTCCTCGTAGCGCGCGCCCGTGCGGGTCATCGCGTCGAGGATGTAGTTCGAGGTGCCGTTGACGATCCCGGTGAGCGCCTCGATGCGGTCGCTCGCCAGGCCCTCGCGCAGGCTCCGGAGCAGCGGCGTGCCGCCGGCGACCGAGCCCTCGAAGAACACCGCGAGCCCGCGCTGGCTCGCCTCGGCGAAGATCTGCTCGCCGCGCTCCGCGAGCAGCGCCTTGTTCGCGGTCACCACGTGCTTCCCGGCCCGCAGCGCGCGCAGCACGTGATCGCGCGCGGGGTCGAGCCCGCCGATCAGCTCGACGACGATCTCGATCTCGGGGTCGTCCAGGATGTCCGCGGGGCGCGTGGTCAAACGCGCGCCTCCGAGCTCGACGTCGCGCGGCTTGTTCGGGTCGCGCACGAGCACCGCGCGGACGTCGAGGCGGGCCCCCACGCGCGCCTCGATCGCGTCCCGGTTGTCGCGCAGGAGCTGGAGCGTCCCCGTGCCGACGTTCCCCAGGCCCAGGACACCGATGGCGATGGTGCGCATGCGGGGCGGAAGGTAACGGGCGCCCGCGGGGCGGTCAACCGCACCCAGGCGGCGCCGGGGCGCGGCGACGGGGCGCCGGCGGGCGGCGAGCGAGGGGCGAGGGGCGAGGGGCGGAGCGGGTCACGGACCGCGGCGCGCGACGTGGGTCGAGGTCCGCAGCGGCGGACCGCGGGGCGCACTGTCGCGCCTGTTCTTAAAGACATGTGATTGGAAACGCCCCAGGTCGCGCCGCGTCGCGCCCGCGCGAGCGCTCCTGTCGTGTGTGCCCCATCCGACAGGCGACGGGTTCGACACGGTCTCGCCGGGCAGGTACCGTCTGGGGACGAGCGAGGCGACCGTGCCCGACGACGCGACGAGCCCCCTGATCAAGCTGCTGCGACTGAAGGTCGAGCGCTACCGCAACGTCGAGCCCGGGACGGAGCTGCGCTTCAACGCCGGGCTCAACGTCCTGCTGGGCAAGAACGGCACCGGCAAGACGACGCTGATGAGCCTGATCGCGTGCTGCTTCCGCGGCGACTTCTCGCGCCTGCGTCGCGAGAGCTTCGCGATCGACTACGAGCTCGGCAACGACGACTGGACGCTGAACGTCCAGATCCGCAACGACCGGCGCCCGCGCGTCTCGAGGCCGCTGCGCTCGCGCGCGTTCTCCCACCGCGTCGAGGCGTTCGAGAACTTCGCGTCGGTCGTCATCAAGCACCGCCAGCTCTCGGGCATCTACACGCTCTACGCGGGCACCTCGGTCGCGCGCATGCCCGCGGACCTCGGCGAGGGCCCGTTCCGCATCCGCCTCGACTCGTCGTGCCTCGAGCCCTCGTTCATCTCGGACGCGATCACCAAGCTCGCCGCGAGCGTCGAGGCCTACGTCGAGAAGTCGCTGAGCGCGCTCGACCGCCTCGACGAGTCCGCGGTCGTCGAGCTGTTCGCCCACTCCGGCGACCACGAGTACGAGAAGACGGTCGAGTACCTCGAGCAGAAGTACCGGGACGACCGCCGCGGCCTGTTCCACGACCTCGATCGCCGCGGCTACGTCGAGAAGCTCGCGGCCATCGACACGATGTTCGAGCCGATCCTGTTCTTCACGAAGTACATGGATCACCTGGTCTCGCTGGCGATCGGCCTGGAGACGCTGATCACCAACACCGTGCGCTTCGACGAGGCGCTCGAGGTGTTCGAGCGCGTGACCTACTCCGCCGACCGCGACGGCCACGCGGGCCCCCACTGCACGGTGTTGTACGTCGGCGCCGACGGCTCGCAGTCGATCGAGGACTCGGGCGTGTTCCGCCCGACCGTCGCGCGCACCCTGATCCCGCGCAGCATCAGCCGCAAGGTGCTCGAGCGCGTCACCCAGGACCCGGACCTGCGGGAGCTGCGGCTCGACAACACCGACCTCGACTTCCTCGCGACGGTGGTGCGGCTGTTCGAGTTCCAGCGCGCCGAGGTCCGGATCGAGATGATCAACAAGGACGTCTCGGGCGGCGGCGAGGCGGTGACCTTCGGTCACCTGAAGTTCGAGTTCACGCGCCGCGACGGCTCGATGATCCACCACGATCGCCTGAGCTACGGCCAGAAGCGCCTGCTCGCGTTCCTGTACTGCGTCGAGGCCAACGCGCACGCGGTCATCGCCGACGAGCTCGTCAACGGTCTGCACCACGGCTGGATCGCCGCGTGCATGCGCTCGCTCGGGCACCGGCAGGTGTTCTTGACCAGCCAGAACCCGCTGCTGTTCGACTACCTGCAGTTCGAGTCGGCGGTCCAGGTCGCGCGCAGCTTCATCATGTGTCGCGTCGTCCGCGAGTCCGACGGCCCGGGCGCCGAGCTGCGCGAGAACATGTCGTGGCGCAACATCGAGGCGCGCGAGGCGGAGACCTTCTTCTCGGCCTACCGCTTCGGCAACCAGCACGTCGGCGCGCTGCTGCGCACGATGGGGCTGTGGTAGCAGCCGGCGCGCGTCGACCCACGACACGTGACGCCCGCGTGACGACGCGGCGGTTGCCTCGGCCAGATCGCGCGGATACCCTGCGCGCGCCATGAGCAGCATCGTTCACGTTCACGCGCGGGAGATCCTGGACTCCCGCGGGAATCCGACCGTCGAGGTCGAGGTCCTCACCGAAGACGGCTCGATCGGGCGCGCCGCGGTCCCCTCGGGCGCGAGCACCGGCGAGTACGAGGCGCACGAGCTGCGCGACGGCGACAAGGCGCGCTACCGCGGCAAGGGCGTGACGAAGGCGGTCCGCAACGTCATCGTCACGCTCGCGGAGGCGGTCGAGGGCCTCGACGCGATCGACCAGGTCGAGGTCGACGACGCGCTGCGCGACGCCGACGGCACCGACAACAAGTCGGCGCTCGGCGCCAACGCGATCCTCGGCGTCTCGCTCGCGGTCGCGCGGGCCGGCGCCAACGACTCCGATCAGCCGCTGTTTCGCTACCTCGGCGGCCCGCTGTCGCGCACGCTGCCGGTCCCGCTGATGAACGTGATCAACGGGGGCGCGCACGCCGACAACAACCTCGACTTCCAGGAGACGATGATCGTGCCGCACGGCTTCGATCGCTTCTCCGAGGCGCTGCGCGCCGGCGTCGAGGTGTTCCACACGCTCAAGCAGGTGCTCTCGGAGCAGGGCAAGACGACCGCGGTCGGCGACGAGGGCGGCTTCGCGCCCGACATGAAGAGCAACGACGAGGCGCTGGGCACGCTGCTGCAGGCGATCGAGCGCGCGGGCTACCGGCCCGGCGAGCAGATCAGCCTCGCGCTCGACGTCGCGGCGTCGGAGTTTTTTGAAGTGTCTGAAAAGACAGATAGTGGTACGCGCGGGACCTACGTGCTCGCCGGCGAGGGCGGCCTGCGCCTCGAGCCAGGCGCGCTGGTCGAGCGCTACGCCGCGCTCGCGGGCCGCTTCCCGCTGGTCTCGATCGAGGACGGCATGGCCGAGGACGACTGGGAGGGCTGGCGCGAGCTGACGGCGCGCCTGGGCGCGAGCACCCAGCTCGTCGGCGACGACCTGTTCGTGACCAACCCGCGGCGCCTGCGGCGAGGCATCGACCAGGGCGTCGGCAACGCGCTGCTGGTCAAGGTCAACCAGATCGGCACGCTCACCGAGACGCTCGAGGCCGTCAAGCTCGCCCACCGCAGCCGCTACCGCTGCGTGATCTCGCACCGCAGCGGCGAGACCGGCGACACCTTCATCTCCGACCTCGCCGTCGGCACCGAGGCCGGCCAGATCAAGACGGGCTCGCTGTGCCGCTCGGACCGCGTCGAGAAGTACAACCAGCTGCTGCGCATCGAGGAGCTGCTGGGCGACGCGGCGCGCTACCCAGGCCGCGCGCTGTTCTCGACGTGATGTTTTAACCAGGTTCGCGACCCCGCGGTGCGGCGGGGTCGGGCGCGCGTCGCCGAGCTTGACGCGCCGGCGGCTCGCGTCGGGCCCACGCGACCGGCGCGGTGGGCCCCGCGACCGCCGCCGGACGCCCCGGCGATCGCGGCTGCACCCCGGGCGCGGGCGCGACCCCGCGTGCACGTCGCGGACGCGACGCACGGAGATTTATACGTTACGCTCTGAATCCGGAGATCTCGCGGATTCGTGCGTTTCTCGCTCGCCATCGCAACCGCGTTGACGTCGCTTCTCCTCCCAAGCCACGTCTCGGCGCGTCTCGACGCGACCGCGCCAGCGGTCACGGCCGAGGAGCCGGCTGCGGGCGAGGACGATGATGACGCGTCGACGTCGGAGGCCGGCGCCGCGCTCACGGATCCGCGCGTGCCCGGCCACGCGCTCGACGCCGTGCTGCCGTGCGGACTCCGGGTGCTCGTGGCCCGCGACGCGAGCTTGCCGGTGGCCGCGGTGATCCTCGCGCTCGAGGTCGGCAGCGAAGATGACCCGCCCGAACTCCAGGGCCTGCACCACGCGCTCGCCTATCAGCTGCTGCTCGGCTCCCGCGAGCTGCGGCCCGGCGAGCTGCTGGCGACGGTCAACGACGCCGGCGGGATCACGCGGCTGGCGACCGGCGCGGCGCAGATCCGGTTCGAAAGCCTCCTGCCCGTCGCGCGCCTCGACCAGCTGCTCTGGGCGGAGTCACACAGGATGCAGACGGTCACGGTCACCGACTCGACGTGGCGACGCGCGCTCTCGTGGGCGGGCGACGACACGCGCGTCGCGACGACCGCGCCGCGCGAGGCGATCGCGGCGGCGCACGGCGACGTCAAGGGTCTCGAGCACGACGGTCGCCGCGTGTCCCCGGCGCTGCGCAAGCTGACGCCGCAGCAGGTGCGCGCGAGGTTGAAGCAGAGCTTTCGCTACGACGGCGCGACGCTGATCGTGGTCGCGCCGTCGGAGCCAGAGGAGACCTTGAAGCGCGTGAAGAAGGCGTTTCGCGAGCTGCCGGCCCAGGCCCGCCGCGTGCCCTCGAGGTCGCGCGCGACGACCGACGCGCCCGCGCCCGCGCCCACGCCGTCGGTCGATCCGTCGGAGGCGAGCGAGGTCGCCGCGCCGCGACCCCGCGTCGTGGCCGTCGGGCGACGCACCACCCCCGCGTTCGTCTGGCCGATCGCCGGCACGCCCCGCGACGAGCTCGCGGCGACCGTGCTGTGCAAGGTCCTCAACAGCCAGCGCCGCGCGGGCGACGAGCCGCGACGGGCGAAGATCCGCTGCCACCACGAGCTCGACGTCCGTCGCGCGGCGCTCGTCGTGTGGTCGACCGGCGTCGAGGATCCCTACGCGCTCGTGCGCGCCCGCGTCGAGCGGATCGCGGCGGGACGCGAGCGCGGGGCCATTGACCGAATCCGCGGGGAGCTGCGCGCGAACCTCCGCCACGAGCTGCGCACGCCGATCGAGCTCGCGCGGCGCCTCGCCTTCGCGCCGATCGACGGCGGCGACGGCGGTCGGCGGCTGCTGGAGGAGTACACCGGCCTGTCGCTGCTCGGCGATCCAGAGTCGATCGAGGCGAGCGCGACGTCGCTGTTCGACCCGACCCGCGGCGTCGAGGTGACGCGCGAGCAGAAGCCGAGCGCGCCGGAGCGCGGCGCGTCGGAGGAGGCCGCGAGCGAAGAGGCGAGCGAGGCGGACGCGGGCGCGGACCAAGCGGCGCCCGCCGCCGTCGAGGGGACCGCGGGAGGGCGGCCGTGAGCCGGCGACGCGCGGGCGTTCACCGACTGCTGCTGGCGAGCGCGCTCGTGTGCGCGTGGGGCTGCAAGCAGAAGCAGACCCCCGAGCTCAAGGTCTTCGATGAGCACGCGACGCCGGCGGAGTCCGAGGCGCTCGCCGCCCTCGCCCCGCCGTGGCCGCCGCCGGCGCAGACCGAGCTCGACAACGGGCTGCTCGTGCACTGGCTGGTCGAGGAGGAGAGCTCCGCGCTCAACCTGCGCCTGTTGCTGCCGATCCCCCCGACGCGGGCGACCGGCGCCGCCGCGCTCGAGGAGAGCGCCGCGCTCGCGGTCGCGGCCCAGACGCTCGCGCTCGAGCTCGAGCGACGCGCGCGGCGCTACCAGGGGCGCGTGGAGTTGGTCCAAAAGCCAGGTCGATTCGAGCTCGCCATGCAGACGCAGACGCGACACTTCGAGCGCGCGATGCCGATGGTCGGCGCGCTGCTCGGACGACCCTCGAGCCCGCGCACGCTCGAGCTCGGGCGGCGCTACCTCGAGGGCGGCGCGCCGGCGCTCGCCCCCGAGGCGCGCGCGATCAACGAGCTGAGCGGGCGCCTGCTGGGTCTCGATCCCGGCTCGATGCGCGTCGAGCCCGAGCGCGTCGCGGCCCTCGAGGAGGACGCCCTGCGCCGCGCGTGGGATCAGCTCTGTGATCCGCGCGCCGCCGTGCTCGTGGTCCACACCGGGCTCGCCTCGGGCACCCCGGGGGTCACCGAGGGGCTCAACGCGCTGTCGACGAGCTGGCGCGCGCGGGTTGGAGAGGATCGCGGCGCGACGCGGGAGGATCGCGAGGACGACGCGCACGGCCGGCTCGTCGCGACGGCGGCGACGGGGACCCGCGGCGGGTTCCTGCTCGGCGAGCGCGTCACCTCGGTCACGCTCGTCGAGATGCCCGGGCAGTCGCGGCCGGAGCTGTTATTCGGACGCGTGGTGCCGACGCCCACGAGCCGCGATCGCAGCATGGCGCGCTTGGCCCAGCGCGTCCTGCAGGAGGCGCTGGACGTGCGCCTGACGATCGCCGGCGACCGAGCGCTCTTCATGGTGCGCGCGCCGGTCCGCGCTGGCCGCGAGCAGGAGGGCGGCGAGGACCCGACGGGGGCCAAGCAGCTGCTCGACGCGATCCGCGGCGCCGACAAGAAGGGCGACGATCCGCAGCCCACGAGCCAGCTCGCGCGCGCCGTCGAGCGCTTCCAGCGGCTCTCGCAGCGACGCGAGACGGCGCAGCGCCTGTTTCAGGCCGCGCAGCTGTGGCTAGGCGCGCGCATGGTCGCGGCGAGCCTGACGGGCGAGGACTGGACCGCGCTGTGGAGCGACGCGATCGACCTGAGCACGAAGGACGCCGACATCGCCGGCGCGCTCGCGCGGGACGCCCGCGAGATGCTGGCGACCACGCCCGACGAGCTGCTCGCGTGGCAGAAGCGCTGGCTCGATCCCGCCGCGGGCGAGCCGGGATGGCAGTGGGTCGTCGCGGGTGACCCGGACGTGGTCGCGCCCGCGCTCGCGAAGCTCGGGGTCGAGATCACGCGGGTCAAGCCGAGCTGAGGGCGACCGGTGCCGAGCTGAAGACCTCGAGACGAGCGCGCTTCATAGCGACCTGTCTCTTGAGTCACTATCGCAAGCGCGACCGCGTGGCCGGTTAACGTCGACGACCGAGCCCGGCGTCCTGGCGGCGCCGCGACTCGGTCGCGATCTCGGGCTGCCTGCGCAGCCCTACGGCATGCTGCCGCTGTTCGGGTTGTGCCAGGTCTTGTCGTTGACACAGACCTTGCACGGGGGTCGTTCGGGGTACTTGATGGGACCCGTCGGCCCAGGCTTGGCGTCGTCGTGCGACGTCGCGGGATCGCTCGGAGCCTGCAGCGCTTGTTGCGTGGCTGGCACCGCCGAGGCGAGATCACAGCCCCCCATCAACCCGACCGCGATCAGCAATGCGACTCTCCGCTTCATCTCACGTCCTCCTGCCTCATGGTCCCGAGCCCGCCGTTGTCCCCGGAAGCGGGCTGCACAGGGTCTCTTGGTCGTGGTGGGTTGAGACCTGACCCGGTATTTCGAAGTTAACATTATTTTTTTTGTCAGTTCACGTTCAGACGAACAAAACCGACAATCGATACAAATTGGAGCCAACCAGGGCACGAATCGCCCTGGAGTCACCGGATAACGTCGTTTTTCGCGTCATGGCGTCCACGCGCGGACATCGCTCCACCCCGGGTTGCTGTCCGGGGTCAAGCGCATTGCGCGTTGGGCGCGGCGAAGAATCGCTGGCCCGTCAAAGGGATCTCCCTCGGCCAGCGCCGTGTAGAGCTCGACGCTGATGGTCGCCGCGACTTCGTCGTCGATCTCGTGGTCGGCCGCGATCACCGACTCCGAGCCAGCCGCCAGGAACGCGCGCGCGACGCTCATGCCGCCGCCGAGCGTGTGCGAATTCGTCAGCCCCGTCTCGCAGCCGGCGAGCACCACGGAGCGCGGGACCTGTGGGAGCACGAGGATGTCGCCGACGCTCAGCTGACTGTCCGCGAGCTCGACGAAGCTGCCGGCGCCCGCGAGGCCGTCGGACAGCCCGTGCCCCGCGTAGTGCAGATGCGTCGCGCGGGCGATCGCCGCCCGCAGCGTGTCGCCGTCGACGTCCGCGTCGTGCAGCAGCTCCACCGACCAGCGGCGATCGTCGAGGATGCTGTCGACCTCGCTGATCTCGCGCAGGATGTGCTCGAGGTTGCTGCGCGGGTCACCGATGACGACCGCGTGGCGCTGGCGCGCGTCCGCGTCGCCCTCCGAAGCGCCGGGCGGCTCGAGCGCGGACGGCCGCGGGAGATCGACCGCGTAGGCGACCGGCGCGTGGTCGAGGAGCAGCGCGTCCTCCTGGTCCTCGGGCCAGGGGATCGCGTGGAACGGGACGTCGAGCAGGAGCCCGAGCGGGAGCACGCGGACGCGCTCGGTCGCGTCGAGCGCGTCGCGAAACGGCGCGAGCAGGCGGCGAGCGTCCGCGCTCGAGTCGCGCGCCGCGATCGCGCGCTCGAGCGCCTGGTTCGACTCGGCGACGCGGGCGACGGTGACCTCGCTCGTCGTCGCCGCGAAGCCGACCCAGCCCTCGACGACGGGGTGGTACAGCAGCAGCAGCTCGCCGGGCTCGGGCGGGCGCAGGTCGGCGCAGCGCACCGGCGCGGCCTGGGCCTCTGACAGCAGCCCCAGCGCCTCGTTGCGCAGCTCCTGGGCCCGCAGGGTCTCGACGCGCCGACGCGCCTGCGCGCGCGCGAGCTCGGCGCTCGAGAGCCGCCAGTCGTCCTGGCGCAGGCGGTCGAGGTGCGCGCGGGCGCGGCGGTAGGCCCGGACGCGCTCGTCCCACGCGGCGCGCGTCTCGGGGCGCAGCGCCGCGAGCCGCCCGCCGCGGTCGATCGGGTAGGTCGTGCGGGCGCGGGCCAGGCGAGCCGCGCACAGCGCCGCCTCGTTATGACCTTGCCGAAGAAGCAGGTCGATGTAGTGCCGCGCGCTGCGGTGATGATCGAGCGCGACGCTCTCGCGCCCCTCGTCGTAGGCGACGTCCAGCAGCTGCGCGTCGAGCTCGGCCTCGGCGCGGGCGTAGGCGGCGAGCGCCCGTTCGGGCTCGCCGGCGGCCTCGAGCGCGCGCGCGCGCCAGAACGCGCGGCTCCAGCGGTCGGCGGGGCGCAGGCGATCGGCGTCGCCGCCCGCGTCCGCCTCGGCCGAGAACTCGTCCCAGCGCGCGAGCGACTCCCGCGGATGACCTTCCTGAAGAGCCAGGCGCGCGAGCAGCTCGAGCCGCCGCCGGCGCTCCGAGGAGTTCGCGAGCGTCGCGTCGACCTCGTCCAGGGTCGCGCGCGCGGCCGCGAGGTCGCCGCGGTCGAGGGCCTCCTGCGCGAGGTTGAGGCGCGCACGCTCGGCGCTCTCGCGGTTGCCGCAGGCGCCCGGCGCGTTGAGCTCGATGACCTCGAGCAGCAGCGGCCTGGGGTCGGCGAGGCCCTCGCGCGGCTCGCCGGCCTCGCGCGCGCGCATGTGGGCGAGCGCGGTGTTCGTCAGCAGCTCGGCGCGGGCGCACGCGGGCGTGTCCTCGCCGGTCAGCTCCGCCGCGCGCGCGAACTGGGACCGCGCCTCGTCGTGGCGACCCAGCTCGCTCAGCAGCACGCCCCACATCTGCAGGATGTCGCGCTCGTCCGTCTCGAGCGCGAGCCGGCGCGCGAGGTAGGCGGCCTCGCGGTACTGCTTCAGCGCGAGCTCGTACTCGCCGACGCGCACCGCCAGCAGCCCGCGCAGGTACGCGGCGTAGGCCGCGTTCGAAGGATCGCCGGCGGCCGCGAGCGACTCGAGGTCGAGCCAGCGATGGGCCTCGACGTGGTCGGGGCGGATGTACATCGTGATGTACGCGGCCGCGAGCGCGTCCTCGCGGACCCTGCTCGTCAGCCCCAGCCGGGCCGCGAGCGCCGTCGACTGTCGGTAGCGCTCGAGCGCCTGCTCGGGCTCGTCGCGTCGGTAGTGCAGCCGCGCGAGGCGCCCGAGCGCGAACGCCTTCGGCTCGCCCGCGAGCTCGGGCAGCAGCGCCTCGAGCCGCGCGATGTGCTCGGCCGCCTCGTCCCTGTCGTAGCGCTGCTCGGCGATGAACGCCTGGGCCTCGAGCAGCGCCGGCGGGCGCTCGACGTCCGCGACGCTGCTGTCGTCGTCGTCGTCGCCGGCAGCGGCGTCGTGAATCCGCGCGAGCTTCAGCTCGAAGCGCGCGGGCCCGGTGGCGGTGCGCGCCTCGACGGTCAGCCGCTCTGGCGCGCCCGCGAGGTTGAAGCGCCACAGCAGCCCGTCCTCTGCGGGCGTCGGCCGCAGCGTCGTCGCTACGCCGTCGATCTCGAGCGTGACGTCCTCGGGCTCGAGCACCGGCACCCACAGGCGCAGCTCGTCGTCCTCGGCGAGCCGACAGACGGGCCCGCGCCGGACCTCCGCGCAGCCGACGAACGCGGCCGCGAGCGCGCTCGAGCCGAGCGTCGCCTGCACAAGTTCATCGGGGAGATCAGGCGCCTCGACCGCGAGCGAGCCGGTGTCGTCGTCGGTGTCGCCCGCGAGCGGATCGCAGCAGGCCGACAGCGAGAGCGCGACGAGCAGCGCCGGGCCGAGCCCCAGGCCGCCCCGGTCTCCTCGAAAGGCGCGCGCGCGCTGCATGACCCGATCGCCCCCCAGTCCCTGTCAGTCCCCCGTGAGCTCGACGCGGTACTCCTCGATCCACAGGCCGTCGTGCTCCTCGTGGGCCGCGAGCGAGCGCACGCGCTCCGGATCCGTCGGCAGCCGATCCTCGCGCCCGATCGCGAACACCAGGCGCCAGCGGCCGGGCGCCAGCGGCAGGAGCTCGCGCGTCGGGCCGGCCATGCGCAGCGAGCCGCTCTCCGACGCTTGCATGGTCACCGGAATAACCTGTCCCTTGGAGCCGGTCTCTTGGGGCGCGCCCGAGAGCGCCTCGGGGAACGCGAACACGCGCGCGCGCACCGGCCCGCGCGCGTCGGTGGCGGGCCGGAGGACGACCTCGAACTCGCTGCTCGGCGTGTAGCGGTGCCCGTCGACGCCGGGCGCCGGCCTCGGGCCGCGCTCGCGCTGCACGCCGCCGCGGACCTCGATCTGGTAGCTCGGCAGCCCGAGCCCCGCGACGCGCGAGCCCGTCTCTGGCGGGCGCTGGCCGACCCAGATCACGAGGGCCGCCGCCGCGGCGAGCGGCAGCACCGTCGCCGCCACTCGACGCCAGCGCGGGCGCGGGCGGCTCGGCAGCGCGATCACGGGCGCGGGCGCCTGGCTCGCGCCGCCCGTCGCCGACAGCAGCGCGGCGGTCATGCGCTCGCGCGCGTCGTCGTCGAGCGGTCGAAACAGCTCGAGCGAGCGCTCGAAGTCATCGTCGTCGTCATCGCTCGCGGCGCGCAGCTCGTGCTCCGCGAGCTCGCCGCGCGCGAACTCCTCCCACTCGGGCTCACGCGTCGAGAGCTGCTCACGCGCGAGCGCTCCGAGTTGATCCAGCAGCGCGCTGGTCTCGGCGTCGTGCTCATCGTGCATGTCGTTCTCGCTGTTCACAGTGGCCCGTCGTGTGATGGATTGTCCCGCGGCTCACAAAATCTGACGCGTCGGCCTGTGGCCACCGCGGACTAAGGTGTGAGCGATCTCACAAGTTTGCGAAGGCGCGAATTCCAGGTGTCCACGGCCGCGCGGCTCATGTTCATGACCTCGCAGACCTCCTTCACGGCGCGCTGCTCCACGTAGAGCAGCTCGAACAGCACGAGGCCGCGATCGCTCAGGCGCGAGCGCAGCATCTCGAGCAGCGTAGCGAGCTCCTGACGGCTCTCGAGCCGTCGCTCTTGATTCGTGTTCGCGGGGCCGATGCGGTCGAACTCGGCGTTCTCGGTCGGGTCGTCGTTCCACGGGTTCCCGCGGTGGCCGCGGAAGATCCTCGCCACGCGACGACGCGCGACGAGCCGCACGAAGCTCGGGAGGCTGCGGCCGCGGGCCGCGTCCCAGCTCAGCAGCGTGCGCCCCTCGTTGGCGAGCAGCTCCAGGAACACTTCCTGGACGAAGTCGGCGATGTCCTGGCGCCCGTCGCGTCGCGCCGGGATCGCGCGGCGACGGATCGCGAACGAGACCTCGGTCTGGATCACCGGCGACAGCAGCTCGACCAGCGCGCGCATGGCTCTCGAGTCACCTGCGATCGCGTCGCGGATCAGCAGCCGCTGGGTCGCGGCGTCGCCCTCCCGGGCCTGGCCGAGCTGCTCGGGGGTCAACGGGCTCACGGCGTCCCGGGGACCGTAGCACGGACGCGGCGCGCTTCGGTAGGGCCAAACGCGAGCTCGCGCGCGCGCGTCATCGGAGTCTCGCTCCGGGCGTCGATCGGTCTCGAGGTCTCCGCTCCGCACGCGCCTCCCCCTCGTCCCTTCGCGGGATCCTTCGAACCTCTCACAGCCTTCCTTCGAACCTCGGTTCAACGCCTCCTAAAACGTTCCTAAAACGCTTCCCGAACCGCTTCCCAAAACGCTCGCTTCAACCGCCTGCTTCGCGTGTCCCTCGCGCGACGACTCGCGTCGCGTCGCTCGCGGTCTCTTCATTCTGGCTGGGCGTCCACGCTCGCGTATCGTCGTCCCTCGACGATTCGGAGGCGCGCGTCAGACATCGCGTCGTCGTCGCCAAGGGCACAGGCGCGGGCTCGCGTGCGTCGTGGCTCGCGGTGGACATGGGGCCGCGCCCGCGCTACCCGTGCATCGACGATGAGCGCTCCTCCGCACACGCCCCCGTCGCCCGCCGCAGGTGGACGCGTCGCTCGGCGCTGGCGGTTCGGGCTGCTGGCCGCGCTGGGCCTGGCGCTCGCGGCCCTGTGCACGCTGCTCGCGCCGGAGCTCGCGGCGGCGAAGCTCGACGGCGCGCGCTGGCAGCTCATCAACCACGAGACGCCGGCGCGGATGTCCGCGGGCGAGCAGCTGCAGGTCGAGCTCACGATCCGCAACACCGGCACGCTCACCTGGACGCCGGGTCAGCGCGATCGCGTCGCCTATCACTGGCTCGCGCCCGACGGGCGCATGATCGAGTACGACGGGCGCCGCACCGAGCTGCCGAACGCGGTCGCGCCCGGCGACGCGGTCACGCTGCTCGCGTTCGTGGTCGCGCCCGCGCAGCCCGGCGAGTACAAGCTCCGCTGGGAGCCGCTGCGCGAGGGCGAGGGCTGGTACGGCCCGTCCCCGGCGGGCGGCGACGAGCTCGTCGTCGTCGTCGGGCCCGCGCGGCCGAGCTGGGACCTGCTCGCGGTCGACATGCCGCCGCTCGTGCAGACCCGCGAGCGCTCGCGGGCGCGGGTGCGGCTGCGCAACGCGAGCGCCATGACCTGGGAGCCAGGTCATGACGACCGCCTGGCGTACCGCTGGCTCGACGCGCGCGGCGAGCCCGTGGTCCGCGACGGCCTGCGCACCGAGCTCCGCGCGCCGCTGGCCCCCGGCGAGGAGCGCACGATCGTCGCCGAGCTGCTCGGGCCCGACGAGCCCGGGCGCTACGTGCTCGAGTGGGAGCCGCTGCGCGAGGGCGTGCGCTGGTACGGACGTCCCGGCGTCGACGCGGTCGGGCGGCTCGAGGTGCAGGTGCTGCCCGGGCCGACCGCGTGGGCGCTCGAGAGCTGCGCGCTCCCGGAGCCGCTGCACGCCTCGGACCGCGTCTCGGCGACGGTCGAGCTGCGCAACATCGGCGCGCGCGCGCTCTCGCGGGCGAAGGGCGACGCGCTCGCGCACCGCTGGCGACCCGCGGACGGCGGCCCGGTGATCGAGGGCGGTCGCGCCTGGCTCTCGAGACCGATCGCGACCGGCGCGCTCGGCGAGGTCGAGCTCACGCTGACCACCCCGCGCGCGCCCGGGCGCTACGACCTCGAGTGGTCCCTCGTCCGCGAGGGGCGCGGGTGGTTCCCGCCCGCGCGCAGCGACCAGCCGCTCGCCGGCATCCTCGTCGAGGCGCCCCGGCTCGCGTGGGAGCTCGTCGACGCCGAGTGGCCGCAGCTGATCACGGTCAACCGCACGCGGCACTTCGAGGTCGAGCTCCGCAACACCGGCGCCGAGACCTGGTCCCCCGAGCGCGGTGACAAGCTCTCCTATCACTGGCTCGATCACGCCGGCGAGGTCGTCGAGTTCGACGGCCTGCGCTCGGCGCTCCCGCACCCCGTCGCGCCGGGCGAGACGGTGCGCTTCCCCGCCACGCTCCGCGGGCCCGCCAGCGGCGGCGCCTACATCCTGCAGCTCGACATGGTGCGCGAGGACGTCGCCTGGTACACGCAGCGCGGCGGGGGCCCTGGCGCGCCGCCGGCCGCCGTGCGCGTGCTCTGGCGCTCCGGCGTGCAGCAGCTGGCGCTGCTGCTGCTCACGGTTGCGGCGATCGTGCTCGCGCGTCGTCGCGTCCAGCGGTCGCCCGCGCCCCGCGACGCGCTGCTGCACGCGGCCCTGCCCGCGCTCTGGGTCTGGGCGGCCACCGTCATCATCGGCCTGACCTTCGCCGAGCTCAGCTCCTATGAGCTGTGGCGCGGCGCGCTGTGGTTCTCGATGTCGAGCGCCGCGCTCTCGGCCGCGCTCGTGCTCATGACCCCCGCGCGCGGGCGAGCGCGCCTCTGGGTCGCGTTCCTCTGGGTCGCGCTGCTGTCGACGCTCACGCTCGCCGACCTGATCTACATCCACTTCTGCGGCAGCATCGTGCCGATCCAGGCGCTGATCGGCTCGCGGCAGGTGCTCGACGTGACCTCGAGCGTGGGCGCGGTCCTCGGCGCGCGTCACGGGTGGCTGCTGCCCGCGCCGCTCGCCGGCCTCGCGCTCGCGCTGCTGTGGCCGCGCGCCCCGGCGGCCGCGGGCGCGCCGGACCGCGGCCGTCGACGCGGGCGCCGGCTCACCGCGCTCGTCGTCGCGCTCGCGCTGTTCCCGATGACATGTCGCTTCACGCAGATCATGACGAGCGACCTCGGTCACCGCGTGTTCTCCGAGCAGCGCAACGTCGGCCGCCTCGGGATCCTCGGCGCTCACCTCTTCGACCTCCTCCGGACCGCGCGCGAGTCCCTCGGTCGCGGCCAGGCCACCCCGGCGGAGCGCGACGCGCTCGTCGAGACCTTCACCGCGCGCGCCGCCGAGACCCAGCGCGCCGTGGCGCGCACGCCCGCCGCCGCCGACTTCGGCGTCGCGGCCGGTCACAACCTCCTGATGATCCAGGTCGAGTCCCTGCAGGGCTGGGTCGTCGGCGCCGAGGTCGACGGGCAGCCCGTCACGCCCTTCCTCAACAGCCTGCGGCAGCGCGCCCGCTACTACCCCGAGTTCGTCGACATCACCAGCCAGGGCATGACCTCGGACGCCGAGTACGCCGCGCTCAACTCTCAGTACCCGCTCGAGCGCGGCGCGCTCGCGTTCCTGCGCGCGAGCAACGACTTCTACACCCTCGCCCACGTCCTGCGCGCGCGCGGCTACACCACCCTCTCCGCGCACCCGTTCCGCCGCGGGTTCTGGAACCGCGCGCTGCTGCACCCGCGCTACGGCTTCGAGCGCTCGCTGTTCCGCCGCGAGCTCGGCGAGGGCACCGTCGTCGGCTGGGGCCTCGCCGACGGCCTGTTCTTCACCCGCGTGCTGCCCGAGCTCGAGGCGCTCGCCGCTCGCCCCGAGCCGTTCTTCGCGTTCTTGATCACGCTCAGCGTGCATCACCCCTACGACGACTTCCCCGACGCGCTCAAGGAGCTGGAGCTCGCCGCCAGCGGGCTCGAGGGCACCGCGCTCGGTAACTACCTCCACGGCATGCGCTACATGGACCGCTCGGTCGCCGCGCTGCTCACCGAGCTCGACGCGCGCGGGCTCTCGGACGACACCGTCGTCGTGCTCTACGGCGACCACGACGCGCGCCTCGGCACCCCGCCTGAGCTGCTGGAGCTCGCCGGCGTCGAGCACTGGTCCCCCTCCGTCCCCAAGCGTCTCGAGCGCGTGCCCGCCTTCGTCATCCTCCCGGCCGCGGCCGACAACCCGCGGCTGCGCGGCCCGCTGCGCGTCGTCGGCAGCCACGTCGATCTCGCCCCGACCGCGCTGCACTACCTCGGGGTCCCCGCGCCGACCTCATTCCTCGGCCGCCCGCTCGTCGCCGGCGTCGACAACTTCGCCGTCCTGCCCGACGGCTCCGCGGTCGCCCGCGACCGCAGCTTCGTCGCCACCGGCCTGACGATCCCCGGCCGCGGCGCCTGCTTCCACCTGTCCTCGGGGTCCTATCGATCCGACGCCGACTGCGAGGCGCTCGCCGCCTCCGCCCGCGCGCTGCTCACGAGCTCCCGCGCGCTGCTCGACTACAACCTCGCCCGCGTCGTCGCCGGCGTGGACTCGTCGAGGACACCGCGTGTAGATGACTGACACCGCGTGTTGAAGACCGACACCGCGTGTTGAAGACCGACACCGCGTGTCGCCGAGTCCACCTGTAGCGAGCCTCCGCGAGTAAGGCGACGCCGCGTGTTGTAGGCGGCGCGTGGCTTTCGTGAGCGGGGGGCGAGGGGTCGTATGAGGACTCAAGACCACGGATCTCGGGCGCGGAAGGCGTCCGAGCGCCGTGCGTCCCGCAAGGAGCGCCCCCCGCCCCCCGCTCACGAAAGCCACGCGTGTTCACAAACCTGTCTTCGAGGCCAAGCCGACGAAGCAAGCAGACGAAGCAAGCCGACGAAGCCAAGCCACCGAGCCCACGCGCACAAGCGAACCATCCGCGCCGTCGCCGTGCACTCGAACCGAGCGCGGCACGACGCGCGCGGGCGCGCGGGAACTTTCGTCGCCCGCAGCTGTCCTGGGCCACGTGCGAATTTCAGCGACGTCCCTCGACCTCCGTGACCGCCGGCCCGCGCGAGCGCGAGCCCGCACCCGACGCGCGGGACTGCTCGCGCTCGCGGCCCTCCTGGTCCCCACGCTCGCCTGTCAGGGGCTCGAGAGCGGCGCCGAGCCGGCCGCGCCCGACGCCCCGCGCGAGCTGACCAACACGCCGAGCGAACTTCATCGGGGCGAAGAGGGGAAGATGGGCAAACCCTCCGGCTCGGCGGACGCCAAGGCCGAGGAGAAAGCCGACAGCGGCGCACCGCTCGCCCAGGGCGCAGACGGCGACGCCGAGGACGTCTGGGGCGGGCTCGCCGGCACGGAGGTCGGCGAGGCCTACGGCGTCGGCGGCCTCGGCATCGTCGGCACAGGTCGCGGCGGGGGCGGGGGCACCGGCGAGGGCACCATCGGCCTCGGCAACACCGGCCTCATCGGCAAGGGCGGCGGCGGCGGGACCGGCTCGGGCTACGGGCGTGGTTTGGGCGCTGGCTTCGGCGGGGGCGGGGGCGGGCCCCAGATGATGCCGCTCAACCCCACGACGACCGGCGACGACTACGAGAAGCAGGACGAGAACCCGTTCAAGACCGTCGGCGACTCGCCGCTCTCGACCTTCTCGATCGACGTCGACACCGCCTCCTACAGCAACATGCGCCGGTACCTGTCCGAAGGGAGCATCCCGCCGATCGACGCCGTGCGCGTCGAGGAGTTCATCAACTACTTCGACTACGACTACCCCCAGCCGAGCGACGCGCACCCCTTCTCGGTCACGACCGAGGTCGCCAGCTGTCCGTGGAATCCTGACCACCGCCTCGTGCACGTCGGCATCAAGGGCCGCGACATCGCCCAGGGCCAGACGCCGCCGCGCAACCTCGTGTTCCTGCTCGACGTCTCGGGCTCGATGAACAGCGCAGACAAGCTGCCGCTGCTCAAGCGCGGCTTGACGATGCTGACCAAGGATCTGCGGCCCAGCGATCGCGTCGCGATCGTCGTCTACGCCGGCGCCTCGGGCGTGGTGCTGCCGTCCACGCCCGGCAGCCGCCGCGACCAGATCCTCGGCGCGCTCGACAAGCTCGAGGCAGGCGGCTCCACCAACGGCGGCGAGGGCATCCAGCTCGCCTACAAGATCGCGCGCGAGAGCTTCATCGAGGGCGGCATCAACCGCGTGCTGCTCGGCACCGACGGCGACTTCAACGTCGGCACCTCGAGCCAGGGCGAGCTCGAGCGCCTGATCGTCGAGAAGCGCAAGTCGGGCGTGTACTTGACGGTCATGGGCTTCGGCCACGGCAACCTCAAGGACGCGACCATGGAGACGCTGGCCGACAAGGGCAACGGCAACTACGCGTACATCGACTCCGACCGCGAGGCCCACAAGGTGCTCGTGCGCGAGGCCGGCTCGACGATCGTCACCATCGCCAAGGACGTCAAGCTGCAGGTCGAGTTCAACCCCGCCGAGGTCGAGCGCTACCGCCTCATCGGCTACGAGAACCGGATGCTCGCGGCCAAGGACTTCAACGACGACAAGAAGGACGCCGGCGAGATCGGGGCCGGGCACACCGTCACCGCGCTCTACGAGGTCGTGCCCGCCGGCGGCGGCAAGTCAGCGACGCAGGTCGACTCGCTCAAGTACCAGACCGAGCGCGGGCTGACGAAGGACGCGACCAGCGGCGAGCTGATGACCGTGAAGGTCCGCTACAAGCCGCCCAAGTCCGACAAGAGCACGCTGCTCTCGCAGGTCGTCAACGACGCCGACGCCGGCTACAAGAGCGCCTCCGAGAGCTTCCGGTTCTCGGCCGCCGTCGCGCTCTACGGCATGCTGCTGCGCGAGTCGCCGGAGCGCTCGCAGGGCACCCTGGAGCAGGCCGCGACCCTGGCCCGCGGCGCGCTCGGCAAGGACCCCCACGGCGATCGCAAGGAGTTCGTCTCGCTCGTCGAGAAGGCCGCGAGCATCGGCCTCAAGAACCGCGCCGTCGCCAGCAGCGGCGGCGGCTACGGCGGCTACGGCGGCTTCGGCGGTCAGCGGGTGCCGCGGGTGCGTCAGGCCAAGGCCGACGTCAAGGGCGAGCTCGATCGGGACATCATCCGCCGGATCGTCCGCGCGCACATCAACGAGGTGCGCTACTGCTACAACACCGGCCTGAACAAGGACCCCAACCTCAAGGGGCGCGTCACCGTGCAGTTCGTGATCACCGGCGCGGGCACGGTCGGCTCGTCCGTGCTCGAGGCGGCGACGCTCCCGGACACCAACGTCGCCAACTGCATCGCGAAGGCGGTCAAGCGCTGGAAGTTCCCCAAGCCGAAGGGCGGCGGCGAGGTCACGGTCAGCTACCCCTTCGTGCTCGAGCCCGGCTGAGCGATCGCGCGAATGACGCGAGCGTGACCGGCTGGCCGGCGCAGCGTCCTTTATGGGACTTATAACATGTCCATATGGGCATGTAAAAACGCGGTTCGCTATCATCCCGATGCCGACGCGGACGGCTCCGCCGCCCGCGTCGCAGATCGAGATGACTGGATGACCATGAAGAATTTCACGCGAATGTTCACCGCCTTGCTGCTCATCGCCCCGCTCTCGGGCTGCGACGGCGACGACGGCGGGAGCGAGACCGACGACAACTCGGACTCCGACGCGATGACCTCGGACGCCGGCACGACGGCCGGCGGCGAGACCTCGGGTGACGGAGACGGCGACGGAGACGGCGACGGAGACGGCGACGGGGACGGGGACGGCGATGGAGACGGCGACGGAGACGGCGACCTGAGCTTCGCCGCCGACGTGTACCCGATCATCGCCGCGAGCTGCAGCTGCCACGTCGCCGGCTCGTCTGGCGGCTTCGCGGCGCCCGACGCCGCGACCGCGTACGGAAACTTGGTGGGTGTCGCCGCGGCCGAGGCCGCCGCGCTCTCGCGCGTCGCGGCCGGCGACCCCGACAACAGCTACCTGTGGCACAAGCTCAACGGCACGCAGGCGGACGTGGGCGGCTCTGGCGCGATGATGCCGCTCGGCGGCGGCGCGCTGCCGGCGGGCGACCTCGCGACGATCGAGAACTGGATCCTCGGCGGCGCGCTCGAGTGAGCCGCCGCGCGCGGCCGTGACCCGCGGGCGCGCGGCGGCGCTCACGGGTCGCGGTTGCGCCCGCCGGGCCTTCGCGCTTCACTGCGGACATGCCTCAAGCGCCCGGTGACGCCCGCGGCGAGACGCTGCGCGTGGCCACGCTCAACGTCCACGGCTGGTGCGACGCGTCCGGCGAGGACAACCTCGAGCGCGTGGTCGCGGTGATCCGCGAGCACGCGCTCGACGTCGTCGGGCTGCAGGAGGTCATGACGACCGCGGTCGGCGACGGCCCGGGCCGGACCACCGCGCTCGCGTGGGCCGCAGACGCGCTCGGCTACCACCACTCGGGCGCGCTGCGGCGCGGCTGCGGCCTGCTGAGCCGCTTCCCGATCGAGCGCTGCGCGAGCCTGCCGGCGCGCGCCGAGGGGCGCGGGCGCGAGGTGACGCGCCTGCTCGCCGCCGAGCTCGCGGCGCCGGGGCTCGCGGCGCCGCTGCGGCTGCTCGTCGCCCATCTCAATCACTTCGACGGCGAGCGGCGGCTCTACCAGCTCGGGCTCGCGCTCTCGGACGGCGTGTTCGGGGCGCGCCCGCAGCTGCTGATCGGCGACCTCAACGCGCTGTGCCCCGACGACTACGACGCCGCGCGCTGGGCCGAGATCACCGCCCAGCGCGCGCGCAACCGGTGGGAGCCGCCGCGCGGCGACACCGTGGCCGCGCTCGCGCGCGCCGGCTACGTCGACTGCTGGCGGCGCGCCGGCTGTGAGGGACCTGTCGCTACATGCAGGTTCGAAACCCGGGTCGACTACATCTGGGCTGACCCCGCGCTGCTCGAGCGCTGGAGCTTGTCGCGCTGTCGCCGGCTCGATCGCGATCGCTTCGCCTCGGATCACCGCCCGGTCGCCGCGAGCTTTCAGATCGCGGCGCTCGGTCAGCGCGCGCGGTAGGGGTCGAGCTCGCGCTCGGACACCGCGTGGCGGCTCAGCGCCCTCGACACGACGTTGAGCAGCTCGGCGCGCTCGCGCCGACGCGCGCGCAGCGTCGCGCGCAGCTCGAGCAGGCCGACCAGGGTGTGGGCCCCCGCGAAGCCGACCACGTCCGCGAGCAGCAGGCTCACGCCGGGCGCGTTCACGCGCTGGGCGACGCGCGCGCGCACCTCGGTGACGCCCGGGCGTCGCCACGGGCGCAGGTGCACGACGACCTGCTGGCGCAGCAGCTCGTAGCCCTCGTCGCGGCGTCGATCGACCCGGCGGCGCAGCTCGAGCGCGTCGCCGCGCGCGGCGAGGAGGAAGCGCCCCGCCGCGCCGACCTCGGGTAGCCGCGCGAGCTCGCGGCGCACCGCGTCCTGGTCGAGCCCGACGAGCAGCCGCAGTCGCACAGCGAGAGTTGTGTGTCTCGAGGGACAGGATCCTGTCAACCCGCCGGCTGACAGCCGCTCGCGTTGGCGACCCCGAAGCCCGTCATGTCGGAGTAGGTGTAGGCCGCGTTGAGCCCCTGGTACGTCGTGAAGGTGCCGTCGTCGGGGTTGAAGCGCGTCGCCATCGAGCCGCCCGCGCGCCAGATGTAGCCGTCGCCGTCGCCGCTCACGCCCTTGCCCGAGCTCGTCCCGCCGAGGATGTCGATCACCGCGAGCGTCTCGGGGTCGAGGCTGGCGATCCCGCTCGTGCCGTTGAAGGTGCCCGCGATCCAGAGGCGCCCGTCGCTGCCCTGCGCGATCCCGGACTGCGAGTAGCCAACCAGCTCGCCGGTCGTCGCCCACGTCTCGGTCATCGGGTCGAAGCGCGCGACGCCGACGGTCTGGCTGTAGCTCGTGACCCACGGGCGCCCCGCGCTGTCGACCGTCAGCCCGTACGAGGCGACGTCCGACGGCTTGTCGTAGACCGTCCACTCCAGCGTCTCGGCGTCGACGAAGCCCAGCGGGCCGTTGTTGAGCGTCATCCAGAAGTTGCCCGCGCTGTCGACCGCGCCGCCGTAGGGGCCGAAGCCGCCGCACGAGTAGCTGTCCATCACCAGCTGGTCGACGATCTCGCCCGTGTCGCCGTCGAGCCGCACCACCGTCGTCGCGCCGCTGCCGAAGCCCGGCATGGAGCCGCCGCCGCAGCCCGCCGACCACACGCGCTCATCCTCCCACTGACAGGTCACCTCGTTGAACACGCCGGGCGCCCACGCGATCGGGCGCTGCACCGTCCAGTCGTCGAAGGGCGTGTACCAGGCCACGCAGTCATCCTGGTCCCAGGGCAAGGCGACGGCGTCCGTCGACGTCTGCAGCCCGGGCGCGCCGTTTTGGTCCGGGTCGCAGTCCGCCTCGTTGGCCCAGATCGCGATCACGCCGCCGTGCCGGTTGGCGACCGCGACCTTGCGCCCCGAGATCGAGACCGAGGTCCGCGAGGGGTTGCCGTTGAGGTCCGGCTTCGTGACGAACCGGCCGACCTCCTCCACGGTCTGCGTGTCGATCTTCGAGACCGTGCTCTCCGGCGAGTTCGCGACCCAGATGTAGCTGAACTCGCTCGCCATCCCGCAGTCGCAGTCGACGCCCGGGAAGTCCGCCGCGCCGCCGACGTCGAACTTCGGCTCCGCGCCCATGGTCGTCGCGTCGTCGCTCGTCGGCCCGGCCGTCGAGACCTCGCTCGTCGCGGGCGCGGTCGTCATGCCGCCCGTCTCGGTCCCGCCGCCGCCCTGGGTCTCGCTCGCCGCGCTGCCCGAGCTCGAGTCTGCCGCGCTGCCGGAGCCGCCCTGCGTGCCCGCGCTCGCCGCGTCCGTCTGCCCGACCGCGTCATCACCGCAGGCGAGCGTCGTCGCGCCCAAGAGCGCGAGCGCGGCGCAGAGGCGCGCGCGGCTGCTCGTCCGGCGCGCGGTGACGTCATGTTCGCTTGTATGGACCTGGAGCTCGGCACCCATGCCCCGATGGTGCCACAGCGACGGGCCGCGCAGCCGAACCGGGCGCCGCGCGGTCGCACGCCGAGGAGATCGTTGTTCGTACACGCTCGCGAACCGCAGCTCGCCCGATCGGCGCGGCCGCGACGTCAGGACGTGGAGTACCCTGAGCGCGTTGCTCGGCGCGCAGCTCGATAGGGTCCATCTGCTGCTCGAGCCCATGGGCCCGCTCGCGTCGAGCGTGACCGCCTACGGGCTGTGCGGCGCGCTCCCGCTGGCGCTCGCGCTGCTGCTGCTGCGCAAGGCGCTGCGCTACCGCCGGCTCGCGCGCATGGCCGACGCGCTCGCGCGCCGCGGGACCGCCCTCGCGCCGGGCGAGGCCGTCGTGCGCGGCGCGGTCGCGATCCCGCCCGGGGACCCCGCGCCCGTGCAGGTCGACGTGCTGCAGGAGGGACACGAGCTGCGCGATGAGTCAGGTCGCTGGATCAGCTGGTGGGTCGAGGTCTCGCGCTCGGCGCGGGCGGAGCCGTTCTACCTCGAGCTGGACGCCGGCCCGCGCCTGCGGATCGAGCCAGCGCGCGACGCCGTGGTCTCGCTCGCGTTCACGCGCGCGCGTCGCGAGGGCCCGCGCGCGCGGCGGTGGTTCGCGACGCTCGAGCCCGGCCAGCGCCTCCACGTCCACGGCGCCCTGGTTCGCGCGCGCGATCCCGAGGCCGGCTACCGCGGTGAGCAGGGCGTCTGGGTCCTGCGGCCGCCCGCGGGTCGTCCCATGGTCCTGTCGGCCTCGCCGCTCGCGCCGCCGCTGCGGCGACTGTGGGCGCGGCTGGGCGTCGTCGTCGCGTGCATCCTCGCCGCGGTCGCGGGCGCGCAGCTGCTGCTCTACCGCTTCCACCTCGAGCAGCTCCGCGGCGAGGCGGCTGCGGTCCCGCGGGTCTATCTGCTCGTCAGCGCGCTGGCGCTGCTGATCGCCGTCGTCGTGTACCTCTGCATCCCGCTCGAGACGCGCTGGGTCCACGAGCAGCGGGCGCCCGAGGACCGACGCGCGCGCGGCCTCGGTGAGCGCGACCGGGACGACGATGACGAAGTCCCAGGTGAAGATGGCGGCGAAGACGGCGGTGAAGACGGCGGTGAAGACGGCGGTGAAGACGGCTGTGAAGACGGCGGTGAAGACGGCGCTGCGGGCGTCACCGTCGGTGAGCCCCCGCGCCCGGGCGCGTGACCCTCAGGCCAGCAGCGCGCGCGCGATCACCAGCTTCTGGATCTCGGTCGTGCCCTCGTAGATCCGCAGCGCCCGGATCTCGCGGTACAGCCGTTCGGGCACCTGGCCCACGGTCACGCCCAGGCCGCCCAGGCTCTGGACCGCGCGATCGATGGCCCGCTGCGCCGACTCGGTGGCGTACATCTTCGCCATGGCCGCCTGGTCCGGCGTCGCCGTCTGGCGGTCGCGCGCGGCCGCGGCTCGGTACACCAGCAGCTGGGCGGCGACGTGATCGGTGCACACGTCGGCGAGCGCGAATTGCAGGCCCTGCTGGCGCGCCAGCGGCTTGCCGAATTGCACCCGGCGCTGCAGGTGCTCGACCGTCACCTCCAGCGCCCGATCGGCCAGGCCGAGCGCGGCCGCGCCGACGCTGACGCGGAACACGTCGAGGTTGCCCAGCGCGATCCGCAGGCCGTGACCGCGCTCGCCGAGGCGGTGGGCCGCCGGCACGCGCACCCCGTCGAAGCGCACCGCGCCGATGGGGTGCGGCGCGATCACCTGGGCGCGCTCGACCGACAAGCCGGGCGCGTCGCCGGGCACCCAGAACGCGCCGAAGCGCGGCTTGCCGCCCTCGCCCTCTTGCTGCTCGCGCGCGAACACGACGTAGCTCGTGGCCACGCCGGCGTTCGAGATGAAGCACTTCTCGCCGTCCAGCACCACGCCGCCGTCCTCGCCCGGGCGCGCGATCGTCTGCATGGCCTTGATGTCCGAGCCGGCGCCGGGCTCGGTCAGCGCGAACGCGCAGATCGCCTCGCCGCGCGCGACCTTCGGCAGCAGCGTCGCCCGAAGCTCGTCGCGGCCGGCGAGCGTCACCGGGTAGGAGCCGAGCCCCTGCATGACGAAGGCCGTGTCGAGCGCGCCGCTGGTGCGCGCGAGCCACTGGCGCGTGAGACAGATCGCCGTCGACGAGACCCGCTCGGCCGCGCCGCCGTACTCGGCCGGCACCATCAGCGCGAGCAGGCCCGCCCCGGCGAGGCGCGACACGTAGGTCCGCGTCGCCGCGTCCTCGTCGGACTCGTCGACGGGCTCGCGCTCCAGCGCCTCGCGGAAGCCCGCGAGCCGGGTCTCGAGCGCGACCCAGCGCGCCCGGTCACCGCCGATCGTGCCGAGCTCGCGGTCGAGGATGCGTGGTGTGAGCAGCATGATGTGTCTCCGAGAGCAGGCGCTAGCGCCAGCGCGGCGGGCGGCCCTCGTCGCGGGCCGCGCTCGCCTCTTTGAAGTCCGGGTGCTGCATGCAGATCGTCTGCGCCTGCGCCTCGGCCTCGATCGCGTCGGTGAAGCCCATGTCGAGCTCCTGCTGCAGCATCGTCTTCGTCATGCGCAGCGCGAAGTGTGGCCCATCGGCCAGCTGCTTGGCGAGCGCGAAGGCCTCGCGGTCGACGTTCTCGCGCTCCTCGTCGTCGACCACGCGGGTGGCGAGGCCGATCTGCAGGCAGCGATCGGCGTGCACGCGGTCGCCGGTCATCAGGATCTCGCTCGCGTGCCCGAGCCCGACGAGCCGGGGCAGCAGGTAGCTCGCGCCCATGTCGGCGCCGCAGAGCCCCACCTGCGGGAACAGGAACGCGAAGAACGACTTCTTGCCCATCACCCGCAGGTCGCTGGCGAGCGCCATCACGGCGCCGGCGCCCGCGGCCACCCGCTTGACGCTGGCGACGATCGGCAGCTTGCAGCGGCGCATCGCGTGGATCAGCTCGCCCGTCATCCGCGTGAAGCGGAGCAGGCCCTCGGCGTCGCGCGAGAACAGGAACTTAATAATGTCCTCGACGTCGCCGCCGCTGCAGAACGCCCGCCCCTCGCCCTGCAGCACCAGCGCGCGCGCGCCGGACGGGTCGAGGCTGCGCCGGTCGATCGTCAGGAAGAAGTCCGTCAGCTCGCGGTAGACCGCGAAGGTCAGCGCGTTGAAGCGGTCGGGGCGGCTGAGCGTGATGACGCCGACGCGCTCCCGCTCCTCGTAGCGGAAGCTCTCGGGCGCGGGCGGCGGCAGCGGGCGGTAGTCAGGTGCGGTCTCGGTCATGGTCAAATTGGGTGGAAGAGACAGGTAGTCACGGGAGCACGGCGAGGCCCTGGATCTCGACCTTGGCCCGCGGCTCGAGCAGCGCCGCGACCTGGACCAGCGCCATCGCCGGGTAGTGCCTGCCGAGCAGCGCGCGGTAGGCCTGGCCGACCTCGCGCAGGCTGGCGATGTACTCGCGCTTGTCGGTCACGTAGATCGTCAGGCTGATGATGTCGCTCGGCTGGCCGCCGGCGGCGACCACGGTCGCGACGACGTTGGCGAGCGCCTGGTGGAACTGACCGACGAAGTCGTCGCTGACGAGCTGCTCGTCTGCGTCCCAGCCGATCATCCCGGCGATCGCCAGGAACTCGCCGCGCGCGGCCATGCCGTTGCTGTAGCCGCGCGGGCGCCTCCACCCCTCCGGCTGCACCACGCGCGCGGCGCTGGGCTGGGAGTCGTCGTCGCGTGCATCGGCGGGGTCGGGCGGCTGCATCGGCCGCCAGTGTCGCAGCGCGCCCGACGAAGGTAAAGGCCCGCTCGCCCCATTCGCCGGGCTCCGCCCGTCGCAGGAGCGCGTCGTGTCCGCTCGTCGCGTCGGGGCCGCGTGGCGGGCTTCGTCGTGTCGGGCTTCGTCGTGTTGGCGCCGGTCGTCACGGGGCTCGTCGTGTTGGCGCCGGTCGTCACGGGGCTCGTCGTGTTGGCGCAGGTCGTCACGGGCTCGTCACGTGTCTCGAGGTTCGACGCCGCGTCGTGGCCCTCGCGGTCATCCTCGACGCGCGCTCGCGGCACGGCGGTCACGACCGTGGCTCGGCGGCGCGCGGTGTGGCGCGCGCTCGCGGTCGAACCGCGAGAAGTAAATCTGTCTATTCGGCCATTTTATGAGCGACGTCGAGCCGTGCGCTGCGGGGAGACGCGGGCCGCGACGTCGACGTAGGATCCCGGGGCGAGGCCGCGACGCGCGAGTCGCCTCGCGCGGGCGCTGCGGGCGGGCGAAGGGGTGGTCGACGAGACGACGGCGATGGAGTCCGAGGACGCGTTCGCGCGCGCCGAGCCGTCGCGCGTCATCCCGTCGGCGCGACCCGAAGACGCGTCGCTGCAGATGTCGTCACGGGTGCAGCGCTTCGCGCTGCTGCGCAAGCTCGGCGAGGGGGGCATGGGCGCGGTGTTCCTCGCCTACGACGAGGCGCTCGATCGCCGGGTGGCGATCAAGCTCATCCGCGACGACCGGGTCTCCGGCGCGGCCGCGCAGCTGCGGATGGTCCGCGAGGCCCAGGCGCTCGCGCGCCTGTCCCACCCGAACGTCGTGCAGGTGTACGAGGTCGGTCAGCACGGCGACTCGGTGTTCGTGGCCATGGAGTACATCCCCGGGTGCACGCTGCACGCGTGGCGCCCCTCGGGCGCGACCCCGGCCGCGCGCCTGCACGAGCTGCTCGCGCTCCTGATCCAGTCCGGGCGCGGGTTGGCGGCGGCCCACGCCGCGGGTTTGGTGCACCGCGACTTCAAGCCGGCGAACGTGCTGATCGGCGAGGACGGGCGGGCGCGCGTGCTCGACTTCGGGCTGGTGGCCGCGACCCTCGGCGGCCCGCGCGAGCTCGACGAGACGGGCGAGGAGCTCGCGGTCGGCAGCCTGCTCGAGCGCGAGCTGACGGCGGTCGGCGCGGTGCTCGGGACGCCGTCGCACATGTCTCCAGAGCAATTTTTGGCCGAGCCGGCCGACGAGCGCAGCGATCAATTCAGCTTCGGCGTCGCGCTCTACCGCGGCGTCTTCGGCGTCGCGCCCTTCGCCGGCGAGACGCCGGAGGAGCTGCGTCACAACGTGCTCGCGGGGGCGCTGCGCGAGCCCCCGCACGTGCCGGGCGCCGAGTGGATCTGGCCGATCGCGCGGCGAGCCCTGGCGCGCGACCCGGCCGCGCGTTTTGAGTCGATGGACGCGCTGCTGCAGGCGCTCGAGCGCGACACGAGCGCGCCTCGGCGCCAGGGGTGGCGCGCGCTCCTGCTCGTGCTCGCGACCGCGACCCTCGCCGTGGCGACGGTCACCGGCGTCCGCGAACTCTGGACGCGGGCGCAGCGGGCCGCGCTCGAGCGGCGGGCGGAGGAGCGCTTCGGCGCCGTGCGCCAAGAGATGCAGCGGCTGCGCGACGAGGGCAACAGCGCGGCGGCGGAGCGCCTGTTCGACGAGTTCTCGACGCTGCCCGAGAACCAGGGGACCGAGACGCTCGCGCGCGCCTGGCTGCGTCGCGGCGAGGCGCACGCGGCGGCGGCGGAGCACGAGCAGGCGGTCTCCGCGTTCGCGCGGGCGTACACCGAGGCGGTCGAGCCGTCGATCACCGGGGACGCGCTCCTCGGGATCGCGCGCGCGCTGGTCGGCCTGCGCTCGTGGGGCGACGCGAGCCGAGCCGCGCGCGCGCTCGAGCGACGCGCGCCCGCGCGCGCGGACGAGCCGGACGCGGTCGCGCTGCGGCTCGAGCTCGCCATGCTCCATCGCGACTTCTCCGCCGTCGCGACGCTGGCCGACGCGGCGGCGCCGGAGCTGCGCTGGCTCGGGCCGCTCGCGAAAAACCTGTCCCATCATACACGTACTACCCACGCGCCGCGGCCGGGGGTGGTGCCCCTCGGCGACGTCGGGCGCGTCCTGATCGGCGGCGACCCGGGCCTCGTCGTCCGCGCGGACGCGTCGCTCGCCGGTCTCGCGCCGCTGACCGCGAGCCAGCGGATCATCGCCTCGAGCGACCGCCCAGGGCGCCCGCGGTACGTCCTGAGCTACCGCGAGGCCGGCGAGGAGGGGGCGCGGGTGTATCGCGTCGTGAACGGCGCGCTCGAGCCCGCCCTCACGCTGTCGCGTCGCGCGATCAACCTCGAGGCCGCGGATCTCGACGGCGACGGACGCGACGAGCTCTACTTCGGCGGCGACGATCTGACCGCCGCGCGCCAGCTCCCGGACGGCAGCTGGCACGAGTGGCGTCCGCACCCCCCGACGTCCCGGACCGGCTGCTCGATCAACGGGCTGCAGGCCGCGGACCTCGACGGCGACGGACGCGAAGAGCTCTACGTCGCCTGCGGGCACTGGCGCGGCTACGACCTGCGCGTGCTGGAGCAGGCGGAGGAGCGCGAGGAGGAGCGCGAGGAGGAGCGCGAGGAGGAGCGCGAGGAGGAGCGCGAGGAGGAGCGCGAGACGCTGCGCCTGCGCGCGCGCAGCATGCTCGGCACCGTGTCGTTGATCGACGTGATCCGCCGCGCCGACGGCACGACCGCGCTGGTCGCCCCCAAGCACGAGAACTACGCCAACCCGACGCTGTTCCCGGAGGAGCGCGCGCTCGGGGGGCCGCCGGGGGTCTACCTGTTTCAGCTCAAGGGTGACGCGCTCGTCGTCGACGCGCGCCTCGAGGTTCCGCGGGACGCCCGGGGCGGGTCGCCGCTGTGCTCCTCGCCGGTCGTCGGCGACGTCGACGGCGACGGCCTCGAGGACCTGCTCATCCACACCTGGTCGCGATTTCATCAGCTGGCGCCGCGGTACCAGACGCTGCTGTACCGCCAGCGCGCCGACGGCTCCTTCGCCCGCTACGCCATCGCCGACCTCCTCGTCAGGGCCCTGGCGCAGCTCGACGACGACCCCCTGCCCGAGTGGTTCGCTACGCTGTCGAGCGAGGGGGACGAGCTCGTCGTCTTCGGCGTCGGCGACGATCCGCCGGCGCCCTGGCGGGAGCTCGACGCCGACGCCCCCGAGTCAGGCGCCAGGGCGCCCTCGCCGTCGCGAGATCCCGTGGTCGCGCGCCTGCGGCGACGCGGCGAGGAGCTCGCGGAGCTCGGGCTCGCGACCGCCGCGATCGAGACCCTGCAGCGGCTCGCGTCCCTCGTCGCCGATCCGGTCGTGAAGCGCGACGCCTGGACGCGCGCCGCCGAGCTGGCGACGCGGCGACACGATGATCGGCGGGCGGGCGAGCTCTACGAGCGCGCGGCCAGCGTGGAGCCGTCGGGGCGGGCGCGGCTCGCCTCGGCGCGCAGCTACCAGCGCGCGGGCATGCACGGCGAGGCGCTCCGAGTGCTCGGGCGCGAGCGCGACGCGTTGGGCGACGCGCTCAGCCGCGAGCTCGCGACCCTGCGCCGCGAGCTGCGCGTGACCGTCGAGCAGCGGACCCACACGCTCGAGTTCGGCGCCGAATTGCCACCTGGCTTCGAGGTCATGCGCCCGCAGGCGCTCACGCTCACGCCGGAGCGCCGCGCGCTCGGGATCCGCAGCGCGCGCGGGCTGCTCGCGCAGCAGCCGGTGCGCTGGGACGGCGGCGACCTGATGATCACCGCCGACGTCCAGCTCCGGCGCGGCGAGCAGAGCGGCGGCCTGGTGATCAAGCTCGCGCGCCCCGACGCGACGCGCTCGCCGGGGCTCGCGGTCACGGCCTGGGGCGGCGCCGGGCGGGCCGAGTACGCCTTCGCCACGCCGCTCGACGAGCGACCCGGCGCGCAGGTGCTGACGACCGGGACCGGGACCTGGCGCGTGCGCGTGCGCCTTCGCTACGCGGGCGCCGACAGCACGTGCACCCTCGAGATCGAGGACCTCGAGACGCGCGCGCTCGTGGAGTCGCGGCGCTTCGCGCTCGACGGGCCGGCGGACACGCCGCCCGGCGAGTACCAGCTCCAGCTCGCCGCGTACGGCGCGGGCGGCCTGATGGAGCTCGAGCTCGAGCGGCTCGAGCTCGTCGGCGTCACCCCGGTCCTGGCGCGCGCGTCGACGCCCCGTGGCGCCATCGCGCGCGCGCTGGTCGAGGGCCGCCCCGGCGAGGCGCTGCGCGCCCTCGGGCCGGCCTCGGCGAGCGAGCCCTTGGAGACGCGGACGCTGCGGGCGGTCGCGCTCACGGGGCTGGGACGGCGACACGCGGCCGCCGACGCGCTCGCGCGCCTGCTCGCGACCTCGGGCGGCGAGGAGGAAGTCGACGAGCTGCTGCGGCTCGCGCCCGCTCGCTACACGCCCCCGCTGTACGAGGCCGTCGGCGATGAGGCCTACGTCCGCCTCTACGCGACCTGGCGCGGCCCGCACTCGTCCAACGCCGCGGTCCCGGGGCACGTGCGCGCGCTGCTGCCCGCGCTCGTCGACATCGACGCGATCGAGCGGCCGACGCTGCGCGCCCAGCTGCTCGTGATGCGCGGCGAGCTGCGCATGCGCAGCGGCGATCGGGCCGGCGCGCGCGCGGACTTCGAAGCGCGGCTCGAGCTGGGGGCGCGCGCGGCCGAGCCGGAGGGCGACGAGCTCATCGGCGTGTACGTGAAGCTCGCCGCGCTGGCCGCCGAGCGCGGGGACGAGGTCGCGGCGCTGGAGCTCGCTCGCGCGGCGCTCGAGCTCACGGCGCGCCCCGACGCGCCCCCGCCCGAGCTCGTGATCGCCACGCTGCGGGCGCGCCCCGAACTCACCGCGCTGGAGGGCCACCCCGACTGGGAGGCGCTCCTCGGGCCCGATGTGCGAATCCTCTACCCGTGAGCGTAGCGAGGCGAGAGCGACCGAACCTACCTAGGCGCTGGCCTCGCGCTGCTCGACGCGCTCCGGCTCGGTCCCGCTCAAGCCCGGCGGGCGCGAGGTGTTCAAGTAGACATCCTCGATGTCGCGCTGCTCGCGGGCGAACTCCTCGAGCTCGGTCGCGATCTGCCGCATGTAGTGCTGCTTCTCGTGGTGCGGCATGAAGGCGCTCTTGAACCCGTTGAGCAGCACCTGGCACAGGTCCTCGAAGGTGAAGCCGAGGCTCGTGTGGATCAGGTGCAGCTCCTTCGACATCGTCGTGTCGGTGACGAGGCGGTTGTCGGTGTTGACCGTCACGCGCGCGCCGAGGTTGTGATACAGGCGCATCGGGTGGTCGTTGATGTCGCGCACCGCCCCCGTCTGGATGTTCGACGACGGGCAGCACTCCAGCGGGATGCGGTGGTCGATGACGTAGCGCAGCAGGTCGCCGTCCTCGCGCAGGCGGCAGCCGTGGCCGATGCGGTGGGCGCCGCAGTCGTGCAGCGCCTGGGCGATCGACGCCGGGCCGTAGGCCTCGCCGGCGTGGATCGTGACGTTGACGTTGTTGCGCCGCACGAGCGCGAACGCGTCCTGGTGATCCTTGGGCGGGTAGTCGTACTCGGCGCCCGCGAGGTCGAAGCCGACCACGCCGCGGCCCTTGTAGGCGACGACCAGCTCCGCCATGCGCAGCGACGAGGTCGCGGAGATGTTGCGGATCCCGCACAGGATCAGGCGCGTCGTGATGCCGTGCTCGAGGCGCGCGTCCTGCAACCCGCGCAGCACGGTCTCGACCACCGTCGTCAGCCGCAGGCCCTGGCGCGTGTGCAGCATCGGCGAGTAGCGCACCTCCATGTAGCGCACGTTCTCGGCCGCGGCGTCCGACGCCAGCTCGTAGGCCGCGCGGTACAGCGCGTCCTTGACCTGCAGCACCTGCAGCGTCACGTCGAAGGCCTTGAGGTACTCGACCAGGCTACCTGTCTTTTTGCCCAGGCGGAGGTGCTGGCGCAGGCCCTCGGGCGTGTCCGCGGGCAGCTTGATGTTCTGCTCGCGGGCCAGCTCGAGCACCGTCTCGATGCGCATCGAGCCGTCGAGGTGCACGTGCAGGTCGGTCTTGGGGAGCTTCTGGATCAGTTCGAGGGATAGGGTCTGGGTCACGGGGAGAGGGTCCTCTCTACGATCGCGCCCGCGCGGGGCGGGCGTCGGTGGTTCGCGCGGTCGGGGGGCGCACGGCGACGCGTGCGCGCGCTCGCTTCGGTCGGCGTGGGCATCGTGCCGCGTCGGTCACCGGAGCGCGCGTAGCCCCCTTGACGGGCGGGTTACGGTCTCGCGTCGCGGGCCGCGGAGACCGCAGCCGGACGCTCGCGTACGCCCTCGCGCGCCCGGCCGGAGCGCGGACGACTCGGTCCAGCGCGACAGTCGGGGGCGAAGCGGGGTGCGTACCCATGGGGGATACTACACCGAGTTCGCCCCTGGGCAACCCGCTCGCGCGTCCGCGCACACCGGCGCGCTCGCGCCTGATCGGCCGCGCGCGTCGACCTTCGTCACCGGCGTGCGCAAGCTCGTGGCGGGCGTCGAGCTCGTCACTCGTGGGCGTCCCAGCCCGGCAGCGGCGCGTAGCCGCCGTCGCGCCAGCCGAGGTAGTACGGGGCGTCGCGCTCGATCGCGGTCGCCCGCAGCGCCAGCTCGTCCACGCCGTCGCCGTCGAGATCGACGAGCGCCTCGAGGGTGTGCTCGGCCTCGTCGAGCGTCCACGCGTCGACGTCCGCCTGCAGCGGGGCGCGCCCGCGCGGGCCGACGAGGAACTTCGCCTCGAGCGCGCCGCAGGCGACCTCGAGGATCGCGTCATCGCCAGACGGACCGCGCAGCGACTGGCGAGTCACGCACTCGGGGTCGAGCGCGACCTCGTCGCGCGTCGGCGCCGGCGCGTCTTCCTCGGAGGACCAGCCGGCCGCGAGCGCGGGCCAGGAGCGCTCGAGCTCCGCGTCGAGCTGCGTGATCACGGCCGCGTCCGCCGGCGCGCGCTCGAGCGTTCGAACCCGGGCCGACGCGCTCGGCCCGAGCGGGCCGACCACCGCGATCGCGCCCTCGCCCATCTCGTCCGCCGGCCCGAGCACGCCGACGAGCTCGTGCCCATCCATATGGGCGCCGATCCCGAAGCTCTGGATCGTCCGCCGCGCTTGCCCCTCGGCGCCGACGATCGTCACGACGTCGCCGAGCGTAAACGGCAGGTCCGCGACGCCCAGCTCCTCGGGCGCGACGCGCTGGGTGACGCCGTCCGGCTCGTGCGCGAGCCCCTCCTGGCGGGACTCGGGCACCTCGATCAGCGCCTGGACAGCCCAGTACGACGCGTCGCCGACCTGGATCGTCGCGAGCGGCAGCACGAGCTGAAATTCGAACGGGCTCCCGGCAGCGGGCAGCGGGGGCAGCAGCGGCCTCGCGGCGGCCGGCGTGGGCGCGGACGCGTCGGCGGCGGGCGTGTCGGTGGCGGGCGTGTCGGCGGGCGTGTCGGTGGCGGGCGTGTCGGCGGCGGCGGTCGGTTCCTTCGCGGGCACGCCGACCACGTCGAGCGGCGTCGCGTCGCGCGTCGGCGCGGCGCCCGAGGTGCAGGACGCGATCAGCGGGACCGCGAGGGTGACGTGGACGACGAGGTCGCGCGCGCGCATTGGCCTCGAGTGTAGCGAGCGCGGCGTCGAGCCGCGCGCGCCTCTATTAAACATGTCCAAATAAACAGGTTAGTCCGCGCGCGCCTTCGCTCGCCGGTCGGCGTCGCGATCGGGGTGCACGAGCGAGAACACCACCGGGATCAGCACCAGCGTGATCACGGTCGACGCCGCGAGGCCGCCGAGCACCGCGCGCGCGAGCGGGGCCTGGGCGTCGGTGCCCTCGCCGAGCCCCAGCGACAGCGGGAGCAGCGCGAGCACGGTGGTCAGCGTCGTCATGAGGATCGGCCGCAGGCGCCGGCGGCCCGCCTCGGTGACGGCCGCGCGCACCGGCGCGCCGCCCTCTTGCAGGCGCCGGGCCTGATCGACCAGCAGGATCGCGTTGTTGACGACGATGCCGCCGAGCATGATGCAGCCGATGAACGACTGCACGTTCAGCGTGGTGGCCGTGAGCACGAGGACGAGCACCACCCCGATCGCGGCCACCGGCACCGAGAGCATGACGACCAGCGGCGTGCGCAGCGACTCGTACTGGGCCGCGAGCACCATGTAGACGAGCGCGAGCGAGAGCGCGAGCGAGACCAGCAGCTCTTCGAACGCCCGCTGCTGCTCTTCGAACGTCCCCGCGACGCGCAGCGAGTAGCCGTCGGGCCTGGGCAGCTCGGCGAGCGCGCGCTCGACGTCGCGCGCGACCGAGCCTATGTCGCGCCCGGCGACGCCGGCGGTGATCTTGACGAGGCGCCGCTGCGCCTTGCGCTCGATGACGATGGGCCCCAGGCCGGGGTCGGTCGTGACGACGCTGCGCAGCTCGATGTCCTCGCCCCGCGTGTTGCGGACGCGGAGGTCGAGGATCTCCGAGGGCGTCAGGTGCTCGGCCGCGGCCAGCTGCACGAAGATCCGGTAGGCGTTGCCCTCGACGTGGAAGTCGCCCGCGTCCGCGCCGGCGATCGCGATCTCGAGGGTGCGCGCGATGTCGCCGGGCGAGAGCCCGAGCTCGGCGGCCTTGCGGCGGTCGATGTACACGCGCGCCTGCGGCATCCCGGCGTCGCGGCTCGAGTCGACGTCGGTCACGCCGGGCACCGCGGCGACGCGGCGGGCCGCGCGCCGCGAGAGCGCGTCGAGGGTCTCGAGCGCGTGGCCCTGGACCTCGACCGTGATCCCGTCGTCGGTCCCGAGCACGCGCTCGAGCAGGAACTGCCCCTGGGGCGCGCGCGTGCGGATCTTCAGGCCCGGGATGCGCCCCGTCAGCTCGGCCCGCAGCGCGTCGGCGATCTCGGTGTTGGACCGCGTCCGCGCGCTCGCGGGGCGCAGCGTCAGCCGGACCTCGCCGCGGAACGAGTCGTTCGCGTCGCGCCCGATCGCGGCCACGCTCGTCACCGACGCCAGCGTCTCGGGCACGGCCGCGAACACCTCGTCCTCGAGCGCGCGGGTCTGGCGGTCGATCAGCTCGAGCCGCGTGCCGATCGCCATCTCGCCGGTGATCCGGACCTCGCCCTCGTCGCTGGGCGGGAGGAACTCGCTGCCGATGATCGGCGTCAGCAGGGCGCTGGCGACCATCGCCGCGAGCGCGATCATCACGGTCTGGCCGCGGCGGCGCAGCGCGCCCGCGAGCGCGCGCTGATACAGCCCGCCCGCGCGGCCCCCCTCGTCGTCACCGGTCGCGCGCTCGCGGCCCCCGGCGAGCGCGGGCGCGCGCGGGCGCAGAAACCTCGACGCGAGCATCGGCACCAGGCTCAGCGAGACCACGAGCGAGCAGCTCAGCGAGAACAGGATCACGAGCGCGAGGTCCTGGAACAGCACGCCCGCGACCCCGCGCACGAACACCAGCGGCAGGAACACGACCAGCGTCGTGATCGTGCTGGCGACGATCGCCGCGCTGACCTCGGTCGTGCCCGCGACCGCCGCCTCCGCCGGCGTCTCGCCCAGCTCGTCGCGCCTGCGGAAGATGTTCTCGAGCACGACGATCGAGTTGTCGACCATGAGCCCGACCCCGAGCGCGAGCCCGCCCAGCGTCATCAGGTTGAGCGTGAGCCCGCCGAAGTAGAGCACCGCGAAGGTCGCGACCAGCGAGATCGGGATCGAGACCGCGACCACCAGCGTGCTGCGGAGGTCGCGGAGGAAGATCAGCAGCACGAGCACCGCGAGCCCGCCGCCGTACAGCACCGAGCGCGCGACGTTGGCGATCGAGCGCTCGATGAAGTTGCCCTGGTCGATCACCGGCACGACCTCGACGTTGGGGTAGTCGCGGTTGATCGCCTCGACCTCCTCGAGGACGCGCTGCGAGACCTCGACGGTGTTGGCGTCGGCCTGCTTGCGGATGCCCATCCGCAGGCCGCGGCGCCCGTTGACGCGCGCGAGGCGATCGAGCTTGCTGTAGGTGTCGCGCACGGTCGCCAGCTGGCGCAGCTCGACGGCAGCGCCGTCGCGCGTGGCCACGACGAGCGCGCGGAGCTGCTCGAGCTCGGTGAACTGCGCCGGCGCGCGCAGCGTCAGCGCCTGCTGTCCGCGCTCGACCTTCCCCGCGGGCAGGTCGATGTTGGCGTCGGCGAGCGCCTGGCGCACGCCGCTCAGCGGGATCCCGAGCGCCCGCAGCCGCGCCGGGTCGACCTCGACCCGAACCTCGCGCGTGTACCCGCCCCAGGGGTCGACCTGCGCCACGCCCGGGATCTGCGAGAGCCGCGGCCGCAGGCGGCGCTCGACCAGCGTCGTCAGCTCGACCGGCGACAGCGCGCTCGAGACGCCCAGGATCACGACCGGGAACGAGCCGACGTCGAACTTGCTCACCCGCGGCCCGATGATGTCGTCGGGCAGCTCGTTGACCTCGTCCTCGAGCTTCGCGTCGACGTCGATCGCCGCGGTGTCGATGTCGACGCCCCAGCCGAAGGTCACCTTCACCGAGCTGCGGCCCTCCGACGAGCTCGACTCGAGGCGCGTGACGCCGGGCACCGTCGCGACGATCTCCTCGACGATCGTCGTCACGCGCTGCTCGATGACCTCGGGGCTCGCGCCCTCGTAGTCCGTGCGGATCGTGAGCGTCGGCAGCTCGATCTCGGGCAGCAGGTCGAGCTGCACGCGCCCGAGCGAGACGACCCCGAGCACCACGACGATGAGCGTGACCATCATCGTCAGCACCGGCCGGCGCACGCTCAGCGCCGCGAGCCTCACCGCGCCTCCTCGTCTCCAGCACCAGGCGCTCGGGACAGGCTCACGAGCGCGCCGTCCTCGAGCAGCGACTGGCCCAGCGTCACCACGCGCGCCGGCGGCTCGACGCCCGTGATGATCTGGGCGCGCTCGCCCTCGGTCGCGCCCACGGTCACGGGCTGCAGGCGCGCGCGCGGCCCGTCGCCGCCCTCGTCCGAGATCACGAACACCGCCGCGCCCTCCTCGCGCTCGACGATCGCGGACCGGGGCGCGAGCGTCACGTCCTCGAGCCGCGCGAGCGTGATCTCGACGCGCGCGAACATCCCGGGCCGCAGGCGCCCGTCGGGGTTGGCGACCTCGAGCTCGACCCGGGCCTGACGCGACGCCTCGGCGAACACCGGCGCGAGCCGGGCGATGGTCCCCGCGAACTCCTCCTCCGGGTACGCGTCGGTCCGCAGCGCGACCGCCATGCCCTCGCGCAGCAGCCCGTAGTCGCGCTCGGTCACGTGCACCGCCGCGACCAGCGGGTCGAGCCCGACCACGGTGATCAGCGGCGCGCCGGCGCCCACGAGCGCGCCCTCGTCGACGTGCCGGGCCGCGACCACGCGCTCCTCGCCCTCGCCGTCGCGCCAGTCCACGCTCACCCGCGTGTAGCCCTCGCGCACGCTCGCGGCGGCCAGCGCCGCCTTGGCCCGCGCGACCTCCGACCTCGCCACGGCGACCGCGGCCTCCGCCTCGAGCTTCGCCGCGCGCGTGCGGTCGAACTCTTCCTCCGCGATCACGCCGCGGCGTCGCAGCCCCGTCACGCGCTCGAGGTCACGCGCCGCGATCTCGAGGGCGTTGTCCGCCGCGAGCTTGCGGGCCGCGGCCACGGCGGCGGCGGCCTGGGCCTGCGCCTTCGCCTGCGCCAGCTCCTCGTCGTCGAGCTCCGCGACCACCTGGCCGCGGCGCACGACGTCGCCGAGCTCGACCGCCACGCGCTCGACTCGGCCGCTGACCTTGGCCGACACGACGACCTCGCGCTTGGCCACGAGCGTGCCGGTGAACAGGCGCCGCTGCGTGATCGCGCCGCGCTCGACCGGCGCCACGAGGACCGCCACCGACGCCCCCGCGCCGCGCGCTGCGGCCGTCCTGGGCGCAGCTTCGCGCGCGGACACCAGCGCCCAGGCGCCGCCCACGAGCGCGGCGGTGACGAGCAGCGGAGCGATCCAGCGGGTGACCGTGGGCATGAAGCGGCGGCGTCGGTGTGGGCGCCCGGGCAGAGTACAGCGAAAATGTCCGCGGCGAGACGCCGCGCTCCCACCTGACCCCTTGATCAGCTGATCCGCTGCGGGGAATCCCCGCGCCCGCGCGGGGATTCTCGCGGCGCCCGCCTCGCGTCGGGGTAAAATGTTCAGCCGCGCTCAGTGCCGTCGTGGCACCGGGATTGCACTTCAACGAGCCTCCGCATGACCCATCCCTTTCGGCGCTCCCGGCTCGCGCGTCAGGCGTCGGCGTCCGCGCTCGTGGTGCTCGGGCTCGCGTCCGCCGGCTGTGATGAAGACGACTGCTACGTCGGCGCCTGGTACGACGTCCCGTTCTTCAAGCTCGCCAGCGACAACGAGACCTACGCGCTGTACGTCGACGGTTGGCGCGCCCATGACTACGCCGACGACGTCACGGCCGCGGAGGCCCACGCCGACGGCGCGCGCTTCATCCTGCACCTCGACGCGGGCGAGGAGCGCGGCGCGCTGGTCGACATCCGCGAGTGGATCCCGGCCGTGACCGCGAGCATGGCGGTCGCCGACGCGCGCGGGGTCCCGGTCCTGTGGGGCGACACGCCGCTCGATCCGCGGGAGTACGAGCGCGCGTTTGAGCGCCTGACCGCCGGGGTCGAGCGCAGCCACCACGCGTGGGTCATGGACGGCGTCTACGACGTCCACGCGCCCGAGCGGCTGCTGATCCGCGAGGGCGAGCACGCCTACCTCCAGCTCGAGTTCATCGCGCCCGAGTTCGAGCCCGACGGCTTCATCAAGTTCCCGCCGTCCGTGGCCGCGTACGGGCGCGAGCTCGACGCGACCTGCGGTCGGCCGCGACCGACGATCGAGTGACGCGGCGCGCCTACTGATAGATCGCGGGCTTGAGCACGCCGATGTAGGGCAGGTTGCGGTAGCTCCCGGCGTAGTCGAGGCCGTAGCCGACCACGAACTCGTTGGGGCAGTCGAAGCCGACGTACAGCGTGTTGATGTCGACCGTGCGCGCCTCCTGCTTGTCCAGCAGGGTGCAGATCTCGAGCGACGCGGGGCGCCGCGTCTGCAGGTTGTCGACCAGGTAGCGCAGCGTCTGCCCGCTGTCGACGATGTCCTCGACGAGCAGCACGTGGCGGCCGGCGATCGACGAGTTGAGATCCTTGAGGATGCGGACCACGCCCGAGGAGCTCGTGCGGTTGCCGTAGGACGACACCGCCATGAAGTCGATCGCCAGCGGCAGGTTCATCGTGCGCACCAGGTCGGCGATGAACGGGAAGCTCCCGCACAGCACGCCGACGACCAGGAGGTCGCGCCCGCGGTAGTCCTCCGCGATCTGCTGGCCGAGCTCCGCGACGCGTCGCTGGATCTGCTGCGCGCTCAGGATGACCCGCTCGATGTCCTCCGAGATCCCGCCGCGCCACGTCTCCTCGTGGCTCGCCGGCTCCATCTCCGCCGGCTCGCTCGCCGAGGGCTGCTGCTGCTGCTGCTTCGGACGATTGACGCCACCGTTGGCTTGACTCTGACCCTGGGTATCCATGGAGGCGGCGAGCATAACCGCACGTCGTGGCCCTGTCAGCGTCGCGGCCGCTCGGGGCCTTGCAATCCTCGCGGGTTCGTGATGCGGTGCCGTCGCCGCCAGACGGCGAGCAGGAGACGCAGCGCAGGATGTCGACGGCGAGAGCTTGGGTGAATCGTGTTCGTCGCGGGTTTCGTACCGCTCGCGACAACGCCGTAACAGGTCTCCGCGCGCGGCGCAGCGCGGGCGTCCTCGTCGCGTTCGCGCTCACCGTCGCGGGCCAGGCCGCCTGCGACGAGCAGCCGCCGGTGCGGGCCTCGAGGCGCGCTCCGGCCCCCGCGTCCGCGCAGTCGCCGAGCGCCCCGGCCGCCCCGGCGCCGGCGAATGTCGGCCCGAACACGCCGATCCCCGGCGCCGAGCTGGCCGCGCGGGTCGAGCAGTTCGCGCCGGCGCAGCTGACGACCGACACCGCGGGGCTGAGCCCGAACGAGCGCCAGGTGCTCGACAAGCTGATCGAGGCCGCCCGTCACCTCGACCCGCTCTTCGATCGTCAGGCCTACGCCGGCAACCCCGCGCTGCGCGAGACGCTGCGCGCCGACAAGAGCCCCGAGGGGGTCGCGCGCGCCCGCTACTTCGACATCATGCGCGGGCCCTGGGATCGCCAGGATCACCACCGCCCCTTCGCCATCGACAAGCGCCACCCCAAGGGCGCCGGCTTCTACCCCGAGGACCTCAAGGCCGACGAGCTCGAGGCCTGGATCGCCGCGCACCCGGGCGACGCGGAGGCGCTGCGCAGCTTGTACACCGTGGTCGCGCGCGAGGGCGACGCGCTCGTCGCCAGGCCCTACAGCCAGGTCTACGCGCTGTGGCTGGAGCCGTCCGCCGCGGCCCTCGAGCAGGCGGCCGCGAAGACCGAGAGCGCGTCCCTGCGCGCCTTCCTGCGCTCGCGCGCGAAGGCCTTCCTCACCGACGACTACTACCCGTCCGACAAGGACTGGATGGACCTCGACAGCCGCGTCGAGATCACGATCGGCCCCTACGAGACCTACGAGGACCAGCTCATGGGCCTCAAGGCGTCCTTCGAAGCCTTCGTGACCGTCAGCGACCCCAAGGCCTCCGCCGACCTCATGCGCTTCAAGGCCAAGCTCCCGGCCATGGAGCAGCACCTGCCGATCCCCGAGAACCTCAAGACCGTGCGCGGCAGCGAGAGCCCGATCCGCGTCGTCGACCTCGTGTACTCCTCGGGCGACGCGCGCAAGTCGGTGCAGACGATCGCGTTCAACCTCCCAAACGACGAGCGCGTGCGCAAGGAGAAGGGCGCCAAGAAGGTCCTCTTGCGCAACCTCATCCAGACCAAGTTCGAGAAGATCATGCGGCCGATCGGCGAGCGCGTGCTCGACCCCTCGCAGCTGCCGCAGCTCTCGTCCGAGGCCTTCTTTCAGGAGGTCCTGTTCCACGAGCTCTCGCACAGCCTCGGGCCCGCGTTCACGACCAAGGACGGCGAGCAGGTCGAGGTCCGCGTGGCGCTCGGCGCCAACTACTCGGCGCTCGAGGAGGCCAAGGCCGACGTCATGGGCGCCTACAACGTGCTCTACATGATCGAGCAGGGCGAGTTCCCCCCGGCGCTGCGCGATCAGCTGCTCGTCTCGTACTTCGCCGGCCTGTTCCGCAGCGTGCGCTTCGGCGTCGCCGAGGCCCACGGCAAGGGCGCCGCGCTGCAGATCAACTACTTCCTGCGCCACGGCGGCGCCATCTTCGACCCCGGCCTCGCGCGCTTCCACGTCGCGCTCGAGCCGGGCGCCGGCCTCGAGGCCGCGATCTCGAAGCTCGTCCGCGAGCTGTGCGTGCTGCAGGCCAAGGGCGACGCCGGCTCCGCCAAGAGCATGCTCGGTGACCTCGGCCGCATGTCGCCGCCGATGGAGCACGTGCTCAGCGGGCTCGAGGGCATCCCCGTCGACATCCGGCCGGTCTACCCGCTCGCGGGCGAGACCCTGACCGGCGAGGCGCGCCCGCAGTGAGCGTGGCGCCGGTCGTCGGGCCTGGTGACGGCGCGCTCGGGGCCCTCGCCGCGCGCCTGCGCGAGCAGGCCGGGGGCGGCGAGGTGCTCGAGGACGACATCCTCGAGGGCTTCCTCGAGTGGGTCAGCGAGCGCGGCGTCGAGCTCTACGCGGCCCAGGAGGAGGCGGTCTTGGAGGTCATGGGCGGCCGCCACCTGATCCTCAACACGCCGACGGGCTCGGGCAAGTCGCTCGTCGCGATCGCGCTGCACCTGCGCGCGCTCACGCTCGGGCGCCGCTCGTACTACACGAGCCCGATCAAGGCGCTCGTCAGCGAGAAGTTCTTCGCGCTCTGTCGCCTGTTCGGCGCCGACCAGGTCGGCATGCTGACCGGCGACGCGAGCGTCAACCACCGCGCGCCGATCGTCTGCTGCACCGCCGAGATCCTCGCCAACATCGTCCTGCGCGAGGGCGAGCGGGCCGACGTCGACGACGTCGTGATGGACGAGTTCCACTACTACGCCGACAAGGACCGCGGCGTCGCCTGGCAGCTGCCGCTGCTCGGCCTGCCGCACGCGACCTTCATGCTGATGTCGGCGACGCTCGGCGCGACCGACCGGGTCGAGCGCGCGATCAAGAAGCGGACCGGCCGCGACGTCGTGGTCGTGCGCTCCGGCGAGCGCCCCGTGCCGCTCGAGTTCAGCTACCGCATGACGCCGATCCACGAGACGATCGACGAGCTGCTGCGCCTCGATCGCGCGCCGATCTACGTCGTCAACTTCACGCAGCGCGAGTGCGCCGAGCAGGCCCGCAGCCTGATGAGCGTGAAGATCTTGGACAAGGAGGACAAGCGCGGGATCGCGGACGCGCTCGTCGGCGTCCGCTTCGACACGCCCTACGGCAAGGAGATCGCCGGCTTCCTGCGCCACGGCGTCGCCGTGCACCACGCCGGCCTGCTGCCCAAGTACCGCCTGCGCGTCGAGCAGCTCGCGCAGCGCGGCCTGCTCAAGATCATCTGCGGCACCGACACGCTCGGCGTCGGCGTCAACATCCCGATCCGCACCGTCTTGTTCAGCAAGCTGTGCAAGTACGACGGCGAGTCGACCAAGCTCCTCAGCATCCGCGACTTCAAGCAGATCTCCGGCCGGGCCGGGCGCAAGGGCTTCGACGAGCGCGGCTGGGTCGTGTGCCAGGCGCCCGAGCACGTCATCGAGAACAAGCGGCTCGCGGCCAAGGCGGCCGCCGACGCGTCCAAGGGGCGCAAGCGCAAGTTCGTGCGCCGCAAGCCGCCCGAGCGCGGCTACGTGCCCTGGGACGAGTCGACCTTCGAGCGCCTGATCGAGCGCGACCCCGAGCCGCTCGAGTCGCGCTTCGAGGTCACCCACGGGATGCTGCTCAACCTGCTGCAGTCGGAGGCCAGCTGGTCCGAGCCCGGCGGCGGCTACGGGCGCCTGATCCGGCTGATCGCGCGCTCGCACGAGCGCTCCGGCGGCAAGACGCGCCTGCGCCGGCGGGCCGCCGAGCTGTTTCGTGCGCTGCACGGCGGCGGCGTGATCACGGTCGCGCCGCCGCGCCCGGGCGCCGCCGGCCGCGTCGTCCGGGTCAGCGAGGAGCTCCAGCGCGACTTCTCGCTCAACCAGTCGCTCTCGCTGTACCTGCTCGACGCGCTGTTCATGCTCGACCCCAACGCCGACGACTACGCGCTGCAGGTGCTGAGCCTGGTCGAGGCGATCCTCGAGTCGCCGCGCGCGATCTTGGTGGCCCAGGAGAAGAAGGCCAAGGGCGACGCGGTCGCCGAGATGAAGGCGGCGGGCCTCGAGTACGAGGAGCGCATGGCCAAGCTCGAGACGATCTCGTACCCGAAGCCGCTGGCCGAGTTCGTGTTCCGGACCTTCGACGACTACCGCGCGCGGCACCCCTGGCTCGAGCGCGACAACGTGCGCCCCAAGAGCGTCGCGCGCGAGATGTACGAGCGCTACTGCAGCTTCAACGAGTACGTCAACGAGTACAACCTCGCGCGCGGCGAGGGCGTGCTGCTGCGCTACCTGACGCGCGCCTACAAGGTGCTCGTGCAGAACGTCCCCGAGCAGTACAAGTCCGACGACGTGCTCGACGCCGCCGCGTACCTGCGCGCCACGCTCGCGCACGTCGACTCGAGCCTCGTCAGCGAGTGGGAGTCCATGCGCAACCCCGCCGCGACGACGGACGAGGACGACGCGCCGCCGCAGCCCGTCGACATCGCCGCCGACCGCAAGGCCTTCCTCGCGCGCGCGCGCGCCGAGCTGCACGCGCTCGTGCGCGCGCTGGCCGAGCGCGACTACGAGGACGCGGCCGCCTGCGTCGCCCAGGACGAGGACGACCCGTGGTCGCCCGAGCGCTTCGAAGCCGCGCTCGCCGGCTTCCACGAGGAGCACGGCGAGCTGCGCTTCGATCACGCCGCGCGCTACCCGGTGCACACGACGCTGCGGCTCGAGTCCGAGCGCGTCTGGTCCGTGCGCCAGGTGCTCGTCGACCGCGAGGAGGAGAGCCTGTGGGCGATCACCGGCGAGATCGACCTGCGCGGGGTCCTGCAGCCGGAGGGGCCGCTCGTGCGCGTGGTCGCGATCGGCGAGTGAGCGCGCGGAGCTGCGCGGAGCCGCGCGCCCTCCGAAATTCTCGAGCCCAGGCGATCGATTCGGGCGCGCTCGTTACTTCACGGGACGCCATGCGCCGTCGCCCGCACTCGCGTCTCCGGTCCTTCTCGCTGCTCTCGCTGCTCTCGCTGCTCTCGCTGCTCTCGCTGAGCGCCCTCGCCTGCGCCCACGCGAGCGCTCCCATGGGCGCTCCGCCCACGCGCGCGCGGCTCGGCCGCCGCCGCCAAGCCGGCGCCCTCGCCGGCGCCGCGCCGCGCCGTCTCCCCGGCGCGCGCGCGCGCGATGTCATCGCCGGGCGCACGCCCACCGAGTCGGACGCCGATCTCGACGACATCGTCGACCGCGAGGATGAGTGCCCGAACGCCCCCGAGACCCGCAACGGCTACCAGGACGAGGACGGCTGCCCCGACGAGATCCCGGTCATGATCGGCTGCACGACGGAGCTCCGAGGCGTCTGGTTCCAGGACGGCGGCGCGAGGATCTCCGAGTCGGAGCGCGAGCCCCTCGAGCGCGCCGCGAGGGCCCTAAAGAGCTATCCGGAGGTGCGCGTTGAGGTCAGCGGCCACGCGGACTCCAGCGGCTCGCCCGCGCGCAACCTCGCGATCTCGCGCGCGCGGGCCGAGGCCGTGAGGGCCTTCCTCGTCGAGCGGGGCGTCGCGCCCGATCGGATCGAGACGCGGGCCGCCGGCGCCGAGGAGCCCGTCGCCAGCAACGACACGCCCGAGGGCCGGCGCGACAATCGACGCGCGGAGTTCAAGGTCCTCGCGCGGTGACGCCCCGGCGTCACTCCGCGCTCGTGGGCTCGCTCGTCGTCGCGTCCGCCGTGGGCGCGCTCGTCGTCGTCTCGGGGCTCGCGGGCCCCTTCGGCGTCAGCATCTCGAGCTCGAGCTTCGCGATCAGCGAGCGCAGCGTATGCAGCGCGCGCTCCGTGTCCGTCTGCGCGAGGTCCAGCGTCAGCGAGAAGCCCTCGAATTGCTCGGCCATCCGGGTGTCGCGCGCGCGCAGGTGCTCGTAGTTGTAGCTCGTCACGCTGTAGATGCGGACCTCGTGGGAGATGCCCTTGAGCTGGCGCATCCCGAGGTCGACGCACTCGAACTTGTCGTCGAGCAGCGCGTGGGTCTGCTCGGAGATCAGGATCTCGTCGGCCTCCGCGACCGTCTCGAGCCGGCTGGCGAGGTTCACGTGCCCGCCGACGACCGTGTACTCCATGCGCTTGTCGCTGCCGAAGTTGCCGACCGTGCAGAAGCCCGAGTTGATGCCCATGCGCACGCGCAGCGGCTTCGTGACCCCGAGCCCGCGCCAGTAGCCGCGCAGCGACGCGACGCGCTCGCGCATCTCGAGCGCCATGAGCACGGCCGCGAGCGCGTCTTCCTTCTCGCCCTTGCTCTTCGGGTCGCCGAAGAAGATCAGGATGCCGTCGCCGATGAACTTGTCGACCGTGCCCCCGTAGCGGTGGGCGATCTCCGACATCTCCTGCAGGTAGTGGTTGAGCACGCTGGCGAGCAGCTCGGGCTCGAGGCTGTCGGTCAGCTCGGTGAAGCCCTGGATGTCCGAGAAGAACACGGTGAGCTTCTTGCGATACGTCTCCACCTTGACCTGGTTCTCGCCCGTGAAGATCGACTGGTAGACCTGCGGCGAGAGGTACTTGCCGAGCTTCGACGAGAGCGCCGTGAGCTGGTCGTTCTTCTCCTCGAGCAGCCGGGTCTTGCGCTGCAGCTCGCGGTTGCTCCGCTCCAGCATCTTCGTGTGGCTCTGGATGATCGCCTCTTTCTCCTTGAGCCGCGTGTTGTCGCGGACGTGCACGCGGATGAGGTCGCGGTCCTGCCACCGGATCGCGCGGAACGCCAGGGTGACCAGCGCCGGTTGCCCGGCCCTGTGCCCCTGGCTCGCCTCGGCCTCGCCGAGCTCGAGGTCGAGGTCGTAGTAGCCGCGCCGCCCGAGGCGCTTGAGCACGCGCGCCCGCGGGATCGCGGTCACCGGCTGATCGATCAGCGCGCCGGGCTCGTCGTCCTCGATCCCGAACCACTCGCGGAAGGTCGCGTTCGCGTACAGCAGGCGCAGCTCCGGCGAGCACAGCGCGAGCCCGTCCTCGCACAGCAGGTCGAAGGGGGGCAGCGCGCTCGCGTCGACGCCCGCCTCCTCGCTCACTCGGCCGCCCCTTCGCGGACGATCACGCCGCGCGTCCCCGCGACCTTCGACATCACGAACTCGCGCTCCTCGTCGGTGAAGCCGTGGTCCTCGAGCGTCTCGTCGAGCAGCTCGCCGACCTCTTCGAAGGCGTCGCCCGAGATCCTGAGGTTGCGGTGGGCCATCTCGAGCTCCTTGCCGCGGTAGTTGGCGGGGCCGCCCAGCAGCATGCAGATGAACTGCGTCTGGTGCTGAATGATGCGGGCCATGTTGTAGCCGTCGAAGTACGGCGCCGCGGTCTCCGACTTGAGCACACGGCTGTAGAAGTCGTGCACGGCCTTGCTGATCGCCTCGAACCCGTACTTCTCGTAGATAGACTCGGACATCGTCAGCCCCTCTCGCAGCGTGTGCGTATTGACTCCAGCGGAGAACGCAGGATCGAGCGTCAGGATATCACGGCCGCTGGCCGCGCCCCTCGTCGCGCTCGATCGCGCGCGCGGACTCGCGGTATCGTGCACCGGTGACGCGCGCGCAGCAGCAGGCCGACCATCCGGAGCACGGCGACCAGGCGCACGGCGAGCGCGCGCTCGCGGCGATCGAGTCGGCGCTGCGCGAGGCGTCGCCGATCCAGGGCGGCGCGCGGGAGCTCGTCGCGCTCTCGCGTATGGGCGCGAGCGCCGAGGATGATCCGCCGTGGACCTGGCGAGAGCACGGGCACGTGCGGACGACGCTGCGCCTGATTTGCTGGGACGGCCCGCGGGGGGACGGCGCCCGCAGCATCGTCGACATCCGCGAGCAGGACGCGGTCATCGTCCTCCGGGAGCTCATCGCCACGCCGCCCCAGCGGCTGCGCGCCTACATCCTGGGGTGGGCGGACGCCGTGGGTGTGTGCCTCGAGCGCATGCCGGACGACTGCTGGGCGATGCCCGCCGACTTGGTGTTCCCCCGGATCTTGCAGCTCAAGCGCCCGCAGACGCGCGAGCACTACGCGGCCGCGCTCCTGGTCCGCAGCCGCCTGGGCCGCTGGATGTCGGGCGCGTGATCGTCGACTCGCGCCGCCGCCTCGCCGAGGTTATCCGGGTGTCACGCGGCGTCGCGAGGGGCGGCGCGCTCCGTCCGCGCGCGACCACGGCATGTCCCGTAGGTCACGCTCCGGCGTCACGGACCTCGGTCGGAGCGACGCCTCAGGCCAGCGCGCGCAGGTGCGGGCGCGCGCGCAGCCACTGCCACAGCGCCTGGGCCATGAAGCCCAGCGAGAACGCCGCGAAGCCGACCGTCACGCCGTCGACCGTGCCGAGCGAGACGCCCACGATCAACACGATCGCCGCGACGAGCAGGAACAGCAGCACGGACTCCGTGATCGCGCGGGTCGCCCGCGCGTGCACGAGCACGCCCTGATACCAGCTGGTGACGGCGCGCAGCGCCGGGATCGGCAGCGCGAGCGCGAAGCCGGCGACGCCCATGGCCGCGAGCGTCGGGTTCAGCTGGTTGACCGTGCCGAACCACGCGCGCGCCCCGGGCGTGAGCACGAGCGCGAGGTGCAGCGCGAGCATCCCCCCGGCGACCAGCAGCGAGAAGCGGGTCAGCAGCCGCCGCGCGTCGGGTCGACCGAGCTGCGCGACCACGACCTCGTTCAGCGCCAGACCGCTGGCCTGGAGCACGAACACGAGCCCGCTGACGATCGGCCAGACCGCGAGCGACTCGAGCGGCAGCGGCATCCGGCTGATCGCGGCGCTGCCGATCGGCTGCGCGAGCAGGCCGACGACCGGCGTCATCGAGAGCGGGAAGTAGAACGAGAAGAACGCCCAGCCGCGCAGCGGCGCCTCGCCGCGGTCGACGCCGAGCTCGTGCGGGCTCGCGAGCAGCGGTCGCACGCGCAGGTGGGCGTAGATCGCCTCGGCGATCACGCCGGCCGCGATCGCCAGCCCCGCGACGACGATGCCCGCGAAGGGTTCGAACAGCCACCCCAGCAGCAGGATCGAGCCGCTTGTCAGCAGCCGCAGCGCCGTGCCGACGCCGACCGCCCGCGAGTACCCGAACCGGATCAGCGCGCCCTGGACGAAGCGTCGATACGCGATCGCCCAGGTCCACGGCGTCATGAGCATGAGCCCGAGCCGCGCGGGCTCGACGACCTCCTCCGGGACCTCGAGCAGCCCGCGGACGAGCGCGTCGTACAGCGGCGTGAACGCGAGCAGCACGTGCAGCGCGGTCAGCAGCGCGCCGGCCGTGTGCGCGAAGCGGCGCAGCGCGAGGTACGAGGCGCGGTCCTTGCTGAGCGCGGTCGAGGCCGCGAGCATCATGATGATGGGCGCCTCGATCACGAGCGCGAGCGGGAACACGACGCCGCCCCAGGCGGCGAGGTTGACCTTCGGCGCGTGCAGGCGCGCGACGACGATCGCGACCGCCGGCTGCTCGAACGACATCAGCAGCCAGCTCATCGCCAGCGGCCACCAGGCGCGCGCGATCAGCCCGAAGGTCAGGGGCGCGGGCGCGGGCTGTGTCTCGTCGCGGTCCACGGTCGCGGAGGGTAGCCGTATACGCGGCGGCGGCCCACGCTTGTTCCTCGAGACAGGCGCTCGCCTGCGCGACTTCAATCACGCGGTCGCGCTCACGACCCGCCGGTGCAACCCGCCGGTCAGGACGCGCCGATCAAGATCAACCCGAGCCCGAGCAGGATGACGACGCCGGCGATGTCGAGCACGAAGCCGAAGCGCAGCATCGTGTCGATCCGCAGCTGCTGCGTGCCGTAGACGATCGCGTTGGGCGGCGTCGCGACCGGCAGCATGAACGCGTAGCTCGCGGCGAGCGTGACGCAGAGCGCGACCGGCACGGGGTCGACGCCGGACGCGCTGGCGATCGCGATCAGCACCGGCAGCATCATGCTCGTCGTCGCGGTGTTGCTCGTGAATTCCGTCAGCCCGATCATCAGGGTCGTCGCGATCGCCAGCAGCCCGAAGGGGTGCTGGGTGATCGGCCCCGCGAGCGCGAGCATCCCCTCCGCGAGCGCCGCCGCCAGGCCGGTCGAGAACATCAGCTTGCCGAGCGCGAGCCCGCCGCCGAGCAGGTAGAGCGTGCCCCAGTCGATGCGCAGCGCCTCGCCCCAGGGCAGCAGCGGGATCGGCTCGGTCTGGCCGCCGCGCTCGCGGGCGGCGCCCGAGGGCAGCACCGAGAGCGCGAGCGCGGCCAGCAGCGCGACGACGCCCTCCTCGAGCCCGACCTGCCCCCAGCGCGTCCACGGGTGCGCCTCGCCGAGGACGAGCCGGAGCAGCGAGGGCGTCAGCCAGCCGAGCACGGTCAGCCCGAAGATCACGCTGACGCGGCGCTCGCCGGGCGTGACCGGCCCGAGCGCCGCGAGCTGTCGCTGCACGACCTCCGTCAGCCCGCGCATGCGCTCGACGGGCGCGCGGAACCGCCACAGCGCCCAGCCGAGCACCACGACCATGCTGACCAGCGCGGTCGGCAGCGCGAAGCGCATCCACGCGAAGAAGTCGACGCGGACCCCGACCATGTCCTCGAGCATGCCGATCGCGATGACGTTGGGCGCCGTGCCGATCGGCGTCGTCATGCCGCCGAGCGAGCACGAGTAGGCCAGCGCGAGCAGCACGCCCTCGGTGAAGCGGCGGAAGCTCGGCGCGTCCTCGTCGTCCCGCCCCGCGCCGTCGGCCTCGTCGCCGGCGGTGCTCGCGATCGTCGCGCACAGCCCGGTCGCGACCGGCACCAGCATCGCCGCGGTCGCGGTGTTCGAGATCCACATCGAGAACACGAAGCCCGTCAGCGCGATCGCGACGAGCGCGCGCGCCGGGGAGCCGGCGATCCAGCGGCGCGACAGCAGCCACAGCGCCGCCCGGCGATCGAGCCCTTGCAGCGAGAGCGCGCGCGCGAGCATGAAGCCGCCGAGGAACAGGAAGATCAGCGGGTGAGCCATGGGCGCGAACGCGACCTCGGCCGGCGCGACGCTCATCAAGACCGCGAGCGTGGGCGCGAGCAGGGCGGCGGCCGACAGCGGGATCGCCTCCGTCACCCACAGGATCACGGTCGCCAGCGTGATCGCGGCGAGCCGGTGCGCCTCGAGCTCGAGCTGCAGCGGCCACGCGAGCATCGCGACGAAGCCGACGGGCGCGGCGATCAGGCCGACGCGCCGCCGCAGCGCGTTGAACCGGGCCTCGCCCGCGCTGATCGCCTGCTCCTCGCCTGCGGCCTCAAGCACGGTCCGTGGTTATAGCGGATAGCGGCGCGCGTGCGGGCGCGGTCGTGTTCACGCCGCGCGCCGCTCGGTCGGGATGAGGTTGACGAGCAGCAGCGCGGGGATGCACGCGACGGACGTCACCGCGAAGTAGATCACCGGGCCCTGGGCCTCGTAGAGGTGCCCGCTGTACGTGCCCGTCGCCATCTGCGCGAAGGCGTAGAGCGCGGTGGCGAAGGCGTAGTGCGCGGCCTTGTGGTCCGGGTGACAGCGCCGCATGATGAAGATCATCTGGGCGGCGGTCGCCATCCCGCCGGCGAATTGCTCGATCGCGAGGACGCCCGCGATCGTGAGCAGCGACGGTCGCCACAGCAGCGCGATCACGGAGCTCGGGACGTCGTACGCGGCGGCCAGCTGCATGGGGAGCCTCGCGCCCGCGAGCAGCAGGTACAGCGGCTCGCTCAGCGCCATGAGCAGCGTGATCGTCAGCAGGCAGCGCCGGAGGCCGGCGCGCGCGATCCAGGCGCCCGCCAGCGTCGCGCCCGCGATCATCGAGAGGACCGAGACGAGGTTGATCAGCGCGCGCGTCTCGGTGCCGACGCCGAGGTCGCGCAGCAGCACCTTGCCCATGCTGAACATCAGCGCGTCGCCGAGCTTGTAGGTCGTGATGAACAGCAGCACGACGAGCGCGCCGCGCTGCCCGAGGAAGCTGAGGTAGGCCGTGGCCACGTGCCGGAGTCGCGACGCGGCGCGCTGGGGCGCGTCCTCGCGGTCCGCCGCCGGCTCGCGCCGTCGCTCGCTCTCGCCGCGCGGGAGCTTCAGCTGATGGAACGCCGCCAGCGCGACGAACATCACCGCCGCGAAGCCGAAGCCCGCCAACCACCCGAAGCGCCCGCCCACGTACACGAGGCCGGCGTTGCCGACGAGCATGGCGACGCGGAACGCGGCGACGCGCAGCCCCGACATGCGGGCCTGCGCGTCCTCGTCGAGCGCGTCCATGTAGTAGCCGTCACAGGCGATGTCGTGCGTCGCGCTGAGCACGCCGATGACCACGAGCAGGATCCAGACGAAGCTCGTGTCGGTCGCGCGGCCCATGCCGAGCGCCTCCAGGTGCTGTGCGTGCAGCGCGAGGTAGCCGACGACGAGCCCCATGGCCGCCTGCGTCGCGATCATCCACAGGCGCAGCGTGGCGAACAGGTCGACGAGCGGGCTCCAGAGGAATTTCAGCGTCCCGGTGATGTGCAGCGCCGAGGTGTAGCCGACCTGCTGCGCCGGCAGGCCGATCGCGGTGAAGAACTCGGCCACGACCTGATGCAGCAGCGACCACGGCAAGCCCTCGGCGAAGTAGGTCGTCGTCGTCCACACGAGCGGCCGCCCCGCAGGCCCGCCGACCGGCTCGCGCGCCGGCGCGGGGCCTCGCGCGGCGGCCTCGGTCGGCCCCTGCAGGCCCGTGCTCGCTGGAGTCGGCGCGCATGTGCGCGCATCGTACCGCCGGGCGGCCTGCGGCCAAGTTTTTCGCGCCCGGCTCGCCGCGCGGGTCGGCGGAGCGCGGCGCGGGCGTCGAGCGCTCGCCGGCCGCCGGGATAACAATCGGCCATGTCCCTGGGGCGAGGGCGACGTCGCGGCGTCGTGCGCGCGCGACGCGCGCCGCCGCTCGTCGCGTGCGCGGCGGCCTCCCGCGGCCGCGCTGATCGTCGCGGGCGCGCGGCCGCCGGGCGGAACCCGTGTTCGCCGCGTCCTCGTCGTCTTCGCGGCGCGGGCGTCGCGATCTCGGTGCGTTGTGACGCGAGGTCTTCGGGACAGATACCTAGTGCCAGGAGACCTCTGTATGCGCACCGAACCGCGCCCCGCGAGGTTCCTGTACGCGCACTGTTTCGATATTGCTCATAGGCCACGTTGGCTCTGATTCGCCCATGCGCGGAGACGCGCGAGCGCAGGCTGCCGCGCGCGCGCTGCAGACCGCAGCGGCGCGGCTTCGATCACCTGTACGTACAACAGATTCGAGCGCCGCCGCCGGCCGCGGCGCCGCGGCGACGCGCCGCCCGTCGCCCGTAAACCGCCTCGTAGCGCCGCGCCGGGGCGCGTCGCGGCGAGAACGCTCGCGAACTCGCGTTGTTGCACATGCGGAGAACCGCCCGCCGAGGCGGCCGAGTGGCCGAGAAATTTACATGTCTGGTCGGACATGTAGTAGTTACTTGCAGGTGCCAGAACGCGCATGTCTGAACGCGCAATTCTTCAGTTGACCTCGAGGTCACCTCAGTTAGAATCCCACGGAGATGGGCGTGAGTCGCACGAAATTGGGAGTGGGTGAGACGGCGGAGCTGATCAACGGCGAGTGCATCGCCTCTCGCTTGAGGGTCATGAACCGCGCGGTGAGCCGTATTTATGACGAGGCGCTCAGGCCGTATGGGCTGCGCATCGCCCAGCTCAACACGCTCGTCGTGGTGATGGAGACCGGCGGCATCACGCCGAACGAGCTGTCCCATCGCATGCATATGGACGCCTCGACCGTCAGCCGCAACGTCGAGCGTATGTGCAGCAACGGCTGGCTCGAGCTCGTGTGCCTCGACGACGCTCGCTCGCACGCGATCAAGATGACCGCGAAGGGCAGGCGCCTGCTGCGTGACGTCCGACCCGCGTGGGACGGCGCGCAGGAGCAGACGCGCAAGCTGCTCGGCAAGCAGGTCTGCAAGAACATCTTCCGCGGCGCGGAGCGCATCGACGAGGCCAACACCTGACGCGCCGCCGCGGTCACGCGCGCGAAGGGACAGGGCTCGCCGGACAGGCCGCTCACGTGTACATGCACCGTCCGCATCGCCGCCGCGCGGCCGCGTATCCCGCTCGTCTCGCCGCGGCGTCCGCCGGCGGACGGAGGGCCGGTCGCCGCTGGCGGTGACCGCGAGGACGTCCCCGATCGCCCAGTCGCCGGACCGCAAGTCATGCGGTCACGACCTCGCCCACGCCTGACATCCTCACGCCGGGGTCGTGAAACCGGGCGCGCCCCCGCGTCCCACCCGGACGTCGGGCTCACGCGTCGTGACCGGTCGGTCTTCCGGGGGCGCAGGCGCGGCGCACGCGTGTTCGCGCGGGGCGGTTGTAAGATCGCCCTGACTCTTGCATCCTGATCGCGCGCGGTGTCGACGGTCTTCTCATCGTGGCTCGTGACGCTCCTCGTCCCGGGCGTGCTCGTGTCCTCGGCGGACGTGACGCAAGAGGTCGCGCCGCAGCCGGTGGCGCAGCCACAGCCGGTGCAGCCGCAGCCGCAGCCACAGCCGACGCAGCCACAGCCGGCGCAGCCACAGCCGGCGCAGCCAGCTCCGGTGGCAGCCCAGCCGTCGCAGCCGCTGATGCCCGCCCCCGCGACGCAGGCGGGCCCGCCTCCTCCGACCGCCGCTTCGGCGCCCGAGGAGCTGCCGCTCGGGACCCGACCGGAGCACGGCCCGTTCTTCGCCGACGACCCGGTCTCCGAGGTGAAGTACCCGAGCGGCCCGGACACCGAGAAGCCCCCGTTCTTGTCCCTGCGCAAGGGGGCCTTCTGCTTCATCGAGGACGCGAAGTGCAAGTCGGCCCTGCTCGCGTCGGCCCACGTGGCCGTCGGCATGAACGTGCTGCGCGGCGACTTCGGCTTCACCACGCCCTACACGCAATTCGGCTTCCGCGGCGGCTTCACGGTGCGGCCGCTCTGGCTCGCGCGCGGCGCGTGGAGCCCCTGGGGGCTCGGTCTCGTCGCCAGCTGGTCGCGCGGCTCCGGGCAATTTAACAACCCGAACTCGCTCATCCCCGGCGCGGTCGTCTCGACCGCGCGGACCTCCAACACCGACTCGTTCCGGATCGCCGCCGTCAACCAATTCTGGCTCGGTCGTCAGCGGCTCAAGGCCTTCCACCTCGATGTCACCCTGGGCGCGGTGCAGTCGACGTCCGTGGGCGTCACGGGCACCTACTGGGGCACGCACGTCGAGGTCGCAGGCGGCTTCGGCGGCTGGGGTGCGCTGTTCGCCATGGCCGACTTCCTCGACGGCGACACGCGCGTGACCTTCGGTCTGCGCGCCCACGCCATCCCGGCCGCGCCCGTCGCCGCGCTCGTGATCCTCGGGATGCTCGCGAGCGGCGCGTTCGCAGGAGGTGGCGAGTGATCGGCACGGTCTCCTTCGCGCTCGCGCTCGCCGTCCAGGCCCCGACGGCGCAGCCGACGTCAGTCCAGCCGACGTCAGTCCAGCCGACGTCAGTCCAGCCGACGTCAGTCCAGCCGACGTCAGTCCAGCCGACGTCAGTCCAGCCGACGTCAGTCCAGCCAGCGCCGGTCCAGCCAGCGCCGGTCCAGCCAGCGCCGGTCCAGCCAGCGCCGGTCCAGCCAGCGCCCGCGCCGGTCGTCGCGCCCGCGCAGCCGGTCGCGTCCAGCGAGGTCGAGGGTCCGCCGTATTACACCGAGCGGGACATGGCCACGCTGCGTCAGCGCTACCAGCTCGGCGAGCCCGAGACCGAGGCGAAGCGCGTGCGTTGGCGCTGCCTGATCGCCGATCCAAGCTGCGGGTTCGGGGTCGAGATCAACGCCACCAGCGCCTACGCCTATCGCCTGCGCCAAGGTGATGTCAGCGTCGACAGCTCGTCCACGGCCTGGCACTCCGGCCGCGCCCAGTACGATGTCTGGATTAACTTCCCGGCGTCGGTCGAGTCGCGCGGCATGTTCAAGTACACGCGCCTGACGCTCGGGCCCAAGGGCGGCGTGATCGCCAGCGACAACCGCACGCTCTGGGGCAACATCGGCATCGCCGGGCGCTACTGGATCGGTCGCGGTCGCTTCGCGCCGGCGTTTGAGTTCTCGAGCGCGCTGACCTTCACGCTCTACCAGGATCGCGGCGAGGACGGCTACGGCCCGCAGCGCAGCCCGGTCGGCTTCACCGCGGACTTCGGCATCGGGCTCGGCGGGTTCGGGGCGCTGGTCGTCGGCGGACAGTTCGACAGCCCGATGGCGCGCGAGGACATCCCGGAGCGCGAGCGGATCTACGCGAGCGGGATGTTCTTCGTCGGCTTCCGCGGCAACATCGTCTGGGGCGTGCCGGCGGCGGCGGTCGTCGCGACCCACGCGCTGACCGAGCGCCTCGTCGAGACCCCCTGACGTCGTCGCGCGCGCTCACGTCGGGTGTCGCAAAGACCATGTTTTAGCGCGCCCGCGGTCCTCGCCGCGCGCGTTCGCGCCGACGCGAACGGTCACGCGGTACATCGCGCCGCGTGATCCGAGCTAGCATCGTCGTGCCGTGCGCTCGACCTCTCCCAGCGTGACGCCCTCGCCGACGCTCGACGCGACCTTGCGACGCTCGCAGCTCGCGGTCGGGAGCACGCTGCGCGCGCTCGAGGACACCATGGCCCAGGCGCCCGCGCGCCCCGAGTCGACCGACCCGCCTCCGGTCGCGGGCTCGCCGAGCGGCCTGGCGCGGCGGTCATCCGCGCTCGTCGCGAGCGAGCGCTACCGCGAGCTCGGGGAGCTCGGCGCGGGCGGGATGGGCGTGGTCACGCGCGTCCGCGACGTCGATCTCCTGCGCGACCTCGCGGTCAAGCGCCTGCGCCCCGAGCTGCGCGATGATCGTCGGCTGCTGCAGCAGTTCCTGTGGGAGGCGCGGGTGACCGCGTACCTCGATCACCCCAACATCATCCCGCTGCACGACCTCGCGCTCGCCGGCGACGACGAGCTCTACTTCACGATGAAGTACGTCGACGGCGTCGCGCTCGACGAGGCGATCGAGCAGCTCCGAGACGAGAGCGCGTCGCGCGGCGAGCTCGTCGAGGGGCTCACGCTGCCGCGGCGCCTGCGGCTGTTCCTGCAGCTGTGTCGCGCGCTCGAGTTCGCCCACGCGCGCGGCGTGCTGCACCGCGATCTCAAGCCGGGCAACATCATGCTCGGTGAGCACGGCGAGCTGCTCGTGATGGACTGGGGCCTCGCCTGCGCGCTCCCGGGGTCAGCGGGTCACCCGCTGCGCGAGGCCATGCCGTCCGCCGGCTCGTCGGAGCTCGTCTCGGGGACGCCGCTGTACATGTCCCCCGAGCAAGTTTTGGGCGTCGCGCTCGACGCTCGCTCCGACGTCTACACCCTCGGCGTGATCCTCTACGAGCTCATCGCGCTCACGCGCCCGATCACCGACGTCTCGTCGGTCCACGAGCTGCAGGCGCGCATCACGGAGGGGCGGCACACCGCGCTCGCCCTGGCGGCGCCCAGCGTCTCCTCCTCGCTCGTCGCGGTCGTCGAGCGCGCGATGGCGCTCGCCCCCGACGAGCGCTACGCCAGCGTCCGCGCGATGCGGGAGGACCTCGAGATCGCGCTCGACGGCGGCACGCCCTCGGCCGAGGTCGTCTCGCTCGCCACGAGGGTCGGGCGCTTCTACGGGCGCGAGCATCACCCGTGGCTGCAGAAGCTGACGATGGGGGACATCGAGGCGCTCGGCGCCGGCGCGGCGCTGTTCGGCGCCGGGATCGCGCTGGTGTGCGTCGGCGTGACGCGGCTCGGCGCGATCTTCATCGCCGTCGCCTGGGTCGTCGCGATGTTCGTCAAGATCCCGTGGTTTCGGCGCGTCCGCGCGGACGGGGAGTGACTCCTCCCAAAGAACGAGCCCGGGCGCAGGCCCGGGCTCGTAGGTGCTTGGTGGTGATTCGTCGTGAATCCGGGCGACAGCCGCCTACGGGAAGGTGAAGTGGATCGCGCTGCTGCGCTCGCGCGCGCAGCACGGGTCGTCGTGCCGGTGGGCGCGACGATGGGCGCGCTCGCGGCGGAGCGCCGCCTGCTCGCGCTCGACCTCGAGCAGATCGTCGATCGCGCTGGTCAGCTCGTGCTCGAGCAGGAGCATCGCGCCGCCGAAGAACATCGAGAGCGGATCGGCCTGGAAGTAGTAGGCGCGCGAGCGCGGGAAGGGATCGATCAGCTCGTGGCCGCTGAAGGGATCCGCGTACTCGGGCGCCGGCGCCTCCGGCTCGTTGACGCGCACGCGCAGCTCGGTGCCGTCGCGCAGCTTCAGGACCACGTGGTCGCCGTCACGCTCGGCGCTCGCGATCGCGTCGGGCAGGTTCGGGGCCGCGGGCGCGGCGGCGGGCGGCGGCGGCGGGGTCGGGGCCGCCGGGATGGCCGGAGCGACAGGCGCGACCGGAGCGACCGGCGCGACCGCTGCGACCTGCGGCGTGGGCTCGCGGACGATCGCGGCCGCCAGCGCCGGGGGCAGCGCGTCGGTGGGCGTCGGCGAGACCTCCGCGACCGGCGCCTGCTGGTCGGCGGCCGCGACTCGCGGCGCCGTCAGGGCGATGAGCGCGAGCGGAGCCAGCACCGCGCTGACGCGCCAGGGCATGGGCTCGACCCGCAGCGGCGTCGGCTTGTGCTCGAGCAGCCGCGTCACGCGATCGACGAGCGGGCTGTTCACGTCGACCATGCCGGGCAGCGGGGTCGGCTGCGGCGTCGCCTCGGTCCAGGTCGCGACCTCGGCCAGCGACTTCGCGAGGTGCTCGCCGCCGCCGCAGTGGTACGCGGCCCAGTCGTCGCACAGGAACTCCGTCGTGATCTGCAGCTGACGCCGCGCGAGGTTGTTGAGCGGCTGGAAGAAGAACAGCGACTCGAGCGCGGTCGCGCCGATCATCCAGTAGCCGTCGTGGCGCTCGAGGTGAGCCAGCTCGTGCGCGAGCACGCTCGAGATCTGGTCGGGCGTGAGCGTGTCGACGGCCCTCTGCGGCAGACAGATCTCCGAGCGACCCAGGACCACCGGCGACGCGATGTTGGGCGAAGCGGTGAGCCGGATCTTGCGCTGGATGCCGCAGCGCTGGCAGAGGTGCAGGAACCGCTCGAGGATCGGGTCCTCGAGCACCTCGCTGCGCTCCTTGACCTGGGTCGCGAAGCGACGAGCCGCCATCGCCTGGCGGGTCACCGCCACGCCGGCGCCGACGATCCAGAGGATCGAGAGCACCGCGGGCCACAGCGGCGAGGGCGTCGGCTCGCCCGGCGCGACCAGGGGCGCCGCGACCGAGGCGGCGGCGACGGGCGCCGGGGTGGCGGCCGGGGCCGGGCGCGTGACATCGACGATCACGACCTGGCCGTCCTGCACGATCTCGTGACGCTCGACGATCGGCGCCGCCGCGGGGGCGGCGGGCGTCACCGCGGCGCCCGTCGCCGGCAGCGCGGCGGGGGCGGCCTGCGTCGCGAGCTGCGCGACCGGGACCTCGACGGTGCCGAGCGCCGGGCGGTAGTCCGTCGTGCACTGGAAGGCCGCCGTGGCGACGCCGCCGATCAGCGCGAACTTCCACAGCAGGTTGCGCATGCCGTTCGACAGCGTCGGGAACGCGCGGCACACCAGCCACACGCTCAGGATCAGGATGGTGCTGTGTATCAGGTAGGTCAGCAGCCACCCGGTGACGGCGGCCGCCGACGTCGAGTACTCCACGAGCCCGGTTCCTGTGCTTAAAAGCAGGTAAGAGTTCACTCCTCGGCCTCCCTCTGATGCGCGCGTGCGCGCCCTGGTCTAAACCTGGTTTTTGGGTCTTGTTGCTCGCGGCGCGCGGGTCAGGTCTCTCGGTCAGGTCTCTCGGTCAGGTCGTCGCATCGGCGCTGTCCATCAGATCCCGCGCGCCGGCGTTTCATTCACTCGCGCGCGCCCGGCTCGTCGTCCGGGTCGTCGTCGGCCTCGCGCTCGCGCGCCTCGATCAGCGCCTTGACCCGCGCGAGGTCCCCCGGCCCGATGTCCCGCGTGCTCAGCAGCTGACTGAACAGCGCGGTCACATCCCCGCGAAACAGCGTGTCGGTCACCCGCGAGATCACCGAGCGCTGCATCTCTTGACGGGAAACCGTCGCGCGGTAGATGTATTGCCGCCCGTCACGGCGGTGCGTGACGAGCCCGCGCTTCTCCAGGCGGGCGAGGACCGTCGTCACGGTCGTGGGCGCGAGCGCGCGCCCAAGCGCCTCGAGCGCCTCCTGGACATCGCGGGTGGTGCCTTCGCCGAGGTCCCAGAGCGCGCGCATAAACGCGAGCTGAACTTCACTGAGTTGTTGCGAGCCGCTCATCTCAACGACAGTTGTAGTTGAACTACTACTGTAGTACTACAGCTGTCGTCAGAATCAATGCCCAAAAAAATCGCCGGACGTCGAAGGTGGAGCCAGGCTCCGCTCGGCGTCGGCCGACCTCGGCGTGAAGTCTACGACGTCTCGCGCGGCGGCGCCGTCACGGGCTCGAGCATGTACAGCGCGCCGTGATCCGCGTTGAGCTCGACGAGGCCGCCGACCGGCAGCGCCGCGTGTCGGTCCAGCGCGTGACCGAAGTCGAAGCCGGTCACCACGGGCACCCCGAGCGTCGACAGCCGCTCGACCACGACCTCGTGGGCCGTCGGGCTCTGCACCCGGCGCCCCGGAGGCTCTTCGCAGCCGGTCAGCTGACCGACCATGACCCCGCGAACGCCCCGCAGCGCGCCGCTGCGGATCAGCTGCGTGAGCGCCCGGTCGATCCGGTACGGGCGCTCGCCGAGCTCCTCGAGCGCCAGGATGGCGCCGCTCAGCGACGGCATCGCCGGGGTGCCGACCAGGCTGCGCAGGACCTCGATGTTGCCCGCCAGCAGCCACCCCTGCACTCGTCCGCCGCGGACGATCGCGCCCTCCTCGGCGACCAGCGCCCCCGGGTCCTCGCCGCGCGCGAGCGAGATGAGCCGCTCCCGATCATCCTCCGGCAGCGTCGCCAGCTGCTGCACCGACGGCCCGTGGATCGCGGTCACGCCGGCGCGCCCGAGCGCCCACACGAGCAGCGCGGTCGTGTCGGAGAAGCCGATGATCAGCTTGGGGGCGCGGCGCAGTGGTTCGGGGTCGAGTCGATGGAGCAGGCGCGTGAGCCCGTAGCCGCCGCGCCCGGCGATCAGCGCGTCGATCGAGGGATCGGCGAGCGCCTCCTGCAGCGCGGCGAGGCGCGTCGCGTCGTCGCCCGCGAAGTAGCCGTCTTCGCAGAAGATGTTGCTCGCCAGCGTGCACGGGCGTCCGAGTGATCTCTCGAGCAGCGCGAGCCCGCGGTCGAAGACCTCGCGCTCGACGATCGGCCCGGACGGCGCGATGACGTGGACCCGCGGGGCGCGCCCGAGCGCGGCCGGGCGCAGCCACGATGTCGACGTCGCGCTCCGCTCCACCTCGCTCCGCTCCACCTCGCTCCGCTCCGTCTCGTGCTCTCGTCGTGTGCGCGTCTCGTGTCTCGAGACGCGCGGCTCGCCGACCGCGCCGCTACGCGCGGGAACGTCCCTTGCGCAGCTTCCCGCCGCCAGTCGCCAGGGGGGGTTCGTCGTCGGTGATGTCGGCGAGCACCAGCACCTCGTGCGCGGCCGCGGCGGCGTCCATCGACGCGGGGGCCGGCTCTGGCTCGAGGTGCTCGGAGCCGACCTCGTTCGCCAGCTCCTCGAGCCGCGCGAGGTCGACCTCGACGCCGACGCAGCCCCGACCCAGCTCCTCGAGGACCGCGTTGCGCCGGACCTCGAAGGCCAGGGGCGGCTCTGCGCCGGCGCTGTCGCGCGACAGCGACAGCAGCGAGCCCACGGGCGGCGGGCTCTCCAGGGGCAAAAACCACGCGGGTTGGCCGTCGATCGGGCTCGCGTCGCGGGGCGTCACCGCCTCGGCGATCGTGAAGTTGCGCAGCTTCACGCGCAGCAAAACGTCGGGGTTGTCTCGCATGCTCATGGCCGGCTTTCCTCCAGAGGCTGTCGCCTTATAGCGCACCGGGCCCAGCGCGCGCGCCAGCGGCTCCGGCTCGGCGCGCGCATCCGCGTGAGCGTACGCAGATGCGGCGTCAGCTCGCCGCGGGTCGGTGGTAGACCGGAGCTGCGCGCCAGCGCGGCGCTCGAGCGTGCTGGCGTGGGTCTGCCGGGCGCGCCCACGGGGGCGAGCCCGGCGCGTTTACAGCGGCGTAGCGCGCCCGTACCCTTGCCCGGCCCGGCTCTCCCCCACGACCGTCATGTTCAATACGCTGTTCAAGAAGATCTTCGGCACGAAGCACGAGCGCCAGATGAAGAAGATGCGCCCGCTCGTGTCGCGCATCAACGACCTGGAGAAGTCGCTCCAGCCGCTCAGCGATGACGAGCTGCGGGCGCGGACCGGGGCGTTCCGTGAGCGGCTCAAGAACGGCGAGCCGCTCGACGCGATGCTCCCGGAGGTCTACGCCACGGTCCGCGAGGCCTCGGTGCGGACGCTGGGCATGCGTCACTACGACGTGCAGATGGTCGGCGGCATCGCCATGCACCGCGGGACGATCTGCGAGATGCGGACCGGCGAGGGCAAGACGCTGACCGCGACCACGGCGCTGTTCCTCAACGCGCTCAGCGGCCGCGGCTGTCACCTCATCACCGTCAACGACTACCTGGCCGCGCGCGACGCCGAGTGGATGGGCCAGATCTACAAGTTCCTCGGCATGTCGACGGGGACGATCGTCAGCGGCATGTACCACCTCGAGCGCCAGCGCTCGTACCGCTGCGACATCACCTACGGGACCAACAACGAGTTCGGCTTCGACTACCTGCGCGACAACATGAAGGAGACGATCGAGAAGTACGTGCAGCGCGACCTGCACTACGCGATCGTCGACGAGGTCGACTCGATCCTGATCGACGAGGCCCGCACGCCGCTGATCATCTCGGGCGAGGCCGACAAGCCGCCCGAGACCTACGTGACCGTCAACCGCGTGATCCCGTCGCTGCGCCGCGACCTCGACTACGTCGTCGACCAGAAGGCTCGCAGCGTGCAGCTCACCGACGCGGGCGTCGACCGGGTCGAGCGCCTCTTGCAGTGCCGCAACCTCTACGCGCCCGACAACATCGAGCTGCTGCACCACGTCAACCAGGCGCTGCGCGCCCACGTCCTCTACAAGAAGGACGTCAACTACCTCGTCGCCGGCGGCGAGGTCATCATCATCGACGAGTTCACGGGCCGCAAGATGGAGGGGCGGCGCTGGAGCGACGGCCTCCACCAGGCGATCGAGGCCAAGGAGGGCGTGCCGATCCAGCCCGAGAGCCAGACGCTGGCGACCATCACCTACCAGAACTACTTCCGCATGTACGAGAAGCTCTCGGGCATGACGGGCACGGCCGAGACCGAGGAGGCCGAGTTCCACAAGATCTATGACCTCAAGGTCATGGTCATCCCGACCAACCGCCCGCTCGTCCGCAAGGACCAGGACGACCTCGTCTACAAGAACGAGCGCGGCAAGTTCAAGGCGGTGGTCGAGGAGATCCGCGAGGCCCACACGCGCGGGCAGCCCGTGCTCGTCGGCACCGTCAGCGTCGAGAAGTCGCAGGTGATCCACCAGCTGCTCGATCGCGAGGGCATCCCCCACCAGGTCCTCAACGCCAAGCAGCACGACCGCGAGGCGACCGTCGTCGCCCAGGCCGGCCGCAAGCACGCCGTCACCGTCTCGACCAACATGGCCGGCCGCGGCACCGACATCATCCTCGGCGGCAACCCGGAGATGATGGCGAAGGCCAACTTCGACCCCGAGAAGCAGCCCGAGGAGTTCAATCGCCTGTTCAAGGGCCTCAAGGAGCAGTGCGACGCCGAGAAGAAAGAGGTCCTGGAGCTCGGCGGGCTCTACATCATCGGCACCGAGCGGCACGAGAGCCGGCGCATCGACAACCAGCTGCGCGGCCGCGCGGGCCGTCAGGGCGACCCCGGCGAGTCGCGCTTCTTCCTCAGCCTCGAGGATGACCTCATGCGCATCTTCGGCGCGGACCGCATCACCGGGCTGATGGAGCGGCTCGGCATGGAGGAGGACATCCCGATCGAGGCGCCGCTGGTCAACCGCGCGATCGAGAACGCGCAGGGGCGCGTCGAGGCCATGCACTTCGACACGCGCAAGAACCTGTTCGAGTACGACAACGTGATGAACGATCAGCGCAAGGCGATCTACGCGTTGCGCAAGCAGATCCTCGAGGGCCGCTACCAGCCCGAGATCCTCGACGAGCAGGCGCGCAAGGAGCAGCGCCACAACCTCCCGCCGCCGCCGGACACCTCCGGGCCCTACACGGTCGAGTCGATGTCCGAGCTCGTGCGCGAGCGCGTGATCAAGACCATCGACGAGTACTGCCGCGAGGTCATGGCGCAGCGGGGCGAGGACGCCGACGTGCCCGAGCCGTTCCCGAGCGGCGGCCTCAACCACCACAACCTCACGCACGAGCTGTACCGCCGCTTCGGCGCGATGGTCCCGCTGCAGGAGGCCATCGAGGATCGCAAGCAGACCATCGAGACCTCGATCGACGTCGTCGCGCGCTCGCTCATCCAGCAGCGCGAGCGCATCCACGACCTGGCCTTCAAGAAGGTCGACGAGATGGTCATGGAGCTGTGCCCCGACAACGTCCACCCCGACGACTGGAACCTCCCCGGCCTCGAGGTCGCGGCCGCGCGCCGCTTCGGCGCCAAGCTCGACCTCCGCACCGTCGAGGACAACATCGAGAAGCTCGTCGACCGCGTGTGGAACGAGGTCGAGGCGCGGCTCACCGCGCGCGAGGAGGAGGCCGGGCTCTACACCTACCTGTTCTACGTCCGCCAGGCCTACCTCGGCGAGATCGACGAGCAGTGGATCGCCCACCTCAAGAACATCGAGCACCTGCGCACCGGCATCGGCCTGGTCGGCTACGCGACCCGCAACCCCAAGAACGAGTACAAGATCCGCGGGTACAACCTGTTCAAGGACATGTGGGAGTCGATCGAGCAGACCGTGCTCGACAAGTTCCTGTCCATGCGCCTGACCGCCGCGCAGCGAGCCGCCGCCGAGGAGGGCGCCGAGTACGAGACCGCGGTGACGCGCGCCAACCGAGGCGCGCGCGCGCGCGGCGGGGCGCGCAAGGTCTCGGGTGACGCCCAGGCCCAGCGCCTGCAAGCCGCCGCCCAGAAGGCGATGCAGCAGCTCAACGCGATGAAGCAGGCCGCCGAGTCAATCGCCCCGGCCTCGCACGACGACGCGATCGCGGCCGCGGCCGCGGAGGCTGCGGCCAAGAGCCTCAAGGAGGACGGCGAGGGCCGCAAGGGTCGTCGTCGTCGCCGCCGCCGCGAGGCGTAGCGCCCGATCTCGCGAGACCGCGCGCTGCTTCGCGCGGGCGAGCGTGCTACAACCCGCGACCATGCGCGCGCTCGGACTCGACGTCGGGAGCAAGACGATCGGCGTGGCCGTGAGCGACGAGGGCGGGGTCATCGCGACCGCGCGCGAGGTGCTCGCGCGTCGCGGTCAGGAGGCCGACGCGCGCGCGGTGCAAGAGCTGGTCGTCCGCGAGGCGGCCGGCGCGATCGTCGTCGGGCTCCCGCTCGAGCTCGACGGGCGCGAGGGCCATCGCGCTCGTCGCGTGCGCGTGTTCGTGCGGGCGCTCGAGCGCGCGCTCGCGGGTCAGGAACAGCCCGGCGCCGCGGCGCGTAGCGAGGGGGCAGGGGGCGCCGCGGTCGCGATCATCCTCTGGGACGAGCGGTTCTCGACCTCGGCGGCGGAGCGCACGCTGCTCGAGGCCGATCTCTCGCGCGCGCGTCGACGGCAGAAGATCGACGCCGTGGCCGCGCAGTTTATCCTCCAGGGGTGGCTGGACGCGCAGCAGACGGGGGCGAGCGCGTGAGCGAGGGAGGGCGCGTGAGCGAGGGAGAGCGCGAGAGCGAGGGAGAGCGCGAGAACGCGGCCGCGGCGGAAGCCGCGGACGACTCGCCCGCGACGGAGGCTTCGAAGAAGGCTTCGAAGAAGGCGTCGAAGAAGGCGTCGAAGGAGTCAAGCAGCTCGCCCGCGGGCGCCCCGCGGAGGCGCTGGCTCAAGCGCTCTCGTCGCGCGCAGCGCTGGGCGCTCGTGGTCGTGGTCGCGACGCTCGCTGTCGGCGCGTACTGGTGCTTTCAGACCTACCAGCGCGTGATCGGCTACCCGGCGCGCGCGGGCGTCGGCGGCGCGGAGGTCGTGGAGTTCGAAGTCCCGCGCGGGGCCTCGCTGACCGAGGTCATGCGCCGCCTGATCGCGGCCGGCGTGCTGCCCGAGGACGAGGCGCTGTGGTTCAAGGTCTTCGTCCTCCACCGGGGCGCCGCCGGCAAGATCACCGCCGGTGAGCATCATGTCCGAGGGGACATGACCCCAGAGGAACTGCTCGCGGAGCTGATCCGCGCGCAGCCCTCGCGCGAGGTCCGCGTGACGATCCCCGAGGGGCGCCACACCCTCGAGGTCGCGCAGCTCCTCGCGGACGCCGGCCTCGGCGCGCGCGACGAGCTCGTGGCCGCCATGCGCGACCCCGCGCTGCTCGAGTCCCTCGGCGTCGAGGCCTCCTCGGCCGAGGGCTACCTGTTCCCGGACACCTACAAGTTCAAGCTCGGGACCGCGCCCGAGGACGTGATCCGCCGGCTCGTGCGCCACCACCAGCAGGTCTACGCCGATCTCCGGCGTCGGCATCGCGACGCCGCCGCGGCGCTCGAGAAGGAGTTCGGCTGGGGCGATCACGAGATCGTCACCTTCGCCTCGCTGATCGAGAAGGAGACGGCGGCGCGGCACGAGCGCCCGCGGATCGCGTCGGTGTTCTACAACCGCCTGCGCTTCCGCAATTTTCAGCCCAAGCGCCTCGAGACCGACCCGACGATCATCTACGGCTGCACGGTGCCGGTCGAGAAGTCCGCGGCGTGCCAGCAATTCGAGGGCCGGATCCGCCGCATTCACCTGCGCGACCCCGACAACCCGTACAACACCTACACGCACGAGGGGCTGCCGCCGGGGCCGATCACGAACCCGGGGCGGGCCGCGCTCGAGGCCGTGCTCGCGCCCGAGAAGACGCGCTTCCTGTTCTTCGTGGCCAAGAACGACGGATCGGGGATGCACAAGTTTTCGAAGTCCCGCGCCGAGCACGAGGCTGCGGTCGACGAGTACATCCGCGGCAAGTGAGCTCGAGTCGGCGCTATCCCGGCGTCGCGTCGGGCTCCGCGCTCGCGTCGGCCGCGGGCGCGCGCTCGCGGATCGCGGACAGGATCCAGCCATCGCGCGTCTGGAGCAGCTCCAGCGACAGCGGGTCGTTCGGGGCGGCTGCGTCGAGGCGGCGTCTGCGGCTGGTCGGAGAGCTAGGTTCAATCTCGACCCAGTCCCGGTCCACCTCCGCGAGCTCGAAGACGCGGAAGACGGCGTCGCGCTCGAGCAAGATCGTGTCGTCGACCCCGCGGATCACCCGCGCGAGCGCCTCCGCGCGCGCGCTCGCCTCGCCCGGCGCGCTCGCGGCCTTCGCCGCGCGCGTCAGCGCCTCGACGAAGGCCGTCGGCGTCTCGCTCTCGAGCCCGCGTGGGCGCGTCTTCTCGACGCCCGGCGTGGCGATCTCCTCGCGCAGGCGCTCGAGCTCGGGCGCGCGCGGGTCGGAAGAGCGCAGGCGCACCACCGCGGCGATCGGCTCGCCGGCGGGCTCGAGGAGGCCGCGCGCGTTGTTCTGGCTGAACGCCCACAGCTCGACCCGAAGCTCGGGATCCTCGCCAGGTCGGACCACGGCGACGAGAAACCGCGCGTGGCCGGTCCTGCCGTTGGCGACCTCGAGCACCGGCGCCGCTCCGACGCCGCCTTCGCCCAGCGGCTCGGCGACGGCGCGAAACGCCGGCAGGTAGCGCCAGCGTGGCTCGTTTGACGTGTCCTCGGGCGTCGCGCTCGCGCTCGGCGACGGCGTCGCGGCTGCGGGGGCGCGCTCGCTGGCGGTCCCGCCCTGACACGCGCACACGGCCGCGAGTGCGAGCGCGCTCCATCGCGAGCGGTGGGCGCGACGCGGCGCGAGCGGAAATTGTGCGCGGTCGTGAGAGCGAGACATGGTCCAGCAGGGGAAGGTGACAGCGGCACGCCAGGCCGGCACTGCGCGCGTCCTCGGCCAAGCTCGGATGTAGTGGCGCGCTGGTCAAGCATGATAGCCTCACAGGCGATGCTCCGTGCCGGTCGAGTCACCGCTCTCGCGGTCGCAGCAACAATGTGGTGCGTCGGCCTCCCGCAGATCGAGCGCGGCGGGGTCGAGCTCGGCGTGCGCGAGGCCAGCGCGGCCCCAGCGGCCGAGCACCGCGTCGCCGTGCTGCCGCTCCACGTCAAGGGCGAGATGCCCGACACGGATCGCGACGAGTTGACGAAGGCGCTGCTCTCGGGTCTCGAGCGCGGCAAATTCGAGGTCGTCGGGCCCGATGAGGTCACCGCGGCCGACGCGAGCGCGAGCGGCTGCACTGACGCCGGCTGCGCCAAGCAGATCGCCACCGCCACGAGCGCCCAGTACGTCGTGCGCTCGACCGTGACGATCCAGGATCGCGACTACACGATCGTCGTGGAGCTGCTCGACGGCGCCACCGGCGAGCCGGTCGCCCAGACCGAGGACGGCTGCGAGATCTGCGGCGTCGCCGACGTGAGCGGCATGTTCTCCACCGGCGCCGCGACGCTCGGGACCAAGATCGAGGCGCTCGCCACGGGCCCTGGGATCTTCTCGCTGACGAGCGAGCCGGCCGGCGCGCTGGTGACGCTCGACGGCGAGATCATCGGCGCGACGCCGCTCGAGCGACCCACCGTCGCCGGCAAGCACGTGCTCCGCGTCAGCGCCGAGGGCTTCATCGCGATCGAGCGCGAGGTGACCTTCGTCGAGGGCGTCTCGGAGGAGCTCAACATCAAGCTCGAGCCGCTGCCGAGCAAGCTGCCCAGCCGCCCGTGGGGCTGGGTCTCGCTCGGCTTCGGCGTCGCCGCGCTCGGCGGCGGCGTGTTCCTGACCTGGCTCCACGACCAGCCCTACAAGGTCGGCGAGAACTGCACCGGCGCGGACGTGATCACGATCGACGGCATGGAGCAGTGCAAGTTCCTGCACGACACCAAGTGGGCCGGGGCCGGGGTGCTCGTCGCTGGCGCCGCGCTGACGACCCTCGGCGTCGTCATCCTCGTCAACTCGGCGCAGAAGACCAAGAAGGACAAGGGCAAGAAGACCGCCCGGCTCCGGCGCCCGCGCTTCGGCGTCGGCCCCGGCAGCGTCATGATCCAGGGCCGCTTCTAGCAGGCCGCGAACTCCCTTCGCGCTGGCTTCGTGGCCGCCCGAGACGCGCTGGCGACCACACGGCGAATTTCAGCAGCCGCGAGCGCCCGCCGTTGACTAGGCTGTCCTTGGGGCCATCAGTCGTGGCCACAGCTCCGGGTGATGCCAATCGCGGGGCGCGGGCGCGTCCTCCGGCGTGTACGGCAGCACGCCCAGGCACGGCAGCCCGCGCGCGCGCGTGATGATCGTCGGGTTGTCCTCGCACGAGCGGTCGTCCTCCGCCGGTCGCGTCCGCGAGAGCAAGAAGCCCGCCGGCGTCAGCCCGCGCTGGCGCAGCGCGTCGATCGTCAGCAGCGTGTGATTGATCGTCCCCAGGCCCAGGCGCCCGACGATCACGGGCGTGGCCGCGAGCGCGGTGATCCACTCCGGCAGCCAGGTGCCGCCCGGCATCGGCACGTGCAGCCCGCCCGCGCCCTCGATCAGCGTCACCGCGGGTCGATAGCGTCGCTCGGCGCGGGCGAGCGCGGCGCGGGCGAGCTCGAGCGGCCGGCGGCTCGGCGGCGGCGGCGAGTCGAGGAGGAAGCGATCGCGGTCGTCCGCGACGCCCGGCGCGAGCGGGGGCTCGTAGCGCAGCGGCGCGATCATGGCGATCATCGCGAGCGCGTCGTCGGGCAGCCCCGCGGCGCGGAGCAGCCGCGCGGGATCACTTCCAGTCCCGGCGGGGCCGCTCGCGGCCGGCTTGAACGGGATCGCCGCGAGCCCGGCGGCGGCGGCGCTGCGCAGCAGCGCGCAGGTGACCGCCGTCTTCCCGCAGTCCGTGTCCGTGCCGACGAGGAACAGCCGCCGGGGCGCGCACGCGCTCGGGTCTTCGGTGATGCGCTCGGGCACGCTCGAGGTATCGCGCGCGCGCGCGTCGTTGTCGAGCCTCGGCGCCGGATGCCCTCGCCGCGAGAACGCATCGGCGGAGCTCGCCGCCCGAGCTCGCCCCCCTCATATGTCCTCTTCGCCAGGATGTCGCGGGGGAGCGTCGTGGTCCGGCCCACGCGCGCGGGCGACGGGTCCATGGACGACGTCGGGCGGCGCCGGGACACCCGGGCCGCCCGATCGAGCGACGCGTGAACCGCGACGCGGCTACAGCGACGCGGCTACAGCGACGAGAGGAACGCCTGCTGCAGCTCCTTCTTCTTGGCCTCGTACTCCTCCGGCGAGAACAGGCCCGCGTCGCGGGCCATCTCGAGCTTGGCGAGCTTGGCTTGCAGATCGTTCTGCGGGCCGCCGCCTTGCTGCTGCTGCTGCTGCGGCGGAGGCGGGGGCGGGCCGCCCTGGTAGCCCTGGGGCGGGTAGCCGCCCTGCTGCGGGTAGCCGCCCTGCTGCGGGTAGCCGCCCTGCTGCGGGTAGCCGCCCTGCTGCGGGTAGCCGCCCTGCTGCGGGTAGCCGCCCTGCTGCGGGTAGCCGCCCTGCTGCGGGTAGCCGGGCTGCGGCTGCATCATGCCGCCCATCATCTGGCCGAACATGTTGCCCATGCCGAGGCCCATGCCGGCCTGCATCATCGGGTTCCCACCACCTGGCTGCTTGGCCATGTCTCGCATGGCCTGCGAGGCCTCCCACGCGAGCGTGTTGTCGACGCCGCGGGCGGCCTGCGCCGCGGCCTGGTCGAGCGCCTTCTCGATCTCCGGCGGCAGCGAGATGTTCTCGACGTTGAAGACGGTCAGCTCGAGGCCGTACTTCTTGAACTCGTCCTTGAGCTCGGCCTTCACCGCGTCACCGAGCGTGTCGTAGTGCGCGGCCATGTCGGCGATGCTCACGCCGCTCTTGCCGGCCGCGATCGAGAACTTGCTGACGAGCCGCTTCTTCAGGTAGCCGGCGATGTCATCGGTCTCGGTGATGCTCTGGGTCCCGACGATCTCCTTGAAGAACGTGCCGGGGTCCGTGATCTTGAAGTTGTACGAGCCGAACGCGCGGATGCGGATCTTGCCCGGGCGACCGGCGACGCTGAACTCCGGGTCGCGGATGATGACCGGGTTCGAGGTGCCCCACTTCTGGTCGAGATACTGCTTGAGGTTGACGAAGTAGACGTCGACCTTGAAGGGGCTCTCGAAGCCGTACTTCCAGCCCTTGAGCGTGGAGAGCACCGGCATGTTCTGGGTCGCCAGCGTGTGCGTCCCGGGCCCGAAGATGTCGGCGAGCTGGCCCTCGTTGATCAGGATCGCGGCCTGGTTCTCGCGACAGATCAGCTTGGCGCCGTTCTTGATCTCGTTGTCGTCATCGGGGTACTTCCACACCAGCGTGTAGTTGGTGTCGTCCTGCCACTCGATGATGTCGATGAGCTGCTTCTTGATGAAATTCCTGATGAAGCCCATAGTCTCGTCTGCTCCTGCCTGCGCGCGTCGTGGCCGCGTCAGTTCCCGGTGATGCTCATCTGGCTGGCCTCTAGCTCCAGCCTGCAGAAGTCCGCGATGCTCAGCCCGAGCGTCTCGGCGACGTCGCCGAGCGCGTCGATCTCGGCCTCACTCCAGACGCCGTCGGCCTTGACCAGCGCGATCGCCGTGCGGACGAAGATGTGCCGCATCGCGGTCGTCTCGAGCACCTCTGCGGCCTCCTTGGGGTCAAAACCGCTGCGCTCGAGGTCCGCCATCGTCACGGTCGCGCCGGTCTCGGAGAGGAACTCCTCGATCAAGCTGATCTCGCTGGGGTCGATCCCGTCGACCTTCGCCAGGTGGTAGAGACCCCGCGCGAAGATGTCGACAACCTCGGGTTTAAGGCCGATTCCGCTCTCTTGCTGTGTCATCGCGGGCCAAGGGTACGGGCTCGCATCGAACCACGCCACACCCAAAAAAAACGACGCCCGCGGCCGAGGCCGCGGGCGTCACACGACTCGGACGCCACCAAGCAAACAAGCGTCTAGAGAACCTGAAATTCGCGCGTGAACAGCAGCTTCCGCTCGCTGTCCGTAGTTGCACTTTCGAACACCTCGACCGTCCACGCGCCCGTCTGTTCGGGCGTGATCGAGCGTGACGAGACCCGCGTGAGCGCGCGGCTCGGCGCGAGCACGCCCGCGAGCTCGTCGCGCTCCTCCCCGTGCGTCCACACGAAGGTGACGGGGCGCGTCGTCGTCAGCCCGTCCGCGCGCAGGTGGAGATGCACCGCGCCGACGTCGGGCGAGAACGCGTCGGCGTCCTCGAGCGCGCCGGACTCCTGCGCGGCCAGCACCGCGGTCACGTTGACGACCTGACGCGCGACTTGAAACTGCTCGGCCGAGATCGCCGACTGCTCCATATGCGTGGCGCTCAGCTGGCCGTCAGCGCCGAGGTGCGCCGGCTGCAAGGGGGCATCAACGCACCCGGTCAGAAGGACGGTCAGGGAAGCGGCACTGAAGAGAATCAAGCGCACTGCAGAAAACTTGACAAGCGAATTGCGTGCCACAAACCAAACAGGCGTCAATTGAACGAGTTAAGCGGGGGCTGAAGGCACCAACGACTTAATAAGAAACAAACCAGCAACTAAAAATAGAAATTGTGATGCGCGGTGACGCCCGTGTTTGCAGAGGGCCAACAACCCTCTCGGCCTGTGGACCGGCCGCGCGATCGCGCGTCACCAGGCGCGCGATCGGCCACGAGCAGGCCGTGTGATGGCCGCAGGCGTCAGGCTGCTATGCTTGCCGACACCGCCTTCCAGCCTGCAGTGACCTGGAATCCTGGTGTGAATCGCCGTTTTGTATCCGCGTGTTTCGCCTTCGCGTCGCCGGCCGTGACGGCCGCGCTGTTGTTGGCGCTCCCGAGTTGTTCCTCCTGCGCTCGGCAAGACGCGCCGACCGAGGTCGAAGATTCCAAACAGGCCCCGGAGCAGACCCCGCTGCGCGGGCTCGTCACGCCCGAGGAGGAGGCGGCGCTCGACGAGGCGCTCTCGCTCAACACGCGCCCGTTCCCGCTGCTCGCGTGGACGGCCTATCGCGTGGAGCGTGAGTACTTCGCGGCCGAGCGCTTCGCGCCCCGCGACCAGCTGCTCGCGGCGTTAACCGGCCTCGGGCTGCACCGGCCCGAGTTCTTCGCGAAGGAGCTGCCGGGTGATCGCGTCGAGGTCACCGTCGGCTCGGACGCTCGAGAATTCTCCTTGGCCGGGCTCGACGGCGTGCAGGCAGCCGCCGCGCGGCTCGAGGAGATCCTCGTGTTCACGAAGGACTCGCTCGGCTCGGAGCTGCGCGACGACGACGAGCGCGAGCTGGAGTACGCCGCGATCAACGGCCTGCTCGCGCCCCTCGATCCCCACACGATCCTGCTCGACCCGAAGGAGCACAGCGACCTCGGCGTCAAGACGCGCGGTCAGTTCGGCGGCGTCGGCCTCGAGATCGTCGCGGACGCGCGACGGATCCGCGTCGTCGGCGTGCTGCCGGGCGGCCCCGCCGAGAAGGCGGGCCTCAAGCCCGGCGACCTGCTGCTGGCGATCGACGGGCAGAGCACCGTCAACATGAAGGCTCCGGACGCGCAGCAGATGCTGCGCGGGCCCGTCGACACCGAGGTCACCGTCAAGCTGCAGCGCGGCGACAACGAGGTGCTGACGATCACCATCACGCGCGCGATCATCAAGGTCGAGAGCGTGACCGGTGAGCGCATGCCGGACGGGATCGGCTACCTGAAGATCTCGACCTTCCAGCAGAACACCGGCGAGCAGGCGCGCGCGGCGATCGAGAAGCTGCTCGGGCCCGCGGAGAGCCAGGCGAAGGGCGCAGGCGCGGCGCTGCGCGGGCTCGTGATCGACATGCGCGGCAACTCCGGGGGCCTGCTCGCCCAGGCGATCGAGGTGCTCGATCTCCTCGTGCCCGCGGGCGAGCTGGTCATCGTGCGCTCGGCCGAGGGGCGCGAGTCCGAGTCGGCGCAGCCCGAGGTCATCGTGCCGGCCGAGGTCTCGGTCGTCGCGCTGATCGACGAGAGCTCCGCGAGCGCGTCGGAGATCGTCGCGGGCTCGCTCAAGCACACCGGGCGCGGGCTGGTCGTCGGCCGCTCGAGCTTCGGCAAGGGGACCGTGCAGCTGCTGGTGCCGCGCGTGCTCTACGACCAGGAGCAGGCGCTCAAGCTGACGGTCGCCGAGTACTTCGTCGCCGGCGAGCGACCCGTGCAGACGACGGGCGTCGAGACCGACCTCGCGCTGCTGCCCGTGCAGATGACGCCGCTCGCCGGGATCGTGAACTTCTATGACCTCGAGCGCTTCGAACGGCGACGCGAGCGAGCCCAGGTCGCGCACCTGCCCTCGGCCAAGCACGCGCGCGAGTTCGACGTGCGGGCGGCCACGCGCGGCGATCGCTACCTGCGCTACTTCCTCGACCCCGACGGCGTCGCGGCCGAGCGCGCGCGCGCGTCCGCGGTCGTCGAGGGCGAGCGCATGGGGCTGCTCGAGGATCCCGAGATCCGCGTCGCGCACGCGGTCGCCGACGCGGTCGCCGGGATCACCGGCGCGAAGGAGCGCGACGCCAAGCTCAAGCAGCTGCGCGCGCGCCTCGTCGGCGAGGAGGACGCCGCGATCATCAAGGGGCTGGAGCGCGTGGGCATCGATTGGCGCGGGGCGGCCGGCGCCCACGGCGACCCCGAGCTGGCGCTGACCGCCGAGGTCGTCGGCGAGCTCCCGGTCGTCGCGGGCACGCCGTTCGTGCTGCGCCTCTCGCTGACGAACCGCGGCGACGCGCCCGCCGAGCGCGTCCACCTCAGCACGCACTGCCTGCAGGACGAGCTCGACGGCATCGAGCTGATGCTCGGGCGCGTCGAGCCCGGGCAGTCGGTGACGCGAGAGCTGCGCCTGCAGGTGATGTCCTGGCACACGAGCTTCGTCGACACGCTGACGGTCGAGGCCCACGGCGGCGAGCCCGACGAGGAGCCCGACGCGACCGCGCGCGTGCGCTTCGAGATCTCCGGCCTGCCGCGTCCTCACCTGTCCTTTGATTACTGGATCGTCGACGACCCGACGCTCGCCGCCGGCGCGCCGTCGCGGCCGCCGCAGCGCTCGCTCCCCGGCGAGACCCCGTTCGCGGTCGCGGGCAACGGCGACGGCGCGCTGCAGCCCGGAGAGCGCGTGCTGCTCGCGGTGCGCGTGCGCAACAACGGCCCCGGCGAGGTCGGCGACGCGCGGGCGCTGCTGCGCAATCACTCCGGCGCCCAGGCGCTGCTCGAGGAGGGCTTCGTCGCGCTCGGCTCGCTCGCGCCCGGGGCCGAGACCCGCGGCGCCTTCGGCATCTCGGTCAACGAGCGCGCGGTCGTCGACCGCGACGTCGACCTCGAGCTGACGGTCGCGGACATCCGCGCGCGCGAGAGCGTGCGCCACGAGTTCGGCCTGCGCGTCGTCGGCGAGCGCCCCGCGTTCGCGCCCGCGCCCCAAGTTTACAAGCTCAAAGAGACAGGTGAAGACGCGGTCCGCCTGTACAACGCGGCCGACAGCAGCGCGCCCGTGGTGCTCGAGCCGGGCGCGGAGGCGCGACTTCAGAGCGTCGGGGGCGCGGGCCGCTGGTTGGCCTTCGACGCCGGTCCGGGGCGGCGCTGGTGGGCGCCGAGCAGCCTCGTGGAGCCGGCCAAGGGGCGCGCTGACAAGCGCGCGCCGCCGCGAGCGGCGCTCATGGTCTCGCCGCCGATCATCGAGATCTCGGCGCTCCCGAGCGTGGTCGAGGGGGCGGAGGTCGAGCTCCGCGGCGTCGCCAAGCACCCCCGTCGCGTCCACGACGTCGTGATCTCGACGCGCCCCTCAGGGCCCGCGCAGGTCGAGCGCAAGGTGTTCTACCGGGCCAACCCGGCGCGCGAGGGCGCGGCGGCGGGAGCCCTGGAGTTCGCGACCACGCTCACGCTCGAGCCGGGCAGCCACGTGATCTACGTGACCGCGCGGGACGGTGATGACGTCGAGGTTACGCGCGAGCTTCGAGTGTTCCGTGAGTGAGCGCGGGCGCTGCCGACCGGTCGCCGGCGCCGAGGGCGAGTTCGCACCGGGCGGGCCTGCGGGGGCCAGGTTTACACGGCGCGCAGGTCCGCTGGTTCCGCCCCGGGAGCGGGAAATTCGGGAAAATTCGATGTTTCTCGCGGCCTGCCCAACCGGGAACATTTCGTCGCGCGGGCGGTCGAACGCCTGGGAGCAGGCGTGTTATAGCGATGAACCGGCGCGACGCCGGGCCCGCCCACGCCGACTGCCAGCGAGGTGCCCGTGAACGAGACGAGCGAACAGCAAGGCCAAGGCAACGGTAGCGCGGCGCTCGACGACGCGGAGCTCGAGGTCGCGGGTCGACCGCGACTCAGCGCGCGTCGCTCGCCGCTCGTCTCCGCGGTGGTGGTCGCGATCGGCACCTACCTCCTGGTCACCATGTTCGCCGACGCGCGCTACTGGGCGCGCTCGGAGACGCCGCGTGATCTCGGCGACGCCGCCACGTTGGTCAGCTCCGGCGCGCTGCAGGAAGATCTCGCCGATCAGTACGTCGTGCTCGAGGGCACGCCGGACGCTCGCACCGCCGCGCGTTACAAGCTCGGCGATCGCCAGGTCCAGCTGCTGCGCGTGGTCGAGGGCGGCGGCAGCCTGTTCGCCGCGGTCCCGCGCACGCCCGACATGAAGTCCGACCAGTACGCCGGGCGCTACGAGGGTCGCGCGCGGCGGCTCTCGAGCACCCGCATGCTGCAGTGGATCGAGCAGTACTACGCCGACCTCGGCGTCAGCGAGTCGCTCAATGTCTCGGTCGAGGCGCTCGCGGCTGGGCTCGGCTCGGGCAAGGTCCAGACCGAGACCGGCGCGGTGGTGCCGCTCGCCGCCGACGATCGCGTCAGCCTCTCGCTCATCGTCGAGGACGTTCGTCTGCAGCTCGGGCGTAAGAGCTTCACGCGACGCGCGGACGCACGCGCTGCGGTCGAGGCCCTGGGCTTTCCTTTTTACGAGCCCGAGGAGCAGGACAACGCGAAATTCTATCAGTTCTGGGCGCGGATCCCCGAGGACCAGCGAGGCGCCGCGAGGGCCAAGCTCAACGCCGGCCTCGAGCAGGCCGACAGCCCGCAGGCGTCCCACGGCGCGGTGATCCTGCCCGGCAGCGCGACCTTCTGGATCAAGGCCAGCGAGCTGCGGGTCGAGGGCGACTCGTTCTCCTTCGAGGAGCGGCCCGGGATGCCGCCCGTCGGCTTCATGGTGAAGGACGACGCGCTCCTCCCGTTGGCGAGGAAAGATCGCATCTACCATATCGGCTTCGCGCGCGTCCGCTCCGCGCAGCTCGAGAAGTCGCTCGTGGTCAACCCGAACGGGTACATCATCAACGTCGACGAGAAGCCCTCGAGCCACCGCGTCGCCATGCTGCTGTGGCTCGCCGCGCTGCTCGTCGTCGGCTTGAACGTCGCCAGCCTCGTCGTCTACTGGCGTCGACGCGCGAGCTGAGCTCGGGCGCTCGCGCGCGACGCTCGCGCCCGGACCACGGGGGCGCCTTCGCTCGCGAAACGGATGCGCCCCCATCGTCGTCGCGGTCTTCGGTCGTGGCGTGATGGCGCGTCAGGTGCACTCCCGTTCAGCACGGATCGCGCGGCCGTGACCCTCGGCGGCGTCGGCCCGCGCTCGCGGATTTGAGCTTCGTGATCGTGCACGATAAAAACGCCGGAAAGCAGCGCAGCGACCCCCGAATAGGCTAGGCTTGGCGAGGAGGTTCGTCGCCGACTCGCGCATCCCCGAGCGGTTTTATCAACCTCGGCGTCGCGGGCCCCCAAGCGACCTCTCGAGCCGCCGCCGATCGTACCGCGCCGAATCTACTCGTCGACCGTGTCCGAGCAACGCCAAACCATGACCTTGCGCCTGTTCGGGGCCGGTGGCGCGTTCACTCGGACCCTCGGGACGACGTGCTCGATGATCACGCTCCGGTCCGGGCGCCGGTGGCTCATCGACTGCGGCCGTCAGGCCCCCGATCAGCTGCACGACGCGGGCTACTGCTGGCACGACATCGAGGGCCAGATCATCACGCACGTGCACGGCGATCACGTGTTCGGTCTCGAGGACTTCGCGTTCTCGCGGTTCTTCTACGGCAAGGGCGGCGTCCCCTCGACGATCGAGAGCGGCCACGGCCCGAAGTTCATCGCCCACAGCGCCGTCATCGATGAGGTCTGGGAGACGCTCGCGCCCGCGCTGCGCTACCTCCGAGACGAGCGCGGCAACCGGCGCGCCGGGACGCTCGAGACCTACTTCGACATCATCCGGCCGGCCGACTTTGAGCCGCCGCGCCAGAACCCGTGGCGTCACTCCGAGCGCTTCCAGGCCGACGGCTTCGAGCTCGTGGCCCGCGAGAGCGAGCACGTCCCTGGCAAGCCCTCGTGCTCCCTCGAGATCGGCGTGTCCGAGGACGCGGCGGACGACCGCATCGCCTGGTGGAGCGGCGACTGCACCGTCGACAGCGAATTCCTGAAGGCGATCGAGCCGCGCACGACCGTGTTCTTCCACGACTGCACCTTCGTCGACTACCCCGGTCAGGTGCACGGCTTCTTCGACCTGCTCGCCGCGCTGCCCGAGCGCGTGCGCTCGAAGATGGTGCTGATGCATCACGAGGACGACATCGAGGCCAACCGCGCGCTGGTCGAGGCCGCGGGCTTCCGCGTCGCGCTCCCAGGTCACGCCTACGACCTCGAGAGCGGTCGGCGCATCGAGTAGCCCGGCCGTCGTCTCACTTGTCCCGAGGGACAGGTTTTTCCGTCAGCGCGCGCCCCGGATCCGCGGGAGCAGCTCGACGAAGTTGCACGGCCGGTGGCGGTGGTCGAGCTGCGAGAGCAGGATCTTGTCCATCGCGGTGCGCACGGCCCCGGTCGAGCCCGGGAGGACGAACACGTAGGTCTGGTGACACAGCGCCGCCTCGGCGCGGCTCTGGATCGTCGAGGTGCCGATCTCCTCGAAGCTGAGCCAGCGGAACAGCTCGCCGAAGCCGGGGATCGGCTTGCTCACCAGGGGCGCGAGCGCCTCCGGGGTCACGTCGCGCGGCGTCAGCCCGGTGCCGCCGGTCGTGATGATGACGTCGACGCCCGCGTCCGCGATCCAGCGCCGCAGCTGCGCGCGGATCGACACGCGGTCATCCTTGCAGATGAAGCGCCCGGCGATCACGTGGCCGGCTGCGGTCAGGCGATCGACGATGAGCTGTCCCGAGCGATCGGTCGCGCGCGTACGCGTGTCGGACACGGTGAGGACGGCGACGTTGACGGGGATGAAGGCGCGCTCGGACACCCGCGGACGGTAGCCGGTTTTTCGGTCGCGCGCGCGGTGTCGTCTCGCGCGTACGCGCTCCGGTGTCGCGCTCCGGGCAGCCCGTTACGGACACCCCGTTACGGACAGGTGGGCCCCGAGGTGAAGCCGCCGGTCTCGCAGCCGCTGCTGTCGGTGGAGGAGCTGTCGGTGCCGTCGAGCTCGACGCGGACCACGAAGTCGAGCTCGCGCGTCACCGGCGGGTTCTCGAAGGTGCGCAGCTCGGCCCAGAGGTGACCGGGGAGCCCGTCGAGCAGCGCGGCGTCGCTGATCTCGTCGGGCACGATGACCGCGACGTACAGGTGCTCGAGCTGCCCGCCGCCGATGTCTTCGAAGTGCACGGGGTAGTTGTAGAGCCGCGCGAAGTGGCCGCCGACGCCGATGTTGTAGCCCTCGACGTCCATCCACATGTTGACGATGGGCATCTTGGGGTCATCCCAGTCCGTCGACTTCGCGGCGGTCTCGAAGTTCGCGCCGCGCATGCCGATGGCGAACATCTGCAGGCCCTGACCGCCGCGCAGCAGCGTGATCGCGTCGCCGTCCTGGCGCGCCTCGAAGTGGGCCTCGTCGAGGAAGATGTCGGTCAGCACGGCCTCGCCGAGCTCGAAGGTCGCGTCGGTCTCGGGCAGCTCGCACGCGGGCTCGTCCGGGAAGTACATCGCGTACTGGAGGAGGCCGCTCTCGCAGCTGTCGATGCACATGGCCTGCCCGGCCGCGTCCAGCTCCCAGCAGCTCCCGCCCTCGCCGAACTCGGCCTCGATCTCGGCGGCCTTGTCGGGCGTCGCGGCGGCGTAGCAGGTGACGTACTGCTCGCACACGTACGGGATGGTGCTGCCCGACGTCGTCGTCTCGGAGGTGGTGCCCTCCGAGGTCGAGTCCGTGTCCACGCCGGGCCCGTTGCAGGCGGCCAGCAGGGTCACGAGCGCGAACAGCGAGGCGGGCGTGGGAGCGCGGCGGGCGGGGCGGCGAGTTGTGAAGGAGCGCGTAAGCAAGCGACTAAGGTAAGAGCCAAGGTACATGGCGTACTCATGGTGGGCCACAGGACCCCGAGCGGCAATGTCCGACCTTTGTTTACATGGTGACAATGGCGGCTCGCGAAGCGCCGCGGTACGCTGGATTGCCCGCGCGAGCCGCGGGCGCCGCGTCCTGCCAGGATTCTGTCGCGAGGGCCACGTGCACGAACCTCCAGAGCGTACTCTCGTCTCGCGCCGCGGCGCGTCGCCGTGCGCCGCGCTCGCGCCTCGGTCGCGCCAGGTCGCCGCGATGACAAGCCCGGGCTAGCATGTCGACCTCGAGGACCACCGATCCGCCGCTCGCCGACGACGCGCGTGATCCCACGCGCGAGCCGGGCGCGTCCGACGGCGATTGGCCCGACGTCGACCCCAGCTCGCTCTATCACGACCCCTGGGGTGAGCCGAGCGGCGGGCAGTCGCTCGCGGCGCTCGCCGAGGAGGTCGCCCGCGAGGAGGCCAGCGCTCGCGCGGGTTCGCGCGCCAAGGACAGCGCGAAGCTGCCTGTTTTCGCCACCGCGTCGGGCGACGACATCGCGCGCGCCGACGCCGACGCGGCCGAGCCCGCGCAGGACGGGGCGCGGGACTCGCTGCTCGTCGAGATCAGCGCCTGGGTCCGCGGCTTTCTCGAGCGCCACGCCAACAAGCTCTGGTGGCTGCACTCGCTCTACGCCCTGGGCCTCGGCTCGTTCGTCGTCATGTACGCGCACGAGGGCTTCGACCACGCGCGCTGGCTGACCGTCTCGCTCGGCGCCGGCTGGATCGTGCTGCTGCTGTTCTTCCGCGTCTACGGCACCGGCGATCGGCAGAAGCAACGCATGGCCAAAGGGACACGCGCGAAGGTCAGCTTCTACGTCATGACCTACGTGCTCAAGAACCTCTACCAGGGCATGCTGTTCTTCCTGCTGCCGTTCTACTGGCGCACGGCGACGCTCGACGCGAGCACGAAGTGGTTCTGCGTGCTGCTCGGGGCGCTCGCGCTGCTCTCGACGCTCGACGTCGTGTTCGACCACTACCTCATGCGCTGGAAGACGATCGCCTCGGTCGTCTACTACGTGATCCTGTTCGCCTGCCTCAACCTCGTGATCCCGGCGCTGCTGCCCGATCAGCGCGCGCTGCTCACCCTGCTGCTCGCCGCGGCCGCGTCGACCGTGGTGTTCTGGACCATGCACGTGCCGCTGCGCGCGCTGGTCCGGCCGGCGCCGCTCGTCGCGTTCATGCTCTCGGTCGCGACCGCGGTCTCGGCGGCCTACTTCGGCCGCCGCGCGATCCCGCCGGTGCCCATGCACATCGCCAGCGGCGCCGTCGGCCCGCGCGTGCTCGACGACGGGCGCCTGGCGATGCACGTCAGCCGCGTGCACGAGTCGCTGATCCAGGAGATGCACACGCTCACCGACGTCGTCACGCCGGGCGGCCGCGGGGACCGCCTTTATCACGTCTGGCGCCACGAGGGGCTCGAGGTCCAGCGCGGGCACGTCACGCCCAGCGGCGACCCGCCCAAGGGCACGGTGCGGCTGCGCTCGACCCTGCGCTCGTTCAACCTCCCGCCCGACATCACCGGCTCGTGGAGCGTCGACGTGCTGACCGAGGACGACCAGCTCGTCGGGCGCGTGTCGTTCGTCGTGATCCGCTGAGCGGCGGCGGCCAGCGACCTCGCCCAGATCGCCGAAGGTCCGTCGCGGCCCCGCGCGTCTGCTAGCTTCGGGGTCGTGCTCGAGACCCGCGTCCGCGTCCGCCCTCCGCCGCCCGGCTTCGACGTCGAGCTGCGCCCGCCCGGCTCCAAGAGCCTGACCAACCGCGCGCTGCTGCTGGCCGGGCTCGCGCGCGGCCGCTCGCGCCTCTCCGGCTGCCTCGAGTCCGAGGACACCGTCCTGATGCGCGCCGCGCTGACGCGCCTCGGCGTCCGCTGTGACGTCCGTGACGAGGGTCGCGAGCTCGAGCTCGAGGGCCTCGGCGGCGCGCCGCGGTCGCTCGCGGGCGCTGACGCGATCGAGGTCGGCACGGCCGGGACCACGAGCCGCTTCCTGACGGCCGTGCTCGCCGCCTCACCGCTGCGCGCGCGTCTCGACGGCAGCGCGCGCATGCGCGAGCGCCCGATGGCGACGCTGATCGACGCGCTGTGTGAGCAGGGCGCCGCGATCACCTGCGAGGGCCAGCCCGGCTTCCTGCCGATCGCGATCGACGGGCGCGCCGGGCTCCGCGGCGGCGAGCTCCGGCTCTCGCGCCCCGCGAGCTCGCAGTTCATCTCGGCGCTCATCATCGCCGCCGGGCTCGCGCGCGCGCCCACGCGGATCGTCCTCGAGCGCGGCACCCCGGCGCGGCCCTACGTCGACATGACGCTCGCGTGCGTCGCCGCCTTCGGCGGGCGCAGCGAGTGGCGCTCCGGGCAGGTCGATACAATCGCGATTGAGCCGTCCGCGCTCGTCGGTCAAGACATGACCATTGAGCCAGACGCGTCCTCGGCCAGCTACTTCCTCGCGCTCGCGGCCATCCACGGCGGGCGCGTCACGATCCCGGCGCTCGGGGGCGCGAGCCTGCAGGGCGACGCCGGCTTCGCGCACCTGCTCGGGCGCATGGGCGCCGAGGTCGAGCAGCGCGCGACGCAGACCACCGTCACGGGCACGGGCGCGCTGCGCGGCGGCGAGTTTGACCTCTCGGACATGCCTGACATGACGCTGACGCTCGCGGTCTGCGCCCTGTACGCCGAGGGCGTCACGCGCATCACCGGCGTCGAGGTCCTGCGCCACCACGAGAGCGATCGCCTCGCCGCCGGCGCGGCCGAGCTGCGCAAGCTGGGCGCGACGGTCGAGGAGCGCGCGGGCGGCCTGACGATCACGCCGCCCGCGGGCGGGCGCGCGAGCCTGCGGCCGGCGGTCATCGACACCTACCGCGACCACCGGATGGCGATGGCGTTCAGCCTCGGCGGACACGTCGAGATCCGCGACCCGGCCTGCGTGGGCAAGACCTTCCCCGGCTACTTCGACGTCCTCGCCGGGCTCGATATGGTGGCGGCGTGACGGCGGGCGCGGGCGCGACGGCGCGGGCGCGGCCCGGCGAGCGGCGCGTCCTCGAGCCCGAGCACCTCGACGCGCGCGGCGACGGCGTGGCGCGTGACGGTGACCTCGAGCTGCGCGTGCCCGGGCTGTTCATCGGCGAGCGCGGCCGCGTCGAGCTGACCCACGTCTCGCGTCACCACCCCCGCGCGTTCGCCCGGCTCGTCGGCGACGACGCGCTCGCGCGCCCGCACCCGCAGCGGCGCGCGCCCCCGTGCCCGCGCCAGCGCGAGTGCGCCGGCTGCCCGCTGATGCCGCTCGAGGTCGCGGCCCAGCGCGCGCAGAAGCGCGACACGCTGCGCCGCCGCTTTGGATGGTCGATCGAGCAGGTTGAACCCGCGCCGGCGCCGCTCGGCTACCGCTGGTCGAGCAAGCGCGTCGTCTTCGGCGCGCCCGGGGACGCGCGGCTCGGCAGCTACGCGCGCGGCTCCCACGCGCCCGTGGACATGGACGGCTGCCTCGTCGATCACCCGCTGATCACCGCCTGCGCGCGCGAGCTCGCCGAGCTCGCGCGCCGCGTCGGCGTGGCGCCCTACGACGAGCGCGCGCGCGCGGGCGACCTGCGCTACGTGTGGTTCAAGACCGACGGCCAGGAGGTGCTCGTCACGCTGATCACCGCCGCCGAGGACAGCCACGCGGCGCGGACGCTGCCCGAGCTGCTCACGCGCGCGGCCGGGGTCGCCTGGAGCGTGCAGCCCAGCGCGGGCAACTCGATCCGCGGCGGCGCGCCGCGGCTGCTGCGGGGTCGCGGCGCGCTGACGCTGACGCTCGCGGGCGTGACGCTCGAGCAGGGGCCGCTCGGCTTCCTCCAGCCCAACCCCGAGGTCGCGGCGCGGGCCTACGCCGCGCTCGTCGCCGGGCCCGACGGCGCGCCGCGTTCTGGGCGCGCACGCGATCGACCTGTACGCAGGAGCAGGTATCACGACGGCGCTGCTGCGCGCAGCTTCGCCGCGGTCACGCCCTGCGAGGCCTACCCGGAGAGCGCGCGGCGGCTCGGCGTCGCGCCCGAGACGGCGCTCGAGCTCCTGCGGCGGCGCGCGCGGTCGGGCGCGCCCGCGCCGGCGCTCGTGATCGCCAACCCGCCGCGCGGCGGCATGGGGCCCGAGGTCTGCGCGCTGCTCGCGGACCCGCAGCGCGCCGCGCCCTGGCTGCACATCATGAGCTGCAGCGCCGAGGCGCTCGCCGCCGATATTTCGAATCTGACCAAAGAGACCGGTTGTTACGAGCTCGCGCGGGTGCGCGCCTTCGACACGCTGCCGCAGACGGCCCACGTCGAGCTCGTCGCCTGGCTGCGGCGCCGCGACGCGCCGTAGCCAGGCCTCAGGCGCGCGCGCTCGCGAGCCGCTCGAGCAGCCCCGGCAGCGCCCGCAGATCGTCGACCAGCCAGCGCGCGCCGGCCTCGAGCAGCTCGGCGCGCGAGCCCATCCCGTGGAGCACGCCGATGGTCGGGATGTCGTGCGCGGCCGCGCCGATGACGTCGGTCGCCCGGTCGCCGATCATGTAGAGCCCGCGCGTGTCGCCGTCGGGCGCGAGCCCGGTCTCGCCGAGCGCCCGCGCGATGACCTCGGCCTTGTCCCCCGGGGGTCCGCGCAGCGCCGGTCCGCACACCGCCTGGAAGCGCGCGCGCACCCCGAGCGCCTCGAGCAGCACGGTCGCGTACTCGCTCGGCTTGTTCGTGGCGACCGCGAGCGGCCAGCGAGCGGCCAGCGCTCGGGTGACGTCGTCGAGCCCGTCCGCCGGCCGCGTCTCGACCACGCAGCGCGCCGCGTAGCGCTCGCGATACACCCGGATGAAGTCCGCGATCAGGCCCGCGTCGTCGGTCTCGAGCAGCGCGCGGGCGCTCTCGGCCAGCGGGGGTCCGACCAGCGGCCGCGCCGCGGCCAGCTCGATCGTCGGCCGCCCGAGCCGCCGCAGCGCGTGGTTGAAGCAGGCGTGGATCGACGCGAGCGAGTCGATGAGGACGCCGTCGAGATCAAACAGCAGGCCGCGGACTCCGTCGCGCATCACCGGTGGAGGGTAGCCGCAGCCGCGACCGGCTGCGGCGCGGGAGCCGATACGCGCTCACGCGCGCCGCGGGCTTCAGCGCGGGTAAAGAGGGCGTGTGGATGCACACGGCGTGTCTCTCGGGCCTTGTTTGGAGCTCGGCGCATCGCATGAGGCGGGTCACAAGCAGCGCGCGATGAGCTCGAGCGAGCTTGCGCGAGCTCGATCGGAGCTCACCGCGACACGCGGTCGGGCGCGAGCTCGCGACACCCGTGACATCGCGAGCGCGCGAGGTCTCGAGCGCCGCGATCGCGTGCGGATTCCGTGTGACCGTGCACACCGTGCGCGTCCACACGGCTTTCGCGGTGGCGCGTTGGTTCACCGAACGCGCCGCCGCCTGCTAGGTTTTTTCCGATGGATGCAGCGCAGAACCCAGGTCTTATGGAGACCGAGTTCGAAACAGGGCCGTCTCGTTATCGCCACTGGCAGGTGCACTACGACGGCGACATCGCGACCGTGGTGATGGCCGTACAGCCCGACGGAGGGCTGCGCGAGGGCTACGAGCTCAAGCTCAACAGCTACGACCTCGGCGTCGACATCGAGCTCGCCGATATCGTCCGCCGCATGCGCTTCGAGCACCCCGAGGTGCGCTGCGTCGTGGTGACCTCAGGGACAGATAATGTCTTCTGCGCCGGCGCGAACATTCACATGCTCGGGCTCTCGTCGCACGCGTGGAAGGTCAACTTCTGCAAGTTCACCAACGAGACGCGCTGCGAGATCGAGGACGCCGAGGCGTTCAGCAACCAGGTCTACGTCGCCGCGTGCAACGGCACGACCGCCGGCGGCGGCTACGAGCTCGCGCTCGCCTGCCGCGAGATCTACTTGATCGACGACGGCAACTCGGCGGTCAGCCTGCCGGAGGTGCCGCTGCTCGGCGTGCTGCCTGGCACCGGCGGGCTCACGCGCCTCGTCGACAAGCGCAGGGTCCGGCGCGACCGCGCCGACGTGTTCTCGACGACCGCCGAGGGCGTGCGCGGCAAGAAGGCCGTCAAGTGGGGCCTCGTCGACGGCGTGTACCCGCGCAGCAAGTTCGACAAGGCGATCCGCGCGCGCGCCGAGAAGCTCGCCAAGACCTTCGGCGACGGGCTGCTCAGGGGCGAGCGCAAGGGCGTCACGCTCGGCCCGCTCAACCCGACCAAGGAGCCCGGTCGGCGCGCCTACAAGCACGTCACGCTCGAGTGGGACGCGGGCACCCGCATCGCCAACCTGACCGTCGCGGGCCCCTCGGCCGAGGATGTCGCGCTCGTCGAGCGCGGCGCCGACGCGATCTTCGCCGCGGGCGATCAGCTGTGGGCGCTCCGCGCGATGCGGGAGCTCGACGACGCGCTGCTCTATCTGCGGGTCAACCTCATGGACATAGGCCTCGTGCTCGTGCGCACGACCGGCGACGCCGCCCGGACGATCGCCCACGACAAGGCGCTGTGGGCGGCGCGGGAGCACTGGTTCGTCAACGAGGTCATCCGGCACATGGCCCGCGCGCTCCGGCGCATGGACCTCACCAGCCGCTCGTTCTTCGCGCTCGGCGAGGCAGAGACGGCGTTCGCCGGCTGCCTGCTCGAGCTCGCGCTCGCCTCCGATCGCTTCTACCTGCTCGACGACCCCGACAACGTAGTCCACGTCGCGGTCGGGCCGCTCAACGGCCCCGGCGTGCTGCCCATGAGCCACGGCTGCAGCCGGCTCGAGGCGCACCTGTACGGAGAGCCAGATAAGCTCGAGGCCGTCACGGCCGCCGCGGCCGACGGCACGATCTACGAGCCCGAGGACGCTGACGACGCCGGCCTCGTCACCGTGCTGCTCGACGACATCGACTGGGACGACGACGTGCGCGTCGCCATCGAGGAGCGCGCCAGCCAGTCCCCCGACGCGCTCACCGGCATGGAGGCCAACCTCCGCTTCCCGGGCGCCGAGAACGCGACCAGCAAGATCTACGCGCGCCTGACCGCGTGGCAGAACTGGATCTTCATCCGGCCCAACGCGACCGGGCCGAGCGGCGCGCTCACCCTCTACGGGCGCCCGGAGCGGCCGCGCTTCAACTGGGGCCGCGTCTGAGCCCCGCTCGTCCGTGAGGCCCCGCTCGCCCTGTCGCGCTCGCGCCTCCTCGTGACCTTTCCGCGTGACCTTTCCGCGTGACCTCTCCGGGGGACCTCTCCGCGTGACCTTTCTCTGGCGAGCGCCTCGCTCCTTCCCAGCTGTCTTAAGCGACTGTTTCTAACCCACCCCTGACCCCCTCTGGAGAACGACCGGCATGCAACCCAGCACGACCGTAGACCTGAACGCGAAGATCCCCAACAACGTGGGGCTCGCCGACGATCCCAAGCTGCGTCGCGCGCTCGAGAAGTGGCTGCCGAGCTACCTCGAGTGGTGGAACGACATGGGCCCGACGGACTTCGCCGACAAGCCCGTGTTCCTGCGCACCGCCATCTCGGTCGACTCGAGCGGCTGGGCGCACTACGACCACATCAAGATGCCCGACTATCGCTGGGGCATCTTCCTCAACCCGCGCAAGGAGGGCGAGTCGGTCGTCCGCTGTGGTGACGACGCCGGCAAGCCCGCCTGGCAGGAGGTCCCCGGCGAGCACCGCAACGCGCTGCGCCGCATCATCGTCACGCAGGCCGACACCGAGCCGGCGAGCGTCGAGCAGCAGCGCCTGCTCGGGCACATCGCGCCCAGCCTCTATGACCTGCGCAACCTGTTCCAGGTCAACGTCGAGGAGGGCCGTCACCTGTGGGCGATGGTCTACCTGCTCCACAAGTACTTCGGCCGCGACGGCCGCGACGAGGCCGACGAGCTGCTCGAGCGTCGCTCCGGCGACCCCGACAAGCCCCGCATCCTCGGCGCGTTCAACCAGCCCTGTGACCACTGGCTGAGCTTCTTCGCGTTCACCATGTTCACGGACCGCGACGGCAAGTATCAGCTCGCGGCGCTCGCCGAGAGCGGCTTCGAACCGCTCGCGCGCTCGACCGAGTTCATGCTCACCGAGGAGGCGCACCACCTCTTCGTCGGTCACACCGGCATGCAGCGCATTATCCAGCGCAGCGCGCAGCTCGAGAAGATCGACCCCAACGGCGACGTGCGCAACCAGGGCGGCATCGACTTCGACCTGATCCAGCGGACCATCAACTACTGGTTCACCTACTCGCTCGACCTGTTCGGCGGCGAGATCTCGAACAACGCCGCGGACTTCTTCGGCGCCGGCCTCAAGGGTCGCTATCGCGAGTTCCGTCAGTACGACGAGCACCGCGCGCTGCGCGGCAGCTACTCGCTCCCCGTCGTCGACGGCAGCAAGCTCGTCGACCGCGACGTGCCGCTGCGCAACGCGATGAACGAGATCCTGCGCGACGAGTACATCAAGGACTGCGAGAAGGCGCTCCGCAAGTGGAACCAGACCCTCGAGCAAGAGGGCAGCGACCGCCGGATCACGCTCCCGAGCCGCCGCTTCCACCGTCACCAGGGCATCTACGCCGGCCACTTCTTCGACCCCCAGGGCAACCTCATCACCGAGGAGCAGTACGAGCAGAACAAGCACCGCTGGCTGCTCGTGCCCGAGGACAACGACTACCTGCTCTCGATCATGAAGCCGGTCTACGAGCCCGGGAAGTTCGCCAACTGGATCGCCGCGCCGCGTCGCGGAATCGAGGGCAACAAGCTCGAGTTCGAGTACGTCAAGCTCCACGACTAGGCCCACGCGCCGCGCTGACGTAGCGCCCATCCGCCGGCGGGTCGTCACGACCCCCGGCGGAAATTTTTTGTTTTTTTATCGATTGTCTTGGCGACGCCCTCCGCTCCCCTTGCGTCGCGTCGCCTAGTCCGCGTCGCATGGTCCGTATCGCGTCGCATCGCATCGGGCGGAACCATCGGGCGGCGAGAAGGTCCACAGTGGCGCGCGAGCGGGGGGCGGGAGTCGGATGAGGACTTAAGACCATGTGATCGGCCCCCGAGAGGGTCGATCACGTGCGTCCCGCAAGGAGCGCCCCCGCCCCCGCTCGTGAAAGCCACGTCGAAAGCCAGCCTCCGTAGCGAAGTGCCTCCGCGAGCGCGTCGCAGCTCCCGAGCGACGCGAATTAGAGACCATGTGATCGGCCCCCGAGAGGGGGTCGAGCACGTGCGTCCCGCAAGGAGGGCCCCCGCCCCCCGCTCGTGAAAGCCACGCGTGTCGAAAGCCTACGTCGAGTACAGCGCGCGTCAGCGTCTACGGCTCTGGCGTACACACCGACAAGACCGCCGCGAGCAGGTCCTCAAAGGTCTTCGCCATGTCGCCCTCGCAGATGTCCTGCGTGAAGCCGCGGTCCCGCAGCGAGCGCGTCACCGACGCGATCCGGCGGCCGGGCACCGCGATCCCGTAGGGCCCCGCGCAGGTCGTCTTCGGCATCTCGTAGATCCCCTGGTCGCCCGCGATCGCCAGCATCAGCACTCGCTCGAGGTCGCCGCCGACCGCGTCGAGGATCGTCTCGCGGATCCACATCGTCTCCTTGTACGTCTGCTCGTCCTCGTCCGTGACCACGACGATGATCAGCAGCGAGTCATCGCGCAGAAAGCCCGCGTTGCCCGGGTTCGCCAGGGCCTCCGCCGCGTTGCGCGTCGGCACCTCCACCGTCTCCGAGCGCGTCGCGGCGATGCACGCGAAGTCCTGCTCCAGCGTCGGCGACGGCCCGACGATCCAGCGCTGGCCCTCGGGCAGCCCGCAGTCGGTCTCGGGGCTCTCGGGGATGAACGGCGAGCCGCGGTGCGTGTGCAGCAGCGTCGCGTCGGGCTGGGTCGAGACGACGCCCACGTGGAAGTCCTCGATGTCGACCAGCTGCTCGACCAGCGCGTCGGTGAATTCCGCGAACACCGGCGGCTGCCCGTCCTCGCCCTGCAGCGCCGCCTGCTCGTCGTCCATGCTGCCCGAGCCGTCGATCACGAACAGGATGTCGAGGCGCTCGCAGGCCAGCTCCGGGCTCTTGTCGACGGGCTCGTCGTGAGCGTCGCAGGCCGCGATCGCCGACGCGGTGAAGTCATACAGCGCGCTCGCGATGTCGATGTCCTCGCGCTCGTAGTGGCGGCTGTACGGGCTCAGCGACACGCCGAAGGTCTCGATGCGGTCGCCCGCCTGCCCGTAGCTGAACGCGAGCGCGCGCCGGCGGTCGCCCGCGCTGACCAGGCGCAGGTACGCCTCGCTCGCCATACCTGGCCGATTGTACATGCCGCCGATGCCGTAGTTATTGTTGTCCGCGCTCGCCAGCAGCATCGCCAGCCCGATCGCGTCCTCGGCCGGCCAGCGGTCGTCGAGCAGGATCGGGAACATCATCCCCGCGAACATCCCGTCGCCGTAGTCGAGCGGCGAGCTGTAGCCCTTGAGCTCCTCGATCAGGCACTCGAGCGCGTCGCGGGGCGCCGGGTCGATCGTGAAGTCCTCGCCGAACACCAGGATCGGGTCGTCGGGCGCGTTGCCGGCGAGCTCGAAGCAGCCGCTCTGGCTCTGGTAGATGCCCTCCGTGCCCGCGTTCGGCAGCACCCGGACGCGCGCGCCGGTCTCGCGCACGAGCGTGTACAGGGCTTGCACCAGCCCCGCGCCCGCGTAGTAGTCGTCCTGCGCGACGAGCGGGTCGATCACCAGCGAGACGTCGATCGCGTCGCACAGCGGCGCGGGCTCATCGGTCGCGCCGGTCGTCTCGTCCGCGCTCGTCGTCGCCCCCGAACTCATCTCGAGCGCGGTGCTGGCGATGCCCTCGCCGGTCGTGGCGCCGTCGGTCGTCGGGCCGCTCGCATCGTCGCCGCAGGCCGTGAGCAGCGCGAGCGCGGCGGCTGGGAGCGCGCGTCGTGTCCCGAGACCCCCCATCGCTCGTGAGCATACACAATCGCCCCTCGCGGGCCGTCGAAATCAGCGCGTGGAGGGTTCGCCGGCCGCTGGGCGCCGACGCGGTCGCGCGGCGGGATCGCGGCGGCCTGGGCGCGTCGTCGATCGCGGTCGCGTGCGGGCGAGAGTACCCTGGCTCCGTGACGTCGCCCCCACGCGCCGCCGGAAGGTCTCCGGAGCTCGCCCCCGAGCTCGTCCGCTTGATCCGTCGCCTGCCGAAGGCCGAGCTGCATCTTCACCTCGAGGGCAGCGTGCAGCCCGAGCTCGCGCTCGCGCTCGCGCGCCGTCGGGGCGTCGCGCTGCCGGGCGTCGAGGACGGCCTCGACGGCGTGCGTCGTGCCTACGCGCGGCCGTACAAGACCTTCCGCGAGTTCGTGCGCCTCTACGTCGCGATCTCGTCGTGCCTCCAGGAGCCCGAGGATTTCTGCGAGGTGACCGTCGCGCTCGCGCGCGCGCTCGCCGAGCAGCACGTGCGCTACGCCGAGGTCACGTTCACGCCGATGACCCACGTGACCCGCGGCGTCCCGGCCGAGATCATCACCCACGGGCTCGCGGAGGGTCGCGAGCGCGCCCGCGCGCTGTACGGCGTGCAGCTGGCCTGGGTGTTCGACATCGTGCGCTGCTTCGCGGACCAGGCGGCGCCGACCCTCGAGCTCGCGCTGCAGGAGCGCGAGCGCGGCGTCATCGGCCTGGGCTTCGCCGGGCCCGAGGAGCCGCGCTGGCCCTACGCGCCGTTCGCCGAGGTGTTCGCCGAGGCCCGCGCCGAGGGCCTGCACGCGCTGCCCCACGCCGGCGAGGGCGGCGGCCCGGAGAGCATCCGCGGCGCGCTGACGGTGCTCGGCGCCGAGCGCATCGGCCACGGCGTGCGCTGCCTCGAGGACCCCGAGCTCGTCGCGCTGCTGCGGGCGCGTCGGGTGCCGCTCGAGGTCTGCCCGAGCAGCAACGTCGCGACCGGCGTGGTCCCCGACCTCGCGAGTCACCCGCTGCCGCGCCTGCTCGCCGCCGGCCTCGAGGTCTCGCTGGCGAGCGACGACCCGCCGATGTTCTCGACCACGCTGACCGACGAGTACCTGCGCTGCGCCGCCGCGTTCTCCTGGTCGCGCGGTCAGGTCCTCGCGCTCGCCGCCGCCGCCGTCGAGCACAGCTTCATGCCCGAGGCCGCGAAGCGGGCGCTGCTCGACGAGCAGCGGCGCGTCGCCGGCGGCGGCTAACCATCGCCGCGGTCGAGCGCGTCGACCAGCTCGCGGAAGCGCGCCAGCACGGCGCGGTTCTTCGACAGCTCCGCGACGACGCCGCGGACCGCGACGCGCACCGGCAGCGCGCGCTCGACGAGCTCCGGGAGCACCGGGATGAAGCCCTCCGAGTCGTCGAGCTCCGCGTCCGGGGCCAGCGTGATCCCGAGCCCCGCGCGCGCGAGCTCTCGCAGCTGGAAGATGTCGGGCGAGACGAGCGTCGGCGTGATCGGCACCGAGCCGCCCGCGCGCAGCGGCGCGACCGGTGCGTCGCGGTCGGGCGCGCGCCACACGAACAGCTCGTGCTCCGCGAGCTGCTCGAGCGATCGCGGCGCGCCGCGGGCCGCGAGGTACTCGGGGCTCGCCAGCAGCCGCTCGCGCGCGACGAGCAGCTCGTGACACACCCACGGGCCCGGCGGGTCGCGCTCGCCGACGTAGATCACGAGGTCGACGTCGTCGAGCGCCGCGCTCGCCGGGTCCGCGTGCGCGCGCAGATCGATCTGTACATCCGGACATTGACTGCGGAGCAGCCGCACGAGCTGGGGGGTGAGCTGCGGCGGCATCCCGACCGGCAGCATGATCGTCACGCGCCCCGCCGGCGCCCGCGAGACGTCGCGCAGCGCGTCGACCAGCGCGTCGACGTCCTGCATGATCAGCCGACCCTGCTCGGCGAGCAGCTGGCCCGCGGCGGTCAAGGTCACGCCCTGGGGGTTGCGCTCGAGCAGCGGTCGCCCCGCCCGGGCCTCGAGCGCGTCGACCCGACGTCGCAGCGTCGCGCGGGACGAGTGCGTCTGCACGGCCGCCGCCAGGAACGAGCCGCGCTCGACCACGGCCAGGAACGCGCGAAGTTCTTCCAGGTCCACGTGCCCGTCGATCGTACCAGAGGCGCGCCGCCCTCCGGCGCGCGCGCGCGTGCGTGCGTGCGCGACGGATGTCTCCCCGCTTAGCCCTCGCGACCCGCGAGCGCGCGCGCGAGCGCGGCGACGAGGCGCGGCGCGCCGACCGTCTCCACGGCGCCGTCGGGCAGCACGCGCAGCTCGACGTCGGCGCCGCCCGCCGCCGCCGACCACAGCGCCGGGTCCGCGTAGCGGCGCGTGTAGTGGATCAGCCGCTGGTTGCGGGAGCCGATCCAGCGGCGGCCGCCCGCGCGCGGCTCGGGCTCGGGGGCGCGCGCGTCGAAGCGGCCGTCGACGAGCGTGTCGACGGCGGCGCGCAGGCGCGAGAACCCGGGCAGGCGCGCGGCCTCCTCCTCGCGGTAGCCGGTGAACACGATCACGCCGAGCCCGAGTTTTTGTGTCTCTTGAGCCAGCTCAGTGAGCGCGGCGAGCTGCTCGAGCGGCTCGCCGCCGACCACGGTGACGCCCTCGACGTCGTGCGCGCGCTGGCTCGCGGCGATCGCCCGCGCGAGCGCCGAGACCGGCGTGGTCGCGTCGCCGGGCGCGAACAGCCCGGGGTTGCAGCAGCCCGGGCAGCGCAGGCTGCATCCGCGGGTCCACAGCGCGTAGCGACGAAACGGCCCCTCGGCCTCCGTGCACGCGACCTCGTGGGCGACGCGGAGCTCGCGGGGAGCGCTCACGCCGGCGTGACGTCCTGCGCGGGAGGCGGCGTCGCGGACGAGGATGACGAAGAAGAGGACGACGAAGAAGAGGACGAAGAAGAGGACGAAGAAGAGGACGAAGAAGAGGACGAAGAAGAGGACGAAGAGGAGGACGACGAAGAAGAAGACGAAGAAGACTTCGAAGCAGAGGACGACGACGACTCGTCGCTCGCCGGGTGGAGGTTGGCGAACTCGGCGTGCAGGTCGAGCTCCCGGTGCTCACCGGGCGCGAGCTCGCGGGGCAGCGTCACCGAGCCGTACGCGACCCGGCACAGGCCGAGCACGTGGCTGTCGAGCGCCGCGAACACGCGGCGCACCTCGTGGAACATCCCCGACGTCAGCGTGATCGTCGCGAGCGCGGCCGCCTCGTCGGGGACGTGCAGCGCAGGGTGGGCGGCCGCGCGCTCGAGGGGCGCGAGCGCCTGCACGCGCGGGCGCGAACCGTCCTCGAGGGTCAGGTCGGGTGGGAGCGGCGACCACGGCCGCGCGAGCGCCACGTGGTAGACGCGGGGCACCGCGTAGCGCGGGTGGGTGATGCGGTGCAGCAGCGGGCCCTCCGTGGTCCACAGCAAGAGGCCCGAGGTGTCGAGGTCGAGGCGACCGACCGCTCGCAGGTCGCGGAGCAGGGGCACCTCCTCGCGGGCCTGCGCGAGCAGGTCGAAGGCCGTGCGGTGCCGACGGTCGCGCAGCGCCGTGACCACGCCCCGCGGCTTGTGCTGCAGCAGGTGGTAGCGGGCGCGCAGGGTCACGGGCCGCGCGTCAACGCGCACGGTGATCGGCAGCCGCGACGGCGGGAGCGGGTGGGCCGGGTCGCGCAGCGCAGCGCCGTCCTCGGCCACGACTCGGCCCGCGCGACACAGGCGCGTGGACTGTTTACGCGACAGCCCGAGCGTGCGCGCGAGCAGGCGATCGAGGCGAGGCACGGCTCGGGAGCATAGCAGCGCGCGGCGCCGCGCGAGCGCCTCGACATGCCCGAAGGAACTCATGTGTCCTCGAGTGAGCGCGCGCGGGGGCGCGTCCCCCCGCGCGTCGCGGGGTGAAGGCGGTAGTGTCGACCCATGCAACAGCGACGGACGGGGAACACAGCGGAGGCGCGCGCGGCCGGGCTCACGCGCTGCGCGGCGCTGGCGATCGCGCTGGCGGGCGCCTGCGGCGGTGACGACCTGGGGACGAGCGACGCCGATCCGTCGGCGGGCAGCGACGACGCGACGACCGGGACCGACGCGCAGACCTCGGCCACGACCGCCGACACGAGCGGCGACGGGGACGGAGACGGAGACGGAGACGGAGACGGGGACGGGGACGGCGACGGAGACGGCGACGGAGACGGAGACGGAGACGGAGACGGAGATGGCGACGGGGACGGAGACGGAGACGGAGACGGAGACGGCGACGGAGACGGCGACGTGGGCTGCAGCCCTGACGGCGCCACGCTCGTCGAGCTCTTGAACCAGTACCGCGGGGAGAACGGCCTCGCTCCGATCCCGCTGTCGCCCTCCATGTGCACCGTCGCGATGACGCACACCCATGACCTCGCCGACAACAACCCGGTCATGGGGAATTGCAACCTGCACAGCTGGTCCGATCAGGGCTCGTGGACGCCGTGCTGCTACACGCCCGATCACGCGCAGGCCCAGTGCATGTGGATCAAGCCCACGGAGCTGACGCCCTACCCGGGCAACGGCTACGAGAACGCGGCCTCGGGCGTAAACACGCCCGACGCGGCGCTGGGCCTGTGGAAGGGCAGCCCGCCGCACAACGACGTGATGCTCAACCAGGGGATCTGGGACACGCCGTGGCAGGCCGTCGGCGCGGACGTCCACGGCGGCTACGCGGTGCTGTGGTTTGGGCACGAGAGCGATCCGCAGATGCCGTGAGCGCCAGCCCGGGCGCGGGAGCCGGTTTTTCCGCGCCTCCCGCGGTCGGAGCGCGATACCCTCGCGCCGGTGGCTGGAGGCCGCACAAAGCTCTCGGATGAGCGTCGCGTGGTCGAGCGGGCCGCGGCCGGGGATCGCCGCGCCTTCGAGCAGATCTACCGGGCCTACGCGCCGACCCTCTACAGCTACGTGCTGATCCCGATCCTGGGCGATCACGACGACGCGCAGGACTGCCTGCGCGAGACGTTCTTGGCGGCGCACAAGCACCTACCGCGGTTTGAGTGGCAGCCCTCGGGCGTCTACCCCTGGCTCAAGACCATGGCGAAGAACAAGGCGCGTGACCTGCTGCGCGCCTCCGGTCGCCGACAGCGCCTGCGCGGCGCGTTCGCGGAGCACGTGGACGCCGCGGTGCCCGACGAGGCGAACAACCCCGCCGAGGAGGAGCTGCAGCGCCGGGCGCTGCGCGGGCGCATCGACGCCATCCTCGACACCCTCAACCCGCGCTACGCCGCCGTGCTGCGCCTGCGGCTGCTCGAGGACCGCGGCCGGGAGGAGTGCGCCGAGGCGCTCGAGGTCAAGCTCGGGACCCTGGATGTGCTCCTCTACCGGGCGTGTAAGAGTTTCAAGAAAGCCTGCGAGAAGCAGGGGCTCGCGATCGGGCTGGTCGCCGAATTGTCAGCGCAATGAGCACACGCGGAGTCACAGGCGGGACCACAGGGCAGGCGCGCGCGCCGGCGTGCTCGTCGTTGCTCGCGGCGCGTGGCTGGCCGAATCGCCAGCTTCGCCGGCGGCGCGCGCGGAATCGTCGTCCGCGCGTCCTCGCGCGCGCGCGCGTCGTCACCCGCGTCGTCGGCCTCGTCGGCCTCGTCGACGGCCTCGTTGACGGCCTCAATAACTTTCACGCTCGCGCGGGTGTAAGTGCTCGGCGGGCGGCGACGTTCTCAACACGAAAGCCGAGGTAGCGGCCATGAAGTCCAACGACAGCGCACCCGATTCCCAGACCCGCGAAGGCGGCGTGCTCGACCCGTCATGGGAGCAGGCGCTGCGCGCGGGCCAAGAGGCGGACGGCGGCGCTGGCAGCGTCGAGGGCGAGCTCGCGGTGCTGCACCTCCTCCGTCACGTCCGCGCCCCCGAACACCTGCCCGAGGCCGCCCTCGAGGAGCTCTGGCGCGATGTCGACGGCGCGATCACACCCACGCCGTGGTGGCGTCGCTCCTGGCTCTTGTGGGGCGCGCCCGTCGCGGTCGCGGCCGCAGCCTTGGTGATCGTCCTGCGCCCTGGCGGCGAGGTCACGAGTCCGCTCCCGGACACGGGACCCGCCGTCGCGATGTCGGTGACCCTCGAGCAGCAGTTCGCGATGCTCGAGCCCGAAGCGCGCGGCGCCCTCGCTCGCACCGTCGACGATCGTCGCGGCGCCCTGCGCGGGCAGCTCTTGGCGTCGGCGGCCGCGGCTGCTGACACCGAGTCGGACGTCGCGGCGCCCGACGAGCCCATCGGAGGAAACCCGTGAACGTGCAAGCAGACGCAACGCTCGCGCGCCGCGCTCGCGGCCGCGGCCGCACCCTCCCGAGCTGGCTCACGCTCACGCTCGGCGTCCTCCTCGGCGCCGTGCTGATGTTCGTCGGGCTCGCGCGCGCCGGCCGGATCGCGCCGGCGCCCCAGCCCGAGGTCGTCGTCAGCCTCGCCCAGACCCTCGAGGTCGAGCATCGGCGCGTGGACCTGCTCGTCGAGCGCGGCGAGCTCGCCGGCGCGATCTCGGTGCTCGAGTCCCTGCGCGGCCTCGACTGGCCGACGCGCGAGGTCGGCGGCGACGAGGTGGTGATCCTGCGCCACGACGTCTACGGCCGGCTGCTGCGGCTGCGCCTCGACAACCCCGAGATCGACGCGAAGCCCGGCGACGCGCTGCTCGCCACCGTCGAGGAGGCGCTGGGCGGCGACGCGGAGGAGATCCGGACCAACGCGTTCACGGCCCGGCTCGTCGCGATCCGCGGCGAGCTGCTCGAAAAGCAAGGTCGTGACGACGACGCGCTCACGGCCTACGAGCGCGCGCTCGACATGAACCGCGCGCTGCTGCAGCAGGCGATCGCCGGCGCGGGGGGTGCCCCGTGAGCGCGCCCGAGAACACGCGCCGACGCGGCGCGCAGGCAACCAGGCGGCTGGTGACGCTCGGGCTGCTGGTGACGCTCGGGCTGCTGCCCGGCTGCGCGGGCAAGTCGATGGCGCGCGAGTCCCCGCTCGCGAACACCTACGAGGGCGACGACATCCTCGCGCTCGAGCGCGCGCTCGCGGAGGGCGAGCAGGAGCTCCGCGCGCGCGACATCCACGTCCCGAGCGCGACCCCTGCGACGAGCCCCGCCGACCTCGGCGGGGCGCGCGACAGCGGCCCCGTACTCAGCGAAGACGCGGGCGGCGACGCGATCGAGGAGGAGTACAGCACGCCGGAGCCCGAGGCCGCGCCCGCGACCGCGACCGCCGACGCGCCGGTCGCCGATGAGCCCGCGCCCGACAGCTCCGACTCCAAGCGCGTCAGCCGTCGCGATCAGCGGCAGTCCCAGGCCCAGTGCCGACAGGTCTGCGACCTGCAAGTCTCGATCTGCGACCTGAAGTCCCATATCTGCGGGCTCGCCTTTCGTCACGCCGGGGACCCGCGCTATCAAAACGCGTGCTCGCGCGCCTCGACGGACTGCGAGATCGCAACGAGAGCCTGCGATGACTGCTCCTGATATCGTTCGTATCCCCGCCGGTCGCTCGACGCGCGCCCGCCTGTCGCTCCTGGCGGCGCTCGTGCTGCTGCTCCCGGCGTGCGCGAAGAAGATGGGCTCCGACGTCTCCGCGCCCCCCGCCGAGGAGGCCCCCTACGCGCAGCAGGAGGCCGCGGAGGGCGGCGGAGCCGACGGCGCCGAGGACTACGAGCACGACGAGCATCGCGCGCTCGAGGCGCTCGCCGGCGGCGACGACGACTCCGCGACCAAGTCCAAGGATCTGGGGGACGACCTCGGCCGCCTCGACGACTTCGAGCGTCAGCTCCAGCAGCGTGAGGAGCGGATGCGCGGCCAGGGCGTCTGGCTCGCGCACCTCGACGGACCCGCGCCCGAGCGCACCCCGGATCCCTTCCCGGGCATGGGCTCGCCGCGCAAGGACGACGAGGCCGAGAGCAAGTCGAAGTCGACCAAGAAGAAGAAGTCGACGTCGACGTCGAAGCGCCCGTCCTCCAAGCCGGTGGAGAGCGCGCCGGCCTCCGATCCCGCCGGGGGCGCCGGGGCCACGACGAGCGCCTGCTCCGTGGTCTGCGATCTCGCCACGACGACCTGCGATCTCGAGCAGAAGATCTGCGCGCTGGCCGAGCGACACCAGGACGAGCCGCGCTACGGTCAGGTCTGCGAGCGCGCCCAGAGCGACTGTCGCGTGGCGAAGTCAGCCTGCAGCCGCTGCAGCGGCTGTTAGCCCGAAGTAGCCGTACCCGCACGGCGCGTGCGATCGAACAGACGTGCCGAGCGCTCTCGGCGAGCAGCCCTCCTGCAGGTCGACCCCCGCGTCGCTAGGGCGTCACCGAGAGCAACAGCGACAGCGAATTCGAGAACGAGTTGGCGACGGCGACGTCGGGGCGCCCGTCCCCGTTAAAATCCTCGATCGTCATCGACAGCGGGTGGACGCCGACGACGATGAAGAAGCGCTCGCCGGACAGCGCGCCCGCGTCGCGACGCAGGATCGAGACGACCCCCGCCTCGCGGTGGACCGCGATCAGGTCTGTCACGCCGTCGAGGTCCATGTCGCGGGCGGCGAGGTCATAGACGCCCGTGACATCCTCGATCAGCAGCGGGATCCACTGGCCCTCGCTCTCGACCGCGAACTCCCCGGCGCCGTCGCCCGGCAGGAAGCTGATCGAGCTCGACTCGTAGCTCGCGGTCAGGATGTCGAGCGCGCCGTCGTCGTCGAGGTCGTTGAGCACGACCCGGCGTGAGCCCTTGGCGACCTCGAACACGCGCGTCTCCTCGGTCAGGCCGCCCAGGCCGTCGCCGTAGCGGACCTGCACGTCGGTGTAGCTGGTCTCGCTGTCGTAGTTGGTCACGACCACGTCGGCCGCGCCGTCGCCGTTGACGTCGCCGCGGGCGAGGTCGTAGGGCCGCGGGCCCACGGCGTAGGCCGTCGGGGCCATGAACCCGCCCATGCCGTCGCCGAGGCGGATGATCAGGCCCTCGGTCTCCTCCGGGCCCGGGTCCTCGCTGACCGCGAGGAGGTCGAGCGCGGCATCGTCGTTGAGGTCGACCAGCTCAATCCGTCGCGGCTTGCTGCCGGCGGCCACGGGCGTGAAGCTGTCGAACGCGCGGTCGCCCAGGCCCGGGTGCACGGTCACGTAGCCGACGATCAGGTTCGCGCCGACCAGCTCAGGGATCCCGTCGCCGTTGAGGTCCGCCGCGGCGGCGTCGCGCTGACCGACAGGCGCGAGCGGGCGCTCCGCGATCTCCGTGAACGAGCCGGCGCCGTCGCCGAACAGCACGTGCTGCTCGTTGACGCTGAGGTTGGCCGCGAACACGTCGACGAAGCCGTCGAGGTCCAGGTCCGCCGAGTCGACCACGGCGGGTGACAGGCCGAAGCCGACGGTGCTCAGCGTGAAGCACAGGCCCTCGATCCCGATCGCCTCGTCGGGGCAGGGCTCGACCGCCCCGGTCGTCGGCTCGCCGGTCGCGTCCGTCGTGGTGGTGTCCACGCCCGTCGACGACGCGTCGGCGCTCGACGACATCGACGACATCGTCGACATCGACGACATCGTCGACATCGACGACATCGTCGACATCGATGCACTCGTGCCCGCCGTCTCCCCGGTCGGGCCGTTCGTCGTTCCGCTGTCGCTCGCGGTCGCGCTCGACATCGTCCCGTCATCACCGCACGCGGAGATCGCCAGCGCGCACACGAACAGCAATCCGGGTCCGCGCGGGGTGCCGCCCACGTACGTCACATTGATCATAATTCGATCATAACAGAAGAACGGCTTGAGGACGCCGCAGACGCGTGCCAGAGTGCCGAGGACCGTGCGCTACGCCGTCGCAGACTCGCGAGGTGGTGGAGAGATCGTCGCGGGAGCGCGCGCGTGAGCGGCTCCGCGGCCGCGCCGCGCTTGACCCGTTGGCTCGAGCAGGCCTCCGCGCCGGTGTTCGCGAGCGTGGCGATCGCCGCGGCGTTCACCGCGTACTTCTGCATGTACGGGGTTCGCAAGCCCTTCGCCGCCGCCGCGTGGGACGGCGAGCTGTCGCTTTACCTGATCATCGGGACATACACGATCTCGCGCAAGAACTTCTACATCATCGCGCAGGTCCTCGGGTACTGCCTGTCGAAGTTCATCGGCATCAAGGTCATCTCGGAGATGGGCGGGCGCCGGCGGGCGCTCGCGCTCGTGCTGTTCATCGTCTTCGCCGAGCTCGCGCTCGTCGGCTTCGCGCTCACGCCCGCGCCGTACAACGCGCTGCTGCTGTTCTGCAACGGGCTGCCGCTCGGCATGGTGTGGGGGCTCGTGTTCGGCTTCCTCGAGGGGCGTCGGCTCTCCGAGGTGCTCGGAGCTGGCCTCAGCGCCAGCTACATCGTCGCCAGCGGCGCGGTGAAGTCGCTCGGCGCCTGGCTGATCAAGGTCGGCCTACCCGACGTCTGGATGCCGGCGGTGACGGGCGCGCTGTTCCTCCCGCCGCTGCTCCTCGCCGCGTGGACGCTCGCCCGGCTGCCGCCGCCGAGCGCCGAGGACGAGCGCCTGCGGACCCAGCGCGCGCCGATGGACGGGCCCACGCGTCGCCGCTTCGTCCGCGCCTACGCCCCGGGGCTGCTGTTCTTGACCGCGCTCTACGTGCTGCTGACCGCCTATCGCGACTTCCGCGACAACTTCGCGACCGACATCTGGGAGGCGCTCGGCTACGCCGACGCGCCCGAGATCCTCGCGCTCTCGGAGCTGCCGATCACGATCGGCGTGCTGCTCGCGCTCGCGCTCGTGATGGCGATCCGCGACAACCGGCGCGCGCTGCTGGTCATCCACGGCCTGATGCTCGCCGGCAGCCTGCTGATCATCGCCGCGACCGCGCTGTGGCAGGCCGGCGCGCTCGGCCCCGTGGCCTGGATGATCCTCATCGGGCTCGGGCTCTACGTCGGCTACGTGCCGTTCGGCTGCGTGCTGTTCGATCGCCTGATCGCCACCGTCGGCGTCGTCGGCACGGCCGGCTTCATGATCTACGTGACCGACGCCTTCGGCTACGCGGGCAGCGTGTCGATCCTGCTGTACAAGGACTTCGGCCAGCCCGAGCTCTCGTGGCTCGCGTTCTTCACCGGCTTCTCGTACGTCACCGGCGTCGTCACGGGCGTCTGCTTCCTCGCCTCGCTCGTCTACTTCACGTGGCGCACGCGGGGCAGCCGAGCTCGATCTGCAGCAGCTCCCTGACCAGCTCGCGCAGCAGGCGAACGGCCGCGCGGCTGCGCGGCGTCGCGGCCTGCCGCTGCGGCACGAGCACGTGCACCGCCGCCTCGCGGCCGACGAGCTCCGGCAGCACGAGCTCGATCTCGCTGCGGTCGATGGGGCCGCTCGGCGTGTTCGCGTCGGGCGTGAACACGACGCCCTGGCCCTCCTCGGCCATCAGGTGGAGCACGAACGGGTCGTTCGTCGCGTAGGCGGGCGAGACCTCGAGCGCGCCGCCGTCGCGCAGCGGCAGGCGGCAGCGGTCCGCGCCGGGCGGGTACCAGCACAGCAGGCGATGCCCCGCGAGCTCGGCGAGCGTCGTCGGCCGCCCGTGGGCGTCGAGGTAGCGGCGGCTGGCGATCAGGTGCTCGTCGAAGCGCGCGAGCACGAAGGTGTTAAACGGGCCCGAGGGCACCCGCGGCCCGAAGTGGACGACGAAGTCGATGTCCTCCGGGACGTCGCGCGCGGGGTCCTCGACGACCTCGATCCAGAGCTTGATGTGGGGGTAGCGGCGGTGGAACAGCGGCGGGAAGATCGTGTGCAGCTTGGGCGGGAGGCCGACCGTGAAGCGGACGCGCAGCTCGCCGAGCACCTCCCCGCGCTCGCGGGCGGCGAGCTGCGTGAGCGCGTCGGCCTCGCGCAGCAGCCCGCGGGCGCGCTCGGCGAAGTGTCGCGCGAACTCGGTCGCCTCGACGCCCCGGTGTGTGCGCACGAATAGCTCCATCTGCAGGCTCTGCTCGAGCGCGGCGATCCGCGTGTGCACGGTCGAGCGCGAGACCTGCAGCTGCTTGCCGCCGGCCTGCAGCGAGCCGGAGTCGAGCACCGCCAGGAACGCGCGCAGCTGGTTGAACTCCATGCGCGGCGATTGTAGCGCCGCCGCGAACGAGGACCTTCGCCCACCCCCGCGTTCGAGGGAACACCGCAGAGTCAGACAGCCGGTGACGGGATTTCCGACATCTCGGCGCGCGCGCGCGCGTGGCATGGTGCGAGCGTCCCGACCCGCGGGTCAGGAGGAGGAGATCCATGTTTGAGCATCAACGCGGCGTCATCACCCCAAAGCCGACGTCGTCCTCTCAAGCCGCCTGCGCGTGGACCATGCTCGGGCTGCTCGCGGCCGCGGGCCTGACGGCCTGCGGTGACGACAGCGCGAGCTCGACGAGCGACGGCGCGACGGAGAGCGAGACCGAGGGCGACAGCGAGCCGCGCCTGACCTGGTACCGCGACGTCGAGCCGATCGTCCGGACCAAGTGCACGAAGTGCCACCGCGAGGGCGGGATCGCGCCGTTCTCGCTCGAGGGCTACGAGGCCTTCACGGGGCTGTCCTCCTTCCTCGCGCCGGCGATCGAGGACGAGGTCATGCCGCCCTGGCCGCCCGACAACGAGTGTCGCGCCTACAAGCACACGCTCTCGCTCTCGCCTGAGCAGCAGCAGACGCTGCTCGAGTACATGGCCGGCGAGATGCCCGAGGGCGATCCCGCCGACGCCCCGCCGGACGAGGGTCCGCCGGATGAGGAGCTGGTGCCGGACGTCGTCATCGAGATGCCGGAGAGCTACACGCCGTCGACCTCCGTTGAGGACGACTACCGCTGCTTCCTGATCCCGTGGCCCGAGGAGATCCAAGACACGCGCTATATCACCGGGACCGAGATCTACCCGGGCGAGACGCGGATCGTGCACCACGTGATCACCTACGCGGTCACGCCCGCGGACCTCCCGCAGTATCAGGCCCTCGACGACGCGGAGCCGGGGCCCGGCTATACCTGCTTCGGCGGCCCCGGACCGACCAACGGGACGGCGCGCTGGGTCGGCGGCTGGGTCCCTGGTCAGGTCCCCTTCCACGCGCCCTCGGGCGTGGGTCAGCAGCTCGACCCGGGCACGACGCTGGTCATGCAGGTTCACTATCACCCGATCGGCGCCGAGCTCACCGACCGCAGCTCCATCGGCCTCGAGCTGGCGACCGCGGTCGACCGCCGCGCCGAGATCCTCCCGCTCACGGACATCGCCTGGTTGGCCAGCAACGGCTCGATGTTGATCCCGGCCGGCGAGCCGGAGGTGACCCACGAGGTCCGCGCCGACCACTCTCACCCGATCATCCAGAGCGCGGTGAACCGCCTTGGGCTCGCCGCCGACGCGGACCTCGAGATCATCAGCGCCGGCATGCACATGCACCTGTTCGGCACGCGCGGGCGGCTCGAGGTCGGCGCGCCAGGCGGTCCGCAGGAGTGCCTGCTCGACATCCCGCGCTGGGATTTTAATTGGCAGTCGAACTACATCTTCGAGCAGCCGGTGATCTTCCGCAGCGGTCAGGAGATCGGCGTGCAGTGCTGGTGGGACAACAGCGCGGACAACCAGCCCTACGTCGACGGGCAGCCGGTCGAGTCGGTCGATCGCGACTGGGGCGACGGGACGCTCGACGAGATGTGCCTCGGGGTCCTCTACGTGGCCGAGGCCCCCTGATCGCGGGCCGTCGACGGCAAGCGTTTCAGTAATTTACGCACCGTGTGCGCAGGCCTGTGAGTCGGCTTGTGCGCCCCTGGCCCTTGGAAGCCCATTCGCGTGCTACTGGTCTCTGCGCCGTGAGCGACCCGAGCTCAGCGCGTGAGCGACTCCCAGGTCGGGAGCCGCTCGCGCAGCCCGTCCGGGATCGCGAGCGCGCGCAGCTGCGGGTGCGCGACGTGCAGGCCGAGCAGCACGGCGTGCAGCCCCTCGAGCGTCCAGCGGCTCCACGCGTCCCCGGCGAGCGGCGCCTCGTCGAGCGCGACCGCCTCAACGAGCACCGCGCGCGCGTGATCGGGGGCGACGCGAACGCCGACGAGCGGATCGTACAGCCGCTCGTGACGGCGTCGCGCCAGCAAGACGCGGCAGTCGAGCAGCGCCCTCGCGCGCCGCTCTTGCTCCGCCGCGCCCACGAGCGCGCGCACTCGAACCGCGCCGCCCTCGACGATCGACCAGCAGGGGCGCTCGCGCAGCGCCGGCGCGACCAGGCGGCGCATCGCGTGTTCGGGCGTCAGGAGCACGGGGCCGAGCACGGGCGCGTCTCCTGCGTCGTCGCGCGGCTCAGTGATCGACGCGCTCGCGCCCTGTGCGGCTCTCCATCGCCTTCTCGACGTAGTTGACGATGGCCCCCGCCACGTCCTTCCCGGTCGAGGTCTCGATGCCCTCCAGGCCCGGGGAGGCGTTGACCTCGAGCACCAGGCTGCCGTGTCGCGAGCGGATGATGTCGACGCCGGCGACGCGCAGGCCCATGGCCTTGGCGGCCTTGATCGCGGTCGTGCGCTCCTCCGGCGTGATCTTGATCTTCTCGGCCGAGCCGCCGCGGTGGATGTTGGCTCGGAATTCGCCCGCCGGCGCGGTGCGCTGCATCGAGGCCACGACTTTCTCGCCGACGACGAAGCACCGAAGATCCGTGCCGCGCGACTCGGCGATGAACTCCTGCACGAGGATGTTCGCGTTGAGCCCGCGGAACGCGTCGATCAACGACTCGGCGGCCTTCTGCGTCTCCGCGAGCACGACGCCGACGCCCTGCGTGCCCTCGACGAGCTTCACGATCAGCGGCGCGCCGCCGACCATCTTGATGATCCCGTCGGTGTCTGCGGTCTGGTTGGCGCAGCCGGTCACCGGCATGGCGACGCCGCGCTTGGCGAGGATCTGCATCGAGCGCAGCTTGTCGCGCGCGCGAGAGACCGCCTGCGAGCCGTTGAGGCAGTACACGCCCGCCATCTCGAATTGACGCAGCACGGCGGTCCCGTAGAAGCCCGCGCTCGCGCCCACGCGAGGGATCACCGCGTCGAAGTCATCGAGGTGCTTGCCGCGGTACATCACCCGCGGATCGCGGTGCGTGATGGACAGATAGCACTCTGAGAAGTCAATCGGCTCGGCTTCGTGCCCGCGCTCTCGCGCTGCCTCGAGCATGCGGCGGGTCGAGTAGTTGTCATGGTGCTTGCTGAGAACGGCGATCTTCATGGACTCCTGAACCCTACAATTATTGTCCGAGCGCCGCGGGTCGCCAAGTCCGCGCTCGCTCGCGAAATCGCACGGACGAACATCCGCGCGTCGCGACGGGCGCCCCGAGCGATTACTATTGGGGTCTCTCGGCGATGGGGTCTCTCGGCCGTATGCGAAACCGACGCGCTCGATTCTTGCTTGCGATCGCCTGCGTCCCGGTCGTCCTCGTGCTCACGGCGCTCGGCTACATGGTGCTCATGGAGGCCTTGGAGGGCGAGCCGCGGACCTTCATGCAGAGCCTGGCCTGGGCCTCCGAGACGCTCACGACCACGGGCTACGGGCGCGACGCCGAGTGGACTCACCCCGCGCTCGTCGCCTACGTCATCGTCGTGCAGATCGCGGGGCTCCTGGCGGTGTTCTCGCTGTTTCCGCTGTTCCTGCTGCCGTTCCTCGAGGATCGCTTCGAATCGCGGATCCCCAACCGTCTGCCGCCCGTCCGCGGTGATCTCGTGATCTACGGCTACGGTCCGTCCGTCGCCAGCCTGCTCGTCGAGGCCCGGGCGAGCGGGCTGTCGACGATCGTCGTCGAGCCCGATGAGCACCAAGCCCGCGTCGCCGTCGAGGCCGGTCACCGCGTCGTGCACCTGCGCTTCTCCGAGGCCACCCAGGACATCCGCGCGCTCAAGTCGGCCTCGGCGATCGTCGCCAACGCCGGCGACGACGAAGACGCCGCGCTGCTGGTCGAGGCCCGCGCCGCGGGCTTCGCCGGCCCCTTGATCGCGCTCGTCGACTCCCCCAGCCATCGTGACGCCATGGTGCTCGCGGGCGCCTCGATGGCCTTCACGTCGCGCCACGCGCTGGCCGCCGAGCTCGCGGCCCACGTGAGCGCGCGGATCCGGCCGAGGATCATCGGCGCCGAGCGCCTCGGCCTGGACGCGACCCTCGTCGAGATGCGCGTCGCCCAGGACAGCGAGCTCGCCGGCCGCACCGTGCGAGACGCGCGGGTTCGCCAGCGGACCGGCGCGAGCCTCCTCGCCGTCTTCAAGCGCGGCGTGTTCACGCCCGTGATCGCCGACACGGTCTTGCCGGCGCGGGCGCGCGTGCTCGCGGTCGGGTCGAAGGCCGCGCTGACCTCGCTCGGCGAGCTGCTGGTGCCGATCACCCACTCCGGCGTGACGCTCGTGATCGGCGACGGCGATGTCGCTCGGCGCACGCGCGACATCCTCCGCGACGTCGGAGAGCCCGTTCGCTGGCTCGCCGAGGACCCCGCCGCCGAGCTCAGCGGCGACCCGCTCGATCCCGTGTTCATGGCGACCGTCGGCGTCCCCGAGCTCGCGTTCGTGGTCCTGGCCCTCGAGAACGACGCTCGCACGCTGCTGGCGCTGGCCGTGCTGCGCTCGATCTCCACCAAGGTGCGGATCATCGCCGGCGTCGATCGCCGCGAGAACGAGGACCGGACCGTCCGCGTCGGCGCGGATCTCAGCGCGTCGCTGGCGGCGATCGCCGGGCGCGTCCTGCTGTTCCACGTGACCGGCGAGATGCCTGACGACACCCCGGCCTTGACCCTGGAGGTGCTCGCGTTCGAGCGCGATCGCGTGATCTCCCTGCGCGAGGCGTCGCTGCCCAAGGGCGCGCTGATCGTCGCGATCCGACGCGCCGACGGCACGAACGAGGTCGACATCGGGGCTGACACGCGCATCGAGCCCGGCGACGCGCTCGTCGTCTGTCGCGGCGCGGCGCGGCGCCGCTGACGAACGCGGCGCCGCGACGGCGGCGCCGCGCGCTGTGGGCGACTCAGAGCTCGGACGAGTCGGCCTCGGACAAGTCGGAGTCGGAGTCGGCGGAGTCGGACACGCCGGTGGGCAAGGATGAGCTCGGGCTGACGTTCGGGATCGTCGACAGCGTCTCGCCCCGGCGGATCTCGTCGATCAGCCGGAGGTCATCGTTGAGCGAGCGGAACAGGCGGAAGCGGAACTTGCCCTTGGCGCTCACGAGGCTCTGGGCCAGGCGGTCGATCGCGGTCACGGCCTGCACCGTCTGCACGAACGCGTCGATGAGGTCATCGAGGCTGACGCCGAGGCGGTTGAAGTCGCGCTGGTCCATGAGCATCAGCCGCTTGGTGTCGCTGCCCCAGGTGCCGTCCTCGTTCTTGACCGAGAGGTTGGTGCCGAGCACGGCCCAGGAGTCCGCGCCGCTCTCGAGCGTCTCCGCCAGCGGCTCGCGGGCGCGGCGGGCGTAGAGCGAGACCGGGCGGAAGCCCTCGCGCGTCCAGTGGATCATGCAGCGCAGGTCGGCCGCGTAGATCCGGTTCTTGCGGTTGGGCACCGTGCCGACGTGGAACAGCCGCCCCTGCGCGCCGTGGGAGCTCCAGCCGTAGTTCCCGACCAGGCTCTGGACGATGTACTGATCGTACCGCTGCTCGCGCGCCATGAAGGCGGTGAGCTCGTCTGGGCTCGTGATCGTGAACACGCCCTGGCCGGCGTTGGAGTAGGGGATCTTGACGACCGCGTGGCCGCCGAAGCGCTGGACCCACAGCGGGATCTCGTTGTGGCGGACGTCGCGGATGGTCTCGGGCGTGCGCACGCCGAGGCCCGCCGGTATCACGCTCGCGTTGAACAGCTCGTAGGCCTTGGCGGCGATCATCTTGTTGCGGCCGCCGGCGAGGCACGCGAGCACCGGGTTGAGGATCGCCGTGCGCGTGAGCACCGGGATGCGCGTCCACGGGCGCTGCGTGACGTAGCGATAGGCCGCGCGGATCGGGTGCCAGACGCCCTCGGCGTCGCGCACGTGCATGACCCGGCGCTCGTCGAAGCGCACCGGCGGGTCGGGGTCCTCGGCGTAGAGCTCGGCGAGGAAGACGGGCTCCTGGAACTCGTCGGCGAGCGCGGCCGCGTAGCCCGAGGTCTCCATCGGGTTCTTGTCGTAGATGACCGCGAGGCGCCCGGGGATCTTGCGCTGCTTGGACAGCATCGAGCGGAAGGTCTCCATGACGACCTTGCGGTAGCCGCCCTGCTCTTGGTGCTCGTCGGCCAGCGGCATCGACTTCTGTCCCGATGGACAGGAGTTTGTCTCGATCACGACCATCTGCCGGCGGCCGTCGAGGTCGGTGACGTTGAACAGGTCCGCGCCGGCCCAGCCGAAGAACCGCGGGCGCGTGGTCAACAAGCGCTCGAGCTCGCCCGCGTCGACGCGCGGGTTGAGGTGGCAGTACCGGCTGATCAGGCGCTCGTGATCGAGGTTGAGCAGCGCGCTGACCAGCGGGTGCAGCTGGGCGTTGAGCACCCGGGGGTAGTAGTGCTCGTCGGTCACGAAGTGACCGGGCTCAACGATCGTGCAGGTGCCGCGCTTGAGCTTGGCGCGCTGGATCGGCAGGGCCGGGATACAGCGGTCCGCGAGCGCGTCGCCGTAGGGGAGCGGCCCCATCTCGCGCAACGAGGTCGGCGCGTCGGCCGTGAGTACGACTTCGGGTCGTGTGGTGGTCATTCTTCACTCCGATCGGACGGTCCCATCTTGGAGGTCATCGGTTTGGACTGCAAGCGAAGCGCGCGCGTCGTCGTGTCCTGGGCGCCGGCACGGTGCGGCGCGTCTTGCATGGCGTGATGCTCGCGTCGCGCGAGCGCGTGCGATCACACGAGATCCGCGTTTCGGCTCACGAGCGCGAGCAGCCGCTCGAGCGTGCCGACGCCCAGACGCGGTCGTTTTCGAAGCAGGCGCATGAGCTTGCTGCGCTCGAGCTCGAGGACGTCCCCGGGCGCGGCGCCGACGACCGACGCCAGCGCGGCGCGCTCGTGAAACAGCGTCGCCATCCCGAACGCGTCCCCCGCGTTCAACGTCACAGGCGGGTCACCGGACGCCCGCACCTCGAGCTGTCCACCCAGACAGATAAATAACGAGCGCAGCGGCTGCCCGCGCGCGATCAGCCGCTCGTCGCGCTTGAAGCTCACCAGACGTCCGCACGCGAGCAGCCGCGCGCGCGAGCGCAGCGGGTAGCCTTCGAACAGCGGGCTGCGCGACATCGCCTCGAGCGCGCGCTGGCGGCGGCGCGCGCGGTTCGTGAGCTCGGCCTCGGGCGGAACGTCGACGACGATGACGGTCACGTTGTCGGCGCCGCCGCTCGCGTTCGCGTGCGCGATCAAGCCGTCCGGCGCCGCGTCGAGCGCGGCCGGCGTGAGCGTCGCCAGCAGCTCGTCACGCTCGAGGTAGTTCGAGAGCCCGTCGGAGCACAGGACGAAGCGGTCGGCGGGCGCGAGCGCCAGCTCGAGGGTGTCGACGGCGACGGCGAGCTGCATCCCGACGCTGCGCGTGAGCGTATGCGCGAAGTGATGCGTTCGCGCGTGCTCCTCCGAGAACGCGCCAGCCCGCGACATCTCGGCGGCGAGCGTGTGGTCCGAGCTGAGCCGGTAGACGACGCCGTCGCGCAGCAGGTACAGGCGTGAGTCGCCGACGTGGGCGAGCACGGCCCGCGCGCCGGCGACGAGCAGCATCGTCACCGTGCAGCCCATCCCCGCCAGGCGACGATCCTCGCGCGCGCGCTCGTAGACCGCCGCGCACGCGGCCAGCACCGCGCGCTCGGCCAGGGCGGCGAGCTCGGCCAGCGGGCGCTCGCCGTTGGCGACCGCCGTCCGGATCGCCTGCCCCGCGACGATCGTCTGACGCACGACGTCGACCGTCAGCTGCGACGCCACCTCGCCGGCCGCGTGCCCGCCCATGCCGTCCGAGACGACGTAGAGCCCGAGCGCGTCATCGACGACGTGATTGTCCTCGTTTTGTTCGCGCACTCGACCGGGGTGCGAGCGACCGCTGCCTCGTGTGAACATCTCGAGCCTCCTCGGCGGTCAGCATACCCGGCGGACACGAGCGCGGTCGACCGCGCGCCCTGTACGAGTCCTCGCGCGCGGCGAAGGATGCAGCGCGGCTGCACAGCGCGCGCGGTCTCTGATCGAGCGCGCGCGCGCGCTCGATCGTCGCGCGGTCTCCGAAGTCTCGTCAGCGCGCCCTCGCCCCCACGCACGGACGGCGATGTCGACACGCCACGACAGCCGCGAGCGCGACGCGTCGCGCCGCGCCGCGTCGCGCCGCGTCGCGTCGCGCCGTGAAGTGAGGCGCGACGCTCGAGCGGGCGCGTGACGCACGGCGCGCGATAACCCGGGCGGAGCGCGTCGCAAGCAGCCGCTGAAATTCGTCGTGGCGACCGAGGCCGCGAAGCCAGAGCGAGCTCGTTGAGGCCTGCCACGGGCTCTGGCGACAACGGCGTCCGGGATATGCTCGCGGCCGCGCGGCGAACTTCAGTCGCCCTGCTAGAGCCCTGCTAGAGCCCTGCTAGAGCCCTGTGAGAGCCTGTTCGAATGCTGCTAGTGCGCCGCGCCCTGGCTCGCGCTGCGCTCGACCCGTGGAAGCGCGCGTCCGCGGAGCCAGCGCGAGAAATCGCGCGCGATCGCGAGGACGACACGTGAGAACTCGCGCTCGGCGGGCAGCACGCGCGTGAGGAACGGGTCGCGGAGATCCTCGAGGCAGCGGATCGCGCTGTCGAGCGAGGTCACGCCGTCGACGAGGTACGCGGCCGCGTCGTCGCGGAGGTCGACGACGCGGACACCGCTATCTTCGAAGTACAAGCGCAGCAATTCGACGGCCTCGACGAGGTTGCGCTGGCCGTGCTCCGAGAGCTCGATCGTCCGCACGCCCTCGTACTCACGGAGCAGCGCGCGGACGAGGTGGCAGGGCTGGGTGAAAGCGCGCACTGGACTACCTCACCACGAGCAGGCGGCCCGCGCGTCGGCGAGATCAGCCGAACGCACGCGGGCCGCGTACAGAACCTTAGAGCCGCGTCGCTCGAGAAAGGGTGCACGCGGCGCGCCCAGGAGCGCCCAGGAGCGCTCAGCGAGGCGTCTGGAAGGTCGGTCGGTAGGCCCGGACGAGCTCGCGCACGCGCTCGAGCGGCAGCGCGGGCGCGACGTGGTCCGAGTGCCCGGTCGTGGTCTCGGCCATGCACAGCGAGTTGATGATCGCTTCCTCCGTGGCCTCGATCGCCGCCTCGTACAGCGCGTTCATGCGGACGTCGAGCAGCGCCTTGACCCGGTAGACCATGCCCTTCGCGCGTCGCGGCACGGCGTTGGCCGTGGAGAAGCCGACGATGATCTCGCCCGACCCGTGGGCCGCGTGCGAGCCCGTGCGCCCGATCCCCAGCGCGACGCGCTTGCACAGGCGGTGGAGCTGGTGCGGGAGCAGCGGCGCGGTCGTGGCGATGACCGCGATGATGCTGCCGTAGTTGTCGATCCGCCGCAGGTAGTCGGCGTACTCCGGCTCGAGCAGCCTGCCGACCGGCACGCCGTCGACCCGGAGGTCTCGCATGTGGCCGAAGTTACTCATCACGAGCACGCCGACGACGAAGCCGCCCTCCTCGAGCGGGAGCTTGCGCGACGACGTGCCGATCCCCGCCTTGAAGTCGCAGGTGATCATCCCGGTGCCGCCGCCGACGGCGCCCTCCTGCACCGGCCCGGTGCGCGCGGCCTCGATCGCTTCGAACACGTGCTCGTGGCGGACGTGGCGGCCCGCCGCGTCGTTGAGCCAGGAGTCGTCGCACTCGCCGACGACCGGTATGACGACGTCGAACTCGTCGCCGATCCCCGGGTAGCGGTCGACCATGTACTTCACGATCGCCTCGGAGCACGTGCCGACGCTCATGGTGTTCGTGAGCACGATCGGCGTCTCGATCAGCCCCCACTCGTGCACCTGCGTGAGCCCGGAGACCTCGCCGGCGCCGTTGAGGATGAAGCCCGACCCGATCACGCGGCTCTCGAAGATGTTGCCGCCGTTGGGCAGGATCACGGTCACGCCCGTGCGCGCGGGGCCGACGCCCGCGACCAGCGGCCCCTCGCCGAAGCTGACGGTCGAGTGACCGACGCGCACGCCGGTGACGTCGGTGATCGCGTTGTAGCGCCCGGGCGAGAAGCGCCCGATCTCGATCCCGAGCTTACGCGCGCGTGTCCGTCGGGTCAGGGTCGATCTCGAGGGCATGTCGGGTCTTCTTATTCCTGTCGTTGGCCGAGTCGGCGGCGGCGCAGCGCCGGCGCGAGGATCTCGCCGACGAGCGTCTTGTACTCCATTCCCGCGCCCTCGGCGATCTTGCAGAGATCCGAGAACCCGGGCGTCAGCCCGGGCAGCGGGTTGCACTCGATGAAGTGCACGCGCCCCTCGGCGTCGAGTCGGAGGTCGATGCGCGCGACGTCGCGGCAGCCGAGCGCCACGAACGAGCGCCGGGCGGCGCTCTCGAGCGCGCGCTGCAGCTCGGGCGTGGTCGCGGCGGGGACCTCGTACTGGACCTGGATCACGTCGTCGAACTTGTCCTTGTACGTGTAGACCGGGAACTCCGCGCTCTTGTCGAGGAACAGGATCTCCATCGGCGGGAGCACGCGCGGGCGCTGATCGCCGAGCACGCCGACGGTGAACTCGCGCCCGGGCAGGAACGTCTCGACGAGCACCGGCTGGCGGTAGCGCTCGAGGCGATCGCGGACGCGCGCGCGCAGCGAGGCCTCGTCGGTGACCACGCTGGCGCGGTCGATGCCCTTGGAGCTGCCCTCGGCCACGGGCTTGACGACGACCGGGAAGCGCATGCCTGCGGGCAGCCGCTCGCGCCCCGTCTTCATCACCAGGAACTGCGGCGTGTCGACCCCGGCCAGCGCGACGACGCGCTTGGCGAGGCCCTTGTCGAGCGTCAGGCTGAGCGCGGTCGGGTCCGAGCCGGTGTACGCGATGTCGAGCATCTCGAGCACCGCCGGCACCTGGGCCTCGCGGCTGCGGCCGCGGATGCCCTCGGCGATGTTGAAGCCGACGTCGATGCGCGCCGCCGGCAGGCGCGTGAGCAGGTCGGGCGTCGCCTCGAGCGGGACGACGCTGTGGCCGTGGGACTCGAGCGCCGCGCGGAGGGAGTCGATCGTCCGCTGGCTGTCGAACTCGGCCTGCGCCTCCGGATCCTCCCCGGGCGCGGGCGCGCGGCGGAGGTTGTGGATCAGCCCGATCCGCAGCGGCGCGCGCTTGGCTCGGCGCGACTTCTTGAGGTTGGCGCTCAGGCCCCGCCGCGCGAGCGCGCTGCGGATGACGGTGTCGAGCACGCGCGCGACGGTGTCGAGGCCGGCGAGCCGCGCGGACTCGTAGAGGCTCGCGCCGGGCTCGAGGCTCGGGAGCGCGTTGAGCTCGAGGAAGTACAGCTCGCCCTCGGGCGTGACCCGGTAGTCGATGCGGCCGAGGTCGCGCACGCCGAGCGCCGCGATCGCGCGGCGCGAGACGTCGACGAGGCGCGCCCGCAGCTCGTCGCTGATCTGCGCGGGCACGCGGACCTTGACCGCGTCGAAGTCGCCCTGCTTGAGCGAGTAGTCGTAGATCTGGTGATCGTCGCGCTCGCCCGGGAACACGTACTCCGCGGGCGCGAGCGCGCCGCCGGACTCGCGCGCGGCGCCCTCGAGGAACGGGACGGTGACGTCGCGCCCGCGGATGAACTCCTCGATCAGCACGCCGTCGGGGAAGCGCACGAGCAGCGCGCGCACGCGGGGCACGAGATCGACGGGCTTGTCGACGATCGAGTCGGCGGTGATCCCCTTGGAGCTGCCCTCGTAGTTCGGCTTGAGGATCACCGGGAACCGGAGGTCGAGGCCGCGGGCCTCGCTCGCCGACTGCACGAAGGCCCCGCGCGGGACCGGCACGCCGCGCTCGGCGACGACGCGCTTGCTCAGGTGCTTGTCGAGGGTCAGCGCGCAGGTGTACGCGTCCGAGCCCGTGAACGGGATCCCGAGCTCGTCGAACAGCGCCGGGAAGAACGCCTCGCGCATGCGCCCGTGACGACCCTCGGCGGTGTTAAAGATCAGCTCCGGCGCGATCGCCTCGAGCTGCGCGAGCGTGTGCGAGGCCGGGCCAGAGACCTCGACCGGGAACACCTCGTGGTCGAGCGAGCGCAGCGCCTCGCAGAGCGCGGCGATGGTCTCGGGGCGATCAAATTCGGCCTCCGCTTCGGAGTCGCCGAGCTGGATGTTGTGGGTCAGAGCGATGCGCATGACGTGGGTTCCGTGCGTCGACTTGGAGCCGCGCGGGGTTCAAAGGGGTGCACGTCGCGGGCGCGCGAGGCCGCGACGCGTCGTGAGTTTTGGGCGGGTTGCGAGACCCCGAGCGGCGCCAGGCGCCCGGTGTCGCCCCCCGAGCGCGCGCGCGCGTCCGGGGTGAGCCTGGCGAGCATACACCTTCTCGCGCGCGGCTCGGCTCTATCCTCGAGGACATGAAGAACCCCCGCGCACGGTCCCGCGTCCTCCTCGCGCTCGCGCTCGCGCTCACGGCCGCGAGCTGCGCCGCGGGGCGCCGCGGGGGCTCCCCGGACGCCGAGTGGTCGGGGCTCGGTCAGCAGGGGGGCTTCGCGCGCTACGGCGACGCGCGAGCGCGACGCGAGCCGGCGGCGCAGCCCCGGCGCCCCCGCGAGCTCGTCATCGGCGACGCGCCCTGGGGGCCGTCGGGAGGCGAGGACGAGGGCGACGGGGACGACGTGGCGCTCGAGGAGGGCGAGTCCGCCGCGCCCGAGGAGGCCGACGTGTCCGGGGAGACAGAGGCCTTCGAGCCCGACGAGGAGGAGGACGACGACGTCGACGGCGGGGCGGGGGAGACCGACGCGCCTGCCGGCGAGACGGACGCCGCCGACGAGTCGCCGGGCTGAACCGCGCCCCGCGTCGCGGGCTCGGGTCCGCGCCGCGCGCTCCCGCGCCCGCGTCCTCGACGGACTAAAAAACCCCGAACCGCGAGCGGCGCTCGCTCAGCGGTTCGGGGTCACGCTCGCGCCCTGGCGCGAGAAGGGCCGGGCGCCGCGCGCCAGGCCGCGATCGCTACTCGTCGTCCTCCATGTCCTCGTCGCCCGACTCCTCGTCGCCCTCGGGCGCGGCGGCGGCCTCGTCGTCCGGCGCCTCGTCCTCGGCCGCGGGCTCGTCGGCGGGCTCTGTGGGCTCGTCGTAGGCCGCGAGCGCGTTGTCGCGGTCGCTCGAGGCCTCGTCCGGCGTCGCGCTGTCATCGGAGCGCTTGCAGCCCGAGAACATGAACAACGGGACCAGCGCGATCGCGAGCGATCGGAGCGCGATGATCCGAATCTTGGACTGAGTCTGCTTGTGCGTCATGCCTGTCTCCACGGGGCGCGGCGCTCCTGCGTCGTCCGCGGACCCAGATGCTTGGAGCCCCCGAGCCGAACAAAGGATGCGGAGGAAAATCGGCTCCGCCGGTGCACCCTTGGCCGCCGCTCGATGCTCCAACGGGGGAGATGCCCCGCACCGTCCTGCACCTGCTGAGCGCTTTCTTCGTCGGCGCCGCCTCGGCGGCCGCGGGCGTGGCGTTCTATGCGACATGTCTAGACAGACATGTGGACGAAGCGCGCGTCGTCCCGGCGGCGACGGCCGCGGTGGACATGACCGACGCCTGCGCGGGCGAGGACGAGCTGCTGTCGGCGCTGCCGGCCGAGGTGGCTGAGGTCGCGCCCGCGCCCGCGCCCGCGCTGCCGCCCGTGCCCTTCGAGGTCTTCGTGCACCCCGACGTCGACCCGGAGCAGCCGCTGCCGATGGTGCTCGCGCTCCACGGTCGCGGCGGCTCGCCGCAGTGGTTTATCCGCCGCATCAAGAAGCTCCGAGTGCCCGTGCGCTGGGTCATCCCGCAGGCGCCGCGCGCCTCCGGTGCCGGCTACGCCTGGCTCTCGCGGGCGCCGCGTCACCTCGAGCGCGAGCGGCTCGTGGACGAGCTGACGCGCGCGAGCGACCAGCTCGCGGCGATGCTCCCGAGCCTCACCGAGCGGTACCCGACCGACGGTCGCCCGATCGTCGTCGGCTTCTCGCAGGGCGCCATGGTCGCGTGGTCGCTCGCCGTCCGGCACCCGGAGCAGATCGAGCTCGCGGTGCCGATCGCGGGCTTCCTCCCCGAACCAGTGGGCGAGACGTCCCGGGACCCTGCGGGCGCGCGACCCCGGGTCATCGCGCTCCACGGGCGCTGGGATGATCGCGTCGAGCTCGGCGCGGCGCGCAGCAGCGCCAAGCGAGCGACGCGGCTCGGCGTGCCCGTCGAGCTGCGCGTGCACGCCGAGGCGGGGCACCAGTTCACGCCGCGCATGCGTCGCGAGCTGCGGCGGATCCTCGACGGCGAGCTGGCGAACGTGGGCGCCTGACCCCAGGCGTTTTTCGTGCACCGTTTTCCCTGTGGTTGACTCCAACAACCAAAGGCCAGTGCCCGCGGCGGCGCGGGTGAGGAGGGAACGACCATGAAGCCAACGAGCTTTCTCGCGCTGAGCATCGGCTGCGCCTTGGTGCTCGCCGCGTGCGGAGACAAGAAGAGCGAGGCGTCGCAGCGGGAGCGTACCGTCGCGCCGAGCCAGAGCGTTCATATGTCTGTAGAGACACCTGAGGCGAAGCGCGTGGAGCTCCCGCCCGTCGCGGAGGAGGTCCCCGCGGCCGGCGACGAGCTCGACGAGGCCGCGCCCGGCGAGGAGGATGAGGCCGCCGGCGAGAACGCGCTCGCGGACGACGAGGGCGCCGAGGGCGAGCCCGCGGCGGTCGTACAGGACGGGGACGAAGCGGACGACGAAGAGGTCCTCGACGACGAGGACGAGGGCGACGAGGCGATCGCCGACGAGGATCTCGAGTAGCCGCGCCACGGAGTGTACGCCGCCGGCGAGAGCCGCGAACGAGCGGGTCTCACCGGCGGCGTCGGCTTTGGTTGGCGCGCGCGTCGCGTCGCGGCGCCCAAAACAAAGGCCGCTGACGCGAGTCAGCGGCCTGGTTTGGGCGCGAGCGCCCGCTCCACTCCACTTGTTGTCCAGCAGCGCGCACAGGTCCAACCGGCGAGCGGACCCTCCCATTCCATCTCGAGGGGCAGCTCGCTCCTCCCAGCCTGTTGGAGCACCAGGTGCGGAGAAAGGGTGCAGCGCGCGGCCACGCGCTCGCGCCCGCGCACTACCGTCTGGGACTGCTTTCGTGACCTGCTTCTGTGACCCGCTCCCGTGACCTGCTTTTAAGATCTGCTGCTGTGACTCGCCGCCGTGCACGCTCTCTCCTGCACGCTCTCTCCTGCACCCTCTCCACGCGGACGCGGCTCCAACGCAGCAGGATGCCAACGATCTCCCACGCACTCACCGTCGACGGGCGCGCGCGCTCGCCCAACGAGGACGCGTACCTGGCTGACGACGCGCTTCGGCTGTACGCGGTCGCCGACGGCGTGAGCACCGGCGCCGCGGGGGAGATCGCGGCGCAGCGCGCGATTCAGGTGCTCCACGAGGCGTTTCAAGAGGCCGTCGAGGCGCGCGCGCTCGCGGGGGCGCGCGCGGACGCGCGGGGGACCGCCGAGCTCGCGCACGCGCGCGGGATCGCCGAGCTCGCGCACGCGGAGCTGCTGCGCGCGGCCGAGACTGCGGCCGCGGTGGTGCGCGCCGAGGCGGAGCGCGACGGGCCGATGCGCGGCATGGCGACGAGCTTGACCGCCGCGCACATTGACGCGCGCCGCCTGCTGCTCGTGAGCGTCGGAGACACGCGCGCGCTCCTCATCCGCGACGGCTCGGCGCGCACGCTCACGCGCGTCGACACGCTCGCGGACGAGTTCGTCCGCGGCGGGTTGATCTCGCCCGAGTCGGCGGCGGCGCACCCCTACGCGCGGGTGCTGACGCGCGCGATCGGGATCGAGCCAGAGACGCGCTTCGACGCGCTCGCGGTGCCGCTCGAGCCCCGCGACATCGTCGTGCTGCTGACCAACGGCGTCGACGTCTCGGCGGCCGCGCTCGCCGAGACCGTCAAGCTCTCGCCGCAGGCCTCGGCCGACGCGCTCGCGCGTCAGCTGCTCGCGTGGACGGGCGACGACGACGCGACCGTCGTCGTCGTCCAGCGCACGTCGTCGAAGACGGAGCTCGTGTTCCACGCGCCGCCGCCTCGAAGCTTCAGCGACGCCGCGCCGGTCCAGCGCCTCGGCTGACGTCGACCGCCCTCGGCGACGCGGGTCGGGTGCGCGACTCGAGCCAGCCCGAATTTGTGCGCTTCGCGCTACGGGCCGTCAGATCGAAGGCGTCAGATCGAAGGCGTCAGATCGAAGGCGTCAGATCGAAGGCGTCAGATCGAAGGCGTCAGATCGAAGGCGTCTTCAGGCTAGCTGGCCGCGCGTTCGCTCGCCTTGCGCGCGACGGTCTCGAGCACGCGATCGATCAGCACGCGCGTGAACGGCTTGCCAGTGAAGCGCTCGAGATCCGGGAACGCGCCCGGGCTGTAGACGTTGATCTCGCACACGACCTCGCCGATGAAGTCGAGGCCGACGATGTACAGCCCGTGGCTGCGCAGCAGCGGGCCGAGCGTCGTGATGATCCGCTGCATCGCCGGCGTGACCGCGCCGAGCTGGGCGACGCCGCCCGCGTGGATGTTGCTGCGGAAGTCGCCGCCCTGCGGCACGCGGTGCACGGCCGCCGCCACGCCGTCGACGCGCAGCAGCTCACCGTCGACCAGGATGACGCGGATGTCGCCCTGCTCCGCCGCCGGCACGAAGTCCTGGGCGATCACGGTCCCGCGCTCGACGAGCCCCTCGATGATCTGGTTGAGGTTGGGCTCGCTGGGGCCGACCCGAAACACGCCGCGACCCTGGGTCCCGAGCGCCGGCTTGAGCACCGAGACGTGGGGGGCCTCGCGGACGAAGCGGCGCAGCGTCTCTGGATCGGCGCTCGCGATCGTGCGCGGGCGCGTCTCGGGTGGGAGCAGCCCGAGATACAGCTTTGAGTTCGCGAGCGCGAGGCCGGTGGGGTCGTTGAGCACGAGCACGCCGCGGACCTGGGCGAAGCGCAGCAGCTGCAGCGCGACCGCCTGCAGGCTCTCGCGCGCGTCACGGGGCGGGTTGGTGCGCACGAGCACGCAGGTCAGCTCGTCGATGATCACGGGCTCGGACGCGGCGGCGCGGAGCGTGACGACCGTCCGGTCGGCGCGCCCGCCCGCCCGCGGCGCCCGAGCCCGCGCGACCACGCGGCCGAGCTCGTCGAGCTCCATGTCCTCGACGCCGAACACCCAGGTCTCGATCCGCCTGCGCGCGAGCTCGCGGATCATCGCCGCGGTCGTCTGGCTCGGCGACAGGGAGTCGAAGTCGTTGATCAGCACCCCGACGCGCGGCGCCGCTGTGGTGATGGTCATGCTCGCTTACGTCCTTGAGCGCGCTGCGGGGGCGAATACGTCGGCGGTGATCGTAGCGCGGCGGGTCGCCGCAGGGAGCGCTCGTCGGCTCCGGATCACCGCCATCGTCGTCTCGTCGGCGAGCGACGCCCGCGAGACCAGCTCATCCGGCGCCGCGCCGCCCACCGAGAGCGCCACGAGCTCCCGCAGGATGTGGGGGGCCGTGGCCACGCGTGAGCTCATCAAGACGATCACGTCGTCGGGCTCGAGGTACAGGCTGCAGGAGTCGCGCGCGCCCGCCAGCAACCAGCGGTAGCCCGCGCCGCGCAGCAGCAGCGCCGCCGCGTCGCCGGCGCTGGCCAGCACCACGCGGTCGAGGCTGAACTGCGCGAGCGCGATGTCGGGCGTGTACGGCTCGACGAGCTCGAGCGCGCGGTCGAGCGCGCGGACGAAGTAGCGGCGCAGCTCCTCCGTGTGGGTCGTCATCGCGTCGTGGCCGCGATTCCACACGCAGAAGCCCGCGTACACCTCCTCGACCGCGCGCATCGCCGCGAGCGCCGCCTTCGGCTCACGCCGTCGGTGTTCGGCGACGAGGTACAGCCCGAGCACCTCGTCGAGCACGAAGGCACCATCATCCGCGCTGGGCGGCTCGGCCCGCGCGTGGGAAACCTGTTCGAGGAGCATCCTGACTCCTTGGAGCCGCGATACCGGCGAAACGGTGTACGGTTTTCAGTGAACCCGACGGCCGCGCGCGGCCTCGCGAAACGCGCTCGCGAACTCGCCGGCGTCCTTGTATCGGTCCTCGGGTCGGGCCGACAGCGCCTTGCGCAGCGTGGGCTCGATCGCGCGGGCCCACTGTGAGTCCGGCAGGATGTCCTCGAGCACGATCTCGAGCGGGTTCTCGGGCAGCCAGCCCGTGAGCATCTCGAGGATCACCACGGCGGCCTCGTAGACGTCCGAGCGAGTCGACACCCAGCCGTCGTTGAGGTGCTCCGGCGCCATGTACTCCGCCGTCCCGGAGGTCGTGTGCACGCCCTCATCGAGCATGTCGCGCGCCAGCCCGAAGTCCGAGATCCCCAGCAGCTCGCCCGGGAACACGATCAGGTTGCCGGGCTTGAGGTCGCAGTGCAAAAACCCGCGGTCGTGCACGTGCGCCAGGCCGTCGAGGAACTGCTCGGCGAACGCGATCGCCTCCGAGGGCCACAGGCCGCCGGCGTCGATACGGTCCGCGATGGAGCACTCTCCGAGGGGGTAGACGATCATCGGCAGCCCGTTGACCCACTCCGCCTCGATGATGGGCACCACGTTCGGGTGCTCGAGCTCGCCCACGATATCGAGTTCGCGCAGGAAGTCGTCGAGCGCGCGATCGTCGTTGATCAGCGGCAGCTTGAGCGCGAGCGACCGTCCGCTGAACACGTCGGCAGCCTCGTAGACCTCGCCAAAACCGCCCTCGGCGATCTTGCGGACGATCATGTACTTGCCGAAGAACCGCGCTGGGGGCAGCTCGGGGCGCTCCCTGGGGGCTGGCGTGCCGCTTCGAGGGCCAGACTGAAGCATGATGGGCTCCCGCGCTGGGTCGACGTGACCGGGGACCGTCGCCTTCGTGGTCTTCTGATCGTGTGAGATCCGCAGGGCGCCAGAGGGTGCAGGAATTCTTGTCGGGGTCTCGGCCGGCCACGCGCCCGGAAATTCGGATCTCCGGAGCCCGAATTGCCGGGCGCGGTACATCCGAACGCATCGGTCGCGGCAGATCCGATAATTTCGCGGCTTCGGCGGCGCCAACGCGCAGCGCCCCACATTATCGGCAGCTTACGTGGCCCTGGCGGCGAGGTACGTCGCTTGCTCCGTTCACGGCTCGGAGGCTGCCATGCCTGGACTTCTCGCTGCCGTCGCACCTGCTCCGGGAACTTCCGAGACCGCGCCGTCGCTGCGCGTGATTGTGGCGCCGCGGCCGTTGTCCCAGCACAGCGACGCCGAATTGTTGGCATTCGGCCGGGAAGGGCGGCGCGAGGCCCTCAACGAGCTGCTCCGCCGCCACTACCGGCGGATCGTTCGCATCTGCGAGCGCATGACGCACGAGTCGGACCACGTCCACGATTTGGTCCAGGAGACGATGCTCGGGATCGTGCGCAACATCGCCAGCTTCCGCGGGGACGCCTCCTTCATGACCTGGGTGTTCACGATCGCCCGCAGCTTCGCGCATCGTCAGCGTCGGCGGCAGCGGGCCCACACCCGGACGGTCGCGGCCCTGAGCCGCTGGGAAGAGAACGCGCCGCGGGAGGCGAGCCCGGAGTCCATGATCGCCCGACAGCGGCTCTCGGCGCGCTTCGAGGAGGCCCTCAGCGGCCTCGCGGAGCTCGACCGCGCCGTGCTCGTGGCCCGAGATGTGGAGGGCTGCACCGCGATCGAGGTCGCCGAGATCACCGGCTTGACCGTTAGCGCCGTCAAATCCCGCTTGCACCGCGCGCGTCGGCACATCCGCACGACCCTGCAAGCCGCGTGAGATCCCGACGTACGCCGTGAGAGCCCGCGCGATTAACGCGGGCGCCCGATGTCTGGTGAATGGTCACCCGACGCCGAAGTTCGCCCCGTTGGGAGCGAACTTCGGCGGGATGGCGACGCATTCGAACGAGGTGCTAGCCCTCGCCGCCCTCTTCGTCGGCGCCGCCTTCTTCGTCGGCGCCACCTTCCTCGTCAGCGCCGCCCTCTTCATCGGCGCCGCCCTCATCGTCCCCACCCTCGGCGGGCGCCGCGGGCTCGGCCTTCGCCGGCTCAGGAGCGGCCTCCTTCGCCTCGGGCGTGGCGGTCTTGGCGTCAGGCTTGGCGGATTTTTCGGCCTTGTCCGGAGCAGGCTTGGAATCGCACGCGAATGAGCTGAGTCCGAGCAGCACCGAGAACACGAGTAGTGTGGATTGCTTCATGATTCCTCTTGCGCGGCCATCGCCGACGCGTCGTGCATGGTTGGAGCCACGTCCGGCGAAAAACGGTGCACAGCGCGAACGTTCTGCGGCGACGCACGGGCTGTGAATTTGCGCAGGTGTGGTCTCTACGCCTCGCCTCGTCGTCCGCGAGATCGTTCACCGTGTTGCACCGCTCGTGGCGTCGCATGACTCTCACCCGTGGGAGCACCACGACATGACGCTCGAACCACCGCCGCTTCTTGACTCGCTCGAGCTCGACCAGTTCGCGCCCGGTGTCGTTCACCGGCTGCGTCTCTGCCTCAGCCACAACGCGCTCGGGCGCGAATTCGCGGCGCCGGTGCTCATCTTCCGCGCCGCCGAGCCGGGTCCGGTCGTCGGGATCACCTCGGCGATTCACGGCAACGAGCTCAACGGGATCCCGACGATCCACCGGCTGTTCGACAAGACGGGCGCGGTCCACAACCTCACGCGCGGCTGCGTCGTCGCGGTGCCGATCCTCAACACGCCCGGGTACCTCCGCTTTCAGCGCGAGTTCCACGACGGCCGCGATCTCAACCGCATCATGCCCGGGCGCGCCGACGGCAACAGCGCGGAGGTCTACGCGCACCGGATCCTCGAGCTCCTGGTGCGTCACTTCGACTACCTCATCGACCTTCACACCGCGAGCTTCGGGCGGGTCAACACGCTGTATGTCCGAGCGGACATGAACAGCGAGGCCGAGTCCGGCATGGCGCGCGCGGTTCGTCCGCAGATCATCGTCAACAACGACGCCGGCGACGGGACCCTGCGGGGCGCCGCCTCGCGGGCGGGCGTGCCGTCGATCACCATCGAGATCGGCGACCCCCAGCGCATTCAGCCCGGGCTGATCCGCGCCTCGCGGCTCGGCGTGCAGGAGGTCCTCGAGCACGTCGGCCTCCTGCCGGACATCGATGATCCGGACCCGCGCGCGACCACCGAGTGCAGCCGCTCGTTCTGGCTGTTCACCGACACTGGCGGCATCCTCGAGGTGTTCCCGCCGCTCAACGCCCGCGTCAAGAAGGGCGAGATCGTCGCCACCATCACGGATCCCTGGGGTCGTGTTGTCGCCCGCTACCCGTCGCCGATCGACGGCATCGTCGTCGGCAAGAGCACGAACCCGGCGGCCCACACGGGCGCGCGGATCATCCATCTGGGCGTCGTGTCCCGGACCTCCGACGGCTGACGCGCGACGCGTGCGGGCCTGCCCGCGTCCTTCGGTCCGAACGCCGTACGGCCCACGAGCGACGTCTCGAGGCGCTCGGTTCGCGAGATCGCGAACCGAGGGTCCCTCCTTGGGTCATCCCTCGGGGCTTCCTCACGATCGCGTCTCGAAGCTCGCGTCTCGTACGGAAGCGCGCGCGGCCTCCCTTCGCGTCGCGACGCGCGTCGATCGCCGATGTGTGCCTGTACACGCGTGACTCGTTGCACGCGCACGATCTCATTCTCCCGGCGGGGGCGCCCTGAACGTCACGCGCTCGAGGGTGATTCTTGATACCGTGTTCGCGTTCGTCATGGATTGTCGTCATATCGTCGCCCTGTTCGCGGTCCCCTCTGTCTTGACGCTGCTCGCGGGGCCGCTCGCCTGTAACGGTGACGACCCGGGCGCGTCCGCCACGGACACGGCGGGGCCGCCGACCGGCGCCGCGAGTCAGTCGGGCACGGGCTCGACCACGGCCGGCCCTGGCTCCGGGACGGGCTCGGACGCGCAGACCAGCGGCGACGGCGACGGCGACGGCGACGGCGACACCGACACCGACAGCGACACCGACACGCCCATCTTCGACGTCGGTAACGGCGACGGCGACGGCGACGGCGACGGCGACGTCGTCTACTGCAACGACGCGGCGGACAAGCCCTCGAATTTCGGGTGCGAGTTCTGGGCCGTCGACATGGACCAGCAGGACGCCTTCAACAACCCGGCGGCGGCGCCGTGGGGCGTCGCGATCTCCAACGCCGGCATCGGCCAGACCGAGATCACGATCGAGATCAACAACGCCCCGCCCGGCGCGCCGCTCGACCTCGAGATCGTCGAGCAGTTCACCATCGGGCCCGACGACGTAATCCCCGTCGAGCTGCCGACGCGCGAGCTCGACTGCGGCGTCATGCCCAACGACTACGCCTCGCCCGGCACCTGCCTCTCGTCCAACGCCTACCGCATCCGCTCGAGCGCGCCGATCGTCGTCTACCAGTTCAACGTGTTTAACAACGCGTTCTCCAACGACGCCTCGCTGCTGCTGCCGACCCCCGCGCTCGGCAAGCTCTACCGCGTCGTCGGCTGGCCCGCCGGGCACCCGATCAAGCTCCTGAACATCATCGATCGCTCGGCCGTGACGATCGTCGGCACCGAGCCCGACACGCTCGTGAAGGTGGTGCCGAGCTGGCGCATCAAGGGCAACCCCCCGATCCCCGCGGCCGCGCCCGGCGAGGAGATCAGCGTCACCCTCGGGCCGTTCGACGTGCTCAACCTCGAGACCGACGACGGCACCTTCCAGGACAACGCCAAGACCATCGCCGACCTCACCGGCACCGTGGTGTTCACGACCAAGCCCGTCGCCGTGTTCACCGGCGTCGAGTCGACGGCCGCGCCCGGCGGCGTGGTCTCGATCCCCACGCACCCGGGCTGGACCGACGAGGACACCTGCTGCCTCGACCACCTCGAGGAGCAGCTGTTCCCCGTCGAGTCGCTCGGCAGCGACTACGTCATCACCCGCAGCCCGATCCGCTCGACCGGCAGCTACCACGAGCCGGACGTGATCCGCTTCGTCGGCGTGTCCGAGGACACCCTGGTGACGACCAACCTCCCACCGCCCTACGACAGCTTCACGCTGGCCCCCGGCGAGATCCGCACGACCTGGGCCGACGCCGACTTCGTCGCCAGCGGCACCAAGCCCTACATCATCGCGCAGCTGCTCATCAGCCAGGAGTACGTCGACGGCGCCTACACCGGCGACCCCGCGCTGACCGTGTTCCCGCCCGTCGATCAGTACCGCGACGAGTACCGGATCCTCACGCCGGACGACCAGGGGCTGTGGGGCTGGAACAAGAACTACATCGTGCTCTCGACCCCGCTCGCCAACACGATCACCATCGACGACGTCGAGCCCGACTGCGTGGTCTCGCCGGCCGGCGCCGTCGACGGCGTCGACTACGAGTCGCGGCGCTGCCAGGTCGCCGCCGGCGTGCACGCGATCAAGGGCGACGCGCCCTTCGGCGTGATCGCCTACGGCTACGGCTCGGCCGGCTCCTACGCGTTCCCGGGCGGCGCCGACGTCGAGCAGATCTACGAGCCGCCCGAGTAGGCGTCGCGTCGCGGCTACGGGCCCCGCGGCGGCAGCAGGCGCTCGAGCGCCGCGAGGTAGGCCTCGAAGGCCGCGCGCCCCTCGCTCGTCAGACAGTACAGCGTCTTCGGCTTGCGCCGCACGAACCGCTTGCGCACCTTCACGTAGCCGGCCTTCTCGAGCTTGGCGATGTGCGTCGCGAGGTTGCCGTCGGTCGCGCCGATCTGATCGCGCAGCGCCGTGAACTCGATCTCCTCCACCGGCACCAGCGACGACATGATCGCCAGGCGCACCGGCGCGTGGACGAGCGGATCGAGCTGAGGGCGCGGGCTCATGACGCTCGCTCAGCTCACGGCCCATCCGCGGCGGCGCGCGACGAGAGCCGCAGCATCCCGATCCCCGGCGCGACGTAGCCGAGCAGCATCGTCACGACGAAGCCCGGGCTGTAGACCTCGTGGGGCAGCCAGGCGCACGCGATCGCGAACACGAGGAACAGCGCGCCGCCGGCGGTCAGCGGCCAGTAGCGGTAGAGCGCGCCCGAGACCGCGAGCGGCGTCGCGATGATCAACGCGATCACCGGCATCATCGCCATCGGCTCGATCAGCCGGCCCACGAACGCGAGCACGAACGCGCCCGCCATGCTGCTGCACGCGACCGTCCACGCCAGCGCCTCGATCCGCGGCGCGTAGCTCACGTGGCCCTCGGGACCGCCGCGGCGGATCCCGGAGATCAGCGAGTAGAGCCAGCCGAGCACGCCGCTGATCGGCCACGCGACCCAGCCGTCGCCGCCCGGGATCAGCGTGTCGATGATCCCCGCGACCACCAGCAGCCCGCCGACCACGAGGTAGATGTCGCCGCTGCGCGCGCGGACGCGGCGCGACTGCGCGACCATGCGCTTGATCAGCTCGAGATCGCGGTGCAGCCGCCCGGGGTCCAGCGTCGCGTCGTCGTGTTCGAGCGCGTCTTCGCCCTCGTCTACGAGCTCGTCTTCGTCCGCGACTTCGTCCGCGACTTCGTTCGCGACTTCGTTCTCGTCTTCGTTCTCGTCTTCGTTCTCGTCCTCGCGCCGCACGTGTCGGGTCACCTCTGCCTGCCGATGTCGCCCAAGTAGACCATGAAGCCGCCCATCACGCTCGCGCCGGCGTCGTCGTTGCGCAGCCCGTGCCCGGGCCCTTGACCGCCGATCTCGATGGTGAACGACATGCGCGGCGCGACGATCACCTCGACGCCCAGGTGGCCGCCGCCGGTGAACTGGTAGTCCTTGCCCTCGCCCGTGGGGTTGGGGCGGATCCCGAGCCACGCTCCGCCGCCGCCGTAGGCGCGGAGGATCCCGAGCCACACCGGGCCGCGCCCGAACAGCTCGAGCCCGGTGTTGATCACCGGGTCGTAGATCCCGCCGGTGCCGACCGGCGGGTGCACGAGCGTGCCGTGCACTCGCATCCCGAAGTGCTGGCCGACGCGGCGTCCGAACGGGATGTCGAGCTTGAGCCCCTGGGCGTAGCCGCGGCCCCACAGGCCGTTGTGGTAGCCGAGCCCGAGGCCGGCCCACTTGCGGTTGATGTCGCGGATGTGGTCCTCGGTGATGGCTGGCCCAATGTTCACGTCACGCGGAGGCGGAGCGGGCCGCGTCACGGGCTGCGGCGGTGCCTGGGTCGTGGCGGGGTAGGTCGAGGGCTGGGGCGCGGGGTAGGTCGAGGGCTGGGGCTGGGGCTGCGCGACGGGCTGGTGCGCGGGGTAGGTCGAGGGCTGGGGCTGGGGCTGTGCGACGGGCTGGGGCTGGTGCGCGGGGTAGGTCGAGGGCTGGGGCTGGGGCTGTGCGACGGGCTGTGGCTGTGCGACGGGCTGGTGCGCGGGGTAGGTCGAGGGTTGGGGCTGGGGCGCGGGTTGCGGGTAGGTTGAAGGCTGCGGAGCAGGCTGTGGCTGCGCGACAGGTTGCGCGACAGGCTGCGCGACAGGTTGCGCGACAGGTTGCGCGACAGGCTGCGCGAGGAGCAGCGCTCCCGCGGGCGTGAGGGAGAGGAGCAGGGCGGTGGTCGTGGTCACGTACCTGAGACTCATAAAAGTGCTTTGTGTTTCAAAGTTAAATAATTCATCAATTACAAGGGGATGTGATGTCGGGTTCCGTGGTGCTGTTGGCGCGTGAATTCGCGCGAGATCCGGCGCGGCCGGTCGTCCTCGCGAACCGAAGCGGCGCGATGACACGGCGTGGGCCTCAACGAGCGGTCCGTTGCTCCACGCGCTCGGGCTCGACGGCGAGCTCCGCGACACCGACCGCTTTACGCCGCCCGGTGAGCTGCGCGGTGGAGCCTGATGGCGCCGCCGAGCCGAGCGTCAGCGTTCGCCGCTACCGCGACCGGCGGACGATCGGTCTGCGCGCCGACGACGAGTGGGTGCTCCGCGCGCCGGACGACGCGCCCCCGCGACGACCATCAGCATGTTCATTCGGACAGGCCCCACACGCGCCGCCAGGTCTCGCCGCCGTCCTCGCTCGACCACGAGCCGCCGGCCTCGACCTCGTAGACCCACGGCGCGGACGAGTTGAACGCGTTCCAGCCGTTCGCGTAGGCCAGGCCGCAGTGCTCGCAGGTGTAGGTGAAGCGCACCTCGGTGTCGGACGCGGGCGTGTGGGGGTTGCCGTGCAGAACCTCGTAGTCGCTGATCGTCAGCGCGCGGCGGGAGCACCACGGGCAGCACAGCGCGCGCTCCTCCCCCGCGCGCCACCCACAGCCGTCGCAGCGCGCGCGGTCGCCGGTCCTCACGGCGCAGCGCAGCCCGGGACGAGCGTCGGGCTTGAGCGCCGCGAACGCGCCCGCGAGGTCGTCGCGCACGGCCATGAGCTCGTCGCGCCGGGCCTCGTCGTCGACGTAGTGCAGCGGGGTGTGGCCGGCGTCGTTGCGCAGCAGCGCGGCGCCGGCCATGAGCAGCGCGCCCGCGACCTCGAGCTCGCGCCGCTTCAGCGCGGCGTGCAGCGGCGTGTTGCCGTCCTTGTCGCGCGCGTCGAGGGCCGCGCCGGCGAGGAGCAGGACGAGCACGACGTCGAGCACGCCGTCGTGGCAGGCCCAGTAGAGGGCTGACCGGCTGTACGTGTCCTGCGCGTCGAGGGGGGCGCCGCGCTCGAGCATGCGGAACACGGCCTGCGCGTCCCCGTGTCGCGCGGCGCGGTGCAGCGTCTCGACGTCGACCTCCGCGCCGCGCTCGAGCAGCAGCGCCGTCTTCGCCGGCACGCGCGCGTCCCCCCGCCGGAGCATGGAGTAGACGGCGTGCAGCGCCTGCTCGCCGGCGCGCGCCCGCGCGTTCACGTCGGCGCCGGCGTCGAGCAGCGCGCGGAGGCTCGCCGCGCTCGCGTGCTCGCACCGGGCCGCGAGCAGCAGCGGCGTCTGACCCTTGGCGTCGGCGACGCGCGGGTCGGCGCCCGCGGCGAGCAGCAGCGGGATCACGAAGTCCGCCTCGCGCGACTGCGCGGCGGCGTGCAGGCAGGTCTCGCCGTCCTCGGCCGCCGCGCGCACGTCGGCGCCGGCGTCGAGCAGCGCGCGCACGGGCGCGACGCCGTGCCAGCGCGCGGCGCTCAGCAGCGGCGTCCGTCCGCGCTCTCCAGGCGCGTCGAGCACGGCGCCGGCGTCGAGCAGCGCGCGGACGTCGTGCTCGTGGGTCGCCCCCATGACGCTCGCGCACAGCGTCGACAGCGGGTTGCCGTGGTTCGGATCGGCGCCGGCGCGGAGCAGCCGCTGGAGCGCCGCGCTGCGCTTGTGGTAGGCGGCGGTCTCGAGCGGGGTCCGCTCCATGAGCTCGTCGGCGAGCTCGAGGTCGGCGCCGGCGTCGATCAGCGCCTCCACGACGGCGTCGTGGTCCCCCTCGATCGCGAGGATGAGCGCCGTCCGCCCGTAGCTCGAGCGCTGGTCGAGGGGCGCGCGGGCGGCCAGCAGCGCGCGCACGACCTGCAGGCGACCCGCGCTGGCCGCAGCCGCGAGCGCGGGCAGGGACGGGATCGAGATCAGGCGACCCTCGTCCGCGAGCGCCACGTCGGCCCCGCGCTCGAGCAGGAGCTGGACCACGCGGAGGTGCCCGCCGCGCGCGGCGGCCGGGAGCCCGCGCCGCGAGAGCGAGTCCTTCGCGTTGGGATCGACGCCCCCGTCGAGCAGCGCGCGGACCCGCGTGATGTCGCCGCGCTCGCAGGCCCAGATCAGGCTGCCCACGTCGTCCACGCTCGAGACGTCGCACGGATCGCGGGGCGGCGCAACACGGGCGGGTCGCGCCTCAATGTCTCTCGAGGCATGTTCAGCGCTCGCTCGAGGGTTCGCGAGGCTGATCCTGAGAGGTCTCTCGAGACACGCCCGGAGGCGCTGCGGGACGACGGCGCGCGCGCTTCCCTCGGGCGCGCGCGCGGCCGCGCGGCCGCGGCGGTCACATCAACATCAGCGCGTAGACGCTGGAGAAGTCGTCGGTCCACAGGATCGGCTCCACCTCCTGGTGCAGCGTCCCGGTCATCGCGTCGAGCACGTCTTCGAAGCCGAGGAACGCGGTGTTGCGCGTGAGCAGCACCCAGTCGGCCGCGTCGACGCCCGTGTCGTCGTCGTCGAAGGTCTCGAACATCCACGCCTGCATGCCGACGCTCTCCGCCAGCGCGCGCACGACCGGCCGCAGGTCGAGGTGGCGATTCGAGATGTTGACGGCGATGATCCCGTCCTCGGCGAGGTGCGCGTTGTAGAGCTCGAAGCACTCGCGCGTGAGCAGGTGGATCGGGATCGCGTCGCTGCTGAACGCGTCGACGACGAGCACGTCGAAGCCCTGGAGATCCTCGGCTACAAGCTGGCGCTCGAGCACGAGCCGCGCGTCGCCGAGCAGCGTCTGCACGTCGGCGCCGCGGCTGCGCGCGTCGGCGAGGAAGCTGAACTGCTCGTTGGCGAAGTGGATCACGTCCGGGTTGATCTCGTAGAAGCGGATCCAGTCGCCGCGCTTGCCGTAGCTGGCGACCGTGCCCGCGCCGAGGCCGATCGCGCCGACCCGCAGCGGGCCGCCGAAGGCGCGCCCGGGGTGCAGCCGCAGCGCGATCCCGAGGCCCGTGTAGGGGCCGTAGTAGCTGGTCGAGCGCCAGCTGTGGTCGCGGTGGGTGTACTGCATCCCGTGCATGATGCGGCCGTGGAGCAGGCGGCGCTGCTGGTACTCGGAGTCGGGCTCGCCGGCCTCGCGGATCTGGACGAGGCCGTAGAAGCCGCGCCGCTCGCGGATCACCTGCGCGTCGCTGCGCTCGAGCGACCACGTGTTGTCCGAGGCGTCGCGCGTGAGCTCGAGGCCGCGGACGTGGGCGAGCAGCGTGAGCGCGAGCGCAACAAGACCCAAGAGCCATGTCGAGAGGCGGCCCGGGCCCGCGCGTCCGCCCTCGTGACCCGCGCGCGTCGCCAGCAGCAGCGTCACGCCGCACAGCAGCAGCGACGCGTGGAATTCCCACAGGCCGGTGAGCACCACCGGCGCCGCGATCCCGACGAGCATGCCCCCGAGCGCGCCGCCGGCCGCGATCGAGAGGTAGAACGCCGTGAGCCGGGCGGGCGGCGGCCGCAGCCGGTACAGCTCCCCGTGGCAGAGCATGCAGAGCACGAACAACACCGCGTTGTAGCCGGCGAGCTGCCAGCCGAGCGCGAGGTCGACGTCGATGTAGAGGATCAGGCAGGCGATGATCAGCGTCGCCGGCAGCAGCGCGAAGAAGTACGGGCGCGCGTACCAGCGCTCGCGCTCGAAGCAGAGCACGAAGCTCAGCAGGTACAGCGCGAGCGGCACGATCCACAGCAGCGGGATCACGGCGACGTCCTGGCACATCTGGTTGGTGCTCGCGAGCAGCAGCGCGGAGCCGCAGCCCGCGAGCGCGGCCCACAGCAGCACGCGCGCGGGCGAGAGCGCGACCGAGCGCGCCTCGCCGGGCCCCGGCGTCGGCGCGCTGGTCCGGCGCACGCGGGCGACGACGACGATCAGCAGCGCGAGGTAGACGAGGTACAGCGCGCTCCAGCCCCACGCCTGCGCGCGCAGCCGCAGGGTCGGCTCGACGAGGATCGGGTAGCCGAGCAGCGCGAGCATCGAGCCGAGGTTGGAGAGCGCGTACAGGCGATACGGCGAGCGCCCCGGGTGCACGTGCGCGAACCATCGCTGCAGCAGCGGCCCGCCGGCCGCGAGCACGATGAACGGCAGGCCGATGGTCACCGTGAGCAGCAGCGCGATGCGGCCCATGGGCTCGGTGTCCGCCGTCGGCTTCCAGGCCGCCGACGGGATGATGGGCAGCAGCAGCAGCACGAGCAGCGCGAGCGCGACGTGCCACGAGCTCTGCCCGCGCGGCGCGAGCCAGCGCGCGAGCGAGTGCGCGAGGCCGTAGCCCACGAGCAGCAAGCTCTGGAACACGACCATGCTCGCGGCCCAGACCGCGGGCGTAGAGCCGAACCACGGCAGGATAAAGCGTCCGATCAGCGGCTGGACGAGGAACAGCAGAAACGCGCCCAGCGCCGTCGTGATCGCGAACAGCCGCATGCTCCCGCGATCGCCGCTTCGCGTCCCCTGGCCCTGCGCGTTGGCGTCCCTCGGCAGCGACCGGGTCTCCGACGAGGTGCTCATGCGCCGCTCCCCCGTTGGAGTCACGGAGCGCGAAAAAGGGTGCACGGTTGGCGTGTGAGCGCGGCGCCGGTCACCCGGGCCGGCGCCGCAGAAATCGTGCACCGAACCGCTCGCTTCACGCCTCTAACAAATGATCGACGACATCAATCCAGCTCGGGGACCCGGTCGCTCGCGTCGTCGTCGTCGGCTCGCGGTGCTCGTGGATGATGACGCGCTCGAGCAGCTGCGGGCGCGGCTGCTGCGAGCGCGCGAGTCTCCAGAGGCGATCGCGCTCCTCGACGCCGCGCGCGAGCACCTCGACGTCGCGCTCGCGGCGACGGGCGAGCCTGCGCGCGCACGCGCGACGCTCTGGCGCGCCCTCGACGCGGCCTACGACGCGGTCGATCGCTACCTCGAGCTGCTCGCGCGCGCGGCCGAGGTGCCCGTGCGATGCGGACCCGGGTGCGCGGCGTGCTGCACCGAGGCGCCGCCGGTCCACGCGATCGAGGGGCTCCGGCTCGCGCGCGCGCTGCTCGAGCGCGCTGACGGTGGCGAGCGCGTCCAGCGAGCGGTGGACCAGGCGCGCGCGTTCCAGGCGATGCTGCTCGCGCGCGCCCAGGCGGCGGGGGCCGACCACGTCATGACGCGGACGCGGCTGTATCGCGAGACCCAGGAGCAGTGGCGTCGCTCGGGTCGCTCGTGCCCGGTGCTCGGCGCCGACGGGCGCTGCTCCGCCTACGCCGCCCGGCCGCTCGCCTGTCGCGTGTACGTGAGCGTCGATGACCCGGCGAAGTGCGATCCGCGGCACCCCGGCTTCGCGACCCTGCGGCGCCCGGCGTTGTGGGCGAGCGAGCGCGAGCGGAGCGTGGAGCGCCAGCTCGCGCGGCTCGGGAGCGCCCTGAGCCTCCCCGCAGCGCCGAACCTCCAGTGGGCCGTCGCCCAGCTGCACGATCATCCGTTGACGAGCTCCTGACCAAACACCACCGCGGCGCCACGAGGTCTGACGCTCCCGCGCGTGCATCTTCCTCCGCGCGCTGTGGCTCCAACGACAGAGGGCTGCATGATCCGAGGTTCATCGACTCCTGCGCGCTTTCGTGTCGCGCCCCCCGTCGAGTCCGGAGGGATGCAGCTGCCGGCGGAGTTTCAGCAGCTCGAGACGCTCGCGCCGGCGCTGATCTCGCGCGCGACGCAGTGGTTCTCCTCGAACCGTGAGGCGCGGACGATGATCCAGGAGCGCCCCGGGCTCATCCCCGTCCAGGTCACCGGGGACGGGCGCGTGCTCTGGGCGGACGTCGGCGAGTACGTCTTCACCGAGTGGAAGTTTCGCAACTCGGTCGCGGCCGCCGCCGCGGGCGAGGACGTCGTCGCGTTCTCGACCGATGTCGATCTGCTGATGGAAGAGGCGCTCGCCGTCGAGTCGCTGCCGCCCGCGGGCTTCATCTTTCAGGTCTCGCGCTGCGGCTCGACGCTGCTCGCGCGCTCCCTCGCGCGCTCCCTCGACAACTGCGTGATCAACGAGGCGTCGCCGCTGCACGAGGGCCTGTGGCGCGTCGTGACCGACGGCTGGCGCGAGGACGCGGCGCTCACCGACGCGCACGTCACCCTGCTCCGCAACCTCATCGGCTGTCTCGGGCGTCGTCGCAGCGCCGCGCAGCGGCGCCTGTTCGTGAAGTTCCGCAGCTGGAACGTCGTGTTCATGCGCGCGATCCGGCGGGCCTTCCCCGATGTGCCGGCGCTGTTCATCTACCGCGATCCCGCGGAGGTGCTGGTCTCGGCGCTCGCGCGCGAGCCGTTCGGCTACTCGCGGCTCAAGGGCACGCCGGCGTCCGCCTACATCCTGGGGATCACGGCCGAGGAGAGCGCGGCCATGGACGGGCTCTCGTTCCACGCGGCGATGAACGCGGCGTACATGATCGCCGCGATGCGCCAGGGCGACGCGCCGATCACCTTCGTCAACTACGAGCAGCTGCGGCGCGAGACGCTGGGCGAGCTGCTCGCGGCGGCCTTCGGCTACACGCCGTCGCGGGAGCAGCTGATCCTCATGCGCGATCAGTTCGAGTTCTATTCGAAGGACGAGCAGGAGTCGACGCGCTTCGCGTCCGACCGCGCGCGCAAGCGGCTGCTCATCACGCCCGCCGTGCTGCGCGTCGTCGAGCGCGACCTCGCGCGCCTGTACGAGGCGGCGGAGCGCGTGTCGCCCAACTTTCGCCTCTACGGCTGAGACGCGCGAAGCCGTCGCCCGCCGGGCGACGGCTCGTCACGGGTCGCCGATCAGGCGCCCTGCATCGAGAACCCGACGACGCAGCGCGAGCCGCTCACCCCGGAGACGTAGTAGGGGGTGACCGTCACGCCGTTGCGGTTGACCGTCCGCCCGAGCAGATCGAGCTGGTCGCTGGCCAGGGTCTGGTAGGCGCAGCGGCTGCCGCCGAAGTAGTACGTGCGCGCGATGTTGCCGGCCTCGCGCACGACGAGCTCGCCGTGGCGATTCTCGTACTCGGTGCTCGAGCTGCTGTAGAGCGTCAGGGACTCGAGCGCGCCCGCGCTGCCGACCGTGTCGGCCCGCGCCGAGCCTGACCCGATGGCCATGGACCCGAGGAGCGCGAGCGTCAGCGTCGCGCAGAGTCGAAGGGGAGAGCGGTGCGTCATCGTGAATTCCTGGTGTTTCGCGCGCGCGCGTCGAGCTCAGCTGCGGAGCTCGACGCGGCGGGCGCAGTTGAAGGCGCGCAGGAGCACGCCCGCGTGCATGTAGCGCTCGCTGGGGTCGACCGCGGTCGCGCGTCGCAGCACCTCGACGATCGCGGGGGAGCGCTGGCTCAGGACCTTGATGCCCGGGAACGGCCAGGTGAACGGTCGCCTCGGCACGAGCCCGGTGAGCAGCAGGCAGGCGACGAGGCCGGCCGAGAACACGTCCGAGCGCGTGGAGACGCGCCCCTTCGCGTGTTCGGGCGCCATGTACTCGAGCGTCCCCGAGCGCGTCTCGAGGCTCCCGAGGTCACCGTCGCGCGCGAGCCCGAAGTCGGCGATCCGCAGGTGATCGTCGGGGAACACGATGAGGTTCTCGGGCTTGATGTCGCAGTGGATGATCCCGCGCTTGTGCACGTGGGCGAGCCCGGCGAACAGCTGCCGCGCGAAGTCGACGGCCAGCTCGTAGGGCATCGGGCGCTCGACACGCTCGTCGAGCGCCTCCCGGCCCAGCGGGTACGCGATCACCGGCAGCCCCTGGACCACCTCGACGCGCACGATCGGCATGACGTTGCGGTGGTCGAGGCGCGTGACGAGATCGAGCTCGCGCAGGAACACGTCGAGGCTCTCCTGGTCGATCCGCAGCGGAGCCTTGAGCGCGAGCGCGCTCCCGTCCCGGGTGTCGATGGCCTCGAGGACCTTGCCGAAGCCACCCCGCGCGATCCGGCGGATGAGCCGGTACGGCCCGAATTTACGCCCGCAGCGCATCACGGGCCGACGCTCGGGCGGGCGCACGCGCAGCCTCCCAAGCCTTCGGTCGGCGCGCTCGGCGTGAAACAGCGTGCGCAGCTCAGCGCCGGGAGGCCGGGCGCGGGGAGGAGCCACGGCGACGCGGGTGCGCGGATTGGCGACAACTTGAGGCACGGTGCCTTGGTATCCGCGGACTTGGATCCGACTACGCTGGAAAACGGTGCAGTGGAAAACACACGGACGCGGGATCTCCGATCGGAGGTCGTGCATCCGTTCGGCTCAGCGCCCGGGGGCGGTAGGCCTCCGCGGCGCGATCGAGACCGGGACCAGCCCGCGCCCCGGGACGCGCCGTTGGTGCAGCCAGTGGGTGAGGTCACAGATCGTCGAGGCGGCGACACGCATGAGCTCGCGGCTGGCGCCGACCGTCACGAGATAGCGCTCATCGAAGTCGTCGAGCGCCGTGAGCACCGCGTCGATCGACGCGACCCCGCGCACCACGCCCGTGGGCGCGCGCTCGCGGAGATCGACCGAGGTCACGCCGCGCTCCTGGAGGTAGGCCTCGACGTGCTCGAGCAGGCGCTCGAGCCTGCGCTTGCCTCGCGGGGCGAGGTGCCGGCCGTAGTAGAGGCCGTACTCGCTCAGGAGCGCGGGCAGCCGTCGACACGGGAGCTCGCTGGAGAGGCGCTCGACCATCGTGACGTGACTCCCGTTCACACGGCGGCTCGCAGCTGCTCACCGCAGGGGATCTTGGCCAGCAGACGATCGACGAGCACGCGCGTGAACGGCTTGCCCGTGAAGCGCTCGAGGTCCGGGAGCCCGCCAGGGCTGAAGACGTTGAGCTCGCACACGACGTCGCCGATGAGGTCGAGGCCGACCATGAACAGGCCGTGGCGGGCGAGCAGCGGCCCCACGGCCGCGGTGACGCGCTCGACCCCGGGCGTGATCACGCCGAGCTGCGGGACCCCGCCGACGTGCACGTTGCTGCGGAAATCCGCGCCCTGGGGCACACGCTGCACGGCCGCCGCGCTGCTGCCGACGCGCAGGAGCTCGCCGTCGACGAGGATCACGCGCGTGTCGCCGCGCGTCGCCGCCGGGACGAAGTCCTGGGCGATCACGCTCCCGCGCTCGACCAAGGACTCGATGATCTGGTTGAGGTTCGGGTCGCTCGCGCTGACGCGATAGACCCCGCGTCCCTGGGTGCCCAGCGCCGGCTTGAGCACCGTCGGCCCCGGGGCGTCGCGCACGAATTGACGCAGCGTCTCGGCGTCCGCGCAGGCGATGGTCCGCGGCCGCGTCTCCGGCGGGAGCATGCCGAGGAACAGCTTCGAGGCCGCGAGCGCGAGGCCGTCGGGATCGTTGAGCACGAGCACGCCGCGCTCACGCGCGAAGCGGAGCAGCTGGAGCGCGAGCGTGTGCAGGCCCTCGCGTCGATCGCGGGGCGGGTTGGTGCGCACGACCACGGCGGCGAGCTCGTCGACGATGATCGGCTCGGGCTTCGCGGCCCGCAGCGCCACGACGACGCGCTCGGGGCGACCGGCGGTGACCCGCCTCGCGCGCGCGAGCACGCGCCCGCGCGCGTCGAGCTCGAGGTCCCCGACGCCGAACACCCAGGTGTCGATCCGCCGGCGCGCGAGCTCCCGGAGCATGGCCACCGTCGTCTGTCCGGGCGCGATCGTCTCGAACTCGTTGATCAGGACGCCGACGCTGGTCGTCTCGTCGCTTTGCACTGGGCTGGGCTTCATGGCTCGCTCCTGTTCGCTGGCGAGGTCCTGCCTGGTTGGAGTCGGACCCACGCAGAAACGGTGCAGAAAACAGGAGCTCACGCCACGTCAGTGAACGCTCGCGCCGCGCGTCACCTGGCGGAACGCGTGCGCGAACGCGGCGCCGTCGAGGAACCGCGCGCGCGGGTTCAGCTGCAGCGCGCGGCGCAGCACCGGCGCGAGCGCGCGCAGCCGTCGCGAGCGCGGGAGCGCCGACTCGAGGTCGAGCTCGAGCGGGTTTGTGACCACCCAGCCCGAGAGCATCTCGACGATCACCACGGCGGCCTCGTAGACGTCCGAGCGCGTCGACACGCGGCCGTCCTCGCGGTGCTCCGGCGCCATGTAGTCCGCCGTCCCCGACGTCGTGTGCAGGTGCGCGTCGTCCTGCGCGCGCGCCAGCCCGAAGTCGGTGATCCCGAGCGTGTCGCCCGGGAGCACGATGAGGTTGCTCGGCTTCAGGTCGCAGTGCAGGTAGCCGCGCTGGTGCACGTGCGCGAGGCCCTCGAGCAGCTGCTGGGAGAATTCGAGCCCCGCCGCTGGCCACAGGCCGTCGTCGACGATCGCGGCGATCGACATATCGCCGAGCGGGTAGACAATTGTCGGCACGCCGTCGATGAAATCGGCCTCGAGGATCGGCACCACGTTGGGGTGGTCGAGGTCGCGCACGATCTCGACCTCGCGCTGGAAGTCGCGGAGCGCTCGCTCGTCGTTGACCAGCGGGACCTTGAGCGCGACCGAGCGGCCGCACGGCGCGATCGCCTCGTAGACCTCGCCGAAGCCGCCCTCCGCGATCTTCTCGACGACCAGGTAGTCACCGAGCATCCGCGGCGTGGGCGGCGGGCACGGGACCGGCGTGGGCACCAAGGGGACGGACCGAAGCATGACTGTCTCCCGCGCGGCCGACTCAGCTGGCCGCAATCAAAAATTGTCAGCGCTCTATCCTTTGGATGCTCGCGGGGCGCCAGAGGGTGCAGAAGAGTTCGTGGTCGCGTGGGCCTGTTCTCGCGAGCAGCGCGCAACCAACTTCACGCGCGTGGGCGTCGCGGCGCGTGCACCCTCTGACGGGCGGCGCGGCTCCAACGGGGTCAGAAAACCCCACTCGGAGGGCGCCGTGTCTACCCCCGCGTTCAGCCAGCCGTGTCGCCTCAGGCGTGAACTCCTGCACCAGTACGAACTCTTCCGGCGGCGCTCGCTGACGCCCGGCGGACGTCGCCGGCTCATCGAGATCATCGACCTGCTGGAGCTGTATCTCGAGGAGCGCGGCGTGCACGTGATCGACACGCGCGCCGAGGCGAGCCCCGGGATCATCCACGGCGTCGCCTCGCTCGCCACCGTCCTCGCCTTGATCGACGACTTCGCCGACGACTACCTCGCGGACACGGTGCGCGCGGAGCCCACACTGATCCGGCTCGGGTACGCGGTCGCCCGCGATGTCGCGCGCTGGCTCCGTGGCAAGCAGCAGCGGGGCCGTCGCCTGCGGCGCGCGAGCGGCTCCTGAGCGAAGCGCGACGCGGCGGCGCGGGCGGACGCGCGAGATCGCGTGGTGCTCACGAATTGGCGCGCAGCGCGTTCGCGCCGCGCGTGCCGGGGGAGACGGTCCCGCGGCGCCGGCGGGCTCGCCCGCGCGCGCGTCGCGAGGACCTTGGCTCTCGCGCTGACGGGCTCGCGTCACGGGCTCCTACGGCACGTCGACGGCGCGCCCGGCCGTCATCTTCCAGGTCGTGCGCTCGATCTTGTAGCGCGTCCGGAACACGACCTGCGCGCCGTCGGCCGTGAACATCGGCGTGTGGTCGTCGAGCTCGTTCTGCGTCAGCAGCGTGAACTCGGCGTTCGGCGTGTTCAGGTCGATCACGCCGATCTCGTAGCCGAAGCGGCCCGCGTCGATCTGGGCCGCGACCGTGTCCCCGGCGCGCGAGACCACCGGGTCGGTGACCGTGCGCGCGCCCAGGCTCGTGATCGCCGTCACCCCCGGCCAGTAGACGTGGACCTGCGGGCCCGCGTGCGCGCGCCCCAGCAGCCCGACCTCCTGGAGCACCGGCGACCAGTCCTCGGCGGCGGGCTCGATGTCTGTCTTAACAGTCATGTTGGTCTTCGACGGCGGCGCCTCGGGCTCGGCGCGCGCCGCCGCCTCCAGCGCCTCGTCGAACACGGCCGCGTAGGGCGCGGGCATGTCGAGTCGGTACAGCCGCGCCTGCTCCACCGAGGCCGGGGCCGTGAGCACCAGCGCCGGCGTCTCGCTCGCGCGCGGCACGGCGGCGATCTGCCAGATCGAGGGCGAGTCCTCGACCACGTGCGCCGGGATCAGCAGCGCCTCGCCCGGGTGGTCGAGCGAGAGCACGAACACCCCCGCCATCGCGCCCTCGCGCAGCAGCGCCGCGGGCAGCCCGGCGTTCGTCGCGTCGTCCTCCGCGACCAATCGCGCGCCGCCGACGACCGCGACGTGTCGCTCGTCGAGCCACACGGGCGAGCCGAACTCCACGAGCGACGCGCCCGCGCGCGCCAGCTCGATGACCTCGCCCCCGGGCGCGCTCGCGGTGATCACCACCGTGTCTCCGTCCTGGAACGCGCGCGCGACCACGCCCTGCGCGTTCGGGATCCCGAGGTTGCGACGATCGCCGCGCGTGTGCGGCACCGTGCCGCGGTCGACGAAGCTGCACGGCGCGGGCGGCGGGGCGTCCGCGCTCGCGGGCGCGAGCGTGAAGACCCGCGGCGTGGTGCCGTCGTCGATCAGCAGCGCCTCGCCGCCCGCCGACCAGCGGAACCGCGGGCGCTGACCCTGCTGCAGGATCGCGCCGCCGTACAGCGAGCTGCACGTCGCGCGCGCCTCCGGGTCGCGGGCGCCCGGCGGCAGGTACTTGAACTCCCACGCGCGCCCGAGGTCGATGTCGGCGGTCAGCCCGTTGCGGCTGCGGATGTCGATCGACCGCGTGACCGTCAGGATCGAGCCGTCCGCCAGCGCGATGACCGGGTTGACGCTCTCGTCGAGCGCGCCGAGCAGGCGCGGGCCCTCGCCCGCGCCGCGGTCTTCGTCCGTGAGCGCGCGTCGGGTGTTCTCCTGGATCCGCGCCATCGTCTCGTCGGCCGCCGTGATCTCGTCGAGGCGCTCGAGCGCCGCCTGCAGGCGGGTGCGCAGCGCGAAGATCTCGTGGGGGGACTTGGCCGCCTCGTCCGCGGCCTCGCGCAGCGGGTGCTGCTGGAACAGCGCGGTCAGCAGGTCGAGCTCGTGGCCGACGTGCGCGCCCGAGCGCGCGCGCGGTGTGGTCAACATGTGCGGAAAGCCATAATTGCCCACGCTGACGACCGCGAAGGGCGTCGACGCGTCGACCGGCGCGTTGTCCTCGGCGAGCGTGATCTCGTAGCTCGAGAACGACGACGGCGCCCCGAGCCCGAGCGCGTGCGGCGACTCGAACGCGACGAAGGCGTGCCCGCTCCAGTCGGCGAGGTTGAGCGTCTTCTCCACGTCGCTGCCTTCGAAGTCCGGCTGGTGCTCGGCGGCCTGCGTGACGAAGTAGTCGAGATCGCCCTCGACGACCGTGAAGCCGAGGCCGCGCAGCGCGGGGCCGAAGCGCGCGTCGCCGGAGCGGACCACGAACACCGACGACGGCTCGTCGGACTTGCCGATCGGGCCGCCGCGCGTGAGCACGGCGACGCCGACGATCCCCGTCAACATCGCCCCGAGCACCACGAGCTTGCTGCGCTGCGCCTTGCGGAGGATGTCGAGGTCGGAGCGCGCGCGATCGGATGCAAGGGCCATGGCTCCTAGCTTCGCACACGCGCGTCGCGTTGACAGTGCCCTGCGGCCAGAAGTTGCGGGGCGCCGAATCACCCGGCCGACGGCGCGCGGCGAATCGAGCGGCGGCGGCCCGAGAGCCCTGGCCGCGCGATGTCGGGTAGAATCGGGCGACTTGTCGGACCGCTCGCCCACGTCAGAGCCCGTCGTCGACGGTGGTGCCGGCAGCGCGCGCGGCGGCGTCGACGTGCGGGGCGCCGCGCCCGAGGCCGACGCCGAGTCCGCGCGCGCCCGAGCGGCGATCGAAGCCCGACTCTTCGGCGGCCTGTTCGACGGTGCAGATGAAACCAATCAAGCCGGCGCCGGGTCGCTGGACGCCAGCGCCGCGGAGGAGAGGCCGGAGACGAGGCCGGAGACGAGGCCGGAGAAGAGCGCGGGGAAGAGCGCGGGGAAGAGCGCGGGGAAGAGCGCGGGGAACCGCGGCGGAAGCCCTCAAGCAGAGGGCGCGGACAACGGCGGGGAGCGCATCGACCTGGCGTCGGGCGACGGGGCGCCTCCTCGTGTCGACCGCTACGAGCTGCGCGCGCGCCTCGGCGCCGGCGGCATGGGCGTCGTCTACCGCGCCTACGATCCGCAGCTCGACCGTGAGGTCGCCGTAAAACTCCTCCGGCCCGACGGCCCCACGGGCGAGGGCGACTCGCGGGCCCGGGCTCGCCTGATACGCGAGGCCCGCGCGATGGCCAAGCTCGCCCACCCGAACGTCATTCACGTCTACGACTTCGGCACCCACGAGACCACCGGTCAGGTCTACGTGGTCATGGAGCTCGTCGACGGCCTCAACCTCGCGCGCTGGCTCGAGCGCCGCGGGCTCGTCAGCGTCGACGGCGGTGACGCGGCCGCCGCCGACGCGGGGTGGCGAGGCGTGCTCGACGTCTTCATGGCGGCCGGGCGCGGGCTGGTCGCGGCCCACGACGCCGGGCTCGTGCACCGCGACTTCAAGCCGGAGAACGTCCTCGTCGGCAGCGACGGCCGCGTGCGCGTGCTCGACTTCGGGCTCGCGCGCGCGCCGGCGCGCGCCGGGTCAGACGCGTCGGCGGGCGGCGACGCGAGCGACCGCGAGCGCGACGCGCCGCCCGTCATCAACATGAATGAAGGAGCAGGTACAGCGCCCACCGGCGACGACGCGCGCTCGCCCGGCACGCAGCCGCCCGCGCCCGTCGACGTCGACGGCGACACGATGCTGAGCGACACCGCGCGCGGCCTCGGCTCGCGACCCGCGCTCGCCGAGCTCACCTCGCTCACGCGCACCGGCGCGCTCGTCGGCACGCCGCGCTACATGGCCAGCGAGCAGATCCGCGGGCGCCCCACCGACGCCCGCACCGATCAGTTCAGCTTCTGCGTCGCGCTGTACGAGGGGCTCTACGGCCAGCGCGCGTTCGCGGGCGACGGCATCCACCGCTACTTCGACAACGTGCTCGACGGGCGCGTGCGCACGCCCAGGCACCCGGACGTCCCCGAGTGGCTGTGGCCGATCCTCGCGCGCGGGCTGTCCGTCGAGCCAGGCGCGCGCCACCCGAGCATGCGCGCGCTGCTGCAGGCCCTCGAGGACGGGCGCGCGGGGGCAGACGCCGCGCGCGCGAGCTCCTCGGGCGCCGTCGCGTCGGCGGCTCGCTGGCGGCGGTACCTCGCGCCGGCGCTGCTCGTCGGCGTCGCGATTATCGGCGCCGCGGTGATGCGCGCGCGCGCCTTGCCCGAGGCGCCCGAGCGCCTCGCGACCGCCTCGTCGCCGGTGCAGATCGACATGTCGGCGACGCGCCCCGCTGAGTCCTCGCCGCACCCGGCGCGCGTGCACGCCTCGCCGCCCGACGCCGGCGCGGGCGACGAGGAGCCTGCTCCCGAGGACAGCGCGGCTGTCGGCGACAGCGCGGCCGTCGACGACAGCGCGGATCGTCCGCCGGATGTCGCGAGCGAGGCGCCCGACGCCCACGCGGACGGCGAGAAGCCGGCGCCGCGGCGCCGCGGCTGGTGCTCCATGCACGAGGACAACTACACGCTGCTGCACCGCGGCGGGCGCAAGCAGGTCCACGTCGTCGATCGCCGCGGGCGCTGCTTCGAGTGTCGCGTCGAGCGCGACAAGTCGCGGACGCGCCGCTTTAACCCGGCGGACTGCGCCCACTACCAGGTCTGTCACCCCGTCGCCGCGGAGGCGTGCGCGTGAGCGCCCGCGCGCCCCGGCGGCCCGTCGCGCTCGCGCTCTGGGCGCTCGCGATCATCTGTCTTTGGAGTCTGGTGAGTCCAGGGGAGGCGCGCGCGGCCGCCGAGCGCTACGGCGTCGTCACCGTCGACCTGCGCCCCGAGCAGGGCGCCGAGGTCCCCACCCACCTCTGCGTGATCTCCTCGGCCCAGGGACCGCGGGCGCGCAGCGAGCTGCGATCGCTGCTCGAGCCGCTGCCCTCCGGGCTCTGGCGCGTGCGCCCGGCGACCTGGGGCGCGACGGACGGCCCGGCCCTCCGCGACGTCTGCGAGGGTCCCGGGGGCGCCTGCGTGCCCACCGTCTCCCTCCCGACGAAGGCCCAGGCCAGCGGCGTCGACGGGCTCTACGCCGCCTGCACGGCCGACGCGCTCGTCCCCGAGGACACGGCCGCGAGCGAGCCGCGCGTCGCCTTCGTCATGCTCGAGCACCTCGAGGGCTCGCCGCCCGAGGTCGAGTCGCTCAAGCTCGCCGGCGGCGTCGCGACCGTGGGCGTGCGCGCGGACCTGCGGCTGGTCGAGGTCACCGCGCGCAGCCTCGGCGGTCACTACCAGCCGCAGCGCCGCAGCCAGCGGGCCAGCGGCGTGGGCAGTGACAACCGCCTGATCGTCCTCCCGCTGCAGCCGCGCTGCCGCTGGATCGAGGCCTCGCTGCCCCACACGCCGCTGCGCGCCCGCGACCGCGCGCGCCTGCAGGTCCGCGTCGGCGGCGAGGCGGTGCCCGTCGACCGCTGCGTCGGGCCGCTGCACGGCACGCGCACGCTCCGGGTCGTGCTCCCGCGCGTCGCGCCAGGCTCGACCGGCGCGCTCGAGCTCGAGCTGACGGGCGCCGGCGCGGCGCAGGAGCAGGGCGGGCGCTTCGCGGCCCGCTGGGACGGCCCCTGGCCGGACCGCGCGCTCGAGCTCCACGCCACGCGCATCGCGTTCGTCTGGCGCCCGCCGCCCTGCGTCGTCCCCGACGCCATGTGTCCAAAGGCGCAGCTCGACAACGGCATCGAGTGCGACGCCGCCCGCGTCGGCGACGAGTGCCGCTACATGTGCCCAGGGACAGACGCGGAGAGCGGGGGCGCCGGCGCGACCGCGATCGAGCCGCCGCTGACCGTCGACTTCCAGAAAGACGACCCGCGCCAGCGCTGGAGCGAGGTGCTCACCCGCGTCGGTCAGCCGCTCACCAGCTACGCGCCCGGCGAGCCCGTCTACGTCCACGCCGACATCGGCGCGTGGGAGAAAGACGTCCCCGGCGCGCGCGTCGACGAGGTCGAGATCCTCGGCGCCGACGGCAGCACGCGCAAGTTCACGGCGCGCGGCGAGTCGCGCCTGCAGATCCCGCTCGCGCGGCCCTCGTGCGAGTCGCTGCGCTACCGCGTCGTCGGCGATCGCCCCTACCGCGAGGGCGTCGCGGCGGTCTCCAGCGGCGAGGTCCACCTCGCGCCGCCCGAGCAGCGCGCGCGCGTCATGACCTTCAACATCCTGCTCGTGCAGGGCGGCTCCTGGGCGATCGCGCCCGCGCGCCCCGAGGCCATGCGCGTCCCGGTGTACTTCGTCGGCCAGCTGCAGATCGCCGCCAACTTCCGCCCGCGCTCGCCTCGCTTCGCGCGCCTCGCCGGCGAGGTGCGCCTCGGCGGCACGCTCGGGCAGTGGGGCTACTTCGGCCTCGAGACGATCAACGACGACCCGCGCCGCGTCGACGAGAAGCTCGCCTGGGCGCGCTTCCTCGTCGAGCCCGCGCTCGTCGTCGACATCGTGCACCCCGTCATGATGTCGGCCGGCGTCGCGGTCGGCTCCTCGTGGCCGCTCGCCAGCGACGGCGTGGCCAAGACCAACCGCTTCGCGCTCGTCGTCGCGCCGAGCCTCGACATCCGCTTCAAGATCCGCAAGTGGCTCGCGTTCGTCGCCCAGGGGCGCGTGTTCTTCGGCGAGACGACCGTCGCCAACCTCGCCGAGCTCGACGGCTCCCGCCGCGAGCTGACGACCTACTCGCTGACGGGCGTCTACGGCCTGCTGTTCTCGTTCTAGCGCGACGCGACCGCGAGACCGCGCGGCCGCGAGACCGCGCGATCGCGCTACAGCTCGTCGAGGTCGAGGATCGCCGCGATCTGCATGTTCGTCAGCGACGCCGTGCGCTCGAACTCCGGCTCGACCGGCCCCTCGCGCAGCCCGTGCGGCGCCTTGATCGCGAGCAGCCGCATGATGTGCTCGATGAACTCGATCTCCCCGGCGACGATCACCCCGTCCGCCTTGGCGATCACGATCAGGTCCTCGATCACGTCGCGGCGCTGCGCCTGCGTGATGCGCCCCCGCAGCAGCCGCGCGAAGTCCGAGGCCGAGGACCAGACCGAGCGGTCGCTCTCGTGCGCGTCGTACAGCGCCGCCGCCTGCTCGACGAACTCGACGATGTGCGTGTGCGCGCCGTCCGGGATCCAGCGCTTGATGCGGCCGGCCATGACCTCGAGCTCCTCGGGCGCGAGGTCGCCGTCTGTGACCGTACAAAAGGCCAGGAACAAGAAGCTCAGCAGGCGCGGGATCTCGGTGTCCGGAGCGTCGTCTCGAGGGTACATGTCGCGGGCGGGCGGGGGGACGCCCTGCTCCTCAGCGTAGCCGAAATCCGCGATCGTCGGTCGCCGCGGACGCGAACAAATTTCTCGGTCGCGGGTGCGCGTTCGCGGCGCAGGTTTTTACATGTCCTATTGGACATAAATAACCGCGCGCTCGAGCGCCCGCGCGAGCACGCGGACCCACGCTCGCCGCCGCGGCGGCACTCCGGCGCTCCGGCGCTCCGGCGCTCCGGCGCTCCGGCGCTCCGGCGCTCCGTCGCGGCGCCCGACGTCGCCGGGCGGCGCGGCGGCGACCGGCGCGACGGCCGTCGCCCTTCGTTCGTCTGTTTACGCGTTCGCACGTTCGCGCGTCCGCACGTTCGCGCGCCGGCTTCGAGGCCCGCGGCGCGGTCGTCACGGCGTCACGCCGCCGGTCCGGCTTCGGCGATCACTCGTCGGGGCAGGGCGCGTCGCCGTCGGCCGCTCGCCACGCGTCCGCGCGGACGCGGGCGATCCAGATCGTCTGCGCCGCTGACGTCGTCCGGTGGACGCGGAGGAGCAAACTGCAGCACGACGTCGGTCGGTCGCGCCGCGCGTCGGGCACGAGCACGCGAGCGTCGAGGACCCGGAGCTCCGTGCGACCGCTCGCCGTCGTGCATCGCTTCCACGGGATCGTCCGCTCGAGCGCGGGGTCGTGGCAGCGCAGCTGCGCGTACTCGCGGGCCGGCGAGGGCGCCGTCGTCCACGCGCGCGTCCGGTAGATGAAGCGCGTCGTCATCTCCCACGCGGGATCCACCGCGATCACGACCTCGACGTCGTGCTCGTCGTCGCGCACGCGATACCAGGGCGTCTCGCCCTCGCTCGGGGTCGCGTCGAGGAAGGCCTCGCAGCCCTCGAGCGGCGCGGCGCGCTGACCGGCGCGCTCGAGCTCCGACGCAGACTCCGAGGAAGACGCCGAGGCAGACGCCGAGGAAGACGCCGACGCAGGTCCCAGCACGTACTCCGTGACGAGCTCGCCGATGGGGAGCTCGAGCCGATGGGCGCGACGCGGCGTGTCCGAGGGCGCGCGCGGTCGCTCGTCGCGGGGTCGCGGCGGCGCGCAGGACAGCGTCGCGACGGCCGCGCACGCCGCGAGCGTGCGCGCGAGGGGCCCTGCGTGGCGCGTCCACGCGCGGCGTAGCAGCGCCGGCGCGCCGCGGAGATTGCCTGTCCTTCTCATCATGTCTGTCGGCGCGGCTCAGTCGGCGAGCGCCCGCAGCGTGCGCTCGATGACCGCGCGCGCCGTCGCCTCCGTGCGCGGGCGCTCGCCGGCCCGCGCGAGGAACTCGAGCATGGCCGCGAGGTCGAGCACCCGGGCCGCGCGTCGCCAGTCGCCTGGCAGCGCGCCGCCGCCCTCGAGGTAGCCGCGGGCGAGCCCCTCGCGGTACGGCGGCTGCTCGTGCTCGAAGCGCAGGAAGTTGCCGAGGTCGCACAGCCCCGCGCCGGCGTGGGCGTACTCCCAGTCGAGCACACCCGTGAGGCGCCAGCTCCCGCCGCGCTCCTCGACCAGGAGGTTCTTGCTGTTGAGGTCGGAGTGCGTGAGCTGGTTCTCAGGCCCGAGCTCGCGCAGCAGCGACGGCGCTCGCCCTTGCAGCTCGAGCAGCCCTCGCAACTCCGCGTGCAGCGCGGGACTCAGTCGACCGCGCGCGCGCGCGTCGGCGAGGTAGCCACGCGTGAGCTCGAGCCAGACGTCTCGGTACGCCCCCAGGGGCCGCGCGAGCGTGAGCGACGGCGTCAGCAGGCCGCAGCCGGGGAAGCGCACGGCGTGGACCCGCGCGAGCGCGCGCCCGATCTCCCGCGCGAGCGCGGTCGCCTGCGCCGGCGTGAGCGCGTCCTCGACCCGCGCGAGCGGGACGCCCGGCAGGCGCTCGAGCAGCGCGAGCCGTGCGCCCAGCTCGGCGTGCTCGAGCGCGACGCCGTGCACCCGCGGCGTCGGGATCGCCGGCGCGAGCGCGCGCATCAGCGCGAGCTCGGTCTCGAGCTCGGCGCGCGGGCGCTGGGTGACGCGCGCGACGAGGCGCCCGCGCGCGGTCTCGACGGCGTAGTGCAGGTTGGAGTAGCCGCCCGCGAGCGGCTCGATCGCGCGGACCGGCCCCGCGAGCGCCTCGATCGCGCGCGTCAGCGCGTCGCGCGGCGGCTCGCGGCGCCCGGGCGGCCGGTCGAACTTCGCGTCGTAGTCCATGGCCCTACGGACAGCTCCGATCGCGCCGCGCCGCGCCGCTACTCGTCGCGCTCGAGCAGGCGCCCGCGCAGCTCGCCGGCCCACGCGCTGAAGTTGTCGACCGTGCTCTTGTACAGCGCGGGCGAGTCGCTCAGCTCCTGCATGATCTTGTCGAGCTGCTGGCGCGAGCGCTGCAGCCGGCGCTTGATCGTGCCGGGCGGCGTCTCGAGCACCTCCGCGATCTCGCGGACCTTCATGTCCTCCCAGTAGAACAGCTCGAGCGCGACCTGCATGTCGACGGGCAGGCGGCGCATCGCCTTGAGCAGCAGCCGCTGCTCCTCGCGCACCGCGATCGCGGTCGTCGGCGTCGGCCCCGAGACGTCGGCGATCGAGACGTCCGCGCCCTCGAACAGCCCGCGCTTGCGCTGGCGATCGCGCAGGTAGGTGTACAGGCGCTTGCGCGCGATGGTGAACAGGTAGGTGCGGAAGCTCGAGTCGCCGCGGAACGCGTCACGACCCTTGAGGCAGCCCATGAAGGTCTGCTGCGTGAGGTCCTCGGCGGCGCCGTCGACCTTGTTGCGGAAGAACCGGAACACCGCGTCGAAGTGGCGCGCGAACAGCTCGCGGCCCGCCTGGGCGTCGCCGCCCTTCCACGCCTCCAGCAGCTCGAGGTCGGCGCTCATCTCGGCGCCACTCTAGCATGACCGACTCCTCAGGCGGCCCAGCCCTCGCGCGACGCGGTCCCGCGCCCGCTCGCGGACGTCCCCGCGGGGACCGGCCGCTCATCGCTCGCGCGCCGGCTCGGCGAACAGGAAGCGCTCGATCGCCGCGCGCGCGGCCGCCTGGCGCATCACGTCGTTGTGCCCGGCGCCGGGGACCTCGACGAAGCGCGCCGGGCCGCCCCACGCGTCGCGCAGCCGCTGCCCGTGCCGCGTCGGGATCAACGTGTCCTCCGCGCCATGCACGATCAACGCGGGCGTCTGGAGCTCCGGCGCGAGCGCGCCCGAGTCGAATTCGTGGCGCATCAGCGGGCGCACCGGCGCCCACGGGTACGCGTCCTGGCCGATGTCCGTCAGCCGCCAGAACGGCGCGCCGAGGATCACGCCCGCGAGCGCGCGCTCGTGCGCGAGGTAGGTCGCGACCCCGGTCCCCAGCGAGAAGCCCAGCGCGAAGATCCGCGTCGGGTCGACCTCGGGGAGCGCCGCCACGTGGTCGTAGACCGCCAGCGCGTCGCCGCGCAGCGCCTCGGCGCTCGGCGAGCCCGTCGAGCCGTCGTAGCCGCGATAGGGCACAACGACCAGGTTGGCGCCGCGCTCCTGCACCCAGCTCAGGCGCGCCGCCGCGTCGCCCACCGACTCCGCGTTGCCGCCGAAGTACAGCACCGTCGCGCTCGTCACGGGCGCGCGCGCCGGCAGCAGCACGCCCTCGAGCGTCGCGTCGCCCCGCGCGAGCGTGACGGCGCGCGCCCCCTCGCCGCGCCGCAGCGCCGCGATCACGTCCGCGCGCGCCGTCGGGTGGAAGATCAGCGAGTCCTGCGCGAGGTACAGCGCCGCGCAGATCAGCGCGTAGGTGAGCGCGAGCGAGACGAGCAGTCGTCGGATCCAGGCGCGCGCGCGGCTCGTGGTCGGCGTCGACATGGTCGAGGGCACTGTACGCGACGCGGGCCGGCGCGCGAAGCTTCGAATCACGTGCGCGCGCGGCCGCCAGGTCTCGTCGCGCCGCGCTCGGGCTACGCCGACGTCGACCAGTACACCGCGAGGTACTCCTGCTCCGTCACGCACACCCGCAGCTGCTCGTTCCACGCGTCGAGCAGCACGCAGGCCTCGCGCCCGCGCCCGCGCGGCGCGGCGTCGATCGGCTCGGCGAGGCCCGCCGCGCGCTCGCGAAACCATCGACAGAACGCCTCGACCGTGCACGGCGCCGGCCGCAGGCAGCGCGTGAACGCGACGATCTCCTCGCGGAACGCGAGCCGGTGGTCGCCGTTGGCGTCGTAGTAGTTGGTGAGCGAGCGCTGGCAGAAGTCGAGCTCGTCCTCGAACCACGCGCGCGGGCCTCGGTGGACGATCAGCTGCTGCTCGGAGTCCCGCTGGCGAAAGTCGAGGTTGCCGAACTCGGCGATCTCGAGCTCGCCGACGCGGAGGTCGATGATCCGCTCGAGGCGGTCGAGCAGCGCGGCCGTGGTGATCCGGGCGTGCATGGTCTTCCGAGGAACAAGACGAGCATACATCGAAGCGTCGCGGGAATATCGAGGCAGGCTTTTAAGACATGTACGATGGTTCGCGCGCGCGAACGCGGTTACGAGACGCGCCCGCGCGCGCCCGCTACACTGCGGACCGCCATGGACGAAGCCGCGCTCGACCCCGACGCCCTCGCCGACGCGCTGGGGCGCCGGCCCGACGATCTCGAGCTGCGCGCGCGGGCGATCGACGCGCTGCGCCGGCGTGGGCACCCGGGCGCGCGCCTGCTCGAGCTCGACGCGCGCCGCTACGCGACCCCTCGCGCCGCGCCCGAGCTCGTCGCGCTCGACGAGGAGCAGCGCGCGGTCGCGGCCGAGCTCGACCCGACGTGGATCATCCGCGCCGGCGAGCGCGACGCGGAGCGCGTCGACCTTGTCATCCGCGATCCTACGTCTCGGCTCGCGCTCGGCACCCCGAGTCATCGCGCGGTGTTCGGGGTTCAGCTCCCGCGCGGCTCCTCCCTGCTCGCGCTCAAGCCGGACGCCCGCGGCTTGATCGTCGTCGAGCGCGCGCTCCGCCGCGCCGACGCGGTCGCGGCCCTTGACGCGCTCATCGAGCACAGCGATCCCGACACGCGCCAGTGGTGCCTCGAGCAGAGGGCGCGCACCGGCGAGCACCCCTTCGCCGTGGCGCCGCAGCCGTCGCCCGCCGCGACCGCGCTCGCGCGCCTGCGCTGGCTCGTCCCCCAGCCGTGGCGCTGGGTCGTCGAGCAGCCGTCCTTCAACGGCGCGTGGCGGCGGCGCGCGCCCGCGGGCCAGCGCTCGCCGGCGCCCGGCCCGATCGTCGACGACGAGGTCGACGTGGTGCTCACGTCTGTCGGCACCGAGCGCAAGGCCGTGCTGCGCGAGCTTCGGGGGCTGCTCGACGGTCGACCGCTGCGCGAGCTCGCCACCATGCTCCAGGACCCGCCGGTTACGCTCGTGTCGTCGATTCGCGGCGATGACGCCCAGCGGATGAGCGCGCGGCTCGAGCGCGCGGGCGCTGCGGTGAAGCTGCTGCGCGCCGGCCACACCGAGCGCTTCGAGCTCGGCGACGACGGGGTCGAGCTCGACGGCGGCGACCCGGGGCTCGTGGCGCTCGCGGGCTCGACCGACACCCTGACGGTGCTGCGCTACCGCGTCACCTGGCCGCACCCCCACGAGCCGACGCCCGCGCACCAGGAGCGCGCCGCCTTCCCGCTCGAGGGCTGCACGCGAACGGAGGCGCTCACGCGGCTGCGCGCGGCGCTCGACGAGGTCATCGCGGCGCGCCTTCGCGGCTTTCAGACCTGCCGCTACTGTCAGCAGTCCACGCCCCCGGAGTGGTGGCACGGCGAGGGCGCCTGCTCGGGCTGCGCCGAGCGTCACCTCGGCGTGGTCCACTGACGTGCGCAGGCCGGCTACGCGGGCGCGCGCGCGAGCGCGGCCAGGTAGAAGCCGTCGCAGGCGTGCTCCTCGGGCGTCCAGCGCTGCTGCTCGAGCACCGTGACGTCGTCGCGCGCGCCCGCGAAGGCCTCGACGACCGCCGCGCCCTCCTCCGGCTCGAGGCTGCACACCGCGTAGACCAGGCGGCCGCCCGGGCGCACGCGCGACCAGCAGCGCGCGAGCAGGCGGCGCTGCAGCGCCGCGCACTCCTCGACGTCGCCCGGGCGCGCGGTCCAGCGGGCCTCGGGGTGGCGCGCGAGGTTGCCGAGCCCCGTGCACGGCGCGTCGAGCAGCACGCGGTCGTAGCCGGGGCCGTCGTCGACCTCGGGGACGGCGGTCTCATCCGCCATGTCCGCGACGCGCCGGGTCAGCGTCAGCGCGCCCGCGCGGACCGCCTCATCGAGCTGTCCCCGGGAGCACATCGCTTCATGCGCGGCGAGCCGCGCCTCGCTGAGCTCGGTCGCGACCAGCGCGCCCCGCCGGCGCATGTGCTCGGCGAGCTGCAGCGTCTTGGTGCCCATGCCCGCGCACACGTCGAGCGCGCGCTCGCCGGGTCGGGGATCGAGCGCGCGCACGGCCTGCTGCGAGCCGAGCGCCTGGATCGAGAACAGCCCGCGGGCGTGCAGCGGGTGACGGGCGAGGCGCCCGCCCGCGCGCACGCGGAGCAGCTGCGGCTGCGGGACCACGCGCCCGTCCGCCAGCGCGCACGACTCGGGCGCCTCGCAGCGCGCCGCCTCGAGCGCGGCGAGCACGTCTGCGCGTGTCGTTCGGGACAGGTCGACGCGGAGGTCGACGGAGCAGGGCACCGACAGCGCGCGCGCCCGCGCGAGCGCGCGCGCCGGGCCGAGCGACTCGAGCCAGCGCCGCGCCAACCACGGCGGGATCGACCAGCGCCGCTCGAGCGCCTCCAGCGGCGGCCCGTCCTCGTGGACGCGGTCGAGCTCGGCGCCGCGACGCACCAGCTCCGAGAGCAGCGCCTGGGTCGCGCGCCCGAGCCGGCCGGTGCGGTCGAGCGCGCGCGTGGCCGCCTGGGCCTCGGAGATCGCGACGTGCGGCGGCCGATCGAGCTCGCGCAGCTCAAAGGTCGCGACCCGCAGGACCTCGCGGATTCGTCCGCGCAGCCGCGAGGGGTTGCGCGCGACCGCGTCGATCAGCGCGTCGAGACGTCCGCGGTGACGCAGCACGCCGTAGACCAGCGACGTCGCCAGCGCGCGATCGCGGCGCTCGAGCGCCTGACCCCGGGGCCCGTCGAGCGCCTCGTCGAGGTGCCGGTTCGAAAACCCCTCGCGCTGCTCGAGCTGGCGGAGCACCTGGACCGCGAGGCTGCGGGCGGGCTGCGGACGGCGAGCCATCGACCGGACTTGTACCGCCTCCGCCCGCGATTTGCTCGCCCCCGGGGCGTCCGGGCCCGACGCGCGTGGTACCCTCGGCAGCCATGGCCCACGCCGTCGCTCGCCTCCTTCTCCGCCCGTCGGCGCTCGCGGGCGTGTTGCTGTCGCTCGGCGCCTGCGGAGACGCCGCGCCGGAGGACGGCGGTCGCGCGCTGCTCGAGCAGGTCCAGGCCGCGGACTACCGCAGCTGGGCGCGCGCGCCGGGCTTCGACGCCATCCAGCCGAGCGTCGCGCCCCACGGCGACTTCGTCGAGATCTTCATCAACGACGTGCTGGTCGACGCGCTCGCCAGCGAGGACCTCGCCGAGTGGCCGGTCGGCTCGATCATCGTCAAGGACGGCTGGGACGACGCGGACGGCACCCAGCGCGCGGTCCTGGCGATCATGGAGAAGCGCGAGCTCGGCTGGTACTTCGAGGAGTACACCGGCGAGCTCACGGCCGACTCCACGCCGAAGTTCTCGGGTCAGGATCCCGAGCCCGACGTCTGCGTCGGCTGCCACGAGTCGGGCGCGGATCTCGTGTGGGCCTTCGGCCTGCCCTGAGCGCCGGCGGGCGCCGTCGTTATTCCTTCCCCGACGACTCCGATGGCGACGACTCCTTCGGCGGCCCGCCGGAGCGGTGCTCCTGGCTGCCGTCCTCGATCTCGTCGACGCCGACGTGATCGGCGATCGTCCCGAACTGGTAGAAGCGCAGCAGCCCCGACTCGCGCAGGACCACCTCGCCCTCCTTGTTGACGATCACCAGCGCGTCCTCGCCCTCGGGCAGCTTGAAGGCCGCGCGCGCCTCGTCGGCGCTCGGCGTCGTCGACCAGTGCTTGAGCTGAAAGCCCTCGAGCTCGCCGACGATCACGCCCTCGACCGCGTCGCGGTCGACCTTCCCGTCGGTGCGCTCCATGACGCCCGCGAGCCGCACGTTCGGCTCGCCGAATTTCTTGAAGCCCTCCTCGCGGTCGCCGCGAAAGCCCCCCGGGCCCCCGGGGATGTCGCTGCGCTTGACCGGCGCGCTGAGGAACGCGAGCACGCAGACCTTGCCCCTGCAGAACTCATTGGACAGGTCGCCCGCGACGAAGTCGGGCGCCTCCTCGCGCGGGGGCTCGCGCGCCTCGAGCAGCCCCTTGACCTCCTCGACCTGCGCCTCGTCGAGCGGCCCGCTGTGGCGGAACGCGAGCTCGCCGGCGGCGTCGAGGATGATCGTCCCGCTGTGCCCGCGCGGCATCTTGAAGCCCTCGTACAGCGCGCCCTTGAAGTCGAGGTACGACGGGTAGCGCATCTCCGGGCGGAACGAGCCCATGATCTTGGTGATCCGCCCCTTGAACAGCTCGAAGCCCTTGAGGTCGGTGATGTAGAACGCGCGCACGTCGTCCGGCAGGATCCAGCGGTTGATCGCGCGGTTGCGCGGACGCCCCTCGAGGGTCTGCCAGCTGTCCTTGTCCTCGAGCATCAGCAGGACGCGGCTGCCCTTGAGCTCGGCGAGCGCCAGCTCGGGCAGCTCCTCGTCGGGGATCCGCAGCGACATCGGGTCGATCTCGACCTCCTCCAGGGTCTCGGGGATCTCCTCGGTGCGATCGCGCAGCGTCCAGGCGGCGACGCCGATCAGACCCAGGACGACGACGCCGACGGCAGCGAGGATGTGTTTGGCTCTCGGCACGGCGCGCGGAGTATAGCAGTCGACCGGCGGCGCCGAGCTCGACGGTCAGGCGCGGCTCAGGGCGCTTCACGCGTGAGGCGCACGCGCCCGAGATCGACCGCGCCGTCGCGGAGGCAGGCGAAGCTCTGCTCGCCCGAGGTGTTGCCAGCCCGGTCGAGGGGCGTCGCGATCGCGTCGCAGCGCAGCTCGCCGAGCCGGATGACCTCGGCGGTCGCGCCGGTGCTGTAGACGGCGTGCACCGAGGCCTCGTCGCCGTAGGGGACGAGGAACACGGGGGTGCCGAGCAGCAGCGTCGGCGCGGCCGCGGCGCTCGGCGCCGCGGCGGGCAAGCGGTCTGGTTGCTCCGGCGGATCGCCCTGCGGGACCGCGACCGACCACGTCGCCTCGATCGGGTTCTCGAGCCGCGACGACGCGTTCTGCAGCGACAGCGCGAGCGCGTCGCCCACGGCGGTCAGGCGCGTCTCGCTGCCGAGCGCCCCGAGGATCGCCGCCGTCGACGCGGGCGCGCCCGGGTCCACGCCCGTGCGCGCGAATTCGACGCCGTCGGTGAACACCAGCGTGTCCGAGCCCGCGCGGCGCAGCAGCGCCGGGCGCACGCCGGACGAGCGCAGCGCGATCACCGGGGCCGCGCCCGCGAGCGCGCTCGAGGCGTCGAGCGCCGGGCCCGGCGCGTCGAGGTCGAACCTGTCTCCCAGGACAAACGGCTGCGCGGGCCGGGGCGCGCCGGTCGGGTCGTCGCCCCAGGTGACCTTGATCAGCTGGTGATCGCCGGGGTGCGGCGTCTCGGCGTCCGCCGGCGCGTGCAGCTCGGCGACGAGCGCGTCGTACAGCAGCGCCGGTCGCCCGTAAGCTGTCCATTCAGCCACGTCGGTGAGCGGCGGGGGCGTCCCCGCGAGCTCGCGCGTCGCGCTCACGTCGGCGGGCGCGCCCCAGGGGACATCGAGGCCCGCGATCGCGACGCCGGGGTCGCCCACGCGCCACGCCACGCGCACGGTCTCCTCGATCAGCGAAGCGGTCACCGCCGGGCTCGGCTGCGCGTCGTCGTGGACGTAGCCGGTGAGCGGCACGTCGAGCGGCGTCGCTGGCTCCCACGCTCGCAGCACGCGCAGCGTCGGCGTGTCGCCCGCGTCGCCGAACACGATCAGCAGCAGCCCGCGCTCGCCGCCCGCGTCCGAGCTCAGCGCCCGCGCCGTCACGCCCGGCGCGAGGTCCAGGAGCTCCAGGCTCGCCTCGACGCTCACCGTCTCATCGGTGTCGGCGGCGGTCACCAGCTCGACCATCGCCGAGCGCAGCACCGCGGTGGTCCCCTGCGTCACGAGCTCGAGGGTGTGCGGACCCGCGACCAGCCCGCCGCGCACGTGCAGCGACAGCGTCTCCTCCGTCAGCGTGGCGATCGGGTTGTCGTGGTCGGGCGTGCCGACCGAGTACCCGTCGAGGATCACCTGCGTGTTGCCGACGACGATGTCCTCGACCTTCAGCGTGACGTCGGCGTGCTCGTGGGTGAAGACGGTGAGCTTCTGCGCCGGCGGCTCGATGAACTTCGGCGTCGGCCGCTGCTCCTCGGGCTCCATCGGGCCCGCGCCCTCGGTGCTCTCGGTGCCCGCGCTGTCATCCCCGCAGCCGAGCAGCGCGAGCGCGAGCGCGGAGCACCCGACGCGCGCGACGAGCCCGTGGGCCGTGGCCCTGGCGATGATCCCTCGCGCCCTCGCGCGCCGCGTGCGAGCCATCTCGAGAAAGGGGTACCGCGACCGCGTGGCCAGGCCAAGTCGGGCGCGCTACAGCGGCGTCGTCACGACCCAGGTCACCAGCGCGAGCGCGCCGTGGGCGAGCCCGAGCGCGAACGCGCCGACTCGCAGGCGCCACGGCCTGGCGAGCACGAGGACGATCGCGCTCAGCGCGAAGCCCACGAGGAGCCGCGGGAGCGCCACCTCGTCGAGCGGCCCCGTCGCGGACGGGTCCCCGAGCGCAGCCCCGGCGCGGATCAGCAGGACCAGCGCGGTCCACCACAGCAGTCGTAGCGTCAGCGCGAGCGCCTGCTGGCGACGCGCCCAGATCCACGCGAACGCGCGCGCGGCCGCGGGCCCGAGGGCCGTCGCGCCCAGCGAGAGCCCCCTCCAGGCCAGCGCGAGCCCGCGCTGCCCCGCCACGATCATCACGGAGAGCACCGCCGCGAGCACGCGGCGCAGCGTCGACAGGGTGGGGTTCGGCGCGCGTTCGCGGGCGCTCGACGGCTGCGGGCGCGGCGGGGACGCCTCCGCAGCGACCCTGCTCGCGGGCGCGGGCGTTCGCGTGACGAGGCCGCGGATCCAGCCGATCAGCGCCCAGAACCGCAGCACGACGATGCGCACGTGGCGGCGCGCCGCGAGCTGGGCGTCGACCGTCGAGAAGTCACGCGGGGGCCGCGGACTCCGGCCGGACGACGACATCTCGGGCGACATGGGGCGAGTGTTGTCCGCGCGCCGCGAGCGGAGCAAATTTTTCAAGTTTTTCAAAAATCTCGAGAACCACGGTCCTCGCGCGAACGGCGTGTCCCGATCGACGGTGGCATACTGCGGCCGTGTCCACCCTGCTGCTGGGGGCGCTCCTCGCCGGAGCCATGCTCGCGCCTGCGGAGGGCGAGCCGCCCGAATTGACGGCCAGCGAGCGCATCCTCGGCCGCGACTGGGACCCGAAGCCGCCGCCGCCGCCGACGATCTGGGGGCTCGCCGGCGCCGGCTCCTGGACCGCCTGCGAGGCCGTCGATCGCGACGCCCGCGCCCAGCTCCCGGTCGCGAAGAGCACGCGCGAGCGCTCCGCTCGCGTGGCGATCAAGATCCGCACGACCTGGATCGGGCGCGCCGACGCCTGTCCGCACGCGCCCTCGGTGCTCGTGCTCGCGGCTCACTACGAACTGACGCGCCCGCGCCCCATGCCCACGTACTCGGCCCCGGATGAGGAATTCGACGCGCTCGCCAAGGAGCTGCGCGCCGATCACACGCACGTCCGCGCGCGCCTGCGGGCCGCGCTGGCCGAGGCGCGCCGCCGTCGCGAGCCGCCGCCGCCCATGACCTACCTGCTGATGGCGCAGCTCGAGGTCGCCGCGGGCGATCCGGAGGCGGCTCACGAGGCGCTCGCGTCGGCCTGGCACCACGGACAGGTTGACCTGCGGCAGCTCGAGCTCGTCGCCGGCGTACAGGCGCTGCTCGCCGGTCAGCTCGAGCGCTCCCTGCAGCTCGCCAACCGCGTGCGCGCGCGCTCCCAGGGCGGTCAGCTGCGCGCGGCTGGCTACCTGCTCGCGCTCAGCTACGACCGCGCCGGCGCGCCCGAGGTCGCGCAGCGGATCCTGCAGAGCCTGCGCACGCAGCGGTTAGGCGGCGGCGAGTCGATCATCGAGGTCCTGCTCCCGATGCACGAGCGCCTCTACCTGACCGCGCTCGAGCACCGCGCGAGCGGCAACATCGCCGACAGCCTGCGCTTCTTCGCCGTGTACCTCGCTCGCCCGGAGCCCGAGGCCCCCGATCGCAAGACCGCCGAGCGTCACGTGCGTGAGCTGCAGGCTGGACGCGAGAGCTGAGCCTCGATCACGACTCGGGCGCCTCGACGACTTCGTTTGGATCTTCGTTCGTCGGCGCGCCCGCACCCGCGCCCTCGTCTCCGCCGTTATTGGCGTCCTCGTCCTCGTCATCCACGAGCGCCAGCAGCTCCTCGACGCCGAGGCGCGCCGCCTGATCGGTCCCCGCCAGCAGGCTCTCGACCAGCGCGCGCTTGCGCGCGTGCAGCTCGATGACGCGCTGCTCGATGGTCCCCTGCGCGACCATGCGCACCACCGTCACCGGCCGCGTCTGCCCGATCCGGTGCGCGCGGTCGCTGGCCTGGTCCTCGACCGCCGGGTTCCACCAGGGATCGAGATGGATCACGTAGTCGGCCGCGGTCAGGTTGAGCCCGGTCCCGCCCGCCTTCAGCGAGATCAAGAACAGCGGCGTCTGCCCGCGCTGCCACTGGGTCACGAGCGCGGCGCGGCGCGGCGCCGGCGTCCCGCCGTCGAGGTACAGGTACGCGACCTCGCGGTCCTCGAGCGCCTCGCGAACCAGCGCCAGGTGCGACGTGAACTGGCTGAACACGAGCGCTCGGTGACCGCCCTCGATCAGGTCCCCGACGAGCTCGAGGAACGCGCTCAGCTTCGACGACGCGACCTGCGAGCTCGCGTCGAGCATCCGCGGGTGGCAGGCGAGCCGGCGCAGGCGCGTGATCGTCGCGAGGATCGCGAAGCGCCGCTTGTTCGCCGCCTGTCCCGGGGGACCGGATGGCGGTTTGGCCAGCTCCGCGATCGCGGCCCGGCGCGTCTGCTCGTACAGCCCTAGCTCCTCGGGCGACAGCTCGACCGGGTGCAGCACCTCCGTGCGCGGCGGCAGCTGCGGCGTGACCTCGGCCTTGACCCGCCGCAGCAAGAACGGCTGCAGCAGGCGGTGCAGCGCCGCGCGGGCCTTCGCGTCGCCGCGGCGCTCGATCGGCGCCGCGTAGCGCTCGCGGAACGCGTCCCACGAGCCCAGCAGCCCCGGGCTGACCACGTGCAGCAGGCTCCACAGCTCGCCGAGGTGATTCTCGACCGGCGTGCCCGTCAGCGCCACGCGCCAGCTCGCCTTCAGCGCGCGGATCGCCGTCGCCCGCTGCGTGCGCGCGTTCTTCAGCGCGTGGGCCTCGTCGAGCACCATGCTCGCGAACTCGATCTCCGACAGCGTCTCCGCGTCGCGGGTCGCTGTGTCGTAGCTCGTGATCAGCAGGTCGCGCGGCCCCGGCGGGACGCGCAGCAGCTCCGCGCGGCGCGGCCCGTGGTACACGCGCGCGCGCAGCTCCGGGGTGAAGCGCGTCGCCTCGCCGCGCCAGCCCGCGAGCACCGAGGTCGGCGCGATCACCAGCGCGGGCCCCAGCGCGCCGCGGGCCTGCAGCGCCGCCAGGGCCTGCACCGTCTTCCCGAGCCCCATCTCGTCCGCCAGGCACGCGCCCGCGCCCCAGGCCGAAAGGCGCTGCAGCCACGCGACGCCGTCGCGCTGGTACGGCCTTAATATGTCCCGAAGCGCAGCTGGTAGCGGCGGCGTCGACTCGGGCGCGCCCGCGCGTCGCAGGCGCTCGATCAGCGCGCCCGCCTCCGCGTCGGCCTCGAGCGAGGACTCGCGCGCGAGCTGCTCCAGGGCCGCCAGCGCCGCCCGGCCCGCGACCAGCTCGTCCTTCGGCCCGCCCCGACGTCGGCGGAGGAACAGCGCCGGGTCGACCTCCCCGAGGCGCGCGCGCAGCTCGGCCTCGATCCGCGCGTACGAGCGCGCGCCGTCGGAGCCGACGCGGACGTAGCGACGGCCCGCGCGCGCGGCCGCCAGCAGCGCCGCCAGCGTCACCGCCGCGTCGCCCTCGCCGGCCGCCCCCGACACGCGCAGCCAATCGCCCGCGCTGCGGACCGTGACCCGCAGCGCCCGCGGGCTGTGCCGCGCGACCACGCGCCACGGCTCCACGCCCTCCGGCCACTGCACCGGAGCCCGTGGGTTCTGGCGACGCGCGCGGCCGCGTCGACGACGTCGAGCGCGCGCGCGAGCGAGCGGACGCGCCACTGGCACGGGCCGATCACCTCGATCGCGTCCCGCTCGTTTCGTCCTCCTTGTCCTCCTCGTCGCCCGCGGCCGCGAGCCCGAGCGCGCGCGCGAGCTCCTCCGCGAGCGCGCGCTCCTCCGCGAGCGACCGGCGCGTGGTGACCCGCGCGCTGCCCCGGCTCGCGACGACGATCTCCGGCCCCTGTCCCATGGGCCACTCGACCGCCGGCGCGCGCGCGTCGGGCGGCAGCGGGCGGTTGAGCAAGGTGACCTCGAGGACGTCGTCCTCCTTGTCCTCCTCGTCCTCCTCGCGCGGCGCCAGCCGCAGCACAGGGCAGCGCGCGGCGGCGCGGTCGCGCCGAGCAGCCCGCTCGCGATCTCCAGGCGCACCGCAGGCTGCAACCCCGTGAGCAGCGGCAGCAGGCGCGGCAGCGCCGGCCTGGGCACGAGCGCGGGGAAGCGCGTCAGCGTCTCGAGCAGCGCCCGGGTCCACGACGGCTCGAGGGGCGCGAACAGCAGCTCGCCGCGCTCCTCGTCAAAGGCCGCCACGTGACCGCCGCGCGCGCGCGCGAGCTCCTCGAGCGACAGCAGACGCGCCCCCAGGGCCGCCCGCAGCCGCACGCCGCCCTCGGGCTCGCTCCCCGCCGCCGCCGCGTCCTGAGTGGTCTGCGCGGGCGCCTGGCTGTCCACGCGCTGCGCGGTCGCGACCACCTCGTCCCCGCTCGTCGCGGTCTCCTCCTCCTCGGCGACCTCGACCTCGGCGACCTCGACCTCGGCGACCTCGACCTCGGCGACCTCGACCTCGGCGACCTCGGCGACCTCGGCGACCTCCTCGACCACCTCGGTGACCTCGACCTCGGCCTCGGTGACCACCTCGGTGACCTCGACCTCTGCCTCGGTGACCACCTCGTCCCCGCTCGTCGCGCTCGCCTCGGTCTCCTCCACCGCGGGCGCCTCGGGCAGCACGAACAGCGACAGCGGCACCTCGCGCGTCGTGACCAGCGCGCCGACGCCCTCGAGCGTGACCTTCGGGTGGTCGACCAGCGCGCGCAGCGTGTCGAGCTCGCGCAGCCGTCGCAGGCGCCTCGCCGTGCGGTCGTCGATGCCGAACGCGTCGATCAGCTGCTCCCCGAGCAGTCCGTCGAGGACCGCCTGATCGCCGCGCTCGAGCAGCGCCTGCAGGCCCGCGTCGGCCGCGAGCGCGCGCGCGGTGATCGCACGGCCCGGGCTCCATCGCCCGCCGCGCCCGCGCCGCTGGACCACCGGCGTGACGCGCACGCACATGTCCTCTTCGACATGTGTCCTCCAGACCAGGCGTTGCTCGCGCGCGCGCTCCCCCCTCAGCGCGCTCGCGGCTCGCCGCGCCGCGACGTCCTCGAGCGCCGAGAGCAGCCGCGCCCACGTCGGCAGGCGCGCGAGCTCGACGAGCGCGGCGTGCAGCGGGTGGCGCTCGTCGTGGATCGCGTCGAGCAGCCAGCCGAGCAGCAGGCGCGCGTGCTTGCAGCCCGCGCGCCCGTGCTCGCAGTCGCACTCGACCCGCAGCGCGTTGTCTTCGAAGCCCGCGAGCAGCACCTTCGCGCGCCCGCGACCGCGCTCGTGGTGAAACACGGCGGCCCCGACCGCGATGTCGATGACCACCGGGTTGTGATCAAACGGCGCGGGCTCCTCCGCGTGCGGCGAGCGTCGCAGCTCGGCGAGCGCCTCGCGCAGCCGCCCCGACAGCCGCGCGAGCTCGGCCTCGCGCGGCGGCTGCTCCCACAGCGCGTCGCGCTGGCGAGTCACCGCGCGCTCGTACGCGTGGTAGTAGAGGTACATGCGCGCGATCTGAGCGACGCGCTCCAGCACCTCCGCGCGGCTCCCCCGCGACGCGCGTCGGCGCCGGCTGGGAAAGCAGTCGAGCACCGTCTCGGGTCGATCGCGCGCCGGCAGCTGCTCGAGCGCGCCCTGCAGCTCGGGCGGGAGCCAGGCGCCGAGCGTCGACAGCTCGCCGCGCGCCCGCGCCTCGACCTCGTGGACGCGCGCCCACGACAGCAGCGCGGGCGCCTTGGTCGGCGGCTCGTCGATCGCCGGGCCCTCCGACAGCCCGCGCGGCGCCCAGGCGGTCGTCGCCTGGGCGAGCTGCGCCGCGTTGGCCTCGATCGCCTGGGCCAGCGTGGCCACCAGCCACATGCGCTCGCCCGGCTCGAGCATCGTCTCGAGCGCCGCGTCGAGCTCGGCCGCGTTCGCGTGGGTCTCGGCCTCGGCGGCGTCCGCGAAGCCGACGAGCTCGCCGAGCGTCGTCGCGCCCAGCGCGTCCGTGACCTCGATCAGCCGACGGCTCGCGGGCGCGGAGCGCAGCACACGGACGAGCGCGCGGATCGGCATCCGACGCAGGACCATCGCGAGCTCCGGGTCGAGCCCCGTGATCGTCCGCGCGGCCAGGGCCGCCAGCGTACGGGGCGGCTCCGGTCCGCGATCTCGGTGCTCCCCCGGGCGCGACTTCGGCATGAACGTCTCCGTCGGGCCGCGTCCACGCGGGTTCTCCCGCAGCCCCTCGACGAGGACAGATCTTGCACATGGCGATGCGTTGTGGAAGCCTCCGGCCCATCGCGATGGTCGGCTCCGGTGATCACCCTCTGCACCCGGTCCTGGGCCGCTTCCCGTGGCGTCGTCGCAAGCCGCGGGCAGGCCGCGGGCGCGCGCGCGCCCTGGAGTACGTCAACCGCGGCGGGCGCGTGGTCTACAGCAGCATCAAGGAGCTCGTCGACTTCGAAGACCCCGGACCCGCGCTCGCCTTCGCGGTGCTGCACGGCGACATCAACGGGCAGACGATCGTCGCCGAGCTCGTCGAGCACCACGCCGCGGGCGTCGGCGTCGAGCTCCCCGACGCCCAGAGCGAGCGGACCCGCGCCGGCCTCCGCGTCCTCAAGCAGCTCATGATGAAGGCCGGGCTCGATCCCAAGACCTCGATCGGCGGGCAGCCCCTCGAGGAATTGCTCGCCGTGACCTGGGCGCTCGGCGCCGTCGTCTACCCCGACGTCGCCTCCTGACGCCGCGATCGATCATCATGGCCGTCACCATCCTGCGCACCGTCTCGGAGCTGCGGCGCTGGCGTGACCAGCTGCGACCCGGCGTCCGCGTCGGCTTCGTGCCGACCATGGGCTCCCTGCACGAGGGGCACCTCTCGCTCCTCCGCGAGGCCCGTCGGCGCGTGCCCGAAGGGGCAGGTCACGTCGCGCTCTCGATCTTCGTCAACCCGACGCAGTTCGGGCCCAACGAGGACCTCGATCGCTACCCGCGGGACGAGGCCGGCGATCTCGCGAAGGCCCGCGAGGCGGGCGCCGACGTCGCCTTCTGTCCGCTCGATCCCCACGAGATGTTCCCGGAGTCCGCCGCGACCTGGGTCGAGGTGCCCGCGCTCGCGACCGGGCTGTGCGGCGCCTCGCGCCCCGGCCACTTCCGCGGCGTGTGCACCGTCGTCACCAAGCTGTGGAACCTCGTGCGCCCCGACGTCGCCGTCTTCGGCCAGAAGGACTTTCAGCAGCTCGCGATCCTCCGTCGCCTGCACGCCGACCTATTCCTCTGCGGCGAGCTCGTCGGCATGCCGATCGTGCGCGAGCCCGACGGCCTCGCCATGTCGAGCCGCAACGCCAACCTCCCCCCCGACGCACGCCTGCGCGCCCGCGCGATCCCCCGCTTCATCGCCGAGGTGCAGCGAAGGTTTACTCGGGGCGCGCGCGCGCGGACGGAGCTGCTCGCCGACGCGACCGCGCTCCTCGAGCCCGGCGTCATTGACTACGTCGAGCTCGTCGACGCGGCCACGCTCGCGCCCGTCGCGGACGTCGAGCGGCCCGCCTTGCTCGCCGTGGCCGTGCACTTCGCCGGCGTGCGCCTGATCGACAACACGGTCCTGGAGCCCTGAAGCGCAGGCGTGTGGGAACCTGGCGCTCAGGCCATCTGGGCGAGCCCGCGCTTCTCGTCCATGCTCGCCGACCAGAACCTGCGCAGGAGGCGGCGCAATTGTCCGTACTCCCCGCGCTCCACCGTCGCCCCCAGCTGGCGCGAGAACCCTAGCGCCAACCGGTTCGCCCGCTGGTAGCGCGCGCGCAGCCCTGGCCCCAGGTCGTCCGCCAGGCGGAAGCGATAAAACAGGCGATCGACGAGCGCCGCGTACTGCTCCCGCGCCTGCGGCCAGCGCTCCCAGCGGTTCAGTACGCACAGCGCGAGCTTGTCGACCTCCGCCTGCGTCTCGAGCTCCAGCCCCGAGAACGGGCGCTCGCGCCGGGCCGCCTCGGCCACGTACAGCAGATGGCTCAGGCCCTCGAGCACCGGCAGCGTGTCCGCCAGCCGCTCGTCCATCAGCGCCCGGGCCGGCTCGACCGACTCCAGGCGGCGAAGCACGCCCGCGTCGATCGCCAGCGCGACCTCCAGCCCGTCGGGTGACTCTCGCAGCACCAGGGCCTCGCGACCCGCCCCCGCAGACGACTCGACAGGGTGCAGGTGCGCGACCGGGTCGACCCCGGACTCGAGCCCGTACAGCGCCTCGAGCCCGCGGTACAGCCCGCGCAGGAGCGCGTCGGCTCGACGCGCGCTCGTTGGCTCCGGGGTCGGCTCCGGCGCTGGCTCCGGCGTCGGCACGGGCTACTGCACGATGTCCGAGGTCTGCGGGTCCAGCAGCACGCCGGCCGCCAGCAGCCGGCGCGCGTCTCGGGAGCAGCCGTGTCGTCGCCAGCGCTCGTACAGCTCCATCAGCCCCGCGCCCTCCTCCTGCTTCCCGGACTCCACCGTGTCGCCGATGACCTCGCTGACCTCCTCGAAGCGCGTCGCCAGCTCGCGGAACACCTCGAGGCGCCTGTGCTGCTCCGACAGCTGGTGATAGGCCGACTGGCCGATCGACTGCACATAGCGGAGGTTGACCGGCGATCGATCCATGCTGCGCGGGACCACCCCGGTGATAAACAGCGCGCGGTCGCCAACCTCGCGCAGCGCCAGCGAGCGCGCGCTGCCCGTCTGCGTTCGCGCGCTCAGGTACTGCAGCGCCAGCGCCTTGCTCCGTCGACCCGCGAGCCCCGTGCGCGTGGCGAACTGCGCCAGGAGGTGCACCACGTACGCCTCGATCTCCTCGGGGAGCTCGGTCCCGCTGCGCTCCTGGGCGCTGCCGATCTGCGCGTAGAAGTAGGACTCGAGCGTGCCGTCGATCGAGAGAGAGGGCGCTCGAGAGGACGATGACGAGGAGGGCGAATCGGGCATCGTAGCTGTACTCCGGGTCAGAAGTGGGGCCGCGTGAGCGTGCTCGCGGCATACAGAAATTATGTGAGCAAACCGGGCAAAGGCCCACCAAGAAGTGCCGAGAATTTTTCTCTGGCAGACCCTTGACCGCACTGGGAGTGGACTTACACTCGCGCCCGCTAGCACTCGCGAAGCGCGATTGCTAAACGCCAAGTTCAAACAATTTCAATGGGATTGCTCGGTCCCTCGCGCCCCATCTTCGCGCACGGAATCGAGTCACGGTCCCCACCCCGCAGGAGCATCACGCAATGAAGATTCGTCCCCTCAACGATCGTGTTCTGGTCAAGCGAGTGGCCGAGGAAGAGAAGACCAAGGGCGGTCTCTTCATCCCCGACTCGGCCAAGGAGAAGCCCGCGCGCGGGATCGTCATCGCCGTCGGCAACGGCAAGCTCGACGACAGCGGCAAGCGCCACCCGGTCGCGGTCAAGGTCGACGACGAGGTCCTGTTCGGCAAGTACTCCGGCACCGAGATCAAGCTCGACGGTGAGGACCACATGATCCTCAGCGAGAACGACATCCTCGGCGTGGTCGAGGGCTAGCCCGCGCGACCGGTCATCACCCCTCCTTCAGCACCACAAGCAGCAAGAGTTACATCATGGCAGTCAAGGAAGTTCGTTTCGATTCCAGCGCCCGCTCGGCGATCCTCGCCGGCGTCAACATCCTCGCCGACGCCGTCAAGGTCACCCTCGGCCCGCGCGGTCGCAACGTCGTCATCGAGAAGTCCTGGGGGTCGCCGACCGTGACCAAGGACGGCGTCACCGTCGCCAAGGAGATCGAGCTCGAGGACAAGTTCGAGAACATGGGCGCCCAGATGGTCAAGGAGGTCGCCTCCAAGACCTCCGACGTCGCCGGCGACGGGACCACCACCGCGACCGTGCTCGCCCAGGCGATCTACCGCGAGGGCCTCAAGCTCGTGACCGCCGGTCACGACCCCATGGAGCTCAAGCGCGGCATCGACTCGGCCGTCGAGGTCGTGATCAACGAGGTCAAGGGCCACTCCAACCCGACGCAGGGTGACGAGGAGATCGCGCAGGTCGGCACCATCTCGGCCAACGGCGACGGCGAGATCGGCAAGCTCATCGCCGAGGCGATGGCGAAGGTCGGCAAAGAGGGCGTCATCACCGTCGAGGAGAACAAGGGCAGCACCACCGAGCTGGATGTCGTCGAGGGCATGCAGTTCGACCGCGGCTACCTCAGCCCCTACTTCGTGACCGACCAGGAGCGCATGGTCGTCTCCCTGGGCGACTGCTACATCCTCACCTACGAGAAGAAGATCTCGTCGATGAAGGACCTCCTGCCGATCCTCGAGCAGGTCGCCAAGCAGAACCGCTCGCTGCTGATCATCGCCGAGGACGTCGACGGCGAGGCGCTCGCCACGCTCGTCGTCAACCGCCTCCGCGGCACCCTGCAGGTCGCCGCCGTCAAGGCGCCGGGCTTCGGTGATCGCCGCAAGGAGATGCTCAAGGACATCGCCGTCCTCACCGGCGGCAAGGCGCTGACCGAGGACCTCGGCGAGAAGCTCGAGAACCTCACCCTCTCCGACCTCGGCACCGCCAAGCAGATCACGATCGACAAGGACAACACCACGATCGTCGACGGCGGCGGCTCCAAGGAGAAGATCTCGGGTCGCGTGAAGCAGATCCGCGCGCAGATCGAGGAGACCTCCAGCGACTACGACCGCGAGAAGCTCCAGGAGCGCCTGGCCAAGCTCGTCGGCGGCGTCGCGGTGATCAAGGTCGGCGCCGCGTCCGAGGTCGAGATGAAGGAGAAGAAGGCGCGCGTCGAGGACGCGCTGCACGCGACTCGTGCGGCTGTCGAGGAGGGCATCGTCCCCGGCGGCGGCGTCGCCCTCATCCGCGCCCAGTCGGTGCTCGACGGGTACGAGGCCGAGACCACCGAGCAGCAGTTCGGCGTCAAGCTCGTCCGTCGCGCCATCGAGGAGCCCCTGCGCCAGATCGTGCACAACGCCGGTGGTGAGCCCGCCGTCGTGATCAACGAGGTCCGCAGCGGCAAGGGCGGCTACGGCTACAACGCCCGCACCGGCGAGTTCGGCGACCTGCTCAAGATGGGCGTCATCGACCCGACCAAGGTCGTCCGCACCGCGCTCGAGAACGCCGCCAGCGTCGCCGGCCTCATGCTGACGACCGAGGCGATGATCGCCGAGAAGCCGAAGAAGGAAGAGCCCGCCGCGGGTCACAACCACGGCGGCGGCATGGGCGGCATGGGCATGTAAGCCCGCGCGTCCACGCTGGACGAACGAGCCCCGGGCGCCCGCGCCCGGGGCTCTTCGCGTTCGGGGGCGAGATCCTGCGCCGTTGAAAATCGCTCCTCGCTCGACGGTCGCGCGACCTTGGGCGCGCGCGTGAGCGGGTACGCGCGTCGGGCCGCTCGCCCGCGAGCTCCACCGCGAGCTCCACCGCGCGATTCAGTGCTCGCTCGTGCCAGACGCGACCCAACGGGCGAGATCGCCTGTCCTCCGGGCCTCTCGCGCGCCGCTGCGCTCCAGGATAGTTGAACCGGTCCCGGGGTCTGTGGGTTATACTCGGCGGGCGAGAAGCTCGAGGAGAGGGTTCCAGCCGCAGCGCTTGCGCGTGTAGCTACATGGCCAGGACAACGCGTGATAGCTCGATCGTGCGCGCTCCGAGGTCTTCGACGAGGGAAGAGAAGCAGCCATGAATCTGAAGAAGGTGAATGAAATCCTCGCCTCCGTCGAGGAGGGCTTCATGGGAGGCTTGCTGACGGCGGACGTCTTCAGTCGGGCCTCGGGAATGGCGGTCGCCAGCATTCGCGGCAACCCGAAGGCGTGCGCGCTGTTCAACTTCCTGGCGGATCGAATTATCGACAGCGTCAAGAAGTCGCAGCTGCCGCTGCCGTCGGACTTCGAGCAGCTGATGCTCGTGTTCCCGCAGGGCGTCATGATCTTCATGATCAACCTCAACGAGAAGTACCGCTGGGGCCTCCTGGTCGACATCAAGAAGTCCTCGCTCGGCATCGCGGTCAGCGTCGTGATCCCCGAGGCCGTGCCTGAGCTGCGCGAGGCGCTCTCCTGAGCGCCTCCTGAGCGCCTCCTGAGCGCCTCCTGAGCGCCTCCTGAGCGCTCCTTTCACGCTCCGCGCGTGAGTCGATGCCGCCCCCGCACGGGCGGCATTTTTCGTCGCGCGCGCCCAGGCGGCGCCCTCGTCACCGTCGCCACAGCAGCAGCAGCGTCGCCGCGCCGGTGTACAGCAGCACCGAGATCAGCGGCATGCCGAGGCCCAAGAAGCCCGGCAGCCCGAGCCCCAGCGCGTATGTCCCACAGACCATGCAGGTCATCGCCAGCGCGGCCCGGACGATCCGCCGGAGCCGGGCGTCCGCCGCCTGCTGGACGCGCGCGAGCGTCTCGGGCGCGACGCCGATCGCCAGGTTGCCGCTCTGGAGGTCCGTCAGCAGGCTCGTGATCAGCCGCGGCGCGCTCCGCAGCGCCCCCGAGAGCATGTGCAGGTCGGCGATCGCGACCTGCTTGAGCCGCTCCGGGCTGTAGCGCTCGGTGATCATCGCGGTGATGAACGGGCGCGCCTGCTCCACCGGGTCGACGTCGGGCGCGATCGTCTTCGCCAGCCCCTCCGTCGTCACGATCGCCTTGAACATCATCGTGAAGTCGGTCGGCATGCGCACGTTGTGACGCGTCGCGCCGTCGACCAGCTCCGCGAACAGCTCGCCGATCTGCAGCTCCGAGAGCGACACGCCGCCGAGGAAGCGGTCGCCGATCTCGATCACGTCGGACTCGAAGGCCGCGTAGTCGACCTTCCCGCGCTTGATCGCCAGGGCGTAGAAGGTCCGCGCGACCGCCTCCAGGTCCTCGTTGAGCACCGCGTAGAGGATGTCGATGAGCTTGTCCTTCATCGGCCGCGAGAGCCGCCCGACCATCCCGCAGTCGATGATCGCCAGCCCGCCGTCGTCCTGGATGAACACGTTGCCCGGGTGCAGGTCGCCGTGGAAGAAGCCGTCGATGAACAGCATCTTGTAGGAGGCGTTGAAGTACTGCTCGACGATCGGGCCCGGGTCCTCGCCGGCCTCGAGCACCTCGCTGAATTTGCGGCCCTCGACGAACTCCATGCACAGCACGTCCGAGTCGCTCAGCTCGTCGAACACGCGCGGGATCCGGACCTGCGGCTGCTCGGCGAAGTTGCGCCGGAAGCGGTCCATGTTGCGCGCCTCGATGCGGAAGTCGACCTCCTGCGACAGCGACTTGGCGAAGCCGTCGATCGTGCCGCGCAGGTCCATCGCGCTCGCCTCCGGGAACGCGTCCTCGAGGTAGCCGGCGATCGCCTTGAGGATGTTGAGGTCGCTGACGATCTTCGGCTTGAGCCCGGGGCGCTGGATCTTGAGCACCACGCGGGTCCCGTCGACGAGCGTCGCGCGGTGCACCTGCGCGATGCTGGCCGACGCGAGCGGCTCCTCGTCGAGGGTCTCGAAGCGCGCGCGGAAGCCGGGCCCCAGGTGCTGGCGAAGCTGCTCCTCGATCTGTTCGAAGGGCAAGGCGCTGACGCGGTCCTGCAGCTGCGTCAGCTCGTGCGTGATCGTCTCCGGCAGCAGGTCGGGCCGCGTCGAGAGGATCTGCCCGAGCTTGACGAAGGTCGGGCCCAGCTCGGTGAAGGCCTGCACCAGCCGCTGCCCGGACTCGGGGCTCGCCAGCGCGGCGCGGGTGAGCGCGGCGCCCTCGTGCTCGACCTGGAGCTCTCGCCGCAGCTTGAGCTGCGAGACGACCCAGCCGAAGCCGTGCTTGGCGAACACCGTCGCGATCTCGCGGAACCGCGCGACGTCTTTCGCCCCGGTGACGAGCGCCCGGGAGGACGACACGATCGTGCGCAGGACCGACATCGCGGGGGAGTATACGCGCCCGCGTCCGCGTTGCCGGCCTCCGGGCGGGCTGCTATGGGGGTGGGGTGTCCGCGCCGCGTCGCCTCCAGCTCGAGCGCACGCTCCTGCGCCAGATCTCCCGCGCCAACCGGCGGTTTCGCCTGATCGAGCCCGACGATCTCGTCATGGTCTGCGTCTCGGGCGGCAAGGACTCGTGGTCGCTGCTCGACCTCCTGCGTCGCTACGAGCGCAAGCTGCCGTACTCCTTCCAGATCATCGCGGTCAACCTCGACCAGGGTCAGCCGGGCTTCCCCGTCCACGTCATGCCCGAGTACTTGGCGCGCGAGGGCTACGCGTACCGGATCATCACGCGCGACACCTACTCGGTCGTCAAGCGCGAGATCCCCGAGGGCAAGGCCTACTGCTCGCTGTGCTCGCGGCTGCGCCGCGGCATCCTCTACGACGTCGCGGTGGAGCTCGGCGCGAGCAAGATCGCGCTCGGGCATCACCGCGACGACGTCATCGAGACGCTGCTGCTCAATCAGTTCTACGCCGGCCAGCTCAAGGCGATGCCGCCGAAGCTGCGCTCCGACGACGGTCGCAACACGATCGTGCGGCCGCTCGTGCTCTGCGGCGAGGCCGAGCTCGCCGAGTACGCGGCGCTCCTGGAGTTCCCGATCATCCCCTGCGACCTCTGCGGCTCGCAGGACAACCTCAAGCGCGTCGAGGTCCGCGAGCTGCTCGCGCAGCTCGAGCAGCGCAACCCGGGGATCCGCAAGAACCTGCTCGCGGCCGTCGGCAACGTGAAGCCCTCCCACCTGCTCGACCCCGACCTGCGCCGCGCGCGCTGGCTGGAGCGCCTGGCGCCCGCGCGCGCGTCCGCGGCCGCCCGCGCGCGCCCCCAGAGCCAGCTGATCCCGCTCTCGAGCCTGGTCCGAAAGCCATGAGAGCCGCGCGCGCCCACCGTGTCCTGTGCCTCCTCGCCTGCGCGTGCGCGGCTCAGCGCGCGCCCGCGCCGACGACCGCGAGCGAGTCGGTCGCGCCCGAGCCGGCGCCGGCCGCAGTCGCGTCCGAACCAGCGCCCGCGCCGAGCCCCGCGCCCGCGGACGTCGACCCGCCGATCACGAGGCCCTTCACCGTCGACGCGCTCATGCTCGGCGTGTGCGCCCTCGGCTCGCGCGTGACCTACGAGTACGAGCCCGAGGGCCCGATCGTGTTTCGCGACGGCGACGCGCCCGCGCCGTTTCGCGAGGGCGAGCCGCTGTGGGTCATCACCGCCGGCGGCGGCCTCGAGCGCGCGCGCGTGAAGCGGGCGTTTCGCTACTGCCCGCTCGGCGACGCGGATCAGTGGGAGCCGGAGGAGCGCGCCGAGCTGCTGGCGGATCGCGGCTGGAGCGAGTTTCGCTGCTGGCCCGCCGCGGAGCTCGAGGCGACGGCGGCGCTCCGCTGCGAGGTGCCGCTGCGCTACTCCGAGGCGCTCGCCTCCTCGGCCTTGGAGCCCGCGCCGGCGCTCGATCACTTCCTCGCGCTCCCGCGCGACATGAGCCCGCCGACCGTCGTCCCCATGACGGCGTCGCTGAGCGTCCACGGGGCGCGCTGCCAGGACCCCGACAAGGACTTCGACGAGCCCGGCGCGTTCTCGCGGCACTCGGATCCCGAGACCCCGGTCAGCCGCGTCGCGCGCGAGCAGCACGGCTTCGACGACCGCTGGGCCCGGCAGATCATTCACTACGACCTGGCCGAGCGGACCGAGCGACTCCACGTCGTGCAGGCGGCGAGGATCCCGACGCGGAAGCGCACGCCGAACCCGCGACGCGACCTCTTCCTCGTCGAGCGCGCAGGCGCCTTCGAGCAGGTCTGGCCCAGGGCGGCGAAGGGGCACCGCGGCGCCGGTCAGCTGCTGCGCGATCACTTCTGCGGGCTGCCGTTCTTCGCGCCGCTGCCGATGGTGGCGATCGCGTCGCCGGAGGGCGACGGGCTGCTGCTGCTCGTCGTCGAGGACGACGGCGCGAAGGCGGCGCTCTGGTCTTTTGGGTCAGGTTTGATGACGACGCGCCGCGCCTTCACCGTCGAGCACGAGATCACGTACTTCTAGGCTAGGCTAGGCTAGGCTAGGCTAGTTTCAGGCGCGGACACGACGAGCGCTCCGAGGCCGCCGTCGATCGCGAGCAGACGGTCGCCGACGCGCTCTCCGGGCGCCTGACCTCGGGCTATCGGCGGTCCGCGAGCACCGGGAATTTCGCGCGCGCGTCGGCGACGACCGCCGGGTCGAGCTCGGCGAGCAGCGTGGTCGGCTGACCCGCCGCGCTGACGAGCGTCTCGCCCCAGGGGTCGTGCACCACCGAGTCGCCGCTGTACTCGAGCCCGCCGCCGACGCCGACGCGGTTGACCGCGACGACGTAGGCCTGGTTCTCGATCGCGCGCGCGCGCGCGAGCGTCGACCAGTGCAGCCGGCGCTTCTTCGGCCAGTTGGCGACGACGATGTACGCGTCCGTCCGCGTCGCCGTGGCCCAGAACTCGTCGGCGAAGCGCAGGTCGTAGCAGACGAAGAGCGTGCAGCGCAGGCCCTCGATCTCGACGGTCACGAAGCGATCGCCGGCGTCGTAGTGCTCGTGCTCCCGCGCGAAGGTGAAGGGGTGGATCTTGCGGTAGCGCGTCAGCTCGCCGGCGGGGCTGCTGAGCACGAGCGTGTTGTGGGGGCGCTCGCGCCCCGGCGCGCGCTCGGGGAGCGAGCCGCAGATCCACACGCCGTGGGCGCGCGCCTGCTCGACGAGGAACTGCGTGCTCGGTCCGCCGGGCGGCTCACAGATCCGCGAGGTGTCCATCGAGAAGCCGCAGGCGTACATCTCGGGCAGGACGACGAGGCGCGCGCCCGCGGCGGCGGCGGCGGCGATCTGCGGCCGCAGGGCCGCGAAGTTGGCCTCGGGCTGCTCCCAGACGATGTCGCTCTGGATCGCGGCGATCTTCATGGTGCGTCCTGTCCTTTCGTTCCTGTTCCGGGTGAGCCGGCGAGTGCGCCGGCTAGCGCGCCGGGCGGCCGCGCGGCGTGAGCTTCTGCAGGCGCGCGAGCGCGGCGTCGATCGTCTCGGCCGTCTTGCAGAACGCCCAGCGCACGAGGTGACGGCCGTCGTCGCTCTGCGAGTAGAACGCCGAGGGCGGGATCGCGGCGACGCCGATCTCCTGCGGCAGCATGCGGCAGAACTCGACGTCGCTGTCGAAGCCGAGCGCGCGGATGTCGGTGAGCACGAAGTACGTGCCCGCGGGCCGCAGCACGTCGAGGCCGACGCGCGCGAGCCCGTCGCACAGGCGGTCGCGCAGCGCCCGGTAGTCGCGGGTCAGCCCGGTGAAGTAGTCGTCCGGCGCGCGGTAGGCCGCGGCGACGGCGTGCTGCAGCGGGGTCGCCGAGCAGAACGTGATGAACTGGTGCGCGCAGCGGATCGCGGCGGACAGCTCGGGCGAGGCGCAGGTGTGCCCGATCTTCCAGCCGGTGAAGCTGAAGCTCTTGCCTGACGACGAGATCAGCACCGTGCGCTCGCGCATCCCGGGCAGCCCGGCCAGCGGCGTGTGCTCGCCGTCGAACACGATGTGCTCGTAGACCTCGTCGGTGATGACGAGGAGATCGCGGGCGCGCGCGAGCTCGGCGATGTGCTCGAGCTCGGCCCGGGAGAACACCTTGCCCGTGGGGTTGTGCGGGCTGTTGAGCAGGATGGCGCGCGTCTTCTGGGTGATCGCGCGCTCGAGCTCGCCGCGGTCGTAACCGAAGTCCGGCGCGCGCAGCGTCACGTACCGCGGCGTCGCGCCGGCCATGGCCACGCTCGCGCGGTACGAGTCGTAGTAGGGCTCGAACATCACGACCTCGTCGCCGACCTCGCACAGCGCCTGCAGCGTGGCGAAGATCGCCTCGGTCGCGCCCGAGAACACCGTGACCTCGGTCATGGGGTCGTAGCGCAGGCCGTAGAAGCGCTCCTGGTGCTCGGCGATCGCGGTGACCAGCTCGGGGTGACCGGCCATGCGACAGTACTGGTTGTCGCCGCGCTCGATCGCCGCGCGCGCGGCCTGCTTGACGAACTCCGGGCCGTCGAAATTCGGGAATCCCTGGCCGAGGTTGATCGCGTCGTGCTCGATCGCCAGGCGCGTCATCTCCGTGAAGATGGTCGTGCCGAAGCCCTGCAGGCGCGCGGTCAGGTAGGGCTGTCGCGGACGCCCCGCGCCGGGGCGGAGACCGCTCGCATGTGCGGTAGCGCTGTCGCTGTTCATCGGCGGGGAGTGTGGCATAGTTCCGCGCGATGGGAGAGCCAACGCCTGCACTTCGGGACCGGATCGACTGTACGGGGCGCGCGCGCGCCGATCTCGAGGCCGGCGAGCAGCGCGGGGATCCTTCGGCGCGTCTCGGGACGATGGCGGGCAAGCTCAAGGGCTCCGAGATCCTCAAGATCGCGGCCTCGATCCGCGCGCTGGTCCGCGACGGTGTCGACATCTGTAACCTCACGGTGGGCGACTTCAGCCCCGAGCAGTTCCGCGTCCCGGGTCTGCTCGCCGACGGCATCCGGGCGGCGCTCGAGCGCGGCGAGACCAACTACCCGCCGGCGATCGGCGTTCGTCCGCTGCGCGAGGCCGTGCAGCGCTTCTACGCGCGCGAGCTCGGCCTCGAGTACCCGCTCGAGTCCATCGCCATCGCCAGCGGCGCGCGCCCGCTGATCTACGGGGTGTACCGCACGCTCATCGACCCGGGCGACAAGGTCGTCTACCCGGTCCCCAGCTGGAACAACAACCACTACTGCACGCTGCTGCAGGCCCGCGGCGTCCCGGTGCGCTGCGGCCCCGAGCACCGGTTCCTGCCGACCGCCGAGGCGCTCGTCTCGGAGCTGCCGGGGGCGCGCCTCGTGTGCATGAACTCGCCGCTCAACCCCACGGGCACCGCGATCACGAGGGACGCGCTGCGCGGGATCTGTGAGGCCATCGTCGCCGAGAACGAGCGCCGGGCCGCGCGCGGCGAGAAGCCCGTCTACCTGCTCTACGACCACATCTACTGGATGCTGACCTTCGGCGAGACGCGGCACTTCACGCCGGTCGAGGTCGTGCCCGAGATGGCGCGCTACACCATCTTCATCGACGGCATCTCCAAGGCCTTCGCGGCCACGGGGCTGCGGGTCGGCTGGGCCGTGGGCCCCGTCGACGTGCTCATGCGCATGACGCCGGCGCTCGGCCACGTGGGCGCCTGGGCGCCGCGTCCAGAGCAGCTCGCCTCGGCGCTGCTGCTCGATGACCCCGAGGGCGTCCGCGCCTATCACCGCGAGTTCAAGCCGGCCATCCGCGAGCGCCTCGATCTCCTGCACGAAGGCGTGCAGGCGCTCAAGCGCGAGGGCCTCCCCGTCGACAGCATCCCGCCGATGGGCGCGATCTACTTGACCGTCAAGCTCGCGCCCTTCGGTCGCGTGACCCCGAGCGGTCAGGTCCTGCGGACCAACGAGGACGTGCGCGCCTACCTGCTCGAGCGCGCCAACCTCGGCATCGTGCCCTTCCAGGCCTTCGGCTACCCGGGCGACGAGGGCTGGTTCCGCATGAGCGTCGGCGCGGTCGGCCCGGGCGACATCCGTCGCGCGATGCCGCTGCTCGGCGACGCGCTGCGAGCGCTGCGACCTGCGTGAGCTGCATGGCCTGCCCGTTCGGGCATGTCGATCACGCGCGCGCGTCGTCGACGACCACGGGCTTGCCGGCCGCGAGCGCCGGCGGCTCCCAGGGCCCCTCGCCGGGCGCCGGACCCAGCACGCGATCGCTGGGGCGCGCGGACCGGTCGATCATCGGCGGGTCGCCGTGGCGTCGCGCGTTCTCGTCGCGCTGGATGAGCATCTGCTGACAGCGCCGCTTGTAGCGGGCGTACAGCTGCTTGTGGACCGCGCGCGTGTCGAGCTCGCGACCCTGCGTGTGGATGATCGGGAAGAACTCGATCTCGTAGATCATCTTGCGGTAGGGCACCTCGTACCAGCGCTGAGATTTCATCAGGCTCGGGGGGTCCTGCGAGATGAACACCGGCACGATCGGCACGCCGGCGCGCGCGGCCGCCTCGATCGCGCCGCGACGGAACCGCCGGAGGCCGTTCAGCGGCGAGCGCGTGCCCTCGGGGAAGATCAGCAGCGAGCGGCCGCGCTCGAGCGTCTCGACCATCGTGTCGAGCACCGCAGTCTCGCTGTCCTGATCGCCAGGTCGCGAGACGATGATGTAGCCGGCGTGCTTCAGCAGGCGGCCCATGATCAGCGAGCGCGAGTAGTGGGGCGCGGCCATCGACGCCATGCCGGGGAACAGCGCCATGAGGTGCACTACGTCGATCAGCGACGGGTGGTTGCTGATCATCACGAACGGCTGGCCCGGCGGCGGGAAGTCGGGCGGGCGCGGGGCGACGCTGTAATGGAGCAGCCCGGTCACCCGCATGTAGTTGAGGTGCAGCCAGTAGGCGCGCTGCATGAACCGCATGCGCAGCCGCGAGCGCCGCTCGGCGGTCCACCCGAACAGCCCGATGATCGGCAGCATCAGCCAGCCGAACACGACCGCGCCCGAGAAGAACATCACGAACGCGGAGCCCGTGATGAGCATGCGGAGCACCCGTGGCATGGCGCCGGATTGTAGCGGCCGCGCGGCGCGAGCCGAAGTCGGCGCGCCGGCTCGGCGGCCGGCCCGCGCTCAGTCGCCCAGCAGCGCCGGCGCGCCGAAGATCAGCGACGTGTTGACGCCGCCGAACGCGAAGTTGTTGTTCATCACGCGCGCGGGCGCGGCCGCGAGCGTCTCGCGCACGAACTGAAGTGGGGCGCAGCGCGGGTCGAGCTCGTCGAGGTTGCGGTTTCGGGCCAAGAAGCCGTCGCGCATCATCAAGAGGCAGAAGATCGCCTCGATCGCCCCGCACGCGCCCAGCGTGTGCCCCGTGTAGCTCTTGGTCGAGGAGATCGGCGTGCCCGTGCCGAGCACCGCGGCGGTCGCCTGACTCTCGGCGACGTCGCCGATGTCCGTCGCGGTCCCGTGCGCGTTGATGTAGTCGATCGCTGCGGGCGCGAGCGCTGCGTCGGCGAGCGCGAGCTCCATCGCGCCGCGCATGCCCGGCTCGGCGGGCGCCGTCACGTGCTCGCCGTCGCAGTTGGTGCCGAAGCCGAGGACCTCGCCGAGGATCGGCGCGCCGCGCTCGCGCGCGCGCCCGAGCTCCTCGAGCACGAGCGTGCCGGCGCCCTCGCCGACGACGAGCCCGTCGCGCCTCGCGTCGAACGGTCTGGGGCTCTGCTCGGGCTGGTCGTTGAAGCGCGTCGAGGTCGCGTACATCAGGTCGAAGGTCGCCGCGCTGGCGAAGTGCAGCTCCTCCGCGCCGCCGGCGAGCATGATGTCCTGCAGCCCGTACTTGATGGCCTCGTAGGCGTAGCCGATGGCCTGCGAGCCGCTGGTGCAGGCCGAGCAGGTCGGGATCACGCGCCCCCGCAGGCCGAAGAACTGCGCGAGGTTGGCCGCGCAGGTGTGGCTCATGAAGCGCAGGTAGTCCGTCGACGACAGCTGGCTGAGGCTGTAGCGCGTGAACAGCTTGCCGCAGAACGCCTCGAGCGCGGCCGAGGACCCCGAGGTCGAGCCGTACGCGATGCCGACGCGCCCGCTGTGCAGCGTCGCCTCGTCGAGCCCGGCCATGGCCAGCGCGCGCTCGCTCGCGTAGGTCGCGAGCAGCGCGACGCGACCCATGCTGCGGATCTTCTTACGCGGGTACCGTCGGCGGAGCGCGCGGTCGTCATGCGGGGCGGCGCCCGCCAGGCGCGTGCGCAGCTCGTCGATACGATCCCACTCCGGCATCTGCCGGATCCCGCAGGCGCCCTCGCGCAGCGCCCGTGACACCTCGTCGAGCTCGACGCCGATCGGGGAGGTGACGCCAGCTCCGGTGATGACGACGCGTCGAGGCTTCATCGAGGGGCGCTTTGCGAGGGGCGGACGCCGGCCAGCCGGCCGACGAGCGCGCGCTCAGCTCAGATCGCTGAGCCCGAGCACGTCGCGCATGTCGTACAGCCCAGGCTTCTGATCGGCAATCCACTGGGCCGCTCGCAGGGCGCCGCGGGCGAAGATCGCCCGATCTCCGGCCCGGTGCGTGAGCTCCAGGCGCTCGCCGTCGCTGAGGAACATCAGCGTGTGCTCGCCGGCGGAGTCACCGCCGCGCGCGGCGACGATCCCGATCTCGTCTTTTCCGCGCGGCTGCGTGTGGTTCTTGCTGCGGTCCGTCGTGACCACATCCGCGAACACGCGCCCCGTGGCCTTGGCGACCGCCTTGCCGATGCGCAGCGCGGTGCCCGAGGGCGCGTCGCGCTTGTGCTTGTGGTGGATCTCGAAGATCTCGGCGTTCCAGTCGGTCCCGAGCGCGCGCGCGGCCAGGCCGGCGAGCTTGGTCAGCAGCGTGATGCCGACGCTGAAGTTGGCGGCGCTGACGATCGGGATCGTCTCGGCGGCCTCGCGCAGCAGCGCGACCGTCTCGGCGCTGATCCCCGTGGTCCCGAGCACCAGCGGGACGCGGGCGTCGAGGCAGCGGCGGATGTTGTTCTGCGTCGCCTCCGGCAGGGAGAAGTCGACCACGACGGTGTGACGACGCGGGTTGAGCGAGTCGGTGACCGTCACGCCGATCGAGTGCAGGCCCGCCAGCACGCCGGCGTCCTGACCGCGCCCCGGTCCACCCGAGCGGTCGACGGCGCCGTCGAGCACGAGGTGGTCGCTGGCCACGACCTCGCAGATCAGCGCCTTGCCCATGCGCCCGCGGGCGCCGACGATCACAACAGGGGTCAGGTGTTCTTCGCTCTCGCTCATGGCTGCAGGGCTCCCACTTCTTGCAGCGCGGCGCGCAGCGACTGCGCGTCGGGGCTCTCGGGGTTGAGGGGCAGGAGCGGGAGGCGGATGCCGGGCTCACACAGGCCGAGCATCGCCATCGCCGCCTTCACCGGGATCGGGTTGCTCTGCAGGAACAGCGCGCGCGTGAGCTCCAGCTGGTGGTAGTGCAGCGCGCGGGCGGACGTCCAGCCGCCCGCGAGCGCCGACTCGCAGAGCTTGGCGATGATGTCGGGGAGGACGTTCGAGACCACCGAGATCACGCCGTCGCCGCCGAGCGACATAAAGGGCAGGATCGTGAAGTCGTCGCCGCTGAGCAGCGAGAAGCCCTCGACGCACCGCTCGCGGATCAGCGCGTCCTTGTACATGTCGCCCGAGGCCTCCTTGATCCCGTGGATGTTCGGGTGCTCCGAGAGGCGCGCCACCGTGTCGGGCGCCATGTCGACGCCGGTCCGTCCGGGCACGTTGTAGAGGATCACCGGGAGGTCGACTTCCTCCGCGATCTTGGTGAAGTGCGCGATCAGCCCGGCCTGCGTCGGCTTGTTGTAGTAGGGCGTGACCTGCAGCGTGCCGTCGACGCCGATCTCCTGGCAGGCGCGCGTGAGCGTGAGCGCCTCCTCGGTGTTGTTGGCGCCCGCGCCCGCGAGCACCGGCACGCGACCGGCCGTGACCTCGGTGACCGTGCGGACCACGTGGAGGTGCTCGGCGGGGGACAGCGTCGCCGACTCGCCCGTCGTCCCCATGGGCACGAGCCCGTGGATGCCGGCCTCGATCTGGCGCTCCACGAGGTTGACGAGCGCCTCGTCGTCCACGCGTCCGTCGGCGCGCATGGGGGTGATCAGCGCCGTGAACGCGCCTCGGAATTGGTTGGGGGCCTGTGGGTCGTCGGCTGTCACGGGCATGGCACCGGCCGCGAAGGTAGCACAGCCATCACGCCTGTACACCGGCTCGCGCGCCCTGGGATCGGGGAGGAAGGCAGGGGAGGAAGGCAGAGGTGGAAGGCAGAGGTGGAGGGTCGCGCTGGGGAACGCTGAAGGTGGCTCGATTGTTCCGACCTGCCGTCGCTGGCGGGCTTTGTCCGCGACTCGCCCGTCTGGTCACTCGGACACGCCAGCGGTCGCGCCCGTCGTCCAGGACATCGGGGGCGCGACCGCGATCGGTCGCGCGTCGCCGCTGCGCGCGGGCCTCTCGAGTACGAGACACGCGCACACCGAGCCGGGGTCAGGGCCGCAGGGCAGCAGCGCCTCGCCGTGCGCGCGCGTACACGGGCGCGAGGTCACGAACATCGGCGAGCCCGCGCCGCGGCCGACGGCGAGCACCACCACGTGGAGCGCCGCGTCGTCGGTGTCGTAGCGCGCGCGCAGCTGGGCGCGATCGCAGGGGGCGTCGCGCCAGCGGACCAGCGCCGTGCCCTCCTCCGCGAGGTCGATGGTCACGCTCACCTCGCGGCGGATCTCGAGGCGGCGCAGCAGCTCGAGCGCCGGCCCGTTGCTCGGCTCGCGCGCGACGATCTGCGAGAGCATCGTCGACGCGCGCTGCAGGTGCCCCTGTTGAATATAGAGCCGGGCGAGCGTGACGCTGGAGATGCCGGAGCCCATCGCGTTCCGTCAGGCGCTTCGCTCCTGGCGCTCGCGCAGCGGCCGGGCGCTCGCGCGGGCCAGGACCTCGGGCGTGAGCCGCTCGCGCGCGCTCGCGACGTCGCGCTCGATCTGGACGCGCAGCGCCTCGGGTCCCGGGAAGCGCTGCTCATCGCGGAGGCGCTCTACGAACGCGAACTCGACGTCGAGGTCGTACAGCGCCGCGTCGTCGAGCGACGCGTCGAGCGCGTGGACCTCGAGCGTGGGCGGAGCGTCGCCTTGAAAGGTCGGGTTCGTCCCGAGGTTGGCGACCGCGGGCCATCGTCGACCCCGCAGCGCGCTGCGCTCGTCGACGACCGTCAGCGCGCCGGCGTACACGCCCGCGCGCGGGCGGATGACGTCGTCGCAGCGCAAGTTCGCCGTCGGGAAGCCGAGCGTGCGCCCGCGCTGCGCCCCGCGGACGACGACGCCCGCGAGCGCGAACCATCGCCCGAGCATCGGCAGGATCGCGGCCATGTCGCCCTGACGCACTGCGGCGCGGATCCCGGTGCTGCTCAGCTTGCCCTCGCTCGCGCTGTCCTCCGGGCACGCGATCTCCTCGGCGATCTCGAGACGAACGCCCGATCGCGCGCGCTGCAGCAGCGCGCGCAGCTCGGCGACGCCGCCCCGGCGGCCCGCGCCGAACCGGAAATCTGGCCCGACGACGATCGCCGCCGCGCGCAGCCCCTCGATCAGCACGTGCTGGACGAAGCTCTCCGGGGACATGCGCGCGAGCGCGTGATCGAAGGGCAGCAGCACCAGCGTGTCGACCCCGAGCTCGGCGCACACGCGCTCGCGCTGGCGCGTCGACTGCAAAAGCGGCGGCGCGCGTTCGGGCGCGAGCACCTGGGCCGGGTGGGGATCGAAGGTCACGACCGCGAGCTCCGGCTCGAGCGTCGCCGCCCGGCGCAGCAGCGCTTGGTGACCGAGGTGAAAGCCGTCGAACGCCCCGATGCACGCGGCCGATCGCGGCGGGAGGGCGGCGAGTTGTCGCAGGATCTTCATCCGGACGAGTGGGGGCGCGCGGGGACGGGCGCGACGCCCGGGCGAACCTAGCAGGTTGCGGAGGAACGCGCCGCGATCGCTCAGCGCTCGGCGCCCGCGCGCAGCTTCGCCAGCGCGGACGCCCACGCCGCGTCGTACTGCCGTTCGAACTTGTCGAGGGCCTGCTGGAAAGTCGGGTCCTCGGGCGCGCGCATGGGGCCGCCGTGCGCCGCGATCGCGCGTCGCCGGAGCGCCTCGTACACGATCCGCGTCGAGAACTCGACGAGCGCGCCTTCGACCAGCTCGAGCTCGCCGAGCGTCCGCGACTCCTCGAGCCGACGGCCCTCGCGCTTGAGCGCGTACGACAACGAGATGCGGAAGCTCTCGTCGCGCATGAGCTGGGTCGGCGGCAGGCGCAGCGCCCGGATCAATAGATCCTCGAGGTCGCAGACCCGCAGCGCCGGGACGACCGGCAGCGTCAGCAGCTCCACGTGGCGGTTGAACGACACCGTGATCGAGAATCGCTCCCGCGGGTCTTCGAAGGCCGCCGCGAGCATGTCGACGTAGATCGACGCGAAGGTCTCCCGCAGCAGCGCGAGCGTCTGGGGGACCGTGAGGGAAAGCAGCGCCCCGAAGCGCGGGGCGAGCAGGGGCCAGTGCGCGGCGCAGCGAGCACGCCAGCGCGGCGCGTCGTCGATCTCGAGCTCGCCGACGGCGGACTGCTCGAGGCGGGCGCGCGCGTCATCGTCGAGCTCTACGTTGACGCACAGCGTGGCGCTCGCGTCACCCAGACGCGCGAGCCGGTCGCACAGCGCGTCGAGCTCGAGGTCGGCCACGCGGCCGGTCTCGCTCGCGGCGCACACGAACACGCGCTGACTTCCGCGGTCGACGAAGTCGACCTCGGCGGACTTGTCGGACTTGTCATCGCCTGGGGGCTCGAGCGTGAGCGCGGGCTCGGCGAGCGTGAGCGCGTCGCGACACAGCGCGACCCAGGTGTCCGCGAAGGCGCGGTTCGGGTCGCGGACGAGGCGCGGTGGATGAAGCGCTAGATCCCAGTCCCCGGACGCGGCAAGGCTCACGATCGAGCGCAGCGTAGCGAAATTCCCTCGGGCCGTCACTCGCGCGCGGAACCGTCCGCGTCGGCTCGCGCGCGGTGAAAGTGCTACAAGTGGATCGGACATGCGGATCGCAAGGCACGCGCGGCCGACGAACATGGGGAGATCGATGGACACACGCGCTCCCGCGCTGTGGCTGGTCCCGCTACTGGTCCCGTTGCTGGCGCTCACGACGGTCGTCGGGTGTGAGAAACGGGAGACCAAGCACGACGTGTACATGCGCGCCATGCAGCTCGAAGGCGAGGCCGAGCGCGGCGACTGCAAGCTCGCCTACGACTCCTCCGCGGCCGCCCACGTGCTCGACGGGGACCAGGTCCAGTCGTGTCTCAAGCGTCTCGAGGAGGCCCTCGAGCTCTACGAGCGCGCGGCCGCCATGGGCCTCAAGGACATCGACTTCATCAACGCCCGCGACCGGGCGCTGCAGCGTAAAAAGAAGCTCGAGGGCATGCTCTCCATGGTGCGCAAGATGGAGGAACCCGCCTACGAGCCGCCCAAGCTGCCCGACTGAGGCAGCGGGCAGGGCAGCGGGTCACTCACGGCCGCGCGCCGTCCTCGATCCAGCGCGCGATCGACGTCATGTGTCGGTACTCGAGCTCCGCCTCGGGCGGCATCGGCTGCCCGCGGACCGTGTACAGGGCCGCGTCGCCCTCGCGCAGCAGCGTCTGCACCAGGTAGCTCTCCGACGGGTCGCGCGGGGAGACCATCGGCGACCCCGTCGACATCGGCGTCTGCACACGCACGAGATCGTCGAACGCCCGCGCCGGCGTCGTGAGGTCGAGGAGCTCCCGCGCCAGCCCCTCCTCGCGATGACAGCTGCACGCCGGCTCATCCGCGGCGAACACCTCGCCCGGCGCGAACAGCTCGGTCAGCGTCGGCCCAGGATCAGGGTCCTCCCCGGGCGGGACATCGTCGTCCGAGGTCGCGGCCGCGGTCGTGAACTCGAGCCAGAACACCTGCGGATCGTCGTAGAACTCCTGCTCGGACCACCCCGGCGTGCTCGTGTCGAGGGACTCGCCGGCCCAGCCCACCGCCGACGCGCGCAGGCGCACGCGGTACCCCAAGCCCGGCTCGAGCGGATCTCGCGGGCGGATCGACACCACGCTGCCCGGGCACCACCGCGTCTCGCTGACGCCGGTCGCCGATCCTGGCGGGCGCCAGGCGAACAGCTGGGTGTCGAGCTCGCTGTCGTATCGGATTCGCCCGGAGTACAGCGCCGCGTCGAGCGTGGAGACGGCTGTGGGATCGAGCACACCCGAGAAGCAGATGTCGATCTGCCCACGAGGGTCGAAACCGACAGCGTCGGCGGCCGGGATCGTCTCGACGATCGAGATGGTCTCCTCGATCGCGGGGAATCGCGCCTCGTCGTCTCGCGGGTCGAGGCAGCCGGCGAGGCCCGCTGCGGCCGCGATCTCGGTCACTGCGAGGATGACCAGGTGCTTCGCGCGCGCCGGCGCTCTCCGGATCGCGCTCCGGGGTCTCGATGTGCGCGAGGATCTCGGGCCTCGGGTCAGCGGAGAGCGCACCCGGGCGAGGGTATCACCCAGCTCGCGGCTCGCGGCGATGAAACGCGCGTCGGGGCCCACGGGCGCCGCGGCCGTTGTCGCGCGCCCGGCCGCGCGCGCGTCTGTGGGCGCGCGGGGCCGGACTTCGCGCTGCCGCCCCCGGAAACATTTCGCCCCGTTTGCCGGCGAAACTCCCCACGGCCGAGTCTGCGCGGACAGACGTGTTGTTGACCCCCTGCGCGTGCCCCTGGTATCGTCGCGCCGATTTCGGCAGAGCTCGGGTTCTGCGTGTCCCGAGTGACGATATCGAACGCGACCACCAGGGAGCCACCGGTGTTTCGAAGCATGCGTCCAAACCTCAAGCTCATTCCTCTGCTGGCGGTAGTGCTCGCGGCAGGTTGTGGCCCCTTCGGGTACCTCAAAAAGGTCGCAAAAGAGGCGAGCAAGGCTGTCGCGGACGCCGAAGCCGCCGGCGCCGAAGAGAACGCCCCGTACGAGTACTGGGGCGCCGTCTCGTACCTCGAGCAGGCCAAGATCCTGATGGGGTACAGCGAGTACGAGCGCTCCTTCGACTACGGCGAGCGAGCCAAGCAGCTCGCCGAAGAGGCGAAGACCAAGGCCGAGAAGCGTCGTCGTGGCGAGATGGTTGAGACCGTCGACGGCGAAGCGGACGGCGAGTCTGAAGGCGATGAAGACGGCGAGGCCGACGGCGACGCGAGCGCTGAGGGCAGCGCTGACGCCGACGACGGTGAGGCCAGCGCCTCCGGCTCCGCGAGCCTGAAGATCGGAGGTGGCAAGTGAACCGCCGTTTCCCCATCGCGTTGGTCGCCGCGCTCGCGGTCCCGACCCTCTGCCTCACCTCCTGCGCCGGTCAGAAGCTGCTCGGCAAGGTCGCGGGCACGCAGCAGATCCTTCAGGAGGCCATCGAAGACGGCTCCAAGGTGATCACCTGCGCGCCCAAGGAGACCGCCATCGCCGAGGCGAACATCAAGTTCGCCCAGGACGCGCTCGCCATGGGCGAGTACTTCCGCGGCAAGGAGCACGTCGAGACCGCCGAGATCTACACGGCGATCGCGCGCAAGAAGACCGATCCGATTCGTTGCAAGGGCACGCCGGTCGACAAGCCGCCGCCCGGCGTCAACGACAAGGACAACGACGGCTACGACGACAAGACGGACAAGTGCCCGGACGATCCGGAGGACTTCGACTCCTATGAGGACGACGACGGCTGCCCGGACAAGGACAACGACGGCGACGGCGTCCTCGACGCGGCCGAGCTGACCACCAACGAGGCCGAGCGCACCTACGAGTGGTCCAACAACGACAAGAAGACCCTGCCCAACGGCGGCGTGTCTGACTGTCGTAACGAGCCCGAGGACGTCGACGGCTTCGAGGACGAGGACGGCTGTCCCGATCCGGACAACGACAACGACAAGATCATCGACGAGAGCGACAGCTGCAAGAACGATCCCGAGGACTTCGACGGTCATCGCGACGACGACGGCTGCCCGGATCGCGACAACGACGGCGACGGCATGCTCGACGCCGCGGAGCTCAAGATCAAGTCCGACGGCACCTACGAGTGGACGAACAAGGACGGCAAGATGACCGACCAGGGCGTCTGGCAGGACTGTCGCGACACGCCGGAGAACTACAACGGCAAGGAAGACGACGACGGCTGCCCCGAGGTGTTCGTCTTCGACAACTGCCAGATCAAGCTCGACGACAAGATCTACTTCAAGTTCAACAAGTGGGACATCGACCCGCGCAGCTACGGGCTGCTCGACCAGGTCGTCGAGACCATGAACCTCGCGCCGACGAACAAGTTCTTCATCGACGGTCACACCGACTCGAAGGGCTCGGACAAGTACAACAAGAAGCTGTCGCAGAAGCGCGTCGACAGCGTGAAGACCTACCTCGTCGGCAAGGGCATCGACCCCAGCCGTCTCACGCCGCGCGGCTTCGGCGAAGAGGTCCCGATCCAGGACAACAAGACCTCCGAGGGGCGCGCCGCCAACCGCCGCGTCGAGTTCAACCTCCAGGACTGCAAGAAGATCATCAAGTAGTCGCGCGGCCACGGACGCGGTCACGCGACGGCAGGGGACGAGGGGCACGACATGAGCAGACGATCCTCCGGCGGGCGCCGGTTCATCGACTGGGACCGCCCTGCGGCCGCTGGTCGTCGGTACACCGCGTTCGCGGCCACGGCGGCGCTACTCGCGACGCTCGGCGTATCGACGCTCGCGCACGCGGGCCGCGACGAGCTCAAGGCCGCCTACAAGCAGGCCATCTCGGAGTTCTCGAACTTCGAGATGGAGGCCGCTCAGAAGACGCTCGACGACGCGATCAAGGCCGGCAAGGCCGACGATCCGGACGATCCCGACCTCGCCCCGCTCCTGGCCCTCAAGGCAGGTATCGTCTACAACGCGACCGGCGACGAGGCCCAGGTCGTCCTCATCCTCAAGGACGCGGTCGAGGCCGACTACAACGTCGTGCTGCCCGTCGAGGTTCGCTCCGAGGAGCTGCAGGCGTCGCTCACCAAGGCTCGCGAGAGCGCCACGGCGCCCTCCGAGGAGGTCCGTCACACCCCGCCCGAGGTCACCTGCGGCGAGCCCATCGTGCTCAAGGCGGCGTTCTCCAAGATCCCCGAGGGCGGGCAGGCGGCGCTGTTCTGGCGCGTCAAGGGGGCGCCCGAGTTCACCTCGGTGAGCCTCGACGCTTTCGGCAACGCCGGCGTCGCGACCATCGGCGCCGACGAGTACGACAAGGACATCGAGTACTTCTTCTACGCCTACGACGGCGACGAGAAGCCCACGGTCCACAAGGGCGACGAGGACAACCCCCTAGAGCTCGCCACCAACTGCAAGGACGACACGCCCGTCGTCGAGAAGCCGCCCGAGCCACCGCCCGCGCCCACGCACCCGCTCGCGCGCTTCTGGATCAACATCGGCCTCGGCACCGGCTTCGGCATCGCCAGCGGCAGCGCCGAGCAGAGCTACCAGCAGTTCAACGTCAACAACTACGGCTACGGCGAGGTCGCCTGCGCGATCTCTCGCTGGAAGGCCGCCGGCGGCGACCCGAACGCGATCACGCAGCAGGACGTCATCGACTGGTACGGCGCCACCGACCCGACGCTGCAGCAGACGATCGTCATGTCGTACAACGACGACACCTGCTCGCAGCGCCACGCCGTCAAGACCGGCTTCGCCCTGGCGCCCTTCCACATCGCGCCCGAGTTCGGCTTCCGCGTGCACCCGAAGGTCGTCATCTCGGTGTTCGCGCGCATCCAGGCGGTCACCGCCACGAGCGTCTTCCGCGACGACCCGAACAAGAACCTCAACCAGTCGTTCATGGAGGACGTGCGCAGCGACGCGCCGCCCGGCGTCAAGACCGGCCCCGGGTTCACGATCGCCGCCGGCGCCAAGGCGCGCTACTTCCTGCTCTCGGACGAGAAGAAATTCCGGCTGTTCGTCGGCGGCATGCTCGGCGGCGGCTTCGCGCGCCTGCGCGTGCCCATGGGCTTCAAGGACGACCGCAACGGCAACAGCATCCCGGACAACCAGGAGCTGCCCTCCGTGATCGGGCCGTCCGGGGAGTGCCTGCCGGTCTGGCCGTACAACAACGCGTGCAGCGCTGACTCCGCGCTCGCGCTCGCCGATCAGACCATCGCCGCGGGCGTCGTCGCCAACGCCAGCTCCGCCTCGCAGCGCGTCGACACCGTGCGTCTCGGACCGCTGATGGTCGGCGGCCTGTTCGGCTTCAACTACCAGATCGTCAAGAACTTCGCGCTGTTCGCCGAGCTCAACGTGGGCGGCTGGTTCTGGGACTCCTCGAGCTTGCTGTTCGACGTGCAGCTCGGGCCGGTGATCACCTTCTAGCGTTCGCCTGAGCCCAGCGATCGCGCTCCTCGCCGCCCCCACGCGCGCGGGGAGACGGCGATTGGCAATTCCGCTATGCTCCGCGGCTCGATGGCGGCTCGATCGAAAGCACCCCCGAAAGACGGCTCGCGGCGACCCCGGACCGGGGGCCGGCGTCCTCCTCGCGGCGGGCGGGAGGGCGCGGGGCCGCGCGGGCCCGTCGTTCGTCGCCCGAGCATCAAGATCGCCGAGTCCGTCGCCTACCTCGTGCGCGCGGGTCACCCGTGGATCTTTCGCAACACCGTCCGGCGCTCGTTGTCGGCCGTCGACTCCGACAAGCCCGTCACCATCGTCGACGAGGGCGGCAAGGTGCTCGGCTGGGGGCTCGTGGAGCCCGAGGGCGCGATCGCGGTCCGCGTGCTCGGGCTCTCGCGCGAGCTGGAGTGGGACGCCCGCGAGATGGAGCGCCGCGTCGAGGCTGCGCGTCGCCGTCGCGCCGCCGCCGGTGTGCTGACGAGCGCCTGTCGCCTGATCCACGGCGAGGCCGACGGCTTCCCGGGCCTCGCCGTCGATCGCCTGGGGCCGTACCTGCTCGTCTACAAGTACTCGCGCGTCGCCGAGACCTACCTCGATGACCTCGTCCCGATCCTCGAGCAGGCCTTCGAACCGGACGGGATCTACATGCAGGACCGCGTCCGTCCGGTGCAGGCCGACGACCGCCGGCCGCCGGCCTTCCACCTCGCCGGCAAGGTCGCGCCGCCGGAGTTCGAGGTCGAGGAGGACGGCATGAAGTTCCTCGTCGACGTGACCGCGCCGGTCTCGCCCGGGCTGTTCCTCGATCTCCGCGAGGGGCGGCGGCTGTGCGAGGAGTGGGCCAAGGGCCGCGCGGTGCTCAACCTCTTCAGCTTCACCGGCGCGTTCGGGCTCCGGGCCGTGCGCGCGGGCGCGACCGAGGTCGCCAACATCGACGCTGCGGCTCGCAGCCACGCGCGCTGTCGTCAGAACCTCGCGGCGTCGGGCTTCGACCCGGAGGCCTGCGAGGCGATCGCCGGCGACGTGTTCAAGCACCTGGAGCGCTTTCGTCAGCGCGGGCGGCAGTTCGATCTCGTCGTCGTCGACCCGCCGCCGTTCAGCAACGTCAAGGGCGTGACCTTCAGCGCGCTCAAGGACTGGGCCGAGCTGGTCAAGGCGGTCGCGCCCGTCGTCGTTCGTGGCGGCTACATGCTCGCGATCTGCAACGCCGCGCGCCTGACCGAGGAAGCCTTCCTCGTCGCCGTCGGCGAGGGCGCGCGCGCGGCGGGTCGGACCCCGCGCGTGCTCCTCGATCGCGGCCTGCCCCCCGACTTCCCTGTGCCCCCGGCCTTCACCGAGGGTCGCTACCTCAAGATCAAGCTCGTCGAGCTCGGCTGAGCGACGCGGCCGAGGCGCCCCATCTGACCGTACGGGCAGCCGCGTACACCCGCGGTTGCCGGCGCACGCCGCCGTCTCCGGGGCCGCCCGGTCGCGGCGCGTGGTGCGTCTGCTATGCTCCCGGCCCCATGAACGCCACGGCCAAGAGCACGGTCAGCGCCCACGAGATCCGGCGCCGGTTCCTCCGGTTTTTCGAGCAGCGGGGCCACGCCGTGGTCGCGTCCTCCTCGCTCGTCCCCGCCCACGACCCGACGCTGCTGTTCACGAACGCCGGTATGGTCCAGTTCAAGGACGTGTTCACCGGCCGCGAGCAGCGACCCTACACGCGCGCCGTCAGCGTGCAGCGCTGCCTCCGGGCCGGCGGCAAGCACAACGACCTCGACAACGTCGGCTTCACGCCCCGGCATCAGACCTTCTTCGAGATGCTCGGCAACTTCTCCTTCGGCGACTACTTCAAGGCCGACGCGATCGCCTGGGCCTGGGAGTTCTTGACCAAGGAGCTCGGGATCCCCGAGCAGCGGCTCGTCGTCTCGATCTACAACGGCGAGGGCGAGGACGCGCCCTACGACCAGGAAGCCCTCGAGCTGTGGACGCGCTACGTCCCGCGCGAGCGGATCTACGCGTTCAACTCCAAGGAGAACTTCTGGCAGATGGGCGACACCGGCCCCTGCGGGCCGTGCTCCGAGATCCACATCTTCCACGGCGACACGGCGCCCCCCGACGCGCTCCGCGAGGGGAACTTTGGGCCAGCCTTCGAAGAAGACCGCTACACCGAGCTGTGGAACCTCGTGTTCATGCAGTACGAGAAGCGCGAGGACGGCACGATGGTCAAGCTCGCGCGCCCCAGCATCGACACCGGCGCGGGCCTCGAGCGCCTCGCCGCCGTCATGGCGGGGTCGGCAGCAACTTCGAGACCGACCTGCTCGCGCCCTTCGTCGAGCTCGGCCGCGAGCTCGCCGGCCCCGGCGCCGACGAGCTGCCCGCCGCGCCGTTCCGCGTCATCGCCGATCACGCCCGCGCGACCGCCTTCCTCATCGCCGACGGCGTGTTCCCGGACCGCACCGGCCGCGAGTACGTGCTCCGCCGCATCATGCGTCGCGCGATCCGCCACGGCGCCGACGTCGGCATCGACGAGCTGTTCCTCTACAAGGTCTGCGCCTGCGTCGTCGAGGAGTTCGGCGACGTGTACCCGGAGCTGCGCGAGCGCGCGCCGACCATCGAGCAGCTCGTGCGCATCGAGGAGGAGTCATTCCGGCGCACGCTCGACCGCGGGCTCAAGCTCTACGAGCACATCCGCGGCCGCATGCCCGAGGGCGAGACCGCGTTCCCGGCCGAGCAGGCCGCGATCCTCAAGGACACCTACGGGATCCCGCCTGACCTCACGGGCATCCTCTGTCGAGAGCGCGGCCTGACGCTCGACGAGGACGCGGTGGAGCTCGAGCTCGCGCGCCGACGCGAGCGCTTCGCCGGCGCCAGCGACAAGCTCGGCGCTGGCGACGCCCAGGCCGACATTCACCTCGAGCTCGCCTCCCAGCTGCGCGGTCAGACCTGCTTCCGCGGCTACGAGCACACGGAGATCCCGAGCGTGAAGGTCGTCCGGCTCGTCGCCAACGGCGCGGCGGTCGACCACGTCGACGCCGGCGCCGAGGCCGAGCTCGTGCTCGACCAGACCCCCTTCTACGCCGAGAGCGGCGGTCAGATCGGCGACACCGGCGCGCTCTACGGCGACGGCGTCGAGCTCGCGGTGCTCGACACCATCAAGCCGGCCGGCGACGTACATGTCCACAAGGTCAGAATCGTCACGGGCCGCGCGCGCGTCGGGCAGCCGCTGCTCGCCCGCGTCGACAACACGCGCCGCGACGCCATCCGTCGCAACCACAGCGCGACCCACCTCCTCCATCACGCGCTGCGCGAGGTGCTCGGACCGCACGTCGTCCAGAAGGGCTCGCTCGTCGCCCCCGACCGCCTGCGCTTCGACTTCTCGCACGGGGGCCCGCTCACGCTCGAGGAGCGCCGCGAGCTCGAGCGGCGCGTCAACGCGGCGGTGCTCGCCAACCAAGAGACCGAGACCCGCGAGATGTCGCTCGCCGACGCCAAGGAGGCCGGCGCGATCGGCCTGTTCGGCGAGAAGTACGGCGCCGAGGTCCGCGTCGTGCAGATCGGGGCCGACAGCGTCGAGCTCTGCGGCGGCACCCACGTCCGGCGCACCGGCGACATCGGCCTGTTCGCGATCATCGCCGAAGGCGGCGTCGCCCAGGGCGTGCGCCGGCTCGAGGCGGTCACCGGCATGGGCGCGGTCGAGCACGTGCAGCGCTCGGTCGGCGTGCTCGGCGAGCTCTCGGCCCAGCTGCACGAGGCCGATCCGGCCGCGCTCGTCGGGCGCGTCGAGAAGCTGCAGACCGAGCTGAAGCACAAGGAGCGGAAGATCGGCGATCTGCAGCGGAAGCTCGCGACCGGCGGGGCCGCGACCGACGATGGGCCCGTCGTGGTGGAAGGGGTGAAGCTCATCGCGCGCGTCGTCTCCGTCGCCAACCCCAAGGCCCTCCGCGAAGCCGCCGACACCCTGCGCGACCGCATGGGCTCGGGCGTCGTCGTGCTCGGGGCCGCGAGCGAGGGCAAGGCCGTCCTGCTCGCCGCCGCGACCAAGGATCTCAAGAAGCGCGTGCACGCCGGAAAGCTCGTCCAGGCCCTCGTCGGTCACATCGACGGGCGAGGCGGCGGACGGCCCGATATGGCCCAGGCCGGCGGGTCGAATCCCGGCGGTTTGAAGGACGCGATCGCGGCGGCGGAAGCGGCGTTGCGTCAGCAGCTGACCGCATGAAAGCGGCCCGCGGACCGTGCTGTTTTTGCGCGACAAGCCGCGCATACTTGGCGCGGACCCGCCCCTTCCTGGGGCCAAGATCGCGCGCTCTCGTGATACAGTGGAGACGAGATGGACCTGCACGAGCTCCTGAGCGGCACCGACTTTGAGGGTGTTTCTCCCGGTGAATTGCTCAGCTGGGCTCGTTCGCGCTCCTCCGCGCTGCTCCGCGAGTTGCCGCAGACGTCCGAACTCGCGCACATGCTCCGTGACGCGGGGCAGGACGATGTATTTCCATCCTCAAATGGAGAGGCGATCGTGGTGGCCCTCGACGACGAAGTCGAGAGCATCGATGACGAGCCCGAGATCGAGTACGTCGACGCGGATCGTTCCATGCCGCCCGCGCCGCCGCCGGTCTCCTCCCTCAATCGCGAGGACGGCGGCGACTATGAGTCCTCGGTGATGTCGCGCGAGCGCGACGACATCGAGTTCGGGATCCCGGGCGACGACGCAAGCGAGCTGTCCGGCAGCATCAGCCAGGAGCTGCTGTTCTCCCCCGAGGAGCGGGAGTCCATCGGCTTCGCGATCGACGACGCGCTCAACGCGGCGCTCGACGGCATCGCCCCCGAGGACTCGTGGAAGCTCCCAATGGAGCTTCAGGACACCTCCGGCTTTCAGCAGCTCGGGCGCCTCCCGCAGGCGCCCTTCACCGATCCCGCTCCGGACCCCACCTCGAGTGGGAGCTTTGAGCGCGGGATCCCGGACGAGTCCGGCACCTTTCGCACCGAGATGGTCGTTGGCGACGAATCGGGCGCGTTTCGTCCGACCAAGCCGGCGAAGGTCACCTCGCTCGCGTTCCTGCGCGACGACGATGACTAGCGAGCGAGCCGCGTCGCGCCCTCAGTCGAGGCGTCCACGCTCCTCGGCCGCGTACTTTCGCGGTCCCGCGCCGGCGAAGTGGAACTCGCGGATGAGCGACTTGACGTGATCCTGACCGCGCGCGTCCGCCTCCTCGACGTTCGCGCGCGCGGCGTCGGCGGGGGAGCGACCCTCCTCGGCCAAGGTCTCGAGCGGCGTCAAGAACCGCGCTTCGGTCCGGCCGCGGCTGTCGCGGACATCCTGCCGCTCGAGGCTCGCGCGCGCGATGGCCAGCAGGCGCAGGCACAGCGACTGAACCCGTGGCGAGCTCATCCCGCGCGCGCGGCACTCATCCCACAGCGCGAGCCGCGCCGCGAACTCGAGCTCCGCGACCAGCTCCCACGCGGCGGCGAGCGCGTCGTCGTCGTAGAGCAGCCCCTTCCACAGCGCCGGCAAGCTGCACACGAAGCGCGAGCCCACCGCGTCCGCGCCACGCACCTCGATGTACGGGTTGAGCCGGACCTCCGGGAACAGCGTGTTGAGGTGCAGGCGCCAGTCGGCCTGGGTCGCGTGGTGGCGCGCGCCGTGGGGATCTTCGAACCCGTCGCGCATGTACTCGGCGAAGGTCGCGTGGTGGGCGAAGTACTGGCCGTCGCGCTTGACGAAGAACATCGGGATCTCGAGCGCCCAGTCGACGTAGCGCTCGAACGAGAACGACGCCGGGTCCTCGAGCAGAAACGGCAGCAGCCCGCAGCGGCTCGGGTCCACCGAGCTCCAGACCGTGCTGCGCTCGGACACGCGTCCGCGCGAGCTCCCCTCGTAGAACGGGGAGTTCGCGAACAGCGCGGTCGACAGCGCGCTGACCCCCATCGCCACGCGCAGGCGCTCACCGCACTGGCGCTCGCTCGCGTAGTCGAAGTTGGCCTGGACCGTACATGTCCGGTGCATCATGTCGAGCCCGCGCGCGCCTCGGCGCGGCAGGTAGGCGCGCATCACCGCGTAGCGCCCCTTCGGCATCCGGTTGATGTCCTCGAGCCGCGCGAAGGGGTGAAAGCCCGTCGCCAACCACGCCAGGTCCCGCGGCAGCGAGACCGCGTGCAGCTCGTTGTAGTGGCGCGTGAACTCCTCGCAGGTGGCGTGTACGTGCGGCAGCGGCTTTCCGCTGAGCTCGAACTGTCCCCCGGGCTCCAGCGAGATCGACGCCCGGTCGCGCTCGAGCGAGACGATCTCGCCGCCCGTGCCGCGGTCCTGCCCTGGTCGCCAGCCGTACTGCGTGACGAACTCACGCATCACCGGCTGGATGTGATCCTCAAAGTTGATCGGCGCGGGCGCGTCTCCGGCGAGCGTCACGCCGAAGGTCTCCAGCTCGGTGCCGACCAGGTGGTCGGCGTCATTGGGACGCGTCGCCGTCTCAAACCACTCGGTCAAGCTCTCGCGCGAGAGGGGGACGTGATCAGCGTCGTTCGGCTTCACGTGAGGACACTCCAGGTGCGGCAGGCGGCGAGCATCGCGGCGCTGTCCGAGTATCCTGCGCGTCGCGGGCGATGACCAGTCCCCCTGACGTAACAGTCCTCAACTTCGATCGGTTCGGATCGTCACGCCACCTGAAACCTTCGTCCCTCGGCGAGCGCCCTTGACCCGGAGACGCGCGCGTTGCTAGCCTGCGCGCGCTCCATGGCTAGCGCTGCATCTTCATCGTCTCCTCCCAGCATTGTCGGTCCCCTGATGACGGTTCGCGGGGCGCTCACGGGTGACGAGGATGTAACCGTCGAGGGGCGCGTCGAGGGCAGCGTGAGCCTCGAGGCCAACCTCGTCGTCGCGCGCGGCGCCGTCCTCGAGGCCAACCTCGACGTTCAGCAGGTTGATATTCACGGACAGGTCGTGGGAGACATCACCGCGAGCGACGTGATCACGATCCACCCTGGCGCACAGGTCGCGGGCACCGTCCGCGCGCCGCAGATCGTCGTCAACGAGGGCTCCTCGTTTCGCGGCACCTTTGACATGGACGTCCCGCTGCCCGAGGGCCTACTGCAGGACGTTGGCGAGTAACTTCGGCGATCGCGCGGGCGACGGGTCACGTCGCCCGCACAGGAGAGCGAATCAGTGGCGAAGACGGTTCTGGGCAACAGCATCGTGGTAGACGGCGAGATCTCCGGCGACGAGGCCCTCGTCGTGCACGGCTCGATCAAGGGTAACGTCAAGCTCGGCGAGCGCTTCGAGGTCGAGCCCGGCGCGATCGTCGAGGCGACCGTCGAGGCGACCACCGTCGTCGTCAGCGGGACGGTGAGCGGCGACGTGCGGGCGAGCGAGCGCGTGGAGCTGCGACCGGAGTGCAACGTCGTGGGGGATCTCCGCGCGCCGCGTGTGTTGATCGCGGACGGCGCGACCTTCCGCGGGCGCGTGGATATGGGGGGGTAGCGGCGCATGGCACAGCGGCAGACAAACAAGAGCGATGACGCGGACATCTCGACCGTCGTCAGCCCGGGGACGCGGATCGTCGGTCGGATTCACGGCGGCGAAGACATCCGCGTGCAGGGCACCATCGAGGGCAGCGTCATGTTGTCGAGCGGCTCCCTGCACGTCGACGCGGGCGGCGTGGTGCTCGCCGATGTCCAGGCCGAGAGCGTGTACATCTCCGGGATCGTGGTCGGCGATCTCACCGCGCAGAATCGCGTCGTCCTGCGGGACGGCGCGCGCGTGGTCGGAGACATCTCGACGCGGCGACTGGTCATTGAGGCAGGCGCGGCGATCCGCGGCGGCGTGGCGACCTCGGAAGAAGCTCAGGATGTCGCCGAGGACGCGGCTGCCGAGGTCGAGGACGTGGTCGAGGACAAGAAGTCCGTCTCTCGCGCCAACGGCGCGCGAAACAGCGCGAAGCCAGCGGCGCGGGACGTGAAGCCCGTCCTCAAGGCGCCTCCGCAGCGTAAGTCCAAGAAGGCGACCAAAGCGACAAAGGACGCGATTCGCGCAAAATCCGCGAAGACGCCGTCGAAGTCCTCCAAGAAGAAGGTCGCTCGCCCTCGCGTTCCCGCCCGCGGTAAGCACCGCGCCGCGCGAAGCTAGCGGCAGCTCCCGCTCGATCGAGTCACGGTCGCCAGATCAGCGCGACCTGGCCGAAATTGCTCAGATCGATCGGCCGACTCGTCCCATGACGGTCGGCCGCGTCGCGATCGCGCGAGAATCTCACCGCAGACTACACGCGCGAACGAACCATTGTAGGATGCCCGCCAAGGAGACGTGGAGACACAATGCGCAAGCTCGCCCTGCCCCTGCTCGTGACTCTGGCCATGTTGGCGACCCCGGCGTGCAAGGACGCCGACCCAAACAAGTTCGAGACCTACATCGAGAGGATCAAGAGCGACGAGCAGCGCGGTGTGGCCCTGGGTCAACTCGAGGCGCTGGTCAAGACCGTCGCCAGCTCCACCGACCCCGAGGTCCGGGACGCGCGGACCCAGGAGTTCGTCGACAAGGTCATCCCCGTGTTCGAGGAGACCTTCGAGAACGCCCAGCCGGTCGAGCGCACGCAGATGCTCGAGATGCTGCGCGTCATCGGTCGTCCAGAGGGCGCGAACATCTGGAGCAAGGCCCTCGTCCTCGACGGCTCCGACGAGGGGCGCAAGCAGGCGCTGCTGGCGATCCAGGGGATCATCAACGCCAAGGCCATCGGCACCGTCGACGCGCTCGTCGAGCAGTTCACCTCGCTCGTCAACAACCCGACCAAGGACAAGGGCAAGCGCGAGGGCGAGATCCGCATCCAGATGGCCGAGGCGCTCGGTGAGCTCGGCGACGCCAAGGCCGTGCCCGCGCTGATCGCCTCCCTCGAGAAGACCAAAGAAGATCAGCCGGTCGCGGTCCACCGTCAGGCGGCCAAGTCGCTCGGCCTCATCGGCGACCCGTCGGCCGTCGACGCGCTCATCACCGTCAACTTCCGCGTCCCCGACAGCCCGTCGACCACGGACATCGGCAATCGTTCCAAGCTCGCGCTCGTCGGCATCGGCAAGCCGGCGATCCCGCGCCTGATCGAGATGCTTCAGGGCAAGCACGAGGAGGTCAACGCGCTCGCCAACGAGAACGGCGTCGACCTGCTCATCGTGCAGCAGACGGCCGCCGGCATCCTCGGCAACATGGGCGCGACCGAGGCGATCCCCGAACTGCTCGCGTTCATGCCTCGAGACGGCTGCGTCGACCCGGAGAACCCCGAGGCCGCCAAGGCCGAGAAGCCCAAGAAGAAGAAGGGCGACGACGACGAGCCCGAGGTCGACCCGGCCAAGGCCAGCCTGCGCGCCTTCGTGGCTCGCTCGCTCGGCTACATCGGCGACGAGTCCGCGAGCAAGGCGCTGTGCAGCTGCGTCAACGCCACGCACAACGCCGGCGACATGGACGAGGTCATCGACGCGCTCGGTCGCATCGGCGGCGAGGAGGCCTTCGCCTGCCTCATCGACACGGTCAAGAACGGCGAGTACGACCCCGAGACCGTGGTCAACTCCGAGTTCGTGCACCAGCCCAAGTGGCTCGCCGCGCGCTGGTCCGTGCTCGTCGCGTCGCCCGACAAGATCGGCGAGGTCAAGTCGGCCTTCGAAGAGGCTGGCAAGCTCGGCAAGGTCCAGCCTGAGCTCGACAAGCTCGAGCAGGCGATCAAGACCACGGAGGAGTGCGGCGGCGACAAGGCCTGCTGGCTCAAGGTCCTCCAGGACGCCAACGCCGACGTCGTCGCCCGCGAGAAGGCGGCCTACGAGCTGAACCGTCTGGCCAAGGGCGATGTCGAGATCGCGCTCGAGGTCTCCAAGGCCTTCAAGGTCCGTGACGCCGACGCGCGCGTCACCATGGCGATGTACGCCGACCGCATCGCCGACGGGAAGAAGTGTCCCGAGTGCGTCCAGGCCTTCGAGGACATCATGGAGGGCGAGAAGGGCTCGATGGACGCGACGATGCAGCTCCCGGTCCTGACCGCGCGCAACACCATGGCGAAGCTGCGCTAGCGGGTTCACGTCCGCGGGCGTCATCGTCGGGGGAGCCATCACGCTCCCCCGACGCAATTCACGGGTTGGCGCCTGGACGTCGACTCGCGCGGTATCGCACACTCGCCCACGCAGGCGAGATGATGAGCACCCTTCGACGCGCTTCCACCAAGGTCACCCTCTCCATCGCGACGCTCGCGCTCGCGCTCGGCGGCTGCGCCGCCACGCGCAACCTCGATCGCGCGCCCGCCGGCAGCGAGCCGAGCAAGATGCTCGATAAGACAGCTGTCGGAAAGAACCGGTGTGACGCGGGCGCCGCCAACTTCGCGCCCTTCGTCGTCGAGTGGGACGCCACCGACCTCTCGACCTTCGAGGCCAAGGCCTCTCGAGACGTCGTGTTCGTGCGCTACAGCGACTGCCAGATCGAGATGCTCTACAGCTGCTCGGACAACAGCATCCCCGGGCGCTACGGCCGCTACGAGGAGCCCACCTTCACGAGCGGCACCGTCGAGAGCCTCGAGATCAAGAACGAGGACGAGCTCTACGCCAAGCTCCCGCTCGGCGCGGCGAGCTTCGGCGGGAACGTCAAGCTCGGCGAGTCGCTCGAGCTCCAGTACTACGTCAGCGGCGTCGTCAGCAGCACGCGCAACTACGTCGAGCGCGCCGCGATCGCGAATAACCCGCGCTGCGCCGACGCGACCCACTACGTCTCGGCCTTCAACCTCGGCGCGTTCCAGCTCTTGTCACACAAGGGCGCCGTCGGCGAGGCGCAGGTCGGCTTCAAGAACGCCGGCGGGGGCGCGCGCAGCTCGAGCGAGAGCCAGAACCTCAAGCAGGGCGGCGCGCTCGAGAGCTGCGAGACGCAGTCGCAGCGCAAGTGTCGAGTCCCGATACGTCTCGTCCTGCAGCCGATCGACGACAGCGCCCAGGACCTCGACGCCGGGACCGGCGTCGCGGCGAGTCCACCGGAGCCGATCCCAAGCTACGACGAGCGCCCCGAGAGCCGCGCGCGAGCGCTGCGCTCGTCGGCGCGCGAGAAGGAGACCGCCGGGGACGGGCCTGGGTGCCTCGAGGATCTCGAGCGCGCGGACCGGCTCGACCCGAGCGGCGCGACGGACAAGTCCGTCGCCTACACGCGCGGCCGCTGCCTGATGCGCGCCGGTCGCTGTGACGAGGGGAAGGCCATGATGCGCGACTACCTCGCCGGTATCGACGAGAAGCGCAAACAGACCGACAAGCAGCTCGACGCCCAGGTCGACAGCATGGCCAAGAGCACCTGCACGCTCGCGGAGCAGGGGGACCTCACCAGCAAGACGACGCGGATCTACACCGCGATCGCCGAGGCCAAGGGGCGCGGTGACGCCGAGGGCTGCATCGCCATGGCGCGCGAGGGCGAGCGACTCGTTGGCTCGGTCTCGCCGAAGCACGTCAACGACTTCAACAGCGCCGCAGGGACGGTCGGGCAGGCGGCGATGTGCCTGATCCAGCTCGAGCGTTGCCAGGACGCGCGGACCTGGTGGTTTCGTTACTACGACCTCGCGTTCTCCCACTCGATGGCCGCGGCGGACGTCCGGGACGCTGCCGAGCAGACCTTCGCCGCGCAGGCGCGCGACTGCGCCGAGTAGCTACAATTCGCGCTCCCCAGAGCCCTCGACCACGCGCGGTGTCAGCGGTCCGCGCGGAGGGCGCGGGGCGGCTTCTGCCTCTCCGCGCTCGGGCGCGAGCGACGTCGGGGTCCCCCGAGGCGCCTGAGACGCCGTGAACGCGCGCGCGCCTGCGAGGTGAAAGTAGTGGCGCTCAAGCTCCCCCTGGGACGAGAAGCGCACCTCGTGGCACAGACTCGGCGGGATCTCCAGCGGTGGCATCCGTGGGTCGTGGAGCACCCGCGAGGCCCACGGGACGACCCCGCCGCGGTGCGCGACGAGCACACCATCAACACATCGCAGCGTTCGGGTTTGTAGGTTCTCGAGCGCGAGTCCCCCCAGCGTCACCGTGACGGCTACAACGGCGAAGCCGATGGCCACGCGGTCGCGGTGAAACGGAGAGTGTCGCGCGACGAAGGAGGGGACGGAGCCTGGGCGAGACCGCGCGGACACAACGCCGATTGTAGCCCTGGCCCGTAATACGCCGCTGCCTGTGTCCAGAAGCGATCTCCACGCACGAGATCAACGCGTGAGCTTATCCACTTGTATCGGGCCGGTGACAGCGACTCGCGGGCCGCTGTGTCATGGTGCACGACTACGACGGTCAGTTGCGCGGGTCGAGGTCGTTGTCTGCGAGGACCATGAACACTCGAGCCACAGACGAGCGCGGTCTTTTGCGGCTGGCGCCAAGGGCGCAAAGGCGCCGGTAGGCTTGCTTGACACCCCGCGGACCGCGGCGCTATACAGCGCCACCAACTCACCCGTGCCGGTGAGTAGAGCTGACGTCTGCCCTTCGAGGAAGAACGAACTCAACTCGACCGACAACTTCGGAGACCACGCGCTGGCGTAGCTCAATTGGCAGAGCACCTGATTTGTAATCAGGGGGCTGCGGGTTCAAGTCCCACCGCCAGCTCTCGATGGCACGCTGCCACGCGACTTCCTCACACAGGCTCCAGGAGAGAACCGGAACCGTTCATTGCATACGGATGGGTGCCCGAGCTGGCCAAAGGGAGCGGACTGTAAATCCGCCGCGATTCGCTTCGTAGGTTCGAATCCTACCCCATCCACTTCTCACTCACTCGCAAACAGCCATCGATCCACTTCGCGGGAGTAGCTCAGTTGGTAGAGCGTCAGCCTTCCAAGCTGAATGTCGCGAGTTCGAACCTCGTCTCCCGCTCTCGATTTCACACGCGATCCCTCACAACGTGGTGACACGGCTGTCACAGGCCCATGTAGCTCAGTTGGTAGAGCGCATCCTTGGTAAGGATGAGGTCAGCGGTTCGAATCCGCTCATGGGCTATCAAGGCTCACTCTTCTAGTACGCACCGGACACACCCGGTACCCAGAACCCGCCTCCCTGAGGCATCCTCAAACACAGTTTCAAGACGATTTTCGGAGAAGCGCCATGTCGAAGGAGAAGTTCGTACGTGACAAGCCCCACGTGAACATCGGGACGATCGGTCACGTGGACCACGGTAAGACGACGCTGACGGCAGCGATCACGCGAGTGCAGAGCCTGAAGGGGCTGGCGGATTTCACGGCGTTCGAGAACATCGACAAGGCGCCGGAGGAGCGTGAGCGCGGTATCACGATTGCGACGGCGCACGTAGAGTACCAGTCGGACAAGCGCCACTACGCGCACGTGGACTGTCCGGGACACGCGGACTACATCAAGAACATGATCACGGGAGCGGCGCAGATGGACGGCGCGATTCTCGTGGTGAGCGCGCCGGACGGACCGATGCCGCAGACGCGAGAGCACATTCTGCTTGGGCGTCAGGTGGGGATACCGGCGATCGTGGTGTTCTTGAACAAGGTCGACATGATGGACGCAGACGACGAGGAGATGATCGAGCTCGTCGAGGAGGAGCTGCGTGAGATGCTGTCGACGTACGAGTACCCGGGAGACGACACGCCGATCGTGCGGGTAGCGCGTTGAAGGCGCTGAACTCGGACAGCGGGGACTCGGACGACGCGCAGTGCATCGCGGAGCTGATGGAGGCGTGCGACAGCTTCATTCCGGAGCCGGAGCGCGAGCTGGATAAGCCGTTCTTGATGCCTGTGGAGGACGTGTTCACGATCACGGGCCGTGGAACGGTGGTGACGGGTCGCGTGGAGCGCGGGATCGTGACGGTCGGTGACGAGGTAGAGATCGTCGGTCTCGAGAGACGAAGAAGACGACGGTGACGGGAGTAGAGATGTTCCGGAAGCTGCTGGACCAGGGGCAGGCCGGAGACAACGTGGGCGTGCTGCTGCGCGGGACGAAGCGTGACGAGGTAGAGCGTGGTCAGGTGCTGTGTGCCGGGCTCGATCACGCCGCACACGAAGTTCGCGGCAGAGGTGTACGTACTGAAGAAGGACGAGGAGGGCGTCACACGCCGTTCTTCAAGGGTTACCAGCCGCAGTTCTACTTCCGCACGACGGACGTGACGGGGAAGGTGGTGCTGCCGGAGGGAACGGAGATGGTGATGCCCGGAGACAACGTGACGATCGAGGTGAACCTGCTCGCGCCGATCGCGTGCGAGGAGAAGCTTCGGTTTGCGATCCGGGAAGGCGGCCGGACCGTCGGCGCCGGCGTCGTCACCAAGATCCTTGAGTAATTTCAAGGGGCTGACCCAGTGGGTCAGCCCCTTTTTGTCTCCAAGTTGAAACTCGGAACGGGTCTTGCTATACGCACGATCCGTTTCTGTCCCCGTAAGGACTCATGGCTGCCGGGAATCGCATCATCATCACTCTCGAGTGCACCTCGTGCAAGCGTCGAAACTACTCTTCGATGAAGAACAAGCGCACGACGCCCGAGAAAATCAAGCTTAAGAAGTTCTGCCGGTTTTGCCGGCGGCACACGGAGCACAAGGAGACCAAGTAGAGGGACGCATCGGCGAGCGACTTCGCTCCGTCTGGAGCAAGTGCTTCGGCTCGTGGACCTAGACTCGACTCAGTAAGCCTATCGAAGTATCGCGAACTATATCCCCGAAGGGCGTTAGCTCAGTTGGTAGAGCAGCGGACTCCAAATCCGCAGGTCGGGGGTTCGAGACCCTCACGCCCTGCTGTCAGAGATGGCAGGATAGCTGCCATTCTGAACCTCGAGTCACTCGCCGACGCGAATCCCCAGTCCACGAACAGGCCCAGGCGCTAACCCATGGCAACGACAAAACGCAAGAACCCCATGCCTGACGAGCGCGATTTTGACCCTTCGCGCTGGGCACACGTGGCGTACTTCGCGTTTTTCCTGATGTTGTCGTGGGCGATGGTCCACCTGACCGAAGACATCTGGGACATCGCCTACTCGTTCTGGGCGCAACTCGGTCGACCGGGCGGCTACTTGCCGATGGTCATCGGTGTCGGCGTCTCTCTCCTGGTGTACCTGTACGCGTTGCGCCGTCGTGACTGGATGGACTTCGTCAACGAAGTCGCCATCGAGGTCTCGCAAGTCATTTGGCCCACGCGCGCTGAGACGCGCGCCGCGACGATCGTCGTCATCAGCATCACGCTGATCTGCTCGTCGCTGCTCTGGGTCATGGACGTCTTCTGGCGTAACGTCACGAACTGGATCTACGGCATCTGAGGTCTCTCGGCGGGCGCAGGCCTGTCCTGAAGGCGCATCCCTCAGACGCCTCCTCTCACCACACAGCGCACGCTGTACGGACATCATGGACTGGTACGTCGTCAACACTTTCTCCGGGTACGAGAAGTCGGTCAAGCGCAGCCTCGAAGAGCGCGTGAAGAAGCACGCGATGGAAGAGCTGTTCGAGGAGATCCTCGTGCCGACCGAGAAAGTGTCCGAGCGACGCGGTAAGAAGACCATCCAGCGCGATCAGAAGATCATGCCCGGGTACCTCTTCATCCGTATGGAGATGGAGGACAAGGCCCGCAGCTTGGTCCAGAACACCCCCAAGGTGACAGGCTTCCTCGGCGGCAAGAACCCGCGTCCGGTCCGAAAGGCCGAGATGGAGCGGATGCTCGGTCACACGCAGCCGAAGGCCGAGGCCCAGGTCGAGCAGCCCGCGCCCAAGGTCAACTACAAGGTCGGCCAGCAGATTCGCGTCAAGACCGGCGCTTTCGCCAACTTCACCGGCGAGATCGACGACGTGAACAACGACAAACAGAAGATCTGGATGTGGGTGTCGCTTTTCGGACGACCGACGCGCGTCGAGGTCGACTTCAGCGAGGTCGAGGCAGTTGCCACCTAGCGTGGGTTCTGTAACATCTCGCGCTCACACGGACTCCAAACAGAATTGACGCTGCAAGCGCCGCCCTCCGGGCCCGCCACGGACGCCGCAGCTCGAGGTTCAGACCATGAAGAAGGTTACAGGCTACATCAAACTCCAGTGCAAGGGCGGTCAGGCCAATCCCGCCCCGCCAATCGGACCCGCTTTGGGTTCGAAGGGCGTGAACATCATGGAGTTCTGTAAGCAGTTCAACGCCCGGACGAAGAACGATCAAGGGATGGTGATCCCGGTCGTGATCACGGTCTTCTCCGACCGCTCGTTCACCTTCGTGACGAAGACGCCGCCCGCCGCGGTCCTGCTCCTCAAGGCGATCGGGAAGCCCAAGGGCTCCGGCGTGCCGAACCAGCAGAAGATCGGCTCCGTCACGCAGGCCAAGATCCGCGAGATCGCCGAGTACAAGTACAACGACATGAACGCCGCGAGCATCGAGACCGCGATGAAGTCGATCGCCGGCACCGCCCGATCGATGGGCATCGATGTCGTCGGTTAGGCTCGCGCAGCTCGTGTGACGCGCCCTCAACCGGGGGAGGAACCACGGTTCCGCTCGCACCCCGAAAGGCTCGAGAATGGGAAAAAAAGCAGACTCCTCCAAGAAGCTGATCGATCGCGACAAGCAGTACAACTTGTCTGAAGCCTGCGAATTGGTCATCAAGGCGAGCTTCGCCAAGTTCGATGAGACCGTCGACCTCGCCGCGCGTCTCGGCGTCAACCCGCGACACGCCGACCAGATGATTCGTTCGTCTTGCAGCCTCCCGCACGGGACGGGCAAGAGCGTTCGAGTGATCGTGTTCGCCAAGGGCGAGCGGGCCAACGAAGCTCGCGACGCCGGGGCCGACTTCGTGGGCTCGGATGATCTCGTCGAGAAGATCCAGAAGGACGGCTGGCTCGACTTCGACAGCGCGATCGCGACCCCTGACATGATGGGTCTGGTCGGACGACTGGGGCGAGTCCTCGGACCCCGTGGCCTCATGCCGAACCCGAAGGTCGGCACGGTCACGATGGACGTCGCCAAGGCGGTCCGTGAGCTCAAGGCCGGCCGCATTGAGTTCCGCACCGAGAAGACGGGCATCATTCACGCGCCCGTCGGCAAGGTCTCGTTCGGGGGCGAGAAGCTCTCGGACAACGTCCGGACGTTGCTCGACACGCTGTGGCGTCTCAAGCCGAGCACCGCCAAGGGCAAGTACTTCAAGAGCATCACCCTCTCCTCCACCATGGGTCCCGGTGTCCGCCTGGACACGAACGAGATCCAGAGCTTGGTGGAGCAACGATAACCAGGAGGCTGCAGTCATCGAGATATCGTGAATTTGGATCAGGTCGCGAACGCGACCGACCAAGCTCGAAGACAGCAGGTGGTCGACCCAGTCGACCTTAAGCGCGAGAGCGGCCCGCCGAGAGCAGGTGAACGTTGTGGTGAGTGATCTCCAGCCTCCGTTGAGAGGCGAAGATCGGGAGCCCGTCGGTCCCTGCCTGGGTATGGGACCAAGGGAGAAGCCAACATGGAACAAGCCTCAAAACAAGAGCAGTCGCAGCAGCTCCGCGAGCAGATCACCGACGCATCCGCGCTGGTGCTCCTCGACTACAGCGGCATGACCGTCGCCGAGGTCACGGACTTGCGGAACAAGTTCCGCGAGGCCGGGTGTAGCTACAAGGTCTACAAGAACTCGACGATCCGCTTCGCGGTCAAGGACACGCCGCACGAGCCGCTGACGGGGCTCTTGAAGGGCATGACCGGGCTCGCGTTCAATCTTGACGATCCCGGCGCGCCGGCTCGTATCGCGCGCGACGTGGCCAAGGAGGTCGAGGCGCTCGGCATCAAGGGCGGCATCATGGAGGGCAACCTGCTTGATGAGGCGGGCGTCAAACAGCTCGCCGACATGCCCGGGCCACGCGAGCTCAAGTCCATGTTCCTGCGGCTTCTCAACACCCCGGCGACGAACATGGTTCGCGTGCTCAACGCCGTCCCGCAGAGCCTCTTGTTCCTGCTCAACGCGAAGCAGGAGAAAGACGAGAAGGGCGGAGACGCGGCGGCCTAGCGCCTCGCTCGTCGCCTAGCCACCACACCCAAATTCACTCGTTTCTCGCCCCTGGTGAGGAACCACTGACTGAAAGCCGAAACAACCATGGCCGATATCACCAAAGACCAAGTCATCGAGTACCTGAGCAACCTTCCGGTGATGGAGATCGCAAATCTCGTCAAGGAGCTCGAGGAGAAGTGGGGCGTCTCCGCCGCAGCGCCTGTCGCCGTCGGACCGGCGGTCGTCACGGAGGACAAGCCGGAAGAGAAGACCGAATTCGACGTCGTCCTCAAGAACTTCGGCGCCAAGAAGATCAACGTCATCAAGGCGGTCCGTAAGCTCAATTCCGCCCTCGGTCTCAAGGAGGCCAAGGCCCTCGTCGAGGGTGCTCCCACGCCCATCAAGGAGGGCGTCTCCAAGGAAGAGGCCGAGGAGGTCAAGAAGGCTCTCGAGGAGGCCGGCGCTGAAGTCGAGATCAAGTAAAACGAGATCCACCCGTGATCTCTCGGACGGCCCTGATTCACAGGGCGCTGTTTCGATCCTGACGTGCATGACGGCAAGGGAGGGAATCCCTTGTCGTCGTGCACGCATGGCAATTTCGCGCCTCGCCCGCATGACGCGAAGGAACGCGGACTAACCCGCGTTCGCCATTCGATACCCACTGCCCCTACATACGCGGTCCACACAACCCGCCAACCACCGTTTCACGAGGGAAGCCGATGGCCCAGATCATCCAAAACAACTTCAGGGTGCGAAAGAACTTCGGAAAGCTCATCCGCATCCATGATGTTCCCAACCTGATCGACATCCAGAAGCGGTCGTACGACAAGTTCCTCCAGCGCGATATCCCGACCGAGGAGCGCGAGGAGATCGGCCTCCAGGCGGTGTTCAAGAGCGTCTTCCCGATCAAGGACTTCGGCGAGACCAGCTCCCTCGAGTTCGTCAGCTACAGCCTCGATCGTCCGAAGTACGACGAGGACGAGTGCCGCGCCCGCGGCATGACCTTCGCCGCGCCCATCAAGGTCGTCGTGCGCTTGGTCGTCTGGGACGTGGACGACGAGACGGGGACGCAGTCGATCCGCGACGTCAAGGAGCAGGAGGTCTACTTCGGCGAGATCCCGCTGATGACGGCCCACGGCACCTTCATCATCAACGGGACGGAGCGCGTCGTTGTCTCGCAGCTCCACCGCTCGCCTGGCGTGTTCTTCGACCACGACAAGGGCAAGACGCACTCGTCGGGCAAGAAGCTGTTCTCCGCGCGCGTGATCCCGTACCGCGGCAGCTGGCTCGACTTTGAATTCGATCACAAGGACCACATCTACGTCCGGATCGATCGTCGGCGGAAGCTGTACGCGACCGTGATCCTGCGCGCGCTCGGCTACTCGACGCAGCAGCTGCTGGACTACTTCTACGACAAGGAAGTGATCCAGATCGACGAGGACGGTCGCCTCTACCGCGTGATCGACTTCGATCTGCTCACCGGTCAGCGGGCCTCGAGCGACATCCGAAACCCCGAATCCAGTGAGGTCCTCGTCAAGAAGGGCCGCAAGTTCACGAAGGTCTCGATCCGTCGCATGAAGAAGGCCGGCATCACCCGGCTGCCGCTCGACGTCGAGGACCTCGTGGGCAAGGTCTCGGCCGAGGACGTGATCGACGAGACCACCGGCGAGGTGCTCCTCAACTGCAACGAGGACGTCAACGAGGAGCACATCCTGCGCCTGCGTGAGTCCGAGATCCGCGAGTTCCGGACGCTCTACATCGACGACTTCAACGTCGGGCCGTTCTTCCGCAACACGCTGCTCCAGGACAAGCTCCAGACGCCGGAGGAGGCGCTGCTCGAGATCTACCGGCGCCTGCGGCCCGGTGATCCGCCCACGCCCGAGACCGCGCGCAACCTGTTCGAGTCGCTGTTCTTCAAACCCGAGCGCTACGACCTCTCGATGGTCGGTCGTCTCAAGCTCAACCACAAGTTTGGGCTCGATGAGTCGCTGACCTCGACCGTCCTGACCAAGGAGGACATCACCGAGACGGTGCGCTACCTCGTCGAGCTGCGGAACAACCGCGGTCAGATCGACGACATCGACCACCTCGGTAACCGTCGCGTGCGCGCGGTCGGCGAGCTCATGGAGAACCAGTACCGAATTGGCCTGGTTCGCATGGAGCGCGCGATCAAGGAGCGCATGAGCATGTCGCAAGAGATGGACGCGCTCATGCCCGCTGACCTGATCAACGCCAAGCCCGTCTCGGCGGTGGTCAAGGAGTACTTCGCGTCGTCGCAGCTCAGCCAGTTCATGGACCAGACGAACCCGCTCAGCGAGGTGACGCACAAGCGTCGCCTGAGCGCGCTTGGCCCCGGCGGCCTCACGCGCGAGCGCGCGGGCTTCGAGGTCCGCGACGTCCACACGACGCACTACGGCCGGATCTGCCCGATCGAGACGCCGGAAGGCCCGAACATCGGCCTCATCGCGTCGCTCTCGACCTTCGCGCGGATCAACGAGTTCGGCTTCATCGAGACCCCGTATCGCTCGGTCGACGGCGGCGTCGCCTCGAGCGAGGTCGCGTTCTACAGCGCGCTTCAGGAGCAGGGGCACTACATCGCCCAGGCGAACGCCGGGCTCGACGAGCAGAACAACCTCACGCAGGAGCGCGTCCAGACCCGTCACAACGACGAGTTTGAGGATGTCACGCCACAAGAGGTCACGCTCATGGACGTGTCGCCGAACCAGCTGGTCTCGGTCGCCGCGTCGCTGATCCCGTTCCTCGAGCACGACGATGCGAACCGCGCGCTCATGGGGTCGAACATGCAGCGGCAGGCGGTCCCGTGCGTGCGCACGGACGCGCCGCTCGTCGGCACGGGCATGGAGTCCCACGTCGCGCGAGACTCCGGCGCCACGGTCGTCGCGGTCCGCGACGGCATCGTCGAGCAGGTCGACGGCTCGCGCATCGTCATCAAGCCGGTGACGCGCAGCGAGGACGCGATCCTCGGCGCGAAGCCGGACATCTACAACCTCGTCAAGTTCCAGCGCTCGAACCAGAACACGGCGCTGAACCAGAAGCCGATCGTGCGCGTGGGCGACCGCGTCAAGCGCGGCGATGTCGTCGCCGACGGCGCCGCGACGGAGCGCGGCGAGCTGGCGCTCGGCCAGAACGTGCTTGTCGCGTTCATGCCGTGGCAGGGCTACAACTTCGAGGACTCGATCCTCGTCTCCGAGCGAATCGTCCGCGAGGACGTGTACACCTCGATTCACATTGAGGAGTTCGAGTGCATCGCGCGCGACACCAAGCTCGGCAAGGAAGAGATCACCTGCGACATCCCGAACGTCGGTGAGGAGCAGCTGGCCAATCTCGACGAGGCCGGCGTCGTTCGCATCGGCGCCGAGGTCAAGGCCGGAGACATCCTGGTCGGCAAGATCACGCCCAAGGGCGAGACGCAGCTGAGCCCGGAGGAGAAGCTCCTGCGCGCCATCTTCGGCGAGAAGGCCGGCGACGTGCGCGACACCTCGCTGCGCCTGCCGCCGGGCGTCAGCGGGATCGTGATCGACGCCCGCGTGTTCGCGCGCAAGGGCGTGGAGAAGGACTCTCGCGCCCAGCAGATCGAGGACGCCGAGCGCGAGAAGCTGATCCAGGATCACCGCGACAACATCGCGATCGTCTCGGAGGGCTACCGCAACCGCATGCGCGAGGTGATGCTCGGCAAGTCGACGGCGGCGCGCCTGATCAACGACGACGGCGAGGTGCTGGTCGAGGCCGGCGTCGAGGTCACCAACGACGCGCTCGCGGGCGTGCCCAAGAAGTACTGGGGCCAGTTCTCGCTGACGACCGCCGAGGACACCGAGATCCTCGAGGCGCTCGAGCGCCGGCTCGAGAAGGACCTCGACGAGATCGAGACCATCTACCGCGAGAAGATCGCCAAGCTGACCAAGGGCGACGAGCTGCCGCCCGGCGTCATCAAGATGGTGAAGGTGTACGTCGCCATCAAGCGCAAGATGCAGGTCGGCGACAAGATGGCGGGTCGCCACGGCAACAAGGGCGTCATCTCGCGCATCTTGCCGATGGAGGACCTGCCGTACCTCGAGGACGGCACACCGGTTGACCTCGTGCTCAACCCCCTCGGCGTGCCGTCACGCATGAACGTCGGGCAGATTCTCGAGATCCACCTCGGCTGGGGCGCGCTCGAGCTCGGGCAGCAGATCGACCGCTACATGCAGACGAACTACTCGCCCGACGTCCTGCGCGTACAGCTCAAGAAGATCTACGAAAAGAAGGAAGCGGCGCGCTTCATCGACTCGCTCGGCGAGGACGATGTCATCCGTTTCGCCGACAAGCTCCGCCGCGGCGTCCACATGTCGACGCCCGTGTTCGACGGCGCCGAGGAGTTCGAGGTCAAGGCCACGCTCCGCAAGGCGGGTCTGCCCGAGAGCGGCCAGGCGATCCTGTTCGACGGGCGCACTGGCGACGCGTTCGAAGAGGACGTGACGGTCGGCATCATGTACATGCTCAAGCTCCACCACCTGGTGGACGACAAGATCCACGCGCGCAGCATCGGCCCGTACTCGCTCGTCACGCAGCAGCCGCTCGGCGGCAAGGCCCAGTTCGGCGGCCAGCGTCTCGGCGAGATGGAGGTCTGGGCGCTCGAGGCCTACGGCGCCGCCTACGCGCTGCAGGAGCTGCTGACCGTCAAGTCCGACGATGTCGTCGGTCGCATGCGCATGTACGAGTCGATCGTGAAGGGGCAGCCGAGCATGCAGGCTGGCGTCCCCGAGTCGTTCAACGTGCTGCTCAAGGAGCTGCAGGCCCTGTGCCTGAACGTTGAGCTGATCGACACGACCACCGACCCGAGCTTCGCGGGTCAGCGGTCCCACGACCAGATGTCGGCGGCGGAGTAAGACGCCACGGAGCCAAAACCGTTCACCGGAGGAGAGGGATCATGCGAGACATTTTTAGCTTCTTTGAGAAGCCCAAGGAGTCCACCCACTTCAACGCGCTCCGGATCGGGATCGCCTCGCCCAAGACCATCCGCGAGTGGTCGTTTGGCGAGGTGAAGAATCCCGAGACCATCAACTACCGCACCTTCAAGCCCGAGCGCGACGGCCTGTTCTGCGCCAAGATCTTTGGCCCGATCAAGGACTACGAGTGTCTCTGCGGCAAGTACAAGCGGATGAAGCACCGCGGGGTCGTGTGCGAGAAGTGCGGCGTCGAGGTCATCCACAGCAAGGTTCGACGGGAGCGCGCCGGGCATATCGATCTCGCCACGCCGGTCGCCCACATCTGGTTCCTCAAGAGCCTTCCGTCGCGCATCGGCAACGTGCTCGACATCCCGCTGACGAAGCTCGAGAAGGTCCTGTACTGCGAGTCGTACATCGTCATCGATCCGCGCGAGTCCGGGCTCGAGGAGCGCGAGCTGCTCACCGAGGAGCGCTTCGACCAGCTCTGCGATGAGCTCGGCCCCGAGGCCTTCGTCGCCGGCATGGGCGCGGAGGCGATCAAGCAGCTGCTCGCGAACATCGACCCCGTGGTCGAGGCGCGATCGCTTCGCAGCGAGATCGCGACCGCGACGAGCGCGGCCAAGCGCAAGAAGGCCGCCAAGCGCCTGCGCGTGATCGAGGCCTTCCGCAACAGCGGCAACAAGCCGGAGTGGATGATGCTCGAGGTCCTGCCGGTGCTGCCGCCGGACCTTCGCCCGCTCGTCCCGCTGGATGGCGGACGCTTCGCGAGCTCCGATCTCAACGATCTGTACCGCCGCGTCATCAACCGCAACAACCGCCTCAAGCGCCTGCAGGAGCTCGCGGCTCCCGAGATCATCATCCGCAACGAGAAGCGGATGCTGCAGGAGGCCGTCGACGCGCTGTTCGACAACGGTCGCCGCGGCAAGACCATCACGGGTCCGAACAAGCGGCCGCTGAAGTCGCTGTCCGACATGCTCCGCGGCAAGTCGGGTCGCTTCCGTCAGAACCTCCTCGGCAAGCGCGTCGACTACTCGGGTCGCTCGGTGATCGTCGTCGGTCCGGAGCTTCGTCTCCACCAGGTCGGCATCCCGAAGAAGATGGCGCTCGAGCTGTTCAAGCCGTTTATCTACAACCGGCTCGAGGCGCAGGGGCTCGTCACGACCATCAAGAGCGCCAAGCGCATGGTCGAGAAGGAGGCCTCCGAGGTCTGGGACATCCTCGACGAGGTGATTAAGGAGCACCCGGTGCTCCTCAACCGCGCGCCGACGCTGCACCGCCTCGGCATTCAGGCCTTCGAGCCCGTGCTCATCGAGGGCAAGGCGATCCAGCTGCATCCGCTCGTGTGCACCGCGTTCAACGCCGACTTCGACGGCGACCAGATGGCGGTTCACCTCCCGCTGTGCATCGAGGCGCAGATGGAGGCGCGCGTGCTGATGATGTCGACCAACAACATCCTCAGCCCAGCTCACGGTCGCCCGATTATCGTGCCGTCGCAGGACATCGTCCTCGGCCTCTACTACATCACGCGTGAGCGCCCGTTCGCCTTCGGTCAGCGTAACGACGACCCGCGCGCCGACGGCTACCTCGTGGGGCACTACGGCTCGCCCCAGGAGGTCCGGATGGCCTACGATCACGGAGTCCTGCACGCGCAGGCGAAGATCCGCGTGCGCATGGCACCCGGCGAGCCGCTGATCGAGTCGACGGCGGGCCGCGTGCTGCTCTACGAGGGCGGCATCCCAAAGCAGGTCCCGTTCGAACTCGTCAACCGCGCGCTCGGCAAGAAGCAGCTCAACCAGCTGATCGACACCTGCTACCGCCTGTGCGGCCAGAAGGCCACGGTCCTGATGGCCGACTACTTGCGAACGCTCGGCTACACCGAGGCGACCAAGGCCGGCATCTCGATCTGCATGGATGACATGGCGATCCCGACCGCGAAGGCCACGCTGCTCGGCAACGCGACGGAGGAGGTCAACCGGATCGCGGCTCAGTACGCCGACGGTCTCATCACCTCCGGCGAGCGCTACAACAAGGTGATCGACATCTGGGCGAACGTCTCCGAGCAGATCGCGAACGCGATGATGGAGGGCATCAGCACCGACTCCTACACGGACGATAACGACCGTGAGACGAAGGGGCCGTCCTTCAACTCGATCTACATCATGGCCGACTCCGGCGCGCGTGGCTCTCGCAACCAGATGCGACAGCTCGCGGGCATGCGCGGCCTGATGGCCAAGCCGTCCGGTGAGATCATCGAGGCGCCGATCACGACGAACTTCCGTGAGGGCCTGACCGTGCTCGAGTACTTCATCTCGACCCACGGCGCGCGCAAGGGTCTCGCTGACACCGCGCTCAAGACCGCGAACTCGGGCTATCTCACTCGCCGCCTGGTCGACGTCGCCCAGGAGGTCACGGTCACGGAGTTCGACTGCGGGACGATCTCAGGGCTCGAGATCTCGGCGCTCATTGAGGCTGGCGAGGTCATCGAGCGCCTCGGTGATCGCATCCTCGGTCGCGTCGCGCTCGAGGCCGTCTACCGCCCCGGCACGGACGAGGTGATCGTCAGCGAGGGGCAGATGATCGACGAGAACAGGGTCACGCAGATCGAGAGCGCCGGGATCCAGACGGTCACGATCCGCTCCGTGCTGACCTGCGAGGCCATGCGCGGCGTGTGCTCCCGGTGCTACGGCCGCGACCTCGCGCGCGGCAACCTGGTCGATATCGGCGAGGCCGTCGGGATCATCGCGGCGCAGTCCATCGGCGAGCCCGGCACGCAGCTGACCATGCGGACGTTCCACATCGGCGGCGTCGGCAGTGTGCAGACCGAGCAGAGCTCGCTCGAGACCCGCTTCGGCGGGACGATCAAGCTCGAGGAGGTCGACCTCGTCGAGCGCGACAACTACGGCGTCGTCATGAATCGTCACGGGCAGGTGCACCTGCTCGACGAGAAGGGCCGTCCGCGAGAGCGCTATGACCTGGTTTACGGCGCGAAGCTGCTCGTCAAGGAGGGCGAGGTCGTCAACGCGGGGCACAGGCTCAGCGAGTGGGACCCCTTCACCATCCCGATCATCACGGAGGTCTCCGGTATCGTCGAGTACGGCGACATCATCGAGGGCGTGACGATGCGCGTCACAGTCGACGAGATCTCTGGCCACTCGAGCATGGTGGTGCAGGAGAGCCGCGATCCCGATGCGCGCCCGCGCCTCGCTATCAAGGATGTCGACGGCGAGCCCGTGCTCGTGAACGGGAAGCACGAGGCGCGCTACTTCCTGCCGGTCGGCGCGTCCTTTACGTTGCCCGAAGGCGAGGAGATCAAGGCGGGCGACGTGATCGCCAAGCTGCCGCGCGAGACCACCAAGACCAAGGACATCACGGGCGGTCTCCCGCGCGTGGTGGAGCTGTTCGAGGCACGGACGCCCAAGGACCACGCGATCATCACGGAGATCGACGGCTACGTCACCTTCGGCAAGGACAAGGGCGGCAAGCGCCGCGTGATCGTCACGCCGGAGCACGGCGAGCCGCGCGAGTACCTCGTGCCCAAGGTGCGTCACCTCCAGGTCCGAGAAGGGGACCGGGTCCGCGCCGGCGAGAAGTTGATGGACGGTCCCGCCAACCCGCACGACATCCTCTCGGTCATGGGCGAGAAGGCGCTCGCTAGCTACCTGCTGGACGAGATCCAGGAGGTCTATCGACTCCAGGGCGTCAAGATCAACGACAAGCACATCGAGACGATCGTTCGTCAGATGCTGCGGCGCGTGAAGATCACCGAGCCCGGCGACACGAACTTCCTCAACGAAGATCATGTCGAGCGGCAGATCTTCCAGCAGGAGAACATGCGCGTCGCCTCACTCGGCGGCACGCCGGCCTCGGGCAAGGCGCTCCTGCTCGGGATCACGAAGGCGTCGCTCTCGACCGAGAGCTTCATCAGCGCGTCCTCGTTCCAGGAGACCACGAAGGTGCTCACCGAGGCGGCCCTGCAGGGCAAGGTCGACTTCCTGCGCGGCCTCAAGGAGAACGTCATCATGGGTCGGCTGATCCCGGCCGGAACCGGCGTGCAGGTCTACGAGCGCCTGCACATGGAGTCGGACGATCGCTCAACGACCGATCTAGCCCGCGAGCCGATCGCCCGACGGACCATCGAGCGCGAGGCGGCGGACTGAACGAGTCTCCGGCGCCCTAAGCGCATGCGTCGGAATGGCGCAACAGGGTCTATACCAAGCCCTGTTGCGCCGATTTCGTTCCTGTGAGGCGAGCCGGATCCGTGTGAGCAAAGCACCATTGCCATCCCGAGGGAAGCTTGATCCGGTGACCTCCTGTCTATATAAACACCAACCCCAGCCATCGGTTGGGACCTGGTCTGGTCTGCGGTTCGGCCGCGAGGACCGCAACCTCCATACCGAATTCCTGCCTGAAAGGTATTGACGGCGCATGCCGACGATCAACCAGCTCGTCCGTAAGGGACGCAAGAAGCAGATCAAGAAGGGGACTGCGCCCGCGCTGCGGAGCTGTCCCCAGAAGCGTGGCGTCTGTGTCCGCGTCTACACCTCGACGCCGAAGAAGCCGAACTCCGCGCTTCGCAAGGTCGCGCGCGTGCGCTTGACCAACGGCATGGAGGTCACGACCTACATCCCGGGCGAGGGGCACAACCTTCAGGAGCACTCGATGGTGCTGATCCGCGGCGGACGCGTGAAGGATCTCCCCGGTGTGCGTTACCACGTCGTTCGCGGCACCCTCGACACCACGGGGGTGAATGGTCGCCGGCAGCGCCGCTCGAAGTACGGCGCCAAGCGTCCCAAGTAGGCCCTAGCCACGGAAGTCCTCGAAGATGTCCCGAAAAGGCTCTAACCGCAAGCAGCGCCCGCGCTACGACATCCGCTACACCGATCACCCGGCGGATGTGAACCGTTGCATTCAAAAGTTCATCAACGGGATCATGAACGACGGGAAGAAGTCGGTCGCCGAGAAGATCGTCTTCGGCGCGTTCGACATCATCTCGGAGGTCACCAAGGATGACCCCGTGAAGGTGTTCGAGAAGGCCGTCGCCAACGTTCGTCCTCGACTCGAGGTTCGCTCCCGGCGTGTTGGTGGTTCGAACTACCAGGTTCCCGTTGAGGTGCGCCCCGAGCGGAGCCAGGCGCTCGCGTACCGCTGGATCATCAAGACCGCGCGCGCGCGTCCCGAGAAGACCATGCGCGAGCGTCTTGCCAACGAGATGCTCGACGCGCACAACAACCGCGGCGGCGCGGTGAAGAAGCGCGAAGACGTGCACAAGATGGCCGAGGCCAACAAGGCCTTCGCCCACTACCGCTGGTAGCGCGTCCACATACTCCCGTATCGACAGGGCTGAACGCCTCCATGACCTAAGCGCCAGTACAACCTTCATTCCACGAGACGCCTGCACAGCGACTGTGCTTCCAGTCCGTGGAGTACTCCGGGCCCCGCTCTTGCCACACCCCCTCCCTCAGTGGAGACGGATGGTAGGAGTCGCGGCCCTCTGGCCGTTCCGCCGATATCAGGACCACAATGCCCGACGCAGCCGACATAGCCACGATCCGAGATATCGGCATCATGGCGCATATCGACGCTGGGAAGACGACGACGACCGAGCGCGTCCTCTTCTACACGGGTAAGTCGCACCGTATCGGCGAGGTCCACCACGGCGCCGCCGTCATGGACTACATGCCGCAGGAGCAGGAGCGCGGCATCACGATCACGTCGGCCGCGACGACCTGCTTCTGGAAGGGTCATCGCGTCAACCTTATCGACACCCCCGGGCACGTCGACTTCACGATTGAGGTCGAGCGCGCGCTTCGGGTGCTCGACGGCGCCGTCGCCGTGTTTGACGCCGTCGCCGGCGTCGAGCCGCAGTCCGAGACTGTCTGGCGTCAAGCCGATCGCTACGGCGTGCCGCGGTTCGCGTTCGTCAACAAGATGGATCGCGTCGGCGCGACCTTGGGGCGCACCGTCCAGATGCTCAAGAGTCGCCTGTCGGCGCACCCGATGGTCGTCCAGCTGCCCATCGGGACTGAGGACGCGTTCGAGGGCGTGATCGACTTGATCACGATGGAGACGATCCACTGGTCCGGGGAGCACGGCGAAGAGGTCGTCCGCGCGCCCGTGGACGAGGATCACCCGATGTACACGGAGGCGGTCGAGGGGCGCGAGAACCTGGCCGAGGCCATCGGTGAGGTCGATGACGAGGTGATGACCGTCTACCTCGAAGAGGGGCCAGACGGGGTCACGAGCGACATGCTGCGGGCCGGGATTCGCCGGGCGACGATCGCCAACAAGGGCGTCGCGGTGCTCTGCGGCTCCGCGCTCAAGAACAAGGGGATTCAGCCGCTGCTCGACGCGGTGGTCGCGTACCTGCCATCTCCGCTCGATCGTCCGCCCGTGGCCGCGGTGCGTCAGCGTGACGGGGAAACCATCGAGCGCAGACCCTCTGAAGACGAGCCGCTGCTCGCGCTCGCGTTCAAGGTCCTGCACGACCCCCACCGCGGGCCGCTCGTGTTCTTCCGCGTTTACTCGGGCGTTCTGCGACTCAAGGACGCGCTCCAGAACGTCACGCAGGGGCGAAAGGAGCGCGTCAATCGGCTGCTGCAGATCCACGCCAACAAGACCGAAGAGATCGATCACGTTGGCGCTGGCAACATCGCCGCCGCGGTTGGGCTCAAGTTCAGCACGACGGGCGACACGCTGATCTCGTCAAAGGACAAGGAGGCGGTCGTCCTCCAAGGGCTGGAGATCCCGGAGCCCGTGATCTTCCGCGCGATTGAGGCGCGAACGGCAGCCGACCAGGCGAGCCTCGACGACGCGTTAAAGCGCTTCGAGCGTGAAGACCCGAGCTTCACCGTGCGCACCGATGACGACTCCGGGCAGACGTTGATCTGCGGTCAAGGCGAGCTGCACCTCGAGGTGTTGATCGACCGTCTCGAGCGCGAGAGCCGGCTGACTGTTCACGTTGGCAAGCCGCAGGTCGCCTATCGCGAGACCATCGCGCGCGCGATGACCAAGACGCTCGAGTACGATCGCGAGCTCGGGGGACGCCGCCGCTACGCGAAGGTCGTGCTCAAGCTCTCGCCCCGCGAGCGTGGCTCCGGAAACGACTTCCTCAACGAGGTACCGCAGCCGACCTCAAGCATCCCCCTGACCCGAGACATGCTCGCAGCCGCCGCTGAGGGCGTGCGCGACGCCATGACCCGTGGACCGCTGCTCGGGTACCCGGTCGTCGATACCGCGGTCCAGTTGGTCGAAGCGGTGGCGGTCGAAGGAGACTCCAACGCGTCGAGTTTCCGGGCCGCGGCGTCGATGGGGGTGATGCAGGCCTTTGAAGAAGCGAGCCCTTGTCTGCTCGAGCCTCGAATGGCCGTTGAAGTAATCGTGCCTGCCGATTTTACAGGCCCGGTCGTGTCGGATCTCACCGGACGCCGAGGACGCGTGCAGGGCATGGAGCCGCGCGGGCTCTACCAAATCGTGACGGCCGAAGTTCCCTTGGCGGAGATGGTCGGGTATGCTACCGCCCTTCGCTCAATCACCCAGGGCCGAGCGAGCTACACGATGCAGCTTCAAGACTACGCCGAAGTTCCGGCGAGTCAGCAGGAAGCCATCGTTTCCCGAGTGAGGGGTTACTAGCGTAGGCGTCGTTCTCAGGCGCTTCAGCCCCTTCTCAAGGTTTTTGAGTTCACCGAGTTCCGGAGCACGGGACCCCGTTTTCGAGACCCAGACCAGGTTCGACCTGGCCACACCAGAAAGAGAGATCGCCCATGTCGAAGGAGAAGTTCGTACGTGACAAGCCCCACGTGAACATCGGGACGATCGGTCACGTGGACCACGGTAAGACGACGCTGACGGCAGCGATCACGCGAGTGCAGAGCCTGAAGGGGCTGGCGGATTTCACGGCGTTCGAGAACATCGACAAGGCGCCGGAGGAGCGTGAGCGCGGTATCACGATTGCGACGGCGCACGTAGAGTACCAGTCGGACAAGCGCCACTACGCGCACGTGGACTGTCCGGGACACGCGGACTACATCAAGAACATGATCACGGGAGCGGCGCAGATGGACGGCGCGATTCTCGTGGTGAGCGCGCCGGACGGACCGATGCCGCAGACGCGAGAGCACATTCTGCTTGGGCGTCAGGTGGGGATACCGGCGATCGTGGTGTTCTTGAACAAGGTCGACATGATGGACGCAGACGACGAGGAGATGATCGAGCTCGTCGAGGAGGAGCTGCGTGAGATGCTGTCGACGTACGAGTACCCGGGAGACGACACGCCGATCGTGCGGGGTAGCGCGTTGAAGGCGCTGAACTCGGACAGCGGGGACTCGGACGACGCGCAGTGCATCGCGGAGCTGATGGAGGCGTGCGACAGCTTCATTCCGGAGCCGGAGCGCGAGCTGGATAAGCCGTTCTTGATGCCTGTGGAGGACGTGTTCACGATCACGGGCCGTGGAACGGTGGTGACGGGTCGCGTGGAGCGCGGGATCGTGACGGTCGGTGACGAGGTAGAGATCGTCGGTCTTCGAGAGACGAAGAAGACGACGGTGACGGGAGTAGAGATGTTCCGGAAGCTGCTGGACCAGGGGCAGGCCGGAGACAACGTGGGCGTGCTGCTGCGCGGGACGAAGCGTGACGAGGTAGAGCGTGGTCAGGTGCTGTGTGTGCCGGGCTCGATCACGCCGCACACGAAGTTCATGGCAGAGGTGTACGTACTGAAGAAGGACGAGGGAGGGCGTCACACGCCGTTCTTCAAGGGTTACCAGCCGCAGTTCTACTTCCGCACGACGGACGTGACGGGGAAGGTGGTGCTGCCGGAGGGAACGGAGATGGTGATGCCCGGAGACAACGTGACGATCGAGGTGAACCTGCTCGCGCCGATCGCGTGCGAGGAGAAGCTTCGGTTTGCGATCCGGGAAGGCGGCCGGACCGTCGGCGCCGGCGTCGTCACCAAGATCCTTGAGTAAATCGACCTCCCGCAGGCCGTAAGAGATAAGCACCGTGGAAAGCCTCAAAATCCGAATCAGGCTCAAGGCCTTCGATCACAAGTTGCTTGATCAGTCGGCCGGCGAGATCGCCGAGACCGCGCGCCGAACCGGCGCGACGGTCGCGGGACCGATCCCGCTGCCGACGAAGATCAACAAGTACACGGTCCTGCGGGGACCGTTCATCGACAAGAAGTCGCGCGAGCAGTTCGAGATCCGGACGCACAAGCGGCTGCTCGACATCCTCGAACCCAACAAGCAGACGCTCGACGCCCTGATGAAGCTCGATCTTTCAGCTGGCGTCGACGTTGAGATCAAGACCTGAGAGAGCGGACGATGGCCAAGCTCAACGTCATTGACCTCGAGGGGACGCCGGTCGGTGAGATCGACGTCGCTGATGAGGTGTTTGCGGCCGAGGTCAAGGAGCACCTCCTCTGGGAAGCGGTCCGCTACCAGCGCGCGAAGCGTCGCCGGGGCACCGCCAAGACCAAGGAGCGCAACGAGATCAATCGCACCTCGGCGAAGATGTACAAGCAGAAGGGCACCGGAAACGCCCGTCACGGCAACAAGCGCGTGCACATCTTCCGCGGCGGTGGAACGGTGCACGGTCCGCGGGTCCGTAGCTACGCCTTCAGCGTCAACAAGAAGGCGCTGGCGGGCGCGCTGCGCTCGGCCCTGAGCCTTCGCGCGCGGGAGGGGGACCTCATCGTCGTTCGTGCGCTCGACCTCCCCGAGATCAAGACCCGCGCCCTGGCGGGCGCGCTCGAGAAGATCAAGGCTCCGAAGGCGTTGCTGGTCGACCAGAGCGACAACCGCAACCTGCGGCTGAGCGCGCGCAACCTGGCCGACTCGATCTTCCTCGACGTCAAGGGCGTCAACGTCTACGACATCCTTCGCTTCCCGAAGCTCGTCGTCACGGAGGCGTCACTGCGTGAGGTCGAGTCACGGCTGATCAAGACGGTCGGCAAGCGGGAGCGGGAGAAAGCCGCAGAAGGAGGTCAGGCGTGACCCCACAGGAAATTATCGTCCGTCCCGTGATCACCGAGAAGTCGGCGGATCTACAGGAGTACGACAACCAGTACGTCTTCGAGGTGGCGCGGCAGGCCAACAAGATCGAGATCCGCAAGGCGGTCGAGATGGTCTTCGGCGTGCGCGTCGAGAAGGTCCGGACCATGGTGGTCCGCGGTGACGTACGTCGCGTGGGTCGACACTACGGCCGGCGCCCGTTCTGGAAGAAGGCGATCGTGACGCTGCACCCCAGCGACACCATCGACTTCTACGGCGAGCAGGAGTAGCCCGATGGCGATCAAGGTATTCAAGCCGACCTCTCCAGGTCGCCGAAACATGAGCACCAACGTGCGGACGGCGGTGACGGCAGACAAGCCGCACAAGCCGCTCGTCGAGAAGGTGCATCGCAAGGCCGGCCGCAACAACAACGGCCGGATCACCGCGCGCTTCCGCGGCGGTGGTCACAAGCGGCTCTACCGCAAGATCGACTTCAAGCGCGACAAGTACGGTGTGCCCGGCAAGGTCGCCACGATCGAGTACGACCCCAACCGCTCGGCCTTCATCGCGCTCATCCACTACACCGATGGCGAGAAGCGCTACATCCTCGCCCCCAACGGCCTGACCGTCGGAGACACGATCGTCAGCTCCGCCAAGGCTGACATCAAGCCCGGCAACAGCCTCCCGCTGAAGGCGATCCCGGTCGGCTCCACCATTCACAACGTCGAGATCAAGATCGGTCGCGGCGGACAGCTCGTGCGCACGGCTGGAAGCAGCGCGCAGCTGATGGCGCGCGAGGGCGACTGGACCCAGGTTCGACTGCCCTCTGGCGAGGTTCGTCGAGTGCACGTCAACTGTCGCGCGACGATCGGCGTGCTTGGGAACGCCGACCACGGCCGCGTCGACATCGGAAAGGCCGGCCGCGTGCGCTGGCTCGGTCGCCGTCCGCACAACCGCGGCGTCGTGATGAACCCGGTCGATCACCCCATGGGTGGTGGCGAGGGTCGCACGTCGGGCGGCCGTCACCCGTGCACCCCGTGGGGTAAGCCGACCAAGGGCTACCGAACCCGCACGAACAAGCGCACGCAGGTCTTCATCGTCTCTCGGAGGAAGAAGTAACCATGCCCCGTTCACTCAAGAAAGGCCCGTTCGTCGACGGTCACCTCCTCAAGAAGGTCGAGGCGGCGCTCAACGAGGGGGGACGACGTGTCGTCAAGACCTGGTCTCGACGCTCCACAATCCTTCCGAATTTCGTGGGCGCCAACATCATGGTGCACAACGGCAACAAGTTTATCCCCGTCTACGTGACCGAGAACATGGTCGGTCACAAGCTCGGCGAGTTCGCGCCGACCCGCACCTTCCGCGGGCACAGCGGCGACCGCAAGGGCGGCAAGAGGTAGGAGGCTTCGGATATGGCCACCGCTCGACTCAGCCACGCGCGCATCACTCCGCGCAAGGCGCGGATCATCGCAAACCTGATCCGAAACAAGAAGGTCGACCGCGCGATCAACGAGCTGCGCTTTCTGCAGAAGGCTGGCGCGCGCATGTTCTTCAAGCTCCTCGTCTCGGCCGTCGCGAACGCCGAGGACAAGGGTGAGGTCGATATCGACAGGCTCGTCGTCTCCAGGGTCATGGTCGACCAGGGACCGACCTTGAAGCGCTGGCGTCCCCGCGCGATGGGGCGTGCAAACCGGGTAGAGAAGAAGACCAGCCACATCTTCCTCGAAGTGGCTGAGGCAGGGAGCTAGGCGAACCATGGGTCAGAAAACACATCCGATCGGGTTCCGTCTTGGGATTGTCAAGACGTGGAACTCGAAGTGGTTCGAGCAGCACCGCTACCGTCAGTGGCTGCACGAGGACATCAAGCTCCGCCGCTACCTCAAGAAGGAGCTGTACTCCGCGAGCATCGCCGACATCACGATCGAGCGCGCGGCGAACAAGCTCAAGATCAACATCTTCTCGGCGCGCCCCGGCATCATCATCGGTAAGCGCGGCGCCGGCGTCGAGCGGCTCAAGCGTGAGGTCCAGAAGCTCACGCAGTCCGAGGTGTTCTTGAACATCCAGGAGGTGCGCAAGGCCGAGGTCAACGCGCAGCTCGTCGCCGAGAACATCTGCCAGCAGCTCGAGCGTCGCATCGCGTTCCGTCGCGCGCTCAAGCGCGCCATGCAGACCGCCATGAAGTTCGGCGCCAAGGGCGTGCGCGTCGCCGCCGCGGGTCGCCTGAGCGGCAGCGAGATGGGCCGCAAGGAGAAGTACCGTGCGGGGCGCGTGCCGCTGCACACCCTGCGCGCCGATATCGACTACGGGTTCGCCGAGGCACGTACGACCTCGGGCCGGATCGGCGTGAAGTGCTGGATCTTCAAGGGCGAGGTCTACGGACAGCGCGCCACGCAGCAGAACGATCCGCGCTTCCCACGACCCCAGCAGCGTAACTGAGAGGGTTTGAGCCATGCTTTCCCCAGCGAGAGTCAAGTACCGCAAGGTCCAAAAGAACCGGATGAAGGGCGCCGCCAAGGGCGGGACGAAGGTCAGCTTCGGCGACTTCGGTCTACAGGCCCTGGAGTGCGGTCGGCTCACGGCGCGGCAGATCGAGGCCGCGCGTATCGCCATCAATCGTCACGTCAAGCGTGGCGGCAAGTTGTACATCCGCGTCTTCCCGGACAAGCCGATCTCCAAGAAGCCCGCCGAGACCCGCATGGGTAAGGGTAAGGGCGGTCCGGATCACTGGGTGGCGGTCGTTCGCCCGGGTCGCGTCCTGTACGAGATCGAGGGCGTGAGCGAGGAACTGGCGCGTGAAGCCTTCCTCCGCGCGCACCACAAGCTTCCGGTGAAGACCCGCTTCATCACGAGGGACAGTGGGCTATGAAGATCGCTGAAATTCGCGAGCGCAACGACATGGAGTTGCAGGAGCTCGAGCGCGAGCTCCGAGAGCGGCTCGTTCGCCTGAACGTGGCCAAGGCCACCCAGCGCTTGACCAACACGGCGCAGTTCTCACAGATCCGACGCGACATCGCGCGGGTCAAGACCGTTCAAAACGAGCGCGTGCTCGGCATTACCGATAACGCCGGCGAGGCGACGGAGGAGGCCAACTCGTGAGCGAGACCCAACAGCCAGCGGCCGACGTCGAGCGTCGGCACCGACGGGTGCTTCAGGGTGTCGTCGTCTCGGACAAGATGGACAAGACCATCGTCGTCCAGGTTCGACGCCGCTACAAGCACCCGCGCTACCGGAAGTACGTCAACGAGCGTATTCGCTACAAAGCACACGACGAGCGCAATGACGCCAAGGTCGGTGACACGGTCCGCATCGTCGCGGTTCGGCCGATGTCCCGCGAGAAGCGCTGGCGCCTGCAGTCGATCGTCGAGAAAGCGGCAATCGTATGATCCAGGTTCAGTCCATTCTCGATGTCGCTGACAACTCGGGCGCCCGCAAGCTGTTCTGCATCAAGGTGCTGGGCGGCTCCAAGCGCCGTTACGCCAGCATCGGCGACATCATCGTCTGCTCTGTCCGCGAGGCCCTGCCGAACAGCAAGGTCAAGAAGGGCTCGGTGATGAAGGCCGTGGTCGTGCGCACGCGCAAGGGCGTTCGCCGGCACGACGGCAGCCTGATCCGCTTCGACACGAACAGCGCCGTGCTGATCGACAACCAGAAGCAGCCGATCGGGACGCGCATCTTCGGCCCGGTCGCGCGCGAGCTGCGACAGAAGAACTACCTCAAGATCATTTCCCTCGCGCCGGAGGTGCTGTGATGGCCGCCAGGGTTCGCAAAGACGACGAAGTCGTCGTCATCGCCGGCCGCGAGAAGGGTCGGCGAGGCAAGGTGCTCCGCGTGATCCCGGACTCGGATCGCGTCGTGGTCCAGGGCATCAACGTGGTCACCAAGCACGTCAAGCCGTCGCGCCAGAACCCCCAGGGCGGGATTCAGAAGCGCGAGGCGCCGATTCACCTGTCGAACGTGATGCTTGTTGACCCCGAGAGCAACGAGCCCACCCGGGTTCGCTTCAAAATCCTCGAGAGCGGTCGCAAGGTCCGGATCGCCGTCAAGTCGGGCCAGCAGATCGACACCTAAGCGAGATTCGAAATGGCCAAAGCGTCACGTGGCGGAGCGCCCGCCGCAAAAAAGAAGAAGGACACCGGCTACGCCTATCGCTTCCCCAAGGCGATGGAGGAGCCCATCGTGCGCCCATCGGGGTACGTTCCGCGTCTCCGCGAGCGCTACGCCAAGCACGCGCTCCCCGCGTTGTCCGAGAAGTTCGGTTACAAGAACCCCTTCGTCGCCCCGAAGGTCGACAAGGTCGTGCTCAACATCGGCCTCGGTCACGCGATCAAGCAGCCGAAGCTGCTCGAGCAGGCCTTCGAGAGCCTCGGGAACATCGCCGGTCAGCGTCCGGTGGTGACCCGCGCGAAGAAGTCGATCGCGACCTTCAAGCTGCGCGAGGGCATGAAGATCGGCTGCATGGTCACGCTTCGTCGTGAGCAGATGTGGGAGTTCCTCGATCGCATGTTCACGATCGCGCTCCCCCGTACCCGCGATTTCCGTGGCGTCAGCCGCAAGGCTTTCGACGGCCGCGGGAATTTCACCCTGGGGATCAAGGAGATCCTGATCTTCCCCGAGGTCGACATCGAGAAGCTCGACCAGGTCCCCGGAATGAACGTTTGTATCCACACGACCGCCAAGACCGACGAAGAGGGCCGCGCCCTGCTCGAGCTGCTTGGCATGCCGTTCCGGCGCGCGTAGGGAGGTTGCTTCGATGTCCATGACCGATCCTATCGCAGACATGCTGACCCGGATTCGCAACGCGGTTCAGGCCCGGCATATAGCTGTCACGATCCCCGGTTCCAAGATGAAGCAGAAGATCGCGGAGATCCTCCAGCAGGAGGGTTACATCCGCGGCTTCGAGTGGGTTGATGACGACCGACAGGGCTCTCTCACCGTGACGCTCAAGTGGGCGAACGAGGAGAACGCCATCGAGGGGCTCAAGCGCGTCAGCAAGCCTGGTCAGCGCCGGTACGCGCGCAGCACGGAGATCCCGAAGGTCCGCAACGGCCTCGGTATCATGATCGTCAGCACCTCACGGGGCATGATGACCGATCGCGCGGCGCGGAAGGCTGGCGTCGGCGGCGAGCTCATCTGCAGCGTCTGGTAACGACGGAGGGTAGAGAGATGTCTCGTATCGGAAAAGCCCCGATCGCGATCCCCAAGGGGATCACGGTGACAACCAAGGGTCAGAAGCTGTCCGTGAAGGGCCCCAAGGGCGAGCTCAGCTTTGATGTCCCCGAGGTCATCGGTTTCAAGGTGGAGAACGACTCGATCTCGTTCTCACGGCCCGACGACCAGCAGGCGAACCGCGCGCTGCACGGGATGGCGCGCGCCATGGTGGCGAACATGGTCACCGGCTGCTCAGTCGGCTTCTCCCGCGTGCTCGAGATCGTCGGCGTCGGTTACCGCGCGGCGGTCAAGGGCAACCGGATCGACCTGACGCTCGGCTTCTCGCACCCGGTCTCCTATGAGTTGCCCGCGGGCGTGAGCGCGACGTTCAAGGACGGCAAGCTGACCCTCGAGGCGGCGAACAAGGCCCTGCTCGGAAAAGTCGCGGCGGACATCCGGCGTTGGCGTCCACCGGAGCCCTACAAGGGTAAGGGAATCAAGTACGCGGACGAGCGCATCATCCGCAAAGAAGGCAAGGCTCGCGGTAAGAAGTAGCGAGCCACGCACAGCCGGAGAACAACCATGCCTCGAACGAACAAGCAGGACACGCGAGAGCGTCGCAAGCGAGGGACTCGCGCGCGCATCTCTGGTTCCGCGCAGCGGCCTCGGCTCACCGTGTTCCGCAGCTGCAAGCACATCTACGCCCAGGTCGTCGACGACGACACCGCGACCTCCCTGGCCGCCGCGTCGACGCTCTCCAAAGAGCTCGCCGAGGACCTCAAGGGCAAGACCAAGCTCGAGAAGGCCAAGCTGGTCGGAGCGATGGTCGCCAAGGTTTGTCAGGAGAAGGGCATCTCGAAGGTCGTGTTCGACCGTAACGGGTACCTGTATCACGGGCGCATTCGCGGCGTAGCCGAGGGCGCGCGCGAGGCTGGTCTGGACTTCTAGTGAGAGTGGAGACGCACCGATGATCCAAGACATCGATTCACTGGGAGATCTCGTTGACCGCGTGGTCTACATCAACCGCGTCGCGAAGGTCGTCAAGGGCGGCCGACGCTTCAGCTTCAGCGCGCTGGTCGTCGTCGGCAACGAGCGCGGCTGGGTTGGTGTGGGCTACGGCAAGGCCAAGGAGGTTCCTGAGGCGATCCGCAAGGCCAACGATCTCGCGCGCAAGCACTTGTTCCAGGTGCCGCTGTCCGGGACCACGATCCCGCACGAGGTGCTCGGCGCTCACGGCGCAGGCCGTGTGTTTCTGCGCCCCGCAGCCCCTGGTACTGGCGTCATCGCGGGCGGCCCCGTTCGCGCGGTCGTCGAGTGCGCCGGGATTCACGACATCCTCACCAAGTGCATCGGCACGAACAACCCGCAGAACGTGATCCACGCGACGGTCGCGGCGCTCCAGAAGCTCCGCTCACCGGACTCCGTGGCGCGCCGTCGAGGGCTCGCGCTCGCGGAGATGCAAGAGTAGGAGGCGCTGTAGCCATGGCGCAAAAACTCAAGGTAACCCTGGTCCGCAGTCCGATCGATCGCACTCAGAAGCAGAAGGCCACGGTTCGTGGCCTCGGGCTTCGTCGGCTGCATAGCTCGGCTGTCCTCGAGGACACGAACGCGATCCGCGGCATGATCCGGAAGGTTCAGCACCTCGTCGCGGTGGAGCCTGCGGATTGATCGAGCCCTCTGCGGCCCCCGGGCCGCAGAGCATTCCAGCCGTTCGCGGCTTGCTGTTCAAAGACTACGAGGCAACCAACATGGGTACGACACTACACACGCTCAAGCCGCCGGCTGGCGCGCGGAAACGCCGCAAGCGCGTGGGACGTGGTATCGGCTCCGGGCGCGGGAAGACTGCGACCCGCGGCCAGAAGGGCCAGCTCGCGCGTACGAACAAGATGCCGGTCGCCTTCGAGGGCGGTCAGAACCCGATTCATCGTCGGGTGCCGAAGCGCGGCTTCATCAACATCCATCGGCTTGAGGTTCACGGCGTCAACGTCGGTCGACTCGAGGGCGTGTTCTCGGCCGGCCAGGAGGTCACTCCGGAGCTCCTGCACGAGCGCGGCCTGATCCCCAAGCGCGCGAACGTCGTGAAACTGCTTGGCGACGGCGAGTTGAAGACCTCGCTGACCATCAAGCTGCACCGCGTCAGCAAGTCGGCGCGCGAGAAGGTCGAGGCGGCGGGCGGGACGATCGAGCTGATCGACCAGGGGAAGAACGCCGGCTCTAGCGACGAGCAGGCGCCTGGGGCGGCCGACGCGTGATCTTGACCGCCGCGTGATGAGACCACGAGGGCCGCGCTTGTCGCGCGGCGTCGTGGTCTCATCTGTATTTAGGGCTGTACGCGTGGAAAGCGCGTAAGCCTTGCGGTACAACTCCCCTCGTCGCGAAATCGACCCCAAAACCCGGGATCTTCACGGGCCTCATCCTCTGGCCGAGCGCTTCGCGGTCGTGTCAGATCAGCTGCAGGGCCAGGCAAGCTGTGTAGGAGCCGATGGGTGTAATCATCAATATTTTCAGGCTGCCAGAGCTGCGCAAGCGGGTGTTGTTCACGCTTGCGATGCTGGCGATCTACCGCTTCGGCGTGTTCGTCTCGGTCCCCGGCGTCGACCGGACCGTCATGGAGAAGATCGTCAGCCAGGGCTCGGGCGGGTTCCTCGGCTACTTCAACATGTTCAGCGGCGGGGCGCTCAGCAACCTCTCCGTGTTCGCGCTCGGCATCATGCCGTACATCAGCTCGAGCATCATCATGCAGCTGATGACGGCCGTGATCCCGCGGCTCGAGATGCTGAGCAAAGAGGGCGAGTCGGGGCGGCGCAAGATCAACCAGTACAGCCGCTACGGCACGGTGTTCCTCGCGCTCATCCAGGGCTACTTCATGGCCACCTGGCTCGAGTCGCAGAGCACCGCCTCACAGCAGCTCGTGCTCGACCCGGGCTTCGGCTTCAAGCTGATGACGATCCTGACGCTGACCGCAGGGACATGTTTCCTGATGTGGCTCGGCGAGCAGATCACGGAGCGCGGGATCGGCAACGGCATCTCGCTGCTGATCTTCGCCGGCATCATCGCGGACCTGCCCGCGGCGCTCTACCAGCTGTACCAAAAGACACAGGACGACCCGGAGAACTTCGGGCCGATGTTCCTGGGCATCCTGCTGGCGATGTCGCTGGCGGTCATCGCCTTCGTGGTCGTGATGGAGCGCGGCCAGCGACGGATCAAGGTGCAGTACGCCAAGCGCGTGGTCGGCCGGAGGTTGTTCGGCGGCTCGGCGAACTACCTGCCGCTGCGGCTCAACAGCGCCGGCGTCATCCCGCCGATCTTCGCCAGCTCGATCCTGATGTTCCCGGGGCAGATCGCCGGGATGACTTCGAACCCGTACCTGCAGAAGCTCTCGACGGCGCTGCGATACGATGGATGGCTGTACATCACGGTCTACGTCGCGCTCGTGATCTTCTTCACGTATTTCTACACGGCGCTGCAGTTCAACCCCGTCGATGTCGCCGACAACCTGAAGAAGCAGAACGCGTCGATCCCCGGGATTCGCCCCGGAAAGCGCACGGCTGAGTACATCGAGTTCATCCTCAACCGCCTGACCTTTGCTGGCTCCTGGTACATCTCTGCGGTCTGCGTGCTGCCGACCTTCCTGCAGGTCGTCTACAACGTGCCGTTCTACTACGGCGGTACATCCCTGCTGATCGTCGTCGGCGTCGCCCTGGACACGGCGCAGCAGATCGAGAGCCACCTCGTCACGCGCAGCTACGAGGGCTTCGCGGGCCCAGCGCGTGGGCGTACGCGTCGGCGGAAGTAGCCGCGCGCGAATTCGCGAGATCTCGCCACGGCTCTCGCCTGAGCGCGCTCTACAGCGCGGCTGCTGATCCAGAGATCAGCGCCGCGCTCGGCTTTCTCCCTCCGTAACTCACACGGGTGATCCTCCCGGCGCGGATGGATCGGGACTGGACGAGCGACGTATTCCCTGGCACCTTTCGCGCCTCACAGGCCCGGTCTGTTGCGTCAAATGTGTCGAAACACCGAGTGCCAAGCATGATGCATGAATCACGCCCGACAATTTTCGAGGCAACAGTCATCGCTGAGTTGCCCCAGCGACTGTATCGCCTCGAGTCGCCCGCCCCGGAGGGCGCCGTGCTCACGGCCAGCCTCTCCGAGGACGCGCGACGTCGTGGCGTGCACGTTCGGACGGGGCAACGTGTGCTGGTCCAGCGGGCCAGTCTCGATCCGAGCCGCGGGATTATCACGGGGATGGCCTTGAGCCAGCGCCGAGACGACGCGCGGTGAATGGAAAAGACGATGAAGGTACGAGCTAGCGTCAAAAAAATCTGCGAGAAGTGCAAGATCATCCGCCGCCGCGGGGTTGTGCGAGTGATCTGCGAGAACCCCAAGCACAAGCAACGACAGGGATAGGAGGCCCGGCACATGGCACGCATTGCAGGGGTCGACTTGCCCCGAAACAAGCGCGTTGAGATCGCGCTCACGTACATTTACGGGATTGGGCGGACGTCGGCCCGCAAGATCCTCGACAAGACCGGTATCGGCCTCGCGCTGCGCACCGACGACCTGACCGAGGAGCAGGTGCAGGCGATCCGCACCGTGCTCGAGAAGGACTTCAAGGTCGAGGGTGATCTTCGCCGCGACGTGCAGATGAACATCAAGCGATTGATGGATCTCGGCTGCTACCGCGGTCTCCGTCATCGACGCAACCTGCCCGTTCGTGGTCAGCGCACGCACACCAACGCGCGTACACGCAAGGGTCCCAAGCGCGGCTCCGTGGCCCAGAAGAAGAGGGCATGATCGATGGCGAATCCACGACAAGGTAAGCGCCGCGTCAAGAAGAACATCTCGACCGGCATCGCGCACATCCGCTCGACGTTTAACAACACGCTCGTGACGATCACCGACGTCAACGGCAACACCGTCGCCTGGGCCTCCGCCGGCGTCCGCGGCTTCAAGGGCTCGCGCAAGTCGACGCCCTTCGCCGCCCAGCTGGCCGCCGACGAGGCGTCCCGCCGCGCGCAGGATCACGGCATGCAGACCGTCTCGGTCCGCGTGTCCGGTCCCGGCGCGGGTCGCGAGTCGGCCCTTCGCGGTCTGCAGTCCTCGGGTCTGCGGATCACCTCGATCAAGGACGTCACGCCGATCCCCCATAACGGCTGCCGCCCGCCGAAGCGGAGGAGGGTGTAAATCATGGCGCGTTACACAGGTCCAGTGTGCCGGCTGTGCCGGCGTGAGCACGCGAAGCTGTTCCTCAAGGGGGACCGCTGCTTCTCCGACAAGTGCGGCTACGACCGCCGTCAGTACCCGCCCGGGCAGCACGGCCAGGGCCGTAAGAAGCGCCCGAGCGACTACGGCCAGCAGCTGCGCGAGAAGCAGAAGGTCAAGCGCATGTACGGCCTGCTCGAGAAGCAGTTCCGCGGCTACTACTACAAGGCGTCGCGCATGAAGGGCGTGACGGGCGAGAACCTGCTCCAGCTGCTGGAGCGCCGGCTCGACAACGTGGCGCTGCGCATGGGCTTCTCCGCGAGCCACGCCGAGGCCCGTCAGCTCGTGCGCCACGGTCACTTCCTGGTCAACGGCAAGCGCGTGGACATCCCGAGCTACCTCGTGCGCGAGGGAGATGTCGTGACCGTGCGCGAGAAGAGCCGCAAGATCCAGAAGATCGTCGACTCGCTGGCGAACGTCGATCGAGTGCCCAGGCCCGCCTGGATCGATCTCGACAAGGAGAAGTTCACCGCCAAGGTCACGGCGCTGCCGACGCGGTCCGACATCTCGTCGGACATCGACGAGCAGCTGATCGTGGAGTTGTACTCGAAGTAGAGGAGGCACGATGCAGGATCAGCAGACGATTGCGCGAAACTGGCGCGACCTCATTCGCCCGAAGAAGCTCGAGGCCGACGGCTCGGCCATCAGGCAGACCTACGGGAAGTTCACCTGCGAGCCGCTCGAGCGCGGGTACGGCATCACGCTGGGCAACAGCCTCCGGCGTGTGCTGCTCAGCTCGTTGCAGGGCGCGGCGATCACCACGGTCCGGATCGACGGGGCCCTGCACGAGTTCACGACGGTCCCCGGCGTCGTCGAGGATGTCACGGACATCATCCTCAACGTCAAGACGCTGCGGATCAAGATGGACGACGCGACCCCGCGGACGCTCATCATCGACAAGCAGGGCGAGGGCCCGGTGCTGGCGTCGGATATCCAGTGCCCGACTGGCGTCGAGGTGCTCGACCCGCAGCAGCACATCGCGACCCTCAGCTCGACCGGTCGCCTGCGCATGGAGATGACCTCCGCGATGGGCCGCGGCTACTACACCGCGGACCAGAACAAGACCGATCAGATGCCCATCGGCGTCATCCCGATCGACTCGCTGTTCTCCCCGATCCAGAAGGTCAACTACCGCGTCACCAACGCCCGCGTCGGTCACCGAACCGACTACGATCGCCTCACGCTCGAGGTGTGGACCGACGGCTCCGTAAAGCCTGATGACGCGGTCGCGTTCGCGGCCAAGATCCTCAAGGAGCAGCTGTCGATCTTTATCAGCAGCGAGGAGCTCGAGGAGCCCGCGCCCGAGCAGCAGAGCGAGAACGACAAACTCAACGAGTACCTCTGGCGCTCGGTCGATGAGCTCGAGCTCAGCGTCCGCTCGGCCAACTGCCTGCAGAACGCCAATATCCATTACATCGGCGATCTCGTGCAGCGCACCGAGGCAGAGATGCTCAAGACCAAGAACTTCGGCCGGAAGTCGCTCAAGGAGATCCGGGAGATCCTCGCGCAGATGGGGCTCTCGCTCGGAATGAAGATCGACAACTGGCAGGGGCCGCCGCCAGCAGCAGCAGCAGCAGCGGCGGCCGCCGCCGCACGAGAGGAAGGATAGCGGCCATGCGACACCAGAAGTCCGGCCGAAGGTTCGGGCGCACGAGCGCCCACCGTCGCGCCATGTTTCGCAACATGGTGACCTCGCTCATCGAGCATGAGCGCATCACCACGACCGAGGCGAAGGCGAAGGAGCTCCGGCGCCACGCCGAGAAGACGATCTCGAAGAGCCTGCGCCTCGGCGATCTGCTCACCAAGCCCCGCGAGGAGCGGAGCGTCGAGGAGCAGGGCCGCTACGTGCACGCGCTGCGCATGGCGGGTCGCATGATTCGCTCGCGCGAGATCCTGCACAAGCTGTTCCGCGATGTCGCCCCGAAGCTCCAGGGACGGCCCGGCGGATACACGCGGCTGATCAAGATCGGCAAGCGTCACGGTGACGCGGCGCCGATGGCGATCGTCGAGCTCGTGTCGCGGACCTGATCCCAGGACGAACGACGAGCGGCGACGCCCGGGCCAGCGATGGTCCGGGCGTTTGCCTTTGTTGCGCTTACATTTCGGGTCGATCGAATCGGCGCGGGTTTTTTGGGGGCGTCTCGCGCTCCCGCTAGGGTCCCCCCATGTCGCTCGGGGCCAACCTCCCGGTGGTGTTGCTGGTCGGCTTGACCCTGGGCGGGCTGGCGTTCGCCCTCTCGCTCCTGTCACGCCGGCTGCAGACCAGCGCGCGCGCAGGAGAAGTCGTGCGGTTGACGTCGCAGCATCGTCTGCACGTCGTCGAGATCGCCGGGCGGCGACTGGTGGTCGGGACAGGTCCGGACGGCGCGCCTCGGCTGGTGTACGCGCTCGGCGAGGAGCCGGCTCGCGATGGGTGAGCTCGAGCTGAGCGACGGCCTGTCGCTGTGGCTGGCGATCGCGGTCGTCCCGCTGCTGCTGACGGCCTGCACGTCCTTCACGAAGGTGAGCGTGGTGTTGTCCGCGCTGCGCGTCGGTCTCGGGGCGGAGCGGATCCTGCCCTGGGGCTCGGTGTTCGCGCTGGCGGTCGTGATGACGGGCGTGATCATGGCGCCGATCGGGCTCGCCACAGCCGCGTCGATCGAGGCGAGCGGGGGGCTCGGACACCTGGCGGGCGGCCTGTCGACCTGGGAGTCTTGGTCGGCCTGGGAGACCGCGCTCGAGCCGTTGGTGAGCTTCATGACGACGCACGCCGACGTCCAAGAGCTCGAGTTCTTCGCGGGGTTGCAGGGCCTGGACAGCGGGCACCCGCTGGTCTTGATCCCGGCGTTTTTGGTCACGGAGCTGGCGAGCGCGTTTGCGATGGCGGTGGTGATCCTCGTGCCGCTGGTGGCGGTCGATGTGCTGCTGGCCCAGCTCTACGCGTTGATCGGCTTGCCGGGACAGTCCCAACCGCTGGTCGCGCTGCCGGCGAAGCTGTTGCTGTTCTTGGCGGTCGACGGCTGGGACGTCGTGCTCGGGGGCCTCGTGGAGGCCTACCAGTGACGATGGTCGACGTCGGGGCGCTGGAGATCGCGCGCGAGGGCCTGTCGTTCGCCGCGTTTGAGCTGCTGCCGGTGGTCGTGGCGTGCTGCGCGGCGGCGGCGATCTTCGGCGTGATCTTCCACCGCGTGGGTCTGAGCGACACCGCGCTGCCCGTGGTCGTTCGGGCCGTGGCGGTGGGCGTCGCGCTGTACAGCCTGGGCGGCGCGCTGGTCGAGGAGACGATCTCCCTCACCGAGCAGGCGTGGGGGGCGCTGGCGGCCGTAGGCGGTCGCCGGTGAGCCCGTGGCCGTGGCTGCTGGTGGCCACGCGCTTTTGGGCGCTCCTGCGGGTGCAGGTCGTCCTGCGCGAGGCGGTCGGTTCACCGGCGCTATGGGAAGCGGGGGCGGCCGTGTTCGCGACGGTCCTGGCGTTCGCGGTGGTGGAGCCCGCGCAGCCGGAGGTGTTGACCAGCGCGCTGCTGGTCGGCTTCCTGTTCGAATTTGCGCTCGGGAGCGTGCTCGGTCAGTGGGCGAGCCTCTCGGGGTACGCGTTGCTCGGGGCGGCGGGCGTCTCGTCCCAGCTCCTGGTGCCGGGCGCTGGCGGGCAGGGCGGTCGCGGTCTGGCGATGTTGTTGGTCGTGTTGGCGGCAGGCTGCGCGCTCGCGCTGGGGCTTCACCGGCCGCTGCTCGCGGCGTTGTGGTGGAGCGTGGAGCTCTGGCCTCCCGGGCGGCCGGAGCAGTGGGCGCTGACGGTCGCCGACGGGCTCGCGGAGCTCGTGTTGGCCGCGCGCGCGCTGGTGGTCCTCGCGCTGGCCTTGGCGACCCCAGTGCTGCTGTGCGCGGCGCTCACGGATGTCGTCACGCGCGTCGTCGGGCGTGGACCGCGGTCTGTGCAGGGGCTGGTCGAGGCTCTTCGTCCCTGGGCGTCAACGGCGCTCGCGCTCGCGGCCCTGGCGGCCTCTTGGGATGCGTACCCGGAGTTGTGGGCGAGCGCGCTGGGGCGGCCATAACTCGCGATTGAGGGTGAACGCGTCCTCGTGGGCGAGCCACGCCCATTCCTATGCGATGCTTGGGCGTATGCGTGGCTTCGCGCGATCGCTCCCGTTGGCCCTGCTGTGGATCGCGGGCTGCTCGGACGGGATGTTGTCCGCGCTCGAGCCCGACGTGATCCGACTGCCGACCGGCGCGCTGCTCGGCCCGGAGAGTCGATACCTGCTCGTGGCCAACAGCAACCTCGACGGCGAGCACCTCACCGGCTCGCTCGTCGCGGTCGATCTCGAGGCGCTGGAGGACGGGCTCGCGGAGCCCGGGCCGCCGGGCGCCGAGACGACGGCCGAGCGGCCGTGTCGCGTGTCGTTGCTCGCGCCCGCGGAGCTCGAGTGCGACGAGCGGTACTTGATCGACGACGAGCGGACGCTGCGCCTGCCGAGCGGCGCGACGAACATCGCCGCCGATCTCCCGGCCGGCGCGAGCGGGCCGCTGCGCCTGATGATCCCGTCGAGCGTCGATCGCACGGTGACGTGGATCGATGTCCTGCCGGACGCGGCCGGCCTCCGGGTCGACTGCGGGCAGGACGGGGACGGTCGCTGCGACGAGGTCCATACGCTGCGCACGGTCGGTAACTCGCCGCAGGGGGCCGCGCTGCCCATCGACCCCGCGCGCCTGTTCGTCGATGAGCAGGGCTTTCGCTTCGCCTACTTGCCCCACCTCCTCGGCGGCTCGATGACCTTGATCGCGCTGGACGGCGGCGCGGGCCCCGAGATCGTGGATGTTCAGACCGAGTTCTTCCTCGAGGACGCGCTCACGGAGACGGGGCACGCCGGCGGCTTCGCGGTCGCGCAGCGGGTGTGTGACCCCGAGAACCCGCCGGAGCGGGACGAGGAGTGCGCACGGCCGGCGCTCTACGCCACGCAGCGGCACTGGCCGGGGGTGCGTCAGTTCTCGGTGGCGATCGGCCTCGATGTGCTGCTCCCGGAGCAGAACGTGACGCTGGCGGGCGCGAACCCGTACACCGTGGCCGATCGTCCGTACATGGGCGATCTGGAGTTCGAAGACCCGCAGACCGGCGAGCGCATGCTCGTCGTGCACACGACGCCGCCGGCCTTGAGTCGCGTGGACACGCGGATCGTCGACGGGGTCCCGCTCAACGAGACGCGCGACACGGTGGCCCTGTGCCACTACCCGAATCAGCTCGAGGTGTTCCGGCCCGAGGGGCGCGAGTGGTTGGCCTTCGTGAGCTGCTACAGCGAGGGGGAGGTCGCGGTGGTCGGGCTCAACACCTTCACCGTGATCGCGACCGCGCGCGTCGGGGACGGCGCGAACGAGCTGGTGGTCGACGTGGCGCGCGAGCGGCTGTACGTCGTCAATACGCTCTCGAGCGACATCGCGGTGCTGGAGCTCGACAACCTCGCGCCGCGCTACCTCGAGGTGATCGCGCGCGTCGGCCTGTAGCGAGCCGCCTGCTAGTTCTTCTGGAAGGTGTCGCGCATCCAGCGGCCGAGGTGCTCGCCGCGCGCGGCCATGCGGTTGGTGAACATGAACTCCTTGAGGCGATCGTGGAGCGCGCCGGCCGACTGGAAGCGCCGGTCGGGATCGCGCGCGAGCGCCGTCAAGAGGATCTGCTCGAGCCGTCTCGGGATCCGCGGGTTGATCGTGCTGGGGCGCGGGACGTGGCAGTTGCGAACCTTCTCGAAGGTCTCGAGGTCGCTGTTGCCGCGAAACAGCCGCTTGCCCGTGAGGATCTCGAAGAACACGACGCCGGCCGCGAACACGTCGCTGCGGTGGTCGATCTGCGCGCCCCGGACCTGCTCGGGGGACATGTAGGCGAGCTTGCCCTTGATCACGCCGGCCTGGGTCTGGATCGTCGAGCTCGCGGCCTTGGCCAGGCCGAAGTCGATGATCTTCACCTCGCCCTCGTAGGAGACGAGGATGTTCGGCGGGCTGATGTCGCGGTGAATGATGTTGAGCGGGTTGCCGCGCGGGTCGGTCTTGTTGTGCGCGTAGTCGAGGCCATCGCACACACGGGCGAGGATGTAGCAGGCCAGGGCCGCCGGCGCGGGGTTGTTGCTGCGCTGGGCGTGGTCGAGGATGGCGCCGACGTCGCGTCCGTCGACGTACTCGAGCGCGATGTAGAAGGTGTCGCCGTGGCGCCCGAGCTTGTAGATCTGGGCGATGTTCCCGTGCTGCAGCTGCACGGCGAGCTTGGCCTCGGCCTGGAACATCGCGATGAAGTTCGGATCGCGGGCGATGTGAGGGAGGATCCGCTTGATCGCGACGGTGCGTTCGAAGCCCTCAACGCCGTGCTGCTTGGCCTTGTAGACCTCAGCCATGCCACCCTGGCTGATGCGAGTGAGCAGGGTGTAGGGGCCAATCTTGGTGACCGTCTCTGCCAACGCGTTCAGTAAATCGCCCCGCAGAGGACAAGTCAAATCAGGTCGCAGGGGGTTCGATTCCGCAGCGCGGGCGCGCGCGATCGTGCGCTCAGCGCGGCCGCACAGGCGCGCGCGAGTGGGTGGGTGTACGTGCGGATTTTTCGGGGCGCGAAGTTAATCCGAACAGCCGGCCTCCGACGCTTACGGAGACACCGCCCAGGACGCGAAGTCGCGCGACTTCGCGGGCGCGTCACGGATGACTCGGAGCCCCATGATGACCATCACTCGCTCGCTGTTCGCCACCCCGATCTCGATCCTCTCGCTCTGCGCCCTCGCCACGGCCTGCGCCGTGGGCCCAGGCGACGGCGGCGCGGCCTTCGTCAGCGCCGGCGACCTCGGGGACGCCGGCGACTCGTCGGGTGAGGACGACGACGAGGAGCCCGCGGCGACGACCGGCGACGACGCCGACGCGACCACGGGCGACGCGACGACCGGGGACGACACGACGACGACCGGCGACGACGCGTCGACCGGCGCGGGCGACTCGACGCCGGAGCAGTGTGAGGTGCTCTCGTTCGCGGCGCCGGAGGTGACGCCCGAGATCATGCTGGTGATCGATCGCTCGAGCAGCATGGTGCACACGCTCCACGAGAGCTACTTCGGGCCCGACTCCGAGGCCGAGGAGACGACGCGCTGGGCCGAGCTCCACGAGCTGCTCGGCGAGCTGGTCCCCTCGCTCGACGCGCGCGCGCGCTTCGGCGCGCAGCTGTTCCCGTCCGCGCAGGGGGATCCCGACGTCGCCGGGAGCGAGTGCGAGGTCGGGGTCGCGCCGGCGCTCGCGCTCGACGGCGAGGCGCCCGCGGATCCGCTCAAGGCGCTCTACAGCGTGATCCCGAGCGCGAACGCGGGCGGCTTCTACGGGGCGACGCCGATCCGCGCGGCGGTCACGGCGGCTGCGGATCACCTGATCGCGACGGGCACGGGCGAGCCGCAGGCGATCGTGCTGCTGACGGACGGCGCGGCCAATTGCGCCGAGGGGTCGGAGAAGACCTTCGAGCAGCACGACGGCGCCGTGCCGGCGTTGCTCACGACGCTGCACGAGGAGCACGGGATCCCGACCTTCGTCGTCGGCATCCAGGTCGAGCTCGACGGCTACCTGATCCCCGCGGTCAACCCCTACGCGGCGCTCAACAAGCTCGGGCTCGCGGGCGGGCGCCCGATGGGCGTCGACCAGGCGTACTTCGAGCCCGAGGACGTCGACGCGCTGCGGTCGGAGCTGCGTGACCTCGCGCGCGCGCGTCAGTGCGTGTTCTCGCCGGAGCTCGGGGGCGCGTACACGCCCGACGCGCTCGGCGTCTACCTCGACGGCGAGGCGCTCGCGCGCGTCGACGCGTGCGACGACGCCAGCGGGTGGCGGGCGGTCACCGACGACGAGGGCGCGCTGAGCTCGATGGAGCTGTGCGGCGACGCCTGTGATCGCTTCGCGGACGGCGACTCGCTCGACGTAGCGCTGATGTGCGAGTGAGCCGCCGCCGCGCGTGCCCGGCCGACGACCAACCAAAGAAGACGCGGGGGACGGCGCGCGGCGCCGTCCCCCGCGGGACCAAGAACGATGCGTTCTGCAAGGGGGGGAGTGAGACCTTCCTTTCTGGGGCGGACCCCGGTCAGCGCGTGCTGGGGGAGCGCTCGTCAGGCGAGCGCGTGACCGCTGTCGGCGCCGTCGCCGTGGGTCGACGACGGGGCGGGCAGCGGCGCGGTCTGGGGCTGGGCGTCGACCTCGAGCGCCGCGTCGAGCACCTCGGACATGTCCTCGGCGAGGATGAACTCCATGGCCTCACGGACATCCTCGGGCACCTCGTCGAGGTCTCGCTCGTTGCGACGTGGGAGGATGACGCGGGTGATCCCGGCGCGGTGGGCCGCGAGCACCTTGGACTTGATCCCGCCGACCGGGAGCACGCGCCCGCGGAGCGTGGCCTCGCCGGTCATCGCCGTGTCGTTGCGGACGCGGCGGCCCGTGAGCAGCGAGCACAGCGCGGTGAAGATCGTGACGCCTGCGGACGGGCCGTCCTTGGGCACCGCGCCGGCCGGGATGTGGATGTGTAGGTCCTGGCTCTCGAGGAAGCTCGGGTCGATCGCGAGGGGGTCGGCGTTGCTGCGCACGTAGGTCAGCGCCGCGCGGGCCGACTCCTTCATGACGTCGCCGAGCTGCCCGGTGATCTCGAGCCGGCCCTTGCCGGGCATGCGCGAGGTCTCGATGAACAGGATGTCGCCGCCGACGGGGGTCCACGCGAGCCCGGTGGCGACGCCCGGCACGACCGTGCGCTCGGCGACCTCGCGGATGAAGCGGACCTTGCCGAGGTAGCGGTGCAGCGCGCCCTCGTCGATCATCACGCTGCGCAGCTTCTCGTCGGTGTTGCGCGCGAGCTCGAGGGTCACCGCGCGGCACAGCTTCGTGATCTCGCGGCTGAGGTTGCGGACGCCGGCCTCGCGCGTGTAGTCGCGGATGATCGCGCGCAGCGCGTCGTCGGTGATCGTCATGGTGCCCTCGCCGATCGCGTGCAGCGAGAGCTGCTTGGGCAGCAGGTGATCCTTGGCGATGTGCAGCTTCTCCTCGGCCGTGTAGCCCGACAGCTCGATGAGCTCGAGGCGGTCGCGCAGCGGCGCGGAGAGGTTGCCGAGGTTGTTGGCCGTGCAGATGAACAGCACGTCGGAGAGGTCAAACGGCAGCTCGAGGTAGTGGTCGGTGAAGCTCTTGTTCTGCTCGGGGTCGAGGACCTCGAGCAGCGCCGACTCGGGTGAGCCCATCCAGCCCTGCGCGAGCTTGTCGATCTCGTCGAGCAGGATCACGGGGTTGCGCACCTTGGCCTTCTTGAGCGCGTTGATCAGGCGCCCCGGGAGCGCGCCGACGTAGGTGCGCCGGTGCCCGCGGATCTCGGCCTCGTCGCGCACGCCGCCGAGCGCGATGCGGATGAAGGGGCGGCCGGTGGCGTCGGCGACGGACTGCCCGAGCGAGGTCTTGCCGACCCCGGGCGGGCCCGCGAGGCACAGGATCGTCGCCCGCGAGCGACCGGCGCGCTGCAGCACCGCCATGTGCTCGAGGATCCGCTTCTTGACCTTGTCGAGGCCGTAGTGGTCCTCGTCGAGCTTCTGCGCGATGGCGTTGAGGTCGTGGCTGCTGGGCGCGCTCTTGTCCCAGGGGAGATCCGCGATCCACTCGAGGTAGTTGCGGATGACGCCGTACTCGGCCTGGGCCTTGTTGATCGAGCTCAGCCGCTTGTACTCGCGGTCGACGGTCGCGCGCACCTCGTCGGGCAGCTCCATCGCGTCGAGCCGCTCGTGCAGCGCGTCGAGCTCGCCCTCGCCGTCGTCCTCGCCGAGCTCCTTCTGGATCGCGCGCAGCTGCTGGCGCAGCATCGCCTCGCGCTGGCTGTTGCTGATGCCCTGGCGCATCTCCTGCTCGATCTTGCGGCGCAGCTCGATCGTCGTCTTGGCCTCGTTGAACAGCCGGTGGACCAGGCGCAGGCGCTCGCTGACCTCGCGCGTCAGCAGCACGAGCACCTCCTTCTCGGTCGGCAGGTGGAGCGCGGCGGCGATGCGGTCGGCGACGAGCCCGGGGTCATCCTTGCGCCCGAGCGTGTTGTTCCACTGGCTGACGGCGCCCGGGATCTCGGGCGCGAGCTCGCGGAGTTGATCCTGGACCTGCTGCTCGAGCGCCTCGGCGAGCATGCGCGCCTCGGTCTCGTCGGCGACCTCGTCCGGGAGGCTGTGGCCGACCGCCGTCAGGAAGGCGCCCGACTGCATCACGGTGTCGAGCGTGAAGCGACCCAGGCCCTCGAGCACGAGGCGGTAGCTGCGCTCGCCCGCGCGGATGACCTGGCGAACGCGCGCGTAGGTGCCGAGCGGGTGGAGGTCGGCGAGCGAGGGCTCGCTGACCTTCGGGTCGCGCTGCACGGCGAGCCCGATGATGGTGCCGGCGGCGACCGCCTCGACGAGCTTGCGCGAGCGCGGGCGCCCGACCGGAACGGTGATCACGGTCCCCGGGAACAGCACGCCGGTCCGCAGCGGGAGCAGCGGGAATGATGTTTTCGGGGGCTCGAAGTGAATCCTGGGCTGGGACATGGGTCTCTCCATCGCGGCGCTCGCCGCACTGGCCCGGAGCGGGCCGTGAACAGAACCTAAAACCGTTCAAACGCTCGTCAACCCGGTTTGTTTTCGCTCCAGGGCGATCCGGTAAGGAGCAGCGGTCTCGCGGCTTCGCACCCTCTCAGTGTGCGCCGCGATTCGTCGGACCTGACCGCGTGATTCAGGCGCGACGGCGGAGGCCGTCGAGGATGAGCCGCACCATGGCCGAAAGATCAGCCTCGATCTCGTCGCGCGCGCGCGTGAGCAGCTGCGGCGGTTCGAAGCTGGCGTGGGCGAGGAGGATGATCTTCGCGACCGCGCGCGCGTCGGGCTCGACGCGCAGCGCGTCGGCCTCGCGGGCGCGTCGCAGGAAGTCCTCGATCACGGCGATCTGCGCCTCGCGGAAGCTCGAGCAGGCCTCGCGCACTGCGGCGCAGGTGTTGGCGCACAGCAGCGAGGGGGCGTGGGTGCCGTCGTCCGCGAGCTCGAGGAAGCGCGCGGTGCGACGCTCGAAGATCGCGGCGAGCCGCAATTCAAAGCTGCGGTTCGGGGCGCACGCGGCCGCGCGCATGGCCGCGAGCACACCCTCGTGTCGGCGCTCGGAGAGCGCGGTGATGATCGCGTCCTTCGACGCGAACTCGAGATACACGGTGCCGACGCCGACCTTGGCGGCGCGCGCGACCTGGGCGATGGTGGTCTTGTCCGGGCCCTGACGGCGAAGCAGCGAGCACGCGGCGTCGAGAATTCGCGTGCGGCGACAGCTGGGTCCTCGATGCGGCACGGGCTGCCCGATGATTGAACGTCCGAACGCGCCGGCGCGCAAGCGGCGACGCGGACGAAGTCGGCGGTCGGAGAGACGGGTGAAGTTCGGCGGGTCGAAACTTGGCTGGTCGCGCGCCGCCTTGCTACACAAGCGCTCGTGAGCAGCCCGAGCATCGCGCCCGATCCCCGCCGGCTCGCGCAGGCGCACGCGGCCGGCCTGCGCCCGACGTCGCGCTGGCTGCGGCTCTCGGCCCACGCGGTCGTGATCGTGTTACTCGCGCCGTGGGCGATCGCGACGGTGACGGCGGACCTCGGGCAGTGTTGGCGCGGCGCGATGGACACCGGCGCGGGCGCGGGCGCGGCCGAGTGCTCGCTCCCCGGCCTCGCGGCCGTCGTCGGCGCGCTGCTGTTGGCGGTCGCGCTGGCGGAGCTGGCGGTCGCGTCCCTCACGGGGCGGGCAGGGCAGCTGGACCGCGCGCGACGGGGGCGACTCGGGCGTGTGGGCTCGTGGCGCGAGCACGGCGGCGCGGCGCACCTCGTGTTGGCGCTGCTGGTCGGCGCGCTGCTGTACGCGCTGCTCGGCGCGGGGCTCGTGGCCGGCGCGGCGCGGGCGGTGGACGCGGGGACGGAGGGTCTCGCCGCGCTCTGGTCTGGTTGGTGGTCACGCGCGCTGGTCGTGACCGCGCTCGCGCTCGCGGCCGCGGGGCTCGCCGAGCGGCACCTCAGCGCGCGCGCGCGCTGGAGCGCGCTGCATCAGACCTTCGAGGAGCGCGCGGCGCAGCTCCGGGAGCGGGGGGGCCGGTGAGCGAGCGCTCGCTCGTCTCGGTCGCGCTGCCGGTCGCCGTCGACTCGGGCTTCACCTACGCGTGCCCAGGTCGCGTCGGCGAGGTCCCCGTCGGCGCGCGCGTGCTCGTGCCCTTTGGGTCACGTGGTTTGGTCGGCGTCGTGCGCCCGGGCCCCGCCGAGCAGGTCGCGGGCGAGCGCCTGCGAGAGCTCCACGAGCGCCTCGACCCCGCCGAGCGCCCGGCGCTGACCCGCGACCTCGTAGAGCTCTGCGAGTGGATCTCGAGCTACTACGTCGCGCCGATCGGCGAGGTCTACCGGCTCGCGCTGCCGGGCCTGATGACCGGGGCGGACGCGCGCGAGGTCTCGCTGACGCCCGACGGCGAGGCCCTGGCGCGGCAGCTCGCGCCCACGCGCTTCGCGGACGCCGAGGCCGAGGCGCCGCTGCTGCGCGCGCAAGCTGCCGCGCCGCTGCCTCGCCCGCGGCAGCGCCTGCTCCTGGCCATCGCGACCGCTCGAGGTCAACGCCTCGCGGTCTCGAAGCTCGGCTCGATCAAGCCGCGGATCCCGAGGGCGCTCAAGGAGCTGACGGCGCTGGTCGACGCGGGCCTGTGCGCGCTGCGCTGGGAGGACGCCGAGGACGAGCGCGCGCGCGTCGAGCTGCACTTTCGTCGCACCGACTACCTCCGGCGCTCGAGCGCGGACGAGGACGCGATCCATCGCGTGATCGGTCGCAGCAAGCAGCGACGCGCGCTGCTCGATGTCCTCGAGACGGCGCCGGAGGGCAGCTGGGTCGCGCTCGGCGAGCTGCGCGGGCCGTTCCCGCGGGTGCGTCAGCTGATCAAGCCGCTGCTCGCCGCCGGGCTCGTGGTCGTGGAGGAGCGCCCGCGGCTGCTCGATCCCTTCGCGACCGGCGAGGTCGAGCGCAGCTCGCCGCAGGCGCCGACGCAGGATCAGGCGCGCGCGCTCGAGCAGCTGCGCGCGGACGTCGACGCGCGCGTGTTCACGACCTCGCTGCTGCACGGGATCACGGGCAGCGGCAAGACCGAGGTCTACCTGCAGCTCATCGCCCACGCGCTCGCGCAGGGCGGCGGCGCGATCGTGCTGGTCCCCGAGATCGCCCTGACGCCGCAGCTCTCCGATCGCTTCCGCGGGCGCTTCGGCGACACGGTCGCGGTGCTGCACAGCGGGCTCACGCCGCGCCAGCGCCTCGACGCCTGGCAGCAGATCCGCGCGGGTCAGGTGCGTATCGTCATCGGCGCGCGCTCGGCCGTGTTCGCGCCGATCGAGGACCTGCGCGTGATCGTCGTCGACGAGGAGCACGACGCCTCGTTCAAGCAGGAGGAGGGCGTCCGCTACAGCGCCCGCGACGTCGCGCTGGTGCGGGCGCGCGCGCTCTCGGCGGTGGCCGTGCTCGGCAGCGCGACGCCCTCGCTCGAGACCTTCGAACGCGCGCGCGCCGGTCACTTCCGCTGGCTGCGGCTGACCACGCGCCCCACCGCGCGGCCGCTGCCGTCGGTCGAGCTCGTGCCGCTCTCGGTGCACCGACCTGATCCAGAGACCATGTTAACCGCGCGGCTGCTGCGAGCGCTGCGCGACACGGTCAACGCCGGCGAGCAGGCGATCCTGTTCCTCAACCGCCGCGGCTTCGCGACGACGCTCGTGTGCGAGTCCTGCGGCGCGCTCACGCAGTGCCCGGACTGCAGCGCGCCGTCGATGACCTACCACCTGCGGCGCAACCGGCTGCTGTGTCACCTGTGCGGGCACATCGAGGCGCCGCCGGAGCGCTGCAAGGCGTGCGGCGAGGGCGAGCTGCTGCACGGCAACGCCGGCACCGAGCGCGTCGAGCTCGCGGTCACGCGCGAGGTCGAGGGCGCCCGCGTGCTGCGGCTCGATCGCGACACGAGCCGCGGCCGCGGGCTCGTCGACACGCTCGCGGCGTTCCGCGCGGGCGAGGGCAACGTGCTCGTCGGCACGCAGATGCTCTCGAAGGGCCACGACTTCCCCGGCGTGACGCTGGTCGGGATCCTGCAGGCCGATCACGGGCTCGGGCTCCCCGACCTCCGCGCGGCCGAGCGGACGTTTCAGCTGATCACGCAGGTGGCCGGTCGGGCAGGTCGCGGCGATCGCCCCGGGCGCGTCCTGATGCAGGCCTACGCGGTGCAGCACCCCGCGATCACCTGCGCGCGCACCCACGACTTCGAGGAGTTCGCGACCTGGGAGCTGGCGCGGCGGCGCGAGCTCGGCAACCCGCCCTTCGGTCACCTCGCGCTGGTCCGCGTCTCCGGGCCCGAGGAGGAGGCGGTGAAGCGGCGCGCCGGCGCGCTCGCCGAGCTCCTGCGGGTGGGCGTCGCGCAGATCCTCGCCCAGCACGAGGGCGAGGGCGAGCCCGTGGCGCTGCTGGGCCCCGTCCCGTCCCCGATCGAGCGCATTAACAAGCGCACGCGCTGGCAGCTGCTGCTGCGCGCCCAGGCCCGCGCGCCGCTGCGCTGGCTGCTGCGCGGGCTTCGACCCCGTCTCGGCGCGGACGGCTCGAGCGCGACCGCGACGACCGCGACCGTCGACGTCGACCCACAGAGCCTGCTCTGAAGAGCCTGTTCTAAGAGTGATGTTCTCTCGCGCCGCGCTTGGGTGCTGGTCGCGAGCGCGCCGCGACCGATCGACGGCCGCGGCGCGGGCTGAGGCGTCAGCGGGTGTTAGCGGCAGCCCTCGTTGGTCGCGCCGGTCTCCTGGACCGTGGCGAGCAGCTCGTCGCGGCAGCTGGAGGTGCACCACTGCCACTCCTGGCGGCGCCCGATGAAGCCGTTGCGGTCCAGGCTGCCCTTCGCGTCGATGACGCGGCCCTGCGTGCCGTCCTTGTAGCCGATGCTGATCCAGTAGCGCTTGCCCTTCTCGGGGTCGAGGATGCGCCCCTCGGTCCAGCGCATCTTGCTCTCATCCCACGACAGCCCGCTCATGATCAGCATGCCCTTCACCGGCTTGCACTTCAGGTCGCCCTTGCACTTCTCGCACAGCGTGTCCTGGGGCTTCTGCAGCAGCGCGTCGACCTTCCCGTAGATCTTGTCGCGGTACGTGAAGATCTTGAGGATGGACTTCTTCGTGACGCCGTCGTCGTCGATCGTCACCCACCAGCCGTCCGGCGCGCCGAGCGGGTGATTGGCGACGGCGTAGGAGGCCGTGAGCATCGCGCCGGCGACGACCAGCGCGCCAGCGAGCTTGGAGGCGAGTTTCAACGAGGGACGGAGGCTCATGGGGTTGTCGGCCTTTCTCGGGTGGGTCAATCGCTGGATCCAGCGAGATCCAGGCAGGCTTTCAGCCTGACCGAATGCGGATACGAAGTATTCATTTGTTTTTTACATGGTTTCCAACCCGCGCCAACAAGGCATCGGGCACGGCCGGCCGGACCACCGCGCGTACGCCGTGGGTCCTGGAACAAGCCGTGTCAGTTCGCGTCGCTACGACGAAGTCGGGCGCGCAGGTTGGTTCGCGACGCGGCGCGCGTGGGAGAGAAGCGCGGCGGCGCGCGGCTCCGCGTCGTCGGATGGACGGGCGCGCATCGGCCCGAGAGCCGTTGATGACGCGCTCGTCGCCACGCGGCGCGTCGCGGCTGCCTGTTAGACTGCGCGCCGCGTGGGCGACTCACTCGTCATCGTCGGAGACCCGGAGCGCGCGGCGGAGCTCGAGCGGCGCGCTCGCTCGCTCGGCTACGACGTTTCGCGCGACGACCCGGGTGAATCAGGTGCGTCGCGCGCGGTCGCGCACGCGCCGGCGGTGATCCTCGCGGCGCTCGGAGCCGGGGACGCGCGCGCGTTGATGATCGCGCTGCGCGAGCGATATGGCGCGGATGTGCCCGTGGTCCTCTACGGTCGCATCGGCAGCGCGCGGCCCGAACTCGCCGACATTCTCGAGCTCGGCGCCGATCGTTTTCTGCACGTCCCGCTCGAGCCAGCGGAGCTGGAGTCCGCGCTGCTCGAGCTCGTGGGGCCGGCCGGGCGCGCGCGCGGCGGTGGGGCGCCCGCGCGTCAGCTCGACGGCGTCGACGATGAGCTGCTCGACCTCGAGGGTGTGCGCGAGCCGACGCGCCCGATCCGCGACGCGCACGTCGAGGCGGACGTCGCCGACGAGATCGCGGCGGCGGTCATGGAGGATGTCGCGGAGGTGCTCGGCGAGGCGGCGCCGGACGTGGTGATGACCGCGAGGCTCGCGGACGAGCGCGTGGACGAGGTCGAGCTCCCCGAGGCGCTCGACGGGCTCGACGAGCTCGACGAGCTCGACGAGCTCGTCGCGCGCGAGCCGACGCCGATTCAGTCGTTCGTCTCGCTCGGCGGCCCCGCGCGCGCCGACTTCGTCCCGACGCAGCGCGCTGACGCCGGGCGACGCGTCGACGCGGCCGAGCTCGACGCGCGCGCCCTCGAGGCCGACGCGCGCAGCTCGGGCTCGCTCGAGCTGCTCAGCGCCGCCGAGCTGCTCGTCGAGCTGGGCGAGGAGCGCTTCACGGGGCGGCTGGAGCTCGTCCTCACGCCGGACCGCTGGCGGACGCTTTGGTGGCGGGACGGCGCGGTGACGCGGGCGCGCTCGAGCGATCCGCACGACGGCCTGCTCGACACGCTCGCGCGCGCCGGCTTGCTCGGCGCCGCCGATGTCCTGGTGGGCGCGCGCCTGATCGACGACGCGAGACCGGAGCTGGGCGTCGAGCTGCTCGCGCAGGCCAGCCTGCTCAAGCGCTCCGAGCGTGGGCGCGCGCTCGAGCTGCACGCGATCCGCTGCCTCGCGCCGACGCTGTCCTGGGGCGATGACGGCGGTCGCTGGACGCTGGTGCCCGAGGCGCTGGGCAAGCGCGGCGACGTCGGCCTGCGCGCGCGGCCAGACGTCGTGCTGCTCGGGGCCCTTCAGACCAGCTGGCCTACGGAGCAGCTGCGCGAGCGCGTCGGCGACGGCGCCCAGCGCCCGGCGCTGCGCGAGCCCGGCGCGCTTGAAGAGCTGCGCGCGCGCTTCGGGCTCAGCGCGGGCGAGCGCGCCTGGCTCGAGCGCCTCGACGGCCTGACGACGCTCGACGAGCTCGTCGAGCGCGTCACGCGACGCGAGCACGAGGAGCACCGCCTGCTCGCGCTGGTCTACGCGCTCACGCTGGCGGGGCACCTCGAGCTCCGCGGCGACGCGCGCGAGCCGGCGGCGCGCGGCGGCGTCGCGATCGACCGCGCGCGCGTCGAGGAGCGGCTCCGGCTGCTGCAGACCGAGGACTACTTCACCGCGCTGGGGCTCGAGCGCGGCGCGTCGCGGCTCGAGGTGCTGCTGGCCCACGCTGAGCTCCTCGAGACGTTCTCGGACGAGCGGCTCGAGCCCGAGACCGTGGCGCGCTACGCCGCGCGGGGGGACGCGAGCGAGCTGCTCGCGCTCCGGGCCGCGCTCGACACGGCCCGCGACGTCCTGCTCGACGACGTCATGCGCGCCGTCTATCGCGCGCACCTTCCTCCGTCGCCGGACGAGGCCGCGCGCGCGCGCGAAGGAGAGGACGAATGATGGAACCACACACCTCTGGGGCAAGGCGGCTGCGGGCCGCGTTCATGGGCTCGCCCGACTTCGCCGTCCCGAGCCTCGAGGCGACGGCGCGCGTCTGCGACGTCCCGCTCGTGATCAGCCAACCCGATCGCCGCGCCGGTCGCGGGCGCAAGCTCGTGGCGCCGCCCGTGAAGGTCGCGGCGGAGCGCCTCGGGCTCCCGGTCGCGCAGCCGCGAAAGCTCCGCACCGGGAAGGTCGCGGCCACGCTGCGGGCGCTCGAGCTCGACCTCATCGTCGTCGCGGCCTACGGGCGGATCCTGCCGCGCTCGATCCTCGAGGCGCCGCGGCACGGCTGCGTCAACGTGCACGCCTCGCTGCTCCCGCGCTGGCGGGGCGCCTCGCCGATTCAGCGCGCGGTCCTGGCGGGCGACGCCGAGACCGGCGTCGCCATCATGCGCATGGAGCAGGGCCTCGACACCGGCCCTGTGTATCGGATCGCCCGCACGGCGATCGAGCCGCACGAGACCAGCGGTGAGCTGTTCGAGCGCCTCGCGACGCTCGGCGGCGAGTGCCTCGAGGGCTTCTTGCGCGAGTTCCCGAACGTGCCCCTGCCGACGCCGCAGGCCGAGGACGGGGTGACCTACGCCGAGCTGCTCGAGAAGCAGCACGGGCGCGTCGACTGGTCGCGTGACGCGGGCGCGCTCGTCGATCACGTGCGCGGCATGGATCCCTGGCCCGGGGCGTTCACCGTCCGCGACGGCGCGACGCTGAAGCTGTTCACGGCCCGCCGCTCCGCCCACGCGCGCCCCGAGGGCGCGCGGCCGGGCGAGGTGCTCGCCGCCGACCAAGACGGTCTGCACGTCGCCTGCGGCGAGGGCGTGCTGTGTGTGGCCTACGTGCAGCCGCCGGGGAAGCGGCGCATGCTCGCGCGGGACTACGTCGCCGGTCGCCCGTTCGCGGACGGCGAGCGCCTCGGCGACGCGTGAGCCGACCCGCGCGCAGCCTCGTCAGCCCGCGCGCGCCCGCGCCGCTGACCTCGCGGCCTCCTGTGAGGTCCTGACGCGGTTGTGCTCCCGGACGTAGGAGGCCACGCGGTAGCCGAGGAGCGCGCTGCCCAGCGCGGTCCCGCCCTGCCCTACGAGCTCCAGCGTCTCGCCGGTTGCGCTCCGGTGCTCTCCCAGACCGAACTCGGGTCGAGCCGAGGCCATCCACAGGATCGTGCCAACCATGAAGATCATCCCGCCGAGAAGGCTCACTGTCGTGCGCTTTGCTTGGTGCATATCGTCTTGATGCTGCTCCGTGTGGTTAAGCGTGGTTCGCAAGCGGCATCGACGCTTGAGCGCGGGCGCGGAGGAGACTCACTTGGCGTCGACGCGCGCGCGCTTGACGTCATCGCGGCGGTGAGCAGCGGGCTGATGGTCAGCGGTGGGGTTAACGGGCAGCGCCCCCGCGGCCGTGGCCGGCGGGGGCGCCCGGAGCTCGCCGCGCGGCGAGCTATAACCAGACCCTTCGGTCAGGTCCCGTTCTTGTCGTCCGGCTTGCTCGCCGCGCCGGGGCGGGCGAAGTAGCCCGAGTCGTAGCTCGAGCCGCCGCCGCCCATGCTGCGCGCGCGCTCGTTCGCCTTGGCGTGGTCGAAGCGGGTGCGGACGATCTCGCTGGCGACGTCGCGCGCGCCGAGCCCGAAGGCCAGCGCCGCCGCCAGGCACAGGCTGCCGAACAGCAGCCCGAAGGTCAGCAGCACGAAGTTCTCGGCCACGCCGAGCTGGTGGATCGCCATGGTCGAGGCGAACACCAGCACGACGTAGCGGGCGAACATCCCCATCCACGGGAAGCTGGACTCGCCGGAGGCCTCCTGGCGCGCGGTGATGACGTCGCGCACGTAGTTGCCGATCGCGAAGCCGACGCCGATGATGATGAACGCGACCAGCACGTGCTTGAGCGTCCAGCTCAAGAAGTAGTTGACGTAGCCGGCCCAGGTGATCAGCTCGAGGTTCTCGAAGGCCTGCGCGACCGCGAGCAGGATGACGACGGTCTGGGCGAAGAAGCCGACCAGCTCGCTGGGCTCACCCAGGCGATCGTCGCGCTTGGCGATCGTGCCGAGGCCGAGGCGCGCCATCAGCCCGTCGAAGCCGAGGTTGCGCAGGCCGTTGGCGACCAGCTCGCGGAGGATGCGACCGACCCACACGCCGACGAAGATGATCAGCGCCGAGACCGCGAGCCCTGGGAGCAGGTTCCAGAACTGCGTCATCATGTTCGTGATCGGCAGGCTCAGCGTCTCGAGCCCGAGCTCGTTGATCGCGGCGAGCGCGGCCTGGAGCATGATGAAGAACGCGGCCACGGCGGCGAGGAAGGCGCTCGCGGTCCACTTGCCGAGCAGGCTCGAGATGCGCAGGCGCTCGGCCAGGCGGTCGATGCCGAGGCTCCCGAGCAGGCCCTGCAGGATGTCGCGCACGAGCCGGCTGATCACCCAGCCGGCGAACAGGATGACGATCGCCACGCCGAGCGACGGCAGGATGCCGATGACGCGGTTGATCGCGTTGTGCAGCGGCTCGGAGATCGGCGTGATCTCGAGGGCGTCGAAGGCGGCCGCGAGGCCGACGATCATCACGAGGCCCTTGACCACGCTGCCGACGTTCTCGCTGAACTTGCGCGGCGCGGGGTCGCCCGGGCGGACCGGGCGCGTCGTGAGGTCGCCGATCCAGGCGTCGAGGCGGAGCTGGCCGACGAGCAGCGTGGCGAGCTTGCCGAGGATCGTCGCGGCCGCCCAGGCGCCGACGAGGTACAGGATGGCGACGCCGAGGCGCCGCAGGCCCTCGGTCAGCACGATGTTGATGAGGTTGTTGATCGGCTCGGCCGCCTGGCTGAAGCCGGAGTACTGCAGCGTCGCGACGACGACGAGCGCCATCAGGATGTAGTAGACGACCGCGGCGAAGAAGCGCTCGACCTGGTTCTTCGGGCGATCGCCGTCACCCTTCTCAAAGAGCAGGTCGAGGCGCAGCCAGTCCGCGAGCTTGTCGTCGAGCGTGGTCCGCTGGAGGATGCCGTAGACGGCGCGCCGCACGATGCTGGCGACCAGCCAGCCGATGAGCAGGATGAGCAGCGCGATGCCCACCTTCTGCGCGACCGGCAGCAGCGACTCGCGCACCCACGTGTCGGCGGCCTCATACCACTCGTCGTACTGCGGCGCGGCCGTGGGCGGCGGCGGGCGGTTGGCGATCGGGCGCGTCGCTGGGCCGCGCGCGCCTGGATCCGCAGTGTTGACCGGGCCGAGCGTCCCCGGCCGCACCGGCGCCTTCGCGGGCACGCTCCGGTTCTCCACCGTCGGCGGCGGCGCCTCGTCGAAGGTCGCGCTCGCGAACGCGACGCTGGACGGTAAGAGCAGTAGGACGGAAAGCACGAGCGCGAAGGCTCTTTGGATCGCAGACACTCGAATACTCCTTGTCGACGCGGCCGCGTTGGCGGGCACGAGCAGGGCATACAATCGACCAGAACCCGCCTCCTGCGCAAGCGTCCGCGCGGGCGCTCGCCGGAGGGGCGAGGGCGCGCGGCGTGCTTCTCGGCGCGCTCCGACGCGCGTCTTGACGCGCTTCCTGACGCGCTTCCTCGAGCGTCTTGTCGCGCGCTTCGACGCGCGTGCGCGTGCGTGTACACGCGCGCGCGCGCTCGAAATCGACGCGCGGTCAGGCGGTCCGCAGGGTCAGGCGAGGCCGGGGTGCCAGACCGGCCGCGCGCCGCGGGCCTGGTCCATGGCGATGAGGTTGTGAATCGCCGTTAGCCCGGTCGTGATGCAGCGCAGCTCGGCCGCGTCCTTGTCGTCGCTCGAGATGAACGTGTTTCGCGGCCGGCTGGCGTAGGCGGCACAGACCGCGCCCGCCCTAAACCGGCACAGCGTCGCCAGCGTCAGCAGGCACGACGCCTCCATCTCGAAGTTGAGCACGCGCTCGGTCGCGAGGCGGTCGAGCGCGCCGGTGTCCCGCGGCGGCGGGAGGCCGGGGACGCGCCGCCCCTGCGCCCCGTAGAAGCCGGCGGCGGTCGCCGTCAGGCCGACGTGGTAGGCGCTGCGGTCCCCGGCCGTGACCGCCTCGGCCGCCTGCGCGAGCGCGAGCACCACGTCGGTGCTCGCGACCGCCGGGAAGCCGTCGGTCACATACGCGCTCGAGGCCATCTCGAGCCGGCACGCGCCCTGCGTGATGACGAGATCGCCGAGCGCGATCTCGGGCTGCAGCGCCCCCGAGCTGCCGCAGCGGATCATCGTCGGCGTCACGCCCTCGGGCATGCACTGCAGCAGCTCGACGACCGCGATCTCCGTGTTCGCGGCGCTCATGCCGGTGCCCATCACCGAGATCCGCACGCCGCGGTGTGTGCCCGTGAGCGTCAGGTACTCGCGGTTGCTGCGCTCGAGCTCGACGGCGTCGAACAGCTCGGCGACGCGGCGCGCTCGCTTGGGGTCGCCGACCATGAGGATCCAGGGCGCCACCTCGCCCGGCGCGAGGCCGATGTGATACTGCCGACCGGCGGCGTCGCGGACCTGCTCCGCCGATTCGAACTCCTGGCTCATGCGCTCCCGACCTTCCGTGTCGTCGTGATGTCGTGCTGGTGTGTCGGCGTCGCCGTGGGGCGGCGCGCGGGCATTGTAGCGCGAGCCGAGCCCGGCCGCGCGCGGCGGCCGAGGACCGCGCGCGGGGTCCGTCGCGCTCGCGGGCGCCTGCTCAGGTCAGGCAGTCGCCGACGTCGCGCGCGACCTCGCTGTCGGCGTCCGGGCACTGCCCGATGTCGATGCTGAAGTTCACGTAGCAGGCGGCCCACTCGAGGTTGTCATTACAGCTGAGGTCGCCGTTGCACAGGCCGAGGTCGTCGTAGGCGCGGGAGTAGCAGTCGAGCACGCGCTCGTTGAGCTCGTCGTCCGAGGACTCCGCGATCACGCTCTGCACGCACTCGCGCTCGCTCGGGCTCGTGCTGCGGTCCATGATGCACTCGTCCTCGGAGCCGTAGTTGTAGAACTGCCAGTTGCACGCGCAGTCCTTCGCGGCCTCGCTGTCCACCTGGTCGAGCACGAGGTCGACCTTGGAGCTGAGCCCGCAGCCGACCAGGCTCACGAGCGCGAGCGCGAGGCCGAGGCGCGCGCGGTGGACGAGACGGTGGGAGCCACGGAACGCTGTCATGACGAGATCGAGGGTGGCTCGAGGCCTGACGGCTTGGCAAGGGCGCCGCGCCACACCTCGACGCTGGCCGCGCGAGCAGATCCGCGCGAGCGCGTCACGCTCGCGGCGTCGGGACACGCTGTCTACGGGCGCTTGGCCGAGAGCTGGTAGGTCTCGCAGGTCTGCGCGTCATCGACCCGATAGACCCGGACGAACGCGTTCTCGGGCCAGGGATCGGTCTGCATGTCGGGCGGGTTGTAGCCCGGCATCATGGTCAGACCATCGGTCGGGATGTCCATGAACTCCCACTGCTGGATGCCCGTCGCCGACGAGCCCTCCTCGAGGCAGTTGACCGGCTGGTTGCCGCACGCGTCGAAGATCACGTCGAAGCCGAACGCCTCGTTCGTGTTCTGATCAAACACGATCGTCGGCGTGCCCGTACCGGGCCGCTGGCCGCCCGTGAGCGTGAACTGGATCGTGTACCAGTGCTCGTGTTCAGGATCGAGCTGCAGCGGCAGCGACGAGGCGCTCTCGCCGGGTCCGACCGGGCCGAGGTTCGTCGACTCGGCGCAGGTCGTGTTGACGCTGTTGCAGTCGAGCTCGCCCGTGGTCCCGGTCGGATCGATGGTCGGGTCGTCGCTCGTGCTCGAGGGGTCGAGCGTCGAGCTCGGGTCCGGCTCGGTGGTGTTGTTCGTCGTCGCCGAGGTGCTCGGGCCGCTCGTCGAGCTCGCGCTCGTGTCGGTCTCGGAGCCGGGCCCCGCCGAGGTCGCGCCCTCGGTGTCCGTGCCGCCGCCGTCGGTCCCTTGCGTCCCCTGGCTGCCGGCGCCGCTCAGGCTCGAGCCGCCGCCCTCGTTGACGCCGGAGCTGCAGCCGCTCAACGCCAGGGCGGCGCTCGCGAGCGCGGCCGCGAGCGAACGAGAGAGCGCGAGCGAAGCTCGAGAACCAGTGCGCGCGACCAAGCCAGGCATTACCGCGCCATCATAACCGGTCGGCCGGAATTGAGACAACCGGCCGGCCGGAGCGTGGTCACGGCCCGGCTCGTTGGTGTTACATCCGCTCGGGCGCCGGGATCCCGAGCACGTCGAGGGCTCGCGCGAGCCCCCGGGTGAACGCGGTCACCAGCAGCAGGCGCGCCTGCAGCAGCTCGCCCTCGGCCGATTTCACCCGGCAGGAGTAGTGGAAGCGGTTGAACGCCTTGCACAGGTTGTAGAGGTAGACGCAGACGACCGAGGGGCGGAGTTGCGCGGCCGCGGCGTGGATCGTCCGCTCGAGCCCGGTGAGCGCCAGCAGCAGCTCGCGCTCCTGCGGCTCGACCAGGCTCGCGGTGACGGCGGCTATCCCGCGCTCGTCCCCGCCGTCCCGCAGCGCGGGGTCGAGGATCTTCCCCTCCTCGGCGCAGACCCGCAGGACCGAGCCGGCGCGCGCGAAGGTGTACTGCAGGTACGCGCCCGAGTTGCCCTCGCGGTTGGTCCACTCGGCCATGTCGAAGACGATCTTCTGGTTCACGTCGCGCCCGAGCATGCCGTAGCGGATCGAGCCCAGCGCCACGGCGTCGGCCGTCGCCTCGATGTCCGCGTCGCTCCAGTCGCCGCGGAACTGCTCGAGGTAGTTCGCGGTGATGGTCGCGGTCATGCGCTCGCGCAGCTCGCGGAACAGGATCACGTTGCCCTTGCGCGTCGCCATCGGCCCGTCGGGCAGCTCGACCATCTCGTAGGGCACGTGCTGGCACTGGTCGGCCTGCTGAAAGCCCATCTTCTTGAGCGTCAGGAACACGTGCTTGAAGTGGTCGCTCTGGCGCACGTCGACCACGTAGATCGAGCGGTCGATGCTGTGGTGTTCGAACTTCATGCGCGCGAGCGCGAGGTCCTTGGTCGCGTACAGGCCGTTGCCGTCGCGCTTGCGCAGCATGAAGAACGGCATGTGCTTGATCTCCTCGTTGAAGATCCCGACCGCGCCCTCGCTGACCGTAAAGACACCTTTCTCGAGGAACTCGTCGACCAGCCGCAGGCCCGGCTCGTCGACCTGGCTCTCGTAGAACAGCGCGTCGAACTCGACGTCGGACCACTTGTAGATCTCGGCGAACTCGTCGAGCGACCAGCGCCGCGTCCGCTCCCACACCGCGGTCATCTCGGGCTCGCGGGTCTCGAGCCGGTGGAGGATCTCGGTGGTGCGGGCCTTGGCGGCGGCGAGCCGCGCGGCGGCCTGCTCGTCGCCGGCCTCGGCCTGCTCCTCCCAGACCGAGAGCTGATCGCTCGCGGCCGCGTAGATCTGGCCGAGCCACTCGCCGCGGTGGCGCGCGGGCGGCTGGCGCTGCTCCTCCGTCAGGTGGTCGAGGAACCACCACAGGCACTTGGCGATGTGCGCGCCGACGTCCCCGAAGTAGTTGGCCGCGATCACCGGGTAGCCGTCGGCGCGCAGCAGCCGGACGAGCGCGTCGCCGAGGCACAGGTTGCGCATGTGGCCGACGTGGAACGCCTTGTGCGTGTTGGGCTGCGAGAACTCGACCATGATCCGCTGGTCGCGGACCGGCGGCGTCTCGAATTGCCCTCGGGCCAGCTTGGGCAGCAGCAGCGCGCCAGCCGGGCCGAGCCCGAGGCGTATGTTGACGTAGGGGCCGAGCGCGGCCGCGGACTCGACGAGCGGATCGCCTCCCTCCGTGAGCGCCCGGGCGAGCTCCGCGGCGATCACCGGCGGGCCCTTGCGCAGCGTCCTCGCCAGGCGGAAGCAGGGGAACGCGAAGTCGCCCATGTCCGGCGTCGGCGGGCGCTCGAGCAGCCCGGCGGCGTCGTCCTCGCTCAGGCCCGCCGCCTCCGGCAGCGCCGCGTGCAGCACCCGGGCGAGCGCGCGCGCGAGCGTGTCGAGCCGCGGACCCTCGGGATCGTGGGGCGTGTGCCCTTGCGCCGACTTGTTGCCCGACTTGTTACCGCCCGACTTGTCGCCCGACTTCTTCTGCTTGCTCTTGGCCATAGTGGTCGCGTGAGCCTAGACAGGAGCGCGCGAGGGGGCAACGGCGCGCGGCCGCGCGCGCGGCCCCGGCAGCCCGGGCGGCGCCGCCGGGGCGGTAAACTCACGCCCATGTCGGGTCCATCACCTCTGATCGTCGAGCCGCCGGCCGGCGGGTTCGACCGCGCCGGGATGCGGGCGATCGTCAAGGACGTCGGGCTGGCGAAGGTCGTGCACGCCCTCGTCAAGGCGCCCTTCGGCCACACGGTCCTGAGCCTGCGCATGCTCGACGCGGTGATCGCCTGCGCCGACCTGGCGCTGCAGGTCGGCGAGGCCCTGCACGCGGCGCTGCTCGAGGACATCGCGCGGACCGGCACGCTCGCGCTGCCCGAGCCGACCCGCGACCAGCGGCTGTTCATCGGCGCGTTCACGGTCACGGCGCTGTGCGACGCGCTGATCGTCGCGCTCGCCGGGCTCGCCCCTAGCCCCGAGTCGAGCGCCGACCTCGACGCCGCCGGCCTCGAGGGCCTGCTCGAGCAGCCGCCCCGCGCGGTCATCGGGCGCCTGCTGGCCATGGCCGGCAAGTACCTCGAGATCCAGGCCAAGCGGCACGCCGCAGGCGACGCGCCCCGCGAGGACGAGCGCGCGCGCTGGGTCGTGACCACGGTGCACGCCTTCGTCGCCCAGCTGCGCGGCGCGATCGAGCGCCTGACCCACCTCGGGCGCCTGCGGCCCTTCGGCGTCGCGCTCGCGCGGCGCAAGGTCATCGTCGGCGGGCGCCGCTACGAGGGCTTTCGCTCGCGCGCGCTGGCCGAGGAGGTCTGTGACCTCAAGCCCGTGCGCACCGGCGACATCGTCGGCAACCGCGAGTACGTCGAGGCCGGCCTGCGGCTCGCGCGGGACGTCGCGGCCTACGACCTCCGCCAGCGCAGGAGCCCCAAGACGATCAACCCCGTGCTGTTCGGGCTCGGGCGCCCGGGCTGCGGCAAGACCATCACCGCCCACGCGATCGGCAACTACTTCCTCGAGTTCTGCGAGCAGCACGACATCCCGGCGCGCTTCCGCGTCATCCGCCGCACGGACTGGGCCAGCTCGTACCAGAACGCGAGCGCGTCGACGCTGATCAAGATCTTCAAGGAGGAGGTCTACGGCTTCGACGGCGTGTGCGGCGTGTACTGGCCCGACATCGACACCGCGTTCGCCTCGCGCGCGAGCGGCGACCTGCGCTCCGAGGAGAAGAGCAACCTCGGCGCCGTGTTCGGGATCTTCGACGGCACGCTGATCCCCCGCGACGGCAAGTGGTTCATGATCTGCGACGCGAACTACATGCAGATGGACGAGGCCACGGTCTCGCGCATCGCCCAGAACCCGTTCACGGTCCGCGGGCCGACGAGCGCCGAGGACTACGTGACGCTGCTGCGCGACGTGCTGCTGCGGGACGTGCGGGACCGCGTGTCGCCGGACGACCCGGGCTGGGCCGAGATCGGGCGCACGCTCGTGGAGTCGGATCTCAGCGGGCGCCAGGTCGAGAGCGTGGCGGGGAACATCCGCGCGCACGTGCAGGACTTCGAGTACCCGGCGCGCTACTTCAAGGCCGACTACGAGGAGCGCGCGCGCATCATCGCCGAGCTCTCGCGCCCGGTCTCGACGCAGGACGTGATCGCGCGTATCGCCGCGTACACCGAGTTCCAGCGCCAGGCCGAGGAGCGCGAGGCGGCCGAGCGCTTCGAGCGCGAGGTCGAGCAGATGGTCCACCAGCTCAACGCCGGGCGAGCCGCGAGCGCGCGCGCGGCCGCGGAGCTCGAGCGCGCGCTCGCGGCCGCGGACGCGCCGGCCTGAGCCGCTTGGCTCCAACATGTCTATTCAATCATGTTTTGACCCGGTGCGGCGCCGCGGCGAGTTGCTATCGTCGTGGTATGTCGCGACTTACTAGCCTACTCCTTAGTTATGTGTACTGTACGACATGTGCCCTAGGTCTGGCGCTGACGGGCTGCGCGGCGGACGACGAGGGCGACGACACCTCGGGCGTGTTCACGGCGCCGGCCAACCCCCAGCCGACGAGCGCGAGCAACGGCTCGCAGAGCGCCGGCGCGACCACGGAGGACCCCGAGACCACCGGCGACGGTGACGGAGACGGGGACGGTGACGGCGACGGGGATGGAGATGGCGACGGTGACGGCGACGGTGACGAGCCGCTGTGCGACAACGGCTTCCTCGACCCCGACGAGGAGTGCGACCAGACCAACTACGGCGGCGAGACCTGCGAGACGCTGGGCTTCTTCGGCGGCGCGCTGAGCTGCGACCCCGAGAGCTGCACCTTCGACACCTCGCAGTGCGTCAGCGCCGTGTGCGGCAACGACGCGGTCGAGGAGGGCGAGGCCTGCGACGGCGCCGACCTGGCCGGCGAGAGCTGTCAGACCCAGGGCTTCGCCGGCGGCGCGCTCGCCTGCGACGACGCCTGCGCGCTGGTCCTCGACGCCTGCGCCAACGACTACGTCGAGGACTTCGAAGACGGCGTGTTCTCCCAGGGCTGGAGCGTCGGCGGCAGCGCCCCGTGGTCGGTCACGAACAACCAGGCCCACGGCGGCAGCTACGGCGCCGGCAGCGGGCCGATCGGCGACGACGCGGTCAGCCAGGTCGAGATCACGCTCAACTTCGTCGCGTCCGGGTCGGTCTCGTTCTGGCGCCGCGTGAGCAGCGAGCAGAACTACGACTACCTGCGCGTGTACATCGACAACGTGCAGAAGGGCGAGTGGAGCGGCGACAGCAGCTGGGGGCTGGCGACCTACCCCGTCACCGCGGGCACGCACACCATCCGCTGGCGCTACGAGAAAGACGGCTCGTTCTCGCAGTACAGCGACACCGCGTGGATCGACGACTTCGTGGCGACCAACGCGCTGCTGCCCTGAGCCCGCGCGCCGCGAGCGAGCTTGGCCGCGGCCGCGCGCTTCGTTATGGTCGCGGCGTGGACGAGCGCAGCACGACGACGAACCAGGCGGACGCCGGGCCCGAGCCGGGGGCGCCCGTGACGGGCGGGGACGAGGTCTCGCCCCGCGCGCCCTGGCGCGGCCCCGAGCTGGTCGTGCTCGACGGCACCGCGACCCTGTTCCGCGCCTACTACGGCATGCGCTACGGGGACGGGCGCACGTCGACCGACGGCCTCGAGGTCGGCGCGGTGATCGGCGCGCTGCAGCTGACGCTGGGCTTCCTCCGGCGCGAGCGGCCGCAGCACGTCGCGGTCGTCTTCGACTCCGGTCAGCAGACCTTCCGCAACCGCATCGACCCCCGCTACAAGGCCAACCGCGGCGACCCGCCCGACGATCTCGAGCCGCAGTTCGAGCTGACGCGCGACGCGTTCGAGGCCCTGGGCTTCGCGGTCTACGGCGTGCTCGACTACGAGGCCGACGACCTCATGGCCACGCTGGTTCGCCTCGGTCGCGCGGGCGAGATGGCCGTGCGCCTCGTCAGCCCCGACAAGGATCTGTGTCAGCTCGTCGCCGACGCGCCGCCGCCGGTGCGCCTGCAGGATCCCAAGTCGGGCGCGCTGCTCGACGAGGCCGGGGTGAGCGAGCGCCTCGGCGTGCCGCCGGCGCGCGTGGTCGACTTTCAGGCGCTGGTCGGCGACACCACCGACAACATCGCCGGCGTGCGCGGGGTCGGGCCCAAGGCCGCGCGCGCGCTGCTCGAGAGCTTCGGCGACCTCGACGGCGTCTACCGCAACCTCGAGCGCGTGCAGTACGTCAGCGTGCGCGGGGCCAAGGCGCTGGCGCGCAAGCTCGAGGCCGCGCGCGACGAGGCCGCGCTCGCGCGCCGACTGGTCGCGCTCGTCGACACGGTCGCGCTCGACGTCGACGCCGAGGGCCTGGGCGACGAGACGCGCTGGATGGGTCCCCGGGGACAGGTCGCGGACACCCTGTTCCACCGCCTCGGCACCCACGGCCTGCTGCGAGGCTTCCGCGCGCAGTTCGAACGGATGTAGCCGACGGCGCTCACGCGGTCCGCGACTCGGGCGCGTCCTCGAGCTCGTCCCCGGGCTCGACCTCGACGCGCGCGAGCCCGAGGTCGCCGAGCGCCGCGTAGGTGGCCGGGAGCACGACGAGCACCAGCACCGTCGACGCGGTGATCCCGAACACGATGCTCGTCGCCACGGGGATCAGGCTCTGGGCTTGCCGGCTGGTCTCGAACATCAGCGGGATGAGCCCGGCGATCGTCGTGACCGAGGTCAGCAGCACGGCGCGGAAGCGGTCCCGGCTCGCGCCGCGCGCCGCGTCGATCGGCGTGAGCCCGCGCGCGCGCGCGTCGCGAATGAACAGCATCAGCAGGATCGAGTCGTTGACGACGACGCCGGCGAGCGACACGAAGCCCAGCACCGCCTGGGTGCTCAGCGGCGCGCCGATCAGCATGCTGCCGTAGACGACGCCGGCGAACGCGAACGGGATCGCCAGCATCACGACGACCGGCTCGACGTAGTTGCGGAACTGCACGGCGAGCAGCACGAAGATCGCGAACAGGCCGATGATCAGGCCGCGCTCCATGGAGCCGACGGTCGCCTCGGACTGCTCGATCTCGCCGCCGATGGCGACGCGCACGTCGGGGAACTCCTGCTCGAGCGTCGGCACGCGCTCCGCGGTGAAGCGGGCGATGGTCGCCGCGAGGTTGAGGCGCTCGCGATCGATGTTGCCCGTGACCGTCACCGTGCGTATGCCGGCCGCGCGGTTGACGGTCGCGTAGGCGCGCGTGAGCTCGACCTCCGCGAGCGCGGCCAGCGGCGTCACCGTCGCCACCGAGTCGGCCCCCGTGATCGGGATCATCAGCTGCTCCAGGTCGGCGATCGTGTCGCGACCCGAGCGCTCGAGCTCGACGAACAGCTCGAACTCCTCGCCGCCCACGAACATGCTCTCGACGCGGACGCCCGAGAGCGCGGCCTTGATGTGCTGGGTGAGCGCGTCGGCCCGCAGCCCCGAGGCGCTCGCGCCCGGGCGCATGCGCACGCGGACCTGGGGCGCGCCCGCCTGCAGATCGTAGGCGAGGTCCGACGTCCCCTCGAGCTCGCGAAACCACCCCTGGACGGCGCGCGCGGCCTCCTCGAGCCGCTCGAGGTCGTCGCCCTGCAGCCGGACCTCGATCGGGTTGCCGCCGGGCCCCCGGCGCCCGCCGGCGCCGACCTTGGCGACCGCGGACTTCTTGACCGGCCCGATCGCGGCGCGCCACGCCTGGGAGAACTCGGCGAGCGTCGTCGCGCGGACCTCGACGCTGAGCAGGTCGACCGAGACGGTCGCGAGGTGCGGCCCGGTCTCCTCGACCTCGCGGTTGTAGTTGAAGCGCACCGAGGTGTGCTTGACCAGCGCCTGCCCGTCGGGCTGCTGGGGCGAGAGCTCGGCGCTGACGCGCTCGGCGGCCGCGACGACGCGCTCGACCTCGCGCTGCGTCTCGGCGAGCGATGTACCTGGCGAGAGGGCCAGGCTGTACTCGACGTTGTCGCCCTCGGTGTCGGGGAACGCCTGGTAGCGCAGCGCGCCGCTGCTCACGAGCCCCGCGGCGATGATCAGCGCGGCCGCGGTGAGCCCGAGCGTCGCGTAGCGGAACCGGATCGCGAGGTCGACGAGGCGACCCAGGCCGCGCTCGCGCACGCGTTCGAACGCGGCGTCGAAGCGCGCGCGCGCGCGGCTCGGTCGGCCCTCGCGCGGGATGTGCCCGAGGTGGTTGGGCAGCACGAAGAACGCCTCGAGCAGGCTGACGGCGAGCACCGCGACGAGCACCGCCGGGATCACCTGCAGCGTGCGCCCGATCCGGCCCTCGATCGCGGTCAGCGGGACGAACACGCACACCGTGGTCACGAACGACGAGACCACGCCGCCCGCGACCTCGCGCACGCCGTCGACCGCGGCCTGCAGCGGCGGCTTGCCGCGCTGGCGGTGCGACGCGACGTTCTCGGCCAGCACGATCGCGTCGTCCATGAGCAGCCCGAGCGCGATGAGCAGCCCCATCATCGTCATCATGTTGAGGCTCTGGCCGGTGTAGTACATGACGCAGATCGCCCCGAGGAACGACACCGGCAGCCCCGCCGCGACCCAGAACGCGAGCCGCAGGTTGAAGAACAGCCACAGCGTCAAGAACACGAGCACGAGCCCCTGCAGGCCGTTGGTCACCAGCAGCGCGAGGCGGTCGGAGATCACCGAGGTCACGTCGCTGACGATCGTCAGCGTCACGCCCTCGGGCTTGCGCGCGCGCTCCCGCTCGAGCGCGCGCTCGATCGCGGCGAACACCTCGAGGCTGTCCTGCGCGCCGGTCTTGTTGACGACCAGGGTCCCGGCCCGCTGCCCGTTGAAGAACGTCTGATCGGCCTCGACCGCGAAGGTGTCCTCGAGCTGCGCGATCGAGTCGAGCCGGACCTCGCCGCCGGCCTCGCCGGTCTTGAGCACGATCGCGCCGAGCTCCGCCGGCGTCGCGCGCTTGTCGGAGTAGCGCACGAGCAGCTCGCCCTCGAGGGTCTGCAGGCTGCCCAGCGGCGTGTCGAGGCTCTGCGCGCGGATCGCCTCGGCGACCTCGCTGACGCCGACGCCGAAGCGGGTCATCGCCGCCGGGTCGAGCCGGATCTTGATCTGGTGGGTCGAGAAGCCCGCCAGCGACACGAGCGAGATGTCGGGCTCGGCGAGCAGCGTCTGACGCACGCGCTCGCAGTAGCGCTTGAGGTCTTGCCCCGACATCGGCCCGGTCACGGCGACCGACGCGACCTGGGCCGTGCGCGTGCGGATCGCGACCGTGGGCGCGTCCTCCATGCCCTCCGGCAGGTCGCTGACCGCGTCGACGGCGGCCTTGAGCTCGCCGAGCACGTGCTCGACGTCGTGGCCGCCCGCGACCTCGATGGTGATCGACGCCGAGCCCTCGCGCGAGCGCGAGGTCATGGTCTCGACGCCCTCGACCCCGCTCACGGCGCCCTCGAGGCGCGCGACGATGGTCTCGTCGATGACCTCGGCGTCGGCGCCCGGGTAGCTCGCGCGGATCTGGATGCGGTCCGACTCGAACTCGGGGTAGGTCTCGCGCTGCAGGTCGGGGAGCGTGAGCACCCCGAGCAGCAGGAACACCAACATCACCAAGTTGGCGGCGGTGGGGTGGCGCGCGAAGTAGGCGATCACGGCGCGTCCTGTCCCCGCCGCGTGGCCGCGGCGAGGCGCTCGGCCGCGTTGTCGTCGACGCGGGGGGCCAGCAGCATCCCGCGCACGGCCGGCACGACGTCGGTCAGCACCACCCGGTCCCCCGCGCGCAGGCCCTCGCTGACGCAGACGTAGTCCTCCTGCGTGAACGCGACCGCGACCGGGCGCAGCTCGAGGCGGTCCTTGGCGTCGGCGACGTGCACGACGTCGCCGTGCAGCGCCTCGCGCGGGATCGCCATGCAGCCGGGCTGCGGCGCGCCCCACAGCTCGACCTCGACGTGCATACCCGGGCTCAGCCGCGGCTGGTTGCGACCGTCGTCGTCGCGGCGCCGCGGCTCGTCGACCTGCACCACCACCCCCATCGTGTGCGTGGTGCTGTCGATGCCCTCGAACCGGCGGAAGTCAGCCGGCCAGGTCGCGTTCATGCCCTGGGACGTGAGGTGCACGCGCGCCTGGATGGACCGCCATCGGCCGCCGCGGCGCGCGGCGTCGGCGTTCTGCGCGTCGGCGCTCGGCGGCGTGGCGTCGGGCGCTGGGGCGTCGGCGGACGGCGGTGGTTCGGCGTCCGCGGTACGCGTCGCGTCCGCGCTCGCGTCGGCTGCGGGCGCCTCGTCCGGGGCGCCGTCTCGCGTCGCCTTCGCGTCGCCTTCGGCCTCGCGCTCGCCCGAAGCCGCACCCGCACCCGAACCCGCGGTCGTCGTCTCGGCGTCTCGCTCCGCCCGCGGCCCGCGCCCGCCTCGCGCCCGCAGCGGCGTGATGCTCGCGATCGAGAACTGCGCCGGCACCTCCATGACGTCCACCGCGTCGCCGACCACGAGCACCTGGCCCGCGCTGACCGCCTGACCCTCGATCGCGTTGACCTCCCGCAGCCGCATGGTGAACGGCGCGATGACCTCGGTGCGCGCCAGCTCCAGCGCCGCGCCCTTGACCCCGGCCTTGTACTGCTGGAGGTTGGCCTCGAGCACCTTGCGGCTCGCGGGCAGCTCGGAGAGCGTGTTCTTGTAGCTGAGCACGGAGCGCTCGGCGCTCAGGAGCTCGCGCTCGGCGGCCTCGACCTCGGTGAGCGCGACGGCGCCCTGGTCATACAGCGACTGCAGCCGCGCCAGATCCTTGCGCGCGAGCGCGAGGACTTTCTCCTCGACCTTGAGGTTCGCGCGCGCGCTCTGCTCGCGCGCCTTGAGCTCGCCGATCTGGGCGCGCACCGCCTTGACCGTCGCCTCGGTCTTGGTCTTCTCGAGCTCGTAGCTGCCCGGGTCGATCTTCAGCAGCACCGTGCCCTCGCGGATCCGTCGCCCGACCTCGAGGCGCTCGTCGGTCTCGACGACCTTGCCGCCGACCTCCGCGAGCCCCTGCCAGTTGCGCTGGGCCTCGACCACGCCGTAGCCGAGCGCGCGCGGGGTCGCGGTGTACTCTTGCGCCGCGAGCACGCGCACGGGCTGACCCGACTCGCGCGACCGTCGGCGACGCGCGTCGTCGTCGGGCCGGTGGAGCCAGAAGAACACCACGACGCCTGTCGCGGTCAGGCCGGAGAACACGAGGGCGCGCCGAAGTGCGAGGGCGAGGGATGTCACGGGCTCCTCGCATCCTACGGGCCTGGGTGTGAGGCGCGGGCTACCGGCGTGTAAAGCTCGTGCAAACGCGTCGGGGCGTGACCGCGCGTACGCGACCACCCGTCGTCGGGCGGTCGAGGCGCGCGAGTTGACGCCGCGCTCAGGCGCCCGTCCGCCGCTCGAGCGGGACGAGCACGCGGAACAGCGAGCCGACCCCGACCTCGCTCTCGACCTCGATGCGCCCCCCGAGCGTCTCGCACAGGCTCTTGCTCGTGGTCAGGCCGATGCCGGAGCCCTGGTACAGGCGCGACGGGGAGACGTCCGCCTGCATGAACGGCTTGAACACGAGCTCGAGCTGCTCGCGGGTCATGCCGATCCCGGTGTCCTTGATCTCGAACACCGCGCACGCGCGCCCCTCGTCGACGCCCGGGCGCAGCTCGAGCGAGACGTCGCCGCGCTCGGTGAACTTGTTGGCGTTGCCGAGGATGTTGAAGAGGATCTGGCTGAGCTTGTTGGCGTCGGTCCACGCGCTCACGGGCGCGTCCTCGGCCACGCGCACGGTCAAGACGTTGCCGCGCTTGTCGAGCGTCGGCCGCACGAGCTCGGTGACCTGATGCACGAGCGGCTCGAGCGCGACGCGCTCGAACATCGGCCGCAGCTCGCCCGCCTCGAGCTGCGTGAGGTCGAGCAGCTGCGAGATCAGGTCGAGCAGGCGCTTGCTCGCGTCGACGATGCTGTCGAGGTCCTGGTGGTACGCGCCGATCGGCTCCGCGTCGTCCTCGTCGCGGATCAGCTCGCTGTAGCCGATGATGATGTTCAGCGGCGTGCGCAGCTCGTGGCTCATGTTGGCGAGGAAGGCGTCCTTGGCCCGGTTGGCCTGCAGCGCCTGCGCGCGCGCCTGCTCGAGGTCCTCGTTCATGCGGCGCAGCCGCTCCTCGGCGCGCACGCGCTCGAGCGACGCGCCGAGCAGCGCGCCGATGGACGCGAACACGGCGCGCCAGCGGGCGCGCCAGCGATCCGACTCGCGCGCGGTGGTCTCGACGCACAGGTAGCCGCGCACGTGCCCGTAGCCGCGGATCGGGATCAGCGCGAGCGAGTCGCCGAGCGCCGAGCCCTCGCCGTCGGCGACGTCATCGCGGGCCCGGGCCTCGGCGCGCTCGCAGAACCACGCCGGGGGGGCGCCGCGTGTGCTCACGCGCTGCAGCGCCCCCTCGTCGTCGCGCACGAGCGCGAGCGCGTAGGCGCGCAGCTCGAGCGGCTCGAACTCGGTGAGCTCGGTGAGCGCGCCCCCCAGCAGCCCCTCCGGCGTCCACGCGCGCTGCATGACCTGGTCGATCCGCCCGCTGAGCCGCAGCGCGTGATCCGACTGCCGCAGATCGGCCTCGCGCTCCCGGCTCTCCTCGAGCTCGACGAACAGCTCCGCGCTGCGAGCCACGACGTCGGCCATGTGCTCGATGTCCGCCTCGAGCGCGCGGTTCTTCCGGCGCAGCCTCGCGATCTCGGCGCGCAGCCCGTCACGATCATCCGAGGCGTTCGCCGGGCTGGTCACGGGTTCACGGGCCGAGTGGGTTCCATGGCGGTGGTCGGGTTAACAGACGATGGTGCGGGCGCTCGCCATCCGGATCGCGACGAGGCCGAGGCCGACGCGCTCGACCCCGGACCGGAGGGTGCGCAGCCCGTCGCCGTTGACCGGGCTCGGGCAGTAGTTGTCGACGCAGCTGGAGCACGCGAGGATCGGCACGTCGAGCGCGTGCAGCTCGTGCATGAGCGTCTCGACCGTCGGGAACTCGGGGACCGAGGTGCCCTGGCTCGCGTGCGGCGCCGCCCAGTAGGCGCCGCGCATGCTCAGGACGACCGCGACCGTGATCCCCGAGGACGCGGCCGCGAGCGCCGAGGCCATCCCGAAGGTCGCGCGCTGGATGTCCTCCGGGCCAGATAGAAGTACGATCTGCAGCTCAGGTTCTTGCACGTGCCCCCTGTCCTCGGTCGCGTCCCGCGAGCTCCTGCTAGATGAACAGCGTGAGCTTGGAGTCGGCGGCGTGCTCGAGGTACGTCGCGGCGCCCCCGTAGTCGCACCAGTCGACCAGCTCCTCGCGCTTGATGCCCATGACGCCCATGGTCATCTCGCACGCGACCATGCGCACCCCGAGGTCTCGCGCGACCTCGATCAGGCTCGGGAGATCCTCGACGTTGTTGTCGTCCATGACCTTCTTGAAGAACGCCGGGCCGATGCCCGCCATGTTGAGCCGCGACGTCGCGAGCCGGCCGACGCTCTTGGGCAGCAGCGCCGCGATCATCTTCTCGGGCAGCGTCTTGCCCTTGAACGTCCACGTCTTGCGCAGCGCGTTGAGGCCCCAGAACGTGAAGTACATGGTGACCTCCAGGCCCATGGCGATGGAGGCGGACGCGATGATGAAGGCCGCCATGAGCGGGTCCATCTCGCCGCTGAAGACGAGCAGGGTCGCGCGCTCGGCGGTCGCCTGCCGCTCGCACGAGGACATGCGGCGCTCGATCGCCGCGAGCTGCGACTGCAGCTCGCCGAAGCGCTCGTCGAGCTTGCGCTCGAGGACGCGCTCGACGAGCGCCTCGAGCTCGGGGGTGATGGTCTGTGAAGTCACGGTGCTCCTCGGGTGTGCGGGCGACGGCGTAGCTCAGCTCAGCTCTTGCGGATCACCGCGCGCTGCAGGCGGCCGTCCTGCTGAAAGTCGACGAGCGTGTGGCCCATGCGCCGCGTCCACGCGTGCACGTCGGCCTTGAACGCCGGGTCGTTGGCCTCGACGCGCAGCTCTTCGCCCTGACTCATCGTGCGAATAGCCTTGCTGATTGCGACGATCGGCATCGGGCAATTGAGCCCCTTGCAGTCGAGTTCGACGGTCATAACTCCTCGCTCTCCTGACCTGTCGGGACGCCCCGTCAGGCGCGAGGGGCCTCGCGCCCCCTCGCCAGATCACCATAGCGAGCGCCCGTGATAAGCGCGTCGCGTGCGGCGAGCGATGCAAAAATTACGGTCGCGCGAATTCTCGCCAGCGCGCGCGTCGCCACGCGAGGAGTATAAGCCATGGTCGATAGGACATGTTTGTACGCGGTTTCGGACGTCCGCCGGCCAGGCGTCGCTCGCGGCGCGCGTCTCGCTGCCGCGCGCGCGTCAGCCCTCGAGCGTCGCGCCGCGGGGGCGCTCGCGCGTCGCGCTCGCGTCGCGTTCGCGCGCCGAGCTCATCTGCTCGAGCCAGGCGCGCAGCCCGGCCTCGTCGCGCGGGAGGTCGTCGTTCCACACACGCACGGTCCCGTCGTCGGCGCCCGAGATCACGCTCTGGCTGTCGGGGGAGAACGTGACCGCGAAGGCCGGGTGCGTGTGCCCGGCGAGCACCCGGCTCTCCCGGCTCTCGAGGTCCCACAGCCGCACGGTCGCGTCGCGGCTCGCGGACGCGAGCGTCTTGCCGTCGGCCGAGAGCGCGATGTCGGTGATCATCGCCCGATGCCCGCGCAGCACCGCGCCCGGGGTCCCGGTCTCCATGTCCCACATCCGGATGGCCTGCTCGCGCGCGGCGGTGATCAGCGCGCGGTCGTCGTTCGTGAACAGGACGTGGGTCGTGCCGTTGCCGCCGACGTCGATGACGCGCGGCGCCCAGCTCCGCGTGTCCCAAAGCCGCAGCGTGTGGTCGCTGCTGCCGGTCGCGAGCGCGCGCCCGTCGTGCGAGAACGCGAGCGCCTGCACGGGCCCTCGATGGCCGCGCAGGTGCTGGAGCAGGACGGGCGCCTCCTGATCCTGACCGATCGACCACACGCGCGCCGTGTGGTCGCGTGAGCCGGCCGCGAGCGCGCGCCCGTCGTGCGAGAACGCGAGCGCGCGGATGGCGTCCTCGTGCCCCTCGAGATCGCGCGAGGACCAGGCGCCCTGCTCGAACAGGCGCACGACGCCGCGCCCGTCGCCGGCCGCGAGCGCGCGCCCGTCGGGCGAGAAGGCCAGGCGGAAGACCGCGGCGCCGGTGCCCTCGAGCGCCCGCGTGTGCAGCCCGCCGCGGTCCCACACGTGCAGCGCGCCGTCGCGCGACGCGGTCACGAGCGCGGCGCCGTCGGGCGCGAAGGCCAGCGCCGTGATCGCGCGCTCGTGACGCTCGAGCGCGAGCGTGCGCCCGGTGACGCGGTCGTGCAGGTGCACGACGCCGCGCGCGTCGCCGCTCGCGATCAGGCGCCCGCTCGGGTCGACGGCCACGAGGTGCACCTCCTCGGGGCCGTCGCGGCCGCGCAGGATCTCCTGCGACGGCGCGGCCAGCGGCCACACGCGCGCGGTGTGATCCGTGCTCGCGGCCGCGAGCGTCGCCCCGTCAGGCGAGAACTCGACGCTCATCACCGTGTCGTCGAACTTCCGCAGCACGCGGTACTCGCCCGTGTGACGTCCGAGCAGCAGGATCAGCCCGTCGTTGCGCGCGGCCGCGATCCACTCGCCGTCGGGTGAGAACGTCAGCGAGCGCGTGGTCCGGCCGACCTCGTGCTCGCGCGCCTCGCCGGTCTCGAGCTCGTGGACGCGCAGCGTCCCGCGCCCGTCCACCAGCGCGAGCGCGCGGCTGTCCGGCGTGAAGCGGAGCTGCTTGGTCGAGCGCGCGGCGTCCAGCCAGGCCGGCGAGATCGTCTCGTCCGTCTCGCGCTCGCGCAGCTGCACGCGGCCGTCTTTGGTCGCCATCACCAAGTAGCGCGCGTCGGGGGAGAGCGCGGCGCTGACGAGGAAGCCGCCCGGATCGTACGCCCGCGTCTCGCCGACGTCGTCGCGCTCGAGATCCGTGATCAGCAGCGCGCCCGACTCGCCCTCGTGCGCCACGAAGCGCCCGCTCGGGTGCAGGCCGATGAACGGGAACATGCGCTCCGGCGAGACGTAGAAGCGCACCAGCTCCACGGACGTCCCGGTCTCGACGTTCCAGCCGCGCATCGTGTGATCGTGCGAGATCGTCGCGAGGCGCGCGCCGTCGGGGGAGAACGCCGAGATGAACACGCCCGCCTCGTGCCCGCGCAGGATCGAGACCTCCCCGCTCTCGAGGTTCCACAGGCGCGCGGTCCGGTCCTTGCCGGACGACGCGAGGTAGCGCCCGTCAGGCGAGACCGAGATGCCCCACACCTCGTCCTCGTGACCGCGGTAGACCTGCTCCAGCTCGCCGGTGCGCGTGCTCCAGCGCCGGATCGTGTTGTCGTCGCTGCTCGTGAACAGCGTGGCCCCGTCGGGCGTGTACGCGACGTCGTTGACCGTGGACTCGTGCCCGCGCAGCACCGTCGGCAGCCCCTGCGCGTAGGCGTCGGCCGCGATCACGCGCGCCGCCGACCAGCTGTGAAACTGGCGCGAGAGCCCGGCGAGCAGCGTGATCGCGCGGGCCGGGTCGCGCTCGACCGCGAGGCGAGCTTGCTCGAGGGTCAGCTCGTCGGAGTGGATGTCGGCGAGCCTGCGCTCGCGCTCGGCCTCGGCCTGCGCTCGCTCTGCCGCGGCGCGCTGCATGTCCGCGATCTGCTTCTCGCGGACGACCTCGCCGACGCTGATCACCCCGCCGATCGCGAGCACCGCGAGCACGGCGAGCGCGGTGCGGTAGCGGCGGACGAAGCGGAACACGCGCTCCATCGGCGTGTAGCGGTGCGCGCCCACGATCTTGCCGGTCTGGAACCGGCGCAGGTCCTCGGCGAACTCGCGCGCGGTCGGGTAGCGCTCCTCGGGCCGCCGCGCCATCGCCTTGTCGACGATCGCGCGCAGCTCCTCCGGCACGCCCCGCTGTACGCGGCGCAGCGGCGGCGGCGGCTCGATCGTCACGCGCCGCAGCACGTCCACCGCGTCGTCGCCCGTGTACGGGGCCTGCCCGCTGAGCACGTGATAGAGGATGGCCCCGAGCGCGTAGACGTCGGCGCGCTCGTCGACGGACATCCCCAGCGCCTGCTCCGGGGGCATGTAGGCGGGCGTGCCCATGATCGTGCCGACCATCGTCAGGCCGTCGCCGGTGGTGCTCACCGAGCTCTCGTCCGCGCTCGAGCGCGACGCGCCCGCCGCGGGCGACGCGATCGCGTCGGCGGGCGTGTCGAGGGACTCGGCCGCGCGCTCGCGCGACGGCCCGTGCGCGCCCCCTTGGCTGTGTCCGTGCTCGCGAGCTCGCGCGTGCTCAGTCGCGCGCGGCGGCGCGAGCTCGGTCGCGCTCGTCGACTCCCCCGCGCTGTCCGCCAGATCCTTCGCGAGGCCCCAGTCGATCACGACCGTCTCGCCGAAGTCGCCCAGCAGGATGTTCTCGGGCTTGAGGTCGCGGTGGATGATCCGCTCGCTGTGGGCGTAGGCGATCGCCTCCGCGACCGCGAGCACGTGGGGCAGCAGCGCGAGGCGCTCGCCGAGCGATCCGGTGCGCCGGAGGTGGCGCGCGAACGAGCGACCAGACACCAGCTTCATCGAGAAGAACGGCTCCCCGTCAGGCCAGCAGCCGGCGTCGTACACCGGGACGATGCCCGGGTGCTGCAGGCGCGCGGTCAAGCGCGCCTCACGGATGAAGCGCTCGCGGCTGTCCTGGTCTGTCCCGCGGCGCAGCTCCTTGAGCGCGACGGTGCGATCCAGGTGCGGCTCGCGGGCGCGCAGGATCTTGCCCACGCCGCCGCGCGCGAAGGTGCCGTGGACCTCGTAGCGCTCGCGCGTGACCTCGGGCAGCGGGCGCTCGCTCGCGCGAGCCATGAGCGACTGCTCGGGCGTCGAGAGCACCGTCATCGCCTCGGCGATCGGGCCGGGTTCGGACCGCTCCGCCCAGCTCGGGCGCTCACCCTCCGCTCCCGCTCGCTCGTGCATCGCTCGCCAGTGCTCGCCCGTACCGTCGCGCGCACCAAGCCCGTTGCCAGGGCGCGCGGGAGGTCTCGCGAGTATACCGCCGAGGCGCGCGGGGGAGCCCGGAAGCGCTTGCGCGCGCGGCAGGGGGCGCGCGCGTTCGTGGCGTCGATCGTGCCGCGGATCGTCGCGGAGGTCGTCACGCCGCGACGTCGAGCGCGCCCTGCTAGCCCACCGCATACACCACCCCCGCATAAGACCCCCGCCGCCGCGCGGGGGTTTCGCGGGCGCCTCGAGCTCACGACCGGCCCGGCAGCCGAGGTCCGCCGCAGCGATGACGCGGCCGCCGTCACGCGAGCGGCCCGCGACCGCGGGACGTCGCGCGGTCGCTCGCGGGTCGGGCTAGCGGCGGACGCGGTCGATCGAGGGCGGCCCGCTCGGACGTGGCCCAAGCAGCAGCTCGATCGTGCCGAGGTCCAGCGCGTCGTCCTCGACGGACGGACGGCCGCCGCGCGGCGGCGAGAACTGCAGCGGGTAGCGGACCCGGTAGATGCGGTCGTCGCCGGTGCCCGCCGGGATGTCGAGGGCCCAGGCCGCCTCGACGAGGCAGGCCTCGAAGCGCGCGTCGGGGTGATCGAGCTCGCTCTTGGCGACGCTCGCGAGCATCACCTCGCCCTTGCTGACCTCGAGCTCCAGCGTCACGCGGCCGCCCAGGACCTCGTTGCGCGTCAGGACCTCGTTGTAGCAGGCGCGCGCGCGCGGATAGACGCGCGTCCCGAGGTAGTTGCGGAAGATCCGGCGGTCGAGGTAGCCGCGCACGCTCTGGTTCCCGCGCCCCGCCCACGTGATCGTCAGCTGCGCGAGCCGGCGGTCGCGGTTGGTGATCCACGGCGGGCGCACGAAGCCCTCGCGCGTCGCCTTGTCGAGATCGGCGCCGGCGAGCGCGGCGACCAGGGCCGGCGGCGCCACGCCCTCGACCTTGGCGCGGGCGGTCGTCTGGAAGCTCGCGCCGCCGTCGCGCGCCTTGATCGTCGCCGCCGGCGGGCGCGTCCCCTCATAGGTCCCGCGCGCCACGATGACGTGACCCGAGACGAGCCCGGTGGTCGGCGCGTCGTCGAGGCTCGCGCGCCGCGGCAGCGCGATCTCGAGGTCCGTGACGACGCGCGGCGAGCTCAGCAGCGCGCCGATGTCTGGCTCGCGCTTGTCCAGCCGGTCCAGGCGGATGCGCGCGTCCAGGGCGCTCGCGAGCATCGCGGCCGGGTGCGTCGGCGCGAGCCCCTCGTGGGTCAGCATCGGCTCGTCGACGAACAGCAGCATCGCGGGGCGGCTGCGCAGCCCCGCGATCGCCTGCTCGTAGGTCGCGCGCACGGCCCCGGGCGGGTGACCCGGCGGCAGCATCCCGTCGGTCAACACGAGGATCAGCGGACGCTTCGCGCCGCGCTCTCGCAGGCGCGCGCCGGCCATCGTGAGCGCGGCGCCGATGTCCGTGCCCTGCTCGCGGCGCTGCCCGTCGAGCTTGTTCGCCAGCTGCGTGCGCGCCCGGTCGTCGCGCACCGAGGGCCAGCGCCCGCGGCGGCGCTCGGCGGGTCGCTCCACCAGCGCCGTCGGCACGCGCGCGAAGCTGAGCGCGTCGAAGGTCGCCGTGGGCGGCAGGTGATCGAACAGCGCGCTCAGCAGCCGCAGCGCCTGTCGGTGCATGCCCGCGTCGGTCGAGCGCGAGCGATCGATCAGCACGAGCACGTGATCGGGCTTGAGCGCGCTCGTGGGGCCGAGCCGCAGCAGCATCCGCAGCTCGCCGCCGTCGCCGTCCGGGCTCGCGCGCGCGGTGTAGTGGACGTCGAGCTTGCTGCCCTGCCGCAGCGCCAGCTCCTTCGCCGGCCACGCGATCACGGCGCTGTTCTCCGGGTTCGAGATCATGACCTTTCGGTCATCATTACCCTGGCCGTCGACCCAGAAGGTCGACGTCTTGCTCTGCGGGTCCTTGACGAGCACGCGGCGCTCATCCGAGAGCCCGAACCGCCGGTCGCCGCGGCCCGGCATCTCGATCTCCCAGCGATCGCCGCGCAGCTTCGGCAGCGCGTCGACGACCAGCTCGACCTGCGTCGTGGTGTCGGGCTCGAGGCTGAACGCGATCAGCTCGGCGCCTGGCAGGTCGACCGACGTCTCCGGCGGCAGCGCGCGCGCGTAGACGGCCCCTGGCTCTCGCCGGCCGCTCTCCTCCTCCGCGAGCGCCGTGACCTGACTGGTTGACCACGCGCCGTCCCGCGCGACGCGGAGCTCGCGGAGCTCGGACTCGCGCGGGAGCGCCATCGTCAGCACCACGTCCTGCTGCTGCGTGCTCGAGTTGCGCAGCGCCACGCGGACGCGCAGCTCGGTCTTGTAGGCCTTCGTCGCGCCGACGATGACCTCGTACGAGCGCTCCTGCACCGGCGTGTAGCCGACGTCCTGGTTGCGCTGCGGGTCCGTGTGCAGCATGTCCGCGCGCGCGGGCTGCGGCGCGCCGCCGAGGCTCAGCAGCGTCGCGAGCAGGGGCGCGAGCGCGGCGAGGCGCCAGCGCGCTCGTGGTGTCAGCGGGGCCCGGGGACGAGGCGCGCGCGGCATCGCCTCACACCGTAGCGCAGCCGGCACGCGCGCGTCGTCTCGGGCGCGCCTCGGCCCAGCGGGCGCGCACGGCGGCTCCTCGGGTCGCGGGCGCGGGCGCGGTTTCGCCACGTCGGGCGCGCGCGCGCCTCGCCCCGCAACAATGTGTCTATATGGACATGTCTAGGAGCCGCCGGCCTTCAGCCCGAGCTCGACGAGCCACAGCATGAAGGCCACGCGCACGCTCCGGAGCGGGATCGAGATCAAGAAGAACTGCGTGTAGGTCATCCGCGTCGTCCCGGCGGCCCACGTGCCGATCGAGTAGGGCAGCGGGGTGCTCGCCGCGATCGCCAGACCGAGCGCGCCGAAGCGCTCGATCAGCTCGTGCACCGCCGCGCCGTTGCCCTTGTTGATCTTGCGCCGGAACCAGCGGGTCTTCGACAGGCGGCGCCCGATCGTGAAGCCGGTCGCGCCGCCGAGCACGCTGCCCACCGAGCTCCACAGCACCACGGTCCAGAACCCGAGCCCGCCCGCGAGGCCCAGCGCGCTGAAGGCGTCCGGCGGCAGCGGGATCGTGAAGCCGTCCGGGAAGAAGAAGCCCAGCATCACCCCCGTGGCGCCCAGGTGCGCGACGAACAGCGCGGCGACGGCCCGCAGCGGCTCGGCCAACCAAAACCCGATCGCCGCGATGATCAGCGTGAACGCCATCATCCCGAGCACGAGGTTGAGGATGATCCGCTGCGGGCTGATCGACTGACTGCGGGCGCTCCAGCGCGTCGCCAGCGCCTTGATGTCGCGCGCGCGCGTCGGCTTGAGCTCCTGGAGCGTGACGAAGAGCGTCCGGTCAATCGCGTCGGTGCGCGTGAGCGTCTCGAGCACCGCGCGCGCGAGCGCGTCGAGGTCGTCGTCGCCGGGGAGCGCCGCCGCGTCCTCCTCGTCGACGTGCACCGAGATCACCTGCCGGAGCTCCACCACCGTCAGCGCGCAGAGGAGCTCCTGCAGCTCGCGCTCGTCACCGGCGGTCGCGCTCGCGCTCGTTGCAGTCGGTGCGTCGGTCATCCGCTCGCGGTCGGGTCCAGCACCGCTCCCGCCGGAGGAGGAACGCGGGACCGCATCGCTGAATCTTACAGCAGATCGTCGCGCGCGCCGTCGCGGGGGCGCGCGTGCGGTCGCGCTCGCTCGTCACCGTCACGCGTCGCGCGGGTGTCGTCAGCGCGGCTTGTGGGAGACCGCGACCATCGACTCGATCTCCTCGCCCAGGCGCAACCCGCGGAAGTCGCCCTCGAGTCGGTCGAGCGTGAGCCCAGCGGCCGGAAGCAGCGCGCGCAGCTCCTCGGGGAAGATCTGGCGATGCGCGAGGTGAACGAGCTCGCGCGGCTCCGGCTCCGGCGCGTCCCCGTGCTCGAGCCGCGCGCGCGCGGTCGGGGTGTCGTCGTCGTAGTAGATCCGGATGTGGCACACCTGGGTGTGCGCGTCGTAGTGATGGTTGGTCGAGTAGATCAGCCGCGCGCCCGTGCGCGGGTGCACGAACGGCGTGACGGCGTGGCGGCGCGTCGGGTCCCAGGTGAGCCAGTCGAGGTCGGGCAGCATGACGTCGAAGGCGAAGGTCCCGCCGGGCACGAGCACGCGCGCGACCTCGCGGAAGCAGCGCAGCAGCTCGTCGGCGGTGTACAGGTGCTGGAGCGTGTTGAACGGCGCGATCACGAGCTCGAAGCTCGAGTCGGGCAGCGGGAGCGCGCGCATGTCCGCGAGCACGAGCCGCAGCCGCGCGCGCGCGTCCTGGCGCGACTCGAGCGCGAGCTTGCGCTCGAGCGCGTCGAGCATCGTGCGCATGCGATCGAGCGCCGTGACCGCGTGCCCGTCCGTGAGGAGCGGGATCGTGATCCGCCCCGTGCCCGCGCCGAGCTCCAGGATCGAGCGCGGGCCGCCGCTCACCGGACCTGTCCGTCTGGTCAGACCTCGATACCACATCACGTCGCCGAGCCGCTCGTGATACTCGAAGTCGTACAGCTCCGGGTCGACGTAGTGGTCGCTCGTGCCGTGGGCGAGCAGCGCTCGCTGCTCGCGTCGCCGATCGCGTGGCCCCGTGTTCATCCGTGCGCGGCGGGGGTCGACGGCTTCGGGCCCTGGTTGCCCTTGTCGCCGCGCTTGCGCGAGCGACCGCGCCGCCGTCGCTTCTTCCGGCTGTTCGTCGGCTCGGTGTCTCGCCGCTGACGCTGGGCGCTCGCCAGCTTCAACCAGTACTGCAGCTCGCTGCCCCCGGACGCGCGCGCGCGCGCGGTCACGCCGAAGAACACGAGCGCGTCGTGGAAGTACTGTCGCTGCACCATCGTCGGGCGGCGACGCCGGCGGCGCCCCTCGAGCGGGTCGACCATGTGGTGGTGCGCCATCAGGATCTGGCGCGCGAGCTCGCGATCGCGCCGCGCGACGCCCAGCGACACGCAGAAGTCGGTCATGAGCTGCTCGATCCTGCGATCGAAGCCCGAGCGCGAGCCCTCGGCCCAGCTCGGGTCGATCAGCGGCGCGAACAGGACCGCCAGCAGCACGCCGTTACCCGCGACCTGCTCGGTGTGCACCGTGAACTCGTCGAGCGCGTCGAGCAGCTCCCACAGCCACGGGTCGAGCCGCGCGCGCGCGGGGCGGCCGCTGTGCAGCGCCATGTACTGCGGCGTGATCGCGTCGAGTAGACCTGTCTCGAGCATCAGCTCCACGCTGCGGCGCGCGGCGCCGCCGCGGAGGATCTTGTACAGCTCCTCGAGCACGCGGGCGCGCGAGCACTTGGCGATGTCCGAGGTCGTCTCGAGCAGCGCGCGCCACGTCGCGTCCTCGATCGTGAAGTCGAGGCGGGCGGCGAACTTGATCGCCCGGATCATCCGCACCGGGTCCTCCTGGAACCGGACCACGGGATCGCCGATCGTCCGGATCACGCCCCTGTCGAGGTCGTGGAGGCCGTCGACGAAGTCGACGATCGTGTTCGTCGGCACGTCGAAGAACAGCCCGTTGATCGTGAAGTCGCGGCGGAACGCGTCGTCGACGATGTTGCCCCACTCGTTGTCGTGGGTGATCAGGCGGTCGTCGTCGCCAGCGCGGCTGGTCGGGGCCGTGCGGAACGTGCTCGTCTCGATGATCTTCGAGCCGAAGAACACGTGCGCGAGCTTGAAGCGGCGCCCGATGATTCGAGAATTGCGAAACGACTTGCGGATCGACTCCGGCGTCGCGCTCGTCGCAACGTCGAAGTCCTTGGGTTTGCGTCGCAGGTACAGGTCGCGAACGCACCCGCCGACGAGGTAGGCCTCGTGGCCGCCAGTGAGGAGTTTGCGGACGACCTTGAGCGCGTCGGGGTCTACGTCCCGCATCAACAGGCGTCCTGTCCCATGGTGACGGTGCTTGCTGCGCGGGGAGCCGCTCGGGACGTCGGGCTCGGGCTCGAACTCGGTCATTGACTCGCTGGGGCCCGAAAACGGGCCGCGCCGCTCGTCTAGCACACCCGGGCCTAAACGGTCGAAGAACGACGGGTTAGAGGCGCGCAAAACGCGCTGGTCAACCGGCTTGACGGCCGGTAATCGCATGTTCATACTGATATTAAGTTCAGTCATGGTTCGCTCGTATCAATCGCTTCGCTCGTGCCACGGCCGGCACGTGCTGCTCGGTGGAGAACCCGGGCCAGGCGTTGATCCCGCGATCGCGTTGGCCGGGCTGTTTACCTCCGAGGAAGCCACTGGCGCGCCGGTTGTCTCGGTCTCCGTCCGGCTCGCCCGGCGCGCGGACGCCGACTGGGCGGACGCGGCGGTGCGCTGGCTCCACGGGCATGGGAGACGGGTGATCATGCGCACGAGCGTGGTCCTGCCGCGCAGCCTCCTCCAGGCCCTCCGGGAGTGCGACGCCACGGTGCAGTACGAGCTCGCGCACCACCGGCGACCGTTTCAGCGCGCGCTGCTCGGCGCCGCCGCCGACGCCGCCGCGGCTCTGCTGCTGCAGGCCCAGCACCTCAACCAACTCGGCGTGGGCGTGGTCGGTCACCTCGGCCCGGTGTTCCCGGGCATCTCGGCCGCAGTGGGCGCGGGCGATCACGCGTGCGAGTCGATCGAGGCCCTGCTGCGCCACGTCGCCGCCGCGGATGTCCGGGATGTCCACGTCAGCCCCGGCGTGTTGACGGCCGCGCGGCTCGCGGCGATCGAGCCGCTCCTCGATCTCGCCTCCAAGGCAAGCCTGCGGCGCGCCTTTGGTCTCGGGCGCGATCAGGGGCCTAGCTCAGGGCCGTGGCGACTGCGGCGGTTCACGCGGCGGGCGCTGCTCGAGTCCGTCGCCTCGCTGGCCCGTGACAACAGCCTCACGGTGGACGCCTGCGGGTGCGGGTTCGCGTGTCACCTCGACCCGAACGCGATAAAGCCGGGAGTGTCGCGTCCCGGCTTCGTGTCGTTCAAGCCTCGAGAATTGTTCGCGCTGGTGTCGCCCGTCGACCAGGTTGGGTAGGCGACCCGGCGTCGCGCGCTCGTGAGCGCGCAGGAGTCCGCTAGGTCGCGCCGTCGCCTTCGTCGTCGTTGTTCAGCTCGTTAATCGTCGAGACACAGGCCATGCTTCCCGCTGCGATCGAGAGGGCGGCCAACAAGAGCAGCGTGAAGAACTTGCGGTTCATCAGTAAAAGACTCCGTCGGTGAGGATAGACGCTCGAGGATGAGAAGGGAATAGCCGCTCGACTTCGCGAATGCGGAGCAGAAGGCTCGCCCGTTGGGCTACCGGGGCTCTGCCAAGAAGTTTGCGGTCGCGGACCCAGATCTTGCGTGCCGCCCGAGAATCGCCGAGATCGAGCGCGAGTTCCAGCCCCCAGATCGTGGTCTGGAGGCGCTCAGGCGCCAGGGTTCGCGCGTCCCGGTAGTGGCGCAGCGCGGTCTCGGGGTCTCCGGTGAGGTGGGCGACGCGCCCTGCCACAGCGTGGAGTTCGGGCGCGTACGGGTACTCGCGCAGACCACGGGCGATCCACGACGCGCTGCGACGCCGGCGCTCCTCCGTATCCAGCTCTGGCACATCGAGGGCGATTTGCCCCAAGGCAGCCAAAATTCGGGCGTTTCGATCGGGGCTCACGGCGAGCGCGCGGGAAAAGCGACGGAGCGCCTCGCTCCAAGATCGTCTCTCGACGGCGAGTCGCGCGAAGCAGATCTCAGGGAGCTCGTAGACAGGGTCGAGGCGCGACGCTACGCGGCAATGGCCCTCCACGCGGGTCAGGATCAGGGTGTGCGACAGCTCACCACGAGGCGTGTTTCGTGCCACGGACAGCAGCGTCTCGGCGTACAGCGCATGCGCTCGCGCCGAGTCCGGCGCACGCTCGAGCGCCGTGGTCCACAGGTGGCTGCTGGTTCGGTAATTCTGCGCCGTCGCCACGAGCACGGCCCCTTGGCCGACACAGAACGCGACGAGCGGCGCGAGCCGCCACGCGAGCCCGTGCACCCCAGCTCGCGGCTCTCTCGGTCGCTCTCTCGGTCGCTCTCTCGGTCGCTCTCTCGGTCGCGCGCGTCGCCCCAGCCAGTCGCCAGCGGCCAGCAGCGCGGAGCTCAACCCCAGGCACACGGGCGCGCTCATCAAGTAGACGAAGCGATCGGCGCGCATGTTGGGGATAGCGACGAGGTTGCTGGTCGGCAGCGCGAGCACGAACGCGCCGAGGATCACCAGCGCCGTGAGTGGACGGCGCCGTCGCGCCGCGCACGACACCCCCCAGAGCGCCAGCCCGAGCAAGCTCGCCGTGGCCAGCACCGTCGCCGGATCGCGCCACGAGGCGCCGCGGTCGGTGTACTCGGGCGACAGCCCGAAGGGCGCGATCATCTGCTGCAGGTAGGCGAGGTGGATCTGCGTCGACTGGGCGAGGACCGGCCCGAGGCCCACGCGCGTGGCCAGCAGGCGCGGGTTTGGCGACGCCGCGGTCTCATACGGGCTAATGCCGCCATGGAGGAGGGCCGTGTGGGCCACCGCCAACCCCACGCCCAGGCAAAGCGCCGCGAAGCCGAGCGCCCGTCGCGAGCGCGAGAGCGGGAGACGCCACGGGCTGAGCGAGTGGGCGAGCACCCACAGCGCCGGCAGGGTCGCGGCGCTCATCTTGGCGCCGCAGGCGAGGGCCGACAGCGCGGCCGCGAGCGCGAGCGCGCCGAGGTCACGCGCGCGCGTCGGCGCCTCCGCGCTGCGCGTCGCGGCCGAGAGCGCGAGCAGCCCGAGCGCCGCGGCCAGCAGATCTTCGCGATACGAGACGACCGCCACCGCCTCCGCGTGGATCGCCAGCAAGCCGAACATCGCCGTGGTCGCGGCGCGCAGCAGCACGCCGGCGCCGAGCAGCCGCAGCCAGCGCGCGAGCAGCCCGCAGACCAGCACGTGCAGCGCGACCGAGAGCAGGTGGTGGAGATGTGAAGATGTCCCAAGGACCTGGTAGGTGAGGACGTCGAACACCACCAGCGTCGGGCGGAACGCGTCGGGGATGTTGCGCGCGACCGCCTCCGGGCTCAGCAGGAGCGCGAGCTCGCCGGGCCTTCGCAGGAACCCGTTGGAGACGATCGTCCACCAGTCGTCGTAGACGAAGCGGAACTGCGCGAGCGGCAGCAGCACGACCGCGATGAGCCCGAGCAGCCCACCCAGGATCACGCGCGGGCTGAGCTCGCGCTGCGCCGCCGAGAGCCGCTCCCACGGGCGAGAGATCCCGCGCCCCGCTGCCTCGCTCATGGGCGTGTTGTATCGCGGAAGCGCGGGCGGCGTTACTGCGGGCTCGCGGCCGGCGCGGGCCCCTCGGCGGACGGGCTCAGCCGCGCCTGCTCGGATCCCTTCGCCGCCGGGACGTCATACCCGGCCGCCTCGCAGTTGCGTCGCTTGGGCGCCAGCGGTCCGCAGTGCGTGTAGTCGTAGCCGTAGCTCGTGACCGCCATGGTCATGCCGACGAGGCCGATGATCACGCTGGCGATCGCCAGCGCGTTCACGGTGTCGCCCCGCGTCTCGAGGGTGTCGAGATCGGACTCCGTGAACGTCCGGTCCGTCGTCGAGGGGTCGAGATCGTTGTAGAGGGCGCCGACCAGCTGGCGCTCGGTGATCACGCCGATCGTCCCGAACGCGATCGTGCCCGCGCCGCCGATCACCGAGAGCACGATCCCGGTCCAGAAGATCGGGCGCGTGACGCTCTTCTTCCGCTTGCGCTCGCGTCGATCATCCGTCGCGGGTCGCTCCGCGCTGGCCGTCCGCGGCTCCTGGCTGGCGACCAGCGTCTGCAGCTCGAAGTTGGTCCGCGTGCCCATCTCGCCCACGTGCAGGCGCGGGTCGATCGGGCGGATCGGTCGAGTCGTCGACTGGCTCGCGCAGCCGGCCGCGAACACGCTGAGCGCGGCCGTGAGCGCGCACGCGCGCGTCGTGGCGTTCACGCGCCACCTCCCGTGTCCGTGTCGGTGTCCGTGCCGGTGCTCCCGCCGGTGCTCGTGTCGGATCCACCGGTGAAGTCGCTGAAGCCGAAGCAGGCGCCCTCGATGCAGAACTGGCCGTCGGGACAGTCGGGCGCGCCGGCCTCATCACAGCGAATGCCGCACACGCCGCTCTCCGTGAGATCGATTGGGAGCTGGCCGGCCAGCTCGTCGGGGACATCCTGAATGATGCAGGTCTGCGGCGACGGGCACTGCTTCGTCGCGGTCTCGCACAGGTTCGAGCAGACGCCGTTGAAGCAGCCGATGAAGTCGTCGGGGCACTCGCCCTCGACCGGCGCGAGCACGGAGCCGGTGCACGGGTACTGGCACAGCCCCGAGATGCAGCGCTCCTGGTACATGTCCGCGTTCTCCTCATCCACGATCACCTGGCAGTCCTCGTCGGTCTCGCAGGTGAAGCGGAACTGCGGCGGGATCCCGACGGGCGTCGCGCACCCGACGACGACGCCGGCGCAGAGGCCGACGGTCAGGAGCAGCCTCATACGGAGCGATCGCGGGGGGCGGGTGGTCATGGCGGAGAACGGCGGTCAGCCGGCGTGAAGACAGACCAGCGTCACGAGGATTCGGGTTCGCTTATAGCAGCCCGAGGAGTGTGTGAAACCACCCGCGGGATCTCTCCAAACACGATTTTTCCGGGTCTAGACCATGCGCATTTGGCCAGGCGGGGCGTTTGTGATGAATTGTTAAATATTTGCGACGCGACGCCGCCAGCGCGTGCGCGGAGCGCGTGGTACCGCGCTTGCCGGGGCCTGCGGACCGTGATACAGCGCGCCGACTCAAATCCACATGCTCCGTGAGGGCGCCGATGAAGGCGTGTCGGGGCGGCCGTCGGGGACACCCGCGCCGTCGCGATGTGAAGCGGCGCTCGATGAGCGGAGCAGCGGCCCAACGCCAGGAGAAGACAAGACATGCAAGCCCAGACCGACGCCGCGGCGTCCAACGAGATGAAGCAGCAGCTGGAGTTCGCCGAAGGCCAGCGCATTATCACCGTCCGCCAGCTGCTCGAGGCCGGCGTTCACTTCGGCCATCGCACCGAGCGCTGGAACCCGCGCATGCGCACGTACATCTACGGCTCGCGCAACGGGATCCACATCATCGACCTTCAGAAGACCGCGGTGCTGTTCCGCCGCGCCTACGCGTTCGTCCGCAGCATCGCGGCCGAGGGCAAGCCGATCCTGTTCGTCGGCACCAAGAAGCAGGCCCAGGACGTGATGGTCTTCGAGGCCCAGCGCGCTGGTCAGTTCTACGTCTGCCACCGCTGGCTCGGCGGCACGCTGACCAACTGGACGACGATCCGGCAGTCGGTCGAGAAGCTGCGCAACATCGAGAAGATGACCTCCGACGGCACGATCGAGGCCATGACCAAGAAAGAGGGCCTCATGCTCAGCCGCAAGCAGGCCAAGCTCGAGCGCAACCTCGGCGGCATCAAGGACATGCCGAAGCTCCCGGGCGCCGTGTTCGTGATCGACCCGATCAAGGAGCACATCGCGGTCGAGGAGGCGAACCGCCTGCACATCCCGGTCGTCGCGGTCGCCGACACCAACGCCGACCCGCGCAAGATCCAGCACATCATCCCGGGCAACGACGACGCCATCCGCGCGATCAAGCTGTTCTGCACCAAGATCGCCGACGCGTGCGTCGAGGGCGCTCGCATGGGCAAGGCTCGCGCCATCAAGGACACCAAGGGCGACTACGACGCCCCCGAGCCGATTCGCGTGACCACCGGCGGCGACGGCCCGAAGGTCGAGATCGTCTCGCGTCGGACGCAGCTGCCGACCCCCGAGGCGGCCGCTTCGCCCGAGGAGCTCGAGAAGAAGGTTCAGGAGTGACGTGATGGCAAGTGTAAGTTCAGCCGACATCAAGGAGCTGCGCCAGCGCACCGGCGCCGGCATCAAGGCCTGCAAGAAGGCGCTCATCGAGGTCGACGGCGATATGGAGAAGGCGATCGAGTACCTTCGCAAGAAGGGGCTCGCCGCCGCCGCCAAGAAGGCCGGGCGCATCGCCAGCGAGGGCCTGGTCTCGTCCTACATCCACTCGAACGGCCGCGTCGGCGTGCTGCTCGAGGTCAATTGCGAGACCGACTTCGTGGCCAAGACGGACGACTTCGCCGGCTTCTGCCACGACGTCGCCCTGCAGATCGCCGCGATGAACCCCGACTGCGTGCGTCGCGAGGAGATGGACCAGGGCGCGATCGAGCGCGAGCGCGCCATCCACCGCGAGAAGGCGCTGCAGAGCGGCAAGCCCGAGAAGATCGTCGACCGCATCGTCGATGGTCAGATCAACAAGTGGTACTCCGAGCGCGTGCTGCTCGAGCAGAAGCACGTCAAGGAGGACAAGAAGACCGTCGAGGACGTGCTCAAGGAGCTGGTCGCCAAGCTCGGCGAGAACATCCAGATCCGCCGGTTCGCCCGCTACGAGCTGGGTGAGGGGCTGGAAAAGAAGTCCGAGAACTTCGCCGCCGAAGTCGCGGCGCAGCTCAAGGGCTAGACCCACAGAGAGCGGGCGAGGGCCCGCTCTTTTTTTGTCCGCCTTCTCATATCCGGAGATCCGCGATACCACGCGGAGAGGAGCGAAGCACCGATGACCACGGACGGCGCGAAGCCAGAATCGCAACACCAGCCGATGTACCGACGGATCCTGCTCAAGCTCTCCGGCGAGGCGTTTCAGGGCACCAAGGGCTACGGCATCGACTCGACGGTGCTCAAGGCCATCGCGGCCGAGGTCGAGGACCTGGTCACGCTCGGGGTCGAGGTCGCGATCGTCATCGGCGGCGGCAACATCTTTCGCGGCCTGAGCGCGGCCGCGTCCGGGATGGACCGCGCGAGCGCGGACTACATGGGGATGCTCGCGACCGTCATGAACTCGCTCGCGCTGCAGGACAGCCTCGAGCAGCGCGGCGTGTACACGCGCGTGCTCTCGGCCATCGAGATGAAGGAGATCGCCGAGCCGTACATCCGCCGCCGCGCGACCCGGCACCTCGAGAAGGGGCGCGTCGTGATCTTCGCGGCGGGCACCGGCAACCCCTACTTCACGACCGACACGGCCGCGGCGCTGCGCGCGATGGAGGTCCAGGCCGAGGTGCTGCTCAAGGCGACCAAGGTCGACGGCGTCTACGACAAGGACCCGGTCAAGCACGACGACGCGGTGAAGTTTTCGCGCCTCACGTATCTCGAGGTCCTGCGCAAGAACCTGGCGATCATGGACGGAACCGCGATCTCGCTGTGCCGCGAGAACAAGCTGCCGATCATCGTGTTCAATATGATGTCGCGGAACAACATTCGTCGGGTGGTGTGCGGCGAGAGAATCGGTACACTCGTGGCGCCGGACGACCACCCGAGGCGCGCGGTGGCGAGCGTCAAGGACAGCGCCGCGGGCGGCGAGTCGGCCGCCAGCCCGCGGACCGAAGAGGAACTCAGCCATGCAGGATGAAGCGCTTGAACTCGCCGAAGACGGCATGAAGGACGCCATCGATCGGCTGCGCAAGAACCTCGCGCAGGTCCGAACGGGGCGCGCGAACCCCTCGATCCTCGACGCGATCCGCGTTGACTGCTACGGCTCGAAGATGTCGCTCAAGCAGGTCTCGACCGTGTCGGTCGGCGACGCGCGCCTGCTGGTGATCAAGCCCTGGGATCGCAACATGATCCCGCCCATCGAGAAGGCGATTAACTCGGCGGCGCTGGGCCTCAACGCGAGCAACGACGGCACGGTCGTGCGCGTGCCGATCCCGCAGCTGACCGAGGAGCGCCGCCAGGACCTCGTCAAGCAGGCCCGCAAGTACGGCGAGGAGGCGAAGATCGCCTGCCGCAGCGTCCGCCGCGAGTCCAACGACATGCTCAAGCAGGCCGAGAAGGACAAGGAGATCTCCGAGGACTCGCTCAAGCGGGCGCTCGAGAGCGTGCAGGAGCTGACGAACAAGTACGTCGCGCAGGCTGACGACATCCTCAAGAAGAAAGAGGACGAGATCCTGGAGGTCTGAGCGCGCGCGCGGACCCCGTACGCGAAGGAGATGCCCGAAAGGACATCTCCTTTTTCGTGCGCCGCGCGCGGGCTAGACGACCCGCAGCGACGGGCGCGCGCCCTTGCCGGCGCGCGCCTCCGGCCCCGCGGCCGCCTGCAGGCGCGCCTTCGACAGCTCGAGGTACTTGGGCTCGCGCTCGATGCCGATGTAGCGGTGGCCGCGGGTGAGCGCCGCGACGCCGGTGGTGCCGCTGCCGTTGAACGGGTCGAGCACCACGCTGTCCGCGTCGCACGAGGCCTCGATGATCCGGTCGAGCAGCGAGAGCGGCTTCTGCGTCGGGTGCTTGCCGTGGGTCTTCTCCGACTTCGACGGCGCGGTCATCCGCCACACGGTCTTCATCTGCTTGCCCTCGTTCAGCTCGCGCATCCGCGCGTAGTTGAAGAAGTGCTTGCTCTTGCGGTCTCGCGCGGCCCAGAGCACCGACTCCGTCGCGTGCGTGAAGTAGCGGCACGAGAGGTTCGGCGGCGGGTTGGGCTTCTCCCACACGATCTCGTTGAGCTGTTTAAAGTCGAGCTGCTGCATCGCGTAGCCGACGCTGTAGATCACGTGGCTCGTGCCCGAGACCCAGATCGTGCCGTTGGGCTTGAGCACGCGCTTGCAGGCCGCGAGCCAGCGACGGTTAAATTCGTGATTCTCCTCGGCGCCGCGGCTGCGGTCCCACTTGCCCTTGTCGACGCTGGTCCGTCGGCCGTTCTTGCAGGTCGTGCCGCCGTTGGAGAGGAAGTAGGGCGGATCCGCGAAGATCGTGTCGACGCTCTCGGCGGGCATCTCCTCGAGGATCTCGAGCGAGTCTCCCTGGAGCAGTTGCGCTCGCTTGTCGCGGGTCTTCCAGTACAAGGTCGCCGCGGACAGGCGCCCGAGGTCTGCACGTTTCGCGTTCACCACCTCGGCAGATTCCACGGCCGCGCGGAAATGCCGAAAAAACCGGCGCATCTCGATCGAAGTCGCGTGTTCGCTCGGAAGTTGCGATTTGTTTGCTGGCGCTCGGCGGCCTTGATATGCCAGCATTTCGCATCATGGCCGCCATCGAACTCTCCCGTAAGCACAACCTCTCGCCCGAAGTCATCCGCGAGCGCCTCGACGGTATGCGGGCGAAGCTCAAGGATAAGTTCAACATCGACTCGAGCTGGGCGAGCGACAACAAGGCGTCGGTCTCCGGCAACGGGCTGACCAAGGGGCTCAACGGCACCGTCGAGTTCTCGGACACCGACATCAACGTCGCGCTCGACCTGCCGTGGAAGCTGAAGCTGATGAAGGGGCAGATCGCGAGCGCGCTCGAGGGCGAGCTCGACAAGGTCATCTCCTCGGGCGAGGCCGCGACGTAGCGCGCCCGCCGGACGCGGGTACAATCGCCCGCGCCGATGCCCCGCGCCGTCCGCCTCCTGCTCGTCTTCCTCGTCGCGCTCACGTGCCTCGGCGCGGCGGCGGGGAGGCGCGAGCTGACGCGCGCGAGCGCGGCGAACCACTACAGTCACCTCGCGCGCGCCTGGCTCGCCGGGCGCCTCGCGCACGAGGGCTTCCCGCCCGGCTACAAGCAGGGGCGGCACGACGACTGGGCGCGCGTCTACACGGTCGAGTTCAAGCCGAGCGCGGGCCTGGAGCCGATCCGCGGCTACCCGTGCCGGCGCGCCGACTGCCTCGAGCGGCGCCGGACCGAGGGCCGCGAGACCTGGCTGACGACGGACGGCCGCGAGGTCACGGTCGCGCGTCGCGACGTCCTGCGTCGCGCCGGCACCTGGTACGTGACCTTTCCGCCAGCTCCGGCGCTGCTGATGCTGCCCGGGGTCGCGATCTGGGGCCTCGGCTTCTGGGACGGGCTGTTCACCGTGCTGCTCGGCGCGCTGATCCCCGTGGCGCTGGTGTGGTTCCTCGACCGCGCGCGAGGGACCCACGCCGGCCGCGATCGCGAGCACCTGTGGATCGCCGCGGCCTGGACGCTCGCGAGCCCGGCGTGCTGGGTGACCAGCCACGGCGCGGTGTGGTTCACGGCCCAGACCGTCGGCGCGCTGATGCTGACGCTGTACCTGGCGCTGAGCTGGGAGTGCCGGCGACCGCTGCTCGCGGGGCTGTGCCTGGGTCTCGCGGTCGCCTCGAGGATCACGCCCGCCTTCGCGATCCCCGTGTTCCTCGTCGAGTGGTGGCGGGCGGGGCGAAGACCGCTCGCGCTGGTGAAGTTCGCGGCCCCGCTCGCGCTCATCGCCGCGGCGCTGATGGCCATGAACGTCGCGCGCTTCGACGACCCGCTGCAGTTCGGCCACCGCTACCTCGAGATCCGCTGGCAGCAGCGCATCCAGGAGCTCGGGATGTTCTCGCTGCAGTACCTGCCCCGCAATTTGGAGGCGGCGCTGTGGCTGCGGCCGCAGGTCCAGGCGGGCGGCTGGCCGTGGCTGCGCTGGTCCCATCACGGCATGGGCCTGCTGATCGGCTGCCCGTGGATCTGGGCGCTCGTGTGGGCGCGCGACCGCGAGACGCCGGCGGTCCCCGCCGCGCCTGACGCGTCACCGTCGCCGCCGAGCGGTCGGCTGTCACGCGCGCGCGCGCTGGCGTTGTGGGTCGCGGTCGCGGGCGTCGCCGCGCCGTCGCTGCTCTACCAGAACACCGGCTTTCGTCAGTTCTCGTACCGCTTCGCGCTCGACTACCTGCCGATGATCATGCTGCTGCTCGCCTTCGGCGGGGCCGCGCGCGGGCGCGGGCGACGGCGGGCCTTCGCGCTCTTGGTGGTGCTAGGCGCGGTGGTGCATCTCTACGGCGCGTGGCTGTGGGGGCGGGCGCCGGGCATGCTCTTCGTTCGCGACATGTGGTGGCCGTTCACGCCGCTGACGAGCTAGCGAGCGCGGCTCGCTGCTCGAGGTTCGCTGCTCGAGGTTCGCTGCTCGAGGTTCGCTACTCGCGGCTCGCTACTCGAGGCTCGCGATGAAGTCACGGGCCGCGCCCTGCAGGCGCGCGGGGTCGGTGATCGGCTGGGAGCACGCGGTGTCGGTGCACAGGTACACGGCCGGCTGTCCTCGATCGGGGTAGCGGGCGCCGGGCTCGCTCTGGGTGATCAGCGCGCGCGGCTCGTAGAGCCCGAGCGCCGCCTGCCGCAGCGCGAGCGCCCGCGGGTCGTCGCGGCCGCCGACCACGGTCAGCTCGACCGGCGTGTAGCGCAGCGCCTCGAGCGCGAGCAGGTACTCGCCGACCATGCGCCCCCAGGACTTCACCACCTTGGGCGCGGAGACGGCCTTGAGCGCGCGCCGTGCTGCTGTCTCATAGGGCAGGTCGTCGCGCTCGTGGTCGAGCATCCGGTGGAGGTCGATGAGGAAGCGCGCCAGCTCGCCGTTGCTGCGCAGCGGCCTGCGGCGCTCGCGAAACACGCCGACGGCCTCGGGATCCGCGGTGTGGGCGAAGAACCCGCCGCGCGCCTCGTCCTGCAGCTCCGCGAGCGCGAAGTCGGCGACGGCGCGCGCGTCGTCGAGGTACTGCGGCGCTCCGGTCACGCGGTAGAGCTCGAGCTGCGCGCGGCCGATGGCCGCTTGATCGTCGAGGTACAGCAGCTGCGCCGGGGCCCCGTCGTCGTGCGCGTAGCCGCCGGACGCGGCGCGGCGCGAGCGGAGCTCGTCGTAGGCCGCGACCGCGATCCGCAGCGCGTCTTCATCCCGCGCGGTCGCTCGCGCGTCCCCTCGCGCGTCGTCGCCTGCGGGCGGCGGGACGCTCGAGTACAGCCGGCACAGCGCGCGGATCATCAGCGCGCTGACGTTCGTGTAGCTGGCCGTGTCGACGCGCGGGATCCCGAGCGCGAGGCGCTCGTCCTCGGGCTTGGCGTAGTACTCGTCGCCGGGGACCACCGTGTGATCGGGTCGCGTGAGGTCGGCGTCCTGGCTGGCGAAGAAGCGCGCGGTCTCGCGGTCGTGGAGGAAGCGCAGGATATACCCGCGAATCGCGTGGGCCGCGTCGCGCCAGCGCGCGTCGCCGGTCGCGGCGTAGGCGAGCGCGTAGCTCTCGAGCGTGGTCGCCTGCAGGCTGCCGAGCTTCTCGTAGTGCGGCCTCGTCCACACGTCGTTGATGGAGTACTGGTAGATGCCGCCGAAGACGGGGTCGATGAGCTGGCTCTCGGCGGCGAGGCTCGCGGTCGCGCGCCCACGCGCGCGCGCGCCGACGTCTGTCCCATTGTTGATGTGAGAGACGAGCAGCGCGTGCTCGACCGCCGGCGCGAGCGGGTACTTCTTGGGGCCGCCCCAGCCGGCCTGCTCGTCGTCGTAGTAGTGATCCAGCTGGGCGGCGACGCGGACCCGCAGCGCCTCGAGGTCCCCGTCCGCCGGCGCCGGCTCGGGCGGATCGCGGCGACCGTCGAGCGAGCCGGCGTCCTGGGCGGCGACGAGCTCGAGCAGCAGCGCCTTGAACGACGCGGGCTTCTGAAACCCGCGCAGCTCCATGATCGGGCGCGCGTCCGGGGTCAGCAGCGCGGTCGCGGGCCAGCCCCAGTCGAGGTAGCGCTCGGCGACGTCGGGGCGCGCGTCGGCGTCGACGCGGATCGTCAGGAAGCGCTCCCGCAGCAGCCGGGCGATCTCGGGGTCGCCGTACGTCTTGTCGTCCATGACGTGGCACCAGTGACACCAGCCGGCGGCCACGTTGATGAGGATGATGCGGTCGCCCTGGCGCGCGCGCTCGAAGCTCGCGGGGTCCCAGGGCTGCCACTGCACGCCGGCGCGGGCCTCGGCGGCGGGCTCGTGGGCCTCGGGACGGGAGCCGCCCGAGCACGAGGCGCCGCCGAGCAGGAGCACCAGGGACGCGAGCAGCCGCGCGCAGGCGCGTTTATGGCCGTGGGGGAGCGTGCGACGCATGCGGACCACGGGGAGTGTACGTCGGTCTGCGGCCCGCGGATCGTCGCCAGGCGGCGCCGCGTTGTCGCGGGTGGCCCCGTGGGGAATACTTGGACGCGAGCCTCGAGCGCGATGGACCTTGCGAGCCTGCCCCACGATGTACGACGCGCGCGGGAGTTCGCGCGCGCGGCCCACGGTGATCAGCGCTACGGGGCGCACCCCTACGTGGTGCACCTCGACGACGTGGTCGAGATCCTCGCGGGGCTGCCCGCGCGCGACGAGCCGACGCTGATCGCCGGCTACCTGCACGACGTGGTCGAGGACACCGATGTCACGCTCGTCGACGTCGAGGAGGCCTTCGACGTGATCGTGGCGCGCTGCGTCGCGCTGCTGACGGACGCGCCCGGGGAGAGCCGCAAGCAGCGCAAGGCGGCGACCTACGCCCGGCTCGCGCGGGTGGCCGACGGCGCGCCCGAGGCCCGCGCGCTCGTGGTCAAGGCGGCCGATCGCCTGGCGAACGTGCGTCGCTCGGTCGAGGACCAGAACCGCCGGCTGCTCGAGATGTACCGCCGCGAGCACGCGGCGTTTCGCGGCGCGGCGCGGCGCCCGGGGCTGACCCCGGCGCTCTGGGACGAGCTCGATTACCTGCTCGAGTGGACAGACGAGGAGACCCCGTGACGACGCTGCTGCTGGGCTTCGGGAAGGGCGACGTCGGCATCACGCTGGTGGTGATCACGCTCTCGGTCTGCGCGCTGATCGGGATCGCGCACCTGATCCGCTGGCTGAGCTGGCGTCAGTAGCCGCCGCGAATATTCACGCTCGCGGCGAAATTCTTTGAAGCCGCCCCCGGATCAAAAATCCCGGCTCCGGAGAAATCGTTTCTCCAGGCCGCGCGTTGCCAGCGAGAGGTCCCATGGCAAACGCTCGCTCGCAGTCCTCGGGGCGGCGCGTGCTGATTCAGCTCGCCCGCGTTGTCGCACTCACCTCCGCGCTCGCCGTGATCGGCGGCATCGTCGTCTCCGACGTGATCGCGGCCGAGCCAGGGCTGGAGGATGACGAGCACGGGCTTCGTGACGTGATCGCGCCGCCGGGCGCGGCCTCGGATCCGCTGTGGGACTCGGGCGGTCCGCTCGCGCTCACCTCCCGCTTCGGCATGCCGACCGGGCCGATCGCGCCGCGCTACGCGATGTTTGTGGACACGCTGGAGCCAGGCGGGCCGCTCACGGCCGAGCTGAAGTTCGCGCGCGCGGAGGAGCGTGAGCAGCAGCGGCGCGAGGCCGAGCGGGCCGCGAAGCGCAAGCAGCGGATGAGCAAGAAGTTCAAGTTCGGGCGTATGGACGCCTACTGATCGGGCAGACGCGGGAGCGGGGTGATGGGGCCGCTGTTTCTCGGCACGACGCTCTTCTTGGCGCTGATGGCCGGGGTGTTCGTGCCGCTCGAGGCCTGGTTCCCGCACCGGCGCGGGCGCGTGAGCCCGCGCGCCGTCCTCGTCTGCGTCGCGCTGCTGTACGTCGACGTCTTCGCCATGGAGCTCGTCGGCGGCGCGCTGCTCGACGGCCTTCAGGACGCGGCGCGGGGCCTGTGGCTCGCGACCGACGCGCTGCCGACCGGCGGGCGCGCGCTGCTGGTGTTCCTGCTCGCCGAGCTGCTCGGCTACTGGATTCACCGCGCGATGCACCGCGTGCCCTGGCTCTGGCGGCTGCACGCCGTTCACCACGCGCCCGCGCGCGTGACCTGGCTCGACGCCTGGCGTCAGCACCCGATCGACTTCGTGATCCACGGCGTCGTCGTGGGTCTGCCCGGGGCGCTGCTCGGCGCGTCGCTCTCGGAGCTCGGCGCGATCGTCCTGCTGCGCAAGACGTACACGACGTTCCTCCACGCCAACGTCTCGTGGCGGCTGGCGTGGCTCGAGCGCCTCATCGCCACGCCGGCGTTTCACCGCGTGCACCACAGCCACGATCCCCGGGAGTACGATCGCAACTTCGCCGGCATGTTCCCGGCGCTCGACACGATCTTCGGCACGCGCGCGCGCAGCCTGTGATCGGGTTGCCAGCGGGCGGAGATTTTTCTAGATCGTGGGGACGACGACCCGTCCGTCGTCCCTGCGCAGTATGGTCGTCTGTCGCCCTCGTCCCTCGTCCTCCTCACTCCGCGCGCGTACGCGTCGCCTCGCGCTGCTCGGCGCGCTGCTCGGCGCCTTCGGCCTCACCGCCGTCGGGCATGAGCCTGTTGCGACCGCGCGAGCGGCGGACGCTGGCGCGGGCTGGGTGCTGGTTGGCGCGCGCGACAAGCTGGTTGTCGGGCCCGACGTCGCGGCCGTCTACGAGCGCGCGATCGCGGGGGAGCTGGCGATCTATCGCGCCGTGCGGCCGCGCAAGGCGAAGGTCTCGAACCGACAATTCGTCGATCGCGGCCCGCGGGGGACGCCGCGCCTGAGCTTCACCGCCCAGGGGCCGCTGCGCATCTCCGTCGACATCGTCACCGACTTCAGCATGGAGCCGATCGCCTGCGAGACGCCGGCGCGCGCGAGGGGGACGCGCGTGGTCTTCGGCCTGCGTGACTCCGAGGCCAAGCTCGTCGACTTCCTCGATCAATTCACGCTCGAGATCTGCGTCGTCGAGCGCTCGCCCGACGCGATCGAGCTGCACACGCGCACCTTCCTGCGCGCGGGGCCCGAGCACCGCCGCGGGTTCGTCTCGATGGTCCTGCACCCGATCGTCCGCGCCCAGACCGACGAGCTGATTCGCGTGTTGACCCGCCGTGTGCAGCGCATGGCCGAGGCGGCGGCGGAGCCCGAACTCGCGGCCGGCTGACCTCGAGCGTCGACGCTCGAGGGACGCGCGCGCCAGCGCAGCAGCAGCGCCGCGAGCTTATCGCGGTCGCGCGTACAAGCTGGTCAGCGGCACGTCGTGGAGCTCGAGCAGCCCGCTCGGCGCGGTGCTGCCCTGGGCGCGCCACAGCTCGGTCTCGTAGGTCAGCATGTGGCGCTCGTAGAACAGCAGGCCGAGCTCGGCGCGGCCGGCGGGGGCGGGCACCAGACCCTCGGGCCAGCGACCCTCTCGCGCGTACTGCAGGCGCGCCAGCTCGTGGATGTCGTGGAGGTAGAGCGCGCTGCGGCCCTGCTCGCGCGCCGCCTCGAGCTCGGGCAGCAGCCCGAGCACGGCGTGGCCCCAGAACCCGCGCGCGAGCCCGAGCTCGGCGGCGCCCCGGGCTCCGCCGACGAGCGGGGCGTACTGCGAGAGGTTGTAGGGGTGCCCCGCGGCGGTGCTCCAGGCGCCCGGCGTGAGCACCAGCGCGAGCGCGGCCGCGGGCGCGACCCGGCGCCAGCGCGCCGTCGGCTCGAGCGCGCGCCATAGCCACGCCCACGCGCTCGCGGCCGCGAGCGCGAGGAAGGGCAGCGCGGTGATCCAGTGCTTCGTGCCCCCAAAGACAGGTACGTTCGGGCTGCTGATCAGCGCGATCGGGAACAGCCCGAGCAGCGCGATCAGCAGGCCCTCGCGCCGCGCTCGCGCGGCCGGCAGCGGGCTTGACCAGCTCGGCGCGGGCGCGTCGTCGTCGCCCGCGTCGGGCGTCGAATCAGGTGACCCTCGGGACAGGAACCTGCGCAGCGCGGGCCCGAGGTCGCGGGCGAGCAGCAGCGCGACCCCGGCGAGCGCGAGCGCGAGCAGCGTCGTCGGGATCGTCGCCCAGGTGAGCACCGCCGGCAGGCTCGTCGGCATCGGCGGCCGGTTGTAGTTCACGCCGAGGAACTCGATGTTGTACCAGGAGTGGTGGAGGTGGAACGCGAAGTACTCGCGCACGCGCGCGATCGGGTCGCGCCACAGCCACGGCCACAGCGCGAGGAACACGACCGGCGCGAGCGCGGCGACGCTGACGAAGGGCAGCGGCAATAGCCGCACGAGCGCGCGTCCCCAGGGCGCGCGCGGGCGCTCGGGCGGTGACTCGAGGCGGCGCAGCAGCAGGCACGCGAGGTAGTGCAGCCCGAGCAGGATGGGCAGAAACAGCGCGTTGTGCTTGATCGAGATCGCGAGCCCGACGAGCGGCCCCAGCGCCAGGCCCCAGCGCCAGTCGCCGAGGGCGCGGTGATAGGCGAGCGCGACGGCCAGCGTCAGCGTCGCGATCGGCACGTCGAAGCAGTCGAGGCCGGCGTGAAACCACACGCGCGGGAGCAGGATGAACCAGCCGGCGGCGAGCAGCCCCGCGAGCGCGCTGCGGGTGCGCCTCGCGGCGGCGAGGTACAGCAGCGCGGCGGCCAGGCCGGCGAGCAGCTGCGCGGGCAGGCGCATCGCGGCGCCCTCGGGCAGGCGGGGCAGCCAGCCGCGCACGGGCGGGTCGCGCTTGTTCACCGCGGCGTCCTGGACCGGGACGGTCGGGCGCGCGAGCAGGCGCCCGGAGAGCCCGCCGAGCGCCTTCATCAGCGCCGGGTGCTCGTGGTTGATCGCGAAGGCCCGGTCCCGGATGTCGGCGGTCATCGCCGCGCCGGGGCTGCGCGCGAGCTGCCCGAGCCAGGCCGCGTAGCTGCGGCCCGCGACGAAGTAGATGCCCTCGTCGCGCACGTAGCCGACCTGCTGGTGCGTGAGCGAGAGCGCCGACGTCGTCGCCAGCGCGAGCGTCAGCGCGATCAGGCGGTCGCGGCCGCGCGCGGTCACGGGCGCGCCTCCGACGGCGCGCCGTGGTCGAGCGCGCGCAGCTCGAGGCACGGGACGTGGTCGCGCTTGCCGGCGTAGCGATCGGCGCTCCAGGTGCCGCTGAGCGTGGTCACGAGCTCGAGCTCGACGTCGTGGAGACCTGGCTCTGTGGCCAGGGTGAAGCCGGCCCAGCCCTGACTGTCGGTGAACACGAAGCGCGCGGCCGCGGCCCCGTCGATCGCGATCGTCAGCAGCGCCGGCGCGTCGCTGCGCAGGCGCGCGTTGAAGTCGGCGAAGCCCAGGTGCCCGCGCAGCTCGTCGCCGAGCGTCGCGCCCTGCAGGCGCACGCGCAGGCGCGCGCCGTCGTCGAGGCGCGCGGCCAGGCAGCGGCGCGGGCGGTAGGCGATCTCGAGGGTGTCGAGCGCGAGCGCCCCCTGCTTACACGTCCAGCGCCCCCCCGCGCCGCGGCAGCGACCCTGCTCGTCGGAGACCTCGAGGCGCGTCGACGCGTCGCCGACCCAGTCCTCGAGCGTCGCGCCGGCCTGCGGCCGCGCGTAGTGGTGCAGCCGCAGGCCGCCGAAGCGCTCCTCGCCGGCGTAGGTCGCGTCGGGCATGTCCATGGAGTCATCCGCGAGCGCCGGCCCCCAGCGCGCGCGCGCGAGCCCGACGACGTGGAAGCGCCGCGCGCCGTGGAGGTCGGGCGGCGCGACGCTGTCCCAGCCGCGCAGGCGCGGCGCCTCCATACGCGCGCGCGGGCCGAGCCACGGCTGAGCGAGCAACACGGGCTCCCCCGCGGGCAGCTGGTCGAGCGCGGCCGCGAGCGCGGCCCAGTCGTCCGCGGTCGCGCCGGGGCGGTAGGCCCGGGCCGCGCAGACGCACTCGATCAGCGCGAGCACGAGCAGCGCCGCGATCGCGACGCGGGCGCGTGTTCGGCTCGCGGTCGTGGTCACGGTCACCGCGGCGTCCTCTCGAGGTTGGCGTCGAGGTTGGCGTCGAGGTTGGCGTCGGCCTCGTCGAGCACAAAATTAAAGCCGAGCCGCGGCGGCGCCTCGCCCTCGCTGGTCACGCGCACCCGCAGATCCCCGCGCGCGCCCGCGGGCAGCCCGGTGGTCAGCTCGAGGTGCGCCCGCCCGGGGCGGTGCGCCACGGGGTCGTCGCGCAGGGTCGTCCAGTCGCCGCCTGTCCGGATCGCCAGCTCGAAGCGGTGGCGACCGCGTCGCCGGGCCTTCGCGTCGTCGTCGTCGAGCGCGTACCAGCCCCGCAGCGTCGCGCCGAGCGGCACGTCGCGGAGCGTGGCTCGGCGGGCCCGCGCCGCCGCGGCGCGACGTTCAGCGCCGGAAGATCAGCATGTCGGTCTTGAGCGGGCCCGCGTCGATCCAGCGGGCCTCGCTGCTCGGGCCTGGCACGCGCGCTCGCCAGCGCCTGCTCGCGCGCGTGGCCGCGGGACCAGCGGACCCCGCGCCCGCGACCGCGAGCGCCGTGAGCAGCGCGAGCGTCCACGGACGCAGGACGCGGCGCGCGCGCGACGAGGCGCGCACCAGCAGCGCCTCGACGCGGGTCCGCCGCAGGCGAGCAGCGCGAGCGCGAGCGCGGACGCGAGGCTGAGCAGCGCGCCGACGATGTCGACCGGGAGCCAGCGAACGTAGCGAAGCTCGACGTCGCCGCCGCCCGGCACCACCGGCGCGGCCATCACCGTCGGCTCGGTGCCGTCGTCGCCGTGGGCCTTGCCGCCGCGCAGGCGACCCGCGCGGCGGTCCTGCTGCGTCGCGAGCTCGGGCGGCCCGCGGCGCGGCGCGATCACGGGGACCTCGATCCACTCGAGCGGCCGCTCGCCCTGGCGCGCGCGCCAGCGCGGGTGCCCGGCGATATGCGTCACGAGCCAGGTCGGCGCGGCTGGTCGTCCTGGGCCCGCGGGCTCACGGGCCGGCTCGCGGTCTGAGCGTCGGGCGCCCCGGGCGTGACGCGCAGGCGCACGACCCCCTCGCCGGGCAGGCCCTCGAGCCACTCGAGCGCGCCGGGACCCTCGAGGTGCGCGAGCGCGTCGACGGCCCGCTGGCGCGCGTAGGCCTCGCGTTCGAACACGCGGATCGAGCCGAAGCGCGCGACCTCGCGGGCGCCCGGCCCGGCGCCGCGGCTCGCTCGCGTCACCACGAAGCGCGCGCCGAGGCGGTCGAGGAGCAGCGGATCGCCGGCCTCGGGCTTGTGCACGAAGTTGTCGCCCGGCGTGAAGCCGAGCTTGTACACGGGCGTGCCCGTGTACACCGGCGAGTCCATGAACCAGTGGGTGTTGCGGTGGTCCTTGAACGCGATCCGGTACGGGCGCTCGCGGGCCTCGTGCTGGGCGCGGGCCCACTCGAGGAAGTCGGCGTAGTCGCGCGCGAACTCGGGGCGCTCCGGGTCGCGCTCGAGCTGCAGCGGGATCCAGCGCTTCGCGGTCAGCGTGCGCACCTGTCCCGCGATACCGGCCGTCAGCGCGAGGGCGGCGAGCGCCGCGAGGGCGGCGAGCGAGCGCCGCGTCGCCAGGCCGCGGGCGCGCGTCGGCGCCTGCGCCTGCGGGCGCAGCAGCCGGCGCGCGAGCTCGGCGAGCAGCCCGACCGCCGCGCCCGCGAGCAGCAGCAGCCACGGCTTCGCGGCGGTCAAGAACCGCTGGTACTGGATGTGCGTGAAGCCCTCGCTGAGGAAGTCGAGCCGCAGGGTCCACAGCGCCTCGACGCTGGCGAGCGCCCACAGGCTCAGGCCGAGCAGCGCGACCAGCCGCAGCGCGCGGCGTCCGAGCAGCGCGGCGTAGAGCGTGGACGCGAGCGCGGCGTAGCCGACGAGCGCGGGCATGTCGTGGGTCCAGCGCCCGTGCTCGAGCAGCTGCCGGGTCATGGGCTGCAGCGGCGCGTACAGCCAGCCGTAGCTCGCCATCCAGCCGCGGTGGGCGAGCATCGGCAGCAGCCACCAGGCCGCGAGGCCGAGGCCGAGGCCGAGGCCGAGCGCCGCGTGCAGCAGCGCGCGAACCAGCCGCGGGTGCCGGCGATCACGCGGGGTCTCGCGCCGGGGCGGGCTCAGGCCCAGGACGAGCGCGTAGGCCAGGCCCCCGCCGACGAGCACCAGCATGCTCATGGGGTGCGCGAGCAGGGCCAGGCCCGCGCACACGCCCGCGCCGGCCAGGTGTCGCCGACGCGCGCGCGCGTCGAGCTCCGCGCCCGCGCGATCGCTCTCCGTTCTAGATGTCCCCTGGAGCAGGTCTTGTAGGTCGCCCGTCGCGCGGCTCGCCAGCAGCAGCTCGGCGATCGTCAGCGTCACCAGCGAGGTCGCCAGCGCCTGCGGCCACACGCCGTAGAAGACCGTGTAGACCCAGCCGCCCTCGCGGTAGGCCCCGAGGTCGACGAGCGCGAGCAGGGCCGCGACCAGGCCCGGCCACGGCCCGAGCCCGAGCGCCCGACCCGCGCGCAGCAGGCTCCAGCCCTGCAGCAAAAACACCAGCGTGAACACCCACGCGTAGCAGCGCTCCCACGGGATCAGCCCGAGGCCGAGCGCGTGCACCAGGACGACCGCGAGGTCGCCGAGCGGCGGGTACAGCTCGCCGGCCGGGAAGCCGAAGAACCACAGCTCGCTCCAGCCGCTGAGCTGCCAGCGCTCCGCGAGCATCTGCCCGATCAGCCAGGCGCGCGTGAGGTGCACGGTGTGATCGGCGGACAGCGGCATGCGCCCGAGCGGGACCGGCCACAGCAGCGCGAGCCCGCAGGCCGTGACCGCGAGCGCCGGCAGCCAGCGGACGAGCGCGCGCGCCAGGGTCGCCCGCGGGCGGCGGCGGTCGCGATCGCGATCAGCGGCGGGGGACACCCAGGATCACCGTCCACGGGAGCGGGCGGCGGACCTCGAGCGCGCGCAGCCGGGTGCGCGCGAGCTCGAGGAGCGCCCGGCGGGAGAAGTGTTGGACGTGCCCCGGGGTGTTGCCGAGCGCGCGCAGGTACTTGCCGCGCGCGACGTTCAGCGCCCGCCAGACCGGCTCCCACGGCGTGCTCAGCAGCACGTGGCCGCGCGCGACCCGGGCCAGCTCGGCGAGGCCCTCGGCGGGGCGCTCGAGGTGCTCGAGCACCTCGCAGCAGACCACCAGGTCGACGCTGTGGTCCGCGTAGGGGAGCTCGTAGATCGACGCCGCGCGGAAGCGGACGAGCGGGTCGACCCCGGGGAGCTGCCCCTCGGAGCTGGTCCCCGGCGGCGCCGCGACGTCGGTCGCGTCGAAGCGTTCGGGCCGCGGGCCGCGGCGCACGAGGTGGTCGGCGAGCTTGCCCTCGCCGCAGCCGACCTCGAGCACCACGCGGGGGGCCGCGTGTTGATACAGGCCGCCGACCGCGTCGAGGAAGCCGCGCATCAGGTAGCGCGCGATCGGGTTCTTGGTCCCGTACTTGTCGTAGACGTTGCCGACGATGTTGCCGGCGTCGACCTGCGGGCCCCCGCTCACCCGACGTCCTCCTGGGGCGCGGCCGCGGCCGCGGCTGGTTGGAGCCCCCGCGTCCAGGGGGCGGCGCCGGTGCTGCGCAGCCCCGGGATCCGCGGGCGGGCGTCGCCCCCGGTCGCGCCCGCGCGCAGCGCGACGAGCTCGGCCTCGAGCAGGCGCAGCCGCGATAGTGTCTCTTCCGACAGGCGGCGGTTGGCCGCGGTCAGGTCCCCGAGCAGCGCCATGAGGCCGACGACGAACGCGAGCAGGATCGCGCCGACCGCGACGAGCAGCGACTGCGTGTGCCCGCTCTCGGCCGGGTAGCGCGTGATGAAGAAGTACAGGAAGCGGCCGCCGAGCACGACGCCGAGCACCAAGAGCGCCGCCGCGATGCGCCCGAACGAGCGCAGCGGCCAGTACATGCTGTACGAGCGCACGATCACCAGGCCGTTGCGCCGCACGTAGCTGCCGATCGAGCGGAACAGCCGGCTCTCGCGGGTCTTGGGGTTGGTCTTGATGGCGACGTTCTCGATCGTCAGCCCGGCCTCGCCCGCCTGGATGATCGTCTCGAGCGTGTAGGTGAAGCGGTTGTGCACGAACAGCGTGGCCGCGGCCTTGCGGCCCACGGCTCGAAAGCCGCTGGTCGAGTCGCGCACGGACGTCCCCGAGGCGCGGCGGACCACGCCCGAGCCCCAGCGCTGCAGCAGGCGCTTGAGCGGCGAGAAGTGCTCGATCGAGTCGGTCTCCCGGTCGCCGATGACGATGTCGGCGCGGCCCTCGAGGATCGGGCGCACGAGCCGGGCGATGTCCTCGCCGCGGTACTGGTTGTCGGCGTCGGTGTTGACGATGACGTCGGCGCCGAGCTGCAGGCACGCGTCGAGCCCCGCGCTGTAGCCGGCCGCGAGCCCGCGGTTGCGCGGGAACCGGAGGACGTGGTGCACGCCCAGCGCGGCCGCGACGTCGCCGGTGCCGTCGGTGCTGCCGTCGTCGATCACCAGCACCTCGATCTCGTCCACGCCCTCGATCGCGCGCGGGAGGTCGGCGAAGGTCGCCCCGAGGTGCTCGCGCTCGTTGAGGCAGGGGATCTGGATGATGAGCTTCACGGGCGGGCGGCGTGCCGGGCGTGACGTCGGCGCCCGCGCGGCAGGTCGCTTGTACCACCCCGCGCGCGCGCGCGTCAGCCTCCCGCGCGCGCGTCGGGGGCTGCGAAGGCCGCGGCCACGCGCACGGTCTCGCGGTGAATCTCGACGATGTCGGCGATGTCTCCCGCGTAGCCCCCGGCCATCGTGACCGCGACCGCGACGCCGGCGCGGCGGCAGGCCGAGAGCACGGCGTGGTCGCGGCGGCGCAGCCCGTCCTTGCTCAGCGCGAGCCGCCCCAGCGTGTCGCCCGCGTAGGGGTCCGCGCCGGCGACATAAATCGCGAGGTCGAGCGAGCCGTCGCCTGCGCCGGCGCGCCGCAGGCTCTCCTCGAGCCCGCGGCCCAGCGCCTCGAGGTAGGCCTCGTCGCCTGTCTGATCGGGCAGCGCGATGTCGAGGTCGCTGCGCTGCTTGCGAAACGGGAAGTTGCGCGCGCCGTGGATCGAGAAGGTGAACACCGTCGGGTCGTCGGCGAGGATCTGCGCGGTGCCGTCGCCCTGGTGAACGTCGCAGTCGAGGATCGCCACGCGGCGCGCGAGGCCCTCCTCTTGCATCACCCGGGCCGCGACCGCGCCGTCGTTGAACACGCAGTAGCCGCGGCCGTGGTCGCGGAACGCGTGGTGAGTGCCGCCCGCGAGGTTGACCGCGACGTGCAGCCCCGGGCCCGCGCGCCCGCGCTCGCGCCGGGCCGTCAGCGCGGCCCGGCACGCCGCGATCGTCCCCCCGCACGAGCGGCGCGATCGCTCGACCAGCGCCGGCGACCACGGGAAGCCCAGCTCGCGCTGCTCCTGGCGTGACAGCGCGCCCGTCCGCACGCGCGCGATGTAGTCATCGTCGTGGACCAGCGCGAGCTGATCATCGCGCGCGCCCGCGGGGAGCTCCAGGTCCACCCGCAGCGCGAGCGCGTCGGCCTCAAGGGCCGCCCGCAGCCGGGCGTACTTCGTGATCGGGAACCGGTGCCGCGGCGGCAGCGGCAGCACGAAGGTGTCGCTGTAGAACACCCGCACGCGCCCTGTCTTGCCCTGGATCGCGCGGGGCTTCAAGGTCTCTTCGCGTGGTCAATTGCGCGAGGGAGATGAACACCCCCCGTGTTGTTGTAGGTGAGCGGGCGCTCACTTCACCAGCCGAGGTGCGCGACGCGAGACACCCTGTGACGACATCCTGCGACGCGAGACCCCCTCCGCGCAGCGAAGGCCGCGCGTGGCGCTCGCAAGCCACGGGTGTCCACGAACCAGCCGACACGCGGTGCTCCGAGTCAAGTCGTGAAGACGACTCGGCGATAACAAGTTCTTTGGACCATGTTGTCTGACGGCGATCGGGCTCAGATCAGCGCGCGCGCGACCGCGTCCTGCAGCGTCCCGAAGACCTCGAGGCCGCCGAGCCGGGCCCCGAGCTCGCCCTCGAGGTGCACCAGCGTCGCCGCGACGCGCGGCTGCACGCCCGAGAGGGTCATCCGGCAGCCGAGCAGGCGCAGCGCGCTGGCGGTCTTGACGAGCGCGCGCGCGGCCTCGAGCTCGAGCTCCGAGAGCGCGGTGATGTCGACGATGACGCGCTGGACCCCGCGCTCGTGGGCGCCGCGCAGCGCGGCGGCGAGCAGCCGCTCGCCGCGCTCGCGATCCATCCCGCCGATGATCGGCATGACCGTCACCGCCGCCGAGATCGGGATCATCGGCGTCGAGAGCTCCTCGAGACGTCGCAGCCGCGACTCCAGCAGCTCGGCGTTGCGCAGCGCGTTGCGGGCGAGCCCGGAGAAGCGCGCGGCGAGGCGGACGCGCGGCTTGGTGAAGTAGCCGCGCTCGGCGTGCACGCACACGAGCAGCGCCCCGTCGCGGCCCGGGCGGATCGGCAGGTGCAAGGCCGAGCGCGCGCGCTCGAGCACGGACGTCGGCAGCGCGCGCCACTCCGGCAGCTTGCTGGTGTCGAACGCCGCGCGCGTCTTCCCGCCCAGCACGCTCTCAAACAGCCTCCCGGTCGGCCAGCGGAGCGACGCGTACGCGCTCGCGCTCGTCGCCACGACCTCGAGCTCGGGCGTCGCGCCCGCGGTCGCGCGGTCGATCGCGACGATGAACGCGTCCTCGCTGCCGAGCGTCTCGTTCACCAGGTCGAGCAGCCCCGTGTAGAGCTCGCCGACGTGCGTCGCCTCGGTGATCCGGCGCAGGCCCTCGACCAAGCGCTCTGCCTGCGACGCGGCGTCGCGCGCCTGCGCCCGCGACCGCGCCAGATCGAGTCGCAGCTCGACCGCGCGCTCCTCCGCGGCCACGCGCGCGCGCTCGGCCTCCGCCAGACGTCGCTGCGCCGACGCGAGCGCCTCGCGCAGCTCGTCCTCGCCCGTGCGCGACGCCCCGTCCCCCATCAGCCGGCGGCCTCGTCGTCCCGCTGAAACACGACGACGGAGATCATCAGGTTGCCGTGGTGGTTCTCGCCGCCCACGAAGCAGCCCTGCTCGCCGAAGGTGAACGTCCCGAGGAACGGCGCCTCTCCCAGCGCCTCGGCGATGACGTCGGCGACGCGCGCCATGTCGTCCTGGACCGTCAGCATGCAGCCGGCGCAGTAGACGACGAGCGCGCCCGCGATGTCCCCGGGATCGAGCTGACCGGCGCCGAGGGCCGCGCGCGCCACTCGACCCGCGCGCGTCACCAGCGAGTCGCGCGTGCCGGTCATCAGCGTCAGCCGCTCGCCCTCCGCGACGTCGGTGAACAGCGAGAGCCCTCCGTCCGGCGTCACCGCGTCGGGGTGCGAGAGGCGATGATATGGGAGCCCGCCGACCTCGCCGACCTCGCGCCCGAGCGGGTGCAGCGTGGTCAAGCCCAGCACGCCGCCGCCCGCGAGGTGATCGTCGAGCACGCCGCCCGTCCACTCGTTGTAGACGCGCGCCGCCGGTCGCCCGTCGAGCTCGTGCAGCACGCGGCCGCTCGCGCGCGTCGCGACGCCGGTCCGCGCCGTCGGCGAGTAGCCGCTGTGAAACGCCACGTGCACCTCCGTCGACGGGTACATCGCCGTGACGACGACCGAGTTGCGCGAGACCGTCGCGCCCGCGATCTGCAGCCACCGCCCGCTCACGTCGTTGTCGGCCGTGCTGCCGCCCGCGATCGGCACGCCTGTTCCGAGGACGTCCTGGACGCCCTGGATCAGCCGCTCCTCGTGTCCGGGGACGCCGGCGATCCACACGAAGTCCGGCGGCTCGCCGTCGCGCTCGACCGCCGCGATCGCGCGCTCGATCGCGGCCGAGCCGGCCGCGCGCGCGTCGTCGCCGATCTCCGCCGCGCCCACGCCGTAGTCGCCCTCGGGATCGCGGATCCCGAGCAGCCCGAGCCCAGTGCCCGCGCTCGAGTGAAAGCCGTCGCGGGACATCACGCCGAGGCACGAGCTCCCGCCGTGCAGCGGGACGTCGGGGAGCCGCGCACGCAGGGCGCCGACGAGCGCGTCGTGGTCGTGGGTGACGGTCGTGTACACGATGACCAGGCTGGGCGGCCCCCCGAGTCGCAAGGCCAGCTCGTCCGCGGCCTCCCGCGCCGCGCGGGCGGAGTCCGCCTCCGTCGTCCACACCGTCTCAATTCTCATCGCGCTCGCCTCCACATCGCTCCACTGTCGCGAGAGCTCCTCGGCCCTGCAAGACGAATCTCGGGCGGCTCGAGATGGTTGTGGGGACACGTGCTCGATCGCGCGTGGTCATACACGGTGTCGCTCGACCAGCGCGCAGGTGCGGAGACACGCGACGCGGACGCGGTCGTCGTTCTCACGCTGTTCGGCCCGGCGCAACCTCGTTTCGTCGCCGCGCCGGCGGTGCTCCTGTCGGCGCGAGGACGATCATCGCGGCGATCTTGTAGGCCGCGCGCGCACCTTCGCCTGCCTGTCCGCGCGCGGCGTTCATCGACGCGGTCGCGGCCCGCTCGCGCCGCGCCGCGTGAACAACGTCTCCTGGCGTCCGCTGTCCGGCGACCCGCGGCGCGCGTGATCCCAAAGTCCGTGCGCGCGAGCTCCGTTCACTCGTCACGCGCCTCGTCGCGCCACCGCGGCGCGCACAGCAGGGCGGACTCGATCCGCGGCGGTCGCTTCGACCAGCGCAGGACCAGGGTCTGCGGGCCCTCGGCGGTCACGAGATCGTACTCCCACTCGCGGCGCGTCAGGATGTCCGGGACGCCGAGGCGCAGCAGCGCGTCCCTCGGGGTCGCGTTCGCCGGCAGCTCCTCGGCCGCGCGCGCGAGCTCCGGTGGCGGGGGAGGGAGCTCGAGCGCGCGCGTTCGCTGCTCGATCCACTCTTCAACGCCGTAGCTCGGGCTCGACGGCGGACGCGTTCCCAGGCGCCACAGCGCCGTCTTGGCCGTGATGGTCAGCTCGCGGCGACTCAGGATCCCGCGCGCGTGATCATCGAGCTGAATCGTCGTGCGGGCGAGCTCGAGCGGGCACGCGGCTAGCGCGGTCAGCAACGGGATGGCCTCGTGGACATCGAGCTGCCCGGCCAGGCGCGTCGCCGTCAACGCGCGCGCGATCGCCTCGCCGTCTCCCTCCTCATCTCCCTCCTCATCTCCCTCCTCATCTCCCTCCTCATCTCCCTCCTCATCTCCCTCCTCATCTCCCTCCTCATCTCCCTCCTCGTCCTCGTCCTTGTCCTCTTCCTTGTCCTCTTTCTCGTCCTCCGCGTCGTCGGACCAGCCTGCGGCCGCGGCCTGCGACGCGCGCAGCGTCGTCATCGTCCACGCGCGCTCGGTCGCCAACAGCGGCCCCTCGAGCGCCGCGACCTCGGTCGGTCGCAGCACGCGACCCTGCGCGAGCTCGATCACCAGCCGCGCCCCCGCGCGCAGGCGCAGCGAGAAGTGCTCCTGTCCCCCGCGCGTGATGAACCGCGCGAGCGCGTCGTGGGTCCACGACGGGCCCGCGCTGGTCCAGTGGATGCGCCCGTGCACCGCGGGCGGCAGCGGGCCCGGGCTGTTCGGGGTCGCCGTGAACGCGAGCGTCCGCTCGCCGTCGGGGGAGACCGCCACGAGCCCCGTCGTCATCCAGCTGTGCGTCAGGATCACGAGCCAGCCGCGGTCGCTGAGCCACAGCCGTCGCGGGCGAAACCCGCCCGTGAGCTCGCGACCCGCTCGCCAGCGGCAGGCGCCCGCGCGCGCGTCGAGCAGCGCGAAGCTGAAGTGATCCTGCTCCGTCCCCGGCGGCCCCAAGAGCCGCGTCACCCTCGCGCGCGCCTCGGTGTCGGCGCGCTCGGGCGCGGGCGCGTTGTCCGGAGACCTCGCCTCGGCACGCCACGCGCCGTCGGGCGAGCGCGCCACGAGGTCGGGGTAGGCGACCGCCGTCACGCGACGAGTGTAGTACCCCCACGCGTCCCCGCGGCGCGGCGCGTGGTGTGACGCGCGACGGCCTGCTAGGGTCCGGTCCCATGGCGCAGGCACCCGGAGCGCCGCCGGAGCGCGTGTCCTCGCGCGAGCGCGACGCGTCTCCGCAGCGGCGACGCGCGCCCTGGCTGCGGCGCAGCGCGCTCACGGTCGCGACGCTCGCGCTGCTCATCGGCTTCACGGAGCACGCGCGCGCCTGGGCGTTTATTTGCGACGACGCCTACATCTCGTTCCGCTACGCCCATAACCTCGCGGCCCACGGCGCGCTCGAGTTCAACGTCGGGCTCACGCCGCCGGAGCGCGTGGAGGGCTACAGCAACTTCCTCTGGGTCGTGCTGCTCGCGCTCGCCGAGGCCGCGCTGGGCCTCGCGCCCGAGCGCGTCGCGCCGGCGCTCACGGGCCTCAGCGCGCTCACAGGGCTCGTGCTGATCACGCTGCTCGTCCGCACGCTCCGCGCGGGCTCGCGCCCGACCCCGCGCTGGCGCGTCGTCGAGCTCGCGCCGGCCGCCCTGCTCGCGGCGTCGGCCGAGTACGCGGTCTGGGCCCAGGGTGGCCTCGAGACCAGCTTCGCCGCCGCGCTCGCGCTCGCGGCCATGCTCGCCTGGTCCCGCGGACACCTGCGCACGGCCGCGCTCGTCGCCGCCGCGGCCGGGCTCGCGCGCCTCGACGGCCTCCTGCCGATCGCGCTGTTCGGGCTCGCGTGGTTGGCCGTCCTCGGGCTCCCCCAGGCGCGCGCGCGCGGCTGGGTCGCGAGCGCGCGGGCGCTGCCCTGGGCCCGCCTGCTGCAGGCGCTCGCGCTGTTCGCCCTCCCGCTGCTCGCGCAGCTGCTGTGGCGCCGCGCCTACTACGGCGCCTGGCTGCCCAACACCTGGGCGATCAAGGCCCACGGCGCGCTGCTGCGCGACACCTGGGGCCGCTGGTACCTCGAGACCTGGGCCCAGCAGCTCGGCCTCGTCTACGCCGCGCCGCTGCTCGCGCTCGCGCGCCCGCGCCACCTCCTGCTCGCGCTCCCGGCCGCCGGCGTCGCGCTCTACGCCTGGTCGGTCGGCGGCGACTTCATGGCCTACGGGCGCCTGCTGCTGCTCGCGACCGCGCTCGTCGGCGGCCTGGTCGCCTGGCTCCTGCTCGACGGCATGACATGGCTCGAGGACCTGGTCGAGGACCTGGTCGCGCGCCGCTCGGCGCGCCCCGAGCTGCGCGCGCTGCCCGGGCTGCTCGCGCTCGCGCTGCTCGCCCTCGCGACCGCCCAGACCGGCCGTCGCAGCGCCGCGCGCTGGCGTCTCGACCACGGCACGCGGGCCGGCTGGATCGACAAGCGCTGGGAGGGCGTCGCCGCCATGGATCGCTTCGCGCGCGAGCGCGTGCACGTCGGCCGCTGGATGCGGGAGCACCTCCCGCCCGAGACCTGGGTGACCGTCGGCGCCGCCGGGGCCATGCCCTACGCCTCGGGCCTGCGGATCATCGACGCCTTCGGGCTCGTCGACCCCGAGCTCGCGCGGCTCCCCGAGCTCAAGCCGAAGCACGGCAAGCACGCAAGGCCGGGGCATCAGGTCCAGGCCACGCGCGCCTACATTCGTCGGCGTGACCCCGACCTGCTGTGTCACGTCGGCGTCGTCAACAAGCGCCGCCCCGGCCCGGCCGACGCGTTCCGCCGCGGGTTCGGGCGCGGCTACACCTGGGCCTGCGTCGAGCCCGGGCCCGTGGCCGATGACCATGAGCCGGGCGGCGTGCTCGATCTGGGGTACTACTGCTGCCTGCGCCCGCGCGGGCGCGAGGTCGGTCCGTTTCGATGAGCGACACCCCAGCGGCCCCCGAGCCGGAGGCTCACGAGCAGCTTGAAGAGACAGGTGATTCGTCGCGCGCGCGCGGCGACGACGACGCGTCCAAGCCCGCGCGCGCACTCCGAGGCGGCCCGTCCGAGCCCGCGCGCGGCCCCGGCCTGCGGGACCGAATCCCGCGCAACGCCGTCCTGGCCCTCACGACAGCCTGGATCTTCACGCTGACCGTCGTCTTCGCGCTGCGCCTGCGCTTCCCCTTGGAGCTCGAGTGGATGGAGGGCGGCGTGCTCCACCAGGCGCTGCGCCTGCAGCAGGGCCTCGCGATCTACCCGCCGCCCTCGGCCGACTTCATCCCGTTCCTCTACACGCCGCTGTACCCGGCGCTCCTGGCCGCGCTCGGGCGCGTCTTCCCCCTCGACTTCGCGCTCGCGCGCGCCGTCAGCGTGCTCGCGTTCGCGGCCGTGTGCCTCGGGCTCTGGCGCCTGGTCGCGCGCGCCGGCAAGCCGCGCGCGCACCGGGCCGCCGCCGTCGGCCTGTGGGCCTCCGGCTACGTGTTCAGCTTCCGCTGGTACGACGTCGCGCGCGCCGACACGCTGCTGCTCGCGCTGCTCGTGTGGGGCCTCGGCCTCCTGCTCGAGTCCGCCGATCCGCGCGCGAGCCACCGCGTCGGCGCGCGCAAGGCCCTGCTCGCCGGCGCGCTCATGGGGCTCGCGTTCTGGACCAAGCAGACCGCCGCGGTGTTCGTGCTCGCCAGCGGCGCGCTCGCGCTGGTGTGCGCGCGCCGGCACCTGTGGCGCTACGTGCTCGCGGTCGCGATCGTCGTCCTGCCCGCGCTCTACGCCGGCATGTGGCTCACGAACAATTGGCTGTGGACGTACATCTACCAGCTGCACCAGACCCACGCCTTTAACGCCGAGCGCTTCTATCGCAAGACCTGGGGCATGTTCCTGCACGCCGCGCCCTGGCTCGCGCTGCTCGCCGCCGGCCTGCTCGCGCGCGCGTGCGCGCGCGTGATCTCGATCCTGTCTGGAAAGACATCTTATTACGACAGCGCGCCCGTCTCGCGCGGCGCGGCGCTGCTCGCCGTCGCGCGCGAGCAGGCCGCCGCGAGCTCTTGGGGCGCGCTCGCGGCCGTCGGCCTGCTCGTCTCGGCGCTCGGCTACTCGACGCAGTGGGCCGAGCCCAACGCGTTCATGCCCGGCGTCTGCTTCGGCGCCGCGTTCCTCGCCGTCGCGCTGCCCCGGCGCGGCCCGGGCGAGCGCGTCGGCCTGTGGCTGATCGCCGCCCAGCTGCTGTTCGCGCTCACCGTCGAGCCGCGCTACCAGCCGATCCAGTCGCGCGGCGTTCGAGATGGCTTGGGAGACAGCTATACATGGCTCTGGCGCGAGCCGCAGCGCACCGCGCCCACGGCCGCGCAGCGCGAGGCCGCCGCGGCGCTGCGCGCCGAGCTCGAGGTCACCGAGGGCGGCGTGCTCGCGTACCAGCGCCCGTGGTGGAGCGTCATCGCCGGCGGCCCCGGGCACGTCGGCTCCATGGGCGTCAACGACGTGCCCGACGCGAGCAAGCGCGACGTGCAGGCGGCGCTGCGCAACCGGATCGTCGCGGGCCGCTACCAGGTCTTGTGGTTCGAAGGACAGCCGCCGCGGTGGCTCGCGCGGGTCGTCGGTCGCCACTACCGGCTCGAGCGGAGCCTGCGCGGCGACGCCCGCGTGCGCCCGCTGACCGGCTACATGTCGGAGGCGGGCATGGTCACCCCGTACCGCGGCGAGCAGCGCAAGTACGTGCGCAAGCCCGGGCGCGCCGCCACCCCGACGCCCGCGCCCTGACGGGCGACGCGGGTCGGCGACGCGCTTCGTCGTGGACGCGCGCGTCTCAGCCGACGCCGCGCCCGATCGCGCGCCGACCTCCCTCCTCGGCGCCCGACGTCGGCCGCCCGCGCCGCGCTACACTGCTCGCGTGCACGCGACGGTCGGCGAGCTGCGGGGCGCCGCGTGAGCGCTCCGACCGGCACCCCGCGGCGGTGGTTGGCGCTCGCGTCGGCGCTCGGCTGCGCCGCGCTCGGCTGCTGGCTCGTGCTGATGTTCGGCAGCCAGGCCGGGTGGGCGGCGACCGGCCTCGGGCTGTGCCTCGCCAGCCTCCCAGTCCCCGTCTACGTCGCGCTCGTCCTCTGGATCGACCGCTTTGAGGCCGAGCCGACGCGGCTGCTCGCGTGGGCGTTCTTCCTCAGCGCGACCGCAGCCGCGGCCGGCTCCGCGCTCGCCAACACCGCGGTCGACCTCGCCTTCGCCGACGATCCCGACACGCGCTGGCTCGTGCTCGCCGCCAGCGCGACGATCGAGGAGGTGGCGAAGGGCTGCGTCCTCATCGGCCTGTGGGCGCGTCGCCCCGACGAGTTCGACGGCGTAATCGACGGGGTCGTCTACGCCGGCGTCGTCGGGCTCGGCTTCGCGATGACCGAGAACATCCGCTACTACGGCTTCGCGAGCGCCGGCGGGATCCCGGACAGCCTGCGGCTCTTCGTGCTCCGCGGCTGCCTCGCGCCCTTCGCCCACCCGCTGTTCTCGGGGATCACCGGCGTCGCGCTCGGCTACGCGGTCGCACACCGGGCGCGCGGCTGGCTGCTCGCCGTCCTCGGGGTCCTCGCGGCCTCGACCCTCCACGCGGTCTGGAACATCGCCGCGGCGGCCGGCGCGTTCCTCCGCGTCTACCTCTACGTGATGGTCCCCGTGTTCGTCGCGGGGCTGGGCCTGGTCGCGCTCGCGATCCGGCGCGAGGGGCAGCTCGTCGCCGAGCAACTCGCGGCCGAGGTCGAGCGCGGCGGCCTCACGCGCGAGGAGCTCGTCGCGCTCGCCACCCTCTCGGGGCGCCTCCGGACGTCGTGGGCCGCGCTCCGTCAGGACGGCGTGCGCGGGTGGAGCGCCGCGCGTCAGCGCCAGCAGGCCGCGGGCGAGCTCGCGTTCCTGCGCGCGCGCAGGCGCCCGGGGATCAGCGACGCCGTCGTGGCCGCGCGCGAGCGCGAGTACCAAGCGCAGCTCGCGTCGCGACCCGCAGCGCGCTGACGCGATCGACTTGGTCACGGACGACCGCGGCGCGCCGTCGCCCGCAGCTAGCGACATCTCCTTCGCTACATCTCCTTCGCTACATCTCCTTCGCTACGTCTCCTTCGCTACATCTCCTTCGCTACATCTCCTTGCAGCGCTCGTGCAGGAAGTCGAGGCAGCGCTGGAGCGCCGCCGCGTCCGCGTCGGGGTTCACGTGCCAGCCCGTCGTCTTCGGCGGGGGCTGGCCGATCGGGGTGCTCCCGTTGTTCACGCAGCCGCCGATCATGTCGCTGCGGCAGGTGAAGGTGAGCATCCCGCCCTTGATCGTCGCGTCCGCGTTGTTGAGGTAGGCCTGGATGTACTGGCTCGCGCCCTTCTTGAACTTGAGCGAGCAGTCGCTCTCGCGATACTCGTGGCTGGAGGCGCCGAGCGCCTGCTGGAGCATCTCGAGGCAGTTATCGCGGGTCCCCTCGTTGGCGAGCCGGCGCAGCCGCTGCTCCGGCGTCTCCTGCTGGCTCACGTCGACCTTCGGGGTCTTGGCGCTCGGGAGCTCGGGCTGCGCCTTCGGCTTGACGAGCGAGAGCCGCTGCTGCGCGGCGTCGCCCTGGGCCGCCTCATCGACGCCGCAGGCGGGGATACTCAACAACACGCAAACAGCCGCGACGACACCGACGAATTTGTTCATAGTACTCACTGGACAGGTCGCAGCGTATCGAGCGACCCCCGCCTGGGCAACGGGTTTCCCGGGTCACGCGGCGCTGGCGGCGACGTCGTCGCGTCGCGCGGGCGCGCGGGCGCGCGGGCGCGCGGGCGCGCACAGGCGGAATGTCCGTACGGACATGTTCTAAACGCGGGCCGGCTCACGGCGCGGGCGCGCGCGGGCCCGGTGCACCGGCGAGCGCGACGCGGCCCGTCGCGGCGCAGCGCAGCGCCTCGTCGTGGTCGCGCGTGACCGCGAAGCGCGACGCGCCGACCTCGAGCTCGCGCTCGACGATCGCGAGGCTCGAGCCTGACGAGCTCCAATTCGCGCGGCGCGTCGTCACGGCCCGGCGCCGCGGGCGGCTTGGTACCATCGGCCACCGCGCGATGACCCTTCAACTCGAGCCGCGCCCCTACGGGCCAGACAGCACCCCCGAGGAGCGCGAGGCCCTCCGCGCCCGCGTTCAGCTGCTGCGCGACGACATCGTGCTGATCCGCGACGTCCCGGTCGGCACCAAGTTCTCGCTCGGCGTCATGGCCGACGAGATCAAGCGCCTCACCGCCGGGCGGCCGCGCATCAAGATCCTCGTCGACATCGCCGACGCGCACCCGCCGGACGCGGAGTATCGCGAGGCCCTGTTCTCGTTCCACGAGCTCGAGCCGCGGCTCGCCGTAACCGCGATCTACATCGGCCACAGCCGCGTCCTGCTGGCGATCACCAAGTTCGCGCTGGCGATCTTCAGGCGACACATGCGCGCGGACGCGTTCCTCGATCGCGACGAGGCCTTGAGGTACCTGGAGCATGCCGACTAGCGCCGAAGAAATCGTCCGGATCGCGATGGCGCACCTCGTCGAGATCGCGGCGGGCACGTGCTCGATCGAGCTCGAGACGCTCGAGACGCTCGACGATCCCAACCTCATCGAGATCCTCGCCGGCCTCTACACGCTGCACGACGACCTCGTCTATCGCGCGCGCAAGCGCGAGCGGGCCGAGCAGGAGCTGCGCGAGTCGATCGCGGCGCTCGAGCGCGCGCGCGCGGACATGGAGTCGCTGGTCCAGGACCTCTCGGCGGTCATCGTCCCGGTGCGCGAGGACGTGCTCATGGTCCCGATCGTCGGGCGCTTCTCCCAGGAGCGCGCGCGCCTGCTGCTCGAGCGCACGCTCGCCGCGGTCACCGAGCGCCAGGCGCGGCACGTGATCCTCGACCTCACCGGCGTCTCGTCCATGGACGCGGCGACGCTCGAGCACATCCTCCGGCTGCTGCGCTGCGTCAAGCTGCTGGGCGCCCGCGGCGTGCTCGTCGGCACGCAGCCCGCGGTCGCGCGCCAGCTCGCCGAGCACGCGCAGGACTTCGCGAGCGAGCGGATCGTCGCGCTGCGCAGCTTGCAAGACGCGCTCGCCGCCTGCGACTGATCGCGGGCGCGAGCGCGACGCGTCGACAAGTTCTCAAGCTCAGGTGGTGCTCACGGCTGCGGGACCGCGCACACGCCGACGCTCTCGTACTCGGGCGGCGCCTGCCCGTCCTCGTAGAACGGGAGGCAGACCAGCCCGTCGACCGGCAGCCCCTCGCACTCGACGTCGCCGTTGTCCGTGTTGCAGAACGGCGCGCAGCAGCCGAGCGCGCCCTCGCAGTCCGGGCCCGGGAAGAAGTCCGGGCTCAGGCACATCAGCCCGGGGTTGCAGACGTTGGCGAACTCGCACGGGGAGCCCGCCGGCGCCATGCCGTCCGACGCGTCGAGCACACACACGAACGCCTCGCCGCTCGGGTAGTTGATGCACAGCTCGCCCTCCGGGCAGTCCTGCTGCAGCGGGTCGCACTGCGGCAGGCACAGGTTGAGCACGCCGTCGCCGGTGATGTTGCAGATCGTGCTCTCCGGGCACATCGGGTCGTCCGGCGACCCGGTGCACAGCGCGACGCAGGTGCCCTCGTTGTTCTCGTCGAGGTTCCAGCACATCACGCCGACGTCGCAGTCGTCCTCGCCGGTCGCGCCCGGCTCGGCCGCGCACGGCTCGCCCGGCTGGCCGTCGCCGGAGAGCTCGACGCACTTGACCGAGTCCCAGTAGCCGTCGACGTCGGCGTCCCACGGGGCGCACTTCTCCCCGTCGGGGCAGTCCTGGGCGAACAGGTCGCACCACGAGCAGCGCGGGTCGCCGTCGAGCCCGGGTACCCCGTCACAGGTGACGTCGGTGGTCGTGCACACGAACTCGCAGCCCTCCGTGGTGCTCGTGCCCGTGCTCGCGCTCGTGATGGTCCCGGGCCCGCCCGTGGTCGTCGTCGAGCTCGAGCCCCCGTCGGAGCCCCCGCCGGTGCTGCCGCCCGTGCCGCCAGGCCCCGGCGCGCAGACCTCGTCGACGCACTGCAGGTCGTCGTCACAGCCGCCCGACTGCGGGCACGGGCAGCCCTCGGCGCCGGGCGGGCAGCCGTCGCTCGACTCGCTGTCGCCGTTCGTCGTCCCGGAGCTCGGGCCGCAGGCGAGCAGCAGCCCGCAGGCCAGCGTCCTCGTGATGCTTCGCGCGTACTTCATGGATGTGTCCTTCGCGTCGAGGGGTGATCAGGGTGGGGGCAGGCCGCAGACGCCGACGTTCTCGTACTGCGGCGGCGGGTCCTCGTTGCCGTCGTAGAAGTTCACGCAGACGGCCTCGGGGACAGGCAGCCCCTGGCAGTCGGCGTCGCCGCCCGTCACGTCGCAGAACGGCGCGCAGCAGCCGAGCGAGCCCTGGCAGTCGGGGCCCGGGAAGAAGTCCGGGCTCAGGCACATCAGCCCGGGGTCGCAGGCGTTGGCGAATTCGCAGGGCGTGCCGGCGGGCGCCATGCCGCCCGAGGCGTCGAGCACACACCCAAAGCCGTCGCCGTTGGGCGCGGGGATGCAGACCTCGTCGCCCCCGCAGTCCTGCTCGAGCGGGTCGCACAGGAGCAAGCAGAGGATGTTGTTGCCGTCGCCCGTGATCGGACAAAATGAACCCTCGGGACAGCTCGGATCCTCCGCCGATCCCGTGCACAGCGCGACGCAGGTGCCGTGGCCCTCCTCGTCGACGTGCCAGCACAGCGCGCCGACGTCGCAGTCGTCCAGGGCGGGGTTGTCAGGGTCGAGGGTGCACGGCTCGCCGTGCTGGCCGTCCCCGGCGACGGGGACGCACGCCGTCTGGTCCCAGGCGCCGTCGCCGTCGGTGTCCCAGGGGTTGCACTTCTCTCCGTCCGGGCAGTCCTGCGCGTAGGGGTCGCACTGCGGCGAGCAGCGCGGATCGAGCTCGGCGCCCGGCGGCGCGTCTCCGCAGGAGGTGGTGGTGTCGCAGATGAACTCGCAGCCGTCCGTCGTCGTGTCGCCGCTCGCGCCCGTTGACGTGTCGGGCGCGCTCGTCGACCCGTTCGAGCTCGAGCTCGCGTCGCCGGTGGTGCTGGCCTCCGCGGGCATGCACTCGCCGTCGCGGCACTGCAGCCCGCCGTCACAGTCGCCGGACGGCGGGCACGGGCAGCCCTCGGCGCCGACCGGGCAGCCCTCGCTCGAGTCGCTGGACCCGTCCGTCACGCCGGAGGTCGGGCCGCAGGCGAGCAGCAGCAGCCCGCAGGTCAGGGTCATCGTGAAGCTCCGCGCGCTCGTCATGTTTATGCTCCTAAGGTCATGTTGTTGCTCACGAAGTCGCAGTCCGTCGCCTGCCCCGTGGTGCCCGTCGATGACGTCGCGGTCGCGCTCGTCACGGCCTCCGTGGCGCTCGTCGTCGTCCCCGAGTCTTCGCCCTCGCTCCCACCCGCGGTGGTGCTCTCCGGCGCCGGCGCGCATACCTCGTCCACGCAGCGCAGCGCGTCGTCACAGCCATCAGGCGGGCACGGGCAGCCCTCCGCGCCGACCGGGCAGCCCTCGGACTCGCCGGTCGCGCTCGTCACCCCCGGGGTCGGTCCGCAGGCGAGCAGCAGCGCGAGCGTGAGCGGCGAGGTTCGATAAGACATGTTCATGGGCGCAGGCCGTCAGGGCAGGACGCACACGCCGAGCTCCCACAGCCCCGGGAACCCGTCCGGCTCGTGGTACGGGACGCACTCGACCCCGGGGACCGGCAGGCCCTCGCAGTCCGCGTTCCCGTTGGTCAGGTCGCAGTAGGGCGCGCAGCACGAGCCGCCCTCTTCACAGGCTGGCGCCGGGAACAGCTCCGTCGGCGCGCACGCGTGACCGATGTTGCACTCGGTGTGCTGCTCGCACGGCGTCCCGGCCGGCGCCGTCCCGCCGGACTCATCGGGCAGGCAGATGAACGACTCGTCGTCGGGCGCCGGCGCGCAGCTCCCCCCGACGTCGCAGTCCTGCAGCAGCGGGTCACACTCGGCCAGGCACAGCGGGCGCGTGCCCTGGTCGTCGAGCACGCAGGTGGCCCCGGGGTCACACACCGGGTGGTCCGGCGTGCCGACGCACATCTCGACGCACGCGTCGTTCCAGCACAGCAGCCCGAACGCGCAGTCGTCCCCGCCCCAGTCGTCGGCGACGCAGGGCTCGCCGCTCTGCCCGTCACCCGTGATCGGCACGCACTTGGTGTCGTCGGGCTCGCCGTCAGCGTCCCAGTCATAGGGGACGCACTTCTCGCTCTCCGGGCAGTCCTGGGCGAAGGGGTCGCAGGACACCGGGGTACAGCGCGCGCCGTCGGGCGCGAGCGAGCAGGGGTCCGTGTCGCAGATGAACTCGCAGCCGTCCGAGGTGGTCGAGGTCGAGCTGGTCGAGCTGGTCGAGCTGGTCGAGGTCGTGTCGATCGTCGTGCCCGCGGACGTGGTCGGGGACGTGGTCATCGGGGACGTGGTCGTCGGCGTGCCCGTCGACGAGTCGGACGCGCCGCCCTCGCTCGTGGGCGGGCAGTCATCAGCGTCCGGACAGCTGTCCGTCGCGCCGTGGGTGGTGCCTGGCGCGGGGCCACACCCAAGCAGCAGGGCCCCGAACACGGCGGCGCGAAAACGCGTCACGTGGATATTAATGAAGCTCACTTCACAACAGTAACATTTTTGGTTCTTAAGTTAGAAATGTTATTTTTGCATGCGGAAAACGCGCCGTTTCTCCCGGTCGACCTCGGTGCCATGCTGCGGGGTGTTCTTCCTGATCAGCGGAGCCCCGGGCGCAGGCAAGACCTCGTGTCTCAAGCGGCTGCGCCAGGCCCTCCCGAACATCTCCTGGCACGATCACGACGAGATCGGCGTGCCGCCCGACGCGGATCTCGTGTGGCGCCAGCGGACTCTCGAGCGCTGGGTCCAGGAGGCGCTCAAGCGCCAGGACCGCGGGCGCTCCATGGGGCTTACGTCGAACGCGCCCTTCGGTGAGCTGCTCGCGACGCCCTCCTTCCCGAGGTTGAGCGGCGCGCGGGGTATCGTCATCGACGTCGCGGATCAGGAGCGAGTGCGACGCCTGCGTTCGCGGGGAGCTGCTGGGCTCGCCTGCCAGGACACGCTCTGCTGGGCCGCCTGGCACCGCATGCACGGGATCGATCCGACCTGGGAGCCGAGCGTGATCCGGCGCGGCGCCTGGTCGGGGATGCGCTGGGATCGCGTCGAAGGCCTGACGAACGCGGACGCGCGCTGGGACGTGACCGTGCTCCCGACGACCGGACAGCCGTTCGCCTGGGTCGCGGTCCAGCTGTCGGCCTGGGTCGGCGGCATGCCGCTCGGCTAATTCCGCGGCCGCGCGCGCGCGCAAGTTCGCTCGGCTGACACACATCGGGCGTTTCGTCGGTCTCTGTTCAGGAGGCCCGGCGGAACGTTCGGAAATTTCGACGCGGCCGATAAAAAACGAAACCGATATAAGACACTTATTAATTATGAAAGAATTAATAAGTAAAAAAGCTTTAACACTTGTTTAAGTTTTAAAACTTATTTACGATCGCGATCGGAGTCATCCACGTTCGTCCGCCGCGCACCTCTTGGGACCGGGTGCGGGGCCGGGCGTCCTTCGGGTCACCGACCGAGCTGCGGGCGGGTCTTCCGGGGACCGACCGTCGCGTGACCTGGCGAGCTGCGACCCGGGATCGCGAGGATACTCATGAATCAGGTTTCACTCGGCGCGCTCCTCACGAGCGAGCTGCATGTGCTTTGTACGCGGTCGCGCCGCGCGTCGCTGCGCTCGGCGCTGGCGGCTGGCGTGCTTGTCCTTGGGGCCATGTCGACGATCGGCTGCGGCGGCAAGGGCGACGCGACCTCGACCGACACGGCGCCGACCGGCGCGATGTCGGACGACGACGACGACGACGACGATGACGACGACGACGGCACCTCCGCCGGGACGTCGGGCGTCGGCGACGGCGACGGCGACGGCGACGGCGACGGCGACGGCGACGGCGACGGCGAGACGACGGGCTGCGAGTTCGTGTGCGAGACCGACGCGCCCAGCGGATCGGTGCAGTGCGACGTGTTCGCGCAGGACTGCGGCGACGGAGAGAAGTGCGCCGCCTGGGATCAGGACGGCGACGGCGCCTGGGACTCGACGAAGTGCGTCGAGGTCACGGGCAACGGCCAGCACGGCGACGAGTGCACGCAGGAGGGGCTGACCGGCAACGACACCTGCGCGAAGGGGTCGATGTGCTGGAACCAGGACGCCGAGACCGGCTTCGGCGTCTGCGTCGAGCTGTGCACCGGCAACACCGAGTCGCCGCAGTGCGGCCCGCCGGGGACGTTCTGCACGGTCGTCAACGACGGCGTGCTCAACCTCTGCCTCGATAACTGCGACCCGCTGATCCAGAACTGCCCGGGCGATGATCTCTGCCTGCCGCACCCCGAGGGGCTCGGCTTCATCTGCGCCCTGAACGCGAGCGGCGACATGGCGCCGGAGGGCTCGCCGTGCGCGTTCGCCAACGCGTGCAACGCCGGGCTGTTCTGCCTCGTCTCGAGCGTGCTGCCGAACTGCGACTCGGAGTACTGCTGCTCGCCGGTGTGCGACCTCAACGAGGCCGACAACTGCAACGACGGCAAGCAGTGCACGGCGTGGTTCACCGAGGGACAGGAGCCGCCCGGGCTCGAGAACGTCGGGGTCTGCATCCTCCCGTGACGCTCCGGGGCGCCTCGAGCTCGCGGGCGCCTGCCCGGCGTCCGCGAGCGCGGCGCTCGTGACGGTCGCGTGACGCGGGCGCCCGCCCGGCGCGCCGGCGCGCGCGGGGCGGGCGATCCTCCTCACGCGGCGATCCTTCTCACACGCGCCCACGCGACGCCCCGCCCGCGACGCGTCGGTCTCGGCTACCGTGCCGCGTGATGTCGAAGCAGGTGATTCGAAATTTCTCGGCGGGACCGGCGATCCTCCCCCAGTCCGTCTGCGCGCGCGCGGCCGAGGCGATCCAGGAGCTGCGCGAAGACGGGCACGCCGTCGCGGCCGACGGGATCGGCCTCAGCGTGCTCGAGATCTCGCATCGCTCGCCCGCCTACGAGGCGATCAACGACGAGGCCGAGCGCCTGTGCCACGAGGTCCTCGGCGTGCCCGAGACGCACCAGGTGCTGTTCCTCCAGGGCGGCGCGAGCCTGCAGTTCGTGATGGTGCCGTTCAACCTGCGGCAGGAGGGCAAGGTGGCCTGCTACGTCGACACGGGCAACTGGTCGAGCAAGGCCGTCGACGAGTCGCGGCTGCTCGGCGAGACCCGCGTGATCGCGTCGTCGGCCGAGAGCGGGCATGACCACATCCCCGAGCTGCCCGCAGCCGAGGCCTACGCGGACGCGAGCTACGTGCACATCACGAGCAACAACACCGTGCGCGGCACCGAGTTCGTCGAGCTCCCGGTGCTCGCCGGCGGCGTGCCGCTGGTGGTCGACTGCTCGAGCCACATCGGCTCGCGCCCGCTCGCGTTCTCCCGCGCGGCGCTGGGCTACGCCGGCGCGCAGAAGAACCTCGGGCCGTCGGGCGTCACGCTCGTGTTCATCCGCAAGGACCTGCTCGCGCGCCCGCTCGCCGGCGTCGTCCCGCGGTACCTGCGCTACGCGACCCACGCCAAGACGCCGAGCCTCTACAACACGCCCAACACCTTCGGCGTGCTCGTGCTCAAGCTCATGCTCGAGTGGCTGCGCGACCAGGGCGGCGTCGCGGCCATGGAGGAGCTCAACCGGCGCAAGGCCGGCGCGCTCTACAATGTCCTCGAGGACAGCTCGCTCTACACCCCGCACGCGCGCCCGGGCAGCCGCTCGCTGATGAACGTGACCTGGACGCTGGGCGGCGCCCCCGAGGACGAGCGCGCCGCGATGACCAAGCGCCTGCTCGCGGCCGCCGACGCGGCCGGGCTCGTCAACCTCAAGGGTCACCGCACCGTCGGCGGCCTGCGGGCCTCGATCTACAACGCGTTCCCCGAGGAGGGCGTGCGCGAGCTGTGCGACTTCCTGCGAGAGTTCGAGCGCACGGCATGAGCGACGGGCACCACCACTCCGAGGACGAGGTCGAGGACGAGGTTGAGCTGCTCGCGCCCGGCTGGGCCGCGATCGATCAGCGCGTCCTGAGCTGCTACCCGGGCCAGGTCCCGCACCAGTTCGCGAGCCGCACCGCCTACGAGCTCGAGAGCCAGAGCCCGCTGCCGGCGATCTCGGTCGTCGAGGGCGCGCAGCCCGAGCACTGGCACTACCTCACCTACGGCCTCAGCGAGCTGTTCGAAAAGACGTCCAACGACCCCGCGATCTCCGGCTTCGGCTTCGAGCTGACCATGCGGACACCCAGGGGCGCGGGCGAGGAGCGCCCGCCGGCCTGGCCGCTGCGGTTCCTGCAGGCGCTCGGGCGCCACATCCTCAGCACCCGCGAGGGCTTCGACACCGGGCACCGCATCGACCTCGGCGGCCCCATCGTCTACGGCGGCGAGTCGGCGCTGACGGGCGTCGCGATCGTGCCCGACCCGACGCTCGGCAAGATCGAGACGCCGTTCGGCTCGCTGCTGTTCCTGCAGCTCGTCGGCGTCACCGCGGCCGAGCTCGCGGCGATGAAGAAGCTCGACTACGAGAAGGTCGTCGAGATGCTCGCCGAGCTGGCGCCCCGGGGGATCACCGACCCCGCGCGCGCGTGCTGGACGAAGGACCCGCAGAAGAGCCCGGTGGTGAAGCGCTACGAGCTCGGCATCGGCTTCTGAGCGCGTCGGCGCTCAGCCGCCTGCGGGCTGACCGGGCAGCGGCTTCTTCGGCCCGACCTCGAGGGGCTGCGGCGGCGCGTCGGCGCCGGGCGTCGCGGCTCCGCCGGCTCCGCCGGCCTTGGCCTCCTGCTCCTCGCGCAGCTTCTCGAGCGCCTCGGAGGGGGTCAGCTTGCCGCCGTTGCGCGCCTTCCACAGCTCGTCGCGCTGCTTGGCGCGCTCGTCCATGCCGGCGAGCTGCTTGTTGCGCTCGGCGATCTTGCGCGTGCCCTTGGTCGCCTGGCTCAGCAGCAGCGAGACCTGCGTCTCGGTGAAGGTGCTGCGCAGGGTCACCTGCGCGCGGTCCTGCTCGACCGTGATGCCCTCGTACAGCCCGCGCACGAGCGGGCGGACGACAAACGGCACCTTGTCGATGAGCTTGGGCAGCTCCTCGTTCCACTCCTTGATCAGCTGCTTGGCCTCGTCCTTCTTGACCGCGTCGAGCTTGATGACGACCTCGGGCGTGTCGCTGGCCTCGATCATCATCTCGAGGCCGTCGGGCACGACGAAGGGCGCGGTGCCCTTCTTGACCTTGCTGCGGATGTCCTTGACCGTCGCGATCACCGCGGCGTTGGGCTCGCGCTGCGAGAACCGGCGCAGCCGGATCATGTTGGCGACGAAGTCCGCCATGGACTTCGAGTCGTCGATCTTCAGCTCCTCGTCGTCGGCGTCGCCCTTGCCGTGCTTGGCGAGGATCGCCGGCAGGAACTCGCGGCGCACGAAGATCGCGGTCTTGTCGTCGAGGAACACGAACACGCGCGGGTCGTGGTCGCGCCCGCTCAGCGGCTTGGGGTCGCCGACGAGCACGCCGCGCTGCTCGACCCACTCGACCGACTCGCTCGCGGCCTGGGCCGCGCGGGTCAGGCCGGCCTGCATCTCGGGCTGCGACAGGCGGTAGCGGACCGCGACGAAGGTCGCGTTGATCGCCCGCGGGTTGGGGCTGGCGATGACGAGGTAGTCGAAGTCGCGCAGGACGTTAAACCCGCCGCCGTCGATGATGTAGATGAAGTCGGGCAGCGCGGCCATCAGCTCGACGAGCTGCGGCGCGGCCTTGAGCTTCGAAGCCTTGCGCGCGGCCAGGAACGCGAACGCGTAGGCGTTCGGCGGCCCGACCTTGTCGAGCTTCGCCTGCTTCTCGCCGAAGGGCTTGACCTCCTCCTTCGGCTCTTCCTCCGCAGCCTCGGGCCCGAGCCCCTCCTCGGGCGTCTCCACCGGGGGCGGCGGCGCGGCCTCGGGGATCGCCAGCGGCTCGGGCTGCGGCTCGGGCTCACCCTCGCCGAAGCTCGCGTCGATGTCGGTCAGCTCGATCGCCGTCAACTCGAACTCGGGCAGCTGGACGTCCATGTCCCAGCTGAGGCCGAAGACGCTCCACGGGAACGCCGGGAGGGCGTGCAGCGCGAGCGACAACGCGAACCCCAGGGTGTACCGTCGCGAGGTGGGTATTTCCGGCCGGCGCTTCACGGGGTAGGGGCGAGCCTGCGCGAGGGCCTGACCCTGCGAGGATCTGGCCGGAAACATACCATCGCCCGCGGGCCGCCGCCGCTGCTCGCGGGCAGGAGCCGCCTCGCGGCGAGAAACTCGCGTCCCCACGTCGCGCGCGCGCCGTCACGGAGCGCGACCAACCCGTCGCGTCGCGACCACCCGGACCCAGGGCCGGATCAGGAGCCGTAGCGCGCGACGATCGCCTTCACGCGCTCGCGGAAGCCGGCCTCGTGGTGACGCGAGAACTCCTTCCACGTGCACAGCGTGGTCGTGTCGACGACGCGGTCGAGGAACAGCTTGCCGTGCAGGTGATCGACCTCGTGCTGGAAGGTCCCCGCCGTGATCCCGCGGACGACCGTGTCGATCGGCGCGCCCTCGCGATCGAGCGCCTGCACGCGCAGCTCGGCGTGGCGCGGGACCACGCCGCGGAGGTCCGGCACCGAGAGGCAGCCCTCGTAGTTGTCGAACAGCTCGTCGCCGATCGGCGACAGCCGTGGGTTGACGAGGATCGTCAGCGGGATGTTGGGCTTGTAGGGATAGCGCGGGTTGTCCTTGACCTCGATCGCGCAGACGCGGACCGAGCGATAGACCTGGTTGGCCGCGAGCCCGGCGCCGCTCGCCTCGTGCATCGTGTCCACGAGGTCGTCGATGAAGCCCTGGAACGCCGGGCTCAGCAGCTCGTCGCGCGAGACCTCGCGCGTCGGGGCGCGGAGCACTGGGTGCCCGACCTGCGCGATTCGAAGGAAGGCCATGGGCGCGAGCGGGCGTCGAGAAGCTGTCTACAAGGTCACCCGCGGACGACGCGGGCCTTGAGCGCGACCTTGCCGTCCTTGAGGTAGACGGAGAACTGCACGTCCTTGACGTCCGGCCGCTTCATCAGCGTCGCCGTGTTGGCGCGCAGCTTCTGGGCGAACTTCTCGTACGTGAAGTTGTCGATCGGCTCGTTGTTCTCGACCTTGAACTTGATGAACTCCTCGAACACGTTCTGGTAGTAGGCCTCGCGCTCGGCGTTGTCCTTGTTGGACGACTCGCTGGTGGGCTGGTCGTCCATCGTCATCAGGTTGCCGATGACGGTCTCGCGGGAGCGCAGCGGCTTGGTCGCCGGCATGGTGAAGAAGCCAGGTCCGCGGCTGACCGCCTGGTGCGCCATGGTCGGCTGCTCGTCGGGATCGACGTTGGCCGGCTTGGGCTCGGGCGCGTTGGGCTGCGGCTTGGGCTGCGCGCCGGTGCGCACGCGCCGGTGGCTGCGCGTGCCGAGGCGACGGTGACCGCGGGTGCCCGAGGAGCTGGCCTCGTCGCCGTCAAACTCGCCGGCCTGCAGGCTCGCGCGCAGGGTCTCGTGGTAGGCCACGGCCGACTGCGCGAGCTCGCCGATCGGCCCGCTGTACGTGTCGTAGAAGAGCTGCTGCTGGGTGCCCTGCAGCATCGCGCGGAACTCGAGCGTCAGGCGCTTGATCGGCGCGATGGCCTCGAGCTGCGGCAGGTAGAGCCCGAGGAACAGGCTGACCGCGAGCAGGCCGAGCAGCAGCGGCCAGTTGAGCTCGCCGAGCGTCCCGTTGTCCTTGGCCGCTGAGAGCGCCGTCCCGAGGTTGGTCTGCTTGGCCGCGACCGTGTTGGCCGAGACGACGACCAGCACGGTGCCCGACTTGCCCGCGCCCGCAGGTCCGGGGACGCGACCGATGGCGCCGATGCGGGCGTTGAGCCCCTCGCCGGTGGTGAACACCTCGCTCGCGCCGGTGCCGGGGGCGCTCGAGCTGTGGGTCTCGGCCAGCGCGGTGATCTCCGCCTCGACCGGCTGGTCGCCGATCACCGAGCCGAGCAGCGCGCTGTCGCGAACGATGCCCGCCGGGTTCTCCGTCCCGAGGACGGTCCGGAGGAACGAGCCGGCGCCCATGTTGAGCTCCTGGATCGCCACGAGCCGGCGGCCCTGGTCGTCGGCCTCGGAGACCTTGACGACGTGCAGCTTGGACCCGAGCGTCGCCGAGAACTGATCCTCTTTGTCCGCGCCGATCTCTTTGAACAGCGGCAGCGCCGTGGCCTCCGAGATCAGATCACCGCTGACCCCGGAGCTGGCGATCGGGTCACCTTCCTTGTTGACCAGCGCGACCGTCATCTGCGGGTACTCACTCAGGAGCATCTGGTTCGCCACATCGACGAACGCAGTTTGCAGGGGCGGCACGTCGTCCTTCTTCTCGCCGTCCTCGACGTTCTGGGTCCCGAGTACTCGCTTGAGCTTGGGATCCTGGAGGAGGCCCGGTGCGCGTGACACCGGGGAGGCGTGAATCTCGGCGGCCAGCGCGGCCACGCCGGCCTCAGTGGTCGCCCGGATCGCGGCACGATCGGCAGCAGTGAACCCGCCGGCGGCGCCGGAGGACAATAGGAACATGCCCGCGAGGAAAGCCGTTGCGAGCACTGCGAGGATAGCGGTCCAGATCTTCGTCAGCGGCACGATTGGGCCTAGTGTAGGTCTTCGTGGCCAGCGCTGGCAATTTCGTGATGCGTTTCGGGCCACTTAAAAGTTGGGTGTAGGCGGGGATCCTGCGCGCATGTGCGGCGGCGAGCGTGGCGGGCACGGCCACGCTCGAGTCGCAACCGCGCTCGCGGCCGTCCTTTTCGCCGCCGGCCCGGCCGCAACGATGGGCCCCCGTGGGCCGACCGCTCGAGCAATGCCAACGCTCGCGCTTGCCCTCGGCTTTTGTCTCGCGGTGATCGGCGGAGCCCTCGCGGCTACGCGCACGCTCGAGCCGGAAGCGTCAGAGGCGCTCGTGATCGCGGGGCTCGTGATCGCGGTAATCGCGTGCCTTGGCGCCCTGGGAGGCCTACGACCCCGTCTTCGCGCTGGCGCGCTCGTTGTGGCCGTCCTCGTCGCGGGCCTCGCTCGTGGCTGGAGCGCCCAGATATCGCCGGTGACGGACTGGGCGCGGGAGCCGGCCTTGATCGCCGCGAGCGAGCTCATCCTGTTGGAGATCGAGGCGGCGAGTGAACCCGGGCCGCGCTGCCGTGTGCGCGCGCACACCGTCGATGGGCCGCGCATCCGCGTGCATCTCAGTCTCCCGGGGGCGAGGTGCCCGCTGTCCGCGGGCCAGCGACTATGGGCGCGCGCACGCGAACTCCGCGCGGCCGGCTACGGCCACGGAGTGCCCGGATCGATGCATCCACATGAATTGTCCCGAAGGCTGGGTGTGCACGGTGTCCATGAGCTGGACGCGGTGTGGACCGTCAGCCGTGGGCGGCCGAGGTTCGTGCAACGATACTGGGCAGCGGTCGCGGCGCTTCGCAGCCATGCATGGCTCGGATCACGCGATTCCGACGCGCGCGGCTTGGTCGTGGCCGTGACCCTCGGGCTCGGCAGCAGTGTACCCGGGGAGCGCCGCACGGAGCTGCGCGACGCCGGCCTTGGCCACCTGTTGGCCGTCAGCGGGCTCCATGTGGGGATCGCGGCCCTGCTCCTGCGCGGTCTACTTCTGCGCGTCGGCCTGTGGTCCGGCGCGTCGCCGCGCGTGGCCGCGATCCTGTCCTGTGTGCCGGTCTTGGCGTACGTCGGCTTGACCGGCGCGTCGCCCTCGGCCGTGCGCGCGGCCGCGATGTTCGTGCTGCTGCAGGGAGCCATCGCGGTCGGCCGGCCCGCCCACGGCATGACGCAATTGTTCGTCGCGGCCGCCCTCTTGCTGGCGTTTCGCCCCCGCTGGGCCCTCTCGCCGGGCTTCCAGCTCTCGGTCACCGCGATGGCGGTGATCGTCCACCCAGGCGCCGAGGCCGGTCTCTGGCGGCAGAGCGTCACCGTCGTTTGGGCCACCACGCCGCTCGCGCTGTGGCATTTCGGGTCCGCGTCACTCTATGGAATTCTTGCGAATTGCCTGGCAATACCGGTGTTCACGCTGTGGATCGTCCCTCTCGGGTTGCTCGGGGTGGTCGCGCTCCCGTGGGTTGGGTCGCAGGCCTTGGATCCGGCCGCGCTCGGCGCCGAGGTCGTCCTGGATGTCGCTGCGTTGTTCGCGCGTCTTCCGGTGCTCTCACCCCGGGTGCTCGTCGGATTGGCAGGCGTCCTGCTCATCGTGCGCGGCGTCGCGCGGTACCGGGGCAGCGCGGCCGAGGCCTGGGCGCATCGCTGCGGCGTGCCGCCGATCGCGGCCGCCGTCGCCGTGATCGTCACCGGGACGACCCTGATGATCAGCGACACCGCTGGGAGAGATCTCCAGGTCCCGGGGTTTCGGGATCGCGCGATCTCGTGGGTCGCAATCGGCGGGACGCGGGAAGTCGCGGTGGTAGCGCCCGTCACTTTGACCGGGGACGATCTCGAGCTCACCGCGGTGTGTATCCGGGATCCGTTGCTCTCGGCGTCCCGGTGGCCGCGGTTGCTCGCGGCGCTGGGGGTCGACCGCGTGGCCCGGGTGGACACAAGCGAGATCGACGAACCGCCCCACGTGCTCGAGTTGCGTGCGCACCTTCGTCGCGCCGGCTTGCTCGCGGACGACGACGAAGAGCCGGCGGGCTGTCGGTTCCCCGCCCGCGACGACGCCCGCGCGGCGATCAAGCGATGTCGTGCGCAGGCCGAGCGGCGAGGGCTTCGCGGGCCCGTCACGGCGCTGGCGCGTGGACACGCGATCGCGTGTTTCTTCGCGTTCCAGTGGGTCGACATGCACAGTGATCTCGGACCGTCAGCGGGGACGCAGGGGGACCAATGACGGACGCAGACATTCACCGCGACGAGGAGGTCGACGAGGTCGACGAGGTCGACACCGGTCGCGCGCTCGCGTGGCTGCGCGAGTGCAACGGTCCATTCGAAGGTCGAATCCACCCGCTGGTCGCTGGCGTACACGTGGTCGGTCGAACCCGTGAGGCCACCGTGGTCCTCACCGACCACGATGTCTCCCGCCGCCACGCGCGGCTGCAAGTCTCGCCGGAGGGCCTCTGGCTCGAGGATCTCGAGAGCAAGAACGGGGTGTTCCTCGACGGCACCACGCGCGTCGAGGGCCCGGTGCTGCTCGAGCACGGGCATCGCTTTCAGGTCGGCGGCGTGACGCTCGAGCTCTCGCACCCCGACTCGCGTGTGCTCCGGGCGCTCGAGCAGGCCGGCGAGTTCACGATGACGCGCTACACCGTGTCGCGTGTGCGCGAGCTCGGTAGCCGGCGCGCGCGGGGAGGCGCGCGCGGCCTGCTCGTGCCGTTGGCCGCGACCCTGATGTTCGCGCTGCTGAGCGTGCTGCTGTGGCTGCGGCCGTGATAGGGCCGTGTTAGGTTGCGCGCGTGTCGGCCTCGACGTCCCGCTTCGCGCGCCTGCCGAAGGTCGATCGCGTGCTCGCGGCCTCGCCGCTGCGCGAGCACCCGGCCGCCGCGTCGCTCAAGAAGCTCCTGGTCCAGGAAGCGGTTGAGAGCTTGCGCGCGCGGCTCCGCGACGACGACGCGCACGCGCTGCCGAGCGTCGAGGCACTAGCCCGCGAGCTCGCCGAGGCGCTCGACGAGCGCTGGCTGCGGCCGCACCCGCGGCCGGTGATCAACGCGACGGGCGTCATCCTCCACACCAACCTCGGGCGCGCGCCGCTGTCCGCCGCCGCGCGCGACGCGATGGTCGCGGCCGCCGGCTACTGCGATCTCGAGTTCGAACGTGCGAGCGGGCGTCGCGGCTCCCGCTTCACGCCGCTGCGACCGCTGGGGCGCGCGCTGCTCGAGGCCGAGGACGTGCACGTGGTCAACAACGGCGGCGCCGCCGTGCTCCTGGCCTGCACGGCGCTCGGGCTCCCGGGCGGCGTCGTGCTCTCGCGCGGCCAGATGATCGAGATCGGCGATCGCTTCCGCGTGGCGGAGATGGCGGCCGCCGCCGGCGCGCGCGTGCGCGAGGTCGGTAGCACCAACCGCACGCACCTCCACGACTACGAGCGCGCGCTCACGGGCGACGACCCGCCCTCGGCGATCCTCTGGGCCCACCTCAGCAACTTTCGTCAGGAGGGATTCGTCGCCAGCGTCGCGCTCCACGAGCTCGCCGCGCTGGCCCGAGCGCGCGGCGTCCCGCTGATCGCGGACCTCGGCTCGGGCTCGCTCGGGCGCGGGATCCCGGGGGATGAGCCGACGATTCAGGAGTACCTGCGCGCCGGCGCGGACGTCGTGACCTGCAGCGGCGACAAGCTGCTCGGCGGCCCCCAGGCCGGGATCATGGCGGGGCGCGCGGCGTTGATCGAGCGCTGCCGTCGCCACCCGATGGCGCGCGCGCTGCGTCCCGACAAGTGCACGCTCGCGGCCCTGCACGCGACGCTCGCCGCCCACGCCCGCGGCGGTGACGACGTCGCGCTCCCGCTGCAGCGCATGGCCGCCGCGAGCGTCGAGAGCCTGCGCGCGCGGGCCCGCCAGCTGGGGCGCGCGCTGGGATGGCCCGAGGACCAGCTCGAATTTCGAGCGACGCGCGCGGCGATCGGCGGCGGCTCGCTGCCCGGGGCCACGCTCGACAGCGTCGCGCTCGTGCTGCCGCGGCCCGGCGCGCTCGAGGCCGGCGCGCTCGCGCGGCGCCTTCGGCTCGGCGAGCCCCCTGTGGTCACGCGGGTGCAGGGCGGCGAGGTGCTCGTCGACCTGCGCGCGGTGGAGCCGGCCGACGACGAGGCGCTCATCCAGGCCCTGCGCGCGGCGCTGCCGGGCTGAGGCGGTCTCGCGCTGATCGACGCGCGGGGGCTGCTCGCGTTGCCCAGCGGGATCGATCCGCGCGTGCACCTGTCGCGCGACCTCGACCCGCCTGGCAGGACGTCGATGAAGTCGTCGTCCTCGCGTCGTGTTGCTCACCGAGGTCGATGTCGCCCGCGTCAGGCGACGCCGCCATCCCGAGCGGGATCACCCGCGTGCCTCGCGAGGTATCGCAGCGTCGCGCGCAGGCCCTCGGCCAGCGGCGTCGGCGTCCAGCCCAGGCGGTCTCGAGCCCGCGACGCGTCCGGCCGCGCGCCCCACATCAAGAAGTGCAGCTGCCCCGCCGGGATCAGCGGCGGTCGCTTGCTCAGGCGCGACAGGGCCTCGCCCGCGCGCGAGACCAGGCGGACGATCGGCATCGGCATCACCGGGGGCGCGGCCCGTCGGCGCGGTGTGTGCCGGAGCTCGGCGAGCGCGCGAAGCGTCTCTTCGGCCAGCTCGGAGAGCGTGTGGTAGCCGCCCGACAGGATGAAGCGATCGCCCGGCCGGGCCGCGTCGGCCGCGAGCACGTGCCCCTCGCCGACGTCCGGCGCGTAGACGACCGGCATACCGCCGGGCAGCAGCATCGGGATCTTGCCGTCGCGCAGATCCTGGAAGAAGTCGTTGAGCCCGCGAGAGCCCGCGGGCCCCGGGCCGTAGGCGCCGGCGGGGTGCAGCAGCGCGGTCCGCAGCGACGCCGGCCCGGTGCCCGTCGCGTCGATCACGAGCCGATCCGCGACCTGCTTGCTGCGCTCGTAGTGCGTGCCCTTCGGCAGCGGGTCGATCCGCGACTCGTCGTAGCGCTGTCCGGACATGCCCTCAAAGACATCAATCGTGCTCGTGTAGATCAGCGAGCCGACCGCGTGGGCGCGCGCCGCGTCGATGATGTTGCGCGTGCCGTCGACGTTGACCCGATGGAAGGTGTGCGGGTCCGGGAGCCACTGCTCCGGCAGCCCGGCGGCGTGATAGATGAACTCGCAGCCGCGCGCGGCGTCGTCGAGCGACGCGCGGTCGGTGACGTCGCCGCGCACGAGCTCCACGTCGTCGGGCAGCAGCGCGCGCGCGCGCGCGACGTCGCGGACCAGCGCCCGCACGGGGCGGCCGCGCACGCGCAGCGCGGTGACGATGCTGTGTCCGATCAGACCGGTCGCGCCGGTCACGAGGTTGGTGGGGGCGTGGGTCGGTCTCATGGTGCGTGGCGGCGCGCGCTCAGGCGCGCGGTCCGGGGACGCGGCGGTCGCCGTCGCGTCGGGTGACGCCGATGCGGTCGAGGTGCTCGAGCAGCGGCACGACGAACTTGCGCGACAGCCCCGTCATGTTCTTCAGCGCCTGGACGTCGATCTCGTCGTGCTCGCGCAGGTGGGCGCGCACGCGCGTCATGAGCTCCTCGTGGCTCTCGCGCGCCATCGACAGCTCGTTCGTCACGCGCGTCAGCGCCCCGTCTTTCTGCAGGACGCTCAGCGCCTCGATCACGCGTCGCGCCGGCAGCCCGGTCGCGGTCTCGACCTGCTTCACGGTCGGCGGCTCGATGCCCGCGCGCGCGTACTGCTCGAGCACCCGCTGCACGCTCGGCGCGTAGCCGGCCTCGGGTCCCCGGCCGGGGCGCGCGAGCAGACCTTGATCGCCGACCGGGTAGAGCTCCTCGGCGGCGACGGCTCGCTCGATCGCCACGAGCGCGACGTCGGTCGCGACGCGCCCCGGGATCGAGCCCTCGACGGCGGCGCGGCTCATGCCGGGCTGCATCGGGTGGTCGTCGTGGTAGCGGTCCACGAGCTCGATCGCGCGCGCGGTGATCGGCGGCAGCACGGCCTCGGTCACGAAGCGGTCGCTCGCCAGCGTGACGACCTCGGGGCGCGCGCCCGTCGTCAGGGGCTGCAGCGCCTCGTCGAGCGCGGCGCCCGTGATGCCGGCGCGCAGCGCCAGCTCGGTCCGCGAGATCCCGAGCGCGCCGGCGTCCACGAGCAGCGCGCCGACTCGCTCCCCGGGCTCGCCGCGGCGCAGCTGATCGGTCAGCGCGCGCCAGCGACGGCGCTGGCCGCGACCGCCGGACGGGCGAGGGTCCACGACCACGCCGCCGCCGAGCGTATAGCCGTGGCGTCGCTGCGGCCCGTCGGCGCTCGCGTCGTGGAAGCCGCGGAGGATCACGCGCATGCCGTGCCACGCGGGGATCGGCGCGTCGAGCCGCAGGCGGACCACGCCGCGCTGGCCCGGCGCGATCACGACGTCGTCCTCGTTCCCCGCCGCGCGCTCGCCCTCGTCCTCGGGATCGCGCGTCAGCGGATCGAGGCGCGCGGTGCAGTGAGCTGTCCCCGCGCACAGCTCGACGCAGGTCTGGTTGGTCCACGGGTGCGGGTCGTGCGTCAGGTGCTCGACCACGGCGTGCAGCGTGTCGGTCTGGGTCACGCGGTCGCCGGCGGTGATGACGTCGCCGCGGTGCAGCTCGGCGGTCGCGACGTTCGCGATGTTGAGCGCCGTGCGGGTGCCGGCCTTGCAGTGCGCCGTCTCGGCGCCGCGGACCTGCACGCTGCGCACGCGGATCACCCGCGGCTCCCGGTGACCGACCGGCACGACCGTGAGCGGCTCCTCCGCGCGCAGCGTGCCGGTGAGCAGCGTGCCGGTCACCACGGTGCCGTGGCCCTTCATCACGAACGCGCGATCGATCGGCAGGATCGGGCAGTCGGCGGTCGGTCGGCCTGGCAGCGTTCGCAGCGCGCGTCGCACCGCGGCGCGCAGCTCGTCGACGCCCGCGCGCGTCACCGCAGAGCACGGGATGATCGGCGCGTCGGCGAAGACGCTGCCCTCGAGCGCCTCCTGCACGTCGACGCTCGCCAGCTCGATCGCCTCCGCGACCTCCTCGGCGTCGCCCTCGAGTCGATCGATCTTGGTGAGCGCGACCACGCCGCGCGAGACCCCCAGCAGCGAGCACACGTGGATGTGCTCGCGCGTCTGCGGCATCACGCCGTCCTCGGCCGAGACCACGAGGATCACGAGGTCGATGCCCCCCGCGCCGGCGACCATGGTGCGCACGAAGCCCTCGTGCCCCGGGACATCGACGATGCTGGCGACCGCGTCGCTCGCCAGCTCCCACGGCGCGAAGCCGAGCTCGATGGTGATCCCGCGGCGCTTCTCCTCGGACAGACGATCCGTGTCGACGCCCGTCAGCGCGTGCACGAGGCTCGTCTTGCCGTGGTCGATGTGACCCGCCGTCCCGAGGACGTAGGAGCGGGCTGCCCGGGACTTCGCCATGGACGCTAACCCTAGCAGAGACGCGGACGGCCTCGCCTCACCGCGCGCCGGGATTGTGTACAGTGGCGGCCATGTCCGACGCACGAGAGCCCGTTCGCCTCACTCAGTTCGCGCGAGGGGGTGGTTGAGCCGCCAAGCTGCGGCTCGGTGACCTGGTCCAGGTCCTCACAGGCTTACGCGCCCGCCCGGGGCGCGACGCGAGCGACGCGGCCTCCACGTCCGCGGACCGTGACGTCATGCCTGAAGACGCCGCGCGCGGCGTGCTCGTCGGTCACGAGGGCAGCGACGACGCGGCGATCGTGCAGCTCTCCGCCGGGGGCTCGTCCGCCGCGGTGATGACCGTCGACGTCATCACGCCGCTGGTCGACGACCCGGAGACCTTCGGCGCGATCGCGGCCTGCAACGCGCTCAGCGACGTCTACGCCATGGGGGGGACGCCGCGCTTCGCCCTCAACCTCGTGTTCTTCCCCGACGACCAGCTCCCGCTCTCGGTCCTCGAGGACATCTTGCGCGGCGGGCAGCGCGTGTGCGCCGAGGCCGGCGTCGCGGTGGTCGGCGGGCACAGCGTGCGTGACCCCGAATTGAAGTTCGGCCTCTCGGTCACCGGCGAGGTAGCGACCGCGGACGTGCTGGCCAACGATCGCGCGCGGGCCGGGCAGGCGCTCGTGCTGAGCAAGGCGCTCGGCACCGGCGTCATCACGACCGCGCACAAGCGCGGGCTGACGCGGGCCGGCGAGCTCGACGCCGCCGTCGCCAGCATGACCAGGCTCAACCACCAGGCGCTCGTCCGCGCCCGCGCGCACGGCGTGACCGCGTGCACGGACGTGACAGGCTTCGGGCTTTTGGGACATCTTCGAAACATCCTCGTGAGCTCCGGCCTGCGCGCGACGATCGACGTCGCGTCGCTCCCACTCCTGCCCGGCGCGCTCGCCCACGCCGAGGCCGATCGCGTGCCCGGCGGCAGCCGCAAGAACCTCGAGTTCCTCGAGCGCGAGGGCGCGGTGCGCTGGCGCGGCGCGGAGCGTCGCGCGCTGACGCTGCTCGCCGCAGACGCCCAGACCAGCGGCGGGCTGCTGCTCTGCGTCGACCCGGCCCGCGCCGGCGCGCTCGTCGAGCAGCTGCGCGCCGACGGGCACGCGGCCGCGCGCGTCGGGCGGCTCGAGTCACCGAGCGTCGACGCGCCCGCCGGCGTCACCACGCTCGCGTTCTGAGCGGCGCTGTTAAGTAGTAGTAGGAAGAAGACCGCCTGCGCGACGGCTACTCGTCGTCGCTGCCCAGGTAGGCGATCTTGCGCACGATCTCGAGCACGCGCTGGCGGGTCTTCTCACCCATATCCGTGAACCGGATGCCCATCCCGGGCGCCTCGTTGTTCGCGGCGTTCTCGGTGTTCCACATGACCTCGCCCTCGACCTCGATCGGCGGCGCGTTGCTCGTCGGCGGCGAGAAGCGCAGCTGCAGGATCGTGCCGACCGGCTGCAGCTCGCGCGTCCCGACGAAGATGCCGGTCGAGGAGATGTCCTTGATGTAGGCGTACATGAAGGTGCTGTCCGCGGCGTAGTCGACCTCGAGATGGGTCGCGTGCCGTGGTTCACCGCGTCGCTCCAGGCTTTCGTCCTCCACCGCTCGCCGCCCTTCCCCGCGCCCCGCGTTATCTCGCCCCGCGCACGCCTACAAGTTGCACTGAATCAGCATCGCGGTGATGTTGTCGTTGCCGCCGTTGCGGTTGGCGCCGTCGATCAACTCGGCCACGGCCTCCTCGAGATTCGAGGCGGCCACCACCTTGTTCTGGATCGCCTCGTCGTTGACCATGCCGCTCAGCCCGTCGGAGCAGAGCAGGAACATGTCGCCGTCGTGGACCTGGTACTTGGCGATGTCGACGACGACCGTGTCGCGCATCCCGAGCGCCCGCGTGATCACGTTCTTGTGCGGGAAGTTCTTCGCCTCTTCCTCGCTCATGTCGGGGCGCGCGTCCTTGTAGTCCTCGAGCAGCGAGTGGTCGCGGGTCAGCTGCTCGATCTTCCCGTCGGCGACGCGGTAACAACGCGAGTCGCCGACGTGGGCGACGTAGGCGTACTCGCCCACGAACATCACGCCGACGATGGTTGTACCCATGCCGCGCAGGTTGGGGTTCTTCTGCGCGGTGTCGAAGATCCTCGCGTTGGCCAGCCGGATCGCGGCGACCATGCGGTTCTCGGGGTAGGACAGCGAAGGGTCGTAACGGAACGGCCAGGTGGCGTCCATGTCCTTGCTGTGCTGATAGAACTCGCTGATGACCTCGGCGGACAGCTTGCTCGCTACCTCACCCGACGCATGGCCGCCCATTCCGTCAGCGACGAGGAACATCTTCTCGTCCTCGATGAGGGAGAAGTAATCCTCGTTGTGGGAGCGCTTCATGCCCACGTCGGTTTTCGCGGCATAGCGGATTCGCACGATAATCCATCCTAGCGGACCCCGCCGGGCCCCGAAAAGGTTTTGATCGGCGTTTTTATACCCCACCCCATCCGCAGATGTGCTCGACGATCGGCCGCCCTTCGCGGCGCGATCTTCTTCGCACGCCATCGCACGCCATCGCACGCCGTGCGCGATCCTCTACTACGACCCCCGTGATCTCGACCCCTGCGCGCCCGTTCTCCTGTCGAAGAACCCGTGTGGGCCCGCCTGAGACCGTCGGAGCTCGCGGCGCGGGGGTGATGAGGGTCGTTCGCGCACCGCGGGAGGCGCGCGCTGTGCGGGTGCACGCATATCGCCGATGATGGGCGCGTGACCGAGATCGTCGCGCATCTGCTCACGGTCGGTGATGAGCTCCTGACCGGCGACGTCGTCGACACCAACACAGCCGAGCTGGCCCAGCTCTGCCGAAGCCTCGGAATTCTCGTCGAGCGTGCGGTTTCGGTCCGCGACCAGCCGCGCGAGATCGCGGACGCGCTGGATCGTGCACGGCGGGCTGATCTCTGCCTCGTCACCGGTGGGCTCGGGCCAACCTCCGACGACCGTACGGCCGAGGCGATCGCCGCAGCGGCGGGCGTTCCCCTCGTCCTCGACCCGGAGGCGGAGCGGCTCGTCCGCGCCGCGGTCGCGCGCATGGCCGCGCGTCCGGCCGCGCTTTCACACCGATCGATGGCCGCGGACCGGTTGCGGCAACTCGCCACGTCACCCGAGAATCTCAAGCAGGCCTGGCTCCCGACCGGCGCGCGGCCGATCGTCAACGAGAGCGGGACAGCGCCAGGATTTCATCTCCGGCTCCCACCGACCGAACGCGGCAACAGCGAGACGCGGGTGATCTCAACACCGGGGGTTCCGTCCGAGCTTCGGGCCATGCTCCCGGCGATCGCCGAGCTCCTGCGTGGGTGGTTCGGTGGCCGGCTGCGCCCCGTGTCGCGTCGCGTGTATCGCACGTTTGGGAGAGAGTCCGTGCTCGCGCCGGTCGTCGAGCAGCGGGTCGCGTCCGCGATCGATCGCGGCGCCCCTCCGGTCGCGCTCCACTATCGCGCCTGCGGTCCCGAGGTCCTCATCATCCTCGAGCGCACGGGCGCAGGAGGCGGTCTCGAGCAATTCGACGGGATCATGGGGGAGGCCCTGGCGTCGAGCCTCTACGGCATCGGCGCGGCCGACCTGCCGACTCGCCTCGTCCGCGTTCTGCGCGAGCACGGCCTTTGGTTGGCCGCGGCCGAGGCGTGCTCCGGCGGCGGACTCGGCCAGCAGCTCGTCGCCGTGCCAGGCGCGTCGCGCTGTGTTCGCGGCGCCCTCGTTCCCTATGATGATGCCGTCAAGGTTGAGCTGCTCGGCGTCGAGCGCGATCTTCTTCACCGCCACGGCGCGGTCTCGGCGGAGGTGGCCGCGGCCATGGCCGAGGGGGTTCGTCGGCGACTCGTGGCCGACATCGGGCTGGCGATCACCGGCATCGCCGGTCCGGGCGGGGGGACGGCCGACAAACCGGTGGGGACCGTGGATCTGGCCGTCTCTGCGGACTTCGGACGGCGATATCGCCGCGTCACGCTCCCCGGCGATCGGGCCGCAGTCCAGCACGGCGCCACCCTCTGGGGCCTCAAGCTCCTGTGGGACCTGCTGGTCGAAAGCGAGCGCGCGCGCGTGTTCGATCTCGCTCTTCCATCCGGATCGGCGCTCGAATAAGGTCGCTCTCGCCATGCCAGCGTCTCCGAAGTCCATCTCCCCCACGGCCCAGCGCAACGCCGCGATCGATCTCGCGCTCGCGACGATCGAGAAGCAGTTCGGCAAGGGCTCGATCATGCGGCTCGACAAGGACGGCAAGCTGCCGATCGGCGACGTCAGCGTGATCCCCACGGGGTGCCTCGGGCTCGACATCGCGCTCGGCGTCGGCGGCCTGCCGCGCGGTCGCATCGTGGAGATCTACGGGCCGGAGTCGTCCGGCAAGACGACCCTGACCCTGCACGTGATCGCCGAGGCCCAGCGCCGGGGGGGCGTCTGCGCGTTTATCGACGCGGAGCACGCCCTCGACGTCGGCTACGCGCGCAAGATCGGTGTCCGGACCGACGATCTCCTCGTCTCGCAGCCGGACTACGGCGAGCAGGCGCTGGAGATCTGCGACATGCTCGTTCGTTCAGGGGCCATCGACGTCATCGTCATCGACTCCGTGGCCGCGCTCACGCCGAAGGCCGAGCTCGAGGGCGACATGGGCGACAGCCACGTCGGCCTGCAGGCGCGCCTGATGAGCCAGGCGCTGCGCAAGCTGACCGCCTCGGTCTCGCGCAGCCGCACGATGGTCGTCTTCATCAACCAGCTGCGCATGAAGATCGGCGTGATGTTCGGCAGCCCCGAGACCACGACCGGCGGCAACGCGCTCAAGTTCTACTCGTCGGTGCGCATGGACATCCGCCGGATCGGCGCGATCAAGCAGGGCGACAAGGTCGTCGGCAACCGCACGCGCGTGAAGGTCGTCAAGAACAAGCTGGCGCCGCCCTTCCGCGAGATCGAGTTCGACATCACCTACGGCGAGGGCGTCAGCCGCGAGGGCATGCTGATCGATCTCGGCGTCGCCGTCGGCGTCATCGACAAGGCGGGCGCGTGGCTCTCCTTCCAGGGAGATCGCATCGGCCAGGGGCGTGAGAACGCCAAGATCTTCCTGCGCGACAACGACGACATCTCGCAGAAGATCGAGGCGCTGGTGCTCGAGCGGCACGGCCTCAAGCGCGAGACCGGCGAGGCCGCCGAGGGCGACGGCGCGAACGGGAAGCCGGTGCAGGCGGTGCAGGCGGTTCCCAAGCCGGTCCGCGAGAAGAAGTCCTCACGCCGGCGATAGTCATCGCCGCGCGGGCCGCGATGATTGATCGGTCAGGTCTTCAAAGACAGGCACATCCGCGCCGCTTCGGCCGCGCGGCCGCAGCCCTGATCGCGCGGGCTGTGGTAGCGTCTCCACTCGAGTATGGGCCTCGCGCGCGTTGACTCGCCCGCTCGCTCGCGCGAGCTGGCGTCGCTGGTGCTCGCCAGCTCGCTGCTGGCGAGCGGCGGCTGCAAGATGATGAACCCGGCGTGGGGGGACACCACCGACGGCCCGGCCACCGACGCGAGCGCGGGCAGCACGGGCGACACTCCGGACACGACCGGCGGACCCGGCTCGAGCACCAGCGCGCCCGCGACGACCGCGAGCGAGACGACCGCCGTCGATCCGAGCGAGACGACGACGCCCGTGGCCACCGTCACCACCGACGACGGGACGAGCTCGACGGGTCCGGAGCCGACGACCTCGGGGACCACCGGCGACGCGCTGTGCCAGGGCGAGAGCGAGATCGCGGTGGTCGCGGCCGACGCCGACACCTTCTTCCTCAACGCGCCCCCGTTCGGTCCCGCCTGGTGTGACAACGTCTGCCAGACCTATAACTTCGGCGCGACGAGCACGATCGAGATCGTCAACCTCGAGGAGCACCGCCGCCTGTTCGCGGCCAACTTCCCGCCGCTCCCGCCGCCCTTTCACCAGTACTCCCCCGACTGGATCACCGAGATCCGCGTCAAGGTCTGGTACTTCATCCAGGGCGGCGGGGAGCTCCAGTTCCCGATCTCCCTGCGGCTCTATCGCGTCGCAGCGGCGGACGCGTGGAAAGAGGGGGACAAGTTCAGCGAGCCGGCGGGGCCGGGCGACTCGAGCTTTCTGTGTCGCGCGATCGAGCAGAACGATATCTGCGTGGGCTGGGGCGAGGGTCCCAACGACACGCCGCTGACGCACGCCACCCAGATCGCGGACGTCAACCTCGAGCTCGGCGCGATCACGGAGAGCGAGCTCATCGAGTTCGTCGTCCAGGGGGACGCGATCGGCGACGTGCTCGACTGGTTCACCGAGCCGCTCACCCACCGCAGCGTCTTGATCGAGCAGGTCGGCTCGCTGCAGCCCGAGCACCTCCTGATGCGCTCGCGCGAGTTCATGCAGGGCGCGTTCGTCACGAAGATGTACGTGACGTTCACCTGCCCCGATAACGGCTGAGCGCGTCGCGCTCGCGCGCGTGCGTCAGGCGCCCTCGGCCCGCAGGCGCGTGCGCCCGATGTGTCGACGCGCGGCGAGCGAGGGTCGCTGCGCCAACCCGAGCCGGATCTCGCGCTCGAGCTGCTCGATGCGCCAGGGCTTGGGGACGAACGCGGTGTACGCCGCGTCGGACACGAGCGGCCCGAGCACGTCGGCGTCGACGCCCGACGTGAGCAGCGCGGGGACCTGCGGGTCGATCCGGCGCAGCGCGGCGAGCAGCTCGGGGCCGCCGAGCTTGGGCATACACACGTCCAGCAGCAGCAGCGCGATGCGCATGCGGTGACGGTGGAACATTCGAAGGGCGTCGTAGCCGTCCCCCGCGACGATGGCGCGCAGACCCAGGCCCTCGATGAGCCGCTTTCCGAGGCTGCGCGACATCTCGTCGTCGTCGGCGAGCAGCACCGCGTTGTCGAGAATAGCGTTCATGATAGCTCTACGGTGAGGTAGTGCGTTGATCGGTTAGTCCACGCGCCGAAAAATATTCGTGTCCGTCGCGGGACGTCCCAACGGTAGCAGCTGCTCTGAACATTGGGACATGTTTGTTTCCACTCGGGGTTCGCGCGAGCACGCGGGGAAGGTCACGCGACGCGCGTCGACATGTCCTACCGGCCGGCCTATGCGCGTTTGCGTATGTCCAAGTGGTCATGTCGTTCGCGCGCGCCGCGATCGTTCTCGCGCGCGGGGCGACCGACCTGCAGCGCGTCGCCGAAGCACCGCTCGAGCGCCTCGGAGACCGTGCGCGCGGGCAGCAGCTCGACGCCGTCCGCGCGCGCCTGGGTCTTCGCGTCGCGACCGCGCGGGAGGATGACGCGACGGAAGCCGAGCCGCGCGGCCTCCGACAGGCGGGCCTCGGTCCGCGGGACCGGGCGCAGCTCGCCCGTCAGCCCGACCTCGCCGAAGGCCACGAGGTCGGGCGGGATCGGCCGGCGCAGATGACTCGAGGCGACCGCGAGCAGCGCGGCGAGATCGCTCGCCGGCTCGCTCAGGCGCATGCCGCCAGCGACGTTGACGAACACGTCGTGGTCGAGCACGAACAGCCCGCCGTGGCGATCGAGCACGGCCATGAGCATCGCGAGTCGCTGGGGCTCGAGCCCGACGCAGGTCCGTCGCGGGTTGCCGAAGCTCGCGGCCAGCAGCGCCTGAACCTCGAGCAGCAGCGGGCGCGAGCCCTCGAGCGACGCGGTGACGCAGGCGCCGATCACCGGCTCCGCGCGACCCTGGAGGAACGCCTCGGAGGGGTTGTGGATCTCGCGCAGCCCGTCGCCGCGCATCTCGAACACGCCGAGCTCCTGGGTGCTGCCGAAGCGGTTCTTGATCGCGCGCAGCAGCCGGGTCGCGCGCTCCTCGTCACCTTCGAAGGAGAGCACGGCGTCGACGAGGTGCTCGAGCAGGCGCGGCCCCGCGAGCTGGCCGTCCTTGGTCACGTGCCCGACCACGACCACCGGGACGCCGCGCTGCTTGGCGAAGCCGACGAGCTGGCTGGTGACCGCGCGGATCTGCGTGACGTTGCCGGGCAGCCCGTCCTGGGCGTCGCTGTAGATCGTCTGCACCGAGTCGACGATCACCGCCGCGAGCCCGCCGGCCTCGTGCTGCGCGCGCGCGGCCTCGAGGATCGCCTCGACGCGGGTCTCGGCCACCAACAGGAGGTTCGGGCGCGCGGCCCCGAGTCGGCGCGCGCGCGAGCCGACCTGCGCGACGGACTCCTCGCCGCTGGCGTAGAGCACGGTACCAGACCCTTGAGACAGGCCCGCGCTGGCCTGCAGCAGCAGCGTCGACTTGCCGATCCCGGGCGGGCCGCCGAGCAGCACGACGCTGCCCGGGACGAGCCCGCCCCCGAGCACGCGGTCGACCTCCGAGAGGCCGCAGGGCAGGCGCGGCTCGCCGCCGGAGTCGCCGGTGCCGGCCTCGGTCGCGGGCACGACGCGCGCGGACGCGGCGGTGTTGAGGACCACCCGGTCGCCGCCCTTGGCGGCGGCCTTGGCGAGATCGAGCTCCTCGACGATGGTGTTCCAGGCGCCGCAGTCGGGGCACTTGCCGTACCACCCGCGGGTCTCGGAGCCGCACGACTGACACACCCAGCGCGTCGCGCTCTGCTTCTTCTTACGAGCCACGCGAGACGGTACCGCGCGCGATCCGGCGCAGCAACTTCGTCCTGTGAGCAGGTCGCGGACGCGCGGCCTAGAACTTGATGCCGAGCTGCGCTTGCACGGTCTGCGCCGCCTTGGCGTCGCCGTCGTTCGGGACCACGTAGCTCCCGTCGGCGGGCGACGGGTACTGATCCGCCGGGCGATCGAAGGCGTTGAAGGGGAACAGCACGCCGTACTGAACCTGGAAGAAGATCGGCTCGCGCACGTCGTGGTAGCGCAGCGCGCCGTCGATCTCGATGCCGTAGTGCAGGCCGTTGCCGGGCACGCTCGAGGTCCGCTCGGCGAGCGCGTACTGGAGATCGAGGCGGGCCGAGAAGTTGTTCTGGAAGAAGTAGAACGCGGCCCAGGGGCGGAAGTACGCGGCGTTCGAGACCGTGCCCAGCAGCTGGCGGAACAGCAGCAGGTCCTGGGTGTAGGCCGGGTTAAACCGGAAATTGCTGACGGTCGTCGTGCCCCCGTAGGTGAGGGGGTTTTGCGGGTTGTAGTCCTTGGCGCCGCGGTCGTCGCCGCTGGCGAAGCCGTGGTCGAAGCCGAGGTGGAAGCGATCCTTGAAGAACCCGTACTTGAACTCGAGCGCGTAGCCGACCTGCGCGATCGTCAGGTTCTGCATCTCGTCGAGGGTCGTGTCCTCGAGCTGCACGCCGTCAGCGTCTGGCTCATTGGTCACGTCGCGCATGCGCATGGTCCCGAACACGCCGGCGACCTCGAGCTCGACGCGCAGCGTCCGCCACATGACGCGCATCCAGATGTCCGGCGTCACGAGGAGCGCGCGGCGCGGGACGAGCAGGTTGGCGTAGTTCTGCAGGCCGTTGTCGCCGAGCTCGGTGTCGTCGTCGCTGCCGCCGTTGGACAGCGGGTCGCCGTAGCGCCCGAGTCCGTCGTCGACGTTGTTGGCGCCGTCGGTCCAGGTCGGGTTGGTCCCGAGCCCGTCGCCGAGCCCGGGCGAGCCGACGGCGCGGTCGATGGGCTGATAGCGCACCCACGCGGCGAAGCCGTAGTTGAACACCGGGCGCCCGAGCGAGAGCTTGCGCTTGAGCATGCTCGGGTCGTCGCGGCGCAGGATCGAGATCCGCCACTGATAGACGTTGTCGAACTTCTCGGCGCTGAAGGCCTGACCGACGAGGTTGCCCGAGCTGTACGAGGGCCCCATCAGCTGATCCGTGGTCGGGCCCGACGCGGCCCAGTCCCACGCGAAGGTCAGGCGGTGCGTGCGACGGCGGTCCTTGCCGAAGTCGAAGGACAGGCGCACGGAGTCGACCGAGTCGCCGTAGTCGGTGTCGATCTGGCGGATGATGTCGTCGCGCTGCCCGCGATAAAAGCCGTTGCCGTCGTTGGCGTAGATGCCGAGGCCCCAGTGATGCGGCATGCGCCCGAACTCGAGGTGTAGACCCCAGCCGAAGCGGATCTCGCCGTAGGCGCGCTTGACGACGATGCTGTCGCTAAAACCGTTGAGCCCGGCGCTGGGCGGCACCTGCGTGCGCGTGTAGATGTCGATCGGCGCCCACGGGCTGTCGCCGTAGAACGAGTCGGGCGTGCTGCCGAGCACGAGGTTGTCGAGCAGGTCGACGGTCGCGTGGACCTTCACCGAGTCGCTGACGTGAATCGTCGGGTCGAGCCGCAGGCGCATGTTGGCGCTGGCGAAGCCGTTGCGCCGATTGCAGCGCCGCTGGACCTTCTCGGGGTTTACGTTCTGCTCGGTGAGGACGATGTAGCAGCTGCCGTCGTTGATCGTGCTGCCGTCCTCGAGCGTCTCGGCGTGGGTCGCCGGCGGCGGGAAGTACTTGTTGTTGAGGTCGGGGTCGCCGACGCTCGAGTTCCCGGTGGCCTGCCCGTTCTGCAGCGTCATGCCGAGGTCGAGGCGATGGAAGTAGTCGCCGCGCAGGCGCATGTAGCCGTGCAGTTCGAACAGCTGCAGCCGTCGAAAATCGCGCGGCTGGGCCGGCACCGGCTGAATCGGCTGCAGCGCCTGCTTGTCCTTCGGCGCCTCCTCAGCGGGCCCGTCTTTCTTGTCCTTGCCGCCGCCCCCGGGCGCGCCGCCGCCAGGCATCTGGCCCATCCCCATGCCGGGCTGCGCCTGCGCGCGCGGAGTGAATTCGGGCGCGAGCACGAGCGCGCTGCCGAGCGCGGTCGGGACGATCGTGAGGAGGCGGGCGTCAACGGAGCGCCGGGGCCACGAGCGCGGAAACCTTCGAGGTGCGGTCGTCATGTGGGAGGGGTGCTCGTGTCCGGCTGCGGCCGGCGAAGGGACGCGCCCGCGCGCGTTCGCAAACGGCGAGGGACGCTAACAACCCGCAAATGGCCGCGTCAACCATCGCGACGAGGCGCGTCCGCGGAAGCGGCTCATCAAGCAGCCGCGCTGGACTGCGGCCGTGGTGGGCGGGGCGGTGGATGGTCGCGGAGGCCGAGTCGGTCGCGGAGGCCAAGGAGGTTGGGAAGATCGAAGGAGAGGTCGAGACTGAGGAGAGGTCGAGGAGAGGTCGAGGAGAGGTCGAGGAGAGGTCGCTTGGGGCGACCGAGCAACAACACCGAACTTGCTTGTATTTCCCCGAGTTTGTCGAGAATTTCCAGGGCGGGACGGTCCGAGATGGCGGGGGACGACGCGCGCGCGCGAGGGCACAGGACGCAGGGCGAGACCCCGGCTCAGGCCGGTGATCACGACGGCGAACGTGTACACCGCGGCCACCCCGCTCGGGAAGCGCCGAGTTCAGGGGCGTGTGAGCTTGCAGACGTCGTGCAGCGCCTCGTCGCCCTCCGTCAGCACGCCGAGATCTCGGAGTCGACGCTGCGTTCGATCGTGTTTCGCGTGCTCTGTGCATTGCACGGCGTCTCGCCGGACGAAGCGATCGTGCAGGACTGCGCGCAGGACGCAGCTTCGGTCCCCGACGAGCTCTCGGAGCGCGTCGCCGACATCGTCCGGCGCGCCGTGGCTCAGGGCCTCGGTCCCTTTGTGCTCGGCGCGCTCCACGAGGGCTCCTCCGACTTCGTTCACCAGGCGCGGCGGCGAAACCGCGGAGTGTATTACACGCCGCCGACGATCGCGCGCTACATGGCGAACCTGACGATTCGTGGCTGGTGGGCGGAGACGCAGCGCGTCATATCGGAGCCCGCCGAGGCGCTCCGCGTGCTCGAGTCGGTGCGCGTGCTCGAGCCCGCCTGCGGCGGCGGTGCGCTGCTGGTCGCCGCGCTCGAGGTGCTGCGCGAGCTGCTCCTCGAGGGCTACCAACACGTCGCCACCTGTTCGCGTGAAGCGATCTCGCGAGCGCCGTCCGCGATCGCCCGGCGAGTCGTGCGTCACAACCTGATCGGCGTTGACGTCGATCCGTTGGCGCTCGAGGTCACGGCGCGCTCGCTCTGGCTCGCCTGCTGCGCGACGGACAAGCCGGGGAGTCCGGGCGCACTCGCGCCTTCGCTGCGTCAACGGGACTTCGTGCTCGACGGGGCGCCCGAGCGCGTCGACATCGTGCTCGGCAACCCGCCGTACGACGCGCTGTGCCCCCGCGAGCGCGCGCGCCACGGCGCCGCGCCTCGAGGCGGTGAACGCTACACGCGCGCGCGCCTGGCCGCGCTGCGTCGCGACCCCGACTTCGTCGACGCGCGCGGCGGCAAGCTCAACCTCTACGAGCTGTTCTTGTGCCGCGGCGCGTCGGCGCTGAAGCCCGGGGGGCGCATGACGATGATCGTGCCCATGGGGGTGCTCGGCGATCGTCAGGCGGCGGCCCTGCGCGCGCGTCTGCTCGACACGCTGCCGCCGCGGACGGTGGACTGCTTCCCGCAGAAGGACCGCGCGCGCGATCGGGTGTTCGCGGCCGCGAAGATCGCGACCTGCGTGATCCAGTGTGAGCGGCCGCGCGACGCGGACGCGGCCGCGCCCGCGCCCGCGATCGCGATCCGCTCGCACCCAGGCGGGCGCCCGACGACCCCGTGGGGACAAGGTCTTGAGGTCATGTCCTCGGCGCTCGCGCGGCTCGACCCCGAGGGCCGCGCGATCCCGACGTGCGGCCGCGCCGACTGGCGCGCGCTCGAGCGGCTGCTCGCGCGCAACCCCGGGCTGCAGCGCCTCGGCGCGCACGCGCGACAGCGACAGGGCGAGCTCAACGAGACCGTCTACCGCCGCCGCGGCGCGCTGACGGACGCGCGCCGCGCCCCGGGCGACGTCGAGATCCTGCGCGGCGCCAACCTCACGCGCTACTGCGTGCGCGAGGCGTCGCAGGGGACGCGCCTGTTCCTTCGGTCCGACGCGCGCTCGGCCGGCGCGCGCGCGAGTCGGCTCGCGGATCACCGCGCGCCGCGGATCGGCTTCCAGCGCAGCGCGCCGCAGAACAACTTTCGGCGCCTGATCGCCGCGCCGATCGCCGCGGGCCTGTGCTGCTTCGACACCGTCAGCTACGTCCCGCCGTCGTCCTCGCGCCTGCCGCTCGCGGTGATCCTCGCGCTGATGAACTCGGCGCTGTACGAGTGGTGGTTTCGCCTCACGAGCAGCAACTCGAAGATCAACGCGTACCAGTTCCAGAACCTGCCGCTCCCGCAGCTCGTCGAGGATCGCGAGGCCGGGGCGCGGGCGCGGGCCGAGGCGCCCGCGCGTCGGCTCGCGGCCCTGCGCGCGCGTCGTCAGGCGCTCGGCGCGTCGCCGCGCTGGGGGCTCGAGTGGGCGGGCGAGCTGGCCGACGCGATCGTCGCGATCGAGGCGACGCGCACGCTCGGCGCGAGGCGAGAGCGCGCCGCGCTGGCGCCCGCGTCGGCGCGGGTGCAGGCGCTGCTGGACGACGTGGTGTTCGCGCTGTTCGAGCTCGACGACGAGACGGCCGCAGTGATCCGCGCGCGCGCGGCCTCGCGGGCGTGAGCCCGGCGCGGGTACACTCGCGGCCATGACCCACGCGTGGCAACCGGGGCAGCTCCTGTTCGTCGGCTTTCACGGGCACGAGGTGCCGCGCGCGCTGGCCGAGCGCGTCGCCCAGGGGCGCGTCGGCGGCGTGATCCTGTTCGCGCGCAACATCGACCCCGAGGACCCCGCGCAGCTGTGGCGCCTGTGTCAGCAGCTGCAGGAGCGCGCGCCGCCGGCCGTGCCGCTCTTGATCGCGATCGATCAGGAGGGCGGGCGCGTGCAGCGACTGCGCGCGCCCTGGACCGAGTGGCCGGCGATGGCGCGGCTCGGGAAGGTCAACGACGTCGACTACACGGCCGCGGTCGCCAAGGCGATCGCGCGCGAGCTCGCCGACTACGGGATCGGCCTCGACTTCGCGCCGGTCGTTGACGTCGACACCAACCCGGCGAACCCGGTGATCGGCGATCGCAGCTTCGGGCGCGAGGCCGAGCGCGTCGCCCGGCACGCGCGCGCGTTCATCGAGGCCATGCAGGGCGAGGGCGTGGCCTGCTGCGCCAAGCACTTCCCGGGCCACGGCGACACGATCAGCGACAGTCACCTCGAGCTGCCGCGGCTCGAGCACGACCTCGATCGCCTCGGCGCCGTCGAGCTGCCGCCGTTTCGCGCGGCCGCGGCCGCGGGGGTCGCGAGCGTGATGACGGCGCACGTGATGTTCCCGCGGCTCGATCGCCGGCGGCCCGCGACGCTGTCCCCCGACATCCTGCAGCGGCTGCTGCGCGAGGGGCTCGGCTACGAGGGCGTCGTGTTCAGCGACGACCTCGAGATGCGCGCGGTCGCGGATCACTTCTCGGTCCGCGAGCGCGTGCTCGGGGCGCTCGAGGCCGGCGTCGACGGCCTGCTGATCTGCAGCGAGCACGACCTGCAGGAGGAGGCGCTGCGGCTGCTCGAGCGCGCCCCGGATCGCCTGCTCGAGCGCGCGCTCGAGCGGATGACGCGGCTCAAGGAGGCCTACGCGCGCCGCCGATCACGCCTGCACGTGCCCGCGGGCCCGCCCTACGCGGCCCATCAGAAGCTGTCTAATCAGGCAGGCGAGGGCTGACGCGTCAGTCGACGGGGCACATCCACCCCGACAGCGCGCGCGCGGGCTTCGCGTCGAGCTCGACCAGGCGATCGCCGGTCGCGTCGCCCTTGAGCCGCAGCATCCACAGCAGCAGCTTCTTGGTGCCCTTGAGGTCCACGGTCCCGCGCATCAGGAAGATCGACTCGTCGTCCGTCGCCGCGTCGATCACCGTCACGCGCGACGGGTCGGCCTCCGGGGTGACGAGGAAGCCGGTCCACGCGAACTGCCGCGCGCTCGTCGACGCGTCCGCCGGGCGCACGGTCAGCGACCAGATCCGCTCGTGCTCGTGGTCACCGTTGAGGTCGAGCGTGTAGTCCTGCTGGATCGCGATCGTCGCGCCCTGCTTCAGGAGCTTCTTGATCGGCGCGCCGGCGCGCTGCAGCAGCGCGGTGACGAGCTCGAGCTCCTCGGGCGCGGGGTCGCGGTTCTTCGGCCCGAGATCGCCGGGCAGCGTCTGCACCACCTGCATCGTGCCCGACTTGGGCCAGGTGCCCCAGTCGTAGGGCGGCGCGTCGCCGACTAGCGCGAACGCGTCGGGCGGCGCCCCGATCTTGTCGCACGTCCCCTTGACGCGATCGCCGAGCCGACCGATGCCCGACATCTCGAGCCCGGAGACGAACACCTCGGCGCCCGCGGGCGCGCGCTCGAGGCACGCGTCGCCGCCCGCGACCGACTTCGTCGCGGCGTCGTAGCAGCCGATCGGGGCCAGCGCGCCGCCGTACGAAGAGAAGAACACCATGTCGCCCTCGGGCGGGCGCGGGTCGGCGGTGAAGTCGATCTCCATGCCCTTGACGCCGACCGGCGCCGGCACGGCCACCGGCTCCTCGTCGTCGGGCGCGTCCAGCTCGTCCCGCTCATCCAGCGCGTCGGCGTCGCCCGCGTTCGCGGGGGCCTTCGCGCGGCCCTGGGGCGGCGGCGTGCCGCCGCAGGCGAGCGGGGCGACGACGCCGAGCGCGAGCGCGAGGCGTCGCGTGAGACCGGACTTTCTAGACATGTTCTAGAGACCTCGTTGTGGGAGTCCGTCCACGGTAGCGCGCGCGGCCGAGGCGGACCAGACGGCCGACGCGGTCGTCGTCGCGCGCACGCGGTCGCGCGCCGATGAGCCGCGGCCCGCAGGCGCGCGCGGAGCGAGCCGCGCGCGGAATGGCCCGGGCCGCGGTTCGGCCGCACGCAGGCGCGCCTGAAGCTCATCGCGGGCGCACAGGGACGCGCGCCGCGGAGCTCGCGTCGGGTGTGCGCTCGCTGGGGTCGCGCGGGCTCGCGGGCTCGCGCGCTGTCGGGCGGCGGCTCGACCGTTCGTGGTCGAGCCGCAGGGTCGCGCGACGGTTCGCCCAGGTCGTCGCGTGCGCCCGGAGAGCCGGGCGTTTGGAGCAGGTAAAGGGGTCTCGTGATTGCTCGCGGCGATCGCCGCGTCCGCGCGCTCAGGCGCGCTCGCGGAGGCGGCTGACCTGCGCGCGCAGGCGCGTCACGAGCCGCTCGAGCGTCTCGATCTGCTGCGTCGTCTCGTCGAGCAGGCGGCCCGCGTCGTCGAGCCCGTAGCGATCGAAGAGGTCGTCCGAGAGCTCCTCGGAGCACGCCAGCTCGACGCCGCGCCGGACCTGCGTGAGCCCCTTGACGAAGGACGGCAGCGGGGGGCGCCCCGCCCTCGAGAACGCCGCCGAGTTGCGCCGCAGCCCGCGGATGCGCTCGGCGAGCTTGCGCTTCGACATGCGCCGCGCGACCGCCTCGCGCGCGAGCTCGAGCTTCAGCTCGAGGTCCTTGATCGGGAGCAGCAGCTTGTGGTGCGAGAACGGCAGCGTCTCGCTGACGTCGTCGGGCAGCTGCGTCGACTGCTCGAGCACCGCGACCGCGTACCAGATGAAGGAGTGCGACACGCAGAGGTCGTCACGCTCGGCCAGCGCCCGGAACGTGACATGTTTTTTGCCTTCGTGACGAAAGCTCTCGAAGTCGCCCGCGAAGAACATGTCAAGCACGTAGCTCCCGATCTTCGTGGCGGTCTTGAGGCCTTTTTGCGTGTATATCCCGTTGATATGGGCCACCGCTCGATCCAGCGCGATCGAGTCGAGAACCGTCCCACCGGGCAGGTCGTCGCGCGTCTTCGGCGTCGACACGCCGAGCAACGACGGCGCTTCGTGTGGCAATTTGTCACGTTCGCGCGGATTATTCAGTTGGTTCGGCAGCGAGCGAGCGAGCCGAGGCGCTGTTGGAGGCGGCGCGGCCGTGCTCGGCGGCAGCAGCCGCGGCGCGGAGATCGGGGTTACCTGCGGTTCCATTGTTCAAGCGAACCACAAAACAGGATTCCGGGGGATAAAAACGGCGCTCCGGAAGTGACCTGACACGTGATTTCGCGCAAAAATAGCGGATCCGGGTAACGCTTCGACCACGAATTCCGGGGAGATCATCCCCGGGATCGCGCGGGGGGCCGAGCCGGCGCGAGATTGAGCCCGAGCACGAGATCCTCGCGATCGAACACTGCGGCGCTCGCGCTGGCCTGGAGCGGGGCGCCCGGGAGCTCGATCGCGAAGCGCGCGGCGGTCTGCTCGGTGAACTCGAAGGTCTCGCGCCCGATGCCGGACAGCCAGATCCCCGCGCGGATCCGTGCGGGGCCGTCCGAGCGCTCCAGCGCGGCGTCGTCGACCGTGACGCTCAGCTGCCCGGACGCGGCCGTGATCTTCGGCGTCCCGCCGAGCTGCAGGTACACGCAGTCGCCCGTGGTCTTGAACGCGTGCACCTTCAGCGGTCGCGGGCCCCCGGCCTCCCACGCGAGCGCGACCGAGAACGGCCCCTGCGGGTCCGGGCTGCCGTCCTCGCCGTAGCGCGCGGGCAGCTGCCCGCTGGCCATCGCGTGGTTGGCGAGCGCCGCGGCCGCGCCACCCGACATGCGCAATTGTACAGGTCCCTGCGCGAGCGGGATCGCCGACGCGCGCGCCGGCCCGCTCGAGACGCCCGGGGCCGCGAGCGCGGTGAAGATCGCGATCTCGAGCGCGCCGGTCCTCGCGTCGCCCTCCGAGCGCAGCTGGATCTGGCGGATCGGCAGCGGCGGGACCGTGATCTCGAATTGCACGAGGCGCTCGGCGCCCGTCAGCAGATTGGCGCGGATCGTCTCGAACGAGCGCCCGAGGAGGTCGTCGATCAGCGTCCCGGCGAGCTGCTCCACGCGACCGCGGCTGACGAGCCTGTGCACGCTCGCGGGCACCCGCGACCAGAGGAAGTCGATCAGCCGGCTGCGCTGCCCCGGCGGCATGGTGGGGCGCAGGCTGGCGATGTCGCGGGGCGAGAGCGCCAGCACGATCGTGCCGGCGCCGGGATCGATCTGCGGCGTGACGCGGGCGTCGAGCAGGATCGACGTCACCGGCTTCCCGCCGCTGAGGAGCCCGAGCGCGATCTGCAGGCCGAGCTGCCCGTCGGGCGCGGGCTGGACGGTCACGCGCTCGACCCCGACGGCGACCGAGCCGAGCCCCAGCTTGAGCCCGGGCAGCTGCGGGAGGTCGACGTCCGGCAGCGGCAGCGTGATCGGGCGGATCTTCTGGACAGGCTGCGACAGCATCCACCCCATCGTCGAGAACGGCACCGACGCGACGAGGTGCGGGCTCCCGGGCGCCGCGTCCGCGTGCTGCCCGAGGATCTCGTCCTGGCGCTGCTTGACGCGCGCGCACGGGGAGGCGCAACCAGACAACATCAGCGCGGCGCACACGGTGGCCAACGCGGCGAGGGGTGTACAGAGGTGAGTTCGCACGGGCAGCGCCTGTTATAGGATGAAAACGGCCGCCGCGTCCGCGCGCGTCGTCGAGCGGGGCGCTCCCGTCAGGCCGCGGGCGCCCGCGGGCGCTCGCCGGTCACCGCCATTAAGAATATGTCTTAATGGTCATGTTTTAGGAGGTCGTCGCCGCGGCGACGCGGAGCCGGGCGCCTGTGGTACCGTGGAGACGCGCCCGCTCGCGCGACGCCGAGGGCCGTCGCCGCGCGAGGCCAGGCGCCGGGGGACGGGTGCAGCGGCGGGGGGCAGATCGTGGGTAGCTTTCTCGGCGCGTGGCGCGTGCGAGAGTACGTGTACGACGCCGACGGGACCTACCGCGGGCAGGTGCTGCAGCGGCGCGAGCTGTACCTGCACATCGACGCGCGCGTGCGCGTGCTGCAGGACTGCACCCTCGATCGCGCGCTGCTCGATCACCCGATCGCCGCGTTCGCGGGGCACCACGAGTTCGACCTCGTCGCCTCCGGCGCGACGCGTCGATTTCTCGGCCCGGCGGTGGTCGGCGTGGGGCTGCAGGTCCTCGCGGGCGACGTCTCGGCGACCGTCGGCCTGGGTCAGTGGCCCGAGCTGGGCTTCTGCTTCACGAGCTACGGCGTGGTCACCGAGCGGCAGCGGCAGCTGACCGGCGGGCGCTTCTCCGTCGGCGCGCGCCCGATCGCCGATATCGTCGGCGTCGCCGAGCAGGTCCCGCGCGCCGAGCACGGCGAGCCATCGGAGTTCCCGCGCCTGCGCGGGCCCGTCGAGCCCGCGCTCGTCGCGACCGAGTGGGAGGGGGAGCGCGTGCGGCGGGACGAGGACGGCGGCTGCGCGCCGCTCGGTCGCGTGCGCCGGATCTACACGGACGAGCGCTCGTGGGAGGAGTCGCTCGCGGGCGGCGGCGTCCGCGTCGGCACCGTCCGCGCGCCCGAGCTCGACGACGTGACGCGCCTGATGATCCGCGTCGACGGCCCCGAGGGCCCCCCGCTGCTCGCCGCCGGCAGCCGCGTCGGCTGGTCGCTCTCGGCCGCGGGCGTGCGCGGGCCGGAGCTCGTCGTCGAGTGGATCGAGCTGCTCGACGCGGTCCGCGGCCGGCTCGTGATCGTCCAGCGGCGCTTGTTTCGACATGTCCTGAAAGACGTCGAGGTCACGAGCCTGCGCGCGCGCGGCTGATCACCGCGCCGCGCCCTCGCCCAGCGCCTTGAGCAGCCACGCGAGCGCCTCGTCGCGCTCCGCGAAGCTGCGGAAGCTGGGCTCGTCCACGCGCGTCGAGAGGCGCCGGAACTGCATCCGCATCAGCGAGCGCGAGACGATCTGCGCCGAGCGCAGCAGCCCCTGCGAGACCGCGAAGGCCATGTTCGAACGCATCCCCTCGGTGATGCGCTCGCCGTGCGGCGAGAGCTCGCGCAGATCGACCAGGCAGCAGAACGGGCCGCGCGCGCCGTAGCTGGCCATGCGCGGGCGCAGCTCCCTCGTGAACGTCTCGAACTCCGTGAACGTCCAGCGGCCGCTGCGTCGGTACTCGAAGATCTGCGGGTGCGGGCCGTCCAGGAACTCCCACTTCTCGCCGCGCGCGCTCACGATGCAGCGATTCTCGCGGAGGCCACTCGCGACGGCAAGACCGCGCGCGGGCGCGCGCGGTCGACCGAGATGTAACGAAGGACAGCTGCGGCGCGCTCGCGCACACGCGCCGCCGCGCTGGACGGCGCGGGGGGTCATCACGCAGTATCAACCAGCGTGCGAGCGTGGATAGGGAGCCCGTGATGGACGCGCCTGAGGCAGACGGCCAGGACGCCGACGCGCGGGTCCAGCAGCGCGTCGAGGCGCTCGTCGCCGCGCGGACGGCCAAGCTCACGGCCGAGCTCTCGCTCGAGCGCGACGCGAGGACGCGCGCCGAGCAGCTGCGCGCCGGCGTCGCGCGACACGCCTCGCGCCTCGAGCTGCTCACCCAGCTCATCCTCGACTTCAGCACGATCCGCAGCTTGAGCGAGCTGCTCGAGCTCGCGGCCTTCGCCGTCGATCAGCTGTTCCCCGCCGCCGCGCGCAGCAGCGTCGCGCTGCTCGAGGACGGCGGGGCGCGGATGCGCCTGTATCAGGTCGTCGGCGACGACGAGGTGCTCCCGGCCGGCAGCCTCGTCTCGGTCCCCAAGGACATGTCGCAATTAGACGGCGCCGCGCGGGTGCGGCTGGGCGCGGGCGTGCGCCCCAGCAGCGTCGAGATGCAGGCGCTCGCGGTCGCCGGGCTCCGCGACTTCATCACCGCGCCGCTCCAGAGCAAGGGTCGCGTGATCGGCACGCTCAACATCGGCGCGGCCACGAGCGACGCGTTCTCGGACGATGACGTCGACCTGCTCGCGCACGTCGGCGTCGCGATGGCCGTGAACATCGAGTTCGCGCGCGTGGTCGAGCGGCTCGACGGCGCGATCTCCAGCCAGCACAAGACCAACCTCGCGCTCGCGCGGGAGCTGCGGGAGCGCGAGCGCGCGCAGCAGGTCGCGCGCGAACGCGAGCGCCAGCTCGCCGAGCAGCACGCCGAGCTGCTCGCGATGTCGACGCCGCTGCTCCCGATCGGCGAGGCCGTGCTCGTGCTCCCGCTCGTCGGGGTCCTCTCGAGGGAGCGGACGACGCGGCTCGCCGAGGTCGCGCTCGCCGGCGCGCGGGAGCGCGGCGCTCGCGTGATGATCCTCGACGTCACCGGGGTCGAGGTGGTCGACGCCGAGGCCGCCGGCGCGCTCGCGCGGGTCGCGGCGGCGCTTCAGCTGCTCGGCTGCCGCGCCGTGCTCACGGGGATCCGCCCGCAGCTCGCGCGCGCGCTCGTCGAGCTGGGCTCGGGGCTGGGCGGGCTCGAGGTGCGCGCGACGCTGCAGTCCGCCGTGCGCGCGGTGCTCGGCGCCTGATGACGCGCGCGATGAATAACCTCGGCGCGCGCGCGTATCTCACCCGTGAGACCGCCGCGGCTGCTGACCCGAGGCGATCCCTGGCCTGTGCTGACCTGCACGTGGAGACATGTCCCCGGACGTGGCTCGCGCGGCGGGCGGCGTCGTCCACGAGCGCGCCGTGACGCGGTGTCACGGGCGCGCGGGATCCCGCACCGCGCGCGTCGTCGCCCCGCGTCCCCTTGAGGGCGCCGGGCGGGCGCGCGGAGAGGCAGCGACGAGATGGCACGAGGAAAAAGAAACACGCGGGCCCGCGGGTCCGCGCCGACCGCCGAGAGCTCACCCGCGCAGACGCCCAAGCGCGTGCTCGCGGCGCTCGCTCGCGAGGGGCTCGACGTAGAGCGCGCGGGCGGCGTTGTCCGCGTGCGGCGCGTCGGCGCGACGCGGCGCGACGAGCCGAGCGCCGAGGTCCTGCTCCCCGAGGACTTCCGGCTCGAGGCCAAGGCGCTCAAGCAGCTCACGCGCCTCGCCGGCGCGCGTCACCCGGCGGGCGGGCACGCCTGTCGCGTGTGCGCGTCGCCTGACTTTCACCCGGGCGACAGCGGCGTGGCGATCGGCTCGATCGTCGAGACGCGCGACATGGTGATCCCCGGCGCCGTCGGCTCGGACATCAACTGCGGCATGCGCATGCACGTCGTCGACGTCGACGCCGCGCGGCTGCTCGCGCGGCGCGACGAGTTCGTCGCGCGCATGAAGGGCGACTTCTTCTTCGGGACGCGCGATCTCCCGATGACGCGCGCGGCCATGGCCGCGATGTTCCGCGGCGGGGTCCCGGCCTGGCTCGCGGCGGTGCGCGCCGCCCCGCAGGGGCGCGCGCGCGAGATGGACCTCGGGCAGCTCGAGCGCGAGCTCGCGCGCGTGCACCTCGGGGGATGTCTCGAGGGTCATGAGCGCTGGGCGCCGGAGGATCTGCTCGAGGGCGCGCTCGTCCGCGACGGCGGGCTCGCGACGATCGGCGGCGGAAACCACTTCGTCGAGCTGCAGCTCGTCGAGGAGGTCGTCGATCGGCGGCGGGCCTACGCGCTCGGCGTGCGCGCGGGGCAGCTCGCGTTCATGATCCACTCCGGCTCCCGCGGCGTCGGCAAGCACGTCGGCGCGGTCTGGCGCGACCGCGCGCGCGCGTCCTGGCCCCAGGGACACAAGTATCCCGACGGCGAGCTGTTCCCGCTGTCGCGCGCGCACGACCCGCGCGCCGTCGACGAGTACCTCGAGGCCGAGGCGACCGCCGCCAACTACGGCTTCGTCAACCGCCTGCTGCTCGCCGAGCTCCTGCGCCTGCGCCTGCGCGAGCTGCTCGGCGAGCTCGCGGCGCCGCTCGTCTACGACCTCCCGCACAACATCACGCTCCCGTCGCCGGGGCGCGCGGACGCGTGGATCACCCGCAAGGGCGCCTGCCCGGCGGAGCTCGAGCAGCCCGTGATCATCCCCGGCTCGATGGGCGCCTCCTCCTACCTGCTCGTCGGGCGCGGCAGCGATCGCCTCATGCGCTCCGCGAGCCACGGCGCCGGTCGGGCGCGCTCGCGCTTCTCGATGGGGCGGCGCGGCGCCTCGCGGGACGAGGACGCGCTCGGGCTCACCGGCGTTGACTGCATCACGCTCCGCGCCGAGCGGCGCATCGAGGAGGCGCCGGCCGCCTACAAGCCGATCGGCCCCGTCGTCGAGTGTCAGGTCGAGGCCGGCGTGGCGACGGTCGTCGCGCGCATGCGCCCGCTCATGACCTTCAAGGCCTAGGCGTAGCGAGCTCGGGAGGCCGCCGGTCCCACGCGCGACGCGTGGGATCGGCGGTCGTGAGCAGCGGCCGTTTGGGCGTCTACCTCTGCATGTGCACGTGCATGTGCGCGTGCATGTGCGCGTGCATGTGCTTCTGCTGCGCCTGCTTCCGCGCCTGCTTCCGCGCCTGCTCCTGTTTGTGTTTCTGGTAGCGTGCGCGGGATGGCGCTCGACTTCACGCACTCCGTCGACATCGACTGCTCCGCCGCGGTGGCCTTCGCGTACATCGCCGACTTCGAGAACAACCCGGCCTGGCAGTCCGGGATGCGCGCCTGTCGCTGGACGTCGGCGCGTCGCCAGGAGGTCGGCGCGACCTACGTGCAAGAGGCCCGCTTCCTCGGCCGCCCGATCGAGACGAGCTTCCGCGTCACCGAGTACGAGCCGGGCCGCGCGATCGCGATCGAGAGCACCGTGAGCACCTTCCCGATCCAGGTGACGCGCTCCGTCGAGCCGCTCGGCGACGCGCGCTGTCGCGTCACCGCGCGCGTGCGCGGTCAGCCGACCGGCGTGCTCAAGCTCCTGGCCGGGCTCGCGCGCCGGAGCGTGCGCAAGGACTACGCCGCCCTCAAGGCGCTGCTCGAGCGCGACGACGGCTGATCGGCGTGGCGCGTCGCGTCGTCAGCCCCGCGTCGACGAGAACAGCTCGCGGTGCAGCACCGGGACCGCGCGGCCGATGTCCGCGTCGGCGATCAGCATCGAGAAGTTGATGCTGTGCTTCGCGTAGCTGACCATCTCGACGTTGACGCTCGCGGCGGCCATGGCCCCGAGGATCCGCGCGCCCATGCCCTTGGCGTCGTGCAGCCCGTGGCCCACGACCACGAGGATCGTCTTGCCCTCCTCGACCTCGCAGCGGCCGAGCTCGCGCAGCGCCGGCAGGGCGCGCTCCAGCGCCTCGCGCGTGTTGGTCGTGAGCGAGACGCTGACCTCCGAGGTCGCGATCATGTCGACGACGACCCCGTGCTCGCCGAGCAGGTTGTACACGCGCGCGAGATAGCCCGACTGCCCGAACATGCGCACGGAGTGGATCGTCAGCACCGTCTGCCGCTCCTTGTACGCGATCGAGGTGACGATGTTGCCGCCCGGCTCCACGCGGTCCTCGATCACCGTGCCGGGGTGGGCCGGGCGGTTGGTGTTGAGCACGCGGACCGGGATGTTGTTGGCGATCGCGGGCAGCAGCGTCGACGGGTGCAGCATCCGGCTGCCGAAGTAGGCCAGCTCCGCGGCCTCGTCGAAGTGCATCGCCGGGATGTTGCGCGCGCCCTCGACGACGCTCGGGTCCGCGGTCATGACCCCGTCGGTGTCGGTCCAGATCTGCACCTCGCGCGCCTCGAGCGCGGCGCCGACGAGCGTCGCGGTCAGGTCGCTGCCGTTGCGCCCGACCGTCGTGATCTCGCCGGCGCGCGTCTTGCCGATGAAGCCGGTGATCACGGGGATCACGCCCTCCGGGATCCTCGTGGCGAACGCGTCGCGCATCGCCGCCTCGTAGCCGGGCAGCGGGCGCGCGTTGCCGAAGCGCTCGTCGGTGATGAAGCCGAGGTCCCAGACGTCGAAGGCGCGCGCGGGGACGCCCGCGCGCGTGAAGAAGTCCGCGATGCAGCGGACCGACATGCGCTCGCCGAAGCTCGAGATGTAATCGAGCGAGCGCGTGCTGAGCTCCTTCACGAGCTTGATCCCGCGCAGGAGATCTCGAATCTCGGTGAAGAACGGGGCGAGCAGCGCGTCGGGGCAGCCGAGCGACGCGGCGACCTCGGCCTGGAGGTCGAGCACGCGCCGCGGCGTCAGCTCGCCCACCTGCGCGGCGCGGGCGGTCTCGATGAGCGCGTTCGTGATCCCCTTGTGGGCCGAGCTCACGACGACGACGCGCGCGTGTTTGGCCCGGGCCGTCCGGACGATCTCGAGGACCTTCTCGATCTGGTCCCGATTGGCGACCGAGCTGCCGCCGAATTTCATCACAACCGTGTCGCGCGTGCCGTGCTGCATAGCGAGTGCCTGTCCCTGGCGAGTTCCGTGGTGCCTGCCCCGGGCGGCGCCAGCTGTGGCGAGGCGCCCCGAAGCGGTCGCGGATGATAGCACCCCGCTTGTTTCGCCTCGCGCGACCCGTGCGTCGCGCGGGTTTTTCGGCCGCCGCGCACCCGCGTCGGGATCCGCCGTCGCTGGCCGACGCGGCGGGAGCTCGCCGCGGCGCGCCTGGGCATCCCGCGCGGGCCGTGCAATCATGCGCTTGAGCGCGGCGAATGCTCGCGCGCGTCGGCGTGCGCGGGTCTCGCGACGCGCGCGGTTGTGGTGGGGTGTACGGCATCGTCGGTCGCCGCCGCGCGGTCGGCCGATTGACACCGATCTCGCGCGCGCGTCAAGATCGCCGCCTGGGGCTCGCTGTTAATCGTGAGTACTCGACTCCGGCGACCACCGGAGCGCGCGGGGAGGCCACGCGACCTCTCGCCCTCAGACTCGGCTCTCGCCACAGGAGTGCGATGTGAATGTAGTGCCCTACGGACGCCCTGGTGATCGTCGCGCGTTCCCCCGCGTCACCTGCTCGCTCGAGTGCGAGGCGCTCGGGGTCGGCGAGGGGCGGATCTTGAACATCAGCGTCGGCGGGGCGTTCCTCGCGTTCCCCGGCGCGCGCGAGCTCGCGTCGTCCACGCTCACGTGTCGCTTCAGCCCCGGGGAGCCCGGGGACGCGCTCGAGGTCGAGCTCGAGATCGTCCGCGAGACCCCGATCGCGCCCCACGGCGTCGGCTTCGGCGCGCGCTTCGTGAACCTGTCTGAGGGGTCCGGTCAGCGCCTGCACGCCTTCGTGCTCGGCAAGCTGCTGACCGAGATCGCCGAGGTCATGGAGCGCGAGCCCGAGCCCGTGACGCCCGGGAACATCGAGGTCATCTCCGGCGCCGAGGAGGTCTCGAGCAAGCTCAAGAACGTGCTCGAGGCCGACATGGAGGTCCCGGGCGTGCTGTTCCAGCGCGACGTCGCCGAGCTGGTCGACATCACGCTGTGCGCGGTCATGCGCGAGCGCGTCACGATCCAGCTCAAGCAGGCCGAGTCGCGCTGGCCGGTGGTCGGCGGCCACGTGCACCTCAACCTCAACCGCGGGTTCTCCAACCTGCACGCGCACACCCAGGTGCTCGATCGCTCCGGGCCCATGGTCACGCTCGAGGTCCCGCCCTCGCTGACCGTGTTCCAGCTGCGCCGCTCGGTGCGCAAGAAGGCCGCGCCCGGGCAGATGTACGTCGAGATCCCGCTGCCGTACCCGCCCGGGCGACGGCTGCGGCGCGAGATCCTCGACATCTCGAGCACCGGCCTCGCGTTCAAGATCCGGCCCGACGAGGCCTACTTCCTGCCCGGCACGCCGCTGCGCGAGATCGTCATCAGCGGCGCCGAGGACGGCCGCGGCTACCACAAGGCCGCGCAGGTCATGCACGTGACGCCGGTCAAGGAGAAGAGCGGGCGCGTCGAGTACCTCAAGGTCGGCGTCGCGTTCGGGATCACCGACAAGCAGATCACGCGCGGCGTCCGGCCGCGGCCGACGACCGAGAAGAAGGCGACCTCGTTCCTCTCGCGCATGACGACGCTCATCGGCCAGCTCGTGCCGCGGCGCTCGGCGGTGCGCGAGATCGCCCGCAGCTCGTCGCAGCCCGAGGTCGAGGTCGTGCGCTTCCCGAACAAGCGGCGCGAGGAGATCGTCGGGATCCTCAACACGACCCAGCGCGACCCGGGTCGGCGCCTGCGCGCGCCGCTGATCATCATCCCGCCCGCGCACGGCAAGCGCAAGGAGTCGACCTCGGGCGTGGCGATCACGCTCGTCGAGAACTTCGCGCGGCGCCGGCGTGACGTCGTCGTGCTGCGCTTCGACTGCATCCGCAACATCGGCGAGAGCTACAAGGACCCCGAGTGCCGCGAGCCGGGCAGGGAGTCGCTCAAGATGACGCTCTCGCAGGGCGTCGACGACATCCAGGCGACGCTCGACTGGGCCTACGACAACCCGATCTTCACGCCGACCGAGGTCATCCTGCTCTCGTTCTCGCTGCAGGCGGTGATGGGGCGACGCGCGGTGTTCCTCGACAAGGGCAAGCGCATGCACTACTGGATCGGGGTCACCGGCGCGCCCGCGGCCCAGGAGATCATCCGCAACGCGTCCGGCGGCGTCGACTACATCGCGCAGTACGCCAGCGGCAAGCGCATCGGTCGCGGCTCCGTGCTCGGCGTCGAGGTCGAGGGCGAGCGCTTCTGCGAGGACCTGATCCGCTCGGGGCTCGCGTTCATGGCCGACGCCAAGCGCGAGATCGCCGAGGTCGCGATCCCGGTGACCTGGATCCTCGGCCTCTACGACGCGTGGATCGACCCCTCGACCATCCGCGAGTTCATGCGCGTGCCGGCCAGCGGCCCGCGCGAGCTCATCGAGCTCGAGTGCGGGCACATCCCGCTCAACAGCGAGGAGGCGCTCAAGCTGTTCTCGATCGTGACGCAGTCGATCTGGCGGTTCTTGTACGACGAGGACATCGAGCCGATGTTCCCCGACTTCCGCGAGTTCGTCCGCGTGCGCAACGCGGAGTGGCGCCGGATCCCGAAGAGCCCGATCCCGGACAAGCGCAGCTACTGGCAGGACTACCTGCTCGGCGGGACCGATCGCCGGATCGCCTACGACGTGCTCAACTCGGCCGACGAGTACATCGAGTTCCTCGATCGCGAGGCCGAGCTGCTCTCGATCAAGCCGGGGCACCGCGTCGCCGACATGGGCTGCGGCACCGGCAATTTCTCGGCGCGCTTGACCGCGCGCAAGGGCTCGCGGTCGCGCGCCGCGTGCCGGCACATCACGCTCGTCGACTTCGTCCCCGAGGCGCTCGCCGAGGCCGAGGGCAAACTCGCGCGGCTCGCCGACGCTCACCGGGTGGCGACGCCTGAATTCGCGAAGCACTGCCTCAACCTCGAGCTGAGCCCGGTGCGGACGATCCGCGCGTTCCTGTCGGGCGCGTTCTACGGCTACGACCCGCTCAAGGGCGCGATCAAGGGCCTGTCCGACTACTCGATCGAGATGTGGAAGTCGACGGAGGACTGGCGCCTCCACGACATCCTGCGCGGGCGCGAGCTCGACGGCGAGGACCGGGAGTTCCTCAAGGCCAGGTTCCCGCTGACCGAGCAGGAGGTCATCCTCGACATGAACCGCGTGACCCGGTACCTGCGCGGGCGCTGGAGCCGCGAGGACCTCAACCGCGACGGGCGGGCGCGGCTCGATCGCAGACAGAAGCCCAAGATCGAGCACCTCAAGCTGCAGCGCATGTCGCTGCGCACAGGCGACTCGCTGCCGCAGCTGCCGTTCGACGACGCGAGCTTCGACCGCATCGTCTGCAGCCTCGTGCTCAGCTACCTCAACAACCCGGTCGAGACGCTGCGAGAGTTCTACCGCTGCCTCGAGCCCGGCGGGCGCCTCGTCGTCTCGTCGATGCGCCCCGACGTCGACATGAGCCGGATCTACCGAAACCTCATGGTCAAGCTCGAGAGCGGCGCTGACGTGACCATCCCCGACGGTATGGATCGCGCGACCTTCGTCGAGGAGGTGCGCCACTACCTCAACAGCGCCGCGTTCCTGCTCAAGCTCGCCGACGAGGGGCAGTTCGTGTTCTTTTCGCGCGACGAGATGCGGCGCATCGTTGAGCGCGCCGGCTTCCGCCGCGTGGAGACTTTTACCTCGTTCGGAAATCCACCCCAGGCGCTAATTACCGTAGGATATCGGTAACAGGACCCTCGAGGCGCAGTTGCGCCCCTCGAGGGTGCAGCCACGATGACGTCCGAGCGCGACGCCGCCGCCTCCAGCAGGGTTCTGCACATGACGCGGGACGAGGGCTTCGCGATCGAGATCCGCGAGGCCGTGCTCGAGGGCTTTCGTCGCGCGGTCTACCTCGCGGTCGTGCTGATCCCGTCGTTCGGCGTCCTCGACGCGATCTCGGTCGGCGACACGCGGATGCGCAACCTGTTCTGGCTGATCCGCGGCGGCGTCGCGGTCTCGCTGATCGTCATGCTGCGCGTGGCCCAGCGGCCAGGCGCGGCCCGCTACGTCCACGCGATCACGATGCTCGGGATCTTCGTCGCCGGCGGCTCGATCGCGCTGATGAGCGCGCTCTTCATGGGCCACGAGAGCTACTACTACGCGGGCATGAACCTCGTGATCCTGGCGATCGGGATCATGATCCCGTTCGGCCCGTGGCGCATGCTCGCCGGCTCGACGCTCGTCTACCTGACCTACGTCCTGCTGTGCCTGCTGCTCGACGAGGTGCCGCTGCAGGACTGGAAGTGGAACATCTTCCTCAACAACATGATCTTCTGCATCGGCACCGGCGCGGTCGTGACGCTCGGCGCGTACATCAGCCACTTCCTGCGGCGGCGGGCCTTCGACGCGCGCTTCGAACAGGACCGCGCGAACGAGGAGCTGCGCCTCGTCAACACGCGCCTCGAGGCGAGCTTCGCCGAGATCTCGCGGAAGCAGCGCGAGCTCGAGGAGGCCTACCGCTTCAAGAGCCAGTTCCTCGACAACATGTCGCACGAGCTGCGCACGCCGCTGACCTGCATCCTGACGCCGCTCGAGGGCCTGCTCGGCGGCAACGTCAAGGGCGAGCTGCGGATGATCCTCGAGGACATGGATCACGCGTCGCGGCAGCTCTACGACCTGATCAACGACCTGCTCGACTACTCCCGCTACGGCGAGCGCGAGGCGCCGCTCAACCTCGTGCGCGTCGACTTCGGCGCGCTCGTCGGCGGTCACGTGCGCACGTGGAAGGCGACCGCGCGGCAGCGCGAGCTCGAGCTCGTGTGGACGCCGCCCGCGGAGCCGCTCCCCGTCTGGGCCGACCCCAAGGAGATGGGCAAGGTCGTGCGCAACCTGATCTCCAACGCGATCAAGTTCACCGCGGTCGGCGGCTCCGTCACCGTCGAGCTCGAGCCCGACGAGAACTCGCTCGAGCTGCGCGTGCGCGACACCGGCATCGGCATGAGCGAGGACGTGCAGGAGCAGATCTTCAAGCCGTTCTTCCAGGCCGACGCCTCGTCGACGCGCGCGTTCGAGGGCACCGGCATCGGCCTCGCGCTCGTCAAGACGATCGTCGAGCGCCACGAGGGCGAGATCGCGGTGAGCAGCGCGGTCGGGGTCGGCACGACGATGCGCGTGACGATCCCGCGCGCCACCGACGCCGGTGAGGACGCGCGGCTCGACGCCGGCGGGGTCGAGTCGCTCGCCGAGCTGCCGCCGACCGAGGCGCTGTTCTCCTCGCCGTCGCAGTCGTTCTACATCTCCGACGAGGACCTCGGCGGCGAGTTCGCCGGCGACGAGGAGCGCTCCGGCGTGGTCGAGGTCTACGACGCGCCGCCCGAGCCCGCGGAGCCCCGGGTCATCCCGATCCCCGAGGCCGCGCGCCTGGTCAGCGAGCACGTCGACCGCGAGATCTACAAGCGCGCGCGCGTCGTCATCATCGACGACCAGCCCAACATCCTGCGCGTGCTCGAGCGAATTCTCAGCCCGCACCACGACGTCGTCACCGCGAACAACGGCGAGGAGGGCCTCGCGCGCGTCATGGACCTGCGCCCCGACCTCGTGATCTCCGACGTGATGATGCCGCGCATGAACGGCTTCCAGCTGACGCACGCGCTGCGCAGCAACCCGGAGACCGAGCGCATCCCGGTGCTGCTGCTGACCGCGCGCGCCGACGGCAGCGACCGCGTCCGCGGCCTGCGGGGCGGCGCGAACGACTACCTCGTCAAGCCCTTCGAGCCCGAGGAGCTCAAGGCGCGCGTGCGCAACCTGCTCAAGCAGCACTACTACGAGACCTACCTGACGCGGCTCAACGAGGACCTCGAGGACAAGTCGACCTCGCTCGAGGCGCGCATCCACGGGCTGTTCATCGACACGGTCAAGACGCTGGTCGCGGCGATCGACGCCAAGGACTACTACACGGGCGGGCACTCCGAGCGCGTCGGCTTCTTCGCGGTGCGCATCAGCGAGCACATGCAGCTGCCCAAGCCGATGATCCGGACGATCGAGCTCGGCGCGCTGCTGCACGACGTCGGCAAGATCGGGATCCCGGACAAGGTGCTCAATAAGCCAGGCCGCCTCTCGGACGAGGAGATCGAGATCATCCGCAAGCACACGGTGTTCGGCGGGCGCATCCTCGAGAAGTCGCCGGAGCTCTCCGAGCTGCGCCGCTTCGCGCTCTCGCACCACGAGCGCTGGGACGGGCGCGGCTACCCCGAGGGGCTGCTCGGCGAGGACATCCCCCAGAGCGTGCGCGTCGTCAGCGTCGCGGACTGCTGGGACGCGATGGTCTCCGATCGCGTGTACCGGCCCGGCATGGACCCCGAGGTCGCGGCCGACAAGGTCGCGAAGCTCGGCGGCACGCAGTTCGACCCCGCGATCGTCGAGGCGCTGATGGAGGTCTACCGCGACCTCGAGCTGCCCGCGTACCTGCGCCCGCTCAAGCCCCGCGCGGCGCCGCGCGAGAACAGGCAGGGGCCGCGCGTCAGCGAGTGCGGTGAGGTCTACACCGTCGGCGACTGACCGGCGCGGGGCGTCGGCGCGCGCCGGCGCGTGAGTCAAGCGACCTCCGGCGCGCTCGCGGTCGTGGTACCTATCGGCGACCAAGGGAGGCAAGCGTGTTCCACGACTTTCTGATTCTCGGCGGCGCCGGCCTCGTCGGCACGCAGGTGGTGCGGCACATCGTCCAGACCCTCGAGCCGCGCCGGGTCGTCGTCGCGTCGCTGATGGAGGACGAGGCCCGCGCGGCGTGCCTGGCCTACGAGCGCGAGTTCGGCGAGCGGATCAGCTTCGTGCCCGCCTGGGGCAACCTGTTCGTGCCGTACGAGCTCGCCGACGAGTCGCGCGCGTCGCTGATGGCCGACGACGCGCGCCGGCGTCAGCTGCTCGACGCGGTGTACGGCGACTTCGAAGACGCCTACCGCGGCAACCAGCTCGTGCAGATGATCCGCCTGCACCGTCCCGAGGTCATCGTCGACGCGGTCAACACCGCGACCGGCTTCTCCTACCAGGACATCTTCGACGGCGCGGCCAAGGTCCGCGGCTGGATCGGCGACAAGGGCTTCGACGCCGCCGGCACCGTCGACCTCGAGACCTTCCTGCTCTCGCAGTCGGTGCCGCAGCTGATCCGCCACGTCCGCTTCGTCCACCGCGCGACGACCGAGTACAACACGCGCATCTACCTCAAGGTCGGCACCACGGGCACGGGCGGGATGGGCATGAACATCCCGTACACGCACTCGGAGGACCGCCCGTCGAAGAAGCTGCTGGCGAAGAACGAGGCGGCGTTCGGGCACACCGGGCTGCTGTTCCTGCTCGCGCGCACCCCGGGCGCGCCGATCGTCAAGGAGGTCAAGCCGGCCGCGATGATCGGCTACCGCGCGGTCAAGGTCCGCACGGTCAGCGACAAGCACAAGAACAGCGAGCTCTACCGCCCGCGCGAGACCGCGCTCGAGACGGGCGCGGTGCTCGAGCTGCGCGAGGACGACGCGGCCTACGAGCGCGACGGCGAGCTCAACGTCGCGGTCGTCGACACCGGCGAGAACGGGGTGTTCACGCGCGGCGAGTTCTCGGCGATCACGGCGCTGGGCCAGATGGAGTACGTCACGCCCGAGGAGATCGCGCGCATCGTCGTCCGCGAGCTGCGCGGCGCGACGACCGGGCGCGACATCATCTCGGCGCTCGACGGCGCGGTGCTCGACCCGAGCTACAAGGCCGGGCTCGTGCGCGGCGTCGCCATGCAGGACCTCGAGGAGGTCGAGCGCAAGTCGCTGCTCGAGCGCACCGGCGTGCCCTCGATCGCGCTCGGGCGCCTCGGGCCGCCGGAGCTGTCGAAGCTGCTGTTCGAGGGCGCGCTGCTGCAGGAGGTCTACGGGACGCTCGCGGCGATCGCCGAGGACACGCGCGGGCTCGAGAGCATGGCGAAGGCGCTGGCCGACGCGTTGGGGCCCACGCAGGTCGCCCGGATCGCGCCGTCGATCGGCATCCCGGTGCTCATGCCCGACGGCGCCTCGTTCCTCCGCGGGCCGCGGATCAACGTGCCCGAGCTGCTCGGGCACACCAGCGCGGTGACGCTGAAGCGCGGCGACATCGACCGCTACGCGAGCAAGGGCTGGATCGACCTGCGCCCGACCAACATGCAGCGCTGGCGCGGGCGCGCGGTGCGGATGATCCAGGCGCGCTCGGACCTGCGCGAGAGCGGCTCGGCGGCGGCGACGATCCAGTCGTACATGAACAACCGCTTCGAGATCGGCGAGGTCGTCGCCTGGATCTTCAACAACGAGATGCTCGGCTACCGCGTCAAGTAGACATCGGAGAAGACGTCGGTGAAGACGTCGGTGAAGACGTCGGTGAAGAGGTCGGTGAAGACGGCGGTGAAGACGGCGGTGAAGACGGCGGAGGAACCGTCGGAGACGACGCCGGCTCACGTGCGGCCTGGGGCGCCGTGGCGGCGCGCAGCTGCAGCCCGGCCCACACCCACAGCAAGAGCAGCGGGAGCAGGCTCAGCGGCCCCGGCAGCCCGAGCAGGCGGCCGAGGTTGGTCGCGCCGCCGTAGTTGCTGACGTCGCCGCCCAGCAGCCGCGGCCAGGCGAAGCCGTACAGCGGGTCGCCGAAGCGTGGTGCCTCGGGCGCGGCGGCGGTCGCGACCGCGATCTGCAGCGCCGACAGCCCCGCGAGCAGCCAGAAAGTTCGCGGGACGCCCCGCAGCGCCGGCGGCAGCCCGAGCGCGAGGAAGGGCAGCATGGGGATGCAGTGCCGGGGACCGAGCGCAGCGCCGCCGTCCCACATGTAGTAACCGCTGTTGAGCAGCAGGTAGTAGCAGGCGACGGCGAGCGCGAGCCCGGCGACGGCGCGTCTCGGGTACCCCGTCGCGTCGGCGCCAGGCGACGCGAGCGCGTCGGGGAGCCGGCGCGCGAGCTGCAGCGCGAGCCCCCACAGCGCGAGCGCCAGCACCGGGGAGAGGTACAGCAGCCCGCGGAAGCGGCTGAACAGGATCGCGTGGAGGACCGCGGGGTCGGGCGCGTGGATGCCGTAGCGCACGCGCATCCCCTCGGCGAACTCGGGCAGGTACACGAAGTCGTAGCCGGTCTTGAGCGGGGCGCCGAAGGCCGCGACGTGGTAGGCCGCGAGCACGAGCGCCCAGGGCAGCCCGCCGAGCGCGACGCCTGCGGCGAAGCGGAGCCCGCGGGTCCAGGCGGCGAAGCCCACGAGCATCAGCACCGGGATCGCGGCCGGGTACTCGCACAGCACCGCCCAGCCGAGGCACGCGCCGACGCTGGGCGCGAGCCACCAGGGCGCGCGGGCGGGGGGGTCACCGCGCGCGCTCGGGGGCGCGCGCAGCAGCGTGAGCGCGAGCGCGATCAGCAGGAAGTCGGCGCACAGCTGGTGCCCGTAGAGCACGCTGCTGTACGCGAGCGCCGGCGTCGCGACGCCGTAGGTCGCGGTCACGATCGCCGCCGCCCGGCGGTCGCCCGCGGTCTGGCGCAGCAGCAGCAGGTAGAGCGCGACGAGCCCGAACGCGGCGACCAGCGAGCTCGTCAGCAGCCGGCACAGGTACAGCGCGACGCGATAGGACTGGTTGTAGACGACGCGGTCTCCGGGGCGCATGTCCTCGGGGTCAATGCGCCGGCCGGCCGCGACGGCCCCCGGATCCGCGGGCAGGACTTCGAAGCTGGGCGCCGCGCCGCCGGCCAGCCGCGTCAGCCCGTAGACCGCCGCGTAGGTCGGGACCGCGAGCAGCGAGCTCCCCGGCGCCTTGTCGCTGTAGAAGTGCCCGTCGCGGAAGCTCTTGTCGCCGGTGGTCGCGTGCGAGGGGTCGATGATCGTGCTGCGCTGCTCGACCAGCGCGCGCGTGAGCGCGAAGCGCGAGTTCTGGTTCCACGCCGGCGGCCCGACGAAGTAGCCGTAGGTCACGAAGGCCGCGAGCGCGAGCGGGCCCAGGACGGATCGCTCCGCCCGCAGTCGGCCGACGAGGGGGGAGCCCATGGGCGCTCGCTAGCCCGCCCGCCGCAGCGCCTCGACCATCGCCGCCAGCTCGCTGCGGGCTTGCTCGGCGCTGCGGGCCTCGGGCGACTGCGCGAGCCGCTGGAGCATCTGGTAGGCGCCGCTGTAGCGGCGCGCGGGGTCGCGGTCGAGGTTCTTGCGCACGATCTCGCTGAGCTTCGAGGACAGGCCGGTCACGCGGCGGCCCGTGTGGCTGATGTCGAAGCGGACGATCGCGTCCATCGTCTTCAGCTCGGACTCGGCCTTGAAGCAGCGCTGACCCTTGAGCATCTCCCACAGGATCACGGCCATGCTGAACAGGTCCGAGAGCGGGGTCGCGGGCGTGGTGCCGATGATGCGCTCCGGCGCCATGTAGGCCTTCTGCCCGGCCTGCGTCATGTCGTGCTCCGGCGCGAGCCAGCGGCTGCTCGCGGAGTTGTAGTCGACGAGCAGGACGTCGCCGTGGCGCGAGAGCAGCACGTTGCTCGGCGCGAGGTCCCGGTGCACGAGGCCGAGCGGCTGCTCCTCGCCGGTCGTCGGGTCGACGGCCGCGAAGCCGTGCACATAGCGGAGCGCGTCAGCGAGCTGGCCCATGATGTACACCGCCACCTCGCGTCGAAGCGCCCTCGGCGCGTTCTCGTGGTGGCCGAGCAGCGTGGCGAGGTCGACGCCCTCGATGTAGTCCATGACGACGTAGCGCACGCCGTCCTCCTCGCCGTCCTCGTGCACCGACGGGATCGCCGGGTGATTGAAGGCCGTCAGCAGCGCGATCTCGTGCTCCATCTGCGCGCGGAGGTGCTCGGCGGCCTCGCCCGACGCGGGCAGCATCAGCTTGACGAGGTAGGCGGGCGGGGACGTCGGCGAATCTTGCTCCAGCTCTTCGTTGTGGCGGGCGATGTACACCCGCGAGGCGGCCCCGCGCGAGGGTAGTTGCTCGACGAGGGAGTAGTTGCCGATGCGCTGCAGCATGGGGGAGGAGTGTGCATGTCGGTGATCCCCGTGACAAGCGGGGCGGAGCCGCCTGTGCTAGGGGTGAGCCCGTGAATGAGCAGTCTGGAGCCCATGACGCGGGTCTGACCGACCAGGGCGCGCGGTCGCAGGAGTCCATGACGATCGACCAGATCGCCGCGGTGACCGGGATCCCGGGGCGCACGATCCGGTACTACCAATCCCGCGGAGCGCTCATGCCGCCCGAGATTCGCGGACGCGTCGCCTACTACTCCGAGCAGCACGTTGAGCGCCTCGAGCTGATCAGCCAGCTCAAGGATCGCGGCCTGCGGATCCGGGCGATCGCCGAGCTCGTCAACCGCATCGACGCCGGCGGCTATGACCTCGGCGAGTGGCTCGGGATCGAGGAGACGCTGCAGGCCGCGTGGGTCGACGACTCGCCCCAGACGATCTCGGACGGCGCGCTGCATCGCATGCTCGGGGACGAGGGGCGGCCAGGCCTGCGTGACGAGCTCGAGCGCGCGCTGCTCGTGCAGCGCGTCGGCGAGCGCTGGCGGATCACGAGCCCCGGGCTGCTGCAGGTCACCCTCCGGCTCGAGGCCGCCGGGATCCGCCTGCCGCTCGCCGTCGGCGCCTTCATGATCATGCAGACGCACATGCGCAGCGCCGCCGGCGAGCTCGCCAGCTACTTCAACGAGCACAGCGGCGAGGCCTTCGGCAGCGAGCCCACAGCCGAGCGGCTCGAGCGAGTGTTCGCCGCGCTGCGCCCGGCCGCGCTGGCGACCGTGCGGCTCGTGTTCGCCCGGGAGATGGAGTCGCGCCTTCGCGAGATGGTGCGCGAGGGCGAGGTCCCGCGCGCGCCTCGGAGCGCAGGTTAAATCTCCTCGCGAGCACGCGCCGCCGCGGGGTTGTCCCGGGGTTACGTGTCGCGCGCGTGACCGCCTTCCCCGAACTTGGTTCGCACCTGTGACAATCGCGAAACAAATCGCGGTTTTGTTACAGATGAGTGACGAGCGCATTGGCAAGACGCGATGTGTGGTGCATAGGCGTCACGCGTCGCGTCGCTTCTCACCTGTACATTCAACCATGTTCTGTGAGCGCCAAGAATGGCTCTGAATACGCAATTCGCCCTGTCTGCTGGCCTCTGGATCGCGCTCTCCGCTCCTGCCGCGCACGCCAGGTTCGCGCCGGCGACGACCTCGCCCACGTCCTCGACCGCGCCGACGACGGCCGCGCCCGCGACGACGGCCGCGCCCGCGCCCGCGCCGACGACGGCCGCGCCGGCGGCGACTTCGCCCACCGCGCCGGTGATGACGGCCGCGCCGGCGGCGACAGCCGCGCCATCAGCACCGCCATCAGCACCGCCATCCGTCGCGCCTGCACCATCGTCGTCCGCAGCGCCGTCAGCCACCGCGTCGACGACTACCCAGGCCGCTCCGCTGGCGCCGGGAGCTGGCGCGAGCGTCCCGCCGACGCCCGCGCCGGCGGACGACGAATACCCGGCGAGCGTGCCCGAGAAAGACAAGCAGCTGCTGTTCGCCAAGCACCCGCTCGACGAGGACAGCCCGGCGTACTTCAAGCCCGGCACCGGGCTCGTGCTGCAGAGCAAGAACAAGCTGTTCATGATCGCGCCGCGGCTGCGCGTGCAGCTGCGCGAGACCGTCGATGTCGTGTCCGAGGTCGGCGAGCCGCGGGAGGTCGAGCAGTCGTTCCAGCTCCGGCGCGCGCGCGTGCAGTTCAAGGGGCACGTGTTCGGCGAGCACAACAAGTACAAGCTCGAGCTCGCGTTCTCACCCCGCGATCTCGGGATGCGCGACGGCGTCGTGACCCGGAGCCCGCTGCTGACCTGGTACGTCGAGTTCGACTACCTCCGCGACCTCACGGTGCGCGCCGGTCAGTACAAGATCCCCTACAGCCGTCAGCGCGTGATCTCCTCGGGTGACCTCGAGCTCGTCGATCGCAGCCTCGCCAACGGCGAGTTCAACCTCGATCGCGACATCGGCCTCGACATCCGCTCCAACGACCTCTTCGGCCTCGGCGGGCGCCTGCGCTACTACGCGGGCCTCTACGTGGGCGAGGGGCGCGATCACTACGAGAACGAGTCGCTCGTCGCCGACGACGCGCAGGCGGGCGGGCTCATGTATCTCGCGCGCCTCGAGGTGCTGCCGATGGGCGACTTCAAGGACTACTCCGAGGTCGACTTCAAGCGCAGCCCGAAGCCGCGGCTGAGCCTGGGCGCCGCGTACGCGTTCCTCGACGAGGCCAAGGGGACGCGCGGGATCCTCGGGAGCGCGCCCGAGGACGGCGGCACGACCGACTATCACAACTTCACCGCCGACATGCTGCTGAAGTGGACCGGCGTGACGCTGCTCGGCGAGTTCTACTGGCGCAGGGGGAAGCGCAACCCCGGCGACGCGACCATCGTCGACGAGTCAGGCGTCACGGTGCCCGCGCCGATCACCGCGCCGCGCGACGGCCTCGGCTGGACCCTGCAGCTCGGCTACCTGATCCCGAGGACACGTCTCGGGCTCGCCGCGCGCTACAGCCAGGCGCGCGGGATCGGCGAGGACACCTCGCTCGTCGACAAGGACGAGGTCGGCGGCGGCATCAACTACTTCTTCGCCGGGCACCCGCTCAAGCTCCAGCTCGACTACTTTCACCAGCGGCCCGATGGTCTCGACGGCGGCTTCGCCGACGCGGTGCGGCTGCAGCTGCAGTTCGCGTACTAGGTAGGAATGATCAACGGCGCGTGCTCGGCCGCGCGGGTAGTCTCGTGTGGTTGTTACATTCACGTGACACGTGAGCGACGATGACGCGACGTGAGCACAATCCCGCGCGGAAATCAGACGAAACGCCAGACAACTCCGGGCGCAAGTGGTACCCCCCACCCGTGCTCGGAGGCGCACGTTTGCTGACGCAAGCGCTCACGCGGAGGAACTCAGTGGCACAGATGAGAACGAAGCATTCGGGGCTGGCGCTCCTGACGACAGCCATCGCGCTGATGACGGCCGCCTGCGGCGGCGGCCAGGCGCAGGGCGGCGCGGACGCGAGCGCGGACGCGATCACCGTGGATGGCTCGAGCACCGTCTATCCGATCACGGAGGCGGTCGCCGAGGAGTTCAAGAACGAGGGCGCGGGGCGCGTGACGATCGGCGTCTCGGGCACCGGCGGCGGCTTCAAGAAGTTCTGCAAGGGCGAGGTCGAGATCACCGGCGCGTCGCGCCCGATCAAGCCCTCGGAGGTCGAGAGCTGCGGGCAGGCCGGCGTCGAGTACATCGAGCTGCCGGTCTCCTACGACGGGATCGTCGTGGTCGTGCACCCGAGCAACACCTGGGTCGAGAGCTTCACCGTCGACGAGCTGAAGAAGATCTGGGCGCCCGCGGCCCAGGGCGTCGTGATGAAGTGGAGCGACGTGCGCGAGGGCTGGCCCGACAAGCCGCTGCGGCTGTTCGGCGCCGGCGTCGACTCGGGGACCTACGACTACTTCACGAAGGCGATCGTCGGCGAGGAGCACGCGAGCCGCGGCGACTTCACCTCGAGCGAGGATGACAACGTGCTGGTGCAGGGCATCAGCTCGGACGAGAACGCGCTCGGCTTCTTCGGCTACGCCTACTACGCGGAGAACCAGGACAAGCTGCGCGTGATCCCGGTGGACGACGGCGTGCCCGGCAACGGCGACGGCCCGATCACGCCGTCGGTCGAGACGGTCGCCGACGCGACCTACCAGCCGCTCTCGCGCCCGGTGTTCATCTACGTCTCGACCGCCGCCGTGAAGCGCCCGGCGGTCGAGAAGTTCGTCGAGTTTTACCTCGAGCGCGGCGGCGCGCTGGCCCAGGAGGTCGGCTACATCCCGCTGCCGGCGAGCGTCTACGAGCTCGCGCGCAAGCGCTACAAGGAGCGCGTGACGGGCTCCGTGTTCGGCGGCGACGGTTCGAAGATCGGCGTGAGCGCCGAGCAGCTGCTCGCGGGCTGACGACCGGCGATCCGATGGGCGGCGAGACGACAGGGCGCGGGCGACTCGACGTGGCGGACATGCGCCGCCGCGTCGGCGCGCACGCGCGCGAGCGCGTCATCGAGCTGCTGCTGACCGCCTGCGGCGTCGTCTCGATCGTCACGACGGTCGCGATCCTCGGCGTCCTGGTGTTCGAGACCGCGTCGTTCTTCGCCGAGGTCTCGCTCGCCGAGTTCCTGCTCGACACGCGCTGGACGCCGCTGTTCGTCGACAAGCACTTCGGGATCTGGCCGCTCGTCGCCGGCACGGTGCTCACGTCCGCGATCGCGATCGGCGTCGCCTTGCCCTTCGGCCTGCTCGCGGCGATCTACCTCAGCGAGTTCGCGACCCCGCGCGCGCGCAGCCTGCTCAAGCCCGCGCTCGAGGTGCTCGCCGGCGTGCCGACGATCGTCTACGGCTACTTCGCGCTGGTCGTGCTGACGCCGCTGCTGCAGCGCTTCATCCCCGACCTCGCCGGCTTCAACGCGCTGAGCCCGGGGATCATCATGGGCATCATGATCATGCCGATGATCTGCTCGCTCAGCGAGGACGCGATCTTCGCGGTGCCCGAGAGCATGCGCGAGGGCGCCTACGCGCTCGGGGCCGGCAAGCTGCAGACCGTGTTCCGCGTGGTCCTGCCCACGGCGTTCTCGGGCATCGCCGCCTCGGTGATCCTGGCGATCTCGCGGGCCGTCGGCGAGACGATGATCGTCGCGATCGCGGCCGGGCAGCAGCCGAACCTGACCGCCAACCCGCGCGAGAGCGTCGAGACCATGACGACCTACATGGTCCAGATCGGGCTCGGCGACACGCCGACCGGGACGATCGAGTACAAGACGCTGTTCGTCGTGGGCGCGAGCCTGTTCGTCATGACCTTCGCGATCAACCTGCTGAGCCAGCGGCTCTCGCGTCGCTTCCGGGAGGGGCGCTGAGTGGCCGGGCTCGACCCAGGGCAGGCGAAGCCGCCGAGCCGCGCGCTCGAGCGCGCGTTCGCGGGCCTGTGCCTCGCGGCCGCGCTGCTGCCGCTGCTGCTGCTGTTCGTGCTCCTGGCCGACGTCGTCTATGACGGGCTCAGCCGCCTCGACTGGGCGTTCTTGACCAGCTACCCGTCGCGCCGACCCGAGCGCGCCGGCGTGCTCGCGGGGCTCGTGGGCAGCTTCTACCTCGTCGGCCTGACCGCCTTGATCGCGCTGCCGCTCGGCGTCGGCGCGGCCGTCTACCTCGAGGAGTACGGCGGGCGCGGGCGCCTCGCGCAGATCATCGAGGTCAACATCTCGAACCTCGCCGGCGTGCCCTCGATCATCTACGGCCTGCTCGGCCTCGAGCTGTTCGCGCGCACGCTGGCGATGGGCCGCAGCCTGCTCGCCGGGGCGCTGATGATGGCGCTCCTGGTCATGCCGATCGTCATCCTCTCGACGCGCGAGGCCCTGCGGACCGTGCCGCTCGGCATGCGCGAGGCCGGCCTCGCGCTCGGCGCGACGCGCTGGCAGGTGACCCGGAGGATCGTGCTGCCGATGTCGCTGCCGGGGATCCTGACGGGCGCGATCCTCGCGATCGCGCGCGCGATCGGCGAGGCGGCGCCGCTGATCGTGCTCGGCGCGCTGACCTACGTCGACTTCCTGCCCGACGGGCTGCGCTCGGCCTTCACCGTGCTGCCCATCCAGATCTTCAACTGGATCGGGCGCCCGCAGGCCGGCTTCAAGCTCAACGCGGCCGCGGGCATCGTGCTGCTGCTGCTCATGCTGCTGCTGTTCAACGGCCTGGCGATCTACCTCCGCAACTACTTCCAGCGGCGGACACGGTAACGAGGAGCGCGCGTGATGATGGTCCCGGATCTCGCCGAGGGGCGCAGGCCCTACCGCGCCACCCAGCCCGCCGCCGCCGAGGTGAACGCGAAGCTCAGCGTGCAGAACCTCGACGCGTGGTACGGCGCCACGCACGTGGTCAAGAAGGTGTCGATGGCGATCCCGGCGCGCCAGATCACCGCGGTGATCGGGCCGTCCGGCTGCGGCAAGTCGACCTTCGTGCGCTGCCTGAACCGCATGCACGAGTGCATCCCCGGCGCGCGCATGGACGGCCGCGTGCTGCTCGACGGGGTCGACATCTACGCCGGCGACATCGACCCGGTGCTCGTGCGCCGGCGCGTGGGCATGGTGTTCCAGAAGCCCAACCCGTTCCCGATGATGTCGATCCGCGACAACGTGCTCGCCGGCCTGACGCTGACGGGCGTGCGCCCGCGCGGCGGCGAGGCCGACGCGCTCGTCGAGCGAGCGCTGCGCGGCGCGGCGCTGTGGGATGAGGTTAAAGACAGCCTCGGCAAGCGCGGCGTGAGCCTCTCGGGCGGGCAGCAGCAGCGCCTGTGCATCGCGCGGGCGCTCGCGGTCGAGCCCGAGGTGCTGCTGATGGACGAGCCCTGCTCGGCGCTCGACCCGATCGCGACCACGCGCATCGAGGACCTGATGCACAGCCTGCGCGAGACGTACACGATCGTGATCGTGACCCACAACATGCAGCAGGCCGCGCGCGTGTCCCAGAAGACCGCGTTCTTCTACACGGGCGACCTCATCGAGTTCTCGGACACCGACACGATCTTCACCTCGCCGCGCAACAAGCGGACCGAGGACTACATCACCGGGAAGTTCGGCTAGCCGCCGGTTGATATGGCCTCGCGGCCATGTCCTGCGCGTCAGCGCCCCGTCACGCGGGCCGAAACCGGATCAGCCCGCCGACCGGGCGCGTGTCGACCGAGAGCGCGTGGACGAGCGCGAGCTGGGTGACGTAGAGCGCGCCGTCGGGCCCCACCGTCACCGTCGAGGTCGCGTCGTCGGTGACCGGCGCGCGGAACACCAGCGCGCCGCTGTCGCGGCGGACGACGACCAGCTCCGAGCTGGCGACGCTCGGCAGCGTGATCCCGAGGAACTGCTCGGTCGACGGCGTCAGCGCGGTCATCGTGCCGATCACGTGCTGCTCGGTGAGCGTGAGCACCGAGGTCCACTGGCGATCCTCGGGGAGCTGCACGGCGAGGCGCTGCTCGGCGCCGTCGTGGCGCGTGAGATCTGGATACGGCGCGTCGAACAGCGCCGCGAGCTGGACCTCCCAGTGCCAGCTCTCGGCGCCGTCGAGCACCGGCGAGGCGCCCAGCGCCGGGCCGCTGAGCAGCGGCAGCTCGTGGGCCGCCGCGCACACCTCGGGGTCCGGGTCGGTGTCCGTGTTGGCGTCGCACGCGGCGAGATCGACGACGTGGCCGGTCGCGGCGACGCTGCTCGGATCGAGGAAGCCGGCGAGGCTGTTGCCGTCGCTGACCTTGAGCCAGCGCCCGTCGGGGCTGATCGACGGGCTCGACGCGCTCCCGCCGGTGGTCCGCAGCCACCAGCCGCGCGCGAGCGTGGGCGCGTCGTCCTCGCCCTCGACCCGCAGCTGGAGCAGCGCGCCGTGATCCTCGTCGGGTCCGCCGCCGATGACGTAGAGCGCGCGGCCGTCCGGGCTCACGCCGACCGTGTTGTCGGTGAAGTTGCCGCTCGCGCCCGCGAACGAGGCCAGCATGCCGCCGGCGCCGATCGGGCCGAACAGGGAGAGGAGGTCCTGCGCGACCGCTTCGGGCAGGAGCGACGCGAGGTCGTCGCCGAAGGCGATCGGCGCCGGCACCACGAAGCCGGTGCTCGCCACGAGGTCGAGCTCGGCGAGCGCGCGGCCGTCGTCGCGCGCGAGCAGCAGCGCGATCCCGTTGGCGCTGACTGTTGCGACATGTCCCTGGGGCGTGAGGTGAAGCCCGGTCGCGCCGGCCTCCGCGTCCCCGAGCGCCGGCAGCTGGTACGCCCAGCGCTCGCGGCCGTCGGCGTCCCAGGAGATCACGCGGTCGCCGGCCGCGAGGAACAGGTCGCCGCGCTCGTCGACCTCGACCGAAGACGCGATCGCGCCGCCGAAGGCGTGACACCAGCGCTGCGCGCCGGTCTCGACGTCGAGCGCGAACACGCTGCAGTCGCCGGGCGCCGGCGCGCTCGCGGTCACGTAGGTGGTCGCGCCGTCGGGGCTGAAGGTGTTGGGCTGGGCCACGCCGCGGCCCGCGAGCGCGTGCCAGCCCTCCGCCCAGCTCGTCGAGGGCAGCGCGCAGGGCACCAGGTCGTTGTTCTGCGCGTTCGCGTGCACGCCGACGTAGCCGACGCCGGGCGGGTAGGGGAACCCGCGGTCGACGGCGCACGCGAACGCGGCCGGGGCGTCGTCTGTGTCCGCCGTGTCCGCCGTGTCCGCCGTGTCCGCCGTGTCGCTCGCGTCGTCGGTTGTCCCGGTCGAGCCGCCGCAGGCGAGCGCGAGCAGCCCCAGCCCGAGCAGCGGCCGAGGTCGAGCGTGGACGCTGGACCGCGTCGATCGTCGCATACGCAATCGTACCAGAGGGCCGCGCGCGGACCGGCGGAGCGTCTGCGGGAGCGCGCTGGAGAAGCGCCGACGTCTGCGGCCGCGTCCCGGCGATCGTCGCAGCGAGCATCGCGCTCTGCCCGTCGGGCGCGTCGGCGTGGACGCGATCGCGTCGAGCCGCGTGTTCGCTTCATCACGGGACCGCGGACGCGCCACAGGAGCCCGGTCTCGCGGTCCTGGACGGCTCACGCTCGCGCGGAAGCGCGCGAAATGGGTTATACGCGATCTTCGTGATGGACGACGGCGAGAGCGGGGGGCGGCACATCGATCGGGTGTTCGAGGGCGAGCTTCGGGCGCTGCGCGAGAGCATCACGCTGATGGCGGGGCGCGTCGAGCTGATGATCGCGGGCTCGGTGCGCGCGCTGATGGGCGCCGACGTCGAGCTGGCGGGGAGGATCATCGCCGAGGACGCGCGGGTCAACCGCGCCGAGCTCGAGATCGACGAGCTGTGCCTCTTGCTGCTCGCCAAGCGCCAGCCGGTCGCGGGGGACCTGCGCTTCATCACCTTCACGCTCAAGATGGTCACCGACCTCGAGCGCGTCGCCGACCTCGCGGTCAACATCGCCGAGCGCGTCCGCGACCTGCAGCGCGACCCGCCGAGCTTCGCGCTGCACGACGGCATCGGGCGCATGACCGAGATCGTGCAGTCGATGATCAGCGACGCGATCGACTCGTTCGTGCAGCGCGACATCGAGACCGCGCAGTCGGTGATCGACAGCGACGACGAGATCGACGCGCTCTACCACAAGGTCTTCGGCGACCTGCTCCGCGGGCTGCACGGCATGCCCGAGGCGGGCATGCGCGCGCTGATCCACGTCATGTCGGTGGCCAAGTGGCTCGAGCGCATGGGGGACCACGCGGTCAACGTCGCCGAGCTCGTGATCTTCATGGTCAACGGCGACGACGTGCGTCACCTCGGCAAGCGCGGCCTCGACGACGCGCGCGACGACTGATCCTCGCGGCGGTCTCCGTCTACCCGTAGTGGTGATGCCAGGCGCCGTGCAGCCGCGCGAGGACGTCGGGCGTGAGGCGCTGGCCGTGAAAGGCCGTCAGCGCGGCGTCATCTTGATGGGCCGCGGCGCCGGCGGCGAAGCCCTTGACGTGGCGCCGCAGGGTCGCGACCGGCGTGCCGGTGACGCGCTGGATCTCGTCGAGGCTCGCGCCGCCGGCGTGCAGCGCGAGCGTCAGGTACTGCTTGCCCTTGCGCGTCCCTCGAGGGCGCGTGAGGTAGCGATAGGGGCGCAGCAGCGTCGCGACCATGCCCGGGTGCTCGGCGACCCGCTTGAGCGTGAGGCCGACGCGGCCGGTGCGGTGCACGGCGCGGGCCTCGGCGCCGGCGGGGAGCGCCGCGAGGTGGACGGGCAGGCGGGGGTCGCCCGCGGGGGTCTGCCCGAGCGCGCGATCGAGCGCGGCGAGGTCGGCGAGACCTGACTGTTCAATCATGTAATCGACGCACAGCGAGGGGCCGTCGACGAGCGCGCCGTCCGGCCGCTCGAGCCCGCGGACGAGCACGCCGCCGCTGGCGCGCGGCGAGCCGACGGTCAGGTCGACGCCCTTGAAGCTGCCGCCGCGCAGCCCGTCGCCGACGCGGTGCAGGTACCAGCGCCCCGACTGCCGCTGCAGCGCGTGGCCGTGGGTGAAGGGGTCGGGGTGGACGCCGGGCTCGTCGTAGTAGACCTCGAGCTCGACGAGCCGGTGCGCGGCGCCGCCGATCATAACGGCGGTCTTGTTGAGCAGGTCCTCGGCGAGGCGCGAGAACCACGCGCGCGCGCCGGTCTCGTCTTGAGCGTCGTCGGGGCGCCGCAGCTGCAGGTGGTCCGTGGCGGCCATGACCGCGATAGTGCGGGCCGGCGGGCGCGGGCGCAATCTCGGCTACTCGGGCGCCGGCGCGGGGGCGCGCGCCGGCAGCGTGCGCGCGAGCGCGAGCCCGATCACCGCGAGGCCTGTGAGCGTCAGCGCGGCGTTCGAGAACGCCGCGCCCTCGCCCAGCGCGAGCCCGATCCAGCTCGCGCCGCCGTGGCCCTGCAGCTCGAGCACGGTGGTCGAGAGCGCGATGCCGAACGCGCCGCCGAGGAAGAAGATCATCATGAACATGCCGACGCCCATGCCGGTGTGACGCGCGGGCACGTACGACGAGGTCGCGCTCAGCAGCGGGCTCTGGATGAACGCGAAGCCGAGCCCGTACAGGCTCATGCCCACCGTCACGCCGGCGACCGAGACGCCGGCGTAGGCCGCGACGATGAGGTTGCCGATGACCATGCACACCGAGCCGCCGGTGACCGGCAGGCGCGCGCCGACGCGGTCGGAGAGGCGCCCGCTCAGCGGCGAGAACACGGTCACGAGCACGGCGCCCGGGAGCAGCACGAGGCCGACCCAGATCGGCTCGAGGTGCTCGACCTCGTGCAGCAGGATCGGCACGAGCACGACGGTGCCCATGCGCGTCGCCTGGCACAGGAACGCGACCATGACGGCGCGCCGGTAGGCGGGCTCGGCGAGCAGCTCGGGGGGCAAGAACGGGTGCGCGCGCCGGCGGATCCACAGCGCGAAGCCGAGCAGCCCGAGCACGCCGACGCCGGCCGCGGCCCACAGCGGCGGCCCGAACGCGCGCGCGCTCAGCAGGTTGAAGCAGTACAGCAGCGCGGACACGCCCACGCTCATGATCAGCGCGCCGCCGGCGTCGATCGGCTGCGGCCGGCGCACGTCGAGCGAGCTCGGCAGCCAGCGCAGCCCGAGCGGGATAGCGAGCAGCGACACCGCCGGGACGAGGAACACCGCGCGCCAGTGCAGGACCTGGATCAGCGCGCCGCCGAGAAACGGCCCGACGCTCGCGGCGAAGCCCACGGCCGCGAGCAGCACCCCGAGCGCGCCGCCGCGGCGATCCGGCGGGTAGAGCTTGGCGATGATCAGCGAGCCCAGCGCCGGGATCGCGGCCGCGCCGGCGCCCTGCAGCAGGCGCACCGCGATGATCCAGCCGACCGACTGCAGCGCGCCCACGAGCGCCGAGCCGAGCCCGAACACGAGCACGCCGAACAGGTACAGGCGGCGCACGCCCACGATGTCGGCGAGCCGGCCGTGCACCGAGCTGAACACCGCGAAGGTCAGCGTGAAGCCGGTGACGATCCAGCTGTAGGTGCCCTCGCTGACGTTGAATTCCTCGCCGATGGTCGGCAGCGCGACGTTGACCATCGTGCCCGACGCGACCGCGAACACGATGACGACCGCGAGCATGGCGAGCGCCTTGGCCCGCGTGGACTGGCTCGGCTCGCTCGGGAGCTCGGCGCCGGCATCGTCGGGCGGGTTCGGCACTCGGCGCAGCCTAGCCCGAAAACGTGGGTCCGGACCGGGGCCGTGGTCGAGGTCACGGTCGCGCCCGTCGAGCTCGCGCTGATCGTTATCGTCGTCGTTGTCGTCGTTGTCGTCGTTGTCGTCGTTGTCGTCGTTGGCGTCGCGCGACGCGAGCGCGCGCGCCGAGACTCGGCGCAGGTCGCGAGCCCGCCGCGCGCGCCGAGTCGCGGCCATCCGGCGCCCCACGGCGCGCGCGGATCCGTGCTACAAGCGCGACGACGCGCGCTAGAGCGCGTCGTGGTGTCCGGCGATCGCCCGAACATGCTCGAGCTCGAGTCCAGCAGCGAAGCGCAGCGCGAGGCCAAGGCTCGCAAGTCTCGCGGCGCCTTCTTCACGCCCGGCGCGCTGACGCGCGTCATGGTCGACTGGGCGATCCGCAGCGGCAGCGACCGCGTGCTCGAGCCGTCCTGCGGCGAGGCGGCGTTCCTGCTCGACGCGGCTCGTCGGCTGCGCGGCCTCGGTGAGCTGCTGCCCGCGCTGCACGGCTACGACCTCCACGGGCCCTCGCTCACCCGCGCGGCCGCGTCGCTGCGCGAGCTCGGCGTCATCGCGACCCTGGAGGAACGGGACTTCTTCGCGGTCCCGGCCACCGGCGACTTCGACGCGGTCATCGGCAACCCGCCCTACCTGCGCTATCAGGCGTTCTCCGGGGAGCTGCGCGCGCGCGGGCTCGCGGTCGCCGAGGCCCACGGGGTCAAGCTCAACCAGCTCGCCAACGCCTGGGCGGCCTTCGTCGTGCACGCCGCCCAGTTCCTGCGGCCGCGCGGCCGGCTCGCGCTCGTGCTCCCGGCGGTGCTGCTCACGGTCAACTACGCCGCGCCCGTGCGCCGCTTCCTCGTCGAGCGGTTCGGGCGCGTGCAGCTCGTGATGTTCCGCGAGCGGGTGTTCCCGGGCGTGCTCGAGGAGGTCGTGCTGCTGCTCGCCGAGGGCAAGGGTCCGACGCGTGAGCTGGAGGTCGTGCACCTGGGCGACGCCGGCGACCTCAACCCGCGCGCGCTCGCGAGGGCCACGCGCCTGCCGCTGGAGCGCCAGGCCGGCGACAAGTGGACGCAGGCGCTCTTGCCGGGCGGCGCGCTCACGCGCTACCGCGACGCCATCGCCGAGGCCGGCTTCACCACGCTCGGCGAGCTGTGCGAGCTCGAGCTCGGGATCGTCACGGGCAACAACAAGTTCTTCACGCTGACCCAGGACGAGGTGCGCGCGCGCAAGCTCCCGGAGCGCGACCTCCTGCGGATCTCGCCCGCCGGCTCTCGCCACCTCCGCGGCCTCAGCTACACCCGGCGCGCGCGCGACCGTCAGACCGAGGAGGGGCGGCGCACCTTCCTGTTCTACCCGAGCCCGGGCGACAAGACGCCGTCGCGCGCGGCCCGGCGATACATCGTCGAGGGCGAGGCCGAGGGCGTGCACACGGCCTACAAGTGCCGCGTGCGCGCGCCGTGGTGGCGCGTGCCGCTCGTGCGCGCGCCCGACCTGATCTTCACGTACATGAGCGGCGACGCCCCGCGGCTCGTCAGCAACGCGGCGCGCGCCCACGTGCTCAACTCGGTGCACGGCGTGGTCCTGCGCGACCGCGACGCGGTGTCGCGCGCGCGCGCGCTGCTGCCGGTGGCGACGCTCAACTCGCTGACGCTGCTCGGCGCCGAGCTCCTGGGTCGCTCCTACGGCGGCGGGATCCTCAAGGTCGAGCCCGGCGAGGCGCGTCAGCTGCCGGTCCCGCCGCTCGCGGCGCTCGCCGCCGCCGAGGACGCGCTTATGTCCATCAAGCCAGGTGTCTCCGCGGCGCTGCGCCGCGGCGCGCTGGAGGACGCGGTGGCGCGCGTCGACGAGGTCCTGCTGGTCTCCGCGCTCGGGCTCCCCGCCGCCGCCGCCCGCGAGCTCAACGCGGCCTGGCGCGAGCTCAAGGGCCGCCGGGCCGCCCGCAGCAAGAGCAATCCCGCGTAGGCGTAGGCGTAGGCGTAGGCGGCGGTGGGCGGCGGACGACAGCGGGGCCAGGACGCGTCGGGCCGCGTGCGCGCGGCGCTGGCGAGCCTCGGCGCGCGCCCGGACGACGCCGCCTCCTCCAGCGAGAAGAAGAAGTACTCCGAGGACATGTCCGCCGCGCTCGCGCAGGCCTTCGCCGAGGAGCTGCGCGCGCGGGGCATGGCCGAGGCGCGCCCCGGGCCGCCGGGTGACGGCGGGCGCTCGGGCGCCGAGCGGCGGATCGCCGGCGGCATCGGGGCCAAGCGCGTCGACGTCACCTGGGCGACCGAGGAGTCCGGCCTGCTGCTCGGGATCTCGGTCAAGACGATCAACTTCGTCGACCGCAAGTCGGGGAACTTCCAGAAGAACCTGACCAACCGCCGGGGCGACATGCTGTTCGAGGCGGTGACGCTGCACAAGCGCTTCCCCTACGCCGTGCTCGCGGGGATCCTGTGCTTCCCCGAGGACGCCGCGCGCGACGACACGCCGCAGCGCGCGAGCACCTTCCTCAACGCGCACCAGCGCTTCCGCCTGTTCACCAACCGCCTCGACCCGCAGGGGCGCGACGAGCAGTACGAGCGCTTCTACATCGCGCTGCACGACGCGCGCGCGCGGCCCCCGAGCATGCGCTTCTTCCTCGCCGGCGCGCCCGCGCTCGAGGTCCCGGCGCCCACGGTGTTCGACGAGCTCACCGAGCTGCTCGGCGCGCGCAACCCCGACCTCTATGACGCGTGCGGCGGCCGCCTGCGCCGCGCGTGAGCGTCACGAGGCCGCGCGCGTCGGCGTCGTGAGCACCGCCGGCGCCGCGATGGCCGTCGGCAGCTCGATCGTGAAGGCGCTGCCCTCGCCCACGCGCGAGCGCGCCGTGATCGTCCCCGACATCATCTCGAGCAGCCGCCGGCAGATCGCCAGGCCCAGCCCGGTGCCCTCGTACTCGCGCGTGCGCGAGGGGTCGACCTGCGTGAAGGGCTGGAAGATCTGCTCGAGCTTGTCGGCCGGGATGCCGATGCCCGTGTCGGTGATCTCGATCGTCACGCCCGGCGGCTCGGCCCTGCGGCGCGCGCTGAGCACGACCTCCCCGCGCTCCGTGAACTTGAGCGCGTTGCCCACGACGTTGACCAGCACCTGGCGCACGCGCGCGCGGTCGAGGTGCACCCGCGGGAGCGCGCCCGCGATCCTGGCGCGCAGCTGGTTGTGGCGCTTCTCCGCCAGCGGCTCGAGCAGCGCGACGACCTCCTCGAGCAGCGCGCCGAGATCAAAGGTCTCCGGGGACATGTCCATACGCGACGCCTCGATCCGCGAGATGTCGAGCACGTCGGAGATCAGGTTGAGCAGGTGCTCGCCCGCGCCGCGGATGCGCCGGAGGTCCTCGAGCTCCTCCCGGCGCGCCGCGTCGGGCGAGCCGGCCGCGTCGTCGATCAGCAGCTCGGTGTAGCCGATGATCGCGTTCAGCGGCGTGCGCAGCTCGTGGCTCATGGTCGCGAGGAACGCCGACTTCGCCGCGTTCGCGGCCACGGCCTCGTGGGCCTGGAGCTGCGCGCGCTCGCGCTCGACGATCGCGTCCTCGAGCTGATCGTGCGTCCGCTGCATCTTCTGGATCGCGTCGCGGTGGGTCGCGTCCGCGAGGATCACGACGATCGTCACGACCACCGTCGACGCGACCGCGCCGAGCACCGTCATCTGGTCGCGCATCCCCGGCGGCGTGAGGTCCGTGGGCGTGACGCCGCTGCGGTCGAGCGCGTAGACCAGCATGTACGTCGCGCACACCGCAACGCCCCACGCCACGCCCGAGCCGCGCCCGGCGAGCACCGTCGCCAGCAGCGGGAGCACGATCATCGCGCCCCAGAACGGCGCGCTGACCATGCCGCCCGAGAACAGCGCGAAGGTGAGACCGGCGAACAGCAAGCCCGTCATCCAGTTGCCGGCGACCCGCAGCGACCGGGTGCGTCGCAAGAGCGGCCCGGTCAGCAGCAGCAGCGCCGCGCTCGCGGCGGTGTTGACCATCGGGATCAGGCGCAGGAGCCCCTCGGCCGTGCTCCCCATGAACGGCACCAGCGACAGCGACACCGCGGCGAAGGAGTAGGCGCAGCCGATCGCGAGCAGCGAGCGCTGGCGCGTGTCGGGATCACCAAGCAGCGCCGCGGGCACGCGCGGCTCGAGCCGCTTGAGAATGACGCTGAATATCGACACCGAGCTCGCGCGATCTCGTCCGCCAGCGCGCTGGCGGGCGCGTGACGCTACCCCTCAGAGATAGTCTGAACGCTGGTCGCTGTCACGTCAGGGCGTCGCGCGATCGCGTCCGCCCGCGTGAGGCGACGCCGCGGCGCCGCCTCTCGCCGAGCTCGCTGCGGCGTTCGGGACACCAACGGATGGCGCTTGGGGCATCTCGGGACAGCGCCGCTCGTCAGCGCGCGCTCACGGGGAGGGCCTCTCGCGTCGGCATCATCACGCGCAGGCGGCTGCCGCCGCTCGGCGTGCGCCCCGTCGTGATCACGCCGCCGTGCCGGCGCACCACGCCGAGCGCCGCGGCGAAGCCGAGCCCGCGCTTGCGCGTGGACGAGATGGTCTCGTTCATCGGGTCAGGCTCGGCCGGCGCCGCGACGGCGATCCCGGGGTCCGAGATCTCGACGTACACGTAGGGGCCGCAGCGCGGCGTGGCGCCGAACGCGTTGCGCAGCGGCGAGCCGTCGTGGTGCGTGATCCCGGACTCGACGTGCACGACGCCGGGGCGCTGGCGCAGCGAGTGCGCCGCGTTCTTCACGAGCATCACCAGCAGCTCGCGCATCTTCTCCGCGTCGCCGTCGACCGGCGGGAGCCCGGGCGTGAGCGTCGAGGTCAGCGTGGCCAACCCCGCGATCTCGGCGCGCAGCGTCTCGTCGAGCTCCTCGAGCAGCCGCGAGAGTTCGATCGTCGTACACATTCGAGCCTCTCGGGAAATGTAGCACTCACGTCCCGCGCGCCGCGCCGCGATTCTATAATCTTGCCAAAGAGTCATGTTTTGCCGCGCCGCGCGGGCGCGTTGAATCATCTCGCCGTCGCGCGCGTTTCTCATCGCGTGCACCCGCTGTCGCTCGTCGTGTCGCTCCTGCTCGCGCCGCCCAGCCCGCGCGCCGCGTTCGCCGAGGATGTCGGCGTGCGCTGGCGGCTCGGCCCGGCCGACGGGCAGGGGGCGCAGGAGCGCCTCGGGCTCGAGCTCTTCGCGCGCGACGGCCAGGCGATCTGGTTCACGCCGCTGCCGGCCGACGAGCTCGCGCGCCAGGTCGCGCTCGCGCCCGCCGAGGCGCTCGAGAACCACGTGCGCCTGCACCCGCCGGAGCCGTGGTTCGACGAGTGCGTCGGGCGCCCGACCGAGCGCGAGCTCCCGCGCACGCTGCTCACCGACATCCGCGCGCGCGAGGTCGTGATCGCGGACGCGCGCGGCGTCCGGGCGTACGCGCGCGCGAGCGGCACGCCGCGCGCCGCGTGGTCGGCCTCGCCCCGCCCCGCGCGCTGGCCCGGGTCCCTCGACGAGCCCGTGGAGGTGCTCGTGTTCAACCGCGAGACGCACGTGACCTGCGGCGCGGAGTTCGACTGGCGCGCGCCGCAGGCGGTCGCGCTGCGCTGCGACGACGAGGTGCTCCTGTGGTTCGACGGCGCGACGATCTCGCTGCACCGGCTCGACCCGCTCACGCGGATCGGTCAGCGTCGCGTCGACCCCCGGCGCGTGCGCTCGGACGACAGGTCTCACTTCCTGCGCGAGCGCTTCGGCGTCTGGGTCGTCGAGCTCGAGTCGCCCGCGTGAGCTCGCCTCGGGGTCCGCTCGCGCTCCGCGAGCCAGGCCTCGACCTTGTCGAGCTGCTCCTGGCGCGCCGCGTCGCGGTAGATCGTCGCGGCCGCGCGCGCGTCCGCGAGCGCGCGCTCGCGCTGCCGCGCGTCCCACAGCGCCTCGGCCCGCGCGAACACGCTGCGCGCGATGAGCTGACGATCAACGCCGGCGCGCTCGCGCAGCGTCACCGCGCGCTCGGCCAGCGCGACCGCCTCGTCCACGCGGCCCTCGTCTCGCGCGAGCTCGGACAGGTTGGTCAGCGGGTGCGCGAGGTGGGGGTGCTCGGCGCCCAGCGCCTTCTCCCACAGCGCGAGCGCTCGCTCGAGCGCGCGGCGCCCCGCCTCGGGGCCGTCCGTCTTCAGCACGACGAGCGCGAGGTTGTACTGCGCGCTGGCGATGGACGGGTGCCCCTCGCCCAGCGCCCGCTCGCGGATCGCGAGCACGCGCTCGTGCAGCGCCTTCGCCTCGTCGTGCGCGCCCGCGTCGCCCAGCGTGAGCGCGAGGTTGTTGAGCGCGACCGCGAGCTTCGGGTGCTCCGGGCCGAGCGTCGCCTCGTAGATGGTGATCGCGCGCTCGTACAGCGCCCGCGCGGCCTCGTTGTGACGATCGCCGCGCTCGACGACCGCGAGGTTCACGAGGCTGTCGGCGACGCTCGGGTGCTCCGACCCGAGCGCGCGCTCGCGGAGCTCGAGCGCGCGCGTCAGCGATCGCCGCGCCTGCGCCCGCGCGCCGGTCTCGATGTCGACGGTCCCGAGGTTGTTGAGCGCCTCCGCGACCTGGAGGTGCTCGGCGCCGTAGGTCTCCTCGTAGACCGCGACGGAGCGCTCGAGCAGCGCGCGCGCCTCCTCGTACGAGCCCATGGCGACCAGCGTGTTGGCGAGGTCCTCCGTGTCGCTCATGACGTCCGGGTGGTGCTCGCCGAGCGCCTGCGTCCGCAGCGCGCGCGCGCGCTCGAGCAGCGCGCGTGACTCGTCGTACTCGCCCGCGCGGTAGCGGATCAGCCCGCGCCCGCGCAGCAGCCTCGCGCTCCGCAGCGCGTCCTCGTCGCCGCCGAGCCGCGCGAGCTCGACCTCCGCGAGCTGTCCCCAGAGCAAGGACTCCTCGGTGCGCTCGAGGTGGACGCCCGTCGTCTCCATCACGTGCACCGCGGCCCGGAACGCGAGCTCCGTCGCGCTGAGCTTGGCCGCGTCGAGGTACACCGCGCGCGCGACGTCGACGGCGTCCGCGTAGCGCCCGAGGTGCGCGTAGGAGCGCCCCACCAGCAGCCGCGCGTCGAGCTCGAGCGGCGCCCACGAGATCGCCTCCGCGCGCGCGAGCGCCGCCTCCGCGCGCTCGAGCCCCGCGGCGTACTCACCCGCGACGAGCAGACCTGACGCGCGGGACAGCTCCGACAGCGCCGCGCGCACGTCCTCGCGCGCCGCAGGCGGCGGCGCCTCGCGCAGCTGGAGCAGCCGGCGGTCGAGGCACGGCTGCGCGCGCTGCAGGCTCGAGGCCGCCGTGACCGCGTTCGTCGTCGCGAGCGTGTCGCCCCGCGACAGCTCCTCGAGCAGCGTCGAGAACTCCATGCGCCGCGCCTCGAGGCACCACCGCGCGCGCCCGTACTCCTCCAAGCTCAGCTGCTCGTCTCGCTCGCCCGCGTAGCAGGCCTCGACCCGCGCCGCCCGCCAGGTCGCGGCGTAGCGATCGAGCCACGGGGTCACCTTCTGCGCCGTCGTCTCCGCCACGCTCGCGCCCGAGCGCAGCAGCGCCTCGCGGAGCGCGTCGCGGCGAGCGTCGCCCCACACCTCCTCGATCGTCGCGCCCGCGGCCTCGCACGCCGCCCGCTGCTGGCGCTCGCGGAGCTCGTGCAGCCCGAACCCGCCCGCGACCAGCGAGCCCGCGCCGAGCACGACGGCGACGCGGCGCCCCACCCGTCGGCGCCGCTGCGCCGAGTCGACCGCGCCGAGCAGCGCCGCGATCGAGGGGAAACGATCACCTGGCTCGGGAGACAGCCCCCGCTCGCAGATCCGCCGAAGCCACCCCGGGACGCGCGCGCCCGCGGGGGCGCGCGGAGCCCCCGACGCGGCCGCGGCCGCGAGCTTGACGATCGAGTCGCCCGAGAACGGCCGCGCGCCGTACAGCAGCTCCCACATCGTCACGCAGAACGCGAACTGATCGGCCGCGGCGGTCACCTCGAGGCCGCAGTACTGCTCGGGGGCCATGTACGCGGGCGTCCCCAGCAGCGAGCCCGCCTGCGTGATCTCCAGGGACAGCGAGCCGAGCTCCGATCGCGACATCGACTCGGTCTCGTCGACCTCCTCCTCATCATCCTCGCCGTCCTTGTCGCCCGCGTAGGCGCGCGCCCGCGCGAGGCCGAAGTCCATGACGCGGACGCGCCCGTCGCGACCGATCATCACGTTGTCTGGCTTGAAGTCGCGGTGCAGCAGCCCCGCGGCGTGGGCGGCCTCGAGGCCGAGGCCCGCGCGGGTCATGACGTCGACGACCTCCCGCCACGACGGCCGCGCGCGCTGGCCCCAGCTCGAGAGCGTCTCGCCCTCGATATACTCCATGGCGAGCCACACGTAGTTCTCGATCGCGCCGACGTCATGGACGGTGACGACGTTGGGGTGGTTGAGCTTGGCGAGCGCCTGAGCCTCTCGCAGCAGCCGCGTCGAGCCCTGGCCGTGTCGACTGCCCCTCGCGGCCGGGATCACGAGCTTCAGCGCGACCTTACGCTCGAGCTCGGGATCGTAGGCGGCGTACGACCCACCCCCAAAACCCGGTCCTGTGGCCTCACCCTGGCAGCGTGCTGTTTCCGACTTCTCAGGCCGTAGGACGGTATTCTTGTGGTTTTGCCAGTACGCGGGGGAGCGCGGCCAGACGCGGGATCGTGCGCGTCTCGTGGCACATATCGAGAACATCGGGCACCTGGCTCGATCGCGCTGTCGCACCCGACCGTCCGCAGGAACAAGCAAAGATCCGTGGCGAGCTTGCGCGCGTCAAAGCGGCGGGGCCTGCTCCCTTGGCGTCGGCTTGACGTGCTCGTCGGTGAGCTTCCCGGTGCTCGCGGACGAAGTCGGTGAAGATCGTGGCGGGCTGCGCCTCAGTTCGAATTGGATGGGCCGTGCCCACGAGGGAGTGATGACCAGGACATGCCAACAAATAGCGAACGAATCAAAGCCCTCGAGACCCTCGTCAGCCAGCTCGAGGCCAAGCTCGCCACGCTGCAGTCCGAGCGCCAGCTCGGGTCGCGTGGCGAGCTGGCTGAGCAGCTCGAGGACCGTATCGAAGAGCTTGAGCGCCTGCGGATGCCAGCGCGCCCGGAGGCGTCGCGGGCTCTCGCGCGTCGTCGTGACGACGCGGCGGCGAGCTGCGCTTCCGCCTGTTACTTCAGTCCTGTCTCTTGAGGCATGAGACGGGCGCGCCATCGCGCCTGCCGGCGCTCATCACGCGCGCGATCTGGGGCTCGAACGCCGCGCTCGGGACGTACGGACCCGAAAACGTCGTTTTTTGTGCTTGACAGGCGCTCCTAATTTTTACATTTGAACACTTATTCAACTATGAAATTGAACTCGCCACCTGCGCGCTGGCTGCTGCTGGGCGCGCTGCTCGCGTGTCAGGGCCAGGACGCCGCGTCCGAGCGCGAGCACGCGGAGGACGAGGACGAGTCCGCGACGAGGCCTGCGGCCGCCCACGATCGCGTCGAGCTGAGCGAGGGGGCCGTCGCCAGCCTCGGGCTCACGCACGCGCGCGCCGAGCTGCGCGAGCTGACGCCCTCGCTCGAGTTCCCCGCCGAGCTGCGGCCGATCCCGGATCAGCACGCGACGATCGGCTCGCGCGTGTCGGGCCGCGTGGTCGAGGTGCTCGTCAACCCCGGCGACGCGGTGACGGCCGGGCAGATCGTGGTCGAGCTCGAGAGCGCCGAGGTCGGGCGCGCGCGCGCGGAGCTCGTGGCGCGCGCGCGCGGGCCTGCGTCCGCGGCAGCGCAGCCCGCCGCGCGGGGCAGCTGCACTCCGAGCGCATCAGCCCCAAGCGCACGGTCGAGGAGGCGCGCGGCGAGCAGTCGGTCGCCAACGCCGAGCTGCAGGCGGCGCGCACCCGGCTGCGAGCCTACGGCGTCGAGCCCGATCACGTCGACGACGGCCACGGGCCCTCGCGCGTGGCGATCGCGTCGCCGCTCGCGGGCACCGTGGTCAAGCGCGCGGCGCACGTCGGGCAGTGGGCCGAGCCGACGCACAACCTCGTCGAGGTCGCGTCGCTCGACGCGCTGTGGCTCGAGGCCGCGGTCTACGAGCGAGAGCTGCGCTTCGTGCACCCGGGCCAGGAGGTAACCGTCGAGGTCCGCGCGTTCCCGGGCGAGGTGTTCAAGGGGACGGTCGCGCTGGTCGACGCGATGCTCGACCCGCGCACGCGCAGCGCCGGCGTCCGCGTCGAGCTGCCGAACCCCGGCCACCGGCTCAAGCCGGGCATGTTCGCGACGGCGCGCGTCGAGGGCACCCACGCGCACGCGCCTCGGCGGCTGCTGGCGATCCCGTGGTCAGCGATCCAGGAGGTCGACGGGCACCAGGCCGTGTTCGCGCGCGTCGGCGAGCGGGCGTACGAGCTGCGGCGCGTGCACACGGGCGAGCGCGCGGGCGACGACGTCGAGATCCTCGACGGCCTCGCGCCGGGCGACGAGGTCGCGGCCCTCGGCAGCTTCTTGCTCAAGGGACAGCTGCTGCGCGAGACGCTGGGAGAGGACGAGTAGCCGTGCCCGCGCGGATCGTCTCGTGGGCGCTGCGGCACCGCGCGCTCGTGATCATCTTGACGGCGCTGCTCGTGGTCTGGGGGGTCGACCACGCGCTGCGCCTGCCGATCGACGCGGTGCCCGACGTGACCGACGTGCAGGTCCAGGTGCTGACCGAGTCGCCCGCGCTCGCGCCGGTCGAGGTCGAGCGCCTGATCACCTTCCCCGTGGAGTCGGCGATGGCGGGGCTCCCCGACGTCGAGGAGATCCGCTCGGTCTCGAAGTTCGGGCTGTCGGCGGTGACCGTCGTGTTCGCCGAGGGCACCGACCTCTACCGCGCGCGCCAGCTCGTCTCGGAGCGGCTCGGCGAGGCGCGCGAGCGCATCCCGCCGGGCTACGGCGCGCCCGAGCTCGCGCCGATCGCCACGGGGCTCGGCGAGATCTATCAGTTCACGCTGCGCGGCGACCCGATGTGCCCTGAAGACCAGGAGCCCGCGGACGCGGACACGGGCGACTGCTACACGCCGATGGAGCTGCGCACGCTGCTCGACTGGTTCGTCGCCTACCAGCTCAAGAGCGTGCCGGGCGTGGTCGAGGTCAACAGCTTCGGCGGCCAGCTCAAGACCTACGAGGTGCGCCCGGACCCGGCGGCGCTGCGCAGCCACGACCTCCCGCTGCCCGCGCTGCTGGAGGCGCTCGCGCGTAACAACCGCAACGTCGGCGGCGCCTACCTGGTGCGCAACCGCGAGCAGGTGCTCATCCGCGGCGAGGCGCAGCTCACGTCGACGCGCGACATCGGCGAGGTCGTGGTGCGCACGAGCCCCGAGGGCGTGCCGCTGTACGTGCGCGACGTCGCCGAGGTCACGCGCGCGCCGATGGTCCGCCAGGGCGTCGTCACGCGCGACGGCGAGGGCGAGGCGGTCGTCGGCGTCGTCATGATGCTGATGGGCGAGAACTCGCGCGAGGTCGCCCAGCGGGTGCGCGCGAAGGTCTCGGCGCTCGCGGCGAGCCTGCCGCCGGGCGTCACGATCGACACCTTCTACGACCGCAGCGACCTGATCCAGCGGACCATCGCGACGGTCTCGCGCAACCTCGTCGAGGGCGGCCTGCTCGTGGTCGCGGTGCTGCTGCTGATGCTCGGCGACCTGCGCGGCGGGCTGCTCGTCGCGCTCGTGATCCCGCTGGCGATGCTGCTCGCGTTCATCGGCATGGTCCGCGCGGGCGTGTCCGGCAACCTCATGAGCCTGGGCGCGCTCGACTTCGGGCTGATCGTCGACGGCGCGGTCGTGATGATCGACGAGACGCTGCGGCAGAGGGCGGCGCGTCAGGGCGCGCCGCTGCGCGAGGTCGTGCGCGACGCGGCGCGCGAGGTGGCGCGGCCGGTGTGCTTCGCGGTCGGCATCATCATGATCGTCTACGTGCCGATCCTCGCGCTCACCGGCGTCGAGGGCAAGATGTTCCGCCCGATGGCGTGGACCGTGCTGCTCGCGCTCGCGGGCTCGCTGCTGCTCGCGCTCACGCTGGTGCCCGCGCTCGCCTCGCTCACGCTGGGCGGCCGCGCGGGCGCGGGCGAGACCCGGACGGTGCGCGGCCTGAAGCGGCTGTACGCGCCCGCGCTCGCCTGGGCGACGCGGCGGCGGGGGCTCACGCTCACGCTCGCGACGGCGCTGCTCGTCGGCGGCGCGCTCGTCGGGCGCACGCTCGGCGCCGAGTTCGTGCCGCGGCTCGACGAGGGGGCGATCGCGCTGCAGGTCTGGCGCCTGCCCTCGGTCTCGGTCGACGAGGCCGCGCGCCAGTCGACGTCGCTCGAGCGCGTGCTGCTGCGCGAGTTCCCGGGCGAGATCGAGACGATCGTGTCGAAGACCGGGCGCCCCGAGATCGCGACCGACCCCATGGGCGTCGAGATGAGCGACACCTTCGTGATGCTGCGGCCGCGCGCGGGCTGGCGCTACCCGTCGAAGCAGGCGCTGATCGAGGCCATGGAGGAGGTGATCACGCGCGACGTCCCCGGCGTGGCGATCGGCTTCTCGCAGCCGATCGAGCTGCGGGTGAGCGAGCTGATCGCGGGCGCGCGCGCCGACATCGCGATCCGGCTGTACGGCGAGGATCTCGAGCAGCTGCGCGCGCGCGCCGAGGACATCGCGCGGGCCGTGCGCGACGTGCCGGGCGCGGCGGACGTCAAGGTCGAGCAGGTCACGGGCCTGCCGATCCTGACCGCGAAGGTCGACCGCCGCGCGATCGCCCGCCACGGCGCCGACGCCGAGGACGTGCTCGCGGCCATCGAGGCGCTCGGCGGGCGCCCCGTCGGCGTCGTGTTCGAGGGCGCGCGGCAGTTCGCGCTGCAGGTGCGCTTCCCCCCCGACGTCCGCGACGACGAGGCCGCGATCGCGCGCATCCCCGTGGCGACCAGCGGCGGGCGCCTGGTGCCGCTGGGCGAGCTCGTGGACCTGGACACAGAGCCAGGTCCGGCGCAGATCAGCCGCGCCCGCGTGCAGCGGCGGATCACGGTCGAGCTCAACGCGCGCGGCCGTGACCTCGCGTCGGTGACCCGCGACGCGCAGCGCCGCGTCGCCGAGCGCGTGTCGCTGCCGCCGGGCGCGGTGCTCGAGTGGGGCGGGCAATTCGAGCACCTCGAGCGCGCGAGCCGGCGGCTCGCGGTCATCGTCCCGGTCGCGCTCGCGCTGATCTTCGCGCTGCTGTACACGACCTTCGACGCCGCCCGGCCGGCGCTGCTGATCTTCCTCAACGTGCCCTTCGCGGCGGTCGGGGGCGTGTACGCGCTCGCGCTGCGCGGCATGCCGCTGAGCATCTCGGCGGCGGTCGGCTTCATCGCGCTCTCCGGCATCGCGGTCATGAACGGCGTCGTGCTGCTCTCGGCGGCGCGCGCGATCGAGGCCCGCAGCCCCGGCGTCGACCCGCGCGTCGCCGCCCGCGAGGCCGCGCTCACGCGCATGCGCCCGGTGCTGATCACCGCGATCACCGACGGCCTCGGGTTTCTGCCCATGGCGCTCTCGACCGGCGCCGGCGCGGAGGTCCAGCGCCCGCTGGCGACCGTGGTGATCGGCGGCCTCGTGACCGCGACGGCGCTCACGCTGCTGGTGCTGCCCTCGCTCTACCCGCTGGTCGCGCGGCGACGCGCGCAGACTTTTGCCGCCGAGGACGCGGCGTCGAAGGAGTTCGAAGATCATGGATGAGTCGCGCACCTGGGACGCGATGGCGGGCCGCTACGACCGGATCGTCCGCCTGTTCGATCGCAGCTACCCGGCGATCCGCGCGCGCCTGCAGGCCGAGCTCGCGGGCGCCGAGCGAGTGATTGAGCTGGCCGCTGGAACAGGTCAGTTCACGCGGGCGCTCGCCGCGGCGGCGAAGCGCGTGCTCGCGACCGACGTCTCGCCCGAGATGGTCGCGCGCCTGACCGCCGCGGTGACCGGCGCCGGCGTCACCAACGTCGAGTTCGCGACCATGAGCGCGTACCAGCTCGCGGTCGACGACCACGCCTTCGACGCGGCGCTGTGCGCCAACGCGCTGCACGTCATGGAGGAGCCGGCGCGCGCGCTCGCCGAGATCGCGCGCGCGCTCAAGCCCGGCGGGCGCCTGATCGCGCCGACCTTCTTGCATGGCGCCGACCTCGGGCGGCGCGCGCTCTCGCGGCTGATGAGCGCGGTCTCGCCGTTCGTCGCCCACGCGCGCTTCGACGCGGCGAGCCTGCGCGCGCTGGTCGAGGACGCGGGCTACACGGTCACGCGCCTCGAGCGGCTGCCGGGGCTGCTGCCGATCGCGTACCTCGTCGCGACGCCGCGCGCCTGACCGCTTGGCCCGACCGGCGATCTGTGCTCTGGTGCCCGCGATGACGCGCGCGTCCCCGGCGGTCCGCGAGCTCGCGCCCCACGAGGCCGCGCTCATCGGGACGATCATCGCCGACGGCTTCCTCGGCGACCCGATCAACGACTGGGTGTTCGGCTCCTATCACGCGCTGCGCTACGCCAACACGGCGTGGGCCCGGCGGCTGTACCTCCCGCGCGGCTTCGGCCACGTCACCGCGGGCGGTGAGGGCGGCGCGCTGTGGCTGCCGCCCGGCGTCGCCAAGCACGTGCCGATCTGGCGCAGCCTCGACATCGGCGCGTCGATGCTCCGTCACGGGGGCGCGCGCAGCCTGAGCCGAGGCCTGCGCGTCGACGCCACGCTCGCGCGCCATCACACGCAGGAGCCTCACTACTACCTCTACGCGATCAGCGTGCGCCCGGCCTTCCAGGGCCGCGGGATCGGCAGCGCGCTGATGCGGGCGGCGCTCGAGCGCGTCGAGCAGCGACCGGCGCCCGCGTACCTCGAGAGCAGCAAGCCGAGCAACGTGCCGTTTTATCGGCGGTTCGGCTTCACGGTCACGCGCGAGCTCTCGCCGGCGCCCGGCTGCCCGCCGATGTGGCTGATGACGCGCCCGGGCTGACGACGCCCGCAGCCATGGGCCACGATTCTTCGGCCCCGCGCGCGATCTCCGGGCACCGGACCCGCGGCCGGATCCCCCAGCCAGGCCCCGCCAGGCCCCGCCTCGCGCCCGCGTCGGGGGGTTCGTCGGGCGGCGGCAGTTGTACTACAGTCTGCGGCGCACGCTCGCCGCCGCGCGCGGCCATAGCCTTACCGTCTCACCCTGACGCCTTTTTCTTTTTTAGAAGAGCCCCTGAGCACCGTGATCGCGAGCGCGAGTCTTGATCCCCCGAGTTCGCCGGCCGCGCCCTCCTGGCGCGAGCGCTTCGTCGCCTGGCTGTGGCGCAACCGCTGGCTGATCGCGATCGTCCTCGCGACGCTCGCCGTGCGCCTGCACTGGAACCTCTACGTGCACCCGCTGGGGCACTACGTGGTCTCCGACATGCGCGGGTACAACATCCGCGCCGGTCAGCTGCTCGCCGATCCGTGGGGCAAGGTCGAGTACCACGGCTTCTTCCCCTACGGGACCCACTACCTGCTCGCGGGGCTCAAGTGGCTGTTCGGGCGCTGGAACTACGAGGCGGTCAGCGTCGTCTACGCGCTGCTCGGCACGACGGTCGTCGGCCTCGCCTACACGCTCGCCGATCGCGTGTCGCGCCGGCGCTGGGTCGCGCCGGCGCTCGGGCTGATCCTCGTGTTCTACTACCCGCTGATCTCGCTCGGCGGCTACATGCTCAGCGAGACCCCGTTCGCGCTGTGCCTGCTCGCGGCGACCAACTACCTGGTCCGCCTCGCGCACGAGGGCCGCTCGCGCCACGCCTGGCTCGCGGGGCTGTTCGTCGCGCTCGCGGTCACGATCCGCCCGCAGGTCATGATCTCGGCGGCGGTCTTCGGCGCGCTCTGGCTGGTCTACCGGCGCGGGCCGCTGCGCCGGATCACGCTGCGCCACCTGGTGTGCCTCGCGATCCCGGTCGCGCTGATCCTCGGCTACTCCTCCTACCGCCTGCACTTCCACACGGAGCGCCGCGGGCTCGTCAGCGAGAACGGGCAATTTAACCTGACCTTTGGGCGCTGTCACGCGCGCAAGATCATGTCGACGCCCAACGATCGCTACCGCTCGCGGATCATGTTCGGCCCGCCGCCGCTGATCCAGCTCGAGCACCGAGAGAAGCGCGCGCCGGGCTCGTGGATCCAGCTCGAGCCCTCGCTCGGGCCCGAGCTTGTGTTCCCCGGCTACATCTCCGACAAGGAGGTGCTCGGCGGCTACATCCGCCAGTGCATGCGCAACGAGGGCGTCGCCGGGCAGCTGAAGTACAGCGTGATCAACGTGATGCTGCTGGTCGGCTACAACACGATGTGGCCGGACTCGGGGCAGCAGTACTGGCGGCACACCGCGACGAAGTGGGGTCGCTGGCACATCTACGCGTTCACGTTCCCGGCGATCCTCGCGCTGCTGCTCGCGTTCCGGCGCAAGAACGCGGCCCACGAGGGGCTCGTCGCCGTCCACGTGTGGGCGCTGATCCTGCTCGCCGCCGTGTTCTTCGGCGGCACGCGCTTCCGCTGCCCCTACGACCCCTTCATCATCCTGCTCGCGCTCGAGGGCTACGGCCTGCTGTTCGACGGCGGCCGCTTCCTCGTCGCGCGGGCGCGCGCCCGCGTGCACGCGCTCCCGGCGACGACGACCACGGCGACGACGGAGGTCGAGTGACCGAGCCGCTCGAGCTCGCGCCGCCCGAGGTCACCGTCGAGCGGCTCGAGGGCGGCGCGCTGCTGCTGCGCTCACCGCGGGCGCTCGAGCCCTACCCGCGCTGCGTCGGCGAGCGCCTCGAGCACTGGGCCCGGGTCGCGCCCGAGCGCGTGTTCCTCGGCGAGAAGATCCTCGGCGACGGCGCGACGACAGGCGCGCCGCGCTGGCGAACGCTGACGTACGGCGAGGCGGCCGAGCGCGCGCGCTCGATCGCCGCGGGCCTGCTGCGCCGCGGGCTCCAGCGCAGCGGCGGCGTCATGATCCTCTCCGACAACAGCGTCGACCACGCCGTGCTCGCGCTCGCGGCCATGCACGTCGGGATCCCGGTCGCGCCCATCTCGCCCGCCTACAGCCTCATGCCCGGCACGCTCGCGCGCCTGCGCGGCATCGCCTCGCAGGTCAGGCCGGGCCTCGTGTTCGCCGACGACCCGCGGGCGTTCGCGCGGGCGCTCGCGGCGGTCCAAGAAGTCTGTCCCGAGGCGCAGGTTATCCACGAGCTCGACGGGCTGCGCGAGCCGGCGGGCGAGGCGGTCGCCCGGGCCCACGCCGCGGTCGGGCCCGACACGATCGCGAAGATCCTGTTCACCTCGGGCTCGACCGGCGCGCCCAAGGGCGTGCTCAACACCCAGCGCATGCTGTGCTCCAACCAGCAGGCGATCGCGCAGGTGTGGCCGTTCCTGCGCGCGCGCCGGCCCGTGCTGGTCGACTGGCTGCCGTGGAACCACACCTTCGGCGGCAACCACAACTTCAACATGGTGCTGTTCCACGGCGGCGCCCTGTACATCGACGACGGCAAGCCGGCGCCGGCGCTGATCGAGCGCACGCTGGCGAGCCTGCGCGCGCACGCGCCGACGCTGTACTTCAACGTCCCGCGCGGCTTCGACATGCTCGCGCACCACCTCGAGCGCGACGTCGAGCTGCGCGACCGCTTCTTCGCGCGCCTCGACCTGCTGTTCTACGCCGGCGCGGCGCTGCCCCAGAGCGTCTGGACCCGGCTCGAGCGCGTCGCGCTCGCGGCCCGGGGCGAGCGCGTGTTCATGAGCTCGGCCTGGGGCGCGACCGAGACCGCGCCGCTGGTCACGAGCCTGCACTTCCCCGTCGCGCACGCGGGCGTCATCGGCCTGCCGGCGCCGGGCTGCGAGCTCTACCTGGTCCCCAGGGCAGGCAAGCTCGAGATGCGCGTGGGCGGCCCGGGCGTCACGCCGGGCTACCTCGGGCTGCCCGAGGCGACCGCCGCGGCGTTCGACGAGCGCGGCGCCTACATCACGGGCGACGCCGGCAAGCTCGCCGACCCCGAGGACCCGCGCCGCGGCGTCGTGTTCGACGGCCGCATCGCCGAGGACTTCAAGCTGACCTCAGGGACATGGGTCAACGCCGGCAAGCTGCGCCTCGCGGTCATCGCCGCGTCGGGCGGCGTCGCCCAGGACGCGGTGGTCGTGGGCGAGGGCCGCGACGCGGTGGGCCTGCTCGTGTTCCCCGGGCTCGCCGCCTGCCAGGCGCTGGTCGCCGACGCCGGCGGAGGCGAAGGCGAAGACGAAAATGAAAATGAGGACGAGGCGGCCGCGCTCGAGCTCGAGCAGCTGGTCGCGCGCGCGCCCGTCCGCGACGCGCTGCGCCGCGGGCTCGCGACCTACAACGCCGAGAACCCGGCGAGCAGCCGTCGCGTCGCGCGCGTCCTGCTGCTCACCGAGCCCCCGCGGATCGACGCCGGCGAGATCACCGACAAGGGCTACATCAACCAGCGCGCGGTCATCGAGCGTCGACGCGCGCTCGTCGAGCGGCTGTACCAGGAGCCGGCGCCCGACGACGTGCTCGTGCTCGACCCGTAGCGCTCACGAGCGCGCGTCGCAGAACGCGTCGATGGCCGCGGCGAGCGGGACGCTCGACGGGCTCGTCGTGACCCGGGGCAGCCGCGCGGCGTACAGCGTCGCGAGCTCGGCCGGGTGCTCCGCGTCGGCGCCGGGGATCACGAGCGTCGGCGTCGCGATCGTCGTCAGCACGTCGAGCGTCGCGATCGGCTGCACGCCCGACGCGAGGAAGCGCGCCGTCGCGGCCACGCTCGCCGGATCGAAGCTCGCGACCATCTCGAGCGCGCGGGCGCGGATCGCCTCGGGCAGCGCTTCGAACAGCGGGCGCAGGGCCGAGACGCCGACGCGCTGCGCCTCGCGCCCCGCCGCGTCCATGGCCGCGAACGCGGCGCGCTGGGCCGGCGTCAGCCCGCGATCGGCCCCCGCGTAGACCGGCGCGGCGAGCACGAGCCCGCCCGCGCGATCGGGGTGACGCAGCGCGAAGCGCAGCGCGATCGCGGAGCCGGCGGACATCCCCCCGACGACCGCGCGCTCGAGCCCGAGGTGATCGAGCAGCGCCGCCACGTCGTCCGCGAGCAGCTCCCAGCTCAGCGCGCCCGCGTAGTGAGAGCGCCCGGCCGCGCGCACGTCCGGCGTGATTAACCACCGCGTCCGCGCGAGCGCGCCGACGTGGACGAGGCTCGCGCGATGATCGGCGAAGCCGCCGTGCAGGTACACGACCGGCGCGCCGCGCCCCTGGGTGACGGTGTAGAGCCGCGCGCCCGCGCGCTCGAGCTCGAGCGCGCCCGCGCGCTCCTGATGACTGCTTCCGTTCTCCATGTCTCTCTCCTTCAGGTTGCTCCCAGACAAGCGCCGCCCGCCCGAGCGACGCCGACGCGTCACCCGACCGAAGACCGAAAAGACCGAAAAGACAGATCAGTCCGACGCGCGCGCCGCCCGGGGCGGACGCGCGACGAGCTGCACCCGCCCGCGGGCTGGCGCTCCTGCGTCCACGCCGACCTCGAGCGGTCGACGCACCACGAAAAAACCAGCCCGGGGGCTGGTCTGAGTCGACGCCGCCTGCGGGCGACGCCACGAAAAACGCCAACCCCCGAGGGGGCTGGCGACTCGAGAACGCTACCCGCCCCGCTCCGCGGCGTCAAGCGAGCCGCGCTCGACTGGGGCTCGACGCGTCGACAGGTCGATGCCGTAGGCCGCGAGCGCCTCTCGCTTCATGCGCTCGGTCGCGCGCCACGAGTCGCGCTCGCGCAGCGCCGCGAGCCAGCGCGTGATCGCGTCGTAGCCCGGCGGCACCAGCGAGGCCTCCTCGGCGTAGGTGAACAGCGACGCGACCGCGAGGTCTGCGACCGTGATCGCGTCGCCGGCGAGGTACCGGCGACCGGTGAGCCCGCCGTCCAGCACCGCGAGCGCGCGCTCGCAGTCAGCGACCAGCGCGTCCTCGTCCTTGCCGGGCTTGGGCAGGAACCCGAGCCGGGCGTTCTGGAGCCCGAGCAGCGCGGGGCCGAGGTGCGCGAGCTCCCAAAACATCCACTGATCCACCCGCGCCGCCTCGGCCGGCGTCCGCCCGAGCCACGCGGGGTCACGCGTCGCCGCGAGATAACGGAGGATCGCGCCGCTCTCCCAGATCACCAGCTCGCCGTCGCGCAGCGCCGGGAACCTGCGATTCGGGTTCACGCGCGCGTACGCGTCGAGGGCCGCCGGCGAGCCCAGGTCGACCACGCGCACGCGCCACTCCACGCCGAGCTCGAGCCCGGCGAGCAGCGCCTTGCGCACGAAGGGCGACGCCCGATGGTGAATCCAGAGCTCCACGCGGCGACGATAGCGGCTCGCCGATCAGGACGCCATCGCGTCGACGTCGAGCTCCAGCAGCCCGAACGCGGCCCCCTGCGGGTCATCGCACACCGCGACGCGCGCGCCCGCGTGCCAGGTCGGGCCGATCACCACCGCGTCGCGGGCCCGCGCGCGCGCGAGCGCGTCGTCGAGGCCGCGCACGCCGAAGAAGAACATCCAGTGCGTGTGCACGCCCGGACGCCCGGCGACGTCGGCGACCGAGCCGACGGGCGTCTGTCCCTCGCGCCACGCGAACTCCTGGACCGCCGGGGCCCCCGCAGCCTCGGTCACCGGTCCGAAGGACCAGCCGAGCGCCGCCGCGAGGGACGCGGACGCACGCGCCGCGCCCGCGGCGTTGAGGTGATGCCACACCACGCCGGTCGGCGCCGTCGCCTCCTCCGCGCCCAACGCCACGATCGCGCCGCCGGGGCCGCGCAGGATCATCTTCGCGCCCGCGCCCGGCGGGCCGAGGCGCTGCGCGCCGCGGGAGATCAGCGCGTTCGCGACGTCGTCGACGCGCTCGGCGGCGACGCCGAGCGTCCCGAGCCAGTGCGGCGGCGCGCCGAGGGCTCGCGCCCGTGACGGCAGCTCGACGATCGAGCGCGGTCCCGGGCCGAGTACGTCGTTGTAGAACGCCGCCGCCTCGGCGGGCGCGGTGGTGCGCAGCTCAACGTGAGAGAAACAGACCTGGTTCACGGCCTGCGCTTGTACACCGATCGCGCCCCGCAGGTCGTACGCGCCGTCTGATGAAGGCCGCTGCAGCACCGGGCGCCGCCGACCTCGCCGCTCGATTCATGAAATTAGCGATCGCGTGCGTACGCGTCGCTCTTCACCACGCGTCGCGCTCGCAGGCGCGCGTCGAGTCATCGGTCCCGCGCAGGTCTTTCGCCAACCCCACACGAGCGCGCCGCGCGTACTGTCCCTTGGGGCGTGTTACGTTGACGACACCAGCGGCGCGCGACCGAGAACCTTGTGCCTGGCTCAAGTGACAGGACGAATCCCGTGGACGCCCTGAGCGCCGATCGGGCCGTCGCCGATGTCGAGGACACGCTCGCGGTCAGCCCGCGGCTCCAGCCGGCCGCGCGCCCGACCGCGGACGAGCTGGCGACCGATCGCACCCTGATGGCCTCCGGCGTGGAGGGGACCCTCGCGGACACGCGCGACCGCGCCAGCGCGACCGCGATCGCGGTCGGCGTCGGCGCGCAGATCGGTCGCTACGTCGTGGTGTCGGAGCTCGGCGCCGGCGGGATGGGCGTCGTGTACGCCGCCTACTCGACGACGGGCAGGTAAGCCAGAGAGATCATTGATGGTTTCAGAGGCAGGTTGAGGATGTGCCCGAGCCGTGCCTCCTGCTCCGCCACTTCGGCGAGCGAGCGCGGGACACCCGGGTTGTCGCTAGCTCGGCGCGCGCGGCGAGTACTCGGCGTCGTGGCGCCCGCGGGCTGAACTCTGCTGACACGCGTTGTCAGCAGCCTGTCCCCGGCGCGCGCGCGGCCGTGCTATCGATGCGCCCCCGAGGAACGACCATGAAGCACTACTACCACCCGATGAGCCGAGCCGTGACCACCGACTGGATGCTGCGGGAGCTCGACGCCCCCCACGAGCGGTGCGTCGTCGACTACCTGGCGGGAGACAACGCCAAGCCGGAGTATCGCGCCGTGAACCCGATGGGGAAGGTGCCCGCGCTCGTCGACGGTGATACGGTCGTGACCGAGACCGCGGCGATCTGCGCGTACCTGGCCGATAAGTTCATCGACAAGGGCCTCGCGCCGCCGCTCGGCTCGACCGCGCGCGGCCAGTACTACCGCTACCTGTTCTTCTCGGGGACCACGCTCGAGCCCATGTTCACCGTCCGGCACCTGGGGCTCACGGAGTACGACGCGCGCTCGGTCGGCTGGGGCGACATGCCTCGGTGTCTGGCGACCGTCGAGTCGATGACGCCCGCGCGCGACTGGGCGCTCGGGTCACAGTTCACGGCCGCCGACGTCGTGTTCGGGGGGACGCTCGACTTCGCCGTTCAGTTCGGGTGGCTCACCGATCCGTCCCCCAAGGTCGCCGCCTACGTTCAGCGCATCAAGGCCCGCCCCGCGTACAGAGCGGCGCACGACTCGTCCTGGCACTAAGTTCACGAGACCCCGCGCCGCCTGCGGCTGCGCGGGGTTTTTCGAATGAGCGGCCCGACGGGCGCGAGCGTCGAGTCACGGTCGAGCTCTGCGGCGGCTCGCGTTGACGCGCGGCCGCCCGCGCGAGCTCTGTACTGGAACGACTGGCTCGGCTGGCTCGGCGGACTCAGTCGCCGATCGAGCAGAACGCCTCGTAGTCGATCAGCTCGATGTCCTTCGGGTCCTTGCTGCACACGCGGCAGTTCGGGTCCTTGCGCAGCTTGAGCTGGCGGAACTTCGTGCCGAGCGCGTCGAACACCAAGAGGCGCCCGCTCAGGCTCGTGCCCTGACCGAGGATCAGCTTGAGCGCCTCGTTGGCCTGCAGGCAGCCGACGATGCCGGGCAGCACGCCGAGCACGCCGGCCTCCTGACAGCTCGGCGCCATGCCGGGCGGGGGGGGGTCGGGGTACAGGCAGCGGTAGCACGGGCCGTCGTCAGGCAGGAAGGTCGTGACCTGTCCTTCGAACCGGAAGATCGACGCGTGGATGACCGGCTTGCCGAGCTTGAGCGCGGCGTCGTTGAGCAGGTAGCGGGTCGGGAAGTTGTCGGCGCCGTCGACGACTACGTCGTAGCCGGCGAGCAGGTCGAGCACGTTCTCGCTCGTCATGCGCGTCTGGTGGCCGATGACCTGCACGTCGGGGTTGAGCGCCTGCAGCGTCTTGCGGGCGCTCTCGACCTTGGGCATGCCCAGGCGCTCGATGTTGTGCAGCACCTGGCGCTGGAGGTTGCTCTCGTCCACGAGGTCATCGTCGACGAGGCCGATGGTGCCGACGCCCGCGGCCGCGAGGTACAGGCTCGAGGGCGAGCCGAGGCCGCCCGCGCCGATGCACAGCACCTTGGCGTCGAGCAGCTTGCCCTGACCGAGCTCACCGACCTCGGGCAGCATGATGTGTCGGCTGTAGCGCTTGAGCTGCTCGGGCGTGAGCACGCGCGGGCGCTCGAACGCGTAGCCGGCGTTCTTCCACGAGCGGAAGCCGCCGGCCATGGACGAGACGCGCGTGTAACCCAGCTCCTCGAGCGATCGCGCCGCCATGGCCGAGCGCGTCCCGCCAGCGCAGTAGATGATCACCTCGCGGTCGCGCTCGGGCACCACGTCCTCGACGCGCAGCTCGAGGAACCCGCGGGGGACCCACTCGGCGCGCGGGATGAAGCCCTGCTCGTACTCGTCGCGCTCGCGCACATCGATGAGCACGGGCGCCTGCGCGGAGTCGGCCGCCTCGTGCACGCGGGCGCGGGTCTCCTCGACCGAGACCTCGCGAATCGCCTGTTTAACCCGCTGGAGGACGTCGCTGAAACTGACCATGGGTGTTGATTCTCCGGTTACTCCTGATCAAATGAAGATCGGGAATTTGCCTGCCAAACTGTGGACGAACGGTAAAACGCCGTCAAGCGTGGTTTAATTAACATCTATCACCGAGAAACTGACCGCTGACCCGAGCCGCTCGGCGGCCACAGCGGCTAGGCGTGAAGCGCGCGAAATTGAGAGCTGGCCTTACAGTCAGCCGCAGGCGACGCCGCGGCGCCGCGCGCTCCGGGGCGTGTTCGCGCGCGTGAGCTCCTCGGCCGGGCGGATCGTCCCCGCCTGCGCGGCGTCGCTGCCCCATAATGGGACGTGCCCATGCGCGCGCTGCCCTTCGCTCCCCTCGTGATGTTCGCGCTGACGCTCGCGGCGACCGGGTGCACCAGCGCCGAGTCGTCTGACAAGGCGAAGCTCGAGAAGCTGACCGAGGCCGCAGGCGGCGAGGCGCCCGTGAAGGCCAAGGACTTCGACCTGATGGGCATGGCCGCGTTGATCAAGGACGGCGACGTCGGCAGCGCCGAGGGCCTCGAGCGCGCCATCAACTCCTCTGACATCAACCGCGTCGACCTCGACAAGGACGGCAAGACCGACGCGATCGTGCTCGACGAGTCGCGCGACGACGGCACGATCGTGTTCGAGCTGCGCGCGGTCCCGTCGGGCTCGGGCGAGCGTGACGACGCCGTAGCGATCGCCAAGCTCGGCTTCACGATCGAGGGCGACCAGGCGATCGGCGAGGCGATCTTCGTGGAGGCGGTGGACGGCGGGCACGACGTGCACGCGACCTTCGAATACACGGTCAAGATCGAGGGCGGCTCGCTGTACGCCAACCACATGTTCATCGCCTGGGTGCTCGCGCCGAACCGGCCGCTGTACCACGGCGAGGTCGACGTCGACGTGCGCGTCGAATTCAACGGCGGCCACGTCCGGCTGCCCAAGAAATTCAAGAAGCCCAAGAAGTTCAAGTTCAAGTAGCGGCGTCAACTCGAGGTCCATGGACGTGACCGAGCCGGAGCCCGAAGCTGATCGCGGGCCCGACCCCAAGCCTGACGGCGAGCCGGGTCCGGGGCCCGCGCCCGCGCTCGAGCCGCTCACGCTCTCCCTCTCGGCGCCGGGGCTGCGGCGCGCGCTGCTCGCGATCGTCGCGGCGCTGAGCGGCGCGAGCCTGGCCGTCGAGCTCTCGACCTACTGCACCAACCGCGACCCGCTCGAGTGGCTGTACCCGCTGCTCTCGCTGAGCTTCGAACAGAACGTCCCGACCTGGTACGCGTCCGCGCTGATGCTCGCCTGCGGCGTCGCGCTCACGCTGCACGCGCGCTCGGCCGCGCGCGCGGGCCAGGCGAGCGCGCGCTGGTGGCTGCTCGCGGTCGCGTTCTTCTACATCTCCATGGACGAGGTCGTCGGCGTGCACGAGGCCGCGAGCTGGTGGTTCGACACCGACGGCTGGCTGTACTACGGCTGGGTGATCCCCGCCGCGGTGATCGTGCTGCTCTTCGGCCTCTACCAGCTCGCGCTGCTGCGCGCGCTGCCCCGTCGACCGCGTCGGCAGTTCATCGTCGCCGGGATCCTCTACGTCGGCGGCGCGCTCGTCATGGAGCTCCCGCTCGGTCGCTGGACCGCCGAGCACGGCAGCGACAACCTCGGCTACGCGCTCATCGACCTGGTCGAGGAGTCGCTCGAGCTGCTCGGCGCGAGCCTGTTTCTGTGGGCGCTGGTCGAGCACCTCGAGCGCGTCCGCGGGAGCGTGCGCGTGCGGCTCGGCGCGACGCGGACGTCGTCGTCTCCCGCCACGGCCCGCTGAGCGACCCCGCGCTCGTCCGCCGCGTGAACGGCTCGCCGCGCTCAGCCGTCGGTGTCGGTGTCGGTGTCGGTCGCGCCGCCGGTCTCTGAGTCGGTGCCGGCGCACATCAGCGGGCGGCAGTTGACCGTGGTCCCGAAGCCCTTGATGACCTCCACCTGCTCGGTCGCGGCGTCGCAGAAGGTCTGCCCCCAGCACTCGACCTCGCCGAGGCCGTCGCACTGCGGCGGCGCCTCGCACGTGAACGAGCTGACCGCGTCGCAGCGCGCCCAGGGCCGCGACCTCGGCCGGCAGCACGGCGCTCTTCTTCTCGGTGTACTCGACCGCGCGGAGGTTGGGGAAGCGGCGCAGCTCCTTCGCCTCGGACTTGTCGATGCGCACCGAGTACACGCGCTCGGCGTGCTCGTGCGCGGTGTGGTCGCCCGCGGGATCGCTGACGCGCGTGATCGCGGTGCTGTTGATCAGCATCGGCAGCGTCAGCTCCTCGAGCGCGGTCTCGTAGCCGAAGGGGTAGGGGCTCGGCGCGACGTCGCGCAGCGGCCGGGGATCGAAGCTGATGACCGTCGGGTCCGCGAAGTCGATGACGAGCATGACGCGCCACCACCATACTGCACCGCGCGCGCGCGCGACCACCCAACCGCCGGCGGATTCGGCGTGAGGCGGCGGGCGACGGCACGCGGGGGGCCACCGGCGCCCGCGGTATCATCCCGGGGTTGTCCCGCGCAGGAGAGCCCGAGGCGCGCGCGTCCACGTCCCGCGACGCTGACGCGCTCGCCCGGCTGTACGCGGAGGCGGGCGTCGAGCCGCCCGTGGACGTCGGCGCCTGTTATGTGGTGGAGGGCCCCGAGGTCGCCGGGCTGCTCGGCCTCGTCGCGCTCTCGCGTCGCCCGTACGCCGTCGGCTGCTGGGAGTACACGGGCCCCGGCGAGCACCCCTGCGCGGAGCTCGACGCGCTCTGGGTCCGCCCGTCGGCGCGGCGACGCGGCGTCGGGCGAGCGTTGCTGCGCGCCGCGCTCGACTGGACGCGCGCCGAGGGCCTCGCCACGCTGTGCGCGAGCGTGGAGGACCAGGCCCGCGACGGCGCCGCCTCGGCGCTGCGCGCCTGCGGGTTTCGCAGCGTGGTCACGCGCGACCGCTATCACAAGCGCGTCACCGACGGACCCGCGGCGCCGCGCGAGCCCGACGACATCACCGCGCGCCCGCTCACCGAAGCGGACCTCGTCGTCGCGCTCCGGATTCGCGCCTACAGCGAGCCGAAGTTCCCGAGGACCTGGCACTTGGTGCAGCTCTGTGCGCTGCTCGAGGACGAGGCCCGCGCGTCGCGAGCCGGCTTCTTCATCGACGGCGCCAACGAGGCGAACTCGCCGCTGGGCTACGCGGAGGTGACGCTGCGCGCCCCGGCGCTCGCCGAGGTCGAGTTCTTCCACGGCTTTCGCCTCCGTCACCGCGCCGTCCGGCTGCCGCGCGAGCGCAGGGTCAGCGCCGAGATCGTGTCGGCCTGCGAGGCGTGGGCGCGGGCGCGGGGCTGCGCGCGGCTCCTCACCTCGGAGGACATCGCCCACGAGCGCTACCCCAAGCGCAGGCTGCTCGCGCCCGAGCACGGCTTCGAGGCGCTCCCGCGTCGCACCTACTACGCCCGCGAGGCCGTGCCCCCGCCGCCCTCGCTCGAGACGCCCGCGCCCGTGGTCCTGCGCGGGACCGCCTTCGCCGAGGGGCGCGCGAGCCTGGATGACCTCGTGGACACGCTGCGCGAGCACGCCCCGGAGGCGGCCGCCGTGATCACGACGCGGATACGCCGATACGAGACCTTCCCCGACCGGGACGAGCCGACGGGGGCGCTCGCGCGGATCTGGCGGTGGGCGCGGGGAGACAGGCGCGAGGAGGACAGGCGCGAGGCGTACGCCGCGGCCGTACGCGAGCACCGGGAGGCGCTGCGAGCCTTCGCGCGCTCGCCCTGGGCGACGCGCTGGGATCCCGAGGAGCTGCTCACGCACAGCCTGTCCGAGACGCTCCCGCAGCCGCTCGTCGCCCTCGGCACGCCGACCGCGTCCGTCCGCGCGCTCGCGCAGCGCTGGACGCTGGTGCGGCACACCTCCCTGCGCTTCGCCAGGTCCTACGACGATGCGCTGTGTCAGCAGCTGCTGCGCTCGCCCTACCTCACGCGCGTCACCGCGGCGCGGTTCGACCGCGTGCGCGTGTCGGTGGAGACGCTGCGCCGCGTCCTCGACCCCGCCGTCCTGCCGCAGCTCACGACGCTCGACCTCGACGGGGAGGGCGGCGCCGCAGACTACGACCGCATCTGCCCGTGGGAGTCGCCCGACGTAGTCACCGCGACGATCTCGCTCGAGCACCTGCGCGCGATCGCGGCGTGTGAGGGCAGCGCCCGGCTGCGGCACCTGGGCGTCGCCTACAACGCGCTCCCCGCCGAGGCCGTAGATGTCCTCCTGGACAGCCCAAACCTCCGCGGGCTGCGCTCGCTGCGAGCCGTGCCCGGGAACTTCGACGCCGGCTCCACAGAGCGGCGCGACGCTGCGGTCGCACGGCTCGCGCGACGCTTCGGCGACGGCTTTGGCCATTACAAGTCCGAGTACGTCCAGGGCTGCCTGCGCGCGCACGGGGGCGCGTCGTCGTCGTGATCGTCGACGCGCCGTCTGGGTCCGTCGGAGAGCCTCACGGATGCCGGTCTAGGGCCGGCGCGCCGACGGGCGCTGAGGTGACGCGCACGGGCAAGCGGGATCTTGCACGAACCAGTCGCACCGCCCATCGACGCAGCCGCACGCGGCGCACTCGAGCGCCGAGACGCCGGGACAGAAGCTGATGAAGCCAGGCTCCGTCCACGCGTGGCAAGCTTGCTGACAGCCGGCGAGGTAGCAGTCGCCGTCGTGCTCGCACGCGCCAGCGCTGTTGGGCGCGTACTTCGGGTTGAGCTCGGATAGCAGCGGGCGCGGTCCGTCGGGATCGACGGTGAGCTCGTCGCAGATCGCTACAGCCCCGCAGGCGGGGTCATCGGCGTCGCAGCGCGGCGCGGTCCTGCCGACGAGCTCGACGACGAAGCCGACGCACGCGTCGCCGGGGCGGTAGATGTTCACGAGCCAGCTCGCTATTTCGTCGAGGGTCGCCGTGTGCGTCTTGAACTTGACGTGGACGCAGGCTTCGTCGCGACCGGACGCGCACGGCCCAACCCCGCCCGACGCGACCGCGCCCGGACGCGAGAACAGCTGCGCGCTGTCGCGCGCGTCGATCAACGCCTTCACGTCCGCGTGATCGACGAGCGGCGCGCGGCCCATGGACTCGAGCAGCACCCGCGTTCCGACGCCCTGATCGAGACGCGCGCGCGCGTCCTTGTGCTCGTAGAAATTCACGCCCGCGTGGGCGCCGATCCACGGACCTCGCAGCGCTGCGGGCAGACAGCCTCGCGCGGGCTCGTTCGCGGACGCTTCGACGGCGTCTCCCTCCGTGGCTACTTCCGCGGGATCTTCAGGGACGTTTTCAGGGACGTTTTCAGGGACGTTTTCAGGGGCAGTTTCAGCGGTCACGGAGGCGAGCGTCGTGTCCGAGGTGCGCGGCCCGCAGGCGACGCACGCCGACGCGCCGAGCGCCAACGCGAGCGCGCCGCGCCGAGGCGTGCCGAGGAAGCAGACCACGGGAGCACGCTACCACGCGCCCGCCCTCGGCTTGAGCACCTGGCAGCCGCTTTCTCCCGCCGCGCCACGGATCCATCGGGCGCGAGCGGTCTACGACCGCGGCTCGGCGTCGCCCAGGATCTGACGCGCGCGCCGGACGAGCTCGACCGACGCGTCGATCTCGGCCTTGCGCAGCGAGACGCTCTCGACGTTGCAGCCGAGCGGGATGCCCTTCGACGCGGCGTAGCCCTGGAGCTCGCGCAGCATGTCCGCGCACAGATCGATCGAGAGCTCGAGGGTGTCGTGCGCGTGGGTCAGCTCGTTCTCGAGCCAGCGCGGGACGACCACGCCGAGCCAGCGCAGGAACGCGAGCGTCTTGAGCGACCCGCACGGGCTCAGCGTGATCAGCACCGGGGGCACGGGGCGCTCGGCGGCGCGCGCTCGATAGTACAGGTCGCTCAAGACATCTTTCGTCGCGACCACCGAGTACACCGCCTGGCTGATGAAGAAGCTGCAGCCCGCGTCCATCTTGCGCAGCGCCCTCAGGTCCTCGCCGCCGCGGCTCGCGTGGCGCTCGGCGATGAGCACGCCGCCCAGCGGCGGGCGCGGGGTCGTCGCGCCGTACAGCTCGTAGGCGCGAGACAGCCGCAGCGCGGCCTTCTGACGGCTCGAGGCCGCGCCGACGAGCACCGTCATCCCGCCCCTCGCGTCGACCTCGCGCAGGCGCGTCGTCAGCGATGACGGCTCGAGCGGCGCGACGCAGCTGTACACGACGCGCGGCGCCTCGACGCCGCGCAGGTCCTCGTAGGCGTAGGCGAGCGGGTCGACGGTCTCGATGAACGGGAACGGGCGCGCGGCGCCTGTGCGGCCGGACTCATCCTGGAGGTCGTAGACCACGAGCCCGTCGATCGGCAGCGCGTTGATCCGCGCCGTCTGGGCGAGCGCGACCCGCTGACGTCGCCTCGCCGAGTAGGAGCGCTTGGGCGGCGTGATGCCGTAGGTGAGCAGGCCTGCCTGGCGGCGGAGGATCGCGTCGCGCACGGCGGCCAGCATGGCCGCCGCGGGCGCGCGACGCAACGGGAGGCACGCCGCGCGCTCAGCCGATCGGCGGCTGACAGATCACGCCGCCGTCGATCTGCGCGTTGGTCCGGAACGTGTTGAGCCCCTGCCAGTGGCGCGGCTCGTGCTGCGGGATGGTCCCGTCCTCGCGCACGTTGGTGACGTGATAGGTGTGCTGGTTCCACACGCGGCGCGCGGGGATCCAGCGATCGCGGGCGTCGCGGATCGCCTTCAGCGGCGGGATGCCGCCGCCGCCGTTGGACACGATCAGGATCTCGGCGGAGCCGTCGTTGTCGATGTCGGCGACGACCGGGTACTCGACCTGCGTGACGCTGAAGCGCGGCTGCGTCAGCTGCGTGGCCCCCAGCGCGTCGTAGACGTAGAGCGTCGACTCGTCGGCGTACATGGCGTCGGCGGTCCCGTCCCCCAGGAAGTCGAAGGCCGTGCCCGCCGCGTAGCCGCTGGCGTCTGAGACCGGGTTGGAGAAGATCAGCGCGAGGTCGGCCTCGAGCGCGTCGAAGCGGTCGAGCGAGCTGAGCAGCAGCTCGGGGTGGCCGTCGGCGTCGATGTCGTGCACGGCGGCCGGGCCCTTCCACGAGAACTGCCCGTTGGGCTGCTGGTTGAGCAGCTTCGGCGCGCCGTCGTGCTCGAGCACCGAGACGCCCTGATCGGTCGTGACGACGATCTCGGGCTGGCCGTCGTCGTCGAGGTCGGCGACCGCCGGGTGCCCGGGGCCGACCTGGTTGACCGTGTAGTACAGGCTCCCGTCGTGGTGAAACGCCGAGCCGCCGAGGATCACCTCGAGGTCGCCGTCGCCGTCGAGGTCGGCGGCGGTCGTCGTCGACAGCGGGTACACCAGCCCCGGGAGCTCGGCGAGCTGCGCCCCCAGGTGATCGAACACGCGGTTGGAGATCATGATCTCGACGTCGCCGTCCGCGTCGAGGTCGGCGAGCGCGACCGCGTGCTGCCAGATGTCGAAGATGACCGGCGACGTCCACAGCACCGTCCCGTCGGCTTCGAAGGCGATCAGCTGCCCGAGCGGATCGTCGGGGGCGCCGGTCTGTCGCGCGGTCACGATCTCGGCGCGGCCGTCCCCGTCGATGTCGCCGACCGCCGGCGTCGTCAGGCCGCTGACCTTCATCGGGATCTGCACGTGCAGCGCCCCCGTCGCGCCGTCGAGGATGTGCACGTTGCCCTGGTACTGCGACCCGGAGTAGGTGGTGAGCACGACGTCGGGGGTGTCGCACAGGTCGACCGCGCCGTCGTCGTTGTCGTCGGTCAAGTTGATCACCAGCGGCGTCGTGACCGCGTGGGTGTTGTTGGGCTCGCCCATCCACGCCCACTGCACCGCGGGGCTGAAGCTCTCGCTGGGGGCCTGCTGGACGCAGCCGTCGGCGTCGAGCTCCCCGGGCTGCACGTGACAGCGGTCGCCGTCACCGTCGCCGTCGCCGTCGCCGTCGCCGTCGCCGTCGCCGTCGCCGTCACCGCTCTCGCTCGTGCTCGCCGTCGTGTTCGTGGTCGCGTTCGTGGTCGCGTTTGAAGTCGCGGCCGCGTCGGAGTCGCTCCCGTCGCCCGAACTCCCAGAGCCCGACAAGACGAGCGAGTCGGAGCTGCCCGAACCCACGGTCGACGCGCCCGTGATCGCGCCGTCGCTGCTGGACCCCGTCGCGTCCCCGCAGGCGGGCGTCAGCAGGAGCGCACTCGAGAGAGACAGGCTCGCGCGTCGCATGCCGGCGATGGTACCCCGTTCGCGCGCGCGCGCCGGACGGTGTATCTGCACCGAGTTTCTACGATGAACGAGACGAGCGCTCGGCGCTCGCCCGCCGCGCTGGCGGTGCGGGCGTCGAGACGCCGGGTCGCATGAGAGGTCTTTCGGAGCAGGTTGCCCGACGCGCGCTGAACCGCCGCGAGACCGGTCGGCGCGTCGGTGAAACCAAGCGCCGGAGCGCGCGGTCCAACGACCCGGGGTGCGTTCGCGACGACGATTCACCGGCGGGGCGCTGGCGGCGGGGACGCTGCTGTGGGTCGGCTGTCGCCGCCCGTCGGCGTCGGAGCGGCGCCCCGCTCCGCGCGCGCCGCAGGGCGCGGCGAGCCAGGCGCCGCGGGGCGTCGGGTCGCGCGATGGGTCGTCGACGCGGGCGAGCGCCACGCTCGCGCCCATGACGATGGCGCGCGCGCTCCTCGAGACCGCGCGCGACGAGGTCCCCGCGCTCGCGCGGGAGTGGCTGCGGGCGGGCGCGGGCGAGCGCGACCTGCTGCGCGCGGCGCTGCTCGCCGGCACCCACGAGGTCAAGCCGAGCCCGATCGGCGGGCAGGTGCACGCGATGATGATGGTCAGCTCGGCGCTCGAGATCACGGCGCTGCTCCCGGGCGAGCACGCGTACGCGCCCGCGCTGTTCAACCTCGATCGCGTCAAGAACAGCCAGGCGCGGGACGAGCGAGGCGGCGACGGCGATTGGGTCATGCCGGACGCGCCGACGCTCGCGCCGGAGGAGCCGGCGGACGGCGCGGCGCTCGACCGCGCGATGCGGGGCTGGGACGCGGACGCGGCCGACCGCGCGATCACGGGGCTGCACGCGCGCGCGAGCCAGGACGAGGTGTTCGAGCGCCTGTGGCCGTGGGCGCTCCGGGACTTCCGCGTCATCGGTCACAAGGCGATCTACGCGGCGCAGACCTACCGCGCGCTCGCGGCCCTCGGCTGGGAGCACGGGCGCGACGCGCTGCGCTCGCTGGCGCTCGGCGTGCTCGACCGCGACCCCTACGAGGCGACCAGCGCGCGCGAGAGCGAGGCGATCCTGGCGCTGTTCCCCAACAACCAGGGGCGACTGGCGCGGCTGCCCGCCGACTTCGAACGCGCGCCAGCGGACCCGAGCGCGAGCGCGGAGCTGTGCGCGCGCCTGCGCGACGCGTCGCCGGAGGAGGCGGCGGACGAGGTCGTGCGCGCGGCGAGCCGGGGCTGCGGCGCGCGGTCGGTCTGGGACGCGCTGCGGCTGCGGGCCTTCGAACAGACCATGCGCACGCCGACCATCGCCGGCGCGCACCCGGTGACCTCGATCAACGCGCTGCGCCGCGTCAGCGAGTCGACGCGCGTCGCGAGCACGCGCCGGCTCGCGCCGCTGCAGGGCGCGAGCTGGCTGTCGCTGTTCGAGGCGCTGCTGACGACGCGCGCGAGCGATCGCGGCGACCCGCGGACGATCGACGCGCTCGCCGGCGACGCGCCTTCCTCCAAGGACACCTTGAGAGATCCCTTCGCGGTCGCCGATCCGCGCGAGGCGGGTCGCCGCGCGCTCGCCCTGGTCGCGCGCGAGGGGCCCGACGCGTTCGCGCGCCAGTGCGCCGCCTCGCTGATCCGCAAGGCGCGAGAGGATCACGACTACAAGTTCGCCGCCGCCGCGCTCGAGGAGCTCGCGGCCGCGCACCCGCAGGCGCGGCCGCAGCTCGCCAGCGCGAGCATGCGGTTCCTGCCCGCGGCGCAGCGCGAGGACAGCGAGCTGTTCGCGCGCGGGCGCGAGCTACTGGCGCCCGGGTAGCCGACGGTCGCTCAGATCCGCGCGGGCTGGCCCTCGGCCCGCGAGACCTCGCGGAACACGTCGATGGCGAACGCGGTGTTCATGACGAACACGCTCGCGAACATGACCCAGTACAGCTGGGGCAGCGGCTGCTGGATGCCGAACTCCACGTAGGTGAGCCCGATCGCGCCGAGCAGCCACGCGACGCCGATGACGCGCCGCTGGCCGGCGATGATGTAGCCGAGGCCGGGGAGAAAAAAGTTGGCGAGGGTCGCGGTCCACTTCTTCATGATGATTCGGTCCCTTGAGTGACGAGTTCGAGCGTGGGGCGCTCGCGCCGTCGCCCGTCGCTCCCGACAGGGCCCGGCGCGCCGCCGACGTTCTCCAGGCTAGCGGCGCGCGTGCGGGGTCGACATGACCGGGCGTCCAGAAGAGCCGCGCGATCGTCCGCGACGTCCGGCCGCCGCCAGGCCGGCGCCACGCGGTCGCGCGCGCGTCCAGAAGACCGGCGCGATCGTCCGCGGGCGTCGACGCGCCGCCGTCATCGTGTAGCCTGGCGGGGTGGCTGACGCACTGTCGTATGTCCTCGGGAGCCTGCGCCTGTCGGGCTCGCTGTTCTCGCGCGCCGAGCTCGACAGCCCCTGGTCGATCCGCTCGCGCGGGCGCGACGGCGGGATCTTCCACGCGGTCGTGCGCGGGCGCTGCTGGGCGCGGATCGACGGCGCGGGCGAGCCGGTCGCGCTCGAGCGCGGCGACATCGTGGTGCTGCCGGGCGGGCACGCGCACGTGATGTGCGACGATCTCGAGCGGCCGCCGGTCCCGTTGACCTCGCTGCCGGCCCGGCGCGAGCCGGGCGCGCGCTCGGTCCCGACCGTCGAGATCCGCAGCGGGGGCCCGCGGACCTCGCTCTTGTGCGGTCGCTTCGACTTCGAGCGCAGCGACGTGCACCCGGTGCTCTCGGGCTTGCCGCCGCTGCTGCACCTGCGCGGCGGGGACGAGCGCGGCGCCTGGATGCCGGCGATGCTCCAGCTCATGGTCGAGGAGCTCGAGAGCGGGCGCGCCGGCGCGGAGCTGGTCGTCACGCGGCTCGCCGACGTGCTCGTGACCAAGGCCGCGCGCGCGGTCCTCGAGCGCCCGCCGGCCGAGGGCCCGGGGGCGCTGCGCGGGTGGCTGCGCGGGCTCACCGATCCCCACGTCGGGCACGCGCTCGGGCTCGTGCATCGCGAGCCGAGTCGCCCGTGGACGGCGGCGAGCCTCGCGGCCGAGGTCGGGCTGTCGCGCTCGGGGCTGTTCGATCGCTTCAGCGAGCTCGTGGGCGAGCCGCCGACGCGCTACCTGACGCGCTGGCGCATGCACGTCGCGAGCGTCGCGCTGCGCACCGAGCAGCAGCTCTCGGTCGCCGAGGTCGCCGATCGCGTGGGCTACACGTCCGAGTCCGCGTTCAGCAAGGCGTTCAAGCGCATCACGGGCTCGACTCCGAGCGCGTTCCGTCGCGCGAGCACTGTGCACTGACGCGCCTGCGCGGGTTCGCGCTCGCGGGCTGCGCTCACGCGCCCCACGTCGTCGCGCGCGCGGCTCGTGGGCGCGTCGGCGCGGCGGGACCACAACCGGACGCAACCGCGTTCTCTCTCTCCGCGCGCGCGGGCTCGATGTCGGCGTCCAGAACTTCGCCGTTGGGGGTCGACAGCGGCTTGACGCCCGGAATCATCAACCGGGACAATGGTAATCGAGATCACATTCTTGGCAGAAGCACGTCTTCGCCATGACGCCACGGTTACCGGACGAGCACAGGGTGTGCGCCAGCCGAGTGAAGCGCGTCGAGCCAGGGATGGCGTGGTCGTCGCTGCACCACCATGCACGCCTCGTCCCACGAGCTCCGCATCCCGCTCGGGCCCTTCGATCTGATCTCGTGCATCGCGACCGGCGGTATGGGCGAGATCTGGGAGGGCGTCCACCGCGTGCAGGAGGTGCCCGTCGCGGTCAAGGTCATGACCGGCGAGCACGTCCGCGACCCGAGCTACCACGCCGACTTTCGCCGCGAGGTCGAGGCCGTCGCCGCGCTCAACCACCACGGCATCATCATGGTCTTCGACGTCGGCGTGATCGGCAAGGCCGCCGAGCGCATGTCGATGGGTCGCCTGGTGAAGGGCTGCCCCTACCTGGTGATGGACTACGCGAGCCGCGGCTCGCTCGACGACCTCGCGCCGCCGTTCAACTGGTACGACTTCAAGCGCATCACCGTCGCGCTGCTCGAGGCGCTGGGGCACGCGCACTCGCGCGGGATGATCCACCTCGACATCAAGCCGGGCAACGTGCTGCTCGGCAGCACCGACGACCCGCGCCCGCGGCTCAAGCTGACCGACTTCGGCATCGCGCACGCGCTCGACCGGCAGCGCCCCTCGGTCGACGAGGCCTCGCCGCACGGGACCGTCGAGCAGGCCCGCGGCACGCCCTGGTACATGTCCCCCGAGCAGCTCTGCGGGCGCTGGCGTGACTACGGCCCGTGGTCCGATCTCTACGCGTTCGGCGTGCTCGCGTGGGAGCTGGCGAGCGGCGAGCGGCCCTTCGACGGCCCCAACGCGCGCGCCATCGGGCTCAAGCACCTCGAGGCCGAGCTGCCCGCGTTCGCGCCGTACATCGACGTGCCCCGCGGCCTGCGGCAGTGGCTCGAGGTGCTCCTGGCCAAACGGCCATATGAGAGATTCCAGCGGGCGAGCGACGCGCTCGCGGCGTTTCGTCGCCTCGGCGACCCGCACGAGATCACGACGGTGGTGCGGCCGTACCCGCAGGCCGACGACGTCAGCGAGCAGACCCATCGCATCCTCGACCTCGGCTTCCCGCTCGTCGCGCGCGCCGACGGCAAGGGCGACTGCGTCGCGCTCCCGCGCGACCGCGTCCCGCCCGCCGCGATCCGCAAGATCTGGCCGGGCTGCCCCGAGGAGGAGCCGCCGCCGCCCCCGGCGCTCACCGGCGCGGGCCTCGGGCTGTTTAACCTGCGGACGATCCCCTTCATCGGGCGGGCCAGCGAGCGCGGCGAGCTGTGGTCGGCGCTGCAGGACGTCTACCTGACCCAGTCCCCGCGCGCGATCCTCCTGCGCGGGCCCAGCGGCATCGGCAAGAGCCGGCTCGCGCGCTGGCTGTGCGAGCGCTCCCACGAGGCCGGCGCGTCGACGGTGCTCAAGGCCAGCCACGAGCTCGTCGCCGGGCCGAGCACCGGGCTCCCGCGCATGCTCGCCGACCACTTCCGCTGCGTCGGCCTGCACCGCTGGTCCGCCAAGCTGCGCCTCGGCAAGCAGCTCGGGCGCCTCGGCATCCACGACGTCGCCACCGTCGAGGAGACCGCCGACTTCCTGATGCTCGCGTCGATCACCCGCGACGAGCCCGGGGACGAGGGCGGCGCGAACCCGACGCCCGTCGACGGCTTCATCCACAACCACGGCTACACCGCGCGCCCGGCCGATCGTCACCGGCTCGTCGAGCGCCTGCTGCGGCACATCAGCCGCACGCGCCCGCTGGTCGTGTGGCTCGACGACGTGCACTTCGGGCTCGACGCGCTGAGCTTCGCCCACCGCCTGCTCGCGCCCTACGCCGAGGCCGGTGAGGACGACGAGCTCGAGCCGTGCCCGATCCTGTTCCTGCTCACGGTCACCGACGAGGCGCTCGCCGAGCGCGAGGCCGAGTCGGCCGAGCTCGGCGCGCTGCGCTCGCTGGGCAACGTCAGCGCGCTGCAGCTCTCCCCGCTCGCGCCGCCCGAGTGCAACGCGATGGTCTCGCAGATGCTCCCGCTCGAGCCCGAGCTGCACGGGCGCGTCGCCGAGCGCATGGCCGGCAGCCCGCTGTTCGCCAGCCAGATCCTCGGCGACTGGGTGCAGCGCAAGGCGCTCGTCCCGGGCCCCGTCGGCTTCACGCTCGCGGCCGGCGAGACCTCGGAGCTGCCGGACGACCTGCACGCGAGCTGGTCGGCGAGGATCAAGCGCCTGATGAAGAGCGCGGGTCGTCTGGGCGACGTCCAGCGCGCGCTCGAGATCGCCGCGGCGCTCGGCAGCCGCTTCACCACCCGCGAGCTCGAGATCGCGTGCGAGCTCGCCAGCGTCGCGTTCTCGCGTGAGCTGCTCGACCGGCTCGCGCGCGCGCGCCTGCTCGGGCTCACGCGCTCGGGCTGGCGCTTCGCCAACGCCGTGCTGCGCGAGAGCCTCAGGCGCTCCGCTCGCGAGGCCGGCCGCTGGCAGGCCCACAACCTCGCCTGCGCCGAGATGCTCGGCCGCGTCGGCGAGCGCGAGCCGCGAGCGGTCGCCGAGCGCCGCGCGGTGCACCTGCACGCCGCGCGGCGGCTCGAGGACGCCGTCGACGCCTACCTCGTCGCCGCGCGCTTCCGGCATCGCAGCGGCGAGCCCGGGCAGGCGATGCGCCTGCTCACCCGCCGCGAGCGCCTGCTGCAGAAGCTCGAGCCCTCGGGAATGGATCCTCGCTGGGCGCGCGGCTGGGTGCTCGCGGCCAACGCCTCGCTGCGCACCGGCGACTTCCAGCGGGCGATCGCGCTCGCGCGCCGGGCCGCCGACGTCAGCGCCCAGAACGGCGACCTCCGGACCCGCGCCGAGGCGCTCGACAACCTCGCCTTCGTCGCGCGGCGCGAGGGCGACCTCCGCAGCGCGCTGCGACACAGTCGCGCGGCGCTCGAGCTCCACGACAAGCTCGACGACGCGAGCGGGCGCGCCTCGGCGCTGCTCAACCTCGGGCACACGCACATGGACCGCGGCGCGATCGAGGACGCGAGCGCGCTGTTCGCCCAGGCCTGCACGCTCTACGACCAGGAGGGCGACGAGGCCGGCGTCGGCCGCTGCGTGCTGGCGATGGGGCACGCGGCCGCGCGCCGCGGTCAGGTCCGCGCCGCGCTCACGCACTACGAGCGCGCGCGCGAGCTGTTCGAGAGCGTGGGCAATTCGTTCCTCGTGCTCGCCTGCGACAGCGGCATCGCGCGCATCGCGGTGCAGTCCGTGCAGAGCGACGCGGCCTCGTAGGCCGAGGCCACGCGCGTCCAGCACGCCTGATCCAACGCGCGCCGCGGATCGCGGCTATGCTCCGCGCGTGCTCCGGCTCCGCGACGTCACCCATGGCGCGACGGCCCTCGCGCTCGCGTTGTGCATGGCCGTTGGGACATCCTGCGCGACGCGGCCGGGCGCGACGCATCACCTCGAGGGCGGCTGGGGCGGGCTCGGCTGCGTCCCGCGCGGCGAGGCGCTCACGCTGCGCGGCACGGTCCTCGTGCGACCCTTCGGCAAGGGCACCGACGGCGTGTTCCTCCGCGTCGCCGGCGGCGAGCGCTGGATCGTTCGCTACTCTGCAGACGGCGTGCTGCGCGAGCTCGCCGGCGCGCGCGTCATCGTCACGGGTCGCGCCTGCGACAAGCAGGGCGAGGCGCTCGCGGGGCCGCACCTGGACATCGAGACGATCACGCGCGCGCGCTGATCGAACGCGAAGATCGGCGCGCGAAGATCGGCGCGCGATGATCGAACGTGAAGATCGAACGTGAAGATCGACGCGCGAAGATCGACGCGCGAAGATCGACGCGCGAAGATCGTCGACGCGCGACGATCGACGCGTCCTACAGCTCGCCGCCGAGCGCGTCGATCAGGCGCGCGCCCGGGTCGCCGTACAGGACCATGCTCGCCCAGCTGATGTCGAAGATGCCGAAGCCCGTGCGGGCGCGGGCGCGGCTCGCCTTCTCGGTCTCGAGCCGGGCCTGGTGGAGCGCGGCGCCCAGGGTCGCGCGCTGCAGCATGAGCTCGCGGTAGAAGCTGGTGGCCATGTGCTTGCCGGCGCGGTCGTCGAGCGGCCACAGCGGCGCGACGTAGGCCTCGACGCCCTGGTTGATGCACGCGGTCGCCAGGCCGAACACGTCGCCGGTGTACCGCGGCCCCTCGCGATCCGAGGTCATGCCGGCCTCGCACGCGTTGGCGTAGATCAGCCACGGCGGCGACCTCGACCACGCGAAGGTGTTGCGCAGCTCGCTGGCCCACAGCGGCCCGTCGCTCAGCAGCCACGCGCTGCGCTCGGGTCGACCCGCCGAGAACCGCCCGTGGCCCGCGAAGTGCACGATGTCGTAGCCGTTGTCGCGCAGCAGCCGGCGCATGGCCGCGCGCGTGAGCGTGGTGCGGATGAACACGTCGCGGTCGCGGCGGAAGTCGAGCGCGCGACCGAACTCGCGCGTGAGGTCTTCGAACAGCGCCGCGACCTCCTCGGCCTCGTCGCGCGCGCCGGCGAGCTGCGCGTCGCTGGCGTAGGGGGCGTGCAGCGTCGGGTCGCCGACGATGAGCACGCGCAGCGGATCAGCGTCGCGCTCGATCCGCTCGATGATGCGGGTCGAGTCCGACCACACCTGGCGGCCGACCGCGAAGCGCTGCGCCAGCATCTGCGTGCCGTCGCGCATGAGCTCCCACGGGTAGCGCATGAGCTCGCGGGGCACGCGGAGCGCGAGGTGCACGAGCTGGTTCGGGCGCGAGGCCTCGAGCTCGCGCTGCAGCTGATCGAGCGGCGCCCGCAGATCGCCGAGGAGGTCCTCGCCGAGGCTGTCACCGAGCGAGGTGAGGTAGTTCCACTCGGCCTCCGTCGCGGCCGTGCTGCGCAGCAGCGTGTCGAGCCCGTCGAGCGCGTCGTTGATCGCCTGCGGGTTCACCCGGCGCACCCGCTGCGGCAGCGTCGCGCTCGCGTCGCTCGCGAGGCGCAGGCGGTAGCGGGCGTCCCCCTCGTCGACGCGCTCGCCCCGGCCGGCCACCGGCGTGTTGGCGTAGGGTGAGTCAGGCTCGAGCGCGAGCGTGATCGTCGGCGGCGACGCGAGCGAGGCGAACTGCGCCTGGTGACCCTCGTCGGCGTCGCTGAGCCGGCGAAACAGCTTGGCGCGCTGGGGCCCGCGCGCGTAGGACAGCGACATCCGGATCATGTCCCACAGCGAGTGCGCCGAGTTCCTCCGCAGCAGCCGCGCCGCGCTCAGCAGCGCGTACAGGTGCACGTCCTTGTGAAACGCGAACTGCAGGTAGTTTATGTCGTCGAGCGCGTCGCCGGTCGGCAGCAGGATCATGAGCTGGTCCGCGTCGCCTCGGAGCAGCTGCTCGAGCAGCGCGCGCGCGCGCGTGACCGCGTGCTCGAGTCGCGCGACGAGCTCCGGCGAGGACGGGCGCAGCGAGTCCGCCGGCGTGGGCAGCCCCGCGCTCGCGATCGTGCCCATGCACCGGTTGAACGCGGCGTCGAGCGCGTCGATCTGCGGGGGCGGGATGTCGAGCCCGCGCAGCGTGCCCCCGAGCTCCTCGAGCGCGGCGGCGATCGGGTCGTGGAGGGCCTCGGGCGCGCGCCTGGACCACCGCGGGTCGAGCGACGCGAGGAGCGAGTGGAGCGACACGGGCTCGTTGCCCCCCGCGTCGACCGCGTCGACCACGCGCTCCCACACGAGCGGCGCGTGGAGGTTCTTGAACAGCAGCTTGCACACCACGTCCACGCGGCGCGACAGCGCGTCGATCGACTCGAGGTCGAGCGCGACGAGCCGACCGCGTGCATCGTCGCTCGTCGCGCGCGGCTCGACGCCCGTGCCGGACGACGCGCCCGCGCTGGACTCGTGCTTCGGCGGCCTGCCGGACCACACGCCCGCGCTGGGATCCGACGCGCGCGGCGCGTCGTCGGTCTTCACGAGCTCGCGGCAGGCGAGCTTGAGCGCGCGCTCGTCCCACTCGCGTCGGAGCTCCGCGAGCGGGCGCTCAGGCCTGCTCCGCAGCGATCGCTCGAACGCGTCGAGCGCCGTCGTCATGGGGGCGCCCTCGGGGTCCGCCGCGCGCGCGAGGGCGCGCAGCGGCTCGAGCCAGTCCGAGCTCGCGTCGGGCGGCTCGGCGTCGGCGCGAGCCCACGGCGTCGACGCGCTGGGGTCCGCCGGCGCGTTCGGGTCGGCGTAGGCGTAGGCCGACGGCGCGGCATCGGGGTCCACCGGCGCGACGGCGTCGGGCGCGTCGAAGTCGACGCGCGCCCACGAGGACTCGGGCTCGCCGCCCGACGTCGTCACGCCACCTCGAGACACGAGGCGTCGGGCGATGTCCTTGAGCTCGTGCGCGATCTCCAGCCGCAGCCAGGGGCCGTCGAGGATCACGAGCTCGAAGCGCTCCCGTGGGAGCCGCTCGAGCGCCCCCCGAAGCAGCGCGATGATTCGGCCGAAGTCATGACCGAGGTCGCGGTGCTCGCCTGATCCGATGTAGACACACAGCCGCTGCGCGCGGCAGCGCCGCATGACCTCGACGACGATCTCGTCCTCCGTCCGCCCCTGCGCGGTGACGGTCTCGATGTTCCCGGCCACGCGGGCATCGGGCGCCGGCTCATGCTCGAGGGGGACGACGAAGTGGAGCGCGCGCAGCTCGTCCTGGTGCTCCAGGAGCACCTGCACGGGCGGCGGCGCGCGCTCGTCGGGCGCGATGAACAGGATGACGCCCCACTGCGCCCTGGGGCGCGCGGCGTCGTCGGCCGCGCGCTCGGGCTCCTCGAGCTTCGTCGGGCTGCGGACCCAGAACGCCTCCATGTCGCGACGCATGTGCAGCTTCGCCGACTCGTCCCCGCGCCCCTCCTGCGTGCGCGCGGCCGAGACCCCCCGCAGCGACCCGATCAGGCGCGTCCACTTGCTCGGGTAGGGCGAGCCGGGCACCCGCAGGAGCTCGAGGTCGAGGAAGTGCGGCGAGGTGGCGACGCGGTCGTCGACCGGCAGGTGCACGCTGAGGCCGTGGAGGCGCCGCGAGGCGCCGCGCGCCGCGATGGTGCAGGCGTCGCGCAGCGTCTCTCGCAGCGTCCTGGCGGCCGCGCGCAGCGAGTCGCTGGGCTGCCACGCGCGCCCGCTGAGCCCGTTCGTGAACACGCCGCCGACGAAGTCGACGAGATCGCACGACGAGCTGTGCGGCTGCGGCCGCGTCAGCGCGGCGGTCATGTGGGCGTAGATCGACTCGCGCAGCTCGGGCTCGGCGCGCTCGATCGCCGTCGTGATCTCGCTCCCAAAGCGCTCGAGCTGCGGCCGGAGACGTCCTATCGCCGCGACGTCGACGAGCGCGCACGACGTCGGCGCGCCCAAGACCTGCTCGACGAGCGCGATGTGGTCGGGGTCACCGCGGCCGTCGTACTTCGAAAACGCGTCATGGCAGGCGGTTCGCAGCGCGCTGGTCCGCTCGTCGTGCTGCGCGAGCGCCCGCGACGTGTCGCCGCTGCGCAGCCAGGCGAAGAACTCCGCGAGCGGCCCGTAGGCGCGGGGCAGCGCGGCCTGCAGCGCGAGCACGTACGCGGCCCGCGGCTCCTCCGACGGGCGCGCGAGCTCGAGCGCGACCTCGACGTAGCTGAGCGTGGGGTCGTCGGCGCCGAGCAGCGTCAGCGGCGGCGAGGTCTCCGCGAGCGCGCGGATGATCCGGGACGCGCGCGCGAACACTCGCCGCGTCGCGTCGTAGCCCTGCACGCGGTCGAGCGGGCGGTCGCCGCCGTCGGAGGTCTTCTTGGTGAAGGGGCGGTCACCGCCGTCGGAGGTCTTCTTGGTGAAGGGGCGGTCGCCGCCGTCGGAGGTCTTCTTGGTGAAGGGGCGGTCACCGCCGTCGGAGGTCTTCTTGGTGAAGGGGCGGTCACCGCCGTCGGAGGTCTTCTTGGTGAAGGGGCGGTCGCCGCCGTCGGAGGTCTTCTTGGTGAAGGGGCGGTCACCGCCGTCGGAGGTCTTCTTGGTGAACGGTCGCGAGCTCGTCGGCGCGCCGAAGAACGACGCGAGCGCGCGCGCGTGGCTCGAGGGATCGGCGTCGTCCGGCGGCTCCACGTCCAGCACGTCGCCGAGGATCAGCAGCGCGTACTCGGAAGCCTTCACCTCCTCGCGCGCCCAGCTCACAAAGCCCGCGAGCCCGCTCAGCAGCGGCGCCTCGATCGTGCGCCAGTATCGCGTCGTGTCGTCGAGCACGTGTCGGGTGCCACGTACCTCGCGCAGCAGGCGATCGCGCAGCCTCGGGGCCGCGTTGAACTCGAGCACCACCGCGCAGTTCTCCGCCCCCTGCGCCTGGGCGACGATGTGGTCGCGGAGCCGCAGGAGCGTGTCCTCGCTCGCGCCCCGCACGACCTCCGCGCCGTCGTCCGAGAGCCCGTAGAGCGCCGAGTTGGTCACGTAGATCAGCAGCGCGCGGCGCGTGCTCGCGTCGCGCTCGTCCATCCGCTCATACCGCTCGTCCTCCGGACGAAAGGCGCCCTCCGTGATCGCGTCATCAGTCATGCTCGCCGCGCTCCTTCACGACGCGCCATCGTAGCAGCGCGCGCGCTGTCACATGTATGTTCAAGCAGCTTCAAGCAGCTCGCTCACGGCGCGCGGAACCGCCTCGGCGCGCGCCCAGCCCTCGCGCGTCGTGGGAGCACCTGGCGCGCGCGCGCGGTCGCACGAGCCCGCGCGCGGCTGCGCCCCAGCGCTCGCGCGCGGCCGCGCTACGAGGGATGTCGCTGCAGCCAGATCTCGACCGCCGCGCGCTCGCGGGTCGCCCGGGCGGCGAGCGCCTCGTAGGCGCGCAGGGGCGCGCGCGCGAGCTCGTCGGCGCGGGCGCGCGCGTCTCGGCCCCCGCGCGCGCGCGAGCGTGCGCGCGAGCTGGAAGCGGATGTCGGCCGCGATCTTCGCGTCGAACTCGCTCTCGTCGTCGACGGTTTCGAGCGCCTCGCGCAGGCGCAGCGCCGCCGCGTCGAGTTTCGCCTCGCTCGAGCCGCGCGCGCCTGAGGACCAGCAGCGCGCGCGCGCGCTCGTCCGGCTCGTCCGCGGACGCGATCGCCAGCGCGCGCTCGCCGTGGGCGATCGCGTCGACCGGCGCGCCGCTGGCGAGCAGCGCGTCGGCCAACCTTCGATGTGTCTTTCCAGTCAGGCGATGCGCGGCGCCGCGGGTCGCCTCGCGCACGGTCAGCGCGCGCCGGTGGGCCGCGACCGCCTCGTCGACCTCGGCCGCCTGCAGCAGCGCCTCGCCGATCAGGTCGTAGGAGGCCGCGGAGCGCGGCGTGACCCAGCTCGAGCGCGCGCTCGCGGATGGCGAGCGCGCGCCGGTGTCGCGCGAGCGCCTCCTGCGGGCGGCCGAGCTGCCGCAGCGCGACGCCGAGGTCATCGAGCGTGACCGCGACGTCCGCGTGCCACGGCCCGAGCGCGCGCTCCTGCAGCGCCAGCGCGCGCTCGTAGTAGGGCAGCGCCTCCCGTAGCGACCGAAGCGCTCGAGCGCGCGCCCGACGTTCGTCAGCGACTCCTCGAGATCCGGGTGCTCGGGCCCCAGCAGGCGCTCGCGCAGCGCGAGGCCCTGCTCGTGCTGCGCGAGCGCCTCGCCCGGGCGACCGAGGCGCGCGAGCGTGACGCCGAGGTAGGTGCGGTAGGCGGCGGTGTCGGGGTGCTCGGAGCCGGTCTTCTCGGTGTTGGCGAGCGAGATGGCGAGCGCGCGCTCATGCAGCGCGCGCGAGCCTCCTCGGGCGCGCCCTGCTCCCGCAGCACGCGCCCGAGCGTGCCCAGCGTCGTCGCCAGCTCGAGGTGCTCGGGCCCGAGCGCGGCCTCCTGGATCGCGCGCGCGCGCGCTCCAGCAGCGCGCGCGCCTCGTCGAAGCGCCCGCGCTCGTTGGCGACGAGCCCGAGCGCGCGCAGGTAGATCGCGACGTTCGGGTGCGCCGGGCCCAGCGCCCGCTCCGTGAGCTCGAGCGCGCGCGTCATCGACTCGGTCGCGCGCGCGTAGTCGCCGAAGATCTGGTGCATGGTCCCGAGGTCACCCAGCGGCTCCGCCAGCCCGGGGTGCGCCGGGCCCAGCGTCGCCACCCGCAGCGCGAGCGCGCGTTCGAAGCTGCCCACCGCCGCCTCGTACTCGCCCGCGGCCCCCTGCACGTGGCCCAGCGCCTCGTGGAACTCCGGGCCGGGCTCCGCGTCGCCCACGCGCCGCGAGGCCGCGCGCGCGTGCTCGGCCCAGTCGAAGCCCTCGCGCGCGCGGCCCTCGTCGTAGCCGACCAGGCTCGTCAGGCGCACGCCTACATCCATGACCACGGGGTCATGTCCGATCGCGCTGGCGAGAAAGAACGCGTCGCGCAGCGACTGCCTCGGCTGCGGCGTGATCGCCCGCCGCCGCTCGGGCGGCGCCGAGCGTCGCCAGCGCCTCGGCGCGCAGGTTGTCGTCGGCGAGCGCCTCGGCCTCGCCGCGCGCGGCCTCGGCGAGCGTCTCGGCCTGCGCGTAGCGACCGGCGCGCTCGTCGACCAGCGCGCGCGCGAGCTGCTGTCGCGCGCGCGCGCCGGCGCCTCGCTCGAGGCCTCGCGCTCCGTCGCGCCGCGGCCGCGGCCGCGAGCGCCCCTGGTGAGCTGCAGCTCGCGGGGCGGGGAGCGCCGCGACCATCAGCGCCGCGCGGGCGACCAGCCCGTCGTCGGGCGCCGCCAGCAGCTCGAGCGTGCTCGCCAGCTGCCAGCGCTGGCGCTCGAGACAGGTCTCTCGCAGCGCCGCCCGCTCGCTCGCCGCCGGCGCGCGCGTCGTGGCAGGCCTGCGCGCGCGCGTCTCGCCAGCTCCCGGTCCACGCGTCGAGCGAGTCCGCGGCGCGTCGCCAGGTGTCCTCGGCGTAGGCGAGCCCCGTGCGCGCGAACGCGTCCGCCAGCGCCGCCCGCGTCTCCGCGCTCCAGTCCGCGAACACCGCGTCCCCGGCCGCCTCGCAGCCGGCCCGCGCGCGCCGCTCGGACGCCCACGCGCCGCCGAAGAGCGCGACCGAGGCGAGCGCGACCCCGCCGAGGATGAACCGGTTGCGGCGGCGGATCGCCGGGTCGTCGAGCAGCGCGGCGATCAGCGCCTGCATCGACGGCCAGCGCTCACCTGGCTCAATCGCCAGGCCCCGCTCGAGCGCGCGCTCGAGCCAGCTCGGGACCGCGTGGCCGCGCGGCATGGCGCGACGTGACCCTGAGGACATGACCTCGTGGAGATCCCGCAGCGACCCGCCGACGTAGGGCCGCGCGCCGCACAGCGCCTCCCACAGCGCGACGCAGAAGCTGAACTGATCGCTGGCCGCGTCGGCGCGGCGACCCGCGAGCTGCTCCGGCGAGATGTACGCCGGCGTGCCCATGATCGTGCCCGCGACCGTCATCGTCGCGTCGAGCCGCGAGCCCGCCGTCGCGCCCGTCGCCCGGCCCGCGGGGGCGGAGCCCTCGTCGTCGCGCCGGCGGCCCGCGCTCGCGCGGTCGTCGAGCGCGGCGTCCTCGAGGACCTGGTTCTCGAACGTCGCGTCGGGCGGCGCGAGGTTCGACGCGGTGACGTCGAGCTCGGCGCCCGGGCCCGGGCCCGCGGCGCGAGTCGAGGCCGCGCCGCCTCGCGCGTCGCTCGTCGTGACCCCCAGCGCGTCCCCTCCGTCCGCGCGCTCCTCGGACGACGAGCGCGCGCGCGCGAGCCCGAAGTCGAGCACGCGCACGCGCCCGTCCTCGCCCACGAGCGCGTTGGCGGGCTTGAAGTCGCGGTGCACCAGGCCGGCGTCGTGGGCCGCCGCGAGCCCGCGCCCGGCTTGCACGAACATCGCCACGATCTCCCGCCATCGCCGCGAGCGCCCGGGCGCCGCGCCCAGCTCCTCGACCCACACGCGCAGCGTCTCGCCGCGGATCAGCTCCATGGCGAGGAACACCTGGCCCTCGTGCTCGCCGACGTCGTGCACCTGCACCACGTTCGGGTGCGACAGCTGGGCCATCGCCTGTGCCTCTCGCACCAGCCGCGCGCGCCCGGTCGCCCCCGCGTCGCGGTGCTCGTGCAGGACCTTGAGCGCGACGGGCCGGGCGAGCTCATCGTCGTGGGCGTGGAACACGACGCCCATGCCGCCCTCGCCGAGCACGCGCACGATCCGGTAGCGGCCGATCCGGTCGGGCTCACGCGGGCCGCCGAACAGCATCGCGGTGAGCGCGTCGCGGGCGATCAGGTCCGCCCGCCCGAGCGCCTGCTGGGCCCCGACGAGGCTCGGGTGGGCCGCCATCGGGGCGCTGTCGGTGTCCTCGTCGACCACGGCCACAGAGCGTCTTCAACGATACCAGAACGATCAGCCCCGCGGCCGGCGGCGGTGTACACTCGCGCCGTGCCAAGCGACGCGGAGCTCGTTCAGGCGTTTCGAGGTGGAGACCAGCGCGCCGGCAAGCGCCTCGTCGACAAGTACTACGGCCGCGTGCTCGGCTTCTTCCGCAACAAGGCGCCCGCGAGCAGCAACGACCTGGCCCAGCGCACGTTCCTCGGCTGCTTCGAGGCGCTCGGTCGCCTGCGCGACCCTGCCAACTTTCGCTCCTTCCTGTTCGCGGTCGCCTGCAACCAGCTGCGCAAGCACTACCGCGGCAAGCGGCGCGACGGCGAGCGCATGGACTTCGGCACCGTGTCGGCCGTCGACCTCGACCCCTCGCCCAGCGGCGTGCTCGCCTCGCGCCAGGAGCAGCGCCTGCTGCTCGAGGCGCTGCGTCGGATCCCCGTCGACTACCAGATCGTGCTCGAGCTGTTTTACTGGGAGAGCATGAAGGCCGCCGAGATCGCCGAGGTGCTCGAGCTGCCGCTCGGCACCGCCAAGACCCGGATCCGGCGCGGGCGTCAGCTGCTCGAGCAGGCGCTCGCGCAGCTCGCCGGCGCGCGCGAGGTGCTCGAGGCGACGGTCAGCGATCTCGACGGCTGGGCCGCCGGCCTGCGCGAGCGCGTCGGCGTCTCGCCGGGCGCGTGAGCCCGCGTCGCCGCCGTCGCGGTATCCTCGCGTGATGTCCACGCCCGACGCGTCCCCGCAGGAGGCGGGCGCCCGCTCGATCGACGGCTACACCGCGGCCGAGGCCAGCGCGCGCGCCGATCGCGATCAGCTCTCCGAGTGCGAGGCCTGCCGGCGCTTCTTCGACGTCGCGAGCGGCCGCCTCTGGGTCGCGTGGAGCGGGTCCTCGATCACCTGCGTGCACTGCTTCATGCTCATGAACGCCTACTTCGTGCTCGAGGACCCGCGACACGGCTACCCGGTCGACGACGACGAGCGCGAGGAGCTGCTCGAGTTCGTCACCGCCACGCCCGACGAGTCCGGCGCGCCGATCGGCGGCCTCGAGGCCTACCGCGCGCGCTTCGGCCCCGATCACCAGCGCGCGCCGTGCCCCCGCGTCGACGGCTGCCTGCTGTGCGAGGGCCTGTGAGCGCCGCGGCCGGCGGCGCGCTCGGACATGTGCGTAGAATCAGCCGGAGGAGCCGCGCTCCGTTCAGGCGCGCCGCGCGGGCGCGCGTCGGCACCTGACGCGACGGCAGGTCGCTGGGCGATCCCGGCCGCCGCGTCTCGCTTTCGTCACAGCACGATCTCGATCACGCCGCGCCCGGCGCGAGCCTTCTCTCCACGGCCGCGGCGTGTCATCCTCCCCGCGATCGCACGCTCGCGCCCTACGGGTCGCGGCCTCGCGTCCGCGCCCGAATCGGAGGACCTCGATGCCCACCGCCCCCGAAGCTCTCTCGCCCCGCCGGGCCGCGCGCTCAGGTCAGCCTGACGCGTCGCGCTTCCCCTTCGCCGACTACCCCGTCGGCTGGTTCGCGGTCGCGCTGTCGAGCGACGTCACGCGCGGCGAGATCAAGCGCATGCGCTACTTCGGTCGCGAGCTCGTGGCGTACCGCGGCGAGTCGGGCCAGGTCTTCGTGACCGACGCCTACTGCCCGCACATGGGCGCCCACCTCGCCCACGGCGGCGCCGTCGAGGGCGACTGCGTCCGCTGCCCCTTCCACGGCTGGAAGTTCTCGGGCGACGGCCAGTGCGTCGAGGTCCCCTACAGCGAGCGCGTGCCGCCGAAGGCCAAGCTCGGGGCCTGGCCGGTGCTCGAGCAGAACGGGGTGATCCACGTGTTCTACCGCCGCGACCCCGCGCAGGAGCCGTGGCCGCTGCCCGAGCTCGACGACCGCGACTTCGTGCTCGGCGGCACGGTGCTGTGGGAGGGGCTCAAGACCCACCCCCAGGAGATCTTCGAAAACACCGTCGACTGCGCCCACATCGGCCCGATCCACGACGGCCAGGCCGCCAGGGTCAACACCACCCGGCGCGACGGTCACTACCTCGTGGTCACGCTCGAGTTCGACGCCCCCGGCGACGTCGTCGACATGCCCGGCACGCTCAACCACGTCGACATGACCGTCGAGATGCACGGCATCGGCTGCATCGTCGTCAACACCCACGTGACCACGGCGGGCGTGCGCGCGCGTCAGCGGATCTTCGCCACGCCGATCGACGAGGACACCCTCGACCTGCGCGGCGTCGTCGCCGTCGAGCGCCAGGACGACCCCGTGTTCACGCAGGAGCTCGCCGACATCTTCTACCGCGCCTACGTCAAGGACTTCGCCCGCGACTTCCCGATCTGGGAGAACAAGCGCTACCTCGAGCGCCCCGTGCTGGCCAAGGGCGACGGCCCCATCGGCCTGTACCGACGCTGGGCCGCGCAGTTCTACCCCGACGCCGACGCGACCTCCGCAGCCGAGGTCGTGGCGCGGCGCGACGCGCCGGCCTTCACCCCTCTGTTCGCGCGCCTCGGCGGGCTGACGCGACGCGTGCGTCAGACCGCGAGCTGGCTGTCGAACGAGCTGCTCGAGCGCAGCCGCGCCGCGGGCGACGGGCAGGGTGACGAGCAGGAGCACGAGGACGAGCAGGAGCGCAGCGAGGGCGCCGGGGGCGTCGGCCACCAGCCGCCGCCGGCGAAGGCCCCCAGCGCCGCCGCCGCCGCCAAGGGCGCGTCGGTCACGAGCGTCGACGAGTACTTCAACACCCTCGAGCAGCGCTTCGTGCCCGCCGCGGCCAAGGGCGTCGACGCCGTGTTTCAGTGGGAGCTCGCCGGCGCCCAGGGGCGCACCTTCCACGCGCGCGTGCAGGCGGGGAGCATCAGCGTGCACGAGGGGGCGCACAACGACCCGACCGTGGTGCTGGCGATGGACGGCGAGGACTACGTCCGCGTGGTCAACGGCGAGCTCAACGGCATGCGCGTGTTCGCCTCGGGTCGCGGCAAGATCCGCGGCAGCGTCTCGGCGGCCATGAAGATGCGCACGCTGTTCCCGGCCGCCTGACCGGAGAGACCGCCCGGCGCGTTTGCTCGCGTGGGCGCGCGGGCGTATCCTCCGCGACCGTGCGAGACCAAGCGCCCCCCCCCTCCAACGCGTCCCCGTCCTCCTCGCGCCGGCTGCTGCCCGCGTGCGTGCTGCTGGCGCTCGCCGCCCCGGCGCTCACCGGCTGCGTGACCAAGAAGAAGTACACGGCGCTCGAGCAGCAGCTCAACGACACCGCCGCCGCGCTGGCGAAGGAGCAGGACAAGTCGCAGTCGCTCGAGCAGGCGCTCGGCGACGAGAAGCGCCACGTCGAGCAGCTCGACGAGCAGATCGCCGGCCTCGAGCAGAAGCTCCAGGACGCCGAGGCCCAGCTGCGCGGGCTCGAGGAGGACCTCGCCAAGACGATCAAGGATCGCTCCGCGCTGAAAGAGTCGATCGACGAGATGAAGCGCGCGCTCGCGGTCGCCAAGCTGCAGCGGCGGCTCGCCGACGCGCGCATCGCCTCCTACAAGAACCTGCTCGGGCGCTTCCAGTCGATGATCGACTCCGGCAAGCTGCAGGTGAAGATCGTCAACGGGCGCATGGTCCTGGTGCTGCGCTCCGACATCCTGTTCGCCAGCGGCTCCGTCAAGATCTCCGACGAGGGCAAGGCCGCGATCGTCGAGCTCAGCCAGATCCTCGCCGAGATGAAGGGCCGCAACTTTCAGGTCGAGGGCCACACCGACAACCAGCCGATCAAGACCCAGCGCTTCCCGAGCAACTGGGAGCTGGCCGCGGCCCGCGCGATCGCGGTCGCCAACGTGATGATCGAGGCCGGGCTGTCGTCGGCTGCCGTCAGCGCCGCGAGCTACGGCGAGAACATGCCGACGGCGAGCAACGACACCGACGAGGGCCGGGCGCAGAACCGGCGCATCGAGATCGTGCTGGTCCCGGACCTCTCGGATCTGCCCGGCTTCGAGGAGCTGAACAAGCTCGGCTCCAGCAGCAGCTAGCCGCGCGACCAGGCGTGAGCAGCACTCCGACGCGCGCCGACTCGCTGCCGGCCGCGTCACGACGCCGCGCGCGCCCCCCGTCGGCGCGCGCGCCCGATCGCCTGGCAGGAGTGCGCGGCGCGGCGCGTACAGGTATACAGACCCCTGGCGCCGCCGCGCCGCCACCTCCCGACGACCGTGCCTGACTCCGCAAGCACCCCGCCCGACGTTCACCGTGACGCGCGCGCGCTCGAGGCGCTGGCGCGCGCCAAGCACCGCCTCGTCGAGCAGCTCCGCCGGCGGATCGTCGGGCAGGAGCGCGTCGTCGAGCTCCTGCTCACCTGCCTGTTCGCCGGCGGCCACGGGCTGTTCGTCGGCGTCCCTGGCCTCGCCAAGACGCTGCTCGTCAGCTCGCTCGCCGAGGGCCTCGAGCTCGAGTTCTCGCGCGTGCAGTTCACCCCGGATCTCATGCCCGCCGACATCACCGGCTCCGAGGTGCTCGAGGAGCTGCCCGGCACCGGCCGACGTGAGCTGCGCTTTGTGCCAGGTCCGGTGTTCTGCAACCTCCTGCTCGCCGACGAGATCAACCGCACCCCGCCGAAGACCCAGGCCGCGCTGCTGCAGGCCATGCAGGAGGCGCGCGTGAGCGCCGGCGGCGAGACGCGCCCGCTGCCGCAGCCCTTCCACGTGTTCGCGACCCAGAACCCGATCGAGCAGGAGGGCACCTACCCGCTGCCCGAGGCCCAGCTCGATCGCTTCATGTTGCAGATCACCGTCGACTACCCCGACGAGGACGCCGAGCGCCAGATCGTCGCGCTCGGGACGCGCGCGCCCGCGGCGATCGCCCCCGTGCTCACGCCGGCGCAGCTGCAGGCCCACCAGGAGCTGGTGCGCCGGATCCCGGTCCCGCCCTCGGTGATCGACCACATCGTCACGCTGCTGCGCGCGACCCGGCCGCGCGAGGGCAGCTGCCCGCCGGCGATCCGCGAGCTGCTGCACTGGGGCGTGGGGCCGCGCGCCGGGCAGCAGCTCGTCGCCGCCGCGCAGGCCCACGCCGCGCTCACGGGCCGACCGGGCGTCACGATCGCCGATGTCCGCGCGCTCGCGGGGCCTGTGCTCGAGCACCGCCTCGTGCCCAGCTTCGCGGCCCAGAGCCGCGGGATCACCGGCCAGGAGATCATGGCGCGCGTGCTCGAGGCCACCCCCGTCGCCCGCGGCTAGCCCGACCGAGGATCCTCGGGACAGGCGCGCCGCGCTGAATCACATGTCCGATTGAGCAGCCTGTGACCTCCGCGCCCGACCCGCTCTCGCGCATCCTCCCGCCGGCGCTGCGTCAGCTGCTCCGCGGCCGCGCGCTCACGCTGCGGCGCCCGGTCTGGGGTCCGCGGGTCGGTCGTCACATGTCGGTTCGAGCAGGTCACGGGCTCGAGTTCCGCGGCCACCGCCCGTACGCCCCCGGCGACGATCTGCGGCGCCTCGACTGGCGCGCGATCGCCCGGCGCGACCGCCTCGTCTACCGCGAGACGCACAGCGAGGACGCGCTCGACCTCGTGCTCGCCGTCGACGACTCCGCCGGCATGGCCTACGGGGAGGGGGAGCAGCAGAAGTACCGGGTCGCGGCCGCGCTCGCGACCGCGCTCGCGACGCTCGCGGTCCGGCAGGGCGATCGCGTCGGCCTGTGTCTCGCGACTCCTTCGCGCGACGTCGCGCGCGACCCCGTCCGCGAGCTCCTGCGCCCGGCCGCCGGTCAGCAGCGCCTGCGGACGCTCGCCGAGACCCTGGCCGAGCGCCCGCTGGAGGGCGCCTGCGCGTGGCCGCAGGTCCTCGATCGGCTCGTCGCCCACGCGCCGCGGCGCAGCCTGCTGGTGCTGCTCGGCGACTTCCTCGACCCCGACCCGCGCGCCCGCGCGGGCGCGCCGATCGAGCCGCGCGACGCCGCGCGCGTGGCCTCCGGCGAGGCGGACGCGACGGACCCGGGGGAGCGCGCGCTGCTCGACGCGCTCGCGCGTCCGCGGGCCCGCGGCCACGACGTCGTGCTCGTGCAGGTCGTGCACCGCGACGAGCTCGAGTTCCCCTGGGGCGGCCGCGAGCTCCTCCGCCTCGAGGACAGCCGCGGCCAGCGGCCGGCGGTCGAGGGCGCCGGCCTGCGCATCCGCGCCGGCTACCTGCGCCGCCTCGGCGCGTACCTCGAGCGTCTCGAGCGCGCGTGCGAGCGCGAGCGCGTCCACCTCGATCGCGTGGTCAGCGACGCGCCCGCCGGCGACGCGCTGCTCGACCTCCTCGGCTACCTGTCTGGGAGTGCAGGTCGTGGCGCGCGCGACGGGAGCGCGCCGCCGTGACGCTGCTGCAGCCGCTCATGCTGCTCGGGCTCCTGGGGCTCGGGCTCCCGCTGCTCGCCCACCTGCTCGGGCGCGAGCGCCCGCGCACGATCGCGTTCGCGGCGCTGCGCTTCGCGAGCGCCGGCGACGAGGTCGTCACGCGTCGTCGCACGCTCCGCGAGCTCCCGCTGCTGCTGCTGCGGCTCGCGCTGCTCGCGTTGCTCGTGCTCGCGCTCGCGCGCCCCAGCGGCGAGCTCTCGCGCGAGCTCACGGTGCTCGCCGCCCCGCACGACGCGGTGCTGCTCGTCGACGGCTCGCGCAGCATGGAGCTGCGCGTCGGCGACGAGACCGTGCTGGAGCACGCGCGCGAGGCCGCCGCGACGCTGCTGCGCAGCCTCCCGCCCGGGAGCCGCGTCGGCCTCGTCACCAGCGATCCGCGCGGGCCCGTCGTCGAGCTCACCGCCGACCCCGCGAGCGTCGAGCGAGCGCTCGCCGACTGGATCACCCGATCCTCCCACCCGCGCGCGCGGGCGCCAGGCGGCTGGACCCTCGACAGCTCGCTGCCCGCCGCGCTCGCGATCCTCGACCGGGGCGGGCAGGCCGGGCACGAGGAGCGGGCGATCTACGCGCTCGGCGATCGGACCGCGCGCGGCCTCGGCAGCCTCCCGCGCGCGGCCGGCGAGGTGCCGATCATCCCGGTGCCGGTGCTGAGCACCGTCGGCCTCGAGGCGCCCCCGGGCGAGGGTGGCCCTGATCCGCGTCCCGAGCACGTCGGCATCGAGCGCGCGAGCTGGACGCCGGCGCGGGACATCGACCCCCGCGCGGTCCGCATCACCGGCGCGCTCCGGCGCTATCGCCCCGGCGCGATTCAACCTGTCGAAGAAGCCATGCTCGACGCGGCGCCCGACGCCGCGACGGTCGAGCTCGACGCGCGCGCCGTCGAGCTCGCGCTCGTCGTCGACGGCGCGCGCGTGGCTCGGACCGAGGTGACGATCGACGGCGACCGCCCGGCGCCCTTCGAGTTCACGCACACGCTCTCCGGCGAGGGCGGGCCGCGCCGCGCGACGCTCGAGCTGCTGCAAGGGGATGACCCGATGCCCGGGGACGACGCCGTCCACCTCTGGCTCTCGGCCAGCGAGCGCGTGCAGGTGACCGTCGTCAACGGCGACCCGAGCGAGCTGCGGACCCACGACGAAGTGTTCTTCCTCGCCACGGCGCTGGGCGCCTCTGACGCCGGCGGCACGATCGAGCTGCACAGCCTCGCGCCCGAGCAGCTCGAGGATCGGGTGCGCGAGCGCGGCCCGGGCGCGCTGGCTGACACCGACGTGCTCGTGCTCAGCAACGTCCGCGCGCCGCCCGAGGACGTCGCGCCCGCGATCCAGGCCGCAGTCAGCCGCGGGCTCGGGCTCTGGATCTCGGTCGGAGAGCGCGTGCGGGCCCGCGACTACAACGATCGCCTCGGCCCGCTGCTGCCCCTGCTGATGCGCGAGGCCGTCGTCGCCGGCACGGCGCCGGGTCGCGCCGAGGCGCGCACCGAGGGCCTCGCGCCCGCCGACCTCACCCACCCGGCGCTGCGCGGGCTCACGGGCGATCTCGGCCTCACCGGAGCGCGTACGCGTCGAACGGTCCTGCTCGAGACCGACCCCGCGCGCGCGGCCCTCGACGCGCTCGCCTACACCAACGGCGCGCCCGCGCTGATCACCGGCGAGCGCGGGCGCGGGCGCGTCGCGCTGCTGACCACCTCGATCGACCGCGACTGGACCGACCTGCCCCTTCGACCTGGTTTCGTCCCGCTCGTCGAGCGCGTGATCGGCTACCTCGCGAGCGCCCGGCGGGGCGCCGCGTCGGCGCGCCTGCTCGTCGGCGAGCCGTGGGCGCTCGCGACCGACGCGCCCGTGGCGATCCGGACGCCCGACGGCCGCCTGCTCCCGGAGGCGCCCGACGAGGCGGGCGTGGTCGTCTTCGAAGACACCCGGACGCCGGGTCACTACCGCGTTGAGCCGCCGCCGGACGCCCCCGCGAGCGCTCGCCAGGCGCCCGTCTGCAGCGTCAACGTCGACCCCGCGGAGAGCCTGACCGCGCCAGTGTTCGTCGCGCGCCCCCCCTCGACAGACGACGCCGACGCGGCCGGCGAGGACGCGCAGCGAGCTCGCGCGCACCTCCCTCGCTGGCGTCCGCTCGTCTGGCTCGCGGCGCTGCTGCTGCTCGCCGAGACCCTGCTGCGTCGCCGCCGTCGGTAGCGCGATCGCTCGCGCGATAACGGCCCGCGCGGATCATTGCGCGCGTCGCTGCGCTTCAGTACCCTCGGCCCTACTCGCGTGAATCAGCGGAGAACGCAGCCAGGGCTCGATCGCGGTCGGGCGCGCAGCAGCCGAGGCGCGCGCGCGCGCGAGACCATGCTCCGCGACGAGCTGAGGGACGCGGGGCTGCGCGCCACGGACGCGCGCGTCGCCGTGCTCGCGCTGCTCCGCGGGGCCGAGCACGCGCTCACCCACCAGCAGGTCGTCGACTCCATGGGCGGCGAGCGCTGGGATCGCGCGACGCTGTATCGCAACCTCATCACGCTCGTCGACGCCGGCTTCGCCCGCCGCACCGACCTCGGCGATCACGTCTGGCGCTTCGAGGCCTTCGACGAGGAGGGCGTCAGCACCCACGAGCACCCGCACTTCCTCTGCACGGAGTGCGGCGAGGTCGAGTGCATCCCCGACGTCGAGATCGCGGTCCCGCGCGGCTCGCAGGTGCCGCGCGCGGTACGGGATCAGTCCTTCGAGGTCCAGCTCAAGGGCCTCTGCGATAACTGTCGATAGGGGCAGGTGGGCTCGGCGCTCGCGCGCTCCGTCGCGCGGCCTGAACCGTCACCGCGTCGAGCTCGTCAGCGCGCGGCGCGTCGGCGCGGCCGGCAGGGCGTCGGGCCCGTCGCGTCGCCGTCGCCGGGGCGCGCGGGGACGCGGTGGGCGCTCGCGTCGGTGAAACGCGAGCAGGGTCGTGGCGAGGGCGATGAGAAACCGCGGAGTGTCCAAGTGTGCTCGTTTCGCGCGGCGACGCAGGTGAGCCGCGACGCCGGTCCAAGCGTCGAACGGCGGGCGCGCCGTCGGTCACTGTGGATCCGCCGCGCGGGCTGTCAAGCGCGCGCGCTCGCGCGCGCGGCGGCTCGGTTCGGTTCGGTTCGGTTCGGTTCGCGTCGCGCGGGGCGGCGGTGAATCATGACCTGTACGAAGGGACATGCATCAATCGGCGGCGCGTCGAGCTCGAGACGTCCGCCGGCGTCGCGGACTCGCTCGCGAAGCGGGGGCGACTTCCACGGGGCCCTCCGCGTCATCTTCATGATGTCTTTAGGAGCATGTGACATGACGCGGCCCGCCGAAATTTGATCGCGCGGGCTTGCGTGACCGGGGGTTGTCGAGTACACGAGGTACAGACGCGGGCGATGGGCTGCGCGTCGCTTGGACGCGCGTGCGCGCGTGGGCGCCCCCCCGGGGAGAGAGGAGACGACGATGGACGACGGCTATTACGACTATTCGTACGCGGCTTCGTCTCGTGGGCTCCTCCGGCGTGTTCACGCCTGAGCCCCGCCGCGCGGATATCGTCGTCCCGGATCATCTCCGGCGTGCTCGCGTCGCTTGAGCGCGCGCCTCGGGGAGATCACGGGCGGCGACGGGTTCATCAGGACCCCGTCGCTTGAGCGCGCAGCGTGCTCGAGCGCCGCGCGCGACGAGTCGACGTCGCGCTCGCGTACGCCTCGCGTGCGCGCACCCGCTCGCAGAGGGGTCGGTATCCAAGCGGCTCAAAGGAAGCGGTCTGTAAAACCGCCGCGTTCGCGCTTCGTAGGTTCGAATCCTACCCGGCCCACTCCCTCAGGCTGACAGCCCGGAAAGACGGGCGCGAAACGAGCACAGGAGATGGTTTTTCCGAACCAGGTTGAGGAGAAGGAGCACATCAACGTCGGCACGATCGGTCACGTCGATCACGGCAAGACGACGCTGACCGCCGCGATCACGCGGGTCATGGCGGCGGCCCACGGCGGCACCGCGCGCGCGTTCGACGAGATCGACAACGCCAAGGAGGAGCGCGCGCGCGGCATCACGATCACCGCCTCGCACGTCGAGTACGAGTCGGCGATCCGCCACTACGCCCACGTCGACTGCCCCGGGCACGCCGACTACATCAAGAACATGATCACCGGCGCGTCGCAGATGGACGGCGCGATCCTGCTCGTGGACGGCTCGCAGGGCCCCCAGGAGCAGACCCGGGAGCACATCTTGCTCGCGCGCCAGGTCGGCGTCGAGCACCTGGTCGTGTTCGTCAACAAGGTCGACATCGCCGATCCGGAGATGCTCGAGCTCGTCGAGATGGAGGTCACCGAGGCGCTCGCCGAGCGCGGCTTCGAGGACGTCCGCTTCGTGTTCGGCTCGGCCCTGCTCGCGCTGCAGGGCGCGCGCGCCGAGGACGAGGAGTGCATCCACCAGCTGGTGGCGGCGCTCGACGAGCTGCCCACGCCGACCCGTGAGCTCAACGCGCCCTTCTTCATGCCGATCGAGGGCGTGTGCACGATCCCCGGCCGCGGGACCGTGGTCACCGGGCGAGTCGAGCGCGGTCGCGTCGCCTGCGGCGCGACCATCGAGCTCGTCGGCGGGGAGCAGGGCAAGCCCAGAGCCGCCGTCGTCACCGGCATCCAGGCGTTCCACCGCGACCTCCCCGAGGCCGTGGCGGGTCACAACGTCGGGCTGCTGCTGCGCGGCGTCGACCGCGAGGAGGTGCGTCGCGGCCACGTCGTCGCCACGCCGGGCTCGCTGCGGCCCCATCGCGTCGGGGTGGCGGAGATCATGACGCTGTCGGCCGCCGAGGGCGGTCGTCACACCCCCTTCGCCAGCGGGTACACGCCGCAGTTCTTCTTCGGCGCGACCGACGTCACCGCGCGGATCGACGTCGGCGCCGCGGGGATCGTCCGCCCGGGCGATCGCGCCGAGATCCGCTTCGCGCTCCAGAGCCCGGTCGCGTGCGAGCCGGGCATGCGGTTCGCCATCCGTGAGGGTGGACGCACCGTCGGCGCCGGCTTCGTCACCGAGGTCGGCTCGTAGAAACCCCAACCCAGAGGCGCGGTGATGCCTGACACCGCGCCTCTTTTTTTGGGGCTCGCTCTCGTCTCTTCGGCTCAGCGCCGCTCGCTCGTCTTGATCACGATCTCGCCGCGCAGCGTGCGGTGGACCGGGCACTTGTCGGCGATCTCGAGCATGCGCGCGCGCTGGTCGTCGTCGAGCGCCCCCGTGATCTCGAGCTCGCGCTCGATGAGGTCGATCTTCGCCCCCGCCGCGCGCTGCTTCGCCGCCGCGTCACAGTCCTCGCAGTCCCTGGCGTGGACCTTGGCGTGGCGCAGCGTCACCCGCAGGCGCTCGACCGGCCAGCCCTTGCGGCGCGCGTACATGCGCATCGTCATCGAGGTGCAGGCGCCGAGCGCGGTCAGCAAGAAGTCGTAGGGGCCAGGTCCAGCGTCGTCGCCTCCGACGTCGGTCGGCTCGTCCGCGGTCAGTCGGTGGCGACCCACGCGGACCTCGTGCTGGAACTGCCCGACGCCCGTCTCGCGCACCACGACCTCGCCGGGCGGCGGCGGGGGCTCGGCGGACGTCGCGTCGGCGCCCGTGAGGTAGCGCGAGGCCCACGCCGAGAGCACCTCGGCGACGTAGCGCGCGTCAGTGGGCCGCGTCAGCAGATGATCCGCGTCGTCGAGCGAGATGAAGCTCTTCGGGTGCTTCGCCGCCGTGAAGATCCGGGTCGCGTGATCGATCCCGACCGTCTGGTCGCGCGGCGCGTGGAGCACGAGCAGCGGCCGACGCAGGGCGCCGATCGCGTCGCGCATGCGCTGCTCCGCGAGATCCTCGAGGAACTGCTTGCGGATCCGGAACGTGCGTCCGCCGAGCGAGACCTCGGCCTCGCCGCGCGCGTTGATCTCGGGGACCTGGTCGCGAAACAGCGCGGTGACGTGGGCCGGATCGCACGGCGCGCCGATCGTCGCCACCGCGCTCACCTCGTCCACGCGCGCCGCCGTAGCCAGGACCGCCGCGCCCCCGAGCGAGTGCCCGACGAGCAGCAGCGGCAGCGCCTCGCCGACGCGCGCGCGCAGCTGCTCGGCCGCCGCCACGAGGTCCTCGAGGTTGGACGAGAAGCTCGTGTTCGCGAATTCCCCCTCGCTCCCGCCGAGGCCGGTGAAGTCAAAGCGCAGCGTCGCGAAGCCGCGCTGCGCGAGACGCCGGGCGATCCGCGTCGACGCCAGCGAGTCCTTGCTGCACGTGAAGCAGTGGGCGATGAGCGCGGTCGCCCGCGGCGCGCCGTCCGGTCGCTCGAGCCGCGCGGACAATCGATGACCCTCGGGGCCCTCAAACTCGAACTTCTCGCTGCGCATGACGATCCCTCCACCGCCTGCGTAGCACGGCGGCCGTCGTCGGGTGTAGCGCGGCGCTCGACGTCGTCGCTACCCGCGCTGGTCCCTCAGCGTCGCGGCCTCGGCTGGGCTCAGGCACGCGTTGTCGACCTGGCCGTCGCAGTCGTCGTCGAGGCCGTTGCAGATCTCGAGGTCCGCCTGGCGGGTCTGCGCGCAGCGCAGCTGCCCGCCGGCGCACTGCGTCGTCCCTTGCGCGCACACGCCCGGCTTGCGCGTGTCGCAGGCGGCGCCGGTCCCGGCGAGCGCGCCGTTGTCGATCTGGCCGTCGCAGTCGTCGTCGACGCCGTTGCAGGTCTCCGGGGCGCGCCTCGGCGGCGGCGCGTCACACATGGCCTTGGAGCCATCCTCTGAGCAGCGCCAGGTCCCCGTCGTCTGGCACGCGCCCGCGCCGATGAAGCACTTCGCGCCCGCGCGTTCGAAGCCGTTGTCGACGACGCCGTCGCAGTCATCGTCGACCTGGTTGCACCGCTCGACGACCGGCGTGACCTGCCCCGCGCACGCGCTCCAGCGCGCCTCGGCGCCGCAGGTGTGCTCGCCGACGCTGCACGCGCCGCGGTTCGCGGTGCCCTCGGGGCCCTCGTAGCAGGGCGCGACCGTCTCGGGCTTGCACTCGGCCGGCGGCAGCGAGACGCCGTCGGGATCGACCGGCGGGTGATTGGGGAAGTCCGGGTGCTCGACGCAGGCGCCCGCGAGCGCGCCGATCAGCAGCGTCCACAGCGTCGCGCGGAGCCGCCACGTCGGCCCCGTCCAGTGTAGTGATGGCATGATGGTTCTCCAATTCGCGAGCGACGCGCGCGCGCGTCCTCGGCTCCGGAACGCCGGCGGCGCGCCGGGGCTTTCACCGGCGCTGCGGGTTGCATCAGAGGTGGGCGCGCTCGCGCGCGAGTCTGCTATGTTCGCCGTCGCCATGGCTCGCATCGCAACGATCTCCTCCAGCGGCTGTCTCGTGGTCTCGCTCGCCTGCGCCGGGCCGGACTCAGGCGGCGCGGAGCCGGTCCCGTCGTCGCCCGCGTCCGCAGCTCAGGAGCCTGCGCCGGAGCAGGCCCCGGGGCACAGCGCGGCGCACGGAGAAGACCACGGTCACGGCGACCACGGTCACGGCGACCACGGTCACGGCGGCCACGGTCACGCGGCCCCCGATCCGCACCACAAGGGCGCGGGTCACCACAAGCATCATCGCTTCGACAACGCGGAGGAGTGGGCCAAGCAATTCGACAGCCCGGAGCGCGCCGCCTGGCAGAAGCCCGACGCCGTGGTCGAGAGCTTCGCGCTCGCGCCCGACGCGACGGTCGCGGACATCGGCGCGGGCACCGGGTACTTCGCCGCGCGCTTCGCCGCGGCGCTGCCCTCGGGGCGGGTCTACGCCCAGGACGTGGAGCCAGACATGGTCCGCTACCTCGGCGAGCGCGCGCAGAAAGCTGGCCTTGAGAACATGGTCGCCGTGAAGGGCGCCGCCGCGGACCCCTCGCTGCCGGCGCCCGTCGACCTCGTGTTCCTGTGCGACGTGTACCACCACATCGACGACGTCGAGGCGTACTTCGGCGCGCTCGCGGGCTCGCTGACCGCGGGCGGCCGCGTGGCGATCGTCGACTTCAAGAAGGACGCGCCCGAGGACGCGCCCGGGCCGCCTGCGGCCATGCGCGTCGCGGCCGACGACGTCGTGGCGCGCCTGTCCGCGATCGGCTATCAGCTCGCGCGCCGCGACGACGCGCTGCTCGAGTACCAGTACATCCTCGAGTTCACGCGCGCGAGCTGACGCGCGGCCTCGTCCTCCTGCGCGCCGTTAACGATCGACGGCCTCGAGCGCCAGGCGCTCGAGGCCGCGCGCGCGACCTGCTCGTCAGCGCTGACGCTCGGTGGCGAGGCGAACGACGAGCGTGCGCCCGTGGAAGTCTTGACCGTTGAGCCGACGGATCGCCTGCGACGCGTCGCGGCGGTCTCGCATCGTCACGAAGCCGAAGCCGCGCGAGTCGCCGGTGTCGCGGTCGGTGACGATGAACGCGTCGGCGACCGGGCCGTACTCCTCGAGCATCTCCTGCAGCTCGTCGGTCGTGACGCGCCAGTTCAGGCCGCCGATGAACAACCGGCAGGGGATGGCGTGCGCCCGCCCGCCATCTTCGTCGGGCTGCGCGTAGATGTTGTTCACGACCTCGTCGATCGAGAGCATGTCGCCACCCTGGATCTCATCGGCTGACGCGATCGGGATTCCGCCGCCGCCGCCGCCCGTCTGGTTCTCTCGTCGGCGAATGTCCTTCTCCCGCTTCTTCCGCGCCTTGTCGCGCTCGCGCTGCCGTTTACCTGCCGAGTAGTTGTTTCTTGCCATGTTTGCTGTGTGCGTCCTTTCGACTCACGCCCGCGTATAGAGGCTCGCGAGCGCGTTGGTTCCTCGCTGCTACGTCCCACGAGGTGTGCTCGCGGGCGCGGAACTCCGGGATCGGTGGGGCGCGGCGCTGGCCCCGGTTACGCGCGCGCGCGCGCGGGTCCACGGCCGCACCGTCCATGCGCGCGTGACGACGTCTTCGCTCCAGGTACGAGACCGATCTTCACGAGCTGGTGGAATGTGTGGGGTTGTTGGCACGCCGTTGTCTCACGCCGAGCGCCGTAGCGCGCGGCGGCGGGCGGGTTGTGTCGTCGCGTTCGACGCAACACAATCTCGCTGCCCGCGGCTCGCATGGTAGCGCATCCTCTCCGGGTGTCGAGCGCGTCCCAGCGGGCCTCTTGAGCGCGTATGGCGGTCTTCGCAGCTCGCGGCGGACGGCCGCGAGGCGCTGGCGCTCGTGGCCGCGCGTGGCGGTTCTCGGCGTGTGGCGGCTCGAATTCGGGCGCTTGGAGAATTTTCTCGCCGCCGTGATCCGATCGGGGTCACCCGGGAACATCAGCGGGCGAGAGGGATCGCCATGCTCGCCGGATCGCACGACGCGACGCGTCGCCACCATGCACCCGCCACGCGGGACGACTCGCGCAACCGCTCGCCAGGCGGCTCGCTCGCTCCCACGCGTCGCGCTGATGTCGTCGACGACGAAGACGACGAAGGGGAGGACGGGCCCACGCTGCTGTTCCCCCGCGCGACGGACGTCGACGCGTCGGGTGTCGACGCGTTGACCGATCGCGACTCGACCGCGATGTGGAAGACGCGGGTTCACGACGATCCCGAGGGGACGACCATCTGGCGCGCGCGTGAGCGCGCGGCCGAGGCTCCCGCTCGCGAGGGTCGCGCGCTCGCCGACGAGGGTGAGGCCCGCCTGCGCGTCGTGGACGACGATGACGCGGACCCGCCGACGGACGCGCGTGGCGAGGCGAAGGACGCCTTCGGGGTCGTGGCCACACAGCGCGAGCCGACCGTCTCGCTCGAGCGCTCCGAGGAGAAGCTGCTCGAGGACCCCCAGCGCACGGCGATCGTCGAGTCGACCACGCGAGCGCGGCCGCTGACCCCGGCCACGGTGTTCGACGCGGAGGTGCGGGCCGAGCTCGAGCGCGCCGAGTTCCTCGACGAGCGCGGCCTCGCGCACCTCGAGGAGGGGCACGACGACAAGGCCTGGCGCCTGCATCAGGCCGCCTTGAACCTGCGCGAGCGCTGCCTGCCGCCGTCGCACCCGCTGATCGCGGTCTCGTGCAACCGCCTCGCGGCGGTCTCGGTCCGCCGCGGCGAGCTCGCCGAGGCGACGCGCTGGCTCGAGCGCGCCGAGTCGTTCGACCTCGACCTCGATCTCGAGTCCGAGCCGCGCCTCGACGCGACCGCGACGCAGGGGCCGCGCGTGCACGCGATGACGCTGCACAACCTCGCCGCCGTCGCCCACGCGCAGGGCGTGTACGCCCGCGCGCTCGAGCTGTACACGCGCGCGCTCACGATCAAGCAGCGGATTTATCTGGCTGATCGAGCAGCCGAGCAGGCAGCCGAGCGCCGAGGCCAGGTCGCCGAGCCCGATCGCGCGGGCGTCACGAGCGACGACCCGCGTCACCCCAGCGTCGCGCTCACGCTCTTCAACCTCGGCAACCTGTACCGCAGCATGGACGTGTTCGCCGAGGCGATCACCTGCTACGCGCGCGCGCTCGCGATCCTCGAGGCGCTCAGCGGCGCGACCGGATCGCCGGCGCTCGCCCGCGTGCTCTCGTGCATGGGGCGGACCTACCTGCTGATGTCCGAGCGGCAGCGGGCCAGCGTCGCGCTCGAGCGGGCGCTCTCGATGACGCGGGCGAGCGGGTCACCGCGCGCGCGCGCGGCGACTCGCTTCGCGCTGGCCCAGGCGATCGCGCCCGAGGAGCCCCGACGCGCGCGCGCCGAGGCGCTCGAGGTGCTCGACGAGCTCGCCGCGTGCGGGCGCTCGCGCGCGGTCGAGCGCGCGACGAGGCAGGTCCAGCGCTGGCTGTTTGAGCACGCGCGCGCGTGAGGGCCCCGCGCCCGACGCGACGCGCACGACGATCGACAAGAGCGACGCACCGCGGCGCGAGCACGGCTCGCGCGCGGTCGGGAGGTGAGCGAGATGCACGAGACGAAGCGAACGCCGATGAATTCAACCTGGTCCCGCGGTCATGGGCGCGCGCGCGGGCTCGTGGTCGCCGGGTTGGCGATCGGGCTCGGCGTGTGCGCGGCGCCGTCGCGCGCCGCCGCGGCGCCGACGCCTGGGAGTCTGCAGGGGGCGCCCTCGGGCAGCCGCGGACCGAGGGTCCGCGCGACGATCGCCCGGCGATCACGGAGGAGGTCGCGGCCCGGCGCGCGACGGGGCTGCTGATCGGCGCGAGCGGGGCCTTCGGGCTCGGCGTCGGCCTCGAGCTCGCCAGCGCCTACGTGACGGCGACGCGCTGCATCGACCCGGTCATGCTCAACGCCGACATCGCGCCCGAGGGCCGCGCCGACGCGATCTCGGGCTGCAAGGGTGAGACGGGCGGCGTGTTCGCGCTGCAGGCCAGCGCCGGCAGCTCGCTGCTCGGCGCGATCGGCCTCGCCGGCGCGGGCGGCTGGTACCTGGGGCTCCAGCACGCCGGCGCGATCGACGACCCGGCGCGCGCGGCCTATCGCCGGCGCGTGACGATCGGGCTCGGCGGCTTCTCGCTCGGGCTCGGCGCGCTGACCCTCGGCACGGCCGTCGCCGCGATCCCGAATGGTTGGCCGTCGTGCAGCGAGGCCGAGTGTTTTAATGGGCGCACGCGCGCCGTGTTGATGTCGACGGCCGCCGCCGCGGGCCTCGGAGCGCTCGGCGCGGGGCTGCTGACCTACGGGCTCGCGCTGCGGCACCCTCGTCGGGGGGACGCGCGGATGACCGCCCAGATCGTCCCGAACCTCTCGCCGCGCGCCGCTGGGCTCACGCTCGCGGGGCGCTTCTAGCGACGTCGAGAAAGATCGAAAAAAACTGCTCCCGTCGTGATCCGATCGACGCGCGCCGGGAACATCACGAGCAGAGAGCAGGCCGCGACGCGCGGCCCCGGAGACCTGGCTGGCGATGGCGCTGGCGGTGCGGGGCGCGAGGTCGCGGCGACAAAGGAGCCACGAGATGCGACCCATCACCATGCCCGTTATCCGCCCGAACAACCGCTCGCGCGAGGCCGCGTCCGCGCTGCTCGCGTTCCTGCTGGCGGGCGCGTCCGGGTGCGCCGGGACCGACTACCGACCGCTGCCGGGCGAGGACGACGAGACCTCGACGACCGGGAACGACACCGACGGCTCGTGGGGCGACGACGATGACGACGACGACAACACCGACACCGACGGCGGCTCGACCGGCGACGGCAGCGGCGACTCGTCCGGCGGCGACGGTCCGTGCCTGCAGGAGCGCGTGCTCGAGACCCTCAAGACCCACTGCGCCTCCTGCCACGGGATCAACGGGACCAAGCAGAAGGGCATCGACTACATCGACGACCTGACCGAGCTGGCCGCCTCGCCGCTGGTGATCCCCGGCGACCCCGAGAACTCGCCGCTGTTCACCAAGACGGTCACGGGCGCGATGCCGCCGGTCGAGGCCAAGCCGCACGAGGACGCGATCGAGGATCTGCGGACCTGGATCGAGACCGGCGCCGAGCCCTGGTGCGACGGCGGCGACGACCCCGATCCCGGCGGCGGCTCCTGCGAGAACGAGTTCGTGCACATCACGGACATCGCCAAGCTGATCGACGACGATCTCGACCTCGAGGTCGACGCCGACGACCGGCCGTTCACGCGCTACCTGACGCTGGTCCACCACCACAACAACAACATGTGCCAGGACCGGCTCGACCGCTACCGCTACGCGATGTCGAAGCTGGTCAACAGCCTCTCGCGCGCGCCGCTGGTCCGTCAGCCGCTGCCGATCGACGACAACCAGCTGATCTACCGCGTCGACATCCGCGACTACGACTGGGATCGCGTCGCGGGCGGCTACAGCGACGCCTGGGAGCTGGTCGCCGCCAAGAACAAGCTCGCGATCGAGTGGAAGGGCAAGCTCTTCGACGACGTCAAGATCAACACCGGGACCGACTTCCCGCTGCAGCCCTTCGACGCGTTCGCCGAGGTCGCGGTCCGCTCGGACGTGTACCACGAGATCGTCAACATCCCGCACACCTCGCAGCAGCTCAAGAGCGACCTCGGCGTCTCCTGCAACGTCGACGACGGGACCATGCGCGCGGGCTTCAAGGACTCGGGCGTCTCCGACTTCAACCGCGCGATCGAGCGCTGCCAGTTCGAGGAGGCGAGCAACCGCGCCTACTGGGAGAGCTTCGACTTCGGCAACGACACGCTCGACTGCTCGAGCATCTTCCAGGAGCCGATCAACTTCTGTAAGGACGGCGGCGAGATCATCTTCAGCCTCGCCAACGGCTTCCAGGCCTACATGATCACCGACGCCGCGGGGAACCGCCTGAACGAGGCGCCGACCGGCATCGTCCAGGACAAGAACGCGCCCGACAACACCGTGCGTAACCCGCTCTCGTGCATGTCCTGCCACGCGGAGGGCATCAAGGAGGAGCAGGACGAGGTGCGGCCCTTCGTGCTCGACGAGTACCCCGGGAACTACCCCGTCGATGAGGTCAACGCGGTCGACGAGCTGTACGTCGTGCACGCCGAGATGGACGCGGTGATCGCCCAGGACCGGGGCCTGTTCGCGGCCGCGCTGCTCTCGGCCGGCGTGCCCCAGGACCTCGAGTACGAGCCGATCTCGTGGACGGTCTACGACTACGACGAGCCCCTCGACCTCGACCGCGCGGCCGCCGAGATCGGCGTGTCCCCGCAGTACCTGCAGGAGCGCCTCGCCGCGCTGCCCGACCCCTTCCAGGGCCTCGGCACCGAGACGATCCCGCGCAACCAGTTCAACAACCACTTCCAGCAGATCGTCTGCGAGTTCTTCTTCGACCTCGACGCCGACCCGGCGCAGTGCGAGTAGCCGCGCGCGCGACGACGATGCACGGAGCGGTCGCCCTGCGGGCGGCCGCTCCTGGCTAGTTAACCATGTCGCTAACCAGGTCGCCGGCGGGCCGCGTCACAGCGGGGCCGAGGGCGCCGACTCGAGCAGCTCCTCGAGCTGCCGCTTGGCCCGGCGCAGCCGGCTCTTGACCGTGCCGACGGGCAGCTCGCAGACCCGCGCCATCTCGGTGCAGCTGAGATCGGCGACGTAGTGCATCTCGAGCAGCACCTGGAGGTCGAGCGGGAGCCGCTGCGTCGCCTCGACCAGCCGGCGCTCGCGCGCGCGCTTGGCCACGACCTTGCTGACCGAGGGCGCGACGTCGATGAGCCGCGAGATCTGGGGATCGAAGGCCGCGCCGCCGCGGCGCGTGCGCCCGCGGTAGTAGCGATAGAGCCGGCGACGCGCGATGCCGTAGAGATACGCGCGAAAGCTGACGCGCACCGCGGCGCGCCGCTCCTCGTCGTCGTCCTCGTCCTCGTCGTCATCCGCGTCGTCGCGCGCGTCGTCACGCTCGGGCGTCGGCTCCGGCTCGAGCCGGTCCCGCGCACGCACGACGCCCTCCCAGATCAGCTGGATGACGTCGGGGATGTCGTGCTCGGGGATCTTGGTGTGCAGGAACTTCCAAAGCCGCGGCTCGTACCGTCGAAACAGGATATCGGCCGCGCGCGCGTCACCAGCACGCCACGAGCGGAGCAGCTCGCGGTCTCGCCAGGTCTCGTTCGCTCGCTCGGACATCGACCCCACGCTAGCCCGGATCGCGCGTCGACGCGCGCGCCTTTGTACGTGCATGAAGTCACGCGCGTCGCGTCGACGCGTTCACTGCGCCGCGCTCGCGGCGACACGCGCACACCCGCGTCTACGAGCTCGCACCCCGCGTCACGGGAGGTCGCGGCTCGTCGGTCGCGGACGCGCATCGGGCGGCTCGCTGGGCAGCGCGCGCGGCGGCTCCGCGGGGGCGCCCTCGCCGGTCTTCTTCGCGAGCGCGAGCGGCCACTTGAGCGCGCGCGTCGAGGTCGACGCGAGCCAGCTCCACGAGGCTTGCAGCGCCCGCGCCAGCGCCGTGAAGCTGAGCGCGTCGTCGTCCTGCGCGCCGCCGGGCGTGAGCAGGGATTCGCGGTCGAGACCCGCGCGACCGTACGGGGTGGTCTCGATGCTGTCGATGAGCTTCTTGACGGACTGCTTGCGCCGCAGCCCGGTGGTGCGCGTGACGGCCTGAGCCGCGCGCGCGTGCACGCGGAAGCAGCTCTCGCGCCGCTGGATCTCGGCCCGCAGCTGCTCGAGCTCGATGCGGATCTGGAAGTCGGAGCGCGGGTCGAACTTCAAGAATTGGTCGGCCGGCACGTAGAAGCAGTCGTAGTCGCGGCGGTTGCAGCGGACCTGGAGGTCGCGCAGCCGCTTGAGCGCCCGCGCGGCCGCGCCGCCCGAGATCGGCAGCTCACAGCGGTCGGTGCAGAACAGCCACTCGTCGTTGACGTCGGTCGCGCTGCCCTCGCTCCCGCGCCACAGGTGCGTCTTGCGGTGCAGGCACGACATCACGAAGTGAATGAAGAGCAGGAAGTGGGCGACGTTGTACTCCGGCACCGGCCCGTCGGGGTGCTTGTTGGCGAAGCAGTGCAGCAGCGCGTCGACGTGCGGCGAGCCGCGCAGGAGGTTGTTGACGACCTGCGTGGCGAACACGCTCAGCGGCGTGTGGTTGTGGCGCACCACCGGCAGCGCCGCGATCTCCTCGGCCGACATGCGGTCGTCGGCGCTCTCGATCGTCATCCGGAAGTCCTCGAGGTCCGGCCACAGGTAGAGGAAGTGCGGCACGCTCTCGAGCATCTCGATCATCTCGGCGAGCATCGTCTCGGCGCTCGCGCGGGGATCGTGCTCGGGGCCCGAGGAGCCGGGCAGGCGCGCGCCGGCGGCCTTCATCTGCGCGAGGCCCGAGGTGAACACGGTGTACAGCGCGAGCGCGCCGACGCCGTAGAGGTCGGTCGCCGCCGACCACTGACGGATCTCGGTGTAGACCGGCACGCTGATGACGGTCCCGTCGAGCAGGCCGGTGTCGTCCTGGTTGTAGATCGCGATGCGCTCGTGCAGGACCCGGGCGAAGCGCCGCTGGCAGCGGAAGTTCGCGCGCCCGTAGGAGTCGTCGCTGTCGATGACCGTGAACACGTAGTCGCGGATCCGCAGGCGGTCGCCCTTGCACAGCTTGTCCGAGCCCATCGCCAGCCGGCGCCGCGAGTGCGTCGAGCCGAGCATCCGCCCCCAGTCGTTGCGCATCGTCGCGAGCGCGGCGTCGGTCGGGCGCCCGGTCTCGGGGTCGACCAGGCTCGAGCGCCAGCCGAGGTGCACGAAGTACTCGTCCTTCATCGGGCTCGCCGGCGGCCCCGGGTCGCGCAGGATGATCGCGACGTCGGCGGACTCGCGCTCGATGCCGTTGCGCCGCTCCGACGAGTAGAAGACGCTCGTGCGCAGGCGGCTGACGCCGGCGCCCGTCATCGTGTGCCCGCTCGAGGGCGTCGCGCCGAGGCGCGCGCGGTCCGAGCTGAAGCTGCCGTAGTCGCCGAGCGCGTAGTCCGAGGGCTCCGCGGTGTCGCCGAGCGCCATGACGTTGGCCGGGCGCACGTCGCCGTGGATCAGCCCGCGCTCGTGGAGCGTGACGAGCCCGCGCAGGACGTTGCCGATGAGGTCGTAGTGCTGCACCAGCGACCAGCCGCAGTGACGGCCGCGGCTGACCGCCTCCTGCAGCGTGCCGCTGGCCCAGTTGTAGAGAATGGACGGCAGCGCCGCGTACCAGACCGTGTTGGACTGGCGCAGGTCCATGGTCTCCGAGAGCCGCCCGTGGGTCACGAGCCGCGTCTCCCCCGAGCCGGTGGTCTTGACCTCAAAGAACGTCGGCTCGTAGAAGTCGCGTCGCCCGCCCATCACCGGCGTGCGCAGCTGGTCCCACACGTCGCGGGTCAGGAACGCGAAGTCGGGGGCGGCGGCCTCCGGGAACACGACGGGGCGCGGGTCGTGGTCGTCGAAGCGCACGCTGCAGAAGCGCGGCGCGCCGTCCTTGTTGAACGCGACGAACAGGACGCAGCCCTCCTGCTCATTGGCCTCGGAGCCGAGGCTGTTGCGCAGCTGCCTCGCGCCGCGCAGCAGGTCCGTCTGCGCCAGCTGCACGGGGATCAGCCCCGAGTGCAGGCCGACGCGCTCGTTGGCCTTGAACACGATCTCGGCCTCCATCTCGACGATCTGGGCGATGAACGCGTTCTCGCGGATGGTGTCGGCCAGCATGCGCGGGAGCTTGAGCGCGAGCCGGTTCTCGCCCTCGGCGGGCGTCAGCTGGATGACGCAGCCGAGCGCGCCTTCGAAGCACGGACCGGCGACGTGCCCGAGCTCGTCGACGCTGATGCACCAGTTGTCGTTGATCCACACTCGGTGCGTCGCGGTCGGCACGCGCGGCGGCTTGCGGATGTACGTGTCCTCGTCCCCGAGCTGTCGGCGCGCGGCCGCGAACTCCTCGGCGGTCATGTTGAGCGTCACGTGCACCGGCTCTACGCTCGGGGCCGGGGGCTGACGGGCCTCGTTCACCATCTCGTCTCACCTCTTGTCTCTCGCGCTCGCCCCGCGCGCGTCGCGTCTGTTCCTTCGAGCAGGAACTCAAACCGATCACGCATCGCGCCGGCGGGGTGCAGCGCCACGATCACCACGTCCGAGATCTTCGCGCGGATCACGAAGCGGGGCGAGAGCGAGACGCCGCGGGGGCAGTACAGCACGGTGCCCGCCTCGAAGGTCGCCAGCTCGCGCACCAGCAGCGCGGGGTAGCTCGTGCGGTTCGGCCCGTGGAACAGGTGGGGGTACGCCTCGATCGCCACGCCCTGCTCGCTGAGCGCGAAGCGGAGCCGACGCTCGCGGCCCGTGAAGCCCGGCTTGAGGTCCGCGAACCGGCGCGTCATCAACCCGGGCGCGCCGCCGGCCTCGAGCTCGAGACGCGCGGCGACGTGGGCGAGCACGTCGAAGCTCGGGCCGCGGCTGAGGTCGACGACCACGCGGTCGGGCTGCTTGGACGCGCGCCCGCGGGTCTGACCCCGCTCCTCGTCAACGGCCCTCTCGGTCGGCGGCTTGGACGCGCGCCCGCGGGTCTGACTCGTGGACGCCGAGGGCACGCGCCCGCGCCCGCGGCTGGTCGTCGCCGAGGGCACGCGCCCGCGCGACCGACTCGCCGAGGGCGCCTGACTGGTCGACGGCGTGCGCCCGCGGGTTTGGCTTGCGGACGCCGAAGGCGCGGGCTCGTCGCGTCGTTCGTGGGCGGGCGGCGTGGTCGTCTCGCGCGGCGTCTCGCGCCGTCGCGGCGCGATCGGGCGCAGCGTGCTCTTCTCTTCAAACGAGCGCGGCGCGGGCTCGTCGTGGTGCGGTCGATCGCTCGGCGTTGGCGTCGGCGTCGGCGTCGGCGTCGGCGTCGGCGACGCGACACGCGGGCGCGCCTGCGGGCTCGGGCTCGCCGGCGTGTCGCGCTCGCGGATCTCGGTGTGCACCTCGTAGACCGTGCGCACCGCCTCGGCCAGCTCGAGCGCGGACGAGAAGCGACGGTTCGGATCGCCGGCCATCGCTCGGCGGACGATCGGCAGCACGCCCGCAGGCAGCACCGGGTCGGGGCCGTCCGCGGCGTCGATCCCCGCGATGATGCGGGCGAGCACCGCGTGCGGCGGTCGGTTCGTCAGCAGCCGGCACAGCAGCGCGCCCACCCCGTAGATGTCGACCCGCAGATCGGCTCGCTCGCCCCGCAGCACCTCCGGCGCGATGTAGCCGCGCGTGCCGCCGATGGTCCACGGCTCGTTGTTCCCCTGCGGCATGTCGAGCCGCGCCATCCCGAAGTCGAGGACCTTGATGTGGTCCTGCGCGCGCGTCGACTCGTCGACGCGGGCCTCGAGCGCGAGCGACGACGACGAGCTCAGCCGGTAGCAATTCTGCGGCTTGATGTCGCGGTGGACCACGCCCTGCGCGTGCGCGGCCTGGAGCGCGTGGCAGACCTGCATGATGATCTCGGCGGCCCGCGGCCACGGCAGCGGGCCCACGCGCTTGAGCGTCTGCGCCAGATCCTCGCCCTCGAGCAGCTCCATGACGAGGAACAGCGGCCCGGCGTCGCGCTCGTCGTGCGGCCCGAAGTCGATGACCGAGACGACGTGCGGGCTGTTGATCCGCGCGGCCGCCCGCGCCTCGCGGACGAAGCGGGCGCGGATCTCGGGATCGTCGGCGAGCGCCGCGTGCAACACCTTGACCGCCACCGGCCGGTCGAGCGAGAGGTGCTGGGCCCGGTAGACCACGCCCATGCCGCCCGCGCCGATCCGGGCGGTGATCTGGTAGCGCCGATCGACGACCGTGCCGACGAAGTCGTCGCCACGAAACGCCCGCGCGAAGGTGTCCCAGCGCGACGGTTCGTCGTCAGGGTTCTCACCAGGCTCGCGGGACGACTTCACCATCCATCGCCAGTGTATCAGCGATGCATCTACACCGATGTTGCTCGCGGAAGTTGCCCACGGAAGTCGCCGAGTAATCGAGATCTCGACACGCCGCGACGCGCACGCCTGACCGCCACTCCTCCCAAGCGGACGTCGTTTGGCAGTTTCGACCCCGTGTCGCCGCCTCGTCATCACGGGCGCGCGACGGGAGCGCGACCGAAAGGTCTCGACCTCGCCCGAACGCGCGACCCTGTGCGACGGCGGCCGATCGCGCCAAAGGGCGTTTTCGCGCGAACTGCTCGAGTCGCGGTCACCGAGCGGCGAGCGGACCGCCGCGAGCTCGCGACCGCCGCGCGCGCGTCGGCGTCGGACCTCGCGAGCTTCGTGCACGCGACCGCGGTCCTTCATCCACGCGGTCGCTCGCTTCGTCCACGCGGCCGCTTCGCGCTCTCGCACGAACTCTTGTACAACCGCCCGACATGCGCGACGGCTCCTCGATCCCGCCGGTGATCATCCTCGGCGCAGGGCTCACGGGGTTATCGGCGGCGTACCACCTGGAGGGCGTCCCTCGCGTGCTGGTCGAGCGCGCCGGCGAGGTCGGCGGCAAGGCCCGCAGCGAGCGGACACGCGGTCACACCTTCGACGTGACCGGCCACTGGCTGCACCTGCGCGACCCGAGGATGCAGACCTTGGTGCAGCGGCTGTTCGCGGACGAAGCCGTCCCGCTCGCGCGGATCGATCGCGTCACCCGGGTGTTCTCGCACGGCGCGCTGCTCTCGTACCCCTTCCAGGCCAACCTGCACGGCCTGCCGCTCGACGTGGTGCAGGAGTGCCTCGTCGAGCTCGTCGTCGCACGCGAGCGCGCGGCCCGGGGTGAGGCGCGCGCGCCGGCCACCTTCGAAGAGTTCGCGGTCGCGCGCTTCGGCAAGGGCATCGCGCGCCACTTCTTCGTCCCCTACAACACCAAGCTCTGGGGCATGAACCCGGATCAGCTCACCGCCGACTGGGTCTCGCGCTTCATCCCGATCCCGGACACCGCGCAGATCATCGGCGGCGCGCTCGGGCTGCGGCAGGAGGGCCTCGGCTACAACGCGCACTTCCTGTACCCCGAGACAGGTGGCATTGACCACCTCCCGCGCGCGCTGCGTCGCGCCGGCGTCGACGGTCACGCCGACGCCGCGCTGCTGCTCGGGACCTCGGTCGAGGAGGTCGACGTCGACGGCCGCCGCGTCAAGCTGTCCGGAGAGCCCGACTGGCGAGCCTACGGCGCGCTGATCTCCAGCATCCCGCTGCCCGAGCTGATCCGCCGCGCCCCGGGCGCGCCGCCCGAGGTGCGCGCGGCGGCCCAGCGGCTGCGCTGGGTTCGCTGGCGCTACCTCAACGTCGGCACCCGCGCGCCCGTGCCCGTCGACTATCACTGGGTCTACGTGCCCGAGCTGCGCTACCCGTTCTTCCGCGTCGGCGTGTTCAGCAACGCCGTCGCCAGCATGGCGCCGACCGGGCGCGCGTCGCTCTACGTCGAGCTCAACGAGCGCGCGGGGCCCGTGGACGAGCGCGCGGTCGCGAACGCGCTCGTCGACATCGGCGCCGTCGCGCGGGCGGACGACATCGCGTTCATGGAGGAGCGCGCGGTCGAGTACGCCTACGTCGTGTTCGACGACGCGTATGCCGAGGCGACGCGCGTCATCCACGACTGGCTCGCGCGCGTCGGCGTGCGCAGCTGCGGGCGCTACGGCGCGTGGATCTACAATTCCATGGAGGACAGCATGATTCAGGGTCTCGACGCGGCGAGCTGGGCGCGGCGCCAGCTCCGGTCTCCGGCTGGGGGGCGCGCGTGACGACGGCGCCCGAGGTCAGCGTGGTGATCCCCGTCTACAACGAGGAGGGGATCCTCGACGCCAGCGTGCGCGAGCTGGCGCGCGGCCTCGCGGCCATGCGCGTGCGCTACGAGATCTGGATCGCCGAGAACGGGAGCCGCGACGCCACGGCCGCGCTCGCGGCCGCGCTCGCGGCCGAGCTCGAGGGCGTCGAGACGTTCTCGATCGGCTCACCCGGGCACGGGGACTACGGCGCCGCGCTGCGCGAGGGGATCGCGCGCGCGCGCGGCGAGTTCGTGATCTGCGAGGAGATCGACCTGTGCGACCTCGACTTCCACGCGCGCGCGCTCGAGCGCCTGCGGGCCGGGGCCGCCGACCTCGTGATTGGCTCAAAGGCCATGCGCGGCGCCCACGATCGCCGGCCGCTCGGACGTCGCGTGGCGACGCGGGTCTACAACGGCCTCCTGCGTGTCACGCTGGGCTTTCGCGGCACCGACACCCACGGGCTCAAGGCCTTCCGCCGCTCGGTCGTCGCGCCCGTCGCGGCCCGCTGCGTCGTCAACCACGACGTGTTCGCCTCCGAGCTCGTCATCCGAGCCCAGCGCGAAGGCGTGCGCACCCTCGAGATCCCCGTCAGCCTCGCGGAGAAACGCGCGCCCTCGGTGCACCTGACCCGGCGCGTCCCCAAGGTCCTCAAGAGCCTGTTTCGCCTGATGATCTCGATCCACCTCGGCGTCGACCCCTCGCGTCGTCGCTGAGCCGCGCGCGGCGAGCGGCCCGCGTGCTACAACGCTAGGACCAGCCGCGCGCCGGGCGGAGAAGCGATGGCAGAAGCCAAGAGAGAAGCGACGACCCTCGTCAGTGTCGATCTCGACGACCTCGTCTGTTACCACGCGATCCACGGCTTGCCGCCGCCGAGCGACGAGCAGCGCGGGCTCGTGCTCGAGCGCTGCCTGCCGCGCTTCCTCGAGCTCTTCGACGAGCTCGGCGTGCGCGCGACCTTCTTCGTCATCGGCCGCGACCTCGAGCGCGATCTAAAGTCCGGCGGCGCGGGGGCCAAGCTGCTGCAGCAGGCGCTGCGGGCGGGTCACGAGCTCGCGAATCACAGCTACGCGCACTCCTACGACCTCGTGACCAAGTCGTCCCACGAGATCTTCGAAGACATCCTCCGCTGCGACGTCCTGCTGCGCTCGATCGGCGCGCGACCCCAGGGCTTTCGCGCGCCCGGCTACACCCACGACCGCAACGTGCTCGAGCAGGTCAGCGCGATGGGCTACCGCTACGACTCCTCGCGCCTGCCCTCGCCGATCTACTACTTCGCCAAGGTCGGCGCGATCTCGTGGATGACCGCGCGCGGGCAGGAGACGGTCGCCATGCGTCGCGGTTGGCAGAGCTTCCTCGGGCCGTCGAGACCCCACTACATGCCCAAGGTCGGGCTGTGGGAGATCCCGATCAGCGTCAGCCCGGGTCTGCGCCTGCCCATGGTCGGCACCTTCGTGCTCTCGGGCCCCCTCGTCCTGGCCCAGCAGGCCGCCTTGCCCGGCTTCTTGCACCTCGAGCTGCACGGCATCGACCTCGCCGACCCTGGCTCTGACGGCCACGCGGGAGACGGCTACGATCGCGCGCTCTGTCGTCGTCAGCCCGAGCTCCGCGTGCCGCTCGACAGCCGACGCGACCGCCTCCGCGCGCTGCTCACCGCGCGCGGCGGCGGCTCCTCGATCGCCTCCGCCTTCGCCGGGGTTTGATTCGCCGCTTAGGCCGAGCTTCCGCTGTCGCTGCCGCTGCGGGAGCGCTTGCGCGTTCGCGCCGGCTTCGAAGCCTCGCGTCGAACCGCGGTCGTCGCCAGGTAGTCGGCCTCCTCGTTGCCCTTCTGGCCCGAGTGCCCCTTGACCTTCAGCAGCTCCAGGTTGCTGAACTCGGTCATGCGCGCCTGGATCTTCTTGATCATGTCCAGGTTCGTCTTGGCCTTCCAGCCGCCGATCAGCACGCCGAGGCTCCAGCCGCTGTCCGTGTAGAGCAGGATGTGGCGGTCTTTCTCGTCGTCGCGCAGCAGCTCGAGCGCGCGGTCGATCGCCGTCAATTCGGCGAAATTATTGGTCGCCAGCGACGAGATGAATTCACAGATCTCGACGACCTCGTCGGGGCGCTCGAGATAGATCCCGATGCCCGCCGGGCCTGGATTTCCGGAGCAGGCCCCGTCGGTGTGGATGATGATCGTGTCGTCGGTCGGCGCGGATTTTGGGGTCTCCCGTACCGTCTTGACGGACACCGGCCGGCCGCTCGGCCCGCCCGCTTTGAACTCATCATCGGAAATGATTTCGCCCTCGACCGGCTCGAGGTTCTCGGGTGACGCGCGATACGACTTTGTCGCGCCGAGTTTGTAGCGAATCTCGACACGCCCGCGATGAACGATCGGCTTTCCCGACGCGAGAATGCGCGCAAACACCGTTTGATCTCGAAATTGAAACTTCTTCCAGGGCACCCGTGTCTTCTCCAGATCGCCGAATTCGTTCTCGTCGTGCAGGACTTGCGTGGGTCGGGAGTACCACGGACGCGTGAATGGCGGGAGGGGCACATTCACTTGCATCAGTGAAGGAATTCTCGGGTTGCCGCGATGCAAGCGCCAGTCTATAAGCAGCCGCTATGAAACGGACGATCACGATCTCTGTCGCCGCTCTGGCGATGTTGGGCCTCACCGCGTGCAAGGGCGGGGGAGGTGGCGCTGCCGCTGCCAAGCTGATCCCCGAGCAGGCGACCATCGTCGGCGGGGTGGATGTGCAGGGTCTGATGAAATCTTCGCTCTACTCCAGCGCTGAGGAGCAGGCGCTGAAGGACGGCGACGCGAAGGAGATGATGGAGGCGGCCAAGGGCTGCAATATCGACATCAAGCAGTTCAACTCCATCGTGTTCGGGACCGACGGCAAGGACGGCGTCGCGGCGGTCATCACCGCGCCCGGGATCGGCGAAGAGGCCAACCTGAACTGCATCAGCGACAAGGTGAAGGAGAAGAAGGGCGAGGCGCCGTTCACCATCGAGGGCAACGTGCTCAAGATGGCCAAGGAGGACGGCACCGCCTACATCGTCGACGGCAAGACGCTCGCCTTCGCCACCTCGTCCTGGGCCGGCGCGGTCAAGGACCTGATCGACGGCAAGGGCACCTCCGCCTTCGACGGTCCGAACAAGGACATCTTCGCCAAGGCCGACAAGAGCAAGCACATCTGGTTCGCGGGCAAGGTCCCCGCCGAGATGGCCTCCGGGCCTGCCGAGGGCCTCGAGTCCGCGGTCGGCTCGCTCGACTTCTCGAGCGGCCTCGCCCTCCAGGCCACCGCGACCTTCGCGGACGCCGAGAAGGCCACCGCGCTCCAGGACATGGCCAAGGGCGGTCTCGCCATGGGTAAGGGCATGGCCGAGTCCAAGGGCATCCCCGGCTCCGTCGTCGACGGCGTCGAGATCGTCGCCAAGGGCAAGGACCTGAACGCCAGCGTCACCATCAGCAAGGAGGACCTCGACAAGATCAACGAGAGCCTCAAGGGCATGATGGGCGGCATGTGAGCTAGCCCGCGTATCGCGCCGCGGGGACCCGACCTCGCGGCTTGCGAGACGCCCCAGGATCCCGTAGATCCGACGACCCGATCACCGTGTGGTGGTCGGGTCGACTCGTTTAAAATGCGCAGACGCGCCTGACGAGTCCGCGCCCGGGCCCGCCCGAGCGTTCACCTTGTAGCTGCGTGTGGCGGCGACAATCGAGGAAAAGGACAACAGAATGCCCAAGCTTTCCCCCCTGCAGAAGGTCAAGAAGGAGCACGGCTCGAAGGACGAGCTCGTCGCCAAGATCGCGGCGCTGCTCCCGGCCGACCCCGACGAAGAGAAGGACGAGTTCATCGCCCGCCTCAAGACCGTCGCCAACGCCAAGCTCCTGCGCCTGGTCGCGATCGGCGAGGAGGCGGCCAAGCTCGGCGGGCGCGAGGGTCTCGCCGAGAAGATCGCCGAGCTGAAGAACCAGGCCAAGGACGAGGACTTCAAGCGCGGCCTCCAGGAGCTCCCGCTCCCGCGGCTGCTCGACCAGTACCAGAGCCTCGCGCGCAAGGCCAAGGCGGCCAAGAAGAGCTGAGCGGCTCCGCGACGCGCACTCTCCCCGACGGGCGAGCCGGACACCGGCTCGCCCGTCTTCGCGACCGAGCCGCGCCGCGGGCAGCGGCTACAGGTCGATGATCTGCGCGACGCTGCCGAGGTTGCCGAACAGGTCGCGGGCGCGCACGACCAGGGTGTGACGGCCGGGCTTGAGCGACTCGGGCAGCTCGAGCACGAACTCCTCGCTCTTGCTGTCGTAGAGGCCATCTTGGGGGCTGGCGGCGCGGAACGGGCCGTTGTCGACGCTGAACATCACGTCGTGCACGCGGCTGCCCTCGTCGCGCGCGACGCCGGTGACCTGGCGCTGCTTCACGCTCACGCGCTCGATCGTCGGGCGCTTGCGATCGATCGTGAACGGGTGGCTGACGACCTGGTCGGTGAGCGCGTGGCTCGTGCCGTTGCTCGGCTCATCGCTCGCCGTGACGCCGACGACGTAGGTGCCGTCCGGGACGCTGTCGATCTCCCACTTGAACTCTTTCTTGGTCACCAGCTCGTCCTGGCCGAGCTCGAGCCACTGCTTCTCGTCGGCGCCCTCGGGCCGCACCTGCACGCGGTACACGAGCTCGTCGTCGTCGAGCGCGTCCGCCTTCCACTTGATCGTCACCTTCTGGGACGGCTCGTCGTCGTCCTCGGCGTCGAAGCTGGGCGGCTCGACGTTGATCGACTTGACCAGCGGCGGCAGGTTCTCGGGCGCGTAGAACTGGCTGAACTCACGCAGCTCGGCCACCGGGTCCTCGAGCGCGAACTCGAGCTGGAGGTAGCGGCGCACGGGCACGTTGAGGCGCCCGTGCAGCGTGTCCGCGTCGCGCGTCACCTTGACCACGCGCCACTCGCTCCAGCGACCGTCGGGCTCATCGCTGGGCCCGGAGCGGGCGCGCACGATGAACGGCCCGCGGCCGCGCACGTGCAGCGCGCCGTAGCGCGCCGGCTGCTCGGCGTCGAAGACCTCGCTGCGGTAAATCGCCGGCACGCGGTAGTCGGCCGGCGCGAGCTCGTAGACGGCCGCGCCGTCACCGGCCGTGGCGATCACGCGCCGGTCCTTCTGCGACATCGACAGCGGGCACAGCCCGGTCGCCTGGCGCTCCTCGAGGTCGGCGACGGTCGCCACGTCGCGACGCCCGCGCACGCGGTAGATCTTGCCCTTGTACGACGACGATACCAGCGCGGTGCCGGCCATGTCTGCGGCGACGACCGAGGTGAAGTACTGGTCGCTCTTGTTGAGCCAGACCTCCCACGTGGCCTCGGCGGCGCGCGAGGGGTCGGGCCGCGTGCCGAGGCTGACGCGGTAGAGCTTGGCCTTGGCCTTGATCGAGCTGCCGCCCTTGTTGCTGTCGCCCTCGGGCGGCTGGCCGACCAGGCTGGTGCGCTGCAGGTTCTTCGTCAGCGCGGTCAGGCTCGAGAGCCCGCGGTCGGTGAACGTGTTGACCGCGGCCAGCAGGCCGTCGCCCGTGATCGCGAGCGCGCGCACCTCGTCGCCTTCGAAGTCGTGGATGAGGAGGCCGTCGAGGTCGTCTTTCTGGACCTGGAACAGCTTCGCGCGCGGCGACGTGCCGACCAGCACCTCGCCGCCGACGGGCTGCACGCTGAGGATGTTCTTCTCGTCGACGTCGAGGATGACCTTCGCGTCCTTGCCCTGCAGCGTCATCGAGTACAGCTCCCCTTCGGGACCTGTTCCTACGAGCAGGCGGTTGCCGTCGACCACGAGCGCCCAGATCTGCTTGACGTCGAGCTTGGCGAACTCCGTGACCGCGCCCTTGCGATCGATCCGGTGGATCACGCCGCCGGGCAGCGTGGCCGCGAGCAGCTCGCCGCTCGGCAGCTGCGTCATCGCCGAGACGACGACGCCGGGCAGCTCGGCGAGCTTGGCGACGGGCAGCTCAGCCGCGGGCTTGCCCTTGGCGTCCTCGTCCCCGCCCGAGTCGCGCTCCGTCGGTTTGCGGGCCGCGCGCTTGGTCTTGCCGGGCGAGACGCGGTAGATCGCCGCCGGGTCGGCGGTGCCGATGAACACCTCGTCGCCCTTGCGCGCGGGGGTGCAGGTGAACACGCTCGTGGTCTTCTCGAGCTCGCTGCGGCGCGTCGAGAAGCCGACCGTCACCTTGCCGGAGCTCTCGATCGCCGCGCCGTCGGTCTCGCCGAGGTCGAAGTCGTCGAAGTCCTGGACGTCGTGCGAGCGCGTGCCGCCGGCGACCGCGGCGCCCTCCGGCAGCGCGAGCAGCGACGCGAGCGCGGCGGCGGCGACGGTGAGCGCGCGGGCAGGGGCTCGGGAGCTAGCTCGGGAGCGAGCGCGGGAAGGAGCGCGGGCGAGGAGAAGTCGTTGGAACAGGCGGGAGGTCGGGACCATCAGGGCGCTCCGGGAGTCGAGCTCGCGTCGGATCAAGCAGGTCTGGGTTATCGGCGGGGCAGCCCGCGGCGCGGTAGTACGTCGATCGAGAGGCGGTGCTCGCCCTCGATGATGCGCTTGGTCGGGATGACGCGGCGCGCCATCTTCTTGAAGCGGACCGCCGGGGTCGTGCGCCCTTGCGGCGTCAGCGTCTCGAGCACGCTGTCCGGGATGTCCTCGAGCAGGCCGTGTCGCGTCGACAGGCCCTCGTGCTCGCGGTAGATCGTGGCGACCATGCTGCGCGACGGGTACGTGCGCTCGACGTTGTCGATGAGGTCGTCGAGCGTCTTCGGCATCGGGCTGTAGGGCACCGCGCCGTCGCCCCCGGTGACGTGGATGATGATCTCCTGCTCGCCGGCGTCGTCGGGCACGCGCAGCTCGAGCGTCTCGGTGCGCAGCTCGCCGTGGCGGCGGCGAAGATCGATCTCGAGCTTCAGGAGGTCGCCCGCGTGCACGTCGTCCTGGGCCACGCGCACCGCCTCGATCGCGTCGATCGGGTCCCCGTACTCGAGCTTCAGCGACTGCTTGATCGAGCGCACGCGCGCGACCTCGAACTGGTTGTCGAGCAGCGCCGCCAGCACCAGCAGGCCGCGGGCGCTCCGGATCACGCGCGTCGACATGCCGAGCGGGAAGAACATCTCCTCCTCGACGGTGATCTCGCGCGGCCCCTTGCTGGTCGTGAACGCGATCTCGTGGCGGACGACCGCCGTCAGGTCGGCCTCGTCGGTGCCCGCCTCGCTGGCCGCGTCCACCAGCAGCGCGCCCGTGAGCCCCGGGGTCAGGTCGAGGCCGAACGCGACCTCGCTCTTGTACTCGCGCGCGGGCATGTCCGGGTCCGCCGGGCGCATGTGCGTGACCACCGGGATCATCGGCGCGGTGATGTCGGTGCGCACCGCGATCGCCGACTGCCGGTCCTGCACCATCGTCCCCTGCGTCGTCAGCGAGCTGGCGAGCTTCACGGAGCGCTGCACGCTGGGGATGATCACGTGGACGCGCGCGTCGGCGATCGGCACGTTGGTCGGGCCGATGTCGAACATCGGGTGGCCGAAGGCCAGCAGCCGCTCGCCCTGCTTGCCGCCGACCCAGGTCACCGTGCCGTTGACGTCGATCGCGTTGTCACCGCGCGCGAGCAGGACCGAGAGCGAGTCGCCGCCCTTCCACGCCTTCTTGGCCACGGGTGTCCCATCGGGCATCTTTGCGACCCCGCCGCGCGCGCCGCCGCGGACCGGGATCATGCCGAATTGTTCGCTGAGCGCGCGGGTCGCTGCGGGGCCGAAGCCGCCGACGCTGAGCGGGCTCTCGAGGGTCGTCAGGCCCTCCACCGGGTTGAGATCGGCGGGGCGGCGGCGGGGCGGCAGCGGCGAGACATCGAGCCCCAGCATCGCGTCGGCCCAGCCGCGGGTGCCCGCGCGGGCCTGCGCGGTCGAGCGGCCCGCGCCTGTGCTCGGGCGGGGCAGCACCTCGGGGCGGTAGGGCAGCGCGTCGACCTCGAGCATGTTCTCGATGGGCGAGATGCCGCCGATCGGGTCCTTGTTGAACCGGTAGCCGTAGGCGAGCGCGCCGACCAGCTTGCCCTCGATGTAGATCGGGCTCCCGCTCATGCCGCCGACGATGCCCGAGTGCAGCAGCCGCGGATCGGGCGAGCGAAACAGGATCGCGGGCTGGCGCGTGAGGTAGTCGGGGATGATGTCGATGACCTCGATTTCGAAGCGATCGCTCTGTGTGCCGGAGAACACCGTGACGCCGTAGCCCTTCATGCCCGGCTTGATCGCGTCGACCGGCATGATCGGGACGGAGGACGCGCGGGTGGACGCGGTCTGGGCCTTGGCCTTGGCCTTGGCGGTGGCCGGGGCCGCGACGAAGCCGGCGATGAGCCCCGGGGCGGCGGTCAGCAGCCCGGCGAGGGTGGCGAGTCCGAGCGCGAGCGACCAGCGACGACCAAGACCCTGGCCGTCGCGCGGCGCTGCGGCGCGCGAGGTGTGTGGCGAGGAGGAGTGCACGGAGGTCAAGACTGTCCTCGAGAAGACATCACAGCAGCGTTCACGGGAGAACTCTCGGAGTGCGCGGAGAAGAAAGAGCAGTGCGCGAAGGAGGGCGCGAAGGAGGGCGCGAAGGAGGGCGCGAAGGAGGGCGCGAAGGAGGGCGCGAAGGAGGGCGCGAAGGAGGGCGCGGAGGAGCGGTGCGCGGAGGAGCGGCGGCTAAGAGTGTTCTCGCGCGGGGGCGCCATGGCGCTCGAGCGCGCGCCGCATGGTCCCGATGAGGTCCTCGTGCGGCATGTAGAAGTAGCGGAAGCGGCCGCGCCCGGGGTTCTGCAGCGTCGCGTCGAGATCGCCGTTGGGCGCGAAGAACAGTACGCGGGGCAGGTATGTGCCGTCGGGCCCGAGCCGCGTCACGCTCGGCTCGTGGTCCTGGTCGACGTTGACCATCACGAACTGCTCGCTGAGCTCGATCAGCTCCTGGTCGGTGCGGAACTTGCGTTTGAGGAGGCGGCACTTCGAGCACCAGCTCGCGTGCACCACGAGCATGAGCGGACGGTTCTGCTCGGCGGCCTCGCGAAAGCCCTCTTCGAAGCCGCGCCAGGCGATCGCGTCATTGAATCCGTGGGACTCCACCGTCGCCCCGCGCCGGCCGGCGTCGGCCGGCGGTGCCTGGGTCGCGGGCGGGGTCGCGTTGGCGGCGCGGGCTTGGAGGCCCGAGGACTTCGGCGGATGCTCCGCCGTGCACGCGAACGCGAGCAGCGAACTCACGCCCACGATCGTCAGCGGCGCGAGCACGCGGTCGCGCGTCAGGCGTCCAAATCGAGAGGATTGCACGTCTACACACGATACCACGCCGGGCCTCGAGGGGCCGCTGGCGCGGTCCACGGGTCCGCCTGGGACCGTGGCCGAAGGGGGGCGCGGACGCCGGTTACGCGCCGGCCCCCTCCTCGTCCTCGAGCGGCGCGGGCATGAGCCCCTGCTCGGCCATGGAGACGCTGCTGAAGTCGGTGACCACGATGTGGTCGAGCACCGGGATGCCGAGCATGTCGCCGATCTCCGCCAGGCGCTGGGTGACGCGGATATCCGACTGGCTCGGCATCCGCTCGCCGCTGGGGTGATTGTGTACGAACAGCGCTGAGTGCACGCCGGCGCGGATCAGCGGGCGGAACACCTCGCGCGGGTGAACCTCGACGCGCGAAATGCTACCCAGGCCGACGGTTCGGACGACCCGGACGAACTGGCGCGCGTCGAGGCCCACGACCAGGAAGGTCTCCTGGGGCGCGCCGCGCAGGGCCTCGCGCGCGAACCGGGAGACCTCGCCGGGATCGCGCAGCGGTCGTTGATAGGGCAGGTCGAGGCGCGCGATCCGGCGGGCGAGCTCGATCGCCGCGCAGATCGAGCTCGCCGAGGCCTCGCCGACCCCCCGGCACTCGAGCAGCTCCTGGGGGATCGCCTGGGCGAGCCCCGCGAGCCCGCCCGCGTGCTGGAGCAGGCGGAGCGCGCGCTGGACCGCATGGCCACCGCCGAGCAGGAGCGCGATGAGCTCGACATCGGCGAGCGCGGCCGGCCCAAATACGAGCAGGCGCTCCCGGGGTCGCTCGAGGGCCTGTAGGTGCGCGCGGGTGTTCGCGGGGGCGGACGACGAGTTCGGTGGCGCGGACGTGTAGGGGGACACGGCACGGGGGACATACAAGCGATGTGCCTGGTCGAAATCGCTAGTCTTGTCGGCAGCCGCGGAGCGCGCCGCGGTCGGCACGGCGGTCAGCTGTCCCGGCGGTCCGACGGCTTCCTGGATCGACTCGGCCCGCGCACCCCGATATGGTTGCCGGGCTCGTGGTTCTCCACTCCCAGTCGCGGCCCACGCGGGCCCGTGAAGGCGGCGCCCGGTGAGCGGACTCGAGGACGAGTTTGGGCTCGTCGGCACGGTGCTCGCCGACAAGTACCGGATCGACTCGGTCATCGGCGCGGGCGGCTTCGGCGTGGTCTACCGGGCGCACCACGTGATCTGGGATCAGCCGGTCGCGGTGAAGTGCTTCACCGCGCTGTCGTCCGCGCCCGCGAGCATGCGCGACGCGCTGCTCGAGGGCTTTATCCAGGAGGGCAAGCTGCTCAGCGCGCTGTCGAGCCGGACGGCCGCGATCGTGCAGGCGCGCGATATCGGCAGCGTGGTCACGCCGAGCGGCTCGTGGCTGCCCTACATGGTGCTCGAGTGGCTCGAGGGGGCGCCGCTCAACAGCTTCCTGCGCGACGAGCACGATGTCCCGAGGGGCGTGACGCGCTCCGCCGACGAGGTGTTTCAGCTGCTCGACGGGGCCGCGCGCGCGCTGGCGCTGGCGCACAACCACGGCGTCGCCCACCGCGACATCAAGCCCGACAACTTCTTCGTCGTCGGCGGCGCGCTCTCGCCGGGCGCGACCATCAAGGTGCTCGACTTCGGCATCGCCAAGGTCATGCAGTCCCAGGCCGCGACCGCGCTGGCGACGACCGGGACGCAGATCACCTCCTTTACCCCCAACTACGGCGCGCCCGAGCAGTTCGACCGTCGCCACGGCGCGACCGGCCCGTGGACCGACGTCTTCGGCATGGCGCTCGTGTTCATCGAGATGATGCGGGGCGGCCTGCCGCCGCTCGACGGCGAGACCTTCATGCAGCTCGCGTTCGCCAGCCAGAACCCGAACGAGCGGCCCACGCCGCGGGGGCGCGGGCTCGACGTCTCCGTCGCGGTCGAGGAGGTGTTCGAGACGGCGCTGGCGATCACGGTCACCGAGCGCTTCAAGAACATGGGCGCGTTCTGGACGGCGCTGGCCGGCGCGCTCGGGATCTCGGACTACCCGGCGATGCCGACCGTCGACAAGGCGATCGCGCACACGTCGACCGGGGCCCACCCGTCGCTGACGAATTCCAAGGTCACGCCGCAGCTCGGCACGACGCTGCCGATCGGCGGGGCTGGCTCCGCGCGCACCGGGGTCACGCAGCTCGCGGCGACCGAGGAGGGCCCCGCGCCGGCGCGCGCCGGCGGGTCCCTGCCGCTGCTCGTCGCCGGCGGGCTCGGGCTCGTCGCGCTGCTCGGCGTCGCCGCGTTCTTCCTGTTCACGGGCCCGCCCAAACCAGAGGTGACCGATCCGCCAGACGAGCCGTCGACCCCCGACGCGCCGGCGGAGGTCCCGGTCGTCGCGCCGCCGGACGTCGGCGCGGCCGCGACCGAGACCTGCCCCGAGGGCATGCGGAGCGTCTCCGGCGGCAAGTTCTTCATGGGCAGCGACAACACCGAGCGCGCCGCGCTGCTCATGGCGCGGCCAGCCCATCAGGTCGAGGTCGCGCCGTACTGCCTCGACGTCGACGAGGTCACGGTCGCGGACTACCAGGCCTGCTCCGAGCGCGGCGAGTGCAAGCGCGCGTTTAAAGACAGCTACTGGCCGAAGCCCGGCGGCGCCAAGAAGGCGGACTGGACGCACCAGCGCGAGGTCTTCAGCGCGCTGTGCAACGAGGGCGTCGAGGGTCGCGGGGATCACCCGATCAACTGCGTCACCTGGGCGCAGGCGCAGCACTACTGCGACGTCCACGGCAAGCGCCTGCCGACCGAGGCCGAGTGGGAGTTCGCCGCGCGCGGCTCCGACGGGCGCGTGTTCCCCTGGGGTGACGAGCCGCCCACCGCCAAGCACGCCAACGTCTGCGGCGCCGAGTGCCTGCGCTGGCGCGAGGAGCAGAAGCTCGAGCCCGTCGAGCCGCTGCACCCCGGGGACGACGGTCACGTCGGCACCGCGCCGATCGGCAGCTTCCCCCAGGGTCGCACCCAGCACGAGCTCGACGACATGATCGGCAACGTGTTCGAGTGGACAGCCGATAACTTCGCGCCGTTCCCCGGCGCGCCGGAGCAGCTCGGCGCGATGGACTTCGCCGGCAAGCGCGTGATCCGTGGCGGCGCGTTCAACAGCAGCGAGCCGGCCCACGCCGACCCCGCGCTGCGCTACCCGCAGGACGAGAGCACGCACACCCACGCCATCGGCTTCCGCTGCGCGGCGACGCCGGAGGGCTGAGCGCCGCGCCGCGCGCGTAGCGACGACGCGATCGTCGAGGTGAACACGCGGCGGCTCGTGCGCCTGCGCGCGCGTCCGCGCGTCGCGACGTGACGCGATCTCGCCGAATTCTCAACAAGCCTTATGCATCCCGGGCCTCACCCGCTGGAGGCGTGGTTATCCCGGGTTTTAGGCGCGTATTTCGTGGCCTTGATCTGTTGTTCGGTCGAGCAAAAAAACTTGCGCATGTCCAAAGATTGGCTATATCGATACAAACATTGAACAGTCGATCCGGAGACCCGTCCATGAACTCGACCTCGTCACGTCGCTCCTCGAAGTTCGTCGCGCCCGCGCCCGGTCTGCTCGGGCTGCTCGGCCTGCTCACCCTCACCAGCTGTGGCCTTGAGGACATCTCCAACATCCCGGAGGTCGTGCAGGGGCGCTGCATCTACGTCAACCGCTTCTCCGACATGGAGGAGTGCCGCGAGTACCTCGGCGAGGCCTGGGAGGAGGGCAGCGCGGGCGAGGACTGCCAGGACGCCGAGGGCGAGTTCTCGTGGGGCGTCGCGTGCGAGTACGCGTCGACGCTCGGGCGCTGCATCATGAACGCCAACGACCCCGACGTGTACGCGATCCAGATGCCCGGCGACGACGAGGGCGACTGCGCCTCGGCCAAGCGCGGGTGTCAGTTCTTCGGCGGCGGCGTGTTCGACCCGTCGCCCGTCTGCGGCGGCGACCCCGAGGATCCGGGCATCCTCTCCGAGGACGCGTTCCAGCCCGGCGAGCTGGTCTGCATGCCGCCGCTGGACGACGAGCCGGGCTTGAGCGAGCGCGGCGAGGTCTGCACGCGCGAGAGCATCCACTCGTGCACCGAGCCGGGCCGCAAGTTCGTCGACTACGCCTCCTGCGAGCCGGTCTACACCCAGCGCCCCTACGGCCCCGCGAACCCGGCGACCGACGTCTTCGACCCCGAGGACCCGCGGCTGGAGGACGAGGACTACATGGCCGAGCTCGCCTGGGTGAAGGAGCAGGTCGAGGCCTGCGCGTGCGTCTGCTGTCACTCCAGCGAGCTCGCGCCCGACGGCCCGAGCAACTGGTACATCGAGGCCTCGCCGCTGTGGGTCGACACGTTCTACCCGACGGGCCTGGCGATGAACGCGGGCTGGATCGACTCGTCGAGCTTCGGCGCCTACCCGCCCGAGGAGAACAACGGCTTCAGCCGCGAGGTCGGCACGCCCTCGACGGACGAGGCGCGCATGGTCGCGTTCTTCGAGAACGAGCTGTACCGCCTCGGCTACGCCCCCGAGGACTTCGCCGGCGACCCGCCCTTCGGCGGCCCGCTGCACTCCCAGCGAGAGTACGAGCCCGGGCCGTGCGTTAACGGCGAGGGCGTCAGCGCGGACGGCGTCATCACCTGGGAGGGCAGCCCGGCGCGGCACCTGTACGTGCTCGAGGCCGGCGCCGAGAACCCGACCGTGCCGCCGAACCTCGACCTCCCGGAGGGCACGCTCTGGAACATCACCGTGCCGTGGACCGGCGACCCCATCAAGAGCGGCGTCCGCTACGGCGACGTCCCGCCGGGCTGGACGCAGCGGATGCCCGCGTCGGGCGAGGCCCCGCCCGCGCTCGTGCCCGGTCGCACGTACTACCTCTACGTGCTCGCCGACTACATCATCCCGTCGACGCGCTGCCTGTTCACCGCCAAGTGAGCGCGGCGGCGCCGTCGAGCCCGCGGCGAACAACATGCCTGTAGAGTCATGTTGTTCGAGCGCTCGAGGCGCGCGTCAGGGCGCCGCGCTCGCGTCGCCCGTCGTCACGAACGCGGCGCGGCGCCGCGCCCACTCGGCGTCGCGCGAGAGCCCGAGCGCCTCGTAGCGCGCGCCGAGCCGCTGGTAGCGCGCGCCCGGGTCGAAGCCCACGCTCGCCTGCAGCTTGCGCAGGCACAGCGGGCACAGGTGCATCGGCTTGTCGTCCGACTCGTCGAGGTGGTTCGAGCCGTTCATGACGCAGTCGTAGTACACGCAGTGCTGCATGCCGAACATGTGCCCGAGCTCGTGGGCCATGACCTTCGCGCCCCGCTCGAGCACGAGCGCGTCGCGGACCGGCGCGCTCACGTCGCGCCCGTAGAACGCGGGGTCGTAGCGCGCGAGGCTGTGCACGCCGACGCGCTCGGACAGCGACGCGTAGCCGAACACGAAGTTCCACTCCGGGTCCGGGTAGAGGTCGGTCATCGTCACGCCGATGAGGCAGTACGCGTCGTCGGGCAGGCGCTCGGCGAGGCGCGTGAGCAGCTCGGGCGCGAGCAGCTGGCGCACGCCGTCGTTGTCGCGCTCGGTCACCCGCAGCGCCTCGAGCGACAGCGTCGGCAGCGTCTTGACCGGCAGCTGAAAGTAATCGGCGGTGAAGCGCGTCAGCGCGTCGAGCGGGGCGCCCTCGGTCGCCCCCAGCGGCTGCACGTAGATCGTCTGGCGCGCGTTGTCCGGCTGGTTCGGGGACGAGCGCTGGAAGCGTTCGAAGCTCTGCCCGCGCTCGTGGTGCTCCGCCAACCAGTCGCCGGGCTGCGGCGTCGCGATCGGGCGGAAGTCCGCCGTCTCGCTGAACGCCCGCGACTGCGCCGGCGAGAGGCCGTCGAGCGCGCCCACGGCGGCGCGCCGCGACGCCTCGTCCGGGACGAGGAACTCGTCGCCGGCGTACAGCGGCCCCGGGCGCGCCGGCTCGCGCTCGTCGGCGCGCGGCCTGTCGGCGCGCGCCGTGTGCTCGGCGACCGAGCTCGGCGGCGCGCAGGCGAGCGCGGACGGGGTGATCGCGGCCGCGAGCGCGAGCGACAGCGAGGGGCGGCGGGGGCGACGAGCGGGGGCGCGCATGGTCGAGCTCGGCGCGCCCGCAGGCGCGCGTCGTGTTCGTTGGGACAGACGCGCGCGCTGGAAGTTCCCGCCGGTCACGCCCGCGCGCCACGCTCCGCGTAGGCGCGCAGCGTCAGCTGGCCCGCGGGCGTCTCTCGCCAGCGCTCGATCTGCTGGGCGGCCGCCGGCGGGAACTGGTCGAGGGGCGGGAAGCGAGCGTCGTAGGGCGCGGGCAGGATGCTCGGGGCCGCCAGCGACGCGAAGGTCAGGTCGGCCGCCGTGAACGCGTCGCCCGTGAGGAACGGGCGGCCGTCGGCGAGGCGCTCGCCGACGAGCGAGAACACCGACTCGATCCGCGCGAGCGATCGCTGCACGCCGGCCGCGTCGATCCGCATCGCGCGGCGGATGACGCTCGAGATAGGCCGGACGCCGAGCGAGGCGGCGCGCGCCTCGAGCCGCGGGACGTCTCGCGTCAGCAGCCGCCGCATGTCGCCTGGGCGCCCGAGCAGCTGCCCGTAGCCCCAGCGCCGCGTGGCCGGGCCGAGCTTGTTGTCGAAGATCTCGATGAGCGCGTCGATGTCCGTCCTCGCCGCGCGCTCGCGCGGGTACAGGCCGCGCCCCGCGGGCGCCTGGCGATCGGCCCAGCGCACGATGTCCGCTGACTCGCACAGCGTCGGGCCGCCTGGCGTGACGAGGATCGGCACGGTCCGACGTCCGCCCGCGCGCCGCACCGCGATCCAGTGCAGCAGCGGCGGGTGCCCGTCCTCCTCGAACTCGACCCCGCAGCGCTCGAGCGCCCAGCGAGCCTTCTCGCAGTAGTGGCTGAACGGGATCGTGATCAGGCGCGGGCGCGACACGACGATGGTTGTAGCAGCTCGGCGGCGGCTAGGCGCGAACCCTGGGCGCGGACGCAGCGTGATGGTTGGGGCGGAGCTACGCCCGCGCCGAGGGCTCGCTGTGGGGGAAATCTTGGATGGCGATCAGGACACGTCAGTGGCGACGGCTCGCGCGGTCAATGAAGTTGGAGCTCGCGCGGTTCACCAGCTCGCGCCACCCAGCACGTCCGCGCGGCACTCAACGTTCGTAGGCTACACGACGCGTTTCGTCGCGACCAGCGGAATTCTTTTCGCGCGTCGCGGCGGACTGTTACGCCGCGCGCGTGAACGTGACCTCGCCTCGGCGCGAGCGGTCGTCGTCGCGCGGGCTCGCGGGTCAGGTGTTGCGCGTAACATCACGGGAGGCCGGCCGGGCGCGCGCGGGCTCATCGCGGCGCGCGGACGGTGTGATCGTCTCCCAGCGGCGCACGAGCTCCTCCGAGAGCGGGTCCTTGCCCTCGAGGAAGCGCTCGAGGTCCTCGCGGCAGTCGCTGCCCCAGAACAGCTCGTCGTCGACCAGCATCGTCGGCACGCCGAACACGCCGCGCTCGAGCGCGAGGTCCGTGCTCGCGCGCAGCCGCGTCTTCACCGACGCGGTCCCGGCCTCGGCGACGAGCGCGGTGCCGTCGAGCCCGACCGCGTCGAGCAGCACCGCGACCGTCGCCGGGTTCTCGACGCCTGGCCCCCCGCCCCAGACCGCGCGCAGCAGCGTGTCGATGACCAGCCGACGCTGCTCGCCCGGCAGGTCGATCGACGCGATCCGGAGCGCGAGCAGCGGGTTAAACGGGTGCGACGGCGGCGGCGCGAGCTGGAGGCGAAGCGCGTGCGCTCGCCGTGCGACCTGCTTGAAGATATAGCGGCGCTTGGGCTCGATCTCGGCGGGCCCTAGGTGGCCGAAGTGATTGAGCAGCGCGGCGAAGAGCACGGGCTGATACTCGATCGGTCGCTCGTGCGTCTCCGCGACCTCGTGGATCCACTGCCACGCGAGATACGAGAACGGCGAGATAAAGTCGAACAGGAAACGAATCGGCGGGCTCAGCATTCGCGCTGGATTGTACGGCAACGCGCGGGTCAGCGCGGCGCGAGCGCGGCGCAGTCGCGCGCAGATGTAGATGGCCGAATGGACACGTGCAGACGTCCGCGCGCCGTGGCGCGCCGGGCTCTACGTGGCGCGCCCGGCCGCGCGCCCGGCTCGCGGCCCGAGCGCCGGCGCCGCGGCGCTCGTCCGCGCCGCGCGACGCGACGCGCGCTCTCGATTTTGTACATGTACTAAAAAACATGCATATTCGCACATGTCTAGATGTACTTGCCTGTCGACGCGCGCGTGAGCGACGATGAGGCGCGCGCGTGATCGCGTGGGCCCGCGTCGCCGCGCGGGCGCGCGGCGCCGAAGAGCGGAGGGTGAGCATGGGACCGTGGGGCGTGATCATGGGCGCGGCGCTGCTGTTGTCGACGAGCGGGACGTCGGCGCGCGGGGGGCCGCCGGGCGTCGAGTCCGTGACGACGAAGGCCTCGCCGCCGCCGGCGACCGAATCGCGCGCGCCCCTCGACATCGAGCTGCCTTACGAGCGCTACCAGCTCGACAACGGCCTCGAGGTGATCCTGCACCAAGACCGCCGCGTCCCGCTCGTCGCGGTCAACATCTGGTACCACGTCGGCTCCGGCGACGAGCAGCCGGGCCGCAGCGGCTTCGCGCACCTGTTCGAACACATGATGTTCCAGGGCAGCAAGCACGTCGGCGCCGACCGTCACTTTGATCTGCTGCGCGAGGTCGGCGCGACCGACATCAACGGCACGACGAACCGCGATCGCACCAACTACTTCGAGACCGTGCCCGCGCACCAGCTCGAGACGGCGCTCTGGATGGAGAGCGATCGCATGGGCTTCATGCTCGAGCTGCTCACCGAGGAGAGCCTCGCCAATCAGCGCGACGTCGTCCGCAACGAGCGGCGGCAGCGCTACGACAACGTGCCCTACGGGCGCGAGCGCTTCGCGGTCGCGGCCGCGCTCTACCCCGAGGGCCACCCCTACCGCTACCTCACGATCGGCCGTCACGAGGAGCTCGAGGCGGCCAGCCTCGCCGAGATAAAGGCGTTCTTCCGCCGCTGGTACACCCCGAGCAACGCCACGCTCGCGCTCGCGGGAGACTTCGAGCTCGAGCGCGCCAAGGCGCTGATCGACAAGTGGTTCGGCGGCTTCCCGCGGCTCGAGCGCGCGGCCCGTCAGCGCGTCGCGCCGCCGCCGCTGCAGGCGACAACGCGCGGCGAGCTGCCGGACGCCTTCGCCCGCCTCGAGCGCGTCCACTACGCCTGGCACGCCCCGCCCGCGCTCGCCGAGGGCGCGCTCGAGCTGCGCGTCATCGCCGAGATCCTCGGCGACGCCGGCTGGGGTCGGCTGCACCACCGCCTCGTCGACGAGGAGCGGCTCGCGCGGCGCGTCAGCGTGTATCACGACGCCGCCCAGTACGCCGGCAGCTTTGACCTCGTGGTGACGCTGACGCCCGGGGCCGCGCGCGCGCGCGTCGAGGAGGTGATCGCCGAGGAGCTCGCGCGCCTGATCGCCGAGCCGCCGAGCGAGGACGAGCTGCGCCGGGTGGTGCTCGCTACGGAGTCCGCCTTCGTCTGGAGCCTCGAGCGCCTCGGCGGCCGCGTCAACCGGCTGCAGTGGTACAATCACTACACAGGCGATCCTGGCTACGCGAAGACCGAGCTCGAGCGGCTCCGCGCCGTGACGCCGGCGAGCGTGCGCGCGGCCGCGTCGCGCTGGCTCGCGGGGCCGCGGGCCGAGATCATCACGACGCCGGGAGGTGGCCGGTGAGACAGCTGCACCCGCGCCGCGCCCCGCTCGCCGCGCTCGCGCTCGCGCTCGCGGCCTGCGCCCCGTCCCTCAACAACGCGCCGCTCAAGCCGACCGCGCGCGCCGCCGAGCCGGCGGCGGTCTCGGCCGAGGCCGCGCTCTGGGCCGACGAGGCGTTTCGCGACGCGCAGCCGCAGCCCGGGCCGATCGCCGAGTTCTCGCCGCCCGAGCTCGCGCCCTACACCCTGAGCAACGGCGTGACCGTGTACGCCGTCTCGAGCGCGCCGCTGCCGACCGTCTCGCTCTCGCTGAGCTTCGACGTCGGCGCCGTCGCCGAGCCCGCGGCGAAGCTCGGCGTGACCTCGCTGTGCCTCGACCTGCTCGACGAGGGCACGCGCGCGCTCGACCGCGCCGCCTTCGAGGCGCGCCAGGCCGATCACGCGGTCAGCGTTTGGAGCAGCGCGGGCGACGACACCGCGAGCGTCAACCTCCGCAGCCTCGACAACTCCTTCGACGACGCCTTCGCGCTCATGGCCGAGATGATGCTCGAGCCAGGTCTGCGTCGCGCCGATCTCGAGCGGCTCCGCGCGCAGCGCAAGGCCGACCTCGAGCAGTCGCGCGGCTCTCCCAGCGCGATCAGCCGTCGGCTGTTCCCGGCGCTGCTGTGGGGCCCTGAGCACCCGCGCGGGCGGCTGGTGACGGAGAAGACGCTCGACGCCGTGCGCCTGTCGGACTGCCGCCGGATCGCGCGGCGGCTCACGCCCAAGGGCGCGCGGCTCTACCTCAGCGGCGACCCCGACCAGGCCGCGCTGGAGCTCGCGTTTCAGACCCACATGCCGCGCTGGGGCGGCGAGCCGCCCAGCGTGCCCGTCGTCCCGCCACCGGCGCCGCGCGTCGGCGCGATTTATCTGGTCGACGCGCCAGGGGCCGCCCAGTCCGTCATCACGCTCGGCGCGCCCGGGCCCGCGCGCTCGGCCGAGGACTACACCGCGACGGCCGTCATGGCGCGGATCCTCGGCGGCTCTTTCTCGAGTCGCATCAACATGAACCTTCGGGAAGACAAGGGCTTCGCCTACGGCGGGCGCGCGAGCTTCTCCTACAGCCGCGAGGGCGGCTACCTGCACGCCGGCGCCTCGGTGCGCACGGACGCGACCGCCGACGCGCTGCGCGAGCTCGCGGCCGAGCTCGCCGGGATCCACACGCGCCCGCCCACCGAGGTCGAGCTGAGCCGCGAGCGTGACGGCGCCCTGCTCGCGCTGCCGGCCCGCTTCGCCACCGCCTCGAGCACCCTCTCGGCCGTCCGCGGGCTCGCGTTCCATGGCCTGCCGCTCGACTGGTACGAGGGCCACCAGCGCGCGCTCCGGCGCCTCGACACCGACGCGCTCGCCGCCGCGGCCAGCGCCCACGTACCGCGCTCAGACTACGTAATCCTCGTCGTCGGCGACGCCGCGGTCGTGCGCCCGGGGCTCGAGGCGCTCGCGCGGGAGGGGCTGCTCGGCGCGCGCGCGGTCGTCGAGCTCGACGCCGACGGTCAGCCGCCCACGCCCGACGCGACGTCGGAGACGTCGCCCGCGAAGATTCCTTCGAGGCTACCCGCGAAGTCGACCGCGAAGCCGACCGCGAAGCCGACCAGCAGCGACTCGCGGCCGTCGACGTCCCAGGACGACGAGCCCGAAGATTGAGCGCGGTGCAGCGGCGGGGTTAAGACCCTCGTCCGCGTTGTCGCAGGACCGCGTGACGATCGCGATGGCGCCGCCGAGCCGGCGTCGCGGCGCGTCGCCGCGACTGGTTCGCGACGCCCTGAGATCGACGGGCTCACGGCGTCGTCACGCGCCGAGCGGCCCGCGACGCCCATGATCTCCGTGGCGTCGAAGTCGTTAAAGGGCCGGGCGGGGGGCGCGCGCGAAGATTGCGAGCGCCGGGATCGTGCGACAGCGCGGTCCTTATATTACATGGTCTATGAGACATGTTTTGATCGTGCGGCGTCGCGCTGAGGTGTATGTACACCGCGTCGCGCGTGCACCGTGGCCGCTTGACCACGTTCACGACGCCGCACTGTCACTTTCACGCGCGCGCGCGCGTCCATAACCACGACTTGCGCGCTGCCGCGAGGTTGTGGTAGAGTTATTCTGTCATACACTCAGCCGCGACGAGTATCCGTTGGTATGTTCATCAGGACATGCCAGACGTCCGCTCGTTGACGAGCGGTCTCCTGGCCGGGGGCGGACGCTGGGCGCGGGCCCGGCTCACATCACCTTGGGCTGGGCAGCGCGCGCGTAACGGCACCCCGTGAGAGAGGACGAGCGGCTTGGCGACCAGCGGACGATCATCGAAGAAGGGCGCTGCGGTGGCCAAGGAGGCGCTCGACGCCCTCAACGCGGAGGCGCCCGTCACGGCGTGGGCGGCGTACAAGAAGGGGCGCAAGAAGCTCTCGCTCCGCGGCGTCGACCTCAGCGGGCGCACGCTCCACGGCGTCGACTTCAGCGACACGATCCTCGCGCGCGCTGACCTGCGCGGCGCGGACCTCTCGGGCGCGAACCTCAGGGGCGCCGATCTCCGACACGCGAACCTCTCGGGCGCGAAGCTGTGCGGCGCGAAGCTGTGCGGCGCGAAGCTGGTGAAGGCCGACTTCGGTGAGGCCGACCTCTCAGACGCCGACTTCAGCGACGTCAGCGGGCGCCCGACCAACCTCGTCGATCCCTCGACCTGCGAGCCCACCGGCGCGCGCTTCGTGAAGGCCAAGGCCGACCGCGCGCGCTTTATCAACGCCGAGCTCAGCGGCTGCAACCTCTCGGGCCTCGAGGCCGCGGGCGCGATCTTCGACAAGGCCAAGCTCGTCCGCGTCGCGCTCAACGAGGCCAAGCTCGTCGAGGTGCGCTTCGGCGGCGCCTCGCTCAACGGCGCGTGCATGCGCGACGCGACGGTCGAGCGCTGCGATCTGCGCGGCGCCGAGTTCACGCGCGTCGAGGCCGAGCGCGCGCGCTTCACCAGCTGCGACTTCACCAAGGCCTCGCTCGCGCGCTCGCAGCTCCGCGAGTGCGCGCTGGTCGAGTGCGAGTGCGCCGACGCGGACATGCTCGGCGTGATGTTCTCGAAGTGCGTGCTGCGAGGCTCGAGCTTCGTCCGCGCGAACCTGCAGAAGGCCTACCTCTCCGAGGATCTGCGCGACGTGAACTTCGAGGGCGCGTCGCTGCGCGGCGCGCTGGTCCCGAACGCGGATCTCCGCAACGCGCGGCTGGTCAAGGTCGACCTGCGCGACGCGGACCTCAGCCGCAGTCAGCTCGACGGCGCCGACCTGCACTGCGCGGACCTGCGGAACACCGGCCTCCAGCTCACGACGCTGCGCGGCGTGACGCTCAAGGACGCGACCCACGGGCCGCGCACGCAGTGGCCGAGCGAGGTCAGCCAGCGCGCGCTCACGGCGATGCTCTCGGGCTAGCCGCTACGATATCGTACTGGCTTCGCGGTCTCGGTCGCTCGCGACGCGCTGGCGACCACACGGCGAATTTTAGCCACGGTGCCGCCGCGCGCTCGCGATGGATCGTCGTGAGCGCGCCGGACTGCGCGCTCACGGCAGCTCGAAGCCGCAGCACTCTATCATCAGGTCGTAGGGGTCCTTGTCGCCCGCGCACACCTCCGGCAGCTCGCACATCTCGCCGAGCTCGCCGTTGTAGGTGCACGCGCACTTGTCACCCGAGCACTGCATCCCGAACGACTCGCCCGGGCAGTCGACGAAGAATTCGCACTCCGACAGGTCCGGGTTGCCGCCGCCGCCGATCGAGCACACGTCGCCGCTCGTCCCGCCGTCGATCTCGCAGGCCTTGAAGTAGAGCTCGACCTCGGCCTTGCAGGGCTCCGCCATCAGCTCGTTGCAGCTGACCTGCGCGATGCACTCGTTCAGCGCGTCGAAGGCCGCCAGGCACTCCGGCGTGTCGAGGGGGGGGGCGCACTCCTGGAGGCACTGCTCGAGCGGGTAGTCTGGGTCGCAGCTGGAGATGTTCTCGCACGCCGCCTTGCAGCCGTCGTCGACGCCGCCGGTGGTCGTGTCCTCGCTCGTGGTCGCGTCGGTGGTGCTCGTGTCGCTCGCGCCCGTGGTGTCGACCGATGTCGCGTCCGAGGTCGCGCCGCTCGTCGCGGTCTCGCCCGAGTCGGTGGCGCCGCCCGTCTGCGACTCGCCGCCGGTCGGCGTCGTGCCGCCGGTGCTCGAGCTGCTCCCGGGGCCAGCCGTCGTCGAGCTCTCGCCCTCGGAGCCGCTGCTGGCCGAGCTCTCCGTGGAGCCGGTCGAGTTCCCGCTGTCGCCGCAGGCGGTGAGCGCGAGCGCGCAGCAAAGCAGCGCGGCGGAGGAGAAGGGAGCGATTGTGCGCAGGTAGATCATGCGCGCACTATAGCGTCACCCGCGCTGGCGAATCACGCCGCGCCTGCCGAGGGCGGGCTACGGCAGCAGCTCGCCGTCCATGAACACCATCGCGGGCGCGCTCAGGGTCATGGGCGCGCTCACCGGGTCCTCGTCGAGCACCAGGACGCTCGCCGCCTTGCCGACCTCGAGGCTGCCCAGCGTGTCGAGCCCCCAGTAGCTCGCCGGCGTCAGGGTCCCGGCCGCCAGGATCGCGGCGCCGTCGAGGCCGGCGGTCATCATCGCGGCGAGCTCGGCCGCCTGGATGCCCGCGTCCTGCGAGTTCCCGAGGTCCGTGCCGTACAGGATCGTCGCGCCCGCGTCCCGCAGCGCGCCGAGGTTGTCGAGCGTCGCCTGGCTCGCGCCGAAGGCCGCGAGCGTCGTGACGACGGCGCGCCCGCCCCAGCCCGTGGCGGTCGCGGGCTCGAGCGGCAGCACCGGGGTGTGCCCCAACACGTCGACCCCGGCCGCGCGCGCGAGCTGGACGTGCTTGTCCTCGAGCGCGTGGGTGACGACCTTGAGCCCGTGCTCGTGCGCGCGGGCGGTCGCGGCCGCGAGCGCGACAGGATCGAGGGTCGGCGGGTTGGTGATCGGCAGCTTGACCACGGCGGCGCCCGCCGAGACCACGAGATCGACGGCGGCCACGGCCGCGGTCGCGTCGGCGCACTCGATCCCGTAGCCGTTCGCGCCCCAGCCGAGCGTCGGGTATCCCGCGACCGCGGTGACCATCGGGCCCGAGGCGAGCACGCGCGGCCGCGTCGGCAGGCGCTCCAGGAACGGCAGCGGCGCGGCCAGGTCGACCGCCGCCGCGACCCCGCGGGCCGCGAGCGACGACGCGACCGGGAGGTAGGCGAGGTGCACGTGGCTGTCGATGAACGCCGGGCAGAGCCACTTGCCGGTCACGTCGATGACCTCGGCGCCCTCGAGCGTCGCCCCGTCGAACACGCCGACCGCGGTGATGAAGCCGTCCTCGAGCTCGAGATCCAGGCGACCGCCGCCCGCGACGCGCCCGCCCACGAGCACGCGTCGCCCGTCGGTCGTCGCGCTCGTCGTCTCCGCGCCGGACGTGTCCTCGCTCCCCGAGGACGACGCGGTCGCGGCCGAGGTCGCGGCCGAGGACGAGCTGTCTGACTCCGACGACGCGCTGGCCTCGCCGCTCGCGCTCGCGTCCGACTCGCTCGGCGCGCGCGTCGACGACGTCGGCGCGGCGCCGCAGCCCGCGATCGACAAGCTCATAAGGACAGGTAACGTCGGAGCGAGGGCCCTCGCCCAGCGCGCGCGCGGGAGCACGTCGCGAGCGTAGCAGACGCGCGGACGGGCGGCGGCGGGGCGCGGTCCCGCGCGGAGGTCTGCGCGAGCGAGTGTTGCTTGACGCAAAATGGTTTGCGGTGCAAACTAAACGCGGGAGGCGCAGCGATGGCGCAGACGCTCGAGGAGAGGATGTTCGCGAGGTACTGGGGCGACGGCGCGCTCGAGCTGCTGTCCGGCGTCGGCTTGCTCCTGATCGGGATCGGCTGGCTCGTCGACCAGGTCGCGCTGGCGGCCGTCGTCCCCGCGGTGCTCGTCCCGCTGTACCAGCCCGTGCGCGCGCGCGCGGTCGAGCCCTACGCCGGCCACGTGACCTTCAGCGCGCGGCGTGACGCCCGCCAGCGTCGCCACGCCGCGCGCATGATCGCCGCCGGCGTCGCGTGCTTCGCGTTCGCGCTCGCGGCGTTTCTCCTGGTCACCGGCGGGGAGGGCCCGCGCGCGTTCGGGTCGCTGGTCGGCGGGCTGCCGGCCGTGCTCGTCGCCGGCATGGCCGCGGCGGTCGGCGTCTCGCTCGGGCTCTCGCGCATGCTCCTGTACGCGCTGCTGCTCGTGCTGCTCGCGCCCGTCGTCGTGCTGCTCGACACCAACCCTGGCTGGCCCTTCGTGCTGGTCGGCGTGGTCGCGGCCGCGGTCGGCGGCGCGCTGCTGCTGCGGCTGCGGCGCGCGGCGGGGTCCGAGTGAGCGACCCCGACGCGACCCTGCGCGCGCTGCTCGACGTCGACCGGGTCGTGCACGAGCCGGCGCGGCTCGTGCTCCTCGCCCACCTCGCGGTCGTCGACGCCGCGGACTTCTTGTACCTGCGGCGCGCGACGGGGCTGACCGCGGGCAACATCTCGAGCCACATCACGCGGCTCGAGCAGGCCGGGCTCATCGTCGTCAAAAAAGAGTTCCAGGGCCGGCGCCCGCGGACCGTGCTGCGGATCACCGCAGCCGGGCGGCGCGCGCTGCGGCGCTACGTCGCGATCGTGTCCGCCGCGCTCGACGTCATCGCGCTGGAGTGACCGTTGCGGTTTCGTCCGCGGCCTCGTCGGCGTCGGCGTCGGCGGGCGGGCGGCGCGACCACACCGCCGCGAGCAGGAGGCCGGCGACGATGTGCCAGCCGCCCCACAGCGCCGCGACGTAGGCCATGCCGCCGAGGCCGCCGAAGAACGCGAAGATCAGGATCAGCCCGAGGCCGGCGTTCTGGATCCCGATCTCGATCGTCGCGGTCCGGCGCTCCCGCGCGCCCAGGCGGAACAGCGCGGCCGTCGTGAAGCCGAGCGCGAGCGCGAGCGCGTTGTGCAGGATGACGATCGGGAAGATCTCGGGCAGGTGGCGCATGAACGCCGACCAGTTGTTCGTGGCCGCCATGACGATGAAGGCGAGCAGGAAGAGCATCGAGGCGCGGCGAAACGGCCCGCGCATGCGCGCGGCGAGCGAGGGGCGGCGCGCGGCGAGCAGCATGCCGACCGCGAGCGGCAGGCCGAGGATCACGAAGATCGTGAAGAACATGCTCACCGGGTCGACGTGGACGACCCGCAAGAGCGCGCGCGTGCCAGGGTCGAGCGACGCCCACACCGAGAGGTTGAGCGGCGTGAACACGATCGCGCCCGCGGTCACGATCGCGGTCAACGTGACCGAGAGCTCGGTGTTGCCGCGAGCGAGGTGCGTCATCAGGTTGGAGACGTTGCCGCCGGGGCAGGCGGCGACCAGGATCATGCCGAGCGCGACGCTCGGCGCCAGCGGGAGCGCCTGCGTGAGGCCGAAGGTCAGCGCCGGCAGCAGCACCAGCTGGGTCACGAGGATCACGACCACCGCGCGCGGGCGGGTGACGACGCGGCGGAAGTCGTCGACGCGGAGGTCGAGCGCGATCCCAAACATGATCAGCGCGATGATCACGTTCAGGAGCCTGAGGCCGTTGGGGCTGAAGGCGATGCGCACGCTGTCGATCGCCGCCGGGGCCGAGGCCATCATCGCCCCCGAGGGTTGCACGAATCGACGGCGCGCGGGCTGACTTTGTGGCCCGGTCGCGTGCGCTCAGCCGCAGCTCGGCGCGCACGGGCCGACGACGCACGCGCGCACGGGAGCCCACGCCGCGTTCGCCATCGGATCAAACCCGGGGCACTGCATCGCGCACTCCTGCTCGTCGAGGCCCTGCAGCACGCACTCCGCCTGGCAGCCGCAGTCGGCGTCGAGCGTGCAGTCGGTCCACGCGTCGCAGCACGTGGCCTTGACGCACGAGACGCAGGGCGAGTCGTCGCCCTCGTCGCACAGCGAGCCGCCCGTCGTCGCCGCGCCCGTCGAGCCGCTCGCGCCCGTGGGCTCGCTCGCGCCCACGGTCTCGCCGTCGGTCGTGTCCACGCTGGTCGTCGGGCCAGCCGTCGACGCGCTCGACTCGGTCGACCCGGTCGACCCGGTCGACCCGATCGACCCGATCGACCCGGTCGACCCAGACGATCCGGTCGCGCCCGAGCTCGACGCGCTCGCTTCCGCGCTGGTCGTCCCGGTCGCGCCCTCGCTCGTCGCGTCGCTCGAGCTCGCGTCGGTCCCGCCGCTGCACGCGAGCAGGAGCGTGAGCGTGAGCGCGACGCGCCCGTTAGTCGTCTGCGGTCGGTCGATCATGCGCGGGTCTCGACCCCATGGTGCCGGCGTCGGCCGGGGACGGGGGCGCTGTGTTTTCGTCGGCGTTCGCGGCGGCGCGCGCCGCCTCCTCGCGCGCGCGCCAGGCCGCGCACGCGCGCTCGTTCTCGGCCTTCATGGTGTCGAGGAAGTCGGAGAGCGAGATCGCGTCGTCGTCCGCGTCGAAGCCCTCCTCGAGCACCTCGAGCCCGGTGATGCGGTCGGCGCGGAAGTTGCGATAGTCGCGTCGCAGCTCGCACCACGCGCCGAGCGACCAGCTCGTGCCCCAGTAGAACAGCCCGAGCGGCCGGATCGTGCGCTCGCTGTGCTGACCGTCGGCGCGCGTGTACGCGAGCCGCAGCTTGCTGCGCGCCGCGATCGCCCGGCGCAGCGGCCCGAGGAAGCGGCCCATGTCGCTCGCGGTGCGCGTGCCGGGGGCGAACATCGCCGCGCGCTCCATCGCGCGGCGCAGCGGTTCGGGCAGCACCGCCTCGATCTTCGCCATCGCGCCCCGGGCCGCGACCGCGAGCTCGCGGTCGCCCCAGGTCTCGACGAAGCGCGCCCCGAGGATCAGCGCCTCGAGCTCGACGGCCGTGAACGCCATCGGCGGCAGCTCGAAGCTGCGGTCGAGCTGATAGCCGACCCCGACCTCGCCGCGGATCGGCACGCCCGACCGCTCGAGGTCGCGGATGTCGCGATAGACCGTGCGCTTGGAGATGCCCAGCTCGGCCGCGAGCGTCTCCGCCGTCGCGAACCGTCGGTTCCGCAGCAGCTGGACTAGCTGAAACAGTCGGTCGGCGCGTCGCATCGGGTCAGGAGATGGTAGCGGGATGGTCGATCGCGAGGGTCGATCGCGAGGTCGAGCGGACGGCGCGCTCGCGGGACCCGAACGCGCCGGCGCGCCCGGGCCCGCGAGTCGTGATCACGCCGCCTCGGGCGGCTGCACGAGCCCGATCGGGTGCCCCTCGGGGTCCGCGAACACCGCGAAGCGCACGCAGCCGGGCAGCTGCGTGACGGGCGTGAGCTGCGTGCCGCCGAGCTCGACGGCGCGGCGCAGCGACGCCTCGAGGTCCTTGACCTGGACGTAGAAGGTCGTCCAGCTGTGGCCCTCGGGGCTCGTGCCGACGGCGCCCGGGATCCCCTTCGCGGGCTCGGGGATGACGCTGTAGGTGGGCTGCGTCGACGTGAAGCGCCAGTTGAAGAGCTCGCTGAAGAACGCGCGCAAACGCGCCTGATCCTGGCCCATGACTTCAAACCAGACGACGCTGGCCGCGTCGGCGTGAGCGGCGGCCTGGGTGGAAGCGGCGGGGGAGGTGGGTACTCGGGTGTCCATGATGATGCCTGTCTCTCGTGTCGAGGTTGTCAGCAGGTGCGAGGCGCTCGCCGTCCTTGGCGAGCGAGCGGCACCATACGGGGGGCGTGCTGCCACCGTGGTGGCAGCACGCTGGCGGCCGGTCGCGGGCTGCTGACACCGCGCTGTCAGCAGCGCGGGCGCGGGCTCCTGCGTTTGTAGGTGAGAGCCGTCAAGGTGCGCGGGCGGGCGGGCTTCGATATGCAGGAGCTGCGGCTCGGCGCCTCGCGGCGCCTCGCGGCACGCGGGCACGCGCCCGCGAGGAGGTCTCGCATGGATGCTCGCGCCAACGATCGTCGCCCTGTTCCCCGCGCACCGCGCCTCCTGGCGCGGACGCTGTCGATCACGCTGTCGATCGCGCTGTCGTCCTGCGGCGATGACCGCGGCGGCCCGGCGAGCGAGGGCGGCGGCTCCGAGAGCGACGCCTCGTCGACGGTCTCGGGGGACATGTCCACAAGCTCAGCAGAGACGACGGCCGCGACCGCGTCCGCGACGGGCTCATCGACGGACGTCGAGACCAGCGTTGAGAGCGACGCCTCGTCGACGACGACGGACAGCGCGGGCGCGACGACGGGCGCGCCCGAGGACGCGCGCTGCCTGCTCGACCCGGGGCCGTTCCCGGTCCCCGACTGGCCCGTCGGCGCGCCCGAGGACCACGGGCTCGACCCCGACAAGCTGCAGGCGGCGGCCGACTACGCCGCGACGCAGGCCTCCAACTGCCTCGTCGTCATCCGTCACGGGACCATCGTCGGCGAGTGGTACTGGCAGGGCACCGACGCGCAGACCAAGGTCAAGTCGTGGTCGGTCGGCAAGTCCTACGCGGCCACGGCGGTCGGCCTCGCGCTCGATCGCGGCGCGATCGCCAGCCTCGACGACCCGGCCGCCGACTACATCCCCGAGTGGCAGGGCACGGATCACGAGGTCGTGTCGATCCGCAACCTCCTGCAGATGGCCTCGGGTCTCGAGTTCGGGCTGTTCGCCGACAACATCAGCATGTTCCTCGCCATGGACATGACCCAGCGCGCGCTCGACAACCCGCTCGCCAAGCCGCCGCTGACCGACTGGGAGTACAACAACCACGGCGTGCAGGTGCTCGAGCCTGTGCTGCGCGGCGCCACGGGCCTCACCGCCGAGGAGTACTCGCAGCTGCACCTGTGGCAGCCGATGGGCATGGACGCCGAGTGGCTCAAGGACGACGTCGGGCACCCGGCGATGTACATGAACGTGCTCGCGTCGTGCCGCGACCACGCGCGCTTCGGCTACCTGTACCTGCACGACGGCTGCTGGGACGGCGAGGAGCTCGTCTCCGAGGGCTTCATCGACGACGCGCGCTCGCCCTCGCAGCAGCTCAACCGCGGCTACGGCTACCTCTGGTGGCTCAGCGGTCAGGAGCCGACGCTCGACTCCGTGGACTTCAAGCCCAAGCCGGGCGGGCTGCACCCCTTCGGGCCCGACGACTCCTACTGCGCCGTCGGCCTCGGCAACCAGGTGATCGAGGTGATCCCGAGCCACGACATGGTGATGGTGCGGATGGGCACCGCGCCCATGGACGACCCCGAGAAGTGGCTGACGCCGCTGCAGCTGCTCGACGAGGTGCTCGAGGACGGCAAGCAGCTGATCCACAACCAGGTGCTCGAGCTCGTGCTCGACGCCGTGGTCGAGTGAGCGGCGGCGCGCGAGGGCCGTGCGCGGGCGCGAGGGCGCTGCGGCGTCGCGCGGACGTCTCGCGTCGCCCGGGGCGTCGCGTGTGCAAACGCGCGCGGCGCCCAGGGGACGCCTCGCGCGGCCGCGCGGGCGGGTTCACGCACCGGCATGATTTTGTTACTGTCGCAGCGCCTCGGAGAGACGAACGCATCATGATGAGCCCACGCCGCACGACCCCGACTGTTCTGGCCAGTTTCGCCCTCGCGCTCACCTGCTCGCTGGCGCTCGGCGGGTGCAAGAAGAGCGACGGGTATCAGGGGAACCCCAAGTCGGACGCGTACAAGTGGATCGAGTCGCCGAGCAGCGGCGCCAAGGAGGGCAACTTCATCAAGGTGCCTGGCCTCAAGCTCAGCTTCGAGATCCCCGAGACCCGCTACGTGTTCAAGAACTGCTTTGAGCCCACCCACTCCGCGGAGTCCCCGACGGGCTGGACGCCGATCGTGCGCTGCACGTCGTCGGCCGACGAGAGCGTCAACGAAGAGGACGTCGACCAGGGCGCCTCCGAGACCGACTTCAGCGAGGAGATCTCGCTGACCTTCTACATCGCCAAGAAGGAGCGCCCGATCGACGAGCGCGCGGTCGCGTACTTCCGCAACTCCTACAAGGAGGAGGGCTACGAGGTCCGCGAGCTCAGCTTCAACGACGACTACCACGACAAGCGCGGCATCTACACCGAGCTGCTCGCGCCCGCCGAGGAGGGCGGCAGCGAGACCGAGATCGTGCAGTTCATGTTCACGCGCGCCGAGTCCCAGGACGTCGTGTTCGTCGCCCGCATGGAGTACCCGTTCGGCGACACCCGCTCGGTCACCGCCGACTGGAAGTCGATGATGTGGTACTTCCGCTTCGACATGGACAAGGACAAGTAGCGCTCGCGCGAGCTGCTTGAAAGAGCTGCTCTCACGGGCAGCTCGAAAGAGCAGCTCGAAAGAGCAGCTCGAAAGAACAGCTCGAAAGAACAGCTCGAAAGAACAGCTCACGACGGCGGCGCGACGCCGCCCCATGACGCCCGGGTCCGCGCCCGGGCGTCGCGCGTGGGAGCGCTCAGCTGGCCGCGTCGAGGTCGAGGTCCCCGGGGACGTAGCCGCCCTCGCGCAGCGTCAGGACCTCGAAGCCCGACTTCGTCACGAGGATCGTGTGCTCGGCCTGGGCGCTGAGCCGGCGGTCGAGCGTGACCGCGGTCCAGCCGTCGTCGAGGATCTCGCAGTCCGGCGTGCCGAGGTTGATCATCGGCTCGATCGTGAAGGTCATGCCGGTCTTCATCCGCCGTCCGGTGCCGCGCCGCCCGACGTGCGAGACCTGCGGCGCCATGTGGAACTCGCGGCCGATGCCGTGCCCGCAGAACACCTCGACGACGCCGTAGCCGTGGCGCCCGGCCGCGTACTCGTAGATCGCCGCGCCGATGTCCCCGAGGCGCTTCTTGGGCGCGACCTCGCGGATCCCGAGCCACAGGCACTCGCGCGTGACCGTGATCAGGCGACGCGCGCGCTCGCTGATCTCGCCCACGGCGAACATGTCCGAGCAGTCACCAAAGTAGCCGTCGAGCGTCGTGGTGATGTCGAGGTTGATGATGTCGCCGTCCCTGAGGAGCTGCTTGTCGTTGGGGATGCCGTGACAGACGACCTCGTTGATCGAGGTGCAGATCGACTTCGGGAACCCCTTGTAGTTGAGCGGCGAGGGGTAGGCGCCGTGGTCCATGATGTACTCGTGGCAGAGCCGGTCCAGGTGGCCCGTGGACACCCCGGGCTTGACGTGCGGCTCAATGAACTCGAGGACAGACGCGGCCAGGCGGCAGGTCGCGCGCATCTTCTCGATCTCTTCGGCGTTCTTGATTTCGACGGCCATGGCTCGCTTCGCGGGTCGCGGGTCGACGCCGCGTCGGTCGCGGCGACGGCGCCTGCCTGATCTGGCCCGCGCTCGTCGCTTCCGGGCGAACACAGACGCGCAAGCATCGCTAGCGCGGCATCCCAGGTCAAGCTTCGCGGCGCGCGTTCGCGGGCGCACACATCGGCGCCACGCGTCGCCGCTCCGCGCTGGCCGCTCGGTCAGGAGAAGGGCGTGAGCTGCTATGCCCCTTGTGCTGGAATGCTCGCCGAAGCTGTGCCAGATTCAGCCGCCCATGGCCCTGGCGCCAAACCCTCCGGGACGCCCTCAGACGGCGTCCCAGGTGCTCGACGCGCTCGCCCGCCGTGAGCTGTTGATCGTCAGCGGGAAGGGGGGCGTCGGGCGCACCGCGATGTCGGCGATGTTGGGTCTCGAGCTGGCGCGGCGCGGTCGTCGCGTGCTCGTCGCGACGGTCGGCCAGGACGACCGCCTGGCGTGGATGCTCGGTCATCGCGCGCTCGCGGATGTCCCCCGCGAGCTGGCGCCGGGCCTGTTCATCCAGCGCGTCGTCCCGCACGTCTGCGTGCGCGAGTACGGCAGCATGATCCTCAAGAGCGAGCGGCTGTCCTCGGCGGTGTTCGGGAACAAGCTCATGCGTCGGCTGCTGCGCGCGATCCCGGGGCTCGACGACTACGCGGTGCTCGGCAAGCTCTGGCACGTCGCCTGCCGCGCGCGCAGCTTCGACACCGTGATCTTCGACGGGCCGGCGACGGGGCACCTCCGCTACAACCTCGGCGTCCCGCGAACGATCTTGAACACCGTGCCGCGCGGGCCGCTGACCGCCGAGGCGCAGCGCATGGTCGACGCGCTCGAGGATCCAGCGCGCGTGCAGGCGGTCCTCGTCGGGCTCCCGGCGCGCTGGCCGTTGACCGAGCTCGGTGAGCTCGCCGCGTCACTCCGTGAGGAGCTGCACATGGAGATCGGCGCGATATTCGTCAACGGCATGTGGCCGGCCGAGGTCCCCGCGATTTCGCCCGCCGCGCTGCCAGCGTCGACCAGCGACGCGGTCCGAGCCTTCTTCTCCGTGACGCACACGATCGCCGAGCAGGCCCACCGTCAGCAGGCCAACGTCGACGCCTGGATGGCGGGGGAGCGCGGCGCCGGGCGCTCGCCGGTGGCCCTCGAGATCCCCTGGCGCTGGGAGGGGCTCTCGAGCCTCGAGGACATGCAGGCGCTCTGCGCCGCGCTGCCGGAGTGCGTGGTCCGCAGCGGAGGAGTCGCGTGAGCGCGACCGCGACGCGCGACGCGGAAGGGTTCGCAGCCCGTGGCGAACGTCCGCGCGTCGCCTCGCGCCATATTTACTGGTGTGCGCGAGGTGATGAAACGCGGTTGAACCGGGCCGTACTACAAGCCTCGGCAACGACGTCCACGGCGAAACGGACAAGTGAGGCGCGCGTGGACCATCGCCACGGGCCGCTAGGCCTCGTCCTCGTCCTCGCGCAGCGGCTCGATCTCACACAGCAGCGCGCCGCTGTCGACCGTGTCGCCGCTGCTGACCTTGAGGTTGCGTACGTGCCCGTCGATCGGCGCGTACATCTCGTTCTCCATCTTCATGGCCTCGATGATGATCACCGGCGCGCCCTGACGGACCGACTCGCCCTCGGCGACCAGCACCTTGATCACGCGGCCGGGCATCGGCGCCGCGAGCCGGGACGCCCCGCCGCCCGCGCCCGCGCGCTCGGCGAGCGCGGCCTCGAGCGCGGCCTCTCGGGCGCTCTTCACCGCGACGGAGAGCCCGCGCCCGGCGATCGCCACGCTCGCGGGCGTGGTCTGCCCGTCGAGCGTCACGCGGCGCTGCGCGACCTGTCCCTCAGGGCGTACGAGCACGCTGTCGTCCGGCGCCGCGCGGACCTCGAAGCGCTCGCCGTCGACGGTCACGAGCGCGGCGTCGGCCTGCCCGTCGAGGTCGACGATCTCGACCTCGCGCGCCTGCCCCTCGACGACGACCTTGAACCTGGATGGTCCCCTCACGGCCCGCAACACTAGCAGGCTGGCCTCCAACTCACCACGACCCGAGCCCATGCAGTCCTCTTCGCAGACACTCTGGTCCGCGCTGCCGCTGAACCCGCAGCGCGCGGTCGTGCTGTGCGTCGGCCCTGGCGGGGTCGGCAAGACGACCTGCGCCGCGACGCTCGCGCTGGCGGCCGCGCGCGCGGGCAAGCGCGTCCTGGTCGTGACGATCGACCCCTCCCGGCGCCTCGCGCAGGCGCTCGGCTTCTCCGCGCGCGTCGAGCCCGGCGCCGAGCTCGAGGTCAAGACGCCCGAGCTCGGGTCGAGCGCGGGCGGGCTGTACGCGCTGCTGCTCGACGGCAAGGTCGTGTTCGACCGCCTCGTCAAGGCCTACGCCGCGGACGCGGCCGCGGCCGACGCGATCCTCCGCAACCCGATCTACAAGGCGACGGCGCAGCACCTCGGCGGCGCGCTCGAGTACGCCGCGATGGCGCAGCTGCGCCTGCTGCACGACGAGCGCCGCTACGACCTGATCGTGCTCGACACCCCGCCGACCGCCAACGCGCTCGAGTTCCTCGCGGCGCCCGACCGCGTGCAGGAGCTCGTCACGAACCCCGCGATTCGCCTGCTCACAGGGACAGGTTCCATCGGCGCGCGCGTGCTCGGGATCGGCAACAAGGTCGTGCTCAAGGCGCTCGGGGCGGTCGGCGGCGGGCGCTTCATCGAGGAGCTCGGCGCGTTCCTGCGCGAGTTCTCGGTGGTGCTGGGGGCCTTCCGCGACCGCGCCGGCGACTTTCAGGAGCTGCTGAGCTCGCCGGCCACCGGCGTGATCCTGACGACCTCGGCCTCGCAGTTCAGCGTCCGCGAGGCGCTCGCGTTCCTCGAGGTGCTGCGCCAGCGTCACCTGCGGATCGACGCGGTGGTGCTCAACCGCATGATCCCCGCGTTCCCCGACCCGCCGGCGGCGGACGCCATCGCGAGCGCGGTGCCCGGGGCCGAGGACCCGGGCGCCGTCGCGGCGCTGCTCTCGTCCTACCGCGGCATACAGATCCAGGGGCGTCGCAGCCTGCAGGCCGTCGAGTCGCTGGCGAGCGCCTATCCCAAAATCCCGGTCTGGGCGCTGCCGCGACGCGAGCCGCCGCCCAACTCGCTCGCGGAGCTCTCGCAGCTCGCGGGGCAATTCATCCGGGTCGCCCGCGGGGCGTGATCGGATGAATGTTTAGTATGGCCTTTTGGTCATATTTCATTCGCCGGCCGCGGGGTCGGCCGCCGCGTCGCGCGAGACGAGCGGTATAATGATCGGGTTGTGATTACGAAATCGTTGGATGCCCGGGGCCCTCGTCTCACTCGAGCACGCGCGACGCGTGCCGGCGCGCTCGTCCTGGTCGCGCTCGCGCTCGCCTGCGGCGGCACCCCGCAGGAGGGCAGCGGCGGCGGCTCCAGCGACAGCGCCGACTCGGACAGCGAGAGCGAGGGCAGCGGCGCGACCACGGCGGGCCCCCAGACGTCGAGCGACAGCTCCACCGGCGGCTCCAACCCCTCCGGCGGCATGACCGACTCCGGCGCGACGACGGGCATGGTCGACCCGACCGAGTCGACGCTCGACCCGACGACGGGCGGACCGGATCCGACGGTCGACCCGAGCACGACGACGGGGCCGGAGCCGACGACGGGGCCGGAGCCGACGACGGGACCGGAGCCGACGACCGACCCGAGCACGACCGACCCGATGACGACCTCGGACTCGGGCATGATGGGCGAGGCCTGCGTCGACACGGTGACGTTGATGTACGACGTAAACGACGCCGAGCTCTCCGGCGGCTGGAACGTGACCGAGAGCCAGGTGCTCAACAACAAGGACGTCGCGGTCTTCCAGGGCGACGCCGACGGCGACAACGCCGCCGTGTGGACGCCGGACATCCCGTGCGAGGACCAGTGGCACGTCTGGGTGCGCTTCTACGACGAAGGCAACGAGGACGACTTCAACCTGCGCGTCGACGGCGATCCGCCGCCGCCCGACTGGGCGCGCTTCGACGGCCACTGCGACTGGAACCTCGGCACCTACCGCTGGCGCGAGATCAACCGGCGCGACAACAACGAGAGCTGCTACGCCAATCTTAACGATCCGTGGGTCCAGAGCTGGGGTCCGGGCCCGCACGAGCTCCGCTTCAAGTTCCGCTCGAGCACCGCGATCGCCGACGTCGTCGTGACCAACGACGGCAACTACCAGCCCTGAGCCGCGCTCACGGCCACAGCCGCGCCGCGATCGCGAAGCCGCGCGCGGCCAGCCGCTGGGTGCTCGCGTCGGCGTCGAGCGCCGCGAGCTCCTCGGGCGCGCACCAGCGCAGCGCCTCGGACTCGTGGTTGCCGCGCAGCGCGGCGCCTGCCGGCGCGCGGATCAAGAACCGCAGGTCGAGGTGCAGGTGCGGCGCCTCGCCGGGCGGCGCGACCTCGTGGATGTCGAGGTCGATCGGGCTCGCCTCGATCTCGAGCGCGCCCTCGGGCAGCCCGCTCTCCTCGGTCGCCTCGCGCAGCGCGACGGCGACGAGGTTGCCGTCGCCGTCGGCGTGGCCGCCCGGCTGCAGCCAGCGCTGGAGCTTGCGGTGGCGCAGCAGCAGCGCGCGCGCGCGCGCGTGATCGACGACCAGCGCGGACGCGGTTAGATGACCTTGTGGACAGGTCCTGTGAAGCGCGTCCGCGTGCCGCTCGATGAACTCGAGCGTCCGCCAGCGAGCCGCGCGCAGCGCGGGCGTGTCGGCTCGCAGCGCCGCGACGAAGGCGGCGGCGCGCGCCAGGCTCGGGCTCGGCGCGAGCCGAGGATCTCCCGCGCGCAGCAGGAGCGGGGACGAGAGACCGCGCGCGCTTCCCATGCGTCGACTCATACCAGATCCTCGCGCGGACGCGACGCGGACGCTGCGCGGCGCGCTCGCGGGGACCCGCGGCCGCGGGTTTCGCCGGCCGATCGTCCGCGCGAGCGTGATACGCTCGCGGCTTCATGGGCGTCAGCGCCGAGGCGATCGCGAAGTTGGAGGTAGACTCGAACCCGGACCCGAAGCCCCGCGCGCTGCCGCGGCGCTTCATCGCGGTGGCCGGCAACATCGGCGTCGGCAAGACGACGATGGTCGAGTACCTCTGCCACCGCTACGGCTTCCGCCCCTTCGTCGAGCCGAACCTGCAAAACCCCTACCTCGACGACTTTTACGGCGACATGAAGCGCTGGGCGTTTCACTCGCAGCTCAGCTTCCTGACCCACAAGTTCCGCATCCACATGGACTTGATGGCCGAGCCGCACACGGTCGTCCAGGACCGCACCATCTACGAGGACGCCGAGATCTTCGCCCGCTACCTGCACACCTCGGGCTGCATGAGCGACCGCGACTGGTCCACCTACTGCGACCTCTACTCCGTGATGCGGCGGGTGCTCGCGCCGCCCGACCTCCTGATCGTCCTGCGCTGCTCGGTCCGCGCGATCCGTCGCCGCGTGCGCCAGCGCGGCCGCGCCAACGAGCAGGCGATCCCGGCGAGGTACCTGCGCAAGCTCAACGAGCTCTACGAGGACTGGTTCTCGCGCTACGACCTCTCGCCCGTGCTCGAGATCGACACCGAGAACCTCGACTACGTGTCCGACTGCGTCCACCGCCTCGAGTTCCAGCGCGCCGTCGAGCCGTTTTTAAAGTAGGTCGCCGCGCGCGGTCGCCTCGCCTCGGGGCGAAGCGATCTAGAAGCTGAACACCACGCCGAGGTGCGGCCCGAAGCGGAAGTCGCAGTAGCCGTACAGCGACGCGCCGGGCGGCGGCGCGTCGTCGACGAACGCCTCCGCGCACGCCTCGTACGGGAACGGCTGCGTGAAGCGAAACGCGAGGTCGAGGTGCACGCGTCCGCCGAGCCAGATCAGCATGCCGGGGGACAGCAGCCAGTGACCCGTGACGTGGGCGTCACGCCCGAAGATCGTCGGGCCGAGCCCGCCGAGCAGGTACAGCGCGAAGGCCTCGCGCCGCAGCGGCGTGAACCGCAGCGTCGGCGTCGCCCGGACCACGTAGCTCGGCAGCCGCTCGGCGTACTCGCGCCACTGCGCCGTCAGGGCCGTGTTCCACAAGAACACCGTGACCTCGGCCTCGAGCCCGACCTCGAGCCCGGTCACGACGTAGTGCCCGCCGCGCACCACGCCGCCGATCGTCGTCATCCCCTCGGGGATCCCGGCCGTCAGGCCGAGCCCCGCAGTCCACGTCCCGCGCGTCCAGCGATCGGCGGCGCGGACCTGCGGCGCCGCGGGACCCTCGACGGCCGCGTCGCTCGCTCGCTCCGCCCGCGCGAGCGCGGGCCCCGGCACGAGCAGCCCGAGGGCGCCGAGCGCCGCCGTCAGCCGTCGACGCCGGTCGGCGCGTGGAGAGGGGACCACGCGCCGATGATACCCGATCCCCACGCCAGCTCAGGTCCAGGTCGCGCCGACGAGCCCGACGATCACGACGACCGAGAACACCGCGTAGGCGACGATGAACAGGCGCGCGAGGCGGAGCTCGTGGCGCGTGAACCAAAGCCGCGGGCCCTTGCTCGGCCGCGTGTAGAACCGCTTGTACTCGCGCGTGATGAGGTTGGGCAGCTCGTGCTCGTGGCTGGACTCGAGCTCGCGCAGCGTCGAGTACCACCAGTCGAGCAGCGTGCTGTAGTGGGCGACGAGCCGCGTCCACATGTAGCTCGCGGCCATGCCGGTCAGCAGCAGCAGCAGCATCGCCAGCAGCTGCCAGCCGACGAAGCTCACCTTGCCCTTCAGGATGTACGCGGTCGCGCCGATGATCGCCGCGTTCACGCTGAGGTGGATCGTCGTCATGCTCTGACGCCGACCCATCAGGCGGTTCACGTGATCCCAGACCATCAAGTACTCATCCTTGATGGACATCGCCCTGGCGCGTTGCTCCGGCTCGCTCATACGCGATCACTCGGCCCGCGCCGACGCGCGAGCGTGTGCTGTGTACTGTATTTATACCGCTGCGGGAAGCGCGACGCGCTCACGCGCGGGCGAGCGCGGCCATCCGGGCGAACAGCGCGACGGTGTCCCGCGGCGAGCGGTCGCCCGTGAACTCGCGGTACAGCGTGTCGACGTTGACGATCACCCGCTCCGCCTCACCCCAGCCCGAGAACGCCTCGAGGGAGATGTCGCGCGCCGCCTCCTCGACCGACATGCCGGCGTCGAAGCGCGCGCGCGCCTCATCGCGCAGGTGCTCGAGGTAGCGCTGCACGCGGCGGACGCCGTCCTTGTCGGTGATCGGCCCGTGCCCCGGGACGATGACGTCGACGTCGAGCTCGACGATCCGCGCGCAGGCGTCGATCCAATTGCTGACGGGCCCGGCCCAGACGATCGGGTGGCTGTCGACGAACAGGATGTCGCCCGTGAACACCACGCGGCTGCCGGGCACGTGCACGAGCAGGTCGCCGCGCGTGTGCGCCGGGCCGACCTCGAGCAGCTCGACGCGGCGCTCGCCGACCGCGAGCTCGAGGCGGTCGTCAAAGGTGCGCGTCGGCGGCGTGAGCGTGATGCCGTCGAAGTCGAAGCCGCCGAAGGCCTCGAGCAGGAAGTCGGCCGAGCGCGTGACGTCGGCGAGCGTCCGCAGGCCCAGCGTCCCGAGCAGGCGCCCGAGCAGCGCGCCGGGGCGCCCGAGTCGCTTGCTCACGCGCGCGGCCTTGGCGAGCGCCGCGACCTTGCGCGGCGGCAGCTCCTCCATCTCCTCGGCGCTGCGCCGCGTGGCGATGATCTCGGCGTCCTTGACGAGCTCGTTGCCCCAGCAGTGGTCGCCGTTTGCGTGCGTGTTGACGACCGTGTCGATCGAGCGCGCCGCCGGGACCGCGCGGCGCATCGTCTCGAGCATCTCGGCCGTGAGCTTGAGGTCGAACAGCGTGTCGACCAGCAGCGCGCGCGCGCCCGCCTCGTCCGCGAGCAGCCCGGCGTTGCTCCAGCCCCACCCGCCGTCGGGCTGGAGGTAGGCGAACACGCCGTCGCCCAGCTCGTGCAGCCCCCTCGTGTAGGTCCAGCGCGGGCCCGCGCGCGGTGTCGATGCCATGACCCACGTCGTACCTCGAGCGCGCGGGCGCGTCATCGCGTCGCGCCGCGCGAATTCGACGCGCGCGCAACCTCCAGGCGTCCGCGGCCGATCGCGGTCGCGTATGCACTCGCGTCCGCGCCCTGCGTCCCGTCCTCGTCCTCTCCTGGCATGCGCGCGCTCGAGCGCCGCGTCGTCGAGCGCGGGCGCGACGCCCACGCTGCGCGTGCTCGCGGACGGCTTCGCCGATCCGGCCAGCCATCACCCCAGCCGCCTCGCGGTGTTCGGCCTGCGCGACGGCAGCCGCGTCGAGCTCGCGGTCCGTGACGCGACCACCGCCCACCTCGTCGACGGCCCGCGGGTGGAGCGTCATCAGCTGGTGATCTCGACGCCCGGACGCAGGCGACCGCGCGTCGAGCTGATCCAGGTCGCCGATCTGCGCGCCCTCGTCGGCGCGCCCGAGGCCCTGCGCGCGCTCGAGCTGCTCCAAGCCGGTCGACGCGAGGACGCGGCGCGCTACCTCTCCGCCGCCGGCCCGCGCTGGGCCGCGCTCACGGCGTTGCTCACGTAGCGGACACGGATCGCTCAGGCGTCCGGACCCACGCGCACCGCGACCTTGAAGACCTCACCCGCGCGCTCGAGCGCGCGGGCGACCTCGCGCAGCGGGTAGGTCTCCTCCACCAGCGACTCGACCGGCAGCGGATCGCGCGCGAGCAGCTCGAGCGCGTCGGCGAAGGCGCCGCAGCGCGAGCCCACGAGCGTGACCTCATCGACCACCGCGCGCGTGAGGTCGAAGCCGCTCGGCAGCCCGCAGGTGGTCTTGAGCACGATCGTCCCGCGCGGCCGCACGAGCTCCTGCGCGCGCAGCAGACCCTCGGGCGCGCCCGTGGCCTCGACCACGACGTCGGCGCCGAGGCCCTCGGTGCGCGCGTCGACCCGGGCGCGCAGCGAGAGCGCGGGATCGTCGACGCGGACGAGCTCCCCGCAGTCGAGCGCCAGACAGCGCGCGAGCTTGCGAGGGCTGCGACCGACCGCGAGCACGTCCGCGCCGCGTCGCCGCGCGACCGCGGCGATCAGCGCGCCGAGCCGCCCGGCGCCGAGCACGACGACGACGTCGCCGGGGCCGACCGGGGCCCGCTCGAAGGCCGCGAGCGCGGCCGCGAGCGGCTCACAGAACATCGCCCGCAGGTCGCTCACGGAGTCTGGCACGGCGAACAGGTTGGCTGCGGGCGCGACGAGCTCCTCCGCGAACGCGCCGGCGGCCTCGTGGATCCCCGTGACGTCGCGCCGCTGGCAGTGGTGCGGCAGCGCGAGCCGGCACGCGCGGCAGGGCGCCGCGCGCCGGCGCGACAGGCAGGTGTTGTTGATGTCGGCGCACACCCGCCGGCCGAGCCAGGCGGCGTCGCGCGGGTCGCCGACCTCGATCACCTCGCCGACGAACTCGTGGCCCGGCACCAGCGGGTACCGGGTCGCGAGCGCGCCCGAGAGCAGCGCGCGGTCGGTCCCGCACACGCCGACCAGGCCCACGCGGATCCGGACCTCCCATGGGCGCAGCGGCGCCCGCGGGCGTCGCTCCAGCGTCAGCTCGCCGGGGCCGCGCAAGACCGCCGAGAGCGGCTCGCGTCCCGAAGGGACCTGAAGATCGCGGACCTCGGACACGGGCGGCGTGCAGGAACCTTATCCAGAGGCGCGCGCGCGGGTCAACGGACGAGTACACTTGTCGGCGATGTCGGAGCCCGACGACGCGCGCTCGAGCGCCGAGCAGCTGGGCGAGGCGGCTCGCGCCGCGCCCGAGGATGACGTCGACCGGCGCGCGCGGCTCCGGGGTCACCACATGCGCTGGGGCTGGTGGTCGCTCGCCGTGTTCCTCACGCTCGGCCTCGTGCTCGAGGCGCTGCACGGCTTCAAGCTCGGCTTCTACCTCGACGTTCACAACCAGACGCGCCGGCATATGTGGACGCTCGCCCACGCCCACGGCACGCTGCTCGGGCTCGTGCACATCGCCTTCGCCGCCAGCCTGCGCGCCCCGGCGCGCGAGGGCGGCGTCTCGCTCACGCTGAGCTCGCGCTGCTTGACCGCCGCCGGCGTGCTCTTGCCCGGCGGGTTCTTGCTCGGCGGCGCGTGGTTCTTCGCGGGCGATCCCGGCCCGGGCATCCTGCTCGTGCCGATCGGCGGGCTGTGCCTGCTGATCGCGGTCTACGGCGCCGCGGTCCGCTTCGGTCGCTAGCCCACGGCGCCTGTTCTCGAGTTCGCGACCGGGGCCAGCGGCGTCGGCGTATTCCCACTACCATGGGGTCGACGCGCCATGTCGACTCCACGAATTGACTGCATTGTTCACGACCACGTCGCGTCGCGGCTTGGTCTCGGCCTCATCCTCTGCGTCGCGCTCGCGTCGGCCTGCGGCGACGACTTGGGCGGCACGGTCAGCGACGCCGACGCCACGCTGACGCCGACCCAGCCCACCGTCAACCCGGCGACCTCCGCCGGCAGCGAGACCGGCGACACGAGCGCGGGCCCCGGGGGCACGGACAGCGAGACGGGCGCGAGCACCGAGCCGCTGACGGGCGTGGGCCCGACCAGCGCGACCGAGAGCACCGGCACGACCGGCGAGACGATCACCGCCAGCGACCCCTTCGCGACGACCTCGGGCACCAGCACCGGCGACCCGGGCGTGCTGCACTGCTCCGGCGACCTGCACGACGTCCTCGACGAGAACGACCAGGTCTATGAGTCATGTACCCCAGACGAGGCCTGTCTGGACGGCGCCTGCATGCCGGTGTGCGAGGTCTTCGGCGCGCAGCAGGGGACCGTCGGCTGCGACTTCTGGGCTCCGACGCCGCCGTTCTACCTCAACGGGCAGAACAACACCTACCAGGGGCCCTGCTACGCCGTGTTCGTCGCCAACGCGTGGACCGGCCCGGCGCAGCTGTCCGTCTCGCGCGGCGGGCAGCAGCTCGACGTCTCGAGCTTCGGGCGCATCCCGAAGTCCAACGGCGGCAACATCACCTACGAGCCGATCCCGCCCGAGGGCCTGCCGCCCGACGAGGTCGCGATCTTGTTCCTGTCCCACAAGCCAGGTGCTGTCCACGGGCTCGGCTACTCGCTCGAGTGCCCCGTGTCGCCCGCCGTGCTCGCCGACACCGCGGTCCCCAACAGCGGCATCGGCCAGGCCTTCCACGTCGCCAGCGACTCGCCGCTGAGCGCCTACGACATCAACCCCTACGGCGGCGCGACCAGCTTCTTGCCCAGCGCCTCGCTGCTGTTCCCGGCGACCTCGTGGGGCGACAACTACATGGCGATCGCGCCGGCGCAGTCGTCCCAGGGCCGCTGGGCGCTCGTCGTCGCGCGCGAGGACAACACGCTGATCAAGGTCGCGCCCAAGAGCGGCTTCCCCGGCGGCGGCGGCGTCGCGCCGGCGCCCGCCAACGTGACCACCGAGTACATGCTCAACGCCGGCGAGATCCTGCAGTGGTCGCAGTCCAACAACCAGTTTGATCCCAACAGCGCGGTGTTCGAGAGCGACAAGCCGATCGGGCTGTGGACCGGCGACAAGTACCTGTTCGTCGCCAGCGCGACCTCGCAGGGCCCCGGCGGCGGCGAGTCGGCGCACCAGCAGATCGCGCCCGTCGCCGCGGTCGGCAACGAGTACGTCGGCGCCGGCGTCGTCACGCGCCTCGCCAACCTCGCGCCCGAGAGCGTGCCGTACCGCATGGTCGGCGCCGTTGACGGCACGCAGCTGACCTGGGACCCGGGCCCGCCGCCCGGGGCGCCCGCGAGCCTGCAGGCCGGCGAGGTCGCGCAGTTCGAGACCACGATCGCGTTCACCGTGCGCTCGCAGGACCCTGACTTCCCGTTCCTGTTCTCGCAGTACATGCCGGGCACCTGGAGCGGCACGCGGCCCGACTGCACCGCCAACATCCAGAACATCCAGTGCGGCCTCGGCGACGAGGAGTGGGTCAGCCTGCTCTCGCCCAAGCAGTTCCAGAACCGCTACGTGTTCTTCACCGACCCGACCTACGGGACCACCACGCTCGTGATCATCCGCGCCCAGGGCGAGAACGGCTTCGAAGACGTCGAGATCGAGTGCCTCGGGACCGTCGGCGGCTGGACGCCGGTCGGCAACGACGGCGTCTACGAGTACGCCCACGTCGACCTCGAGCGCGGCAACACGCCCGTCGGGCAGTGCGGCACCAGCCGGCACCTCGCCGAGAGCGACGGCCCCTTCGGCATCATCGTCTGGGGCACCGACACCTACGCCTCCTACGGGTACCCGGCCGGCAGCGACATCTCGAAGATCAACGAGGTCATCCTGCCGGTGCCGGAGTAGCCGGAGTAGCCGGCGTCGCGCTCAGCGACGCCGGCGACGCGCCCGGGTCACGCGGATCTGGAACGACACGCCCTCGCAGGAGCGGACGCGCCGTCCGTTGATCTCGTGCGGCTTGAACCGCCACTTCTTGACCGCGTCGCGACAGACGCGATCGATCGCGCCAACGCCCGAACTCCGCGCGACGCGGATCTCCTCCGTCTTGCCCATGGGCGTGACGCAGTACGTGATCACCGCCTCGCGCTCACCCTGTCTCCCGGGCCACGCGAAGGCGAGCCGCGAGAAGTCCGGGTCGGGCGTATAGACGCCCTGAGACCCGTACTCGCGGGGCGCCGGGTCGGCCGCGCGCGCCTCGAGGGTCGCCGCGTCGACCGGCGTGACGACCTCGGGGACATGGTTGAAGGAGTCGATCTTCATGAGCATCGGCGCGCAGGACGACGCGGCGAGCGCGAGCGCGAGCGGGGCGGCGTGTTGGCGGTGGCGATCTCGAGCGCGAGCGTTCACGGTGCTCCGTTGGTGACGTGGCGCGGAGAGCTGACGCGCGTGATCGCGCCCCGAGACGGAGCGCGATCCTGTCGCCTGCGCGAATGGACACGCGGGCGCGGGCGCGGCCGCGTCCGCGCGCTTGCCCCCTGACCGGCGTCGGGGGACAAACGACACGTGTCGGGATATCGATCAAACGCCGGGGCCGAGTCGACGCAGGACGTGCTGCTGAAGTCCGCGGGTCACATGCCCTACTCGGTGCGCGAGCTGCTGATGGACGTCGCCTCGCTGGACTACGAAGAGGCGCGCCTCATGGTCGAGCGCGTCCCCGTGATCGTCGCCCGCGGGCTCGCGCCCGAGGTCGCGCTGCGGCTGGTCGGTCGGCTCGAGCAGCTCGGCGCCACGGCCGAGCGCGTGCTCTCGCAGTCCCCGCGCAGCACCGGCGCGACCGCGGCGCGCTACCAGATCCGCTTGACCGATCCGGGCGCCAACGAGCTCGCGATCATGATCGTGCTCCGCGACCACGCCGGCTGCAGCCTCTCGGAGGCGCGGGAGCGCGTCGACCGTGCGCCCGGGATCGTCGCCCAGGGGCTCGAGCTGTTCGCGGCCGAGCGCCTGCTCGAGCGCCTCGGCTTCGAGGGCGCGGCCGCCAGGGTCGAGCCCGAGGAGGTCGCGGTCGAGGTCGAGGTCGACGTCGAGGAGATCGAAGAGGTCGAAGAGATCGAGGAGGTCGAGGAGGTCGAGGAGGTCGAGGAGGTCGAGGAGGTCGAGCAGGTCGAGGCCGCCGTCGACGTCCCCGCAGACGTCGCGTCGGCGCCGGTCCGCGTGCGCTTGACCTCCGCCGGCGCCCGCAAGATCCACGTGATCAAGGCGCTGCGCGACGTGATGCGCGGCTCGCTCAAGGAGACCAAGGCGCTCGTCGACGCCGCGCCCGGGATCGTCGCGCGCGACCTCGAGCCGGACCGCGCGCGCGCGCTGGTCGACGCGCTGCTCGCTGCGGGCGCGAGCGCGACCATCGAGGTCGACGCGCTGGAGCCGGCGCCGGTGATCGAGCGCGGCGGCGACTGCCGCGTGACGCTCGAGAGCTTCGGCAGCTCGAAGATCCAGGTCATCAAGGTCGTCCGATCGGTCACGGCGATGGGCCTGCGCGAGGTCAAGGCGCTCGTCGAGTCGGCGCCCTGCGTCGTCAAGGGGGGGCTCTCGGGCGGCGAGGCCGAGGAGCTCGTCGCGGAGCTGCGGTCCGTCGGCGCGCGCGCCTCGGTGAACCACGCCGGCGCCGCGCAGGTCACCTCGGAGCCCGACTCGTCGGAGACCGGCGACAGCCGGCTGCTCCTCGACTCCTTCGGCGAGCGCAAGATCGCGGTGATCAAGGTCGTCCGCACGATCACCGGGCGCGGCCTCAAGGACGTAAAGGACCTGGTCGAGTCGGCGCCCTGCGTCGTCATGGAGGAGCTCGCGCGCGCCCGCGCGGAGCGCTTCCAGCGGGAGCTCGAGGAGGTCGGCGCGCGGGCGCGGGTCGAGGGGCCGGGCGCCACGGTCAGCGCCGCGCCGGCGCGCTCGAGCGAGCGCGCCCGGCTGCTCCTCGACTCCTGGGGTCGCAAGAAGATCGCGGTCATCAAGGAGGTCCGGTCGATCACTGGACTTGGCCTCAAGGACACCAAGGAGCTGGTCGAGTCGGCGCCCTGCGTCATCGCCGAGGACCTGGCGCGCGACGAGGCCGCGCGGCACCGCGAGGCGCTCGAGGGCGTCGGCGCGACCGCGCGGGTCGAGGCGCTGGGCGGCGCGCCGGCGCGCGGTCGGACCGTGCGCCTGCGGCTGATGTCCTTCGGCTCCAAGAAGATCCAGGTGATCAAGGAGGTCCGCGCGATCACGGGCGGGGGGCTCAAGGAGACCAAGGAGCTGGTCGAGTCGGCGCCCTGCGAGATCATCGGCGGCCTCGCCGGCGACGTCGCGCTGGCGCACGCGCAGCGGCTGCTCGACGTCGGCGCGCGGGTGTCGATCGAGGCGGAGTGAGCTCGGGTCGAGGCGACGTGGTGGACGACTGGCGCGCACAGCACGACGATCGGCTCGCGGCGCGCGACTGGGACGCGCTCCTCGAGCTCTACCGGGCGCGCCTCGGGGAGTGGGACGAAGACCGCTGGGACGCGTGCATCCCCGGGCTGCAGGCCATCTACGCCGGCCTCGGCGACGAGGACGCGGCCCAGCTCGACGCCTGCCTGAGCTGGCTGTGCTTCGAAGCGACCGGCGGCGACGAGGCGCGCGCGCAGGCGTGGAGCGGCCGCGCGCTCGAGGGCGTCGACGTCGACCCGCGCGCGATCAGCCACGAGCTGCTGTTCGCGGTGCAGACCTGGCAGCTCGCCCGCCGGCACGCGTGGGCCGTCGCGCAGGGGCGCCCCGAGGAAGAGATCGCCGAGATCCTGCGCTACCGCCTGCTCGTCGCCGACAGCCTGCCCGCGCTCATCGAGCCGCTGCGCGGGATGATGGCGCTGACGCGGCGCAGCGCGCAGCGAGAGCTCAAGGAACTCGACGCGCGGATCTCGGAGGCCGACGACCTCGCGCGCGTGGTCGACTACTACGAGCAGCAGCGCCGCGCCTACGGCGAGTACGTCGCCGCGATGGAGCGGCGGATCGGGGCCGCGGTCGCGCTGATCGAGGGCGCCGGGCTCGACGCCTACAGCTTCGAGGACCGCGTGCACGCGGCCTGCCTCCTGCTCGGGCGCGCCTACAGCAATCTGCGTCAGAGCAACGAGCTGATCGCGCGCGCGCTCGCGTCGCTCTTGCTGCCCGACGACGATGACCCGCTGTTCACGCGGCACTGGGGCGAGGGCGCGGCGTTCATGGCGTTGGTCCATCGCGCGACGACGCCGTCGCGCCGCGACGTGATCCGCGAGCTGGGCCGTCACGCCAGCGAGGACAGCGACGAGCTCGAGGTGATCTGTATCTCGGGACAGGAGGATCAGAGCGCGACCGGCAACGAGCGCGCGCTGCTGCTCTCCGCCCGCGAGCCGCCGCCGCTCGCGCACGTGCACTTTCGGCGCGCGCAGCACGGCTCGTTCACCCTCGACGCGCAGGGGCGCGTGAAGTGGCTCGGCAAGATGAAGCTCTCGCTCGACTGGCACGAGAACGCGGTGATCTACCGCGGCGCCGCGCTGGGGCTCGGCGCGGGCTTCGAGCGGCCCGCGGAGCTCGACGACGACGCGGCCGTGACCGCCTGGGCGCGCTACATCGCCGCGCGCGTGACCCCGGACGCCGCGGCGCCGCGGGGCTGAGGGACGGCTCAGCGGCGTCGGCTCGCGAGCGCTCGCTCGAGCAGCTCGTAGTTGGCGCGCTCGATCGGGCTCAGCGCGCTCGCCGAGGGCTCCGCGGCGCGCTTGTCCCACGTGGGGCGGTACCAGTCCTGCGCGAGGAACTCGGCCCGCCGCGCCTCGGGCACCAAGTAGCCGTGGCGGGCCAGTAGCTCGAGCCAGCGCTCCTCGAGCGCGGCCGTCGAGAGCGGGCGGAGCTCGGCCTCGGCGAGCTCGCGCTCGGCGAGCTCGGGGTAGCGACCCGGGGTCGGCAGGCCCTCGAAGTAGCGCACGCCGTCGAGGCCGACGTACAGCGTGGCGCCGAAGTAGGGCAGCGCGATCAGCTCGACGCCGTCGAGCTCGCGAGGCTCGCTCCAGCCGAATTGCATGGGCGCGAGCGGGCGGCCGTCGTGGGCCCAGACGCCGAAGCTCCCGCCGAGGTGGCCCTCGCTGTAGGACACCTCGAAGTAGCCGCGCGCGGCTCGGCCCGCGCGCGCGGGGAACCGACGACAGAACACGCGGTGCGACGGCCCGATCGTCCCCACGCGCGCGCCGTCGCGGAGGTCGACCACGTAGTGTTGATCGTCGCGCGCGCCGATCGCCACGTGGCTCCCGGCGCAGGTCGTCACGTCGTCCCACTCCCGCGCGAGCAGCTCGCGCCCGCCCGGCGAGCACACGTCGCGCACCGTGAGCCGCGACAGCTCGCCGAGCAGCGCCCAGCGGTGGTCGACGCGGAACGCCTCGGGGACGCGCTCGAGCGGCTCGCCCTCGGCGTCATAGGTCACGAGCTCGCCGCGCTCGCGCCCCCACGACTGGGCCGCGCAGCCCGGCGTCGTCGGGTTGCGCGTGGCCTCGAGCAGCTTGAGCACGACGCGCCCGTCGATGTCGATCAGCCAGCGCTGCCCGGCGACGCTCGCCCACTCGCTCCCGGGCTCCGCCTCCGCGCGCTCCGCCTCCTCGGCGGTCACGCCCTGGCGCACCGTGAGCCCGGGCACCTCGAGCAGCGGCGCCGGCGGAGCCCGCGACAGGTCGAGCAGCACCCAGCCGTCGGCGCGCCCGGCCCAGACCCGATCGGCGCGCCCGGGATCTGGGAGGTGCAGGTCCGTGACGCCGCGCAGCGCGTCGACCTCGTGACCAGAACGATCGAGCAGGTGCACGCCGCCCTCGCGATCGCGCGCGATCGTCAGCGCGCCGCCCTCGGAGAAGCGCAGATCGCCGCGCCAGTCGAACAGGTGACGGCCCGCGAGGTCGTGGACCTGCAGCGACCACGGCGCCTCGGGCTGCGGGGCGCGCAGCAGCGCGGGTCCGTCTCGCCAGATCGGCGCGCGCCCCCACGCGAGCAGCGGCTCGCCCCGATGGTCGAGCAGCGCCCACTCGCGCAGCGGCTCGCCGGCGCCCTGGGCTCGTACGCGCTCGGCGACGATGGCGTCGCCGAGCTCGTCGATCGCGACGTAGGGCCCCGGCAGCACGCCGCGTCCGCACACGTCGAGCACCTCGACGTGGTGCCAGGCCGCTCGCGCCCACATCAGCCCCGACGAGCTCGCCGCGCCGAGCGCCCGCCAGCGCGCGGGCACGCGCAGGACGCCCGCGCGATCAATCGCGCCCCACCAGCGGCCCAGGCGGACGCGCGCCAGCCCCCCGGAGAACGGCGTGACCTCGTCGTAGCGCGGCGCGATCACGGGGTGTCCCGCCTGGTCGGCGAACCCCCACGCTCGGTCCGCGTAGTACGGGATCAGCACGCGCGGCGCGTCGGGTGTCGGCGCACATCGGGTCGACGCTCGCGCGGGATGTCGTCGGTCGTCGGGCGCTGACGCGCCGCGTCGCGCCGGGGTCGCCGAGCAGCCGGCGAGCGCGAGCACCAGCGCGCACAGCAGCGCCGCGCCGACCGTCGACGCGCGGGGCGGCGCGGGGCGAGACGCGCCCGCGCGGCGACGCCACGCGGCGAGCAGGATCACCAGCGCGAGCGTCACGCCGGGCCGCGTCGGGCGTGGGGTCTCCGACACCGCGCACCCGCGGGCTCCGGGCGCGAGCGGCGGGGCGGCGGCGCTCGGCTCACGCGCTGGTCCGAGCAGCCGCGCGAGCGACTCGGCGTGCGTCTCGAGCGGGGCGCCGCGGGTCGAGCAGGGCGAGTCCCACAGCGCGCCGTCGTCCTCGCGCGCGGCGTAGACGAGCCAGCGCTCGCCGAGCCGCGTGTACTTGAAGTCGCCGTCCTGGATGCGCTCTGTGTGCACGTCGACGTGGGGCTCGAGCTCCCCGCGCCACACCCGGAGCACCTCGAAGCTGGTGAGCTCGACCGCGGCGTACTGTCTCGAGTACCAGCTTCGACGCGGCTCCCCGAGCGCGCGGGCGACGACGCGCCCCTCGAAGATCACGTCGTAGTGGTGGAGCGTGGCGGTCGGCGGCGCGGGGTCCCGCGCGCAGTCGGCCCGCGCGGCCCTGGGGGCCAGCTCGAGCAGCGCCAGCAGCGAGAGCGCCGCGGTCGTCGCGGCGCGGCGCGGCGTCATCCCCCGCCCCGTCGCCCGCGACGCGCGCTCGCGAGGTGCATGACGAGATCGTAGCATCTCGAGCCGCCCGTCCTCGGGTCCTCGGGGCCTCGGGTCCTCGCAGCTACCGCTCACCGCTCACCGCTTGTCGGGCGGCGGCGCGCCGCGGTCTCGCGCTTGAGCTCGAGCTCGATCCTGAGCTCGATCCTGAGCTCGATCCTGAGCTCGATCCTGAGCTCGATCCTGAGCTCGAGGATCGCGTCCGAGCGCCGCCGCTCGCCAGAAGTAGACGACGAGCGCGACGAAGATAGGCCCCACCAGCGTCGTCACCCCGGGAAAGATCCACGGCGCGATGAAGCGCAGCACGAGGATCACGACGATGAAGCTCGCGGGCACGAGCATCCAGCGATCGAAGAAGATCGCGCCGGTGAGGCACATCCCCAGCAGGATGTGGGCGCCGTCGAGGAGCATCACCTCGCTCGGCGAGGAGATCGCCAGCCAGATCGCGAGCGCCCGCTGGGACGACAGCACGAGCAGCACGGCGCCGACGAACATGATCATGCGGCGGTGATACGCGTTGCGCAGCAGCGTCTGGCGAAACAGCGCGCTGACCGTCGCCAGGATCACGAGCCCGGTCAGGCTGACGGCGCCGTACAGGACGTTGGGCGCCAGCTTCGCGCGCAGGCCGACGACGAGGAAGGGCACGACCACGAACGCGAGCACCGAGAGGATGACCGCGAACAGGATCCTCCGCTGCCGCCCCGCGGCGCTCGGGTCGGCGTCGGGATCGGTCTCGAGCGCCGCGATCAGCGGCTCGAGCGAGTCCCAGCGATCATCTGGGTCGGGCTCGAGGCCGCGCTCGATCGCGCTCTGCAGGCGCGTCGAGACGTCAGCGCCGGGCGGCGGCGGCTCGCGGACGCCGGCGAGCACCGCAGCCTTGAGCTCGGGGAGCGTCGCGCCGCGGAACGGGCGCTCGCCGTGGAGCGCCTCCCACAGCGCGACGCAGAACGAGAAGATGTCGCTGCGGTGATCGTGCTCGCGCCCGCTCCACTGCTCAGGGGACATGTACGCGGGCGTGCCGAGGACGTGGCCCGGGCGCGTGCTCTCGAGGCTGCGCGTCGGCGCGAGCGCGTCGGCGTCGGCGTCGGCGCGCTCGTGCTCGCCGCTCTTCGGCACGATGCGCGCGAGCCCGAAGTCGAGGACGCGCACGCGCTCGTCGTCCCCGACGATCACGTTCGCGGGCTTGAAGTCGCGGTGGACGACGCCGGCGCGGTGCGCCGCGTGCAGCCCGCGCGCGGCCTGCAGATAGACCGCGAGGAGCTCCGCGCGGCCGCGCGCGCGCTCGCGTTGCCAGCGGTGCAGCGGCGCGCCCTCGACGAGCTCCATCGTGACGTACACGCGCCCGTCGTGGTCGCCGACCTCGTACACCTGCACGACGTTCGGGTGAGACAGCCGCGCGAGCGCCTGCGCCTCGTGGATGATCTGCTCGCGCCCGAGCGGCGTCGCGGCGACGTGGCGGTGCAGCAGCTTGAGCGCGACCTTGCGGTCGAGCACCGCGTGATACGCCGTGTACACGATCCCCATGCCGCCCTCGCCGAGCTTGCGCAGGATCATGTGCTCTCCGACCGCGGTCGCGGGCGCGAGCGCGTCGTCGGCTGGCGGCGACGTCGTGATGACGGCCGTCAGGTCGATGTCCAGCAACATCGCGCGCTAGGATATCAACCAGCGCGCGGCCGCGGCGAGGTCGCGCGCACGCGTCACGCCGGGTCGCGACGGAGCTGGCCGAAGGGCAATTTTGTAAAGCGCGTCGTCACGCGGCGCGTCCGCGCGGAGACGCGAGCCGCTCCAGCTCGCGCCGCGAGCTGTCCTGGGTCGACCAGGAGGGTCGCCCCGCGGGCGACGCTCGCACCGTCCGCGAAGCGCCCCGTCGCCCCGCGATGATGCTCCGACAACGAACCCGGTGGACTCGCGACGTCGCGAGCGCGCGGCGTGGACGTCGGGGCGTCGTATCGCGCGTTGAAGCGACCCGCGCGCGTCGTCCCAATCGCGGCGAACGCTCGCGCTCGGGCTCATCGCCGCGCTGGCCCCCACGACGGCTCCCGAGCCCTGAATTGAGCTCGAGCGCCGCGACGATGGCGAGCCCTGACGCTGATCGAGCTGGGCGACCGAGGCCCGCGCGGCGCCTCCGTTCTCGTGAGCGTCGACGACGGCGACGGCGTGGGCCCGATCCGGGAGCTGACGCGGAGCGCCGCGGGGAGCTCGCCGGACGCTACCTCGCGCTCGAGCTCGCCGAGCTCCATCGCCTCCTCCCGCTACCCGCCGGCGCCTTCGAGGCGTCGGGCGATTGGCCCGCGTCGCCCGTGACCGCGACGACCGAGGGCGTCGCGCGCGGCGACGAGCTCGTGGGCCGGCGCTGCGCGGTCTCTCTTGGGCGCCGTTCGCGACCGCCGGCGCTCCAAGCGACGGGGCCGCGCCTCGTCATCGTCGCGCGGACATCCGCTTCCGGCGCCGAGGCGCGACCGCGCGCGGAGTAGACTTCTGTCTATTTGGACATGTAAGAGACGACGCGCCGCGAGGCGAGGGGGAGGTCACGATCGACGCGCGCGCGACACCGAGCGGATTCACGCCGCCGCTGCCGAAGCATGCGGACGGCCGGCGATCCCCCGCGAGACCTGGGGCGAGATCACGCGCGGCCCGCGGACGCCGGCCGGCACGATGGCGGATCGGATGGCGTCCGAGTCGCTGTGCAAGCGCATCATGGATCCCGACTCCTACGGGATCGGCGCTGGCCGTTACGGCGACGGCCGGACGCGACACTTTGGCTGGCGACAGGAGAGGGACGATGAGGGGTACCCATCAACGGTGGACAAGCGGCGTGTGCGGCCTCGTGCTGGCGGCCTGCTCCGGCGGCGGCGGCGGGACTGACTCCGCCGGTGAGACGGGCGCCGGCGCGTGCGGGGAGCTGAATGACTGGGAGCAGATGATGCTCGACGATCACAACACGTGGCGCGCCTCGGTCGACCCTCCTGCGGGCGACATGTACCGCGTGTACTGGGACGCCGAGATCGCCGCGAACGCGGCCGCGTGGGTCGCCAGCTGTGACCCGGGCTGGCCGCACTCGCCCGACGAGGAGCGCTCGAGCGTCGGCGGCTACGAGATCCTCGGCGAGAACCTCTCGTACTGCGCCGGCACCGGCTGCAGCGAGCTCCCCGAGGTCACCGACGGCAGCGGCCTCGGCGACGGCGACGGCTGGTGGGGCGAGCGCGCGGACTACAATTGGGCGGACGACTCGAGCTCGGGCACCACGTCCCACTACACGCAGCTGGCCTCGTCGAACGTGTACGCGATCGGCTGCGCGACGCGGCGCTGCGAGGCGCCCGGGCCAGGCGGCTGGGACGGGGAGTGGTGGTGGACGATCTGCCAGTACGGCCCCCGCGGTCAGGCATACTGGGTCGGCAACAGGCCCTACGAGGCCGGCGCCGGCGGGCTGCTCGAGCCGCCAGCGTCGGTCCTCGACGCCCACCCCGGCCTCTGCAAGGAGTGAGTCGACACGCGCCGCGCGGCGCCGACCGCTGCCTCGCGATCGTCCGCTCGCTCAGGAGCTCCGCCGCCCGGCGTCCTCGTCGACCTGCTCAGGTGACTCCACGGGCAGGTACAGCGAGAAGCTCGAGCCCGCGCCGACGCGGCTCGTGACCGTGATGTCGCCGCCCATCGAGCGCGCCAGCTGCTGGCTGATCGCGAGCCCGAGGCCGGTCCCGCCGGCGCCGCCGCGCGCCTGGAAGAACGGCGAGAACAGCCGCTCGACCTCCTCGGGCTCCATGCCGATGCCCGTGTCCTGCACGCGGAAGCTCAGCGTCGGCGCGTCGCCGTCGTCGCGCGTGCGCCGGACCGTCAGCGTCACGCGGCCCTCGTGGGTGAACTTCGCCGCGTTGCCCAGCAGGTTGAGCAGGATCTGGCGGATGCGCACCGGGTCGCCGATCGCCTCGCCGAGCGAGCGGCCGAGCGAGACCTCGAACAGGTTGGCGTTGCGCTGCACGAGCGGGCGCGCGGCGGTCACGACCTCGCGCATGAGCTCGACGACGCGGAAGCGCGTCCGCTCGAAGCTCATGTGACCGGCCTCGATCTTGGCGAGGTCGAGGCTGTCGCCGATGATCGAGAGCTGCATCCGCGCGACCTTGAGGATGCGCCGCGAGTCCTCCTCGAACTCGTCGTCGCCGAGCTCCTCGGCGCGCTCGACCAGCATCTCGGCGTACCCGATGATCGCGTTGAGCGGGTTGCGCAGCTCGTGGCTCATGTGCGCGAGGAAGGTGCTCTTGGCCACGCTCGCCGACTCGGCCTCCTGGCGCGCGCGCTCGAGCCGCTCGGCCATCTCGATGCGCTCGCTGATGTCGACGAGCGCGCACAGGACCGCCTCCTCGCCGCGGTACTCCAGCGGCCGCAGCGAGACCGCCGCCCAGAACAGCGAGCCGTCCTGCCGGCGCAGGCGCAGCTCGTGGCCGTGGACCTCGCCGTCGCGCGCGAGCAGCTCGTCGGCCTCGCGCACCGCCTGCGAGTCGGCGCAGAAGCTCGTGTACTTGGCGCCGACGAGCGCCGCCGCGGTCGCGCCCAGCAGCGGCTCGAGCTTGCCGCTGGCGAACAGGATCCGGTCGTCGCAGCGCCGGTAGATCGTCACCGGCAGCGGCAGCGAGTCGACGATGTGGCGCAGCTCGGCCTCGCCGGCACCGTGCGCGCCGGCGTCGACCCAGGCCTGCGCGAGCATGTCCTGCAGCACGCCGTACTCGCGGCGCAGCGCGGCGAGCTCGCCGAGCAGCTGCTCGCGCGTCTTCTCTCGATCACCGCCCTTGCGGCTCTCGACGAGCACCTGGGCTTCCTGGCTGCTGACCGTCATGGCGTCCTCGCGCGCCCGCGACCTGACCGACGACGCAGGTCACGCGGGCACCCCGAGTGTGACACAGAAGCCGCGCGCGATGCATCGCGCGCGCGCGGGCCGGGCCGCGCTCCGACGCGATCAGATCGAGCGCGCGACATCAGTGGCGACCGCATCGATGCGCGCACCGACGCGACGGCGGACGATCGCGCTAGCCCTTACGTGACCGCAGGGTCATCTCCGCCTTCTGCAGGCGCGCGCGGGCTTCTTCAAATGCGGCCCGGTTCGCGTCGCCGCGGACGAGCGCGCGGCGCCCCGCGACCTCCTCGCGCAGCGTGGCGAGCTGGCCCTCGTGATCGTTCATGCGCCCCTGGATATCTGCTTTTACAGACATGTACCGGAGCTTGCGCGGGCCGTACGAGCGCTCGAGCGCTCGCTCGATCGCGGCCAGCGCCTCGGGCCAGCGTTGCACGCTCACGTACACGGTCGCCAGGCGCGCCGGCGGCTCGTAGGACTCGGGGAGCTCGCGCTCGCGTCGCTCGAGCAGCGCGATGGCCTCGGGCGCGCGGCCGAGCGCGACGTAGGCGTTCGCGCGCCCGTAGTCGTGGGTCGCGGCGACCTCCGGGGCCGTCGCCGCGCGCGCGGCCTCCTCCATGAGCGCGAGGCGCTGCTCGTCGGCCGCGCGCGCGCTCGCGCGGTCGCCCTGGCGCTCGAGCGCGCGCGCGAGGGCGTCGAGCGCGTCGGCGCGATCGTCCACCGACGCGCCCGCCGGCGGCGCGCTCGTCAGCGCGCGCAGGCGCTCGATCGCGACCGCGCGCGCGCGCTTCTTCTCGTCGACGCCGCTGAGGTTGTCGGCGCACAGCGCGAGGTAGCGCGCGAAGTCGACGGGCCGCGCGGTGCCGTCGACCTGGTCGATGTACTCGGTCCCGATCTCCACGCAGGTCTGGGACGCGCGCGCGGCCTTGAGCGTCTGGATCCAGCCGAGCAGCGCCGCGCCGCGCTGCGGCCAGTCGGGCGCCGCCGCCTTCACGGCCTCGCCGTAGCGCGTCGCCGCCTCGCGCGCGTCGCCGCGGGCCTGGGCCGCGCGCGCGGCCAGCAAGAGCGCCTCGGGGGAGCCCTCGGCCGCCGCCTGACCGCTGCGGCTCGCGTCGAAGGTCGCGAGCGAGCGCTCCGCGAACTCGACGAGCTCGGCCGTCGACGCGGCGCCGGGCCAGTAGCCGACGACGCGCTCGTCCGCCGGGTCGATCACGAACAGCGTCGGCCACATGTTCATCGCGAACCTCTCGGTGAACGCCGCGTTCTCCGGGCGGTCGGTGTCCAGCGCCGCGAACACGAGGCGCTCGTCGAGCGGCTTGATCGCCGGGTCCGTGAACACGTAGTGGTGCATGCTCAGGCACGTGTGGCACCAGGGCGCCCAGCCGTCGACGAGCAGCGCCTTGCCCTGCTCCTTGGCCTGCGTCAGCGCGGCCGCGTAGTCGTCGCGCACGATCGGCACGCTCGGCGTCGGCGGCGGCTCACGCGGGCGCTCGACCTCCGCCGCGCCCGCGCTGGCCTCGGGCGTCTGCGTCGGCCCGGTCACCGCCGGCGCGCCGCCGCTCGTGTCGCTATTGCCATTACAGGCCACGCCGTGACAGGCGAGGGCCGCCGCGCAGGTGACCGCGAGTCGCCGCGTCGATTGCATCTGCGGAGCGTAGCAGGCCGGACCGCCGGACCGGAAGCCGCTATCCTGCGCGCGTCGTGTCCACGCCCTCGCACTCTGACGCGCGCACCTCGGGCGACGCGCCGCCGCGGACCATCCTGCACGTCGACATGGACGCGTTCTTCGCCTCCGTCGAGATCCGCGACGACCCGGCGCTCGCCGGCAGGCCCGTGCTCGTCGGCGGGGTGGGGGCGCGCGGCGTGATCGCGGCGGCGAGCTACGAGGCGCGAACCTTCGGCTGTCGCTCGGCGCAGCCGACCGCGCTCGCGCGGCGGCTGTGTCCGCGCGCCGTCATCGTCCCGCCGCGCCACGCCCACTACGCCCAGGTCTCGCGCGAGGTGTTCGAGGTGTTTCGCCGGTTCGCGCCGGACGTCGAGCCGCTCTCGATCGACGAGGCCTTCCTCGACCTCACCGGCACCACGCGCCTGCACGGCCCCGCGCCTGCGGCCGCCGAGCGCCTGCGCGCCGCGGTGCGCGAGGCGACGGGCCTGACCTGCTCGGTCGGCATCGCGACGCGGAAGTTCATCGCCAAGATCGCGAGCGCCGAGCGCAAGCCGGACGGCCTCACCGTGGTCGCGCCGGGCCGCGAGCTCGAGTTCCTCGCGCCGCTGCCGATCGCGCGGCTGTGGGGCGTGGGGCCGCGCGCGCGGGAGCGGCTCGAGGCCCACGGCGTGCGCACGATCGGCGAGCTCCGGCGCGTCGAGGTCGCGCGCCTGCGGCGGTGGTTCGGCGAGCACGGCGCCCACCTCCACCGCCTCGCCCACGCGATCGACGATCGCGGCGTCTCCTCGATCCGCGTCGCCAAGTCCGTGGGCCACGAGGACACCTTCGCCCGCGACGTCGAGGGCCGCGACGCGCTGCTGCAGCACATCCTCTCGCAGGCGACGCGCGTCGCCGACCGCCTCGACGCCCACGGCCTCCGCGGTCGACGCGTGCAGCTCAAGCTCCGCGATCACCACTTCCGCACCGAGTCGCGCCAGCGCACGCTCGATCGCCCGACCGCGCAGGCGCGCGTGATCTACCGGGCCGCGCGCGCGCTGCTCGATGACCTCGCGATCGCCGGGCGTCGCTTCCGCCTGACCGGCGTCGCGGTCTCGCAGCTCGAGCGCGCCGACGCGCCGCTGCAGCAGGCCTTGCCGCTCGGTCAGGTCGAGGAAGATCGCGCCGCGCCCGCTGACGACGCGCAGGGCGAGGCGCTGCAGGGCGTGCTCTCGGCCGTGCGGCGCAAGTTCGGGCATCAGGCGCTGTACCCCGCGGCGGCCGGACGAGGCGAGCGCCCCGGGGCGACGGGCGCGTCGACCCATCGACCCGAGATCGACGACGTCTAGACGGGGACAATTACCCGCGCGTGACGAGGGGGTCCCCGCGGCGCGCGGCGAGCGTCCGCCGCTCGCCTCATCTCGCGGCTCGCGACGCGCCCGTCCTCGGTCGCGCGGGGCCCGACAACATGGCTGAAGATGCATGTCACGGACGGCCGGCGCGCGGCGCCCGTCGCGAGCGGCTCGCGGCGCGATCTCGTCGCCCGCCGGGCGCGTTCGCGCGGCGGATCTCCGTACAATCAATTCGAGGGGGTTCAATGAGAGCGTTCACCACGTCGATCGTGCACGAAGACCCGGCGGTCGCCGGCCGCGAGGTCGCGCTCGAGCTGCGCGAGCAGCTCGGCGGTCAGCCGGACCTCGTGCTGCTCTTCGCCACCATGACCTATGAGCCCGCCGCGCTGCTCGGGGCGCTGCGCGACAACCTCGCCGCCGACGTCAAGGTCGCCGGCTGCTCGAGCTGCGGCGAGATCAACAGCGAGGAGGGGCTCTCGGGCTCGGTGACCGCGATGGGCCTGCGCCTCGATCGCGTCGAGGTCGAGCTGTTCAAGGTCGACGCGCTCGGCGAGGACCAGGTGGCGGCCGGGCGCGAGCTCGGGCGCGAGCTCGCGGCGTTCAAGCCTGACCTCTTGATGCTGTTCCCCGACGGCGTGCGCTCCAACCCGCCGCACATCATCCGCGGGATCCAGGAGGTCACGGGCGACGGCTACCCGATCATCGGCGGCGCGGCGGGGGAGCCGGTGCACGAGCAGCTGCGGACGCTCCAGTACATCGGCGACCAGGCGCTCTCGGGCGGCCTCGTCGCGGTCGCGCTGCGGGGGCCGCTCGCGCTCAGCACCGCGACCGGGACCGGCTTTCAGGCCATCGGCAAGCAGCGGGTCTGCACCAAGGTCGAGGACGAGAAGATCATCCTCGAGATCGACGGCAAGCCCGCGATCGACGTGTACACGGAGCTGCTCGGCGAGGAGATCCTCGACAACCCGATCGCGGGGGTGATCTACCCGCTGGCCGTGTCGACGCGGCGCGCGAGCACCTACGGCGAGTCCGAGCAGCAGCGCGTCGTCATCCGCGTCGTCCAGGAGTTCGATCGTGAGCGCGGCGCGCTCAAGTGCGGCGGCGACGTGAGCGAGGGGACGATCGTCCGGGTCGCGCGCGCGGCCAAGGAGGACCTGATCGCGGGCGCGGTCGCGGCGATCGACGAGGCGCTCGAGCGCCTGCCCGCGCCGGCGCTCGCGCTGTTCTTCAACTGCGCCGGGCGCAAGATCATCCTGGGTCCGCGGTACTACAAGGACGAGATCGCGGCCGTGTATCGTCGGCTCGGCGCGGAGCTCCCCAAGGTCGGCTTCTACACCTACGGCGAGGTCGCGCCGATCGACGGCCGCGTCCGCTATCACAACGAGACCTTCACGGTGGCGCTGCTGGGCGAGGCGTGAGGCATGCGGTGTGAGTCGTGCCCGCTGACGGAGACCCCGGCTCCGGCGCTCGAGGAGCTCATCGGGCGCCTGCGCGGGTGTGACGAGTGCCCCGCGCTGCACGGCGAGGACGCGCGCGCGCCGACGCGTCGGCTCGCGACCGCGCTGTGCGACGCGGGCCGCCTGATCCGACAGCTGCGCAGCAAGCTGCGTCAGGGCGAGGGGGAGCGGCGCGAGCTGATCGCCGAGTCCGAGCGCTACGAGCAGCACATCGGCGAGCTCGAGCGGCTCCACCGGTCGAGCGCGCGCGAGCTCGAGGAGCAGCTCGCGCTCGTCGGCGAGCAGGCGCAGGCGATCCGCGAGCTCTCGGCGCCGCTGATGGAGGTGGGCGAGGGCGTGCTCGCGATCGTCATCATCGGCATCCAGGACAGCGAGCACGCCGCGCTCATCACGACCGCGCTGCTCGATCGAATTCAGCGCTCGGGCAGCCGCGAGGTGATCGTCGACCTCACGAGCCTCGAGGCGCTCACGCCGGAGAGCGCGGCGCGCCTGGGGCAGATGATGGCCTCGGCGCGCCTGCTGGGCGCGCGCGTGCACGTCTCCGGGATCCGCCCGGCGCTCGCGCGCGCGCTGGTGGAGCTCGGCGTCGAGCTCCCCGCGGCGGCGATCGTCCGCAGCGTCCGCGAGGCGCTGCGGCGGCTGCGATCGTGACGGGCCGCAGCCGCGCGCGCGCCCGCGCGTCGGCGGGCGCGCTCGCCAATCTGTCCTAGCAGACAGGACAGTTGCAGAGCAGCCCGTCGTCCCCGTCGGCGCAGTCGTCGAAGGGCGCCTCGCAGGCGTCGCTCGCGCACGCGCAGGTCGCCTCGCCGCCGCACTGCGGCGGCAGCAGCTCGCAGTGCGGCTTGAAGCCGAGCTGCGTTACGTCGGTCGCGCAGAAGTAGCTCTCGTAGCCCGCGCAGTCCTGGCACTCGTTGACGAAGTTGCACAGGATCGCCGGCACGCACTGACCGGTCCAGCACGAGTTGTTGGGCTCGACGCCGGGGACGAAGCCCGGCGCGCAGTCGGGCGGCAGCGCGTCGCACAGGATCAGCGAGTCGTCGCAGTTGGTCCGCGCCGGGACGCACTGCCCCTGCTCGCACACCGCCTCCTTGATCCCGAAGGACTCGCAGACCGTGATCATGCACTCCTCGTCGCAGACCGACGGGTCCGAGTCGACGTGCGCGGCCGAGCAGCTGCAGCAGTCGTCGACCAGCACGCAGTCCGCGTCGCTCTCGCACGGGAGGTCGAGGTTGCCGCCCGTCGTCGGCTCCGTGGAGGTCTCGCCGGTCGTCTCGCCGATCGTGGTCGAGCCGGTCGCGCTGGTCGTGGTGGCGGCGTTGGTCACGGGCGACGACGTGCCCGTGTCGGCGTCCGTGGTGCCCGTGCTCTCGCCCTGGGAGCTCGAGTCAGACCCGCCGGAGCTCGTCGCCAGCGACGTCGTCGCGCTCGCGGTGCCGCTCGTGGAGCCCGTGGAGGGATCGGCGGTCTGGGACGACTCCGTGCCCGAGTCCGAGGATCCCGAGGCCTCGGTGCCCGCGGTGCTGCAGGCCGCGAGCGCGAGCGCGAGCGCGGCGCCAGATAGCACGGGCGCGCGCCGTGCAAGTAGAGGGAGTAAAGAAGCGTAAGACATGGACCGAGTATCGCGTATGCGCGGCGTCGTGACCACCGCGCGCGGCTCGAGCGCTCGCGCCGCAAACTTCACGGAGCGCTCGTCGTTGTTTTGCAAATTCCTGCGTGGGCGTACTAGAACCCGTCGACGTCATGCTCGCCACGGCTCTCCCCGGTCTGCTGCTCGTCGCCCGCGCTGGCGCGGCGACATCGCCCGCGCCCGCGGCCCAGGCCGGTGAGCCGGGCGGCGGCGTCGCGTCGACCGCGAGCTCGCCCGCGCGCGCGCAACAAGTCCCAGGAGGCAGGTCGTACGCGGGCGTCGAGGACACGCCGCCGGCGCCCGCCCGCGCGTCGATCGTGGCGCCCCCGGACGACACACCCCGCGCGCTCGACGACGCGCCCGACGACGCGCCGCCCGAGCCGAAGCTCGAGCTGACGCCGGGGCTGCGCTACTGGGTCCGCGGCAACGCGACGCTCAACGACAACTTCGATCGCCAGACGGCGCGGCCGATCACCGACATCCGCCAGCAGGCCCGCCTGCACCTCACCGCGCGCTACGGGCCGGTGCAGGCGTTCGTGCAGTTCCAGGACGCGCGCCTGTGGGGCTTCGAAGGCTCGCCCGTGACCAACGACGCGAACACCGATCTGCACCAGGGCTACCTGCAGCTGCGCGGCGAGGACGAGGCCAGCGAGCTGTGGGGCGAGCTGCGAGTCGGGCGCCAGGAGATCCCGTTTGGCTCGCGTCGCTTGATCGCCGAGCGCCCGTGGAACTTGGTGGGTCAGTCCTTCGACGCCGTGCGCGCGCGGGGCCACTTCCGGCGCTGGGAGCTCGACGGCTGGTTCGCGCTCACGCGCACGCCCGAGACCTTCACCGCCGAGACCGGCGCGCTCGACATGGACGGGAGCCCGATCGAGCGCCAGTACACCACGGGCGCGAGCTTCATCGGCGGCCTGCAGCTCACCGGCGCGTTCGCGCCGGGCTTCAACGTCACCGCGCAGGTGCTCGGCGAGCGCCGACAGCCCCAGCCGACGACGCCGACCGAGACCCGCGACCTCGTCAACGGCGGGCTGCGGATCCTCGGCGAGCCGATCGCCGGCCTTCACTACGATCTCGAGCTGTTCGTGCAGGGCGGCGAGCAGCGCGGTCACGGTCACGTCGCCGGCGCCGGCCTCGCGATGCTCGACTACACCTTCGAGCGCGTGAAGACCACGCCGACGCTGCACGCCGGCTACGTCCTCTCGAGCGGCGAGCCCTGTCAGCGTCAGCCTGGCCCCGGGGCGCGCTGCGAGCCCTACGGCGACAGCAACGAGTTCTGGGACTTCTCCGCGCGCCGCCACGGCTACAACGGCATCGCCGACCTCGCGCTGATGCGGAACATGCGGAACCTCGAGCTGGGCGGTCAGCTCGCGCCGGCCAAGGGCCTGCGCTTCGAGCTGACCTATCATTACTTCCAGCTGCAGGACCCCGAGGGCGCCTGGTGGAACACCCGCGAGCAGCCCGTCGGCGCGGGCTGGCAGCCCGACAACACCCAGCACGGGCTCGGCCACGAGCTCGACTTCATCCTCGCGTACCAGCCGTGGAAGGACCACTTCCGGATCGAGCCCGGCTACGCGCTGTTCATCCCGACGGCCGCGGGGCGACGGATCGGCGGGGGCAGCGACCCGCGGCACTTCCTGTACCTGCTGCTGCTCACGCAGTTCTAGTCTCCGTCTAGTCCGAAGCGCTGCGCTCCGCCGGCGCCGACAGCCGCTGCACAGCGTCACGCGCGCGCAGGAGCGCCTCGCTCGCCCGCTCGCCGGCGCGAATGACCCTGCCGGGGAGCACGCCGCTCGCGACCAGCAGCACGGCGATGCCCCCGAACACGACGGCTTCGCGTCGAAGCAGCCGGAGCCTGGGACCTGCGCTCGGGCGCCCACAGAACAGGGAGAAGTACATGCGCAGCACCGTGAGCCCGGTGAGCGCCGCGGCGGCGACCGCGAGGAAGCCCATCGCGGGGAAGCTGCGCACGGTGCCGTCGATGAGCATCTCCTGGCCGATGAAGCCGAGGGTCCCGGGGAAGCCGCTGCACGCGAGGCCGAACAACAAGAAGCTCGCGGCGAGCAGCGGCATCTGGTCGAACCCGCCGTGGTGCCGCGTCAGCAAGAGCCGGCCGCGACGCGCCTCGAGCGCGAGCACCGTCCGCGACACGCCGGTGAACGCGAGCGCGGACGAGATCCACAGCACGAGCGCGCCCGTCAGCGCGTCCTCCGAGGTGCAGTCGAGCCCCGCCAAGACCAGCGCCGACTGGCTGACGAACAGGTACCCGAGCGCTCGCCGAGCGTCCGCCTGGAACAGCGCCAGCGCGGCGCCGTACACCGCGGTGACGAGGGACAGGATCGCCACGACGCGCAGCGTCGCCTCGGGCGCGTTCGGGACGACGAGCGTCGCGGCCACGTAGGTCCCGAGCTGCGGCGCGCTCAGCAGCACCGTCGGCCCGATCCGCCCCTGATCAAAGGCCTCCGGGATCCAGGCGTGAAACGGAACGATGCCTTTTCGAACGAGGACCGCGGCGATGACGAGCGCGAGCCCGAGCGACCCCGTAGGTCCTCCGATCGCCAGCGCCACGATCCCGCCCACGAGGAGCGCGAGGCTGCCGCCGTGGTAGTACGCGACCACGCGAGTCGCGCGTCGATTCGGCGCCGACGCGAGGCCCCACAAGAACAGCCCGCTCGACGTCGCCCAGCAGGTTGCGAGCAGGAGCGGGCTGTCGGTGAGGAACGCGAAGGCGCCGATCGCCGCGCCGAGCGCGGTCCGACCGAGTCCGAGGCGATCGAGGCGAGCGCTGGGGGTTGAGGTGATGGTCGCCAACCAGAGGACCGGTGGGAGGAGCACGAGGAAGCTGGAGAGCGCGCTCACGCGGACGATCGACGGTCCCAGCAGCGCGGACCGCCAGGGCCACGCGAGGCGCACCCCCGAGAGCTCCGGGACGAAGTAGCTCGCCGCAGCGGCCACGCACGCCACGAGCGCGGCGACGACGGCGACGCGTCGGACGCGACGCGCGTCGTCGTCGACCATCGCCCAGAGGGTGGCGAGCAGCGGCGGGCCCAGGAGGGCCGAGAGCCACACGCCGACGATGATCATCATCACCTTCATGGCGCACGACCTCGCGCGCGGCTCGTGTCGCCGACGAGCCGCCGGTCGAGCGCGTCGAGCTTGGCGACCACGAGGCGAAACGGCGCGACCAACACGCGCTCGAGCAGCGCGTCCGCGAAGCCCCGCTCCAGCGCGAACAGGTAGACACCCGCGCGCCGCGTCGGGCTCGGTCGATGCAGCGCGCCGCCGAGTCGATTGTCGAGCTCGTGGCGCTCGTGGAGCACGTTCGGCGCGCTCAAGAATTGCAAGAGGCGGAAGCACGCGTGGCCCGCGATGTGGAGCATGGGGACGAGCTCGAGCCCGGCGGCGATCTCGACGACGATGATGCCGACCTGGGTCAGCGTCGCGTACGAGATGGCGGACTTCACGTCGGTCTGCACGCGCCCCGCGAGCGAGCCGTACGCGGCGGTGATGAGCCCTCCCGACGCCGCGATGAGGGTCGCGGCCGTTGACGCCGCGAGCAGCGGCTGCGCGCGCAGGAGCAGGAAGCAGCCCGCGTGGATGGAGAGCGCCCCGTAGTACACCGCGCTCGAGGGGGTCGGGCCCTCCATCGCCCGCGGCAGCCAGCCCGAGAACGGCCACAGCGCGCTCTTGCAGGCGACCGCGACGAGCAGCAGCGCGTCGATGAGCAGCACCTGCCCGGGCGCGAGGCCGCTTTGGTCGCCCGAGAACAGCGCGATCAGGTTGCCGCTGCCTGTCCAGTGATGCAGCAGCACCGCCGCCGACAACATGGCCGCGTCGCTCAGGCGGTAGACCGCGAACACGCGCAGCGCGTTGTTGACCGCGCCGCGACGCTCCTGGAAGAACCCGACCAGGAGCGCCGAGCTGAGCCCGAGGAGCTCCCAGCCCACGAACAGCACCTCGACGCTGCCGGCGAGCGCGACGAGCGTGATGCCGACCACGAACATCGCCATCTGGAAGAAGTAGCGGCGAAACCCTGGCTCACGGTGCAGGTAGCGGAACGAGAAGACCGCGACGATGTTGCAGATGAGGAGGCTCAGCGCGGCGAAGCCGAGGGACAGCGAGTCGACGGCGAGGTCGAGCGCGAAGGTCGTCTCGCCGGCCGCGAACCATGTCCCGACGCGCAGGCTCGGAGGCCGCGCGCTCGTCAGGAGATACGAGCTCAACGCCGTCAGCGCCCCGCCCAGCGCGGTCACCAGGCCCACGCGCGTCACGGCGCCGAGGGCTCGCTCGCCGCCGAGGCCCCCGAGCGCGGCGACGCCCAGCGCCATCAGCATCAGCAGCGGCGCGACGAAGGTGACGAGCACGGCGGCGTGGATCCACAGCGTCACGCGACCTCCTCCGTCGACGGCGCGATGGCGACGAACGGCAGATGCCCCCGTCGGCCCTCGTAGTGTCTGCGCGAGCCCCCGTGGATCGCCTGGAGCGCCCGCTCGGGCGTGTACGGTCGGACCGACGCGGCGTCGAGCTCGACGATCGACGAGGAGTTCGGGTCGAGGGCGGCCATGTAGATCCAGCCGTGATCGACGAGCCGCCGGAGCTCCGCGCTCCGCGAGAGCAGCGCCTGTACGCGCGCGACCTCGGCCTCGACGACGATCGACAGTCGAACCGGCTCGTGGATCTCGAGCATCTGCCACGGCAGCCCCGTCCGCAGGTCGCTCTGCGCGCCGTCCATCACCCCGACGAGCGCGGTGATGTTGTGCGGCAGCTTCGTGCCAGATCCGTAGCCGCTCGGGTCGACGGCGCCGAAGAAGTACTCGAGGTTGATCCCCGCGACGACGGGCACCACGGCCGCGAGCGTCCGCTCGAGCTGCGCGCCGTCTGCGTCGCCGAGCGGGTCATAGGAGACGAGGAAGGCGCGCCGGTCGAGGAACAGCCCCCTCGTCCGGGACCTACGTCCGACGACGCAGAACGCGTTGGTCGCGTGTCCGCACTCGGCCCGCGGCTGGGCGAGATCGGCCGAGCGCGCCTCCACGTGCCGCAGGGCCGCCCGCGGCGAGAGCCCGGCGCTCGCGCTCTCGAAGCGCCGGCATCGCTCGTGCGCCTCTCGTCGGCGGGCGATCTCGAGCGTCTCGACCGCCCGCCGCAAGCGCGGCCGCACACGCGCGGGGACGAGGTCGACGTCGTAGAGCTCGACGTCATTGCTCGCGGTGTTGCGCTCGCCGCCGACGAACCAGGTCTCGGACGGGATGCACAGGCCCCGCTCCGCGAGCAGCCGCCGGACCTCCGGGAGGTTCGCCATCTGGGCGAAGGCCCGCGCGTTCGCGCCGCCTCGCCCGCCCCCGCACGCGCCGCAATTGTATGCCGACTCCTGCGGGTTGTTGAGGCTCGTTGACCCGTGTCCGATGATCAGCACGAGCGCCGCGAAGCGGTCGCGGATGCCGATGACCGAGAGCTGGGAGAACACGATCTCCGCCATCTCCTGCGGCGTGAACCCCACCTGCTCTCCGACGGGCGGTCTCTCGCCCGGCTGGTGCTCGATCGCGAGGCGCCCGCCGCCCGACTGAAGCCCCTCGTAGGAGCGGCCGAGCGCCCTGTGCAGCCACGGGAACACCACGCGGAGCAGGAGCGGGATGACCCACAAGGCCCCCAGCACGACGAACAGGACCGCGCCTCGCCGCGCGTGTCGACTGCCGGTGTGGACGTTCTCGTCGAAGCGCGCCCTGGCGCGCTCCCACTGGCGAAGCAGGCGCCGGCGCAGCGCGGGCGTCGTCGCCTCGCCGAGCTCGGCGACGTAGTGCCGGGGTCGAATGGCGACCGGACACAGCGGGCGCGCGTGCGCGTCGTTGATCCCGCGGTAGTGCATGGCGACGCCGTAGAAGCCGGCGAGCCCGAACGTCTCGACCTCCGGCTCGACCTCCTCCAGGTGCCGGCGGATCGACTCCTCGCGATCGTCGATGCAGAAAGCGGCCTGGAAGGCGGGGGCGCTGCTCGACGGAGGATGATGCCGGGTCAACGCGTCAAACAATCGATGCCGCAGGTGGCGCTCGTACGCGCAGTGGAGAACGCGGCGTCGCTCGATCGAGTCGAGCTCGCTTAGCACGGCCTCGACTCGCTCGAGCGCGCGGGCGTCGAGGTCCTGCACGTTCGCCGCCGTGAGCCCCGTGAGCTGCGCGACGTGAAAGAGGGCCCAGGCGCGCTCGTGGCTCGACGGCGTCGGCGCTCGCGGAGATTGGCTGAGCCAGCTCCGGAGCTCGGCGAGGCTCCCGTTGAAGCCGACCGACGTCGCCGCGCGCGTAAGCGCCGCTCGGACGAGGAGCAGGCGCACCGACAAGAAGTCCACCAGCCGCGCGGGGGCGGGGTACACGGGGACGCGATCGGGTCGGCGCTCGAACTGGTAGACCATGCCCGCGAAGCCGCGCAGCGCGAGCGCCTCGCCTTCGAGGAACTCCTCCCACGTCTCGGGGGGCAGCCCGAGCTGCTCGAGCGAGCGCTCGAGCGACGTCCAGCCGTCGCGTCGCGCTTCGAGCTCGCGCTTCACGAGCGGCTGGAGCGTGACGCCGAGGGGTCCGCCGAGACGCGCGAGCGGGCGCGAGTAGAGCTCGAGGAAGCACGGGAGCAGGCCGCGCTCGCGCCCCGGCATCGGCCAGTCCGCGAGGCCCTGATCGAGGAAGGCGCCCGTGACCCGGGTGAGCAGCGGGTGCACCCACTCATCGATGTCGATGTCGAGCGAGGCGAGCACGAGGTCGCGCAGGCGCTCGGGTCGCGCGTCGCGGCGGGGCGAGCTGGCCTCGCAGCGCTCCGCCGCGCGCTGGCAGGCAGACCACAGCGCTCGGACGTACCGCGCCGTCTCCGAGTCGCTGGGGTCGCGCGTCGACGGGAGGCCCGCTCGCTCCCGCGCCTCCGCGGGCATGTCGACGCGCGCGCGCTCGAGCGCGTCCGTCTCGTCCAGCTCCCATTGAAGCGCCCAGCCCGTGTGCTCCGGGATCCCGTGCGCGACCAGGAGTCGCGAGAGCTCGAGGCGGGTCGTCGAGCCGAACACGAGCTCGTCGCGGCGCCCCCCGAGGTCCGCCTCCAGCACCGCGGTGATGTCGGCGTCTCCGATCCGACCCCGCCGCAGCTCATCCCGGTAGCGGTCCTCGGTGAGATAGGGCGCGCAGCCGTAGAGACGCCCCGCCTCCACCACCGCGTCGTGGAAGGAGAGGTGCTCGAAGGCGTGGAGCGTGTTGTGGTGGACGAAGACCTGGATGGGCCCCTGGGCTGGGAGCAGGTGCCCGACTCGCTCGACGATCCGCTCCAGCGCCGCGCGCGAGGTATTCGAGCTGGAGTGGTGCATCGGCGCCATCCGACGGACGCGAGGCATTATACCGCGAAACGACGTATAGCGCCGGGAAGCGCGCTCCTCCTGGTCGTGCGGTCGTCCTGACAGGCTGATGAAGACGGGATCGACAAGCGGATGAAACTGTGTCCGGAGAGGGCGCGTGATCGCGGCTGGCTCGCCTAGTCGGCCTGGTCACCCGGCGACGGCCGCGGCAGCGCCGGCCCGCCGAGCTCGGAGGCGCTCCAGTTCGTCTCCTCGTAGTCGGTGACCCGCCAGACGCCGTCGCGCTTCTCGAACACGATCACCTCCTGGGCGATGTGGCGCGCGTCGCCGACCGCCAGGCGAACCTCGGCGCCGATGAACACGTGCTCGTGGTAGCCGCGCAGCACGACGCGCTCGCCCGGTCGCGCGACGCTGAGCACGTGGCGGAAGCTCGGCACCAGCAGCCCGCTGTGCTGACGCGCGCGGCCGAAGATCTTCGCGGCGTCGTTGGCCTCGATCCACGAGCGCGGCGAGTACGTGCCCTGGACGTCGCCGAACGGCGCGCCGCCGGGGACGTAGGCGTTGAACTCAAATTGCGGGGCGAACACGCGCTCGAGCTTCTGGATGATCGCCTCGTTGTTCGCGCTGTCGCGCGCTTGGTTATAGAGGTCCATCTCGACCAGGAAGAACGTCCACTTGGCCGTGAGCAGCTGCTCGAGCCTCAGCAGGTCGTCGTCGGCGACCGGCAGGTCGTCGTAGGTTCCAGCGGGGATCTCGGTCGACGCGGCCGCGGCGGGGGCGGACGGGGACGCGGGGGCGGCGGCGGGCTCACGCTCACGCGCGCCGGCGCGGTCGCAGCCGGTCAGCGCGCACGCGGCGCGCGCGCAAGCGCGAGCGTGAAGCATCGGGTCGTTGTCGTCATCGGTGATCCTCTCCGGCGGGCGGGCTACCGCAGCAGTATTGACGCCGCGCGACGCCACGCTGGCCCGATGCGACCAGCCGATGGCCGCTTCGTGATCACCGGCCACGGCGCGCCGCTCCGCTCCTCGCGTGGACGACGTTCGAGTCGACCTTCGCGGGCGGTCAACCCCGGCCGGCGAGCGCGCTCGCGCGGCGCTCGGTCCATCAACGTGTTCGAATGGACATGCCGATCGCTGGCGTCACGGCGCCGCGTCCGGGCACGGCCGCGTCACCGCCTCCGCCGTGGCCGACGCGCCGTGCCGGCACTCCTCCACGTGACCCTCGGGGTCGACGACGATCGCGAGGCGCTCGGCGCCCTGCTCGTCGTGGAAGCGCAGCCGGGTCGAGCCGTCCGGCGGTCTCGGGAGCCGCGCCCTGCAGACGGCGTCGCAGCGGCACGCGGCGTCGCTCGTCTCGCACTGTCCGCGCAGCAGCGCCTCGCGGAGGCTCGCGGCCGCGAGCCGCGGGTACCGCTCCCGCGGCGGCGGGCACAGCTCCGCGAGCGCGCGCGACTCCCTGTGTCGGCGCTTGAGCTGCTCGAGGTCGGCCTCGGCGTTCACGTGATCGTCGAGGTCGGCGCGCAGGCAGACGGCGCGCTCGAGCAGCGCGGGGGCGCGGGGGTCCAGGGCGTACTGCGCGGCGAAGCGCTCGTAGTGGGTCGCGGCGGCGTCGAGTCGACCGACGGCTTCGAAGCCGCGCCCGAGCCCCGCGAGCGTGTCGTCGAGCTCGCGCGCGTGAGCGAACGAGCTCAGCAGCACGCGGCGGATCCGGATCGCGGACGCGACGTCGCCGGCGTGTTCGAAGCACTCGGCCGCGGCCGCGAGCTCGGCGGACTGGAGCACGTCGGCCGTGAGCGCGGGCTTGTGCTGCTCGGCGCAGCGCTCCTTGGCGACCGCGTCGACGCGCGGCGGCTCAAACGCGGCCGACGAGGCGCGCGGCGGCTCGCGCGAGGGCGGACGCGGCGTCTCGCGTCTCGCGGGCTCTTGTATCGCGGGCTCTTGTATCGCGGGCTCTTGTATCGCGGGCTCTTGTATCGCGGGCTCACGCGTGGGCGCTGGCGCGTTGGCGCGGGAGGGCTCGTCCTCGGCGGGCGGCGTCTCGACCGACGCGCAGGCGAGCAGCAGCGCGAGCGCGCCGCTCGCTCGCGCGGCTCGACGGCGCGCCGTCACCTCACGGCGCCGCGTTCGCGGGATCACGGCGGCTCCGCTCCGCGCGCGCGCGAACCGACAGGGTCTTCGGGCCAGCGCAGGCCGCGGGCCGCGATCGCGTCCGTGAGCGCGCCTTCGAAGCGCGTCAGCGACCCGTCGAGCTCGAGCTCGTCGGGCCCGAGCAGCACGATCAGCGCGCCCGCGTCGGTGTGGGCCACGAGCGCGGGCGTGCGCGAGCCGGTCACGCGCGCGACGCTCTCGTCGCGCTCGTTGAGGTGGACGAGCTCCAGCGTCACCGGGAGCGCGGCTCGCCACGCGGCGAACCGCGGCTTCTCGCGCAGGCGGCCATGGGTGATGTCACACAGCGCGCAGTGGGCCTGCCCGCGCAGCTTGCCGACGACGTAGCGCAGCTCGCCGAGCAGCCCGCCGTCGGCGTGATAGACGCCCGTGAGCTTGGTGATACGCGCTGCGGAGGACTCGGTCACGATCGCCCCGCGTCACGGTACCACGGGCTCCCCGCGCGGCGCGGTGCGAGCTCACGGGGTCTCGAGCGCGCGGAAGGTCTCGGTGGTGCTGGGATCGCTGGGGCCCTCGCCGTTGTTGAAGGGCACGCCGAAGCGCTCGAGCGCGACCCCGGCCGCGCGCAGGATCGTCAGGCCGCCCTGGGACACGCGCTCCTTGTCGCGGTCGCCGTGGTACCACAGGCCGCCCTGGAGCCGCCCGCCGGCGCGCCCGGCGAGGATCAGCGGGATGTCGTCGGTGCTGTGCGTGACCGGCTCGGTGTGCTCGCTGGTCGCCAGGATCGCGCAGTTGCTCAGCACGGTGCCGTCGCCCTCGGGCCGCTCGGCCAGCAGCTTGAGCGTGTAGGCGAGGTTGCTGAACACGAAGTTGGTGACGATGCGGACGTTGTCCTGGAAGCCGGGGTCGTGGGCGGCCTCGTGGAACGAGGTCGACTCGTCGAGCTGGTTCTCTGGATCGACCGACTCGACCTGACCGTTGAGCTCGGGCTCCTGGGCGAAGTCGTGCCCGGTCTCGAAGATCGTGAACTGATAGCTGAACGCGCGCGTGAGGTCGCAGGCGAGCGCGAGCGCGAGCACCTCGCTCATCGAGTCGCTGCGATCGCGCAGGCGCTGGACGCCGCCGACGGTCGGCCAGTCGAGCGGCGGCGCGCCGGGCTGCACGCAGTCCGCCGCGACGTCGCCCGTCAGGCGCGTCTCGAGCTGACGCACGGCGCTGAGGTGCTGGTCGAGGCACATGCGATCGCGCGCGCCGAGCTCGCGATTGAGCGCCTTGATGTCCTCGCCGACGGCGTCGAGCACGCTGCGGCGCGCGAGCAGGAGGCGCTGCGCGGCCTCGTCGCTGGGGTCGACGACGTCCATGAACAGGCGCTGGAACAGCGCGAGCGGGGAGAACTCGGGGCGGACGTAGACGTTGCCGCCGGTGGTCGAGGTGAAGTGCCCGGCGTAGCCTGGCTCGTTGTTCGCGGCCCCCTCCTGGACGCCGAGCACGAGCGACTTGAACGGGGTCAGCCCCGCGAACGCCTCGGCCGCGAGCTGGTCGATCGACGGCGTGATCGCGCCGGCGTAGCCGCGGTCGGGGTCGCCCTGGAACCACTCGTAGGAGCCCGTGAGCGTCGGCGTGCGGCCGTCGTGGTGGGCCTGCTCGGGCGCGGCGAAGGGTCGCGTGCCGGTGGCGAGCGAGACGTACGGCGCGAGCCCGGCGTCGGCGAGCGGCTTGGTGTGCTGGCGCAGGCTCGGGTCCCAGGGGCTGACCGTGCCGGGCGTGCCCACCGCGCGCAGGTTGTCGGCGGAGACCTGGGGGAAGAAGTGTTCGGGGCGCAGGCCGTTGCCCCAGAACCACACGCCGACGCGCACCGGCAGCGCCGCGCCGTCGGCGAGCGCCTCGCCGTTGCCGTCGAGCATGACGTCGAGCAGCGGCAGCGCCAGCGCGGTCGCGCCGAACGCCCCGAGCCCGCGCAGCAGCTGCCTGCGCCCGAGTCGTCGGTAGCGGTCGATCGTCACGCGCCCTCCTCCTGCAGCGCCTCGGGCGTCTCCTGCAGCCCGTGCGCGTAGCGGAACGCGTCGCTGCTGACGAGCTCGCGCACGAGCGCCCGGTACTCGCGGCCGCCCTCGTCTTCGAACACGGCGGTCAGCTCCTGGATGTTGACGAGCTGCGCGTCGGTCTCGAGCTGGCCGATCGCGTTGCGGTAGGCGTGCTGCACGAGGCAGCGGCCGACGCCCGACGCGTCGCGCAAGAGCGGGATCAGGTCCTGCGCGTCCTGAAAGCCCTGCCCGCGGAACTCCCCGCTGGCGTCGACCGGCAGGCCGTTGTCGAGCTCGCGGCGCTCGCCGAGCGGGCCGTAGTGTTCGAAGGCGAAGCCCACCGGGTCCATGATCTCGTGGCAGCTCTTGCACGCGGGCGCGCTGCGGTGGGCCTCGAGCACCTCGCGGCGCGTGGCCTCGCCCTCCGGCGCCTCCGGCAGCGAGAGCTCGACATCGGGCGGCGGCGGCGGGACGACGCCGCACAGGATGCGCTCGACGATGAACTTGCCGCGGCGCGTCGGCGAGGTCTTGTCGGGGTGGCCGTTGGTCGCAAGGAACACCCCGCTCGTCAGGTAGCCGCGGCGCGTCGGCGGCAGCTCGACCTCGGCGGTCTCGGTCAGCGGCGCGGCGTCGTAGAAGTCGGCGAGCTCCGGGCGCAGCGTCGCGCGCGTGGTCGTCAAGAACTCCAGCGCGTCGACCTCGGGCGCGATCAGGCGCTCGGACAGCGCGCGCCCCTCGGCCCGCATCGCCGCGTAGAGATCCTCGGTCGCGCCGGGCCGCGGGTAGTTCGTCAGCGTCAGGCGGTCGACGTTGAGGTGCTCGCGCCAGAACCGGCTCAGCGCCGCGTCGGCGCGCGGGTCCTCGAGCATGCGCTCGACCTGGCGGCCCACGTCGCGCGCCGACGACAGCTCGCCGTCGGCCGCGGCCTCGAGCAGCTCGTCGTCCGGCGTGCTCTCCCACAGCGTGTAGGAGAGGCGCGAGGCCATCTCGTAGTCGCTGTACTTGCGCACGCCCGGGTGGTCCTCGAGCGGCGCGCCCAGCTCGACGCGGTAGAGGAAATTCGGCGACTGCAGCAGCCCGGCGACCGCGAGCTCGACGCCCTTGACCGCGTCGCCGTCGTAGATCTGCGCGACGTTGGCGACGACGAACAGGTAGCGGCTCAGCTCCTCCTCGGTCAGCGGCCTGCGAAAGGCGCGGCGCCCGAAGTCGGCCAGGAACGCGCGCACGCACGGATCGTCAGGAGTGGCGGCCGGGCAGCCGCGCCGCTGCAGCGGGGTCGGCCGCTGCGAGAACGCGCGCGCGGCCGCGTCGATCGCGACGGCCTCGAATTGCTCGACGCTCACGTCGGGGTAGCAGTCCGTGCTCGCGCTGATCGACGAGAAGTTGGCGCGCACGAGGTCCTCGGGCAGCGCGGCCGCGAGCTCGACGCCGAGCAGATCCTCGACGCTGTTGCGGTACTCGAAGCTGCGCAGCAGCTTGAGGGACGACGGCGGCAGGCGCTCCGGGTCGGGGACGTCCTCTGCTCCACAACCTGACCCAAGCGTCATTATGGTCGCGAGCGCGAGGCCGCGGGCGCGGCGCAGAGACGGCCGATGGGCAGGCATGAGCAGCTTCGAGCGGAGGCGGCGCGGTCGCCCGACGTCTTGTTTCCCGTTCGCGCGCCGATCTTACAGGCGCGGTCGACCTCGAGCGTACCACCGGGGCCGCGCGGGCGGGCGGGCGCTCGACGTACACTGGTCGCGATGGTCGACGACGACATCGCGGCGATCCGCCGGCGCCCTGGCATGTACGTCGGCGACACGCGCGACGGCAGCGGTTTGCACCACCTGCTGTGGGAGCTCCTCGGCAACGCGATCGACGAGCACCTCGCAGGCGGGGCCGCGCGCGTCGAGATCACGATCCGCGGGCGCGCGGTCACGGTGGAGGACGACGGGCGCGGGATCCCGATCACGCCCACGCGCTCGCCCCGTGGCGAGCGCCCGGCGCTGGAGCTGCTGCTCACCGTCCTGCGCGCCGACGTCCGTCGCGAGCGCGGCGAGCCGCACGTGCACATCGGCGACGACATCCGCGGCGTCGGCCTCGCCGCCGTCAACGCGCTCTGCGAGGAGCTGCGGGTCGAGACGACGCGGGCCGGCCGTCGCTACGCGATCACCTGCGCCCGCGGGCGCGTGGCCTCGCCGCTGCGCGAGCTCGGCCCGGCCGCGCGGCCCGGCACGCGCGTGACCTTCACGCCCGATCCCGAGGTCTTCGGCGACGGGTCGCTCGAGCTCGCGCGCGTCCACGCCCGCGCGCGCGAGCTCAGCTACCTGAACCCGCGCGCGCTGTTGATCGTGAACGGGGAGGAGCTCCGGGCGCCGGGCGGGCTGCGCGACGCCGTCTCCGCGCGCGCCCGCGCGCGCACAGGTGACCCGCCGCCGATCCTGCACGCGCGCGGCGACCTGGGCGGCGTCGCCGTCGAGCTCGCGCTGTGCTGGATCGACGCGTCAGAGCATGACCCCGAGGTCATCTCGTACGTCAGCCAGTTCCCCACGCGCGACGGCGGCACGCACGTGCGCGGGCTGTGGGCGGGGCTGCGTCAGGCGCTGGTCCGGCGCGTCCCGACGATCCGCGGGCTCAGCACGGATCGCTTCCGCGCCGCCGCGGGGCGCGGGCTGATCGCCTCGGTGCACGCCGACCTCTACGCGCCGCGCTTCGGCTCGCCGACCAAGGACCGCCTCGAGAGCCCGGAGGCGCGCGCGGCGGTTCGCGCCGCGCTCGTCCCCGCGCTCGAAACCTGGCTCGAAGACCACGCGCGCGTGCTCGCGTCGCTGCGCGCGCGCCTCGACGCCGCGTGAGCCCCTCGGTCAGCTCGACGGGGCGCTCACGGGCCGCCCTCGTCCGCGTCGCCCTCGCTCGCGCGCGCCCGCGCGAGCTGCTGCCGACGACGATCAAAGCGCACCAGCAGCGCGGCGAGCACCGCCCAGACCACGAGCCCGCCGAGACGGTGCTCGAGCGTGATCGGCTCGCCTGTGCGGTGCGTCTGCATGAGCAGCGTCGCGAGCAGCCCGACGACGAGCCAGAGGTAGACCACGGCGCGCAGGAACGGGACGTCGAGGATCGACCTCCATCGGCGCGAGTACTCGCCCTCCTCGTTCGCGGGATCCCACACGACCCCAGTGTAGCGCGGGGCGGCCCGCGCTCGACAGAACGATCACGAGGCGCTCGCGCGCGCGCCCGCGAGCTCGCCGGCGCGCGGCTCGCTGCTCGCGACCGACGCGCGCGCGACCGCGGCGCAGACCAGCCCGCCGAGCGCCCCCTCCACGAGCACGTGGTACCCGGAGTCGAGCGCGAAGACCCGCAGCGTCATCCCCTCGAAGGTGGCGACCTCGATGATCCCGCCCTGCAGCGCGTCGAACACCACGCCCATCAGCAGCCCGAAGCGCAGCCCGTTGCCGAGCGCCGAGCGCTCGCGGTGGTAGGCGTGATACGCGGGGAACAGGTGGGCGAGGATCAGCGCGTACACGGCGAACGCGGCCGCGATGTACGGGATCACGTAGCGCTCGCGGCCGAACGGGATCTGGTCATGGAACCATGGTCCAAATGCCAGGTCATGGAAGACGTAGCCGAGGTTGAACTGGACGAGGAAGACCGCGAGCGCGGTCAGGAGCATGGTCTTGCGGTGGTTCACGCTCGAGAGCATGATCTCGATGATGAGACGTTTAAATGTCTCTGCGTCGCTATTTCTTATTCAAGAGTATCGGATATCCTGCTGAGGTGGATTTTCTCAGCCAGCTGCTCGAGCCGATCGAGATCCGCGGCTCCGTGTTCTGTCACGGCCCCGTGCGCGCGCCGTGGAGCTTCTCCGGCGGGGCGGCGGGCCGCTGCCTGTTTCACTGCGTCGTCGCCGGGGAGGCCTGGGTCACGCCGGCGGCCGGCGACGCGACGCGCGTCGCCGCGGGCGACGTCGTGCTGCTGCCCCGCGGCGGGCGACACCGGATGGGCAGCGGGCGCCGGGGCGCTGCGGTCCCGCTGCGCGACGCGATCGCCCGCGAGGGCGAGGGCCCGTTCGCGCGCTTTCAGATCGGCGGCGAGGGTCCGCCCGCCCGCCTGATCTGCGGCAGCTTCGAGCTCGACGGCCTCGACTGGCACCCGCTGCTGCGCGCGCTGCCCGAGCTCCTCATCGTCAACGTCGGCGTCGAGCGCTGGCTCGCGCCGACCTTGACCGCGCTCGAGCGCCAGCTCGCGGACCTCGAGCCGGGCGCGGAGTTCATCACGCGCCGGCTGACCGAGATCCTGTTCATGCAGACGCTCGCGGCGTGGCTGCGCGCCGAGGAGCTCCCGCGCGGTTGGCTGCGCGCGCTCCGAGACGCGCGGGTCGGTCGCGCGCTGGGGCTCATGCACGCCAGGCCGGCGGAGGACTGGGCGGTCCCGCGGCTCGCCCAGGCCGTCGGCATGTCGCGCAGCGCCTTCTTCACCCGCTTCAAGCAGCTCGTCGGCCAGTCGCCCGCGCGGTACCTCCAGGGGTGGCGCATGACCTTGGCCGCTCGCGCGCTGCGCCAGGGCGAGCTCTCGGTCGCCGAGGTCTGCGCGCGCGTGGGCTACGTCAGCGTCCCGTCGTTCTCGAGCGCGTTCCGTCGCCACCACGGCGTGACGCCGGCCGCGTATCGTCGCGCGGGCGAGTGATCGCGCGACGGGGCGGCGCGCTCGGAGCCGACGAAGCGCCGCGCCGTCGCCGGGTGCGAGTGACTCGCGCATGATCGCCGTCACCACCTCGCCGCGCGGGCGCGTGCTAGAGGTGGGGGCGATGGGAACACCCCTCGCGATCAACGGGGAGCGGCTGCTCTCCTCCGTCCACGCGCTCGCCGAGCTCGGCGCCTACGTCGACGAGCGCACCGGCCTCGTCGGCGTGAATCGGCTCGCGCTCACCGACGCGGATCGGGCGGGGCGCGAGCGCGTCAAGGGATGGTTCGAAGCCGCGGGCCTGGAGGTCCGCGTCGATCGCGTCGGTAACGTCTACGGCCGACGCGCCGGCGCCGAGGCGCTCGCGCCGGTGATCGCGGGCTCGCACATCGACAGCGTCCCGACCGGGGGGCGCTACGACGGCGCGCTCGGAGTCCTCGCCGCGCTGGAGGTGGTGCGCACCCTCAACGACCGCGGCGTCACGACCCGGCGTCCGCTCGAGATCGCGTTCTTCACCGACGAGGAGGGGGCGCGCTTCGGCACCGACATGCTCGGGAGCGCGGTCGCCTGCGGCCGGATCCCGCTCGCCGACGCGTACGCGCTGACCGATGAGACAGGCGTGACCGTGCGCGACGAGCTGGCGCGGATCGGCTTCCTCGGCGAGCACGACGAGCGCGTGAGCCCGCCGCGCGCGTACGTCGAGCTGCACATCGAGCAAGGCCCCGTGCTCGCGGACGCCGGGCTCGAGCTCGGCGTGGTCACGGGCGTCCAGGCGATCTCCTGGCTCGAGCTGACGCTCGTCGGGAAGTTCGCCCACGCGGGCACCACCCCGATGACGCTGCGGCGGGACGCCGGCCTCGTCGCCGCGCGCGTCAACGTGCGGCTGCACGAGATGGCGACGTCGGGCCGCTACGGCGCCCAGATGCGCGCGACGATGGGTCGCGTGAAGCCGGTCCCCAACCGCGTGAACATCGTGCCCGGGCGCGTCATCTGCACGGTCGACCTGCGCAACCCCGAGGACGACGCGATGGCCGCGGCCGAGGCCGAGCTGACCGCCTTCCTCGAGGAGCTGTCGAAACAGTCAGGTGTTTCGATCGCGGTCAAGCAGACCGCCAAGACCGCGCGGGTGCGCTTCGACGCCGGCGTCCAGTCGATCATCGCCGGGCACGCGCGCGCCGCGGGCCTGTCCCACGCGCCGATTCAGTCGGGCGCGGGCCACGACGCCCAGGAGTTCGCCGCCATCTGCCCGACCGGGATGATCTTCGTGCCCGGCGAGTTCGACGGCATCAGCCACAACCCGCGCGAGCGCTCGACGCCCGAGTCGTGCATCCACGGCGCGAACATCCTGCTGCGCACGCTCCTCGAGCTCGCCGACGCGGCGTGACGGCCGTCCTGGGGGCGCTCAGGCGCGCGCGAGCCCGCGGTAGCGGCGGAAGTACTGGCGCATGAGGAAGCGGCGAAACCACACCCCGCCCGCGCCGAGCTCCACGGCCATCGGGCCGTACACGATCATCGAGCGCGACCCCATGCTCACCCCGTGGAAGAAGTCCTCGCGCAGCGTGTGCGGGGCGAGCGGCGGCGGGTAGCCGCTGCGGCCCGCGCCGACGGCGTTGTGCGCCACGAGCTGCACGATGTTGCGCGCCACGAGGTCCGCCTGCCACAGGCACTCGATCGCGCGCTGCATGGTCGGCCAGGGCGCCTCGCGATCGCCGCCGAAGATCCGCACCGCGTCGCCGCAGGCGAAGATCTCGGGCCAGCGCGGGCGCGGCTCGGGGAAGCACTGCAGGGTCGGGCCCACCCTCAGCCAGCCGTCCTCGGTGGTCGGGAGGTTGAGGCGCGCGAGCGCGGGCGCCGGGCGCACGCCGCCGGCCCAGAACACGCCGTCACACGCGAGCGTCACCTGGCCGTCGCCGTCGCCCTCGCGGTACGGGCCGCCGCTGGCGCTCGTTGATTGACGTGTCCGGAGGACCAGCTCGTGCTCGCGCAGCTCGACGACCCGCGTCCCCAGGCGCAGCTCGACCCCCTGCCGGCCCAGGAAGCGCGCCGCCAGGCGACCCGCGCGGGGCGTCAGCGCCGGCAGCAAGCGCGCGGCGGACTGCACCAGCGTCACCCGTGGCGCGCGCCAGGAGCTCGGTCGCGCGGCGCCGAGGTGCGCGAGGTCGCCGGCGAGCTCGACCCCGCTGATGCCGCCGCCGACGACCACGAAGTGGGGGACCGCGTCGCCCTCGCGGGTCAGCGCGCGCTCGAGGGCCGCGGCCGCGCCGTCGAAGCCCGCAGAGAACTTGTAGCCGAGCGCGTGCTCGCGACCCGGCAGCCCGGCCGGCGGCGTGACGACCGAGCCGAGCGCGATCACGACGAAGCGCCCGCGAAGGCGCTGACCGCCGGCGAGCTCGACCTCGCGGCGCGCCGGGTCGAAGGAGCGCACCTCGCCGAGCACGAAGCGCGCGCGCGGGTCCGCGTCGACGACCCGCTGGGTCTCGAGCGTCGAGCCGGCGCGGTCGATCCGCGCGCACAGGCGCTCCTGCACCAGCGGGATGTAGCCGTGCGTCGCCTGGCGATCGACGACCACGACGTCGAGCGCGCGCCCCGGGAGCCGCCGCCGCAGCTGGTACAGCACGTCGATCCCGGCCATGCTCGCGCCGAGGATCAGCACGTCGCAGTCGCGCGCGTCGTCGTCAGCCGCCAAGGAGGTGCACCCTCTCGCGCAGCGCGGGGGGCATCCGCGCGACCACGGCCTCGGCCTCCTGACGGCTGTGCCGCATGCTGCGGTGCACGAGCACCAGCGCCTCGCCCTCGAAGCGCTCGGCCGCCGCGACCAGCTCGTCGATGTGCGTGTGCCCCCACTTGCGCGTGCGCGCCTTGGCCTGCGCGTCGCCGACGTCCCAGCTCGTGACCTCGTGGACGAGCACGCGCGCCTGACGGGCGAGCGCGCTCTCGTCGGAGAGCAAGAACTCGATCTGCGTGTCGCCGGTGACGCACAGCTCGGGCGCGCGGTGCTCCTCGGTGACCTCCTCGCCGCGCTGCCGCAGCGCCTTGATCGCGGCGCCCTCGAGGCCCTGGTACTCGGGCTTGAGCCGCCGGCTCACGCGCTCGATCACCCACGCGAGCGAGGGCACGCGGTGCGTCGTCCGCAGGCAGGTCGCCTGCACGTCGCGGCGGATCGACACGGTGTCGCCCGGCGCGTGCCCGAACAGCTCGACGCGCGCGCGGTAGCCCTCGAGCTCGGCCCAGACGTCGAACAGCCGCTCGAGCGGCTCGACCGTCTCGGCGGGCACGTGCAGCGTCAGCGGCGGCTGCCCGAGCATCGAGCGCAGGCTCGCGAGGTAGGCGACGCCGCCGAGGTGGTCGGCGTGCGCGTGGCTGATCAGCGCGGTGCTGTAGCGCTGCGCGCCGGGCGGGCACATGCCGATGTCGAACATGACCCCGAATTCCTTGGCCATCAGGCAGGTCTCAACGCCGCCGCGCGTGACGCCGGTCAGCGTCACGCCCGCGACGTGCAGGCGGTCGAGCCCGCGGCTCGCGTCGTGCGCGATGCTGGTCATGCCTCCCTCGCTCGCTCGCTCGTCGCTACCCTTACAGAGACATGGCGCGCGCGCCATGTCCTATTCCTCAGGCGACGAAGTTCCGGTTCGGCGTCCACAGGACCTGCGCGCGCGCGGGCTCGACGTCCTGGGCGGCCGGCGCGGCGGCCTGCCGGCGCAGCCCGAGCAGCGCGCGCGCGGCCTCGTAGACCTTGGCCGGCGACACGACGATGACCTCCTCGAGGTGGATGTTCTGCGGGATCCCGGGCACCGGGTCCTGCCCGAGCACCCGCGTCAGCACGTGCTCGCCGGCGAACGCCTCGTGGACCGCGCCCTGCAGCTCGCGGCCGATGCTCGAGAACACCCGGTCCTCGTGGACCACGAGCAGGCGCCCGGTCTTGCGCACGCTCGCGAGCACGGTCTCCATGTCCGGCGGCACGATCGTGCGCAGGTCGATGAGCTCGCAGCGTACGCCCTCGCTCGCGAGCCGCTTGATCGCGGCCTCACAGAACAGCGTGCAGCGGCCCCACGTGACGACGGTGAGGTCGTCGCCCTGCTGGCGCACGGCGGCCTTGCCGAGCGGCACGCGGAAGTCGTCGGGCAGGTCGGGGATGTGCCCCTGGAACCCGATCTGCCGCTTGAGCGCCGCGATCTCCTTGGCGTCGGTCGGCTCGCCCGGGAACGCGTCGCCGAGCGTCATGCGGTACAGGCCCTTCGACTCGAACACGACGACCGGGCCGGCGTAGTCGGCGGCGCTGCGCAGCAGGCCGTACATGTCGCGCGAGGTCGTCGGCGCGATGATCGTCAGCCCCGGGATCGCGCCGTAGAAGCCCTCCATGCACATCGAGTGGTAGACCGCGCCGCCGTGCAGCGGCTCGACCGGCAGGCGCACGATCACGTTGACGCGCGAGGTGCCGTTGGAGCACCACAGCTGGTTGCCCATGAGCACGAGCCAGTGCAGCGTGTTGAGGCTGTAGTCGGAGAACTGGATCTCGGGGATCGCGGTCGCGCCCGGGTGCAGCGCGAAGCCGACGGCCGAGCCCATGATCAGCGGCTCGTTGATCGGCGCGTCGCGGACCTGCTCGGGGAACTGCTCCCACAGCGCGCGCGTCGCCTGCATGACGCCGCCCTTCTTCGCCACGTCCTGACCGTAGAGCCAGGTCATCGGGTTGTCGCGGAGGATCGCGCGCAGCGCGGCCCGGACCGCGCCGTTGATCGAGATGCAGGTCGGGCGGCCCTCGGGCGGCGCCTCGACGACGTCGGGGAAGGGGTCGCGGACGTGCTCGTAGATCGACTCGGGCGTCGGCTCGGGCTCGCCCTGCGCGATCGTCATGGTCTCGACGATGTGATCGTCGGCCTGCTGCGACAGCCCGCCGAGCTCGTGGCGGCGGAAGTAGTCGCTGCCGCTGCCCTGCGCGTTGCGGCGGATGACGTCGCCCGGCTCGAGCACGCCCAGGCGCACGAGCGCCTCGCCGAAGTCGAGCAGCGCGTCGTACTGGTCAAACTTGAAGCTGAAGTCCGCGGCGGAGCTGTGGTCGTTGAGGCGCGAGAGGTTGTTGATCCACATCATCGCCGGCTTCTGCTGGCCGGTGACGAAGGTCGCGGCCCGCTTGGCGGTGTTGTAGACGGCGAGGAAGTCGTTGCCGTCGACCTCGAAGAACTCGAAGTTGAACGCGCGCGCGTAGCTGGCGATGTCCTTGATGCCGCGGCCGTCGGCGGGCGAGACGCTGATCGCGATGTCGTTGTCGGTCACCGTGACCAGCAGCGGCACCTGCAGGATCGACGCGCCGGTCATGGCGTCGTGGAGGTCGCCCTCGGCCATGGTCCCGTCGCCGATCACGGCCGTGACCATGCCGTCGGTGAAGCCGCGGCGCTGGAGCCCGTGGGCGTAGCCGACCGCCTTGCCGAGCTGCATGCCGAGCGAGCTCTGCACCGGCAGCACGTTGTAGTCGGGCGCGTTAAAGTGCGCGGTCATCTGCCGCCCGCCGGTCCACGGATCGGTGACGCGCGAGAGCTGCTGCCGCATGTGGTCGAGGTGGAAGTCCGGATAGCCGCGCAGCCGCGCCCACATCGCCAGGAGCCCCGCCGATCGATAGTGCGCGCCGATGCCGAAGGCCTCGGGGTTGACGACCTCGTGGTAGGCGAGCGCCTCGGCGGCGCCGTGCAGCTCCTCGCCCGACCCCCAGATCGAGAACTTCACCGTCCCCTTGGCGCACTCCTGCACGATGCGCTCGACGTGGCAGCGCGCGAGGCACATCTCGTAGTAGGCCGCGCGCAGCACCTCGGGCGTCAGCTTCGGGTACTTCTCGGGGTGCTCCTGAAGGTCGCGGAGGTCGTAGCGCAGGTCTCGGGCGGCGGCGGCGGGTGCATCCATGGGCGAGGGCACCTTATGCCATCGCACACGCCCGGTAAACCGCCGCGAATACTCACGTTTTCTTCACGCGGGGCGGATTGCCTAACAAGCTCGAACACCTGCGCGCCGCGCCGCGCGGGTCGTGAGCCTGCTCTCCGGCGCAGGCTGTGGCGCAGGCCCAGCGTCGGCGCAGGCGCGGGCGCGCCCGCGCGCGATCACGACGGGGTGGTCGCGGTGACGGCGACCTGCGGACGGTCGAGCACGAGCCGCGGCCGGGCCTCGGCCAGCGGGTCGCCGCCCTCGTGCTTCTGCCGGACCTGGAAGTACTGCGTGATCGAGAGCGACATCATGAACGGCAGCGCGATCGCCTCGAGCACCGCGACCACGAGGCCGATGAGCGGCGCCCAGATCCAGCCGAAGATCAGCGTCGCCAGGTAGAACACCAGGCCGAGCGCGAGCGCCGGGACGACGAACTTCACGATCAGCGGCACCGGCTCCTTGAGCGCGAGCTCGACGTTGCGCTTGGTGATGTCGACGATGCGCTTGTCCTCGGCGAAGTAGATCGGGCCGATGAAGCAGCCGAGGATGATCGCCGGCACGACCAGGAAGATCGCGCCGATGCCGGCGAGCAGCCCGGCGACGAGGAAGCTCGGCACGAGCACCTTGAGGTTGGGGATCTGCGCGTTGATCGTCGGCAGCCAGGCGACCGGCTGCCCGAGGTGACGGTTCATGAGCAGCTGCGTGGCCGCGGGCACGCACACGAAGCCGAGCGCGAGCCCGGCGACGAGCGCGAGCAGCCCGCCGAGGATCGGCCCGACGACGGGGATCAAGCCAAACACGATCCCGAGCAGCGCGGCCGGGATCGTCACCCCGCCGATGATCATCGCGGCCGGGACCAGCTCGGCCTGGTGCAGGCGCCAGGCGTCGCCAAAGGCGCCCTTGAGGTTGTCGCTGCCGATACCCTGCTGGCTCAGCACCGAGTCGACCTGGCCGAGCTGCTCGCTGATCGACGGCGCGGCCGGCTGCAGCGCGCCCGGCTGCGGCTGATCCGTGTTGCCCGGCAGCGTGCCGCCGACGGGCACACCCGGCCCTGGCGCGGGCACGTGACCCGGCGTGCCCGGTGCGAAGGCGGCCTGTCCCACGGGCATGGTCTCCATGTGCTCGGGCGCGCCCATACCCACGGGCGGTGTCGGCGGCGCGACGCCCGCGCCGCCGGCGAGGCTGGCCGGATCGATCTGCGGCATATAGCCGGTCTCGGCGTAGGCCATATCCCCGGGCGGGCCCGCGGCGCCGCCGAGGCTCGGGATCGGCATGCCCTCGCCGGCGATCACGGTCCCGCCCTTGCGGGGCACGCGGCCGATGTCGAGCGTCTTGAGCGTGATCACCGAATTGCCGAGTCGAACAGATGTCCCGGCGGTCATGTCCAGCTTGGCGATCCGGTTGCCCTGGAGCGTGAAGGAGCCGTTCGTCGAGCCCACGTCGACGTACTGCAGCCCCGTGTCGGCGAGCACGAACTCACCGTGTTGACCCGACACCTGGCTGTCGAACAGCGAGATATCCGCGCCCTCGCGGCCCACGCTGACGCGCGGCTGCGAAAACGTCTTGATCTCGGCCGGGCGGTCGACGTACTGAATGTGCAAGGTGTAAGAGGCCATCGTCTCTCCTAGCGTGCGTTCGTCTTCCCAACACCCTGCGGCTGTCGAGGCCGCCGTGGACCGCGCGACGGCCGTTGCGTCGCGCGGGCATATCGCGTGGTTCCTGGTGTTCGGGCGTCCATGACGGCGATCCGCGGTCGGTCCGCGTGCTGCTAAGGCTTATACCAGTGTCCCAAGAGCGCCCCGCAAGACGCAACATTCGCGGCCCCGCGCGCGCGGCCGGATCCGCTGATTCCGAGGCAAAATCGCTGCAACCCTGGGGACCCGACGAGCTCCGGGCCCTGCGTGAGCAGGTCCGCGCGGACGCGGCGAAGCCCGACCGCGAGCCCTGGGACCTCGTGGTCATCGGCGCCGGGATCACGGGCGCCGGGATCGCGCGCGACGCGGCGATGCGCGGCCTGAGCGTTCTCGTCCTCGAAGCCCACGATGTCGCCTTCGGCACGAGCTCGCGCTCGAGCCGCTTGATTCACGGCGGTGTGCGCTACCTCGAGCAGGGCGAGCTGGGGCTCGTCTACGAGGCGCTCCGCGAGCGCGCGCGGCTGTACCAGACCGCTGGACACCTCGTCCGGCCAGCGCGCTTCCTGTTCCCGGCCTATGACGGCGATCGCCTGCCGCTGTGGAAGCTGCGCGTCGGCCTGAGCCTCTACGACGCGCTCAGCCTGTTCCGCGCCAGCGGCCACGTGAGCATGGATCCCCACAAGACCCGCGCGCTCGAGCCGCTGCTCGCCGCGTCGGGTCTGCGCGGCGCGGTCCTGTACGAGGACGCGATCACCGATGACGCTCGCCTGACGCTCACGACGCTGCAGAGCGCGCGCAGGCACGGCGCGCGCGTGCTCACCTACGCGCCCGTCGAGCGCGTCGAGTGCGAGCCGAGCCCGTCCGGAGACGGCGACGCGACGCGGCTGCACGTCGCGGTGCTCGCGGGCGGCGATCGAATTCACGCGCGCCAGCTGATCGTCGCCACCGGGCCGTGGACCAGCGAGCGTCTGCTCGGCGCGCCGGGGCGCGGGCTCCTCTCGCTCTCGCAGGGGATCCACCTGGTCCTGCGCGCCGACGACGTCCCGGTCCGGCAGCCGCTGGTGCTGCAAGCCCGCGGCGAGGAGCGCCGGATCCTGTTCGTGATCCCCTGGGGGGCGCGCACGTACCTCGGCACCACCGACACGCAGTACACGGGCGACCCCGGGCGCTCCGGCGTGACCCCGGCGGAGCTCGAGTCGCTGCTGACGACGGTGCAGCGTCACCTGCCCGACGCACGGCTCGCGCCCGAGCGAGTCATCAGCGCGTGGTCCGGGGTCCGCCCGCTCGTGCGCGCCCGCGGCTCCGGCTCCACGGTCGAGCTCTCGCGCAAGCACCAGATCATCCGCAACGAGGATGGCGTGCTCGCGGTCGTCGGCGGCAAGCTCACGACCTACCGCGCCATGGCCGAGGAGGCGGTCGACCGCACGCTCCGCAGCCTGCCGCGTCGCCAGAGGCCCCCGTGTCGAACGCACCTCGAGGCGCTCGTGCCGGGCGAGCCGCTCACGCGCGAGGAGCTCGACCGCGACCCGGTGCTCGCCGACCTCGCGCCGCGCCACGGGCCCGACGCGCGGCTGCTCGCGCGGCGGCTCGCGGCGAAGCCGGCGCTCGCCGAGCGACTCGTGCCCGAGCTTCCGTACCGCTGGGTCGAGGTCGAGCACGCGCTCGAGTTCGAGGGCTGCACGCACCTCGACGACCTGCTTCGTCGCCGCCTCCCGCTCGCGCTCACCGACCCCGCGCTCGGGGCCGGGGTCGCGCGTCGCGTCGCCGCGCGCCTCGTCGAGGTGAAGGGCGGGGGAGGGCGCGAGCTTGAAGCCGAGCTCGCGCGGTACGCCGAGCTGATCCGCCTCGAGTCCGGGCGCGAGGTGCCGCGCGCGCGTTGACTCGATGCGCACCGGTAACTCGAGTAGAGTGTGCCGGCGATGTCGGCTGGCGGGCCCTTCTTCTCCGTGGGGGAGAACAGCATTCGTCATCTCAGGGACGCGCGCGAGGCCTACCCCGCGATGCTCGACGCGATCCGGGGGGCGCGCTTCGAAGTGCTCCTCGAGATGTACTGGATCGCCGCCGACCGCGTGGGGCTCGAGTTCCGCGACGCGCTCGTCGAGCGCGCCGCCGCCGGCGTGACCGTGCGCGTCATCTACGACGCGATCGGCAGCATTCGCCTGCCAGCGGACTTCTGGGAGCCGCTGCTCGTCGCGGGCGGCGAGGTCACGCAGTTCGGCCCGATCTCGCCGTGGCGTCGTCACTTTCGTCTCCTGCGGCTGCGCTTCCGTGACCACCGCAAGGTCCTGGTCTGCGACGTCACGACCGCCTTCACGGGCGGGATCAACCTCGCCAGCCCCTGGCTGCCGGTCTCCGAGGGCGGCGCCGCCTGGCGCGACGACGCGGTCGAGCTGCGCGGACCGGCGGGACGTCAGCTGCGCACGCTGTTTTACGACACCTGGTGGGACCTCAGCGGCTCGCGGCCCGCGAACGCGCGCCCCGGGGTTCGCCAGGCGCGGCGCGGCGTCTGGGTGCTCGCCAACATGTTTCGCGGGCGGCCCGATCGCAGCATCCGTCGCGCCTACCTCCTCGCCATCCGACGCGCGCGCGCCAGCATCGACATCACCGCCTGCTACTTCTTGCCCGGGCCCGCGCTGCTGCGCGCGCTGATCGCCGCGCACCGCCGCGGCGTTCGCCTGCGGATCCTCGTGCCGCTGCGCAGCGACGTGCCGATGATCGACCTCGCCATGCAGAGCATCCTCGTCCGGCTCGTGCGCGAGGGCATCGCCGTGTACGCGTTCCACGAGCGCGTGCTCCACAGCAAGACCGGCATCGTCGACGCTCGCTACGTGACCATCGGCAGCTACAACCTCGACGCCCAGTCGCTGCACTTCAACCTCGAGAGCAACGTCGCGATCGACGATCGCCGCTTCGCCGAGGCCGTCACGCGCTCCTTCGACGACGATCTCGAGATGGCCCGGCGACTCGATCTCGCGCTGCTGCGCGCGGCGCCGCTGCGGACGCGCTTCCTCGCCTGGTGGGCCGCCCGCCTGCGCGCGTTCCTGTGACGACGCGCGGCGCGGGCGGCGTGGCTGCTGTCCGTTGGGTCAGCCGGAGAACAGGCCGAAGATCCACATGATCGCGCGCGCGATCCAGCCGTCGTGGTAGTGCGCGCCGACCAGCACGCCGCCCGTGAAGATCGCCCCGAGCACGAGTCCCGGGCCGACGATCCAGCCCATGAACCAGCCGAGGCGCGACTCGTTCTCGCCCTCGCCCTCCGCCTCGCCCTCGCCGCCGGCGCGCTGCTGCGACGCGACCGCGACGTTCTTGCTCTTCGCCACCGGCGTGCCGGCGGCGCGCTCGGGGGCCGACTGCTTAGATTCCGTCATCGGCGGGCTCCTCTCCATCAAGCTCGTCGGGTCCATCCGCCAGCGCGGCGGGCTCCCCGTCGTCGGGCGTCTCGAACTCGAGGTTCTTGTTGCCGATGATGCGCAGGCGATTGGCCGGATCGAGGTACAGCGCGCGGTCGGGGCGGAGCGCCTCGACGCCCATCCAGCTGCCGGCGAGCGCCTCGGGGTCGCTCGACGAGACGATCGCGCGCGCGCCGAAGACCTCGCCGATCGCGAGCAGGAGCCCGTGCACGCGCGGCGCCGGTGAGCCTGTCTCGGAGTACGCGACCGCCACGGAGCGCAGCGCGTCCGCCGGCGCGACCGGGGGGGCGCCCTGCGGCGCCAGGCGCAGCGAGCGGTTCGTGAAGCCGACCACGAGGTCCGCGCCGTCGCGCGCGCGGCTCTCGAGGTCCTCCTTCAGCTGCGCGGGGCTGAGGTCGAGCGTGTTCGCCGACCAGGCGACGACGCCGACGAGCTCGAGCTGCACGCCGACCTGCGCGTGCAGGACCTCGGACGTCCAGCGGACCGTGTCCTGCACATCCGAGATCCAGTCGCCGCCGTTGAGGATGATCGCGCGGTCGACCAGCACCTTGACGCGGACGATCGTGTTGGCGCGCAGCTGCGGCTCGACGGACGCGGGCACTGCGGCGAGCCGCGCGAGCGAGAAGGGCGACGCGGCCGGGCCTTCGAGCCGCGGCGCGGGCTCGGGGGGCGTGGGATCGCCGGTCGTGTCGGCGCCCGGGACCTCGCCGGGGACCTTGCTCGGCTCCTTGGTGGGGGCCTTGGTCGGCGCGGGCTCCTTGGCGTCGGGGGGCTTCTTCGTGTCGAGCGCGGGCGCCTTGGTCGGCGCCTCTCCGGGCTCCTTCGCGTCGGGCGTGCTCTCCTCGCCGGGGACCTCCACGTTCATGCCGAGCCAGTCACGCTCGAACGAGAGGATCCCGGCGCGGTGCTCCACGCCAACCTTGACGCCGTAGGAGAACAGGCCCAGCACGACGGCCAGGGGGACACCGAGCAAGAGCCCGAGCTTGGCCAGCGCTTTGAGTCGGGTTGAGTTCATAGGGGGGGCCTCGCGGGGGTATTTGCCAGTATAGCGCCCGCGATCCCCAACTTCTCGTGACCGGGCTCCATTCCCTTGAACTCGGCCGAGCGCGGGCGCGTCCGTCGACGGTGCGGCGAGCGCGTCAGAGCGCGGCGTCGGCGAGCACCGCGAGCACCATCAGCGCGGACGACAGCAAAAACAGCGCCGTAATCGTTCGTCCAAGACGTTTCATGGCTTGCTTGTCCTTCTTCGAACCGGTGCTCACACCGTCACGGACGGCGCGCGGCCGTCGATATTGCGTCCCTCGAGAAGTTTCGGGATCGACATCACGCGCCGCCCGGCCGGCAGGTTAGGGACGCGCGAACGCGCCCCGGTTGGCGGCGCCGCGAGGCCCGCCGCCGCCGGCCGACGGAGGTCGGTCGCGGGCGCGCTGTCACCGAGGTGTTCGCGAGCGCCCGCGCGAGTGTTTCAGCTCAGCCCTCGTCGAAGGCCTCAACGCCGAGCGCGCAGGTCGCGGAGTCACCGAAGTTGTACTCGGGATCCAGGACCAGGTACTCCTCGTTGATCTCGCGCCAGGTCAGGTAGCCGTCCTCGCCGAAGCACTCCTGGACGTCGACGTCGCCGTACTTCAGGTCCCCGCCGAGGACCTCGACGATCTGCCCGTGGGTGCGACCGGCGCCCTCGGCGGTCCAGGCCATGTCGAGGATCATCTCCTCTTGCTCCGGGCCGCTCCAGTTCCACTCGTCCCACTCGCCCATGACCGCGAGGTGGAAGACGCCCGCGCCGTCGTCGCCGCGGTGATAGACGTAGGTCTTGTCGGTGGAGAAGGTGTCGTCGTCGAGGAAGCCGGTGTACTCGACCACGTAGTTATCGAAGTCGATGTCGATGTGCTTCTTCTGCGACTCGGTGTCGCGCTCGAAGGTCACGTTGGCCTGACCGCTGTAGCTGTACAGCGCGCCTTCGAAGGTCTTCATCTCGGGGTACTTCTCGACCACGTCGAAGTCGAGCATGAAGCCGCCCAGGCGCATCTTGCCGTCGACGTGCAGGTCGCCGGTCATCAGCTTGTCCATCTCGTCCTGGCTCGCCGCGCCGCGCGGGCCGACCCACAGCTCGTAGTTTGAATCCGTGAGCCCGCCGTCGAGGCGCACGAGCCACGACATGTCGCGGCCGTCGTTGTCGTCGTAGGGCCCGTAGATGTTGGTGTTGCCCTCGCGCTTGGTCGCGGGCTGGCGCTCGAGGTAGCCGACGACGAGCGCCGCGCCCTCGACCATCGAGGTGACCCACGCGTTGATGTCGTTGGCCGTGGCGACCGCGAGCACGTGGACGTGACCGCGCACCATGGTGTTGTCGGCCGCCGCCGCGCGCGACTGTACGTCCTCGCTGCCGGGGATCTCGAGCCGCACATCATCCGCCTCGACGAACGACGTGTTGCTGCCGCCGCCGAAGCCCCAGAGGCAGCCGGTGCTGGCCAGGCTCAAGCCGAGGCCGAGGATCGAGAGCGTGAAGGTGTGACGGGACCGACGGGACATGGACATGACAACTCCGGAGAGCGGCAGGTATGGACACCGCACCCAACGTGCGCTCTCGGCAGTTCAACACGGCCCGACGTGGCGTGTGTCACCCCTGCGGGAATAAAAACTCGAGCGATCCCTCACGTGTCGCGCAGTCGCCCATGGCCCGCGTGAGGACGCCGTTCTGATCGCGCGGAAGAGGTCGCGGAAGAGGTCGCGGAAGAGGTCGCGGAAGAGGTCGCGGAAGAGTCGCGGAAGAGGTCGCGGAAAAAGTCGTGAGCGGCTTCGCGCCGCGGGTCCGCTACTCGGCCGCTTCGGTCTGGATATCGAACACGAAGTGGACCGAGTCCGACTGGCCGTCTTTCTCGATCGTGATCGTGGTGTCCCAGACGCCCTTCATGTGCAGCTCGACCGGGCTGGCGTGGTACATGCCGCCGCTGTCCTCGGACACCGACGTCACGCTGTTGGATCCGTGGCCGTGCTCGGGCATGTAGGGCGTGACGGTGATGAGGGCGTCCTCAACCCCGCCGGCGTCGTCGCGGACCTCGAGGATCCAGGTGTTGACGCCCATCACCGGGGGCGACGGCTCGCTGGTGAGCTTGACCGTGAACAGCCCGCTCTCGGTCTCCTTCGTGATCCCGTCCATGTACTCATCGGTCTGCACGTCGCCCGTCTCGCCGTGCGAGTCATGCGAGTCAGCCGAGTCGGAGGTCTCGCCGGTGGAGTCGCAGGCTGGCAGACCGAGGGTCAGGGCGGCCGCGATCGCGAACAACATGGAGCTCTTGGGGGACGTTTGCGTGGCCATGAAATTTCTCCCGCCGGTCGTCGCAGTCTGCCAAGGGGCCGGTCGTGGCTCCATGCGTCACGGAGACGCAGCGCTTGTGTGACCCGCGCGTGGTCGCGCTCACCGTCGGTGTGACGCGAGGCACTGCGAACGCGCCCAGTATTACCGATCAAGGAGCCAGGGACCAGCGCGCGTGCCGGCGCGCCGCGTCCGTACCTCGATCGTTGAACCTGCGGTTGCGACATGCGTGCTCCCAAGATCATCGTCGTCGGCGCCGGCCCGTCAGGCGCCTCTTGTGCCCTCGCCATCCTCCAGCGGATGCCCCGCGCGGAGCTGCTGCTGCTGGACAAGTCGTCGTATCCGCGCGTCAAGGTGTGCGGCAGCGGGCTCTCGCCGCACGCGCTCAATCAGCTCGAGCGCCTGGGGATCAAGCAGGCGCTCGCTCGAGAGACGCGCGCGTCGATCACCTCGCTGCGCACGATCGGCCCCGGCGGCGGGGAGCTCGTGATCCGCTCGGGGCAGGAGGCGTGGGTGTACCCCCGCGTTGAATTTGATCACAGGCTCGTCCGCGAGGCCGTCGCCCGCGGCGCCGAGTTTCGCGAGGGCACCAAGGTCACGGAGCTGCTGCGCGACGATCCGGGCCCCGGGGAGGCGCGAGGCACAGTCCGCGGCGTGCAGACGAGGTCAGGCGCGCTGGAGGCCGACCTGGTGATCTGCGCCGACGGCTCGCCGTCGCGCTTCTCCATCGACGCGCGGCCGCGCACGACGATCCAGACGATCATGGCCTGGTACCGCGGCGCCGGCTTCACGCCCGAGCGCGCGTGGATGGTGTGGGACCGCGCGCTCGCCGGCTACTACTTCTGGGTGTTCCCAGAGCCAGGTGGTGTGTTCAACGTCGGGTTGACGATCCCCGAGGACGCGCCGGACGTCCGTCGACTCAAGCCGCTGTTTCGCGAGCTCTGCGACCAGTACTGCGCCCGCGAGCTCGCCGGCGCCGAGCAGCTCGGGCGCCTGCGCGGGCACCCGGCCGTCGTCACGAATTCACTCGGTCCGCTGTCGGAGCCGCGCGCGCTGTGGGTCGGCGAGGCCGCGCGCCTCGTGATGCCGGGCAGCGTCGAGGGCATCGGCTTCGCGCTCGCGAGCGGCCTGCGCGGCGCCGATCTCGTTCACGAGCACTTCAGCCCCTACCACGGGTTCTCGGCGCTCGCGCGGCGACGTCACCAGCTCGCGACCGCGCGCGAGGTGCTGCCGAAATTCTGGGCTGGGCACGCGTTCGTCCAGGCCGTGCGCTCGCCGGTCGTGCGCCCGCTCGGGCGCGCGCTGTCGTCGCGGCGGATCAAGCCGCTGGTCGATCAGGCGCTGCTCAAGCTGCTCGGGCAGGAGCAGCGCGCGGCCTCCTGAGCGTCGCGGCGGGCTGGTACCCTGGGCCATGCCGCTCGCGCCGCCGCTCAACCTCCAGCGCTGGGTCGAGGAACACCGCGATCTCCTGCGCCCGCCCGTCGGCAACAAGCGCCTCTGGGTCGACCGCGAGACGATCGTGATGATCGTCGGCGGGCCGAACGGGCGCAGCGACTATCACATCGATCCCGGCGAGGAGCTGTTCTACCAGCTCGAGGGCGACATCACGCTGCGCGTGATCGACGACGGCGAGCGGCGTGACATCGCGATCCGCGAGGGGGAGCTGTTCCTGCTGCCGGCCGGCGTGCCCCACTCGCCGCAGCGCCCCGACGGCACGGTCGGGCTCGTCGTCGAGCGCGCGCGCAGGCCCGGGGAGCGCGACGGGCTGCGCTGGTACTGCGAGCGCTGCTGCGCGCTGATCCACGAGCGCAGCTTTGAGCTCGTCGACATCGAGCGCCAGCTCGCCGACGCGATCGCGACCTACCGCGCGCGCGAGGACCTGCGCACCTGCCCGGCCTGCGGCGTCGTCGCGTCCGCGTGAGCGCGGCGTCGTCGTCGTCCTCATCGTCCTCATGGCGTCACGGCGTCACGCGCCGCTCGAGGCCTGCGCTCACGAGTCCGGGCGCGCGCGGTACTGCGTCGGCTCGCTGCCCGTGAAGCTCTTGAACGCCCGGGAGAAGTGGCTGCGGCTCGAGAAGCCGACCTCGGCGGCGATCGTCTTGATCGGGCGGTCGCTGGTCCGCAGCAGCTGGGCGGCGCGCCGCAGCCTCGTCTCGCGCAGCAGCTCCATCGGCGAGACGCCGAAGGTCGCGGCGAAGTGCTCCGAGAAGCTCGAGCGGCTCATGCCCGCGATCTTCGCCAGCGACTCGAGCGTGTGCGACTCGCCGGGCGCCTCGAGCATCCGCGCGAGCGCGCGCGCGAGCCGGGGGTCGTCGAGCGCCGACAGCCAGCGGAGCGAGGCGGCGTCGATCGACTCGTCCGCAGCCCCCTCGCGCAGCGCCTCGCTGTCCCTGTAGACACGTCGAACCATGGCGATGAGCCCCTGGGTCATGTAGGCCGACATCATCGCGTCGGTCCCGGGGCCCGGGCGCGCCTGCTCCTCGAGCAGCCCGGTGAACGCGGTCTCGATCGCCAGCTCGGCGCGATTGAAGCGCACGACCAGCGGCGCGCGCAGGTGCGCGAACAGGTTGACGCCGCCGGCGTAGGTCGCTCGCACGTTCCCGCACGCGAGCAGCAGCACCTCCTCGCCCTCACCCGCCACGAGCGCGCGCACGCCTGGCGACGGACGGCGACACGCGGCGCCGACGTCGAACACCGTGCGCGCGCCGCCGTCGGGCTCGATCCTGTGCGGGGAGCCAGGCGGCACGACGATCAGCGAGCGCGGCCCGAACGCCGTGCGCGCGCCGCCGGGCACGATCAACTCGCCGCCGCCGCGCAGGACGTAGTGCAGCCCGACGCTGCCGACCGGGGGCATCTGCAGGCGCCAGCCCGCGCGCACGTCACAGATCGCGAACGGGTCGACCGAGACCTCGAGCGCCGTCAACAAGCGGTCAAGCAGCATCCCCTCGAGTCTGATCGCCCGACGCGCTGCTGGTCAAACGCTCACGCGCGCGAGCGGGGCGTGCGCCGGAGATTCGGACGCACGAGCACATCGCCCGGACGCGCCCGCACGCCGGGGGACAAACCCTGAGGGGGCGGTTCGCTGGCCTTCGTCGGCGAAACCGCCCACTCGCCGGTGCGCTCCCCGCGAGCCGGCTCACCCGAGAAGACGAGATCGACATGACCCCGAGCACCGTATCCAGCATCAACGACAACACCTTTCAGGACGAGGTTCTCGACGCCGAGCTGCCCGTGCTCGTCGACTTCACCGCCAAGTGGTGCGGCCCCTGTCGCGCGCTCGCGCCCCACCTCGAGCGCGTCGCCGAGCGATTCGCCGGCCGCGCGCGCGTGGTCAAGCTCGACATCGACGAGAACCACAAGACGGCCGCGATGTACGGCGTCCGCAGCATCCCGACGCTGCTCGTGTTCAAGCGCGGCGAGCCCGTCGACAAGCTCGTCGGCAACCCCGGCTCGGCGCGGCCGCTCGAGCAGCTGGTCGCGCGCAACCTCGACGAGCGCGCCGCGGCGCGGTGAGGTGCGCGCGTGTACGTCGGTCGGCCGCGATCGAGGTCGACCGGCGCTCGCGCTGCGGCGTTGCGCCCCAGTGACATGACCAATGAGTCATGTCTTATAATTCTCGAGCTCCGCCGCGACCCTCGCGTCACTCCCGGAGCCCTGATAGCCATGAAATTATCGCGCTCGCTCGCCGCACTCGCCCTCTGGACCCCGCTCACCGCCCATGGCCTCATCGCCTGCGGCGACAGCGGGGGACGCGACTCTGACGAGACCGTCGCCGACACCGAGATGACGCCCACCTCGTCGAGCACGACCGCCGGCGACGGCGACGGCGACGGCGATGGCGATGGCGATGGCGATGGAGACGGAGACGGAGACGGCGACGGAGACGGCGACGAGACGACCGCGGGCGACGGAGACGGAGACGGAGACGGAGACGGAGACGGAGACGGAGACGGCGACGGCGACGGCGATGGGGACGGAGACGGCGACGGCGACGGAGACGGCGACGGGGACGGCGACGGGGAGCCGGCCTGCGACGACGGGCTGCACAACGGCGACGAGACCGACATCGACTGCGGCGGCGGCTGCACGCCGTGCACGCTCGGGCAGCAGTGCGTCGTGGGGAACGACTGCGCGACGCTGGCGTGCAACGGGGGCCTGTGCGCCTTCCCGCTCGACTGCAAGGAATTGCACGCGCTCAACCCGGACCTCGGCGACGGCGACTACGACATCGACCCCGACGGCGACGGCGTGATCACGCCGTTCCCGGTCTCCTGCGACATGGTGACCGACGGCGGCGGCTGGATCCGGCTCTCGCTCAACCACACCGACGGCGTCGTCGTTAGCGAGAACGCGGCCGCGCCCGAGAACCCGTGGGACAAGTGCGAGGACGACTCGGCCAAGCACTTCGACTGGATCACCGAGGACGACGTCACGCCCGACTACAGCCCGGGCGGCAACTCGATCAACGACGTCGACCTCGTCTACCGCAACCCGAGCCTGCTCTCGGACTACACCGCCGCGCAGATCGAGGCGCTGCGCGACCTCATCAGCGAGCTGCACCCGACGACGCGGATCGTCGCGCTGACCTCGGACGACGACAACGGCGGCTACCAGAACAACCTGACCACGGGGCACGAGGTCTACCTCAAGGGCAAGGACCCGAACTGGTTCTTGCTCACGCCCGGCGAGGACGGCAACTGCGGCGGCGGGGCCGGCACCTGGCCGACCCCGGGCTCGGCCTCCGGCTACTACCTGTGGAGCCACGACGCCGCGAGCTCGGTGGTCGACGGCCAGACCGGCTTGACCGACGACGACCTGCAGGGGCTCGACGTGGGCGCGCTGCTGCCCTACAAGGTGCGGCTCGTGGTCCAGACCGGCGGCGGCGTCGCGTTCGGCTGGGAGCGCGAGGTGTTCCTGGTCCGATGACCAGGTCGCGTCGGCGTCGTGTTCGACTGGGAGCGCGAGATGTTCCTGGTCTAATGACCAGGCTGCGGCGCGCCGCTCACTCGAGCAGCGCGTCGACGTTCTCGGGCGGGCGCCCGAGCGCCGCCCTGGCGCCGCGCAGCACGAGCGGCCGCTCGATCAGGCGGGGGTGCGCCGCCATCGCTCGCAGCAGCGCGTCGTCGTCGCCCGCCGCGAGCGACGCCGCGAGCCCGAGTTCGCGAAACTCCGCCTCCTTGCGCCGGATCAGCGCGGCCGCGCCGCCCTCGAGGCGCCCCGCGGCCGCGCGCAGCTCGGCGAGCGTCGGCGGGTCGTCGAGGTAGCGGCGCACGGTCGGCGTGACGCCGGCGGCCTCGAGCCGCGCCAGCGTCTGCCGCGACTTGGTGCAGCGGGGGTTGTGCCAGATGACGACTTCGCGCGTGCTGCTCACGCGCGTGAGCATGCCAGAGCTCGCGCGCCGCGGCACGACTACATCGACGCGCGACGCTCGCGGTCATCGTGTGCGCGCGCGTCATCACGGTCGTCGTCCGTGATGACGCGCGGCGGGCGAGCGGGGGCGGGGGCAGAAGAGGACTTAAGACCATGTGAGCCCCGAGGGGTCGCTCACGTGTCCCGCGAGGAGCGCCCCGGTCCCCGCTCCGCAGGCGCGTGTCCGCGTAGCGCTAAACCGGCGGCATCGGCTTGCAGACCGAGCCGTTCTCGATCTGCGCGTTGGTCCGGTAGGTGTTGAGGTCCTGCCACGAGGGCTTCTCGAACTGCGGGATCGAGCCGTCCTCGCGCACGTTGGTCACGTGGTAGGCGTGCTGGTTCCAGATCCGCCGCGCCTGGATCCAGCGGTCCTCGGCGTCGCGGATCACCTGCACCGCCGGCGACGTCTGGCTGCCCTCGAACGGCGTGTTCGAGACCACGACGATCTCCGAGGAGCCGTCGTTGTCGACATCGGCGACCACCGGGTACTCGATGAGCGTCGACGAGCTGCGCGGGACCTGCAGCAGCACGTCGCCGGTCGCGCCGTCGTAGACGAACAGGTACTGCTCGTCGGCGTACATCGCCTCGGCCACGCCGTCGCCGAGGAAGTCGAACGCGGTGCCCGTCGCCCAGCCGCTGCCGTCGTCGACGTCGACGATCCACATGGTCTGCAGGCTGAAGCGGAACGCGGTGTAGTGGCTCGCCGAGCTGACCGCGAAGTCAGAGTACTCGTCGCCGTTGAAGTCGTGCACCGTCGAGGGGCGGAACCAGTTGTTGCCGATCGGGCCCACCGGGTCGCCGTTGGGGCGCGCGTCGAGGAACTTCACGGTGCCGTCGTGCTCGAGGATCGTGACGCCGTTGCTGTTGTTGATCAGGATCTCGGGGTCATCGTCCATGTCGAGGTTGGCGACCTGCGGGTAGCCCGGCAGGATCTCCGGGTTGTTCCAGATCTCGGCGCCGTCGTGGTGGTACGCGGTCTGCCCGTAGATGACCTCGAGGTCGGCGTCGTTGTCGAGGTCGGCGGCGATGGGCACCATGTTCTTCTGCGCGAACTTCCACCCGACCTGCTCGGGCGCCTGCCACAGCAGCTTGCCGTCGGCGCCGCTGACCATGCCGTCGGCGAGGATCTCGGGCGAGCCGTCGTTGTCGAGGTCGGCGATGGCGACCGCGCCGCCCTGGGCCGCGTCGAAGGTGCCGTCGCCGACCCACTTCATGGTGCCGTCGTGCTCAAACGCGATGATCTTGTGCGGCTTCGTGGTGACGGTGACGATCTCGGGGGCGCTGTCGTTGTCGATGTCGCCGATCGCCGGCGTGAAGCTCGAGGCGATCCCGCCGCTGATCGAGAAGTGCTCGGAGCCGGTCGCGCCGTCGAGCACGTGAATGACCCCGCCGAGCGCGCCGGCGACGACCACGACGTCGGGCACGTCGCACAGGTTAATCTCGCCGTCGTCGTTGTCGTCGGTGAGGTTGGCGACGAGCGGCGTGACCGAGACGGAGGTGTTGGTGCCGCCCCAGGTCCACTGGACCTCCGGGTTGAAGCTGTCGGCGGGGGCCTCGTCGCCGCACTCGCCGATCGCGTCGAGGTCGTCCACGACCTCGCAGGTCGGCTCGGGGTCGGTCGTGTCGTCCGAGTCGCCGAAGTCCTCGTTCGGCGCGACGTCGTAGATGATGGTGGTCGCGCTCGGGTCGGAGCTGGCGGAGGTGCTGGTCCCGCCCACGCCGGTCTCCGTGCCGCCGGTCGCCGCCTGGGTCGAGCCCGCCGTCGCGCCGCCGGACGAGCCGGGGCCGGCGGTCGTCTCGGCCGTCGCCGCGCCCGAGACCTTGGTGTCGCTGCCGGCGTCGCTGGTGCCGGAGCTGTCGCCGCAGGCGAGCGCGGGCGCGAGCGCGAGCGCGAGCGCGAGCGCGAGGAGCGGGGAGGAGGAGGCGAGCGGCGATCGATGCATGTTCAAGTTCTCCAGAGGCGACCGCGCGATAGTGCGGCGAACGGCGCGGGCGCGCAACGGCGAAGCGTGCTGATACATCGTTCTCCCCGGGAGAACTCCGGCGCGCGTTAGCGTTCTCACGCGGGCGCGCGAGCGCGTCGGCCTCGGAGTTCAGAGACCTGTCCGTTGGGACTGCAAAAAACGCCGCCGTGCGTCGCCTGGCCACAGCCGCCGCGGCCGGGTGGGCGCGCGCCGTGCGACGTGTTGAATATGTCTACAAGGACAGCTTGCTGCGCGCTCGCTACAATGACCTGGCTGGAGAACTCGATGAAGATTAGCCCCCGCGCGCGCCTCCTCGGCCTCGCGCTGCTGCTCTGCGCGCCGGCCTGCGGCGACGACGGCGGCGGCAGCGAGAGCTCGATCACCACCGCCAGCAGCACCAGCGCGGCCACGGAGGACGCGACCGCCGGGCCCGACGCGACCACCGAGGGCGACGCGACGACCGCGACCGGCGGCACGCAGGGCGACGCGACGGAGGGCGCGACGGAGAGCTCGAGCGTCGAGTCGTGCGCGCCCGGCGAGACGCGCGACTGCTACACCGGGCCGCTCGGCACCGAGGGCGTCGGGCTGTGCGCGGCGGGGCTCGAGCGCTGCCAGGACGACATGTCCTGGGGGCCCTGCGAGGGCGAGGTGCTGCCGGTCGCGGAGACGTGCGCGACGCCGGAGGACGACGACTGCGACGGCGCGGTCGACTGCCCGCTCGACGGCTTCCACGTGTGGAGCGCGCTGTACCTGGCGACGCAGTACAGCTCGGGCGACGCGCTGGCGATCGGGCCGCAGGACCGCGTGGTCGTCGGCGGGCAATTCCTCGGGACGTTCTTCCCGGGCGCCGAGACGCACAGCGCCTCGGCGGCGGAGGAGCAGGAGAGCGTGTACGTCGTCGCCTACGCGACCGACGGCGACCCCGAGTGGAGCGTGAGCTTCACCGACGACGGTCAGAAGTCGATCGGCGCGCTCGCGGTCGACGGCGCGGGCAACGTGTTCTTCACCGGGCACTTCCAGCAGACCCTCGAGATCGGCGCGGACGCGCTGCAGAGCCAGCTGACCGACGCGCCAGGCGAGGGCAACCTCTACCTCGGCAAGCTCGCGCCCGACGGCGCGCCGCTGTGGGGCCGCGCCTACCCGACGCCGTCGGCGAGCCTGGGCGTCGGCCTCGCGGCGCACGCGACCGGCGACGTGTTCCTCCACGCGCGCCACGGCGGGGACATCGACCTCGGCGGCGGCCCGCTGCCCGGGACGCAGCTGGTCGCGCGGATCAGCGCGGACGGGCAGCACGTGTGGAGCCGCGGCTTCGCGGGCGCGGCGGTCGATCTCGCCGCCGGCGCGGACGGCTCCCCGGTGCTGACCGGGACGTTCACGGGCAGCGTCGACTTCGGCGGCGGGCCGCTCGACGCGCAGGGCCTTCAGGACATCTTCATCGCCAAGCTCGACCCCGACGGCGGGCACCTGTGGAGCGCGGGCTACAGCGCGAGCGAGGGCTACCCGCGCGTCACGGATCTCGACGTCGACGCGAGCGACGCTGTCTACGCGACGGGCTTCTTCCGCAAGCTGCTCGACCTCGGCGGCGACGCGCCGCTCAACAACAACACCCAGACCGAGCACGTGTTCGCGGTCAAGCTCACCGGCGACGGCGCGCACGTCTGGAGCGACCACTACGGGACCTACCAGACCCAGGAGCCGACCCCGCCGCAGCGCGCCGCGATCGCCGGCGACGCCGAGGGCAACACGCTCGTGACCGCGGACTTCAGCGGCGCCGTCGACTTCGGCGGCGGGACGCTGACGAGCGTCGGCTCGCGCGACATCTACGTCGGGCGCTACGGCCCCGGCGGCGAGCACCTGTGGAGCGCGCGCTACGGCGGCGCGCTGTTCCAGCAGGCGCGCGCGATCGCGGCGGACAGCGAGCTGCACATCGTGCTCACGGGGCAGTCGACGGGGCCGCTCGACTTCGGCGGCGAGCCGCTCGAGAACGAGGGGCCCGTCGATCTGTTCGTCGCCGAGCTCGTCGCGCCGTAGTCCGCGGCAAACGTCTCCGGTGCGCTTCTCGCCGGGTCTCGTCGACGAGGCCCGGCGCGTCCGCGTTTCGTCGCCTCGTCCCGCCGAAGCAGACGGCGTGAGTCGACGCCGCGCGCGTGCGCGGCGGCGCTCGTGCGCCGCGCGGCTTCGCGCGCGTTCATCCTGTCCCTCATGACATGCTGTGGCGTACTGGTACACTCGCGGGCGTGTATCGAGTAAAGCGCCCCCTTCGCCCACTCCCCAAGCTCGCGCGCGCGCTCGCGACGCTGTCCGTGATCGCGCTGGCGACCGCGTGCGGCGCGTCGCCCGAGGACGCCGCAGGATCGCTCCGTCGCGGCGCGGCCGTGAAGCTCGCGCCGAAGGCCGACGGCGACGGCGAGCGCGAGAGCAACCCGAAGCTCAATAACCCGGTGGTGCAGAAGGGGTTTAACCCGCAGCCCGAGCCGCCGGCGAACCCCGACGATCAAGGCGCGGGCTTCATCAACAACCAGGTGGTGGAGAAGGGCCTGAACCCGCAGCCGGAGCCGCCGGGGGTCGTCGAGAACCCCGACGACCAGGGCGCGGGCTTCATCAACGACGCGGTGGTGGAGAAGGGCTTCAACCCGCAGCCGGAGCCGCCGGCGGTGGTCGAGAACCCCGATGACCAGGCCGGGCCCGGGCTCGACAACCCCGGGATCAAGAAGGGCTTCAACCCGCAGCCGGAGCCGCCGGGGCGGCCCGTCGCGACCGCGCCCGCGAAGCGGGTCAACCCGCCGACGGCCCAGTGATCGGCGCGTCGACGCGCGAGCGGCTCGCGTCGTCGTGCGCCGTCGTCGCGAACGAACTTCGCGCGTCGGAGACCCGAACGCAGAAAGACCCGGCGCCGCTTGGCCCCGGGTCTTCTCGTGGTCGGGTTGACCTGTCGTCTCGCGGGCGCCTCGACTACCAGTGGAAGCCGAGGTCGAAGAACGCCTGGACGCCGTGCCCCATGAGCCACTCGGTCTCGGCCTTGGTGTACTTCATCTCGAACGCGCTGAGGCGGTAGGTGCCGGCGATGCCGATGGTCACGTGCTCCGAGACCCAGCGCTCGAAGCCGAGGCCCGCGCGCAGCATCGGCCCGGGCGTCACGGAGCCGCCGGGGCGGCGGTAGACCGCCATGCCGCCGCCGACCTCGAGGTACGGCTGCAGGCGCCCGCGCCGTCCGGCGTAGAACCGCAGGTTGAGCGCGTCCCAGGCGAACATGGTGCCGAAGCCCTCGCTCTGACCCTTCTCGGCATCCTGGGCGGGGACCAGCTCCTTGTCGTGGATCTGTCCCGAGATGCCGGTCCCAATGGACACGTGATCGTTGACGCGGTAGCCGAGGTCGAAGCCGCCGGTCGGCGACACGAGCATCGCGCGCGCGGGACGATCACCGCCGACGCCGAAGGTCGCGCCGAGGCGCAGCGCGAGCCACAGCCCGGCGGGCTTGGGCTTCTCCGCTTTCTTCGGTTCGGGCGTGGGCTCTGGCGCTGGCGCCGGCGGGGGCGGGGGCTGCTCGACGTAGGGCGGCTGCACGGCCCAGCCGGGCGGGTAGTGCGTGACCTGGGTCGTCGGCCCGGGGTTGTAGGTCGCGGGCGCCTGTGCGACCTGGCGCGGGCGCCTGTGCGACTGGCGCGGGCGCCTGTGCGACTGGCGCGGGCGCGGGCTGTGGCGCGGGCTGCAGACCGAGCGCAGCTGCGGCGGCGGCGGCCTGCTGCTCGGGCGTCAGCGTCGGCGCGGGCTGGGGTGCTGGCTGCGCGACGACGGGCGCGGGGCGGGCGCGACGGGTTGCGGCGCGGGCTGTGCGACGTAGGGCGCGGGGCGGGCGCGACGGGCTGCGGCGCGACGGGTTGCGGCGCGGGCTGTGCGACGTAGGGCGCAGGGGCGGGCGCGACGGGCTGCGGCGCGGGCTGTGCGACGACGGGCGCAGGGGCGGGCGCGACGGGCTGTGGCGCGGGCTGTGCGACGACGGGCGCAGGGGCGGGCGCGACGGGCTGCGGCGCGACGGGTTGCGGCGCGGGCTGTGCGACGATCGGCGCGGGCTGTGGCGCGACGGGCTGCGGCGCGACGGGCTGCGGCGCGGGCTGTGCGACGTAGGGCGCGGGAGCGGGCGCGACGGGCTGCGGCGCGGGCTGTGCGACGTAGGGCGCGGGAGCGGGCGCGACGGGCTGCGGCGCGGGCTGAATCACCGCCGGCTGGACGGGCGTCTGCGCCGACGCGAGCGCGCTCGTCGTCACGGTCAACCCAATGACGGTCGCCAGCGCGACGCCGTGCTTCAACGCTTTATGTGGGACTCCATGCATTCTCGAACAATCCTCTCCACGCGCTTTGAGATTGCGTCACACAGTGTGGTGGCCGGTGCGGCCATGGGCATCGCGGCCGCGGCGGCATCGCGGAAGCCAATAACTCAACATTCCAAGACGGGCGGCGGTGACGGTCACGCCTGCGCGCCCTCATGGCGCGACCAACATAGCACGCTCCATGTTGTTTGACGCTGTCCAAAAGGTCATGCCGCCCTCGATCGAAACCGGCCCAGGTACCCACAGACGGCGCACAAACGGTCGAAGCAGCGAAACCGGTCGACATGCTCTCGGGCTTGTTTGGACTGCGCGCAGGTCGTGCAGCGGGTGTCGTCTGCACGGCGCAGCCACGGACGTAAGCGCGTTCGCTGACGTCCGCAGCGGAGCGCGGCGCGCTCGAGCTCGGCGGCGCGGCCGCCTTCCGGCCGCTGGGCCGTGTCTCGATGTTCGCGCGCTCGCTCATGTCCCTCCTATCCCGACGCTCGCGCGTTGGGTTCGTCGTCCTCGCGATTTCTCGACGTCCGCCGCGCTCGATCCTTTAGTTCCACGAGCTCCACGAGCTCCACGAGCTCCCCGAGCTCCCCGACTTCGCGCCGGGCTTCGCGAATACCGGTCACGAATTCGCGTCCACGAGAAGATCCACGAGCTCCGCGTCACGGGGTTCTTACCTACGGGTTCCTGCTCACCGCTCTGAATTCGCGGGTCTCGCCGCTTGGAGCGATCGCGTGCCGCGTCGCGTGCGACCGCGCCTCGTCCGTGGCCGCGCTCGCTCCGCGCGCCCGATCGATTGTCCAGGCGCGCGCCGGATCTTTCGCGTCGACGCGCGCGCTCGGAATCACTCCGGCGCGCGCGAGAGGTCGAGCGGCGCGGGGCAGGCGTCGCGCAGCACGCAGCTCGAGCACTCGCGGCCGCGCCAGATCGCCTCGTACAGCGCCTGCACCTGATCGATGTACTGCTCGTCGTCGGTGACCACGCCGAGCTCGAAGTTGCGCCGCCCCTCCGCCTTGGCGCCGAGGCCGGCGCCGGTCCAGTTGGCGCTGCCGAGGTAGAGGAACGCGCCGTCGACGATCACCGTCTTCATGTGCACGCGCGGGCACTCGCGCAGCTCGAGGCCCCCGGCGACGAGCCGCGGCAGCCCGTCGAAGCGCTCGCGGAAGGGGCCCGAGGGGAAGCGCGCGTGGAGGATCCGCAGCTCGACGCCGGCGCCCGCGAGCTCGTCGAAGATCTCGAGGATCGAGCGAAACCTGCTGCGGCTGCGCGCGCTCACGCGGCGCCCCTCGACCAGCAGCTCCTTGAGGTTGGCGGTCGCGATCCACACGCTGCAGCGCGCTCGCGTCACCGCCTGCATCACCACGTCGTAGTGTCCGCGTCCGCCGATCAGGCGCGTGCGGACCGAGCGAGGCGGGAGCGCAAAGTCCTGCACAGCGCGGCATCGTAGCAGAACGCTCTGACGCCGCGACGCGACGTGACGCGACGAGTCGCCCGCGTCTGCCGACGTCCCCGGCGTCAGCGCACCCACGAGCGACGCGGCGACGCGGTCGGCGGAGCGCGGCGTGATCGGGCCCGCGCGTCGCGCTCGCGCGGCGCTCCTATCGTCGCCGCGGTCATCCTTGCTATGTTCGCGCGGCCACGACGGCCCAATCACTCGGCGCTCGCGCCCCCAAGTTCCACGGAGGAACGCATGGCAAACCTGGTCTTCTCCCGCACTGACTCCCGACTGAACCCAACGCGCGGCTCCGCGCTCGGCCTCTCGCTCAGCCTGCTCGCCGCGCTCGCGCTCGGCTGCGGCGACGACTCGACGACGACGACGGCCGGCAGCGAGACGACGGGCGAGACCGACGAGGCGACCGAGGGCCCGACCTCGAACCCGACGTCGGCCGGGCCGACGACGGACGGCACGGGCGGCTCGAGCAGCTCCGGGGAGACGGGCTCGACGACGGACGACCCGTCGACCTCCTCGGGGAGCGAGACCACGACCGAGGACCCGACCTCGGGCACCGAGACGGACACCGCGACCACGGGCGAGCCGCTCGTCAGCACCCTGATGGTCGGCGCGTCGTGGGCGACGCTGCTGCCCGAGGTCGACGGCTCCACCGCGTACTTCGACGCGATCGCCGAGCAGCCGCCGCTGGCCCTCGAGCCAGGCGCCCCGGACGCCGACAGCCCGGGCGCGTTCGTCGAGGAGTGGGACGTGGGCACGATCGCGATCGGCAACGGCGCCGAGAGCTCGCACTGGGTCCACGACGAGATCCGCGCGAGCGCGATCGCGTTCCAGGACATGGAGGACCCCGACGAGACCATCGTCGTGATGGCGACCGCCGACGTCTACATGCTGTTCCGCGACGACATCGCGGTGATCCACGAGAAGGTCCAGGCGCTGCTGGCCGACGACGAGACCTACGCCAAGCTGCGCTTCATCATCTCGGCGACGCACAACCACATGGGGCCGGACACCTCCGGGCTCGACGCGATCAACGACGAGTACTACGACTACCTCGCCGACCAGATCGCGACCGCGATCGTCGGGGCCGTGCAGAGCCGCCAGCTGGCGATCGTGCGCACCACCGCGACGGACTACCAGTTCGGCCTCGCCGACCAGAACGCGCCCTACCTCGTCGACCCGACGCTGCACTCGCTGCAGGCGGTCTCCTACGAGAACCCCGACGAGGTGATCGCCACGGTCGTGCAGTGGCAGAACCACCCGGAGTCGGTGCTCGGCTGGAGCAAGAACGTGTTCGCCGCCGAGGCCGAGGCCGAGTACCTGAAGTCGGTCGACGAGTGCTACACGGAGGACGACGAGAACTGCTACATCGAGGGGCAGTACATCTCGGCCGGCTTCTCGGGCTACATGGCGCGCCACATCATGGAGCAGACCGGCGCGCCGGCGCTGTACTTCAACGGCGGCGTCGGGGCCATGATGTCGCCGCTGCGCTACCCGGTGTGGGAGACCGAGGGGCCCGACGGGGTCGACCCCGGCGACGGCAAGGAGTTCCCCGACGGCGCGGTCGAGACGGGCAAGGGCTTCCACAAGCTCGCGGTGATCGGCTGGGAGCTGGGCAAGCGCGTGCTCGCCGATCTCGAGGGCGGCCCCGACGAGTTCGCCGCGGGCCCGATCGCGTTCACGGAGCAGACGTTCTACACGCGGCTCTCGAACGTGCAGTTCCGCGTCGGCCTCTCGGTGATCGGCGAGGACCCGCTGCAGATCGGCTACCGCAAGCGCATGCTCTACACCTGCCCGCCGATGGGGCCCAAGGACGACGACAACTGCGTCCCCGACGACTACGTGTCGGAGCTCGACCCCGTGCTCGACCTGCCCAAGCGCGTGGGCGATCACGCGAAGACGGCGCTGGTGCACGCGCAGATCGGGCCGATCGAGCTGATCACCGCGCCGGGCGAGGTCGTGACCGAGCTGACCCACGGGCTGCCGAGCGACTTCGTAAGCGACCCTGACGAGGTGTACTACGGGTCCGGTGAGCTGCGCGACGCCAACCTCGTCAATCACCTCCCGCCCGATGTCTACGAGACGCCGGGCTACGCCCGCCAGGCGCTGACAAACGGCGACTACCGCTGGGTGCTGGGGCTGACCCAGGACTCCGGCGGCTACATCCTCGCGCCGAGCCACTACCGCATCTACTGCGTCGGCGACGTGTTCTTCGCGCCAGGTACCTGCCAGGTGCTGCTGGACACCGACGTGATCGACTACGCGTCCTACGACGGGAGCACCTTCGCGGTCTCGGGCGCGCGCTGCAAGGCGATCACCGAGGACCCCTCGCTGCTGGCGATGCCGCCCTACTCGGACATCCCGGGCTCGGACGAGCTGGTGGTCGCGTCGTGTCAGTACGGCGTCGCGGTCGGCGAGTTCTCGTCGCACTACGAGGAGACGAACTCGATGGGCTGGGACTCGGGCGCCGACTGGCTCAACGCGGTCTGGGCGATCACCGGCTTCGAGCAGGAGCCCGCGCAGATCAACCCGGACTTCGTGGGCGCGAACGTGGCGAACCTGTAGCGACCGTGGCGAACCTGTAGCGACCGCGTCGACGCCACGAGGGCTCTCGGCCGCGCGCCGGGGGCCCTCGTTCGTCTCGGGGCTGGGCTCTCGCGCGCGCACGGAGGACGCCGGGAGGTCGCGCGATGGTAGGGTCTACCAGTGCCGAAGGTCCACGCGTCCGCTCGTTATCTCGCGCTCGCGCTCGCGCCCGCGCTCGCGCCGATGGCCTGTGACGGCGCGTCCCCGGATCGCGTCCCGAACGCCCCCGCCGCGAAGGAAGTCACCCCGAAGGAGGTCGTCGCCGTGACGCAGTCGCCCCCGCCCGCGCGCGCGCCCAATAACAAGATCGCGCCCGAACCGCGCGCGCCCGAGCTCGACGGCGACCCGCCGCGCGGCGTGCTGCTCGGCTCGCTGACCTGGATCGAGGCGGAGGCGCGCCTGACCCCGGAGACAGTCGTGGTCGTGCCGCTGGGCGCCGCGGCCAAGGAGCACGGGCCGCACCTGCTGCTGAAGAACGACCTGCTGCTCGCGGAGTACTACACGCGGCGCGTGCTGCAGGCGGCCGACGTCGTGATCGCGCCGACGCTCGGCTATCACTACTACCCGGCCTTCGTCGAGTACCCGGGCTCGACGACGCTGCGCGAGGAGACGGCGCGCGACGTGGTGGTCGACATCTGCCGCAGCCTCGCGCGCCACGGCCCGCGGCGCTTCTACGTGCTCAACACGGGCGTGTCGACGGTGAAGCCGCTGCAGGCCGCGGCCGCGCTGCTGGCGGAGGACGGGATCCTGCTGCGCTTCACCGACATCCTGAAGGTCGCGGGCCCGGTCGAGGAGGCGCTGCGCGAGCAGGAGGGCGGCACGCACGCCGACGAGATCGAGACGTCGATGATGCTGTACATCGCGCCCGAGACCGTCGACATGTCCAAGGCGGTCAAGGACTTCGCGCCGAAGACCAAGCCCGGCTTCTCGCGCGCGCCCGACGGCCCGGGGCACTACTCGAAGACGGGGATCTGGGGCGACCCGACCCTGGCGACGCGGGCCAAGGGCGCGCGCGTGGTCGAGGCGATGGTCGCGGGGATGCTCGCCGACATCGAGGCGCTGCGCGTCGCGACGCCGCCCGCGGGCGCGCGCGCGAGCGCGAGCGAGTGACGGCGAAGCGCGGCGCGAGCCGGTATGATGGCCGCGGAGCGCTGCCGATGCCCCATCACCCGCTGCACAAGCTCACCCACCTCGGGCGCACGATCGACTCGCGCGACCCGACGAACCTCGCGCTCCTCGTGCTCACGCCGCTCGTCGGCCTGCTCGGCGCGCTCGCGCGCTACCACGAGGGCGCGCCCGCGCAGCTGATCCTCGTCGCGTTCCTGCTCGGCGGGCTCACGGCGCTGCTGACCTGGGCGCTCGGTCGCGAGCTGTCCCCCGATCACAAGCCGACGGCGCTCCTCGCCGTCGCGCTGATCATCCCGCTGGTCGCGCGCGGTCAGCTGCTCGACCTGCACGCGGTCGCGGTCGCGCTGCTGCTGACGCGCGTCGTGAACCGCTCCGTGGGCCCGCCCGCCAAGCTCGGCGATCTCGTGTTCGTCCAGGCGCTCGTGCTGCTGCTGGTGGTGCCGCGCATGTGCTGGCCGGTCGCGCTGGTCGCCGCGCTCGCGTTCTGGTGGGACTCCGTCCTGCTCGATCGCAACCCCAGGGCGCGCGTGTTCTCGGCCATGGCGATCGCGGCCGGGATGATCGTGCTCTCGATCGAGCTCGGGCCGCACCCCGAGCAGCTCGACGCGTGCTCGGGGGAGATGACCCCGCTGCTCATCGCCGCGGCGCTCATCGCCGCGCTGTTCGGCGCGGTGACGGCGTGGCAGCCGGCGCCCGCGAGCAAGTGCGACATCGTCGACTGGTCGCTCTCGCGCGCGCGCGTGCAGGCGGGGATGCTGACGACGCTGCTGCTCGCGATCGCGGTCACCGCCTGGCACGGGCGCGGGGGCGAGGTCGCGCAGCTCTACGCCGCGGCGCCGCTGTGGCTGACGATGGCGGCGGTGGTGCTCGGGCGTCTCGGCGCGCGGGCGCGCGGCGTGTAGCGACGGTCGTCGGTCTACGGCGCGCTCGCCTCGGGGCCGGGCAGTTCGAACACGGTCCACCACCAGCGCATCGTCGGGTCGCGGTGGCGCAGGATCGCGACGCGCCGCGCGTCCGCGATCACCACGCGGTCGACGGGTCGCAGGCGCTCCGGCGGCGTCGAGAGGTTGCGCGAGGGCCAGCGCTCGCCGAGCGAGATGAGCGTCGCGTAGGTGGCGGGGAAGGGCTGCCAGAGGCGAACCGGGCGCGAGGAGACCTGGTCGTGGTTGATGATGATCGCCTCGCGCAGCTTGACCCTGGTCCCGGATACGTCGACGGCGTCGAAGACGAACCAGTCGCTGAAGATCGCGCCGCGGCGGCGCGCGTGACTCATGTACATGTCGCCGGGCCCGTCGAAGTAGCGACCCGGGGCGAAGTCGCGGGGGCCCGCGGCCGCGTACACGAGCGTGTGCGCGGCGCACGGGTCGTGCCAGCCCCCTGACACGCGGAGGTCGGGACGCTGCGGGTGAGCCCCGGGCATCAGCGCGTACCAGACGCGTCCGGCGCGACACTCCGGCGCGTCGCTACTCGCCGTCGGCGCGGGGATCGACTCAATCGGTCGCGCCGGACGCAGCACCCGCGGCGTCGTGAAGGGAGCCTCGCGCGCGCCGGTGCCGTAGACGACCGCGAGCTCGTGGCTGCCCGCGACGCTGACGATGAGGTCGGGCAGGCCGTCGACGTCGACGTCCGCCACGTCCACGTACGGCGTCCTCGCGTCCGGGGGGTCGTAGCGCGTCGCCTCGAAGCGCGGCGGCGGGTCGGCCCAGGTCGGCGAGGGCGGGCCGAGGCAGGCCTCGGCGTCGCGCCACCACAGCACGCGCGCGTCGGCGACGCGGCCGTCGTCGCGCCGGCTGAGGAGCACGAGCTCGTGACGCCCGTCGCCGTCGAGATCGCCGGCCGCGACCGCGTCGATCGAGGACAGCGGGGCGCGCTCCGATCGCGACTCGCAGGGGCGCACGGTCACGCGCTCGCTCCGCCCCACGAACAGCGCCGGCGCGCAGGCGCTCGTGAGCGCGAGCGCGACGGCGAGGCCGGCGATCGTGCGCATGGGCGCGAGTCTATCGCGAGCGCGACGCGCCGGCGTCGCGTCAGTACGCCGTGAGCGACGCGGCCGCGTCCGCGAGCTCATCGTCGCCGAGGCAGCAGTCGGGGTGGCGACGGCACTGGGGGCCGTCGCCGTTCACGCAGATCCCCGGGGTCGGGCCGCTGGCGAGGCGCCCGGAGCCGCGGTTCCCCCAGCAGTGCAGCTCTTGATTGATCGAGAGCGCGCACGCGTGCTCGTCGCTGACGATCACGTCGCGCATGGCCGTGACGATGTTGAACGGCGCGGCCGCGGGCGTCTCCTCGGGCTCGTCGGCGATGCAGCACTTGGAGTTGTTGCAGGTGAACGCGTTGAGGTTGAAGCACTGGCCGTCGGTGAGCCCGTGCCCGAGCGCGCCGGAGGGCTCGCCGCCCCAGCAGTGCAGCCGCTGGCCGCCCTCGACGATCGCGCAGCTCAGCGTGTCGCCGAGCGCGACGGTCACGGGCGCGCCGCCGAGCTCGACGAGCGTGTCCGTGGAGGCCGCGGGCTCATCGTCGCCGATGGTCGCCGCGCCGCCGAGCCCGAGCTCGCCGTACTGATTGCGCCCCCAGCAGTGGAGCGCGCCGCTCGCGAGCGCGGCGCAGCTCGTGCGGGTGCCCGCGAACACGCGCACCACCGCCGCCTCGAACGTGAGCGGCTCCACCGTCGTGATCGGCTCGTTGTCGCCGATCTTCACGTTGCCGACGCCGAGCCCGAGCTCGCCGTCGTTGCCGAGCCCCCAGCAGCGCGCGCCGCCGTCCTCGAGCGCGACGCAGGTGTGGCGCCAACCGGTGGCGACGTCGATCGCCGGCTGCCCGAGCGGGACGGGCCCGACATCGCTGGGCAGCTCGTCGTTGCCGATGTGCTGCTCATCTCCGAGCCCGAGCGCGCCGTCGGTGGCGCGCCCCCAGCAGCGGACGTCGCCGCCCTCGAGCAGCGCGCAGACGAAGTCGTTGTTGGCGCTGATGCGCTCGGCCGCGCCGCCGAGCGAGACGTCGCCGGGCGCCATGAGCAGCTCGGTCTGATTGACGCCGTAGCCGAGCTGGCCGTAGTTGTTGCGACCCCAGCAGCGCACGGCGCCGTCGTCGAAGCGCGCGCAGGTGAACGCGTCGCCGGCCGCGAGCTCGACCGGGCGCGTGGCGTCGCCGCCCAGGAAGTTGACCGGCGCCGCGGAGACGATCGTCTCGCCGTCGTTGTCGCCCCAGTTCTGCGTGTCGCCGGTGCCGAGCCCGCCGTTGGCGCCCTCGCCCCAGCAGCGGATCTCGCCGCCGCAGGTCGCGATGCAGGCGTGCCGCCGCCCCGCCGCCATCGCGCGCACGTTCGCGGTCGCCACCGCGCACGTGTCGCTGCAGCAGACCTCGCCGTTTTGCGCGCCCTCGTCACACTCCTCGCCGAGTTCGGGCGAGACCACGCCGTCTCCGCACGAGAGCCCCGGGCCCGTCGTCGCGGCCGCGGTCGTGGCGACGTCGGTGCCGCCCGAGGATGACGTCGAGAGCGCGCCGGTCGTGCCCCCGTCGGAGGCCGCGTCGGTCGTGCCGGCGGTGGTCGACGTGCCGGTGGACGCGGGCGCGCTGGTGGTCGTCCCCGCGCCCGTCGAGCTCGAGCTGCCGCCGGTGGTGCCGGTGATCGAGTCCGCGCCGTTGTCGACGAAGCAGCCCGCGAGCGCGAGCGCCAGCGCGACGCCGCCACCTGTCCCTATCACCAGACGTCGCATCACCGTGAGCAGGATCGCCTCCGCCGTCCGGCGGTGTCAATCGCGCCGGCGCGCCGGCCGTTCAGGATCACGCGGTGCGGACCCCTCGCGAGGGCTTGCGCGCGCGCCCGCGCCCTGCTGAGCTCGTGGTCGTGCGCTCCGTGATGTCGTCTCCCCGAATTCGCCGCCCTCTCGCCGCGCGCCCCGTGAGCGTTCGCCTCCTCGCGCTCGCGCTCGCGCTGGGTCTCGGCGGGTGCGCGTGCGGCCCGCAGGACGGCGGCACGAACGGCCCGAACGGCCCGAACGGCCCGTCATCCGCGAGCGACTCGACGGACGGGGCGACCGCGACGGGCGACGAGAGCGGCGCGACGGCGAGCTCCGCTACGACTGCCTCAGGGGACAGCATGGTCGCCGACGTGCTGGGCGTGACGGTGACCGGGGAGCCGGGCGACTACACCTTCGCCGTCACGGTCAAGAGCCCCGACACCGGCTGCGAGCGCTACGCCGACTGGTGGGAGGTGGTCACGCCCGACGGCCTGCTGCTGTACCGGCGGATCCTCGCCCACAGCCACGTCGACGAGCAGCCGTTCACGCGGACCGGCGGCCCCGTTCCGATCGACGCCGGCGACGTGGTGGTCGTGCGCGCTCACCTGGCGCCGGGCGGGTACGGCGGGCAGGTGCTGCGCGGGGCGCCGAGCGGCGAGTTCGCGCCCGCGCCCGAGCTGCAGGAGGGCTTCGCGCTCTCGCTCGAGAGCTCGCCGCCGCTCCCTGACGTCTGTCAATTCTGACCGCGAGGCCGCGTCGCGCGGTCGCCCGCGCGCGTCGTCGCGACGGGCTCGCGGGCCTCGACCTGCGCGCGCCCGCGTCGCCCCGGTCGAGCTCGAGTATGATCGCGGCCGTGAACGCCTCGTATCGCGGCCGGCGCTGGATCTGTCTCCCGGCGCGCGGCGCCGTCCTCGTCAACACGGATCTGCACGGCAACGGCGAGGACTTTCGTCAGATGCGAGCGCGCTTCGAGGCCGCGCGCGCCCGCGATCCCGAGACCCACTGGGTGATCCTCGGCGACATCGTGCACGCGCCCTCCGACTCGGCGCGCCTGCGCAAGCCGGAGCTGTACGGCTACCCCGACGAGTCCTACGCGATCGCGGCGGGGATCCGCGCGCTGCAGCGCGATCACCCGGGGCGCGTGCACTTCGTGCTCGGCAACCACGACTACGCCCACATCGGCGGGCCGCGGACGCGGAAGTTCTACTCGGACGAGGCGGCGGCGCTCGAGATCTGCCTCGCGCCCGAGCAGGTCGAGGAGCTGCGCGCGCTGTTCCGCGACGCGCTGCTCGCCGTGCTCACGCCCTGCGGCGCTTTTATGTCCCATGGATCACCCAACGAGTCGCTCGACGAGCTCGCCGCGCTCGACGAGCTCTCGCTGCCGCCGGTCGAGGGCGACGCGCGCGGCCGCGCGATCCTCGAGGGGCTGCTGACCGCCTACGGGCAGCGCGCCGAGGTCACCGCGCGCGTGCTCGAGCGGATCTCGCGGGGCCTCCCGCGCCAGCGCTTCCTCGTGCACGGACACGACCGCGACGAGGACGGATGGTTCAGCTATCACCCCGGGCAGATCTGCGTCGTCTGCTTCGGCGCCCCGCGGCGGGCGCGGCGATACCTCCGGCTCGACCTCGAGACGACCTACGAGTCCTCGGCCGCGCTGCGCGAGGACGTGGAGATCCTGCGCGTCTACGACGACGCGTGACGACGCGGCGCCACGCGGCCTGCCGACCTGAAACTTGATCGGAGCCAGCGCTGGTGGCCGGGACGAGTTCGTACCCGAGGGCGTCGGCGGAAGCCTTGAGCCCGGCGAGGCGACGATCGCGATCACGAGCCGCGAATGCGGCAGCACCGATGTCGGTGTACTCGTTCCCGTGACGGAGCATCCAGAAGACGAGTTGGGCGAGCTTCCGTGCCGTTGCGAAAACGGCGACAGCCGCCCCCTTGTGGCGGGAGACTCGGCGATACGCGGCACCGAGAGCATCGCCTTGTCCTTGGTGGCGTTGGGAGGAACGGGCGGCTCTCACCGCTGTCACGAAAGACCCTGATTATCCGGCTCGTCCCCTAAAATTTTCGGACAAACTGCGCCGCGAATTTCGATCGGAGCCCGATGGTCTTTCTTGAATCGTGGGACGCGCCTGCGCGGCGGGGAACTCAGTCGAACGCGTCCACGGGCTCGGGCGGCATGTCGTCCGGCTCGTCGCCGACGCAGCACGGGGACGCGGTCGAGCAGCTGAACGAGGTCGGGACCTGGCTGTTGATCAGGCAGCTGATCCCGCCCGTGTCGCCGTAGCCGAGCTGCCCGTTGTTCACGGTCCCGCCGCCCCAGCAGCGCACCGCGCCGTCCTCGAGCAGCGCGCACGCGTGACCGAACCGGGGGGCGCCGCCGTACCAGAACGGCGGGCCGCCGCCCACGGCGATCTGCGTCGCCGCGCCGCCGAGGTTCACGGGCGGCGCGGCGCTCGGCGGCTCGTCGTCGCCGACCGAGAACTTGTGCCCGAGGCCGAGCTGACCGCTGGAGTTGTCGCCCCAGCAGCGCACGTCGCCGCCCTCGAGCAGCGCGCAGGTGTGCGAGGCGCCCGCCGCGACCTGGACGACGGGGCCGCCGACGTCGACGACGTCGACGTCGCCTGGGCGCTCGTCGTCACCGATGCTGTCCGTGTGGCCATATCCGAGCTGACCGTAGGCGTTGTCGCCCCAGCAGCGCAGCGCGCCGCCCTCGAGCACCGCGCAGGTGTGCGCCGTCATCAGCTCGCCGGCGCTGGAGTAGGCGCTGCCCGTCGACACCTGCACGACCGCGCCGCCGACGCTCACGGGCTCGACCGCGGCCGGGACCTCGTCGTCGCCGACGCAGCAGGAGGGATCTGCGTCGCACGAGAACCGCATCTCGGCGTCGAGGCACAGCGACCCGCTCGCGCCCCCGTAGCCGAGCTGACCGAAGCTGTCGTCGCCCCAGCAGCGCAGCGCGCCGCCCTCGAGCACCGCGCAGGTGTGCACCGCCGAGGCGGCCACCGAGATCGCCGCGCCGCCCAGCTCCACCGGCTCCCGCGCGCTGGGCAGCTCGTCGTCGCCGACGCAGCAGGCGGGATCCGTGAAGCACTTGTAGTCGTCGAATTGCGCGCAGGCCGAGAAGCTCGTGTCGCCGTGGCCCAGGAGGCCGCGCTCGTTGCTCCCCCAGCAGCGCAGCGCGCCGCCCTCGAGCACCGCGCAGGTGTGCGCGCCGCCAGCGGCGACGTCGAGCGCGGGGGCGCCCACGTCGATCGGCGGGACCGCCACGGGAGACTCGTCGTCACCGACGTAGAAGAACGCCCCCTCGGCGAGGCCGAGCTGACCGGTCACGTTGCGGCCCCAGCAGCGCAGCTCTCCCTCGTCGAGGATCGCGCAGGTGTGCTCGACGCCCGCCGAGACGCGCGCGACCGCGCTGAGGAGGACGATCGGCACCTCGGAGGTCGGGGTCTCGTCGTCTCCGACGCAGCACTGCGGGCGCGAGACGCAGGTGAATTCGTCGCCGCTCGACTCGCAGATCGACCCGAACATGCCGCCGTAGCCGAGGCGCCCGTAGCGGCCGTTGCCCCAGCAGCGCAGCTCGCCCTCCTCCGAGATCGCGCAGCTGTGCTCGTCGCCGGCCGCGATCGCGATGACCCTGGGCGCGGGCTCGGGCTCGGGCGCCGTGGTCGGGTCGTCGCACGTCGGCTCGCCCGCGCTGTCGGTGCACGCCTCGACCTCGCCGCCGTCGCAGCAAGACCTCGGCTGGTACGGGGAGGCGCCGAGCAGCCCGACGACCACGGTCATCGTCGCGAGCTTCGCGTTCACGCTCGATCAGCGTAGCGAGTCGGCGACGCGCCCGCAACGCGCGCTGGCGGTCGGCTACAGGTAGCCGCTCGCCGGGTCGCCGTAGATCGGGCAGTGCGGGAAGCAGAACGCGAACGCGTACCAGCGGGTGTAGAGCTGCAGCGGCGGCGGTCGGTCGCGCTCCTGCCAAGCGGCCTCGGGGAGGCCGTCGTCCTCGCGCAGCTGCACCCGCGCGCGCGCGCGACCCCAGCGGTCGATGAGCGCCGCGTCTCGATCGATCCGCGCGCGCGGGTAGAAGCGGGCGTAGCGGCCGTGGATCACGCCGAGCCCCTCGGTCATGAAGGGGAGCCGCGCGTCGAGCTCGTGCAGCGTGCGTCGCCACGGCGGCGGCTGGAAGCCGCGGCCGCGGAGCGCGAACATCCCGAACTGGTTAAACAGCCGGGCCGCGAGCCCTGGCGGCGCCCGCGAGAGCGCGAGCGCCTCGTCGCGCGCGAGCGCCTCGCGGACCGTGAGCAGGCGCGTGGAGAAGCGGGGCATGCACGCGCCCGCGAGCGGACCGTGGACGGCGCGACCCGAGCGGAGATCCCAGTGCGAGCCGGTCTCGTCGTCTGTCAGCAGGACGGCGCCGCGGTGCGAGCCGCCCGCGCTGAGGTGCAGCCGCTGGCCCTCGACCACCGGGGTGAAGCCCGTCGCGCCGTGGTCGATCGCCGAGAACGCGAGCGCGACCGGCTCCCCGCCGAGCTCGCCCTCGGCGACGTGGTGATAGACGAGCTGCTTGACGACGAAGGCGCGCTGCTCCCCGCCGCGCGCCGCGACGACAACCAGCGTCTGCGCCAGCAGGCGCGCCGCCGACAGCGGCTCGCGCTCGTCGGTGAACGCGAAGCGGGGAAACCAGTCCGGGCGCTCGAGCAGCGCCCGGCCGACGTCGAACGCGGGCGCGCGCGAAGGGGCCGCGCCGCTGGGCTCTCGCTCACGCGCCACACCGCGATCCTACGGGGGAGGACGTCTGCGCGCGCGCAGAAATCATTGCGCGGTAGATATGTCTTTTAAGACATTTTTATCGACGTCGCGGCGCGCTCGCGGTCGCGTTCGCGCGGCCGCGCACGCCGACGTCGCCGCTGTCGGTGCGCGCGATGATGCGACGGCGCGCGTTCGGGGCGTGGTAGATGCGCACCACGTCGACCTGCCCGGCGTCCGCGATCGCGTCGACCTTGTAGTTCTGCGTGGGGACGACGAGGTCGATGTCGCCGCGCTCGGTGTCGGCCTGCACGAGCACCGCGTCGCGCACGAGCTCGAGCTCGATGTCGCCGCGGCGTGTCGACATGCTCGCGACCGCCGCCTCGAGCCTGCGGCCGCCGATGCGGCCGGTCTGCACGTTCACCGCCAGCTGCCCGCCGAGCCCCTCGAGCTCGACGTCGCCCTGCTCGACGCTCACGTCGATCTGGGCGACGCCCGGCGGCAGCGTGATGTCGAAGTCGACCGCGCAGGACGGCTTGCCCGGGTTGTCGCAGTGGTTCTCGACCAGCAGGATCCCGCCGCGCAGGTCGACGCCGACCTCCGGCTGCGTCCGCCCGCCGCTGCGGTGACGCGAGCGCACGTGCAGGTGCCCGTTGTCGTCCGACTTGATCGTGACGTGGCCGCCCGCGCTGCGCACGACCACGCAGCGGACGCCGCCGCTCAGCACGAAGCTCTGGGAGTGCGCGCAGCCCTCGAGGGAGAGCGCGAGCGCGGGCAGCAGCGCGGCGGTGAGGAGCGCGGTCAGACGGGTACGCATCATCGGGACCTCTTCACTTCATCAGGAGCTCGTCATCAGGAGCTCGTCATCAGGAGCTCGTCATCAGGAGTTCGTCATCAGGAGCTCAGGGCTCTTCATCAAGCTTCTCGCTCGAGCGACGCCCCGGGCTCGAGCGGCGCGGGGCGGGGGGGCGACCCCCATTCTACGCGCGCGCGCGCGTCGTCGTCGGCCTCGGTGTGACCCGCGTCGCTCGCGTTGATGGACACAAGCGCGTTTGACCTACGTGTCTATTCGAACAGCTCGAGGTTGTAGAGGATCGCCTGCTCCTCCGGGTCGTCGCCGATGTCGTTGGTGTTGCCGATCCCGAGCTGCCCGTGGTCGTTGTCGCCCCAGCAGCGCACGACCGGCACCGGCTGAAACAGCGCGCACGCGTGGCTGTAGCCCGCGACGACCTGCGCGGGCGTGAGCTCGTCGCCGCCGAAGTTGATCGGCGTCGCGGTCGCCGGCGTCTCGCCGTCGTCGTCGCCGAAGTTCACGTCGTCGCCGGTGCCGAGCTGCCCCTCGCTCGCGGCGCCCCAGCAGCGCAGCTCGCCGGCCTGCGTGCGCGCGCAGGTGAAGCGCGCCCCCAGCGACATCGCGTCGACGGCCGCGCCGCCCAGCGCGAGCGGGCCGCCCGTGTCGCCGGCGCCGCTGAAGACCGGCGTGAACACCCAGTGGCCGTAGCCGAGCTCGCCGGACCAGTTGTCGCCCCAGCAGCGCACGTCGCTCGCCGAGAGCTTGACGCAGGTGTGCAGCTGACCGGCGTAGACGTCGACGACGGGGCCGCCCGCGAGCACGTCGCCGGCCGCCGCCGGCGTCTCGTCGTCGCCTATGTCGAGCTTGTCGCCGTAGCCGAGCTGCCCCGCTCCGCCCGCGCCCCAGCAGCGCAGCGCGCCGCCCTCGAGCAGCGCGCAGGTGAAGTCGTCGCCCGCGACGAGCTTGACCGCCGGGCCGCCGAGCTCGACGTCGTCGCCGGCCGACGGCGGCTCGTCGTCGCCGATCTGCACGGCGTCGCCGCGCCCGAGCTGGCCGACGTTGTTGCGACCCCAGCAGCGCACGCGGCCCGACTGCGCGCGCGCGCAGGTGTGGTCCTTGCCGACCGCGAGCTCGACGAGCTGCTCGCCCTCGCCGGGCGCGAACACCTCGACGTCGCCGATCAGCGCCGGGACCGTGTCGGCCGCGCACCCGCGCCAGGCGATGTCGCCGTAGCCGAGCTGACCGAACAGGTTGTTCCCCCAGCAGCGCAGGCGCCCGTCCTGCAGCAGCGCGCAGGTGTGGAAGCGCCCGGCCGCGACCGACTGCACGGGCGCGCCGACGTCGACGCGCGGGACCGTGTGCGGCAGCTCGTCGTCGCCGACGCTCTTGAAGTCGCCGAGCCCGAGCTGGCAGGTGTCGCTGCGGCCCCAGCAGCGCAGCCCGCCGCCGTACAGCACCGCGCAGGTGTGGAGCCCGCCGGCCGCGAGCGAGATCACCGGCTCGAGCGCGCCGCACTCCTGCGTGCAGCCGACCACCGCGTTGTACTCGCCGAAGTCGCACAGCTCGACGCCCGCCCACTCGTAGCCGTCGCCGCAGCTCGCCGGCAGGCAGGTCTCCGGGCAGCCGTCGGCGTTGTCCATGTTGCCGTCGTCGCACAGCTCCGGCGGCAGCAGCTCGCCGTCGCCGCAGCCCTCGAGCAGGCAGTCCTCCGTGCAGCCCTCGATCGCGACGTAGTCGCACGGCTCGACGCCCGTCCACACGAAGCCGTCGCCGCAGACCGGGAGCTTGCAGGACGCGGTGCACTCGTCGGTGTTCTTGTCGTCGCCGTCCTCGTCCTCGCACTCCTCGACGCCGATCCACAGGTGACCGTCGCCGCACTGGGCCAGCGCGCACGCGTCGACGCAGCCGTCGGTGTTGTCGGTGTTGCCGTCGTCGCACTCCTCGTCGCCCTGGAGCACGCCGTCGCCGCACTCGGCCGCGACGCAGGCGCTCGAGCAGGCGTCACTCGGGTCGGTGTTGCCGTCGTCGCACTCCTCGACGCCCTGGAGCACGCCGTCGCCGCAGCCCGCCGGGCCGCAGCTCGCGGTGCAGGCGTCGCCCTCGTCGGTGTTGCCGTCGTCGCACAGCTCCACGCCGACCTGCACGAGCCCGTCGCCGCAGCGCGCCGGCCGACACGCGGTCGTGCACGCGTCGTCGTCCGCCTCGTCGCCGTCGTCGCACTCCTCCCCCGGGTCGAGCAGGCCGTCGCCGCAGGTCAGCGACACGCACTGGCGCAGGCAGTCGGCGCGGGCGTCCGGCGCGACGGCGTCGCAGCGCGCGGCGGGGATCGGCGCCTGGCCCTCGTCGCAGGTCACGAGCTGACAGTCGACGCAGCGCGACGCCGCGGGCTCCTCGGCCCCGCCGGTCTCGCTGGTCTCGCTGGACCCGGGCGCCGCGTCGTCGCACTGCTCGCCGGGCTCGAGCACGCCGTTGCCGCACGCGCCGCCCGTGCCCGCCGTCGCGTCCGTCGTCGCGCCCGTCGTCGCGCCCGAGCCCCCGGTCTGGCTCGCGCCCGGCGTGCCGCCGCAGTAGCCCGCCTCGCACCGCGAGCCCGCGCAGTCGTCGTCGCCGCGGCAGGGGAGGCCCTCCATGAACGCGCCCGTGAAGCACGCGGGCGCGGCGAGCTCGAGGACCACGAGCGAGAGCGCCAGGGCGCCGTGCTGGGCGATCCACGCGCGCGTCATCGGGCGTGAATTATAAGACATGTCTGTTAGAACAACATTGTGTCGAGCAGGCGCGCTCGCGCGCCGCGACGCGAGCGGGGGCGCGGCGGCGGGCGGCCGCCGCGTGGCGGTTCCGCGCCGGACGTCGCGGCGCGGCGGCGTGGGCCTGCCCGCATGTGCATCTGCTAGCATCGGGCGATGCGCTGGCTGCTCGCGTCCCTCCTCGCGCTGAGCGAGCCCGCGGCGCCCCGAGACGAGCCCGCGGCCGCGTCGACCGAGCGCGCGCGCGACCGGGTGGCGGTCGCGCCGATCGAGCTGCGCGGCGAGACGGAGATCGAGCAGCGCGAGCAGCTCGAGGCCGCGCTGATCGAGGGCCTGCGGCGCGCCGGCTTCGCGGTCGTCGCCCTCGACGCGGGCGCGGCGGCCGACTGCGCGTCATCGGCGTCGGGCTGCTCCCAGCGCGCGCGCGACGAGCTGGGCGCGACCCACCTGCTGCGGACCCGCGTAGTCGTCGCCGAGCGCGACTACGGCGTCACCCTCGAGCTCGCCTCGGTCGACGACGACGCGCGCGAGCGGGTCTCGCAGGAGGACGAGTGCTCGATCTGCGGGCTCGAGGAGGTCCGCGTCATGCTCGCGGCCCAGGGGCCGCAGCTGCGCGGCCAGCTCGACGCGCGGCGCGAGCAGGCGCGCCTCGAGGAGGAGCGTCAGCGCCGGCTCGCGGCCCAGCGCGACGCGCTCGCGCGCCAGCCCGTGATCGTGGTCCACAGCGCGCCCGCCGGCGCGCTCGTGACGATCGACGGCGAGGTCGCCGGGCACACGCCGCTCGAGCGCAGGTCGACCGCGGGCGCGCACGTCGTCGCGGTCTCGCTCGCCGGGCACGTGCCCGAGGAGCGCGAGCTCGTGCTCGAGCGTGGCGTGACGCAGCGGCTCGACATCACGCTCCGCTCGGGCCGCCTCCCGCCGACCGCGTTCAGCCGCCAGCTGCTGATCACCGGCTCCGTCAGCGTCTCCCTCGGCGTCGCGGCGCTCGGCGTGATGGCGAGCGGGCTCTCGCTCGGTCGCGCGGCCGAGCGGGACGGCGAGCGCCTCGTCGACGCGGGCGTCGCGGCCGGCAACACCGGGATCGAGCTCACCGACGCGCTCGCCGACACGCGCCACCGCGGGCGGCAGGGCAACACGCTCGCGATCGCGGGCGGCGTCGTCGCCGGCGTGCTGCTCACCGCGGGCGCGGCGCTGATCGGCGTCAGCACCACCGATCGCGCGCGCCGCGTGGCGTCGACGGTGAACCTGGCGGCTGGGCCAGGGTCATGGGGTCTGTCGCTCTCGGGTCGCTTCTAGGCGCCGGCGCGCGCCGCCATCACGACGCGCGCCGTACCTGTCACTCAGGGCAGCTGGTGAACCATGAAGTCGAAGCGCGCGATGTAGTGGCCGGCGTTCTTGACGTCGCCGCTCTCGGCCTGGTACAGCGCGACCGCGTACTGCTCACCCGCGAGCCCCGCGACGGTCACCACGTCGCCCGGGAGCATCGTCACCTGCTCGTCCTGCGGCCCGGAGACCTCGAACTGGATCGGCGCGGTCTCGCCGGAGCCGATCTCGCCGCCCTCGCCGCAGGTCTCCGTGTTCTCCTCGAGGACCACCGGCGCGACGTGCTCGTCGTGGTAGGAGAAGCCCCCGTCCGCGCCGCCGTAGCCGAACGCGAGCAGCAGCTTGCCGCCCTCGCTCTCGTGCATGCTGACGTACTCGCCGCTGGTCCACGAGTCGTGGGTGTACGCGACCTGCACCTCCTGACCGGGCGACCAGGCGAGCCCGGGCGCGGTGGGCACGAACTCCAGCGTGAGCGTCGCGGGGCCGTCGGGGTCGGCGCCGCAGTCGAGCGTCGTCGTGATCGCGCCGTCCTCGATCGCGTCGACGATCGTGCACAGGCCCGACCACCTGCTGGGGCCGAGGAAGTTGCCGTTGTCCTCCCACCCGTGTCGGTCGAGCGCCGTGCCGGGGTCCTCCACGGGCGCGGCCTGCTCACACACCGGGTCAAGCGCCTCCGCGTCGGTGTCGGTGCCGGTGCTCTCGGCGTTCTCGGGGTCACAGGCGCCGAGCGCGAGCGCGCAGAGGAGCCAGTACTTCGGTTGTCTATGCATGGTGATTAATCCAGTTCAGCGACGGTCGTGCGCGCTGCGGCGCGCGCGTAGTAAGTAGGTTCACGGCGTACCCGCGCCCCTGTCGAGAGCGGGGCGCGAGACGTCTTCATGATGGTTGCCGCGGCGGCGAATTCAATTGATGTTCGCGTCGATCGCCCGGGAGAAGACCCCACAGCCTCCCACGCGGCTGCTAGCTTCGGGCCATGGAGACCGCCGATCGCACCTCCGTCCCGTCTCCCATGCGCCGCGCCACGAGCGGGCGCCTCGGGCTCGCGCTCGCCGGCGCGCTGCTCCTCGGCGCGCATGGCTGCGGGCGCGACACGGTCGCGCAGACGCGCGCGCTCCCGAGCTCCGAGGTCGTCGACCAGCACTGCCGCGAGCTCATCGGCGCGCCGCGCGTCGAGGAGGTCACCGAGGGCGTGTTCGTGGCCCAGGGCTACGACCTCGCCAACACGACGCTGATCCAGACGCCCGAGGGCAACGTCATCGTCGACCCCGGCATGACGCGCGCGCGCGCGGCCCAGGCCCGCGACGCGCTGCTGGCCCGCGCGCCAGGTCCGACGCGCGCGCTGATCTTCACCCACAGCCACATCGACCACGTCGGCGGCGCGGCGGTCTGGGTCGAGGAGCGCGAGCGCGCCGGCGACCCGCCCGTCGAGATCTGGGCGACCGCCAACTTCGAACAGCACCTGCTCAAGCAGTACGGCCTGTTCGCGCCCACCGAGCAGCGCCGGGGCGCGCGTCAGATGGGCCGCGACGTCGCCGACGCCGACGTCCCCTGCAGCGCGCTGGGGCGCCGCGTCGACATCGAGGGCGCGCTCAACTCCGGCCTGCGCATGCCCAACAAGGTGTTCGAAGGCCAGCACACGCTCGCGCTCGGCGAGCTGACCCTCGAGCTCGTCGAGGCGCACGGCGAGACCCACGACCAGCTCTACGTGTGGATCCCCGAGCGCGCGCTGCTGCTCGCCGGCGACAACTACTACCACTCGTTCCCCAACCTCTACACCATCCGCGGCACGCGGCCGCGGCCGGTCGACGACTGGATCCGCAGCCTCGACGCCATGCGCCGGCGCGCGCCGGAGCACCTCGTGCCCTCGCACACCCCGCCGCTGCACGGGCGCGCGCACATCCAGGACGTCCTGACCAGCTACCGCGACGCGATCCAGTGGGTCCGCGACGAGGTCGTGCGCGGCTCCAACCGCGGCGAGTCAGTCGAGCAGCTCGTCGCGCGCGTCGGCCTCCCGCCGCACCTCGCCGACAAGCCCTACCTCCAGGAGCTCTACGGCCAGGTCGACTGGTCCGTGCGCGCGATCTTCAGCAACGAGCTCGGCTGGTTCGACGGCGGCGCGGAGCACCTCTACCCGCTCGCCGACGACGCGCGCGCGCGCCGGGAGATCGCGCTCATGGGCGGCCCGCAGGTCGTGCTCGACGCCGCGATCGCGGCGCGGGGCGCCGCGCAGGGCCCCACGCGGGACGACGCGCGCTGGTCGGTGCACCTGCTCGCGCGCCTGCGCGCCGCGCATGATCCAACCTGGCCGTTTGACCAGAATACGATCGAGCGCGAGCTGGCGAGCTCGCTCGCCGCGGTCGCCGAGGGCGTGCACAACACCAACGGCCGCGCCTACCTCCTGCAGGCGGCGCACGAGCTGCGCCACGGCGCGCGCGCGCCCGAGAACCCCGAGCTCGAGGACGCCGTGCTCGCCGGCATCCCGGTCGATCGCTTCCTCGAGATCATGACGGTCCGCCTGTACCCCGAGCAGGCGATCGAGGTGCACGAGGCGCTCGCCTTCGAGTTCACCGACGTCGCGCGGCGCTTCACCGTGACCGTGCGCCGCGGCGTCGCTGAGCTGAGCGAGGGCGAGCCGCTGCCCGGCACGCCCGCGCCCGTCGCGACGATCCGCGTCGACTCGCTCACCTGGAAGCGGCTCGCGACCAAGCGGGAGTCCGCCGCCGCCGCGCTCGCCGCCGGGCGCATGGTCATCGACGGGTCGAAGGCCGGCTTCCTCGGCTTCATGCGCCGCTTCGATCGCGCCTGAGCGCCGGTCGCCGCGGCGTCGAAGATGGCCGCCCGACCATGTACAATTCACGCGGGCCGGCCATGAACTACTACCCGGACATCGCCTACGTCCTGATCCCCACGACGGCGAAGATCACGATCGAGCGCCTGCTCGAGCACGCCGGCCGCGCGCTCGCGCCGCCCTTCACCGCCGCGGAGCAGCCCCACCGGCGCGGGGAGCTGATGATCAAGGGCCCGCGCGGCGGCGCCAGCCTCCGCGTCAAGAAGATCGACAAGCATCTGCGCGCCTGGCTCGCGTCCCGGGGTCACGCGCTCGCGCGGCTCCCCGACGCGCCGCGCTCGTTTCGCTGGACGCTGATCGAGATCGTCAGCGGGCCGAACCACGACCTCGACTACCGGCCGAGCTACGCGGCCGCGCGCGGGCTCGCGCTGGCCTGGCCGGGCGCGCGCGCGGTCTAGCTGGCGCACGCGCGAGGCGAGGGCGCGTCGCGAGCCCCGGCGCGCTGGCGACGGGGCCGCGGCGGCGCGCGCGCGACGAGCCTCGCTCGCCCGCAGCCGTCCTGTCTCGAAGATGTTCAGAAGGTGCATGTTGCACGCGCGTGACGCGGGCTCGGTCGCGGCGGACCGCGCTCGCGTCTGCGCGGCCGCGGGCCCTGGCGACGAGACGGCGGACCGCGCTCGTGTCTGCGCGGCCGCGGGCCCTGTCGAGGAGACGCGCCGACCGGCCGCGCCGCCGCGTCGTGTATATGTCCTAAAGAACATTTTATCGAGGAGCCCTACCTGCGGGTGGCGACGGATGAAGGTGATGGTGAAGCTCATGAGCAGGCTACAGTTCCAAGCGACCACTCACGCGCTGGCGGCGCTGACGCTGGCGTTCGGCGTGACCGCGTGCGGCGACAGCGAGGGGACCTCGAGCGCGACCGCGGCGGACACGGAGACGACGGGCACCACGAGCGACGAGTCGACGACGACGACGGTCGGCGCGACGACGGCGGGGCCGGCGTGCCCGCCGGAGCTCGAGGAGTGCGCCGGGCAGTGCGTCGACGTCGGGTTTAACCCGGACAACTGCGGCGGCTGCGGGGTCGCGTGCGCCGACGGCGAGATCTGCTCGGACGGCGTGTGCGGCCTGCAGTGCTTCGGCGGCTCGACGCAGTGCGGCGACGCGTGCGTCGACCTGCAGGTCGACCCGGCCAACTGCGGCGGCTGCGGGGCGCAGTGTGAGCCCGGCGAGAGCTGCTCGGGCGGCGCGTGCGGCTCTGACTGCGTCGGCGGCACCACCGAGTGTGACGGCCTGTGCGTCGACACGAACCTCGACCCGAACAACTGCGGCGGCTGCGGGACGGCCTGCGGCCCCGACGAGGTGTGCTCGGGCGGCGCGTGCGGCTTCGAGTGCATCGGCGGCACCGTGGCCTGTGACGGCCTGTGCGTCGACATCAACAACGACCCGAACAACTGTGGCATCTGCGGAGGGACCTGCGCTGACGGCGAGGTCTGCGTCATGGGCGTGTGCGGCTTCGACTGCGCGGGCGGGACCGTCGAGTGCGACGGGCTGTGCGTCGACACTGACGTCGACCCCATGAACTGTGGCGACTGCGGCGTCGCGTGCGGGCCCGGCGAGGTGTGCAACGCGGGCGTGTGCGGGCTCGAGTGCGGCGGCGGCTCGCTCGAGTGCGGCGGGCTGTGCGTCGACGTCGACGTCGACCCCATGAACTGCGGCGGCTGCGGGGTGGCCTGCGAGGTCGACCAGGTGTGCAACGCAGGTCAGTGTCAGCTGCTGTGCGGCGGCGGCACGATCGAGTGCGCCGGCATGTGCGTCAACACGAACTACGACCCCAACCACTGCGGCGGCTGCGACATGCCCTGCGGCGACGGCGAGGCCTGCGTCGACGGCATGTGCGAGCCGCTCGGCGAGGTCTTCCTGCTCGACGACTACGACGCGAGCATGAACTTCACCGACTCCGCGCAGCTGAGCTCGACGCGGATGACGCTCGCCTGGGACGGCGTCGAGTTCTGGAGCTCGTCGGGCGGCGGTCAGGCGGGGAACCGGCTCGCGCGCTATAACAGCAACGGCGTGTTTCAGCAGAACTACGCCCCGGGGATCGACATGCGCAGCGTCTTCGTCAAGGGCGACGGGAGCATGCCGGTGTTCGCCCGCGGCTACAACAGCCCGCAGCTGCGCGAGCAGACAGGCCCTGGCGTGTTCATCAACGCGGAGCTGCTCCAGGGCGGCCCGCTCGACGCGCAGAGCTCGGTCGTCTACGACGCGACGCGCGACGAGCTCATCGCGTTCGAGGGCGGCACGCTGACGCGCTGGGACCAGAACGGCGGCAACATCGGGACGATCGCGTTCAACGGCTTCGGCGCGCTGTTCAACGAGGACACCTACCCGCAGAACCGCGGCGTGGCGACCTCGAGCGGCTACTACTTCACCTACTCCGAGACGAACCTCTCGGCCTGGGACGAGACCGGCACGCGCGTCGACACGACGGTGCTCAACGGCGCCGGCACGTCCTTCGACTCGCACTTCAGCCTGAGCTACGCCGCCGGCAAGGTGTGGGTCGTCGACAGCGCCGGCGGCCAGTGGCGCGGCTACAACGTCGGGCAGTGAGCGCGCGGGCCGACGCGCCTCGCAAGGCGCGTCGACGACGAGCCGCGCGCGCTCACACCTCGGCGCTCCGCAGGCGCAGCGCGTTCCCGATCACCGACACCGAGCTCAGGCTCATCGCCGCCGCCGCGAACATCGGTGAGAGCAGGAGCCCGAACACCGGGTACAGCACGCCCGCCGCGATCGGGACGCCGGCGGAGTTGTAGGCGAACGCGAAGAACAGGTTCTGGCGGATGTTCGCCATGGTCCTGCGCGAGAGCTTGCGCGCGCGCACGATCCCGCGGAGGTCGCCCTTCACCAGCGTCACGCCGGCGCTCTCCATCGCCACGTCCGCGCCGGTGCCCATGGCGATGCCCACGTGCGCGCGCGCGAGCGCGGGCGCGTCGTTGATCCCGTCGCCGGCCATCGCCACGACGCGGCCCTCGTCCTGCAGCGCCTTGACCCGCGCCGCCTTCTCGTCGGGCAGCACGCCCGCGATGACCTCGTCGATGCCGAGCCTCGCCGCGACCGCCTCGGCCGTCGTCTGGCTGTCCCCGGTGAGCATGACGACGCGCAGGCCCTCGGCGTGCAGCGCCTTGATCGCCTCGGGCGTGCTCACCTTGATCGGGTCCGCGACGCCGACGAGCCCGGCGAGCGCGCCGTCGATCGCCGCGAACATCACGGTCTGGCCCTCGGCGCGCAGCGCCTCCGCGCGCGCCTCGAGCGGCTCCGGGTCGACGCCGAGCTCGGCCATCATCGCCCGGTTCCCGAGCGCGACCGCGCGCGCCTCGACCGTGCCGCGCGCGCCCTTCCCGGTGACCGCGTCGAACTCGTCGGCGCGCGGCAGCTCGAGGCCGCGGGCCTCCGCGCCGCGGACGATCGCCGCCGCGAGCGGGTGCTCGCTGCCGCGCTCGAGCGCCGCCGCGAGGCGCAGCAGCGCGCGCTCCTCCGTCCCCGCGGTCGGCTCGACCGCGGCGAGCTCGGGCCGCCCCTCGGTGAGCGTACCTGTCTTATCGACCACTAGTGTGTCGACCTCGCGGAGGAGCTCGATCGCCTCGGCGTTCTTGAACAGCACCCCCAGCGACGCGGCCTTCCCCGTCGCGACCATGATGGACATCGGCGTCGCCAGCCCGAGCGCGCACGGGCAGGCGATGATCAGCACCGCCACCGCGTTGATCAGCGCGTGGGCCATGGCGGGGTCGGGGCCGAGGATCGCCCAGACGACGAAGGTCACGAGCGCGGAGCCGATCACCGCCGGGACGAAGTAGGACGCGACGACGTCGGCGAGCCGCTGGATCGGCGCGCGGCTGCGCTGGGCCTCGGCGACCATCGTGACGATGCGCGAGAGCAGCGTCTCGGCGCCGACTCGCTCGGCCCGCATCACGAGGGCGCCGGTCCCGTTGATCGTGGCGCCGATGACCGCGTCGCCCGGCGCTTTCTCGCTCGGGATCGGCTCGCCCGTCACCATCGACTCGTCGACGTGGCTCGCGCCCTCGAGCACCTCGCCGTCGACCGGGATCTTCTCGCCGGGGCGGACGCGGAGCCGATCGCCGACCGCGACCTGGTCGAGCGGCACGTCCTCCTCGCGCCCGTCCGCACGGATCAGGCGCGCGGTCTTGGCCGCCATGCCCAGCAGCTGCTTGAGCGCCGCGCCGGTCTTGCTGCGCGCGCGCAGCTCGAGCACCTGGCCTACCAGGATGAGCGTGACGATGGTGCCCGCCGCCTCGTAGTAGACCGCGACCTCGCCGCCGTGGCCGCGGAACGACTCGGGGAACACGCCGGGCGCGAGCGTCGCGATCAGGCTGTAGACGTAGGCGACGAGCACCCCGAGCCCGATGAGCGTGAACATGTTGAGGCTGCGGTGCTGCACCGATCGGACCGCGCGGACGTAGAACGGCCACGCCGACCACAGGCACACCGGGGTCGCGAGCGCCAGCTCGATGAACACGCGAGCGCGGCCCGGGAGCGCGCTCGAGATCGGCGCGCCGGGGACCATGTCGATCATCACGAGCGCGACGAGCGGCAGCGAGAGCGCGGCGGAGAACCACAGGCGCCGCGTCATGTCGCGCAGCTCCGGGTTGTCCTCCTCCTCGACGGTCACGGCGCGTGGCTCGAGCGCCATGCCGCACTTCGGGCAGTCGCCGGGCCCGTCCTGCACCACCTCGGGGTGCATGGGGCACGTCCACTCGGTGCGCGTCGCGAGGGCGGGGACGCCCTTGGCCTCGAGCGCCATGCCGCACTTCGGGCAGTCGCCGGGCCCGCGCTGCTCGACCTCCGGGTGCATGGGGCAGGTGAACACGGCGCCTGGGGGGACAGCTCGGGCGGGCGCGCTCGCGGCTTCACCGAGGTACCGCGACGGCTCGGCCGCGAACTTCTCCCGGCAGCGCGCGCAGCAGAAGCGGTACGTGCGCCCCTCGTGCTCGTAGTGATGCGGGCCGTCTGCGGCGACCGTCATGCCGCACACGGGGTCGCGCGGCGGGGCCGCGTCTGGGTGGACGTGGCAGCAGGCGTGGGCGTGCGCGTGGTCTTGGTGGTCGTGGGTCATCGCGATCCTGCTCAGCAGCTGCAGTGCTTGTCGAACACCCGGACGAGCTCCTCGATCTTCGCGGCGCGCTCGCGCGCGTCGTCGCTCTCGAAGGCCCCGGTGACGCAGGTCTGGATGTGCGACTCGAGCAGCAGCTTGCTGACCTTGGCGAGCGCGGCGCGGGCCGCCGAGATCTGCATCAGCACGTCCACGCAGTAGCGATTGTCGTCGACCATCCGCTGGATCCCGGACACCTGCCCGGCGACCCGCTTGAGCCGGGCCTGGACCTTGTTCTTCGTCTCGGCGTTCATCATCGCGCGTCGAGGGATACTAGTACCCCGTAGGGGTATATTGTGAAGAGGCGCGCGCCGATGTCAAGGGCGCGCGTCGCCGCCGACCCAGGGCTGGGCCGCCTCGCCCGCGTCGCGCCCGGGCGCCTAGCCCCAGAACGCTCGGGTCGTCGTCTCGCTCAGGAAGAAGGCCGCGCCCTGGTCGTCACGCGCGAGCAGGTGCACGCCCTCGGCGTTGACGTGCTCGCCGAGCAGCTGGCCGCCGGCGTCCTCGACCGCGCGCGCCGCCGCGGCGCGGTCGTCGACCGCGAAGTACACCGCCCAGAAGTCCGCGCCGCCCTTCACGTCGGTCGACGCGACCTGGATCGTCGCGATCGTCTCGCCGCGCCCGTCGAGGATCGCGTGGCGCTCGCCCCCGAGCGCCGTGACGCGCCAGCCGAACAGCTCGGCGTAGAAGCTGCGGACCGCCGCGAGCTCGGAGACGAGCAGCTCGCTCCACGCCCAGCGACCGTGCCGGGTCGGGTCGCGCGGCGACTGCATCCACTGACCTTCGTGACAGGTGAAGCCGGCGCCGCTCGGGTCGCGGATCAGCGCGATCTTGCCGAACGCGCCGCGCTCCTCGAGCTCGACGCGCCCGCCGAGCGTACGCGCGGTCTCGACGACCCAGTCGAGCTCCGCGACGGCGACGTAGCTCATCCAGAAGGACGGCATGTTGATCCGCTCGAAGAACGCCGGCATCGTGTAGAGCGCCGCGCTCGGGCAGCCGCGCGCGGCGCACTGCACGTAGCCAGCGTGGTCCAGGGAGTAGGTCCAGCCGAACACGCGCGCGTAGAAGCGCCGGGCCGCCGCGACGTCGAAGGTCGCGAGGTCGACCCAGGTAAGCACGCCGCTCGAGCTCGCGCGCTCCACCACCATCACGGATCATTCTGCACGACAGGAGCTGTCCGTGCAGACAGATATCACGACGCGCCGGCCCGCGCGCTCGAGAAATCATCAGGCGCCCGCGCGGGGCCGTCGGGCGCAGGGCGGCGCCGGCGACGCTCGCGCGCGGGCGCGCTCGCTGTCGGCCGCGCGGTCACGGGGGCGCGCCGTCCGGACCGCGGAGCAGCGCCGCGCAAGCCCCCGCGTCGCGGCGCGCTCCGCCTCGTCGAAGGCGCGCAGGCGTTCGCACCCGACGCGAGTCAAGGCCGCCGGCGGGATCGGCCACGTGATCGCGCCGTCGGGCTGGCGGAGGCCGACGCGGTCAGTGAGCTCGGTGACGAGCGCGCCGGTCTCCGCGTCCCAGAGCCTCGCGGTGTGATCGCCGCTCGCGCTCGCGAGCACGCGACCGTCGGGCGAGTAGATGAGATCGGAGAGCGCGCGGTTGTGGCCGCGGAGGGTGGCGAGCAGCTCGCCGGTGCGCGCGTCCCAGATCTTCGCGGTCCCGTCGAAGCTGCCCGTCGCGACGCGCGACCCGTCGGGCGAGTAGACGAGCGAGACGACCTCCTCCGCGTGGCCGCGGAGGGTGGCGAGCAGCTCGCCGGTGCGCGCGTCCCAGAGCCGCGCGGTCCGGTCGAAGCTGCCGGTCGCCAGGCGTGCCCCGTCGGGCGAGAACTCCACCTGCGAAGCCAAGCGCAAGTTAATTTGGGGTTTTCTGAACAGGCGGAAATGGTGTTCCCGCCATGTGACTCCGACTCGTCGCGCGATGCAATCACGCGTCGTCCGAAGCGGCGTCGGCGCGGTGCTCGTCACCGCCCCACGCGGCGAGCAGCGCCGGCACGACCATCATGTTGAGCGCCGTCGACGTCGCCAGGCCCGTCAGGATCACGAGCGCCATCGGGGCCTGGATCTCGCTGCCTGGCTGCCCGAGCGCGAGCGCGAGCGGCAGCAGCCCGAGCCCCGCGGTGACGGCCGTCATCAGGATGGGCGCGAGGCGCTCGCGCGCGCTCCGGGTGACCGCGTCGCGGCGCTCGACGCCCGCCAGCTCGAGGTCGCGGGTGCGCGTCGCCAGCAGGATGCCGTTGCGCGTGGCGATGCCGAACAGCGTGATGAAGCCGATGATGCTGGCGATCGAGAGCACGCCGCCGCCGACGAACACGCCGATGACGCCGCCCGCGAGCGCGAGCGGGAGGTTGACGAGCACGATCGCCGCCCGCCGGGCGCTGCCCAGGGTCGCGAAGGTGATGAGCGCGATGCCGGCGATCGCCATGAGCCCGAGCATGAGCAGCCGACCGCGCGCCGCCTCCTCACGCTCAAACTGGCCGGCGTACTCGATGCGCACACCGGGCGGCGGGACGACGCGCTCCTCGACGCGCGCGCGCACGTCCTCGTAGACGCTGCGGAGATCTCGATCGGCGACGTTCGCCGTGACGACGACCCGGCGCTCGACGTTCTCGCGCAGGATGTAGTTGGGCCCGCGGTCGCGTCGGATCTCGGCGAAGGCGGACAGCGGCACCACCGCGCCGAGCGGCGTCGGCACCCTGGTCTCGCGCACAGCCTCGAGCGAGGCCCGTGAGGCCTCGTCGTAGCGCACGACCACGTCCGTGACCGCGCCGAACTCGAACACGCGGCTGGCCTCCACGCCCCACAGCGCCGTGCCGGCCGCAGCGGCGGCCTGACCGGGCGAGAGCCCGTACTGCGCGGCGGCGGCCCGGTCGACGCGGACGATGACCTGGGGCACGTCGACGGCCTGCTCGACGCTGAGATCGACGAGCCCCGGGACGTCACTCGCGGCCTCGCGCACCCGCGCGGCGACGTCGCGCAGATCGGGGAGCGACGCGCCGATGACCTTGATCGAGAGCGCCGCGCGCTGACCCGAGATCATGTGATCAATGCGGTGCGAGATCGGCTGCCCGAGCGTGAACTGCACGCCGGGCACGCTGGCGAGGCGCTCGCGGATGTCGGCGAGCAGCTGCTCCTTGCTCCGCGCGTCGGGCCGCAGGCGCACGTCGATCTCCGACGCCTCGACGCCCTGCACGTGCTCGTCGCGCTCGGCCCTGCCGGTGCGCCGCCCGGTCGAGACGACGGCGGGGTCGGCCAGCAGCGTCCGCTCGGCCAGGGCCGTGAGCGCGTCGCTCTGCTCGAGCGAGGTGCCGGGCAGCGTGACCGCGGCGATGGTCAGGCTGCCCTCGTTGAACTCGGGGAGGAAGCTGCGGCCAGCCTGCCCGAGGTAGAAGACGCCGGCCGCGACCCCGAGCGCGCTCGCGAGCACGACGATCCGCGGCCGCTTGAGCGAGAACGAGAGGACAGGTCGGTAGAGCGCGTCGAGCCAGCGCAGCACCACGGGCTCACGCCCGCTGCGGACGCTCGAGGCGCGCGGGAGCAGCAGCGAGCAGAGCGCGGGCGTGACCGTGACCGCGACGATGAGCGAGCTGGCGATCGCCACGAGGTAGGCGATCGCGAGCGGCTGGAGCAGCCGGCCCTCGAGCCCCTCGAGGAACAGCAGCGGCGAGAACACCAGCATCAGGATCGCGGTCGCGCTGACGATCGAGGACCGGACCTCGCGCGACGCCTCGAGCACGGTTTGACGCGCCGACGGCCGCTCGCCCTCGGGCAGCTGCGCGCGCTCGCGAAGGCGCCGGGTCACGTTCTCGACGTCGACGATCGCGTCGTCGACCAGCTCGCCGATGGCGATCGCCAGGCCGCCGAGCGTCATCGTGTCGAGCGTGAGGCCGAGGGCGTCGAGGACGAGCGCGGCCATCAGCAGGGAGAGCGGGAGCGCGACCGCGCTGATCAGCGTCGGCCGCAGGCTCCACAGAAACAGCAAGAGGACGCCGATGACGAGCAGCGCGCCGTCGCGGAGGACGACGGTGAGGTTGTCGACGGCGCGCGTGATGAAGTCCGCCTGCCGGAACAGGTCGCGGTGCAGCGCGATCCCGCGCCGCGTCAGCGACGGCTCGAGCTGCGCGAGCGCGTCGTCGACTCGCTCGGTGACCGCGAGCGTGTCGGCGCCGGGCTGCTTGACCACGCTGAGGACGACCGCGGGCGTCGCGTTGTAGCTGGCGGCGCCGCGGGGGACGGCCCCGCCGAGCCGCACGTCGGCGACGTCGCGCACGCGCACCGGGCTGCCGCCGCGCAGCGCCACGGTGATGTCCGCGAGCTCATCCACGCCGTGGGCGCGCCCGAGCACGCGGACCACGGACTCCTGCCCCTGACCGATGACGTAGCCGCCGGGCGCGTTGCCGTTGCCGTGATCGAGCGCCGCGGTGAGCTGCGCGAGCGTGAGCTCGTAGCGCTCGAGCCGCGCCGGGTCGGCGATCACCTGGTACTGGCGCTCGAGCCCGCCGAGCGCGACGACGTTGGTGACCCCGGGGACCGCGAGCAGTCGGCGACGCAGCTCGATCTCGGCGACGCGACGCAGCTCGAGCGCGTCGACGCTGTCGGAGGTCACCGCGACGAACGCGATCTCGCCCATGACCGAGGACGGCGGCGCGAGGATCGGCGTCTCAGCCTCGGGAGGCAGCGCGCGCAGCCCCTGCAGGCGCTCGGTCACGCGCTGGCGCGCGAGCGTGTCGCCCGTGTCCCAGTCGAATTCGACCCACACGAGCGAGATCCCCGGCGCCGACGCGGAGCGGACGCGGCGGACCCCGACGACGCCGTTGACCGCCGTCTCGATCGGGAACGTGACGAGACGCTCGACCTCCTCGGGCGCCATGCCGGTGGACTCGGTGACGATCGTGACGCGCGGCGCGGTCAGGTCGGGGAACACGTCGACGGGCATCTCGAGCGCGCGCGAGAAGCCGAGGATCGACAGCAGCGCGGCGAGGCCGAGCACGAGCCCGCGCTTGGCGAGCGAGAGGCGCAGGAGCAGCTCGATCATCAGTGCACGTGTCCGTGGGCTGGGGCCGAGCCTGCGCGTTCAGACAGGCGAATCACGGCGGCGCCGCGGGTGACGACGCGCTCACCCGCGGCGACGCCCTGCTCGATCCCGAGCTCGCCGCCGGCCTGCGGGCCCAGACGCACGGCGCGCTCCTCGAACGCCTCGCCCTCGACCTGCACGTAGACGACGCTGCGCCCGTCGTCGTCGAGCACCGCGTCACGCGGCACGATGACGCCCTCCCAGCGCGGGCCCGCCGGCACGGCCACGCGGGCCATCGCGCCCACGCGCAGCCGCTCGTCGGGCGTTTCGTTGTTCAGGCTGTAGATGACGTCGACGGTGCGCCTCGTCGGGTCGACCGTGCGGCCCACGGTGACGAGCGCGGCGGTGGGCTGCTCGCCCGAGAGGCGCAGCGGCGTCCAGTCCCTGGCGCCGAGCAGCGTGTACGCGGCGTCGCGCGTCGGGTTGATCGCGGCGGCGTCTTGCTCGGGTACGCGGGCGCGGATCCACAGCTCGCGCAGGTCGATGATGTGCACCAGCGGGTCGCCGACCGTCACGGTCATGCCGTCGGACGCGTGGACGTCGACGACGACGCCGTCGATCGGCGCGGTCAGCCGGTAGCTGCCGCCGCCGCGCCCGCTGACGGCGCCGGAGAACATGCCCCGTGCGCGCCTGGCTGTACGGACAGCCTTCTGCGCGACCCCGAGCTCGCGCCGCGCCTCGTCGACCTGGCGCTGCGGGATCGCTCGATCGGCGATCAGCCGCTCCGCGCGGGCGAGCGCGGCGCGGGCCGTCTCGACGCGCGCCTCGGCGGCCGTGACCGCGTAGCTCGTGTTCGCGCCCTGCTCGGGGGAGGAGGGCGCCGGCGCGATCGAGGCGAGCAGCTGCCCGCGCGTGACCTGCTGCCCCGGCGTTGGGAGCCCGCCCTCGGCCGCGACGACGCGCCCGGAGATCGCGGCGCTGACCTCGGCCTGTCCGCGCGGCGGCGTGGCGACCTCGCCGGGGACCTCGATCGTCGGGTCGAGCGCGCCCGCGCGCGCGAACGCGGTCGCGAACGGGACCTGCCACTGCTGCTCCTTGAGGAAGCTGATCGGCTCCGGGCCCGCCTCGGCCTCGTCGTCGGCGTGGTGCGCCTCGGCGGGCTGCACCACGATTTCGAAGCCGTCGATCGTGTCCCGGGCCTGGGGCCCGGTGACCCGCAGCGCGCCGGCGTAGGTCCCCGGGCGCGGCGCGGTCAGGGTCGGGCGGAAGATGCCCGGGCGCAGCGGCGCGTCGACCCGCGCCTCGACCTGCTCGGGGCCCGTCAGCGTCAGGGTCACCGTCGCCTGCGTGAGCGCCTGGAAGCCGTCCAGAATCGTGAGGTGGGCGAGAAACTCGACCTGCTGCCCGGTGACGCCGGCGGGTGCTCGGCGAACAGCTCGAGCGTGTCGGTCCAGCGCGTGATGCCGATGGCGTCCTCGGCGTGCTCGTGACCGTGACCGTGACCGCCTTCGTCGTCGTGGGCCGCTTCGTCGTGGGCCGCTTCGCCGTGCGGGTGTCCGTGGTCGTCTCCGTGGTCCCCCGGCGCGTGATCATGACCGTGCTCGCATCCCATCACCGCGCACAGCGAGACGATCAAGCACCACCTGTTCGAGGTATCGCGCGTCATCGCAGCATCCCTCCCGCCGCGCGCACGCGCAGCTCGGCCCGTTTGGCGTTGAGCAGGAGCTCGAGCCGGCGCTCCGCCACCGCGGTCCGGGCTCGCTGCGCGTCGAGCAGCTCGACGATCGTGCGCTCGCCCTCGGTGTACCCGCTCTGCGCCGCGGTCAGCAGGCCCTCGACATCACGCGCGGTCGCCCGGTCGAAGCGCACGAGCTCCGCGCGCGCGGTCTCGTAGGTCGCGTACAGGCTCTCGATCTCGCCGGCGATCGTGCGCGTCAGCGCCTCGGCGCGCGTGACCGCGAGCGCGCGCTGGGCCCGAGCCTCGGCGCGAAAGCGCTGCCCGTTATTAAATACCGGCAGGCTCAGCGACACGCCGAGCGCGTAGCCGTAGGCCTGCTCGGGGATCCGCGCGAACTTCGGCCCGCCGCCGAGGCTCAGCGTCGGCAGCCACGTCCAGCGGGCGCGGGCGCGGGCCGTCTCCGCCGCCTTCGCGGCCGCGCGCGCGTGCGTGACGGCCTCGCGCGTGGTCGTGCCCGCGCGCGTGATCGCGGCCTTGTCGGGGACCGCGGCGAGCGTCAGGTTCGCGTCGACGACGAGCCCGCGCTCGTCGAGGTTGAGCAGGTACGCGAGCCGGGCCCGGGAGGCGCGCTCAACCCCGCGCGTCTCGGCGAGCTGACTGCGCGTCAGCTCGCTGGCGATCACGAGCCGCGTGCTCTCGTAGCCCGAGGCCGACCCGGCTCTTCCCGCGGCGCGCGAGCACCCGCGCGGCCTCGTCGAGGTTGGCGAGCGCCTGCTCGAGGATCTCAACCCGCCGCGCGGCCGCGACCGCGTCGTAGAACACGAGCACGGCGTCCAGCGACGCGTCTGTGCGCATCAGCGAGGTGCTGACCTTGGTCGACTCGCGCGCGCTCTCAGCCAGCGCTCGCGTCGCCAGCGGGCCCGCGAACTCGATCGGCACGGTCGCCATGAGGATGTCCTGCGAGTTCGGCGGACCGCCGAGGAGCGACTCGTGCGCCCACGAGAGCTCCGGGTTGGGCAGCCGCCCGGCGGTCTTCGCCTGCGCGTCCGCCAAGCTCGCGGTCGCGCCGGCGACCGCGCTCGCGGGCGCGCGGGCGCGCGCCAAGCGGATGACCTCGTCCTCCGTCAGCGCCTCCGCGGCCTGGCTCGGCGTCGCCGAGAGAAGAAGTCCGAGAAGACAGGTCACAGCGAGCGCGCGGATCAGCGCCCGTCTCCGACCGGCGGTCGGAGTCGTTCCTGCGTCATGTCCCAAGGGCCTGTACATCGCCGCCGCTCCTCAGCTCAGGACCCCGAGGATGGTCTCGAGCGCGTGATGGACCGGATCGTGGAGCGCGCCGATCGTCACGACCAACGCGCCGAAGGCGAGCGCGAGCGCGGGCGTCGGCGAAGCGGTGGAGCGCGCGCGCGGATCGAGCAGCGCGCGGACGCGAGTCTCGAGATCGCCGTGCATGAACGAGAGGCCAGGCGAGGTGCGCGGCGCGGACAGCCGCGCCAGCGCGAGCAGCGACGCCGCGACGCGCACAGGATCCCCGAGCTCGCGCGCCGCCTCGTCGTCAGCCGCCAGCTCCTGGGCGCCCACGAGGCGCGCGCGGAGCTCCGCCGCGGCGCCGGGCAGGTGCAGCATCGAGAACACCGGGAGCAGCGCGCGCCACAGCCCGTCGCGGGCGCGGACGTGCGCGCGCTCGTGGGCGACGGCCGGCGCGACGACATCGTCGTCGAGCGCGAGCAGCCCGCGCGACAGGTAGAGCTTGGGGGAGACGAGGCCGAGCACGAACGCCTGGGGCTCGGCGGACTCGAACACGCGCCTGTCCCCCCGTCGCTCAGAGCCTTCTTCAAGAAGGCGCGCGGTCGCGCGGGTGAGCAGCGCGTTACGGATGAGCTCCTCAAGCGCGAGACCGACGCGAACGACGACCGCTGTAGCGACGAGGACGACGAGTAGCCCCGGCATCACCGCGCTGTGATGCGGGCAGAGGTGCGGGTGATGGGACCCCACGCTGTGACCAAGGCAGTGATCGACGCCCAGGCCAAACGCGGGCAGCAGGGCCGCGAGCAGCGCGAGGAGGCCGAGCGCCGCAGGCAGCACCGCGAGGCTCAGCCACACGCGCGCGCGATGGCGCGCCGCGAGTCGGTCCACGACTCGATCCAGATGTGGGAGCGCGAGGCGGGTCACCAGCGAGGCCGTGACGCCGATCATCCCCAGCGACGCGAGGCACAGGATGATGAGCGACGCGTTCACGCCGTACCTCCTCGCCGCTTCGCGCGGACCAGGCGCTCGAGCTCCGCGAGCGCGTTCTCGTCCGACGCCGCGAGAATATCGACGAAGGCCGCGAGCAGGCCGCGCTTGCCGAGCGCCTGGAGCCCGCCGGCCGCCTCCACGACCTTGCGCGCGCGGAACTCCTCGCGCCCGATCAGCGCGCGGTAGCGGTAGGCGTGGGACACCTTGCGGCGCGCGAGCAGGCGCTTGCGGTGCAGCCGCTCGAGCGCGGAGCCGACGGTGTTGGACGTGATCCCGCGGGCCTCGCCGACGGCCGCGTGGGTCTCCTGCACGTCGGCGTCGTCGACGTGCCAAAGATGGTCGAGGACCGCGAGCTCGAGATCACCGAGTCGGGGGAGCTTCGCGGGTGTTTTCGCCACTGCGAGACTCATACTCGCATGAAGTCCGACCGTCAATCGGAATTGCTGTGCGGTCAGAAACGGCTGGCCTTCGCGACCGGTCCTGTCAATTTTCGCCCCTCCACACGCCGACACGATCGGGCACGTGCGGATGCGTCAGATCGTCTCCGTCTGACGCGATGAGCACTCACGTACGACATCCCCTACGAGGAGCCCGGCGACGACATGATGGTGTGGGAGGACGAGGTCGACCAGAGCGCTAGCGCGGTGAGTCACCGCTTGGTCGATGTTCCTACTATGTGCCACGTGATGGGCACGAGGCTGCGTTTCGCGGCGGCCCCCCGCGTACTCGCCGAACCAGTGAAGACCGGTCCTACGGGCCGGAAGTGACGGATTCAGCGTGCTGCCGGGTGTTGGTCGTGGGACCGGATATTGGGTGGAAGAGTAGGGCGAGAACGCCAACGTGTAGATCGCGTGCTCGTGTCCGCGGAGCGTGGTGACGGGCGCGCCGGTGTCCGCGTCCCAGATCCTCGCGGTGTTATCCACGCTCGCGGTCACGAGGCGCGACCCGTCGGGGGAGCACGCGAGCGTCACGACGTCGCCCTCGTGGCCGCGGAGCGTGGTGATGGGCGCGCCCGTGCTCGCGTCCCACACCCGCGCGGTCGCGTCTTTGCTGGTGGTGATGATGCGCGCGCCGTCGATCGCGTAGATCAGCGCGCCGACCGAGTCGTCGTGACCGCGGAGCGTGAGGAGCAGCGCGCCGGTGTCGGCGTCCCAGACCCTCGCGGTCTGGTCATAGCTGGCGGTCGCGATGCGCGCGCCGTCGGGCGAATAGACCAGGTCGTAGATCTCGTCCTCGTGACCGCGGAGGACCGCGAGCGTCTCGCCGGTGCTCGCGCTCCACAGCCGCGCCGTCGAGTCGCCGCTCGCGGTCGCGACGCGCGTGCCGTCGCGCGAGAATTCGAGCGCGTAGACCGGGTGCTCGTGACCCTCGAGCGTCGCGAGCAATTCGCCGGTGCGCGCCTCCCACAGCCGCGCGGTCCGGTCGCTGCTCGCGGTCACGACGCGCGCGCCGTCGGGCGAGAAGGCCAGCGTGATGACCTCGCCGCGGTGGCCGTGGCGCGTCGCCACGTCGTTGTGCAAGCGCGGCGCCCAGATCTTCGCGGTGTCATCGTTGCTCGCGCTCGCTACGTGCGCGCCGTCGGGCGCGAAGGCGACGGCGTAGACGGCGTCGTCGTGACCGCGCAGCGTCGCCAGCAGGTCGCCCGTGTCCGCGTCCCACAGCCGCGCGGTCCGATCGCTGTCGGAGGAGACGATGCGCGCGCCGTCGGGCGAGTACTCACCCGCTCATGCGCCGGCCCTACGGCCCTCGGTGCCCAGCGGCGCGCTGTCTCCGTGATTCGCGTGGCCGCGGGACCGCTCGCGCGCGCCTCCGCGACTACGCGGGGCGTCGGCGAGGGACGCGGGGTTGTGCGCGCCACATGGCGCGTCGCGGGAACATCGTCGCGCGCGTCGTCCGAACATCGTCGTCGCGGTCGAGTCGTCGTCGCGGCCGTTCGGCGCGCGCGTGGCGATCGCGGTGCAGGCCGCGACACGGCGCCGAGAGGAACGAGCGGTGCAACGCCGCGACGGCGGCCCTGGGGTCAGGGCCGCCGTCGACGCGCTCGCGTCGCGCGGCTCACGGGAAGTCGGGGATGCCGCCGATGCACATGAGCGGGTCGTCGAAGCACGCCTCGTCTGGCACGCACCCCATCCGCGCGTCGTTCGCCTCGTCGGGGAGACAGGCGAGGAAGTCGACGGTCACGCCTCCTGCTCCAGGGAGGTCGCAGTCGGCCTCGGCCGCGCAGGGGATCGTGCAGCTGCGCGCGCCCTTCCACTCGACGCAGATCGTCCCGGCCTGCAGCGCTTCACACTCCGCGTCCTCCATGCACGTGATCTGGGGCTCCTCCTCCGGCTTCGGCGGCGCGCTCGGGTCCTCCGGGTCGTCCTCGCAGACGTTGACCTCGGCGAGGGCTCCGACGGCGCTGCAGCTGGCCATCCCGCCGCACTCGTCGGCGCTCGCGGTGCACTGCGGCGTGCAGACGCCGCCCGCGCCGCCGACGGAGAGGCAGACGAAGCCGTCTTCGCAGTCGGCGGTGCTCGTGCAGGCGCCGTCGACGTCGCTCCCGCTGTCGCCATCGGCGTCGCTATCGACGTCGCTCGCCGCGTCGCCGTCGCCGCAGGCGGGAGCGAGCGCGAGCGCGCCGAGGAGGAGCGCGTGGGCGAGCACGACGAGCTGAGACTTAATGCGGATCATGATCTGGGTCCTTTTCTGGTCGCTGATGCGGTTGCGATGCGGTTGCTGCTCGACGGCTCACGTCGAGCTCATCCTGATAGCGACCCCGCGGGGACGAGCAGATGATGACAACCGGGCGACAGCGCGTTTCACCGCGGTTGCACGCCCGCGACGCGTCGTCCGAGCGTCACGGCGAGGTGCTCGCGTCGCGCCGCTCGAGCCAGCGCGTGACCGCCTCGAGCCGCGGCTCATCGCGCGCGTCGGCCGTCGAGAGGGTGTCTCGCGCCTGCATCGCGAGCGCGCGCGCACGCGCCTGGTCGCCGCCGCTCGCCGCGAGCGCGCGCGCCAGGGCGAAGCGGGCGCGCGCCAGCTCGCCGTCGTCGCGCGCCGCCTGCTCGCGCAGCGCGACCGCCCGCGTGAGCGGCTCGACCGCCCGCCCTGGCGCGCGCGTCTCGATCCACAGCTCGCCGAGCTCCACCAGCGTGGACGAGAGCCGCGCGCTGTCGGGGTGCGTCCGAGGATCGCGAGCGCGCGCCGCAGGTTGGCGACGCCGCCTCCGTCTCGCCCGCGCGGCCCTCGGCCCCGCGCGAGCGAGACGAGGGTCGTCGCGACGACCGGGTGCTCGCGGCCGAGCGCCTGCTCCTGGATCTCGAGCGCCCGCGCGGCGTGCTCTCGGGCCGCGGCGAGCTGGCCGAGCAGGCGGAGCGTGTCGGCCAGGCTGACGAGCGTGAGCGCGACGTCGGGGTGCGCGTCGCCGTGCTTCTCCGTGAAGATCGCCAGGCTGCGGCGGTGCAGCGCGGCCGCCTCCTCGAGCGCTCCCGCGCCGGCGAGCGCCAGCCCCAGGTTGTCCGCCATCATCGCGATGAACGGGTGCGAGGGCTCCAGCTTGGCCTCGGCGATCGCGAGCGAGCGCCGCATCAACCGCGCGGCCTCGACGTAGTCCCCGCGCTGGCGCAGCGCCACGGCGATCGTGTTCAGCTCCCGCGCGATCTTGATGTCCTCGGGGCCGCCGGCGCGCTCGTCGATCGCCAGCGCGAGCCGAGCGTGCGCGAGCATGCCCTCGTAGTCGCCGCGCGAGTGGAGGATCGCGGCGACGTTGTTGTGCGCCGTGGCCAGCAGCGGGTGGTCAGGTCCCAGCGCTGACTCGATGACGGCGGCGGCCGACTCGAAGTCGCGCAGCGCCCCGTCGAGGTCGCCCGCGCTCTGCTTGATCGCGCCGCGGCTCATCCGCGCGTTGCCGGTCGCCGGGTGCTCGGGGCCGACGGCCGCTTCGAACAGCGTGACCGCGCGATCGCTGACCGCGAGCGCCTCTTCGTAGCGCGCGCGCGAGTACAGGGCGATGCTCTGGTCGTTGAGCGCCCGCCCGACGTAGGGGTGCTCGGGACCAAAGAGCGCCTCGGCCAGCTCCACCGAGCGCGTGAAGGACTCGCGCGCCTCGTCGTACGCGCCCATCTCCTGGGAGAGGAGCGCGGTGTTCCGCACGTGCCGCCAGCGCAGGTCGGCGGCCGTCCGCGTCCCGAGGTGCGCGATCATGGCGTCCGCGTCGCGACCCCACTCGCGCCCGCGCGCGGGCTGCTCCTGATCGACGCCGACCACGAACATGAGCGCCGTCGCGGCCTCCGCGGCGACGCGGTCGTGCCCGAGGCGCAGCGCGTGATACCAGGCCGCGGTCAGGTCCTCCACGGCGCGCTCGTACTCGCCGAGCTCGCGGCGCACGTCGCCGCGGACGAGCAGCGCCTCGGCCTCGAGCGACGCGCTCGCGCTGTCGCGCGCCGCCGCGAGCGCGAACGCGGCGCGCTCGAGGGCGTCGTCGTAGCGCCCCGCGGCCACGAGCACCTTCGACCGCGCGAGCGCGCGCTGGATGTCCTCGATGACATGTTCATCGGAGCCCTCGTCGGTCGGGCGCAGCTCGGGCGGCAGGCGCACGAGCTCCTCGCATCGCGCGGGCTCCGGCAGCAGCCCGACCGTGTAGGTCGCGTTGTTGGCGACCTCGCGCCCCGGCGTCGCGAGCACCTCGACGAGGATGTCGAGGCGCCAGCGGTCGCTATCGAGGCAGCGCGCGAGCGCGGGGGCGAGCGGCTCACCCGCGCGGCTCGCCTGGCACGCGGCGACCCGCGCCGTTCGCCAGGAGCGGGCCCACGCGTCGACGCCCGACTCGACGCGCGCCCACGTCTGGTCGGCGTGGCCTACGCCGCTCGACGAGAGCGCCACGCGGACGCGCGCGCGCGCGTCGTCGTCCCAGCCGTCGAGCGCGGCCTCACCCAGGGCCTCGCAGCGCGCGGCCTGGTAGCGCTCGCGCGCGACGAGGGCGCCCGCGCTCGCGCCCAGCGTGAGCAGGACGCCGCCGGCTCCGAGCGCGCGACGTCGCCGACGACTCGGATCGGCGCAGAGCGCCTCGAGCAGCGCGCGCATCGACGGCCAGCGTCGCGCGGGGTCGACCTCGAGGCCGCGGTCGAGCGCCGCCGCGATCCAGCCGGGCACCACGCCCCGCGCTCGCGCGCGACGCACCCCGCCGCAGACGCTGGCGCGCAGCTCCGCGAAGGTCTCGCCCGCGAACGGTCGCGCGCCGAACAGCCCCTCGTGCAGCGCGACACAGAAGCTGAACTGATCGCTGCGCGCGTCGACCTCGGCGCTCAGGAACTGCTCGGGGGCCATGTACGCGGGCGTCCCGGTGACCGCGCCCGTGTGCGTGAGCCGCTCGCTCCCACGCTCGACGCGCTCGAGCAAGCCAGCGACCGTCGAGTCGTCCGGCGCCCGGAAGTTGACCCGCGCGAGCCCGAAGTCGGAGACCTTGACCGCGTCGCCGGCGCCGAGCAGGACGTTGGCGGGCTTGAAGTCGCGATGAACCAGGCCGACGTCGTGGGCGGCGACGAGCCCTCGACCTGCGCAAAGGAGCAGCTCCAGCAGCGCGCGCCAGGGCGGCCTCGGCTCCGCGCTGAAGCGGTCGGCGAGCGTCGAGCCCTCGACGTACTCCATCGCCACGAACACGTCGTCCTCGACCGCGCCCACGTCGTAGACGCCGACGATGTTCGGGTGGTTGAGCTGCGCCATGGCCTGGGCCTCCCGCCGCAGCCGGGCCTGCTCGTGCGCGCTCCGATCGCGGGCGTGGAGCACCTTGACCGCGACCTCTCGCCGCAGTTCGGGGTCGTAGGCGAGGAACACGACGCCCATGCCGCCCACCCCGAGTCGGCGCAGGACCATGTAGCGACCGAGCTGGCGCGGATCCTCGGCGGGGGGGCGCGCGGGCGAGGGGACCGAGCCGAGGACGGTCTCGCCCAGGGTCACGGGCGCGGGCGCGGACGCGAGCGCTTCCAGGAGCCCCACGGCCTCGCCCGCCGTCGCGCGCTCGCGCAAGCTCGGCTCTGTGAGTCGCTGGGTCGTCTCGCGGAGCGCCCGCGGAAACGACGACCCGGGGTCGAGCGCCGCGCGCTCGACCTCTTGGAGCTCCGCGCGCGCGGTCGGGAACGCGAACTCGCCGGTCAGCAGCTCGTACAAGATGACCCCGAGCGCGTAGGCGTCCGCGCGCGCGCCGTCGGCGTCGCGCTGCGTGAACCACTCGGGCGGCGCGTACGCGGGCGTCGTCGGCCACCGCCCGGCGCTCGCCTCACTCGAGCGCGCGGCGGCCCCGAAGTCGAGCACGTGGACGAAGCCCCGTGGATCCACGATGACGTTCGCCGGCGTGACGTCGCGGTGGCACACGCCGCGCGCGTGCGCGTACGCGAGCAGCTCGGCGAGCTGGCGCGTCAGCCCGGCGATGACCGGCACCGGCTGCGGAGGGAAGGCGATCAGATCCCGCAGCGGACGACCCGGGATGAAGTCCATGAGCATGTAGGCGCGCCCCCGCCACTCGCCGCGGCCGCGCACGCCGACGATGCCGGGGCGCGAGAGCTCTTCGAGCAGCTCGTACTCCTGCTGAAAGCGCGCCAGGCTCGCGGGCGACGCGTCGGCGCGCAGCAGCTTGAGCGCCGCGAGCTGCGTGCGCTTGCGGACGAGCAGCACCTGCGCGAGCCCCCCGGTCCCGAGGCTTCGCTCGGCGCGCCATCCGTCGATCACGAGGTCGTCGAGGTGCTCAGGGATCATGTCGTCGGAGCCGAGCGTACTGGGAGCGTCGATGAGGATCGTCGCGGGCCTGGCTCGATCGCGGGAGCATACCGGATCCACGGGCGACGGCGCGCGAGCGCTCGACGCTCGCCGGTCAGAGCGTCTCGATGGACACCGGCAGCGACCCCATGCGCAGCCGCGCGCCCGGTCGGCGCTCGATCAACGCCGCCGGCGGCACGCCGACCTCGCCGAGCTGTCTTCGCGCGCGCATCAAGTAGACGTTGACGGTGCGCGCGTCGATGCCGATCTGCTTGGCGAGGTCATCGACGTAGATCCAGCCGCGCTCACGCGCGGACGTCTCCTGGTCGTCTCGACGCAGGCGCGCGAGCGTCAACAGCATGTAGTGAAACGTCCTCGGCTCGAGCCGCGCGGACTCGTCTCCCCGCGCGACGGTCAGCTCGACGAACTCCTCGTCCCGGCTGACCGCGAAGCGCAGCGCGAGCCCGGGAGACGACGCGGGCTCGGCTTCGGCCTGGGACGTCCGGGCCAGGACGATCGGGAGGTACAGGCGCCAGGGGATCCCGCCGGCCTCCACCACCTCCTGATCGTGGACGGGCGTCTGCGCCGAGTCTGTCTCGAGCACCCAGTGACCCTCGCTCACCTCGAGCAGCACGACCTCGGGGCGCTCCGGGGACGGCAGCGGCAGCACCCCGCCCTCGGCCCGCGTCGGCGCCCCGCCCGTGACTGGACGCGCGACCGCCGTGGGCGGACCGGCGTCGGTCAAGCTCCAGCGGTCCGAGCGGCTGCCGAAGCCGAGCGAGTCTCCCTCGCGCAGCGCCGCGCGCTCGCCAACCGCGAGCCGCCGCTCCCCGAGCCACGTGCCGTTGCTGCTGCCGAGGTCACGCAGCTCCCAACCACCGCCGGTCCAGTGGAGCGTCGCGTGCTCGCCCGACACAGCCCTCGAGCCCAGGCGCAGCTGACAGCTGCCGCTGCGACCGACGACCACGCGCGCGCTGAGGGTGTGCTCGGTTCCCGTCTTGACGTGGAGGAGGACGCCCATGGCGCGAGGATATCGCGCCCGCCCCCGCGCGCAACGCCGAGCAGGTCCTGAGGTCGCGATCTCGTGGACGAGCGCTGTTGCGCGCGGACACCACGCCCGCGCTCGCCCGCGCTCGCCCGCGCGCTTACCTACGCGGCGGCGCGGGCGTGGTGTTCGCGCGCGCCACGACGACGCGACCCCGCGTCACTGACAGCGTGAGCCGTGCAGCGGCGCGTAGTCAGGATCGAAGGGATCCTCGGGGAAGTCGAGGTCGACGTAGGCGTCGACGCAGCTCTCCCCCGGCGCGCAGTCCGAGTCGGACTCGCACTCGCCGCAGATCCCGATCTCGATCAACCCCATGACGAAGGCAACGCTGCAGACGCCGCTCTGGCACGCCGCGTCTTCGTCGTCCACGCAGCTCTCGTCGAGCGCGAGGGCGCCGGCCGCCACGCATTCGAAGGTCCCCGAGGTCGCCGCGATGTTGATGTCGGGCGCGCAGTACGGCTCGGGCCCGCCGCAGTCGTTGGACGAGGCGCACTCCCCACATGTACTCACGGTCAGGATACCGGGCGCGTCGATCACCGTGCCGCACTCGAGCCCCGGCTGACACGTGCTCGGCCCGTCGGCGTCGCAGCCGTCGCCGAGCGACCCGTCGTTGCAGTACGACGGGCTCCCGAGAAAGATGTTTGGGAGCGTGCAGCCGCCGCCCGGGCAGTCCGACGCGTCCGTGCACTCGCCGCAGACGCCGCCGACCACGGGCACCTGGTAGCACACGCCGTCCTGTCCGGGCTCGTACTCGATGTCCCACTCGGAGACGGGGCCCACCGGCGTGACGCCCGTGATCTTCTTGCACTCGCAGTCGCTCTCGCACGACTCGCCGGCGTCCTTCTTCACGCCGCACGGCCCCGGCCCCGTGGTCTCGGCGTCCGTCGTCCCGTCCCAACTCGTGGTCCCGTCGTCACCGGTCGTCGACGCGTCATCGGTCGTAGGGCCCCCGGTCTCGGCCTCCGTCGTCCACGAGCTGTCGAGTGTGTCGAAGGTGCCGAGGGTTTCGAATGTTCCGAGGGTTTCGAAGGTGCCGAGGGTCGCAAACGTCGCGCCGGTCAGGGGCCCGTCTGTCTCCAGCAGCTCGCCCAGACACTCGGCGACCTCCTCCTCGGAGTCGCAGTCTTTCTTGCCGCAGCCGCTGACGGCCAGCGCCAAGCACACGCCGCCCAGCGCCCACGCCAGGGCGCGGCCAGCAGGTCGAACGCGTACTACACTCGTGCTCGAATTCATCATCTCAGTCTCCTCTTCGGGAGGGGCCCCCGCGCGGCGGATGCCCCCGTCCCGTTCATCCAGGTAGCGTTCGAGACGAGGCGAACGGATGACGACACGGCGGCGACAGCCCGCTGACACGGGATTTCACGCGCGTCTCGGGGCCGAAGGCGCGCGAGCTCGGCGAGCTCGGCGAAGCCGGCCGTCGAGAGCCGCGTGGTGACGGTCTCCGAGCGAAACTCGCCTCGTCGACGAGCTCTGGACGCGATCCGTCGCTTGCGCGGGGGGGCGCGACGAGTCGACGTCACAACGCGGGCACATCGAGTCGCGCGCCTCAAGACCGTCAACGATCACGGGTGTGTAGCTCGCTCGCGCGAGTAGGGCGAGTACGCCAGCGCGAGCACCATGCCCTCGTGACCATGGAGCGTCGCGAGCCGATCGCCGGTCTCGGCGTCCCAGATCCTCGCGGCCGTGTCCACGCTGCCGGTGGCGAGCCGCCTCCCATCGGGCGAGTACGCCAGCGCGAGCACGGAGTTCTCGTGGCCGTGGAGGCTCAGCACGAGCTCGCCGGTCTCGGGGTCCCACACGCGCGCCGTGTCGTCGTAGCTCGCGGTCGCGACGCGCGCGCCGTCGGGCGAGAACACGACCTCGTTCACCTCGCTCTCGTGGCCGCGGAGCGCGGCCACGAGCGCGCCGGTGCCCGCGTCCCACACCCTCGCGGTGCCGTCGTGGCTGGCCGTAGCGACATGTTCTCCATCGGGCGCGAAGGACAGCGCGTGGACGGCGTCCGCGTGGCCGACGTGGCTCGCGACGGGCGCGCCGGTGCCCGCGTCCCAGACCCGCGCGCTCCGGTCGGCGCCCGCGGTCGCGAGGCGCGCGCCGTCGGGCGAGAACGCGAGCGCGAAGAGCTCGCCTTCGTGACCGCGCAGCGTCGCGAGCGGCTCGCCGGAGCGCGCGCTCCACAGCATCGCCGTGCCGTCGCGGCTGGCGGTCGCGAGGCGCTCGCCGTCGGGCGAGAACGCCACGGCCCGGATGGCGTCCGCGTGACCGCGCAGCGTCGCGCGCGGCGCCCCGGTGCGCGCGTCCCAGATCCTCGCGGTCGCGTCGCGGCTCGCGGTCGCGAGCGCGGCGCCGCTGGGCGAGTAGGCGAGCGCGAGGACATCGCCCTCGTGCCCGCGCAGCGTCACGGCGCGCTCGATGATCGCGGCGTCGCGCGTGAGCACCTGCTCGAGCCCGTCGACCGCCTCGCGCGGCGGCGGCGGATCCCAGCCGGGGCCGTACGCCCCGACCGCGAGGACCGCGAGCTGCAGGGCCTCGGCCTCGCGGTTCTCCGGGATCAACATCTTCGCCCGCAGGCCCCGCTGCACGCTCAGCGCCTCCGTGGACGCGCGCTGCTCCAGCTCGAGCTTGGCGACGAGCTCGCGCGCGTCCGCCTCGCTCCTCGTCGCGCGCGCCTCGTTCGCCGCGGACGCGCGCCACTGCAGCAGCAACAGCACGCCGAGCGCCCCGAGCGTGACGAGCCCGAGCGTGAGCCCGGCGATGACCATGCGACCGCGCGCCTGCTGCTCGCGGGACTCGATCGCGTCGAGCATCACGCGCACCGACTCGAAGCGTCGCCTGGGGTCGACCTCGAGGGCGCGGGCGAGGATCCGCCGCAGCCACACCGGCGCCTCGGCGTTCGCGGGCGGCGGCTGGATCGCGCCCGACGTGACCGCTTCGCGGAGCGCGGCGAAGGTCTCGCCGGGGAACGGCTTGCGCCCAAACAGCGCCTCCCACGCCGTGACGCCGAGGGAGAACTCGTCGGTGCGCTCGTCCGCGACGCGGCCGAGCAGCTGCTCTGGGGCCATGTACGCCGGCGTCCCCATGATCGAGCCGACCGCGGTCAGCTCAATCGAGAGCGCGCTGTGCCCGACGGCGCCCGCTCGGCCCCCGCCGGTCTCACGGTCCGCGCGGGCGAGGCCGAAGTCCATGACGCGCACGCGCCCGTCGTCCCCCACCATGATGTTGTCCGCTCCGCGGCGGGACCGCGCTGAGCCGGAGAATTCGACGCGCTCGGCCGAATTGAGCGGAGCGAACCAGGAGCTCCCCGATTCCGAACCAACCGTCTCGCGTTCGCGTTCGCGCCCGCGCGAGCGCGGGGCTGGAGGCCGCGGTCTCGCCGGCGGCCTCGCGGCCGACCCGTGCACGCGGCGCGCGGGTTGGATGCCCGGAGGAGCAGGGCCGCCGGCGTCGACGGGTGGCGAGGCTCGCTCGCGCGCGGAGTCGAGCCCATTAATTAAATCGACTCCCGGTGAATTGGCGCCCTCGCTCGAGCATCTACCGGCTCGCGACAGACGACCCGGGCGGAGCGCGTGACGCGTTCGCCAGCGGGGCGCAGCGCGTGCTGGAGCCCGATGTCCACGTTCAACTTCGTCGCCGAGCCCGGCGCTCCCGCGCGTCGCGGGCTCGTCACGCGGGCGCGCGAGGCCGTCGCGTCCATGGCCGTGATCCCGCGGATGCGCCGCGCGCCGCTCGCCGTGCTCGAAGAGCGCGTGCGTCAGCGCGGGGACATGGCGACGCTCGACGTCGGCCCGTACCGCTACTACCTCGTCCATCACCCGGAGGCGATCCGCGTCGTCCTCGAGACGCGGGCCGATCGCTATCCGCGTCGAACGAAGATCTGGTCGGAGATCCGGCGGGTCGTCGGCGACGGGATCGTGATCAGCGAGGGCGCGCGCTGGCGGTCGCAGCGTCGGCGACTCCGGCCGGGCCTCTCGCGGGCCGCGCTCGCGGGCTACCGCGCGCGCGTGGTCTCACGGACAGACGACTGGATCGACGGGATCGCGGGCCTGCGCTCGGTCGACATGTCGTCCGAGCTGTCCGCGCTGGCGCTGCAGGTCTTCGCCGACCTCCTCCTCGGTCTCCCGCTCACGCTCGAGGAGGCCCGCGCCACCGCCCGCGTCATGGAGTCGATCTCCCGCGAGCTCATGGCGCGGGTCACCAACCCGCTGGCGCCGCCGTGGTCGCTCCCGACGCCGTCCAACCGGCGCCTGCGCGCCGGCATCGCCCGCGTCGATCGCCTGATCGACCGCGCGCTGACCCTCGACGCGCGCGCGCGCGTGGGGCCGGCCGCCATCGACGGGCTCCTTCCCGGCGACGCGGCCGAGGGCCCGCCGCTCCCGCGGGACTGGATCCGCGACGAGGCCATGACGATGCTCTTCGCGGCCCACGAGACCACCTCGATCACGCTGGCCTGGACGACCTACCTGCTCGCCGCGCACCCGCGCTGGCAGACGGTGGTCGCGGGCGAGCTGGCGGCGCGGGCGAGCGGTGATCCGAGCTCCGCGCGCGCTGAGCTCCCCGCGCTGGCCCGCGTGGTCGACGAGTCGATGCGCCTCTATCCGGCGGCGTGGTTCCTCGAGCGCCGAAGCCTCGACGACGATGTGCTCTGCGGGCGGCGGATCCCGAGGGGCGCGGTCGTCGTCGTCAGCCCCTACTTGCTGCACCGCGATCCGCGGTGGTGGCCGCAGCCGAGCGTCTTTGATCCCGCGCGATTCGAGCGCCCGCCGAACAAGCTGATCTATCTCCCGTTCGGCGCCGGCCCGCGCGCGTGCTCGGGAAGACACGCGGCCACGATGGTGATGCACGCGGTCCTGCGTCGACTCATCGCGCGCCTCGAGCTCGCGGTCTGCAGCTTCGAAGCCCCGCGCCCGCGCCCGGGCGTCAACCTTTACCCCGATCGCGCCGTCGAGCTCGCGATCACGCCGCGCGCGCGGTGAGCTGGAGGAGGAACACGATGTCACGCTCAACCCACGGCGGCCGGCCCCGCGTCGTCATCGTCGGCGGCGGCGTCGCGTCGCTCGTCGCCGGGATCGCGCTCGCTCAAAAATGGCCAGACGGACAGATCGAGCTCGTGACCGACACGAGCCCGGAGCGCGCGGGCGGTCAGCTCGCCAGCTGGGATGAGCGCGGCTACCCCGTCGAGCACGGGCTGCACGCGCTGTTCGGCTTCTACGACGAGATCCTGCCGCTGCTCCGGCGGCTCGGCGCGCTCGCCCACTTCACGCGCAGCCCCGCGCGCGTGCACGCCTACGAGGGCGGCGCGCTCCGCTCCTTTCACCCTCCGACCTGGCCCGCGACCTTCGGCGGCTACCCCCTGCGCGATCGCCTGGCCGCGCTCCGGGCGTTGCCGTGGTTCACGCGGCGCGCCGCTGAGCTCGCGCGGGCGGGGGACGAGGCGCTCGCGCGCTACGACGCGCTCGACCTGCGGGCGCTGCTGCGCGCGCGCGGGATCCCGGAGTCCATCGTCGCGGGCAACTTCATGCGCGCGCTGTACGACGCGCCGTTCTGCGGCGCGCGCCCGATGTCCGCCGCCATGGGGCTGCAGGCGCTGCTGCGCATCTTCTCGCGTCCGTGGCACTACCACTTCAGGCTGCCGTCGCGGCGCGCGATCGTGGCGCCGCTGCTGCGCTGCTTCTTGGCGCAGCGCGCCGGGCGGGCGCGGTGGCGCACGCGGATGCTGGCGAGCGAGCACGGGCCGGACGGGCGCGTGTCGGCGATCATCACCCGCGGCCCGGACGGACGACGCGAGCGCGTGGTCGCGGACGCGGTGATCGTGGCGGTCGACTGCGAGAGCTTCAAGCGCCTCGAGCTCGGCGCGCTGCACGAGCACCCGATCTTCGCGCGCGCGCGTCAGCTCGAGACCGTGTCGTCGCTGTCGCTGCAGGCGTGGTTCTCGCGCGAGCCGGCGCCGCCGGGGCTCGACGCGCTCGTCGTCGGCCTCCCGGGCCCGCTCTCGCTCCTCTCGCCGCTCTCGCGCGCGCGCAAGATCCCGCCGCCCGCGCGTCGGCTGCCCTACGAGCTCATAGCGACCGGACCCGAAGCTGGCGCTGAGGACATAGACGATGAGCGGCTCGTGCACGGGCTGTTCGCCGGGCTGCGCGAGCTCGGCTTCTCCATCCCGCGGCGCTGGCGAGTCGGCGTCGAGGAGCGCGATGTCCACGTCATCGTCCGTCGCAACCGCGCGCCGGCCGAGCGCTACCTCCTGTGCGCGCCCGGGGTCCGCGAGCTGCGACCCCCGGTGCAGGGCCCGACGCCCAACCTCGCGCTCGCCGGCGCCTGGGTCCGCAATCGCCTCGCGCTCCCCTGTGTCAACAGCGCGGCCGAGTCGGGGCGACGGGCGGCGGAGGTCATCGATCAGTACCTGTCGCGGGAGACCGCGGCGATCGAGTTCACCGGGATGCCGCGGGCGCACCCGCTCGTGCTGCCGCCGCCCTACGAGTTTCGCCAGGTCCACGGGGTCGTGTGCCTCGTCCGCGCGCGGCCGCGGCCCGTCGAGGCCGCGCTGCCGGGGGCGCTCGTCGCCGCGCCGGGCTTCCGGCGTCGACTGGTCCTCGCCGTCCTCGACTACGGCGACGTCCGGAGCCCCCGCGATCCCGGCCGCCTGCGCTACCGCTACCAGGAGGTCGTGCTCGCGGCGGTCGTCGTGCCGCGCGCGCGTCGTCGCGGGCCGCGTCGCCCAGGCCTGTTCCCGCTGGCCGTCTACGTCAACAACGACACGGCGCTCGCGGTCGGGCGCGAGGTCTACGGCTTCCCCAAGAAGCTCGCCGAGATAACATGGCCCTCCGGTCAGGATCGCGTCACGCTCTCGCGCCCGGGTCGACCGGCGCCGGGCCTCGATGTCCGAGACGCGCGCGCGATCGAGCTGCTGCGCGTCGAGTGGACCGCGGCGCGCGTCGGCGTCCCCGCGTCCGCGCCCGTCGTCAGGCTGCTCGCGGCCGACGTCTATAACCAGCTGCAGCTGCCCGACGCGACGACGGAGCGGCACGCGAGCGCGCGGCTCGCCGAGCTCACGCGGGTTCGCGCGTCCGCGGTCCAGGTGGAGCGGACGTCGTGGATCCCGCGCGTCACCGTCCACACCGGGCGCTCGCAGACCGATCCGCTCGCGGCCTGGATCGACGAGCGCGTCACCACCTCACCGGGCCTCGAGCTGCGCTGCTCGTTCACCCTCGGCGCCGGCCTTCGCGTCGAGGAGGAGGCCGCGAGCGCGCGGCCGGCTGGCGCGCACGAGCCGATGGCGCGAATTGGCTGACTTCGCGCGCGTGACGATCGCGCTGGACGAGCCTAGCCCGTCGTCCCGCTCGTGTCCGTGGTCTCGTCCGTGTCCGTGCCCGTCGCGTCGCTCGTCGTCGCGTCCGTGTCGGAGGTCGTGTCGCCGCCGCCCGTGCCGCTCGTGTCGCTCGTCTCGCCCGTGCCCGTGCTCGTGTCCGTGTCCGATGGGCCAGCGGTCGTCGGATCGCCGCCCGTCGTCGGCTCCGGCTGCACCGCGTCGGGGCAGACCGTGATCGACACGTCGTCGACGAAGAAGCTCGTGACGTGATTGCCGCTCAGATCGGCCTCGAACTCGAGGAGCTGCGCGCCCGCCGGGAGCTGGAGCGGGATGTCGATCTGCGTGTACGCCGGGTAGTCGTCCGTCTGCGCCTCGGTCACGGTGAACACCTCCGCGCCGCCGAGCCGAACGGTCAGGCGATCGTCGCCGTTGCGCTGCGGGCCGGTGTCGATCCCGAGCCAGAAAGTCAGCCGACCGACCCCTTGGGGCAGGGTGATCTCTTGGTGGACCGTCGCGAGCTCGGCCTGCGCGATGCCGCCGAACCAGATCGCGAAGTCGCCGGTGCGGGGGACCGCCGCGTCGTTCATCGCGCAGTCGGCGTCGCAGATCACGCCCTCGTAGAGGAACGACTGCTCCGTCCAGGCCGCGTTGGGCGAGCCGCCCTCGAAGCTCGGGTCGCCCACGCGGTTGGGCGGGCACAGCCCCGACGGCTCGCCGCTGGTGTCGCCCGCCGAGCTGGAGCCGCTGTCGGTGACGCTGCTCGAGCCGCCGTCGTCGCTGCAGCTGGCCGTCGCCACGAGCGCGGCGATCAGGATCGCGGTTGCTGTTCGGCTCACGGGCACTCCTGCACGCCTTCGTTAGAACTTCACCTCGACGCCCGTCGCCCGCAGATCGATCCGGCGGGCGACGCCGGAGCGCGCCTGGTTCTTGAGCACGCTGCCGGCGATCGTCAGCGGCAGGCCGACCGTGATCATGCCGATGCCGCTCCAGAACCCGATCCGCATGGCCCGGTCCGCCGCGCGCGCGCCGTTGAGATGATCCTCGGTGTCCGCTCGAGAGTCGGCGGACTCGGCCGACGAGAGCCGAGAGTCGCGGACGATCGCCGAGATCCCGCCGACGAACACCACGCTGACCAGACCGACCGCCAAGAGCGTGGCCCCCGGCGCGAGCAGGGCGTTGCCGACGTTGTTCTTCGACGCGTCCACGCGGGGCGGAGGCGCGGGCCCGTAGACCGGCGGAGGCGGTTGATAGGGTTGCGGATAGCCCTGCTGCGGCTGCTGCGGATAACCCTGCTGCGGATAACCCTGCTGCGGATAACCCGGCTGTGGATAACCCTGCTGCGGATAACCCTGCTGCGGCTGCGGGTACCCTTGCTGCGGATACCCTTGCGGCGCGGGCTGGTAGCCCTGCGGCTGCGACTGTGGCTGTGGCTGTGGCTGCGGCTGCGGCTGGGTCGTCGCAGGAGCGGGCGCGGCGGTCGGCGCGGGCGCGGGCTCGGCGACCGGCGCGGGCTCGGCGGCCGGCGCGGTCGCGGACTCGGTCGCGGGCGCGGGCTCCGTCGCGCCCTGAACATCGACCTGCGCCAGCGTCATCGTCAGCGCGAGCGCCGTCGAGAGCGGCCCGTGGATCACGGTCGTGATGATCATGGCGCGCTCTCCTGCTGGGCCACGACCTCGACGACGAGCTCGTCCTCGTCGCGACCGTTGACGCTCACGGTGATCCGAGCCGTGCCGACCGACACGCCGCCGATCACGAACTCGTCGATCTCGCGCGCGCCCTCAGCGAACGCGATCGTCGGGCTGCGCGACTCGAGGCTCACGATGTCGAAGTCCTCGTAGCTCGGGTAGCCGGTGGAGACCGGGCGCACGTGCACCACCATCGCGTGGCCCTCCTCGAGCTCGATGGTGTTGCCGACCACCTCGCCGTCGCCGTCGAGCGGATAGACATCGAGCGAGCTGTACGTGGGCGTGCACGCGAGCAGCGTGAGCGCGAGCAGGGCGAGCGAGCGCTGTGCGTGCTTTCTCATGTCGTCCCCGTCGTCCCGGTGTCTGTGTCGGTGTCCGTGTCAGTCGCGTCGGTGTCGACCGTCGTGTCGCTGTCCATGCCCGTCGTGCCCGTCGCGTCGCTGTCCGAGCCCGACGCGTCGCTGTCCGAGTCAGTGTCGCCGTCCGAGCCCGTCCCCGTGTCCGTCTCGGTCTCGCCCGGGGGCCAGCGCGTCGGCGGGTCCGAGACCACCACGTCAAAGGTGTGGAGCATCCCGATCGCCTCGACCGAGATCGTCGCCTCGCCTGGGGCGCGGGCCGTGAGCGCGAGCGTCCCCTCGCTGCTCGCGGTGACCACCGACGGGTCGCTCGAGCTCGCCGTGAAATTGAGGCTCCCGCCGATCGGGTCACAGTCGCCGCTGATCGGGATCAGCTCGAAGATCGCCTTCGCGCCCGTGCGCATCAGCACCGTGTCGGCCGGGGACCCGGTCAGCGCGTTGCGGATCTCGATCGTGTCCGGCTCGACGATGCGCATGTGCAGGTAGTCGACCGTCTCGTCCGCGCGCCGGGCGAGCATCGCCGCCGTGCCCACGCGCGCGGCCCGGAAGCGGCTGCTCGCGACCACCTGAAAGTACTCTTCGGACAGGCTCGAGACCTGCGCGTCGGGACCTTCGAACACCTCGTACTCGAGCTCGAACTCGCCGCCCAGCGCGACGCAGTCCGGGAACGGCGGGCGCGTGTCGTCGCCGCGGCAGACCGGGTCTGACGACTCGACGCACGCGTACACGAATTCGCCGTGCCCGAGCTCGCCGGGGGTCTCGACGGTCGGCGTGCCGCTCGGCCCGGTCGTCGTGCACGCCGCGAGCAGCCCGCACCACAGGAGTGATCGACGACGACCCGGGGGCCCTTGCGCGTTCAAGCTGCCCATGACTCTCGAGAGTGTACTTCACGGGGACGCGGCCGCGCTCGCTTGCTCCATCCCGCGTCGACGTCACGCCGAAGGAGCGACGTCCAGCGCGCCGCGGCGCCGCGTCGAGGCGCCGCGCGAACAGCATCCGCGATGACCTCCGACCGCGATCGGGCGACGCGTCCCGAACGCCGCGGCGCGGTCACCCGCAGCGCGAGCGCGTCGACGCGCGAGGGGGGTCGCCCGCTCGCCCCCCGGCCTGGGGGCCCGAGCGCGCAGAATTTCGCGCCCGAACGAGCCCCGTGAATCCAGGTCACCGCCCCTGGAGACCGCCGCGCGCGTCCGCTGCCAGGGAGCGGAGCCGTCGTGACGGCCGACGTTGTACGGTAGGGGCGCCCTCGCGCGACGGGATCCCGAGGAAAAAAATCTCCTCGCGCCGCGCCATCGCGTGGGGGCGCTCGTCCTGGTGATGCGGGCGAGACGAGCCCCCGGACGGAGAGCGCGATGACCACCTTGAACACGATCACCTTGACGACCCTCGGGCTGTGCGGAGCGCTCGCGCTCACGCTGACGGGCTGCGACGCTCCGTCCTTCGTCGACGACGACACGCGGCTGCGCCCCGACCCGCCGCCCTGGCTGCTCAACACGAGCAAGGTCCTGCAGTCGGAGGTGCCGGGGATCGACCCCGGCGAGAAGTACTTCATGCACACCCAGCTCAGCGCGGAGATCATCGTCGACCAGCAGCCGGTCACGCTCGACGCGATCTGGGTCGACGGCGGCGAGCTGCGCGGCGTCCTGAACGGGGACGAGTACGGCGGCGACGACTTTGACGGCGCGCGCGTCCACATGCTCGATGAGTCCGATCCTCAGGAGGGCCCGCAGCTCTACGACATCGTGGTGGAGCACGAGCTCGACGAGCACGACGCCCACTTCTACCTCCTGAAGTACGGAGACGTGGGCGCGCCGCCGGAGGAGCTCTCGTACATGTGCGCCCAGGACAACGCGTTCGACGCCATCGCCGGGCAGAGCCGCATGGCGTACCTCATGGACGGCCTTCGCTTCGAATCGGACGACTTCGAGGACGATCCCGGCACCATGCTGTTCGGCTGCGTCTCGAGCGCGGCGGGCAAGGCCAGGAAGCTGGGGTACAACCCTGACGGCGCCGTCAGCCTCAACGAGTTCCGGGCCGCGGTCTGGGCGATCACGGCGAGCTACTGCCCCGAGCTCGGCTCCAACACGACGCCAGGGACGGAGTTCATGATCTACGACACGCTCGGCGTGGGCTCCTCGCAGGGCTTCGGCGCGGTCCGGCGCATGGAGGCCCGGTGGGATGAGAACGGCGCGACCTGCATCGGCGCGGATCATCGCGGCGACGCAGTGCTGCTGCCCGGAGCGTTCCAAGCCTGCATCGACCAGTTGCCCACCTGCACGGCGGCGAGCCCCGGGTTCATCGCCACGATGTCGGGGTAGCGCGTTCGCGCGAGAGCCGTCGCGAGGGCGAGTTCGCGCGCATGACCTCGCGCGACGCGAGCGCAGAGCACCGGCGGGCGTCTCCGCACGCGCCGCCCAGAAAAAAATCACCGATCGTGTCGGCACCGTGCGCCACCCACCGGGGACCATCGTCCAGGTCGTGCGGCGCGACGAGTCGCCGGAGCAGGAGAGAGAGCAATGAGCACGTGGAAGACGATGATCACCATCACGCGCCTCGGGGTCTGTGGAGCGCTCACGCTCGCGGCGCTGACGGGCTGCGACGCGCCGTCCTTCGTCGAGGATGACGTCCGGCTGCGACCCGACCCGCCGCCCTGGCTGCTCAACACGAGCAAGGTCCTGCAGTCGGAGGTGCCCGGGATCGACCCCGGCGCGAAGTACTTCATGCACGCCCACCTCGGCGTGGACATCTTCGTCAATCAGCAGGCGGTCGCGCTCGACGCGATGTGGGTCGAGGACGGCGAGCTGCGCGGCGTCCTGGGCGGGGACGAGTACGGCGGGGACGACTTCGACGGCGCGCGGATCCACATGGCCGATCAGTCCGATCCGAACGCGGGCGCGGTGCTCTATGACATCGTGGTCGAGCATGAGCTCGACGAGCACAACGCCCCCATCTATCTCCTGAAGTACGGCGCCCCGGACGCGGCGCCGGCGGAGCTACACTTCCTCTGCGCCGTCGACACCTCGTTTCACCCCGTCACCGGGACCAGCGATCCGCTCCGGATGGCTTACTTGATCGACAGCGTCCGCTACGTCGGCGACGACTTCGAGGATGATCCCTTCACGATGCTGTTCGGCTGCGTCTCGAGCGCGTCGGGCAAGGCCCGGCATTGGGGATACGACCCCGACGGGGTCGTCAAGCTCAACGCGTTCCGGGCCGCGGTCTGGGCGATCACCGCGAGCTACTGCCCGGAGAGCGGCCCCAGCACCAAGCCGGGGACCAAGTTCCGGATCCTCGACTCGCTGGGGGTGAACGCGTCCCAAGATCTCATTCCACCCTGGATGGTCGAAGCCAAGTGGGACGAGCACGGCGCGACCTGCATCAATCCGGATCACCGCGCGGACTACGTGCCCTCGAGCAAGATCTACGAGGCTTGCGTCGCGCAGCTGCCCCCGTGCACCGCGTCGAGCCCGGGGGTCATCACCACGATGCTGCACTAGCGCGTCCGCTCGAGGGTCATTGCAGTAGCATCGAGACGTCATCATGCTCAACGCGCCGCGACTCGCGTCCACGAGCGACGCATGCCCGGACGAGGGGACGATCCTCGAGTTCATCGACGGCGTGCTCGCCCGGGACGCACGCGCGGCGCTGGAGCGGCACGTCGACGTGTGCCCGTCCTGCCAGTCGTTGATGGCCGCCTTGGCCCGCGAGCTCGTGGACGAGGAGGACTCGGAGCGCGCGGCGTTCAGCGGCGACGAGAGCACTTTCTTGCCCGCGCCGGGATCCGAGCCGACGCTGGCCGCGAGCCCGGGCGAGCGCGCGCTCACGGACGCGGTCGCGTACCGCGAGAGCCCGACGCGCCTCGGTCGCTACCTCGTCATCGAGCCCCTCGGCGCCGGCGGGATGGGGGTCGTCTACGCCGCCTATGACGCCGAGCTCGACCGCAAGCTGGCGATCAAGCTGCTGCGCGCGGGTCGCGACGGCGACGACGAGCGCGCGCGCCTGCTGCGGGAAGCCCAGGCGATGGCGCGGCTGTCCCACCCCAACGTCGTCAGCGTGTTCGACGTCGGCACGCTCGACGACGCGGTCTTCGTGGCCATGGAGCACGTCGACGGCGCGACGCTACGCGCCTGGCGGACGCGTCGGGACCGAAGCTGGCGCGAGATCGTCGACGTGTACATCCAGGCAGGTAAGGGGCTGGTCGCGGCCCACGACGCGGGCCTGATCCACCGCGACTTTAAGCCGCACAACGCGATGATCGACCGCGCCGGCGTGGTCAAGGTCCTCGACTTCGGGCTCGCGCGTCTGGGCGCGAGCCCGGCGAGCGTCGAGCTCGCGCGCACGCGGGAGCTCGACGCGGGGACCGACGCGGGCCGCGGCACGCTCACGCCCTTGACGCGCACCGGCGCGATCATGGGCACGCCGGCGTACATGCCCCTCGAGCAGCATCAGGGGCGACAGGCGGACGCGCGCAGCGACCAGTTCAGCTTCTGCGTCGCGCTCTATGAGGCGCTGTACGGCGAGCACCCGTTCGCGTTCGACTCGCTGCTGGCGCTGGTGCGGGCGCTCGAGGATGGGCGCGTCCGCCCGGCGCCCGTCGACGCGCAGGTCCCCGCGTGGCTGCGCGCCCACCTGCTCCGCGGCCTCGCGCGCGATCCGGACGCGCGTCACCCGTCGATGCGCGCGCTGCTCGACGCGCTCGCCCGCGACCCCGCCGAGCTCCGCCGCAAGCGTCGCGTGCTCGCGGCGTTCGGGGGCGCGGTCGCGGTCGTGAGCGCGAGCCTCGCCGCGCTCTACACCGGCTCGATCGAGCGCTGCGTCGACCTCGACGACGAGCTCACGTCGACGTGGAGTGCCGAGCGCGCCGAGGCCCTGCGCGCCGCGCTGGTCGCCGCCGCGCCGTCGCGCGCGGAGGGGATCTTCGGGCTCGTCCGCGCCCGGCTCGATCGCTACGTCGACGACTGGTCGACGACGCGCGTCGCGGGCTGCGAGGGGCATCGACGCGGGCGCCTCTCCGACGAGCTCTACACGCTCCAGACCGCGTGCCTCGAGCGGCGGCGCGCGAGCCTCGAGGCCTTCGTCGACATCGTCGCAGAGGGCGGCGCGCGCCCGGTGATGATCGACCGTGTCGTCGCCGCGTCGGCCGCGTTGCCGCCGATCGAGCCGTGCGGAGACGCGGCCTACCTGAGCGCCGACGTGCGCCCGCCAGAGTCAGCGGCGACCCGACTCGAGGTCGAGGCGCAGCGTCACACGCTCGATCGGGCGCGCGAGCACGAGCAGCTGGGGCAGTACGACGAGGCGCTCGCGCTCGTGGACGAGGTCGCGTCCCGCGCGGCGGCGCTGGACTACGGACCGCTCGTCGCCGAGGCCTGGTTCCGCCGCGGGAGCGCCCGCGTGTTCGCGCTCTCGGGGGACCCCGGCGCGACCGAGGAGGCGCTGACGCGGGCGGTGACGCGAGCGGTGGCCAGCGGGCACGAGCGGCTCGCGGCCGAGGCGGGCATCAAGCGCCTCTACGTGCGCGCGGCGATGCTCGGCGAGGCGGCGCGGGCGCGCGATGACGTCGGCCTGATCGAGGCGTGGATCGAGCACGTCGGCGGGGATACATGGCTAGAAGGTCAGCTGCTCCATAACGTCGGGATCATCCACTCGGTCCGGGGAGAGCTGGACGCGGCGCGCGACGCCTACACCGCGGCGCTCGAGCGCAAGCGGCGGACGCTGCCGCGCGACGACCCGGAGCTCATCTACTCCATGGCGAACCTCGCGTACACGCTGCACCAGCGCCGCGAGTACGAGGCGGCGATCGAGCTGCTGAGCGACGCGCTCGCGCGGGGCGACGAGGCGCTCGGCTCGCGGCACCCGCAGATCGCGTTGGTCGCCTCCATGCTCGCGTCCTCGCTGATCGCGACGGGTCAGTACGGGCGCGCCCGCGCGGCCATCGAGCGGGCGCTCGAGATCCACGGCGACGTCGACGGCGCGGGTCCGGTCATCGTGCCGCTGCTGATGCAGCGCGGCGAGGTCGCGCTGCGGCAGCGCGCGTACGAAGACGCGCTGACGGACTACGGTCGCGCCTACGAGCTCGCCGCGCGAAGCCTCGGCGACGCCGCCCCGAACACCATCTACGCGCTGCTGGGCTACGCGTCCGCGCTCTCGGGGGCCGGTGAGCACGAGCGCGCCGTCGCCATGTTGGAGCACGCGCTCGCGCTTCAGGAGGACGACGCGTCGCGCTCGGCCGAGACGCACCTCCTGCTCGGCGAGGCGCTGCTCGCGGCGGACGACACGAGCGCCGCGCGACGAGAGTTTCAGCTCGCCGCCGCGCTCGCCGAGCCCGACGGCGGGCTCGACTCGTCCGCGCGCGTGCAGGCCCTGGAGGGTCTCGGTCGCGCCCTTCACCGGGAAGGACAGCTCGACGCCGCCGCGCGCGTCCTGCAGGACCTCCTCGAGGTCGAGGCGCCGACGCTGCCGCCCACCAACCCAGAGCGGATCAACACCCGGCGCGCGCTGGCGAGGGTGCTCGTGGACCTCGAGCGCAGACGCGACGCCGTGCTCGCGCTGCGCGAGGCGATCGCGGCGTACGAGGCGGTGCCCGAGCCGCCGGAGGCGGAGCTCGCGATCACGCGCTTCGAGCTCGCGCAGGCGCTGCCGCCTGGGCGCGACGCCGCCGAGGCGCTCGAGCTCGCGCGCGCGGCTCAACGCGAGCTGGTCGACGCCGGACCCGGCTACGCGCTCGAGCGCGCGACCGTCGACGCGTGGCTCGCGGCGCGCCGCTGAGAGGGCAGCGCGTCGGTCTCGCGCGCCTGGTCCACCCCTGCCCGCGCGGTCCGTCGCGCGGGTCGCTCGGCTCCGCGCGCCGCGTTTCAACCTGACCTCGAGGACGCATGGGCGCGCGGTCGCGAGCCAGCCGACGCGATTTGGTGCGCGCGTCGATCGAGCCCGCTTTGGTACGATCGCGGCGTCGAGCTCGCGCTCGCGCTCGCGCTCGCTCCGAGCTCGGTCCCGACCGCATGCCGCACGCAACACAGCACGAGGCGGAGGACGCGGTCGGCCTCATCGGGCTCGGCGCCTACGCGCCCGCGCGCGTCATGACGAACGCGGACTGGACCGCGTGGATCGACACGTCCGCAGAGTGGATCACCAGCCGCACGGGCATCGAGCGTCGTCGCTTCGCCGCCGCCGACGAGACGACCGTCGATCTGGCGGAGCAGGCGGCCCGACGCGCGCTCGCGGACGCAGGGCTCTCGCCGACGCAGCTCGACGAGATCATCGTGACCACCGACACCCCCGAGGTCTACTTCCCCGACACCGCCGCGTTCCTTCAGCATCGCCTCGGCGCGCGCGAGATCCCGTCCTACGACCTCGCGGGCAGCGGCTGCTCCGGCTTCCTGCAGGGCCTGGACATCGCGCGCAGCCGCGTGATGACGGGGGCCCGCCGCGTGCTGGTCGTCGGCGTGGAGCTGCTCTCCCGGCTGATCGACTGGCGCGACCGCTCGACGTGCGTGCTGTTCGGCGACGGCGCGGGGGCGGTCGTCGTCGCGCGCGAGCCCGGCGCGTCGAGGATCGTCGCGTCCGTGGCCGGCACAGACGGCAGCAAGACCGAGCTCCTGATCCTCGAGGCAGGTGGGAGTCGACGCCCCATCACCGAGGACGTCGCGCGGCGAGGGCTGCACCGGCACATCGCGATGGACGGGCGCGGGGTGTTCAGGGAGGCCGTGACGCGGATGTCCGCCGCCGCGCGCCAGGTCCTGGCGCGCGCGGGGCTGTCCGCGCGGGAGCTCGGGCTCGTCGTCCCTCACCAAGCGAACGTCCGCATCATCGACGCGGTCGCGCGCTCGCTCGCGCTCTCGCCCTCGCAGGTGTTCACGAACGTGAAGGACTTCGGCAACACGGGCTCGGCCTCCGTGCCGCTCGCGCTGTGTCAGGCGCGCGCGGCGGGGCGCGTCGAGCCCGGCGCGTACGTCCTCCTCGTGTCGTTCGGCGCGGGCTTTCACTGGGCCGCGACGCTGCTGCGGGCGAGCGACACGCTCGCGCCGCGCCGCGCGCCCGTTGCGTGACCTGACCGGTCAACCATGTCTCGCGCCTGTCGCCGGCGCGAGGCGTCGCTCACTCGTCGAGCCGCGACTTCCAGCGATAAAACGTCGACCTCGAGATCCCGTGCTCGCGACAGACGTCCACGACACGCGCGCCGCGACGCGCCTTGAGCACCGCGCGGCGGATCCTCGCGTCGTCGCGTCGCGCTCGCGCCGAGCTCGACGCGCGCGCGCTAGCCTGCTGACGCAGCGCGCGGCGCCAGCGATACACCGTCGATCTCGAGACGCCGTGCTCGTCGCACACCGCCGCGACGCCCCTCGTCGCGGCCTCGCGGACGATCCGTCGCCGCTCGGCGGCGGTGAAGCGCGCGCGCGCAGTGACGCCGCGTCGCTCGGCACGCGCCGGCTCGTCCGCGCGCGCCCCCGACTCCTCCGGCGTCGCGGGGAACAGCCCGCGGATGTCGACGTGCTCCGTGAAGCGTGGGAGCGCGGGCAGACGGACGCCTCCGCCGTCCCCGAGCTCGAGCGCGCGCTCGATGTGCTCGACGGCCTTGCCGAGCGCGAAGCGCAGCAGCCCGTGCTTCTCGACGCGCTCTCTCTCCAGGCGCTCGACGGCGCTCGCGATCGCGCGCTCCACCTTCGCGGCGCACTTCTGCACCCATACGGGGTCACGCGCCGCCTCCCGACCGGTGCGCGCGAAGTGAATGGGCTCCAGCGCCTCGACGATGATCTTCGCCGGCCAGGGCACGTAGGGCGGGATGATCGGCCCGAGCGTCAGCCCCCAGGGGATGCTGAGCATGAGCGGCCAGGCGCCGAGGTTGAAGCGCTCCTTGATCCCCAGCAGCTCCGCGAGCCACGGGAGATCGTCGAGGATGATCGCGGTCGAGTGACCGCCGACCGCCGCGACCGGGACGATCGGCGTGTTGAAGCGCAGCGCGAGACGAACGTGCGCGTCGCGGCCGTTGAAGCGGAGCCGCGCGCGCTCGCGATAGGGCCGCATGAGCTCCTCCGCGGCCCCCGGGTAGATCAGCATCGGGTGCCCGCCCGAGACCAGCCGCAGCGCGTTGCGAGACGAGGCCCCCAGCCCGCCGTAGCCCGTCAGCACCTGGTTGATCACGGGGAGCTCGATCGCGTGCTCGTGGACCAGGAAGTACGGGAAGCGCGACATCCCGAAGGCCTCGTACAGCGCGGCGGTGAACAGCCAGCCCTCCGCCATGTACGGATAGCCGTTGTGGTTGCCGACGTAGATCACGCCGCCTGCTCCCGGGATCCGCTCGAGCCCGCGGACCTCGGCGCGGTGATACGGCCACAAGGTCTTGCGCACGATCCCCGTGATCCGCTCGATCAGCGCCGGGTCGCGATTCTCCAGGGAGTTGACGGGCTTGCGCTCAAACACGAATCGTCGCTCTCGTGTGGCCTTCCGTCGCGCGCGTCGGGATCACGGGTCGGGATGCCTGTTGAGACGCCGCGCGTGATCGAGACGACCGCGGGCCACGAGCGGGCATCCGCTCAGGCGGCGCGCTTGCGCCTCGCCTTCTTGCCCGCGCGCTTCTTCGCCGTTGACCCTCGCGCGACCTCGCCGCGCCGGCCGTCCCAGGCGCGCTCGCTGGCTGTGAGCTCGTCGGCGATCTGCGACCACGCGCTCTTGAACTCGAGCTCGCCGAAGCGCGCGCCGCTCGGCAACCACTCGGCGTGGTCGTCTCGCGCGCCGCGGAACTGACCGACGATGTCGAGGTGGTCGCCCTGCACGATGTCGAGCACGGCGCCGTAGGCCTGACTCTGACAGGGGACGATGCCGTCGTTCGAATGCCGGTCGATCGACAGCGGCGCCGAGAAGTCCCCGAGGTTGAGCGCCGCGGGCTTCACGGCCGCGTCGGGGTACTCGCCGACGACGCGGCTCGCCATGCCGTAGAGCACGCGAAACGCCAGCTTGGCGACGCCGTGAATCGGCGCGAGGAGGTCGCGCGCGCGCGGCCCCCTCGGCGGCGGCGCGACCGTGATCAGGCTGCTGTAGCGCGTCTCCGGGCGATCCCGGACCGCCGCGTTGAACAGCTGCATCGAGTCCGTGGTCAAGTCCGGGGCCGCCCCGCGGTCGCGCGCCAGCTCGTGGAGGTACTCCCAGGTCGGGTCGTCGGTCCTGCGCGCGACGTGCTGCAGCAGCCTGTCGGCGGCGGCGTCGAGGATCGAGTCCTCGCGCCCGAGCCACTCCTCGAGCTGCGCCAGGAGCTCGAGGATCTGCATGGTCAACAACAGCACGGCCTGCCCGGGGCGCGTCGCGCCGAAGCGCCCGAGCTTCTCGAGCGTGCGATGGAAGGGGAGCGTCAACAACAAGTTCGCCACCGGCGTGCCGTGATGCGGCGTCGACACGGAGATCAGCGAGCGGACGCGCCCGCCGACCCGCGCCTCGACCTCGCCGTCGAGCAGGCGCACGCCGGGCGCCGCCAGCAGCCGCGCGTCGAGCCCCCCCGAGGAGTGGCCGACGAGATGAACGCTGTCGGCCTCGGCCGCGCCGCGCTCGAGCATCCAGACCAGGAGCTGCCGCGCCCGCTGGGCGATCGCGCCGCTCGCGAGCGACGGGCACTCGTACACGGTCACGTCGTCGATTCCGCGCTCGCGCAGCGCCGCCGTGAGCATGTCGGGGACGCGGCGGAAGTAGCTCCCTCCGCCCAGCGTGCGGAGGCCCATAAACCCGGGAATCAAGTACACCTGCACGCTCATCGCGCGGCAACCTTATCAGGCCGGCGCGCGCGAGGCCACGTCCTCGCGCGCGGCCTACCGCGACGTCGATCGCGATGTCGTCCGCGCTCGCGACCGCCGGTGACGAATCCGAGCGGCGCGCGATCGAACACGCGCGCGACAAGCTGTCCCTACGCGCATAACGAGGCGAGCGCCGGGCGCGTCGCGTGACGACGCGTTCGCGTCGTCGACTCGGCCGCGGCGATCCGCCGGCTCGCTCGAGATCCGCTGGCGTAGAATTGTCCGGTGGCGACGCGCGACCGACCCGCGACCTCTCGACATCCGCACGAGCGACCTCCGCAGCCGTGGATCCGCTGGCGACCCCGAGCGTCGGCGCACGCGCGCGCGCGCCGTCCGAAGCCGGCGCATGACCCGGAGACCGCGCTGCTGCTCGCGCTCGCGTCGACGTGGGCCTACTCCGACCGGCGGGGGCTCGGCGACGTGCTCAACCGCACCGTGCTCCCGGGCGCGCGCTGTGAGCTGATCGAGTCGCGGAATTCTGCGCTGCTCGTCGACACCCAGGTGTTCCTCGTTCGCCAAGCGGAGGCCGGCGTGACGATCGTCGTGTTTCGCGGCACCGAGTTCGGCGGCGCCGGGATCTCCGACGTCCTGACCGACTTCGCGATCGACCCGATCCCGTACCCCAAGGACGCGGACTCGACGGTGCACCGCGGGTTCCTCCGCGGCCTCGTCGCCGTGTGGCCGACGCTGCTCGACGCGCTCGCCCGGCACCCGCAGGATCGACTCTACCTCACCGGTCACAGCCTCGGCGGCGCCCTGGCCGCGTTGATGGCGGTCGCGCTGTGCCTGCCGGAGGGGGGCGGCGTGATGGGGGCCACGGACGAAGCGGCGAGGGTGTCCGCGCGGGACCGGCTCGTGGCCGTCTATACCTTCGGGCAGCCGATGATCGGCTCGCCGAGCTTCGCCCGGCGCGCCGCCGTCGCGCTGGCGCGTCACGTGACCGTCGTCCGTCACATCTACAACCGCGACGCGATCCCGCGGCAGCCGGGGCGCGCGCTCGGTCGCTTCGCCCACTTCGGCGACGAGGTGTGGGCCACGGAGGGCAGCTCGGGCTGGACGCCGACGCCCGGGAAGGCGGTCGTCCAGGACCTCACGATCGCGGGGCTCATGGCCGGCGCGGTCGACTTCCTGTTCCGTCAGACCGCGCTCACGCGCGCGCTCAAGCTGCCGCGCTCGCTCAGCGACCACGTCCCGCAGCACTACGTCGACGTGTGCAAGCGCGCGGTCTTCGGGCCGCGCGGCCTGGACGCGCCGTACTATCCGTGACGGCCGACGAGTTTATAAGGTGTCTATAAAGACATGTTTTGAACCGGCGCAGCGAGCCGGCGTTGAGCGTCGGCGCTTGTACGCTCACCGAGGTGGTTGACCGGTCGCCGGATTCGAACCATCATCATCGCGCGATGTTCAGCCTGCTTCGGCGACTGTTCCGGAGGCGCGACGAATTCGTCGGCTACGGCGTCGAGATCGTCGAGAGCACCTCGTCGGTCTGCGAACTCTATCGCCGCGCCGCCGTCGCGCTCGGCGCGGGCGAGGTCGACCGCGCCAGAGCGCTCTACGAGCGGGCTCAGTCGCTCGAGCCATGCAATGCGCAGGCCTTCATCGGGTTGGGGACGTGCGCCCTCCGAGTCAGAGACCCAGCGCAGGCGGTGAAATACTTTAAGGCCGCGTTGAAGCTTGACGCGACGAGCGCTTCGGCTCACGTCGGACTCGGCAGCGCCCACTTCCAGCTTCGGCGGTATGCCCACGCCGCCGAGAGCTACGTCCGCGCGGCGCAATTGCGCGGCGACCTGGCCGACGCGCACTTGGGCGCCGCCAGCACGTTCGCCAAGCTGAATGAGCACACCAAGAAGCGCGCGCACGCCGTTCGCTACCTGGAGCTCGCGCCGGACTCCTCGCACGCGCCGTACGTGCGGACGATGCTCGAGACTTCAGGGTAGAGCTCGGCGACCTCGCGTGCACGCCGAGCGCGTCGCCTGGACGACGGTCGGGCTCAGCACCACTCGAGCTCCATACGCAGGGATCGCCTCGCCGGCCGCCTACTCGACTCCGAAGATGCCCGCGAGCTCGTCCTGCGCCTCGCGCGGCGCCACGATCCTCGGGGCGATGACCGTCAGCCGATCGCTCGCCTCGGACGAACGGGCGGGCTGGCCCATGGCAGCCCAGAGTCCGCGCGCGACAGGCGAGTGCATCTACGGGACAATGTCGCGGATGCCGGAGCGAGAGGAGGCGCTGCCGACGAGCCGCAAGAGCGGGGCGCGCCACGTCCTCGCGGCGTTCGTCGTCGTCGGGCTCGTCGTCGGGCTCGTCGGCGTCGTCGGGCTCCTCGCGCGGGTCCCCCACGAGGAGCCCGACGACGAACCGCCGTCCCCCGTCCCCGCGGAGCCTGAGCCCGAACCGCCGCGCCCCGTGCGGCCCTTCGCGGTCAACGACGCTCGCGCCCTGCCGACCGAGCTTCCTCCCCTCCCCGAGGTCGACCTGCGTCCCGGTCTGCTCCCCGAACTCGTGGTCCGCGGGATCAAGCTCCGCCACGAGGGTCACGTCACCTGGCTCGACGATCCGCTCTTCGACGGCGTCCTCCGCCAGGTCAGGCCCCAAGAGTCGGACGGCGCCGGCGTCTTCTACATGACCGCGAACATGGGCCGCGAGGGCGACGTCCTCGTCCGCGGCGGCGAGGTCTACACCGACGTCCTCCGCCAGCTCGGGGTCGAGCGAGAAACGCTCTCGTGCAGCGACGCCCGCGCTGGTCGCCTGCTCCTGGTTACCCGCGACGACGCCGGGCTGACGGCCTGGCTCTTCGGTGAGAGCGGGCCGATCCAGCGGATCGACCTCGGGATCGACTACGACCGCGCCGCCGGCTGCGAGGCCCACCTCGACGACCGCGGTCACTTCGTCGTCCAGGCCGATCGCCGCGCGATCTGGGACGGCGAGCGCATCACCCGTGCGGTCGCCGGGACCGAGATCTTTCAGGAGACGCGCTTCGGCACGTCGACCGCCTGCGCCCCCGCGTGCTCGCCGTACGAGCGCGACCCGAAGACCGAGGCCTTCGCCGCGCAGATCGAGACCACGCTCGGCTGTGAACCCCGTCTTCGCCTCGAGGGCGCTTGGCTCCTCGGGACCTGCGGCGCGCCAGACGGGCCTGTCGCCCGCGTCGCCCTCGACGGCCCGTGCTGCGATCCACAGGCGCTACCGGCGGACCCCGAGCGCGAAGGCCTGGCGCTCACCCGGACCGGCGACGTCGTGCTCCGCTTCGACGCTCAGACGCTGCGCCTGTGGACCACGACGGGCGAGCTCGGGCCGCGGATGCAGCTCGGCGACGACGACTCCTTGAGCACAACGGGCCCGGCGCTGCTGCTCCGCGGCCTCCCGCGCCTCTACGTCGACGCCCGAGACACGGTCAACCCGCCGTGGGCGGCGACGCCCTGGGTCGAGCCGTGGGGGCGCTACCCGGGACTCATCCCGTCGAGGCGGCGGGCCCCCGAGGGAGGGTCCGACACGCGCACCGCGGAGCAGGAGAAGGAGAGGATCCTCGAGGAGGCGCGCACGTGGAGGGCGGCGCTCCCCACGTCGATCTCCGCGGACGTGATCAAGACCGCGACCGCTCACTTCGGCGACGACCACGACCTGCGCCAGAACGACAAGGCCGTCGTCGATCGCCGCTGCGGGCACGTCATCTGGCTCGACGAGCACTATATCCACGGCCAGCCCAGCTCGATGCAGCGCGTCTTCCCGAACTCGACACGCTCGCCTCGCTGCCAACGACTCGATGACTTCGCGCCGATCCACGAGACGACCGGCTACTACGACAGGTCGCTCATCGCCCGCACCGCCCGTGGCGGCCTCGCCCTCGCGTGGCGCCCCCCTCACGAGGACGACGACGAGGTCGGCCTTACGCAGCTCCTTCGCGACGGCCGGCCGCCGCGCCCCCCCTTCCACGGCTGGATCGACCTCGGCGTCCGCGGAGCGATCGACGACGAGGGCTCGTGGAGCTTCCTCTCGAACATCGTGGCCCTCCGCGTCGGCGACCGACGGCTCATCATCAACGGCGCCCTCGTGCACACGCTGCCGCTCGACGCGGAGCCGCTCCGCGCCCGCCCAGGCGCGAACCTCCTCGCGGCCCACGGCGATCGCGTGATCGTCTGCGCTCCAGGGTGCCGCTCGATCGACCCCGGCCTCGGGCGCCCGGTGACCGCGGCCGTTCTCTTGGATGGCGCCCCGCCGCGCCTGCTCATCCGCGATGACAGCAAGGCGCACGCCCTCGTCCACCGCGACGCGCCCGCGCAGGAGCTCCCCGAGCACCCGCTCGCGGCGATCCTGCGCGAGCAATTCGCCCGCCGCGACCGCGAGCGGCGGGAGTTCACGGCGGAGTTCGCCGTGTGGGTAGAGAAGGCGAAGAAGACGGACGAAGAAGCGGAGGAGACCGCGGCGGAGAAGGACGGGCGCCGCTAGAAGGCTGAGCGGAGCGTGGGTCGGACTCTCGCCTCCGATCCCGCGAGCCTTCGCCATCGCGCGATCGAGAACAGTCGCGAGCGCGTCCGCCTGTCATCGCGCTCCGCCTGCGCGAGCTGCTATCGTCCTCGATGTGACGCGTGACGATCACGGCTCGCCTGCACGCACACGCGACGAGGAATTCTGCGAACCGCTCCGGTTGATCCGCAAGTTCTTCCCTGAATCAAAGGCCAGGGTCACCGATTTTGAGAACCTCTCGGTCTGGGACTTTCTCGCGGCGATGGAGTTCGTCGGGCTGGCGGTTGACTTCTCGTACGAACCGTTCGGAATCCCGCCGGGTCACCGCGGCGACTTCGCGGCCAAGGTTGACGACCGCTGGAACAACGAAGAGGTCTACCGGATCGTGCTTGAGCACACTGAATTCGCGCCGTCGGGCCGCGTTGTCATCCTCCGCGGTGACCGTCGCGCCAGCTCGAACTACATCGTCTGCGACAGCCGCGCAGCCGCCAGTCGGCTCGCCGAGCTCGACGGGCGCTTGCTCAGCGCGGGAGACGACTGGCTATTCGTGTACGAGTCGGGCGAGGCCTTCGTCATTGATCATGACAACCGCCTGTACTGGGCGCGCTCTCGCGGCCGCGGTCGCGCATGACCTTGAGGCCATAAGGTTGTGCGCGCCGTCTAGCGGCTCGGCACGAGTCGCTTGCCGATCCGTGCCGAGCCGGAGAAGCGAGACCTCTCCGCAGGACCCCGTACGTCGGAGCAGGTGAGCTCGTACCGTCGGGAGCGTTGCATCGCTCGGTCAGCGGTTCGATGGCTCGGCGTCGGCCTCGTCACGCGCTCAACATCGAACCAACCAGCGATCCAGACCAAGCCCGCGTCCGCTGTCAGATTCGCGTGTGTTTTCAGTGGTTTAGCGAGCTAGGGCGGTGCTGAGCGTCACCATGATGTTGTCCGGCTTGATGTCGCGGTGCAGCAGCCCCTCGGCGTGGGCGGCCGCGAGCCCGCGCGCGGCCTGCTTGATGACCGCGAGGACCTGTCGCCAGCGCGGCCGCGTGTGCTTGATCCACGCGCCGAGCGTCCTGCCCACCACGAACTCCATCGCGATCCACACCTGGCCGTCGTGCGTCCCGACGTCGTAGACCGCGACGACGTTGGGGTGCGTCAGCTTGGCCAGCGCCTGCGCCTCGCGATGCAGGCGAATCCGGGCGGCCTCGTCTCGCTCGCCGCGGATCAGCTTGAGCGCGACCTCGCGGTCGAGCTCGGGGTCATGGGCGGCGTACACGACGCCCATCCCGCCGGCGCCGAGCGTGCGGGTCACCTCGAAGCGACCGACGCGGACGCCTGGCGTCGTCGGGTTCCTCCCGGCGTCGCGCGCCGTCGCGTCTCGGGCGTCCGGGAGCGACGCGACCGTGTCGTCGAGCACGTCGGTGCTCCCGGGTGTCGCGGGTGGCGAGCCGTCGCGGGCGCGGTGGTCCGGTCCGCGCGCGACGGTCTCGGCGAACGACGCCGCGGGCGGTCGCGTGGGCGCGGGGATGTGATCGCCGGGTGTCGACGCGATCGTGTCGTCGAGCGGCGAGCCGGCGGCGGGGACGAGCCGGTCGCGCGTCGCGGGGATCGTCGCGGGGGCCGGCGTGCGCGCGAGCTCCTCGTCGCGCGCGAACTCCTCGTCTCGCGCGCGCTCCTCGTCGCGCGCGCGCTCGAGGCTGCGCGGCCGCCGAGGATCGACCCGCGTCGCGTCGTCGACCTTCGCTCGTCCGCTCACGCACCCTGATTCTGCCACGCGGCGCGCGGCTCCTCCGTCGCGTCGCGACGCGCAGGAACGAGCGCGCTCCGGCGTCACGCGGCGCCTGTCATCACGCTCCCGACCGGCGCGGAACCGCGAGTCCGGGAGCGTCTCGCCGCGCCTGGCTCACCGCGCTCGCATCACCGCTCGCGTCACCGCGCTCGCGTCACCGCGCTCGCTCCACCGCGCTCGCGTCACCGCGCTCGCGTCACCGCGCTCGCGTCACCGCGCTCGCTCCACCGGGCTCGCGTCACCGGGCTCGCTCCATCGGGCTCGCTCCACCGGGCTCGCTCCATCGGGCTCGCTCCACCGCGCTCGCCTCATCGCCGAAGCGCGAACTCGCGGATGATCGCCGGCGCGCCGCTGAGCGCGTCGGGGCGCGTCGGCGAGACCCGGAAGCGCTCGCAGTAGCTGCGCATGAACTCGTCGTTCGGCAGGCAGCCGCGCTCGTCGGCCGCGAACTCCGGCTTGAGCCCGTCGAGGAAGTACATCTCGACCTCGCCGATGTTCTTGACGTGCTGCGCGCCGCGGTGCGTGCACGCGAAGTAGTCCTTGATCTCGTCGTAGGTGAACGACGAGATGTTGATGCGCGACGCCTCGCTCGCGCTCTCCATGCGCGCCGCGATGTTGACCGAGTCGCCCCAGATGTCGAACACGTACTTCTGCGAGCCGACCACGCCGGAGATGCACGGCCCCGAGTGCAGGCCGACGCGGATCTGCCAGTTGTTGAGGTCCACGCCGTCGACGACCTTGGGCTCGAGCCGCAGCTCGCGGTCGGTCGCGTCGAGGATGCGCAGCGCGACCAGGGCGCAGTCGATCGCGTGGCTCCGCTTCTTGCGGGGGAGCCCGGCGGAGCACATGTACGAGTCGCCGATCGTCTTGATCTTCTCGACGCCGTACTCGCTGACGAGCGCGTCGTAGCGCGAGAAGTAGGTGTTGAGCCGGCGGATCAGCGACACCGGGTCGAGGTGGAACGCGAGGCGCGAGAAGCCGACCACGTCGGTGAACAGCACCGTCGACTGCCGGTAGGCCCGCGGCCGCACGGCCTTGTTGGCGATCAGCGCCTCGGCGACGTTGTGCGGCAGCGTGTTGAGCACCAGCTCCTTGAACATCAGCGACTCGCGGCGCACCTTGCTCAGCATCGCCTGCATCGGCTCCCAGTGGATGCTGAAGCAGATCAGCTCGGCGCCGTCGCTGCCCGGGTTGGGCACGAAGGTCCACTTGAACGCGCGCGACTGGCCGCCGGCGACGATGAACTCCGAGGTCAGCTCGTCGCCCGTGCGCGCGAAGTCGAACGCGACGTAGGTCGGCACGCCGAACAGCGCCTGCACGGGCTCGGCGTGCGCGCCGAGCTCGTTGATCAGCCGCGTCGCCGTCGGCGAGATCGGCGTCAGCCGCCCGTTGATGCTGAGCCGAAACACGACGTACTCGACCAGGTCGAGCACGGTCTGACGAAACAGCTCGGACCCGGTCCCCTCACTCACCTTGGTCACCACGTGGTCTCCTTTCGCGCGTCTCCGTCGCGCGTCTCGCTGACGTCAGCCGCTAGGTCTCGTCCGCGTCGATGTCGAGGAAGGTCGTGCGCTCGCGGATCGGGTCCTCGTCGATGTCGATGAGGATCGCCAGCGTCTCCTGCTGCCAGTCGTCCTCGCGCAGGCGGCGGACCGTCACGGGCCCCTCGGTGTTCTCGTACACCGCCTCCGTGAGGTCCATGATGATGTAGAAGCCGTTCGAGTTGCAGAAGCGCAGCGCGGTGAAGTCGAGCAGCGTCTCCTCGACCTCGGCGTCCGCGAGCGCCTCCGCGAGCTCCTCGAGGTACCGGCCCAGGTGCTTGTGCGGGTTGTCGATGCGGATCTCGCCTTCGAAGGCGACCTTGAGACGGGCGCCGTCGAGCGTCGCCACGGAGGTGAACACGCTCCGCCCCCCGTCCATGATGTCTCCGAACGTAATCACCTTCATGGCATATCTCCCAGGCTGAGCACGGACTCGACGCAGAGGGTCCCGCCCTGGTAGTCCGTCGTGATGCGGAATTTGTTCTCGGCGACGACGCGGATCAGGCCGAGCCCGCCCTTGGCCCGCTGGGCCCGGCGCGCGCGGATCGTCGCCTTCAGCAGCTTGCGCACGTCGGGCGCCTCGTTGATCGCGTCGACGTGCGCCTTGACCTGCGCGTAGCGCTCCTCGGGCACCGCGTTGTAGACGCGGATCACGAGCTGCTGGTCGCGCAGCGCGACCTCGAGCTTGATCTCGCTCTCGGGCACCAGCATGTTCTCGAGCACGTTGTTGACGAGCTCGGTGATGAGGATGTTGGCGCGCTTGCCGACCTTCGCCGGGTAGAACGCGCGCAGCAGCTCGTCGACCGAGTTCGCCAGGATCGCGCTCAGATCGCACATCACGTTGGCGATCGGGCGGACCGAGCAGGTCAGCGAGACCTCCGTCTTCGCCAGCTGCTCCTCGGTGATGATGTCGTCGGCCATGGTCGACACTCGTCACTTCTTGCGCAGGATCAGCAGCGTGATGTCGTCGGTGTCGCGCTCGCGGAAGCGCAGGTAGTCGTCGACGCACGCCTCCACGATGTCCTCGACCGCGCGCGCGCGGTTGTCCAGGATCAGCTCGTTGAGGCGCCGGACCGAGTAGTCCTCGCCGCGCGCGTCCTGCGACTCGACGATCCCGTCGGTGTACAGCGCGAGCAGGTCGCCGGCGCGCAGCGGGAGCTCGAACTCGCGGAACGGCCGGTTGCGCAGCCCGAGGAAGTGGTCGCGCTTGTTGAAGGTGTGCGTCTCGCCGCCGGAGAACAGCACGCCGAAGCCGCCGCCGCACGCGTAGCGGACGCGGTCGGGCTCGAACGCGACGAAGTTCACGGTCGCGTACTTCTTGACGTGGCGCAGGAACGAGAACGACGAGCTGTTCACGCGCCCGACGAGCTCGCCCGGCGAGTCGACGTGGTCCATGAGCTGCATGAACTGGGCCTTGAGGTAGGTCATCACGAGCGCGGCCGAGACCCCGTGACCGGAGATGTCGAACACGCCGATCGCGGTGCTGCCCCCCTTGAGCCGGAAGAAGTCGTAGTAGTCGCCGCCGACCTCGCTCAGCTGGTTGTGGTACACGCCGACCTCGAGCTGCGCGAGCAGCTCGGGCGAGGGCTCGGGCAGCAGCGCGCGCTGGATCCGGCTGGCGACCTCGAGATCCTCCTGGATCGTCATGTAGGCCTGCTCGAGCAGGCGATCCTTCTCGTCGAGCTGCTCGTACGCGATCTTCAGGTTGTCGTTGGTCGCGCCCCAGAACGCGTTCGCGCGCTCCCATCGCTTCTGGAGGCCCTTGTACTTCCAGAACAGCCGCGCGAGCTCCCCGTCGTCCAGCTCAATCGTCTCGGGCGGCCGATCGGCCGCAAGCAGTTCGTCGGTCTTCATGATTCGACACGCTCGCCTTTCATGCGCCCTCGCTCGGCTAGTGGAATTCGATCTCGAAGCGGTCTCGCGCGCCGGCGTTCGTCACGTCGACGTAGTCGAGGTCCCCGGGCGCGCTCATGCCCCCGATCAGCACGCCGCGCTCCATGTCGCGGTCCAGCGGCGTCGTGCTGTGCACCAGCGCGCGCCCGCGCGCGGGGTCGACCTCGAGCAGCGAGAAGCTCCCGACGAGCTCGCGCGGGCCCTTGACCACGCTCGCGTAGCCCTCGGAGCCGCTCTGGAAGCGCAGGAAGTCGACGCCCGTGCGGATCAGCTGCTGGCCCGGGCCGTAGTGGTACCAGCCCATCATCATCTCGTAGCCGACGCGCTCCATGATCGGCCCGACGTTCTCGTACGAGCCCGTCACGAGCGACTCGATGTCCTTGAGCCGCTGGAACGGGTACCAGCGCGGGATCTCGATCGCCGAGGTCAGCGACGCGGCGCGCCGCCCCGCGACGATGTTGAGGTTGAGGCACGCCTTGGCGTAGCCGTCCAGCAGCGCGCCGAACACCTCGAGCGCCGCGGCGTTTTCGGTTCCGTCAGCAGTCATCGCTCGCTCCCCCCGGCGCTCGGCCGGTACGCGAACACGGCGATCAGCGTCTCGCCGCGGTAGTCGAGGCGGACGAGGCCGTCCGCGATGTCGAGGCTCGAGTGCGCCGGCAGCTCGACGCGCAGCTCGACGCGCGGCGCCGGCTCGAAGCCCGCGCGCGCGAGCCGGAGCAGCCACGACTCGTAGGGCTCGTGGCGCTCGCAGCGGAAGCTGTCGCTGACGCCGAACAGGTCGCGGATCTCCCGGCCGAAGAACTTCTCCTTGATCGCGAAGCGCGAGCTCGCGTCGAGCGCGGACTCGTCGATCAGCTCGAAGACCGCGCCGAAGTGGTTCCACGCGTGGTGGAAGCGCCGCGCGATGTTCTCGGTGTCGTGGTTCGCGTTCGGCTCGATCAGCGTGAGCACGCGGGGCTCGAGCGCGGCGAGCCGACGCAGCAGCCGCGTGCGCTGCTCGGTGTCGCCGACCGCGTGGCGCGTGTGGTGCATCGTGTACGCGGCGTTGATCAGCAGCCGCCCCGGCGCGAGCTCGGCGACGCGCGCGAGCTCGTCGTCGCCGAGCGACTCGAGCATGCCGTGGATCGGGTGGTACGCGAACTCGAAGCCGGCGCGCGCGGCGGCGTCGCGCACGGCGGCGCCCGCCTCCTCGAGGTTGCTCGTGACCGGGTCGAGCGCGATGACGTCGACGCGGCGCGGCGGGTCGGGGCGCCGCGCGAGCGCGTCGAGCAGCTCGACCATCTGCCGCCCTTTGCCGATCCCGATGTCGAACGCGGCGATCCAGTCCAGCCCCTCCGCCGCGCGCAGGAGGTGCTGATTGGCGATCGCGTGGCTCTCGAAGATGTGCGGGTAGGCCTGCGCCATCTTGTAGAACATCACGATCTGCGGGATCTTGAAGTCCTCGACGTAGATGTTCTTGGCCTCGACGAGCCGGTGATCGAGCCGCGTCAGGATCGACTCCGCGACGATGTGGGCCAGCAGCGCGTCGTTCTCCGTGCGCGAGTCGACGCGGTCGAGGATGAGGCCGTTGATCGTCGGCTTGGCGAGCCGCTGGCGATGGCGGATCATCTGTGAGCAGGCGCGGTGGATCGCTTCATATCGTCGACGGTCGAGCACCCAGCGTCTCCGGCGCGCGAGCGGCCGGCGCGGCCGCCTCGTTCGGTTGCTGTCTCCGCCGACCTCCTGCGGCCTGGCGCGGATCGAGAGCGTGTGTATGTATCATGCACGAGGGCGCGCGCTGGTCCGCATTCATAGTTGACTGATTAGACATGACTTAAAGCGCGGTCGAGATCGCGCCGCGACGTCGCGCGCGCGCGCGCGACGTCATGAACGTTGGGTCATGTACGACGCGGGGCGCGGGCGCTGCCGCGCGCGCGCGCGCGCGGCGGCGCGCGTTCGAGCAGGCGCCGCGTGTGCGTGGACGTGGGGCGCGCGCGCGCGCGCGAGCACGCGCCGACGCGCGCGCCCACGCGCTAGTTGACGCCCAGGACGCGGGCGCGCCAGGGCGGAGCTGCTAGGCGGTCGCGCGCGCGTGGAGCCCCGCGCGCGCGCGCGGCCGCGCGGCGACCGGTGACGACCCCGCGACCTACACCGGCGACGCCTGTCTATACAAGCATCGCTACGCGGCCGCGGCGCGCGTCAGCGCCGGCAGCAGCTCGGCCGTGGTCACGATCTTCGCGGCGATCAGCGCGAGGCTCGCGAGCGCGGCCTCGTGCGCCGCGTCCGAGATCGTCGCGGTCGCGTCGGACACGAGGATGATCTCGTAGCCGAGATCGACGGCCGCGCGGAGGTTGGCCTCGAGGCACAGGTTGAGCACCATGCCGCCCATGATCAGCGTCCGCGCCCCGCGGGCGCGCAGCAGCGCGTCGAGATCGGTGGTCCCGAAGGCCATCATGCCGCCGCGCGGGCTGGCGAGCGTGGTGCGCTCGGTCGGCGCGAGCTCGGGGACGATCGCCGCGCCGGCGCCCTCGAGCATCGCGCCGCGCTCGTGGATGAGCTGGTAGATCGGGGCGTTGGTCGCGGGCGCGCGCGTGTGCTTGGCGCGGCGCTCGAGCGTCGAGTAGAGGACGGGCACTCCGGCCCGCTCGGCGTGGTCCCGCAGCGCGCGGAGGTTGTCGACGACGCGGCGCTTGGCGACCTGCGCGTGCAGCAGGTCCGCGAGCGCGCCGTCCGGCGAGAGCACGTCGACCTGGGGATCGGTGATGACGACGGCGGTGGTGTGGAGGTCGAGGTTCATGATGGTTCTTCTTCCCGTTGCAGCGTCGGAATAGTACCGACTGGTTGGTATGTTTGTGAGGCGAACAAAACGCCGGACCCGCGGGTCCGACGGAGAGGGGAACTCAGGCCAGCTGGGCCGCGAGGCTCTTGCGATAGAAGCGGACGGCCTCGACGACGCGCTCCGGGTCCTTGTGGGCCTTGGCGAGCGTGATGCCGCCCTCGAGGCAGACGAGGAATTGCCGGGCGAGGAAGCTCGCCTGCGCGCGCGCGGGCTTCGGCGCGCAGCCCTGCTCGCGCAGGACCTGGCGCAGCACCGTCTCGAGGCCGAAGCCGAGCTGGTCGAAGCGCTCCGCGACCGCCGCTCGCAGGCGGTCGTCGGGGCGCTCGGCGAGCTCGAGCGCGAACACGGCCATGAGGCAGCCGCGCCGCAGGAGGGGGCCGGCCGCGACCTCCTCGGCGCGCGTGAGCATGGCGTCGAGCCGCTCGCGCGGGCTGGCGAGGTCGGAGGCGATGGTGAAGGCCGCGGCGACGCGGCCGTAGTAATGGTCGAGCACGGCGAGCGCGAGCGCGTCCTTGGACTTGAAGTGGTGGTAGAAGGCGCCCTTGGTGACGCCGGCCAGGCGGCAGATCTCGTCGACCGTGGCGGCCGAGAGGCCGCGCGCGAGCACGAGCTCCTCGGCCGCCTCAAGCAGCTGCTGGCGGGCTTCTCCGCGGGTCATCGCAAACCGACTGTTTGGTATGTACAGGGTGTTCGGGCGACGCGCAAGCGGATTTTTTCGCGCGTCGCGGCCAGCGGGGGCGTGACCGTCGCGTGGTGATCTAGTGTCTCTTTAGACAGGTTTTCAGCGCGCGTTGGCGCGGCGCGCCGCTCGTGAGCCGACGCGCCGCGTCGGGTCGCTGTGGCATAGTTCCGGCGATGGAGGAGCGGATCCCGTTCGTCGGGCGCGACAGCCAGGTCGCGACGATCCGCAGCTGGATCGACCCGAGCGCGTGGTCGATCGGCGACCGCAACGCGAGGATCTGCGCGATCACGGGCCCCGGCGGCGTCGGCAAGTCGCGGCTGTTTCGCGAGGCGCTGACGCGCGAGCTGGTCGCGGCGGGCGCATACCTGATGATCGAGCTGCAGGGCCATCGCCACCGCAGGATCCAGCAGCTCTTCGAGTGGTTCCGCGTCATCACGGCGACGACCCGCGAGCCGCTGCCGCGGACCGAGCGCTGCCTGCGGTGGCACGACGAGCTGCTCGCGCGCGCGGACGAGCTGCAGTGGGAGGACCCGGACGGCGAGGACGTCCGCGGCGTCGTGAAGAAGCTGATCAGCGCCGGCATGGCGGCGGGGCGCGGCGTCGGGCTGCGGATCTCGGCGCTGGAGATCGACGAGTCGGCGCGTCACCTCGAGGCCGCCGTCAACCTGCTCAAGCGGCCATCCGGGCTCCGCCGCTTCTACGACGGCCCGGGCCTGCGCGGGTTCAGCCGCAGCCCCACGCGCGCGCTCGCGGACGCGCTCGTCGCGGACCTCGAGGCGCTGCTGAGCGGCGCGCGGGCCGAGAGCTCGCGCCTGCTGCTGATCCTCGACGACTTCGAGTGGATCGACGCGGGCATGGGCGAGTTCCTCCACGCCGTGCTGGTGCCGCGCCTCGGCGCCGCGATGTTCCGCTCGGTGGTGCTGCTCGTGAGCCGCGATCGGATCCAGAACGTGCGCGGCGGGATCTGGCAGCAGTCGGAGACCGGCGCGGACCTGGCCGCGCGCAGCCTCGCGCTGCGCCCGCTGACGCACGACGACGTGCTCGAGTACTGCGCTGGGCTCGGGCTCTCGCGCGAGGTCGGCGAGCACGTGGCGCTCGAGAGCCAGGGCTACCCGTGGCTCGTCGAGATGGTGGCCGAGGAGGCGAGCACCGCCGGGCTGCCCGCGACCGCCTATCAGAACTTCTTCACGCGCACGACGCGGTTCATGTCGGACGAGCAGGTCACGTGGTTCAAGGCCGTCGCGTTCCTCGACATCATCAACGAGGACACGATCCCGCGGGTGCTGCCGGAGGCCGACGCGACGCGCGTGTACCAGTGGTTCATCAACGAGCCGTCGATCCGCGACTCGGACGCGCCGCACTACGTGGTGTGGCCGTTCATCCGCTACCGGATCCTGCGCCTGCAGTGGCTGCGCTCGCCGGGACAGTTCCGCGCGCTGCACGAGGCGTCCGGCTGCCAGTGGCCGCTCAACCCGGCGACGCAGGAGCCCCTGCGGCCAGGTGAGCGCGCCGGCGGCTGAGCGCTCGCTCGGCGCGCTCGCTCGGCGCGCTCAGTTCGTCGTCAGCGGCCGCAGGATCGCGGCCGGGTGCGGCTCGCTCGTGCGCCGATCGGGCGTGGTCAGGAAGCGCTCGAGGCAGCGATTAAAGATCTGCGAGCGGTGCAGCGGGACGTAGTGGCCGACCGAGAGGAACTCGTAGTAGCGCGCGCCGGGGATCTTGCGACACAGCAGGCGACCGTGGCTCGGCGGGGTGAAGTGGTCGTTGACGCCCTGCACGATCAAGGTCGGGATCCGGATCCGGTGCAGCTGCGGGCGCGAGTCGAAGCGCACGGCGTGGTCGCCGTAGTGAATGTTGACGGCGGCGTCGGTCGGGCCCTGCGCGTGCTTGAGCAGCGCCCAGATGCGCGTCGCGCTCTGTGAGCCGGGCGAGCCGCTGACGTTGCGGGTGCGCTCGTCCTTGAGCTTGCGCAGGATGTCGCTGGCCTGCCGCGTGTTGTCCCGGCCGCTGAAGTAGGCGGTGGTGTTGACCAGCGAGAGCGAGCGCACCCGGTCGGGCGACTGGTGAGCGAAGCGCTGCGCGATCATGCCGCCGTAGGACCAGCCGACGACGTTGAGCGGCGCGGTGACGCCGAGCCCGTCGAGCGCGAGCGCGAGCTGGGCGGCGAGCGCCTCGGGCGCGGTCGAGCCGGGCGTCATGGTGCTGCGGCCGTAGCCGGGGTAGTGCGGGATGATGACGTGGTAGTCGCTGGCGAAGTGGTCGATCTGGAACTGCCAGATCGACGCGGTCGCGGAGATCGGCGGGAGCAGCACGAGCGGCGGCGAGCTCTCGGCGCCGGCGGTGATGATCTCGAGGACATGTCCCGGTGACAGCGTCACGAGGTAGGTCTGGATGCGCGCGGCGCGGTCGAGCACGCCGGCGTAGTCGCGCGGGAGCTCGGGGTCGGCGTGCACGCGCACGCGCCCGGGCGAGAGCGTGGCGATCGCGGCGAGGTCCTCGGGCAGCGGGCCGTCGCCCTCGAGGTCGGGGCTCTCGAGCGCGATCACGCGGCGCAGCAGGTGCTCGATCATGCCGTCGATCGTCGGGTGGTCGAACACGAAGGTCGCGGGCAGCGGGCGCCCGATGGTCTCGCAGATCGCGTTGCGCAGCTCGACGGCCATGAGCGAGTCGAGGCCGATCTCCTTGAGCGAGCGATCGCCGGCGATCTCGCCGGGCGCGCCGAGCCCGAGGATGCGCGCGGCGTGGGCCTGCAGCGCGATCCGCAAGAGCTCCCGGCGCGCCGTGGGGTCGAGGTCGCGGAGCCGGCGGAGCAGGTCGGGCGCGCGGCTGGCCCCGGAGCTCGCGCGCGGCGGCTGGGGCAGCAGCGCCTCGAGCATGCGCGGCACGTGCCGCTGCTGCCGCTGCACGCGCAGCGCGTTCCAGTCGACCGGGAGCACGCCGATCTGGGCGCGGTCGAGAGACAGCGCGCGCCCGAACACCGCGAGGCCGCGCTCGGGGTCGATGACCCCGAAGCCGCGCTCGGCGAAGCGCCGCCGGGCGTTCGCGGTGATGCGCCCCGCCATCCCGGGGCCGGCCCAGGGGCCCCAGTTGATGCTGATCGCGGGCAGGCCGACGGCGCGCCGGTGGTGGGCGAGCGCGTCGAGGAACGCGTTGGCGGCGGCGTAGTTGCCCTGGCCCGCGGGGCCCATGAGCGAGGCCATCGACGAGAACAGCACGAAGAAGTCGAGCGGCGTCTGCTGGGTCAGCTCGTGCAGGTACCAGGCGCCGTCGACCTTGGGCGCGAGCACCTTGCGGAACCGCTCCCAGCCCTGCTGCTGAAGCACGCCGTCGTCGACGACGCCGGCGGCGTGGATGACCCCGCGCAGCGGCGGCGCGTCGCGCGAGAGCTCGTCGAGCAGCGCGGCGAGCTGCGCGCGGTTGGTCACGTCGACGCGCGCGGCCGTGACGCTCGCGCCGCTCGCGGTCAGCGACTCGAGGTCGACCTGCGCGTCGGGGCTGGGCTCGCTGCGGCCGACGAGCACGAGGTGGCGCGCGCCGTTGTCCACCAGCCAGCGCGCGACCTGACGCCCGAGCGCCCCGAACCCGCCGGTGACGAGGTAGGCGCCGCCGGGGTCGATCGGCGGCGGGCGGACGTCGGCGCGCTCGTTTGTCCCTGTCTCAATAGACAGGACGACCTTGCCGACGTGGCGCGCCTGCGCCATGTAGCGGAACGCGCTGACGGCCTCGGTGACGGGGTAGGTGCGGCGCGGGAGCGCGGCGAGCTCGCCCTGCTCGATGACCTCGGCGATCTGCCGCAGCGCCTGGTGCAGCAGGTCGGGGTCGACGCTCATGAGGTCGAAGGCGCGGTAGGCGATGCCGGGGAAGCGCGCCGCGGCGTGCTGCGAGCTCCAGATGCCGGACTTTCCGAGCTCGACGAAGCGCCCGCCCGGCGCGAGCAGGGACATGCCCGCGGGGATGAAGTCGCCGGTGAGCGAGTTGAGCACGATGTTGACGCCGCGCCCGCCCGTCTCCCGCGTGACGCCCTCGACGAAGTCGAGCGTGCGCGAGTTGTAGATGTGCGCCACGCCGAGCTTGCGCAGCACGCCCCACTTGCCAGGGCTCGCGGTCGCGTGGACCTCGGCGCCGATGCGCTGCGCGAGCTGGACGGCCGCCATGCCGACGCCGCCGGCGGCCGCGTGGATGAGGACGCGGTCGCCGGGGAGGATCCGCCCGAGGTGGTGCAGCCCGTACCACGCGGTCAGGTAGGCGACCGGGAGCGTCGCGGCCTCCTCGATGCTGAGCGTGTCGGGCTTGCGCACGACGTGACGCGCGTCGGCGGTGACGTAGGGCCCGAAGCTCGACGGCGCGAGCGCCATGACCGAGTCGCCGAGCGAGACGTGAGAGACGCCCTCGCCCACGGCGACGACCGTGCCCGCGCACTCGCCCCCGAGCGGCCCGCCGACGTCGCGCCCCATGCCGAGCGCGCTGAGGACGTCGCGGAAGTTGAGCGCGGCGGCCCGCACGGCCACCTCGACCTCGCCGGGGCCGGGCGGCTGCCGGCGCGCGGGCTTGAGCACGAGGTTGTCGAGCGCGCCCTGCTGGCGGATCTCGAGGCGGAAGGCCTCGGAGTCGGGGACCGCGAGGCCGCGCGGGCTCGCGGTCTTGGACGGCGTGTAGCGCACCAGCCGGGCGCCGTAGCGCGCGCCGTCGCGGTAGCTGATCTGATCCTCGCCGTCCTCGACGGTGAGCTCGTCGAGCAGCGTCTCGGCGGCGTCCGCCGGGGGCGCGTCGGGATCGAGGTCGATGAGCGCGCTGTGGAGGTCGGGGTGCTCCTCGGCGATGACGCGCCCGAGACCCCACAGCGGCGACTGGATGATCGCCAGCGGGGTCCGCGGCGGGTGCGGGGCCTGGGCGCCGCGCGTCACGAGCAGGAGGCGGCGGGGACGGGTCGCGTCGTGGCCGAGCGCGAGCGCCTGCAGCAGGTTGAGCGGACCTCCGCACACGCGCCGCTGGGCGCGTTCGAAGTGGAGGCTGTCGTCGACGCGGCACTCCTCGAGCGCCCACAGGTAGAGGACGCCGCCGAGCGTCTCGCCGCTCGACGCGATGGTCTGCAGCAGGCGCGTGAAGTCGCCGCGGCGCGCCGGGTCGAGCGTGTACTCGCGCGGCCCGTTGCGCATGAACCCAAAGCCAGGAGAGACGCGGATGCAGGTGTGCCCGCGCTCCTCGAGCGCGCTCGCGATCGCCTCGCCCACCGGGTCGCGATCGAGCAGCACGAGCCAGGCGCCCGGGCGCGGCGCGTGCGGCGGGCGCGTCGGCGCCGGCAGCTTGCGCCACGCGAGCCGGTACTGCCAGTCGCCGTCGGCCAGCGCGCGCGCGTCGTCGAGGTCCTCGCGCGCCGCCTCGCGGATCCGCAGGCCGCGGAGCTCGGCGATCGGCTGCCCCTCGTCGTCGAACAGCCAGAGGTCGCCGGTCCACGACGCGCTCGCGCGCCCCTCGGCGGGTCGCAGCTGCCCGTGGCACCACAGCGAGTTGGTCGGGTGCCGCAGCAGCGACACGCGCTCGACGCTGAACGGCACGAACGCGCTGGTGTGACCGCGGCGCGAGAGCACCGCGGCCAGCACCTGCAGACAGGCGTCGATGACGGTCGGGTGCAGGCAGTCGTCGCGGCCCTCGACCAGCGTGGGCGCGTCGAGCAGCGCGACCGCCTCGTCCTCGTTTCGCCACAGGCGCAGGAGCGAGCGGAAGTGATCGCCGAACTCGATCCCGCTCTCGGCGAAGCGCTCGTAGAGCTTGTCGAGCGAGGGCTCCTCGCGGCAGCGCGCCTGCAGCTCGCCGAGCGCGACCGGCCGCCAGGGCTCGCTCGTGGACTCGACCCGGCGCATCTTGCCCAGCGCGTGCTTGTGCCAGATCGCCTCGCGCGCGTCGGCCGAGCGCGCGCTCGTCAGCTGAAAGCCCATGCGCCCGTGCTCGCCGGGCCCGAGCTGCACGTGCACGTGGGTCGGCTCGCTCAGCACGAGCGGGCGCGGGAGCAGGACGTCCTCTAGCGCGACCGCCTCGACGCCGAACACGTCGCGCGCGGCCGCGAGCAGCGTCGAGATGTAGTAGGCCGGCGGCACCACCTGCGCGTCGAACAGCCGGTGACCCTCGAGGTACGGCTGCGTGCGGTGACTGAGCTGCGAGATATAGTGGACGTCGCGCCCGGGGTTGGGCACGCGCTGCCCGAGCAGCGGGTGGATCTCGACGCCCGGGAGGCGCAGCGGGCCGCGGGCGGCGTGGGCTCGCGGCTCGGCCTGGACCGACCAGCAGCGCTGGCGCTGGAACGGGTAGCTCGGCAGCGTGACGCGGCGGCGCGCGAACGGCCGGTCGAGCCCGCGGAAGTCGACCTCGACGCCCTGCACGTGCAGGCGCGCGAGGCTCTGCAGCGCGATCTCGGCGTCCTGGCGCCCGCGGCGGAGCGTCGGCAGCCAGGTGCCGTCGAGCAGCGGCACGCACTCGGTGCCCATCGCCAGCAGCACCGGGTGCGGCCCGAGCTCGACGAAGGTCGTGCAGCCGAGCTGCTCGAGCGCGCCCATGCACTCGGCGAAGCGCACCGGCTCGCGCGCGTGCTGACGCCAGTAGCTCGGGCGCGTGACCTCGAGATCGACGCGGCGCCCGGTGACGTTGCCGATCAGCGGCAGCGTCGGGCGCGCGAGCCGGAGCTTGCGGACCTCGGCTTCGAAGTCGTCGAGGATCGGGTCCATCAGCGGCGAGTGGAAGGCCTGCGAGACCGAGAGCCGCTTGGTGTGGATCTTGATCGACGCGAGCCGCTCGCAGACCTCGACGATCGCGCGCGCGTCCCCCGAGATGACTGTTGTGACAGGTCCGTTGAGCGCCGCGACCGACACGCGCCCGGCCCACGGCGTGATCGCGATGCGCACGCGCGCGGGCGCGGCGTAGACCACCGCCATGGCCCCGCGCGAGCGCAGCGCGTGCATCAGCCGGCCGCGCGCCGCGACCAGCCGCAGGCCGTCCTCGAGGCTGAACACGCCGGCGACGCAGGCCGCGACGAACTCGCCGACGCTGTGGCCGAGCACGGCGTCGGGCCGGATCCCCCACGAGCGCCACAGACGGTACAGGCCGTACTCGAGGGCGAACAGCGCCGGCTGCGTGTAGAGGGTCTGGTGCAGCCGCTGCGGCTCGCTGAAGCGCGCGCCCTGCCCGACGAGCAGGAGCTCGCGCAGCGGCACGTCGAGGTAGCCGGTCAGGAGCTTGTCGCACTGGTCGATGGCCTCGCGGAACACCGGCTCGCTGGCGTAGAGCGTGCGCCCCATGCCCGCGTACTGCGAGCCTTGCCCCGTGAAGAGGAACGCGATCTTCGGCGGTCCGCCGCCCAGCGGCCTGACGCCGTGCACGCACGACGGGGGGCGCTCGCCGGCGGCGATCGACTCGAGGTCGCTGGCGAGGTTGGCGCGCGAGGAGCTGACGAGCGCGAGCCGGTGGGCGTGGTGGACACGCCCGGTGTTCGCCGTGTGGCAGACGTCGGCGAGCTCGACCTCGGGGTGCTTGCGCAGGAAGCTGGCGTAGCGACCGGCGAGGAGGTTGAGCACCTCCTCGCGCTGCCCCGACAGCGTCAGCAGATAGTGCGACGACTCCGGGCGCGCGCTCGCGGGCGCGGGCTCGACCGGCGGCTGCTCGAGCAGCACGTGCGCGTTGGTCCCGCTGAGCCCGAACGCGCTCACGCCGGCGACCCGCGCGCCCTCGTCCTCGGGCCACGGCTGCCGCGTCCGCGAGACCTCGACCGCGAGCTCATCCCAGGCGATGTGCGGGTTGGGCTCGTTGAGGTGGAGGTGTCCGGGCAGCTCTCCGTGCTGCAGCGCGAGCACCGTCTTGATCAGCCCGGCGATGCCGGCGGCCGGCTCGAGGTGGCCGATGTTGGTCTTGACCGAGCCGATCAGCAGCGGGCGCTCGACGCTGCGCGGCTTGCCGTACACGGCCGCCAGCGCGCTGACCTCGATCGGGTCGCCGAGCGCGGTCCCGGTCCCGTGGGCCTCGACGTAGGAGACGCGCTCGGGCGCGATCCTGGCGTCGGCCAGCGCGAGCCGCAGGAGCGACTCCTGCGAGCGCCCGTTCGGCACGGTGAATCCGCTGCTCGGCCCGTCGTGGTTGATCGCCGAGCCGCGGATGACGGCGAGGATCGTGTCGCCCTGGGCGCGCGCGTCGGACAGCCGCCGGAGCACGACCACGCCGCAGCCCTCGCCGCGCACGTATCCGTCGGCGCGCGCGTCGAAGGTCCGGCAGCGGCCGGACGCCGAGAGCATCCGCGCCTGGCTGCCGGCGATGAACTGTTCGGGGCTGAGCAGCACGTTGACGCCGCCGGCCAGCGCGACGTCGCAGGCCCCCGCCCGCAGGCTGCGGACCGCGTTGTGCACGGCGACCAGCGCGGAGGAGCAGGCCGTGTCGATCGCCATGCACGGCCCCTGGAGCTTGAGGAAGTACGCGACGCGGCCGGCGATCGCGCTGGGCGCCGTGCCGGTGGCGTGGTGGCTGTCGAGCGACTCGAGCGCCCGGCCGCCGACGCGCAGCGTGGCGCCGCTGTACTCGCCGGGGCCCACGCCCACGAACACGCCGGTGCGCGTCTGCGGGAGCGCGCGCGGCGTGAGGCCCGCGCGCTCGAGCGCTTCCCAGCTGACCTCGAGGACAAGTCGCTGCTGCGGGTCCATGGCGGCGGCCTCGCGCGGCGAGATCGCGAAGAACTGCGGATCGAACTGCTCGACGTCATCGATGAACCCGCCGTGGCGGGCGTAGGTCTTGCCGGGCGTGCCAGGCGACGGCGCGTAGAATTCATCGACGTTCCAGCGGCTGCGCGGGACCTCGGTGATCGCGTCACGGCCCTCGCGCAGCAGCTCCCAGAACGACTCGGGTGAGTCCGCGCCGCCGGGGAAGCGGCAGCCCATGCCGATGATGGCGATCGGCTCGCGCGCGCGCCGCTCGCCGCGCTCGAGTCGCTTGACCTTGCGCTCGAGTCGCTCGATCACGGCGAGCGCTTGGTGCAGCGGCGACGGGAGCCGCGGCGAAGAGCTGCCGCCGCCGCCGTGGTCGCCGTTCTTGCCGCTCGCGCCCGCGCCGCTAGGTGTGCTGGGGTCGGTCATTCCGGCGCCGTGTACTTGCGCGCGATGAGCTCGATCGCGTCTTCATCGGAGAGCTCAGGGGAAAGCTCGGGGGCGGGACTAAGGGAAAGCTCGGCGGACGGCGCTGCGTCGTCCCTGACGTCAGGGGAGCGTCCTGACGAGCTCGAAGAAGAACCTGAAGAAGAACCTGAAGAAGCGCCTGAAGAAGCGCCTGAAGAAGGACGACTACGAGACGAACGAGGAGCAGCGCGCCGGCGTGGTGCTTCAAACCCCGACCGCTTCGCGACTTCGGGGGCTATAAGCCCCGCGAGCAGGTTGATCGTGGGGTGGTCGAAGAGCGCGCCGATTGGCAGCGTCAGCGCGAATTCCTCGTTGAGCCGCTCGTGCAGGTCCACGAGCATCAGCGAGTCCATGCCCAGATCGAACAGCCCGCGGTCGGGGTCTAGGGCCCCGTCGTCGAGCTCGAGCAGCTCCGTGACGTGGCGTCTGAGCGCGTCGCGGACCGACGACGAGCGCGCGGGCTCGCGGCGATCAGCGACAGCGGTGTGCACGGCGCAGGATTCCACCTCATCCTCGAGGTTGCGCGGCTGCGGATGTATTTGCAACTGTGAAGCGCGTTCCTCGTCCCGCAGCGCCCCGGCGACGCGCTTTAGCAGCTTCGGTAACACAGCCAACGAGGCGCGCTCGAGTTCGGACAGAGGCTGCGACGCGAGGCGACGGGAGAGCGACTCGGCGTCACGCTCGAGGCGCGTGAGCACTGTACGGTTGCCGCCCTGCGCAGCTGCTTGCGCAGAGGCCTGGGCGCCTGCGTGGTCCGTGAGCCAGTAGCGCTCGCGCTGAAACGAGTACGTCGGCGCGTCGACGCGTCGTGGCTCGAGCGGCGCGAGATACCGGTCCCAGCGGATCGTCGCGCCGCGGACGTAGAGCCGCGCGAGCGTCTTCGCGAGCGCACGCGCGGGCGCGCGGTCGAACGCGGCGAGCTCGATCACCACATCGCCTTGCTGGCGCAGCGACCAGGCGACTTCGGCCAGGGTGCGCTCGACGCGAGCTCGCCCGAGCGCGGGTCCAGCAGCGGCCGTACGCTCGAGCTCGCAGCGCGGCGCGAGGACCTCCTCGCGAATTTTTTCCCGTGCATCATCACGTCGAAGAACTCCGACGGCGCGGGCGAGCGCGTCGACGTCCTCCGAGACCAGCTGGTGCTCCGCGAGCAGCTCGATCGTGAAGCGCTCGAGATCGCCGCGCCCGGCGGCGATGAACGCGGCCGCGCGCGCGCCGAGGCCGTCGCCCACCGCGCGTGACGGCTGCACGCCCCAGGCGCGCCACTGCGAGGCGGTCGCGACCGCGACGAGGCTCGACGCGAACGCGGCGCGCGCTCCGCTGGGGGGCTCTGCAGACATGTCCCCATGGGCAGCGTCTTCAAGAGCGGAGGACAGCCACACGCGCAGCGCGTCGAGCTCGAGCTGTCGCGGATCTCGGCGCGCGCGCGCGCGGTCGGCGAGCGCCGCCGTGATCGCGGCGCAGCGCGTCAGCGCCTCGCGCAGCGCCGGCGCGACCATGATCGCCCGGCGGAGCGCGCCGGCGGACGGCGCGCTCGCGGGCGCGCCGACGAGGAACGCGATCGCGGACGGCCGCGGGTCGCTCGCGGGCTCCCGTCGCGCCCCCAGTCCCTGCTGCTCGATGAGCCATGTCTTCAATGCCTCGCGCAGGCGCGCGCCGCCGCCGGGCGCGGCCGCGGCGACGAGCGCGAGGCGCCGCCCGTGATGCTGCCGTCCGACGTTGCTCGTGTGGCAGAGGTCGACGAGCGCGCGCGCGTCGTCACCTGCGGACCCGCCGAGCGCCGCCGCGTAGCGCCGCGCCAGCTCGCGCAGCGCCGCGTCGGTCTTCGCCGACAGGGTCAGGACGGGGCAGGGCGCGCGGGACGGCTCGAGCGGCGCGCGGGGGGTCGGCGCCGGGGCGCGCTCGATCACCGCGTGGACGTTGGTGCCGCCGATGCCGAACGCGCTCACGCCCGCGAATTGTCCCTTCGACCATGTCGTAGGCCGCTGCACCACCCGCAGTCGGTCCCAGCGCGCGCGCCTCGTCGGCCGCGCGCAGTGCAGCGAGGCCGGGAGCTGACCGCGCGCGAGCGCCAGCGTCGCCTTGATGAGGCCGGCGACGCCGGCGGCCGCCTCGGCGTGACCGATGTTGGACTTGATCGAGCCGACGAGCAGCGGGCGCGCGCGCCCGGGCCCGTAGGCCTTGACGAGCGCGCGCAGCTCGATCGGGTCGCCGAGCGGCGTGCCCGTGCCGTGGGCCTCGACGTACTCGACCGCGCCGGGCTCGACGCCCGCGCGCCGGAGCGCGGCGCCGATGACCTCGACCTGCGCGCGCTCGCTCGGCGCGGTCAGCCCGTTCGAGCGCCCGTCCTGATTCACCGCGGAGCCGCGGACCAGCGCGAGCACGCGGTCGCCGTCACGCCGCGCGTCCGCGAGGCGCTTGAGCACCACGACGCCGCAGCCCTCCGCGCGCACGTAGCCGCGCGCGTCCTCGGCGAAGGGGCGACAGCGGCCGTCGGGCGCGAGCGCCTCGAGCTCGCGAAACGCGAGCGTCAGCGCCGGGTCGAGGATCAGGTTCACGCCGCCGGCCAGCGCCAGCTCGCAGTCGCCGGCGCGCAGGCCCTGGCACGCGAGGTGGACCGCGAGCAGCGACGACGAGCAGGCCGTGTCGACCGCCATCGCCGGGCCCTCGAGCCCGAGCGTGTAGGCGACGCGCCCCGCGGCCACGCTGGCGAGCGCGCCGGTGCCCGTGTAGGCGTCGATCTCCGGAAGCGCCGCCAGCGTCCGCCGGCCGTAGTCCATGGTGCTCATGCCCACGTACACGCCGGTGCTCGAGCCGCGCAGACGATCGGCCGCGACGCCCGCGTGCTCGAGCGCCTCCCATGTGACCTCGAGCAGCAGGCGCTGCTGCGGATCGAGCGAGCGGGCCGCGCGGGGCGGGACGGCGAAGAAGCGCGCGTCGAAGCGGTCGACCTCGGGCAAGAACCCTCCGCGCGCGCAGATCGGATCGAGCGGCCCCGGCGGGCGACGCCCCTCGGGCAGCGGACCGATCGCGTCGCGCCCGTCGATCAGCAGCTGCCACAGCGCCTCTGGCGAGTCGGCGCCCGGGTACCGGCAGCCGAGGCCGATGATCGCGATCGCGTCGTCGGTGTGCCGGGCGGAGGAACGTGGCTCGGGCTCGTCGCGCGTCGACGCGCTCGCCCGCGGCGCGGCGCGCTCGCGCAGCGCCGCGATGATCGCCGCCGCGGTCGCGTGCTCGTAGACCAGCGTGCTCGGCAGCGCCTCGCCGCCGGGGAGGAGCCCCGCGAGCGCCTCGTCGAGCTCCTCCGCGAGCTCCACGGCCATCATCGAGTCGAGCCCGAGCTCCGCGAGCGGGGTGTCGAGCTCGAGCGCGCCGGGATCCGCGAGCTCGAGCACGCCCGCGATCACCTCGAGCGCGCGCGCGGCGATCGTCGCGGCTTCGTCGGTTGGACGGTCCTTTGCGACCTCGTTCGCGACCTCGTCCGCGATCTCGTCCGCGATCTCGTCCGCGATCTCGTCCGCGACCTCGTCCGCGACCTCGTTCGCAACTTCGTCCGCGACCTCGCGGCTCGCCTGTCTCAGGAGCGACGCGCGTCGCAGCTGAAGGCCCCGGATCGTCAGGATCGCCGCGCCGCGCTCGTCGAGCAGCTCGGCGTCCCCCGAACTCGCGTCGCGCGGGCGGGCCACGCACCAGCGCGCCTGGCCGCTCGGCGCGTGCCGCTGCACCCGCGCGATCGTGTGCGGGATCAGGGGCGGGTCATCGGCGTTGTCCTGCGGGAACCCCGGCTCGCGCCGCGCCGCGCAGGCGAGCGCGATGAGCTGCAGGCACGCGTCGAGCAGCTCGGTCGGCGGCGGCTCGTCGTCGTGCGCGGGCGCGGGGCGCAGGCGCGCGAGCAGGCGCCGTCCGGCGCGCGCCAGACCTGCTCGAGGCGTCGCAGCGCCGCGCCCAGCTCGAGCCCCGCGCGCGCGCGCGAACCAGCGGTCGATCGCCGCGCTCGCGATCGGTCGCGCGCCGCGGCGGAGGCCGGTGAGCGACACCCTCGTCGGGCGCGCGACCGGCTCCGTCTCGATCGTCGCGACGCGCGCGCGGAGGTACGGCCGCGTCGCCGGGCCGACGTGCAGCGCGTCGCCGGAGCGCGCGAGCGTCAGCGGCTCGTGCTCCGGCGCGAGCAGGCGCGCGAGCTCGACGTCGTCAACGCGAGAGGACTCTGGGGACAGGTTGTGAAGCAGCGCGCGGAGCAGCCAGGCCCCGGGCGCGAGCGGGCGCCCGTGGACGCGATGCTCGGCCATGAGCGCGACGGGCGGCCCGGCCAGCGATCCTTCATCCTCGGACGATCGCGTCGGCGCGCCCGCGAGCGCGCGCGTGGCCATCGGCCCGCCTGGCGCGAGCCAGTGTCGACGGCGCGTGAACGGGTAGCGCGGCAGCGTTACCCGCGGGCACGCGCGCGCGGCGTACACCGCGTCCCAGTCGACCGCGACGCCCGCGAGCTCGAGCGCGGCGAGGGTCTCGAGCAGCCCCGCGAGCGCGTCGCCGTCGGGCCGTCGGCGCCAGTCGATCGCGGGGCGCTCGCCGATGACGTCCCGCGCGGCGCCCCGGGCGGCTCATCGGCGTCCACGGTCAGCACCACGTCCCACGTCTGCGGCGAGCGCGGCCGCGCCCGTGCGCAGCGGGAGCGCAGGCTCGCGGTCCAGCGTCGCGTCGCCGCGGCCCGCGAGCGCGGCGGCAGCCTGCTCCATGGAGCAGGCGCCGGCGAAGCAGCGCGCCGCCAGTTCGCCGCCGCCGCGCCCGAGCACGATCGCCGGCGAGACGCCGACGTGACGCAGCAGCCGCGCCCGCGTCAGGCGCAGCGCGAGCGTCTCGTCGGGCGCGGGCGCGGGCGGCGAGGCGAGCGCCGGGAACCACCGCGTCAGCGCCTCACGCTCGCGGCGGGCCGCGCCCGCGGTCGCGGCGTCGTCATAGGATGTCCCGAGGAACAGGAACGCGACCCGCGGCGCGGCGCCTGGTTTGACCTGACCGATGCGCCAGGATGATCCCGGGGCGCCCGCCGCCAGCTCGTCGAGCGCGCGCGACAGCTCGACGCGCCCGCGCGTGAGGATCGCGGCGCGGTGCGGGAGCCGCTCGCGGTGCCGGACGGTCGCGACGCAGACGCTGGCCAGGCTCGCGCGCGCGTCGCTCCCCCTCAAGGCGCGCGCGTGGGCGGCCGCCAGCGATCGCAGCGCCTCGGGCTCGCGCGCCGAGATCAGGAATAGCTCGGCCGGCCGGTCGCCCGCGCCGACGCGGGGCCCCGCCGGATCCTCGGCCGCGCGCCAGCGGACGTCGACGCCGGCGGCGTGCAGCCCCGCGAGCGCGCGCCAAAAATCCTCGCGGCCGCCGGGCCCGCGACGCTGCGCGGCGAGGACCGCGGCCTCGACCCCAGCCGGCAGCGAGCGCTCGATCGATCCGCGCAGCGCCGCCGCCGGTGAGAGCTCGAGAAAGCAGCGCTCGCCGGCCGCCGCGAGCTCGGCGATGACCTCGGCGAAGCGCACCGGCGAGGCGGTGTTGCGAACCCAGTAGCCCGCGTCGAGCTCAGGCCCGCGCAGCGGCGCGCCGGTCACCGTCGAGCGCATCGCGACGCGCACCGGCCTCGCATCGATGCCGGTCAGCGCCTCGGCGAGCCCGCCCGTGTACCGCAGCGCCAGCTCACAGTGGCTGTACACGCCGCTCAGCACCGTGAGCCGCGGCCCAGGCCCGTGGGCCTGGTGGTGCAGCGCGCGGCGCCGCAGCGCGCCCTGGAGCGTCGCGATCGCCTCGCGGGCGCCGCTGATCAGCGTCGCGGTCGGCCCGTTGACGCCGGCGATCTGCACCTGGCCCTCGAGCCCGCTGCGCGCGATCGCGGCGCGGGCGCTCGCCGGCGCGAGCTCGATCAGCGCGAGCGCGCCGTCCCCCTCGAGCGCGGCGCGTCGATACGCGCGGCCGACCGCGATCGCCACGCGCATCGCGTCGCGCAGCGAGAGCGCGCCGGCGACGTGCGCCGCGGCGATCTCGCCGACGCTGTGGCCGACGACCGCGCCCGGGCGGACGCCGTGGGCCGCGAGCAGCGCGGCGGTCGCGAGCTGCAGCGCGACGAGCAGCGGCGTCAGCAGCTCGTGGGCGTCGTGGTCCTCGAGGCGGCTGTCGGCCGTCGGGTCGACGAGCGCGTCGAGCAGCGCCGGGCCCTGAGCGCGCGCGCGCGGCTCGATCGCAGCGCGCGAGGGCCCGGCGAAACGCCGGCTCGGCGAGCAGCTCGCGCCCCATCCGCGCCACTGCGGGCCGAGGCCCGCGAACACGAACACCGGCGCGACCGCGTCTCTTTTAAGATGTCCAATGGAGCATGTTGTGAGATCGGGCGCGTCGCCGCGCGCGAGCGCCCGCAGGCCCCGCCTAAACGCCCCGGCGTCGCTCGCGACCACCGCCGCCCTGCAGCGCGCGGCGCCCGCGCCCCCGCGCTCTCAGGCCGCCAGCGGCAGGGTCTCTTCGGCGTCCTCCGGGTCGTCGCCATCATTCTGTCCGATCGGCCATGTAATCGCGCGCGCGGCCTGGGCCAGCGCGCGCGGCCCTGAGACCGCGAAGCTCGCGACCCGCGGCGCCGGCGGCTCGCCGGCCCGAGGATCACGTGCGCGTTGGTGCCGCCGTAGCCGAACGAGCTGACGCCCGCCCGCGGACGGGCGCGCGCGCCGGTTGGCGTCGGCCAGCCGCGCGCGCGCTGGCTGACCGCGAGCCTCAGCGCCGCGAAGTCGATGTGCGGGTTGGGCGTCTCAAAGTGCAGGCTCGGGACCAGCGCGCGGCGCTGCAGGCACAGCGCCGCCTTGAGGAAGCCGGCGACGCCGGCGGCGGCCTCGAGGTGCCCGATGTTGGTCTTGCACGTGCCGATCCACAGCGGCGCGTCGCGGCCCTCGCCGTAGACCTCGCCCAGCGCCCGCGCCTCGATGGGGTCGCCCAGCGCGGTCCCGGTGCCGTGGGCCTCCACGTAGGCGACGCTCGCCGGCGCGACGTCGGCCTGGCGCAGCGCGGCTCGCAGCACCGCCCGCTGCGCGGCGGGGCTCGGCGCGGTCAGCCCGTTGCTCGCGCCGTCGTTGTTGACCGCGCTGCCGAGGATCGTGCAGAGGACGCGGTCGCCGTCGCGCAGCGCGGCCCGCAGCGGCTTGAGCAGCACCAGGCCGCCGCCCTCGCCGCGCGCGTAGCCGTCGGCGCGCGCGTCGAAGGACTTGCAGCGCCCGTCCGGCGCGAGCGCCCCGAACTTCGCGACCGCGACGCTCGTGTCCGGCGTGAGCATCAGGTGCACGCCGCCCGCGAGCGCGACGCTCGACTCGCCCGCGCGCAGGCTCTGGCAGGCCAGGTGGATCGCGACGAGCGACGACGAGCACGCCGTGTTGACCGTCACGCTCGGGCCCTGCAGGCCGAGCGTGTACGACACGCGGTTGGCGATCAGCGCCTGGTTCTGGCCCGCGCTCGAGTGACCCGTGACGGCCGTCGGCCCGAGCTTGAGGCGCAGCCCCTCGTAGTCGTTGAACACCGCGCCGCAGAACACCCCGGCCGCCGTCTCGCGCAGGCTCGCCGGGCGCACGCCGGCGTGCTCGAGCGCCTCCCACGCCAGCTCGAGCGCGAGCCGCTGCTGCGGGTCGAGCTGCGCCGCCTCGCGCGGCGAGAGCCCGAAGAAGCCGGCGTCGAAGCGGTCGATCGGCGCGCGCAGGAAGCCGCCTCTCCGAGTGTTCATACGGCCAGGTTCTCGGAGATCGGCGCTGTAGTGCGCGTCGGCGTCCCAGCGCTCCTCGGGGACCTCCGTCGTCGCGTCCACGCCCGCGACCAGCAGCGCCCAGAACTCCTCCGGCGTGCGCACGCCGCCTGGGAGGCGGCACGCCGCGCCGATGACCGCGATCGGCTCGTCGCGGCGCGCGGGCGTCGTCGGGCTGTCGCGCGCGCGCGGCCCCGCCGCGCGAGCCAGCGCGCGAGCGCGTCGATCGTGCTGTGCTCGTACAGCGCCGCGACCTGGGACCGGCGCGCCGAGGCGCTCGCCGAGCGCGCTGGCGAGCGCGATCGTGGCGCGCGAGTCGAGCCCGAGCGCGCGCAGCGAGCTCGTCACCGTCAGCGCGGCGGCGGGCTGCTCGAGCAGCGCAGCGATATGCTCAATGAGCCAGGTTCGGAGCGCGTCGGGCGTGCGCGCGGGAGCGTCGGGGTCTCGTGGGGTCGCGGCCATCCGTGGCACACCGTGGAGCCGGGCGGCGCGCGGCGTCGCCCGGGCCGCCCATGGTATCGGAACTCGCGCGCCGGAGCGCGGCGCTCCCCATCCGCAGGCCGTGGGAGGATGTGGGCCCGCCTCGTCTCCCAGCGCGCGCCGCGGGTGGAGTCCGCGCGGTCGAGCGCGCGGCGCGAGCTCAGCGGCGCGAGCTCAGCGGCGCGAGCTCAGCGGCGCTTCATCACCAGCAGCGTGATGTCGTCGTAGACGACCTGCGTGCCGATGTGGGACTGCACGTCGCGGATCACGACCTCGACCAGCTCGTGCGCCGAGCTGCCCGCGTTGGCGCCCAGCAGCTCGCAGAAGCGCGGCAGCCCGTAGCGGACGCCCTCGGGGCTCTCGGCCTCGGTGATGCCGTCGGTGAACAGCACCGCCTGGTCGCCCGGCGCGAGCTCGATGATCGTCTCGGACACCGAGTCCGCGATGTCCTCGGTGAGGCCGATCGGCAGCCCGAGCGTGAGCGTGTCGATCAGCTCGACGCGCCCGCCGCTGCGCACGATGATCAGCTCCTCGTGCAGGCCGCTGAGCCGCAGCACGCCGTCCTCGTACTTCAGCAGGCACAGCGTCAGGTACTTCTCGGTCTGGATGCGGCGGATGTTGTCGTAGATCGTGCGGTTGAGGACGTCGAGGAAGCGCACCGGGTCGGTCTCGCCGCTCGTCAGCAGCGTGCGCACGCCCATCTGCGTCATCAGCATCAGCACGCCGCTCTCGAGCCCGTGGCCGGTGACGTCGCCGATCGCCGCGAGCACGCGGCCGTCGTGCACGAGCACGTCGTAGTAGTCGCCGCCGACCTCGTCGGCCGGCGACATGTAGCCCGCGATCTCGAGGTCCTCGACCTGGTTCAGCTCGTCGTCGTGCGGCAGCAGCATGCGCTGCAGCTTCTGCACGACGTCGAGCTCGGCCTCCATGCGCAGGTTCTCGGCCTTGAGGCGCTCGTTGAGCGCGGTGATCTCGGCGTTCGCGTGCGCGAGCTGCGAGGTGCGCTCGGCCAGCTGCGAGGTGCGCTCGGCGACCTTCTGCTCGAGCGTGTCGTACAGGCTCGCGTTCTCGATCGAGATCGCCGCCTGCGAGGACAGCACGTTGAGCAGCGCGACGCGGGCCTCGGTGAACGCGTCCGTCGTCAGGTTGTTCTCGAGGTACAGGATGCCGTTGAGCTTGCCCTGGTAGGTCAGCGGCAGCGCGAGCAGCGACTTCGGCTGGGTGCGCCGGACGTAGGGGTCCTGGTTGAACGGGCGCTCGCGCGTCGCGTCCTTGAGCAGCACGGTCTCGCGCGTGCGCGCGACGTAGTTGACGATCGACGCCGAGAGCTTGTCGGTCGTCGAGACCGAGATGTTCTTGAGCCGCTTGACGTTGACCTGCGCCTCGCCGGGGCTGACGCCGGCCTCGATGTCGATCACCCACTCGTCGCCGCGCTCGAACATCAGGAACCCGCGCTCGGCGCCCGCGTTCGCCATGATGATCTTCATCATCGTCTCGAGCAGGCGGTCGAACACGATCTCGGCCGCGAACGCGTTGGCCGAGCGGATCACGGTCTGGACGTCGAGCTTGTCCACCCGGTCGCCGCGCGACGTGCTGCCGGTCATCGTCACCGTCGCGCTGCCGGTCGTCGTCTCGATCGGCCCGGACGTGAAGCCCTCGCGGGCCGAGCCGAGGAACGCGGAGAACTCCTCGGCGAGCGCGTCGACCTTGGCCGCCGCGCCCCAGCGCTCGTAGGCGTAGAGCGCGTCGTTGAGGTACGCGCGCGCGAGCGACCGGCGCCCGCGCGCGAGCTGGTAGCGCCCGGCGAGCTCGCTGGCGAGCGCCGCGACGTGGATCCTGGCGCCGCGCTCGGCCTCCGTGATCGCGCGCTCGTACAGCGCCATCGGCTCGCCCTCGCCCTCGTCCGGCAGCGCGCGGCGGACCTCGGCGCGCGCGAGCACGAGGAAGCAGGAGAAGTTCTCGGGGCACCACTGGGCCCAGCGCTCGAGCATCTCGAGGTTGGCGTTGAACACCGCGCGCGCGGCCGCCTGCTCGTCCGCGGGGAGCTCGTCGTAGTCGGCCGCGAGCGCGAGCACGCGGTAGAACACGCACTCGGCCTCGAGGAAGTTGCCGGCGACGAAGGGCAGCATCGCCTGCGCGCTCGCCAGCGCGGCGCGGGCCTCGGCGGTGCGGCGCATGAACAGCGCGCGCTCGCCCGCGGCGGTCTTGATGTAGCAGAGGTGCGTCGACGGCTTGTGCTCGTCGACCGTGTAGCTCGTCCACACGCTCAGGTCGTCGCCGGTGCCCATCAGCGCGACGACCGTGCGGTGGCGCGCGAGCGTCATCACGAGCGTGTCGGGGTCCTCGCTGCGGTTGGCGAGGAAGTCCAGGTGCGCGACGTTCTCGCTGTGCTGCACGCTGAGCGGGTCGCCGACGGAGAAGCGCCGCCACGTGATCGCCAGCAGGCTGTAGCCCGCGTAGTACAGGTCGCCGGACGCGATGCAGCCCTTGTAGGCGTCGTGCAGCAGCGCGAGGCCCTCGCGCATCGGCCGGGTCCAGTGCTGCACGAAGTTCGCCATCAGGTACTGCCCGCGCGCCAGCAGCATGCGGTCGCCCTGCTTGGCCGCGAGGCTGAGGCCGGCGTCGGCCAGCGCGACGCCGGACGCCGGGTCGCCGAGCGCGGTCGTCGTGACGAGCCCGTACACCACGTAGCCGAACGACGAGAAGCGCGTGTTGCCGTGGTTGAGCGAGAGGTCGACCAGCTCGAGGATCAGCAGCGGGAACAGCTGCTGGTTGACCTGGTACGCCGACGCCGCGATGCTGCTGTAGAGCGTCGCGATGACCTCCTTGTTCGGGTCGGTCACCGCCGGGAGGTCGACGAGCGCGGGGATCTCGTGCCGCTGGAGGCTGGCGATCACGCGCCCGATCGCGGCGGGGATGACCTCAGGGCCAGGCGTGATCGGGATCTCGATGCCCATCAGCGCGAGCCCGCGCACGCCGAGCTCGATGCCCTCCTGGTGGCGCGCCTGGCTCGCGGCGAGGTTCGCCTGCATCGCCAGGATGTTGCCCCGCTCCGCGCGCGTCCGGACCCGCGCGATCAGCCCCGTGAACGCCTGCTCGGCCTCCTCGAAGTTCCCCGCGAGGTACTCGCACTCGGCCTGCTGCAGCGTGAGCCCGACCGCGAGCGCGTAGTGGCGCTCGAACGCGTCCGCGGGCAGGAACTGCAGCCCGCCGCGCAGGTACGCGAGCGCGAGCTTGTAGGCGCCGGAGTTCTTGGCCCGCTGCCCCGCGTCGCGGTTGAGCTCGGCGAGGCGCAGCCGCAGCGCCGCGTCGGTGACCAGCCGCGGCGTGCGGTTGAAGTGCCCGACGATCGCGAACAGCAGTTCGTCGAGCGAGTCACTCGCGTCGGCGAGCTGCAGCAGGTGCGTGCCGATCTGGCTGTGGATCGCGTCGCGCTCGGCGTCCCCGAGCATCGTGTAGGCCGCCTGCCGCACGCCGTCGTGCAGGAACTTGAAGCGGATGCTGCGGCCCTCGGTGCCCTCGCTCGCGAACAGCAGCTCGTCGGCGACGAACAGGCTCGTGCTGTCGACCGGGATGATCAGGCCGCGCTGCAGCGCCTGCCACAGGTCCTTGAGCGCGATGCCGCGCTGCTCGCCGAGCTCGGCGAGCACGTGGCCCGAGAACGTGCTGCCGAGGCAGGCCGCGAGCTTCATCGCCTCGCGCGTCGACTGCGGCAGCTTGTCGATCTCGCGCGCGGTCAGGTCGATTACGTTGTCGGTGTCGCCGGCCTCGAGCACGCGCTCGACGTCCCACTCCCACCGGCGGCGCTCGAGGTCGAAGTTGAGGATGTTCTCCTCGTAGAGGAACCGCAGCAGCTGGCGGGTGAAGAACGGGTTGCCGCGCGTGCGCGCGAACACCGGCTCGGCCAGCGTCGCGACCTCGTCCGCCGACATGTGCAGCGCGTCCGCGATCAGCTCGGTGACGTGCGCGAGCGACAGCGGCGAGAGCCGCAGCTCGCTGACCCGCGCGCCGCCCTGGCGCAGCTGCTCGATCGTCAGGTTCAGCGGGTGCGCCGGCGTGACCTCGTTGTCGCGGTACGAGCCGATGATCAGCAGGTGGCGGCTCGCGCTGTCCTGCGAGAGCAGCTGCAGCATGCGCAGCGTGGCGACGTCGGCCCACTGGAGGTCGTCGAGGAACACGACCAGCGGGTGCTGCTCGCTCGCGAACACGCGCGTGAAGCCGACGAGCAGCAGCAGCAGGCGGTTCTGCGCCTCGCTCGCGGGCAGCTGCTGCGCGGGCGGCTGGGGGCCGATGAGGTGGCGCAGCTCCGGGATCACGTCGTTGAGCAGCTCGCCGCTGTGGCCGACGACCTCGAGCAGCCGCGCGCGCCAGCGGGCGACGCCGTCCTCGGGCTCCGCGAGCACCTGCCGGACCAGCTGCCGCAGCGCCTGCAGCAGCGCCGAGAACGGGCTGTTGCGGTTGAACTGATCGCACTTGCCCGCCGCGAAGAAGCCCCGGCGCCCGACGATCGGCCGCTGGATCTCGTTGACGAGCGACGACTTGCCGATGCCCGAGTAGCCGGGCACGAGCACGACCTCGCAGGTGCCCGCGCACACGCGGTCGAAGGTCGCCAGCAGCTGCGCGATCGACTCGTCGCGCCCGTAGAGCTTCTGCGACAGGCGGAACTCCTCGGAGTAGTCCTCGGTCGCCAGCGGGAAGCGGGCGATCTCGCCGTCTCGCTCGAGCTGCGCGAGGCAGCGCTCGAGGTCGACGCGGATCCCGTAGGCGCTCTGGTAGCGGTCCTCCGCGCGCTTCGAGAGCAGCTTCATCACGAGCTCGGAGACCTGCTCGGGCAGCGACGGGTCGAGCGCGCGCGGGTGCGTCGGCTGGATCGCGATGTGCGCGTGCACCAGCTCGATCGGGTCGTCGAACACGAACGGCCAGCGGCCCGTGAGCATCTCGTAGAAGGTGACGCCCATCGAGTAGAAGTCGGTGCGGTAGTCGACGCCCCGGTTCATGCGCCCGGTCTGCTCCGGCGACATGTACGCGAGCGTGCCGGAGTGCGCGCCGGAGCCCGTCAGCACGGGGTTCTCGCGCGGCAGCGACGACGAGCTGGCGAAGTCCGTCAGCTTCAGGCGCGCCGTCTCCTCGTTGTAGATGATGTTATGCGGCTTGATGTCCTTGTGGATGATGTTGCCGTGGTGGATGGCCTCGACCGCCGAGCACAGCTGGATCGAGATCCGCAAGAACTCCGCGAGCGGCAGGCGGCGGCGCTTGAGCACGCGGTCCAGCGCGACGCCGCCGATGTCCTCGAAGATCAGCGCCAGGCGTCGTTCGAAGTCCTGCAGCGCGAGCGCGCGGATCACCCCGGGGTGCTCGAGCGTCTTGATGACCTGGTACTCGTGGCGCAGCTGCGCGACCTGCTGTCGCTCACGGTAGTCACGAATCGCCTTGATGACGACAGGCGCCTGGTCCGAGTCGCGGACCGCCCGGTAGATAACGCTCCGGATCCCCTCGTGGATCGTTTCTCGGATCGTGTATCCCGGTAGGATCGTCATGCGCACGCTCCGGGCGACTGGCGCGTGGGTTCCGGCCCCGGCAGCGCGCGGGGGCATCTCCGGTTCTGGTCGCCGAACCTCGCGTTCCTCGAGGTCCCCATGTAGCCCGGGCAGAATAACAGGGTAACGGGGACCGCGGGGGTCCGGACGGGTGGCTTCCGGGTCACGCCGGTCCGAGATCGCGTGCTCGCCTGCGCCCGTGGCGGGCTCGCACGATCAGCCGGGCGCAGCGGCGCACGGCGTGTTGGGGTCAGCGTCCCACAGCGTCGTGTCATCGCGCGACGGTCGAGCGTGGGAGATACAAGCTCCGCTCGCGACCGCGTTTCAACGCGAGCTCGCGGGCGTGCGAGCCGCCGCGCTCGATACCGCCGGGCGCGGCGCGAGACCGCCAGCCGGGCCTCGCAGGGCCACGAGTTCGCAGGTCGCTCGCGCCGGAGCAGCGCTACGCCGCGCTCGAGCCCACCAGCACGCTCGCGGGCGAATGCGCCACGTGATCGCGGGGCGAGCCTCGTCGACCGGTTGAGCGACGAGCCGCGCGAGACGTCGCGCGGCGCCTCGCCGCTAGTCGATGATGACCTTGATGTCCGGCCAGATTCGCTCGAGCGTCCGGAGCGAGCGCGTCTGCCAGTGATGCTCGCTGCTGCCCTGCAGCACCAGCTGCGTCCGCGCCGACTTCTTCGCCTCGACCACGAATTGCGCGAAGATCCCGAGGCCGCTGCTGTTGCAGTATTCGAGCTTACGGAAGTCGAGCGTGAGCTGCGGATAGTTAAACGCGCGGGCGTCGTTGAGCAGGCGCTTGATGCTGTCGAAGTCCTTCGCGTTGCGAAGTCGCATCGACCCCTGGAACCGGATCACCCGCTTCGCTTCGTTGAAGGAGACGGAGAACTCTTTCTCTTCGACGTACATCGCAGCGGGTCCCGGTGTGCCTCGGCGCCTTCGTAGGATACTTCATGGTTGTACCAGACTCGAGTCACGAGGTGCCGACCCGCGCACGAGCTTCGCGCGCGCCAATGCCACACGGGGCGCCGGTGAGCCCAGGGGTACGACCTCGAGGGCTTGGGCGATTGCGAGCCGGGGGGTGGTCCCGCGGGCGGCGGACGGTCTCAGCGCGGGGCGGCGGCGACCTTGAGGCACGCGACGGTGCTCAGCAGCGGCTGTCCCTCGACCTCCGCCGGTCCGGTCAGGCGCCACCCGAGGCTGGCCTCATAGTCCGTCATCATCGTCAGGAAGCCGAGCCCGGAGCCCTCGTTGTCGGGGTTCTCGGCGTTCTCCTCGACGCGCCGCATGAGCAGCTCGAGCGGATCCCCGGCCAGCAGCTTGCACAGCTTGTTGTACAGCTTCTCCGCCGTGCTCTCGCCCACGTGGTTGGTCACGAGCAGCACGAGCGTGTCGCCGTCGAGCGCGAGCGTGATCGTGATCGCCTCGCCCTCAGAGAATTTCACGGCGTTCTCGACCAGCTCGTTGAGCACGTAGTTGATCGCGTCGCGGCTCGCCGAGAACGGCTCGCGCGTCGCGAGGTAGTCGGCGCAGAAGTCAGCCGTGGTGCTACACAGGCCCCAGCGCAGCGGGAATGACTGCGGGTAGAAGGTCAGGACGAGCTCGGGCTTGAGCGTCGCGAGGCTCGGGATGTTGCCGATCGTCCAGTCCATGTCGCGTTCGCGCTGACCGAGGTCGCTCGCAACCGTCCGCGCCGCGCGGCGCGCGATACGGTGATCGCCGCTATCGTAGCCCGAATTTTCCAGCGCGTCGCCCGTGTCGACGCGCGCGATCGCGGTCGCGAACCGTCCTCACTTGCCGAGCCTCGGCGGCCTCGCTGCGAGCGGAGCACGCCTCGGGGGTGATGCTCGGCGGTCGCGGTCGCGCGTCACCCCGCGTCTCAGCCCGCGCCAGGGCTCGCGCGTCGCTCGGGCTTCTGCCCCGAGGCCACGCACACGGGCCACGTCGCGTAGCCGCGGCGGTGGGTGATCGCGTGGATGTGGTCGCGAAATCCTTGACGCATCCGCTCGCTGTCGCGCTCGTCGCCGCCGGCCGCGGCCGCGATCTCCCGGTCGATGAACGCCGCCCAGCTCGCGCGCACGCGTTCGAAATCGTGTCGGTCAGTGTTGGCCCCGCTGATCTCGAGCAGGTCGATGCGGATGTCGGTGAAGCCCGTGTTCGCGAGGTAGCCGCGCGTCTTCGGGCCGAGGTCGAGCTCGGTGCTGAGCACCGCGAACAGCTCGGCCGCGCGCCGGTACGTCCAGCCGACGGTCGCGTCCCGCGGGTAGCCGTAGACCTGCGACATGAACTCCGTGACGAGGTACAGGCGGCCGCCGGGTCGGGTGATGCGCAGCAGCTCGCGCAGCACGTCACCGGGCCTATCGAACATGTTGAGCGCGAGCCGGCAGGTCACGAAGTCGAAGCTGTCGTCCGCGAGCAGCAGGTTCGACGGGTCGCCGCGGCGGTACTCGATCGCCCTGAGGCCGAACTCGTCGGCGACGCCGCGCGCGTACTCGAGGAAGGCCTGCGAGTGGTCGACCGCGACCACCAGCGCGGGCTTGAACGTCTTGTGCACGAGCGTGGCGAAGTCGCCGATGTTGCAGCCGACGTCGGCGATCGTCGCGCCCGGTCGCAGCCCGTGGCGGGTCAGCAGCTTGCGCTCGTGCTTCCACAGCACGCTCGTCTGGGTGCGCAGGCTCGGGATCAGCTGCTCGTCCTCGACCTCGCTGTGCCCCGGGTAGAAGTCGTTGTCGTGGATCTCGACGCCGACGCCGTCGATCACGTCGGCGAGGAATCGAAACCGCGCCTCCGACCACGGGATGGCGCTCGAGATGATCAGCTTGAGCGCGAGCTCCGGACGCGCGCCGCGGAGCGCCTGCAGGCAGCGCGCGAGCGCGACGAAGCCGGTGTGGTTGAGGTGCCGCAGGCGGCGGAGGTTGAGATAGAACGTCCCCGACAGCGCGCCCGCGCTCTGGCGGATCCGGCTGGCGACCGCGTCGAAGTCCGCCTCGCGCTCGGGACGAATCGTGCCCGCGAGCTCGATCTCCTGATTGCTCGGGTTAAAGCGGACCGTGTAGGGGAGGCGCCTGCGCATACCTGTGGCCGCTAGTCGAAGTTCACCGGCATCGAGAGCACGAGCGTTCGCTGGGACGCCTCGCTCTGGAGGTTGAGCTTCATGTGGTAGATGCCGGCGAGCTCGAGGAACGCCGTCTCGCGCTGCGGGCCCTTGCCCGGGATCTTCTGGATGTGCTTGCGCAGGAACTCGCGCGTGTCGCCGTCGCCGAGCGCGCCGAACAGATCCTGGTAGGCCTGCTCGGTCTCGGGGTCGATCGGGATCCGCAGCTCGATCAGCAGCTCGTCGCCGGTCTTGTACACGTGCACGAAGATCTCGCGGCTGGGCGCGTGCAGCCGAAACACGAGCTCGAGCAGCTCGTTGAGGAAGTGCGAGAACAGCGTGGCGTGATGCTCGGAGTCATAGCGATCCGACGCGGCGACCCGAGCCAGGAAGTCGGCGAGCTGCTGACAGTGCAGCCAGTTATCCGCGAAGCCGTTGGCCGAGAATTGCACCGCCACGACGGGTCTCCGTCGCAGGTCCGGATTCTCCTCGGGGGGCGATTCGCTCGACACGGGAAGAACGGTGCGCAAGAGCCGCTTGGCCCGGATGGGGCTGGAACCCCGCGCACAGTGCGTTTGTACCCCAGATGACAACGTGAGTGCGGAGTTCTGCGACAACCAGCGGTGCGGATCTGCTCCTGCCGGGCGCGATCCTGCGAGCTGGGGGCGTGGTGGTCGAGAGACGTTATTCGCCGCGCGCCGACTGCTCGGTTCACGTCAGCGACGCCGTGCGCAGCTTCTCCGGGTTGTTGATCGAGTGAAACGCGGTAATCACCCCGGCGTCCTCGTCGATGTCGACGGCCACCACGCTGAAGACCTCGCCGTCGATGTAGTTAATCCAGCCGTGCTGCCCGTTGATCCACGCGAATTCGACCCGATGCTCGCCCTGCAGCTTCTTCTGTAGACCCAGGATGAAGCGCGTGATCGAGTTGGCGCCGTGAATCGGCTTGCGATTGGCCCGAACACGGCCGCCGTGGTCGGTGTGCCAGACTACGTCCTCGGCCAGCAGGGCCTCGATGCGTGACGCGTCCCGGCTGGCGATCGCGCCGACGAACGCCTCGAGCAGCGCGCCGGTCCGCGGGGTCGTCCCCGCGGCGCGGTGAGCGGGCGCGTGCTCCTCGATCGTGTCGCGGGGCCGCGCGGCGCGCCCGATCGCCAGCCGTTTGCGCGCGCGCGCGAAGATCTGCCGGCAATTGCTCGGGGACTTGCCGACGATCGCCGCGATCTCGTCGTAGTCGTAGTCAAAGGCCTCGCGCAGGAGAAACACCGCGCGCTCCGTCGCGCCGAGGGTCTCGAGCAGCACGAGGAAGCCGATCTTGAGCGACTCCGCGAGCGCGACCGCCTCGCTCGCGCTCGGCGGCTCCTGGTCTGGACCGACGGCCTCGCGCTCGATCAGCGGCTCGGGCAGCCATGGACCCACATAGGTCTCGCGCCTGCGCTTGACCTGGCGCAGACGGTCGATCGCCAGGCGCGTCGTCACGCGGGCCAAGTACGCGCCCGGGTTGCGCACCTCGGCGCGCGCCTCGGTGTCGGGCTCGTCCGCGCGCGCGCGCGTCCAGCGGAGCCAGGCCTCCTGCACGACATCCTCCGCGTCGCTGACGCTCCCGAGCATGCGGTAGGCGATGGCGAACAGGCGAGGTCGGGCGGCTTCGAATGCGGGGTCTCGATCGTTGGCTGACACGGGCACCTCGCCTGGACGAACGCGCGCCGGCGATTGTGACACGCGCCCGTCCGGACCTCGAGCCGGCGTCGCGCGCCGTCGCGCAGGCGCGCCGTCACGGCGCGCGTGGGCAATTCTTGGCCCGCAGGAACATCGGCGGGATCTTCCCGTCTGACCTCCTGTGCACACGCTTCGCAACGCGGTGGTCTTCGCGCTCGCGCTCGTCGGCGCGCTCGCGCTCGTGCGCGAGAAGCTGCAGGTGCGCGCGCCCGCCTCGACGCCCCGCGAGGTCGAGCCGGAGCCCGCGTTCGCGCCGAAGCCCGCACAGTCCCTGCGTCTCGCGCGGATCGAGCCGCTGCCCGACGGTCGACTGTTCGGCGTCTTCACCCTCGAGGCGTCCACGCCGCTGACGATCGCGCTCTACCCGGCGACCCCCGGGGGTCTGCCCTGGCTCGCCTACACCGGCCTGCATTGGCGGCAGGACAACGGCGAGTGGACGGGTTGGGGGCGCGGCTGCTGCGACGAGCGCGTCGTCAAGACGCGGCTCGAGGCGGGCGCGTCCCTCGAGGTCGCGGCGCTGCTGCCCAAGCCGAACTTCGACGCGTCGAAGACCGCCCGGCTCGCCTGGCCGGGGATGCGTTTCAGCGAGCCCTTCGAGCTCGACCACGAGTCCTACGCCCGAGACGGCCACATCGATCGCGCCTACGACAGACAACTCGAGCAACTCACGACGCGCCTGCGCGAGCTCGGCTTCACCAGACTCTCGGCCGAGGAGGATCCCGCGCGGGCGGTGACCGAGGCGCTGATCGAGTGGCAGGAGCACCACGGCCCGTGGTCGGACTGCAGCGATGTCGAGACGCAGGCGCGGCGCGCCCTCGCGTACTTCCAGCTCACGGGCGATCTGCGGGTGGACTCGGCAATCGACTACTCGAAGAGCTGCGCGCGACAGGCGCAAGTCGAGATCAGCATGGAGCCCGCGCCCACGCCCCGCTGGGACGAGCTCGCGCCCACGACCCCGCGCGGGCGAGCCACGCCGAACCTGGTCCGAGGGTCACTCGACGCGGACGAGGCGTCGCGCCTGCGCGAGCTGCTCGCGCGCGACTCGGGCTGAGTCATGGGCTGACGCTCCGGACGCTCCTCGCGTTCGGGCGCGCTGGTCATGCCGGTGATGCCGGTGCTGCCGGTGATGCCGGTGATGCCGCTCACCGCTCACCCCGCTCACCGCTCGAGCGAGTCGCTCGGAGGTCATGGACGGAGCGTGGCGCGTGAGCGGGGGGCGGGGGGCCGGATGAGGACTTAAGACCACGGATCTCGGGCGCCGAAGGCGTCCGAGCTCCGTGCGTCCCGCAAGTAGCGCCCCCGCCCCCTGCTCACAGAAGCCACGCGTGTTCCTGAATCAGCCATCGAGAGAGCCGCCCCGCTCACCGCTCGACGCGAGTCGCTCGGAGGTCATGGACGGAGCGTGGCGTGAGCGGGGGGCGGGGGCCGGATGAGGACTTAAGACCACGGATCCGGGCGCCGAAGGCGTCCGAGCTCCGTGCGTCCCGCAAGTAGCGCCCCCCGCCCCCTGCTCACAGAAGCCACGCGTGCCTATCAAATCTGTCCGAACGGACACTACGAAGTCCCGGCGTCCGCGCGACCCAGGACCTCGAGCAGCACGTCAGGCACGTCGCTCATGATCCCGTCGACGTCGAGCGCGACGAGCCGCCGCATCTCGGCCGGGTCGTCGATGGTCCACACGTGCACGTGCAAGCCGTACTCGTGGGCCACCCGCACGAGGCGCTCGCTCGTGACGGTCAGCGGCCCGTGCGACACCGGGATCTGCAGCGCGTGGAAGTCGGGCCCGCGCGCGCCGTAGACCAGGCGGTGCGCGCCCGCGCGGACGGCGGTCCAGAACTTCAGGATCTCGGCGAAGCCCGGCGAGCTCGGCACGCTGCCGTCGCTGAGCTCGCGGAACGCGATGACGTTGGGCGAGAACGCCGAGGCCGCGAGCACGCGTCGTCGGTCGGGGCGCCCGCGCAGGAAGTCCCACAGCGCCCAGGCGATCGCCGGCGTGCGCGGCTTCATCTCGAGGTTGAAGCGGATCTCGGGGCCGAGCGCGAGCGCCTCCGCGAGCGTCGGGATCGTGATCCCCTGGCCGCGGAATGGGAAGGTCTCGCCGCCGTCGGGCGACCACCAGTAGCCGGCGTCGAGCTGCTGGAGCTCGCCCACCGTGCGCGCGGCGATCGGGCCGGCGCCGTCCGTGCAGCGATCGAGCGTGTGGTCGTGGAACACGACGAGCTCGCCGTCGCGCGTCAGGTGGATGTCGGTCTCGATGTGCCGGTATCCGCGCGCGATCGCTTCTTCAAAGGCGTGCAGCGTGTTCTCGGGCCAGCGCTTCGCGCCGCCGCGGTGGGCGAACGCCAGCGGCCGCGGTCCATCGAAGTAGGGGTGCTCGTCGGCTCGCATGCAGATCCGTGTCGCGCCCCGGGAGCGCGCCGGCGGAGGGTACACTGGAACCACGTCGCGCGCCACGAGCGACGGCGTCGTCGCTCGTGGGACACGCGGCGCGCCTCGGCGACCGCTCAGGAGCCGCTGAACTGCACGTCGGCGAACGCGAGCGTCGGCGTCTTCAGGCTCGAGAACGGGTGCGGGTCGTTGCCGACCAGCTCGAGCCGCTGCCACAGATCGGCGAGGTTGCCGGTGACGTTCATCTCGCCGACCGGCGCGCCGAGCTTGCCGTTCTTGATCTCGAAGCCGCGCAGGCCGAGCGAGAAGTCGCCGGTGGTGCTGTCGCTGTTGCCGCCCATCCAGGACATCACGTAGATGCCGTCGCCGACCGCCTTCAGGATCTGGTCGAGCGACTTGCTGCCGAGCGCGACCACGCGGTTCGACGGCGAGCCGGTCGTGGGCGTGAGCCCGGCCTTCTTGCCGTAGTAGGTGTCGACGTAGAAGTTCTTGACCACGCCCTTCTCGATGATCGGCAGCCGGCGCGCCGAGATGCCCTCGCCGTCGTAGTGCCGCGAGGACAGCCCGCGCGGGAGCAGCGGGTCGTCGATCACGGTCAGCTTCTTGCTGAACAGCTGCTTGCCCTGCTTGCCGGCCCAGAACGAGCGACCCTGCTGGATCGCCGCCGCCGAGGCCGGGCCGAGCGCGCGCCACAGCAGCGACGACGCGGACTGGTTGTCGACGACCAGCGTCGTGCGCGTGGTCGGGCCCTTGCGGCTGCCGATGCGGTCGAGCGCGCGCTTGAGCGCCTCCTTGGCGATCGACTCGGGCCCCGGGAGGTCGCCGAGGAAGCGCCCGACCGCGTAGTACGAGCCCTCGGGTCGCTTGTCGGCGTCCTCGCGCACGGTGACCTGCGTGCTGTAGCCGGCGTAGTCGCCCTCGGCGGTGCCGGAGAAGCCGTTGGAGCTGGCCGACGCGCTCTCGCTGTGCCCGCTGAACACCCCGCACTCGGCCGAGATCACGCGCTCGTCGGCGTGCGCGAGCTCGTCCATGGCCTTGCACCACGCCTCGCGTCGGTCGCGGTCGAGCGCGGCGATCGCCGGGTCGACGCGCTCGAGCTCGTCGTCGGGCCGATTGGCGAACAGCTCGGGGTCGGTGATCTCGCGGTGCGGGTCGGGCTGCAGCGCGCGCGTGACCGCGACGGCCTCGCGCACGAACGCCTGCAGGCGTTCGGGCTGCAGGTCGGTGGTGCCGTGGCTCGAGTAGCGCCCGTCGACGTACAGCCGCAGGCTGAGGCCGCGCGAGGTGCTGTCCTCGACTTTCTCGAGCGTGCCGTCGCGGTAGGTGAAGGAGACCGAGCGGCTGCGGGAGACGCCGGCCCAGACGTCGTCGGCGCCGGCCCGCTTGGCCATCGTGACGGCGTCGCTGGCGCTCTCGAGGAGATCGTGCGCGCGGGTTGAATCAGGCATTCTCGCCTCCCACCGTCAGCTTGGAGACCAGCGCGGTCGGCATGCCCTGCGAGACAGGTACGCTCTGACCGTCCTTGCCGCAGGTCCAGCCGCCGAAGTCGAGCTTGCTGTCGTTGGCCGCCATCGTCACGTTGCGCAGCGCCTCCGGGCCGTTGCCGATGATGTTGATGTCCTTGATCGGCGCGGTGACCTTGCCGTCCTCGATCAGCCAGCCGTTCTTGATGTAGAAGGTGAAGTCGCCGGCGCCGATCTGGACGACGCCGTTGGTGAAGGTCTCGGCGATGATGCCGCGCTTGACCGCGCCGATGATCTCGTCCTTGCTGTGCGGGCCGTTCTCCATGTAGGTCGAGCGCATGCGCGGCATCGGCGTGTGGCGGAACGACTCGCGCCGCCCCGAGCCCGTGCTCGGGACCTTGTAGTGACGCGCGCTGATGTTGTCGTGCAAGAACGACGCGAGCACGCCCTTGTCGACGAGCACGGTGCGCTCGCACTCGGTGCCCTCGTCGTCGATGTTGAGCGCGCCGCGCTCGAACTCCTGCGTGCCGTTGTCGACGATGGTCACGAACTCGGGCGCGACCTTGCGGCCGATCATGTCGGAGTAGATGCTCGTGCCCTTGCGGTTGAAGTCGGCCTCCATGCCGTGGCCGATGGCCTCGTGCAGGAGGATGCCGCTCGCGCCGGCCGCGAGCACCACCGGCATCTCGCCGGCGGGCGGGCGGCGGGCGTCGAACAGGATCATCGTGCGGTCGACGGCCTCCTGCGCGACCTGCTTGAGGCGCGCGTCGGTGTACCAGTCGAGCCCGCGGCGCGCGGCGAGGTTGGCCGAGTTGCTCTGCACCACGTCGCCCTTGCGCGCGGTCAGCATGACCCACAGGCGCGTCATCGGGCGCAGGTCGGTGTGGATGCGGCCGTCGAGGTCGGCGATCAGCACCAGCTCCTCGCTGTCGGCCCAGCTGACCGTGACCTTCTCGATCGTCGCCTCGCGCCCCTTGGCGAGCTCGCGGGCGAGCGCTGCGGCGCGCTGGATGATCGGCAGCTTGTCGCCGATGCTCACGTCCGACCAGCGGCTCGGCAGCGCGTAGTAGTCGGCGTGGTCGTGGAAGCGGAACTCGACGGGCGCGATCGCCTTGCCGCCGCGGGCGATCGTCGCCGAGGTCTGGGCGGCCGCGATCATCGACTCGGGCGCGAGGTCCTCGGTGAACGCGTAGCCGGTCTGGTCGCCGATCACGCAGCGCAGCCCGACGCCCTGATCGACGGAGGTCGTGGCCCGGCTGATGATGCCGTCCTCCATCGTCACGCTGTTGTCGCGGCTGTGTTGAAAGTACACGTCCGCCGCGTCGGCGCCGCGCGAGGACAGCTCCGAGAGCGCGCGGGACAGGGTGGACTTGTCGACGTTGAACCAGGAGAGTGCTTGTTGTTCGCTGGGCGGCATCGGGGCCTTCTGGGCAACGGCGCCGACCTGTCCGGGCGGCCCGCTCGCGGCCCCGCGGGGACCGGCGTTACGGGCGCAGCCGAGCAGGCCGGGCGTGGTCAAGATCGCCGCGCCAGCGGCGCTGGAGCGAATGAAACTGCGGCGAGTGAAAACATCCATGGAGTGTCGTTTCGTCCGTTCTTCCTGCGTCCGCCCGCCCGCGCGCTCCAGCAGCGCGTGGGCCCCAAACCTGAGTTCGGATTCTCTCGGGCACGACGAGGTTTCGCGTTCGCTGGCCGGGTCACTCTACGACATCTCACTCGGGAACCTCACGGCGCGTTGTTTGCGGCGTTGTGCCGTAATTCACCCGGCTTCGCCCCACGAGCGAGCGACGCGCGCCTCGACCACGATCGGCACCGCTGGCACCACGCGAGCCATCGCGCGCTCCATCGCCGCTCGCACCCGCGCGCAGGCCTCGTCCGCGACCTCGGCGGGGACCTCCGCGATGTATTCGTCGTGCACACACAGAACGCCGCGGCCGCCGAGCGCCGCGAGCACCGGCTCGAGCTCGATCATCGCCAGCTTGAAGCCCTCTGCGGCGGTCCCCTGCACCGGGATGTTGAGCGCCGCCGTGAAGCTGAAGCGCCCGGCCGGGAAGCGCTTGCGTCGCCCGAGCGCGGTGCGGACGGTGACGTCCTCGGGGCGCCCGCGACCGAGCGCGCCGACCCGTCGGTGCCAGGCGCTGAGCCCCGGGTACGTGGCGAAGAACGCGTCGCGCGCCCGCTGAGCCATGGACGGCGAGAGCTCGAGGCCGTAGCTCGCGGCCGCGTAGGCGCGAAAGCGCCGCGCGCCCATGCCGAACAGGAAGCCGAAGTTCACGGCCTTGGCGAGCTTGCGCTCATGCGGCGTGATCGCCTGCTCGGGCTTGCGCGCCAGCGTCGCCGCGGTCGCGCGGTGGGGGTCGCGGCCGTCGCGAAACACGCGCGTCAACACCGGGCAGCGGGCCAGCTGGGCCGCGACCCGCAGCTCGATCTGCGCGTAGTCAGCGATCACCAGCTGACAGCCGTCGCGCGGGCGAAAGCAGGCGCGCAGGCCCGGCGCCGTGTGCTCGCTCGGGACCTGCTGGAGGTTGGGCTGCGTGCACGCGAAGCGCCCGCTGTCGGTCGCGATCGGGTCGAGGTGGTAGCGGATCCGGCCGTCGAGATCGACATGGTCCCTGGGCCAGTGCGCGTAGGTCGAGAGCAGCTTGTCGAGCCGCGCGAGGCGGGCCGTCGCGTCGTCCTCGACGGCGGCGCCGGCGTCGTCGCGCGCGCCGGACTCCTCGCGCGCGTTCGAAGCAGGCGTCGAAGCGGACGCCGAAGAGGTCTTCGGAGAGGATTTCGACGAAGGTTTCGGAGCAGGTTTCGGAGCAGGTTTCGGAGCAGGTTTCGGAGCAGGTTTCGACGAGGACGTCGAAGATGACCCCGAGGTCAGCTCGACGGGACGCTCGGCGCTCGCGCGCAGCAGCGCCTGTCGCTCGCGCGCCCAGCCCTGCGCCACGCGCTGGAACTGGGCCTGATCGACCGGCATGCCGGCGGCCTCCATGTCGATCACCGGCCGCAGCACCTGGCACTCGAGCTCGTAGACGCGCGACAGCCCGCGCTCGCGCAGCCGCGGCGTCAGCCGGCGCATCAGCGGCACGAGCGTCGACGCGACGCTCGCCGCGATCATCGTCAGCGGCGCGCCGAGCTCGGCCTCGGCGAGCCCGCGCGCGTAGGCGCCGGGCAGCGAGCGCTCGAGCTCGGCCTCGACGAGCTCGCCGAGCGGGCGCTCCGAGCGACGCCCGTCCGCGCCCTCCGCCAGCAGCGTCGCGGCGATCCGCGTGCAGCCGAAGCGCCCCGGTCGCAGGCCCCGTCGACCGAGCGCGGTCAGCCCGAGGTGCGCGTTGTGGAGGACCACGTACGGGGCGCTCGCGGCGGAGGACTCGGTCGCCGCGCCCCCGAACAGCGCCTGCAGCGGCGTCAGCTCCCGGATCGCGCAGGCGTCGATGATGCGCACCGGCCCCTCCGGCGGCGCGATCGCGACGTGGGTCATCGCGGCGCGGCGCGGGTCGCCCTGGACGCTGCGGGGGCGGCCTGGGTCGACCGCCAGCAGCACCGCGACCCCGAGCGCGCGGGCCGACGCGTGGGTGAGCGTCTCGATCGCGGCCTGCAGCGCGTCGGCGGTGTTGATGACCTCGAACGCGGGCGGGTCGAGGCGCGGATACGACGCGCGCGCCTGCATGCCCAGCGAGCGTTTCCGGGCGCCGGGCTGCGGAATTCTCGCGTTGTGCGCGCGCGCGCTCGGATGTTGGCCCACGGGCCGGATGGTAGCCGGCTTCGCGGCCGGCTTCAGCGCATGCGCGTACCCCGGACGTTCAGGGGATTGTGCCCAAATTGCGGTGAACTCAGCGCTCTGGAGGCTTCCCACTGCCGAGACCGGCAAGTTTGACTAAACCACGGATATGGACGGACAGAGCCTGCCGATCGTGAAGCTCGACGCCTCCGGGCACCCAGTGCACCCGCGAAAACCGCCGGTGGATCCGGCCACGCTCGTCCATCGCGAATTTCTCGATGGCCCGTTCTGGCAGCGAATCCCGGCCTACAAGAGCGTCGACGAGGCCACCTTTCTCGATCATCGCTGGCAGGCCAAGAAGTCGATCACCCAGCCCAAAAAACTCATCGAGGCCGTCCAGGATCTCGTCTCGGAGGAGTTCCTCGCCGACGCTCGCGCGGGCTTCGCGCGAGCGCCGATGAGCGTACGCGTCTCGCCGTACCTCCTGAGCCTCGTCGACTGGCAGAACCCCTACGACGATCCGATTCGCCGTCAGTTCCTCCCGGTCCGCAGCCACATGCTGGCCGACCATCCCAAGCTCGACCTCGACTCGCTGCACGAGCAGGCCGACGCGCCGACCGAGGGCTTGACCCACCGCTACCCCGACAAGGTCCTGTTCCTCGCGCTCGACACCTGCCCGGTCTACTGCCGGTTCTGCACTCGCAGCTACGCCGTCGGGATCAACACCGAGGAGGTCGAGAAAGTCAGCCTCAAGGCCAACCGCATGCGCTGGGATCAGGCCTTCGCGTACATCGAGTCTCGCCCCGAGATCGAGGACGTGGTCATCAGCGGCGGTGACGTCTACCAGCTGCGCGCGGAGCACCTCACCGACATCGGGCATCGCCTGCTCGACATCAAGCACGTCCGGCGCATGCGCTTCGCGACCAAGGGCCCCGCGGTCATGCCCCAGAAGCTGCTGACCGACGACGCCTGGGTCCGCGCGCTCGTCGAGGTCGTCGAGCGCGGCCGTCGCATGTGCAAGGAGGTCGTGGTCCACACCCACTTCACGCACCCCAACGAGATCACGGCGATCAGCAAGCGCGCCATGGACCGGCTGTTTCAGTTCGGCGTCATCGTGCGCAACCAGTCGGTGCTGCAGCGGGGCGTCAACGACTCGGTCGCGGTCATGAAGCACTTCATCAAGAAGCTCTCGTACATGAACGTGCAGCCCTACTACGTCTACATGCACGACCTCGTGAAGGGCGCCGAGGACATGCGGACCACGCTCGCGGTGGCGCTCGATCTCGAGAAGCAGATCCGCGGCGTCACGGCCGGCTTTAACACGCCGACCTTCGTCGTCGACGCGCCCGGCGGCGGCGGCAAGCGGGACGTGCACTCGTTCGAGCACTACAACCGCGAGACCGGCGTCAGCGTGTACCGCAGCCCCAACGTCGACCCCGACGCCTTCTACCTGTACTTCGACCCGATCGATCAGCTGCCGGAGTCCGGGCGCGCGCGCTGGGCCGACAAGGCGCAGCACGACGGGATCCTGGAGGAAGCGATCGCGGCCGCGCGGGACGGCCAGCGCTGACGCGCGCGAGCGCGCGTCGGACCTCCCGCTTGCTCTGGCGCCCTGCGGTCCTATGCTGCGCACAGGCTCGCCGCGCTCGCTGACGTCGCGCGCGAGCCCGGCACGCGCATGAATTTTCTCCTCAACGTCCTCTGGATTTTTTTCGGCGGCGGGTTCGTGATCGCGCTCGAGTATCTGCTCGCGGGCCTGGTCCTGTGCCTGACGATCATCGGCATCCCCTTCGGGCTGCAGTGCTTCAAGATGGCGGGCCTCGGGCTGCTGCCCTTCGGCAAGGACATCCGCGAGGATCCCGGCGCCGGCGTGGCCTCGGGCCTCGGCAACATCCTGTGGTTCTTGCTCGCCGGCGTGTGGATCTTCCTCAGCCACATCGCGCTCGCGGCCGGCCTGGCGGTCACGATCATCGGCATCCCCTTCGCGCTCCAGCACCTCAAGCTCGGGCTGCTCGCGCTGACACCCTTCGGCAAGCGCGTGGTCGTGGCCGCCTAGGCCGGAGAACCGCGAGGCGCTCGCGAGCCGCACGCCTTCGAAGCGACGTGTTGGACGCGCTTGATTTCGGGCCAGGCGGGCGTCGGCGCGCTCGACCTCACCGCGGTTGATCCGCGCCTGCGCCTGATTCGCGCCGCGCGGACGCGCTCGCCCGCGCTTGCCGCTCGTCGCTCGCCTGTGCCACCATCACGGCAGGGAAAGCGCATGAGCGACCAGTTCAACCCGCTGCACGACCCGAAGCAAGATCCCAACCACGACGCCTACTGGCGCGAGCGCGGGACGACGCGCCCGGACGTCGTGTGGGAGAAGCTCACGTCCAGCAACAATATTGAGACCTATCGGACGCGCGTGCCGGGCGGGTGGTTCGTCCTCGTCACGCAGGAGTACCGCGACTGCGGCGGGTCGTTCTTCTACCCGGACCCCGCGCATCGCTGGGACGGTCGCGGTTTCCACGGCTAGGCGGCCGCGTCGATCACTCTCACTGGCGCTCGTAGGCGCCGATGTCACAGCGGCCGCCTGACTCGCGGGGCAGGCCGCGCTGGTCGGTCGCCAGCGGCGCGCCGGTCTCGTCCGAGCAGTCGGTCAGCGCGCCCGCGTCGACCGCCGCGCTGCCGGCCATGAGCGCGTGCGTCCGCGTCGCCCCGCCGTTGTTGTTGATCGGCGCGAGCGAGGGATCGACGCCGAGCTTGTCGCTGATGTCGAAGGCGGCGGTGCAGCCCGTGTCGTCGGCGATGAGGTTGTTGTCGTCGGACACCACCGTGCCGCTGCAGTCCGGGCCGTCGTCGGCCAGGTTGCCGGAGAGCAGCGTGTTGCGCAGCGTCGCGGTCACGCCCGTGCCCGACGTCCGCAGGCCGCCGCCGCGGCTGTCGCTCGTGTTGCTCGCGATCGTCACGCTGCTGAGCTGGAGCGTCGTGCTCCCGTCGGTGCCGGGCGCCTCGAGGAACACCGCCCCGCCCTCGGCGCTCGACAGCCCGACGAGCACGCCCTCGGCGCGGTTGCCCGACAGCGTGGAGTTGCGGGCCGCGATCACGACGGTGCTCGCGTTCGCCGTCGCGCTCGCGAAGATCCCGCCGCCGGTCGCGAAGGCCTCGGCCTCGGCGCGGTTGCCCTCGAGCGTGCTGGCGATCAGGAAGATCCGCAGCTCCTGGTCGGCGACGCCGGTCACCGCCGCGATCCCGCCGCCGCTCGCGTCCCCCGGGCTGATGGCGAGGTTGCTGGTGAGCGACGACTCGGTCATCGTCAGGCGCGACATGAACACGTCGCCGCCGCCGAGCAGCAGCCCGCCGCCGCTGGCGACGCGCGTGCCGAGCAGCGCGTCCGTGATCTCGACGCGGTTGCCCGAGACCTCCGCGCTCTGCAGCGAGAGCTCCGACTGCAGTGACCACAGCCCGCCGCCCTCGAGCACGAGCCCGTCGTCGCCCGTCGCCAGGACCTCGTTGTTGGTGACGCGCGCGCTCTCGATGTTGAGCGCGGGCACCTTGAACAGCGCGAGCCCGCCGCCGCGCCCGACCGAGCCCTCGAGCCCCTCGATCTCGACGGTGTTGCCGTCGACCTCGGCGTCGTCGTGGATCACGATCATCGTGCCCTCGGCGAACAGGCCGCCGCCGCGCAGCTCGAGCTGCGGCGCGCCCGAGGTCACCGTGTTCGAGTTGATCGAGCTGCCGCCGCGCAGCTCGACGCTGCCGACGTAGGCGTAGAGGCCCCCGCCGCTGGCCGTGTTGGCGCCGAGCTCGTTGATGTCCTCCTCGGCGATGGTCGCGGTGTTGCCCGTGATCTCCGAGTCGTCGATCACGAGCACGCCGTACTGGTGATAGACGCCGCCGCCGAAGCGCGCGGTGTTGCCCGATACGCGCACGCGCTCGAGCGTGACGCTGTCGGAGCTGTTGCTGCGGACGCCGCCGCCGCTCTCGGCCAGGCCGTTCGTGATCACGAGGTTGCGCAGCAGCACGTCGCCGAACTCGATCGTGATCGCGCTGCCCTGCGCGCCGCCGTCGATCGTCGCGGTCCCCGGGCAGGTCGCGGCGATCGTGACGTCGTCGTTGACCACGACGTTCTCGGAGTACACCAGCGGCGCCAGCCAGATGACGTCGCAGAACGGGGAGTCGAGCGCCTCCTGGATCGACGGGTACTCCGACGGGACCAGGCAGGCGTCCTCGGGCGCGGGCTCGCAGCCCTCGCCCTCGCCGGTCGTCGTCGCGGACGTCTCGCAGCCGCCGCTCCCGCAGGTCGTGCCGGTCTCGCTCGAGGTCGCCGCGGTCGTCCCGTCGCCGCTCGTGCTCGAGAGCGTGGTGTCGCTCGGCGGCCCCGGATCGGAGAAGCACGACGTCGCCGCGAGGGCGTACACGAGCGCCGCCGCGACGCTCGCGGCGCGTCGCCGCCGAAGCCCGGCGCGCGCGCTCGGACAGCGCCCGCGAGCAGCGGTGGGCGGCGGCGCCGGCATGGCGCCATCCTAACGCGGTTCGTTCGCGCTCGGCTCCGGAAACCTCCCGCGCCGCCCTGCCGCGAGGCGCCGCGACCACGCGCGCGCGCGCGCGCGGAGCTCGGGCTCCACACGAATGTCTGATTAGACAGGTGTTTCGACCCGCGCTCGCGGATTCGCGCTCGCGCGCGCCGCCGGCTCAGAGGCTCTCCGCGTCGCCCATCTCACGCCGCAGGCGCGCGCCGTGCTCGCGATCGCGGCGCAGCTGCGAGGCGACGTCGCGCAGCCCGCTGATCGACGCGCCGCGCTCCCGGTTCGCCGCGCCGATCTCGTAGGCGTCGCGCCAGTGCGCCGCCATCCGCCGCCACCCGCTCCACAGCGAGCGCCGCGGGTCGTACATGTCGCCCGGCTCGCCGGTGACGCCGTTGAACTCGATGATCTTGAACTCGCCTGACTTGAGCGCCAGCTCCGAGCGCGCGCGGACGTCGTAGCGGCCGATGTACAGCCCGGTCGCCTGGCTGACGTGATCGATCGCTCGCGTCAGCGCCGGCGCGCGCAGGTCCGGTCGGTCGAGGAACAGCGCGCCGAGCGAGTGGGCGTGGATCTCGACGAGCGTGACGCGCTCGCCGGGCGCGGGGACGTCCTGCAGGCGCGCGCGGAAGCGGCGGAGGAACACCGGCGCCATGCTGACCGCGCGGTGGTCGTCGAGGATCAGCCGCTCGAGCGTCGTCACGCCGTCGCCCGTGAGCGTCAGCGGGACCTTGGCGCAGATCGAGGGTACCTGACCGTTTGGCCACTCCGGCCGGCGCACGTAGTACACGCCGTACTCGCGGCCGCCGACGTACTCCTGCAGCAGCAGGTCGAGCGCGGTCTCGCGGACGCGGCGCGCGAGCGCGTCGTCGTCGCGCGCGACCAGCACCCCGAGGCCGCGCAGCCCGACGTCCGGCTTGAGCACCACCGGGAACGTGAGCCCCTCGCGGGCCATGAACGCGCGGGCCTGGCGGAGCCGGTCCTCGGCCGGCTCGCGCACCGGCAGCAGCGTCGTCCTCGGCAGGAGCTCCGCGCCGCCCGCCCGCAGGCGCTGGTCGAGCGCCCACTTCGACTCGCCGGTCAGGCCGCCGTGGAGGATCACCGGGTTGGCGGCCGTGAGCACCGTCGCCCCGCCGGCGCGCGCGGCCTGCCACGCGATCCACGGCGCCAGCGGCAGGTAGAAGCGCAGCGGGCTCCAGAACTCCCAGTAGATCGTCGGTGCAGGCGCCCGCGCGCGAGCCGGCGCAGGCGGTGCAGCGGCCCGCTCCCGCGCGGCGCGCTCACGCGGCGCCGCCTTGTTCGCGCCGGAACGCGACGGTCCCCGGGGCCATGTCGAGCTCGTCGTCGGGCGGGCCCAGGTCCCCGGCGCGCAGCTTGATCAGCGCGGCGTGATGCACGGTGTGCGACAGCGCGTTGGCGAGCTCGCGACCCAGGCACGAGCGCAGCCGCGCCGGCGCGCGCTCGGGCGTGATCTGGGTGACGATCGTGATCGGCGTCGCGGTCCGCAGGTCCGCGAGCTGGCGCAGCCCCGCGTCGATCCGCTCGAGCCGGCGCAGGCTCGCCTCGACGTGGTGCTCGCACGGGGTCCCGCGCGCGCGCGCCTCGTAGTCGATGAGCCCGCGCGCGGCCCCCGAGACGATCGCCTCGGGGACATCGAGCGTGTGTCGCCAGTGCGCGCCGATCGACGACGCGCGCGCCCCCGCGGCGGTGTACTGCTCGGGCGAGAGCGCGGTGATCCGCGCGGCGAGCCGCGTCAATCGCAGCCGCAGCGCGTCGACCAGCGGCGCGCAGCTCGTGTCCGTCGTCTGCGTCCCCGCGCCCTCCGTCGCCCTGTCTGGCGCCTTGCTTGGTTCGGGTGGCGAGGCCATCGTGGGCGCTATTCATACCGCCTTCGCGGCTGGGGACAAACCTGTCTGTGTGTGCGCTACGACGCGAGGGGAGCGGGCGAGACCGCCGCGGCGTCGGGCGACGCCGTGGTCCGCGCGGGCGCGTTCGCGCGCTCGCGACCGGTGCTACGACGAGGGCTCGAGCTCGAGCGCGCGCGTGCGCAGCACCGGGATCCCGCCGTGGCTCTCGAGCGTCCCGCGGGCGCGGATCGTCAGCGCGGCCCAGCGCGGGTCGAGCTCCAGCGGCGCGCCGTCTTCGCCGACCAGCATCACCACGGTCCCCAGCTCGCGCTCGCCGTCGACGCTGCGGTGGCGCAGCAGCAGCCCCGGCGGCACGCCGCCGGACAGGCAGCGGATGGCGCAGCCGCGGTGGACCTTGCCGAGGCCCGGACGCATGACGCCGAAGAAGCACTTGGTGTCGACGAGCTCGCCCACGAGCTCGCGCTCGCCCACGGTCTGTGGCGCGGGGCGCTCGAGCCCGGGCGGCGGCGGACCGCTGGGCGTCAGGCTCGCCGGCTCCGTGAGCTCGACCATCGTCGCGCCGCCCTGGTGAATGAGCGTGCCGCGGAAGCGCACCCGCTGACCGGCGAGCGCTCGCAGCTCGTCCGGGATCCCGCGCTTGCCGGCGCCCACGACGTAGTAGCTGACCGCGCCGCCGCCGACCGGGTCGCGCAGGCGCAGCGTGGGCAGCGGCGTCGCGTAGAAGACCCCGTCGAGGTCACGAACGACGCCGAACTCGAACACGCCCGGCGGGCCGCTGCGCAGCGTCGACGCCACGCCCGCGCTCAGGCCGACCAGCAGCACCACGAGCGTGATCACGAGCGGGCGGATCACGCGGGCGAGCGCGGCGGGCATCCTCGGCTGCCAGCCGATGTAGAACGCGCCGCGGTCGACGACCGCGTTGGGGTGGCGGGGGAACTCGTCCGGCGTCGCGCTCACGCGCCCTCCTGCGACGTCGCGTCCGTCTCGCGCGCGTGGTGGTCACCCGCCGCGGCCGGGGTGGCGAGCGGGTTCGGGGTCGGCGAGACGTACACGATGTCCTCCTCGACGCGCACGGGGTAGGTGTGCACAACCTCCTGAAACGGCGGCGGCGAGCAGCCGTCCTCGGGGCGGTACTGCCACCCGTGCCACGGGCAGGTGATGCAGCCGTCGATCACCGCGCCCTCGCCGAGCGGACCCCCCTGGTGGCGACACACGCCGTGCACGCAGTGGACCGCGTCGCCCACGCGGAACAGCGCGAGCCGCTGCCCGCCGACGACGATCGGTCGACCTTGCCCATCGGCCAGTTTCGAAAGTCGCGCGACGGGCACGAAGCCGTGCGCGGCGGGCGGGCGCCCGCCGCGATCGAAGCGGCGCTCGCGGAGGTACGCGACGAGGTGCAGCGCCGTCAGGCACGCCGCGCCGACCAGCAGCGCGCGCGTCAGCAACGCCGCGGGCCCCGACTGCGCGATCCCGAGGGCGACGTGCGCGAGCACGAGGCCGTAGGCGACGTACACGAGCGAGTGCAGCGACTTCCAGATCGACGCGCCGAGCAGCTTGAGCCAGAAGTCGTGGCTCGTCGCGGCCATCAAGAACAGGATCACGAGCGCGAGGAAGCCGAGTGGCTCAAAGGGCAGGTCGGTCCAGCGCGGGTTGACGCCCGGCGCGGCGTAGCCGGCGAGCGCGCTGACCAGCGGGTTGCGATCGCCGAGCGCGTGGAACTGCGCGGTCGCGAACGCGGCGTGGGCCAGCCCCAGCACGAACATGCTCACGCCGAGGTGCCGTCGGTTGTACAGCAGCGGCAGCAGCCGCGGGTCGAGGCGCGCGAGCGGGCCGATCGCCAGGATGACGTGCAGCAGCGCGACCGCGGTCCACGACAGCGCGCGCAGCACCAGCGTCTCGGCCGTCGCCAGCGGGTCGACGAGCGCGCCCGTGAGCGCGAACGCGGCGAGCATCAACGCGACGCCGAGCCCGATCACCAGGTCGTAGCGCTTCTTGCTCGGCGTCCACGAGACGCCCGTGTACGAGACTGACATCAGGATCTTCTCAGGAGTCTTGTCAGGAGTCTTCTCAGGGGCCTTGTCAGGAGTCGTCTCAGGAGTCGTCTCAGGAGTCGTCGGGCAGGGGGGCTTGCGCGACCAGCGTGTGCTCGCCGCTGGTGAGGACGATGAACCCGCCCGCGCACTCGTTGGGGAGCTCGAGGCGCTGCAGGCCGCTGCGGCCGGCGGCGCCGAGGAAGCGCGCCTGGTCGAGCTGGCTCGCGTCGGCGTCGGGTGCGGCCGCGCGCCAGTAGACCGCGAGCCCCGGGACCGCGAGCGACATCGGCAGCTCGAGCTCGAGCTGTCGGTTCGTCCCGGAGCCGGCGAGCGTCAGGCGCAGCGCGGGGTCGAGGGCCGGTCCCAGGGGAGCGAGCGAGAGCGGCGCGCGGGGGCCGTCGATCGCGTCAAGCGGCGTCACCGACGGTGGCGGCGGCGCGCTCACGACCGCGAGGACGAGGGTGAGCACGCCGGCGCCGAAGGCCGTCGCGGACAGCGGTCCGTGCAGCGATCGCAGCGCGCCGATCTTCACGCGCTCGGTCGGCGCGTGAAACGAGCCGCCGCGCGCGGCGACCCGCCAGCGCCGCACCACCACCGGCCAGAGCGCCACCAGGCCGGGCGTGATCAGCAGACGAAAGCGCAGCCCGGCGCCCCGCGCCGCCGGGTCGAGCCGCGCGAGCACGACGTGCAGCGGCGCGGCGAGCATGACCCCGACGCCGAGGTAGCCGGCGAGGGCGAGGAGCGCGAGCTCGATGAGACGTTCCATCGTGGGGCCGTGCGCGGGCGGCCCAGTGTAAAACGAACACGCCGCGCGCAGCCCGTTCTCATCGGCGGAGGCGTTCGCGAGCGGTCCCGCGCTGGCGTGGTGACGTCCACGCGCGCCTCAACGCGAGCTCGTCGCGACCCCTCGCGCTCGTGCCACCCTCATCGCCGCGCCGCGCTCACTCGACCGCGTTCGGGCGCTCGTCGTCGGCAGCGTCGCGTCGCCGGATCACGGCTCGGATCACGCGCGGGAGCACCAGCACCACCGAGATCAGGGCCAGCCCGAACACCCAGCTCCAGCCGCTGAGGCGCGCGGCGGCGGCCTCTCCCAGGCGCAGGACGACGACGAAGAACACCGTCGTCCACAGCGCCGCCGCGACGATCGCGATCAACGCGAAGCGGTGGAACGCGACGCGCAAGAACCCGCTCGCCGTGTACGTCGGCAGGCGCATGCCGGGGATCGAGCGCGCGCTGAAGAGCGTCACCCACAGCGTGCGGTCGAGGTACGCTCGCCCCTTCTCGATGTTGTCCTCGCCGACGAGCCGGCGCGCCCACGCGTAGCTGGCCGCCAGTCGCCCGAGCCCGTAGAGCCCGAGATCGCCAGCGACGATCCCGACGTACAAGCCGAGCAGCGCGGCCCCGGGCGCGATCACCCCCTCCGCCGCGAGCAGCGCGCCGGCGACGGTCGCCGCGTCCTCGAGAATGAGGGTCGCGAGCGCGAGCGCGAGCGCGCCCAGGACCGGATCGGCCGCGTAGTTCGACAACCACTCGAGCAGCGCGTCGGGCATGACGACGCGCCGGGTCTACCACGAGCGCCAGGCGCTCGCGCGCTCACGCCCGCGCGAGCGCCCGCGCGACCACGCGATCGATCACGGGCTTGGAGTGCCAGGGCAAGAAGTGATTGCGGCCCTCGAGCTCGAAGACCTCCAGCGTCCGCGCGCGCCGCAGCCGGCGCTCGAGGTACTCGACGTTGGCGAACGGGACCAGGCGATCGCGCGTCCCGTGGACCACGAAGGTCGGCGTCGTCAGCCGATCCAGGGCCGGGCGCATGTCCGCGAGCTCGCCTTGCAGCGCGAGCAGCTCCGCGTTCGCGTTGCGCACGGGTCGGGGCAGGCGGCGCGCGAGCGGACCCCAGGCCGCCAGGCGCTGCGCCGGGTGGACGCGCTCGAGCGCGGGATCGAGCGCGCCCGCGAGCAGCACCAGCGCGGCCACCCGCGTCGGCGCGTCGACGGCCGCGCGCGTGACCACGGGCGCGCCGAGCGAGTGCCGACCAGGATCGCGGGCCCGGACGCGGTCGCGGCTCGGCGTCGAGCACCGCGAGCACGGCCGCCGCCTGGTCGCGCAGCGAGACCACGGCCTCGGCGGGGTCGCTGCGCCCGAAGCCCGGGCGATCGAGCGCGAGGTAGCGCGCCCCGTCCGGGACCGCGAGCAGGTAGTCGACCCAGTCGTCGGCGGCGCCGGGCGTGCCGTGCACGAACACGACCGGGCGCGGACCTCCGCCCGCGGCGAGGTAGCTGACCGCGCCGGCGTAGCGCCCGGGCGCGGTCACGCAGGTGCGCGGCGCGGCGCGGCGCGGCACCGTCATCGCGCGCGCGCGCGAGGCCGCCGGCCGCGGCGGACGGGCGCGCGCGAGGTACTCGTCGTTGGCCTCGCTGAGCAGCGCGAGCAGGTTGGCCGCGTCGCTGACGCGGCGACCCTGCAGGGCCTGGCGACACGGGATGCGCTCGCGGCTCACGGTCTATGTCTACACGGGAAGCGCGCGCGCCGGGCCCACAACCTCGTCACGAACTTCATCACGTCCGCGCGGGAGCGTCGCCGCGACGTCTCCAAGCGATTGCGCTGGCTCGCCGTTCATAGCAGGGTCCCTGGCGAGGCCCATGCCCAACAGATCCATGACCACGACGATCGACAGCCCGCGCGAGTCGATCGTCGAGTCGCCGCGGAGCGCGTCCTCGCGGCCGGTCTTGACCTTGCTCTGGTCGCGCGAGGCGCCGGAGCGAGTCGGCGAGCTGCTGCTGCTGCCCGCGCGACCCGGCGCTCGCTTCACGATCGGGCGCGCGAGCGCGGCCAAGCCCGGGGCGGACGACGGGCCCGCGCTCACGCTCACGCGCCTGCGCCCGTTCAGCGCGGTCGAGACCGGCCCGCTGCGCTCCGATCGAATCTCGCGCTGGCAGCTGCGCTGCCGCGTCGAGGCCGATGACTCGATCTTCGTCGAGAGCGCCGGGCGCCTGCCGCTGCGGGTCAACGGGCACGAGGCCGCGCGCGCGCGCGTGGACGAGGGGGACCTCCTCGAGCTCGACCGCCAGGTGATCCTGCGCCTCGGGCGAAGGCCCTCGCGCTGGCCCGGCGTGCCCGTCTTCGGCGGCGAGTTCGAGTTCGGGAGCGCCGACGCCTTCGGGCTCGTCGGCGAGAGCGAGGACGCCTGGCGGCTGCGCGAGCAGATCGAGCTCGTCGCGACGGCGGGCGAGCACGCGCTGATCTACGGCCCGAGCGGCAGCGGGAAGGAGCTCGTCGCGCACGCGATCCACGGGCGCTCCGCGCGGGCGTCGGCCGCGATGATCGCCCGCAGCGCCTCGACGCTGCCCGAGACGCTGCTCGACGCCGAGCTGTTCGGCAACCTGCACAACTTCCCGAACCCCGGGATGTCGGCGCGCCCCGGGCTCGTCGGCGCGGCCCACGGCTCGACGCTGTTCCTCGACGAGATCGGCGAGCTGCCGGCCGCCAGCCAGGCGCACCTGCTGCGGCTGATGGATCGCGGCGAGTATCACCGGCTCGGCGAGGCCGAGGTGCGCGTCTCGGACGCCCGGATCATCGCGGCGACCAACCGCCCGCCCGCGCAGCTCAAGCACGACTTCCTCGCGCGCTTCGCCTACCAGCTGACGCTGTCGGGGCTCGACGCGCGCGTCGACGACATCCCGCTGCTCGCCCGTCACGCCTTCCGCGAGATCGCGCGCTCGCTGCCCGGCAAGTCCGCCGCGTTCATCCGCGTCGACGAGCCGCGCTTCAGCCCGCGGCTGATCTACGCGCTCGCCTGGCGCGACTACACGACGCACGCGCGCGAGCTGGCGACGCTGCTGCGCCGCAGCCTCGCCACGAGCGAGGGCGGCTACCTCGATCTCCCGCCCGGGGAGCTCGTCGCCGCGCCCGCTCGCCCCGCGGTCCCCGACATGCTCAGCGAGCCGACCGAGCTGACGCGCGAGCAGGTGATGGCGGCGATCGAGCAGTGCGACGGCGTCAAGGCCAAGGCGTGGCGGGTGCTCGGGCTGCGCAGCCGCTACCAGCTGCGGCGCCTGCTCGACAAGTTCGAGCGCGAGGACGGCTGATTCTTAAAATGTCCTAATGGACATGTTTCATCGGCGCGCTACCCCGCGTTCGCGCCGGTGAGCCACCGCTCGAGCGCGGCGCGGCGCTCCGGACGGCTCGCGAGCTCCTCGCGCGCCGCGGCGACCAGCGTCGCTGCGGCCGCGCGCTCGCTCTCGGGCAGCGCGCGCGCGAGCGCGAAGCGGAGCTCACCCAGCTCGGCGCGGTCGAACTCGACGTGCGTCTGCGCGTCCGCGAGCGCGCGCTCGAGCAGCGCGCGCGCCTCGGCCTTGCGCCCCCTCGCCAGCGCGACGCGGCCGAGCCCCGCGCTCGCGTAGACCCGCAGCGCGTCGCGCTCTGGCAGCGTCGACGTCGGCAGCTCGAGGACCCGCGTGAAGCTCGCGAGCGCCGCCGCGTCCGCGCCCAGCTCGAGCTGCGAGAGGCCCACGTTGACGCGCACGATCGCGGCCAGCTGCGTGTCGGGCCCGAGCGTCGTCGACACGATCTCGAGCGCGCGATCGAAGTCCTCGAGCGCCCGCGCCGGCGCGCCCGTCAGCAGCGAGAGCTCGCCGCGGTTCATCGCCATCATGCCGACCGCCGGGTGATTGGGGCCGAGCGCGCCGGCGAGGATCTCGAGCGCGCGCGTGTAGGTCTCGCGCGCGCCCTCGAAGTCACCCTGATCGCGCAGCAGCGTCCCGAGGTTCCCGACCGCGGTGCCGTAGTGATCGTGCCCGCCGAGCCTCGCCGCCTCGAGCAGCGCGACGCTGCGGCGCAGGTGGGCCGCGGCCTCGTCGAGCCGGCCCAGCTTGCGCTCGGCGACGGCGAGGTTGTTCAGCGGCGTCGCCAGGTCCGGGTGCTCGTCGCCCAGCAGCGCGCGCTCGATCTCGAGGCTGCGCTCGTAGTCCTCGACCGCGCGCTCGAGCTCGCCGAGATCCTCCTCGGCGGCGCCGAGGTTGTTGAGCGCGTGCGCGTAGGCCCGGTGGCGCGCGCCGTGGGCCTGCTCGGCGGCCGTCAGCGCGCGCTGGTAGTGCTCGCGCGCGCGCGGGTAGTCCTCGAGACTCCGTCGCAGCGCGCCGAGGTTGCTCTCGAGCTTCGTGGTGTACGCGGGCCCGAGCTCGCCGCGGCGGATCGGCGCGCCGCACAGCGGCGACCAGCGCAGCGCCTCGGTCGGCCGGGCGAGCTTGTCGCCGACGACGGAGATCAGCAGCGCGCACGACTCGGCCGCCACGTCGTCGACCCGCGACTCCTCGGCGGCGAGCAGCGCGGCGCGCAGCCGGCTCTCGGCCTCCTCGTAGCGCGCCGCGTGATTGTGCACGAGCGCCAGCGTCAGCTCGGCGCTCGCGATCAGCGGCGGATACTCGAGCGCGCGCGCGCGCTCGAGCGCCGCGCTCGCGCGGGTCTCGAGCTCGCCGGAGCGCCCGAGCTCGAGCGTAAGCCGGAGCTCGCGCACCGTCTCCGTCACCCCCGCGACCTCCTCGGCGCGCGCGCGCGCCGGCGGCCTGACGAGGCGCGCGCGCTCGAGCAGCGCGCTCCCGTCGTCGCACGGCTCGATCGCCGGGAGCTCGCCCGTCGCCACGACCGAGCGCTCCACGGTGGTCGCGTCCGCGCTCTCCAGGAGCGAGACGTGCGTCTCGAGATCCGCGAGCCGGTCGCCGAGGCAGGCCGCGCGCAGGTCGAGCAGCTGATCCGACAGCGCGCCGTGGCGCCGCGCCGCGCACGCGTCGACGCGCGCGCGCGCCAGCGTCTCGGCGTAGCGATCGAGCTGCGCGCCGACCGAGGTCCACGAGGCCGCGGCGAAGGGGAGACCTGTCTCGAGAAACTGGTTACGAACCCGCGCGGAGCGCTCGTCGCTCCACGCCGCGGCGACGTCCTGCGTCAGCGACTCGCAGCCCGGCCCCGCGGGGGCCGTCACCGCGAACACCCCGCCGGCGACGAGCCCCAGCACCACCGTCGCGCCGAGCGCGAACAGCCAGCGGCCGCGTCGCTCGAGCCCGCGGGTCAGCACGCGCAGGAGCGCGTCCATCGACGGCCAGCGGCGCGCCGGGTCGTAGGCCAGCCCGGTTCGCAGCGTGCTGTACAGCCAGCGCGGCGCGCCGCGCAGCGCGGGCGGGCCGGGGCGGATCGCCACGAGCAGATCCTCCGGCGTCTCGCCGACGAACGGCCGCCGGCCGTACACCGCTTCGAACAGCGCCACGCAGAACGCGAACTGATCGCTGCGCGCGTCCGCGTCCTCGCGCCGCAGCTGCTCCGGCGCCATGTAGGCCGGCGTGCCCAGCAAGGACCCCGGGAGCGTCAGCGGCCCGCCGGTCGATCGCGGCCCCGCCAGCTCGATCGGCATGTCCAGTGAATCATCCGGGGCCCCTCTCCCAGTCGCCTCGCGCGGCTCGTCCGCCGTCTCGTCGTCGTCGCGCGCTCGCGTCGCGCCCAGCCCTCGCGCGAGCCCGAAGTCGACGACGCGTACGCGACCGTCGCGCCCGACGATCACGTTCGCCGGCTTGAAGTCGCGGTGGACCAGCCCGGCGCGGTGCGCCGCCGCGAGCCCGTTCCCTGCCTGAATGAACAGGCGAAGACGCTCGCGCCAGCTCGCGCTCGAGGCGCGCGTCCGCTCGAGCAGCGTCTCGCCCTCGACGAGCTCCATCGCCAGGAACACCCCGTCGGCGAGCTCGCCGACATCGTGCACTTGCACGACGTTGGGATGGGAGACGCGCGCCAGCGCCTGCGCCTCACGCAGCATGCGGTCGCGCGCGTGACTGCGGGCGCGCGGGGTGAGCAGCTTCAGCGCGACCTCGCGCTTCAGCACGTCATCAAAGGCGCGGAAGACGACGCCCATCCCGCCGCGCGCGAGCTCCTCGAGCATCACGTAGCGCGCTGTGTCATTTAGCCCCGCCGCGACGCTCGCGCGCCAGTCTCGCTCCGCGCGCGGGTCGGCCGGCTCGAGCGGCGCGGCCGGCAGCGAGTCGTCGACCGCGTCGACCGTGGGGCGTGCCTCGTTCATGTGGGCGCTCGTGATCCTCGCTCGCGCGTCGAGCTCGTGATCGTCGATCGTGGATACCACACGCGGCGAGTCCCACGAAGTCACACATTCGCGTCGTCGTTGAATCGGCACAGTTCGAAGGCACCGCTCGAGGTCATCGGCACATCGGCCGACCCGCGAGGAGTGCCTCCTGCAGGCCCGTTGAGGCGCGCGCGGACCGAATTCCCCGCTCCGCCGCCGCGCCGCGGATCGGTGCGCTCGTTGCAGTGACGCGTGCGCGGACGGGTGGAGCCGCCGCGACGCGGGGGCGCGTCGCCGCCAGCGGGCTCGCGCGCGGCGAGCCGGAGGAGCAGCGAGATGGTGAAGAGTATCTTGATGGTCGTGAGCCTATTTGCATTCGCGCGCGTCGGTGAAGAACCGCGCATTCCCGACGCCGGGGATTCCGCGGAGCTCGCCTACGCGACGCCGCTCGCCGAGACCGGTGATCGATGTGACATGACAATTGGGTCAGGTGATGCGTGCGCCAGCGGCACGTGCGTGGAGCTCGCGGGCGGCGACGCCGGGATGTGCATCCCGCTGCTCGACGGCGTCGCGAGCGTGGCGGCCGGGATCGACCACGTGTGCGTCTCGACGAGCGCGGGCGACGTGCACTGCTGGGGCGATAACACCTTCGGCCAGCTCGGGACCGCCGGGCAGGCGGGCAGCGAGGTCTCGCTCGGCGGCGCCGCAGCCGAGGTCACGGCCGGGGAGCGGCACACCTGCGCGCTCATGGCGAGCGGCGCGGTGCGCTGCTGGGGCGACAACGCACTCGGGCAGCTCGGGCTCGGGCACACCGAGATGATCGGGGACGACGAGACGCCGGCCAGCGCGACACCCCTAGGGGGCGTCGCCACCGCGATCGCTGCGGCGGGCCGGCACACCTGTGCGATCCTTGCAGGCGGCGCGCTGCGCTGCTGGGGCGACGGATCGTTGGGGCAGCTCGGCTACGGCGATCGAGCCGCGGTCGGGGACGACGAGACCCCCGAGGCGCGCGGCGACGTCCCGACCGCCGCGCCGGTGAGTGACGTCTTTGTCTACCCTGACCACACGTGTCTGGAACTGGCGTCGAATGACAACCCGTGCGTCGGCGTCACGTGGAACGGCAAAATTGTCTACCCGCAGTAACCTGCGGAATTGGTCATCTTGCTATCATTGTGCACGACGGATGCCGTGCACGACTGAGACGATCGAGAGCACGCGGCCGCAGGCGCTGGACGACGGGGTGAGCACCCCGGGTCTCGTGCTCGTGTGGACCCCGCGCGGCGCGACGTGCCAGTCGCTGCCGCTCCCCGACGACGGGCTCGTCCTCGGTCGCGACGGCGTCGGCGACACGCGCTTCCACGACCCGAGGATCTCGCGCACGCACTGCCGCGTGCGCGTCGAGGACGGCAGCTGGCGCGTCGAGGATCTCGGCAGCCGCAACGGCACCGTCGTCGACGGCTGCGGCGTGCGCGGGACGTACTCGGGCGTCGGGACCCGCGTGCTGCGGGTCGGTCGCTGCCTCTTCATCCTCGCGCGCGATCTCTCGCGCTTCCACCTCGGCGTGGAGCGTCACGGCGACGTGGTCGTCGGGACCGCGCTGCGCGAGGCGTGGCGAGAGATCGCGCGCGCGTCGACGCTGGGCAACACGCTGCTGATCACCGGCGAGAGCGGCGTCGGCAAGGAGCTGGCCGCGCGCCGCTTCCACGAGGCGCCGCCGCGACGCGGCGGCCCGCTCGTCGACGTCAACTGCGCGGCGATCCCCGAGAGCCTCGCGGAGAGCCTCCTGTTCGGCTCGCGCAAGGGCGCGTTCTCGGGCTCGATGGACTCGCCGGGCTACCTGCTCTCTGCGCACCGCGGGACGCTCTTCCTCGACGAGGTCGGCGAGCTGAGCCTGCACGTGCAGGGCAAGCTGCTGCGCGCGCTCGAGTCGCGCGAGGTCCTGCCGCTCGGCGCCACCTCGCCGCGCGCGGTCGACTTCCGCCTGTGCCTCGCCACGAACCGAGACCTGCGCGGCGCGGTCGTCCGCGGGGCGTTTCGCGAAGACCTGTACTTTAGGACCTGTCGCCCGAGCGTCACGATCCCGCCGCTGCGCGAGCGCGTCGAGGAGATCCCGTGGCTCGTCGAGTCGATGCTCGCGTCGCTCCCCGAGCCGCGCGCCGCCCACTTCTCGCTGGTCGAGGCCTGCATGCTGCGCGCCTGGAGCGGCAACGTGCGCGAGCTCGCCGTCGAGCTGCGCTCGGCGGCGCTGCGCGTGGGTCCCGGCGAGGAGGTCACGGTCAACGAGCTCGATCCCGACGCGGGGCGGCTGCTCGCGGGCGCGACCCCGGGGGCGATCGCGCGGCTGCTCACGCCGCGCGAGGGGGTCCCCGTCGCGCGCGCGCTCGATCCGCCGCCGCCGCCCGAACCGCCGCGTCCCCCCGCGCCGCCGCGAGCGACGGACGCGACGACGCCTCCTCGACGACCCGAGTCAGCGCGCAGTCACGCGTATCGCAACCGCGAGCGCATCATCGCCGCGCTCCGCGAGGCCCGGGGCAACGTCACCGAGGCCGCGCGGCGGCTGGACATCCCGCGGACGCAGCTGCGGCGGTGGATCGCCAAGCTCAAGCTCGACCCCAAACAGTATCGCTGAGCGCCCCGCGAGGCGCCGCCCTCGAGCGCGGACGCGCGCGCCCGGCCCGAAGGGGCGGGCGCCGAAGGGCCGTTGAGGGCGGGCGAAGCCCGGTTTTCGAGGCGGGCGGCGGTCGAGGGTCCCATCGAAGGGGCTGTTCGAAGGGCTGTTCGAAGGGCTGTTCGAAGGGGCGCCCCTTCAAAGGGCGCCCCTCCTCGGCGGGCGCCCGCTCGAGGCGCCCCACCCCGCGCGCGAGATCAGCGGCATTCCGCGTCCTGGGCCCGCTGGATCGGATCTTGCTCTGGGTAGGGGCGTGGATCGCTACCCGCATCAAGACGCACAGCCCGCGCACGCGTGGAACTCCGTGTCGCCGCGAGGGTCGCTCCACGCGCGCGCCAGGGCCAGCCGGATCCTCGTCGTCGACCCGCACCCGATCGTCCGCATCGCCATGCAGCACATGATCGCGCAGGAGCTCGGGCTCGACCTCTGCGAGGCGCTCAGCGACGTGCCGGCGGACCTCGAGTCGCTCGTCGCGCTCGAGCCCGATCTCATCACGCTCGACACCAACCTCCGCGGCGGCTCGAGCATCGAGCTGATCCGCAGCCTCCGCGAGCTGCTGCCGGACACGCGGATCCTCGTCATCGCCACCCACGACGAGCAGATCTACGGGCTCCGCGTGATCGAGGCGGGCGCGCACGGCTACGTCTCGAAGTCCGAGAGCGCCGCGACGATCATCCGCGCGATCCGTCAGGTCCTGCGGGGCAAGATCGCGATCAGCGAGTCGATCGCCGAGTCGCTGCGCACGCCGAGCCCCGCCCGGCGCGAGCGCGTCGAGCTGCAAGAGCTCTCGCCGCGCGAGCTCGAGGTCTTTCGCCTCATCGGTCGCGGCCTGAAGACCAAGTCGATCGCCACCACGCTGGCGATCCGCGTCAAGACCGTCGAGACCCACCAGGCCAAGATCAAGCGCAAGCTCGGCCTCTCCGGTATGCACGAGCTGCGCCGCGTCGCCGCGGTCTGGGCCGCCGAGCACTGATCGCGACCGCGCGAGCACGCCGCGTCGCGGTCTGGGCCGCCGATCGCGGAGCTCGACGCGGTCCGCGACGACCCGCGCGCGCTACTCCGAGAGCAGCGCGACGAGCTCCGGACGCTCGTGCCGGATCGCGTCGTCGAGCGGCGTGCTCTGCCAGCGATCGCGGGCGCGCGGCGAGGCGCCGCCGAGGAGCAGCGCGCGCGCGACCTCGAGGTGACCCTCGGACGCGGCGAGGTGCAGCGGCGTGCGCCCGTCGTAGTCGCCGAGCGTCGGGTCGGCGCCGCTGACGAGCAGCCGGTGCACCACCGTCAGCGCGCCCTTCGCCGCCGCGACGCACAGCGTGTCGACGACGCGCGCGGGATCGAGTCGCGCGCCGCGATCGCGGAGCAGCGCCGCGACCTCGTCGTGGGCGCCGCTGACCGCGTCGCGCAGCGGCGTCGCGCCCCAGCGATCGGCGCGATCGACCTCGGCGCCGCGCTCGAGCAGCAGCCCGACGACGTCGACGTGCCCCTCCGCGGCGGCGAGGTGCAGCGGGGTGCGGCGGTCGTAGTCGGCGCCGTTCACGTCAGCCCCGCCGTCGAGCATGCGGCGCACGCCGTCGACGTCGCCGTTGCCCGCGGCCGAGCACATCAGCACGGGGTAGAGCGCGTCGGCGACCACGCCGCGGTCGCGCTCGCTGGTCGCCTCCACCGCCTGCGCGACCGACTGCACGAACGCTTTCTCGCGGAAGCTGAAGCGCCGCACCTCCGCGCGGCTCGTCAGCTCGCCGCGCAGGTTCGACGCCAGCAGCCGGCGGACCTCGTCGCGCTCGAGCCCGAGCGAGAGCAGGTACGCGAGCTTGGTCAGCGCCGCCTCGGTCGTCATGTCCGCGCCGCCGACGACGCCCGCGTCCGCGAGCGCCGCCCCGGCGGCGTAGTGCGCCGCGACGGAGCCGCGCCCGCACTGCGTCGCGTTGACGAGCACGACGCCGCGCTCGTGCGCCCGGCGCAGCGCCTCGAGGAAGTCCGCGCGGTTGTCCGGCGCGTTGCCGGCCCCGTAGGTCTCGAGCACCACGCCCTGCAGCGGCGGCGACAGCAGGTTCTCGAGCACGTGGCTCGAGATGCCCGGGAACAGCCGCAGCACCGCGACGTTCGGGTTGTTGATCTCGCGGACCCTGAACCGCTCGCCCGTCGGCGCGAGCACTCGCTCCCACGCGATGTCGACGTCGATGCCGACCGTCGCCAGCGGCGGGAAGTTCTGCGAGTCGAACGCCGCGAGCGCCGAGGCGTCGACCTTGCGCGTGCGGTTGCCCCGAAACAGGTGACTGCGGAAGTACAGGCACACCTCGGGGATGTCGTAGTGCCCGGCGAGGATCAGCGCGTCGAGCAGGTTGTCCTCGCCGTCGTTACGCACCTCGCACAGCGGGATCTGCGAGCCGGTGACGATCACCGTCTTGCCGAGGTTCTCGAGCATGAACGAGAGCGCCGACGCCGTGTAGGCCATGGTGTCGGTGCCGTGCAGCACGATGAACGCGTCGAAGTCGTCGTAGTGACGCTCGATGTCGTGGGCGATCCGCACCCAGTCGTCCATCCCCATGTTGGACGAGTCGAGCAGCGGGTCGTACTCGATCAGCTCGTAGCGGATGCGGCCGCCCAGGCGCGAGGGCGGCGTGACCCCGGCGGGCATCGACGGGTCCTGAAACGCGGGCAGCGAGCGGATCGCCCGGGCGAGGAAGCCCGCCTCCGGTCGATAGCCGCTCGGGCCCTGCGTCATCCCGATCGTGCCGCCCGTGTAGATCATCAGGACCCGCCGGGCGTCCTTGATCGCGTCTCGAGTGCTCTCTCCCTGCATCGTCGATCCCGCCTGTCTCGCTCGCTGGCTCGCAGGTCCGCTACGACGCGGCCGCGCGCGCGGCCGCGAGTCGGGCGGTCACCTCATCACGGCCCTCGCGGCGCGCCTCGTCCAGCGGCGTCGCGCCCCAGCGATCGCGGCAGCCGAGCGGGTGCTCGTGCGCCAGCAGGTACTCGACCGCCGCGAGCTGCCCCTCGGCCGCGGCCAGGTGCATCGCGGTGCGGCCGTCGTAGTCCGCCGCGTGCAGCGGGACGCCCAGCGCGACCATGCGCTGCAGCCCCGTGATGTCGCCGCTCGCCGCGGCCCACAGCAGCTGGATCACCTGGTTCTGATCGCCGTGGTCCGCGGGCTCCGGCGCCGGCGCGGTGTCGTCGGCCACGTGCTCCGCCGGCCCGACGCGCACGCCGTGCTCCTTCAGCAGCGCGACGACCGCGGCGTGCTCACCCTTCTCGGCGTCGTCGAGCGGCGTGCCGCCCCAGCGATCCTTGGTCGGGTTGACGCCGGCGTCGAGCAGCGCCGCGACCACGTCGGCGTGCCCCTCGGCGGCCGCGAGGTGCAGCGGCGTGCGCTGATCGTAGTCGCCGCGCTCGAGGTCGACGCCCTCCGACTGCAGGCGCTTGATCGTCCGCAGGTCGCCGGTGCTCGCGGCCCACAGCGCCTCCGAGACGACCTTGGCCTTGCGCGCGATCCGGGACTCGCGCGGGTCGATGCGCTCGCCGGCGCTCGAGAGCGTGTCGAACAGGTGCAGCGAGTACGCCTGCACCAGGCGCTTGGCGAAGTCGACGCCGCGGACGCTGTTGCCGATGTGATCGAGCCGCGGCGACCAGGTGCACACGCCCATGAGCCCGGGCACCACCAGCAGCACCGCGCCGCCGACCCCGCTCTTCGCCGGGAGCCCGATCGAGAACGCGAACTCGCCGCTGTAGTCGTACATGCCGCACGAGTACATCAGCGACAGGCAGTTGCGCACGGTCCGCTGCGAGAGCACGTTGTCCTGGCTGATCGGACACGTTCCGCCGTTCGCCAGCGTCGCCGCCGCGGTCGCCATCTCGCGCGCCGTGAGCTCGAGGGAGCAGGCCCGGAAGTACAGGCTGAGCGCGGCCTCGACGTGCCGGACCTCGGCGTCCTCGCCCCCGGGGAACGAGCCCTCGTTCTTCATCATGTAGGCGAGCGCGCGGTTGCGGTCGCCGGTGCGCGCCTCCTCCTGGGCCATGTACGCGTCGTAGCGGGGCTTGCGGCCCGCGGTCATGCGCGCCCACGACTCGCGCACGTGCTCGAAGCGGCGGTGCAGCGGCTGCGACTGCTTGATCAGCGCCGCGCACATGATCGCGCCCGCGTTGATCATCGGGTTGTGCGGGTTGTTGTTCTCCTGCAGCACGTACGCGTTGAAGCGCTGCCCGCTCGGCTCGCGGCCGATGTGCTTGTGCACGCCCTCGTCGCCGAGCTCCTCGAGCGCGTAGCAGTAGTTGAACGGCTTGCACGTCGACTGGATCGAGAAGTCGGTGTCGGCGTCGCCGATCGTCAGGATCTGCCCGTCGACCGTGACGATCGCGAGGCCGAACTGGTCGGGGTTGACCTCCGCGAGCGGCGGGATGTAGTCGGCCTGCGCGCCGCGCTCGTTCTGCTCGACCTCGCGGTACACCCGGCGCATCTCCTCGCCGAACTCGTCGAAGTCCGGGATCGCCAGGCCGCCCTGCAGCGCGCGCTCGATCAGCACGCTCACCGGCCGGATCACCTCCGCGAAGTCGTCGGCCGAGAGCGCCTCCCTCCCGAGCGCCTCGAGCTGCGCGTTCATCTCGCGCAGGCGCGGGTCCTCGAGCCGCAGGCCCGTGGCCGCGAGCGCCGCGCGCAGGTCCTTCGCGTCGAGCTGGCCGTCGCCGTCGCAGTCGAGCGCGGAGAACAGGCGGTACTCTCGCTTTGAGTCGGTGCTGTGCTCAGTGGCGGGCGTTTGGTCGGGCATGGTCTCGCTCTCTCGGCTCGTGGTCTCGTGGTCGCGCCGTCGAGGACGGCGCGGAAGGGGTGTCGTGGGGGTCAGGTCGGTACGTGGATCTTCTTGCCGGTCACCGCGCCGTGCTTCTCGAGCAGGCGCGCGACGTCGTGGTGCCCGTGGCGGATCGCGTCGTCGAGCGGCGTGCCGCCCCAGCGGTCGCGCGGGCTCAGGCCGACGCCCTGGTCGATGAAGTACTGCACGACCAGGCGCTGGCCCTCGGCGGCCGCGAGGTGCATCGGCGTGCGCAGGTCGTAGTCGGCGCCGTCGAGCGCGATGCCCCGCGCGACGAGCTGCTGGATCGCCCGGATGTCGCCCTTGCTCGCCGCCCAGATCAGCTCGACGACCATGTCGGTCTCGACCATCGGCGCGGCGCCGGCCGGGTCGACCTCGCTCGCGTAGCTCTGCACGTCGCCGCGCTCGCCGTCGCGCGCCTCCAGCAGCTTGATCACGTTCGTGTGCCCCTGGATGTAGGCGTCGTCGAGCGGCGTGCCGCCCCAGCGGTCGCGCGGGTTGGGCGGGATCCCGTAGTCGAGCAGCAGCTTCACGACGCGGTCCTGGCCCTCGGCGGCCGCGAGGTGCAGCGGCGTGCGCTGGTCGTAGTCGGGCGGGTTGAGCTCGATGCCGCGGGTCGCGAGCCGCTGGATCGCGCCCACGTCGCCCTTGCTCGCCGCCCAGATCAGCTCCTGGACGTTCTCCGCCTCGGCGAGGATCCGGTTCAGGCGCGGGTCCTTCTTCGACGACTGCCCCGTGAGGTTGTCGTAGTTGTGGAAGTTGAAGGTCTTGACCAGGCGCCGGCAGAACTCGATGCCGCGGCGGCTGTTGCCCACCGGGTCGAGGCGCGGCGACCAGGTGCAGATGCCCATGACGTTCGGGATCACGATCATCAGCGCGCCGGCGACGCCTGACTTCGCGGGCAGGCCGATGGAGAACGCCCACTCGCCCGAGTAGTCGTACATCCCGCACGAGTACATGAGCGAGAGGCAGTTCTGCACCGTCTCGGTGCTGAAGATCTTCTCGCCGCTGGTCGGGCACACGCCGCCGTTGGCGAGCGTCGCCGCGACCGTCGCCATGTTCTCCGCGTTCAGCTCGATCGAGCAGCACTGGAAGTAGAACTCCAGCGTCTTGACCATCCGGCTCTCGGTGTCGATCTCCTCGGGGAACGCCCGCTTCTCGCGCATGTAGTAGCCGAGCGCGAAGTTGCGGTCCGCGGTCGCGCGCTCCGAGAGGTAGACCGCGTTGTTGTAGCGCGGCTTCTCGCCGCCCATCAGGCGGCTCCACTGCTTGAGCACGTAGTCGAAGCGATCGGCGTGATCCGCCTTGGGCCGGATCAGCGAGCACGCCATGATCGCGCCCGCGTTGATCATCGGGTTGTGCGGCTTCTGGTCCTTGTAGAGCGCGAGCTCGTTGAAGCCGCGGCCGCTGGGCTCGCGCCCGATGTGGTGGTGGACCTTGTCGAGCCCGCGCTCCTCGAGCGCGAGGCAGTAGTTGATCGGCTTGCAGGTCGACTGCACGCAGAAGTCGACGTCCGTGTCGCCCATCGAGTAGCGCTGGCCGTCGATCGTGCACAGCGAGACGCCGAAGTAGTGCGGGTCGACCCGGGCGAGCTGCGGGATGTAGTCCGCGACCGCGCCCTGGCCCTCGAGCGTGTCGGGCAGCGAGCCGACGTGGTCGACCGTCTCCTTGTACAGCCGGCGGATGTCGGTGCAGAAGTCCTCGAAGTCCGGCAGCACCATGTTGCCCTGCAGCGCCCGCTCGATCAGCAGGATGTTGGGCCGCGCGATCCTCGAGAACTCCTCGTACGAGATGCTGTCGCTCATCCCGTGCTCCGCCAGGCTGGCGACGCACTCGGTGATGCGGAAGTCGTCGAGGCTGAGCCCCTCGCGCGTCAGCGCCTCTTCGAAGTCGCGTCGCGAGATCGAGCCGTTGCGGTTGAGGTCGAGCGCGCGGAACAGGCGGAACTCGCGGGCGTCGCCGACCTCGATCAGCGTCGCGCCGCCGCTCGACTGGGGTCGCTCCTTCGCCGGGGGGCGCTCCTTCTTGCGCTTGGGCTTTTGGCCCCCATGGTTGATCGCGGTGCTCATGCTCTCACCTCCGGCCTGACCTGCACACTGGTGCGAAGAAATGGTTCACAGCGCGTCGGGACCCTGCTCGCCCGTCCGGATGCGCACGCACTGCTCGAGCGGCAGCACGAAGATCTTCCCGTCGCCGCGCTCGCCGTGGCTGCGCGCGGAGCCGACGATCGCGTTGATCGTGGTCTCGACCATCTCGCGCGCGACCGCGATCTCGAGGCGGACCTTGGGCGTGAGGTCGGGGACGAACTCGACGCCGCGGTACAGCTCGGCCTCGTCCAGCTTGCCGTGCCCGGTGGCGCGTGACACCGTCATGTGCGCGACGCCAGCCGCCATCAGCGCCTGGCGGATCACGTCGAGCTTCTCGGGCTTCACGATGGCGACGATCAGCTTCATGGGCCTGCCTTGTCGGTCTCTCGGGGGTCTCTCGGGGGTCAGCGCGGCTAGTTGAGGTTGAGCAGGCCGTAGCCCTGCTCGCCGTGCAGGCTGTGGTCCATGCCCGCGCGCTCCTCGTCCTTGGTCGAGCGGAAGCCGACCGTCTTCTCGACCACGAGGATCAGCACGTAGGTGACGACCGCCGTGTAGATGATGCTCAGGAGCACGCCCTTGAGCTGGAACCAGAACTGCACGCCCAGCCCGTGCTCGGGCACGGCGCGCAGGAAGAAGGTGAGGCCGAGCGCGCCGACGATCCCGGCCATGCCGTGGATGCCGAACACGTCGAGCGTGTCGTCGTAGCCGAGCCGCGCCTTGGCGACGACCGCGAGGTAGCACACCAGCGACGCGAACGCGCCGAGCAGCAGCGCGCCGAGCGGGAGCACGTCGCCGGCCGCCGGCGTGATCGCCACGAGGCCCGCGAGGATCCCCGAGACCAGCCCGAGGCTCGTCGACTTGCGGTGGATGATCAGCTCGATCACGATCCACGCGAGCGCGCCGCTGGCCGCCGCGATCTGCGTGACCGTCAGCGCCTGCGCGGTCTGCAGCCCGCTCGAGACCGAGCTGCCCGCGTTGAAGCCGAACCACCCGACCCACAAGAGCCCCGCGCCCATCAGCGTCATCACCATGCTGTTGGGGTGCATCGCCGAGCGCGGGTAGCCCTGCCGCGGGCCCAGCACGAGCGCGCACACCAGCCCGGCGACGCCGGCGGAGATGTGGATGACGGTCCCGCCCGCGAAGTCGATGGCCTCGCCGGTGAGGAAGCCGCCGCCCCAGATCACGTGCGCGAGCGGGTTGTAGACCAGCACGCTCCACAGCGCGATGAACAGGCAGTAGCCGCCGAAGCGCACGCGCTCGGCGAACGCGCCGGCGATCAGCGCGGGCGCGATGATCGCGAACTTGCCCTGGAACATCGCGAACACGTACTCGGGGATGCCCTGGGCCGTGACGCGCTGGTCGATGCCCTGCAGCATGAACTTGTCGGCGTCCCAGCCGACCACGCTGTACATGCTCGTCCCGAACGCCATCGAGTAGCCGCAGATCGTCCACAGCACGCCGATGATCGCCATGGCCGCGAAGCTGTGCATCATCGTGCCGATGACGTTCTTGGTGCGCACGAGGCCGCCGTAGAACATCGCCAGCCCGGGCACCATGAGCAGCACGAGCGCGGTCGAGGTCAGCATCCACGCGGTCGTGCCCGTGTCGATCGGGGGCGTCGCGGCCGGCTCCGCGAGCGCGAGCCGAGGGGCGAGCAGCGCGGCGGAAAGCGCCGCGCCAGCGGCCAGCGAGGGTGCGCGTCGTCGAAGGGTCGAGCGGAGGTCGTACATCGGCGTGCTCTCTGTCGCGGGGGCTATCGGGTCTTGACGATCACGCCCAGCGTGCTCGTCACCTGCGTCGTGCTGACGCCCATCTCGTCGCCTCGGTTGAAGATCGTGTCGTTGGCCCCGTCGACGCGCGTGTCGAGCATCATGACGAAGTTCGGCGTGGGCTCGAAGCGCAGCGTGAGCGTGCCCGTGCCGATCGAGTGATCGGGGCCAGACGGGGAGTGGGCGCCGAGGTTGGCGGTCCACGCGAGGTTGAGGTCGTGCAGGAACTCGGCGCGCGCCGCAACGGCCCAGCGCGCGGTGAACTGGTACTGCGCGGCCAGCATGACGCCGTAGATGTACGCGGGGTCGAACGAGCCGGTGACCGGGTTGTTGACGATCTCGTCGTAGACGAGCGTGCCGTTGAACAGGAAGGTCAGGCGCGGCCCGGCGTGCGCGCGCAGGACCAGGTCGAAGAGGTGGCGCCAGCGCGAGTTGACCCCGGCGACCCGGAGCTCGCGCGTGGACCCGGGCGTCCCGGGCGCGTCGACGCAGCGCGCGTCGCCCTCGTTGAACGCCTGGTCGTCAGGGCATGTAACCGTGATCTGCTCGTTGCCCTCGGGGCCCGCGAGGTAGCCGAGCGTCGCCTCGAACGCGCCGGTGCGCGTCGCGAAGCTCGACTGCACCCCGAACGACTTGCCGCGGTTGTTGTCGAGCGTGTTGTTCCACCCGTTCACCGCGATGACCGTCAGGCCGGCGATGTCGTTGATCTGATAATTCGCGCGCAGGCCGGTGTGGAAGAACGGCTGCTGCAGCCACACCTGCACGCCGCGCGTGTAGTTAAAGTTGGGGAAGCTGTCGCCGACCTCGGCGCCGTAGATCGTGTCGAACTTGCCGAAGTCGACCGTCAGGCGCCCGTCGAGCCGACGCGGGCTGAAGCTCGCGTAGGCCTGCTTCAGGTACTGCAGGCCGTAGTCCGTGTCCTGGCCGTTGTAGAGCTCGGAGACCGGCCCGAAGCGCAGCGCGACCGTGCCGCCCACCGGCGCGGCCGCGTACGAGAAGTCGAGCCCGGCCCACGCGAAGCCGAAGCCCGAGCTCCAGTCGTTCCCGTGACCGACGTTGGGCTCGCCGCCGCGCAGCGGCTGGTTGTAGTTCACGCTGACGAAGCCGTCGGCGAACAGCATGAGCTCGAGCTGCTCATACCAGGCCGGCGTCGCGGACTCGGCCTTCGCGGACTCGGTCGCCGCAGACGCGGTCGTCGTGGGCTCAGTGTTCGCGGGCACGATCGTCGTCGTCGCGGGGTCGGGCGTCGCGGGCTCGCGCGCCGCGGGTGGCGTGGTGGTGGGGGGAGCGGGCTGCGAGGTCGCGGGCTGCGAGGTCGCGAGCTGCGGGGTCGCGCCGGGCTGCGCGGTCACGACGGGCTGCGCGACCGCGGCGGGCGGTGAGCCCTGGGGCGCAGGAGCGGGCTGTGAGCCCGCGTATGCGTCGCGCGCAGCGGTGAGCGAGAGACCGATCATCACCACTCGCCCGCTCGAGCGACGGAACCAACAGGACGGCACGTCTTCCGAACTCTCGGGATTAAACAAGAAAAGCGACGAACCATGGGTCGCGGGACAGGGCGCGGCGCCGGTGGCCAACCGGCGCCGCCGTGGAGCCGCGCTAGGCGGCGATGTCGAACTCGATCTTGTTGACCGTGGCGATCAGGCGCGCGGCGATCTCGTACGGATCGGCGTTGGCGTTCGGGCGCCGATCCTCGAGGTAGCCGTAGCCCTTGTCGGCCACGTGACGCGGGATCCGGATGCTCGCGGTGCGATCGGCCACGCCGTAGCGGAACTCCGCGTACGAGCAGGTCTCGTGGTGACCCGTCAGGCGCAGCTGGTAGTCGTGACCGTAGACCGCGAGGTGCTCCTCGCGCTTGCCGCCGATCGCCTCGCACGCGGCGAGGATGTGCTTCATGCCGCCGGGCTCGCGCATCGCCTTGGTCGAGAAGTTGGTGTGCATCCCGGCGCCGTTCCAGTCGCCGACCGCCGGCTTCGGCGAGAACGAGACGATGACCTTGTGGTCCTCGGCGATGCGCAGCAGCAGCCAGCGCGCGAGCCACATGTGGTCCGGGGCGATGAGCGCGCCCGCGGCCCCGATCTGGAACTCGGCCTGACCCGGCATGACCTCCCAGTTCACCCCGGAGATCTCGAGCTGCGCGTCGAGACATGCCTGCAGGAACTCCTCGTAGACCTTGCGGCCGTAGATCCACTGCGAGCCGACGGCGCAGTAGTAGGGCCCCTGCGGACCGGGGTAGCCGCCCGGCGGGAAGCCCAGCGGGTGCAGCGTGCGGTCGAGGAAGGTGTACTCCTGCTCAAAGCCGAACCACGCCTCCGACTCGGCGCCGCCGTTGTCGAGCACCTGGCGGAGCTTCGCCCGCGTGTTCGTCTCGTGTATCGCGCCGCCGCCGTCGAAGACCTCGCAGAGGACCAGGTAGTGACCCTTGCGGATCGGGTCCGGGACCGCGCGCACCGGCTTGAGGCCGATGTCCGAGTCGGAGCCGCCGGCCTGGTTGGTTGACGAGCCGTCGGCGCCCCACTCGGGGAACACGCTCGGGTCGATCTCCGTGCCCTCTTTCAGCTCGGTCGACGGCGGGACCTCGCCGGGCCCCATGACCCTCGTCTTGGAGCGGAGCTGCGCGGTCGGCCTCGTCCCGTCGACCCAGATGTACTCTGCCAGGATACGCATGAATTCGTCCTTCGTTGGTGGAACAACCTGTTCGCCGGGGCTGGCTTCTTGGCGCGTCACCATGAACACGCGGTCGAGCTCGCCAGGCGCTCAATCCAGAACGAATCTTGATCAGCGGGGGACCCTTACGGAATCAGGGATTCCCTGAATCTCATGACAGGGTCCACCGGGTGATACTGCGCAGCGAGCTTCGCGAAGAGGTCCGCGCCCCGGGGCAAACCACCACAAGCTCGGGCGCGAGTACGCGGCGCGAGCGTTCACTGAGCTTCGCGACCCTCGCGCGACGACCCTCGCGAATACCGTCAGGAGAAAATAGGGGTTCCCCTGATACACCGTCAAGGCCATGGCCGCTAAGACAGGATACGGTGGGCTCGACGAAGAGCGCACGACCCCGCGTGCGGTTCATCGCCCCGCTGACGCGGGCGCGCGCTTGCGGAATATCGAGCCTCGGCCGCAACACGAAAGCCCACGGTGAGCAGCAAACCCGCGAAGATCTTCGTCGTTGACGACCATCCCGTGTTTCGCCTCGGCCTGCGTCGGCTGCTCGAGGCGGAGGGCGATCTGGTCGTGTGTGGTGAGGCCGACGACAGCGTCGGCGCCGCGGCACGGATCCGCGACTGCGCGCCGGACCTCGTGATCGTCGACGTCTCGCTCCGGCAGTCGATCGGGATCGACCTGGTCCGCCAGCTCAAGCTCGAGGACGAGCGCCGCCCTGTGCTCGTGATCTCGATGCGGGACGAGCACCTCTACGCCGAGCGGGCGCTGCGGGCCGGCGCCGCCGGCTACATCACCAAGGACGTCGATCCGGCCATCCTGATCGGCGCGATCCGGAAGGCGCTGCGCGGCGACCTCGCCGTGAGCGAGAAGCTCGCCATCACGATGCTGCGCGCCTCGCTGCAGGGCTCACCGCGCCCGTCGTCGAACCTCGGCAACCTCAGCGATCGCGAGATGGAGGTCTTCGAGCTCGTCGGGCGCGGGATGAAGACGCGCGCGATCGCGGAGGCGCTGGCGATCAGCATCAAGACGGTCGAGTCCCATCAATCGAGTATAAAGCGCAAGATGGGGATTCGCGGGATGAGCGAGCTGCGCCGCGTCGCGGCGGTCTGGGTCACCACGGGCTCGAGCGCGGCGAGCCGGCCGTGACCGACGTCGAGCCCGACGCCGACTCGTGGGCGCTGTTCGACGCGTTTCGCCGCCGCGAGCTCGCGGCCGCGCGCTGGACCCACGAGGCGCACGTGCGCGTCGCCTGGTGCTACCTGCGACGCTTCGGCCTCGAGGAGAGCGAGCGGCGCTTCCCGGACGACCTCCGCCGTCACAACGAGAGCATCGACAAGCCGCGCGGCTACCACGAGACGATCACGCTGGCCATGCTCCGCGTGCTCGCGGCGCGCCTCGTCGGGCCGGCCGCCGCGGCCTCGTGGTCCCGCTTCGCCGCGGCCAACCCCGAGCTGCTGCGCTGGGACGAGCCGGTGCTGCTGCGCCACTACACGCGCGAACGCCTGTTCTCGGATGACGCCCGCGCCCGCTTCCTCGCCCCCGACCGCCTCCCGCTGCCGACGCCCGACGAGCCTGCCGTACAATAGGGCATGCCGACGCACGCGCAGCCCGACGCGAAGGACGACGCGAACGACGTCGCGCAAGACGTCGCGCAAGACGACGCGAACCGCGACGCGCGCGACGACCTGCGGCGTGCTCGCGGCGCGGGCGTGCCCGCGTTCCTGGGCCTGCGGACCGTCGCGGGCAAGATCATCGCGCCGATGCTGCTGGCCTTCGTCATCGGCGTCGCGGTCATGCTCATGTACATCGACGCGAGCGTGCGCGCGAACGCGGTCGCGTCGAGCGAGGTCAGCGCGCAGGAGATGATCCAGCTGTTCAAGCTGGTGCGCGGCTACTACACCGAGGCCGTCGTCACCAAGGTGCGGGCGCACAGCGAGCTCGACGTGAGCTACAACCACGAGGGCGCGGCGCGCACGATCCCGCTGCCGGCGACGATGATCCACGACCTCAGCGCGCGGCTGGCGGGCGACCACGCCGCGGCCTCGCAGTTTCGTCTGTACAGCGCGTACCCGTTCCCGAACCGCGAGGGGCGCGCCCTCGATCAATTCGCCCGCGACGCGATCGAGGCGGTCGATCGCGCGCCGGATGATCTGTTCGTGCGCGTCGAGCAGCAGGGCGACCACGCGGTCGTGCGCGTGGCCATGGCCGATCGCATGCAGCACGAGACCTGCGTCAATTGCCACAACGCGCACCCCGACACCCCCAAGGACGACTGGCGGCTCGGCGACGTGCGCGGCGTCCTCGAGGTCAGCACGCCGATCGACGGCCAGCTCACCGCCGGCAAGCGCATGCGCGCGAGGTTGACCTGGCTGACCGTCGCGATCTGCGTGCTGCTGGCCTCGGTCGTGTGGCTGATCGTCTACTTCGTCGTCGTCGCGCCGCTGCGCCAGACCGACTCGCACCTGACCGAGCTCGCCGACGAGGAGGACCTCAGCAAGCGGCTCGAGATCCGCGAGCGCGACGAGATCGGCAGCCTCAAGCGCCACGTCAACTATCTCGTCGCCGCGCTCGAGCAGGCGCTCGGCGAGCGCGACGCGCTCAACGAGTCCCTCGAGCAGCGCGTGCAGGAGCGCACCGCGGTCGCCGAGCGGCAGGCCGCCCAGATCCGCGCGCTCGCGCTCACGCTCACCGAGACCGAGCAGCGCGAGCGTCGACGTCTCGCGGAGATGCTCCACGATCACCTGCAGCAGGTGCTCGCGGCCGCGCGGCTGAGCGTCGCCCGGCTCGGGCGCGACAGCGCCGAGTCAGCGGCCGTGGTCGCCGAGACCCGCGACATGCTGGACCAGGCGATCTCGATCTCGCGCACCCTGACCGTCGAGCTGAGCCCGACGGTGCTGCGCGAGGACGGGCTCGTCGACGGCCTGCGCTGGCTCGCCGGCTACATGCACCGCACCTACGACCTCGAGGTCTCGCTCGACGCGGACCCGGACGCCGAGCCCAGCGCCTCGAGCCTGCGCGTGATGCTGTTCCAGGCCGTCCGCGAGCTGCTGTTCAACGTGGTCAAGCACGGCGGCGTCGGCGAGGCGCAGGTGACCGCGCGCACCGACGGCGAGCTGCTCACGATCGTCGTCGAGGACCGCGGCAAGGGGGCCGATCTCACCCGGGACGAGCGCGCCGCCGGCGTCGAGCACTTCGGCTTGAGCAACCTCCGCAGCCGGCTCGAGCTGGTCGGCGGCACGCTCGAGCTCGTGAGCGAGCCCGGCGCGGGCTTTCGCGCCACCGTCCGCGTGCCGCTGGTGACCGTTGCCTGAAGGCGCGCGCCCTCGGCCACCGACGCGCGCTCGTCGACGCCCGCGCCCGCGCGGCTACTCGTTCGACTTGTCGTCGGACCGCGCGTCGGTCCGCGCGTCGGTCTGCGCGTCGGTCCGCGCGTTGGTCTGCTCGTCGGTCTGCTCGTCGGTCTGCTCGTCGGTCTGCTCGCTGGTCTTCCGGCCCGCGAGCCCGTCGCCGCCCGACGCGGTGTAGCGCGCGACCAGCTCAAACAGCTCGTCGACCAGCGCGGGCCGCTCGAGCAGCTCGGGGTGGTACATCAGCGCGCCCTCGATGACCCCGCGGACGGCGTGGGCGAGCACGAAGGCCATGAGCGCCTTGTCGCCCGGGCGCACGGTCTCGCGCGTCGCCAGCAGCGTGGAGAGCAGCGTGTGGACGTGCGCCTCGCGGGCGCGCATCGCCGGCTCCACCCAGCGCCGCGGCACGTCCAGCAGCAGCGCTCTGCGGGTCGCGGTCGCCCCCAGCTCCCGCGCCACCAGCGTCGTGCTCAGCGACCGCACCAGCTGCTCCTTGCCGATGTCCTCGGGCAGCTCGCGGCGCCGCGTCGAGAGCAGCCTCGCCGCGCGCTCCTCCATGCGCACCGCGAGCTTGGCGATGATCGCCTCCTTGTTGGGGAAGTAGTGATACAGCGACCCGATGCTGACGCCGGCCCGCGCGGCCAGGTGGTTGGTGGTCAGCGCCGCGTAGCCGCCGCTCGCGAGCAGCTCGTCGGCCGCGTCGAGGATGGCCTCGACGATCTCTTGCCCGCTCCGCGTCGTCGCCCGACGGCGCGCGCTCGGAGTGCGTTTGCGCTTGCGCGGCACGTCCACCAGCGTACCGGTACGCAACCGCCGGCCTCCAGCCCCACGCGCGCGCGGAAGCGAGCCCAGCAACGCTCCGCGCGTCGCCTCGCGCCGTGGACGCTGTCGTGGCGAGGCGGGCCGACGCAGGAGTACCGGGCGTACGACACCACCCACAACCTGGTCCCGCGGTCACTTCCTGGCAGCACGCCGTCTCCGTCACTTCTGACCGCGGGACCGGCGAGCGCGGGCGCGCGTCTGGACTTCACCGCCATCGCGGCTCGCCGAGCTCCCCGATGACGCTCAGGCTCGCGCGGGCATCAGCTTCACGGGCGGTCGCCAGTTCATGACGGCGCCCGATCGCGGCGGCGACATGTACTGCATGTAGGGGGTGCACCGCGAGACGTCGAGACCGCCGAAGAAGGGGTGGGGGAACAACGCCCCGAACTCTCCCTTGTCCTGGTGCTCAAAGATGTGACCGACCACCTGCACGTTGGCGAGGTAGACGAAGTCGTCCTTCGCCGTCACCACCTGGAACGGGAACGCCTGCGGCTTGAAGGTGGGCGCGCCGCCGACGTTCTCGATGTCGAAGATGGGGCCGCGCTCGTCGCTCGCGCGCGTGCGGAACCTTCGCTCGTCGATCTCGACTTGGAGCCGCGGAGCCTCGAGCACCGGGACCTTGTCGACCTCGCTGGTGTACCTCAGGAACGCGTCTGAGGTCGCGCAGACGCGGAACACGTAGACCGCGATCTTGGGCACGCCGAAGTCGCTCATCCTGGCGAAGCTGGGCTGCACGAGGGTGCTGATCGTGATCTCGGTGAAGCCCGGGAGCGCGCGCGCGTTGCCCTCTTCGAATATGGTCGAGCCGATCGACAGCAGCGCCGCGCCAGGGCGCACCTCGACGGGGAGCAGCCGCCTCGGGAGCCGCGCGCGGATCTGCCGAGTGTCGATCTCGAACATGAACTCGGTGCTGTACCGCATCCTCCACGGCATGTAGTCGGGCGCTGGGTGCATGTCCTGTCCTGTCCTTCCTGTCGCTCGTGCGTTGTGCGTGTCAGCGGTCGCGCGGCGGCAGCAAGCCGTAGCCGGGCACGTCCTTGCGAAACAGCCCGCTCGGATCGTGCGCGCGCTTGAGCGCCGCGAGCCGCTCGTAGTTGGCCCCGAAGTACTCGCGGGGATCCGTGACGGAGGGGTTGGGGATCCCGCTGTAGGCGCCGAACACGTGCGGTCGAATCGCGCGATCGCACGCCTGCAGAAACCGCCGGTGCGCGGCGCGACGCGGCTCCTCGAGCCCCCATCGCCCCAAAAAGCTCACCCCGCTCGTCGCCGCGAGGTGCGGGAACGAGGTCGCGTCGGCGGGCGTGCGGCGCAGCGCGCCGCCGAGGCTGAAGCAGTCGATGACGAAGTTGTCGATCGGCGAGCGCTCGTAGCTCGACGCCAGCGCCTCGGCCAGGGACTCGGCGTCGACGTCCTGACCCACGAAGCGCGTGCGCGCCTCGCAGCCGCAGCGCGCGGTCTGCTTGTCTCGCAGCAGCTCGTGGAGCTCCCAGTGCGAGTCGACGGTCATGAACTCGAAGTAGGGCTCGCCGAGCGACTCCCGCAGCGCGAGGTACTCGGCCTGCGCGGCGCCGAGGTCTCCCCCGTAGTGCGCGAAGGGGACGATGACGGCGTCCGAGCGCCCCGTGTCCCTGCGCAGCGCGACCCCGACCTCGCCCATGAACTCGTCGCCGACCCCCACGCAGTCGAGCATGAACGCGCCGTAGATCATCGCGTCGGAGAACCGCGCGCGCGTACAGAGGCGGAAGTACTTGGTGAGGAGCTCGCGCGCCCGCGCGAGCGGGAAGAACAGGAAGCCGAACAGCACGTGCGGAGGGACGGGGACGAGCTCGAACACGAGCTCGGCGACCACGCCGAATTGATCGCCCGCGCCCTTGAGCGCCCAGAACAGCCCGGTCTCGTCGCGGGCGTTGAGCACCCGGACCTGCCCGCGCGCGTCCACGATCGTCGCGGACTCGAGGTGACAGCACGTGAGGCCGAAGGCGCGCGCTTGGTTCGGCAGCCCGCCGACGAGCGTCAGGCCGGTCACGCTGACCCCGTCGGTGTTGCCCACCGGCAAGAAGCGATCACCGCCCCGGAGCCGCCGCACGAGCTCGCCGATCAGCACGGGGCCGGACACGGTCACGCGCCGACCTCCGGGCTCGAGCTCGAGGCGCTTCATCGGCGCGAGATCCAGGACGACGCCGCCGTCGAGGAGCGCGCTCCCCGAGAGGTTGTGCCCCGCGCCCTTGACCGAGAGCGCGACGCCGGTCTCGCGGCAGCGCCTCACGGCGCGCTGGATGTCGCTTACGTCGCGGCACTCGATGAAGGCCGCGGGGGAGACGTCGATGTCCGCGTTGAAGACGCGACGACGGCGTTCGAATTCTGCGTCCGCCGCCGTGAGGACGCGTGACTCGTCGGTCCGCTGATGCCCGTCCACGATCGACCTCACCCCGGCAGCAGAAAGCCGAACTCCCGCGCGGCGTCGGCGATGATGTCGGCCGCCTCCCGCAGCTGCGCCTCGCTGTGCTCCGAGGTCACGAACATCCGGATGCGCCCGCGGTTCTTCGGCACGGCGGGGAACTGCATGACGCTGGCGTCGAGCCCGCGTCGCTGGAGGTGGTCGTTGAGGCGGAGCGTGATGGCGTCGTCGCCGTACATCACGGGCACGATCCAGCTCGTCGACGGGCCCGTGTCCACGCGGCCCGCGAGCAATTCGCGAAACAGCCGCGCGTTGTCGTGAAGGCGCTGACGTCGCCTGTGCCCCTCCTCGCCCGCGGCGAGGGTCAGCGCCGCGAGCAGGCCGCCGGTGACCGCGGGGTCGAGCGCGCACGAGAACATGCGACAGCGCGCGTACCAGTTGATGTACTGCGCGAGCTCTCGCTTCGCGAGCACCGCGCCGCCGACACCTCCAAACGCCTTGCTGAAGGTCATGACGTAGAGGTCGATGTCCTCGAGCACGCCCGCCTCCTCGGCCACGCCGCGCCCGCGCTCGCCCGCGACGAGCACCGAGTGAGCCTCGTCCAGCAGCAAGAACGCCCCGTGCTTCTTCGTCGCGGCGACGATCGCCGCGAGCGGGCTCCGGTCGCCGTCCGCGCTGTAGACGCCCTCGACGCAGACCAGCACCCGGGTCCACTCGTCGCACCGCCTCGCGAGCAGGGCCTCGAGCTGCGCCACGTCGTTGTGGTCGAAGAACTCGAGCTTCGCGCCCGAGAGCCTCGCGCCGTCGATGAGCGAGACGTGCGCCGACTTGTCGAGCAGCACGTACCCGCCGGGCTTCATGAACGCCTGGATCGCGCCGAGGTTCACCGCGTACCCAGAGGAGAACAGCGAGACGCGGCGATCCGGGAGGCCGAAGTACTCGACGATCGCGCGCTCGAGCTGCGCGTGCAGCTCCAGGGTCCCGCTGATCACCGGCGAGCTCGCGGCGCCCAGCCCGTAGACCTCCAGCGCCCGCTTCGCGGCCGCGATGACGTCGGGGTGATAGCCAAAGCCGAAGTAGTTGTAGGACGAGAAGTTCAGCAGGCTCAGCTCGCGGCCGCTCTCGCGGCGCACCTCGACCACGCTGCGCTGCGCGCCCAGGTGCTGGCCCTCGAACGCGTAGACGTCGCGGTCGGTCAGCTGATCGCGCCACTGGCTAAACTCCTCGATCTCCTCGGGGTCTCGCCCCATGTTGAACAGGAACATGTCGTAGGTGTAGGTGTCCTCACGGACATCAACCTTCTCGGGTCTGCTTGCAGCTTCCATCGTCGGGCCTCGGCATCCTCGTCAGGGTCGACAGGCGCGCGTCGCGATCGTCGGACTCAATCGTGGAGGCACACGTCCCACGACGCCGGCAGGCCGTAGGCGGCGCCGACGTTGTGGTTGCAGGAGAAGCCCGGGGCGCACTCATCGTCGTTGTCGCAGTCCCCCTGGGTCTCGACGCAGGGGCACGCCGCCGAGCAGGCGGTCAGGCTCGGCGCGTACTCCGGGCACTCGAGCTCGAGCTCATCGCAGAAGTTCTCGGAGTCGAGCGTGAACGGGACCTCGAATTCGTCGAAGCTCGGATCGAGCTGCGAGCAGTCGGCCCCGGGCGCGCAGCTGACGGTGAAGTCGAGCTGGTACGCGCCGTCGAGCTCGCACACGTCGCTGATGTCGAGATACAGGTCCCAGCGCTGCTTGCACGTGCTCCCGGCGGGCGGACAGGCGCGCGCGTCGACGTCCTCGGACAGCGAGAACAGCACGAGACCTTCGGGGATCGTCGCCGCCGCCGCGGAGGTGTTGAGGAGGTGCGGGGTCGTCGTCACGGTCACGAGCTCGATGTACGCGTAGCCGTACTCGGCCATGACGATCTGCTGAGTGATCGCCGCGATCGCGCTCCCCTGCGCGGCGGGGTGCACCGCGGCCGCGAGCGCGAGCTGGGGCGCGTCGACGACGGCGCCGTCGAGCGCATAGGCGAGGTAGGCCTCGTCGGCCTCGTCGGCGGGCGCGCGCGCGTGCTGGAGGGTCTCGAGCTCGGGCGTGTCGTCACAGCCGGAGGCGAGCAGCGCGAAGGCGGCGGCGGCGGTGAGCGTGCGGGTGAGGGTCTGCGTGGTCGAGGTCTTCATCGTGGTGTTCTCCGGGTTGCGCCTGCTCGTTGAGCAAGCGATGTGCCAGGCGTGATCGCGGCTCGTGAGGCGAGCTCTCGTTCGCGACCGCGCGCCCCGGCGCGAACTTGCGCTCGTCGGACGCTCGTCGGACGCTCGTCGGACACTTCGCGGACGCTCGTCGGACGCTCGTCGGACGCTCGTCGGACGCTCGTCGTTCACCGCGAGCCCGCGTCGCCGCAGCCCGTTGGGCGACGGCGTCGCTGCAGGCCGTGGGTCGCCTCAGCGGAGCTGATGCAGTCGCAGGAGCTGCTGCAGCTGAAGCCGACTGGAGAGCCCCAGCGCGCGCCAGGCTCGCTCCTCCGAGCCCCCGCAGGCCGCGAGCGCTCGCGCGACCTCGGCCCGCGAGACGGCGGCGGTCTCCGCCGGCGGAGCCGGCTCGCGCTCGTGGGCGGTCGCCTCCGCGCGCGCGGTCTGAGGGGGCTCGTCGGCGTGCTTCGGCAGCTCGAGGTAGCGGCCCTCGCTCTCGGTGAGGGCGCGCCACAGCAGCGCGTGAACGCCTCGTACGTTGTGCTCGTGGGAGCTGGTCAAGAGCCGGCTGACGAGCGCGGGGGAGAGCGGCGGCGGGGCGCCCGTCGCGTCGTGCTCAAAGCGCGCGAGCGCGCTGGGGTCACGCCGCCGGATCTCGCGGAGGAGGTGCCGGGCGATCAGCGGGATGTCCTCGCGTCGGGTGGCGAGCCCCTCGATCGCGAGGCGCAGCGGGAAGCGGGCCAGGAGGTCGTGCTTGAGCTCGGCCGCGGCGCGGTTGGTCGCCGCGATCACGCGCACGTCCGCCACGCGACGTCGGGTCTCGCCGAGCCGCTGATACTCGCCCATGTCCATCACGCGCAGCAGGTGCGACTGCATCGCCTGGGGGAGCTCGCCGATCTCGTCGAGGAACAGGGACGAGCCGTGGGCCTCGCCGATGAGCCCGGCGCGCTCACGCATCCCGGGGTTCGGGTAGCCGCTCGCGTTGCCGAACAGCTCGGCGTCGACCAGGGACTCGGGGATCGTCGCGGCGTTGCGCGACACGAGCGTGGCGTCGCCGCGCGCCGAGAGCGTGTGAATCGCGTTGGCGACCAGCTCCTTGCCGCTCCCGCTCGGGCCGATGAGCAGCACGTGGAGGCTGCGACGCGCGAGGAATTGAACGCGCTCGCGCAGCGCCCAGAGCACGGGCGACTCGCCGACCAGGCCGTACGCGTCCGCGTGGCCGAAGGGGAAGTCGAGCAGCGACGCGTCGAGCTCGCGGGCGGGGAGGCGCCGCGGACGTCGCGTGCACAGCAGCAGCACGCGCCGGCGCAGCTCGACGACGTCGCCGACGCGCGCGCGACCACGCGTGATCTCCTGGCCGTTGACGCGCAAGACGCCGCGCCCGAGGTTCTCGAGCTCGAGCTCGTCTCCGACGGGCGTGATCCGCAGCTGCCGGCGCGAGAGCAGCGGTGAGCGCAGCGCGCCTGTCTCGAGGTTCTCACCCGGGCGCTGCCGGAGGAAGCTGCACACGCGACCGCTCGCGCTCTCACGACCGAGTGTGAACGCGCGCGTCTGCGGGTCGAAGCCCGCGCGCTCGCGCGGGTCGAGCAGCGTGACCTCCCCGACGCGCTCGCGCTCGTCGCGGGACCACAGCAGCGCGAGCGCCGGGCAGGTCGTCGCGGGGCCCGGCGCGCCGGTCTCGAGGTGCGAGAGCGTCGCGGTGTCGTCCCCGGCCATGCGGCGTCATGGTAGTACGACGCGTCGGCGCGTGTCGGATGGCGACGGGGACAGGCGCGCGCCCCGGCGCGCCCGCGCGGCGGCGGACCTGACGACGACGAGTCGGGTCCGCTTCAGCGGGTGTGGTCGGCGAGCCAGCGCCGCGCCCCGTCGAGCTCCGCGCGGTAGCCGTCGCCGAGCCCCTCGTACAGCGCCGCGCTCTCCTCGACGAGCGCGCGGGCCCGAGCGCGCGCCCGCGCGCGGGGCCAGAGCGCCTGCCCGAGCGCGAGCTTGGTCTGCGCGAGCTCGGCGGGGCCCGAGTTCTCCGGCGTCCGCATGGAGAGCACTCGCTCGAGCGCGGCGATCGCCGCGTCGTGATCGCCGCGGGCCAGCGCCGCGAGCCCGACGCCGTTGGCGGCGTACAGCGACATGGGGTTTCGCGGGCCCGCGTGCTCATCCCACCATCGACCCGCCTCGAGGAACAGCTCCCGCGCGCGCGCGGTGTGGCCGTCGTGGAGCTCGATGTCCGCGAGCGTGAGCCTCGCGGTCTCGAGCATCGAGCGCGCTCCTACGGGGAACTCCCGCTGCGCGAGCGGCTCGAGCTGCGCGCGCGCCTCGGCGTAGCGACCGAGGCGATCGAGGATGACCGCGCGTGAATTGGCGACCGCGATGGCGACCGTCGACGAGTTCGGAGCGCGCAGCTCGGCGAGCGCCCGGGACGCGCGCTCGAGCTCGCCGAGGGCCGCCTCGAACTCGCCCAGGCCCTCGAGCGCGATCGCGTGGTTGCGCAGGAGATGAATCAGCAGCGGCGTGCGCTCGCCGAGCGCGTCGATGATTCGCAGGCCCTCTCGGGCGTTTCGACGCGCCGCCTCGAACTCGCCGACGATGTTGTGAAGCACCGCGGCGCTGTCGTTGAGCGCCACGAGCGCCGGGTGGACATCCCCGAGCTTGTCCTTCGCCAGCGCCAATCCCTCGTTCACCCACGCGCGCGCGTCCTGCTGCTCACCGGCGACGAGCGCCGACTTCACGAGCCTCGAGATCGCGATCACGCGGATCGTCGCGCGCACGTCGTCGGCCGCGAGCGCGCGCGCGAACGCGGCCTGACGCCGCGCGTGCTCGATCGCGCCGCGTTCCTCCGCCGCGCTGAGCTCGTTCATCGCGAGGAGCAGCGCGGACTCGTGCGCGTCGCCGGCCTTCTGGATCATCGTCTCGGCGATCTTCGCGTAGGCGGTCGACTCCTCGGGCGTCGAGCGCCCCGGCGTCCACACGAGCCCGGTCGCCGCCTGCGCGGCGGCCTTGTCGTGATCACCCGACAGCGCGAGGTCCAGCGCGCGCTGGAGGCTCTCACGGGCGGCGTCGTGGGCGCCGGACGTCTCGAGGACCGCGCTCCGCTGCCGCTCGTACTCGATCGAGAGCAGCGGGTCGTCGAGCCGGGCGACCTCTTCGGACATGTCTCGAAGCGCGCGGTCGACGTACGCGCCGTCGCTGATCAGCAGGCGCGGCCGCAGCTCCGCGAGCCGGACGCGCAGCGCCTGCACGCGCGCGGCGGTCTCGGGATCGGCGGGCGCGTCCCCACGCCCCGCGAGCGCGCGCTCGTCGGCGCACGGCGCGAGCTCGGGTAGCTGCTCGGCGAGGCTGGCCGCGCGCGCGATCACCTCGGGGCGCGCCTCCTCGAGCAGCTCGGCGACCGTCTCGAGCGCGGCGCGGCGCTCCTCGAGACACTGGACGCGCCCCGCGTAACTCGTGTCCGAGAGCCCGCCGACGGCGTGCGCCCGGCAGCTCGCCACGTAGGACGCGCTCCAAGCCTGCGCGTAGCGATTCAGCGCGGGGTGGACCAAGCGCGCGAACTCCTCGGGCGACATGGTCCCGCCCGCCGCGACCGCGCGCTCGATCGTCTGCGCGCGCGCGTCGCTCCACGCGAGCAGCTGCTCGATTCCTTCGCAGGGCGTGGCGGCCGACGCCGTCCCGGAGAGCCGCGCCGCCGCGAGGGCGGCGAGGCCGACGACCGCGCCGAAGCCCACACCCATGGCCACCCGACGCCGCCGGGCGAGGCGACGGTGGAGGTGTTGATGGAGCGCGGCGATCGATGGCCACCGATCCGCCGGCGCCCGCGACAGCCCCCGCGTCAGCGCGGCGCGCAGCCAGCGAGGGATCCGCGTCGACCCGCCGCGCGGCGGGCTCGAGCCGCGCGCGACCTGCTCGACGAGCGCCGAGACCGTGTCCGCCGCGAAGGGGTGCACGTCGTAGAGCGCCTCCCACAGGGCCACGCAGAGCGAGAATTGATCGGAGCGCTCGTCGACGGGCTCTCCGCGATGTTGCTCTGGGGACATGTACACAGGCGTGCCCATGATCGCGCCGTCACGCGTGAGCCGACCCGCGTCGAGCTCGCCCGCGCGCCGCGTGGCGCCGCGCGCCGCCGCGTTCGACTCGAGCCCCGCGTCGTCGATCCCCACGAGCCCGAAGTCCGCGATGCGCGGCCGGCCGTCCCCGCCGATGAGCACGTTCGAGGGCTTGAAGTCGCGGTGGATCAAGCCGGCATCGTGGGCCGCCGAGAGCCCGCGGCTCGCCTCCAAGAACATGCTCAGGACCTCTCGCCACGGCCGCGCGCGCGCGCGCAGCCACGCGCGCAGCGACGGCCCGTCGACGAACTCCATGGCGACGAACACGACCTCATCGACGAAGCCGACGTCGTGGATGGCGACGACGTTGGGATGTGACAGGCGGGCCATCGCCTTGCCCTCGCGGAGCAGCCGCGCTTGAAAGCGGGTCTCGTCGCGCGCGCCCGCGCGCGGGCGCACGAGCTTGATCGCCACGGCCCGATCGAGCTCGGGATCGCGCGCCCGATAGACCACGCCCATCCCGCCCGCGCCGACGAGCTCCTCAACCGCGTAGCGCCCGACCCGGAACGGGCGCACCGCGAGCTCGGCGGTCTCGTGCGCGCCGCGGGGGTCGTCGCGCGTCGCCGACGGCGCTCCTCGCTCGCGCCCGAGGATCTCGCGCGACGGCGGTAGCGACGCGAGGCTGGCGATCGTGACGCTCGAAGGTGTCACCTCGCTCACCGCCTCAGCGTACCACGACGCGCGCGCGCCTCATCGCGGTCGGGCCGCGCGGTTGCGCCGGCTTGTCGCACAACTGCGCGCGCACTATCCTGGCGTCGCAGTGAGCGTTGACCCGGTCGACCAGCTCAGGCGCGAACGCGACTATCTTCGAGGACAGGTTCGAGAGCTCGCGGGGGACGCGGGGCTCGTCGGCGACAGCCCGGCGCTGCGGCGCCTCACCAAGCAGCTGCGCGCGGCTGCGGACTCGGTCGAGCCCGCGCTCCTGCGCGGCGAGCCGGGCGTCGGCGCCGAGGCGCTCGCGCGCTGCATCCACGACCAATCGGCGCGCGCGAACGGCCCCTTCGTCGCGGTCAATTGTCGCGCGGTGCCCGAGGGCATGCTCGCGAGCGAGCTGTTCGGACACGTCCGCGGCGCGTTCCCGGAGGCGCTCGGCGATCGCGTCGGGCAGCTCGAGCTCGCCGACGGCGGCACGCTGTTCCTCTCGGATCTTTGTGATCTTCACCCCGCGCTCCAGGACAAGCTGGCGCAGGCGCTCGGCGACGGCGCGGTGGTTCGCGAGGGCGGCAGCCGCACGCGCCGCGTCGAGCTCCGCGCGCTCTTCGGTACGACGCGCGAGCCGAGCGCGGCGCTGGCGGCGGGTCGCCTCTCCCCGGCGCTGTACTACGCGGCCAGCGCCCTCACGATCGAGATCCCGCCGTTGCGAGCGCGCGTCGACGACCTCCTCCCGCTGGCGCGACAGCGGCTCGAGCACCTCGCCCGCCGGCACGGCCTGTCATCGCCGACGCTGACGGCCGACGACGAGGCGCGGCTCCTCGCGTACTCCTGGCCGGGGAACCTCCGCGAGCTCGAGCTCGTGCTCGAGCGCGCGCTGCTGCTGGGCGTGAGCGGCGGCTTCGCGCTGCAGCTCACCACGCCGACAACGCCGGCCGATGAGTCCGCCGCGCGCCTGGAGCCGAGCCGCGAGGAGGTCCTCGGCGCGCTCGCGACGAGCGAGTGGGTGGTCGCCCGGGCGGCGCGCAAGCTCGGCCTGAGCCGTCAGGCGATGTACCGTCGCATCGAGCGCTACGCGCTGCGGCGCCCGCCGCAGCGGTCACCGTGATGGCAGCGCTCACGCTGCGTCGCGCGCGATCGCCTCGCGCTCGTTCGGGTGCAGAGCCGCGTCGCGCGGCGCATCGCCACGAGCGGTCAGCCCGATCGCAGCACCCGAAGGCGCGTCTTCGGGCGCTGCGGCGGCGGCGGGCTCGGCGGGCGCGCGTGCACGCGTTCGGGGCCGAAGCCGAGCTGCTTGAGCAGCATGTGCAGCACCAAGATCGTGAACCGCGGGACCATGCGCAGCAGCTCGAGCGTGCGCCCGTTCTCGGTGTACACGCGCACGTAGCCGCGCATCTGCAGTCGCTCGAGGCGCCTGCGCTCGATGCCCGTGAACTCGACCGCGTGCCCGATCTGCTTGTTGTAGTCGTTCCAGTTGTCGCTGAGCCGCGTGTAGCCGCCCTCGCCCCGCTGGGCGAGCTCCCACACGCGCGTGCCGGGGTAGGGGACCATGATGCCGAACACCGCGCCGTCGGGGTTCATGTCGACCGCGAAGTCGATCGTGCGCTTGGCGGACTCGTAGGTCTCGTTCGGCTGCCCGAGGATGAAGAACGCGTGGAAGCGCAGCTTCGCGCGCCGCATCGCCCGGGTCGCTCGCGTCACGCGCTCGCGGTTGATGCCCTTGCCCATCGTCGTCATCGCCATCTCGTCGGCCGTCTCGATGCCGAGCCCGACCCAGTCGCAGCCCGCCGCGCGCATGAGGCGGGCGAGCTGCACGTCGACCGTGTTCACGTGGGTCTGGCACGACCACGTGAGGCGCTCGTGGAGGCCGCGCTCGATCATCCCCCGGCACAGCTCGACCACGCGCTGGCGCTTGACGGTGAAGATCTCGTCGCCGAAGTAGATCGTCTTGACGGCGCCGAGCTCAACGAGGCGCTCGAGCTCGTCGAGCACCTGCTCGGGCGTGCGCGCGCGGACCGTGCGTCCGGCCGGGTTCATGCAGAACACGCAGGCGAACGGGCAGCCGCGCGAGGTCTGCAGGATGTAGTGCTCGGCCGGGCGGAACAGATCCCAGGCCGGCATCGGCAGCGCGCTCACGTCGAGGGTCTCGCGCGCGCCGTTGTACACGTAGACGTCGCCGGCGAGGTACGCGACGCCGCGCGCCGTCACCCGCTGCCCCGCCTCGAGCTGCTGGATGAGCTCGTACAGCGTCTCCTCGCCCTCGCCGACCACGCCGTAGTCGAGCGCCGGCGCCTCGCGCAGCGTTCGTTCGGGCAGCGCGCTCATGTGCACGTCGCCCATCACCGTGACGATCGCGGGGTTTCGCGCCTTGACGCGCTCGGCCAGGCGGGCGGCCTGCAGCACCTCGTTCGTCAGGCCCACGAGGCCCACCAGGTCCGGGCCGACGCGCTCGATCTGCGCCACGGCCTCGTCGAGGTCGAGGCGATCGTACTTGCAGTCGAGCACGTGCACGTCGACGTCGCGCGCGCGCAGGTAGGCCGCCAGGCACGCGAGCGAGGTCCGCGGGTACGCGGGGCGGTCATACACGGGCTCCACGATCGCGTACGGAGGGGGGTTCACCAGCAGCACTCGCATCGCCATACTCTCAAGCTAGCAGCTACGCGGGCGATCCCTACTCGCGCCGCGGGAGGTGCTAAGGCTTTGAATTCGCAGCGTAATCGGCTGATTCACGCGCGGCTGCTCGCGCCGGCTCGGCGAGGGCGGCGCCCGCTCGCGCGCGGCTCGTGCACGACGAGCCTACGGCGCGCTCGAAATATGTCCACAAAGACATTTTATTCTCCCGTCGCGCGACGCGGCCGCGACCGCGCTCGTCGTCGCGGGGTCGCGCGCAGGAGCTCGCTCGTGCGCGACGCGAGCGGCGGCGCGGGCGGGCGGGGGCGCGGCTCGCTACGCGCGACCGCGTCCCCGCGCAATGGCCGCTTCCGCTCGCCCGCGCGGGAATTCTCGCCCCGCGAAGGCTGACGCGCCCGGCGATTAGGGATAAGTACGGTCCACAGAGGGCCCGTGACAGACATGCCTGAGACCGACTCGCAACCCGCGAAGGAGGACGACCTCCTCACGATCATCGTCCCCTGCCTCAACGAGGAGGGCGCGATCGCGGAGACGATCGCCGACATCCTCGCGGTCGCGCCGACGCTGCCCATGCCGATCAAGATCTGGATGGTCGACGACGGGTCCACGGACAACACGCGCGCGGTGATGGAGTCGCTGTGTGAGCGCCACCCCGAGTGCAACATGCGCGTGAACCCGCGCAACATGGGGATCGGCCGCACGGTGCTGAGCACCTACGAGGTCATCGACCCCAGCTCCTGGGTCACGGTGATCCCCGGCGACAACGAGTTCCGCTTCGAGTCGATCCACAACTTCATGAAGCTGCGCCACGACCACGACGTCGTGCTCGGCTACTTCGGCAACCCGATCATCCGCACCTTCACCCGGCGGATGGCCTCCAACGCGTTCCGCTCCCTGGCCTGCCTGCTGTACGGCTACAACTTCCGCTACCTCAACGGCATGAAGATGTACCGGCTCTGGGCCTTCCAGGGCATCGAGGTCAAGTCCGGCGGCTTCGCGTACAACGCCGAGCTCGTCGCCAAGGCGATCCTGCGCAACCCCAACCTGCGGATCGGCGAGGCGCCCTTCGTCGCGCGCGGGCGCGCGGCCGGGAGCACCACCGCGTTCAAGCCCAAGGCGATCCTGCGGGCCGTCCGCGAGCTCAACCGCGGCGTCCAGTCGGTGCACGAGTACCGACTCGCGGTCATCCGCGCCGAGGACTCGTAGCCGCGACCGAGGAGACACCATGGACAAGCCCACACCGCCCCAGGCCTTCGCCGCGATCCAGGTCCCCGAATTGCCGCCCAAGCCGCGCACGCGCGGCCTGACCTCGATCCTCGACAAGGGGCTCGGGCCCGCGTCGGTCGAGGACCTCTGTCGCGTCGCCGGGGAGTGGATCGACGTGGTCAAGCTCGGCTGGGGCACGGCGCGGATTCACCCGCGCGAGGTGCTCAAGGCCAAGATCGACGCCTATCACCTGGGCGGCGCGCTCGTCTGCACCGGCGGCACCTTCATGGAGGTCGCCTACGCGCAGAACCGCGTCGACGCGCTGCTCGAGGAGGCGCGCGCGCTGGGGATCGACATGGTCGAGGTCTCCAACGGCGTGCACCCGATGACCGAGGACGAGAAGCGCGCGCTGATCCGGCAGGCGCGCGCCGCCGGCTTCACGGTCTGGAGCGAGGTCGGCCGCAAGGACCCGGAGGAGGACGCGCTGCTGACGCTGCGCGAGCGCCTCGAGGCGATCGAGGCCGAGCTCGAGGCCGGGGCCGAGCGCGTGATCCTCGAGGCGCGCGAGTCCGGGCGCGTCGGCATCTACAACAGCGCCGGCGAGCCGCAGGCCGAGATGGTCAAGCGCCTCGTCGACCGCGTGGGCGTCGAGCGCCTGCTGTTCGAGGCGCCGATGAAGTCCCAGCAGGTCTGGCTCTTGCGCCACCTCGGGCCGCTCGTGAACCTCGGCAACATCGCGCCGGCCGACGCGATCCCGCTGGCGACGCTGCGCATGGGCCTGCGCGGCGACACGCTCGCCGAGATCCACCTCGGCGGCATCGACGTGCACCTCGAGACAGGCTTCAACGGGGCCGTGCGCGCGCGCGAGCGCGGCGGCGTGGTCGTGATGATCGACGCGCTGCGCGCGAGCGCGACGATGATCGCGGCGCTCGCCAGCGGCATGCGCTCGATCCGGCCCGTCGCCACGGTCGCGGCCTGCCAGGGCGGCCCGGACGAGATCACCGCAGGCGAGCGCGGCGGTCGCAAGCTGCCGCACGTGCAGCACGGCAACAGCCCGACCGAGCTGCTGCAGCAGCGCTACGTCGGCAAGAGCCTCGTGATCACGAGCAGCAACGGCGTCGAGTGCCTGATGACCGCCGCGGGCCCCGAGACGACCGTGCTCGTCGGCACCACGCTCAACCGCGAGGCGGTCGCCCGCGCCGCGCTCGAGCTGGCGCAGACGCGCGGCGTCCCGATCACGCTGCTGATGGCCGGGCGCAACAACCGGCTGACGCTCGAGGACTCGCTCGCGGCCGGCCTCATCCTGCGAGCCGAGGCGGCGCGCGGCGTCCAGCTGCGGGTTCACGGCGCGACCCCCCACAGCAGCGCCACGCTCGAGGCGGACTTCCTCGCCAGCGAGTCGGGCAAGAACCTCGTGCAGCTCGGCTACGGCGAGGACGTGCGCTTCTGCGCCGGCGTCGATCGCTACGAGCTCGTGCCGGTGCTCGAGGGCGACCGGATCGTGCCGCTCTCGCGCTGAGCGGCCAACGCTCGCGCGAGGGCGGCTCGCGCGAGGGCGGCTCGCGCGAGGGCTAGCCGCCGCGAGCCGCGGGCGGTCGGGTGGTGCTCGGGCGCACCGGCGTCCGCTTGGTCTCGTCGTCGTCGGCCCGCTCGTCGTCCTCGTCCGCGGCCTCGCGCAGCGCCGCGTCGCGCTCCTCGGGGCTCTGCGCGGCGTCCGGGTCGAGCTCGTCGGCGTCGTCGGCGGTGTCGTCGGCGGCGTCCTCGAGGGTGTCCTCCTCGTCGTCCTCGACGTGCTCGCCCTCTGGGCCCACCGGCGCGTCTTCGTCCTGCTCGTCCTTGCCAGCGCCGCGGCGCGGCGGCAGGCGGACCGGGCGCGTACGCGGGGTGCTGGCCGTCGTCCGCGTCCGGGTGGTGCGCCCCGGCTGCTTGTAGTCCGGGTTGCGCTTGTAGAGCGTGAGGCCGTCGTACTCGATGACCGGCAGGAACTGCTTGCGCGCCACGAGCCGCTTCATGCGGTCGCGCTCTTTCTTCTTCAGCCGGCGCATGTCGAGCAGGATGTAGTCGACGCCCCGGTACGCGCCCCAGCGGACCACGCGGTCGCGGGTCGCCACGTGCGCGCCGATGTGGCTCGCGGCCGAGACCGCCGCCTCCTGCGGGATCTCGGCGATGACCTTCTGCAGGTTCTGGTAGGCCCGGATGCGGTCGCGCGGCTGGTCGACCTTCATCACGTTCCAGCCGGCCTTGTAGAACCGGTTGCCGAACAGCGGCCCGAACTTCCAGCTCGTCAGCAGCGACGCCGCGACCGCGGTGAGCAGCAGCGCGTGCTTGAGGCGCTGGCGCTCGTAGCCGCGCTCTCGCGCGAGCCGCCCGCTCGTCACGCGCTTGAGGCCCGCCGGCGTCGCGAGGATCAGCGCGGGGACGATGAGCGACGTGTAGTGGAAGCCCATCGAGAACACCTCGTGCCGCGAGACGAGGCCGATGAACAGCGCGCCGTAGCCGAACAGCACGAGCCGCCGCCCGCTCAGCAGCGGCAGGCACAGCAGCGGCAGGAACTGGTAGGCGAGGAAGTACAGCTTGTCGGTCTTGAACAGCAGCTTGAGCGCGAAGATCGGGTTCGTGACCAGCGTGAGCACGAGCCCCTTGATGCCCTCGTCCGTGTTCTGCACGGCCTCGGCGAAGTAGTACATGTGCGAGTCGGCCTCGCGCGTCGACTTCACCGCGACGACCTCGGACGAGGTCATCACCTGCGTCTTGATGAACACGAACCACGCGACCGCGATCCCGATCGTCGCCAGGCCCGTGGCCGACCGGCGCGAGAGGATCGCGTAGGCGCCGACGCAGCACGACATGATCGCCATGTCCTCGCGCGTCAGCAGCAGGATCGCGAGCGTCGGCCAGTACGCGAGGTGGTTGTCCGTGTCGAGGAAGTGCACGGTCCACAGCACGATCGGGATCGACAGCGTCAGCGAGTGGAACTCGAACATGTTCGCGCTGGAGAGCCCGGGGTTGAGCAGGTAGAGCCCCGCGAGCATCAGCGCGGACCAGGTGTCCTTGAGGTGGTGGCGCCCGATCAGGTAGGTCGGCACGGCCCCGAGCGCGAGCCAGAACGTCTGGATGTACAGCAGCGTCTCGGCGCGCGGCGAGATCGCGAACAGCGGCGTGAACGCGATCAAGATCGGGTCGTAGTGCCCGGAGTAATGCACGTCCAGCTTGCAGAATGTGCAGCCGAGCCAGTTGCCGTGCATGTTGTGCCAGAAGATGTTGGTGTAGATGCCGAGGTCGTAGACGTGCGTGTCGAGGTTGTAGTGCTCGATCAGCACGAGGCGCATGGTCTCGGCCGAGTACTGCACCATGAACAGCACCAGGAGCACCCAGTGCAGGCGCCAGCGCTCGATCCACGCGAGCGCCCGTCGGCACCAGTCCGGCGCCGCGCCGAGCGCTCGATAGGAGTAGATGAACACGATCGCCGTGATCACGCCGATGACCGACAGCGTCAGCAGCGGCTCCTTGACCTGCATGCGGTGCGGCCAGATGCCGATGATCATCGGGAAGATGAGGATCGGCAGCAGCTGACTGTTGAGCCGGCGGAACGCCGCGTCGACCGTCAGCCCGGGCTCACGGCGTCGCCGCCACAGCCACACGCCGGCGTAGACGCCGCCCATCGCCAGGACCGAGAGGAACATCCACAGGACGATGTGGTAGCGGTAGCTCGTCTCGAGCGTGTTCTCGTACGTGTACCGGAAGTGCACGCGCGAGTGCAGGATCGGCACCAGCCCGAGCGCCGGCGCGACGCCGATCACGATCAGGACCGCGAGCCACCGGCGCGAGATGTCGACGAGCTGATCGACCCAGCGCAGCGGCGCGAACCGGCTGGGCGTCCCCATGTCGTCATCGCTGGGGCCCTCCGCGTCCCTGTCCGCGACCTGCTCCGTCGGCTCCGTAGGTTCAGTCATAATAATTTTCGCCGTTATTCATCGGAACGCCCCGCAGCGTCAACCGCGGGCGCGTCGGCCCAGCCCGAGCTCCCCGGGCGCCGCTCGAGAGAATCCCCCAAAACGCCCGGGCGCGCGTCCCTCCTGGCCTTTAACGCAGCTTCGTCTGCACCCGCGGGCGAAAATCGCGTCGCGCGGGGCGTAGGCGCCCGTCAACACGTCCCCCGAGCGCGAGGCTGCCCGCGAACGCTCGGGCGCGCTGGAGGGATCGCGGGCACACTGCTACACGAAGAGCGCCGCGCGTGAGCACATGCGCGCCCATCGCGCCGCGCGCGCGCGAGCCGAGCTCCATGGAATCGACGGAATCGACGGAATCGACGGAATCGACGGAATCGACGCCCGCAGCTCAGTCGCCGGTTGATCGCCTCAAGCGCTGGCTCCGGATCCCGCTCGGGCTGCTCACGCTGGGCTTCGTCGTCTGGGCCGGGCGCGCGCTCTGGCAGCAGTGGGACAGCTCGGCGTCGGTCTCGATCTCGTGGGGGCTCGCCGCGGCCGCGATCGTGCCGACCGTCGGCATCTGCCTGTTTCAGGCCTGGGGCTGGGTGCTGCTGATCCGGCGCATGTCCGGCGTGCGCGTGCCGTGGGGCTCTGGCACCGAGCTGTACCTCGCGTCGTCGCTCGGTCGCTATCTCCCGGCGAAGGTCGGCATGCCCGTGATCCTCATGGCCGGCGGGGCGCGCTACGGCATCCGCCCGATCCTGATGGTCTCCTCGATGCTGCTGATCGTCGGCACCTACACGGTCGCGGGCGGCGTCGTCGCGTTCACGGTCTTCGCCCTGACCGGCGGCGCGCTGGCCGGCGAGCTCGCGCCGGTCATGAACCAGAGCGCGCCGCCCCTGCTGATCGCGTCGATCCTCGGGACGCTCGCGCTCATGGTCCTCGACCGCCGGCGCTACCCCGCGGTGTTCCTGCGGCTGCTCAAGATCGACGGGGGCGACGGGCCGCTGCTCCCGCCCGCCGTGGTCGCCTGCTACGTCATCGTCTGGCTGTTCTGGCTGGCCCACGGCGCGCTGCTGACGATGGCCGTCGGCGCGACCCCGGGGCAGGCGCTGGCGGCCGCGCCGTACTTCGTGCTCGCGCCGATCATCGGCTTCCTCGCGCTCATCGCCCCTGGCGGCGTCGGCGTGCGCGAGGCCGTGATCTCGGCGGGCCTGCTCGCCTCGGTCGGCCCGGCCGCCGCGCTCGTCGCCGCCCTCCTCTCGCGCATGATCTCGCTCGGCGTGGACGCGCTCACCTGGGTCTGCGCGAGGCCGCTGCGCGGCGCCGGGTCCGACGCGACGCTCCCCGAGAGCGGTCCTGCGCGCGAGGCGCGTTGATGCTCACAGGTCCTGCGCGCGCGACTGCTACCATCCCGCCCGTGCGGTTCCAACGGTTCCTCGTCACGGGCGGCGCCGGGTTTATCGGCAGTCACCTCGTCGATCGTCTGCTCGCGGCGGGCGCCCAGGTCGTCGTCGTCGATGAGTTCAACGACTACTACGACCCGGCGATCAAGCGCGCCAACGTGGCCCCGCACCTCGCGTCGGAGCGCTACACGCTCGTCGAGGCCGACATCCGCGACCGCGCGCGCATGCAGGCGCTCGCTCGCGAGCACGCGCCGGAGGTCGTCATCCACCTGGCCGCGCGGGCCGGCGTGCGCCCCTCGGTCGAGGACCCGTACCTGTACCAGACGACCAACGTCGAGGGCACGCTCAACATGCTCGACGCGGCTCGCCGCGCCGGCGTGAAGCGCTTCGTGTTCGGCTCCTCGAGCTCGGTCTACGGCGTCAACGACAAGGTGCCCTTCGCCGAGCGCGACCCGATCCTGCGCGCCGCCTCGCCCTACGCCGCGACCAAGGTCGCCGGCGAGGCGCTGTGCAGCTCGTTCACGCACCTCTACGACATGCCCAGCGTCTCGCTGCGCTTCTTCACGGTGTTCGGGCCGCGCCAGCGCCCCGACCTGGCGATCCGCAAGTTCGCCGAGCTCCTGCGCGCCGGTCACGGCATTCAGCTCTACGGCGACGGCTCGAGCAGCCGCGACTACACCTACGTCGGCGACATCGTCGACGGGATCGTCGCGGCCGCCGAGCTCGACTCGACCGGTCACGAGATCTTTAACCTCGGCAACTCGACGCCGACGACGCTGCTCGAGCTCGTCCGGACGATCGAGGACGTGCTCGGCGTCACGGCCAAGATCGAGTGGCTGCCCACGCAGCCCGGCGACGTCCCGCGGACCTTCGCCGACCTCGAGAAGTCGCGCGCGCGCCTCGGCTACGAGCCGAAGACCTCGCTGCGCGACGGCATCGTCGAGATGGTCCGCTGGCTCGACGCGCGGGCGACCGCGTGATCGCGCGGGCGCGAGCCGTCGCGCTCGTGTGGGTACGCGAGCGTACGCGCCAACGCGTCGCTTGACACCCATATCCGCCATTTCTACCCTTCCGACGCGTATGGACTTGTCCCTGGTTATCCCGGTCTACAACGAGGAAGAGAGCCTCCCGCACCTCATCCCAGAGATCCACGAGGCGCTCTCCGGGACCGGGCTCACCTACGAGGTGATCCTCATCGACGACGGCTCCCGCGATCGCAGCTGGGAGATCATGCAGGAGTACGCGGCGCGCGACCCCTCCCTCGTCGTCGCCCGCTTCCGGCGCAACTTCGGTCAGACCGCCGCGATGCAGGCCGGCTTCGACGCGGCCCGCGGCGCGGTCGTCGTCACGCTCGACGCCGACCTGCAGAACGACCCGCACGACATCCCCGCGATGATCGCCAAGCTGCACGAGGGCTACGACCTCGTCGCCGGCTGGCGAGCCGACCGAAAAGACAGGTTTATCAACCGCCGGCTGCCCTCGATGATCGCCAACTGGCTCATCAGCCGCACGACCAACGTCCGCCTGCACGACTACGGCTGCACGACCAAGGCGATCCGCCGCGAGGTCGTCAAGGAGATCAAGCTCTACGGCGAGATGCACCGCTTCATCCCCGCGATCGCGTCCTTCGTCGGCGCCGACGTCTACGAGATGAAGGTCAACCACCGCGCCCGCCAGTTCGGCAGCTCGAAGTACGGCATCGGGCGCACGCTGCGGGTCGTGCTCGACCTGTTCACGGTGCTGTTCCTCAAGGCCTACCTCGTGCGGCCGATGCAGGTGTTCGGGCTGTGGGGGCTGCTCACCGGCGGCGTCGGCTTCCTGCTGCTCGTCTACCTCTCGTTCATGCGCATCGTGTTCCACCACGAGCTCGCCGACCGGCCGGTGCTGCTGCTCGGGATCATGCTCGTGCTCGTCGGCTTCCAGCTGCTCGCGCTCGGCCTCGTCGCCGACGTCGTCGGCCGCACCTATCACGAGGCGCAGAACAAGCCGCCGTACTACGTGCGCACCTGGGTCCGCGGCGACGGCGTCACGGCCTCCAGCGGGTCGACGTCGACCTCTTCGCCGTCCTCCTCCGCGCCGGCGGCTGGCGACGACGCGACGCCGCCCGCCTGAGCAGGACGAGCTCGCGGGCGCGCGGCGCCTCAGCGCTCGGGCGGGAGCGCCTTCGGGGCGGCGCCGCCCGGCAGCCGTCGCTGCGCCTTGCCGATCGCCGCCGCCAGCTCGTGGGGCTCCTTCGAGCCGACCAGCGTCACCCGTCTGCGCCCCTTCGCGTTCGTCCAGCGGATGCGCACGGCCCTGCCGCCGTCGCCCGGCATGTTGTAGATCCACTCGCCCTTGAGGTTGCGCTTGATGCCCCAGCCGCCGAACTTCTTCCAGTCGTAGGTCGTGGCCTCGGCCGACTCGATCGCGTCGATCGGGATCTTCGGCCCGAACACGCCGTACTGGATGGACACCTCGCCCTCGGAGACCGTGACCCGCAGGACCGAGAACATCGCCCAGACGAGCGCGAGGATCGGCAGCGCGAGCAGCGGCGCGAGCGTCCAGGTCGCCGCCGCCGCGATCACCTCGATCAGCGCGACGCCGCCGAGCAGCGCGTGCAGGGGCCAGGGCGCGACCTCCTTGGCGCGGTGGTACACGAGCCCCTCGCCCTTCATGTACGTCATCTCGTAGAGATCCGGCGTGCGCATCTCGACGATCGCGTTCGGGAACTCGTCGCCGTCGGCGGTGGCCATCAGCGCACCGCCCGGGTTCTCCTCGGCCTCGGGCATCGCCGCCGGATCGTAACAGACGCGCGTCGTGACGCGGCCGGATGAAATCGAGCCCGCGCGGGGCGTCGTCGCGCCTTCGCGCGCGCGGACTCGAGATGGCCGAAGGGTCCGGTTACGTCGGGCGCGCGGGACCGCGGGCCGGCGCGCCCCTCACGGCGCCGCTCACTGCCCGAGGCGATAGGCGAGGAACGCCGCGTCCATGCGCGCCGCCTGGCCGCTCGTGAACTCGAACATGCAGGAGTCGTCGGTGTAGTCCATGAAGTTGTAGATCGGGTCGACGCCGGGCTTGTTCTTGCACGTGTCCCGACCGACAGGACAGCCGTAGGCGTCGTCGCGCTCCGGCGCCGTGTCGTCGACCCCGTCGCCCTGCTGACAGCCGCCCTGGAAGGTGTGGTACAGCCCGAGCCAGTGCCCGACCTCGTGGGTCGCCGTGTCGCCCTCGTTGTAGGGCGCCGCGTCGCCGCCCGGGAGCGACGAGTGCAGCAGCACCACGCCGTCATCGAGGGGCGCCTGCGCGTAGCTCGAGGGGAAGGTCGCCCAGCCGAGCAGCCCGCCGCCTAGCTCGGCCGTGTAGAGGTTGAGCGCCTCGGCGCCGCCCTGCCGCAGGCTCGACTTGGCCTGGTTCTCCGCCTGCGAGCCGTAGCCCATGGTGAACCACGCCGCGTTGTCGACGTAGTTGATCGCCTGCAGGCTGAACGCGTAGCGCGTCTTCACGTCGGTCTGCTGCCCCTGCTCGCCCTCGTCGCCGCCGGCGTAGGCCGCGTTGAGCACCGCGAGCTGGTCCTGCACCGCCGACTGTGACACGAGGCCCTGCGGCCCGTCGTGAATGACGTGTACGTACACCGGGATCGACACGACGTCGGGGAGCGTCCCGCCACCGCCGCCGCCGCCACCACCACCACCGCCGCCGCCGCCGCCCGGCTTCCCGCCCTTACCGCGCGTGATCTGCAGGCGGCTCGCCATGTCGGCGTCGATCGCCGCCATCGTCTCGGCGTCGACCTCGGGCGTCGCGCAGAAGCGCCGGAAGTCGGGCGATGGATCGCTCGCCACGTTGAGCGACAGCGGCTCGATCGTCGCGTCCGCTTCGCTCGGCGCGCGCGCGTCGTCGTCGTCGGGCGCGTCGCAGCGCACGAGCGCGAGCGCGAGCAGCGGGGTCAACAGGGTGGGGAACAGCTTGTCGCAGCGCATCACGGGCCTCCTGGCGTGCTCGTTGATGTAACGAATCCGCGCGCGCCGTACAACACGTATACGGGACGCGAAGTCGGCTGCGCGGCGCCGGTGTATGGGGACCTCCGCGCGCCCTCGCTGTTTTTGTTCCGCCCGTTGGAAAAACCGCTTCGCGATCGTTCTAAGGCCGCGCCCATGGGGTCGCGGGCCGCTGTTGTGGATACACATGAACATGCTCTTTAAGACATCTTCACTCGCGCGCGGGTGCTACCCTCGTCGTATGAAGACGACATGGGTTCACCGCGTTGGCTTGCTCCTGGCACTCAGCGCGCCGCTGCAGCTCGCGGCGTGCGGAGACAGCGGCGGCGACACCGAGGCCTCGGGCGGGTCCGACTCTGAGGGGGAGACCGAGACGACGAACGACACGACCGCCGGCCCCGAGACGACCTCGCCGAGCGGGAGTGAGACCGACAGCGGCGACGGAGACGGCGACGGGGACGGCGACGGAGACGGAGACGGCGACGGAGACGGAGACGGAGACGGCGACGGCGACGGGGACGGCGACGGAGACGGAGACGGAGACGGCGACGGAGACGGAGACGGAGACGGAGACGGAGACGGAGACGGGGACGGCGACGGATGCGCGGATCTCGAGGAGGCCGCCTGCGAGGAGTCCCCCGACTGTCAGCCGGTCTACGGCGCGCAGGTCAAGACGAACCAGGAGCCCTACTGCACCCAGCCGCCGGAGTATCTGGCGTGTATCGGGAGCGCCGCCTGCGGCGACGCGATCTCGTACTTCTGTCAGATCACCGGCAACAACACGAAGTACTGGGAGGTCCCGGACACCTGCGGTCCGCCGATGTTCGACCCCTGCGACGCGCCCGGGCCGATCGAGGGTCCCTGCGGGTAGCGCCTCGCGGCGGTCGCGAGCGCGGCACGGGCCGCGCTGCTCCTCCGTGATTCGCCCCGGATCTTGTGCGCTCGTCGCCCCTACGCGCGCGCGTGGGGGCGGGGGCGGCTCACTTCTTCGGCGTCGACAGCCCGGCCTCGAGCGTGAACGTCCGTTTGTCCGCAGCCCAGGTCGCGGTCGCCTTCACGACCCAGCGGCCGCAGCCCGTGAAGTCGAGCCCGCTGTGAGCCCGCGGATCGACGATCACGATCCAGCTCTCGCGCGCGCTCGCGTCGCCCACGTCGTGCTCGCCCGGCTTCTTGATCGCGTCCTCGGCCGTGATCGGCGCCTCGGCGCCCTTGCAGTCGCGCACGCTCGCCTCGAGGCGATCAAACGGGCTCGCGGCCGTGAACGCCATGGCGGCGCGCGGGTTGAAGGAGACCTCGTTGAAGCGCACGCCGTCTTGGTTTGAGCCGCGCCGTGACTGCACCATGGTGGAGGGCGCGCAGCCGCGTTGCGCACACTGCCACGCGCCGCGGTACGACAGCTCCTGACCCTTGCGGCTCTGCGACATCATGGCGCAGCTGAGGGCGCAGGGGACCAGCAGGGCCGCGACTCCGACGCGCGCGAACCAGGGTGAGTGCATGGCCTGATGATACCGGAGCGCGGGCAGCCGCGACCGGCTCGAGAGCGCGCGGCGCTCGAGCGCTCGAGCGCTCGACGCTCAGTACTCGCCGCCGCGCAGCTTCTCCATCTTCCGGCGGTCGCGCTTGCTCGGGCGGCCGAGCCCGCGCTCGCGCTCGAAGACCGGGGCCTCGACCTGCTTCGGGGGCCGCGGCGGCGTCAGGTCCTTGTACAGCTCGCGCGCCACCGAGGCCGGGCCGCGGCGCTCGCTGAGCCCGACGACCACGAGGATCCGGTCGCCCACGGGCGTGCGCACCACGATCTCGTCGTCCACGCGCACCGGCTTCGCCGCCTTGCCCGCGGCGCCGTTGACCTTGACATGTCCCGCAGAACATGCCGCCGAGGCGAGGCTGCGGGTCTTGAAGCAGCGCGCGGCCCACAGCCACTTGTCGAGGCGAACGGCGGCGCTCGGCTGGGAATTGGTCGTGCCCATGAGGTGTCGTCGATCATGCGCCAGCGCGCGTGGAATGACCAGCGCGAGCGTCGCGAGCGATCGTCTGTCAGACTTGTCTCTGAGCGCGGATCGTCGTCGTCTCAGCGGCCGCGTCGGGGGCCCCATGAACGCGATCATCCTGCTGCTGCTCACGCCGCCGCTGTTCCTGCTCGGCTACATCTTCGAGCGCAGCCCCGAGGCGCTCGCGAGTCAGCTCCGGCTCGAGCGCGAGCGCGCCTTCACGCGCGCCTGGAACCAACTCTACGGCTCGCCGGCGCTCGCGCCGATCAGCGCCTGCAGCCGCGCCTCGAGCCGAGCGGCGCGCTGAGCGAGCGCTCGTCCGGTGCCACGCGCGCGCCTGCGCCGCGGCGCGGCGGCAGCGGGTGGCTCGAGCCGCACGAGCGTCGCCAGCTCGTCGCCGCCGCGGCGCAGCAGGTGCGGCCCGAGCAGCCACGCGTCCTCCGACCACCGACCCGGCGGGCCGACCGCGGACGTCTCGGCGGGGACGAGCGCGGACGTCCGCGCGTGCATGGTGACGTACACGCGCCGCGCACCGTCGGCGCGCGCTCGTCGACCAGGGTCCAGCCGGCCTGGGTGAGCCAGCGACGCACTCGCGGCGCGTCGGTGTTGGGCTGCAGGATCACCCGCGTCAGCGCCGCCGAGACCTCGGGCGCGGACGCGAAGATCTCGATGATGCGCTCGCCGCCCATGCCGGCGATCGTGACGGTGTCGACCTCGCCCGGCGCGATCGCAGATAGCCCTTCGGCCAGGCGAAGATCGACGCGCGTCGCCAGCCCCCAGCGCGCGACGGTCTCGCGCGCCGCCGTCAGCGGCCCCGCGCGGCGGTCCACCGCGATCGCCCGCGCGGTCGGGTCGCGGGCGGTCACGGCCGTCGGCAGGAGCGCGTGGTCGGTGCCGATATCCGCGAACACGCAGCCCCGTGGGAGCCAGTCGGCGATCACGGCGAGCCGCGGGCTGAGAGCCGGAACGAGCGCCACACGGGGGGCGTACTGGATCCGCGCGTCGAGATCCACGCAGCGCGCCGCGAGCTCGCTTGTTATCGACGGACCCCTGGAAACCGGCTAGGACTGCGGTGCATGACGAGCACGCCCACGCCGCCGCACCCGCGCACAGCTCCGTCCCGTGACGCGCTGCTCGCAGTCCACGACTTCCCCGGCGAGTTCATCATCAAGGTGTTCGGGCCGGGCCCGGAGCAGTCCGACTTCAACACGCGGGCCGCCGCGCTCGCGCGCGAGGTGATCCGCGATGAGGCCCGGATCACAACGCGCGAGCGGGTGACCCCGAGCGGCGCCAAGGTCTGCGTGACCCTGGAGATGCACGTTCTCACCGTGGAAGAGGTCGAGCAGGTCTACGCGCGGCTGTACACGCTCCGGGACCTGCTCATGATCCTGTGAGTCGACTCACCTGTGGCCCGCGGGCGCCCTGCATCGCGCGCCCGGTGGCGACGTCTGAAGTACGAGGCTCGGCTTGGCGCGGCCCATGATCGGATCGGGCGCGCGATCGAGCACGCCCCGCGCGACGGCGCGGTAATTCTGTACAACACCACGCAAGAACGACTCGGAACACGCTCGCGCCCCAAGCCCCGGTACTGACCGATGTCCATCATCTCCACCCGCCGTTCACCTCTCCTCCTCCCTGGCCTCGTCCGCGCGCTGCTGACCGCGGCGCTGCTCGTGCCCGCGACGCTCGCCGTCAACACCGGCTGTAAGCCGAAGGCCGTCCGCGGCGGCGAGGGGACCGAGAACCCCAACCTCGACAACGCCGCGATGAGCACGACGCTCGATCGCAAGGACCTCGAGGACCTGCTCAAGGTCAACCTCGACAAGCTGTTCGCCTCGCCCTGGTGGGGCTCGCTGCGCTCCGTCGAGAAGCCCGCCGTCGTCGCCATCTGGCCGTTCAAGAACGAGACGAGCCAGCACATCGACGACCAGCTCAACACGCTGCTCGGGCAGATGGAGACGCAGTTCGTCAACAGCGGCGTCGTCAACGTCGTCAGCCGCGAGCGTCAGGCCGAGATGGCGCGCGAGGTCCAGGTCCAGCAGAACGCCAACATCTACGACCCCAACTACCAGGCCCAGGTCAGCCGGCAGGTCGGCGCCGACTACTACATCACCGGCAAGGTCGGCTCGGTCGACGAGATGATCAACGGCGAGCGCCGGGTGCAGTACACGCTGTTCGTCCAGGTCATCGAGATCGAGACCAGCCTCGTCAAGTTCCAGGCGCAGTCCGAGCGGACGAAGGCGATCGTCCGCTGAGCCGGCGCGGCGCGCCATCGCCTCGCCGCGCCGCGAGCCGCTGACCTCCCGCCTCTCGCCTCCCGCTCGAGTCGTCGTGTCGAAGAAGCCCTCCGCACCCGCCTCCGCCGCCCCGCGCGCGCGTCGCCCTCGTCGCGCGCTCGCGCTCGCGCTCGCGCTCGGCCTCGGCGGCTGCGCGACCTACACCGACAAGACCGAGACCGCGCGTCTGGCTGTTCAGGCAGGTGAACTCGAGCGCGGGCAGAAGGAGTTCAGCAAGTACATCGGCGTGCGCAAGCCCGAGGAGATGCCGCAGAAGTGGAAGAAGGACACCGCGATCGCGATCCTGGAGCGCGCGATGATCCTGCAGGCGATGCGCCGCTACGAGGTCAGCGCCGAGAACTTCCAGGTCGCGGATGAGCAGCTCGTGCTGCTCGACGTCGCCAACGACACCGCCGGGCAGATCGGCAAGTACATCTTCAGCGACGACGCGACCAAGTACAAGGCGCCGCCGTCCGAGAAGCTCGCGCTCAACGCGTTCAACATCATCAACTACCTCGCGCAGGGGGACCTCTCCGGCGCGCGCGTCGAGGCCAAGCGCTTCACGGTCATGCGCGAGTACCTGATGAACTTCAAGCCCGAGCAGGCCCACGGCGCGTTCGGCTCGTACCTCGCGGGCTTCGTGCACGAGCGCCTCGGCGAGCACGACCAGGCCATGCGCTTCTACAACGAGGCGCTGCAGGAGAAGCCGCTGCGCAGCCTCGAGGCGCCCGTGCAGCGGCTCGCCGCGCTCACGACCGTCCGCGGCGCGCACGTCCAGCGCCTGCTCGGCGAGGCCGCGCCCGCGCCGACACTCGATCCCGAGCCGCTCGCCCCCGAGGACGCCGAGATGCTCGAAGAGACAGGCGAGACCGAGGTCGCGCTGCTGGCGGCCGCCGCCGGCGTGCTCGCGAGCGTCGCGCCGGGCCGCGCGGCTGCGCCCGCGCTCGTGGGTGGCCCGCGACGGAGCTGCTGATCCCTGCTCAGCGTCGGGCGCGTGCCCTACAAGATCCCCGAGCGCATGCCGATCGGGCTCGCGGTCGGGCTCGCCGGCACCTACATCACCGGCAACCCCAAGGTGCTCGAGCACTCCGCCTTCAAGTTCATCAACTACCCCAAGCTCGTGCCCTCGGGCTACCTGTTCAACACCGGCGCCGTGGCGGTCGACGGCCAGCCCATCCCGCTCGAGCTCGTCACCAACCTCGAGGTCGAGGTCGTGCGCGAGTACGAGGACATGCTGCCGAAGATCGTCGGCTCCGCGATCACGCGCATGATCACGCGCGCGGTCGCGGCCGAGGGCGCCCGCGCGGCCGGGCGTCAGGCGGAGGGCGCCGGCGCGCTGGTCGGCTTCCTCGCCGCCGCCGCGACCGAGGGGGCGCTCGTCGCCGCCGACAAGCCCGACACGCGCAGCTGGACCATGCTGCCGGCGTTCATCTACGTCGCGCGGGTGCCCGTGGCACCGGGCGCGCACACGATCGAGGCCCGGATCTCGGGCCCGGGCGGTCAGGAGCGCCGTACGTACACCGTCGAGGTCGCGCAGGGGGGGTACGCGGTGCTCGACATCACAACCCTCCGTTGAGGAGCAGTGCCATCATGACGCAAAGGCAAGCCATGCAATTTCTTAATCACCGCCTCCGCCTCGCCGCGCTCGCGGGCGCGACGCTCGTGGCCGGCCTCTTCGCGCTCGCGCCGGGCGAGGCCGCCGCCAGCGTCATGGGCAGGCAGGGCGTCGAGATCGAGGGTCCGAACGACCGCCGCGGCTTCTTCGTCGGCGCGGGCGCGACCTTCGGCGCGAGCTACCTGACCATCGACCAGTCGGTGATCCCGCCGCTGCGCGCCGACCTCGTGTTCGGCGGCGGCATCAGCAAGAACTTCACCCTCGGCATCAACGCCTACGTCGGCGGCTACGCCACGAGTCGCCCTGGCTCCAAGGTCCTGTTCGGCGGCGACATCGAGGGCACGGGCTTCCTCGTCAAGGGGCTGTTCCTGCGCGTGGGCCTCGGCGGCGCCGGCATGCCCGACAGCCGCGGGCGCCTGTCCGCCGGCCTCGGCGGCAAGGCGGGCATCGGCTACGAGTTCTGGCTCAACAGCACGGCCGCGATGGCGATCGACCTGACGTACGACATCCGCTACGTGCCCGAGGACGGCCTGCGCCACAGCGCGCTCGTCGGCTTCCGCTTCCTCTGGTACTGAGCCGCAGCGCCCGGCGACGCGCGCGCGTGAGCCCCTGAGCGCGCGGGCGCGCGTCGGTCCTCGACGTGACGCGCCGTATAGTCAACATGTGCTATTGGACATAATAGTCGCGTCGCTCTCGTGCGCGGCGTGAAGGGTCGTGAGCGAGCACGCAAACCTGATCCAGACCGCGTCGATGACCGGGGGGAGCGCGGCCGCGGACGCGCTCCGGGTCGACGGGGCGCGCGACGAGCTGTCCGAGCGAGTCGAGCGCTACGCCTTGCTGCGCAAGCTCGGCGAGGGCGGCATGGGCGTCGTGTACCTCGCCTACGACGAGATGCTCGATCGCCGGGTGGCGATCAAGCTGATCCGCGAGCGGCGGATCGCGAGCGCGGACGCCCAGGTCCGCATGATCCGCGAGGCCCAGGCGCTCGCGCGCCTCTCGCACCCCAACGTCGTCCAGGTCTACGACGTCGGCGCGCACCACGACTCGGTGTTCGTCGCCATGGAGTACATCGAGGGCAACACGCTCGCCGAGTGGCTCGAGCGGCGGTCGCTCTCGGGGAGCCGCGACGCGAACCCATCGCGCGCGCCGTCGGGCCCCGTCGCCGGTGACGCGCCCGTGCAGCCGCCGCCGCGCGTCCGCGGCGACGAGCGAGAGGTCATCCGACGCTTCGCGCAGGCCGGGCGCGGCCTCGCGGCGGCCCACGAGGCGGGGCTCGTCCACCGCGACTTCAAGCCCGCGAACGTGCTCGTCGGCGCGGACGGCCGCGCGCGCGTCGTCGACTTCGGCCTCGTCACGGCCAGCGTCACGAGCACCGGTGACTACGAGACCTCGATCACGCAGGAAGACCCAGGCGTGTCCAGGACCCCCAGCGCGCTCGCGCACGAGCTGACCGAGGTCGGCGCGGTGCTCGGCACGCCGATGTACATGGCCCCGGAACAGTTCGGCGCGCGACCGACCGACGCGCGCACCGACCAGTTCAGCTTTTTCTAAGCACGAAAACTCAAACTGTCGGTGATCGTTCAGCTTTTTTTGACTACGACTCCTCCGGCCCCAGATCGGCCCCAGTAGCAGGCTCGCGCCCCCGATTCGAGAACACCGCCATCGCGTCGTCCAGGTCCGACGGCGCGAGGTGCATGTACCGCATCGTGTCTTGCAGGTTCGCGTGACCGGCGAGGCGCTGGATCTGCAACACGCTCACGCCGAGGATGGCGAGGTGCGAGCAGAATGTATGGCGGAGCTTGTGCACGCCGCCCTTCGCGTCGCTCGTGGGGATCCCCAGCATCGCCGCCTCACACGCGCGGACGCGGTGCTTGTACGCCGAGTGCGTCATCGGTGATCCGTCGGGCTTCGACAGGAGCAGGTCCTCGGGCTCGAGGCCCTCACACCAGCGCTCCAGCACCGCGCGCAGCCGAGCGTGCAGCGGGACGACGCGACTGCGTCGACCCTTCGGCGTCGAGATCTGGCCCTGCCAGACGCTCTGTCGCACGTGCAACGCTCCCCCAGCTCCGCGCTGGAAGCTTACGTCCATGCGCCGCAGCCCGGCGATCTCGCCAACGCGCAGGCCCGCGAAGCCGCCGAGCATGAGGATGAGCGAGTGCTCGAGCGAGGGCGCCGCCGCGAGCAAGCGCTCGAACTTGTCGACCGGCCAGTACTCCGGCTCGCGCGCGTCCTGCTTGACGCTGCTCGCCCGGAACGGGGTCCGGCGGTAGCGCTCGCGAAACGCCGCGTTGAGGATCGTCGACATGTTCGAGAGCAGCCGGTTGCGAGTCCCGGGCGCGAGCTCGAGATCGCGGATCCGGTCGAGGTGCTGATCGGTGATCGCGTCGACCTGCATACACCCGAAGGCCGGCAGCAGGTGCAGGCGCAGCGAGTCCTCGTAGGCGCGCATGGAGCTGGGCTTGAGGCCCTTGCGGTGCGCGTATGTCCTCAAGAACCGCTGAGCGTACTTTGCAAATGTAATCCGCTTGAACGTGCCGTCCTTGGCCACCTCCTTCGCCGCGCGTTCGCGCAGCAGATCCGCGTGCTTGAGCTTCGCCCACTGCGTGACCGCGCGACGGGAGAGCGAGCGCGGGCGGCTGAATTCCTTCCGCTCGTTCCGGCCGTCAGCCAGCTTCAGATGGATCGAGACTCGCCACACGGGCTTGCGTCCTTGTTTCTGCTTCTCCGTGATCTTGATGGTCATCTTGACTTGCCTCCAAGACCACACCCGAGAGCGACGGTAGCAAATCGTGGGGGCGGGATCGAGCGCTCGACGACGTCGAGGATACCTCGTGAGGAGAAGTGATTGCGCTCGGCGCTTGACAGGCTCCTCCAGGGCGCCTGGTACCAGATGCAGCTCGATCGGATGGGTTGCAGCCTCGCGCCGGATCCCTCGCTCGGCCGCCTGCGCGCGCTCCTCGGCTACTTCCGGCCGCGCCGTGGCCACGCCTGGGCGCCGACCTCGAGGATGTAGGAAGGATGAACGCCCTCGGCCAGCTCCTCCTGGCTCCCGAGCCAGCCCCTGGTGCGACAGCCGGCTCGCCCGCAGCGTGATCCTGATCGAGAAGTCGCGCGTGAAGCCGGAGTACGCCAGCCTGCCGCGCTCCGAGGACTGGGACACGCTCAAGGCCGAGCTCGCGCAGCGCTTGCTACCGGCGTCGCCGGCGGCGTCTGAGAACGCATCGAAGCAGGAAGAGTGACACCCGGTCCCGCGATTGTCGTTGGCCACCTCGCGCCAGACATGGCTGGAAGCAGCCGTCGCAAGCGGGCGCAGCGCGTGCTACACGGCCGGGGGTCCGCGGACCTCGGCTACAAGCTCGATATCGCGTCGAGCGCTTGCCTGGCTCTCCGCTTCCGCTGGACAGCCACGAGTAACCGTTGGAGCTGAGTATGAAGATGTCCGATGTCGCACGGTTTTACGAAAAAGTCCGTGGCTCCTGATCGGAGTGCATCGATAACAACTTGCGTTTCCGGATACCCAGTCATCAGAACCACGGGCAGCAGCGGATAGCGCGATACAACATTCTTAAGCATCTCTAATTGGCGGTTTCCCGGCATATCGATATCGGCAAGGACGAGATCGAAGCGTCGTCGCGCGAGCGCCTCCATGGCCTCCTTCGAGTCGGGGACACCTACAATATCGTACCCTAGGCGCGCCAACGCGTGGCCAATGAGCCGGTTGAAGATCGCGTCGTCGTCAACGATGAGTAGTCGTGGTGCCTGGTCGATATGTGTCACATCGAACGTATTACCGACGGACAGAAGCGATGCAATCAATCTAAACAGATTGTAGGACGTGGTCAGAATGTTCCGGCGGGTGAGATTTGGCCGCCGCACAAGCGCGCTGAGCGCTGATGCGTGCAAGGATGATCGGCGCACAGATTGCGCGAACCATCGACTCGAGTCGAATTTTACTCGTCTGGATGGAAAGCGGCCGAGCGGCCTGTCATGGTGTGATTGCGAATCCCAACGTCTCCCGCCAGATTGACCTAGCCGCGCCCGTCGAAATAAAACCTAACACCATTCAGTCGATGTCGAATCCGTATAGAGTCATCGATCGGCGTATTCACAGCGTGGAGCGATCGAGAAGCAAATTACTTTGGCGCGAGGTTGCGGGAGTCCACGTGCGAAAGGATCGAGATCTGGGCTAGCGACGGCTCTGCTTCCTTCATTGCCGCTGGCGACGAGTTCGCCTCTTATCGATCAGAAACGATAGCGGAGCCCAAGCGCGCCCCCACCCGGCGTGAACCCAGCGTTGAGGCGAAGGCCCGAACGCGTGAGTCGGACGCCGTCAGCGTTCACGGCCATGTTGGCACGACCACTGCGCGCGAACAAGACCGTGCCCGCGATCCCGAGCGTGAGCCCGGCGGTCTGGGCCAGGAACGGGAACACGAGCGCGATCTTTCCGCTCAGGCTGTCGACCTGGGGAATCGCTATGAGCGGCCCGGCGACCGGGATGAGCAGCGCGCCGCCGAGCTCCTCGCTCCCGGTGTCGTAGGCGATCGCGCCGGAGAGCGCGGTGATGAGGTACGAGCCGGCGAACAGGGACCAACCCGAGATCATCATGCCGAGACCTCGACGGCGCGGCTTCTCGGGCGGCTCGTACTCCTGCGGCTGCTCCGGCGCCGGCGCGGGCTGAAACACGGGCGCCGGCGCCGGTACCGGCTCAGGGGGCGGCGCGGAATCGGTCGGCGCCGGCTCACTCGAGTCGGGGGCCACGGGTCCCTCTTCGACGGGCGCGGGGCTCTGGGCGAGCGTCAGCGCGAACACGAGGCTCGCGGTCACGGGCGTGGTGATGATCATCGGTCGTTCCTTCCTTCGGAAGTGGTGACGGAGCGCGCGCGCGTCGACACAGCGCTCCAACTGTCCATGCCGGGGCCACGTGGTCCTCGGACGACGCGGCGATGTGGTTCGCGGTCGCGGTGATCCGAGTCACGGCTGAACTGCGTACGAGCGATCGCGCCGGGCGTTCGCCTGACCCGCAACCCTCGCCCCGCGTCGGTCGTCATCGCGCGAGCGCTGCCGAGCGAGAGCTCGGCGCGCGGAGGCGGGGGACCACGAACGCGCAGCTCCTACGAGCATGTTCGATAAATCATGTTTACTCTGGGTCGCTGATGCCGAGCTTCGCTTCACGATTCACACGACACGAGCCTGCCGCTCGTCGGCCGCTCGTCGCCGCGGCGCTCGCCGGCCTCGTCGGCTGCAGCGTGCCGACCGAGCCGACGGCGGCGGGCCAACTCTGCGAGGCGCCCGCCGAGTGCTACGCGGGCGTCGACCCCGGCGAGCTCCGCGGCGAGGTCCTCTGCGTCAGCGAGTTTCAGTACGGGTACTGCACCCACGAGTGTGTCTCCGACGCGGACTGCTGCGCGGCGGCGGGCGAGTGCGAGGTCGAGCTCACGCACGTGTGCGCGCGTCCAGACGACGCGGAGACGAGGCGCTGCCTCCTGTCATGTCACACGGAGGATCTCGTCGACGGCTACGAGGACGACCCCGACGGCTACTGCGGCGACTTCATGTTTCGCGGCTGGAAGTGCGTCTCCTCTGCAGGAGGAGACGCCTTCTGCGCGCCGTAGCGCCCCGTGGCGTTGGTCGGTCGACTACTTCAACACGACCTTGCGGATCACGTTGTTGCCCGTGTCGGCGATGATCAGCGCGCCGTCGTGCCACTCGAGGCCGAAGGGCAGGCTCAGCCGCGCCGCGGTCGGCGGGCCGCCGTCGCCCTCGAAGCCCTTCTCGCCGCACACGCCCACGGCGACGTCGATGGTCCCGTCGGGATCGATCTTGCGTACGCAGTGGTTGTTGGTGTCGGTGAAGTAGAGCGTGCCGTCGTCGGCGAACGCGAGGTCGACCGGGAAGTTGAGCTTCGCGTCGGTCGCCGCGCCGCCGTCGCCCGCGTGACCGCCCTGGGCCACGCCGTCGACCGGCGGCGTCCCGGCCACGCGGCGCACGATGCCGTCCTTGTCGATCTTGCGGATCAGGTGGTTGGCGCTGTCGGCGAAGTACAGCTCGCCCGCGTCGCTGTAGGCGATGCGCCCGGCCGGCGACGCCGACTGCCCGAACGGCTGCGCCATCCGCAGCTGGTCCGCCGGCAGATCGTCGCCCGCGTAGCCGGGCGTGCAGGGCTTCGAGCAGAACTCCGCCGGGTCACCGCAGGTCCACTTCCCCGACGAGCGGCCGCCGCCGTCGGGACACTGCACCAGATCGACGCCGTCGGCGCACGGCCCGGGGCCCGCGGGCGGCGCGGCATCAACGACGCAGCGGCCGGCGAGCAGCTGAATGTCGCCCGCGGCGTCGATGTACCGCAGCACCTGATTGGCCTGGTCCATGATCACGAGCTCGCCCTGCGGGCTGAACGCGATGCTCGCGGGCAGATCGAGCGAGGCCGTGAGCGCGTCGCCGCCGTCGCCGAAGTACGCCCGCCCCCCGTCGCCGCACGAGTCGGTGACGACGCCGGTCGCGGGGTCGACCACGCGGATCTTGCTGTTGTGCCAGGCGGCCATGATGATCTTGCCGCTCGGGTCGAAGATCATGTTGGTCGGGTGGTTGAAGTCGCCGTTGGCCGGGTCGTCGAGGCTGCCGCCGAGCTCGCCGCGCCCGGCGACCCACGCGACCGTGCCCTCTACCTCGTCGTAGACGCGCAGGCGGTGGTTGTTCCAGTCGAGGATGTAGATCTGGCCGTCAGGACCGGTGAGCGTGTCCTGCGGCAACGAGAACTTGGCCTCGAGCGCGGGGATCGCGATGTTGTCCGCGTCGCGGTCGTAGCCGTTCTCGCCGATGCCGACGATCGTGCAGATCGTGCCGACCTCGGGCTCGCAGGTGTCGTCGCCGCAGCTCGAGCTCAGCGCGAGCAGGCCGAGCGCGCCGACGCAGGGGAGTAGGAGGAGCGCGCGCTTCATCGGGCCACCTTCACGATCCGGGAGTTGAGGGTGTCCATGACGTAGAGGTTGCCGTCCGGGTCGAAGGAGACGCCGAAGGGCCGACGCAGCTGCGTCTCGGTCGCGGGGAGGCCCTCCTCCTCGTTGACGCCGAGCTCGCCGGTGCCGACCACCGTGCGGATGTCGCCCGTCTCGAGGTTGATCGCCCGCACCGCGCCGTTGTCGGTGTCGGCGAAGTAGAGGTGTCCGTCGGGCCCGATCTCGAGGTCCCGCGGCGCGCTGAGCTTGGCCGTGAGCGCCGGCCCGCCGTCGCCGGCGAAGCCCTTCTCGCCGGTGCCGGCGAAGGCGTCGATGAGCCCGGTCGCCAGGTCGATGGTGCGGATCACGTTGGCCTCGGTGTCCGACACGTACAGGACGCCCTCGTGGTGGAGGATGCCGCCGCTCGGGTTCGGGTTGGAGCCCTTGGCCCACGAGAACGTGGCGTCGATCGCCGGCCCGCCGTCGCCGCTGTAGCCGACCTCGCCGGTGCCGGCGATGGTCGTGATGATCCCGGCGGCGTCGATCCGGCGGACGCGCTCGTTCTGCTGGTCGAGGATGTAGAGGTTGCCCGCGCCGTCGAACGTCGCGTCGTTGAGCTGCTTGAACAGCGCCGTCTCGGCCGCGAGCTCGCCGTCGCCGTCGAAGCCCGCACCGCCGCCGCAGACGACGTTGACGTAGCCGTCTTCGGGGTTGACGGTCAACAGCTTGTGGTTGTGCCACGCGACGACGAGGAGCGAACCGTCTGGTTGCAGGACCAGGTTCGTCGGGTGGTTGAGGAGCCAGTCGCTGCCCGGCGCCCCGCCGGGCGGCACGCCGCCGAACGGCCCGTCCCCCGGGAAGATCGGGTCGACCGAGCCGACCATGGTCTGGACCGTGCCGTCGGGGTTGACGCGCCGAATCAGGAAGTTGTTGAAGTCGGTGAACCAGGCGGTGCCGTCGGGGAGGAACAGGAGATCCTGCGGCTGGCTCACCACCGTCTCGCTGCGGTGATGGCCGTCCTCGTTGTAGCCCTCCTCGCCCTTGAGGCCGAGCCAGGTGCAGGTGTGGCCTGACTCAAGGTCGGCGCAGGGGTCCGAGTCACAGCCGCCGACCAACGCGACCGCGAGCAAGGGCGCCACGAGGCGCCAGGGGTGCTTGAGTTGTTTTAATCTCATGGGGAAATTTTCCAGTGGGAGTCCAGGGTACACGAGCGTGGGCCGTTTGGAACGAGCGAGGGTGTGTCGAGGTAGCGCTCGATCGTGGACATGCTCTGTGGAGCCTCGGCCTCGCTTCCGAGTTTACGCGGCGGTCCCCTCGTTCTCCGAACAGCTCGTCGCGCTGATGAGCCCGCCAGTCACGTTCTTGGCGAGCGGGCGCGGGCGCGGTCGACGGGGCCCAAACCCGAGCCGAACTGCTCACCACGTAGGGCGCCGGGTTCCCGCCAGCAGACGCGGGACAAGTTTGGTGAGCGCGTCCGTCGGTTCGTCGCTCGAGCGGATGAATTGGTCGAGTTTTTCGTCTGCGCCCTCGAGCGCGGCCAGCCTCACGCGACACTCAGCCGGCGGCGCGTTGCGTCGCAGAGCGTCGGCCAGCGCCTCGAGGGCGGCGACGTCGTGGTCGCGCAGCTCGGTCCGGTGGTTGACCTGCATCAGGAGGTCGGCACATGCTGCGACGTCTTGCCAGATATGCTCGCCTGCGCGCGCCGGGAAGCGCCCGCTCGTCGTCGGGTCCTTGCGAAGCCAATTGATCACCTTCGCCTGCAACGCGCGAATCATCTGGCGATCCGTGACCCGCAGGTGCTCGTAGATGTCCTTCCCGACGAGGATTGCGATCGACGTCCCGACGAGCCGGAGGCGCGTGTACATCTCGGCGCGGCTTGGTGGCCGGTCTAGCTGGAGACGGCGGCGAAAGGCCGCGTACACGCGCCGAACCTCGAGTGAGTGATCGAGCTCAGAACGGAACCATGAGTCCTCGTCGTTGAGGCCCTCGTGCCGACGGATCGCGGTCTGGATCGCCGTCACCGACTTGAGCACGCGTCGTCGGATGCTCGACGTGACCGCGATGTAATCCCAAGAATCCGCCCCCAAGGGCATTTGTTGCAAGCGTAGGTGCCTGTGCGCGAGCTCCATGCGCGCGACTACGGCGATGTCGGCGACGCGCGAAGCCGCGTCTTCGGCTTGCATCAGCGCGTCGACGTGAGCGGCGAAGTCGCCGTCGAGCGTGAGCGCGTCATCGAGCGTACTCGGCTGCGCGGCACTTGCGGTGTATCGCTCAGCGATCGCCGCGAGCGTAGCGAAGGTGCTCGCCAGCAGCTTCTCGATCTCGGGGATGTGCTCGCGCAGGATGCTGTCGGTCGCGCGAGTCTCGTATCGTCGCGTGTCCACGGCGCGCACGTGATCGAGCAGGGTCTCGATGCGCCGCAGGGTCGTAGCCGCATCCATTGTGGTCGCGTCACGAACTGCCGTCAGCGTACCGCGAGGCTTCAGCACCCCAGGCGCGAAACCGCGATATCGTGTTTGGTTCGAGACGTCTGAAGCAGACATTAGGTTGTGTATAGTTTGTATCGATTGACCTGTTTATTCAACAAGCCTTGGGTCATAGGTCTCAGGTCACGGGGCCGGTTGTCTCCTCGGCCGCTGGAGCCAGCCAGTAGCATCGACGCGCGCTTGCTGCGTGTCGTTCTCGTTCGTCGTCTGCGCTCGTCGTGGCGCGAACAACAAGCGCTCGTGCGGCGTCGAGCCACTTGGCGGAGCGCTTCAAACCGTCAACATGGGATACCGCGCCCCGAGCTAGCCTCCTCGCTCCCGGAGATCCTCGCGAACGCCATCGCGTGACCACCCGAAGCGCAGCCCAACGACGAACCATCCCACTCCGAGCAAGCCTGCGGCGAAGCCGGTGTCGCCGATCACCCGCAGCCAACGAAACGTGTCGAGCGCAGGAGTTTGCATGAACTCGGCCGAGCGCGCGTACCACATCCCGTGCTCGACGCTCGCCCACGTCTGCATCAGACCCACTGGCAGCAAGCTCAGGAGCACCATGAGCGCGAGGCCGATGTTGATCGCCCAGAACGAGAGCCTCAGCGCCGACACGTCCCAGCGCGCGCGAATGTACAGGATTCGCAGGCTGAACAGCGACAGGCCGATGCCGAGCATCCCGTAGACGCCGAACAGCGCGGTGTGGCCGTGGACCGAGGTCGTGTTGAGGCCCTGCATGTAATACAGGGCGATCGGCGGGTTGATCAGGAAGCCGAACAGGCCGGCGCCGACGAGGTTCCAGAACGCGACCGCGACGAAGAACAAGAGCGGCCAGCGGTACGCTCGCACCCAGCCGGGCGCGCGCGCCCGCGTGAGGTTCTGGTGCGCTTCGTGGCCGATGAGTACCAGCGGCATCAGCTCGAGCGCGCTGAAGGTGCCCCCCAGCGCCATCACGACCGTGCGCGTGCCGGTGAAGTAGAGATGGTGGAACATCCCGATCACGCCGCCCGCTTGGATGCGCTCGCCGGATCTCGACGAGAGAGCGCGATAGGGAGCCCGACCCGGAGGTGCTGCCAGAAGCCAAAGCCGCCGAGCTCGCGGCCAGCCTCGGCCACGATCACGTTCGCGGCGGAGCCGAGCAGTGTCAGGTTCCCCGCGAAGGTCGAGACGACCGCGAGTGTCGTCCAGGCCGCCGCGGGGTCGTCCAGCGTCATCAGCCGGTCCTGCACGATCAGGATGAAGGGCACGTTGGAGACGACGTTCGACCCCAGGACCCGCGCGTCATCCTGATCGAGGTGTCGTCGGGTCGATCTGAAACAGCGCCGTGAGCTGTTCGACGGAGAACGGTTTTATCAGGACTGGACCCATCGCGGACGCCGCCTCGCGCAGTTCCTCTACCACGTAGCCTGTCATGAAGATCACCTTGATCGACGGTGTCAGCGCGATAGCTCGCTGCGCGAGCTCGACTCCGTCGAACGAGGAGAGAATGGCGATATCGGTGAGCAGGAGATCAATCTCGCTCGTGGCGAGCTCCGCGAGCGCGCGTCGCGGGGTATCGGCGGTGTGCACCCGGTAGCCGAGTCTCCTCAGCTGTTCACCGAACGCTGACGTGAAGAGCACCTCGTCATCGACAATGAGGACCGACGTACCCGCGCTGCGTGTAGCCGCAGCTGGCGCGGGTAGCGAAGGGACTTCGGTGGTTGGCCTCTCGACGAGCCTCGGGAGCGCCAGTTCCGCCCGAGTCCCGATCCCCACACGCGACTCCAGGCGCAGGTAGCCGCGGGCCTCAGACGCGAATTTGTTGACCATGCTCAAGCCGAGCCCCGTCCCCTCATCGAGTCGCTTGGTCGTGTACAACGGCTCGACGGCGCGCTTGAGGACCTCGGGCGTCATGCCGCAGCCGTTGTCGCGAATCGAGATGATCACGTAGCAGCGCGGAGTCGTCCAGGCGCTCTCGTCCGCGGAGGCGGAGCGGACCGTCGTCTCGATCTCTATCACGCCACCGGCGGAGTCAACGGCGTCGCGCGCGTTGACGACGAGATTGAGCAACGCACTCTCGAACGAATTGACCTCCGCCGTGATTCGTAGGCGATCGGCTGCGAGCGCGAGCCGGAGTTTGTTGCTCGCGCCTGCGGCCGTGCGGAGAACCTCATCCAGGGCTCTAATGCGCTCGTTCACGTCAATCGGTTCGGGCGTGAGCGATCGCTGACGTGAGTACTTGAGCAGAGAACTCGTGACGCCGGTGGCTCGCCTCACCGCGCTCCCGATCATCTCCAGATAATCTCGTTGCGCGGGTTGGGCGTCCAGTTCCAGCAGCGTTAGGTTCGCGCTGATCGTCGCCAGGATGTTGTTGAAGTCGTGGGCGATCCCGCCTGTAAGCTGCCCGAGGACCTCCATCTTCTGAAATTTTCGCAACTGCTCCTCTTGCAGCTTGAGGCGCTGGATGTCCTGATGCGTCCCCGTGACTCGGGCAGGCTGCCCATCAAGACTACGTTCCGTGACGTAGCCCCGCGCGAGGATCCAGCGCCACTCGCCGTCGACGTCGCGCATTCGGTACTGAGCGTCGTAGTTCCTCGTGTCACCCGAGAGCAGGCGCTTGAGCCCCAACACGGCCGCCCCGATATCCTCGGGGTGCACGCGTTCGGCCCACGTCTTGTGGGAAGGAACCCAAGCCCCGGGGGCGAAGCCGAGCTGCGTAAAGTAGCTGTCGCTGACACGCGCCCAGCCGGCGAGCAGGTGCCAGTCCCAGAACGCGACATCGCCTCCCTTGAGCATCGCGTCGAGCACCCCGCGGATTAGCGAGAGTTGACGCTCACTCTCCATTCGCCGCGCGACCCGATCCGTGACGTCCATGAATGTGCCGATGAAGCGACGCGCCGTCTCGTCGCCTTTCATGAGCGCGTCGCGTGAAAGGCACCAGATCCACGATCCGTTCTTGTGACGAAAGCGGTACTCGATCTCGACCACCTCGTCGTCGCTCGTCTCGAGCACCTGGTTCATGTGCTCATATACGGCGACACGATCGTCGGGGTGAAACAGCTCGGAGAACTCGAGCGCCGACATCGCGTTAATCTCTGCGAGGGTCCAGCCCGTGATGCGCGTGTACTGGGGATTGATATATTCATTTCGCCCCGCAGTTAGGTCGTACACGTAGATCCCGCAGAAGGCGGCATCGAGGATTCGTTTAGAGTATCCGTCGGCATCATTCTCTTGGCTAGAAAAGGAACCTCGCGAGAGTGGCGTCTGCTCAGCGAGCGCGCCTGAGATGACATCATAGTTCAGTTGGTAACGCCTGACCGATCGGATAACTGAGAATTTCTTCGCTTACCTCGAAAACACCGTGAGCGCGCGCGGCTTTGAACCATGGAGCGCGCCGCGGCCCGGCGAAAGACCGTTCGTGTCTCTGCCCCGATTCGGCCTGCGAGCCGCTCGCACGAGGACGCCTCCTCGCGGCGCCCCGAGGACCCGCGCTTGGCTGGACCGTCAATCGGCAGCTGGTCGGGCGCGAGCTGGATCAGGTAGCCCCGAGACGAAGCGCGCTGCGACGCCGAGTTGACGAAGAATATGTACTAACAGCCAGATCATGTCGCGGCACGAGCCACGGCCAAGCGAGAGGGGCTCCTCCGGCTCCGGAACGCCCGTCTCCATGCGCACGATATACTCGATCTCCCCTGCAACCGTCGGTTCAGCGCGGTGAGGGCCTCTATGGTCGGCGTCGCGCCGCGGTCGACCGCAGCGAGCCAGCGGCGGAGTCGAGGGCCGGTCGCGCTCGACCGCAGGTACGGGGCGAGCTCGGCCGCAGACGAAGGGAAAATGTACGACAGCCAATGATCGACGACCAGCGATGGTGCTGGTGTTATGACAGACCGGTGTCGCACGGTTCCAGATCTCACGTTCGGAGCGAGTCTTCGACCGTTCTGAGCGCAAGCGCCCCGATAGCGAACAGCGCTGTCCCTGCGACGAGAAACTGCACGGTACGACCACGTGGAAGCTCGCGCATGAGCCACCGCGAGAGGGCTGCGGCGTGTTCGAGCTGCTGTTGGAGATCCTCGGCTCTGGAACTCCCCGGAGACCTCGCTCGCGCTCCTGCATCGCCGCGAGAGCGAACCCGGAGATGTTGCGGCGAGCCGAGTAGACACTCTCGCGCCACCGTGTACCGTTTGAGCAGCTGCGTCGCCGTCTCGCTCCCGGCGTGGCGATCGGGATGGACGATACGCGCGACGTTTCGATACGTTCGCTTCACGAGTTCATCGCTTGGAGCGTCCGCTAGTTCAAACAGCTCGAGCGCCTGCGAGATCGTCATGACCCACTCCCTCGCTCCGAAACGCTCGCTAGTGGCCGCTTCGTCCGCCACAGCAGCAGCCGGAGCGGATCTCCACGACGATCGAGCGCGTGAGGCCTGACGGCGCTCTGCGGTTCCTCCACCTCAACACCCGGGTTCTCGCCGAGATCGACGAGCAGGACGTAGCGGTAGATGTCGATCCATAGCTCGATCCACGGCACGTGCGTTGAGTTATCGGGATCGAGTCGTCCCCACGGTAACCCTGGATAATTGTAGTGGAGCGCGACATCAGCCCAGAATTTCCAGACGGAGCCGAGGCCTGGGTCGAAGTGATGGAGCATCGGCGGAAGTTCAGGTGCGTCGACGCCCGGATCCAAGACCGCGCCGAGGACCAGGTCCTCGATATCCGTGCGGAGCTTCTGGATCTTCTCGGGAGAGGTGTCTGGCGGCTCGAGATCGTCGATGACCATGAGACCCTCGCCTCCGCCGTCGTACTCGCCGAGGTCCTCACCGCCTCCGTCATCAACCCCGACGCTGTCGTGTTCTTCGCCGCCATCGCCGAGTCCCTGGCCCTCACCGACGCCGCCGCCTGATCCACCCCCGGTGCCGCCGCCATCATCACCGCTGTCGCCACCGCGACCGCTCTTCTCGTCGCTGTGCTCGTCCGCGCCATCGGCTATCGGTGATTCCGTTTTCCCGCTGCCGCGGTCGCCGGGCTTCGTAGGTCGGATGTCGCCACCGGAGCTCGCGCTCCCTTCTCCATTCGACGGTGACGTGGAGCCGCCGGCCTCGAACGTGTCCCCGGGGGCACCTGGCTCCGCCGCGTCCCCGCCCGGTCCCGAGGGGTCACCCCCTTGCCCGAAGATCGAGGACCCGCCCTTTCCGCTCCCGAAGCCGAAGCCGAAGCCGCCCTTGCCGTGCTTGAGCCACCAGTACAGTACGTAGCCCCCGGCCACGAGCGCGCTGACCACCGACAGCGTGAGGACGAGTCGAAGTTTGCTGACCTTCTGGCGAACCTCGATGACGGTCCTCACGGGGCGCGGGAGCGTCGCTTGGAAGTGCGTCACGTTGAGTGCTTCGAGCGGTAGGTCAGCCACGGTCTTCTCGCTTCTCGATCGGACGTGATCGCGTCAGAGCTAGAACGACTCCCGAGGTCGCGGCCGCCGCGACCGCGCCGGCAAACAGCGCTCCCCAAGGCATCGGCGACCGTCGCTTGGCCTTGGCGCAGTCTTCACAGCAATGCTCTTCACCATTCTCGTCTACGTAGGCCACGGCTCACCCCGTCATCCGCTTGACGATCACCACCATCGTGCCGGCCACGCCGAGCGCGACACCGACGACCACACCTGAAAGAAACCTCATGTGTCGACTCCTTCTGTCGTCCCTCGCCTCAGTACGGGAGGGGGAGCTCCTGCGACCGCGAGAACGCGATCGCTTGATCGATCGCCGCGGTCACGTCCGGCGGCACTCCTTCGCGGACAGGGAGGCCGAGCTCCGTGGCCTCCTGCATCGAGATCGGGTGTCCGTGAGTCGTGGTCCCGCTCGTCAGGCGCGTGATCGCGGCGGGCGACGTCACGAGCTCGTTCACGAGCCTCGTGGTCTCTGCCAGCGCCTTCTTCGACTCGAGCCCGAGCACGAACCACTCTTCCTTCAAGCGCTCGATCGGTTTCGTCTCGAGCAGCGTGGCGATCGCGTGCGCCGGGTAGCCAGCGAGCTGAGGGTCAACGGGACCCAGGACCGCGTTGCGGTTCATCACGATCTCGTCGGCCGCGAGCGCGACGAGCGTCCCGCCCGACATGGCCCGGTACGGCACGAACGCCGTGATCTTGTGTGGGTACGCCTTGAACGCGCGCGCGATGTGATCGACGGCTGTTGAGTACCCACCGAGCGCATGGATAGCGACCTCCAGCGGACCGGGCTGAAGCCGCTCGAGGAGCGAGACAACGCCCGTAGACTCCGTCGTCGTGATGCGCCCGTAGGGGGGCGCGAGGACCAGCAGGCGCGACCGCTGTTGTCGAAGCGGGCTCTTCGGCGCCGCTGGACTCGAGGGGAGCCGGTGCGGAGAGGATTCCCGAAGGGCCATCCCGAGCGCCATCCCGCCACCGACCAGCAACGCGGCACCCCCGACCCCAATCATGAACTTTGTGATGTCTTCCATACTGTCACCTCGCGGCCGTTTCACGCGCCCTGGTCCGTCCGGCCTGTAGCCCCAACCGAACGCCCAGACCGAGTCCGATCAGACCTCCGACGATCAACGCGCTCCCGCTCCAGCGGATCGCTCGCTGTATCACTAGCAATTCTATCTCCAGATCCGTTCGCTGCCGCCGAATGTGCTGTCTCATGGGTCATCCTCCCACGAGGATGGATCCGGGGGACCGCGCTCTTCGTTGATCCTCGAGGCCCTGGAGCGCGATCGTGCGGGCCGTGCACCGCGACGCCTCGAGGGGCGCCGTTCGGGCGGCGATCGTCGCTCGAGCCCGTTGAGACGATCGTTCAAGTGACTGAACTGCTGCGAGACGGCGAGAAGTGAGGCTTGTAGCTGCGTGACGACCTCTTGCAGGTTCTCGCCGTCTACCCCGAGGCCTTCGCCTCGTTCGCTACCCGCTTCACCTTCGTTTTGGCCCAGTGCGAAAGTGTCGTCGCTGCTCGACGGCTTGGCGTCGGTTACAGCAGCGTGTCGCTCGTCCTTCGGTACTTCTAGAGGCCTGGTGTTGCGCTCGATCGCGTCGAGGCGAGACTCGGCGCGTAGCTGCGCGCGAACGAGTTGCTCGAGGAGCTGGCGGATCGCCGCGAGCTCGCCCGCGATCGCAGCAGACTCCGATGTCCTCGGTGACTGTGGTGCGGCTTGTCGCGCAGGAGGCGGCCGGGCTTCACGCTCGACCGTCACGCTGCCCACGTGACGTGGGGCCGACGCATATGCGATCCGCTCGCTCGGGGTGCCCGCGGCGGTCACGTCGTAGGTCTGCGCGAGGCCCTGGGCGCGGGGCTCCTTGGCCGGCTTGGCGGTTTGGCTCGAGGGCTTCGCGGCCTGCTTGGTCCTGGGTGGTGGTGTTGGGGATTGACGCGGCGGGCGTCGTCGTCGCCTGCTGCTGCTCGTGTCGGTCGACGCGGGCGCGTCTGCCGTACGTGACGAGCCATTGTGTGCTCGAGCGTCCGCCGCCGCGCGCTCGGCCGCCGTCGGCTGCCGCAAGAACTCCTCCCAGGACGTGACCGTCGGAGCGGGCTTGGGCGGCGGGGTACCGAAGCGCATCAGCGCTGAGGACACCTTCCGTAGCAGGTGGTGCGCGGTCTCAACGTCCATTGGGTCCTCCTCTCGCGCTGCGCAGGCCGACGACGCCAGTCTCCGCGTACACCGCGTAGGTCCCGGTGTTCACGAGCAGCAGCGGGAGCCCGCGGCGCGCAGAGACCTTACGGCGAGGGAGCTTCGTGGTGCCCTGGAACACGGCGGAAACTTCGCCGCGAAGGATCAGGTAGGCGACCGAGTCCCCCGGCTCGATGATCTCGAGGGTATGGGCCCCACGCGGCATCGTGATCAGGTCGACGCCGATCGAGCCGTTGAAGAGGCTGGCGAGTCTGAGGTCCATCACGACACCTTCCGCGGCGAGGACGACATGAGCAGCTTGTAGGCCGCGACACCGAGGCCGAGTACGCCGGCGCCGATCGGGACCCACAGCCACGGCATCGTCGGCGCTGGCGTGCCCGCGGACGCGCGTGGTGCGGGTACCCGGGTCGTTGGTGCAGGTGCCGGCGTCGAGTCCGGTGCGGGCTTTGGTGCCGGTGCCGGCTCAGGTTGCGAAACCGGCGGCGGTATGGGGTCGGGTGTTGGTTCGGGCGTGGGCTTCGGCGCAGGCTCGGGCGACTGGGCGTCGTACGTGGCGAGCGCGTTCTGGATCGCCGCCTCGGTATTCGGCCCCCAGATCCCGTCGTCGTCGAGCCCCAGGTCTCGCTGCGCGACCTTCAGCGCGTCGATCGCCTGGTCGCCCCAGTCCCACGTCGCGTCACCCGCTTCGTAGCCGAGGTCGAGCAGCGCCTGTATCCGCTGCGGCCATGTCTCGAGCGTCTCGGCCATCCCTGCCGCGCGCTGGAGATAGTTGACCGGGTTGACGAGGCCGTCCGGCGGCTCCTCGCCGATGTACCAGCGGGAATTCGACGTCCGCGACTCGTCATCATCGATGTAGGTCTCGAAGTGCAGCATCCCGTAGCTGCCCTGGATGCGTCCGATCGGCTCCCCCTGGAGGATCGCGTCACCGACTTTGATCGCCCACTCCGTGTGCGAGTCCTTGCGCACGCCGCCGAATACGAGAAACAGACCTGTCTTCGTCCGAGCGAAGGTCGCGCGCGACCAAGCTCCATCCTTTCCCTTCGACCAGTTGACGTTCACCTTCACGATCACGAGGTCCTCCGGCGCGGCGACGAGCGCGTTGTCAGCGGCCTTCGTCAGATCGACGCCGCTGTGCCATCGGACGCACTTGGTGTTGTCGTCGCTCGTACAGCTCGACGGACGCACGCCGCACAGCGACCACGTGGCGAATCGCGGTGTCGTCTCCGGCAGCGGCCAGGTCGGCTCGGCAACGCCCGCTGCCATCGGGATCCTGCGACAATTTTGAAACCTCATGCTCCACCTCCCGATTGCCTCGTCGCGTCCGACATCGCCTTGACGATGTAGGGGACGCTCAACCCGATCACGACGCCGCCGAGCGCCGCGCCGCCTGCGTAGAGATACGTGCGCCACTGCGCCTCGCGGCGAATCGCCTCGTGCTCGCGCTCGATGAACCGCGTGAGGAGCTGGTCATAGCTCCCGTCGAACGGTTGGAACGCCGAGCTGTCTTGCGGCGCCCCCGAGGGCCGACGAGTCTTCGTCGACCACGTGGTCCGCGTCTTTCGATCCCAGTCTTGATCCGGCATCACGCGGCCCTCCTCGAGCGCATGCGTGCGCGCGCCCGCGTCATCAGGAGTCGCGCTCGCCGACTCGGGGTCGCGGTCATGAACGCGCGCCGCTGGCCATCGCGGTAGGGCACCCGTGAACGAAACTGGCAAGCGGTCACGTCGATGACGTCGGCGCCGTTCATCAGGTACCAGTGAGGCCGCCCCTCGTGCACGATTCGGTGCGGCTGGTAGCCCGAGGAGGAACCTCCGAGCAGGTGCCAGATGGCCTCGGAGGCGACGTAGCAGTAGCCCTTGCACGTGTCGTCTTCGTCGCCCTGGTACGGATCTCTCCGCAGGTCCGGCGAGAGCGAGTCCCGGACTGCTCGGGCGATGCCAACGCTTCGCTCTCCCGCGAGTTTCTCACCGAAGCGCGCGCGCGCGTCCTCCATCGATGTCGGCAGCGTCGTGGCGAACAACGCTCGCTCGCCGCTCGCGCACGAGCTGGCGACCTTGAGCGTCGCCTCGGCGATCGCCGTCATCGTGCTGCGGATCTTCTCGACCTCCATCTGTTTGAGCGGCTCGTGAACCTCCTCGACCGCCTCGCGCCACAGCTTCTCCGCCTGCTCGATCGCCGCGATGGCCTTCGCACGATCTTCGTCTTGGCACGTGCTCGTGAGCACCAGCGCGGTCGCCTGGTCGAGGATGTCGCGGTACTCCTGCAAGGAGTCCGGCTGCACCTTGATCCACCGCCACAGCGCGTCGACGGTCTCGAACGCCTCCCGAAACTCGCTCACGCTCTCGTTGATGTCCTCGTCCGTCTCGGTCTCTTCGAACGCGACGAGCACCTTGTCGCCAACACCGATCGCGTGCGCGGACTGGACGATGACCGCGTACGTCCCATCTCGGTCGAGCTCGTCACCTCCGCCCTTGACGACGACCGGCACGCGCGTGACCTCCTGGCCCTCCGGTCCAGTCTTGAGGATGTAGCGATCGAGCTTCGACCCGAAGATGGCGCGACCTGGCACCTTCTCGACGTCGAGGACTCTCGCGTCCGCGGCCTCGAGCAACTTCGCACGCAACTCGACGATGATCCGGCCCTCGTTTCGCCAGTAGCCCTCTCGCGTCTCGCGTTCGTCGTCGCCCTCCGAGGGGCCGCGAACGTACATGCGAAGCTGCGTCGCCGCCTCGTTGAAGTCGAGACGGCCGAGGATCTCGAGCGCGTCGTGGGGAGACAGGAGCGCTTGTTCGCGTACCCGCTCGGCGAGGATCGAGGCGAGCTGCGTTAGCTCGGGATCGTCCTGTATCTCCTCGAGCACACGAGGCTGGCGAAACTCGCTGTCGCCGTCCATGGACGTCCCGGTGAGGTCTCCGATCTCGGATCGACGCCCGTGCAGCGCGGCGTCGACGAAGGTCTTGAGCCACGCGCGACGCGACCTGCCGCCACGATCGAGCCCCGACCAGTCCCACGCGGCCGCGAGGCGGCTGGGATAGAGCGTGACATCGGCGTAGTTCGTAGGGTCCAGCCAGATTCGGATCCGCCATCCAGACCCGTCGCTGCCGTGGAGCCGCTCGACCTTGTGCACGCCGTGTAGCAGCAGCTCGATCGCGCGCTCGACAGTCGCGTCATGTCGAGGAGTCGGGGTGACCCGGACCACCGCGGAGGTGATCGGCTCCGTGCTCGTCATCAAGGCGTCGAGCTCGGCGACGATCGCGAGCGACCGCTCGATCACCTCGGGCTCCCGAAACGAACGCCGAATCTCACGCGCGCGTCCGCCGTAGCGATCCTCGAGACCGTCGAACGGGGTGAACAGCGCGAGGTGCGGTGTGCGGTGGAACAGCTCCTTCGCGCGCGCGGGATCCCGGATCGCGTACTTGTAGATCGGGGCCGAGATAGCGAGCGCGTCTGCGCTGCCTCCGTAGAACGTGACCTCCTCGGTCCGCGGCTCCCCCTCGAGGTGCGTGAGCTCGACCCACACAGCCGGCAGCGGGAAGTCAGCTCCCTGTGATGTCACGAGCAGGTACGGAACTCCGTCGCGCCAATGGACGACTTCATCCGGCACCTCGATCAACGTGGGATCATGTTTGAGGTGGCCGCGCGTCTTCCGTTCGTCCGCCATCCAGGCCCAGCCCAGCAGCGTCCAGGCGAAGGTCGTATGCAACCGATCGAGGAGCGTCCGAACGAGCGCCTCACGCGTGCTCGCGCTCGATTCGGCCAACGCGCGCAGCTCTGCAGCCGCAGCGGCGAGATCGTTCTCCTCAAACCACACGCAGTAGGACTCGATCAACCCGGCGCTGCTGAGCACCTCGCGGACGCGTGGGGCCTCCTCGCGTTCGTCGGCGCGCTGGATCGTGTTCCGCTTCGCGCACCGTCGATCGAGGCCATCCAGGATTCGCGCGCGTACCTCCCCGCGACCCGTCCAGCGGTCTTTACCGACGTGCTTGCCACCGCCCCAGGCGCGCCAGAGACGAACGACCTGCTCGTCGGTAGAGACCGCGAGGACCGCGTCGAGGTTGTCAGCCAACGCGAGCACGTGGGCACGGATCTTGTCGTACGTTCCCGTCGACGAGCGGCGGCCCTCGATCTCGAGCATCAAGTCGAGCCACTCGCCGAGGTCGCGCCAGCGCGCACGGACGCCTGGTGTCGAGAATCCCTCGGCCGACTCCTCGCTCTGGTCTCCGCCCTCGAGTGGTTCGCGTGCGGAACGCGAGGCAGGCTCGTTCGCGCCAGCGTCCGTGTCGCTCGCCTCCGCCCGCGTTTCCGCGATCGCGCGCAGGAGCGAGGCCGTGACCTCCTTGAGCTCGGCGTCCGCCCCCAGACCACGGACCACGGCCTCGAGCGCGTCGAGGTCATCGGCGTCCGCGAGCACCGCGGGACGCTGCGCGAGCGCATCCATGTGGGACCTCAAGGCCGCCACGCGCCGCTTCGCGTCGTCGCGCGCCTGGATCGTCTTGAGCCCCTGGATCCAGTCGCCCACGCCGCGCCACGAGATTCGTGTACCCGGCGTGGTCACGGTCGCCGCCCGAGCGGCCTGCTTGCTGAGCAGACCATGCGGCACGTCGCGCCACCACCACAGCTCACCGGCCGCCTGGAGCGCGCGATAGGACTCACCGGAGGCCGGCGCGAGCGCGAGGAAGCGACGCCAGCCGGCGAGCGTCGGGGGTAGCACCTCGAGCTCGCGCAGCGTCGGCCCGGCGCGAAACTCGAGGGCGCCATCTCGGACCACGGGCAGCCGCTCACCGCGTACGCTCTTGGAGAGACCATCGACGATCCGATTCTCGAACACGGGCCACCAGCGACGGGCCCAGGCATCACTCGCGCCCCGCCACCCGAGTCCCGCCCACGTGCCGTCGGTGCGCAGCTTGAGCCCGATGGTGCGCTCGATCGCGTCGCGCGTGCGCGCGTCGTCATCCTCGGGCCACTCGTGCGGGCTCTTGCCGGGCATGTCCTCCGGGGTGATGCCGAGGCCCTGCACACCCGCCGTGTCGAGGATGCGCCACGAGCCGCCCCCCGCGACGCGCATGGCGATCTCGAGACCGTACACGAGCCCGAACTCGAACGCCTCGAGCTGCTGCGTATCGACCTTGTTGCGACGCACCACGCGGAGGTCCTCGAACACGGGCGTATCGCTGTCCTTCAGCGGGAGCAGCCACCGCACGTCGCGGACCGTCGCGGCCCACTCGACCCACGGCCACGCCTTGCGATCGGTCAGGAGGACCTGCTTGAGCGCCCCTTCGGCCTCACTGCGCAGCTCATCGGCCCTCTCGGGATCGACCACGCCGCGGAGCTTGCGGAAGCGAGTGTCGGCGGTCGCCATGACCTTGAGCGCGAGTTGGCGAACCTTCGCGTACGCCTCCTCCCTCGCGCGTACCCTCTTCTCGGCGAGGAGCCGCTTGACCGCCTCCTTGTCGCGCGACAGCTCGATCAGCATGTCCTCCGCAGAAAGGTCGCTGTCGGCCGCCGGGTTGTTGACCTTCGTCTTCTCGAGGTCGAGCAGGTCAGCCATCCACGTGCTCTTGCCCTGCACGTTGTTGAGCCTCACCCCGTCCGTCGACCCACGCGCGATGTAGTAGTAGATGTTGAGGACCGGGCAGCTGTTCTTCTGTCGATAGGCCCGGCCGTTGCGCTGCTCGAGGTCACCCGGCGTCCACGGGAGGTCGAGGTGGTGGATCGCGCAGGTTCGCGTCTGGAGATCCAGACCCTCGTAGGCGACCGAGTTGGCGATCACGATGTCGAGCGTGGGCGCCTCGCCCGCGTCGGGGTCGCCGGTGAAGAACTTCGCGATCTTGGGACGTTCGGCCGCGTCCGTCTCCGCGTTGAGTACCCCGATTCGGTCGCGGTCGATTCCTGCCTCCACGAGCACCTCGAGCAACCACACCTGCGGCGCGAGGTTCTGGCAGAACACGATGTGTCCGCACCCCGGCTGCGCGAGGATCAGCTCGGCGCACTTGAGCGCCTTCGGAGACCGTGGGTCGGGCAACGGGAGGTCTTTACGGACGCTCGCCTTCTCGTCCTTGTCGGTGAGCGCGCGCGCCATCTCCCAGCCCTGCTCGAGGAAGCGCTCGAGGTTGCGGCGCTGGATCTTCTTCGTCTCGACGCCGCCGGCCTTCGCGGTCCTCCACGAGTAGCCCTCGTCGGCCTGCGCGTGGAGGGCGACGAGCGTGAGCCGAGCCTGGATGCCGAGGATGTCGGCGCGGATCTCCGCCTGCTCCTCTTCCTCCTCGGAACTCATCGGCAGCCGGAGGAGCTTCTCAAGGCGCGCGACCTCGCAGGCGTACTTCTCCTCCTGCCGGTCGTCGAGGTCGACGTAGACCTGCTGAATCTTGGGCTCGGGGAGCGCGAGGCCGACCTCCTCGGCGGTGCGGAACTCGCCGTAGCGCAGGACCACCGTGCGCAGGATGTCGAGGTTCTGGAAGCCGACGACAGCGGGTCCCTCGGTCGGGTTGAACGAGGACTGATCGATGTACTCGCGCTGCTCGATGCGAACGAACTGGTCGACGAACTGATACGGGTCATCGATGCCGAGCCGCGTCCACGCCTGGTCGTCGATGTAGTTGATCATCGAGTAGGCCTCGCCGGGACCGTTCTTCCACGGGGTCGCGGTCGCCAGCACGATCCCCGTGCCGCCGTTGCGCCTGCGCACGGCCGCGGCCCGAAAATCAAACTGCCAGGCGCGCGCGCTCGGCTGGCTGTTGCCGATCCACTTGGGGACCTCGCCCCAGCTCTTCACCACGCCCCACAGGTTCTTGAACATCGCGGCCTCGTCGACGAGCAAGAGGTCGACGTTGAGGTCATCCCAGGTCAGGCCTGGCACGAAGTCCCTTTCCTGCTTCTGGCCCTCGAGCTTGTCGGCGACCCAGCCGGCGGTCTTGTGCTCCAGGATGGCCTTCTGGCGCTCGCTCAGGTCCTTCTTGACCTTCTTGTCGCTCGCGCGTCGCTCCTCGTTCGCCGCCTCCAGCTTGCGCGTGTTGCGGTTCGTGATCGCGATGGAGCGTTGTACCGCGGCCAATTCCTCGGCGTAGGACACGACGGACTCCTGGTCGACCTTGATCGACCCCATCGCCTCGACCGAGAGAATGACCGCGTCGTAGGCGCCCGCGATGAACGCCATCCACTTGCGCGCCTGACTGGCCTTGGAGTCCGGCCTCGACGCGGTGACTCGGTACCGGTACTGCTCGTCGGTGATCGAGCCTGCCTCGAGGAGCCTCTTCGCCTCGTCCACGATGTCGCCGCGCTTGCGCTGAAACAGCTCGCTGCCGATCACGGCGACGCGGAAGTCCGGCAGCGCCTTCTCGAAGTCGTTTCGCCACTTCCAGAGCAGCGAGACCGGCGTGATCAGGACTGGGCGCCGCGCCCAGCCCTCTTCGCGGGCGCGCGCGAGGATGGCGAGGAGCGTGTAGGTCTTGCCCACGCCGGTGTCGAAGGCGACGAGCCCGCCGCGGTTCGCGAGTACACGTCGGGCGCCCGCGACCTGATGCGGATACAGCTGGATCTTTTCGGCCCAGCGCGCGATCGGCAGGGGAGCGTCCGAGTATTGCGGGATCGTGTACCCGCGAAAGGCCCGGTTGTACGCGTCCGTGAGGCGATTGCGACGCTCGCCGTCCTCGTCGATCCACGCGCGAAACGACCGCTCCCACTCCTCGATCTTCTTCTTTCGGCGCACGGGCTTCGGCTCGAGGGGTTTCCTTCTGCCGTCCGGCCCCTTCGGCCGCTCGCTGTCGGGCGGACGCGGGTTGAACAAGCTGGCCTCGTGGTTGAGCCAGCCCAGGAGCCAGAGCGACTCGGGCACGAGCGACGCGTAGGTCTCGATCCTCGTGTAGTCGAGGCCCTGAATCGTGTAGACGCCGCCCGCACGATCGATCTTCGTGCCCGCGCTGATCGCCTGCTGCGCCCACTCCGAGATGAGCGACACAGGGACCCACCCGTCCTGCGGCGAGTAGCGCTCGATGTCCTCGAGCTCGACGAGCTTGATCGCCTTGCGCAGGCGCTCGGCTTGCTTCGCCCACTGCTCACCCGGCTGATCACGGGCAAAGTCGTAGCGCGGCCACAGCACGCCGGTGATGTAGTCGTCGAGCGGCGACAGGTACGTGTCCCTCGAGCCCTCCGGCGCGATCGTGGGATCGAGGTTCCAGTCGGCGTCGAGCAGGGTCGAGAGCAGCTCGCTCCGCGCGTAGGCGCCCCCGACCGCGCGGTGGAAGTTCTCGAACGCTTCGAGGGTCAGGTGCCGTTGTCCGAGGTAGACATGCTTCGCCTGACCGACGACGTCCTCGGGCGCGCCGCTCCATCGGGGACGCACGATCGGCTCCTCGCGCAGCGCCGCGACGAGGTCGCCGGTGGGCGTCCAGGCGTTCAGGAAGACCTGCGCGGGGTCGCTCCCGGCGGCGGCGATCCGCGTGAGCTCGCCCCACTTGTGCGGGTTGTCGGGCGCCTCGGCCCTGCGCAGGTCGGAGTCCCAGAACTCCACAAGCGTCGCGTGAAGGTCCTTCCACAGCTGCGGCGCAGCGGGGTCGTCGGCCCCGAGCGCGCTCAAAAAGCCGCTGATGCGGACGCCGAGGTAGAGCGCGGCCTCGACCGCGGGTGTGTAGCCGTCCGCGCTCACCTCGAGCTTGCGAACCGAGGACGTGGGAGCGCGTGACGCCGCGGACGGGAACTCCCACGGCCGGATCTGGCACGTCTCACAGAGCCCTCGTTCCCAGTACGGGGGCAGCTCCTCGAACGTGCCGACGACCTTGTACCAGCGTCGACCCTGGTTCCGCGTGGTGAGCTGGTCGTCACGACCGGCATCACGCCCCTCCTCCTTGCCGAGGATGTGCGTCGGGTGTTCTTCGAAGTACTCGCCGCGCGCGATGGATTCGTCCTCGGCGTCGACGTCGGGGAGCGTGCCGCCACGCGCTCGCCAGACCAGCAGGTCGGTGACGAGCTGAGCACCGGGGAACAGGTTTGATGGCAGGCGATACGCGGCGGCCAGGTGGTGGCGGCGCAGGATCTTCTCGCGGAGTTCGCGTTGCTTCGGGCTCTGACCGGTCAAGAACCCCGCGGGGACGAGGAACACGCCGACCCCGCGCGGCACGAGCAGATCGAGCGCGCGCCGCATGAAGTAGGCGTAGGCCATGCGCTCCTCCCGGTACTCGCGGACCGGGTCATCGCGCCGCGTCAGCCCGCGCTCGCCGTACGGAGGGTTCGAGATGACGAGCTGCACGCGGTGGTAGAAGTCGGGCTTCCAGCGCCCCTCGTGCTCCGTGCTGTTCTTGTCGATCCAGCTCTCGAACGACCCGCGGTGATGCTGATGCTCCGGCCACAGGCGCGGCAAGATGGCCGATGAGACGCGGCTGTACTCGATCGTGATCCAGTCGACGGGCGGCTTGCCTTTGCACTTCGCCTGCTCGACGCCGTGGATCAGGCGACCGATGCCCGCGGACGGCTCGAGCGCGAGGACGCGACCGTTCGCCCCCTTGAGCTTGTCGAGCAGCGGGCACACCATCTCGCCGATCGCCTGCGCGACCTTGCTTGGCGTGTAGTACTCGTGGATGAGCCCGAAGGTCTCGGGGTCCCACCCCTTCGGGAACTTGTCGCGGCTGTTGTCGATCGAGAGGCCGCCCCATCCCGAGTATCCGCGCAGCACCGTGCGCTCTTCCGAGGTGAGCTCGGCGGGCTGCTTCCCCGACGCGAGCAGCTGCATCGCGGCCAGGTTCGCCTTCGTGCGCCGCGCGGGCGTCCACTCGTCGGGCGGCGCCTCCTCGTCCTCACGCTGGCGCGCGCGCTCGTTGATGAGTCGGACGAGCGGCTCCAGGCGAAGCTCGACGTCATCGCGCCGGCGGCGAATGAAGTCGTCGAAGTAGTCGAACCCGACCTCGGGGCCCGAGCTCGCGCGCCACTCCGGCAGGATGAGGTCGAGGAACTGCGCGGCGTTCATGCGGCCCCCATGTACTTGGCGACGATCGCGTCGAGGCCGCCGATGACCTTCTCGTCCTTCTTCGCGTCGGCATCCGCTACGGTCGTCTGCGTCGCCTCCGGCGTCTCCGGCGTCTCCGCCGTCGCTGGATCCTTCTTCGGCTTCGCGCTCGGTTTCGTGGCCTCGGTCGACTCGGCGCGTCGCTTGAGGTCCGCCTCCGTTCCGCACCCCAGCTGGTCCCAGTCCTCGGGGTCACGGAGATAGAACAGCACGAAGCTGTTGCCGCCCTTGATCTGGACGAGCTTGAACTCTCCGCCGTCGCTCGACGGCGCGACACAGACCCGGCGATCGGCGTCGCTGCTCTCGCTCCAGATCAGCCGGTGGTCACCGACCTTCTGTGTGCGAGTCTTGCCGCGAGGGCCGAAGGCCAGACGTTTGCCGTGCTCCTCGGCGGCGTTCTTCGCGGCGGGCGCGGTCTTGTAGGAGCCGCCGATCTCGACGGGCCGCCCGATGATCGGGAGAAAGCGGATCGTGTACGGGCTGCCTTTGCGCGCTCGCCTCACCTCGTAGCGACCGCGTCGCGGGAGCGCGGCCCGGTAGATCGTGGTCTCGCCGTACCTCGTCGGGCTCCACTCGAGCGCGGTGTCCTCCTTCGACGGTGGATTTCGCAGCTCGCCGTCGCTCTGCTTCGCGGCCTTCAGATACGCGTCGAAGGTGTCGTAGCCGTGCATCGGGTTTTCGATCCAGTGCTCCGCGAGCCACTTGAGCTGGTCGAGGTTGCCCACGTCGAAGTCGACGAAGCTCCCGTCGTCCCACTCGAAGTACAGGACCCACGCGTTCTCGGACTCGACGATCTTGAACTGGCCATCGTGGTACGGCGCGACGCTGACCGTGCGTCCTTCGTGGACGTGCTCATCCCAGACGAGCGTGACCGTGTCGGCGACGAGCGTGTCGAGCGTTCGCCGGAGCCGGCGGACGTGGGACCACGCCTCCTGAATGTAGGAGAAGCTCTTGTGGCGGTAGGTGACGCCCCCTTCACGCGCGTACAGCTTGTGCAGATAGACGGGTGTGCCGTCCTCGAGCGGACCGCTGTGAAGGTAGGCGACCCGGGGATGCCGCTCGCCTTCGCGCTGGAGCTCGCCCTGCTCGGCGATCGACTTGACCGTGGTCTCCCGCGGTCCCTTGGGTGTCCAGTAGAGAACGGTCCCGTTCTCGACGGCATCCTTCGGGAGGTACACGCGATCGGCCTTGCGGATCGCCAGCACGCGGATGGTGTCCTCGTCGAAGGCGCGCTCGAGCGTCGTGAGGAACTCATCGTGATCGTCGAGCTTGTACGCCTTGTAGAGCGCGGCGTTCGTCGCCGGCCAGTTGTCAGGGTCGAACCAGTCTTGTGTTCGCCGAAAACTCGGCTTGGCGACCAGCGCGACGAGCGGGGGGGTCGCCGCGGGCGTCGGGTCTGACGATTCCTTGACCGGGGCACGCTCGCGCGCCGGGGGTCCGAGCGCCTCGGCCATCTCTGCCATCGCGCTCGCGCTTGGCAGTGGTGAGGGGTCGGGCGTTGTGTTGCTCGCGGGCTCACGCGTCGCTTCATTCGCGGCGGAGGACTCGCTCTCCTGCCTACGCGCTGGCTTGCGCGCGACGATGGGCTTCTCCTGCTGCTTGCTCGCGGCAGACGGCCCGGGGCTCGTTGTCGCAGTTTCGCTTGCGTCGAACGCCTCAGCAGACGTCGGCGGGCTCACGGCCTTGCTCTCACTCGTATCGGTCTTGCTCGCCGCGGTCGGCTTGCTCGCCGGTGTCTCGCTCGCGGACTTCGACTCGCTCGTCTCGGGCTTGCTCACGGTCACGGGCTTGTTCGCCGCCCTGCTCGCGGCCGGGGGCTTGCTCGCGGCCGGGGGCTTGCTCGCGGCCGGGGGCTTGCTCGCGGCCGGGGGCTTGCTCGCCCGCGTCTCGCTCGAGGCCTTCGCCTTGCTCCCACCGGATACGACGGCCGCGGATGATTCCTTCTGCGTTACCGGTTTGGTCCGAGCAGTGCCGGCGGGAAGCTCGATGTTGTCGCCGACTCGGAGCGTCAGGACGTCCTCGGTTCCGTCCTTGCGCTGAATTCGGACCTTCAGCCCCTCAAACCCTTTGATCCGCGCGTGCATTGTCGTCGCCCGTTCTTCTATTCGCCGTTGCTACCGTCGGAGCCGCCATCGCCGGCGTCTCCGTTCGTCCCAAGTTCCTCGGAGCCGCCCTCGGGTTTCCCTTCGGGAAGCGAGCACGCGCACGCGTGCTTCCGACGCTGCTCGAGCCACATACCGCCGAACATCAGCAGCGGAGCGCTGAACAGTCCTCCGACGATCGCGTACCCGAGTCGTCGAGCGGAGGCGTGTTGTTGAGCCCGGCACCGCGCTTGGAGCTGGGTAAAGGCGGGGTTCATCTCATCCATTGCGTCCTCTCCTCGCGTAGATCAGGCCGGCCGTACCGAGCGCGAGCGCGCCCGCGCCGGCGAGCCACGGCCATGTACGTCTCGTGGTCACGACTCGCCCCGGCAGAGAATCGAGCTCGAGCAGCCTCGTGTCGGCCCACGGCATTGTGTGTGTCGACCCAGGGACAACCGGCGCGGGCTCGGCTTCGGGCTCGATCGTGCCGGCGGGTCTGCTCTGACCGAGCTTGACCTTGGAGACCGCCGGGATCTTCGGCACACCCGACGCGAGCAGTTGCTCGCGCCACGTCCCCGGTCGACCCGAGACGCCAGGTTCGTCGCGCGGGACATCCTGCAGGTTCACGAGTTTGCGGTCGGGGTGCTCGAGCAGAGTCGCGCGCACTTGGTCGAGCAGCTCCGCGATCTCGTCGTCGCGGAAGGCGTCCCAGCCGCGGCGAACATAGGCGCAGACCAGCGAGTGACGCAGGTAGTGCACCTGGCGCTTCCGGACGACCTCGAGCGCGGGGCGAATATGGGTGTCGTACATCGTGACGAGGCAGCGCCTGCCGCCCGCGGTCGCCTGAACCGACGCGGGGTCCATCACGCACCCCAGCGAGTGCAGTCGCCCCGGACCGAGGCCAGGCTTGCTGCCCATCTCGAAGGTTTCGTACCCCGACGAGCTCAGCCGACCGTAGACGGGGTGCGAGGAGGTGCCGCCCTTGAGCACGCACTGCCATGCACCGATGGCGCAGGCGATGGCGGAACCGAGGACGTAGTCAGGATCGCCGCTGCGGATCCGCGCCTTGCTGAGCTGAGGGGGGTGCCCGTCGAGCTTGTAGTAGTCCTCGGCGTTCTCGACGAGGAAGCGTAGACCGCCGTCGCAGTACGACTTCCAGCGATAACAGAGGTGATCGGCGCCGGGGCCGTTGTGGCGTCCGACGTAGACCTTGTACAGGTCGACGCCCGCGTTCTGCTGGGACACCCACGCCCACGCGACCGACGCGAGGCGTGAGGTGTTCACGTAGAAGGCGCCGACATCCTGAACGGTCGCCTGCGTCACGGGCCAGCTGCCCGAGAACGTCTCTTGCCACGACGTGAACGACGGGCTGCTCCTCCAGTCGAGCGAGACCTGCACGACGGAGGTGATCCGGTTGAGCCCAGGGATCAGGCCGACGCCGCCGGTAGGAGTGAAGACGTCGACCGAGGTCCCGAACTCGGTCTCGCCCTTCTGTCGTTCTCCGGGCGCAAAGGCCATGCCGCCGTGTCGCTCGACGCCGACCCACTCCCGCGTGGGGTCGAATCGCGGGCTGAAGATCGGCGTCCATGAGCCGGTCTCCATGAGCCCGAGGAGCACGTTGTTGAGGTACCAGTCGTCGACGTTCTGCCGCGGCTCCTGCAGCGGCGGCAGGGCCTCGTACGCGACCTGTTGGCGCTCCTGCTCGGTGCGGGCCTCCTTGCGCCGCTTCGACTTGAACGCCGAGAAGATCGCCGCCGCGAAGCCCACGATCGCCGCAGCTGCGGCTCCGACCGGGCCCGTCGCGGAGAGGGCGGACATGCCCACGCCGAACGCGGCTCGGGCGGCGATCTGTCCTGGCGTCGCGCCCGGAGGGACCTGACCGAGCGCCTGGCTGACGCCAGCCGGCGACAGCGACGACGCGAGCTGCACGGGCGCGGTGATGTCATCAAGCGCGTGGATGTACTGCGTGAGCATCCCGTTCCCCACCACGCCCTCGGCCCCGGTCACGGGCACCGAGACGGCCCGCAGCATGTACTTGACGCCGAGGGTGAGGTCCGTGACGCCTTGCTTGCGGAGCACGCCGGCCGAGCCGATGCGATCGTTGATCGGGAAGCTCTCGTCGATCTTCGCGGGGTCGAGGCTCGGGTCGGCCAACGCGCTCACGAGGACATCGCGCGGCGGTAGCCGACTCACGAACAGGTCGTCCTCGATCGACCCGAAGTAGCTCTGATACTTCGCCGATCCTGCTTCGATCGTCGCCATCACGCACGCTCCACGGCGAGACGCGGAGTCGCGCGCAGGCAGGGGTCAGGGTTGCGGGCGATCGCGGAGCGAGCCGCCGGCGAGAGCGATGCGCGAGCGCGCAGGTAGGCTCGTCGGGCTGCGAAGAACGCGGCGAAGCGAAGTTTGATGTAGTTGTACGAACTGGCCGCGAGCACACCTCGAGGCCCTTGGAAGCGGGCGAGCTCGAGCGCGCCCTGGTAGACGTGGAGCAGACCGCCCCGGCGATGGACCTCGCCGACGATCGGGCGGTGGTTCTCGGCTGGCGGCGTCGCTACGCCCGCGAGCACGCGATCGGTCGTCGCGCGGAAGTGACGGTACTGCGCGACGACGACGCGGGCGTCTTGGCTCAGGTTCGGCTCGGCCTGCCAGAAGCTCGCCGCGACGGTCATACCCCGACGAGCCGGCGAGTGCGTGCTGGTCGTCCACGTGAGGCCGGGGGCGTAGGACCCGAGCACGCCCCCGTAGACGTACGGGAACGTACCCAGCGAGAGCACCACGGGGTAGTCGCACTCGGACACGTTCTCGGGCGTCGACTTGTCGGCGAAGTAGGACGGCGCCGTGTCCGAGCGAAACGCCCGGAAGTACGTCGCGCTGCGGGGCGCAGACGCGAACGCGGCCATCAGCGGCTTCGCTCGCACGGTCACACGGGCCGCTCGGATTCCGCCGGGTCCCTGCGGGGTCACCGTGCCCACCGCATTCAGGTCCACGCACGCCTTGTTCGGCAGCGACGTGCTGCTGATGTAGGGCCGCCAGCGATTGAGCGTCCCTCGGCCGTTCGTGTCGAGTTTGTCGATCACGATCGTCTGTACGCGCGCGAGCTCGCGGCGCTGCGCGAGCGTCAAGCCGCGCGAGACGATCGGGCGATCGATGTGCCAATCCTCGAAGGCGTCGAGCGCGGCCTTCTCGGTCAGATGCTGCGCCGGGACGCCGCCCTCGGCGAAGGCTTGCAGCGCGAGGAAGGAGCGCTCGAGCGGTCGTGACCAGCCGAGCGCGTTCGCCACGCTGCGCCACTGCGCCCCGATCCAGCGGTGCGTGTCGGCTGGAGACGCCGCGTCGAAGTCGCCCGCGAGGTCCGCGAGCGCGTTCAGCTCGCCGTCGTAGCAGCTCAAATGATCTGAGGACTGCATGATCACCCCGCGCGCGTGGGCAAGGTGCCCACGATCTTCTCGAACACCGACGTCACGCCCGTGAAGCCGTCGACGTTCAGCTTGGATGGCAGCTTGGACAGGTCGATGCCGACCTCCCTCGCGTGACCCACGAACTTCTCGCGGATCTTCGTGTACGTCGCGCTGCCGCGATTCTTCGCGCTCAGCAGCGACGGGGAGCCCCAGCCGACCTTGATGTCCGGGATGTCCCGTACGTCATGCTGCGTGTGGAGCCGCCAGAGGTAGACGACGCCGTGGAACGCGGCTACACGCGGCAGGAAGATGATCTGCGGCCGGCTCTTGAGCAGCGGCGCGCCGGCCTTGCCGAGCGTGACGGCGCCGATGGCGAGGAAGTAGGGAGCGAGCGCGCCGAGCAGCCCGCCCGATCCGAAGTTCGCCGCCTCGGGACCGTAGGGGACGTTGTCGGCGTTGTAGCCGAAGCCCTGCATCGTGCTCCACGCCCGGTTCGAGTAGGTGCGCTCGGCCTTGTCGCGCGCCGTGTCGCCGTCGCCGTTCTGCGCGGACGGGACGTAGCGCGACTCCCCGTAGGCGATCACGCTGTAGATGCGCGCGGAGCCCTCGATGCCGCTGGCTTCTTCCATGAGCTGGAACAGCGGCCGGTACGTCCGTGGAGTCGAGCCCCAGTTGCTCTCGAGGTCGCCCGAGACGTCCTCGGCCGTGGGGAGCGGCAGCACGTTGTCCCAGACGCCGACGCGCTCGGCTTCGGTGGTCGCGGGAAGAGGACTCGGCGCGGGCGCGGGCGCGGGTCCGGGTTCCGGTGCGTTTGGAGCGGGCGAATCGAGCGGCGGCGCGGGTTCGGTCCCTGGGCCGAGTTCCTTCGCTTGCCCACGTCGGTAGAGGTAGTACGCGACGCTACCGGCTGTGGCCACCGCTGCCGCGGTCCCACCAATGACGAGTGCGCGATTCATGCTCCCGTGTCTCCTGGCGTGTTGGCGACGATCGCCGCCATCGCGTCGACGTCATCGAGGGTGCCGCGGGCCGCGAGGTCGGGCTCCGACCAGCCGAACGGCGAGATTGAGTCGAGGAGCGCGGCGGGGTCCCAGCGCTCGATCGCCGCGACCGCCAGCGGCAGAGCGCCCGGCAACTCGTCTCCCGGGAGTTCGGGCTCGAGATCCTCCCGCCTTGTCAGCGCCAGCACGAGCGCAGGCGGAGCGAACGTGAGCGCCACGTCGAGGGCCAAGTCTCCCGGGTTGATCGCGCGGGCGCGGACAGCCGTCCACGGGTACGCCTCGGCATCGGCCTGGTCGATCTGCTGCTCGTACGCAATCCGCCCCGCTTCGTCCGCCTCGGCGAAGAGCACCTCGAGGAATGTCTCGACGTCCTCGGTGTGGAGCGACCGCTCGGCGCCGTCGCGCAGGCTCGCGTCGAGCGCGGAGTACCGCGCGAGCATCTCGATGCGTGAGCTTGAGACGGACATCAGGCGCTCCGGTCAAATCGCCCGACAAATCGCCCGCGCGGGGGCGCCTCGACGAGCTGGATGTCGGTGTGAATCTGCGCGCCGTCCACGGGAGCTGGCGTATTGAGCAGGAGCAGGTCATCGCGCGTCACGTAGATGACCTTGCTCCACGCCATCTCCACGAGCGCGCTCTCGACGACGACCGCTCGCCGCTGCTCGCGATCTACGACGTAGATCTGCGAGCCTCCCACACCGGGACCCGAGAACCGTACGGTCGCGTAGCACGACGCGACGTTCGAGCGCGGGTAGAGGGTCTCGAGCGCGAGCGGTCCTTGCAGCGTCGTCGTGAACTCGAGAATCCCGGTCTCGTGATCGAAGGTGAAGGTCGCCGGCAGCACGTCGTCTCCCGGGGCGCCGGACCAGCCTACGCCGTCGCTTCGCCGGACACGGAAGTGCCGCAGGTGCGGTTCGTGTTCGCGTCGCAGCGCGAGCTCGACGTGGTCACGCTCGCTGAGCGCGTTGACCGTGAGGTGCAGCGTGACGCGCCCGCCGTTGCGCGTCCGTACGACCAGGTGGTCGCCCCCAGCCATCATCACATGCTGAATCTGGGGGCTCAGGGTGATGCACTCCCGGGACGCCACCGCACTCCCGCTGTCCTTGACCAGCGCCAGGTTCAGCGGGTTGTGCGAGTCGCTCGCAACGCCGACGAGCTTCGGCGCCGAGGCCGAGACGAGACCGAAGAAGTCGGCTGGGATGACGCCGGCCGGCCCTTCGATCGTGACAGAGTACATGCGCCCGCTCTGCGCGAAGTCGCCTCGAGACTGGTTCATCGGCGTCGTGCCGTCGAAGTCGGTCTCGCTCGTGATCGTGAGTACGTAGGGCTCAGCCATTGTCTTCCTCCCGAGTCCGTGCGCGTAGGTCAGCAGCTCGTGTCGCAGAGCTTGTGAAACGCGCTCGCGTCGTGGCCGACGGTGACGAACACGCTGTCGAGGTTGTTCGCGGTGCCGATGTGCTCGATCTCGACGGACAGGTACTCGGCGCTCCCGACCTCGATCTGGCACGAGCGCCACTCGGGGAATTCCTTGATGATCGGCGTGCCGTTCTTGGCGAGGAACTGGTTGCCGCGCCAGGTGGGCCCGATCCGCTTGCCCTCCGCCTTCCCGCCGGGGCCCACGTAGAACTGGATCCTGAAGTCGAGGTAGTTGGTGCCGTTGTTGGCGAGCGACATATCGACCTGGATCATCCGCGGGATGAAGCCGGGTCGCGCGACCTGCTGAAGCCGAATCTTCTGTTTGGGAGCGAGCGGGAGCTCGTTGACGTAGCCGGGCCCGAAGTCCGCGACGATCTGATCGATGTCGATCTGCGATCGGGTCGAGTACTCATCGAGCGTCGGGCGTCCGTAGAGCCGGTTCGCGGGGCAGCAGTTCTGCCGAAGCAGCTCCTCGAGCGAGTTGCAGCGCCGCTGGAGTTGGCGCGTCACCTCGCACATCGTCTTGTACTCGCGCAGCGACGGTAGGCAGCCGACCAGCTCCGGCAACGCGCCGGTCGGGACGTTGAGCGCCGTACAGATCCGATGCTCGAGCTCGCGGTCGTCCGTGGAGCCGGCTGTGCTGGGGTGGAGCGTCGCGCCGTCGTGGGGCAGCACGATCACGGTGCCGTCGGTCGTAGTTCCGGTGTTTGCCATCTCTATCCTCGTGGTTTGGCGAGGCCCAGAAGCCTTCGCAGTTCTCGGTCAGGGGTTCGTCGCCGCTTCCGTGGGTCGGGTGAACTCGCGCTCCGGCGCGCGGTGGGTTCCGCGTCGGCCGTGACGCTGGATCGGGGATCTGTTGGGACTTCGCGCGACGTGGGCGGAGGACCCTCGCCGTTCGCACTCGTCTGTGGCCGGTCAAGGGCCTCGCGCGGCGCGTGCTCGGACCTCGGGTTCGGCACGAGCCGAGACGGGGGCACACGCGACGCGAAGGTCCTCGCGGACAGCGGAGCGGGGATTCGCTCGACCTCGATGTTGATGCTGAGCACATCGTTTCGCTGGATCCGCTTCGCGTACGCCGACGCGAGCTCCAGCTTGAATTCCGCGCCGTCCTCGGCGACGGCGTGCACGAACCCGAGGTCCGAGTCGCCGACGAGCACACGACGCACGCGCGCGTACACCTTCATGGCGTCTCTCCCCCCGCGGCCGCCGGACGTTCTTGGTCGTCCGAGACGGTCAGCACGTACATGACCGAGCCGACGCCCATCAGCGCGCCGCTCGAGGCGAGCGCGAGCCTGCTGGACCAGTGCCAGCGGGGCATCAGCATGCCGGTGCCGAGCAGCGCCACGCCGAGCAGCGACATGAAGGGGACACGGACGTTCGCCGCTCGTTGGATGTAGTAGCCGAGCGCGAAGCCCGAGACCGCGCCGCCAATGACGAGCGTCAGCTGCTTCCAGTCGCCGCCGGCCGCCTGCGCGACCCAGGCGTCCGCGCGCCTGAGCTGCTCGGTCGCGTCGCGCACCACGATCGCGTTCTGTGTCTTGAGCTGATCTGCCTCTTTGGCGCGCTCCTCGGCTTCCTTCTGGGCCTTCCTGAGCTCGCGCTGTAGCTCGCCGACCTTGCGCTGGTAGCCTTCGCCGATCGCCTGCTCGACCGACATGACGTGTTCTTCGGGTGTCACGGGTAACCTCCGTTCGAGGGGTCGGGCGCGCCGGAGAGGAAGGACTGCGCCTCGGATAAGAAACTGCCGACCTGGTACGCGACGACGCGGAGATCGACCGGCTGACTCGCCGACGCCGCCAACCGGGCGCGCGCCTGCGTATAGCCTTCGGGGAATTCGTTCGAAGTCGGGGTCGCCTGACGGCCGACCAGCTTGACCGAGGCGGTCACGTCGGCCGTGATCGAGCGCAGCGTCTCGAGGTGACGCTCCTGCGCTGCGGCGAGGCCGTCACACCGCACGTCGAGCTTCCGCTCGCGCTCCTGGACGTACTCGTCGAACCGGCGGACCCGCTCGACGTGCTGCTGCATGTAGCGCTCTTGCTGGTCGCACAGCATGAGGCTGAGGCGCGTCAGCCGCTCGGTGAGCGAGACCGACTCGTCGAGAGCAGCGTCGGGCCTGCGCGCGCACGGTTCGTCGACGATGGTTTGCTCCGCCGGAGGCGTTTCCACGACGGCTTCGGTCTCGCCGGACTCAGCGTCGAGAGCCGTCGTCAATGTAGATTCCTTCGGAGTGGGCTCGTCGACCGGAATCGATGGAGAATTGGCGACTTCGGACCCCTCGCAATCGTCGCCTCCATCGCCGGGGCGGACGAAAGCGTAGAGGAGGTCGCCCGCGATGACGGCTTGGCCAGGACGGAGCGAGCCCTCAATCGTCTCGCTCGGCGGAAGGTCCTTTACGAGCGTCGGCTTCCGACGCCAGATCCTCGTGACCGTCGCCTCGTCGCCATTGAACTCGATATCGCAGAATTTGAGCAATAGCTCGTCATCCCCCGCGAGTCCGGGAAACAGTGCGCTTGCGTGTGCCACCGAGGTCAGCGTGAGCGACGACTGGGCAGCGCGCCAGTTTCATATGCTTGCAGCAAGCATATGAAATTCGATTTTTAGATACACCATGATCGGCTGCACAATACTGCGTTTCTCAATTCCGCGCTTTCGAGCGGGTGTTTCATACGCTTGCTGCAAGCGTATGAAACGAATCGAAGAGGAACACCTGCAAGCGTATGAGACACGCTACATCCGCTCCCGCACCACGATGTGGCTGTCGAGCAGCTCGCAGACGCGAAGCGCGACGCGGAGCCGCGGGAAGTGCGTGCCGCAGCACCACTGGTTCACGCTCTGGCGCACGAGGTTGTGACGGCGAGCGAAGCGGCTGATCGACCCCTCCTGGATCGTGCAGTGGCGCCGCAGCTCCTCGGACCAGCGCTCGCCGCGGTCGCAGACGACGGAGAACGCGTAGACGTCGAGGCCGATGAGGGTGCACAGCTCGATGTAGCGGTCGAGCCCGGGGTTCAGGTACAGGCGGCGCTCGAGCCGATAGACGAGGCTCCGGCTCACGTTCTTGCTGCGGAGCGCGAGCGCCCGCGTGTCGGGGTCGCAAAGATGCTCCTGAACGATCTCTATTAAGGTTGCTTCATCCACCACCAGCCTCCTCGACACGGACGAGCGTCGAAGACGGTCAGGTTGGCCGCAAGTACATGCACCGCTCGGTGGGCTCGAAGTGCTCTCGCGTCGCAAATGATAGCGCCGCTGCACAGATGACAGCGCCGCTGCACAGATGACAGCGCCGCTGCACAATCTCGAGCTCAAACGCACAGGAGGGAGCTCCGCTGCACAATCTCGAGCTCAAACGCACAGGAGGGAGCTCCGCTGCACACTCGAGCGCTCCGCTGCAAACTACGAGCTGCGCAGCCGCACGGTCGCCTGTTCGGGGTCGACCTCGAGCGAGCACGAGACGCCGAGCTGCTCGAGGAGCTCGCACAGCGTCGCCAGCCTCGGGTCCGGTCGCTTTCGGTTGAGCTGACGGCTGAGGTTGCGGGGACATCGGCCCGCTTGCTCCGCGACGCGCTTCAGCGTCGTCCGTTGCTCGCGCAGCCGCTGGTCGATGACGCGAAGCGCCGTCGCGGGCGAGCGAACCACGCGGCCGTCGAGCTTGAGGTAGACGCAGCAGCCCTGGAAGAATTGGAGCGCGATCGAGAGCCGAGGGTTGGGAGCGTCGCTCGTGAGGAGGCGTGAGATCGTCGAGTGGGCGAGCTCGGCGAAGCGCGCGACGTCAGCGACGGGCCGGCAGCCGGAGAGCTGCCACGCCTGCTGCACCAGCTCGCGGGGGTCGAGAAGCGTCGCCATCGTCGGACACGGCGCGTCGGATGAAGTGGGAAGATGTCCCAAAAACCAGGGTAGTGGGTTCCGGGGGCCAACGCCGGACTCGGATAGTGCGGAACGGGGACCTCGGCTGCAGGGCCCGTGAACGCCGAAAGCGGCCGGTTGTCCGGTGCGCGCGGGATGGGTAAAATCGCGCCTGGAGCACGGATGCCCCGATCCCACCACACGGCCCTGGCACTCATGCTGAGCGCGTGCACGGCGTCGACCGCGGAGCCAACGACGCTCGAGCCAACGACCGTCTCGGATGAGGGAGACGAGTCGAGCGCGCCGAGCCTCACCGTGAACACGGTGACCTCCGGGCTCCCGTCATCCGAGACCGACGCCACGTCGAGCGCCACGACCGAGGGGACGAGCGGGACCGAGCCGTCGAGTTCCGGGGTCTTTACGAGCGGGACTCAGCCCGACTTCGATACCGGCGGCGTGGGCTGCGGCGGCAAGCTCGACCTCCTGTTCATCCTCGATCGCGACAAGTCGATGGCGGATCAGCAAGCGGCGTTGGCGGTGAGCCTGCCCAACTTCCTGGCGACCATCGAGAGCGAGTTCGAGGCCTTCGATCTGCACATCATGGTCGTGACGCCGGACCCCGTCGTGTGGGGCATCGAGGGTTGCGAGGAGCAGTGCGCGCTCAACGGCGGCCAGGGGTGTGCACCGCTGGGGCCGGCCGACTACCCGTGTTGGGCCTACACGGAGAACGCGATCGACGCGTGCGACACGAAGTACGGCGCGGGCCAGACGTTCCCGGCCGGCTTCAACGCGACGAACGATCGCTGCGATCTCGTCGGTGGCAACCGCTACATCACGAGCGACGAGCCAGACCTCGGCGCGGCGTTCGAGTGCATCACGCGCACGGGGACGTACAATCAGAGTGGCGCGGCGGCTGGCTTTGCGATGCAGTACGCGCTCTCGAAGGAGTTCTTGGATCCGGGAGGATGCAACGAGGGCTTTGTTCGCGACGACGCGCTGCTCGTGGTCACGATGATCACGGACGTGAACGGAGAAGACAACCCCGGCGAGCCTGAGGACTGGTTTGCCTCGGTCCTCAAGGCGAAGGACGATGATCCGGAATCGGTCGTAATGCTTGGGATTGTTCCCGATGGCTACTACGCCGACGCGCCACTCTGCGGTGGTCCTGGGGGAGGAGGATACGTACCGCCCCACGATGAGATGCTCGAGATGTTTCCGAATATGATTCGGGCGAGCGTGTGCGAGGACGACTTCTCGCCGTTCTTCAATGAGGCGGCGGTGCTCGTGATTGACGTCTGTGAGTCGTTCGTTCCGCAGTAGTCCGCGGCGTCTATGGACGACGCTTCCCGACGAGCGTTCGAAATACTCCGTTGGCTGCGGTTGTACCGACGAAGTAGACGTAGCCATACTCATCCACGGCGACGCTGCTCGCGGTGGTATCTCCGTTGCCAAAGTGGACCCAGTCTTCAGTCCAAGCTGGGTATCCGCTCGCGCGCAACGCGATCGTCGTCAGCCGATCGGGTGTACCGGGCTCCGATGCGACCACGACGACGCGATCGTTCGGATCTCGCTTGATGTCGACGAGTTGCCCGTCCAGTGAAGCGCCCGCGGGGTAGCTCCACACCGGATATAGCGACGCGCCCTGGGACGTCTCGTGAAGTCGTACCGCGGTCATTGTTTGAGGATCGTTGAGCGACAGTCGCTGCCACCCCGCGATCACAACGTCGTCCTCGAGCATCGCTACTCCCAGTCCGTCGCTTTCCTCTGTCGTCCCGCCGTCTGCTACCCATCTCAAGAGGATGTCGACGTTCGAGTACTCGAACACAGCCATTCGATCGGCGAAGGTGTTGTTTCCGGTCGCTACTTTGGTGCTGCCACCGACGAATACTCGATGATCGTCAGTGATAGTGATCGATGATGCGTGATCGTCGAGAGTATTTCCTACGTCCGTGCCCCACATTGCCCACGCCGGCATCCCTTGTCCCTCCGCGGGAAGGTGCCAAACGAAGATATCCGTATGCTCGAACATCCCTACCTGGATGACTTCGCCCGTGACGTACAGCCCGCCGTCGTCGTCGACCGCGACCGCGATCGCGGTCGTGTTCGTGAGCCACTCGATCGGAGATGGCAAGGCGGGCGCGCCGTCGGGGCCGAGTTGGTGAACCCAGGCTTGCCTCGTGTCGTTGAGCTCGATGTGCCCGACCAGGACGACGCCTCCATCCGGTGTCCCCTCTACATCGGAGATGTAGACGCCCTTGGGCGCCTCGTAGCTCCACATGAGATCGCCGGTGTTTCCGGCGTACAGGCGCGCGAACGCGTGCCCGGAGCCAGCGTTCAGGTCGATGCCCGCGACGACGACGCCGCTCTCAACCGCGGCGGCGGCCAGCGAGAAATTGAGCGTCGACTGGTCGCCTTCGCCCTCATTAATCCAGATCATGCTCCCCCCAGGGGGGAGGTCGACGGTCAACTCGGTGGCGGCCTCGGCCCACCGGTCCTGATCGTCGACGACGATCGCGTGCAACTCGTGGATGCCCTCGAAGTCGGCCTCGGACGTGATCGCGTAGGTCCATGGCTCATCGGGGCCGAGTTCGGCGAGCAGGCGTGTCTCGCCGTCGTAGATGTCAAAGAGCATCACAGCGGCGACGTCGGGCGTGTGCTCGACGAGGATCGAGACAGGGCCGGCCTCGTTCGCGGTGGCCGGGTCCACAGTGAAGCCGAGAATCTCGGGACCGCCCTGAGGCGCGTCACCCGTCGGTGGGACTGAGGGCCCGCTCGTCGAGGTTGCAATCGGTTCGAAGTCGTCGGTAGTGCTCGCGTCGCCGGCGTCGTCGAACGTGTCGCTGGAGTCGTCGCCGCTGCTGTCGATGTAATCCTGGTACGCGGCCTCGGTGTCGAGCTGACACGCGAGAACGAGCGCGAGCGCGATCGGGAGGATCAGTGTTGTCTTTTGAGTCATGTCAGCTTCCAGTCCTTAGAAGCGGGCTGTGAGCGTGAGGCCGCCCGCACGAGGCGAGGCGGTCGGGAGGAGCTCGAGATGTCGAGTCCGTCGCTGTGACAGCGCGAGCATCACAATCCCGGAGATAGCGACGGCCGAACCCACGACACCAGTTCCGATCGCTATTGGCTCGTAGACCAGTGGGGAACCCAGTAGCTCCTGCGCTCGCAAGTCCGTCTCCGCAGTTTTGTTGGAGAGCTTTCCGAGATCTTGCAGCTCGCGCGTGTCCTGATCCCACAGGTACAGCGACACGGCCATCCCGCCGAGGAACGCCGCGCCGATCGATGTCAACGTCGCGCCAGCGATAAGCAGCTCACGTGGCCGCGAGGGCACATCCGTCGAGTCTACGCTCGAGAGTACGCGAGGCTGAGGTCCTTCGATGCCTGGTCGCGGCCGAGGAGTTGACGCGATTCGCCTGGGTATCGGCGCGGCGTCGGTGTTCTCGGGCTCTGGCGGCTCTGGCTCACAGACCTCCCGCCACGCGGAGCCCGCGATCACCTCGAGTCGCTGCTCAACACGGGGGCGAAACGCGTCCAGGTCTTCGCCGCCGCGGTCCACAAGCGCAGCGTGAGCGCGGCAGAGCGGGGTCGGGTCCCCGGTCGACTCGGCTGCAGAGTCCGCGTAACCCAGCGCGGCGACCAGCGCCTCTTGCCGGATCGCGTCGTCGTGCTCGATACGTTCGAGAACTTCAAGGCACAACGCGGTCGCTTCGGAGTACTGGCCCTGCATCGCCAGCGAGCTCGCGGTCTCGAGAACCTCGGACGCAGGCGTCGCGCCTACGAGCAGAAGAACGGCGAGGACGATCGGGTTCATGGCTTGATCCGGTAGGTCGCCGAGAAGTTCTGGACTTCGAAGCTGAGGGTTGAGATGGCGCGCTCGAGGCAGCGACGTACGGACGCAGGGGTCTCGGGCAGGGAGGTGATCGACGCGGCGCCGTTTCGGACCTTCACGACGATCGCTATCTCGTCGTCATGTGGAACAAACCGGAGGCACGCGGCCAGTGCAGGGCGAGCCCTGTCCATCTCGGTCGCGAAGGACGCCGGCACGCGGGTGCGGCTTTGGCGAATTTTGGTTGGTTTCTCGTTCGTTGGTGGCGGCGGCGATACCGGCACCGGCGTTGAATCGGCGACGACTCGCTCGGGAACGACCTCCGGTTCAGCGGCGGTTCTCGTGGGAGCGACTTCAGCCTCCGGCTCGTCCTCGGAGGACATCGCGGCGGCGGGGGCCGGGGGCGGAATGGGCTCGACCTGCTCACCGGGGCTCGCTGGCTCGACGAAGCTGAGCTCCTGTGAGGGAGTTTGGAGCGCGGCTATTGAGCGCTCTTCAACCAACACACCCGCTCCACCGACCACGGCACCGAGGGCGAAGATCGTGAACCACGAGGTCCGACCTCCCCCGGCGGCGCGGTTTGCCTGTGACCGCTGCTCGTCGAGTCGGTGAAGCTCGCTGTCGTCGGAGAGATCAAGCAGCGCGTCCTCGAGGTCCATGTGGAGCTCACGCACGGATTGATAGCGCTCGTTGGCCTCGATCTCGATCGCGGTGCGGACCGCTCGCTTTAGCGAGCGCGGCAGGCTGTCGAGCGCCCCCGGAGGTGGTGTCGCGTAGTTCGTGTCGCCAGCGCGGAATGGGAGCTCGCCCGTCAGCATCTGGTACAGGACAACGCCGAGCCCGAACACGTCTGCTCGTGGACCCGCGCGCTCCTGCCTGATCTCGGGCGCGATGTACCCCGGTGTCCCGAGGATATGCGCCCGTGGCGTGATGATGCGCTGGGACGGTGGCGTGACGTAGCGGCCGTCGCGTGCATAGTACGCGTCGGTGAGCCGCGCGATCCCGAGATCGATGAGCTTCACGCGGTCGCCTTCCTGAATGAACAGGTTGCCAGGCTTGAGATCGCGGTGAACGATCCCGGCGCTGTGCATGGCCTCGAGCGCGTCGCAGGCTTGGAGCGCGAGGCGAACAGCGCGGGCCGGCTCGAGACGCAGGGTATGCTCGAGCAGGGTGTGAAGGCTCTCGCCTTTGAGTAGCTCCATGACGAAGTAGGGCCGCCCGTCACTGGCACGCCCGAAGTCGCTCGCGTGGACGATGCCAACGTGATCAAGCTGGTGCAGGGCTCGGAACTCGCGCGAAAACCGACGGGTGAGTTCCGGGTCGGCGGCGCTCCCTCGTCGGAGGAGCTTGACGGCGTGAACCGAGCCCCCCGGGATGAAGTACGCCTTGTACACCTCGGCCATACCGCCGCGACCGATCGGCTCGAGCAGCTCGTAGCGGGCCTCGAGAACATGTCCCGTGAGCTTCGGCCCCGAGCCCGTCCATGGATGCGCGTGAGGTCCCAAAGCAGTCACCGTCTCAAGTCTCGCAAGGTCTCTCGGTCACGACCAGTTGAGTCTCACGAAGCGAGCGGCCAGCCGGCTTGGCTACGAAGCCGTGGAGTCGAGGGCGAGAAGCGAAGCAGAACACCTGAACAATGTTATTTAACTTTTGTATCAGTTAATCAAGCTTAAAATAGATTTGTCAACGCGGCGAAAATCGATGTTCCCTTGAGTTTTGGCGAACGGACGCCGGTCGGGCATGCTCCGTGGGTGACACCAGAGCAGTGCAAAGCCGCGCGCTTCCTTCTCGGCTGGGCCGTCAAGGACCTGTCACTCGCGTCGGGCACCGGCGTCGACACGATCACGCGCTTCGAGACAGGGCGTCCGCCGCTCGTGAAGATCCGAACGATTCGGGGAATTCGCGCGGCACTCGAGCGATGCGGTATCCGGTTCGAGAAACTCGATCCGGAGGCGGAGTCTTCAGGGCGGCCGTCTGGTGTCGTATTGGAGGACGGGAGCTCGGTCTGGATTGGTGAGCGTGCAAGCGAGATCATTCAACTGCCGTCGTAGGCGGCGCGTCGCCATATCTCCCGCCTTATGGGCGGCCGTCGCTACCTGACGAGGGCGCGAGAGAGGCGGGGGAGTGGGCCGAGGTCGGGCGCGCCGCGACGGCGCGCGCAGAACGTCAGCGCCTACGAAAAGGCGATTCTCGAGGCCCTCAAGGAGCTGGGGGGCGGTCCGCTGCCCTCGCAGCGGCGCTTCGCGTCGCCGGACGTCGAGACCAGCGAGGTCTCGCTCAGCGCCACGCAAAACGGCGAGACGACGCGCTCGCTGATGTTCCTCGCCACGACGCCCGCGAAGGGCGGCCGACTTCGTGCCCTCGGAGAGCTACGAGGAGTCGATGCGCACGTGCCAAGCGTTGGTGTGGGCCATGGTCCACGGCGGCACGCCGGCTGGCGCGATCATAGCGAAGCAGCGCGACGACGCGACGCGATGCTCGGGCGACTGCGAGTCCGCGGAGAGCGACGCGCTCGCCGACGCGATCGCGGCGTTCCGGCGTATCGTCGACAAGGCTTGTAGCTGCGGCGACGACGAGACCTGCGCCGCCGAGGTCCACGCTGACTACCAGACCTGGTCGCGGGGCCCGGGGAGCACAGGCGACCGGGGGAGCGACGCCCAGGCCGCGGAGATCGGCGCTGAGATGCAGCGCTTGATGGAGTGCGACGCCGAGCTCGGCCGCCGCGTGCTCGCGATAGCGGCAGCGCGCCTACGCTCGCGGCCGGTCCGGCATTGTGGCGAGTCCGCTGGCGGGGCGGCTTCGAGACGCCGCCTCCCCGGTGGGTTGGTTTGGTCGACTACTTTTGCGGACCTGCGTGATCCGCCGAATCGGTAAGCGAGCCGCGCGACGGATCTCGGC
>JACKDW010000019.1 GCA_020633295.1 Myxococcales bacterium | reverse complement strand
GAGCGCGCGGGTCGCCGGCGCGATCGCGTCGGCCGCTCGTCCCTGCGCGCGCGCGGCCCGAGAGAGGTTCAGTAGCGCGACCGCGACATCGGGGTGCTCGGGCCCGAGCGACCGCTCCCAGAGCTCCAGCGCGCGCTCGCTCAGCGCCTGCGCTTCCTCCGGGCGCCCGAGCTTGAGCTGGATGCTCGCGGCGCTGCAGAGGTCGCCGGCGACGTACGGGTGGGCCTCGCCGTAGGTCTTCGTGTCGATCGCGAGCGCGCGCTTGTTCAGCGCCAGCGCGCGCTCGAGGTCCGCGCCCGAGTCCTGCAGCGCGCTGGCGAGGTTGTGCAGCGCCGCGCCGACGCGCGGGTGCTCCGGGCCGAGCGTGCGCTCGTAGAGCGCGAGCGCCTGCTCGTACAGCTCGATGGCGCGGTCGTGCGAGTGGGTCGCCGAGTACAGGCCGCCGAAGTTCACGAGTATGTCGGCCACGTGCGGGTGCTCGGGCCCGAGCGTCGCCTCGTACATGTCGCGCGCGCGCTGCATGTAGGCGTTCGCGATGTCGTAGTCGCCGAGGTGCTGCTGGGTCATGGCGAGCTGCATCAGCGCCGCCGCGAGGAGCGGGTGCGCGGGGCCGAGCTCGCGTTCGAAGACCTTGACGGCGCGCTCGCCGAGCGCGCGCGCGCGCTCGAATTCGCCGCCCATGAGCAGCGTGTTCGCGAAGTTGGTGTTGAAGACCGCGCGCCTCAGATCGCCCTCTTCGACGCCCTGCGCGGCGAGCAGCACGTCGACGTGGCGCGCCCAGACGATCGCGTCGTCGCCGCGCCGCTGGTCGACGCCCACGGCGAACATCAGGCTCATCGCCGCGTGCCCCGCGAGCTCGATCGCGTCGGCGCGCATCGCCGTGAAGTAGGCGTCGAGGAACTGGGCCTCGGCCCCGTCGAGGTCGCCGGTCTGCTCGAGCGCGTCTCCCACGCGCTGGTGGGCGAGCGCCATCAGCGGCGCCCACCCGAGCCCGACGGCCTCGGACTCCGCCCTCCTCGCGTCGCGCAGCGCCTCGTTGAAGCGCCCGACCGAGACCATCGCGCCGACCTGGGCGAGCTGCGCGCGCAGCTGCTCGCTCGCCGCCCCGTCGGGCGGCGGCGCCGGCAGGGACAGCAGCGTCCGCGCGTCGCGGCAGCGATCGACGCGCTGCAGCTTGGCGACGATCTGCACGGCGCGCTCGGCCGCGTTGCTCTCCGCGCTCGACAGCGTGCTGATCGTGCTCTCGAGCTCCATCAAGCGATCGTCGAGGCACCAGCGCGCGCGCTCGTGCATGTCCTCGTCCCAGACGCCGCGCACCCGCGCGTCCATGCACGACTCCACGCGCGCGCGCCTCCAGCTCTCCGCCTGCGCGTCGAGATAGGGCAGCGAGCGCTCGACGCTCTGCGCGGCGAAGGGCGCCGCGCCGGCGAGCAGCCCCTCGCGCAGCACCGCGCGCGCGACCCCGTTCCAGACCTCGTCGACGCGCGCGCCTTCGGCCTCGCACGCCCGGGTCGCGCGCTCGCGCTGCAGCGCGTGGGCGCCGAGCGCCGCCGCGGCGCTCAGCGCCACGCCGAGGCCGAGGCCGAGCCAGCGTCGTCGTCGGGTCGGATCGGCGTGGAGCGCCGTGAGCAGCGCGTCGACGCTCGCGTGTCGTCGCTCGGGGCTGACCGCGAGCCCGCGCTCGACGACCCGCTGCAGCCACCGCGGCACCCCGCGACGCGACGACGGCGTCCGCAGCGCGCCCTTGGTCACGGCCGCGCGCAGGTCTCCGAAGGTCTCGCCCGCGAACGGTCGCTCGCCGAACAGCGCCTCCCACAGCGACGCGCACAGCGAGAACTGATCCGAGCGCTCATCGACCGCGCCGCCAATTAATTGCTCTGGGGCCATGTACGCCGGCGTGCCCATGATCGCGCCCGCGGCCGTCAGCTCGACCGAGAGCGCGCTGCGCTCCAGCGCCGTCGCGTCGTCGTCGAGCGTCGGCTCGCGCGTCAGCCCGTCGCTGCCCGCGCGCGCGAGCCCGAAGTCCATCACGCGCACGCGCCCGTCGTCCCCGAGCATGATGTTCTCGGGCTTGAGGTCGCGGTGCAGCAGCCCGACGCGGTGCGCCGCCGCGATCCCCACCGCGGCCTGCTTGAACACGGCGAGGACCTCTCGCCAGCCCCGCGCGCTCGTGTCGAGCCAGGCGCGGAGCGTCTGGCCGACCACGAGCTCCATCGACAGCCACACGAGCCCCTCGTGCGTGCCGACGTCGTGCACGGCGACGACGTTCGGGTGCGTGAGCTTGGCCAGCGCCTGCGCCTCTCGCGACAGGCGCGCGCGCGCGGTCTGCTGGTCGAGCGCCGGGCGAATGAGCTTGAGCGCGACCGTGCGATCGAGCTCCGGATCATAAGCCGCGTACACGACGCCCATCGCGCCGGCGCCCAGCGTGCGCAGGATGAGCAGGCGCCCGACCGACGCGCCGCGGTCGAGCTCCGGCGCGCTCCGGCGCCGCGCGTCGGCGTTGGCGGAGACGTAGGCGTCGCCGTTGATCGCCTCGCTTGTACCCCTCGCTCGCGGCTGCGCTCGCGTCGCGGCGAGGGAGCCGGGCCCGTCGGGCGCGGCCTCGTGTCGCGACGCGCGCGAGCCGGCGTCGAAGACGGTCGCGTCCGAGAGCAAGCCCGCCGCGTCACGCGGCGGCTCGCGCCCGTCACCGGATGGCGAGCTCGTGGCGGCGAGCAGCGTCGAGTCGAGCTCCACGTCGCGCAGCGCGGCGGGCTCGCGGGGATCGTCGTGATCGTGATCTCCGTGTTGAGTACGGTCTTCGCGCCACACCACCGCACGACAGTGTCCCACGTGTCGGCGAGCGCTGGGGGTCGCGGATCCGCGCGCGCACGCGTGGGCGCACGCGCGCAAGGTCTGATCGGACATGTCTCTTCGGTCGCTCCCGAACCGCGGCGCGCGACGGCGACGTGCTAGCGAGCCGTCGCGAGCGCGTCGCGCCGTCGCAGGAGCGCGCCGTCGCGGGCGCGACGCGCCGACGCGTCGCGCGTCGCCGTCGCGCGCCGGTCGCGTGCACGAGGACGCGACGAAGCCCGCGAGCCGCTGGTCTCGGAGGCCGACGTCCGCGTGCCGCGGCGAGATCGCGTCGCCCCGTCACGGGAATTTCAGCGGTCGGGCCGGAATGTTGCGCCGTGGTGACAAAGACGATTCGGTGGCGTACACAAGACGCGCGCTCGCGACCCGGGCGCAGGCGTTGCCGTGCTAGAACGCCGCGCCGAGGAGCCCATGATGCTTGTTGATCGCCTGACCTCGCTTCGAACCTCGCCTCGGACCTCGCGTCGGCCGTTTGCCTCCCTCGCGCTCCTCGCCTCGCTCCTGGCGATCGGCGCCTGCGGCGACAGCGGGACGACGAGCGCCGCCGGCACGACCGAGGGCACCGGCAGCGAGAGCGACAGCGAGGGCACGAGCGCGGGGCCGACCTCCAGCCCGAACACCGGGGGACAGACGAGCGACGTCAGCGGCACGCAGGGCGACTCGCAGACCGGCGGCACCACGACCGTCGACCCCACGAGCGGCTCGGGCGAGACCGATCCTTCGACCACCGACGCGACGACCGAGGACCCCTCGACGACCGAGGACCCCTCGACCACGACCGGGGACCCGACGACGGGCGGCGGCGGCGACTTCGCGCCCGTGCGCTTCATCGCCATGGGCGACGGCGGCGAGGGCAACGAGACCCAGTACAAGATCGCCAACACGCTCGAGATGATGTGCCCGGACATCGGCTGCGAGTTCGTCCTCTACCTGGGGGACAACTTCTACGACGAGGGCGTCGACGCGGTGGACGACTCGCAGTTCCAGACCAAGTTCGAAGAGCCCTACGCCGACCTGACGATGCCGTTCTACATCGTGTTCGGCAACCACGACTACGGCCTGATCGCCAACAACTGGGGCAAGGCCGACTACCAGATCGACTACAGCGACTTCAGCGACAAGTGGACGATCCCGTCGCCCTGGTACGAGTTCGAACGCGAGAACGCCCACTTCTTCGCGCTCGACACCTCGCGCGTGTTCTGGGACTACCAGTGGGACGAGCAGCGCGACTGGCTGCAGCAGGGCCTCGCCTCGAGCCAGGCGACGTGGAAGTTCGCGTTCGGACACCACCCCTACCTCTCCAACGGCGCCCACGGCAACGCCGGCAACTACGAGGGCCTTGGCTTCCCCATCCCGATCATCTCGGGCGGCGCCGTGAAGGACTTCGTCGAGGACGCGATCTGCGGCGACGTCGACGTGTACTTCTGCGGTCACGATCACAACCGTCAGTGGCTCGAGCCGGTCTGCGGCACCGAGTTCATCGTCTCGGGGAGCGCGGCGAAGCACACCGACCTCGAGCACCACGACGACCAGCCGACCTTCTTCGAGGACGACACCAAGGGCGGCTTCCTGTGGGTCGAGGTCGACAACGACACCTTGACCGGCCGCTTCTACGACGAGGACGGCAACCTCGAGTACGAGCGCGTGCTCACCAAGTGAGCCTCAGCCGCGCGCGCTCACCAAGTGAGCCTCAGCCGCGCGGGCCTCACCCGCCCGCGCGCCTCGAGCTGCGCAGCCGCAGCACCACCGCGCCGAACGAGCCGTCGTCGTCGCGCTCCGGCGCCCACAGCACCACCGCGCCGCGTCCCCGGTGCTCACACCACGTGATGAGCTCTGGCTTGAGCACCGGCGCGGCGTAGCTCGAGAGCCCCTTGCCCGTGATGACGCGGACGTAGCGGTGACCGAGCGCGCGGTGGGTGTGCACGAACTCCGCGACGCGCTCGAGCGCGCGCTCGCGGCGGAGCTTGCGGACCGTGAGCTCCGGCAGCGGCCGCCCGCGGCTGACGTGGCGCGCCACGGCGTCGAGCAGCGCCTGCTGATCGGGGGTCAGCGCCCAGCGCTCGAGCTTCGTCGGCGGTGCGCGTCGGCGGCGGGTGGTGGTCGCGCCAGCGGCCCGCTGGCGCGCGCGCCGCCGAGGCGCTCGAGCGCGCGCGAACGCGGCGCGATCAGGATCCTCGGGCAGGGCTCCTCGGCGGGCGCGCGAGCCGTGCGACGCGCGCGCTCAGTCCGCGAGCGCGCTGGCGTGGCGATGATCCGCGCGCGCGAGCTCAGAGACGCTCGACGGCGCGTCGATTTCGGCGAACGCGAGTCGCATGAACTGCGCCTCCGTCAGCGAGGGCGGCGGCGGCGGGCCTCGACCTCGGGCGCGGGCTCGCGACGAGCGCCTCGCGGGCGCTCGCCAGCAGCGCGCTCGCCAGCGGCCTGTGCTCGAAGCTCGACGCCGGCAGCGCGACGCGGTCGCCCGCGCGTCGCCGGCGGCGTCGACGGTCACGCGCCACCGCGGCGCCTCGCGCTGCTGAACATCCTGTTCATGTCTCTCGCGTCATGTCAGACGAGTCAGCTCGCCTTCGCGTTCGTGTTCTTGCGCTGCAGCTCGATCGCGCGCTCGTCGTCGACCGCCTCGGCCTCGCGCAGCAGCCAGTGGAACACGGGCATCGAGATCGCGTACTCGTCGCGCTTGTTCCACAGCCAGACCGCGTGCGCGCACGCGTCTCGGTGCACCGGCGGGAAGATCAGGCGCCGCACCTCCAGCCCCCCGAGCGCCGTCGCGCGCTCGCACAGGCGCCGCAGCGTCGTCCACTCGCTCCACTCCTCGATCGCCGTCAGCGCGCGCTTCTCCTCGACCCGCCGGCCCAGCTCGGCCGACGCGCGCTCGACCTCCTCGAGCAGACGGCGGCGCAGCTCGGCCGCGACCTCGCGCGACACGCTGTCGGGGTCCTCCACGCGGCTCAGCGCCGTGAGCCCGACCTCCGCGCGCGCGGCCATCGTCGCCAGGTCGCGGCAGACGACGCGGCGCAACCCGTCGACGCGGCGGTCGGGCGCGTCGTCGAGTTCGAGCGCCGCGAGCCGCCTCGCGAGCCGCGAGCGCAGCGCGTCGCCGGCGAACGCGGCGTCCCAGGCCGCGCACAGGTTCGTCAGGCGCGAGGGTGCTGCGCCCAGCAGCTTCGGCGCCGCCGACAGCCAGTGCAGGTGCAGCGCGAGCGCGTGCTCGAGCGCGTCGCTCGCGGGCGTCGGCTCGACTGGCGGCAGGGCCGGCAGGCTCGGCACCGCGCTGACTCGCGTAGAGAATCCGCGGCTTGAGCAGCGCGCGCTCGAGCAGCGGGCGGGCGCGCCGGCGTCGATCGCTGCGCAGCCACGCGAGCTTGAGGGTCATGTCGTGGGGCGAGGGCTCGCCGAGCTCGCGGGCGGCCGCGCCCGCGATCAGGCGCGCTCCCGGGGACAGCTCCGGACTCCCGCCCCTCGACCTGCCGCAGGAGCGCGCGCCAGCGGCCGCGGCTCGCGTGGTCGGCGACCAGCCAGTCCAGCGCGAGCTGGCGCGCGAGCGCGGGCGTGTCGGAGTCCTGCATCGTCAACGCGCTCTCGAGCAGCACGCGCGCGCGCTCCTCGTCGCCGCGGCTCGCGGCCAGCAGCCCGTAGCGATCACGCCGGCCGCCGCGAGCTTCGACTCGCTCGCCAGGCGCCGCTCGATCCAGCTGGCCGCCTTCGCGTCGTGGCGCGGCGCGCCGAGCACCGCGAGCGCGGCCACCAGCGCCGGGCCGCCTGCGGGATCCTTGATCCACGGCAGCGGCCCCGCGCGCGCGACGGGTAGGCGACCCGCGGCAGCCCGAGCGGGATCGCCACGCCGCGCGCGAAGTACCAGGGGAGGTAGGGGGCGTACACCAGCGTGAGCAGCGTCAGCCCCGTGATGACCGCGACGATCAGCAGCGCGATCACGGTCTCGAGCCCCATCGCCCCGGGCGGGCGGGCCCCGGCGAGCATCAGCAGCGCGAGCAGCGGGCCCTTGCTCTGGATCGTCCACCGCGTCGCGCCGGGCTCGTGTCCGCCGCGCCTCGCACGTCGCGCCCCGCGAACCCGCGCGGCTCGCCTCGCGCTCGCGACCCCCAGGATCGTCAAGCCGCCCAGCAGCGCCACCGCGGCCGCGTTCATCGTCGCCTCCAGCCGAACAGCGACATCGCCTCCGGCCAGGCGGCGGCCCCTCGGCGCGCGCTCGCGTCCGCGCTCGTCGGGCGCTCCGCCGCCTCCTCGCGGGGCGGCAGCGTCGCCCACAGCTCGTGCTCGACGCGGCGCTTCGGGTCGCGCAGCTCGGCCATCGCGCGGCGGACCGCGTCCTCCGTGCGCGGCCGCGGCCCCAGCGGGGTCGCGTAGAGCGCGGACTTCAAGCCGAGCTGCAGCTGTGCAGGAGCTTCGCCCCTCGCGCTCGGAGCTCCTGCCGTGAGCAGCTCGGTTGCAGCCCGAGCACGTAGAACGGGTTCTCCGTGCAGCGCGCCTCGGGGCGCGTCCGTCCTCTTGATCGTGCTCGTGGCCGTGGCTCGCCATCACTCGCTCGCATCGTACCTGCAGGCGCCCCGGCGATCTCAGCCCCCGGCGATCCAGGCGCGACAGCGCGTGACCCCGCGCGTGACCGCCCCGCCCGGCCGGCGCGCTCGCACGCGCGCCTCGCCCGGCGGGCGCCCCGACCCGAGTCCGCGCGGCGCGTCCACGCGGGCCCACGCGAGGGCGCGCGTCGATGACGACCTGTCCATTTCGACATGATGCAACAGGCGGCGGCCAGGGCGCCGCGCGCGGTGGAGTTACCCGCGCGCGCTGACTATGATCGTCGCATGTCGCGTGCGGACTGTCGCTTCGGTCATGTAGTGGTCGCGCTCGGGTTGCTCGCCGGCTGCGCTCCGGCTCGTCGGACACCGAGACGACGGGCATGAGCTTCACCGCCTCCGCGACCTCGACCGCAGGCACGACGGGCGCGATGAGCACGACGAGCCCGACGAGCGCGGGCCCCAGCACCGGCGGCGCGGACACCGAGCTCGACACGGACACGGACACGGACAGCGACGCGGTGTGCGGCGACGGCGTCGTCGAGGGGGACGAGACCTGCGACGACGGCAACGACGACGAGACCGACAGCTGCCTCAGCGACTGCAGCGCGGCGGCCTGCGGCGACGGGCAGGTGCAGGCGGGCGTCGAGGGCTGCGACGACGGCGACGACGACGACACCGACGAGTGCACGAGCGCCTGCGCGCTCGCGACCTGCGGCGACGGCTTCGTGCAGGCGGGCGTCGAGGCCTGTGACGACGGCAACGACGAAGACGGCGACGGCTGCACCAACGCGTGCGCGCTCCCGGTCTGCGGCGACGGCATCCTCGGGCCGGGCGAGCAGTGCGACGACGGCAACGACCTCAACGACGACGCCTGCACCAACACCTGCGCGCCGGCGAGCTGCGGCGACGGCATCGTCCAGCCCGGCAGCGGCGAGGAGTGTGACGACGGCGACGGCGACAACGGCGACGAGTGCCTCAACACCTGCCTCGCCGCGGCCTGCGGCGACGGCGTGATCCAGGTCGGCGCCGAGGAGTGCGACGACGGCAACACCGAGAGCAACGACGGCTGCCTCGCCACCTGCACCTACGCGCGCACGTGCAAGCAGGTGCTCGCCGAGGTCGAGGACGCCCCGAGCGCCGTCTACGTGCTCGACGTCGACGGCGCGGGACCGATGACCGGCTTCACGACCTTCTGCGACATGGGCGTCGACGGCGGCGGCTGGACGCTGCTCGGCAAGACCATCAAGACGGGCCTCACCGACGCGGAGCTCGACGCCGTGCGCAAGGGGACCTGGGACGACTACACGGTCACGGGCTACGGCGAGCCGATGATCGGATCTCGCATCTTCTGGCTACCCCTCCAGCGCTGGAACGAGCTGACGAGCGAGTACACCGACAACGTGGTGCGCGTGGTCGACAGCACCTACGAGCTGCGCATGCAGAACTTCTCGATCGCGGGCCAGAACCTGAACTACGCGATCAACTGGCTCTCGGTCGTCAACGGCTATCAAGAGATCGTGCCGGCGATCAAGGGCCAGGGCTTCACCACGTGGGATCAGGACAACGACATCTGGGCCAACAACTGCGCGCTCGACAACGTCGGCTACAACGGCGGCTGGTGGTACACCAACTGCTACCAGCTCAGCATGCTGCACGCGAACGGGAACGTGTACTCGTGGCAGGAGATCACGCCGCCCCCCGATCGTCCCCACGAACGCCGCCAGCAGGTCGTGTGATCCACCTTCGAGGGCCGTAGGGGAGGCAGGGGGCGTCGTCTGAGCGCGCGCACGAACGCCGCGTCGCGCCGGTTCACTGGAACCAACATGGTCCACGCCCGCGAGCGCACGTTCCGGATCGAGTCAGCCCGGGCGATCGAGGACGGCTTGCGTGCTCCGTGGGTGCGGTGACATGTCGACGACACCGGTCGATCGAGTCGAGAGCTGGGGCTCGACGCTAGGGCTCGTCGAGGTTGGGCCTGAGCGACACCGAGATGTCGACCGCGTCGAGCTCCAACGTCCCGAGCCAGACCACGTAGCGGCCCGCCTCGAGGCGGACAGCAGCCCGTACAAGGACTGGGATCCGTTCTCTTGCGGGGATCTCAGCTACTACGAGCCGTCGCTCGCGCTCAATCCGGTGCTCGAGTGCGCGAACAAGGGGCCGGCGCTCATCGCCGAGCCGATCGTGCTCGCGGCGAGCCTGCAGACGCACGAGGGCGGGGCGACGACGATCGCGGGGATCGGCGGCGTGATGGACGTGGCGTACGAGACCTGCGCGGCCACGACGTGCCCCCTCCGCGTGAAGGCGCTCGAGATCGGGCCGCGTACGCTCACCGGCAGCTACGTGGCCAAGGACGGCACCGCGGTCGAGTACACGCTCGAGGGCGTGCGGGTCGAGCTGAAGGCGCCCCTGGTCGGGACGTGGGCGGAGGCCGGCGGGATCGAGTTCCAGGGCACGAGCGCGAACTTCACGCTCTCTGCGGACTCGGTGGTCTTCGGCGGGCTGCGGGCGGGGGGTATCTCGCCCGTCACCGTCTCTGCGGAGCTTCGCGACGCGCGGCGCCTTCGAGATGGCGGGCTCGAGCTCGAGTTCCTCCACCGGGCGCGGGAAGGACGCGTAGAATGTATGATCACGGCGATGCCCACGGCTCGATCGCGCGCGATTGAATTCTATCTCAGCGACGCGCTGCGGGACGCGAAGCGCGGACTCCATCGCGCTCGACGGGCGCTGCGCGGCGGTCGACGCGAGCTGATCTACGTCCATCAAGTCGACGACCCCTACGGCCTGCTGCTGCTGTCGCTGCTGCCGACGCTCGTCGAGGCAGCGGGGCTCTCGCTGCGCATCCTCGTGATCCCGACGCCCACCGCCGACTTCGCGCCCGACCTCCCGCGACTGCGTCCCTGGGCGTGCGCCGACGCGCGACGCCTCGCCGACACCCACGGGCTCGCGTTCCCGGCGGGCGCCCAACCACCCGCGCCGGCGGTGATCGAGCGCGCGCTCGCGGTGGCGGTCCGCTCCGCGGCGCTCCCATGGCGCGCGCGGATCGAGCTGCTGCGCGCCCTCGGCGACGCGGTGTTCGGCGCGGCCGAGTGGCCCTCGATCGCCGGCACGGGCGCGGCGGATGTCGTGGCGACGCTGGCGACGAACGTCCGCCGGATCCACCGCCTCGGGCACTACCAGGGGGGCATGCTGTACTACGAGGGCGAGTGGTACTGGGGGCTCGATCGTTTGCCCCTGCTCGAGGCGCGCCTGCGGGGCGAGGGCGTCACGCTCGCCCCGCTGCTGGACGCCGACGCCACCCCGTGCGTCGAGCCGAGCGCCGCCGCCGAGCTCGAGCTGTTCTTCTCGTTCCGCAGCCCGTACTCGTATCTCGCGTTCGAGCGGACGCGTCGTCTGGCGGCGCGACGCGGCGTCACGCTGCGCACCCGGATCGTCCTGCCGATGGTGATGCGCGGGCTCTCGGTCCCCGCGATGAAGCGCCTCTACATCGCGCGGGACTGTCGACGGATCGCCGCGAGCCTGGGGATCCCCTACGGGCGGATCGCCGATCCGCTGGGCGCTGGCGTCGAGCGCTGCATCGCCGTCGCGATGCTCGCGCGTCGCGAGGGGCGCCTGGAGGACTGGATCCACAGCGCGACGCGCGGGATCTGGTCCGAGGGTATGGAACTGGTCGACGATCGCGGGCTGCGCGCTCTCGCCGCGCGCGCGGGGCTCGACGGCGACGCGGCGCTCGAGGCGGCGCGTGGTCCCCAGGATGCATGGCGCGCGGAGGTCGAGGACAATCGCCGGGCGCTGCTCGACATGGGCCTGTGGGGCGTGCCCTCGTTTCGCCTCGGCGAGCTCGTGCTCTGGGGCCAGGATCGCGTCGACGTGCTCGAGGCCGCGTTGCGCGAGCGGTGAGCCGACGCGTCGACGGGCGCTCTCCTCGACGGTCGTGTCGGACGCGGCGTCGTGTCGACTCGACGCTGCCTCACGCGCGTCGGCGCGCCCGGTGGTCCGGTGATCCAGCTCGGCCTTGACGACCGCTCGGCTCCGACTCGCCACGCGGCGCGCGTCGCCGTGCAACACTACGGCATGTCTCCACGCCGCACGTCACGCGCGCTCGCGCTCGCGCTCGTCTCCGGGCTGTGCGCGTGTCCGGGGACGCCGACGACGGACTCGGCGCCCGCCGCCGTCACCCATGAACCTGTCTCAAAGACCTTTCCACGTGAGGCCAGCGCGCCGACGCCCGAGGCGCTGCGCAACGCGCTCCAAGTCCTCGGCGATCGGGCGGCGGTGGTCTTGGTGCTCCGCGACGCGGGCTGGCCCGAGACGGTCGCCCAGCTCGGCGCGCTCGCGCCGGAGTCCGCCCCCGCGCTCGAGTCCCCGGAGGCGCTGCTGCGCGCGACGCTGGAGAGCTTCGAGATCCAGGTGAGCGCGGCGCCGCTTCGCGGACGCGATCCCGATCGCGCGATCGTCCTGTCGATGACCGAGGCGCCCGACGAGCTCTCGCTCGGCCGGACGGTTCGCGTCCTGCACGGCGTCACGACCGAGCCGTTCCCCGGGGTGCGTCACCAGCTCCTGGTCCCCGCGCGGGACCCTGACGCGCTGCGCGACAGCCTCAGCGCGTGGTTCTCCGCGGAGCGCGAGCCCTGGCCCGAGCTCGTCTCGGGGCGCGCGGGCGCGCGGGCGTTTCGTCTCCCGGACGGCTTCATCGCCGTCTTGCCCGAGGGGCAGGGGGTTCGCGTTGTCATCGTCCACACGTCGACAGGTCAGCTGCTCGCGCAGCTCCGCGCGCGGCTCGACGCGACGCCGGTCGAGCTGCCCGACACCCCGGCGACGCGGCAGCTCGGAGACCCGCGGGCCCCCTTCGCCGCGCTCCTGCGGCCGTGGCGTGGACGCGAGGAGCGGCGGGCCCTCAACGTGATCGAGATCCACAGCCTGCTCGGCGTGGTGCCACCCGACCAGCGCGCGAGCGTGCTCGCCAACGCGGTCCGGATCGCGCTCGACGTGGAGCTCATGCTGTCCTCGGTCGGCGTCGAGCTCGATGACTGGAGCGTGTCCGTGTCGAGCGTGGACGGGACCCTGCGCGGCCGCGCCGTCGGCAGCCTGACCCCCGCCGGTCGTCGGGTCTTCGCCGCGCGCGGGGCCGGGCTCCCGCGCGCGCCGGCGGTCATCGCCCCTGACGACGTCAGCGAGCAGTGGCTCCGCGCCGACGTGTCGGCGATGGTGGCGGCCAGCGAGCGCGCGTCGGAGTTTCTCGAGCTCCCGCTCGAGCAGCGTCGCGCGATGTGGGGTAATTGCGCGCGCTGCACGAGCCACGCGATCCTGCGCGCGCCGTTCAGCACGCTGGGCTCGATCTTCCCGGACGCGCCGGGCGTGCGCGAGCTGCTCGCGGCCTCACCCCGCGCGCTGCAGTTTGTGACCTTTTCGCCAGGTGAGTACTACAAGCCCCGGTACGCGCTCGCGGTCCTGTGCGCGCCCGGGGCGACGATCGACGGCGCCGCGACGGCGCGCGGGCTCACGAGCGGGGACGCCCGGCACGCGGTGACGACCCGTGACGACGGCGAGCTCCTGCTCATCGGCGAGGGCGTGGAGCCGGCGCCCGTGTTTGACCTGAACGCGTCGGTCCCCGCCACGGAGGCGATCGCGGGCGGGCGCGTCCAGCTCGACGCGCTGCTCGGCGCGCTCGGGCTCCCGCATCCGCGCGCGCCCGGGAGCCCCTCGGCGCTGACGCTCTCCTCCCGCGTCGTGACCGCTGGCCCCGCGCTCGTCGTCGACATCGTCGCGGGTGACGCCGCGGCCCTCGGTCCCGTGCCGGACTTCACCGGCGTCGACTGGGCGTCGCCCATGGGTGTACCGCCGCGCTCGGCAGGCGCGACCTGTCTGCGCGCGGCGGCGCTGCGTGGGCGGGAGTTCCTCGCGCGCCAGCGCGAGGGCGACGGGACCTGGCCTGAAGATCTCGACGCGCAGCTCCGCTGCGCCGCAGCCGACGTCGCCACCGCCGAGAGCGCCGCGGACCTCCAGCGCACCCTCGAGGCGCTCCGCGACGCGCCGCGCGACCCTGATCGCGCCGCGCGAGGAGAGCCCGAGGCGTCGCCGTGACGCGTCGCGCGGCTCAGTCGCCGTGCGGCCCATGACCCGCGCCGCGCGGCGGCGGCTCGCCGGCGCCGCGGAACTTCAGGCTCGGCAGCGACGCGCCGCCGAGGACCCGCGCGTGCAGCTCTCGCCAGTCGGCGAACTCGCTGCGGAACACGCGATCGAGGCCGGTCGACGCGAAGCCGTAGTGACCCAGCCAGCGCGCGTGGTGGAGCGCGTGATAGACGTAGGGCGGCTGGAAGATCGAGACGAGCCGCCACGTCGTGGTCCGCGGGCCGAGCTCGACGTTGGCGTGACCGAAGATGTTGCCGAAGATATTAAAGGTCAGGTACGCGAGCCACCCCTCCGCGACGATCGGCGAGGCGTCGCCGAGCTGGGCGCAGAGCGCCGGGATGGCGAAGTAGCCGACCGCGTAGCCCAGCGCCTCGACGTAGCCCATGGACTGCCCGGAGAGCGGCGTCGTCACGCGCGAGCGGTGGTGCCAGCGATGAAAGCGGATGAGCGCGCGGTGATGGAGCGCGCGGTGGAGCCCGTAGTAGTAGAGCTGGAAGCCGAAGTACATGCCGACGAAGGTCAGCAGCGCCGAGCCCTCGCCGAAGCGCAACCAACCGAAGTGGAGGAACGCGGTCGCGATCGGGAGCTGGACGGCGAGGAACTTGAGGTTGCCGAGCAGCTCGAAGCCGTACTGACCGCGGGCGAGCGGTACATCCCAGATCCGTCGGCGCGGGAGCGCCCGCTCGGCGAGGAAGCCGAGCGCGGAGGCGAGGGCGCTGAGGCCGATGTAGTAGCCGGCGACGACGAGCATGAGCGTCGCGAGCGAGAGGGATGCGAGCCAGGCGCCCATGCGCTGACTATAGTGCGATTCGCGGCGTCGCGGCGCCGCCTGCGACGCATCGTCGCCGCGAGCGCGGGCCCGAGAGCGCTCAGCAGCGCGAGCGCGTGCCCGCGCGTGATCAGCCGCGAGACCGCTTGTCGAACACCTGTCTTAAGATGCACTTTTTCGCGTTCGGGACCGCGGCGAGCTGCCTCGACCCGCCGCTTGAACCCTCGCGGAACCGCGTCCGCGCCCGGCGAAGAGCGCCGCGGTTTCAACAGGTTAGGGGGCCGCGCGTGATTGTGGCAGAACAACGTGGGCACGTCGGTCACGAGCCTCACGCTGTGGTTCCGCGAGGACGGCTGAGCGCTCGACGTCCGTCACGCGTGGGTCGTGGTCATCGCTGGTCGCAAGCGACGCCAGGCGAGCGTCGTCCGCAAGAGCGCCGAGACATCCGCTCGCGTGGGGTTGTCGTGGCACGGCACCCGTCGACGCACACGCGTCGCGAATGATCCCGCCGAGCCGCCCGGCGGGCGCGCCGAGTCCGAGGACCGTCGCGCGCGGACTCGCCACCGCGCGCTCTACGGCACGGGAGCGCCCCTCGAGATCAGCTGGGACAAACCGTGCGGGGTCGAGCTCGAGCCGCCGCGCGGGATCGACCTGCGGTACGCCGCAGGCGACGTCGTGTGCGCGCTTCGATGACGAACTCCGACGATGATCGTCGGTGACCTCGCGCGCGCCTGCGGATGTCCGCGCGCGTTGACGTCAGCTCGAGAAAACTTCGGCGATCGAGAAAGTGACAGTGGCAGGTCGCGAGGGCGCGTGCTAGCTTGCTGCGCGTGGTGGGTCTGTCACCCTCCCGCGTAACAACAACGCGGGGTATTGGGACCCGAGCTAATTCGACACTCGCGCGAGCGAGCCGCGGCTCTGGTCCCTGGGGCGTTGAGACAAAAGCATTCGCTCAGGCAGACTCACCACACCTTTGGTTTCTCACCCGACGGGGCCCGCGCAGGGCCAGGAGCTGCCTCTCGCGTCCTTGCGACCCATGTGATCACCTCACATCGCGCCGCGCCCTCTCGCCGCTCGGCCCGCGACGCGCCCGCGTCGTCGGCCGCGGCGTCTAGCTCCGTCGTCGGGCGCGACGCGGGCGCGCGCGGCAGGCTCTTGGGGACAAGGTCGTCGAGCCATGTTTGATAAACGACTGTTCCTCGAGGAGGCGATCCTCTCCGACCACCACGACGCGCAGCGATCGCGGCGCGCGGACTACGTCGCCACGCTGCTCATGCTGCTGGAGTTCGGCGTCGAGCTCAGCCCGGGCGTCCGCTCGCGGGCGCTCGCCGCCGCGTGGGCGCGACGAGACAGCGCGCTCGCCGATCACCTGCTCTCGCGCGACGCCTGGGGCCTCGCCGAGGTCGTCCGCGCGCTGCAGCTGCTCGACAGCGGGCGTCAGGCGCGGGCGCTCGAGCGCCGGGTGACGCGCCTCGAGCAGGACGGCCGCACCCGCAAGCGCCGGCTCGGCCCGCTGCGCTCGCAGCTCGCCGATCTCCGCCGCGAGGGCCACGCGGGCTCGCTCAGCGGGGCGCTCGCGCGACGCGTGCGGCGCTGGGTCTCGACGATCCCCGCCGACAAGCTCGAGTACTACGCGATCACCTTCCCGTTCGAGCCGTGGCGTCGCCTCGCCGATCTCCTGCACCTCGCGCCCAGCGACTTTCAGCTCACATGGTTTTTGGGACACGTGTTCGGCGAGCCCGCGCCGCAGGGGACGATGACCGCCGCGTGCGGGGAGGTCGACGCCGACCGGCTCGCCGACGTCGCGCGCGCCCACCACGTGCCGTACTCGTACCTCCGCACGCGCGCGCTGCCGGCCCCGGCGGCGCTGCGCGAGGCGGTCGCGAGCTACGAGTCCCTCGACACCCTGCTGTGGTTCTACGAGGAGCTGCGCTGCGAGGCGACCGACCAGCGGATCGCGGCGCGCCTCGAGGCCGGGGAGACGCCGGAGTTCGGCTACGGCAAGCTGATCGAGCGGCTGCTCGCGCTGCGCGATCTCAAGGTCTCGTTCTGGACGCAGCTGCTGCCGGTCGCTGACCGCATGCTGCAGGGCGTGCGGCTGCCGCTCGATCCGCCGGTCGTCGTGCTCGGCGACGCGTCGTCGAGCATGACCTCCGCGATCCGCGTGGCGACGATCATCGGCTCGCTGCTGACGGTCTTCAGCCGCGCCGACCTGCGCTTCTTCAACCACGAGCTGATCGAGCCGCCGGTCGTGCCGCGCACGATCCACGACGTCTTGACCGTCACCGACACCGTCAAGGCCACCGGCAGCACGGCGCCCGCGGCCGCGCTGTGGCCGTCGCTCTCGCGCCGCGAGCTCGTCCGCTCGTTCGTGGTCGTCACGGACGAGGAGGAGAACACGCAGTGTCAGGGGCAGCGCTTCGACGCGATGTACAAGCGCTACCGCGAGCAGGTGTTCCCGGCGCAGGCGACCTTCGTCTCGTTCATCCGGCAGCAGTCCGAGGGCCAGATGGTCCGGGCGCTGCGGCTGCAGGAGCTGCCGTGTCGACAGTTCCGGCTCGACAACCAGCGGCCCGACTTGACGAAGCTCGACTCGATCCTCGGGATGATGGCGACCGACGGCCCGCTGTTCGCCGAGCGCGTCGAGACGGTCGCGGGGTGGCTCGGCGACGCGTCGATCGCCGAGGTCGTGCCGCGGCTGCGCGCGCTCGTCGGCGCGGCGGCGGCGGACGAGGCGAGCGCCGCCCCGAACGCCGCGGGTCGCGGGCTGCTGGGTCGCCTCTTGTCGACGCTGCGCTCGCGGTGACGCGCGCGTGTGAGGCGTCGCCTCGCGCCCAGCGCGTCCGCGTATCAAGATGCTCTGAGAGTCAGGAGTTATCGGCGCGCGCGTCCTCGCGCGCGCGCTCGACGGCCGCGGCGGCGCTGATGATTCATCTGTCTATATAGACAGGTGTTATCGGGCCGCGCGCTTTACATCGACGCGCGCTCTGCTACGATTCCACGTCACCCTCGGGCCGCGTATATGGACCTCGCGCACCATCCCGCCTCCCCGGCACGCCGCGTCGACGCGGCGCTGTGGAGCGTTGGTTGCGTCGGTCGCGTCGGTCGCGTCGATGTCGGCGATCGAGCGCCGCGTCGACCTGGGGCGTCATAGCGCGCGCGGAGTGAGCTTCGCGGCGCACAAGAGACCCCGGGTCGAGTCCGATCCGGGGTCTTCGCGTCGTCGTGCGGCGCGAGAGCAGAGAGGAGCCGAGCCATGGTGAACCAACGCGACAATCAACCACCGTCTAAACAACAGCCGCGCGAGCCCTCGCTCGTCGCGCTCCGGTCGCGCGTGCGCGCGCTCAGGAGCGAGCTCGCGCGGCGTGCCCCTGAAGACGAGCGCCCGGGCGCGGGCGTTGACGAGCTCGCGGAGCTCGGCGCGATCTACCGCCAGCTCGCGGCGGTCGAGCCCCGCGTCGCCGAGATCAACGCGCTCTACGAGTACTGGTTCGGTGAGCTCGGCCGCGAGTGGGACCCGCGGGCGCCGCTGCGGACCGCGCGTTGGTTCGGCGGCGCGGCCGAGACCGACGCGGAGGTGCGCGCACGCTTCGGCGCGTTGATCGAGCGCGCCGCCGCGGGCTCGCTGCGCGACTGGGCCGAGACGCCGCGCGGCGCGGTCGCGCTCGTGCTGCTGCTCGATCAGCTGCCGCGCAACGCCTACCGCGGGAGCGCGCGGATGTTCGCGAGCGACGCGCGCGCGCTCCCGATCGCCCAGGCCGCGCTCGCGTGGGAGGAGGAGCTCTCGCCCCCGGCGCGCGCCGTCGTCTACCTGTGCCTCACGCACGCCGAGGACGCCGGGCTCGCGGCGGAGGGCGTCCGCGGCTTCGAGCGCCTGCTGAAGTCGCCGCGCTCGCGCGGGAATCGCAAGCCCTACAAGCGCATGCTGGCGAGCGCGCGCAAGCACGTGAAGGTGCTCGAGCGCTTCGCCCGCTACCCGCATCGCAACGCGCTGCTGGGGCGCGAGAGCACCGCCGAGGAGCTCGCGTTCCTGCGTGAGCGCAACGATCGCTTCATGCGCTCGGTCCGGCCGCAGCCCGGCCGCCGCCTGAAGATCCTCGTGCTGCACTCGTTCCGGCAATCCGGCGCGCGCCTGGCCGCGAAGACACAACGGATGCAGCGCGCGCTCTCGCAGCTCGCCGAGCTGGTCTACGTCGACGCGCCGCACTCCTACCGCGCGGCCGGGCACGCGGCGGGCGAGTGGGAGGAGGACTTCGGCGACGCGCCGCCGTCGACCGAGCACCAGCGCTGCTGGTGGAACTCGAGCGACGATCACGGCGAGTACCTCGGCTGGGACGTGTCGCTCGCGCACCTCGAGGACGCGTTCCGCCGCCTCGGCCCGTTCGACGGCGTGATCGGCTTCTCGCAGGGCGCGGCGGTCGCGGGGCTGCTCGCGGCGCTGCAGCCCCGCGGGCCGATCGAGCTGCGCTTCGCGATCTGCATCTCGGGCTTCGTCTCGCGCGCGCGGGCGCACCGGGAGCTGATGCGGCCGTCGTCCGTCGAGCTGCCCTCGCTGCACATCTACGGCGAGGCGGACGCGCTCGTCGACAACGCGCGCACGCTCGCGCTCGCGGGCTGCTTCGTCGCGCCGTCGATCGCGTCGCATCCCGGCGGTCACTTCTTCCCGAACGCGTGGCCGCTGGACGTCGTCGTCGCGTTCCTGCGCCCCTTCGCGCGCGACGTCGAGCCGGCGGCGCGCGGGGATGAGGAGCCCGCGCCGCCGCCGATCTCGCTCGCGGGCGTCCACGAGCTGGACTTCGCGGCGCTGCGCGACTGGGTCGCGGACCACGTCGCCGGCGATGACGCGCTGATCGCCGGGGCGCTCGCGTGCCACCGCCCCTATCACTACGGCCGCGTCGACTCGATCCGAGCGCCGCAGCCCGGTGACCTCGCCTATCGCCTGCTGCTCGCGATCTATCTCGAGCGCGAGGTCGAGCTCGAGGCGCTCGTCCTCGAGCTCGCGCGTCGCTGCGGGTGGGCGGCGCTCTCGCGGCTCGCGGTCGTGGCCGCCGAGCTGCTCCCCGGCGACGACGTGGTGCAGGCCGGCATCGCCGAGCGGATCGCGGCGCGCCTCGCCGCGACGCCGGAGCAGGGCGGCGCGTCAGACTGTGCCCGTCACGCGCCGCGGCTCGGCTCGGCGACGGATCGCTACTGCCGGCTCGCGCGGCGCGTCGCGCTGGCGATGTCGCCTGCGGCCGACAAGACCGTCGCCTACGCCCGGTATCGTCGCCTCGTCGTCTCGCGCTCGTCCGACCCCGAGCCGGCGCCCGAGCGCGCGCCTCGGTCGCCCGAGCACGCGATCGGCTCGTGGACGCGGGAGTCGCTCGCGGCGCCGATCTCCGACGAGGTCCGCCGCCCGCTCCACGAGCCCGTGGTGCCCTGCACGCGCGAGGCCCTGTCGCCGCTGCTCGAGCACCTCCGCGATCAGCGGCCCCCGGTCGCGCCGGCGCGCTTCCCTCGCGGCACGCACATGCCAGACGGTCGCCTCGATCTGTGCAAGCAGGTCGTCGGGCCCGAGGGCATCGGGCCGCTGCTCTCGGCGATGGACGGCAACCCGCACGTCCGCCGCCTGCTGCTCGGCAACAACATCATCGGTAACGCCGGCGCGAGCAAGATCGCCGACTTCATCCGCGCCGGGCGGACGCGCGTGAACGTCTGGTACATCGCCGGCAACCGCATCGACGCGCGCGGGCTCGCGCCCGTGTGCGACGCGCTGCTCGACCGCCGCGACGTCGAGGGGCTCTGGCTCAAGCGCAACCCGCTCGGGCCCGAGGGCGCGCGGCACGTCGCTCGCGTGCTCCGCAGCGACGCGGCGCTGCTCACCGTCGACCTCGTCAACACCGGGCTGCTCGACGAGGGCGCCGGCGTGATCGTCGACGCGCTGCGCGAGAACACCTGGCTGCGTCACCTGTACCTCGGGACCAACGGGATCACGGCGCGCGGCGTGGCGCCGCTCGCCGAGTACCTCGCGCGCGAGAACCGGCTCGAGTCGCTGTTCCTCAGCTGCAACCGCCTCGGCGACGAGGGGGCGCGCGCGCTCGCGGAGGCGCTCGCGCAGGATCGCCGCCTCGTTCGCCTGAGCCTCGCGTCCAACCGCATCGGCCCCGAGGGCGCGCGCGCGCTGGCGGAGGCGCTCGCCGAGCACCCCTCGCTGCAGTTCCTCGACCTCGGCTGGACGCGCGCGACCGCGGCCGTCGGCGAGCTGGGCAACCGGATCGGCAACCGCGGCTGCGAGGCGCTCGCGGACGCGCTGCGGGTCAACCGATCGCTGCGGGTGCTCGACATCTCGCACAACGGCGTCTCGCAGCGCGCGCTCGACAAGATCTGCGACGCGCTCGAGCACAACCACACGCTCGTGGCGCTGCGCTGCCCGCAGTGGGGCAAGGCGGTCAACCACGACTCGATCGCGCGCCTGCGGGCGCGCCTCGAGGCCAACCGTCGCGCCCAGGGCGTGGACCCGGAGGTGATCCGCACGCCGCTGCCGACGCGCGAGATCCTCTCGGTCTACCGGACCGCGTCGCTGGTCGAGGGCGGTGACGGGCGGGGCTCGCGCGCGCGGGCGCGGCGAGCCCCTGTCGTTGACCTGACTCAAGAGACTCTCGCGGCGCGGCGCTGCGAGATCGTCGCGATTCGTGTCATAGTGGCGCCCATGCTGCTGTGCGCGGTCGGTGACAGTCACGGTCACCTCGACGAGATGTACCGGATCGTCTCGGCGCTCGAGGACGAGGTGGGGCGCCCGATGGAGCTCGTGCTGCAGGTCGGCGACTTCGGCGTGTGGCCGGATCCGGCGCGGCTCGACGACGCGACCCGGCGACACGGCGGCGCCGGCGACTTCCCGACCTGGTTCGCGCAGCGGCGCGCCGCGCCGCGCCCGACCGTGTTCATCCCTGGCAACCACGAGGACTTCCCGTGGCTCGCGGCGCGCGAGCGCGACGAGCTGCTCCCCGGCCTGACCTTCTTGCCGTGGGCAGGCGTGATCGAGGTCGGCGGGCTGCGGATCGGCGGGCTCGGCGGCTGCTACTCGCCGAAGTCCTATCGCCTGCCCGGGCTGAGCGGGAAGCGACGGCGTCACTACTGCCGCGACGAGGTCCGCGCGCTCGCGCGCGAGGCCCCGCTCGACATCCTGCTGATCCACGACGCGCCCCCCGGGCGCTTCGCCGACATCCGCCCGGGCGTCACGCGGCGGTGGGAGACGCGCGCGGAGGGGCTCGACGAGCTGATCGCCGCGACGCGCCCGAAGATCTGTCTGCATGGTCATCTACACGGGCGCTTCGAGCGTGTCCTCGGGGACATCCGCGTCACCGGGCTGACCGCGGTCCCGTGGCCCGGCTGCGCGGTCGTCATCGAGACGTCCGACGACGGCGCGCCGTGGGCGCTGCGCGCCGAGTGGTCGCGCGGCGGGGGCGGCTGGGATCACGCGCCCACGGACGTCATCGCGACGCCCGAGCCTGTTGACCTGCGCCCGCTCGTCGACGCGCTCGAGGATTGGCGCGAGGCGGTGCTCGACGGCGCCCCGCTCACGCGCGCGCGAAAGAAGCGCCTCTACGCCGCGATGTCGGGGCACAAGGAGCAGCGTCGCGTGCTGATGGCCGCGCTCGCCGGTCAAGAGCTCACGACGCTGCTCGAGGAGCTGCTCGAGGGCTCCGGGTCCGAGGCCGAGGTGCATCGCCTCGTCGAGTCTCGCCCGGATCCCGACGCGCTCGCGCGCGCGGTCGCGTCCGACTAGCGAGCGAAACCACGACTCGTCAGCGGGGGGCGACGCTCCCCGCCGCGCGCAGCAGCAGCCACGCGGCGACGCACTGGACCACGAGCAGCGCGATCAGGGTGAAGTCCTTGACCAGCAGGTACGCGTCGCCGAGCTGGTGGATCAGCAGCGAGGGGGCGACGAAGTAGGCGACGAAGGCCACGACGACGGCGCAGTTCGCCGCGCCGACGATCCGCAGCGGCGACGCTCGTGCCACGAGCCCGAGGCACAGGCTCGCCCACAGCAGCAGGCACGGAACGGTGATGATCCCGAACAGGTATCCCATCCCGCGCACGATGCCAGACGCGGGCGACTTGGTCTCGTCGACGGCGAGCGCGGGCCGTCGAGCGCGCTGGCTTGCGCGGGCGCGGCGGAGGAGCGATCGTCGCGGCGTGGACACCCTACGCGGTTCGTGTATGTGCGGCGCCGTCGGCTTCGAGGTCACGGGCCCGAGCAAGTGGTGCGCGCACTGCCACTGCTCGATGTGCCGCCGGGCCCACGGCGCCGGCTTCGTGACCTGGGTCGGCGTCGAGCGGCGCAGCTTTCAGATCACGCGCGGCGCGGCGCACCTGCGTCGCTATCACTCGTCGGCGTCGGCGTCCCGCAGCTTCTGTGAGCGCTGCGGCAGCACGCTGCTGTTCGAGGGCGAGCGCTGGCCCGACGAGGTGCACATCGTCCGCGCGGCCTTCGAAGGTCCCGTCGACCGCGAGCCGCAGGCGCACGTGTACTACGACGACCGCGCGCCCTGGGTCGAGGTGGGCGACGGCCTCCCGCGCCGCGGCGGGAGCTCGGGCACCACGCCGATCGAGCCCGGGCCTGACGAGGGCGCGTAGCCGTCACGGGCTCGCGGTGACGGCGGCCTGCGCCCGCGCGAGCTCGATCCGCGCCTCGTCGATGGCGGCGGCGTCGACCTCCGCGCCCTCGCGCAGCTCGAGCGCGCGTCGGAGCGCCGAGACGGCCCCCGACGCGTCGCCGAGGGCCAGCCGCGCGCGCCCGAGACCCATCAGCGGGTGGGCGACGAGCGGGTGCGCGGGCGCCAGCGACTGCTCCCAGATCTCGATCGCCGCGGTGAAGTGCTCCGCCGCCGCCGCAGGCTCACCCCGCTCGAGCAGCAGCTCGCCGAAGTTGTTGTGCGCGTGCCCGAGCGTCGGGCTGGTCGCGGCGATCGAGCTCCCGGCCAGCTCGAGCACCGTCTGGTAGCTGCGCTCGGCGTCGGCCAGCGACCCCATCGCCTGGTACAGCGCGCCCATGTTGTTCGCGAGCGTCGCCATCGCGGGGTGCCGCGGACCGAGGTTCTCGTCGAAGATCGACTCGGCGCGGCGATAGGCCGCGAGCGCGCGCTCGTAGTCGCCGCGCCGGCGGTACACGGCCCCGAGGTTCGCCGATGAGCGGGCGATCATCACGTCGCGCGCGCCGACGTCCGCCGTCGCGCGCTCGATCGCGTCCTGGAAGCGCGTCTCGGCCTCGTCGAGCTCGCCCTGCAGCACCGCGATGTTGCCGAGGTTCGCCACCAGCGACGCCTCGGCGCGCGGCGGCGAGTCGAGGCGGGTGACCAGGGGCTCGGCGAGACGCGCCCAGCGGCGACCCTCGAAGCCGTGGTGCCCGACGAAGCCGACGACGTGCACGGCGTGGATCGCCGTCCACATGGCGACCTCGGTGTGCCCCGACGCGAGCGCGAGCGTGAAGCCGCGCTCGAGCTCGAGCTCCGCCGTGTCGGCCTCGCCCAGCAGCCCGCGCAGCGTCCCGACGAGCAGCGCGGTCTCGGCGCGCAGCGGGCGATAGGCGAGCTGCTCGGCGGCCGCGTCGACCTGCTCGGCGATCGCGAGCGCCTCGCGGTAGCGACCGGCGTCGCGGGCCGCCTTCCCCCGCGCGATCTGGCGACGCAGCGTCGCGACCTGGGTGCGGATCCGCGGATCTTCGGGCAGCGACTCCGGGGACGCGAGCGCCTCGAGATCGGCGCAGCCGTCAATGGGCGTCAGCGAGTCGCTGGCCTCGACCGCGCGGGAGACGACCGACGGGTCGAGCGCGTCGCGCGAGAACTCCTCGACGAGCGCCGCGAGCTCGTCGCGCCGGCGCTCGAGGCACACCATGCGCAGGTCGAGCGCCTCGCTCGACTGCTCGCCGCGCACGCGCGTCGCGGCGCAGGCGTCGTCGTGCATCGTCGCCCACGCGCGCGCGTAGTCGTCGAGGCGGCGCGCGGCCTCTGCCCACGCCTTCGCGGCGTAGGGCTTGTCCGTGGCGAGGAAGGCGGACTCGACCGCGGCGCGCTGCGGCGCGTCCCAGGTCGTGGCGATCGCCGCCTGACCACCCGCGCACGGCACGGGCCTGGCGACCGCGCTGCCGAGCGCGCCGGCGGTGAGCGCCACGGAGACGCCCGCGAGCGCCACTCCGCCGCGTCGCCTCGCCGCGCGCGCGCGCTCGATCTCGCTGAGCAGCACGAGCATCGAGGGGAACCGCCGCTGCGGATCGAGCTCGAGCGCGCGGTCGATGACGAGCCGGAGCCCGCGCGGGATCCGGCGCGCGGGCGACCGTCGACGACCCGCGAGCACGGCCGCGTGCAGCTCCTCCACGCGCTCGCCGGCGAACGCCCGCTGCCCGGTGAGCGCCTCGTGGAGCGCGAGCGCGAAGCTGAATTGATCGCAGCGCGCGTCGGCGGGGCGACCCGCGATCTGCTCGGGCGCCATGTAGGCGGGCGTCCCGAGGCGCGCGCCGGTGATCGTCAGCGCCGACTCGGAATTGTCGACGCGCGAGGCAGACGCGGTCGCGGGCGCGTCGACGAGCTCCGGGTCCTCGGCGAGCGTCGAGGCCAGGCCGAAGTCGACGACGCGCGCCCGCAGCCCGAGACCCTCGCCGTCGTCGCTGACGAGCACGTTGTCGGGCTTGAAGTCGGCGCCCGCGGGCAAGCGCTTGAATTCCCGCGGGCTCCCGCGGGCGCGCCCGGTCGGCGCCACGACTGCGCCCGTCTATATTATGACTCTTCAGCCAGGAGGTAGCCGCGGGCCGACGCCGCGCCCACCTCGAGCAGCGGGGCCAGCCGCGCGCGCAGCTCCGCCGGCAGCAGCGTCGCCTCGAGATCGACGTCGAGGTAGCGCGCCGCCAGTCGCCTCGCCTCCTCGCGCCCGACCTCGCGTTCGAACAGCTCGATCGTCGGCCCCTCGTACCCTCGTCGCGCGCACGCGCCGAGCAGGACGCGGACCTCCTCGGCGCCGCCGATGCACTCAAATGGTTGGCGACCGTCGAGCCCCATCAGCGCGCGGAAGCCCGCGACCAGCTCGGGCCGCGCGAGCAGGTCGTCGGCGCCGACCGCCGCGCGCACGACCTCGCGGGGGAGGAAGGCCGCGTAGCCCAGCCAGACGTAGAGGCACTTCGGACACGCGCGGCACCACGGCTTGCGGATGTTGCACGAGTGCGTGTAGGGCACGTCGCCCTCCCAGTCGCGCAGCATCCCGAAGATCACCAGATCGTGCAGCGGCTTGAGCGGGCTGAAGTACGAGAAGTCGGCGAGCAGCTGCTCACGGATGTACCGCGAGATCAGGCGCTCCGCCGCCAGCGACTTGCCCCACTGGTGGTTGACCTCCTCGCCCGTGCGCTCCCACACCAGCTGCCCGCCGTCGGCGCTGCGCTCGTGCCCCAGGCAGAAGCCGCGGTAGCCGTGCGCGAGCGCCAGCGGCAGCGCGTTGAAGACGCTGCTCGGGGTCTCGGCGGCGGTCAGCGTGCGCGGCCCCAGCTCCGGGTGCAGCTCGAGCACCGGCGAGTCCATGAAGTCATCGTAGATCCACTGCCGCAGCACGCGGCCCGGGTCGCACCGGCGCGTGAGCTGCGAGACGTACTGGTGCTGCAGCTGCGCCGGGCCGTAGATCGACGACGAGTAGACCAGGGTGTCGTATCGGGCGCCGGCGCGCTCGAGCAGCCGCATCATCAGCAGGCTGTCCTTGCCGCCCCCGCAGAACGCGAGCAGCGTGTCGGCGCCCGCGCCCGCGCGCTCGATCGGCGGCGCGTCGGCTCGCGTCGCGCCCTGGATCACCCGCGGTCCGCGGTAGTCGGGGTCGTCGTTCTCGTAGCGCCACTGCGCCCAGACGTTGTGGAAGATCTCGCGCCACAGGGCCTCGAGGGCAGGTGTCCACAGATCCGCGTAGTCGCCGAGGTCGAGGAGGTCGGGCCGCAGGCTGCAGAGCTTGTTGAGCTCGAACACCGCGCTGTGAAACAGCAGGCGCCGGAGAGACGCCTCCCCGCGCTCGCGCCCCAGCTGCACCAGGTCGAGCTCGCCGTACCAGATCGACGTCGAGAAGCGCAGCTGGTCGACCGCGTACGAGTGCACCACTTGATGGCGCTCACGCGTGATTGACTCGAGCTTGACGATCCTCGGCGTGCTCACGGGCGTGGATGATACGGCGCGCGCGGGTCCGGGCTTCGTCCCTCGACTCCGCGCGCGCGGGGACCTCCGTGAGGATCGCCTCGTCTCGACGCGCCCGCGACGTGACGACGGGGTAGAGCGGGCGCGCTGGAGAGCGGTACCCTTGATTCGTGGCCAAGGTTGAGATCGAGTCGAAGCAGGAGCGCGCCGACATAAGGCTCGCGGGGGCGACCATAGCGACAGCGAGGCAGACCGTGCGCCTGCGCGAGAGCGGGCTCCCCGAACGCGTGTATATCCCCAAGGCGGCGTTCGCCGACGGGGTCTCGCTGACCGCGACCCGCGGCGCGCGCTGCCCCCACAAGGGTGATTGGCACTACTACGATCTGCGCTACGAGGGGCAGACCGTGACGAACGCGGCGTGGGAGTACTACGCGCCGCTCGAGTCGTGCGCCGCGATCACCGATCACGTCGCCTTCGATCTCGACAAGGTCGAGGTCTGGATCGACGGCCGACGCTATCAACCCAGCTGATCGCGGTCTCGCGGATCGAGCGACGCGGACGCGTCGCGCGGGCGACCGAGTCGCGCCACGACCTTCGCACAGCGACGCCGCCTCGCGCGGGCAAGCGCGTACTCGAGCGAGCGCCGCGAGCAGGCGGGGCGCGGCCGAGACGGGGCGAGACGACCCGCGGCGGGTCCGGGCCTGTCGGCGCGCCGACTTGGGCTTGAAGCCCGATCACACGAGCCCCAGCCTCCGGCAGCACGCCGTCCCCCGCACGCGAGCGGTCGACGCCCGCGAGGCGCGATCGCCCGCGAGTACGCGGCGAGCTGTAGGAATGAGCGGCGATGTGCCTCTCCCCAGTCACGTGGCGGGCGCACCCGAGCGCTGCTGCTCGCCGAGTCCGGCCCTGAGGCGTCACGGTCGACGCCGCGAGCCCCGTCACCTACGACCGCCGAAGGATGATGAGTACACTCGACGGCGATGCAGCCCGACGATCGAGAGGAACTCGCGGCGTGGCGGGCGGGTGATCGCGGCGCCGGGAAGGCGCTGTTTGAACGCCACTACGGCGCCGTCGCTCGCTTCTTCCGCAACAAGGCCGGGGACGCGTGGGCCGAGCTGACGCAGCGGACCTTCCTCGCGCTGCTCGAGACGCTGCCGCGCTATCGCGGCGACGGGACGTTTCGCGGCTACCTCTTCGGCATCGCCTATCGGCAGCTGCTCCGCCACTACCGCGAGCGCGCGCGCGACCGCGACCGCCTCGACTTCGGCACGGTGTCCGCCGCGGACCTCGATCCCAGCCCGAGCGCGGTCGTCGGCGAGCGCGAGCACGAGCAGGTCCTGCTCACGTGCCTCCGGCGTCTGCCGCTCGACTACCAGGTCATCCTCGAGCTGCATTACTGGGAGGACATGTCCGCGCGGGAGTGCGGCGAGGCGCTGGACCTCCCGCTCGGCACGGCCAAGACGCGGCTGCGACGCGGGCGGCAGCTGCTCGAGCGCGAGCTGACCGCGATCGCGTCGGGGCAGGACGCGTTGACGCGCACGAGCACGCGGCTCGACGAGTGGGCCCGCGCCCTGCGAGCGCGCGCGCTGCCGGACACCGACGGGTCTTGATCGAGTCGCGTCGAGCGAGGTAGCGAGGGCGCGACGCTCACGACCAGGGCCGCGCGCTCGCAGGCAGGGACAGGCGCTGGCCGAGGCGCTGGCGGACGAGATCGCGGAGCCGCACCCGAAGCGCTCGCGGCTGATCGCCCGCGGCTTCGGGGACGAGCATCCGATCGCCGTCAACACGGCCCCCGTTCGACGGCGCGCGAACCCGCACGCACTGGCTGCGGCGCCACATGCTGATCGGCCGGTCCCGTGACTTGGAGCGCAGCCGATCGCTGGTCGACGAACTCGGAGAGATTGCGAGCGCGTATGGTGTTTCGCGCGCTCAGGTGGCGCTTAATTGGCTCATCAATTTCTATGGTGACACGGTGGTAGCGATCCCGGGCGCGTCGAAGGCGAAGCACGCCGAGGAGAGCGCCGATGCCCAATTGTTTCAGCTCAGTCGCAAGGAGCTCGACCGCCTGGACGAGCTCTCTCGAAGACCCAGGTCACAGCGATGCGGGTGCTCCGCAAACTGCTGGACGCGGCCCGGGAGGCCGACGCTGAGGAGCACGATGAGCCGCGACGGCACAGCCTGTGCGCGTGACCTGAATGGCGGGTCGATCTCGGCGATCGTGAACACCGAGGTTTTCTTTGTGGGCGCGCGTACCTTCTTGATCACCGAGCGCGCATCATCACACCCCGGCGCCGTTCGTCTGGGATCGATCCCCGTTGAGCCGGCTGCGTGGTATCCACGGGAATGGCCAACTTCGCGCGTGTCTTCGCCATGACGTTCGGCAGCCTCTATCCGCTGTATCTGAAGAAAGTCGAAAAGAAAGGTCGCACAGAAGAAGAGCTGGACGAAGTGCTAACCTGGCTGACGGGCTACGACGTCGATCAGCTGGTCGAGCGCATCGAGGACGGGACGACGCTCGAGGAATTCTTCGACAACGCGCCCGAGATGAACACCAACGCCCAGCTCATCAAGGGCGTGGTGTGTGGCGTCCGCGTCGAGGAGGTCGAGCACCCACTGATGCAGAAGATTCGCTGGATGGACAAGCTCGTTGACGAGCTGGCCCGAGGCAAGAAGCTGGCGACGATCCTGCGCTCGTAGCTCGCCGCGGTATACGCGTCGAATTGGGTGACTCGGGGTCGAGCGCCTCGACCCCGGTAAGGCCCTGTAGCGTGTAAGGAGCCTCCGCCGGTGAGCGAGGTCCAGGCGACGACGAGCCCTGTTCACGCGCGGGCTCGCGGCCGCGGTTGACGATGGGGTCATCGTCACCGCGCACGACCCAACGCCGTCGGCGCTCGAGAGGCTAGAAGCCGAGGTACTCCAGCTCGGAGTCGGTGAGCTCGTGCAAGCACCGTCGCGTCCCGAGCTCGCCTGTGCGCGGGTGCGTGAAGAACTCCTCGTCCTTGATGTTGCGCAGGATGAGGTTGAGCTTGCGTATCTGGTTGCGCTCGGAGTCCACCATCTCGCGCTCGCGGATGATGTTGGCGATCACGCCGGCGGGCACGAGCTTCTCGCGCGGCCCGCCGCCCTGCTGGTTGTACGAGACGAAGCCCGAGTCGTCGTTCTGAAACTTGATGACGAGCTGCGCGAGCTGCTCGGCGTCGATCTCGTACTCCTCGCGCAGGCGCTTCACTCGGCCTTCGCGAGCTTCGATCAGCCCGGTCAGCTCCTCGAGCTTGCGCTCCATCGCCCCGCGTAGCTCCGGCGTGGTCTTGATGTTGTAGACGACGGAGCGAAACATGGTGGTCGTGTTCTCGATGCGGTGTCCCACGGCGTCTCCTGTGGCGCGGTAGCGGCGGCGCGAGATGTTATCGTGAGTTTCTGGGCGTGTCGAGTGACGTGAGCGTTGAGACAGGAACGTGTGGATAGGTCGAGGGCGTGCGGGACGATCGCCCGCGCTCGCGCGCGTGTCGCCGCGCCGGCGCGCTCACGAATTCGAGGCTGGCGCGGCGTCGCGCGAGACCTCACCGAGGCTCGAACGATCGCGTGAGCCGTTCGCGGGCGCCTGACGTTCTTCTCGGCGTGAGCGAGGTGCCTTCCGACACCTGAGAGTTTCATAGCAATTGTGCTCCTCTGAACTGTTTAACAATGCGCTGAATCATCACGGTCGGGGACGCGTAGCGTAGGAGGTGAGGAGCAGCGCGAGCGCGACGAACGGCAGCGGCCAGCTGCCATCCTCGACCCTCCAGTGGGCCAGTGACGCGAGAATGAAGTCGAAGAAGAAGCCGGCGTAGGCCCACTCGGCGAGGGTAATACTCTTGCGTGTCCAGATCGCGGTCAGCCCGAGTAACTTGGCGATGGCCAGCGGGTAGACGAGGTAGGTTGGATATCCGAGCGCGGTGAAGACCTTGGCGACCTCGTCCGGGTTGAGTAGGTACATGCTCGCCGACGCGAGCATCAACAGGCTCAAGAGCACGGTGGCGATAGAGTAGGTGATGCGTTGTCCCGTGTTCCTCATGTTGAGTCTCCTGGGCTTCGTCGAAGTGGATTGAGAGTGCGCGTTCAGTGACGTGTCGTCCAGCGTCAGCGAATTGTCATGCACGTATGGATGACGCCCACGACAGCGCGCTGGGTTTCGAGCTCGCGCCGACGGGCCGCGTCGATGCGCTCAAGGACTGTAGCGGCGCCAAGCACGAGCGCTAGCCGCACTCGGGTGGGTGGTGGATGTGCGCGGAGCAGCGTATGCAGTAGCCCGAGCGTGACTGGCCTACCCGACGAGCTGCCTGCGGGCATCGACGGCTGCCTTGTCCTCCACGCCCGGTTGATGAACGTGAGGGTGATGCCTGCGCGCGGCCGGTTCGCGAAGCTGACCCCGCGGCTCAAGCAGGTGATCGGCACGTTCGACCGTACGGGCGAGCGCGCGTTGTACCGGCCGCTGTACCAAGGGTCATCCATGGGCGGCGACACCGACAAATTCATGCACCTAGCCTCGCGGGCGCCGCGCTCGGCGATCGAGCTGCTCGACGCGGTCGAGGAGGAGTCACGAACTCGTCACGCCGGTCTCGCGCCCGCGAATTGTCTCGCTTGATCAAGCGCTTGGACCGCTGACGCCGGCTCGGGCTTGAAGTCGCGGTGCGCGAGCCCGGCCGCGTGGGCCGCCGCCAATCCACGACCTGCTTGGAGGTACAGCTCGACGAGCTCGCGTCGACGTCTCGGGCGGGCGCGCTGCCACTCGGCGAGGGTGCAGCCGTCGACGCGCTCCATCGCCAGGAAGATCGAGCCCGCGTCCTCGCCGACCTCGTAGACCGCGATCACGTTGGGGTGGTCGACGCGGGCGAGCGCTCGCGCCTCGCGGAGCAGGCGCGCCTCGGCGGTCGCGCTCGCCTGGGTCCCGGCCGCGCGCGCGCGCAGGAGCTTGAGCGCGACGTTGCGATCGAGCTCGCGATCGTAGCCCAGGTAGACCACGCCCATCCCGCCCGCGCCGAGGCGGCGGAGGATGACGTAGCGCCCGAGCTCGACCGGCTCGGCCTCGAGGCCGAACAGGCGCTGGTTGAGCTCGCCGAGCAGACGCGCCGCCTCGAGGCCGCCCGCGGGGGCCCGCGCCGCGACGAGCCGATCGCTGATCGTGTCGGAGTCCGGCGTCATTTCAAACATGACTTAAGAGACATGATTGTGTGGACGGGGCGAAGGATGCACGCGCGCGGCCTCCCCGGCAAGCGCCGCGGGGCGCGGCGGGCGGGCGGCCGGGTGAGCGGCGGGCGCCCCGGCCGCGAGAAAAAACAGCAGAACCCAAGAAAGTTTCTCGTGATCGTGATCCGCTCCGCCCCTCGCGGGCTCTTCGGCAATGCCCCGACGCTGTGTCGCACACCGTCGCCGCGTGAGCAGCAGAGCCACGTCGGCCGCGCGCGTCGCTGGGCGAACGAGAGGAACCCAATGCTCAAGAAGACGATTTTCGCCATCTCCCTGTCCGCGATCTTTGCCGTGCCGTCGGTCTCGCACGCCGGGACGAGCTGCAAGTCGACGTGGGTGAAGGCCAACAGCAAGCTCAAGACCTTCTTCGTGCCCGTCGCGCGCCTCGTGTGCAACAAGCTCAACACCGAGGACGAGGAGGCGGCCAAGAAGTGCATCGAGGACGTCGAGAAGTTCGCGGACAAGGCCGAGGAGATGAAGGAGGAGTGGAACAAGGGCGAGGACGGCTCGTGGAAGATCGGGCCGCGCGCGCTGCCGAACAACAGCCCGCAGACCGGCGCCGTGTCGACGGAGCGTCAGTTCGTCGGCCTGCCGGTGCTCAACGCCGAGTACGAGCTCTCGCTCGAGCGCACCGGCGGCAAGGCCAAGCACGACCTGATCGTCAAGATCTGCTTCGTCGACGCGAACGGCGACGACGTGCACTACGAGCAGGTGCGGCTCAACAAGGACGGGAAGACGAAGTTCCAGAAGTCCTTCAAGGGCAAGGAGGGCACCTACCCGCTGATCCACCTCAACAACGAGAAGTGGGGGACGAACGCGCACCAGTACGTGATCAAGGGCTCCGGGAGCGGCGAGGCCTCGGCCGTCGTCCAGGCCCGCGAGACGCTGCGCGAGGCGAACGCCAAGAAGCCGCTGAAGCGCGTGATCCGGCGCTGAGCGGGCGCCGCCGCGGCGCCCTGAGCCGCGCTCAGGGGCGCCGCTTGCCGCCGCGGTCGCCCGCGCGGACGGCCCGCGCCCACGCGTCGAGGTCCTCGAGGCTCCGCGCCAGCTCCGGCGACGCGGAGCTCTCCTCCTCCAGCGCGCGGCGCAGCTGCGCCCGCGCGCGGCGGAGCGTGCTCTTGGCGGTCCCGTGCGGGATCTCGAGCGCGGCCGCGAGCTCGGCGGTCGAGAGGTCCTCCCAGTAGTGCAGCTCGAGCGCGATCTGGAGGTCGAGCGGGAGCCGCCGGAGCGCGTCGACGAGCAGCGCCTCGTCCTTGCGTCGCGCGACCACGCCGCTCGGCGACGTGCCGAGATCGGCGAGCGAGACGGTCCCGAAGTCGAGCGGCGCGCGTCGCCGCTGGTGGGTCCGGAGGTGGTGATAAAATTCGCGTCGCGCGACCGAGAACATGTACGCGCGGAAGCTGGACTCGTCGCGGATCGCGTCGCGGTGCCGCACGAGCGCGAGGAAGGTCCGCTGGATCAGGTCGTCGACCTCGTCCTCGACCTTCGCGGCGAAGAAGCGGTACAGGCTGTCGAAGTAGCGCTGCAGCAGCGCGCTGCCGGCCCGCGGATCACCCGCTCGCCACGCGCGCAGCAGCGCGACGTCCTCGGACTCGATCACGCGGGGAACCTAACATCTACCCGCGACGCGGGCGCCCGCGCGTCGTGAGCGGACGCGCGGTTGAGCGGCCGGCGGCGCGCGGCGCCGGCACCGGCGAGGGCGCGCGTGGGCGAGTCTCGTTACAGATGGTCGAACAGACATGTTATTCGTCGCGGCGCGCGGCGCGAGCAGCCGCGCGCGGTCGTCGCGACGACGCCCGCGCTGGGCGTGCGGATCGTCCGTGAGCTCGCGTCGTTCGATAGGCCGCGGCGGCGCGGCCTCCGGCGCGCGTGAGCGCGCGCGCCGAGGCGCGCGTGAGCGCGGGCGCGAGCGCGTCGGCGCGCCCTCGCTCAGCGAACGCCGGAGTCGTGACCGAGGCGGCGGTGCTCGACGTCGTCGGGCAGCAGCTGCCAGAGCTTCTGCGTGACGCGCCGCAGGGTCGCCACGTCGTCCTTCTCGGCCGCGACGCGCCCCTCCTGCACGAGCTTCTGGGCGGCGACGAGGTCGGTCGCGCGATCGGCCTCGGAGGCCGCGTGCTCGAAGCGGCGGTGCCAGGCCCTGGGGTGGCGCAGCGACGCGGTGTTGCCGAGCCGGTTGATCAGCCGCAGCTGGCGCTGGAGCTCCATCGGGTCCTTGTTCTTGCGCGCCTTCTCGAGCCCGCGGATCGCGTCGTCGAGCAGGCGCTGCTCGTGCGGCTGCCCGAGGTCGGTGACGACCGCGGTCGCCCAGATGACGCTCTCGGCGGCGTCGCGCTCGAGCTCGGGCCAGCGCTTGTCGAGCTCGATGCCGTCGAGCCGCGCCTCGAGCTCGAGGAACGCGCGCCGCGCTTTCTGGGCCGCGTCGGCGTCGCCGCCCACGGCCGCGTCGACGTCGCGCTCGAGCTCGGCGAGCTCGAGCTCGATGGTGTTGAGGCGCTCGATCATCGCGGCCTTGTTGTTGCGGAACGCGTCCGCGCGCAGGTCGATGACGCGCTTCTGCACCACCTCCATGTTGGCCCGCAGGACATCCGGGCTGGCCTCGGGGACGAGCAGGTGCGCGACCTCCTCGAACACCTGGTCGAGCGCCGGCACGAGCGCGCGCGCGGAGAGTCGTCCGCCGCGGTCGAGCTCGATCGTCATCTCGATCGCGGAGCCCGACGGGAGGTTCTCGGCGACCGCCTGGCCGCGGATCTCGAGGCTGCCGACGAGCCGGCAGAGGTGCGCGTCGTCGTACTCGCCCTGGATGATCGGGATCTTGAGCAGGCACTCCTCGGAGCCGGCCGCGACGCTCTCGACCGTCCGCAGCGTGAAGGTGCGGCGCGCGGGCAGGGGGGCGCCGCGCTCGAAGTAGGTGCGCACGCGGTTGTTGGCGAGCGCGACGCCGATCGTCCGCGACAGCGGCGGGTCGCTGATCGTCAGGCCCTGGACGATCGTGATCGTCGGCGGGTCGATCCGGATGTCCTCGCCGTCAGCTCCGCGACCCTGCACGTGGAAGATGTTGGGGCGGCGCGGGATCAGCGAGACGCTCGTGACGAACGCGCCCTCCTCGTCGAGCGCGCTCCACGGGCTCTCCCACTGCCCGTCGGCGCGGACGAGTCGGACCTCGCGCAGCGGCCGGCTCTGCCGCTCGCCCTCGACGCGCCGCCCGACCACGTGCGGGGTGAGGTCCGAGGACATCGCGGGGTACTGCAGCCACACGCGCTGGCCGTTGTGCAGCTCGACGCGGGTCTCGGCCGGGCTGGCGTCGAGCCCCGCCGTCGCCGCGTAGATCGCCGCGCCCTGCGAGACCAGGCACATGGGGTCGAGGCCGGCGGCCGGGTTGACGCCGAGCGCCGCGCCGACGCGCCCGCGCACGAGCGGCATGACCGAAGGGCCACCCACGAGCACGACGTGGGTGAGCTGATCCTGCGGCACGCCGTGGGCCTCGAGCAGGCGCCGGCAGACCTCGATCGTGCGGTCGACGATCGGCGAGCACAGCGTCTCGAGCGTCTCGCGGGTGAGCGTCAGCTCGAGGTCGTAGGGGCCGCCCTCGGCCTCGGTCAGCAGCTGCGGGAGCACGAGCTCGGTCGACTCGGCGCGGCTGAGCTCGATCTTCGCGTCCTCGACCGCGAGCTTGAGCTTGCGGATCGCGCCGGCGTGCTCGGGGTTCTTGCGGCTCAGCGCGACGTCGTCCTCGGCGAGCCTGCCGAGCACCCACTCGACCAGCGCCCAGTCGAAGTCGCGCCCGCCGAGGAAGTTGTCGCCGTCGTGACCGACGACGCGCAGCAGGCCGTCGCGGGTCTCGAGCAGCGAGACGTCGAAGGTGCCGCCGCCGAGGTCGTAGACGAGCCAGCTGCCCACGCTGTCCTCGGCCGTCCAGCCGGCCGCGAGCGCCGACGCGATGGGCTCCTGCAGCAGCTCGACCTGCTCGAAGCCCGCCAGGCGCGCGGCCTCGGAGGTCGCGGCGCTCTGCGGCAGCTCGAACAGCGCGGGCACCGAGATCACCGCCTTGTTCGGCGTGAAGCCGAGCTGGTCCTGGATGTCCTTGCGCAGCGACTTCAGGATCTCGGCCGCGAGCTCCTCGGGCTTCTTCTCTGCGCCGGAGCGATCGAAGCGGACGCGCTGGTTGGTGCCCATGACCCGCTTGAACTCGCTCTGCGTGTTGTCGGGGTCGCTGTCGAGGAAGCGCCGCGCGCGGCCGCCGACGGTGACCTTGCCGCGGGCGTCGATGCGGACGACCGAGGGCGTGAGCGTGGCGCCTTGGGCGTTGCGGATCTGAACGACCTGCTCGCCGTCAAACACGGCGGCCGCCGAGTTCGTGGTCCCGAGGTCGATGCCGACGTAGCGCGGGGTGCTCGCTGGAGTGGACATGCCCCGCGAGGATACCGGACGCGCTGGTCGCTGCTGACGCGGCGAGCGGCACGCGCGGGCGACATCCGGCCTCGCGGCCCGCGATCTGGGCGACGACCGCGACGGCCGGGAGGCGCCGCCCACGGAGGCTCAAGCCCGCCCACGGCGAAAAGGACAAGCGAGGCGTCGCGTGGAGTTCGCGACGGCCTAGGCGCGGCGACGGGCGGCCGCGCGATCGAGGCTGATGCCCATGCTCGCGCCGAAGCCGATGAGCGCCATTGCGAGCGCGAGGTCGAGGAGGCCGCCGCGCGCGGGCGTCTCGGGCGGTGTCTCGGAGGCGGCGACGAACACGACCTCGGTCTGCGCGGGCGTCCAGGGCTCACGGGCGCTCGCGCGGACGATCTCGTGGATGGTCGGGCGCAGCGACTCGAGCTCGGCCTCGGTCGCCGCGATCACGGTGACGCGGGCCTGGCCTGGGAGCCCCTCGTCCGCCGCCGCGGAGCGCGTGGTCGGTCGCGGTCGGATGCGCCCGCGGAACGCGACGTGGACGTCGCGCGCGCGCGCCCCCGCGCTGAACTTCACGGTCTCGCGGATCGCGGACGCGGTCGCAAGGTCCCGCCGGACCTGCTCACCTTCGCGCGTGGGCACGAGCGTCGGATCTCCGTAGGCGCTCTCCCACGTCGTCACCGGACAGCGGTCACCTCGTCCGGCGCGCTCGGGCTCCTGCGCGGGCAGGGAGCACGCGATCGTCATGACCGCGGTCGAGAGGAGCGCGGCCGTCAGCAGCCGCGCGGCGCGAGCCATCACCATCATTCATGGGCAGCGTCGCTCAGGTCGCGGCCTGAACCAAGCAACTCGCAAATCACGGAGGTTTGCGTGAGCGCGGCTTGGCGCGCGCAGGGGCGTCGTCGGTACGCTCGTCGTCGGGCGTCGCGCTGTCGGCGTCGGCGTCGGCGTCGGCGTCGGCGTCGGCGTCGGCGGCGTCATCAGGGCGCTCGGGCGCGTGGGCCTCGAGCGCGCCGGCGAGCTGCTTGAGGATCCGGGCGTGGCGCCGCCAGATGGTGCTCTTGTTGACGCCGAGCTCCTGCGCCACCGACTGCATGGTGCGCTCGTGGCTGTACAGCTCGGCGATCAGCGCGCGATCCTCGGGCGCGAGCTCGGCGAGCGCAGACTGCACGTGCGCGCGCAGCTCATCACGGCCCAGGCGCTCGTCGGCGGCCTCGCCATCGTCTTGCTGCTGCGCGAGCACCTCGGGGTCGGCGTTGGCGATGATGACCGCCGTGGTCGTGCGCCGAATATGCTCGACGGCCTGCTGGAAGCGCTCCTGGAAGCTGCGCGGGTCGAGTCCGCTGGCGTGCTTGGCCTCGCGGGCTTCGGCCTCCTCGGCGACGGAGTGACCCATGGCGAGCGCGCGCGCGGCCCGGTTGATCCGCCGCGGCGTCGGGTTCTGGGCCCGGACCGCGTCGATCATCGCGCCGCGCACGCGGATGTACGCGTAGGCGTGGAACGGGACGCCGCGCTCGGGATCGAAGCGCAGCGCGACGCGAACGAGCGCCTCGTGACCGGCGCTGACGAGCTCGTCCAGGGCGAGCGTCCCGACCTGCGAGCGCACGCCGCGAGCGATCTGCGGGACGCGCGAGAGATAGCCCTCGACCCACGCCCGCTGCTGGCGCGTCAGCCGGGCAGGCGGCGCAGAAGTTGTTCCGTCAGCGCTCACGGTCGAGACGACGCGCGAGCCAGTCGGGCTGCCCGAGCCGCGCGGAGGTAGGGAAGCGCCCTTCTGTCGGGCCCGAGCGTCGTCGCGCGTGCGAGCCCTGGCGACGACGACGACGAGATGGATGACGACATGACCGAGGGGTCGCCAGGATCAGTTGGCCTGGAGATGAGTGCGCAGCGCGCCGAACTGCTCTTCGCTCAGATCCTCGAACCGGATCGCCATGTCGTTTTGACTGGCGCGGATCACGACACCCTGCACCGGGAGGTTCTCGGCCGACTCCAGGAAGTTGATGACGAGCTCGACCGTGGTGCCCTGCGGCTCCCAGGCCGGTCCCGAGAACTTGCAGCCGCCCAGGCTGAGGTCGTCGAGCGTCCGCGCCAGCACGACCTCGGAGCCGATCACGTCCGCGTGGGCGTGGATGCGTTGACGGGGGTGAAATCGGGCGTCTTGTACGAGCGGCACGAAAGCATCATAGCGAGCGCGCGCGCGCCCGGGCGCGGGAGGCGGGCCGGCCGGCTTGTGAAAACTCGCGTCCACGGCGCGCGCCGACGCGCTCCCGCGCGTCGGGCGGTGGTTCCGACGGCCTGACACGACCCGTCGACAGCGAGTGTCAATTTGGCAAACGCGGCCTGTTCACGAGTCGAGAAATCGCGCCTGTTTTTCATTCAACTCGTTGATCTGCGGCGATTTTCCGTCGAATGGTTGCGGTGGACGGTGGCTTGCTATACGAAGCGGCGACACGCTGCGCCCCCTCCTCCGCGACCATGAAACGTCTGCTTCGCCCGTTCGCTCGCATCGTCACGACCCCCGCGCTCGCGCTCTCTTTGCTCGGGGCGGTGACGGTGAGCGTCGCGCCCATGGCGCTCACCGCCTGCAAGAACGGCCCGACGATCCCGGGCACGGAGATCCCGGACACCGAGGATAACCGCGAGATCCTGCAGACGCTCGAGCGCTTCCGGACCGCGTTCGTGCGCCAGGACGCGGCCACGATCCTGTCGACGGCCCACGAGAGCTACTACGACGAGGGCGGCACCGACGACCCCTACGACGACATCGTGTACGAGGAGCTGGGGCGCACGCTGAAGAAGCGCATGAACCAGATCGAGTCGGTCCGGTTCACCATGGAGTACCTGCAGATCTTCGTGAACCGCGATCGCGCGACCGTCGACGTGTGGATGGACGCCAGCTTCCGCATGAAGCCGATCCTCGACGAGGAGGGCAACGAGCGCATCCAGGCGCGCTTCGCTCGCCAGCAGGACTACGCGCGCTTCGAGCTGATCCGCGACGGCGAGGGCTGGCTGATCACCAAGGGCATCTAGCCCGCCGGGTCCTCACTCGATCGTCGGCCTGCACTCGCCCGAATTGAAGTCGCAGACCAGCGGCGGGCAGCAGTCCGCGTGGGTCTGACACGGCCCGCAGGTCCCGTCGACGCAGGCGGGCGTCGGGTTGAGGCAGTCGTGACAGTCGTCGCAGCTCTCGCCGGGCGGCTTACAGCCGTCGAGGTCGAGCACCGCTTCGTCGTAGTGGACCTGCAGGGGGCCGGCGAGCGCGAGCCCGCCGACGAACAGCGAGCCCCAGACCTCGACCGCGTTGCTCGCGTTGAAGCCCGAATTCGGCATGTAGAGGTTGGCGGCGAGGTTGAACGCGCCCGAGAAATTGACCGCGCCGTCGACGTAGACGCGCGTCGCCGCCGGGACCTCGGGGTCGCCGATGTCGACCGAGTTCGAGAAGCTCGCGTCGCCGGCGATGAACAGGTCGAGCTCGGCGCCCTCGGCCAGCTCGATCCGGAACGGGCCCGCGACGTCGATGTTGCCGGAGATCACGAGCACGACGCGCCCGAGGATCTTGATCGTGACCTCGGTGTCGGCGTCGACGGCGTCCAGGTGATAGCGCCCGCAGGGCAGCTCGAGCGCCGTGGGCTGGTTGAGGCCGGTCAGCGCGTCGTCGGCGAGCGGCAGCGTCGCGTTGTCGTTCTCGCCCGCGAAGGCCGCGACGATCGCGTCGATCGGCAGCGTGTCCGCGCAGTCGCAGGGCGTGGGCACCTCGACCGGCTCGACGGCGACGCCGCCCGGCGTGTTGACGCCGGCGTAGCTCTTGCCCGGGTTGATGTGCAGGGTGTCTTCGAAGGTCAGGTTGCCGTTGGGCGCGATGATGTCCTGCTCCACGTAGCCCTCGCCGGTCACGACGGACAGGCCGGCGGCCGACAGCTCGTCGCCGCACTGCAGCGCCTGGGCGACGTCGAGCGTGTTCGTCGACGTGATCCAGTCCTCGACGAACAGCGAGCCGCCGATGTTGTTGCTCGCGGTCACGGCGTAGGAGCCGTTGACGCCGATGGAGCCGCTCGTGAGCGGATCTTGGTCTGGGTTCATGTCCTCGGAGTCGAAGGCGTCGGTGAAGATCGAGTTGTTCGCCGACACGTCCGAGCACGAGCACAGCGCGAACAGGAACGTCTGCTTGCCGAGATCCTCGACGCACGCGTCGTCGTCGCCGGGGATCTCGATCGGCCCCTCGCCGTCGCAGAAGCCGCCCCCGCCGCCCGTCGTCGGCGCGTCGGTGGTGGCCTCGGTCGCGTCGCCGGTGGCGCCCGACGTCGCGCTCGCGTCGCCGGTGCTCGTGCTCGCGCCGTCGCTGCCCGCGGTCGGCCCGGCGCCTGGCCCGACGCCCGTCGTCGTGGTGGCGACGGCGGTCGAGCCGCTCGAGCTCTCCGCGGTGGTCCCCTGCGAGGTGCTCGCGCTCGAGCTCGCGCCGGTGCTCGCCCCCTCGTCGTCGCCGCAGCCGGACGCGAGCGTCAGGGTCAGCGCGAGGGGGAGGGGGAGGACGAGGACGAGGACGAGCTCGAGCGCGCCGCGCTCAACCCCGAACGCCGGGCTGTTCGTTCGCATCTGCTGCTCCAGCCGCCGCGAGGCGTCGCGGCGGACGGAGAGTATACGCCGGCGCGTCGTCGTCGCGCGTCACGAGCGTGTTTCAATATGTCTTTTGGGACATTTTAATTGTCGTGCGGCTCAGCACGCGTCGGGCGCTCGACCGCGAGCTCCCACACCGCGTCACGGCGCGTCAGGCGACGCGCGCGCGCGGGCTCGCGGCGCGCGGCGCCGGCGTGATCGACTCGGGGACGAGGCTGCTCAGCCGGGCGATCGTGTCCTCGATCGGGCGACGCTCCGTCAGGCGCACGGCGGTCAGCACCGCGCGGATCAGCAGGCTCGGCGGGCGCGCGACCACTCGCCCGAGCCGGCTGATCGAGCGGTCGAGCAGCGCGATGTGAGCGGCGCGGGCGTTGCCGACGAGCGGCGCGATCGCGACCGCCTGGGCCCAGGCCTCGTCGCGCGCGCGATCCATGACGAAGGTCCCCGCGAGCTCGTCCGCGCGACCGCACAGGCGATCGGCGAGATCCATCAGCGGCGAGTCGCGGTCGATGACGTCCTGCACGCGGTCGACGAGCGAGTGCAGGAGCTTGTTGATCCGCATGAAGTCGCCCTCGAGCGCCAAGAGCTCGGCGCCGCCGGTCTCGGCGGCGGCCAGCGCGAGGTCGACGTTGATGTGCGCGTTCATCCCGAGCAGGAGGTCCTGGAGGATGCAGGTGCGGCCCTCCTCGGTCGATTCGAAGGCGACGCGCCAGCTGTGCGGCATCGGCTGGCCCTGCTCCCACGCCGAGTAGGCCGCGAGGTAGCGATTGGCGAACAGCACGTCGAGCCGCTCCATGCGCGCGCCGTCGTCGAACTCGTCGGCCGCGATCCCGTGCTTCACGGCGCGCGTGACCTGCAGGTAGAGCGCCGCGAACAGCCCGTGCTTGCTGCGACGCGCGCGCTCCTCACGGACGATCGCCGCGAGCGCGTCGATGACCTCGTCGATGGTGGTGGCGGGCCGAAACGAGTGCGAGGGCGTCATGGGCAGCGGCACGTTCGGGTAGCGTCGGCACGCCGCCGATTGGATCACGAGATCCTGGGATCGCGGGCCGGCGGCCCGGCTGTGCAGTCCGCGCGCGCGCCCGGCGCGGCTCAGACCACGCGCGAGGGCGCGCGATCGGCCTTGCTGACGCGCACTTCGACCGCGAGCTTGCGGCGTCCCGTCGCGCGCTTCGGCCCGCGCGCGCGCAGGGCCGCGACGATGCGCGACCGGTACGTCGGCAGGTAGGGGCGCTCGGTCTGGGTGTGACCGGCGAGCACGACGACCTGGCCGCGCTGGACCGCGGCGAGCACGTCGTGGTGACGCATCTCGCCGGTGACGTAGGCGTCGACGCGTTCGGGGCGCAGCGACTCAAACAGCCCGCCGCCGGCGCCGGGGCACACGGCGACGCGCTGGATCTTGCCGGGCGCCGGGCCGTTGGGGGTGAGCGCGCCCGAGCCGGGGGCGGCCAGCTCGAGCGTCTTTCGTCGCAGGAGCCCCTTCAGCCGGCGGACGAGCGTACTCGGGGAGATCGGGGCGTGGAGCGTGTGGATTCGTCCGCTGCCCTGGGGGGGTTGGGGCGTAGCGAGCGGCTCGCGGCCGACGACATCGAGCGACTTGACCGGCGCCTGGTCGCCGACGCGCAGGCCAGCGAGCTGCCGGCGGATCTCCGCCAGCTCGCGGGTCGACGTGAGCACCTCGAGGCGCGTGAGCGCGTCCGAGCGTTTGCCGCGCGCGGTCTCTCGGACCGTGGCGACCGCCTCGCTCGTGAGCACCGGCTGACCGCGGTCCAGCGCGCCGAGCAGGATGTCGGCGACGCGCTCGGCCTGCGCCGCCTCGACGAGCGCGATCACGCGGTGCTGCTCGGGTCGGCGCGCGCGGTCCGTGATGGCCTTGGAGTCACCCGCGCCCAGGCCCTGGCACAGCCAGTCTCCGAGGCCGCCCACCGCCGCGTCGAGGGCCGTGTGCGGGCTGTAGATCGCGACGTCGCGGCGGATCGCGTGCAGCAGCGCGCGCTCTTTCCACGAGCGGGCGACGAGTCGCTCGAGCGGGCGGAACACGGGCGGGTGGTAGGCCACGATCAAGTTCGCGCCGAGGTCGACGGCCTCGTCCACGACCGCCTCCGTGAGGTCGATGCACAGCAGGACGCGCCTGACGCGCTGATTCGGATCGCCGAGGTGGAGCCCCACCTTGTCCCATGGCTCCGCCAACCGAGGCGGGGCGATGTCTTCGAGGGCCGCGATAATGTCCTGCAGTCGCATGCGGCGAGCATACGCCGCCGCGTTGGCGAGGAAGCCCGCTCGCGGGGCGCTCGCACGGGGAGGCGCGAATTCCGCGGTTCTGATTGACAAGCGCAATTACTGGTGCATAGGCTCGAGGGACGGAGTTTCCGGTGAAACGTCGTCTTCGAGCTCACCTCGGGGCGGTGAGAGCGCGTCGCCGCGTCGTTCACAGGGTCGCGTTTGTGATCTTGACCACAATCGCGACGATGGCCGTCGCGTGTCGAGGCGCCGGGGACGAAGAGACCGAGCTCCCCGTGCCGCACATCCGCGCCGCGCAGGTCGTCGAGCGCGCGCCGTCCGGGCAGTCGCGCCACCTCGCGTTGCTCGAGCCCGTGCGTCGGGCCCGGTTGGCGCCGCGCTACGGCGGTCAGGTCATCGAGATCCTCGTTGACGAGGAGGCCGAGGTCCAGGCCGGCGAGCTGCTGGTCCAGCTCGCCGCTGGGGACGCGCGCGGCCAGGTGCAGGCGGCGAGCGGCGCGCTCGTCCAGGCCCGCGAGCGCGTCAAGGACAACAAGCGCGAGCTCCGTCGCTCCGAGCGGCTGGTGGCCGAGGGCGCCGAGGCGGCCCGCGGGGCCGAGCAGCGGCGCTCGACCGACGTCGAGCTGCGCGGCGCGAAGCAGCAGGCGCAGGGCCAGCTCGCGCAGGCCCAGGACCGCGTCAAGGCCGCGCGTCTCAAGGCGCCCTTCGCCGGCACCGTCACGCAGATCGACACCGAGGTCGGCGAGTACGCCGACGTGCGCAGCCCGATCATGGTCATCGCCGACCTCAGTGAGCTCGCGATCGAGGTCAAGCTCTCCGAGCGCGAGGCGGCGCTGCACGACGAGAACCAGCTCAACTTCACCGCGCTGATCCGCGGGCGCGAGGTCGCCACGAAGCTCGACTGGATCGCCAACGAGGCCGAGGCGGGCACCTCGACCTTCCCCGCGCGCCTCGTGATCAACAACGTCGACGAGGCCAGCGGCGAGCGGCTGTTTCGCGCCGGCGAGTCGGTCGAGGTGTTCGTCACGGGCAAGCGCGGGGTCCCGCGCCCGGCCGTGCCGACCACCGCGATCCGCTGGTCGGGCCCGAACAGCTACGTCCTGCGGCTCGACGACGACCGCGTGATGCAGGTCCCGGTCAACGTGCTCGACGACGCCGGCGAGCTCGTGACGATCGACAGCGAGCTCGCGCCCGGCGACTGGGTCGTCGCCAGCGGGCCGCTGAACCTCCGCAGCGGCGATCAGGTCGCGGTCGGCGACGTGCTCGGCGGGGGGCGCCCCGGGGAGTCGGGCCCGGTCGGCGGCGCGATCGAGGCGGCGGCCAGCGCGGGCCCGGTCGCGGCCGCGCCCGGCGACGCCGCGCCCGCGCCCGCGCAGGAGCCTGATTCGAAGGACAGCCCGGACGACGCGCCCGACGACGAGGACCGCCCGTGAAGCTGCTCGAGCGCCTGGTCCGGCTGAGCATCCGCAACTCGGTCTTCGTCAACCTGTTCTTCATCATCGTCGTCGTCGTCGGGCTGATCGCGGCGGTCGGGCTGCCGCGCGAGGAGTTCCCCAACGTCGAGCTCGGGCGCGTGATCGTCACGACGATCTACCCGGGCGCGACCGCGACGGACGTCGAGGAGCTGGTGACGCGCCCGATCGAGGACGCGCTCGAGGACGTCTCCGACAAGAAGCGCGTGCGCTCGCGCTCGCAGGAGGGGCTCTCGTCCATCACGATCACCTTCTTCGCCGGGACCGACCTCAGCGAGGCGCGCGCCGAGGTCGAGCAGGCGGTCGGCACGGTTAACACGCTGCCCGAGGACGCCGAGACCCCGACCGCGCGCGAGCTCGAGATGGAGCTGCCGGTGCTGAGCTTCGCGCTCGTCGGCGAGCGCGGGCGCGTCGCGCTGATCGACCGGCTCGCCGACGAGTTCGCCGAGATCCCCGGGGTCTCGCGCGTGCTGGTCGAGGGCGACGCCGAGCGCAAGTTCTACGTCGACGTCGACGAGTCGCGGCTGCGCGCGCTGGGGCTGCAGCCGGCGGTCGTCGCCGCGGCGATCCGCGGCGCGCGGGCCAACGTCCCGGCCGGCACGGTCGAGCCTGGCGCGTCGGACATCTTCGTCAAGACCGACAAGCGCCTCAAGAGCGTCGCCGACGTCGCGCAGATCCCGCTGCAGCCCGGCTCGCCGCTGCGGCTCGGCGACATCGCCGAGGTCCGCGACGTCAGCGAGGAGGGCGAGCTGCTGCTCGAGGTCGAGGGGCGCCCTGCGGTCATGTTCACGATCTTCCGCGAGGACGGCAAGGACCCGCTGCGCGTCTACGACGAGGCGATGGCGCGGCTGCCCGGGTACCGCGACTCGCTCCCGCCGGGCCTCGAGCTCGTGATCACCAAGGACCGCACCGTCGCGATCCGCGACCGCCTCGAGACCGTGCTCGGCAACGGGGTCACGGGCGCGCTGCTCGTCGTGCTCGTCCTCTGGGTCATGTCGGGCCTGCGCCAGGCCGGGCTCGCGGTCTGGGGCATGCCGGTCTCGTACCTGACCGCGTTCTACCTGATGGCGCGCGTCGAGATCTCGATCAACGTCGTCTCGACCTTCGGGCTGCTGATCGCCACGGGCATCATCGTCGACGACGCGATCGTCGTGATCGAGAACGTCCAGCGCCACCTCGAGATGGGCAAGTCGCGCGTGCAGGCGGCGCTCGAAGGCACGCGCGAGGTGATCATGCCGGTGACGGTCGCCGTGCTCACGACGATCTTCGCGTTCATGCCGCTCGCGCTCGTCGGCGGGACCATGGGCCGCGTCATGAAGATGCTGCCGATCGTCGTCATCTTCTGCCTCATCGGCTCGCTGCTCGAGGCGATCCTGATCCTGCCCGGCCACCTCGCGCACTTCGCGAGCACCGACGCCGAGGACAGCCGGACCTCGCGCCTCGCCAGGCGCATGAAGGCCTACTACCGGCCGGCGCTCGACTTCTGCCTGCGGCGCCGCTGGCTCGTGCTCGTGCTCGCGCTCGTCGCGTTCGTCGGCACGCTCGGGCTCGCGAAGAGCATGCGCATGCAGTTCGCGGCGCCCGGCAAGCCCTTCGAACTCATGGTGCAGTACGAGCTCGCGCCCGGCGTCGGCCGCAGCCAGACCTTCGCGCAGGGCGAGGAGATCGCCGCGTTCCTGGCGCGCCGGCTGCCCGAGGGGGCGATCGACGCGACGACGATCCGCGCCGGCAGCGTCAACAACGAGCGCACCGGCTCGGTCTCCAACGGCGCGAACCAGGGGCGCGTGCGCGTGCAGCTCGACGTCACCGACGCGCTGCTCGACGTCTACGACCCGGTCGTCCGCGAGCTGCGGGTCTGGCTGATCAAGAACCCGGACCTGTTCAGCTACTCGATCCAGGAGGTCGAGGCGGGGCCGCCGGGCGGCGCGGGCTTCACCGCGCGCCTGCGCAGCCGCGACACCCAGCAGCTCGACGACGCGGTCGAGGCGGTCAAGGACGTCGTCAGCAAGTGGGAGGGCGTCGTCGAGATCGGCGACGACCGCGGCAGCGGCAAGGAGACCTTCCGCGTGCGCGTCGACCAGGACCGCGCGGCGCTCTACGGGCTCACGGAGCGCGACGTCGGCGAGGCGGTCAAGGCCGCGCTCGACGGCCTCATCGCCGCCGAGGTCTCGATCGACGAGGAGTTCGTCGAGATCATCGTGCGCTACTCGGGGACCCGCAGGCGCACGCGCGGCGAGCTGCTCGACCTCGTGATCGCGACGCCGAGCGGCGGGACCGTGCGCCTCGACCAGGTCGCCGCGCTCGACCGGATCCGCGAGCCGAGCAACATCCGGCGCGAGGACGGCAAGCGCGCGATCGCGGTGCTCGGCGAGCTCAACCAGAAGGTCCTCCCCGCGCTCGACGCGAGCGACAAGCTGCAGGCGCGCTGGGATCGCGAGATCGGCGCGCGCTACCCCGACGTCGAGCTGGTGTTCGGCGGCCAGACCGAGGAGCTGCTCGAGAGCCTCAATGACCTCCCGGCCAGCTTCGCGATGGCGGTCGGGCTGATCTACATCGCGCTCGCGCTGCAGTTCGGCTCGTACGTCCAGCCGCTCGTGATCCTGTGCGCGGTGCCCTTCGGGATCATGGGCGCGATCCTCGGGCTGTTCAGCATGGGTTACGACCTCTCGCTGTTCGCGCTGTTCGGCATCGTCGGGCTCGCGGGCATCGTCGTCAACGACTCGCTCGTGATGGTCGCGTTCATCAACGAGCGCCGGGCCGAGGGCGCCTCGGTGCAGGAGGCGGTGCTGACGGGCGCGCTCGACCGCCTGCGGCCGATCGTCTCGACGACGCTGACGACCTGCTTCGGGCTCGCGCCCCTGGCCTTCGGGCTCGGCGGCCTCGACCACGCGCTCGCGCCCATGGCGCTCTCGATCACCGCGGGGCTCGGCTTCGCCACCGCGCTCGTGCTGCTCGTCGTGCCGCCGCTGTACCTCGCGCTCGACGACCTGGCGAGCGCGCTCTCGGGGCGGCGGCGCGCCGAGGCGCGCGCGCGCGAGCGGGCGGAGCAGCAGGCCGCCGAGGACATCGAGGTCGACGTCGAGGAGGAGCGGCGCTCGCGGTTCTGGCGCGTGCCGCTGCCCGACGAGGAGCTCGACCTGGTCATCGGCGACGACGACGACGAGCTGGAGCTCGACGACTTCGAATAGCGGTCGCGCGTCTCGACCCGACGGCTCCGGGCCGCGAGGGACCCGAGCCCCGCGCTACTCCCAGATCACCGTCTTCTTGGCCGCGTACCACTCGTCGAGCTTGTCGGCGTAGCGCTGCTCGATCGCGCCGCGCTTGATCTTCATGGTCGGGGTCAGCTGGCCGCCCTCGATCGTCCAACGATCCTTCGCCACCACGATGAAGCCGAGCCGCTCGTACTCCTCGATCGCGCCGTTGGCCCGCGTCCGCAGGGCGTCGAGCGCGGCGGTGATGGAGTCCTTGACCCCGGGCTGGTCGAGCGTGGGCAGCAGCTCCTCGGCCAGCAGCACCACGGCGTGGGTCATCGGGTGGCCCGAGCCCGCGACCAGCGAGAGCTCCACGCGCTCGTCGTTGTTCAGGATGTTCTCGATCGGCGCCGGCGCGACGTACTTGCCCTTGCTCGTCTTGAACAGCTCCTTGACGCGCCCGGTGATCTTGAGGCGGCCGTCGTCGTCGAGCTCGCCGAGATCGCCGGTCTTGAGGTAGCCGTCGGCGGTGAACGCCTGCGCGGTCAGCTCTTCGTCCTTGTAATAGCCGAGCATGTTACCCGGGCTCTTGATGAGGATCTCGCCCGCGTCGCTGAGCTTGCAGTCGACGTCGGGGTAGGCGTGGCCGATGTAGCCCGCGCGGCCCTTGCCGGGCATCGTCAGGTGCGAGTAGTTGAAGTTCTCGGTCATGCCGTAGCCCTCGAGCAGCTCGAGGCCGAGGTCGCGGTACCACTGCAGCAGCTCGGCCGGGATGGGCGCCGAGCCGCTGCCCGCGAAGCGCACGTGGTCGAGGCCGAGGTTGCCGAGCACCTTCTTCTTGATGACGCCCTTGATGATCGGGAGCCGCAGCAGCAGGTCGAGCCGCTTCTTCGGCAGCTTGGCGTAGACGCCCAGCTGGAACTTGAGCCACAGCCGCGGGACCGAGACGAACAGGGTGGGGCGCGCCCGCTTGAGGTCCTCGACGAAGGTCTCGAGGCTCTCCGCGAAGTAGATCCGCTCGCCGCAGTACAGCGACAGGCACTCCGAGAGCCAGCGGTCCATGCCGTGGGCGAGCGGCAGGTAGCTCAGCGTGCGATCGTCCCTGGACATGCCGATGACCTCGGCCAGCCCGATCGTCGGCACCGTGATGGTGCGGAAGCTGTGCAGCACGCCCTTGGGGCGCCCCGTGCTCCCGGACGTGTAGATGATGAGCGCGTGGTCGTCGGCGTCGCGCGCGGGCTTGCCCTCGACGGGGGTCGCCGCCTTCACCACCGCGTCCCACTGCGGGTCGTCGGTCTTCGGCGCGAGCGGGAGCGCGACGCGGGGTACGTCGTCGGGGAGGCCGCGCTGGATCTCGGCCCAGGGCTCCGCGTCGAGCTTGCCGATGAAGACGAGCTCGGCGTCGCTGTGCTCGAGGATGTAGCGCACGGTGTCGCGCGCGAGCGTGGGGTACAGCGCCACGCTCACGTGCCCGGCCATCCAGATCGCCAGGTCGGCGATGAAGAAGTGGGCGCAGTTCTTCGAGATGATCGCGATCTTCGACTGCGGCGCGAGCTCGAGCGACCTCAGGTGCCCCGCCATGGCGGCGGCCTGATCGAAGACCTCGCGAAACGAGTACTCCTTGACGCGGCCGCCCCCGATCGGCTGGACGAGGTAGACCTCGTCGCCGCGGGTCTCGACGTTGGAGTAGAAGCGGTTGAGCAGCAGGTGAGAGGAGATGTCCGTGGGCATGGCGACGTCGATCCGTGGGCCCAGCTTCGTTTCGTCTGTGGCCCCTGGATAAACTAGGCGATCGCGGCGCGTAGGGACAATCTCTCGCGCCACGGAGGATGGGCGGGCGCGCGCGCGCGCTCGATCGCAGGGTCCTCGCGCGCGCGAGCGCTGTTCTCGACCCGCTCCGCTATGAGCCGAGGACCTTGGCCGCGATCGCCTCGGCGACGGCGAGCTTGGTCTTCTCGATCCGCGCGTCTCTCTCGGCCGCGTCGACGCCCGCGAGCTCGGGCGCGGCGCGGAACAGGATCAGGAAGCAGCCGTTGGGCAGCACGACCCAGTTGTTGCCGCCGGCCTCGCTCAGCGTGTGGCGCTGGGCGCCCTTGACCGGCGTCGCGAACGGCTTGATCGGGCGCGCCTGGGCGTCCGCGAGTCGCCGCGCGTCGGGCCTCAGCGCGCGCGCTCGTCCGCGGCGTCGACCGACAGCAGCCGCGCGACCGCCCCCGCGAGGTGCTCCATCTCGTAGGGTTTGCGCAGGAAGTCCGTGAACCGCTCTCCGAGCGCGCGGACGAAGGAGTCGTCGGCGAAGCCGCTCGAGACCAGGATCCGCAATTCGGGGTGCCGCGCCCGGATCGCGCGAAACGTCGCCTCGCCCGAGAGCCGCGGCATGGTCAGGTCGAGCACGACGAGCGCGAGCTCGTCGCCCCGCCGCTCGACGAGCTCGAGCGCCTCGTGGCCGTCGGCGGCCGTGACGACGCGGTAGCCGAGCCGCCGCAGGAGCGCGGCGCAGATCGTCCGCAGCCCGGGCTCGTCATCGACCACGAGGATGAGCCTGCCTTCCGGCTGTGGCGGCGGGCTCACGCTCGCGCTCGCGCTCGCGGGCGCGGGCGCGGGCGGCTCGTCGCGGCGCTCGTCCGGCGCCGCGCTGGGGAGGAACACGGTGAACGTGGTCCCGAGCCCGACTTCGCTCGCGATCGTGACGACGCCCCCGTGCCCGCGGACGATCCCCTGGAGCGCGGCGAGCCCGAGGCCGCGGCCGCGCGACTTGGTCGTGAAGAACGGGTCGAAGATGCGCTCGGCGGTCTCGCGGCTCATCCCGCAGCCGGTGTCGGAGACCTCGAGGATCACGTAGCGCCCTCCGGGCAGCGGCGCGGCGTTCCAGGCCGGCCGCGACGGCGGCGCGCCGACGCGCGCCCGCGTGCGCAGCGTGACGAGCCCCGGCCGTCCCTCGAGCGCCTCCGAGGCGTTCAGCACGAGGTTCATGACCACCTGGTGGAGCTGCGCGACGTCGGCGCACACGGGCAGCCGCTCGTCCGCGAGCTCGAAGCGCAGCTCGGTGGTCTTGGCGATCGAGGTCCGCAGCAGGTTGGCGATCGCGGTGACCTCGTGGGAGAGGTCGACGCGCTCGACGACGAAGGCGCCCTTGCCCGAGTACGCGAGCATCTCGTTGGCGAGCTGCGCGGCGCGGGTCGCCGCCTCGTGGATCTGGCGCGTTCGGGCGCGCAGCGGCGAGCGGTCGGGGAGCTCGGACTCGAGCGCGTTGACGTTGCCCAGGATCACCGAGAGGAGGTTGTTGAAGTCGTGCGCGACGCCGCCGGCGAGCAGCCCGAGGCTCTCGAGCCTCTGCACGGCCTGCATCTGCGACTCGAGCCGCCGGCGCTCCTGCTCGAGCCGCCGCTGCTCGGTGATGTCGGTGATCACCGCGTAGGAGCGCAGGACCTCGCCGTCCTCGTCGCGCAGCGCGGAGGCCGAGAGCAGCACGTCGAGCAGCCCGCCGCGCTTGCTGACCATCTGGTACGGGGCGCTGCGCAGCGTGCCTGTGCGGAAGAACGCGGGGATGAACTCGCGCTCCGCTCGCTCGCGCGACGCCGGCGTCAGGAAGTCGGTCGAGCGCCGGCCGAGCACCTCCTCGCGCGCGTAGCCCAGCGTCTCGAGCCAGTGGTCGCTGACGAGCTCGATCCTGCCGTCGCGCCCGATCGAGTGGACCATCGCGGGCGCGTTCTCGAACATCGCGCGGTACTCGGCCTCGCTGCGCCGCAGCGCCTCGACGCGCCGCAGCTCGCTCGCGCGCAGCGCCAGCTCGGCGCGCCGCAGGTCGCTGATCTCCCGGACCACGCACTGCATCAGCGTGCGCGCGCCGACGCGCACGGGCGCGATGATCGTGACGAACACCGCGCGCCCGGTCGGCGTCTCGCGCGTGTCCTCGTAGGCCTGCGAGGCGCCGCGCGCGAGCACCTCTTCGAAGCGCGGCAGCAGGCGCGCGGCGGTCTCGGGCGCGAGCTCGCGGAGGTTGCGGCCGACGGCGCGCTCGCGCGGGACGCCGAGGCTCTCGACGGCGCGCGCGTTGATCATGAGCAGCGTCCCGTCGACGTCGTACAGCGCCGCGGTGAGACCTGACTCTTCAAACAGGCTCCTGAAGCGCAGCTCGCTCTCGCGCAGCTCTCGCTCGACGCGCTTGAGCGCGGACACGTCGGTCGTCACGCTGATGACGCCAGAGAGCGCGCCGCCGTCGTCGACCAGCGGCCAGCTCGACACGATCGCCGCGAACTCGCCGCCGTCCTTGCGTCGCAGCGCCAGCTCGCCCTCCCATGGCGCGCCCGCCTCCGGCGTCGACGCGAGCTCGTCCGCGCTCGGCGGCCGCGGCGGCAGGCGCACGTGGTCCTCGATCCGCTGACCGACGAGCTCCTCGGGGCGCCAGCCGAAGATGCGCGTGACCGCGTCGTTGGCGTACTCGATCAGGCCGTCGCGGTCGGTCACGACGACGGCCTGGCCCACGGCGTCGAGCGCTCGCGCGCGCAGCCTCGCGGTCTCGGCCGCGTGCACGCGGCCGGTGATGTCGAGCAGCACGCCGCTGAAGCGCGCCGGCGCGCCGCTCGGCGCGTACTGGGTCATGCCGATGGCGTGCACCGTGCGCACGGCGCCGTCGCGCTCGCGTCGGATCCGGAATTGCGTTTCGAAGCGGTCGCCCGCGAGCGCGCGCGCGACCGACTCGAGCACGCCGCCGCGATCCTCCTCGAGGATGTACTCCAGCTGCAGGCTGAACGAGGGGCCGAGCGCGGGGTCCCGCCCGTAGATGGTGTAGATGCCGTGGGACCACCACACGCTCCGTCGCTCGATGTGCCAGTCCCAGAGGCCGAGGCCGACGATCGGCGCGAGCTGATCGAGGAGCGCGACGACGGTGCGGTCGCTCAGCGCGACGCTCGCGATCGTCTCCGGCGAGGGGAACTCGGACAACACCACGGCCGGCTCAGGGTATCGCGTCGCGCGGGCGCGGGCGCGGACCGCAGCGCGCGGAGCCGGCGACGACGATGGACGCGCGGGGCGCCCGCGGAGGCGCGTCGGGGTGGACGTCAGGCGATCGCGTACAGCAGCGGGACGCGCATCTCGGCCGGGGTCAGCGCGCCGTGACGCCCTTGCTTGATGTCGAGCGCGTCGGGCACGAGCGTGCAGCGGCCGCGCGAGAGCAGCGCGACGTCGCCGCAGCGCCGCGCGACCCCGTCGCGCGTCGTCGGCCCGAGCAGCCCCTCGTCGAGCACCTGCTCGCGCGACCAGCACCACGCCTGCTGCCCGTGGCGCGCGCGCGCGGCCTCGAGCAGCTCGGGCGCGCGTCCTGGTCGGGCGTGCAGCCAGAGGAACCGCGCCTCGCCGGACAGGCCGTCGGCGCGCCGCGTGACGTCCTCGTGCAGCGTCACGACGTCATCGCCGACCTGCACGTGCCCGTGGTCGGCGGTGACGACGAGCGCCGCGCCCGTCGGCAGCGCGGTGAGCACGTCGCGGACCAGCCCGTCGACGAAGCGCAGCTCGGCGTCGTAGTGCGCGAACAGGCCGTGCTGGTGGGCGACGCGATCGACCCCGTCGTAGTAGGCGTAGATGAACTCGTGGCGCGCGCGCGCGAGCGCGCCGACGTCGACCGCGAGGCTGCTGACGACCTTGTAGCCGTGATAGCGGGCGCCGCGGAGGCTCGCGCGCGAGAACCCGCTGCCCGCGAGCTCGAGCTTGCTGACGACCGGCGGCGCCTCGCCGAGGAAGGGCGGGATCGGCTGGATGACGGCGGGGTCGAGGCGCTCCCGGACGTCGCGGCCGTCGATCGTCCAGCGCAGCGCGTTCATCACCTCGCCCTCGACGCGCATGTGGTAGCCGAGGATCCCGTGCTCGGCCGGCGCGCGCCCGGTGGCGATCGAGCTCAGCGCGGCCGCGGTCGTCGACGGCGCGACCGTCGTGATGTCGCGCCCGCGCATCGCGGCCAGCGTCGGCAGGCGCTCGCGCCTGGGCGCGAGCTGCTCCCAGCCGAGCCCGTCGATCACCAGCAGCACGCGCACCGGCGCCCGCGCGACCTCCTCGGGCAGCCACGCGCGGGCGCGGCGACGGAGCAGCGCGGGGACCACGTTGGTCACGCAGGCGTCCTCGTACTGCGGGCGACAGAGCTCGTGCTCGACGGGGAGCGCGTCCGGTGCGCTGGCGATGTTCACGGACCCACGATAGGAGATCCGCCCGCGGGGCGCCCGGACATGAACCTGGACATCGCGGACGAAAGCGCGCCGCGGGGCCGGCTCACGCGCCGGCGCGGCTCAGCCCGGGAGGCTGCACACGCCCACGTCCTCGAGGCCAGGTGGCGCCTGCCCGGGCTCGTACCAGGGCACGCAGTCCATCTGCGGTTCTGGGCAGCTCACGGGGAGGTCGAGGTCGCAGAACGGCGAGCAGCAGCCGAGCCCCTGGCAGCCCGGGTAGGCCTCGCCGTTGATGCACGCGCTGCCCTCGGCGCACACGTTGACGAACTCGCAGACCGCGCCGGGGGGCTTCTCCTCGGCGAGCGGGACGCAGCTGAACGCGTCGTTGACGAACAGGCACCCCTGACCGTCGGGACAGTTTTGTGCGAGCGGGTCGCAGCCGTCGAGGCACAGGATCAGCACGCCGTCGTTGGCGATCAGGCAGACGTCCTGCGGGTTCGAGCACATCGGGTTATCCGGGGTGCCGGTGCACATCTCGTAGCAGACGCCGGTCAGCGTGTCGGGGTCGACGTCCCAGCACATCAGGCCTAGATCGCAGTCGTCGACGCCGCTGACGACGTAGCCCTCGACCGCGCACGGGTCTCCGGGCTGCTTGGGAGCGTCGCTGACGGCGACGCAGTGCGTCGCGTCGTACACGCCGTTCTCCTCGCCGGTCGGCACGCACTTCTCGCCCTCCGGGCAGTCCTGGGCCCACGGGTCGCAGTCGAGCGCGCCGCCGTCGGTGTCGGGGCAGATGAAGTTGCAGTCGCCGGTGCTCGAGGAGCCGTCGGTGGTCACGGTCGAGCTCTCGAGCCCCGTCGTCGTCACGCCGCCCGAGGTCGTCACGCCGGAGGTGTTCTCGGTCGCGCCGGACGTGCTCGAGCTCGTGCCCGAGGTCGCGTCGGCCGTGGAGCTCGAGGCGCCGGTGCTCGACGTCATCGGATCCGTTGCCGAGATGTTCGAGCCGCCGCTCGTCGGCGCGCTGGTCTCCGCGCCCGAGTCTGTCGTCGGCCCGTTCGGGTCGGTCGAGGGCCCGCCGGCCTCCGAGGTCATCGGGCTGTCGCTCGTCGCCGCGCCGTCCGGGCCACAGGCGGCGAGCGCCAGCGTCAGCAGCAGCCGACCGCCGCGTCCTCGGAGCGCGATGAACCAGGCGGGAGCGGGGGGCGGTAGCGAGCGCGTGACGTTCATTGGGATCCGTGTGCTTTAGGAGGAATGACGGTTATCCTCCCATGCATCCCTTGGCGGCGTCACGCGCAAAGCTTACCTCCGGAGAACCGGTTCTAAACGATGTTTGGCGCCGCTGTGGATCCAGGGCGCCCGCGCGTCGCCGCGCGGGCGCGCGTCGATATGGCGCTCCGTACAGGTTCGAAATCACGCGCGCTCCTCCGTCGCCGCGAGCGCGGCGCGGGCGATCGATTCGATCAAGGAGGCGACGCGCACACGCCGACGTTCTCGTACGGCGGCACCGGCTGCTCGAAGAACGGCACGCACTCGTTCCCGGGCACGGCCTCGCAGATCGGGTTGTCGAGGGCGCAGTAGGGCGTGCAGCAGCCCTCGGCCGCCATCGGATCGCAGCCCTCGACCGCGTCCGACGGGGCGCAGAACAGGCCTGGCGCGCAGACGTTGAGCACCTCGCACGGGAGCCCGGCCTTGAACGTGTCCGCCAGCGTGATGCAGAAGAAGTTCGGCATGTTCGGCGACGGCAGGCACGAGTCGCCGACGGCGCAGGCGCTCTCGCCCTCGAGCGGGTCGCAGGTCTCGAGGCACAGCGAGACGCTGCTGTTGCCCGAGATGCTGCAGACATGATTCTCGGGACACACTGGATCCTCCGGCGTGCCGCCGCACAGCGGCTCGCAGGTGCCCATGAGCTCCTCGTCGAGGAACCAGCAGATCGCGCCCGCCTCGCAGGTGTCCTGGCCGTCGAAGGGCTCGCCGAGGTTCGTGCACGGCTCGCCCAGCGGCGCGGGCTCGTCGTCGAGCGGGACGCACGTGGCGTCGTTCCAGTTCGGCGCGCCGTCGTTGGAGTAGGGCGCGCACTTGAAGCCCTCGGGGCAGTCCTGGGCGTACGGGTCGCAGTCGTCCGGCGGGAACGGCCCGGTGTCGTCGCCGGTCGAGGCCTCGGATGTCGTGGTGCCGAAGGTCCCCGGTCCCGAGGGGTCGCTGTCAGTCAGCGTGTTCGTCGAGTTCGAAGTCGTCGCGCCCACGTCGCTGTCGGCGTCGGTCCCGGTCGAGCCGGGGCCGCCGCTCGTGCTGCCCTCGGAGCTCCCGCCCGCGCTGCCGTCGTCCGACTCGGAGCCGGAGTCGGAGGCCGTGTTGGCCTCGACCGCGGAGGTGCTGCAGGCGGCGGAGGACAGCGTCAGCGCCGCGCCGGCGAAGCACGCGAGCGCGCGCAGCGAGCGGAGTCCGGGCCAGCTTATCAAGTAGGCTTTAGGTTCAGGTAACATGCGTCCGACCGTAGCAGGTTTCCGCGCCGCCTCGCCAGGGCGCGCGGCCCCGCGATCGCAACGAAATCCCTGCGCCGGCGCGTCGCCTCGCGGCGCGCGTCAGGCGAGGGCGCGCGCGAGGCCGCGGCGCGGCCCTCGTGCGCCGCGTCGCGTCCTCGAGGACACCTGACACAAGGGGCATGTAGCGAGCGCGCGTCGTCATGACCCGCGCGCGAGGTCTGCGTTCGCGCTCGAGACCCCCGCGCCGCTGCGGCTGTGCGGACGCTCCGCGAGCGGCGATACTCCAGCGATGCGACGTCCCTTCGCGCTCGCGGCGGCCGGGTACCTCGGCGCGCTGCGACTCCTCAACGGCGCGCGACGAGCTGGAGAGCCGCCGCTCGTCCGTGGATGGCTCCCGTACCTCGGCTGCGCGCCCGCGTTCGGACGCGACGCGCCGGGCTTCCTCGAGCGCTGCCGCGCGCGCTGCGGCAGCGTGTTCACGCTCGTGATCGCCGGCAAGCGGATGACCTTCCTGCTCGACGCGCGCGACTTCGAGGCGCTGATCAAGGAGCCCAAGCGGCTCAGCTTCTACGAGATCAAGTGTGAGATCGGCTCCAAGGCGTTCGGCTACCGTCGCCCCGACGAGTCCCCGATCGACAACGACGCGCTCGAGGGCATGTACGGCGAGCACCTCAAGCCGTCGCGTCTCCACGAGCTCTCGCGCGCCCTGCTCGCGCGGCTGCGCGAGGATCTCGACGCGCGCGACGATCCGGGCGAGGACGCGCCGGCGCGGCTGCGCTGGCGGAACGCGGAGCTGTATGAGTTCATCAGCCGCCTGATGTTCGACGCCGGCGCCGCGGCGCTCTACGGCGAGGACTTCCCGAGCGACGAGGTGTACGCGCGCTTCGTCGCCTTCGACAAGCGCTTCCCGCTGATCGTCGCGGGGGTCCCCCTCCGCTTTCTGTCCGGCGTGGCCGACGACCGCGCGTGGCTGGTCCAGCACCTCAGCCGCACCCGCGAGAGCATGAGCCAGCTGATGTGGGCGCGTCACGGGGTGCTCTCGCGCCAGACCGACGCGCGTGAGCGCGGGCAGTACGCGCTCTCGCTGCTGTGGGCGTCCCAGGCCAACACCGTGCCGGCCGCGTTCTGGAGCGTTGCGTACCTGCTCCGCGACGCGCGGGCGCTGGCGGCCGTGCGCGAGGAGCTCGCGGCGGGCGGCGCCGACGACCCCGCGCGACGCTCGGGCGAGCGCGTGTGGACGCGCGATGAGCTCGACTCGATGCGCCTGCTCGACAGCTGCATCTGCGAGGCGCTGCGCCTGAGCAGCGCCTCGATGGTGCTGCGCCGGGTCACCGAGTCGCACGCGATCCCGCTCGTGTCCGGCGCGACCGCGCGGGTGCGCGAGGGCGATTTGGTCTGCCTGTTTCCGTACCTCTCCCACCGCGATCCGGAGATCTTCGAAGCGCCGAACGAGTACCGCTTCGATCGCTTCGTGCGCGCCCAGGGCGTCGCGCGCTTCGAGAAGCGCGGCGAGCGGGTCCCCTTCGCGTACCTGCCCTACGGCGCGGGCGCGTCGATGTGCCCGGGCCGCTTCTGGGCCCACCGCGAGATCAAGCTGCTCATCGCCACGCTCCTGACGGCCTACGAGTTCGACGTGCCCCGCCACGCGCTGCCGCCGCTCGATCAACGGCGGGCGGGTCTCGGGATCCTGCCGCCGGACGGAGACCTCCGCGTGCGGCTACGGCGACGGCGGCGTCGGTGAGGGCGCGGGCTCGTCGGTCTTCTCGTCGGTCTTCTCGTCGGTCTTCTCGTCGGTCTTCTCGTCGGTCTTCTCGTCCGCCTTCGGGTCGACGCTCGTCTCGGCGCTCGTCTCCGTGGGCTCGGCGGTCGGCGCGATCGGGGGGAGGGCCTCCTCGTTCGCGCCGGGCGGCGGCGCGACGTCGACGCCCGGCGTCGCGCCGCTCGACGGGGTGAACACCGCGCCGGCCCCCGGCGCGACCGGCTCGGAGGGCGACGCGCTCGCGGGCAGGTACGCGCGCAGGAAGTCGATGCGCCTGTCCCATCGGTCATAATCAAACCGCTGCCCGCTGCTCGCGCCCGGCATCGCCTGGAGCCGCTCGAGCCGCGCGCGGGCGCGGTCGTAGTCGCGCACGCGCGCGTAGGCCTCGACGAGCGAGAGCAGCGCCTCGCGGACGAACTCGCCTGACGGCAGCGGGCGCTCGCCCGCCCCGGGCGCGAGGCTCGCCTCGAGCCGCGCGGTCGCCTCGGCGCTGGCGTGGGCGTTGAGCAGCTGGCGGCCGACGAGGTAGTCGGACAGCGGCCTGTACTCCGGGTAGGCGGCGATCTGCACGGCCGCGTACACGCGCTTGACGACGTTGTCGGGCAGGTTGATGTTGCGCTCGAAGGGCATGAAGTAGCCGAGGATCGCGGGCACCAGCCGCGGGTCGCTGGCGGCGTACCACTTGAGCTGCAGCGTGCGCGTGCGCGAGGCGTTGAGCCCGGGGGTCGCGAGCGCGGCCTCGTAGGCGTGGTGCGCGGCCTCGAGGTCGCCGCGCAGCAGGCCGATGTCGCCGCGCTGCTCGTCGATCACCGAGCGCGTGGTCGCGGTCAGCTCGCTCAGGCCGGCCGCCTGGTTGAGGGTCGCGAGCGCGTCCTGGTAGCGCTGCTCTCGCGCCTCGGCGGCCGCGAGCCGCAGGCGGTGCGTGGGCTGCTGCGGCTCGACGCCGCACAGCGTCCGCAGGGTCTCGAGCCCCTCGTCGACGCGCCCGCGGGCCTGCGCGATCGTGGCGTCGCGCTGGAGGTTGGCGACGTAGTGGGCGCAGGGGCGCTGGAAGATCGAGGGCCGGCGGAAGCGCTCGCGCTGGGTCTCGATGTCGTGCTCGTCGATCGTGCGCGCGCCCAGGAACTCGAGCCACTCGGCCTCGAGCTGGTCGACCGGCACGCCGTAGGTCCCGAGCACGTCGCCGCCGCTCTGGTACAACTGCGCGAGGCGCTCGACGCCGCGGGTCTCGAGCAGCCACAGGCAGAACGAGCCCGCGGTCGTGTAGGCGCGGCGCGAGGCGTGCTTCCAGAACGCGACGCCCATGATCGCCGCGAGCGGCGGTCGCTTGCCCAGGCGCTCGAGCACCGCCGCCTGATCGTGGAGGTCGAGCCCGTCGCGCGGGCGAGGGGCGAGCGCGGTCGCGAAGCCCTCGACCATCGCCATGTTGAGCCGGAACCCGCGGCTGAGGTCGAGGTAGCCGGAGACGCCGAAGGTCGGGTCGCCGTACATCGCCGAGAACGCGTGCGCGAGCTCGTGCTGCAGCACCTCGTGCGGGTAGCCGAGGTGGTTGAGGTAGATGTGCCCGCGCCACGGCGGCGCGACCTCGGTGTTGCCGGCGCCGAGCAGGTTGCGCTTGCTCTCCGCGTTCGGGAACACGAAGCTGTCGATCTTGTACGCCGGCGCGCGCCCGAGCGTCGCGTACAGCTGGTGCCAGGCGAACTCGTGCTCGGCGGCGATCATCTCGATGTCGCGCTCGGTGGCCGAGTTGGTCGCGAAGTGGATGACGAAGTGCTCGCTGTGGTGCACGCCCATCAGCGCCTCGGACAGGCTCGAGACCGAGGCCGTGAAGCCGTGGTGCGCCGGCCGCAGCCCGAACGACGCCGCCGCCGCCGCGGTCACGAAGGTCAGCGCCGCGACCCAGGGGTGCGCCGCCAGCGGGTTGCGCACGCCGAGCTCGCGGGCCGTCGGCGGGCTGTCCTTGCCGGCCGCCTGCGCGCGCGCGGCCGCCTCGAGCTGGCGCGACGCCCGGGCCGTCCACAGGAAGAACGCCCCGAGCGCGGCCGCGGCCGCGAGCGCGTTGTAGGCCCGGTACCACAGGTAGCGCTCGTCGACGCGCACGGCCTCGTCGTAGAGCGGGCCGGAGAAGTAGCCCCAGAACGGGTCGAAGGCGAACACGACCGGCGCGTGATAGAGGCGCCACAGCGCGATCGCGAGGCACGCGAAGATCGGCAGCAGCGCGAGCGAGACCTGGACCCAGCGGCGGCGGTGCAGGACCCCGCCCCACAGCCCGCAGATCCAGCCCAGCGCGGCGGAGCACGCCGGGCCGACGAGGAAGAACACGAGCCCGCCCAGCGGGTCGCAGTTGCGCGTGATCACGAGGGTGCCGAACATCACGCCGAGCGAGATCGCGAGCAGCCACGCGATCTCCGACAGGCCGATGCGCGCGGCCGCGAGCAGCACCGTCGTGCGCCCGCCTGTCCTCGAGATCTCGTGCGCCGGCGTCGTCCGCAGCTCGCGGATGACGTCGACGCCGACGAGCGCGCCGAGCAGGCTCATCGGGGCGGTCAGCGCGAGGCTGTTCTCATACCCGAGCGTGCCGACCAGCGGCAGCGGCGTCAGCGCGAGCGTGTACAGGAGCACGAACCACTGCCGGCGAACCTTGGGCTGCTGGAGCGCGCGGACCGGACGCCTGGAGACCGTCGCCGTGGCCATGCGCCCGGGATTATAGCTATACATCCCGGCGATGAGCCCAACTCCCTCCGCTTGGTTTCAGTGCGTCGCCGGCTGCTCGGGCCGTCACTCCCTGGGCGCGGTCCTCTACCGCTGTCCGCGCTGCGACGGCTTGCTCGAAGTCGTGCACGACCTCGACGCGCTCCGCTCGCGGCCGCCCGCCGAGTGGCGCGCGCTGTTCGACGCGCGCTACGGGCGAACCCGCTACCCCTACGGCAGCGGCGTGTGGAGCAAGATCGAGTGGGTCCAGCCGCACGTCGAGCCGGCCAACGTCGTCTCGCTGTTCGAGGGCAACACCAACCTCCTGTGGGCGCGGCGCTACGGCGCGGAGCTCGGGCTCGAGCAGCTCTGGGTCAAGCAGTGTGGCACGAGCCACACCGGATCCTTCAAAGATCTCGGCATGACCGTGCTCGTCTCGAGCGTCCAGCAGATGATCGCCGACGGCCAGCCCGTGCGCGCGGTCGCCTGCGCCTCGACCGGCGACACCTCGGCCGCGCTCGCGGCCTACGGCGCCGCCGCGGGCATCCCGGTCGTCGTGCTGCTCCCGCGCGGCAAGATCACCGCCGCCCAGCTCGTGCAGCCCATGGCCAACGGCGCGATCGTCTGCAGCCTCGACACCGACTTCGACGGCTGCATGCGCGTGGTCCAGGCGCTCACCCGCGATCCGACGATCTACCTGGCGAACTCCATGAACAGCCTGCGCGTCGAGGGGCAGAAGACGATCTCGGCCGAGCTCGTGCAGCAGCTCGACTGGGAGGTGCCCGACTGGGTGCTCGTCCCCGGCGGCAACCTCGGCAACGTCTCGGCGATCGCCAAGGGCTTCGTCGAGCTGCGCGCGCTCGGCCTCATCGACCGGCTCCCGCGGGTCGCCTGCTGCCAGGCCGCGCAGGCCAACCCGCTCTACCGCGCCTACCAGCGCGCGCGGGCCGAGGGGCGCCCGCTCGAGGAGCGCGACTTCCAGCCGATCACCGCCGGCGCGACCCAGGCCTCGGCGATCCGCATCGGCGATCCGGTCTCGCTGCCCAAGGCCGTGCGCGCGCTCGTGCAGTGCCGCGGCGTCGTCGAGCAGGCGAGCGAGCAGGAGCTCGCCGACGCGGCCGCGCGCGCGGATCGCAGCGGCATGTTCAATTGCCCGCACACCGGCGTCGCGCTCGCCTGTCTCGAGAAGCTCGTCACCCGCGGCGAGATCCAACGCGACGCGCGCGTCGTCGTGATCTCGACGGCCCACGGGCTGAAGTTCACCGAGTTCAAGACCCGCTACCACGAGGGCGCCGCCGGCTTCCCCAGCGCCTACGCCAACACGCCCGTCGAGATGGGCTCGCGCCCCGACGAGGTCGTGGGCCAGATCCACGACGCGATCAGCCGCGCGCTCGGGGCCTGAGGGCCGGGCCGGGCGCCGCGTCGCGCGGGGCAGATCCACGCGCCTCGTCGCGAGCTCGTCGTTATAGTGCCGTCATGCACCTACCCCTCACGCGAACGATCGCCGCGCTCGCCTGCGCGCTCGGCCTGACCACGATCTCCGCCTGCGGCGACAGCGGCGGCGACAGCGACAGCGACAGCGCGACCAGCTCGACGACGGACAGCGCCGGCACGACCGCGGGCCCCGATACGACCGGAGACGGCGACGGCGACGGAGACGGAGACGGAGACGGCGACGGAGACGGCGACGGCGATGGCGATGGAGACGGTGATGGAGACGGCGATGGAGACGGCGATGGCGACGGCGACGGAGACGGCGACGGCGACGGTGACGGAGACGGCGACGGCGACGGTGACGGCGACGGCGACCTCGAGCTGTCGAGCCCGGCGTTCTCCAGCGGCGAGATGATCCCGCTCGACCACGCCTGCGACGGCGCCAACGTCTCGCCCGAGCTGAGCTGGACCGGCGGGCCCGCGGCCGGCAGCTACGCGCTCGTGTTCACCGACAACAGCAACGGCCTCATCCACTGGGCGCTGTGGGACATCCCCGGCGACGTGTCGACGCTCGCCGAGGACATCGACGCCGGCTACGAGCCCGCCGATGTCCCGGGCGCCAAGCAGAGCGAGAACTACGGGGGGCAGCGCGTCTACGCCGGCCCGTGCCCCCCCAACCTGCACGAGTACGAGTTCGTGCTCTACGCCATCGATGAGGCCTCGCTCGCCGCGCTCGACATGTCCAGCACCGTGCAGCAGATCGAGCTCGAGGTGCAGACCCACGCGCTCGCGCAGGCCTCGCTCGCGGGCTCCTACTCGTCGCCCTGACCGGCGCTCAGCCGCGGAGTCGGTCCCGCACGATCAGCGGCGCGAGCACGGCCGCGCAGCTGATCATCGCGAGCATCGACAGCATGGCGAGCCCGAGGCTGTGCATCGCGTAGGCGGCCACCAGCGCGGCGACGCCGAGCTCGGGATCGACCAGGCCCGCGACCATGTACAGCGCGGTGAGCACGAGGAAGCCGGCGAGCGCCGCCCACAGCGTCACCGACCAGCGCCGGCGTCCGAGCAGCGCCGCGATCACGCCCACCAAGCCGCCCGTGACCAGCGGCGTCGAGATCAGCACGAGCTCTTGCGTCGCGTAGTCGAGTCCAAACACGCGCACCTCCACTACTACGTCTACGCCTACATCTACATCTACATCTACATCTAGGTCGGGGGCCGCGGTCCCTCGGCCGCGCCCAGCGGCGCGGCCACATCAGCGCCCACGTCAGTGACGTCGCCCACAGCGACGTAGGGGGCGAAGGGTCGCTGGCTCCTGCGCGTGTTGTTGAGCGCCGCCAGCTCAGTCTCGCTGTACGCGTGCGGACCACCCTGCGTGAGCTTGTCCCGCACGAAGCGCTCGATCGAGCCGCGCGCTCGGTCGCCCGCGTGGGCCCGGTACATCGCCAGCGCCACGCCTGGATCGCGGATCTCGAGCACCTCGGCGGGCCTCGTCGCCTCGGGCTGCGTCGCGCCGCCCTCACACTCATCCCAGCGCGCGAACAGCTGGCGCCGTCGTTCCTCCTCGGAGGTCTGCGTGTCGATCCAGAGAGCGCTGAGCTCGCGCGGCAGCTCGCGCAGGCTCTTCTCCATCGTTCGCACGCGCGCGCCCAGCTCCACGACCACGTCGCGCGCGGCGGGTTCACGCGTGTGTCGCGCGACCCAGTCCGCGAGCCCGCCGATTGGCACCACGACCAGCGGCGCGGCGCCAGGACGGCGCTCTGGGGTGATCGACGGATCGTCGAGCGCGACGAGCTCCGCCGCGGCGTCGAGCAGCGCGACGCGCACGCGGCCGTCGCCGTCGTAGAACTCGATGCGCCCGCGCTTGAACACCACGCTGTCAGGGCTCGCGGGAGCTCGCGCGTGCTCCTCGGGAGTCGCCAGACTCGCGGAGAGCGCACCCTCGGGTCGAGGTGTCGGGGTGAGTCGGAGGCTGCTGGGGTGGGGCACCACGCCCGCTTGCGCCGGCTTCTCGTTCTCGCCGGGCTCGTCCGCGGGACCGTTACACGCCAGCGTGATCCCCAGCGAGAGGGTGAACGCGATTGCGCAGCGTCGGAGTGTGTCCGATGTAGCCATGAAATCACGGTATCACTACTCGCGGTTTCGTCGTGGGGTGTTCACGCCCCCATAATTCAGGAGTCTTTTGGGTCATATTGCCGCTGAACCGGCTTCCGGGCTTCCTGGTGCGTGCCTGCGCGTGCGCGACAGTCGCGTCGCGCGGACGCCGGGATCGCCCGTGCGAATCCAGGACGTCGCGCTCCCGCCGAGGCGCGATCGTAACTGTCGAAAGGGACATGGGTGAAACGAATACGAGGAGCGCGGGCCTGCGGAGATTGTGACGCGGGCGGCCCTGGGGACTGGTAGAATCAAGTTCGCGATTCGGCATCGCCTAGCTTCACCTGCTTGCATCCGCGGAGACACCATGAAGACTGACAACCTGCGTTTCCTCTCCTGCCTGTTGGCCACCTCGATGATGTTCGCCGTGTCCTGCAACGGCGGCACCGGGACGACTGAGACTTCGGCAACCGACAGCGACAGCGACAGCGACTCGGACGGCGACGACGACGACGACGACGACAACAACACGACCACCACCAACACCACCAACTCGACGACCGAGGGTCCGGGTGACGGCGACGGCGACGGCGACGGCGACGGCGACGGCGACGGCGACGGCGACGGCGACGGCGACGGTGATGGTGACGGCGACGGTGACGGCGACGGCGACGGCGACGGCGACGAGACCACCGGTCCGCCCCCGCCCGTGTGCGGCGACGAGGTCGTCGAGGGCGACGAGGTGTGCGACGACGGCAACGACGACGACACCGACGACTGCACGATCCTCTGCATGCCGCCCGCCTGCGACGACGGCATCGTCAGCGGCGCCGAGACCGACATCGACTGCGGCGGCCCCGAGTGCGAGGCCAAGTGCGACGCCGATCAGGGCTGCTTCCAGAACGAGGACTGCGCGAGCCTCAATTGCGATCCCGACAACAACGTCTGCTTCGCCGCGGCCTGCGACGACGGGATCCTCAACGGGACCGAGGAGCAGGTCGACTGCGGCGGCGACACCTGTGACCCGTGCCCCGATCCTGCGGTCGTGATCAACGAGATCGACTACGACCAGCCGGGCGGCGACACCGGCGAGTTCGTCGAGATCTTCAACGGCACGCCCGACGACCTCGACCTCATGGGCCTGTTCCTCGTCATGATCAACGGCTCGAACAACACCGTGTACGGCGCCGTCGATCTCTCGAACGCCGGGCCGACGCTGGTCGCGGGCGGCTATCTCGTCGTCGGCGTCCCGGCGATCACCGGCGGCGTCCCGGACGACGTGCTGACCATCGACCAGGCCAACAACTTCCTGCAGAACGGCTCCCCGGACGCGGTCGCGCTCGTTGATGTCGTCAACATGGAGGTCATCGACAACGTGGCCTACGAGGGCCCGATGGGGGACGTGATGTTCATGGGCATCGACATCGTCTTCACCGAGGCCCAGCCGATCGACAACGATGACGGCTCGCTGCAGCGCATCCCCAACGGCTTCGACAACGATCAGCCGGGTGATTGGCTGTTCATCAACCCGCCGACGCCGGGTCTCGAGAACATCGCCCCGTAGCAGGCGTTCGCGGGCATGGGCCCGCAGGCGCGCCCCAGAGCGAAGGCGTCCTTGGTAAGGGCGCCTTCGTTTTTTTCTTCGGTCATCGCTTCTCCCGGGGCGCTTTGGTCGAAACGGTCGTGTGCTCCGTCACGGAATTCTTCGCGCTTCGAGCTCGCCGAGGTCCATGGATCGTCGCGTGCGCGTCCGTAGCGCGGGGCAAACGCGTTTCCCCGATGATGCGCTGGCGCCGGCCCACGCCTCGCCGCCCCCTTGAAGGAACCCGAGTCCATTGGACATACACGCGGTGCTCGCCGGGACGTAGGACGTCGCCGCGCGGCACGCACGCGCGATTTCGGTCGCTCAAATGCATCCATCCATGAAGGGAATCAACACGATGAACTCGACTACGTTGAAGACGCTGGCTTGTTTCATGACCGCTGGCGCTCTGCTTATCGGTTGTGGCGATGACTCGAACACCACGTCCGCCGAGACCGACAGCGGCACGGACACCGACGATACTGATGACAGCGGCGAGACCTCCGCGGGGCCGTCCACCGACGGCACTGACTCGGGCATGACCCAGACCGGCGGCAGCGACAGCATGACGGACTCCGGCACGGGCGACGGCGACGGAGACGGCGACGGAGACGGCGACGGTGACGGAGACGGCGACGGCGACGGCGACGGAGACGGCGACGGAGACGGCGACGGAGACGGAGACGGCGACGGAGACGGCGACGGAGACGGCGACGGAGACGGAGACGGAGACGGCGACGGAGACGGCGACGGAGACGGCGATGGCGACGGAGACGCCGACGCCTGCGCGGCCCCGACCGAGTACATCCCGTGCGATGACTTCGCGGACCTCGGCCCCAACGGCGAGGCGATCGGCAACACGCTCGCCGACAAGCGGATGGCGGCGCTGCGCGCCATCGGCATGAACTGCCCCGGCGCCACCGAGGAGGACGGCATCTTCGCCTACACGTCGATGGCCGTCGACACCATGGGCGCGGCCGACGGCCTCTCGACCACGCCGAACGGCAACACGGCGGTCAACAACAACACGTGGCGCATCGTCACCCAGTTCGGCACCAACGGCTACTACTCGCCGCAGCCGGGCAAGGTGCAGACCAACGACGATGACGAGAACCCCGTGTTCGAAGACGTCATGCTGTCGAACTCGTTCCTCCTGTTCAGCACCGGCACGCTGCCCTCGCCCAACAACCAGGGCATGCTCAGCGGGCTGCCTGGGCAGTCGGGCAACGGCAACAACAACAACTACGACGGCGACAACAACTACCCGGGCGGCATCTCGCCGAACAACGGCGGCAACCCGCCGTTCGAGAACTGCGACGGGCAGAACGACTGCTCCAACACGCTCGCCGCCCAGTGGGCCTTCGACCCCGACGCCAACGACCAGATCTGGCTGAGCTTCTTCATCGAGGTCCCCGACTTCACCGAGGGCTACTCCTACGACCTGGCGTTCTTCTCGTCCGAGTGGCCGCAGTGGCTCGAGAGCTTCAACGACCTCTTCGTCGGCTGGCAGGTCGCCGAGGAGTACACGGGCAACACCTCGTTCGTGACCGTGAACGGGCAGGCCCAGCCGCTGACGATCACCGCGCTCGACAGCTACTTCGACCCGGGCGACGGCTTCATCTACAGCGACCCGGAGCTGGACGGCACCGGCTTCGATCAGGTCCAGGGCAGCGACGGCGCGGCCACCCAGTGGCTCACCGCCAAGGCGCCGGTCAACCCGAACGAGGTCGTCTCGGTCACGCTGTTCCTCGCCGACATGGGCGACAACGCCTGGGCCTCGGCGGTCGCGCTCGACAACTTCCGCTGGGACTGCAAGGGCTGCGTCCCCTCGGAGGTCATGGAGTGCGGCGTGCAGGGCCCGATGTAGTCGACCCTCGAGCCGCAGCGCGGGCCCTCGGGTCCGCGCGCTCCCGACGAGCCGTCGCGCGTCCGCGCGGCGGCTCGTCGCGTTGTGGAAGGCGCAAGGGCCATGTCTTTGTAGGCTTGTAGCCCATGCCAGCGAGCGCTCGGCGGCCCCGCGCTACGGGTTCGCCAGGCGCACCGTCACGGTCCCGCGATCGAAGGTCCCGGCGATCAGGTCGGTCGCGCCGTCGGCGTTGAGCTCGGCGCGCGCGAGCTGGTGCCCGACCGAGGCGCGCAGCTGACCGTCAGACGACCCACGACGCGTCCTCATCCCGCCGCGCGCGGGACAAGCGCAGTCTCGTACAGGTCGTCGCGGGCGATCTCGCGCTGGCGCTGCTCGGCTCGGCTCGGCTCGGCTTGGCTCGACGCGCGGGGACGACGTGGGTCACGAGCGAAACGGCGTCCGCGTCTCGACGGCGCCCGGATCCGTCACGCGATCACGACGCGCGCGGCGGCCCGCGCGGCGGCGAGCGGACGAATGACCCGGGAGGATCGCGGCGACCTCCGTTGCCCGGCGGGGTCGTGTGTATGTGCAACGCGCCCGCTGTGTCACTATCGAGCTCGGTATGCACACGACGCACGCGCTCCGGATCACGTCGCCTCTGCCGCTCACGCTCACGCTCGCGCTCGCGCTCTCGTGCGGTGACTCGGGCGCGAACGAGACCACGGCGATCACCACGGCCGCGCCGGACTCGAGCGGCGAGACGACCGCGGGTCCGGGCGCGACGACGCAGGGGGGCAGCGAGTCCGGCGAGGGCTCCGAGAGCGAGGGCGTGAGCGACAGCGGCCCGCTGCTCGACGTCGGCGCGCCCGACGGGGGCGACGACGCCTGCGGCTGCGAGTTCAACTACGTGTGGATCGCCAACCACGAGCAGAGCACCGTGTCCAAGATCAACATGGACACGCTCGAGGAGGAGGCCCGCTACCTCACGCGCCCCGACGGCATGGGCAACCCCTCGCGCACCTCGGTGGCGCTCGACGGGAGCGTCGCGGTCGCCAACCGCCACGGCGGCCTCGTGAAGTTCTTCGCCGACCCGGCCGACTGCGTCGAGCGCAACGGCGTCCCCGGGATCCAGACCTCGCAGGGCAAGGACGACGTGCTCGACTGGGAGATGGAGGAGTGCCGCGCCTGGTACGCCGACTTCGGCTCCACCAACCAGCGCCCGGTCGCCTGGACGCAAGGACAGGTCACCGGGCAGTGCGACGCGACGGGCGAGCAGGTGTGGACCGTGACCAGCGAGAAGCCTGGGCTGTTCCCCGGGATCGGCGCCGCCGGGGGCATCATCGCCTACCTCGTCGACGGCGACACCGGCAACATCACCCAGAAGGTCACGATCCCGACCTTCCCGGGCAGCAGCTTCGGGGCCTACGGCGGGGCGGTCAACGCCCACGGCGACCTCTTCGTCACCACGCTCGGCCCGGCGCGCAAGCTCGCGCGCGTCAAGATCGACAACCTCGCCTACCAGGTCTGGGACGTGCCCATGGGCGTCGCGCCCTACGGGATCACGGTCGATCACAACGGGCGCGTGTGGCTGTCGTCGACGCTCGGCAGCGCCGGCGCGCGCTTCGACCCGGAGACCGAGACCTGGGACGTCATCGAGGGCTTCGGCGGCGGCTCGGGCCTGGCCGAAGGGCCCGATAACCTGATGTGGATCTCGGGCGGCGGCGGCGTCCGCTCCTTCGACGTGGAGACGCTGGCGCCTGGCCCCGTGTTCAGCAGCAACTTCACGATCAAGGGCGTGGGCTTCGACGCCGACGGCTACATGTGGCTCGTGAACTGGTCCGACGTCGACGAGGGCAACCAGCCGCTCACGGAGGAGGTCGTGATGAAGGTCGACCTCGGGACGCTGACGCCCGTCGACGCCTACAACGGCCTCAACCGCCCGTACACCTACTCCGACTTCACGGGCAACGCGCTGTACACGGTGACCTGCAACCCGAACGGGTGATCGCCGCGGTCGCGCGACGTCCACGAGGTGTCCTTGCGAACGCCTGCGACCTCGGGCGCCGACGCGCGCCTCACCTGCCCGCGGTGAGGCGGGCCGCGAGGCGTCGCGTCGACGCTCGCCGCGGGCTAGCGGCGGCGGCGGCGGCGGCGGAGCGCGAGCAGGGCGAGCGCGAGCGCGAGCGGGCCGCCGCGGCGGTCTTCGTCGTGGTCTTGGCGACAGCCGCAGCCGTCGTCGGCCGAGCCGCCTGAGTCGGTGTCGGTGGCGCTGTCCGTCGCGCCGCCGTCGCTGTCGCTCGCGGTCGCGCTCGCGTCCGTCGCGACCCCCGTCGAGGCGCTCGAGTCGGTGCTCGAGTCGCTGCCCGAGTCGCTGCCGTCGGTCCCGGGATCCTCGGTCGTCGGCCCCGCGGAGGGATCGGTCGCGTCGCTGTCGGTCGCGTCGCTGTCGGTCGCGTCGGTGGTCCCCGTCGTCTCCGGGACGAGCTCGCACGCGCCGTCCATGCACACCCCGTCGGCGCACTCCGTGCCGTCCTCTGCGGGCAGGTCCTCGGGGCAGTCGACGCCGCCGCCGTCACACAGCTCCGCGGCGTCGCACTCGCCGGCGGCGGGGCGGCACTCGCTGTCCGCCGCGACGAGCAGGTCCTCGGGGCACTCGGGCGACACGCCGTCGCACAGCTCCGGGACGTCGCAGTCGCCGGCGGCGGGCCGGCACTCGCTGTCCGGCGCGAGCAGGTCGTCGGCCGGGCACTCGAGGCTCTGGCCGTCGCACAGCTCGGCGACGTCGCACGCGCCGGCGGCGGGGCGGCACTCGGTGTCTGCGGCCGCGGGTCCGCACACGCCGTCCTGCGACGCGCCGGCCTGCACGCTGCACGCCTGACAGTCGTCCACGCCGCCGCCGCAGGCGTTGGGGCAGCACACGCCGTCGACGCAGAAGCCGCTCGCGCACTCGTTGTCGCCGCCGCAGCCGTCGCCGAGCCCGAGCGAGACGCCGAACACGTAGGCCACGCCGGCGTTGGTCGCGGGGTCGTCGGCCGTGGGCCCGCCGCCGATCAGGCGCGCGCCCGAGAGGTCGATCGAGAAGCCGAACTGGTCGCCCGCGAGCACCTCGTTGGGCGTCACCTTGTCGGCCTCGATCCACTCGTCGGCGACGCGCTGGAACAGGTACGCCGAGCCCGAACCGCTGCCGAGGTCGTCGTCCCCGCGCGCGCCGACGGCGATGGTGAGGTTGTCGATCGCCAGCGCGTAGCCGAAGTTGTCGCCGGCGAAGCCGTCGCCGGCGACGAGCTTGGCCTCCTGGGCCCAGTCGAGCTGCTCCGAGTACACGTAGGCGGCCCCGGACTCGTTGCCCTTCTCGTCGTGGAACGGCGCGCCGACGGCCGCGAGGCCCTGCGAGAGCGAGACGGCGCGGCCGAGGTTGTCGCCGGTGACGCCGTCGTCCGCGATCAGCTTGCTCGCCTCGCTCCAGACGTCGCCCGCGCGCGTGAACACGTAGGCGGAGCCGGAGCCGTCGCCCATGTCGTCGTCGAGGTAGGCGCCGACGACCGCGACGTCGCCCTCGATGTCGACGGACCAGCCGAAGCGGTCGCCGGCCGCGGGGTCGCCGGCGACGAGCTTGGCCTGCTGGCTCCACTGGTTGCCGTTGTTGGTGAAGACGTAGGCCGCGCCCGAGCTCGAGCCGCCGTCGTCGTCGCCGCGCGCGCCCACGATGACGTCGTCGCCGCGGATCGCGACCGCGCTGCCGAACTCGTCCGACGCGACGCCGTCGAAGGCGAGCAGCTTGTCCTCCTCGAGCCACGCGTTGCCGTCGTAGCGGAACACGTAGGCGGCGCCGGCGTTGTTGCCGTTGGTGTCCTCTTGGTTGGCGCTGACGACGAGCGCCGGGCCGTCGAGGTCGACGGACCAGCCGAAGTTGTCGCCGCCCTGCGCGTCGCTCGCGAGCAGCTTCGCCTCCTCGACCCACGCGCCGTTCATCACGCGGAACATGTAGACGGCGCCGGTGCTCAGCCCGTTCTCGTCGTCGAAGGGCGCGCCGACGGCCGCGACGTCGTCGAAGATCGCGACCGAGTAGCCGAAGTTGTCGCCCAGCGCCCCGTCGCTGGCGAGCAGCTGGGCCTCCTCCGTCGCCATGAGCGGGTCGATCGTCACCGGGTAGCGGGCGTCGTCGTCGTCGACCACGAGCGCGAGCTCGTGCGCGGCGCTCGCCTCGATCCGCGCCGGGAGCACGCGGCCGTCGGCGTCGGTCACGTGCAGGTCGCTGTAGCGCAGGCGCGCGCCGCCGGGGTGCGTCAGCGCGGCCGCGCGGCGCCCCTCGAGCGCGACCGACCACGCGGGGTCGAGCGCGAGCGCGACGCGGAGCTCGCCGGGGCAGCGCTCGTCACGCTCGACGGTGTAGCCCTGCTCGAGGCCCAGCGGGCCGTTGACGTACCACTCGGTGACGTCGCCGGCGCGGAAGCGGCGACGGTACTCGACGCGGTTGTCCTGCGCGCGGGGGGTCGCGCGCGCGGCGGGCTCGCGCGCGTCGCCGCAGCTCAGCGAGGAGGTGCGCAGCCCCAGGGCCCAGTCCTCCGCGCGCAGCTCGACGCCCGACGGACCGAAGCGCGCGTCGAAGCCCTGGGCCGGGTTGCTCGCGGCCAGCACCCCGCCGCCGCGACGCGCGTCGCCGTCCTCGCCGACCTCGCCGACCTCGCCGACCTCGCCGACCTCGCCGACCTCGCCGGTAATTGCGTAGCGCGCGGTCGCGTCGCGCTGCACCGCCGCGATCCAGCCGGCGCGGAGGCTCGCGAGCCCGGGCGCGTCGCTCGGCGCCGCGGCTGCCGAGGCGGTCGCGGCCGCGGGCGTTATGGTATCTGTCTTGATGGACAGCCCAACGCCGACGGCGATGAGCAGCGCGAGGGAGGGTGCTACAAGGAAGCCACGAGTCATGAGGACGTCACTGTAGCCCAGCGCGCGCGTACCAGCGCGGCGAGCGTGACGACGCGACGCGACGCGACGGGCCGCGCGGCCGGAGCCGGGCGCCTCGGCCGACTCAGAGGCTGCAGTACGAGGGGAAGCCGTCGGGCAGGCCGTCCGCGTAGGGGGAGGGGACCTCGCCGAAGGGGTGCTTCGAGAAGAATTGCAGCACGCTCGAGATGGCGTCGGTGGGGATGGTGTGGCCGTTGCCGTGATCGCAGATGAACGCGAAGTGGTCGTTCATCAACAGGTCGTTGAGGTAGGTCTCGCTGGCCATCTGGAACGAGATGATCACGTTGTCGGAGGCGCCGCCGTGGAAGATCATCGCGGCGAACTTGTTGCTGGGATCCTGCGCGTCGGGGACGCCCTGGATGCCGACGCCGCCGGAGTAGGTCGCCACGCTCGCGAGGTACGACGAGCGCCGGTAGCTCATCTGCGTGGTCATCAGGCCGCCGGCGCTCATGCCGATCGCGTGGATCCGGCGCGGGTCGACGCCCCACTGCTCGTTGAGACAGCCCAGCACCTCGTCGGCGAGCAGCAGGTCGTCCTCCTGCTGGCCGATGGTCAGGTACCAGGGGAACGCGCCCGCGTCGGGATCGGCGACCGCCGCGACGACCATGCCGCCGGCGGCCGTGAACGCGTCGACGCCGGCGTTGCTCAGGCCGTAGGGCGCCTCGTTGGTGCTGCTGCCGGTGCCGTGCCAGTAGAAGACGACGGGGCCGTCGTCGACGGCGGCGGCGTCCTCGTCGATCCAGATCCGGGCCTCGCGCGGCTTGCCGACGCCCGCGGGGTTGAAGGTCAGCGTGCCCTCGACGATCTCGGGGCACTCGCCGGTGGGCATGGGCAGGACGGGCTCGGGCGGCTCCTCGGTGACGCTGCCCGTGGGATCCTCGGTGGGATCCTCGGTGGGATCCTCGGTGGCGTCACCGGTGAGGTCGCCCGTCATGTCGCCGGGGCCGCCCGTGGTCTCGCCGACGCTGGACTCGCTCACGTCCGTCTCGCCGTCGCTCCCGCCGTCGCTCTCGTCGCCACCTGTCTCCGAGGTCTCGTCGGTCTCGCCCGGCGTCTTCATGTCGTCCGCGCAGGCGGGCGCGGCGAGCAGCAGCGCGAAGGAGGCCAGGGCGAGGGCGGATCGGGTCAGGTCAAGGTGTGGCATGCGGGCTCCGGTGTAGGCCGCAGTGTAGCAAGCGCGGCGGCGCGCGGGCGATCGGGGCGAGGGTGGTCGCGGGTCACGGCACGGCGCTGGCGTCCTCGATCGGCGCGCAGATCGTCTCGCCGCAATTACCGGGGCAGCACTGGATCGCCGCCCGCTGCAGCGCCCAGACGATCTCCCGGGACTTGACGCGTCGGCGCGCGATCTTGCGGTAGATGATGGCGCCGGTCTTGTCGACGACGAACACGGAGTGCAGCGCGAGCTCGGGCGTGTCGGGGTTGCGCACGCCGTACTGGTCGATGACCTTCATCTCGGGGTCGCTGGCGACCAGGAATTCAAGCCCGAGCTTCGTCGCGAATTTTTTGGACGTCTCGACCGGGTCGACGCTGATCAGCACGAGCTTCGCGCCCGTCGCGGTGATGTCGTCGTAGTGCCTCTGCAGCTCCCCGAGCTGGCTGTTGCACGCGGGTCACCAGAAGCCGCGGTAGAAGACGACCACGAGGTCGCCGCCGGGGTTCGCCGCCGACATTCGAACCATCTCGCCGGTGCTCAGCGGGAGCTCGAAGTCGGGCGCCTTGTCCCCGACCCCGAGCGCGCCGGGGGCCGGGCTGAACGCGCCGTACTCGTCGCTGGCGATCGACAGCAGCGCGCCCTTGGCGAGCGACGGCTGCGGCGTCGCGACGGCCTCGGAGCCGGCGCCTGCGGGGCGCTCGACGTTGGCGGCTGGTTGACAGGCCAGGAGCAGCGCGAGGGGGAGGAGGCGCAGGGGCGCGCGTGGGGCCGACACGGGGCGACGGTAGCACGCGCCGCCGCGACGCAGCGCGGCGACCGATCGCGCGCGTCTGCGCGGCGCCCTGCTGCGTCCGGAGCCGCGTGGTGGTCGGGCTCGTGCCTTGCGGCCGGCCCGGTCGATGCTATCCCTGGGGGGAATGCCGAGCTTCTAGCGGATCTCGCAAGCCGGTCTGGTTGTCAGGCGGCGCGCCGTGTGGGCGCGCGGCCTGCCGCGTTCTCGTGGCCGCATCTCGATGCGGTCCCATGACGAGGGGCGCGCCAGCGGTTGGCCGAGGTCTGCGCCTTCCGCTCGTGCTCCGCCCGATCTGACCGGTGTGACCCCGATCGCTGCCGCTCGCGCGCTCCTGGAGAGGAGCCGCCGTGGCGGTCTCGCGTGTTTGTCCCCGTTCCTTCGTCCCCACCGTGTGGCGCGTCGTCGCGCTTGATACACCCCGCGTTCGACGTCGCTGCCCTGGCTGCGACGCCCAGCGCTCGTTTCGATCCAGCGACAAGTTCCGCGTCAACGCGCACCAGCGACGTCTCGACGTGTGGCTGATCTATCGCTGCGAGCGGTGCGACGCGACCTGGAATCGCGCCGTGCGCGAGCGCGTCTCGCCGCGCGCGCTCGATCCCGACGCGCACCGGGCGTACATGGCCAACGATCGCGACGCGGCCTGGGCGTGCGCGTTCGACCTGGTCGGGCTGCGCCAGCTCGGCGCCGTGGTCGACGCGGCGGTCCCTGTGCGCGTGCATCGAGATGTCCTTCCGGACAAGCCGTTTCGCGTGCGCTTCGAGCTCGATCATCCGTGCGAGCTGCGCCTGGATCGGCTCGTGGCCCAGGAGCTCGAGGTGTCGCGCGGCGCCTTGTCCCGGCTCATCGCGCGGGGTGACGTGCGCGTCGAGGCCCCCAGCCAGCGCGCGTGGCGACGGCCTGTTCGAAAGGAGGTCACGGTGATCGTGACGCCGAGCGGGTGACGCCGCGGGTCCGCGTCGCTCGCCGCCGTCGGAGCTGGGCCTTGGCGCCCAGCTCCGGCGCGCGGCGTCGCGGATCGTTGTTGCTCACCGCGCGCGCGCGCTGGCGACGTAGCGGTCGATCGTCTTCGCCAGCACGTCGAGGGGCGCGTTGCCGCCGCGGACCACCGCGTCGTTGAAGGCGCGCAGGTCGTAGGCGGCGCCCAGCTCGGCGCTGGCCTTGGCCCGCAGGCGCGCGATCTCGCTGTGCCCGACCTTGTACCCGCAGGCCTGGCCTGGCCACGCGCAGTAGCGGTCGACCTCGCCCTCGACCTCCTCGCGCTTGCTGCCGTTGCGCGCGACGAAGAACTCGATCGCCTGCTCTCGGCCCCAGCGCTTGGCGTGCAGGCCGGTGTCCACGACCATGCGACAGGCGCGAAAGGCCAGGCTCTGCAGGTAGCCGAGGCGCCAGACCGGGTGGTCGTCGTAGGCGCCGAGCTCGTCGGCGAGCTGCTCGGCGTACAGCGCCCAGCCCTCGGAGAACACGTTGAACGCGAGCGTCGAGCGGATCAGCGGGAGCCGGTTGGAGTACTCGCCCTCCCAGATGTGCCCGGGGATCGTCTCGTGGTGCACGAGCGAGGGCAGGTCGTAGCGGCGGTGGAGGTCGGTGGTCCTCAGGTTGATCCACATCTTCCCGGGGATCGTCCCGTCGATCGAGCCGGCGCCGCCGTAGGCCCCGGGCGCGCCGGGCTCCTCGGCCGGCGGCAGGCGACGGACCTCGAGCTTGGCGTCGACGAGCGTCGAGAAGGCGCGCGGCGTCTGCTCGCGGATCCAGGCGATCCGCTCGCCGATGAAGGCCATGATCTGCGCGCGGCCGGGGTCGCCCTCGGCGAACTTGTAGCGCGGGTCGTCGCCGAGCGCGGTCATGCGCGCGCCGACGCTGCCCCGCGTGTAGCCGATCTCGCGCAGGATGGGGTCCATGCGCGCGTGCAGCTCCTCGAGCTCCGCGAGCCCCTGGGCGTGGACCTCCTCGGCCGACCGCGGGGTGGTCGTGCTGGCCCGCAGGGCCCAGGCGTACCACGCGTCGCCGTCGGGTCGCGCCCACATGCCGGGGTCGTCCGTGGCGGCGGCGCGCTGGCGCACGAGCTCGGCGTGCTGACGCGCGAGCGCGGGCGCGACGGCGCCGGTCACGATCGCCTCGGCGCGGGCGCGCCAGTCCCCGGGGATCTCCTTCGTCCGATCGACCAGCGACGCGACCAGCGGACCGCCCGACTGGGCGTCGGTGATCGAGCGCTCGAGCTGGGGGAGCGCGCGCTCGAGCAGGAACGCCGGCGGCACGACGCCGCGATCGGTCGCCGCCTTCGCGCGCTCGAGCTCGCCGTCGAGCTGGCGCGCCAGGCCCTCGAGCCGCGAGAGGTAGGCCTCGGCGTCCTGCGCGTCGCGGACGGGGTGCTCGGCGTCGAGGAAGCGCGGCGCGTCGAGGTAGGCGCCGACGTTCTGGATGATGACGTAGGGCGCGTTGCGCCAGCTGCCGACCGCGACGTCGCCGTAGGGCAGCGCGAAGCCCTCGAGCGCGGTCGCGTAGGCGCTCTCGATCACCTCGAGGCTGGTCCGCGTCGCGGGGTCGAGCGCGCGCGTGTCGACGGCGCGCACCGCCGCGAGGTCCTCGCGCAGCGTCGCGGCGTAGGCGTCCTGGCCGGCCTGGGAGCGATCCTCGAGCGCCGCGCGCAGCTCGGCGTGGGCGTCCTTGTCGACGCCGAGCGAGGTCGCGCGCTCGGGCTCGTGGCGCAGCAGCCTCCACGCGATGTCCTCGAGCATGGCGCTCGGGTCAGGTTGGACAGGGGCCGGCGCGGGCGCAGGGCTCGGCGCGGGCGCAGGGCCCCGCGTCGGGCCGGGCTGCGGCGCGCCGCGCTGACAGCCAGGAGCGCGACCGCGGAGGCGCCGGCGAGCAGCCCCGCGAGCGCTTGGCGACGGGTGATCGTCGGGTCACGCGCGATCATTCGCTGACTGTCGCGCCTGGCGCTCGCCGCTGTCAATCACCGCGCTTGAATTGCCAACGGCCAGGTCCGCGGGACCTGGCCGTCTCGGCGCGCGCACGGGCTCGCGCTCAGCTCGCGGACTGCGTGCGCTGGTCGAGCGGCACGTAGTCGCGCTCGTCGTGACCGATGTAGATCTGCCGCGGGCGCGCGATCTTCTGCTCCTTGTCCGTGATCATCTCCTGCCACTGCGCGAGCCAACCCGCGGCGCGGGGGATCGCGAACAGGACCGGGAACATCGTCGTCGGGAAGCCCATCGACTGGTAGATGAGGCCCGAGTAGAAGTCGACGTTGGGGTAGAGCTTGCGCTCGACGAAGAACTCGTCGTTGAGCGCGATCGTCTCGAGCTCGAGCGCGATGTCGATGAGCGGGTTGCGGCCGGTGACCTTGAAGACGTCGTGCGCGAGCGTCTTGATGACGCGCGCGCGCGGGTCGTAATTCTTGTAGACGCGGTGGCCGAAGCCCATCAGGCGGTGCTTGCGGTCCTTACAGGCCTGGATGAACTCCGGCACGTTGTCGATGTGGCCGATCTGCTTGAGCATGCGCAGGACGGCCTCGTTGGCGCCGCCGTGCAGCGGGCCGTAGAGCGCGGCCGCGGCCGCGGCGAGGCTGCAGTAGGGGTCGGTCTCGGCCGAGCCGACCGCGCGCGCCGAGTTGGCCGAGCAGTTCTGCTCGTGGTCGGCGTGGAGGATGAACAGCACGTCGAGCGCGCGCTCGAGCACGGGGTGCGGCTCGTACTTCGGCTCGGCCATGCGGAACAGCATGTTGAGGAAGTTGCCCGTGTAGCTCAGCTCGTTGTCCGGGTAGATGTAGGGGCGCCCGGTCGAGTGCCGGAACGTCCAGGCCGCGAGCGTCGGCATCTTGGCGATGATCTTGATGATGTGCTCGCGCCGCACCGCGGGGTTGCGGACCTCCTTGGACGACTCGTAGAAGGTCGAGAGCGCGCCGAGGAACGAGACCATCATGCCCATGGGGTGGGCGTCGTAGCGGTACCCGTCCATCGACTTGGTCAGGTACTCGTGGATGTAGGTGTGGTGGGTGATCTCGTCGACCCACTTCGCGTGCTCGTCGGCGGTCGGCAGCTCGCCGTTGAGCAGCAGGTACGCGACCTCGAGGAAGCTCGACTGCTCGGCGAGCTGCTCGATCGGGTAGCCGCGGTAGCGCAGGATCCCGCGCTCGCCGTCGATCAGCGTGATCGCGGAGCGGCAGGAGGCCGTGTTCTTGAACGCGGGGTCATAGCTCATCAGCCCGAAGTCCTCTTCGGACACCTTGATCTCGCGCAGATCGGCGGCGCGGATCGTGCCGTCCGTGATCGCGACCTCGTACTGCTTGCCGGTGCGGTTATCGGTGATCGTCAACGTCTCGGACATGCGTCTCGTCTCTCTGGGTTGGACCCGCGCGGAAGGAAGGCGCGCCGCAGACTCACGTCGCTGGTGAGTCGAGCGCGTCAGGAAGCGGTGCCGACAGAGGGTGTGAAGACCTGCCAGCGGTCCACGGCCAATCCGTCCGTGGTCACGCCGCCGAGCAGGAAGGTAGCACCAGTCGACAGTTTAACGGAATGCCCTCCGCGGGCGCGGAGCGCGGGCGTGGTGCTGACGACGACCTCGAGCGTGTCACGGGCGAGCGACAGCCATCGCCCGTCGTGCTGCGCGTATACGGCGCTGTCATCGGCGAACCATCGCGGCTCGGCCATCGGATCCTGCAAGAGCCCCGGCAGCTCCTCGAGCTCGACGTTCGCGGCGCTCCACGTCTCCGGCGGCAATTTGAGCAGTAACGCGTCGGCGGTCGGCTGATCCGCGCGCACACCACCCGCGCACAGCAGGCGGAGCGCGCCCGTGAGCGCGGCGCCGCTGATGTCGAGCGAAACGCAGTCGAGCGCCTCCCACGGCCCGAGCGGGCCGATCGCGACCGCCGAGCCGCCCGACGGCAGCAGCTCGAGCGCGGTCACGTCGCTCGCGCTCGTGCCCGCGAGCACCACGCCCTCGCCGGGGCCGCCTTCGCGCGTCACCCAGCGAGCGCGGGCAAAGGCGCGCGGATCCGTGAGCTCGACGTCGGGGAGCGCGGCGGCCGTGTACGCGTCGTCGTCGCCGGTGAGGAGATCGAGGCGCACAACGTCACGGCTCGTCCCGCCGCCGAAGATCAGCATCCACTCGCGATCCGCGTCGACGAGGTGCGCGGCGCCTTCACGCGGACCGATATCGCTCGCGCCCGTGATCGCGACGCTCGACCAGCTGTCGCTCCCGGGATCGAAGCGGTGGCTCGTGAGCGCCGCGTCCCACGTCACGCGCACGACGCCGCCGACGCTGTCGGAGACGAGCGCGCCGTCGTCGGGCGCCGGCAGCCCGCCCTCGAGCTCGAGCGTCTGCGCGGCCGCAGCCGTGAGCGTGAAGATGTTGAACAGGTAGGTCTCGCCGGCGCTGCCGAGCAGCACCATGCCGCGGCCGCTCGCGGCGGCGGCGAGCACGTCCGGATCCGGCGCGTCGAGGGCTCCGGGGTAGGTCGAGAGCGCGCCAGGGCGGCCGATGAACATCGCCAGGTCCTCGGTGGGCGCCTGGGTCACGAACACGGCGCTGCGCCCCCACGCGAGCAGCTCGCTCCCACGCGCGAGGTACAGCTCGACCGCGCGGTTGAGCTCGTCGGGCTCGACCTCGAGCTCGACCGAGAAGTCGGTGCCGTCGATCTCGTAGCTCGCGGCGACGCCCTCGGGCAGGAGCACGAGCGCCGCGTTGTCGGCGCGATCGAGGTCGTCGCTGTTCTCCGGCAGCACCACGCGGATCTCGAGCGGGTAGCTCGAGTCACAGCTCAGGGCGAGCGCCGACGCCAGGAGCACGGCGGCCGCGCGCGGCGTCGCGTTCACGGGCGCACCTCGTCGAGCCAGAGGCTGCGGCCGCGCGCGATCGGGCTCTCGCGCGGCGCGGCGTCGCGCGAGAGCAGCAGCGCGACGCGGTACAGGTTGACGGTGGTGCACACGTGCTCGGGCGCCAGCCAGAGCAGCTCGCCGAGCGCCGGCGCGGTCGCGCCCGCGCGCACGCGCAGCGGGAGGTGCTCCTCGCTCGCCGCGCCCGGCTCGAGCTCGGGGCGGCGCGCGACCTCGCAGCTCGGTCGGCAGTCCGGAGCGACGCCCTTGCTGCCCGCGTCCAGCGTGACGCGGCCGCGCGCGGCGTCGCGGCTGATCACGCGGCTGACGACGAACGCGGCCTGGCGCAGCCCGAGGTCGGCGGCGGCCGGCTCGCTGCGGCGATCCGAGAGCACGATCGTCCCCGGCGAGACTTGATGGTCGAGCTCGCCGCGCGCGGGATCCGACAGCGGCGCGAACGCGAGCGCGTGGTGGTAGCTGTGTGTCCCCGAGGTCACGAGCTCGAAGCGCTCGCCGGGCGCCAGCCGATCGCGCACGGTTGGGAGCACCGCGTCGGCCAGCGCGAGGAGCTCGCGATAGGCGGCGTGGGCCGCGGCGCGCTCATCCCAGGTGAAGTGACCGTCGTAGCCGTGCAGGCCGGTGATCCGCGCGCGCCCGAGCGAGTCGACGAGCGCGCGCGACCAGGCCTCGCGCCAGCGCCCTGGGTCGCTCCCGGTGCGCCCCATGCCGAGGTCGACGTCGAGCTGGACGTCGATCGCGCGCCCGCGCGTCGCCGCCTCGTCGACGAGCGCCCGCAGGTGCTCGGGGCTGTCGGCGATGAGCTGGACGCGCGCGTGCTCGTGGCGCGCCGTGATCGCGAGCGCGGCGGCGAGCGCGGCGCGGTGCAGCGGGTACGCGAGCAGCACGTCCGCGCGCGTCTCGGTCGCCGCCGCAGCGGTGAGCGCCAGCTCGAGCTCGTCGAGCGTCGCGCACTTGCAGCGATGCACGCCGAGCGCGTGCAGCTGCCCGAGCAGCGCCGCCTGCTTGATCGTCTTGATGTGCGGGCGCCAGCGTCGGGCGTCCCCGCAGCGCGTGATCATGGCCGCGACGTTGTGGCGGACCGCGTCGAGGTCGATGACGAGCGCGGGCGTGGTGAGGCGCGGGAGCGCGGGCGCGAGCGCGCGGTCGAGCGTCTCGAGCTGCTCGGCCTCGACGCGCGCGCGCAGCTCAAACGAGCTCGGCGAGGCGGTCGACGCGGGCGCGGACTCGGGCACGGCGCAGGTGTACCACCGCGGCGCGAACTCGGGCACCCCTGACGCGCGAAGTTCTGCGTCGGCGCTGCGCGCTCGCCGGGCGCGGGCGCGAGATTCCCGTACAGTGAAGCGCGAGCATGGACCCCGTCTCGAGCAAGCCGCGCCTCAACGTCGCCTTCATCGGCCATCATCACCACGGCAAGACGACGCTGCTCGCCGCCGTGCTCGCGCGCTTGGCCGCAGAGCCTGGCTGCGAGGCGCGGGCGCTCGCGGTCGCGGAGCTCGATCAGGTCGAGAACCCCGAGTGGCGCACGTGGCGTCCGCTGTTTCGCGAAGCTCGGTCCCGTGACGGTGCGGCCGCGGCGGCTCGTCAGTCACACGACGCGGCGCACGCTGGGGTTGATGGACTGCCCGGGGCTGCGCCGACGCATCAAGCAGACGGCGTGGGCGGTGGCGACCGCGGACGTCGCGGTGCTCGTGGTCGCGGCCGACGCGGGCCCCGGGGCGCAGACCCAGGAGCACGTGCGCATCGCCGCCGCCGCCGGCGTCCGCAGCTTCGTCGTGTTCGTCAACAAGTGCGACCAGCTCACGGACGAGGCGCGCGCGGACGAGGTCGAGCTCGAGCTGCGCGAGCTCGTCGAGCGCTGCGCCCCCGGGATCGACGGCGACGAGCTGCGCGTGATCCGGGGCGCGGCCGCGCGGGCGCTCTCGGGCGACGCGCTGTGGAGCGACGGCGTGCGCCGCCTGATCGAGGCGCTCGAGGACGACATCCCGGTGCCGCGGCGCGACACCGACGCGAGCGCGACGCAGCTCGTGATCGATCGCGTGTACCCGGCGCTGCACGGGCAGAAGCCGCGCGTGCTCGTGACCGCGACGATCCTGCGGGGGCGCGTCGCGGTCGGCGATCGGCTCGTGCGCGTGGGCCTGGGCGATCCGCGGATCGTCCAGCTCCAGTCCCTCGAGGTCGACGGGCGGCGCGTCGAGGAGGCGCTCGCCGGCGTCCACATCGGCATGGTCCTACGGCCAGGTGACAGCCTGGCCGGGGACGCGCGCCGGCTGTACGAGTTCGACCGCGGGCAGCGGCTCGTGCACCCCGGGCTCGAGGACGCGCGCGACATGTTCTGCGCGCGCGTGCAGCTCATCGACGTCGAGCACGGCGGGCGCCACACGCCGCTGGTCTCCGGGCACCGCGCGCAGCTGCTGCTGGGCGCCGCGGCCGTGACCGCCGAGCTGACGCTGATCCACGGCGGCGCGCTCGAGCCCGCCGGCGCCGCCGAGGTGTTCTTCCAGCTCGACGAGCCGCTGCACCTCGCGCGCGGCATGCACTTCATGTTCCGCGACGGCACCGACGGCCTGCAGTGGCTCGAGGGCGGCCCGTGCGTGTGGGGCGGGACCGTCGGCCGCGGCGAGATCTACGCGCTCGGCGTGCCGCCAGGGCTGCACACGAGCGCCGAGGACCGGATCCTCGATCGCCTGAAGTCGTAGCCGCGACGCGGCGTGCAGCCTGGCGATCGAGTCAGGTCGAACCCACGCGCCCCGCGCGGAGCGCCGCGCTCACCAGGGCGCCGGCGCGTAGTCCTTGAAGAACACGCCGAAGACGGGCGCGCCGCTGGCGATCCCGGTGAACACCGGGTCGAGCACGCGCGCGGCCCCGTCGAGCTCGTCGAGCGGCGCCGAGAAGCCGTCGTCGGCCATGCGCGCGCTGAGCGGGTGCGGGTTCTCGTTGGTCACCCAGCCCGTGTCGACGCTCGTCATGTAGACGCGCTGGCGCGCGAGGTCGCGGGCGGATGTCCGTGTGAGCATGTTGAGCGCCGCCTTCGCCATGTTCGTGTGCGGGTGGAGGTCGCTCTTGAACGCGCGCGTGAACTGGCCCTCGACCGCCGAGACGTTGACGATGAAGCGATCGGCCGGGCCGCCGGCGCGGGCCATGAAGTCGCGCAGGCGCGCGACGAGCAGGTACGGCGCGATCGCGTTGATCAGCTGCACCTCGAGCAGCTCGCGGGTCGCGACCTCGTGCACGCGCAGGCGCCAGCTGTTGCGGATCCGCAGGTCGAGCGGCTGCGCGTGGCCGTCGTTGCTGTCCGGCGGGAACAGCCGCGCGTCGAGTTCGGGGCGCGCCGGCCGGGGCTCGCCGCCCGGGAGCGCGAGCGCGGCGTCTGGCTCGCGGAAGCTCGCCGCCAGCAGCGGTCGCAGCGCGGGCGCCAGCTCGCCTGGCGGCGCGCGCTCGAGCGCCTCGAGCGGCGCGTGGAAGCCGGGCGGCCTCTGCACGGTCTGGGCGGCGTTGTTGATCAGGATGTCGAGCCGCGGGTACGCGCGCGTGACGTGGTCGGCGAAGCGCTCGACCAGCGGCGTGAAGCGGAGGTCGAGCGCGTGCACGTGGGAGGCGCTCGCGGTGCGACGCGAAGTCGGGCTCCTGGGCGTAGCGCGCGAGCGCGTCGCGCGGGAAGCGAGTCGTGACGATCACGCGGGCGCCCGCGCGCAGCAGCATCAGCCCGAGCTGCAGGCCGATCTTGACGCGGCCGCCGGTCACCAGCGCCACGCGGCCGCGCAGGTCCGCCGACGCGCAGCGCTTTTCAGAAGTTGAGCGCCGCGCACGGCGGGCACAGGCTGTCGTAGAAGAAGTGCAGCTGGCGGTAGGGCCGCTTGCAGATGTAGCAGCGGCGGCGTCGCTCGAGGGTCGGCGGCGCCGCGCCGCGCCGCGCGTCGTCCTCGGACGACGGCGGGATCGAGCCGTCGCGCATGGCGTCGCGCTGGCGCTGGATCCCCGTGCCGCGCCGCGCCTCGCGGTCGCGCGCGCGCTTGGTCAAGATGTTCTCATGGCCAGGTTCGCCCTGGTCGGCGACGCGACCCGCGAGGCCGCCGCGCGCGCGGCCTCGACGAGCGCGCGCCGCCAGCGCCGCCAGGCCCGGCGCGCGCAGGAGCTCGGGGTGGTCGCGCACGGCCGCGAGCACGCGCTGACAGGCGGCGAGGGGCTCGTCCGGGTCGAGCGCGTCCGGGGGCGCCAGCGCGTCGGCCTTGGGAGCAGGGCGCGCGGCGTGCCGCAGGCGCGCCTCGTCTGGCGTGAGCGCGAGCGACGACGGCGGGCTCGCGGCGTGCAAGTTGCGGTTTCGGCACAGGCGCGCGACCTTGGCCGCCTGCACCTCCTCAGGCAGCGTGAGCGCCGGGTCGAGCTCGAGGCGTCGCAGCGCGCCTGGCTCCGTCAGCGCCTCGACGAGCGCCCGCGCCCCGTCCGGGCCGAGGCCGCAGCCGCGCAGCCCGAGGTGCTCGAGCGCGCTGCCGCAGTGGGGGCAGCGCCGCCGCGAGCAGGCGCGCGCCCCGTCGCCGATCGGGTTGTCGTGGAGGTCGAGGCGACGCAGCGTCGTGTGCTCGCGCGCGGCCGTGGCCAGCGCGCTCGCGCCGCTGCGCCCGATGTCGTTCGCGGACAGCTCGAGGCGCTCGATGGTCTCGCTGCGCTGGACGTGCTCGGCGAGCCGCTGCGCGCCGCGATCGCCGGTTTCGAGGCCCGCGAGCCCGAGCACGCGCAGGCGCCCGCGAGCGCCGCGAAGCTCGTCGAGCGCCGCGTCGTCGGGCGCGGCGGCGGTGTTCAGAAATGTCGAGCCGCTCGAGCGTCCCGGGCAGCGCGGCGAGCAGCGCCGCGCGCCTGCCGTGGTCGAGGCGGACGCCGCCGAGGCCGAGCTGCTGTATCGAGCATGGTTGTACGGACATGTACTCGACGAGCGCGCGCACCCCCGCCGCGCCGAGCGGGTTGTCGCCCAGCCACAGCGCGCGCAGCCGCGACGTCTCGGCGAGCGCGGCGAGCAGCGTCGTCAGCCGCGCGCGTCGAGCCGACGACCGCGCGCAGGTCGAGCCGCGTGAGCGTCGCGCTCGCGCGCGCAGCGAGCCCGCGAGCGCGGCGAAGCTCGTCACCCGTGAGCCGCGCGCCGCGAAGCGAGAGCTCGACCACGCAGGCGCCCGCCAGCGCCTCGAGCGCGGCGCGGCGCGCAGGCCAGGGGCAGCGAGGCCTCGAGGCCGGAGGCGTGCGCCCGGGTCGAGGCGAACGCCGGGACCGGCGCGCGTGGGCGCGGCGAGTCGGCCTGCAGCCACGCGACCAGGGCGCGCGCGCTGGTATCGCTGAGATCGCCCGACATCGCGACGTGCGGGCCACTGTGGCACGAAAACCAGGGGACCGCGGCGCTTGCCGGCGGGCGCCGGCTGGGGTAGGCACCGTGCTGTGCAGCAGCGCTCCTCGGTGACCCTGGCGATGATCGAGGAGGCCGCCGCGCGCTCGCGGGCGCGATCCGCCGGACGCCGACCGTGCGCGTCGGCCCCGCCGCGCGCCGCTGCGCGCCGCCGCGTCGTCGGTCGAGCCGCTCGAGCTGTTCCTCAAGCTCGAGAACCTCCAGCTCTCAGGGTCCTTCAAGGTCCGCGGCGCGCTCAACTACGCGCGCGGCCTCGCGCCGAGGCTCGCGCGCGGCTCATCACCGCCTCGGGCGGGAACCACGGCCTCGGCGTGGCGGCGGTCGGTCGCGTGGCCCGAGCGCCCGTGACGATCTTCGTGCCGCGCAGCACCCCGGCCGACAAGATCGAGAAGCTGCGCCGCTGGGGCGCCGAGGTCGAGGTCCACGGCGAGGTCTGGGACGACGCCAACGCGGCCGCGCTCGAGGTCGCGGCCCGGCGCGGGCTCCCCGTACATCCACCCCTTCGCGCCGCCGGCCGTGATCGCGGGGCAGGGGACGATCGCGCTCGAGATCCTCGAGGACGTGCCCGACGTCGACACGCTCGTCATCGCGATCGGCGGCGGCGGGCTGATCGCCGGCGTGGCCGCGCCGCGCGCGCGCGCAGGCCGTCGATCCGGGTGATCGGCGTCGAGCCCGTGGGCGCGCCGACGCTGCAGCGCTCGCTCGCTCGCCGCCGGCGCGCTGGTCGAGCTCCGGCGATCGAGACGCGGGCGAACACCCTGGCGCCGCGTCGAAGCGAGGCGCTGAACCTCCGAGCTGATCGCCGCGCACGTCGAGTCCATCGCGCTGGTCTCCGACGACGACATGCAGCGCGCCGCTCGCTGGCTGTGGGACGAAGCTCGGCGTGGCCGCGGAAACTCTCGGCGGCGGCCGGGATCGCGGCGCTGATGACCGGCGCCGTCGCGACGCGCCCGGGCGAGCGGGTGTGCGTGCTGATCTGCGGCGCGGGCACGGCCGGCTTCGCCTGAGCCCGCGCGATCACGGGGCGCTCGGCGCGAGCGCGCGGACCTCGGCCGCGAGTAGCTCCTGACCGTTGGACCATGTCCCCGCCGCGCGCAGCTCGGCGCAGGCCTCGGCGGCCGAGCGCGGGCGGCGTTCCGGCTCGCGCGCGAGCAGGCGCTCGACCAGCGCGATGACCCGGCGCGGCAGCTCGGGCGCGAGCTCGACGAGCGCCGGGCGGCGCCGTCGACGATATCGCGCGCGGTCTCGAACAGGTTCCCCGCGCGCGCGTAGGTGCTGACCGGCGAGCAGCGCGAAGATCAGCACGCCCGCCGCGTGCAGGTCGCGCGCGCGCGTCGAGCGGGAGGCCGCGCACCTGCTCCGGCGCGAAGTGAGCGAGGGCGGAGCAGCACCGAGAGCGGCCCGCGACAGTATCGCGCGCCCCGCGGCCGTGGATGATCGGGCTGGCGCGCGCGCTCGGGAGCGCGACGAGCCCGTCGCGCGACAGCAGCAGCGTGCGACGACTCGAGCGCCTGGTAGACGGCGCCTGGTTCCGCGCGGTCGAAACCGGCGAGCGCGCCGAGGACGCCGTCGGCGACGTGCAGCGCGAGCCCGGTCGACGAGCCGCGACCGCGCGCGAGGAGCCGCGCGAGGAGCCGCGCGAGCGTGCCGCCGTCGACGTGGTCCATGGGCACGACGAGCGTCGGCGCGCCCGCGCGATCCAGCAGCAGGGCACGCTCGCGCCGCACCCAGCCCGGGGCCTCCGGCACGGGCGCGCGTTCTGAAGGCCGCGTGGATCTCCTCCAGCAGCCCGTCGTACATCGCGAGGCCGTCGTGAAAGCGCTTCACGCAGCGCGCCGGGCCGCCGTGCTCGGGGCGCGCGAGCAGCACAGCCGCGTGGGCCCCGTGCGCGATCGGGCGAATGAGCCGATAGCGGCCCCCAGGGCCGAGAACGAGGATCGCTGGCTGCACGCGCGCTCCAAGCCGTGGGGCCCTCGGCCCCCGGCGCACGACGACGATAGCAGCAACACGCGCGCGACACGGCCCTCAACGCGGGCTGAAGGGCGCTCGCGGCCGCCCGCCGACGCGCTCGCGGCCCGCCCCTTTGAGGTACACTCGCAGCGGACCCGATGGTCATGTCCGCGCAGCCGGAGCAAAGCCCCCCCGCGAAGCCCGCGAAGGTCGCCAAGGCCCAGGCGATGCACGTGCAGGCGCTGTCGAAGGAAGTCCTCGACGCCTGGATCGGGCGCGTCGTCGACAACCGCTACCGCGTGGTCCGCCTGCTCGGCGCGGGCGGCATGGGGGCGGTGTTTATCGCCGAGCAGCTCAAGCTGAAGAAGGACGTCGCGTTCAAGATCATCCGCAAGGAGTACGCCGACGAGAACGTGTTCGCGTCGCGGTTCGAGCGCGAGGCCATGACCACCGCGCAGCTCGAGAACCCGCACATCGTCAGCGCGATCGACTACGGCCTGCTGCCCGAGGGCGGCGCCTACCTCGTGCTCCAGCTCGCGCCGGGGCAGAGCCTGGCGAACATCATGGACTCCCACGGCGCGCTGCCGTGGCCGCAGGTCTGCTCGCTCGGCGCGCAGCTCGCCGACGCGATGGTCGCCGCCCACGCCATCGGCATCGTCCACCGCGACCTCAAGCCGGACAACATCCTCGTCGAGGTCCGCTCGAGCGGCCGCCTGCACGCGCGCGTCCTCGACTTCGGGCTCGCGCGCATCATCCAGGGCGACCAGCTCGAGAACAAGGGCATCAGCATCGAGGCGCTGACCCGACAGGGCGCGCTCGTCGGCACCCCGGGCTACATGGCGCCCGAACAGATCACCGGCGGCTCGGTCGACGCGCGCGCCGACCTCTACGCGCTCGGCGTGATCCTGTGGGAGTGCATCACCGGGACGCCGCTGTGGCGCGCCGACAGCTACACCGAGCTGTTCTCGAAGCAGCTCGGTCAGGCGGTGCCGACGCTGCAGGGCGAGCAGGCCAACCAGGTGCCCGACGCGCTCGTGAAGCTGGTCGCGCAGCTGGTCGCGCAGAAGCCCGAGGATCGCCCGCACAGCGCGGAGCCGGTGCGCAAGCTGCTGGAGGAGCTCGCGCTCAGCGGTGGCGCGGGCGCGCAGATGTCCGGCACCACGGGCGTCAAGCCGCTGACCGCGATGGCCGAGAACACCCCGCGCGCGCCGCAGCAGGGCACGCTGGCGCTCGCGGCCGAGCAGATCCGCAGCGACCCGGCGACGCGCAAGATCTTGACCTACCTGCTCATCGCGACGCTGCTCGTCGTCCCGCTGTCCCTCGGGATCGCGCTGCAGTGCGGCGGGGGCGGGGGCGGGGAGCCGGTGCCCGCCGCGATCGCCGAGGACGTCAAGACGCTGTCGTCCGGCACGAGCTCGTCGGCGCGCGAGAAGGCGGCCGCGACCATCCTGGCCCATGAGCCAGCTGATGAGGTGCCGAGCTTCGCTCGCTACGGCGCGTCGATCATGATCGCCGGCGACTGCGAGGCGCTGAACGAGTCGGTCGAGCGCCTGATCAAGCTCGGCGACCCCCGCGGCATCCCGGTGCTCAAGCGGCTGATGGCGGAGAGCCGCAAGTGCACCAAGGACAAGAAGTCGGCGCAGTGCAGCGAGTGCCTCAGCGACGCGCACAAGGCCCTGATCAAGGGGATGGAGGCGCCGAGCGACGGTTGAGCCGTCGCGCTCGAGGCCGCGCGGCCGGGCGCCCGGCGGCGGCGAGCGTCGCGCCCGAGTGACGCGCGCGGCGTTCCGCGGTACGGTGATGGGCGCCGGTGGAGCCCTGGAATCGAGAGCGGACGCCGGGCGGCGGCCGCCGCGGCGACCTCGTCGCGCTCGTGACGGTCGCGCTGGTCGCGAGCGCGGGCGCCTGTGACCGCGCGAGCGCGCCGGCGAGGCGCGCGGACGCCTGTGATCCCGCGGTGCAGCTCGCGCCCGGCCCGTGGGGCGCGGACGAGCGCGCCGCGCTCCACGAGGTGTTCACACAGACAGGTCGCGCCCACGCCGAGGATCTCTGGACCCGCGTCGACGTCCGGCTCACCGCCTTCCACGAGGACTGGCGGCGGGCGCGGGCGCGCGTGTGTGATCCGCAGCCGGCGGTCCGCGCCTGCATGGCGACGCGAGCCCAGCGCTATCGCTCGATCGTCGCGGCGCTGCGCGAGCTCGGCGACGAGTCCATCGACTTCGCCGTCGACGCCGCGGCGGCGCTCGAGCCCGCCAGCGACTGCGCGCGCGCCCACGGTGAGTTCACGGGGCTGCGGGCGCCGGCGCTCGACGAGCTGCGGGCGCAGGTCGAGGACGCGCGGGCGCTCGCGCTCACGGGGCAGGTCTGGGCGGGGATCGACCGCGCGCGCGCGGCCGCGGACGCGATCGCGGCGGCCGACGGCGGCGGCGCGTCGGGGGAGCAGGGCGAGCTCGCGGCGCTCGCCGTCGACGCCCGCAGCCTGCTCGGCGGCTTGCTCGCCGACACGGGCGACGCGGCCGCGGGGCTCGAGCAGCTAGAGCTCGCCGAGCGCAGCGCCTGGACGCTCAACGACCGCTACCGGATCATCGCGCTCAAGAACGCGCGCGCGCGCGTCGTCAGGCTGCACCAGCGGCGCGTCGCGCCAGCGCGCGCGCGCTCGTCGACGGCGCGCTGGCGGAGACCGGCGAGGCTCGGCGAGCTCCGGCGAGGCCGCGCGACCCGAGCGCGCCATGCTGCTCGGACCCGCGCGCTGCTGCTCGAGGCGGCCGGCGACCACCGGTCCGCGGAGGCGGCCTACCGCGCCGCGCTCGCGCTGCACGCGATGCCGCGGGCCGACGGGCTCACGACGCCCGCGGTCTCGGCGATCATGAACCACCTCGGCACCGTGTTGATCCGGCAGGGGCGCCACGACGACGCGAGCGAGCTGCTCGCGCGCGCGCGCGACCGCTACATCATGGACTACGGCGAGCAGCACCCGGTGCTCGCGCTGGCGCTCAACAACCTCGGCCTCGCGCACCAGCGCCAGGGGCAGTACGTCGAGGCGCAGGCCGACCTCGAGCACGCGCTCGAGCTGCAGGAGCAGCGCCTCGGGCCCGACGACCCGCGCCTGGCGCCCACGCTCGACAACCTCGGGCTCGTGACGCGCAAGCTCGGCAGCTTCAGCCGCGCCCGCGAGTGCTCGGCGCGGGCGCTCGAGCTCTACAGCCGCAGCTTCGGGCCCGACAACCTGCGCCTCGTCTCGCCGCTCGCCAACCTCGGCAACATCGCGCGCGAGCGCGGCGAGCTCGTGGAGGCGCGCGAGCAGCTCGCCCGCGCGCTCGCGATCCAGGAGGAGCAGGGGGACGACGACCGGGCGCTGGCCCACGCGCTGCACGACCTCGCCAACGTCCACGGCCGGCTCGGCGAGCTCGAGCAGGCCGAGCAGCACTTCCGCCGCGCGCTCACGCTGCTCGAGGGCGCGCTCGGGCCCGAGGACCCGGACCTCAAGGGCCCGCTGATCGGGCTCGGCAACGTCGCCCGCGATCGCGGCGAGCTCGAGCGGGCGCGCGAGCACTACGAGCGCGCGCTCGGGCTCATGCGCGCCCACTTCGGCGACGAGCACCCCGAGGTCGCGGTCGCGCTGTTCAACCTCGGCAACATCCACAAGGACCTCGGGCGGCTCGGCGCGGCCGAGGCCCACTACCGCCACGCGCTGGCGATCCGCGAGCAGGCGCTGCGCCCCGACCACCCGCTCGTGGTCAAGAACCTGACGACGCTGGGCAAGCTGCTCGTCGCCCGCGGGCGCCCGGCGGACGCGATCGCGCCGCTCGAGCAGGGCCTCGCGCTGCAGGAGGATCGCCGCACGCCCGCCGAGGAGCTCGCCTCGCACCGCTTCTTGCTCGCGCGCGCGCTGTGGGACGCCGGCGGCGACGACGACGCGCGTGCGCGGGCGCGTGCGCTGGCCGAGCAGGCCGAGGCCGGCTTCGCCGAGGCCGGCGCCCGCTTCGCGCAGCACCATCAAGACGTCGAGCGCTGGCTGCGGCGCACCGCGTCGTGAGCCGCGGTTTTTCAACATGTCTAGATGGACATGTTGAATCGCGGCGCCGAGTCGCTCCCGCCGGTCGCCGCGAGCTCACGGCGCCGGGAGGTCAAACTTGAGCGGCGGATCGGTCTCGCCGCCGCTGCCGCTCGTGCCGTCGGTCTGCCCCGACGGGAGGTCGAGCTTCTCGCCCGAGTCGCTCGCGCTGGGATCGGTCGTCGGCGCGGTCGTGCTCGTGGTCGGGCTCGAGGTCACGGTCCCGCCGGAGCTCGCGTCCGTCGTGCTGGTGCTGGTCGACGAGCTCGCGCCGCCGGTCGACGAGCTCGCGCCGCCGGTCGACGAGCTCGCGCCGCTCGAGCCGCTCGAGCTCTGGGTGGTGCTGGGGTCGACCGTGGTCTCGTCGTCCGGCTGCTTGTCACACGCGCCCACGAGCGAGAGCGACAGCAGGAGCGCGAGCGCGCGCGGCGACGCGGAGGGGGAGAGCGCTTGCATGCGCGGAGACTAGCCCCCATCGGCGGCGATCACAGCGTCGCCAGATGGAGCAGGCCGAGGCCCAAGGTCCCACACAAGAACACCATATTGGCCCAGAAGAACAGCTGCTGCCCACGTTTGCGGTCATCCTGCGGGGCGGGGATCGTCTGGCTCGCGGGGGTCATGCGCCCCCGGTAGAGCACGCGGCGTGCCAAGCCGCGATCGCGGGAATTCGAAGCGACTACAGCAATTACGGGGGCGCGATCGCGCCCCCACTGGGGTGAAGTCATCAATCGTCGCAAAGCCGCGATCAATCGCATCGAGCGCGAAGCGCGTGTGCGTCGTCAGTCGGCGTCGGCCGCCGGGTCGGTCTGAGGGCCGTCGGGCGGCGTCGACGCGGTCTCGAGCGCGGCGAGCACGGCGGCGAGCGCCGGGCGGTCGGCCGGGTGCTCGCCAGCGTAGCGATAGCGCACCACGCCCGCCTGGTCGATCACGAAGGTCGCCGGGATCGACATGTCTTTTCCGACATGCTCGAGACCGTAGGCGCGGATCGTCGCGAGCGTCGCGTCGGTGAGCAGCGGGAACTCGAGCGACAGCCGCTCGCGCAGCTGCTGGCTGTCCTCCGGGCTATCCACGCTGATCGCCGCGACGCCCACGCCGCGCGCGTCCAGCTCGGTCCGCCTCGCCTGCAGCTCCCCGAGCTGCGTGCGGCAGAACGGTCACCAGTGACCCCGGTAGAACACGAGCAGCGCCGGCCCGCGCGCGCGCAGGGCGTCGAGGCTCAGCTCGCCGCCCTCGGAGTCGGGCAGCGTGAACGGGGGCGCCTTCGCGCCCACCTCGAGCGCGCTCGCGGCCGCCTCGGCCATGGCCGAGCCGTGCTTCTCGCCTGGGGGCTTCGCGTCGGGCGTCGCGTCCGCGACCGCCGGCGCGCTGGGTTCCGGCGCGTCGTCCGGCGCGGGAGCCTGTCCCTGACACGCGAGCAGCACGGTGAGCGCGACGCCTTGGAGCCATGACGAGTTCGATCGCATCTCGCCACTTCTACACGAGCGCCGGCGCCCCGGGGAGTCACGCAGCGCGTCGCCTCGTTGCGGACGTCGGCCCGGCCGGCGTACGCTCGCGGTCGACGATGAACCGAACTCGCGCGCTCCTGCTGCTGCTCACCGCCGCGCTGCTGCTCGCGGTCATGGTCGCGGGGCCGCGCGTCCGGGTGCACCTCCTCAAGCGCGCCATCACGGCCGCCGAGACGGTCTCGCAGGAGCGCGACGCCCTGTGCCGCGCGAACCGCTGGGTGCACGACGGGAAGACGCCGACCTACTCCGTGCACGCCGAAGATCTCGCGGGCGCGGAGATAAAACCCCACCTTGACGGGCGCTACGATCGCGTCGCGGCCGTCACCCTGCGCTGGACCAACGGCGTGAGCGTCCGTCGCGAACTCCTCGGGAACGACGTACTGAGTTGTGTCTACGGCGAGTGAGTCGCCAGGCGCGGGGCGCCAACTTCGTTGGCACATTCCCGAGGACGCCGCGCCCGTGTTGGCAGCTGTTTTTCCGTAGATCGTCCAGGGCGTGAATATCGTTGACGCTGTCCGAGGTATGAAACTTGCTCTTCACTCAACCACCGGGCGCCGCTGGTAGCCTGTTGCAGGAGATATCCGCCATGCCGAGCACCACTGACAAGCGACCGCATCACCCGTTCGCCCTCGCCGGCGTCCTGCTCGGACTGCTCGGCGTCGCGTCGGCGCTGGCCTGCAACGCCCACGATCCGAAGCCCGTCGAGCTCTCGATCGTCACGAGCACGGTCGGCATCTCCATCCCGATCCCGCCGCCGAGCCTGACCGCCGAGCCGCAGCAGGACATCGACGTGTTCGGCGCGGTCGAGGGCGACCAAGACGGCGCGCGCGTCATCCTCCACGAGGTGCGCGGCGACCTCGAGTACTCCGCCGAGATCGTCGACGGGAGCTTCGACTTCTCCGGCGTGGCCGTCGACTTCACCGACAACTGCTTCGAAGTGTTCATCGAGGTCGCCAGCGACGGCGAGCTCGTCTCGGGCGAGCCGCTGTACTTCGAGGCGCGCATCGCCGCAGATGATCAGAGCGGGGAGCTCGTCGCTCGCGCGGACGACTGCGCGACGGAGCGAGAGTCGCCGCCCCTCCACGGCGACGTCGTCACGCCGGACGTGCACGGCGGCTGAGCGCGCTCCCGGGGCGCGCGGTCGGCATCCCGCTCGGCGCCGCGCTGCCGCTGTGGATCCGCCAGTGGCGGCTCCCCCCGCCGCGGACGCGCCGCGACGCCGCGGACGCGGCTCTCTCCGCCAACCCGCTGGTCGTCGTGCTCGCGCTCGTGGTGGTGCTCGCGGTCGCTACGGTGACCGTGAACGCGCCGTTACTGACATGGCCGATCGCGCAGCTCGTCGTGATGCTCGCGCTCATGATCCTGCTGCCGACGCCGGCGACGCCCGGGCGAGCGCGCGGCCTGACGCCTACCCCGGGCCGCCGCGGCCGCCCGAGCCGAACAGCTCGAGCGCCGGCAGCGACGGGCGCTTCGGCGGCGCGCTGACCTCGGTGGTGACCCCCGGGTCCGCGTCCATGCCTTCGAAGGTGATCGACTGGGTGGACGCGTCGGGCTTCGGCGTCGCGTTGGCGACGGGCGCGGCCGGTGCCGGCTCGTCCGCGGGCTCATCGTGGCTCTTGTCGACCGGCGCCATCTCGTCGTTGAGGTCGACCGGGCCGAGGATCGCGTCGACGGAGTTGCCCTGCTCCTGCACGCCCACGGTCGCGCACGCGCCCAGCGCGAGCGGCAGCGCGAGCGCCACGAGAGCAGCCAGCCAGCGGGTGCGTCCGAGCGGAGAGCGGGAGAGGGAACGATCGGGGGAGAAATCGGCCGCGCAGCGCATCATGAAGACCTCGCCTGTTCGAACGTGCCAGATCCCGACGCGATCTGAAGCTCCGGTATGCATCACGAGCGCGGATGCGCGCGCCCTCGCGGGGTTCTGCGCGGCCGCGCGGCCGGTGTGAGCGCGCATCGACGCACCCACGCCCACACGCGGTGGTACCAGCACGACGCGCGCGAGTCTGAGGACCGTCGATAAGTTCTTGTGCATATACAGACTTCTTCGTGTTCTTCGCTACGGAGCCCGCGATCGCGTCCTTCGTTAGCATGCGCGCGATGACGAGCTTCCTCGCGAAGTACCGCACGCTCCGACCGCTCGGCGACCGGGCCACGCTCGCGGGCGTCCTCGCGCTCGCCGTCGCCTGCGGCGACAGCGACAGCGAAAGCGTCAGCGACGGCGCCAGCGACGGCGCCAGCGCCAGCGCGACGGGCCCCGTGACGACGAGCCCCGGCACGGTCGGCTCGAGCGGCGCGAGCTCGAGCGCCGGCTCGGGGTCCGGGAGCGCGACGAGCACGGGCGCGACGGGCGGCGACGCGACCGGCTCGACCGAGCCGATCAACCCGAAGTTCGACGTCGGCAACGACACAGGGGGGGGCGAGACCGACGATCCGCCGCCGCCCCCGTCGTGCAAGGTCGTCGACGACATGGACGCGATCGGCGACTGCGAGATGACCGCGCCGCCCGACAGCTTCCAGCCCGAGGTCCAGTGGAGCTTCTTCGGCCCCGCGGGCTTCGACGAGAGCATCAGCACGCCGCTCGTCGCCAACCTGACCGATGACAACAACGACGGCGAGATCGACCTGTGCGACGTCCCCGACGTGCTCGTGATCGCCGGTCCAGGCGGGGGCGACACGCCCCCGAGCCGGCTGTACATGCTCGACGGCGAGACCGGCGAGCCGCACGGCTTCGCCGAGCAGCTGGTCCAGTTCGCGCACACGCCCGCGCTCGGCGACATCGACGGCGACGGGCTGCCCGAGATCGTCGTCGTCGACAGCCAGCGGATCCTGCACGCGCTCGAGCACGACCTGACGCTCAAGTGGTCCTCGGTCAGCCAGTGGCAGGCGGCTCAGAGCAGCGCGATCGCGCTCGCCGACGTCGACGCCGACGGCGACGTCGAGATCATCGCCGGCACCAACCTCTTCGACCACCTCGGCAACCTGCTGTGGTCGCAGCCCAATGACCAGATCTACAGCGCCTCGGCGGTCGCCGATCTCGACGGGGACGGGCAGCAGGAGATCCTCACGGGCGCCGCGGCCTACCACGCCGACGGCACGCTCTACTGGGAGAACCAGCTCATCAAGGCCGCCGGGACGTGGGCGCACCCGCAGGTCGCCGACATCGACCTCGACAGCGATCCGGAGGTGCTCGTCACGACCACGAGCGGGATCCACCTGCTCACCCACGACGGCCAGTCGATCTACGCCAACGAGAAGCCGACCGACGATCAGTACGACTGGAACCGCCCGCTCAACATCCACGACCTCGACGGCGACGGCGAGCCCGAGATGGGCGCCAGCTCCCCGGGCAGCTACGGCGTCTACGAGCCGCTCGACGTCACGTCGCTGTGGGTCGTCGACGTGGTCGACAGCAGCGGTCAGGCCGGCGGCACGGCGTTTGACTTCCTCGGCGCCGGGATCGCGCAGACCGTCTACGCCGACGAGTACAACTCCTATGTGTACGACGACCTCGGCGCGACGCTGATGAGCACGGCGCGGCGCAGCGGCACGGTGCTCGAGTACCCGGTCGTCGCCGACATCGACAACGACGGCTCGGCCGAGATCCTCGTCGTCTCCAACACGCTCCTGGTCGGCGGGCCGCTCGAGTTCACGATCCAGGCGGTGCGCGACGTCGACGACCGCTGGGTGCAGGCGCGGCGGATCTGGAACCAGCACACCTATCACGTCAGCAACGTGCGCGAGGACGGCACGATCCCGCAGCACGAGCCGCCGAGCTGGCAGGGCCTCAACACCTACCGGACCAACGCGCAGATCGAGGGCGGCGGGCTGTGCATGCCCGAGCCGCCAGGTTAATCCGCGCGTCGGCGAACGCGGCGCGCCCGCGCGGCGTCACGAGTTCGGTACACTGGGCGCCGGGGGCACCATGGGCGCAGGACGAGACGATCGCGACGACGACGCGGCGGGCCAGCGCGTCTTCTGGCACCGCGAGCTGCCGCCGCTCTCCGCGGAGCCTGCGGGCGAGCACTGGGTCGAGGCGCGCAGCGACGCGGTGCCGTATCGCCACGGCGAGCGCGATCGCCTGTGGGGCGCGTGCGTCGACTCGCTCAACGCCCACGCGCGCGCGCGCCTGCTGCAGGAGATCACGCGGCTCGGGGGCAGCTACGCCCACGTCCTCGACGAGGCGATCGTCGCCAAGGTCGACCGCGCGCGCGGCGAGTACTGGCTCGAGGGGCGCTACGACTACGAGCTGTATCGCGAGCCAGCCTCGAGCGCGTGATCCGGGGGGTTTTACACGACCCTGACACGCGCGGGCGCGCGGCCTCGGTATCCTACGCGCATGGCCGAGCAGACATCTCCAATCGCGCTGCTGCTGATCGCGGCGCTCGCCGCCGCGCCGGGCTGCCGCGCGATCGTCGATGACTCGTCCGCGAGACCACAGCCGATCGAGCCCGCGCAAAGCTCCGTCGACACGGCGGCGGTCCCGGATAACGCGGTCCCGGATAACGCGGTCCCGGATAACGCGGTCCCGGTTCGCGCGGCCCCGGCCGCGCCCGAGGAGAACGACGCGCGGTGGCACGAGCGCCTGCGGGTGATCGCCAGCCGCTACGGCGAGTGGGGGCGCGTCGACGACGAATTTCGCTGGGCGCCAGGGCTCTGCCGCATGCCGCGGCCGGGGCAGGCCCGGCTCAGCGCGGCCGAGGAGGGCACGCCCCACGGGCGCAAGCTGTACACCCTCTACGCCAAGGACCCCGCGGCCTACGGCGCGCCCGCGAGCGTGATGGGGACGCCGGCGATCCCGGAGCTCGCGGGCTGCGAGCAGGTCATCGTCAAGGAGGCGTGGCGACCCGAGCCGCTCGAGCGGGGCGCGGCGCTCGACGACCTGCGCGCGCTCCGGCCCGCGCACCATGACGGCGTCGACTACGGGCCCGGCGCGCGGGCGGGCCTCTACGTCATGTTCAAGCTGCCCGAAGAGACACAAGGTACCGATCGCGGCTGGGTCTACGGCACGATCGCGCCGGACATGCAGACGATCACGGCCGCCGGGCGCGTCGAGAGCTGTATGGGCTGCCACGAGGTCGCGCCCCACGGCCGCCTGTTCGGGATCGAGGGCTGGGGCGCGAAGCCGCGCGCGGACGACCGTCGCGGCGCGTCGAACCACGGCTAGCCGAGTCCAAGCGCGTCCAGCGGTCATCACGAGCGCGTGTTTCGCTCCCGGGCACGTCGCGCTCCTCGGCGCCCGCGCGTGCACGGGTTACTCATGTCGTCGCGCCCCGCGGCGCCTATAGTGCACGGGTGCGGCCGCGTCGAAGCCTGCTGGTCTATCTCGAGGACGAGCTCCGCGATCTGCCCCCCGACGACGCGCGCGGCACCGCGGCGCTGCTTCAGGGGCTCGCGGGGCTCACCGTGGACGAGGCCGTCGCCCGCGGCCGCGCGCTCGCGGAGCGCGAGCCCCAGCGCGCGGCCGCCCACGCGCTGCTCGGCTACGTGCTGAGCGCGGGGGCGCGGGACGAGGTCGCGGCCGAGGTCGCGCTGCGCGAGGCGGTCCGGCTCGACCCGACCTACGCGTGGGCGTGGCTGCGGCTCGCCAAGTCGCTCGATCGCCAGCGCGCTCGACTCGCGGAGGCGGAGGCGGCGTGCCGGCGCGCGCTCGAGCTCGAGCCGGGCTACGCGCGAGCGTGGCACGGCCTCGCGGCGATCCTCGATCAGGCGGGACGTCCCGTCGAGGCGGAGGCGGCGTATCGCGAGTCGATCGCGCGCGCGCCGAGCCGCGCGCCTTCGTGGGTGGGCTTGGGCGGTCTGCTCGGGTACCGACGCGGGCGTGACGACGAGGCGGAGGCGGCGCTGCGCACCGCGATCGAGCTCGAGCCGAATCGCGCGAGCGCCTGGCGCGGGCTCGCGAACTTCCTCCTGTACGACAAGCAGGACGGCGCCGAGGAGGCGGAGGCGGCGTTTCGCAGGGCGATCGAGCTCGAGCCCGACAACGCGCGGCCGTGGGTCGGCCTCGCCGAGCTCCTCGACGAGCGCGACGATCGCGACGATGAGGTCGAGGCCGCGCTGCGTCACGCGATCGAGCTCGAGCCCGGGCTCGCGGCGGCGCGCGACGGGCTCGCGGAGGTGCTCGCGCGGGCGCGCGGGGGCGAGCGCGAGGCGGAGGCGCTGTACCGCGAGGCGATCGAGCTCGAGCCCTGGTGCGCGTCGAGCTGGGCGGGCCTCGGCGTGCTCCTGGACGACGAGCGCGGGCGCGAGGCGGAGGCGAAGGCGGCGCTCGACGAGGCCGTCCGCCTGTACTCGGAGCGCGCCGCGCGGGACCCGAGCGACGCCTGGCCGTGCGAGAAGCTCGGCGCGCTGTACATGAAGCTCGAGCGCGACGAGGAGGCGGAGGCCGCGTTTCGCGAGGCGCTCGCGCGCGACCCGAACCACGCGTGGACGTGGTCGGAGCTCGGCGACCTGCTGCTCGACGAGCTGAAGCGCGCCGCGGACGCGGAGGTCGCGTACCGCAACGCGATCGCGTGTGACCCTCGCCGGGCCTGGGACCACAACCGGCTCGGCGAGATCCTGCGCGAGGATCGCCAGCGCCTCGACGAGGCGGAGGCGGCCTTTCGCGCGGCGACCGAGCGCAGGCCCGAAGCCGGGTTCATGTGGGCCGATCTCGGTGACTTCCTGTGGGATCGGCGTCAGCGCTACGCCGACGCGGCCGACGCCTTCCGCGAGGCCGTCGGGCGCGATGCGACCCTCGCGCGCGCCTGGAGGCGGCTCGCGCGGCTGCTGCATGAATTCCTCGATGAGCACGAGGAGGCGGAGTGGGCCTACAGGAACGCGATCGAGACCGGGCGCGGCACGGCGCCCGCGCGCGGGATGCTGGCGAAGCTGCTGCGCGAGCAGCTCGGGCGCTCGGAGGAGGCCGACGCGCTCTACCGCGAGCTCGCCGAGGAGGACGACTGCTACCGCGGGTTCTCGGGCAACACCGTCGCGTTCTCCTTGGTGGAGGGCAAGAACCCCGCGCACCGCGGCTGGGACCCCTACCTCGAGCTCTCGCCCGGCTTCGCCGCGCTCGACGTCCAGCTTCTCGACGGACCTGTCCTTGAGGACGTTGATTACATCACCGACCGCTCGGGCCCGCACCCGATGGGCGCCAACCGCTACCTCTCGCTCGTCAACGTGCTCTCCGCCGAGACGCTCGCGCGCTACCGCGCGCGCGTCGTCGCGCTGCTCGGCCGCCTGCTCGACGACGACGACGCGTGGGTGGTGTTCGTCGGGCAGGGGCTGGATCGCGACGACGACGACCTGATGTACATCTCGCACTTCATCGGCGCGGTGACGAGCCACGATCTCGAGCTCAACGGGCGCTTCTCGATCCTCGAGCTTCAGCCGCACAACCTCTCGCGCGCCGGCGCGTGGCTCGGGGTGTACGACGGCGTCTCGGGGCTCTTGGCGCGGGAGGGCGACTTCAAGCGCGTGCTCGGGCGCCTGCCCATGGACGACGCGATCCCGACCGGGCGGCGCTGGTGCGAGAAGTCCCCGTTCCCGCAGCCCGAGAGCGCCGCGCTGCTCGAGTCAGTGCTGGGCGTCGGGCGCCTGTGGTTCGAGGAGCTCGACAACGGCACCCGGCTGCGCTTCACGGGCGCGACGGAGGCGATCGCGTCGCTGCGCGCGCGGCTGACGAGCATCCTGCCCGAGCTGAACGCCGGGCCAGATTAACCCAGCGGCCCACGCGTCGTCGGAGCCCGCGCTAGGCGATGTCGACGCCCAGGCGCTCCGCGACGTCGTCGCGGTCCTCGCCCTCGCTCGCGGCCAGCACGATCCGCGCGCGCAGCGGGGAGGCGCGCAGCAGCGCGAGCTTGTCGTCGTCGGCGAGCGCCTGCGCGACGACGCGGTCCGCCGTCGCGGGCTTGAGCTCGTACTCGGCCCCCTTCGCCTCGAGCGAGCCGAGCATGCTGCGGAAGCCGGCGAGCTCCTTGCGCTCCTGGGGCGGCGGCTCCGCGACCGTGACCACGGGCGCGTCGGCCCCCTCGCCGCGCAGGTAGGCCGCGCGCACGCGGATGATGTCCTGCGTCAGCAGCTCGTCCGGTTGGCGCGCGCACCACTCGACGAAGCCGCGCACGCGCGGCTCCGAGGTGTCGCGCGCGAGCGGCTTGCCGCTCGCGCGCGCCTTGACGAGGCGGTCCTTGAGCGAGCGCATGCGCTTCCAGAAGTTGTAGTAGTCGAGCTTGATCTTGGTCAGGAAGCCGGCGGCGTCCTCGAGCACGAAGCCCTCGACGTGCGCGCCGCGCCACTGGTACCCGGGCGCGCACGCGAGCTCGAGCCAGCGCGAGAGCCCGCGCCAGTCCTCGAAGATCGTCGCGCGCTGCTTGACCGGGAGCTCGAAGTGCGCGGCGATCTTCTGCAGCCGCTTGTAGCCGACGCGCTCAAACGTGGGCGCGCGGCGGATCACGTCGAGCAGCGTCACCTGCGGCGCCGCGTACTCGATGATGTGCGGGTCGCGGACCGGGTCGATGACCTCGAAGGCCATCGACGACTGCGTGTCGCGCAGGAACCGGCGCAGGCGCTCGGCGCCGCCGGGCGGCAGCGCGGCGAGCGTGATCTCGCGAAACCACGCGGCGAAGTCGCTGTCGGGGCTGCTCTTGGAGCAGAACAGCAGCTCCTCGCGCAGCGGGTCGTAGCCGAGGATGCCGAGGTAGCCGTTGTCCTTGACGTAGGTCGTGACCGGGAACCGCAGGCTCCGCTCGAGCGCCGCCGGCTCGGTCTCCGGGCGCTCGCCGAGGTTGAAGAACTTGTCGTAGCTGCGCGCCGCGACCGCGCCGTCGAGCGCGTGCACGAACAGCCCGCGCGCGGTGACGTTGAGCGCGTCCCACTCGCGGCGATAGAACGCGTCGCGCGTGAAGTTGAACGACGAGATGTGCGGGCGCGTCGTCGAGGCCTTCTCCTGGATCAGCGAGTGCGCGCGCAGGGACGCGAGCGTCTCCGCGTCGAGCGTCTTCGTCGTCATCTCCGGCGTGACCCACTGGGGCAGCAGCGCGCGGTCGATCAGCGGATCCTCGATGCGCAGGCGCTCGGTCAGCGCGCGGTAGCGCCGGCTCGGCAGCTCGCGCGGCGTGAAGCCCCGCGCGTCGAGCGTGAGCGCGCGCAGGGCCCCGCCGTACTCGACCTGCCCCTCGAGGTTGTAGCTGCGCGCGCCCGCCTGCACCGGGAGACAGCTCGGGTTGCGGTGCCCGTGGACCTGGACCCAGCCCGCCGGCGCGCGCTCGCTGAACTCGGCGTCGATCGGGTCCGCGTAGTAGCCGGTCCCGTGGCTGTACTGGCGCGTCGAGATCCGCTCGGGCCGCGCCGGCACCGTCGGCAGCCCCGCGTGCGTCACGAGCACCTGGCGTCCGCGGTAGCGGTAGCGCGTGCAGTCGACGAGCTGGTCGCAGATCGCGTCGGCGTCGGCCTGCGTGATCCCGGCGGCCTCGAGCTGCGGCAGCGTGCGCTCCGTGAACTCGGCGCTCTTGAGCTCGAGCCCGCGCGCCCAGCGGTGCAGGTAGTCCTCGTGGTTGCCCCAGTGCGCGCGCACGTTCGGGCGCCCCAGCGCGTGGTCGAGGAACCAGCGCATGACCTCGGCGCTCTCGGGGCCGCGGTCGCACAGGTCGCCGATGAACAGGTAGAACTCGTCGTCGCGCAGGCCGCCCGCGAGCAGCCCGCCGTCGCCCGCGAGCGGCCCGAAGCAGCCCTGGATGTCGCCGACGTGGTGGACGCGCGCGTAGTCGTCGAGCTCGAGCACCGGCTCCGCGAGCCAGGCGTCGAGCGCGGCCGCGTGGCCGTCGTCCTCGCGCCACGGGATGGTCGTGATGTCGTCGGGGACCTGACCGCGCAGGCAGGCCTCGTGGGTGCGGCGGACGCTGCCCTCGGGCACGACCTTGTGCTCCGGGCGCGCGCGGTTGCGCGCGAGCGTCAGCTCGAGCGGCACGCCGGCGAAGTCGAGACACACGAGCGCGTAGCGGTGCGCGCGCGCGAGCTTGCGGTAGGGCGCGAGCGCGGACGCGTTCGGGTGCGTCGCGTCGACCGCGATCAGCTCGCCGCGAGCCATGCGCTCGTCGAGCAGCGCCATGAGCTGCGGCCAGACCCGCCGGTCGTGCTCCTGCGAGAGCCCGAGCTGCCCGCGGCGGTTCATGATCGGGGACGCGTACACGCCCCGCAGCAGGTCGCCCGAGAGCGTGTAGGGCTCGAGGCCGCAGGCCGCGAGCGTCGACGACTTGCCGGCGCCCTGGGGCCCCCGCGTGAGAACGAGCTTGCGCACCGGGGCATTCAAGCACTCACGGCGCCGGCGATCCATCGCCGCCGCCGCGGCCTCAGCCGCGAGATCCCGCGCGCGGACGTCGTCGCGCGCGATCGCTCGCGCTCGCGTCGGCGCGCCGCCTTCGTGGACGTCGGCGTCGTCGGGGTGCTCGCGCGCGGCAGAGCAGCGGGCTGATCGAGGGCCGGATCGATGGGATGGTCATGCGGGTGCGCCAGGGCGCCGCCGCCCTCGTCCTCCTCCACGAGCCCAGCGCCTACGTCCACGTCGTGGGCGCGTCGCGCGCGAGAGCCACGATGATCGAGTCCTACGACCCAGACCTCCTCCAGACCGCCAGCGTCCGCTTCCGTCGCTTCTTCGACGAGCTGCGCGAGACCTTCATCGAGCGCGACGACGTGCTCACGCAGTTCGCCATGGCGCTGCTGAGCCGCCAGCACGTGCTGATGACAGGCCCGCCCGGCACCGCCAAGAGCCAGATGGCCTCGCTCGTGCTCGGGCGGATCATCGACGAGTCGACCGGCAGCCCGAGCCTGTTCTCGAGGCAATTCACCGAGAACACGGTGCACACCGATCTGGTCGGGCCGATCAACTTCAAGACGCTGATGGAGTCGGGGCGCACCGAGCACTTCACCGAGGACGGCATGCTCGGCTCGGTCCACGCGTTCCTCGACGAGGTGTTCGACGGCCGCGACATGCTGCTGCGCTCGACGCTCAACATCCTCCACGAGCGCGAGCTCAAGCACGGCAGCACCGTGACGAAGGGGCGCATCGAGTGCGCCTTCATGACGAGCAACCGCTACATCTCGGAGCTGCTGGACAACGCCCGCCAGACGCTGCTCGCGTTCATCGATCGCATCAGCTTCATCAGCTTCATCCCGCGGGGCTTCGCCGACGCGAGCAGCCTGCGCGCGGTGGTGCGGCGGCACGGCGGCCGGTTCGGTCGCCACGCGCCGGTCGAGTACCTCTCGGTCCAGGACCTCGACGTGCTGCAGGACGTGGTCGACTCGGTCTACGTGCCCGAGGCGCTGTGCGACGCGGTCGCCACGCTCGTCGAGCTGCTCGACCGCGAGCTGGCCGAGGCCCAGCGCGCCGACCCGAACTTCCAGCCCACGCGCTACCTGTCCACGCGGACCGCCGTGAACGCGACCGCGATGCTGCGCGTCGTCGCCGTGCTCGACAAGGTGTTCCAGCGCCCCGGTCGCGCGCTGCAGGCGGGCCCGGAGGACCTGGCGACGCTGCGCTACACGCTGCTGCTCAGCGGGATGCCGGCCGAGTCGATCGCGGCGCGGCTCGAGCGCGAGAGCGACCCGCGCGAGCGCAGGCAGCTCGAGATCATGCGCACCGAGGCGGAGATCTTCGCGCGCTGCCTCCGGCGCCTGCCGAAGATCCCCGAGCAGGCGGCGCCGCGCCGGCTCGACCTCCACGCGCTGCGGCTGCAGACCCGGCGCGCGCGCGCGGCCGGCGACTCCGAGTCGCTCACGACCGCCGTGCACACGCTGCTCGGCGCGACCGAGAGCGGGGCGACCGACGCGACCGACGCGGCGCCGCTGCTGCGCGACGCCGTGGCCGCGCTCTCCGAGCAGGTCCTGCAGGAGGGCCTGACCCCGGCGCTCGACGGCGACGATCCGCTCGCCCGTTGCGTCGAGCGGGTGCACGCGCTCACCGACACGCTCGAGCGCGCGTCCGGGGTCGGGCGCCCGCTCGCCGACTGGCTGCGCGGGCGCCTGCATGGGCTGCTCGACGACGCGCTGCGTCACTACCCGGTCATGACGGCCGAGACCATCAACCTGCTGGCGACGGGCGCGCTGCAGGATGGCGTCTCGCAGCAGATCGAGCGCCGCCTGAGCAACGCCGAGTCGCTGTACGCGCTGCGCCGGCGCCTGCGTCCGCGCGACCACGCGGCGCCGCGCGACGCGGGCGATCCGTGGGCGCGCGCGCTCGCCAACCTCGAGCGCGAGCTGACGCTGCTGTGGGACGAGAAGTTCCGCCTGCTCGCGAGCGAGATGCTCGCGCAGGCGTCGGAGGCCACGCTGCCGGAGGTGCTGCGCGCGCTCTCGGCCGTGCTCGTCGAGCTCAACGCCGACGCCCGCCGGCTCGCGCGGCTCGGGCGCGAGTGCGGCTCGTGCGCGCGGTCGCGGGCGGGCGCGTCGAGCCGCTCGTGCGCGCGGCCGCGTCCCGCGTCGACGCCCGCGATCGCGGCGCGCTGATCGAGCAGTACCGCGCCGTCATCACGCACCTGCGCGCCGCCGGCCTCGGCGACGCGATCGCGCCGACCACCCTCGTCGACTGGGCCGCGCGCACGCTCGCGCGCGTCGACGTGACCCCGCCCGCGGCCGACGGCGAGCTGCGCGATCGCGCCGCGTTCGCGGCCGAGCGCGGGCGCGAGCCGAGCCTCTCGATCACCGAGTGCCTGCTGCGGATCTCGATCGCGGCGCTGCCTCCCCGCCGCGTCACCGCGGGCGAGCCGGCGGCGACCGGCGAGGCCGTGCGCGAGGTCGTGCGCGGCCTCGACGAGTCGATCCGCGCGCGCGTCGTCGAGCTCGACCTCCGCCGCGCCCGGCGGGTCGTCCACGACCTCGAGTCGTGGTGGCGCGGGCTGCTGGGCGCCGACGACGACCGCGGCCTCGCGCTGCTCGAGCAGGTCGTCGCCTCCGGCTTCCTCAACGTCATGCGCGGCGACGGCGAGCCGCTGCGCGTGCTCCACGAGCTGACGACGCTGCGCGAGGTGTTCCCGGCGGGCGCGGCCCAGGCTGCGGAGCTGCGCGAGCGGCTCGCCGCGCTCGACGCGGCGAGCACGAAGCTGCTGATCGCGCGCCTCGAGATCCGAGCCGAGCGCGCGTGGAGCGACTCGCTCACGCCGAGGGCGCGCGGTGATTGAGCCGAGCGGAGCGCACGACGACGAGCTCGTCGAGCTCGGGCGCCGCGTCGAGAGCCTGACCCTCGAGCCAGGATCGATCAAGGCCCCGCTGACGCGCCTGCTGAGCCCGATCCTCTACCGCGTCGGCTGGCGGCCGAAGGTGCGCGTCGCGGCGATCGAGGCGCTGGTCGCCGCCGTCGCGGCGATCAGCGGGGGCGGGGCGCCCGGCGTCACGCCCGAGAGCCCGGCGCGGCTGCGCGCGACGCTCTTGCCCGCGGCGATCGGCGAGCTGCGCGACAACCTGGTGCAGGTCGAGCGCGCGACCGTGATCACCGAGCGGCCGCTCATCACCTACGCCGCGTGGCTCGGGCGCCTCCACGCGCTCGTCGTCGACGCCGGGCGGGCGCTCGCGCGGGAGGACGACCCGGCCGCGTACGCGCTCGTCGCGCTCGTCGATCCGGCGCGCCTGCTGCCGCCGCTCTCCATGCGCCACGCCGACGCGCGCGCGCGCGTCGACCCCCAGCTGCGCGCGGCGCAGGAGCGCGACCCCACGCGCGTGCTCGAGCTGCAGCTCGACACGGTCGATCACCTGCTCGCGGCGGCGCGCGAGGAGGACGCGCGCCTCGGACGACGGCGTCAGCTGCTGGCGGCCGCGCGCCAGCTGCTGCTCGAGAGCTCGGCCGCGCTCGACCTCGACGAGGACGGCGTGCAGCGGCGGCTGCAGTCCATCGCGCGCCAGATGACGCGGATCAACCGCTACGAGGCCGCGGGGCTCTCGCCCGACGTCGCGCTGCTGCACCAGGCCCGCGCCGCGCTCTCGCGGGGCGAGCGTGACCGGCTGTTCGCGGCGCTCTCGGTGCTGCGCCGCAGCGCGATCGACCGCGGCGACGTCGACGCCGCCGGCCTGACGACCGCCGCGATCGATCGGCTGGTGGGGCCGCGGGCGCGCGGCGGGCTCGCGGCCGCGTCGATCGCTCGCTCGGCCGAGGAGGTCTTCGGCGAACGCTTCGCGCGCGCGATCGAGGAGGGCTACGCGCGCGGGCGCGCGATCGACCGCGACGAGCACGACGAGTCGCTGCACGAGTACACCCTCGACGCGCTGCGCGAGTACTACGCCCCCGGTCAGGAGCGCGCGGCGCTGGCGAGCGCGCTCGCGGTCGACGGCTGCTTCGAAGTCGGCGGCGCGCTCTCGCCGATCCGCGTGCACGAGCAGCACCTGCGCCGGCGCGTCGTCCCGTACCCGACGCAGTCCATGAAGCTCGAGCAGGCGACGGGCCCCGAGGACCTGCCGTCGGCGCTCATCACCGACCCCCGCGCGATCATCCTGGATCTCGCCGCCGGCCGGCTGCTCACGCGGCGATACCTGGAGGATGACCTCGTCACGCGCCCGCGCACCGCGATGCAGGGCGAGGTGCGCGTGTACGTGCTCGACGGCTCGAGCTCGATGATCGGCGCGCGCGCGCGCATGCGCGACGCGATCTTGATGGCCGAGCTGGCGACGCTGATGAAGCGCCTCGAGCAGCCGCAGGGCGGCGCGCGCGTGGTGCTCTACTACCGCTACTTCACGCTCGAGCTCAGCGAGACGCGCCGCGTCGACTCGGTCGCCGGCGCCGTCGAGGCGATCCGCGACGTCGCCGGGACCGTGCGCACCGGCGGCACCAACATCCAGCGCGCGCTGGTCGCGAGCGTGCGCATGATCCAGGAGGCGCGCGCCGACGACCCCGAGCTCGCGTGCGGGCAGATCGTGCTCGTCACCGACGGCGACGCGCGCGTGTCGGAGGAGCGGGTCAACGAGGCGCGGGCCGAGCTCGAGGGCGTGCCGATCGGCGTCAGCGTCATCGCGCTCGGCGAGGAGAACCGCGCGCTGCGCCGCCTCGTCGCCAACCAGCGCGCGCAGGGCGAGCGCGCCTTCTATCACTTCCTGCCCGACGACTACCTCCGGCGCGTGGTCGCGGGCGACATCGACGACGAGCTCGTGGTCCACGCCGGCCGGCGCCCGCGCGCCTCGGAGCCGCGCGACGCGATGCCGCGCGCGCTCGTCGACGAGCTCGACGCGCTCGTCGAGCAGCTCGGCGACCTCCAGCGCTCGCGCGAGGCCGCGGCGCGCCGCGAGCTCGACCGCGGGGGGGACGAGCCGCCGCTCGAGGACCTCGAGCTCGCCGGCGAGGGCGAGCGCGCGCGCCTCGAGGCGCTGTATCGCGACGAGCGCGCCGTCCAGCGTCGCTTCGCTCGCTGGTTCCCGCCGCCCGCGCCCGAGGACGCCGCGCACAAGCACCTGTCGCCGCAGGTCGACACGGTCGAGCGCGACGATCTCGACGCGCTCGTCGTCCTGCTCGCGACGACGGCCGAGGTCATCGACGCGGTGGGCTCCTCGGCGCTCGGCCGCATGGCCGACGCGGTCGAGTTGCTCGGTCGCCTGCTGCCCAACGCCCGGCTGACGCCCGCGCGCTACCACGAGCTGCTGCGGCTGTACCCGCGCGAGCTCGCCGAGCCGCTGCGGGCCGTGCACGACGCGGCGCGCTCCGGGCTCGCGCGACACTTCGACGCGCTGACCGAGGCGCTGCCGAGCCCGCTCGCGCGCGAGTGAGGCGAGGCGTCGAGGCGTCGGCGGCGCTCAGCCGCGCGCCTCGTCGCGCAGGCGCGCCTCGATGTAGGCGACGACCTGCGCGAGCGTCTCGAGCGGCCGCGCGTCCTCGTCCGAGATCACGCCGTCGAACTCGCCCTCGATCGCCATCAGCAGCTCGATGAGGTCGAGGGAGTCCGCGCCGAGCTCCTCGCGGAAGCGGGCGTCGGGGGTCACGCGTGAGGCCTCGACGCCGAGCAGCGCGACGACGCAGCGTCGCACCCGCGCCTCGAGGTCGCGTCCGCGTCGCGCGTTTATGGCTGTCCGAGAGGCCATGCTTCGAGTCCCGCGGACCGCCGCGGCGCGTCGAGCGTCGCGGCCGTCGCCGCGAGCCCGCAGGGCGGGGGCGCGCTACGAGCCGCTGTGCGCCTGACCCGTGCGCCGCGGCCCGCCGCGCGCGGTCGACCAGAGCACGCAGTTGTCCGCAGAGCCAGGGACCGTGAACACGTCCATGCCGTGCTCGAAGGTCTGCACGAAGATCTCGAGCTGCCCGTCGCCGTCGAGGTCGCCGACGGTCGGGGCCGAGGGCGCGCCGTTGCCGTTGCCGTTGGAGCCCGGGTTCGGCAGCGGCACGTCGTGCAGCAGCGCCCCGCTCGCGTCGAGGATCACGAGGTGCCCGGAGTCGAGCTCGTTCGGGTCCCCGAAGGTCGTCAGCAGCAGCTCGGGCGCGCCGTCCTGGTTGAGGTCGGCGACGGTGACCTCCGACGAGTACATGATCGTCTTCCCGAACCGATAGTCGAACCGCCACAGGCGCGCGCCGTCGGGCGAGAAGGCGTGCAGCTGCCCGTCGTTGAGCGAGGCGATGATCTCGGGGCCGCCGGCGCCGTCGAGGTCCGCGATCGTCGGCGCCGGCACGCCGCCCGGCGGGTACCAGCCGTCGACCTGGATCGGCGCGCCGCCGCGCGGCAGCGTCTCCCAGCCCGGCTTGCGCATCGCCGAGCGCTCGCCCTCGCCGTGCGCGCCCTCCAGCACCATCACCGCGTAGGCCTGGGTCTCGTACGGCTCGTGCAGCTCGACGTTGGGCACGCCGATGACCTCGGCCTTGCCGTCGCCGTCGAGGTCCGCGACGCTCGGCGGCGAGGCGGTCCACTGCAGCCACTCGGCCCAGCTCGGGTGCGGCCACTCGCCGGCGTGCGCGTTGTAGTGGTCGGCCTCGACCGCGGGGTCCGCCCAGCGGATGAACTGACCCCAGGTCATCCGCGCGCCCTCGTACTCGCTCGCCCGGTTGGTGAAGTACGGCGCCGCGTTGATCGCCTCGCCGTCGGGGTCAAACGCCTGGATGTGGTGGTTGTCGTAGGTCGCGAGGATCTCGAGCTCGGGGTCGTCGTCGATGTCGCCGATCCCGACGTTGAGCCCGTAGCAGCCGTAGCCGCTGTGCCCTTGCTGGTTGCGATCGGCGTCGCCGCCTGGGCCAGCGCGGTTGTTGTAGCGCGGCCAGGCCTCCCAGCCCACGCCGTCCGGGTTGTACGAGCTGCCGTCGGGGTTGAAGACGTGCACCTGCGCGCCGCCCTCCGCGGTCGCGACGGTCTCGGTCGTGGTGACGACGATCTCGAAGCGGCCGTCGCCGTCGAGGTCGGCGACCGCGAGCCCGCGGACCTCCGGCTCGTTGTCGGTGGTCCGCACGCTCGCGGGCCAGCCGTCCTTGAGCAGCAGGCCGCCGTCACGCCACTCGTGCACGAGCACCTCGTCGGCGTTGCCCGAGACGATCTCGGTGATCCCGTCGTCGTCGAGGTCGAGCACCGCGTGCGGCGCGTAGACGCGGCCCTTGCCGTCGCCGGCCTGGGCCAGCAGCGCGCCCTGATCGTCGTAGACGAAGATCGAGTAGTAGGCCGCGATCAGCTCGCGGCGCCCGTCGCCGTCGAGGTCGGCGATCACCGGCGCGGCGAACCAGCCCGTCTCGCCGGCCAGGTTGCGCACGAGCTCGGGCGCCGCGACGGGGCCCTCGCTCGCGCCCTCCTCACACGCGGGCAGGTCGGGGTTCCCGCCCGCGTCGCCGCAGCCGCTCACGACCCACGCGACGCTCGCCACGGCGACCGCCACCACCCGCGCGCGCTCGTCCGCGCGCCGCCCGATCATCCACCACATCCCGCGATTCTAGCGCGCCGCCGTCCACAAGATGTCTTAATAACCATGTTCTCTTGGGGGCGTCGGGCCGCAGGACGTCGACGCGTGTCGGCCTCGGGCGTCGCCCGTGATGCGCGCGCGACCGCAGGCGCCGGATTTTTTCGGGCCGCGGGACAAAATTCGCCGAGGTCGTGACTCCCCCGATGCATGACGCGCGTGACGACGACTCGGCGCTCAGCGCTCGGCGCGACGCTGCGCGGCGCGTGGCGGGCCGCGCGGTGGCGCAAGAACCTCCCGCTCGCGCTGCTCGTGCTCGGCGGGGCGCTGGCCGCCGGGGCGCCGCGCGGCGCGACGCTGGCGCTCACGCTGCTCACGACGATGGTCGCCGCGGCGTTCATGACCCACGTCAACATCCTCACCGACGCCGAGCTCGATCGACGCGACAAGCCGCACCTCATCGCCTGGCTCGTCCGCGACCCGGCCGCGACGCGCCGGATCATGGCGGGCGAGCTGCTGGCGACGGGGCTCGGGATCGCTACGCTGCTCGCGTTCGGGGCGTGGACCGCCGCGCTCGGCGTCCTGGGCTTCGCGGCCGCGTCCGTCCTGTACTCCTATAACTTCCTCGCGCGCGACCCCGTGGGGCGCCGCTGGAAGGTCTCGGCGTCGGGGCACGCGGCCTCGGTCACGCTCGGCTACACGAGCCTCTGGATCGCGGGCTACGGCTGCGCGGGCGCGGGCGGGCTCACGGGGCTGCTCGCGCTCGCGCCCCACTTCATCGCCGCGTCGCTCTCGGAGTACGCGCTGTTCCTGGCCGAGAGCGCGATCGATGGGCGAGCGGAGCGCGAGCGCGGGCTGCCGACCCTCGCGGCCCGGCTCGGGCGGATCTGGAGCGCGCGCGTCGGCCTGCTCGCGGCTGGAGTCACGCTGCTCGTGCCCCCGCTGTGGGCCGACGGCGACCCCGGGCGCGCGCCCGCGCTCGCGCTCGCGCTCGTCGCCGGCGGCACAGTCCGCGCGCTCACCATCCTCGTGCTCTGCGTCGAGCTCCCGGCCCCCGTCGATCGCCGGGTCCGCAGCGCGCTCCCTGACCTCTGCTTCTTCGGCGCGCGCGCGCTGACCGTCGTCGCGCTCGCGCTCGCGTGAGCCGTCATCCTCACCTTTGTCCTCGCCTTGTCCTCGCCTTGTCCTCGCCTTTGTCCTCGCCTTTGTCCTCGCCACAGGAGTCATTATGTCGAGCCGTGTCCACGCGTTCATGTCCTCTCGCGCGCTGCGTCAGCACCCGTTCTTTCGTGACGAGGCGACCCGCGACCCGCGGCTCTTGTGGGCGCTGCTCGAGATCGGGCGCTCGTTCAAGCAGGAGCTGTTCGGGCGTCAGGTCCCCGCGCTGGTCGCCGACCTCGGGCGCGCCGGCGAGCTGCTCCCGGCCGGGATCCTGCGCGAGCAGCTCCACGACGAGCTCGGCCGGAGCGAGCGGGGTGAGAGCCACTTCGTGCTGTACGCCCCGATGCTCGCGGCGCTCGAGCGCTGGCGGACGCCCGACGCCGCGCGCCTCGTCGTCGAGGCCGGCGTCGAGATCACCCGCGCGGTGATCGAGGAGTTCACCGACGCGGCGCTCTACGGGCGCCTCGGGGCCTACTTCGCCACCGAGATCGCTGCGGGCGACATCATCGCGTACATCAGCCAGACCGTGCACGCGCTGCCGCTGCGCGGCGACGCGGTCGCGTGGGTCGAGGTCCACGACGTCGTCGAGCTCGAGCACACCGCGGCGACGCTGGACCTCCCGGCGCTGCTGCCCGACGACGGCGCGGCGGGCAGCGCGTTCTGGCGCGGCGCCGAGCGCATGATGCTCGGCTTCTGGCGCTGCTTCGACCGCTTCTACGCGCTCTACGAAGACCTCCAGCGCGGGCGCGCGGCGCCCTCGCGCTGCGCCTGAGGTGTCACGAGGCGCGCGATGGAAGCTGTCCCGAGATACACCCCCGAGCAGCGCGTGCGCATGAGCCTCGCGCCGCCCCACGAGCCGACGCCGACGCGCGCGCTCCGGCGTCGCCACTCGGACTTCGGCGACCACCACGCGAGCCCGGGCTGCGACGAGCTGATCGTGATGGACGACCTCGAGACCCTGCAGCGCGCCGTCCTGCGCGCCAACGAGCGGGGGCTGCGGATCCGCGTGCGCGGCCGCGGGCACTCGATGAACGGCTCGTCGCTGGCGCGACCCGGCGAGCTGCTGCTGACGACGGCGAGCGCGAGCCGCTATCGCTTGGAGCGCCCGGGCACGATCACGGTCGGCGCCGGCGCGGCGATCTACGACGTCCACGCGATGCTGCGCGCCCGCGGCCTCGGGCTGCTCGTCTACAACGACGGCGATCAGGCGGCGCCCTCCGTCGGCGGCTACGTCTCCGCCGGCGGCTTCGGCGAGGCCAGCGACGTCCACGGCGGATTTTGGGAGACCGTCACGGACGTGACGATGGTCGCCGGCGACGGGCGCGTGCTCGACTGCCGCCCGGGCGACGCGCTGTTCCCCTGGCTGTTCGGGTCCATGGGACAGCTCGGGATCATCCACGAGGTCACGCTGCGGATCACCGCGGACGCGGGCGCGGTCTACCCGCTCGGCGAGCGCGGGGTGGTCCCCGCGAGCGCGCCGCGGTGGGAGCGGCTGCTCTGGTACACGATCTTCGCGCCCGCGCGGCGGGGGGCCGCGGCCGCCCGCGAGCTCGGGGCGATCGGCCGCCGCTTCGCGCACCTCTGGCGCGCGCGGCCGGACTACGCCTACAACCTCCGCTTCCACCGCTTCAACCCGCCGCTGATCCACCCCGCCCAGGAGGATCTGGTCGCGGTCGGGGTCTGGGGCGACGCGCCCGGGCCTGAGGGATTTGATCACGAGGCCTTTCGCGCGGTCGATCGGGAGGTCATGGCGATGCTCCGGCGAAACCCCGACCTCCGCCGCTACCTGCAGTCCGAGCTGACCTTCGCGGGGCTCGACCACCGGGCCTGCTTCGGCGCCGAGGTCCACGCGCGGTTCCTCGAGCACGTCGCGCGCCTCGATCCGCGCGGCGTGCTGCGCCGATTCTAGCGTTCGCGCGCGCGTGCGCCCGCGAGCTCGCGCGTCGAGCTCCGCGCGGGCTCGTCGAGCTCGGCCGCCGCGCGGCGTTGACATGTCGCGCGTCGTGGATGATGACACGGTCGTCTTCGTCAGGCCGCGCGCGTGCTCCATCAACTCCTCTCCGTCATCGGCGCGCTCCTCGTGCTCGGCGCCTACGCGGGCAACCTCCTGCACCGGCTCGACCGCGACGGGGCCTGGTACGCCGGGCTCAACGTCGTGGGCTCGGGCCTGCTGAGCTACGTCGCGTGGTTCTCCGCAGCCGCGGGGCTCGTGCTGATCGAGGTCGCGTGGGCGCTCATCAGCCTGGTCGCGCTGATCCAGGCGACGCGCCGGCGCCCGCGCGAGGCGAGCCAGGAGTCGTAGCGCGGGCTACGGGTAGCTCGTGAGCGCGTAGACCGTCTGCCCGTCGTGGAGGTAGGTGCGGCCGCCTGGCGTCACGCGGATCGCCAGCACCATCGCCACGCTGATGTCGGTGCTGTCCTCGACGACGAGCGAGCCGTCGGGCGTGTACTCGAAGTGCATGATGTCGAGGTCCACGGGCTTGCTGCGGTAGGTCTCGCCGAGCACGAAGTTCTCGCCGCGCAGCTGGATCTCGCTGTGGCGGCGGCGGAACGAGTCGAAGGGCGTGCCGCCCTCGAACGCCGGCGTCGCGCGCTGGACGTCGGCGAGCACGGAGCCGTCGCCGTCGAACACGCGGAAGTCGAGCTGCGAGTCCGACGAGCGCCACAGCAGCACGAATTGCCCGCTGTCGTTCATGCCGACCGTGTGGCCGTCGTACCAGTAGTGCTGGTTGACGCTGACCGCGACGGCGCCGGGATCCTGCCACGTGCCGTCGGCGTTGAAGCGGCGGTAGTACAGCGTGCCGCCGCTGTGCGGCTGGGCCGAGATGATCCCCTCGCCCGTGCTCTGGTTCATCGCCACGTGCGTGCCGTAGGTCGTGCCCGCGAGATCGAACGCGATCTGCTGGCTCGTGATCTCGCCGGCGCTGTCGATGAACGTGACGCGCGTGTCGTCGCGCGAGGCCGCGATCACGGCGTTGCCCTGCGCGTCGATCGCGGTCGAGTGATACTCGACGTAGGTGACCCCCGAGAGCGCCGTGGACTCCCCGATGAGCTCGTCGCACTGCGCGTCGAGGTAGACGTACTCCAGGCGCGACGGGTTGTTGGCGCCGGACGGATCGTGCCAGGTGACGATGACCTGCTGCGTCTCGCGGGCGATGTTGACCGTCGGCCCCGGCGGCGGCGCCGGCTCGAGGTCGTAGTCGCCGACCACGAACTCGGCCTTGCGCAGGCTCAGATCGGCGTTGTAGCAGGTCACGAGCACCTGGCCGTTCTCGTGGCGCGAGAGCACGAGCGCGCCGTCGTCGGCCGCGTCGAAGTCGTACAGCGGCCCCGGGATCTCGAGGGACACGTCGTCGTCGCAGGCGTCGGGGATCCCGTCGTCGTCGATGTCGATCGCGTCATCGCCTTCGGGGCACAGGTCGTCGCTGTCGCACACGCCGTCGCCGTCGGTGTCGTCGGGGTTGTCCGCGGGGCAGGGGTCACAGGCGTCGGGCTGACCGTCGCCGTCGCCGTCGAGCTCGTCGTCGCCGTCCGGGCACAGGTCGCAGCCGTCGGGCACGCCGTCGCCGTCGCCGTCGAGCCCGTCGTCACCGCCCGGGCACAGGTCGCACTCGTCGGGGACCCCGTCGCCGTCCTCGTCCGGGCCCATGCACCCGGGCATGATCCCGGTCTCGCTGTCGCCGGTCTCGCTCGTGCCGCTGATCCCGGTGGTCCCCGACGTCGTCCCCGGCGTGTCCGTCGTCCCCGAGCTCGTCTCGGGGCCCGCCGTGGTCGAGTCGGTCGTCTGTCCGCCGCTGTCGGTCTCGGTGCCCGAGGGCGACGAGCCCTGGGTGGTCTCGACGGCGGTCGTCGCCCCGCCGGCGGTCGTGCCGTCCGTCGCCTCCCCGCCGGTCTCGCTGTCCGAGCCGCCCGTCGAGGTCGTCAGGTCGTCGCCGCACGCGGGCGCGCCGAGGAGCAGGGGGAGCAGCGCGGCGACCCGCACCGGGCGCGCGCGACGAAGAGACGACATCGTGGTCATGAATCACCTCGCCGGCGCGCGGACGCGGACGCCGGGTCGTGCGACGGTAGCTTGGTTGCCGTCGCGGACTCTAATTATGTCCTATGGGACATGAATTATTTTCGTGGCGACCTCGCGGCGGCCTCGCGGCCGCCGTCCGCCCGTGACGTCGCGGTGACGGTGCGGTGACGGCCGCTCGCGCCGCCGCAGCGCGAGCCGGTCACCGCGGGCGGGTCGCGATGTCTGGGCGTGAGCGCCGGTTCGTCGGCGCGCGAGTCGTCGGCGCGCACGAGCTCGGCGTCGGCGCGCGAGTCGTCGGCGCGCGCGAGCTCGGCGTCGGCGCGCGCGTCGTCGGCGAGCGAGCCCCGGCGCGTCGTCACGCGCGAGATCGCGGCGCGTCGAGCCCGAACGCGCGCGTCGCCGCGCGCGTCGCCGCGACGCGCTTGCGTCGCGCCGCGCGGCTTCGGTATCCCGGACGCATGGCGGGCACCGTGCGAATCCTGAGCATCGACGGCGGCGGCGTCTGGGGCCTGATCCCGGCGAAGGTGCTCGAGGCGCTCGAGCGTCGGGTGGGTCGCCCGATCGCCGAGCTGTTCCACATGATCGCGGGCGCGTCGATCGGCGGCATCATCGCGACCTGCCTCGCGGCGCCCGACGGGCGCGGGGCGCCGCGGATGCGCGCGCGCGAGGTCGCCGCGATCCTCGAGGAGCGCGGCCGCGAGATCTTCGCGCAGAGCTTCGCCCAGCAGCTCATCTCCGGGTTCGGGATGACGGAGGAGATGTACAGCGCGCGGCCGCTGGAGACGATCCTGCGCGAGGGCCTCGGCGACGCGCGGCTCTCGGACTGCCTCGTCGACGTGCTGATCCCGGCCTACGAGATCGAGCTGCGCAGCCCGTTCTTCTTCAAGAGCTGGCGCGCGCAGGGGCGCGGCCTCGGCCCGCGCGAGCGCGCGGAGGACTTCGACTTCTCGCTGTGGGAGGCCGGCCGCGCGACGTCGGCGGCGCCGACCTACTTCGAGCCGTTTCGCCTGCCGCGCCGCGGCGCGCCCGCGGCGGGCGAGCGCGACTACTGGGCGCTGATCGACGGCGGCGTGATCGTCAACGACCCGACGATGTGCGCGCTCGCCGAGGCGCGCTCGCTGTACCCGAACGCGGACGAGTACTTCGTGCTGTCACTCGGGACAGGAACCAGCATGCGCCCGATCCCGCTGCGCGACGCCGAGAGCTGGGGCGTGATCCACTGGGCGCGCCCGCTGATCTCGATCCTGATCGACGGCGCCGCGAGCGTGACCGAGTACCAGGTCCGGCAGGTCGCGGCGGGCTGGGGCGAGTCGTTCCGCTACATCCGCCTGCAGGAGCACTTCGACAAGCTGCCCGACGACGCGACGCGGCTGTCCTCGGCCTTCGACGACGCGAGCTTCAACAACGTCTCGAACCTGCTGATCGCGGCGCGGGAGCTGATGGGCGCGCAGCGCAAGAGCTCGAGCCGAGACCCGCGCGTCGACCTCGGCGCGCTCCAGCGCGAGCGCCGGGCGCGGCTGGACGAGATCGTCGCCGAGCTCGCGCGCCCGCGGACCCCCTTCGCCGCGCTGCGCTGAGGGCCCCGCGCGCCCGCGGGCGAGGACGAGCGCGCGGCGCCCTGCTACGCTCGCGGCCGTGAGCGAGCCGGACGACGAGCCCCTGGAGATCCCGATCGAGCGCCTCAGCGACGCGGCGCTGCTCGGGATCGTCGATGACTTCGTGCTGCGCGAGGGCACCGACTACGGGCGCGAGGAGCGGACGCTCGCGCGCAAGCGCGAGGCCGTGCTCGCGCAGCTGCGCGCCGGCACGGCCTACGTCACCTTCGACCCCCGACGGCAGAGCTGCACGATCCTGCGGCGCGAGCGGGCGCCGGGCGCTCACGGGCCGCCGAGGTAGCTCATCAGCGGCTCGTCGCTGAACAGCTCGTCGACGAAGCCGCCCATGGTCATGTCGGACTCCGGGATCTCCGAGCCGAGGTAGGTGATCAGCGTCGAGCAGTGGCTGTCGTTGAAGAACCGGTAGTAGGGCAGGTAGTAGGCGAGGTTGTCGCGCCCGTCGTAGAGGTCCATGAGCAGCTGCGTGTCGTCCCACCACAGCGCGTGGACGTCGTCCTTGGACAGGTTGTCGTAGAAGTTCTCGTACGAGTAGCGCGAGTAGTTGTAGTCGCGGATGAAGTAGGTGATCGCCAGGCGGTCCTCGGGGAACTCGTCGGCGATCAGCGTGTTGATCGTGCCGAAGTCATCCTGCAGCTCCGCGAACTCCGGCAGCAGCATCAGGATCGAGTCGAGGCTCCACGACTCGCGGATCTTGCTGTGCAGCGGGCCTGAGTGCAGCTCGCTCGGGAAGATCGGCCCCGAGTCGTTGAGCAGGTAGCCGCGCCCCGTCACGTTCAGCTGGCTGCGCAGGAAGTAGTAGTTGACGAGCGATCCGGCCCCGCCCGCGCTGCAGCCGGTCAGGAACATCTCGGGGATCTCGGGGAACCGCCAGTCGAGCCAGTCGGTCACCGCCATCATGTTGTTGTGGCCGGCGTGCTGATACTCGAGATCGGGGTCCTGCATGTCCGGGTCGGCGTAGGTCGCCGCGGCGTTGCCCGTGTGCACGTCGCCGGTGCAGTAGGGGATGAACACGAGGTTCCAGTCGGCGACCGGGTTGCCCGGGTCGTCGCGCCGGATCAGCGGCGAGTGCAGCGACCACAGGTCGATGTGGTCGTCGCCGAGCCCGTCGGGGTTGGCGGCGCCGAGCGGCGTCTCGCCGTTGCAGCCGGGGTAGTCCCAGCACGCGCCGCCTGGCTCAAAGAACAGCGCGACGTTGTCGGAGGTGTCGGACCAATTGACCCAGAACTTGTACTGGCTGCCGTTGCCGCACACGGTGCCCGGGATCTCGATCTTGAGCCACGTCCAGTAAGCCGGGGGCTCGGGGGGGTCGAGCGGCTCGCCGGTGGTCGCGTCGGTGTCCGTCGCCCCGTCGGTGGTAGTCGTGGTCGCGCTCGGGTCGTCGGTGGTCGCGTCGTCGGTCGTCGCCTCGCCGCTCGCGTCGGAGCTCGAGCTCGCCGCGCCGCTGGTGGGCCCCGCGCTCGTCGAGCCGCCGCTCGTCGTCGCGCTCGCGTCGGTGGTCTCGAGCTCGCCGGTCCCGCCCTCCGTCGCGCCGCCAGTCCCGGCGTCGCCGCAGGCGAGCGGGAGCAGCAACAGCAGCAGCGAGCTCCTGAACAGGCCGGGCCGCGGGGCGCTCATGCACATACAATCACCTCGCGGGGATTTTCCCCCACGCGGGTCGCGGGGCACAAGCGTCGCGATCGCGCGCACCTCCGCGCGTCGCCGTGCTCGCGGGTCGCCGCGGCGAATAGCGACGGTGCTCAGCTCACTTGCACGAGCCGCCGTTGCACTGCTCATCGGGCAGGCAGGCGCTGTCACAGGCGCCGCAGTGCTGCTCGTCCTTCTTGAGGTTGGTGCACACGCCGTCGCAGACCTCGAGCTCTGCGGGGCAGACACAGGCCCCGGCCTCGCAGGCCTCCTCGCCCGCGCACGCGGCCCCGCACGCGCCGCAGTGGTCGGCGTCGTTTTGAAGATCGACGCAGTCGCCGTCGCAGGTCGTCAGCGGCGCGTCGCAGCTGCAGACCCCGCCGACGCAGAGGCCGTCGCACTCCAGCCCGCACTCGCCACAATTCTCGGGATCGGCGTCGAGGTCGACGCAGGCGCCGTCGCAGTCGGTCGCGCCGTCCGGGCAGGTGTCGACGCAGCTGCCCCCGGCGCACAGCTGCTCGCCGCAGCTCATCCCGCACGCGCCGCAATGGTCGGGGTCGGTCTGCAGATCGACGCACTCGCCGTCGCAGTCCTGACAGCCCACGGAGTCCTGACCCTCGGAGTCGCCGCCGGGCCCGGCGCTCGCGGTCTCCGACGCGCTCCCGCTCGCGGACGAAGACGCGGTCGCGGTCGCGGTCTCCGTCGCGGAGCCGGACTCGCTGTCGCCCGCGGTCGCCGAGGAGCCGCTCGAGTCGCCGCAGGCCAGCTCGAGCCCCGCGGCGAGGAGGAGCGCGAGCTTGAGACGGAGCCAGGAACGATGCTGCATGGAGGCCTCCTGTCCGGTGAGAGGCTCCGCGCGGCGAGAATTCCAGGCGCGAGGGCGCGCGCGCCGAGATCTCCGCCGGCTGCGACGCTCGACGAGCGTGCCGCGGGCTCGCGCGTACTCCCGCGCGATCGCACCCGCGATGTCGGCGGGCGCTCGCGGCTCGGCGGCCGGTACCCTCGAGGAGCATGGGCGCGGATCTTGGAGCAGCGAGGGACCGCCGCGATCGCGACGCGCAGGCCGGCGAGCTCGAGCTCGACGCGCTGCCGCAGGTGCTGTACGTCCGCGACTTCGCGAAGCTGCTGCGGATCAGCTCGAAGGCGCTGCGCCACCGCGTCGCGCGGGGGCAGGTGCCGACGCCGTTTCGCCTCGGCCGCGCGCTCGTCTGGACGCGGGAGGCGATCCTCGACTGGCTACGGGACTGCGATCGCGCGGCCCGGCGACCGCCGGCGAAGATCGCCGTGCGCCCCTACGCCAACGACCCCGCGCGCTGGCACGTCGACATCCGCGTGTCTGAGCCCGGATCGAGTCGCGTCGTCCGACGCCGGCTCGTAGCGCCCGCGGGCCTCGGCGAGGACGAGGCCCGGCGCTGGGGGGAGGCGCGCGCGTCGGCGATCGTCGAGGAGCCTGGGCTCGACCGCGCGGACGCGCCTCGGTCGCGCGCGCCCGGCTCGACGCGCTCGCGCGCCGGCGCGATGACGCTGACGGAATTCTACGAGTCGCGGTTTGAGCCCGAACACGTGCGCCTGCAGAAGCCGGCCACGCAGGACGGCTACAGCTCCGTGTTTCGTGGGCACATCGGCCCGCTGCTCGGGTCCGCGCCGCTCGCGGCCATCGACGACGAGCGCGTGCTGTGGTTTCGCGCGCAGCTCCACGGCCGCATGCGGCCCAGCAGCGCGAACACGGTGCTCGGCAAGCTCGGCGCGATGCTGCGCTTCGCCCGGCGGGCGCGGCTGCTGGAGAGCGCGCCCGAGGTCCGACCGCTGCCGACCCCGCGCGCGCGACCGAAGCGAGTCTACTCCGATCTCGAGATCGCCGCGCTCGTGCGCGCGGCGGGGCGGCGCGGCGAGGACGCGCTCGTCGTCTGCCTGCTCGCGCTCGACATGGGGCTGCGCGTGTCGGAGATCTGCGCGCTCGAGTGGGCCGACGTGGACCTCGAGCGCCGCGCGATCACGATCCAGAACAACACCTACCGCGGGCGCAAGCAGACGCCGAAGGGGGTCATCGGCACGATCGCGATGACGGGGCGGCTCGCGCGGGCGTTGACGGCGTACCAGCGCGCCGCGCCGCCGGGCCCGCTCGTGCTCTACCGCGAGAGCGCGCGCACCGGCTCGCGCCCCGCGGCGCACACCGATCACTCGATCCGCTACCTCCTCAACCTCGTGCAGGACGCGGCCGGGCTCGAGCGCACCGGGCCGCACATGCTCCGGCACACGGCGCTGACCCGGCTCGCGCGGCTCGGCGCGAGCGTCTACGAGGTCCAGGCCGTGGCCCGGCACGCGCGGCTCGAGACCACGCAGGCCTACTTGCACATGCAGCAGGTCACGCTCACGCGGGACGCCGCGCGCCGGCTCGACCGCGCCGACGCGGGCGCGACGGGCGAGCTCGCCGACGACTGAGCGGCGGTCGTTCGCGGTCACCTGGCGCGAGGATCGTATGGAATCGCCGTCGAGCGCTCTTGATGTCTACAGAGACATGTCAAAGCTCGCGCGCTCGCGCGCGGGCGGCGATCGACGCCGCGGCGCGCGGCCGTGTTGACAGGGAGCGCGCGGCCCGTGGATCCTCGACGCGATGGAGAGACCGACGACCGAGGCGGCGCTGCGCGCTGATGTCGAGGCGCTCACGCGGCCCGGGGAGCGCGTCTGTGGCGGTCGCGGTCACGCGGCCGCGCGCCGGCACCTGCTCGCGCGGCTCAGCGCGCTCGCCCTCGCGCCGTACCGCGGCGCCCACGAGTGGCCCTACGGCGGAGGGCGCTTCGTCAACCTCCTGGCGACGCTGCCCGGCGCGACGCCAGGGCTCGCGCCCGTGCTGCTCGCGGCCCACTATGACACCTGCGGGCGTCAGCCGGGCGCCGACGACAACGCCGCCGCCGTCGCGATCCTCCTCGAGGTCGCGCGTCGTCTCCGCGGGCGGGGCCTCGCGCGCGACGTCGTGCTCGCGTTCTTCGACGCCGAGGAGCCGCCGCACTTCCTCTCGCCGCAGATGGGCTCGACCTACTTCTACCGGGCGCAGCGCGCGGGGCCGATCCACTGCGCGATCGTCCTCGACCTCTGCGGGCACGACGTGCCGATCCCGGGCTGTGAGGACCTGCTGTTCATCACCGGGGCCGAGAGCGACCCGGGCCTCGAGTCGGTGGTCCGCGACGCGAGCGCGACGCCGGGCGTGCGGACCGTCGCGACGCTGACGCGCTACATCGGCGACCTCAGCGACTACCACGCGTTCCGCGTCGATCGCCGCCCGTACCTGTTCCTCACCTGCGCGCGCTGGGAGCACTACCACATGCCCAGCGACACGCCCGAGAAGCTCAACTACGGGAAGATGGCGGCGATCGCCGCGTTCGTCGAGCGCGCGACGATCGGCGCGGGCGGTCGCCCGCTCGACGGCCCGTTCGAGGGCTACGACACGACCCCGCTCGAGCTCGAGCTGCTGCGCGAGAACATGGCGCCGGTGCTCGGGATGCTCGGGCTGCGCCCGCGCGGGCGCGCCGACATCGACCGCCTGATCCCGGCGGCGATGGGCCTGTTCGGCGTCTAGCGGCCGTGGCGAAGGTCCCCGCGTCTCGCCTCGAGCGCCCGGCGAAGCGCTCGCTCGGTCCGGCGCTCGCGCTCACTCCAACGCGAACAGGACGCGGGCGCGCTCGATCTCGTCCTTGATCAGCGAGCACGGGTTCGCGGCGTTGCACGGCGGATGCGTCGCGGGGCTGACCTGGACGCAGCGCGCGACGAGCTCGGCCGCCGCCGCGGCGCCGCGCTCCTCGGCGCACGACTCGAGGTCGCGGTCGACGCGGACGTCGCTCGGTGGCCTCGCGGGCAGCTCCCCGTCGGGAGGCGAGGGGGCGCTGCCAGGTGTGCATCCGCCGATCGCGACGGTCGCGAACAAGACGTGAACGAGACGGGACAAGGATCTCGTCGGTCAACGTCGCGCGAGACCGGGACATTCCCGAAGGTGCAGATCGTCGTCGAGCAGGAGGCCGGCGCTCCCAGCCCCGCGGCTCAGCCCTCGCCGCAGTAGCGCAGGCTGCAGGCGGGCGGCACCGGCAGGCTGTACAGGTAGAAGCCGTCGCAGTTGACGACCTGAATCGGCGCGCTCCAGTAGCACTGGTTGCCGTTCCAGTGGAAGCACACGGTCCGCGCGGCCACGCCCTCGTTCACCGCCGGGTGGGCGCCGTTGAGCCAGCCCGTGGCGTGCGTTCCGCAGCGGTAGGTCGCCGGCGGGCTCTCGGGCATCTTCGCCCCGGCGCCGCCCGTGAAGCGGTACCAGCCCGCGCCGAGCCAGTCGTTGTTGGCCGCGGAGTCGCAGCCGACGGGCCCGTTGGCGTTGTTCACGTGGCGCAGCGCGAGGTTGAAGCTGTTGTAGGGCTGCATGCACTGCGCGTTGAGCTCGGAGGTGCAGCTCGCGCTGCAGCCGTCGCCGTCCGCCATGTTGGCGTCGTCGCACTCCTCGCCGGCTTGCACGAAGCCGTCGCCGCAGGCCGCGGCTTGGCACGCGGCGGTGCACGCGTCCTCGTTGACGTCGTTGCCGTCATCGCACGCCTCGCCGGCGGCGGCGTTGACGAGCCCGTCGCCGCACGCGGCCGCCGTGCAGTCGGCGTCGCAGGCCGCGGACTCGCCCGCGTCGTCGCACTCCTCGTTGCCCGCCCACGTGTAGCCGTCGCCGCAGGTCGGCTGCAGGCAAAGCTCGGTGCAGTCGTCGGTGTTGTCGGCGTTGGCGTCGTCGCACTCCTCGGGCGCCTGCAGCTCGCCGTCGCCGCAGCTCTCCATCTGGCACGCGTCGCTGCAGCCGTCCCCGGGCTCGAGGTTGCCGTCGTCGCAGGCCTCGCCGGCGCTCGTGTTGACGAGCCCGTCGCCGCACTCGACCGCGGTGCAGTCGTCGTCGCACTCTGCGGACTCCCCGGCGTCGTCGCAGTCCTCGCCGTCGTCGACCTGCCCGTCGCCGCACAGCGCCCCGGGGCCGGTAGAGCCGGTCGCGTCGGTCGCCCCGGCGCTCGGGTCACCGGTCGTCCCCGCCGTCTCGCTCGCGTCGCTCGAGCTCGAGTCGGTGTCTCCCGGCGTGCTCGTCGCGCTCGCGTTCGCGGTCGTGTTCACGTTCGAGACCGCGGTGGTGAAGCCCGAGTCCCCGCGCGTCTCCTCGACGCCGCTGGAGCATGCGGCGAGCGCGAGCGCGAGCGCGAGGAGGGGCGAGGGGCGGGGGCGCGGGGTCAGGGCCACGCTCGGTTTATATGTCTATATAAGCAGGTACAAAAGTTCATGTTTGGTAGCTGGCGCGCCCCCGGCGGGCGCGCGTCGCGGGGTCCAGCGCCCACAGGCTCGACGCGGACGCCGCGGGCCCGCGCGCGTATCGCGGAGGGGGGCGCGGGCGTCCGCGCGCGGCGTGCTACCATCCCGGCGCTGTGCCCGACCCCACCACGCTCACCGACCTCGAGCGACACGAGGTCTCGCTCGCCGAGCACCAGCTCACCGACTTCCGCGCCGTCAACCTGTTCCGCATGGTCGGCGCCCGCGTGCTCCCCGGGAGCGTGATCGATGTCGGCTGCGGCGGCGGCGGGATGGTCGCCTGGCTCTTGGAGCAGGGGCATGACGCGCGCGGGATCGACATGTCGCCCTCGACGGTGCGCGCGGCCCAGCGCTTCCTCGAGGGGCGGGGGCTCGACCCCTCGCGAATCGACTGCGTCCAGCTCGAGGCGCTCATCGCCGACGGGCAGCACTGCGACAACGTCATCAGCATGGACGTTATCGAGCACATCGAGGACGATCAGGGCGCGTTCGCCAAGCTGTTCGAGCTGACGCGCGTCGGCGGCCGGCTCATCGTGACGGTGCCGGCGATGATGTCGCTGTGGAGCGAGCGCGACGTGGCGATGAAGCACTACCGCCGGTACGCGCCCGCCGAGCTGCGCGCGCTCGCCGAGCGCCACGCGCTGCGCGTCGAGGACCTGCGCTACTGGAACATGCTCGGCGCGCCCCCGACCTATCTCAAGCAGAAGCTCTCGCGCAAGGCGCTCGACGAGTCGTTCCGCTACGGCAAGCCGGGCCTCGGCGCGCGGCTGCTCCGGGGCGGCCTGTCGGCCTGGTTCCGCGTGGTCGAGAACAACGTCCGCCCGCCGCTCGGGCTGACGCTGATCATGTCGGCGACGCGGCTCGAGTAGCCGCCCGCTGCCGGCTGGCGTGCGCGCGCTGGACCCGATCCCGCGAGACGCGGTGGTCGTCCGCGCGGCGGCCCCGGGCGCGGTCTTCGGTCGCCCGTCGAGGAGCTGACCGCGCGCCTGGCCTACGTCGACTTCGAGGGCGCGCGGGCGCTCTCTGGCGTGGCGAGCCTCGCCCCCGAGGAGGCGCTCGACACCGAGTCCCTGCGCGCACTGCCCCAACGTCGTCGACGCGATCGAGCGGATGGCGGACTGGCGGCGCGCGTAGCTCAGGACTCGTCTGCGGGCGGCGGGCCCCGACGGCGGGGACGACGGGCGCCGCGTCGACGCGGCGCGGCGGGCTGCGGCGGCGGCTCGACCTTCGTCACCGAGACGCCGGTGTTGCCGCAGCCGGCGCACATGCGAACGCCGGCCTTGAACCAAACCTGCGCCGGCGGACAGCAGGCCGAGGCCTCGTCCATTCGCTGGTAGGCGCCGCACGGTCGGCACGCCGGGCCGCGCAGGCGCCCGCGCAGGGAGCGACGGCCGCCGCGGTACCCGACCTCGAGCCGAACCAGGCAGAACGGGCATCGCGTGGGCTCTCCTCGTGTTCGCATCCGCGGCGCCGCTGCTGTAGGTCCGGCGGGTGTCCGCGTGGTCACGTCGGCGTCGCGCGGCGCGGCTACGGCTGCGGCTAGGGCCGCGGCGGCACGTCGCCGCGGCGGCTCTCGAGCCAGCGCAGCGCCTCTTCCTCCGAGGTGAACATGCGCAGCGGGGTCGTCCCGCGGCTCCGGGCGAGGCGCAGCATCATGTTGATCGCGGCCCGCACGATCGGGCTCGTCACGACGGTGGCGAGCGCCGTGATGTGCTCGTTGAGCGTCTGGAACACCTTGCGGGCGTCGCGATCGTAGGCGGTCCCCTTGCCGACGACCGACATGATCAGCCCGAGGTGCCACTCGGGGCGCATGACCCACGACTGGAACTCCTTGGCGTCGTCGAGCGAGACGCGCCCCTCGGCGTCGACGCGCAGGTATCGCGCGCCCGACTCGGTGGTTTTCTCGGTGAAGCGGAACGGCACGATGGACTCTCCTGGCCTCAAGTACCTGTTTTAAAGACGCCCTTCTCGGACATCACCTGCGCGAGCGCGTCGGAGACCTGCGCGAGCGTGGGGACGCCCCTGAGCTCGATCCCGAGCTCGACGACCTGCTGGGCGCTGCGCGGGTGCATCCCCGTCAGCAGGCAGCGCGCGCCCAGCAGGCGCATGGCCTGCACCATCCGCAGCAGCGCGGGCATGGTGTCGCCCGCGAGCTCGGCGAGGCCGGTGAGATCGAGGATGACGTGGCTCGCGCGCTCGGCGCGTACGCGGGCGAGGAGCGTCGCGGTCACCTCCATCGCGCGCCCGCGATCGAAGTGGCCGATCAGCGGCAGCGCGAGCACGCCGGGCCACAGCACGATGATCGGCGTCGAGAGGGCCGCGACGAGCGCGCGCTGGTGGCTCTCGTTACGCGCGCGCTGGTGCGTGAGCTCGTCGAGCAGGAAATTGATGCCGACCTCGATCTCGAGCATCTCGTCCTCGACGTCGCTGAGCGGGACCCGGGTCTCGTAGTTACCCTCGGCCGCGTCCACCATGACCGCGAGCACGCGCTCGACTCGCTCTGGATCGATGGCCACCGATCACCATGCTAGGCGCGCGCGCGCGGGCCCGTCAACGCGCGTCACCCGGGTCGGTTTCGAGCCCGCGCCGCCGGGTGATGATTCGCGCGGACAGGCGCGCGCGCGTCCGCGTCCGCATCTGAAGAATATGTCTAAAGGGATAGGTCGATGCCGCGAGCGCTTCGCCGGACGTCGAGCGCCGCGCGCTGGAGTTGCGCGCGGCGACGCGAGCTCGCCGCGCGGACGAGCGCCCGCGCCCCCGCGCCCGACGAGCGCGCGCGAGCTCGCAACAGCCCGCGTGATCCCGTACTGTGGAGCCGATGCAGAAGCGCGCGGTCCTGGCAGGCGGCGGCACGGCGCTCGGCGCCGTGCAGGTGTATCCCCTCGAGCAGCTGATGAAGGAGCACGGACTCCCGGCCTACGCACGCGCCGGCGGCGTCTCGGTCGGCTCGGTTAACACCGTGATGTTCGCGGCCGACAAGCTCCCGCAGCTGCGCGCGCTGTGGAACCAGGTCCGCGGCACCAGCTTCTTCATGCGCCCGAACCTCTGCCACCTGCGCAAGGGGCTGTTCACGCTGAGCCCGCTGCGCAAGCGGATGCAGCGCGCCGTCCGGCTCGCCGAGCTCGCGCCCTCGATCGAGTACGCCGCGGGCGTCACGGACTTCCAGTCCGCGCTGTATCGCAACATCAGCAGCCGCGCGATGCAGACGGACGACCAGCTCTACGACGCCATCTGCGCGAGCGCGGCCCAGCCGATCATCATGCAGGGCTACCTGATCGACGTCGGCGGCGGCGCGCGGCACCTCTGCCAGGACGGCGGCGTCGTCAACGTCATCCCCCAGCTCGAGGCCCCGGAGCGCTTCGACGCGGTGGACGTGATCCTCTGCTACCCGGTCACGAAGCTCGTCGACAAGCCGCGGAAGGACGTCGAGCACCTCCTCGGGAACACGACGCGCGGCTTCAACATCATGAACCGCGACGTGCTCGTCTCCGATCTCCGCGTCCTCCGCGACTACCCGTCGAGCGTGAAGGTCACGATCTACGCGCCGCCGGAGTACATGGACGAGTGGGACGCCTCCTACGCGACCGTCCAGCGCCGGCTCAACGAGGTCGGGCCGTACATGTGGGCGCACCCGATGACGCCGGACGAGGCGATCGAGCGCTGGAAGAGCTCGTGAGCGCGGCGCTCGGCGGCGGGCGTCGGCGCGGACCGGCGGCGCGCGCTCGCCCGCGGCGCGTCACGTGGCCGGGGCCGCGTCGCCTGCCGCCGTGACGATCTCGAACACGTTGACGGGCCGCTTGCGGCCCTTGACGAAGACCTCGCCGATGCGCCGGTGGGCGTAGCGGGTCGCGCTCGAGAGGCCCGCGATCGTGCTCTCGCTCGCCGCGATCGAGATCCCGAGCTTCTTGGTCAGGCCCTCGATGCGCGCCGCCGTGTTGGCGACGTCCGAGATCGCGCTGCCCTCCCAGCGCTCGTCGTCGCCGATGATGCCGATGAGCAGCGAGCCGGTGTTGACGCCCACGCCGATGCGCAGGCGGTCGTCGCCGCGCAGCCCCTCGCCGTCGTTGAAGCTCGAGATCCGCGCGAGCAGCTCGACGCTGCACGCGATCGCGTCGTCGGGGCCGCCGGGGAACGCGGCCATCAGCGCGTCGCCGAGGAAGGTCACGATGAAGCCCCGGTGCGCGCGGACGATCGGCCCGGCGTGCCCGAGGTAGCGGTTGAGGAAGGCGAACGCCTGCTTCGGCGACATCGTCTCGGCGCGGCTCGTGAACGCGCGCATGTCCGTGAACAGCACGCTCATCTCGCGCTCGACCCCGTCGCCGAGCGCGAGCCTCGTGACGTCGGCGGCCGGCAGCTGGCGGATGAAGTCGCGGGGCACGAAGCGCTGGAACACCTCGAGCGTGCGCTCGAGCCGGGCCGTCTTGCGCGCGAGCTCCCGGGCCTGCAGGAAGCTCTTGAGCGCCTCGTTGATCGTCAGCAGCAGGTCCGCGCTCTCCCACGGCTTGGCGATATACCGGTACAGCGACGCGTGGTTGACCGCGCCGCCGACCGCGTCGGCGCTCGCCTGCCCGGTCAGCAGGATCTTGCGCGCGTCCGGGAGCCGCGCGTGGATCCGGCGCAGCAGCTCGTCGCCCTTCATGCGCGGCATCAGGTGATCGGAGATCACGACCGCGAGCGACTCGCCCTGCTCGATGAGCTCGTCGACGATCTCGAGCGCCTCCTCACCGCTCTCGGCGACCTCGATCAGGCAGGGCCGCGAGAGCCCGCGCTTGAGCTGCTCGCCGATGCTGGTCAGCACGATGCGCTCGTCGTCGACGCACAGCACGACCTGGCGCCGCTCGTGGTTGCTCGCCTCGCTCCCGCTCGTCTCGCTGCCCATATCAGCTCTCCATAATCTCGTCGTTCGGGGTCCCGTCGTTCGGGGTCTCGTCGTTCGCGGTCTCGTCGTTCGCGGTCTCGTCGTTCGCGGTCTCGTCGCCGGGGGTCGGCAGCCGGACGACGAACGCGGTCCGCCCCGGGCGGCTCTCGACCGTGATGTGGCCGTCGTGGCGCTCGACGATCCGGCGCGTGATGTCGAGCCCCAGCCCGCTGCCCTCGCCCGCGCGCTTGGTCGTGAAGAACGGGTCGAAGATGCGCCCGAGGATCTCGGCGGGGATCCCCGGGCCCGAGTCGATCACGTGGACCGCGACCGCGCCGGCCTCGGGCGCCACGCGGAGCTCGATCGTGCCGGAGTAGTCCATGGCCTGGATCGCGTTGTGGATCAGGTTCGTCCACACCTGGTACAGCTCGTCCGGCGCGCACAGGATCTCGGGCACCGGCTCGTAGCGGCGCACGACCTCGACGCCGCGCTTGAGCTGGTTGCGGTACAGCGTGAGCACCAGGTCGACGCCCTCGGTCACGCTCGCGAGCACCATGTTGTTGCCGTCGCCGCGGTGGACGTAGCGCTTGAGCGCGAAGATGATCTTCGACGCGCGCTCGACCGCGAGCTGGATGTTGTCGCTGTTCTGCTGCTGGCGCGCGAGGTCGTAGGCGGTCTCGAGCACGAGCTCGGCGTCGTCGCGGCGCAGCAGCGGGAGCAGCGGCTCGAGCTCGTCGTGGATGCCGATCTCGACGAGCACCTCGGCGAAGCGCTCGGGCGCCGCGACGCCGTGCCCCGCGAGCTCGCGCGCGAGCCTGCGGCGCGCGCGTCGAGCCTCGCGCGTCGACTCCGAGCCGCGGGCCGCCCCGGCGCGCTGGACCATCGCCTGGAAGCGCGCGCGATCGGGGGGCGCGAGCGCCTCGTAGACGCGTGGGAGGTTGACGAGCGCGCGCTCGAGCGCGCGGCGGATGTTGGAGATCGACGCCTGGATCGCGCCCAGCGGCGTGTTGACCTCGTGCGCGATGCCGGCGACGAGCTGCCCGAGCGCGGCCATCTTCTCGGAGTGCACCAGCTCCTCCTGGGCGCGGCGCAGCTCGTCGAGCGCGCGCGAGAGCTCGGCGGTGCGCTGGCGGACGCGCTGCTCGAGCGTGCGGCCTTTCTCCTCGAGCTGCTCGTAGAGGCGCGCGACCTCGATGGCGACCGCCGCGTCGGAGGCGATCAGCTCGAGCACGTGGCGGTGCTCGCCCGTGAACGCGCCGGCGACCAGGCGGTTCTCGAGGTAGAGCACGCCGGTGAGGCGCCCCTGGTGGAGCATCGGCATGCAGAACGCCGAGCGCGGGCGTCGCAGCGAGATCTGCGGGTCGTCGGTGAACGGGCCCTCGCCGGCGGGGTTCTCGAGCACGACGATCTCGCGCGTGCGCCCGACGTACTCGACGACGCGCGGCGGGATGATCGTCTGCGCGATCGGGGTCCCCTGCTGCACGCGCACGACCTCCTCGCCGAGCGCGCCCTCGGCCTCGACGAACCACCCGCCGTCGCGCTGCCACAGCAGCCAGCCGCGGTCGGCGCCCGCGTTCTCGATCACGATCTCCATGAGGCTCGTGAGCAGCTTGCCGAGCCGCAGCTCGCCCGCGACCGCGCGCGTCGCCTTCATCACCGACGAGAGATCGAGCAGGTTGGCGAAGCGCCCGGACGACGACGTTGTGCCGCTCGCGGTGAGCGGCAGGCCCGAGCTCGCCGCGCGGACGTCCTGCGCGAGCTCCGGGTAGACCTCGTCGAGCAGCGCGGTCTTGGCGTGGGCGCCCCAGCGCGCGTAGACCTCCCGCGCCCGGCGGAGGTACATGTGCGCGATGTCGACGGCGCCGCGCGAGCGGTAGAACTCGCCCGCGCACTCGAGCGCGAGCGCCTCCTCCGGGTCGCAGCCCTGCTCGCGCGCGTGTCGGACGGCGCGCTCGTAGTGGATGATCGCCGTCTCGCCGTCGCCGTCGTAGGCGGCCAGCTCGGCGCGCGCGAGGTCGGCCCGGCTGCGGAAGTTCGCGGGGCAGCCCTCGGCCATGGTCTCGAGCTCCTTGTGCGCCCGCTTGATCGCGCGCCGGGCCGCGCGGCTGCGCTGGCCGAGGCCCGCGTACGTGATCGCGACGTCGGTGTAGTAGCTGGCGAGGTCCAGCGCGTTCGCGTGCGTCTCGAGGATCGCGCTCTCGTGGGCGCGGATCGCCGCGGCCGCGGGCTCGAAGCGTCGCGCCAGCACGAGCAGGTGGAGCCGCTTGAGCTCGAGGATGACGATCGCCACGCCGCTCCGGATCGCGCGCGCGGCCCCGCGAAAGCCCTCCTCGTCGAAGTCCGCCGCGAAGCGCGTGAGCGACTCGCTGTCGCCGGCGAGCGCCTCGAGGTAGCGCAGCAGCGGGATCGCGGCCGAGGCGGCCTCGTCGACGCGCCACTCGGCGCGCGCCGAGACGCACGCCGCGACGCTCGCCTTGACCGCCGGGATCGACTCGCCCATCGCCGCGCGGATGATGCAGATGACGGTCCGCGTGTAGCTCTCGAAGTACGTCGAGCCGCTCTCGCGCGCGCACTCGGCCCCGCGCTCGGCGCTGCGCAGCAGCTCGCGCAGCGGCGTGGTCCAGTGCCCGATCATCCCGGCGTGAAGGAAGCGGACGCGCGCCTCGATCGCGTTGTCGGGGAAGCGCTCGAGCACGCGAAAGCTCGCGCGCGCGTAGCTCTCCGCGGCGACGCGATCGCCCGACGAGCCGCCGACGACGATCCCGAAGGTCGTGATCGCGTACGCGGCCGCGGCGTTGATCCCGTGGCGGACGCAGAGCGTCACCGCGCGCATCGCGAGCACCGCGGTGAGGTTGGGCGAGTGGACGAAGGTCGCCGAGCTCGTGGCGAGCGCGAGGCGGAGGATGCGATCGACGCGGGGATCGTCGAGCTCGGGCAGCTCGGCGAGCTCCTCGGGCGCGCGCCGGCCGATCGCGACCCGCGTGTTGAGCATGTGCTTCATCACCGCGGCCGCGCTCGGGCGCGGCTGCGCGGGGAAGCCGAGCGCCGAGAGGGCCTCGCAGCTCACCTCGATCGCGCGCGCGTAGTCGAGGCGGTGGTTGTAGAGCTTGACGCGCAGGATCGCGACGTCGGCGCGCTCGATCGGGCCGCGCGCGCTCGCCGTGAGCACTTCGAAGCGGCGCTCGGCGCCGTCGAGGTCTCCGGTCAGGAACTCGCACTCGGCGGTCGCCAGCATCAGCTTGAAGCGGCGCTCGCGGTCGCTCGCGCCCGCGAGCAGCTCGAGGCCGGTGCTGTGGTGACGCAGCGCGACGTCGTGGGCGCCCATCTCGCGCGCGCGCTGACCCGCGTCGTAGTTGAGCGTCGCGAGCGTGAGCCGCTCCGCGGGCTCGAGCAGCCGCCGACCCTTGTTGAGGTGGTCGACGACCTCGAACACGCGCCCAGGCAGCGTCTCGGGCGAGGTCTCGGCGAGCAGCTGACGACCGCGCGCCGCGTGGGCGTGCTCGCGAAGCCCGGGGTCGAGGCGGGCGTAGGCGCCCTGACGGATCAGCACGTGGAAGAACCGCCCCGTGCCGGGGTCGAGCGAGATGAGCCCTGCCTCCACCGCGGGCGCGAGCACGCGGGCGAGCGCCCGGGGTGAGCGCGCGGTCAGCAGCGACAGCGTAGCGAACGAGAACCGGTTCCTCCCCGTGCACGCCGCGTGGCCGAGCACCTCGAGCGGCTCGGCGCCCACGGTGTCGAGCCGCCCGACGAGCTCGGTCGCTACGTCGTCGGTGACCGGCGCGCGCTCGATCTCCTTGAGGTTCCAGCTCCACGAGAGGCGGTCGCGGTCGAACTCGATCAGCCCGTCGCGGTAGAAGGTCTCGAGCAGCTCCGCCGCGGATCCGTGGTTGCCGTGCGACTTGCGGTGGACCAGGCGCGCGAGCGCGAGCGTGTCCCGGAGCGGGCGCCGCAGCGTGTCGGCGACGAGCCCGTTGATCCCCTCCACTGAGATCGCGCCGAGCAGGATGTCGCTCGCCGGGCGACCGGCCTCGCGCAGCGCGGCGAGGAAGCGAGCGAGTGAGCCCGCCGCTTCAGGCAGGAGCCCGCGGTAGCCCGCGACGATGAGCACCGCGCCCCCCTCGCGCGTGGTGAACACGTGCTCGAGCAGCGCGAGCGACTCGCGGCCGGCCCACTGCAGCTCTCCGACGAACAGCACCAGCGGGCGGCCGACGCTGGCGAACACGCGCAGGAAGCCGGTGACGAGGTGGAAGAACCGGGCGCGGACCTCGAGGGGGCCGCTCGGCGGCGCCGGCGGCTGCGGCCCGATGACGTGCTCGAGCTCCGGGATCACGTCGAGCAGCAGCTGCCCTGCGTCCCCGCAGGCCTCCTGGAAGCCGCGGCGCCACGCCGACAGCTGTCCGTCGGCGAGCACTTGCTGCACGAGCCGGCGGAAGATGACCAGCAGCGGGGCGTAGGGCATCGGCGTGTCGTCGGAGTCGAAGGCCGCGGTCGCGTAGAGCGCCCGGTGCCTGGCGAAGTGCGGCGCCAGCTCGCGCAGAAACATCCCGCGGCCCGCGCCCGAGGGTCCGCTGAGCACGATGAACTCGCGCGCGCCCGCGCGCGCGCGGTCGAAGGCCTCGCGCGCGCGCGCCAGCTCGTCGTCGCGCCCGTACAGCCGGTCGCTGACGCGGAACTTGCTCGAGATGTCGTACTGGCCAGGCGTGAAGCCGTCGATGACGCCCGTGCGCGCGAGCTTGTGCCGACACTCCTCGAGGTCGAGCCGGAGCCCGTGCGCGCTGCGGTAGCGCTCGCTCGCGGGCTTCCGCAGCAGGCGCATGACGATCATCGAGAGCGCCTCGGGGATCCCGGGGGTCACGACGTGGGGCGGCGTCGGCTCGCGCGCGATGTGGCTGTGGATCAGCTCGAGCGGGTCGCTCGCGCGAAACGGCGGGCGCCCGCAGAGGAGCTCGTAGATCGTGACGCCGAGCGCGTAGAGATCCGCGCGGTGGTCGACGGGACGATTCAAGCGACCTGTCTGTTCGGGCGAGATGTACTGCAGCGTCCCCTGCAGCACCTCGGGGGTGCTCGGCGCGGCGTACTCCCGGGCCGCGCGGGACGACAGCCCGAAGTCGATCAGGCGAATCGCCTGATCCTGATTGATGAGAATATTCGACGGGTTAATGTCCTTGTGGATAATCCCCGCGTTGTGCAGCTCGTCGACGGCGCCGGCGATCCGCGCGAACAGCTCGAGCAGCGCCGTGAGCGAGAGGCGCGCGCGCGCGGCGTGCCGCGCGAGCGTGACGCCGCCGAAGTCCTCGAGCGCGAGCGCCGGCGCGGTCGCGTGATCGATCAGCGCGTAGGCGCGGATGACGTGCGGCAGCCGCAGCGAGCGCAGCAACTCGTACTCACGACGGAGTCGGCTCGCGTCGATCGGCTGCGCGCCCTTCGTGCGCACCGCCTTGATCACGACCGATTGACCGTCGGTCTCGCGGCGCGCCCGATACACGCGATGGCGCGCGCCCGCGTAGAGCTCCTCGAGCTCGCGGTATCCGTCGATCTCCACCGTCACGTGCAAGCCGAGGCGTCGCGCGCACGCGCACGCGGCCCGAGCTTGATTGTGTCCCTTCCGCCATAATCCGTAAATCGAACGAGATCGCACGCGCCCGGGCGCTCGCGTTCGCGCCGCGACGCGACGACGCGCGCGGGAGCGCGGGTCGCCTCGTCGCGGTCGGCTCGCGCGCGCGCGGAGACGTCGCGCGCGCGATCAGTGGGCGTGCTCGACGCCGTCGATCGGGCACTCGCCCTCGCCCTGGAAGTGCCCCTGCGTCTTGAGCTGCGCGCGGACGTAGTCCCACATGCTCGTGAGCGGGATGATCGGGGAGCCGCCGAGCTGATAGCGATCGTCGAGCTCGGCGAGCTCGCTGGGCGTGATCGCGGCGAGCTCGGCCTCGGTGACCTCGCCGTCGAGGTCGAGGTCGCAGTCCGCCAACCACTGCGCGAGCCGCTGCGTCCCGCCCTCAGCGCCCTCGGGGAAGCCGTTGAAGAACACGTGGTCGCCGTGGATCGTGACCGCGGCCGTCTGTCCGCCGCTCGCCGTGACGTTGACCCCCGGCGCGCCGTCGATCTCGCACGGGCCGTAGTGGGTCGCCTCGTGCACGCCGACGCGGAAGCGCAGCTCCGGGTTCGCGTAGCACGGCACGCCCGCAGCGCTCGTCCCCGCCGGGGTGGCGCCGACTGGCGGATCGGACAGGTCCGGTGGAGGGCAGGAGACGCCGTCGTCCTTGCGCAGCACGCCGTCGATCAGGTACGACCAGTCGCCGGCGCGCATCTCCTCGAAGTCGGCCGCGCTCACCGAGTCGTGGCGGCTCGCCGCGCTCGCGCCCTCGACCGAGTAGAAGAACTCGTAGCGGCCCTCGGCGAGCGAGCGCAGCTGCCACAGCGAGTCGCCGGCGGACGAGATCGCGGCGAGGTCGACGGCGAACAGCTCGGGCGCGGACACGGCGACGGCGCGATCGGTCGAGAGCTGCAGCTCGATCTCGCCGAGGACGACGATGTAGCGCTCGTACTCGACCGCCCAGCCGTCGCGGATGTTCTCGGCGCCGTCGCCGGGGGTGAGCCCCTCGATAATGACGTCCTCGGCCTCGACGAGGACGTCGAGCGCGCCGGCGTCGGCGCTGTCACACGCGAGCGCGCCGACGAGCGCGAAGGAGAGCGCGAAGGAGAGCGCGAAGGAGAGCGCGCCGGCGAGCGCGCCGGCGAGCGGACAGGAGAGCGCGCAGGAGAGCGCGAGGGTGCCGGCGAACGAGCTCGGCGTGGGGACGGGACGACGGCGCGCGGTGAGCATGTCGACTTGCTATCGCGGCTCCTGAGTTTTTGCAATCGTGTTGCGGATTGCAGAGTTGAGCAACCATGCAAGCGACGCGCGGCTCCGGACGCGCCAGGCCAGGCCAGGCCTAGCGGTGGTGCAGGCAGGCGTGGATCAGCGTCTCGATGTCGTCGGCCCGATCGACGCACTCCATCGCGCCCTCGTGCAGCCGGCGACCGACGCACGCGTCGAGCTCGGCGCGGTAGCGGCCGCGAAGCTCGACGCGCCGGCGCTCGAGCAGCACGGGGTCGCGGTAGCCCTGCCGCGTCAGCTCGATCTCGACCATGCGATCGAGGATCCGCGCGCACTCCTCGGGCGTCGCCCGCGTGTCGCGACAGGCGCTCAGCGGCGCGAGCGTCGCGAGGACGAGCAGGGCCGCGAGCGCGGCGGGCGGGCGGGGGCGGGCGCTCATCGAGTAAACCGTACACGGATCGGCGGCGTGACGGCCTGGACCGGCTCACCGCGCGCGTCCCGGGCGGGCTGGAAGCGCGCTCGCGTCGCGCAGCGAATGGCCGCGTCGGCGAAGCCGTGCCCGGGATCGCGCGTGACGTTGACCTTGACCGGCCGCCCGCGCGCGTCGACGGTGACGCGGACGGTGGCCGCGGCCGCGTTGATCTCGAGGCGGTCGGCGGCGGCTGGCCACGCGCAGTCCCAGTCCCCCTCGAGCGGCGTCGGCGGGCGCGCGCGACTCGGGGTCGCGGGCTTCGGCGCGGCGGGCTTCGGCGCGGCGGGCCGCAGCGCGGGCGAGACCGGCGCTTCGGCGGTCCCGCCCCGCGCCGTGCTGCCGCCGGCGTAGCGCGGGCCGTCGCCGGTGACGATGCCCGTGAGGTCGACGGGCGCCTCGCTCCCGCTGTCGAGCACGCGGCCGGCCTTGGCGGGCGGCGACGGCCGCGAGCTGGGCGCGCGCCTGGGCGCGCGCGGCGGCGGCGGTGTGCTGGTCTCAGGGGCAGGCGCGGACGGGGGCGGGGTGTCCTCGGGGACCGGTTCGGGGGGAGGCGGTCGGTCGGGCTCGGGCTCGGGCTCGGGCGGCGCGACGTCGACGCTCTCGAGGCGCGTGAGATCATGGTGCACGCGCGCCGCCATGATCAGCGCCCAGCCGTCGAGCGGGGGGCCGGCGCGCCAGGTCGCGACCGCGATCGCGGCGTAGAGCGACGCGGCGATCAGCGCGGCGATCCCCGCCGGCTGGGCGCGGGCGGGCGGGCGCGTGCCCCAGACCGCGTCGACGATCGACGGCGCGCTCACGGGGTCCCCTCCGCGCTCGGGAGCGGATCAGCCGCGAACGCGACCTTGTCGAGGCCGGCGCCGCGCAGGCGGTCGAGCACGTGGAGCACGCGCTCGTGGGCCGCCGCGCCCTCGGCGTGGATCACCGCGCGCGCGCCGGGGTTCTGCTCGAGCGTGGCCGCGACCAGCTCGCGCAGGCGCTCGTCGTCGCCCACGGGCTCGCCGTTGATCAGCACGCGCCCGCGCGCCGGCACGATCACCGAGAGCACGACCTGGATGTCCTCGGTGTGCGACGCGTGCGGCAGGTCGAGCGGGATCGCCGGCGTCGCCACGATCTTCGCCGTGACCATGAGGATGATCAGCAGCACCAGCGTGATGTCGACGAGCGGGGTGACGTTGATCCCCGTGATCGGCCCGCGTCCGCCGGTCTCAGCCATCGCGCGGCTCCTCGCGGCCGGGGCCCGCGTCCTCGCGCGCGCCGACGTAGGCGAGCACGAGGCGCGAGAGCACCTCGCCGCTCTCGAGCAGCGTGGCGACCCTGCGCTGCAGGATGTTGTAGGCGGCGATCGCCGGGAGCGCGACGAGGATGCCGACCGCCGTGGCGACCAGCGCCTCGGCGACCGCGGCCATGACCGCCTGCGACGCGACGGCGCCGACCGGCTCGCCCGCGCCCTCGGGCGCGCCGTGACCGAGCGCTTCGAACGCCTCGATCACGCCGATGACCGTGCCGAGCAGGCCGACGAAGGGCGCGTTGTTGCCGAGCGTCGCCAGGAACGAGAGCCGTCGCTCGAGCCGCATGCGCTCGAGCGCGGTCGCGCTGCGCATCGCGTTCTCGGCGGCCCGGGCCCCGCGTGATGCGAGCTCCAGGCCGGCGGCGGCGATCCTCGGCGCGACCGCGCCGGCGCGTCGCAGGCGCTCGATCGCCGCGCGCCGGTGTCCCGCCTCGAGCTCCTCGGCGAGCGCGCGCGAGAGCGGCTCGAGCTCGATCGAGACGGCGCGGTAGGTGATCAGGCGCTCGATGAACACGATCACGCTGGCGAGCGAGAGCGCGGCGAGCAGCCACAGGATCCACGCGGTGCCGGCCTGCAGCAGGAGGTGAGAGACGCGCTCGACCGTGTCCATGGCTTACTCCCGATCCTCCGCGCTCCACTCGAAGGCCGGCCGCGGCCCCGAGACGACCTGGTCGCGCACGGCCTTGAAGCCCTGGCTGCCCGGCGCGAACTCGACGCGCGCGGCGCAGCCGAGCCCGCGGTAGCAGCCCGCGCCCTCGGCCGCGCAGTCGCGCTCCTCCGCGACCGCGCCGTCGGGGCCGCAGGTCCGCTCGAGCACGCCGGCGCAGACCTTCGCCGGGCCGCCCTCCGAGCATGTCTCTTCCACCAGGAGGTCGGCGAAGTCGATCTCCGCGACCCAGGGGCGCGGGTCGAAGCGCACGAGCAGCGTCGAGCGCCGCTCCTCGCGCAGCTCGTGCTCGAAGTCCTCGCTCGCGCTCTTGCGCACCACCGGCACGCCCTGCTCCGTCTCGGCCTCCTGCTGGATCGGCACCGCGGCGAGAAACGGGATCGTCACGCCGGCGAGCTCGGCCTGCCCCGTGAGCCGCACGGAGCTGCCGCCGAGCGCCTCCGCGGCGTCGAGCACGAGCGGGCCCTGCTGGGTCAGCTGCGAGCTCAGGCCGAGGTCGTACATCCACGAGCGCACGACGCCGGTGACGCCGACGAGCTCGCCGACCTCGGTCGGGGTCGGGTCGAGCGCGTCGACGACCGCGCTCTCGAGCCACTCGAGGCGCGCCGTCTCGCACAGCTCGCCCGCCTGCGTGCCGGCGCACAGGTACAGCGGGCCGAACGCGAGCTCCGCGGCGGTCAGCGTGATCAGGGCGCCGTCCTTGCCCTCGACGGCGCCCTCGACCGCGACGCCGGCGAGCCGCAGGGGCGCCGCGGTCGTCACCTGTCCCGTGTCACAGGAGGCGGCCGCGGGCAGCAGCAGCGCGAGCCCGAGCAGCGCGCGCCTCACAGCGTGACCCCCAGCGTGATCAAGAAGGAGAGCGGCGCGCCGGCGGCGAGGTGGCGCGCGGGCGTGCGCGGGCGCGGGCGCGCGGGGTTCCAGTGGGACGCGAAGCTGTACTCCACGGCGGCGTACTCCCGGTTGAGGACGTTGAAGACCGCGACGCCGAGGTCGAGCGGCCCGAAGCGCAGGCCGCCGGAGAGGTCGAGCAGCGGCACGTGATCGGCCGCGCCGCCGTAGGGCAGCGGCCGCGGGGACAGGTACGAGAAGCCCGCGCCGAGCCGCCCCGACAGCGGCCACGACGTCCCCGCGCGCGCGAGCGGGCCGTGCACGCCGAGGTCGAGGCGCCCGACCACGGGCGCGACGAAGGGCAGCTTCTGCCCGGGCTCGAAGGCCGGCTGCGGGTTCTCGGCGGTGGCCGGCGGCGGCTCGAGCAGCGTCGCGTCGACGTAGGTGAGCGAGAGCGCCGCGAGCAGCCAGGGCCGCGGGCGCGTCTGGGCCGTGAGCACGGCGCCGAGCCGCCGCGTCGCGCCGACGCGCTCGAGCCTCGCCTCACGCGGCTCAAAGACCACGTCGTCGGAGAGCCGCGTGAAGTAGCCGGCGGTCGTCACCTCGAGCCGCGGATCGCGACCCAGGCGCAGCCCGAGGTCGGCAGAGCGCACCTTGGTGAACGGCGCCCGCTCGCCGTCCTCGAGCGTGCGCGCCTGCGGCGAGCGGTAGCCCTCGCCGTAGGCGGCGCGGATCGAGAGCCAGTCGAGCGGCGTGACCTCGGCGCTCGTCCGCGGGCCCGCGGCCACGCCGTAGGCGGTGCGGCGGAACCCGGGCAAGAACGCGTCGTCGGGGCGCGACGCCGGCACGAAGTTCCCCAGGCGATCGTCGACGTCGTAGAACAGCACGTCCGCGCGCGCCCCCACGCGCAGCCGCAGGTACTGGGTGAAGCGCCAGTCGAGGTCGCCCCACATGCCGAGGTCGAGGCCGAGCGCGCGCGCGTCGACGCGGTGGTCCCAGGTCTGGTTGCGGACCGCCGCGTCGAGCAGGTTCTGGGCCTGCTCGATCCGATCGAGGCGGCTGTCGAGGCCGAGCTCGACCGTGCCCGCGGCCCACCGCGCCGGGCGATACGGGCGCGTCCGGTAGCGCCCCGACAGCCCGGCCGAGACCGTGCGGTTCTGCTGCTCGACCAGGTCGCCGCGCCCGGCGACCGACTCGAGCGTCTGCGACTTCTGGGTGAAGCCGGTGAAGTTCTCCTGCAGGCGGAAGCTGTCGTAGCCGAGCCACAGCCCGAGCTCGCCGTTGTCGCCCCGGGCGCCGCGGTACTCGGGGAACAGCCCCGCCATCACGCGGCCCGCGAGCGCGGACTGGGCGAGCGCGGTCGGGTAGGGGTAGACGCCGTGGAAGTCGACGACGCCCGCGTCGACGTCGTCCTGGCGCACGACGCCGGCGAGCTGCGAGCGCGCGCCGTGCATGAAGCTGACGACGCGGAAGCGCCACGGCGCGCCCTGCTTGCCGAAGCGCGCCTGGACCACGCCCGAGGCCTGCTGCCCCGCGCGGTTCTGGCCGAAGCCGTCGGTGCGCTGGTACTGGACCGCGGCGAAGGTCTCGTCGGGCTGATCCTCGGGGGCCCACATCGCGAGCTGACGGAAGCTGTTGAAGCGCCCGTAGCTCGACGAGAGTCGCCAGCCGCGCTCGCGCGCGCCGAGCCGGATGTCGAAGCTGCCGGCGACCGCGAAGTCCCCCTGCCGCGGATCGTAGACGCCCTCGAGCGCGCGCAGCTCGTCGACGCCCTCCGCGATCAGGAAGCCGAGGTCGGCGTAGCCCTGGCCGTGGATGTGGGACGGCAGGTTGATCGGCAGCCCGCCGACGCGCATCTCGATGTCCTGCCCGTGCTCGGCGTCGAAGCCCCGCAGCATGTAGCGGTGGGCCACGGCCATGCCCTCGGCGCGCCCGATGTACACGCCCGGGGCGCTGCGCACCACGTCGGCGCCCTCCTGCCGCGGCGCCGCGTCGAGCAGCGCGCGGTCGACCGTGAAGCTGCTAGCGCCGCGATCTTCGTCGCGCAGCGCTCGCTCGCCGCGGACCACGATGTCGATCGCGTCGTCGTCTTCCGCGCCGTCGTCCGCGAGCTCTTCGCCGCCGCGGTCTTCCGCGCCGTCCTCTTCTCCGCCGTCCTCTTCTCCGCCGTCCTCTTCTCCGCCGCCGCCCGCGGGCGTCGCGTTGGCGGTGCTGTTCGTTGGGTCAGGTTGTTCCGCAGGCGGGGCGTCGTTCGGCGGGGCGGGCGGGGTGAAGCGCACCGAGACGCGGATGCGGCTGGCGATCGCCTGCTCACCGCGACGCGCGGGCGCGAAGCTCCACCCGCGCACGGCCTCCACGGCCGCGCGATCGAAGGCCGCGCCCCCTGATGTGGCGACCTCGACGTCCTCGCCGACGCGCCCGTCGGCGAGCACGGTGACGTGCAGCGCGACCTCGACGACGCGCCCGCTCGCGCGCTCCGCCTCGGGGTAGATCGCGGGCTGCTGCCCTGTCAGCACGGGCGGGCGGATCGCCTCGACGGGCGCCGGCGTCGGCGCGCTGGCCCACGCGGACGCGGACGCGGCGAGCGGCAGCGCCAGCACCACGGGCGCGAGTCGACGCGTGATCGCGACGGCGATCACGCCCGCTCGCGACTGATGCGCTCGCCGACGATCCACGACGCACCGTCGGTAGCACGCGCGCCGGTCTCCGTGCAATCGTGTTGCGTTATCTACCGTGTATACGCGGATGCTTGAACAACTGACCAAGTCTCATCGAGGTCGCGAGTACGAGCCGATCGCGCGAGGCGAAGCACCGGGCGCCGATCCGTCAGGACGGGCCGGCTTCACGCCCGATGGGCTTCGATGCTCGCGTCAGCAACCGCCCCTGAGCCCTCGTCGATCGAGGAGCCCCACGTCGCGCGCACGCGGGTGAGCGCCTCGAGGTAGCGCGCGTGGGCCGGCCGAAGCCGCTCGAGCAGCGCCGCGCGCGGCCCGTGATCACCCTCGCGCGGGCTCGCGGCGACCTCGATCGCCGACGCGAGCGCGCGCAGCTCGGGCGCGCCGACCGTCGCGCTGTTGGCCTTCAGCGTGTGCGCCGCGACCGCGACCGCGTCCTCGTCGCCGCGCGCGGCCGCCCCCTCGAGCGCGGACACCAGCGCCGCGATGTCGGGGAGGAAGCTGTCGAGCGCCGCCCCGAGCGACGCGTTGTCCTCAACATCGAGCAGCGCCTTGAGGTTGTCCAGCGCGACCGTGTCGACCGTGTCGACCGTGTCGACCGTGTCGACCGTGTCGACCGTGTCGACCGTGTCGCCCGTGTCGCCCGTGTCGACCGTGTCGCCCGTGTCGCCCGTGTCGCCCGTGTCGCCCGTGTCGACCGCGTCGCGCTCGTCGTGCCCCTTCGGCGCGGCGGCGACGGTCGAGGCGCGGGCGGTCCCCGTCGCGCCGGGGTCCACGTCAGGCGCGGCGTAGCGCGCGAGCACGGCCTCGAGATCACCGACGCGGAACGGCTTGCTGACGAAGTCGTTCATCCCGGCCGACAGGCACGCGTCGCGATCCTGCACCGTCGCGTTCGCCGTCATCGCCACGATGTAGGGCTGGCGCAGGCTCGCGTCGGCCCGGATCCTGCGCGTCGCCGCGAGCCCGTCGAGCCCGGGCATCTGGAGGTCCATGAACACGATGTCGTAGTCGATCTCGCCGAGCGCGACGATCGCCTCACGCCCGTCCGACACCACCGCCCCGCGGATCCCGAGGCGCGCGAGCGAGAGCAGCGCGACCTCCTGATTGATGCGGTTGTCCTCGGCGATCAGCACGCGCAGACGTGTGGCCCCGGGGCCAGGCTCGGGCGCTCGCGCGACCGCGACCTCGGTCGGCGTCTCGGCGAGCAGCGACGCGAGCGCGTCGTGCAGCCGGCCGGGCTTCACGGGCTTGGTCACGAACGCGGTCCGCTCGAGCTCGCGCGGGCGCGGCTCCTGGGTGCGCAGCGACGACAGCATCACGAGCGGGAGCGCGGCGGTCTCCGTGCTCGCGCGGGCGCGCGCGGCCAGCTCGAGCCCGTCCATCTCCGGCATCCGCACATCGACGATCGCGCAGTCGAAGGCGCCGCGCTCGAGCGCGGCGAGCGCGGCGGACCCCGAGGCCACGACCGTCGGCCGCGCGCCCCAGCCCGTCAGCAGCTCCTCGAGGAGCCGCCGGCTGGTCGCGTTGTCGTCGACCACAAGCACGCGGCGCCCCGAGAGCCGTGAGTCGGCCTCGAGACGGCGGGGTGCCGCCTGCGGCGCGACGCGCCCCGGGATCGTGAAGTGAAAGGTCGAGCCGCGCCCCTTGACGCTCTCGGCCCAGATGCGCCCGTCCATCGCCTCGACGAGCCGCTTGCAGATCGTCAGCCCGAGCCCGGTCCCGCCGAACTGACGCGTCGTCGAGGCGTCCTCCTGCACGAACGCGTCGAACAGCAGCGGGAGCTTGGCCTCGGCGACGCCGATCCCGGTGTCGCGCACGGAGAACTGGAGCTCGCGGAGGCCCTGATCCGCGAGCTCGCGCGCGCGCACGGTCAGCGCGACCTCCCCCGCCTCGGTGAACTTGACCGCGTTGCCGAGCAGGTTGACCAGCGTCTGCTGCGTGCGCGTGGGGTCGCCGAAGATCGCGAGCGGCACGTCGCGATCGACGCGCGCGACCAGCTCGAGGTTCTTCTTGCTCGCGGCGAGCGCCACGACGTCGATCGCGTTCTCAACGCACTCGCGCACGTCCATCGGCGCGCGCTCGATCACGAGCTCGCCGGCCTCGATCTTCGACAGGTCCAGGATGTCGTTGATCAGCCCGAGCAGCGCCTCGCCGCTGCCGCGCACGATCTCCGCGAAGGCGCGCTGCTGGGGATCGAGCTCGGTGTCGAGCAGGAGGCCCGTCATGCCGATCACCGCGTTCATCGGCGTGCGAATCTCGTGACTCATGTTCGCGAGGAACTCGCTCTTGGCCTGGCTCGCGCGCTCGGCTCGCAGGCGCGCCGCCTCGGCGGCCTCGCGCGCGGCGGCGGTCTCGCGGCCCAGGACCTCGGCGCGGTCACGCGCGGCCTCGGCCTCCTCGAGCGCGCGCACGCGCTCCTCATCCGAGCGCCGGCGCTGGGTCTCGGCCGCGATCGACGTCCCGGTGACCACGAGCGCCAGCACCGAGAGGCCGACCAGTCGCTCGAGATCGCCGGTCAGGGACCCCGTCGACGCGTACGAGACCCCGACGAAGGAGCCGATCACCGCGCCCACGAACACCCAGCCGGCCCGCGCCCCCGAGAGAAACACGGTGAGCGAGGGCAGCAGCATCATCCCGAGGACGGAGGCGCTGCCGAGGCCCGCGCCGCTCCACGCGTTGATGGCCGCGCTGGGCAGGACGACGCCGCCGAGCAGGTACCCGAGGCGCTTGACCCCCACGCCGAGGCGCGAGGCCGCGATGAGGCCGACGCTGGCGAGCCAGAGCGCGGCCGAGCTCACGCCCTCGACGTACTTACCCTCGTACAGGAGCGCCGAGAGCGACACGGGCAGGCTGACGACGAAGAACAGCAGAACGCCGACCGCGAGCCGTGCGCGTCGCAGGAGGTCGCCGCCGACCTCGCGGACGCGCGGGTGAACGAAGCGATCGAGTTGGCTCGGCGGGAGCTTGGACGACGAACGACTCACGGGCCCGCACGAATACGAACACGTCGCGCGGCCTGTTCTCCGAGACACCCGCGTGAGTCGCATTATTTTCGGGGATCAGGCCGTCGCCGCGTCACACATCGGCGACGCGCCTGTCCTCGATCGCCCCACTGGCGCCTCCCGACCGGGCGCGTCCGCGCGCGAGCTCGCGGGCGCTCCTCACGCTTTCGAACCGTGGGTGGGCGCGCGCGCCGGCCCGCGCGCGCCCCGAAAAAAATCTGCTCCCGCGGTGGTGTGGTCCCCGGCGCGATCGCGTTGGACCCGGTGACCCGCGAGCTAGGTCGCTCTCGCCGCGCCGCGCACCCGCGCGCCGGCGGAGCAGCGCGGGGCCACGAGGAGAGTATCGATGAACAGTCTCAGCGCGAACGATCTGGTGATTCAGCCCGGCCAGGGCGAGAAGACGGCGAGCGACATGAAGATCGTCGTCCGCACGAAGCGGCTCGGCGGGCACTTCTCGGTGATGGAGGGCGAGGTGCGGCCGCGGGAGCTGCTGGCCTTTCACACCCACGCGAACGAGGACCAGCACATGTACATCATCGCGGGCGAGCTGCACTTCGAGGTCGGCGGCGCGGGCGGGCTGCGCTTCACCGCCGGCGCGGGCTGCCACGTGCTCAAGCCCCGCGGGATCACGCACGGCTTCTGGAACCTGGGCGACAAGGTCGCCCGCTACGTCGAGACCTCGACCCAGGACGGCTTCGAGCGCTTCGTCGACGGCCGCAAGGAGGGCCTCATGTCGATGGTCGGCGGCGCGACCGAGAACCTCGGCATGAGCTTCGAGACCGCGCGCGCGCTCGAGGTCATGAAGGAGTTCGAGCTGACCGGCCTCGCCGGCGCCAACATTTCGAACCCCGAGGAGCTGCTGCGCGATCCCAAGTTCCGCGAGGCGCTGCGCACCGACAAGACCACGCGCGAGTTCTTCGCCTACCTCGGCGGCGTCAAGGTCAAGCAGTTCCTCCGCGAGCTGCTGCCGTAGCGTGGGCGCGTCGTCGTGGCGGCCGGCGCTGAGATACCATGCCGCCGTGCACACGCCCGCGCCGCCCGACGCCGACCGAATCGCGCGGCTGCTCGAGCGGCACGCGGAGATCGAGCTGCGCCCCGCGCAGCTCCGCTTCGAACGCCGGGACTGGCGATGGCTGGCCTTTTTGCCAGGTTCACGCGCGCTCTACGTCGCCCAGGCGCCCGAAGGCCGCGCGTGGTTGGCGAGGGAGCGGGCGCTGCTGCGGGCCCTCGCGCCGCGCCTGCGCGTCGCGGTCCCGCAGCCGCTCGCCGACGACGCCTTCGCGCTCGGGCTCGACGTCCGCGCGCTCGTGCCCGGCGAGACCATGTGGGGCCTGCGGCCCGAGCACCGCGCGCGCGTCGACGCGATGACCCGCTTCGCGCGGGCGCTGGGGACCCTGGCGGCTGAGCTGCACGGCGCGCTGCCAGCCGACGCGCTCGCGCGCCTGGCCGGAGAGCCATGCCCGGAGCGCTGGCCGCCGCCACTCGCGTATCTGCGCGCGCGCGTCCCGGGCTCGCTGCGCGCCCCATCACCCCGGCCCGGCGCGGCCGGCCGCGCGCTCGAGCGGCGCATGCTCGCGGTCATCGATCGCTACGAGCGCGCGCTGGACGACGCGCGCGCGGCCGACGAGGCGCTGGTGCACGACGACCTCGGCAGTCACAACCTGGTCTTTGAGCCACGAAGCAAGCGACTCGTCGGCGTGTTCGACTTCGCGGGCGCCGGCTGGCGAGATCGCCACCTCGACTTCAAGTTCTTGCCGTCCTACGGCGACGCGCTGCTCGAGACGGCGCTCACGGAGTACGAGGCGCGCGCCGGCGTGCGGCCGTCGCGGGCGCGGGTGCGGACGTATCACGCGGCGACGGCGATCGCGTACCTCGCGTGGCGCGTCGACGACCCGGTCGCCCACGATCGCGACTCGGGCCGCGACTTCGCCGGCGCCGTGACGTGGATCGAGGAGGCGGTGACGCGCGCGCTCGAGGTCGAGGAGCGCGGCTGAGCCCGCTTGCGCGAGCTCACGGCGCGGCGAGGCCGCGACCCGTCGACGATCCGATCGAGCGCGCGGGGGCCCGTCGGCCGCGCGCGGTGACGCGCGCGCGGACGGGAATTCGTACCCGGCCGCCGCGAAATTCTCCGTGGCCTCGAGGTCAGCTCGCCGACGCCATCGCGCGCGCGACGTCGGCGCGGCCGTCGGTCCCGATCAGCTGGAGGTCGAAGCGCTCCTGCAGCGCCGTCATGACGTTCGCCGTGAGGAAGGGCGGCGGGTTGGGGCCGATGCGGATCCCCTTCACGCCGAGGTGCAGCAGCGTCAGCAGCACCGCGACGGCCTTCTGCTCGAACCACGAGATCACGAGATCGAGCGGCAGGTCGTTGACGCCGCAGCGGAAGGCCTCCGCGAGCGCGAGCGCGACCTGGATCGCGCCGTAGGCGTCGTTGCACTGCCCCATGTCGAGCAGCCGCGGGAGGCCCGCGACCGTCCCGTAGTCGTGATCGCGGATGCGGTACTTGCCGCAGCCCAGCGTCAGGATCACCGAGTCCTGGGGCGCGCCGTGGGCGAAGTCGCTGTAGTAGTTGCGCCCCGGCTCGGCGCCGTCGCAGCCGCCGATGACGAAGAACCGGCGGATCGCGCCCGACTTGACGGCGTCCACGATCGCGCCCGCGTGCCGCAGGATCGCGGTGTAGTGGAAGCCGACCGTCTGGCGCGTCTGCTCGCTCGGCGTGAGCGCGCCGAGCTCGCGGGCGTGCGCGACCACCTGGTCGAGCTGCCCGTCCGTCAGGCGCCGCGAGCCGGGCACGGCGACCTCGCGCATGGTGTACAGGCGCGCGCCGTAGGTGTTGGTGTGGTTCGGGATCAGCACGCAGTTCGTCGTCGCGACGATCGGCCCGCCGAAGCGTTCGAACTCGCGCCGCTGCTTCTGCCACGCGCCGCCGTAGTGCCCGGCGAGGTTCGGGTGCTCGCGCAGGCGCGGGTACATGTGCGCGGGCAGCATCTCGCCGTGGGTGTAGACCTTGATCTCCGTGCCGTTGACGGCGTCGAGCACGTGCTTGAGATCGAGCAGGTCGTGCCCCGTGACGAGGATCCCGGGGCCGTCCTGGATCCCCTCGACGACCTCGGCGGGCGACGGCGCGCCGAAGGCCTCGACGTGCCCGTCGTTGAGCAGCTGCATCGCGCGGAGGTTCATGCGCCCGCACTCGAGCGCCATCTCGAGCACGCGCTCGAGGTCGAAGTTGACGTTGGTCATGGTCGCGAACAGCGCGGACTCGATGAACGCCTCGACCTCGGCGTCCGTCTTGCCCAGGCGCCGCGCGTGGGCCTTGTACGCCGCCATGCCCTTGACCCCGTAGAGCAGGAGCTTCTGCGCGGCCTCGACGTCGGGGTCTTTCCCGCACACGCCGCGGTCGACGCACCCGGCGCCGCGAAACGACTGCTCACACTGGTCACAGAACATGGGGAGGGACTGCTGCTTCATGGTCGTGGTCCTCGAGCCGAGTCGGCAAGGCTCGCGCCCGACCGATTGCAAAGCTCGATCCACGAGCCGGCGTCCGCCGGGCGCGTGGCGCTTGATCTGCGCGCGCGCGCCCGTGCTCGACGCGCCCACGCGCGCACGGTCGACTCGCGCGGGTCGGACGCGCGGGGCGCTTGGTCTCGGCCTAGCGCCCCAGCGCCTCGATCGCGTCCTCGAGCGAGCTCGGGGCCAGGTGCATGTAGATCTGCGTGGTCGCGAGCTTCGCGTGGCCGGCGAGCCGCTGGATCTTGACCGCCGAGACGCCGCGCATCGCCAGGTGCGAGCAGAACGTGTGCCGCAGCGTGTGCGGCCCTTTCTTGCCGAGCCCCGCGCGCCGCATCGCCTTGTGCAGCCGGAAGGTCACCGCCGAGTGGCTCATGGGCTCGCCGTCGCCGCGCCACAGCACTCGCTCGCCGCGGCGCTCGAGCGACTCGAGCTCGCCGCGCAGCTGCTTCGTCATGGGCAGCCAGCGGTCGCGCCCGCCCTTCGGCGGCCCGACGTGCCCGCGCACGTCGTTCTCGCACACGTGGATGCGGTTGCGATCGAGGTGCACGTTGCGCCAGCGCAGCGCGAGCAGCTCGCCGCAGCGCATCCCGGCGTCGCCGCCCAGCAGCACGATCACCCGCGTCACGGGGTCCTCGGCGACCTCGAGCAGGCGCGCGTAGTCGGTGAAGGAGAGGTACTCGGGCGCGCGCGAGGTCTCCTTGACGCTGCTGATCTTGGGGACCTGCGCGATCAGCCCCCACTCGCAGGCCTGCCGCAGCAGCGCGCCGAGCTTGGCGAGCACGAAGTTAGTGGTGCTCGCCGCCAGCGGGCGCTGCTTGAGCAGCTGCACCTCGCGCGGGCCGATCTCGTCGAGCCGCAGGCCGCCGACCACCGGCAGCAGGTGCTGCGAGAGCACCGAGTCCCAGCTCTGGATCGTCGAGGGGCGCAGGCGGTTGGCGACCAGGTAGTCGCGCCGGAACTGCTCGACGAAGTCGATCAGCTTCGGCGCCCGCGCGCCGCCGTCGTCGCGCGGGCCCTTGCCGTGGCGCAGCAGGTGGGCCTCGCGGGCCTTGGCCCAGCGCAGCGCCGCGGCCTCGCTGCGGCCCTGCGCCATCCGTCGCTCACGCAGCAGCTTGCCGCTGGGCAGCATCACGTGGATGTCGGCCTGCCAGTGCGTCTTGCCGCTCGCGGACGTGCGTTGCCGGATCTTGATCGTCATCGCGTCTCCCGCCCGCGCGCGCTCGCGGCGAGCCGTACGTCGAGTATCTCGAAGATCGCGGCGCGGAGGCGCGCCGCGTATTATTCATGTCTATAAAGACATGTATTTATGCGCATGCAACATCCAGCGCGACGTCGCGCGCGTCCACGCGTCGCGCGTCGAGCCCGCGCGCGCCCCCGCGTGCTCGCGCGTCGCCCGGCGGAGACGCGACGAGCTCGACGCCGCGTGACGGCGTCTCCTCACCAGCGCAGCTTCACCTGCAGGCCGAGGGAGCGCGCGCGAAAGCGCGGCAGCCGGATCTCGCGCAGCGCCTCCTCGGCGCACCGCAGCACGCCCTCGGGCGCGTCGGCGGTCAGCGTCCACACCCGCTCGACCGCGCCCGACTCGCCGAGGAGCACGAGCTGGTAGACGACGCACGCGCCCTCGGGGGCGCGGCCCGCTCCGCACGCGAGCGCGCGCGTTCGGGCCGCGCGCAGCGGATCTCGAATGTCCGAGAGGGCAGGTTTTTGCGGGCGCTCGGGGTGCTCGACGACCGTCGGTGAATCATGACAGCTCGGGTTGAGGATGCAGTCGAGATCCTCCTGCGGCGCGCGCGTCGGCGGTCGCACCGGGTAGGGCGGGGCGCACCGATCGACGCGCTCGACGGGCGCGGGCTCGACGGGCGCGGGCTCGGGCGCGGCGGGCTCGGTGACCTCGGCGGGTGCTGCGATCGTCGTCGATGGCGTCGCGGTCGTCGGCGCGGCGCGGCGCGGGGTCGCGGTCGGAGGAGGGGTCGAAGTGGAGGGCGGAGTAGGGATCGGAGTAGAGGGCGGAGTAGGAATCGGAGTAGAGGGCGGCGGCAGCGCCTGCGGCTCCGGCTCCGGCGCCGCCGCGCGACAGGCCAGCAGCAGCGAACACCCCGCGAGCGCGAGCCTCGACCACCCGCGCGTGGGCGTTCGACTCGGGCGACGCGGCGAGGCGCTCGTCTCGCGGGTCAACGTGGATAATAACACGGGGAGCAACACGGGTATCAACGCGGAGGTCAACGCGGAGGTCAACGCGGAGGTCAACGCGGAGGTCAACGCGGAGGTCAACGCGGGTCGGCGCGCGTCGATCTCCCACGCGGCGCTGGCGGACCGGGGCACGCGCGCGCTCAGCCGTCGTGGGCCCGCGCGACGCGCTGTCGTCCGCGCTCGCGCGCGCGCTCCCTCTCGACCTCGCGATCACGGGGCGCGCCGCTCGTCTCCAGGGCCTCGAGCAGCAGGTGGCGGGTGATCGCGGTGATGCCGTCGACGGCCCGCTGGAACGCGAGCTCGTTCGCGCGCGACGGCTGCCGCATCCCGCTGACCTTGCGGACATACTGCAGCGCCGACGCGCGGATCTCATCCTCGGTCGCCGGGGGCTCGAAGTTGTAGAGCAGCTTGATGTTTCGGCACATCGTCGGCACCTCCGGTCCGCGATCGCGGCTCGTCGGCGTCGACGGTACCACCCCGACCACCAGCGCGTCGGGCGTTCACCCCGCGGCCGTGGCGTCGCGCCGCGTGGGGTCGAGGCGCGACGAGGACCCCCTCTCCATACGCGCGGCGGCGCGTTGAGCTCGGGCGCGGGGCGGGGCACACTGGGCCCGCTCGATGGGCGGCAGCCACCACGTCTACCTCGTCCCTGGGTTCTTCGGCTTCGCCAACTTCGGGGACTTCAAGTACTTCGCGCACGTTCGCCGCGTGCTCCCGCCGCTGCTCGCGGCGCGCGGGGTCGCGGCGTCGCTGCACGAGGTCCGCGTGCTGCCGACCTCGTCGCTCCCGCGGCGCGCCTCGACGCTGCTCGAGACCATCGACGCCACCAGCGTCGACGGCGATCACGTGCACATCGTCGGGCACTCGACCGGAGGGCTCGACGCGCGCCTCTTGCTCGCGCCGGGGGCCGAGCTGCCGACGACGCGTGACGTGCCGCGGGTGCTCGCGCGCGCGCGCAGCGTGATCTCCGTGGCCACGCCGCACCGCGGCTCCCCGCTCGCCGACGTGCTCTCGAGCGTGCTCGGGCAGCAGCTGCTGCGCGTGCTCTCGACCGCGACGATCCACACGATCCGCGTCGGCCGGGTGCCGCTGCCGATCATCACGCGCTTCACCGACGTCCTCGCGCCCGTCAGCACGCTCGTCGGCGCCCGCGGCGGGATCCTCGAGCAGCTGTACCGCGACCTCCTGCACGACTTCAGCGACGAGCACGCGGAGCTCATCGAGGAGTTCTTCCGCAAGATCAGCGCCGACCGCTCGCTGCTGCCGCAGCTGGCGCCGCCGGCGATGGAGCTGTTCAACACACGCTGCACGCGCCGCTCGGAGGTGCGCTACGGGAGCGTGGTCCTGCAGGCGAAGCCGCCGACCCTGGGCGGCGTCGTCAAGACAGGGCTCGGTCCCTTCGGCCAGGCCAGCTACGCGCTCTACCGCACCCTGCACTCGCTCATCGCCCAGGGCTCGAGCGGCGCCGCGGACCTCACCAGCGCGCAGCTGCGGACGCTGCGGCGGGACTTCGGCGTCGCGCCGACGCCCGAGGCCAACGACGCGATCGTGCCCACACTCTCCCAGGTCCGCGACGAGGTCATCGCGGCCGTGTGGGCCGATCACCTCGACATCCTGGGCTTCTTCGAGGGGCCCTCGCACGCGCCGCCGCACAACGACTGGCTGCGCTCGCTGAGCGGCTTCGGGCTCGATGAATTCACCGCCGCGTGGTCACGCGTCGCCGACTTCATCGCGGGCGTCGACGCCAAGCCCTGAGCGTCGCGCCGGACCGCGGCGACGACCCAGTCCGACGACGAGCAGCAGGGCGAGGAGGGCAGGCGCCGCGCGACCTGCTCTGGCGACGCGACAGCCCGCGTCGTCCTCCTGCGCCCCGTCGTCGCAGGGGCCGCCCGCGACGATATCGTCGTCGGTCCACGCGGGCTCGGCGAGCTCGACCAGCGGCGCGGCGATCGTGAGCTCCTGCGCCCGGCAGGCCCCGCAGACCTCCGCGATCTCGCCCTCGTTGCTCGCGGCGTCGATCGGCGTGACGCGGTAGCACGCGGTGACGGGATCGACGGGCTCCTCCACCCCGTGCGCGAGCACCACCGCGCCGCCCTCGTAGTCGCGCAGGTGCGCGTCGACGCCGGGGCCCTCGACGCGGAGGAACACCGGCGCCGCGGCCCCAGGCGTGGGCGCGTCGCCCCGCAGCCGGACCCAGTAGTGGGCGTAGGAGGTCGCGCCGCAGCCCGGCTCGTAGGGCGCGCTCGGATGGTTGAGGAGATCCAGGGACAGGTCCTGGACCGCCGGCGGCTCGAGGTCCTCGGGCCCCGCGGTGAAGTCCAGCTCGCGCGGCGTGCCGCACACGTCGCCGCCCTCGCAGTAGGAGAACACGACGACCTGGTCCGAAAGCGGCGGCGGCTCGAGCGCGTAGGCGACGCGCGCGTCGTAGGCGACGCGATCCTCGCTCAGCGCGTCGACGACCGTGAGCGCGGCCTCGATCCCGTCGACCGTGACCGTCGGCGCGAACGCGGGGTCGTCGGCGACGCCGTACAGGATCACCGCCGCGTTCGCGGGGTGCGTCTGCCCGGCCTCGGGGATCGTGCGGGTGAAGCCTGGCGGGATCGGTTGGCAGGCGCGCGCGTCCCCCCGAGGCGTGAGCAGGAGCGTGAGCCCGAGCGTGAAGCCGAGCGTGCGCCCGAGCGCGCGGGCGTGGGGTCGCGTGGCGAAAGACATGTCCATGGGTTCATGTGGGCGCGGGCGCCTGGGCTCTCTATACGAACGCGCGCCGCGCGGATAGAGTCTCCGAGCGCGCCTGGCCGCGCGGGCACCCCACACGGACGCTCCGGCCGCGCGCGGGCGGCCCAGGACGAAGGTGCCACGCGGGCGCGCCCGCGATAAGCTCTCGGGCTCGACCGCGCCGCGTATGTCCGCTCCCTCGATCGTCACGGATCTAGCGATCGTCCTCGGCGTCGCCGCCGTCACGGGCACGATCGCGCGCGCGCTCCGGCAGCCGCCCGTGCTCGGCTACCTGCTCGCGGGCCTGATCGTCGGGCCCTACATCCCGATCCCGCTGTTCGCCGACGGCGAGCGCGTGCACGAGCTCGCCGAGTTCGGCGTGGTGCTCGTGATGTTCGCCGTCGGCCTCGAGTTCAGCCTCGGGCGCGTCGCCCGGGTCCTGCCGCTCGCGGGCGTGACGGCGCTCGTGCAGATCGGCGGCATGTTCTGGGCGGGCAGCGCCCTCGGCCAGCTGCTCGGGCTGTCGTCGGTCGGCGCCGTGTTCCTCGGCGCGAGCGTGGCGATCTCGAGCACGATGGTCGTGACCAAGGTCTTCGACCTCCACCGCCCGCCGGACGAGGTGCGCGCGCTCGTGCTCGGCGTGCTCGTGCTGCAGGACCTCGTGGCGATCGTGCTCATCGCGATCGTGACCGGCGTGGCCGAGGGCGCCGGCCTGGCGCCGGCGGCCCTGCTCGCGACGCTCGGGCGCCTGCTCGGCGTGCTCGCGGCGGTCGTGCTCCTGGGCCTGTTCTTGGTGCCGCGCGTCGCCCGTCGCGTGTGGGCGATCCGCTCCCCCGAGGTCTCGACCGTGTTCGCGCTCGGCCTGTGCTTCTCGGCCGCCGTCGGCATGCAGCAGCTCGGCTACTCGCCCGCGCTCGGGGCCTTCCTCGCCGGGATGCTCGTGGCCGAGTCGGGGCTCGGCGCGCGCTACGAGCACCTCGTCGCGCCGCTGCGCGACGTGTTCGCGGCGGTGTTCTTCGTCTCGGTCGGCATGTCCGTCGACCCGCGGCTCGCGTTCGAACAGCTCGGCGCCTCGCTCGCCGTCGCCGGCACCGTGTTCGCGCTGCAGTGGCTGCTCGTCACGAGCGCGGGCCTGCTGAGCGGCCTCGGGCTCCGGCGGGCCGGGCACGCCGGCTTCGCGCTCGGGCAGATCGGCGAGTTCGGCTTCATCATCATGGGCATCGGGACCGCGGCCGGGGTCGTCCCCGCCTTCATGTACACGGTGATCGTCGCCGCGTCGGTGCTCACCGCGTTCACGACGCCGCTGGCGCTGCGCGTCGCGCCGACGCTGCTCGCCGGGATCGAGCGGCGGCTGCCGCAGCGCCTGCGCACCAACCTCAGCCTCTACGCCGCGTGGCTCGACGCGCTGCGCCGCAGCGACGGCCGCTCCCCCGAGCGGCGCAAGGTTCGACATGGCCTTCGGGTCATCGTGCTCGACTCGCTCGCCGTGAGCGCGCTCGTCATCGCCGGCTCGCTGGGGCTTTCGCGCGGGAGCGCGTGGATCGTCAGCCGCGCGGGCGTGAGCCCGGCGATCGCGAGCGCGGCCGTCGTGATCGCGGTCGGCGTGCTGGTGTTCCCCTTCGCCTGGGGGCTCACGCGCGCGGCCCGTAACCTCGGCGGCGCGCTCGCGCAGTCGGTGTTCCCGGAGGCGCCGCGCGGGCGCGCGGACCTCACGACGACCTCGCGCCGCGCGATGGGCGTGGGCCTGCAGCTCGCGGCCCTGCTGACCGCGGGGCTCCTGGTCACGGCGGTGACCCAGCCCTTCGTGCCGACCGGCGCCGGCGTGGTCGTGCTCGGCGTCGCGCTGCTGCCGAGCGCGCTGCTGCTGTGGCGCAGCGGCGGTCCGCTCGGCGAGCACGTGCACTCGGCGACGCTGGCGTTGATCGAGTTCCTGCGCCGCGACGATCACCGCGCGCGCGAGCCCCAGCTCGAGGACCTGCTGCGCGGGCTCGGCAGCGCGACGACCGTCCGCATCACCGAGGACGCGCCGGCGATCAACCGCTCGCTCGCCGACCTCGACCTGCGCGCGCGTACAGGCGCGGTCGTGCTGGCGATCGCCCACACGAACGCTGACGTGGTGGCGCCGACGGGGCGCGAGATCCTGCGGCGCGGCGACGTGCTCGCGGTCGCGGGGCCCCACGACGCGGTCGCCCGCGCGCGCGCGCTGCTGCTCGATCCGGCCGGGATCGAGGAGGACGCGGGCGAGTTCGGGGCAGACGACGCGGACGAGGGTCGAGAAGCGGGTGGGGTCGACGCGCGGTGACCGTGGCGCTCGCGCGCGCTCCCTTCGTGTCGTACAAGGACGATAGGACGATGTCCATGCAGCGCAGACGCCGAGGAACCAGCACCACCCTGTCACCGCGCGCCTGGCTCCTGATCGCCGTCGCGAGCGTCGGCGCGCTCGCGTGCGAGGCCCCGCCGGAGCCCCAGGCGGTGGTGCATGATCCGCCGGCGCCGCCCACCGAGACCTCGCCGGCGCCCGCGGCCTCGGAGGACCACGAGCAGCAGGTGCACAAGAGCGCGGGCCAGCGGCTCTACGTGCCCGTGTACGCGACCGTGTACCTCGGCGGCGGCACCGAGAAAGAGAAAGACGCGCGCCTCGCGAATCGCCTTCAGGTCCGCAACATCAGCGCGACGCGCGGGTTCACGCTGCGACGGGTCGACTACTACAACACCGCCGGCGAGCGGCTCGAGCGCGTGCTGAAGGAGCCCGTCGAGCTGCGGCCCATGGAGACGCGCTCGTACACGGTGCTGCCCGAGGATGACCGCGCCGGCTCGGGCGGGAACTTCGTCGTCGAGTGGGTCGCGCCGGAGCCGGTCGTGCCGCCCATCGTCGAGACGGTCAACGCCTTCGTCCACGTCCACCGCGCGTTCGTGTTCCTCGGCGAGGCGCGGCTGATGGCCGAGCTCGACGCGCACGGCGAGGTCCAGGACGCCGGCGCGGCGCGCTGAGCTCCGCCCGCGCGCTCGGCTCACGCAGCGCGCCGACGCGTACCTGTTCGAACGGACACGCGTCGGCCGGCCCGCTCAGAACGGGCGACGTCGTCGCAGCGCGACGAGCAAGAGCGGCAGCCCGAGCAGCAGCTGCGCGAGGTACAGCGTGAGCGGGATCCGCAGCGCCAGGTCACGCGGCGACAGGCTGACGGTCAGGCGCTCGTCCGCGCCGGTCGCGACGTCGAGCTTGAGCCGCGCGTCGCCGACGTTCGCGGGATCCACCTCCACGTCGAGCTCGACCGTCGCGCGCGGGGTCGCCGGCGGCGCGCTCGTCGAGACGTCCTCCTTGATGTCGTTTGAGACGGGTTCTTCCGCCGGCGCGTCCTCGACCACCGGCTCGGTCGTCACCCGGCGGGCGCCGCCCTGATCCCCCGCCGGGCGGCCGCCGCGGCACTGCAGCGCCGGGCCCGTCGCCAGCGCGCCCGCGCCCGCGAGCGCGGACGCCTGGTTGACGAGCGCGAGGTGCTCGCAGCGATAGCCGCGCTCGTCCGCGCCGAGGGCCCCGCGCGCGAGCGTGAACGCCTGCTCGTAGCTCGCGTCGCCGCGGTGCTCCGACGCGCGCAGCAGCATCCCGAACTCCGCGACCGAGGCCGCGAAGCGGAAGTCGTTGGAGGTCTCGGCGAGCGCGACCTCGGCGTCCTGGACCGGCACCCGCAGGCGCGCGCTCTTGCCCCGCCCTGGCGGCTTGTAGCGCAGGTTGACCGTCATCAGCGTCTCGTCGACCGCGGCCCCGCGCGGCACGACCTCGTACAGCGCGGTCACGCTGTGCCCGGCGCCGATCTCCCCGGCGTCCTTGCGATCGTCGTCGAAGTCCTCGTGCGCGAGCGCCCGGTTCTCGTAGCCGATCAAGCGGTAGCGCTCGACGTGCGCCGGATCCCACTCGACCTGGATCTTCACGTCCTCCGCGATCGTCTCCATCGTCGCGCCGGCCTGGTCGATCAGCACCTTGCGCGCCTCCTGCAGCTCGTCGATGTACGCGTAGTTGCCGTTGCCCTTGTCGGCGAGCTGCTCCATCGCCGCGTCCTGGTAGTTCCCCATCCCGAAGCCGAGCACCGTCAGGTACACCCCGGACCTGCGCTTGCGCTCGATCAGCTCGGTCAGCGCCGCGCGATCGATGATGCCGACGTTGAAGTCGCCGTCGCTCGCCATGATCACGCGGTTGACCCCGCCGCGGATGAAGCTCTGGCGCGCGAGCTTGTACGCCAGGTGGATGCCCTGGCCGCCGTTGGTCGAGCCGCCCGCGCGCAGGCGATCGAGCGCCTCGAGGATCGCGCCCGTGTCGTCGCCGCGCGTCGGCGGGAGCACCACCCCGGCCGCGCCCGCGTAGACGACGATCGAGAGCCGGTCGGCGGCGGTCAGCGAGGCCGCCAGCAGCGTCATCGAGTGCTTCAGCAGCGGCAGCTTGTCGGCGCTGCTCATCGAGCCCGAGACGTCGACGAGGAACACGAGGTTTCTCGGCCGTCGCTCGGCGCGCGGCGGCTCCTTGCCCTTGAGCGCGATGTGCACGAGGCGGTGCGCGGGCGCCCAGGGGCACGGGCCGACCTCCGAGATCACCGAGAACGGCGCGTCGCCCTCGGGCGGCGGGTAGTCGTATTCGAAGTAGTTGATCAGCTCCTCGACGCGCACGGCGTCGGGCGGCGGGAGCTCGCCGCCCTTGAGGAAGCGGCGCGTGTTGCTGTACGAGGCCGTGTCCACGTCGATCGAGAAGGTCGAGCGCGGATCCTCGGCCGCGCGCGTGAACTCGCGCTCGTTGATCTCGTCGTAGGACTCGCCCCGCGGCGCGGCGATCGGGGCCGCGCCGACGCCGTAGGGCGACGCCAGGAAGTGTCCGGAGCCCTGCTGCGTGAGGCCGAGGATCCCGGCGTGCTGCGCCGCCAGCTCCGGGTCGAAGCTGCGCGCCAGCATCGGGATCGCGTCCTTGGGTCCGCGTATGGCGTAGAGGCCAGTTTTATGCTTGGAGGTCGGACGTCCCATGCGCCCCTCCTCGCCCGCGTGGCGCGCGTCCGTGCCGCCCGCCTCGTCGTCCGTCGGCGGCTCCTCCTCGACCTCGATGACCGGCAGGTTGAAGTAGTGAATGAAGCGGTTGTGCTTGAGCGCGCGCTGCTCCGGATCGAGCGCGCGATCGGGGGACAACGCGAGGTGCGTGGCCGCGCCCGCGAGCCCGAGCAGCGCGAGCGCGGCACCGGCCACGCCGGGCAGCCGCCAGCGGCGGGCGGGCACCGCGAGCAGCCCGTCGAGCTCATCCGCGTGCGCGCGGCGTTCGGTCGAGGTCGAGGTCGAGTTCGTGGCGGAAGGTGGCGTCGGCGTCATGGGGCGGGTGGCTCCTCTCCCAGGGGCGACAGCGGCGACGCGCCGAGGTTCCCCGCCCCGTCGACGCGCGCGCCCTCGGCCGCGCGCGTCGTCGCGGCGCTCGCGTCGGGCTCGTCTCGCGGACGCTGATCTGCGGCGACGCGCTGCTCCGCGCGCGCGCGCCTGACAATTTCGGCGGGAACTTTCCTGGACCCGGGCTGTCGCGGGCGCGCCCCTGTATCGCGGCTCCGCGGCGCGTCCAAAAACCTGTATAAAAAGCCATGTCCAACGCACCCGCGGTGACGCGCTCACGCGCGCGGCTCGGCCTCGCGTGGGCGACGTGCCTCGCGGTGAGCCTGATCGTGATCGCGTGCGATCGCGGCGACTCGCCGGCCGAGCCCGCGCCCGCGACCCCTCCGTCGAGCGCGCCGGCCCCGGCCGCGGAAGGCGAGGCCAGCGGCGCGCAGAGCCCCGAGGCGCTGCTCCAGGCGCTGGCCGACGCGCTCGCGCGGGGCGAGCTCGACGCGGCCGCGGCGCTCTACCACCCCAGCCTCCGGGGCGCCGCGGCGCGCGAACTCGACGACTTCGACGCGCCCGCGATCGCGGCCTTGCGCGCCGCCGACAAGCGCGTCGAGCTCCCACCCGAGATGATCGCCGCGGTCCGCGAGCGGCTCGCGGCCACCGAGGTCGTGATGCTGCAGCTCGCCGAGCGCGGGCGACCGGCGAAGATCATGCTCGCGCGTACCGCCGACGGCTGGTGCGTCGCCGACATCGACTGAGGCGCGCCGGGTGCTTCAGCGGACCGTAGCGCTGCGGCGCGCCGTCACGGCGCGGGCGCGGGCGCCTGCGGGAACAGGCGGCGGATCAGCGGCAGGCGCTCGACCGCGAACAGCGGCGCGTACGCGAAGCCGAACAGCGGGTAGGGGAAGAAGATCATCATGACCGCGAGCACGCCCACGTGGAAGCCCCAGGCGAGCAGCGCCCACGCCCGGGCCGCGCGCGGACCGAGGAACGCGAGCGGGCCCAGCAGCTCGACCACGACGGTGAACGCCGCGAGCGGCGGGAACAGCCAGCCATGGCCCACGAGCCAGGCGCCGAAGGGCGAGTAGAAGTCGCCGAGCTCGAGCTTGCGCAGGTTGTCGTCGGCGATGTAGTTGCGCAGCACGTCGCCCGAGATCCACTCGGCGCCGACCAGCCGCAGCTTCGCGACGCCCGCGAGCATGTAGGCGACCACCGCGATCCAGGCCATCAGGCGGACGGCCCAGCCGTAGCGGCGGAGGTCGCTTCGCGGGCGCGCACGGCCGGCGCGGGCGTCGAGCGAGCCGGCGTCGGCGGCCCGCGAGAGCCCGAGCACCATCACGTGCAGCACGAGCAGGTTCTCGGTGTGGAAGATCATCCCCCACGAGTTGCGGTAGGTGAGCACCCACAGCAGCAGCGCCGCGAACAGCGGCCCGAATACGCGGTAGCGCCAACCGGTCAGGAACGCGACGCCGCTGAGCAGGCACGCGATGTACTGAAACACGACCGCGCCGCTCGCGAGCGGGCGCTCGATCAGGCTGACGACGCCGATCGGGCGGAAGCCCGCCGGGTTGAACGCGCCGAAGCCGGTGAGGTTGATCGCGCGCGCGAGCAGGTACACGACCGCGAAGGCGCCGACGAGCACGCGCAGCGCCGCGAGCCGCTCGGCCGGCATCGCGGGGCGCACGTGGCGATCGATCGCGCGCAGCAGCTGGCTCATCGCGCCTCCGCTCGCGTCACGGGGCAGCGCGCGTGCACCCGCGTCTTGATCGGGGTCGTGTCGCCGGCGAAGTACTCGATCGAGTCATAGCGGTCCGACACGATCTCGATATTCTCGATCGCCGCGAACGCGGCGGCGGAGTGGGCCGCGGTGTTCCGCGCGATCGCGCGGCACAGCGCACGGCTCGTGCGACCCCCGCGGCGGATCGCCCCCTGGATCGTCGCGGCCGCCTGCAGGACTTCGTCGTTGGCGACGAGCCTCGGCGGGATGCGCACGCGCTCGCCCGCGGCGGTGCGGCCGACCGCGTGGTGCACGACGGTGCTCGTGTCCTTGCGCGTGTGCGCGAACATCGGGTAGCTCGACCACGGGAACGAGTCGTAGCGGTGGTCTGGCTGGTTGCGCACCCCGGGCATCACGACGACGCCGAGCAGCGCGATCCAGACCGCGTACACGTAGACCACGCGCAGCGTCGGCAGCGGCCCGCGGGGCGCGTCGGCGCCCGCGTCACCTGGGCTCACGCGCCCTCCGGCGGCGGCAGCAGCCCGAGCAGGCGGCCGCCGCGGCCCAGCGCCGCGAGCGTGTGCTGGGTGTAGTCGATGCGCACGATCGGCGAGGCCATGGACTCCGAGAAGCCGCCCACCACGACATGGTCAGGAGAGCAGGCGATACAGTTGTCGTCGTTCCACTGCTGTCGGACCAGGAAGCGCAGCACCAGCGCCATCGTCCGCTCCTCGGCGTCCGTCGGCCGCCCGTCCGCGCGCTTGATCTCCATCGCGGCGGCGAGCGCCTCGCCGAAGCCGCCCGACGGGGTGTTGTGCGGGGGCAGCACGTTGCCGAAGCCGTAGCCGCCGATCAGGTCGTCGCTGACCCAGGTGTCCTCGTCGAGGATCAGCCGGCGCTTGAACGTGACGTAGTCGAGGCAGAAGCGCTCGTAGTCGGGGTCGCGGTGGTGCTCGAGCGAGGCCTTCGCCGCCAGGCAGTGCCAGTTCTCCTCGAGGAAGAAGAAGTCGCGCAGGCCGTGGTCCCAGTACGCGTGCGCGGTGTACTGCATCGCGCGCTGGACCGACGCGCGCAGCTCCTCCACGGGCGGCAGCGGGTTGTGCGGCCCCGGCCCGAGCTCGAGCGCCAGCGCCTCGAGCAGGCTCAGCGCGTACACGGCCTGGCCCTCCGCGTACATCGGCGTCGGGCCCTCCGACGCGGTCCCTTTGCGCAGGTCGAACCACGGGCGGAAGCTGCCGTTGTCGCGCTGCATCGCCATGAGCGCGCGGCCCATCCGCCCGAGCAGCTCGTCGTGCTCGGGGCCGACGCGGTCGCGGCAGGCGAGGAACGAGATCAGCGGCAGCGCGGTGCTGCCGAGGCTGCCGCCGCGCGGCGGCTTCTTCGAGCGCCCGGTGTAGACGAGCAGGCTCAGCTCGCCCGAGTCGCGCGCGATCGAGGCGAGCATCTCGAGCGAGCGCGCGGCCGCGCGGTCGACCTCGGGGGCGCGCGGGCCGACCTCGCACATCGCCAGCGTCGTGCCGGCCTGCCGCGGGACCGCGAAGCCGCGCCAGGAGACGCGCCCCGTGAACGGATCGAGCAGGTAGCGGAACCGGCCGAGCTCGTCCTGCGCCGCGATGATGTGCGCGATCGCGTCGTCGACCGAGCGCGTCAGGCGCTCCGCGGTCAGCTCGTCGTCGCTCAGGCGCGCGCGTGGAGCGTGTCGTAACGTTCCTGTCGAATCGACCAGATAGCTCGTGACCTCGAGGCGCGTGAGCCCCTCGATCGACGCGGGCGGCCCGTCGTAGTCGTCGCGCGGGCGAAAGCCCCGCAGCGCCTGGGCGAGCGAGGTCGGGTCGAGCCCGAAGCGCAGATCGTCGATGAACGGCAGCGGCGTGTAGGTCGTGAACTGATCGAGCGCCGCGAGCTGCCATGGCATCAGGCAGCGCGCGCCTCGGCACACCCCGTCGAGCGCGGGTCGCAGCGAGACGCTGTCGACGACGTCGACGCGCGGCGTCATGCGCTGCACGCCGGTGACGACGTCGATCTTCAGCGGCCGCCGGGCGTAGGCGTCCGCGAGCGCCTCCTGCAGCGCCGACGGCAGCTCGCTCGCGCGCGCGCGCTGCAGGCAGCGCGTGCGGACGCGGTAGCGCGCCGTGTCAGGCGCCGCCGGCCTGCTCAGGTAGGTGACGAACAGCGTCGGCGTGCCGGCGCTCGGCGGCGCGTCACAGCGGGCGGGGGCGCGAGTAAACAGCGAGGGCCTGGGCGCGCGCGCGTCCGCGTCGGACGGCAGGGGCGGGAGCGAGGCGATCGCCGGCGTGAGCGCGTCGGCCAGCGCCTGCGGCGTCGCGGCCGGCGTCGGCACGGGATCCGCGGTCGCGGCCGCGGCGGTGCGCAGCAGGCCCGCCGTGACCAGCAGCGCGAGCGCGGCGGCGGCACCCGTCACGCGTCGGCGTCGGCCGAGCCCCCCGGTCGCGGCGAGCCCCCACGCGGACAGCGGCAGCGTAAGGAGCACGAGCACGGCCCAGACCGCGGCGGTGGCCGCCGCGACGCCGCGGCCGAGGCCGCCGTACAGCGCGGCGACGTAGACCGCCGAGCTCGCGGCGACATAGGAGTAGTACGCCAGGTAGGCGAGCGCCGCGAACGACGTGACTCGCCACGCGCGCGCGCGCAGGCGGACACCGGCGAACGCGAGCGTCGCGGTCATCACGTGCAGCGCCGCGAGCGTCGCCGTCAGCAAGGCGAAGAGCGTCCACGAGTCCCAGGGCAACATCTTCGCCGCCCACCCGAAGATGACGGCGTGCAGGAGCGCGAGCCCGGCCAGGGTCCAGCGCGGCGCGTCGCCCTCGCGCGCGGGGGTCCGGGAAGGGGCGTCGTTGGACATGGGCGGATGGATAACACAGCGCGCGCGCCTGCGGCGACGGCCGCGGCCGTTCACCGAGCGCCCGCGGGCGCGGGCCCGGGACGCGGCGTCCCGGCGCGACGCGTCGGGCCGCGCTGATGATGGCGCCGCCTCGACGGCGCTGCGGAGTGATCGTGTGCGTCGACGTCACGCGGACCTCGGAGCGCGGTCGTACGCGTCAACGCCTGCGTGACGAGGTCGCGGCGCGGCGCGGCGGACGTCGACGCTGGCGCGCTCGCGTCTCGCGGACTCCGACGGCGCGCAGCTCAGCGCGGTCGACGTCGCGCCGGTCCGCGTCGCTACGTCGCCGGCTCCACGAGCGCGCGGCCGCGCCTGGCGAGCCCAGGCGCCGGCGCGCGGCGGAGCTCCGTCACCCGCCGCTCGCCGCGGGGCCGGGCGTCGATCACGTCCGCGTCACGCGGCGCCAGATCCTCCGGCGAGCGCTCGCGTCGCGCGCTCGCGTCGCGCGCTCGTGTCCGGCCGCGGCGTCGCGTCGAGGCGCGTCCGTCGAACGGCCTCGCGCGCGCCTCCAGGAGCGCGGCGGCGCCCCAGCCAGGTCGACCGGCGTCGCGCTCGCGTCGAGGCGACCGCCCGCGCGGTCCCGCGTCGGCGAGTGGGGCGTTTCTCCACGCCGCCGCGCTGCGGCGGCGGTGTGAGCCCGGCGCGGACCTGTCGGCGCGCGCCGGATCTCCGCGGACGTCACGTCGTCGCGGCGTCGAGAATGAAGAGACATGTCTTAGAAGACATGATTCGATTCGGTTGATAAACTCGCTCGCGTCGAGCATCACGGCCGCGCGCCCGCGGGCGCGCGCGGCCTCGCGTCGGGATCGACGGCGCTCACCTAACAGGGACTAGACAGATGAAGAACACGATGATTCTTGGCCTCGTCGGCGTCTGCGTCGCCACGCTCGCGCTCGCGGCGTGCGGCGACAGCGACGGGACGACGGAGGAGACCGCCGGCGACACCACGGGCGACGAGACGATGACCACGAGCCCGTCGACGACCGCCGGCGGCTCGATGACCGAGACGGATCCCAGCACCTCCGCGGGCACGGACTCCGGCACCACCGTCGGCGGAGACGGAGACGGAGACGGAGACGGAGACGGCGACGGAGACGGAGACGGAGACGGAGACGGCGACGGCGACGGAGACGGAGACGGAGACGGAGACGGAGACGGCGACGGAGACGGAGACGGAGACGGAGACGGAGACGGAGACGGAGACGGCGACGGCGACTGCCTGATCGTGCCGGAGAACCTCGTCCCGTGCGACGGCGACGATGACGATCAGTTCCACGCCATCGGCGTCAACTGCCCGGGCAACGGGCCCAACACCTTCATCGACAGCACGAACGAGGAGTTCTCGAGCGCGAACAACCAAAACAGCCTGCGGCCCTGGCGAGTCGCGCGCGGCTTCGGGACCGCGGAGGATCCGATGGCGCCCGGCGAGCTGCTGTTTCGCGCGCGCGAGGGCGAGAAGTTCCTGCTGCTCTCGACCGGCCGCCTCAAGCCCCCGAACAACGAGGGCGTGGTCATCGAGGACGCCGACAGCCAGAAGAACAACCACAACAACTTCAACGACGACAGCGACTCGCTGCCGTCGCCGATGAGCCCCGAGGTCGGCAGCAACAACGGCGCCGGCGGCGACCCGGGCAACAACTGCGACGGGATCAACGACTGCTCGGACTCGCTCAAGCCCAACTGGGATCTCGGCCAGGGCGATCCCAACGACAAGATCTGGATGAGGTTTGACGTCACCGTGCCGCCCGGCGTGTACGGCTTCGAGTTCGACTTCGTGTTCTTCTCGTCCGAGTGGCCCGTGTTCGTCGACGAGCCGTTCAACGACATGTTCATCGCGTGGTCGACCAGCGAGGTCTACACCGGCAACATCACCTTCATCGACGGCAAGCCGCTGACGGTCACCTCGCTCGACAACGCGATCCAGACGGTCGGCTACCACGGCAACCCGCCGAACACCTACGAGCCGCTGCTCGCGGGCACGGGCTTCGAGACGCGCGGCTCGACGGGCTGGTTCTCGGCGCAGGCCGCCGTGACGCCGGGCGAGGACATCACCGTCGCGTTCGCGCTCATGGACATGGGCGACAGCAACCTGGCGACGGTCGTCGCGCTCGACAAGTGGCGCTGGTCCTGCGAGGGCTGCATCCCGAGCGAGATCGACGACTGCGAGGTCGAGCAGGTCATCGAGTAGGCGCGCGCTCGGGCGGGGGCGCGTCTCGGCGCGTCCCCGGGGCGCCGGCTCGGGGCCTCAGGAGGCGGCCCGCGCCGCCTGCTCGTCGAGCAAGCGCTCCGCGAGCCCCTCGGGCGCGGCGGCGTAGCTGGCGAGCTCGAGGAAGAACTGGCGCCCGATCTCCGCGTGCTCCGAGGCCGCGACGAGCGGCGCGACGGCTCGCAGCACCTCGATCCTGCGCTCGCGCGGGAGCGCGGCGAGCCGCGCCCCCACGTGATCGATCGACGGGGGCGCGTCGAGCAGCCGCAGCAGCGCCGTCTTGCGCTCGTCCGCGAGCGGCATGCGCTGCACGAGCGCGCGGTACTGCGCGGCCTCGGGCGGGTCGATGGTGCCGTCGGCGTGGATCAGCAGCGCGGCGAACAGCGCCTTCTGCTCGGCGAGCTCGCCGGCGCGCCGGGTCCAGCTCGCGCGCCACTCGGCCAGCTCACCCGGGTCCGCGCCGATGTGATGCGCGACGCGCTCGAGCGCCGCGAGCTCGGCACCGCCGGCGTCACCGGCCAGCGCGATCGACCAGGCGCGCTCGAGCAGCTCCTCGTGGAACAGCGGCAGCGGCGGCGGGAGGGACTGGAAGTGGCGCTCGAGCGCCGCGCGATCGACCAGGAGCGCGGTCCAGCGCGCTCGCTCGCTCGGGGGCAGGCGCTCGTCGATCGCCGCGAGCACGGGGTCGCACTCTCCCTCGGTCAATTGCCCGTCGGCGTGCGCGATCAGCCCGCACGCGACGATGGTCCATTCCTGTTCGGGTGTGAGCGCCACGACGTCCTGCTCCGAGGTGTGGCGCCGCGCGGCGGCGCCGAGGTTGCTCGTCCACGGATGCTACCGCGAACCGTCGCCGGTCGTCGCGGCGCGTCCGTGAGCGCGTAGCGAGCGTCGGCGCGCGTAACGAGGCGCGCGCGCGCGGGACCGCGACACGGCGAGGGCGTCGGGCGCTAATCCGCGCCGCAGTAGCGGAGGTTGCACTGCGGCGTGTTGGGCAGCTTGAACACGTAGTACGGCGGCTCGACGTCGCACTTGCGGATCTGGACGTTCGTCGACCACTTGCACTGCTCGGCGAACAGCCACGCGAAGCACACCTGGCGGCTCACCGCGCCGTCATCGATCTCGGGGTACGCGCCGTTCAGCCAACCCGGCGCGTCCGTGCCGCAGCTGTAGATCGGCGGCGCCGTCGTCGGCATCTGCGTGCCGGCGGCGCCGGTGAAGCGGTACCAGTTGTCGCCGACCGCGTTGTCGCAGCTCTTCACCATCGGGTCGTTGAACGACGCGTTGCGCGTGCTCTCCGACAGCTCCTGGTAGTTGAGGCACTCCGGCGGCAGCTCCGTCACGCAGTCCGCGTCGCAGCCGTCGAGCGGCGCGTTGTTGCCGTCGTCGCACTCCTCGAGGCCTGGCTCGAGCACGCCGTCGCCGCAGAACGGCCCGGGGTTCTTGCAGTCCGGCTCGCAGCCGTTGTAGCTGCCGTCGTTGATCCCGTCGTCGCACTTCTCGACGCCGTCGTGGACGAAGCCGTCGCCGCAGCTCGCGTTCAGGCAGTCAGCGACGCACGCGTCGGTGTTGTCGTCGTTGGTGTCGTCGCACTCCTCCACGCCGTCGTGGACGAAGCCGTCGCCGCAGCTCGCGGGCACGCAGGTCGCGAGGCAGTCGTCCGTGTCTTCGTTGTTGCCGTCGTCGCACTCCTCGAGCAGCGCGTGGACGTGGCCGTCCCCGCAGAACGAGCTCTTGCAGCCCTCGGTGCAGAAGTCGGCGTTGTTGTCGTTGCCGTCGTCGCACTCCTCACCGTCGCCGACCACGCCGTCGCCGCACACCGCGGGGTTGAGCGTGCAGTCGTTCGCGCACCCGTCATCGTCGATGTCGTTGCCGTCGTCGCACTCCTCGCCGCCCTCGATCGATCCGTTGCCGCAGCCGATCCCCGCGGCGCACGCGTTGGTGCAGCTGTCGTCGTCCACGTCGTTGCCGTCGTCGCAGTCCTCGTCGGCCTGCTTGATCCCGTCGCCGCAGAACGGCAGCTTGCACGCGTTGCTGCACTCGTCGTTGGTCACCGCGTTGCCGTCGTCGCACTCCTCGCCGGGGTCGAGCTGACCGTCGCCGCAGGTCGGCGGCGGCTCCGTCATCGTCGTCGAGCCGCTCGTCTCGCCCGTCGTCGTCGGGTCGCTCGTCGGCCCCTCGGACGTCATCCCCGCGGTCGCCGTGTCCGCGTCCGCGCTGGTGGTCGCGGAGTCAGAGCCGGAGCTCGGGAAGTCGTTGTGCGGTCCTCCGGAGCAGGCGGTCGCGGTCACGAGCCCCGCGGCCGCCAGCGCCGCGAGCGAGCGAGCGAGCAGTCTATCGCGCATAATACCCTGATTATCAGGCTTACGAGGGCGCTTCAACACGATCTGAAGACTTGAACATGTGTAAATGGACAGGCGCTTGGTGAGCGGATCGCCCGCGCTCGTCTGCGCCGCGCCGCGCCGTCGCGCGACGGTGTAGCGAGGGCGCCGGGCGCCGGGCGCTCGGCCTGTCCGGGAGCGCGCGGCGCAGCCCACCCCGTCAAACGCGTCGCGCCGACCGGCCTGGGCGGCGGGTCGGCGCGAGTCAGCCGTGCGGACGGCGGGTCAACGGGCGCGGTAGACGATGCGGCCGCGGTTTGGATCGTAGGGCGAGACCGCGACCGTCACGCGGTCCCCGAGCACGACCTTGATGCGGAAGCGTCGCATCTTGCCGGCGAGGTGCGCCAGGACAATGTGGTCGTCGTCAACCTCGACCCGGAAGAGCCCCCCTGTGAGCACCTCTTTGACGACGCCCTCGAATTCGATCAGGTCATCCTTCGCCATTGCTGGCGCGAGGGTAGGAGCCTCGCGTACGGTACGCAACTGATGGACGGCAGATTTATCGCGTCTCCCGTCCGAATTCGTCCAGACCTTGGATGGAGGCGTGGATTGCGCGGAATTCGGCTTCACGCGCGCGTCGACGCCCGCAATTTTTGACCTGGATCGGCGCAGGAGTACCCTCCGCACAGTCGACGGCTCGCGCGTACACCGAGGCGAGCCGCGCACAGGTCGCATAACGGACCGAAACCAAAAGGAAAACACCACGAGATGATGCAGCTCGAGTTGGGGATGGCGACCGATGCGTCGTTCGGCGGATCTGGACACTCCGGCGGGTCGGGCGGAGATCGTGGCGGGGGCGGAGGTCGCGGTGACGGCGGCTCGAGCGACGGCGGGGCGCCGGGCGTCGTCAGCGGCGATCTCGCGGAGGAGGCCCGTCGCAAGTACCTGAACTACGCGCTCAGCGTGATCACCTCGCGAGCGATCCCCGACGTGCGCGACGGGCTCAAGCCGGTCCATCGGCGGATCCTCTACACGATGTTCGCGGACCTCGGGCTCACGCACGAGGCTCGCCATCGCAAGAGCGCCAAGGTCGTCGGCGACGTGATCGGTAAGTATCACCCGCACGGCGACACCGCGGTCTACGACGCGATGGTCCGGCTCGCGCAGGACTTCGCCATGCGCGAGCCGCTGGTCGACGGCCAGGGCAACTTCGGCTCGATCGACGGCGACTCGGCGGCCGCGTATCGCTACACCGAGGCCAAGCTGACGAAGATCGCCAGCGAGCTGCTGGTCGAGCTGCGCAAGGAGACGGTCGAGTTTCGCCCCACCTACGACGGCACCGGCAAGGAGCCGATCGTGCTGCCGGCGCGCTTCCCCCAGCTGCTCGTCAACGGCAGCACCGGGATCGCGGTCGGCATGGCGACGAGCGTCCCGCCGCACAACCTCGGCGAGGTGGTCAAGGCCTGCGTCGCGCTCATCGACGACCCGTCGCTGACCGTGAAGCAGCTCGTCAAGCGCTCGCTGATCCGCGGACCCGACTTCCCGACCGGCGGGCAGCTCGTGGCCTCGCGCAGCGAGCTGATCGAGATCTACGAGGCCGGCAAGGGCTCCTGCAAGCTGCGCGGGAGCTGGCGCAGCGAGGTCAAGCAGTCCAAGAGCCGGCGCGGCTCGATCCACAAGCTGATCATCACGGCGATCCCCTACGGCGTCGAGAAGTCCGCGCTCGTCGAGGAGATCGGCAACATCGTCCTGTCGAAGAAGCTGCCCTCGCTGATCGGCGTGCAGGACCTGAGCACCCGCGAGATCCGCGTCGAGCTCGAGCTCAAGCCCAAGTCCGATCCCGAGCTCGTCATCGCCTACCTGCTCAAGCGCACGCGCCTGCAGACGACCGTGAAGTTCGACTTCACGTGCCTTACGCCGACCGACAACCCCGAGGTCGCCGCGCCGCAGCGGCTCAACGTCGCGGAGATCCTGACCCAGTTCGTGGAGTTCCGCGTCGCGACCGTGCGCCGGCGCTTCGAGTACGAGCTGCGCAAGCTCGAGGAGCGCATCCACATCCTCGAGGGCTTCGAGCTCATCTTCGACGACCTCGACAAGGCGATCCGGATCATCCGTCGCTCGGACGGCAAGGCCGACGCGGCGAGCAAGCTGATCAAGGAGTTCGGGCTCGACGAGCTGCAGGCCGACGCGATCCTCGAGATCAAGCTCTACCGCCTCGCCAAGCTCGAGATCCTGCGGATCCGCGAGGAGCTGGAGGAGAAGCGCAGGCTCGCCAAGAAGATCCGCGCGATCCTGCGCAGCGCCGCGAAGCTGCGCGGCGTCGTCAAGGACGAGCTCATCGAGCTCGCCGAGACCTACGACGACAAGCGCCGGACCAAGATCGACGACACCGACGTCACCGAGGAGTTCACCGCCGAGAGCTTCATCGTCGAGGAGGACGCGTACGTGCTCATCACGCGCGGCGGCTGGCTCAAGCGTCAACGCCGCATCAACCTGGCGACGACGCGCATGCGCGAGGGCGACGAGGCGCTCGCGGTCGTCGCCGGGAGCACGCGCGAGTCCGTCGTCCTGTTCACGAACTACGGCACCGCGTACACGATCCGGATCAACGACATCCCGGCGTCGAGCGGCCACGGCACCCCCGTGCAGAAGCTGTGCAAGTTCAAGGACGGCGAGCGCGTGATCGCGGCGGTCGGCACCGACGCGCGCGTGATGGAGGAGTTCGCGATCGAGAAGCCGGAGCTCGGCGAGGAGTACGAGGAGCCCTACCCGCACATGCTCGCGGTCACGCGCGGCGGCCAGAGCCTGCGCTTCACGCTGTGGGGTTACAAGGACACGAGCACGAGCCGCGGGCGCCGCTTCGGCCGCGTCAAGGACGACGACGAATTCATCTCCGTGTTCAAGGTCTACGCCGACGACAACGTCTGCGGCGTGACCGCAAAGGGCAGGGTGCTCTGCTGCAACGCGCAGGACGTGAACCTGCTGACCGGCCCCGGGAGCGGCGTGTCGTTCATCAAGCTCGCCAGCGGCGATGAGCTGCTGGGCGTGTTCCCGGCGAACGCCGACGTGCGCGTGGAGAAGACGAGCGGCACCGTGCTGAAGCTCAGCGGCAGCGACCGCAGCGTGACGCGCCGCGGCGGCAAGGGGACGTCGCTGTTCAAGCGCGGCACCGCCAAGCAGCTGATCTACCCTGAGCTGGACGTGCGGGCGCTGGACGGCGACGAGGTCCCCGAGAGCAAGTCGAGGTCGAAGTAACGCGCGCTGGGAGTGACGGGGCGTCGTCCGCGGTGAGGTTGGGCGGGGAACGGGGAGAAGATGGCGAAGAAGCGGACGAAGACGAAGCCGACGAAGCGGACGAAGAAGACGGTCGCGAGCAAGCAGACGACACGAGCCAAGACAAACAAGGCGTCGAAGACGAAGAAGGCGTCGACGCAGTCCGGGAAGAAGGCGTCGAAGCAGGCGTCGAAGCAGGCGTCGAAGCAGGCGTCGAAGCAGGCGTCGAAGCAGGCGTCGAAGCAGGCGTCGAAGCAGGCGTCGAAGCAGTCCGGGAAGAAGGCGTCCAAACAACCCGCGTCCGCGAAGGCGTCGAGAACGTCCGGGACGAAGGCGGCGAAGAAGACCGCGAAGAAGGCGGCGAAGAAGACCGCGAAGAAGACCGGGACGAAGGCGGCGAAGAAGTCCGCGAAGAAGGCGGCGAAGAAGACCGCGTCCGCGAAGGTGAAGGCGGAGAAGCCCACGAAGACGGCCAGCGCGCGCTCGAGCTCCACGAGCGCGTCCACGAAGCGGCCCTCTCGCACGACGAGCGCGCGCTCGTCGAGTCAATCCAGGAAGTCGAAGCGCGCGAGCTCCACGAGCGCCGCGCGCAGGAAGTCGAGAAGTACGGTGACACAGGCGGCCACGAAGTCGAGCTCGCGATCGAGCGCCTACGACGCCTCGGCGATTCAGGTGCTCGAGGGCGTCGCGCATGTACGCAAGCGCCCCGGGATGTACATCGGCGGCGTCAACAAGGACGGGTATCACCACCTCGCGTGGGAGATCCTCGATAACGCCGTCGACGAGGTGATCAACGGGCACGCCTCGCAGATCGAGGTCACGCTCGACGACGACCTGCGCGGCGTGACGATCCACGACAACGGCCGCGGGATCCCGATCGACAAGCACCCGACGCTCAAGATCCCGGCCGTGATCGCGGTCTTCACCAAGCTCGGCGCGGGCGGCAAGTTCGACGGCGCGAGCTACAAGCACTCCGGCGGGCTCCACGGCGTCGGCGCGGCGGTCGCCAACGCGCTGTCGTCGTCGCTGCGCGTGAAGGTCTGGCGAGACGGCGCCGCGTGGGAGGCCGAGTTCGATCACGGCGAGCCGCCGACCCGCCTCAAGAAGCTGGGCGCCGCCCGCGGCTCCGGCACCGAGGTGCACATTCGACCGGATCCGCAGATCTTCGGGACCAAGATCCTGTTCGACCCGAGCGTGATGCGCGAGCGCCTCGAGGCCAAGAGCTACCTGCACAAGGGCCTCAAGATCGTCCTCAAGCGACCGTCCGCGGAGCCCGAGACGTTCCACCACGCGGAGGGCATCTCCGAGTACCTCGAGAAGCTGATCCAGGTGCGCGCGAAGGACCGCACGCACGCCGGGCTGTTCTACGTCGACCGCGACAACGACCCGAAGCTCGAGGTCGCGTTCGCCTGGACGTCGGCGACCGACGACGTGATCTACTCCTTCGTCAACGGCGTGCCCACGCCCGACGGCGGCACCCACGAGCAGGGCCTGCGCAACGCGCTCGGCAAGGTCGTGCGCGGCTACATGAAGGACCACAAGCTCGAGCCCAAGGGCGTGAGCGTGACGCTCGAGGACGTCAAGGAGGGCATGGTCGCGATCCTCAGCACCTACGTGCTCGAGCCGCAGTTCCAGAGCCAGACCAAGAACCGCCTCAACAACCCCGAGGTCACCGGGCAGGTCGAGGGGACCATTCGCCCGGCGCTCGAGCAGTGGCTCAACGAGAACCCGACGATCGCCGAGGCCATCGTCGGCCGCGTGATCGTGGCCGCGCGCGCGCGCGCGGCCTCCCGCGCGGCGAGTCAGTCGGTCTCACGCAAGGCCGCCGGGCTGGCGCGGCTCGGCCTCCCGGGCAAGCTCGCCGACTGCTCGAGCCGAGACCCCGCCAAGAGCGAGCTGTTCATCGTCGAGGGCGACAGCGCAGGCGGCTCGGCCAAGATGGGCCGCGACCGGCGCACGCAGGCGATCCTGCCCCTGCGCGGCAAGGTGCTCAACGCCGAGCAGGCGAGCTACGCCAAGATCTCCAAGAACGAGGAGCTCAACAACATCATCAAGGTGCTCGGCTGCGGGATCGGCAAGGACTTCAACATCCAGAACCTGCGCTACCACAAGATCATCCTGCTGATGGACGCCGACTCCGACGGCCACCACATCGCCACGCTGCTGCTGACCTTCTTCTACCGCTACCTCCCGGAGCTGATCCGGCGCGGGTACGTGTACCTGGGCCAGCCGCCGCTGTACCGCGTCGACGTGGGCAAGGAGACGCTGTGGGCGGCCGATGACTCGCACCTGCGCGAGATCCTCGACACGCCGCGGCGCGGGAAGCCCGAGATTCAGCGGTTCAAGGGTCTGGGCGAGATGATGCCCGAGACGCTGAAGACCACCACGCTCGACCCCAAGTATCGCCAGCTGATCCAGATCTCGATCCGCGATGAGCTGGGGACCGATCGCACGATCAGCGGGCTGATGGGGAAGGACGCCGCCGCGCGCTACTCCTTTATTATGGAGCGGGCCGCCGACGCCGATCAGCTCGACATCTGAGCGGCCACGAGGTCGCGCACGACGAATGATCGACGCCGGCGAGAGCCGGCGTCATCTGCTCGTGGGCGCTGCGCCCTAGTCCATCGCCAGGGTCTGACCCTGGTTGGTCGCGTGGACCAGCTCAACGCGGCTGTGCACGCCCATACGACGGTAGATCTGGCGAACGTAGGTGCGCACGGTGCTGAACGACAGGCCCGTGCGGCTGGCGATCTGCTTGTCGGTGCAACCGGAGACGACGAGGCGGGCGATCTTCGCCAGGCGCGGCGGGAGCTGAGGGCTCAGCGACGGGCGCGTGTTCGAGTCGTCCGGGGTGTCAGGGATGACGAGGAACAGCGTCTTGCCGTCGGCCTGCAGGGTCGCCTTGCGCTCCCAGTTCTCGAGCGTGACCGGGCCCTGGGCGTTGCGAACGCTGGTGTTGAGGTCACCGCCCTTGTCGAACAGGCGACCGGCGGCGGCGTTCATGCACACGATCTGACCGTTCACGTCGGTCATGAAGGCCGGCTTGCGGTAGCCATGGACCAGATCGGCGAGCGCCGGCGTGATGGTCGGGCGAACGCGAAGGGTGACATCGGCGGGACGCGGCGTCGAGAGAGCCGGCGACCAGCCGGTGGAGTGGCTGCTGGGGGAGGAGGGGGAGAGTTGAGGATCCATTGAGTCCGTCATGGGTCACCTCGAGTGGGTCGTTCCATCGGTTGCACGACGCGGACAGCGCAGCTCTCCTGTTCCTCGAAAAACCAGGTGATGGGGCCCCGGTTTTGGCCAGGTCTCAGGTCGCGGGTTGGTTGTCCGGGGGAGGGCGCAAGGCCGCACATCCGTCCCCGTCGCAATTTCGGTAGTGCGAATGCGGGGGTCGTCGATCAGGGAATTTTCGAGCGATATCGCTGACTCGATTGGCGGTACGCGCGAAGACGACCACGTGTTTTGAAGCTTAAATTGCTTTGTAGAGTATAAATTCTATGAAATTCGAACCAAATAAGACACCAAAACAAGGTTCTGCATATGTTGACCGGCAAATCCGACAGGTATGCACATGTCGGATTTGCAGTTTTTGCGCGCACAGTCTTCGAACGGAGACCCAAATTGAGTCGATCGAACCCATCGCGCGCGCGTCGGCGCGCACGATCGGGGGCTCGACTGACATCAATCAGGCGTCGGTGCTGAGGCGCTCGCGGAGTGAGCGCACCCAGTGATCGAGGTCGCTCATCGTGGTCTTGAGGAGGCTGGGCGAGCTTGCGAGTCGCTTCATGCGCCGTCCGAGCTGGTCCTTGGCCCGCCGAATCCGGCTGCGCACCGTGCCCTCGGGGATGCCGAGGACCTCGCTGAGCTCGGAGGCGGCCATGTCCTCCCAGTAATAAAGCTCGAGCACCATCTGGGACTCGATCGGGATGTGCCGCAGGCCCTCGAGCAGCAGCCGCTGCTCCTCGTGGCTGGCGAACACCGCGCTCGGCGAGGGGGTCAGCTCGTCAACGGTGGTCGTGCTGAAATCGACCGGCTCGTCGCCGTCCGGGCGGCTGCGGAAGTGCATGCGAAGGATGTTGTGGGCGACCGCGAACAGGTAGGTGCGGAAGCTGGACTGCTTGCGGAAGCGATCTCGCCCCTCGATACAGCCGAGGAAGGTCTTTTGGATCAGGTCGTCGACGCTGTCGTTGACCTTGTTCGCGAAGAATCGGCAAACCGCGTCAAAGTGCCGCTCGAACAGCGTATTGCCGGCTTCACGATCGCCGCCGCGCCAGGCGTCGAGCAGCTGGAAGTCCTCGGTGTTGATCGAATTCACGCGATTTTGGCCATCCTAGCATCCTCGTCGGCAACTCAGGATGCTCATTTTGCGGGTCGTTCGCGGTCGTGGGAGGGCGTCCGTGGACGGCTGTGGGCGCTGAATTGACCCACCGAGGGGCGTGAGCGAGCAGTCTCCATGATACGATATCTGCATGTCGGGAGGTGGGCGGATTCGCGGCGAGCTGGGCGCGCAGTTCGGCGCGGCACGCAAGCTCCGGCCCGAATTCGAGCTGCGACAACTGAAGGCTTCGGTACGTTCGCGACTGTTCGGGACGGTTGAACCGAGCCCGACGATCGGTGGTTACACCGTCCGACATCTCATCGGTCGTGGCGGATCAGGCACGGTGTACGCGGCCGTCGATCCGGACGGCGAGCCGGTCGCCCTCAAGGTCCTGCAGGGCTACACGCCCGCCGCGCTGTACCGACTCAAGACCGAGTTTCGCGCGCTCGCCGGCGTTGTGCACCCCAACCTCGTGCCCCTGCACAACCTCGTCATCCGCGGTCGTCAGGCGTTCCTGACGATGGAGTTGATCGACGGCGTCGACTTCTTGACGCATGTGCGCGGCACACCTCCGGAGGGCGCGAACATCCCGCGGCTGCGGTCTGCGCTCGCGCAGCTCGTCGCCGGGATCGCGGCGCTGCACGCCGCTGGCAAGCTGCACAGGGACATCAAGCCGTCGAATGTCCTCGTTACTCCGGAGGGGCGCGTCGCGATCCTCGACTTCGGGCTCGTGCACGACCTCGGCGATGACCAGTCCGTCTCGCGCTCCTACGAGACCGTCGTCGGCACGCCCGCGTACATGGCACCGGAATTGGCGACCGGGCTGCAGCCGCGGGCGGCGAGCGACTGGTACAGCGTCGGCGTGATGCTCTACGAGGCGCTGATCGGCGAGCTGCCGTTTCGCGGCAGCGGCCTCGAGGTGCTGTGCGCGAAGTGCCGTGAGGACCCCGCGCGCGCGCGCGAGCTCGACCCGTCGATCCCCGAGGACCTCGACGCGCTGTGCTGGCGCCTGCTCGATCGTTCACCCGAGCGCAGACCCGATCACGTCGAGCTGCTCGCCCGCGTCGGCGCGCGCTCGTGGACGCAGCCCGGCGAGGACGAGCGCGTCTCGCGGGCCGCCGGCGGCCCCACGCGACGCGCGAGGACGCGGCTGTTCGGGCGCGCGCGGCAGCTGCAGGCGCTCGAGCGAGCGCTCCACGAGGTCCGCCCGCGGCACCCGGTGCTCGTCCGCGTGCACGGGCCGTCCGGCACCGGCAAGACGGCGCTCGTCCAGGCGTTCCTCGATCGCGTACACACGCTCGGTCGCGGCAAGGTCGTGGCCGGCCGCTGCTACGCCTCGGAGTCGGTGCCGTTCAAGGCCTTCGACAGCCTCGTCGACGGGTTGATGGAGCTGCTGCTCGGGCAGCGAGCCGAGCGCGGAGCGCTCGACGGGCTGCTCCCCAAGGACGCGGCCGCGCTGGCGCGGGTGTTCCCGGTGCTCGCGCGCGTCCCGGAGATCGCCGCGCAGGTCGAGGCCGCGCCCGAGGCGAGCGACGGCCCCCGCGGGCTGCGGGCCGCCTACGCGGCGCTGCGTGAGCTGTTGACGCGGATCGTCGCCCGCTGGCCGCTGGTGCTCTTCATCGACGACCTGCAGTGGGGCGACAGCGACAGCGCCGCGCTCCTGGCCGAGCTGCTGCGCGGACCCGACGCGCCCGGGGTCCTCTTTATCACCGGGTACCGCGCCGAGGAGGCGCTCGAGGCCCACGAGCGCGTCGCGCCGAGCGGTGACGGTCCCGAGGTGCGTGAGATCGAGGTCGGGCCGCTGACGCTGGAGGACGCGGAGGCGATGGCGCGCGCCGAGCTCGAGGTGCTCAGCGGCGGGCTCGAGCTCGCGGCCGTCGACGGCGATCGCTACGACGTGCGGCTGGGCGACGCGCGCGTGATCGCGAGGGAGTCCCGCGGCTCGCCGCTGCTGGTCCAGGAGCTGTGTCAGCACGTGCACGGCCGCGTCGCGCACGGCGACGTCGCGCTCGAGGCGCGCGCGGTGTCGCTGGGGCAGGTCGTCGGCGAGCGTATCAAGTGGCTTCCAGGACATGCTCGAAGAGTCATGGAGGTGATCGCGGTCGCGGGCCGCCCGCTCGACGAGACCACCGCGCTGCGGGTCGCGGACTGCGGCGCGCGCGGGCGGGCCGGGCTCGAGCTGCTGCGCTCGGAGCACCTCGTCCGACGTCGCGCGACGCGCTCTGGCAGCGCGGTCGAGGTGTTTCACGACGCCATGCGCGAGCAGCTGCTCGCGCTCGTGCGACGCGACCCCGTACGCCTGCGCGCGCTCCACCTCGGGCTCGCCGAGGCGCTCGAGGGGGACGCGTCCGCGTCGCCGGAGCTGCTCGCGGCGCACCTGCGCGAGGGCGGCGAGCCGGCGCGCGCGGCTGGCTACGCGACCCGGGCGGCGGAGGCGGCCGCGGCGGGGCTCGCGTTTAACCGCGCCGCCGAGCTCTACGCGTCGGCGATCGAGCTCACGCCGGCGACGGCGGTCGACGAGCGCCGACGCCTGCGCGTGGCCATGGCCGACGCGCTCGTGCACGGCGGGCGCTCGCGGGAGGCCGCGCAGCTGTACCTCGAGGCAGCTGAAGACGCCGAGCGCGAGCTCAGCCTGAGCCTCCGGCGACGCGCGGCCGAGCAGCTGATCCACGGCGGCTCCTTTCACCATGGGCGCGCGGTCCTCACGGGCGTCCTGCGCGACTGCGGCGCGCCGCTCCCTCGTACGCCCGGCGAGCTGCTCGCGCGCGTGACCGTCGAGCGCGCGCGCCTGCGGGCGCGGGGGCTCGGCTTTCGCCCGCGCGGCGCCGATGCGGTCTCGCCCGCGCGTCTGTCCCGGCTCGACACGCTCAACGCGGCGCGCGGCGGCCTCGTCCTGCTCGACCCGCTGCGCGCGCTGGTCTATCAGGCCCGGCACCTCCGCGAGGCGCTCGACGTCGGCGAGCCCGGGCGCGTCGCGGTCGCGCTGGCGATGGAGGCGGCGTTCGTGGCGATGCTCGGCGACACGACGACGCGCCGCGTCGACATGCTCCTCAAGCGCTCCCGCGAGATCAGCGATCGCTACGAGACGCCGGAGTCCGGGGTCTACCGGGCGCTCGTCGGCGGGCTCGCGGCCTTCGCGAGCGGGCGCTGGAAGGAGTGCGTGGCGAGCATGGGCGTCGCGCGCGAGCGGCTCGACCGCGGACGCGCGCGTCGCAACTTCGAGTTCACGCTGCGCGAGCTGTTCGAGCTCGCGGCGCTGTATCAGCTCGGCCGCGTGACCGAGCTGCGCGCGCGCCGTCTCGAGTACGTCCATGACGCGCGCGAGCGCGGGGACCTGTGCGCCGAGACCTCGCTGCGCGCCGGCGACGCGGCGGTGATCTGGCTCGCGGCCGATGATCCACAAGGTGCCCGTCAGGACATCCACGAGGCGGTGCGACGGTGGCCCCGCGACGCGTTCCTGGCCCAGCGCGCGTGGGCCTTCCTGGCCGAGCGCGCGATTGATGTCTATGAGGGCGACGGCGAGTACGCGTGGCGGCGCGTCGAGGAGACCTGGCCGCGCGTGCGCTCGTCGCTGCTGTTCGTCGGGCAGCACGTGCGCGTGATGAGCCGGTTCTGGCGGGCCAACGCGGCGCTGCTGTCGGCCGCAGATCCCTCCCGTCGCGCCGCGCGGCTGGCGATCGCCAGTCGCCACGCGCGGCAGCTCGCCGGTGAGCGCGTCCCGCACGCGACTGCGCTCGCGGCCCTGCTGCGCGGCGGGATCGCGGCCGCGCGCGGCGATGTCGAGCGCGCCGCGCTGGCGCACAAAGAGGCCGCGCGCGGCTTCGAGGACACGGACATGGCGCTGCTCGCGGCCGCGACTCGCTACCGGCTCGGCAAGCTCCTGGGCGGCGCGCGTGGGCGCGCGAACGTGGCGGCCGCCGTGCGCTACATGGACGAAGAGGGGATCGAGAACCCCGCGCGGATGGCCGCCATGTACGCGCCGATCTGGCGTTAGCCGGCGCGGCCTCGGGTGCGCGACGCGTCAGCGCCTCAGGGGAGGTCGAGGACCTTGGTCGGCTTCGTCGAGAACGAGACGGAGCCGTCGCCGAGCTGACCGTCGCTGTTGTCACCCCAGCAGTACACGCGCTGGTTGGAGGTGCGGGCGCACGCGTGACGCTTGCCGGCCGCGAGCTGCACGGCGCCCTTGACCCGCTGACCCGCGACCGGCACGTCCTTCTCCGCGCGCGTGCCGTCGCCGAGCTGTCCGCCCGCGTTGTCGCCCCAGCACATCGCCACGCCGTTGCTGATCGCGCAGCTGTAGGCGTCGCCGACCGCCAGCGCGCTCGCGCTGCGGATGTCCTTCACCGGCACGCGCGTCGTCCAGTCGCCGCGGATCCCGGCGCCGAGCTGGCCCTGGGAGCTGTGACCCCAGCACGCGACCTCGCCGGTGCGGCGGCGGGCGCAGGTGTGGAGGGCGCCCGCGCCGACCTCGACGGCGTCGACGAGCTTCTGGACGGCGGCGGGTCGCGACTGCGGCACGGCGAGGTTCGCCGCGCCGACGCCGTTGCCGATCTGCCCGCGCTTGTTGCTGCCCCAGCACTGCGTCGCGCCGGAGGCCTGCAGCGCGCAGGTGTGCGCGCCGCCGGCCGCGAGCGCGCGCGCGCCCTGGATCCCGGTGACGACGACCGGCTTGGTGCGATCGACGGTCGAGCCGTCGCCGAGCTGCCCCTCGGCGTTGGCGCCCCAGCAGACGACGCGTCCGGTGCGGCGCGCGGCGCAGGTGTGACCTGTCCCTGCGGCCAGCGCGGTCGCGTCGTTGAGCCCGAGCACCGCGACCGGCGTGCGCCGCTGCTTCGTCGTGCCGTCGCCGAGCTGCCCCGTCGCGTTGTCACCCCAGCAGTAGACGACGCCGGCGCGCGCGCGCGCGCACGCGTGGTTCGTCCCGGTGGTGACCTCGACGACATCCTGGAGGCCGGGCACCGGCGCCGGCGTGGCGCGCCCGAGGTTCGAACCATCGCCGAGCTGCCCCGCGTTGTTCGCCCCCCAGCAGATCGCCTGACCGCTCGCGGTCGCCGAGCAGGTGAAGCGCTCCCCGGCCTGGATCTGCGTCGCGTCGGCGAGGCCGCGGACCGGCGCCGCCTGCATGCGCTCGGTATTCCCGGGCGCGCCGTTGCCGAGCGCCGAGTGATCGTTGCTGCCCCAGCAGCGCACCGCGCCGCCCGTGGTCAAGGCGCAGGTGTGATCCCAGCCCGCCTCGAGCTCGACGATCCCCGCGAGCTCGGCCACCGAGGTCGGCGCGGTCTGCCGCGTCATCGAGCCGTCGCCGAGCTGCCCGAGGTTGTTCGCGCCCCAGCACAGCGCGCGACCCGAGGGGAACTGCGCGCAGCTGTGCGCGCGGCCGGCCGCGAGCGCGACGACGTCGCGCAGCCCCGCGACCTTGGTCGCGCCCGCGACGGGCGTCGCGACGGGGGCGCCCGACTGCGCCTCGTCGTTGGCGCCCCAGCACAGCACCTCGCCCCCGGACGTCAGCGCGCAGGTGTGATCGGCGCCCGCGACGAGCGACTCGACGCCGATGACCCCCGGGACAGGTCGTGGTGACCCGCTCGCGCCCGCGCCCGCGCCGAGCTGTCCACGACGACCGCCGCCCCAGCACACCGCCTGACCCTGGGTCGCGCGCGCGCACGTGTGCGACGCGCCGGCGGTCAGCGCCGTCGCGGCTACGCCCTGCGCGACCGTCGGCGCGACCGCGACCGCGCGCGCGTTGTTGCCGAGCTGCCCGTCGCGGTTGCTGCCCCAGCAGACCACGCGGCCAGCCTGGCGCAGCGCGCAGACGTGGTCGTCGCCGCTCGCCAGCGCGACCGCGTCGGTGAGGCCGCGCACCGCGACCGGGCGCGGGCTCGTCGCGCCGCGCCGTCCGCCGCCGTCACCGAGCTGACCGAGCTCGTTGCTGCCCCAGCACACGACCTGTCCGCCGCTGCGACGCGCGCAGGTGTGGCGGCCGCCGGCCGCGAGCTCCACCGCGTCGCGCAGCTCGGCGACCGCGACGGGGCGCGCGCTGTCGCGGCCGCGACCGTCGCCGAGCTGACCGTCGACGCCGCGACCCCAGCACATCACCGCGCCTGAGTCGCGGCGGACGCACGCGTGTTGACCTCCGACCGCGAGCTCCACCGGCTTCTCGGGATCGCCGGCCGACGCCGCTGGCGTCGACGCGCCGCCGCCCGTCGCGGCGTCGCGCTCGTCCGGAGGATCTGTGTTCGTCTTCACCGTGCGCTCGCAAGCGAGCGTCGCGAGCGACGTGAGCGCGAGCGCCACGATCGACACGATCGACACGATCGACGCTCGAGCGGGGGCGGGCGCGCGTACGCGAGTGCGGGGATGTCTGAGCAATGCGCCGGCAATGGTAGTACAGACGCGACCGCTCCGTCTCGCGCGGCCGAAGTCGCGCGGCGCGGCGAGGGTGCACAGGCGCGCGCGGGTCCTGACTTGCGCGCGGGTCGACCCGTCGCCGATGATGTGACGATGAACGCTGCGATCCGCGGGGTTCTGAACATCTACAAGGGAGATGTCTTCGCCGGTCGGCTGCACCTGGTTGGTACGCGGCTGGTGCTCGGGCGCTCCCCCGACGCCGACGTCGTCCTCGACAGCGACACCGCGTCGCGCCAGCACGCCGAGCTCGCCACCGACGAGCGCGGGCGCTGGTGGGTTCGGGACCTCAACAGCGTCAACGGCACGCTCGTCAACAACGCCGAGGTCCGCGCCCACATGCTGCGCGCCGGCGACGTCATCAAGATCGCCAACTTCGAGCTGCGCTACGCCGAGGCCCGCCCCGAGCGACCGGTCGCGCGGCCGATGCCGCTGCACCGCACGCGCGTGACGATCACCGACGGGAGCGGCGTCATCCGGGCGCTGCGCGAGCTCGAGACGCCGAAGATCGACGCCTCGCACCTCTCCAACCTCATCGAGTTCAGCGGCGCGCTGCTGGCGACCGAGGGGGAGGGCGAGCGCCTGCGCGCGCTGTGCGAGCTGATGGTCAGCGGCACCTTCCACGGGACCTCGGCGGTCGTGCTGCGGCTCAAGCGGCGCGTGCTGGATCGCATGGAGCCGGAGGTGCTGTACGGGCCGCTCCCGGCGTCGCCTGTCCCGCCGTACATCTCACGCTCGGCGCTGCGGGCGGTGCTCAGCAACGAGTCGCCCGTCCTCGCCTCGAACACCCAGAACGCGCGCCAGGACGCGGTCGAGATGTCGATGATGGTGACCGAGATGTCGGCGGTCGTGTGCCCGGTCGGCAAGACCGACACGACCATCGATCTGCTCTACGTCACGCTGCCCGTGCGCTACGGGACCGCCGAGTGGCTCGCGCTCAGCTCGCTCGCGGCCGAGCAGTTCGAGCAGGCGCAGACCGCCTGGGTCGCGCGCGAGCTGGCGCAGCGGCAGGCGGTCGTCGAGGAGGAGCTCGCGCGCGCCAACGAGATCCAGATGGCGCTGGTGCCCTCGGACTTCTCGTCCGGCGGCGTCGACATCGGCTTCGGCTTCGAGCCCAGCAAGTGGGTCGGCGGCGACTACGTCGACGCCTTCGAGACGCCCGACGGGCGCATCTTCCTGACCGTCATGGACGTCTGCGGCAAGGGCCTGCAGGCCGCGCTGATCGCCACGAGCTTGCACACCTCGGTGCACCTGCTCATGCGCCAGGGGCTCGAGCTCGCGGCGCTCGTCAAGACGCTCAACAGCCACCTCGTGCGCACGCTGCCCGACGACTCCTACGTGACCATGGTCGCCGCGGTGCTCGACCCCGCCACCGGCGCGCTCGAGTGTGTGAACTGCGGCCACCCGCCGCCGCTGATGATCTCGCCCGGCGGGCTCTCGCGCGAGGTCAACGCGGCCGAGCACGTCCCGCTCGGCTTCATCGAGATGGACGTCGTCTCGGCGGAGGATCGCCTGCTGCCGGGGCACCTGCTCGCGGCCTACTCCGACGGGCTCTCCGAGCTCGAGAACGAGGCCGAGGCGCAGCTCGGCTCCGAGGGCGTCGCGCGCATGCTGAGCGAGCTCTTCCGCGCGAGCCGGAGCGGCGTGGTCGGGCGCGCCGCGGTCGGGCGCAGCTCGACCTCGCTGGCCGCCGCGCTGCGGGAGCGGCTCGAGGGCTACCGCGGGCAGGCGGTCGTCGGCGACGACACGAGCTTCGTGATCGCGGTCCGCTCCGCCGCGGGCCCGACCCGCATGCAGACGCAGCCGACCTTCCTCCTGTAGCGGGGAGCCGCGCGCGCGTTGCAGGAGCGCGAGCGAGGCCCGCGCGGCGGGTCGCGGCGCGACGGCGCGCGCCCGCGCGGCGCCTCGCGTCCGGATCCGCGCCGCGACGGCTTCGAATCGCGCGCGCGCGGGCGGTATCGACCCTCGTCGCCGCGGCGCCGGCCCGCGGGTCTCCGACGACGCGTCGCGGTCCGCTATCGTCAGCGGAGGACATGGCCCAGTCGATCCTCGCCAGCGACCCAAAGAAGCTGATCGGCACCGTCGTCGCGCGCCAGTACCGGCTCGTCGAGTTGTCGGGCGCCGATCCCAGCAGCATCAACTTCGTCGGCCAGCGGATGCAGGACGGCGCGCTCGTCGACGTCACGGTCGTGCGCCGCGAGCTCGCCGACGACGGCGTGTTCGCCCAGCGGCACATCCGCAACCTCCGCGAGCTCTCGACGCTGCAGCAGGCCAACCTCGTCAAGCTCCTCGACTACGGCAACACCGACGACGGCGCGCTGTTCATGATCACCGAGCACCTCGACGGCGAGCCGATGTCCGGCTTCCTCGATCGCGCCGTCCAGCTGCCGTGGCCCGAGGTCCGCTCGCTCGCGGTGCAGTGCGTCATCGCGCTGCGCGCCGCGCACGCGCGCGACGTCCATCACCTGGCGTTTAGGCCAACTGTCTGCACGCTCGTGATCGACGACGAGGGCGACATCCTCGTCAAGATCCGCGGCTTCGGGCTCGTGCACCGGCGCATGTCGGACTCGGTCGCGCCCACCGAGCTGCTGCACTACCTCTCGCCCGAGCAGGTGCTCGGCAAGCCCGTCGATCAGCGCGCTGACATCTACGCCGTGGGCGCGCTGATGTTCCGCATGCTCGTCGGGCGGCCGCCGCTCGGCGGCAAGATGGCGCAGGTCGCGATGCAGCACAAGCTCGCGAGCGCGCCGCGGCTGCGCGGCGCGGGCAGCACGATCACGCCGGCGATCGAGGCGCTCGTGCAGCGCGCGCTGCAGACCGAGCCCGCGGCGCGCTTCGAGTCGATGGGCGCGCTGCAGCGCGCGATCTCGGAGATCGGAGATCATGGCTTTAAGGCCATGTCATCCGGGGAGGGCGAGGCCGGCTGGACGACGCGCGTCTCGGCCGCGGCCGGCGAGGACGAGGGCGACAGCGCGGTCTTCTACTCGCTCGACTCGCTGCGCGGGCAGCTGCTCGACGCGACCGACCCGCGCGCGCAGCTCGAGCTCTGCGTGAAGATGGAGCGGGCGATCGACGCGCTCAGCGGCCCGGACGCCGACGACAGCTACAGCGTGACCTGGCGCTCCCGCGTGGCGCAGGCGCGCGCGAAGGCCTACGACGCGCTCGACGACGAGCTGCGCGCGAGCCGGCGCTGGCCCGAGCTCATCGAGCTGCTGCTGGAGCGCCTCGCCACGCTCTCGGACCCGGAGGCGCGCGTCGTCGCGCTCGAGGCGATCGCCGGCATCTACACGCGCGATCTCCGGGACCCCGCGCGCGCGCAGGCGGTCTACGAGGAGATCGTCGCGCTCGACCCCGAGCGGGAGTCGGCGCTCGCCGAGCTCGCGCGCCTCTACCTGCGCGCCGATCGCCCGCGCGACGCGAGGGCGCACATCGAGCGCTTCCTCGCGCTCTCGCGCGATCCCGAGGCGCGCGCCGAGCTGCTCGTCCCGCTCGCCAAGATCGAGCTCGCCGAGCGCGGTGACGAGGCGGCCGCCGAGCACCTCCTGCTCAAGGCGATCAAGCTCAACCCCGCCGAGGTCGACGCGGCGCTCGAGCTCGCGGCGATCTACAAGTCGCGCGGCGACGGCGGGCGCCTGCTCAGCTGCCTCGAGCACGTCGTCGAGCACGCGACCAGCGACTACCGCAAGATCGAGGCCGCGAGCGAGGCCGGCTTCATGCTCAAGGATCAGCACCCCGAGCGCGCGCGGGCGCTGTTCGAAAAGGTGATCGCGCTCGACCCCGAGAACGTCCGCGTCGGCACGGTGCTCGCGGACATGTACTCGGCCTCCGGCAACCTCATCGACGCGGCGCCGATCTTCGACCTGCTCGTGCGCAGCGCCGACAAGCTCCGGCTCTCGCCCGACAGCCAGCTCGACCTCTCGCTCAAGGCGGCCAAGACCTGGCGCGCGCTCGGGAAGTCCGACAAGGCGCTGCGCATGTACCAGCGGGCGCTCCGGCTCGACGGCGATCATCGCGGCGCGCGGCTCGGCGAGGCCGACGCGCTGTTCGAGCTCAGCCGCTGGGCCGACGCCTACGATCGCTACCGCGCGCTGCTCAGCCCGCCCCCCGGCGGCCCGCCGCCGACCGGCAAGTCGAAGGCCGCGGTCTACTGCCGGCTCGCGGAGATCCGCTCGAGGCAGGGCGACGCCAAGGGGGCGCGCGAGTACTACGAGCAGGCGCTGCGCGCCGACCCGCGCAACAGCACCGCGATCGAGGCGATGCTCGTGTCGCGCTCGGCCCAGGGCGACGTCCGCGGCGCGCTGCGCCTGCGCGAGCAGGCGCTGGCGAACGCGAAGGGCAAGGAGCGCTTCGTCCACCTGCGCGCGATCGGGGAGCTCTACCGCGACCAGCTCAAGGATTGGCGCAAGGCCGCCGAGGCCTTCGAGCGCGCCGCCGAGCTCATGCCGGACGACGTGGGGCTGCTGCTCGCGCTCGTGGCCGTGTACCGCGAGCAGAAGCACTGGAAGGGCGTGCTGCGCGGGCTCGAGCGGCTGATCCACCAGGAGGACAACGCGGCCAAGCGCGCGCGCTACCACTACACCGCCGCGGTGATCTACCGCGACGAGCTCGGCGACACGGAGCGCGCGCTCGATCGCTTCGATCGCGTGCTCAACGACGACCGCACCTTTCTCAAGGCGTTCCAGGCGACCGACGCGATCATGACGCGGCGCAAGGACTGGAAGCAGCTCGAGCGCGCCTATCGCAAGATGATCAAGCGCCTGCCCGCCGACGAGGAGCACGCGCTGCGCAGCCTGCTGTGGGCGAACCTCGGCGAGATCTACCGCTCGCGCCTCGGCGACTACCAGTCGGCGGCCAAGGCCTTCGAGGTCGCGACCCAGGTCGAGCCCGGCAACGTCGCGCGGCGCGAGATCCTGGTCGAGCTGTACGAGCACCTCGCCGAGTCGGACCCGAAGTTCGCGGGCAAGGCGGTGCGGGGGCACAACTCGCTGCTCCGCGTCGACCCCTCGCGCTACCGCAGCTACCACTACCTGTTCGACCACTACTGGGGCAGCGACCAGTTCGACAAGGCCTACTGCGTCGCGCGCACGCTCTCGTTCCTCAAGCAGGCGACCGACGAGCAGCTCGAGGTGCTGATGCACGTGCAGCGCCAGGGCGCCGCGAAGATCCAGCGCGGGCTCGACCTCGAGGGCGTGCGCCTCGCGATCGTCCCGCCCGATCAGCCGCAGGTGCTCGGTCGCGTGCTCACGCTGCTGTGCCGCGCGGTCTCCTCGTGGCGCGCCCAGGCGATGCCGCGCTCGCTCTGGCGGCGCGACCGGATCAACCTCGACACGCACGGCGGCGCGCGGGCGCTGTGCCTGCGGATCGTGCTGCGCGCGCTCGGGGTGGCGACGCCCGCGGTGTACTTCCTGCCCGAGCAGCCGGGCGACTTCACGCTGATCAACACCAAGCACGAGGGCCAGGTGTTCGCGACGATCACCGTGCAGGGCGGGCTCATGCGCATCGACGACCGCAACGAGCTGCTGTTCGCGTTCGCGCGCCACTGCATGGAGATGTACCCGCCGCACTTCACCTTCTTCGCGCTCGAGCGCTCCACCGGGCACCTCAAGGAGCTGATCTACGCGTGCATGAAGCTCGTCGGCGTCGACGCGCCCGCGGCGGTCAACGACGCGGTGGTCAACGAGCTGCGGACGCGCCTGCCGGCCTCGGTCGTCGGGCAGCTGCAGGCGACGCTGTCGCAGGCGGGCGACGCCGAGGGCTTCGCCGACGTCAAGCGCTGGGCCCGGTGCGCGCAGATCGCTGGCTATCGCGCCGGCCTGCTGCTGTGCGACGACCTCGGGACCGCGGCCCGCGTGATCCGCCAGGAGGAGCGCCTGATCGGCGGGATCACGGCCAAGGAGGCGCTGACCGAGCTGATCCTCTACAGCGTCTCCGAGCAGTACTTCGACGCGCGCCGGCGCGTCGGCGTCAACGTCGACTAGCTACTCGCCCGCGGGATTGATTGGGCTGTCCTCGGGAGCAGGTGGAGCGTCGCCCGCGGGCGGCGCCTCGTCGGGCGGGGCGTCGTCCGCAGGCGACGGCGGGTCGTTCGGGGCAGCGTCGGCGGCGGCCGGGGCGGCGTCGGCAGGGGCGGCGTCGACCGGGACCGCGTCGACCGCGTCGACCGGGCGGTCTCGCAGCGTCGGCGTCAGCGTCGTCGACAGGCCTCGTCGTTCGCGTCGCCAGCTCGTCACCAGGCGCAGGCGCGTCGCTCAGCTCGGCGTCGTCGCTCGCCTCAGGCGCGCGCCGAGAGATCGACGCCGCGGCAGCGCGGGGCCGCGTCGAGCGTCGCGCTGCTCGGGTCGGCCGCGTCGACGCAGCGCACGAGCTCCTCGGCCGCGCGCTTGAGCGCCGCGTCGCCCGCCGAGCTCGTGAAGTCCGGGGACAGCGAGCGCAGGAGGTCCGCCGCGGTCGCGACCTTGTCGCGCGCCTCGCCGGCGCGGAAGGTCCCGGCCGTCGTCTTGTGCAGCGTCCCGCCGTCGTACCAGGCGCGCTGATCGATCACCTGGTTCTTCGGCCGCGCGTCCTCGGCCTCGCGCCGCTGATACTCGATCGCGACCGTGACCGCGCCGAGCCCGACGACGAGCACGAGCGCGACGCCGACGAGCCTACCCTCCGTGGTGGACCAAAACGCCATGGCCCGCAGTCCACACCGCGCGCGGCCGGGCCGGAACTCGCCCGATGTTCAGTAGCGCGCGTGAGCCGACGCGGGCGCGACTACTCGTAGAAGACGATGAAGCTGCTCAGGCGGATCCGGCCGCCGATCGGCGAGCCGCCGTTGAACTTGCCCTCGTACTCGAGGGTGTTCGCCTGCCCGATCATCACGTCGTCGGTGATGTCGACGCGCCACGGCTGCACCGGGGCGCCGGGGCACCAGCCCGCGCGCCCGGGCGTCCAGTTGCCGTATTGTCCCGGGACGACGCCCTCGTCCACCGCCTCGCCGCAGCGCGACGAGACGACCTGCCCGGGGAACTCCCGCGTGTGCGTGGCCTGCCCGTTGACGGTGAACTCGTGCTGGTGCTCGCACCACTCGGCGCAGTTCGCCGCCTCCTGCCCGTGACCCGAGATGATCGCGACCAGCTCGACCCGCGTGGTCCCGTTGGGCGGCGTGAACTGCAGCGGCTGCCAGCTGTCGTTGTATGCGTTGTTGAAGCCGTTGTTGCCGCGAAACGCCGGGATCACCGAGGCCGACGCCGGGCCCCCGGAGTCGCGCAGGCGGAAGCTCATGTCCCACGTCGCCGGGTTCATGTTCCACAGCATGCCGAAGCGGAAGTAGTGCGCGCCGCCGTCCTTGACCATGCCGAGGAAGGGGGTCGTGTCGAACACCCAGCGGCGCGTGCCCGGGCGCGAGTACGGCGTGATCCAGCGGATGATCTCGTCGTTGTTCACGCAGTCCTGATCGTCGCAGAGCTGGATGAACGCCTCGTAGTCCCAGTGACCGCAGTCCGAGTACGAGCTCGGCCCGCAGGTCGCGCGCAGGTCGAACTCCATCGTGTCGAAGCCGGCCATGGTCGCCGCGTCGGGGAACACGACCTCCCACACCTGGTTATTGTTCGAGTTGGAGAACGGCCCGTTCTGCTGATCGAAGCAGCCCTCGCCGACCATGCAGTCCGGCGCGAACACCTGGCCCTCCATCATCGGCACCACCGTTACGGCGTCCTGGGCCGCGAGCGCCTGGTCTTGGTCGTAGCGGAAGTTGTAGTAGCGACCGAGGTAGCCGAGCACGTTGATGTCGGGCGCGAAGCCGCCGCCGAGCGTGTCCTGGAACATCCCCGGGTGGTCCCAGCGCTGCGCGCGATCGATCGCCAGCGTGCGCAGCGTGCCTTGCTGCGCCGTGAGGAGCGCGCCCACGCTGCCCTCGATCTCGGCGGGCGCGTCGGTGACGAAGTGCACCCGGTCCATCCAGTTGGCGACCGCGTCGGGCTCGAGCTTGGCGAGCGTGCTGCCGACGAGGAGCTGCCAGTCCTCGGCCTCGGCCACCGGATCGGCGCCCGAGCTGATGAAGAAGTAGTGGATGTTGTCGGCGGAGCGCGTGAACAGGTCGGCCTTGAGGCTGTTCTTGAGGCTCGAGCCGTTGCCGTCTGCGACGTCGTCGATGAAGATGTAGCTGTCGCAGCCGGTCCACTGCTCCGACAGCGTCCATGGCCCGAAGGTCGTGTTGACCGTGAAGTCGCCGGCGAGCTCGTCCCAGCCGAGCCCGCCCGCGCCCGCGTCGAAGTCCGCGATCGGCAGGCCGTGATCGACGCAGAATTGCGAGGGGTCGGGCTCGCTCGTGCCGGTGTCGGTCTCGGTGGCGCCCGGATCCGTCGTGCCCTCGGTCGCGCCGGCCGTCGTCGTGTCGCCCTCGGAGTCGCTGCCCCCGGTGCCGGCGCTCGTCGTCGCCGCCTCGGTCGAGCCCTCGCCGCTGGTGCCCTCGCTCTCGCCGCCGCTGGAGGACGCGTCCGAGGTCGAGGCGCCGCCGCTGTCTCCGCAGGCGACGGGCAGCAGCAGCAGCAGCAGCGTGGCCGCGAGCGGCGCGAGGGGACGGGACGTGGCGTTGAGTAGGCTCATGGGCGTGGTCATCGGGGCAGGGCGCGGCGCGGCGCCGCAGACATGTCGCGCGCGTCGTGGACCCGAGCTCGCGGGGGGCGCGCGCACGAGCATAGTATCGCGCCGTAGGCCGCGCGCGTCGACGCGCGCGGCGAGCCGCGTATGTCTTCC
>JACKDW010000018.1 GCA_020633295.1 Myxococcales bacterium | reverse complement strand
GTCATCCGCGTGTTCGTGTCGCGCATCATCTCGGCCTCGTGGGCCGCGCGCTCGGCAGCGGGGTTGCCGACGTAGGCCTCCGGGCTGCGGTTCCAGTTGGCGTCGTACAGCGGCCCCTCGGCGATCTTGACGACCCCGTGATCGAGGCCCGCGTCCGCGGCGACGATCGAGTCGACGATGCCGCCGACGATCGCCTCGAAGTTGTCCGGGTCGTAGCCGCCGATCGCGAGGTTAAACATCGTGTAGTGGGAGTAGCCGCCGAGCCCCGAGTGGGTGTGGGTCGCGGACAGCGCGACGTTGTCGGCCGTGTAGCGATCGGGGCCGAAGTGTTCCTCCAGGCGCCGCAGCACCTCGAGGTGCACCGACTGAAACAGCTGGCCGAGGTCGGCGCTGACGAAGACGACGCGGCCGCCGCTGCACGGGTGCTCGACGACGAAGGCGCGCGACCACAGGCGCGTGCTGATCCCCTCGGCTTTCTGCTCGGGCATCGAGTAGCCCATCATCACGAGCTCGGCGCTCGGCCCGGTGATGTCGCGGATCGCCGCGCCGACGCGGTAGTGCGGCGAGTCGGCGCACGCGACGTCCCCTGTGGTCTCGCTCTCGGTCGTCTCGCTGGGGCCCGCGCTCGTGCCCGCGCTCGTGCCCTCGGTCGCGCCCGCGCTCATCCCCGCGGTCGCGTGGTCGCCGGTCGAGGGCGCGCTGGCGGTCGTCCCGGAGCCAGCGTCGCTGCCGCCCTGCCCGATCGAGTCGTCACCGCAGGCGAGCGGGACGAACAACGACATGGCGACGGCGTACCGATCGAGGCGACCCATCGCCGGCATCGTAGCCCAGCGCGGCTGCGCCGTCGTCACGAGGCGCGGTCGTTGAACCAGCACATTCTCCCGGCGCCTCGCCCACCCCAGCGACGGGCGCGCGCGAGCGCGCCCTCGACGGCATCGGCGGCTATATGCAGCGCGCGCCGGTCATGGTGTCGTTGTTGATGTCGACCTCCGGATCGCTGCAGCTCTGCCCCGGCTCGCAGTCCGCGTCGCTCAGACACTCACCGCACAGCCCGAGCTCGATGACGCCCATCAGCACCGCGATCGTGCAGAAGCCCGGAGCGCACGACGCGTGCTCGTCGGGCTCGCAGGTCGCGTCCTGGGGCCGCGAGCAGTCCGGCACGCAGGCGCGGTAGCCGGTGAAGTCGTTGATGCTGTCCACGACCGGCACGCAGTTGGGGGCCTCGTCGCTGCAGTCGGCGCTCGTCTTGCACTGACCGCAGGTGTCGACCGTGATGATGCCGGCCGCGTCGATCACGGTGCCGCACAGCGCCGCCGCTGGATCGACGCACGTGGCGTCGCTCTCGCAGCCCGCGCAGAGCTGACCGTTATTACAGATCGCGCCGGTGGACTGGAGCGGGTTCGGCGGGGTGCAGCCGCCGCCTTGGCAGTCGGCGTCCTGCGTACACTCGCCGCACAGCCCCCCGAGGAGCGGGATCACGAAGCACTGCTGCTGGGGGCCGCACTCGACGTCGAGCTGGCACGCGACGGCGTTCGGGGGGCCCTGCGCCGGCACGCACTGAGGGACCTCAAATTCCTGGGGACACACGCCGCCGGTGCTCGTCCCGGTCGGGTCGTCGGTGGTCGCGTCGCTCGTGGTCACTACCACGCCGGTCGTCGTGAGAGCGTCGGTCGTCGCGCTCGTCGCGGTCTCGGTCGCCGCGCCCGTGTCCGTGGTCGGCCCCGCGGTGGTCGAGCCGCCGCTCCCCGAGCCGCCGCTCCCACCGACGGTCGTGCTCGAGGCGGACGACGCGGTGGTGCTCGTGTCGCTCGACGCCGCGGTGCTCGACCCGCCGTCGGTGACGGTCCCGCTGGTCATCGAGTCACCCGAGCAGCTCGCGACCCAGACGCCCAGCGCCGCGATCTTCAAGACCCTGCCGTACCCGCGCGCGCGCGCGCCAAAACGATCGTAGTTCATGGTCGCGTCATGGTGCGCTCGGGGCGAAAACGCAAGTACACGCGTATTTTTTCGCCCGGCGCGCCGTTACCTTCACCGCGCGGGCTCCGAGAGCGCGACAGGATGATGACGTCGGCCGCCTCGTCGAGGCTGGGACGCGCTCCGTCAAACCACGCGGCACGACGACGCGGATGATGCGAGCCGCGCCCCGACCGCGCCAATCATCGTGCACGCTCCGGAGGCCTCGCGCGTCGCTACGCGTGTTCGCTCTGTGCCCCCCGCTTCCCGGGAGACCCTCGTGATCGTGGCCAGCGCGCGTGCTGCCAGCGCAGCGAGCGATTCAGGGACGACTGGCCCCGACTTCCTGAGCAAGTCGGCCTCGGCCGCCCCGGACGATCGCCAGGATTTGGATCGAGGATCCGTAGCGACGATCTGGAGCGTGGCTCCACGGCGCCGCATCGTCGCGCGAGGGTCGTTGTTGAATTTTCTCCGGTCCGCGCGAGCACGCAGTGACCGGCGTGTGTGTGCGGGACCGCTGCCACGATCACGGCACGCCGCCAGGACGGCTCGCGCGGCCAGCCGCGTCAGGATCCACGACGCTCCGGTCGCCGCGACTTCGCGCGGGATCAAGCGGCCTCGCGCGCGCTCACGCGGCGCGCGTGTCGACGGCGGCGCGCTCCGGGGCGCGCGTGTGTCGACCGTGTCGGAAGATCGTTACTATCGTGTCCCATGCCGCGCGCCGCTCGTCGCCTCACGGTCCTCGCGCTCGTGTTCGCGTGCCAAGACGGGACCGGCGTCGCCCACAAGACGCTCTCCGCGGCGAGTGAGGCGGCAGGGCCGCGGTGCGCCGCGGTCGTGACGCACCTGTTCGGTCCCGCCGACGCGGAGCGCGACGCGCTCGCGACGAAGAGCCCGTCGGCCGCGGTCGCCCGCCTGCGGCGCGAGAGCACGCGTCAGGAGTGCGTCCGCGAGGCCTGGTCGCCCGAGGCCAAGGAGTGTCTCTTGGGACAGGAGTCTACGAACTGGCTCGAGGCGATGCAGGCGATGCGCGCGTGCGGGCTCGACGGGAAGGAACGACGATGACCGACGTCCTCCCGCCCCGGCCGCTGCGCGTCGCGGCGCGCTTCTACGTCCGCGAGCTGCTCATCGTCCTGCTGCTGGCGCTCCTCGGGCTCGGCGCGCTCGCGGCGGCCGTGCACTTCGGCGCCGAGGGCGGGAAGATCGTCGCCGACGGGCGCATCTGGGACGACGGCGCGCCCGCGGTGGAGGCCCGCGTCATCGGCGAGCGCACGTCAAACTACGGCTTCGGCTGGCTGCTCTCGATGTATGACCTCTCGGTCGACTACACCACCGCGGACGGCGACGAGTACGAGGGCGAGTTCGCGTTCACGACGATGATCGCCGGCGATCCCACGAGCGCCGCGCTCGAGCTGCGCCACGATCCGGAGCGCCCGGAGCGGTTCATGATCAGCTGGGCGCACTCGGTCCGCGGCGGACGCTGGCGCGCGCTCGTGATCTTCGTGCTCATGTTCGCGATGCTCGCCTACGGCGTGGCCATCGCGGTCCGCGAGCGGCTGAAGATCCCCGCAGGCGTCCGCGCGACCGCGCGGGGCTCGGAGGAGCTGGTGGTCCCGATCACGCGCGTCGACCTCGTCACGAACCAGTCGGGCGAGGAGACGACCAAGCGGCGCTACTGGTTCCGCGATCCAGCGTCGCAGGACGAGCACTCCGTCGAGCTCGACAGCGCGCGCGCCAGGCCGCTGTTCGCCAGCGACGACGAGCGCAGCGCGATCGCGCTGCGGCGCCCCGGCGGGGCGCCGATCTTGGTGCCCACCAGCTTTTATCCCTTCGTCGTCGACCCCGGCGAGCTCCAGGGCGTCACCGAGCGCGTCACCGCGCTGCGTCGCGCCGGCCGCGAGGCGTGACGCGAGCCGCCCGCGCTCACGCGCGCGGCAGGCCCTCGCGGAGCCGCCGCGCCCAGCTGTCGAGGTCGGAGATCGTGCTGTTGATGATCTCAGGCGTCTCGGACATCTTCGCGATCTCGCGCTCGAGCAGGATCCTCGCGCGCCGGATCCGGGTCCGCGCCGTGCCCTCCTTGAGCTCGAGGATGTCGGCGACCTCGCGGGCCGAGAGCTCTTCCCAGTAGTACAGCTCGAGGATCAGCTGCAGCTCGAGCGGGAGCAGGCGCAGCGCTCGGAGCAGCAGCGTCGACTGCCGCTCGCGGGCGATCAGCGAGGTCGGGGTCGGCGCGAGATCAGCGACCGAGCGCGCGCCGAAGTCGATGCGCTCACCGTCACGCCGCGAGCGGCGGAAGTGCTCGTAGAGCACGTTGCGCGCGATCCCAAGCAGGAACGCGCGGACGTTTGAGTCACCGCGCATGCGGTCGCGCGCCTCGAGCAGGCGCAGGAAGGTGCGCTGGATCAGGTCGGCCGCGTTGCCGCGATCCTTGTTGATAAAGAAGCGCGCCACCGAGCTGTAGTGCCGCTCCACCAGCTGCTTACCGGCGCGCTCGTCTCCACGCTGCCAGGCGGCGAGCAGCGCGAGCTCGTCGAGCTCGGGAGAGGATCCGGACACACAGCCATCATACCGTGTCGGGCCGGCGACCGATCGACTCGACGCGCGCCGGCGAGGCGCGCTGTCGCGGCCGCGCGCCCGTGCGCTGCTAACAGGCGTCGCCGCGCCAGCACGTCGTTCTGGGACGCCACGCGGCGCCGCGCGTCGACGACGACGGTCCGCCGCCACGCACGAGCGTCGTGCACGGCTGTGGTAGCCTGCTCGTGATCGTGCTCGAGTCGCGCGCACACACCGTACGAGCCCCCTTCTACGCCCCTCCGCGCGACGCTGCGCGGTCAGCTCTCGATCACCGCACGCGACCGCGCGACGACGTGGGGCGCGACTGCGGGTGCGAGCGGTGGGGTTGAGACGCGCTGGCTGGGCGCCGCCGGTCTCGCTGACCGCGCGCATCACGCTGGCGATGGCGGCGCTCGTGCTCATCACGAGCGCTGTCATTATCTCGCTCATCTTCACGCGCATCGACGCGCTGCTCGTCGCCACGAACAGCGCGATGCTCGAGCGGGAGTCGGAGCTGCTGAGCACGCGCCTGCTCGACGAGCTCGGGGAGCTCGAGCGCGACGTGCTGCTCGTCGCCGGGATGCCGCCGATCCAGGGGATGATCCGGGCCGAGCGCAACGGCGGCGAGGACCCGCGCGACGGCTCGAGCGCGGCCGACTGGGAGGAGCGGCTGCAGGTGCTGTTCTCGCGCATGCTCGTCAGCAAGGCCCACTACCTGCAGGTGCGCTACATCGGGATCGCGGACGGCGGTCGTGAGCTGGTCCGCGTCGACCGGGCGACGGCTGGCGCGGCGCCGCGCGTGATCCCCCGCGCGGCGCTGCAGCAGAAGGGCCGCAGCGCGTACATGACCGCGAGCTCGGCGCTGCGCCCAGGAGAGACGTACTTCTCGACCATCGATCTCAACCGCGAGCACGACCAGATCGTCACGCCGTGGCAGCCGGTCCTGCGCGTCGCCACGCCGATCTTCGACGAGCGCGGCGCGCTCTACGGGCTCGTCATCATCAACGGCGACATGCGGGCGAGCTTCGAGCGCCTGGCGGCCTTGGTCGACCCCGCGCACACCTACTACGTGAGCGACGCGTCGGGCTTCTACCTGCGCCACCCCGACCCCGCCCGGACCTTCGGCTTCGAGACCGGCGAGCCGGCGACGGGGCTCGAGGAGTTCCCGCCGCTGCGCGCGAGCTTCACGAGCGACTCTGGCGTGCGCACGGAGATCGTCGACGGACGAGTCGTCAGCGCGCGCGCGCTGAGGCTCGGCCCGCCCGAGCGCGCGCGGCGACTCGGCATCGTCGTGACCGACACCCTCGCGGACACCACGACGGTCAGCGCCCAGACCAGGCAGCAGCTCGCGCTCGTCATCCTCGCGCTCCTGCTCGCGGCGGTGCTCGTCGGCTTCGCGCTGGCGCGCCAGCTCTCGCGCCCGATCCTGCGCCTGGCGAAAATCGTCGAGGAGGACAAGGCCGGCGACGCGGCGCTCGAGATCCCCGCGATGCGCGGCGAGGCGGGCGTCCTCGCCGACGCGATCCGGACGTCGTGGCGTCACCGCCAGCACGCGACCGCGCTCGAGGCCTCGAACCGCGAGCTCAAGCAATTCGCCTACGTCGCCTCCCACGATCTTCAGGAGCCGCTGCGCACGATTTCGAATTACGTCGCGCTCCTCGACGAGGAGCACCGCCCGCAGCTCGACGACGAAGCGCGCCGCTACATGGACTTCATCCAGCGCGCGTGCGCCCGGATGCAGGCGCTGATCCACGGCCTGCTCGAGTACAGCCGCCTCGGCCGCGACGTCGAGTTCGAGCCCGTCGACCTCGAGGAGCTGCTCGGGGAGGTCCTCGCGGACCTGCACGCGAGCGTCCGCGAGGCCGGCGTCGCGCTTGAGCACGATCCCCTACCTGTCGTCTACGGCTACCGCCTCGGCCTGCGGCTGCTGCTGCAGAACCTGCTCAGCAACGCGATCCGCTTCCGTCACCCCGACCGCGCGCCGGCCGTGCGGATCTCCGCCGAGCGACGCGGCGCGCGCTGGGAGGTGACCGTCGCGGACAACGGCCTCGGCATCGCGCCCGAGCACCGCGAGCGGGTGTTTCTCCTGTTCCAGCGGCTGCACACGCAGCGCGAGATCCCCGGGACCGGCATCGGGCTAGCCTACAGCCGGAAAATCATGGAAATTCATCAGGGACGGATCTGGGTGGACGAGAGCCCGAGCGGCGGCGCCGCGTTCCACTTCACCGTCGAGGATCGAAGCGCATGAAGCAGTTGAGGTGCATCCTGCTGGTCGACGACGACGACGCGGACAACTACTACCACCGTCGCGTGATCAAGAAGGTCGGGTGCGCGGAGCGGGTCGTCACGGCCAGCCACGGCGGCGAGGCGCTCGAGTTCCTGACGACCGCCGTCGACGGTCGGTACCCCGAACCCGAGCTGATCTTCCTCGACATCAACATGCCGCGGGTCGACGGCTGGGAGTTCCTCGAGCGCTACGATCGGCTGCCCGCAGAGCAGCGCGGCGTGCACGTGATCGTGATGCTCACCACCTCGGTCAACCCGGACGACCGCGCGCGCGCCGAGGCGCGCGCGGTGGTCCAGCGGTTCCAGACCAAGCCGCTGACGGTCGCGGCGCTCACCGAGATCGTCGACGAGCTGTTCTAGCGCGATGCCCCGCCGCGAGCGACGATCGACGAGCCCGGCGCGCGACCTCGCAGCGATCGCGCTCGCGTGGTGCTCGCTCGCCGCGCTCCTGGGGTGCGGCGTGCGTCCCGAGCGGACGGGGACGAGCGAGCTGGCGAGCGCGGCGGGCCCGGGATCGTCTGTCTCTTCCGACACGTCGACTGACGCGGTCCGCACGACCGGCGACGACGCGACCAGCGACGCGCACGACGGGCGGGCGATCCTGTTCGTCGGCAACAGCTACACGGCGGGCAACGACCTCGCCGGGCTCGTGGAGGCGCTCGCGTCGGCGGACGGCGCCGCGCCCGTCGCGGTCGAGGTCATCGCGGTCGCGGGCGAGACGATGGCCGGGCACCTCTCCACGCCGTCGACGCTCGACGCGATCACCACCGGCGACTGGGACCTCGTGGTCCTGCAGGGTCAGAGCGTCGAGCCCATGGAGCCCGGCAGCGATTTCCACAGCGCCGCGACCTCGCTCGCCGACGTCGTCGTCGACGCCGGCGCGGCCGTCGTGCTGTTCGAGACGTGGGCGCGCGCCGACGGCGACGCGCTGTATCAGCAGCCGTGGTACGGCCCCGACCCCGCGGCCGCGCAGGCCAAGCTCCGCGCCGCCTATCAGGCCGTCGCCGACAGCAGCGGCGGGCGCGTCGCGCCGGTCGGTGACGCGTGGGAGCGCGCCTGGACCGAGGCCCCCGAGCTGCCGCTGTACGCGGGCGACGGCAGCCACGCGACGATCCACGGCAGCTACCTGGCGGCCTGCGTGCTCCTCGAGGCCCTGACCGAGCGCCGCGCCGTGGACAACCCGTTCTGGCCCGACGCGCTGACGGCGAACGAGGCCGCGACGCTGCAGGCGCTGGCCGACGCCGCGACGCCGTGAGGAGCCCGGTGTCCGCCACCGACGAGCCTCGCCCCCTCCCCGTGCTGTACCGCGACGACCGCTTCGTCGCGGTCGACAAGCCGCCGGGGCTCCTCGTTCACCGCAGCCCGCTCGCGCGCGGCGAGACCGAGTTCGCGGTGCAGCGCCTGCGGGATCAGCTCGGCCAGCGCGTGTACCCCGTGCACAGGCTCGATCGACCGACCTCCGGCGTGCTGGTGTTCGCGCTCGACCCCGAGGCCGCGAGCGCGCTCGCCGAGCGCTTCGCCGCGCGCGAGGTCACGAAGCGCTACCTCGCGGTCGTCCGCGGGTGGCTTCATGGACATGTCACCGTCGATCACCCGCTGCGCGCCCTCGGCGACGAGCCGTCGCGCGCCGAGCCGCTCGCGGCCGAGACCGAGTTCGACGGCCTCGCGACCGCGCGCGTGCCCGAGCCCGTGGGTCCCTACCCAGAGCGCCGCTACGGCCTCGTGCTGGCGCGCCCCCGCACCGGTCGCCGCCACCAGATCCGCCGTCACCTCAAGCACCTCGGCCACCCGATCATCGGCGACGTCCGGCACGGCAAGGGCGCGCACAACCGGTTCTTCCGCGAGCGCCTCGACGTCAGCCGGCTGCTGCTCGCCGCGATCTCGCTGGGCTTCGACCACCCCTTCACGCGCGCGCGCGTGACGATCGAGGCGCCGCCTGGCCTCGAGTTCTCGCGTGTGCTCACGGCCTTCGGTTGGCGCGCGCCCGCAGCGGAGCTGCTCCCCCGCGACCCCGCGTGACGACGGGCGTCAGCTGCTCGGCGACCCGTCGCGCGCTGGTGACGTCCTCGGCGCGCTCGAACGATCGCGGCCCCCCCCGCGCTTCGTGCTACCGTCGCTCGCCTCGAGGAAGCCCATGAAGCGCAGCGAACTCTCTGGAAAAACCATCGCACTGGCCGGCACGTTCCCCGGGCTGACGCACGGCGCCATCAAGCAGGCGCTCACGTCCGCCGGCGCCACCGTGACGAGCGCGATCTCGGCCGACACCGACGTGGTGTTCGTCGGTCAGCGCGGCGGGACCAAGGAGGCCGCGGCGCGGAAGCTGGGGCTCACGCTGTGTGACGCGGCGCAGCTCGAGGCGGCGCTCGCGGAGCCCAAAACCAAGGCGACCAAGACCAAGGCGACCAAGGCCACGGCGACCAAGGCCACGGCGACCAAGGCCACGGCGACGAAGTCGTCGAAGCCCACGGCGACCAAGGCCACGGCGAAGAAAGCCGGCAAGAAGGCCAGCAAGAAAGCCAGCACGAGCGCATCAAGCAGCGACAGCGCGACGCCGACGGCCGCGAAGCCGGCGTCGGGTATCTCCGCGTTCGCCGGCAAGAAGATCGTGCTCACCGGCGCGTTCGTGACGATGAAGCGCGCCGAGGCCCAGAAGCTGCTCGCGGACGCCGGCGCGGAGGTCGGCGGCAGCGTCAGCCGCACGACCGAGCTGCTCATCTACGGCGACAAGGCCGGCTCCAAGCTCGCCAAGGCGCGCGCGCTCGGGGTGGCGCAGATGACCGAGGCCGAGTTCGTGCAGCAGCTCCAGGGCAGCGGCGCCGTCTCGAGCGACGCCGCCGAGAAGATCGCCCAGGCGCAGAAGGACGAGCAGCAGCGGATGGCCAAGGTGACCAAGGCCGTCGAGCGGATCAACGCGCCCCAGCGGCGCAAGTACGGCGCGACGATCCCCGAGCTGCTGCAGCTCTACCTGCGCGTGTTCGCCCAGCGACCCGACATTCACGTCTACGATCACCGCGCCGGGCGACCGACGCCCTCGAGCACGCTGCGTGCGCTGCAGGGTGACATCCCCGACGAGGCGCTCGCCTTCGCCGCGGGCGTCGGGCCGCTGGAGTTCAACTGGGTGTTCGCGGAGCACAAGGCCGATCGCAGCCAGTACAGCAGCGGCTACCGCGGCGGGCGCATCAAGCTCGTGGGCTTCGAGAACTTCCGCTGGTGGCCGAAGCAGTCGTGGCAGAAGGAGGAGCGCTTCAAGGAGGACGCGATGTTCGACGACTTCGTGGCCGAGGGGAACACGCGGCTCTCCTATGACAAGGGCCAGAAGCGGACCGACGCCGCGCTCGTGTTCGACAACGCCAACGACGTCACGCGCGACCCGCTCGGCTCGATCGAGGGCTACATCACCGACGGCGCGAAGGCGGGCTTCACCTGGTACTGGCAGACGGGCCCTGGCGAGTTCACCGATCAGCTCGTGCGCGCGTCGGTCCCTCGGGACACCTCGCCCGAGCGGCTGCGGGCGCTGCTGCAGGCGCGCGGCCTGAGCGAGGACGAGGCGCGCGCGCTCGTGACCTGGCTCGGGCCCGACGCGGTCGTGCTGGTGCACGGCTCGGCGACGGCCGAGGGCCGGGCCCAGGCGTCGCTGGCGGCGAGCTTCCCGATGGCCGACGTGGCCTCGTCGCGCAGCATGGACATCGAGATGGTGACGAGGCTCGCCAGCTCGAGCGATCCGCTGCCGGCGGCCGAGCTGGCGACGCTGCTCGAGGGGCACCGCCAATTCCTCGCGGCCGGCGGCGCGGGCGGGCGCTGGGAGACGCTCTCGGTCTCGGGCCTGCCGATGTGCATCTACGTCGGCGGCGACGCCGGTGGCGGCGCGCAGGCGGTGTTTCGGCTCAAGAACATCGCCGGCGCGGACCTGCGCCAGGCGGCGCTCGCCTACGCGGACCTGTCGGGCTGCTACGCGCAGGGGGCCGACCTCACGGGCGCCGACCTCACCGGCAGCGTCGCGATCGACTCGGTGATGGAGGGGGCGCGCTTCGACGGCGCGACGCTGAAGGACGTCGATCTCTCGGGCGCCCGCCTCGCCGGCGCGAGCTTCAACGGCGCCGACCTGCGCGGCGCCGACCTCGAGTGCGCCGACCTGCGCGGCGCCGACTTCCGCGGCGCGAAGCTCGAGGGCAGCCGGTTCCCCGGCGCGAAGCTCGACGACGTCACGCGCTGAGGCGCGACGTCGGCTCGCGCGCGTCGCCGCGCGCGAGCGCGCGCGACGATTTTTCTCGACCCGGCGTGAACACCCCGCGCGGGCCCGGCAACACCCCCGATGGACGCGAGCGACGCGACGCCCCTCGGCCGCGCGCTCGCGCGAAAGGACTTCGAACGCCGTGAACACCTCGTCCCGTACGCTTCGCCGCCGCCTCTCCACGCTGCTCGCCGCCGTGACCTTCACCGCCACCCTCGGTGCCGCGAGCGCGGCCCAGGCCGGCGCGACCTGGCGCAAGTGCGACATCGTCAACGTGCTCGTGCGCCCCGACTCGCTGTCCGTGCGCTGCACGCCCAAGTACAACGCCGGGACGCCCCTGCCGGCCCCGCTGCCCGAGTGGTTCAGCGTGCGCGCGTCCAGCTCGAGCGCGAGCTACTTCGACCGCGTCCTGTCGATGCTGATGACCGCGCTCGCCGAGAACAAGTCGGTGAACATCCTCTACGACACCAACGACAAGGACCTGAAGAACCCCGACATCCTCACGCTCGACGTGTTCAAGTAGCGCGGGCGTCGAGCGCCCGGGACGATCTGCACTATCGAACAGGCCCAACCGCGACGCGCGGGCGCTGGCACAGCCTGGTCACCGCCGGCCCGCGCGAGGAGGAAACCGAGGCGGATCAAGCGCTTGCAGCGCGGCGCCGACTTCCTGAGCAAGCCGCTCGCGCTCCGCCACCCCCGCGTGATCACGCATGAAATTCGCGACGCGATCGCGAGGTCCCCGCCGCGTTCCTCGCCCCGCGAGGGCCTGCACGCGATCGACCGCGGCCGCTCGCGGGCGCGCGCCTGGTACAGTGCGCGTGCATGCGGCGCGAGCGAGTTCGCTGTACCTGTCTCTTTGGGCTTATATCGGTCTTCGCGTGCGCGGGCGACGACGCGGGCGCCGACTCCAGCGGCAGCGGCGCGACGACGAGCGCCAGCGCGGGCGCGAGCGCGGGCGGCTCCGCGGCGACCACGACCGCGACCTCGGGCGCGACCTCCGGCGGCCCGTCCTCGACGACGGCCGCCGACTCGAGCGCGACGAGCGTCGACCCGAGCGACGCCACGACGAGCGGCGAGAGCGAGAGCGCGACCACCGGCGTCGAGCCTCCTCCCGAGCTCGAGGACATGTCGCTTGGGCCCTACCCCAGCGCGCTCGAGCTCCTGCTCGCCAGCCTCGAGTCCAACGCCGCCAGCCTCGACACCCAGGCCAACTACTCCCAGAGCGCGGGCCAGGGCTACGTGCTGCAGGCGACCGCGGCGCTCCTGGAGGCCGCGCGCGGGCGCGCGCTGCCTGGCGGCGAGGACACGCGTGACGAGCTCGTCGCGCTCGCGCTGGGCGAGCTCGAGGAGCTGATGGCGGTCGCCGACCTCGTCGTCGGCGGCGGGCCGGCGTTCGGCCTCGAGGACGCCTGGGACGCGTTCGGCGACGGCTCGACGAACCCGGCGTACACCGCCTACTCCTGGCAGAGCGGCATGGTCGCGCTCGGGATCGCCGAGCTGCTCGCGTACATCGACGCCAGCGACGGGCGCCACGATGACCAGGCCGACCGCGTGGCGACGGCGCGCGCCTTCCTCGGCGAGATGCTCACGCTGTGGAACGCGCGCTACACCGAGCTGCAGGAGGACGGCGAGACGCTGGGCTACTTCTGGTACTCGACCGAGCCCGCCGACGCCAAGGCCGTGCACAACACCAGCGCGCTGGTCGCGATGGCCTCGCAGCTGCACTTCGAGGCGACGGACGATCCGAGCTTCGCCGGCCGTCCCGAGGCCTGCGCGCGCCTGCTGCGGAAGCGCGCGACGACGACGCCGGCCGGCGGCTACACCTGGAGCTACGTCGACGACGGCTGGCCGATCGACCAGCGTCAGCCCGAGGACGTAAGCCACGCGCTCGTGACCCTGCAGTTCATCCGCTTCGCGGGCGCCCGCGGCTGGTGGAGCGACGCCGACATGGCGAGGATCGCCAAGACCCTGCGGCTGCAGATGTGGAGCGGCAACCCGGCGCGTCTGCACGGACGCGTCGACGGCTCGTCAGGGGGAGAGAGCGAGTGGAGCTGGACGCGCGCGGCGGTCATCGGCTTCGCGGTCCACGGCGACGCGCCCGGCGGTGAGCCGGCGGCCTTTGACTTCGCGCGCTCGCTGCTGGTCTCGAGCTACCTGACCCCCTACGAGCGCCCGCTCGTCGGCGCGACCGTCGACGCCGCGCGCGCGCTGGCGCTCGCGCGGATGTTCGAGCGTCGGCCCGACGCGTACGCGCCCGACTCGCGCTGGCTGACGGTCGCGGGCCCCGGCGACGACGCGCTGCCGGAGACGCCCGGGGGCGTGCGCTTCTACACCGTCGACTGGGGCGCGCCGGCGGATCTCGAGGTCGGCGCGTTGACCCTGCCGGCGCGCAGCGCGACCGCGACCAACGCCAACCTCCTCGTCGACCTCGAGCTCGAGGACGAGCGCCCCGTCGTCGTCTCGCTCACATACGCGGCCGCTGACGGCGGCGTCGTGCAGGAGTGGGACGGCGCCGAGTACCACCCGCTCGCGCCGCTGCCGGCGACGCTCGACCAAGACGGCGAGCGCCGCTGGATGCGGACCAGCTTCCTGCTCAACCCCGCGATCCGTCACGACTACCAGCCCGCCGTGGTCGGGACCAACGTCCTGCTGCAGACGACCTCGCTCATCGACGTCAACCGGATCGAGGCGACCCCGTGGCCGTAGCCAGCGCGAGGAGCTCGCGGTGACGCGCTGGACTTGAACCATGACTCATAAGCCATGTCAGGATGACGCGTCTCCCTCGAGATCGACTCCGGTACGCCAGCCCCGGGCCCGAGCGCCATCTCGAGCATGCTCGAAGTAGGCGCCTCGCTGGCCAGCTCCGATGCACGAACCGTACCTCGGAACCGCGCCACCGCATCACCCGTTGTTCGCGTCACTCCACAGCGCGACGCGAGGTCATCGCTCGAGCGACCCGTCGACGTCGCGCGTCAAGAAACTCGCCGCCGACGGACGACCGCGCCCCTACGCGCCCTACTCGACCGCGTCGCCGCGCCGCAGCTTCTCGATCGCCTCGGTCAGCGTCGACGGCGCGAGGTGCATGTAGACCTCCGTCGTCTGCGTGTTGGCGTGCCCCGCCAGGCGCTGAATCACCACCGGGTGGGCGCCGCGCATCGCCAGGTGCGAGCAGAACGTGTGGCGGAGGATATGCAGCCCTTTTCGCGGGAGCCCGGCGCCGAGCTGCGCGCGACTCAGCTGTGAGTCGAGCGATCGCTCGGACGACCAGCGCCCGTCCGAGCCGCACAGGACCCACTCGCCGCGCCGCTCGAGGGCGTTGAGCGCGGCCCGCAGCGGCCCCGTGATCGGCACCCAGCGCGCCTTGCTGCCCTTCGGCAGCCGCACGCCCCCGCCCGCGGTGCGGTTCTCGCAGACGTACAGCTGCCCGCGATCGAGGTGCACGTTGGCCCAGCGAAGCCCGCGGATCTCGCCGCGACGCAGACCCGCGTCACCGCCGAGCCGCACGAGCGTGAGCGCCTCGGGCCCGAGCGCGCGCGCGGCCTGGATCAGCCGGTCATAGGCGTCGAAGTCGTAGAACCCCGGCTGACGCCTGTCCTCGCGCAGCTCGGTGATCTCGGGGACGCGCTCGATCAGCGACCACCGCGCGGCGACGCGCAGCATCGCGCGCAGCTTGGCGAGCACCTGGTTGGTGGTGCTCGCCTTGAGCCCGCGGCGCTTGAGCGCCTGCACGTGACGCGCGTCGATCTCGTCGAGCCGGAGCGCGCCGAGCACCGGCAATAGATGTGTCCGAAGGACCACGTCATAGTGGCGCCGCGTCGCCGGCGCGAGCCGGTTGGCCTCGACGTGCTCGCGGAGGAACCGCGGCACGAACTCCGCGAAGGTCGGGACGTCCCGCTCCCTCGAGGCCCCCTCGCCACGCTGACGACCGAAGCGCAGCAGGTGCGCCTCCCGCTCGCGCGCCCACTTGAGCGCCTGCGAGCGGCTGCTGCCGTGCGCCTTGCAGCGCTCTCGGTGGTAGCGACCGTCGGGGAGACGGACGCGAATGTCGGCTTGCCAGTGCGTCACCCCGCTGGCGAATTTTCGTTGTCGAATCTGTACCGCCATGCGTCGCCCTCGGCGCGGCGGCACGCTGTCCCGAGGCGCACGATGGCGCGTGGACGAGGTCGTGCCACCAAGACGGTACCAGCCGGCCGCCCCGGGACCACGGGTGTTCCCGCCCGCGCTCGAGCAGCGCACAGACACGCGCGGCCGCGCGCGCGCTTCATCCCGCGACGGGCTCGAGCGCTACGAGGTCCCATCGCGAGCCTCGACGGCGCGCCCGGACGCGCGCGTTCACGACCGTGCCCGCGACGCTCCAGCGCTCCAGGCCGTCGCCCTCTGCGTGCGACCGCGCGCCCCGGGCAGCGATCGGGGTCACATGACTCCCGAACGCCCGACTCCGCTTCACGCCCGGCTGTGTCCCTCGCTTGTTCGCGATCGACACAGACTTCCCCAACGCCAGCACAAGCGCGCGCGACGGGGCGGGCGTGATCGGTGTTCGGCGATCGCCCTGCCCCCTCTATTCGCGGGTCGGCCTCGGGCGGTTCGCCCAACCACGTGGCCGCGAAGCCAGCACCACCAATTCCAAAACGTCGTTATCGAGGACGAGCGGAGACCTCATACAATTTAGATCGGCGCCGACAGGACGCGCCAATCGAATTGTGCTCCGGACACGGAGCCGGCCGATCGTTCGTGGTTGTATCGGGGCGGGCGTCGGTGGGACGCTGTACCCGTTGACGTTTCGTGTATACGAACAGGGTCGAGACGCCTCACGCGACGCCGACGCGGCTGACGAGGTAAGGACCGTCTTGCACAGCCCGACGCCCTCGCGAGCGCGACGCCCGGACGATGACGACGAGATCAAGACCGAGCTGCACAGCGCCGGGGCGGCGTGGTCGGATCAGGACACGGACGACGACGAGGTCCCGACCGCGCTGCACGAGCTCCGCCCCGCGCCGACGTGGCCTACCGGCGCCACGGATGCTCCCGACGACACCCCGACGGTGCTGCACCCATCCCCGCCGCCCGTGGCCGTGACGGACGCGCGCGCCAGCGACCGAGCGCCGCTCGCGGGCGGCGAGAGCTCGCGCATCGGTCACTTCAACGTCCTCCACGAGATCGCCGAGGGCGGCATGGGCGTCGTCTACGCGGCCTACGACGAGCAGCTCGAGCGCAAGGTCGCGATCAAGGTCTTGACCTCGCGCAGCGAGCAGGCCGGTCAAGCCGACGAGCGGATGATCCGAGAGGCGCGGGCCATGGCCCGCCTGTCGCATCCGAACGTGGTGCACGTACACGAGGTCGGGACCTACGACGGGAAGACCTTCGTGGCCATGGAGTACGTGGAGGGGCAGACCCTTCGCAAGTGGCTGAAGCGGGGGTCGCGCCCGTGGTCGGAGGTGCTCGACGTCTTCCGCCAGGCGGGGAAGGGGCTCGCCGCCGCGCACGAGGCCGGCGTCGTGCACCGCGACTTCAAGCCCGAGAACGTGATCGTGCGCGAGGACCAGCGGGTCAAGGTGCTCGACTTCGGCCTGGCCCGCTGGCAATCCGAAGGCGAGACGCTCCTGAGCGAGGGCGAGCGCGCCGCGGACTCGGCCGAGCGCTCCGCCGACTTCTCCCTGGACATCTACCTCTCCGAGTCCGACGACGGCGGCAGCTTGACGCGGACCGGCCTCGTGCTGGGGACGCCGGCGTACATGTCCCCCGAGCAATTCGAGGGCAACCCGGCGGACGCCCGCAGCGATCAGTTCAGCTTCTGCGTCGCGCTCTACGAGGCGCTCTACGGTCGCCGCCCGTTCGCGGGGCGGAGCTTCGCGAAGCTGCGCAAGGCCATCACCACGGGCGCGCCGCTGGACCCGCCCGCCGACACCGACGTGCCCAAGTGGGTGCACGCGGTGGTCATGCGCGGGCTCTCGCGCGACCCCGGCGCGCGCTTCCCGACGATGGACGCGCTGCTGACCGGCTTTGAGGACTTCAAGGCCAACGTCGACGCCCACAACGCCGAGATGCTGCGGCTCGAGTCCGGGCTGGGCACGACCATGGTGCTCGCGTTCTGGATCCTCGACTGGATGTTCGTCCCCGACAACGTCTACCTCGCGCTGCTCATCCGGCTGGGCATCGGCGGCGCCGCGCTGATGGTCCACGTGCTGTGTCGCTGGCGCCCGCGGCTGGTCGAGCGCCACATCGACAACCTCTCGCTCGCGATCAACGCGCTCACGGGGGGAGGCATGTGCGCCATCATCTGGCTCGCGGGCGGCTACGAGTCGGCGTACTACGCCGGGCTCAACCTGCTGGTGCTGACCCTCGGCATCATGTTCCTGTGGACCACGCGCCGGGCCCTGCTGCTCAACGGGATCATCTACCTCTTCTACATGAGCCCGCTGGCCCTCGGCCTGATCGAGATCCGCGAGCCCGCCGTGGTCCTGAGCAATCAGTTCTTCCTGCTGAGCACGATGATCATCGTCATGACCGCGCAGCGTCAGCGATACGTGCAGGAGCGCCGGCGGTTCCAGGCCGAGCAGGAGCGGACGCTGCTGCGCGAGGAGGTCGCCGCGATGGCGCGCGGCAAGCGACGCGGCGCGCTGTACGACCGCACCCAGTTCTTGCTGCTGGGGCAGGACGAGTTCCAGCGATCGCGCCGCGCCCAGCGACCGGTGTGGTGCATGGTCGTCGGCGTCGACGGCTTCGCCGAGCTCGGCGCGAAGCACGGCGAGTCGGTGCAGCAGGAGATCCTCGGGGCGCTGCGAGAGCGGCTCGCCGACGAGCTGTGGCGCTTCGACCTCGCCGGCCAGTACCAAGGCGACGAGCTCGTGTTCCTGCTCTCGGACGCGCAGGCGTCGACGGTATGGGAGCTGACCAAGCGGATCATCCGGTCGCTCTCGCGCAAGCCGGTGCCCACGCAGGCGGGGGCGATCACGCTCTCGTTCAGCGCGGGCCTGGCGTTGGCCTCGAGCGAGAGCGGGAACCTGTCGACCCTGCTCTCGCAGGCCGCCTCGGCGCTGGAGCAGGCCCGCCACGCGGGCGGGGGCCGCCTGGAGCGCTGGAGCGGCGTCGAGCTGGACTCCTACCGCTCGTCCGCCGATCTCTCGGAGGACGAGCGCGCCGCTTCTCTCGAACGCTGAGTTGTTTGCAGCACACAAGTTTTATGGAGCGAAGCGTCAATCACCCGGGGCGAGCGCTCGCGCCTCTCCAGCCCGTTGAACGCCGATTGTCGCGGCTTTGCCGGGTTACCCCGGGGACAGGTGGCGCGGATCGGAATTCGCGCGATGAACCCCTTGACTGGTTGTGCGCAGCCCGGCAACTTGCTTGTTGCTAGCAAGTTGACCGAAAGTTCAGGTTTGGGAGCGACGAGCGGACGCCTCGGAGGAGAGATGACCATGAGAATCAAGGCCCATGTGCTGTGTACGACCTCGTGTCTGGCGCTCACGCTGACCGCGTGCGGCGACTCCAGCGATCGCGTGTCGACGACCGACATGAGCTCGGCCAGCTCGACGTCGCCGTCGACGACCGATGACGCGACCGCGACGTCCGGCGAGACATCCAACGGCACGTCCGACGGGGCGTCGAACGCCACGTCAGGATCGGAGTCGGACAGCGACGGCGCGACGAGCTCCGGGAGCGGCGGCGAGGACAACGAGAACCTCATGGCCTGCGCGATGGGCTACGCGCTCCCCGGCCCGGCCGAGCAGGCGCCGGGCGACGCGGACGCCGGCTACCACGCGCTCCTCAACGAGGGCTACGTGACCTGCGGGATCCCCTACGCGCTGTTCCCGATCGCCAAGCCGCTGCTCGGCGCCTTCGCCGACGAGGAGCCGCTGCCGGGTCGCGAGGGCAAGAACGCGACGGTGCCCTACAACTGGACGGTCCACACCTCGAAGAGCAGCGGCGCCGAGATCGTCTCGCTGAACTGTCTCGAGTGCCACGCGGGGCGCTTCGACGGCGAGCTGATCATCGGCCTCGGCAAGGCGGACGCCGACTACACCGAGACGATCGGCGGCTTCCTCAGCGACATCCCGATCCCCCCGATCCCGCTCCCCGGCCTCGAGGAGATGACGCGGATGGCCCAGCGCTACCAGGTCGTGGGCGACTTCACGAAGATGAAGACCGTGGGCACCAACCCGGCCGACGGCCTCGCGGCGGCGCTCTCGGCCCACCGCGACAAGGACACGCTGGAGTGGTCGAACGAGCCGCTGATCGAGCTCGGGGAGTTCGTCGTCCCCGTCGACACGCCGCCGTGGTGGCACACGAAGAAGAAGAACGGGCTGTTCTGCAACGGCATGGCGCGCGGCGATCACCGCGCGACGATGATCTACGCGACCTCGCTGTGCACCGACTCGGTGCCCGAGGCCGAGGGCATCTTCTCGTACTTCAACAACATCCGGGCGTTCATCGCGTCGGTCGAGGCGCCGACCTACCCGTTCGCGATCGACGCCGCGCTCGCCGACGAAGGCGAGGCGCTCTTCCTCGAGAACTGCTCGTGCTGCCACGGCACGTACGCCGACGATCCGGCGGCGGAGTCGTACCCGAACCTCCTGATCCCGCTCGACGTGGTGGGCACGGACGCGTACCTCGCCAGCGAGGCCGACGCGCTGCCCTTCTCCGACTGGTTCAACTCGTCGTGGTACGGCGAGGTCGGCCAGCTGACGACGGGCGATCCCTTCGTGGGCTACGTGGCGCCGCCGCTCGACGGGATCTGGGCGACCGCGCCGTACCTCCACAACGCGTCGGTGCCGACGATCGAGCAGGTGCTCAACAGCGCGGCGCGACCGCAGTACTGGCGGCGGGTGGACTACGACTCCACGCACTACGATCAAGAGACCGTCGGCTGGCCGTGGACCGAGCTCCCGTACGGCCAAGACGGCGCGCCGGACGGGGAGCGCAAGCACGTCTACGACACGACCATCATCGGGCACTCCAACGCCGGGCACCCCTTCGGGGATCACCTGACGGACGGCGAGCGCCGGGCGGTGATCGAGTTCCTGAAGACGCTCTGAGTCGTCCGCCGTCGGCGCGGGCGAGCGCGCGGGCTGAGGGGTCGAAGCGCGCGGGCTCGGGACGCCGAGCCCGCGCGCTTCACAAACCTGTCTCACAAGCCACGTTCGAGTCGCGCGCTGAACGCTCCGCGCTGCGCGGCGAGCTTCTCGATGCCCGCGTCGATCGACCCCGGCTCGGCCGTCTACTGCGGCACCAAGTTCGCCGATGTCGTCGGCGGTCAACCCGACGCCGGGGATCTCCGACGCGGTCTTGAGGGCCTGGCGGCAGCTTCGGGTTCGTCCCGCCGGAGGTGACCGCGATGACGCGGCGCAGCCCCGCCTCCTGCATCGCCGCGAGGATGCTCGTGATGCCGACGGAGTAGACCGTCACGGGCTTGAAAGTGTACGGGACGCCGACCATGGTGAGCACCACGTCCTGCCCCGCGACGGCGCGCGCGACGTCGGCGAGACGACAGACATCGCCCTCCAGCACGACGAGGCGCTCGCGCGCCTGGACGGGGAAGGCGTCGGGGTGACGCGTCGCCGCGGTGACCGCGTGTCCCTCGTCCAGCGCCCGCTGCGTGAGCAGCCTGCCGACCGGACCGCGTCGGTTCCTCGAGCGCGCGACGGCGCGTCCCCGCGACGTTCCACGACCCGCGCCAACTCCCGCGCCACGACGCGCGGTCCCGCGTGCACCGCGAAGGACGAAGCGCGCCCGCGAGCGCAGCTAGAAAGCGGGCAGCGGCGCGCTGCGGGGATCGTGGCGGGCCCCCGCGCGCGACGCGAGCGACTTCCTGAGCAAGCCCTTCAACCCGCCGCTGCTGCGCGCGCGCATCGAGACCTGCCTCGTGAAGCGGCGGCTCCGCGCGCGCGAGCGTCGATTCATGCTGCGCCTCGATCGCGAGCGGCGGCGCTCCAACGAGCTCCTGCGCGTCATCCTGCCCGACGCGATCGCCGAGGAGCTGCGCACGCACGGCAGCGTGCGCCCGCGTCGACACGAGCGCGTCGCGGTGCTGTTCGCGGACGTCGTCGGCTTCACCGCCTACTGCGAGCGCCGCCCGCCCGAGGACGTGATCAAGCCGCTGCAGCAGCTGATCAGCGCGTTTGAACAGCTGGCGGCGGAGCGCGGCGTACAGAAGATCAAGACCATCGGCGACTCGTTCATGGCGGCCTGCGGCCTGCACCCCGACGACGACGACCCGGTGCGTCGCTGCGTCGAGCTGGGGATGGCGATGACCGAGTCGATCCGGCGCCACGCGCCCGAGTGGGACGTCCGCGTCGGCGTGCACGTCGGGCCCGTGGTCTCGGGGATCGTCGGCGAGCGCCAGTACCTCTACGACATCTGGGGCGACACGGTGAACACGGCGCAGCGCATCGAGGCGCACGGCGTCGTCGGTCGCGTGTGCGTCAGCCGGCTCGCGTGGGACGAGCTCGGCGGGCGCTTCGCCGGGCGCTCGCGCGGGCCGGTCGAGGTCAAGGGCAAGGGCTCGCTCGAGATCTTCGAACTGCACGAGGCGCGCGGCGAACGACCGAAGGTCGCCACGAGGACGAGCGCGCGCCGCTGACGAGCGCGAGCCGCGAGCGCGACGACAGGCGCGCGCGGCTCGGACGCGACGCCGGCCGGCGCGGCGTCGTGAACCAGCCGACGTCATTGCCGCCCGCGCGCCCACCTCTGACATCCGCGAGCGCGCTTCGAAGGCGCCGCGAGGTCCCCCTTGCGGCCAACGGGAGGCTCGGCTAACCAACCTACTGCATGTCGACCTCGCGCCCGCTCCTGACGCTCTCGGTCCTGCTGTCGCTCACCGGCTCGCTCGTGTTCGGGCTCGCCGGCTGCCCGCAGGAGATCTCGAGCGAGGAGCAGCGCGCCGAGGCCGCGCGGGAGGCGAAGCAGATCGCGGCGGCGGATGACCGCATCGCCGCCGACACCAGCGATCTCTACGCCGTCCGCCCGAACCGACCGCCGACGCCCTCGGCCACTCGCCACGACGGGGATGGCCCGAAGCCTGGGTCGGGCGCGCCCGACGAGAGCAACGGGGTCTGCCGGCTGTTCGCGCCGGAGCACCCGCAGCCGGTCTGCTGTGACCTCGACCTCGGCTTCGATGTCGACACGGTCCAGCAGGCCTGCGGCGAGCGCCTGTACATGGGCGAGTCCTTCCACGCCACCTGCGGCTACTACTTCTTCAAGCCGCCCGCCGGCGAGATGATGTACTACCGGCTCTCGTACGCGCTCGGGAAGACCGTGGCCGAGGCCGCAGGCGAGCACGACGAGCGCCTGCGCGTCCGCATGGGCGCGCCCGCCGACTTCGCCTCGACGGCGGTGCCGGGCGTCCCGGGCGCGCTGTGGAGCAGCCACGAGGACATCAGCTGGGCGTTCATCCCGGGCTGGCGGCGGGTCCGGCAGCTGACGTGGCGCGACGCGGACTGCGATCGCGAGGGCGTCGCGAAGATCATCAAGCAGCTCGCCGAGGCGCCGCCGGTGCCGACCGAGGCGGGTCGCGGCGGGAAGCTCCCGAAGATGCGGACGGCCGCCGAGATCGACGAGGCGGTGAAGCTCGGCGCGCGCGAGGCCGCCGCGCCGACGCCGGTGGCCGCGCCTGACTAGCGCGGCCGGCTCGCCGCGCGACGCCTCGGCCTCACGTGTCCTCTTCGCCACGTGCGCGCTGGCGCGCAGCGAATCGCTACATCACGGCCTTCTGCGCGAGGCGGGCGACGTGCGTGCGCCGGCGCGGGTCCTGCGGGCGACGCAGGCGCGCGATCATGTCGTCGAGCCCCGCGAGCGTCAGCGGGAACATCGGGAACACGCGCTTGATCTCGGCGATCGTGCCGGAGTCGTAGAGCCGCGGGTGCTCGGGGTTGAGCCAGGCGGAGCGCGGGAACCGATCGGCGATGCGCGCGAGCCAGGTCAGGCCGCTCGCGCCGCGCTGCGGCGACCACCAGTCGGAGGTGGTCATCATGAGCTCGCCCGGGTGCATGTAGGCGTCGCCGACCAGGATGATGTACCACTTCCTCGTCAGCTGATGGATCAGCTCCTGCGTCTTGATCCCGTCGCTGAAGCTCGCGTCCTCGTACACGCGGTCGTAGACGCAGTTGTGGAAGTAGTACGAGCGCAGCTCGCGGAAGTTGCCGCCCTGGTGCGCGGCGCTGAACAGGCGCGAGACGAGGTGCGCGTGCGGGTCCATGCTGCCGCCGACGTCGAGCAGCAGCAGCAGGCGCACGTTGTTGCTGCGCGGCGGCTGCATGACGATGTCGATGTCGCCGCAGTTGCGCGCGGTCTTGTCGATGGTCCCGTCGAGGTCGAGCTCGGGCTCGCCCTCCTCGCGGCTGAGCTTGCGCAGGCGCCGGAGCGCCGCCGCGATCTGCCGGGTGTCGAGCACGAGGTCCTTGCGGAAGTTGGCGAAGCGGCGCGCGTCGGCGACCGCGAGCGCGCTGCGGCCCCCGCCCCCGCCCCCGATGCGGATCCCCGCGGGGTTGTAGCCGCCCTGCCCGAACGGCGAGGTGCCGCCGGTGCCGACCCAGCGGTTGCCGCCCTCGTGTCGCTCCTTCTGCTCGGCGAGCCGCTTCTTCAGCTCCTCGCGCAGCTGCTCGAGGTCCATGCTCTGGATCAACGCCTTGAGCGCGGGGTCGAGGTGCTCGAGCTGCTTTGGATCCTTGAGCCAGGCGTCGAGGTTGTCGAGCAGCGCCTTGGCGTCGACCCGCACGCCGCGGAAGGTCTCGCCGAACACCTGGTCGAAGGTGTCGAGCTGCGTCTCGCTCGAGATCAGCAGGCAGCGCGCGACCGCGTAGAAGCCGTCGAGCGAGTCCTTGTGCAGGCCGCGGCCGAGCGCGTCCATGAGCGCGAGCCAGTTGTGGGTCGCGACCTTCACGCCGCGGGCGCGGAGGTTAAAGAAGAAGTCGAGGAACACGCCGCCACCGGAGCGAGGCGGCGTTACGGTCAGAGGCGCGGGCATGGGCGGCGGGGAGCGGCAGGCCGAGGAACGCCGTCCGCTGACAACACGCTAGCAGGAACGCGGGGGTTTTCGAACGCGCGCCTGGGTCGAAAATTGCCGCAGCGGGTGACGCGGTCTAAGAGCGCCGGGCCGCGAGGCGCCGAGCGCCGGCGACCGCGAGTCGACGAGCGCCGGCGCCGCTGAGGCGGACGAGCGCGGCCGCGCTCCGCCGGCGACCCCTCCCAGGCCCCCGCGCGTCGCGTGAGCCGCGAGCGCCGCGGGCGTTCGAAAGGACAGGTTGGTCGCGGCGCGCCCGGGCTCACCGGCGCCCGCTGAACAGCCCGCGCCGCGCGTGGCGCTCGACCGTCTCGAAGTCCTGCTCCTTCTTGAGCAGCGTGCCGAGGTACGGCAGCCCGGCGCCGAGCAGCTTGGCCGGGTCCATGCCGCTGTGGCGCAGCGCCGAGATCCAGTCGATCAGCTCGCTCGTGCTCGGCGGCTTGCGCAGCCCGTCGACCGAGCGCAGGCGATAAAACGCCTCGATCGCGCCGCTGATCAGCGCCTCCTCGACGTCGGGGTGGTGGACGTTGACGATGCGCGCCATGAGCTCGCGGTCGGGGAACGCGATCCAGTGGAACACGCAGCGGCGCAGGAACGCGTCCGGCAGCTCCTTCTCGTTGTTGCTCGTGATCACGACGACCGGGCGGTGGATCGCCTTCACCTCCTCGCCGGTCTCGGGGATGATGAAGGTCATCATGTCGAGCTCGTGCAGCAGGTCGTTGGGGAACTCGAGATCGGCCTTGTCGATCTCGTCGATGAGCACGACCACGCGGCGCTCGGCCTTGAACGCGCGCCCCAGCGGCCCGAGGTCGATGTAGCGCTTGATGTCGCCCACGTCCTCGCCGCCGAAGCGCGAGTCGTGGAGGCGACGCACCGCGTCGTACTGGTAGAGCCCGTCGACCGCCTTGGTCGTCGACTTCACGTGCCAGCGCTCGAGCGGCATGCCGTAGAACTGGGCGATATCGTGCGCGAGCAGGGTCTTGCCCGTGCCCGGCTCGCCTTTGATCAGCAGCGGGCGCGCGAGCGCGACCGCGACGTCGACGGAGCGCGCGAGTTCGTCCGAAACGATGTACTGAGGGGTTCCCGTGAAGCTCTGCACTGGGTCCGAGTATGGCATACAAATGGGAGGGCGCTGGAGAACCGCGTCGGCGCGTCGCCGGCTCGCGGGCTGAATTTCGCGATCTCTCGCGCCGATGCAGGCCATGCAGCGGACCCACACACATTCGCAGCGCGCCACCCACGTCTCCCCCGCGCGACGGCTGCGCGAGCTCTTGCGACGGCTGTGCCTCGGCGCCGCCGCGGCGGGGCTGTGCCTCGGCTCGCTCGTCGCCTGTGACGGCGACGACGCGCAAGGGGGCGCGACGCGGGCCGAGCTCGACGCGGACGAGGCGCTCGTCGCCAGCGGCGAGCTCGACGAGGAGGCCGACGCGGACGCCGAGGGCGTCGCGCGAGCGGATGACGCTTCGGACAGCTCCGACGCGCGCCCGCAGGATCCCGCCGCGCGCGGGGCGAAGCCGAAGGCGCCGCCCGAGCAGCCGCTGGGCTACCGCGTCGCCAAGCGGACCACGATGGTGTACTTCGAGCCGCGCTTCGGCAGCGAGCTGCGCGGGCGCGTCGACAAGCACAACTCCTTCGCCATCTACGAGCTCGTCAAGTCCGCCGGCGCCAAGGACGAGTGCGACGAGGGCGAGGGCTGGGCGCGCGTCGCCGACCACGGCTACGTGTGCCTGCGCCGCTATCACGAGGAGACCGAGCGGCCGCCGGCGCCGCAGCCCGTGCTCCCCGAGGGCCTCAACGTGCCGTACATCTACGCGCACCCCGAGCAGGACCGCGCCGGCAACGTCGCCATCCCGGTGCCGCGCTACCGCAGCAAGTTCGGGCTGTTCCGCGGGCAGAAGCCCTCGGAGTACCTCGTGGGAAATCGCCAGTACGCGTTCGTCGAGCTCAAGCGCAGCGCGAAGTTCGGCAAGTACCTCGTCGACGAGCACGAGCGCGTCGTGCCCAGCGTGAACATGAACCGCGAGCGCCCCAGCGAGCACTTCGGGCGCCTGCTCGGCGAGCAGCCGGCGGCGGACGGGCTGCTCGCGGGCTGGGTGGTGCGCAGCGACGCCGAGATCAAGGACCGCGCGCAGCTGGAGCGCGGCAAGGTCGTGCGCAAGCCCGACTACCACTCGTTCCTCGACGTCCGCCCCGAGCTCGAGCGGCACAAGGGCGAGGCGTGGTACCGGGTGCCCGACGCGGTCGAGCCCGGCGTCGACGGCTGGATCCTGCGCAAGAACGTGCGCGTGTGGCGTCCGGACGAGCCGCTCGCGGAGGTGAAGGACGACGAGTACTGGATCGACATCGACCTCGCGCAGCAGGTGCTCGCGCTCTACAAGGGCGACGAGGTCGAGCTGATCACGCTGATCTCGAGCGGCAACGGCAAGCACCCGACGCCGCGCGGGATCTTCCGCCTGCGCGGCAAGCAGTCGGTGGGCAAGATGGAGTCGAAGGACGACGCCACGCCCGACGAGGTCTACTACGTCGAGGCGGTCCCCTGGGTGCAGTACTTCTACAAGCGCTACGCGCTGCACACCTCCTACTGGCATAACCGCTTCGGGCACCAGCACAGCCACGGCTGCGTCAACCTGGCGCCCGCGGCCTCGAAGTACGTGTTCGACCGCACCTACCCGCGGCTGCCCGCGGGCTGGAGCTCGGCGAACGAGACGCCGGACGAGCTCGGCACCACGATCCGCCTGCGCCGTCGCGACGACGAGCTGCCCGACAAGCGCAAGCCGATCGGCGAGCCGGACGACGAGGACGAGGACGAGGGTGACGAGCTCGGCCTCACCGACGACGAGGACGACGAGGACGACGACGAGTGAGCGCGCGCCCCCGGTTGATCCCCGGTTGATCCGCGCGCCGACGTCAGCGCGTCAGCGCCCAGAGCAGCAGCGCGATCAGGAGCGCGACGCACAGCGCGAGGCCGACGGCGACGGCGCGCAGGCCGAAGCGCAGCGCCAGCGGCCGGAGCCACCGCAGCCGCAGCGAGATCCGCGAGCCGTCCGCCGCCGCCCGCTCGTAGCGCGCGACGACCTCGGGCGGCAGGCCGTGCGCGCGCGCCCCCTCGACCAGCAGCCGCGCGTAGCGGGCGCTCGGGCGCCCGGGTCGACCCGCGCGGGGACCTGTCGTCAGGGACACGCACTCGACGACCTCGCCCGTGCGCAGCGCGGCTCGCACGCGCGTCACCCGGTAGCTGCGCTCGACCGCCCGCACCTCCGCCCAGGCGGCGTCGCTGAGCTCCGTCACGACCCCGTGCGCGCGCTGGCCGGGCGCGGCCTCGAGGTTGGCGAAGGCGGGCTCGAACACCGGCACGCCGACCGCGGTGAAGTCGACCGCGTAGCCGTCGACGACGCCGACGCGCCCCCGCGCGACGCTCTCGGGGTGCAGCATCTGGGCGCCGTAGAAGAACACGCGCGGCACCCGTAGACCCTACCTTTCTTCCGCGGACCGAACTGCTTCGCCCGCCTGACGTCGAGCGCGGTCGGGAGCGCACGACGCGGACTCGCGATCAGCCCGCGAGGAGCGGGTCGCAGATCTCGGCGACGTCAGGGTCGTCGCCCGGGAACGACGTGAGGCGCAGACGGCCGACGCTTGTCAACGCGCGCGTCACCGCCGCAGCGACGGGCGGAAGGAGCGCCTGAATTGGACCCCGACGCGCTCGCCGGCGACGACGACGCAAACGTCGCGCAAGGAATGCTCCGCCCGCGAGCGCACCGGCGCGCCACTGTAGGAGTGTGCGCGCCTTCGGCCACCCCCTCGCGCTCGCCGCGGCGCTCGCCGCTGCGGCGCTCGCTGATCCGCGCGCGGCTGCGGCCGCCGAGGTCGAGGCCTACAACTTCAACGCGTCGGCTCGCTACGCGCTGGTCGCCCCCGGGGCGGTCGCCGGCGCGCCGAGCTTGTACGGCGGGCGCGTCGGCCTCGAGCTCGGCGCGCAGCGAGCCCGACCCAGCGGGCTCGTGTGGTCGCTCGGCGGCCAGCTCGAGTACAGCCCCGCGCGCTACTACGACATCCCGCTCCACGCCCTGCGCGCGGGCCCGGTCGCGCGCGTCGGCGGCGGCGAGCGCCCGTGGTTCGCCTACGCGCTGCTCGGCGCGCACGCGGGCTACATCAGCGAAGAGGGCGACGCGCGCTTCGGCTTCTCGATCACGACCGGCGTCGGGCTCGTTCACCTCGTCGGCGAGCGGCTGTTCTTCGGGTTCGAGCTCGCGCCGCGCTTCGAATACGTCACCGCGCACCCGACGGTCCACACCACCGTCGAGCTGCGCCTGCCGCTGGGGTGGCGATTTTGAGGGCTATGCCCACGCGGACGCGGTCGCGGAGACGACGCGCGACGTCGATCGCCGCCGCGCTCGCGCTCGCCATGATAACGCCGCGCGGCGACGCGTCGGCGGGCGAGCCCGCGGCGCCGGCGGATGGGGTCGCGCCGCTCGAGGGGAGCCGGGCGCGCGAGCCCGACGCGCCCGCGCCGGCGGGCCTCGACGTGACGCGGCCGCTGCTGCTCCTCACGCCAGGCGCGATCAGCTACACGCCGTCGCGCACGAGCCCGCTCGGCCTCCGCTACGGGCTCGGCGCAGGCATGTACTTTCGAACAGACAGCAACCTCGCGCTCAGCGTCGGCGCGCACGTCGAGCACGTGGGCGTGTACCGCGACTCCGGCCCCCTGAGCACGCTGCGGCTCTCGTCCCAGCTCCGGCTCGGGGGCGCCCGCGCGCGCTGGTTCGCCTACGGCCTCGTCGAGGTGAGCGCCGTCTTCACGTTCGACCACAGCTTCCAGCACGAGCTCAACTCCGCCGAGTCGAGGATCGGCCCCGGCGCGCTCGCGGGGGTCGGCGTCATGGGGCTGATCACGCGCGTGTTCTTCCTCGGCGCGGAGCTCGGCGTGAACGCGGACCTGCAGCTGCGCGAGGGCTTCGACGAGCTCGCGGTCGCGAGCGTGCAGTGGCGCGTCGTCGCCGGCGTGCTGCTCGGCGCCCGCTGAGCGCCCGCGCGTAGAGAAGGACCGAGCGCGTAGCGAGCGCGCGCGAAGACGCGTGGACGACGTGACGACGGAAAAAAATTCCTCGCGCCGCGGTGATCAATCCCGGCGAGGTCGCCATTCCCCCTGCGAGCGCCGCGACGCCGCCAGGCCGCGCCGCTCGTGAGGGAGACCCACGCATGCACACCGCCCCCGAGAGCCTGAACCCGACCGCGACGGCGCCCGCGACACAGGCGCCCGCGCCCGCGCGCCTCCGCTGCGACCGCGCGCTCGAGGTCTCGACGCTCCCGGCGCGCGCGCGCGCCGAGCTCGGACCTGCGCTCTACGACATCTTCTGCGACAACTACGGCGCGCTCGACTACGACACGGTCGCGGACGAGATCATCTTCCGCGCCGGCGGGCAGCTGTACCTGATCCGCGACGCGAACGGGGCGCTCGTCGGCTTCGGCACGCTCGCGCTCGATCCGGTGACGGTCGACGGGCGCGCCTGCTTCGTGCTGCAAGCCGGCGTGTACATGCGCCGCGGTGTGCGAGGCGGCGGCGCGGTGTTCGTGCGGCGCGGCTGCGCGCGGCTGGTGCGGGCCAGGCTGCGACACCCGCTGCGCCCGATCTACGCGGTCTTCGAGCTGCTCACGCCGATCCCCTACCGCCTCGCGGCGCGCGTGTTCCCGCAGCTGTACCCCTCGCGTCGCGGCCCGACCCCGCCGCGCATGGAGAGGCTCCTGCACCACACGATCGACCGCCGCGGGCTGCGACGCGCGGGCGCGCACCCCTTCGTGATCCAGTACCCCGATCCCGCGAGCCACCACGCGCCCGAACGCATCACGGGCTCGCCGAGCAAGCGCGCCGATCCAGACGTTCAGTTCTACCTCGCCCAGAACCCTCGCTTCGCCGAGGGCCAGCTCCTCTGCGCGATCGCCCCCCTCAACCTGCCGCAGCTCGTGATCGCGATCGCGCGCTGCGTCCGCCTCATCCTGAACCGGAGACGAGCATGAACTCCCCTATCGCCCAGCCCGACGCCAACCTGGTCCCCGCCCCCCACGCGTCGCCCTGCCCCGTCCACGTCCACAACGAGTGGGACCCGCTCGAGGAGATCATCGTCGGCGTACCTGACTTCGCGCAGGTCCCGAGCCCCGGGCCCGACCTGTTCGCGATCGAGTACCACGAGCACCACGCGAGCCCCGAGCAGATCCCCAGCGGCCCCTACGAGCCGCGCGTGATCGAGGAGACCCGCGAGGACCTCGCGATCCTCGTCGAGACGCTCGAGGGCCTCGGCGTGATCGTCCGCCGACCCGAGCGCGGCGACCACCGCCGTGAATTCGGCACGCCCGAGTGGCGCTCCAACGGCGAGTACAACTACTGCCCGCGGGACGTCCTGCTGCCGGTCGGCGACCTGATCATCGAGACGCCGATGCCGCTGCGCTCGCGGCTGTTTGAGCCCTACGCGTACAAGCAGCTGCTCCTGGAGTACTTCCGCGGCGGCGCGCGCTGGATCTCGGCGCCCAAGCCCCGGCTCGCCGACGGCACGTGGAGCCTCCCGGGCGAGGGCCCGGCGCTGGCCAACGACGAGCCGCTGTTCGACGCCGCCAACGTCGTCCGCGCCGGGCGCGACATCCTCTACCTGGTCTCCTGCAGCGGCAACCGCATGGGCGGCGAGTGGCTGCAGCGCGCGCTGGGACGGGAGTACCGCGTGCACCTGCTCGAGGGCGTCTACGAGGGCACGCACCTCGACACGACGATCACGCTGCTGGGCCCCGGCAAGGTGCTGCTCAACCCGGCGCGCATCCGGCGAGAGGAGCTGCCGCCCGTGCTGCGCGGCTGGGACGTGCTGTGGGCGCCCGAGATGATCGACACCGGGACCACGTGGCCCTACGCGCGCGCGTCGATCTGGTCGGGCATGAACTTCTTCATGGTCAACCCGCAGCTCGCGATCGTCAACAAGGACCAGCTGCCGCTGATCCGCCTGCTCGAGCGACACGGGATCGACACGCTGCGCGTCCCGCTGCGCCACTGCCGAACGCTCAGCGGCGGCCTGCACTGCGTGACGCTCGACATCCGCCGCCGCGGCGCGCTCGAGTCGTACCGCTGATCCGCCGCGGCCTCCGCGTCAGCGGCGACCGTGACTCGCGGCGGCGGGCGAGCGCGGACTGGATCCGCGGGCGTCATCAAGCACGGCGAGGGCGCCCGAGCCGGCGGCCGCCAGGCCCGTCGCTTCTCTATAGACATGTCTAAAAGGCAATGTTTTATAGATCCCGCGCTCACCGGGCGCGAGGAGGCGGCGACGATGACGGCGCGATGGATGGACCCGATGAACCCGCGACGATGGCTCCCCCGCGCGGCCGCGCTCGCGCTCGCGTGCGCGTCGGCGTGCGGAGACAACGGCGCGACGAGCGACGCGACGACCGGCGACGCGACCCAGGGGAGCGACGCGAGCACCAGCGCCGGGCCGAGCCCGACGACGAGCGCGTCCACGGGCTCGAGCACGACGGGCGTGAGCGGGACCATGGGCGTGTCGATGTCGGGCACCTCGACCGGCGATCCCAGCGTCGGCACGAGCGCGACGGGCACGACGACGACCGACGCGACGACGGGGCCGGCGTGCCAGAGCCCCGAGACCGAGTGCGACGGCGAGTGCGTCAACATCAACACCGACCCCGAGAACTGCGGCGCGTGCGGGGCGTCGTGCGAGGCCGACGAGCTGTGCGCGGACGGCGACTGCGTCGGCGTGTGCCCCGAAGAGCAGATCCAGTGCGGGCAGTCCTGCGTGGACCCGGACGCGGATCCGGAGCACTGCGGCGGCTGTGACAACGCGTGTCTCGAGAACCAGGTCTGTGAGCTCGGCGCGTGCGTCGACCTGGCGTGCGCCCCGAACAGCGAGGAGGCCTGCTACAACGGCCCCGACGGCACCGAGGGCGTGGGGCTCTGCGTCGCCGGCGTGCGCGTCTGCGCGGAGGACGGCAAGAGCTACGGCCCCTGCGAGGGCGAGGTCGTGCCCGCGCTCGAGGACTGCGACACGCCAGCGGACGAGAACTGCGACGGCGAGGTCAACGAGGGCTGCGCGCTCGCGAGCTGCGCGGAGTACAAGGAGAAGCTCCCCGACGCGGTCGACGGCGACTACCTGATCGACCCCGACGGCGACGGCCCGATCGAGCCGTTCGAGGTGCGCTGCGACATGACGCTCGACGGCGGGGGCTGGACGCGCTTCAACTGGGTCCTGCAGGACTACCCGCCGGGCGACGATCCGCTCGGCGAGCTGCTGCAGGACTGCGACATCAACGCCCCGATGTGCCACGGACGAATCCCGAAGGGGATCGTCGTCTCGGACCTGCTGGTCAAGGACGTCACCGACGACGCGTACGCGATCTGGAGCTTCGACAACTCGACGATCAGCCAGGCGGTCCTGTCGGCGCTGCAGGACAAGCAGGAGTCCTGTCTGCTCAACCAGGGCGCGTTTCAGCCGTCCATCTCGACCTCCGCCGAGGCGTACTGCGGCACCGGGAACGAGGGCGGCTGCGACTCGTTCTACTACACGTCGGGCGCGTGCAAGGGCCTGGGCAGCTGGGGGATCCACTGGGACGGCGACAACGCGTGGTGCATGGCGGCGTTCAAGATGGGCGCGACCTTCAGCGGCTGCGGCAACGCGGGCGACCAGGGCTTCCTCAACGACTGCGACTGCGACGACGAGCACGGCGAGCTGTACTATCGATAGCTCCGCTCGCTCCGCTCGCTCCGCTCGCTCCGCTCGCGCCGCGCCGCTCGGCTCGACGTGTACGCGCGAGCGTGACGCGCGGCGCTGGGCGGCCGCGCGCCGCGTTCGTCCGGGCGCGCGCGACTAGCCGCGCGCGCGCGTCTGCAGCTCGGCCATGTACCAGTCGCCCCACTCCATGCGCATCTGCAGGACGTGCTCGACGTCTTCGAAGCGGGCGTCCTCGCCGTCCGGCGTCTCGAGCGGGCGCGCGCGCGAGCGCCCGCGGCCGCCCTCGGCGCGCAGCGTGACGACGGCGGTCGGCGCGTAGACGCCAGGGATCAGCTCGACGCGATCGATGGTCACGCGCGCGTCAGCGAGCCGGCGGCTGAAGTCGGCGAACGCGAAGGTCCGCGCGGCGTCCAGGCTCTGCAGGCGGCGCAGCGCGGCGTCGACGGCGTCGCCGACGCTGAGCTCGCCGAAGTGCCGCGCGCTGACGTACGCGTGCGCGAATTCCCAGAAGAAGCTGACGACCTGATCGCCGGGGAGCTCGTCCCCGACGCCGAGCGACTCGCGGAAGCTCTCAGATCCTGTTCGTAGGACCAGCTCGAGCACCGCCTCGAAGCGCTGGTCGTCGTCCTTGATCTCCGGCACGTCGCCGATCAGCGACTCGAGCGCGCCGACGAACTGCTGGACGGCCTCCTGCCCGTCGCCCTCGACGTGCTCGCCCATGGCGCGCAGCGTGTCCGTCCGGATCGCGCGCGCGTGCGTCGGCGAGAGCATGACGCGCGCGCGCTCTGACCTCCGCTCGTTGAGCGCGGCGACGAAGCGCTCGGCTCGCCCCCTCGCGCGCGCGAGCTGCTGGCTCTCGGTCTCTAACGTGGGCCGCTCGGCGAGCATCTCGGCGGCCGCGGAGATCGGGATCGCGTAGCCGCCGGCGCGGTTCTTCCACGTCCACGTCACGATGCCGACGGCGCGCCCGTAGCGATCGAGCACGGGGCCGCCGCTCTGGCCGCGCTCGACGGCGCTCGTGAAGCCGAAGTACGGGCCGCGGCCGACCGCGTCGTTGTAGACCTCGAGGTCGCGCACGCGCCCGAGGTGCGCGACGAAGCCCGACTCGAGCTCGCGGCCGTCGACCGCAGCGCCGCCGGGCTTCTTGGCCGCGAGCAGCAGCACGCGATCGGCGATCTCGAGGTAGTCGCCGAGCGGCGCCTGCCGGGCCGAGGCCAGCCGCAGCCGGGGCAGCGGCGCGTCGGTCTCGACCTTGAGCAGCGCCAGATCGCGTTCGGGGTCGATGTACACGACGCGCACGCCGGAGTAGCGACGCGGGGGATCGAGCGCCGGGAACACGACGCGCTCGATGAAGTCCGCGTCCTCGACGACGTGACGATTCGTGAGCAGGTAGCCCGAGGCGTCGACGACGAACGCGAGCCCGCGGCCGACGTCGGTCTCGACGACGCCGACCGAGGCGACGCCCGCCTGCGCCGTCTTGAGCGGATCGAGCGCGCGACGGGACGCGCCCTCGTGGACGGTGACGTCGCCGAAGCGCGCGCTCTGAGCGCACGCGCCCGCGTGCAGGGTCCCCACGGTCAACGCGAGCACCCCGAGCGCCCGGAGCACGGCCCGCGACGGGGCTCGACCAGGCCCGGGCGACGCCGCAGCGGGCGTCGCGGCAGGGCTCGGCGCTCGCGCGGAATTACGCACGGGCCGCGTCGGCCCCACAAACTGAATAGACACGGATAAGAGAAATCTAAACTCGCTGCCGGACGTTTGCACGTCACAAGCGGACGCCGCTGAGCCCGCGTCCCACGAAAGCGCGCGAGCTCGATCGAGTTCGCGCCTCGCCCCGCGCGAGCCGCCCCGCGCGCCAACCACACGCGCGCGCCTCCTCCCACACGGATCCTCTCTCTCCCCCGCCACACGCCTCCCTCCACGAATTCGCGGCCTCGCCTGGCGAACCCTGCCACGATGGCCTCGGCGCGCGCGACCTGCCCTCGCGGCCTGCTCTCGCGACCGCGCGCCCCCTCCCGCGATCGACTCACGCGATCATTCGAACCTGACCTGAGAACCACGGAGCGAACCACGCATGGAGATAGAGGCAAGCGGACTCGGGAAGACCTACGACGGCGAGACCTGGGCGGTGCGCGGGCTCGACCTGGCGATCCCGAGCGGCTCGATCTTCGGGCTCATCGGCCCGAACGGCGCCGGCAAGTCGACGACGCTGCGCATGCTCGCCACCGTGATGTCGCCCACCGAGGGCGCCGTGCGCTTCGACGGCGCCGCGCCGTCCGAGGGTGACATCACGGCGCTGCGCCGCCAGATCGGCTTCCTCGGCGACGGGAACCCGCTCTACAAGCACATGACCCCCGCCGAGTACCTGCGGTTCTTCGGCCAGTGCTTTCAGATGCCCTCGACGGAGCTCGAGCGCTCGATCGGCGAGACGCTCGAGACCTTCGACCTCACGGGCAAGCGCGACACGCCGACCGGCTCGCTGTCCAAGGGCATGCGCCAGCGCCTGCTGATCGCGCGCTGCCTGCTCCACAGCCCGCGCCTGCTGATCCTCGACGAGCCGGCCGACGGTCTCGACCCGCGGGGCCGCAGCGACCTGCGCAAGATCCTGCTGCGCACGCGCGAGCGCGGCGTCACCGTGCTCGTCTCCTCGCACATCCTCCGCGAGCTCGACGACCTGTGTGACCGGGTGGCGATCATCCAGGGCGGCGAGCTCGTCGTCGCGGGCGACGTCGACGACATCATCAACCGCTACGAGGTCACGCGCTTCGTCTACCAGCTTCGGCTGCTCGCGGGCGGCGAGCTCGCGCGCGAGCGACTGCAGCGCCACCGCGCGCTGATCGAGCAGACCGGGGTCGACGACGGCCTCGAGACCATCACGATTCAGGTCCAGGGCGACGAGTCGCTCATGGCCGACATCCTCGCGGATCTCGTGTCCGCCGGCGTCCGCGTCGTCACCGTCAGCCGGCTGCGGAGCCGGCTCGAGGATGTGTACAATCGACTCTCGGATAACCGGGTGAACTGAGGACCAGCATGAAGAGCCCATCCCTGTCCCAACTGCGCGCGGCGGTCCTGCCGTTCGTGACGCGCTCGCTGCGAGGCAACCGCCTCCGGCGCTACACGCTGCTGTCGATGATGCTCGCGGGGCTCACCGTGATCATCGGCGCCTGGATCACGCTCAGCCCCGGCGGGTTCGAGCGCGAGCTCCGGCAGGAGTTCGGCATGGAGGAGTCCCGCTACGAGCGGGAGCGCCAGGAATTCACGATCTTCGCCGACGAGCAGGAGGACTTCGAGGAGTACCTGCGCGCGCGCGCCGAGCTGGCGACGCCGGGCTGGAACCCCTACGGCTACCGCGCGGATGAGCTCGCGAACCGCGCCAACGAGGCCCGCGCGCTCGTGCACAGCGCGGTGCTCTCGCCGGCGCCGCTCGAGCGCCGCGCGCTCGCGGCCCACGCCCAGGCGGCGCTCGCCAAGCACGACGCGCTGCACCCCGCCGGGCTGCCCAACAACCACTGGGACTCGTGGAGCTTCGACTGGTACAACGACCGCGACGTCGCGCTGCTGCAGACGATCGTCGACGCCGAGCTGCGACCCCACGTCGTCCGCTACGAGTCGCCCTTCGGCCTGCGCGACGCGCTGCGCTTCACCGGCGTGCTCGCGGGCATCGGCCTGACGATGTTGACGCTGGTGTTCGGACCGCTGCTCGTCGGCACGCAGATGGCCCAGGAGGCGCACGAGAACACGCTGATGCCGCTGACCGGCACCGGCCTGCGCGCGCGTGACCTCGTGCTCGGGCTGTTCGCCGGGCCGATGACGGTGATCGCGATCGTCGCGCTCCCCCAGGCGGCGCTGCTGCTGCTGGCCGCGACCTTCACCGGCTCGCTGACGCCGGCGCTCGCGGTGCTCCCCGTCGTCGCCGCGGCGAGCTTCTTCCTCTCGATGCTGACCATGCTCGTCGGCCTCGCGATCGGGCGTCGCCGCACGCCCGGCGTCATCGGCATCGCGCTGCTCGCCGCGCTCGGCGGGCTCGCCATGATCGGCCTCGGCCTCGGCTTCAGCATCCGCGGGAGCTCGGCGGGCGTGCTCGCGCTGCTGCCCGACGCCGCCGCGATCCACCTCGTGCGCGCCTCGCTCGTCCCGCCGGAGCCGCTGTGGACCTACGCGACCGCGGTCAAGGCCGACACGGCGATCGCGCTCGGGGCCTTCGGCGTCGGCCTGCTCGGGCTGCTCGGCGCCCGCGCGCTCGAGCGTCAGCTCAGCGGCGTGCCGGGGGTCAGCCTCTCGCGCCTCGAGGCCTTCTGCGCCGCGGCGATCTCGATCGTCATGGTCTCGCGCGCCTTCCCGGTCGCCGAGCGCGAGTGGAACATCGAGGAGGCCTTCTACATCAACCTCGGGCTGCTCACGATCCCGCTGCTCGTGACCCTGATGATGCGCGTGCCGGTCGGCGACATCCCGGCGCGGATGCGCAAGATCCCGCTGTGGTCCATCGTCGGCGAGCTGTTCTCGTACGTCGCGCTGTTCGGCCTCGTCACGCTGCTCTCGCTGCGCGGCACGCAGCACCTCGACGACCTGTTCCACCCGATCGCGCTCATGTACCTGTGCTACACGCTCGTGCTCGCGGCGCTGCTCGTCATCCGCGTCACCGCGGTCCCGGCGTCCATCGCCGGCCGCCTGTGGATCGGCTTCTGCGGCATGTTCACCTGCATGACCTTCGTCCACGCGGCGGAGTGGGCGGATCGCGGCTCGCGGATGGATCTCGAGGACGTGTTCGCGCTGTTCCACGTCAGCCCGGTGCTGGGGCTCGCGCAGCTCGGCCTGACCGTCGTGGTCCCGATCCTGCTCGTGCGGGCCATTCGGCCGCCTGAGGCGCCGAGCAAGCCCGAGGCCGCCGCCGCCTGATCGCGGCGCTCGACCGCCGTCGCTTCGCGGCCCGCTCGCTCGGCGAGCGGGCCGCGTCTGTCTGCGGCGGGCGAGGTTCGGGTATGCTTCCCCCATGATCAACGCGACTCGAGTCTGCGCCGTGCTGATCGCGGGCGCGCTCACCAGCGCCTGCGCGCCCCCGCAAGCGACGAAGCCGAAGCCCACCGAGACCAAGCAAGCCGAGGCGCCCGCGAAGGCGCCCGAGGGCGACGACGCCAAGACGACGCGCGCGGTCCCGCCGAGCGAGCTCGCCATGAAGAAGGCTGAGCTCGAGGCGAGCCGACCGGAGCCCGCCGGCCCGCTGACGCCCGAGGAGGAGGCCCTGATCGCGGCGGACCCGAAGGACCTCTCGATCGAGGACCGACGCAAGCGCGCGTACGCGCTGCGCAAGAAGATCATGCAGAACCCCGACTCGGCGCAGGCGCAGGAGCTCGAGCGCATCCGCAAGGCGGTCGAGGCCGGCGAGATCACGCCGACGATCCCTGGGCACCCGCCCATGTCGCCGTCGGGCGACCTGCAGTTCAAGGCGCCCAACACCGCGTCCAGCGACGGCGGCGCGACCAAGTCCGCCGACAGCGGCGCCCAGAAGCTCGAGCGCTGAGCGTGACGGACCCGCCTAGCCCTGGCGCGTCGCCGTTCATCCACGAGCGAGTCGTCGCGCCCGGCGTGCTGCGCTGGACGCTCGACAACCCGTCCAAGCGCAACGCGGTCCACCCCGACGCGCTCGCGTGGATCAGCGCCCGCGCCCGCGCGCTCTCGGGCGAGGTCGTGCTGCTGACGGGCGCGGGCGAGCGCGCGTTCTCGGCCGGCTTCGACCTGTCCGCGCTGCCGCAGGCGCTCGCGTCGTCCCGCGCGCTCCCGGACCAGCCGCTGATCGACGCCTGCGACGCGATGCAGGCCGCCGACGCGAGCTTCGTCGCGGTCCTCAACGGCTACGTGATCGGGGCCGGCGTCGAGCTGGCCTGCGCGTGCGCGCTCCGGATCGCGCGCGCGGGCGTGTGGTTCCAGGTCCCGGCCGCGCGCCTCGGCGTCGTCTATCACGCCCGCGGGCTGCAGCGCTTCCGCGCGGTGTTCGGCCCCGGGCTCGTGCGCCGCCTGATGCTGCTCGGCGATCGCCTGAGCGCCGAGGAGGTGCTCGCGGTCGGCGGCCTCGCGCGCCTGGTCGAAGGGCCAGACGAACTCGAGCGGGCCGCGACGGAGCTGGCGACGCGCCTGCGCGAGGCGTCGCCGCGCAGCACTCGTGGCCACCGCGCCATGCTGCTGAGCCTCGAGCGCGACGGGGCGCCCGACGCCGCGCGGCTCGCCGAGCACGAGGCGCGACGACGCGAGGCCTACGCCGCCCGCGGCGGCGACGACTGAGTCAGCACGACCGGCCGCGCCCGTGCTACGCATGGGCGATGTGCTGCTTCTCGCGCCCGGTCAAGTACGTCGGAGCCACGCAGATCTTCGCGCGCCCGCTCTCCGACGGCTCGCAGCACCTGGTGTACTCGATGAACTTCGAGGCGTCGGAGGAGCTCGCGATGGTGCTGCCGCTGCCCGTGCCGCCCGGCGCCCCCGAGGACGCGGTGCGCTTCATCAACCTCGAGGGCTACGCGAAGCTGTTCCAGGACCTCGCGCGCGCGTTCCCGGCGCAGCTGCTGCAGCCGCGCTCGGCTGGCTTCGCGCGGATGCTCGCGAGCAACGCCGCGCCGCCGCTCGTGGTCCACGACGTCGGGCGCTTCGAGGCCTCGTTCGTGCCCAGGATCGCCGACTTCGCGCGCCTCGATCCCCGCTTCACGCTCGCGCCGGAGGTCTGGGACAAGCTCCCGCGCTATCGCGACTGGGGCTTCGCGGTGTTCAAGCTCAAGCCGAAGGCGCGCTCGTGGCTGCAGCGCGTCACGGGCCGCGAGCCGGGGCGCCAGACGATCCACCCGATGGCGTTTCGCTTCCCGCGGCGCGATCCGTCGACGCTGTTCTTCCCGACGGTGCACGTCCACGACGGCGAGGTGCACGCGCGCGCGAGCTTCGATCACACCCTCTACTGCCAGCTCGAGGGCGCCCCGGCGCCGATCGACGGCGCGCTGTTCGGCGGCTGGGACCGCTCGGCCGAGCCGCTCGGCGCGTTCGTAGACGGGGCGCGCGCGGCCGACATCGTCGACGCGGCCGCGTCCGGGCTCCGCGTCTCGCTCCTCGGGCAGCTCCCCAATCGCGACATAGAGCTCGCGATCCCGGCGTAGACGCCGTCACCCGGCGTGGTCGTCGAGGATGCGCACGAGCTCGTCGAGACCCGCCTTCACGGCCATGTCACGACAGGTCTCGCCGCGCCAGGTCGCGCGCGCGTCGGCCCCGGCCGCGAGCAGCAGCCGGAGGTGCTCGGGTCGGTTCGCCCGCACCGCGCCGTGCACCAGCGCCTGAGCGCCCGGGGGCTGGTGGCTCGGGTCGGCGCCGCGCTCGAGCATCGCCCGCAGCACGTCCGGGTTGGCGCAGTTGATCGTCTCCCACAGCGGCGTGGAGCTCTTGTGCGTCGTGAACACGAGCTGGATGTTGCGATCGGTCGGCGCCTCGGCGCCGCCCGTGGGGTCGACGCCCGCGTCGAGGATCTCGCCCACGCGCGCCGCGTCGCCGGCCTCGATCGCGCGGGTCAGCGCGAACAGACTCGCGCCGGCGCTGCGCGGCGCGGCGCCGGGCACGGGGCCGAGCTTCTCGTCGACGAGCGCCTGCACGTCCGACCACTCGCCGCCGAAGCTCAGCCTGGGGTCCGCGTCCAGCGTCCGCGTGTAGTCGATGCTGTTGTACTTGTCCCAGGCGAACACGACGTCGCCGACGCCGTAGGGCGCCGCGGGCAGCTCGGACCAGCGGCGCGCGTCGACGATCTCGCGCACGCGCAGCGCCTGGTAGTACTCGGCGTCGTAGACGTAGTGGTTCTCGATCACGAGGTGCACGACGTCGAGCAGCGCGACCAGCTCGCCGTGGACGAGCAGCACGCCGGTGTCGGGGCACACGCTGCACGGCGTGTTGTGGCCGTACCGCCCGCCCTCGCCGGGGAACGCCCACTGCGACCACCAGCCGGCCCAGCCGTCCTCGTCGTCGTCGCCGTCGAGCTCGCCGCGCGAGCGCGGCGCGGCGTCGCCAGCGGCGGCGCGCGCGTCGAGGAACTCGCCGACGTCGACGACGCGCACCGTCCCCCAGGCTTCAGGCCACTCCGACGACATCGACCACGCTCCTCCCGCAGGCGCGCTTCGCCGCGCGCGCCTCCGCTACTCGGCGAGCACGCGCTGGGCGACCGCGCGCACGATCGCCGGATCGACCTCGCCCTTGTGCTGCTTCATGACCTGACCCATGAGGCGGCCCATGGCCTTGGGCCCGCTGAGCCCGGCGTCGGCCGCGATCGCGCGCACGATCGCCTCGGTCGCGGCCTCGTCTTTGAGCTTGGGCAAAAACTCCTCGCAGAACGCGAGCTCGAAGCGCGCCTCGTTCAGCAGCGCCTCGCCGCGCTCGCCGGCCTTCTCGTACTCGACCATCGACTTGCGCAGCTGCTTGGCGTAGCTGTTGAGCACCTCCAGCCACAGCTCGTCGTTCTCCTCCTTGCCCTTGCCCGACTTGAGCTCGTTGAGCACCTTCGTGCGCAGCATGGCGATGACGCGCTTGGTGTCCTCATCCCGCGCGCGGCGGGCCGCCTTGAGCCGGTCTTTGATCTGGGCGCTGATGGGCTGCTTCTCGGTCTCGTCTGCCATGATGATCAGGATCTCGGCGGGACGATAACCGGCTTTACCGCCCGCGTACACCGACGCCGCCCGTTTCCGCCCGCCCGTGGCCTCGGCGCGCGCGAGCGTCCGCCCGGCGCGGCGTCGTTGAAAATCGCGAGTCTTGGCCTATGGTCCTGGGCATGCACCCGCGTCATCGACGACTGGCCGTCATCAACCTGATCGGCGGCCCAGCCGTGCTGGCGAGCTACGCGCACGGGATCGCCACGCACGAGGATCCAGGGCGCCTGTGGGGCAGCGTGCCGGAGGCCGTGCAGGGCCTCTACACGGCCAACATGTTCTTTGCGGCAGCTGGCTACCTGGTCTTCACGTGGGTGCTGTGGCGCCACGTCGATCCCGCGCGCGCGCGCACCCTCGGGGGCCGTGAATTCGGGTGGTTCACGCGCTGCTACGCGCTGCTGCTGACGTGCTCGACGCTGTGGATGCCGCTGTCGCTCTACGCGCTCGACGACGCCACGCCCGGCGTCGCCGCGGCGCTCTGGTACGTCATCTGGGTCGATCTCGGGCTCGTCGCGGCCGGCTCGCTCGGCGTGCTCGCCGGCCTCGCGCGGCTCGAGCCGCGCCCGCGCGGATGCGGGCTCGCGCTCGCCGGCGCGGCGTTCTTCTGCCTGCAGACGGTGGTGCTCGACTTCCTGATCTGGCCGTGGTTCTTCGCGCCCTGACGCCGGCCCCTCGCGGCGCGCGCGTGCGGCCGCGCGTGCTACAAGCCGGCTGATGCACGACTACCAGCGCGACTTCATCGACCTCCTCGTGCGCCACGAGGTCCTCCGGTTCGGGGACTTCACGCTCAAGTCGGGGCGGCGCTCGCCGTACTTCGTCAACGCCGGGCAGCTGCGCACCGGCGCCGCGATCGCGGGCCTCGGCCAGGCCTACGCCGCCTGCCTCGAGCGCGCCGGGCTCGACTTCGACCTGGTCTTTGGGCCCTCTTACAAGGGCGTGCCGCTGGCGGTCGGCACCGCGGTCGCGCTCGCGGCTCGCCAGCGCGACGTCGGCTTCTGCTTCGACCGCAAGGAGCAGAAGGATCACGGCGAGGGCGGGTGGTTCGTGGGCACGCAGCCGACCGACGGGATGCGCGCGGTGATCGTCGACGACGTGGTCACCTCCGGCCGCTCGATCCGCGAGGCCGCGACGCTCCTGCGCGAGGCCGCGCGCGTCGAGCTCGCCGGCGTCGTCGTCGCGGTCGACCGCATGGAGCGCGGCGAGTCGGAGAAGACCACCATCGCCGAGCTGCGCGAGGAGCTCGGGGCGCCGGTGCACGCCATCGTCACGATCCGCGAGGTCGTCGACGCGCTTCACGGGCGCGCGGTCCCGATCCGCCCGGGCGAGACGCGCGTGGTGGTCGACGACGAGCGCAGGGCCGCGATCGAGGCCTACCTGCGCGAGCACGCCGGCGCGGCCTAGGAGCCGCGGCGCGGGCAAAACTTGGCTGCGCGAGCACGACCGCGCTGCGCGAGCACGCCAGCGCGGCCGTGGAGCCGGCGTATTGGGACGCCCTGATCGTCGGCCGCGAGTTCCCGCGCGTCGGCGCGGTCGCGCTCGTGAACGCGCGCGGTCGAGGTTTACGCGCGGCTTACTCACGCGCTGCGTGTGGTTTGCCCGGGCCCCCCATCCTGAGTTCGTGGGCACGCCTCCGCGGCTGAGCCCCGCCGAGACGAACTCCCCATAACCCCACAAACATCCCCAGGAGACCCCGACATGACCACCTCCACCAATACCCGCAGCACCCTCCGCTCCCTCGCCCGCCGCAAGCTCACCGCCGCGCTGGTCACCGTCGGTCTGATCGGCGGCCTCGGGATCGGCGTCGCCAACGCCAAGCCGGGCAAGGGCGCTGGCGCCGGCGCCGGCGCCGGCAAGGTTGAACACATGTGCCAGCGCCTCGAGTGCACCGACAACCAGAAAGCCCAGCTGCAGAACATCCTCAAGGGCAAGCGCGACGCGCACAAGGCCAACCGCGAGAAGGTCCAGCAGCTGCAGGCGCAGCTGGCCGCCGAGTACCGCAAGGCGCGACCGAACGAGAGCGTGATGCAGGGCATCTACCAGCAGCTCGACACGCTCGAGGATCAGCGGCGCGCCGAGATGCACAAGACGGCCATGCAGATCCACGCCGTGCTGACGCCCGCGCAGCGCGACAAGGTCGCCACCGCGATCGAGCACCGCGGCCCCCGGGCCCTGATGGGCGGCAAGGGCCACGGACCGCGCGGCGGCAAGGGCAAGGGCAAGGGCAAGGGCAAGGGCAAGGGCAACCGCGGCCAGAAGGGCGCGAACAAGGGCGCCCCGGGTCGCGTGGCCGCCGGCTAGCGATCACTCCATCGAGCTCTCCCCATCGAGCTCTCCCCATCGAGCTCTCCCCATCGAGCTCTCCCCATCGAGCTGTTCCCAGCGCCTCGGCGCCGCTCGCCACGACGGCGGGCGGCGCCGCGATCGTCTGGGCGCGCGTCAGCAGGGCGGCCCCGGGAGCCCGCTGGGATCCGGAGCGCCGGCGCAGGTCTCCGTCATGACCGAGCCGCAGTTGTTACAGCCGTTACAGCCGTTGCCGCAGTCGTTGCAGCCGTTGCCGCAGTCATTACAGCCCTTCCCGCAGTCGCTGCAGCCGTTGCCGCAGTCGTTACAGCCCTTCCCGCACTCACCGCAGCCGCCGCAGGCGTTCCCGCAGTCCTTCCCGCAGCTGCCGCAGCCGCCGCAGCTGTCGTCACAGCCGTCACAGCAGTTGTTGCAGCCGTTGTCGCACGGCTTGCCGCAGTCCTCGCACAGCTCGCCGCACTGACACTCGTCGCAGAACTCGTTGCAGGCGGCACAGGGCGCGCAGCAGCCCTCGCAGTCGAGCTTGGAGCACTCGCGGCAGCCGTGCCCGCACTCGTCACCGCTGGCGCGACACGGGCGGACGCAGCGATCGTCGCAGTCGCAGCACCACGCGAGCGACCGCCAGCAGCCGCCGTCGACCTCCGGGAGCGCGTCGACCTCGGGGAGCGCGGGCGGCTCCATCGGCGGCTCCATCGGCGGCTCCATCGACGACTCGATCGGCGGCGCCATCGGCGGGAGCAGCTCCTCGGGCGAGAGCACCGTCGGCAGCTCGGAGCCGTAGCCGCTGGGCGTGCCGAGATCGAGGCGATCGCCGACGGAGTCGACAGGGTTGTTCGGTCGCCCCGCGAACGCGGCCGCGACCGCGCTGACCCGAGCGAACAGCCATGTCCAAAAGACCACAAAGATCGAGGCGGCCGCCGCCGCGCTGCGGATCGCCTGACGCTGGACCCAGGGCGTTTGCCGCCAGCGCTCGAGCGCCCGCTGGCTCTCCTCGCGCAGCAGCGCCCGCGCGCCGGCGATCGCCGCCTTCGCGGTCACGCCGAGGCGCCCCTGCAGGATGCTCGCGAGCACGTCCCGGTGACGCAGCAGCGGCAGCGCGGCCAGCTCCTCGCGGATCTCTCGCAGCGCGACCTGCAGGGCGGCGCTCGCCGACTCGACGCGATCCGGCGCGATCACCAGCGCGTCGCGCTCGCGCGCGAGGCAGGGGTTAAAGTCGCCGGCGACGAAGTCGCCTCGGAGATCCTCGAGCGCGTCGATCAGGTAGATCGCGGTCCCGACGGCGGCGCCCAGCCGCCCGAGGCGCGCGCGCGCGACGGGGCCGCAGGCGGCCGCGACCGTCCCGGGCAGCCCGGCGACGCGCTCGAACACGAACGCGAGCGCCTCGGCCGTCGGCGCCGCCGCCTGGGCCGGGCTCGTGACGCCGAGGACCTCGGAGTCGGCCTGTCGGCGCTCAAAGCCGTCGAGCGCCGCGAGCGAGACGCCGAGCTCCTCCAGGGTCGCGCGCGCGCTGCCGGCGAGCCGCGCGGTGATCGGTCGGGCGACGCGGGCGAGCGCGCGCCCGTCGATCGCGCGGTCGGCGAGCCACTGATCGGCGAGCAGCATCTGCATGGCGGCCGCGTAGCGCATCGCCGTGCTCTCGGGGGCCACGGTCGCGCGCGTAACGACCGGAACCATGGGACAGACGCAGCGAGACGGCGCCGCCGCCTCGAGCTGCAGCCCGTCGACCAGGAGCCCGAGGAACACCGCGTCGTGGCTGAGCAGCGCGCGGTACGGAAGCCCGAACTGGCTGCCGAGGCTCTTGCACGTGCCGCAGTAGAACTGCCGGTACTCCTGGACCACCGGGAGCTGGTGCGCGCACGCGTGGGGCTTGAGCGTTCCGAACATGCTTGACCGTCGCCGCTCAGCGCGTCCCCTGGGCGAACGCCGGCGCCGACGTCCGGGTGACGAGGCGCTGCGCGCCCGTGATGTAGTCGCGCCAACTCGCGACGTCGTCGACGAAGGGGGCGAAGCGCGGATCGTCGGGCGCGCGTCGACACGCGGGGTGCACGAGGTAGCGCCAGGTGAGAAACCCGCGGATCCACTCGAGCCACGCGGGGACCTCCCCGAGCTCCGGCATCGCCGCGCCCGCCGGCGGCCCGGCGCGTTCGGGCAGACACAGGAGGTCGAGGCGCTCTTCGACCAGCAGCCCATAGAGCCGCGCGAGCTGGCCGCGCCGCGCCCATGTCACGTAATCCTCGCCGACGCGCGCGTAGCCCTGCACCCCGGGCACCGTGCTCAGCAGCCCGTCGCCGAGGTCCTTCTCGAAGTCCGCGAGCGCGTCGGCCCGCTGGATCTGGGCGCCCCAGGCCAGGAAGGCCGCGCGCTCGCCCTCGCGCAGCGGTCGCGACGCGTCGGCCGGGAGCGTGCCGACCTCGGTGATCATCTGCAGCCAGGCGCCGCTGATCTCGGCGGTCACCGACGCGACCTCCGCTTCCGAGACCTCGCGCGGGTGCGCCGTGTAGATCGCGACCGCGCGCACCTGCACCTCCCAGCCCCAGGCGATGGTCGTGAGCAGTCGATCGAGTCGTTCAGGCGCGCTGGAGAGCGCTTGCAGCAGCTGGCCGAGCGCCGCCGCGAGCGCGCAGCGCGGCTCGCCGTTGGGCGCTCGACCGCGCCGCACCGCCTCGAGCGTCGGCGCCAGGTAGGCCCGGGTCCTGCGCTCGATCGCGGCCCTCGGCGCGCGACCGGGCCCGCCGCCGTGAAACCCGGGGCGATCGATGACCTCGTCGTCGATCTTCGTGAGCAACGCCAGCAACGCGGCGGCCACGGCCACGCGTCGGTCGGGCTCCGTCCGCCCTCCGAGCGCGCGATGACAGGCCTCGGCGAGCACGCCCAGGGCCGCGCACAGCACCCGACTCCGCGGGCTGACGCGCCCCGCTGGATCGACGCGCGCGAGCAGCCCGTCGGTCCAGGGCGCCGTCGCGCGCGCGACCTCGAGGAGCGCGAGCGCCCGCCGATCATCGATGCGCTGCGGGTGCGCGTGGGACTGGGTCCCGCTGAAGAAGTCCTTCGTCAGGAGCGCAGCATAACAGGCGCGGCGACCCGCGCGCGTGATTGGCCCCACGACCGCGGACGTGCGCCCGGATCCCGCGTCGGCGCGGTCGAGCCGCCCGAGGGTGACGCGGCGTCTCGGGCCCGGGGCTCGCGCCGCCGGCTCGCCCTCGCGGGACGCCGCGCGCCCACGAGCCGCCGAGAAAGATGTCCTGTGGGACATGCACAGCTCGCGCGAGCGGCTCGCCCAGCCGTCGCGCGGCCGCTCGCGCGCCGCCCCGGAGATTGTAATGTCGATGTCATGGGCTCCCAGGCGGCCTCGACCTAGGGTGCTCTGGCCGCGCGCGACTCCCCGCGCGGCCGGAGAGCCCCCATGTTCAACACCACCCGTATCGCCACGCTCTGCACCCTCCTCATCGGCGCCGCCTGGTCCGCCGAGGCCGTCGCCGCCACGCCCCCGGCGCTGCAGGCCGTCGGGCCGCTGCGCAGCGCGCTCGACCCCGACAAGTGCGTCGACGTCTCATCCGGCCAGGGCGCGATCAACAACGAGACCAACGTCCACCTCTGGGACTGCAACGGCGGCGACAACCAGACCTGGTACATGACGATGGCCGGGGAGCTCCGCAGCAAGCGGGACCCCTCGAAGTGCCTCGAGACCTGGGCCAACAACGTCCGCATGAACGCCTGCAACGGCCAGAGCTGGCAGGTCTGGCGCCTCGACGCGGACGGCGAGCTGCGCAACGAGTGGGCGATGGATCGCTGCCTCGACGTCGCCGGCGCGAACACGAGCAACGGGACAAACGTTCAGCTCTACCCCTGCAACGGCACCGACGCCCAGCGCTTCTACGCCGCGCGCGTGCCCTGGGCCCCGGTCGCCAGCGCGCTGCACTCGGATCGCTGCCTCGACGTCAACGGCGGCTCGTCGGACATCGGCGCCAACGTGATCTCGTGGGACTGTCACGGCGGCGATAACCAAGCCTGGTACCTCACGCCCGACGGCGAGCTGCGCAGCGCCGTCGCGGCCAACCGCTGCCTCGACGTCGCCAACGCGGCGTTCGCGAGCGGCGCGAACCTGCAGTCGTGGGTGTGCAACGGCACCGACGCCCAGCGCTGGGTCCTGGGCGAGGACGGCGCGCTGCGCAGCGAGGCGCACCCCGAGTACTGCGTCGACGTCTCCGGCGGCAGCACGAACAACGGCGCCAACGTGCAGCTCTACGCGTGCAACGGGACGAACGCGCAGCGGTGGAGCTCGAGCAGCTTCGTGAGCCTCGAGATCGGCAACATCGACGGCTCGCTCGCGCTCATCTGGGGCACCGGCGCCACCGGCTACGCGCTCACCGATCCGCTCGCCGTCATGCGGATGCTCCACGGCATGGGCTACGACGAGGCGGACCTCGAGGAGGCCTACGAGGCCATGAGCCTCGACCAGCGGCAGTGGGTCGACATGATGATGTTCGAGTACTCGGAGGACTTCTTCACCGACTTCGCGCAGATCGCGACGAGCGAGGACCCGCTCCTGCACGCGCTCGCCAGCGTGGACGGCGTCTGGAGCTTCAACGACACGCAGGCGGCCGCCAACGCGAACCTCTGGGGCTGGGTCCAAAGCGGCTTCCAGGTCAACCCGAACTTCGCCGTGCTCTACCTGCGCGGCGGCGGGGCGCAGATCAGCGCCGGCGCCGGGATCACGGACGTCTCCAACGTGTTCAACGCGGACATCACCGGCGAGTTCGATCTCAACGGCGGCTCGATCGGCTTCACGCTGCGGCTCAGCGTCATCCAGGTCGACCTCTACATCAGCGGCGTCGACCTCAACGGCGCGTATGACGACGTGGTGAGCTTCGGCGAGGACGCGATCGACTGGAGCGAGGGGGCCGTGGTCGACACGGCCGAGTGGTTCGAAGGCGCCGCGAGCGACACGGCGAATTGGGTCGAGGGCGCCGCCGAGGACGTCGGCGACGCGATCGAGGACGTCTGGGACGCGATCTTCGGCTGGCTCTAACGACACGCGCCCTTGCAGCCACGGCCCCCAGCTCACGCGCGCGCGTGGCCTGGGGGCCGCGCTCATGGGAGGGATCGCGGTCGTCGAGGTCGACTCGCGGCGGTCAGCCCTCGATCGCCGCTCGCACGCCGCCGGCGAGGATCCCGAGCCCCGCGCCGAACTCCGGCAGCGTGCCCGCGTCGCGCCGCGCGAGCCACTCCGGATGCGACTCCGGGTAGAGGAAGGCCTCGGGGTGCGGCATCAAGCCGAACAGGCGCCCGCTCGCGTCGCACAGCCCCGCCGCCCCGCCGGGCGAGCCGTTGGGGTTGTCGGGCCAGCGCTCGGTCGGCCGCCCCTCGGCGTCGGCGTAGCGCACCGGGATCAGCTTGGCCGCGGCCACGGCGGTCGCGAGCTCGTCGTCGAGGAACACCAGCTTGCCCTCGCCGTGTCGACTCGGGAGCTCGATCGGGCCCGCGAGCCCGCGGGTCCACGCGCAGGGGCTGGCCTGCTCGATCACGAGGCGCACCCACGCGTCGCGGTAGCCGAGGCGATCGTTGTGCAGCAGCGAGGCTGTCTGTGGGGCCAGGCCGCTCGCGGGCGCGCGCCCGAGCGCCGGCAGCAGCCCGAGCTTCACCATGGTCTGAAACCCGTTGCAGATGCCGATCGCCAGGCCGCCGTCGTCGATGAAGCGCGCGAGGCGTTCGCCCAGGCGGTAGCGCAGCCGATTGGCGTACACGCGGCCGCTGGCGATGTGATCGCCGAACGAGAACCCGCCGATGAACGCGAGCACGTGATAGCCGCGCAGCGCGTCCGGGCCGCCTTCGAAGATCTCGGCCGCGTGCGCGCGCGTGACCTCGGCGCCGAGCATCGAGAAGCCCGCCGCCGTCTCGGCCTCGCAGTTGAGGCCGTAGCCGGTCATCACCAGGACCCGGACGTCACGCGCCCGCGCCAGATCGACCCCGAAGGCCGCCGCCGCGCAGCCCGGCGCCGCGATGATTGAGTTCGCCTTCATGCACCCTCCTTCGCCTCGGTCGCGCCCGCGCCCGCGCCCTCGCCCGCGCCGCCCTCGCCCGCGAAAAACCGCCGCAGCCGCGCCGACCCCAGCTCCACGTAGAGGCGGTGTCGCAGGCCGATCCGCAGCCAGCCCCGCGCCCCCTCGCCTCGCCTCGCCCGCGCCGCCCCGACGACGCCGAGCCGCTTGAGCTCGTGGGACGCGAGCGCGTCGGCGATCGCCGCGCGCGCGTCCGGCCTGGCGGTGAACACGACGCGCCCGGTCGACTCCGAGAACAGCGCCGCCGCGAGCGGCAGCTCCGGCGTGACGAGCCGGCTGAGGTCGAGCTCGAGGCCCAGCTCGCTCGCCATCACCATGTGGCTCAAGCTGACCGCGAGGCCACCTCGGCCGACGACGTGCGCCGAGCGGATCAGCCCCGCGTCGCGGGCCGCCACGAGCGCGCGGTAGCGGGCGATCGCGGCGATCAGGTCCGTGCGCGGCACCGAGTCGAGCACGAGGCCGCGCATGCGCGCGAACTCGCTGGCGCCGAGCTCGTGGGCGGTCACGCCGAGCAGGTAGACGTCGTCGCCGGGGCGCAGCGGCGCGAGCCCGATGGCCGTTCGGACATCTCGCGTCTGGCCCATGACGCTCACGAGCAGCGTCGGCGGGATCGAGATCTTGACGCCGCCGAGCAGCGCGTCGTTCTTCATCGAGTCCTTGCCGCTGATCAGCGGCGCGCCGTAGACCTCGCAGGCCTCGCGCAGCCCCTCGCAGCAGCGCACGAGCTGGGCGAGCTTGTGGCGGCCGTCGGGCGTGCGCGCGCTGACGATCGGGTCGGGCCAGCAGAAGTTGTCGAGCGCGCTCAGGCGATCGAGCCGCGCGCCCGCGCACAGCACCCGGCGCACGCCCTCGTCGACGACCGCGGTCGCCATCGCGTGGGTGTCGATGTCGCTGTAGAAGGGGTGCACGCCCTCGGCCAGGATCACGCCCTCGGGGCGCCCGTGACGGACGCGCATGACCGTCGCCGTCGCCGGGATGTCGCCCCACGCGCCGACGAGCGGCTTGATCACGCTCAGGCCCTTGACCTCGTGATCGTAGTGGCGCGCGAGCGCGGCGCTGCTGCGGACGTTGGGTCGCGCCAGCAGCTCGAGCAGGCTCGTCGCCGCGTCGCCGTCGTCGGTCGCGTCCTCGACCGACTCCAGGCTCGAGAGGGCCCGCGCCGGCGGCTCCCACCGGGCCTCGAGCACAGGCAGCGGCACGCCGTCGTGGAGGAAATCCAGCTCGAGGTCGACGACCTGCTCGTCGCCGTAGGTGACCTCGAGGCGGCCCGTGTCGGTGAACTCGCCGAGCACGCTGGCCTCGACCTCGCGCTGGCGCGCGAGCTCGAGGAAGCCCGCGAGCGCGGCCGGGCGCACCGCGACCGTCATGCGCTCCTGCGCCTCCGAGATCAGGATCTCCCACGGCGCGAGCCCGGGGTACTTCAGCGGCGCCTCGGCGAGGTCGATCCGCGCGCCGCCGGTCAGCGTCGCCAGCTCGCCCACGCTGCTCGAGAGGCCGCCCGCGCCGTTGTCGGTGATGCCGCTCATGAGCCCGCGCCCGCGCGCCTCCGCGAGCATGTCGGCCATCATCTTCTGCGTGATCGGGTCGCCGATCTGCACGGCCTGGACCGGCGAGTCCTCGTCGAGCTGCGCGCTCGAGAAGGTCGCGCCGTGGATCCCGTCCTTGCCGATGCGCCCGCCGAGCATGACGATCGCGTCGCCCTTGACGACGCGCTTGTGGTGGTTGGGGCGCCCCGCCGACTCCACCGGCATGGCCGCGACCGTGCCGCAGTAGACCAGCGGCTTGCCGGCGTAGCGCGCGTCGAACAGCTCCCAGCCGCGGCTGTAGGGGATGCCCGACTGGTTGCCGCCGTCGATGACGCCCGCGTGCACGCCCTCCCGCACGCGCCGCGGGTGCATGAGCCCCTTCGGCAGCGGCGCGTCGTGATCGGGCGGGCCGAAGCAGTAGCCCCAGACGTTGGTCAGCAGCTCGGCGCCGATGCCCGTGCCGAGGCTGTCGCGGTTGACCCCGACGATCCCCGTCATCGCGCCGCCGTAGGGGTCGAGCGCCGAGGGCGAGTTGTGGGTCTCGACCTTGTAGACGAGGTGGTCCGCGTCGGTGAAGCGCACCACGCCGGCGTTGTCGTGGAACACCGAGACGAGGAACGGCTCGCCCTCGGGGTCGAGCTCCTGGAGCTCGCGGAGGTCGGCGAGCGCCTCGGTCACGCCGCGGATGTACTCGCGAAACAGCCCGCGGCGGACCCTCCACGTGCGCCCGGCGGGATCGGTGTAGTCGATCGGCGAGGCGAAGATCTTGTGCTTGCAGTGCTCGCTCCACGTCTGCGCGAGGCACTCGAGCTCCGCGTCGGTGGGGTCGCGCCCGAGCTTCATGAAGTGCGCGCGGATCGCCTGCATCTCGGCGAGGTTGAGCGCGAGCATGCCCTCTCGAGAGACGCGCTCCAGGCCCTCGTCGTCCAGCGCGCGCAGCGGCACGCGGGCGGTCGCGGGCGCGCGCGTCGAGCTCGAGCCGACCCGCGGCGGCTCGACGCTCGCGGCGTGGGGCGCTCGCTCGATCGTGAGCTGCTCGATCAGCGGGTTGTAGAGCAGCTCGTCGGCGACGCGCTCGACCTCGGCGCGGGAGATCCCCGACATCAGGTACATCGTCGCGGTGAACACCTCGCCGACGGTGCCGGCGTCGCCCTCGGCGGCCGTGGCGAGCACGTCCTGGGCCGCCCTACGCACGCTGCGTCCCACGCTGTCCGTTACGCCAGGTCGAAAGCCGACGGTGACGACCCACGGATCGCCGCCTGTCGGCAGCGTCCCGAGGGCGCCGCGCTCGACCACGGGATCGATCAGCGCGTCCCGAATTCGCTCGATCCCGGCGCCCTCGAGCTCGATCAGGTAGCGCCGGCGCGTGCGGAGCTCGGCGACGCGCGGCGCCGAAGCGCCGAGGTGCGTGCGGACGCGGTGCAGCGTCTCGTCGGCCAGGGCGTCGGGCAGCCCCGCGCGCGTCTCGATCTCCAACCTGTAGACTGGCACGGCGCACGATTTGGCCCGCGCGCGCGCGCGTGTCAACCGTGGCGCCGCTCACTCCATCACGACGTCGCCGCCGACGACGATCCGCGGTGTCGCGAATGGTCTCGAGGCCATAACGCTCCGCGCCGCCCGCAGGCGCCGCGCCCGGCGACCGCGAATTCCGGCGCTTCGGCGGCGACGGGCTTGACAGCAACCACAACCCCCTGCACCATTGACGTGACAACTGAATGCTTCGTGTGTTGGGAGCGTGAGGACGGACAGACGCCCGCTGCCAGCATCACGAGATACGAACAGCTTTAGCCCGACCGAGGTTCACCCGTGACGGAAGCGGACGGACAGGTTCACGGCGCGTGGGACGACTCCCTGCGTACGATCATGAGAGACGTCCTCAAGGCGTTACCCGACCACGCGACGCTCGGCGAGATCGTCGACGCCGCGCGGCAGAACCCCCAGATGGCGCCCGTGCTCGACGTCTTCATGGTGCAGGAGCTGATCGACCTGGCGCTCGCGCGCCCGATCCCCAGAGACGACGATCCCGACGCAGCCAACGGCGACGAGATCACCTTCGATGAGGAGGGCAACCCGATCTCGCCGGGCCTCGACACCGGGCCCGCAGTGATTCGCCGTCGCGCCGACGTCCCAGGCGGTGACCTCCGCGTGCTCAAGGCGCTGACGAAGCAGAAGTCGGGTCGCCGCGAGAGCGAGCTGATCCACGTCACCAAGCTGTCCGCCGAGCAGATCCGGCTGATCCTCCGCGGCCTGCGGGCCAAGGCCTTCGTGCACGTCGAGGGCAGCGGCGCGAAGCGCAAGATCAAGATCACGCGCCACGGTTCGAGCTACCTGCGCAAGCAGGAGCGCGCCCACTGAGCGCGCGGTCTTCCTCCTTCGAGCGCACGAAACGAAACGGGCGAGGCCGCTGGCCTCGCCCGTTCTCGTTTGTTGCTTCGCCGCTCCCGACCGTTGAGCGGTCGGGAGCCCCGCGCGCGACTAGCCGACCGGCGGCAGCGTGCTCGTCAGCAGACCGGCGAGGCAGTCGATCGCCGGGCTGAAGTCGGTGCTGCAGATCGACTCGATGCAGCAGCGGATCTGCGTCTCGTCGTAGCCCGGCGTGTCGGGGTTGTCCTCGACGTTGAGGCTCTCGCAGACCTCCTTGACGCGCACCGGCGGGATCGCCTGACCGGTGAAGCCACCTTGACCGTCCTCGCCCGTGCAGCCCGGCCCGATGCCGAACAGGAACTGCTTCTTGGCCGCGTTGTCGGCGTCGCCGGGCAGGATGTCGCCGGCCGGGTACGCGCCGTCGATCCAGTCGCGGTAGACGAGCGACTTGACGCCGCCCGCGATCGGCTCGTACGGCGGGTCGGGGTTGTAGGCCGTGACCAGCGGCACGCCGAGGATGCCGAGCATGACGACGTCCTTGTTCTGCTGCTTGATCAGGACGTTCTTGATGTAGTCGATGTAGCGCGTCTTGTCGTGGAGGACGCCGTTGTCCTCGCCGACGCAGCTCTCGTACTCGCCGTCGAGGTTGGCGTCGGTGCAGTTCACGCCCGCGAGCCAGCAGACCGCGCTCGTCGGCTCCTTGTTGTTGTTCTCGGGGTTGGTCGCCCAGAACTGGTTGACCGCCGGATCGTCCTTCTTCGTCGGGTCGAAGTAGTCGTAGCCGTCGGGCGCCTTGACCGAGCAGTCGGCCTCGTCGGTCACGAGCACCAACGCGAGCAGCGCCCCCGGGCGCAGGAAGTTGCCGTCGGTGCCGTCGTTCCACGGCTTGCTCGGGTTCAGCGCCTGCAGCATCGACTCGAGCGGCGCCTCCATGCCGCAGCCGTCGATGCCCTGCGGGCCGATGCAGCTCAGCGCCATCCCGAGATCATCGCCGGGGACGTTGGTCCCGCTGATGTTGAAGTGAATATAGGGATCCGAGGGCGCGGTCGGGTTCGTGCAGAAGCTGGTGCAGGCCTCCGGGATCACGGTCGGCGGCTGCGTCAGGCCGGTGAAGCGCTCGAGTCGCTCCGTGCACGGCGTGGTGATCGGCGCGCCCTTGGCCGGCTCGTAGTCGGGCTTCTCGAACGGGTCACACAGCGGGTGACCGAAGTCCGTCGTCGTCACCATGATGTTGACGTCCGGGTTGATCTTCTCGCCGTTGGTGTCCTCGAGGTCCTGCAGCTTCTGGATCAGGCCCGGGAAGTTCTGCGCGAGGTTGATCTGCTCCTCACCCATGGTGCCGGAGTTGTCGATCACGAACAGCACGTCGACCTGGTTGCACACCGAGTCGCCGCCGCAGCCGGGGCCGATCGGGCCCGTGTTGCCGCTGTCCCCCATGTCGAACTTCATCGCCTGCGTCGTGCTCGGATCGAGGGTGTTCATGCCCGTCGAGCCCGATGTGGACGTGATCGTGATGCCGTTGGATGCGGCCGCGTTCGAGTCGGTGGACTCGGTCGCTGAGCTGCCGTCGTCGCCGCTGCAGCCGAGCATCAGGAGCCCCCCAAGCCCCAGCGCAAGCATCGGAAGTGACAGGTGGTTCTCTCGCATGTTCAACAATCCTTCGCAGCCCGATCGATCAAGTCGGCCAGTCGGCCAGTCGTGGATCAATATGGCGTACCAAGTCTTGATTTTGAAGATGGACGCGATCGACAAGTGGGGTTTATGACCGCGTTTCCCGGCGTAGAAGCCGTGAGCATGCTCTCGGCTTCTACGCGGTTATCTCCATTCGATGCTTACACAACGATGTTTACGAGCCGATTCGGCACGTAAATCACCCGACGCGGCTCGCGGCCGCCGACGTGTCTTTGCACCGTTGTATCTCCCATGACCAGCGCGACGACCTCGTCCTTGGAGGCGTTCGCGGGCACCTGAAGCTCCGCACGGCGTTTTCCGCGGATCTGCACGACGCAGGTCCAGGTGTCCTCGACCAGCATCGACTCGTCGGCCTCGGGCCACGGCTCCCGGGCGAGCGTGTTCGGGTTGCCGAGCGCAGCCCAGAGCTCTTCGGCGAGATGCGGGGCGAAGGGCGCGAGAAGCAGGGTAAAACAGCGTAACGTTCCCTTGGGAGGCGGCTCGCCCTTCCCTACCAAATCGCGTGTAAATACCATCATCGAGCTGATCGCAGTGTTGAACTGCATACGCTCGATGCGCTCGGTGACCTCCTGGATGGTCCTGTGCAACAGCTTGCGCTGGCGCGCGCTGCCCTGACCGTCGACAAGATCCTGGCGCAAGCCCTCGTCGGAGAACATCAGGGCGTGTACGCGTTTGAGGAACTTGAAGCAGCCGCCGACCCCCTCGGGCTGCCACGGGGCGCTGTGCTCCAGGGGCCCCATGAACATCTCGTAGAGCCGCAGCGTGTCGGCGCCGTAGCGCTCGACGACGTCATCCGGGTTCACGACGTTACCCCGGGACTTTGACATCTTCTCCCACTGCTCATCGACGGGCTCCCCCGTCGCGCGCACGGTCCACTGACCGTCCGCCTCCTCGACGTCGCCCGGCATGAAGAACACGACCTCGCCCTCCTCGTTGCGCCGCTTGTCGCGTGGCAAGTAGGTGGCGCCGAGGATCAGCCCCTGGTGGATCAGCCGGCGAAACGGCTCCTGCGTGCCGACGTAGCCGAGGTCGAACAGCACCTTGTGCCAGAACCTCGCGTACAGCAGATGCAGGACGGCGTGCTCGTCACCGCCGAGGTAGAGATCGACGGGCAACCAGTAGTCGGCGGCCTCGCGGGAGAACGGCGCCTCGGCGTTGTGCGGGTCGAGGTAGCGCAGGTAGTACCAGCAGCTGCCGGCCCACTGCGGCATCGTGTTGACCTCGCGCAGCGAGCCGTCCGGGAGCTCGCGCCACGCCGTGGCCTTGGCGAGCGGCGGCTCCCCCGACTCGCTCGGGTTGAAGTCGTCGACGTCGGGGAGCGTGACGGGGAGCTGGTCTTCGGGGACCGCGACGACCTCGCCGTCAGGACGATGGATCAGCGGGAACGGCTCGCCCCAGTAGCGCTGACGCGAGAACAACCAGTCGCGCAGCTTGAAGTTGACGGTGCGCTCGCCGAGCTGCTGCTCCTCGAGCCAGCCGATCATCGCCTGCTTGGCCGCGGGCGTCGGCTTGCCGTTGAGGAAGCCCGAGTTGACGGCGACGCCCTCGCCGGGGAACGCCTCCGCCTGCACGCTGCGCTCGCCGCCCGAGACGACCTCGAGGATCGGCAGGCCCATGGCGGTGGCGAACGCGTGGTCGCGGGTGTCGTGACCGGGCACCGCCATGATCGCGCCGGTGCCGTAGCCCATGAGCACGTAGTCGCTGATCCAGATCGGGATCTTCGCCTGGTTGACGGGGTTGATCGCGTAGGCGCCCGTGAACTCGCCGGTCTTGTCGCCGTCGGCGGCGGCGGCCTGGCGATCGCGCTCGCTGCGGCGCGCGGTCTTGCGGACGTAGGCCTCGACCGCGGCGCGCCGATCGGCGGTGGTGATCTGGGAGACGAGCGGGTGCTCGGGCGCGATGACCATGTAGGTCGCGCCGAACAGGGTGTCAGGGCGCGTCGTGAACACCCGCAGCGCGCCCTCGGGGCCCTCGACGCCGCAGACGGAGAACACGACCTCGGCGCCCTCGGAGCGGCCGATCCAGTTGCGCTGCTTGGCGTGCGTGCTGTTGGGCCAGTCGACCGTGTCGAGGTCGTCGAGCAGGCGCTGCGCGTAGGCGGTGATCCGCAGCATCCACTGCCGCATCGGCTTGCGCACCACCGTGCGCCCCGCCTCGACGTGCTCGGCGACCTCCTCGTTGGCCAGCACGACGCGCAGCTCCGGGCACCAATTCACGGGCGCGTCGTGGAGGTACGCGAGGCGCCGCGCGTCCCGGTAGGCCCGCACCGCCTTCGGTCCGGCGGCCTCGACGTCGTCGGGGATCGGCAGCGCCTCGATCGGGCGCGCCTTGCCGAGCGCCTCGTCGAAGTACGCGCCCCAGATCTTGAGGAAGATCCACTGCGTCCAGCGGTAATAGGACGGGCTCGTGGTGTCGATCTCGCGGGCCCAGTCGTAGGCGAAGCCGAGCCGCTGCATCTGCCGGCGGAAGTTGGCGACGCACTCGGCCGTCCGCGTGGCCGGGTGCGTGCCGGTCTTCATCGCGTAGCGCTCGGCCGGCAGGCCGAACGCGTCCCAGCCCATCGGGTGCAGCACGTTGTCGCCGCGCATCAGCCGGTAGCGCGTGACGATGTCGGTCGCGGTGTAGCCCTCGGGGTGCCCGACGTGGAGCCCGTCCCCCGAGGGGTACGGGAACATGTCGAGGATGTAGTACTTCGGCTTGCTCCGGTCGATCTCGGTGCGGAAGGTCTGGTGCTCGGCCCAGTACCGCTGCCAGCGCGTCTCTATCGCCTGAAAGTCGTAGCTCATGGACCTTGACAAGCTAGACGCCGCTGGCGCGCTTGTCGAGACCTCTCGGGACAGGTCCGTGGGCGCGGCCCGGCGCGCCGCTGCGCGCCGGATTGGCCGCGACGCCGCCGGGCGTCACGGCCCTGGGCACGGGCCGCCGCCGAGGTTCGACAGCGTGATGGTCTCGCGAGCCTCGAGCTGCTCGGACGTGATCAGCGACTCGACCGCGCCGTCGATGCCGTAGCACGCGCCGATCTCACCGGACTCCGTGATCGTCACGACCTCGATCAGGTAGCGCCCGGACACCTCGACGTCGAGGTACATCTTCGTCGACGTCTCGGTCGGCTTCTCGCAGTCGCGCGTGTCGCCGAAGAAGGTCTCGTACGGATCCTTGGGCAGGGTGCAGGGCGCCGGCGGGCTGTTCTCGCAGTTGATCCGCGTCGCCCGCAGCGAGAGGTGCTTCGAGCCGATCGGGCCGCACAGCTCGAACACGTCGACGGTGGCCGCGAGCGTGACGTGCGGGTTCGGGTTGTCGGGCGCGCCCGTCGAGCCGCCGCCCTCGGTCGCGCTCGAGCCGTCGTCGCCGCAGCCTGCCGGGGCGCTCGCGAGCGAGGCCGCGAGCAGCACGAACGCCGCGATCGAGCGACGCGCGCGAGGTCTGTCGGCGCGGCTGCGGGCGTGCACGTCGATCGATCTACCACAAGCCCGCGCGTCCGCGCGAAGTCGAGACTCGAGTCTCGCGGCGCGGACTGAGCGCGACCCCCCGCCCCGCGAGGCGGGATATCGCACCCCGGCCCGCGACCGCGGCGAGAGCCGTAAAACCCGCGACCGCGCCCCGCAGCGCGGGGGCCGAGGAGCCGCGTGCGCGCCTGAGACCCACGTTTGCAGGTTTTCGGGCCCTGCATTATGGTCGCGCCCCAGGCAGCTCATGGCTCACAAAGTTGGCTCCGATATCGACGCATGGTGCACCCGATGCCGGCTCGACACGATCCACGTCGTCGTCTCGCTCTCCGCGGACGGCGAGAAGGCGAAGCGTGTCGAGTGCAAGAGCTGCGGCGGGCAGCACAACTTCCGCGCGCCGAAGTCCGGCCCCAACACGAAGACGAAGCGCGCGAGCAAGAAGACGAGCAAGAAGACGAGCAAGAAGGCCGCGAAGCGGACGGCGCGGAAGTCGACGCGCAGCAAGTCGAAGTCGGCGGACACCCGCAAGACGATCGACTGGAGCGACCGCGTGGCGGCGCTGCTGACCTCCGGGGCTGAGCCGGCGAAGTACAGCATCCGCGGCGAGTACGTGCCCGACGACTTCATCGCGCACGTCAAGTTCGGTCAGGGGATCGTCGTCGAGCTCGTCGCCACCAACAAGATCTCGGTGATGTTCGAAGACGGCCTGCGCACGCTGATCATGAAGCATCAGTAGTCGCGAGCAGGCGGATCTCCGTCTCGCCGCCGTCCGGCCGCGCGACGCGCCCGAGCAGCGCGCCGCGGCCGTCGACGAGGCGCGTGCCCTCCATGCGAAACTCGAGCCCGCGCGCGCCGACCGGGCTGCGCTCGACGAGCACCGTGAGGCGCTCGTCGCCCGGGCGCTCGCGGTGCACCACCACGCGGATCTCTCGCCAGCCCGCCTCGGCGTCGACGCGGGCCGACAATTCGCTGGTGCGGGCGCGCCCGGAGCCCTCGCGCGGCGGCGCGACCAGGCGCAGCTCCGTGCGCGCGAGCGCGCGCGCGTCGGCGTCGCGGTCGATGATCTCGACGATCAGCGACCCGCGCTCCGACTCGGCGTCGACGTCCGCGGAGCCCGAGTCAGGCTGGGGACGAACCGCGACGTCGTGACGCGGGGGCGCGGGCGTGTCCGCCGGCGCCGGGCGCTCGAGCTCGACGCCCGGGGTCACCGGCGCGGCGCGGCTCGAGCTCGCGCTGCAGGCGGGGAGCGCGAGCGCCCCGAGGAACATGACTACACAAACAGGTGAGCGATGACGCATGGGTCGCCGGTGAAGCAAGCGCCGTACCAGCGCGCGCGTCAGCCCAGCGCGGCCCGGCGCGACCCCACGCGGACCCTCGCCGCACTCACGGCGGGTCGCCCCGCGACACGACGTCACCGCGCGCCGCGTCGACGCCGACACCCTGTCACGCCGCCAGGCTACACTCGCGGGCATGCCGGGGCCGTCGAGCGTTCGCGAGCGATACCTGGATCACGCGCAGCTCACCGCGCAGCTGCGGACGTGGGCGACACAGCACCCGGACTTCATCCGGCTGCGCGCGCTGACCACGACCGAGGGCGGGCGCGAGCTGTGGCTGCTGACGATCGGACCGCGCCCCGATGAGCCGCGCCCGGCGCTGTGGGTCGACGCGAACATGCACGCGTCGGAGCTGTGCGGCAGCAACGTCGCGCTCGCGGTCGCCGAGGAGCTCATCGCGCTGCACCTCGACCCCGACGCGCGACCGCTCGGTCTCCCGGCTCACGTCTGCGCGCGGCTGCGATCGATCCACGTCCACGTCGCGCCGCGGCTCTCGCCCGACGGCGCCGAGGTGATCCTCAAGGGGGAGACGCTCGTGCGCTCGATCCCCCGCGATCCGCTGGGCTACGCGTCGACGCGCCCGCGCTGGATCCCGCAGGACCTCGACGGGGACGGCTGCGTGCGGACGATCCGGGTCCTCGACGCGACCGGCGAGTTCTGCGAGTCCGCGGCGCTCCCGGGCCTGATGCTGCCGCGTCGCCTCGAGGACGAGGGGCCGTTTTACAAGCTGTACCCGGAGGGCGTGATCGAGGGCTACGACGGGCGCACGATCCCCTGCCCCGCCGGCATGGGCGGACGCGGGATCGACCTCAACCGCAACTTCCCGGCGCGCTGGGTCCCGGAGCCCGAGCAGGTCGGCGCGGGTCCGTTCGCGCTCAGCGAGCGCGAGTCGCGAGCGATCGCCGAGTTCGCCGTGACGCACCCGACGATCTTCGCGTGGTTCAACCTCCACACCTTCGGCGGCGTCGTGATCCGCCCGCCGGGGGAGCGCCCGGATCACACGCTCGACCCCCACGATCGCCACGTGTTCGATCAGCTCGCCCGGTGGGCGAAGCAGCACGCGCGCTACCCGACCGTCGGCGGCTTCGAGCAGTTCACCTATACGCCGCAGAAGCCGCTGCACGGCGACCTGATCGACTTCGTCTACCGCCAGCGCGGCTGCCTCGCGGTCGCGGTCGAGCTGTGGGACCTGTTCGCGCAGGCCGGGATCCGGCGCCGCGATCGCGCGGGTGAGCGCTTCGTCGACGTCTATGACGAGCTGACGCGCGACGAGCTGATCGCGCTGGCCCGCTGGGACCGCGAGCACAACGCGGGTCGCTGCGCCGCCGCGTGGCGCCCGTTTCGCCACCCGCAGCTCGGCGACGTCGAGCTCGGCGGCTACGACCCGCGGTTCGGGCTGTGGAACCCGCCGGCCGAGCGCCTCGCGGCGCTGTGTCGCGAGCACGCGGCGCTGATCCTGCGGACCGCCGCGCTCGCGCCCGCGATCGCGATCACGGAGGCGCGCGTGCTCCCGCAGGGGCCCGGGCGCTGGGCGATCGACATCACGGTCGAGAACCACGGCTACCTCGGCAGCTACGGCGTCGCGTCCGCGCGCGCGCGCCCGTGGAACGAGCCGCTGCGCGCCGAGCTCGTGACCCAGGGCGCGCTCGAGCTCGACGAGCCCGACGACGGCGCGCGCGAGCTCGGGCACCTCGACGGCTGGGGTCGCGGCCCGCACGGCGAGAACGCGGCGGCGTTCTTTCAGCGCAGCCGCGGCTCCTCCGGTCGCGCGCACGCGCGCTGGCACGTCGTCGGGCACGGCGTCGCGCGCGTGCGAGTCAGCGGCGCGCGCGTGGGGACGATCGAGCGCGTGCTCGAGCTCCCCGAGGAGTGACGCGCGCCGCCGCGCGCGATCATCAGTAGACCGCGCCGTGCAGGGTCAGGCGCAGGGTCTGGAGCGCGAGCGTGCTGCTCCCGCCCGTCGGGTCGACCTCGACGGCCTGCAGCGAGCCGCCCGGCACGAAGCACGTGCCGATGCTGACGCCGTCGGTGTGCACCTCCCACGAGTGCGACAAGAACACCTCGTCGCCGCAGCCCATGGGCGGGTTCCAGATGTCGGCGTACACGCCGGAGCCGACCGAGACGCTGCGGCCCGTGACGCACACGGTCGCGTAGTCGTAGCTCTGCAGCGAGAGGAAGCCGAGCATCAGGCGCAGGCGATCGCTGGGGCCGATGACCGCGGCGCCGCCGATCTTCGCCTCCTCGACCGGGATGTCCCCGAGCGCGTTGATCACCGGCCAATTGTAGTTGGGGTGGGTCCACTCGGGCTCGCCGTAGCCGGGCGTGTTTGAGTATGTCCAGGTCGGGCTCGTCGACGGGTAGCCCTCCTTGCCCTTGTAGCTGATCTGGATCCAGGGGCCGTCCTCGGGGTAGCCGCACGCGTCCACGCCGACGGGCTGGTTGATCATGCAGTTGTTCGCGCAGTCGTCGGCGTCGTTGTTGTTGCCGTCGTCGCACTCCTCCTGCCCGGCCCACACGAAGCCGTCGCCGCAGCTCGCCGCCTTGCAGGCGACGCACGCGTCGGTGTCGCTCCCGTTGCCGTCGTCGCACTCCTCCTCGCCCTGCAGGACGAGGCCGTCGCCGCAGACCGCGAGCTGGCAGGCGAGCGTGCACGCGCCGCCGTCGCTGTTGCCGTTGCCCTGATCGCACTGCTCGCCGAGGCTGCCCTGCGTGAAGCCGTCGCCGCAAGCTGGCGTTTGGCACAGGTCCGTGCAGCCGTCGTCCTGGTCGCCGTTCTGCCCGTCGTCGCACTCCTCGCCGTCGTCGACGAGCCCGTCGCCGCAGCTCGGCGCGACCACGCCGCACACGCCGTCGACGCAGGTCAGCCCGTCGTCGCACTGGCCGCCGTCGCAGGCGCAGCCCTCGGTCCCGGGGACGCAGCCGCCGGTCGTCTCGTCCCCGGTCGTCGCGTCGCCCGTCGTCGCGTCGGTCGTCGCGTCCCCGGTCGTCGCGTCGCCGCTGTCGGTCGCGTCGGTCGTGTCCGACTCGGTCGCGCCCGTCTCCGTCGCGCCCGTCTCGGTCGCGCCGGCGGAGACGCCGTCGCTGTCGTGGGTGTCCTCGCCGGCGGTGGTGCCGACGGTCGCCGTCGACGGCGAGCTGCTCGCGCTCGCCTGCGAGTCGCTGTAGGTCGTTTGGGAGCCGGCGGAGTCCGTTCCGCTGGTGTCGTCGCCGCATCCCGCGACGAGCGTGAGCGCCGTCAGGCCGCTCAGGATCTCGACTGTTCCGTGTCGCATGGCGGCGCACGCTAGCAAAAATCAGGGGGCGGCGCGCGAAACCGCGCGACCCCGGGAGCTGCGCAGACTCACCTGCTGCGGCGCGCGCGTGAGCTCGAGGCGGGCTAGCTCACCGACAAATTTCACGCGGTCTCCGCGAACGCGACGCCGCGCTGCGTGAGCTCGACGCGAGATCAGCTGAACCTTCGACCACTTCGACCGTGAGGATCGGCCGCGTCGTCGCGTCCCCGCGCGCCGCGTCGCGCTCGAGACCACGCCGCGCTCGCGCGCTGATCGCTCGACGCTCGCGGCGAGCCGCGCGACGGCTTCAAGCTGTTCATCCGGACATATTAAACCCAGGCGCGGAAGCGGGCGCGCGCCGCCGCGCGCCGCCCCGCGCCGCCCAGCGCCAGTACCCGCGAGGGGGTCGGTGTGCCATGATGGGGACGTCCGAGAGCGATCGTGCGCGCGGAGCGAAGAGCTGAGTCTTGTGGGTCGTGGCGGGCGCTGGCGCCGATCGTCGCGGCGTTCCTGCTCACGTCGGTCGGCGGCTGCCGAGAGCTGAACCCCGAGTTTCGCGACAGCGCCGCGACCATGACGTCGTCGAGCACCGACGAGCCCTCGTCGACGACCGTGACGCCGACGACCGCCGGCACCGTCGAGACCACGACGGGGACGCCGACCACGGGCAGCGGCTCGGGCAGCACGAGCACGAGCTCGACCACCGAGACGACGACCACGACCACCAGCGCGACCACCACAGACCCGGGCTGCGACGTCGACCAGATGTACTGCGACGGGCTGTGCGTCAACACGGAGGTCAACATCAACCACTGCGGCGGCTGCGATCAGCCGTGCCTGATGACGCACGTCTGCGTCGAGGGCGGCTGCGTGCTCAACTGCCAGGTCGGCGAGCAGGTCTGCGGGCTCTCGTGCATCGACCCGCAGATCGACATCGACCACTGCGGCGGCTGCAACCGCCCCTGCCTGCCCAGCGAGTTCTGCGTGATGGGCGTGTGCGAGAGCGAGTGCCCGCCCGGGACCACGGAGTGCAACGGCGGCTGCGTCGACACCGACGACTCGCCGAAGCACTGCGGCGCCTGCGACGCCCCGTGCGAGGGCGAGTACCTGATGTGCCTCGGCGGCGAGTGCATGCAGGTGTGCCCGCCGAGCTTCAGCGTGTGCAACGGCGACTGCACGGACACGCAGAACGACCTGACCAACTGCGGCGCGTGCGGCAACGTGTGCAACGGCAACAAGGTCTGCGGCGACGGCAACTGCGTCAACTCGTGCAAGAACGGCAAGGAGCTGTGCGGCGTGCTGTGCGTCGACACCGACAACAACCCGGCGCACTGCGGCGACTGTGGTCAAGCCTGTCTCAACGGACAGAATTGTCTCAACGGGAGCTGTGAGTGCCCCGGCGCGACGACGCTGTGCGGCGCCGAGTGCGTGAACACCAACGGCGACCCGGATCACTGCGGCGCCTGCGACGTGCCGTGCGCCGACAACGAGGACTGCGTCAACGGAGCGTGCGTCTAGTGAGGTCGCGACGCGAGCGCCTCGCGGGCGCGCTGCTCACGGCCCTGCTGCTCGGCGCCCCGCCGCAGCGCGCGTCCGCGGCGATCGAGGCGCCCGCGGCGGAGGCCGAGGCGCCGGCGGAGACGCCCGAGGACGCGGCCGCGCCCGAGGAGCCGAGCGAGAACCCCGACGATCCGGGCGTCGACCCGCTCGCCGAGGACCCGACGAGCGCCGCGGATGAGCCGACGGAGGTGTCGAGCGACGCGCCGCTCGCCGTGGGCGCCGTCGCCATCCTGCCGCTGCGCGTCGACGGCGAGCTGCCGGCGCACGTGCGCGCCACGATGGTCCAGGACCTCAAGGCGGCGGTCGAGGCCGGCGAGCGCGAGGTGATCCCCGCCGACGAGGTCGAGGCGCGCTCGCCCGTGGCCCAGCGCTGCGAGGTCGCGCAGTGCTTTCAGACCATCGCCGAGACGATGAAGAGCCGCTACCTCGTGCTCGCGCGCGTGACCGTCGTGGTGCGCGACTACGAGTTCAGCGTGACGCTGATCGACGGCGTCACGGGCGAGCCGGTCGCCAACACCGGCGGCAACTGTGACATCTGCGGTCACGACGAGGCGCGCGAGGGGCTCGCCAACGCCGCGGCCGCGCTGTCTCGCAAGATCCACGCCGCGACCAGCGCGCCGCCGACCTTCGTGGTCCAGACGACGCCCGCCGGCGCGCAGGTCCGCCTCGACGGGCGGCTGCTGGGCGTCACGCCGCTCGAGGTCGTCGTCGAGGACGGCGAGCACGACATCGTGGTCGAGAAGCCAGGCTACATCGCGGCGCGGCGGCGCATCGCGTTCGTCGACGGGGTGACCGAGACGCTCGCGCTCGAGCTCGTCGCCATGCCCGCCGGGGGCGGGCCCGAGCACAAGGAGTCGGGGCTGCTGCGCGCGCTCGGCTGGACCGGCGTGGGCCTGTCCGTGGGCGCGCTCGCGGGCGGCGCGGTGATGATCGCGCTGGAGGAGCGCCCGATCACCTCCGACTGCGACGGCGCGAACGTCGACGACCTGGGCAACTGCAAGTGGCGCTACAAGACGCTCGAGGGGGGCATCGCGCTCGTCGTCACGGGCGTCGCGCTCGCGGCCACCGGCGCGACGCTGCTCGTGCTCGACCGCAAGCGCCGCAACGAGACCCGCGACGACCGTCGCGCGTCCGCCCGCGTCCGCACGCGGCTCGGCGCGGGCGGCCTCGAGCTGCGCTTCTGAGTCGCGTGACCGGGCGCGCGCTCACTTCCCGAGCTTGGACTCGACCTTCTTGAGCAGGCGCTCGGCGTCCGGGTGCCCCTGGGCCATCGCCGCCGCGTAGTGCTCGCGCGCCTCCTCGTAGCGGAACACCTTGTAGTAGGCGTCGCCGAGCTTCATGCGATAGGCCGCGTTCTTGGGCCGCAGCTTCACGGCCCGCCGCGCGTAGTTGGCGGCCTTGTCGTAGTCGCCGCGGTTGAAGTGGACATCGCTGAGCCCGATCAGCGCCGGCGCGCTGCGGCTGTCGGCGGCCAGCGCTTTCTCGTACAGGCGCTCGGCCTCCTTGCCGCGCCCCGCGTTCATGGCCGCCTTCGCGTCGCGCACGAGCGCGTCGGCCGAGGGCGCGTCGGAGATGACCGGATCGGTGACGCTCACCGGCTCCTCCGTCGGCAGATCGGGCGGCGTCGGCGGGCCGTCCTCGGTCGGGTCCTCGGTCGGGTCCTTGGTCGGCTGCGTCTCCTCCTTGATCGGCTTCGGCCGCTGCGCGATCTTGGTCGGGCGCACGATCGCCGGGTCGCCGCGGAGCAGCTCCTCGAGCGTCTCCTGCGTGCTCACGGCCTGCTCCTCGTCGCGCTGCAGCGCCTCGATCTTGCGCGCGCGGACCTCCGGGTTCTGCTCGGCGAGCGCCTCGAGGGTCGCGGCGATGAAGAAGTCTCGCTCGGTGAAGTCGTGGCGCTCGACCTTGTCGCGCAGGACCGCGAGCTGACCGGGCGTGTAGGTGACGCGGTTGTTCGCGGCGGCGTTGTCGGGCTCGAACAGCAGCGCCTGCGCGTAGTAGTCGACCGCGAAGCCCTTGCCCCCCGGGCGCTCCCAGTACTCGTCGCCGAGGCCCACGAGCGTGCCCGCGAACTCCTCGCGCAGCGCGTCCGCGCGCCTGCTGGCGACGCGCCCGACGCTCGAGCGCAGCGCCTCGATGTCGTCGATGATCGCGTAGGCCGTGGGCGCGCTCGGATCGCTGCTCAGCGGGTAGACGAAGGACGCGCGCGAGGCCGCCGTGCGGGCCTTGTCGGCGAGCTGCTCGAGCGCCGCGAGCTCCTCGCTGTCGGCCGCCGGCGCGGCGAAGAACCACAGCGCGATCGCCAGGCCGAACACGCCCGCGATGACGCCCCACAGCAGCGCGCGGCTGCGCCGCGTCGGGCCGCGCACCGCGGCGAGCTCGGCGTAGCCCGAGAGCAGCTCGGCGCGCTCGTCGGGGTCGACCTCGGGCAGCGGGAGGTCGTCCCACTCGCTGATGATCCGCGCCTTGAGCTGCGCGCGGCACAGCGCCGCCTCGAGCGACGCCATGTCCGGGTAGCGATCGCCGGGGATCTTCTCGAGGCAGCGCAGCACCACCTCCTCGAGCTCGGGCGGCACGTCGCGGCCGGTGACGATCGAGGGCCGCCGCGGCTGCTCGACGAGGTGCGCCTTGAGGGACTTGTCGAGCGCCTCGTGGAAGAACGGCGGCTCGCCCACGAGCATCTCGTAGGCCGTGCACCCGAGCGCGTAGATGTCGACGCGCGCGTCGAAGGTCAGGCCGCTGACGATCTCGGGCGCCAGGTAGTACGGCGTGCCCGCGAGCCCGCTCTCCGCGTTGTGCTGCTCGGCGAGGATGGTCGCGATGCCGAAGTCGAGGATCTTCACCGCGTCCGCGCGCCCGCGCCGCGTGCCGACGATGATGTTGTCGGGCTTGATGTCGCGGTGGATGATGCCGGCGGCGTGCGCCGCCGCGAGGCCCTTGCACAGCTGCCGCAGGATCGCGAAGACCCGCCCCATCGAGAGCAGCTGCTCCTCGTACAGGCGGTACAGCGGCGTGCCCTCGATCAGCTCCATCGCGAACATCAGGCGCCCGTCGGGCAGCTCGGCGAAGTCGAAGACGTCGACGATCTGCTCGGCGCCGATGCGCCCGACCGCGCGCGCCTCGTCGCGGAACGCCTGGATCGCGGCCGGCTCGTGACACGCCTCGTGGCGCAGGATCTTCAGCGCGACGCGCCGCTCGAGGTCGACGTGCTCGGCCTCGTAGACCACGCCCATCCCGCCGTCGCCGATCCAGCGCAGCAGCCGGTAGCGCGTCCCCTGGATGACCTGCCCGGGCACGAGCGCGAGGCCTGCGGCCTGTCGCCGACGGCCGCGCAGCGCCGCCTCGATCCACGCGGCGCGCGTGCGGCTGCCCGAACGCTCAGGCGGCGCCATGTCGTCGACCGCGGCGTACGACTGCGTCGGGCCCGCGCGCGGGCGCTCGTCCTCGTCGACGGCGGCCTGCGACTTCGTCAGGACCGCGCGCGCGCGCGCCTCCTCGGCGGCCGCGTCGACGGCGGAGAACGGCGCCGTCGGCCCCGCGCGCGAGGGCTCGGCGCCGCTGGACGCCGCCGCGCCGCTGGACGCCGCGGGCGTCGAGGCGACGCTGTCGACCGCGGCGCGCCGCCCGGGCTCGCGGGGTCCTGCGCGTCGTCCGTCGGGACCGTGAGCCCCGCGCCCGAGGAGCCCGGCTCTCGCCGCGTCGTCGCGCGCCTCCGGTGCTCCTCCCTATCGCTCACCGGCGCGGGCGAGGCCGCCTCCTCGCGCAGCGCCGCCTTCGCCTGCTCGACGCGCGCCGCCTTCGACTCGGCGTTGCGCAGCCCCGCGCGCGCGGGCGCCTTGGGCTGCTGGTTCAAGGGTGAGGACGCCGCGGCCGCGCTCTCCATGGCGGCCGCCTCCGCCTGCTTCTTGAAGATGGCGCTGGCGGCCGCGGACACGCGCGGCATGTCACGCCCGATCTTCGTGGACGCCTTGGCGCGGGGCTGCGAGCCGTCCGTCGCCTCCAGGGCCGCATCAGCGCCGGAGTAGGTCTTCTCCCACCCTCTCGCCATTCTCGCGCTCACACCTCGTCGGGAATCCAGCCCGCAATTGCTCGACCGTGCGGGCGCCGCCGATTCCAAGCGACGGTCCCCCATCGTATCAAATCTGGCCCTCCAGTCAGGCAAAGACCAGCGTGGTCTGCATGTGCAGACCGCGCCCTTTCGCGCGACTCAACAAACATGTCCATTAAGACATGTTTTTGATCAGCGCGACCGCGCGCCGCGGCCGCGCCGGCTCAGGCCGCGTCGCCGCGCCCGCTCGCGCGCGCCCCCGCGGCCACGACGCCCGCGAGCTCGAGCAGCCGCGTCATCGGCGGCGCGGCGAGCTCGAAGCGGACGCGACCGAAGCAGCGCTCGAACTCCCGCCCGCTGGGCGGCAGCGTCTTCAGCCGCGCGCGCCGGCTGGCGCAGCGCGCCGCGTCGAAGCGCTCGTGGTCGATCGGCGGACCCCAGCGGTCATACTCGACCGCGCGCAGGAGCGCCGCGCGCTCAGGCCCGGCCTCGTGCAGCGCGCGCAGGAAGATCTCGCGCCCGACCTCGCGGGCCTCGCGGAGCACCCCCCGCATGTCGGCCAGCGTGCGCGCGCGATCCTTGTGCTCGCCGAGGTCGCGGTGCAGCGACGCGAGGTACGAGGGGATCTGCGGCAGGACGACCGCGGGGCGCTCCCACGTCGCGGCCGAGTAGCTCGCCCAGAGCTCGAGCAGGCCCTGAACGTGACGATGCAGCGCGCGGAACGAGTCCGCGATCTCGTGGATCTCCGCGTCGAAGCCGTCCGCGCGCGTGTACAGCCCCTGGAAGAAGTGCTGCGCGATGAAGCCCCAGTAGACGAGGTTGTCCCAGTAGATCTTGGCCGCGGCCACGCGCGGGCGCCCGAACAGCCGGTACTTGTCGGCGTAGATCAGCACGAAGGTGTGGGCGGACTCGACGAAGAAGCGGTTCATCGCCTCGACGCGGCCGCGGTCGAGCGCGCCGGCGAAGTCCTCGGCGATCAGCTGGGCCGCGTAGCAATTGCTCATGGCGAGGAAGTCCGCGCCCGGGCTGTAGAACGGATCGACGAACAGCGCGGCCTCGCCGACGCAGGCCCAGCGCCGCGCCGAGAACACCTGGCTCGAGAGATAGCTGTAGTCGCGCAGCGCGTGGAAGTCTTCGAACTCGCGCGACGCGAGCTGCTCGGCGACGCGCGGCTCGTGCTCCGCCAACCACGCGCGCGCGGCCGCGGGGCGCGAGTACTCGCGCAGCGGCAGCGCGCGCTCGTCGGTGACGATCCCGAGGCTCGTGTAGCCGCTGGCGAGCGGGATGATCCAGACCCAGTAGCCGGCGCCGAGCATGTGGACGGTCGACAGGTAGCGGATGTGCTCGCGGTCGCGCGCGTGCCACTCCTCGTGCTCCTCGGCGACGAAGTCCTTGATGTCGACGCGCGCGCGCACGCGGAACCACGCCGCGCTCGCGGCGTGCGGCGACGGCCGCCGCAGCCCGAGCTTGCGGTGCAGGAGCCCGCGACGGCCGCTCGCGTCGATCAGCCAGCGACAGCGGACGCGCGCGCGCGCGCCGTCGCGCTCGTACTCGATCTCGTGCCTGGCCGAAGGGTCATTATCGGTCTCCGCGAGCCGCACCTCGCGGACCACGGCGCCCTCGCGCAGCGCGACGCCGCCGGCCTCGACGCGCTCGCGCAGGTGCTGTTCGAACCGACCGCGATCGAGCTGGTACGCGGGGATCTTCGGCAGCTCGGGCGGGCCGATCTCGGTGCGGGCGTGCACGGGACCGCGCGCGTCGCCGACGAAGTAGCGCAGCCCGTTCTTCACGAGGTGCTGGGCGCGGAGGTAGTCGTCGAGGCCGAGGAGCTCGCCGAGGTAGTGCGCGCCGATCTCGACGGTCGACTCGCCGACCTTGTGACAGGCCTCGGGCAGCGGCCGCGTCTGACGCTCGAGCACGATGACGGAGCGCGCTGGCTGCTGCAGGCTGAGCTGGAGCGCGAGCGTCAGCCCGGCCATCCCGCCGCCGCAGACGGCGACGTCATACTCGCTGCACTCGGGGTCAGGCATGACCTCCGCAACGTAGCGCAGGGCTGCGGGTCGCGGCAAAATCGCGCCGCGGAATTCGCCCACGCGCCTGCGGGGCGCCCTCCGCTGCGACCGCGGGCGTCGGGCGCACGCGCCGCGTGTGGGCGGCGTCCGCCGGACGCCGCCGCGCTGCTCCTCGGCGCGCGCGCGAATCTGGACCCGGCGCGCGTGGTACCGTCGCCCCCATATGGCTCGCACGATCGTCGTCTGCGGCTACGGCCCCGGCATCTCCTCCGCGCTCGCCCAGAAATTCGCCCGCGAGGGCTTTCAAGTCGCGCTCGTCGCTCGCTCCGCAGAGCGGCTCGAGGCCGGCGCCGCCGCGCTGCGGGAGGCCGGCGCGACCGCGCGAGCCTTCCCCTGCGACCTCGGCGATCCGGCCGCCGTGCGAGCGCTCATCGCCGACGTCCGCGAGGCGCTCGGCCCCGTCACGGTGCTGCACTGGAACGCCTACGCGGGGCTGGCGGGCGACCTGACGAAGTCCACCGACGAGGAGCTGCGCACGGTGCTCGACGTCGGGGTCGTCGGCGCCGTCGCGGCCGTCCAGGCGGCGCTCGACGATCTGCGCGCGCAGGCGGAGCCCGCCGTGCTGATCACGGGCGGCGGCTTCGCGTTCTACAACGACCACGTCGATCGCAGCATCGTGCAGTGGAACGCGATGGGCCTCGGCGTCACGAAGGCGGCGCAGCACAAGCTCACCCACCTGCTGCACTACCGGCTCAAGCCCGAGGGGATCTACGTGGGCTCGGTCGTCGTCCTCGGGCTGGTCAAGGGCTCGGCCTTCGATCAGAACGGCGGCGGCGCCGGGCTCGACCCGAACGCGATCGCCGACGCGTTCTGGGAGCTCTACACCGGCCGTCGCGAGGTCACGCGCAACTTCGGCTAGCGCGCTCGAGGGCGCCGGACGAAGTCCTGGAGTTTCGCGGCGGCCGACGCCCGCCGTGACCCAGGCTCCTGGGAGCCGCTCGCCCCGCGTCAGGGGCCGCTCACGCGACGTCGGCGCGGTCGCGCTCGAGCTCTGACTCGTCGACCACGCCGAGGCCGAAGACCCGCTGGATCATCGCGATGAAGCCCAGCTCGAGCTCGCCTGCGGGACCACCGACCGCCGCGACCGCCTCGAGGTCCGCGATGAAGCGCTGACGCTGGCGGGCGCGCAGCGCCGTGCAGAGCATGAAGGCGTGCCGGTAGGCGGCGCGTCGAGCTCCGGCCCCGGACTCCTGCGTGACGAGCATACGCTCGCCCCGCTCCAGGATGCCGTCGAGCGCGCTCGCGCGCGGACCGGTGACCCAGGAGCCCAGGCGACGGCGCGCCTCGGCTCGCCGCGCGCCGTGCCCGTCCTCGCGCATCCGCGCGAGGGTCACGAGCAGGTAGCTGACTCGATACAACATCTGCAAACTGAGCGCGTCAGGCATCGTACGATCCCGGGTTTTTGACCAACGCACCACCAGCGGCGCAAGGGTAATTTACCGGGCGCGCCCGCCTCGCGCCACCTGTCGTGGCGGGAGCTTCGTGCAGGTGCACGTGGGGCGACGCGACCCACGTCGATATGGCGATAAAGACAGCTTGTAGAGAACTGCCACGTCGCCGTCGGGGCCCGACGGCGACGTGGAGAATTGACCCGCGCGCGGCGGGTCCGGATCGAGCAATCCCTGCGTCTACGGGGCGCAGCGGCTGCTGTCGCCGCCCTGGCGCCGCGGAGAGATCTCCGCGCGCGCCCGGGCTCGGCGCTCGCGCGCGCCCCTCTGGGCTACTCGGGCGTGCCGCACTGGGCCCAGACGTTGAGCATCTCCTTGGCCTCGGCGCTCAGCTCCCCCGTCGGCGGCATCTCGCCCTCGAGCACGACCTCCACGGTCTCGACCGGGTCAAACAGCGCGGCCTCGTAGGAGTCGTAGTCGAACTCGGCCGGCGCGTCCTGACGCGCGCTGCCGCTGAACATCGAGGAGTGGCAGCCGACGCAGTTGTTCCACACCTCGGCCATCTCCGAGTAGCGCGGGACCTCGACCGTCTCGCAGTCGACGGCGGGCAGCTCCTCGTCGCCGTCCTCGTTCTCGTCGCAGGCGACGCCCATCGCGAAGGTGAAGGAGATCATGGTGAACAGGAGCAGGTACTTAAAACGTGACATCGGGGCTTCGCTTTCTCGCTCGATTAGCGTGGTGTTCGGTTCCTGGCGGCGCGCCGCTGGAGGAGCGGCGCGCGAGCGCGTCGGCGCCGGGCCGCCGTGGGCCGCCGCGCGCCTTCACGAACTCTGTGCCTCGGTCGCGCCGTGTCCTTACACGCGGAGCGGGTGCAAACTCAGAAAAAAAGAATGTTTCGAACGCCGTTCGCGATGCGTAACAATGCCGTAGGAGCAGGCGAATGACGCGACGCGCGAAGCACCCACGAGACCGCTCGAGCGACCGCGACGACGACGCGGCGCGCGTCGACGAGGACCACCAGCGCGAGCAGTACTTCTTCGACGGCCCGACCGTGTCGCGGCTCGCGGACATGGCCGCCGCGCACGCGCGCCCGTGCTGCCTGTGCGTGCCGATGGTCGCGCGGGAGCTCGCGCGGCGCGGACGCGCGGTCCGGCTGCTCGACGTCGACACGCGCTTCGCGTCGCTGCCCGGGTTCACGCGCTGGGACCTGTACCGCCCCGCGCCGCTCGACGAGGCGCCCGACCTCGTGCTCAGCGACCCGCCGTTCACGCTCGTGCGCCTGTCGCAGCTGTTCACGGCGATCCGCGTGCTGTGCCGCGGCGAGCTCTCGACGCGCGTCGCGATCGTCTGGCCGGCCGCGCGCGCGCTCGACATCACCGGGACCTTCGCGCCCTTCGGGCTCACCGCGACCGCCTTCGAGCCCGGCTACGTGAGCGTGCGGCCGATCGAGGACAACCGCGTGACGCTCTACACGAACTTCGAGCTCGACCCGCGCTGGGGGCTCGGCTGATCGCGCGGCGCCGGGAACCCGGGCGCGTCGCGCCCGTGCAATAAGACATGTCCGAACGTTCACCCGTTCGCCGACGCCGGCGCGGCGGCTCGCACGCGCGCGCGCGCGCGGCTCGGGGACCGGCCTCGCGCGCTGCTGTGCGCGGGCGCGCTGGCGGGCGGCGAGCTGCGCGCGGGTGAGCCCGCGCCCGCCGCGGACGCGACCGCGCGCGCCGGCGCGGGGCTCCCGGCGATCGACGCGCGACCCTACACCTCGCTCGAGCAGGCGCGCGGAGCCGCCGGCGCGCTCGAGAGCTGCGCGCGGCGGAGCACGACGACGACGAGGCCGCGGCGGCGCTGTTCGAACAGGCCTTCGAGCTGCGCAAGCTCGCGGGGTCACGGCGCGAGGCGACCCGCGACCTCGAGCGCGCGGAGCAGCGGCTGCACGACCGCGACCGCGCCCGCGCGGCCGCGCTGCGCTGGCGCCAGCGCGAGCTGATCGAGCTCGACGCGCGCGAGGATCGGGCCGACGCCGCGAGGGCGCTGCAGCAGCACGCGCGCCGGTACGTCGAGCGCTACGACGAGACGGTCGCGCCCGACCTCTGGATGGTCGCGCAGTACACGATCGCCGCCGGCGACTGGCTGTTGTCCTGCCGCGCGCGCGGTCCCCTGGGGCTGTGCGTGACGTGGACCCCCGACCCGCGCTCGCCGGCGCAGCGCCTTCGCGACCGCGTCCTCGCCCAGCGCGAGCGCGAGTTCGAACAGCAGCTGCGAGCGTACGTGCGCGAGCAGCTGCGTCCCCGCTACGAAGGGAGGTACCGCGGACGCTGGTACCTCGACGCGGCCATCGAGCGCGAGCTGCCCGGGCTGCGCGAGGAGCTGCGACGGCGCGCGGCCGGGGAGGCGCCGCGCCCCTGGGCCGTGGATGCGCCCCTGAAGGACGGCCGTCCGCCCCCGCCGAGGCAGCCCGATCACGCGACGAAGGCCCGGAGCTGCGACGAGCTGCACGCGCTGCACGTCGATCGCGTGGTCGTACGCCGACGGGACGCGAGGCGAGCCCGCGCGGCGCAGGAGCGCTTCGAAGACGTCCTGCAGCGGGCCCACAAGCTCCGGCGCAGCCTCGACGTCGACGCGCTGACGCCCCGGCGGCGCGAGGCGCTGATCTTCGCGCTGGCGATGACGAAGGTGTACCGCGCCGACGCGGCGCTCGAGGAGATGCTCTCCGTCGAGCTCCCGCGCGGGCTGCAGTTCCACGTCGAGGAGTACAAGAAAGACTCCGGGATCCCGCGCTGGGAGATGGACTATCGCGACCAGCAGCTCGCGCGCGACGACTCGATCAAGCGCTTTCGGCAATTCTACGAGGATCAGCTGCTCCGCGGGCAGGAGCTGGACAAGGCGTACCACGAGGTCATCGCGGAGAAGCGCGGCCCGTGGGCGATGCTCGAGGCCGCGGCCCGCGTCGGCTTCACGCGGCACGCGTTCGCCGAGCGCCTGCGCGGCGCCTCGCTGCCGCGCGCCGCGATGCCGATGAGCGCCGCGCACGCGTACTGCGACGCGCTCGAGGACCAGGCCGTGCCGATCGAGCAGAGCGCCGGGGAGGCGCTGACCTACTGCCTCGATCGCGCGACGACCTTCCAGTTCTTCACGCCAGCCGCGCGGGTCTGCGAAGAGCTGCTCACGCGCGCGCAGCCAACCCAAGAGCCGGCGACGCTCGAGCGGATCCAGGGCACGCCCCACGCCGTGCACGCACCGTGGCAGCCCGAGCGAGGCGGCCTCGTGCTGGAGCCGCCGCCCGCGCCCGAGGCGGACGCCGAGGCGCGCGCCGCCGCGGAGCTCGACGTCGACGTCGGAGCGGATTCCGTCTCCGACGGCGGCGCAGTTCCGCGCCCCGAGGACGAGCCCGCGCCCTGACCGCTGAGGAAACACACGACGTTTCCGCGCGGGCGTGAAAACCGGCCCGTGGTACGGTTTCGCCGTGCCGCGTCCGCCCGTCGCCCTGCGCCCCGCGCTCGCGCTCCTCTGCGTCCTCGCCGGCTGCAGCGTCGGCGAGGACACGGGCGAGGCTGACTACGGGCCGACGCTGCCGACGACCGCGAGCGCCTCCGGGACCGCCGCGCCGATGACGGACGGCGCGGAGGTGACCGGGGCGGAGACGAGCGACGGCGGCACGGGCGACCCCGCGCCCACGACCATGTCGGATCAGACAGGTAGCGAGACGACGGGCGAGCTGAGCGCGACCGACGGCGGGACCGCGACGACGGAGGACGGCGGCGGGACCGACGCGACCGACGGCTGCCCCGCGGGCGAGCTCGGCTGCCTCTGCGACCAGGGCGAGTGCGACGGCGAGCTCGTCTGCGACGAGGGCGTGTGCGCCGAGGACTCGGGGCCGCAGTGCGTCGACGACCTGCTCGTCAACGACACCCAGGTCACCGCCGCCTACCTCGGCGACCTGCAGGAGGGCGAGTCGGAGACGGCGAGCGGCGTGGTGCTCGACCCGGACGATGTCGACTGGTTCATGTTTCACGGGACAGACACGCTGCTGCTCGAGGCCCAGCCGGTGTTCGACGTCACCGCGGGCGACGGCCTCGTGATGTGCGCGTACATCGACTGCGACAACGGCGAGCAGGCCGCGCCGAACTGCCCGCCCGACACCTCCCCGACGACCTCGGGCAGCGGCGACAAGGGCTGCTGCGCGTCGAACAGCCACGGCTTCGACCTGAGCGACTACGTGTGCTCGGCCAACCCGCTCGGGGACGACAGCGCGAAGTTCTACATCAGCGTCACGCCGACGAGCGAGTGCGTCGACTTCGCGCTGAAGGTCAGCTACTGAGCTGGCGCGCCGCGGCGAGCTCCGGCCGCCGGCTCAGCGCGCCTCGTTGAGCGCGTGCAGCTCGCGGAGGCGGTCCTGCGTCGTCGAGACGATCAGCTTGTCGCCCGCGCCGAACACGAGGTCGTGGCGCGGGTGGAAGCGGTGCGCGCCGTCGGGGGTCTCGTGGAACAGGACCGAGGCGCCGCCGAAGCGCTCGATGATCTCCGCGCCGGCGCCGTCGAGCCGCGAGCCGGCCGCGACGACGAGCTCGACGTTGAGCATGAGCTGGTCCTTGACGTAGAAGCTGCTGACGATCGCGGGGTCGACCGCGGCCATCGCGAAGGCCGGCGCGGCCAGGTGCGACATGCTGAACGCGCCGCCGAAGTCCATGGTCGCGGCGAGCTTGCGCGCGAGGCTCTGATCGAACAGGCGCACGACGACGCGGATCTTCGGGTTGACGGAGCGCGCGTGCACGACCGCCTCGATGTTGGCGAGGTCGTCGTCCGAGACCGCGACGATCGCCTTGGCGTGCTCGACCCGGCAGCGCTCGAGCGTCGACTCGTTGCGCATGTCGCCGATGATGACGTCGACGCCCTGGTGCGCCGCCTCCTCGACGAAGCGGCAGTCGCTGCTGACCTCGACCGCGACGACCGACTCCTTGAGCGCGAGGAGGTGCGCGAGCGTGCGGTGCCCGACCTTGCCGAGGCCGCAGAGGACGATGTGATCGCGCATGTTGTTCTCCGATCGGTGGAGCAGGTTGACGAGCTCGCGGCGGACGATGAACTCGGTGATCAGCCCGAACACCGCGGCGATCGACGCGGCCCCCGAGAGCATGATGAAGACGCCGAAGAGCTTGAGCCACGCGGGCGCGCTGCCGAGCGCGATGTCGCCGTAGCCGACCGTCGTGATCGTCGTGACGACGAAGTAGACCGCGTCGACCCAGCTGAGCCCGAGCGCCGCGCGGTAGACCAGGACCGCGACCACGACGATCGGGCTGGTCACGAGCAGCACGACGAGCAGCGCCGTCTGGGCGCGCGAGGCGTCGCGCCGACGGACCAGCCTCTCCGCAGCGCTCGACGGTAGCGGCGGCATGCGCGGCTACTCTACCGCCACGCCCCCCCCTTCGGCGCGGACGCGGGCGAGCGCGCGGACGAGCGCCTGCGTGAGTTCGCCGGCCGCGGGCGCGCGTGAATTTTCCCTGCCCGCGGAGGGCCGCGGCGACAATCGACCCACGTGACCCCGCTCCAGCGCGTCCATGAGCACGACCTCGATCGGACGCTGCGCCGCCTCGGCGGCGTCGCGCTCGTGATCATCACGTCGCAGTGGTGCGGCGCGTGCAAGCTCGTGAAGCGAGCGCTGGCGAGCGTCGACGACGAGGCGCTCGCGTCCGCGGGCCTCGAGCCCGACGCGCTGCACCTGCTCGAGCTCGACGCGGTCGAGAGCGCGGGGCTCGTCGCGGACCTCGAGGTGTTCCACCTGCCGTCGATGTTCGTGTATCGCGACGGCGAGTACCACGCGCCCCTGCACGCGCCCGCCCGCGCCGACGCGCTCGTCGACGCGCTCGCGCGCGCGCTCGCGGCCCCGCCCGTGGAGCCGCCCTAGCCTAGCCGCCTTCACGCGTCGTCGTGCGTCTGCGCCGAAATCCACTCGAGGTAGGGCTCGCTGCCCGCGACGATCGGCAGCGCGAGCACCTCGGGGACGTCGTAGGGGTGGTGCTCGCCGAGCCACTCGCGGAGCGCGTCGAAGCGGCCGCGGCGGCTCTTGATCACGAGCTGCACCTCGGCGTCGTCGTGCAGCGTGCCCTTCCAGCGGTAGAACGAGCGGACGCCGGCGATCATGTTGACGCAGGCGGCGAGCCGCTGCTCGACCAGCCCCCGCGCGAGCCGGGCCCCCACGACGTCGTCGGGGGCCGTGCACAGGACGAGGATCGGATCGTCGGCTTGCATGCGCCGCTTGTACCAAATCGCGGCGCCCGGGGCCGAGGCGCCGCGTGTATCATCCGCCCGATGACCGCGTCGCGCCGCTTGAGCTTCTGGGGCTGGGGGTACGAGGATCGCTTTCCGGACGCGGAGACCCGCGCCCAGCTCGGGGCCCAGCTGCACGCGCTGCTCGGGCTCGAGGGCGCGCCGCCGACGGTGCGAGAGCCGCCGACGCTCGCGGACGTGCGCCTGCCCGACCCGCGCGTGGCGGTCCCCGCCGCGCTCGCCGGGTTCTGCACGGCGGCGCGGGAGGATCGCGTGCGCCACACCTACGGCCGCAGCTACCGCGACCTCGTGCGCGGCTTCCTCGGCGACTTCAGCCCGGCGCCCGACCTCGTCGCGTACCCGGAGGACGAGGCGCAGATCCAGGCGCTGCTGCGCTGGGCCGCGGAGGCGCGCGTCGCCGTGATCCCGCGCGGCGGCGGGACCTCGGTGGTCGGCGGCGTCGAGGCCGACCTCGACGAGGAGTCGGCGGGCGCGTACGCGGGCGTCGTCTGCCTCGATCTGCGCGCGCTCGATCGCGTGCTCGAGGTCGATCGCCGCTCGCTCTCGGCGCGCATCCAGGCGGGCGCGACCGGGCCCGCGATCGATCAGCAGCTCGCGGCGCACGACCTGACGCTGCGCCACTTCCCGCAGTCCTACGAGTTCGCCACGCTCGGCGGCTACATCGCGACGCGCAGCGGCGGGCACTTCGCGACCGTGTACACGCACATCGACGAGTTCGTGCAGTCGCTGCGCACGGTCACGCCCCAGGGCGTGATGGAGAGCCGACGGCTCCCGGGCTCCGGCGCCGGGCCGAGCCCCGATCGCCTCGTGATCGGCTCGGAGGGGGTGTTCGGCGTGATCACCGAGGCGTGGATGCGCGTGCGCCAGCGGCCGCGCTGGCGCTCGTCGGCGAGCGTGATGTTCACGGGCTACGACGCGGCGGTCGAGGCCGCGCGCGCGCTCGCCCAGTCGGGCCTGCACCCCGCGAACTGCCGCCTGCTGGACCGCCGCGAGGCGATGATCAACGGCGTCGCGCCCGGCGACGCGCACGTGCTGATCCTCGGCTTCGAGTCGGCCGATCACCCGACGGACGCGTGGATGGAGCGGGCGCTCGAGCGCGCGCTCGCCTGCGGCGGGCGCTGCCCGGAGGGGCCGAGGCACCGCGACGCGCGGGCGAGCGCCGAGAAGCCGGGCAGCGCCGGCGCGGCCGGGGCCTGGCGTCAGGCGTTCTTCGACGGCCCGTACCTGCAGACCGCGCTCGTCAGCCTCGGGATGATCGTCGACACCTTCGAGACCGCCTGCACCTGGGACCGCTTCCCCGCGCTGCACAAGGCGGTCGTCAGCAACGTGCGCGCGGCGATCCAGCGCGTGACGGGGCGCAAGGGGCTGCTGACCTGTCGCTTCACGCACGTGTACCCCGACGGCCCCGCGCCCTACTTCACCTTCATCGCGCCCAACCAAGACGGCCCCGAGGCGGCGCTCGAGCGCTGGGCCGAGCTCAAGCGGGTCGCCAGCGACACGCTGCTCGAGCACGGCGCGACCATCACCCACCACCACGCCGTCGGCCGCGTGCACCGACCGTGGTATCAACGCCAGCGCCCCGAGCTGTTCGCGCGCGCGCTGGCCTCGGCCAAGGCCGCGCTCGACCCGGCGGGCGTGATGAACCCCGGCGTGCTGCTCACGCCCGAGGAGCGTGATGCGGCGCGGCGCGCCTGAGCGACCGCGACCGCTCGCGGCCCTGCTCGGCGGCGCGCGCTCCTGTCCTGCGCGCCCGCCGAGGCCCCGCGGCGCGCGACGAGCCCCGCCGCGCCCCGCGCCCGCGCCCGCGCCCGCGCGCTGGTGGATGTTCCACGGCGCCGCGGGCTCGAGCTCGCTGCGCGGCCTCGACCTCTCGCCGCGCGGCGCGGCCTGGGCCAGCGGTTCGGGCGCGCAGTACCTGCTCGCGGCGGGCCCGCCCTACTCCCTCGAGCGCCGCACGCTGACCGCGAGCGACGGGGCGCCCGCGGTCCCGGGCGCGGCGCCGGAAGATGACCTTCGAGACATCCACGTCCTCGACGAGCGCACGATCGTCGCGCTCGCGGCCGGCGAGGGCGCGCGCTCGCGCGTGTATCACAGCGTCGACGGGGGCGCGCGCTGGCAAGTCGCGCTCGAGAACCCGGACCCAGACGGCTTCTTCGACGCGATCGCGTTCTGGGACGCGCGCCGCGGGCTGCTGATCGGCGACCCGGTGCGCGGGCGCTACGTGCTCTACGCGACCGAGGACGGCGGCGCGAGCTGGCGCCGGCTGCCTGAAGAGTCCTCTCCTCCGGCGCTGCCCGACGAGCACCTGTTCGCGGCCAGCGGGACGTGCCTGGTGACCCACGGCGCCCGCGCGGCGTGGTTCGGGACCGGCGGCGCGCGGGCCCGGGTGCTGCGCAGCGACGACGGCGGGCGCACCTGGACGGCCGCGGCTGCGCCGCTCGCCCAGGGCTCCCCGTCCGCCGGCGTGTTCTCGCTCGCGTTCCAGGACGCGCGCCGCGGCGTCGCGCTCGGCGGGGACTACCAGGCGCCGACGCGACGCGCCGGGGTCGCCGCGTGGACCGACGACGGCGGGCGCACCTGGAGCCCCGTCGAGGAGGCGGACGGGCCCGGCGGCTACCGCTCGGGCGTCGCCTTCGCGCCGCCGCACGCCGCCGGCGCGCCCGCGCTCGCGCTGGCCGTCGGGACATCCGGCGCGGACCTCTCGCGCGACGGCGGACGCACGTGGCGACCGCTGCGCGACGCGCCGCCGCTCAACGCGGTCGCGTTCGCGGCGCTCCACGCCGCCTGGGTCGCCGGCCCCGACGGTCGGCTCGGGCGCGTCGAGCTGCTCGCGGGCGCGGGCGAGACGCGGTAGCGCGCGCTACGACGAGGGTGGCCCCACGACCAGGTCGGGGAAGTCCGCGTCCTCCTCGATCACCACGGGCGCGGGCTCCTCGCGCGGCGGGTCGTCGCGCCAGCACTCGAGCCGCGCGGGCGCGACCCGGTACGCGCACCGCGGCGGGCGCTGGCAGTCATCGTCCTCGGGGAAACGCTGCGCGCCGCACTCGCAGCGCATCCCGGGCGTCGGGTGCTCGGGACACAGCCCCGCGTCGACGCGCGCGAGCTCGTCGCGCAGCGCGCCGCAGCTCGACGCCGCGCCGCGCCAGCCCCGATTGAGCCGACGGCGCGCGGACGCGAGCGGGTGATCGAGCGCGCGCTCGGCCGAGGCTAGCACCGCCCGGCGCAGCTCGACCGGCAGGCGAAGCTGCGCCTTCTCGCACTCCACCGCGAGCCGGAGCCCGCTGCGCTCGCAGGAGAACAGACCGAGGACCACGAGCAGCAGGAGGCCGCACGCGATCGCGACGGGCGGCCACTGGGAGCGCAGCTGCAGCCGACGAAACTCGCCGAGCCGATGATAGGCGTAGGCGCCGACGTAGTAGATGCGGGTGATGTCCTCGGCGCCGCAGCGCTGGCAGTCGAGGCCGACGTCGTCGCGCTCCTGCCCGGGATAACACTTGAGCCCGTAGATCACGACGTGGCGCTGCCCGCAGCTCGAGCAGCGCACGCGCTCGGTCTCCGTGCGGACGCCGAGTCGATCGGGGCGCCAGGTCTGTCGCATCGTCGCGCTCGCGCAGGGCTCACCGCGCGTGTCGCCTGCGGCTACTCCCAGGATATCCGAGCGCCGCGAACGCTGCCGCCGGCTCAAGGGCCGACGACGCGCCGCGCCGCGACGCGAGGCCGCGCGCTGCGTGTACCATGATCACGCCGATGCCCTCCGGCCCGACGCACGCGCGGCGCTTCAACGTCCGCGACTACCTCTCGCGCGACGAGCTGCGCGAGCTCACGACGCGCTCGGACGCGCGCGGGCTCTTGGAGGTCGCGTTCACCTGGGGCGTGATCGCGGCGACGCTCGCGATCGTCGCGCGCTACCCCTCGGTCTGGACCGTCGGGCCCGCGCTCGTGATCCTCGGCGGTCGCCAGCTCGCGCTCGCGGTCCTGACCCACGACGCCGCGCACGGCATCCTGACGCGCTCGCGCCGGCTCAACGACGCGGTCGGGCGCTGGCTGTGCGGGCTGCCCAACAACGTCTCGATGCGGCGCTACTGGCAGCACCACCGCCGCCATCACCTGCTCACCGGGACAGACGACGATCCCGACCTCGCGCTCGTCGCGGGCTACCCGACGACCCCCGCGCGCCTGGCCCGTCGCTTCGCCCGCGACCTCCTCGGCGTCAGCTCGGCCAAGCGCGTGTTCGCGGTCGTGATGATGGGGATCGGGCGCATGCGCTACTCGGCGTCCACCGACGTCGAGTGGATCGACACGTCGGGGCGCAGCTGGGGGACCGCGATCGGCACCGGGCTGCGGCACCTCGGGCCGATCGCGCTCGTCAACCTCGTGGGCTTCTCGATCACGTGGCTGGCCGGCGCGCCGTGGCTCTTCGCGCTGTGGTGGGCGGCGTACATGACGACCTACAGCGCGCTGCTGCGCGTGCGCTCGATCGCGGAGCACGGCTGCACCGAGCCGGGCCCCGACCCGCTGCGCAACACCCGGACGACGACGCCCGGCCCGCTCGCGCGCTTCCTGCTCGCGCCGCACGGCGTCGGCTACCACCTGGAGCACCACATGGTCATGACGGTGCCCTGCTACAACCTCCCGCGCATGCACCGGCTGCTGCGCGAGCGCGGGGCGCTGCGCGGCGCGCTGGTCTCGCCAGGCTACGCCGCGGTCCTGCGCGACGTCACGCGCCCCGCGGCCGCGGCGTGATCGCTGCGCGGCCGCGCCCCCGAGGTGAGGCGCTGACCTAGCTCGCGGCGCCGGCCTGCTGCTCGGCGATGAAGCGCTCGGCGCCGCCGGGGTCGAGGAACCAGCCCCCGAAGTCGCGCGGGTCGTCGAAGGCGTTGACGAAGCGCGACGCGATGCCGCCGAGCGTGTTGGCGGCGCCGAACAGCTGGAGCACGTGGGGCGGCGGCGGCAGCAGCAGCGCGTTGGTCCACAGCGTCGCGGCGCCGACCCCCTCGCCGGTCCAGGCGCGATCGAAGGTCGCGCGCATCCAGGCCTCGTCCGTGAGCGACTCGCGGCCGCGCTCGAGGATCGCGTGGAGGTAGGCGTGGGCCGCCTTGCTCGCGTTGTTCGAGCCCTGCCCCGTGATCGGGTCGTTGAGACAGACCGCGTCGGCCATCCCGAGCACCCTCGCGCCCGAGGGCAGGCGCGCGACCGGCTCGCGCACCACCGGCTGGAAGCGCCCCGCGAGCGTGCCGTTGTCGTCGGTCAGCGCGACGTCCTGGCAGCGCGCGGCCTCCCACGGCAAGAACGTGTCGAGGATCCACCTGCTCTTCGCCAGGTGCGCCTGCGGCGTGCGCACGTCGCCCCAGCAGTCCATCGGCCCGCCGGGGAGGCCCTCGAAGACCATGATCTCGCAGGCGCCCGTGGTCGTCAGCGCCGGGAACACGAAGTACTCGCCGACGCCCGGGACGATGTTGAAGTTGACCGCGGTGAACTCCTCGCGCGGCGTCATGTTCTTGACGTAGGTCAACGCGAGCGCGCGCATCGGCTGCCCGTGCATGGTGCGTGCGGGCGACGCCGGGAACAGGTCCTTGAGGTCACCCTTGCCCGAGGCGACGATCACGAGCTCGTGCTCCTTCGCGAGCCGCTCCAGGCCCGCCGCGTCGCAGCGCTCGATGATCAGCGCGCCGCCGCGGTCCTCGACCTCCTGCATCCAGCGCGGGTACTTCACGCGCTGATCGATCGCCTGCGCCGGCCGCTCGAGGCGCGCGGACCAGTGCACCGGGCGCGAGCCGTCGGGGCCGGCGATGCTCATCGACATGCCCTCGACGTAGGGACCCTCGGCCTCCCAGTAGTTCAGCCCGAGCTCACGCTCGTACTCGAGCGCGGTGTGGAACATGCACTGGCTGGACATCACGCGGCCGGCGGCGATGTCCTCCCCGCTGCGGTCCGTCACGACCGTGACCTTGTAGCCGTGCTGCTGGAGCCCGAGCGCGAGCTGGAGCCCGGACTGACCACCCCCGACGATTGCGATGCGACGCATGAGTCCCCCTTGTGTGGGCGAGGTTGCGGCGCGGACCTGTCCTCGGGCGCGCCTGGAGTGACGCGCCGCGGTCCGCGGCGAGCCCCGATCATACCCCAGGCGCGCGGTTTGAGGCGTCGACGCGCGCGCGCGCGCGCGCGCGCTCGGCGAAAAATCCCGCGCCGCCCCGCGCCCCGTCGGTACCATCGCGACGGCGAGAGCCGGGAGGGACGACCATCATGAGGGGAATCAAGGGCAAGGTCGCGATCGTCTCCGGCGGCGCGCAGAGCATCGGCGCGCGCGTGGTCCGGGCGCTGCACGGGGCCGGCGCGCGCGTGACGATCGCCGACATCGCCGTGGAGCCGGGGGCCGCGCTCGCGCGCGAGCTCGGCGACCGGGCGCTGATGCAGCGCACCGACCTCGCGCGCGACGCCGACATCGACGCGTGCGTGGCCGCGACCGCGGCGCGCTTCGGCGGCGTCGACTTCGTCCTCAACGTCGCCTGCACGTACCTCGACGACGGGATCAACTCGAGCCGCGCCGACTGGCTGACGGCGCTCGACATCAACCTCGTCGGCGGCGTCATGCTCGTGAAGGCGGCGCGCCCCCACATGATCGCGCGCGGCGGCGGCGCGGTGGTCAACTTCGGGAGCATCAGCGCCAAGGTCGCGCAGACCGGCCGCTGGCTGTACCCGGTGAGCAAGGCGGCGATCCTCCAGCTGACGCGCAACCAGGCCATGGACCTCGCGCCGGACAACATCCGCGTCAACAGCGTCTCGCCGGGCTGGACGTGGTGCCGGCTGATGGACGAGCTGACCGAGGGCGACCGCGCGAAGACGGACCGCGTGGCCGCGCCGTTTCACCTGCTGCGCCGCGTCGGCGACCCCGACGAGGTGGCCCAGGCGGCGGTGTTCCTGTGCTCGGACGACGCGTCGTTCATCACCGGCGCCGACCTCCCCGTCGACGGCGGCTACGCGGCGATGGGCCCCGAGCGCGCCGAGCCGGCCATCTCAAAGCTGACCGAGTAGACACATAGGCAGGCGCGTCACAGGTCGCGCCCGCGAGGGACCCCGACCCCGCCGGCGTCGCCCGGCGCCGCGACGTCGGGCAGCACGATCGTGAACACGCTCCCGACCCCGAGCTCGCTCTCGACCGTGACGGTGCCGCCCATCATCTCGCACAGCCGGCGCGTGATCGCGAGGCCGAGCCCGGTCCCGCCGTACTCGCGCGTGGTCGAGGCGTCGCCCTGCGAGAACGGCTTGAACAGGCGCTCGAGCTGCTCGGGGGTGATGCCGATCCCGGTGTCGCGGACGCTGATGCGCAGCGTGCCGTCGACGCGCTTGAGCTCGATCCAGATGGTCCCGTCGCGCGTGAACTTGACCGCGTTGGCGACCAGGTTGACGAGGCACTGGCGCACCTTCGGCTGATCGGCGTAGAGCGTCGAGACGCCCTCGCCGACGCGGAGCTCGAAGGAGTTGGCGCGCTTGTCGGCGAGCGGCCGCAGCGACGCCACGACGTCGCGCGTCATCGCGGCGACGTCGAAGACCGCCCGGATGATGCGCTCGCGCCCCGCCTCGATCTTGGAGAGGTCGAGGATGTCGTTGATGAGGTTGAGCAGCAGCGTGCTCGACGAGGTGATGCGCCGCATGTCGCTGACGAGCTCGAAGAGCTGCTCGCCCTGCAGCTCCTCGGTGACCAGCTCGCTGTAGCCGATGATCGCGTTGAGCGGCGTCCGCAGCTCGTGGCTCATCGTCGCCAGGAACACGCTCTTGGCCCGGTTCGCCGCCTCGGCGGCGTCGCGCGCCTCCTCGAGCTCGTGGGTGCGGGCCTCGAGCGCCTTGTTGCTGGCGCGCGCCTCCTCGAGCAGCCGCGCGTTCGCCAGCGAGATCGCGGCCTGCGAGGCCATGAGCGTGACGACCTCGGCGCGCTGGGGCGTGAACGCGTCGACGACCATGTCGTTGACGAGGTAGATGATCCCGATCAGCTGGCCCTTGTCGAGCAGCGGCGCGCACATCAGCGAGCGCGTCTTGAGGCGGCGCAGGCTCGCGTCGCTGGCGAACGCCCCCTCGACGCCGGCGTTGCCGAGCACGAGGCTCTCGCGCGTGCGCGCGACGTAGTGCGCGACCGCGGGCGAGAGCAGCCCGCGCGCGTGGTCGCCGATCAGCGGCACCGAGGGCAGCAGGCGGCCGTGCTCCTCGTCGGCCGACGCCGAGGCCTCGATCGTCAGCGCGCCGTCGTCGGCGAGCAGCAGGTAGCCGCGCGCCGCCCCGGCGTTCTCGATCACGAGCCGCATCAGCCGCGGCAGCAGCCGCTCGATCCGCAGCTCGCTGGCGATCGCCTGCGAGGCCCGGATCACCGCGTTGACGTCGAGCGCGCCGATCCAGCCGGTCTGCGTGTTCGTGCTCGTCGTCGTCGTCGTGCTCACGCCGGGCTTGACGCGCTCGCGCACGAGGTGCGGGTAGAGCGAGGCGAGCGCCTCGACCTTGGCGAGCGCGCCCCAGCGCGCGTAGCCGCCGTGCGCGTCGCTGGCGTAGGCCCGCGCGACGCGAGCCCGGCCGCGCGCGTGGTAGTAGGCGGCCGCGCGCTCGCACAGCAGCGCCTCGTGGTGGGGGTAGGCCTGGCGCGCGGCCGCGTCGATCGCCTCGTCGTAGCGCGACATCGCGGCGAGCTCGTCGCCGCGCAGGCGCGCGCGCTCGGCCTCGATCGCGAGGTGCTGGTGGCGGAAGTTCTCGGGGCAGCTGCGCGCCCACTCGCGCAGGCGCGCGGCGTGGTGATCGATGAGCTCGGCGCGCGGCGTGGGCTCGCCCGGGGACGCGGCGACGAGCGCCGCGAACGCGGCGTAGAACGAGAACTCGGTGCCGTAGAGCGTGCCCTCGGCGCTGCCGAGCAGCGGCGCGGCCGCGTCGACGCGCGCGAGCGCGGCGTCGAGCTCGCCGGCGAGCAGCGCGAGCTTGAGCGCGGTGACGTGATACAGGAACTGCACGAGCACGAGCCCGGAGGCCTCGAGCTCGCGGTAGAAGGCCTCGCCGTCGAAGCTGCCGTCGCCGAGCGTCGACAGCGTCTCCGCGCTGCCCTGCAGCGACGCGATCATGTGGCGCGCGAGCGTGAGGATCGCGGTCGACTGCAGGTCCTTGGTCCGCTCCATCAGCACGAGGTAGCGGTCGATGTCGAGCCGCAGCTCGTCGAGCTCGTCGCCGACGCCGAGGCGGTGGAGCACGCTGTGGAAGCAGGCGAACGAGAGGTAGAGGAAGTCGCCGTTCTCGAGGCAGGTCTGGTACGAGCGCTCGAACAGCGGGAAGCCGGTGCGCAGCGGCTTGCGGAACAGGTTGACGTGGGCCGCGAAGGTCACGGGCAGCATGCCCGCGAGCTCGGCGCTGCCGCGGCGCTCGGTGATGTCGAGCGCGAGCGTGCCGAACGCGTGGGCGCGCTCGTAGTCGCCGACCATCGCGGCCAGCACCATCGCGTACATCATGTAGCCGTAGGCCGAGATCGAGGAGTTGCCGCAGGCGAGGCTGATGTTGACCGGCTTCGACGCGACGATCGGGAACAGCGAGGGCGCGACGAAGAAGGTCGGCGGCGCGAGGTGCATGAGCAGGCGCAGCACCGCCTCGGCCGCGGGGTCCTCCATCTCCGGCAGCTCGACCAGCGAGCGGATCTCGCGGCCCTCGAGCTGGCGCTCGACCTCGCCGAACTCGACCGCGAGCACCGCGGGGTCGTCGGTCAGCTCGATGGCGAACAGCGCGAGGCCCTCGCGCCCGGCCGCGACCGCGTCCGCGAACTTCCCGAGCGTGCTGTAGAGGACGATGCGGAGGTTGTGCACCTGCGCGCGCTCGATCGGCGAGCGCGTGCGCTCGAGCAGCTCGCCGAACAGCGACTCGGCGACGTCGAAGCGCCCGCTGAGGAACTCGCACTCGACGCGCTCGATGTGCAGCGAGAACGCGAGCGCCGGCGCCTCCTGCCACCCGCCGCCGGCGAGCAGGCGGATGCCGGCCGCGAGCAGATCCGCCGCGGGCTCGTAGGCCGTCGCGGCCTTGGCCCGCAGCCCCGCGTGGTGGTTCATCTCGGCGAGCGCGCGGCGCTCGGCGGGATCCTCGATCGCGGCGGCGCTGAGGTTGAGGTGCTCGAGCGCGTGTCCGCGGGCCGCGTCGTCCTCGGCCGACGAGAGCAGCAGGCGGCCGATCCGGAGGTGGGCGCGCTCGCGCTGCTCGGCGTCCATCGTCGAGTACGCGGTCTGCTGCACGCGGTCGTGGAGGAAGCGGTACGAGACCGAGAGGCCGAGCGCCTCGGCGCCGCCGGACGCCTCGTGCAGGCGGTACTCCGGGTCGAGCGGCACGACGAGCCCCTCGCGCAGCGCCTCCCACAGCGCCGCCGAGACGCGCGTCGGCGCGAGCCCGGCGACCGTCGTCAGCGTGCGCTGGTCAAAGCGGCCGCCGACGCACGCGGCGAGCCGCAGCACGCGGCGCGTCTCCTCGCGCAGGCGCCCGAGCTTGCCGAGCATGAAGTCGACGACGTTGTCGGTGACGACCGCCTCGCGCGCGCGGCCGACGTCCCACGTCCAGCGCCCCTTCGCCGCGTCGAACCACAGCGCGCCGTCCTCGTAGAGCGTCTGCAGGAACTGCCGCGTGAAGAACGGGTTGCCGCCGGTCTTCTCGTGCACGAGCGAGGTGAGCGAGGTGATGTCCTTGGGCTCGCGCGCGAAGGTGTCCGCGAGCAGGCGCTCGACCTCGCCGCGCCCGAGCGCCGACAGCTCGAGCTCGACGACCGGCGCGCCGGAGCGGCGCGCGGCGTCGATCCACGCGCGCAGCGGGTGACCCGGCTCGACCTCGTTGTCGCGGTAGGCCCCGATCACGAGCAGGTGGCCGCTGTCGGGGCCCTTGAGCACGAGCTGCAGCAGCTTGCGCGACGCAGGATCGGACCACTGCAGGTCGTCGATGAACAGCACGAGCGGGTGCGCGGCGGTCGCGAACACGCGCAGGAAGTTCTGAAACACCAGCGTGAAGCGGTTCTGCGTCTCGACCGGGCCCAGCGACGGCACCTCCTGCTGCCGCCCGAGCAGCAGCGTGAGCTCGGGGACGATGTCGGCGATCACCTGCCCGTTCGCGCCGACGGCCGCCGTGAGCGCGGACCGCCAGCGGCGCAGCGTCTCCTCGGGCTCGCCGAGCAGGCGCCGCAGCAGCTCACGCAGCGCGCTCGCCACGGGCTCGTACGCCGAGCCGAGGCCGCGCTGATCGAACTTGCCGGAGACGAGCTGCCCGCGGTGCCCGGAGACGACGCCGCGCAGCTCCTGGACCAGCGCCGTCTTGCCGACCCCCGAGTAGCCGCGGATCAGCACGAGCTGGGTCTCGCCCGCGCGCGAGCGCGAGAACGCGTGCACGAGCTCGGAGAACTCGCGCTCGCGCCCGTACAGGCGCTGCGGGAAGCGGAGCACGTCGAGGCGGTCCTCGGTCGCCAGCTTGAACGGCTCGAGCGCGCCGCCGGCCTCGAGCTCGTTGTAGACGCGCGCGAGGTCGGCCGCCACGCCGCGCGCGCTCTGGTAGCGCTCCTCGGCCGCCTTCGCGAGCAGCTTCATGACGATGTTGGAGAGCGCGAGCGGGATCTTCGAGTCGCGCTCGTGGGGCGGCACCGGGCGCCGCGCGATGTGGCTGTGCACGAGCTCGAGCGCGTCGAGCGAGGCGAACGGCAGGATGCCGCTGAACAGCTCGTAGAGCGTCGCGCCGAGGGAGTAGAGGTCCGAGCGGTGGTCGACGACGCGGTTGACTCGACCCGTCTGCTCCGGCGAGATGTACGCGAGCGTGCCCTCGAGCGCGTTCACGCTGAGCGCGCCGCTGTGCTCCTGGGTCAGGCGCGTGGCGATGCCGAAGTCGATCAGCTTGACGACGCCCGTCTCCGGGTGGACGAGCACGTTCTGCGGCTTCACGTCCTTGTGGATGATGTTGTGCCGGTGCAGCCCCTCGAGCGCGCGCGCGAGCGCGACGCCGATGCTGACGCGCTCGCGCAGGCTGAGCGCGCGCGAGCGCATCAGCCTGCTCAGCGGCGCGCCGCCGAAGTCCTCGAGCACGAGCGCGAGCCCGCCGCCGTAGCGCTCGAGCGCGTGGGCGCGCACGACCGAGGCGAGCGAGAGCTCGCGCGTGAGCGAGTACTCGTGCCGCAGCTTCGCCAGCGTCCGCGGCGTCGGCGTGCTCGCCTTCGGCAGCTTGACCACGACCTTGCGCCCGTCGCGGCAGTCGACGCCGCGGAACAGGATCGCCTCCTCGCTCTCGTGCAGGCGATCGCCGAGCGCGTAGTGGCGCAGCCCCTCCTGCTCCGGGCTCGGGGTGTAGCTGGACAGAACCATCGCGCGACCGCAGACGACGTGCCCGCTGATTGTGCCCACGAGTTCGCGAGAATTGGAACTCGCGTCCAGCCGCGCGCGCGCGGAGAATTCGACGACGCCCGCCCGCGCGCTGCGGCGCGCTCGTCATCATGTCCTCATATACAGGTATTCATAAACCTGAGCATTCGGACATTGATGACGGGCGCGCGGGGTGGAGAACCGCGTACACCCGCCCTCGACCGCCGGCCGCCGAGCCACGCGCGCGACCGCGCCTCGCGAGCTGCCGCCCGAGCCGTCGCGCTGCGGGTCCCCCGCAGCGCGGCGCGACTGCGGACCGCGCCCGACGCTGCGGGGGCGCGAGGCCCCGCGCGGCGCCAGATCGCGCCCGCCGACCGCGGAGCCGCCGGGACGCGGCCCCGCGCGCGCCGCTGGTCGTTGTATAGTCACCGACCATGCCCGCCCGCGCCGCGCTCCTGCTGCTGTTGACCGCGATCCTGGCGTGCGGCGGCGAGCCAGGGGCGCGCGACGACCGACGCCGCGGCGATGATCACGAGCGCGGCGGACACGACGGGGACCGGCGACGCGTCGACGTCGAGCGGCGCGCCCGCGGAGACCGGCACGCCGAGCGGCGACGGGAGCAGCGGCGCGAGCACGAGCGACGCGCCCGGGACCAGCGGCGGCCCGGAGGCGCCGCTCGACGCCGCCGCGATCGTCGGGCACACGCTCCCGGAGGCGGCCGGCTGCGGCGAGTCGATCGTCGCCACCGTCACCGTCGAGAACACGGGCGCCGCCACCTGGACCCGAGACGCGCTCTACAAGCTCGGCGCGGTCGACGACGAGGATCCGCTGACGCCCGAGACGCGCGTCTGGCTGCCCGAGGGCGCCTCGGTGCCGCCGGGGGGCGAGTTCGTGTTCGAGCTGGAGCTGCAGGCGCCGGACGAGCCGGGCGCCTACACGAGCGACTGGCGGATGGTCCACGAGTACGTGACCTGGTTCGGCGAGCAGGCCGCGACCACGCTCGTCGTCAGCTGCGAGGCGCTCGAGCCCCCGCCGCTCGCGCTCGAGGAGGTGATCTGGCTGCACACCGACGTCTCGAGCTGGCCGGTGACGATGACGCTCGAGTCGGTGACCTTCGAGGGCGAGCTCGTCTGCCTCAACCACGGGAGCCAGGACGAGGGCGTGTTCGTGTGGCCGGAGAAGGACGAGGGGGACGGCGCCGTCGTCGGCAACCCGTGGGTGTTCATCTACGAGGACGGCGCGTGGTACGGCGCGACGTGGGAGTGGTTGCGCCCAGATCAGACCTGCAAGTTCGCCTACGCGGTCGCCGGCGATCACATCAAGCAGGCGCCCTTCGACGTGAACTCGGGCTGGACGCCGAAGTCGGGGCAGACGCTCTACTTCATGGTCAGCGCGCTCGCGCGCCTGCCGGACGTCACCAACGTCTCCGAGCGCTCCGCGCCGATCAAGGTCGTCTGGCCGTAACCTGGTCGCGACGCCAGGACGAAGTCGCGTCGGACGGCGTCGTCGCTGTCGCACGCGCGGCGCGTGCGGGCCGAGCGGATCAACGCGCCCGTGTTCGGGCTACAGCGGGTGCTCGCAGAAGAAGTCGATCACGTTCTGGCACGGGAGATCGTTCCACTTGCTGTTGGTGCGCATCTCGGCGCAGTCCTCGTTGCCGAGGATCGCGTTGTCGGGCTGGAAGGTGTCCCAGTTGCTCCAGCCGAGGTCGGTGCCGTCGACCCAGTTAAAGTCGCCCTCGACGGCCTGGTCCTCGAGGCCCATCCACGCGCTCTCGTTGTTGAGCATGGCGTGCGCGAACGCGTTCTCGGCCCCGCTCTTGAGCGTCGCCAGATCGCCGCCGAGGCTCTGGCAGTGGCCGCGCGCGGCGAACCAGGAGCCGCTCGAGCAGCGCGCGTACACGGTGTCGGGCTCCTGGTCCCAGATCGCGAAGTCGCAGCCGTCGCAGAAGCCGTTCATCGGCGAGCCCTCGTCGACGTAGGAGTCGCAGTCGTTGTCCATGCCGTCGCACTTCTCGTCCACGCCGGGGTTGGCGAACTCGTTGTCGTCGTTGCAGTCGCCGTCCTGGTCGACGTAGCCGGCGGGCTGCTCGCACGCGTACTCGGGCTCGCCCGCGCCGTAGCCGTCGTTGTCGTTGTCGGGGTACCAGGGCAGCTCCTCGCAGCCGCCGGACGACCCGCCTGACGACCCGCCCGTCGAGCCGTCCGTCGACTCGCCGGTCTCCATCGTGGGATCGATCATCCCGGTCGTCTCGTCGCCGGTGCTCGTGCCGTCGCCCGTCGAGCCGACGTCGGTCGTGCCGACCGTCGCGTCGCCGGTCGAGCTCGGGCCCGACGGATCACCCGACGGATCGCCGGATGGATCGCCGGATGGATCGCCCGACGGATCGCCCGACGGGTCGCCGCCCGTGCTGCTGCCCCCCGTGCCGCCCGTGCTCCCACCGGTCTGCGCGCCCGAGGTGGCTGCGTCGGAGCCGACGCTCGCGTCGGAGGTGCCCGTGTTGGAGTCCGTGGACGCGGTGGTGCTCGTCGCCTCGTCGCCACCGTTGCACGCCAGACCGACCGCAGCCGCCAACACCCAGCAAGACATCTTTCGCATGCCCGGATGCTAGCGCGATTTCGCGAGCTTCGGTGTAGCTACACGCGGCGCGCCGCTGCACACCTGCGCAGCGGCGCACCGACGCTGCGGTTGAACGTCGGGTGTATCCCGCCGGCGGCGAGGCGATGACCTCGAGCTCGAGCGGCGAACGCGAGGCCGCGGCAGACGCTCGGGCCGCCGATCATGACGACGGCGTGCGCCGTCGCCGGGCGCGACTCGAGCGCGCTAGCGCCTGCGCTCGAGCGCGGCCTGCCCCTCGATCGACAGCGGGGTCTCGGGGCGGACCTTGAGGCGGCGATAGCCGATGGGCTCGCCGGTCCGCAGGCAGTAGCCGTACTCGCCCTCGGCGATGCGCGCGAGCGCGGACTTGATCTGCGCGAGCCGACGACGCGTCGCCTTGACCCCGGCCTTGGCGACCTGCTGCTGCGCGAGCGCGTCCACGCGCGAGAGCCTGCCGATCGGCTGATCGAGCTCGACGGTCGCCGCCGACTCCTCGGCGCGCTCGAGCTGCGCTGTCAGGCGCGCGCGCAGGCGCAGGAGGTCCTGCCGTAGCTCCTCGATCTGCGCGTCGGTCAGCTCCTCGGGCCCATCGCTCATCACGCCACCGTACCGCGCGCGCGCGCCGGCGCACAATTTTACGCGGACAGGCGCGGGCGCCCGTGCCAGATGCCGGTGCACTCGGGCACGCGCGCGTCCCCTCGCGCCTGCACGCGCGCGGCCAGCTCGGGGCCGAAGAAGAAGCCGAGCACCTCGGCGGCCTCACTCGCGTCGGCGAACTCGTAGTCCGTGCGCAGCGTCGAGCGCTCGAGTCCGACCTGCTCTTCGAGCCACGTGTAGTACTCGGCGAGCGCGGGGCTCGGCGGCGCCGGCGTCTCGCGCCCGGTGCCCAGCGTCTCGATGATGATCAGCTCGCCGTCGGGGCTCAGCACGCGCTGGACGTCGCGGATCGCCGCGCCGATGGCCGCGCGCCAGTCGTCGGGCAGCCACAGGCGCAGATGCCCGAACACCCAGCCGGCGACCGCGAGCTCGACGGCGCCGTCCGGGAGCGGCAGCGCGCCCGCGTCCGCGCGGATGAGCGTGAGCTGATCGGGCGCGCGGACCCGGAGCTCGCGCCGCGCGACCTCGATCATCGCCGGCTCGCGCTCGGTCGCCCACACGCGCGCGCCGGCGTCGAGCAGGAGCTGCGTCACGCGCCCGGTGCCGGCGCCGAGCTCGACGACGCGACGACCGGCGAGCGCGGTCAGGCGCCCGAGCGCCTGCGGGAGGTTGCGATCGCGGTCCTCGGCGAGCACGAGCTCGTGGTAGCGCGCCGCGTGACGACGATAGATCTCGCGTTGATCCATGGGCGCACGATAGGCGGCGCCCCGACGCGTCTCAAGCGACGCGCCGCGCTTCCCAGCGGGCGCCCGCTGTGCGAGCTTCGACGCGGCGCCGCCCGCGATCGTCAGCGCACGCGCGCCGCGGCCGAGTCATCATCGACGTCCGCCTCGCGCTCACGGCGGGCGCGCGCCGCGTTGAGCGCGAACAGGCGATCGAGCACGCCGTCGTCGAACGCCTCCCAGGTCGCGCGCTCCCCCGATGTCTGCGGGCGCGGCAGCGGCGGGGGCCGCAGGTCCGACCAGCCGTAGGCCGCGAGCGTGACGCGATCGAGCTCGCGGTGCAGCGCCCGCAGCCGCCGCACGCTGGGGCGCGCGTCGCCGGGATCGGTGACCGCGTTGTAGGTGCGCGTGAGGCCGACGCCGGTCTCTCGCATGAAGCGCGCGCGCGCCTCGTAGAGCGCCGCGCCCACGCGCCCTAGCGGCTCGTCGGGCCCCAGCGCGGCGGGCTCGGGGAACGGGAAGCGCTCGAAGCAGGCCGCCTTCGTGTAGCGCAGCCCGGCGTTGCGCATCGACGAGCACAGCCGCCAGGCCCAGCGCGCGTGCACCCGCGACTGCAGCAGCGCGAACGCGGCGTAGGAGCTCTCGGGGTAGACGTAGAGCGTGTGCGCGAACACCCGATCGGTGGGCTGGAAGGCGTACACGAGGTGCTTGGAGACCTGCGAGTTGACGAGGCAGCGCGGCAGCCCGGAGATGGCCGCGTAGACCGCCGGGCGCAGGCGCTCGAAGTGCCACCAGCGCGCCGTCGAGTGGCCGCAGCGATCGCGCTCGGGCTTGACCCGCGCGCGCACGCGCTCGAGCAGCGCGGGCCAGCGCCCGGCTTGCTCGAGAGACATGTCTCCGAAGTTGATCACGTAGCGGCGGAACTCGAGCGTCGGGCTCGAGTTGAGCTCCTCGCCGCCGATGTAGGGCTGGATCCTCGCGGCGTTGCGGGGATCGAGGGCGACGAGCGCGTCGCGCTCGGCGGGCGTCAGCGTGAAGCCCTCGCCGAGCACGATGCTGCCCTGAAAGCAGCCGCCGGCGTTCTCGCGCAGGCGCGCGGGGTCGGGCCGCTCCGGCGTCGGGCGCAGGCGGCTGTTGATCACCGGCGCCGCGCGCCCGTCGAGCCGCCGCTCGGCGACGCCGTCGCGCGCGTCGCCGAGCGCGGCGTGGACGACCGCGACGGAGACCGAGGCGTCGCCGGGCCACTCGCGCGTGCGCGTCGCGTCGTAGATCTCGGCGCCGGCCCGCGCGAGCGCCTTGAGCCCCGTGTCGCGCGTGTCGCCCTGGCAGATCGTGTTCGTCGTGATGAGCCCCAGCGTGCCGTGGCCGCGCAGCAGCGTCGCCGCGCGCCGCAGGAAGTGGGCCGAGAGGTCCGCGTTGCCGTGAGTCCCGGGGTGGATCGCCTTGAGCCAGTCGATCAGCGCCCGCCCGCCCGCGGCGATCACCCCGTTCTTGCCGGCGAAGGGCGGGTTGCCGATGACCACGTCGAAGCCGCAAGTGCCTTCCCGAAGAAACAGGTCCGGAAATTCGAGCGGCCAGTGAAACGCGCCGCGCGCCCGCCCGCCCGCGGCGAGCCGCGCGAGCGCCCGCGGCGGCTCGTCGGCGCCCGAGCGCAGCCACGCGGCGACGCCCGCGAGCGACCGCCGACGCGCGCCCGCCCGCTGGGCCGCGGAGCCGCCTGAGAAGAAGACCCCGTCACGACGTCGGCGGCGAGCCGGAGCTGGAGCCTGGCCCGCGCGCGCGCGTCGGGCTCGCCGGTCACGCTGCGGTCGAGCGCCGCGGCGACGGCCGCGATCGCGGCGTCGCGCGCGTGCGCGGACACGCCGGCGACCTCGTCGTCCGCGCCGATGTCCCAGTGGAGGCGCCGCAGCTGCGCGCGCCCCAGACCGACGAGGGAGTCGCCGCAGCGCAGCGCGTGATCGTGGAGCGCGAGCGGCTCGCCGGGCGCGGCCGTCTCGAGCCACAACGACAGCCTCGCCAGCTCGACCGCGGCCGGGTTCTTGTCGACGCCGTAGAGACAGCGACGCGCGACCGCCCGCCTCGCGCGGCGCTCGAGCGTCTCGGGGGAGCCGACGCGCTCACGCGCCCACGCCCGCGCGACGTGCCCCCCGAGCGCGCGACAGGCCGCGAGCAGGAACGCGCCGGAGCCCATGGCGGGATCGCAGATCCGCAGCGAGAGCAGCGCGTCGGCCGACGGCGACGGGCCGAGGCGCCTGCAGCAGCGGCGCGAGCGCGCGCTCGACCACCGGCTCCGGAGAGCGCGCGCGGCGTGTAGTGGGCGCTGGTCCGCCGCCGCGCGCCGCTGGGCTGCAGCACGAGGCGCCTGGCGCCCGCGGCCGCGCGCGCCAGGACGGCGAGGCGCTCGAGCGCCGCGAGGCGCTGCTTGGGACCTGTCGCGGCGGACAGATCACGCTCGAGCTGACGTCGCTGCGCGCGCGAGAGGCCCATCACCGACGGCCCGCGCGCCGCGCTGGCCGACACCCAGATCCCGTGGGGTCGCAGGCACACGCTGCGCTCGCGCAGCCGCTCGACGCGGCGGGCCATCAATGCCTCGTACAGCCCGCCGAGGCGCTCGACCTCGAGCGTCGCGCCCCAGCGCGCCGCGCCAGGAACGCGCGCGCGCGCGCGCGCGCGCGGCGCCCGTGAGGCCGTGGGCGTCCCGCGCCTCAGGCCTCGTCAGCGCGTCGCGCAGCGACCCGAGCGCCTCCCGAGCGCGCCGCTCGAGCCCCGGCGTCGACGCCGAGCAGCCCGCGCTGCTCGGCGCAGAGCAGGAACGCGAGCCGCAGCACGGTCGTCAGCAGGGCCGCGTGCACAAGTCCCCCGCGCCCTCGTCGAGCGCGCGCGTACACCACGTCGACGTCCCCTGGGCGACGTCCTCCTCGACGCCGCGCAGCAGCTCGACGAGCGCCGACTGAGCCGCGCGCTCGAGCGCCGCGAGCTCGTTCACCGGCGCGCGCGCGTCGTCGTCGAGGGCTCGCGCGACGGCGGCTCACGGCGCGCGTCGGGCTTCGGGCTGAGGGTCGGCGTGGTCATGCGCGAGGCCGCCGCGCGAGCGTACCACCGGACGCGGGAGCCCGCGATCACGCGGGCTCAGCCCGCGCCGGGCTCGGGCGGGAGCCTGGCGAGCTGCTCCCGCGCGCGCGCGACCTCGCCGAGCTTCTCGGCGAGCTTGAAGGCCTTGCGCGCGGCCTCGATATCACCTGCTTGTAGATACAGGTCACCGAGATCGAGGCGGTACCGCCCGCGACGCGGCGCGAGCGTGGCGGCCTTGCGCACGTGCACGCGCGCCTTGCCGTACTCGCCGCGGACGAAGTAGAGCGCGTACAGCCCGTGGTGCGCCTGATGATTGCGCGGATCGGCCTCGAGCGCGTCCTTGTAGAGCCGCTCGGCGCGCGCGAAGTCCTCGTGATCGAGCGCCGCGTCGGCGTCTTGACGCAGCTGCGCGGAGAGCTTGCGCGCCTCGGCGGGGTCCAGCGCCGCGCCGTCGCCCTCATCGACCTCGGGCGCGTGGGTCTCCTCCGGCGCGGGCGGGTCGCCCTCGCCCGCGCCGACGTCGGCGGGCGCGACGCCGTCCGGCGGCTCGTCGCGCGGGAGGTCGGCCTCGTCGGCGCCGAGGTCGTCGCGCCTCGTCGGGCGCCGCGGGCACGCGCGCCGCGTCGGCGCCGGCGCCCGTCGTGGCCGCGCCCAGCTCGGGCTCCCGCGCCCGCGCGCCCCAGCCGGTGAGCGCCATGAGGTTCGCACGCGTCGCGCCCGGCAGATCATCGACCCGCTGCAGGTACTCGAGGAGCTGCTCGTCGCGGCGCCCCGCGTCGGGCTCGGCGAGGATCCGCAGCGGCTCTGCGGCGGCCAGCTCCGCGGTGCTGAAGCTCCCCGACTCGGCCTTCTCCAGCAGCTCCTCCTGCGCGCCGACCGAGACGCCCGCGCGCCGCAGCAGCGACTCGTCCTCGCGGGTGAACATCAACGCCTGAAGGTAGAAGTCACGCGCGAAGCCGCGGCCGCCCTCGAGCTCCCAGTGCACGTCCCCGAGCGCGCGCAGCTGCCCCGCCAGCTCGCGGCGCAGCGCTTCGGCGCGGTCCTTCGCGTCCTTACGCTTGACCTGCTCGATCGCGAGGACGTGGCGCAGCGCGGTGTCCCCGGGCGCGCCCGCGCGCGGGTACACCCAGTCGCGCCGCGCGGCGGCCTCGCGAGCCGCGCGCGCGCTCGCGTCGATCTGCTCGGCCGCGATCGTGTCGGCGGGCAGCGGGAAGATCGAGAAGTCCGCGTTGATCGCCTTGAACAGCGCGAGCGAGATGACGCAGAACAGCACCCCGATGATCACCGGGTCGAGCCAGCGCGCGGCCCGGCTGCGCGTCACGGTCGCCGAGCTCGCGATCGAGAGCGCGTCGACCAGCGCGTCCATCGACGGGTAGCGGTCGGCCGGGCTGGTCGACATCCCGCGGCGGAGCACGTCGACGATCCACGGCGGGATGAGGCTGCGGCGCGGCGGCGCGTTGATCCGGCCGTTGACCACGCTGTGGGCGCGATCGTCGTAGCTGTCGCCCTCGAACGCGCGCTCGCCCATCAGCCCGCGCCAGAGCGCGGCGCAGTAGGCGAACTGCTCGCTGCGCGCGTCGCACGGGTGCCCTAGAAACTGCTCGGGAGACATGTACTCTGGAGCATCATCCAGCGCGCTCGGGCTGATGCTGAGCTCGCGCGAGCTGACGCTCACGCGGCCGTCCGGGAGCGAGTCCGCGATCACGGTGACGCGCGGCGGGCTGAAGTCGATGACGAGCAGCCGCCCGTCGCTGCGGACCATCAGGTGCTCGGGCTTGAAGTCGCCGTGCAGCACGCCGGCCGCGTGCGCGGCCGCGAGCCCCCGCCCGGCTTGCAGGTACATGTCGAGCACCTCGTCCCAGCTCGGGGAGTCGGCCTCGATCCACTCGCTCAGCGTGATGCCGGGCACGAACTCCGTCGCGACGTAGAGCTGGCCCTGGAACTCGCCGACGTCGTGCACGCGCGCGAGGTTCGGGTGCGACAGCAGCATCAGCGTGCGCGCGCCCGCGATCACGCGCTCGCGCAGCTCGGGGGAGTCGCCGGCGCGCGGGTACAGGATCTTGAGCGCGACGCGGTGGTTGAAGGTCTCGTCGTAGGCGAGCACGACGACGCCGCTCGCGCCCTCGCCGAGCGTGCGCAGCACCGCGAACGACCCCACGCGCGCGGGCAGGTCGGGCAGCCGCGCGCGCGTGCCCGCGTCGCCGGTCACGGGGCCGCCCCCCGCCCGCGCGTTCGCTCGCTCGATCGCTGCTGCTGACGCGTGGTTGTCATCGCGATGACCCGTCGCTCCGGCAGCCGTAGCGAGCCTGGCGCTGCCCGAACCCGGGAACCTAGATTTACAGAGGCGCAGAGGCGACGCAACCGACAACGCGGCGCGCTGCCGCGTCCTCGCGCCGCGCTTTCGTGCGCGCACAACTTCCCTCGATCGCGCCCGCGGGGCCCGCCGCGCGACGCGACGCGCGACCTCGGCCGTGCAGTTCCGCGCGAGCGCCTGCACGTTTTCACGCCGGCCGCGGGCTCGCGCGATTCGAGGTACATGACCAAAAAGACTGATGATTGGAGCGCCGGCGAGCGGGCGAGCGGGCGAGCGAGCGCGCCGGCGCGCCGGCGCCGCGGCGCCGTCACGCGCCGCGCTCGAGGTAGCGGAGCGCGCGGCGCCTCGTCAGCGCGGCCGTCAGCGCGTCGTCGCCCGTGAGCTCGGCGTAGGTCGAGAGCGCGTTGCGGAACCCGCCGCCGAGCCCCGGCATCCCCGAGCTCGCGCCCACGAGGGTGAGGTTTCGAAACGGGGTCTGCCCGCGGATCGTCCCGAGGTTGACGTGCGCGGGCGTCATGCTCGCGCCGTACGAGTTGCCGGCCGGCGCGGCGCAGTAGAACGCGTTCGTCGTCGGGCTGCCCGCCTCGAGCACCTCGATCCGCGCGCGGATCCCCGGCACGTACTCGCGCTCGATCGTGTCGAGGATCGCGTCGGTGACCCGCTGCTTCTCGCGGTAGTAGGCGGCCTCGTCGCGCGCGCGCAGCCGGGCCATGCGCTCGTAGCCAACCCACGTGCAGATCACCATCTGCTCGCCGCCCGCCGGCGCGATCTCGGCGCGCGCCGAGGCGTGCAGCGTCGGCGTCGTGATGGCGAGGAAGGGCCGCGAGAGGTCCTGGTCCACGAGCTGACGTCGGTACACCGCGTCGAGGTCGTGGTCCGGGTAGTGCCAGACGTTCCAGTTGCCGAAGCCGTGCGCCCGCAGGTCGACGTCGCGCAGCCCCATGTACAGGGTGAAGGACGCGGCCGAGTACTCGTAGCCCAGCTTGCGGCGAAACCATCGCGGCGCGCGGTAGCCCTCGATCAGCGCGGGCAGCAGCTTCGGGTCGCCGTTGAACAGGAAGCGGTCGGCGACGACCCGCCGACCCCGCGCGGTCGTCAACGCGATCACGCGATCGCGCGCGACCTCGAGGCGCGTGACCGCCTCCTTCAGCCGCAGGCGGCACCCCGGGCGCTCCCGGAACGCGCGCGCGATCCGGCGCATCATGTGGAAGTACGAGCGCGTCGGGTAGCACGCGCCCTGGTCGTAGGCGATCACGTTGATCGCGTGGGCGATCAGCGAGGAGCGCGACGGCGGCAGCCCGATGTTCCCGCACTGCCCCGAGAGCACGTCGCGCAGCTCGACCGGGAAGCCGAGGCGCGTCATCAGCTCGCCCGTCGTGGTGTTGCGGTGGCGCAGCAGGTGACGGTAGCGCAGCGGGTGGCGAGCGAAGGCCCGCAGCGGCAAGGAGACGGGCGCCTGGAAGGCCTCGAGGTAGAGCGCGGCGAGCAGCGCGTAGTAGCGCCGCAGGCCGTCTTCGCAGCCAGGGAAGCGGCGCGCGAGCGCCTCCGCGTTCGCGTGGATCCCCCGCCGCACGCTGTACGCGAGCGACGGGAAGCGCAGGATGTCGAAGGACTCGTCGGCCATGGGCGAGAAGCGGATCTCGTCCTCGAGCCCGAGCGCGCGCAGAAACAGCCCGCCGTCCTCGTCCGGCAGCGAGTTGAACACGTAGTGGAGCCCGGCGCAGAACCAGTAGCCGCCGCGCTTGAAGCTGTGCGCGTAGCCGCCGGGGTGATAGTGCCGCTCGAGGATGCAGACGCGCGCGCCGGCGTTCGCCAGCAGCGCGCCGGTCAGCAGCCCGCCGAGGCCCGAGCCGATGATCGCGTAGTCGTAGCGCTCGCCGGCTCGCCCTCCTGCGCGCGGACCCACTCAGGGCGCGGCTCGGCGAGGTACGCGAGCACGAACGCGAGGCCCACGAGCGCGAACGCGCTGCCGACGACGAGGCTGGTCGCCTCGTAGTCACCCGGGCGTGACGCGGTGTCGCGCGCGCGGCAGCGCGCCGGCGCCCGCGGGTCGTACAGGATCGGGGTCGCGCGCCCGTACGCCGGGACCTTGGACTGTCCGCGGTGACAGGTGTAGCGCGACCCGCCGACGTCGATCGCGTAGCGATCGCCGACCCAGGGGCTGTAGCCGGCCGGGCTCCCCGGCGCCTCGACGCCGACGGTCGCAAGATCCCAGGGCTGGCTCGCGAGGTGAACCACCGCGCCGCCCGCCAGGAGCAGGCCGACCAGCGCGAAGACGACGCCGAACCACACGCTCCCGAGGTCATGCTCGGGGTCCCACGCGAACACGCGAAGCGAGACCTTCACCCGCGCAGTATAGGGCGCGGGTGTATGCTCGTGGTGATTGGGCGTCGCACGCCGAGACGCCCGCGCAGGAGCGCCCGTGGACCCCCGAGACGACGACTCCCCCGACGACGCGGCCGCGCTCGCGACCCTGTGCGCGCGCGCCGAGCAGCTCAGCAGCGCGCTGCGCGGACCCGAGGACGAGCAGCTCGCCGCGCTCGCCGAGCTCGCCGCGCTGCACCCTGTGGTCATCGACCAGCTCACGCGACGCCCGACCGCGTCGACGCGCGACGCGTCGCTGCGCCTGATCGCCGCGCTCGCGCGCTTCTGGTGGATCCGCGGGCTTGGGCCCGAGGTCCTCCCGATCGTCGAAGCGGCCTTGCGCGCGGTCCCGGCGGACATCGACGCGCGCTCGCTGACGGCGGCGCGCCAGGGCGCGGGCGAGCTCTACTACGCCCGCGCCGACTACACCGCCGCGCGCCGGGCCTTCGAGCGCGCGGCGACGGCAACCGCGCGCGGCGACGCGCGGGCCGAGGCCGACGCGATCAACGGCCTCAGGATGGTCGACCGCGAGCAAGGCCGCCACGGGGACGCGCGCGCCCGCCACGCCCGCGCGATCGAGCTGTACCAACAGGCAGGCGATGAACGCGGCCGCGCGCACGCGACCGGTAACCTCGGCGTCGTCGCGTTCCGCAGCGGCCAGCTCGACGAGGCCGCCGAGCTGCACGGGCGCGCGCTCGCGCTGCGCCGCGAGCACGGCGATCTTCACGGGGTCGCCAGCAGCCTCGGCAACCTCGCGCTGATCCACCGCGCGCGCCGTGCCCCCGCCCGCGCGCGCCCGCTGTACCTCGAGGGCCTGCGCGCCCGCGAGCAGCTCGGCGACACCTGGGGCGTCGCCGGCTCGCGGGTGTGCCTGTGCGCGATCGAGACCGAGCCGGCGCGCTCCCGGCGGCCCGCGAGCACCTGCGCGCCGCCGCCCGCAGCTTCCTCGAGGTCGGCGACATGCTCAGGGTCGCCGAGTCCGCTGAGGCCGGGCTCGCGCTGCACCTGCGCCTCGCCGCCGCCGGCGACCGGGAGGCGCTCGAGCAGGCCGGCGCCCTGCTCGCGATCGCCGAGGCCACGCGCGCCCGTCTCGACGCGCCGACCGCAGATCGCGAGGAGCACGAGGCGCGCGCCCGCGAGCTCGGCGCCGCGCTCGGCGAGACGCGGCTGCAGGCGCTGCGAGACTGGGCCGCGCGCGCCAGCCTCGACGACGCGCGCGCGCGCCTGCGCGCGCTGCTCGACGCGTGAGCTGTCTATCCTCGAGATCCTCTCGCGCGCGGGCGATCGCCGGCGCCTCCCGAAACGGAGGCGAGCGACCGCGCAGGCGTGGTGAGGTCACCGGCGTCACGCCGCCGGCAAGCGCTCGCGCGTCACGGGTACAGCGCCTCGGCGCCGGCGCAGGGCTGATCGAGCAGCAGCGAGAACTCGACGCGGAAGTCCGTGAATTCGTCGACCGCGACGATCGCGGCGGGCTCCTCCGCGCCTCCGACCGCGCACAGCACCCCGTCGCCGTCGATGTCGAGCCACGCGTACACGAGCAGCTCCTCGCGCCCGTCGTACGGGACGAGGAAGCGCTCGTCGACGAATCCAGGCGGGCCGACCTCGCGCGCGGTGATGCTGTCGACGGGGTACGCCAGCTCGCCCTCGCCCGCGCGCGCGAAGTACAGGCCGAGCTGCACCTCGCCCGCGCTCGGGAACTCCGGCGCGACCGCGACCTCGCCGAGGACGCGGACCTCGTACAGCGTAACGTCCTCGTTGATGCAGCCCGCCGTCGCCGCCGCGATCAGCAACGCGCTCACAAGTACATGTCTCATCGTCCACCTCCAAACAGCGCGCCGAGGTGCACGCCGGGGATCGCCACGCCGTCGGGCGCCCCTACCCACGGCCAGTCGATGCCGAGCTCGATCCCGAAGGCGTCCGTGATCACGATCGCCAGGCCGAGCGTCGCCCACGGCGTCCAGTCGTGCCGCGCGCTCCAGCTCGTCGTCGTCCCGCCCGGCGAGATCACGCGCGTGCGATCAAACAGCAGCGTGTGACGCGTCGCCAGCATCAGGTAGGGCGCGACGCGCCCCGACGGGAACGCCAACCGCAGGCGCAGCTCCGCGTTCGGCCCGCGTCGCGCCAGCTCCCCGAGCTGCACGAACCACCCGAGCAGCACGTCCCCGGTCAAGCGCACGCGCGGGCGATCGACCCATCGCAGGCCGAGGCCTACGGCCGGGCGAAACCGGCGAAACAGCGCGGCCTCAAGCTCGACGAGCGGCGTGAGCGTGCGCCAGGCGCCGACTTGAAGCCGGAGCGTCTGCCAGGGGTACCCGATCTGCACGGCACCGGCCCAGGTCCCCGCCCGCGATCCGCCGCCCACGACGTCCACCGGCGCCGACTCGGCGAAGCGCGTCCGTCGGGCGACGCGCGCCGCGGCGCGCGTCGCCTTCGCGTCGCCGCCCGCGTCCGCGCCCGCCACGCTCGACCCCTCGACGTCGCCACCTGTCCCTTCGACCTCGCCCGGAGGCCCCGCGACCGCGTCTTCACCACCTGACCCTTCGACCTCATCCGAGGAGAGCTCCCCCGCGACCGCGGGCTCGCCCCCCGAAGCTTCGACGTCCCCCGAGGACCCCGCCCCCGCGACTGCGGCCTCGTCACCCGCGCGCGTCGCGTTCGACCGCTCGACTTCGACGCCGGTCTCCTCCTCCGCGACCCTGGCTTCGATGCTCGAGCCTTCGTCCGCGGCGGTGTGCTCCTGACCCGCGACCGCGAGCTCACCGCCCGAAGCTTCGAGTTCGGCGGTGGCCTCCCCCGCCGCGCTCGCTACGTGAACATCGCCCGCGACTGCGGTCAGCAGCGCGAGCGCGAGCCCGTGCGCCGCGATCACAGCGTCGGCTCCTCGACCTGGAAGACGCGGGCGAAGTTCCCCGACAGCACCGCCCTCGCCTCCTCGACCGTGTAGCCCGTGGACTCCATGGCCGCCGTCGTGCGGGCGAGATAGTCGCCGACGAAGCCCGGGCTCTGCGGGCCGTCGCTGCCGTAGATCGTGCGCTCCACCAGCCCGGCCTCCCGGATCCGCCCCATGATGTGCGGCAGGTGCTCGCCCGTCGGGTCCGAGCCCTCGCTGCCGAGCGCGCTCGGCTCGAGGTAGACGTTCGGGTACTTCTGCGCGAGCGTGACGCAGGTTTCGAAGTAGCCGAGCTGCTTGTTGATGAAGTCGTAGCCGACGTGCCCGAGGATGAAGATCGTCTCCGGGTACGCGGCGATCGCCGCCTCGAGGAAGGCCGGATCGGTGTACGGCGGCTCCGCGTTGGTGCCCGGGAACGGGCTCGGCCCGGTGTGCAGGTACACCGGCTTCTGTCGCAGCCCCGCGACCTCGTAGATGCCGAAGTAGCGCGGGTCGTCCATGCGGAAGTGCATGTGCGTGTGCGCGAGCTTGACCCCGACGACGCCGGGCGCCTGCACCATCTCGTCGAGCTGCGCGAGCTGGGCCTCGCCACCCGCGCTCCAGTCGTCGACGCGCAGGCTGGCCAGCCCCCACAGGCGATCGGGGGCGACCGCGACCTGCTCCACCATGTCCTCGTTGGTCGCCACGCCGACCGAGCGCGGCGCGTACACGGCGAGCAGCACGCCGCGGCTGATGCCGGCCGCGTCCAGCTCGGCGACGACACCCTCTGCCGAGAGGATGCCGCTCGCGGTCTGCTCGGGGTTGAGGTTGAAGGGGAACGGGAAGCGGCTGGCGAGGAACTCCTGCGTGCTGCCTGGCACCCCCTGCCACTCGCCCTGATGCAGGTGCATGTCGACGACGGCCAGGCGCGCGTCACGGAAGTCGACGCCAGGCTCTGGTTGCGCGCATCCGAGCGTGATCACCGTGGCTACGGGCGTAATGAAGCCCGCGACCTCCAGAACAACGCGCCATCCCCTGGGGCCAGGGGTCGACGAACAAACGCGCTCGCGCTCGCTCGCGTGGGCGCAGGACGCATCCGGGATCGGGCTGTCGGCTGCTTGGACGTGTGAGCTGTGCATGGACCTCCGTGAAAGGGTGCCCGGATTCGCGCGGACTCCGGGGCTTGACGGACTCGGCCCGGTTTTATAAAAGTTGAAAGTCGAACTTTCAACTTTTATGTCGAGCGTATCCGAACCTCAGCTCCTCAAGATGAGCACGTTTGCCCGGAGAAGCGGCGTCCCCGTGCCCACGGTGAAGCACTACCTGCGCGAGGGCCTGCTCCCCGAACCCGTGCGCACGAGCCGCAACATGGCCTACTACGACGCCTCGCTGATCCCCCGCGTCCGGGCGATCAAGGAGCTGCAGCGGACCCTGTTCCTCCCGCTGCGCGTCATCAAGGAGCTGCTTGAGGACGTCGAGATCGACGAGCGCTTCGACCCCACCGACTTCGCCATGCGCGTCGGTATCCGCCGCGCGCTTGACTCGACCAGCAACAAGGACAGTCGCTCGCGCGCCTCGCTGATCGCCTCGGGTGTGCTGCCGGCGACGCTCGACCTCTTCACCTCCCTCGGCATCGTCGCCCCCGAGCGCCGCGGTGAGGGCGACGCCGCCGACCTCTACTTCTCCGGGGACGACCTGGCGCTGCTCCGCCTCCTCGGCCAGGCGCGGAAGAACGGGCTGACCGACGAGATGCTGCCGCCCGAGATCCTCGGCGCCTACGTCTCCGCCCTGCAGAACCTCGTGAAGGTCGAGCTCTCGGTGTTCCGCGAGGGCGTGCTGCCGCGCGCGCGCACCGACATCACGCGTCTGTCGGCCGTCGCTACCAGCCTGAGCGAGCAGCTCGTGGTCCTGCTGCGTCGCAAGCTCCTGCTCCCAACCCTCGAGGACATGATCCAAGCCCGTACCCCCCGCGGTTCCGACGACTCCAGCGAGACGGCCTGATCGTCGCGCTCGGCGACAACCCAGGCGACGAGGCAACCCACGAGACGATCGAAGCGACGATCGACCCGGAGACGAACAATGAAGCGCTCTTCCACGATCCCTTCCACGATCCCTTCCACGATCCCTGCCACGCGCCCTGCCACGCGAACGCTCCTCGCCCTCCCGCTGCTGTGCTGCGTGCTGGCGACGACGGCCTGCGGGGACAGCGAAGGCTCCTCGGAGACCGATGATGGGACCGCGACCGACGACGGGACAACCGAGGCGCAGGCGACCGACCCAGGCGACGGCGACGGCGACGGCGACGGTGACGGTGACGGTGACGGTGATGGCGACGGCGATGGCGACGGCGATGGCGATGGCGATGGCGACGGCGACGGCGACGGCGACGGCGACGGCGACGGCGACGGCGACGGTGATGGCGACGGTGATGGAGACGGCGACGGAGATCTCGAGCCCATCGACTACAGCGAGCCCGGGCCCTACGGCGTCGTGGTCGAGAGCGCCACGTTCCCGGCGCCTGGCAGCTGCCAGATGGAGCACGACATCTTCACCCCGAGCGAGCTCAAGACCGACGTCACGGTGATCCTCGCCCATGGCTTCCAGCGCAGCATCGACGACATGGCGCTGACCGCCGAGCACGTCGCCTCCTGGGGTGTTCGCGTCGTGACCGCGCCGCTGTGTTCGAACTCGCTGATCAGCGTCGACCACGAGCAGAACGGGCACGACATCGCCGCGCTCGCGGCCGCCGTCGCGCCGGCCGGCGCGCTCTACTCCGGGTTCTCCGCCGGAGGCCTCGCCGCCTTCGTCGCCAGCACGGACGACCCTGACGCGATCGCGTTCGTCGGACTCGATCCGGTCGACAACAACGGGCTCGCGGCCGGCCTCGCGCCGCAGGCCGACTTCCCGGTCGTCGCCGCCGTGTCCGAGCCGGCGATGTGCAACGACAACGCGAACTTCGTGCCCACGCTGCTCGGCGTCTCGCAGGCCCGCGTGACGCGGGTCGTCGACGCCAAGCACTTCGACTTTGAGACCAACATGTGCGCCGGCGGCTTCGACCTCGCCTGCTCGTTCTGCGCCCCGGCCGGCGGCGAGATCCGCGAGGCGGCGCTCGGGCTGTCGACGGCCGCGCTGGTCTGGCTCTCGGGCGCCGACGACAACGGCGAGGGTTGGTGGATGCCGGGCGGCTTCTACTTCGACCAGCTCGAGATGAGCGGGCGGCTCCTCAAGCTCAAGTAGCCCCTCGCGCAGACACGCACGCCATGGGCGCCGAGAGACTACGCGCGCGCGGCCAGCAGGCGATCGACCAGCGCCATGCTCGCGACCGTGATCGGCATGACCCCCGGGTACGCGCTCGTCGCCCCGACGAGGTCGAGGTTGGCGAAGCGCGTACGACTCGTCGTGCGCCGCAGGTTGTAGCTCTCCGGGGTCAGGCGCGCGCCGTAAACGTTGCCCTCGGGCGGCGCGAGTCGGCTCACCACGTCGATCGGGGTCTCGCGGTGCCGGACCCGCAGGTGGGCGGTCGTCAGCCCGAAGCGCCGCTGCAGCGCGCCGAGGAACACCTCCTCGAGCTGCGTCGCCGCGCGCTCCAGGGCCGCCGGCTCCCGCGCGAGCGCCTGCCAGCGCGCGTACGAGACGAAGGTCAACATCACCATCGAGGCCTGATCGGGCGCGCACAGCACCCCGGGGTCGCTCAGCAGCGACGGCGTCGAGAGGAAGATCCACGGCTGGTCGTGGCGGTGCTCGCGGATCAAGCCGTCGAACTCGCGATCGATGTCGCGTGTGCTGTGGATCCAGAAGTTGCGCCGCCCGAAGCCGTGATCGGCGAGCTCCACGCCCTCGAAGCCGAGGTAGAGCGTGAACACGGCGTCCGAGTAGCGATAGCGTGGACCTGCTCGTTCGGGCAGCCCTATCAAGGCGCAGGTGCGCCGCGGATCGAGGTTCGAGATGTAGCGGCCCGCCGAGAAGCGCCCGGCCGAGGTCGAGACCGACGCGATCGCGCGACCCCGCGGCGCGCGGTGAATCGCCGTGACCTCGACGCCGCGCAGCACCCGGCAGCCCGGCGCCTCCTCGATGCGGCGCGCGATCGCCTCGACCATGTGACCGAGGCCGCGCTTCGGGTAGGCCGCGCTGCGGCCGTAGGCCGCCTGCATCCCGGCGTGCAGCAAGAAGGACGCCTCGCGTGGCCCCGAGGCCAGGTTGCCGGCCTGCCCCGCGAGAATGAAGCGCAGCTCCTCCGGAAGCCCGAGGCGATCGAAGACGTCCGCGACCGTCGTGCCCATATGCCGCAGCAGCGCGCGGTGCCGCCAGGGCGCCAGCAGGACGTCGCGCGGGCGCACGACGCGGCGGTAGCCGTCGGCCTGGGCGAACACCGCCTCGACGCGCGCGAAGTAGTTCGCGATGGCCTCGGCGTGTTCGGGATACCGCGCTGCCAGGGCGCGACAGAAGGCCTCGCTCGTGGCCGGGATCCGGAACTCGAGGTCGCCGCAGGTCACGACGTCGTAGCCCACGGGGTCGAGTGTGTTGAACCCGATCTCGCGCTCGAGCCCGAGTCGCGCGAGCATCCGCGGCATGGGGCCGGACGGCTCGCAGCCCATGAGGTACTGCACCTGGTAGCAGAACTCGTAGCCGTCCACGCGGAAGCTGTGGGCGTAGCCGCCGAGCGCCGAGTGCCGCTCGACCAGGAGCACACGCGCGCCGGCGCGGGCCAGCAGCGCGCCCGTCACGAGCCCGCCGATCCCCCCGCCGAGGATCATGAAGTCGTAGCGCGCGTGTGTGGGTTCGCCGTCCATCCCGTTGCGGCCGCCGTCGCTCGTGCAGGATACCGACGCGCGCACCAGGTCGGCGCCGCGATCGCGCGCGCGGCTCAGGCATCGGCCCACTCCGGGAGTTTTCGCAGCTGCAAGGCCTCGCCGAGATGACGCGACTCGATCGGCGCGCTGACGCCTGCGGCGTCATCGAGATCGGCGATGGTCCGCGCGACTCGGCGCGCGCGGTGCTGCGCGCGCGGGCTCAGGCTGCGCGCCCGCGCGACCCGGGCGAGCAGGTCGCTCGCCGCCGGCGTCAACGCGCAGTGCTGCTCCATCAGGCGACCGGTCGCGGGGATGTCGGCGTTGCGCCGCCACGGCCCCGCGTCGCGCAGGCGCTCGAGCTGCCGCAACCGCGCCCGGATCACGCGCTGGCGAATGACCCGCGTCGGCTCAGAGCGCCGCGCACAGCTCAGCTCCTCCGCCGCGACCGGGGCGACCGGGACCACGAGGTCGATGCGATCGAGCAGCGGCCCCGAGAGTCGCTGCTGGTAGCGCTGCACCGCCCCAGGCGGGTCGACGCAGACGCGATCGGGGTGGTTGAGATAGCCGCAGGGACAGGGGTTCATGGCCGCGAGCAGCTGGAACCGGGCCGGGAAGCGGACCGCGTAGTTGGCCCGGACGATGTGCACCTCGCCGTCCTCGAGGGGCTCGCGCAGACCCTCGAGACACGCGCGCGAGTACTCGGGGAGCTCGTCGAGGAACAGCAGGCCGCCGTGGGCGAGGCTGACCTCGCCCGGTCTCGGCGGCGAGCCGCCGCCGAGCAGCCCGGCCGCACTCACCGTGTGGTGCGGGCTGCGGATCGGGACGGTCGTGCGCAGGCGCGTCGCGCCGCGCTCACGACGCGCGACGCTGTGAATCTTCGTGGCGCACAGGGCCACCTCGCGCTCGAGCTGCGGGAACAGCCCAGCCGCGCGCCGGGCGAGCATGGTCTTGCCGACCCCGGGCGGGCCGTGCAGCAGGAGGTTGTGTCCGCCCGCCGCCATGATCTCGAGCGCGCGACGGGCGAGAACCAGCCCACGCACGTCGGCCATGTCGAGTTCGGGGTCCGCGTCCGGCCCGGCTTCCTCGACGCGCGGCGACGACCCGGCCCGCGGCTCGATGCTCGACTCGCCGCGGAGGTGGGCGATCAGCTGCGGCAGCGTGCGCACGGGGAGCACCGAGACGTCGGGGATCAACGCCGCCTCGTCGGCGCACGACTCGGCCACGGCGATGGTCGGCAGCCCGCTTCGGCGCGCGAGGTCGGCGACGACGAGCGTACCGGCGGCGGGCCGCACCGCGCCGTCGAGCCCGAGCTCGCCCCAGAGCATCACGCCCTCGAGCGCGCTGGCCGGGACGACGCCGTGACACGCGAGCAACGCGCAGGCGACCGCGAGATCGATCCCCGGGCTGTCCTTTCGCTCATCTGCGGGCGCGAGGTTGACGATCTGCCGGCGTGGGGGGATCGCGTGGCCGCAGTGGCCGAGCGCGGTCTTGACCCGATCCCGGGCCTCGACGAGCGCTCCGCTCGCGCGCCCGATCAACGTCAAGCACGGCAGCCCGAGGCCGACGTCGGCCTCGACGGTGATCACGTAGCCATCGACGCCGAGGACTCCTGCGCTCGCGGTTCGACACAGCATGCGGCCGTGCAGTGCAATCGCTGTGCACAACCAGGCTCGCAGTCGTCTCGTGTCGTTACACGCGTGGATGCTCGGGGGCGCGGCGCGTGCTCGGGACGCTCGTCCGCGCCTCGACCCGGGCGCCAGCGGCTTGACAGCGTCGCGGGGCTGCCCGACGCTGTGACCCGCAGGAACGAGGTCTTGCTCCCGCTGCGCACGGATAGCCAAACGCACGAAGCCCGATCGCGCAGGCGATCGGGCTGCTGGGGGCGGCGCGTGGGGACGCGGCCGCCGGGTCCGCGCGCGCCCCACGGCGCGCGCCGGCAGACGCTACTTCTTGAACAGGCTCTGCAGCTTCATGGCGACGCCCATGTCCCCGCTGACCTTGATCTTGCCGGTCATGAACATGGTCATCGGGTTACCCTTGCCCGCGAGCAGGTTGCCGAAGTTCTCGGACGAGAGCTTGACGGTGCAGTCGGCGTCCACGTTGTCGTTGCTGACGGTGTTCGGCGTCGACTTCCCGTCGATGAGGATCACGCCCTCGTCTCCCAGATCGAACTTGAGCGTCTTGCCCAGGCCCGAGTCATCGCCGACCATTCCACGGACCTTGCTTGTGTAGTCTTCCAGGCTCATTGGCTCGTCGTTTCCTTTCCCCGTCTGGCGGTAGGACCCGGTCCCTACCACACGGTCGGGCGCTCGGGGAACTTTGTCCCGCGCCGCATGGAAAGTTTTTTTCGCCACTCGCCCGCGAACGCCCATGACTGAAGCCTCCACCCCATCGCATCGCTACTCGACCGTTTTTCGACCCGGGCTGTTCGTCGGCCAGACGATCATCGTCACGGGCGGCGGCAGCGGGATTGGCCGCTGCACCGCCCACGAGCTGGCCGCCCTCGGGGCGCACGTCGTGCTGCTCGGGCGCACGCTCGAGAAGCTCGAGCGCACGGCCGCCGAGATCCGCGAGGACACGGCGGCGCTCGGCGAACACGCGGGCGGGGTCTCCTTCCACGGCCTGGACATCCGCAAGGAGCCAGACGTGACCGAGACGGTGGCCGCGATCATCAAGGAGCGCGGACGCGTCCACGGGCTCGTCAACAACGCGGGCGGCCAGTTCCCTGCCCCCCTGTCGGCCATCTCGCAGCGCGGATTCGAGACGGTCGTGCGCACCAACCTCGTGGGCGGCTTCCTCATGGCGCGCGAGGTGTACAACCAGTCCATGGAGAAACACGGCGGCGCGATCGTCAACATCGTCGCCGACATGTGGCGGTCGATGCCCGGCATGGGCCACTCCGGGGCCGCGCGCGCGGGCATGGTCAATTTCACGCAGACCGCGGCCGTCGAGTGGGCCCACTCCGGCGTGCGCGTGAACGCGATCGCCCCGGGCTGGATCGCGTCCTCCGGCCTCGACACCTACTCGGGCGCGGTGCGGGCCATGATCCCGCAGCTCAAGAAGTCCGTCCCGATCGGTCGCCTCGGCACCGAGGCCGAGGTCGCGTCCGCGATCTGTTTCCTCCTGTGCGACGCGGCGGCCTTCATCAGCGGCGCGACGCTGCGGGTCGACGGCGCGGCCCCCAACGCGAGCCTGATCTGGCCGATCCAGGAGCCCGACGAGGGCAAGGTGCAGACGTACAACGGGTTCCACCGGGCCGTCGCGCCCAAGGTGCTCGAGCCCGACGAGTGAGCGGCCCGCGAGCGCAGCCTCCTTCCTCCAGCCTCCAGCCCCCGTCCTAGCAGCAAGCCCATGCCCGTCATCGTCTCGAAGATCGACACCCACTCGTCCGAGTTCGCGACCAACCACGCGGCCCAGCTGGCCAAGCTCGAGGAGGTCCGAACGCTCGAGCAGCGCGTCCGCGCGAATTCAAACCGCAAGGCGGAGAAGTTCCACAAGCGCGGACAGCTGCTGCCCCGTGACCGGGTCGCGCGGCTGCTCGATCGCGGCGCGCCGTTCATCGAGCTCTCGACGCTGGCCGGCTACAAGATGCACGACGACGACGGCAAGCGCGACATCGCGGGCGGCGGGAACATCATCGGCATCGGCTACGTGTGCGGCGTCCGCTGCCTCGTCACGGCCAGCGACGCGGCCATCAAGGGCGGCTCGATCCCGCCCATGGGCCTCAAGAAGAGCCTGCGCGCCCAGCAGATCGCGGGGGAGAACAAGCTGCCGGCCATCAGCCTGGTCGAGAGCGCGGGCGCCAACCTGCTGTACCAGGCCGAGATCTTCGTCGACGGCGGGCGCGTGTTCTGCAATCAGGCGCGCGGATCTGCGGCCGGGCTCCCGCAGATCACCGTGGTTCACGGCAATTCGACGGCGGGCGGCGCCTACCTCCCGGGGCTGTCCGACTACGTGGTCATGGTGCGCGGTCGAGCCAAGGTGTTTTTGGCCGGGCCGCCGCTGGTCAAGGCGGCGACCGGTGAGGACGCCACGGACGAGATCCTGGGCGGGGCCGAGATGCACGCCACCATCACCGGCACGTCCGAGTACATGGCCGAGGATGACGACCACGGGATCAACCTCGCCCGCCAGATCGTCGACAAGCTGCGCTGGGATCGGGTCAGCGACCACCAGCGCCACCGCCGGCCGTTCAAGCCGCCGCGCTACGACCCGGACGAGCTGCTCGGGATCGTCCCGGTCGACTTCAAGCAGCCCTACGACGTCCGCGAGGTCATCGCCCGCCTGGTCGACGACTCGGACTTCCTCGAGTTCAAGGCGCTGTACGACACCGCGACGATCTGCGGGCACGCGCGCATCGAGGGCTGGCCCGTGGGCATCATCGGGAACAACGGCCCGATCTACCCCAGCGGCGCGACCAAGGCCGGGCACTTCATCCAGCTGTGCTGCCAGTCGGGCACGCCGATCCTCTACCTGCAGAACACCACCGGCTACATGGTCGGCACGCAGGCCGAGCGCGAGGGCATGGTCAAGCACGGGTCGAAGATGATCCAGGCCGTGGCCAACGCGACCGTCCCGCAGCTCACGCTGATCATCGGCGCGTCCTTCGGCGCGGGCAACTACGGCATGTGCGGCCGATCCTACGACCCGCGCTTCGTGTTCGCGTGGCCGGCGAGCAGGATCGCGGTCATGGGCGGCGCGCAGGCGGCCAAGGTCATGGAGATCATCACCCTGGCCAAGTTCGCGCGCATGGGCCTGGAGGGTGATCGCAGCGCCATCGCGGCCATGGGCGCGCACATCGCGAAGCAGCTCGACGCCGAGTCCGAGGCGCTCTACGCCACGGCCCGCCTGTGGGACGACGGCATCATCGATCCCCGCGACAGCCGGCGCATCCTCGGCGAGTGCCTGGCGATCTGTCGCGAGGCCGACAGCCGGACGCTGCGTCCCAACACCTTCGGGGTCGCGCGCCTCTAACGGCCATCGTTGCGACGTCGATCTCGACCCTCGGTACGACCTTCGCTACGACCTTCGCTACGACCCTCGTTACGACCCTCGTTACGACCCTCCTTGCGACCTCCATCGGAGCACCCATGAGCGAGCTGCCCGCACTCCCGGACTGTACTTTCCTCGCGCTGCGTCACGAAGGCTGGCGCCTGCACGTGACGCTGAACCGCCCCAAGGTCCGCAACGCCATGAACTTCGCCATGGTCCGCGAGATGATCGCGCTGTTCGAAGCGCTCGAGGATCGACGCGACATCCGTGCGGTGATCCTGCGCGGCGCCGGCGGGCACTTCTGCGCCGGCGGCGACATCAAGGACATGGCCTCGGTGCGCCACGCGGAGTTCGACGCGAGCCAGGGCGAGCCGGACCCGATGGCGGTGACCAACCGGCTGTTCGGTCACGCGGCCCACACCATCAACCGCGCGCCGCAGGCGGTCATCGCGGTGCTCGAGGGCGCGGTCATGGGCGGCGGCTTCGGCCTCGCCTGCGTCAGCGACGTGGCCATCGCCGCGCGCACGGCCAGCTTTCGGCTGCCCGAGACCAGCCTCGGCGTGCCTCCGGCCCAGATCGCGCCGTTCGTCGTCCAGCGCCTCGGCCTGACCCAGGCGCGTCGGCTCGCGGTCACCGGCGGGCGCTTCGACGGCGAGGCCGCGCTCGCGCTCGGGCTCGTGCACTTCGTGTGCGACGCGGACGAGCTCGACGCCCAGCTGCAACAAGTCCTGAAGGACATCCACAAGTGCGCGCCCGCGGCCATCGCCACGACCAAGCGCCTGATGCTCGACGTCGGCGCCGTGCCGCTGCCCGCGCTGCTCGACCGCGCGTCCGTCGAGTTCGCCGGGGCCGTGCGCGGCGGCGAGGGCATCGAGGGCATGGTCGCGTTCCTCGAGAAGCGACCGCCCCGGTGGGCGGCCGAGTGAGCCGACGTCGGCAGACCACAGCACCAGGGAGGACGAAGTCATGGAATCGATCCTGATCGCCAACCGCGGAGAGATCGCCTGTCGCGTGATTCGCAGCGCCCGCGCGCTGGGATACCGGACGGTCGCGGTGTTCAGCGAGGCCGACCGAGACGCGCCCCACGTGGCGCTCGCCGATCGGGCCGTCTGCGTCGGGCCGCCCCCGGCGACCGCGTCCTACCTTCGGGGCGACGCGCTGATCGCCGCCGCGAAGCAGGCCGGGGCCGACGCGATTCACCCGGGCTACGGCTTCCTGTCCGAGAACGCCGAATTCGCCCGGGCCTGCGACGCGGCCGGCCTGACGTTCATCGGGCCGCCCGCGCAGGCGATCGAGTGGATGGGCAACAAGGCGGCGGCCAAGCAGCGCATGATCGCGGCGGGCGTGCCCTGCGTGCCCGGCTATCAGCCGAGCCGCGACGACCCGGAGAGCGGCAGCGACGCGCGCCTGATCGCCGCCGCCGGGGACATCGGCTACCCCCTGCTGGTCAAGGCCTCGGCCGGCGGCGGAGGCCGTGGCATGCGGCTGGTCGAGCGCGCCGAGGAGCTGCCCGCCGCGCTGAAGTCGGCCCGGGCTGAGGCCGAGAGCGCCTTCGCCAGCGGCGAGCTGCTGCTCGAGCGCGCCGTGGTGGGCGCGCGACACGTCGAGCTGCAGGTCTTCGGCGACCAGCACGGCAACGTCCTGCACCTGGGAGAGCGCGACTGCTCGGTCCAGCGCCGGCACCAGAAAGTCGTCGAGGAGGCCCCCTCCCCGGCCGTCGATCCGGAGCTGCGCGCGCGTATGGGCGCCGCCGCGGTGCTCGCCGCCAAGACGATCGGCTACGTCGGCGCGGGCACGGTCGAGTTTCTGCTCGGGACGGGCGGCGCGTTCTACTTCCTCGAGATGAACACGCGTCTGCAGGTCGAGCACCCGGTGACCGAGCTGGTGACCGGATTCGATCTCGTGGCCTGGCAGCTGCGCGTGGCCGAGGGCCAGCCGCTGCCCGTGCGTCAGGACGACCTCGAGCTGTGTGGGCACGCGATCGAGGTCCGACTCTACGCCGAGGATCCCTACGCGGGCTACATGCCGCAGGCCGGGCCGGTGCTGGCCTGGCTGCCGCCCGCGGGGGACGGCGTGCGCGTCGATCACGGGTTGCTTACGGGCTGTCTCACGGGTCAGGAGATCACCGCGCACTACGACCCGATGATCGCCAAGGTCATCGCCCACGGGCGCGACCGCGACGAGGCCCGTCGGCGCCTGGCGCGGGCGCTGGAGCGCGCCGTGCTGCTGGGGCCGCGCCACAACAAGGCGCTGCTGCGCGACATCCTGCTGCACCCGGTGTTCGCGGCCGGCGGAGCCACGACGGGCTTCCTCGGCGAGCACTTCCAGGCCGCGCTCGAGTCGCCGCCGTCCCCGAGCGCGAAGCTCTGGGCCGCCGCCGCGCTGCTGTGGACGATCACCCGGGAGCCGAGCCTGGCCGACGACGGCTGGCGCACGAGCGAGGGCACCGGCAGCTTCCCCGTGCGCCTGCGCTGCCTGGGCGCGGCCGGCCAGGAGGAGCTCGAGCGCGAGCTGACCGTGACGTGCACCGGCCCCGGGACGCGCACGATCGCCGGGCTGCCCGGCGAGGGCGACGATGAGACCCTGCGCGCGCGCGTGCTCGATCGAGACGGACCGCGCGCGCGGCTCGAGTTCACGGCCGCCGAGGACGGCGCGGCCCCCCTGCAGGAGACCGCGACGACGCTGCTGCACGACGACGTCCTGCACCTCGAGCTCGACGGCCAGAGCTTCCAATTCTCGGAGGTCCTGCCGGGGCCGAGGGATCAGGACGAGGGCGGCGTCGGGGGCGGAGTGCTGCGCGCGCCGGCGACGGGTCGCGTCGTCGCGGTCCACGTCGCGGTCGGCGACCGCGTGGAGGCCGGCCAGGCGATCGCGGTGGTCGAGTCGATGAAGATCCAGCAGACCTACACGGCCGGGATCGCCGGGACGGTGGTCGAGCTGGGCGTGGCCGTCGACGATCAGGTGGCCAAGGGCGGGCTGCTGGCGCGCATTGAGGGCGACGAGCCGGCGGCCTGAGTCGGGCGCGCGCGTCGACGTCGCGGCCGCGAGAGCCTTGCCCAAAAGACGTCTCTGGAAGATGTCTCAAAAGACATCTCAATGGCGCGCGCGGACCCGGGGCCCGCGCGCCGCAGCGCCGCGCGCCGAGCCGCGCCTCAGCGCCGCGCGTGGAACACGACGCGGACCGTGACGGCGATCGTCAGCTCCTCGGGCGACGCGGGCGTCGACGCGGCGCGCAGCTCGAGGGTCTGGCCGCGGAGCTCGACCTCGCCGAGACCGGGCTCGAGCTCGATCGACGCGGGCGCGCCGAGCTTCAGCTCGGCCGCCTGGGCGATCGTCGACGCCTGGGCCAGCGCGCGCTGGACGGCGCGCGTCAGCGCCTCGTCGCGGTGCTTCGTGTCGTCCTGCAGGCGAAAGTCGATCCCGCTGCTCTGGTTGGCGCCCGCCTTGACGCCGACGTCGAAGATCTGCCCGGCGTAGCCGACCTTGGTCTTCACGCTCACGCTGTTGCTCGCGCGGAAGCCCGTAATCTCGCGCTCGCGCGTCTCCGGGTTCACGCGCGACGTCGGCCACAACGTCAGGCCGCTCGTCGAGACGTCGTGGTTCGGCTCGCTGGAGACGGCCTCGATCACGGCGAGGGTCCGCTCGGCGTTGGCGGCCGTGGCGGCGGCGGCGGTCTCCGCCTCGGTGACCACGCTGAGCCGGACCACCGCCTCGTCGGGCGCGACCTTGACGGCGCCGGTGCCCGTGACCGTGATCGTCGCGTGCTTCTGTTGTTCCTTCATCGCTCTCTCGCTCCTCGTCAGGCGCGCGCGCCTGCTCGTTCATTCGTGTTCGTATGTACATGTTGAAGCGCGCCGCCGCGCCGCGCCGTGCTGTCGTGGCACAGTGTGCCAGAGCGACATGCACGCGGGCGCGCCTGCGGGCGCGTCGATCAGCCGGGCTGCTCGTCGTAGGTCTTGGCGCCGCAGGTGATCGGCTTGTCCCAGGTGACCCAGCAGCCCGTGACCGCGAGCGCGCAGGCCGACTCCGCCTCTCCCTCGGTCATGCCCTCACGCTGCTCTCCGGCGATGCACGCGTCGCAATTCGCGTACTTCGTGCACAGCGTGCTGTCGTCGTCGCTGTCGGGCGCGCCGCGATCGGCCGAGGCCTGCGGGGTGTTGGTCTCGGACTTGTTGTCGTTGCAGGCGACCGCCGCGACGGCGCAGGTGAGTCCCAGGGTGAGGAGTGCTCGTTGAATCTTCATGACGAAGATCGTTTTCAAGACGCGTGCCACCCAGGCGCGCGGCGTCACTCGGCGTCACTCGGCGTCGCGCTCGTCGTCCACTTCGTCTTCGCCGTCTTCGCGGTCTTCGGCCGCTTCGTGCTTGTGCTTGTACTTGTAGTAGCCTGGCCACGGCTCGTCGGAGGGCCCCGGCGACGGGCGCGCGCGCGCGAAGCGAACCAGGCGCAGGTGTTCGAAGGCGCGCTCACACAGCGTCTTGGTCGCCTCGACCGTCGCCTTCGCCTCGTCGCGAGCGTCGTAGAGGTCGTCCCCCTCCGCCCCGCGCCGAGCCTCGATCCGCGCGACCAGCTCGTCCTCGAGCGCGTCCTCGTCGGGGAAGCAGCGCGCCATCGGCTGCTCCCACAGCACCAGCTCCCACTCGAGGTTGAACCGCGCCGAGGGCGTCACGTCCATGCCCGAGCCCGCCGCCGCCCAGTTCGGCGTCGGCGGGACGAGCACGAACTCGAGGGTCGGGTCCCGCTCCGCGAACGCGGTGACGCGCAGCGGCTCGCCGCGCTCGCCGAGCCGGCCCGTGAGCTCCTCGACGCGCAGCCAGCCGACCTGCCCGTGCTCGGCGAAGCCGAGGCGGCCGCGCGCGCGCAGCTCGAGCGCGTCCGAGCCCATCCAGTCGGCGCGCAGCGTGAGCTCGGCGCGCGCCGACTCGAGCGCGACGAAGCGGATCGTGGTCGAGCCGCAGCCGGTCGACTCGCGGAATTCGAACACGTCCCCGGCGGTGAGCCCGATCGCGGTGCCGCCGTCCTCGTAGTGAAACGCGCTCGCCGGGATCGTGACCTCGGTCGTGCGCCCGAACAGCGCGATCTGGACCTCGAGCTGCCGCGCGCCGCCGCGGGCCGCGGCCGGGCGCGCGCGGCCCTTGAATTTGGCGAACGCGCCCTCGACGATCGTCCCGGGCCGCGCGCAGCGGAAGCGCTCCTGCGCGGCCGCCTGCTGCTCCCTGCGCTCGCGCAGCTCGTGGCGAGCCCGGGCGACGTCTTCGGAGAACCGCCGCTGCTCGGGGACGCCGGCGCGCCGCAGCAGCGCCGCGACGTCGTCGTGACCGCCGCGCGCGGCGAGCGTGAACGCGTTGCGCCCGTCGCCGTCGACGGCGTCGAGCGCGGCTCCCTGCTCGATCAGCCAGGTGACCATGTCGCGCTGGCCGCTGGCCGCGGCGTCCTGCAGCGGCGTCTGCCCGCCCTCGCGCGCGGGGTCGATCGGGGCCGCGCGCGCGCGCAGCCGCGCCGCGATCGCGATGGCGCCGCGCCGCGCCGCGGCGTGCATCGGGGTCGTGCCGAAGCGCCCAGGCGCGGTCGGGTCGGCGCCGGCCTCGAGCAGCCGCAGCGTCAGCGCCTCGGCGTCGCGCTGGATCGCGGCCACGAGCGGGCTGCCGCGCCCGCGCCCGCGGGGGTCGGCGCCGCGCTCGAGCAGGCGCGCCGCGATCTCGAGCTGCGCGCGCTCGATCGCGAAGGTCAGCGCCGTCTGCTCGTCGATGAGCGCGTCCGGCTCCACGCCGGCGTCGAGCAGCGCGTCGACGACCGCGACGTGCCCCTTGCGCACCGCGGTCCCCAGCGCGCGCGGGCCCGCCTCGGGCAGCGCCGCGCCCGAGGCGATCAGGCGGCGCACGGTCTCGACCCTGCCGCCCCACGCGGCGCACTCGAGCGGCGTGCCGCCGTCGTGGGTGCGCGCGTCGATGTCCGCGCCGGCGTCGAGCAGGAGGTCGACCATGTCGCTCTGCCCGCGCAGCGCCGCGGCGTGCAGCGGCGCCCAGCCCTGGGCGTCACGGAGGGCGATCGGGAAGCCCTCGCGCCGCAGCAGCCGACGCACGGTCGCGACGCGATCCTCGCGGAGCGCCCGGCGCAGCTTCGCGTCGAGCTCGCGCGCCGCCGCGCTCGGGGGAGGATCTTCGTGCGCCGCCATCGCCATGGGATAGCACAGCCGCGAGCGCCCGCGCCCGCCGGCAACAAATGCCTATTCGGACAGATTGATCGAGCCGCGCGCGCCGAGCCGGCGGCTCAATAGTCCAGCGCGGCGCGCTCGCGCGTGAGCGGCTCGTCGTCGCCGAGGCAGCAGTCCGGGTGCCGCGCGCAGAACGGGCCGAGCGCGGCGTCGCTGCACTCGTCGGGCAGCGGTCCGCCGGCGAGGCGCCCGTCCTGGCGCGAGCCCCAGCACAGCAGCTCGTGGTCGGTCGTCAGCGCGCACGCGTGCCGACGCCCGACCGAGACCTCGCGGAACTCGAGCTCGAGCGGGAAGCCCTGGGTGAGCGGGAGCTCGTCGGCGTCGTCCCCGAAGCAGCAGTGCGGCGCGAGGCAGCCGAAGTTGTTGGCGTAGCAGGCCTCGTCGATCGCGCCGGTGCCCAGGCCGCCGTAGTCGACGCCGCCGAGGCAGCGGATCGCGCCCGTCCCGTCGCCGATCACCGCGCAGTGCAGGAACTCCTCGAGCGAGAGCGAGCGCGGCGCGACGTCGCCGAGCGGCACCTCGGCGACGGTGCTCGTCGCGCTCTCGTCGTCGCCGATCCGGTTGGTGTGCCCGAGCCCGAGCTCGCCCCGCTCGTTGCGACCCCAGCAATAGGTCATGTCGCTCGCGAGCAGCGCGCAGGTCGTCGTGCGCCCGCCCCACAGGCGCGTGACCGGGGCGCTGAACTCGAGCGCGGGCACGGCCAGCGGCGACTCGTCGTCCCCGATGATCGCGCCGCCCATGCCGTGCCCGAGCTGCCCGCTGTCGCCGCGACCCCAGCAGCGCGCCGAGCCGTCTTCGAGCGCGGCGCAGGTGTGGTACGCGCCCGCGGTGAGCGTGACGACGGGCTGATCGAGCGGGACCAGCGGGACCTCATCCGGCGGTTCGTCGTCGCCGATGTCGCCGAGCAGCCCGAGGCCCGTGGGCCCGTTGTCGCCGTCGCCCCAGCAGCGCACGGCGCCGCCCTCGAGCAGCGCGCACGCGTGCGCGCTGCCGACCGCGAGCTCGAGCGCGGGCCCGCCGATGCGCACGTCGCCGCCGGGCGAGGTCTTCTGTGTGCCGATCCCCGGGTAGCCGAGCTGACCGTTGTCGTTGCGACCCCAGCAGCGCACCCCGCCGCTGGCGAGCCGCGCGCAGGTGAACGCGTAGCCGAGCGCGAGCTGCACGACCGCGGTCGGCTGCTGCGCGTCGTCGAGGAAGCCGAGCGGCGTCTTGTCGACGATCGTCTCCCAGTCCTCGTCGCCCCAGACGTTGGTCGTGCCGTCCCCGAGCGCGCCGGAGGCCCCGGCGCCCCAGCAGCGCACCGAGCCGTCGCACATCGCCAGGCACGAGTGCTGCTCGCCGGCGACGACCGTGCGCGCGCGGTGCAGCAGCTCGCAGCGCTCGCCGCAGCACAGCGCGCCGTTGTCCTCGCCGTCGTCGCAGGCCTCACCGAGCTCGGGCGAGACCACGCCGTCGCCGCAGCTCAGCGCCGCGCCCGTGGTCTCCGGCTCCGTCGTCCCCTGGGTCTGGGCGCCGGTGGTGTCGCCTGCGGTCTCGACCGTCGACCCGCTCGCCTGCGACGCGTCGCTCGTCGCCTCGGCGGACGTGGAGGTCGTCGTGCCCAGGTCGTCAAAGCACCCGCTGAGGAGGACGCACAGCGCGACGAGCCTGCCCGGGTGTCTCCGTGTCATCGTCCGTCGCACCGCGCTCGCGCCATCGTCCGCCGGAAGGCGCCGGGGTGTCAATCACCCGCGCGCCGAGATATCGCTGTAAATGCAAGCACCGTCGCCGCGGGGGCGCCGCGCGGACTCCTCACGACCCGATGACCGGCGCGGCGCCTGCGGTCGCGCCCGCCGAGGGACATGGCTCTTCAGCCACGCGAGCGCGCGCGCGCGTGATACCGTGGACCAGGGATGGCGAGCTGCCTCAACTGCGGCCACCAGGCGGACGATCGCTTCTGCCCGCGCTGCGGGCAGAAGCAGACGCCGCACCGGGTGTCGATCTGGCTGCTTTTGCGCGAGCTCGCCTCGGAGACCTTCGAGCTCGACGGGCGGGTGCCGCGAACCCTGATCCCCTTCCTGCTGCGCCCTGGCGCGCTCACGCGGGAGTACAGCGCCGGGCGACGCGCGCGCTACAGCTCGCCGTTTCGCCTGTTCCTCGGCGCGACGCTCTTGTGGGTGGTCGCCGGCTACGTCGGCAAGGACAACGTCAGCCTGTTCGACGAGCGCGACAAGGTCGCGCTCGTCGAGACCGCGCCCGGGCCCGAAGGATCGGGAGAAGACGGAGAAGACGGAGAAGACGACGGCGAGGACGAGGACCTCGACCGCCTGGGCGCGCGCGCCGAGCTGCGCGACTCGGTCCTCCTCTCGGGCTTCGCCGACCGGCTGACGCGCTTCAACGCGCTCTCCGAGCAGGAGAAGCAGCGCCGCTTCACGACGGCCGCGCTCGAGACCCTGCCGAGGGTCGCGCTGTGCTTGCTGCCCGTGTTCGCGCTGCTGCTCAAGCTGCTGCATCTGCGGCGCGGGTTCTTCTACGTCGAGCACCTGGTGTTCGCGCTGCACGTGCACGCGTTCGCGTTCGTGATCCTCTCGCTCATGCTCCTGGTGCCGGCGCTCGCGTCCCCGCTGGCGCTGACGCTGCCGCTGTACCTGCTGCTCGCGCTGCGCGGCGCCTACCAGCGACGCTGGTGGACGACGATCCTGCGCTTTCTCGTCCTCGGCGTGTTCTATTCCGCGCTGCTGCTCCTGGTCACGATCGTGGTCTCGCTGCTGACCTCGATCCTGAGCTGAGCGGGCGGGATGCGACGGGGCCGGGAGAACGCGCGCGCGCCCGCGTGCCGGCGCTCGAGCGGCGGTTCGAACGATGTTATGAGAGGACACCCATCCACCTCGCGAGGCGAGCCGTGCAAGCAGACTCCAACAAAGCCGTGATCACCTGCGCGCTCACGGGCGTGCTGACCAACCCCAAGCAACACCCGGTGCCGGTGACCGTCGACGAGATGGCGGCCGCCGCCGCGCAGGCCCGCGACGCCGGCGCCTCGGTGGTGCACGTGCACTTCCGCAACCAGGAGCCGGGCCTCGGTCACCTGCCGACCTGGGATCCCGACGTCGCGGGCGACATCGCCGCGGCCATCCGCGCGCGCTGCCCCGAGCTGATCTTCAACATGACCACCGGCGTCGTCGGCAGCGACGTCTCGGGCCCGATCGCGTGCATGCGCCGGATCAAGCCGGAGATCGCGGCCTGCAACGCCGGCAGCCTCAACTACCTCAAGGCCCGCAGCAGCGGCGTGTGGGCCTGGCCGCCGATGCTGTTCGACAACCCCGTGGCGAAGATCGAGGAGATGCTCGACGCCATGCGCGAGACCGGCGCGATGCCGGAGATGGAGTGCTTCGACGTCGGCATCGTCCGCTCGGTCGGGCTGTTCGTCGACGTCGGCCTGGTCGAGCACCCGCACTACAACTTCGTCATGGGCGTGGCCTCCGGCATGCCGCTCGACCGCGAGCTGCTCGCGCTGCTGCTGCGCTACAAGAAGCCCGGGTGCCGCTGGGAGGTCACCGCGATCGGCCGCGCGGAGGTCTGGGAGGTGCACCAGCGCGCGGCCGAGCTCGGCGGCGACCTTCGAACGGGCCTCGAGGACACCTTCTATCTGCCGAGCGGCGAGCGCGCGAAGAGCAACGGCGAGCTCATCGAGGCGCTCGCCGCCTGCGCGCGCGCGGCCGGCCGCGAGGTCGCGTCGCCGGCCGAGGCGCGCGCGCTGCTCGGGCTCTCCTGAGCCGGCGGCGCGCCCCCGCGAGGGCTCAGGGCCACGCCGGCGTCGACACGGACGCCGGCGCGCACGCGCCCGGCTGCTGCTGCTGCTCGAGCGTCGAGAGCCGCGCGCGCATCGTCGCGAGCTCGCCGCGCAGCAGCTCGAGCTCCTCCGCCTGCACCTGCGCCGTGGCCACCGCGAGGCTGGCGTAGCCGTAGAGGTCGACGCGGTTGTGGGTCTCGTCGGCCCACAGCGCGTGGCCCTCGCGCGCCGAGCCGTCCTCGAGGATCACGCCGAGGTGCGCGCGGTCGTCATCACGGGCGCCGCGGTAGCGGTAGGTCGCGAGGCGCAGGTTCATCAGCTCCGCGCGCGCGCGCGCGAGGCCGTCCGCGTCGAGGTACTGGATGTCGCGCTTGTACTCCGCCCGCGAGATCGGGCAGCCGCCCTCGCTCATGGTCGGATCGTCCGCGGCGCAGACGAGCAGCGCGTTGCAGTCGCTGACCGGGTCGCACTGGAACGCCGCGTCGTCGCAGGCGTCGCCGATGTTGACCCCGAGGTCGCTGCACAGCGGCACGCCCTCGAAGGGGCCGCCGTAGCTCGAGCACACCGGGTCGCCGCAGGTGCTCCAGATCTGCAGCGCGCCGCCCTCGCTCTCCGAGCCGCCGCTCTCGGTGGCCGCGGCGGTCGAGCCCTCGCTCTCGGCCGCGGTCGTCTCGTCCGACGAGTCGCCGGTCGTCTCGTCGTCGTCCTTGTCGCAGCCGACGAGCGCGAGGCACAGCGCGCCCGCGAGCAGCGAGCGCGCGGCCATGGTTAAGCGGACGTAAGCACTCCAGCGCATGGATTGAGTCATCTCCACCTCTCTCGCGGGGATTGTACGATCGTTCGCGCGCGCGGCCGCGCGGAATCGTCGACGCGGCGACGGCCGACGGACCGCGCCTGCAGTTCCCGCTACCCGGCGCGCCGCCGCGGGACGTACGATCGCGCCGCCGCGCCGAAGACCGCGTCGCGCCCCGCGACGTTCCTCGAGCGACACGTGGCCCGAACCTCCATGCAACGCACCGCCCGCAACCCGTCCCCGCCGCGCGCCCTCACGGCGCTCGCCGCCGCGCTCCCGATCACCCTCGCGCTCGCGCTCGCGGGCTGCGACGCGACGCCGAGCGGCCCGCCGCCGCGCGCGAGCGCCGACGTGAAGACCGGCGAGTCAGCCGGGGAGCCCCCCGCGATCGCCGACGCGAATAATCTCCCGTCCGTCGGCGGCGACCAGTGGGCGCTCGACGACGGCGAGGCGGGCGACGCCGCCGGCGGCACCCTCGACGAGGTGCCCATCGAGACCTCGAGCGAGGGCGCCTGGGTGATCCGGCGCGGCCAGGGCCGAACTCGACTACTCGGGATCGGCGTGGCGGAGGGGGGCGGGAGCGGCGGGCTCGGCCTGCGCGGCACCGGGCGCGGCGGCGGCGGCACCGGGGTCGGCTCGATCGGCTACGGATCTGGCCCTGGGGCCATGTCGGAGGAGGCGGCCGACGGCGCGCCCCCGACCCGCAGCCGACCGAAAGCGAAGCGGACGGCCGACGCCGCGAAGGCGCCGTCGCTCGACGCGCTGCTCGACCCCGCGAGCGCGGCGACGCCGAGCCCGAGCCCGAGCCCGAGCCCGAGCCAGTCCCCGCTCAAGGCCGGCGCGACCGACGACAACGCCGACTTCAAGGGCTTCCTCGAGTACCTCGAGCAGACGCGCGCGCGCGTCGACCTGCGCGACGTCTTCCAGGATGTCGACGTCCGCCAGCGCCGCTTCATCGCGGTCACCGACCGCGCCGGCGCGCCGCTCCCGGGCGCCCGCGTCGCGGTGGTCGATCCGCAGACGGGTCGCGCGGGCTGGATGGCGACGACCTACGGCGACGGCGTCGCGCCCTTCTACCCCGCCATCGGCTTCCCCGAGCACTCGCAGCGCCCCAGCGCGACCTACCACGTCGAGGTCGACTACGGCGGCGTGCGCCGGCGCGTCGAGTGGAGCACCGCCGAGGAGCGCGTGACGGTCACGCTCGACACCACGCGGAACATGGCGGCGCCGCTGACCCTCGAGGTGCTGTTCTTGATCGACACGACGGGGTCCATGGGCGACGAGATCGCGCAGATCAAGGCGACGCTGCTGAGCGTCAGCCAGCGCGTCCAGGGCCTGCAGCAGCGCCCCGAGCTCCGCTACGCGGCGGTGCTGTTCCGCGACCTCGGCGACGCCTACGTGACCAAGGTCCACCCGTTCACCGACGACATCCAGGCCTTCGACGCCGCGCTCCAGCAGATCGAGGCCGGCGGCGGCGGCGACTACCCCGAGTCGGTCAACCAGGGCCTCGACCAGGCGGTCTCGCGCATGCAGTGGTCCAAGGGCACGGCCAAGCTCGTGTTCCTCGTCGGCGACGCGCCGCCGCACATGGACTACCAGGGCGACGTCCGCTACGTCGACTCGGCGCTCAAGGCGGTCGCCACCGGCATCAAGATTCACTCCATCGCCGCCAGCGGCCTCGAGCCCCAGGGCAGCCCGAGCTTCCGGCAGGTCGCGCAGCTCACCCGCGGGAAGTTCATCTTCATCGAGTACGGCGGCGACATCCAGAAGAGCGCCGCGAGCCACGGCGTCGGCGGCTCGGTGCAGAGCAACAACCTCGACGACATCGTGTTCGAGCAGATCAAGGGCGAGATCGACGTCTGGTCGCGCCGCGGCTAGGCTGAGCTAGCCTACGTCGGGCCAGGGCTGCTCGCCGGGGCCCCGCGTCGCGCTCGTGCTCTGGTCGGCCCGGGCGCTCGCCCAGCAGGCGCGCGACTCCTTCGCCGCGCGCGGCGAGGGCCGGGAGCGAGACCTCGCCGACGTCGAGCGCTGGCTGGAGGAACACCCGGCGTCGCCGGGGGCCCGGGAGCGCTCAGCCGCGCTGCGAGTACCAGCGACGCAGCGCGTCGATCTCCGCGCGCGTCTCCTCCACGAGCGTCATCGTCATGCGCGCGACGTCCTCGTCGGTGGCGGGCGCCGCAGACGCCTTGACCGCGCCTTGTAGCTCGCGACAGCGCGACGCGCTCGCGGTGAGCCCCACGTTCGCGACCGCGCCCTGCAGCGTGTGACACCAGCGCCGCAGCTCGTCGACGCGCCCGTCCGCGAGCGCGCGCTCGAGCGCGTCGAGGTACGCGGGCGTCTGCTCGAGGAACACGCCGACGACCATCCGCGCGCCCATCGGGTCCAGGCCGAAGTCCTGCAGGCGCGCGCGGACCGACTCGATCAAGGGGACGGACATAGTGGACTCCCTCCGCGGGCTACGACGCCTCGCGCGCCTCGTCGCCGAAGCCGAGCTTGCGCAGGCGCGACGCGTTGAGGCGCGCGAGCGAGTTCTGCGGCTCCACCTCGAGCACGCGCGCGTACGCGACGTAGGCGTCGCGGAAGCGAGAGCTGCGCACCGCCCGGGCCGCGAGCTCGATCATCGCGGGGACGTCGACCTCGACGCCCGGCGAGCTCTCCTCGAAGTCGAAGTCGTCCATCGACAGCTCGAGCTCCGGCGCCGCGCCGCGCTCGTCGGAGATGCGCGCCGCGTCGAGCAGCACGTTCTGCCAGTTTCGGTTGATGTCGCGCTCCGTCTCGCGGGTCGGCGCGCGGCAGATCACGCGGACGTCGCTCTGCCCGAGCAGGCGGCGGAACGCGTCCTCGCCGGTGCCCTCGCTGTCCGAGGCGCTCCACAGCGTGCCCTCGCGAATCGTGATGCCCCCGAGCACACGCTCGGCGCGCGAGATCTCGAGGCGCACCGAGTGCAGGCCCATGCACGCGACCTGCAGGTACTCGGGCACCGTGAAGTGAAACAGCGGCTCGACGCCCTTCGCCACCTGGTCGATCGCGTCGTACAGGCGCTTGGCCTCGATCGGCTTCTCCATCAGCACGACGTTGGGCTCGATCTGGACGGTCCCGCGGAACCGCTCGATGTACGCGGACGCGAGCACGACGCAGTCGGGCCTGTTGTCGCCGCGCAGCTTCTCGAGCACCTCGAAGCCCGTGCCGTCCCCGAGCACGAGGTCGAGCACCGCGACGTCGAAGCGGACCGCGCCGGCGAGCGCCTTGCCCTCCGCGACGCTCGACGCGGCGATGACGGAGACGTCGGGGAGCCTCGAGAGCAGGAGGAGCAGGAGCACGCGCGTGCTCGGGTCATCCTCAACGACAAGCGCGATACGCGAAGACATCTCGATCCTCCACTTGCGGCGCGGTCACCGGCACCGCCGGTCGCGCGCTCCGTCCCGCCTCGAGGATAGACGGATCCACCACGAGAATTCCAATATGTCTTTTGAAACACATCAATTTTTCGCGGCGCGCACCATCGACGTCGTCAGCGCGCACGATCGTCGCGGGCTGGCGAAGCACACACCGCGCGCGCGAGACGACATCAGCGCACCCGCCGGCGCGACCGCGCGACGAAGCGCGAGCCGCTCTCGAGGTGACGACGCCGCGAGATCGCGCCTGACGTCCCCGCACGCTGACGCGCGCGCCGAGATAACGGGGAATTTCGCGCTCGCCCGGTCGCTGGGCATACTCCGGCGCGGCATGAGTGTATTCGCGGGGCTGCTCGCCGCGCTGCTGTCGGCCGCGCCCGCCCAGGCGCCTACCCAGGCGCCCACGTCGGCGGCAGGCGGCGTGCCGTCGCCGCTGGAGCACCTCGGGCGCCCGGTCGGCACGAACTTCGAGCTCGCCGACTACGCCGAGGTCATCGCGTACTCCGAACGCCTCGCGGCGGCTCGCCCCAACGCGCCGCTCGAGACCGCGGGGCAGACCACCGAGGGCCGCGCGCTCCGCTAGATCGTGCTCTCGGACGCCGAGAACCTCGCGCGGCTCGACGAGCTCAAGGGCCACGCGCGGCGGCTCGCCGACCCCCGCGGGCTCACGCCGGCGGCGCGCGAGCAGGCGCTCGCGCGCGGCAAGCTGTTCCTCTTCAATTCGAACAACATGCGCTCGACCGAGATCGGCGTCGGGCGAGATGTCGATGCAGCGCGCGTACCTGCTGGCGACGTCGCCGGTCGAGCCGTTCGCGTCGGCGCGCCGCGAGCTCGTGGTGTGGTGATCATGACCCCGAGCACCAACCCCGACGGCCTCGATCACGTGGTCTCGTGGTGCCGCCAGGTCAAGGGCACGCGGCTGCTCGACCACGAGTGGTTCCCGCAGGTGTACTGGGACGTGCACCAGCAGGGGCAGGTCTACGACCTGCGCGCCGCCGCGCCCCGGTGGTTCACACCATCGCCGCGGCCGCGAGCTCCTCGTAGGCGGGCGTCAGCGCGTCGACGACCGAGGCCAGCGCCGGCTCCAGCGCCGGCGGGTCCGGCGGGGGCGGACCGAAGCCCGTGCTCGCCCACACCGCGTCGTACCAGTGGGGCGCCCACACGCCGTCGGTCTCGCGCGGACCCGGCGGCCAGCTCAGCATGCGCGGCGTGAACGCGACGCCGAGCGCCTCGCACAGGCGCGCCAGCGCGCCGGCGGGGTCCTCGAGGATCGCTCGGCTGTGCACGACGATCGCGGGCTGCCCGAGCTCGCGGGTGACGTGGCGGAGCAGCGCGCGCTGCTGCAGGATCCCGAGGTCCTCCGGGCGCACGCGATCGTGCCGGCGCGCGTAGCTGGCCACGACCGAAGCTGGCTCTCGGAGCAGGAACGCGTGCCGCAGCCCTCGCATCCAGCCCAGCGCGAGCCCGGGCAGCACGTGGTGCGCCATGTGCTTCTGGTACTGCACCGGCGCGTCGCAGGGCGCGTGCAGCGTGGCGGTCGCGCGCGCCCAGCCCGTCGGCTGGCTCGCGATGACCTCCGACCACATCGGGTGTCGCAGGCCGGTCGTGTGCAGGTAGTGGGCGTAGAGCGGCTCGTCGAGCGCGACGCAGTCTCCCCGCGCCTCGAAGCTGCGCATCAGCGCGGTGCTGATGTTCCGCGGGCCCGACCACATGGCGACGCGCACGGTCACGGGGTCACGCCTCCGGGTCGCGCGCGCGCGCGTCGTACAGCGACCGCAGGCGCGCGGTGATCGGGCCCGGCAGCGCGTAGTCGCGACCGTCGACGCTGCGGACCGGGATGAGCCCGGCGTAGGTGCCGGTGCAGAACGCCTCCTGCGCGCCGTAGACCTCGGTCAGCGAGAAGTCCCGCTCCTGCGTCGGGATCCCGGCGGCGCGCGCCAGCTCGAGCACGACCTCGCGGGTGACGCCCCGCAGGCAGTAGCGCCCCGTCGAGGTCACGAGCGCGCCGCGGCGGACGATGAAGAAGTGCGTGCTGTTGCACGTGGCGACGAAGCCGTGCGGGTCGAGCATCAGGCCCTCGTCGCCGCCGGCGCGCTCGGCCGCGATCGAGGCGGCCACGCAGTTGAGCTTGCTGTGGCTGTTCCAGGCCGGGTCCTGCACGTCGGGGCGTCCGCGGCGGATCGCGATCGTCGCCAGCTTGAGCCCGGTCTCGTACAGCGACGCGGGCGGGCGCTTGAACTCCGCGAGCAGGATGCGCGTGGGCCCGCCGACGTTGACCGAGGTGCCCTGAAACGGCGTGGTCTTGCGCCCGCGCGTGACCATCAGGCGCATGTGCACGCCGTCGTCCATCGCGTTCGCGCGCAGCGTCTCCGCGATCGCCTCGCGGATGCCGTCGCGGGTCCACCGCAGGTCGAGCGCGAGCGCGCGGGCGTTCTCCTCGAGTCGATCGAGGTGGCGGTCGAGGAAGGGCACGCGCCCGCCGTGCACGCGCAGCCCCTCCCACACGCCGTCGCCCATCAGGAAGCCGGAGTCGAAGATGCTGACGACGGCCTCGTCGCGCGGGACGAGGCGCCCGTTCATCCACACCTTGACGCGCGCGTTCCGGGGATCTTCGAGGTGCTCGTGGCTCGTCATCGGCTCGCGCGACGATACGGGAAACGCCGACCGGAGGCACGCGCGGCGTCACCGGGGACCCTGCCGTCGCCCGGAGCTACTCCGCCGCGCGCGCGGCGTTGGCCTGGCAGTGCGCGCGCGCCAGCTGCTCGGCCTCGGCGAAGGTCTTGACGAACTGGGTGCGAATCCTCCGCTTCATGATCAGGCGCCCGGCCGTGCCGACCAGCGTCATGATCGCGCGCCGCGTGACGTCGGCGTTGACCACGTAGACGACCATGTCGCCGGGGCCAGACTCGAGCACCTCGCGCGCGACCGCGGTGTTGATCATGCGGCGCGACTCGAGGCTGACGCTGCCGAGCCGGGAGACGTCGATGATCGACGCCTGCAGCGTGCGCCCGCGGGGCACGAGCACGTCGATGACGCGCACCACGTCGTCGTGGACCAGGTCCCCGCCGTAGACGATGACGTTGATCGCCTCGTCGACGAAGTACACGCGATGCTCGCCGACGATCACGGGCTCGTCGGCGCTCGGCAGTCCTGGGCTCGCCATGCGGTCCGCTCCCAAGATGGTACCGCAGGCGCTCGCTCGACGCGCGCGCCCTCGCGCGCGACCGACTCGCGCGGCTCGCGAACCCAACCTGGTCTTACATTCATCTTCGGGCCGCGCCGCCGCGGTCCGCCGCCTCGCGCCCGCCGCTCAGTTGCCGCAGGTGAAGCCCGCGGCGATCGAGCCGTTGAGCTCGTTGGCGCTGGACGGGCCGCGACAGAGCGCATCGGAGCCGCCGCCCCCTCCACCTCCGCCGCCCGCGCTCGCGGCGCTCGGATCGATCTGGAAGGCCTGCTGGTACAGCACCGTCAGGGGCACGCGCGCGGCGATCCGCCCGCTCCCCTGCGGGCGCTCCGCGTGGGCGCCCTCGAAGCTCTCGAGCAGGCACAGGTCGCCGTCGACGTCCAGCAGCGCGCCGTCGGTCACGCGGACGCGCTCGAGCCGACCGTCGGGCAGCATCGTGAAGTCCACCGTGACGCGCGTCCACGACCTGGGCACGCGCCCCATCGCCTGCGCGAAGCAGGACGCGATCGCCGGGCGAAGCGCGAGGACTGCGGCCCGCGCCTGCGCTCGCGCCTCCCGCCGCGTCCGCGTCGAGTCCGCGTCGCTCGAGACGCCCGGCGGCCCGAGCCGCACGAGCACGCGCGGCCCGTGGAGGTAGCGCGGCTCGTGGAACATCGACGCGCCGTGGAGCCCGTCGTGAAGCATGAACGCGCGCGCCCCCGGCCCGTCGATGAAGCCGAGCTCGTGTCGCGGCGCCTCGGGGACGCCGACCTCGATGACGCGGACGCCGTCCTCCCCCGCCACCGCGGGCGCGCGCCCACGCGCTCGCGCTCGCGCGCGCGGCGTGTCGGACGACGCCGCGAGCATGTCGCTCGAGACACCTTCGTCCGTCGCCGGCTCCGACGCGTCCGCGGTCGCGACCTCGGCGCGGATCGGGTGGGACAAGAGCGCGGTCTCGACGTCGACCAGCAGCCCGACGAGCTCCCAGCGCGCGCGCGTGCTCTCGGGGCCGCCCCCGAACAGCGCCTCGTGCTTGGCGAGGTAGCGCTCGAGCAGCCCCTGCGCCGCGCGCAGCGACGACGCGTCACCGCGGGCCGTGTAGTCGCGGGTGAGCGCGTGCGCCATGCGTGCGACGAGCTCGTGACGCAGCGCGTCGCCGTCCTCGTCGGAGGGGAGCTGGAGAAACACCTGACGCCAGAGCGCGACCGCGCCGACGTAGTCGCGGGCCGCGTAGCGCTGCTCGGCCAGCGCGTACAACTTCTTCGCGTGCGTCGTGATCACGGGCTGCGGCGCGGGCGCGCGCGGCGGCGCGCTCGCGGGGGCGCAGGCGAGCGCGAGCGAGAGCAGCGACACAGGCAGCAGGCTCCGGCGCGCCGCGCAGCGCATCACGCGGGCTCGACGGGACGTGCGTGATTCCTCCATGCATGGATCCCTCGACCATGAGCTCGAGAAACCTGACGCTGCCGCGCCCCGCGAGCGCGCCCGGGTAGCGAGGACGTCTCACGCACACACGCACGCACGCGCGCGCCCGTCAGCGCGCGTCGGGCCCGACGATCTTGGAGTGGGTCCAGCTCGCCAGCCGCTCCGACACGCTCGGCGCGAGGCGGTCGATGTACCAGATCAGCTTCATCCAGCGCGGGACGACGATGATCCCGACGCCGCGATCGATCTGCGGCAGCGCGGCGCGGACCAGGTACTCCGGCGCGATCGGGCCCATCTTCTCCATGGACTCGCGCAGCCGCGCCGACGGTTGGCGCGGGCCGGCGAAGCGATCGCTGTCGAGGATGGGCGTGCGCACCACGCCGGGACACAGCGCCGAGACCGAGACCCCGAAGCGGCGCGCCTCGATCCGCAGGCCGCGGGAGAGCCCGACGACCGCGAACTTCGAGGTCGTGTAGCTGGCGAGCCCTGGCGACGGGAGCAGGCCGGCGGCCGAGGCCGTGTTGACGATGCGCCCGAAGCCCTGGGTGCACATCCGCCGGTAGCAGGCCTGGATCCCGTTGCAGACGCCGCGCACGTTGATGTCGAGCACCTCGTTCCAGTCGCTGAGCGCGTAGTGGTGCGCCTCGCCGGAGATCCCGATACCTGCGTTATTGAACAGGTAGTCGAGGCGACCCGCGCGCCCGGCGTGCTCGTCGACGAGCGCGGCGAAGTCGTCGTACGAGCGGACGTCGAGCGCGGCCGCGTGGGCCCGCCCGCCCCGACGGCGAATCCCCTCGGCGACCTCCTCGGCCAGCGCGGCCTGGAGATCCGCGAGCACGACCTCGACGCCGCGAGCCGCGAGCGCCTCGCCGAAGGCGCGCCCGATGCCGGACGCGCCGCCTGTGATCACCGCGAGCTGCTGCTTTTGCATGGCGCTTTGCAGCATAGTCGAGCTCGCGGCGCGACGGGCTCGATGACGCGCTACTCGCAGATCGGGATCCAGTTCAACCCGGTGCACGGGGTCGCGTCGAAGCTCCCCGCGAGCTGCCAGCCGTCGCGCTTGATCGTGATCGCGCCCGACAGCCGCTCGGGCGCGTCAACGATCTGCGGGGACATCGTCGCCGCCATCGACGGGAGCACGAGCCGCGACAGCTCGCCGCCAGACCACTCGACGAACATCTCGCCGTTGATCTGGCCCGAGAGTTCCTCCCAGGAGCCGAGGCCGTCGTAGTCGAAGACGCCGTGGATCAGCAGGTAGTCGCCCTCCGGGAGCGGCTCGTTCGCCGTGAGCCAGTCGCGATACAGCAGGTTCGACGCGTCGTCGGGCGTCGGGCAGTCGGCGCAGAGGTACAGGCCGTCCCCTCGCCGTCGCCCGGTTCGGGCGCGCACGCGACGAGCACCGCCGCCAGCGCGGCTGGCAGGTTCCTCCCCACGCCGAACTGACACCGCGCCCTGTGGAATTCTGGATCTCGAGAGGCCGACCGACACGCGCGGCGGCAGGTCCTACCGCGAGGTTCGGATTCGCGCGGCCTCGGCGTGCTACCGTGGGGTCGACATGGCAACACGCACGCTCCGACTCGCGCTGATGATCCTGCTCTCCGCTCCGCTGCTCACCGCGTGTGACGGCGGGAAGAAGGACGAGACGAAGCCGGACGAGAAGGCCAAGACCAGCGCGCCCGAGCAGCCCGCCGACGCGAAGACGGCGGAGGGCGACGCCAAGAGCGACGACGCCAAGGCCGAGGACAAGGGCCCCGAGGCGGTGGTGCCGACCGACCCGAGCAAGGCCGGCGGCGCGCCCGTCCCGGTCATGTGATCGAGCGCCGCGCCCGGGCGGCCGCCACGAGCTCGCTCAGGAGCGCGGGCGCCAGCGGATCTCGAAGGTGAACACGCCCTCGTGCGCGCGGCTGAGGTCGTGCGTGAGCTCGACCTCGTGCACGCCGGCGAAGCCGAGCGCGTAGGTGTAGCCGCTGCGGTGCGCGAGCGCGACGGACTCGCGCTGCAGCACCGTCGGGACGCCCGACCAGCGCGTCGTCGCGCGCGGCTCGTCGTCTTCGATGTCGACGCGGAGACGACCGACGCCGCGCATCAGCCGACGAAGCGCGCGCGGGAACGCGGCGAGCATCGTCTCCGGCTTGATGGTGAACAGCGCCGTGAAGCCCCGCCAGATCGCGCGCCCGACCGGCCCCGCGTGGATGCCCGCGGACGCCTCGCGTATGCACGCGTCGAGGGCCTCGTGGCCGCCGGCGACGTAGATCGCCTCGACCGCGTCCGCGTAGACCGAGGCCGGCAACCACTCGCGCGAGCCGCTGGACTCGACCTGCGTCAACGTCGAGGGATCGAGACGAGCGAGCGCCGCGGGCCCGCACGCCTGCGACCGCGCGGCGGAGAGCACGGCCTGGACGAGCCCGGCGCGGATCCTCGGAGTACGATCGGTCATGCGGCCTGACGGCGCAGTGTACCAACCTCCTGCGCGTCCGCGACGGGGGGATTTTCGCGAGCCGCGCGCGGGGAGGTCTGCCACACGCGGGCCTCGCGAGCCGCGCGTGGCGAAGCGCCACGTGGCGATTCGCGTCGCGCTCGTCCCCTGCGCGAGGCGAAGAAACGTGGTTGTACAGGCTCGTGCTCGGGTTTCGTCGCCGTCGCGAGGATGACGACGAACAGGCGTCGCCTCGGTCTCGGCGACGGGCCCGGGCACGCGCTACAGCTCCGCGCCGAGGGTCGGCGCGACGCGCCAATCGGCGATGTCCTCGGCGACATCCTCGACGGCCTCCTTGAGCATGCGGCAGGTCGAGGTCCCCCAGCCGCCGCCGGAGAACGGCCCCGTGGCGCGGGCCGTGAAGCTGCCGACGCGCTCGCCGCGGTGCTCGAGCCGCCCGCGGACCGAGAGGCCCTTGCCGCCGGAGCGCGGGCCTCCGCTGGCCGCGTCGATCTTCGTGATGCTGAGCTCGAGCAGCGGGCTGCCGGCGTCCTCCCGATCGCGGACGAGCACGAGCTCGCGCGGAGGAAGAAGCAGCGGGGCGCGCGTCGCGTTCGAGGGTGCATCACCCGTGGCTCGGCGCCGCGGGCACGCGTCGCGCCGCGGGCACGCGTCGCGCCGCGCGGCCGGGCGTTCACGCGCGCCTTGGACCGCGCGCCGCCGCCGACGCGACGGAAATTCGCCGCGCGCCCCCGTCGACGCGACGTCCGGGCTAGCGACGCTTGGTCCCTTGGGCCATCCTGCGAGCGGCGCGCGAGCGCGACGACGCGGACGTCGTCACGACGCGACGACGAGCGAGACGAGCCGCGAGCATGGCACGGCGTAACGACAAGACCGCGCTGCGGACGAGCCGACAGGTGATCGACCAGATCCGCTGGGACCCCGCGCTCGACGAGCGCGCGTTCACGGTCGGCTACGAGGAGCGCTTCGACGGCCTCACCGAGATCCCGCTCGTCGAGTTCCCGACCGACGGCTCGATCCCCTGGCACCGCGTGTGGCACGTGCGCGTCGAGGCGCTGACGGTGTGGAGCCGCCGCGACCGCGTCGACCTGCTCCACGGGACCGGTGACAGCCTCGCGCCCGACACCGACACCGTGCTCGCGGCGATCGCCCGGCAGCGCGCGGCCGCCGAGCTCCCGACCGCGCCGCGCCGCGCCGCGCGGACGCGCAAGCGCCCGCGACGTCCGCTCGACGTCGACGCGATCGAGCTCGAGCCGCGCGCCGTGTATCGCCACGACGCCGCGCGCGGCCGCTGGATCGCGCGCGCGCCCGAGGCGGCGGCGCCCGCCCCCTGCCCCACCGCGCTGACGCTCGTCACGCTCAACGTGCTATTCGATCTGTACCAGCCCGAGCGCATCCACACCGCCCGGCGCACGCCGGCGCTGCTCGACGCGCTGCGCGAGCTCAACGCCGACATCATCGCGCTGCAGGAGGTCACGCCGCGCCTGCTCGCCATCCTGCTCGACACGCCGTGGATCCAGCGCGACTACTGGGTCAGCGAGACCGAGGGCGCGTCGTCGGCGGGCGCGGACGCGGCGGGCTCCACGGTGCACCCGTACGGCCAGCTGCTGCTCTCGCGCCTGCCGACGCGCCTCCACGTCGCGAGGCTCAACGGGCACAAGCGCGTCGTGATCGGCGAGCTCGAGCTCGCCGGGCGCCTGCTGATCACGCCGATCGTGCACCTCACGAGCAGCCGGGCCGAGGGCGCCGCCGAGGTGCGCGCCCGCGAGCTCGAGGTCGCGCTCACGCTCGTCGACCGGGTCGCCCGCGAGCGCGCGCACGCGTGCGTGCTGCTCGGCGACTTCAACGCCCGCGACGACGCGCTCGCGGCCCAGCTCGCGGCGCGCGGCTTCACGGACCTGTGGACCGAGCACAACCCCGACGACCCCGGGATGACCTTCGATCCGCGCGTCAACGGCCTCGCCGCGATCACGAGCCTCAGCCAGCGACCCGGCCGGCTCGACCGCGTCTACGCGCGCCTGACCGGCGAGGCGCCCGAGTGGCTCTCGCCGGTCGACATCACGATGATCGCGACCGCGCCGATCGACGCGCCGCCGGAGCACAGCGGGCTGCCGCTGTACCCCTCCGATCACTTCGGGCTGTGCGCGCTGCTCCAGGTCGAGCCGGTCGAGCCGCAGGCCGCGCTGTCCCCCGCGCTGCGGGACGCCGAGCCGGTGCACCGCTCCGCGCTCGCGATCATCCCGCCGCCCGAGATCTGGCCCTCCATTCAGGCGATCCGCGCGCGGCACGATCCGTCGCACTCGCGCTGGCCGCCGCACCTCAACCTCCTCTACGGCTTCGTGCCGGAGCCGCTGCTCGCCGAGGCCGCCGACGCGCTCCGGCGCGCGCTCGCGGACGCGCCGCCCTTCACGATCTCGCTCGAGGAATTCAGCACCTTCCGCGCGCGCCGCGGCGTGACCGTCTGGCTCGCGCCGCGCTGCGATCCCCCCGACGCGCTGCGGCGGCTGCACGCGACGCTCGCCGCCCTGTTCCCGCGCTGCGACGAGCACGGCAGGCGCTCGCGCGCCGGCTTCACGCCCCACCTCACCGTCGCGCGCCTCGACTCCGGGGAGGACGTCGAGGCGACGATCCAGCGCTGGCGCGCCGGCTGGCAGCCGCCGCGCTTCACCGTCGACGCGCTCGCGCTGATCAGCCGCCGCGACGACGAGCCGTTCGAGCTTCGTCACGAGGTCGCGCTCGCGCGGCCGCCTGCCCCGGCCGCCCCCGAACCGTCCGCCCCCGCACCGCCGGCGCGCGAGCTCGACGCGCTGCTCGAGGATCTCGAGCGCGCCTGCGTCGCCTGCATCCACGGCGCCGAGGCGCCGCCCGACGTCCGCCACGTGCACCTCATCGGCTCGCATCGGCTCGGCGTGGCCACGGCGAACTCCGACGTCGACGTCGTGTGCGTCGGCCCGTCGTGGTTCCCGCGCGCGCGCCTGTTCGCGCGGCTCCCGGAGCGCCTCGCGGCGCTCGGGCGCGACGTCCAGCACCGCGTCGTCGACCAGGCGCGCACGCCCAGGCTCGAGCTGCGCGTCGACGGCGAGCCCGTCGACGTCCAGTACATCCGCACGCCGGCGGGCACGCCGATCGCCGCGCCGCGCGAGCTCCCGCCCTCGGCCCGCGCCGCGCTCGACGACGTCAGCGCGCGCTCGCTGCTGGCGACGCTCGACGTGGACGAGCTGCTCGCGCGCGCGCGCGACTTCTCGCCGGGGGGCCTCGAGGGCTTCCGCGCGACGCTGCGGCTCGTGCGGCGCTGGGCCCGAGCCCGCGACGTCGACGCCAACGCGCTCGGCTACCCGGGCGGGCTCGCGTGGGCGATCATCCTGCTCGAGGCGGCGCCGCGCGCTCCGCCCGTCCATTTGTTGACGTCGAAACTCGACGCGCGCCGCAGCTTCGCCGACTTCCTGCGCGCGCGCGCAGGAGCGATCGCTGCGCGACCCGATCTCGCTCGCGCCCGCCGGTCCCGCCGAGCAGGCTGGGGCCTCCGACGACAGCGCGGGCGAGCGCGCCGGCGATGAGCCCTCGCCCGGGCCGCTGGTGGTCCTCGCGCCCGCCGCGCCCGCGCGCAACTGCACGGCCGCGTCCTCGCGACCGACGCTCGCCGTGCTCGAGCGCGAGCTCGCCCGCGCCGCCGCGCTGCTCGGCGCGCGCGACGTCCCCGACGACGCGCGGCTCGCCGAGCTGTGTCGACCGGCGCGCCCGCAGACCCAGCAGCCGCCCCACGCCGCGCTGCTCGAGCTCACGCTGCGCGCCGCGGACGACGACGGGCTCGCGCGCGCCCGAGGATGGCTCCTCGGACATATCGTGACGCTGCTCGTGCGCCTCGACGGCGCGCTCCGGCGGGCGCTCCGGAGCTCCCCCGACGCGCCGCTGCTGCGGCCGTACTCGAGCCCCGCGCGCGTCGAGGGCGAGGCGCCGGGCCTGCGCTACGTGATCGGCGTCGACGTCGACGCCCCGCCCGACGCGCTCGCCGAGCCGCTGTCGCGCGCGCGCGCGGAGTTCGAGAGCTGGCCCGAACGCCCGGAGGGCGCCGCGCTCGCGCTGCGCCTGCGCTGATCAGCCCGCGACCGCGCCGAGCTCAGCGCGACTCGAGCTCGAGGATCTCGAGCAGCGCGCGCAGCTCCTCCTGGCACTCGGGACAGACCTTGAGGTGCTGCGCCGCCTCGCGCAGCGAGCGCGTCGACGTCGCGGGCTCGGCGAGCGCGGCGGCGAGCTCCCCGACGCGCCGCAGGAACTCGTCACAGTCGATCTCCGCGGCCGCCGTGTCCACGACGAGCTGCGCGAGCGTGTTGATCTGATCGCTGGTCAAGCCCATCGTCCGCTACCTCCCGTCCGCGAGCACCGAGGCGATCGCCGCAGCGTCGTAGCCGCGCGCCTCGAGCAGCCGCTTCAGCTTGCGCCGCGCGTCGTGGGTCATCTTGTAGATCGCCCCGGGGCTCACGCCGAAGCGCTCGGCGAGCGCGACCTGGGGGACCCCGTCGAGCTCGCCCAGCAGCGCCGCGCGCTGCCGCGGCGTCAGCCCGGTCGCGATCAGCTCGTGCAGCAGCGCGTGCAGCTCCGCGCGCGCGCGCTCGGACTCCGGCGTCGCCGCCCACGCGCCCCGCGTGAGCGACTCGAGCCGCTCGTCGACCGACGCCGGCGTCCAGCGACGTCGACGCAGCGCGGTGAAGGCCACGCGGACCGCGACCGCCATCGCCCAGGTGTCGAAGGCGCTCTCGTGGCGAAACGAGTCGAGCCCCGCGAGCACCCGCGTGACCGCGTCCTGCGTGAAGTCCTCGATGTCGGCCTCGCAGATCCCCGAGCGCCGCGCGAGCGCGGCCCGCAGGCCCCGCGCGATCCGGCTCCGCAGCGCGCCGATCGCCTCGGCGTCGCCAGCGGCGAGCGCCGCGATCCGCGAGCGATCGCGCGGCGTGCTCGAGAGCCCCATCGCGGAGATTGTGCCTGATCTTCTCGCGCCGACGTAAGGGTGAGCCGCGCCCGCGCGTCTGAGAAGACGAACAACCCAAGACCGCGTCCGCCTCGCGACGAGGCCGGCGCGACGTATGGATCGAGGACACCGATGGCACACGTGAAGCTCTATGACGGCGCCGGAGACGAGAAGGCGCGACGGACCCAGGACAACATCAGGAGGTCGCTAGGAGCGCTGCCCGCGACGTTCCAGGCGATGGGGCGCAGCGGCGCGTTCCTGCAGTCGATGCTGCAGCTCGAGGACGCTGCGGGGAAGAACCTCGACGAGCAGGTTCGACAGCTCATCGCGCTCGCGGTGAGCGCGGCCAACGGCTGCAGCTACTGCCTGCTCGCCCACCGCGCGCTCGCGCTCAAGGCCGGCGCGAGCGACGAGGAGGTGAGCGGCGCGCTCGAGATCGCGGCGATGATGAGCGCCTACAACACGTTTAACAAGGCGATCGGCCTCGAGCATGACATCACGCCCGAGGCCGCCGACGCCGTCGCGAGCGCGGCGGGGTAACACGCCGCGCCGCGCCCGGGAGGCCGCGCTCAGCCCTTGTACGGCACCGAGACCACGGCCGGGATTCGGTGCAGCGCGCGGCTCACCCCGCCGTCCTTGTCGACGTAGAACTTCAGCTCGGCGCCCTCGTGGTCGACCACGATGCCGTACTCCTCGCTGCCGTCCGCGCGCGTCGTCAGCTCGGCCTCCTTCACGACCGGCTCGCCGCCGCCGACGCGGTCCGAGACGCCCTTGAGCACCGCCGGGGGCACGTCCTTCGCGTCGAGCTTGCACTCGGTGTAGACGAGCGCGCCGTCGGGCTTGGCGCTGTACTCACACTCGCGCCCGTCCTTGGTCTTGAGCTCGACCTCGTGCACGGGTCCGATGTCCGCGTAGTGCTCGCGCTCGTAGGTCACGACCTCGGCGTCCGCGAACTCTGCGGGCCTGGCCTTCACGACCGCCTCGGGGATCGCCGCCGCGTCATCGTGATAGACCGCGATGTAGCGCAGCGCGCCGTCTTCACCGACGTCGAGCTTGACCTTGTGGACGCCGGCGCGCTCCATCGCGTCCTTGATCACCTGGCCGTCGAGCCATCCTGGACCCTCGCGCGTGGCGACGGGCGGCGGCGTCGGCGGCGTCGGCGGCGTCGGCTCGGCGGTCTTGTCCGGCGGAGCTTTCGCGGGTTCGGGCTTGGCCGCGGTGTCGCAGCCCGTGAGCGCGACGGGGAGCGCGACCGAGAGCGCGCAGGAGAGCGCGACCAGCGTGAAGGAGAGCCGGGGACGGGGGGCGCGTGCAGCCATGCCCCCACTGTAGGCGGATCCTCGCGGCGAGAACAACCGCGAACGTTCTCGACTCGTCGCGGTCAACCGCGGTCAACCGCGGTCAACGCGGGGCGTCGAGCAGCCGGGACTTGGCGCGCTCGAAGCCGGGCATGAGCCGCTGCAGCAGCGGCAGGCGCTCGGCGGCGAGGAACGCGAGGTGGTCGACGGGCGCGAGCAGCTTCCAGACCCGGAAGCGCCGCGTGTGGGCCTCGAACAGCGACCACTCGTCCGCGGCGATGTACGGGCGCACCGCCGCGAGCCGCGACTCGAGCAGCGCCGGGAGGTGCCAGTTGCTCGCCATGTGCACGTAGAGCCCCCGGTGATCGACGCGGTGGTACCAGCAGAACGGGATGTGCACGAGATCGCCGGGCTCGAGCTCGAGCGTGTGCGCCTGGTCCATGAGCTCGTCCTCGAGCTCGTAGTTGTGGAAATTGATCACGCCGGAGCGCGCCGGCATGCACTTGCTGCGCAGGCGCGCGTAGAGCTCGACCGGGAACATGATCATCCGGCTGCCCGCGCCGACCTCCGGGTACACGCCGAAGACGTCGTAGTTGTGCGCGTGCAGGATGCCCCGGGTCTCGCCGCGCGAGACGAACAGCGTGTTGAAGAGGTGCGCGCCGCCGCCTCGCCGCGCGAGCTCGGCGAGCGGCCCCTCGAGCGCGGGCCGCACGAACGCCTTGTCGATCTCGGAGCCCGGGAAGATGAAGCGCAGCACGACCTGGAAGTCGTCGGTGGCGACGACCTCGTCGGACGCGATCGTGTCCGTCCCCGACATCTCGGTGCACGGGCAGCTCTCGCCGTCGTGGTCCTCGAGCGCGCCGCGGAAGATGCGGAAGAAGTCGTTCTTCTGGTCCCACAGCTCCATGCGCTTGCGCTTGAAGGCCGCGGTCGCGCGCGCGAAGGAGCCCGTGATCCCGGGCGCCTCGCGGACGACGAACGGCTCGCGGGCTCGCAGCAGCTCGCCGAGTCGCGTCGGCTCTAGAAGGTCGCTTGCCTCTACACGCTGGATCGCCACGGCCGCAGGGTACAGCCCGCGCCGCGTCGGCCCGCGCGGGCCGTGTGCAGCGGGTCACAGCGCGAACGCGCGCGCAGGCGAGCGCCGGGCGGGCGACGGCCGCGAACATCGATTCAGCCCGGTCTCGCGGTCTCTCAGAAACTCGCAGCGTTCTAGGAGATCGAGGAGCTCGACTCGAGGAGCTCCAGGAGCTCGGCCGGCCGCGAGAGCACCGCGACCGCGCCCGCGGCCCGCACGCGATCCGGCGCGTGCATCCCCCACGCGACGCCCACCCCGATCATCCCGGCCGCGCTCGCCGTGCGCATGTCGGTCTCGCTGTCCCCCACCAGCACGCAGCGCGCGGGCGCGACGTCGAGCGCGCGCGCCAGCTCGAGCGCCGAGGACGGATCGGGCTTGGGCGGCGCGCCCGGCCGGTGCCCGAGGACGCGGGTGAAGCCGGCGCGCGGGAGCGCGCGCTCGACGACGCGAACGGTGTCGGCGTGCGGCTTGTTGCTCAGCACGGCGCGCGGGAGCCCGCGCTCACGCAGCGCGTCGAGCAGCGGGAGCACGCCGGGGAACACGATGCGCGGGTCGAGCTGCAGCTCGACGGCGCGCCCGCGAAACGCCTCGATCATGGCCTCATGCCGCGGCCCCGACCCGACGCCCGCGGCCCGCTCGACCAGCGCCGCGACGCCGTCGCCGATGAACCGACGGTACGCCGCGATCGGGTGGGTCGGCAGCCCGGCGCCCGCGAGCACCTCGTTCATCGCCCGGGCGATCGGCGCGAGCGTGTCGACCAGCGTGCCGTCGAGATCAAAGATGATCGCCCGCGGGGACATGTCCCGGGTACCCTACGCGACCCGGCGCGACGCGTCGACGACGCGGTCCTACGGCAGCAGCAGCCCGCACGAGAGCACCCAGCGCGTGCCCTCCTCGACCGGCGTGACCTCGTGCGCGTGCAGGTCCGAGCGGAACAGCTTGATCCGCGGGCGATCGATCAGCGCCGCGGGGCAGCGGAACTCGCCGCCGCGTCGGGCAGGGACGAGCACGAGGTTGAGCCGCAGGTGTCGCCCCTCGGGCACGGCGTCGCGATGCGCGGGCACGCGCGAGCCCGGCGGGAAGCGCAGCAGGTAGAGGTCGAGCCGCCGCAGCGCGAGCAGCCGCAGCTTCCAGTAGCCGGTCCCTTGGCGGCCTGGCTGCCAGCGCGGGTGCACGTCGCGACGCTAGCAGACTCCCGCGCGAACGGATCGCGGCGCCCGCTCCGTGGCACACTCCCCGGGTGACCCGCGAGCGAAATACGCCCGCGCGCCGGCGCGTAGCCTGCTCGATGATCCGCGCGATGACCTGCTGCGCGCTGGCGCTGCTGCTCGCGTGCTCCTCGTCCCCGACGTCCACGGAGTCGCCCAAGGACGACGCGCGCGTCGACGCGCCCGCGACCGAAGACGACGCGTCGCCGGCCCAGCCGCCCCCCCGCTTCACCGTCTCGCGCGACGGCGACGGCTGCCCGGCGGTCGTGGCCGAGGGGTTCCCGGCGATCTCGAGCGACGGCGCGACGGTCGTGGTGCCGCTCGCCAACCATCGCGCCCACGGATCGAGTCCGGGCGGGATCGGCCTGCAATGGATGGCGGTCGCTGATCAGACCGCGCGCGTCGACCCGGTGCTGGTCGATCGCGAGGAGCTCGATCCCGAACGCGACTGCCCGGCGGCGCTCGCCGACGCCGAGGGTCGCGCGCGCGCGCTCAACGAGCAGCTCGCGCGACGCTCGTGGCGAGCGCTGGAGCGCCTCCCCCCCGACGCGCCCGCAGCGGCGGAAGCGGACGCCGAGGACGCCGAGGACGAGGACGCCGAGGACGCGGACGAGGACGTGGAGGAAGACGCCGAGGAGCACGCGGGCGACGCCGCGACGGTGCAGCTGCACTCGCTGTTCGGGGATCGCCGCGCCGGCGTGGTCGTGCGGCTCATGGTCGAGAGCGCGTTCGAGTCCATGGACTGCACGCCGTGCTTCCGCGCGTCGCTCGAGCGATGGGACGCCGCGCGCCTCGCCGCGATCAAGCCGGGCGCGTGCCCGCGCGATCCCGATGTCGACGAGGATCCCTGCGAGACCCCGGGCGCCCGCGAGAGCGAGGGCGCGTCGCCGTTTACGCTGCCGTGATCGTCGGGCGAGCGGGTCAGTTGACCTTGCGCGCGCGACCAGCCCAGTAGGGCTCGCGGAGCTTGAACTTCTGCAGCTTGCCGGTCGCCGTGCGCGGCAGGGAGTCGCGCAGCTCGACGGAGGTCGGGCACTTGTAGTGCGCGAGGCGTTCGCGGCAGAACTCGATCAGCGCGCGCTCGTCGGCCGCGCTGCCCTCGGCCAGCACGACGAGCGCCTTGACCGTCTCGCCCCACTTCTCGTCGGGCACGCCGATGACCGCGACCTCGGCGACGTCGGGGTGCGAGAAGAGCACGTCCTCGATCTCGATCGACGAGACGTTCTCGCCGCCCGAGATGATCACGTCTTTCTTGCGATCGGTGATGTTGACGTGCGCCTCGTCGTCGATAAAGCCGCCGTCGCCGGTGTGAAACCACCCGCCCTCGAGCGCCGCCGAGGTCGCCTCCGGATCATCCCAGTACTGCCGCAGCACCACGTTGCCGCGGGCCAGCAGCTCGCCGCCGGCCGAGGTCGTGACCTCGACGCCGAGCGCGGGCACGCCCGCGCGGACGAGCTTCTGGGCCCGCTCGCCGGGCGTCAGCGCGTCCCACTCGGCGCGCGCGCGGTTGATCGTCAGCAGCGGCGCCGTCTCGGTCAGGCCGTAGATCTGGATGAACTCCCAGCCGAGCTCGGTCTCGACGCGCTCGATCGTCCGCGTCGGCGGGGGCGCGCCGGCGACGACGACGCGCACGCGCCCGGCCCCGGGGATCGGGCCGTCCCAGCGGCGCGCGGCCTCGAGCACCGCGTTCACCACGGCCGGCGCGCCGCACATCAGCGTCACGCCGTGCGCCTGCACGCGCCGCAGGATCTCGGCGCCGTCGACCTTGCGCAGCACGATGTGCCGCGCGCCCACCCCCGTGAGCGCGAACGGCATACCCCAGCCGTTGCAGTGGAACATCGGCAGGGTGTGCAAGTAGACATCCCGATCGGAGACGCCGACGTGCAGGCCGAACACCGTCGCGTTGAGCCACAGGCTGCGGTGCGTCATCTCGACGCCCTTGGGCCGCGCGGTCGTGCCGCTCGTGTAGTTGATGGTCGCGGACGCGTCCTCGCGCGGCGTCCACGGGCGCGGCGCGACGTCGTGGGCGTACAGCAGCGCGTCGCTCTCGCGCCCGAGCACGAAGCGACGCTCGCACTGGACGCTCGCGAGCGCCTCGTCGAGCGACGGGTCGACCAGCAGCATCGACGCGCCGCTGTGCTCGACGATGTACGCGATCTCGCGCGCGTTGAGCCGGAAGTTGATCGGCACGAGCACGCGCCCGTAGCCCGACACGCCGAAGAACGCGGTCAGCAGGCGCGCGCTGTTGTGCGAGACGATCGCCACGCGGTCGCCCTCGCCGACGCCGAGGCGATCGAGCCCCGCCGCCTGGGCGCGCGCGAGCGCGGCGAGCTGGGCGTAGGTCATGGGCTCGAGCGGCGCCGCTGGCTGCTCGTGCTCATCGACGACGGCGACCCGCTCGCCGTAGACGAGCGCGGCCCTGCGCAGGAAATCACCGAGACACAGCGGGACGATCATCGTGCCGGCGAGCATACAAGCTCCGCGGCCGCGCCGGCGTCACGGGCGACTCCGCGTCATCACCGCCACGCGCGACGGCGCGCGACTCACCCCGTCGATCGCTCCGCGGCGCGGGCCGCCTCGTAGCGCTGGACGAGCGCCTTGTCGGCGCCGACCGGGTGCGGCGAGGTCGCCTCCTCGGGCGCGATGCGTACGCCCTCGACGATCGAGCACTCGACCGTCCACATCCAGAACTCCACGATCTGCCCGAGCAGCTCGTCCTCCTCGGTGGCGGGCTCGAGCTCTTGGAGGAAGATCCTGTACATCCTGTTGGCCTGGCGGCGCAGGTCCTCGTAGCCGGGCTCGCGCAGCAGCTGGTCGAGCCGCTCGATGACGTCGTGATCCTCGAGCTCGAAGAGCGCGGCGATCGAGTGCGGGTGCACGGGGTGCAGCTCGTCGGTCTCCTTGAAGCGCAGCAGCGCGCCCGCGAGCGTGTGGCCGTACCCGCAGTAGCCGCAGCCGCCGATCAGCGACGCGAGGCCGATGAGCGTCTGGGTGTTGGCCGCGCCGAAGACCGGCTCGACGGCGCTGACGAACGCGCCGACGAACTTCATGTAGCGGAAGAAGCCCCGCAGCCCCATGGTCCGCACGAACTCGTCGGCGACGGCCTTGTCGTGCTCGTTCTTCGGGCCGATGTAGCGGCTCATCACCGCGACCAGCGAGCGCGTGAAGACGCGCTCGAGCAGGCTCAGCGCGCGGGGCTGCTCGCTCACGCGCCCCCCTCGAGCGCCCCGCGGTCGACGCGCGCCTCGGCGCGGAGCTCCGGCCCGCGCCCCTCGACGGCCACATCATCATTTATGTCCAACGAGACATAAGACAACGCGCCCCGGACGCGGTCGGCGGCTCGCGCCCCCGCCACGACATCGATCACGCGCGGCGAAGACGAGGTCCGAACCTCGGTTGAGCATTCGTCACGCACAGACACCGCGAGAACCAGTCGCGCTCGACTGTACCAGCTTCGACCTGTCATGAGCGCGCGACCACAGCCGCTGCGGCGCGCCGCGGACGAATCCGCCGCGCAAGTTTTTACGACCCCGCGCGCGAGCCCGCGAACGAATCGCTCGCTCGCGCCGCGCGGCGCGAGGCGGCCGCGCGACGTCGACCCCGCGATCACAGCCCGGGGTACGGGTCCGGCAGCTGGAAGGTCCCGCACTCGCCGAATTCGGAGAAGTCAGGCGGGAGCCCGAGCGCCGGGTTGGGGTACAGGACGTTGCCCCAGCTGATCATGAGGTTGTCGATCGAGGCCAGGTTCGCCGGCTTCGGATCCGGCTCGAGGCTCGTGGCCACCCCGAGGTTGCCGAGGTTGGGGTCGAGCTCCCCCGCCTCGAGATCGTCGAGGACATCGTCGAAGTCCATGGCCAGCTCGACCGGCAGGCCGCCCTCGATGTAGTACGGGGAGAGCTGGCCGTCGGGCCCGAGGCTCGTCGGCACCGAGGTCGCGAAGGTCCCGCCCCGGCCGGCCGCGTCGATCATCTGGTGATAGTCCCACTCGTTGATGTTCAGCACCTGGAGCGAGTCGGGGTCGGGTTCGAACAGCGGGCTGCAGACCATCTGCAGGACCGGGATGTCGACGGGGATCGCGTCCGCGGGCGGCGGCCCGTTCAGCTCGTGCTCGTTCCCGATCAGGTCGAGGCTCGATCCGTCATACCAGAACGTGCTGGTCTGCGTGAGGAATCGACCGACGATCCACTGCTGCCATTTACCGTCCTCGACGGAATCTGGGTACGTGTTGTAGGGCGTCGACGGGTTGTACTCGTACGCCAACGTCGGCCGATACGGCAGGCCGTCGAAGTACGTGAACTGGTAGACCTTGCCGAGCTTTCGGTTGTACCAGAACCACGTCTTGGCCCAGCCGTCGCACATGCTCTGCTCACGGATCACGAGCTCGCGACCGCCCGCCAGGAGATCGAGATCCATGGAGATCAAGCCCACGCGGTTCGCCCCCTTGCCCTTGCCGGCGCGCAGCGAGACCTTCGCGCGCGCCTCGGCCTCGAGCAGCCGCGCCTCGACTGCGGCGAGGTCGACCGCGAGCGCGCCGCCGATCTCGGACCTCGACGCGATCTCCGCCTGGATCTGCTCGAACGCCGTCACGAGGCCGATGTCCTCGTCGTCGAGCGCGGTCTCGACGACGTCATCGAGTCGCGGCGACTCCGGCTCCTCGCTGTCACAACCCCACCCTGCGGAGACCAGCAAAAACGCGCCGCAGACGACCCACATTCTCTTCGAGAGATTCATAGCAGTTTTCACCTCCAACCGGCCATGACGATAGCAGCGACGCGCGCGCACGCCACGTTCTCTCGGCGTACTCTTTGCGTTATCAATCGAAATACTTTCGTGTATCCAAGTGTCGACAATTGGCGGAGATAGCAGCACGCGCGCCGAGCTCGTTCCGCCGCCGAGCGCGGTCGCGCCCTCGCGCGCGCTCGTCAGCCGAACACCGCGGTAGCGTCGGTTTCGGGGGCTCCGCGCGGGCGTTCGCGGGCGCCGTGCTCGGCCGCGCGGTCCTCGCCGCGCGGGCCCTACCGCGCTCGCCAATCTGCGCTGATTACTCCCGCGCAATCTCGCCACTCTCGCTTCTAAACGTAATTCACGTTATCCGCGATCCAGCGCGCGTTCGATGGTGCGACACGCGGTGCCGCGATCGTGTTTCAGCGCCTGACCGTCGATCGTTCAATCCGCCCATCGTGCGCGCGCGGTCGGTGAGCACGAGCGCCGGCGCCGCCACGCAGCAGCTCGCGTGGTCGCGTGGTCGCGTGGTCGCGTGGTCGCGTGGTCGCGCTCATCCACGACGCGTACTCCGGTGGGCCTGCCGCGCTGACGTAGGTAGCGACGATCGCCTGCGCCGGAGCTGCGCGCGGGCGGACGCGAACGGGCGCGATGGGCCGCATATGCTGACTTCCGCGGCCGGTGATGCACGTCGGACCTTCGCCCGGCGACGTCCCTCGGGTAGGATGACGACGCGGACACGGAGAGTCATGCCCGAGAAAGAATTCAAGGCCACCACCACCATTAACGCGGCGCCCGAGACCATCTGGTCGATCCTCACCGACGGCAGCAAGTACCCCGAGTGGGACCCGTACTGCGAGCGGATCGAGGGCACGATCGCGCCGGGGCAGAAGATCAAGGCGTTCACCAAGCTCGCGCCGGGGCGCGCGTTCCCGGTGAAGGTCAGCGAGTTCGTCCCCAACAAGAAGATGGCCTGGACGGGCGGCATGCCGCTCGGGCTGTTCAAGGGCGAGCGCACCTTCTCGCTGTCCGAGACCGGCGGGGGCGTCCAGTTCACGCTGCGCGAGGTCTTCAGCGGGCCGATGCTCGTGTTCATCGCGCGCTCGCTGCCCGACATGACGGAGCCGTTTCAGGAGTTCGTCGACGGCCTGAAGAAGCGAGCGGAGGCCGCGAACTAGCGACGCCGCGCGGCCGCGAGCGCGGCTCTGCGCTATCCTGATACAAATGCGACCCGCCGCCCCGCCCCGCGCGTCGACGATCGCGGTCACCGGTCATCGGCCGCCGCGGCTCGGCGGCTACACGCCCGAGGTCGACGAGCTGCTCGCGCGGCTCGCCGACCATACGCTCGCCGAGCTCGAGCCCGCGCGCGTGCTCACGGGCATGGCGCAGGGCTGGGACCTCGCGATCGCCGAGGCCTGCGCGCGCGCGGGCGTGGCGTTCACCGCCGCGCTTCCCTTCGCCGATCCCGACGCGCGCTGGCCCGCGCCGCAGCGCGCTCGCCTGGGTCGTCTGCTCGAGCAGGCCGCGAGCGTCGAGCTCATCTCGCCGAGCCCCGGACCGGGCGCCTACCACGTCCGCGATCGCTGGATGGTCGAGCGCGCCGAGCTGCTCGTGGCGCTGTGGGACGGCGCGCGCCAGGGCGGCACGTTCTCGACGGTGCGCTCGGCGGAGAAGCGCGGCGTCCCGGTGCACAACGTGTGGGCGGGGTGGACCGCGCTGAGCGGGGGCGCGTGACGCCGAACACGGCCTGACGCGGCGCAGCCCCGACGCGCGTCGCGATCGCATAGGATGGAGGCGGATGAGCGAAGGCTTCCGCGACCGCGGCCGCTGGCGTCGACGCGCGATCACCATCCCGACGGTGCTCGTCGCCGCCGCCGTCGCGTTCGCGCTCGCGCCGGTCGCGATCGTCCTGACGCTCGCCTACGACCTCGCGCGGCGCACTCGCTTGGCGCGGACGCGCGGCGCCGCGTTTATCCTGTGGTTCCTGTTCTGCGAGGTCTGGGGCGTGCTCGCGATGCTCGCGCTCGGGCTGCTGCGCCCCGTGATCAGCCGACGGCGATTCCTCGACATCGGCTACGCGGTGCAGAGCGCGTGGACCGGCAGCCTCGCCCAGGGCATGCTCACGCTCTACTCGATGTCGGTGGAGGTCGAGGGCGGCGAGCACGTGCTCCCGGGTCCGATCCTCCTGCTCTCGCGGCACGCGAGCACCGCGGACACCGTCGTGCCGATGCTGCTGGTGATCACGCCCAACAGCATGCACGCGCGCTACGTGCTCAAGCGCGAGCTGCTGTGGGACCCGTGCCTCGACCTGCACGGCCAGCGCTGCCCCAACGCGTTCATCGCCCGGGGCGCGGGCGCGCGCGACATCGAGCTCGTGGCGGCGCTGGCCGACGGGCTCGCGCCGCGCGACGCGATCGTGCTCTACCCGGAGGGCACGCGCTTCTCCGAGCGCCGGCGCGCGCGACGGCTCGAGGCGCTCGAGCAGCGCGACGATCCGCTGCTCGCCCAGGCGCGCGCGCTGCAGCACACGCTCCCCCCACACACCGGCGGCGTGCTCGCGCTGCTCGAGCGCGCGCCCGCGCTCGACGTCGTGATGCTCGCGCACGTCGGCCTCGACCCGGTGCGCTCCCTCGCCGACGCGTTCAACGGCGCGATGATCGGCACGTGCCTGCGCCTCAAGCTGTGGCGCGTGCCCGCGTCGCAGATCCCTCGCGACGACGAGGGCCGCAAGCGCTGGCTGTACGAGGAGTGGATCAAGATCGATCGCTGGGTCGGCGATCAGCACGCGGCCGCGCGCGCGCCGTCCTGACAGCGCCGGGCTTCCCGGTTATCGTGGGTCGTCGTGATCCCCGCGAGCGTCCTGCGGTCCGCGCCGCTCACCGCGTGCTTCCTCGCGGACGACCCAGACGCGCTCGCGCGCGCGCTCGCGTCGGTCGCGGAGCACAGCTGCGGGCGCGTGCGCCGACCCGACACGATCCACCGACGGACGGGCAAGCCCGAGGGCGGCGGGCTCCACTGCGCGCGGATCTTCGGCCCGATCGAGGAGCTCCGCTGCCTGTGCGGGCGCGTCGAGGGAGCGGCGCGCGAGGGCGAGGTCTGCGACCGCTGCGGGGTGCTGTGCGGCCGCCCGTCGCTCCGGCAGGCGCGCTGGGGTCACGTCGAGTCGCCGGTGCCGCTGCTGCACCCGGGGCTGCTGCCGACGATCGCCGACGCGCTCGGCGTCACGCGCGACGAGCTGGACGCGATCCTCAAGTTCGAAGCCAACCTCCACGACGACGGCGCGATCGTTCGCATGACCCCGGGGCGAGCTGGCTGCATGCGCTTCGAAGATCCCGAGGAGGAGCTGCTGGAGCTCCGCGGGCCGCGGCACGTCGCGCGCCGGCTCGGCGCGGACGCGTCGCGGCTGCTCGTCACGCGCGTGCCCGTCACGCCGCCGGCGTGGCGCTGGACGCGACAGGACCCCCAGGACAGCGCCTACATGGCGCTCGTCAACCGCTGCAGCCGCCTCGAGCGGCTGATCGAGCTCAACGCGCCGCGCATCATCCTGATCAACGAGGAGCGCATGACGCAGCTCGCGCTCGAGCGCGTGTGCGAGGTCGTCCGCCGCGAGCTGTTGGCGCTCCTGGGCTGGCGCCCGAGCGCGCCCGTCAGCCCGCGCTCGACCGCGCTGCTGCGGGCCGTGTACGCGGACCCTGATCTCGACGAGCCGCGCGAGGCGTTCGCCGAGCACCTCGCGGCGCAGGGCGACGAGCGCGGCGAGTTCATCCGCCTGCAGCTCGAGGACGTCGGCCGACGACGACGGCGCGCGCCGAGGCGCGAGCGCGACCTCCTGCGCCGGCACCACGACGAGTGGCTCGCGCCGCTCGAGCGGGCCGTCGAGCGCGTCGAGTTTCGCCGCGGCTTCCCCTGCTCGGGCAGGACCGTGCGCGCGCGCGCCGAGCCGCTCATCGGCGACCCCGCCTGGTCGACCTTCGAAGAGCTCGAGACCGAGCTCCCCGCGCTCATCGCCCACCCCGGGCTGCCCGTGCTGCGCAAGATCACGTGCTCGTGGGGCTGCTTCGCGGCGCTCGCCGAGCAGGACCGGCGCCTCACCGAGCTGGGCGCGGCCGTGATCACGCCGCGCCGCTACCCGCCCACGAAGCACGCGCAGGTCGTCCGCTCGCCGGTGTTCCCGGCGCTGCGCGAGCTCACGGTGATCCAGCGATCCAGGCGCGCGCAGGACTGGGGGTGGCTGCTCGCGTCGCCCCTCGGCGCGCGCCTCGAGGAGCTGACGATCGCGCTGCCGCACGCGCACCTCGAGGCGCTGTCGCTGCTCCCCTGGTGCGCGCTGCTGCGGCCGCGCCTGCGGCTCGCGCTGAGCTTCGGCCGCCCGCTCCGCGTCACGCTCGAGCTCGACGAGCGCGACCGCGTCGAGGTCAGCGTCGCGACCACGCGCGCGTTCGCGGAGTACGTCGCGCTCGGCGACGGCGCGATCGCGCGCGAGCTCGCGCGCGCGCTGCTCGAGCTCGAGCCCGATCGGATCGCGTCGCTGCGGCTGCGCAGCCGCAGCCGGTGGTACGGCGAGGCGCTCGAGTCGCTCGCGGCCGCCGTCCAGGACCGCTTCGGCGACCTCGTCACGCTGCCGCGCTTCTACGCGCCGCCCACGAGCGCGTGATCGTGCAGCAGCGCGAGGCTCCACTGCAGGTTCGGCGCGCCGGGCAGCCCGAGGCGCTGCCCCAGCAGCGCGAGCCGCTGTTCGAAGCCGCGCTCCTGCGGCGAGCGCCACAGCGGCGGGCGCCGGAGCGTCGCGAAGCCGGGGTGGCTCGGCTCGCAGCGCGCCGGATCCTCCGCGCTCGCGTGCACGCGGCACGCGAGCGGCCGCGCGTCGTAGGCCGCGCAGCGCTCGTCGTCGTCGAGCAGCGGGCAGCGCTCGCCGCGGGCGCGCCACTCGAGCTGCGCCTCACGGTACGCCTGTCCCTTGGAGCTAGCGACCCCCGCGCCCTGAAGCCGCGCCTGCAGCAGCCCCTGGAACGCGCGCGCCTGCGTGATCGCGGCCTGCACCCAGGCGCGCTCGCTCGCCGGCAGCGCGCGCGCCAACCGGATCCCTCGATCGCGTGGGTCGCCGGCGCGTCGCGGCAGCACGCGGAGCAGCCCGCCCGGCAGCGCAGCTCGACCGACGCCGCGTCCGCGAGCGCGGCGAGGTAGCCGTCGAGGTGCGCGTAGGCCCGATCGAGCGCGCGCCACATCGCCGCGGGCGGCGGGCGCTCGCGCGCCAGCGCCAGCGCCTCGTCGAGGCACGCGGTCGCGCGCGCGAGGCGTTCGGCGAGCGCCGGCCGGGCCTGCGCGCGGTCGAGCGAGCGCCGCGGCGCGCCGCGGCGTCCCCGTCGACGACGGGCAGCCGCGTCACGCGGTGACCTCGAGAGTAGCGGCGGCGGGCGTGTGCGCGGGAGCGAGCTTCGACATCGTCGGCAGCTCGCGCGCCGCGAGCGAGCCCACGCTAGCCAATTTGCTCGACGTCGACCAGCGGAAACCAAGTCTGGCACGCGGGCGCGGGTCGGCGGCCCTGGACCGCGACGGGCTCACTCAGCCAGGCTCGCCCCGCTCCATCCGGAGTATCCGCGGACGAAAGCCCAGGCGCTCGAAGGCCGCGCGCGCCGCTTCGTTGAAGGACCACACCGTGAGCTCGACGTGCGCGATCCCGCGGGCCCGCGCCGCCAGGGTCGCGGTCTCGACCAGCGCGCGCGCGATGCCCTGGCCGCGCGCCGCGGGCAGCACCGCGATCTGGTCGATCTCGCACCAGCGCCGCGCGTGCGTGAACGGGCTGCGCGGGCGCGCGTGCTCCATCATCAGCGTGTAGCCCACGTCCTCGCCGTCGCGCGTCGCGATCCACGCGTCGACACCTGGCTTCTCGAGCATCTCGGTGTACCAGGCCGCGAGCTCGTCGCGCGAGACCGCCTGGAACACGTCGGGGCGGCGGTCGACGTGCAGCGCGTGCACGCCGACGTCGTTGAGCCGCGCGAGCCGGCGCGCGTCGGCGGAGCCCGCCGCGCGGATCGAGCGGCTCGTCACGCGCGCGCCTCCTCGCCGCCGCGGGGGTAACAGCGCGCGAGCTGGCGCGAAGGACCTGTGTGCTCTGGCGACCGCGACACGGCGCGTCCTGGGCGGCGAGCGCCCGCCCTCCTCTCCTACCACACCCGCCCGCCCTCCTCTCCTACCACACCCGCCCGCCTCCTCGTGCCACACCCGCCCGCCTCCTCGCGCCACGCACGCCCGCCGCCGCCGTCGCGTCACGGAAGCGCGCGAGCCCGAGCGGTTCTGGTCGACGCGGCCATGCGCGGGCTGACTCGACGCGCGCGCGCGCGCGGCGTGCCTCCTGACGCGTCGGGTAAGCTTGGGGCGCTTCGGTGGGGTCCGCACAGGAAGAACTCGCTCCGCGGGACAGCTCGCCGGGGAGCGCGAGCGTGAGCTCGGCGCGCGTGGTCCAGGAGCCCACGCTCGCCGAGCGACTGCAGCGACCCGGGGGCGACGCGCTCGACCCGCTGCGCTGCGAATTCGTCGAGCGCGCGCTCGAGGACGCGTTCCTCGAGCACCGCGGCGCCGCGACGATCCGCCAGCTGCGCTTCATCTGCGTGCTCGGGACCATCGGCTTCGCGCTGATCCTCCCGATCGACTACATGACGATGGGGGCCTCGCGCGCGTTCTCCCTCGACCTCGCGGCCAAGGCGTTCGGCACGCTGGTGCTCGGCGTCGCGTTCATCAGCACCTACCTCGCGCGCTCGACGACCCGGCTGGTGAACTCGCTGTGGTACGTCCCGTTCGGGCCGATCGCGGCGCTCGAGGTCGCGGTCGCGCTGCTCCCCGACAAGGACTTCGGGCTGATGAGCAACACGGCGATCATCATGATGGTCGTCAACTTCCTGTTCATCCCCTACCGCTACTGGGTCCGCCTGCTCGCCGGGCTGACGCTGATCGTCACCCACGCCGCGCTCGGCTTCGCGACGCAGGCCAACACGCTCGCGGTCATCGAGTCGATGATGCTGCTCGTGCTCGTGACGATGGCGAGCGCGTTCGCGGCCCGCCAGCTCGAGTTCGCCAGGCGCCGCGACTTCGGCAAGGGCCTGCTGCTCTCGTCCGAGAAAGAGCAGGTCTCGGAGCTGCTGCACAACGTCCTGCCCGCCAAGATCGTCGAGCGCCTCAACTCCGGCGAGAAGATGATCGCGGACCGCTTCGACGAGGCCTCGGTGCTGTTCGTCGACATCGTGGGGTTCACGCGCCTCTCGGAGCGCGCGACGCCCGAGGACATCGTCCGCTCGCTCAACGCGGTGTTCACCGAGATCGACCACCTCGTCGAGAAGCACGGCGTCGAGAAGATCAAGACCATCGGCGACGCGTACATGGTCGCCGCCGGGATCCCGACCTACACCCCCGACCACGTGCGCCGCCTCGCCCGCTTCGCGCTCGAGCTGCAGGAGAAGACGCGCATCCTCGAGACCGTCGACCTCGGCGCGATCGCGATCCGCACGGGGCTGCACTGCGGCCCCGTCGTCGCCGGCGTCATCGGCGTGCGCAAGTTCGCCTTCGACCTCTGGGGCGACACGGTCAACGTCGCCAGCCGCATGGAGTCGCACGGGATCCCCGGGCGCATCCAGGTCACGGAGGCGGCCTACCTCGCGCTCAAGGACGAGTTCGAGCTCGAGGAGCGCGGGCCGATCACGGTCAAGGGCAAGGGCGAGATGATGGCCTACTTCCTCAACGGCCCGCGCCGCTGAGGCGCCCGCGCTGCGCCGCGCTGCGCCGCGAGTTGACGCCCGCGGCCCGCTGGGCTGAGATGCGCGCATGCACGCGCCGCCGCCGGTCACGGACTCGGTCGACCCGCACATTCACCTCTGGGACGTGCGCGGGACGCCGCGCCGCGTTCGCCCGCTCGTGCGCCTGCTGGGCTGGAATCGCCGGCTGCTCGACCTCGCGGCCAAGCGCCTGTTCCCGCGCGACCTCCTGCAGTTCTTCGGCGAGCGCAACCACGCGCTCGAGGACTACCTCCCGCCCCACTACCTCGGCGACGCGCGCCCGGCCGGGATCACCCAGTACGTGCACGTCCAGGCCGGATGGGAGCGCCCCGGCCCGCTCGGCCCGGTCGGCGAGACGGTCTGGCTCGAGCAGCTCCGCCGCGCGCTCGGTCCGCTCGCCCCCGCGGGCGTCGTCGCCTACGCCGATCTGCGCCTCGGCGACGCGGTGGACGAGGTGCTCGCGGCCCACCGCGCCGCGAGCCCGGCGACGCGGGGCGTCCGCTACATGCTGACCTGGCACGAGCACCCGCTCGTGCACAGCTACGCGCCCGCGCCCGCGCTCACGCGCGACCCGCAGTGGCGCCGGGGCTACGCCGCGCTCGCGCGCCACGAGCTCTCCTTCGACGCGTGGGTGTATCACGAGCAGCTCGGCGAGCTGGCCGCGCTCGCGCGCGACATCCCCGAGGTCCGCGTCGTCCTGTGCCACGTCGGCACGCCGGTCGGGCTCGGCGGATCGTTCCACGGGATCGGGGCCGACGCGGGCGCCCGCGACCGCATCCGCGGCGCCTGGCTCGAGGGCCTTGCGGAGCTCGCCGCCTGTCCCAACGTGCACTGCAAGCTCTCGGGGTTGACCATGCCCGTCATCGGCTTCGGCTTCCACGAGCGCGCCCACAAGCCCGACGTCGAGGAGCTCGCGGCCGCGCTCGAGTCGCCGCTGCGCGCGGCGATCGACGCGTTCGGCGTGGAGCGCTGCATGTTCGCGTCGAACTTCCCCGTCGACAAGGTGTCGACCACGCTCGACACGCTCTGGCGCGCGTTCGGGCGGGTCGTCGACCGGCTCGAGCTCGACGACGCGGCCCGCCGCAGGCTGTTTCGCGACAACGCGCGCGCGTTCTACCGGCTCAACGCGGCGGCCTGACCCGAGGTGGTGGAGTCGCGCCGCCGCGAGAACGTTGTACCTGCACCGACGCGTCGCCGCGCGAGCGCGCGGTGTACACTGCCGGCGTGCACGCCCGCGCCCTGATCCCCCTCTGCGCGCTGCTGCTGCTCGCGGCCTGCGGCGACGACCGCGATCCGGCGACCGGGAGCGACGCCGCGACCGCGAGCGAGTCGAGCGACGCGAGCGCGTCGAGCGACGCGACCACGCAGCACTCGTCGTCAGCCGACCCGAGCGGCGACGCGACGCAGTCCGAGACCGCGACGAGCTCGGGCTCGGGCTCGAGCGGCGACGCCAGCGACACCGACCCGCCCGACACCACGGAGGACCCGAGCACGACCGGCGACAGCGGCGAGGCGCCGCCGCTCGGCTGCGGCCACGCGGCGCCGGCCCCCGGCTGGCTGCCCGGCAACACGGTCGAGGTCGACGGCGAGACCCGCGAGTACGCGCTGTTCATCCCCTCGGGCTACGACCCTGGCGAGCCGACCTCGCTGGTGCTCAACTTCCACGGGCTGCTGGGCAACCCGCTGCAGCAGGCCGACTTCTCGCAGTTCAACGACACGGCCGAGGCGCGCGGGCTCGTCGTCGCCTACCCGGTGGGGATCGGCAACTCGTTCAACGCCGGCGCCTGCTGCGGGACCGCGCACAGCGAGGGCGTCAACGACATCCTGTTCGCGCGCCTGCTCGTCGACAAGCTGCTCGGCGAGCTGTGCGTCGACCCGCGGCGCGTCTACGTCACCGGGATGTCGAACGGCGGCCACATGGCGCACACGCTCGCGTGCCGCGCCGCGGACGTGTTCGCGGCCTCGGCCTCGGTGGCCGGCGTGCTCGGGCTCGCGCCGGCGGACTGCCAACCATCGCGCCCGATCTCGATGCTCGACTTCCACGGCACCGGCGACCTGATCGTCTCGTACAACGGCGCCGGCCCCGGGTACCCGGCGGTGCAGCCGATGATGCAGGGCTGGGCGGCGCGCGACGGCTGCGACGGCGCGAGCGAGGTCTCCTTCCAGAAAGACGACATGACCTGCGAGACATGGCCGAACTGCGCCGACGGGGTCGAGGTCACGCTCTGCACGATCGACGGCGGCGGTCACTGCTGGCCGGGCAACGACTCGTGCCTGTTCGGCGCGAGCTCGACGGCGCTGCACGCCTCCGAGGCGATCGCGGACCTGTTCGCGCAGCACACCCTGCCTTAGGCCGAGACCACGCGCGTCCAGGGCGAGGCGCGCGTGGACGTTCGCCACGGGCTGTCAGGCCTCGCGCGTCCGCAGGAGGTCCTGGCCGGGGCTGCGCCCGGACCACGCGCGGTAGGTGCGAGTGAACCACGCGCGGCTCATCCCGACGGCGGCCGCGACCTCCGAGATCGTCTGGACCTCGCCGCGGCGGAGGATCTCCATCGCGCGGCGCAGGCGGTGCTCTCGGATCCAGCGCGTCGGCGTCACGCCGGCGACGCGGCGCAGCTCTCGGTGGAGCGTCCGGGTGCTCCTCGCGACCGCGCGCGCGAGCTCGGGGACGGTGAGCGACTCGTCGTCGAGGCGCTCGTCGACGGCCGCGGCGAGGCGCTCGAGCAGCTGGCGATCGACCTCGGGGACCTCCTGCGAGCCGCGCGCGCTGCCGACGAGCTCCGCGCCCGTCAGCCGCCGCAGCTCGGCGCGCAGGCCCGTCGACGAGAACGGCTTGGGCAGCCAGCCATCGGCGACGTCGAGCGCGGCCTGGCGCTCCGCCGCAGAGACCTTCGCCGAGATCAGCAGCACCGGCGGCGCGTCGGGCGAGCGCTTGAGCGCGCGCGCGAGCCCGAGCCCGTCGAGCCTCGGCATCATGACGTCCGAGAGCACGAGCGCGGGGCGCAGCGACAGCGCGCGCGCGAGCCCCTCCTCGCCGTTGGCCGCGGTCGCGACGCGGAAGCCCTCGCTCAGCTCGTCGACGAACCACGCGCGCATGTCGGCGTGATCCTCGACGACGAGCAGCAGCGGCGCGTCGTCCGGGCCGACGATCTGCGGCTCCTCGGGCGCGGCGGGCGAGAGCTCGTCGGGCTCGCGGGCGACCTCGTCGGGCAGGATGTGCGCTGACCCTCGGGGCAGGCTGACCCAAAACCGCGTGCCGCCGCCGCCCCGCGGCTCGTGACCGATCTCGCCGCCGCACAGCTCGGTCAGCTCGCGCGCGAGCGCGAGGCCGATGCCCGAGCCCTCGTGCGGGCGGTCCGCGCCCTGCTCGACCTGGAACAGGCGCTCGAACACGCGCTCGCGCGCGCGCTCGGGGATCCCGGGCCCGGTGTCCGAGACCTCGACGCGGACGAGCTCGTCGCTCGGCGCGACGCTGATCTCGACCGCGCCGCCGGGCGGCGTGAACTTGAGCGCGTTGTGGACGAGGTTGCTGAGGATCTTGTCGAAGAAGTCCGGGTCGAACCACAGCGACAGCGCGTCGCCGGGCGGCGGCGGGCTCAGCGTGATCCCGCGCTGCGAGGCGAGCGCCTGGAATCGACCGATGAGCGCCGAGGTCCGCGCGCGCAGGTCGAGCCGGCGCGCGCGGGGGACGAGCTCGCCGGACTCGAGCTGCGCGATGTCGCCGAGCTGCGACATCAGCGTCTCGAGGCGCGCCGCGTTGCGCAGCACTCGCGCGTGGTTCTCGCGCTCGCGGGGGTCGCCCGGCGGGCTCAGCCGCTCGAGCCCCGCCTTCACCAGCGTCAGCGGCGTGCGCAGCTCGTGGTGGAGATTGGCGATCGCCTGCGAGCGCAGCCCCTCGAGCTCGGCGAGCCGCGCGGACTGCTCCGAGAGCAGCCGCGTCTTGCGGAGCAGCGCGTCGGCCTTGGAGCGGACCTCGACGGTGCGCTCGGCGACCGTCGCCTCGAGCGCCTGCTGGCGTCGCCGCAGCGCCCGCGTCCGCAGGCGGACGACGCCCGCGCCGACGCCGATCGCGATGACGAGGCCGAGCACCCACGCGAGCCAGCGCTCGTGCCAGGCGGGCGCGCGGTGACCCGCGATCGCGGCGATCGGGCCCCACGCGCCCGCGAGGCCCGCCTGGACCTCGACGCGAAACGCTCCGGGCGCGAGGCCGGCGAGCGTGATGCCGCGCCCGCGGCTCGGCTCGGACCACGCGCCGTCGTTGATGCGGACGCGGTAGCGGACCTGCGCGGCGTACTCCGGCGGCGCCGGGGCGACCCACGACAGCTCGACGGCCTGCTCGGGCTCGACCTGCAAGGGACCCGCCGCCGGCCGCTCGCCGACGCGCGCCAGCTCGATGGAGGCGCGCGGCGCCTCCGGGAAGCGGAAGCGCCGGGGATCGGCGCCGACGACGCCGTCCTGGGTCGGGAACCACAGCACGCCCTCGCGGTCCCGCGCGACCGTCCCGCAGCTCTGGCCGTTCGCCTCGGCCTTGACCATGCCGGACTCGACGCCGAGCTGGAGGAAGTCGGGCGCCGGGCCGCCGTCGGCGAAGGCGGCGAGCTCGCCTGGTCGGCTGACCCAAAGGCCAACATTACTCGAGAGCCACGTATTACCGGCCGCGTCGACCTCGCTCGCGTGGACCCCCCGCGCGGCCCCGGGTCGGAGGCAGCGCCACGCCGCGCCCTCGAGGCCACCTGAGAGCGGGCCGACCGCGCACAGGCCCTCCTCCTCCGTGCTCACCCACAGCGTGTCGCCGTCCCGGCGGAGGTGGCGGATCCCGTCGACGAGGAGCCCGCCGCGGCGCCCGAGCGGACGCACCCGCCGCGCGCGATCCATGAAGCGGAGGCCGCGGCTCTTCGTGCCGATCGCCACGTCGCCGCCGCTGAGAGGCAGCAGCGCGCTCACGCGACCGATCTCGCCGTCGACCGCGAGCGGCGCGACCTCGACGCCGTCGAGCGCGTAGAGCCCGTTCCCGCCGCCGATGATCCAGACGCCGTCAGGGAGGCGCGCCGCGGTGCACGGGTTCGAGATCGTCGTCGCGGCCCCGGTCTCGCGCTCGATCGTCGCGCCCGCGCGACGACCCGTCCGCGCGACGCCCTTGCCGATGTCGATCAGCCGCTCCTCGTCGAGCTCGCGGATGAGCGTCGCCTTGACGTCACGCAGCTCGACGCCGGCGCCGCCGCGACGACGCGCCTCCGGGTCATAGGTCCTCCAGCTCCGGTCGCTCGCGTGCCTGACCCAGAGCCGGTCCGCGCGGTCGAGCCAGAGGTGATCGGCGCGGGCGTCGTGCCTGGCGATCGGCAGGTGGTGGAGGACGGCCGGCCGCACGCGCAGCAGCCCGTCCCCCTGGGTCGGCACCCACAGATCGCCGCGCGAGTCGACGAGCCCGTCCTCGGGCAACGCCCCCAGCGTCCACACCTCGCGCCCGGAGTGCGTGATCACGTCGTTGCGGATCCGCCACGGACCCGCGCGTTGGTTGAGCGGCGGGCACTCGAAGCGGTGCGTGCGGGCCGGGATGGGGATGCACGCCAGCGGACCGCCCGGGTCGAGCGCGGCGAAGCGCGCCCCGTCCCAGCGGTAGATCGAGCGCCGGGTGTCGACGATCGGCGCGCCGTCGGCGGCCTCGACGAGAGACTGGATGGCGCCGTCGAGCGCGTCGGCGGGCGTGAAGCGGCTCGGTCGCTCCCCTGGGCGCGCCTGATAGAGCACCTCGCCGACGCTGAGGAGCAGGGAGCCGTCGCCCAGCGACGCCACGCCGTGGAGCGGCAAGGGGAGCTCGGCCCACGGCACCTCGTAGGGCGCGTCATCGAGCCTGTAGAGCCGATCGAGCGGCAGCCAGAGCTCCTGATCGTCGACGAGCCAACGCCCGGGCGGCCCGCCTAGTTCGTCCCAGACCTGGAGCTCGCCGTCGACGAGGCGCGCGACCGACTGCATCTCCGCCATGATCCAGAGCGCGCCGTCGCGCGGGTGCGTGGCGAGCCGCGTGATCCGCCGCGATCCGAGCGCCTCGATCCACTCATCGTCCATCGGCCGAAACTCGCGACCGTCGAAGCGGAACAGCCCCTCGACGGTGGCGACCCAGACGAAGCCGTCTGGGGTGAACGCGACGTCGAGCGCGTGATCGAGCGGCAGGCCCTCCGCGGCGCCCCAGCGGTCGACGACGAAGCCGTGCGCGGCCCGAGTCGTCTGGGCCACGGCGACGCCCGGCGCGAGGGAGAGCGCGCCGAGCACGGCGACGAGCGAGAGCAGGCGTCGGCTCACGCCGCATTCTATGTCGTCGCGCGGAGCCGGGCGCCGGATCGATAAGCGTGCTCGCTCAGGCAGCTCGACCACGCTCGCCGCCGCACCGATCCGGGCGCGCGCCCGGCTCGATTAGCATGCTCGATCAGGCAGCTCGACCGCGCTCGCCGCCGCCCTGAGCCGGGCGCGGTCCGGCTCGATTAGCATGCTCGATCAGGCAGCTCGACCGCGCTCGCCGCCGCCCTGAGCCGGGCGCGGTCCGGCGCGCGATCCGGCGCGAGGCGAGTGCTCGATCGGACATCTCATCCAAGCCTGCCGCCGCGCCGCGCGCGTCGCCGCGAGCGACGGCGCGCGCCGTCGCGGCCCTGCGCGACACCCGGCGCGCCCGCGCGCGCGGGCGCCGGGCGCCCTGTGTCGACGTCGGCCACGCCTGTGCCCGCGGCGGACAGCCGCGAGTTGACGGGCGGCGACACACGATTGGCCGACGCCGGCGCTGAGGATCGGCGCGCGTCGTGTTAACCCGTTGATCGGCCTCGACGAGAGACTGGATGTCCGGAGGGGCTTGTAGGTCTCGCGGGCGATCACGTGCTCAAGCGCGCGCGCACGAGCACCGGTCGAGCGCGGGCACGCGCGCCCGCGCCCGCGCGTCCCCGCGCGGCCCGGCGACACGCTCAAGAGAAGGGACACCGACCATGATCACACGCGCCGACGCCAGGCTCCCCTACCCCTCGCTCATCGAGTTCCTCGAGTCGCGCCGCGCGACGACCCCGGCGGTCGGGCTGCGGTTCCTCGAGACAGGCGACGTGGACGGCCCGACGACCTGCTGGAGCCTCGCCGAGCTCGACCGCCGCGCGCGGGTGATCGCCGCGCGCCTGCAGGCGCTCGGCTACGCGCGGGAGCGCGCGCTGCTGATCTTCCCGCCCGGCCTCGACTTCATCGCGGCGTTTTTTGGCTGTCTTTATGCGCAGGTCGTCGCCGTCCCGGCGTTCCCGCCCAACCCCGCGCGGCTCGACGCGACGCTGCCGCGCCTGCAGGGCATCATCCGCAGCTCGCGGCCGGCGCTGACGCTGACCACCGCGGCGCTCGCGGGCGTGCTCCCGATGATCGCCGAGGCGGCGCCCGAGCTCGCGGTGCTCGAGGCGGTCACGGTCGACGACGCCGAGCCCGGGTGGGCCGCCGACTGGCGCCGCCCCGCGGTCGCGCCCGACGACCTCGCGTTCCTCCAGTACACCTCGGGCTCCACGGGGCGCCCGCGCGGCGTGATGGTCTCGCACGGCAACCTGCTCGCGAACCTCGAGATGATCCGCAGCTCCTACCGCGTCGACGGCCCGCACGTGCTCTCGTGGCTGCCGCCCTACCACGACATGGGGCTCATCGGCGGCATCCTCGGGCCGATGGCGCTCGACGCCACGGGGACGCTGATGTCGACGATCGACTTCATCAAGAACCCCATGCGCTGGCCTCGCGCGATCAGCCACTTCGACGCGACGATCTCGGGCGGTCCTAACTTCGCCTACGCGCTCGCGGCCCGGCGCGCCACGCCGGAGGCGGTCGCGTCGCTGGACCTCAGCCGCTGGCAGCTCGCGTTCTGCGGCGCCGAGCCGGTGCGCGCGGAGACCCTCCGGGAATTCGCGCGGGCCTTCGCGCCCGCCGGCTTTCACCGGCGCAGCTTCAACCCAACGTACGGCCTGGCCGAGGCGACGCTGCTGGTCACGGGCGGCAACATCGACGAGGACCGCTACCTCCTGCGCTGCGACGCGAAGGCGCTCGAGCGCGGCCGCGTCGCGCGGGGCGACGGCAAGGAGCTCGTGAGCTGCGGCGCGCCGATCCTCGACGCCGAGGTAGCGATCTTGCGCGCCGACGGGCGCCCGGCGGCGCCCGACGAGGTCGGCGAGATCGCGATCCGCGGCCGCGCGGTCGCGCGGGGCTACTGGGAGCTGCCCGAGGCGAGCCGCGAGCGCTTCGCGTGGCGCGGCGCGGACGGGCGCGCGTGGCTGCGCAGCGGCGACCTCGGCGTGCTGCGCGACGGGCAGCTGTTCATCACCGGGCGCAGCAAGGATCTGCTCGTCATCCGCGGCCGCAACCACTACCCGCAGGACCTCGAGGCGACCTGCGAGGCGGCCCACCCGGCGATCCGCGCCGGCTGCGTGGCGGCCTTCACGATCCCCGACGCGGGCGGCGACGAGGCGCTGTGCGTGGTCGCGGAGGTCAAGGGCGCGGCGCTCGAGGAGGTCGAGGACGCGCTGCGCGAGGCGATCGCGCGGGCGCACGAGCTCGCGCTCGCGGGGCTCGCCCTGCTCCCCCCGCGGACGATCCCCAAGACGACGAGCGGCAAGATCCAGCGCCGCGCGTGTCGACAGGCGTGGCTCGCGGGCGACCTGCCGGCGCGACGTCGCGTCGAGCCCGCGGCGCGCCCCGGCGGTCTACCTACCTGGCTCATCGACCATCTTGTCGTGGAGGCGTCGATCCCCGCGCGCCGCGTCGAGCCCGAGCGGACGCTGCGCGAGCTCGGCCTCGACTCCATCGCGATGGTCTCGCTCGCCGCCGCCGCCGAGGAGCGCGTCGGCGTCGAGCTCCCGGTCGAGGTCATCTTCGATCGCAGCCTCGCCGAGATCGCGCGGTGGGTCGAGCGCGCCGGCGCCGGCGCGCCCGAGCTCGCGCCGGCGCGCCCGGACCTGAACGCCTGCGCGGCGCTCGAGCCGACGCTGCGGCCGCGCGCGCGCGCGGTCTCCGGGCGCGACGTGATCCTCACGGGCGCCACCGGCTTCGTCGGCGGCTACCTGCTCGCCGAGCTGCTGGCGCGCTCGCCCCGACGCGTGGTCTGCCTGGTCCGCGCGCGCGACCCGGAGCACGGCTGGAGCCGGATCGCCGAGACCGCGCGGCGGCTCGGGCGGACGATCGAGCGCGCGCGGGTCGAGGTCGTGCCCGCGGACCTCTCGCGCCCGCAGCTCGGCCTCACCGACGACGTCTTCGCGGCGCTCGCCGAGCGAGCGCACCGCGTCATTCACTGCGCGGCGCGGGTCGACTGGTCGGCGCCGTTTGAGGAGCTGCGCCCGACGAACGTCGGCGGGACGATCGAGGTGATCCGCCTGGCCTGCCTCGCCGGCGGCGCGGCGATTCACTACGTCTCGTCGATCGGCGTGGTGCCCGTGGACCGCGGGGGTCCGCGGTCGCGCGCGGGCTCCGAGCGCGTCGCCGACGGCGAGCGCCTGCGGCTGCCGTACTTCCAGTCGAAGTCATGGCCCCGCGCCCCGACGCCCTTCAACACCCCTCAGCGCGCGGCCTCGTAAACATCCGAGGGATCATCGGCGCTCGCGCGTCGCGCCCGCGCACGCGCGAGCACGCGGGGATCTGCGCCGGAGCTGGAACCGCGGAGGAACCAGCCGAGGCGCCGCGACCTCCCTCCAACATGTCTTTTTAGCCATCAAGTAGAACACCCGCGCGGCGCCGTCGCGGCTCCGCGCATTCGCCGAGTCGCGCGCCGATTTCCAGCCGCAGCGCCACGCCGACGTGGAGCCCTACGACGGCGCTGCGGCGCGTCGCGACCGACGCCGCCGGCCCACGCCGAGCGCCAGCGCGCTCACGAGCACCAAGAGCGCGCCGGAGCCCTCGGGGCGCCGCGCGACGCTGCACATCCCCGCGCCGGACTTCGTCTCGTCCGCCTTCGGCTCGCCCGTCTTCGGCTCGTCCGCCTTCGTCTCGGGAGGCCCCGCCTCGGCCTTCGCCGGTCCAGGAGGCTCCTCGGGCGCCGCCGGCAGCACGACGCCCGCGGCGTCGAGCTTCTCGGTGCGCTCGAGCGTCGCCGTGCAGGCGTCGCCCGCGAACTCGACCGCGTACACCCAGCGAAGCCCTGACTCCGGGTTGGACTCCGGGACGGTGCGGACCCCGGGGAACGGCTCGTGACACGCGGCGCCCTGCTCGACGAGCGCGTTGATCTCGTCGCGCTTCATGTCCTCGCGCAGCGCGTCTATCTTCGCCACGCTCGCCTGCTCGACGAGGCGCAGCTGCAGCGCGCCCCCCAGCGGGTGCCACTCGACCTCCTGCGGCGTCCCCGGCGTGATCACCATCGCGCCGCGAAAGGTGCGCGCGAGCACGAGCGCCTTGCCCTCGGGGACCTCCGCCTTGACCGAGATCGAGAGCCCGACGCCCTTCTCGCCCGGCGGCAGCACGTCGGGCCGCGCGGGCGTCGCTATCAACATGCACAAAAGAACAGAGATCGAGAAGACCGCGCGGCGCACGGGAGCGAGCGTGCCACACGCGCACGCGCGCGACCAGGGCGCACGAATCCGCGCTCGACCGCGACCGCCGACGGCCGACGGCTAGCGCCTCGACCTGCGCCGACGCTCGCGCGGCTGGGTCTTCGCGTGCCAGCGCGCCGGATCGGGGAACAGGTCGCCCTTGAAGGTGAACGCGACGACGAAGTAGGGGATCGCGGCGTGGACGTCCTGGCCGGTGCGGTACGGGTGCTTCGCCCACCACTGCGAGAGGATGATCAACGACGGCTCGTCGAAGCGGCGATCGGGGCGCTTGGAGAACGTGTAGATGATCGCCGGGCCGACGCGGTGGGTCGGCCCGACGACGTTCACGACCTCCTCGCCGGGGGCGAAGTGCTGCTCGTCGTAGAACGCGTAGGTGTAGGTGTAGCGCGCGCCGAGCGTGAGCCCGAAGTCGAAGAGGTAGAGGACGTCGAGGTCGTTGGTCGTCGCCCAGCCGCGGTCGGAGAGGAGCATGTCGAGGGTCTGGGAGTAGAACACCCGATCGCCCTCGCGGAGGACGAAGTCGCTCCAGTAGAATTTTACGTTGTCGCGAACGGCGACGTTCTTGACCTTGCCCTGGAGGAGCCCCGAGAGCGTGACCGTGTGGGTGAGCGCGCCGTAGTTGAGGCCGAGGTTGGCGAGCTCCTTGACGCGCGTGTCGGACCAGTCGGCGGTGGCGCTGGGGAACGACTGCAGCGAGCCGAGCGCGCCGAAGTAGCCGATGCAGTCGTACGCGACCGAGAGGTTGAGCACGGCCGCCGGCTGGATGTCGAGCTTGGGGCCGCCGCCGGCGTAGGCCGGCGTGAGGACGGCGTGGGCCTGGACGGCGATGAAGCTCTCGTTGAACAGGATCGAGTTCTTGTCAACGAGCTGATAGCGATAGCCGAGCGTGAGCTCGTTGATCAGCCCGAGCGGGTTGTAGCGCGCGCCGATCAGGTTGTTGTAGATCCAGCGGTGACGGGGACGCGGGTCCAGCGGACGCGCCTCCTCGCGGTCCCCCTCGACCTTCTCGACGGATGGGAGCGGGACGGCCCCGGGCCCCTCGATCGTGGCGGGGCGCTCGATCGCGGGTTCGAGCGCGGGCTCAATCGCCGCGGCGGGGTCAGGCGCGAGCTCGGCGGACGGGCTCGGCGCGGCGATGGGCCCCTCCGGGCCCGTGTACGTCCTCACGCCCGAGGGCGCCGCAGGCTCCGCGGCGCTCGCCCGAGCGCTCGCGCAGGCGATCGCGAGGAGGCCGAGCAGCGCCGCCGCGCGCTCGAGTCCCCGCCCCCCTTCCCGCCGCGTCGCCAAGGTGGCAACGATACTACACCTCCCGGCGACGGGGCCGTCGCGATGGGATCTCCGCCGGCGCCGCGCCCGGGGTTCCACGGGGCGCGGCGCCGGCATGCGTTCGTTTCATCGCCTCGCTCACGGGATATTCACTTCGAACGCCAGAGGGAGGAGGCGCGAGATTGAGTATGATCGGCGCGATGGAGAACATGACCTTTCGGACCTTTCGGACCTTTCGGACCCTTCGAACCTCCGCGCCGCGCGCCCTCGCGGCGCTGTGCCTCGCGCTCGCCGGGTGCGGCGACGACACCGGGGGCGGCACGAGCGAGGGTGACACCACGAGCGCGTCGGCGACCGAGGCGACGACCGGCGCGCCGACGACGAGCAGCGCGGGGCCGACCGGAAGCATGACCTCGGGGACAGGGACCGACGCGACGACGGGCGGCACGACGAGCGGCGCGACGACGACCACCGACGCGACCGCCACCACCGACCCGACGACGATGACGACGCTGGCGACCACCACCGACCCCGGGACCACGTCCACCGACCCCGGGACGACCTCGGACACCGGCGGGGGCGTGTGCCTGCAGGGAGAGGTCGAGTGCGACGGGGGCGTCGCCAAGATCTGCGACGGGATGGGCGGCTACGAGGAGGAGACGCCCTGCGACGACGCGTGTCTCGACGGCGTCGGCTGCGTGCTCTGCATCCCCGGGAGCACCGAGTGCGAGGGCGATCAGGTGCTGGTGTGCAATCAGCAGGGCGACGGCTGGGAGCCGGGCGAGCAGTGTGACGCGGTGCAGGGGGTGATGTGCGACCCTGACCTCGGCAGCTGCGTGGGCGCGTGCGCGCCCCAGAGCCTGGGCCTGAGCTACATCGGCTGTGACTACTACCCGACCGTGACGCCCCAGCACGACGGCTACCACGACTCCGAGCAGTTCGCGGCCGCGGTCGCCAACACGACCGGGAACCCGGCGAACATCACGATCACGCGCGGCGCCCAGATGATCACCCAGGTGCAGGTCGCGCCCAACAGCGTGCAGGTGATCGTGGTCCCGTGGGTCGACGCGCTGACCGACGGCTACGGCCCGTCCAAGCTCGTCGTCGACGGCTCGTACCGCCTGCGCTCGGATCAGCCGGTCACCGTGTACCAGTACAACCCGCTGACGCCGACGTCGACCAACGACGCGTCGCTGCTGCTGCCGGTCAACACCTGGGGCGCCGACTACGTGGTCGCGTCGTACAACACCTGGCACTTCGGCGGGAACGGCTTCCCCGGGTTCTACGCCGTGACCGCGCGCCACGACGACACCGAGGTCACGCTGACGCCCTCGCCGACCGGCGGGACCGTGCTCGCGGGCGCCGGGGTCGCGGCGAACGGCACCGGCGTGGTCTCGATCGACGAGGGCGACGTGCTGCTCGTGGCCTCGGCCCAGGGCGGCGGCGGGAACCCGGACCCCGCCGATCTGACGGGCACGCGCGTGACCGCGAACAAGGACATCCAGGTGATCGGCGGGCACAAGTGTACCAACGTGCCGCCGACCGTGATCGCGTGCGATCACCTCGAGGAGTCGCTGTTCCCGGTCGACACGCTGGCGAAGGAGTACATCGTCGTCCCGCCGGTGCAGGTGCCGAACAACAACCTGAAGAAGGGGCAGATCGTGCGGGTAGTCGCGACCGAGGACGACACCACGCTGACCTTCGATCCGCCCCAGCCCGCGCCGGGGAACATCGCGATGGCGGGTCAGTTCGTCGAGCTCTCGACGACGACCGAGAGCTTCGTGGTCTCGTCGGACAAGAAGATCATGGTCGTGCAGTACATGGTCGGGCAGGCCGCGGGCTACGGGAACTCGGACCCCGCGATGCTGCAGGCGGTCGCGACCGAGCAGTACCGCGACCAGTACCTGTTCCACGCGCCGACGGGCTACCAGGCGAACTTCGTCGACATCATCGCGCCCGACAGCGCGAGCGTGTCCGTCGACGGCATGAACGTGGGCGGGTGGGAGGCGATCGGGAACACCGGCTTCTCGGTCGCGCACGTGCAGCTGATGAACATCAACCAGGGTAACCACGACGTCTCGGCGGACGCCGAGATCGGCATCAGCGTGTACGGCGTGCAGAGCTACGGCACGTACTGGTACCCGGGCGGGCTGAACCTCAACCTGATCCCGCAGTAGCGAGCTCACGCTCGCGCTCGCCTGCGTGGGACGACGCGTCCGGCGCTCGCCGGGCGTCGTCACGCGTGGGCGTCGAGCTCGTCGACGACGCTGGACTCTTGACGGAGCCGCGCTCGCGCGAACGCCAGTTCAAGAAGAATCTCGTAGCGTTATACGAGCGGTCGAGACTTCCAGTCGAAGTGGGCCGCCGAGCGCGCGCTCGAGCACGCTGAGGATCGCGGCGTCCCCGTGAGCGTGTACCGCCCGGGGCTGGTCACCGGCGACTCTCGCACCGGCGCCGAGCTCGATCCCGCGAGCAACCTGCTGGCGGCCTTCGTCGCCGGCGCGCTGCGGCTCGAGAGCGCGCCCGCGCTCGACGACGCCATCAGCGTCGTCCCCGTCGACTTCGTCGCCGCGGCGATCGCCGCGCTCTGCCTGCAGGAGGAGCACGAGGGCCGTCGCGTCGCGCTGCTCAACCCCTCGCCGCTGCGGCGCTCGACCTTCTACGGCATGCTCCGCGGGCGCGCCTATCGCCTGCGCGAGACCGCGTTCCCGCGCTGGCGCGAGCGCGTGCTCCGGCTGCCTCGGGAGGACCCCGAGAACCCGCTCGCGCGCTTCGCCCTCTACTACCGCGCGATGACGCCGACGCGGATGCGTCGCCGCGAGGCGACGGTTGGCGACGGTCCGGCGCTCACCGATCGCGAGACGCGGGCGCGGCTCGACGCGCTCGGGATCCGCTGCCCCGCGGTCGACGCCCAGCTCGTCGACACGTACCTCGACGCCTACGCGGCCCGGGGGCTCATCGCGGCGCCGCGGCTCGAGGTCAGCGAGGCGCGCTCCCCCCACGAGCCCCTCCTGCTCGATCAGGACGAGCTCGTCGCGCCCTGGCTCGCGGGCCTCGACGACGCCGAGCAGCAGATGATCCGCCTCTACGACGTCGCCAAGAAGCGGCAGTGGGACGCCCACGCGCGGCTCGACTGGTCCCTCGAGATCGACCCCGAGAACCCGCAGCAGCTGCCGGACGACGCGATCCCGATCTGGCGCTCGCCGGTGTGGAATCGGCTCGGCGCGGCCGAGCGCGTCGAGCTGCGGCGCAACCACCAGGCCTGGCAGCTCTCGCAGTTCCTCGCGGGCGAGCAGGGCGCGCTGCTGTGCGCCGGGCGGCTCGTCCAGCGCGCGCCGAGCTCCGCGGCGCGGATGTTCTGCGCCACGCAGGTCGTCGACGAGGCGCGCCACGTCGAGGTGTTCGCGCGCCTGCTCAGCGAGAAGCTCGGCCTCTCGCACCCGGTCTCGCCGCCGCTGCGGCGCCTGCTCGATCAGGTGCTCTACGACCGCCGCTGGGACGTCACCTGTCTCGGCATGCAGGTGCTGATCGAGGGGCTCGGCCTCGCGGTGTTCTCGATGATCCGCGATCGCAGCCAGCACCCGCTGATCGCGGCGGCGCACGCCTACGTCGCCCAGGACGAGGCGCGCCACGTCGCGTTCGGCCGCGTCCAGCTCGGCGAGCTCTACCGCGAGCTGAGCGCGCCCGAGCTCGCAGAGCGCGAGGAGTTCGTGATCGAGGCCTCGTACCTGCTGCGCGATCGCTTCGCCGCCCGCGAGCTCTGGGCCGAGCTCGGGCTCCCGGTCGACCGCTGCGTCGGCTGGATCGAGGACTCGGGCTACATGCACCGCTACCGCGCGGAGCTGTTCCGGCGCGTCGTCCCGATCGTGCGCTCGATCGGCCTGTGGGGGCCGAAGGTCCGCGACGCCTACGCGCGCATGGGGCTGCTCGAGTTCGCCGACGCCGAGGTCGACGCGCTCATGGACGAAGACGATCGTATCGCCCGGCACTACGACGCCTCGGCGTGAACCAAACACCTTACCCGCTGGAGGACGCACCGTGACCGCGCTAGACCCCGACATCCTCATCGAGACCGCCCAGCAGCTCGTCCGATCCGACGACCTAATGGGCCGCGAGTGGGAGCCCGCCTTCCGCGTGCTCGTCGAGTCGCTCGCGCGCGAGGCCGGGCTCCGCCCGGCGCGCGTCGAGACGGCCGTCGCCGAGCTGCTCGGCCTCCTCACCACGCGCGGCCGCGTCGCCGCGCTCCTGCGCGCGCGGCCGGAGCTGCGCGAGCGCCCGACGCCCGCGCCCGCGATCATCACCGGCCTGCCGCGCACCGGCACGACGCTGCTGCACAACCTGATGGCGGTGGTCCCGGGCAACCGCGCCTACCGCCTGTGGGAGCTGCGGGCGCCGGCGTTCGCGATCGACGCGCCGCCGGAGCAGGCGCGCCGCGAGCTCGAGGCGACGCAGGCGATGCTGCGGTGGCTCTACGGGCGCGCCCCCGCGTTCCGCGATATCCACCCGATGGCGGCCGACGCACCTGACGAGTGCAACTGGCTGCTGCGCGCGACGTTCACGACGCCGTTCTTCGCCTGGCTCAACCACGTCCCGAGCTACGAGCGCTTCCTCGCCGACGCGGACTTCCGGCCGGCCTACCGCGACTGGGACCTGCTGCTCCGCGCGCTGCGCTGGCGCTCGCCCGGCGGCGCGCCGGTGCTCAAGGATCCAGGGCACGTCTGGGCCCCCGACGCGCTGCTCGCGACGCGCCCCGACGCGCGCCTGATCGTCACGGTCCGCGCGCTCGACGAGGTCGTCGGCTCGTTCTGCAGCCTGTGCTCGACGCTCCAGCACATGGACGCCGACGGCCCGGGCGACGCCGTCGTCGGTCGAACCACGCTGCGCCTGCTGGAGCGCGGGCTCGCGCGACTCGAGCGCGCCTACGCCGAGCACCGCGCGCGGATCCTGCTCGTCGACTACCGCGAGCTCGTCGCGGATCCAGTCGCGACCGTGGAGAGGATCCAGCGCTGGCTCGATCGCCCGTTCGACGACCGCGCGGCGGCGGCCTGTCGCGCCTTCCTCGAGGGCCAGCCGCGCCGCGCGCCGCACCGCTACAGCCTCGCGCGCTTCGGCCTGCGCCCCGAGCAGCTGCCCGCGCTGACGCTCGGCGGCCTCCCGCGGCGAGGCGCGCCGCGCCGCGCCTCCGCGTAGACGTAGACCTTCTCGAGAGGACACACGGGGATGACACAGACACAGACCGTCACAGGGCCCGGCGCGACGCCGCCGCGCCGCTCGGGGTGGGAGGCGCTGCGCTTGCAAGCCCGCATCCGCGCCCGCTACGCCGTCGAGTCCTGGGGCGGGACGCGCCCGTTCCTGCAGAAGGAGCTCAACGGGCACGTCTCGCCGGCGCGGACCTTCACCGCGCCGGAGCTCGATCCGGCGACCCAGCTCGGCATCAAGCTGGTGTGGTCGACCGCCGGCTTCTTCCGCCAGACGGCGCTGCTCAAGAAGCTGTTCGTGCTCGGCGCCCAGCCGCTGCTCTCGCGGGCGCACGCGCGCCTGTACGAGCGCGTGCTCGCGGCCTGCGAGGCGCACGGGCCGGTGGCGCGCGAGGTCGAGCTCCCGTCGTACGACTGGCGCCGGGGGACGCCGGAGGACTTCCACGCGCGCTACGTCAAGACGCCGCACCCGGTGATCCTCCGCGGCTTCGCCGAGGTCGCGTCCCGCAGCGGCCGCTGGCGCTTCGCGACGCTGCTCGAGCGCTACGGCGACGAGGAGGTGCTGCTGACCACGGCGAAGAAAGACGGCTTCTCCGGCCCGCTGCGCGCGGTCGATGACCCGCGCGTCTACCTGCACAACTGCGAGGTGCTGCTCCGGCGTCACCCCGAGCTGATCGACGGGCTCGCGCTCGGGCGCCTCGAGCCCTACATCCAGAAGAAGATGGCGTACGCGCAGCTCTTCATGGGCCGGCGCGGCACCGGCTCGCCGTTTCACGCGGCCGCGGTGTGGAACTGGTTCGTGATGCTCGAGGGTCGAAAGACCTGGTACTTCGTCGACCCCAAGGACTCGATCTTCCTCTACCCGGTCCCCGCGATGGGGCGCGCCGCCGCCTTCGCGCTGTGCCTGTACCCCGACGACTACGACGAGGAGCAGTTCCCCGCGTTCGCGTGGTGCCCGTACTACCAGGCGACGCTCGAGCCCGGGGACGTGCTGCTCAACCCGCCCTGGTGGTGGCACGCGGTCCGCAACCAGAGCGAGAGCTCGGTCGCGGTCGCCTCGCGCTGGCACGGCGACGGGCGCGTCGGCGTCGGCGATCAGATGACCGAGGAGGACTACCAGGTGAGCCCGATGTTCTCGTGGATGTTCCAGGTCGGCCTCGAGTCGTTCCCCTTCCTGCACCAGATCCTCCAGGACCCGAGCCCGCCCGCCGACGGCGGGCACACGCTCCGCGAGCGGAACAACCGCTACGTCGACCTCCAGCGCGCGCTGGCGCGCCGCGCCGTCGCGGGGCGGCGGTTTCGCTTCTAGTCATCCCACGACCCGTCTCCAAGGACCGATACGATGAGCGCCGCCCTCCACGCCCTCGCCCTCGCCGCCACCAACCTCGGGCTCGCCGCGGACGTCTGGTCCGACTGGTCGCTGCTCGACTCGCGCGCCTACGATCGCCTGCACGCCGCGCTGGTCGCCCGCCTGCCCGCGCGCGCGCCGCTCGCGATCGCGGCGCTCGACGCCGCGACCGCGACCCGCAGGGACGTGCTCGCGGCGAGCGAGGACTTCACGCGGCCGATGGTGCTGCGCGGCGCGCTGCGGGGGCTGCCGTGCACCGCGGCGTGGGGCGATCCGCAGTGGTGGCTCGACCGCTACCCCGACGCCGAGCTGCTGTGCAGCAGCGCCGGCGAGTCGCGGATGCTCCCGGTCCGCGAGGCGCTCGCGCGGCCCGAGGTCTACGTCGCGGGCGCGACCACGGTGTTCCAGCACCACCCTGAGCTTAAGGACATGGTGGAGACCGAGCTGACGCGCGCGATCACGCCGGATCGCCCGGGGCGGCGCGCGAGCTTCTATCAGCTGTTCCTCGGGCGCAGCAACCAGGGGACGACGGTCCACTGCGCGATGGGGATCAACCTGTTTCGCCAGATCGCCGGGCGCAAGCGCTGGTACTTCATCCCGCCGAGCCAGACGCCCTTCCTGCGCGCGAAGGTCTACGCGAACGGCTACTCGGCGACGAGCCGCACCATCCAGCCCCACGAGGGCGACCCCGGCTCCCCGTGGTTCGACAGGCTGCTGCGCTACACCGCGATCCTCGAGCCCGGCGACCTGCTGATCAACCCGCCGTGGTGGTGGCACTGCGTCGAGAACCTCCCGAGCGAGGGGCTCGTGGTCGGCGTGCCCACGCGCTTCGCGGCCGGTCGCCGGATCTTCCGCGTCGACGCGTTCAAGTCGGCGCTCGCGTTCACCCGCGTCGCCACCGGCCGCTCCGGGATCAAGTTCGGCGGCAAGCCGGATCCCGCGGCGTTTGAGCGCAGCCTGATCCAGAACCGCGACGAGACCGATCAGCAGCTGGTGCTCGTCCCCGGGCGGCTGCCGACGCCCGCGCCGACGCCGGTCGACTGGGCCGACCGGGGCTTCGCCGAGTTCCGCCGCCTCGTCCCCGCGCGCCCGATGGTGCTCGCGCTCGCGCTCGCGCTCGACGGCCCGCCGTCGCTCGCGGAGCTGCGCGCGGGCGTGCTGGACCTGGTCCGCGAGGCGCCGCGGCTGCGCTGCCACCTCGAGGCCGCCGACGCCGACCCCGCGACGCTGCGCTGGGTCGCGGACCCGGCGTTCCGCCTCGAGGAGCACCTGGTCGAGCGCGTCCTCGAGGGGGCCCGCGGCGTCGAGGAGCTGCTGCGGCCCGCGGCGCCGCGCCTCGGCGAGGAGCTCGACTGGCGGCGCTCGCCCTGGCGGCTCGAGGTGATCCGCGATCAACAGGACCCGGCCGCGGCCCGCTTCTTCGGCCTCCGCCTGTGCTGGGACCACGCGCTCACCGACATGGAGGGCATGTACCTGGCGCTGCTCCGCCTGGGCGGGACGACCTGCATAGGCGCGCCCGAGCCCGAGGCGATGCTCGGCGCGTCGGGGTCCTCGCGCGAGCGACCGCGCCGAGACGAGCCGCGCGCGCCCACGCTCGCGCTCGCGGCCGGGAGCCGCGACGTGAGCTGGACGCACCTCCGCTTCGATCGCGCGGCCGACGAGGTCGCGGCGCTGGCCCGCGCGCGCGGGATCACGTCGCGCGAGCTCCTGCTCGCCTGGTCCGCGGCGGCCTTCCGCGCGCACTACGGCCACGAGCAGCTCGGCTTCGACATCATGGCGCCCTCCTACAGCGCGCGCCCGCTCGCGGGCCCGCTCGCGCTCGGCAACCACTTTCGCCAGTCGACGCGCTTCTCGATCCCGCCTGGCGGCGCGGCGCTCGAGACGATCGTGGACGCGGTGTCGCGGCAGGCCGCGCGCGCGCGGGGCGTCCCGTACGGCGCCTCCAGGCGCCTCGCGCTCGCCCCCGAGGCGACCGCGCGGCGCATGCTCTCGCGCCTCCCACCGCTCATCGTGAACTGGGACGCGCCGCGACTGAGCGAGCAGCTCACCCGCATGGGCGGCGCCCGGATCACGGACTTCGCCGTCGCCACGCCGCTGCTCCCCCACCAGCACTGCTCGTTCATCTGGTGGGTCCGCGAGGGCGCGCTGCGCTGTGGAATCAGCGCGGACCGCCTGCTCATCCCGGACCCCGAGGCGCTGGCCGAGGCGCTGCGCACGACCCTGCGCGAGGCGAGCTGACGACCCAGAGGACGACGCTGGCCCCCTGCACTGGCAGGGATTCGGCGACGCGCGCGCCTGTGCTACAGGCCGGCCATGGCCGAGCTCAAGACGAAGCAGAACCGCGCGAGCGTGCGCGGCTTCCTCGACGCGATCGAGGACGACGCGAAGCGCACGGACGCGAAGACGATCCACAAGCTCATGCGCGCGGCGACGGGCGAGCGCGCCGCGATGTGGGGGGAGAGCATCGTCGGCTACGGACGCTGTCACATGGTCTACGAGACCGGTCGTGAGCTCGACTGGTTCCTCTGCGGGTTCTCGCCCCGCAAGCGCAACCTCGTGCTCTACGTCATGCCGGGCTTCTCGGGCTACGAGCCGCTGCTCGCGCGCCTCGGGAAGTACAAGACCGGGAAGTCGTGCCTGTACCTCAACAAGCTCGCCGACGTCGACCTCGACGCGCTGCGCGAGCTCGTCGAGGCCTCGGTCGCGTCGATGCGCGCGCGCTATCCGTCCTGACTGAAGAGTCAGTCAACCTTACGCGACGCGCGACGGCGACCCAGGCGCGGAGGCGCGCGCTCGCGCCTCCGTGACGAGGCGCCTGCACCGTCGCGCCGCCCCCCGATCACGCGGCTGCGCCCGGATGTCTCTCCCGCGCTCGCCCAGATCGTCGCTGCCGCTCGCCGAGGATTCCGACGAGCGCTTCCAGAGCGGCGCGGCGCTGACGGACGCGCTCGATCGACTCGCGCGGCTGGACGTGCTCGTCGACCGCGGCGAGCCGCTCGAGCGGCTGGCCCCGCTCTCTCGCGCGTGACGCACGCCCGGCCGCGCGAACGCGAGCGCTCGCCGTTCGCGCGGGCTCGACGACCGCGTCGACGCGCGCGCGACGCGAGCGACGTGGTTCGAAGGCCATCCTGTTTCGGGTGGCCGAGACCGCCGTCGCGAGGCTAGTGTCTCGTGGGCGCGGGCGATCCCGCGTCGAGCCGCGACGCCGCTGGAGCACCCCCCGCCCCGTCAACCCGAGGTCGAGTGTCATGGATACCGCGCGCACCCCCATCACCCCGTACCCGCGCGGCTGGTTCCTCGTCTCCCGCTCGGAGGAGCTGAAGCCGCGACGGACCAAGACGGTCCACTACTTCGGGCAGGACATCGTGCTCTATCGCACCGCCGACGGGCAGGCGCACGCGGTCGACCCCTACTGCCCGCACCTCGGCGCGCACCTGGGGCACGGCGGCAAGGTCGACGGCACCAGCATCCGCTGCCCGTTCCACGGCTGGACCTTCGACGGCGTCTCGGGTCAGTGCAAGTATGTCCCCGAGGCCACGCGGACGCCGAAGGTCAGCCTCCGCCACTGGCCGGTGCAGGAGGTCTCGGGGATGATCCTCGTCTGGTACCACGAGCAGCGCGAGCCGCCGAGCTGGCGCGTGCCCGAGATGCCTGACGAGGAGGGGCGGTGGACGCCCTGGATGGAGTCGCGCTGGCGCCTCAACGCGTGCTGCCAGGACATCGTCGAGAACGACATCGACGTCGCGCACATCCCCGCGATGCACGGCTTCTCCAAGCGGATCCCGAAGGTCGAGCTCTCGACCGACGGCCCGACGCTGCGCATCGACTCCACGCTGACGCTCGAGCTCGAGCAGTTCGGCCTCTGGGGCGCGATCGAGGGCCCGCTCATCACGCGGAAGTTCGGGCTGACGATCGGCTACATCACCTTCAAGTCGAAGGTGCTCGGCGTCCCGATCGGCCTGCGGACGCTCGGCAACACCACGCCGATCGACGAGCACCACGTCGACGTGCGCCTGATGTACAGCGTCCTGCGCTCGCCGATCCGCCTGCTCGACCCCTTGATCGCGCGGCAGTACCGGCGCTTCTTCGACGGCACGGTCAACCAGGACGTAAAGATCTGGGAGAACAAGATGTATCGCCTGCACCCCGCGCTGAGCGACGCCGACGGCCCGTTCGTCGCGTACCGGCGCTGGGCGACGCAGTTCTACTCCGAGGACGAGATGCAGCGCGCGCGCGCGCGCGCGCGCGAGATGCTCTGAGCGCCCGACCGGCGGTCACGCTCGAGCGCGTTCCTCCGTCCATGTCCAACACGACGGCGCGCCTCGTGCGCACGCCTCGAGCGCGCCCCGGGTAGACGTCGCCTCACCGACGACGCGAGTCGCTGCGCGCGGGCGCCGACGCGCGCATGATCCCTCCGCTCCCAACGCGCGCACGCGACGTGCGATCGCGGGACCGCGCGCGTGGCGACCGTGACGCGCGTGCGGCATGTTCAAGCACGAGGGTCCGAGCCGTCATGTACGTGATCAAGAACCGCTGGTACGCCATCCTCTCGTCGCGGGAGCTGGGCGCGAAGCGCCCGCTCGCGCGCCGTCGCTTCGGCCTGGAGCTGGTGCTCTGGCGCGACGCGAGCGGGCGCGTCGCGGTCGCGCGGGACAGCTGCCCGCACCGCCGCGCCAAGCTGTCGCCCGGGCGCGTCCGCGACGGCTGCATCGAGTGCCCCTTCCACGGCTTCCGCTACGACGCCGAGGGCACGTGCCGCGCGATCCCGGCCCACCCCGATCGCCCGATCCCGAAGGCGATGACCCTCGACATGATCCCCGCGCGCGAGGCCCACGACCTCGTGTGGGTCTGGACGGGGCCCGACCCCGCGCCCGACGAGCCGATCCCGTTCTTCGACCTCGACGGCTACACCTACGCGGGCAGCGAGTGCGTGGTGCCGGTCCGCACCCACTACACGCGCGCGATCGAGAACCAGCTCGACTTCGCCCACCTGCCCTTCGTCCACCGGACCACGATCGGCGTGTTCGCGCCGACCGAGCTCGTCGTCGCCACGGGCGTCGACGGCGATCGCCTCACGGTCGGCCTCGAGGGTCAGGAGCCGATCATCGAGTTCCTCGGCCCGAACATCTGGCGCAACAAGACCGGCGCCGTGTGGCAGTTCCTCGCCTTCGTGCCCATCGACGACGAGCGCATGATCTACTACGTCCGCAGCTATCAGCGCTTCGCGCGTGTCCCGGGCTTCTCGTGGCTCGTGGGGCGCGTCAACCGAGCGCTCAACAGCGTCATCATCGGGCAGGACACGCTCGTCGTCGAGACGCAGCCGGCCGTGGAGACGCGGCTGCGCGAGCTCGACGAGCTGCTGGTCCAGAGCGACGGCCCGATCATCGCCTATCGGCGCTGGCGAGAGCGGCACCGCGGCGAGCTCGCGGTCGACGCCTCGAGCCCGCTCGCCGTCATCCAGCGCGACCGCGAGCGCGCGTCGGCGTAGCGTTCATCATGTCCCTTGGGTCATATTGAAACACTCGCGAGCGCGCGCCTCGTCCGCGCGCCGGTCGCGAAACAAGCCGTCGGGCCGCGTGAATGCGACGCGCGCGGCCGCTGTCCGAAGCCCGGACGCGGGCCTCCTCGACTCCAAGAGCGCGAGGCGACGGGGCCCCCTGGAGCGAACCATGAACCTCGATCGCGCGAAATTTCTTGTACTGGTCACGACCCTCGCGACCTCGTCCGGCGGCTGCATCATCGTCAACGGCGGCGACACCAACAGCAGCGACTCCAACAGCTCGGACGCGACGAACGGCTCGACCGACACCGACAACGGCACCGACACGACCGCGGGCAGCGACGGCACGTCCGCGGGCACGGAGGGCGGCACCACGGGCCCGATGACAGGGACCGCGGGTCCGATGACCGCGGGCGACGGCGACGGTGACGGCGACGGCGACGGCGACGGCGACGGCGACGGCGACGGCGACGGCGACGGCGACGGCGACGGCGACGGCGACTGCCTGGGTGACAACGGCGCCGGCCTCTGCCCGGACATCTCGGACAGCTGCGACGCGTGGATGTACGACGCGTGCACGTCCGCCGAGGGCCTGCTCAAGGAGGGCGTGCTCGAGGCCACGATCTCGTGCCTCAACGCCGACGACTGCGCGACGAAGACCTGGTACGACTGCATCGACGAGTCGCTCGCGCTCGCGTGTGCCGACGACGCCGCGGCCACGGCCTGCGAGACGATCGCCAACACCTGCGGCGAGAGCCAGCAGGAGTGCGAGGGCTACCTCAACGGCATGACGCCGGACGGGCACGCGGCGATGGTCGACTGCATGACCGCCGACAACTGCAACAACTTCGGCTTCTTCAGCTGCGTCGAGGGGCTCGGCTTCTAGTCACCGCCAGTCCCTTGGGACATCTCGCTCGCGCGCGGCGTAGCGCCGCGCGCGCCTGCGCGCCCCTGACGCCGCGGGCGCGCGCTCGCGCGGGGTCGCCGGCTGGTACCATCGTGCCCGTGCGCCGCGCCCCCGCCTGACCCGCCGCCCTGGCACGACCGTCTGCACACGACGGGCGTGACCGGGACCAACGGCAAGACCACGACGACATGGCTGATCGCGCAGGCGCTCGCGCGCCTGCGCCGACCCGTCGCGCGCACGTCGACGCTCGGCTCCTACCTCGACGACGAGCCGCAGGCGCTGCCGAAGACCTACCAGGGCTTCCTCGCGCTGATGCGGCGGGCGCTCGACGCGGGCGGCGCGTACGCGGTCATCGAGCTGACGAGCGAGGCGCTCGCGCTCGGCTTCGGGCGCGCGTGGCCGAGCCGCGTCGGCGTGTTCACGAACCTGTCCGAGGATCACCTCCAGTTCCACAAGAGCTTCGAGCACTACCTCGCGAGCAAGGCGCAGCTGTTCGTCGGGCTGCCGCCGGGCGGCGCGGCGGTGCTCAACGCCGACGACCCGTGCGCCGCGCTGCTCGCCGACGTCACGCCGGCGGGCGTCCGGGTGCTGCGCTACTCGCTCGCGGGCGCCGACGTCGAGCTGCGCGCGCGCGCGGTCGAGCTCGACTGGAGCGGCACGCGCGTCGACTACGAGGAGCGCGGGCTCGTGCCTGACGCGCCGCCCGTCCGCGGCCGGCTCGAGAGCTCGCGGCGATCGGCCGCGCCTTCGCCGAGAACGCGCTCGCGGCCTACGCCGCGGCGCGCGTCGTCGTCGGGTCCCGGCCGCCGACGCGCGCGCGGCCATCGCGAGCGCCGCGTGGCCGCCGGGGCGCTTCGAGGTCCTGTCTACACGGCCAGGTATCGTCGTCGACTTCGCGCACACGCCCGACGCGCTGACGCGCATGGTCGAGACGGCGCGCGCGCTCTGCCGCGGGCGCCTGACGGTCGTGTTCGGCGCGGGGGGCAACCGCGATCACGGGAAGCGGGCGGCCATGGGCCACGCGGCGCGCCCCGCCGATCGCGTGATCCTGACGAGCGACAACCCGCGCGACGAGGACCCGGCGGCGATCGCCGCGGCCGTGCGCGCCGGTCTCGAGGGACATCTCGGCGTCGAGCTCGAGCTCGACCGCGCCGCGGCGATCGCCGCGGCGCTGCGCGGCGCGGGCGAGGACGACGTGATCCTGATCGCCGGCAAGGGCCACGAGCGCGGCCAGGAGATCGCCGGCGAGCTGCGACCGTTCTCGGACCAGGACGTCGTGCGCCAGCTGCTGGGGACCTGAGCCCCGCGCGTCGCCGCCGCTCGAGCGGCCCTCCCCGCGACCAAACGCGCCGCGGCTGATCCGCGCGCGCCGCTCGAGGGACGCGAGCAGCCGCCGGCACCTGGCGAACGGATTGATGAGCCCGCTCGCGCGCTCGCGCGCGTCCCTGTGTAGGATGGGCCCGTGCCCGCCACGCGCGTCGTCCCCGACCTGCTGCTCGCCGCGCTCGGCGGGCTCCTGATGTTCGCGTCGGGCTACCCGATCGAGGCGCCGTGGCTGCAGCTCGTCGGCGTCGCGCCGCTGCTGATCGTCGCCCTGCGCAGCCCCAGCCGCCGCCGCGCCGCCGCGCTCGGCGGGGTCTGGGGGCTCGCGCGCACGCTCCCGCTCGGCGTCATGCTCGACGGCCTCGGCGTGCCGCCGCTGCCCGCCGTCGCGCTCGCGCTCTACCTGCTGGCGCTCGACGCGAGCTTCGCCGCGCTCGTCCACGTCATGCGTCACTGGTCGCTCCCGGCCCTGACCCTTGGCGCAGGCGTGAGCTTCGCCGCGATCGAGCGGCTCGACGCCGCGCTGCCCATGTGGGGCACGGCGCGCAGCCTGGCGCGCGCGTGGGCGATCGAGCCGGAGCTCGTCGGCGGGCTGCTGCGACTGGCGGGGCCCCACGCGCTCGCGCTCGTGATCGTCGCGCTGCAGGCCGTGGTGGTCGGCGCGCTCGCGCGCCGTCGGCCGTCCGGGCTCGCGCTGCTGGTGCCGCTGCTCGCCGCGCCGCCGCTGTGCGGCGCGCTGCTGCCCGCGCGAACCGACGGCGCGCTGCGGGTCGCCGCCGTCGCGTGGCCGACCCGAGGCGGCGAGCACCAAGCCGAGGCGCTCGTCACCGCGGCGGCGCAGGGCGGCGCGCGCCTGGTGGTGCTGCCCGAGAGCGCGTTCACGGTCGAGCCCGGCGCGCTCGCGCAGTTCGACGCGCGCTGGGCCGCGCTCGCGGGCGCGCTCCGGGTGCACCTGGTCGTCGGCTACCGCGACCGCGACGATCCGGGCAACCGCCTCGCCGTCTTCGATCCAGCGGGCGCGCTCGTCGGGCGCTACACGAAGACCCACCTCATCCCGCTCTCCGAGCGCTACCCGCCTGGCGACGGCGCGCTGCTCGTGTTCGAGGTCGACGGCGTTCGGGTCGGCGCGATGATCTGCCAGGACGACAATTTCCGCGACCTCTCGCGGGCCTACGCGCGCGCCGGCGCCGAGCTCGTGGTCGTCCCGACCAACGAGGGCCCGCCCGCGGTCGCGCCCTACCACTACCGCAACGCGCGGCTGCGGCCGATCGAGCTCCCCCTCGCGCTCGTCCGCGCGGCCGCGCGGGGGACGAGCGCGATCGTGGCGCCGGGCGGCACCATCGTCGCGGCGCGCGACCACCCGCGCGAGGGGGCCGGCGTGGTCATCGGCGACGTCCCGCGCCCAGCGACGCGCCACCGCTGAGCTCGTCGGAGACCGAGACCGAGACCGAGTCCGAGACGGCGGCGCTCGCGGGCGCGAGAACGCGGCGCGCGCTCGCCCAGCGGCCCAGAACGAGGTTGACGCGTCGATATGCCGCCCCGCGACGACGCGCGCGCGCGAACAGGCGCGCGACGGCATCTCGAGCCCGCGCGCCCGCGGCACGCGGTACGATGCCGACGCGGCCTGATGCACGACGAGCGCAGCGATCCGTTCACCCCACGCGCGCGCGCTCGCAGGTCGACGCGCTCACCCTGGATCGCGCTCGGAGCCGCCCTCGCGCTCGCGCCTCCGACCGCCGCCGTCGCCGCCGCCGCGCCGGCGGACGAGGCGGCCGCGCCGCCGCGCAGCGCGTCGACGGCCAAGCTGCGCGGCGCGGTCCGCAACCAAAAGACCGGCAAGCCCGTGGGTGACGCGATCGTCATCCTCCAGTGCGCCTGCCTCCAGGGACAGAGAGAGACGCGCACGAACGACGAGGGCCTGTACGCCTTCAACGCGCTCCCGCCGGGGCGCTACACGGTGCAGGTGCTGACGGGCCAGGCGGACGTCGCCAAGGTCGTCGACCTCCCGCGGGGCGCGAGCTACCGCGTCAACGTCACGCTCGACCCCGGCAACGAGTTCTCGCGCCGCATCGTCGTCGAGCCGGCGACGCGCTCCGACAACGCGGTGGTCGAGCGCGTCGACATGGACGCCGCGCGCAACCTCCCGCTCGGCGGCCGCGACATGACCGACGTCGTCGACATCGCCCCGACCGTCACCCGCGACGCCGCCGGGCTGCGCATCGGCGGCACCGGCTCCGACGAGTCGAAGTACTCGGTCGACGGCGCGAACGTCAACAGCCCGTCGTTCGGCACGGTCGGCGCCGCGATCGTCCAGGAGTTCATCGACACGGTCGAGGTCCAGGAGGCCGGCTACGACGCGGAGTACGGGGGCGCCTCGGGCGGTCAGGTGCAGGCGCGCCGGCTCGGCGGCTCCAACAAGGTGCGCGGGCAGGCGGTCGTGCGCTACACGCCGCGGCTCGCCGACCCGCGCCTGATCTCCGCGACCGACGAGGCGCTGCGCGCGTCCTCCGTCACCGACCACGAGATGCAGGCGGTCGTGACGGTGACGGGCCCGATCATCCGCGACAAGCTGTTCTTCGCGGTCGGGATCGCGCCCTCCGGCAACATCAACAGCCTCAACCAGTCGTTCTACCACCGCGTCGACAAGGACCGCTCGGGCGGCTACACGGGCTGCCCGTACCGGCTCGGCGAGTTCGACTGCGCGCCCGACGAGAACTACATCCTCACGAGCAAGTTCGCCGAGCAGACCTTCAAGACAGGTCGCATCAACGTCGGATGGTTCGGGCGCGTCGACTGGACGATCACGCCGAAGCACAGCCTCTCGCTCTCGGGCGGCGGCTCGCCGACCTTCGACCGCACGACCTACCGCCTGCCCTCGTCGTCGACCCCCAACACCTTCGGCACGAACCCGACGACGAGCCTCGGCGGGCTCGCGCGCGTCGCCACCGGCATCGTCAACGACCACTTCGGCTGGGGCCGCGGCGGCTACCAGCAGGTCGGGCTGAGCTACTCGGGGCGCGTCGCCAAGGACGCCGTCGAGATCGACGCCGGCGTCTCCTACTACCAAGATCGTTTCGAAGAGGCGTGGCGGCTCGACGACCCCGCGCACAAGGACCGCCCGGTGCTGCAGGAGACCAACGATCGCGGGCTGTTCGAAGTCCTCGATCGCGACGCGGCGCTCAACCTGGTCCCCGGGGTCGCCGACGCCTGCAACGCGAGCGACCTGCCCGGCGAGACGTGCCCGATCCGCTTCTGGATCTCGGGCGGCATCGGTCAGTACAACGAGGAGGTCAACCGCCGCGTCGAGGGCCGCTTCAACCTCACGCACTTCTTCAACATCGCCGCGACCAGCCACCAGCTCAAGTACGGCGCGCTGGTCGAGCACGTCGAGCGCGACACGATCTCGCGGTTCTCCGGCTCGAACGCGGAGGACTTCTACGAGCGCTGCGATCACCCGCAGGAGGACGGCGCGGGCGGCGAGTTCTGCTACGACCCGGAGACCGGCGACTACGACATCAATTTCCAGAACCGGGTCAACAACAACCGCATCATCACCGCGAACTCGGCGACCCCGAGCGTGCGCGGGACGACCGGCTACGGGCGCACGCGGCGGGAGCAGGGCGACCTGCGCGCGATCGCGACGCCGCAGGGCGCGGGCGTCCGCGTGCCGTTCTACGACGCGCGGCTCTCGACCGAGAACTACGGCGTGTTCGTGCAGGACCGCGTCCAGCTCGCCGAGGGGCTGTACGCGAGCGCCGGCGTGCGCTGGGAGTTCCAGAGCATGCGCGACATCAACGGCGAGCAGGCGCTGCTGATCTGGGACAACGTCGCGCCGCGCACCGGCATCACCTACGACTGGACCGGCGAGGGCAAGAGCCGGCTGTTCGCGAGCTACGGGCACTTCTACCGCGCGCTGCCGCTGCAGCTCAACAGCCGCGTGTTCGGCGGGCTCGTGACCGTCGGGCGCAGCTACGGGACCACCGACTGCAACGGGACCGTCAACATCAACGGCGCCGACCACCCGATGTCGCAGGACGGCCTGCCGACGGAGTACTGCTCCGACTCGAGCAACGGCCTGGGCGGCACGAGCGGGCTCACGGTCGGCTCCGTGGTCCCGCGGCTCAAGGGGCAGTTCAACCGCCAGTTCCAGCTCGGCTACGAGCAGGAGGTCATCGAGGACCTGCTCCTCGGCGTCCGCTGGCTGCACAACGGGCTCGGGCGCGCGGTCGACGACGTCTCGACCAACAGCGGCAACAACTTCATCATCGCCAACCTCGGCGAGCCCGTCTCCGAGTCCGACATCGCGGCGAAGCAGGCCGAGTGCGACGCGCTGCAGACCGACCTCGACGCGAGCGCGGCGGACGATCCGGGGCGCGCCGAGATCGCGCGCGCGCTGACGCACTGCGAGTTCCTCGTCGACGCGTTCACCGAGGTCGGCAAGCTCTACAAGCCGCCGATCCGCAACTACGACGCCTGGACCTTCCTCGTCCGCAAGCGCTTCGCCAAGGGCTGGATCTTCAACTTCAGCTACTCGTACAGCCGCCTGATCGGCAACTACGACGGCTCGATCGACCGCAACACCGGCGCGGTCAACCTCGGCGTCAGCACGCAGTACGACCTGCCCGAGCTGGTCCGCAACGCGTTCGGGCCGCTGTACGACAACCGCCCGCACAACATCAAGACCGACGTGTTCTACCAGTTCGACCTGCGCGAGGCGGGGCGCCTGACCCTCGGGTCAAGCTTCCGCCTGCTCTCGGGGACGCCGGTCAGCCACTTCGCGCCGAGCGGGATCATCGCGAGCGTGTTCATCATCCCGCGCGGCTCGGGCGGCTACACGCCGGCGCTCTACACCCTGAACCTGCAGGCCGGCTACGCCTACCCGCTGCCCGGCGAGCTCGAGCTCGAGTTCAGCGCGCGCCTGATCAACGTCACCAACTCGAAGGCGATCCTGCGCGTCGACGAGAACTACAGCCGCTACAGCACGCACCCGATCGCCGGCGGCGACCTCGACGACCTCAAGCACGCGAAGGTGCGCGGCGGCGCCAACAACCCGAGCGGGCGCTTCTTCAGCCAGACCATCGTGCTGCCGCAGCCCAACTACGGCACCGAGATCGCGTTCCAGCAGCCGCTCTCCGCCCAGTTCGAGCTGCGCCTGCGGTTCTGATCGCGCGCGCTCACGGCCCGCCGCGCAGCAGCGCGCCGCACAGGCGCGTGACCCCGCCGGCCGCGAGCGGCAGCACCAGGCACGCGGCGAAGCGCACGAGCGCGAGGCGGAGCCCGAGCAGCCCGATCTCGATGGGCAGCTTGACGAGCGAGAGCGTCGCCAGCGAGGTCAGGAAGGTCACCAGCACCGCCGGGCTGACGCCGGCCTTGTACAGCCCGCCCGCGAGCGGCAGGCCGATGAGCGAGCCCGCCGGCGTCAGGATCCCCGCGACCCAGCCGATCAGGATCCCGCGCCACCCGGCGGCGTCGCTGAGCCAGCGCTCGATGACCTCGCCGGGCAGCAGCGCCTCGACGGCGCCCATCAGCAGGATCGCGAGCGCGAGCACCGGCACGAAGCTGAGGCCGAGCTTGCCCGACGCGCGCAGGGCGACGAGCGCCTCGCCCTGGCCGCGGTAGACGAGCGCGCCGTAGAGCGCGGCGACGAGGACCGCGAGCACGATGGCCGCTGACCTCACGCGCCGCCCTCCGCGCTCGCGTCGCGGCGCTCGGCGTCCGCGTCGTCCTCGTCGTCCTCGTCGTCCTCGTCTTCCTCGTCGTCCTCGAGGATCGTCACGATCCCGGTCCCGCCGTCGACGCGGATCCGCTGCCCGCTGCGAATCTTCGTGGTGCAGCCGTCGACGCCGACGACCGCCGGGATCCCGTACTCGCGCGCGATCACGGAGCCGTGGGTCATGAGCCCGCCGACCTCCATCACGAGCCCGGCGGCGTGGATGAACAGCGGCGTCCAGCCGGGGTCGGTGAAGGGCGCGACCAGGATCTCGCCGTCCTCGAGCTCGTCGCGCCGCGGATCGAGCACGACCCGCGCGCGCCCGCACGCGACCCCGCCCGACGCGGCGATGCCCGCGAGCGCCCCGGGGGGCAGCGAGGTCGGCGGCGGCGGCCGGAGGTGCTCGCCCTCGCTCGTGAGCACGCGCGGCGGCCGGAGCCCGCGGCTGCGCTCGAGCCGGGCCCGGCGCGCGCGGACCTGCTCCCGGAGATCATCGCCGCGCTCGAGCGCGCCGAGGAGCTCGTCGAAGTCGAGGAAGAAGGCGTCCTCCTCGGCGTCGAGCGAGCCCGCCGCGACCGCGAGGGCCGCGGCCTCGAGCGCGGTCTCCCGCACCAGCTCGAAGAACAGCAGCGCGTAGAACTTGCCGTGCTCGCGCAGCGCGAGGTACTCGCGGACGCGGCGGACCATCCGCGAGACCTGCCCGCGACGCCAGATCGGCGCGGCGGCGACGAGCTCGCGACCGACGCGCTCGGCCTCCTCCGCGAGCGCGGCGTGATGCCGGCGATGCGCGCCCGGCTCCCGCGCGCCGCGACCGATGGAGACGATCGAGCGCACCAAGCTGGTCGGGTCGTCGCGCCAGCGCGGCTGCGCGAGGTTGATCTCGCCGGGGCAGCGGTGGCCGTAGCGCGCGATGAACTCGTCCCACGCGGCGAAGAACGCGGCGCTGCCCGGCGTCCCGCGCAGACCCTCGACGCACGCGGGCCCCTCGCGCGCGGCGAGCTGCTCGAGCAGCCCCGGGACCTCGCGCGCGAGGTCGCCGAGATCGCCGACCTCGAGATCCATCTGCGTCGTGATGTTGCCCTCGAGCCCGCGGGTGAGCGCCTCGACGCGCGCCGGGCCGATCGACGGCGGGGCGCGTCGCTCGAGGCGCTTCCAGCACACGACGCCGGTCAGGACGAGCGGCGGGAACGAGGGGATCAGCGTGTAGAACAGCTGCTCCGTGCGCTCGATCGCGGCGCGCAGCCGCGGGGCGCCGGGCTCGGCTGCGGCGACGCGCGCCTGCGCGTCGTCGACGAAGCCCGCGAGCGCCGCGACCAGATCGGCGCGCGCGCGCTCGGGGTCGCGGCGGAAGTACGCGCGCGCCAGCGCGCGCAGCATCGGCGCCAGGATCACGCGCGCCAGCCGGAGCCGCCGGCTCTTCGGCGCGCCGCGAGCGAAGTCGGGGCGCCGCAGCGCGCCTTGCAGCGCGTCGACCATCTGCCGGTCCATGACGTGGAACACGCGCGGCAGGATCGCGCTCGTCGGGAAGGTCGAGAGCGCCGAGGTCGCGTCGAAGTACATGCGGTCGCCAGCGGTGACGATCAGCTCGCAGCGGCGCTGGCTGCCGAAGGGCATGGCGTAGCGGAAGAAGTCGATCGCGAGCGGGTGCAGCGGCTCGGTCATCACCTGGAGATGCCCAAAGGACAGGTATACATGGAGCCCGTCACCCGCGCCGCGCGGCGTCGGCATCGGGTACAGCGAGGTGATGTCGCGGGTCTGCAGCAGCCACAGGCGGCCGTCCTCGTCGAAGGTGTACTCGATGTCCTGCGGGGCGCCGCGGGCTCGCTCGACCGTGTCCGCGAGCTCGAGCAGCGCCCGCAGCCCGTCGTCGTCGAGCGCCCGCCGCCGGCGCGCCTCGAGCTCGACCGGGCGCTCCACCGTCCCCTGCCCGTCCGGCCAGATCGCGATCGCCTTCTCGCCGAGCCGGAGCTCGACGAGCTCGCGGGTCGCCCGGCGCACGCGGTAGAGATCCGCGTCGACGCGGCCCGAGACGAGCGCCTCGCCGAGCCCGTAGCTCGCGTCGATCGACGCGACCGCGCGGCTGTGGCTGACGGGGTCCGCGGTGAACAGGATGCCCGAGACCCGCGGCGCGATGAGGCGCTGGACCACGACCGCGAGCTCGGCGGCGTCGTCGGTGAAGCCCTGGCGGCGGCGATACAGCAGCGCGCGGTCGGTGAACAGCGAGGCCCAGCAGTCGCGCACGCGGCGGAGCAGCTCGTCCTCGCCGCGGACGCCGAGGTAGGTGTCCTGCTGCCCCGCGAAGCTCGCCTCCGCGAGGTCCTCGAGGGTCGCGGACGAGCGCACGGCGTAGGCGTGCTCCGGCCCCGCGCGACGCCACGCCGCGACGATCGCCCGCGCGAGCGCGTCGGGCAGCGGCGCCTCGCGCAGCGCGGCGCGGGCCCGCGCCCCCTCACGCCGCGCGCCCTCGACGTCGCCCGCCCCGACCCGCCGCAGCGCGTCGTGATCGAGCGACGCGCCGGCGGCGACGAGGCGATACGCCGCCGTCGTGATCACGAAGCCCGGCGGCACCGGCAGGCCGAGCGCGGTCATGCGCGCGAGGTTGAGGCCCTTGCCGCCGAGCGAGCCCAGCAGCGTGCGCTCGCCCGAGGCGTCCTGGGGCGCCCCCCGCTCCAGCGGCCGTATCCACGCGGACTCGTCCGCGCCGCGCGTACGCGCCGCGTCGTCGACCGTCACATCCTTCGCCAACGCCACCATCATCGTGCTCTCCTTTATCGCCGCGCGCCGTCGAGGAACGCGGCGACCAGCGCCCGCGCGCGCCGAGGGACATCATCGTCTGGCTCGAGCAGCAGCCCGCCGCCGAGCCCGAGCGCCATGAAGACCTTGACCAGCTGCTGCGGCGAGCCCTTGAGCGCGTCGCGGCGCCGACGGAAGTACCGACGCAGGCGCTCGCGGCTCGAGCTGTTGGCCCGCCGCAGCGGCGCGAGCGCCCGCATGCCGTCGGCGTTCAGCGAAGTCGCGATCAGCCCGCGGTGCTCGCGGATGAAGGTCAGCAGCCGCGCCATCACCCGCGTGAGCGCGACGTCGAGCTCGAGGTCGTCGTCGGTGAGCAGCTCCTCGACCTCCGCGCGCGGCGAGATCCCGTCGACCAGCGCGCGCAGGAGCCCCTCGCGATCGCCGAACAGGCGATAGATCGTCACGGGCGCGACCTCGGCCGCAGCGGCGATCTGCTCGACCGTGACGTCGACGAGCCCGCGCCGGGCCACGAGCCGACGCGCCGCCTCGAGGATCCGCCGCTTGGCCGGCGAGTCGACGTCGGTCTCGACCCCGCGCGCGCGCAGGCGGGCGAGCACCGCCTGACCGCTGCCGAGCTCGCGGTAGAGCCGCGAGCGCGAGCGCCCCAGCGCCTTGGCGAGCGCGGTCATCGAGAACCGCCCCGCCGCGACGAGCGTCTCGGCCGCGGCCAGGACCGCTTCTTCATCATCTCGCGCCGCGCGCCCTGACACGAACACATATGTAACATGACTCTTTCATGTCTGCCACGAATTCGTCACGACGCCCGTCACGGCCGTCCCGGAGCCGCGACAGGCCGCGCGGCATGGCGAGCGCGTTCGCCCCCGCGCGCGCTCGCGTGCTTGAGATGCCTCACCCGTCGCGTCGAATTCCCGCGGAGGGCTCGCGTCGGAGCTCGCCCGCTCGCGGCGTAGGGCCCAGGCGAAGCGCGCGCGGAGAACCACGCGTCGCGCCCTATCGGAGACCACGATCAAGATGAAGACCAACACGCTCGTACTCACCGCCCTGCTCACCCTCACCGCCGGCGCGGCGCTCGGCGCCTGCGACACCGAGGACGCGCCCGACACCGCGCTGCGCTCCGTCACCGTCACGGACTCGTGGGATATCCACGGGCCCACGCAGCTCCCTGACGTGAACTCCTGCGACGATTACTGGAACGACCGCTGCGCGAACCTGACCCCGGCGCAGTGCCAGATCGCCCAGAACCGCTACAAGTGCGCCAACACCGACCAGGGCGTCGTCGTCGAGGACGGCTACTGGATCGACGCCACCGCCACGACGTGGCGCGCCGTCGACAAGGAGGGCGCCGTCGGCACGGACGGCGCGGAGGACCCCTTCGACGCGTGCGAGGGGCTGGAGGATCACGAGGCCTGCGCGCAGCTGGCCGCGCTCGCGGAGCAGCTCGTCGCGGCCCTGCCGGAGCTGATGCAGTCGAGCCCCAACGGCGGCGTCGGCCGGCTCGTGACGGGGAAGCAGGGCGCGGCGATCTCGTCCGAGTTCCCGCTCGAGGGCAGCGATGACTTGCTGCTCGGCTTGGCCGATGTCCTCGGCTGGAGCGTGCCCGCGCTGACCGAGGCGCCGCTCGCCGGGGACTACGTGTTCGAAGACGACGTGATCCTCGCCATCCGCCCCAACGGGACGCTGTCGCTGTCGACCGCCGCGATCGCGATCGTGCAGGATCAGGCGCTCGAGAGCGCGGGCGACTGCGGCGGGGTCGGCGGGCTCGACGGTCTGGCCGACAGCGCCGACCACATGATCGACCAGGTGAAGCTCGAGGGCCCGTAGCGCCTCGCGGCCCGCAGCGCGACGGGACGTACGCGACGCCTCGGCGTCTCGTCCCGTCGCGCGCTCCTCCTCTCGCTCCTCCTCCTCCCGCCCCTCCTCCTCTCGCCCCTCCTCCTCTCGCCCCTCCTCCTCTCGCCCCTCCTCCTCTCGCCCATCCTCCCCTCGCCCATCCTCCCGCGCCCCTCCTCCCGCGCCCCCGATCACCATGCAGTCCCCGAGCTCCCCTCGCCTCCGCGCCTACCTGCGCGACGCCCTCGGCCTCGACCTCCGCTCGCTCGCGGTGTTCCGGATCGGCGTCGGCGTCACGCTGCTGATCGACCTCGCCGTGCGCGTCCCCGATCTCGAGCGCTTCTACAGCGACGTCGGCGTGATCCCGCGCGCGGCCGTGCGCGGCCACAGCCCGCTGCTGCCCTCGCTGCACATGCTCTCGGGCGGCTGGGAGCTGCAGGCCGGGCTGCTCGCGCTGGCCGCCGCGTTCGCGGTCATGCTCGCGCTCGGCTGGCGCACGCGGCTCGCGGCGGTGGCCTCGTGGTACCTGCTGCAGTCGCTGCACGCCCGCGACCCCTTCGTGCTCAACGGCGGCGACGTGCTCCTGCGCTGCGTCCTGCTGTGGGCGATGTTCCTCCCGCTCGGCGCGCGACTCGGGCTCGACGCTCGCGCGGGTCGCCGCGCGACGTCTGGGCGCGTCGCGCTCGGCGTCGCCAGCGTCGGCTTCATCAGTCAGCTCGCGATCATGTACGTGGCGACCGCAGCGCTGAAGTGGGGCGACGCGTGGCGCGACGGCTCCGCGCTGTACTACGCGCTCAGCTCCGATCACCTCGCGTTCCAGCCGCTCGCGTCGCTGCTGCTGGGGGCCGCGCCGCTCGAGCGAGTGATCGGCCAGGCGGGCCTCGAGACCCTGCGCGCGCTCGGGCTGCCAGCGCTCGCCGCGACGCCGTGGATCACGGCCGCGCTGACCTACGCGACGCTCGCGCTCGAGTACCTCGTGCCCGCGCTGCTGCTGTGGCCGTGGCGTCGCGGGCCCGCGCGCGCGGTCGTCGTCGCCGCGTTCATCGGCTTTCACGTGTGCACGGACCTGCTGCTCTCGATCGGCCTGTTCGCGCTCATCTGCGCGGTCGTGTGGACGGCGCTGCTGCCCGGCTGGCTGTGGGACCGCGTCGGCTGGCGCGACGACGACGCGCGCCGAGACCCCCCGCGTCGCCGCGGGCCGATCGAGCTCGCGCTCGCGTCGCTCGTGCTGATCACGCTGCACTGGAACCTGCGCACCATCGACGAGCGCGGTCGCGTGGTCCCGCGCGTGAGCGCGCTCGAGCGCGACGTCATCGAGGCGCTGCGGCTGCACCAGCGCTGGTCGATGTTCGCGCCCGCGCCGGGCAAGAACGACGGCTGGTGGCGCGCGCCGGGTCGGCTGGTCGGCGGCGGCGAGGTCGACCTCACCACCGGCACGGCGCCCGCGTGGACCCCGGTGGATCGCGCCGACGGGCACCGCCCCGCGCTGCACCCCGTGGACGCCAGGCTCGAGCTCGACCGGACGAAGCCGCGCGACGTGGCCGGCCTCTACCCCAACCATCGCCACCGCAAGTTCATGAACAACCTTCGCCGCTCCCGTCAGCTCGCGCTGCGCCCACGGCTCGCGGCCTACCTGTGCCGGCGGTGGAACGCGACGCACGCGGGCGACGAGCGGCTCCGCGAGCTGCGGCTCGTCTACATGCTCGAGCGCACGCCCGCGCCCGGTCACTCGACCCCGCCGATCCAGCCGGTGAAGGTGTGGCACCACGTCTGCGCGGATGACCCGCCGGCGTCTCGATCCGCTGGTCTTTGAGACAGCACACGGGCGCCGCCGCGGACCTCCGCGCGCCGCCCGAGACGATCGCAGACGCCGCGCGGACCCGGGGCTGGTGTCGCGCGCGGCAGATCGTACACTGCTCCGCGTGGATCAACCGGACGACGCGCGCGGGCGCGAGACCACGAGGGACGACGCGCGCGCGCCCGACAAGCTCTCGCGCCGCGCCGTGCTCTCCGTCGGCGTGGCCGCGACGGGCGTCGCCGCCACGACCGGAGTCCTCGGCGCCTCCGCGCGCCCAAGGAGATCACGCATGACGCTCCCAGCCATCTACCTCCCACACGGCGGCGGCCCCTGGCCGTGGGTCCAGAACTTCGGGGGCCCCGGCGCCCATGACTCGCTGCGCGGCTACCTCGAGGGGCTCGCGTCGCGCGTCGAGCCGCCGGCCGCGATCCTCTGCGTGACCGCCCACTGGGAGGCGCCGGTCGCGACGGTCTCCACGAGCGCGCGCCCCGGGATGCTGTACGACTACTACGGCTTCCCGGAGCACACCTACCGCGTCCGCTGGCCCGCGCCAGGATCACCCGACGTGGCCGCGCGGGTCCGCGCGCTGCTCGGCGCCGCGGGCATCGAGTCGGCCGCGGATCCGGAGCGCGGCTTTGACCACGGCACCTTCGTGCCGCTCTCGGTCGCATGGCCCGAAGCGCAGGTACCCACCGTGCAGCTCTCGCTGGTCCAGGGTCTCGATCCCGGGGCGCACCTCGCGATCGGCCGCGCGCTCCGCCCCCTGCGCGACGAGGGCGTGCTCATCGTCGGCAGCGGCATGAGCTACCACAACATGCGCGGCTTCGGCGTCCGCGGCGTGGCCGACGCGCGCACCTTCGACGCCTGGCTCGGCGAGGCGGTCGTCGATCCCGCGACCCGCGAGGAGGCGCTGCGGCGCTGGACCTCGGCCCCGGCGGCGCGCGCCTGTCACCCGCGCGAGGAGCACCTGCTGCCGCTGATGGTCGTCACGGGCGCTGCTGGCAGCGACGCCGCCTCGCTCCCGTTCCGGGGTGACGTGCTGGGTGTGCGCGTGTCCGCGATCCACTACGCGTGACGCGTACACACGCGACCGTTCGCCTGCCCCGACGCGCCCGCTCGGTCGACGCCGCGCGCCGGCTCACGACCTCGACGCGCCGGCCGGGCGAACGCCGAGCTCGCTCCAGAACGGCTCGGAGACGAAGTCTCGACACACCGACGGCCACGCGCGCAGGTCGAACGAGACGCCGACGCGATAGCTCGCGCCGGGCTCCCAGCCGACGGCGGGCCGGATCCAGCGCGCGCGCCCGTCGGGCTCGATCGCTGCGGGGAGCTCGCGCCAGTCGCCGTCGGCGAAGCGCAGGAGCGTCACGACCAGCGGCGGAGAGTCGCGCTCCGAGATCCATCGCACGCCGCGCGCGTCTGGCTCGAGGAACACCAGCGGCGCCGGCGTCTCGACCCCGACGCTGAGCGTGCCGTAGGGGCACAGCCGCCCGAGGTCGCCGGAGCAGCGCCGCTGCATCGGGCCGCAGTCGTCCTCGCGCGCGCGAGCGTGAGGCGCGTCCGGGCTCGCGTCGCCGCAGCCGAGCAGCGCGGTGAGCCCGAGCAGCGTGATGCGCGAGCCGAGACGAGCGTCCACGCGAGGTTGGACAGCGGCGGCTCGGCTGAGTTCCGACGTCGCGCGCGGAAGGCTGCTCGCCGCGCGATCCCGCGCCGGGATGCGCGGCCCGGGGCGACGCGCGGCTCAGCGCGCCGACGCGCGCGCCTCGTGCACCACGCGGGCCGCGAGCTCCTCGGCGTGGCGTCGCTCGTTCAACTCGAGCAAGCGCGCGAGCAGCTCGTCGCGCGTGGAGTCGGGCCAGCGATACCGCCACGGTCGGCGCCCGCGCCCGGCCCCGTCGAGCGCGTGCTCGAGGAAGAAGCCGCGCTCATCCGAGATGTCCTTCCAGCCATAGGCGTCGAGCACCGCGCGATCCATCGCGGCGTGGAGCGCACGCAGCCGGACGATGTCCGGTGCGCGCTCCGCCGGATCGTGGTAGCGGTGATAGGTCTTCGTGAGCCCCTCCCGCGTCGCCAGCATGAGCGCGGCGCGGAACTCGTAGCAGCGCCGGCCCGCCGCGTCGAGGCTCGCGCGCGCTCGCCAGCGCGTCGGGAACGGGAAGGTCTCGAAGCAGCCCTCGGGGATGTAGCGCGGATCGTCGCGAAACGAGGAGCCGAGGCAGCGCGCCCAGAGCCCGTGCACGTCGCTCTGCAGCAGCGCGAACGCGCCCCAGCTCTCGAGCGTGAACACGGTCACCTGATCGGAGAACACGGTGGTCGGCGCCTGGAAGGTGAAGGTCTGCCACGTCGCCACCCGCCCGCTCACCAGCACGCGCGCGAGCGCGGCGGCCTGGCGATACAGCTCGTGGGCGGGGCGCGAGAACTGCCACCAGCGCTCTCGCAGCCGGCGCTCCCCCGCGCGCGCTCGCTGACGCCGCACCGTGCGAGAGAGGTGGCGATAGACGGCGGGGTAGCGCGCCGCGACCTCGCGCGCCTCCATGCCGGTGAGCGTGATCGCGAAGCGATCGGAGGTCGTCGACGGGCGGGTGTTCATCTCGACGCTGCCGAGGAACGGGCGGATGACGCGCGCGGCGTCCGGCTCCTCCGCGAGCAGGCGCGCGCGCTCGTCCGCGGAGAGGATGAAGCCGCGCCCGTTCGGGTTCACGCCGCTGTGCGCGAGGCCGCGGTTCACCGCGAGCCGCCGCGGATCCTCGTCGGGCCCGAACGGGAGCAGGTGCGCGGTGATGCGATCGACCGCGCGCCCGTCGAGCGTCGCGGCGGGCGGCGGTCCGCCGCGCACGACGTGGAGCACCGAGACCACGACGGCCGCGGCGCCGGGCCACGGCCGACGACGCTCGACGTGGTACAGGTGGCCGCCCGCGGCGCGAACCCAGCGGAGGCCGGTGTGACGGGTCGGCCCCTGGCGCACAGAGTTCGTGCACACGAGGCCCAGCGTGCCCCCGTCGCGCAGCAGCTCAAACGCGCGTCGCAGGAAGTACGCGACCACGTCGCTCTTGCGGTTGGAGGACTCGAACGCGACGTCGAGCCAGCCCATGTACTCGTCCGAGGTGACGCGCGCGAGCTTGCTCCCGCCGAGGAACGGCGGGTTCCCGACCATCACGTCGAAGCCGGGGTTCGCCCGCGCGAACACCCCGGGGAACTCGAGCTGCCAGTGCAGCGGCACGACGGGGCGATCGCCGGCCCGCAGCCCCTCCGCCGCGAGCGCGACGAGACCGCCCTTATCGACATGCCCCAAAGACCAGCTTTCTACGCGCGCCTGGTGCGCGCGCCGCAGCGCCTCGCGGTCCCGGTCCGCGCGCGCGCCGAAGTACGCCGCGACGCACAGGTCCGCGACGACCCGCGCGCGCGCGCGATCCTCTCCCGCCGAGACGCGCGTCGCGTCGATCAGCGCGCCGCGTCGCCAGTGAAACGCGGCGCGCTGTCCGTCGCTCAGCCCGACCAGCGCGTCGCCGCGGCGCAGCGCGTGATCGACGAAGGTGAACGGGGCGTCGCGCGCCCCCGCGATCAGCCAGAGCGAGTGGCGCGCGAGGTCGACGGCGACCGGATCGAGGTCGACCCCGTAGAGACATCGACGCGCGACGAGCTCGCGGGCGTCGGCGTCCCCCGCCCGACGATTGGGCGGAGGACAGCGCGCCCGGGCGCGCGCGAGCTCCTCGGCGAGCTGGCGGCACGCCTCGAGCAGGAACGCGCCGGAGCCCATCGCGGGGTCGCAGACCGTGAGCGCGAGCAGCTGCGCCGGCGTCGGTCGCGGCCCGAGCCGCGCGAGCGCGGGCCGCAGCGCCTCGCGGACGACCGGCGTCGTCAGCTCCCGCGGCGTGTAGTACGAGCCGGAGCGCCGACGTCCCTCACCTGGCTGGAGGACCAGCGACCCCGGCGGCAGGCGCTCGGGCGCGTGCGGCGAGGCGCGGGAGCTGAGCGCGCGCGCCAGCTCGTCGACGCGCTCGGCGGCCGCGAGCGCGCGCCCGGCCGCGCCCGCGAGCTCGCAGTCTGCATGGCTCTTGAGCCATCTCCTGCGCGCGCCGCCGGGCTCGGCCAGGAGCGCGTCGAGCTCGACGACGACGTGCCGAGGCCGCAGCGCGACGGCCCAGCCCGTCGTGACCTCCACGCGGTAGCCGATCATCAGCGTGTACACGAGCCCGAGCCGCTCCACGTCACCCGCGTCCCGAGGCGACCGCGCGTCCTCGGGCACGAACAGCGCGGCGAGCACCCGGGCGATGACGGCGTCGGGCACGCGCGGCGGCTCCCCCCCGGGGAGCTCGCGCCCGTCGGCCGCGCGCCCCTCGAGAAACGGGAACGCGTCGGGATCGAAGAGCGCGCCCCCCCGCGCGGGCGTCCGCGTCGCGCCCCGCCCCCCGCCGCGATGCAGCGCGCGAGCCCTGCCGAGCAACCACCGGTACGCGTCGGTCCGCCGCTCGAGCGCCGCGGGGTCACGCGCCGCGTCCGCCCGCAGCCGCGCCTGCAGCTCGCCGACGCGGCCCGCCCCGTCGGTCATGAGCCCGCGCGCCTCGGCGCAGCGCAGGAACACGAGCCGCAGGATCAGCGTCTGGAGCCCGCGAAGGAGCTGCTCGGGCTCCGCGCGCGCCAGCGCGTGCACGGAGCCGGAGGAGTCCGTCGCAGCGAAGCCGCGCAGCAGCGCCCACAGGGCCCCGAGGACCTGTTCAGAGAGCCTGGGCTCCCGCGCCCGTCGGGTGGAGGTCACCATCGGTGCGACCGAGATCCGAGAGTACCAGCGATCCCGACCCGCGCGCCGCGACCGCGACCGCCGAGGCGCTCGCGGAAGTCCTCAGCCGCGTCGACCTCGCGGCACGACCGCAGCGCTCCTCGGAGCGCGGAGCTGCGGCGACACAACGCGCGGTGGTAGCCTCCCGGGGTGCCGACCACCCGAGGCCAGCTCGACGCGCTGCTGACCGCGCTGCGCAATCACCCGGTCCGCTCCGACCGGCCGATCTCCAACGAGGGCTTCCAGTTCTGGGACCTGTTCCCCGCCGTCGACGAGGCGGACTTCTCCCCCGCGCTCGCCGGGCAGGCGGACTCGTGGATCTGGTGGAGCCGCTGGGCGGACGAGGCGTTCTCGCCCGAGGGGACGCTGCTGCGCCCGGCGCTGTTTCACTGGCGCGGCGCCTGGCCCAAAATTCAGCTCGCCGCCGTCCAGGCGGGCCTCGTCCCGCGCCTGGAGTTCACCGAGCGCTACGGCGCGAGCGGCGTGATGGTGCTGTGCCCGAGCGGGCGCGATCAGGAGACCGACCTCTCCGCGCTGCTCGCGTGCTTCGAAGCGCTCGAGCGCGACGACGAGGTCGTGGCGCTGCCGCTCGCCGGGTGGACCCAGAGCGACGGCTGGAGCGACGTCGCGGGCGCGCAGCGAGACCCGCGCCAGACCGCGATCTTCTGGCACGCGCAGAGCCACGAGGCCTTCGACGGGCTCGGCATGCTCTCGGGCACGATGCACCTGTACTGGCGCGGCGACAGGCGTCGCCTCGCCGACGCGCTGCGAAGCCACGGCTTCATCGTCGAGACGCCGACGAGCGTCGACGTCTCCTTCCAGCTGCGCTCACGACGGCCGGCGCCGCGGGACATCGCGACGGTCGCCGACGCGCGCGCCTTCGAACGTCCCCTCGCCGCGCGCGCGCCCCTCGCCGACGCCAGCGGCCTGCTCTCGGTCGAGCGCCGCGACCCCGCGATCGGCGACGGGCAACCGATTGAGCACCTCGACTGGACCGCCGACGGCGCGCTGCTGGTCTGCAACGGCTACAGCGCGCGCGGGCTGCCGACGCCGCCGCAGCTGCTCGATCCGGACGCGCTCACGTGCCGTGAGCGCCTCGACGACGTCGGCCACGGCGCGATGGTCCTGACGCTGCGCGCGCTGACGAGCGGGCGCCTGCTGATCGGCTGGAGCGTGTACGACGACGGCACCTGCTTCCGGCTCGACGAGCGCGTCCCGGGCGGCGGGTTGCACACCGTGCTCCGCTACCCCGTGAGTCACCTCGGGCGCGGAGACGTGTTCGACGTCTGCGAGCGCGACGGCGTCATCGTCGTCCCCGGGCAGTCCACGTATCAGCTGCGGGGGCTCGGCGAGCCGGGCACCCGCGCGAAGCCAGCGCGCCCTGGCGTCGTCGTGAGGCGCAAGCGCCCGAGCGCGCCGGGCCCCTGGGACACGCGTCACCAGCGGCCGTACCCCGGCTCCAACGCCTACGTCTCGCTCGCGCTCTCCCCGATCGCGCCGCACGTCGCGATCACCGAGGACGGCGGACGCGTGGTTCGCGTCTACGATCGCGAGCGCGGCGCGCCGCTGTGGCACGAGGACACGTCCGATCAGCTCAGCCGCGCCCACGGCGTGCGCGGGCTTCGCTACAGCCCGGACGGCGCGTGGGTGGTGCTGATGCGCCGACGCACGATCGAGCGCCAGGACGGCAGCTTCGTCGCCGCGATGCAGCCTGTGCTGCTCGACGCGAGCACCGGCGCGAGGCGCTGGCGCGCGCTCGAGACGACCCTCGCGGGCGCGCACGCGATCACCTTCTCGCCCGCAGGCGACCGGATCTTCGCGGGCATGGAGGACGGCGCCGTGCTCGTCCTGACGCGCGCGGGCGAGCGCGTCGCGAGGCTGAAGGCGTTTCGCGTCGGGGCCGTCAGCGCGCTCGCTATCCACGAGGATCGCGTCGCGGCGGGCAGCGATCGCGGCGAGCTGTGCCTGCTGCGGCTCGCGAGCGCGTGACGCCGACGCGCCGCTCCAGCCCGCAGCGCGGGCTAGCCTGCCTAGCCCGGCGGCTCGGGCATACACACCGTGCCGCCCTCGCTCTGGACGTTGGTCCGGAAGGTGTTGAAGCTCTGCCAGTGCGGGACCTCGTGCTGCGGGATGGTCCCGTCCTCGCGCACGTTGGTGATGTGATAGGTGTGCTGATTGAAGATCCGGCGCGTCGGGACCCAGCGATCCTCGACGTCGCGGATGACCTGCACCGTCGGCGCGTCGAGCACCCCGCTCCACGCGTCGTTCGACACCACCACGATCTCGGCGGAGCCGTCGTTGTCGACGTCCGCGACCACCGGGTACTCGATCCCGGTCCAGCTCTTGCGCGGCGTCATCAGCAGCGTCGCGCCCTGGTCGTCGAAGATGAACATGTTCTTCTCGTCGGCGTACATCGCCTCGGCGAGGCCGTCGCCGATGAAGTCGAACGCGGTGCCGGCCGCCGTCCCGCTGCCGTCGGCGACCGCAGACGACCAGACGACCGCCGCGTCGCCCTCGTAGACCGTGTAGTACTGCTGTGAGCTCATGGCGTACTCGGCGAGGCCGTCGCCGTCGAAGTCGTGGACGGTCGCCGGCCTGCGCCAGTTGTTGCCGCCGGCGGGCACGCCCGTGGGCCGCAGATTCACGTACTTCGCGGTCCCGTCGTGCTCGAGCAGCGAGAGCCCCTGCGGCGCCGTGATCAACACCTCGGGCTCCGGGTCGTCGTCGAGGTTAGCGACCTGCGCGTAGCCCTTATTCTCGAGCTGGTTGTTCTGATAGTAGGGCGTCCCGTCGTGGTGCAGCGCGACGTTGGCCTCGATGATCTCGAGATCGCCGTCGCCGTCGAGATCCGCGGCGGTGCTGGCCGCGTAGGCGCCCTGGTCCGGGCCTGTCCACAGCATCGCGCCGGTGTGATCGGCGACGCTCGTGCCGGCGTAGATCTCGACGTCGCCGTCGGCGTCGAGATCCGCGAGCCCGAGCGCGCCGCCGTACTGCATGTACCAGTTGGCGGCGCCCTCCCACTCGACGCTGCCGTCGCGCCCGTTGATCGCGACGAGCGGCCCCGTGTTGAGCTGCCCCGGGATCTTGCGCACGCTGATGATCTCGGGCTCGCCGTCGCCGTCGATGTCGCCGATCGCCGGCGTCACGCTGCGCACGACCGGCACCGCGGCGACGTACTGCAGCTCGCCCGTCTCGCCGTCGAGCACGTGGATCGAGCCCGACGCGTCGACCTCGCCGCCGCCGGCGTAGACCACGACCACGACGTCGGGGGTGTCGCAGAGGTCGACCTCGCCGTCGTCGTTGTCATCGGTGAGGTTGGCGACCAGCGGCGTCACGGCCGAGTTAATCTCGACGCCGTCCGGCGTGTAGCTCCACTGCACGCTGGGCTCGAAGCTGTCGGGCGGCGCCGTCTCCTCGCAGGGCGGCACGCCGTCCATCTCGTCGACGACCTTGCACGACGGCGGGGGCGGCTCCTCGGTCTCGCCCGAGTCGCTGTCGACGCCCACGTCGAACTTGGGATCGAGGGAGTCGCTGCCCGCGGTCACGCCCGTCGTGCTGCTCGCCGACGTGCTCGCCGACGCGCCGACCGTCGTGCCGCCGCCGCTCATGTCGCCCGTGCTCGTCGGCCCCGCGCTCGTGTCGACGCCCGTCGACTCGCCCGCGCTCGCCCCGGTCGCGCCGCTCGAGTCACTCCCGGCCGTGGAGCCCGACAGGTCGTCGCCGCAGCCCGCGAGCGACAGGAGCAGGAGCGCGCCCGGGACGAGCGCGGCGAGGGGGGATCGAGGCGACTCGGCCATGCCGGCATCATACGCCCCATCCGCGGCGCCTCAGTCCGTCGGACGGCCCCGCGCGGCGGCTCCGCGAGACCTAGACCATGGTCCTCGGCTCCGAGCACCCGACCCGCGCGCGGAGGAGGACCGCGACCGCTCCACCTCCGCCGCCGCTTCGCCACCCGTCGCCCCCTCGCCGGACCCGCGTACGCACTGGCGACTGGCGACGACGGTACGACCTCCGCGCGCTACCTGCGTGCTGCGTGCTGTCCATCGAAGGTCTGACCTCGCCTACTCGCTCGCGGGCGCGCAGAGACGCCGTCAACGACATCGCCGACGAACCTCCGCGACGCCGCGACGGGTCCGCTGGACGCGCTTGAACGCCGTGCTACGGTCCGCGGCGATGCGTAGGCGTAGGGTTGATCTCGCGCTCGTCGAGCGCGTCAGGCTGTCGAGCTATGGCAATTCGCACAGCTCGTGCGCCGAGCGACGAGTGGTGCGCACGCTCGAGCAAGCGCGCGCCGCCGTGCGTAGCGGTCGTCGAATCACGCTGCGCGGCGGAGCGCTCGCGTTCGATCGTCAGGCGCTCGGACAGGATCTCGTGCTCGCGCTCGACGGCTTCGACGAGCTGCGCCTCGACCACGACGCGGCGCAGCTCAGCGTGGGCGCCAGCGCGACGTGGGGCCAAGTCATCGGTATGCTCGATGGAACGGGCCTGCTCCCGCCGATCGTCGTGAGCGCCTCGACGACGACGATCGGTGGGACGATCTCGTCCAACTCCATCTCCCGCTTCTCGCCCGTGTTTGGCAACGAGGGCCGATCGGTGCGATCGCTCGAGCTCTTGTGCGCCGACGGCGAGGTCCGCAGCTGCTCGCGGACCGAGCACCCGGATCTGTTCTTCGCTTCAGTCGGCGGCCTCGGTGGGCTAGGCGTGATCTTGTCGGCCCGCTACCAGCTCATGTCCGTCCCGGTGCCGACACGGGTCTGCACGCGCGTCGAGCGGCACGCCGAGCTCGACGGGCTCGCGTCGCGCCTGCGCCCGGATCTACAGCGAAGCGTGACGGCCTACGCGGTCGTCGCGTACTCGCGGGGGCGCCCGCGAGTGCTGCTGGCGCGCGCCTCCTATTGCGACGATCCCCTCAACACGATGCTCCCGCATCGGCCCTCGGCGAGGCTCCGCGTCCCGATCGAGTGGGTCATCAACCGCTTCCCGATCGCCGGGCAAGCGTTCTGGAATTTCGCCTACGACGTCTACGTCCGCGAGGATCGCCCCTACGTCGACGACCTGTTCGGGTTCACCTTCTTCCAAGACGGCAACGTCGCCAGTCGTCGGGCGGCGCAGCGCGTGGGTCTCGGGTTTCGAGTCATTCAGCAGACCTTCCTGATCCCCGAGCAGCGCGGCGAGCTGCTCGAGTGCTTCGTGCACGAGGCCGAGGCTCGGCTTCGCCGCGCGGGCTTCCACACGGCGCTCGTCGACACGCTCTACGTGCCACGAGGCGAGCGCTTCGCGCTGTCCTCGACGCGCGACGGCGGCGGGTTCGTCGTCACGCTCACCTACGAGGGCCCGCTCGACCTGCGGCGCCTACAGCTCGAGCTGTCGCGGCTGGCTTGTGACCTGCACACGGAAGGCGGCCGCGTTCACCTGGTGAAGAACGTGTTCGCGCCGCCTGGGCTGATGGAGGCCGCGTACGCGCCGGGCCTCGCGCAGTGGCGCGCGGCCAAGCGACGCTGGGATCCCGAGCGCCGGTTCTCGAGCGACTTCCACGAGCAGGTGTTCGCGGCTCAATAGACGCGGAGTTCGCTGGCTGCCCGCGAGGGTCGCCGAGACGCGCTTGAGCCGAGCGGCCTGCACGTGATCGGTCACGACGCGCTCGCCCAACCCCGCGAGCGCGGTACCTGTCTTTTCGCCCATACTGTCATTCTCCTCCTCGCGTCCGCGACGCAGAATATGAGCCTCGCGCTGGCGGGCCCACCTCCTGACGTCGCCGCCTCAGCGGCCCAGGCAGCGCTCGACGTCGCGCAGGTGCTCGGCGACGGAGGCGAGCACCTCGTCCCCGCCCAACCACCGCAGCAGGTCGACGAGCTCGGGTCCGCTCAGATCGGCCAGCGGCCACGAGCCGTCGTGACCCGCGCTCACGAGCATGCGAGCGAGGACCTCCCATGCCTCGTGATGGGGCAGCGCCTTCAAGGTCGCCGCGTACGATCCCAGCCAGCGCGTCGCTCGGGGCCGCGGGAGCTCGAAGAGCCGCCGCACGGCCGCGCGCACGATCTCCGCGATGTCGCGCGCGTCGGCAGCCTCCTCGGCGAGCGAGAACAGCGCGTGCACCTGCGCCTCGCCGACGGCGTACGCCTCGATCGCGCGTCGCCACAGCTCGGTCGGTCCCGCGCCATACCAGCCCTCGAGCAGCACCAGGGCTCCCGAGCGCGCTCGCGGGTCGGGGTGCTGACGCACGAGCTCAAGGCAGGCGACGATCAGCGACGCGGGCGGCGCCCGCTCCGGCCACCGCAGCTCCAACGTCAGCCCGCGGACCAGCTCCACCAGACCATCGCCCTCCAGCCAACGCCGCTGCGCGGGCGCGACGAGAGCGAACGGCCGCGCCGCGAGCGCGGCGTGGGCTGCCATGCGTCCCAAGGCGAGGGCGCGACCTTCCCGGTCGGCGATCTGGGGCAGCAGCGCCTGCGCCTCGGACCACTCGCCGATCGCCGCGAGTCGAGTGACCAGGCAGGGCGCGGTCCAGTTCGGCGAGAGCCAGCCCGCGGCGGCCATGCGGCGCTCGATCGTCCACGCCCGGCGCACCTGGGCCGTCGTCATCACCTTCGCCAGATCGCACATGGGCCCGTTGTCGTTGCCCGGGTCGCGCGGTGCATTCACGATGCGCTCGAAGGCGTCGAGGGCCTGGTCGACGAGGCCCGCGCGCCCATAGAGTGGTGCCTCTACGGCTCGCTGCGACAGGTCCCAGGCGTAAAAGGGCTGGTTCGGGTCGAGCGAGTCCGCGTCCTCGGCGTCGTCGACATCGACATCGACATCGACATCGACATCATCCTCATCCTCATCCTCATCGTCGATGTCGGCGGGCGCAGTGGCGCCGAAGTTGGAGAGGATCGCGCGCCAGTAGGGACCGGGCTCGAAGGGCACGCGGTCGCGTGTGATGTGATGGAGGATGAACAGGTCCCGGAGCAGCCGCCCGATCGCGGTGGCGTGAGGTTGTCCGGCCGCCAGCTCTTGATCGAGCTGGACGCTGCGCACGAGCTCCCGCGCGATGTCATCGCGTCTGGGCTCGGCGAGCAGCGCCAGCCACTGGGAGCGCCAATCCGTCACGATCGCGCTCCGACCTTCCAACACGGCGAGCGGTCGCGGCTGCGTCCCTGATCATGCTGCATCCTATCGCCGCGCGCGCTCCAGGAGCATGGTAGCAGCGATACCGACCGCCGAGACAACCTCTCTCGAGTTGTACTCGGGGGGCTCGTGACAGCTCGAGCTCCGCGTGCGCGAGCTCGACAGGACATGCATTCGGGCGCTCACAATCGGGTGCGGCCGCTGTCTCCCCGACGCGTCTCCCTTCGGCGAACCACGCGATGAGCAGCGCAAGGGCGACCGCACGATGCGACGGCTCGTCGCCGCGTTACGGGCCCGTGACGCGA
>JACKDW010000017.1 GCA_020633295.1 Myxococcales bacterium | reverse complement strand
GCGTCGCGCTGTACCGCGCCCTGTTCGGTGAGTCGCCGTTCCCTGGCGACTCCTTCGACCAGCTCAAGGAGAGCGTGACCTCGGGCGCGCTGCGCGTGCGGCCGCGACCTGTCCGCGGGTTCGCGTGGGTCGTGCCGATCCTCCGGCGCGGTCTCGCCACCGACCCTGCGGATCGCTACCCCACGATGGGCGCGTTGCTGGCGGACCTGACGCGCGACCCGATCGTGCGTCGACGTCAGCGGCTCCGCACGCTCGCGCTGATGCTCGTCACGGGACTCGTCGTCGGGGGGGGGATCTACGGCGGCCGGGTCGCGTGGCAGCGGTGGCAGCAGGCGGAGCTCGAGGCGCGGGCCAGCGAGCACCTGTCGCGCGTCGACCTCGAGATGGAGCGCCTGCGCGGCGCCGGGAAGCACGAGGAGGCCGAGCGGCTGTTCGAGGACTTCAGCGCGATCATCGAGTACCAGGGGACGCGCACGCTGACGAGCACCTGGATTCGTCGCGCGGCGGCGCAGGTAGAGGCCCGCGACTACGACGCGGCCGCGTCGTCGCTGGCGCGCGCCTACACGGAGGCCACGGACCCCGCGCTGGAGCGCGACGCCCTGATCGCGCTCGCCGACGTGCTCGTCAAGCAGCACCGCTGGCTCGACGCCGAGCGCACGCTGGCGGCGGCGCGGCGCGTGGGCCCGGTCGACGCGGGCGCGACGAGCTCGATGATCCGGCTCGGGATCGACGTCGCGCTCGCGCGCCGTGACTTCGGACGCGCGGCGAGCCTCGCGTCCGAGGGCCCCGAGGAGCTGCGCTGGGTCGAGGCCGTCGCCAACAACCTGGCGCGCAGCACGATGTCGACGCACGTGGTCCGCAAATCGGAGGTGGTTCGCCTGCACGAGCCCGAACGGGTCTGGCTCGGCGCCGACACGCCGGTGCTCGCGCGGCTCGACGCCGCGTTGACGCCGATCGAGGCGGCGCCGCCAGGCAAGGTCGTGATGGCCTCGAGCTATCGCCCCGGGCGCGATCAGTACGTCGCCACCGCCGACGGCGGGATGGGCCTCTTCTATCGCGCCACGCCGACGGGCGTCGAGCCGATCGCGGTCCTCGAGAGCCCCCACGCGACGTCCGTCGAGGCGGCGGACCTGGATCTCGACGGCCGCGAGGAGATCTATCTCGGCAGCCGGCCGCTGACCGTGATGCAGCGGACGCCCGAGGGGTGGGATCGGTGGGAGCCGCACCCGGAGAGCTCGAGCCTGGGCTGCTGGATCCGCGGGCTCAAGGCGACCGATCTCGACGGCGACGGGCGACAGGAGCTGATCGCGAGCTGCGCGGAGTGGGACGGCTACGACGTGCGGGTGTACGAGCACGACGACGAGAGCGGGGCGCTCCGGCTGCGCGCGCGCACGATGCTGGGGACGGTCGTGGGCGTGGAGAGCATGCGCCGCGCGGGCGGGGGCGAGGTGCTCGTCGCGCCCAAGCTCGAGCAGTACGAGAACAGCGTCGTGTTCCCGCCCGAGCGCCCGCTCGGGGGCCCGCCCGGGATCTACCTGTTTCGCCTCGAGGGCGACGCGCTGGTCCTCGACGAGCGCGTCGAGATCCCGCCCAGCGCCCACGGCGGGCCGCAGATGTGCACCCACCCGATCATCGGGGACGTCGACGGCGACGGCCTCGACGACATGATCCTCCGCGGAGAGTCGCGCGGGCGCGGCCCTGGCAGGTATCGCTACGCGTACCTGTTCCGGCAGCGCGCGGACGGTACGTTCTCGGCCCACGCCATCGGCGATATCGTCGTGAGCTCGCTCGACAACATCGACGACGATCCGCTGCCGGAGTGGCTGGTCAGCGACCTGAGCCGCGGGCACGCGATGGGGTGGCTGGGCGTCGGAGAGTTGTCACAGCCGAGCGCGCCCGTGGAGCCGGCGCGCGACGAGCCGCGCGCGCTGGCGGGCCCGCCTGAGGACGGCGGCCCCGTGTACGCGCGGCTGTGGGAGCGCGCCGCGCGTCTGCGCGAGGTCGGGCTCGAGGAGGAGGCGGCCGAGGCGTTCGAGCGGCTCGCGTCCCTGGCGGGGACCCGGCGGCTGCAGGCGGCCGCGTGGACGCGGGCCGCGAGCGCGCGCGCGAGTCAATTCGCCGACGCAGAGGCCGCGCGGCTGTACGAGCTCGCGGCGAGCGTCGATGATCCGCGCGCGCCGCTGGAGGCGGCTCGCAGCTACCGTCGCGCCGGCGACCTCGCCGAGGCGCTGCGCGTGCTCGAGCGCTACGGAGAGCGCGCGTCGCCGGAGACCGCGAGCGAGCTGGTCGAGCTGCGCGAGCACTTGTCGACGCTCTTGCGGACGCGGTCGCTCGCGCTCGAGTTTCAGCGCGGGCTCCCGGCGGGGCTGCGCGTGCTCCGACCGCAGACGCTCGAGCTGGTCCCGGAGCGCCACACCCTGCGCGCGCGGTCGCTCGGCGCGGGCGCGCTCGCGACGTACCCGGTGCGCTGGGACGGCCGCGAGCTCGTGCTGAGCGTCGAGGTCGAGCTGCGGCGCGCCGAGTACAACAGCGAGCTCGTGATCGCGCTGCGCCGAGACGGCCAAGAGCGCGCGCCGACGCTGGTGCTCGGCGGCTGGGGCGGCGCCGGTCAGGCCACCTACTACATCGCCGCGCTGCTCGCCACCAAGCGCGCGCAGCTGCTCAGCGGCCGCAACGGCCCCTGGCGTGTGCGCGTCCGCCTGAGCTACATGGCCGACACGAGCTTCGCCCGGCTCGAGATCGTGGACCTCGAGCGCGGCGAGCGAGTGTACGAGCACAGGTTCGAGGTCGACGACGGCGCCGAGCTGCTGCCGGGCGCGTATCGCCTCGAGCTCGGCACGATGGGTCACGAAGGGATGGTCGTGGCGGAGCTCGAGCGCGTCGAGGTGCTCGGCGCCCGGCCTGATCCGGCGGCGGAGACAGACGACGACGCGGGGGCGCGCGCGCTCGTGTTGGACCACGTCAGCGACGCGCTGCGCGGGCTCGGCCCCGCGCGCGCGGAGCAGTCGACCTCGTCGCGCGCGCGCCGACTCGTCGCGCTCGCGCGGCTCGGGCGAAGCGACGAGGTCGCTCAGGCGGCGCGCGCCCTCCTCGACGCGCCCGACGGCGCGGCGGCGGCCCATGAGCTGCTGCGGCTCGCGCCCGTGACCTACCTGACCGCGTTCCGAGCGGCGGCGGGCGACGGCGCCTTCACGCTGCTGCGCGACGCCTGGCTCGATCGACATCACGAGAACGCGGAGGTCGTGGGGCACCCGAGCGCGCTGCTGCCCGCGCTGGCCGACATCGACTCGCTCGCGGACCACGAGGCGCTCGCCGACCTGCTCGAGATCCGCGGCGACCTGCGCATGCACGAGCGGGATCTCGTGGCCGCGCGCGCGGACCTGACGCGCGCCCGAGCGCTGCGCGTCGGGCAGGTCCAGATCGGGCTCGAGGTGCGCCTCGCCGCGCTCGCGGCCGCGCTGGGCGACCGCGAGGGCGCGCTCGAGCACGCGCGCGTCGTCATGGCGCGCGGGGCTTCCCCGCGCTCGCGGCCGCGAGGCTGCGCGCCAGGCCAGGCTGCGCGCGCTCGAGGGGGACCCGGACTGGGAGCGGCTGCTCGGTCCGGATGACCGCCTGCTCTACGACTGACGCCGGCGCTCACGCGGGCGCCCAGCGGCGCGGGCCGTCGGCGTCGATGATCAGCGTCTCGCCCGGGGCGACGAGCACGCTGCCGGTCACGCCCGTGGCCGCGAACGCGATCGGCGCGCCGCCGACGAGCCCGTCGAGCTCCAGCGCCGGCCCGGTCGCGCCGGCGCCCGGCGACCACGGCTGGCAAATAAGATGTCCTCCGAGACAGGAGAGCGCGCAGGCCGAGACGACCGCCTCCGGGCAGCCGCCGACGCCGACCAGGAGGTCGATGACCGGCTCGCGCCCGGTCAGCGCGAGCGCGACGGTCGCCGAGAGATCGGCGTCGGGCAAGAGGCGCAGCTCCGCCGCGCTCGCGCGCGCGGCCTCGATCAGCGCCTGGTTGCGCGGGCGGTCGAGGATCGCGACCGCGGGCCTGCGCCCGAGCGCGGCCGCGAGCCGCGGCAGCGCGCTTTGCGAGCGGCGGCTCGTCGAGCGTGAGCCCGCAGCGACGCGCGAGCGCGCTGCGGACGGCGAGCTTGCGCGCGTAAAGCCCGGCGGCGCGTGCATCTGTCCACGTGGACAGGCGCCGATCGCCGCGATCGCGCCGACGCGGTCCTCGGCGACGCAGCGCGTGCCGTCGATCGGGTCGACCGCGATGTCGAGCGCGGGCCCGCGGCCCGTGCCCACGCGCTCGCCGGCCGCGAGCATCGGCGCCTCGTCTTTCTCGCCCTCGCCGATGACGACGCGCCCGTCGATGTCGACGCGGTCGAGCGCCGCCCGCATGGCGTCGACCGCCGCGCGATCGACCGCGTTTCGGTCGCCGCAGCCGCGCAGGCGCGCGGCGGCGCGGGCGGCCGCGAGGGTCGCCCGCGCGAGCGCGTCGGCGAGCTCGGTCACGAGGGCTCGACCGGGTGCAGCTCGGGGCGGCCGTCGAGGAAGCGCTCGATGTCGACGACGCTGACTGGGTCGTTGCCGAGGTGCTGCATGTGCACGGCCGCGACCGCGCTCGCCAGGTACACGCCCATCGCCAGCGGGCGCCCGCTGAGCGCGGTGAGGCAGGTGGTGGTGAGGAACACGTCGCCGGCGCCCACCGTGTCGAGGGGGATATGCGCGAGGCTGGGCAGGTAGTCGGTGACGAGGCGGTGCGCGCCCTGGATCGGCGGCGCGAACAGGACCGCGCCGCGCTTGCCCATGGTCGTGACCAGGTCGCCGGCGCCGGTCTCCCGGAAGTAGCGCAGCGCGAGGTTCGAGATGCCGCTCTCGCTGTCGGAGAACGCGACGCGCAGCTCCTCCTCGGTCGGCGTCGCCAGCCGCGGGCCCTTGAACTTGCGGATGTTGGCCCGCGTCGCGCCGCTGACGTCGATGAAGTAGGGCTTGCCCAGCTCGCGCGAGAGCGCCGAGACGGCGTCGGTGAGCGTGCGCCCGAACATGCCGTAGCCGAAGTCGAGCACGACCATCGCGTCGAACTCCGGCAGGCGCGCGCGCAGCGTCTTGATCACGTGCTCGGTCGCGATCGTCGACAGCGGCGCGTAGCGGCCGACGTTGACCTTGAGGATCTTGCGCGCCTCGACCAGGTAGCGCGTCTTGACGTAGGTCGGGCGCGCGTCGTCCTCGATCGCGATGACCTCGACGCCCGCGTCCGCGAGCTGCGTGCGGAATTGTCGCGACGCGTCGCTTTGGTTGAGCGGCGTGACGAAGCTGGCCTCCGCGCCGAAGGCGAGCAGCTGGCGGGCGATGAGCGCGCCGGCGCCGAGGAACCAGTCCTCGCGCAGCGGCGAGACCGTGAGGATCGGGCTCTCGGCGGCGATGCCCTGGGCGTCGCAGTGGATGTAGTGATCGAGCACGGGGTCGCCGAGCACGAGCACGCGCAGCCCGGCGCCCGCGCGCAGCAGCTCGTCGAGCTTCGGCCGCGTGATGCTGTTGCGTCGGCAGAAGGACTCGACCTTGCTGTGCCGGAGCGGGAAGCGCTCGCGGAACTGCTCGAGGATGTAGGTCGACGAGTAGACCACGTCGCCCGAGCTGAAGATGATCTTGCCGCCGTAGCCCTCGACGATCTGGCGCTCGCGCGCGAACCGAGGGTCGGCCTTCTGCTCGTACTCGCGGCCCTTGACGTAGACGTCGGGGCGGAGCCGCTCGAGCACGGGCCCGGCCCAGTCGTTGTGGTCGAGGCACACGTAGTCGACCAGCTCGAGCGCGGCCAGGTTCTCGAGCCGCAGCTCCTCGGGGATGTACGGCCGGTCGGCGCCCTTGTCGACCTGCTGGTCCCCGCTGACGCTGACGATCAAGACGTCGCCCTGCTCGCGCGCGAACTTGAGGTAGTGGATGTGCCCCGGGTGCACGATGTCGAAGCAGCCGTGGCACTGCACGACGACCTTGCCCTGCTCCTGCAAGCGCGCCCGCACCGCGACGAGCTCGTCCTGCGAGAGGATCTTCGGGTTGCTCATCGCGCCGCCGCCTCCGCTCGCAGCGCCGCGACCGCGTCGCGCACCCCGTCGATCACGGCCTGGCGCTGCTCCGGGAGCAGCTCGCCGACCACCGGCAGGCTGATGATCTGCGAGACCACGCGCTCCGTGACGGGCAGGGGGTGGCGCGCGCTGCCGACGAAGGCGGGCTGCTGGTGGATCGCCAGGGGGTAGTGGACCTTCGCGTCGACGCCCCGCTCGAGCAGCGCCGCGACCAGGCGGTCGCGCTCGATCCCCGCGGGCGGGCGGATCACGAACGCGCTGTAGATCACGCGGTGGTCCTCCTCCTCGGGCGGCAGCGTCACGAGCCCCGCGAGCGCCTCGCGGTACGCGGCCGCGTTGGCCTGGCGCGCGGCGATGAACTCGTCGACCGCGTCGAGCTTGACCAGCAGCATCGCCGCCTGGATCGTGTGCATGCGCGGGTTGGGGCTGGCGACGACGCAGTTGTCGCGGTCGCGCAGCCCGAGGTTGCGCAGCAGCTTGAGCTGGTCGCGCTCGGCCTCGCTGTTGACGACGATGAAGCCGGCGTCGCCGCAGGCCGAGAAGATCTTGAGCGGGTGCAGCGAGAAGCAGCCGATGTCGTGGGCGCCGACCTGACGCCCGCGGAAGCGCGCGCCGTAGGCCTGCGCGCAGTCCTCGATCAGCGTCAGCTGACGCTGGCGACACAGCTCGGCGATCGCGTCGATCTCGCAGGGGTGACCGTTGAGGTGCACCGGCATGACCGCGCGCGTGCGCGGCGTGATCGCGGCCTCGATCGCCGCGGGGTCGATCAGCATGGTGCGCTCGTCGACGTCGACGAACACCGGCGTCGCGCCGACCAGGCGGATCGCGGAGGCGGTGGCGACGAACGAGTGCGAGGTCGTGATGACCTCGTCGCCGGGCCCGATGTCGCGCAGCCGCAGCGCGAGCACGAGCGCGTCGGTGCCCGTGTTGACGCCGACGACGTGGGGCACGTCGAGCTGCGCGGCGATCCGTCGCTCGAGCTCGGCGACCTCGGGGCCGAGGATGAACCAGCCGTGGTCGATGACGCGGCCGACGGCCTCGAGCATGCGCTGCTTGAACGCCGCGTTGTGGGCCGCGAGGTTGACGTAGGGCGCTTTAATCGGGGGCGTCGTCATCGCGCTCACGCGTCGCCTTCAGGGGCCTGCGTCGCCGCGCTCCCGCGCCACAGCTCGGGGTGCGCGTTCATGTGCGCGACGTTGCGGTAGACGGTGCGCGAGATGTCGCCGAAGCGGTCGTCCTTGAGCGCCGCGGTCAGCTCGCGCACGGCGTCCTCGAGCGGGCGCCTCGGGCGGTAGCCGAGCTCGCGCGCGATCTTCTCGGCCGAGAGGTGGTACGAGCGCAGGTCGTCGGTCGGCACGACGCGGATGGCGACCGAGGGGTCGACGACCTCGCGGATCATCTCGGCGAGCGCGCCGACGCTCGCGTTGCGGTTCGAGACGTTGAACGCGCGCCCGTTGATCGCGTCGCCGTCGGCGGTCAGCAGCTCGCAGTAGAGGTCGGTCAGGTCCTCGATGTGGATGTTGGGGCGCATCTGCGCGCCGCCGAACACCCGGATCTCGCCGCGGTTGACCGCGTGCTCCGTGAGGATGTTGATCGTGAGGTCGAGCCGCAGGCGCGGGGACACGCCGCAGACCGTCGCGGCCCGCACCGAGACGCCGCAGAAGCCCTCGTCGATGAGCGAGTTGAGCACGTCCTCGCCCTCGGCCTTGTAGCGAGCGTAGAGCGTAATAGGCTCGAGGGACAGGTCCTCCGTGACGTCCTCGGTCTCCTTGATGCCGTAGACGCTCGCCGACGAGGCGTAGAGGAAGCGCGCGACGCCGTGGGCCTTGGCCGCGCGCATGACCCCCTCGAGCGCGACGCGGTTCACGCTGCGCGTCAGCTCGTGGTCGATCTCCGAGCTGGGGTCGTTCGAGATCGCGGCCAGGTGGATCACCGCGTCGGGCTTGAAGCTCGCCAGCAGCTGGTCGACGAGCGCCTGATCGCGGATGTCGCCCTCGCGGAGATCGAGCCGCGGGTGGTCGATGAACTCCGACAGCGGCTCCCGGCCGAACCACAGCAGGTCGAGGACCATAACCTCGTAGCCGCGCTCCAGGAGCTTCGGGACCAAGACACAACCTAGGTAGCCAGCTCCGCCGGTCACGAGGACGCGCGCGGGCGGCGAGATGCTGCGATGCATGGGCGCGACTATGGCAGAACGCCGGGTGCCCCGCTACCGACGCGACGCGTCGCCGCGCGCGTGAGCCAGGGCTCATCGGCGGGCGCGTCGACGAGCGACGCGCCCGCGCGCGCACCTACGCGGAACCCCGCACCGGCCGCGCGACCACTCGTGGCGTTCGGGGGCGCGCTTGCTGCCCTCGAGACGCGCGTGCTACATTCGCGCGCCAATTTTGGGAGCCCCCGTGCATGGCCCGTGAGCCACGAAGCAGCGTCAGCGGGGCGAGCGATCGCCCGCCCGGATACACCCCCCTGCGCCCGCTGCAGCTCCTCACGCCCATCCTCGCGGCGGCCCTGGCGATGGTCGCCTTCGAGGCCCTCGGCGCGCTGCTGTTCGACGGCTGGGTTTGGGAGCTGGGCTCGATCCAGGCGCCCAAGCGCGGCATGCGGATCTTCATGTACTTCTGGACCGTCTTCGGGGCGGTCGCGGCCTGCTTCCTGACGGTCGGCTACGCGCGCGTCGCGTCGCTCGGCGGCGTCCTGGAGCGACTGGGGCGGTCGGCTCGCTCGCGCGTCTGGGTGCCCGTCGCCATGCTCGTCGCGCTCGCGATCCCGACGCTGCTGCGCGTGCTCGTGCTCGACAGCGCGCCGATCACCGACGACGAGAGCGCCTACCAGTTCATGGCCGAGCTGCTCGCGCTCGGGAAGCTCACGATCGCGTCGCCGCCGGGCCCCGAGTTCTTCGACCGCACCTTCATGGTCAACGACGGTCACCTGTACGCGCAGTACTTCCTGGGCTGGCCGGCGCTGATGGTCCCGGGCGTGCTGCTCGGCGCGCCCGGCCTCGCCAACCCGGTGTACCTGGCGCTGACCGTGCCCCCGCTGCACGCGGTGCTGCGCCGCGTCGTCGGCGACGGCTGGGCCAAGCTCGGGCTGCTCGCGTTCGTCAGCTCGCCCATGTACCTCGTCAGCGCGTCGACGCTGATGTCGCACACGAGCTGCTTCTTCGCGCTCACGTGGATGCTGTACTTCGGCTTTCGAGCGCGCGACGAGGGCGGGCCGCTGTGGGCCCACGCCGGCTTCACGCTGATGTTCTCGGTCGCGTTCTTCATCCGCCCGACGTCGGCGCTGGGCGTGGGCCTGCCGTTTCTGTGGTGGTGGTTTCGCGGGGCGCTGCGCGAGCCCGTCCGCCGCGTGCTCGTGATCGCGGTCGTCTCGGCGCTCCCGGCCATGCTGCTCGGCGGCGCGTTCCTCGGCGTCAACAAGGCGCAGAACGGCTCGTACACCAAGGTCGCGTACCAGGCCGAGCTCGAGTACCGGCAGGTCCGCAAGTACAAGCCCAAGCGCTTCAGCAAGAGCTCGAAGCGCAAGCCGCTCGTGTACAACATGCGCTTCCGCAGCCCGGGGCGCTGGTACAAGTCCAAGATCGGCTCGCTCCTGCGGCTCAACTACGCGCTGCTCGGGTGGCCGTCGTCGCTGCTCATGGCGATCTTCGCCGGCTTCCGGCGCTCGCCCGCGGGGCTCCTGCTCGCGTCGTTCCTCTCGTACTACGTCGTCCACTTCTTCATCGCGGACATCGGCGTCGACACCTTCGGGCCCGTGCACTTCTTCGAGCAGTCGCTGCCGGCGCTGCTGCTCGTGATGCTCGGCTTCAAGCGCGCCGGCGAGTGGATCGTCGCGCGCGCCGAGGCCGGGCACGTGGGGCCGTGGCCGACGACGGCCGGCGCGCCGGGGCAGCCGCCGCGGCTGTTCGGCGCCCGCGTCGACGCGCTGATGGGCGCGCTGCTGCTCGCGTTCGTGACCATCAGCGCCGTCGCCTACACGCCGCGCCGCGTCGGCGCGGTGCAGACGATCGCCGCCGCGACCGCGCAGCCCTTCGCGGTCGCGCGCGAGCAGGGGGTGCACAACGCGGTCGTGTTCGTCACGAGCGGCAAGTTCGCGGCCAACTGCGCGTCGGAGCCCCACCGCAACTACGTCTACTGGCGCCCCAACAACGACCCGCTGCTGCGGCGCGACGTGCTGTGGCTCAATCACCAGGGGCTCGCCGACGACCGGGCCTTCCTCGCCGAGCACTTCCCCGAGCGCGACGGCTACATCATGAGCTGGCACTCCTGCGAGGTGCAGATCCTGCCGCTCGAGGGGCTCCCGCCCGGCGAGCTCGAGCGTCAGCTCCGGAGCAAGCGCGACAAGGCCTACTCGGTCCCCGAGCGCGTGTGCCCGGGCGAAGAGGACAGCCGCGTGCTCGCGCGCTCGCCCCTCGAGGATCGCCCCGTCGCCTACTGGCGCTTCGGCGACGAGGAGGGGCGCGAGCGCGACATCTCCGGCAACGGCTGGGACGGCGAGCACCTGGGGACGCAGCGCGGCCTGCTCGGCATCGCGGGCGACGGCGACGGCGCGACCGGCTTCGGGCGCAAGCACTCGCGCGTGCGCGTCGCCAACTTCGACGCGATGCCGATCGAGAACCTCTCGATCGAGATCTGGTTCAAGCAGACCTCGCCGCACTCCAAGGGCACGCTGCTGTCCTACGCGGTCGACGACGGGACCTTCGACGGCGCCAACGAGCTGGCGATCGGCGACACCACCGACCTGCAGATCATGTTCGGCGCCCGCGAGAAGCACCGCGCCAAGCTCAACCTCGCGACCGCGCTCTGGTACCAGGTCGTCATCACCTGGGAGCGCGAGAGCTCCGAGCTCAACGTCTACGTCAACGGTCAGCTCGAGACGCGCGACGGCGAGTTCGCGCCCGACTTCGAGCTGCGCCCGGGCGGCATGCTGGTGTTCGGGCAGGACCAGGACAAGGTCGACGGCGGGTTCCAGTCGCAGCAGCAGCTGCGCGGGCGCATCGACGAGGTCGCCGTCTACGACTACGCGCTCAGCGAGGGGCAGGTCGACGGTCACTGGCACGCGCTCCGTTGCGTGCGTGACCCTGACGCTCGCCTCGACGGCATGATCGGCCCCCGGCGCAGCCGCGGGCGGGCCAATCGTGGCAAGGCGGGCGCGAAGGCGCGAGCGCGGCGCGGCGAGGACGGGGACGAGGACGAGGACGAGGACGAGGACGAGTCGGAAGAGACAGGCTCCGCGGCCGACCGCGCGAAGTCGCTCAAGCCGCTCAAGCCGCTGAAGTCGTCGAAGTCGTCGAAGTCGTCGAAGTCGTCGAAGCCGGCGACTTCGAAGTCGTCGGAGTCGCCGTCCACGAGCGCGGCGAAGACGTCCGCGAAGCAGCTCCCATGAGCGGGCGCGCGGGCGTCCGCGCCCCGGGTCCGCGGCTGGTCCGCGGCCGCTGACCTTGACGCGCCCGCGCCCGGGGTGCGACCAGGGGCCATGTCTGAGGTCAAGGTCTTTGGAGTCCCGCAGAGTTCGTACACCTGGTCCGCTCGCCTGGCGCTCACGGAGAAGGGCGTCGAGCACGAGCTCGTGATCTCGCCGCCGCGCAGCGAGCAGCAGAGCGCGCGGCACCCCTTCGGCAAGGTCCCCGCGCTCGTCCACGGCGAGCACACGATCTTCGAGACCGTCGCGATCATCCGCTACGTCGACGAGGCCTTCGACGGCCCCGCGCTGCAGCCCGCCACGCCCCTCGGGCGCGCCCGCATGCACCAGTGGATGGGCATCAACGACAGCTACCTGTACCCCTCGGCGATCTTCGGCGTCGTGCTCCCGCGCCTCGTGTTCGGGCCCCAGGGCGCGCCGATCGACGAGGGCGCGATCAAGGCGGCCGTGCCCAAGGCCCGCCAGGCGCTGAAGGTGCTCAACGACGGCCTCGACGGCCAGACGTGGTTCGGCGGCGACACGTTCTCGCTCGCCGACATCACGCTCGGGCCGGTGCTGTTCTACTGCGGCTTCGTGCCCGAGGGGCCCGAGATGTTCGCGGGCTTCGGCAACCTCGAGCGGTGGAAGGGGCGCTGGCTCGAGCGCCCGGCCGTCCAGGCGACGATGCCGCCGCGCGGCTGAGCGCCGCGCCACGTAGGCTGTTCATAAGGACACGTCGAGACGCGCCGCCCGCACGGGCGGCGCGTCGCGTTATCGGGGCTCGTCCGCAGCCGGGCTCGACGCGCTCACGGTCAGCCCGAAGGGCGCCGCGCGGCGACGCCAGCGGCGCGGCGGATGATGTCGGGGCGCTTGGGGTCCACGGGGTCACCTCACCGCTAATATGCATCGTAGTGCAGGTTATGACCGCGAGGAGGCTCGCGCGGGCGCGCGAGCGCGGCGACCAGGCGGCGGGCGGCAGGCGACGGGCGGCCGCGTTTTAAAGATGTCTTAAGGACCATGTAAAGAAATCCGCGCGGGGACTCTCGCTGCAGCGGGGGTGGTGATGCATACACATGTTTCTCCCGCGCGCCGTATTCGACGCAGGAGCGGCGAAAACACACGATCGAGCGCGCTTCGACGTCGGCGTTTTGTGTTACTCAGCCGCCCCCGCGCGCCTCGTCGCGCGCCGGAATACGGAGAGACAAGCATGAAGCACACACTGTTCATTACGCTCCCGCTCGCGTCCGTGCTGGCCATCGCGTGCGGCGACAGCGAGGGTCCGAGCTCGTCGTCCGGCACGGACGGCGACACGAGCGCGGAGTCGGCGGGCGAGAGCACGGAGGGCGAGTCGAGCGACGGGGAGACCACCGACCCGGCCGCGACGAGCGGCGACGGCACGACGACCGGAGACCCGACCGAGGACCCGACGACGGACCCGACCGAGGACCCGACGACGGACCCGACCGAGGACCCGACGACGGACCCGACGGAGGGGGCCTGCGACGCGTGCGACGCCAACGCCTCCTGCGTTAACGACGCGTGCGTCTGCGACGAGGGCTACGACGGCGACGGCCTGAGCTGCGCCGACATCAACGAGTGCAACACCAACACCGACGCGTGTGACGCCAACGCGAGCTGCTCGAACACCGACGGCAGCTACGAGTGCAGCTGCGACGAGGGCTTCGAGGGCGACGGCTTCACCTGCAACGGCACGCTCGGCTACGGCGAGCCGTGCACGCTCGGCAACGAGTGCGCCTCGGGCCTGTGCATCGGCGAGCCCTACGAGCACTGCAGCGACTACTGCGAGCAGGCGATCGCCAACCACTGCGGCGCGCTCGACCTCGCCGGCCTGTGCGTGCCGATCGAGAACGACCAGTTCGCCTGCGTCGGCGATCTCGAGTTCGGCAACGACCCCGACGACGGCATCCTCTCGGCGGGCGACAGCCTGCAGCGCTCGCTCGGCAACCTCACCGACGCCGACCTGTTCCACCTCAACCTGCCCGCGGGCAACTTCGCTATCTGGGCCCAGCCGGACCTCGACGACGACATCCAGGTCGAGATCTACAACGGCATCGGCGAGGCGATCGGCATCCTCAACAACGAGGGCGATGGCGGGATCGAGGGCGCGAACCTCAACCACGGCGGCGGCGTCGCGTTCGCGGTGGTGCGCAACGTCGGCCAGACGACCGGGCCGTACACGATCCACGCGGATCCGAACTAGCCGCCGCACCCGGACCAGCGGCCGCGAACGCCCCGGCGCTCGCGGCCGCGTCGCGTTCGGGGGCGCTGGCGCTGGCGCGGGCGCGCGGGCGCGACGTACACTGGCGCCGTGACTCGACGACCGACGGGACCTGGGCATCGCGCCGCGGCGCTCATCCTGCTCGCGCTGGCCGGCTGCTTCCCGGCGCCGGTGCAGCTCCCGATCTTCGGGGACTGCGAGGAGGAAGAGACCCCCGGCGAGGCGCCCGCGTTCGCGCCGACCTACCACCGCGACGTCCGGCCGATCCTCGAGCGCGACTGCGTCTCGTGTCATCAGGACGGCGGCATCGCGCCGTTCAGCCTCGACGGCTACGACGAGGCGGCGATGTGGGGCGCCGTCGCGCTCGGCGCGATCGAGGCCGGTCACATGCCGCCGTGGCCGCCCTCGAGCTGCTGCCTCGAGCTGCGTCACGAGCGGCGCGTGGCGCCCGACGACGTGGAGATGCTGCGCGCGTGGGTCGACGCGATGACGCCCGAGGGCGACCCCGCCGACGCGCCGCCGCCTCCGCCCCCCGGGGGCCTCAGCCGCGTCGATCTCGAGGTCGAGATGCCCGCGCCGTACACGCCGTCGCCGAGCGTGGGCCCGAGCGACGACCTCCGCTGCTTCCTGATCGACTGGCCGATCGACCATACGACCTACGTGACCGGGATCGACGTGGTCCCCGGGCAGCGCGAGCTGCTGCACCACGCCGTCATCTACGCGATCCCCGAGGCGCGCGCGGCGTTCTACGAGCTGCTCGACGACGCCGACAGCGAGCCGGGCTGGAGCTGCCCCGGCGGCGCGCCGCAGGACGCCGACGCCTACGTCGGCGGCTGGGTCCCGGGCGCTGCGGCCCACGACTACCCGAGCGGGCTCGGCCGCGAGGTCAAGCCCGGGAGCAAGCTGCTGCTGAGCGCCCACTACGAGCTCTCGGCCGGGCCGGCGCCCGATCAGAGCGCGATCCGCTTCAAGCTCGACGACTCGGTGGCGACGCCGGTCGAGGGCGCCGCGGTCGTGAACCCGTCGTGGCTCGTGGGCGAGAGCATGCTGATCCCCGCCGGCGAGGCCGACGTCGCCTACAGCTACGCCTACGACCTCTCGGCCTGGCTCAAGCTCGGGAAGACGGTCACGGTCCACGACGTCGCGCTGCACATGCACGAGTGGGGCAGCTCGGCCACGCTCGGCGTGATCCGGGGCGACGGCGAGATCGAGTGCCTGCTGCACATCGACGACTGGGACTTCGCCTGGCAGGGCGAGTACTTCCTCAAGGAGCCGGTCGAGCTCCGCTACGGCGATCGCCTGTACGTCGAGTGCATCTTCGACAACAGCGCGGGCAACCAGCCCGACGGCGGCGAGCCCCAGGACCTCTGGTGGGGCGACGACAAGGAGATGTGCATCGGCTCCGTGCTCATCTCGAGCTGAGCCGCGTCACGCTCGCTCCTCGCGCTCCGCGTCGAGCCGCCGCGCCCACTGCACGACCCGCGAGATCGCCAGGCCGTCGTCCATCATCTCGGCGTAGAACGCCTCGTCGATCATCCCGGCCGGCGTGACGAGGAACTCGGACGGCATCCGGTGCGGCACGTCGTCGGAGTCCAGCGGGTTCATGCGCGTCGTCGCCACCGCCGAGATCACCCTCGGGACGCGCACGAGCGTGCGCAGGTTCCCGAGCCAGCTCGTCTCGCTGCCGAACAGCTGAAAGATCGTCTGCCGCGGGTCGGCCGCGACGCGAAACGGCGGCGCGTACTTGCGCGCGAACTGCCGCACGCGGTGCTCCGCCGAGGGGAACACCACGAACACCTGCACGCCGAAGCTGGTCAGCGTGTCGTGGCGCTTGATCACGTCGCGCAGCCGCACCGAGCAGAACGGGCAGGCGACGAAGCGCGCGAGGATCAGCCACAGCTTCTGCCCGGCGAAGGTCTCGGGCGTCACCGGCGCGCCGTCGAGATCCGCGATCGAGAACTTTGGGACAGGTATGCCGGTCGCGAGGCGCACCCCACGACGGTACCGCGGCGCCGGCGTAACTCGAAGCGCGGGCGCGTCGCGGTCGCGCGTCGCGGTCTCGCGCCGCGCGCGAGCGCGCGCCGAGCTCACCGACGCGCGCTACGGCACCACGCACGCGCCCGCCCCCGGCGCGCACGCGTCGGGCTCGCCCTCCGAGTAGCCCACGCACTCGACGCCCGGGACGGCGTCGGCGACGCCCTGACAGCTCGGGTTGTCACCTGCTCCTTGGGTCGTGTCGCAGATCGGCGCGCAGCAGTAGTCGGCGTCGCCGCAGTCGGGGTGGGGGAAGAACGCGGCGTTGAGGCACAGCGAGCCGGCCTCGCACGCGTTGACGTACTCGCAGGGCGCGCCCACGGGCGCGAGCTCCGGCGCGGGGAAGGTGCAGGCGAAGTGCCCGTCGAAGCCCGGATCCTGCACGCAGAGGTCGCCCTCGACGGGGCAGTCGACCAGCAGCGGATCGCAGCCGGGCAGGCACAGGTTGAGCGTCCCGTCGCCGTTGATCACGCAGGTCTCGCAGCTGTCCGGGCACGCGGGGTTCTCCTCGCTGCCGGTGCAGTGCGCGATGCAGGTCCCGTGCAGCTCCTCGTCGAGGTACCAGCAGATCAGGCCGCCGTCGCAGTCGTCGCCGCCCTCGGTCAGCGGGTTGGCGGTGCACGGCTCGCCGACCTGCGCGTCGCCGGTGATGTCGACGCACTTCGTCGCGTCCCAGGAGTTGCCGCCGGACGAGTCGTAGGGCGTACACTCCTGACCTTCTGGACAGTCCTGTACGATCGGGTCGCACGCCGGCGGGACCGCCATGTCGACGTCGCAGATGAACGGGCAGGGGTCGGTCGTGGGCGCGCTCGTCGAGCTCGTGTCGCTCGGGTCGCTCGGGTCGCTCGTGACGCTCGTCGCGTCGCTCTCGCCGGCCGTCATCGCGTCGCTCGTGCTCGCGCTCGACGAGCTCGGACCCGCGGTGGTCGGGCCGGAGCTCTCGGTCGTCGCGCTCGCGCTGCCGTCGCTGCCCTGCGCGTCGGAGGAGCCGGGGCCGCAGGCGAGCGAGAACGCGAGGGGAGCGGCGAGAAGCGCTGCTTGCGCGAAGCTCGGAGATCGAAATATCACGACGGCATAGTAGTAAAATTTGTTTTATTGATTCAAGTTGTTTGTTTTGGTTGTTGTGTTTCCTCGGGAACCGTGGCGTCAAGCCGGCGTGGGACAACTGGTTGGATCGCGTGAAGGGGTGGAGGACAGGTCTCGTCGCGTGCCTCGTCGCGCTCGTGTTCGCCTGCGTCGGGCACGAGCACGAGCACGAGGGTGAGCACGAGGAGCGCGAGTCGGAGCGCGAGCCTGCTTCGATGTCCGCGCCCGCGCCCGCTCCGACCCCGGCGCCGCGCCCCCTGAGCAAGTGGCTGCCGGACGAAGACGACGTCCGGGTGCACGAGCTCGCGCTGCGCGGACGACTGTGGATTCACCCGCTCGGGCGCCGGGCCGAGTTCGTCACCGAGGTCGGTGAGACGCTGCAGCTCGACGCGCTGACGCGGGAGCACGTCGCGCTCCACGGCCAGGTCGCGCGGGTCGAGGGCTACGTGTGGAGGTGCGGCGACTGGCGGCTCCGGCCGACGCGGCTCGAGCCGCTGCAGCGCCCGCCGCCCGACGACGTCGCGCGCGCCGACGCGAATCCCCCGACCCCGGCGGCGCCCGCGGTCGACTCCGGCGCGGGCTTCGACGCCGTCGTCGCGCCCTGGGCCCAGGTCACCGGGCGGATCGCGGGCTTCTGGCAGGAGGGCTTCGCCGACGGCGCGTACCTGCGGCTCGAGGATGGGGTCAGGCTGAAGCTCCGCGACCTCGCGACCGAGCCGCTGCGTCGGGTCCTGCGCGGGGATCTCGTCACGGTGACCGTCGAGCTCGACGCGCTGACGCGGCGCGCCACGGGCGACTACCGCTACGCGCGCCGCGAGGTGCCGATCGTCGGCGTGTGCCTGGGCGCGGCGCCGCGCTGCGCTGCGGACGACGTGTCGCTCGCGCCCGCGCCGAGGCGCGATCGCCCGAAGCCCTGCGCGCGGACCAGCCACCCGATCTCCGTGCGCCAGGCGATGCGCGACTTCGGCGTGGGCGAGCCGCGGCGGCGGCCGATGCCCGCGTTCGCGTGTCAGCAGCCGCAGAAGCGGCCGCGCGCCGAGTGCCGCACGTGACGTCGCTCGTGCGCTCTCCGGTGACATGTCGATTGGGACATGTCACTCGACGACGCGGACGACCGCGCTCGCGGTGTGCCCGAATTGCTCCGGCGTGTACATGCCCTCGGCGTGCAGCGGCGGCAGCTGGAAGGTGCCGACCGTGGTCGCGCGCGCCGTGTAGGTGTGGGTGTAGACGCCCGCGGGCAGGCGGTCGGCGAACAGCAGCATGCGGTCGTCACGCAGGTCGGTGTGACTCCAGCTCCACCAGCGGTGCCACCAGCCGTAGCCCCGCGACGCGCGCCCGCTCGCGCCCAGGAGCCCCTCGAGGTCGCCCATGTCGCGGCGCGTGCTGTTGGCCCCGTTGATGCGCGTGGTCGTGTCGAAGCGCGCGTTCTGACCCTCGAGGCCGGCGGGCAGCGGGTCGTCGACGACCACGAAGGTCGCGCGGTCGCGGACGACGACGGTCAGCGAGACCTGCACCGTGGTGCCGACCTTGATCTGCCAGTCGCCGCCCGGCAGGCGCTTGACCGACTCGGGGTCGGGCTCGCGGTCGCCGAGGGCGACCGGCGCGTAGCTGCGCGAGACCGTGAAGCCCTGGTCCTCCGCCTTCATCTTGAGGTCGGCGGGCGCGTAGCGCAGGCCGAGCCGGTAGTAGAGCTTGCCGGGCCCCTCCTTGGCCAGCAGCAGCGTCTTGTCCGCGCCTGACCCGGCGAGCAGCTTGCGCATGGGCACCCGCTGCTCGACGACCGACATGTCGCGGCCGCGGAACTCCTGCTGCCCGGCGAACTGCTCGTCGAGCCAGATGCGCGCGATGTAGTCCGGCACGGTCTTCTCGACCGTCGTGAAGTAGCGGCTCGCGGCCAGCAGCGCCCAGGCGTTGGCGTGGGTCGTGCCCCAGCGGCCGCCCTCGCGCGGGTCTCGCTCCGCCATGATCCCGGCCATGACCTTCGGCAGCAGCGGGTCCTCGGGCGCGACCTCGAGCAACGCCATCAGCGCGATCGCGTCGGTCTGCACGTCCGAGTGCATGAGCAGCTGCAGGCCCTCGGCGGCGCTCTCGGACTTGCGCTCGACGAAGTGGACGACGCGCGCGTTCTCCTTCACGCGCTCGCGGAAGTCGCGGAGCTGGGCGTCACGCTCGGCGGCCCGGCCGTACGTGTGGGCCGCGCTCATCAGCAGCGCGTGGGCGTACAGCGGCATCTCGCTCCTGTGGCCGTGGACCCGCGCGAACAGCTCGGCGCCCTCGCCCTCGCGGCTCAGCAGCCACAGCGCGAAGGCGCGCGTCGTCCACGAGTAGTACCAGCCCCAGAGGTCCTGATCGCCGCGCTCGATGTAGCGGCGCAGGTACTGCTTGGCCCGCGTCAGCGCGTCCTCGTCGACTTCGAAGCCCGCCTTCTTGCCCTCGAGCAGCGCGAAGGTCGTCCACGTCGAGAGGTAGGCCGAGCTGCGCGACGGCGTGTCCCAGTAGCGGAAGCCGCCGTCGCCGTTCTGGCGCCCGAGGACCTTGGCGATCCCCGCGACCGCGAGCGCCTTGCGCCGCTCGAGGTCCTTGACCTCGGCGATCGGGAACTCGTCGAGCACCGGCCCGAGCACGAAGATCGGCAAGAGCCGGCTCGCGGCCTGCTCGGTGCACTCGTAGCGGTAGTCGACGAGGAAGCTGACCGCGTCCTCGAGCCCGTTGAGCGCGGTCGAGCTCATGCTGACCTCGAGCCCGCCGTAGCCGGGCAGCGCGTCCTTCGGCGGCTGCACCGTCTGCACCACGCTGCTGTCGGTCGCGCCGTAGGTGGCGAAGGCCTGGCGCGTCGCCGGGTACAGCACAGGCAGCTCGAGCTCGGTCGCGTCGCGCCCGCCGTTGGCGAGCGCGGCGAACTGCAGGCGCATGGTCCCGACCTGGTCGGTCGCCATCGCGAAGCGGACCTCGCGGGACTCGCCCGCCGGGATCTCGAGCTGGCGCTCGGTCTCGCCGGTGAAGGTGACGTTGAGCCCGCGCGCGCCCACGAGCACGGCCTGCGGCGCGTCGGTTTGGTTGTCGACCATCACCGAGCCCTGGAACTGGTCGCCGTAGTTGGCGAAGCGCGGCATCGAGGGCCGCAGCATGATCGGCTTGCGCACGCGCACGCTGCTGTCGCCGGAGCCGAAGCGGTCGTCCTGGGCCGGGTCGACCGCGACCGCCATGATCCGGAAGCTCGTCAGGTTCTCCGGCATCGGGATCTCGAGGCTCGCCTTGCCGGACTCGTCCGTGCGGACCTCGGGGTTGAAGTAGGCCGTGGTCGCGAACATCGTCCGCAGCTTCACGTCGTTGGCCATGGCCGCGTTGGCGTCGAGCGCGAGCGCTCCGGTCGTCGCGGCGACCGGCTTGGCCGACGGCGCGGGCGGGGGCATCGGGCCGCCGGGCGCCCGCGAGGACGACTTGCGCGCGCGGTCGGCCGTCTTCGCGAGGCCGCCGCCGTTGCGCGAGAGCCGTCCGTGGCCGTTGAACGCGACGGCGCCGTCGTCGTCGGCGCGCTCCTCCTCGGCCTCGGGCTCCTCGGCCGCGGCGTAGCCCTCGAGCGAGATCGTCTGCGCCATCTCCTTTTCCTTCGCCGGCGCGTCGACCTCGGCGGTCTCGTCCTTGGGCAGCAGGTAGGTGCGCAGGTCGTAGAGCGAGACCATCGGGCTGCGCGCGCGGTGGAAGAAGCCCAGCGGGTCCGGCGTCTCGTAGCCCATCAGGCTGAGCACGCCCTCGTCGACCACGAACACCGCGACGGCGGCGGGCAGCGGCGCGCCGTCGGCGGTCGCGGTCTCGAGCTCGACGCGCAGCGTCTCGCCCGGCGCGATCGCGTCGGCCGCGGGCGTCACGGTGACCGCGATCTTCTTGGGGTCCTTGCTGACCGCGAGCTCGACGTGCCCGCTCGCGTGGCTCGGGCGCCCGAGGTCCTGCCCGGGCGGCGCCCCCGGCACGTCGACGCGCCCGCGGGTGACGACCGCCGAGATCCCGAGGTTCGGGATCATCGTCTCGGTGACCGGGAAGCTGACGGTCGCGGTCCCGCCCGTGATCGTCACCGGGAAGTGGTCGACGATGCCCTCGCGCTCGAGCACGACGAGCCCGCGCGCGTCCTGGAAGGGCGAGCGCAGCAGCAGCGTCGCGGTCTCGCCGGGCTTGTACTCGCGCTTCTGCGGCACGAGGTCGACCGTCTTCTGGTCCTCCTGCCAGATCACCGCGTCGTCGCCGTGCACGTAGAGCGTCATCGTCGAGAGGTTCTCGCGCCCCTCGTCGTCGCGCGTCAGCGCGCGCACCGTGTAGTTGCCGGCCTTCTCGATCGGCAGCTCGCAGACCGTCGGCGCCGCCTTCGAGCGGCGCTCGCACTTGCCCACCTCGGTGGTGGTCGTCTTGTACTCGAAGCTCCAGCGGCCGCTCTTCTGCACCGCGGTGCGCGAGGTGTCCTTGCGCTGCAGCGCGATCACCAGCGGCTTGCCCTCGAGCCGCTTGCCGGCGTGGTCGACGACGACCGCCTCGAGGCGCGCGGTCTCGCCGGCCTTGTACACCGAGCGGTCGCTGCGGACGCCGGGGTAGACCGCGGCCGGGTGGACGACGAAGCTGCCGCGCCCGGCGATCGCCTGGTGGTTCTGATCGACGACCTCGGACTCGATCGAGTAGGTCGCGGCGGCGGGCGGGTCCGGCTCCTCGCGCTCCTCGCCCGCTTCCTCCTCGTCATCGCCGGCCGCCTCCTCGGGCGGCTTGCTGCCCTCGGGGTGCTCGACGGCCGCGAGCGCGCGCGCGATCTTGTACGCGCCGCGGGCGTCGGTCGCCCCGTGCCCGCGCTCGAGCACCATCGAGCCGCCGCCGTAGCCGAAGCCGCCGTAGCGGCCGTAGCCGCGGTACCCGCCGTAGCCGCGGCCGAAGCTGTAGCTCTCGTTCTCGGCGCCGGGCGGCGTGAAGCCGGTCTCCTGGCGCGTGAGCGTGTAGCTGACCTCGCCGCCGACGAGCGGCGCGCCGTGCAGGTAGCGGGCGACGACCTCGGCCGTGAGCGTGTCGCCGAACATCAGCGGCGTCGACTCGGGGCGCGCGACCTCGACCTCGAACTCCGGCACGCGGTAGGTCTCGACCGGGAAGTGGTGCGTGAAGCTGCGGTCGCTGCCGAACAGCCCGCCGGGCACCGTCACGCGGAAGCGGTAGTCGCCGGTGTCGCCGCCCGCCTCGGTCTCGATGTCGACGCTGAAGGTCCCCAGCGGGCCGATCTTCAGCTCGCCCTTCGTGAGCTCGTGCCCGCGCGGCCCGTTGACGACGTACTCCGCGGTGAGCCCCTTGCGCCACGGGATGACCTTTCCGTCAGGTCCCTTGCTCTCCTTGCGCAGCACGCCCGAGAGGTGCACCGTGTCGCCGGGCTTGTAGGGCGTGCGGTCCGTGTAGAAGAACACGCGCGGCTCGTCCTCGTTGTTGCGGCCGCCGTAGTAGCCGCGCCAGCGGCCCTGGACGTCCGACTGCAGCGGCGTGAACGAGACGTCGCGGCCGTGCTTGACGATCACGTGGGGGCTGCTGTCGAGCGTCTCCGTGAAGCTGAGCGCGACCACGCCGTCGCCGCCGGTGGTGCCGGTCCACAGCGGCTTGTCGGCGTAGCGCTCCCACAGCTGGACCTCGGCGCCGGCGATCGGCGCGCCGCGCTCGACGCTGGTGACGAGCGCGACGCCGCTGTCGTGGTCGAGCGCGACGGTGACGCCGAGGTCGGTGCGGCTGACGATCTGCGCGAAGTGGTCGCGCTGCGTGTAGCCCCAGCGCTGGTACGGCTCGCTGCGGAAGCTGAGGTACGCGAAGCTGCCCGGCTCGGGCAGCAGCGCCTGCAGGTCGACGCCGAGGCGCTCGACCTGCGTGCGCGAGTCCTTGACGTCGTACTCCTGCTGGAGCTGCGGCTCGGGGGTGTTGTACGGCCAGGAGTACTCGTCGTCGTTGTACGACGCCTGCAGGAAGGTCTTGAGCTCGTCGACCGTGAACCGGCGCGCGCGCAGCTCGATCTGCTTGTGCCCGCCGACGCGCAGGTCGAGGATCCGGCTGTGGCTCAGCTCGAGCACCGCGGGGTTCTTGCCGGGCACGCGCAGCCCGAGCTGCGGGTCGATCGGCGGGACCTTGAAGCGCGCCGTGAAGCGCTTGCCCAGCGTCTGCCCGTGGGTGTCCTCGACGCCAGGCTCGACCGTGACCGTGTAGGTCGTGTCGCCGAGGAACTTGCCCGCGAGGTAGGGCGAGCTCCCGCCCGAGATCACCAGCTCCTCGACCGGCGGCTGCACGGTCAGGCGCTGCTCGAGCGTCGGCCCGACGACCGCGGTGCTCGCGTGCAGCGAGACGCCGCTGCCGGCGTGGCAGTCCCAGCGATCGCAGTCGGGCCCGCGCAGCGTCAGCGGCGGGTAGGTCTTGAAGCCGATCGCGCTCGCCTTCGACTTGTTGGGCCCCTCGCCGTACACGCCCGCGGGCAGCTCGAGGCGGTAGCTCGTGTTGGGCGCGAGCGGGCTCTCGAGCGTGAGGATCATCGTGCGGGCCGCCTCCTCGTCGGACTTGGGCCCGCGCTCGGCCCACTGCGCGCGCGGCAGCGAGCGCGTGGCGATCGTCTTGCCGCCGCCGCGCAGCGAGAGCGCGGCCGCGAGCGCGTCGCGGCGGATCGGCTGGTTGAAGCGCAGCACGATCGTCGGGTTCAGCTCGAGCCCCTCGGCCCCGTCGCCGGGGCTGCTCGAGGCCAGCTCGAGCGTCGGGGTCGTGAAGGTCCACGTCTTCTCCGACGCGAGCGCGGCGCCGAGCTCCGAGGTGGTGCCGGCCTTGACCCGCGCGGTGTAGGTCGTCGAGAACGGCATGCGGCCCTCGGGTTCGAAGGCGACCATCTGCGTGCCGAGCCAGCGAAACTGCCCCTTCGGCTGCGGCTCGATCGTCAGCGGCACCGCGTGCTCGCGCAGGTCGTCGATCGACGCGAGCGGGACCATCGGCTGGTTGAACGCGACCGTGACCGCGTCGACGAGGCTCTGCGCGCCCTCGGGGCTGTAGCGCAGGATCTCGAGCGCGCCGGGCTCGGGCGTCTCGGGCTTGGTGTCGGGCGGCGCCGGCGGGGGGAACGGCAGCTCCACGCGCTCGCTCACCGACGGCGGCGGCTTCGGCCCCTCGCTCGCCGGCTTGAGCTCCGTCGCGTAGTCGGTCGGCTGCGGCTCGAGCGGCGGCACGCCCTTCCACAGATCGATCTTCGCCGGCGCGGCGAGCTCGTCCGTCGCGCCGCCGGTCTCGCCCGCGGTGTCGGCTTTCTTCTTGGTGCAGCCGGTGAGCGTGAGCGTCACCGCCAGCAACATGAGGAGGGCCGCGAGGACGGCGCGCGCGGCGGGGCGCGGGCTGTCGAGACCGGAGCGTTCGGCCGTGGGGGCGTGCAGGCGGGTGCGCATCGGCCTCACTATACCGACAGGCACCCACGAGCCGGCGCTGCGGTTTCGCGCGCGGCGACGATCGGCGGCCGCACAGACAGCGTCGCGGGGCGCTGTACAGCCGCCGCGCGCGCGTGCGATCGTGAGCCGCGCGCCGGCGGGCGCGGCGATCGGAGCGAGCGATGACGATCCCGGGAGTGATGGGCAAGAGCCCCGAGGCGCGGCCGCCCCGGCGCCTCATCGACGACGCGGGCGACGCCCGCTACGGCGTGTTCTCGGGCCCTGTTGAGGAGATCAACGGCGCCGACTTCCAGCTCACCGACCCCTTCGATCGCCCCGTCTCCTGGCTGCGGCGCTACTTCTCCTATAACCAGTTTCAGTTCATCGGCGCGCTCTCTCCCGCGCTCGTCCTCGGCTGCGCGATCGTCGACATCCGCTACGTCGGCACGGCGTTCGTCTACCTGTTCGAGCCGTCCACGCGGCGTGTTCGTCACTTCACCTTTCGCACCCCGCTCGCCCTCGGCGCGCGCTTCGCGAAGACGCCGGAGCGCGGCGTCGTCTCGTTTCGCGCCGGGCGAAATCGCTTCACGATGACCGCCGACCCCGAGGCGCGGACGCGGGCGCTGCGGGTCGAGCTGCCCGACCGCGTCGAGATCGACCTGCGCCTGCACGAGGACGCGCCGAGCGAGCCGATGCGCGTTTGCACGCGCACGGGCCCGACCGGCTGGGTGTACACGCGCAAGGCCGCGGGGCTGCCGGTCACGGGGCGCGTGCGCTGGGAGGGCGGCGAGGTCGATCTCGCCGCCGTCGACGCCTGCGGCGGCAGCGACTGGAGCGCGGGCTACATGCGCCGCGAGACCTTCTGGCTCTGGGGCTGTCTCTCAGGTCGGCTCGCCGACGGCCGCCGCGTCGGCCTGAACGCGGTCTGCGGCGTCAACGAGTCGGGCGTCACCGAGAATTGTTTCTGGCTCGACGGGCGCCGGCACAAGCTCGACACCGTCCAATTCGAGTTCGATCGCCGCGCGCTCGGGAGCCGACCGTGGCGGCTGCGCTCCTACGACGGGCGCCTCGACCTCGAGTTCGTCGCCGAGGGCAGCCACCGCGAGGCCCTGAACGCCTGGCTCCTCGCCTCCAACTTCACCCAGCTGTTCGGGCGCTACCGCGGCGCGCTGACGACCGAGACCGGCGAGCGCGTCGCGCTCGAGGGCGTGTACGGCTACCTCGAGCGGCACTTCGCGCGCTGGTAGGACGCGTGGACATACATGTTTCTCGACGCGCCTCGGCGCGTCGGGCGACGGGCCGGGAATATGAATGATCGTGCATGTCCGTCAGCGCGCGGGCTCGCCGCGCGCGCGATCGTGCGCGCCCTCGCTGCGGATCTCGGATTCGCCCGCGCGCGCACGCGTGCGCGCCCTGGAAACGTGACGGGCCCGGGTGATCGGGGGTACCGTGATCCCGCGCCCAGGCCCCCGGCCGTCGGCGCTGGAGGGTCATGCACACGACAGCAGCGCCCGAGCCGCTCCGAGACGGTGAGGTCGTCGAGCACTTCGTCCATCAGTACGAGAGCCCGCTGGGCTGCGTCCGCGAGCTCGTGCAGAACTCGCTGGACGCCGGGAGCGAGGAGATCGACATCCGCGTGGACTTCGAGCCCGAGGACACGGGCGGCGCGGACGAGGCGCTCGTGGACGCGGACGAGCCCGCGCGCGGCTTCGCGGAGCTCGTCGTCGAGGACCGCGGCGGCGGCATGGGGCGCGGCGTCATCGAGGGGCGCCTCGTCACGCTGTTTGACTCCGTCGGCGACGAGGAGCCGAACCGCGTCGGTCGCTACGGCGTCGGCCTCGTGTCCGTGTTCGCGCTCGAGCCGGAGCTCGTGATCATCGACAGCTCCTGGCGCGGCGAGAACTGGCGGGTCGTGTTCGACCGGGATCGTCGGTACACGCTGCGCCGGCGCGCCGGCGCCATCTACGGGACCGTCGTGCGCGTGATCATGCGCGCGACCGCGGACCAGGCGGACGCGCTCCGCGAGCGCGCCCGGGCGGCGACTCGAGACTGGTGTCGTCACGTCGCGGCCGTCGTGCGCTTCGACGGCGAGCGGATCTCCGGCCCGCTCGCCATCGACGCGCCCTGCTCGGTCACCGTGCGCGACGAGGGCGACGCGATCGTCGTCGCCCACCCCGCGCGCGGCGAGGCGGGCTCCTACGGCCTCTACCGCGCCGGCCTGACGCTCGCGTGGGGCGACGACGAGCGGGCGCCCGGGATCCGCGGCATCGCCTACAAGATCTCCTCGAGCCGGCTCGACCTCACGCTCACGCGCGACGCGGTGATCCACGACGTGCACTACCAGCGGCTGATCGCGCAGGTCCGCAGCGTCGTCGAGACGCGCCTGTGCGAGCGCGTCTTCAGCATGCTCGAGAGGCGCGTGTGGACGAGCGTGCCCGAGGACGAGGCGGCCCGCGCCGCGCACGAGGCCCTCGGCGAGTACCTCTACGACGCCGCGATCTGGCACATCCGCCGCGGGTATCGGCTCCCACCTGGCGTCGAGGACCGCGCGGCCTTCCGCAGCCCGGCCGGCCTGGCGATCGGCGTCAGCGCGGTCCGGCGCGCGCTCGCCCGCCGCGGGGTCGTCTTCTTCGAAGCCGAGCGCAGCCCGCTGACCGACGCGCTCGAGGACCGCGGGCACCTCGTGATCCGCATGACCCCGGGGTCACCGGAGCACCGGCTGCTCAAGGCGCTCGACACCGGCGGCCGCGCGGTCGCGGTCTGCGAGCGCTGCTGCATGCCGCTCCCGCTCGCCGAGGACGCCGTCGAGCGCTGGCGTCCGCTGACCACCGCCGTCGCCCAGCTCATCGTCGACGGCGGCGGCGAGATCACCGGCGTCATCGCCGGGCACCTCGACTATCACGGCTCCGCGATCGCGCGCGACGTCGCGATCACGCAGGAGCACTTCGGCGAGCTCGCGCAGCTCGCCGACGTGCGCGGGCGCGGTCAGGAGCTGCTCGACCGCGTGCAGCTGCTCGTGGTCAACGCCGATCACCCGGCCGTGCAGACGCTGGCGACGCTGGCGCGCAGCGAGCCCGAGTTCGCGGCTTATCAGTACATCAAACTCATGTTCCTCGGCGCGCGGCTCGACCCCGAGCTCGACGCGGCCTTCGCTGAGATGACGGTGGAGCGACGGTGGAGACGACGCAACCGATAACCGACGTGCGACTCGCGAGCGTGGTCGCCGAGGGTCAAGAGGAGGGGCGCGGCGAGTTCGTCGTCGCGCCCGAGCGCGCGCGCGAGAAGTCGCGCTGGTATCGCCTCGCCCGGCCGCAGAGCTTCGTGCTCTCGCTGGTCCAGGCCGCCTGCGCGCGCGGGGCGGATCGCGTCGAGTTCGCGATCGATCGCGAGGACGTGCGCGTGTACTTCGGCGGGCGCGCCTTCGCCCCCGAGGAGCTCGCCGAGCTGCAGCGGGCTCTGTTCGCGCCGCGGCGCGTCGAGCTCGACGCGGGCCTGCGCGCGCTCGCCTCGGCGATGGCGGCCGTCATGGCGCTCAACCCGGAGGCCGTGCGGCTGCTCAGCGGCGACGCGGGGCGCCGCGCGTACCTCGAGCTCGCGCACGACGACGTCGACCTCATCGAGCAGGTGCGGCCCGGCAAGCTCGGGACCTGGATCCACGTGCACCGGCGCTACCGGCCCGGCCTCTCGCTCGAGTTCCCGAAGCTCATCGAGGGCCACTTCGCCGAGGTCGCGCTCCTGCGCGAGCGCTGCCGCTGGGCCGAGCTGCCCGTGCTCGTCAACGGCGAGCAGGTCTCCCAGGGTCTCGAGATCAAGGGGCTCGTGGGGCGCGCCGACACTTTCTCCGACGGCGCGGCGGACCACGCCGACGCGCTCGTGCGCGGCGTCGTCGGCATCAAGGCGCCGGCCACGGCGCCCGCGACCGTCGACATCCTCGTGCGCGGCGTCTGGATCGCCCGACACCCGCTCCCCGAGGGCTTCCCGCCGGGCTTTCGCGCGCGCGTGGACGGCTCGCGGCTGTCGACCGACGCGACCATGCGCGAGCTCGTGCGCGACGACAGCTACGCGCGCATGCTCGACGTCCTGGGCGCGACGCGTGACCGCGTGCTCGACAACCTCGCGCGCCGCCTCGAGCAGCCCAACGCGCCCGGCTGGCTGCACGCGCTGCTCAAGGGCCAGCTGATGTCGCGCTGGTCGCCCGAAGCGGTCGTCGTCAAGCCCGCGAAGGAGCCGCCCGACGACGTCGCGCGGCGCGACGCCGTCGCGGCCCCCGCGGACCCGGTCGAGGAGGACGCCACAGACGACGTCGAGGCGGCCGAGGTCGACGTCGCCGAGGTCGAGACAGGCGAACACGAGACGGCCGAGCTGGAGTCGACCGGCGCGGAGGTCGAGGCCGCCGCCGAGGCGACCGAAGACGAGGTGTCAGAAGAGTCAGGCGAAGAGTCAGGCGAAGCCGAGCCGGTCGGGGCCGAGGTAGACGACGTCGAGGCAGGGGCCGGGGCAGGCGAGGCCGAGGTAGACGACGTCGAGGCGGTCGAGGCCGAGGTAGACGAAGTCGAGGCGGCCGCCGAGGCAGGGGCCGGGGCAGGCGAGGCCGAGGCCGAGGTAGACGAAGTCGAGGCGGTCGAGGCAGAGGAAGACGTCGAGGCGGTCGAGGCCGAGGTAGACGACGTCGAGGCAGCCGACGTCGAGTCAGCCGAGGCCGACGCAGAGGCCGGCGAGGTCGAGGTCGAGGCAGCCGAGGCAGAAGTCGAGGACGAGTCCACTGTCGTCGAGTCAGCCGAGGACGAGTCCGCTGCGGTCGAGGCGACCGACGGCGAGTCGGCCGAGGACGAGGCGACCGACGTCGAGTCCGTCGAGTCCGCCGACGTCGAGACGGACGCGCCCGAGGCGGACGCGGTCGCGGCGAGCGAGGCCGAGTCCGCGGCGAGCGAGGCTGAGGCCGACGCCTCGAGCGACGCGCCAGGCGACGAGCTGCTCACGCGCCTCGCCGCGCTCCCGCTCTGGCCGGCGTCCGACGGCGTCCGCTACACGACCCGCGCGCTGCTCGAGATGCAGGGCGAGATCCAGTACGCGCGCGCGACCGGACAGGACGCGCCGCTGCCCGAGGCGGTCGGCACCGTCTTCTACCTGCAGGGCGACGGCGAGGCGGAGTTCTTCACGCGCGCGCTGGGCGAGCGCGCGATCGACGTCTCCCGCGCGATCGAGCGAGAGCGCCGCTACCACGAGAGCTTCGAGCAGTGGAAGGAGCGCCGGCACCCGCCGCGCCTCGGCTCGAGCTACTACCTGGTCCGCGGGACGATCGACGCCGAGGGCGTGCGCGGCGAGGTCGGCCTGCGCGGCGTCGGCAGCGAGCGCTGCACCGTCCGCCTGATCAAGGACGGCTGCCTCTTGCAGCAGGCGATCCTCGACGTCCCCGTGCCCGGGCTCGACGCGGTGATCGAGGCCGGCTTCACGCCCAACCGCTCGTACAACGCCGCGCACCGCAACGACGTGCTCGCGCGCGCGGTCTACGAGCTGCTGCGCGCGCTCGGCAGCGTGATGTCCGAGCTCGCGCGCGCGTGGGTCGAGCGCCCGCACGACATCAGCGAGGCGCGCGCGCTGTTCATGCCCTACATGTTCGCGGTCCAGGGCGCGGACTTCGGCATCAACACGCTGCGCGCGTTCGGCTTCGCGCCTGGCTCCGCGGCCAGGCACATGCGCACGCTCGGCGGCGACGAGCTCGCGCCGCGCTGGGGGCTCGGCGACGGCGAGGAGCCGCACCCGCTCGCGCGCGTCGAGGTGTTCGAGACCTGCGCGGGCGAGGGCCGCTCGCTCGTGGCGATCGCCGAGACGCGCCGGGCGCACGGGACCATCCACTGGCTCGGCGTGGAGCACGGCCCGCAGCGCGGCGTCGACGAGCCCGTGCTGTGGTTGACCGACGAGCAGCACGCCGCGCTCGTGTCGCTGTTCGGCGAGGACGCGCTGACGGACTTCTCGCCGCAGCTCGACCGCCTGCGTCGACGCGCGGCCTTCCTCGATCGGCCGATCGAGCCGCTCACCCTCGAGGGCGAGACGCTCGTGCAGACCTCCTTCGAGCGCGGCACGGCGCGCGGGGCGTTGGGCGTCGCGCGCGGCGGCATGCGCCCCGATCGCCTCGGGACCACGCGCGCGCGCGTCCGCGTGCTCAAGTACGGGCGCTTCCTCGGCGAGCGCCGCGTGCCGGTGCTGATCCCCGGGCTCGTCGGCGTCGTCAACGACGACGAAGTGCCGGTCGACGACGAGTGGAGCGGGCTCCCCGAGGGCGACGCACCGCTCGCGCTCGACGCCGCGGTCGCCGGCGCGCTGCCCTCGCTGCTGCAGTCGGCCATCGACGACTGCTACGCCGCGCAGCCGGGCGAGGCGTCGATCCAGCGGCTGTTGCTGCTGCGGGTCCCCTGCGCCGTGTTCGATCACCCCCAGCTGCTGCGCGTCTACACGGCGCTGCGCGCGACGGCGGGCGACGACGAGAGCCTCGAGGAGTACGGGAAGATCCTCGCGCTCGTCGCGACCTTCTCGCAGAGCCGCGTGATCTCGGCGATCGAGCGCCTGCTCGAGCGCGGCGAGACGCCGACCTCCGCGCGCATCGAGCCGCTGCTCGAGGGCCGCGCCGCTAACCGTCGCGACGAGCGCGGCACGAGCGAGGAGCGGCGCGCGCGGGTCGAGGTGCGCAAGCAGCTCCTGCGGCTCATGCCCGACGTCGAGCTCGCGCCGCTCGTGCGCACGACCGCCGGGCGGATGCTCAGCTTCGCCGAGATCCTCGCGGTCGCGCGCGAGCAGAGCTCCTTGTTCTACGTCGCCGACGACGAGGGCTCCGCGAGCGCGAGCGGGCGCCTGCGCCACTACGACGGCGTCGAGCGCGTCATCACGATCCTCGACAGCGCCGAGCTTCACACGCTCAGCCGCGTGCTCGGTGCGGAGACGCTCCAGAGCGCCGCGGCCTGGATCGAGGCGCGCGAGCGCGCGAGGGACGGCGTCTCCCGCGACGACGGCGGGCTGCTGCGCCTGCCCGCCGGCGAGCGCCTCGTCGCCGTCGACGTCGACGATCGCGACCTCAGCGGTCAGCTCGGCCTGCGGCGCTGGGGTCCCCGCGCCGACGAGCCCGCGATGATCCGCGTCGGCACGCCGCGCGGGCTCTCGCTCACGGTCTTCCCCGAGAGCGAGCTGCCGGTCATCGGCGCGCTGCACCGCGACGACATCGCGCTCGACTTCGGCATCGTCGAGATGAACGACAAGGTGCTCGATCGGATCACCGCGGTCGTCACCTCGCACACGCCCGCGCTGCTCGAGGAGCTCGCGCGCCGCTGGCCCGAGCTCGACAGCTTCGAGCTCGACGCCGGCGTGCACTGGGTCCTCCACATCCTGGCCACGCGCGCGCCCGCGAAGGGCGTCCCGACCGCGGCCGCGGCCGAGAAGCTCGGCAAGGACGCGCTCGCGCGGCCGCTGCTCGAGCTGGCCGCGTTCGCCTGCGTCGACGGTCGACGCCGCAGCCTGCTCGAGCTCGCGCGCGCCCACGAGGAGCGCGGCGAGCTGCGCTACGTCACCGAGCCGTGGGTCCACGAGCTCCCCGAGTTCCCGGTCGTCGTCATCGACAGCGACCGCCTCGGCGAGCTCGCGCGGCTGTTCCCGAGCCTGCGCGAGCACGCGTCCGAGTGGCAGCGCGAGCAGCGGATCCGCAAGCGTCGCGCGCAGGCGCGGCGGCTCCCCGCGCTCCCGCCCCGCGACGCGCTCGAGGCCACCCGCGTCGACACGCGCGGCCTCAGCGGGTGGCTCTGGGTGATGCCCGAGGAGGGCCACGAGGCCAAGGCGCGCCTCGGCCACGGCGGCCTCGAGATCGAGCGCCGCGCGCTCTCCGAGCTCTACCCCTGCGAGGGCGCGCTCACGGTCGACAGCGAGGAGCACGTCTCGCGCGAGTGGGACACGGTCGAGCTCTCACGGCGCCAGACCCAGGCGCTCGAGACCGCCTCGCAGCAGCTGTTCCGCGAGCTCATCGAGACCTACGAGGGCGCGCTCGAGCAGGGCCAGGGGGCGCCCGTGACCCTCAAGGGGCGCACGCGCAGGGGGCTCGACGCGACCGTCGACCCCTCGCGCGTGCGCGTCGCGCTCGCCGGGCTGCTGATCCGCCTGCACGCGTTCCGCACCGACGGACGTCAGCGCCTCAAGTCGAGTCACCGCAGGATCTACCGCGCGCTCGCCGAGATGCCGCTGTTCACGCTCGCCAACCTGCGCCTGATCTCGCTCAACACCGCGCTCAGCGAGCGACCCAGCGAGCTCTCGCACCTCGGCTTCTGGAAGCACGAGGGCGCCTCGTCCGGCGTCCCGACGCTGCGCAACCGCGAGATGTCGACCTCGCACCTCGCCGAGGAGCTCACCGAGCTCCCGCAGCCGACCGCCGCGCAGCGCCTGCTCGAGTCCGTGCGCGCGGAGCTGCGGATCGTCAACAGCAACGCCGAGGACCTGCTCACCGAGGCCTACCTCGACCTGCTCTCGATCGATCACCTGTCGTCGGCGCGCGCGCGCGCTGGCGCGGCGCCGGACGCCCGCGCGATGATCGGCGAGCGCGACGGCTACGTCGTCATCAACAGCGACCACAAGGTCGTGCAGCGGGCGATCGCCGGCTTCGAGCGCGACCCGCTGCTCGTCAGCGTGATCGCGTCCGCGGTCTACAGCTACTTCATCCTCTGGGCCGAGGACCTCGAGCCCGGGCAGGCGCGCGCGTTCATCACCCACCACGCGGGGCACGTCCTGTCCGGCGTGGGCGCGTAGCCGACATGTCTATTTAACCATGTCGACCACGCGCCGGCGCGGCTAGCCCCCGCCCTGCGCGAGGTCGTGGAGCTTCTTGAGGTCCTCGGCGAGCGCCTCGCGGATCTCCGTGATGATCGGCCCGCGCATGCTGCGTTTCGTGTGCGCGTAGGCGAAGCTGGGCAGCGCGCCGAGGCGCGCCGCCTCGGCCCGCGCCGTCGCCAGCACCTCCTCCTCGGCCACGGTCCGGTCGAGGAAGCCCACCGCCGCCGCGCCTGCGGGGTCGAAGATCGTCGCCATCAGCGTGGCCTCGTAGCGTCGGCGCCGCTCGAGGCGATCCTGGGCGAGGCGGTACGCGAGGTGCGGGACCGGCAGGCCGATCGCCACCTCGTTGAGCCCGAGCTTGAACGCCCCCTCGGCGCCGATCCGCAGGTCGCAGCACAGCAGCAGCAGCGCGCCGCCGGCCAGCGCGTGCCCCGTGCACGCCGCGACCGTCGGCAGCGGGCAGCCGTACAGGCGCATCATGACGTCCCCGCCGCGCGTCATCAGGTCGCGCGCGGACTCCGGCCCCTGCATCATCACCTTCAGGTCGAAGCCCGCGCTGAACCGCTGCGCGCGGCCGGCCAGCACGATCGCGCTGGCCTCCTGCTCGGCCCGCGTGAGCGCCTCATCGAGCTCGGCGAGCAGCGCGTAGCTCAGCGCGTTCGCCTTGCCGTCGTCCATGGTGATGACCGCGACGTCGTCGACGCGCTCGTAGGAGATGATGGAGTCCGTCTGGCTCATAGGCGGCATCGTAGCAGACGCATCGGCGCGCGGGCTGACGCGGCGGCGCCGTCGCGTCGGCGCCGTCGCGGCCCGAGCTCGCCGCGCGCCGCCGCCACCTCGATCTGTCCAAACCAACAGCTCAATTTCGTCGCGCGGCCGTCGCCTCGCGCGGGCCGCTCGCGAAGACCGCCCGGGCTCCAGCCGCGCTGGAGCTCGAGCGGTCGCTCGCGTCGCGCAGGCGCGCTACAGGCAGGCCTCGGTTATGAACTCGCAGGCGTCGTTGCAGCTGAGCACGCCGCCGCCGGGGAAGCCCTGCGAGATGCAGTCCTCGCCGGCGAGGTCGTCGCCGTCGCACTCCTCGCTCTCGCCCGCGAAGCCGTCGCCGCAGACCTCGTCCATCACGCACGCCTCGGTGTTGATCAGCGCGCACTCGTCCTCGCAGCTGAGCGGGCCGCCGCCGGGGAAGCCCTGCGAGACGCAGGTCTCGCCGCCGAACTCCTCGCCGTCGCAGGTCTCGGTCTCGCCGATGTAGCCGTCGCCGCAGACCTCGTCCTCGAGGCAGCCGCTCGTGTCGAGCAGGCAGCTCTCGATGCCGCAGAGGAGCAGGCCGCCGCCGGGGAAGCCCTGCGAGACGCAGCTCTCGCCGCCGAGGTCGACGCCGTCGCACTCCTCGAGCCCGGTGATCGCCTCGTCGCCGCAGACGTCGAAGCAGCCGCTGGTGTCGAACTCACAGCTGTCCGCGCACGCGAGCTCGCCGTCGGCGAAGCCCTGCGAGACGCAGTCCTCGCCGGCGAGGTTCTCGCCGTCGCAGGCCTCGGTCGCGCCGATGAAGGTGTCGCCGCAGACCTCCTCGGACAGGCACTCGTCGGTGACGAGGCCGCACGCGTCGTCGCAGGCGAGCACGCCGCCGCCGTCGAAGCCCTCGGCGACGCAGCTGCTGCCCGCGAGGTCCTCGCCGTCGCAGGCCTCGTCGGCGGCCGCGACCCCGTCGCCGCAGATCGGGTAGCACTGCGGGTGGCCGCTGCAGTCCTGGCACCCGCAGCCCTCGTTGTACGGGTCGCACTGGCCGTCGTTGTTGCAGTTCGCGGGGTCGCTGCAGAACGCGTCGTTTCCGCAGTCACCGCACACGCAGTCGTCCTCGAGCGTGCACATCCCGTTGTTGTCGCAGCCGACGCACGCGCAGCTGGCCGCGTCGCCGACCGTGCAGTCGGGCGCCGCGAGGGCGCCCTCGCTGCACATCAGCTCGGTCACGCACTTCGAGGTGTCGAGCGCGCAGTCGTTCCCGCAGCTCAGCGCGCCGTCGACGAAGCCCTCGGACACGCAGTCGGCCCCGTTGAGCTCGTCGCCGTCGCAAGCCTCGCCGTCGTCGAGCACGCCGTCGCCGCAGACCGGCTCTGGATCGCCGGTGCTCGAGGACGCGCCCGAAGAGGTGTCGTTGGTGGGGTCCGTGGTGGCGGGCGCGGCGGTCGTGCCCCCCTCGGTGGTCTCCTCACCGGTGGTGTCGTTGGTGGTGCCCGCCGTGGTCTCGCTGGTGTCGTCGCCGCATCCGCCCAGCGCGATGGCCAGGCTCACCGCGGCGACGCGCAGGGAGTAGAAGTGAACGCTCGAGTCAAGTCTGGTCATGGAGTCTCTGTTCCCGTCCGCCGCCCGAGGCGGGCTGCGGCGCAGGTTGTACATGCAAGCGCCTCGCGGGATCAATTGATACCCCGCGCGCAGAGCCGTTCACGGCGTCGCCAGAGCCTGACACGCGCGCCTGAACCAAGCTGCGCTTGGAGACACGTCGCTGGCGTCGCGATGAACCACGAGCGGAGCACGAGCCCACAGCGCGCGGCGAGAGGCGCTCGAGCGGGCGGCCTGACGTCGCCGATCCTCACCGCGCTCGCGGTCTAGAGCCTGACGCAGGAGTGAGCGCGCCTACCAACGCGACTCACGTCGCGCTCGCTCGTCGTCATCCAGCCAGCGCGCGCGCGAGCTCGCCGGCGAGCGCCGCGTTGTGCTCGAGCAGCGCGAGGTTGGCGGTGACGCTGCGCCCGGCGGTGATGCGCTCGAGCGCCGCGAGCAAGAACGGCGTCAGCGCGGCGCCACGGATGCCGCGCGCGTCCGCGTCGCGCTGCGCCTGCGCGACCGCGTCGTCGAGCTCGCGCTGCGGCAGCGCGTGCTCCTCGGGGATCGGGTTGGCGAGCAGGACGCCGCCGGGCTGCGCGAGCGCGTCCCAGCGCGCGCGGCACAGCAGCGCGACCTGCTCGAGCGTGTCGAGCCGACGCGGCGCCGGCAGGCGCGCGTGCCCGCGGCTGTGGAACTGCGGGAAGTGATCGGTGCGCCAGCCGATCACCGGCACGCCGCGGGTCTCGAGCGCCTCGAGCGTCGCCGGCAGGTCGAGGATCGACTTCCCCCCGGCCGCGACCGTGCAGCAGGGCGCGCTGGCGAGCGCCTCGATGTCGGCGGAGATGTCGAGGTGCTCTCTCCAGCCCCGGTGCACCCCGCCGATACCGCCGGTCGCGAACACGCGCACGCCCGCGAGTCCGCAGGCCGCGAGCGTCGCCGCGACCGTCGTCCCGCCGTCCGAGCCGGTCGCGTGGGCCCACGCGAGGTCGCGCGCGCTGAGCTTGTGCGCGCCGTCGCGGCCGGCGATCTCGGCGAGCGCCGCGTCGCCGAGGCCGACGTGGAGCACGCCGCCGAGCACCGCGACGACGGCCGGGATCGCGCCCGCGTGGCGCACGGCGGCGATCATCCGCTGGACGACCTCGAGGTTGTGGGGGCGCGGCAGCCCGTGGGTCAACACGGCGCTCTCGAGCGCGACGACAGGGGCGCGCTCTCGCAGCGCGCGCTGGACTTCGGGGTCGACCATCAGGAGAGCGGGCATCGAGCCCGGGAGTGTCGCGTTCACCGGGGAGGCGCGCAAGCGGGCGTGCGGTCGCGTCGCCCGTCGCTTCTCGCTATCGTCACCCGCGTGTCCCGTCACCACCGCGGCGTAACCCTGTGCGCGCTCTGGGCCTGTCTCTCCGGGGGCTGCGGCGAGGCCGACGCGCCGGCGCCGGCGCCCGCGGTCGTCGAGGAGCCCGCGGCGCCCGAGCCCGCGCCCAAGCCCGACGTCGCCGCCGAGGTCGCGGCGCCCGACCTGCCGCGCGCGGCGAGCAGCGATCGCGAGGGGCCGGAGATCCGCGTGCTGTCGCCCGCGCGGGGCGAGGCGCTGAAGCTCGCGCGCCGCGTCAAGGTCACCTACGAGGTCGTCGACGCCGAGAGCGAGCTCGGCGACGTCACGATCAACGGCGAGGCGCTCGCGGGCGATCAGCGCGCCGGCGGTGCGCACGAGGTGATCCCGCGGCCCGGGCTCAACCTCGTCAAGATCGTCGCGAAGGACGAGCACGGCAACCAGAGCACCCACGTGCAGAGCTTCTACGCGGCGGCCGAGTACCGCAGCGTCGCGAGCGCGGGGCGCGAGACGCTGGTGCCCGAGGGCCTGACGATGTGGCTCGGGCAGGAGGCGCTCGACGCGGGCGCCGACCACGGCGATCGCGAGCGGCCGCGGGACCTCGCGTCGGTGCTCGAGGTCGTGCTGGCGAGCCTCAAGGGCGACGCGCTGGTCGGGCGCACGATCAAGGTGGCGCAGTCTGGCTTTAAGGGCAGCGTCACGATCACCGGCGTCGAGCGGGGGCCGGAGCCCGAGGTGCGCCTGCAGGTCGAGCCCGGGCGGCTGACGCTCAACGCGACCGTCAAGGACGCGCGCCTGCGCGTGCGCCTCGACGGCACGCTCGTGGGCCTCGCCGAGACGAGCGTGAGCGCGACCGTGAAGGCGCGGTCCGTGACGCTGTCGGGCGCGGTCGACATCCGCATGCTGCCGAGCGGCGTGACCGCGGTGCGCACCCGCGATCTCGAGACCGGCTTTCACGGCCTCGAGGTCTCCATCGACAACAACTGGGGCTCGGCGGTGAACTGGCTCATCGACATGTTCGACGGCGAGGTCGACGAGCTGCTCACGCGCGAGATCAAGGCGCGCGTGAAGGGGGAGCTCGACGCCCCGCTCGCGCGCGCGCTCAACGAGATCGCGGTCGACCAGACCATCGCGGTCCCGCCGCTCGGGGTCGGCGGGCCGACGCGGGGCGCGAGCCTGCGGCTGCGCTCGCAGCTCGAGTCGCTCGAGCCTCAGCCTCGCGCGCGGCGAGCGTCCGGCGGGCGTGCGCGTCGGGCTGCGCGCGGCGGTCACGAGCGCGCTGTCGCCTGAGCCCTCAGCGCGCGCGAGCACCCCGGCGCGATCGTCCGCCGCGGCTGCGGGCGCACGAAGGCCGCCCCGGCGCCGCCGCGCAACGCCGTCGAGGTCGGGCTGCGCCTCGACCTCGTCAACCAGCTGCTCACGAGCCTCTGGCAGACCGGCTACTTCCGCGTCACCCACGACCTGACCAAAGAGGCGAACGGGAAGATCCCGCTGTACCGCTTCGAGAAGCTCGAGATCGACGTCGACCTGCGCCTGCCGCCCGTGCTGATCGACTGCGGGATCGACCGCGCGCTCGAGGTCCAGGTCGGCGACGTCGCGCTCCAGGTGCGCGCGACGATGGGCGGTCGCGTGACCGAGCTCGACGTGTTCTTGAGCGCGGCGGCGCGCGTGCACGTGACCGCCTCGGGCGGCGACGGCGAGGGCGCGATCGCGCTCCAGATCGAGCCCGCGCACGTGCTCGAGTTCGACGTGACCGGCGTGCGGATCGCCGGCGAGCCGGCGTCGCCGGCCCAGGCCGCGGTGTTCGAGAGCATGCTCGGGCTCGTCAGCGCGCGCGTGCTCGAGATGTTCCAGGGGACGCTCGCGAGCGTCCCGCTGCCGGCGCTCGATCTCTCCAAGGTCGCGCCCGAGCTCCCCGCGGGCACCGTGATCGCGCCCTCGATCGCGTTCGTTAGCGCGCAGGACGGCGCGCTCGCGGTCGGCGGCGGCGTCCGCTGACGCCCGCGTCCGCGGGCCTCCGCCGGCGCGCGAGCGCAGCTTCGCGCTCGACATGCCCGAAGGATCATGTCACTTCCGCGGCTGACGACTCGCGTGAAGCGGGGTACCGTGATCGCGCGCGGCCACCCGGCCGCGCGGACTGGAGCGAGCGTGGCGCGATCGATCGTTATCGTCGGCGAGGAGGCCGACGCGCAGGTGCACGAGGTGCGCGCGCGCCTCGTCGCGCGCGGCGTCGAGGTCTTGCTGTGGAACGCCGGTATCTGTCCTGGAGAGCAGGATCGAACGATCGCGTTCTCGCCGGGCGACGTGTTCACCGGCCCCGCGGCCGTCGACGGGCTGCCCGGCTGCGTCTGGGTCCGGGCGCTCGGCCGGACCGCGCGCAGCAGCGCGCAGTACGAGGACGCGCTGCGCGAGCGCCCGTACTCGCTGCTCGAGCAGCTGCGCGAGCGCAGGAGCCTCGTGATGTCGATGCTGCGCATGCTCGAGGACCGCGGCGTGCCGATCGTCAACCCGACCGCCGCGCTCGGCGTCGCCGAGCTGCTCCCGTGGCAGCTCGACCGCCTGCGCGCCGCCGGCGTGCCGACGCTCGCCACGCTGGTCACGAACGATCCGCTCGCGGCCCGCGCGTTCGTCGAGCGGCGCGGCGCGGTCACGCACCGCCCGCTCACCGGCGGCGCCGACGTGCGTAAGCTGTCTGAAGGGTCCTGTGGAGACGCGACGCTCGAGCAGCTCTCGCGCGCGCCCGAGATGCTGCAGGAGCACGTCGCCGGCGCGCTCGTCCGCCTCTACGTGCTCGCCGGCGAGGTCGTCGCCGCCGGCCGCGTCGGCCGCGAGGACGACGGCGCGCGCGGGCACGACGTCGAGCGCCTCGACGCCCCGCCGCGCGAGCTCGTCGACGTGGCCACGCGCGCGACCGCCTGCCTCGGGCTCGTGTTCGCGGGCGTCGACGTGATCGTCGGCGACGAGCGCCTCGCGGTCGTCGAGGTCAACCCCGCGCCGACCTTCGCGTGGTTCGACACGCTCGCGGGCGCCGAGGTCGCCGAGCTGCTCGCGCGCTACCTCGCCGCGCGCGCCCGCGACTGACTCGCGTCTAGGCCGTGGCCGTCCCCGCGCCGTCGGTGCCGAGCGGCGCGGCGCGGCGTCAAAATTACCCGGGCGGGGCGCGCGTCCGCGCGGCGCGGGCTGTCATGCCCGCGCGCGAACCGATAGCCTCGGGATGCCGGCCTCCTCCCTCCATGAGCACCTTCACCCTGTCCATCCAGTACTCCGACACGCGCTCGGAGACCCTGCAGTTCTCCGGCTCGCGCTTCCTGATCGGGCGCGAGTACGGCGACATCGTCCTGCGAGACCCCAAGGTCTCGGGGCGTCACGGTGAGCTGCGCGTCAGCCACGACGGTCAGTACCTGACCTACAGCGATCTCAACTCGAGCAACGGCTCCTACCGCGCCGACGGCCAGCGCATCGTCGGGACCATCCCGCTGTCGGTCGGCTCGGTGATCTACATCGGCAGCAGCTCGATCACGGTGCTCGCGATCGGCTCCCCGCGGCCCGCGGCGCCGCCGCCGACCCCGGCGCCGCCGCGCCGTGGGAGCACCGTCGTGGCGACGGCCGCGAGCGTGAAGTCCATCGTGGCCGCCGAGGTCCAGGGGGTGCTCTCGGGCGAGATCGGCTCGTCGTCGGGGGCCGCGGAGGAGGAGCCGTCGGATCACACGCCGCCCCACGGAATTGAGGTCACGCCCGTCGCCAGCGAGCCGCGCCGCGGGGTCCCGCGCGGCGGGACGTTGCCACCGCCGCTCACGCCCGCGCCCACGCCGGCGCAGCCGCAGCCCTCGTTCTCGATCCAGCCCGTCGGCGCCCCGATCCCGCTGTCGGAGCCCACACCCGCAGCGCCCGAGCCCGCGCCGGCCGCGGCGCCCGAACGCGCCGCCTGGCCGGCGACGACGACCGACGTCGGGTTCCGCCCGCCCGCGTCTCCATCGCCCGAGATGGCGCCGTCGCCGGTGTCGCCATCACCCGCGATGGTGCCGTCGCCGGTGTCGCCATCACCCGCGATGACGCCGTCGCCGGTGTCTCCGTCGCCAGCGCCGTCGATGTCGCCCTATGCGTCGCCATCTCCGTCGCCCTATGCGTCGCCATCTCCGTCGCCATCTCCGTCTCCGACGCCGTCGCCAACTCCGACGCCGTCGCCGTCGACCGCGACCTCGTCGTCCGCCGCGACGATGACGAGGTCTGGAACCTGGTACAAAGTACAGGCAGGAGAGACCGGCTGTGAGACCTTCGTCATGGCGCTGTCCGGCGGCCGCGTGATCGTGCGGACGCAGACCAGCACGCCCGCCGGGCTCGTCGAGACCATGGTCGTCGCGCCGGCGACGCTCGACGACTTCACGCTCGCCTGATCGCGCGCGCCTCGGAGCTGAGCGCGCGGTGGTTGACATCGTGAGGCGCGAGCCCATGTTCAGGGTCATGCGCGCGTCGACCCACGATCACCCCGAGCACTCCGCCCCCGCGCGCGAGGGCGCGCTCGCGCGTCAGAGCGCGCGCGCCCGCTTCGGGCTGCTGACCGCCGTGCTGCTGGTGCCGCTGCTGGTCCTCCTGCACGCGCCGCTCGTCGCGGCCATCGTCCCCAGCGCCGTGTTGACCTACGTCTCGATCCAGACCCTCGATCGCGTGGAGCGCGAGCGGCCGCCGGCGGTCATCGTCGAGCTCGTCGACCCGCGCGATCCGGTGGAGCGTGAGCGCGTTCGCCGTGCCGAGCTCGTCCCGGACACCTCCCGCGTCGTCGCCTGAGCCGGAGGCCGCCTCGGGGGCCTCCGTCGGACGCGCCGCGGGTCGGCTTGCTACGCTCCCATCGCCTGACATGCACGGCGCAATCGACCTCTCGCTCGCCGCGGTCCAGGCGCGCCTCGCTGACTACGAGCCGCGGGACCCGATCACGCGGGTGCTCGCCCCGCGCCGGGCGTCGGTCGCCGTGCTGCTGCGCTACGGCGACGACGCCGCGCCGTCGGTCCTGCTGATGCAGCGCGCGGTCCGGGCCGGCGACAAGTGGTCCGGGCACGTCTCCTTCCCGGGGGGGCGCGAGGAGGACCGCGATCGCGACCTCGTGCGCACGGCCGTCCGCGAGACCCGCGAGGAGGTCGGGCTCGACCTCGATCGGGACGCGCGCTGGCTCGGGCGCCTCGACGGCCTCAACGCCGTCGGCAAGGGCAAGATCCTGCCGATGACGATCACGCCCCACGTGTTTCTCGAGACACGTTCGTCCGCGCTCGCGCTGGGCCCCGAGGCCGCCGCCGCGTTCTGGCTGCCGCTCGGGCGCGCGGTCTCGGGCGCGCTCGACCACCAGCACGAGCTCGCGGTCGGCCCCGCGCGCATGAAGTTCCCCGCCTGGCGCTACCAGGGCCGCGTGATCTGGGGCCTGACCTTCAAGATGCTGCAGGACCTCGTGCGAGTCGTCGACGGGCGCTGAGCTGTCGCGGCGCGCGAATTGTTGGCAGGCTGTCCGCCGCACCCCATGAACGAGACGAGCGGAGCACCAAACGAGCGCGCGCTGTTCGAACGCAGCAAGCAGGCCGGCGCCGAGAGCCGGTGGATCCCGCTGCTCGCGGGCTTCGTCACGGCCACGAGCGCGCCCAAGCGGGCGCGGCTCGCCGTCTGGGGGGCACGCGGCGTGACCGACGTCGTGACGCTGCAGCGCGACCACGAGATGGCGGGCTGGATCCCGGCGCTCTGCGCCGAGCAGGGGATCACGTGGCACCACCTGCCGCTCTCCGGCAAGCGCCTCGAGCTCCGCGAGGACCGCGAGGTTCTGCGCCAGCTCCCGGGCCTGCTCGAGCGCCTGCGCCCGCCGAGCGATCCGCCGCGGCGCGTGGTCCTGCACTGCTCGGCCGGGCTGCACCGCACCGGCGTGTGCCTGTACCTCCTGGCGCGCCTCGCCGGCGCCTCGCCGGAAGAAGCGCTCGCGCAGATCGCGATCGCCCGGCCGCTCACCGCCCGGGAGCTGCGCAAGCGCACGCGCAAGACCGGGGTGCTCGTCGAGCGCGCCGAGGCGCTGCTCGACGAGCCGCTGTTCGACGCCTGGCGCGCCGCACAGGACGCGCCAGGCTCAAAGGCTATGTCGTAATAGACACGTTGTAGCGACGCGCGCGCGTCACCCGATCACGGCGCGTACTTGTCGGCGAAGTCGCACATCCAGCGCGTGCTCGAGTAGCCCGCGGTGACGTCGTTGTGCCACTGGATCGACGCGTCCACGTTCCAGTTGTAGTACATCGACTGGATCACGTTGTTGTCGCCGTTCGGCTCGGTGATGTTGTTCACGTTGTGCACCCAGAAGGTGCCGCCGTCGACCGCGTCGCGGGCCTGCCACCCGCAGTTGTTGTTGTCGCTGTTCATGCCCTGCTGCGAGCAGGTCGCGCCGTTGAACTTCGGGTACACGCCGAGGATGCGCATGTACGTCTGGTTGCCGTCGGGGCCGATGTTCGCGTCGGTGGCGATCGCGTAGGACACGTCCTTGTGCGCCGGCGAGCGCGGGATGAACAGGTGCATGCCGTACTGCTCGCAGTACATCTCGGCCGCCGGCGCCTTGCTGTCGGCGCCCATCACCTTGAGGTACGCGTAGCCGCCGCCGTCCGTCGTCATGTCGCAGTAGACCTCGAACGGATCCTGGTTCCAGACGTCCGGCTTGACCAGGTAGAGGTCGGTGTCGGCCTGGTCGTCGTAGGTGAGGATGTCGAGGCAGCTCTTCGGGTAGTTGCAGTTCGCCAGGCAGCCGTCCTTGTTATCCGCGTTGGCGTCGTCGCACTCCTCGGGCCCGTTGATCTCGCCGTCGCCGCAGCCCGCCGCGAAGTCGAGGCAGTCCGCCAGGCAGCCGCCGTACATGCCGTCGTTGACGCCGTCGTCGCAGAGCTCGCTGTCCGTCACCTGGGCGTCGCCGCAGTAGGGCGCGAGCGCGAGGCAGTCGGGGTTGCAGCCGCCGTACATGCCGTCGTTGACGCCGTCGTCGCAGGCCTCGCCTTCATCGAGCTGCGCGTTGCCGCACAGATCGCCGTCGCCGTCACCGTCGCCATCACCGTCACCGTCGCCGTCGCCGTCACCGTCGCCATCACCGTCGCCGTCACCGTCGCCGTCGCCATCACCGTCGCCGTCGCCGTCGCCGTCGCCGTCGCCGTCGCCGTCGCCGTCGCCGTCGCCGTCGCCGTCGCCGTCGCCCGCGGACTCAGAGTCGCCCATCGTCGGATCCGGGCCGGCGGTCGCGTCGCCCGTCGAGGTCGAGCTGTCGCTCGAGTCATTCGTGGTCGATCCGGCGGAGGACGAGTCCTCCGTGTCCGAGGTGGACGTGCCGCTGTCGTCCCCGCAGCCCGTCATCGACATGGTGATCGGCGCGAGCGCGAGGCTGAGGCCGACCAAGGTAAGGGAATAGAGTCTCGTGCCCATGGCTGACCAGACTACGAGCGCCGCGCGCCGCGGCAACGAGGATGGTTCTTCGCTCGCGCGGCCGGGCGCGGGGCGGCGCGCGAGCCCGGCGAGCGTGGCGAATTGACCCGGCGGTGGTTCACCGTTCGCCGCGCGCGGCGGCGCCGGCCCACGGCCCGGGCGCGCGGAGGGCCGCGCCGCTGCGGCGAACTTACACATGACTTTTAAGACATGTATAATGAATCGCGCCCGCGTCGCGGCGCGACCCATCGTCGTCGTCGCGCGCGGGCGATCAGGTGTGCGGCTCGCGCCACCGGGCGCGCGCTCGCGCGCCGCTCCTGACGGGCGCCAGGCCTAGCGCAGCGCGCCCTTGAGCCAGGCGGCGAGCTCCTCGAGGAACTGCGCGTCGACGTGCCGACCGGGGACCAAGTAGCGCTCGGGGGTCGAGCGCTCGTCCTCGTGCATGTAGAGGTGATCGAGCGACGGGTAGCGCTTGAACGTCGCCTTCTTGCGGCTGCGGCGGATGTGCCGGAGCAGCGCCGCTGGATCCGTCTGCGGATCGACCTCGAAGTCCTTGTCGCCCTGCGAGATCCACAGCGCGCAGCCCGGCTCGATCGCGGCGATGAGCTCGTCCGGGCGCACGCGCAGCGCCTCGCGGATCCAGCTCGCCTGCTCGAGCAGCCCCGGCGGCACCGCGCGCCCGGTCTTGAGCGCCTGGATCACGCGGTCGTGCTCCTCGCTCGCCTGCTCACGCATCTCGGGCGGCAGCCGGTCGATCATCCCGGTCGCCTGGTGCCGCAGGATCTCCTCGTAGGGGCGCCCGGGGCTGCTCAGGAGCGCGAGCGCCTTGAGCTTTCGCCCCTCGCGGGCGAGCGCGAGGGCTCGCCACCCGCCGTCGCCGTGCCCGATGACGCCGACCTCGTCCGGGTCGACCTCGTCCTGCACGAGCAGCGTCCGCAGGGCCCGGCGCGCGTCCTCGAGCTGCGCGAGGTAGGTCAGCTCGCCGTCCTCGCTCTCGCCCTGCCCGCGCTCGTCGAAGCGCAGCACGACGAAGCCCGCGTTGGCGAGCGCGTCGGTGAGCTCGTGGCTCCCGAGGTCGACCGGCGGCGGCCCGGCGAAGCCGTAGCGATCCTGGCGCCCGTTGCTCGACAAGAACAGCGCCGCCGGACCCGGGCGCGCGGCGCTGCGACCCTCGGGCACGAGCAGCTCGCCGAACAGCTTGGGCTCCCCCGGGCGCCCCGGCAGCTCGACGGGCCGGATCGTGAAGCGCGCGTCCGCGGGCGGCGTGTAGCGCAGCTCGATCGGCGCGTCGATCGTCCACTCGGGCCACGCGGCCCCGGCCTCCTTGATCTCCACGCGCTCGGCGTCGATCTCGATCCGATGGATCCGGCCGCCCCGCCACTCGACGCGCTCGCCGAGGTTGGTGCGCAGGATCGCGGCGCCGGGCGCCGCGTCCTCCGGGAGCTGCACGCTCGCGGCCCACTCGTTGGGCGTGACGCGCGAGAGGCTGACCTGGCGCCAGCTCAGCTCGCCCTCCGTCAGCGCGCGTGAGCCGAGCATCAGCTCCTCATGTAAAAATGTCCAAAAGGACATATATGCGGTGCCGTCGCGGTACGTCAGCTCCTCGCGGACGCGCCCGCTGGTGAACACCAGCGCGTCGCCCTCCCGGCGGTACTCGAGCTCGGCGGCGGCGCTGCGCTCGAAGCCGCGGACGAGGTCGCCGCGCCCGTCGACGACGATCTCGCCGAGCACGCGGCTCGCCTGCGCGTCGCGCTGTTCGGGCGGCGTGTCCGGCGGGAACAGCTCGACGCGCGTCGAGAACCGGTGCTGATCCTTCGCGCCCTCAACAGGCCCCTCGTAGCGCCCGTGTGATCGGCCGACCAGCTTCCCCTCGCGGTAGATGTCGAAGCTGCGCACCTCGCCGGGCACGTAGAGCGCGCCGGGCGGCTTGCCCGGCCAGACCTCACGCGCGGTCTCGCGCGTCGTGGTCTGCTCCTCGGGCGTGGACCCGGCGTCGGTGTCCGGGACCTTGAGGCAGCCCGCGGCGGGCGCGAGCGCGAGCGCGAACACGAGCGCGACGACGGGAGACGAGGCCCGAGAGGAGGCCCGAGAGGAGGTCCGAGAGGAGGTCCGAGAGGAGGTCCGAGAGGCCCGAGAGGAGGCCCGAGAGGAGGCGGTGATCAGGGACGCCAGAGCGCGCGCCCTCGCGGGCTCGCGTCGGCGCGCGACGGGACGCGTGGACGTGCTGAAATCGCGCACCGGCGGACTATACCCACATTTCGGGACCTCGATTCCCGGCGTTCACCGCGAGTTGCGGACGCGCGAAATGTTGCGCACGCTCCAGCCGATGCCCTGGACCCGCGATGAGATGGCCGCCCGCGCCGCGCGTGAGCTGAAGCCCGGCGACGTCGTAAACCTCGGGATCGGGATCCCGACGCTGATCAGCAATCACCTCGAAGAGGACGCGGGCGTGATCCTGCACTCGGAGAACGGCTTGCTCGGCATGGGGCCGTTCCCCTACGACGACGAGGTCGACGCTCAGGTCATCAACGCGGGCAAGCAGACGGTCACGATCGCGACGGGCGGCGCGACCTTCGACTCGGCGCTGAGCTTCGCGATGATCCGCGGCGGGCACGTCGACGTCGCGGTCCTCGGGGCCATGGAGGTCTCGCAGCGCGGCGACCTCGCCAACTGGATGGTCCCGGGCAAGAAAGTCGCCGGGATCGGCGGCGCGATGGATCTGGCGACCGGCGCGAAGCGTGTGATCGCGGTCCTGAGCCACCGCAGCAAGCGCGGCGTGAGCAAGCTGGTCGAGCGCTGCAGCTTGCCGCTGACGGCCGTCGGCTGCGTCGACCTCGTGATCACGGACCTCGCGGTGCTGCGCGTCGACGCGGACGCGGGCCGCTTCCGCCTCGTCGAGTGTGCGCCCGGCGTCACGCGCGAGCAGGTCGCGGCGGCGACCGCCGCGACGCTCGCGGCTTGACGGCCGGCGCGCGCGGCCGAAGGGACATGGTTTTGGGGGCACCTGCTCGCGCAGATGTGCGCGCGCGGACGGGACGAGCGCGAGCGCGCTGAAGAAGCGGTAGCATGGTGCTGTGGGAGGGAGTGACCACGGCCTGGCGCGTACGCGCGATCCGGATCGCGATCTCTCCGTGATCGATACCGAGCCGGGCGCCGCCGAGTCGCCGGGGCGCGCGCGGGAGCGGCTGCCGCTGGCCGCGTCGCTCGCCGAGACCCTGCATATGAAGCCGGGTGAGCTCGGCGCGCTCGCGCGGGGCGAGCTCGTCGGCGACGACGACGATGACGACGAGGACGAGGACGAGGACGACGACGCGCCCGCGCGCGTCGGACGGTACATGATCATCGAGCGCGTCGGCGCGGGCGGGATGGGAGCCGTCTACGCGGCCTACGACCCCGAGCTCGACCGCAAGGTCGCGGTCAAGCTGCTGCACCGGCGTCACTGCGGCTCCGAGACGCAGCTGCGGTTGATCCGCGAGGCCCAGGCGATGGCGCGGCTGTCGCACCCCAACGTCGTCGCGGTCCATGACGTCGGGCCCCACGGCGGGCGCGTGTTCATGGCGATGGACTTCGTCGAGGGCACGACGATGACGCGCTGGCTCGAGACGCCGCGGCGCTGGCAGGACGTCTTGAACCTGTTTATTCAGGCAGGGAGAGGCTTGGTCGCGGCCCACGACGCCGGCCTGCTGCACCGCGACTTCAAGCCTGACAACGTGCTCGTCAGCCTCGACGGGCGCGCGCAGGTCACCGACTTCGGGCTCGCCTGCGTCGCCCGCACGCCCAGCGCCGCGGCGCGCGAGCGCGAGCGCGAGATCCGCGTCACGGGCTCGATGTCGACGGTCAGCGTCAGCGGCAGCGGCAGCGGCGCGCTCTTGACCGCCGAGTGTGAATTGCCCTCCGAGGCAGGTGAGGACCGCGTCGCGACCGACGCGGCGCGCGGGCCGGGGCACTCGACCTTCGGGCACTCGCGCGCGCTCGCCAGCGAGCTGACGCAGGACGGCGCGATCCTGGGGACGCCGGCGTACATGGCCCCGGAGCAGTTCGTCAGTCGTCCCGCAGATGTCCGAACAGACCTGTTCAGCTACTGCGTCGCGCTCTACGAGGGCCTGTACGGCAAGCGCCCCTTCGCCGGCGCGACGCTCTTCGAGCTGACGACCGAGATCACGAAGGGTCGCGTGCAGCCGATCCCGCAGTCCAGCCGCGTGCCCGGCTGGGTGCGCCGGGCCGTGCTGCGCGGCCTCCGGATGGCCCCCGAGGAGCGCTGGCAGTCGATGCAGGCGCTGCTCGCCGCGCTCTCGCGGGACCCCCGACGCAAGCTCCGCCGCTGGCTCGCCGCCGGTGCCGTGACCGCCGCCGTCGGCGTCAGCGGCTACGCGGTCGCCGACCTGCGCGCCGCGGCGCGCGAGCGCTGCAGCGGCGCCCAGGCGCGGCTCGTCGACGTCTGGGACGACGGCGTCAAGGACGCGCGGGCCGACGCGTTCGCGCGGGCCGACGTGCCCTACGCGGTCGACACCTGGCGGCGCGTCTCGGGCCAGCTCGACCGCTACGCGGCGCGCTGGGCCGAGCTGTACCGTCAAACATGTCTTGATCATCAGGCAGGAGAGCAGTCCGCCGCGCTCTTCGACCGCAGCATGGAGTGCCTGGAGCAGCGCCGCGTCGAGCTGAGCGCGCTCGTCGACGTCTACGCCGAGGTCGACCGCGAGCTGATCGAGGTCGCGATCTCCGCGGCGAGCGAGCTGACGCCGGTGGAGCGCTGCGTCGATCGGGGCGTGCTCATGGCCGCGCTCGAGCCGCCCGCGGACGGCGAGGTCGCCAACCGCGTCGCGGCGCAGCGCGGCGAGCTCGCGCGGGCCAAGGCCGACCAGAGCGCCGGTCGCTTCAAGCTCGGCGAGGCGCGGGCGCGCGACGTCGTCGAGGAGGCGCGCGCGCTCGGCTACCGCCCGCTGCTCGCGGAGGCGCTGCTGCGACGCGGCGCGCTGCTCGGCGAGGACGCGCGCTACGACGAAGCCGTCGCCGCGCTCGCGCAGGCGCTCGAGCAGGCGCTCGCGCTCGGGCACGACGAGCTCGCGCCGGAGGCCGCGCTCGCGCTGCTCGACGTCGTCGGCAACCGCCAGCTGAATTTCGACGTCGCCGCGCCCTACGAGGGGGTCGCGCGCGCGCTGCTCGAGCGCACAGGGCAGGGCGCGGGCCCGGCCGAGGCCCGCCTGCTGCACATCGTCGGGCGCGTGCACATGGAGCAGGGGCACTTCGACGACGCGGAGCGAGAGCTGGGGGGGGCGCTCAGCCTGCAGACCGAGCGCCTGCCCCCCGACGATCCCGCGCTCGCGCGCACGCTCGCCTCCCTCGGCACGCTCGCCAAGCGACAGCAGCGCAACGACGAAGCGCTGACCTACTACCAGCGCGCCAAGCAGGCCTACATCGCCGCGTTCGGACCCGTGCACCCGCAGGTCGCCAAGACCATGGGCAACATCGCCGCGGTCCTCAAGAGCCAGGAGAAGCTCGACGAGGCGCGCGCGCAGTACCAGGCCGCGCTCGAGATGCTCGAGCCGCTCGTCGGGCCCGAGCACCTCAGCCTGGCGATCCTGTGCAACAACCTCGGCGGCCTCTATGTCCGCGAGAAAGACATCGAGCGCGGCGAGCCGCTGCTCGAGCGCGCGCTCGAGATCTACCGCGCCGCGCTCGGCGAGGATCACCCGAAGCTGGCGACGATCTACGCGAACCTCGGCGCGCTCGCGCTCGAGGCCGGCAAGCTCGAGCTCGCGGAGGAGCGCTACCGCGCGGCGCTGCGGATCTCGACCGCCGCGCGCGGCGAGGTCTACCCGGTGAACGCGTCGCTGCGCTACAACCTCGGGCTCATCGCCGAGCGACGCGAGCGCGTGGACGAGGCGTCGACGCACTACCAGCGCGCGCTCGAGCTGTTCGAGGCGACGGTCGGTGATGACAGCGCCGCGCTGGTGCAGCCGCTCGTCGGCCTGGCGTGGGCGGCCTACTCGCGCGGAGATCTCGAGGCGGCGCGCGCCTTCGCCGAGCGAGGCGACGCGCTGCTCGAGCGTCACGCGGGCGAGGTCCGGGAGTCCTCGCGCGTCAACATCCGCCGGCTCCTGGCGATGACGCTGTGGGAGCTCAAGCTCGACCGGGCGCGGGCGCGCGCGCTGCTCGACGAGGTCGAGCCGATCATGCGGGCGCACCCGGATCAGTACGGACGCGAGCTCGAGCGCTTCGACGACTGGAAGCGCGCCCAGGGGCTGCGCTGACGCGCTTCACCGCGCGCGCGCGCTCGTCGGCCTGTCCTCCTCGTCCTCGTTCCCGCCGTGTCAGCGCCAGCCCGCCGCGGCCGGATGATGCCTCCGGGGGACGATTCGCCGCCGCGGCCACCGGCCGCCGGGGGGCACAGCGGACCTGGCGCGATGGAGCGCCGTACGGAGCTGCTACAACCGTGAACGATGACGGGTGACGAGCGGCAGCTCTACTGGGCGGGGTTTCTGTCGGGGCTCGGCGTGGCGGCGGGGCTGGTGCTCGCTTGGTTCGCGGTCTCGTTCGGCGAGCTGCGCGAGGCGTTTCGCGAGCTTGACGCGGAGCTGCCGTGGCTAACCCGGCTGGTGACGCATCCGACGTATCTTCGGCTGATGCCGGTCGCGGCGCTGGGGTCGGTCGGCGCGGCGACGTTGCTGGCGAAGCAGCTCGGTACGAGAGTCGCGGTGCTGGGTTTTGTGGCGGCGGCCGCGGTGCTGGCGGTGGCGCTCGGCTACTGGGGCGCGACGCTGCCGATGCGCGAGCTGAGCGGCAACATCGCCAGCGTGATCGACTGAGCGTCGGCGGTCCCGCGCGAGCGCGTGGCTGTGGCAGCGTCGAGCTGGGCGCGACGTAGCGTCAGTATCCGTAGCTCTGGCCCACGCCCTGCAGGCGCACCATCGCCTCGCCCCTCGCGCTGCGGCCACAGCCGTCCTCGACGATCGCGCTCAGCACGAAGGTGCGCGTCTCCAGCTCCATCTGCGCGTGCAGGCTCGCGTCGTAGGAGCCCTCGTAGCCGGTCGCCGCCGGGTCGTAGTCCGGCGGGTAGAGCCACGGGGTGCTGTTGTAGTCGACCTGCGGAAACACGAAGTAGCCGCTCTGCTCCGCGTCGCCGTCGCCGAGCGAGTGCAGCCCCATCGTGACGCGGCCCGAGGTGGCGATCACGCCGTCCGCGTCCGCGATTTCGAAGGTGGTCTCCGGGTCCTCCACGGAGCCGGAACCGGGGTGCAGGTTGTGTGTACGCACCGCGCCCCAGACGTGCTGTCCGCCCTGAGCTCCGTTGACCGCAGTCAGCACGTCGCCCGGGCCCAGCGGCGTGAACTCGTCCTCGCCAGTCCCGACCTCGACGGTCGGCTCGCCCAGCATGGCCAGCGACTCGCAGTCGAGCGAGTTGCACCCCGCCGCGCTGACGCACAGGATCGAGACGAAGAGCGCGCGGGAGAGGTCGAGACGCATCCAGCGAGCCACTGCGGGCTTGACCCACATCGGCGCGGACGCGCGGGAGTGATCTCCAAGAATGGGTACGACTTTTTCCACGGTGGGTGCGGTCTCCTCAATCGGGCTCAATCCTATGACTCTCGCGGTCTAGCGGGTAGTAGCCACGTCGTCGCCCTCGTCGTCCTGGTCCTCGTCCTCGTCCTCGTCCTCGTCCTCGTCGCCCTCGTCCTCGTCCTCGTCCTCGTCGCCTTCGACGTCCTCGTCCTCGCGCGCCGGAGCGCTCGACGCGAGCGCCGGCGTCGGGTCGCGCCCGTTGAGCTCCTGCATGCTCGACATCACCAGGCGCAGGCGATCCGCCTCCTCGCGCAGGCGCTCGGCGCTGCCCGGCTCGCCGCTCTCGGCCGCGTAGACCATGACCGCCTCGGTCGCGCTGTGCAGGCTGCTTTGCAGGTCGTCGAGCTGACCGCGGGCGCGCGTCAGGCTCTCGCTGACTCGCTCGCTCGCGCGCCGCTTGGCGAGCTTCTCGAGCCGCCGGAGCACGCGCACGCGATCGTTGAGCGCGCGCAGGAGCTCGACGGCGTCACCCAGCAGCTTGTCGGCGTCGATCGCCGGGTCGCGCGCGAGCTCGCCGCCGTCCTGCGTCAGCAGCTCGTGGAGGTCAGAGTAGTCGGCGAGCGCCGAGTTCAGGCGCCGCTTGAGATCGCTGTCGAGGCGCTTGGGGTGCTGCGCGATCGCCATCGCCAGCTCCGGCGGCAGCCCGCGCAGCTCCGGATCCTCCGGCTGCCCCCCCTTGTGCCCGTAGTAGGCGCGCGCGAACATCCCGAGGCTGACCGCCATGAGCACGAGCGGCGGCCAGATCCCCGGGTACACGCTCCACCAGATCACCGAGGCGATCAGGCTCGTGATGACCCAGCCGATGCCGTCGAGGTTCTGGCGCTCGAGCGAGACCTCGAGGATGCCGGACGAGAACGCGCACGCGACCAGCATCGCGATCGAGCCGCCGACGCCGTAGAACACGACCTCGAGGAAGCCGCCGCCGACGCTGAAGTAGTGCGTGAGCGGCCACGCGACCGCGAGCGTGAACGCGGACGCGACCGCCGCGTCCATGCCCGGCTGCTGGCGCTTGAGCTTGCCCTGGCGGCCTCGCAGCGCGCCGACGGTGAGCTTCGCGAGCGTCACGGAGCGCCAGTATGCCCGAACTCCGCGGGCGCTGGCTCGCGCGCCCGGGGCCCTGCGCAGCGGACCGTTCGGGCAGGTTCACGACGGCGCCGCGTCGCGCGTTCGCGCCGCGGCGGCGCGCGGAATCGTCAGCGCGGTTCGGGTCCGCGGGGGCGCGCGAGCGTCTCGTGCACCGGCGGCGCGGGGCGGCGCGCGCGGAACAGGCACGGCGGGCCCACGGCGCGCGCGCGCGCGGTCGGGTGGCGGTCGCCGCAAGTCGCGTCCTGGACCGCGTGCTCGGGCGCGGGGTGACCGAGGACTCTTGACGCTTCACGCACGGACACCATCGGTCGTTTGTACACCCGGGCAGTTCACGAGGCGAGCGCGCGAGCGCGTGTTCGTGGTCCACGAGCGCGCGCGGGCTGGATGCAAACCCAACTGTCTACAGGACGCGCGAGAGATGATCTCCCGCGAGGAACTGCCTGGATCACGTCCCTGGATCACGTCTCTGGATCACGTCCCACGCTCATGTCTCGCGCTCATGTCTCGCGCTCATGTCTCGCGCTCATGTCTCGCGCTCATGTCTCGCGCGTACCTCTGTCGATCCCTCCGTCGACGTCCTCCGTCGACGTCCTCCGTCGACGTCCTCCGTCGACGTCCTCCGTCGACGCCCGCCGTCGACCACCTCGACAACGCCCGCGTGCTCGCGTCGAGCCGCGCGCGCTCGTCGTGACGCGGCAGGGCGCGCCGCGACGCGCGTGACGCCCTCGCCTCGAGTCGCCGCGCCCGGGCGCCGGCGTCGTCGCCAGGTCGGCCGCGCGCGGCGCCTGCTCGGCCCACCGCGGCGTTGGTTGCCGCGCGTCAAGAATCCTGGCTACAATCATCTCGTGCTCAGGCGTGGACCGGGATGCACCTGGCCGCGACCGGATCACCCACAACCAAGTGCAAGACTCTTCCAACTCGAGTACCCCGCGCGGCGCGAGCCCGCCTGAACGAAAACCAGTCACCGTCCCGAGCCTGCGCGCGATGAAGGAGCGCGGCGAGCGGTTCACGATGGTGACCGCCTACGACGCCACCTTCGCGCAGCTGCTCGACGAGGCAGGCGTCGACATGCTGCTCGTCGGCGACTCGCTCGGCATGGTCGTGCAGGGTCGCGACTCGACGCTGCCGGTGACCGTCGACGAGGTCATCTATCACTGCCGCGCCGTCGCCCGCGGCACCCGGTGCGCGCACATCGTCGGCGACATGCCGTTCATGAGCTACCAGGTGTCGCCGGTCGACGCGCTGCGCAACGCCGGTCGCTTCCTCGCCGAGGGCGCGGCCCACTCCGTCAAGCTCGAGGGCGGCGCTGACATGGCGCCGACGATCCGGCGCATCGTCGCGGCCGGCATCCCCGTCGTCGGTCACGTCGGGCTCACGCCGCAGAGCGTGCACGCCATGGGCGGCTTCCGCGTGCAGGGTCGCACCGCCGCCGACGCCGAGCGCGTGCTCGCCGACGCCCGCGCGGTCGAGGACGCCGGCGCCTTCGCGATCGTGCTCGAGGGCATCCCGCTGGACCTCGCCCAGCGCATCACCGAGTCGCTCTCGATCCCGACCATCGGCATCGGCGCGGGGCCCCACTGCGACGCGCAGGTGCTGGTCTGCTACGACCTGCTGGGCTTGACGCCGAACCTGCGCCCGAAGTTCGTCAAGCGCTACGCCGAGTTCTACCGCGACGGCGTCGACGCGGTCCGGCGCTACTGCGACGAGGTCCGCGGCGGGGAGTTCCCGACCAAGGAGTACAGCTTCGGCGGCGCGCGCAAGCGTCGTCGCAAGTCGCCGGACGGCGAGCAGAAGCCGCCGCTCAAGGTCGCCGGCTACGGCCCGGTCGGCTGAGCGGACTCCGGCCGCGTGATGACGCGGGCGCGGTGACGCGCGCCCGCGGCTGATACAGTGCGGGCATGCTCAAGCTGTTCGGTACACCCAACTCCCGATCCACGCGCGTCGCCTGGGCGCTCGAGGAGGTCGGCGCCGAGTACGAGATCACCCCGATTCAGCTCGGGCGCGGCGGCGGGCGTGCGCCCGAGTACCTCGCGATCAACCCGGGCGGCAAGGTGCCGGCGCTCATCGACGGCGACGCCGTCCTCACCGAGTCCGCCGCGATCGTGCTGTACCTCGCTGAGCGCTTCCCCAACGCCGGGCTGGTGCCCGGCGATCCGCTCGAGCGCGCGCGCTGCGTGCAGTGGTGCTTCTTCGTCATCGGCGAGCTCGAGCAGCCGCTGTGGACGATGACCAAGCACGCCTTCGTCCTGCCGCCCAAGCTGCGCGTGCCCGCGATCCTGGCGACCGCCGCGAGCGAGTGGAAGCGCGCCGCGGCGGTGCTCTCGACGGGGCTCGGCGAGCGCCCGTACCTGCTCGGCGACGCGTTCACGGCCGCCGACATCATGGTCGGGCACACGCTCGCGTGGGCGACCGCCGCCCAGCAGCCGCTCGAGGCCGAGAACCTCGTCGCCTACAGAGATCGCGTGCTCGCCCGCCCCGCGCTCGCGCGGGCCCAGGCGCGCGAGCAGGCGGCCGCAGGCTGATCACGCGAAGTGTTCGCGGACCGTCACGCGACCGCTGGTCACGTCGCGTGACCCATGAGCCAGTCGCGCGCGCCGTGGAATCTGCACCAAGAAGCAGGACGGCGCGCGGTACACTGTCCGCGTGCTTGCGTATCAACCCTTCCTTAAGCTGGCGGGCGCGTGCGCGCTGCTCGCGATCACGGGCGTCTCGCTCGCCTCCTGCGGAGATAGGTGTCGCGCGCTGCCGGCGGCCAAGACCGCCGGATGGGAGGCAGGGGACGAGCGCGAGCCCACCGGCACATCAACCGACTCCCGCATCAAGGGCGCCGGCGAGCAGAGCTGGGCGCTCGCGCTCGACCTCCTGCGGATCACCGACCCCGGCGAGCACCCCTCGATCGCCAGCTCGCCCGCGTCCATGACCTTCGGCCTCGGGCTCGCCTACGCCCGCTGGCCGCAGGCGTGCCACGGCACGATCCTCGCGGCGATCCACGCGCTCGAGTCCGGCGACGCGCTGCATCAGACCCTGGGCGCGAGCATCCGCGAGCTCGGGTCGCGCGCGCGCGAGCAGGGGCCCGAGGGCGAGGACCCGATCGCGATCCACCTGCGCCCGTCGACCTGGACGCTCGGCGGCGACGGCGGGGTGGAGCCCGCCGAGAACCCGGTCCACGAGATCTACGGCGCGACGCCAAACCAGGTCGCCCGGCCCGACACGGACGAGCGCCGCGGGGCGGTTCGCGAGGTCATCAACTGCACGATCGAGGAGCAGTCGCAGGGGCTGCTGGTGGACTTCATGCCGCCGGAGTACCCGCGGTCGGACACGACCTCCTTCGACGTCAACGTCGCCGTGCTCACCGGCCCCTGGGAGAGCGCCTTCGAGGACTACGGCGCCGAGGACTTCTTCCTCGACGACGGCACAGTCGCCTCCCAGGACATGATCGGCGTGACGACGGCGCCCGCGCTGTACTACGAGACCGAGCGCCTCGTCGCCGTGTCGGTGCCCCTGCGCGAGCGCGAGCTCTCGGTCATGCTCGTCATGCCCCGCGAGGGCGCGTTCGCGGATCTTGCCGCCTTCACCGCGGACGTGACGCTCGGCGAGCTGCAGGCCGCGCGCGAGGAGGCGCTCGACACCCTCGTCGACCTGACGATGCCGCGCTTCACGGTCGACAGCACGACGATCGAGTACTCCAAGGAGCTCGGGCTCATGTGCGACATGTACACGCTCCGCGACGTGCTCCACGGCGCGGCGATCGAGATCGACGAGCACGGGATCAAGGCGGCCGCGGCGACCGTCGTGGAGAGCTGGGACACGAGCTCCCCCGAGGGCCTCTACGTCCTCATCAACCGCCCGTTCCTGTTCTTCGCGTACGACCACGAGACCGACTTCGTGCTGTTCAGCGGGCGCTACGCCGGCCCCAAGGGCTGAGCCGCGCGCGCGCCGTTGCGAGCCTGTCTCGACGCACAGCTCCTCGGCGTGAGCGCCTCGGCGCGCGGCTCCTCGGCGCGGGTCCTGCGAGCGCGTCGCGGAGACCGGAGGAGCCGGCGCGCGATCGCCAGCGCGCGGTTTTTGCCGCGCCAATCATATGTCCTGACGGTCATATTCGAGCGACGCGCGGGGACGCGGCGTTGCGGGCCAATTGCCCGCTCGATATCCTCGGCCTGCGGCGGCCCGGGGGTCGCCGCGGGCGGGTCGTATGCGGGTCGGGGACGTGATGACGGTGCGAGCGGCGCGGATCCGGTACAGCTCGAACATGCTGTACGCCGCCGAGATCGTCGGGCTCTCGGGCATCGGCGACCTCATGGTCGTCGACGACGAGAACGTGTTCATCGGCGTGCTCTCGGAGGGCGACATCCTGCGCACCGCGCTGCCCAACATCGACGAGATCCTCGCGGAGGGCGGGACCGTGCGCGACGCCTTCGAGGTGTTCCTGCGCAAGGGCCAGGAGCTCGCGAGCTGCCCGATCGCGCCGGTCGTGATCCAGGACCCGATCGTCGTCAGCCCCGACGAGGACGTCGCGGCCGTGACGACGATCCTGCTGCAGCGGCACATCGGGCGCCTGCCGGTGGTCGAGGACGGCAAGCTCGTCGGCACCGTGTCGCGCGCCGACATCTGTCGCGCCGTCGTGGGGACGCTTTGAGCGAGGGGGCGCGCGTCGACGTCGGGGCGGAGCGGGCGATGGCGCCGGCGCGGCGCGTGCTCGTCCACAGCGAGCGCGTGAACCAAGCGCTCGGCCACGAGAACCTCGGCTCGCTCTCCCACGCGCGCGGCTTCCTGCCGCGCGAGGCGCCGCGCCTCGAGCTGCCGCCGCTGTACGACCCGTGGGTCGAGCTGGCCGGGCGCCTGCCGGCGCTCCACCGGCAGCTGACGCTGCGCGCGGCGGTCCGCGAGCTGCCGACGCTGCCGGTCGGCCCCGCCGAGCTGCCCGAGCGCGGGCTCGCGCGCGCGGCCGCGCTGCTCGGGATCCTCGCGCACGCCTACGGTCACCTGCTCCCAGGGCCACCCGAGGCGCCGCCCGAGTGTCTGCAGCGCCCGTGGGACGAGGTCACGCGCCGCCTCGGGCGCAAGGTCGCGGTGCTCAGCTACGTCGACATCATCGTGCAGAACTGGCGCTACCGCGACCCCGCGGCGCAAGGCGGGCCGGTGCGCGTCAGCAACGCCGAGCTCGCGGTCCCGACGGTCGGCACCGAGGCGGAGCGCGTGTTCTACCTCGCGCAGGTCGAGCTGCTCGACCGCGGCGCGCCGCTGCTCGAGGCCGTCGCGCGGGCGCAGGAGGCCGTGCTGGCCGATGAGCCAGAAGTCCTGAAGGACATCTTCGCCGCGATCGCCACGCTGCTCGGCCGCCTCGCGGGCGAGACCTTCGCGCAGGTCGACCCCAACGAGCTCGCCGAGACCCACGTCGACCCGGTGCTGTGGGCGAAGACGGTCGCGTCCCTGGCGATCCCGCTGCGCGCCGGCCTGATCGGCCCGAGCGGCGCCTCCTCGCCGCTCGTGCACGTGCTCGACGCGCTGTTCGAACGCCACGTCTACAAGTCGAGCGTCGGCCACGAGTCCCTGGCCAACCGACACAGCTTCCCCGAGCACTGGCAGCGCTTCATCCGCGCGGTCGGGAGCGTCTCGGTGCGCGACTACGTGGAGGAGCGCGGCGACCCCTCGCTGCTGGGGCTGTTCAACGCCGCGTTCTACGCCTACGCCAGCGACCACGGCTTCCTCGGCCGCCATCGCCTCAAGGTCTACGGCTTCCTCGACCTCGCGTTCAAGGTCGGGCGCAACCAGACCAACAGCGGGTTCACGGGGCTGTATCGCGAGCGCCCCTGGGACACCGTCGACGACGAGCTCGAGCGCGCCCGGCTCGAGCGCCTGCGCGGCTTCCCGCCGATCTGTCACCGCGCCCGGGTCGCGCGCGTCACGACCCACGGCGCGGGCGAGCGCGGCGCGCAGTTCAAGCACGTGGTGCTCGACGTCGCCGGCGCCGGGATCCGCTACGAGCCCGGCGATCGCGTCGGCGTGCTCCCGGACAACAGCCCCGAGCTCGTCCAGCGCACCCTGCGGGCGCTCGGCGCCCGCGGCGACGTGCTCATCCCGCTCAACCGCGAGTGGAAGGACGCCGTGCGCATGCGCGCGCACGTCGAGGAGATCGACGAGGACGCCGACGAGCTGTCGCTGCGCCAGCTGCTGACCTGGGGGCAGATCCGGCCGGTCGCGCGCGCGGTCGCCAAGGGGCTGCACCGGCTCACCCGCAGCCGCGCGCTGCACCGGATCCTCGAGGCGCGCGCCGAGGATCAGTGGGAGCTGTGGGATCTGCTCGAGCTGCTCGCGCGCGGCTCCTTCGACGCGCGGCGGCTGTGGCGAGCGGGCCCCGGCGAGCAGGAGTACATCTGTCGCTTCGTCCGCCCGCTGCCGTTTCGCATGTACTCGATCGCCTCGGCGATGCGCGACGCCGACTCTGATGAGGCGCGCGAGCTGCACCTCACCGTCGGCGCGCTGCGCTACGAGACGCGCGCGACCAAGGTCTCGCGCGCCGACGCCCGGGAGGGCACGGCCTCGAGCTTCCTCGGGCGCCTCGCGGACGCGCCCGCGTCGCGCCGCGTCGCGCTGCAGATCATCAACCCGCCGCGCTTCGGGCTCCCGCTCGACGCCGGCGCGCCGCTGGTGATGTTCGCGGCCGGCACCGGCCTCGCGCCGTTCTTCGGCTTCCTCGACGCCCGTCGCGGTCGCGCGGCCCCGGACTGGCTGTTCTACGCGACGCGCTCGCGCGCGAGCTTCCTGCACCGCGAGCGCATCGAGCGGCTCATCGCCGAGGGGCGCCTGCAGGTCCGCGTCGCGTTCTCGCGCGATGACGTCGAGGCGCGCTACGACGAGCTCACGGGGCGCTTCGAGTACGAGCCCGGCGCGCGCCACCGCGTCGACGTAGAGATCGCGCGGCCCGACAACGCGGCGCGGCTGCGCGAGCTGCTGCGCGACCAGGCCTCCGGGGGCCGCGGCGCGTACCTCTATGTCTGCGGTCAGACCGGCTTCGCCAGCGCCGTCATGCGCTCGATCAAGCGCGTGCTCGAGCCCGATGACCCGGCCCTCGACGCGCGCGCGCGCGCGGCCGCGGCGAGCCACGAGCTCCAGCGCCTGGTCGCCACGGGTCGCTACCAGCAGGAGATCTTCTCGACCTACGAGGGCCCGCAGAGCGACAAGGAGCGGCTGCTCAACGCGTCCGATGTAGTCCTGCGCAACAACCCCAGCCGCGGCTACTGGATGATCCTCAACGGGCTCGTCTACGACGTGACCGAGTTCGCCGGCCTGCACCCCGGCGGCGCCAAGATCATCGCCAGCTACGCCGGCATCGACGCGACCCAGGCCTACCGCAAGGTCGAGCATCACCTCAACGCCGAGGTCGACGCCATGCGCGGGATGTACGAGATCGGCGCGGTGCGGCGCCTCGACTTCGGCGGCCGCTGGGGCGTGACGCTCGGCGCGACCGGCCTCGAGTTCGTGCCGCTGGCCGACGTCTACCGCCGCTGGATCCGCTACCTGTACCGGATCGTCGAGATGGAGAACGCGCTGCGCAACGACCTCTCGCTGCGCGGCGCCGTGACCACCCTCGGCGAGCCGGCCGGCGCGAGCACGCCGTACAAGGCGGCGCTCGCGGTCGGCGTGCACGCGCGCTTCATGCACGCCTACCTCGACAGCCTCGTCGGCCCCGACTTCGATCACCTCTGGGCCATGACCGCCGGGCTGTGCTCGCGTGACGCGCGGGTGCGGCAGGGCGGGCGCGCGATCGCGGGGCTGCGCGAGACGCCGGCGGGGCGCCGCGTCGACGGCCTGCACGCCGAGCTCGACGCCCGGGTGCGCGCGCTCGTCTCGCGCGGCGACGGGGCCGACCCGGCGCACGCGCCCTTCCTCGAGCTCTGCGACCGGCTCGGCGACGAGGACCTGCGCTTCCTCGAGGCCTACAAGCGCGCGGCGCGGGACGTGGTGATCGCGTTCGAGCAGCACGAGCGCGAGACGCTGTCGCGCGGCGCGGCGCTGCTGCTCGCGGCGATCGTCGCGCTCCCAGATGTCCTGAAGAGCTACTACGATCGCGTCACCGCGTGGCTGCCCGAGGCGCTCACAGAGCGCTGAGCTCGGGCGCGGGTATACTTCGACCCGCGATGAAGGTGATCCCCAGGAAGACGCACTGGTGTCACGTCTGCGACGCGCGCTTCGTCATCACCGCGAGCATCAAGAGGACCGCGCGCGGGCTTCGTGTGCGGAAGACCCCCGCGCGCTGCCCCGAGTGCGGCGCGCCGCGGCGCTTCGCCACCGGGCAGCTCAGCGACGGGCGCGCGCAGAGCATGGTGCTCGCCTGCGTCGACGCGCGAGCGCGGCGCAACTACGGGAGCGTCGAGCGCTTCTTACGCGGGGCCGCCCGCACGCCCGAGCAGGTCCACGAGATCCTCGACTTCGCGGCGTCGCTCGACTTCGACGGGTACGTGCGCCGCTACGAAGGCGTGCGACGCACGCCGGTAATCCGCTCGGAGATCGCGGCGCTGGAGACGATCCACGCGGAGCTCGAGGCCGGGACGCTGCGCGCGCGCCTCGAGCAGGAGGCCGCCGCGTACCTCGACGAGCTGCGGCAGGAGCGGGCGCGCTACCGCAAGTGAGCGCGCCGCGGCCTCAGCTCGGCGGATCGGACGTCGCGGGCGACGACGTCGGGTCCGCGCGGCGCCCGAGCAGGAAGTAGGTCTCCATCGTGCCCTTGCCCTTGACCCGGATCGTGCCGCGGGGCTCAAACGCGTAGTCGTCCTTGAGCAGCTCGTAGGTCGCGTCGCTGACCTGGATGCGCCCCGGGACGCCGTGCGACTCCATGCGGCTCGCCGTGTTCACGGTGTCGCCCCACAGGTCGTAGGTGAACTTGTCGGTCCCGATCACGCCGGCGACGACCTGACCGCTGTGCACGCCGATGCGCAGGACGACGCGAGCGTCGACCGGCAGCTCGATGCGCTGCAGCTCCTCCTGCAGCATCAGCGCGAACTCGGCGACCGCGTTCGCGTGGTCCGGGCGCTCCACGGGCACGCCGGCGACGATCATGTAGGCGTCGCCGATGGTCTTGATCTTCTCGACGCCGAGCCGCTGCGCGAGGTTGTCGAAGGTCGAGAACAGCGTGTTGAGCACGCGCACGAGGTCGGTCGCGGGCAGGCGCGCGGCCAGGTGCGTGAACCGGACGATGTCGGCGAACATGACCGTCACGCCGCGGTAGCTGTCGGCGATCGTGCTCTCGCCCGCCTTCATGCGCTCGGCGATCGGCCGCGGCAGCACGGAGTACAGCAGCCGCTCCGAGCGCTCGCGCTCGAGCTGGATCTCGACCGCCGCCGCCTCGGCGCGCGCGCGCTGGGCCTCGGCCTCGCGCGTCGCCTGCTGCGCCCGCGCGACCGCCTCCTCGAGCTCCGCCGAGGTCTGCGTCAGCAGCTTCGACTGGATCGCCTTCTCGCGCAGCAGCCGGTCGTACTTGAACTCCGCGCGCTGCAGGCTCTTGCGCAGCTTCTTGAGCAGCTTCTGGGCGTGGCGGCGCGGCTTGTCATCGGTGCACTGGGCCAGGAGCAGCTCCTCAAGCTCGTCGAGCTCGGCGCTCATTCACGTTCCCGGATCGTGACCAGCGAGAAGGTGTTGTTGTGAAAGTCCGTGCCCGACCCCGTCAGGCGGCCGATCTCGCCGAAGCTGAAGAAGCCGACCGTCGGCCGCGCCCACAGCTCGTGCAGCGCCTCGATCTCGTCCTCGACCATGGGCCCCAGCGCGAGGTGGCGGCCCTTGCACGACGCGATCAGCACCGCGTCGGCGGCCGGCGCCTCGCGCTCCTGGAACGCCTTGACCTCGGCGACCGCGTGTTCGGTGATCTCGAAGCCCGGCGGGCTGGCGAAGCGCACGCGCGCGCCCTGGCGCACCGTGCCGGCGTAGACCAGCGCGCCGCGCTCGTGGTCGGTCATCATCGCCGTGCGCACCACCGCGGAGCCGTCGTCGCGGTACACGAGCAGCGGCAGCTCGCTCTCCATCATGCCCTCGGAGCCGGTGGTGTGCAGGATCGTCTTGTACACGTCGATCGCGGGCTGCCCGTCGATCTCGAACACGAGGTTGCCCTCGGCGCGCGTCACCGTCTTGCTCGCGCCGATCGGCTGCCAGCCGCTGCTCGCGACGCCGCGCAGCTCGACGCGCGCCTGGTCGAAGACCAGCGCCAGCGCGCCGTCGTGACAGATCGACTCGCCGAGCGCGACCGAGGTGCGGTGCAGCGTGAGGTCGTCGCCCGCGAGCCCGCCGAACAGCGGCGCGCCCTGGTCGACCGCGTCGAGCACCCCGCTGACGATCTGCTCGCCGTCGGCCTTGAGCCCCGCGGAGAACACCAGGAGCCCCGGGCGCGCGCAGCTCTCGGCGGCGAAGCGGCCGAGCGCCGCGCCGACCTCGCGCGAGCTCTTGCCCGCGCCGTCGACGAGGCGGGTGAAGTAGCTCGCGCGGTCCGCCGCGAGCAGCAGCCCGACGATCGCCTCCTCGTACACGGTGTCGTCGACGAACTCGCCGCTCGACGTGACGCCCACGAGCTCGATCTCGCGGCTCGCGAACACGCGCGCGAGCTCCTCGAGGTCATGCGCGACCGCGACGAACACGATCGCCAGCGTCGGGCGGAAGTCGTCCGCGAGCAGCTCGTCGAGACCCTCCACGAGCTCGTCCAGTGAGTCCGCCTGCAGCGCGCGCGCGTCCATTGAACCTATCCTTCAAAGCAGGTGCAAACATCGCCCCGCCTCGCCGCGATTCTACTCCACGAGGCGCGCGCGGTGCTCGACGGCTCGCCGCGCGCGTCTCCGCGGCGACGGGGCGCGCTGGAAATTCGCGGCGCGCGGGGCCTCGCGCCAGGCGAGAGCTCGAGCGGCGGCGGCGAGCGCCTTGCGCCACGCGATGGCACGCGACAGTCCGCGGGGTCGCGCGATCCGAGCCCCTGCGGCGCGGGCGACCGCGTCCGCGCGCGGACGATCTCGCACACCACGACGCGCGCGAGCTCAAAGCCGCGCGAGCGCTGCGCGAGCGCGCGGAACCGTCACGCGTCGTCACGCCCGCGTCGCCGCGCGCTGCGGCGCTCGACACCCGCGCGCGCGCGGAGCCGACGACGGGCGCTGACCTGCAGCGCGGCGGCCGGCCACGAGCGCCGCGGCGGCCGGTGACCGTCGCGGGCTCAGGGCGCCGCGAGCCCCGCGCACGTCGCTGTCGTCCCAACGAGCGCGCGCGGCCGCGGGCGCGCGCTGTACAATCAAGCAACACGCGCGCCGCTCCGTGGGCGCCTGAGGGTCCATGCAACAACCACGAGCGCGCGCGCTCCTCTCGTTCACCACCGTCGCCTGGCTGCTCGGCGGCTGCGACAGCCCCGGCGGCGGCGCGACCGAGAGCGCGAGCGACTCCGGCGCGAGCGCGACCACGGCGGCCGAGTCGACCGGGTGCGGCGCGCCCCCCGAGTCGCCCGCCTGCGCCACCGACTTCGACGTCGACCCGCGCGTGACGGCGTGCGCGCAGCGCAGCGAGGACGCGTGCAAGGGCCCGATCGATCCCGACGAGGGCGCGGACCGCTGCGCGTGGATCACCGCGCGGCGCTCGCCGCTCGACGCGACGGCCTGCGAGGACGCGAGCGAGGTCGGCCTGTGCGTCGCGCTCGAGTACCTCGGCGACGGCTGCGCCATGCAGCGCACCTGCGGCGGCGACGTCCCGGGGCAGGTGTACTGGCGCGTCACGCAGGAGTGCGAGCTGGAGGCGTTCCGCGAGTCGTTCTGCGGCTACCGCCCGATCGCCTGGAAGACATGTCTCTGGAGCCAGAATGTCGAGGAGGGCTGCGCGCAGCCGTACCCCGACGAGGGGCCCGGCGTGTGCGCGTGCGCGTGCTGACGCGGCGGGCGAGCGCGGCACGCCGCACGCGCTGAGGCCTCCATCGCGTCATCGCGTCATCGCGTCATCGCGTCATCGCGTCATCGCGTCAGCGCGTCAGCGCGTCAGCGCGTCATCGCGTCATCGCGTCATCGCGTCAGCGCGAGCAAGAGCGCCGTGATCCCGATCGCCATCATCAGCGCCGCGAGCCCGAGGATCAACCACAGCTGCCGGCGCGAGACGCCGGGCGCTGCGGGCTCCGACTCGGCGCTCGGCACGGGCAGCGCGGCGGCGCTGCGGGCGGCGGGCTCCTCCATCGGCGCCAGGCCGTCGCTCGAGCTCACGCCCAGCGTCGACTGCGAGGCCGAGAAGCTCTCGGGCGCGCGCGTGACCTCGCTGTGGCTGAAGGTCGAGCGCGAGGCCGCGTAGGAGAGCTCGGCGGGCCGCGGCGCCGAGCTCTCGGCGTGTCGTGAGGACCAGGCGTCGATCGGGCGGTCGTAGCTCGCGCCCGGGTCGTCCTCCGTCGGCACGGGGACCGGGCGCCAGCGCATCGCGCCGCTCGCCTCGGGGACCGCCGGGTCGAAGCCGCTCGCGACCTCGCTCGGCGACGGCGGCAGGCCGACGGCGGTCGACGTCACGGGCCGCGCGGACGCCTGGCGCACCGCGGCGGACGACAGCCCGGTGTTCGAGATCACCGTGATCGCGTCTTCGTCCGGATCCTCGCGCGCGTCGGCGGCGACCTCCGGGACCGGGGTCATGCGCAGTGCGCCGCCCTCGCTCGGCGCCGGGTTCGACGGCTGCGTCCAGGCCCCGGAGGCGGCCGGGTCGACCGCGGCCGGCGCGGCGCCGGGATCGACGTGCTTGCGCGGCGTCGTCGCGACCTCGCGCGCGTAGGTGGCGGGCGACGCCCAGGCGCCCCGCAGGCCGCCGCTCTGCGACAGCGTCTCCATGACCGCGGCGGCGAGCGCCTGCGCCGAGCGGTAGCGGTGCTTCGGGTCGCGGTGGATCGCCTGCAGGATCACCGCCTCGACGTCGGGCGCGACCCGGATGTCCTTTCGGACCTGGCTCGGCGGGATGGGGTCGTTGAACGCCGCCGCCTTGAGCAGGTCGAGCGAGACCTTGCCGCGGAACGGGCGGCGCCCGGTCAGCAGCTGGTACATCGTGATCCCGAGCGCGTAGACGTCGAACTGCGGCGTCGGCGAGGCGCCGTTGACGACCTCGGGCGGCAGGTACATCGGCGTGCCGACGACGGTCCCGGCGGTCGTGATCGGCTTGTCGTTGGCGTCGCCGTACAGCAGCTTGGCGACGCCGAAGTCGAGCACCTTGATGAAGTCGGGGTTGCCGGCGTGCTGAATGCGGAAGCAGTTGGCCGGCTTCATGTCGCGGTGGATGACGCCGAGCTCGTGCGCGGCGTTGAGCGCCGCGCAGATCTGCAGGACCATGGGCCCGAGGCGCGCCCAGGGCAGCGGGCCGTCGCGCTTGAGCGTCTGCAGCAGGTCCTCGCCCTCGAGCAGCTCCATCGCCAGGTACGCGAGCCCGTCGGGCGTCTGCCCGAAGTCGATGATGTCGATGATGTTCTCCTGGCGGATCTGCGAGGTGACGCGCGCCTCCTGGAGGAACCGCAGCATCACCTTCGAGTTCTTCGAGAACTTCGGGCGCAGCACCTTGAGCGCGAGCGGGCGGCCGATCGTCACGTGCTCGGCGCGGTAGATCGCGCCCATGCCCCCGCGCGTCAGCGGCTCGAGCACGCGGTAGCGCTCGGCGATGACCTGGCCCACGAGGTTGAGCTGCCCCTCGTCCGTCCCGCGGCTCACGTTCGTCGGCTGTCCCCATACGCCGACGCTGGAAGCGCCCGTGGACAGCTGCTGCGTCGGCAGTGCGTCAGCCTCATGCGTCATCGGAGAGCCTCGTCATGATAGCGGATAGCGCTCGCCGCCACGCCGGCGGAGACGCGCGCGGAGACGCGCGCGCGCGCGCCTCGGCGACCTCGCGGTAGGCAAGGAAGTTGCAGGGGGAATAGAGGTACACCCCGCTCGCACCACACCAGCAGAGATCCACCATGCCCCGCAAACACGCGCACTCCCGGACCCTCGGCCTCCTCGTCGGCTTCGTCGCCGCGATCACCTCCCTCGCGGGCTGCGAGGACGTGTTCGGCTTCCTCGAGGAGCCCGCGGAGGACGCGACGCCGGCGGAGCCCGTGAAGGCCGCGACGGAGTCGAAGGCTAACCCGGACCCGGGCGCGGCCAAGGTCGCCGCAGACGCGGCCAAGGCCGCGTCGAAGGCGGAAGGGGACGCCGGCGCGGTCGCGCTGGTGCGCGCCTACGCGTCGTGCCTGAGCGAGTGCCACGAGGGCGACGCGTCCGCGACCGATCGCGAGACCTGCGCGCTGACGTGTGAGCAGGTCGCCGACACCGGCGCGGACGAGCTCGGCGAGCGCGAGCCCAAGGCGCTCGTGAAGCGGGCGCTCCCGGAGGTCAAGCGCAGCCTGGCGGCCTGCGTGGGCGAGTGCGACGGCGATCGGAAGCTGTCCGTCAACGACCGCGCGACCTGCAAGCTGACGTGCTCGGGCAGCGCCGAGGTGCTCGCCGACACGCTCGTGTTCGCCGGGCCCGACGCGCCCGCCGGCGAGGCCGCGCCCGAGAGCAGCTGCGACGTCGTCTGCGACGCGCGCGTCGAGCTGTGCGCGCAGGGCTGCGCCAAGGACAAGCGCGCGCGCGCGGACGACCGCGCGACCTGTGAGCTGCTGTGCCGCGAGGGCAAGCCCTTCTGCGTCGAGGGCTGCAACAGCGAGCGCGGCTGAGCGCTCGTCGGGCGCGCTCGTCGGGCGCGTCTATTCCTCCGGCTCGAGGCGCGCGCGCAGCTCCTCGAGCAGGTCGACGTAGCTGATGATCCCGACCAGGCGGCTCGTGTCGCGCTCGAGCACCGGGAGCGCGCCGACCCGGTACTCGATCATCGCGTCGACGACCGCGCGCAGCGGCTCGCTGACGTCGACCGAGATCACGTCGCTGCTCATGACCTCCGAGACAGGCGTCGCCAGGAGCCGGTCCGCGCGCTCCGGGTCGGCCAGCTCCTCCGCGACGGGCAGGCGATACTCCCGGAGGTCCCGATCGCTCAGCAGGCCCACGAGGCGCTGATCGTCGACGACCGGGAGGTGTCGGACGTCGATGGACTCGAGCAGTTCGAACGCGCGCGCGACCGTCTCGTCGGCGGAGATGACGATGAGGTCCGTGGTCATGATGTCTGCGATGGCCATGCGGTGAGGGTGGAGAAGCGCGCCCCCGGACGCCAGGCGCCGGGGCGCGCGCCCGTGTGAGGATGCCGCCGCCGCGCGCTCGCGGGCCGGCGCGCGCGCGGGAAAACTCGCCTCACGGCGGAGAATCTCGCGGGTCCGAGCGCCCCGCGCCGACGGTCTCTCGAGCCGCGGGCAGGCGAGGTCCCCTTCTGCGTCCTGTCGCGGGGCGGACGCCGTCATCCCGCGCGGATCTCGAGCGTCGCGTAACAACGGCGGTCGATCGGGACGTTGTAGGCTAGGAAGTAGGTACGGGCGCGGGGCGCTCGGTCGGGAGCGGCGTGAAGAGCGACGGCTGGGGCAGGCTAGGGGACGAGTTCGCACGCGAGGCGCGGCGTCGCGGCGCGCGATCCTTCGGTCTCGGCGTCGGCCTGCTGCCCTGCTTCGCCGTGCTCGATCAGCGCGGCGTCGTCCAGGAGCTGCTCGGCGCGCTCTCCATGGGCTACGCGCCCGCGCTCCCGGCGTTGGCCTACCTCGAGCTGCTCGCGTTCATCTCGCTCGGCGTCGCGGCCGCGCGGGTCATGGCCTGGCAGCAGCAGCGGGTCGAGGTGATCGTCTTTGGGCTCGCGGCGGCGCTGCTGCTCGTCGTGTACGCCGTCGTCACCGGCGCCTGGCTCGTCGGCGCGCTCGCGGGCTTCCTCCTGCTGACGGGCGTCAGCGAGACCCTCGCCGGGATCACGGCGGCGGCCCCTCGCTGAGCGAGGCGGGGCAGATGCGGGCGCGAGCGTGCTACGATACGATCGCCGACCAGCGCCATGAACCAACTCTTCAACGCGATCATCGAGGGATTCGGTCGAGCCATGGGGCAGAGCCTGTTCAATTTCACGAAGCGGTCGTTCGGCTTCGGGAAGAGCCGCGACGCGGCGGTCGAGTGGGAGACGCCCGAAGACATCGACGGCGACGACGACGACCACGAGCACGAGCACGAGCACGACGTCGACGACTCGTCGACGCCGGCCTGAGCGCCGCTCTCCAGCGGCGCGGCCCCGGAGCCGCGCGCGGCCCCAAAGCCGCGTGATACACTGACGTCCTCTACCTCGGGGGGCGAGCTCGCATGAAGTCCTGTTGTCGTTCGCGTCGCACGCTCGTCGGCCTCGGGCTCGTCGCGCTCGTGGGCGTGGTCACCGTCGCCATCAATAGCGCCGCGGGTCCTCACGCCCGGCGCGCGATCGTCGAGCGCGTCCAGGGGGTCGAGGGCTGCGAGGTCGAGGTCGAGCTCGGCGTCGAGCTCATGGGGCTCGACGTCGCCGCCCCGCTGACCGCTCACTTCTCGGCCCGTCACGTCCGCTGCGCGCCGGCTCGCGCGTCGCGTGCCCTCGCCGAGCCCGAGCCCGAGCCGCTGTTCTCGGGCACCACCGACCAGTCGCCGATCGACGCCGATCACGTCGCGCTGCTCGATGACTCCTACGGCGCGCTGGGTCCGTAGGAGCGCGCGGCGAAGGTCCACGACACGCGGTCGTCGTTCAGTAGTAGAGTCCAGCCCATGTCCGGCGGCCTCGCGCGCGCAGTGATCGCGTGGATCAGGCGCGGCGCGCTGCTGCGCGCGCTGGGCCTGTGCGCGCTGGTGATGGGCCTGCTCGTCGCGGGGCTGTTCGCGGTGACCGAGCGAGGGATCCGGCGCGCGACCGAGGGCCGCCTGTTCCCCTCCATCGCCGCGCTGCCCGCAGAGCGCGGCGACATCGCGATCGTCCCGGGCGCGCGGGTGTTCGCCGACGGGCGCCCCTCGCACGCCCTCGCCGATCGTCTGCAGACCGCGCTCGAGCTCTACGAGCAGGGTCGCGTCGCCAAGATCCTGGTCTCCGGGGATCACGGCACGGGTCGCTACGACGAGGTCAACACCATGCACGCCTGGCTGCTCGCGCACGGGGTCCCCGGCGCCGCGATCTACCTCGACCACGCGGGCTTTCGGACCCTCGACACCATGATCCGCGCCGCGCGCGTGTTCGAGGTCGAGCGCGCGGTGATCTGCACGCAGCGCTTTCACCTCGGGCGCGCCGTGTTCCTCGCGCGCGCGGCCGGCATCGACGCGGTGGGCGTCGAGGCCGATCGCCGTGAGCTGATCGGCGCCCGGCACAACGCGCGCCGCGAGGCGCTCGCGCGGGTTCGTGCCTGGCTCGATATTCATGTCCTCGGGACCACGCCGAAGTTCCTCGGCCCGACGATCCCGATCTCCGGCCCGGCCGCCGCGACCCACGACGACACCACGCGCGACCGCGGCTGAGCGCTCACGGCTCGCGCGGCGCCGGGCCGACGCGCGCGAGCAAGAGCGCCGGCGCGAGCGCGACGCACTGCAGCGCGCCGAGGCAGATCCACGCGCCCGCGAAGCCGAACGCGGCGAGCGGCAGCGGCCCGAGCAGGCGCCCCAGCACCAGGCGCGAGAGGTTGATCAGCGCCATGTAGACGACGAAGTGCGTCGCCCGGGCGCGGGTGTCGGCGAGGTCCATCAGCAGGGCGAGCAGCGCGGTGTTGAGCAGCGCGCTCGCCAGCCCCTCGGCGCCGACCAGCCCGTAGAGCACGCGCAGGTCCCCCAGCAGCGGGTCGAGCAGGCCCCATGCCATGTAGACGCCGCCGAGCGCGACCGTGGCGATCGCGAGCGCGCGCGCGTGCCCCAGGCGATCGACCACGAGCGCGCTCGCGGCGTAGGCGATCACCTGCGCGGTGCTCACGACGGGCGCCAGCTGGGTGGCGAAGGCCTGCGGCGTCCACCCGAGGTGCTCGAGGAAGAACGGGTAGGCGATCACCTGCGTCGCGCCGTCGGCGAGCACCGCCAGCAGCGCGAGCACGGCGCCCAGGAGCGTCCGCGGATCCTCGAGGATCTGCGCGAAGGCGCGCCGCAGCGCGCGTCGGTCGCGATCGCGCGCGCCCCCAGGCGCGCCCAGGTCCGCGCCGCGCAGCAGCAGCGGCGCGCTGGCGAGCAGCGCGAGCGCGAGCGCGAGCGTCCAGACCGCGGCGGTGAGCCCATCCTGCGCGGCGACCCGCGCGAGCGCGACGCTGCCCAGCCACCCGCTCCCGAGCAACATCCCGAGCTGCATCAGCCCGCGCGCGAGCCCGCGACGCGCGGCCGGGATCGCGTCGATCGCGAGCGTGTCCACGGCGACGTCCTGCAGCGCGAGGAACAGGTTGACCAGCGTCCACACGCCGGCGAGGCGCGCGAGCTGAAGCGGCGCGTGCAGGGACACCGCGAGCAGCGCCGTCGCGCCGGCGCACAGCAGCTGCAGCGCCACGACGACCCGTCGCCGCCGCCGCCCCGAGTCGGGCCCCGCGAGGCGATCGAGCGCGGGCGCCCACAGGAACTTGAGCACCCAGGGGACGCCGCCCGAGGCCAAGAACCACGCGTGCGTCGCGAGGTCGACGCCGCGCGCCTGCAGCTGCGGGAGCAGGACGTAGGCGCCGAAGCCCGCGACCAGCCCCTGCGCCAGGTAGAGCGTCGTCAGCGTCGCGAGCGGGCGCCAGGTCGCGGACTCCGTGCTTCGATCACCCATGACGTCTGCGGCCGATCATACGCACGGTCGCGCGTCGCGTGGTAGTCAGTCCGACGCGCGCGTGACCGCGTCGGCCGCGATCGTCAGCAGGTGAGGGCCGCGCCGGTGCGGGCCGCCGACCCCGTCGCGCTCGACCACCTCGCCGCGCACGGTCACGCGCTCGCCGGGGCCGAGCAGCTCGCTCTCCGAGCGCAGCGAGAGGCCGTGCTGCTCGACCAGCCGCTCGTGCAGCCGCGCGACGTCGCCGCCGCGCGCCCGGACGCGCACGATCGCCGAGCCCGTCGCGTCGCGGAGGATGAAGTCCCGAGACTCGCGCCCGCTGATCGAGAGATCGAGCGCGTCGCCCTGACCGCCGTAGGCGTGGGCCGCGAGCCCTGGCGCGCGCCCGCGGTAGAAGATCGCGACGGCGGGCGCGCCGGTGAGCGGGCACTGCAGCGGCTCATCGTCCTCGAGCAGCTCCACCGTCCCCGCGAGCTCGACTCGCCCGTCCTGCGCGGCCGCGATCGAGTCGGCGCGCGGATAGCTCGGCAGGAGCCGGTCGAGGAGCGAGGACAAGAGACCCACGACCCATGGTATCGCGAGTCGTCGTCGGTCCGCCCGGATCATCGCGGACCATCGCGGATCATCGCGGGTCCGCGCGAATTGTCTGGGCGGCGCGCTCTCTCATGCGCTGGTCGGGCCGCGCGCGGCCTGTCATCATCGCCGTGGAGCGTCGCCCCGACGCGGCCGACGGCGCCCCGCGCCGGACAGCCCCGAGGAACAACCGGGGAACAACCGGGGGAACAACCGAGGGAACAACCGAGGAACAACCGTCCATGCTCACGGCGATCAGCCTGTCCCAGCTCGACCCCGGGCTCGCCCAGTCCTTGGCGTTTCGCGCGTGGGTCGTCTCGCTCGTGCTCCTGTTCTTCAAGATGTTCGTGAACTCCGGCGTTCAGGCCATCGTCCGCCTGCGCACCGGGACCTTCACGCGCCCCGACGACGCGCGCGTGTTCGGTCGCGGTGCCGAGGCCGCCGCGCGCGAGCACCCGATCGTCGAGCGCGCGAACGGCTGCTGGCGAAATGACCTCGAGAACATCCCCGCCTACCTGATGATCTCGCTCGCGTTCGTGCTCGCCGGCGGCGCTGGTCGCCAGGCGGTCGTGTACTTCGGGCTGTACACGCTGATCCGCTGCGTGCACACGCTGGTCTACCTCCTCGGGCTCCAGCCGCACCGCTTCCTCGTGTTCACCGCCGGCAACATCGTCCTGTTCGCGCTGGTCGCGAACCTCCTGCTCGTCGTCTTCGCCTGACGCATGCCCGACCCCGTCCGCGGCTACACGCTCGAGATCCTGCGCCCTGGCCAGCCCGCCGAGCGTCGCAGCTTCGCGGCCGCGCGCGTGACGATCGGCCGCGACGCCGGCGACATCGTGCTCAACGATCACGCCGCCTCGGCCAGCCACGCCGAGCTGACCTACGACCGCGGGCAGCTCGTGGTGCGCGACCTCGGCAGCAGCAACGGCACCTGGCTCGAGGAGCGTCGGCTCCCGCAGTTCGCCGTCTCGGAGGGCCAGGAGTTTCGCTGCGGCGACGCGGTGATCCGCGTGCTCTCGGTCGGCGGCGGCGAGGCCTTCCGCGCCGGCGGCACCGTGATCTCCGGCGCGCGCGCGTCTCAGTCCGGCCCGGCGCGCTCGCGGAGCGCGCCGCAGCCGCCGGAGATCGCTGGGGCGCGCGCGCCGAGGAGGCGCGCGCTGCTCGTCGCGCTGCCGCTCGTCGCGTGCACGCTCGTCGCCGGCTGGTGGGTGTCCGCGCGCCTGCTCGCCCGCGCCCCGCGTGACGTCGCGGCGCCGGCCGTCGCCGACGCGAGCGCCGGTCGCGAGTCCTTCGGGATCCCGAGCGAGCCTGACCTTGGAGCCATCTATCGCACGCTCGGCGCCGCGACCGTCGTCATCAAGGTCCCCGGCTCGGTCGGCTCGGGCACCCTGATCGAACCGCCCGACGCGGCGCTCGAGGGCGCGCCGCCGGATCGCGCGATCATCCTCACCAACTACCACGTCGTCGAGCGCGGCGACCTCGACGGCCTGCGGCTGACCGCCCGCGTGTTCTTCCCGCGCTTCTCGGAGGAGCTGCACGCCTTCGAGCCCGACGAGCGCAGCTACGCGGCCGAGGTGCTCAAGGTCGACGAGGACCTCGACCTCGCGCTGCTCGCCGTCGACGGCGCGCCCGAGCACCTCCCGCGCGCGCCGATCGCCGCCGAGGCGCCGTACCCCGGGCAGCGCGTCGCCGCCATCGGGCACGCGGGCGCCGGCATGCTCTGGGCGATCAAGGGCGGCGAGGTCTCGAGCACCGGCAAGCTCTCCGGTCACACCGAGCTGAACATTCAGACCCACGAGGGCGACCCCGCGCTGCTGCGCAAGGTCAAGGCGACCTTCGACCGTCAGGGGCGCGTGCTGCAGACGACCGCCGAGATCCTCCCGGGCGACAGCGGCGGCCCGCTCGTCAACCTCGCCGGCGAGCTCGTCGGCGTCAACGCCTTCGTCCGCACGGACTCCAAGACCAACCAGTGGCTCAGCTTTCACGTCCACCTCGACACGATCCGGCCGTTCATCGCCGCGGTCCCGGCCCGCGCCCGTGACTTCATGCCCGACCCCTGGCGCGGCGAGGGGGCGCGCGCGAGCCTCGAGGACGCGGACCTCGACGGCGTCGTCGATGTCCTCAAGCTCCAGCGCGCCGACGATCACGGCTGGGCCGCGCTCATCGACCTCGACCAGGACTCCGCGCCAGGCGAGCGCGACGCCCACGCGATCGCCCGCGAGCGCGCGCTGGACGTCGAGCTCGCGATCCTGTTCGAGCAGGACACGCGACACTTCTGGTTTGACCGCGACGACGACGGCGTCCTCGAGAGCTACCTCGTCGATCGCAAGGGCACCGGCGCGCTCGACGAGGCCTACACGCTCGCGCCCGGGCAGGCCGCGAGCCCCTCGCCCGCGCTGCTCGCCGCCGGTCGGCGCTTCGACGGCGGGCTGTTCCGCGACGCCGAGCTCGTCGCGCGGTTTCGCCGGATCGGCGCCATCGTGCTCCCTGATCTCGTCGCGGAGGGCGAAGACGAGGCCCGGCTCCCCGACCCGCTGCGGCCGCTCGGCGGCGACGTGGCCCTCGTCGACGTCGACGAGGATGGTCATCGTGACCTCGCGCGCGAGGAGACCGCGTTTCATCGGCGCGTGCTCATCGACCTCGACGGCGACGCGCGCTTCCCCGGCGACGCGGCTCGCGCCCGCGACGGCGACGCGGACTCCGAAGCGCCGCTCATCGACGTCGAGCTCGTCGTGATCGTGCAGGGCGCGCGCGCCTGGGTGTTCTACGACCGGCGCAACGAGCAGCGCTTCGACCTCGTGCTCCACAGCACCAACCGCAGCGCCGGCGTCGCCCACGACGCCTGGTCGCGCGAGCCGGGCGGCGCGCTTCACCCTCGCCCCGAGCACGCGGGGCGTCGACTCGTGCGCCCGGACCTGTTCGTTGATCCAGCGCTGCGCGACCGCGTCGCCGCGCTCATCACGGACGCGCTCGAGCCCGAGGCCGTGGCGACCGACGACGGCCTCGGCTCGCTCCCCGCGCTCGACGTCTCCGACGACGCCAAGGTCGTGGTCCCCGACTTCCAGGGGCGCGAGGGCTGGAAGAACGCGATCGCGCGCGTCACCGATCGCGGGCGCGATCTCACGCTCGTCGACGTCGATGGAGACAGCGTCGGCCCGGGAGCCTCGGCCCACGACGCCGCGCTCTCGATCCGCGCCGGGGAGTTCGACGCCGAGTTCGTCTGGCTGCGGCACTCCGGTCGCGAGTGGGCGTTCTACGACCGCGACGACGACGGTCGCATGGATCTCGTGCTCTACGCGGGGGACCCGGCCGGCGCGCGAGAGGCCCACGCGTTCATCCCCGAGCTCGCCGCGGGCGTGCCGACGCTCCGCAGCGCCCCCGAACTCCGCGGCGCGCCGCTGATCGACGCCAGCGTGTTCTCCGCTGAGGCGCTCCGTGAGCGCTTCGTCATCGCCCGCGAGCTGCTGTCCGCCGATCGCGATGAAGAGCGCTAGCCTCGGATCGACGCCGGAGGATTTGCCGCAGGCCCGGCCCGCTCGACTTTTCTCTCGTCGAGCGCGGTCGCTTTTTTCCGGTTTTTTCCTGCAGAGGCCTTTTCATTTCAGACGGATCGTGTAGAACACCACCCTCCGCGGGCCCGTAGCTCAATTGGCAGAGCAAGGGACTCTTAATCCCTGGGTTGTAGGTTCGATTCCTACCGGGCTCATCTTGAGACAGCCGCGAATGGCAGAATGGCCCCTCTGGGGCCATTTTTGTTGGTTCGCGCGGAGGTGGGCGCTCCCTGCGCCGAGGTGAGATCGCCGCCAGGCCCGGGTATGAAGATCGCGTGGCGGGCACGATCCTCACGACCGAGCCGCGGGTGACGACCGGCAAGCAGCGCTCGGTGCTCATCATCTACACCGGCGGGACCATCGGCATGCGGCACGGCCCGCGCGGCTACGTGCCCGAGCCCGGCCTGCTCGCCTGGACGATCCGCAGTCACCCCGCGTTCCAGGACCCGACCATGCCGCCCGGCTTCACGCCCGCGTCGCGACACGGTCAGCGGATCCGCTACGAGATCAAGGAGTACGACCCGCTGCTCGACTCCTCGAACATGGGCATGCACGACTGGGTGCAGATCGCCCGCGACATCGAGCGTCACTACGACGAGCACGACGCGTTCATCGTCCTGCACGGCACCGACACCATGGCCTACACGGCGTCGGCGCTCTCGTTCATGCTCGAGAACCTCGACAAGACCGTGATCATCACGGGCGCGCAGATCCCCGTCAGCGAGGTCCGCAACGACGGGGTCGACAACCTCCTCGACGCGCTGATCCTCGCGGGTCACTACGACATCCCCGAGGTCGGGCTGTACTTCCGCAGCCGCCTGTACCGCGGCAACCGGACGCGCAAGACCGACGCCGACGGCCTCTCGGCGTTCTCGTCGGCCAACTTCCCCGCGCTCGCGCGCGTCGGCATCGACATCGACGTGCGCTGGGAGCACGTGCTCGCGCCGACCGGCGAGCGCCTGCGCGTGGTCCCGATCACCTGCTCCAACGTCGCGGTGCTGCGCCTGTTCCCCGGCTTCCCCCAGCACGTGCTCGAGAATTTCCTCGCGCCGCCGCTGCAGGGCGTCGTGCTCGAGACCTTCGGCTCCGGCAACGCGCCCGACAACCGCCCCGAGTTCCTCGCCGCGCTGCGGCGCGCGAGCGATCGCGGCGTCGTGATCGTCAACACGACCCAGTGCGATCGCGGCCACGTCGAGGCCCAGTACTCCGGCGGCGCCGCGCTGCTCGACGCCGGGGTCGTCGGCGGCGCCGACATGACGACCGAGGCCGCGCTCACCAAGCTCGCCTTCCTGTTCTCCAGCGATCGCGCGCCGGAGGAGGTCCGCCGCCTCGTCGGGCGAGACCTGCGCGGCGAGCTCACCGGCCGCGAGCCGCGTCGTCGCTTCAGCTTCCGCGAGAAGGCCTTCGTGCGCTCCGTCGCCGAGACGCTGTCGACCTCGGACCCTGATGGCCGGGCGGCGATCGCCGGCGCGCTCTACCCCGTGCTGATGTGCTCGGCCGCGCGGCTCGGCGACCTCGCCGGCCTGCGGCGGATTATCGACGGCGGCGCGGACCCCAACGCCGGCGACTACGATCGACGCACCGCGCTGCACCTCGCCGCCGCTGAGGGCCACGTCGAGCTGGTCGACTACCTCCTGTCTGTTGGGGCATCTCCGGACACGCGCGATCGCTGGGATCACACCCCCCTCGACGACGCGCTCCGGGGCGGGCACGCGCGCGTCATCGCGCGCCTGCGCGGCGCCGCCGGGACGGACGCCGACGCGTAGCCTCGGCGTGAGCGCGACGCGACCTACGGGCCCGTGGTGCCGTCGCTCGTCGTCGAACCCGAGTCGCTCTCGGCGTCGGTCTCCGTCTCCGTCTCCGAGTCGGTCTCTGTCTCCGAGTCGGTCTCCGGGCCTGTGCTCGACGCCGTCGTCGCGTCGGTCATCGGACCCGTGGACCCCTCCGTCCCCGCGCCCTCGCTCGTGGTCGGGTACCCCGTGACCGTGCCCGAGTGCTGACTGTCGCCGGGGTTCTCGGTGGGCGTGCAGGTCCCCGAGCCGCACTGGGATGAGTCATCGTCAGGACCGTCGGCGCAGGCGCTGCAGAGCGCAGCCGCGAGCGCGAGCGCGAGGAGCGAGCGCGTCAGCATGGCTGAAGTGTACCGCGCGCCTGGCTGGCGAGCTCGTCGGCGGATGTGCCCGCGTCGTCAGCCGTCGCCGCGTTCGCCCTCGCCCTCGCCCTCGTCGTCGCCCGCGAGCGCGGCCGCCAGCTCGGCGCGACGCGCCGCGCTCCCCGCGGCCGCGAGGATGCGCTCCGCCAGCCCGGGCACCTCGATCATCCCGGCGACGTGCGCGAGCGCGGTGAGCACGAGCGGCTTCGGGTGCGAGACGAACGCGCCGAGCGTCGTCGCGCGCGCGCCGAAGTCGAAGGCCGCCAGCGTGAACAGCGTGACCACGGCCATCGACAGGTCGTCGTCGGCGATCGTCTCGAGCTGCGCGACCAGGTCGTCCTCCGACAGGTGCCACGGGAACATCTCGAGCATCCCGAGCGCGTCGACCGGCAGATCGAGCGGGAGGCCGCACCGGTGGTGCTTGTTGAACGCGCGCACCACCGCCGCGTCCTCCTGCGGCGTGTACGTGATCGTGCCGACCACGGGGCCGCAGCCCCGCACGAGGTCCACGGCCACCCAGTCGATCGTCAGCACGGCGCCCGAGAACCCGCCGAGGAACGCGCTCGTGAGCTGTCCGTTCTCGCGCCCTGGGCTCTGCGCGGCCGTCCCCTGCACCAGCGGGTAGGTCGGCGTGTACGGCGAGTGCACGTAGTGATTCTCGATCGGCGCCAGATCGTCGGCGAGGCCCAGCAGCAGGCGCAGGCGCCTCGACGGCGCGCCCTCGTCGCGCGCGCGTCCGGGGCGGTACCGCTCGAGCGCGCTCGCGATCGCCTCGGGCGACGGCTTCACCGGGATCCACAGCTGCGGCTCGTGATCATCGGCGAGCGCCAGGAACAGCGCGTCCTCCTCCTCGCCCGCCCACAGCGTCGGCTGCGTCGGTCTGCCGTCCGGGATCACGCGCGCGGGGCCGACCGCGATCGGCCAGGCGCCGCGCACCAGCTCACCCGCGAGCGCGCGCTTCTCGGGCGGCAGGTGGGCGAACACGCGGTGCGGATTCAGCCGCCGCACCCGCTCCGCGATCTCGTCGCCCTCGAGCGGGCGCAGGCCGCCCGCGCGCGCGCCGAAGCGACGCGTACGCAGCGGCTCGGTCCAGTCCGGCGGGCTCCACTCGGGGTCGTGTCGCGCGGCGCCGTTGCGCTTGCGCTCTCGCTTCTCGGGGTCGCGTCGTGCCATGGCGTCGTGCTCTCCGGCGCGGCGGATTGTGCCACGCGCACGCCCGCCGCGCTCGCCTACGACGGCATCGGCCAGAAGTGCCCGAGCAGCAGCTGGCGATCGAGGCGGTGCCCGTGGAGCATGCGGATCAGCGCCGGCTCGTAGACCACCTGCGGGCGGAACCAGTCGAGGTCGTGCGACGCCGCGAGCTCGCGGAAGCAGCTGCGCTCGAGCCGGCCGACGACGCGCACGTGCTCCACGGCGCCGGCGACGATGTCGTAGATATAGACCTTCTGATCCTCGGCCAGCGCGGCCGTCGGCACGCGCACGCGCGCGGCGACCAGCGGCACGCTCTTGGTGTCTGGGTCGATCAGCAGCGCCTCCGCGCCCTCCGGGAAGTAGCTCTCGAGCAGCGTGTTGGTGCGCGCCTCGTGGTCGTCGGGCGGCCACGCGTCGAGCTCGACCAGCGGCGCGCCCTCGGGGTGCTCGTCGCGCCACGCCTCGATCGTGGCCGTCGCCGCGCTCACGCAGCGCGCCGCGAACTCCTCGTAGGACTCGCCGCGCGACCAGGTCGTGCGCTCGCGCCCGTGGTCGTTGATCTCGTGGCCGCGCTCGAGGCGACGCGCGACCTTGTACGGCGCCCAGCCCTCGCGCGCGAACTGCTGGACCGCCGCGAGGGCGTCCGCGCAGGTGAGCAGCAGTCGGCGTTGGTGGCGAGAGCGAGCGCGCAGCGACTCGTCGATGAGCTCAATCGGAAACATGTCTCGAGCGACTGATGGGTGGAGTGGCGCGCCGGGACGATCGCGGCGCGAGTCAGCGCGCGGCGGTCGGACGCGGGTGTGCCGGCCGCCCGGTGCGCGATCGGAGTATGCCCGAAGCGACGACCGGGCGCGCCCCCGGGTGACGCGCGACCGAGAGCACACGCCCGCGAGCGCGCGAGCGTGATACGCTCTCGCCGTGGTGGTGTGGTGTGGTGTACGGGGGGAGCGCGACGTGGTGCGTGGCCTGCGGTCCGCGTTTGCGCTGATGTTGATCATGTCGGTCGCTGCCTGCGGGGGCGACGACGCGGCGACCGAGGGCACCGCGAGCGCGACCGAGAGCGGCGGAACCGAGAGCGGTGGGAGCGAGAGCGGTGGGAGCGAGAGCGGCGGAACCGACAGCGGCCAGACCAGCGGCGGCACGGACGGGACCGAGCCCGTCCCGCTCGATCCCGGCGCGTTCACCTATACGCTCGAGCAGAGCCCCGACGGCGTGCCGCTGTGGACGACGCCGGTCACGCGCAAGCTCCAGAGCAGCGATCGCGCGCCTGAGTCCATCGGCGACGGCCTCCACCTCAGCGCGGCGCGGGGCGAGTTTGAGCCGACGCAGCTGATCGTCGGTCCCGCCGCCGGCGAGCTCGACGTCGCGCTCGCGCCGTTCCCGACGCTCGGGGTCGGGCAGCGCGTCGAGCTCGACGTCGCCGGCTACGATCAGGGCTGGGTCGAGGGCTTGAGTCCGCTCCCCAGCGGCGGCGCCGTCGCGCTCAGCGACGCGCAGCCGGTGGCGATCTGGCTCACCGTCTACGTCCCGCCCGACGCGCCCGCCGGCGAGCACGAGACCACGCTCTCGCTCAGCGGCGCGGGGATCGGCGCCGTCGACGTGCCAGTGCGCCTGTACGTCTTCGACTTCGACCTGCCCGCCGAGACGCACTTCGCGACCCAGCTCAACGTCGACATCGCCAGCCTGATCCCCGGCGGCGGCGACACGGACGACGCGAAGGACCTGCTGTGGGAGCACCGCCTGACCCCAAAGTCAGTGACGTGGCCCAGCGGCTTTAACTGGAGCATCACCTGGGACAACGCCAGCGCCCCCCAGCCCTGCGAGGCGTTCTACGACGAGCCCGACGAGGGCGATCCATACAGCATCGGCTGGCTGGCGCGTCGCTACATCCTCGGCGAGGGCTGGAACGGCGTCGGCTTTCCCAACGCGATGCTGTTTCAGTTCGTCGACGACTCACCCCCGCGCGTGTGGACATCGCCCTGCGCGGCGACACGCGGGCGCTCGTCCGCGACGCACCGCCGCCGGCCGTCGCGCGCGCGCGCGAGCACGCGTCAGCCCGCGCGCGTCAGCGCGTGCGCGGGCACAGGACGGGCACGCCGCCGGCGCGGCGCGAGGCCGCGCGCGGGCGCGCGCCGGGCTCACTGACAGAGCGTGAAGTTCTCCGAGATGTAGTAGCCCGGCACGTCCGGGTTCGCCTGCGACGGGTCGTCCGGATCGATCCCCGGGTCCGTGACCTTCTGGTTGTTCGGGATCGTGTCGTCGACCAGCACCACGTTCTGCATCATCCCGAGGTCCTCGTGGTTGATGATGTGACAGTGCAGCACGATCTGGCCGACGAAGTCGTCGACGCGCATACGGAACGTGATGGAGCCCATGCCCGGGACCTCGATCACGTCGCGCCACTCCGGCGTCGCCAGCGGCTGGTCGTTCTCCTCGATCACCTGGAACGCGTTCGTGTGGATGTGGAACGGGTGTGAGCCGCCCGAGGTGTTCTCGACCCGCCACTCCACCAGGTCGCCGCGCTGCAGGATGTGGTTTACGCAGTCGTGCTGGAACGACGCGCCGTCGATGTGGAAGCCGTTGATGTTCATCGGCTCGATGCTCAGCGTGCTCGCGCGGTAGTCGTCGGGCGTCTCGTTCGTGGTGTCCGGCAGGATGTAGTCGGGCGTCGGCAGGTCGGTCGGCAGCGCCATGTCGAGCGCGTCGCCCTCGACGATCACCGTCGCCAGCACCATGTCCTCGGGCGGCATGCCCATGCCGCCGCCGACCGGCGCCGTGAGCTGGTACTCGCCCGCCGCGCCCGCCTGGATCAGGAAGTCCGTGCGGTTGCCCGGCGCGAGCGTGAAGCCGTTGACGGCGCGCACCGAGTCGAAGGTCACGCCGTCGATCGCGATCTGGTGCAGCTCGTGACCCTCGAGCGAGAGGTTGAGGAACTGCCCCAGCGTCCCGTTCGCCAGGCGCCAGCGCTGCACCTCGCCCGGCTGCATGCGGATGATCGGGTTCACGGTCCCGTTGATCGCCAGGTAGCTCTCGGTGAAGGGGATCACGTCCGGCGGGCCCATCGGGTTGTCCGCCGGCTCCGGGACCTCGCCGGCGTTGTTGAGCCCGAACTCCTGGAACATCAGCACGCGCTCCTTCGCGGCCGCGATCTCGGGCACCTCGTCGACGTCGCCCTCGATGATCAGGAAGCCGGTCATGCCGCTGTAGAACTGCACCGCGTTGGCCCCGTGCTTGTGCCCGTGGTACCAGAACGTGCCCGGGTTGTGGTTGCTCGGGATGTCCATGACGATCGCGTCCGTCGACTGCGGGACGATCTCTCGGATCACGTTGTCGGACGCGCCCGTCGGCCACACGTGCAGGCCGTGGGTGTGGAAGTTCGTCGAGTTGATCCGGTGCGGCAGGTTGTGGTTGTCGATCGGATCGTTGGCGTCGGTGTTCTCCGGCAGGCTGTTGATGAACTCGAGATCGACCATGTCGCTCGCGGCCATGCGCAGCGTCGGCCCCGGGATCTGGCCGTTGTAGGTCCGCGTGTAGATGTCGCGCGTCGTGATCTCGCCGGACTCCGCGTCGTGGATGATCAGCGCGTTGTCGGCGTAGCGGACCTCGATGGTCCCGCCGACCACGCCGCCCTCCGCGACGAGCTCCTCGGGGTCGCGCAGGTCCGCCAGCGAGTCGCCGTCGCCGTCGCCGTCGCCGTCGCCGTCGCCGTCGCCGTCGCCGTCGCCGTCGCCGTCGCCGTCGCCGTCGCCGTCGCCGTCGCCGTCGCCGTCGCCGTCGCCGTCGCCGGTCATCGGACCTGCGGTCGTCGACGTCTCCGGGTCGGCCGTGGTCGAGGAGTCATCGTCGGTCGTCGCGTCGCCGTCGCTGTCGCCGCAGGCCGGCGTCGCGCCGAGCAGCGCCAGCGAGAGCAGCAGCGCGACGCGCGAGCCGGGGGTCCAGGCGGCGGTGACAGGGTGGGGCGTAGGGTTATGGGATGCTGAGGTCATGGGTCTCGTCCTTCCGCGGGTCCGCGCGGTCGTCGGCGCGCTCGCGCCCACGTTATAGATGTCTTTATGGACATGTTTTATGCACGGCGCGCGAATTAAGTCGCGGTCCGTGGGCCGGCGCCCGCCGTGACCCGCGACGCGGCTCGCGTCACGAGCCGCGCGGGCTCGCGTCGGCGCGCGTGATCTCGTGGGCCCGCACGACCAGCGTGAACGGGCTCTGGCGGTGGGGGCTCCCCGCGGAGACGCGCTGCGTGACGACGCCGCGCACGCGCACGCGCTCGCCGGGTCGCACGAGCTCGGTGTCGGGCTCGAGCGAGAGCCCGTGCTGCTCGAACAGCGTGTCGTGGAGCCGCAGCACGTCCTCGCCGGCGTCGACGAGGATCAGCGCCGCGCCCGAGCTGTCGCGCAGCAGGAAGTCGCGGCCCTCGTGGGCGCGTCGCACGATGTCGAGCGCGTCGCCGGCGATCCCGTAGGCCCGCGACGACATCCCGCGCGTGCGCGCGACGTAGTGCACGACCACCGCCAGCTCACCGGAGAGCGGGCACGCCAGCGCGTCCCCGTCCTCGAGCGACTCGATGACGCCCGTGATCACGACCCGACCGGCGCGCGCCGACGCGATCGCGCCGTGCTCGTGGTATCGCGGCCACAGGCGGTCGAGCAGCTCCGACAGCAGGCTCACGTCGCGATGATAGTCGCGCGGACGCCCGCGCCGCGAGGCGCGGTCTCGCGCTCGCCCGCGGCGATCGTGCGATATCGTCGACCCCACGACGAGGGACGAGATGCCGAAAGCCTACGCCCTGACCGACCCGAGCGCGCCCAAGTTCCCGAGCAAGTTCGACATCCTCAAGAAGGCGGTCCTGCAGAAGACCGACCTCAACAAGAACAACAACAAGTACTACGCGCTCGAGCTCCACAGCCCGAGCGCGAAGACCAAGAAGGTGTTCCGGGTGTTCACGCACTACGGGCGCACCGACGACCTCGAGACCAACCCCGAGGCCGGCAAGCGCGAGTGTCGGTACTTCACGAGCCACGCGGCCGCCGACGCCTGCTACGAGGAGCTGCTGCGCAAGAAGACCAGCCGCGCCAAGGGCTACAAGGAGCTCTCGCTCGCCGCGAGCAAGATCGGCTCCATGGGGGCGCGCGGCCTGAGCGTCGGCGAGCTCGACGCCAAGACGCTCGCCGCCAACAAGAAGGCCGCGAAGAAGAAGACGGCGAAGAAGGCGGGGGCGAAGAAGACGGCGAAGAAGACGGCGAAGAAGACGGCGAAGAAGACGGCGAAGAAGGCGGCCCGCAAGCCGCTGACGCCCGCGCTCTCGACCCTCGTCGACTACATCTACAGCGAGGCGACCAACGCGCTGACCTCGACCGTCAAGGCGACGATCACCGCCAACGGCATCGAGACGCCGCTCGGCGTGCTCACGCACGGCCAGATCGACAAGGGGCAGGCCGTGCTCGACGCCATCCTCGACGAGCTCAAGCGCAGCCGCAAGCGCAAGGCCAAGCTGCGCGAGCTCAGCGGCGAGTTCTACACCCTGATCCCGCACCGCCTCGGCCGCACCCGCGCCGCCATCGAGGCCGCGACGATCAGCTCCAAGACCGCCTTCGCCGAGAAGAACGACACCCTGCAGCTCATGCGCGACATGCTGCAGGTCAGCGGCGACGACAACGTGCTCTTCGACGGCGGCGCCGCCGATCAGTACGCGGCGCTGGGCTGCGCGATCGAGCCGCTGGCGAAGACCTCCGCGGAGTACAAGCGCTGGAGCAAGCACGTGCTCGACAACCAGCTCAGCCGCGGCATCAAGATCGTCAACCTCTACACGCTCAAGCGGCCGCCGGAGCACAAGTCGTACCGCAAGCTCAGCAACGAGCGCCTCCTGTTCCACGGCTCGAGCCTGCGCAACTGGGTCGGCATCCTCTCGCGCGGCATCCTGCTGCCCAAGGTCGTCGTCGGCATGGGCGTCTCGCGGACCGACGAGGGCTGGCTCGGGCACGGCATCTACTTCGGCAGCGAGTCGTGCACGGCCGTCAACTACACCTACCCGGGCAAGCGCGGGACCTCGATGATGGCGATCTGCCGCGTCGCGCTCGGCAAGATCAAGCGCTACCGCGACATCACCTACGGCCTCACGAGGCCGCCGCGCGGCTACGACAGCTGCCACGGGATCAGCAACGTCGACGACGACGAGTCGGAGTTCGACGACAACGAGTACGTCATCTACGACACCGCGCAGCAGCGCCTCGAGGTGCTCGTCGAGTTCAAGTAGCCGGCGGGGCGCGGCGCCCCGCCGGTCTGCTCGAGGCAGGCTCAGCCGCCGAACACGCGGGCCGCGAGCGCGTCGTAGATCGGGAAGTTCGTCGTGTCGACGGCGTACCAGACGCCCGCGAGCGCGCTCACCACGAGCAGCCCCACGAGCGCGAGCGCGGCGGCGGCCCGCGTCGCGTGGTCCCGTGTGAGCGCGCGGGGGGCCTGCGGCCTGGGCAGCCCGAGCACGCCCAGCGCGACCCAGATCCCGCGCAGGCCGTGGTAGGCCCCGGCCGCGAACAGCAGCGTGTAGTAGGGCACGAAGTACGCCGGGAGGTTCGCCAGCGAGTAGTGCACGAACGCGAACTCGATCGGCACGTCGGCGAAGATCGCCGGCGCGCGCGTCGCCGTGATGTGCCCGAAGATAAAGATCAGCAGGAAGTAGGCGGACACCCGGTGCAGGCGCAGCCCGGCGTGCGGCCGTCGACGCTCGGCGGACCCGCGGCCGCGACGACGACGACGCGCGCGCGTGACGCTGGCGGCGATGTGCACGACCAGCGAGAGCAGCACCACCGTGAGCTCGATCGGCAGCGCCTGGTAGTAGACGCGCCCCAGCGTGAGCGCGCCGTCGTAGGCCCGCTGGCCGAACACGGCCGCGAGCGCGGTCAGCAGGTGGAGGACGAGGAAGCTCGCGAACGCGAGGCCAGAGACGGCCTGGACGCGCGCGAGCGCGGGCTCGGAGAGGCGGCTGCGGTGGACGGGGCGGGTGGACATGGAGACTCCCTTCAACGCCGTGACGCGCGGCGGCCCGGCGCTGTGACACGGCGGCGCTGAATTTCTCGGCGGGTCGGCGTCGCTCGAGAACGCGCCGGCGCGGCGCGGCGCTCGAGCGTCGCCGCGCCCCGTCGGCCCCGAGCCTCGCGTGTTGGTTAGGTCACGCGCTCGCGGTCGAGGTCGCGCCACAATTCGTCACGGACCCTCGCATCGTTTTCTCGCGCCGGAGATCCAAGTGGTTGGAGGTCCCTTCAAGACCATGCGCACCGCGCCTCGCCGTCTTCGCTTCGCCGCGCTCACTGCGGCGCCCTCTGGCTTGCTCCTCCTGGCATTCGCGGTCAGCCCGAGCCGGGCGGACGCCCCCGCCTCCGTCCCGCCGAGCGCCTACGGGCTCGTGCTCGAGCACGACCAGTGTCAGCGCGAGTGTCACGACGAGCGCTCGGTCCGCGTCACCGATCGCCACACCTGCCGCTTCACCTGCGACGTCCTGCTGCAGACCGAGCTCGACGCGGCGCCGCAGCTCACCGAGCTCGTGAGCTCGACGCTCGCCTGGCGCGACGCCTGCGTCGCCGAGTGTCGCCAGGATCGGGCGCTCACGCGGACCGACCGCGAGACCTGCCTGCTGACCTGCACGGAGAGCGCCGCGGCGCTGTGCGTGGAGACGAGCGCGCCCGTCGCGTCGACGGCCGCGCCGGTCGCGGGATAATATGCTCTAAGGGTCATGCTGTGAGCGTCGCGGCGATCCACGCCGAGAGGCCCAGCGCGGCGCCCTGGGCCTCGCTCCGGTCGTTCCAGCCCGCGACGCCCAACGAGCGCGACTTCACGTCCTGGACCTCCTCGAGCCTCTCGTTCAAACCCTCTCATTCAAATCCTCTCATTGAGGCATGAAGGGTTGTCGCTGATCAGCAGCGGCGCCCGGTCGGCGTGCACCAGGCAGCGGCGCTCGGGGGTCTGACCCCGATACCCGCCGAGCTCGAGGACCCCGTCGGGATCGGGCTCGTCGATCGCGTGCCCCAGGACAGCCACGCGCTCGCCCTCCTCGAGCGCCCCCTCCTCGATCCGCAGCCGGACCTTGTTCGGGCGCGCTCGTCGCTCGCGCAGCGCGGACTCGCTGTACACGCCGCTGTGCTCGATCATGGCGCGCAGCGGCGCCGGGAGCTGGTCCCACGTGTGCGTGCACGCGGCGTCCGTGAGCGTGGAGATCCTCGCCCCCGTCGGGTTGACGCGCACCCGCCCGGAGTCATCCTCGACGAAGAACGGCGCGCGCTGCCGCAGCGTGCCGACGTGCTCCCACTCGTCCCACCCGCGCCAGCGCCGACGCGACTCAAACACGTACAGCTCGTAGTAGACGCAGGGACGCCCGCTGACCAGCGCGTGCACCTCGGCCTCGTCGCGACGGAGCGTGCCGACGATCTTCCTGGACTCGTCCAGCGCGTGCGTCGCGACGCTGACGCGCGCGGCCGCCCGCAGGCGCCCGTCGATCGCTCGCGCGGCGTCATCCTCGGTGTCGATCGGAAAGCGCACGAGCGCCTGGCCGTTCGCGGAGCCGAGCAGCTCGAGCAGCTCCATCGACAGCAGGTGCGTACGGCGCCCGCTCACCGCGGCCCAGAGGAAGCCGACGTTCACGAGCACGACCGCCGCGGTCACCAGCGGCGCGATGAAAAGTAATACGGACACGGTGAAGAGCGCCGCCATGGACACGGTGGGGATGAGCCGGGTATCGGGGCCATCACGACGCATCAACGCGGCGGCTCGCGGCCAGCGCAGCGCCGCGGTCTCGATCACCGTGACGCCCTCGCCCTCGCTGAGCCTCAGCTCGATGGAGAGCCGCGAGCGCGTGAGCCTGAGCAGGGCGCCCTCGTCTCGCCGCTCCATCGCCACCTCCACCGCGAGCCCGCGCTCGCGCGCGGCGGTCGCGACGAGCTCGGTGTAGCGCTCCGCCGACATCGGGAGCGGGCGTTTACGGTGGACGAGCGCGACGCTGGGCAACGGGACCCCCTGGAGCGCGGCCGCTGGGCTGCCGCGCCTCCATGATAGGGACGAGGGTCCCGTCGCGTTGGCGCACCCCGGGGCGCGCGCTCGCGCGCGGCGACCGGCGTGTCACCGAACGGGAACGTCCCCCGAGCGCCGTCGAGAAACTGCAATGATCTCAAGAGAACTCGCGCGCAGGGGATCGTTCGTCGACAACAGCACCCCGCGGCCGCAGACCCTGTGCGGGATCGATCGCGGCGACCACTACGGCACCGACGCCTACAACGCCGAGTGGTCGCAGTGGCTCGCCGCGCTCGACGGCTACCTCGTCAGCAACGGCTACGACGAGAAGGCTTACTACTACGTGCAGAACGAGCCGCAGAACGACGCCGACCACGCGCTCGCGGCCCACCTCTGCCGCCTGACCAAGGCCGCCGCGCCCAACCTCCGCATCGCCATCTCCGAGGAGCCCAAGCCCGAGATCGCGGAGGACCCGGGCGGCGCCTGCGGCTACGACATCTGGATCGCCCACACCCGCGCCTACGAGCAGGCCTACGCGTGGTCGCGTCAGCAGGAGCACGGCGAGGACGTCTGGTACTACAGCCTCGACCAGGACCCGGATCCCTACTTCAACCCGACCTCGGTCGACCGCGACGGCATGCACGTCCGCGTGATCCCCTGGGCCGCCTGGTCCCACCGCATCCGCGGCTGGGCCTACTACGACGGCAACCGCTTCTTCGACGGCCCGAACCCCGGCGTGCGCGCCGAGCTGCTGCGCGAGGCCGTCGAGGACTACGAGTACCTCTGGCTCGCCAACGGCGGCGCCCACCCGACGCCGGGCGGCGACGGCCCCGTCGACGCGACCGTCGCCAGCGTCGCCAGCAGCATGACCTCATGGACACGTAACGCCGACAGCCTGATGACGCTGCGGCACGAGCTGGGGCTGTACCTCGAGGGCTCGCGCGACACGCTGCCTGTGCTCGAGGCCGACGACGGCGGCCACCCCAAGGCCGCCTACTACCTCAACTTCCAGGACCCGGCCGGCGAGCCCACGGCGGACCCGCTCGAGCTCGGCGGCAAGACCTGGCTCAAGGTCGGCTGGGGCCCGTGGGACGAGGCCGCCGGCATGGGCTGGTACGGCGAGTTCATCGACGACCCCGGGATCGCGCTCTACGGCTTCGACGCCGGCGCGGGCGCCGACGACGTCGAGCGCTCCTACGTCTATGACGACTACGGGCGCGACAACCTGTTCGAGTTCGCGATCGCGCCGGGCACCTACCGCGTCACCGCGGGCGTCGGCCGCCCGGCCAAGGGCTACCCGAACGATCCGTACAACCTGACGATCGAGGGCGTGGTCGCGGTCGACGACGAGCCGACGACGGACGGCGCGCCGACGATCGTGCGCACCGTCGAGGTCGACGTCCTCGACGGCCGCCTCTCCCTCGAGGTCGGCGGCAAGTCGGCGATCACCGGGAACTACTCCTACACCTTCCTCGCGTTCGTCGAGATCGAGCCGATCTAGCGACGGATCGGACGGGATTGACGGCGCGCGCCGCCGAGGTCTAGCGTCGAGCATGGCCTTCGCACCTCGTCACGCCCTCACCGCGCGCTCGTCCTCCTCCGCTGCGCTGCTGCTCTCGCTCCCGCTCGCGCTGGGCGGCTGCGGCGACGACGGGGCGGGCACCGCGTCCGACACCGGCGGCAGCTCTGTCACCGCGACCACGGCCGGCACCACCGCCGCGACCACGGCGGGCGGCGAGACCGAGGGCGCCAGCGAGACCGGCGTGACCACGGCCGGGAGCGAGGGCGGCACGACCGGCACGACCGGCGCGACGACGACCGAGGGCGCGACCTCGACCGACCCGATGACGAGCGGGATCGTCACCACCGGCGACCCCAGCGACAGCGCCACCGACACCGACACCGAGGGCGCGACCACGGGCGCGCCCGTCGACGAGTGCAAGGTCCCCGAGGAGGAGCTCGACGGCATGGCCGAGTGCGACCAGGAGGCCCCGCCCGACAGCTTCAACCCGGCGGTCCAGTGGACCTGGACGGGCGAGGTCGATCGCTGGAGCATCGTCACGCCGCTCGTCGCCAACCTCACCGACGACAACCAGGACGGCGAGATCGACCTCTGCGACACCCCCGACGTCGTCGTGCTCGCGTACCCGCAGACGAGCGCGCCGGGCTACCTCTACATCCTCGACGGCGAGACCGGCGTGCCGCACTTCAAGATCGAGGACTCCGTGCACTGGGGCTGCAGCCCCGCGCTCGGCGACATCGACGACGACGGCGTCCCCGAGATCGTCGCCTACCGCAACGGCGCGCTGCTCGCCTTCGAACACGACGGGCAGAAGAAGTGGGAGAAGCCCGCGAGCGTCAACGGCCTCGCCCACGCGATCGCGCTCGCGGACGTCGACAACGACGGCGACGTCGAGATCTTCGTCGGCAACGAGCTCTTCGACCACAACGGCGACCTCGTGGCGACCACCGGCTTCGCCTCCGCGCTCTCCGCCGGCGTGCTCGCGGACCTCGACGGCGACGGCGATCAGGAGATCATCCTGACCAACGCCGCCTACCACCACGACGGCAGCCAGTACTACTCGCACCAGGGCGACATCAACAACTTCGGCTACCCGCAGGTCGCCAACCTCGACGACGACCCCGAGCCCGAGATCCTGATCGAGGCCTGGGACGGCATCTCGATCCTCGAGCACGACGGCGCGATCAAGTACCTCAACGAGAAGCCGCTCCCCGCCAACCCGGGCGACCCGTGGCTGCGGCCCTCGACCGTGCACGACTTCGACGGCGACGGCGAGGCGGAGTTCGCCGTCAGCACCGGCACGCAGTACGCCGTCTACGAGCGCGACCTCTCGATCATCTGGACCGCGCCGGTGATCGACGCGAGCGGCGACGCGACCGGCACCGCCTTCGACTTCCTCGGCGACGGCATCCCCGAGGCCATGTACGGCGACGAGCAGAACATCCACGTGTTCGACGGCGCCGGCCAGACGCTGTTCAGCGAGCCGCGCACCAGCATCACGCACATCGAGTACCCCGTCGTCGCCGACATCGACAACGACGGCTCGGCCGAGATCCTCATCGTCTCCAACAGCTTCAACAACAACAGCCAGTCGACGATCAAGGCGATCCGCGACGCCGAGGACCGCTGGATCCAGGCCCGGCGGATCTGGAACCAGCACACCTACCACGTCACCAACGTGCGCGAGGACGGCACGATCCCGCAGGACGAGCAGCCCTCCTGGCAAGACCTCAACACCTACCGCACGAACGCGCAGATCGAGGGCGGCTCGATCTGCGTGCCGATCCCCCAGTGAGCCGCGCGACGCCGCGGCGCCGCCTCGCTCGTCGCGGCAGAAGGGTCACGCGAGCGGGGAGGGGCCGTCGGGAGGCGGCGAGCGCTCCGGCGCTCCCGCTTGTCGCGGCGGGCTAGCCGAGCTTCTTGGCCACGCGCACCTGGATGGACTGCGGCGCGCCGTCGGCCTGCGGGACGATGAGCAGCAGCCGGTAGACGTCGCCCTTGTCGTCCTGGATGTACACGGTCGTCTCGCCCGTCTCGAGCTTGAGCTTCTCGTGCACCTCGTCGCCGGCGCCGCCCGACGCGGTGCTCGAGAGCTTCTGCGAGAGCGCGGCGTCGGCGAAGAAGCCGGGGTTGTCGTAGCCGTAGGGCGCGCCGTCGACCTGGTCCTCGGGGTGCACGAAGAACAGCCAGCCCTCGCCGTCCGCGCCCTCGCGGTAGTAGAGGTCGACCTTGCCGTTGTTGTCCTTGTAGTTCCCCAGCAGCAGGTCGGCGATCGTCCCGGCCTGGTCCTGCAGGTAAGGGCGCACCGCGTCAGACATCTCGGGGCCCGAGATGCCGATGCCGATCTCGCGCAGCGTGAACTCGACGTCGGCCTCGCCCTCGGCGAGGTCGCAGCCGGGCGGGGTGTGCAGCGCGACCTGCCCGACCTCGTTGATCAGGTCCCAGATGTACTGCGGCTCCGGCGGGCCGCTGTTGAACAGGCTGAGCAGGCTGTCGAGCAGCCCGGAGTTGATGGTGAAGTGCGCCCAGCCGAGCGGGTAGTTCGGGAAGTCGGGGTTCGGCCCGATCATGACGCGCGAGCCGAGGCCGCACGAGAACAGCACCTCGTAGCACTTGTCGAACTGCCGCTCGTCGTACTTGAGCTTGCCCGCGTGCGCGACGACGTACTCCGCGATCCACTGGTCGAGCGCCCACGCGCTCTGGTTGTTGACCGGCGCGCCCGGGAGGTTGCCCCAGCAGGCCTGGTCGGTAGTGCAGGACGCGACGAAGCCGTCGTGCTCCTGCAGCGCGAAGCGCATGTCGACGGTCGGGTTCAGCGCGAGGCCCGTGATCGAGAACTTCTCGGGGTCCTCGAAGTCGAACTCGAGCGGGTCGTCGAAGGTCGGCCCGACGGTGTCGACGATGATCGAGAGGAACTCCTTGTCGGTGTCGACGTCGAGGCCGTCGAGCTGCCGGAGGTTGGAGCTGGCGATCGCGGTCATCGTGAAGTCGGGCCCGAGCGCGTCGCTGTGCGGCGTGAAGCCGGGCGCGAGCACGCCCGGGTGCGCGCCGATGGGGCCGAAGCGCTCGCCGAGCGTCTCCATGTCGTGGAGCGCGTCCCACATCGAGATCGACATGATCGAGCCGTCGCCGCCGATGTTCGGGTGCGTGGCGAGCATGTCCTCCTTGAGCGCGTCGACGAGGTAGGGCGTGTCGATGAACTCCTCGGTCATGCCGATGCCGAGCGACTCCGCGAGGATCGCCGAGAACCCGCCGCCGACGCCGAGCAGGTCCGCGAGCCCCTGCAGGCCCTCGATCGAGGTGCCGTCGACGGCCGCGTTGGCCGGCGTCATCGTCAGCAGCCGGACCATCGAGTACTCGGCGCTGCACTCCCAGTTGGGCCCGAAGCTCAGGCCGAGCTCGGTCAGCGTGCAGTCGTGGTTGGGGTCCTCGTCGTCCTGCTTCCAGTCGGTCCCGCAGGCGTTCTTGATCTCCTCGAGCGTGTTGACGAGCAGGTCGGTGGTGTCGACCTCGATCAGCAGGATGTCCTTGGCCGACTCGCCGAACAGCTCGAGCGACTGCTCCTTGTTCATCGCCAGCTCGAGCGGGGTCGTCGGCGCCGGGTGCAGCCGCAGCTCGTACTCCTCCTCGGCGCCGAACTCCCCTGGATCCTCGCCGGTCGTCGAGCCGTCTGTGCCCGCCGACGTCTCGGACGACTCGTCGGTCCCGCCGCCGCCGTCGGTCGCCCGGGTGTCGCCCGGCTCGTCGCCGCCGCAGGCGGCCCCGCTGAGCGCGAGCGCGAGCGCGGCCACGAGCGCGAGCCCGCCGGCGTCACGACGCGCGCGCGAGAGGTTCTCGATGGGTTCCAATTGCAAGCTCGAGGGTCGCATATCCACGCAGGTCTCGACGATATCACATTCGCGCGCGCGCGCGTCGGGCTGCGGGCGCTCGCGAGACGGTCCGCGTCCGCGGAGCGTCGGCGCCGCCGCTAGCTCGCTCGGTCGCGCTCCGCCCGAACGGCGCGAGGCGCCCCGGGAGCACCCGGCGCGCCTCGTGAGCTCGTACGTCCCGCTGGCCGCGTCAGCCGAACAGGTTCATCTCGTCCTCTTCGGCGATGTTGATCGGGAACATCCGGGCCTGGTCCGTGTTGTCGATCCCGAGCACGCGGCGGAGGTTCGCGTGGATGTGCTTCGGCTCGATGTGGATGCCGTTCGCGTCGTCGACCGCGAGCGTGCTGGGGTTGACCCCCAGCGCGTTGTGGCGCTCGTCGCTGGCCCCGACGACGCGGTTGCCCGAGATGCCGGCGCCCATCAGCATCACGCTCGTGATCGGCCAGTGGTCCTTGCCGTTGCCGTCGTTGTAGCCGGGCGTGCGCCCGAAGTCCGAGCCCATCATCGCGACGACCTTGCCCCAAACGCCCTGGCGCGCGGCCTCCTCGTAGATGAAGTCGAAGCCGCGGATGTCCGCCGCGAGCCGCGGGATCTGGCTCTGGTCGTGGTTGCCGTGCGTGTCGTGCCCGCCGGTGGTCAGCTGCGCCGAGGTGCAGATGCCCGCCTTGTAGGCCGCGATCGCGACCTGCACCTGGCGCTGGAAGCCGTCGTTCGAGAGCGGGTCCGGCAGGTACTCGGTGAGCTTCTTGAGCTCGTCGGCGCCGGAGCGGCCCGCCCACATCAGGTCGAGCGCGAGCTGGGCCCGCGGCAGCCGCTCGGTCTGCTTGAGCTTCTCGTAGCGCTCGGCCTGCGCTTCCTTGATCATCTCGATCGCGGCGGCGGAGTGGAAGATCGCCGCCGGGTCGTCCGTGTCGTAGCGATCCGGGTAGGCGATGCGCGCGAGCGCGTTGGTGTTGCCGCTGCGGGTGCGCGCGACGAGGCCCATGGTCTCGTCGTAGCCGCCGAAGCTCATGAACGTCATCGGCAGCGTCTTGCCCTGGATCGCGGCGTGCAGGGCCGCGAGCGCCGGGTAGCCCTCGGAGAGCCGCCCGCAGCACATGTGCCGCGTGCCGCCGTCGTGGCCGTTGGTCAGCATGTCGACGCCGTTGATGACGAGCAGCTTGTCGTAGTGCTTCTCGAAGAAGGTCGAGAACTGGTAGGGCGCGTCGGCGTTGCCGTCGTTGAGCGGCGCGTAGCGGATGTTACCCGCGTTCGCGATCTCGCCCTCCGAGTACGACTTGTTCATGACGGTCCCGTCCTGCTGCGCGTCGTCGTACGACATGCTCGACGGGTAGCCCTTGGGGTCGCACAGCGACGTCGGGTCCCACCCGCCGCCGCAGTGCACGGTGATCAGCATCGTGCCCGTGTAGGGCTCGGCCTTGGTCTGCGGAGGGGGCATCCAGAGCGTGCCCGGTCGGTTACGGCCGAACACGTAGGTCGGCGTCGCGACGCCGAGTCCGGCCATCGCCGCCAGCTTGAAGAACTTTCGTCGGTCCATGGTTGCGCCTCCGTCCCTTACTCGTGCAGGAACTTGTAGTCAGAAAGTAGGTAGGTCATGACGGCCATCCACGCGCGCACCGTGTAGTTGCCGTCCGCGCGGATGCGCCGCGCCTCGGGCAGCGGCTCGCCCGTCCACCAGTCGTTCTCCGCGCGGCACTCGCCCGGGAGGTCGACGGGGTAGCCCTCGGCCTCGGACTCGACCCCGGACTTCCCGTCCTCCCAGACCGAGATGAAGAGGTTGTACGCGCGGTCGACCTCGTCGCTGTTGAGCGCCACCTGCTCGCCGAGCACGTGCTTGTAGAGGTACTGGATGTTCGCCCGGATCGCGTCGTTGACGACCGGGACCGCGAAGCCGTTGTCCTCCTCCGGCACGAACGAGGGCTCGACGAAGGGGAACAGCAGGCGGTCAGACGGGTCCTTGGCGAAGTCCCGCGCCGTGGTCCAGCACGCCATCTCCTGCGCCATGCGGAACGCGATGTTCCACATCAGCCCGTTCGGCTCGTCGATGCGCTCGGTGATCGAGTCGGAGTCGATGCCGCCGTAGAAGATGCGGTACTCGTTCGTGCTGAGCAGGTACTGCGTGCTGTCCGGGTTGTCGCGCCACGGGTAGCCCGTGATCGCCTCGACCTTGCGGTGGAGCCGCTCGGGCGTCAGCCACTTCGCGGTCCCGACCTCCGCCAGCTCGTTCATCGTCGCGAGGTCGACCACCGCGAGGTTCTCGGCCCGGAAGTACGTCGTCTTGACGATCTCCTTGACGATCGTCTTGAGGTTGTAGCTGCTGCCGATGAACTTCTCGACGATGCCGTCGAACACCTGCTGCTGGATGTCGAACGCGTGGATGTCCGCCGCGTAGGTCGGCGAGGACGGGTCGCGCGGCTGCAGCAGCACGTCCTGCCCCGTGAGGCCCTTGTACATGATCTGTACCATCGACAGCGCGAAGCGGCGGTCGTTCGCGATCTTCGGCGCGATCCACTGCAGCGCGCTGGGGTACTCCGTCGCCGGCATGTCCTCGTCCTCGAAGCCGGTGAGCACCATGTCGGGGTACCAGCCGTCGGGGAGCGGGTTGTAGGCGCCGGTGGTGTCCCAGTTCTGGAACGCGCCCGCGATCGGGTCGATCGTCTGGTGACAGCCCGAGCACTCGGGCGCGTTCATCGTCGGGTTCGTCACCGTGACGATGCTGTCGGCGTTCACCGGGCGCTCGCCCACGCGGAGGATGTCCGTCGCGAGGAAGTACAGCAGCGTGATGCGCGAGCGGTGCCGGTTGCGGTTCGTCGCGGTCGTCGGGAAGCGGTTGAGCCACATCGACGAGGTGAGCACGCCCGCGTGCGGCACGTTCGGCAGCGTGTACTTCTCGAGCACCCAGGGGTCCTCCCAGGAGCTCTGGTTGTTGAGCCCGTACGCGCGCGCGGCCGGGGGCGTCAGCACGGTGTAGTTCGCCGTCAGGATCTCGGTGAACGGGATGTCGTTCTGGACGATGTACGTGATCAGGTTGAGCGGCTCGCGCGCGACGCCGACGTTCGTCAGGTAGCGCGCCTCGCCCTGCTGCTCCTCGGGCAGGCCCTCGTACCAGTAGAGCTCCGGGTAGGTCTCCGTGCTCAGCAGGTCGAGCGCGTCCGCGTTGGGCAGGTAGCGGTCCGTCAGGAAGATGTCGTTCCAGATCTCGACCAGGCGCTCGGAGAACTCCTCCTCCTGCATCACCACGTCGAGCACCGGGTCGAGCGAGTCGATCCCGAGGTCGCGCACGAGCTCGAGCTCCTCGCTGGTCGGCAGGCGGCCGGTGAGGGTGAGCGTCGCCTTGCGCAGCGTCTCGACCTCGTTCATCAGCTTGACGCCCTCGAAGAACTCGTCGGCGGTCTCGCTGTTGCCCTCGCAGGTCTCCGGGTTCTCGACCCGGTCGATCAGCTCCTCGAGGATCTTGTACTCGTCGCTGCCTTTCTCGAACCGGACGCCGCCCTTGTGCGTCGTGCCGTCCTCGGTCGGCTTGACGAGCAGGTACGGCTTGCCGTCGAAGTCGATCTTGGCGAGGTTCTCGATGACCGCGAGGTTCTGCTCGATGAACCCGGGCCACTCCGAGCCGCGCAGGATGTACTGCGTGTGCTTGGCCACGCCCTGCTCGTTGTGACAGGACATGCAGTTGTTCTCGACCATCGGGAAGACCTCTTGCTTGAAGAACTCCTCGTTGGTGAGACAGTCGCCTCCTCCGTTACAGCCGGAGACGCCCAGTGAGAAGCCCGTCGCCGCGCACGCCGTTACGGCGAGGCTGGCGATCCAGGCCCTCGTGTGTGTTCTCTTCGGCGCAATTGCCATCCTTCGCTCCTAATCTCGCAGGTCACGGTAGGGAGTGAGCTCCCGCGACGCTGACCGTCGCTCCCACCACCACGCGAGCAATCTTAGGCCGGGGGCCGACAGCGTCGCAAGCGGCACTTCCAAACTAGTCCGCGGTCGCGTACGCGCTGTCCGATGAGCCACGTTGTCGAGTGGGGCCCGGCGAGCCCAGCCGCGCGTCGTCGATGTCCCAAAGTCCTCGTACGCACGATCGCGGGACGTCGCGCGTAACGTCATCCTGAGCCGCTTGCGCGCGGGCCGGTCGCGCGCGCGGGATTCCGGCCCGACGGGCGGTGTGGCGTCCGCACCCCGCGGATCCTCGCGTGCGCGCGTCGCCTGCGGCGCGCTCGCGCGCGGCGGCGCGTGACGTCTTCGCGACGAAGCTCGTGCGGAGCTCGTCGCGGCCTCTCGAGGACCGCGACGCGGCGCGGCGCGACGTCGTCGCGCCGCGCCGGAGGACCTCGAGGCGAGGCGCGGCGCGCTTCATTCGCGCGAGGGCACGCGCGGCGCGTCAGGGTCCGGTCGTGTCGCCGGTCGTGTCCCCCGTGGTCATCATGTCCATCCCGGTGGTCGGGTCGGGCATCCCGGTGGTCGGGTCCATGGTCGTGCTCGGGTCCATGGTCGTGCTCGGGTCCATGGTCGTGCTCGGGTCCATGGTCGTGCTCGGGTCCCCGGTCGTGCTCGGGTCGGGTCCGTCCGCGCACTGCCCGGAGTTGTAGTCGCAGTCCTGCCCGTCGGGGCAGCCGCCGCAGCTGCCGCCGCAGCTGTCGCTCCCGCACTGCCGGCCGTCGCACTGCGGGACGCAGTCGCAGCGCAGCGGATCCTCGACGTTGTTCGCGTAGCCGTCGTTGCACGCGCACACGGGCGCGTCGCCGCTCGGCGTGCACGTCCCGTTGCCGGAGCAGCTGATCTGGAAGCACGGCCCGGTGCGGAAGCCGAAGTAGCCCAGCCGCGTGGCGAGCTGCCCGACCGCGACGTCGACCGCGACGACGACGGGCTCGTCCGTCTTGCCGATCAGGAACGGGATCACGTCGAAGTCGACCGTCGCGCTCGTCGGCGCGGACAGCGAGACCGTGTTGATGCCCGTGACGCAGCCGCCGGTCACGAGCGCGCCGTCGACGTTCTCGATCTTGAACGCGCAGTGGGTGCGGTTGTTGTCGTTGTCGTTGAGCGGGCGGTTGTAGTTCCCGACCAGGTCGTACGCGGTCAGGATCACGTCGAAGGGCTGCGTCGCCGAGGACGGCGTGATCTGCATCGGGATGATGTCGACAAAGGTGTTCTCGGCGTTCACGTCGCCGGGCAGCAGCGAGAGCGCGGGCGCGTTGACGGTCGCGTTCGGCATGCCGACGCCGCCCGCGCTGATCAGCCCGCCCTCGTGGAAGTGCCCGATCGCGCTCTCGCCCACGTTCGGGTACGAGGTGGTGCGCTCGCCGGTGGCGAACAGCAGCGACGGGCCCTCCACGTCGCCGCCGGGCTCGTACACCGCCTCGGCCGGGATCTTGAGGTTGATGCTCTTCGGCTTGAGCTCGTAGGTCGTCTCGCTCGCGACCACGTCGCCCGCCGAGAGGTCGTCCTCGACCTTCACGAGGGAGACGTTGTACTCCCTGGTGAGCGCGCCCGGCGGGATCGTGACGGTCAGCTTGCCCGCCTGCAGCGTGCCGCCGTCAGGGCCGATCGGCGTGCCCGAGTCGTTGACGCAGCCCGAGACGAGCGCCGCGCAGAGGAGCGGGGCGCTCGCGAGTCGTGTCAGCGCGCGTGCGGAGCGAGTCCAGGATTTCCCAAAGGCCATGGTCCAAGAGTCTACAGCACGGGCGTCCGCGGTGGCGCGAACCAGCGGGCGCGCGCGGGGAGCCGCTCACGGGCCGCTGAGGTCCACGAGCCACAGCCGCGCGGCGTCGGCCCGCGCGTCGACTCGAGGAGGTTCATGGAGCACGTGATGTACGATGTCGACCCACGCCTCGCAGCTGTCGAGGATCCACGCGTCGCTCGTCGAGACCGTCACGCCCGAGCGCGCGAGCTCGTGGTCGGGGTTGTTGACGAGCCGCGCGTCCCAGTCCCAGCCGTGCTCGGCCGCGAGCTCGAGCAGGCGCGCGCGCAATCGGCCGCTGTTGGAGACGGGCCGATCGAGGTACCACGTGACCGGCCCTACGCCCGCTGTGGTCAAGCGGCCACCGACCGCGCGCACCGCATCTCCTGTCTCAGCGACCATGCGATACGTCCCGTGCACGCTCGCAAGATCCCGGTGCGCGCGATCTCGACCGACGAACACGAAGCCGCCCGAGAGCAGCGACTCGATCGTGATCAGGAGGTTGAAGCCGTCGATCGCGAGCGGCGCGCCGGCGAGCGACGCGAGCTCGACTCGCTTGCGCGCCCGCGCGTCCCGGGCCGCGTCGGAGCACGCGCAGCGCAGCGCGGCCTTGCGCTGGCGCGCGGTCAGCCCGTGGCGATCGCCGACGAGCTTGAGCGCGGACGCGTCGGCGTAGCCGCGGGTCTGCAGCCACGAGAGCTCCTCGACCGCGCGCCGCAGCGCGGGGTGACGCTCAGGAGCGAACAGCGCGTGATCGCGGGGATGCTGTCCGCGGTGACGACGATCATTCATGGCGGCGCTCCAGCGCGCGGGGAGCCGATCGCCGCGCGCGCGCACAGTGTACTCTGTACACTCACTCGAGACCTCCACCTCCCGCGGAAGAAGCCTCTATGACCCAGCACGCTGACGCCTCGCTGTACGGACACTCGCTCGCGCTGCTCACGGACCTCTACCAGCTCACGATGGCGCACGGCTACTGGAAGCTCGGCCGCGCCGAGCACGAGGCCGCGTTTCACCTGTTCTTTCGTCGTCACCCGTTCGAGGGCGGCTACACCGTCGCGGCCGGGCTCGAGCAGGCGCTCGCGTACCTCGAGCGCCTCCGGTTTCAGCACGACGATCTCGAGTACCTGGGCGGGCTCACCGGCAACGACGGGCGCCCGCTGTTCGAACCTGGCTTCCTCGAGTACCTCTCGGCGCTGCGCTTCACCTGCGACGTCGACGCGGTCCCCGAGGGCACGGTCGTGTTCCCGCACGAGCCGCTGCTGCGCGTGCGCGGCCCGATCCTGCAGTGCCAGATCATCGAGACGCCGCTGCTGAACATGATCAACTTCTCGACGCTCATCGCGACGAAGGCCGCGAGGATCTGCGCGGCCGCGCGCGGCGAGCCGGTCCTCGAGTTCGGCCTGCGGCGCGCGCAGGGGGTCGACGGCGCGCTCTCGGCCGCGCGCGCGGCCTTCATCGGCGGCTGCGCGGCGACCTCGAACTGCCTCGCGGGCAAGCTCTACGGGATCCCGGTCAAGGGCACGCACGCGCACAGCTGGGTGATGTCCTTCGACGACGAGCTCGAGTCCTTCGCCGCCTACGCGCGCGCGATGCCGAACAACTGCGTGTTCCTCGTCGACACCTACGACACCGTCGAGGGCGTGAAGAAGGCGATCGAGGTCGGCCGGCGCCTGCGCGAGCGCGGGCACGAGATGGTCGGCGTGCGCCTCGACTCCGGGGACCTCGCCGCGCTCAGCATCAAGGCGCGCGCGCTGCTCGACGAGGCCGGCTTCCCGAACGCGTCGATCGTCGCCAGCAACGATCTCGATGAGTACCGCATCGCCGAGCTCAAGCAGGGCGGCGCGACCATCGGCGTGTGGGGCGTGGGCACACGCTTGGCCACCGCCTACGACCAGCCGGCGCTCGGCGGCGTGTACAAGCTCGCGGCCATCCGCGCGCGCGCGGAGGACCCGTGGCAGTACAAGGTCAAGCTCTCCGAGCAGGCGATCAAGGTGTCCAACCCGGGCCTGCAGCAGGTCCGCCGGTTCTCGCGTGACGGCGCGCCGGTCGCGGACCTCATCTACGAGCAGGGGCTCGGGCCGAGCCGCGCGGGCGCGAGCCTGCGTGACCCGACCGACGCGATCACGCTCGAGGAGGGGCTCGACGAGGAAGACCTGCTGGTCCCGACGATGCGAGGCGGCGCGCGGGTCTACGAGTCGCCGCCGATCGCGGACGCGCGCGCGCGCGCGCTCGCGCAGCTCGCCGCGTTCTCGCCAGCGCAGCGTGATCACGAGCGGCCGGCGGCGTACCCCGTCGGCCTCGAGCGGCGGCTGCAGGAGCTCAAGGACACGTTGATCGCGCGCGCGCGCGCGGACGAGTAGGCGATGGAGGGGCGCGCGTCGACGGTCGACGTCACGGTCGACTGCGTCGTGTTCGGGATCGACGAGGCGCACCTCAAGGTCCTGTTCATCGAGCGCGGGCTCGAGCCCTTCGCCGGCGCCTGGGCGCTCCCCGGCGGCTTCGTCCGGCCCGGCGAGGGCCTCGAGCAGGCGGCCCGCCGAGAGCTGTCAGAGGAGGCAGGTGTAACAGAGCTGTTCCTCGAGCAGCTCTTCACCTTCGGGGACCCTGGTCGCGACCCGCGCGGGCAGATCATCTCGGTCGCCCACTACGCGCTCGTGCGGCTCTCGGACCACCGCGTGCGCGCGGCAACCGACGCGCGTCAGGCCGCCTGGTTCCCGGTGCACGAGCACCCGCCGCTCGCCTTTGACCACGAGGAGATCGTCGAGGTCGCCTACCGCCGCCTGCAGGGCAAGGTCCGCTACCAGCCCATCGGCTTCGAGCTGCTGCCGCGCAAGTTCACGCTCTCGCAGCTGCAGCGGCTCTACGAGATCGTCCTCGAGCGCTCGCTGGACAAGCGAAACTTCCGCAAGAAGATCCTCGCGATGGGGCTGCTCGTCGAGCTCGACGAGGTGGAACGCGGCGTCGCGCACCGCGCCGCGCGTCTGTATCGCTTCGACGAGCGTCGGTATCGGCGGCTGCTGCAGCGCGGCTTTAACTTCGAGATCTGAGCGCGCCGCGGCGGGTGCTATGATTCGCCCGATGCGCGCGTTGATCCTCGTCGACCTGCAGAACGACTTCATGCCCGGCGGCGCGCTCGCGGTCCCCGAGGGGGACGCGGTGGTGCCCATCGCCAACGCGCTCGCCGCCCAGTCCGCGTACTCGCACGTGATCGCCACCCAGGACTGGCACCCGGCGGAGCACGGGAGCTTCGCCGTGCACCACGCCGGCCGCTCGCCCGGCGAGGTGATCGAGCTGCACGGCCTGACGCAGGTGCTCTGGCCGGTCCACTGCGTCCAGGGCACGCGCGGCGCCGCCTTCATCGAGTCGCTGGAGTCCGAGCGGATCACGCGGGTGTTCCCCAAGGGCACGGATCCGACCGTAGACTCCTACAGCGGCTTCTTCGACAACGGGCAGCGCAACTCGACCGGGCTCGACGCCTATTTAAAAGATCAGCGCGTCGACGCGGTGGACGTGCTCGGGCTCGCCACGGACTACTGCGTGAAGTTCACGGCGCTGGACGCCGCGCGCCTCGGCTTCGTCACGCGCCTCGTCGTCGACGGCTGTCGGGGGGTCAACCTGTCCGAAGGCGACAGCGAGCGCGCGATCGCGGCGATGCGCGCGGCCGGCGTGGAAATTGTCCACAGCCGCGAGCTCACCTAGCGCCGCGCGATCCGGCGGGAGCGGCGTCGCGGCGCTTGCCCCATCGCGGTCGTCGCATGTGCAAATCGCGGTTGCTTCCGCCCATGGCGCGGTCATTGTCGAACGCGCGGCGCGGCGCGGGCTCACAAACCTGCTTGTTGGGGCAGCTATTCACGGCTCCGCGCCAGGGCGACGTAGCGAAGTCGACGAGCGGGCGTGTAAACGGCTTCGCGGTGCGCGCTCTCGGACCGCGAGCAAACGAAGAATTTTCCTTGAAGTCAGAAAACGGGGGGGTCAAGGTGTCCTAAGTAGCAAACTCGGATGAACGTGCGCTGATCGCGGCCTGACTCCGGCCCGCGACGCGGCGAGGCCGAAGCCACGGCGTACGACTGACCTCCAAGCACACGGGATTGTACTGACGATGAGACGCATTTCTTTCCTTGCGAGCCTTGCCAGCATGACGCTTGTCGTCGCCTGCAGCGGCGGAAGCGACGACACGACCGACTCCGAGACGATGAGCGCTTCGGGCGTGAGCATCGACCCGACCATCGATCCGTCCGCGGGCTCGTCGAGCTCCACCGCCGACGACGATGACGACGACGATGACAACATGACCACGACGGACACGACCGCCGGCGGCGCGACGCCCTGCGGGAGTGACGAGGACTGCGCGGACGCGCCTGAGGGCCCGCACTGCTGCGGTCCCGACAAGGCCGGCTCGTGCTTCAACGGCGAGGGCTTCTGCTGGACCGACCCGGACATCTGCGGTGAGTACGACGCGCAGACCCCGGTGCTCGTCCCGCCGAACGTCATGCTCGTGCTCGACAAGTCCGGCTCGATGTTCAACCAGGACAACTTCTGGGATCACGACCTCGACGACATGGACGACGACGGGTTCAACGACCTGGATCCGATGATGGCGGCGACGCCGAAGCAGTCGCGCTGGAAGAGCCTCCACGGCGTGGTGACGCAGATCGTCAGCACCTTCAACGACTCGATGCACCTCGGCGCCCAGCTGTTCCCCTCGAAGGACGGCGTGGCGGTCCTCGGCCCGCAGGCGTGCGTGGTCAATGACCAGCCCGAGGCCGCGGTCGCGCCCAACAACGCGATGACCATCCTCAACGTCATCCCGCCGGCGGGCGACCTCAGCGGCGCGGGCGGCACGCCGGCCGAGAAGGGCATCACCTCGGCGGTCAACCACCTCAACGGCATCGAGCTGGCGGAGAACCAGGAGAACTACGTCATCCTGATCACCGACGGCGCCGCCAACTGCTCGGTCAGCGCGATGGACGACGCGGCCCTGCTCGACTACGACGAGAACCTCGTGCCGACCATCGCGGCCGCTGCGGCGCAGCCCGGCGAGACCTCGATCAAGACCTACGTCGTCGGCGTGGACATCAAGGACGAGGTCGACGCCAACAACATCAACCCGTTCCAGGTGCTCAACGACGCCGCGCTCGCGGGCGGCGTGCCCAAGGACGACCCGGTCGAGAAGTTCTACAACGCGACCAACCAGATCGAGCTGCAGGAGGCCCTCGACGGCATCATCGGCCAGGTCCTCGACTGCACGATCCCGATCGAGGGCGGCGTGCCGCCGAACACCAAGCCGGTGCTCGAGATCGACGGCATGACCTACGAGGACCCGATCGACATCGCCGACTGCGGCAGCATGGACGGCTGGGCCTTCGTCGACGACTCCATGACGGAGATCGAGCTGTGCGGCGCGCTGTGCTCGGCGTATCAGGTCCTCGGCACGATCGAGATGACCTTCAAGTGCACGATTCAGGGCTGATCGCCTGAGCGCGCTCACCGACGGACAGGGCCGCGAGGAGACTCGCGGCCCTGTTTGCGTTGAGCGCACGCCGTGACCGAGCCCGGGTCAGCGACTACACTCGCTGACCGTGCTCCTGCGGATCGCCTTGTCGAGCTTGGCGCTCGCCTCCGTGGCTCCCCAGGCGAGCGAGTCGGCGGGTGATACGCCCCCGGCGTTACGCTTGCGCTGGCGCGCGCCCCCCGAGTGCCCGGACGAGCGCGCGGTGGAGGCGACGATCGAGCGCACGCTCGGCGCCGCGCCGGCGGCCGCGCTCACGGTCGACGCCCTCGTGACGCAGGCCGACGCCGCGCGCTGGCGGCTCGAGCTCGAGATCGCGGGCGCGAGCGGCGGGGGCACGCGGGAGCTCACCGCGAGCAGCTGCGGCGAGCTCGTGGACGCGGCGGCGCTCGTCATCGCGATCGCCATGAACCCGGAGCTGGACGTCGGCGAGCCGACGTCGACCGACGACGAGGTGGAGCTGCCCCCCCCGCCCGTGGTCGAGCTGCCCGTGGTCGAGTTGCCCGCGGTCGAGCCGCCCGCGGTCGAGCCGCCCGCGTCGTTTACTTCGTCGCCCACCTCGCCGCCGTCGACGGCGCCGGATAGGCTGGACGAGCCCGCAGAGCCGGTCTCGTCAGGAGCACCGAACGACACGTCACGGTCGCGATCGTCACCCGTTCGTGGCTACGCGCGAGTCGGCGGAGGCGTCGGGCTCGGCGCGCTCCCGGGGCCGGCCGCGGTGCTCGGCGCGGAGGCCGGGGCGTTCGCGCGCGGGTGGCGGGTCGGCCTCGGCTTCGACGGGTGGTTGCCGAAGACGTCGGAGGCGCCCGACAACCCCGAGATCGGCGGGCAATTCTCGCTCTGGATGGTGCGACCGCGCGCGTGCGGCGTACCGGCGGCGGGCGCGTTCTCCTTCCCCCTCTGCGTCGGTCTCGAGCTCGGCACGATGCGCGGGACAGGGACGGGCGCCTTGGCGGTCTCGCAGACCGCGCGCGCGCTGTGGGGCGCCGCGGCGGTCACCGCCGGCTTCGCGTGGAGTCGGCGGATCGTGGGCCTCTGGCTGGACGCGGGCGCGCACCTGGCCTTCGCGCGCCCGGCGTTTCGCACGGTCCAGACGCCGCTGGTCTACGAGGCGAGCACCGTGGGTGGTCGCTTCGTGGCGGGGCTCGAGCTCCGCTTCCCGTAATTCCCCGGTCTAGAGGGGGCTATCCGAGCCCGCTTCCCACGCTCGTCGCCGCGTGCCACGCTCGACACGAGTTTCGCGGCGCGCGGACTACAACCAAGGGTGAGCGCGAGCGCGTATGCACCCGTGTCTCGAGCGTCGAGGAGCCGGGACGTGCCGATGTCGGCGGGGGTGAACGCCAGATGGCGGGAGAGAGCGGGCGGGGCGCCGGGCGCCGCGGCGCGCGTGCAGACGAGCGCGCTGTCGCTCGCCGGCGTCTATCGGGAGCACGCCGATTTCGTCTGGCGAGTGGCGCGGCGGCTCGGCGTCGCCGAGGACGCCCTCGAGGATGTGGTCCATGACGTGTTCCTGATCGTCCATCGTCGACTCGACGAGTACGACGGGCGCGCGGCCGTGACGACCTGGCTCTTCAACCTTACCCGCGGCGTCGTCAGCAATCGTCGTCGCGGGCGGCAGCGGGCGGCGCAGCGCCTCCAGGGGCTCGCCGATCAGACGCGCGCGAGCGCGCGGGCGTCTGAGTCGACGCTCGCGGGCGTGAGCCCGGAGGCCCACAGCGAGCGCCGCCTCGCGGCCGCGTTCGTCCGCGAGTTCCTCGACGGGCTCGACGCGGAGCGCCGGCTTGTGTTCGAGCTCGTCGAGCTCGACGGGCTCAAGGTCGCCGAGGCCGCGCGCCACCTACAGATCAACCCGAACACCGCGCACTCGCGCCTGCGCTCCGCGCGGGCGGCGTTTCGCGGGGCGGTCGCGCGGCGGTTGGCCCGTGGCGACGACGGCCCTGGCGACGACGGCCATGGGAGCGGCGCGCGCGAAGAAAGCAGGGGACGCCGTGCGTGAACCGGAGCGAGTCGGAAAAGATCCCGAGGTCGAGCGCGCCGCCGTCGAGTGGATCGCGGCGCTGCGCGAGCGCGAGTCCATGCCCGAGACGACGCGCGCGCGGCTGTGGGAGCGCCTCGAGGCGTCGATCGCGAGCGACGACGCGGACGCCGAGACGTCGGGCGAGGAGACGTCGGGCGAGGAGACGTCGGGCGAGGAGACGTCGGGCGAGGAGACGTCGGGCGAGGAGATGTCGGGCGCCGAGACGTCGGGCGCCGAGGTGTTCGCGCTCGCGCCGAGCTCGCGACGCGCGGCGCTGCCGTGGGTCGGCCTCGGGCTCGCGCTGGCCACCGCCGCCGCGCTCGCGCTCGTGTTCGGCGGCGGCGGACGCCTGGTGAACTTTGGTGACGGCCCGATCGAGCGCGTGGAGGCGCCGTTTGAACACGCGTCGGACAGCGCGCCGCTGCCGGCGCGCGCGCGTCACGGGGGCGTGAACGCGGCGAGCTCGGGGACCCGCGTCACGCTCGAGCCGAGCCCGGATGAGCCGCCGCCGAGCGAGTTGGCGTCGCCCCGTCCCCCGACGTCCTCGCGCCCTGACGACGCGCCGACCGGGGCGCGCCTCGGCCCCGCGAGCGCGCGCGCTGAGCCGCCCGCGACGTCGTCGCTGGCGGCCGAGACCGAGGCGCTGCGACGCGTCCGTAGCGAGCTCTCGCGCGGTGAACCAGCGCGGGCGCCCGAGCTGCTCGACGACCACGCGCGACGGTTCCCCGCGGGCGTGCTGGTCGAGGAGCGCGCCGCGCTCCGGGTCGTCGCGCTGTGCGACGCCGGGCGGCGCGCGGACGGGCGCGCGGCGGCCGGTCGCTTCCTCGCGCGCTACCCCAGCTCCGCGCTCGCGGGTCGCGTGCGCGCGGCTTGCCCCGCCGGGTGAGCGCCGACGAATTTTCTCGGCCCGCGTCCACGAGTTCTCGACCGCGCGGACTACAACAGGTGAACCTCAAGACAGCCGTCCACGGGCGGCTCGGAGCGACCGTTATGACCTACGACCTGACCACGACCACGACCACGCGCGCGCGCGCGCTCTCACTCGCCGGCGCGCTCGGCTGCGCGCTGCTGTGCGCCCTGTCCCTGGGGGCCTGTGACTCGCCGAAGAACATCGGCGACGAGACGACGACCGACGGCGGCTGTACGCCGGGCGACGAGATGCCCGCCGACGACGGCTGCAACACCTGCACCTGCCAGGACGACGGCACCTGGGCCTGCACCGAGATCGGCTGCGAGCCGACCGTCGGCTCCACCACCATCGGCGGCGAGTGCACGCCGGGCGACGAGATGCTCGACATCGACGAGTGCGGCAACTACTGCACCTGCGAGCCCGAGGGCACCTGGGCCTGCTCCAACATCGGCTGCGAGCCCATGTGCGAGCCCGGCGACACGAAGCCGGCCGGCGACGGCTGTAACACCTGCGTCTGCGACGACTACGGCGGCTGGGGCTGCAGCGAGAAGGGCTGCGAGGTCCCCGAACTCACCGTCTGCCAGGGCGACGAGGCCTCGGACGAGGTGACGATCACCGGCGGCACGCTCGACGGCGACATCATCACGCTCGAGGTCGAGTACGGGGGCGGCTGCGAGGCGCACGCGCTCGGCGGCTGCTGGGACGAGAACTTCGACCTGAGCGAGCCGCCCGGCGCCGGCTTCACGCTCTGGCACGACGCCATGGGCGACGGCTGCGAGGCGCTGATCCACGAGCAGGTCCTGCTCAGCCTCGTGCCCATGAAGCTCGCGTATCAGAACGGGAACCCGGACCTCTCCGGGACGATCATCGTCAACGTCGGCGGCTACCCCGAGAGCTTCGAGTACAACTTCTAGCGCGCGCGAGCCGGCGCGCCCGATGCCGCGCGCGATCTCTGCTAGAGTCCGCGCGGCATGTCGACGACACAGTTCTTCAAGGATCACGCGGTCTGGATCACCGGCGGCGGCAGCGGGCTCGGGGCCGCGATGGCGCTGGAGTTCGCGCGTCGCGGGGCCGATGTCGCCGTCTCCGGTCGTCGCGTCGAGAAGCTCGAGGAGGTCGCGCAGGCGGTCAGCGGGCTCGGGCGGCGCGGCGTCGCGATCCAGTGTGACGTGACCAACGACGCGGCGGTCGAGCGCGCCGTCAGCCACGCCAAGGACTCGCTCGGCAAGCTCGACGTCGTCGTCGCCAACGCCGGCTTCGCCGTGGCGGGGACGATCGAGTCCCTGCCGATCGAGGCCTGGCGCCGACAGTTCGACACCAACGTGTTCGGGGCGATCAGCACCGTGCGTCACTGCCTCCCGCACCTGCGCGACACCAGCGGGCGCGTCGGCCTCGTCAGCAGCGTGATGGGCATGCTCTCGATCCCCAAGAACGGCCCGTACTCGGCGTCGAAGTACGCGCTGCGGGCCGTGGGCCAGACCCTGGCGATGGAGCTGCACGGCACGGGCGTGTCGGTCAGCTTGATCAACCCGGGCTTCGTCTCCACCGAGATCGCGCAGGTCGACAACGACGGGCAGTTCCACGAGGACTGGAACGATCGCCGACCGTCGCGGCTGATGTGGTCGGCCGAGGCGGCGGCCCGCGTCGTGGTCCGCGCGCTGCACAGGCGCAAGCGGGAGTTCACGTTCACCGGGCACGGGCGCGTCGGCGCCTGGCTCGGCAAGCACACGCCCGGGCTCGTGCACTTCGCGATGACGCGCGGGCGCGCGCAGGGCAGCTCGTCCTAGCGGGCGACCCGGGCGCGCTACTCGTCCTCGCGGACGATGTAGTCCACGCGGTGCGCCTCGTAGGGCGCCGGGATGTCCCACTGCCGCAGCATCCGCTCCATCGCCGCCTCGGGCACGGTCGCGTCGCGCTCGCGGTTCTGCCTTCGCTGCCGCGCGCGCGAGGCCTCGATGTACACGAGCCGGACGCGCGCGCCGTAGTCGCTGAACATGCTGATCAGCCTGCCGCGGATATCCCGGCGCAGGTTGGTCGCGCTCCACACGAAGGGCTGCTCGCGGCGCAGGTGCTCGCGCGCGCGATCACGCGCCGCGCGGGCGACCTCGGACTGATCGCCGGTGAACGGCAGCCGCAGCTCGCGGCGGAGGTCGTCCATGCTGACGCGCGGGAGCTCCAGGTTCTCCGCGATCCAGTGGTCCTTGCCCGCGCCCGGCAGCCCGCACATCAGCACCACCTCGAAGCGCGTGTCGTCGTGGGCCGGGAACCGCGGGTCTCGATCCGTTGACTTAAAGTACAGGTAGCGCGTGTGCGGGTCCGGGAACGGGAACGCCGCGTCGAGGCAGCCGTGCTCCTCGCACAGCGCCTCGAACAGGTCGATGTTGTCGAGCAGCCGCTGCGGGTCCCTGCACACGCGCCCGAGCGCGTCGGCGCGGGTGACCTGCGCGAGCAGGCGCCCGCGCACGCGCAGGCTGATCGCGGCCGCGCGCCGCAGCGCGTCCTCCTGGTCGATGAGGAAGAACGGGACCTGGTGGTGGCGCACCAGCGCGACGATCTGCTCGCGCGCGGCGAACGGCGCGCCGGCCTCCCACAGCAGGCGACGGACGTCCTGCGCGCCGCGGACCGAGTGCCCGGGGTGCTTGACGCGCCCGTCCTCGATCGTCGTCGTCGCCGGCTTGGCGATGTCGTGCAGCAGCGCGCCGGCGAACACCAGCTCGCGGTCCTCCGGCGCGAGCGCGCGCCACTGCGGGAGCCCGACGAGCGCCTCGCAGACCATCCGCGTGTGCAGCCAGACGTCGCCCTCCGCGTGGTGTTCGGGGTCCTGGATGCACGCGGCCATCGGCGCGATCCAGTCCGCGTCGAAGCCCTCCCACGCGATCGAGAGCGGCGCCCGCGTGGGCGCGCCGCCCGGCGCCTGCGGGACCGCGGGGCAGGGAAACTCGAGCCCGGGGGTCATGACGCGCCCCACAGATCGACCCCCGGCGCGAGCTGATTGGCGACGATCGGGCGATCGAGCCAGTGCTCCTCCGACTCGAGGATCTTGTTGGTGAAGCTCGAGCGCACGAACTTGAGGCGGGACGCGACGCGGCCGTCCTCCTCGAGCTTGATGTACAGCCCCTCCATCTCGTCGTGGCTGTCGGTCTGACGCGTGACCTTGTCCGCCGGGACGCCGGCCTGCGCGCCCGCGCGCACCAGCGCCTCGCGCCACTGCGGGCTCTTGAACAGCGACGGCTCGACCAGCGCGGACAGCTGCTTGAACTTCTCGACGGGCCCCTCGTGCAGGACCGCCACGGAGATCAGCGGGAGCCCGGCGAGCAGCGCCCGGCGTCCCGGCGTGTCGAGGAACACGCCGCGCTCGCGGTCGAGCACGTCGAACTCCATGAAGTAGTGGGGCAGCAGGTCGTAGAAGCAGGTGTGCTTGGCGTACAGCCACTCGCCGTACATCACGTAGCGCGCGCCCAGGACCTCGCGCAGCGCCCCCTGGTGCACGCTCGCCCACTGCTTGAAGAGCGCGAAGTGGCGCTCACGCGGCCCGCCCGTGAGGTAGTGCCCGCGGCTCTGCAGCAGCAGGCGGCCGTCCTCGGTGAAGCTGACGCCGGCGTTCGAGCCGTCCATCTTCTCCTCGATCACGAGGTTGTGGCCGCGGATCCGCGCGAACGGCACCGCGTCGAGATCGTGGTCGCCGTGCTGAAAGCGCGAGCCCTCGACGTGGTAGGTGCGAGGGTATTTCTTCATCGGGGGGTACATGGCGGAGCGCTCCTGATTGTAGTCGTGCGAGGGGAGACGACGTCGGTCGCGCGCGCGCGGGCGACGTCGGGGTCGCGAGCGCGCGGCGCAGCAGATCGACCTGTGTCCGGCGAGGCGCGACGCGGGGTGAGCGTCGTCGCCTCGCCGCGCGGGCTGGGAGGCGCGGTCGACAGCGCGAGCGTCAGCGCGCGCGCTCGGGCGCGCGCGAACTCGACAGCTCGATCTATGTCAACCACGTGCTCATGGTGGCACCAGCCCGCCAGAGAACGAGTGAGGTGTAGCAGCGTGATCGCGGGCGGGCAAGCGCCGCCGCGAGCGAGCGCCGCTACTCCCCGCCGGACGATGTTGGGGGCCCTTTTGATGACCCTTGAGACATGTCTTTTGAAAAGTCGCCGTGGCGGCCCTCGCCGGCGGCGAAGCGCCGCGCGCCCGCGATCGACTCGCGCTCGAGCACCGCGTGACCGCCCACCGCCTCGAGCGTGAGCGCGGTCCGCAGCGGGTGCTCCCACTGCTCGTAGGCCGACGCTCGGTCGGCGCGCATGCACGCCTGCGGGAAGCGTGCGAGCTCCTCGGCGAGCGCGACGGCGCGGGCGAGCGCCTCGCCGCGGGGCACCACGCGGTTGACGAGGCCCATCGCCAGGGCCTCGCGCGCGTCGACCGGGCGCCCCGTGAGGATCAGGTCGAGCGCGCGCCCGAGCCCGATCAGCCGCGGCAGCCGGACCGTGCCGCCGTCGATCAACGGCACGCCGAAGCGACGACAGAACACGCCGAGGATCGCGTCCTCCTCCGCGACTCGCAGGTCGCACCACAGCGCGAGCTCGAGCCCGCCCGCGACCGCGTGCCCGGCGATCGCCGCGATCACGGGCTTGCTCAGCAGCTCGCGGGTCGGGCCCATCGGCCCCGGGCCGCGCGCGTCGAGCTCGAAGGGCGGCGGCTCGTCCGGGCGCGCCTCGGCCAGCGCCTTGAGGTCTGCCCCGGCGCAGAACGTCCCCCGCGCGCCGTACAGCACGGCGACGCGCGCGTCGTCATCCGCGTCGAAGGCCAGCAGCGCGTCCCGCAGCGCCCGCGCGGTGGCGCCGTCGACCGCGTTGCGTCGCGCCGGTCGGCACAGCGTGACGATCGTGATCGCGCCGCGGCGCTCGCTCGTCACCGCCGGCGGCTGGTTCAGCTCGTCGCCCTCCACGGGATCACCACGCGGCGACGGCCGTCAGCCCGCCGTCGGCGACGAGCGTCTGCCCGGTGATGAACGCGCCCGCGCGCGAGGCGAGCATGACCGCGAGCGGCCCGATGTCGTCGGGGTCGCCGATGCGCCCGAGCGGCGTCACCTGCTCGAGACGCGCGGCCAGCTCGGGGTTCGTCCACAGCGCGCGCGCGAAGTCGGTCTTGATCAGCCCGGGCGCGATCGCGTTGGCGCGGATGTTCGCGTGCCCCCACTCGATCGCGAGGTTGCGCGCGAGCTGCATGTCCGCCGCCTTCGACATGTTGTAGATGCCGAGCAGCCCGTCGCCGCGCAGTCCGCCGACGCTCGAGATGATGATGATCGCGCCGCCGCCCCGGGCCTTCATGCTCGGCGCGACCCGGTTGATCAGGCGCAGGTTGTTGAGCACGTTGTTGTGCATCACCTTGTCGAAGATCTCGTCGGTCATGCCCTCGCCGGCCATGGGCCCGAAGTAGGGGTTCGACGCGGCGTTGCACACGAGCACGTCGATCCCGCCCCAGGTCGAGATGGTGTGGTCGGCGAGGTGAAAGAGCTGCTCGCGCTTGGAGATGTTGGCGGCGACCGCCATCGCCTCGCCCCCGGCGTCGCGGATCGCCTGGGCGACCTGCTCGCACGACTCGGTCCTGCGGCTCGAGATCACCACGCGGGCGCCGGCGCGCGCCATGTGCTCGGCGATCGAGCGCCCGATGCCGCGGCTCGAGCCGGTCACGACCGCGACCTTGCCGGTCAGGTCAAACGGGGAGGTGGAAGGAGGAGCGGAGGAAGGAGCGGAGGAAGGAGCGGAGGAAGGAGCGGATGCGGTGGAATCTGCGGTCACGGCCTCACCTGTGGATCGCGGGGACGATCGCACAGGCGGGCGCGCGGCGTCACGCGTTCGGGCTCGATTTCTTCGCGAGCTGCTGGCGCGAGCGCGCGCGACAGCGATGATTCCAGTCCTCGCAGCGGAAGCGGACGTGGAAGTGGTTCTTGTGCCCGTGCTGGTGGTGGATGACCGCGGTCGCGCTGTCCTCGTGCCACGGGTACTGGAAGTACCTGCGCAGCTCCTCCTCGGGCACGTGCTTCTTCGCCTCTTTGTAGAGCAGCTTCTGCAGCCGGCTGCTCATGTAGATCGACTGCACGTTGCCTGTCTGCAGCAGCGCGTAGATCAGCACCCAATTGCGCTCGGCGTCGAAGTTCTTCTGCGTCGTCGCGCGAAACCCGGTGCGCTTCGGATCGTCGCCGAGCTTGACGTAGCCCACGTCGACGTCGCGGCCCGTGCGGTGCGAGCGGTGGGGATAGATCCGGCCGCCGCGGAGCTTGGAGAACTCGCCGATGCCGACGCGCGGGCCGTCGGGGTAGCGCTCGCCGTAGACCCGCAGCGCCGCGAGCATGCTGGAGATCGTCTTGTGCGTGCCGAAGCTCCGCGGGCGTCGCTTCCGCAGGCGCCAGAAGGGGCCCTCGGGCATCGGGATGCCGTCGCGCAGGCGTCCGCGGTTCGGCGCGCCGATCGAGCGCGTGAGCGTCTCCGTGTCCTTGCGGAACACGCACAGCTTGGTCCCCGCGGCGATCTCTGGCTGCGTGACGCGCTGCTCGCCGCTCGCGCCCCGCGAGCGCTTCGCCTCGGGGACCACCTCGGGGTTGAGCTCGCGCAGGGTGCTGAGCTTCATGCCCCAGCTGCTCGCCACGAAGTCGAGGGACATGTCCTCGGGCACCTCCCAGAACACCTCGTCGAGTTCGGGGTCGGTCTCGGGCGTCGCCGGCGTCAGCTCCTCGCCCAGGCCGTCGACGCCGGGCTCCTCGGGCAGCGTCGACGCGGGGTCCGGCTCGCTCGCCTCTGGATCGGTGCGCAGCTCGCGAACCAGCTCGGGCTCGACGGGCTCAATCTGCACGACGGGCACGACGGGCGCGACGATGGCGGCAGGCGCCGCGGGCCTCGCGAAGCCCGCGTGCAGGCTGCCGCCCGCGTGCATCGCGAGCGAGCGCTCGGGCTGCGCGCGCGACGGCGTCGACACGTCGGGCGCGACGCGACCGCTGAAGACCGCGACGCCGAGCATGAGCGAGAGCGCCACGCCGCCGATGAGGCTGTGTAGCGCGCGGGGGGGGCGGAGCGTGTCGGGACGCGTCGTCATGCGGGCAGCTGGTTCGGCGAGGATTGGACGGACGAGCTTCGGACGGACGCGCGCGCGCGGCGATGAATAAGCGTAGCGAAGAGACGTCGCGCGCGCGATGTGTAACGGGTCGTGACCGGGTAGCGAAGAGTGTAGGGAGCGCGCCGGGCCCAGGGCAACCTCGGCATCTACGGACTGCGCGCGTCTGCGGTGCTGGCGGGGGCGGGGGGTCCGTGTGGGCCCGTCGCGCAGGTGTGGGGGGCGACGCTCGTGGTCCACGACGGATCAAGCGCGTGGTGAATCATGGCCTGGCGGCGTGAATCAGGAGATCGCCGCGGGCGTCGAGATCAGTGTGCTCCGAGCGTCGGAGCCGGCCTCTCGGACTCCAGAAGCGGAGGATCGCGGTGCAGTACGACATGCTGAATGTGGGACAACCCTTCCAGGTCGACTTCGACGTCGACTTCGACGTCGGGCGCGAGGCGCCCTCCAGGCGCGACGACGAGGGTCCCCGGGTCATCGCGCCCGCCGCCGTCGCCCGCCGGGAGCGCGAGCGAGTGCCGAGGCTCGAGCTCGAGGAGATGTAGCGGCTCGCGGCCGCGAGCCGTAGGCGCGGCGCGGGGCGCGGCGGGCTCCAGGGCCGCTGTACCCCGCAGCCGGCGCCCGCTCTGCAAGATGTCTTAATAGGCAGGTTAAGGGAGATCGCGCGCGCGGGCTACTCGCCCGCGTCGGCGCCCACGCGCTCGAGCAGCGCCGCGAGCGTGTGGAATTGGGATTTTTTACACACGTGCGTGGCCCCGGCGGCCTGCAGCGCCGCGTTGCCCTCGTCGTGCGCCGAGGTCGCGACGATCGGCCCCGAGAACCCGCGCGCGCGCAGGGCCTCGACGATCAGCGTGCCTGGGCCGTCGTCGAGATCGTGGTCGACGAGGACGCAGTCGAAGCGCCCCTCGGCCACGAACGCGAGCGCGTCCGCGACGCTCCCGACGAGCGTGAGGTAATGCGCCGCCAAAAACGCCTCTCCGACCGTCGCGGCGAAGGGCGCGTGGTTCTCGACGAACAGGATCCGCATGGACCGCGTCTCCATTGTACACCGCGGCGCGGCGCGTGCCGCCCCCGCGCGAACTCGCGCACGGGCTACCCGCGGAACAGCACGTCCTCGCGGTTGAACCACCAGGTGCAGAACACGAGGCAGGCGGCCGCGATCACCACGCTCGAGCCGAGGATGGCGACGAGCATCGTGTAGTCCATCGTGCCCTTGATCAGCTCCTTGATCGCCAGCGAGATGTTGGTGATCGGCACCAGCGCCCAGGTCCAGTCGAGCTCGATGCCCGGGAGCATGGCGAGCACCGCCGGCATGATCACGAGCATGTTGAGCGGCGCGCTGTACGACTGCGCCTCCTTGAAGCTCTTGGCGTAGATCGAGATGCTGAGCAGCAGCGCCGAGAACATCGCCGCCATCGGCACGAGCATCAGGCCGATCAGCGTCAGGTCGAGCGCGGTCACGGACTTGATGATCTCCCCGAGCGCGCCGCCGACCTCCTGACCCTGATAGACGAGCCACAGCCCGAGCCCGGCGATCGAGAGCAGCGCCGAGACCACGCCGGCGGTGAACACCACCAGGAACTTGCCGAGCACGAGCAGCACGCGGGGGATCGGCGCGAGCAGCAGCGTCTCGAGCGTGCCGCGCTCTTTCTCCCCGGCCGCGAGATCGATCGCGGGGTAGAGCGCGCCGAGGTAGCAGAAGATGATGAACATGTAGGGCAGCATCCCGCCCGCCTGCTCACCGAGGACCTCGCGCATGTCGGCCGTGTTGTGGGTCTCGAGCTTGACCGGCTCGAGCACAGCCGACTGCTTGTCAGGGCTGTCGAGGCCGAGCGCCTCGAGCCGCGCGACCCGGAGGCGCTCGCTCTGGCGCTTGAGCACGGTCTCGGTCTTGCGCTCGACCTTCGAGATCTTCGACGCGCCGTTGTAGAACAGGTCGACGGTGGTCTGGGGGCCCGCGCCCGCGTCGAACGGCTCGCGCACGGTGAGCGCCATGGTCAGGCGCTCGTCGCGGATCGCCGCCTTGATGTCCTCGCGCGCGACGCCCTCGACCGCTTCGAAGCCGGGGTCCTGCGTGAGCGCCTCGGCCAGCCCCGGCAGGCGCTCGCCGTCGTAGAGCGCGTAGCGGACCGTCTCCGCCTCGGCCTTCTCGACCGCGCTGCTGACCAGCTCCGTCACCAGCGACAGCAGCAGCGGGATCAGCAGCAGCGGGAACACGATCATGAACACGAGCGTCCGTCGGTCGCGCAGGACCTCGCGCATCTCCTTGCGGTAGATCGTGCCGACGGTCGCGAGCGCGCCGCCGCGCGCGTCCTTGGTGGGGGTCGTCTCGTTCACGCGCGCACCTCTCCCTCGCCCCGCCCGGCGTTGACGAGCGCGAGGAACGCCTGGTCAAGATGACGCGCGCCCGTGCGCGCGCGCATGTCCTCGATCGTCCCGGTGAAGCACAGCTCGCCCTGGTGAATGATCACGACGTCGTCACACAGGCGCTCGACCTCGTGCATGTGGTGGGTCGAGAAGATCACGGTCTTGCCCTCGCGCTTGAAGCGGGCGATCAGCTCGAGCACCGTCTGCGCGGCGGCGACGTCGAGGCCGGTCGTCGGCTCGTCGAAGATCAGCACCTGCGGGTCGTGGATCAGCGTGCGCGCGATCGAGACCTTCTGCTTCATGCCGGCCGAGAGCGCGTCGTTGCGCCGGTCGAGGTAGTCCTCCATCGCGAGCGCGCGCGCGAGCTCCTGCACGCGCGCGCGGACGACCGCGCGCGCGAGGCCGTGCAGCTCGCCGTAGTACGCGATCATCTCGCGCGCGGTCAGGCGCCCGTAGAGACCTGTCGCGCCGGACAGGAAGCCGATCGTCCGGCGGACCCCGAGCGGGTTCTGCAGGATGTCGACGCCGTCGAAGCGCGCGGTGCCGGCGGTCGGCTTGATCGCGGTCGACATCATGCGCATCAGCGTGGTCTTGCCCGCGCCGTTGGGCCCGAGCAGGCCGAGGATCCTGCCGGCCTCGGCGCGGAAGCTGACCGCGCGCACGGCGTGGAATTGTTGTCCCTGTTCCCGCGGATCGTGGGCGCCGGGCGGCCGGGCGCCCTTGGAGCGACGTCCGCGGGGCAGCGGGAAGGTCTTGCAGAGGCCTTCGACTTCGAGCATGGGGCCGCGGCATTGTAGGGGATCGCGAGCGGATGCGCTCGCGCGGCGCGACGACGGAGCCTCCGGTTCTCACGAGGGCGGCCGCAGGGCCCGGCGTATGATCGCGTCGACGTGTCGAAGCGCGCTCTGCCGCCCTGGGCTCGCTGGCTGCTCGCCGTCGCCGCGGCGCTCGTCGCGGTCACGAGCGTCTTCACGGTGCCGCGCGCGGAGTCGCTGCGGTGCACGCGAGGCGATGGCGGCTACGCGTGCGTGTACGCGGTGGAGTACTCGCTGCAGGCGCCTCGCCGCAGCGAGTTCGGCCCCGCGAGCGTGGGCTCGATCGAGCTCCGCGAGTACACCAGCGGCAAGGGCGGCCGCGACGAGCGGGGCGCGACCTGGGTGTTCGACCGGCAAGGTCAACCGCTCAAGCTGTTCGGCGACGCCCGCGAGCTCGCGCGCGAGCGCCACGCCCGGATCGAGGCCTTCGTCGCGGGGGAGGGCGCGCCCGAGCTGAACATCGAGCGCTCGGCCGGCGCCACGGGGCTGCTGATGCCGCTCGCGCTGCTCGGCGTCGCCGTGGCCCTGGCCGTGAGCGCGGTGAGGGCTCGACGGGCGATGGCGACGGACGCGACCTCCTCGTCGTTGTCGTCGTCGTCGTCCTCGCTCGCCAAGCCGTCCTTCGCCGCGTCGGCCCGCGCGCTGTTCGGGGGGCACCTTCGCGGCGTGCTGCTGCTGGTGCTCGCCGCGACCGTCATCGCCGTCGTCGCCCAGCTCGTGATGCGGTACGGCGCGGGCTACGTCGAGGTCCGCTGCCAGCACCGCTGCAAGATCGGGGGCGGGGAGTGCCTGCCAGGCGGGGCCATGACGATGTGGCGCGCGCCGGGCCCCTTCGAGGTCGAGGTCTACGACCCCGACGCTCCCGAGGAGTGGACGCCGATCTCGATCGAGGTCGAGGCCGGCGGCGAGCACGTGCTCGTGTGCAAACCGCCAGGCGGCTGACGGACTGCGGGTGTCGAGCGCGCGCGCCTCCGGGCGGCGAGCGAGGCGTGCGCGTTCGTGATCGGGCGCGAGCCCGCCTCCGCGTGCGCGCCTGCGGCGACGCGCGGACTTGCGCTCGCCGCCGCCGCGAGTACTAGCGACCGCGACTTGGCGCCCCGCGCGGGGTCGACGACACTCGAGCTCGCCGCCGTGGCTTGGGCCGTCCAGAAAGTCTCCGCGCTGGCGTCGTCGACGACGGCGCGCGCTGACGTCCGCGTCTTGCACATCCCGATGTCGCGTCGCGCCATCGTCGACGCGCTGCTGGAGCGCGCGCGCGAGGACGGCGAGGGCGCGCTCGTGAGCCCGGAGCAATTCGCCGAGCTCGCCGAGATCCTGCAGGCCATCTACCACTTCGAAATGCACGGGCGGCTCGAGGGGATGAAGGACGACTACGCGCCCTTCAACCCCGATCGCGAGGTCGTGATCGACGACGGCCTCGACGCCGCGGCCCACGACAAGAGCGCCGAGCGCCTGCGGCAATCGGTCGAGCGCGTGCTCGAGCGCGGCAACTACGCGCTGCTGCGGCAGTCCGAGATCCTGCGGGCGTTCAGCGAGCGCTCGCTGTTCCCCGTCGACCTCCACGTCGACATGGACTTCTTCGACGAGTTCATGGTCTACGCGCGCGGCGAGTCGATCCGCCAGGAGACCGTCGCCACCTGGTTCGGCCTCTACAGCCGGACCCACGAGGTCCCCGCCCACGATCGCGTGTGCCTGTTCATCCGCTGCAAGGACGACGCGCACATCCCCGGCAAGAAGCGCAAGCGCATGGGCGTCACCCACCACCCCGGGATGATCCTGCTCAAGCTGTTCCGCAACATCCCCAAGAACGACCTCGAGATGCTGTTCCCGAGCTTCGAGCTGCGCATGCGCATGATCGACAAGCTCCTGCTCGGCGTGCCCGCGCTCGCCGCGGGCGTGCCCGTGCTCGCCAAGCTCGGGCCCGCGCTCGTCGCCATGGGCGTGCTCGTCGGCCTCGCCGAGGGGCGGATGTCGAGCGCCTCGCTGATCACCGGCCTCACCGGCCTCGTCATGCTCGGCACCTACCTGTTCACGCAGTGGTCGCGCTTTCAGTTCCAGAAGGCGCTGTTCATGCGCGTGCTCTCCGAGAACCTCTACTTCCGCAACCTCGACAACAACGAGGGCGTGCTGACGCGCCTGATCGACGACGCCGAGGAGGAGGAGTGCAAGGAGGCGCTGCTCGCCTACTTCTTCCTGCTGCGCGCCGGCGGCGAGATGAGCGGCGAGACCCTCGACGAGCAGGTCGAGGCCTGGCTGCTGGCGACCTTCGGCTTCGACATCGACTTCGACGTAAGCGACGCGCTGCGCAAGCTCGAGGAGCTCGGGATCGGGCTCGCGACCGAGGCCGAGGGCACCTGGCGCGCGATCCCGATCGACGACGCGCTCGCGCTCGTCCACCGGCGCTGGGACGACTACTTCATCGAGCGCCGGCGCGCCGCGGTCGCGCGCGCCGCCGAGGGCTGAGCTTCGGCAGAAGGCCCGTGAGTCCTGCGCGGCGCGTGGCGTGTGCGTGAGCTCGGCGGAAGGCCCGTGGGTCCTGAGCGCAGCCTGGCGTGTGAGCGGGCTCCGTAGAAGGCCCGCGAGTGATGCGCGGAGCGTGGCGTTCGTGAGCGTGGGCGGGGGGCGCTCCCGCCCCCGCTCACGAACGCCACGCGTGTTCTTCGAGACAGCCCCCCGAGCACCTCGTGTACACGCGCAGGTGCCTCCCGCGCGCGGAGCCTCCTCCCCCTCTCACGAACGCCACGCGTGTCCTTCGAGACACGCGTGTCCTCGCGCGCCCTCGCAAGGCGACCCGAACGCGAAGACCCGCCAGGAGCCAGGCTCCGGGCGGGTCTCGGGCGAATCGACCTGCCTGTCACTCCAGGCAGGTCGCGGCGGCGGGCTACTTGCCCTTGCCGGTGTTCTTGGCCTGCTCCATGGCGATGTCCTGAATCGCCTTGAAGGAGGCCGCGTTCGAGGCGCCCTCGATGGCGCGGACGGCGAGGTCCTGGGCGCGCTTGTTGGTCGCCTCGAGCTGGCTGGAGAGCGAGTCGATCTGCGAGGACTGCTTGGAGAGCGTCTCCTCCAGGCTCTTGACGCGCAGCTTGTACACGCGCTCGCGGCCCTCGTGCTCCTTGGCGAGCAGGTCCGCCTGGACCTTCGTCTCGCGGCGGGCGACGTTCATGCCCTGGCTCTCGGCGGCCTTGACCGCCTTCTCGAGCCACTCCTTGAAGTTCTCGTCCTTGTCCTTGAGCTCCGTGAACTCCTGCTCGCGCTCGGCCACGGCCTTCTCGCGGGCGGCCCAGTCGGTCTCCTTCGCCTCGCGCGCGCCCTGGAGCTTCTGCTCGAAGGCCTTCTGGGTCTGCGCGAACTCGTCGTCCTCGGCGGCGCGCTTGAGGTCGAGCTCGTAGCGGTACTCCTGCGCGTCGCGGGTGCGCGTCTTCTTGAGCTCGATCATGCGCTCGCGGACCTCGCGGCCGTGCTCGTCCTGCTCCTTGCGCCAGGCCTCACGCTTCGCGGCGATGTCCTTCTGGAACGCCTCTTTCTTGGCCGTCAGCGCGCCGTCGTGCTCCTCGCGGGCCGCGTTGTACTCGGCGATGATGTGGTCGAGCGTGCCCTCGCCGAACTCGAGCTCGTGCAGCTCGGCGAGCCGCTTGACGCTCGCCTCGGACTGCTCGGTCAGCTCCTCGAGGCGCGTGGCCTCGACGGTGAGCTTCTGCTGCAGCGAGCCGGCCGACTCGCCGATGCGGTCGCTGAGCGTCGAGAGCTGGGCGATCACGCCCGCGACGTCGAGGCCGCCGCCGGGGGCGGGCTTGGGCTTGCTCGGGGCGCTCGGCGCGGCGGCGGGCGCGGGGCTCGAGCCCCCGGACTTCGCCTCGAGGTCCTTGTAGGCCTTGGCGAGATCGTTATAGGCCTTGAGGATCGCGCTCTTGGTGCTACGGCTGGTGAAACGCTGAATATCCATCGTGATGTCCTCCGTACGTCAGGGCCTTAGGTCTTGCTCACCGTGCTCTTGAGGGCGTCGACCGCGAGCTGCTGGACGCGATCGCGGGCCTCGGCCAGGCGGTTCTTGAGGTCAGCCAGCTCGGCGCTCTGGTTGGAGATGCGCTCCTCGAGCGTCTTGATCTGCAGCTCGAAGACCTCGACGTTCGCCTTGCTCTCCTTCTCGCGCAGCTCGGCCTCGATCTTGGCGTCGCGCTTGACCGCGGCGGCGGCCTTCTCGCGCGCCTTGTTCGCGGCGTCGTCGATCTTCGCCTTCGCCTTCTCGGCCTTCTCGCGCAGCTCGACGATCTCGGCCTCGTGCTCGGCGAGGTGCTTCTCGCGCGCCGCCCAGTCCTTCTCCTTGCCCGCGGTCGTCTCGGACAGATCGCGGTCGAGCTGCAGCTCCTTGGCCGCGTTCTCGTCGACCTGGACCTTGGCCTTGCGCTCGAGCTCGTACTTGCGGTCGGCGGCGGCCTGCTCGCGCTCGCGCGCGAGGTTGGTCTCGAACTCCTTGACGGAGGCGTTGTGCTCCTCCTCCTCGCGCTTCCACTCCTCGCGCTGGCTCGAGATCTGCTCCTCCAGCTCGGCGAGCGACTTCTTCGAGCTCTCCTCGAACTCCTCGAGCTCGCGCTGGTTGTTGCGCTTGAGCAGCGCGAGCGCCTCCGCGGCGACCAGCGTGTTGCGGATCGTCTCGTTGCGGCGCGTCTCGACCTCGATCGCGCGGCGCAGCTCGACCAGCTTCGCCGACTCGGCGCTCATGCGCTCGGAGAGCTTGCTCAGCGCGTCGCCGACCTCGAGCTGCAGGCCCGCGAGCCCCTCGACGATCGCCTTGACCGTGTAGGAGGACGCCCGGCCGACCACCTCCTGGTCCTGCTTTCGCTCGGCCTCCTCGGCCTTGGTCGCGAGCCGGGAGGCCGCGCTCTCGTGGGTCTTAAGGAGGGTGGCGAACGCCCGTTGGATCTGCTCGCGTGATGTCGCTTCGGCAGTGCTCATGCTGTGTCCTCTTGTCTTGAGCCGCTATTTGGGGGACGCGGACTGCTCGCGTCGGTGCTGGGCATGATGGCGCATTTGCGTGATCTCGTTCGGACAACCCGCGGTTTTTGTGCACGCACGCTTTACACGCGCGCGCGCGAGCACGCCTTGTCAACCTGTTCGAGTGGACATGCATGGGCGCGCTCGCGTGCACGTCGCGCGCGCTCTCGATCGCCGCGCGCGCGCTCGCGTCCGCCGAGACGCCCCGCGCGCGCCCGCGCGCGCGGATCGACGAGCCGCGCGCGCGTGAACGCGCGCGCCCGGGCGCGCGCGTGAGTCCACCGCGCGGGATCTCGCGCGGGTCAAACCCGTCCGCGATCGAGGGGTGACACTCGCGGGCGTCCGCGGTGTTCGATCGGCATGCTCCTATACCCGCTCGCTCGCGCTATCCCCGTGTCCGCCCCCCTCGCGCCCGCTCGACGCCCCCGGCCGCGTCTGCTGGGGCTCTGCTCCCTCGCGTTGACGGCCGCGCTCGCCGGCTGCGGCGGCGTCCCGGGGGACGGGATCCACGACGAGGACACCCGGACGCTGTCGGAGTTCACCGCGATCGACGTGTCTGGCTCCATCGCCGTCGTCGTCCGCGTCGACCCGGCGCTCGCGGGCGAGGAGGGCGACGCCGCGGTGCGCGTCTCGGGCGACCAGAACCTGCTGGGGCACGTGCGCACCGACGTCGCGGGCGGCGTGCTCGAGATCGGCACCGACGCGCCGCTGAGCCCGACGATGCCGCTGCTCGTCGAGCTCGGGGTCCCGTACATCGACGACGTGGCGGTCAGCGGCTCGAGCGAGCTCAAGGTGCTCGGCTTCGACAGCGAGTCGCTCGCCGTGCGCAGCAGCGGCTCATCGGACATCCTGCTGCGCGGGAGCGCCGACTCGCTCGAGCTGGCGAGCAGCGGCTCGTCCGACATCCGCATCGAGCTCGAGGACAGCGACCGCGTGCTCGTCTCGACGAGCGGCTCCTCGGACATCTCGGTCTGCGGCGACGCGCGCGAGCTGACGATCGAGTCCTCGGGCTCGAGCGACGTCCACGCGCACACGCTGGTCGCCCAGGACGTGGAGGTCCAGTCGAGCGGCTCGTCCGATATCGTCGTGTGCGCGCGTGACTCGCTGTACGCGGCGATCTCGGGCAGCGGCGACGTCACCTACCTGTGCAACCCTCAGTCCGTGCGCAGCGACGTCTCCGGCTCCGGCGACATCAGCCCCGGCTGAGCGGCGCCAAAGCGCGGGAGCGCGACGCGAGCGCGACCCCAGAAATTGCCCGAGGGCGTCGATCCGCGCGGATCGACGCCCTCGTCGTGGGCGCGGCGGGGGCCGGCTCAGCTCGCGGCGCCGCCCTTGTTCGGCTGCTTGGTCACGCGCAGGTAGGGCTTGAGCTCGTTCCAGCCGCCCGGGAACTTCGCCTTGGCCTGCTCGGTCGAGAGGCTCGGGACGATGATGACGTCGTCGCCGTCGTTCCAGTTCGCGGGCGTCGCGACCTGGTGGTACGCGGTCAGCTGCAGCGAGTCGACGACGCGCAGCAGCTCGTCGAAGTTGCGGCCGGTCGCGGCCGGGTAGGTCAGCGTCAGCTTGACCTTCTTGTCCGGGCCGATCACGAACACCGAGCGCACCGTCAGCGTGTCGTTCGCGTTCGGGTGGATCATGTCGTAGAGCTGCGCGACCTTGCGGTCCGGGTCGCCGATCAGCGGGTAGTTGAGCGCCTGGCCCTGGGTCTCCTCGATGTCCTTGGCCCACTCGTGGTGGTCGGAGACCGGGTCGACGCTGAGGCCGATCACCTTGACGTTGCGCTTCTCGAACTCGCCCTTGAGCTTGGCGACCGTGCCCAGCTCCGTGGTGCACACGGGGGTGAAGTCCTTCGGGTGCGAGAACAGGATGCCCCAGCCGTCGCCGAGGTACTCGTGGAAGCGGATCGTCCCCTCGGTGCTCTCGGCCGTGAAGTCAGGTGCGGTGTCGCCAAGTCGAATTGCCATCGTCGGTGCTCTCTTGTTTGCTCTCGGTTACTCGCGTCCAGCTCGCGCGCGACGTCGCGCCGCGTCGCGCCCTCGAGCGCTCGGCGGGGTTATACGTGAGTCTCGCGCCGCGCGTAGGTCGTCGCCTGCGGGCCCTGGCGCGCGCACAGCTCACGCGTCGCGGGCTGAATCGAGCGCGCGGCGCAGGGACGCGCGTCACCCTGGCGAACGCGGCGGCTGCGTGACGAGGGCGGGCGGCTGCGTGACGGGGGCGGGCGGCTGCGTCGCCGGCGGCGCGGCGGGGCGCGGGGCGGCTGCGGATCGCTGGCTGCGGGAGCGGCTGTCAGGGGCAGCGCCGCCGGCTGCGAGGGCGGCTGCGAGGGCGGCTGCGAGGGCGGCTGCGGCTTCGCCTGCGGCGCGCTCTGCTTGCTCGCGCTGCGGGGCGGCGCGGGGGGCTTGGGCGCGGCCTGCACGGGCGCGGTGCGGACGATCCAGTCGCAGTCGTAGTGGTAGCGCGTGAGGTGATCCCAGGTCCCGTCGGCGCGCTTCGGGATGATCACCGTCTTCGCCTCGGGCTTGCCGGCCAGCGCCTCGAGGTTGAGCTGCGGGCGGCCCTGATCGTCGATCGCCACGGAGTCCACGCGCCCGCGCTTGTCGTAGGTCCAGCCCGTGTAGGCGACGCGCACAGGGCCCAGGCGCTGCTCCTCGGCGGTCACGCGGCCCTTCGCGTCGTAGCTGAACACGCGCTCCTGCACCGGGTTGATGCCGCCGGGGCGCTCGCTGATCGAGACCAGCTGCTTGCCCTTGTAGTCGTAGGTCCACGTCACGCCCGTGCCGGCCTGCGTGGTCATCCGGATCTTGCCCTCGAGCCAGACGTGTACGTAGCGCTCGGCGGCGGCGCCCGTCTGCTGTCGCTGCGTCTCGACGACGCGGCCGTCCTTGTCGTAGATGAAGGTCTCGATCGCGTCGGCCTTGCCCGACGTGAAGTTCGACCAGTGCTCGATCGTGGTGATGCGCGCGTCGTTGTAGGCGAACACCTGCCCGCCCGAGCTCGCGGTCCTCTTGTCGAGCGTGAATTGCCTTCGCAGGCGGCCGCGCTCGTCGAACACCCAGCGCTGATCGACGTCGCTCTGCGGCGCGCCCGAGACGGCGCAGCTCTGGCCCGTCTCGACGATGATGCTGAAGCCGTCGTCGCCCCCGTCCTGACGAACGATGGCGCAGCTGTTGTCGACGAACGACACCGTCTCGACGGCGCACACGCCCTGGGACGGCGAGGCCGCGCGCGGCGAGAGCTGGGCGCGCACCTCAATGTCGCCGGGCAGCTCGACCGCCGGGGTCGGCGGCGGCCAGACCTTGTCGGAGCCCGAGAACAGAACGAAGAGCAGGGGGAGGCTGACCACGGCCGCTCGATCGTACGGCGCGCGGCTCCGCGGCGCCAGCGCTCGCGCTGCCGCGGCGCGCCGCGTCGGACGCCGCGCGCTCGCGACGAGCGAGCTCGCAGGACTCCGCGCAACCCCGCTTCATCGACGCGCGCGCGCGTCGAGTTCCTCGCGACGGCGCGTGGGACGGCACGCGCGAGCGCTCGTTGCGGCGTGCTCGCGCGGACGCACGCGTCGCGCTGATAGAACAAAAGCACACGAGCCGGCGGGCGGGATCCCCCAGTGCGTCGCGCGAGGCGAGGACGTCGGCGTCGCGCGAGGACGTCGGCGTCGCGGCTCGCCCGCGATCCCGTGATGAACGATCGGACAGATAACCTGGGCGCGCTGAGAGCCGCGGTCGGTCGCGGGTCGTCGCCGCCGCGGCGCTCGTCGGCTCGCCCGCGCGGACGAGCGCGGCGCGTGCGGGAGGAGTCGTCTCGCGCGTGGCGGCTCGACCGACGCGCGCACGCCCGCGCGCGCGTCTGCTACGATCGCCGCGTCATGAAGATGTCGTCCGCGCGCCTGAAGACGCTCGCGCGGCGGCTCGGCGCGCGCGTGGACGACAGGCCGGCGCGCGCGCTGCTGATTCGCCGGATCCGCGTCGCGCTCTCGCTCGCCTACCCGGCGCTGCACGGCCCGCGGGTGCACCTCGCGGACTTTCAGCGCGCGCTCGACTTCCTCGAGGAGCTCGCGCGCGGCGGCGCCGAGGCCCGCGAGGAGGCGCTCTCGCAGCTCGCGTCGCTCGTCAATTGCGATCGCCCGGCCGCGCGCGCCCGCGCGCTCGGCGTGCTGCTGCGAGTCTCGCCGCCGCGCCTGGTCGACGGGCTCGCGGCGCTCATGGGTCGCCCTGACCCGAGCGCCCGGCACGACGCGCTGCGCTTCGCGGTCGATCACCTCGGGCGCGCGGCCGAGCCGCTCGTCCGCCGCGGGCTCGCGGACGAGAGCGTTGATGTTCAGCGCGTCGCCGTCTGGGCCGCGAGCGGGTGGCTGCTCGAGGTCAACGAGCGCGAGCTGGCGCGCATGGTCGGTCGCACCGACTACGGCATCAACGTGATGGGGCGGGCGCTGCACCGCTTCGGCACCGAGCTCGACGCGCTGATCGAGGGCGCCTTCCACCGCCGCGCCGAGCTGCGATACGGCGCGCGCTACGTGCTGTCGAACGTCGCGGTCGTGATCAAGCGCGCGCGCGCCGTGCCGCCGACGCTGTGGCTGTACCCCTTTCACGACGCCCAGAACATCGCGCTCGCGCTCTGGCGTCGGCAGCCGATCGGCTGGGCCATCCCGGCGTGGATGCGCGAGCGCAAGAGCAAGGACGACCGCAAGCTCTTGCGTCGCCTGCAGGAGATCTCGCTGCGATATCACCGTGGGCTGCTCGTGGGCGCGCTGCGGGGGCGGCCGTCGCGGTCGCGGCTGCTCGCGCGGCAGCGTCGGCGGCTGCTCGGCGCGCTGCGGGCGAGGGCACGCGCGCGTCGATGATCACGGGCGCGGGCGCGCGGACGAGGCTCTGTCGTCGGCGCGCGAACGCGTGCTGAGTCGCCGGCGTCCTCGAGGTCGTCGCGCGTCGCGGCGAGCTCGCGTCTCGGCGGCGCGGGCTCGCGCGCGTCCGCCCAGGCGACGCTCCGCGGCCGCGCGCGCGAGGCCTTGCGGGGGGCGGTTCTGCTACGATGCGGCTCCACAGCTCCCATGGCCGAACTGTTCACGATCCACAGCCTGTTCAACCTGCTCGTGCTGCTGTTTCTCCAGGCGGTGCTCGGGTTCGACAACCTGCTCTACATCTCGATCGAGTCCAAGCGCGCGCCGCCCGAGAGCCAGAAGACGGTGCGCCGCAACGCGATCCTCATCGCCATCGCGCTGCGCATCGTCCTGCTGTTCGTGATCATCAACCTCGTCGAGATGCTCAAGGAGCCGTTCTTTCACCTCGACTTCACCGGCGTGGTCGAGGGCTCGTTTAACTTCTCGGTGCTCGTGTTCCTGTTCGGCGGCGCCTTCATCATGTACACGGCGGTCAAGGAGATCAGCCACATGCTGGCGATCGACGACCTCGCGCACGACGTCGAGCAGCGCGCGTCGAAGACCGCCGCCCAGGTCACGGCGACGCTCGTGGTCATGAACCTCGTGTTCTCCTTCGACTCGATCCTCTCGGCGCTGGCGATCACCAAGGTCTTCGCGGTGCTCACGCTGGCGATCATCGGCTCGGGCCTGGCGATGTTGTTCCTCGCCGATCACGTGTCCGAGTTCCTCAAGAAGAACCGCAAGTACGAGGTCCTGGGCCTGTTCATCCTGCTGATCGTCGGCGTCGTGCTGCTCGGCGAGGGCGGCCACGTCGGCCACATCAAGCTGTTCGGCTACGCGGTCGAGCCGCTGAGCAAGACGACCTTCTACTTCTCGATCGCGGTGCTCGTGCTCGTCGACGTGGTGCAGGGCCGCTACCAGACGAAGCTCGACGCGGAGCGCAAGGCGGCGCACTGAGCGGGGTAGGTCGGCGGCGCGCGCCGGGGTATGCTCGGCGCGCGACGCCATGGGTCACGAGCTGATCATCCCCCAACCACCGGGCGCGCTCGACGACGTCGGCGTGTTCCGCCTCGCCGAGCACGTCGCGCGCGCGCGCGCGCGAGAGCAGGGCGCGCGCGCGATCGATCCTGGAGGCGGCCTCGACGGCCGCGCGCGGCCCCGCCGGCTTCTCGCTCACCGTCTACGAGATGTCTGAGGGACATCTCGACTCCCCGCAGGCGCGGCTACCGGGTCGTCGTCGCGGCCGCCGGCGCGCTCGAGCTCCGCGGCGCGCGGGCCGGGGGCGTCACCCGCCTGGGCCCCCGCGACGTCGCGCTGCTCGCCCGCGACGACGCGCTCGAGCTGCGCCCGGCGGGCGCCGAGGCGCGCGCGGCCGTCATCGACTACCTGCCGCCGCCGGGCTGGTCCCTGGCGCCGAGGCCAGGCGTCGCGCGCGTCTCGAGGCTCCGGCCGCTGCGCACGCGCTGGCCGCTGCGGCTGCTGCCGGCGGCGTTCCACGCGGTCGTGAGCCCGCGCGACCTGTACCCCGCCGTCGGCCCGATCCCGTTCGGGCCCGGGCGCTTCGCGGTGCGCGGGCCCTCGCGGCTCGTGGTCGTCGTCGCGTGTACGCCCGCCGGCACCGGCCCGGCGCTGCACATCCACCGTCAGACCACCGAGATGTTCATGATCCTCGAGGGGCGCTTTCGCGTCTCGTGGGGAGACGCCGGCGAGCGCGAGCAGACGCTCGGGCCGCTCGACGCGATCGTCCTGCCGCGCGGGGTCAGCCGGGCGTTCACCGCGGTGGGGCCCGAGCCCGGGTGGATCCTGCCGATGGTCGTGGGCGCGAACGACGAGACCCGCGACATCGCCTGGCTCCCGGACGTCCAGGCGAAGTTGCGCGAGGCCGCGAGCACCACCGGCGCGGGCGCGCTGCTGTTCGCGCTCGCGCGCCGGGGCGTGCTCCGCTTCGCGCGGCGACCGGACCCCCGCGCCGTCCGTGACGGCCTGGGTCCGCGGCTCGCCGCGCGCGAGGGGCCATAAAGTCCCTTAGGACATGTGAGTCGCGGGCTCAGTACACCGGCCCGTCGTGCTCGCGGAAGCGGGCGACGACGTCCTCCCAGGTCAACGCGGGGAGCTCGTCGACCGCCCAGTGATCGGTGATGGAGCCGCCGCGGCTGACCTCGGCGACGCGCCCCATCGCGGTCAGGTGCGCGTCGGAGGTCACGAAGCTCATCATCGCCTCCTCGCTCTCCCACACGCTGAGCGTGCGCACGGCGCCGCAGCGCGTCGAGGTCGAGGTCGAGAGACCCAGGAGGCCCGGCGCCGGCGCCATCAGCTCGCCGAAGATCGGCCCGACGAGCTCGTCGAAGGTCATCGTCGCCTCGGCGTCGTCGGGCAGCCGCAGGTAGGTGCTCGCGACAACCGCGTCGGGGGGCATCGCCGGCCAGCTCGTCGGGTCGCCGGCCTCGCCGAGGCGCGGGTCGAGGGTCGCGTCGTCCTCGAGCGTCTCGGCGACGCACTCGTCCGCGGGGTCACCCGCGCTCGCGTCAGCGCTGTCGTTCGGGTCGGCGCCGTCGCAGGCGAGCGTCAGGCCGGCGAGCGCGAGCAGCAGCGCGGCGGCGGGGGCGGGGAGCGTTCGGGGTCGCGTCATCGGGGTCCTCCTGTGCGTGTTGGTTAACCTGGTCATCTCGACATCTCGGGCGTCACTGCGGGGCCTGAATCGCGCGCGCGGACGCGAACACCAGGCGATCGAATTGGCGGTCGAGCGTGGGCGAGCGGTAGTCGCGGAGCTCGGCGTAGCCGCGGTAGCGGACGGTCGCGCCGCGCTCCGGCGCCGCGCCGGTGATCACGTGCCACTCGCCGTCCGCGGACGACGCGAGGCGCAGGTAGGTGTAGCCGCGCGCGCGCAGCAGCTCGTCGACGCGCGCCTCGCCGCGCTCGTCGACGCGCGTCGCGCCGACCAGCGGGGACGTGACGACGCGCTCCTCGAGCTCGCCGCAGCCTGTCGAGAAGGCCAGGGTGAAGGCCAGGGTGAAGAGCAGGGTGAAGAACAGGGTAGAGAGCAGGAGCGAGATCAGGATCGCGCCCCCCGGCGCGGCCGCGCGCGCGCGCGTCGTCGTCATCGTCATGGGGACGGTCTAGACGATCATCGGCGAATCAAAACCGCTAAGATTGAGCCTGTCGGATTCATCGATGCATGCGCGCGCGCGCGCGGACGGAGGCGGCGAGGTGGAGGCGCTCGATTGGCGGTGGCTGCGGAGCTTCGTGGCGGTGGCGGACGCGGGCGGCATGCAGGAGGCCGCCCGCCGCTCGGGCGTCAGCCAGCCGACGCTGTCGCGGCACGTCCGTCAGCTCGAGGAGACCCTCGACGTCGCGCTGTTCGAACGCGGCGGCCGCGGGCTCACGCTCTCGCCCGAGGGCGCGGGGCTCTTGGCGCGCGCGCGCGACGTCCGGGCGGCGGTCAAGGCCTTCGAGCGCCAGGCCGTCGGGATGTCCGCCGAGGAGGCGGGCGCGGTGCGGGTGACGATGACGGAGCTGTACGGCGAGCTGTTCGCGCCCGCGTGGCTCGCCTCGCTGCGCCGCGCGCTGCCGCGGATCACCGTCGACCTCGTGCTCGACGACGCGGCGGTCAACCTGCTCCTGCGCGAGGCCGAGATCGCGATCCGCCTGTTCCGCCCGCGCCAGCTCGACCTCGTCGCGCAGCGCTGCGGTGAGCAGCACGTCGGCTTCTTCGCCTCGCCGGAGTACGTGGCCGAGCGCGGCGCGCCGGAGACCGCGGAGGCGCTGCGCGACTTCGACCTGATCGGCTTCGATCGCGTGATGGACTGGATCGACGCGGCCCGCTCGCTCGGCTTCGAATACACGCGCGACGACTTCGCGTTCCGCTGCGACGCGGCGGTCATGCACTACCGCGCCGCGCGGGCGGGCCTCGGGATCGCCGCGATCCCGCTGTGGGTCGGCGAGCGCCTCGGGCTCACGCGCGTGCTGCCTGGGCAGACGGTCGGCACCTTCCCGATCTACCTGGTCGCGCACCAGGACCTGCACCGCAGCCCCCGCGTCGCGCGGGTGTGGCAGCATCTCGGCGCCGCGCTGCGCGAGCGCTTCGGCGCGGCGGCGCGCGGCGACGGCGTTCGCGATTGACAGCGCGCGCCCTGGCAGGGCAAGCCGATCCCATGAGCTGGGGACAGTCCATCACGCTCTCCGTCGAGCCGCAGCCGGGGCGCGCGCAGGCGTGGCGCGCCTTCTGGGACGTGTGGGAGCGGCTGCGCCGCGGCATGTCGGCGAACCTGCGGCGCAAGCCGTGTCGCCGCGTGCTCTCCTACGGGGAGCTCCAGGCCCAGGAGCACTGGTCGCTCTATGACCGCAGGTACATCAGCGGCCAGGCCGAGCGCGGGCGCTTCATGTACTTCTTCGACGACGAGCAGGGCAACGCGAACGTCTACTGCGAGGTCATGGCCCACTGGACGCACCTCACCTTCTTCCTGCTGTACGACGAGGTCGAGGCGATCTTCGCGCGGCGCGGCTACACGCTGCGGACCCCGCGACCCGAGCTCGACGCGCTCGTCCGCGCGCCCGTCGACGCGCCGCTCGTCGTCGCGCAGCAGTACGTGAACCAGGTCGTCGCCGACGCCGGTTCGCCCCGCGGGTGGCGGCTCGCCGTTGATCTGAGCGGGCCCAAGGAGGGCCAGCTGACGGCCAAGGAGCGCGCCCACGCGGACGCCGTGTTCGCGTCGCGGCTGTGCGCCTGTGACTACTGCGAGAAGCTGCGGCGCGGCGAGCTCGCGCCGCGTCGCGCGGGCGCGTGAGCGACCGCGGGCGCGCGCGGCTCAGGTCGCGAATTTCAGCTGCAGCGCCTCCTCGGCCATCTCGGCGATGCTCATCCGCTGCGCGCGCCGCAGCTCCTCGGGCGTGTAGAGGTCGACGATCACGCGCGCGTCGAGGCCGATCGCGCGGCGGATGATCGGCTCGAACGCGCGGCCGATCAGCGGGTGGTTGTAGAGGCCCTGCATCGTGCGCAGGAAGGTCGGGAACGGCCGCGCCGCGACCTCGGGCTTGCGCCCCAGCAGCTGCATGCGCTTGAACGCCTCGAGCATGCGGCGACCGGACGGATCGGTCAGGTCGAGCGGCTCGAAGAACACCTCGCGCAGGAACGGGCCGGCGCGGTAGAGCATGACGATCATCGCGAGCGCGGCGCGCAGGCGCGCGAGGATCGAGCGTCGCGGCCCCGCGGCCTCGCGCGCGGCGTGCTCGGGCGACGCGTAGTGCTCGACCATGTAGTAGTCGACCGCGATGTGCCGCGACTCGTCGCGGTTGATCCGCGCCATCGCCTGCTGGCTCATGTCGTCGTCGACGTAGTCGTTGAGCGAGCGCAGCAGCGCGACGTCGAGCAGCAGCTCGCCGGTCGTGATGTAGGCGTTGGCGACCTCGGGGCTGACGCGGTGGAGCACGTCGAGGAACGGGCCGCGGAAGCGCTCGAGGTTCGGGTTGATCTGGTAGCGCCGCAGCGAGCGCGTGTCGTAGTGCGCGGCGAGGCGGCGCGCGACCACGGCGTGGCGGCGCTCGTCGGCGACGAAGCTGTCGAAGATCCGCGCGAGGATCGGGTCGTCGGTGCTGTCGCGCTGGACCTCGAACAGCGCTGCGGCGAGCAGCTCGATGCCCGACATGTCCGTGAAGTACTGGCAGATCGCCAGCTCCTGCTCGCGCGTGAACGCCCGCGGCGTGACGCTCCAGTCCAGCTCGTCGACGGACCACTGTCCCTCGCGACACATCGTCAGCATGCGCTCCAGGTTCATGACGCGGCCCCCCTCGCGGGTCGAGTGTACCGCGGCGCGCGATCACGATCGCGCGCGCCGCTCGTCGCGACCACGCGGGCCCGCGCGGGCGGGCGCGAGGCGACGCCGCGCACCGCTCGCACAAGAGCCACAGCAGCGCCCGGGCGGCCTCGGGCCACCCGTCGCCCGTGGGGGGCGCGGCGTCAGCCGAGCGCGGCCCGGATGACCTCCGCGATCTCGTCGGCGCTGCAGGGCTTGGGGTTGGTGGAGAGCGAGGCGTCGCGCGTGGCCGCCTCGGCCAGCGCCGGCAGCTCGCCGGGCGCGAGCGCGGCGGCGTCGGGGATCAGCGCGCGCGCGCGCGCGTCGGCGAGCGTGTGCGGGATGTTCAGGCGCGCGCGCAGCTCGATCACCCACGCGCGCACGCCGTCGAAGTCCGCGGACTCGAGGGACAGGTACGAGCCGAGCCGCCGCATCGCCTCGCCGATCACCGCGCGGTTGTGGTCCATGACGAAGGGCAGCAGGATCGCGTTGGCGAGCCCGTGGTGGATCCCCGTGGTCGCGCCGAGCGGGTGCGCGATCGCGTGCACGAGCCCGAGGCCCTTCTGGAACGCGGTCGCGCCCATGCTCGACGCCATCATCATGTGCGTGCGCGCCTCGGCGTCGTCGCCCCGGTCGACGCAGCGCGGCAGGTGCTCCTTGCACAGGCGCATGCCCTCGAGCGCGATCGCGTCGGCCATCGGGTGGTAGCCCGGGGCGCACAGCGCCTCGAAGCTGTGCACGAACGCGTCGACGCCGGTCGCCGCGGTCACGCCGGCGGGCAGCCCGAAGGTCGTCTCGGGGTCGGCGAGCACGAGCGGCGGGAGCATGCGCGGGTGGAAGATGATCTTCTTGGTGTGGTCGCGCGTGTCGGTGATCACCGACGCGCGCCCGACCTCGGAGCCGGTGCCCGAGGTCGTCGGCATCGCGATCATCGGCGGGATCTTGCTGGGGTCGACGCGCGTCCAGTTGTCGCCGACGTCCTCGTAGTCGAACACCGAGCCGGGGTGGTCGGCCATCAGCGCCACGCACTTGCCGACGTCGAGCGCCGAGCCGCCGCCGACGAGCACGACGCCGTGGTGCTGGCCCTCGCGGTAGGCGCGGACGCCGTCGATCACGTTCTGCTCGACCGGGTTGCCCTGCAGCCCGGAGAACACGGCGTCGCCGAGGCCGCCGGCGCGCAGCGTCTCGAGGATGTCGCGAAACCACGGCAGCCCGGTGATCCCCGGGTCGGCGATCACGAGCGGGCGCGTGATCCCCAGGGACTCGCACCACGCGGCGAGCTCGCGACGACGGCCGCAGCCGATCTTGTAGGACGTTGGGTAGTTGAAGTTGCCGACCGGCGCTGACTGCTGTTGCATGGTCTCTCTCCTCCGCGCGCGCGGGCGCCCGCGCGGGACAGGGCTAGATAATCTCGAAGTAGCGGGCGAGCTCCCAGTCGGAGACGTGCCGCCGGTGCTCGCGGACCTCCCACTCGCGGGTCGCCGCGTAGTGCTCGACGAAGTCCTCGCCGAACAGGTCGCGGGCCGAGGCCGAGCGCCGCAGCTCGTGGGTCGCGTCCCACAGCGTCCGCGGCAGCGGCAGGCCGCCGGGCCCCGGCGCGCGCAGCTCGTAGGCGCTGCCGGTGATCGGCTCGCCCGGATCGAGCGCGCGCTCGATCCCGTGCAGCCCCGACCCCAGCGCGGCCGCGATGATCAGGTAGGGGTTCGCGTCGGCCGGGCCGATGCGGTACTCGCTGCGCTGGCTGTGCGCGGAGCCGGGGATCACCCGGATCGAGGTGGTGCGGTTCTCGACGCCCCAGTTCGCGGCGAGCGGCGCCCACATGCCGGGGACCATGCGCCGGTAGCTGTTGATCGTGCTGCACGCCATGGGCAGCACCTCGGGCATCAGCGAGACCTGCCCGGCGACGAACTGGCGCATGACCCGGCTCATGCCGTGGGGCGCGCCTGACTCCAAGAACACGGGCTTGCCCGCGCGGTCGGTGAGCGAGAGGTGCACGTGCCCGCTCTGGCCCGGCAGCGCCATGCTCCACTTGGCCATGAAGGTCGCCATGAGCCCCTTGCGCTGCGCGAAGACCTTCATGAAGGTCTTGAACAGCGCGGCGTTGTCGGCGGCCACGAGCGCGTCGTCGTAGCGCAGCGCCGCCTCGAGCACGCCCGGGCCCGTCTCGGTGTGCAGGCCCTCGATCTCGATCCCCATGCCCTCGAACAGGTCGAGCAGCCCCGTGTACAGCTCGTGGTGCACGCTGCTGCGCAGCGTCGAGTAGCCGAACATCCCCGGCGTGAACGGCTTGAGCCCGCGGTAGCCCTTCTCGCGCACGCTCTCGGGCGTCTCGTCGAACAGGAAGAACTCGTACTCGACCGCGGCCTTGCACTGGTAGCCGAGCTCGCGGCCGCGCGCGAGCACGCGCTGGAGCGTGCCGCGCGGGCACACGGACGCGTAGTCGCCGGCGAACTCGCCGAGCACGAACGCGGTGTCGGGCTCGTGCGGGAGCCGGCGCATGGTCGTGAGGTCGAGGCGCACCGGCGCGTCGCGGTAGCCGGTGTGCCAGCCCGACGCGCGCGTGTTGTCGTAGAGCTTGTCGTGGCTGTCCCAGCCCAGCACGACGTCGCAGAAGCCGAAGCCCTTCTCGGCGGCCGCGAGGAACTTGTCGCGGCACAGGTACTTGCCTCGCAGGATGCCGTCGATGTCGAACACGCCGACGCGGAAGTAGCGGAAGCGCTCGCGGTCGATCAGCGCGCGCAGCTGCTCGGTGGAGATCTTGGGGTCGCGGATGAGCGGTGACATGGCGTCCTGACTCGGGGCTGGAGGGGCCGCGCGCGCTATGGCTGACGCGCGCGCAGGTGGAAGCTCTTGGGGCGCGTGACCGCGTGAAAGCCCAGCTCGGAGAGCGAGGCGCCGTGCCCGGAGTCCTTGACGCCGGTCCACGCGAGCGCGGGGTCGAGGTAGTCGCAGCGGTTCTGGAACACGGTGCCGGCCTGCACGCGCCCGGCGAGCTCGAGCGCGCGCTCGCGGTCGTCGGTCCAGATCGACGCGGTCAGGCCGTAGCGCGAGTCGTTCATCCGCCGCACGGCCTCGTCGTCGCCGGCGACCTTCATGATCCCGAGGATCGGCCCGAAGCTCTCCTCGCGCATCAGCAGCATGTCGTCGTCGACGCGGTCGAACAGCCGCGGCGGCAGGTAGCAGCGCGAGCGCTCGGGGACGTCGAAGCGGGCGTCGTCGGTGACCTGGCGCGCGCCGGCCGAGACCGCCTGCGCCGCGTGCTCACGCACGCGCGCGGCCGCGTCCTCGTTGACCAGCGGGCCGAGGTTGGTCCCCTGCTCGAGCGGGTCGCCGAGCTTGTAGTCGTGGACGAGCGCCGCGCAGGCCTCGACGAAGTCGTCGTGGATGTCCTCGTGGACATATACCCGCTCGACCGCGCAGCACGACTGCCCCGCGTTGAAGAACGCGCCGTCGACGACGTTGGCCGCGGTCTTCGCGATCGGCGCGTCCGCGCGGACGTAGGCCGGGTCCTTGCCGCCGAGCTCCAGGCCGACGCCGATGAAGTTGCGGCGCGCGACGGCCTGGTACACCTCGTGGCCGCCGCGGACCGAGCCGGTGAAGGAGACGAAGCCGAAGCGGCGGCGGTCGATGACGGTCGCGGCGGTCTCGTGGTCGACGTGCAGCGCCTGCACCAGGCCCTCGGGCGCGCCCGCCTCCGCGAACGCCCGCGCGAGCTGGTCGGCGACCAGCGCGGTCTGGGGCGCGTGCTTGATCAGCACCGCGTTGCCGGCGAGCAGCGCCGACACGGTGGCGCCCACGGGCACCAGCAGCGGGTAGTTCCAGGCCGCGATCACGAGCACGAGCCCGACGGGCTCGCGGCGGATAAACCGGCGGATGCCGTCGCCAGCCCCGTCAGCCCCGTCGGTGAGATCGAGCTCGCGCAGCGCGTGGCGGGCGATCGAGCACAGGTGCCGCGTCCGCTGACAGAACCCGCCGAGGAACTCGCCGCGCGCGTGCGCGAGCGGCTTGCCCATCATGCGCGTGATGGCCTCCGCGTTCTCGTCGAGGCGGTCCGCGAAGCGGTCGAGCATGTCCTCGCACAGCTGCGCGCGCCGGTGCAGCGTCGCCTCGCGCCACTCGGCCTGGGCCGCCGCGGCCGCGTCGAGCTGCGCGAGCGCGCGGTCGGAGTCGACGTACTGGAAGGAGTAGGCCGGTCGCCCGTCGATCGGGCTGATGATGTCTGGCATCCCGGGCACGGTACTCCCAACCGCGGCTCGAGTGCATCCGTGGCGTCGTCGCGTGTCGCTCGCGGGCGGCGTGAGCTCGCCGGCGTGAACGCGGTCGCGCCTCCCCGAGCGTGAGCGCGCGCGGCCCGGCGCCCGTGAGCGAGCCCGCGTCGGGCGAGGCGCGCGCTCACCCGTCGGGGTCGACGGCGTCACCGGTCCGCGTCGAGCTCGTCGCGCTCTCGCTGGGAGGAGCCGCGCTCGGAGCCACGCTCGGAGGAGTCGCGCCCGGAGTCTCGCTCGGAGGAGCTGCGCTGGGAGGAGCCGCGCTCGGAGTCACGCCCGGAGGAGCCGCGCTCGGAGTCACGCTCGTCCGAGCGACGCTCGGAGGAGTCTTGGTCGCGTGACTCGGCAGCAGGATGAAGATCCGAATGAAGATCCGGATGAAGATCCGGATGAAGATCCGGATGAAGATCCGGATGAAGATCCGGATGAAGATCGGGCTCGTAGGGATCGAGACCCGTGAGCCAGCCCGCGCGCGCGTCGGGGAACGCGTCGGCGTAGGGGACGTACGGCTTGATGTCGAGCACCGGGCTGCCGTCGAGGATGTCGAGGCCGCGCACGTGCAGCGTCCGGCCCTCGACGGCCCGCAGCTCGAGGCACGACAACCCGACGGGGTTGGGGCGGTGGGGCGCGCGCGTCGAGAACACGCCGACCTTGCGCCGGGGGCCCCGCGGCGGTCGGACCATCGGGTTCCACCCGTGGTTGAGGTGGAAGAGGAACAGGCACCAGATGCGCTCGAAGCTCGCCAGCTCGCGCAGCGCCTGGTCGAAGTTGTGCCCCGGGAGCAGCTCGATCCGCCCGTCGAGCGCCCCGCCGCCCTTGACGTGGGCGGTGATCGAGGGCTGCCGGGGCGTCCCGAAGCGCTCGGTGTAGGGGGAGCGCACGACCCCGATCGGCCGCAGGACGACGGGCTCGTAGGCGGCGTCCAGGTGCTCGTCGGTGTGATTCTGGTCTGGTTTGCGTCGCCGCATCTAGGCTCGTTCAGGCGCTCGGGTCTCGCGCTCGCCGAGGAGTCGCGGAACCAGTCGGGAGGAATCGGGGGCGGTCGCGGGAGGAGTCGCGGGAGGAGTCGCGGGAGGAGTCGCGGGAGGAGTCGGGAGAAGCTGCGGGAGGAGGGCGGAGCCGCGGGAGGCGTCGCGCGGTCCGCGAGCGGACGCCGCCCAGTGTACCGTCGCGCGCGACCGGGGCGCCTCGGACCCGTGACCCCGTGCGCGATTCGGGCTAGCGTCTGCGCAGCATGGGCACCGCCTCGAGACAGCGCCGCGGTGAGCCGGGCCGCCCGGGCGGCGGGCCTCGGCCCGCGACGGTCCGCCGCGCCGATGAGCGCGCGCGCGCGGCCGCGAGCGCCGAGCTCGACGCGCGTGCCCCCGTGAGGACGTGTCATGTCGCTGTTTAATTTCTCCCGGCTCGAGTCCGTCGCCCTGCTGCGCGCGCTGTGGACGGTCGCCAACGCCGACGGCGTGTTCGCGCGCCGCGAGCAGGCGATGCTGCTGTCCTCTCGCCAGATGCTCGGGGTCGAGCTCGACATTCACGAGCTCACGGAGATCGACGCGGACGAGCTCGCCGACCGCATCGAGACGCCGGCCAACCGCGTCGTCGCGGCCAAGGCCTGCCTCGTGATGGCGATCGTCGACGGCTCGATCTCGCCCGAGGAGTGGCAGGTGCTCGCGGCCTTCCGCGTCGCGCTCGGCGTCTCCGACGAGGACATGGCGGTCTTTCACAGCCTCTCGCGGCGCCAGCGGCAGCTCAACCAGTTCGAGTTCCAGCGCCGCTTCGCCGCCCCGCAGCTCAAGACGATGTACGCGCAGCAGGGCTGGGAGGGCGTGATGCAGTTCTTCGAAGAGCTCGAGCACGAGCACGTGACCGTCCCGACGCTCACGCAGGAGAACCCGGAGATCGTCTGGCGCTACCGCAAGCTCGGGCTGCTGCCCGAGGGCACGCTCGGGCGCGAGCTGTGGCGCTTCTACCGGTCGCGCGAGTTCGCGTTCGCCGGCGAGGTCGGCGGCGTGCCCGAGCACCTGGTGCACCACGACATCACCCACGTGCTCACCGGCTACAGCACCGACCCCGACGGCGAGCTCGAGGTCCTGGCGTTCACCGCCGGCATGCGCGACGAGGATCCCTTCAGCGCGCTGTTCCTCGTGCTCCTGCAGTTCGACGCCGGCGTGCAGCTCGTGCCCGGCGCCGCCCCGCAGCTCGCGCGCTCGCTGTTCGACCCGGTGCGCGTGCTCCGGGCGCTCAACCGCGGGCAGTCCGTCGGACATGACCTCTCGGACAACTGGGACTACTGGGAGGACATCGACATGCCGGTCGCGATGCTGCGCGAGCGCTACAACATCGATCACGCGTGAGCGCGCGCGAGACGATCGAGCGGGCCGCGGCCGCGCTCGCGCAGCGCGGCGTCGACCTGGGCCCCGCGCGGCGCTCGCGTGGGCGCGCCTGCCCGGGAGTCACGGGCCCCGCGGGGCCGGGCGCGTCTACCGGCTCCGCGCCGGCGCGCGCGCGTGGATCGTCAAGCGGGCGGGCAGCGAGCGCGCGTACACCCAGGCGCGCGACGCCTACACGCGCTGGTGCCTGGCGCTCGCGCGCCCGGGCGAGGGCCGCCGACGCCGGCGCTGCTCGCCCACGACGACGACGCGCGGATCCTCGTGCTGTCCGATGAGCCCGGCGCGCCCGCGGACCTGGGCCCGCGCGCGCCTGCGGTCCACCGCCAGCTCGGCGTGATCCTCCGGCGCCTGCACGGGCTGCCGCGCGACGATCGTGACCCGCTGCCGCTGCGCGAGGCGGCGCGGCGGCGGCTCGCGGCCGGGCTCGCGCGGGCCGAGTCGGCGCTGCGCCCAGCGGAGCGCGCGGCGATCGAGCGGCGCTTCGCGGGGGCCGACGCGCTCGCGGACGCGCGCCGCGTGCCCTGCCACCGCGACGTCGGCCCCCACAACCTGCTCGTTTCAACAGGTCAAGGCGGCGCCGCGCCGCGCGTGATCCTCATCGACTTCGAACACGCGCGCCTCGACGTCTGGGCCGCCGATCTCGTCAAGCTCGCCTGCGGCCCCTGGCGCGCGCGTCCGGAGCTGGCGGAGGCTTTCGCGGCGGGCTACGGCCGCGCGCCGCTGCGCGAGTCATCGACCCGCGCGCTCGCCTCGAAGGAGGCCTACGCGGCCGCGCTGGACCCCGCGCTCGTCTGCTGCGTGCTGCTGCACGCGGTCGCGACGATCGCCTGGGGCCGCGCCCACGCGGAGCCCGAGCTGCTGGCGCAGGGGCGGGCGGCGCTCGCCGTCGCGGGCGTCTGAGCGCCTTGCGTGTACATGGGGCGCGTTGGGACAGGTCGCTGAACAAGGATTTTTTCGTCCGGTAGCGGCGAAACCACCGGGGTCTCGACGGGACCGGGAAATATCCCATGCCCGCGACGCGGCGCGGCGGCGCGGCCCTCTCCGCGAATTCAACAAAATCAAAGCTTAAGCGGTTGGTGTGATGCGGCGGTCATCGTGGCACGGGGAGTGCACTACGAGGGGCCAGGAAGAGGTGGACATGAGCACCAACAACACCAGCGGAAACAGCGGCCAAGGATTCACGCACCGGCACCCCGGGTGGTGGCGTGTGCTCACCCTCGGCTTTGTCATTGGCGGCGGTCTGGCGACGGCGATCTTCGTGACCGCGTGCCCGACCGACAAGTGGGATGAGCCGGACGACGACCTCGCCATGCGCACGTCCCCGGTCCCGGGCTCGCCGATCGACGACCTCGTCGATCCGAGCGCCGCGACCTGCCAGGACGGCTGGCGGCCGCTCGGGCTGATCGAGGGCATCGGTGGCTATACGGACATGTCCGTTAGCGCCGACGGCGTGCTCGCGCTCTCGGCCCCCGGGGTCGTCGAGCTGTGGGATGTCCGCGCCGCGCGCAAGCCCGCGGGCCTCGGCACCATCAAGGCGACCGAGCTCGGCGCCTACGGCGGGTTCGGTGACCTCGCGGCGACGAGCCAGGGCTTCGCCGCGATCGCGGCGCGCGGCGACGCGGACGCGCGCGAGCACATCATCGCGGCGATCGTGCCGACGAGCGGGCGCAACGGCGTCGGCGGCCCCAACGACGAGTCGGCTCCGCCCGCAGGCGGCTTCCCGAGCCTGTGGAAGCTGGGCGACGTGATCTCCGTCGGCGCGCGCATCAGCCAGATCGACGCGAGCGGCGACGACTTCGTGGTCGCGGGGCCCGAGGGCGTGGTGTTCGGCAAGCACGAGCCGCGCGGGCTCGGCATCACCGCGCGCAACGCCTACGGCCACGACATGCCGATCCACCCCAACGCGGTCGCGCTCGACGTGGACCAGGGCCGCGCGATCGTGACCAGCTCGAACCTCGGCATCTCGCTGCTGACGATGCGGCCCTCGGGCGCGGTCGACGAGATCACGACGATCGCCAACCCGCAGATGCCGCTGCTCGTGCGCACCGGTTGGCTGATCCCCGAGACCAACCAGCCGTCGATGTGGTCGCCGCGACCGTTCCCCAAGGGGACGACCCCGGCCGCGCCGGGCCCCCACGACGGCAACCCGGAGGACCTGACGAACCCGGGCCCGCCGAGCCCCCAGGGCGGCCCCGGCGACTTGACGAGCCCGAAGCCGCCGAGCATGGGCGGACCGACGGACTTCACCGGCACGGCGCGGCCGAGCCCGCACGACGGTCCGGAGGACCTGACGAACCCGCAGCCGCCGAGCCTCGACGGGCCCAGCGACCTCATGGGCAGCAAGCCGGCGCCGAGTCGACCCTCGGGCCCGGACGACTTCACCGGCGAGAAGCCCGACGGCGACACCGACCAGCGCAGCGTCGACGATCCGGGGCTGCCGGTGCACAGCGGGCAGCAGGTCGAGGGCGGCTACCTCGAGCTGCTCGACACGGAGACCGGCCGCCTGCGCAAGCTCGCCTCGGTGCCGGCGATCTCGGCCTTCGACGCCGAGGACGGCGCGTTCCAGGCGGTGCGCAAGGGCGACACGCTCTACATCGCCAACAGCGAGAGCGGGGTGCTGCGCGCCGAGTGGACCGGCGAGACGCTGAGCGTCGACACCCGACGCGCGCTCACCCTCGACACCTGGGCCGACATGCCCACGCGTCCGCAGAAGATCGCGCTGCACGGCGACACGCTCTTCATCATCGAGCCCTACAGCGACGTGGTGGGCGTGGTCCAGATCTGCGAGTGACGCCCGCGCCCGCGCGGCGCGGCCGTCACGGCGCGGCGTGACGAGGGGCCCTTCGGGGCCCCTCGTCGTTGGTTCGTCCTGGCGTGATCGCGTTCGCGAGCGGCGCGCGCGACGCTTGCGGTCGCGCGCGCGCGCGCCGTATGGTGTGCGCCGATGACCACCAGCTCTACCCCCGAGCGCCCGCTCCACGACCGCTACACCCCCCACGTCGCCGAGACGATCGCGCGCTTCCACGCCGACGTCGTGCGCGAGGTCAGCGAGGCCGTCGCCCGCGAGCCCGTGGTCGTGGTCGGCATGGCGCAGAACCCCTTCGTCAAGAAGGCTCGCAAGGCGCTCGCCGACGCCGGGATCAGCTTCCGGTACCTCGAGTACGGCAGCTACATGAGCCAGTGGCGTCGCCGCCTCGCGATCAAGATGTGGAGCGGCTGGCCGCTGTTCCCCCAGGTGTTCGTGCAGGGCACGCTGATCGGCGGCTTCGACGAGACCCGCGCGGCGCTGGCCGACGGCAGCCTGCGCGCGCGCCTCGAGGGCGAAGACTGACGGCGCGCTCGCCCCGGCGCGCGCGCGCGCGCGTCCTGGCGCGTGTTGGCGCGTCTTAACCTGCATATGCAGCCATATCGCGCGCCGCCGGAGCGCGCGTCCTCGCGCGCTCGCGTCGCCACGCGGCGCTTCTCGTCCCGGGGTACCCTCAGGCCGTGAAGCGTTACGTCACGCTCCTGATGGTGTTGCTCGCGTGGTGCGTGCTCGGCTCCTCATGGGCCGCGGCCGCGCCGCTCGAGTCACGCGACGTCCCGACGTCGCTGCGAGAGTGGATCCCGTGGGTGCAGCACGACAAGCCGGAGACGGCCTGTCCGTATGTTCATAACGCCGCCGACGCGCGGCGCTGCGTGTGGCCGTCGCGGCTCGAGCTCGAGCTCGGCGACGACGGCGGGCGCTTCACGCAGACGTGGCGGGTCTACGTCGAGGGCTGGGTCCCGCTCCCCGGCGACGCCAAGCGCTGGCCGCAGGACGTCACGGTCGACGGCGCGCCGGCGGTCGTCGAGTCCCGCGGCGACCGCCCGGGCGTCGAGCTCGCGCCCGGGACGCACACGCTCGCGGGCGGCTTCCGCTGGGACAGCACCCCGGAGCGCCTCGAGGTGCCGCCCGAGACCGGGCTGCTGACCCTGACGCTCGCGGGCAAGCCCGTGCCGTACCCGCAGCGCGACGCGAGCGGGGCGCTGTGGCTCAACCGCCGCGCGGACGAGGGCACCGAGGAGGACTTCCTCGACATCGTCGTCAACCGCAAGATCGACGACGCGATCCCGTTCGTGATCACCACGCGCATCGAGCTCAACGCCTCGGGCAAGAACCGCGAGGAGCTGCTGGCCAAGAGCGCGCTCAAGGGCTTCACGCCGATGTCCGTCACGAGCGACCTGCCCGCGCGCATCGAGCCCGACGGCCGGCTGCGCGTGCAGGTTCGACCTGGCCGCTGGATCATCTCGATCGACGCGCGCCACGACGGCCCGGTCAGCGCGCTCGAGCTGCCGCAGGCGGTCGGCGGCCCGTGGGCGCCCGAGGAGATCTGGGCCTACCAGGCCTACCCCTCGCTGCACGAGGTCGACGTCTCCGGCGGCGCCGCGATCGACCCGCAGCAGACGCTGCTGCCCGACGAGTGGAAGCGCTTCCCGGCCTACCGCCTCGCGCCCGGCGAGGCGCTGCAGCTGGTCGAGCGCCGCCGCGGCGAGGTCGACCGCGGCCCCGACCGCCTGACGCTGCGCCGCGAGTGGTGGCTCGACTTCGCCGGCAAGAGCCTCACGGTGCGCGACTACATCAGCGGGCAGGTGCACAACGCGTGGCGCCTCGACATGCGCCCGCCCGGCAAGCTCGGGCGCGTCACGGTCGCCGGCAAGGACCTCCCGATCACCTACCGCGACAACGACGCCTACACGACCGGCGTCGAGCTGCGCCAGCGCAACCTCGACCTCTCCGCCGACATCCGCGTGCCCGGCGACGACGGCCGCGGGATCGTGCAGATCTCGGCGGTCGACTGGGACCACGACTTCCACGAGGTCGACGGCACGCTGCACCTCCCGCCCGGGTGGCGGCTGCTGCACGCGACCGGCGTCGACGAGGTCGACGAGACGTGGATCCAGGGCTGGTCGCTGCTCGACATCTTCCTCGCGCTCGTGATCTCGATCGCGATCGGCCGCCTGTTCGGCGTCGGCTGGGCGCTGCTCTCGCTCATCACGCTCGGGCTGTGCTTCCCCGAGTGGATGGCGCCGCAGACGATCTTCATCTTCGTGCTCATCGGCGAGGCGCTGCACCGCGTCCTGCCCGAGGGGACGCTGCGCAGGCTGGTCTCGGTCTACCGCTGGCTCGTGCTGATCATCCTCGCGATCATGACGACCGCGTTCTGCGTGCAGCAGATCAACGGCGGCCTGTTCCCGGCGCTCGAGAAGCGCTACGACGACTTCGGCCCCGGGCTCTTCCGCTTCGCGGCGCCCGGCGGCGGCGACAAGGCGGCGCAGATGGTCGCGGCCCCGACCGCCGCGCCCGAGATCGCGTACCGCGAGGAGGCCCCGCCGCCGCCGCCGGAGCCCGAGCCGATGCCCGACGAGGAGGCCTTCGCCGAGGGCGGTGAGTTCGGCGTCGAGGACATCGCGTTCGCGCGCGATCAGGAGGACGCGCCCTTCGACGGCCAGCTCGCCGGCAAGAAGCTCGACGAGAAAGAGAAGTCGATCGTCAGCTCGAGCTCGATCTCCAAGCGCCGCGCGCTCCAGCGCCAGCAGCTGCGCGAGTACGACGCCAACACGGTGGTGCAGACCGGGCCCGGCGTCCCGAGCTGGCGCTGGAAGTCGGTGCGCCTCGACTGGAGCGGGCCGGTCGGCCGCGGGCAGGAGATCACGCTCTACCTGCTCGCGCCGCAGATCAACATGATCCTCGCGTTCGTGCGCGTGATCTTCATGGTCGCGCTCGTGCTCGCGATCTTCGGCGTGTTCGGACGACGGCGTCGGCGGGCCGCCGCCGCGCCCGCGACGGCGGGGGCCGCCGCGACCGCGCTGCTGTGCCTGACGACGGCGGGCGCCCTGCTCGCGCCGCTCGAGGCGCGCGCGGATCAGGGCTACCCCTCCGACGCGCTGCTCCAGCAGCTCGCCGAGCGCCTCGCCGAGCGCCCCGCCTGTCTACCTGGCTGCGCGACCAGCCCGCGCATGGAGCTCGACGTCTCGGCCGCCGGCCTGCGCGTGCGCATGGAGGTCCACACGGCCGCGCACGTCGCGATCCCGCTGCCGGGCGGCGCCTCGCAGTGGCTGCCCAGCGCGATCGTGGTCGACGGCGGCGTCGCGCTGCCGGCCGCACCCACGCCGACCCCGACGCCCGGCGGTGACGTCGTGCGCCCGCGCCTGCCGCGGGAGCCCGCGCCGCTGCCGGCATGGCCGCTCGAGGGCCTCGCGCGCGACGCGAGCGGCACGCTGTGGCTCGACCTCGAGCCCGGGCGCCACCAGATCGTCCTCGACGGACCGCTGCCGGCGCGCGAGACCGTGCAGCTCGGCCTCCCGCTCAAGCCGCATCACGTGCGCGCGACGTCGGAGGGCTGGACCATCGAGGGCATCCACGAGGACGGCCTCGCCGACGACAACCTCCAGCTCACCCGCGTGCACAAGGAGGGCGAGGCGCCGCAGACCCTCGAGATGGGGCCGCTGCCGCCCTTCGTCACCGTCGAGCGCGAGCTCCAGCTCGGGCTCTCGTGGGCCATGACGACCCGCGTCGTCCGCGTGACGCCGACCGGCGCGGCGGTCGTCGTCTCGGTGCCGCTGCTGCCCGGCGAGTCGGTGACGAGCGAGCGCATGCGCGTCGAGGACGGCAAGGTGCTCGTCAACATGGCGCCCGACGAGCGCGTCGTCGAGTGGAGCTCGTCGCTGCAGGTGACGGACGCGGTCACGCTCAAGGCCGCCGCCGCGCAGCCGTGGGTCGAGGTCTGGCGGCTCGAGGTCGGCCCGCTGTGGCACCTCGAGACCGACGGCATCCCGATCGTCTCGCAGGGCGACGAGGGCCTGCGGGAGTGGCGGCCGTGGCCGGCCGAGATCGTCGAGCTGAGGATCTCGCGCCCCGAGGGCGTCTCCGGGCAGACGCGCACCGTCGACGGCGCTAACCTGCGCCTTACGCCAGGTCTCCGGGCGACCGACGCGACGCTCGAGCTCGTGCTCCGCAGCAGCCGCGGCGGCCACCACAGCATCGAGCTCCCGGCCGGCGCGCAGCTGCAGGGCGTGCGCATCGACGGGCAGGACAAGGCGATCGGTCAGGAGGGCCGACGCGTGCGCATCCCGATCGTGCCGGGCGCCCAGCGCGTCGAGCTCGACTGGCGCGAGGCCAACCACCTCGGGACGCGCTACCGCGCCCCCGAGCTCTCGCTCGCGCTCGCCGAGGAGGGCAGCGTCTCCGTCGTCAACTACACCGTCACGGTCCAGTTCCCGCGCGACCGCTGGATCCTCTGGGTGCAGGGGCCGCGGCTCGGGCCCGCGGTGCTGTTCTGGAGCTCGCTGTTCGTGCTCCTGATCGTCGCCATCGTGCTCGGTCGCATGCGCCTCGCGCCGCTGCGCGTGCATCAATGGTTCCTGCTCGGGCTCGGGCTGACCGCGATCCCCTACTGGGTCGCGACCATCGTCGTGCTCTGGCTGCTCGCGCTCGGCTGGCGACGTCGCGTCGCCGAGCGGCCCATGCACCCCGCGCTCTTCGACCTCATCCAGCTGGCGATGCTCGGGCTCTCGCTGCTCGCGCTCGTCGTCCTGCTCGCCGCGGTCCAGCAGGGGCTGCTCGGGCAGCCGGACATGCAGATCGCCGGCAACGGCTCCTACCGCAACCACCTCGTCTGGTACCAGGATCGCGTCGTCGAGGCCGTGCCGCGGCCCGAGATCTACTCGGTCTCGCTGCTGCTGTTCTATCGCGGCGCGATGCTCCTGTGGGCGCTGTGGCTCGCCTGGTCGCTGGTGCGCTGGATGCCGTGGGCCTGGCGCAGCGTGACTGCGGGCGGGCTGTGGCGCGCGATCGAGATCGGCACGCCGCCGCGCGGACCGGGCGGCCCTGGCGGCGACGGAAGCTTTGGCGGTCCCGGTCCCGGCGACGGCCCCGGGCCCGCGCCGGGTCCGGGGGGTCGCGGTGGCACGCAGATCGGCACGACCGCGCACGCGAGCCAGGCCCACGCGGCCGCGCCGGCCGTGAGCCAGGCGGGCCCGCGCGCGCAGGTCGTGAGCCAGGCGGCCGCGAGCCAATCGATCGCGCGCCAAGCAGTCTCGAGCCAGGCAGCCTCGAGCCAGGCAGCCTCGAGCCAGGCAGCCTCGAGCCAGGCAGCCTCGAGCCAGGCAGCCTCGAGCCAGGCAGCCTCGAGCCAAGCAGCCGCGAGCCAGGCAGCCGCGAGCCAAGCAGCCGCGAGCCACGCGGTCGCGAGCCAACCGGCCGCGCGTGTCGCCGAGACCCACTCGTATGACCATGAGGACAGCGAGATGAGCCCGGCGAGCTCCGCCGCCCGCGGCGCGTGGGACGTGCCCGCCTCGGTGTCCTTCGACCGCGGCTCGATCGAGGGCCTCGCCGACAGCGAGTCGACCGCGGTCGGCGTGACCAACTCGGGGAGCTTCGCGGTCGCCGAGGCCGCGCGCGCGGCCGCGGGTCACCCCGCTCCGAAGAAGCGCAGGATCCTGTCCAGCGGCCCCTCGATCAGCGGCAGCGTGCGCGTCGACGCCGACTCCGAGGTCTCGGGCGCGGGCATCTCGAGCGCCGGGCTGTCGCTCGCCGCCGCCTCCGATCCGCGCACGCGTCGGGTGTTTGAGCCGCGCCCGCTGCTGCCGATCCCCGACAGCGCCGCGGAGGTCCACGAGGTCGACGCGCCGACCGGGAGGCAGCGCGAGTCGAGCGGCTCGATCGTCGTGCCGAGCATCGACACCGAGGCGCTGCAGGGCAGGAAGACGCTCCCGCCGCCGCCGCCGCCCGCCGTCATCCCCCGGCGGCTCACGCACCCGGACTCCGACAAACGCCGTTGACGCGGATCGCTTCTCGAGTCGACGGCGAGGCCGTACGATCGGGCGGTGGTGCGCGCCCCGCAGGAGCTCCGTTTCGCCTTCCTCCTCCTCGAGGAGCACCCCTACGGCCGCGAGATGCTCGCGCGGCTGCTCGCCGGCGGCTTCGCGCCCGGCCTCGTGATCTCGGAGCGCTCGCGGGTCGCCGAGCTCGAGCGCGAGAAGTTCCTGGAGCGCATGGCCGGCTTCCCGATCGCGCCGCGCGTCGCCGAGCAGCTCGCCGGTCGCGACGTCGCGCGACACCACGTGCGCCGTCACAACGGCGCGCGCTGTCGCCAGCTGCTCGCCGACTATCAGCCCGAGCTGCTCGTGCTCGGCGGCACGCGGATCCTCCGGCCCGCGATCTTCGAGCTCGCGCCTGCGGGCGCCCTGAACGCGCACCCCGGGCTGCTGCCCGAGGTGCGCGGCTCCGCCTCCGTCGCCTGGGCGATCGCGCTGGACGAGCCCGTCGGCTGCACCTGTCACTTCATCGAGGCGGGCGTCGACACCGGGCCGATCGTCGGTCGGCGCGCGCTCCCGGTCCGCCGCGGCGACACCTATGAGCAGCTCTGCTACCGCGCCACCGCGCTGTCCGCCGCGCTCATGCGCGAGGCGCTCGAGGACTTCGTCGCCGGCACGCTGACGCGCGCGCCGCAGCCCCCCGGATCGCCTGCCCATAAGAACATGCCCCCGGAGCAGGTCGAGGCCGTCAAGCGCAAGCTCGCCGCGGGACGCTATCGCCACCTCGTCGCGTAGCCGCGTTCGGGCGTGCCGCGAGCGCTGGCGCCCGGTATCGGGCGCGCGGGGCAGGCTCGCGGTCGCGGGCGGTCTTCAGCACCGCGCGCGTCGTGTCGCGTCGCGCCGCGCGTCCGCGCGTCGACTCACGGCGCGGTACCATGGGCGCGTGACCACGCCCGACGAGCCCGCGCCCGCCTCTCGACCCGAACACGACGACCCCGCCCGCTACATCGAGCTCGCCGGCTTCGAGGGCGAGTGGCGCGAGCTGTGGTGGGATCAGGACTTCCTGCGGCTCATGGCGCGCCGCCTCGGCCTCGGCGAGGTCCGGCGCGCGCTCGACGTCGGCTGCGGCGCGGGGCACTGGGGTCGCACGCTGCTGCCCCACCTGCCGGGCGACGCGGAGCTCGTCGGCGTCGACCGGGTCGAGGCGTTCCTCGAGCTCGCCGCGCGCGAGGCCGTCGCGCGCGAGCTCGACGGCCGCTGCCGCTACCAGCTCGCCGCCGCGGAGTCGCTGCCGTTCCCGGACGCGAGCTTCGACCTCGTCACCTGTCAGACCGTCCTGATCCACGTCGCCGACCCGGCGCGCGCGCTCGCCGAGATGCGCCGCGTCACCAGGCCTGGCGGCCTGATCCTCGCGGCCGAGCCCGACAACCTCGCCAACACGCTCGCGTGGCTCAACTGCAGCGTCGAGACCTCGCCGGCCGACGTCCGCGCGCTGCTCGAGCTGCAGCAGCTGTGCGAGGCGGGCAAGCGCGCGCTGGGCGAGGGCGACAGCTCGATCGGCGGGCGGCTCCCCGGGCTGTTCATGGCGGCGGGCCTCCGGGACATCTCCGTGCACAACACGGACAAGTGCGCGCGGCTCGTGCCCCCCTACGCGACCCACCCCGAGCGCGTCGACCTCTCGGTCTTCGTCGGCTGGTGTCGCGAGCACGCGTGGTTCACCGGCGGCCGCGAGGACTCGCGTCGCCTGTACCTCGCCGGCGGCGGCGCGGCCGAGGACTTCCCCGCGCGCTGGCGGCTCGTCCAGGCGTGGTGCGACGCGTTCGTGCGCGACGTCGAGGCCGGCCGCTTCTACGGCGCGCGCGGGATGCTCCACTACCTGATCGCGGGTCGACGCGCGCCCGAATGAGCTGTCTGCAAAGACAGGTTTAATAATCGCGCGCGTTCGCGCCGCGCGGCGCCGCGCGGCGCCGCGCGCCGGCACGACGCGCGCTTGCATCGCGGCGCGCGGGCGCGTACCAACGACATGTCGTATGAACCGGCCGCGCGCGCGAGCTCTCGCGGCGCGGCCACCACCCGCAGTCGCACGCCTCGTGCCCGCAGCAGGGGAGCCCCGCCGTGTCCAGCATCCTCCGAGACCGCTCTATTATCGTCATTGACCTCTCCGAGCAGGCCTATCTCCAAGCCGGCCTCGCCGGCGAGCCCACGCCGCGGGCCGTGTTCCCGTCGATCGTCGGCAAGACCGGCGGGCTGCTCGAGCGCGGCGTCGTCAAGAGCTGGGACGACATGGAGAAGTACGTGCGCGAGGCCTGCGGGCGCCTGCGCGTCGCGCCCGAGGAGCACTCGATGCTGTTCATCGAGCCGCCGGTGAGCCCCAGGGCCAACCGCGAGCGGCTCACGACGATGGCGTTCAAGAAGTTCAACAGCCCGGCCTTCCTCGTGCTCCCGGGGGCGCTCGCGGCCCTGCGCGCCAACAGCCGCGCGACCGGGGTCGCCGTCATCGTGGGCGAGACCGAGACCGTCGCCGCGCCGGTGGTCCGCGGCGTCCCCCAGTACAAGGCGATCCGGCGCGCCGACATCGGCGGCCGCGACCTCACCGAGTACCTGCGCAAGGCCGTCGCGGCGCGCAGCCCGACCCTCAAGACCGGCTCCTCGAGCGCCGGGCTCGCGCGCGACATCAAGGAGAAGCTCTCGTACGTCGCGCTCGACTACGACGAGGAGCTGCAGAAAGCCGAGACGTCGAGCGAGCTCGAGCAGAACTACGAGCTGCCAGACGGGCAGGTCATCACGATCGGCGCCGAGCGCTTCCGCTGCCCCGAGGTCCTGTTCAAGCCGAACTTCATCGGCCTCGAGCAGGAAGGGATCCACAGGCTCACCTTCAGCTCGATCATGAAGTGTGACGTCGACATCCGCAAGGACCTCTACAGCAACGTCGTGATGTCGGGCGGCACGACCATGTTCCAGGGCATCCCCGAGCGCCTGCAGAAGGAGATCAAGGCGCTCGCGCCCGACAGCATGACGATCAAGATCATCGCGCCGCCGGAGCGCAAGTACTCGGTCTGGATCGGCGGCTCGATCCTCTCGAGCCTCTCGACCTTCGAGGAGATGTGGATCTCGAAGAACGAGTACGACGAGGCCGGGCCCTCGATCGTGCATCGCAAGTGCACGTAGCCCCGCAGGAGGCGACTCCCGTCGCGCCCGCGCCGCTCGAGTCGAGCTCGCGGCGCCGGGCTACGCGCGCGGCGAGGACGAGCGCTCGAGGATCAGCGCGGCCAGGCGCTCGGCGGCCGCGCTCGTCGAGTCGCGCCGCGACAGCAGCCGGTACGTCACCGTCCCCAGCTCCGGGATCGGGCGCAGCACGACGCCGGGCGGCGGCTTGCACACGCCGTTGACGACGGCGACCCCCAGGCCCGCGGCGGCGAACTGCAGCATCAGCGGCCAGCCGTCCGCGGTGACCGGCGGCGCCGGCTGGACGCCGAGGCTGGCGATCGCGCGGCTGATCACGGCGCGGTGTCGCTGCCCCGTCGGCGCGAGGATCAGCCGCGCACGCGCCAGCGCGCGCAGCGGGATCTCCCGGCGGCGCGCGAGCGCGCTCGTCCGCAGCACCGCGGCGCACAGCGGCGTCTGGAGGATGTCGCGGGCCAGCAGCCCGCGCGGCACGAGGTCGAACACGCCGACCGCGAGCGCGGCCTCGCCCTCGCGCACCGCCTCGAGCGCGGACGGCCCGCCGAGCGTGAGCACGCGCAGCTCGCAGCGCGGCGGCGGCCCCGTGTTCGAAGATGGCGAATTGGACATGTTCTTGGGTCCTCGTCGCGGTCGCCGCGTGAACGCGCGCAGCGCCGGGCCGAGCAGGTACAGGTACGCGCCCTCGCCCGCCGCCAGCGTCACGCGCTCCTCGCTCGGCGCGCCCGTCAGCGCGCGCGAGAAGCCGCGGGCGCGCGCGAGCTCCTCGCGCGCGAACGCGGCGACGCGCACGCCCGCGTCGGTGAGCCGCAGCGCCCGGCCCTCGCGCTCGTAGAGCGTGACGCCGAGCTGCTCCTGCAGGCGGCGCACGCGTTCGAACAGCGCCGGCTGGGACAGGCCGACGCGCGCGGCCGCGTGGGTGAAGCTGCGCGCGGTCGCGAACGCGGCGAACGCTCGCAGCAGCTCGCCGTCAAGAATCGGCTGCGCCGATAGTTCATCGTTCATTTCTAGTAGAAACAGATACCACGCGGATCTACGGTGAGCGCGTGGAGCACGAACGACGCGGCGCAACGCGGGCCCTGGCGGGCCCAGACGAGGACCTCCAGCCGGTGACGCCGGCGCGCTGGTGGGCGCGGACGCGCCGCGATCCGGCGCGGCTGATCGCCTGGCTGTACGACCAGTATCGCGGCGAGGCGACCGCGGCCGGGCGGATCGAGGCGCTGCGAGACGAGCACGCGCGCGACGCCCCGCGCGCGCGTCGGCTGCTCACCATCATCGCCGCGCAGGAGCGACGGCACGCGGCCTGGGTCGGCGAGCTGCTGCGCGCGCGCGGGCACGCGCCGGTCGTGCGCGACAAGCCCACACGCTACTGGGACGGGCCGCTCGCGGCGATCCGCGATCTCGAGACGGGCTGCGCGGTCGGGGCCCACGCCGAGCGCATGCGCCTCGAGCGGATCGCGGTGATCGCCGGCGACCCCGAGGCGCCCCAGGACGTCCGCGCGGTGTTCGCCCGCATCCTCCCGCAGGAGCGCTTTCACGAGCGCGCGTTCCGGTCGCTCGCGACCGACGAGGCGCTCGCGGCCACGCGGGGGGCCCACGCGCTCGGGCGCGCCGCGCTGGGCCTCGCGCCCTGAGGGCTCGCGTCCGCGCGCGGCGTGGACACGCGGTCGCGCGCCCGCCTATACACAGCGCGGGAGCCCTCGCCATGACGACCGAGTCCACCGCCGCGCCCCGACCGAAGCGCATCCTCACCGGCGACCGCCCCACGGGGCGACTGCACCTCGGTCACCTGCTCGGCAGCCTGCGCAACCGCGTACGCCTGCAGCGCGAGTACGAGACCATCCTGATCGTCGCCGATCTGCACATGCTCACGACCAAGCCGAGCGCGGCCGCGATCGAGCAGATCACGAAGAACGCCCGCGACATCGTGCTCGACTACCTGGCCGCGGGGATAGACCCCGAGCGCGCCACGATCTACCTGCAGTCGGCCGTTCCCGAGGTCTACGAGCTCAACACGCTGCTGCAGAACCTCGTGACGGTCAACCGGCTCGCGCGCGTGCCGTCGCTCAAGGACATGGCGCGCAACGCCAGCATCGACGACGAGTCGATGCCCTACGGCCTGCTGGGCTACCCGGTGCTGCAGGCGGCGGACATCCTGCTGCCGCGCGCCGAGCTCGTGCCGGTCGGTCGCGACAACCTCGCGCACGTCGAGATCACCCGCGAGCTCGCGCGCCGCTTCAACAGCCTCTACGGGCAGGTGTTCACGGAGCCCGAGGCGCTGCTCGGCGAGGTGCCGACGCTGGTCGGGACCGACGGCAAGGGCAAGATGTCGAAGTCGGCCGGCAACGCGATCTTCCTCAGCGACGACGCGCGCGCGCTCAAGCAGAAGGTGCGCGGGATGTTCACCGACCCGACGCGCGTGCGCGCCGACGTCCCGGCGGACCCCGACAACGGCAACCCCGTGTTCGTGTTCCACGAGCTGTTCAACGACCGCCCCGACGAGGTGGCCGAGCTCAAGGCGCGCTACCGCGAGGGCCGCGTCGGCGACGGGGAGGTGAAGGAGCGGCTGACCGCGGCGCTCACCCGCTACATGACGCCGCTGTGGGCGCGTCGCGCTCGCTACGAGCGCGACCCGGGCCTGATCGACGAGGTGCTCTACCACGGCACGCGCAAGGTGCAGGCGATCGCGCGCGAGACGATGCGCGAGGTCCGTCAGGCCATGGGCCTCGACAAGGCCATGAAGCGCATGCGCCGGGTCGTCGAGAAGCGCGAGAGGCGAGCGCGCGCGACGGCGTCGGCCGGCGAGCCGTAGCCTCGCGGGCTGGCTCGAGACGTCGCGGCGACGCGCGTGTCCGCCGGAGTCCAGCCGCGCGGCCCCGAGGCTCGCCTGGGGGATACCCCGCGTCGCGACGCCCGCGCGCGGCTCGACGTCGCGCGCGCGCTCCGGTCCTGACCAGTACGACAGGCTCCAAAAACAATGTCCGTATGGGTGGAGGCTCGGGTCGCGTCAGCCGCCGGGGATCCCCTCGCGCGAGCGCAGAGGAATCTCCCCGCTTTCGGCGTATGATTGTACGGCCATGTCGAACGTGTCAGCCAAGTGCTTGCGTCTCCTGCTCGCGCTCCCCCTCTCGCTCGTGGTCGGCTGCGGCGACGACTCGACGACGTCGGAGTCGAGCGCGTCGGACTCGGCGACCGACAGCTCATCGTCGACGAGCGACCCGAGCGGTCCGTCGGGATCTGAGTCCGTGGGGATGACCACCGCCGGACCTGATCCGTCGGGCACGATGTCCGGCACCGAGGGCATGACGACCAACGGCGACGGAGACGGAGACGGCGACGGCGACGGCGACGGAGACGGAGACGGCGACGGCGACGGCGACGGAGACGGCGACGGAGACGGCGACGGAGACGGCGACGGAGACGGCGACGGAGACGGCGACTCGGTGTGCGGCGACGGCGTCGTCGAGGGCTCCGAGACCTGCGACGACGGGCCCGACAACGGCGCCTACGACATGTGCAACGTCAACTGCAACGGCATGGTCGGCTGCGGCGACGGCATCACCAACGGCCCGGAGGACTGCGACGAGAACGCGGTCTACTGCGATCAGGCGACCTGCACCTTCATCCCCTGCGACCAGCAGGAGGGCGGCGGGATGATGGGCGTCTTCGACTTCAGCTACATCTGGGTCGCCAACTCGAGTCAGGGCACGGTCTCGAAGATCAACACCATGACGCTGATCGAGGAGGGCCGCTACCTGACCGACGACGCCCCGGGCGGTCAGCCCTCGCGCACCGCGGTCAACGTCAGCGGCCGCTACGCCGCGGTCGCGGGTCGTCAGGTCGGCAGCGTCACCGTGTTCGCCGCCGACGACGAGGACTGCATCGACAAGAACAACAACGGGATGATCGAGACGTCGACCGGCGCCAACAACGTGCTGCCCTGGGCCCAGGAGGAGTGCCGCCTGTGGCACATCGACGAGTCCGACGGCATCAACGGGATCAACAACACGATCTATCGCGGCGTGCGCCCGCTGGGCTGGGACTTCCAGGATCAGAACCCGGTCACCTGCGAGTACATGACGCACAACCTGTGGATGGGCTGGTACCCCAACGGCAACGAGGGCCGGTTCCGCTACCTCGACGGCACCGACGGCTCGACGATCGAGGAGGTCTCGGTCTCGCCGTGGGGCAGCAACCTGACCTGGGGACCCTACGGCGGCGCGGTCGACAAGGATCACAACTTCTGGGTCAGCGGCTGGCACGGCCCGCTGCTGAAGATCGACGGCGGGGACTACTCGACGCAGCTGTGGACCAACGCGATCCAGGATCAGTACGACACCTACGGCATGGCGCTCGACGCCGACGGCAACCCCTGGTTCGGCGGGTGCTCGGGTCAGGTGCTGCGCTTCGACGCGCAGAACGAGACCTTCGCGGCGGTCGGCGCCGACACGGGCGGCTGCCTCCGCGGCCTCATGGTCGACAGCGAGGGGCGGGCCTGGGTCGCCGGTAACGGCGGCTGTCGCCTGGTCGAGGTCGACACCAACAACCAGACGATCACGAACCCGAACATCCCGATCCCGGGCTGCTCGGAGCCGGTCGGCGTCTCGATCGACGCCGAGGGCTACGTCTGGATCGTCGACACGAACGGGACCGCGTTCAAGATGGACCCCGACACCTACCAGTTCCAGTCGGTGGGCGGCCTCAGCGGGCCCTACACCTACTCCGACATGACGGGCGCCGGGATCGCGCTGCAGGCCGTGCCGCAGTAGCGCGGCGCGGGAGGTCGCTCGAGCGTTCGCTCGCGCTCGCGTTTCGCTCACCCGGGGTCGACCACGCGCGACGCCGGCGCGTCGACGCGCGCCGCGACATGGGCCCTCACGGGCTTCGACGCGACGCGACGTCGTGGTCGCGCGGCGACCGAGCGCGAATCCGCCATCGCGGCGCGCTGCGGCGTCGGGCGTCGGGCTATAGTGTCGGCGGATGACGCGAGGACTCGCCACCGCCGCGCTGCTCTCGCTGGCGCTCGGCGGCGCCTCGTGTACGCAGCCGGCGGACCGGGTCGACGAGGCGTCCGCCAGGCCCGAGATCACCCCGACCCCCGCCGCGTCGGCGACGCCGCGCCCCGACGCCGCTGCGGACGACGAGGACGCGAAGGGGCACGCGCGGATGGTCGCCGCGCTCGCCGACGAGGCGCGCGCGGCCATCGAGCGCGCGCCCTACGTCGGCGAGAGCAGGGCGAATCAGCTGCGCGAGCAGCTCGCGCGGCACGGCGCGCGCATGGACCCGGTGTCGCGGACGCGCACGCGCTACCAGCTCGCCGCCGCCGAGCTCGAGCTCGGGCGTGAGCGCGAGGCCATCGCGCTGTTCGAGACCGCGCGCGACGAGCTCGTCACGCTCGGCGACGCGGTCCCCTCGGGGCCCGCCGCGGAGCTCAGGTTCCAGCTCGGCGTCGCCTACCTGCGGCTCGGCGAGAGCCAGAACTGCTGCCTGCGCAACAACGCCGACAGCTGCATCCTGCCGATCGCGGGCGGCGGCGTGCACGCGGACGAAGAGGGCGCGCGCAAGGCCATGGCCGTCTTCATCGAGGTCGCGCGCGACGCCGGCACGGGCGAGCGGCTGCGCAAGAAAGCGATCTGGCTGCTCAACGTCGCCGCGATGACCGTCGCGGCGCACCCCGCAGGCGTCCCGGAGGACCTGCGGATCCCGGCGGCGGCGTTTCAGGGGAGCGGCGCCGCGTCGAGCTTCCCGCGCTTCGTCAACGTCTCGCGCGAGCTCGGCGTGGATCGCGAGAGCCTCGCCGGCGGCGCGGTGATCGACGACTTCGACGGCGACGGCCTGCTCGACATCATCGTGACCGACTGGTTCCCCGACCGCCCGCCGGCGCTGTGGCGCAACCGCGGCGACGGCGGCTTCGAGAGCAAGCTCGAGGGCTCCGGGCTCGAGGGCGTCACGGGCGGGCTCAACCTCGTCCACGCCGACTACGACAACGACGGCGACCTCGACCTGCTGATCCTGCGCGGCGCGTGGCTCGGCGAGGCGGGTCGGCAGCTGAACTCGCTGATCCGCAACGACGGCGGCTGGCGCTTCACCGACGTGACCTTTCAGTCCGGTCTCGACGAGACCCGCGAGCCGACGCAGACGGCCGCCTGGGCCGACTACGACGGCGACGGCGACCTCGACCTCTACATCGGCAACGAGTCGACCGCGGGGCACCCCGCGCGCTCGCAGCTGATGCGCAACAACGGCGACGGCACCTTCACCGACGTAACCGTCGCCTCCCGCGTCAGCAACAGCGCGATGGCGAAGGGGGTGACCTGGGGGGACTACGACAACGACGGCGACCCGGACCTCTACGTCTCCAACCTCGGCGCCAAGAACCGCCTGTACCGCAACGACGGCGGCGGCGCGTTCACCGACGTGGCCGAGGAGCTCGGCGTCACGCGGCCGATCCACAGCTTCCCCACCTGGTTCTGGGACTACGACGGCGACGGCGCGCTCGACCTCTTCGTCGCCTCCTACGAGGCGGACGCCGCCGACATCTGCGACGGCTTCCTCGGGGAGACGCCGCGCGCCGAGCCCCACCGCCTCTACCGCGGCGACGGCCAGGGCGGGTTCACCGACGTCACGGAGGTCGCGGGCCTCGCCGCGCCCGCGAGCGCGATGGGCTGCAACTTCGGGGAGCTCGACAACGACGGCGTGCTCGACATGTACCTCGGGACCGGCGCGCCGCCCTACGAGATGCTGCAGCCCAACCGCATGTACCTCGGCGCGCGCGCGGGGCCCTTCCTCGACGTGACCTTCCCCGGCGGCTTCGGGCACCTCCAGAAGGGGCACGGCGTCGCGTTCGCCGACCTCGATCACGACGGCGACGTCGACGTGTTCGAACAGATGGGCGGCGCGTTCCGGGGCGACCGCTTCGGCGACGCGCTCTACGAGAACCCCGGGCAGCCGGGCCGCAGGTGGCTCGCGCTCGAGCTCGTCGGCGTGCACGCGAACCGCTCGGCCATCGGCGCGCGCGTGCGCGTGCGGATCCGCGAGCCGGCGGGCGAGCGCGTGATCCACCGCCACGTCAGCACCGGCGGGAGCTTCGGCGGTAGCCCGCTGCGCCAGCACGTCGGCCTCGGCGCGGCCACGGAGGTCGTCGCGGTCGAGGTCGTCTGGCCCGGGTCGGGCGCGACGCAGCGCTTCGAGGGCATCCCGCTCGACGCCCACGCGCGCCTCACCGAGGCGTCCCCGCGCCCGGAGCTCCTCGATCGACCCGCGTTCGCGTTGAAGACCGGCGGCGCGGGCGTCCCCGCGGCGTCCGGGTAGCGCTGACGCGCGAGCCCCCGCTCGGCGCGGTCGTGACCGCGCGCGCGTCGGTGCTTGAACCGCGCGCGTCGGGACGGGATGCTGTGCAGGTGAGCGCGCGCATGACTTCCTCCTGGTTGAACCGAGCTCGGCCGAGGACGAGCGCGCGCGCGTCGGCGCTCGCGCTGACGCTCGCGGCCATCACGGCCGCGTGCGGCGGCTCCGGGCCCGCGCCGTCGGCTCCCGCCCGCGGGATCACGCCGCTCGCCGCGACGCCGACGCCGGCTGGGCCCGACGCGGTCACGCCGGACGCGGCGCTCGCCGATCGCCCGCGCTCCAAGCAGCAGGAGGAGCAGCTGCGCGAGCGCCTCGACACGACGCTGTGGGAGCCCGAGGTCGCGGCCCAGCGCCACGAGGAGGCCTTCATCGCGCTCTGGGACCGCCTGCGCGCCGCCGCGGAGCCCCACGAGGTCCTCGCGAGCTTCCCGTTTGGACAGCTCAGACTGGGCGCGCTCAGCGAGCCCGTGGCGCTCGAGGACGGGCTGCTCCGTCGGCGGACGAGCGGCGACGGCGCGCGCCTCGACGGCGCCGGTTGGCGGGCGTGGATCGACGCGCGCGTCGCCGAGGGGTGGCGGCTCGTGCAGACCGAGTGGCACCACAGCAAGTTCATCCCCGGCGCGCCCGCGCGCTCCGAGGTCTCGGTCGTCCTGCACGCGCGCAACGGCGATCGGCGCGTCGCGATCACCGGGACCGTGCACGTCGCGTGGCGCCCGGAGGCCGGTCCTTCAGGTCATATTGAGCCGGCCGAGCTCGACGCGCGCGCGCTCGAGCTCGTCGAGCGCGCGGGGCCGGACGCGTTCGCGCCCGCGCTCGAGCTCGACCCGGAGCCGCAGATCCACGTGGCCGCGCGCCACGTGCAGCCGGTGCTCGTCCACGACCTCGACGGTGACGGGCGCGCCGAGGTGCTGCTCGTCGGCGCCAACCGGCTGTACCGCAACCGCAGCGCGAAGGGGGCGATCAAGCTCGTCGAGGAGGAGCTGCTGCCGAAGGACGTCTACTACAGCATGCCCGGCGCGCCGTTCGCCGCCGTGCTCGCCGACGTCGACGGCGACGGCGTGGTCGACCTCGTCACGGCGCACGTCGCCGGCGACATCAACCTGTTCTCTGGGACGTCCAAGGGCGGCTTCTCGACCGAGCCGCGCGTGGCCGCGCGCATGCCCGTCCCGCTCGACACGCCCGTCGCGCTGACGGCCGGCGACATCGACTCGGACGGCGACCTCGACCTGTTCGTCGGGCAGTACAAGCGACCCTACGTGCACGGCCAGATGCCGACGCCCTACTACGACGCCAACGACGGCGACCCCGCGTACCTGCTGCGCAACGACGGGCGCGGCGCGTTCACGGACATCACCGACGAGGCCGGGCTCGCGGCCAAGCGCCGGCGCCGGACGTGGAGCGCCTCGCTCCTCGACCTCGACGACGATCGCAAGCTCGACCTCATCGTCGTCAGCGACTTCTCGGGCCTCGACCTCTACAAGGGCGACGGCGCCGGTCACTTCACGGACGTGACCGCCGAGCTCGTCGACGAGCGCGCGAGCTTCGGGATGTCCCACACGATCGGCGACTACAACCTCGACGGCTTCCTCGACCTCTACGTCGTCGGCATGAGCTCGACGACCGCGCGGCGCCTCGAGCAGCTCGGGCTCGGGCGCGAGGGCCACGAGGACATCCAGGAGATGCGCATGAAGATGGCCTACGGCAACCGCCTCTACGACGGCGACGCGCGCCACCGCCTGCGCGCCGGCGCGTTCGCGCAGGACGTCGCGCGCACGGGCTGGTCCTGGGGCTCGACCTCCTTCGACTTCGATCGCGACGGCGACCTCGACATCTACGTCGTCAACGGCCACATCAGCCGCGAGACCGCCAAGGACTACTGCACGACCTACTGGCGCCACGACGTCTACACCGGCACCTCCGAGCGCGACGCGGAGCTCGAGCGCTTCTTCCTCGACGAGTTCCAGACCGCGATCTCCGAGGGCGTCTCGTGGAACGGCTTCGAGCACAACAAGCTGTTCGTCACCGACCCCGCGCGCGGCTTCGTCGAGGCCGGCTTCCCGCTCGACGTCGCGCTCGAGGACGACGCGCGCGCCACCGTCTCCGAGGATCTCGATCTCGACGGGCGCCCCGACCTGCTCGTCGTGCTCGCCAAGGCGCGCGCGGGCAAGGTCCGCGGCGAGTCGACCGACGAGCGCCTCGCCGTGCTGCAGAACCAGTGGAGCAGCCCGAACAAGTGGGTCGGCGTGCGGCTCGGCGGCGCGCGCTCGCCGATCGGCGCGCGCGTCACGGTCGAGGTCGAGGGCGCGCCGACGCAGCAGCACCGCGTCGTCACGGGCGACTCCCTGCAGTCCCAGCACGCCCCGCACAAGCTCTTCGGCCTCGGGCCCGAGGCGCGCGTGAGCGCGATCGCGGTCGAGTGGGCCGACGGGACCACGACGCGGCTCGAGCGGCCGGCGCTCGATCGCTATCACGTCATGCGCTGACGACCGGCGTTGATCGGCGTCAGCGCGGCCCCCCGCTCACGCGAGCTCGTCGGGCGCGATCGGGCGCCCGGCGCCCTCGGGGCACACGACCCGCGAGACCCGCGGCTCGTCGCGCTGCAGCGGGCCGAAGGCCGCGCGCAGGACCGGGTCCTTGAACTCGCGGACGACGCGGAACAGGCCGTGGTCGAAGGGCACCCCGGGCGCGCGCGCGACCTGCTCGACGCGCTCGCGCAGGCCCACGCGATCCATCTCGAGCGCGCGGTGGTGACAGTACGGGTTGTTGCCCGGTCGCCCCGTGAGCGGCTCGGCCACCGCCGTGCAGCCGCCCATACAGATCGCGCGGTAGTAGCACTCGGCGCAGTAGCCCCAGAGGACATCCTCGCCGCGATCGCGCGTGTACCGGAGCTCGGCGGCGCGCCACAGCTCGGCGAGCGCGCCGGGCCGCCAGCGCCCCGCGACGTTGGCTCGGCCGCCCAGGCTGGGGCAGCCCTTGATCGCGCCGTCCGCCTCGATCCCGAGCGAGCTGCGGCCGGCCTGGCACCCCGGGTAGTGCCCGCCGCGCTGCCACCGGCGCAGGCGCCCGGCGTGCGGCCCGAAGTAGCCGAGGTTGTTGGCCGGGAACAGCCGGACGCCGAGCGCGGCGCAGCGGCGCTCGAGGCGATCGAGCCGCTGGAACAGGTCCGGGTAGTCATATGGTTGAAGAAGCAGCTCAGGATCATCCGCGGCGCGGCCGAAGGGCGCGGTGATCTGCAGCTGCCAGCCGCGCGCGCCGGCGGCGTGCAGGCGCTCGAGCAGCCCGTCGAGCGTCGGCAGCGTGCGGCGGTTGAGCTGCGTGTTGGCGGAGATCGAGACGTCGCGCGCGCGCAGGCGCGCGAGCGCTTCGAACGCCCGTCGCCAGCTCCCGGGGACCCCGCGCAGCTCGTCGTGCGCTCGCTCGTCGCCGTCGATCGAGACGTTGACGCCGTTGATCCCGGCCTCGACCATGGCGTCGACGCGCGTCCGGGTCAGCCCGAGCGCGCCGGTCGTCATGGTGCAGGTCATCCCGGCCTCGCGGATCGCCCGGATCAGCAGGACGAAGTCGCCGCGCATGTAGGCCTCGCCGCCGATCAGCACGACCTCGCCGGCGCCCAGCGCTCGCAGCTCCTCGATCAGCGCGAGCGCGTCGTCGGTGCTGAGCTCCTGCGGTCGCGCCTCGCCGGCGCGCGAGCCACAGTGAGCGCAGCGCAGGTCGCAAGCGAGCGTGATCTCCCAGACGACGAGGCGCGGGCTCCGCTGGTCGCGGAGCACGGCCCCGTCGACGCGGCGCGAGCCTGCGCGCCGCGTGTCGGGCTCGGGCAGCGCGCGGTCGTCCGCGAGCACGGGCAGTCGACGGCGCGCCTCGGAGAGCTTCACGCCCCCAGGGTAGCGCAGCGCGGGCGCGTCGGCGGGCGCGCTGGCCTGGGGCCCGCAGCCGACTCGACCGCGTCCCCGTGCGACGCGTCGTGCGCCGAGGCTCACAGGGGGCGCGACTGCGGTCCGCGCGGTCGCGCTGGCGCGCGAGGGGTGGGCCCCGGTCGACCGGGTGCGGTACGTTAATGGAGACGTCGGGGGGCGGAGAGACGCGGTGAGCGGGACGTGGGCGGCGGGCACACGCCTGTCTGAATATACAGGTAGTGAACGCGCGCGTCGAAGGCGGCAAGGCGCGCGGCTCGCGACGGAAGACGTCGCGTCGCGCTCCGCGGGCGCGCGACGCGAGCGTCGCGCGGCGACGCGGGGGCGGACGGCGCGGGGACGAGGGGGGGCCGCGTGATCCTCGATCACACCGCGGACACGCTCCTCCACGAGACCGTCGAGAGCCTGCCCTCCGCGCCCGGCGACGCGCGCTCGAGGGAGCCCGCGGCGCCGCCGAGCGGGCGGATCGGGCGCTTCACGGTGCTCAGGCAGCTGGGCGAGGGCGGCATGGGCGTCGTCCTCGCCGCCTACGATCCCGAGCTCGATCGCGCGGTCGCGCTCAAGCTGATCCACCCGTCGCTCGCGCGGTATCACAGCGCGCGCGCGCGTCTCGTCCGGGAGGCCCAGGCGCTCGCCAAGCTCGCGCACCCGAACGTGGTCGCGGTCCACGACGTCGGGGCGCACGAGGGTCGCCTGTGGCTGTCGATGGAGCTCGTCGAGGGCAAGACGCTGCGGCGCTGGCTCGCGGCCGCGCGCCGCGGCTGGCGAGAGGTCCTCGAGGTCATGAAGCAGACCGCGCGCGGCGTCGCGGCGGCCCACCGCGCGGGCGTGCTGCACCGCGACCTCAAGCCCGAGAACATCATGGTCGGCGATTATGAAGTTGTGCGCAGAACCGCCCTAGCCACCTAAATTCTTGAAGTTGCACCCGAAACTCGACATGGTTCTAGGGCTTGTTTTGGTTCGGATGATGGTTCGATTCTGAGCGCATGACGATGCCGACTCTGACCAAGAGAGCTGTCGAGCGAGCGAAGCCGCGCAAGGCGAGGTACGAACTCACCTGCGGCACCCTCAAGGGCTTCATCCTCCGCGTACTGCCGAGCGGGAAAAAGGCGTACTACGTGCGCTATCGGACAGGTGAAGGAAAGGACGTCCGGGAGCGCATCGGCTTGGTCACCAATATCGAGTTCGCGGACGCGAGGGCGTTCGCGCAGTCGCGGCTCCTGGCAGTCGGCGCGCCGACGGAGTCCCGACGCCGCGTCACGTCGCCGCGTCGCGCGTCCAACCTGCCCAAGCTCCAAGAGTTCGCCGAACGCTTCATCCACGAGCACGTGGACGTGCGGCTCAAGCGATACTCACGCGAGAAGTATCGTCAGCTGCTCCGCACCGCGATCCTCCCCCGCTTCGGCAAGCATCGCCTCGACGAGATCACCAGGGCCGACGTGATCCGCTGGCACGGGAAGCTGCGCGAGACGCCCTACGAGGCGAACGCCGCGCTGCTCCTCTTGAGCAGCATCTACGGCCGCGCGAAGGAGTGGGATGTCGTGGACGCCACGTTCACGCCGCCGACGCGCCACGTGAAGAAGTTCCCGGGGAAGTCGCGCGAGCGCTTTCTTTCGCCCGAGGAGAGAGTCCTTCTCGAGGAGGCTCTCGAACGCGGGCTCACGCTGAACCGCAACGAGCACGGGGCGCTGCGGTGGGAGTCCGTCGCCGCGATTCGGATTCTCGCGCACACCGGCATGCGGCGTGGCGAGGTCTGCGACTTGACCTGGCCCATGGTCGACTGGCGGCATCGCTGCCTTCGTCTCCCCGACAGCAAGACGGGTAAGAAAGCGGTCCCGCTCTCGGCCGCCGCGCTCGACATTCTCCGCGCGTGTCAGAAGCGCACCAAGGCTCGGGGGTCTCGCAGCACGTACGTAGTCCCCAACAAACATGGGGCGGCGATCAGACCGTCGACGTTGACCGCGACGTGGATCCGAATCCGTGACCGACTCCCTGGCTTTGAACGTGTCCGGCTACACGACCTTCGCCACTCCGCGGCGAGCGACGCGATCAACGCTGGTGTGCCGCTCGCGGTCGTCGGCAAGATCCTGGGGCACCGTAAGCCGAGCACGACCGCTCGCTACGCGCACATCAGCGACAAGGCGCTCGCCGCTGGCGTCGAGCTGATGGGGTCGGCGATCTCGGCGAACTCGCGGAAGAAGCCGCGCGCTCGCAGAGCGAAGAAGAAGAAGCAGAAGTAGCTGAGCACGAAGGCCGCCCCGCTCTCACGGGGCGGGTCCCCGTACCTCCGCTCTCGTTGGACCACGCTCCTCGATCGGGTGCGTGACGCTCGTCCCCGATAGAGGTCTCGAGCGACATCGACGAGGCCGTCGCGCGGTCCGCTGCCCTCGTCGTTCGAGCCCATCGACGCGAGCGCTCAGAATGCTGAGCAGCCGCGACGCGGCGAGCAGCGATGCCTGGAGCTGGTGGACCTGCTCGCGGAGGTGCTCGCCCTTCGCCTCGGTCGAGTCCCCGTCCGTGTCCACAGCTCGCTCTCGCTCGGAAGGCGGACAAGCAAGCGGCTCCGCTTCTCCATCGTCGGTAGCCTCACTCGGCTCGTCCTTGGAGGCAGGGGCGCTCGCGTCACGCTCGAGCGCCTCGAGCCGGGACTCGACGCGCAGCTGCGACTGAACGAGCTGCTCGAGGAGCTCGCGAATCGTCGTCAACTCGTCATTCACGGCTTCTTCAGGCCCGCTCCGTGACACTGATGGATGCCGCGGCGTAGGTCTCTCCGGGCGCTCGACAGCCGAGTCGGTGACATGCCGGGGCGCTGATGCGTGCTTGATGCGTTTGGACGAGTTGCCCGCTGCCGTGATGTCGTAGGTTCGCGCGAGGCTCGGCGCGTTTGAGGGCTCGTCCGGCTTGGCCGCTCGAGGTGACTGGGGCGCGCGGGGCTCAGCGCGCGGCGGTGACATGGGGCCTCGGGCTCGTCGCCGTCGCCGGCTGCCACCAGCTCGTCTCGGTCTGGGGGGTGTTCGAACGCCGGGCGTGGGAGTCTGACGCTCGCGCGCCTCCGCGGCGGCGCGCTCGGCCGCGGTTGGTTGCCGCAGGAATTCCTCCCAGGACGTGAGCTTCGGAGCAGGCTCGGTGGGCGGAGTCCCGAAGCGAATCAGCGCAGACGACACCTTGCGTAAGAGGCATTGCGCGACTTCAACATCCATTCGAACCTCGATCCGGCCGCGCGACCGAGTTTGCAAACTTCGCACATATACCGGCGAAGTAAGCGCTCGGGCGCAGTCCTACTCAGGCCAGCGTGAGGGAGGCGAAGTTCGAGCGCAAGTTTCTTCTGTTTGCCGCAAACAGAAAAACCGCGCATTCGAGCTACACCGGCAACGGACGCCGAATACACCGTTTTCATTTTCGCGCCTGCAAGCGCATGACACAAAACACGAGGGGCGAAAACGTTAAACGACGTAATTAGTGAGTACGGGACGAATAATTCGCCAGACCCCGCAAACAGATGACACAAAAACACCATACTTTTGCCGCAAGCGGATGACACACGCTGAGCAGCGCCTGCCGCAAGCGCTGGAGACATCGTCAAGCCTCGAGCGCGAGGTCGAATCGGGATGTTCCAGGTCGGCCGCTCTCGTCCAGCAGCGGCCCTGCGGCTCGGCATCCCGCGCTGGCGGAGGACGATTCGCTGCGTGGCCCGGCCCGGGAGCGTGGCGCGGCGCTACGCTCGTTTGCCAAACAGCGAGTACGCCGCTGGCAGCACGACCAGCGTCAAGATCGTCGCGCTGATGACCCCGCCGATCACGACCGTGGCGAGCGGGCGCTGCACCTCGGCGCCCGGCGCGGTCGAGAGCGCCATCGGCACGAAGCCGAGCACGTCGGTGAGCGCCGTCATGAGCACCGGCCGCAGGCGCAGCGTCGCCGCGTGCTCGATCGCCGCGTGTGGCGTGGCGCCCTCGTCCTGGCTCACGCGCGCGACCGTGACCAGCACGAGCCCGTTGAGCACCGCGACGCCGAGCAGCGCGATGAAGCCGACGCCCGCCGAGATCGAGAACGGGATGTCGCGGATCCACAGCGCCGCGATCCCGCCGACGAGCGCCATCGGCACGGTCAACAGGATCAACACGACCGGGCGCGCGGCCTGAAACGCGGACCACAGCAGGAAGACGATGAAGCCCAGCGCGATCGGGATGACCCACATCAGCCGCGCCTTGGCCTGCTCGTAGTGACGGAAGGTCCCGCCCCACTCGACGCGGTAGCCAGGGTCGAGCGCGAGGGCGTCCGCGATCACGCGCTGGGCGTCCGCGACGACCGAGGCCAGGTCGCGGCCCTCGACGTTGAACTCGACGACGATACGCCGCGACATCGCCTCGCGGTTGATGGCCGCGGGGCCGTCGGTGAAGCCGAGCGCGGCGACGTCGCCGAGCGGGACGACGTGCCCCTGCATCGTCCTCAGCGGCGTGCTGGCGAGCGCCTCGAGATCGCCGCGGGGCTCGTGCGACATGAGCACGCGGATCGAGAACCGGCGATCACCCTCGAGCACGACGCCGGCCTCGTGGCCGACCGCCATGGCCTCGGTCGCGAGGTTCACGTCGGCGACGGTGAGGCCGTAGCGGGCGAGCTTGTCGCGGTCAGGGATCACGCGCAGGTACCGGAGCCCCGCGATCTGCTCGGCGCGCGCGTCGGCGACCCCGGGTATCCCCTCGAGCGCGCGCAGAGCCTCGCTCCCGAGCTCGACGAGCGGATCGAGATCGGGGCCGTAGATCAGCAGCCCGACGTCGGAGCGGACCCCGGCGACGAGCTCGTTGGTGCGCATCTCGATGGGCTGGGACAGCGAGGCCGCGATCTCCGGCACGGCGCGCTCGACCGTCTCGCGGATCTCCGCCGCCAACGCGGCCTTGGTGAGCCCCTCGCGCCACCGCGCGCGATCGATGAGCTTGATGTAGACGTCGGTCTGCTCGACGCCCATGGGGTCGAGCGCGATCTCGGGCGCGCCGGTCTTCGACACGACGCTCTCGATCTCGGGGATCGGCATGAGCGCGCGCTGGAGTCGGCCGTCTTGCCGCACTGACTCGGAGAGCGCGACGCCCGGGAGTCGACGCGCCTCGACGAGGATGTCGCCCTCGTCGAGCTGGGGCACGAACTCCGCGCCCAGCTGGGCGCTCAGCGCGAACGCCCCGACGATGACGCCCGCGCCGACCGCGAGCGTCAGCGCGCGCAGCCGCAGCGCCCCCCGCAGCGCGGGCCGGTAGACCGCGCTGGCCGCCCGCATGAGCAGCGTCGGGCGGCGCTCCGCGGCCGCGGGGAGGAACATGGCCGACAGCACAGGTACGAGCGTGAGCGAGAGGATGAACGCGCCCGCGAGCGCGAGCAGCACCGTGGTCGCCATCGGCGTGAACAGCTTGCCCTCGACCCCCGTGAGCGTCAGGATCGGCACGTAGACGATCGCTATGATCGCCTCGCCGTAGACCGTCGCGCGCCGGACCTCCATGGTCGCGTCGCGCACGATGACGCCGCGTCGCGCCGCCGTGAGCGGGCCGCCGTCGCGGGCGGCGAGGCCGAGCCGGCGGGCCGCGTTCTCGACGACGATGACGGCGCCGTCGACGATGATGCCGAAGTCGAGCGCGCCCAGGCTCATGAGGTTCCCGGACAGGCCGACGGCCTCCATCACGGTGAGCGCGAACAGCATCGACAGCGGGATCACGGCCGCGACGATGAGGCCGGCGCGCAGGCTGCCGAGCAGGAGCAGGAGCACCGCGATGACCAGCAGCGCGCCCTCGGCGAGGTTGGTGACCGCGGTGCGGATCGTGCGATCGACGAGGCGCGTGCGATCGTAGAAAGCCTCGACCGTCGTGCCCTCAGGGAAGGTCGGCTGCAGCGCGTCGAGCTTCTCGCGGACCGCCCGCGCGACGATCCTCGGGTTCTCGCCCATCAGCATCAGCGTCGCGCCCGCGACCACCTCGCCCTCGCCGTCCATCGACGCCGCGCCGCGTCGCAGCCGCGGCCCGAAGCGGACGTCGCCGACGCTCGCCACCGTGATCGGCGCGCCCTGGGGCGTCGCGCCGAGGACGACGTCGCGGAGGTCCTGGCGGCTGGTGACGAGCCCGTCGGTGCCGATCACGAAGTGCTCACGGTCGCGCTCGATGTACCCGCCGCCCGCGTTCGCGTTGGTCTTCTCGATCGCGCTCGCGACGTCCGCGATCGAGAGGCCCGACGCCCGCAGCAGCTCGGGGTCGAGCACGACCTGGTACTCCCGGTTCTCGCCGCCGAAGGTGTTGACCTCGACGACGCCGGGGACCGATCGCAGCTGCGGCCCGATGTACCAGTCGAGCAGCTCCTCGAGCTCCATCAAGCCCATGGAGTCGCTGCGCAGCGTGAACTGATAGATCTCCCCGAGCCCGGTGCTGATCGGGCCCATCTGCGGATCGCCGTAGCCCTGCGGGACCGCGTCCTGGACCTGCGGCATGCGCTCGCCGACGAGCTGGCGCGCGAAGTAGATGTCCGTGCTGTCTTCGAACACGACGGTGACGACGCTGAGCCCGTACTTCGACAGCGAGCGGACCTCGGTCACGTCGGGGATGCCCTGCATCGCGCGCTCGACCGGGATGCTGACGTACTGCTCGACCTCGAGGGGCGACAGCGCGGGGGCGGAGGTGACCACCTGCACCTGAACGTTCGTGACGTCGGGGACCGCGTCGATGGGCAGTCGCGCCGCGGCGCGCAGCCCGAGCACGACGAGCAGCGCGGTCGCCATGAGCACGGCGACGCGGTTGCGCAGCGACGCGTCGATGATGAAGGAGAGCAGCCCCATCAGTGGTGGTCCTCTCCGAAGGTGCCGCGAAGGAGCGCGCTCTTGATCGTGAACGCGCCCTCGGTCACGACCCGCTCGCCCTCGCGCAGGCCGTGCACGATCTCCGTGTACTGATGGTCCGAGACGCCGAGCACGAGCTCGTGGACCTCGAAGTGCTCGTCGTCGTGCTGCACGAAGCCCACGACCTTGCCCTGCATCCGCGTGATCGCGGAGGTGGGCACGGCGAGCGCCGGCTCCCCGGGCGCGCCCGCGGCGACCACGTGCGCGGTGCCGTAGAGCCCCAGCCGCAGGCGCCCGTCTGGATTGCGGAGCGGGACGCGGGCGGAGAGCGTGCGCGCGCCGGGGTCGACCTGATGCGAGACGTACTCGACGACGCCGGCGAAGCTCTCGTCGGGGTACGCGTTGAGCCGCACGCTCGCCGCGCTGCCCGGCTCGACGCGCGCGACGTCACGCTCGAACACGTGGGCGAGGAACCACACGTCCTCGGTCGAGACGATCGTCGCGATGACGGTCTCTGCGGTCACCGGCGCGCCGGTCATGACGCCGCGCTCGACGATGACGCCGTCGAGCGGCGCGCGGACGTCGAAGGTCACCGCGCGACGGTTCGAGCGACTCACGCCCAGGGCGCGCAGACGCTCGCGCGCCGCTCGAGTCTCGGCCTCGAGCGAGTCGGCCTCCGCGGACGCGGCGAGGGCCTCTTGCTTACTCGCCATGCCCCTGGCGACGAGCGCGTCGAGCCGCTCGGCGTTGGCGCGGGCCGAGGCGGCCTTCGCCCGCATCGCGGCCTCCGCCGCGCGCAGGCTCTGAAGGTCGGGCGCGCGCACCGTCGCCAGCACGTCATCGCGCTTGACCGCGTCCCCTGGGCGCACCTGGATCATCTCGATGACGCCGTTGACGCGCGCGGCGACGCTGGCCTCGCGGTTCGGGTTGGGCGCGATCTCGCCGGACAAGCGCACGGTCGGCGCGAGCGCCTGACGCTCGACCACGGCCGTGCGGATCCCCGCCTGCTCGATGACCTCGGGCGAGAGTTCGACGCTGCGCGGCACTTCGTCGTGGCGCGCCTCGTGCTCGTGCTCGTGCCCGTGCGCTGGAGCCCCGTGCTCGTCGTGCTCGTCGTGCCCGTCGTGCTCCTTCGCGCGATCACAGGAGGTCAGCGCGGCGACGAGCGCGAGGATCGTGATCGAGGCTGAGGCTCTCATGACGCACCTCCGTCGAAGCGAGCGCCGGAGGCGAGGACGAGGGTGACCGACGCGAGACAGAGCTGGTGCCGCGAGCGAGTCGAGCGCAGGAGCAGATCGATGAGCGACTGCTGCGTGAGCAGGGCGTCGCGCACCGGGAGCCGACCGCGCTCAATCTCGTCCGCGAGCGCGTCGAGGCTCCGCCGCGCCGACGCGTCCGCGTGGGCGCTGTAGGCCCCGGCGGCCTCTCGACGCGCGGCGTACTCGTGATAGGCTGTCGTGGCCTCGACGCTGAGAACACGAGCCGCAGCCGCGACGCGCTCGTCGGCCTCGCGGACGCGGGCGCGCGCCGCCGCGATCTCGCCCTTGTTCGTGCGGCCGAGCGGGTGCGGCAGCAGGATCGGGAGCGACAGCCCGCCGCCGATGACTCGCTCGTTGAAACCGTCGGTCTGCACGAAGAACGACAGCGACGGCGCGGGCGCGCGCTCGCGTCTCGACAGCGCGAGCTGAGCCTCCCGCGCGCGCTTCTCCGCGCGGGCGCGCTCGAGCTCGGGTCGCGTGCTCGCGACGCGCAGGGCGTCGTCGACGTCGTCGGACGTCGCCAGCGGCGTGAGCGAGCCTCGCACCTCCGGCGGCGGCGCGGTCGGATCGAGTCCGAGCGCGACGGCGAGCCGCGACTCGGCGACGCGCACACGCCCCCGCGCCAGCGCGACGTGCTCGACGAACCGCGCGACCTCGGCCGCCGCGAGCTCGCTCGCCAACGGCGCGCCGAGCCCCGCCGCGGCGCGGGCCTCCGCGACCCCGCGCAGACGCTCCGCGGTCGCGAGCCCTCGCGCGACGATCGTCACCTCCTCACGGACCGCGAGCACGTCGTAGTAAGCGAGCAGCGCGTCGGCGATCACGTCGCGCTCGGTGACCTCGGCCGCGCGCGCGCGCGCGTCGATCTCCGCGTCGGCGACCGCGGCGCGCTTGCGTCGCTCACCGGCGATCTCGAGGCGCTGCGACAGCGTTCCAGAGACGTTGACGGCGCGGTCGCCAAGCGTGTTCCAGCGTTGACCGACCGTGATCGCGACGTTCGGGTTCGTGGGCAGGAGCACGCGCGCGGCGTCGGCCTCGCCCCGAGCGGCGGCGACCCGCGCCTCGTCGGCGCGCACCCGCGGGCTCTGCTGGGTCGCGCACGCGATGACAGCCTCGCGCGTCAGGGGGCCCGAGCACGGCGTGTCCGGCGGCCCCGCGAACGTGACGAGGAGAAGTAGGGGATGGAGGGGGAGCATGTACGAATCGACCTCTGACAGCACGGTGGCCGCGCGCGGACCGGCCGCGCGCGTCGACGCTCCGAGTGAGCGGGGTGCTGACACCACGCCGCCCGGGCACGAACAACAACCGGCGCGGTGAGCCACGAGGCCTCACCGCAGCCAGGGTTCAGGCGCGGGGCGGTCGGTCAATTCGCGCGCGAATCCCCTCGTGCGCGTCGTCGTCGTCCGCGAGGCGGTGCTGGACACGACGCGCGGTACGAACGGGGAGCCGCGACGCGTCGGGGGGGAGCGCGGCCGCGCAGCATCCACAGCTGTGCACGAAGCCGACGCAGCAGCCGTCGTCGTCGCAGCCGTCGTCGCAGTCGTCGTCGCAGTCGTCGTGCTCGCCACGTTGCCGCGGTCCGCAGTTGGCGTCGGCGGTCGTCTCCTCTGCGGCACGCTCCGCGAGCTCCCCAGCTATGGGCGAGAGCCCGGAGAGCGACAGCGCCAGCATCAGCGTGGTGATGAAGCGCAGCAGCCGAAACATCGGCCGCGATGCGATGGCGTCAAGCACGAGAGACGACTCGACGTCTAGCGTATCGGCGCGCCGCGTCGCAAGGATGGGGCCCGCGAGCGCGTCCGGCTCGTCGTGAGCACCGGATCACGCAAACGGGTACTCTCGTGGGTCACGTTGGCCGGTCTTGCCTGACGGCCTGTGTGTGCCGGCTACTGGTCTGAGGAGGCCATCAACCATGAATGAGTCACGAACTTGGGACGCGCTCGCGCGTCGCTACGACACGATCGTGCGAGTTTTCGCGCAGAGTTATCCGGCGATCCGCGAACGCCTCGCGCAGGATCTCGACGGGCGCGCGCGGGTGCTCGAGATCGCGGCGGGTACCGGACAATTCACGCTGGACATCGCGCGCGTCGCCACGCGCGTGGTGGCGACCGACATCTCTCCGCGCATGATCGAGCGCCTGAGTGTCGCCGTGGACGAGGCCGACGTCGAGAACGTGGAGGCCGAGACGATGAGCGCCTACCAGCTCGACGCCGAGCGCGGCTCGTTCGACGCGGTGTTCTGCGCGAACGCGCTGCACGTCATGGAGCACCCCGAGCGCGCGCTCCGGGAGTTCGCGCGTGTGCTTGCGCCCGACGGCCTGCTCGTCGCGCCGACGTTTCTGCACGGTGTCGACGGGGCGAGGCGAGCGCTGTCTCGAGCGCTGAGCGTGGTGTCCCCCTTTGTCGCTCACACACGCTTCAGCGAGGGCACCCTGCGCGCGCTCGTCGAGCGCTCGGGGTTCATGGTTGAGCGCTGCGAACAGCTCCCCGGGCTGTTCCCGATCGGTTACCTCGTGGCGACGGTGAGCGTGAAGCAGGACCAGGTCCGCGACCGCGGACCCGCGCGTCCGCAGTCGTGAGCTAGCGCGGTATAGACCCGCCTCGCTTAAACATGTATTCGAAATACATGTTTAAGCCAAGCCCCGAGACCTTCGCGGAGTGGTCGCTCGCAGATCTCGTCGACGAGCTGCTCACGTCCGAACCACTCCAACGCGAGGGCAAGACCGCGCGTACCATCGTCAAGTCGGCGGGGCTCACGGTCGTGCTCACCGCGCTTCGAGCGGGTGCCAGCCTCCACGCCCACGACGCGCCCGGGCCCGTCATGGTTGTCCCTGTGCGCGGTGAGGTCGTGTTCGAACACGGTGACTCCAGCTCGCCCGTGGCCCACGACGGCGCGCGCGCGCTGGCCATGGGCCCCGGCCTTCGGCACACCGTGCAGGCGCGGGTCGACAGCGCGTTCCTGCTCATCATCGGTCCGCGCGCATGACTGACCTCGCTGACCCCCTGCGCGAGGCCGTCGCCGAGAAGGCGCGCCTGCGCGTTCGGTCAACCTCGCTCCCGACCGGCGAGGCGCGGGCCCGCGCCGAGTACGCCTGCCGCGCGCGGCTCTTGGCGCTCCCCGAGATCCGTGAGGCCCGCGGCGTGCTGGTGTGCCTCTCGTTCGGCGACGAGCTCGAGACCCGACCGCTGCTCGACGCGCTCACGCGCGCCGGCAAGACCGTGTATCTGCCGCGCGCCGACCGTCACGATCGCATGTTGCACGCGCACGCGTGGCCGTGCGAGACGCGGACGCTCCGCATGGGGCTGACGCAGCCCGCACGCTCGGCGCCCCAACTCCCGGATGACGAGCTCGCCGCGAGCGTCGACGCGGCCGTGATCCTCGGGATCGCGTTCGACGAGCGCGGCGTTCGCCTCGGGCACGGCAGCGGCTACGTCGATCGCTTCCTCGCCGCCCACCCGATCCCCGGCGTCGGCGTCTGCTTCTCGGAGCAGGTCGTACCCCGGCTGCCGCGCGCGGTCCACGACATCCCGATGACGGTCGTCGTGACCGATCGCGCCGAGCACCGCCCCGGTCGCGGCGCGGGCGAGCTGCTGCTCGAGCGGCTGTCGCTCGAGCACGCCGAGATCGACGGGCTGCTGCGACGCGCGCTCGCGGGGGACGAGCTCGACCGCGAGGCCTACGCGAGCTTCCGCGAGCGGCTGCTGCGGCACATCGGGGTCGAGGAGCGCCTGCTGTTCCCGGCGGTCCGACGCGCCTCTCCAGCGCTCACGGTCGTGCCCGCGCTCGAGCGCCTCGACAGGCTGCGAGTCGAGCACGCCGCGCTCACCAGCCTGCTCGTGCCGACCCCCGACCTCGCGCTCGCCCGCGAGCTCCTGTCGCTGCTGCAGCGCCACAACGCGCTCGAGGAGGGCGAGCGCGGCGTCTACGAGGCGTCCGTTCGCGCGTTGACCGAGGACGAGGCGCGCGCCGTGCTGCACCGCGCGCGAGCGCGTCGCCCCGTGCCCACGACCTCCTACTTCGATGGGCCCGGCACCGTCCGCACCGCCGCGGACGCGCTCGCGAAGGCGCGTCGCGCTCGAAGGCGATCATAGGCCCCGAAGAACCCGAACGCTCCCAATCAATTCACCGCCCACCCACTTGATGGAGACGACATCAACGTGAAGCCATCGGATCATCCCCACTCCCACTCCCTGCGGCGCCTGTGGCTTGTGCTCGGCGCCGTCCTGTCCATCTCGTTCGCGGTCATCCTCTACTTCGGCAGCGACATCTACGAGAGCGCGCCGCCGATCCCCGAGCGCGTCGTCGTCGAGGGCAGCGGCGAGCTTGTGCACACGCGCGAGGATATCCTCCGCGGCCAGGACGTCTGGCGCTCGATCGGCGGGCAGGAGCTCGGCTCGATCTGGGGGCACGGGGCCTACACCGCGCCGGACTGGACCGCCGATTGGCTGCACCGCGAGGCGCGTTGGATCCTCGATGACTGGGCCCGGGCAGAGCACGGCGCGCCATTTGACGAGCTCGCGGCCGAGCGCCGCGCCGCGCTGGTCGAGCGCCTCTCAGGCGAGCTGCGCGAGAACACCTACGACCCTGACACGGGCGTCGTCACGATCTCGCCGATCCGCGCGCGCGCGCTCGCGGCCGTGGCGAGTCACTACGTCGACCTGTTCACCGACGCGCCCGAGCTCGACGGGCTGCGCGAGAGCTACGCGATGCCGCGCGGCACCGTCTCGACCGAGGCGCGCGCGCGCGACATGACCGCGTTCTTCTTCTGGGCGACCTGGGCCTGCGTGACCGAGCGCCCGGGCTCGGAGCTGAGCTACACGCACAACTGGCCGCCGGAGCAGCTCGTCGGCAACACGCCCTCGGGCGAGCTCGTCGTCGTCTCGGTCGCCAGCATGGTGCTGCTGCTCGGGGGCATCGGCGCGGTCTCGTGGTTCTTCGCCGCGCGTCGACGCGAGGAGGACCCGGAGCCGCTGGCCGAGGACCCGCTGGCCAAGCTCACGGTGACGCCGTCGATGCGCGCGACGCTGAAGTACTTCTGGGTCGTCGGCGCGCTGATCGTCGCACAGATGGCCACCGGGATCATCGCGGCCCACTACGGCGTCGAGGGCGGCGGCTTCTACGGGATCCCGCTCGACCGCTGGCTGCCGTACTCGCTCGCGCGGACCTGGCACACCCAGCTCGGGATCTTCTGGATCGCCAGCTCCTGGCTCGCCACCGGCCTGCTGCTCGCGCCGGCGATCGCGGGACATGAACCAAAGTACCAACGCCTCGGCGTCAACTTCCTGTTCGTCTGCCTGCTGATCATCGTCGCCGGCTCGATGATCGGGCAGGCGCTCGCCATCCACCAGCGGCTCACGGGCGAGGCGGTGTTCTGGCTCGGGCACCAGGGCTTCGAGTACGTCGACCTCGGGCGCGCGTGGCAGGTGTTTCTGTTCGTGGGCCTGCTGCTGTGGCTCGCGCTCATGGTCCGCGCGCTGCTGCCCGCGCTCCGCTCGTCGCGCGGCGCCGACCGCCAGCTGCTCGTGCTGTTCGTGCTCTCGGCCGCCGCGATCGGCCTGTTCTACGGAGCAGGTCTGATGTACGGGCGCGAGAGCAACCTCGCGGTCGCCGAGTACTGGCGCTGGTGGGTCGTGCACCTGTGGGTCGAGGGCTTCTTCGAGGTCTTCGCCACGGTCGTGATCGCGTTCCTGTTCACGCGCATGGGCCTCGTGCGCGTGCGCGTGGCGACGGCGGGCGTGCTCGTGGCCGCGATCCTGTACCTCGTCGGCGGCGTGATCGGGATGTTCCACCATCTCTACTTCACCGGCACGCGCACGGTCGTGATGGCGCTGGGCGGCACCTTCAGCGCGCTCGAGCTGATGCCGCTGGTGCTCATCGGCCACGAGGCGCACCAGAACCTCACGCGTGCGCGCGCGCCCGGCTGGGTGCGAGCGTACCGCTGGCCGCTGCTGTTCTTCGTCGCGGTCGCGTTCTGGAACCTCGTCGGCGCGGGTCTGTTCGGCTTCCTGATCAACCCGCCGATCGCCCTGTATTACATGCAGGGCCTCAACACGACCTCGGTCCACGGGCACACCGCGCTGTTCGGCGTCTACGGGATGCTCGGCATCGGCCTGTCGCTGTTCAGCCTGCGGATCCTGTACATGCGCGCGCGCTGGGACACCGCGGCGCTGCGCCTCTCGTTCTGGGCGATCAACATCGGCCTCGCGCTCATGGTGCTCCTGAGCCTGCTGCCGGTCGGGCTGATGCAGACCTGGGCGAGCGTCGAGCACGGCATGTGGTACGCGCGCTCGGCCGAGTTCATGCAGACGCCGGCGCTCGACGTGTTCCGCTGGCTGCGGGTGATCGGCGACACGGGCTTCGCGGCGGGCTTGCTCGGCGTGGGCTGGTTCGTGGTCGGGCTGCGCTTCGGCTGGTCGCGCGATGGCGTGCGGGAGGACCTCCGAGAGCGGTAGACTTCACGGCGCATCTCGATGAGATGGCGCAAGCCGGCGGTGTACCCAACCCCGCGCCCACGTATGACTACTACCCCGGGAACGACCCCGCGCAGCTCGAGGCGGCGTTTGAACAGGTCGCCGGAGATGTGATCGAGTGCATCGTGACGCTCGACTCGCCGCCGTCGGATCCAGACAGCTATAAGGTCGAGGTCGACGGGGTCGAGTACGACTACGTCAACGACTGCGGCGAGGGGGACGGATGGACCTTCGTTCCGAACACGATGAATGAGCAGCTCGAGTTGTGCGGGGTCGCGTGCCAGGAGTTCAAGGCCGGAAAGACGTTGACCGGGATGCAGTACTGCCCGGGCGGATAGCTGAGAGCTGCGCAGAACCAGAGACAAGTCGAGAAGCGGAGTCGGCGCCAGCCGACGGCGTCTTTGACTCCCGCGCCCAAACTTCTGGTCAGATGACGATGCTCCCCGGCTTAACCTTGGTTCATGTCGATCACTCCGTACCCAATGGTGTCCGAGGTAATGACGGCCAAGGTCTTGGCGGTCGGTCCAGGCACGAGCCTCGAGACCGCCGCCCGCCTGTTCGCGCAAAAACGTGTTAGCGGAGCTCCTGTCGTGGAGGAGAACGGCGAGGTCGTCGGGGTCGTGAGCCTGACCGATCTCTCTGATCCAGACCGTGATCGCAGCGACGAGCTCGGCGATGGCCTGTACTACTCCCTGCAAGCCGGCCTCGCGGATGAGCACGGTGATCCGACAGTGCGGCGGCAGGGCACGGTGGCCGATGTCATGACCCCAGCGGTCCTTAGCATCGCCCCGCACGCGTCGATCGTCGACGCGGGGCGCAAGATGGTAGCGATGGACGTTCAACGCCTCGTCGTCGTGGACGATCAGCAACTGCTCGCGGGGATCGTCTCTGTCATCGACATCGTCCGCGGCTTCGTGAACGCCGCCGACGTTCAGCTCGACGACGGCTCGTTGTGTGTAGACGTCGACTCAGCTGGGATAACGACACCAGCAGCACCACCGCGCTGAGCAAGACGGCCAGCTCTCGCGCGGTTCGCATCAGGCCGAGCGAGACGATCAGCGTCGTGGCGCCGGCGGGGGGATGAACGCGACGTAGCAGGATCATGAGCGATGACGTCGCGCCGAGCGAGAGGCCGGCCGCCATCGCTCGAGACAAGGAGACGCCGACCTCGAGGGCGCTCGGCGCGTCGACGAGACCGAAGACCGCGAGGGCGACGAAGCCCGCCGCGACGCCGATAGCGTGACCCGCGATCGTGTTTCGCGGGCTCGCGGCAGGGGAGTCTGCTCGCTCGAGGAGCAAGAAGGCCGTCGGTCCCAGGGACGGGAACACAAACGGCTCGTCCGTGACCACGGCGAGCCCACCGAGGGTGGCGATCAGGAGCGCGCCGAAGCAAAAGCTCGAGAGGAGACGTCTCGGCGCGCGCCCCTCGACTCCAGCAGCATCGGGAGTGGTTTGTTCAGCGCGCTCATTCAAGTCCTCTCTTGATGTAGCACTCGCTCAGCCTGAAGAGCGCGCTCTCGGAGTCAGCGCGACAGCTTGTCTCGTGCGCGAAAATAGTTGTTGTAAAAGTCGACTTTTAAATGCAGGTTTAATCCACTTGGAGACGAGCCGGAGAGAACCATGAGCAAGAGCATCTACGAGCAGATTGGCGGATCCGCCGCGATGGACGCCGCGGTTGATCTCTTCTACCGAAAGGTCCTCAGCGACGAGCGCGTGAGCGAGTTCTTCGACGATGTCGATATGGAGCGGCAGGCGGCCAAGCAGAAGGGATTTCTGACCATGGTGACAGGTGGCCCGAACAACTACACGGGTCGCAACATGCGTGACGCCCACGCCAAGCTCGTCGCACAAGGTCTCAATGATGGGCACGTCGACGTGATCATCGAGCTCCTCGGTGAGACGCTCAGCGAGCTGGGCGTCGACGCGGAGCAGATCAAGCAGGTCGCCGCGCTCGCCGAGAGCGTGCGAGACGACGTGCTCGGGCGCGGCGCGGCTAACTAGCGTGACGCTATGGCGACGCTGCGATTTGCAGACCGGCGCCTCGAGGTCAAGAACGGCGAGACCGTTCTAGAGACTCTCGAGGCCGCTGGAGTTGATGTTCCGAATTCGTGTCGAGCCGGTGCGTGTCAGAGCTGCTTGATGCGAGCGGTTTCGGGAGAGGTTCCTGAGAAAGCGCAGCGCGGAATCAGTCCGTCCAAGCGCGAGCTTGGCTACTTCTTGGCGTGTGTCTGTCGGCCAACGGCGGATCTCGAGATCGCGCGAACGGACGCGAGCGAGGTCTGCACCGTGACGATCGACGCGATTCGGCGCTGCGCCGGTGAGGTGCTCGAGATACGCCTGCGCATCGCGAAGCCGCTTGCGTATCGCGGCGGGCAGTTTGTCACGCTCATCCGCCGCGACGACGGCCTCGCTCGTCCGTACTCACTCGCTAGCCCGGCGGACGCGGAGCAGCTCGAGCTCCACGTTCGCCACTACCCCGACGGGGCGATGAGCGGCTGGCTAGCGAGCGCGTCACCCGGCACTGAGCTCGAACTCCGCGGCCCCTACGGCGAGTGCTTTTACGTCGACGATGATCTCGACCGTCCGCTCCTCCTCGTCGGGACGGGGACGGGCCTCGCGCCCCTGTACGGCATTGTCCGCGACGCGCTCGCTGCGGGCCACCGCGGTTCGATTACGCTTCTTCACGGAGCCCTGCGCTCAGCGGACCTCTACCACCGCGATGAGCTCGCTGCGCTCGCGGCGGGCCACGAGAACCTCGAGGTCGTCGCGTCCGCGCTCGAGGTTGAGGCGGGCGTCGACAGCGTCGACAGCACACCGATCGACGCGCTGGCGCTCGATCGAGCAGCGCTTTCAGATCACGACGCGCTGCGAGTCTATGTTTGCGGCGCCCCGGCGCTGGTCAGCGGCCTGCGTCGGCGCCTGTTCATCGCGGGAGTCCCGCTCCGCGCGATCCTTGCCGACGCGTTCCTACCAGCCGCTGGCGCCTGAGCGGCTGCTACCAAGCGCGGCTGTATCGGCGCTTAAGCCAATCACACAGCCCGGGCAGGCCGGGGAACAACATCCGCTCGGTGAAGTTGTTGAGGTCGAGCATGTCGCGGATCATCGGCTTCGCCGACGCGGCGATCGTGATCTTGAAGACGGCGTCCGGGACCTTCTCGGCGAGCGACGCGAGCAACTTGTGCTGCGAGACCTCGGGATCGCTGGCGACCGTGAAGAGGCCGTTTTGGTTCTGAATCCTGCCGTCGATCGAGGGCGGCTCCCAGATGACGAGGGAGTGCTCGGACGGGGGGTGCGCCTTGTCAAAGTCCCAGAGCGTCGCGAAGGCGCTCTCCAGCATCCGCGTGTCGAACAGCCACGCGTACTGCGAGTGGATCGCCGCGCGCACCGGCGGGGCGGAGAGATGGTCACGCACCGCGCGTGTGTCGAGGCACCAGATCGCGGCGTCCGCCGCGGCGTGATCGTTTGTCGACGTGGCGAAGTGAGTGGCGACGAGCGGCGCGCTGGTCCAGTCGAGGCAGCGCGTCGGCAGTCCGTTGTGCTGCGCGACCGCGAGCACGTACCAGTCGCTCGCGCCGTCGAAGGTGCCGGAGCGAGCGTACTTGCGAAAGCTTCGCAGCAGCGCGCGCTCGATCCCCGCACGTGAGCCGCTGGTGTCGAGGCGCTGGAAGCTGGTGGCGAGCTCCCAGCCCGCGTCCTGGACTCCGCGGAAGATGAACGGGCTGCGGTAGTGGTCGCCCTCTTCGCGCCGCTGGTCGACCAGGGGAGGCGAGTGCAGGACCTCGACGAGCTGCGTCCAGGTCTCTACGCGGATCTCGGTCCAGTGCGAGGTCGTCATACGCCACGAGTATAGTCGTAGGAACCAGGGCGCGTTCGCGTCCCCCATTTCGCGTACGCCTTGGACGTTTGATGAGCTAGCGATCGCGTGGCCGCTCGCGCGTCGTCATCAACGAGCTTGATCGCACGCTTGATCGTCTCGTCGACGCTCTCCAGCAGCTCGATGTCGTCTACGATCAGCTCGTCGGGCTGGGCGCCGACGCCCTCGAGGAGAGCGCGTAGGTGAGCCAAACAACGCCGCTAGCGAAGGTTCGCGTGTTGATCAGGCGCAGGCTCCGCGGCGCGAACGGGGCGCTCCAGAGCGCGATCCCTGCGCCGAGCAAGAGCGGGTTGAGCTTGACCACCAGTTCATCGATCTCGTCGGCGAGGGACGCTGCCAAGTTGCCGCCGCCGCACAGCCAGATGTCGCGACCCGGCTGCCGCTTGAGCGCGCGGACGACGTCGACCGGGTTCTCCGCGGTCACCCGTACGGGCGATTCAGCGGTCGCCAAGGTCCGCGAGAAGACGACCGTCGGGAGCGGCGCGTACGGGTCGGTGAGACCCGCGCGAGCGCCGACTTCGTAGGTCTTTCGCCCCATCACCACGGCGCCAAAGCGCCTCGGCTCTGAGGCGGCCCCCACGGTCGCGCGCAGGTGCGCGGGTATGGTCCCCGGGAGCTCCGCGACCTGGGCCTCGAAATGCTCACCGAGCGGGAAGAAGTCGAATTCCCCCTGCGGCGAGGCAATGTGGCCGTCCACGGTCGCCGCCACGAAGTACACGAGCTTTCGCATGGGGCTGGTGTACGACGAACGTCTCGAGCGAGCGAGTCGAGCATCCAAGGACTCGAGCACCCGTAACCGTCGAGTGACATCACCCGGAGGAAGGGGTGGAACCGGGCTATCTGGGTCAATATCGCGCTATCCGTAGGCCGCCCCACGACAAGTCTGGACGGACATGTTTAGTGCGTACGCTGGATTTAACCATCCGCGCGGTTTCGAAGGACCAACATGAATTCAAGGACTTGCAACAGCCGACGCGGTGGTTAACCGCTCGCGTCTGTGTGGACTCACTGGATCTGACGACCCGCGCTTCTGCTGGCGGTCCTCGAGCGGCGCGTTGGTCCTCACCGTCGATGTCTCGCCGCCCCACGCGGCCAGCCGCGAGCCGAAGACTGGCGCCGCCGCGACGGTCGCAAAGCGCTTTCGCGTCAGCTCGAGAACCGGGACGCGCTGCCGAGTGAAGCGGCGACCGTCGGCGGCCGTGTATTAGCCCGCGCCTGCCGATCGGCGCGCCCGCCAGCGAGAGCGCCAGCGCATGTACACCCGGTGGAACTCGACGCGTGACGCGGGCCGACGAAATCGACCGGCCACGCGCCTGCAACCACGCGGCTTGACGCGGCCGCGCCTCCTCGAGGTGGCGAGGCGACGGGGCGGTTGTCTCGAGGTCGTGCATGGCGCGGTGGTCGTCGCTATCGGCTCGAGCGTCGCCGGACTCTCGGTCACCATGCTGTCGGCGCTGATCCACGGCTACGTTGCCATCGCCCCCGCTTCCGGTCCCGGGGTCCCTGCCGGCGTTCGCCTTGGTGCCGCCAGAGCTGAGCTGGCTCGAGCCGTCGCCGGGCTTGTTGGGCTTCGATGATGAATCATCCGACGCGTTGCCACCCGTTGCTCGATCCGCGCGTTGCGTCCGGCCGAGGTCGAAGATGGAGCGTCCATCCTTTCCGAAGCCGGGGCCAACGGAGGCGCCCTTCCACAGGCGATAGAGGAGATACGCGCCCCCCGCGAGCGCGCCAGCGCTGACGAGCACGCCCACCGTCCCTGATTCTACGTTTGGCATCTTCAGCGTTCTCCTCCGCGCGGACCTGCGCCCACGTCATCGGTGTTTTCGGCGCGAGCGGAACACGTCGACGCGTCGCTCGGAGGCGCCTGTCCCGGCGGTCATCACGAGCCGGACATACACCTGGGAGTAGCGCGCTGGCCGGCGCAGGAATGCAGCAGGCGGGTCAGGAATGCAGCAGCGTGGGGATCGAAATGCAGCGGCGTGGCAGGCAATGCAGCAGCCCCGCGGCCGTTACGACGCCGGCACGAGCGTCGGCCCGTGGGCAACTCGATGGCGCGACCTGCGACCAGACACCGCGCGGTCAAGTCGCGCCTGGCTTAGGTCAGCGCGATGTTGTTGATAAGCAAAAAACGAAATCCCAAATACGCGATCGACACGAGCTTAAGATCTTTCTGTATCTCATTTCCCAAAATTTCAAATCTGGCACCAGCGCTTTCGCTAAATCTTCGAGACTTCGAGGCCGAGTTTTGGAAATTTGTAAATTCGGCTTCTAACTTTCGCGGCGACTAGCGCATTTTTCCCCAACGAGAACGAAGGTTTATGTCCCCGAGAGCATGTTTCTCGACGGTCCTGGGAAAGCAGCCTCCTCGTGTCGACAGCCGTCGCCTTCGCGAGCTACGATCGCGTTGGTCCTTCGGGACATGTTGCAATCGCGGTGGTAGTCACTCCCAAGGATCTCTTCGTCCTCCTGGACGGAGAGCTAGGTCGTCGGCGGATCTCGTGGACGGAGCTGCGTAGACGTGTCGGACGTTCGGGCAAGGCGCTGCTGCGGCACCGCAGTCGCGCGTGTCCGAATCCGAGCGCGGCGATCTTCTTCGCGGCGCTTAAGCAGGCGGGCCTGTCGCTGTCGGGGTCCCAGAGTCACGTCGAGTTCTGCACGTTGCTCGAGCGACGGCGCGCGCAGCTCGGGCTGACGAGCCGCGACGTCGCTCGGCGCGTCGGCGCCATCGCGAGCACGACGGCCTGGCGGGCGCTCGCGGGCATGACGATCCCGCGGCTACGGACGCTGCTGATCCTGGCAGCGGCGCTGGGCGTCACAGTGGAGTTTCTCAATAAAGAGAAGAGAGGTGAGGCGGCCGAGGCGAAGCCGGCGGGGCGCGATGAGCACGAGCCGGCTCCGGCGCCGCGGGGCGACTTCATGAAGGCGCTCATCTCGTTTATCCCGCTCGCGCAGCGCTTCGCGTCGGACGAGGGGAGCCGCGGCCGCCGCGAGCGATCGGCGGTGGCGTCGCGTGCGAGGGATGGCCCTCTCCTTCCGGCATACGTCACGTGGTGATCGCAGATCGATCGATTCATGTGCCGAGCGTGGTCGAGACGCTGGAAGCTGGTGGCGACTTCCCAGCCCGCGTCCTGGACTCCGCGGAAGATGAACGGGCTGCGGTAGGTCATCCTCTTCGCGCCGCCGATCGACGAGGGGAGGCGATTGAGGACCTCGACGAGCTGCGTCCAGAGTTCGAGGTCGTCGACGACCAACTCGTCGGACTGGACACAGAGGCCCTCGAAGAGAGCGCGTAGGCGAGCCAAAGAGGGACGCGGCCAAGCTCACCTCGCTTTCGGTCACGCCTAGCCTGGTCTGCACTTTCACAAACAAGCACAGGGGTCCCATGGACCCCTGTGCTAGTTTGTGTCCGCGCGTCTGAGCGTTGGCAGACGATAGACGCGCCGACGGATCCGCGGCTTGCGCCGCGGGCCGTCACCCTTCGCGCTTCGCCGAGGCGGGGTTCAGGTTCATGACCTCTTGCCATGCGAAGACGTGAACCATGCCCCGAGAGTCCTCCAAAAATACGAGACGGCAGCAATCCTCCCACGCGCGAGCCAGCGCGGGGTGATCGATGTAGGCGATCAGCCAGTCGAAGCACGGAGGGATCAACTCGGCGACTTCCGCCATCGCGTAGGCCTCGGGACTCGTGACAGAGGCGATCCAGCGAGTGAACCAGCGCTCAACTTCCGAGTCACCGAACTTGGCGCGAACCGCCTCGCGAACAAAGGCTTGCTCGTTGGTCTTAAGCTGGTAGACAGGCGCCAACTCTGGCTCTGCGTTCGTCGCCGGCGCAGCGTCCTCGATCGTGATCTCGAAGTCTCCAGCAGCGGGTGAAGGGGCATCGTTCGTGATGTTGTCTTGCTTGTTGTCAGGCATGGCTCCTCCTTCAGAGCAAGAACAAGGCTGCCATAAAGCTAACTTTTAGTCGTCTAATTAATAAAAAATCGTTTATCGTGGGCGTGTTCGCGCATCGCGCAGGGGCGAAAGCGCGAGTGATATGTTCCGCTCGTGCTCCCGGATCAGTGCCGCGCCGCCCGTGCGCTCCTGTCATGGACTATCGACCACCTAGCCTCCGAGGCGGGGGTGAATCGAGCCACGATCATCAAATTCGAAACCGGGCAGAGCAAGCCCCACCGAGCGACGCTCCACGTCCTTCGAACGACGCTTGAGACCGGCGGGGTCGAGTTCATTGAGAACGGTCGGGGGCCTGGCGTTCGCAGGCTTGTAAAAAAACCTGACTGAATAGACAGGTCGCCGCTCGAACGCGCCGTCGGTCACGAGCGTGTGACGACCCGCGCCAATCGCCCGCGCGCAGCTCGACGGTGACGGCGCCTGCGACGTCGACGATCGCTGCCCGCGGGACGCCGAGCGCTTCGACGGGCTGGCCGACGGCGACGGCTGCCCCGAGGGGGACACAGACGGCGACGGCTACTTCGACGAGCTGCCTTGAGATGAGGCGCTGCTCACCCAGGGACACGTCGCTAAGCTACGAGCCGAGAAGGACCGGCGGAGGGCGCGGGTCGCCAACGCCCGGATCCCCGAGGGGATACAGAGCGAAACTACACACGGCCGCGAAGCCGCTCGCCACCGGCTCGCCAGCCTTGGTTTGGGTCCGGCTCGAGAGCCGCCCCGTCGAACAAGGGCTTGGGCTCGATCGAGGTGATGATGCCCCGGAGTGATCTCCCGGGATGGTTCAGATTTGGTTCATTTTCTGGTTCGCCATCTCAGATTCCGCCTTAGATGGCGAAATTTCGATGCTGAGGGCACAGACGTCTGTCTTCGGCGACGACGGGCGCGTGCGCGTGATGGACTTCGGGCTCGCGCGCGCCGGCGACGGGGACCCCACCGTCGAGACGGTGTCGTCGCGCGGGGCGCTGTCGCACGAGCTCACCGTCGCCGGGACGATCATGGGGACGCCGGCCTACATGGCGCCGGAGCAGCTCCGCGGCGAGGACGTCGACGAGCGCAGCGACCTGTTCTCGCTGTGCGCGACCACGTGGGAGGCGCTCTACGGGCAGCGGCCCTACGAGGGCGAGTCGATCCGCGAGCTGCTGGTGGCGAGCGAGTCCGGACGCGTCACGCCGCCGCCCTCGCGCGCGCGCGTGCCTCGATGGCTGCGCCGGTGCGTCGAGCGAGGGCTCGCGGCCGCGCCCGAGCGGCGCTACCAGGGCGTCGCGGAGCTCCTCGCGGCGCTCGACGCCGATCCGTCGCGCCGTCGCGTCGGGCTCGGGCTCGGGCTCGGGCTCGGGCTCGCGGCCGTGACCTACACGGGCGCGGCGCGGCTGCACACCGAGGGCGTGCGGGTCGAGTGTGAGGCCGCGGGCGACAGCATCACGGCGGTGTGGAACGAGCGCAGCCGCGCCGCGCTGCGCGAGGGGCTGCTCGCGACGGAGGCGAGCTACGCGGCGACGGCCGCGGATCGCGTCATCCAGCGCTTCGAACAGCACGCCGAGTCGTGGAGGCGCGCGCGCGCGTCGTCCTGCGTCGACGCGCGGCTGCGCGGCGAGTGGGATGAGGACACGCTCGATCGCTCGGTGTGGTGTCTCGACGCGCGACGGATGGAGTTCGAAGGTTTGCTCGAGGAGCTCACCGCGGGGGACGCCGAGGCGGCGCGGAAGGCCGTGACCGCTGCGGCCGGGATGTCGCAGATCGCGTCGTGCAGGGATCCGCTGCAGCTGCAGGCGATGCCGATCCCGCCCCGCGATCGCGAGCCGGTGCAGGCGGTCCGTCGGGTCGTCTCGCGCGCGGAGGCCCAGCTCGCGGCGGGGAAGCTGGGGCAAGGGCTCGAGTCGGCCCGCGCGGCGCACGAGGCCGCGGAGGCGCTCGGGTGGCAGCCGCTCGTCGCCGTCGCGGGCGGCCTCATCGGCAAGCTGCTCGCGGCGCGCGGGCAGTATGAAGAGGCCGAGCGCGCGCTCGAGGACGCCTACTTCCTCGCGGCCGAGGCGGGCGCGCCTGCGGTCGCGGCGGACACCGCCAACGCGCTCGTGCGCGTCGTCGGGCACAGCCAGTCGCGCGTGCCCGAGGGGCTGCGCTGGTATCGTCACCTCGACGTCGTGCTCTCGGCGCTCGCCGAGCCCGACGACAGCCCGCGACGCGGCGCGGCGCTCGACGCCCTCGCCAGCGTGTACGCGAGCAAGGGCGACTACCGCGAGGCGCACGCGCACCTCGAGCGCGCGCTCGGGATCCTCGAGCGCGCGCTGGGCCCTGAACACCCCGACGTCGCGCGCACGCGCGATAACCTGGCGCTCGTGCTGGACTCGCAGGGGCGCTACGACGAGGCGATCGCGCTCTACCGCCGCGCGCTGGAGATCGAGACGCGCGAGCTGGGCCCAAAGCACCCGTCGGTCGCCACGTCCCTCGACAACCTCGGCGTCGCGCTCGAGCAGCGGGGCGAGCACGCCGAGGCCAAGCGGCTGCACGCGCGCGGGCTCGAGCTCCGCGAGCGCGCGTTCGGGCCCGAGCACCCTGACGTCGCGGACTCGCTGACCAACCTCGCCGTCGCCCACTGCTACACCCTCGACTACGAGACCGCGCTGCCGATGTTTCGGCGCGCGCTGGAGATCCGCGAGCGCGCGCTCGACCCGGGCCACCCCGACGTCGCCCAGGCGCTCGGCAACCTCGCGGCCGTCCATCAGTCGATGGGCGACCTCGCCGAGGCGCGCGCGCTGACGGAGCGCGTGCTGACCCTGCGCGAGCAGGCGCTCGGCCCCGATCACCCCGAGGTCGCGTCGGCGCTCAGCAACCTGGCGCTGCTGTGCGTGTCGGCCGGAGAGCTCGACCGCGCGTTCGCGCTGCACGAGCGCGCGCTGGCGATCCGCGAGTCCGCGATGGGCCCCGAGCACCCAGCGGTCGCGGACTCGCTCGACAACCTCTCCGGGGTGTACTTGAGCCGAGGGGAGCACGCGCGCGCCAAGGAGCTCGCCCTGCGGGCGCTGGAGATCCGCGAGCGCGCGCTCGACCCCGACAACCTCTCGATCGCGCTGTCGTGCACCGACCTCGGGATCATCCATCGCGCCATGGGGGAGCACGACGAAGCGCGGCGGTATCACGAGCGGACGCTGGCGATCCGCGAGCGGGTGCTGGGCCGCGAGCACGCGCAGCTCGCGTTCACGCTCTACGACCTGGCCGAGCTCGCGCTCGACCAACGCAGGCCGGCCGACGCCGTCGCCCGCCTCGAGCGGGCCGTGGCGCTGCGGGAGCGCGCCGACGCGGACCCGGCGCTCATGGCCCCCACGCGGCTGCTGCTGGCGCGCGCGCTGATCCTCGCCGCAGAAAGAGACGCGAAGGAGGACGCGGAGGAAGACGCGGAGGAAGACGCGAAGGAAGACGCGAACGAAGACGCGAAGGAGGACGCGAAGGAAGACGCGAAGGAAGACGACGCCGCGCAGCGCGAGCGCGGCCTCGCGCAGGCGCGGCTCGCTCGAGACGCCTACCGCGAGCTCGACGACGCTGCGGGGCTGCGCGCGGCCGAGACCCTGCTGGCGAAGCACGCCGGCTGAGCTCGCGCGCGCCGAGGCGCGCCCGCGCGACGCGAGCTCGCGCGGGTCGCTCGAGCGGTCAGCCTACGCCTGCGTGCGACGGGCGACGGCGATCAGCGACTTCAGCTCGCTGATGCCGCCGACGCGGCCGCCGGCTCGCTCGACCGCGGCGCGCAGCGACTCCCGGTTGGCGCCGCCGAGGATCCAGGGCGTGTCGCCGCACGCGGTCGCGTAGGCCTCGACGAGCTCGCGCGCGCGGTAGGGCTCGAGCTCGACCGTGCTCGAGAGCCCGACGAACACCGGCCGCAGCTCGTCGACCGCGTGTCGGATCGCGGTCGGCGGGGTGCGGGCGCCGAGGATCAACGGGTTGAGGCGCCACTGCGTGACCTGGAAGGCCACGCCGAACAGCGGGAACGAGTGCTGCTCGTCCGCGAAGCAGGCGAGCACCGCGTGCCCGTCAGGCGGCTCGGGCTGCAGCAGCCGCAGGAGGTCGCGGGCCGTGCGGCCCAGGACCTCGCTCGTCATGTGCTCCTGGGCGACCGACAGCTCGCCCGCGTGCCACAGGTCGCCGATCGTCTTCATCACCGGCCCGAGCACGAGGTTGTAGATGCTGTGCCCGGAGCCGAGCAGCAGCGCGCGCTGGATCGCGCGCTCGAGCGCGAACACGTCGAAGCGCCGCACGGCGTCGAGGATGCGCTCGCGGATCGTCTCGAAGGGGTCGTCCTCACCGCGCTCGGGCGCCCGCTCCCGCGTCGTCACGCGCTGGACGATCTTGGCCGCCTCCGCCGGCGACATCCCGTCGTTGCACAGCTCCCGCAGCTTGATGATCAGCTGGACGTCGTCCTCGCTGTACAGCCGATAGGAGCTCGCGGTGCGCTCGGGGGAGGGCACGCCGTAGCGGCGCTCCCACGCGCGCAGCGTCGGCGCGGGAACGCCCGTCATCTGGGCGACCGCCTGGATCCTGTAGCGCGTGCCTCGCTGCTGCACTCGGGCACAATCATCGCGGATGCACAGCCCGTGTTCAAGGTAACGCGGGCGTTCGCGTGCGAGGTGTTCCGCCGGGGCGCGCGCGGCGTGAATCGGCCGTGGTTCCTCGCGACGGCGCGCCCGGCGTGGACGGGACGGCGATCGATCCCGGACCCGCCGCGCGCTCGAGCCGCGGCCGCTCGCGCGCCCGAGCTCTCGCCTGACGACGCGCGTCGGCGTCGACGCGATCGTCGACGACGTGGCGCGCGTCCGCGTACCTCGTCGGCGCCGTGACGGTCGCGGCCGCCGCGTCCGCTCGCAGGCTGCGCGAGGAGGCAGGTTTGGGCTCAGCTGGCGTCCGAGCTCTTCAGCGGCGTGGTCTCGGTCGTCGCCGCGTCGGGCGCGGCGCGCCTCGAGCTGCGCCCGCGCTTGCTCGTCCGGCTCTTCTTGCGCGGCTTTCCGGGGCTCACGCGCGACCCGTGATGGTCGGCGATGAAGCGCTCGACGGCCGCCTTCATCTTGCTCGTCGGCTCGTCGGTCAACACCAGCGCGCCGGCGCGCTCGAGCTGCTCGCGCAGCGCGAGCGTCCCCTTGCCGCCGACGATCCACGGCGTGTCGCTGCACGCGACCGCGTAGTCCCCGATCAGCGTGCGCGCCTCGTGGGGCGGCGGCGTGATCGTCAGCGACAGCCCGACGAGGTCGGGCCGCAGCTCGGCGGTCGCGTGGCGCAGCGCCGAGGGCGGCGTGCGAGCGCCGAGGATGATCGTGCGGAAGCCCCAGCTGCACAGCCGCAGCGCGATGCCCAGCAGCGGCAGCTCGTGGGTCTCCTCGGCGAAGCAGGCGAGCACGGCCTTGCGCGCGTCCTCGGTGGGCTGCACGAGCCGCAGCGTGTTGCGCAGCGCGTTGCCGATGATCTCCGAGGCCATGTGCTCTTGCCCCGTGGACAGCTCGCCGGCGTACCAGCGCTCGCCGATCACCCGCAGCGCCGGGCCGACGACCTTCTCGTAGACCGTCGTCGCCGAGCCGAGGTGCAGCGCGCGCTGAACCGCCGCCTCGACCGCGTCTGGATCGAAGCTGCGCGTCGCGTGGACGACGGCGTCGCGCGCGCGCTCGTAGGGGTCGATGCGCTCGAGCGCGGGCACGGGCTCGTTCGCCGCGCGGCTCTCGGTCAGCCGCTGCGCGGCCTCGGCCGGCGACATCCCCTCGGCGCACATCGCCTGCAGCTCCTGGATGAGCGCGATGTCGTGGTCGCTGTAGAGGCGATAGGACGAGGCGGTGCGCTGCGGCGACGGGATCCCGTAGCGGCGCTCCCATGCGCGCAGCGTCGCGGCTGGTACGCGCGTGATCTCGGACACCGCCTGGATCCTGTATTTTCCAGTCTTGCTGGGCACGCCGAAGGCTCCCATGGAGGGGACCTGTTCAGGAAAGCACGCTGAACAAGGATTGTCAAATAGTCTCCTCTGTTTATGCGCAGCCTGTGCAATGCGCCCACACGGTCCCGCCGCGTCGACGAGGTCGACATCGGGGCGCGCGGGGCGGACTCGCCGCCGCTGTCCCGGCGCCCGCGCTCGATGAGCCTGTCCACTTCATTATGTTCTTAGCGACCTGTCGCTAAGCTCAGCGCGCGTGGCCGGCGGCTACGCCTGAACGTCGACGAGCCGCCGCGCGAGCGCTCGCTCGTGGTTCATCTCGAGGGAGGAGAACAGCGCCGCCGCGGCCTCGGCGTGGTCGCTGCGCTCGCTCGCCGGCAGCCCAGGGCAGCGCGCCAGCTCCAGCCGCGCGAGCCCCTCGTCGGCGACGAGCTCGCCCGCGCGGGCCAGCCTCAGCGCGCGCTCGAAGCATCGCCGCCCGCCGCCGCTCGCCCCCTCCTGGCGGAGCAGCGCGCCCCGCAGGCGCTCGGCGCGGCTGCGCCCGATCGGGAACAGGCGCGCGTTGGAGCGCAGCATCTTCACCGACTCCTGTGCCCGCGCGCGCAGCTCGCTCACGTCGTCGCCGGCGTCCGCGGCCTGCGCCCAGCGGGCCAGGAACACCTCGCACATCGCCGTGAGCGCCTTGATGTGCGGGAACACGTCGGGGCCTGTCTTTCGAATCATGTCGAGCGCGCGCCGGACCGCCTCCTCCGCGCTCGCCGCCCGGCCCGCGCGCAGCAGGATCGCGCCGCGCAGCCCGAAGAAGCCGATCCGCGTCAGCGCGTCCTCCTGCGCGAGCACGTCGTCCTCGGGCGGGCTCGCGGCGACCGCCTCGTCGAGCTCGCCGAGCATCGACAGCACGAACGAGCGCTCGACCTGGCCCCACAGCGCGAAGCGCCGGCTGCTCGAGGTCTTCGCCATCTGCAGCAGCCGCAGCGCGTGCTCGAGCGCCTGCCGGAAGCGCCCGGGGAGCTCGAGCGCGCTGCACAGGATCGACTCGCCGACCGCGTTCATGTGGCGATCGCCGAACTCCTCGCTCATCGTGAGGCCGTCGCGCACGAGCTGCTCGCTGCGCCTGATCTTACCTTGCCCAAGGACCAGGAGTGCGCGGGCGAAGTAGCTGTTGATCGCCGCGCGCGCGTCGCCCCGCCCGGCGCGTTCGAAGTAGCGATCGGCGAGCCGGGCGCGCCCCAGCAGGCCGACGAGGTAGCCCATGTTGTTGTAGGCGTCGGCGGCCGGCCCGACCGCGCCGGCCCGCTCGGCGTGGCTGACCGCGATCACGCTGCAGCCCAGCGACTTCGTAAGCTCCGTCGCGTGGAAGTACTCGGCCTGAAAGCCCGTCGCCAGCGCGCCGATCTCGGTCATGCGCGCGCGTCGCTCCGCCGAGCCGCGACCCCGGACGAGCGCCGAGAGGCGCGCGGTCACGAGGATGTGGAAGAACGCCGCGAGGATGCGGAGCGCCCAGCCGAGGCGCGTGCGCGGGAGCGAGTAGCCGAGCTCCGCGAGGCCGCCGCGCAGGCTCGTGATGGCCTCGTCGTGCTCCCCCAGCGCGCTCGCGGCGTAGCCGAGCATGCGGCGCCAGCGGGCGCGCTGCAGCGCGGCGAAGCTCGGCGCGCGGCGGTCGTCCGCGAGCTCTAGGAGCTCGCGCAGCGAGCTCGCCGCGTCGGCGTAGGCGCCCGAGTCCATCGCCCGCGTCGCCGCGACGTCGAGGCAGCGCAGCGCCTTGCCGAGCTCCTCGGCGCGTCGCCAGTGATACGCGAGCTCGGCCTGGCTCGCGCGCAGCGCCGTGTCGTCGCGCTCGTACCAGCGCGCGACGTCGTGGTGGAGCTGACGGCGCTGCGCGAACGCGAGCACGCTGTAGGCCGCGTCGCGCATCAGGCCGCTCGTGAACGCGTACTGCAGCCGCGGCAGCTCGTGGACGACGTGCAGGAACTCGCGCTGGATCAGCTCGAGGCACTGCGCCGGCAGCGTCGCGCGATCGGCCTCGACCGGGTGCACGTCGTGGACGAGCGCGAACGCGAACGAGCGCCCGACGACGCTCGCGACCTTGAGCGTCAGCTGGTGACGCGTCGGCTCATGATCGATGCGGCTCAGCGCGATCCCCATGGCCGTCTCCGGCAGCTCGACGCGCGCGAGCGCGGTCGAGGACACCCGCGGGCTGCCGTCGTCGCGCGTCACGGTCGCCGCGAGCTCGCGCGCGAGCTCGACGCACAGGAACGGGTGGCCCTCGGACTTGCGCCAGAGCAGCTCGGCGAGCTCGCGCGGCAGCGGGTCGAGCTCGAGCAGGCCGCGCGCGAGCTCATCGACGTCGGCGCGCAGCAGCGGGCCGAGCTCGATGACCGTCGCCAGCTCGTCGCGCAGGCGGTGCTGCTCGGGGGCGCCCTCGAGCGCCTTGACCGGCTGCGACGCGACGATGATCAGCAGCCCCGGGCAGCGCCGCCGCACCGCGTCGATCAGCGTCCACGACGTGCGGTCGATCCAGTGCGCGTCGTCCAGCACGAGCGCGCAGCCCGGGCGCGCCGGCGCGCGCTGGAGCAGGTGCACGACCAGCTCGATCGTCGCCTCGGCCTTCGCCGCCCCGGCCATCGCGCGCGTCGTCGACGTCTCGGGCAGCGTCGCGGGCGTGAGCGCGTTGAGCAGCGGCGCCCAGCTGAAGCCGTAGGAGTGCTCGGCGAGCGCCCCGAGGATCGCGTTGCCGTACACCTCCGGCTCCGCGTCGAGCGGCAGCTCGAGCAGCGACGCGAGCGCCGGGCGCCAGGCGCCGTAGGCGTCCGAGACCGTGCTCATCTCGCCCCCGCTCGCGAGCACGAGCACGCCCCGCGCGCGCAGCGTGGCCGTGAACTGCTGCAGCAGCGCCGACTTGCCGATCCCGCGCTCGCCGTCGACGTAGATCGCTCCTCCTGTCCCATTGACCAGTTTTGAGAGCGCGCGCTCCAGCGCCTCGCGCTCGAGCGCGCGACCGACGAAGCACTCCGCGCCCGGGCTCGCGCCGCGGCTCCCCCGGCGGCGCGCGTCCGCGGGGCGGAACACCGCGGACGCGCGCGTCATCCCCTTGAGCACGACGGGCGGCAGCGACTCGTAGATCACCTGCGTCGCGGTCGCGCGCGCGGTCGCCTCGTCGCACAGCACGTCGCGCTCGGTCAGCAGCATCAGGCGCGCGGCGCGGTTGACCACCGCCCCGAGCACGCTGTACTCGCGCCGTCGTCGTCCGCCGAAGATCCCGCACAGCGCGGGCCCGGTGGTCACGCCGACGCCGAACTCGTGCCCGCGCTCGTTCATCGCGTCCGCGATCTCGCGGGCCGCGAACACGGCTCGGGCCGCGTCGTCGGCGTGGGAGGCGCGCGGCAGGCCGAAGGCCGCGAGCAGCAGGAGCCCCTTGTCCTCGAGCAGGATCTTGTTGACCTCGCCGCCGAAGCGCGCGACCCAGTCCTGGAAGCGCTCGACGATGTCCTGCAGCGACGCGCGGTGGATCAGGAGCCGGGCGTCCGCCGGGCGCACGTTCAGGAACACGACCGAGATCGTCCGCAGCTCGGAGAGCCAACCGGCCTGCCCGGCCTCGAGCCGCGCGATCACGAGCTCCGGGATGAACGGGCGGATCGCGTCGGAGGCCGTCGGCGCGGCCGCGAGGGGTCGCGCGCGCTCCGCCTCGCGCTCGACGACTCGACGGACGCGCACCACGCCGCTCGCGAGCGGCTCGCCCTCCGCCTCGGCCGCGAGCACCGCCCAGGCCTCGGGCGACAGCCCGACGTCGCCCGGCTCCACGCCGCGCTCGGCCACGCCCATCTGCGTCAGCGCGTCGCCGCCGACGAAGAACTCCCGGCGCCCCGCGGCGCCGAGGGTCATCAGCGCCGCGACCCCGGCGCCCACGCCGATGCGCACGCGCAGCGGCTCGCCGCCGTCGAGCGCGCTGGTGTGCTGCATGCGCTGGATCGCGAGCGCGCAGCGGGTCGCGCGGCGGACCGCGTCGATCATCGGCTCGCCCCGCGTGATCCACAGCGCGACGATCGCGTCACCGGCGAACTTGACGACGTCGCCGCCGTAGGCCTCCACGGTCTCGGCGAGCGCCTCGAGCTCGCGGTTGACCGCCTCCGAGAGCAGCTCGACGCCCTCCGGCCCGCGACGCGCGAGCTGCTCGGTCAGCCGCGTGAACCCGGAGATGTCCGCGAGCATCGCCGCGCTCGCGTGCTCCTCGACGCGCTCGTCGGGGACGCCTCGGGCCACGCGCTCTCGCAGGAGCGCCGGCACGAACGGCGCGAACGGGTCGCCGCGCGTCTCGGCTTGCGCGGTCATCCGCGGTCAGGCGCGTCGTCGCGCTGCGCGAGCAGGGTGTGCAGCGCCTCGAACACGATCACCGTCGTGAACGAGACGAGCAGCCACAGAAACGGCTCCTCGACCGGCAGCCCCTGCCACGCGCCGATGAACAGCCCGAGCATCATCTTCGGCTTGTAGCCCCACCAGCCGTAGGGGAACGCGATCGTCGCCTCCCACAGCATGCTGAGCAGGAACATCGTCATCGCCGAGAAGCTGAACGCGTGCCAGTTGATCAGCCTGCGCGTCGCGTCGTACAGCACCGCCGCCGGCGTGAACGCGGCGAGGATCAGGAACACGAAGTAGCCCGGGAAGCCCTCGGGGTCAGGCGACAGGCACTTCTTGTACAGGATCCCGAGGACGATCAGCGCGAGCCCGAGCAGCGCGCTCGGCCAGTGCAGCTTCAAGAGCGGCGTGTCGGGCGGCAGCGTCCGCTGCGTGTCACCCGCGTCGTAGCGCCCGAACCAAAACAGGTCGGCCCACAGGTACATCAGCAGCGCGACCGCGATCCCGAACAGGTAGAAGCCGAACTCCTCGATCGGGATGTTCTTGACCCACTCGCCGGCGCCGAGGTCATAGCCGTAGACGAAGATCTCGAGGGTCGCGCCGGCGTTGGGGAAGGTGAAGAACGCGTTGCCGAGGAACAGGTCGAGGATCACGCCGAGCGGCACGAGCAGCCCGACCGTCGCCCAGAACGCCGCGCGCGGGATCGCGAAGCGCGGGTGCGCGTGCAGCCACCAGACGATCGCCAGCAGCGGGATGAGCCAGAGCGTCAGCGACCACGTGTAGCCCAGCGGCGTCGGGTTGTCCGAGGTCATGACGAGCACCCCGGGGCTCGTCACGGTGCGCAGCGTCAGGAACGCGGGGATGAGCAGCGTGAGGATGATCGCGAAGACCACCCCCGGCCCGCCGAGGTTGGTTGATGAGGAGTCGGGCGCTTCGGACACGAGTAGAGCTCCTGGCTGTAGGTCCGCGTCGGCGCGAGCACACCGGCCGTCGTGAGCGGACTATACCGTCGCCGGCGTGGGCGCGTCGCCGCGGATGTGCGCGCTCGGACGCGCGCGGTCGCTCGCGTCGTCGCGGGCGGCCTCGCGACCGCGACAGGCGGCGACCGTCATCGCGCCCACGCCCCCGCGAGACCCCAAGAGACCCCTCGAGACGCAGCACTGCGCGCGAGCTCCCAGCGCCCGCGCGGCGGACATTTCGGGCTCCCGACGCGGCGCGCCGCGGTATACCCGTGCCGATGTACATCAGCGACGACGACCGCAGGCGGATGCGCTTCATCGTGACGACCATGATCGTCGCCCTCGCGCTCAACATCGTCGCGGCCGTGCTCTCGCTCGGTCCGCCCGCGGCGTTCGTGCTCACCATCGGCCTCGCGCTCGTGTACCTCGGCTACGTCGTCAGGACGCGCGACCCCCTGATCGCGCGCCTGATGCTGTTCGGGATCGTCGTCGGCTTCGGCGAGCTCCCGGCGGACTACTTCGGGGTCGTCACGACCGCGACGCTCGTCTACCCCCCCGGCGAGCCGCTGATCTGCGTCTCGCCCGCGTACATGCCGCTGAGCTGGATGCTGCTGATGGTCCAGCTCGGCTTCGTCGGCGTCTGGCTCGGCCGGCGGACCAGCCTCGGCGTCGCGACCGTGGCGATGATCATCCTCGGCGGCCTCAACATCCCGCTGTACGAGTTCCTCGCCGCGCACGCCGGCTTCTGGCACTACCAGAACACGCCGATGCTGTTCGGCGAGACGCCGTACTACGTGATCGTCGCCGAGGCGCTCACGACCGCCGCGCTCCCCTTGTTGGCGACCGCCGACGCGCGCGCGCCCTGGCGCGAGGTCCTGGTCCTCGGCGCGATCCAGGCGCTGTGGCTCAACGTCGCGGGGCGGATCGCGTTCGCGCTCGTCGGGTAGCGTCATGACCCCCGCGCACCCCCACAGCGCGCGCGCGCGCCCCCGCGACGACGTCGCGCGCACGCCCCCGCCCGGGCCGCGCGGCCTCCCGGTGCTCGGCAGCACCCTCGAGACGCGACGCGCACCGCACCGCTTCTTCGAACGCTGCTGGCGCGAGTACGGCGACATCTTCCAGTTCCGCGCCGGTCACCAGCGCGTCGTCGTGGTCGCTGACCCCGAGTCCATCGCGCGCGTGCTCATCCGCGAGCGCGCGCGCTACGTGAAGGGGTCCACCTATGACGGCCTGCGGCTGATCGCCGGCGACGGCCTCGCGACCAGCGACGGGGATCGCTGGCGAGCGCGCCGGCGGCAGCTGCAGCCGCTGTTCTCGCGCGAGCTCGCGGCCGCGCGCTGGCCGTGGTTCTGGCGGCTCGCCGGCGACGAGCTCGAGCGCTGGCGCGCCCGCCACGGCGACGAGGCCCGCGTCGACGTGCACGCGCTCGCGACCGCGCTCACCCACCGCGTGCTCATGGAGCTCCTCTTCGGCCTCGAGGCCGCGCGCGAGGCCCAGGTGAGCGCGCGGGCGCTCGAGGCCGCGCTCGAGATCGTGCTGCTGCGCAGCAACCAGCTCGTCGCGCTCCCGCTGTGGATGCCGACCCCCGCCAACCTCCGGCTGCGGCGCGCCCTCGCCACGCTGCGGCGCGTGATCGACGAGCTCTCGAGCCGCGCGCGCGCGGCCTCGCCCGCCGGCCCGCCGACCATGCTCCGCGAGCTCACGCGCCTGCGCGACGCCGGCGAGCTCGACGCGCGCGCGCTGCAAGATGAACTCTTGACCATGTTCCTCGCCGGCTACGAGACCGTCGCGCTCACGCTGACCTGGGGCCTCTCGCTGCTCGCCGACGCGCCCGAGGTCACGCGAGCGCTGCGCGTCGAGCTCGCCGGCGCCCCGCGGGGCGACCGCGGCGCGCCGGCGCCCGACCAGCTGCCCTACGCGCGCGCCGTCGTCGACGAGGTGCTGCGCCTGCGCTCGCCGGCCTGGATCATCGCGCGCGACTGCGTCGAGGACGGCGAGCTCGGCGGGCATCAGATCGCGCGGGGCAGCGTCGTCCTCTGCTCCCAGTGGCTCGCGCATCGTCACCCCGATCACTGGCGCGACCCCGAGCGCTTCGACCCCGCGCGCTTCCTCGAGCCGCGCCCGCGCCACGAGTGCGCCTACTTCCCCTTCAGCCGCGGGCCGCGGACCTGCGTCGGCAAGTCCATGGGGCTGCTCGAGAGCCGCGCGCTGCTGCTGCGCCTGCTCGAGTCCTTCGACGTCGAGCGCCGCGGCGAGCCGCAGCCGGAGTTTCGCCCGCTCAACAACCTGCGACCCGACGGCCCCGTGTGGCTGTGGCTGCGCGCGCGTCGGGCCTGACCGCGCGTCGCGCTCGCGGCGACGCGCCCTGGTCGGCTCACGGCTGCGCGCACAGCAAGAAGTCGTCGTAGCGCACGATGTCCTCCGCCGGCCCGCCGCCGGTGTAGCCCCACACGCGCAGCCACGCCAGCGACTTCGCCGGATCCATCAGCGCGAGGAGATCGGCCTGCTGCCAGCCGTTGAGCTGGTTGGAGAAGTACAGCGTGCTGCCCTGCGTGTTGTCGGAGTAGCCCCAGACCACCGACATCGCCGGCGAGTCGTTGCCGTCGTGCCACGTCCAGAACGTCGCCTCGGTCAGCGCGCTGACGGGCGTCGCCGCGAAGTTCTGCTGCACGTAGAAGTTGCCCAGGGTCTCGGCCGCGAACGCGCCGGAGTGCGCGAAGTCGGTGACCGTCGTCGCCGGGCTGTTGCTCATCCACGGCGCGAGCGCCCCGTCTTCGAAGCCCGGGTTGAGCAGCAGGCTGATCGTGTCGCCCGGGCACGCGTCCTCGGAGTTCACGGCGCACTCGTTCGAGCACTCGTCGTCGTCCACGTCGTTGCCGTCGTCGCACTCCTCGACGCCGTCGTGGACGAGGCCGTCGCCGCAGGTCGCGGCGAGGCAGGCGGTGGTGCAGGCGGCGTCGTCGGCGTTGTCGGGCCCGTCGTCGCAGTCCTCGACGCCGTCGTGGACGAGGCCGTCGCCGCAGGCGGCGGCGAGGCAGGCGGTGGTGCAGGCGGCGTCGTCGGCGTTGTCGGACCCGTCGTCGCAGTCCTCGACGCCGTCGTGGACGAGGCCGTCGCCGCAGGCGGCGGCGAGACACGCGGTGGTACAGGCGGCGTCGTCGGCGTTGCCGGGCCCGTCGTCGCACTCCTCGTCGACCTCGACCACCCCGTCGCCGCACTGCGCCCCGCCGGTGGTGCTCGAGGTGCCGCTCGTGGTCGCGTCGGTGGTCGCGTCGGTGGTCGCGTCGGTGGTCGCGTCGGTCGCGTCGGACGTCATCCCGGCGCTCGTGCCCCCCGTCGTCGCGTCGGTGGTCGCGTCGCCCTCGGTCTCCGAGCCCCCGGGCCCCATCGTCGTCGCGGGCCCGGCGGTCGTCATCGTCGCGCCGGCCGTCGTCGCGTCGCTCGTTCCCGACTCGCTGGCGACGCCGGAGTCCGACGTCACGGTCGTCGTCACGTCGTCGCCGCAGGCGACCGGCGCGAGCAGCGAGAGCGCGGCGATGAGGCGCGAGCGGTGCAATGCGGCGCGGAGGGTCACGCGCCTATTCTATATGAACAGAAAGACATGTTTGGACCGGCCGCTGGCCCGGCTCACGCGCGCTCCGGCTCGATGCGCGCGAGCAGCAGCTCCAGGATGTCGCGCGCGTCCGAGTCGAGCAGGAACGCGACGCGCGAGCGCACGAAGCCGACGCGCAGGTGCAGCTCGGTGCCGAACACGCCGCGGTGCAGCGCCGCCTCCGCGACGTCCTTGAGCTGGAACACGACGCCGAGGTGCCACGCGCCCGAGTGCCGGTAGACGACGCAGCCGCGGTCCGCGAACATCACGATGTAGCCGCGGAAGGACGTCACGTCGACGGCCGCGACCCAGTGGACCTCGCCCGTGTCCGGCGCGTCGCGGAGCTCATGCTCGATGAGCCAGGTGATCGCTCGCACCGCGTCGGCGCCCCAGCGCGTCACGGGCCCCGGCGGCGGCTCCCGTGCGTCCGCCTCGGCGCGCCCGTCGTCGTCGAGCAGCGCGAGGTCGTGCGGCAGCCACAGCCCGAACGTCCGGTAGTGATCGACCGCGCGCTTGGCCGAGAACGGGTTGATGCCGGCGTGGTCCGCGAACAGCTGGATCGCCTGGTTGGTCTGCCCGGCGCGCAGCCGCTGCTCGATCTCGATCTGCGGGTCCGGGCGGATGCTCCCCTGGGCCTCGGCGATCGCCTTGTGCCACGAGCGCATCCGCAGCGCCGCGCGCTGCCACGGTCGCCAGCGGCCGCACTCCACGTAGTGGTCGATCGCGGCGCGCGACTCGTTAAAGCTCGCGCCGGTGAGCTCGCTGAAGCGGACGATCGCCCGGATCGTCTTCCCCGCAGCCAGTAGCGACTCAATGGAGCTCTGCGCACTCATCCGGCGCACGCGCGACGCGACCATCATGCGGCGGGGCGACGGCGGGCGCCAGCCGCGTTTCGACGTCGCGGATCGCCGCGCGCGCTCGTGCGCCCGCGCGGATCCGGGGTACTCTCCCGGCCATGTCCGCGCGCACTGATGACCCCACCGCGCCCGCCGCGAACGACTCCCCCGCGGCCGAGCTCGCCGGCAGCCTCTCAGACCAGGTCACGCGAGACCGCGTGCTCGAAGTCGTGCGCGACGTCGTGACCGAGCTCAGCGACGGTCGCGGGCTCGGGCTCGTCACGCTCGACGTCTCGCTCGAGCGCGAGCTCGGGCTCGGCAGCTTGGAGCGCGTCGAGCTCGCGGGGCGGCTCGAGCGCGCGTTCTCGGTGCGCCTGCCCGAGGAGGCGCTCGGCGTCGCCGACACCCCGCGCCAGCTGCTCGCGCTGATCCGTCGCGCGCGGGGCGAGGGCGCGGCCGAGACCGCGGAGCCGCGCGCGCGCGGTCGTGCCCTCCTCACCGACGCGCCCGCCGCCGAGGAGCCGCGCGAGCTCGCCACGCTGGTGGAGGTGCTCGAGTATCACGCGCGCGCGCAGCCGGACCGCGTGCACATCGTCCTGCGCGGCGAGGACGGCGAGGACACGCCGATCACCTACGCCGCGCTGCACCGCGACGCGCTCGCGGTCGCTCGCGAGCTGCGCGCGCGCGGGCTCGGGGCCGGGCGCAGCGTCGCCATCATGCTGCCGACCGGCCGCGGCTACTTCGCGTCGTTCTTCGGCGCGCTGCTCGCCGGCGGCGTGCCGGTCCCGCTCTACCCGCCGTTCCGCCTCGATCGCATCGCGGAGTACGTCGCCCGCCAGACGCGGATCCTCGAGAACGCCGAGGCCCAGGTGATGATCACCTTCGCGCGCGCGAGCCGTGTCGCCGAGCTCGCCCGCGACCGCGTCTCGACCATCGCGCACGTCCTCGCGATCGAGCCGCTGCTCGCCGGCGTGGACGCGGGGCGCACCGCGCTCGCGACCCGCGTCGAGATCTCGGCCGAGGACACCGCGCTGATCCAGTACACCTCGGGGAGCACCGGCGACCCCAAGGGCGTCGAGCTGACCCACGCGAACGTGCTCGCCAACATCCGCGCGTCGCGGATCGGCTGCGCGCTCAAGACCGACGACATCGTCGTCAGCTGGCTGCCGCTGTACCACGACATGGGGCTGATCGGCGGCTGGCTGATGTGCCTGTACTACGGGACACCCACGGTCCTGATGTCGCCGCTGACCTTCCTCTCGCGCCCCGAGCGCTGGCTGCGGACGATCACAGAGTTCCGCGCGACCTGCTCCGTCGCGCCGAACTTCGCGTTCGACCTGTGCGTCAAGCGGATCGAGGACGACGCGCTCGCGGGCCTCGAGCTCGGCCAGGTGCGCGCGATCCTCAACGGCTCCGAGCCGATCCTGCCGGAGACGCTCGACCGCTTCGCCCGCCGCTTCGCGCCCGTCGGGCTGCGCCGCGAGGCGCTGTTCTGCGCCTACGGGTTGGCCGAGAACATGGTCGCGGTCAGCTTCCCGCCGGTCGGGCGCGCGCCCCGCGTCGACCGGATCGACCGCGCGATCTTCGAGTCCGAGGGTCGCGCGGTTCCTGTCTCGGAGGACCGGTCTGATCGATCGGGCCCCGGAGACGAGCTCGCGTTCGTCGGCGTCGGCGCGGCGGTCTCGGGTCACGAGCTCCGCGTCGTCGACGAGGCGGGCGCGGACGCGCCCGCGCGCGTCCAGGGGCGGATCCAGTTCCGCGGCCCCTCGGCCTTCAAGGGCTACCGCGGGCGCCCCGACGCGACCGCCGCGGTCAAGCTCGCGGGCGGCTGGGTCGACACCGGCGACCTCGGCTACCTCGCGGACGGCGAGCTGTTCATCACGGGGCGCGTCAAGGACGTCATCATCAAGGGCGGCCGCAACTACTACCCCCACGAGCTCGAGGCGGCCGCGGCCAGCGTCAAGGGCGTCCGCCAGGGCTGCGTCGCCGCGTTCGCCGTCCGCGACGACGCGATGGGGACCGAGTCGATCGTCCTCGTCGCCGAGACGCGCGAGCGCGACGCGATGGCGCGCGAGCTGCTGGAGTCGAAGATCGCGGCCGCGACGACGGCGGCCGTCGGCGTCCCGCCCGACCGTATCGTCCTGGCGGGCCCGGGCGCGGTGCCCAAGACCTCGAGCGGGAAGCTCCGCCGGACCGAGGCGCGCCGGCTCTACCTCGCCGGCGAGCTCGAGCGCGGGCCCGGCTCGTTCGCGCGGCAGGCCGCCGGGCTCTACCTCGCGGGCGTCCCGGCGCGGCTCGGGAAGCTCGCGCGCCGGGCCGCGCGCGTCGCTTACGGCGGCTACGCGATGGGCACCATCCTCGCGCTCTGCGGCGTGACGCCGCTGGTCGGGCGCGTCGTCCCGGCCGGCCGCGCGGCGCGGCGGATGACGGAGGTCGAGGCGCGCGCGGCCCTGCGGCTCGTCGGGCTGCGCCCGCGCGTGACCGGCCGCGCGCGGATCCCTGCGGGCGCGGCCGTGCTCGTCGCCAATCACTGCGGCTACCTCGACTTCCTGATCGTCGCCGCCGCGATGCCCGCGGACACCCGCTACGTCATCAAGGGCGAGCTGCGCGAGAGTCGGCTGCTGGGCCCCTTCCTCGAGCGCACCGGCCACGTGTTCATCGATCGCCACGACGCCGCGCGCGCGCTCGCGGAGCTCGAGCAGATCGCCGCGCTGCTGCGCTCCGGCGAGCGCGTGCTGCTGTTCCCCGAGGGCACCTTCTCGGCCGAGATCGGCGTGCGCCCGTTCAAGCTCGGCGCGTTTCGCCTGGCGGCAGAGACAGGTGTCCCCGTCGTCCCCGTCGCGATCCGCGGCTCCCGGCAAGCGCTGCGCGACGGCACCTGGCTGCCGCGGCGGGTGCCGATCGAGGTCGAGGTGCTCGAGCCGATCGCGCCCGAGGGGCGAGAGATCGCGGACATCGTGCGCCTCCGCGATCGCGCGGCCGCAGCGATCGCGGCGCGCGTCGATGAGCCTCGCCTGCACGCCGTCGACATCTCGATCCCGGGCGCGCCCCGCTAGCTCGCCGAGCCGACCGCGCGCCGGGGGCGGGTGTGCGCAATTGCCCGCGACCTGCCCGGGCGCGCAGATCAGCGACGCCGCGTCGCAGGTGACGGCGCGCGAGGTTCTACCAGGCTTCTGGTACATGTTCTTGGCGACTCATGATTGTTCGCGGCGCCGGTGGCCCGCGCGCCGCCGCGGGCCGGGGACGAATTCCCGGGCCTCGCAAACTCGTCGCGCGCTCGCGGGGTCATGTGCGCGAAGGCGCAGGTCGTGAACGTGCGCGCGCGCGCTGGCGCGGCGCCCCGCGCGAAGGCTATTTTCGACCCTCGCCCGCGACGTGTGAGCCGAGTCGCGGAGCCGGATCGGTAGCGCCTGTTAAGGGTGTATGGTCTACTACGAGCGAGGCTAGGAGGTAGTGCGTGCGTAATCATGTGGTGATCATCGGCGCGGGTCCCGGCGGTGCGTCCGCCGCGTTGATGCTCGCGCGCGAGGGTGTGCGCGCGACGATGGTCGAGTCGTCTCGCTTCCCGAGGTTTCACATCGGCGAGTCGCTGACCGGCGGCGTGGGCGAGGTGTTCCGGACGCTCGGCCTGAGCGAACAGATGCAGCGCTGCGACCACACGCTCAAGCACGGCGTCCGCGTGTACGGCCCGTCCGGCAAGAACGAGTTCTGGGTCCCGGTCATGGCGCGGTCGGAGGACGGCGGGTACGTCAAGACCCACACGTGGCAGGTCCGCCGCAGCGACTTCGACAAGCTGCTGCTCGACGCGGCGCTCGAGGCCGGCGCCGAGCTCGTGCACGGCAAGGTCGTCGACGTCGTCCGTGACGAGCGCGGCGACGTCGCGGGCGTCACCGTGCGCGGCGACGACGGCGAGCACAGCGAGCTCGCGGCCGACGTCGTCATCGACGCGTCGGGGCAGTCCACCGTGCTCTCGAACCTCGGCGTCGCCAGCGCGAAGGTCCGCGGCAATTACGACCGCCAGATCGCGATCTACTCGCACTTCCGCGGCGTGAAGCGAGACCCCGACAAAGAGGGCGAGGCGACCTTCATCTTCGTCGGCAAGAAGAACCACTGGGCCTGGCTGATCCCGATCGGCGACGAGGTCACCAGCGTCGGGCTCGTCGTCCCGGCGAGCTACTTCAAGGAGTGCGGCGAGGACACGCGCAGCTTCTACCTGCGCGAGGTCCACTCGCTGAACCCGCAGCTGAGCAGGCGCATCGAGGGCGTCGAGCTCGTCGAGGACGTGCGCACGAACTCGAACTACTCGTACCGCGTCGATCGCTACACGGGGCGCAACTTCCTGTGCATCGGCGACTCGCACCGCTTCGTCGACCCGATCTTCTCGTTCGGGCTGCACTTCGCGGTGCTCGAGGCGCGGCACGCCGTCGATCACATCACGCGCTACTTCGCCGACCCGGCGCTGCGCGACCGACCCGATCCCTTCGCCGAGTTCGCGGCGCTGTGCGACCGGGCCCAGAACCGCGTCGAGAGCATGATCGACTGCTTCTGGACCAACTCGCTCGCGTTCTCGTTCTACGTGCACCACAAGTACCGCAACGACATGATCGACGCGTTCGCCGGCCGGCTGTACGGCGACGAGACCTCGCCCGGCCTGCAGGCGATCGCCAAGACCGTGCAGATCGCCAGCTGAGCGGGCAGACGCCGCGCGCGCGCCGACGCGCGCGGTGCTACGCTCCGAGCATGCGCCGAGGACAACGCTGGAGCCTGCTGGCCGCGCTCTCGCTGGGCGTGCTCGCGAGCGCCGCGACCTCGACCCCGCGCGTCGAGGCGAGCGCCGACGGGACCTACGACGTCGCCGTCGGAGACGTCGTCACGGCGCGCTTCCGCGTCGACGCGCACGTCGACGGCGCCTACGGCTCGCGCCTGCAGGCGCGCTGCTGCCACACCGGCGGCGCGCCGATCGAGGTCGCGATCGACGTCGAGTGGGGCGACGAGGAGGAGCGGGGCGGGGCGCCCCAGCGGCTCCCCCGCGCGACGCTCGGCCTGCCCGAAGGGCCACGTTGTATCGACGTCGAGCGAGCGCTCGACTGCGCCAAGGAGGGCTGCGGCTTCCACGCGGACATCCACTGTGAGTACCGCGTGGGCGACCGGCCCGTCTCGCTCCGGGTCGAGCTCGCGGGCGAGCTCGGCTCGAACCCCGGGCTCCTGCACCTCCGCGCGCCCGCGCGAGAGCTCGCCATCGCGCGCGTGCGCGACGACGACGCGGCGGAGCGCGCCTCGCCGTGAGCGAGGGCGACGACGCGTCGCCGGCCTGGGTCGCGCCGGGGCTGCTGCACCCGCTCGCGCTCACGGCCGTCGCCGTCCTGCTCGTCAACGACCACGTGCTCAAGGCGCGCTGGCCCGGGCTCGTCAGCGGCAAGCTGTCCGACGTCGCCGGGCTCGTGTACTTCCCCCTGCTGCTGCAGGCGATCGTCGAGGCGCCGCGCTGGGCGCGAGCGCGCTACCGTCCGTCGCCCGCGATCCTGCTCGTCTGCGTGCTCATCACCGGGCTCGTGTTCGCGCTCGTCAACCTCTGGGCGCCCGCGACCTCGCTCTATGAGCGCGGGTTCGGAGCTGTCCGATGGTGCTTGTTGGACGGCGGCTGGCGCACGGGCGGCGCGCCGCGCCCCGTGACGCTCACGCCGGACCCCACCGACCTGCTCGCGCTCCCATCCCTGTGGCTCGCGTGGCGGCTCGGGCGCGCGCCCGACGAGCGCGCGCGACGGCGTTGCGGGCCCGCGCGATCGTCGTCCGCGATACGCTCTCCGCCGTGAGCTCCCGTCCGATCGCGGGCGTCGTCGCGCTGGGCCTCGTCCTGGCCTGCACGCTCGCGCCGCCCAGCGGCGAGCGCTCCTCCGAGCGCTGCGCCGAGCTGCTCGCGCCGCCAGCCGAGGAGGGGCGTGCGCGCACGGGGTGCCCCGCGCCCGAGGACGTCGCCGAGGCGGACATGGACGAAGGGCTCGTGGACGAGCGCGACCGCGACGAAGACGGGGATGAAGACGGCGACGGCGTCGCGGGGCGCGACGACGAGTGCCCCGGCGCGCCAGGTCCCGCGCCGCGCGGGTGCCCCGACAGCGATCACGACCTCCTGCTCGACCCCGACGACGCCTGCCCGTTCGAACAGGAGACGCGCAACAACTACCGCGACGGCGACGGCTGCCCCGACGCGCTGCCCGCCGAGCTCGCGCCCTACGCGGGTGTCGTGGCGGGGATCGACTTCGCCGCCCACTCCGACGCGCTGCGGCCCGAGTCCCGGCGGGTGCTCGACGGCGCCGCCGCAGCGCTGCGGCGCGACCCCGCGCAGCGCGTCGTGGTCCGCGTCCACACCGAGTCGGTCGGCGGCCGCGAGTTCAACCTCGCGAGCTCGCAGCGGCGCGCCGAGGTGATCGTCGCGGAGCTGATCGCGCGCGGCGTCGCGGCGTCGCGGCTCGAGGCCGAGGGCGTCGGCGAGCGCGAGCCGATCCTCTGCTGCAGCGGCCCTGAGGTGTGCGGTCCGCACCCCAGCCGACGCGTCGAGTTCAAGCTGCTGCCGTGAGTCGCCGCCGCCGCGGCTATCGACGCAGCAGCGCCTGGTACAGCTCGAGGTACGTCGCGGCCGACTGCGCCCACGACGAGTCGCGGCGCATGCCGTTGTCGCGCAGGCGCGCCCAGGCGGGCGGCGCGTGCCGGTACATCCGCACGGCGCGGTCGAGCGCCCACAACAGGCCCTGCGTCGTCGGGTGCTCGAAGCAAAAGCCCGTGCCCTCGCCGCGCATCAGCGCGTCGTCGCCGGGGTCCAGCACCGTGTCGCGCAGCCCGCCGACCGCGTGCACCACCGGGACCGTCCCGTAGCGCATCGCGTACAGCTGGTTGAGCCCGCACGGCTCGAAGCGGCTCGGCATCAGCAGGACGTCCGCGCCCGCGTAGATCCGGCGCGAGAGCGGACCGTCGTAGCCGACCTTGACCGCGAGGTGGTGCGAGAAGGTCCGCGCGAGGTAGCGGAAGCGATCCTCGAGCTCGGCCTCGCCCGAGCCGAGCACGACGAGCCGCGCGCCCAGCCGGTGCAGGTGCGGCACCAGCTCCGCGACGAGGTCGAGGCCCTTCTGCCCGGCGAAGCGCGAGATGACGCCGAGCACCGGCTCGTGGATCGGCGCGCGCATCCCGAACTCCCGCAGCAGCGCCTCGCGGCACGCGAGCTTCCCGGACATGTCCTCACGGTCATAATTCGCCGGCAGCGCGTCGTCGCGCGCGGGGTCCCACTCGCGCATGTCGACGCCGTTGACGACGCCGAGCAGCCAGCGCGCGCGCGCGCGCAGGAAGCCGTCGAGCCCGCAGCCGAACTGCGGCGTGCGGATCTCGTCGGCGTAGCTGCGGCTGACGGTCGTCGTCGAGTCGGCGTAGGCGATCCCGCCCTTGAGCAGGTTGAGGTGCCCGTAGAACTCGGCGCGCTCCATCGCGAAGGCGGCGGGGTCGAGGTCGATCGTGTGCCGCCGCTCCCCGGGGAACACGCCCTGGTACGCGAGGTTGTGGATCGTCAGCACCGCGGCCGTCCGGTGCATCTGCCGGACGTAGCGCGTGCGCAGGTAGATCGGCGCGAGCGCGCCCTGCCAGTCGTGCGCGTGCACGACGTCGGGCACGCCGCCGAGCAGCTGCGGCGCGGCCTCGAGCGTCGCCCGGCACAGCAGCGCGTAGCGGTGCAGGTTGTCGTCGTAGGGGCGCTGCGCGTCGTCGTCGTAGAGCCGCGCGCGATCGTAGCGCCAGGGGGCGTCGAGCGCGAACACGGGCGGCCCCTCGGCGCCGGCGATCCGGAAGAAGCGGGCGCGCTCCGGCCCGAGCCCGAACGGGACCGTCGCGACCACGCCGGTGTCGACGAGCTCGAGCCCGCGGCGCAGGACCTGCTCGCGGACGCTGCGGTACAGCGGGATGAACAGCGCCGGCG
>JACKDW010000016.1 GCA_020633295.1 Myxococcales bacterium | reverse complement strand
GGCCGCCGGCCTCGTCGTCGCTGAGGTTCTCCAGCTCCTCGGGCGGCGGCTCCTCGTCTTTATTAGAGGCCGCGCCGGCCTCCCAGTACGCGGCGGTCGGGCGCGCGTCGGTCATGGGCGCGTCGGCCTGGACGAACAGCAGCAGCGCGGCGAAGCCCGCCAGCGCGACCGCCGGGATCACGACCACGCGGCCCGGCACGCGCGCGTGTCCGATAAACCAGGCGACACCGGTGATCACGCCGAGCGCGAGCCACAGCGTCAGCGCGACGCCGAGCACCTCGGTCAGCTCGCGCTCGAGGCCGTAGGCGTCGAGCGCCGACTCGCGCTCGAGCCACACGCCGTGGACCTGCTGCGGCACGCCCCAGAGGATCCAGATCGTCAGCAGCGCCGCGCACAGCCCCCAGCCCAGCCACAGCCCGCGACGCAGCCACGCGCTCTCGCGCGCGCGCGCCGTCAGCGTCGGCAGCCCGGCGAGCAGGGCGACGAGCGCGAGCAGCATCAGGTAGCCGTCGCCGCGGCTGGTGTACGCGAGCCCGAGGCCGAGCAGCGCGACCCCGCCGACCCACGGCGAGAGCAGGCGCCCGAGCAGCACGCACACGCCGAGCAGCGCGAGCAGGTCGAGCGCGCGCCACGACTCGAGCCACGTGCGGCTGCCCTTGCCGGGCCCGTCGATCCGCAGCACGTCCCAGCCGCGCGGCAGCCAGAACTCCAGCGTCACGCGGTCGAAGGTCTCCGACCAGCCGCCGAGCGGCAGCGTCCTCGTGAGCTGCTCGGAGCGCCATGTCCCGAGGAGCCGGATCGAGGGCTCGCGCAGCTCGACGCCGGTGGCGCCGCCCGGGCCCTCGGTGACCACCTGCGGGCGATCGTTGACGATCGCGCTGCCGAGCGCGCCCGCCTGGAGGTCGAGGCGCGTGCTCTGGTGCAGCGCGCCCTCGATCTCGTCGCGCACCGTCCAGCCCGCGCCGGCCATGATCGGCCGCATCTCGCGTCGCAGCGAGAGCTCGTTCGGCGCGGTCTCGGAGACGCCGCGCTGCAGGACTTCGAACGCCAGCGGGCTCGTCGCGCGCACCTGGAAGGTCGCGCCGCCGTCCCAGGCCTCCGGCGCGTGGGTGCGGCTGCGATCGACCGCGAGCCCGCCCGTGACCGCCACCTGCCCGAGCGCGGCCTCGCCGGCCCCCGCCGCGCGCCACACCCAGACCTCCTCGGCGGGCCACGGCGCGGGCAGCTCGGGCGGGCCGAGCTGTTCGGGCGCGCGCGGCAGCGCGGCCTCGAGCGTGATCGTGTGGCTCCCGGCGCGCGCCTGCACCACCAGCGCGCGCTCCTCCCCGAGCCGCAGCGGCAGGCTGCTGTCGATGCGCAGCAGCTCGACGTCGTCCCACAGCGGGTAGGGCAGCGTGATCGCGCGGGGCTTCCCCGACACGTGCAGGTCGAGGCGCGTCGTGATCGTCAGCGGCACCCCGTCTCGCAGCCAGCGCGAGACCTCGAGCCGCTCGGAGTCCACGGCCGGCTCCTGCGTCGCGGGCTCCTCGGGCTCCTCCGCTCGCGGCGGCGCGCCCGGGAGCGCGAGCGTCAGCAGCCCGTCGACGCGCTCGGGGATCGCGACGCGCTGCCCCGCCAGCTCGAGCTCGACCAGCGCGATCTCGTCGGGCACCGCGAGCGTGTCCGGTCTCTCGGGCCAGATGAAGCGACCGCTCACGCGGTGGCGCCCGACGGCGAGCTCGACCGTGGGCGCGCCGGCGGCCTCCTCGGCGCCGTCGCGCACCACCGCCGGCTTGCCGTCCACGCGGACGTCCTGGGGCCACGCCGCGTCGTCGCCCGGCAGCGTCACGAGCTCGCGGTTGAACGCGGTCACGTCGAGCTCGAAGCTGGCCCCCTGCTCGCCGGCCTGCAGCGCGAGCCGCCCGGGCCACACGCAGATCGTCGCGTCCTCGACCTCGCGGCAGTCGCCGGCTGGGAGCTCGAGCTCGCGGACCCACTCGATCCACGGCGCGAGCTCGGCGGGCACCCCCGGCAGCGCGCGCGCCGGCTCGCTCGCCGGCGCCGCGAGCACGGGCCGCGGCGTGACGAGCAGCGCGACGAGCAGCGCGAGGGTCCCCGCGCAGGTCAGCGTGAGGCCGAGCGTGGTGCTCGCCGCGGCGAAGAGGAGGGACAGCGAGCGATACAGGGACGTGATCCAGTCGCGCACAGCCCGGCGATGATACCCGTCGCCGGGGTCACGCCGTCGCCCGCGGGCCCGCGAATCAACCCGGCGACCCGGCGCGACCCGTCACGGCTGGAGCGCGCGGCGAAACGGCGTAATCGTCGGGCCCGGGTCGCGATCGAGCACCGCGAAGCGCACGGTCGCGAACACGCCGGCGAAGGGCCCTCGGAGCAGCGCGGCGAAGCGCTCCGCGATCGCGGCCGGCTCGTTGCCGAACACGCCGCAGCCCCACGCGCCGAGCACGATCGCGGCGTGCCCGTGCGCCGCCATGATCGCGAGCACGCGGGCGATTCGGCGCTCCATCGCCGCGTTGATCGTCGCGTCGGTCGTCGCCTCGTCGTCGCCGCGCGCGGCGCCGGCCTCGCGCGTCTTCTTCGCCTGTACGGCAGGACAGGTCACGAAGCTGCACGGCCACGGCGTCGCCAGCAGCGCCCCCCGCGACTCGCGGAACACCGGCACGTCGGGCGAGTAGATCGCGTAGTCCGTGTGCAGCGGGTCCTGCAGGTGGTTGTGGTGCTCGTAGTAGCCCGGCTGCGCGAGCAGGCAGGCGTACAGCGCGGAGACGCGGACGAGCGCCTCCTCCTGGGCCTGGGAGCCGCGCAGGAACCCGCCGCCGGGGTAGTAGGCGGACGCGAAGTTCAGCACGCACACGCGCGCGTGGCCGTCGTCGAGCAGCGCGCGGGCGGCCTCGAGCGCGCCGATGTTCTCCACGGTCACCCGCGTCGCGTGGTCACCCGGCGCGGGCGCGTCGACCTCCTGCGCCGGAGGGTAGGCCACGGTCCCCGCGACGGCGCGCTCGATCGCCTCGCGCAGCGAGACCTGCTCGCCGGCGCGATCGGGATGCGGATACGCGCCGCGCTCGATGACGGCCACGGTGTCCTCGGCGAGGCGTTTACGCTGCGCGCGGTTCATGGCCCGAGAGCCTACCCGCGAACGGGTCGCCCGAGGTGAAGAAATCCCGTCGCGGGCGCGCGCGACGGTGCGCCCGCGCTCGCGCTCACCGTCGGCGGTCGTCACGACGGCCCCGTCGCGCGCCGTGGTCCGCGTTACCATGCCGCCATGCGCTCCTCCGCCCCCGCTCCCGCGCGGCTCGCTTCCGTCACGCCGCGACGCCTGTCCCTCGTCGCGCTGCTCCTCGGCCCCGCGCTCGCCTGTGGGGACAGCGGCGCCGGCACGGCGACCGAGAGCGCGACGACCACCCTCACGTCGACGACGGAGGGCGCGACCGCGGGCACCACCGAGGACGGCACGACCGCGGGCACGACCGGCGGCCCGGGCACGACCGCGGGCACCACCGGCGCGCCGACGACGACCGAGGGCGCGACGACGAGCGCGACGACCGGCGCGGAGACGAGCGACGCGAGCGCGACGAGCGGGACCACGGGGGAGCCCGTGTGTCCGGAGGGCACCGTCGTCTGCGAGGGCGGCGTGTCCAAGGTCTGCGACGGCGAGGGCGGCTTCATGTCCGAAGAGCCCTGTGATCAGGAGTGCGCCGACGGGCTCGGCTGCGTGCTCTGCCTGCCCGGGACGGGCAGCTGCGACGGCGAGATCTCGAGCCTGTGCAATGACCAGGGCGACGGCTACGACGAGTATCACTGCGACGGCGTGCAGGGGGTGACCTGCGATCCCGACAGCGGCGCGTGCGTCGGCGCGTGCGCGCCCCAGAACCTCGTCGACAGCTACATCGGCTGCGACTACTACCCGACCGTCACGCCCAACGTCGTCGGCAACAACTACACCTTCGCGGTCGTGATCTCGAACACCTCCAACGGCGACGCGATGATCACGATCACCAAGGGCGACGCGCCCGTGCTCGACACCGTGGTCGCGGCGAGCAGCGTCGAGGTCATCCCGCTGGCGTGGGAGAACCAGCTCAAGGGCGCCGGCGCGAGCCGGGTCGTGCCCGACGGGGCCTACCGCGTGCGCTCGGATCGCCCGATCACCGCGTACCAGTACAACCCGCTCGAGTACACGCTCAACGGCGGCTTCACCTACACCAACGACGCCTCGCTGCTGATGCCCGTCAACGCCTGGACCGCGGACTACTGGGTCGCGGCCCGCAACCACCACAGCGTCCCGGGCTTCTACGCGGTCGTCGCCAGCGAGGACGGCACGACCGTCGACGTCGACCCCTCCGCGACCGGCGGGCTCATCGGCGCGGGCGGCGGGATCGCGGGCGACGGCACCGGCCAGGCCGCGCTCGACCAAGGTGATGTCCTGTTGGTCATGTCCGTCGCGGGCGGCGGCTCCCCCGACGTCTCGGACGTGACCGGCACGCACGTGCTCGCCGACAAGCCGGTGCAGGTGATCGGCGGGCACATGTGCACCTTCGTGCCCTACAACATCTCCGCCTGCGATCACCTCGAGGAGTCGATGTTCGCCTACGAGAACCTCTCGGCCGAGTACATCGTGACGACGCCGCTGGTGAAGGCGCTCGGCCAGCCGCCCGTCTCGAAGGCCCGGATCGTGCGCGTCGTCGCCACCAAGGACGCGACCGAGCTGACCTACGACCCGCCGGTCCCGGGCGCGCCGAGCTCGATCGCCAGCGCCGGCGACTACGTCGAGCTGACGCCGACCGAGGCGGACTTCATGATCTCGGCCAACGCGAAGATCATCGTCGCCGAGTACCTCCAGGGGCAGTCGGCGGGCGGCAACGCGGGCGACCCGGCCATGACGATCGCGGTGCCGATCGAGCAGTACCGCAACTCGTACCTGTTCCACGCGCCGACCAACTACGAGAGCTCCTTCGTCAACATCACCGCGCCCGACGGCGCCGCGATCACGCTCGACGGCGCGCCGGTCGGCGGGCTGAGCCCGATCGGCGCGACGGGCTTCTCGGTCGCGCGCGTGGAGCTCTCGAACGCGGGCGACGGCACCCACTCGATCACCGGCGATCAGCCCTTCGGCATCCAGGTCTACGGCTACGGCCAGTACACCAGCTACTGGTACCCGGGCGGGCTCGACCTCGCGGTGATCCTCGAGTAGCCGCGCGCGTCGTCCTCCCGCCGTCCTCGGGCGAGCGCGCTCGACCGCGCCCGCCGTGGTGGGGGTTGACGCGGTCGCGCGCGTGATTACGGGAGAAGCCAGCGGTTCGCCGACCGCGCGGCGCGGAGACGTCGCGCCGCGCCGGCTCCATCGACATATCCCCGCGCGGGGCGAAGGGAGGAGGTCCTGATCGTGGTACCTGGCTTCAAGAACATATTTTTGCGCGGCGGGGCGCTCCCGCTGCTCGCGTGCGCGTCGCTGCTCGGCGCGTGTGATCTGGGCGCGCGCTCGACCCAGCGGCCCGGCCAGCTCGTCGCGCGCGCCGGGCTGCTGGGCTCGGTCACCTCGATCGACGCGGGCGCGCTCGACTCGCCGGCCTACGTCACCTCGCCGGCGCGCGTCGTGCCTCGGCCGGCGCGCGCCGGAAGGGCGCGCGCGCGCCGAGGTCTGCCCGCTCCCCGCGCGGCGCCGACGCGTCCGCCCCGGTCTGCGCGGTCGACGAGGCGCCGCTCTGCGAGCCGACGCGCCGGGAGTGAGCGCGCGCGCCCCGGCGCGGGTCGGCGCCGCCGGCCCCGCTTGAGCGCGTCGACGGCGACGCGAGCGACACGCGGCCTCGCCGTGCGCGCGCGAGCGCGCGGTCGCGAGTTGACGGCGCGCGCGCGCCTGTGCATAGCCGCTCCATGTCGAACGCGACCGCGTACCCGCACCTGCTCGCGCCCCTCGAGCTCGGTCACGTCACGCTCAAGAACCGCGTGCTGATGGGCTCGATGCACGTCGGGCTCGAGGATCAGAAGGGGCCGCTGAAGAAGCTCGCGGCCTACTTCGCGCGGCGGGCCGAGGGCGACGTCGGCCTCATCGTCACCGGCGGGATCGCGCCGAACCGCGAGGGCTGGACCAAGCCCTTCGCCGGCAAGCTGTCCAACCGCGTCGAGGTCTGGCAGCACCGCTACGTCACCGACGCGGTGCACGAGGCGGGCGGGCGCATCGCCATGCAGATCCTCCACGCGGGCCGCTACGCCTACCACCCGCTCGCGGTCGCGCCCTCGCCCCTGAAGTCGCCGATCAGCCTGTTCCGCCCGCGCGCGCTCTCGCGGCGCGGCGTCGGCCGGACGATCCAGGCCTTCGCGACCTGCGCGCGCCGGGCCCAAGAGGCAGGCTACGACGGCGTCGAGATCATGGGCAGCGAGGGCTACCTGATCAACCAGTTCATCGCCGCCCGCACCAACAAGCGCACGGACGAGTGGGGCGGCGACTACGAGCACCGGATCCGCTTCCCGCTCGCGGTGGTGCGCGCGGTCCGGGACGCGGTGGGGCCCGACTTCATCATCATCTACCGGCTGAGCATGCTCGACCTGATGGAGGGCGGCAGCAGCTGGGACGAGGTCGTCACGCTGGGCAAGCGCGTCGAGGAGGCGGGCGCGTCGATCCTCAACACCGGGATCGGCTGGCACGAGGCGCGCGTCCCGACGATCGCGACCATGGTCCCGCCGGCGGCGTTCACCTGGGTGACGGGCCGGCTCAAGGGCGAGGTCTCGCTCCCGCTGGTCACGAGCAACCGCATCAACATGCCCGACGTGGCCGAGCGCGTGCTCGCGTCGGGCGACGCCGACATGATCAGCATGGCGCGGCCGTTCCTCGCCGACCCCGACTGGGTGCTCAAGGCCAAGCAGGACCGCGTCGACGAGATCAACACCTGCATCGCGTGCAACCAGGCCTGCCTCGACCACATCTTCCGCAACCGCCGCTGCTCGTGCCTCGTCAACCCGCTCGCGTGCCACGAGACCGAGTGGAAGATCTACCCGGTGACGCGACGCCGCGACGTCGCGGTCGTCGGCGCCGGGCCGGCGGGGCTCTCGTGCGCGACGCTGGCGGCGAGCCGCGGGCACCGCGTGACGCTCTACGAGGCGGCGCCCGCGATCGGCGGGCAGTTCAACATGGCGCGGCGGATCCCCGGCAAGGAGGAGTTCGATCACACCCTCCGCTACTTCCAGCGGCAGCTCGAGCTGACCGGCGTCACGGTCAAGCTCGGTCACCGCGTGACCCCGGACGAGCTCGCGGCGGCCGGGCACGAGCTCGTCGTGCTCGCGACCGGCGTGCACCCCCGGCGGATCGAGCTGCCCGGCGTCGACCACGAGATGGTGCGCACCTATGTCGACGTGCTGCAGGGCGACGCGCCGGTCGGCGCCCGCGTCGCGATCATCGGCGCCGGCGGGATCGGCTTCGACGTCGCCGAGTACCTGCTCCATGGGACCGGTCACGACGCGCGCGAGGACCCCGAGCGCGCGCGCGACAGGTTCTTCGCCGACTGGGGGATCGACACGACGCTCGCGCGCCGCGGCGGGCTGCAGCCCCCGCGCCGCGAGCCGCCGGCCCGCGAGATCACGCTGTGTCAGCGCTCCGCCGGCAAGCTGGGCGCCGGGCTCGGCAAGACGACGGGGTGGATCCACCGGACCGCGCTCAAGCGCCAGGGCGTCGTGATGCTGCCCGAGTGCCGATACGAGCGCATCGACGACCGCGGGCTGCACCTCACCGTCGGCGGCGCGCCGCAGGTGCTCGAGGTCGACAACGTGATCCTGTGCGCCGGGCAGGTGCCGCGACGCGAGCTGCACGAGCCGCTGCGGGCGCGCGGCGTCGAGGTTCACCTGATCGGCGGCGCCGACGTCGCGGCCGAGCTCGACGCGAAGCGGGCGATCGCCCAGGGCGCCCGGGTGGCGTCGGAGATCTAGCGTGATGACTGAAGGCGAGCTTGACGCAAGCCGCTGGTTCCCGCGCTACCCGATCGACGAACACGGCTTCGCGCGCGCGCAGGACGTCTCGGACGTCGGGGGCCTGCGCGCGGCCCTCGAGCGCCACGGCGTCGTCGTCGTCGACGCGCTCGACGGGCCGCGCTGCGAACGCGCGGTCGCGGCGATGTTCGAAGAGATCGAGGCGATGAAGGCCGAGGTGCGGGCGCGAGCGCTCAGGCCGGCGCGGCGGCGCGAGCGGTCGCGCGAGGCGACCGACGTCGTCGTGCGGCCCGACGATCCCGAGACGTGGGCGACCGAGCACTGGCCGTCGCCGTCGAAGTTCCTGCTGCCGCGCCCCGCCCTGCACCCGGAGGCGCTGCGCAACCGCGTCGACGCGCGCGTGCACCGGGTGTTCTCGGCGCTCTGGGGCGATGAGCGCCTGCGCGTGACGATCGACAACTGGGGCGTCGTGCGCGGCACTCGAGGGCTGCGCGCGCGCGACGGGTCGCGCTTCGATCGCCCGGACTGGGACGCGGCGATCGGGCCGCACTGGGACTACAACCCCTGGCTCTGGCTGCAGGAGCGCGCCGAGGGGCGCGACCCCGGCTACCAGGGCCTCGTCGCGCTCGTCGACCAGCCGCCGGGCTCCGGCTGTCACCGCACGCTCCCGGGCTGCACGCGGTACCTCGCGCGCTACTGCGCCGAGCGCGAGCACCCGGCGCGGCTCGGGCTCAAGCGCGGCAGCTACCGGCCCCGTAGCGACGACCCGATCGTCGCGAGCATGCAGGAGCTCCCGCTGCGGCGCGGGCACATGGTGATCTGGTCGTGGGGTCAGCTTCACGGCAGCGCGCCCAACGACTCGAGTCGCCTGCGCCTGCACCAGTACATCCGCATGTTCCCCGCGCGCGAGCTCGACCCGTTGTACGAGCTGCACGATCGCTACGCGCCCGCGCGGATCGCTGCGCGCCATCAAGGCGCGCTCACGCGGTCGCTCGAGGCCCTCGCGCCGGAGCTCGACCTCCGCGCGCGGCGGCTCCTCGGCCTCGAGCGCTGGCCCAGCTGAGGCGCGCGACGCCTCCTCCGGGCGCGGGCCCGCGGTGCTAGGCTCGCGCGCCGAGCCGCCCCGATGACCCGACCCGACGAGACCGACCCCCGCCACGCTGTCGATCGCGCCGCCGCGCGCGACGACGATCCCCTCGAGCCCGCGGCCCGCGACGTCATCGGGCTCGACCCCGCGTCGTTTCGCGCGCTCGCGACCCGCGCCGTCGAGCTCGTCAGCGACGCGCTCGGAGAGCACGAGCGCGCGCCGGCCCGACGCTGGATGCCGCGCGCGCTCCGGGAGCAGCTGCTCGCCGAGCCGCTGCCGACCGTCGGCCGCGCGCCCGCCGAGATCCTCGCGCGAGTCGAGCGCGAGGTGCTGGCGTACCCCATGGGCAACAACAGCCCGCGCTTCTTCGCCTGGGTCAACTCGACCGCCGCGCCGCTGGGGATCCTCGGCGAGCTGCTGGCGGCCGCGCACAACCCCAGCGTCGCCGGCGGGGATCACTCGGCCACGCACGTCGAGCGCGTAGTCGTCCGCTGGCTCCGCGAGCTCGTCGGCCTCGAGCCGGGGGGCGCCGGGCTGCTGACGAGCGGCGGCAGCGTGGCCAACCTCATCGGTCTCGGCGCCATGCGACACGCGCACACGGGCGGCGACGCGCGGCGGGTCGGGCTGCAGGGCGGCGGCGCGCCGCTCGTGATCTACGCCAGCGTCGAGGCCCACTCGTGCGTCGAGAAGGCCGCGATCCTGCTCGGCTTCGGCAGCGATCACCTGCGGCGGATCCCGGTCGACGACGCGCGGCGCATCGAGCTCGGCGCGCTCGCGCGGGCGATCGCCGAGGACCGACGCGCCGGGCTGCGGCCCGCGTGCGTGGTCGCCAGCGCCGGCACCGTGAACACAGGCGCGGTCGACCCCTTCGACGCGCTCGCCGACCTGTGCGCGCGCGAGCGGCTGTGGCTGCACGTCGACGGGGCCTACGGCGCGCTCGGTCGGCTCGCGCGCCCCGAGCTGTACCGCGGGCTCGAGCGCGCCGACTCCCTCGCGATCGACCCGCACAAGTGGATGTACATCCCCGTCGAGTGCGGCTGCGCGCTCGTGCGCGACGCCGCGCTGCTGCGCGCGGCCTACAGCCTCGTGCCCGCGTACCTGCGCGACGACGCCGAGGACCCGTGGTTCGCCGAGTACGGCGTGCAGCAGACCCGCGGCTTCCGCGCGCTCAAGCTGTGGATGGTCCTGCAGCAGGTCGGCGCCGAGGGCTACCGCGCGCTCGTGCGTCGCGACATCGCGCTGGCGGCCGCGCTCGCGCGCATGATCGACGAGCACCCGGCGCTCGAGCGGCGCAGCGACGGCCCGCTCAGCGTCGTCTGCTTTCGCCACCGCGCGCCGCCCGGGCCCGACGGCGACGCGCTGCAGCGCGCGATCGCGGACGCGGTCAACCGCAGCGGCGAGGCGTTCATCACGACGACCTGTCTTGATGGGCGGATCGTGCTGCGCGCGTGCGTCGTCAACTTCCGCACGCGGCGCGACGACCTCGCGCGGCTCGTCGCCGCGGTCGCCCGGGCCGCGCGCGCGCGTGAGGCCAGCGCGGCGGCTCACGCCGGCCGCGCGCGCGCGCGTGAGGCCGGCGCGGCGGCTCACCCCGGCCGTCGCGCGAGCTGCAGCGCGAAGTCGCGGCCCTGGCCGCCGACGGTCGCCAGGTGGATCCACAGGATCGCGGCGTTCTCGAGCGCCGCCGCGTTGCGCAGCGGGCCGACGTCGATGGGGTCGAAGCCGCTGGTCGCGGCGACGCGCGCCACGGCCTGCTTCGCGTCCGCGTCGTCGCCCGCGAGGAAGGTCGAGACCGGCGCGCCCGCGCGGCCCGGGTCGGCGTGGAACTCCGCGCCGTAGGTGTTGAACGCCTTGACGACGCGCGCGCCGGGGCAGGCCGCGGCGATCGCCGCCGAGAGCGAGCCCTCCGGCGGCGGCGCCCACACGGGTCCGCTGTCCCAACGGACAGGGTTGTTACAGTCGACGAAGATCGTCCCTCGCGCGCGCCGAGCGAGCGCGCGGCCTCGACCGCGACCCCGCCCGGGACCGCGAGCACCACGATCGCGGCCGCGCGCGCGCGGCTCGTCGGGCGGCGCGGCGCGGGCCCGTCCGTGACAGCGCGCGAGCAGCTCGGAGATGTCCTTCCCCGCGCGCACGCCGAAGATCACCGTGAAGCCCGCGGCGCACAGCGTCGCCCCGAGCCCGCCGCCGACCTTGCCGGCGCCGATGATCGCGATCGTCCCCTCGTTCGTGTCTTTCGACTCCATCGTCGTCTCTCCCTCGCGGCCCGCGGGTCCGCGCGCGATGGTCTCACGGAACGCGCCGCCGGAGCGCGTCCCGAGCCGGCGCGCGCTCGCGTTCTCGCGCGATCAGAACGGCGGCTGACGCCACGCCTCGCGGTCGAGCGCGACCACGGCGATCGCCGCCACGCAGGTGGCGCCCGCGATCACGTAGAACGGCAGCGCCGAGCCGGGCAGCGCGTGCAGCGGGTTGCAGAGGTGGGCGCCGGCGTGGAACAGCACCGCGCACAGCAGGCTGCCCGCGGTGCGCCGGTACACCCAGCTGAACAGCACGCTGCCGGCGAGGAGGTGCAGCGCCATCACCGGGAAGTGGCTCACGGTGCCCTGCAGGATGAACATCATCGTGTGCCAGGCCGCCCACACGACGCCGAGCGCGAGCGCGGCGGGGACCGCCGCGAGCCGCCGCTCGAGCCGCGGGAGCGCGAAGCCTCGCCACCCGGGCTCCTCGGCGATCGGCATGATCACCATGCCGGCGACGTGCGGCGCGGCCTCGGGCGGGAAGAACCAGGGGATGTCGGCGCCGGCGAGGTTGGCCGCGAGCGCGCCGACGACGTAGAGCGCCGGCGACAGCAGGAGCGCGAGCGGGTACCACCCGAGCCCGACGCGGCCGGGCCCCTTCTTGCGCAGCAGCGCGCCGACGCCGTCGCCGCCCGCCCGCCGACGCGAGAGCCACAGCGCCGCGAGCAGCGGGCCGAGGCCGCCGAGCCCCGCGAGCGGCGCGTACGCGGACACCGGCCCGTCGATCACGCCGTACATCGCGAGCACCGCCGGGAGCTGCGTCGCGAAGGTGAAGCCGAGGGTCAGGGTGAAGAAGCGGACGAGCGACTTCATGGACGAGGCGCCGCGGTCACGCGCGCGCGCTCGAGAGTACCTCGTCGCGCGCGCCCGGTCGACGCGCCCTACCGCGTGAACACGGCGACCGAGATCATCAGGTTGCCGTGGTGGCTCTCGCCGGTGGTGAAGCAGCCCTGCTCGCCGAAGGTGAAGGTCCCGAGGAACGGCGCGCCGCCTAGCGCGTCGCGCAGCTGGTCGACTACGCGGTCCATGTCGTCGCGGATCGCGAGCATGCAGCCGGCGCAGTAGACGACGAGCGCCCCGCACACCTCGCGCGCGTCCGCGCGGCGCGTCTCGAGGGCCGCGCGCGCGACCCTGCCCGCGCGGCTGATCAGGCTCGCGCGCGTCCCCGCCATCAGGTGGATCGTCTCGCCCTGGGCCACGCTCGTGAACAGCGTGAGCGCGCCGTCGGGGGTCACCCGATCCGGGTGCGAGAGGCGGTGAAAGGTCGTCGGCCCGATGCGCTCGAGCCGGCGCCCGAGCGGGAACATCGCCGTGCTCGCGAGCACGCTGCCCCCGCCGAGCTGCGCCTGGATCACGCCGCCGGTCCAGCGGTTGTAGACGTGGGCCGCCGGCGCCCCGTCGATCTCGTAGAGCACGCGCCCGCTCGCGCGCGTGATGACGCCGTGGTGCGCGGTCGGGGAGTAGCCGCTGTGAAACGAGACGTGCACCTCGCTCGACGGATACATGGCCGTTACGACAGCCGCCGACGAGTACGCGCGGTGATTGGCGAACTGCTGCCACCCGCCGCGCACGTCGTCGTCGGCCGCGCTCCCGCCCGCGATCGGCACGTCGCGCCCGACGACGTCCTGGATCCCGAGCAGCACGCTCTCCTCGTGCCCGGGGACGCCCGAGAGCCAGACCAGCTCCGGCGGCTCGCCCGGGCGCCCGGCGGCCGCGATCGCGCGGCGGATCGCGGCGGAGCCGGCCGCGCGCGCGTCGTCGACGATCTCGGCCGCGCCGACGCCGAAGTCGCCCTCGGGATCGAGGAGCCCGAGGAGCCCGAGCGCGGCGCCGTCGCGCGCGCGGACGCCATCCTCGGACATCACCGCGCAGCACGAGGTGCCGCCGTGCGTCGGCACCGGCGCGAGCTCGTGCAGCGCTCGCATGAGCGCGCCGCCGTCGTGGCCCGCGGTCGCGTACACCACGAGCAGGCTCGGCGGCGCGCCGAGCTGCAGCACCAGCGCGGCGTAGGCCTCCCGGGCCGCGCGCGCCGAGTCCCCCACAGTCGTCGAGCTCGTGGCGATCTTCATGGGATCTTCATGGGACCTTCATGGGATCTTCATGGCGATCGTCCTGGCGATCTTCATGGCGATCGTCCTGGCGATCGTCGTGGCGTGATCGTGACGTCCACGGGCGCCTCTTCGCGATGGTGAACGATCCCGCGGTCGTCGGGAAGCGCCTGCATCCTCGGAGGGTCGCTGGCGAGGCGCGCGGGAGTTCAGTACAACCACGGCGTGGAGCTCCCGCTGATCCAGGTAGACGCCTTCACGCGCGCGCCGCTGCGGGGCAACCCCGCGGCGGTCTGCGTGCTCGACGACTGGCTCGACGACGCGCGCATGCAGGAGATCGCGGTCGAGATGAACCTCTCGGAGACCGCGTTCGTGATCGCGGGCGCGCTCGCCGAGGGCGGTGAGGCGCCGATCCGGTGGTTCACGCCGGGCGCCGAGGTTGACCTCTGCGGGCACGCGACCCTGGCCTCCGCCCACGCGCTGTGGTCTTCGGGCCGCGCGGAGGCGGCGCGCCCGATCCGGTTTCGCTCGCGCGTACACGGCGTGCTCGCATGCACGCGCCGGCCCGACGGCGCCATCACGATGGACTTCCCGCGCGATCTCCCGCGCGAGGCGTCGCCGCCCCCCGGGCTGCTCGAGGCGCTCGGGGTGTCGCGGGCGCGGGGGTGCTGGTCGAGCGGCGTCGGCTACCTGCTCGAGCTCGAGAGCCCGGACGCGGTCGCGCGCGTCGCCCCGGACTTCGGCGCGCTCGCGAGCGTCGACGCGCCGGGCGTCGGCGTGACCGCGCGCGGGGGCGCGTCGGCGGTCACGCCTGGAGCGCGCGTCGCCGACTTCGTGTCGCGGTACTTCGCGCCGCGCTTCGGGATCCTGGAGGATCCCGTGACCGGCTCGCTGCACTGCGCGCTCGCGCCGTTGTGGGCCGCGCGGTTCGGGCGCGACGAGCTCTTCGCGCGGCAGGTGTCGCGGCGCGGCGGCGAGCTCGAGCTCGCGCTGCGTCGCGATCGCGTCGAGATCACCGGCCACGCGGTGACCGTGCTGCGCGGCGTGCTCACGCTCTGAGCCGCGCGCGAACGAGACGGCGCGCGACCGTACATAGAGAATCTTGGGACATGTGTGAGCGCGGCCGATCGCGCGGCCGATCGCGCGGCTGATCGCGCGGCTGATCGCGCGGCTGATCGCGCGGCTGATCGCGCGGCTGATCGCGCGGCTGATCGCGCGGCGAGCGAGTTCGCGCGGCGCTCGATCGCGTCGCCGCGCGCAATGGATGTGTATTCACGGCCAGGCGACGTGGGGCGGCTGTGCGCGTCGCGTTTACATCGCCGCGAGCGCACGGGCGCCGCGCTCCTGCACCGTGCGCGCGTTCCGGGGTATCCTCGAGCGACTTGCACGGCGCGCTCCTCTACGTGACGCGGCCAGACGCCGTGTTCGCGACGCTCGAGCACGGGCTCCGCGAGCTCGGCGTGGCGCCGAGGCGGCGCTCGCTCGACCAGGCGCGGGCGGAGCTCGGGCCCGCGAGCGCGGCGATCGTGGTGCTCGACCGCTCGCTCGTCGGGGCGCGGGAGTACACGCGTGAGCTGCTGGGGTACCCGCAGGTCGCGACCATCGTGCTCATCGAGGAGCCCGCCGAGCTCGGCGGCGCCATGCGGGAGGGGGCGGACGACGTGCTCTGCGGGCCGTGGAGCGCGCGGGCGCTGCGGGAGCGCGTCGAGGCCGCGCGCGTACGGCTCCAGCGCTCGAGCGGCGCGGCGCGCTCGCTGGTCGACGCCTGGGCGACCCACACCGACGACGCGCTCGTGGTCCTCGACGAGCGCGGGCACATCGTCCTGTGGAACACCGCCGCGGTCGCGGTCCTCGGCTACGAGCAGCGCGAGGTGCTGGGGCGGCCGCTCGCGGAGCTCGTCGACGTCTTCGCCGAGCTCGGTGAGACGCCGACGGAGCAGGTCGAGGAGCTGCTCTCCGGCGACGCGCGGGCGAGCACGTCGATGCGCCTGCGCGGGCTCGACGGCGAGGTGCAGGAGTTCGCGCTCGCGGTCACCCAGTGGCGCGAGTCGGGGCAGCGGCGGGTCGGGCTGCGCGTCGAGGAGACCGCGACGCAGGAGCTCGAGGAGGAGATGATGCGGCTCGCGTCGTTCCCCGAGCTCGACCCCAACCCCGTGCTCGAGTTCAGCCGCACGGGCACGCTGAGCTACATGAACCCCGCGATGGCGGCGCTCCCCAAGGACGCCGCGAACGCGCTGATCGAGGGCGTGCGCTCCGTCATCGCGCGCTTCGACGCCGACGAGGGCGTCAACCTCGTGCGCGAGATCGAGGAGCGCGGGACCTGGTACGAGCAGCACATCCACTACGCGCCCGCGTGGGACAGCGTCCGCGTCTACGCCCAGGACATCAGCGAGCGCAAGGCGGCCGAGCGCGAGCTGATCAAGGCCCGAGACACGCTCGAGCTGCGCGTGCACGAGCGCACCGTCGATCTCCAGCGCGAGATCGAGGAGCGCAAGAACGCGGAGCTGCGCGCGATCGAGGCGAGCCAGGCCAAGAGCGTGTTCCTCGCGACCATGAGCCACGAGCTGCGGACGCCGCTCAACGCGATCATCGGCTACGCCGAGCTGCTGCACGAGGAGAGCACCAACCACGAGGAGCGCTCCGATCTCGAGCGCATCCTGCTCGCCGCCAACCACCTCCTCGGCCTGATCAACGACATCCTCGACCTCTCCAAGATCGAGGCCGGCCGCGCCGAGCTGCGCATCGAGGAGGTCACGCTGCCCGACGCGATCGAGCGCGTAGCGATGACCGTGCGCCCGATCGCCGCCGCGCGCGGCAACGCGATCACCACGAGCTTCGAGGGTCCGATCGAGCGCTGCCGCACCGATCCCACCAAGCTCCGGCAGGTGCTCATCAACCTCGTCGGCAACGCCGCCAAGTTCACGCGCGACGGCGCCGTGCACGTCGGGTGCGTCGTGCGCGAGCAGCCCGACGGCCCGTGGTTCGAGATCTCGGTGCGTGACACCGGGATCGGGATCCCCGCGGGGAAGCTCGAGTCGATCTTCGAACCTTTCACGCAGGCCGACGGCTCGACGACGCGGCTGTACGGCGGTACAGGGCTCGGGCTGGCGATCTGTAAGAAGATCTGCGAGATGCTGGGCGGCGGGATCACGGTGGAGAGCACGCTCGGCGTCGGGAGCACCTTCACCATCCGCCTGCCCGGCGCGGAGCAGGAGGGCGCCGCGCGCCGCGTCGCCGGGCCATCCGGCTGACCGACGCGGTCGGCTTCGCGGCTCGCGGCGAGGCTCGCGGCGCGCGGGCGCGCGCTCGCGGATCGTCGTGAGCGCGCGCGCTCGACCGCGCGCGGTGTCGTGCGTGGCGCGCCGTCGCGGCGGCGCGCTCGAAAACCTGATCTGTCCGTCGGTGAAGGATGATGATTCAATAGGTCGTCCAATGATGGGGGCGAGGAGCCGATGAAGGCGTCCGATATCGACTTCAAGCAGTCGCTGAATTTCGCAATCGCGGACGGCCGCGTCACGCTCGGACGCGAGCGCGTCGTGCTCGTCCGCCAGGAGTCGCTCGGCGTGCTGCGGGCGCTCCTCTACGAGCAACTCGGGAGCTCGCTCGCGCGCGCGACGCTGTCGCAGTTCGGCTACCGCTGCGGTCAGGATGACTACGCGGCGCTCGCCGAGACCTTCGCGGTCGAGCGCGCGGAGGATCGGCTGCAGCTGGCCTTCGCGCTGCAGGCGTGGCTCGGCGCGGCCGCGCTCGAGGTCACGAGCTGCTCGCATGACCAGGCCGCGGGCGCGCTCGACGTCGCGGGCTGGTGGCGCAACTCGTACGAGGCCGAGGTTCACCTCGCGCACCTGGGCCCGGACGAGCACCCCGTCTGCCACGCGCTCGCCGGCTACCTCAGCGGCTGGTGCACCGCCTTCCTCGGAAGGCCTGTGCTGGCGATCGAGACGCGCTGCATGGGGCAGGGCGAGGAGCGCTGCGAGTTCCGGATCCGCCCGGACGCGGCCTGGGGCGGCGAGGCGGCGCGCTGGCGCGTCGCGCTCACCGAGACCTCGGCCTCGCTCTCGACCGAGCTCGAGCGCCAGACCGCGCTGATCCAGGAGCAGGAGGCCGCGATCAGCGAGCTCTCGACGCCCGTCATGGAGATCTGGGACGACATCCTCGTGCTCCCGATCGTCGGCGTCGTCGACACGCGCCGCAGCCTCGAGCTCATGACCAACCTGCTCGACCGCATCGTCGAGACGCAGTCGCGCTGCGTCATCATCGACGTGACCGGCGTCGAGGTCGTCGACACCAAGACCGCGGACTACCTGCTCAAGGTCATCCGCGCGGCCAACCTGCTCGGCAGCCGCTGCGTGCTGACGGGGCTCAGCCCCGCGATCGCGCAGACGCTCGTCGAGATCGGCGCGGACCTGACCGAGGTCAACACGCTGCGGAACATCAAGGACGGCCTCAAGGACTGCCTCCGCTACATCCGGAGCCAGCGCGTGGACCCGAAGGCCGGGCGGAAGGGGTAGCCCGATGGCGCGCAGGATCCCGATCATCAAGCTCCGGGGTAACCTGATCGTCTCGATCCAGATCGAGCTGAGCGATGATCTCGTGGCGGAGCTCAAGGAGAACATCGCGCAGGACTCCCAGCAGCGCGACGTGTTCGGCCTCGTCATCGAGGTCTCGGGCGTCGACACCTTCGACAGCTACATCGCCAGCTCCGTGCGCGAGATCGCCAAGATCGCGCGCTGCATGGGCGTGATGACGGTGCTCGCCGGGCTCGACGCCGCGATGGCGATCACGCTCGTCGAGATGGGGATGGATCTCGAGGGCGTCGAGACGACCCTGAACCTCGAGAGCGCGCTCGACATCCTCGAGGAGCTCGCGCGCGAGCGCGAGGCGACCGACGCGCTCATCGAGGAGATGCTGATCGAGGAGCTCGAAGAGGCGTCCTGACCCGGAATCCTCGATGACGATGTTCACGGACATCTGCTCGGTCCTGAGCCGCCACTACAGCGGCATCTCCTCGCGCGCCATCGTGCGGATGGCGCTCAAGCGCGCGGGGGTGAAGGAGAGCGAGCTCGACAGCCTCACGGACCACGCGCGCCTGCTCAAGGAGCTGCGCCGCGGGATGGAGCTGTTCGCCGCGTCGCCGGCGGCCCGGCAGGACTGCGCCGAGCGCATCGAGGTGCTGCTGCGCGTGCGTCACCGCGAGCGCGAGCGCGAGCTGCAGCAGGGCGCGCGGATCGTGAAGATCACGAGCGAGCAGCACATCGTCGACGCGCGGACGACCGCGCGCGGGATGGCGTCGAACCTCGGCTTCGGGCGCACGGATCAGGTCAAGGTCTCGACCGCGGTCTCCGAGCTCGCGCGCAACATCTATCGCTACGTCGGCGAGGGCGTCGTCACGCTCCGCTACATCGCGCCGCCGCGCGCGGGGCTCGAGATCGAGGCCCGCGACGACGGCCCCGGCATCCCGCACATCGACGAGATCCTCGGCGGGTCGTTCAAGTCGAAGACGGGCATGGGCCTCGGCATCCTCGGGTGCAAGAACCTCATGGACGACTTCGAGATCGAGACGGCGCGCGGCGAGGGCACGCGGATCGTGGTTCGGAAGTACAAATGAGCGTGAGGATCGAGCTCGGAACCGCCATCCGGGCGCTCCCGGGGGAGCGCGCGTGCGGGGACGCGATCGCCGTCCACGACTCCAAGGACCTCCTGTTCACCGCGCTGATCGACGGCCTCGGACACGGGCCCGGCGCCGCGCGGGCCTCGATCGCGGCCTGCGAGTACATCGCGGACCACTGGCGCGAGCCGCTCGACCGCCTCATCGAGGGCTGCGATCGCGCGATCCGGCCGACGCGCGGCGTCGTCATGACGATCGTGACGATCGAGCGCGAGACCGGGCGGGTGCGTCACGCCGCCGTCGGCAACGTCGAGCTCAAGTACCACGGCGCCGGCGAGATCCACCTGCTGACCTCGCCCGGCGTCGTCGGCACCCGCCTGCGCAAGGTCGTCGTCCGCGAGGCGCAGCTGCGCCCCGGCGACACGCTCGTGATGTTCACGGACGGGATCTCGAGCCGCTTCGACCTCTCGACGCTCGCGGGCCGCGGCGCTCAGGAGATCGCGGACTTCCTGCTGGCGAACCACGCGAAGGAGCATGACGATGCCGGGTGCGTCGTCATCCGCAGCTGATCTCACCATCGAGATCACGCGCGACCTGGACGTGATCACCGCGCAGATCAAGACGCGGCGCTTCGCCGGCGCCGTCGGCTTCCCCAAGCACGCGCAGTGGGAGCTGGCGATCGCGGTCAGCGAGGCGGCGACGAACATCCTCAAGTACGGCGTCCGCGGGTCGATCTACCTCGCGTTCTATATCGACAACCCGCCGTTTCTGGAGTTCGTCGCCCGCGACGAGGGCGCCGGCTTCGAGTCCGTCGAGCTCGCGCTGCAGGACCGGGTGTCGGACGGGGTCGACCTGCGCGTCGCGCCGCGCCCGGGGCACCGCGGGCTCGGCCTCGGGCTCGGCGCGATCACGCGGCTCATGGACGACGTCGAGATCGCGAGCGCGCCGACCGGCGGCGCGATCGTCCGCGCGCGCAAGCGCATGCGCCGGTGAGCGCCGCTAGGGCGTCAGCAGCACCTTGCCGAAGTTCCTCCGCGCCTGGATGTACGCGTGCGCCTCGGCGGCCTGGTCGAAGGAGAAGGTCGCGTCGACCTGCGGCGTGAACGTCCCGTCGCGCACGAGCCCCAGGATCTCGTCGAGGAAGCGCCGGCTCTCCTCGATGCGGTGCCAGAGGTTGCCGAGGTTGAAGCCCATGACCCCCTTGTTGTCCTGCATCAGCGAGAGCGCGCCGTAGCGCGGCATCGCGAGCACGCCGCGCGCCGCCGCGAGCAGGCTGCGGCGCTCGCCGGTCGCGATGCTCGAGACGCCGAACATGTACAGGCGCCCGAGCTCGCGCAGGCAGCGGTAGCTCTTCTTGAACGAGCGCCCGCCGACCGCGTCGAGCGCGATGTCGACGCCCTCGCCTGCGGTCAGGCGCCCTACCTCCGCCTCGAAGTCCTGGGACCGGTAGTCGATGCAGTGGTCGACGCCGAGCTCGCGCAGGCGCTCGTGCTTGCCGGCGCTCGCGGTGCCGAACACCTCGGCGCCGCGCCACTTGCAGATCTGCAGCGCGGCCTGCCCGACGCCGCCCGCGACCGCGTGGATCAGCACGCGCTGCCCGGGCTGTACGTTGCCGAGCGCGACGAGCATGTACCAGGCCGTCAGGTAATTGACCGGCACCGCGGCGGCGCGCTCGAAGGTCACGCCGTCGTCGAGCTTGCTGACGTGCGCGGACGGGACGCAGAGGTGGCTCGTGTAGCCGTTGAAGCGCGTCGCCGCGACGACGCGATCGCCGAGCGCGAAGCCCTCGACGCCGGGCCCGAGCGCGTCGACGGTGCCGGAGACCTCGTAGCCGACGACGCAGGGCAGCGGCGGCGCGTCGGGGTAGATCCCCATGCGCGCCATGATGTCGGCGAAATTGATGCCGGCGGCCGCGACCGCGATGCGCAGCTCGCCAGCGCCGGGCGCCGGCGTCTCCGCCTCGCGCACCTCCAGCACGCCGGGACCTCCGGCTCTCGTGATCCAGACCTGTCTCATGTCGCCTCCGGGCGCGGACGCGGGCGCCTCGCGCGTGTCCGCAGCCGTATACCAGAGGACAGGGCGCGGCCCCGCGGCGCCGTCTGCGTTTGAGCCCGCCGCGAGCGAGTTTCCCGGCGACCTGCTACTGTCGCGGCCCCATGGGAGTTGAGATCGAGACCCTCACGCCCGGCGACGGGCAGACCTTCCCTCGCACCGGGCAGACCGTCGTCGTGCACTACACCGGCACCTTGACCGACGGCAAGAAGTTCGACTCGTCGCGGGATCGCGGTCAGCCGTTTCGCTTCGTCATCGGGCGCGGGCAGGTCATCCGCGGCTGGGACGAGGGCGTCGCCAAGCTCAGCGTGGGGCAGCGCGCCAAGCTCACGTGCTCGCCCGACTACGCCTACGGCCCGCGCGGCTACCCCGGCGTGATCCCGCCCAACGCGACGCTGATCTTCGACGTCGAGCTGCTGCGCGTCGAGTGACGACTCAGCGCGGGCCCGAGAGCCCGCGCAGCAGCCCGCGGCCGACGTCTCGGATGACGCTGCCCGAGAGACAGGCGAGGAGCTCGACGCAGCTCTCGCTCGGCTCGGCGCAGCGCCGCAGCTCCTCGAGCTCGCGCGCGGTCGCGCCCTCGAGCGCCTCGCGGCACTCCGAGACCGGCATCGTGTCGGCGCCGCAGCGCGCCTCGATCGATCGGCACACCCGCGCCTCCGGCGAGAGCGTGGTGGTGTAGAGCAGCGCGGCGGCCACGCCGATCCCCAGCAGCGCGATGACGGTGAGCAGCTTCTTCATGGCGGTGTCGTGCGCGGGCCTCCGCTCCGCGACCGCTCGATTGTAGGTCATTCCCACGCGCCGCGCGGCGCGGCGCGGTCGGCCGCGCGGCCTGGCCCCCAGGGCGGGCTACGGCCCGTCGAGCGGCCCGGCGAGCTTCATCTCGTGGCGTCCGCTGTCGAGGCAGCCGCCGTCGTAGTCCGAGCGCGCGTACATCCGCCAGGAGACGGGGAGCTGCGCGCCGGCAGGGGCCTCGACGAGCTCGCAGCGGGTCGTCAGCCGGCGCTCGCAGCTCGCCGGATCGCAGCCGGTGAGCACGCGGGCCCGGGCGCACACCCGCCGCGGCGGCTCGCTCGCGCCCTCGCCCGCGGCCTCCAGCGTCGCGTCGGCGCCCTCGGGCGCCGTCGCGTTCGCCTCGGGCGGAGACGCGGGCTCGAGCGCCATCTCGCTAGACCCGCGCTCGTTCTCGGCGGTCGTCGACAGCTCGACCCGCAGGCGCGCGCCCTCGGCGTTCTTCGACGGCGTGACGCAGCACTCGAGCCCGAGCTCGAGCGCGCGCCCGCCGTCGACGTGGGACGTGACCGCGAAGCGGTGGGTCACCGCCGGCGCCGCGTCGGTCAGCTCGTCCTCGCCGTCGGCGTCCACGTCTATGCGCGGGGGCGAGGTCGCTACGCTCGCCGCGACGCCCACGACGAGCGCGAGCGCGGCGGCGAGCCGCCGCGCTCTCGACGGGGAGCGCGTGTCAGCGAGGGCTCGGTTCACGTCCCGAGTTTATCGAAGCGGGGGCGCGCGTGGGAGGGGACGCGCGGCTTCGCGCCGCAGGGCGCCGCGCCCGCGAGGCGGCCGCGAGCAGGAGATGACCCAAGGTGCAGGTTGCTACCACGTCCACGAGGGATCGACCGCCTGGACCGTGAGCCCCAGCGCCTCGATCTCGCGCCCGCGGCGGCCCTGCGCCGCGGCGGCCGGCGAGCGGTGGCTCATCACGACGATCACGAGCTCGCGCGACGGGATGATGTACGTGGCCTGGTCGCCGGCGCCGGCGGCGTTGTAGGCGTCGGTCGGCAGGCTGCGGATCCGTCCCTGGCTGTTGAGCCAGAACAGCCCGCCGTAGTCGCCCTTGGGCCAGGTCGGCGCGGGGCTGCTGACGAGCTCGATGAACTCCTCGCTCAGCAGCCGCTCGCCCGCCCACACGCCGCGCTGGAGGTACAGCAGCCCGAGCCGCGCCCAGTCGCGCGCGGTCCCGAAGTTGTAGCCCGTCAGCAGGAAGTTGCCGTACGGGTCGGTCTCGAGCGTGAAGCGGCGGATCCCGATCTCGTCGAACAGCGCCCGCTGCGGCCACGTCAGGTACTCCTCGCCGAGGTCGCGCTCGACGAGGTCGCGGATGATCGAGCCGAGCGTGAGCGGGTCGCAGTTGCGGTAGCGGCCCACCGTGTTGGGCGGGAACTCGAGCTCGCGCGTGGTCACGAAGTCGAACGCGTTGATCGGCGCGACGTAGGCGAGCCGGTGGTCCGCCTGCCCGGGCACGAACGAGCCCGCGAGCACCTCGGGCGGGTCGTCGGTGAAGGTGAAGCGCAGGCCGCTCGACATGCGCAGCAGGTCAGCGACGCGGATCGCCGCGCGCGGGTCGTCGGGCGTGGATTGCCACAGGGGCACGGGCGCCGGGTCGTTGAGCCCGATGAGCCCGCGCTGCTCGAGCACGCCGATCAGCGTCGCCGTCACGCTCTTGCCCATCGACCAGCTCTCGAGCTGCATGCCCGCGTGCACGCCCGGCCCGTAGCGCTCGGCGATGATCCGGCCGCGGTGCACGACCACGAACGCCGCGCGGTTGTCGTCCTCGTGTTCGAACAGCGTCTCGACGGCCTGGTCGAGGCGCGCGCCGTCGACGTCCGCCGGCAGCGGGTCGCTCGGGGTGACGTCGCCCATCGGCCACGGCGTCGCGTCGGCGGCCGGCAGCGCGCTCGTGACCTCGCGCGGCGCAAAGTACACGTCGTCGGTGTAGTCAGGCAGGATCACGCAGCCCTGATCGCCGAAGTGACGCGCGCGGCCCTCGGCGCCTTCGAAGCGCGCGGTCACGAGCCGCCGGGTCTCGTCGACGTCGAAGGTCAGCAGCCCGCGCTCGTAGTCGTGCACCTGCTGCTCGGTCCACAGCACGCTGTTGTAGAGGATCTCCTCCTGGTCGGGGCGCTGGGAGACCCACAGGCCCGAGCACAGCCGCTTTGCGGGGCCCGTCAGCGTCAGCTCGACGGGCGGGCCCGCGTCATCATCGGGCACCTCGACCGCGGCGCCGCACTGGGTGCAGCTCGCGGCCACCAGGCTCGCGAGCAGGGCTGTGGGGATACGCTGCATGGCTCGACTCGGCGCGTTCGCGCTACCGAGAGTATGCCGCATCGCGCCGCGCGACGTCGGCCGCGGCGCGGCTGACCCCTGGGCCCGGCTCCGCGGCGCGACGAAGCCGGGCCCAGACGCGCCTACGGCGTCGGGTCGAGGTAGAAGCGGAACTGCAGCGCGCCAGGGAACTCGGAGAACGCGACCGTGCCGCTGATCAGCGCGTCGAAGTTCCAGTCCTGGATCAGCGTGATCCCGTACTCATCGTACTCGGTCTCGAGCGCGCCCTTGAGCTCGTCCGCGATGCGCCGCGACGCGTGCAGCAGCTCGACCTCCTCGCAGACGGAGCCGGTCGGGCCGTTGACGTTGATGAACACGAGCTCGTCGACGAACTCGCAGTCCTGCCCGCACGAGCCCGCGCGCGTGAGCGTGAGCGCGTTGGCCTCGGCGTCGTGCGCGATCGTCCACTCCAGCGGGGCGCCCTCGTCGTCGATCTGGCCCGCGCTCTCGGCGGTCAGGCCGATGTCGGTGCAGCGCACCTCGTAGGTCAGCGCGGGGTCCTCGTCCGGCCCGTCGGTGTCTGCGGGCTCGCCGGAGTCGCCGTTTGAGTCGGAGCCGCCCGAGTCGGGCTCGCCGCTGTCCGAGCCGCCGCTGTCTGGATCCAGCGTGTCGGGGTCCATGGAGTCGACGGCCTCGGTGTCCGTGCCGCTGTCCGAACCGCCAGGTTCTGGAGTGTCGCTGCAGCCGGTCGCGTTCCAGGCGAGCAGCGTGATCGGGATCAACAGGATAGCGCGGTGGTGAGATCGAAGGATATGCATGGGTTAGTCCTCGTACACACGTCATCGCAAGCGCGAGTCCAGGTCGCCAAGCGCCGGAAATTCATGGGGTTTCGTCGCGCGGAGCCGGCGCGCGCGAGCGCGGGCGCGACGATCCGCGACACCGACGTCCGGACGCCGCGGCGCCGCTGCCAGCGTGATCACGGCTGCGCGCGCGCCTGCGTTCGCGCGCTTTACAAATTCGCGTTGAACCAAGCGCGGCGCGCCGCGACGCGCCGTCTGGAGACACGCGTCTCGCGTGAATAAAATGATGTGCTCAAAGAGACATGTTCATGAGGCCGCGCGGCGCCTCGCGCCTCTGCGAGGTGACGCTCCAGGCGCGCTCGCTCAGCGCCCGCGCGCGGCCTCGACCCGCGCGCGCAGCTCTCCGGGCGCGAGGAAGCGCAGCGGCGCGCGCTGCCCCTCGAGCTCGTGGACCGCCGCGGTGACGACCTCGTTGGCTGGCGCGCGCGCGCCGTGCCGCGCGGCGAGCCGCGCGATCGCGCCGTTGAGCGCGTCGATCTCGGTCGGCTTGCCGCGCTCGAGATCCTGCAGCGTGCTCGAGCGCGCCGCGGGATCGACCGAGACGAGGCGACGCGCGACCCGCGTGACGATCGCGTTCGGCAGCCCGAGCACCCGCGGGAGCAGCCAGGGCGGCAGCGCGATGACCCGGGCCGGCCTGCGCCCGTCGCGGGTCAGGATGTCGACGCCCTCGCGCATGCACTGGGCCCAGCACCATCGCGCGTCGCGGCTGCGCAGCATGTCCGCCAGCGAGAGACCCGTCGCCGCGCACACGCCGTTGATCAGGTTGATGACGAGCTTGCCCGCGAGCACCTCGTCGATGTCGTCGCGCAGCTCGAGCGTGAGCCCGGCGACGTCGAGCGCGCGCGCGAGCGTCCGCATGGCCGCCGCGACCTCGCCCGCGCCGCGACCCGCGAGGATCGAGCCGCCCGTGGTCTGCCGCAGGCACGCGCCGCCGTCCTCGCGGATGACGTTGTAGCTGACGATGCCGCCCACGACGCGGTCGCCGAGGCGCGCCCGCAGGGTCGCGCTGTTGTCGAGGCCGTTCTGCAGCGACACGAGCACGCAGTCGCGCCGCGTCAGCGCGGCGAGCTGCGTGCACGCGGCCTCCGTGTCGCCCGACTTCACCGTGACGAGCACGAGCTCGCGGTCGCGGAGCTGCTCGGGATCGTCGGTCAGCCGCAGCGACGCGCCCGGCTCGACGCGCGCGCCGTCCACTCGACGCGCGCGCAGGCGGCCGGCGTGCTCGAGCAGCGAGCGTCGCCCGAGCAGCGTGACGTCGGCGCCCCCGGCCGCGAGGTGCACGCCGAGGAAGCCGCCGATGGCGCCCGCGCCGAAGACTCCGATTCGTGGACCCATGGCGGGAGCCTAGCGTAGCAGGCCGCGGGAGTCCGCACTGGGGCGCTCGCGCGCCGGTACGCAGCTCGAGCGAGGTCGCCGACCTGGAGCGCGAGCGCGGCGGCGAGCGACCCGAGGTCGCCGCCCGTGCGATGATGGAGCTCCGTGAACGCGTCGTCGATCGTGCTGCTGGTCGCGGGGATCCTGGCGCTGCAGGTGCTCCTCTGGATCCCGATCATCGCGTGGCTGCGGCGGCGAACCCGGCAGCGCCTCGATGCGCTCGCGGGCGAGCTCACGGGCGAGGCGATCGTGCTCGGCCCGCAGGCCGCGGTGTACCGCGGCTCGTCCTGCGGGCTCCCGAGGGTCAAGGGCAACGGGGTGATGGCGCTGACCGAGGCGCGGCTCGTGTTCGTGTTCCTCACCGGCGGTCGGCTCGAGCTCCCGCTCTCGACGCTCACGGGGGTCCGGGACGACGTGTGGTTTCTGCGCTCGTATCACGGCGGTCGCCCGCACGTGATCGCGCAGCGCGAGGACGGCGAGGTCGGCTTCATCGTCACGGCCCACGACGACTGGATGCACGCGCTGCGTGAGCGCGTCGGCGCGGCCCGGCCGACGTCGGCGCCGTGATCGGCCGCCGCGAGCCCGCGCAGACGTTGCGGACGGGCCCCCGCGGCGCACGACTTGTGTACCCTGCGGGAGGACCTGAGACGCCATGCCGCCGAACAAGCTGTTTCACACGCTCGTGCTGATGGGCGCCGCGCTGACCCACGGCGCCTGCGGCGACGACGGCTCGAGCAGCGGCGAGGCCGGCTCCGACAGCGAGAGCGCGTCGTCGACCGCCGGCATGACGAGCACCAGCGGCCCCGGCCCGACGGGCTCGGGCGTCGACACGATCACGACGTCCACGAGCTCGAGCCCGAGCGAGACCGAGAGCGAGACGAGCGCGGGCGCGTCGACGGGCGTCGACTCGGCGACGACGGCGAGCACGACGACCGCGCCTGGCTCAACTGACAGCTCGACCGGGGCCGGCGCGACGACGGACGGGGGCGGGACGACCGGCGAGGCGCTCCCAGACTGCGCCGGCCCGGGTCAGATCGTCTGCGAGACGTGGGAGCCGACGAGCGGCTGCGTCTGCGACGAGGACCGGCCCGCGACGGCCGAGGACTGCGAGCACACCCAGCAGTACACCTGCGAGTACGTCGCGTGGGGCCAGCAGGGGGTCGAGGCGATGATGGCGTGCGCCTGTAATCTCGACGCGCCGCTGATCGAGGCGGACTGCATGGACTTCATCTTCAGCTGCGTCATCGACGACCCGCCGACCATGTGCCGCTGCTTCCCGCTGATCTGAGCGGCGCGCGGGCCCGATGACGTTGCTGGTACCCTGCCGGTGATGGACGACGAGCGGCGCGATCGGTGGCGATTCCGGGGCGGGCTCAGCGAGCGCGAGCTCCCGCGCGAGGACGCCATGATCGACGCGCTCACGCACGCCGAGCGCGCGGCGGTCGGCGCGGCCTGGTCGACGCGCGCGCGCGCCGAGCTCGGCGCCGCCGTCGTGTTCGCGATGGTCGCGCGGACCGTGCTCGAGACCCCCGGACCGGCCGCGCTGCACTGGCTCGCCGCGCGGGCCCCGTCGGACGAGCTGCGCCACGCCGCGATCTGTCGTCAGGTGGCGGCGCGCTACCTCGGCCACGACGCGCCGTGGCCCGAGCCGCCGCCGAGCGTGGAGCCGCGCTTCGACGACTTGCCTGATGAGACATGTCGAGATTTGCAGGTGATCGTCAGCTGCTGCGTGAGCGAGACGGTCGCCAACGCGTTCCTGCTGGCCTCCCGCGCGCGCGCCGAGGCGCCGCTCGTGCGCGCGGCGCTGCGCGAGCTACTGCGCGACGAGGTCGACCACGCGCGCGTCGGCTGGTCGTTCCTCGCGGTCCCGCAGGTGCGCGCGCGTCTCTTGGGGCCGCTGGCGCGCGCCCTCCCAGCGCTGCTCGAGGCCGTGCGCGTCGGCTGGCGCGAGCGGGCGCGCGAGTACCCGGAGCGGCCGCCGCCCGGGCACGGCCTGCTCGCGCCGAGCGAGACCTACGACGTCGTCGAGCGCTGCCTCGACGAGACCGTGATCCCGGGCTTCGCTCACCTCGGCGTCGACGTGTCGGGTGCGCAGCGATGGCGTGCGCAGCGACGTTCGCGGTAGGCCGGCTCCGATGTAGCGACGCGGTTCGTCCGCGCGCGGGCGCCGAGGAGCGAACTGGCTCGACAAGCGCGGCGAACTGGGCGACAACTGCGCGCGGCCGTGGACGCTCCCGGCGGCCGAGACAGAGAGGCCGCCTGTGACCCACGATCCCCCCGACGCTCGCTCGCGACCCGCGCTCGCACGCGCCACGCTCGACCTCCCCAGGCACACGACGCCGCCGCGCGACTGGGGCCACTACCTCGCCGCCTTCGTGCTGCGGCTCGGCGGCTGGAAGATCGGCAGCGCGCCGCCGGTGCTCGACAAGTACGTCATCGTCGCGGCGCCCCACACGGCCTGGGCCGACGGCTTCTGGATGCTCTCGTTCGCCTGGTACTGGGGTCAGAGCATCTCGTGGATGGGCAAGAGCCAGCTCAACCGCGGCGCGTGGGGCTGGTTCTTGCGCCGGGTCGGGATCATCCCCGTGGACCGCAGCGGCCCGCACGGGCTCGTCGGCTTCATCGTCGACGAGTTCGCGCGCCGCGACAAGCTGCTGCTCTCGATCCCGCCCGAGGGCACGCGCGCGCGCCGGCCGCTGTGGAAGTCGGGCTTCTATCACATCGCGCGGCAGGCCGACGTCCCGGTGTGCCTGAGCTACCTCGACTATCGGCGCCGCGAGGCCGGCTTCGGCCCCGTCATCCAGATCAGCGGAGATGTTCGTCAGGACATGTCCGCAATTCGCGAGTTCTACGAGGACATCACCGCGAAGGTCCCCAAGCTGTTCACGCCGCCGCGCCTGCGCGAGGAGGGCGACGTAACGGATCAGCCGGGCGGCAGCGTGTAGACGAGCACCTCGAGGCGCGCGAGCGCGAGCTGGCCGCGCAGCAGCGCCTCGATCTCCGCCCAGTCGCCGCCCGCCAGCCCGGCGCCGATCCGCGGCATATGCAGCGAGGCGCCGAGCTCGAGCGCGCGCGCGCTGGTCCGCGCGAGGCACCGCGCGAGCGCCTCGTAGCGGATCGGCGCGTCCTTGCGACCGGCGCGGTAGACCCCGCGCTGCCCGATCATGTTGGCGACCCAGCGGCCCTCGCCGAGCGCGACGAATTGCACCTCCCCGAGCGCGACGCCGGTCGCGCGCGCGCGCGCGAGGTACTCGCGCTTGGCCGCCGGCCAGCGGCGCGCGAGCGGCTTGACGAAGCCCTTCCCCCAGCGACCGAGGTCGTTGCACACGTGCGCGATCATCCACGGCGCGGGGCGCTGCGGCGCCGTCGCGTCGCCCGTTACGTACTGCAGGGGCACGACCTCTAAACCTGTCTCTTACGGCTAGCGCGGACGCGACGCGCCCGCGGGGCGCCGCAGCGCAACCGTAGATCCGCGCAGACGCCCTCGCCACGGCGAAGATCGCCCGCCGGCGCGCGCTCGCGCGGCGCTCGCGTGATCCTGGTCGGTCCTCGGGTGCGGCTTCGCGCGATCCGGTAGGCTGTCGCTCGTGAGCGTCGCCGAGGGGGGACTGCGCAAGAGCCTGGGGCCCGTGATGATCTGGGGCCTCGGCGTCGGCTACGTGATCTCCGGCGAGTACTTCGGCTGGAACCTCGGGCTCGCCGAGGGCGGCCCCTACGGGATGCTCGTCGCCACGCTCCTCGTCTCGACGATGTACCTCGCGTTCGTGCTCAGCTACGCCGAGCTGAGCTGCGCGCTGCCGCGGGCCGGCGGCGCCTTCGTCTACGCCGATCGAGCGCTAGGGAAGACGTGGGGCTTCGTCACGGGCGTCGCCCAGCTCGTCGAGTTCCTGCTCGCGCCGCCCGCGATCGCGTTCGCGATCGGCGCCTACTTCCAGAACTTCCAGATCGGCGTCGCGCCCGAGTGGGTCGCCGCGCTCGCGCTCGCGCTGTTCGTCGGCGTCAACATCCGCGGCGTGGCCGTGTCGGCGATCTTCGAGCTGTGCGTGACGGTCTTGGCCGTGGTCGAGCTGCTGATCTTCGCCGGCGTCACGCTCCCGCACTTCTCGTGGGCGGCGTTCTCGCGCGACCCGCTGCCGCACGGGTGGGCGGGCGTGCTGCCGGCGCTGCCGTTCGCGATCTGGTTTTACCTCGCCATCGAGGGCGTCGCGAACGTCGCCGAGGAGGCGAAGGACCCCGCGCGCGACATCCCGCGGGCGTTCATCGCGGCCATGGCGACGCTGCTGCTGCTCGCGCTGCTGACCTTCTTCGCCTCGGTCGGCGTCGCCGGCTGGGAGGCGATCGTCGTCGACCCTGTGACCGGGGAGAGCAGCGACAGCCCCCTGCCGCTCGCGCTCTCGCGCGTGGTCGGGGGCTCACACCTGCTGTTTCACCTGCTCGTGAGCGTGGGCCTGCTCGGGCTGATCGCGTCGCTGCACGGCATCATCTTGGTGGCCGGTCGCGCGGTGTACGAGTTCGGTCGCGTCGGTTACCTCCCACGCGTGTTTGGACGCACGTGGCGGCGCTTCGGCACGCCCGCGCCCGGGCTCCTGCTGACCATGGTGGTCGGCTACGTCGCGCTGGCGACCGGCAAGACCGGCGAGATCATCACGCTCGCGGTGTTCGGCGCGGTCACCCTGTACATCCTCTCGATGGCCTCCCTGTTCGCGCTGCGGCGCCGTGAGCCTGCGCTCGCGCGGCCCTATCGCGCGCCCGGCTACCCGGTTCTGCCTGCGCTCGCGCTCGCGCTCGCGCTCTGCTGCTTCGTCGCGCTCGTCTATTACAACCCGGCGCTGTTCGGAGTCTACGCGGCCATCGTCGCCGTGAGCTTGCTCGGCGTGCGCCTCATGCCGCCGCCGGGCTGAGCGGATCCGGCGCCCAAAACGAGTCCGCCCCGGGTAGCTCGCGCTAGCCGGGGCGGGGTGATGGGGGAAGGTTGATGCTCATGGGCCGCGTCCTGAGCTAGAACGCGCGACGCCGGGCGCCGATGAGGCGCGGGTCGAAGGCCTGCCAGAGCTGCTGGTGCAGGACGCGCCCGCGACGGTTGTCGCGGAGCTCGCCGATGACAACGAGCAGGCTGATCACGAGCGTGAAGATGAAGGCCGCGATGACGAGCGTGGTCATGATGGAACTCTCCGAATCGATACGTCGCCTGTACTAGCGAGTTCCGTGCCAAGTCGATAACGGGCGTTTTGCCACGACCCTGGCTTAGGATCGGTGGGTATTCAGCGGGCGCGTGACCTCGCGCGCGTGGCCACTCGAGTAGCCCGCTGGCGGGCTCGCTGGCCAGCCGGTGGTCTGTCAGGGAGCCGCTAGCCTCGTGGTAGCGTGCGCTCGCGCATGCCGGAGGATGAACAGCAGGGACAACAGGCCCAGGACGCCGACCGCATCAAGTCGTGGACGCGCCTGCAGCGCTTGTTCTCGTACACGAAGCCCTACCGGCTGCGGCTCGCGGTCGCGATCGTCTGCCTCGTCGGCGCGAGCGGGCTCGGGCTCGTCTACCCCTACTTCTTCGGCGAGCTCGCGAACTCCGCGTTCGCCAACGCGTCGCTGGGCCCTGACGAGATCGAGGCCGCGCGCGTCACCCTGACCCGCAGCACGCTGGTGCTGGTCGCGGTGTTCCTCGGCCAGTCGGTCTTCATCTTCTTCCGCCACTACCTCATGACGTGGCTCGGCGAGCGCGTCGTCGCGGACCTGCGCGTCGAGCTGTACCGCCACCTCGCCGGCATGCCGCAGTCGTACTTCCACACGACGCGCACCGGCGAGCTGCTGTCGCGCCTCGGCGACGACGTCACGCGCCTGCAGGACACCGTGGGCCAGGACCTCAGCATGGCGCTGCGCAACCTGCTGACGCTGACCGGCGGGATCGTGATCCTGCTCGTCACGAACACGCGCCTGACGCTGACCATGCTCGCCGTGGTGCCCGCGCTCGTGATCGCGGCCGGGATCTGGAGCCGCGTCATCCGTCGGCTCAGCCGCGAGGCCCAGGACGCGCTCGCCAAGGCCAACGGCGAGCTGCAGGAGGGCATCTCGGCCATCGAGACCGTGCAGGCGTTCACGCGCGAGGAGCACGAGGTCCAGCGCTACGGCGGCGCGATCGAGCGCACCTTCGGGCTGTTCATCGCGCGCGCGCTGGCGCGGAGCTGGTTCTCCGCGGTGATCTCGTTCCTGTTCTTCTCGGCGGTCGCCGGCATCTTCTGGCTCGGCGGCTCGATGGTGCTCGATCAGAGCATCTCGGTCGGCGAGTTCACCTCCTTCATCTTTTACACGATGATGGTCGCGGCCGCGGTCGGCACCTTCGGCGAGCTCTTCAGCAGCCTGCAGTCGACCTTCGGCGCGACCACGCGGATCTTCGAGATCCTCGACAGCGAGCCCGAGATCCGCGACCCCGAGCGCCCCGTCGAGGCGCCCGCGCTGCGCGGCGAGATCGTGTTCCGCGACGTGACCTTCGCCTACGCCGATCGTGACGTGAACGTCGTCGACTCGATCAACCTGCACATCAAGCAAGGTGAGATCTGCGCGCTCGTCGGCCCGAGCGGCTCCGGCAAGACGACGCTCGGGCGCCTGCTGCTGCGCTTCTGGGACCCGGTCGCCGGCGCGGTCGAGCTCGACGGTCACGACCTGCGGACGCTCGCGCTGCACGACCTCCGCGGCGCGATGGCGCTGGTGTCCCAGGACCCGGTGCTGTTCAGCGGCTCGATCCGCGAGAACATCCGCTACGGCCGGCTCGACGCGAGCGACGCCGAGGTCGAGGCCGCGGCGCGGGCGGCGAACGCCGACGGCTTCATCCGCGCGTTCCCGAGCGGCTACGACACCATCGTCGGCGAGCGCGGCGTGAAGCTCAGCGGCGGGCAGCGCCAGCGCGTCTCGATCGCGCGCGCGATCCTGCGTGACCCCAAGATCCTCGTGCTCGACGAGGCGACCTCCGCGCTCGATAGCGAGAGCGAGCACCTCGTGCAGGAGGCGCTCGACAAGCTGCAGCGGGGGCGGACGACCGTCGTCATCGCGCATCGCCTCAGCACGATCCGCGACGCGGACCGCATCGTCGTGCTCAAGGGCGGCAAGATCGTTGAGACAGGTCGCCACGACCAGCTGATGGCGGAGCAGGGCGTCTACGCGCGGCTCGTCGCGCGCCAGGCCGCGCTCGCGGACGCCGAGCTCGCGTCGTAGCCGCCCCGGCGGCCGGCGCCACGCGCCGCGGTCGAACCCGCGTATACTCAGGCGCTGAGGGTTGGCCGGTGAATGGGTGGACGACGCGCGCGCGAGAAGTTTTTTGAGCTGAGCGCCGATCTGCTCTGCGTGGCGCGCGGGGACGGCGTGATCCTCGACGTCAACCCCGCCTGGACGGCGGCGCTCGGGTGGACGCCCGACGACCTGCGCGTGGGCGCCGTCTCGCTCGCCCAGCTCGCGCACCCCGACGACCGCGCGGAGATGCAGGAGGCGCTCGAGCAGCTCACCCTCGGCGCCGCCTCCGTGCGCCTGCAGGGACGCTGGCGCGCGCGCGACGACGCGTATCGCTGGATCGAGTGGGTCCTGCGCGTCGCGCCCGACGAGCGCCTCGTGTACGGCAGCGCGCGCGACATCAGCGAGCAGCGGCGGGTCGAGCAGGACATGGAGAAGCTGTTCACGCTCTCGATCGACATGCTCTGCGTGGCCAACGAGGACGGCTACTTCGAGCGCGTGAACCCGGCCTTCGAGGCGACGCTGGGCTGGACCGAGGACCAGCTGCTCTCGCGCCCCTTCGTCGAGTTCGTGCACCCCGCGGATCGCGACGCGACGAAGATCGAGACCGCGCGGCTCGCGTCGGGGCAGCAGACGCTCAATTTTGAGAACCGCTACAAGACGCCCGCCGGCGACGACCGCTGGATGCAGTGGCGCTCGAACCAGGACCCCGAGACCGGCCGGTTCTTCGCGATCGCGCGCGACGTCACGCGCGCCCGCGAGCTCGACGAGGAGCTGCGCGAGGCCACGCGCGCGGCCGAGGAGGCGTCGGCCAAGGCGACCGCGGCGAACCACGAGAAGACCGCGTTCATCGCCAGCATGAGCCACGAGCTGCGCACGCCGCTGAACGCGATCCTCGGCTACGCCGAGATGGTCGTCGAGAGCGAGCCGCTCTCGCCGCGCGGGCGCGAGTCGCTGGAGATCATCCACTCGAGCGGTCACCACCTGCTGATGCTGATCGGCGACCTGCTCGACATCTCGAAGATCGAGTCCGGCGCGCTCGTGCTGCGCGAGCAGGTCTTCGATCTGCACCGCGCGCTGCGGAGCCTCGGCGCCGTGTTCGAGCGGCACGCGCGGGAGCAGGGGCTCGCGTTCCGCTACGAGGAGACGACCGCGCTGCCGCGCGAGCTCGTCGGCGACGAGACGCGCGTGCGCCAGGTGCTCATCAACCTGCTCGCCAACGCGATCAAGTTCACCGCGCGCGGGAGCGTGGCGCTGCGCGTCGGGCTGCACGGCGAGCGGCTGCGCTTCGAGATCGAGGACACCGGCGAGGGCATCCCGGGCGACAAGCTCGAGCAGATCTTCGCGCCCTTCGAACAGCTCGAGCGCCGCGGCCTCGGGGGCGTCGAGGGCAGCGGGCTCGGGCTCGCGATCAGCCGCCGGATCGCGCGCAAGCTCGGCGGCGACATCACCGTCGAGAGCGAGCTGGGGCGCGGCAGCGTGTTTCGTTTTGAGTTCCCCGCGACGATCGTCGCGGCCGACGAGCCGACGCCGCGGCTCACGATGGTCGCGCCCGATCGCCGCCCCCCGGCGGCTCGCGTCGCGCTGCGCGTCACGCTGACCGACGAGGCCGCGCGCGACATCCACGAGGCCGCGCTGATCGGCGACATCCGGGCGATCCGCAGCCTGCTCGACGAGTTCGGGGTCGACGAGCGGACCGTCACGCTGCTCGACCCGACCTCGCTCGAGGCCAAGCTGTACCACCTGGTCCGGCGCTACCGCAGCCGCGAGATCCGCGAGCTGCTCGCGTCGCGGATCAACGACGCGGACCCGGAGCGCGCGCCGGAGGAGGGGTCGGGATGAGCGACGCGTCGCCGCCGACCGTGCTGCTGGTCGACGACACGCCCGAGAACATCGGGCTGCTGCTGCGCGAGCTCGAGCTCGGCGGGATGCGCGTGCTCGTCGCGCTCGACGGGCTCGAGGCCCTCGAGGTCGCGACGCGGGCGGAGCCCGACGTGATCCTGCTCGACGTCATGATGCCGCGCCTCGACGGCTACGAGACGTGCCGTCGGCTCAAGGCCATGCCGCGGACGCGCCCCATCCCCGTGCTCTTCATGACCGCGCTCACCGACACCGAGGCGAAGCTGCGCGGCTTCGCGGCCGGCGGCGTCGACTACATCACCAAGCCTTTTGATCGCGAGGAGGTGCGCGTGCGCGTCGCCACGCACCTCGAGCTGCGCCGGGCCCAGCGCGTCGTCGCCGAGCGCGGTCGCCTGCTCGAGCAGCGCGCGCGCGACACCGAGGCGCTCGCGCGCATGGTCGCCCACGATCTTCGCAACCCGCTCTCGACGCTCGCGGGCGGGCTCGCGACGCTCGAGGAGCAGCTCGCCGGGCCGCTCGAGCCCGACGAGCGCGGCGAGGTCGCCGGCATGGTCCCGTGGCTGCGCGACGTCGCGGGGCAGATGGCCGACGCGATCGACGCCGTCCTCTTGCTGCTCGACGTCACGCGCGGCCCCGGCGAGCTCGCGTCGGTCGACTCGCGCTACGCGCTCCAGCTCGCGCTCGATCGGATCGACGACCGCGTCCTCGCGCGCGGCGCGACGATCGAGCTCGCCGGCGGGATGCCGATCATCACCGGGCGCGCCACGTGGCTCAGCGAGGTCTGGTTCCAGCTGCTCGATAACGCCATCAAGTACGGCGGAGAGCCCCTCGAGGTGCGCGTCTCGTGGGCGCGGGACGGCGAGCGCGCGCGCTTCGAGCTCCGCGACAACGGGCCCGGGCTCACGCCGGAGCAGCGCGCCCGCGTGTTCGAGGAGTTCACGCGCTTTCACCAGGCGCGCGCGCGCGGCAACGGGCTCGGGCTCGCGCTGGTCCGCCGCGTGATCGAGCGGCTCGGCGGCGAGGTCGGCGTCGAGGCCTCGCCCGGCGGCGGCGCGGCGTTTTGGTTCTCGTTGCCGCTGGCGCCCTCCGAGCGCGCCTGACAGCGCCCGCTCGGCGTCGGTCGAGCCGCGGCCGCGCGCGGCGAAAACCCGCGGCGCGGGCTGGCGCGTCGTGTTACACCTCGCGGCCATGTCGAGCGCGAAACAGGGGAGCGCGGGTGCGTCGGACGGCGGCGCCGAGCAGATGCAGAAGATCGTCTCGCTGTGCAAGCGGCGCGGCTTCGTGTTCCAGAGCTCCGAGATCTACGGCGGCCTGCGGTCGGCCTACGACTACGGGCCGATGGGCGCCGAGCTCAAGCGCAACCTCATGAACGAGTGGTGGCGCGCGATGGTCCACAGCCGCGAGGACATCGTGGGCATCGACGCGTCGATCATCATGCACCCCGAGGTCTGGCGGGCCAGCGGTCACCTCGCCGGCTTCTCCGACCCGCTCGTCGACTGCAAGGTCTGCGGCGAGCGCTTCCGCGCCGACAAGGCGCCGAAGCTCGCCGAGGGCGAGGACGCCCCGATCACGCTCTCCGACAAGGGCCGGGCCAAGGCCGCGCTCGCCCGCATCGTCGAGCTCGGCGTCACGCTCGAGCGGCGCAAGAACGTCCTGCACGGCGCCAAGGCCGGCGGCGCCGGCTACGTGTGCCCGAACTGCGGCTCGCCGTACCTCAGCGACGAGCGCCAGTTCAACCTGATGTTTCGGACATCTCTCGGCCCTGTCGATCCCATCGGCGACATCCTCCGCGAGGCCCGCGAGGGCATCGCGGCGGGCGAGGCCGAGGGCGCGCTGCGCAGCCGCGTCGAGGCGGCGCTCGCGAGCAGCTCCGTCTACCTGCGCCCTGAGACCGCGCAGGCCATGTTCGTGCAGTTCCTCAACGTCGTGCAGAGCATGAGCGTCAAGGTCCCCTTCGGGATCGCGCAGATGGGCAAGAGCTTCCGCAACGAGGTCACCGTCGAGCACTTCATCTTCCGCTCCTGCGAGTTCGAGCAGATGGAGCTCGAGTACTTCGTGCGCCCGGGCGAGGGCCCCAAGTACCTCGAGTACTGGAAGGAGGAGCGATCGCGCTGGTGGCAGAGCATCGGCCTCTCGGCCGAGAACCTGCGCCTGCGCCCGCACGCCGACGACGAGCTCGCGCACTACTCCAACGGCTGCTTCGACGTCGAGTACCGGTTCCCCTGGGGCTGGGACGAGCTCGAGGGCATCGCCAGCCGCACCGACTACGACCTCAAGGCGCACACCGCCGGCTCGGGCAAGAAGCTGCTCTACTTCGACACCGAGGCCACTGACCCCGAGACCGGCAAGCAGGGCTGGCGCTACATGCCGCACGTCATCGAGCCCGCCGCCGGGGCCACCCGCGGCGTGCTCGCGGTCCTGTGCGACGCCTACGACGAGGAGCCCGGCGACGCGCAGGGCAAGGGCGCGCGCACGGTGCTGCGCCTGCACCCCCGCCTCGCGCCCTACAAGGCCGGCGTGCTCCCGCTGGTCAAGAAAGACGGGATGCCCGAGGCCGCGCGCGCGATCGCGGAGCGCTTCTTCGCCGCCGGCATCAACGCGAAGTACGACGAGCAGCACGCGATCGGCCGCCGCTACGCCCGGCACGACGAGATCGGCACGCCCTACTGCCTGACCGTCGACACGCAGACGCTCCAGGACGACACCGTCACGATCCGCTACCGCGACGACCGGCGTCAGGACCGGATCAAGGTCGACGACGCGGTCGCGGTGGTGCGCGAGGCGCTGCGCACAGGTCAGCGCTGATCCCCGCGCGCGTCGAATCGCGTCACGCTCGGTGCATGTCCGATGGGGCGTGTGTCCGAGCGCCGCGTCCGACAGCGCTCTTCGGTCCCCTGGCGAAAGCAGCGGCCCGATGCCCGCGGAGGGCAGGCGCTCGAGAGGTACCTCGGTACAAGTCGAGTCCTGAAGAAGCATCAACGAAGGCGTAGGGCCGCGCGCGAGCCAGGGAGGGGCCGCGCGAGGACGGCGAGCGCGACGGCGTTCGAATGCTTGACGCGTTCAGACGGTCGCCGCCCGGAGGGTGGAAGGTCCCCTGGCGTTAAGCAGCGGCCGATGCCCGCGGAGGGCAGGCGCTCGCGAGCACGCACCGCGGAGAGTCGGGTCGTGAAGCGCCGTCAGGGCCGCGCGCGAGCCAGGGAGGGGCCGCGCGCAGCAGCCTGATGCGGCTAGCTCGACGGCGGCACCCAGGCCGTGTCCGCCAGATCGCCGTCCTCGAAGCCGAAGAAGATCTGCATCTGCTTCTCCATGAACGCGCGTCCGTCCGCGCTCATCGGGTCGATGCGGTACGTGTTCATGTAGCGCGGCGACTCGCGCAGCCACATCTGCCAGGCCTCCATGCTCACGCTGTCGTAGATCTTCTGCCCGAGCTCGGTGTTGAACGGCTTGAACGGGAGGCCCGGAGCTTCCTTATTGAGTTTCTTGCACTGGACCATTCGCGGCTGGTTCACGGCTCTCTCCTGGTTCGGCGCTTCGCGAGCGCGGACGACCGGCTCGCATGGTACCGCGCGAGCGCGGGGCCGTCCTTCGCTCCGCGTGAGAACCCGCGCGTCCTCGCGCGTTGACCTCGGCCCGGCGTAAAGGCGCATACCTACGCGGCGAAGGGCGCCGCCGGGACTCGAACCTCGCGCGCCACCTGCCGCCTGCGCCAGCGCAGCACCAGCGGCGTCATCGCGGCGCCGAACAGGAAGCCGCCCAGGTGCGAGAACCAGGCGTAGTCGATGGCCGCCGACAGGAACGCCATGACCGTCTGAAACAGCACCCAGACGCCGAGGTACACCCACGCCGGGATCTTGATCTGGATCGGCGTGAACGGGATGACCTGGAACAGCGTCGCGTTGGGGAAGGTCAGCAGGTACGCGGCCATGACCCCGGCGATCGCCCCTGACGCGCCGATCACCGGCGTCCCGGTCGCGCGCGTGAGCAGCACGTGCAGCGCGCCCCCGAAGATACCTGCGCCAAAGAACAGGAGTAAGAACCGCGCGCGCCCGAACATGTGCTCGACGTTGTCGCCGAAGATGTACAGAAAGTACGCGTTGCCCAGCAGGTGCAGCCAGTTGGCGTGGAAGAACTGGTGAGTGAAGAGCGTGTAGACGTGCAGCGGCTCCTGCTTGATCAGCCCCGCGATCACGGCCCAGTGGCGGTACAAGAGCACGCCGGCGACCGAGAGCAGGAAGCCCGCGAGCTCGACCGCCAGCAGCGCGTAGACGATCCACGGGGTCCCGCGCGCCGGGTTCTCGACCTCGACCGGGAGCTGCGTGATCAGCTGCGCCGCCCAGATGACGCCGCGGCGCGCGAGCTGCTGCTTGCGGTCACGCTGCCCCTCCTTCGTCGACGCGAGCGCGAGCTTGCGGCGCTCGTTGCCGTCGAGCCACACGCCCTTGCAGGTCGCGCAGCGCTCGATCGGCGTGCGCAGCAGCTCGGGCAGCTTGTGCTGGAGCATCGGCCCGTGTCCGCGCGGGCACCTGCGCGCGGCCGGGTCGCCGAGCGCGGTCCGCAGCAGCTCCGGGTCGACCTCGACGTCGCCGATCACGTCGAGCTCGCCGGCGTCGAACCACGCGCCGAAGCACACCGGGCACGTGTCGATCAGCAGCGAGCGCGGCGCCGCGTCGGCGCCGGCCTCGCCGGGCGCGCTGGCCTCGTCATCGCCTTCCTTGACGCCCTCGTCATCGCCCTCCTCGAGCTGACGCCAGCGGCCCTCGGCGTCGGCGACGAGCCGGACGGGGACGAGCGCGTGCAGGTGGCAGGCCGGGCACTGCGCCGAGATCGGCTCCGCGTCGACTGTCTCTCCGACCAGGCTATCGAGGTTGAACACGCCGCGCCCCGTCCCCCCGGCGCTCGAGCCGGCCCGAGGACCCGTGTACGCGCGCGGCGACGCTTCGGCGCTGGGGTGCTCGGGATTGCTCACGCGCGGCTCCTCGCTCCCGGTGACGCGAATACACGGCGCGCGCGCTCGTCTACCCTCGCGTCGCCGCTTGGGCTATCATGCCGCCTGAGCCGCGTGGGGTTCAAGGAGCTGGGGATGCGGGTTTCGTCTTGGTGTCGTATGTGCCATGTCGCGCTTTTTGCCGCGACCTTCGCGATCGTCGCGTGTGATATGAAGCCGGCCGAGGGCAACGGTCGACACGCGCGCAAGGCGAGCAAGGCGAGCATCGCCAGCTTCGACGCGAGCAAGCTCGAATTCGACATCATGTCCGTGGGGAGCGAGCGCCCCGACGAGTACATGACGCAGCAGGCTTGGGAGGGCGCGTTCGCGGCCTTCGACGGGTGCGTCGCCGACGAGAAATCGCGCGTCAAGAGCGACGCCGAGATCCCGGGCGACATCACGCTCACCGTCCGCCTGCACCCGCAGGGCAAGCCGCTCGGCGTGAACGCCGACGGCCCCAAGGGCCTCATGAAGCGCAAGAAGCTCGTGGACTGCATGCGCGACGCGGCCGGCTCGGCCGGCTTCCCCAAGTACGACGGCCCGCCCGTCGAGACCGAGATGACCCTCGAGGTCGACCCCGGCTACATGGAGGAGTAGCGGCCGCCTCGCGGCCGCGCGGGGCCGTGGAACCTCGCGCGCGTCGGGTTGTCCCTAACACGGACCCGGGGCCCGCGCGGCTCTGGTACCGTGGGCGAGCGTGAACGAGCAGCATCGAGGGGACGAGCGAGGCGAGCGAGACGGGGAGGCGTCGACCGACGGCGGGGACGTCAACGCCCCCGCAGCGCCCGAGCGCGTCGCCGATCCAGATCCCTTCGATCGCGGCGCGCGGCAGGCCGCGCTGATGCTCCCGGTGCTGCTCGCGCCGCTCGGGATCGCCGTCGCCATCATGCTCAGCCTCCTCGTTAAGGGCTGGGCCGTCTCGCACTCGGTGATCGTGCAGGTCGAGCCTGCGTGGATCGCCGGTGAGCCGCTCGGCGTGCGGGTTCACTACGTCGACGGCGCGCGCGCCGGGATCGAGGGCAGCGAGGTGTCGCTGCGGCTGCTCGACGCGGCGGGCGAGGGCGTCGCGGAGCTGGGCACGCTGCGCGAGGGCGCCGAGCCGGGGTTGATCCAGGGGCGCTTCACCGCGCCCGCGGGATCGTCCGGCGCGGGCGCGCTCGAGCTCGAGCTGCGCGCGCCGGGGCGCGCGTCGGTGCGTGAGCGCGTCGACGTGACCGTCGACGCCGACCGCTCCGCGCGCGCGGGCGAGCACACGATCTCGACCTCTCAGCTGAACTGGGGTGACGACACCGAGCCGCAGCCGGAGGCCGCGCGCCTCAACGTGCGCCCCTTCGGCCGCCTGCTCGCGGGCTTCGACAACACGCTGCTGGTCCGGGCGCTCGACGCCGACGGACGTCCGCACGCCGGCGCGCTCGAGGTCGCGCTGACCGACGGTGAATTCATGGGTCAGGTCGGCTCGAGCGACGAGCCCCCGATCCTCTTCCACGGGCGCGCCGACGCCCTGGGCCTCGTCACGCTGACCGGGCCGTTCACGAGCGAGATCCTCGGGCTCGACCTGCGGCTGTTCCCCGCCGAGGACAGCGCGAAGGACGACGCGTCGGAGGAGACCGCCGAGACGGAGGCGGAGAAGAAGGCGGAGAAGAAGTCGGAGAAGAAGTCGGAGAAGAAGTCGGAGAAGAAGGCAGAGAAGATCGCCGAGAAGGCCGAGAAGACCGAGAAGATCGAGAAGGCCGAGAAGTCCGACGGCGCGAACGCCGAGACGACGCCGGGCGCACCGTCAGAGCCCGCCGAGGCCGGCGCGACGACGCCGAAGCCGCTCGCGAGCCGCCATGTTCGAATGGTCAGCTTCTCGGGCGCGGTGCGGGCCTACGCGGAGCCTTTGGCCGTGCGCGCCGGCGAGACGATCAGCCTGGGCGCGCGACCGCTGCGCGCCCGTCGACCCGTGTTCGTCGACCTTCACGGCGCCGACGGCGTCTGGCTCGACACCCTCGACCCGCCGCTCGTCGGGCGTGAGCCCCCGCGCGACTGGTCGACCGCCGGCGTCGCGCCGGGGCTCCTGCAGCTCGAGGCCTATCACTACTTCAACAAGCCCGGCGAGTCCGCGGCGGTCGCCCTGTTTCAGGTCACCGAGGGCGACCCGGCGGAGCCGAGCTCCCTGGCGCCGCTGCTCGAGCGTCAGCGCGCGCGGCTGGACGTCGCGCGCGTCGAGAAGGACTTCGACAAAGAGCTCGAGCAGCGCTACCTCAAGCACCTCGAGGGCGCCGCCAAGTCGCCCGAGGAGGTCGCCACGGCGCGGCGCTGGCTGACCGGGACGCTGCCGGTGCACGTGTTCAACCCGCCCGCCGCGATGTCGACGCGGACGCGCGAGGAGGAGGCGCTGCGGATCACGAAGCGGCGCTGGAACCTGGGGCTGTACTGGTTCTTGGTCCTCGGCGGCGGCGGCTTCTTGGTGCTGACGACGCTGCTGATCATGCGCAGTCACGGGCGCATGGCTCGCGCGACGGCGCGGGCGCTGCTCGGCGACAGCATCACCGACGCGGAGGAGCTCGCCGCGATCCGCCAGGCTCAGCGCGCGGTCCTCGTGCGCGGCGGCGCGTTGATCGCGAGCATGGCGCTGGGCTTGGTCCTGGCGATCGTCGTGCTCAACAAGCTCGTCTGGGAGTTCTAGCCGCGACGTCAACGCGTCGGGCGGTGATTCGAAGCCGCGCGCGGAGCCGGCTACTCGAGGACGCGCTCGTGCTCGGTGATGTCGGCGAAGCGGTCGTCGCCCTCGCCGCCGGAGAACGTGTCATCGCCGTGGCTGCCCATGAGGATGTCGTCCCCGGCGTTCCCGTACAGGTGATCGTCGCCGCGCTCGCCCCACACGCGATCGTCCCCGGCGCCGCCCTGGACGTTGTCGTCGCCGTCGCCGCCGAACAGCGTGTCCTCGCCGTCGCCGCCGTACAGTCGATCGGCGCCCTGCTCGCCGCGCAGCTCGTCATCCCCGGGGCCGCCGCGCACGATGTCGTCGCCGCGATCGTCGGGGTCGTCGCTGTCGCCGTTGAGGATGTCGTCGCCGCGGCCGCCGTAGATGACATCGGACCCGTCGCCGCCGCGGATGCGGTCCTCGCCCGCGCCGCCGATGAGCATGTCGTCGCCGTCCCCCCCGATGATGAGGTCGTCGCCGTCTCCCCCGAGGATGCAGTCATCGGCCGAGGTCCCGAACAGCACGTCGTCACCGTCGGTGCCGTGGATGACGTTCGCGTTGGCCGGGCACGCCGACGCCGTGATCGCCTCGGCGGGCGCGGGCGCGGCGAGCGTGACGCCCAGCGCCAGCGCGGTCAGGAGGCCGAGACGTCGCGCGCACGACGAGCGCGCGCGCGAGACCAGAGGAGAGCGGTGTGAGTGGTCCATGGGCGTCTACAGAGCAAGCGTCGTGCCAGCGTGTATCGCCAACGGAACGACGAACGGTGGAAAAACATGTTTCTTGTGCCATGTTCTTCTACGGTCGCGCGCGCGTCGGCGCGAGCGTGTGCGCCGCTCGCTGACACGATGTGTCAGCGTGACACAGCCGGGCGCGGCGCCCGGGCACCGGCCTGCCCGCGCTCGTGCGCGCGACTCGGTCCCGGGGATCCGCGGCTACGCGCCGTCGGCCTGCGCGGCGGCGCGGACCCGCGCGAGCTCGGCCTCGGCCTCGGCGCGGATCCGGCGGAGCTCGTCATCCGGGCTCGCGTCGCCGCGCCGCGTCGCGGCCTCGACACGCGCGCGCGACTCCTGCTCTGCCAGCGCGAGCTCCTCGGCGGCCTTGATCCGCGCGAGCGCGACCTCGTTTTCCGCCTTCGCGCGCGCGAGCGCCTGATCGCGCTCGAGCGTGGCGATCATGATCGCGGCCTCACGCTCCTGGCGCGCGCGCTCGATCGCCGCGGCGCGCTCGAGCTCGAGGCGCGCCAGCTCGCGCTGCGCGCTGCGCTCGGCGAGCTTGGCGAGGCCCTGCGCGTCGAGGATGTTGTCGGGGTCGAGGTGCTCGGGCGCGGTGGTCGTGAGCGACTCGACCGCGACCGCGTCGAGCGCGTACGGCTCGAGCAGCGAGGCGTCGAGCGCCGCGCTCGCGCCGTCGGCCACGGCGCCAGGATCAACGAGCGCGGTCTCGAGCTCGATCGCCCGAGCGGCGCGCTCGAGCGCCGCGCCGAGCGGCGCCGCGAAGCGCTCCTTCACGGCCTCGGGGTCGCTCGCGCGGGCGGCCCCCAGCTCGCGGGCGGCCTGCACGATCGCGTCCTCCTCGGGGCGCACGCGCAGCGTGACGGCGAGCTCCACGTCGACGCGGACGTTGTCGGCGAGGAGGACGCCGTCTCGTCGCGCGCGCGTCAGCCTGACCCGCACGGGCGCGAGCGAGAGCGGCTCGGCGCGGGCGGTCAGCGGGTTGATGAGGCGCGGGCCGAAACAAGCCTGCAGCTCGCCGCGCGCGTGGATGACGAGCGCGCAGCCGGGCGGCGGGCGGACGCGGCCGCGCGCGAGCAAGGCGACGACGACGAGCACGAGCGCGAGCGCGAGGGCGGCGATGAGGACGATCGAGGGGCTCATGGGCGCGTGACGGTCGAGTCGCGCGTGGGCGCGGCGACTGAGTGTTGAGACATGTTATACGCGGCGGCGCGTCGCGCTCGCGTCCGCCTCCGCCTCCGCGGAGGCCCGACCTCCACGCGCGTGTGATAGCGTGCGCGCCATGTCGACCCCGCCTCGCGCGATGATCCTCGCGGCCGGCCTCGGGACGCGCCTCGGCGCGCTGACGTCCCTGCGCCCCAAGCCGATGCTGCCGATCTGCGGCGCGCCGCTCGTGCGCTGGGCCGTGCTCTGGCTGCGGGCGCAGGGGGTCCGCGAGATCGTCATCAACCTCCACCACCTCGGCGATCAGATCGTCGAGGCGCTCGGCGACGGCGCGGCGCTGGGCGTCGCGATCGCGTACTCGCGGGAGGACGGCGAGCTGCTCGGCACCGGCGGGGGGCTGCGGCGCGCGCGGGCGCTGCTCGACGACGGCCGGGACACCCCCGTCGTCGCGATGAACGGGAAGATCATGCTCGATCTCGAGCTTGACGCCGTGCTCGCGCATCACCGCGCGCGGGGTGCCGAGGCCACGATGGTGCTGCGCGAGGACCCGAGCGCCGCCGGCTGGGTCCGCCAGGACGACGCGCGCGGGGAGGTCCTCGCGCTGCTCGAGCACCTGCGCGAGCTCGCGGCCGCGCCCGCGCCGCTGATGTTCACCGGGGTGCACGTGTTCCAGCCGCGCTTCCTCGATCGCGTGCCCGCGGAGGGCTCGCAGTGCGTCGTGCGCACGGCCTACGCCTCGCTGCTCCGCGAGCGCGGGCGCGTCGGTGGATATGTCTCAAAAGACTACTGGTGGGAGCACTCGACGATCGAGCGCTACCTCGCCGGGGTGCGCAACGTGCTCGCGGGCGCGGCCGCGCTCGCGCACGCCGAGCGACCGCTCCGGGGCGTCGACCCGTCGGCCGCGGTCGCGTCGACCGCGGTGATCGAGGGCCCCGTGTGGGTGGGGCGCGGCGTGAGGATCGAGCGCGGCGCGCGGGTCGGCCCGTTCGCGCAGCTCGGCGACGGCGCGGTCGTGGAGGCGGGCGTGGAGGTCCGCGACGCGGTCGTGTGGGACCACGTACGTGTCCGAGAAGACAGTGTAGGTATTGTGCGCGCGCGATAATCTCGGCAGTTTGTCGGGGCGGTCACAGCCCGGCGGGATTGCGCGCCGCTCGCCGTGGATCATTCGGTACGCTGTCTGGGCTCGCGCCGGTCGCCGGCGCGGGTCGCCGCGCGATGGATCATCGAACCGGCTCAGGGCTGCTGATCGACGACACGCTCGCGCGCCGCGCGGGGCTCTCCGTCGTCGTCGTGCGTCGCGCCGCGGGCCTCCCGATCGTGCGCTGCGTCGGCGAGCTCGCGTCGGCGCTCTCGCCCGCGCCCGATGAGACGAAGCTCCTCACCGCGCTCATTCTCGCGGGTGAGCGCGCGGCGGTCGAGCGGCGGCTCCGCGAGGGCGAGGGTCCGCGCTCGGTCGACTTTCGCCGCGCGGATCAGCCAGAGCGCTGGCTCCGGGTGCACGCGCGCGCGTCCCTCGACGGCGCCGGCTCGACCATGGCGACGCTGTGCCTGCAGGACGTCACGGACGAGCGCGACGCGGCGCTGCGCGTCGAGATGGGCCGCGCGTGGACGAGCGCGATCGCCCGGCACGCGCCGGTCATCCTGTTCGGCGTCGACGCCAGCGGCGTCTTCACGCACTTCGAGCACTACGTCGCCGACGGCGAGCGCGGCGCCCGGTACGACGTCGTCGGGCGCACGGTCGCGGAGGTCTTCGGCGAGCTCCCCGAGCACGCCGCCGCGCTCGCGCGGGCGCTCGCGGGGGAGCGCGTCTCGGAGCAGCTGCAGCACCGCGGCGAGACCTTCGAGCTGCAGTGCGAGGTCGCCGACGTCGAGGACGGGCGCGGCACCAAGGTCATCGGCGCGATCATCAACATCACGCGGCAGGTGCTGATCGACCAGGCGCTCGCCGAGAACAAGAGCCAGCTCGAGAGCATCATCCACACGGTCGCCGACGGGATCCTGCTCAACGACACCAGCGGGCGCATCAAGTTCGCCAACACGCGCCTGGCGAGCCTGCTCGGCGTGCGCCCCGAGGACATGCTCGGCAAGCACATCTTCGACTTCATGGACGAGGAGAGCGCCGCGCAGGCGCGCGCGAACCTCAAGCGCCGCAGCTCCGGGCACTTCGATCGCTTCGACCACCGCTGGCGCCGCGCCGACGGCACCGCGCTGTGGAGCGTGGTCGCGGCCAAGCCGATGTACAGCGTCGAGGGCGAGCACCAGGGCTCGCTGGTCACGGTCACCGACATCACCGAGCGCAAGCGCGCCGAGGAGGCGCTGAGGCGCGCGCGCGACGAGCTCGAGCACCGCGTCGCCGAGCGCACCGCCGAGCTCGCGACGGCGAACCTGCGGCTGCAGGCCGAGGTCCAGACGCGCGCGCGGGCGCAGGCCGCCGCGCTGCGGGCGAGCCAGGTCAAGAGCGCCTTCCTGGCCAGCATGAGCCACGAGCTGCGGACGCCGCTCAACGCGATCATCGGCTACAACGAGATGATCATCGACGAGATCGAGGACGCGGGCCGCGGCGCGGAGCACCTCCCCGACCTCCAGCGCGTGCTCTCGGCCTCGCGCCACCTGCTCAGCCTGATCAACGACGTGCTCGACCTCTCGAAGATCGAGGCCGCGAAGGTCGAGGTCGAGCTCGAGAGCTTCCGCCTCGGCGACGTGCTGCGCGAGCTCGAGGCGACGGTCATCCCGCTCGCGCTCAAGAACAACAACGTCGCGCGCGTCGAGTGCACCGCCTCCGACGCGCGCGCGCGCGTCACCAGCGACCGCACCAAGCTCAAGCAGATCCTGCTCAACCTCCTGGGCAACGCGTGCAAGTTCACCTCGCGCGGGGAGATCGTGCTGCGCGCGGCGATCGTCACGCGCGGCGAGCTCGACTGGCTCGAATTCGCGGTCGCGGACACCGGCGTCGGGATCGCGCGGGCGCAGCAGGGCCGCATCTTCGAAGCGTTCGCGCAGACCGAGGAGGGGCGCGAGGTGAAGTACGGCGGCACCGGGCTGGGCCTGACCATCAGCAAGCGGCTGTGCGAGATGCTCGGCGGCGAGATCGGGGTCGAGAGCGAGCTCGGGCGCGGGACGACGTTCTCGGTCGCGCTCCCGCTGCGGCGGCGGACGGCATCCGGCGCTCACGAGGTCGCTACGGTCGAGCGCGGCGCCGTGGTCAGTCACTGAGCTCGCGGACGCGCGGCCGCGCGAGCGGCGTCGCGCTATACATGTCTTATTAAACATGTTTTAGGCGCGGCCGGCCGCGCGCGCGCGTCGACGTGGATTCGCGCTCGCCGGGCGCGTGAGAGTTGCGTACCCTGCTGGCATGGGTCGTCGCCGCGCGCTCTCTGTCCCCTTCGTGATCACGATCGCCGCGAGCGGCTGCACCGGTTTCGAAGGGACGGGGAGGCAGGAGCCGCCGCCCAACCCGCCGCCGCCGCCGCAGAGCTCGATCATCGTGGGCCCCGACGGCAAGTGCCTCGAGCACATCAGCCCGCACTGCGAGCCGGGCTACACCTGCAACCCGCCGCCGCCGCGCGAGGTCCCCTGTCCGCCGGAGCTGGGCGGGCCGCCGCCGCGGCCCGCCGGCGCCAAGGGACAGGTCACGCGCAACCTCGACGGGACCTGCACCTTCTACTTCGACGCCGCCGACTGCCCGCCGGGCGAGACGTGCGAGACGCCGTCGCCCATGGCCGTGCGGTGCCCGACCTTCGGCGAGTCCATCGTGATCAACGAGGACGGCACTTGCACGCGCGTGTACGACGAGGAGTGCCCGCCGGGTGACTCCTGCAACCCGCCGCCGCCCGAGCCCGCCCCGTGCCCCCAGGGCTCGCAGCCCGAGAAGGTCCTGCCTGACCCCCCGACGACGCCCGGCAGGCTCGAGCGCAACGACGACGGGACCTGCCTGTTCTATCACAACGCGCCCGCCTGCCCCCCCAACGTGATGTGTAACCCGCCGCCGCCCATGGAGGTCAAGTGCCCGCCGGAGGAGAAGCCGGAGGAGAAGCCGGAGGAGAAGCCGGAGGGGACGCCGGAGGAGACGCCGGAGGGGACCTTGCCCAAGGCGCCCACCTCGGGCGGTCACCTCGAGCGTCGGGACCTCACCTGCACCTGGGTGCCCGATCCGCCGCGCTGCCCGCCGGACGTGGCCTGCAACCCGCCGGTGGAGTACGAGGTCCAGTGCCCCGAGCCCCCGGCGGACCTCCCCGACGCGCCGAAGGAGGCCAACGGCTCCGTGCGGATGCTGCCCGATGGGTCATGTTTCTTCTACTACACGACCAGCTGCCCGCCGGGCGTGAAGTGCAACCCGCCGCCGCCCAAGCAGATCAAGTGCCCCGAGAACTTCGAGGGCGGCGTCGGCTGAGCGCGATCAAGCCGCGCCGGGCTCGTCGGGCTCGTCGCTCGCGCGTCGCGTGAGCGCGCGCAGCCCGAGCGCCGCGGCGGCCGTGAGCGCGACGGACGAGAGCGGCTCGCGCGCGTCGGGATCGGCCGCGCAGCCGCAGCCCTCGCCCTCGCCGCCCGAGTCGGCCGAGCCCGAGTCCGTGTCGGTCCCGCCGGCGTCATCGTCGTCATCGTCGTCGCCGGTGGGGCCCGCCGAGGTCGCGCCGTCGCTGCTCGAGTCGCCGCCCGAGTCGCTGCCGCTCGTGCCGTCGCCGTCGCCGTCACCGTCGCCGTCGCCGTCACCGTCACCGTCGCCGTCACCGTCACCATCGCCGTCGCCGTCGCCGTCACCCGGTTCGGGGACCTCGGGGAACGGCCCCGTGATCGCCAGCGTCAGCCCGTCGCCCTGGATGTTGACGAACATCGCCTTGCCGTCCGGCGAGAAGCACACGCCGGCGAACTCGCTGTCGCTGATGGCGTTGCGCGCGAAGGGGTAGACCTCGCCGTCTGGCGTCATGCCGCGCACGAAGTTGTCGCCGTCGCCGTCCTCGGCGATGAACAGCTCGCCCCACGGCGCGATCGTGATGTTGTCCGGGTAGTCGAGCACCTCGGTGTCGGTCGCCATGGCGATCAGCTCGAGCGCGCCGCTGTCCCCCATGTCGGTGAGCTTGAAGATCTGGCCCGAGTCGATGGCGCCGCCGCTGGTCGAGCAGAGGTAGACGTCGCCGTCGAAGAACCAGATACCCTCGCCGCGCACGAACACCGCCGCGCCCTTGCCCTGCGCCTCGGTCCGCAGGCTGTCATCGTTCGGCGTCGGATTATCAATGTCGACCCACTCGATCTCGAGCACGTCGCCGACCTGCATGTTCGTGGTCTCGTACGCGCTCTGCCCCGTGACGACGAGGGCCTGGAACGTCCCGGGGCCGTGCGGGTCGTTCATGTCCTCGGGGACGAAGCGGTACAGGCTGCTGTCACCGCGATCCTCGGTGATGTAGCAGGTGTTGCTCGACGGATCGACGGCCACCGCCTCGTGGTTGCAGCGCCCGTAGGCGTCGACGCGCTGGGGCGGCTGCACGCTCTCGGCGTCGGTCGGGCACAGGAACACGTAGCCGTGGCCGGCGTCGGTGTTCTCCTCGCAGCTCAGCCATCCCCACGGGCTCACGCCGCCGGCGCAATTGCGCGTGGTGCCGACCAGCACGAGGTTGCTCGAGACGCGCTCGAACGACGCGCGGTCGACGACCAGCCGGGTGACGCCGCCCATCGAGTTGGGCGTGTACGCCTCCTCCGGCGGCGCCGGGTCGTCGAGGTTGTAGGGCGAGTCGAACAGGTCGCCCACGCCGAGCTCGTGGTTGCGCATGATAATGAGCGTGTCGTCGGGGCCGGCGAACACGCCCATGCCGTCCGCGCGACCAGGGACGCGGTAGCCGTCGCTCATCATCTCGCCCTTGGTCTCGAGGATCGTGTACGAGAAGCCAGCGGGCAGATCGAGCACGCCGTCGGGGTCAGGCACGAGCGCGCCGAACGGGCTCGCCGCCTTCGCGGCCCGGCGGTACATGAGCGAGAAGGGCGCGGCCGAGGCGGCCGCGACGACGCCGCCGCGCTTGAGGAAGCCGCGTCGACCGAACCGTCCGAACACAGGACTCGAGGGGTTGCGCTTGCTGGTCATGGCGAGCCGTACGGTAGTGGTCGCGAGTCCGCGTCCGGCAACGCCCAGGCAACAAGCGCGCGTCATCGCTCGCGTCCCGCGCCCTCGCGCGCTGTAGTGTAGGCGGCGGATCACGGCGGCGCCACGCGACGCTACGCGCGTCGACCCAGGACGAGACCCTCCGCGACGAAAAGGTCGGTCGGCCCATGGTCCTGCGCGCGTCGGTGGGGTCGTGTACAGCGCCTAGTCGATGGTTGGAACGTAAGCTAAGAGAAAGAATCGGGTTTTCAGAGGCGGGTGAGCGATGTGCCCGTTATGTGCCTCCTACTCATCCTCCTCGGGGTCACGCAGGCGCCGGATGGCGTCCTCTTCGACCTCCGACACGAGGTGCATGTAGACCTCGGTCGTCGCCAGCTTCGCGTGACCGGCGAGCTTCTGGATCGTGCGCACGTGGACGCCCCGCAGCACGAGGTGACTGCAAAACGAGTGGCGCAGGATGTGGGGACCGCACGGCGCGAGGCCGGCGTGCTTCTGGGCGCTACGCAAGCGCCTCGTGAGCCCGTTGGGTTTGAGGTGCGTGCCCGCGTCGTTCATCAGCACGAACTCGCCGCGACGCGGCAGCTGGCGCAGCGCCTTGGCCAGCGGAGCTGACAGCGGAACCCAGCGCGGGCGCCCGCCCTTGGGACCGCGAATGATCCAGACCTTGTCCTCACGATGGCCGCGGATCAGGTTGTCGCAGACGTACAGCTTGCCGCGATCGAGATGAACATTGGGCCAGCGAAGGCCGATGATCTCGCCGCACCGCAGGCCCGCGTCGCCGCCCAGGCGGACCCCCGCGAGGGTGACCGGGCTAAGCTTCGTAGCCGCGGCGATCAGCCGCCGGTACTCCCCGAAATTGTAAAACTTCGGGTGCTGGTCGAGCTGCTTGACGCCGGTGATCGTCGGCAGCTTGCCCTCGACAAGCCTCCAGCGCTCGGCGGTCCGCAGGATCGCCTTGAGCTGGTTGAGCATCTTGTTGGTCGTGGTCGCGGCCAGCTTGCGCCGCTTGAGCGCCTGGACGTGGCGCGCCTCGATGCGATCGAGACGGATGTCCCCGAGTACAGGGATGAAGTGAAGGTTGATCGAGTTCTCGTAGTCGCGTCGCGTGGTCGGGCTGAGCCGGTTCGCCATGATGTGATCCCGGATGTACCGGGGCACGAACTCGGCGAAGGTCGGGACCTCGCGCGGCGCAAGCGTTTCAGGTTGGGCTTCCTTTCCCTGGGGGCCGTGACGCAGGATGTGAGCTTCACGCTGACGCGCCCACCGAAGCGCCTGCGCCCGGGTGCTGCCCGGCGCTTTGACGCGCTCGCGGTGAAGGGTGCCGTCCTGAAGTCGCACTCTGATGTCGGCCTGCCAGTGTTTGTCCCCGCTGGGGAGGGTTCGCGCTCGAACGTTGACTGCCATACTTCGTCTCCTTGGCGTGGCAGTACGCCGATCGTCCGAGGGACAGAATAGCGCACGCGCGCGAGCGCGCGTAGAGGATCAAGAGCACAAACTGGCCTTTAGAGCCGGTTCTTTGGGCTCGAAGCGGACGGGTGAGTAGCGGAGCGATCTCGCGGCGCGGGTCGGTCGGCTGGGGCGGTCTACTGCTCCACGCAGTACAGGTGCGCGCTCGCCTCGCAGGACCAGAGCCCGTCTTCGCCGAGAATAAACGTCCAGAGGCTCGGGTCCGCGTTGAAACCGATCGCGCCCTCGAGCCCGCCGATGAATGTCCAGTTGAAGCAGCTCAAGAACGGCTGGTTCAACGAGCCATCCGGCCGCGTGTTCGTCCAGACGAGCTTGTTGATCCGATACTCGTTTGGCTCGCTCGTCGCCGTGATCGGGGCGAGCAGCTCGCCCGAGACGAGGCCACTCCAACCTTCGGCGATCGTCGTTCCGTCTCGCGTCAAGTAGAGCCCGCTGTGGGTCGTGTTGAACCGGTTGAGGACGGACTTGTAGTCGTCCTCGTTCTCGATCGGCTCGTCGTTCTCGTCCTTCCCAGCGCCACCGATCCACGCACGAAACCTCGGCTCGATCGGTTCGTCGTTCTCGCCCGGTGGAACGATCAAGCCCGCGGCGTCGGCCAAGTCGTGACAGATCCAATCGGCCGCGTCGATGCCGTCGTGGACCGGGCGTTCCGTGTAGGATGTGAGATCGGCGCCGTAGTACCCCGGGGTAATGAAGACCAGCTTCGCGCCTTCGAAGCGGCACGTTGGAGAGCACGAGAGGCCATCGGGGGTGTCGCCGCCGTCGCAGAGTTCGCCGCAGGCGACATCGACGTGTCCGTCGCCGCAATGCGGTCCGAGCGTGCAGGTCTCGCTCATGCAGCCGCCGCACTGCGCCCCGTCGTTGTTCGCCGGGCCGAGGTCGCACTCCTCAACCCCGTCGTGCAGGAGGCCGTCGCCGCAGACGTTGAGCACGCACTGTCCTGTACAGGCGCCGTGATCGGAATTCTCGGGGCCGTCGTCGCACTCTTCGGTCTCGGGGTCGACCACGCCGTCCCCGCACTCGAGCGCCGTTCCGCTTGTCGAGCTGCCTATCGTTTCATCGCCTGTCGAGCTCGTAGCTGTCGACGCTTCCGGGCCCGTGGTTGAATCGGTCGTCGGGGTCGTCGTTGATGATGAGGACGCTGAGTTCGAGTCGTCGGTTGTGCCGGATGTGCTCGTCCCGTCATCTTCGTCGGGAGCCTCTGACGTGGCGGGCGTCTCGGTCGCGCCCACGCAGGACAAGAGCCCGGCGAGGAATAACGGCGAAATGACGACTCTTGAGCGAACTCGCATGAAACGACTCCTCCAACGATGTTCACGCCGACGTCGGCGCTGTGCTCAATTTTCAAAACAATAGAAGTGACCGATTCCGGCGCAGAGTTCCGGGTTGTCCACCGCGTCGGTCCACTCTTCGTCGACCCGCGATGCGTACCCAAGGCGGCCTTTGATCGGGAACTCGTCGGTCGTCCACCCCAGACAGTCGGCGGACTCGGGGTGCTTGAGACCCTGGGGCGTGGTGTTGGTCCAGACCGCGCCCGAACCGACATCAACACCATTTTCGTCCACGTCGATCGGGTTCTGGATCGTCCCGTCGGTCAGGTCGTCCCAGTCATCGGCAACAACCGTCCCGTTCGTCAGCAGGTAGCGCCCCTTGGATTTGAGGAACCACTCGTCCGGGCTGTGGATGTCATCGCTCATCCACGCGCGGTAGGTGAGCGGGTTCGGGAGCCCGGCGTCTTGAGCGAGCGATTTGCAGTGGGAGTTCGCGCCGCTCACGGCCCCGAATGAGCCGCCGGTCGCGGTGCTAGTCAGGAACACGTAGCGATCGCGAGCGCACTGCGAGTTGCAACCGTCGTCCTCGACGTCGTTGCCGTCGTCGCACTCCTCGCCGAAGTTGTCGTGGAGGATGCCGTCGCCGCAGCCCGCGAGCACGCACGAACTCAGGCACGCGTCGAGGTCGTTGTCGTTGCCGTCGTCGCACTCCTCGTCGCCCTGGACCTCGCCGTCGCCGCAGACCCCCTGACCGGCTGTGGTCTCTGCGGTGGTGCTCGACGTCGAGCTGCTCGTCGTCGCGCCGCTCTCGCTCTCGGACTCCGATCCGGCAGTGCCGGCCGTGGCGCCGGTGGTGTCGTCGGTGGTCGCGTCCGCGCCGGTCGACGAGCTGCTCGAACTCTCGTCGGGGTCGCTGGTCGCGGAATCGACCGTCGTTTCCTCCGGTCCCTGCGGACAACCGAGCATGCACACGATGGCGACGAGCGCGACGGCCCTATGCGCGTGAAGCGATGGCATGGACGACTACGTGATTATCCGAGAACGCCGGGTCGCCGCAACTGGCCAGGATTTGGCCACAGGCTGGCGAACGGACCGGCGGCGGTGGAGCAGGACCGGCGGCGGCGGAGCGCGGACCGGTGGAGGTGGAGCACGGCGGCGGCGGTGGAGCACGGACCGGCGGCGGTGGAGCACGGACCGGCGGCGATGGAGCGCGGACCGGTGGCGGTGCACGGGGCGGCGGCGGTGGAGCGCGGGGCGGCGGCGGTGGAGCACGGATTTGCGCGATGGAGCGACGGAGTTGCCGGTCGAAGTTGAGCGGCAGCTTGCTGCCACTGGCGCCGGACTACCGGTCGAGTGCGAGCGGCAACAATCTGCCGGTCGAGAGTGAGCGGCAGCTTGCTGCCACTGGCGCCTTCTTGCCGCTCGGACACGAGCAGCAGCTTCTTGCCGCTCGGACACTCCCCGCGAAACCGGCTACCGCGACTCGTGGCGCGGCGCTCGTCGCTTCGTATCCTGAGCTATCTCGCAGCGAACTCGTCGGATGCCGACGGCCCCGAGGCCGCGCAGGAGAAGTCGGTGGACTACGAGGACAAGGACGTGCATTCGCGGGGCACGGTGACGCGGCCGCGCGCTGCGAGATATCGCCTGGGCCCTCCTGGCTCTTGATGAAGGTGCGTGTGTTCGTCTCGAGGGTCAGCAGCTCGTGCTCGTTGAGCACTTGGCATCGCACGGCGTGCTTGGGAAAAAACCGTGTGAGCGAGCAGCATAGACCCATCGTCGGCGCGCCGGGTGCTCGACCAGCGGTGAGAACCGCAGCAGCTTTCGGACCGCGCGCATCCGCCGTGGCGCTTGATGACCTCGTCGACGCGCTCGCTCGTACGCCGAAGGCGCGCTCGTGATCCGAGCGCGCCTTCGGCAGACGGGCGGGGCGCCCGCGCACGAGCGCGGGGTCACCCGCCGTAGCGCTTGATGACCTCGTCGAGCCGCGGCAGCAGCACGCGGATGAACACCGCGACGGCGCCCGCGAGGCAGGCGAGCACGAGGAAGAAGCTCACCGGGGACATCGAGCCCTGGATGCCGCCGAAGAAGCCCGAGAAGTTGTTGCCGAACGCCGTCGCCAAGAACCACCCGCCCATGGCGAGGCCGACGAGGCGCTTGGGCGCGAGCTTGGTCACCAGCGAGAGGCCCATGGGCGAGAGCATCAGCTCGCCGAGCGTGATGACCATGTAGAAGCCGACGAGCCACAGGCCCGAGACCTTGGCGGCGCCGCCGGCGGTGAACAGCCCGGCGACCGCCATGAGGATCAGCGACAGCGTCGTCAGGCTCATGCCGAAGAAGATCTTACGGGCCGTCGAGACGGCGTAGCCGAGCTTGCTCAGGCGCGCGAAGAACAGGACCAGCAGCGGGGTCAGGCCGACGACGAACAGCGCGTTGAGCGACTGGTACAGCTCGGGGTTGGCGACCTTGAGGTACTGGCCCGGCGGCAGCGTCTCGGGCGCGTGCCCGAAGGTCTGCTGGTAGCCGTCGTAGAGCTGCGCGTGGGTCTCGGCGTCGACGACGTAGGCGCCGATCGAGCCGTGGCCCTCGACGTCGCGCACGAACGCGACGCGCCGCGTCGGCTTGGCGCCGTCCTCGACCTTGACGGTGAGCTGCGTGTGCCCGTGGCTGTCGGTCTCCTCCTCGATCGTGACCTGCTCGTAGACGCTGGCCGAGCGCGCGTAGAGGGCCTGGTCGACCTCGCTGAGCTCGGCGGTGTTGGCGTCGACCGCGAACTCGCGCGCGGTCAGCTCGCCGTGCGCGGCCGCGAGGATCGCCGCGACCGCCTCCTCGTTGAGGCGCTGCTGCCCGTACATGCGCGCGTGCGCGTCGTCGCTGGCGACGGTCAGGCTGCGCGGGTCCGGTCGCGGGGTGTCCTCGCCGGCGTTGAGGTAGTAGCGCGGCAGCGCCTCCTGCTCGAAGTTGATCGGGATCTCGAAGTCGAGCACGGGCCGCAGCGAGATCGTGTAGCTCAGCGGGATGATGTCGACGCGGCGGTCCGTCGAGTCGCGCGCCCACTGCGTCATCGCGCTGCCGTTGAGGTGCAGGACCATGAAGAACGTGCCGCCGGCGAGGTACACCGGGAACAGGGTCATCAGGCCAGGCTTCTCCTCGGGCTTGGCGCGCGTGACGAGGTTGCGGAAGAACAGCACCACCGGGATCATGCCGGCGAGGAAGCCCGCGACCGCGGGGCGCACCGGGCCGCCGGGCCAGGCGTACTTCATCGCGACCGCCCCGAGCACGCCGGCGACCAGCGAGGGCAGGAAGATCCTGCGCGCGATCTCGGCGAGGCCCATGTCGTCGGGGTCGACCTCGGGCTTGCGGTCCGCCTTGGCGAGCACGCGCCAGCTAAACAGCAGGATCGTGACGCCGATCAGCAGGCCGATGCCGGCGACGCGGAAGGTCCACAGCCAGCCCGCCTGGTTGCGCACCGCCGAGGACAGGAACGAGGCGATGAACGCCCCGATGTTGATGCCCATGTAGAAGATGTTGAAGCCGGCGTCGCGCCGCGGGTCGCCCTTCTGGTACAGGTTGCCGACCATCACCGAGATGTTCGGCTTGAAGAAGCCGTTGCCCAGCACGAGCAGGATGAGGCCGAGCATGAAGAAGCTGGTGCCGGCGATCGACATCAGCAGCAGGCCCGAGGACATCAGCAGGCCGCCGATCAGCACCGCGAGGCGGTAGCCGATGAAGCGGTCGGCGATCATCCCGCCCGGGAACGGGGTGAAGTACACGAACGCGAGGTAGAGCCCGTAGATCTCGTTGCCGTCGCCCGCCGAGAGCCCGAGCCCGCCGCGCTCCGTGTCCGTCACGTAGAGCAGCAGGACGTTGAGCATCGTGTAGAACGCCAGGCGCTCCCACATCTCGGTGAAGAACAGGCGGTAGAGACCGCGAGGGTGACCGCGCTCGGGCGTGTCGTTCATGGCGTTATCTTGCCAGGAAATGCCGCGCACGCGCGGCGCCGCGCTGATCTCGTCTCTCGCGCGCGCGGCTGGTGAAGTGATGGCGCTCACTGCTCTCGCGCGAAACACGGCCGCAGGCCCGGCGCGCGCGTCGAGGCCCGTAGACCCTCACGCAGCCCGTCTACGCGCGTCGACGGCTCGCGGCGGCGGATCGTCGCCCGCCCAGCGGTCGGCTGTGCGCTGAGAGCTTGGCTGTGCACTGGTTGTCTGCACACCAGCGCGACTGTGTGTATGATCGACGACCTGATGCGTGGATTAATCGATGATCAAGACGTCCGAGACGGCGGGGGCGCGCGCTGGGCCCGGGCGATGGTAGGGGCGTCGCTGCTCGTGATCGCCTGCGGCGACAGCGAGGGCGAGACCGGCGCGACGGCCTCAGACAGCGGCACGAGCGACGTCGAGACGAGCGCGGCGACGAGCGCGGGCACGACCGCCGGCACCACGGGCGGAGCGAGCGGCGTGACGACGGGTGACTCGGCGGGCGCGAGCACCAGCACCACGTCGAGCGCCGCGAGCACCGACGATCCCGGCACGACCAGCCCGAGCGATCAGACCAAGTTCGATCTCGGCGCGCTGCCCGACGGGGGCGACGGGGGCTGCGGCGACGGAGGCGACGACGACCTCGTGTTCTCGAACATCTGGATCTCGAATTCGCCGCAAGGGACGGTGTCGAAGATCGACACCGAGACGATGGTCGAGCTGGGCCGCTACTACACCGACGCGGGCCAGGCCGGCGATCCGTCGCGGACCTCGGTGAACCTCCAGGGCGACGTCGCGGTGGTCAACCGCGCCGGCGGGATCACCAAGATCGCCGCGAGCGAGGAGCGCTGCGTCGACAAGAACAACAACGGCGTGATCGACACCTCGACCGGCCCGAACGACCTGCTCGGCTACGCGGCGGAGGAGTGCATCCTGTGGACCACGCCGCTGCCGGCCGCGTCGCGCCCGGCGGCCTGGACGTCGGGCGAGAAGGTCGGCGAGGGCTGCAACGCGCAGTACATCAACGCGAAGGTCTGGACGTCGGCGCCGACCGGCGCAGACGCGTACGTCTACCTGCTCGACGGCGACACGGGCGAGATCGAGGGCCAGGTGCTGGTGCCCGGGGCCAACGGCGGGCTCGGGATCTACGGCGGCGCGGTCGACCCGGTCAACGACTTCTGGGGCGTGACCTACTCGGCGGGCCCGCTGGTCCACGTGCGCTTCGAAGACCTGTCCTACGAGACCATCCCGCTGCCGAACCCGAGCGCCTACGGGTTCACGGTCGACAGCCAGGGGCGCTCGTGGGTCGGCGGCTGGTCGGGGATCCTGCAGCGCTACGACCCCGAGACGCAGACCTGGACGGCCGCGAACATGGCGGGCTACTCGGGCCTGAGCCGCGGGATGATGGAGGATCAGAGCGGCCACCTGTGGATCGCGGGGCTCTCGACCAGCGCGCTGCTGCGGGTCGACACCGACTCGGCCACGCTGATCGAGGCGCTCGACGCTGCGGTCCTGCCCGGCGTGGCCACGCCGACCGGCGCGAGCGTCGACTACAACGGCACGGTGTGGATGGTCGACCAGTCCAAGTCCGGCGGCGGCGCGTTCGTCTACGAGCCCGAGACGCAGGAGGTCAACTGGGTCGGCGGCCTGCAGGGGCCGTACACGTACTCGGACATGACCGGCTGGGCGCTGGGCAACGTCGCCAACCCGCAGGGGTAGGGCGACGCCGCGCGCCGCGTCATCCCTCGAGCGCGCGCTTGAGGTGCTCGTTGCGCCCGGCGAGGAAGCGCCGCATGTGGCGCGTGAGCGCGAGGCGCTCGGCGATTCGTCCGAGCGGCCCGAGCGGCGCGCGGAACGAGAACACGTCCTCCATCGCCGTGGCGGCGCCGCCGTGGCGCGGCGCGAAGCGGTGCTCGTGTCGCATCGCGGCGAACGGGCCGGAGACCATCTCGTCGACGAAGCGATGTGGGCGCTCGTGCTCGACGATCGCGACCGTCATCGACCAGCGCAGGCCGAAGTGTCGCGCGGACCAGGTGACGGTCTCGCCGAGCTCGAGGCGACCCTCGCGGCGCCCGGCGATGACGCGCTCGCCGGTCCCGCGCGCGGACGCCTGGTGCAGGCCCACGTCGAGCGAGGCGTCGAAGACGTCCGGCGGGGGCGCGCGGATGAGCGTCTGCAGGCGTAGAACGGGCACCTGAGGGCGTCGAGCCTAGCACGTCGAACCACATGGTCCGAAGGTCAGCCAACTCGCGTCGGCGTGATGCTCTGGAGCGGCGGTGGGTGCTGAGGTGTAGGAGACGCGCGAGCGCGCCGCGGCTCGGCAGGGGCGCCCTTCGAGCGCCGCGGCGTGGTGAAGGTCTCGAGGGACGCGCGCGCGATCGCGAGCGAAACCGACGAACCGGCGCTTGGTTTCGCGCTACGATGCGACGCGGTGGTGACGAGCAGAACACGAATCAGTCACGGCGCGCTCGCGCTCGCGCTCACCTTCGTCGCGTGCGGCGACAGCGGCTCGACCGGCCCCACGAGCGACGGGGCGACGAGCGACGCGAGCGCGACCCAGGGCGAGACCGCAGGGGCGACGAGCGACGCCGGGACGAGCGAGGCGTCGATGACCGCGGGCGGCAGCGGCGGGATGACCAGCGCCGGCTCGACGGGCGCGGACGCGACGACGGGCGCGGGCCCGACGACGGGCGCGGGCCCGACGACGAGCGAGGACGCGACGACGAGCGAGGGCAGCACGGGGCCGGGGCTGGAGCCGTGCAACGGGCACGTCGAGCTCTGCGACCGCCCCTTCGACCAGGTCGTGTTCCCCGCGACGCACAACTCGAACTCGGCGCTGAGCGAGGGCTACTCGCAGATCGTCGCCAATCACACCGAGGGGATCGGGGCCCAGCTCGACTACGGCATCCGCGCGATGCTGATCGACGTGCACGACTACCAGGGCGGAACCTACATGTGTCACGGGACATGCGCGCTCGGGAACCAGCCGCACGCGGAGGGGCTCGCGCTGATCCGCGACTTCCTCGACGCCAACCCGCGCGAGGTCCTGGCGATCATCTACGAGGACCACGTCGGCGTCGACGCGATGGTCGCGGACTTCGAGCAGGCGGGGCTGACCGCGCGGGTCTACGCCCACGAGGACGGCGCGCCCTGGCCGACGCTGGGGGCGCTGATCGAGGCCGACACCCGCCTGGTCGTCACGGCCGAGAGCGGCGGGCCGCCGCCGGCCTGGTACCACCACGTCTGGGACGTGGCCTGGGACACGCCGTACTCGTTCATGAGCCCGTCGGAGTTCTCCTGCGAGCTCAACCGCGGCAGCCAGGACAACGACCTGTACCTCATGAACCACTGGGTCAACAACCTGCTCGACCTGCCGAGCGAGGCGAACGCGGCCGAGGTCAACCAGTTCGACGTGCTGCACGGGCGCGCGCTCGAGTGCGCGGCCTATGCCGGGCGCGTGCCGAACTTCATCGCGGTCGACTTCTTCCTGCAGGGCGACGTCGTGGAGGTCGCGGACGCGCTCAACCTCGACGGCCCCTAGCGAGGGCTCCGCGCGGCGCGACTCTCGTGGGCGACGGCGGCGTAGGGCGTGAACTGATCGCGCGCCGGTCGCCCGCGGTTGAACGCGTCGAGCTCCGCCCGCGTGAACGCCGAGGCGGAGCCGGCCGGGGCGCGCTCGCGCACGAGCTCGAGGATGACGGCGCGGGCGCGCGTGGCCGCGTCCTCGCGCCGGCGCTCGAGCTCGCGGTCCGCCGACGCCGTGAGCACCGCGTCGCGGTGCGGCGAGGGCAGCGGGATCAGGTCGTCCCAGGCCTGCAGCACGAGCTCGTGACGCTGCGCGAGCGTGGGCGCGGCGCTCCACGCCTCGAGCAGCGCGAGCGGCAGGCGCTCGAGCTCACGCTCGAGCCGCTCCTGGTCGGCGGCCTTGACCAGCTCGAGGCGCAGCTCGAAGGTCCGGTCCATGAACGCGGTCATCGCCGCCGTGGGCTGCGGGAGGTAGCCGTAGCGCCCCTGCACCGTGCCGCCGACGTGGTTGGGGACGCTCGGGTTGGTGAGCGAGCCGGAGCCCGGGATGCCGAGCGCGGTGGTGCCGCCCGGCGGCGGCTGCGAGCCGGGCGCGAGCTGCAGCGGCGTGGTGCGCGGCAGCGGCAGGCCGACGGCGCCGGCGACGAGGCCCGCGGCGAGCTCGGCGATCGTGACCACGGCCGCGCGCTTGACCTGCTGGCGACGTGACTGACGTGCCCCTTTGGCCATGCCGCGCACCACGCAGACCGCGATCAGGCACACGCCGTCGGGCTTGATCTGGATCGTGGGGTCGAGGTGGAACTCGACCGTGCCGTCGCGGTGGATGGTGGCGTCGAAGCGCTCCCCGGTCGCGCCGGCGTATTCGAAGCCGCCGTCCGCTCGTGGGCGAAGGCCGAGCGCGCGCGCGCGCGCCAGCGCGGGGTCCGGCCGCGCGGGCGTGATCGTGCTCGGGATCGCGGGCGCGGTCGCGGGCGCGGACGCGGACGGGGTGGGCGGACCGACGAGCGCGGCGAGCAGCGGGAGCGCGAGCGTCACGGTCATCAGCATACACCGACGCGGTCTGGATCGCGGTCGCCGAGGCGAGGGAGAATGGATTCGACGGTGGTCTACAGGCCGCTCGTCGACCCCGCGAGCTCGGCGGGGGCGACTCCACGAGCCGTGGGCCGCAGGTCGATCGCGTCGATCGGGCTGTGCGTGCAGGTTGCGACGAGCTCGCGCGCTCGCAGCGAGCTTACGGTACCGTGCGAGCATGGATCGCTCGCGTCGCGTGGGGCTCGTCGCGGCCGTCGCCTTGATCGCGTGCAGCCCGTCCCCGCCCGACAACACGGGCGCGGGCACGTCGTCGACGACCGACGCGGGGACGACGACCGACGCGTCGACGACGGAGGGGGAGACTACCTCCATGGCGACGACGACCACGCCGTCGACGACGGAGGGAGCGACGACGGAGGGAGCGACGACCGAGGAGGCGACGCTCTGCGAGCTAGCCTGCAGCCACTACGCAGTGCGTCGCCGGGGCGCCGTACGACGTGTGCCTGGAGAATTGCGCGTACGGCCTCGAGTGGGCGCCCACCCCGAGCTGCGAGGACGCGATCGCGGGCTTCTACGCGTGCTGGGTCGAGCTCCCGTGCGAGGGCTTCTCCTCCACGGGCTGTAGCGAGGAGGACGAGCTCGCCCAGCAGGCGTGTGAGCAGCTGGACTGCGTCGGCAATAGCGACAGCGACGGCGCGAGCGCCTGCTCGTTCTCGTTTACCTGCCCGGTGAAGACCTACGCGATGACGTGCGAAGGGGACACGTGCGTGTGCCTGTAGAACGGCGAGGCCGTGGGGGAGTGCCCGTCCAGCGGGATCTGTGAAGCGCCGCCCGCCGCCCCGGTCGACGCGCTGAACCCGTGCTGCAACTTTGAACTCTAGAGACAGGCAGAGAGACGTGCGGAGAGACGTGCGGGAGAGACGGGCGGGAGAGACGGGCGGGAGAGACGGACGGGAGAGACGGACGGGAGAGACGGACGGGAGAGACGGGCGGGAGCGACGGACGGGAGAGCCGGGCGGGCGGGTTCGTGTCGACGGCGGGGTCCCCGAGGCGCCACACTCGAGCGGGGCGGTCACGGTGAGCGGCGCGCGAAAAAAACCGAAAAAACTCTCGCCCTGCCGTGCCCAACTCGAGGCGGTCGCGGTCCTTACACGCACAAGGAGCCCCATGACCCTTCTCGCCAACTCTCGCCCCGTTCGCGCCCGTCTGCTCGCGCGCCCTCTGACCCTCCTGACGCTCGGCCTCGCGCTGCCGATTGTGCTCTCACCCGCGTTCGCCTGCGATCCGCAGGTCGACGATGAGTACTCCGGCGAGCCGCTCGCCACGATCCGCGGCGCGGTGCAGTCCGACGGCATGGCGACCGCCGCCGACGTCGCCGTGCTGTGGTTCTCGGACAAGTCCGGGACCTGCGGCGGACCCGAGATCAATTGCAGCGGCGGCGGCGGCGGGAGCGTCGACGCGTGGGAGTGCGTGCAGGCCTGCGGGCCGGAGCCGGATATCTGCAACGCCGAGCAGCAGGTGCCCTACGGCGCGTGCGTGCAGGCCTGCGGCTGGGAGTGGTTCTTCAACATCGACTGGGACCTCTGCGTCGACGGAGCCTCCGGGGAGCGCGTGTCCGTGTCGGGCGAGTTCCCGGCGGCCTTCACCCTCAACCTCTATCAGCCGCCGCCCGCCGACGCGCTGCTCCAGGACGCGGGCGGCCTGCGGATCGCCTATGGCTGGTTCATCGTCGCCGACCCCGAGGTCGAGACCATCAGCCTCAGCCTCTACGACGACGCGCCGCCGCCCGCGATCATCGGTGGCAGCGGCGCGCACGTGCTGATCTACGCGGCGGATCCGATCCCGGCGGACTCCGACTGGGGTCAGTACCTCGGCGGCGCCTACGACGTGGGGTATCACGTGGTCGAGGTCGTGCCGGGCGTGAATTGCGACGATGTCGAGCCGATCCCGGGCGAGGGCTGCTTCGCCACCGACGACGCGTACAAGCCCAGCGCGGGCGATCTGGCCACCGAGATCAGCGTCGAGCTCACCGCGTTCGAGACCATCGATTGGCCGGGTCTCTGAGTCACCCCGCGCGTGTCGCCGATCGCGACGCGCGCGCGCGAGACGAGGGGCGCGACCGCGTCGCGCCCACGGTACGCTCCCCGCCGGTGCGCGCGTCCCTCGAAGCCGCCTATCGATCCCACGGGCCCGCAGTGCTGCGGCGCGCGCGGAGCATCTTGGGCGACGAGGCCGACGCGCGCGAGGTCGTGCAGGAGCTGTTCACCTCGCTGCTCGCGCGGCCCGAGCAGTTCTCGGGGACAGGATCGTTGATGGCGTTTCTGTACAAGGCGACCACGAACCTCTGCCTCAACCGGCTCCGCGACGCGCGGACGCGCGGGCGCCTGCTCGCGCGGCGGTCTCCGCCGCAGCAGGGCGGCGCGCCGGCGCGCGCCGAGAGCCTGGCGCTGGTGCGCGAGCTGCTGCTGCGGCTGCCCGACGAGCAGGCGCGCGCGGTCGTATACTACTACGTCGACGAGATGTCGCAGGCCGAGGTGGCGACGCTGCTGGGCTGCTCGCGTCGTCACGTCGGCAACCTGCTCGCGCGCGCGCGCGCGACGCTGTCTCAGGAGGCGCGGCCATGACGTGGACGACGCGCGAGCGCGGTGAGGACTGTCTCTCGGATCTGGTGCTCGATCAGCTGCGCGTCGGCGAGCTCGCGGCGTCGCTCGCGACGCGCGCGCGCAGCCACGTCATCGCGTGTGATCGCTGCCGCGCGCGCCAGCGCGAGCTCGACGAGGACGCCGCGAGCGCGACGCTGCCGCCGCTGCCCGCGTCGCCGCCGGAGACGATCGCGGACATCTCGCCGGCCCCGCCGCGTCGTCGCGCGTGGCCGGCCGTCGCGGGCCTGACGGCGGCGGCGGCCGCTGCGGTCCTGGCGATCGTCAGCCTGCTCGAGCCGCCGCGCGTCGGCGGCGACGGCTCGCGCGTCGAGACCGGCGGGCCCGAGCCCGCCGCGACGCGCAGCAAGGGCGCGCCGGCGCTGCAGGTCTTCATTCGTCGCGACGGCGCCGTGCTCGAGGGCTCGCCGGGCGCCGTGGTGCACCCCGGCGACGCGCTGCGCTTCGCGTACTCGTGGACCGAGTCGGGCTACGTCGCGGTGCTCGGGCGCGACGGCGCCGGCGCGGTCAACGTGTACGTTCCGACAGGTGATCGCGCGCGCCCGGTCGCGCCCGGCGAGCGCGCCATGCTGCCCGACGCCGTCGCGCTCGACGACGTCGTCGGCGAGGAGGTGCTCTACGGGGTGTTCTGCGCGCGCGAGCCGTCGCTCGCGGCGCTCGAGCGAGCCGTCGCCGCGCGCCCCGACGCGCCCGCGATCCCCGGGTGCCAGGTCGACCGCGTCCGCCTCGACAAGCGAGCGCGCCGGTGAGGCGGCTCGCCGCGCTGCTCGCCGCGCTCGCGCTCGTGCTCGTCGCGCTCGCGCCCGCGCTCGCGTCGGCCGCCGTCGTCCGCTACGCGGTGCTCATCGGCAACAACGAGGGCGCGGCGGACGAGGGCGCGCTGCGCTACGCCGAGCGCGACGCGACGCGCGTGGCCGAGGTCCTGCGCGCGCTCGGGGGCTTCCACGACGAGAACACGGTGGTGCTGCTCGGCCGCGACGCCGACGCGCTCCGGCGCGTCCTGATCTCGATCAACGACCGGATCCGCAGCGCCACGCGCGGCGCCGATCAGGCGGTGCTGCTCGTGTACTACTCGGGCCACGCCGACGCCGACGCGCTCCACCTCGGCGACGAGCGCCTCGAGCTCGAGCAGCTGCGCCAGCTCGTGCGCGGCTCGTCCGCGGACTTTCGCATGCTGCTGCTCGACGCGTGCCGCTCCGGCGCGCTCACCCGCGTCAAGGGGGCACGGCCGGCGCCGACCTTCGACGTCGCGCTCGAGGAGCGGCTGCGCGGCGAGGGGCTCGTGTTCCTGACCTCGAGCTCGGCCAACGAGGACGCGCAGGAGTCCGACGCGCTGCGCGGCTCCTTCTTCACGCACTACCTCGTCTCCGGGCTCGTGGGCGCGGCCGACGGCGACGGCGACGGCGACATCACGCTGGCCGAGGCCTACCGCTACGCCTACGAGCACACGGTCCGCGCGAGCAGCCGGACGCTGCAGGGGACGCAGCACCCGACCTTCGAGTTTGACGTCCGCGGGCAGGGCGGCGTGACGCTGACGCAGGTCGCCTCGGTCGCGCGCGGGCGGGCGCGCCTGCGCTTCCCGACGGGGCGCACCTACCTCGTGTTCGCGGGCGGGCCCGAGGGCGCGGTCGTCTCGGAGGTCGGCGCCCACGACGTCGCGCGCGTCGTCAACGTCAAGGCCGGCCGCTACTTCGTCCGCGGGCGCGCGCGTGACCACCTGCTCGAGGGCACGATCACCGTCGCGAGCCAAACGACCCGCACCGTCGACGACGGGTCGCTCAAGCGGGTCGAGTACGCCCGGCTCGCCCGCAAGGGAGGAGGCGCGCGCGCCGTCGCCCACGGGCCGGTGCTCGGCTATCAGCTGCGGACCGCGCTCACGCCGGGCTCGAGCCTGTGTCACGGCGCGCGCGTCGGCTGGTCGGCGGAGACGCGCTGGGTCGGCGTCGCCGCGACCTTCGGCTTCTGTCGCGCCGGCTTCGACGCCGATCGACTGGTCGTGACCGCCGACGACTACGACCTCGACGCGGCGGTCACCCACAGCTTTGATCTGCCGATCGTCAGCCTCGCGCTCGGCCTCGGCGGCGGCGTGAACCTGCTGCGGCAGTCCTTTGAGACAGCTGGATTCGCGCCGCCGCGCACGACCGTCGCGGGCCACGTGAGCGCGCTGCTCGCCCTGCAGTGGGGGCTCCCGCGCGGCTTCTACCTGATCACCAGCGTCGCCGCGCAGGTCACCTTCTTCCCGCTGCAGCGCGGCAACGACGAGCGCGCGAGCGTCACGGCGGCGCTCGGCGTGCGCCCGCTGTTCGGCGTCGGGAAGTGGTTCTAGTCGAGTCGAGTCTGCCGTTGGGCCGCGACGCGCTCACGAGCGCGTCGGCGGGCGCGGCTGCATGGCGCCCAGCACCATGGTGCCGCCGCAGGGGCAGAACGCGGAGAACGAGAGCATCACGGCGCCGGCGGGCGCGCTGGGGAAGCGCGTCCGCTGCATGACGCTCGGCGGATCCAGGGACTGGTCGGCGCCGCAGCGGTCACACGGGGTGTACGACCACTGGCCGCGCTCGCGCAGGTAGGCCTCGGTGACCATGAGCGGCTGCGGGAGGCCCGACGCGTGCAGGTACAGCACGCTGTCGCCCTGGGCCACCGACGTGAGCTGGTGCGGCGTGTTGAGCAGCGTCCCGCGGTAGACGACGCGCTCGCGCCAGCGCGCCGTCGCGGGCGCGAAGGGGGGCTGTGCGTCGGCGGCGACGTACGGGATGGAGAGCGCCCCGTAGACGTCGGTCGTGTGCACCCAGCAGCTCTCGGGTCCGCGGCCCGTGCGTCGCGGCTCGCCGTCGTGCACCACGATCTGCAGGTCGTCGGGATACTGCGGATGAAAGCGACCGGCGAGGTCGCGATCGACTCTCCACGGGTGGCGCACGCTCGCCAATTCTGCGCCGACGCGTCGGCGCCCGTCAACGCCAACACGGGCGCGCGCGAAACTTTGACGGCGCTTCGGTGATCGAAGGGGTGGGGCGCGCCGGGACCCGTCCGCGCCCGCCGGAGTCGCTCCATGCTTCGACTGTCCCCGCGTCGCCTCGCGCTCCTGCTCGCGCTCCCGCTCGCGCTCCCACTCGCGCCGCTCTCGCTCGGGTGCGCCAGCACGCGCCCTGCATCGCTCGCGGTCCCTTCCCCTGTCGCCGCGCCCGAGCGCGCCGCCGCGCCGGGTGACTCGACGCGGGCGCGGGCGCCTCGCGCCGCGGAGGAGTCGCCTCGCGCCGCGCCGGAGCGGCTCACGCTCGAGAGCGACGGCTGGCGGCTCGTGGGCGAGTGGACCGCGCCCGACACCGCGCCGCCGCACCCCGCCGCGCTGCTGCTGCATCGCGCGGCCGGGAGCCGCGCGGAGTACGTCGAGCTCGCGGAACAGCTCCGCGCCTGCGGGGTCGCGTCGCTGCGCCTCGATCTGCGCGCGCACGGCGAGAGCACGAACCTCGGCGAGTTCACCGAGCCCTACGCCGAGAAGCAGGCGCTCCTGGTCGACAGCGAGCGCGACGTCAACGTCGCGCTCGCCTGGCTGCGTCAGCGCGAGGATGTCGACGGGGACAGGCTCGCGGTCGTGGCGGCGAGCTACAGCGGCGAGGCGGTCGGCGAGGCGCTGCGGGCCGGCGGGGCGGAGGCGGCCGCCTACGTCATGCTCTCGCCCGGCTCGTTCTCCGACGCGTCGATCGAGCGGATCGACCGGGGCGCGGCGGAGTGGCTGTTCGTGCGCACCGAGCTCGAGGGACCCGTGAGCCGCCCGATCATCGACGAGCTGTTCGAGGCGCTGCGCGCCGGCTCGACGCGCGCGCGCTACCGCCTGCTGCCCGGGCGCGGGCACGCGACGCAGATCTTCACGGAGCACCCCGAGGTCGTCGTGGAGCTCGCGGCGTGGATCGCCGCGCGCGTCGGCGCGGACGCGTGCGCGCGCGACGACGTCGCGCGCGCGCGTCGAGTTGCTGTCGACCGTTGAGGCTCGCCTGCGCCTCGCCGCGTCGAATCACCCGTCGCCGCTGGTTTTTCCGCCCACGCGGTCAGCGCTCACGGCCGCGGCCCCGTGCACGCCCGGCGCGCGAGTGGAACGGGGTTTGCTTCGTGTTGAGCGCGGAGCGCCTAGACCCATGAGACATGTCATTGTGAACAGGGCAAAACGACCTCGTCGAAACGAGCGCGGCTTCGCGCTGGCGGTCGCCGTGCTCGCGGGCGCGCTCGCCAGCGTCGAGTGTGAATTCTTCGACGCGCAGGTCCCCTGCCTCAAGGAGTTCCGCGAGGCGCCGCCCTCGCGCGTCCTCGCGGAGGTCCAGCTGGCGTGCATGACCTCGAGCGAGGCCTGCGAGCAGCAGGGGGGCACGCCGCTGCCCCCGCGCGATGACTGCATCGAGTGGTGCTACGGCGACGAACCCGTGACCTTCGCGAGCGCCGACGAGAACGGTCAGAACGTCGCCTGCTACCGCTCCCAGTGCGTCGACACCCTCGACTTCGAACCGCCCTACAAGACCGCGCTGCGCGGCCAGGAGGCCTGCGAGTTCGGGTGCCTCGAGGCCTGCGCCGACCTCGCGACCGAGGGCGCGTGCGTCTTCGAGACGCCGAGCGGGCTGTTCACCTGCATGGACGGCGCGACGACCCTGAGCTGCTCGTGCACCCCCTCGGTCGAGACCGCCGCCCGACGCTTCGTCGGCGGCGCGAGCTGCGACGAGGTCGGCTACGGCTTCCTGTGCTCGCCCGAACAGATGGAGGCGTCGGGCTCGGACTGGATCTTCACGGAGGACGCGCTCCTGAGTAACCCCGGCTGCGACCCGCGCGTCAACGGACCCGGGCCGCTCCCCACGGAGCACTGCGAGAGCGAGCCCGGCCCGAGCGACGTCGTGGTCTCGTGCGTCGGCGATCTCGAGGTCACGTACGTCTGCACGGAGAGCGCCGCGGGCGCCTCGGCGCAGGCCCGCGACGCGCTGTGGGAGCAGTGCGCGCGCGAAGGAAATCAGCCCGCGTACGCGCCGTGCCCCGGTGACTGGCGCGCGTCGTGCTCGGACGCGAGCGGGTCTACGGACGACGGGACGTACGTCGAGATCAACGTCTACTGGTACTGGGGTTTCTGCGACGTCTACCCGCAGATCAACATCGCGGGGACCTGCGCGAGCATGGGCGGCACGCCCGGCGGCGACTACATCGGGTGTCCGTGAGCCGCGGACCGAGGAGCGACGCGCGCTAGATCGCGATCGCGGTCAGCGAGGCCTCGCGGTCGTTCGCGCTGAGATCATCGTCGACGCCGAGCAGGCGGTCGAGCTCGCAGACCAGATCGTCGGCGGTGAAGGACCCCTTGCGCTGGATGCTGACGACGCGCCCGCGCAGGAACTTGCGCTCCTCGCTCGTCAGCTCCTTCGCGGTCACGACGACCACGGGGATCTTCAACCACGGCGGGTTGGCGCGCAGCTCCTCGAGGAAGCTGAAGCCGTCCATCTCGGGCATCATGAGGTCGAGGAAGATCAGCTGCGGGATCTTCTCGGCGACGCGCTCGAGCGCCTCGCGGCCGTTCTGGGCCTCGCGGTGCGGCCAGTTGAGGTCCTCGAGCATGCCGGCGAGCAGCGCGCGGCTCGCCGGGTCGTCCTCGACGACGAGGACGTCGCTGCCGCCGCGGTGGGCGTGACGCGCGAGCGTGACGAGCAGCGCCTCGGGGTCGTAGGGCTTGGTCAGGTAGTCCGAGGCGCCCATGACGAGGCCGTGCTGACTGTCGTCGCTGGCCGAGAGCATCACGACGGGGATCTGCGCGAGCTTCTCGTCGGTCTTGAGCGCGCTGAGCACCGCCCAGCCGTCCATGTCCGGCAGGATCAGATCGAGCAGGATGAGGTCCGGGCGGTGCTTGCGGGCCATCGACAGCGCCTGACGCCCGCTCGAGGCGGTCAGCGGCTGGTAGCCGGCGTCCTCGAGCACCTCCTCGAGGTTCTCGAGGCTCGCGTGGTCATCGTCGACGACCAGCACCGTCGGCGCGCGGCCGCGCGGCCGCGACGAGCCGAGCGGCGGCGTCGCGCCCGAGGCGAGCGCGCTGACGTCGACGGACGCCGGGAGCCGCATCGTGAAGGTCGAGCCCTCGCCCGGCGTGCTCTCGGCCGTGATCGCGCCGCCCATCATCTCGCAGTACTGCGCGGTGATGGCGAGGCCGAGGCCGGTGCCGCCGTACTTGCGCGTGACGCTCGCGTCGGCCTGCACGAAGGGCTCGAACATCCGCCGGAGCTGCTCTTCGTCCATGCCGATGCCGGTGTCGCGCACGCGGAACACGAGCTGCTCGCGGCCGCCCTCGCGGGCCCGGCTCGCGCGCAGCTCGATCGTGCCGCGCTGCGTGAACTTGGCCGCGTTGCTCAGCAGGTTGAACAGGCACTGGCGGAGCTTTACGAGGTCGGTGGTCATCGGGCCGCGCGCGCCCGCGGCGTCGAGCACGAGCGTGTTGCTGTTCTTGGCGACGAGCGGCCCGACGGTCGAGGCGACGCTCTCGAGCAGCGGCGCGATCTCGAATGTCTCGACGAACAGGTCCATACGGCCCGCCTCGATCTTCGAGATGTCGAGGATGTCGTTGATGACGCGCAGCAGGTGGCGGCCGGCGTACTGGATGTGATCGAGCTCGACGGTGCTCTCGCCGCCCTGGCGCGCGCGCCCGGTCAGGCGCTCGGAGTAGCCGATGATCGCGTTCAGCGGGGTCCGCAGCTCGTGGCTCATGTTGGCCAAGAACGCGCTCTTCGCCTCGCTCACCGCCTCGGTGCGCTTGCGCGCCTCGTTGAGCTGCGCGTTGATCAGCTCGAGCTTGCGCGCGTCCTCGATCTCGTCGATCACGCGCACGAGGTAGCGCGTCGTGCGGTGCACGAGCAGCGTCGTGACCGTCATGATCAGCGCCGGGACGACGATGAACGGGATCGCGGTCGTCGTCCCGTCCTGGCTCGGGACCAGCGCGACCCGCAGCGACGCGGTCGCGACCCACAGCGCCGCGACGCCGAGGCCCCAGCGGCGCGCCCGCGTCGGCGCCTCGATCATGCCGACGATGACGGGCAGCACGGTCAGCACGAGACCTGGCGCGAAGCGCAGGTAGTCCTCGAGCACGAGCGCGGTGATGCCCATGTCCGTCGCGATCGCGGCCAGCAAGATCGGCTTGGCGGTCGAGAACGCGCCGCGGCGCGCGAGCATGACGCTGACGAGGAGGCTCAGCGCGGTCGCCGACTGCAGCGCCATGTCGACGTAGCCGCGCGGGGTCGGCTCGCTGAGCAGCATCGAGCCGCGGATGCAGCAGATCGTCGCGAAGATGCCCAGGCACCAGCGCGCGAGCGCGCGGAAGCTGCTGTCGCGGTAGTGCTGGAGGACCTCCGGAGCGGCGTGCGCGGTCATGCGCATGCAATGCCAGCCGCTACGAGCGCCGACAATCCACGGTCGGGGACCGTGCATGTACACGGTGTAGGGAGCGCACCCACGACCATGCTGGCGGCGCTACAGGCGACCCCCGCCAGCGGACGCGGGGCCGCCGAGCGCCGGCGCTGCCGCGCCCGCGATCGCGGTTGACCGAGCGGGCGTTGTAGTGGAACTTGACCGTGTTCAGGCGCGGTCAGACGACGGTGACGAGCAGTCCAGGACAGGTCGCGGCCGGCGCAGCGAGGCCGGCAACTTCACGCGCGAGCGCGACGCGAACGGCGTTGCTGTGGACCGCGCTCATGGCCGCGGCCTGCTCGAGCCCCGACGGCGCGGGCGAGCCCCCGCCGACGAAGGCGGCCGCGCCCGCGCGGGTCGAGGTCGCCGCGGTCGACGGCGACGCGCTCATCGACACCTGGACGTACCTCGGGCAGGTGCGCGCCGAGTCGCGCGCGTCGCTCTCCGCCGGGGCGTCGGCGGAGGTGCTGTCCGTGCGCGTGCGCGAGGGCGACGCCGTCGATCGCGGCGCGCTGCTCGTCGAGCTCGACGGCTCGCTCGTCGAGGCCCGCGTTAATTCGGCCCGGGCGTCGCGCTCGCGCAGCGCCGCGCTGCTCTCGCAGGCCAAGCGCGATCGCAGGCGCTCGGAGCAGCTCGGCGCGGGCATCGTGCCGCGCCAGGAGATCGAGCGTGATCGCGCCAACGCGGCGGCGCTCGGGGCCGAGGTCCGCAGCCTCGCGGCCGAGGCCAGCGTCGCCGCGGTCGAGGCCGATCGCCACCGCGTGGTCGCGCCCTTCGCCGGCGTGGTCGCGCTCCGCCGCGTCGACCCGGGCGACTGGGTGCAGCAGGGCGCCGCGGTGCTCGACCTGATCGAGGTCGAGGCCGTCGAGGTGTTCGTCGACGTCGACCCGTCGCTGCTCGAGCACGTGCGCGCCGGCGGCGAGGCGCGCGTGCGGTCGACGGATCCCTCGCGCGCGCCGCAGCCCGGCGAGGGCGGCGGGGAGGGCGGCGCGCTCGCGATCAAGGCGACGATCGCCGGGATCGTGCCGGCGCTCGACACCGTGACGCGGACCGCGAAGATCCGCCTGCGCCCCGAACGCGTGCCGCCCTGGCTGCTGCCGGGCGCCGCGGTGCGGGTCGACTTCGCGGTCGAGCGCCGCGGGCAGGGCGTCGTGGTCCCGCGCGACGCCCTGGTGATCGGGCCGACGCAGACGCGCGTGATCCGGGTCAAGGGCGAGGGCGCGGCGGCGACCGCCGAGCCCGTCACCGTCGAGGTGCTCGCGACCGCCGGCGCGCGCGCGCTCGTCACCGGCGAGCTCGCGCTCGGCGAGCGCGTGGTCGTCCGCGGCAACGAGCGCCTGCGCCCTGGGCAGGCGCTCGAGCTGGTCGCCGACGCGCTGACCAGCGCCGACGGGGGCAGGAGCGGCTGAGCGATGACGCCGGATGAAGATGTCCTGTCGGACACGTCCGGAGACGCGTCGGGGCAGCGCGGGCTGCTGTGGCTCGCGATCCGCCGGCCCGTCTCGGTGCTGTGCTGCGTGCTGCTCGTGGTCCTGTTCGGCGCGCTCTCGACGCTCCAGCTGCCGATCCAGCTCACGCCCGACATCGCGGTCCCGACGCTGACCATCACGACCGCGTGGCCCGGCGCGGCGCCGACCGAGGTCGAGATGGAGATCCTCGAGGAGCAGGAGGACGTGCTCAAGAGCGTCCCCGGGCTCGAGATCATGAAGTCGGAGGCGCGCGCGGACCAGGGCCAGATCACGCTCGAGTTCGAGGTCGGGACGTCGATCGAGGAGGCGCTGGTGCGCGTCTCGAACCGGCTCTCGCAGGTCCCGCGCTACCCGGACGCCGCGCGCGAGCCGGTGATCGCGACCTCCAACAACGCCGGGCCGCCGCTCGCGGTGATCACGATCCGCGCCGCCGACCGCAGCAACGTCGACGCCTACCGCACCTGGGTCGACAAGCAGATCCTGCCGCAGCTCGAGCGCATCCGCGGCGTCTCGGGCATCCGCCTGATCGGCGGGCGCGACCAGGAGCTGCACATCGACTTCGACCCCGCCGCGCTCGCGGCCCGCGGGCTGACGATCGACGCGCTCGCGCGCGCCGTGCAGGGCGAGCTGCGCGACGTCTCGGGCGGCGACTTCACGCTCGGCAAGCGGCGCCTGCTCGTGCGCACCCCGATCGCGCCCGACGAGCCCGCCGAGCTCGCGCGCGTGGTGCTCGGCGCCGACGCGAGCGGCACGCCGATCCTGCTCGGCGACGTGGCCGACGTCTCGATCGGGCTGCGCAAGCGCACGGCGATGGCGATGAGCGACGACCGCCCCTCGCTCGTGCTGCTGATGTGGCGCGAGGCCGGCACCAACGTGCTCGAGGTGACCGAGGACATCAAGGCGAAGGTCCGCGAGCTCGACGAGCAGCGCTTCGCGCCCGAGGGCCTCGAGTTCCGGCTGATCTCCGACCAGGTCGGCTACATCAACAGCGCGCTCGCGCTGGTCCGCCAGAACCTCGTGCTCGGCGGCGCGCTCGCGATCATCGTGCTGCTGCTGTTCCTGCGCAGCGTCGGCGCGTCGCTGCTGATCGGCGTCTCGATCCCGGTGTGCGTCGTCGGGACCATGCTCGGGATGTCGGCGCTCGGGCGCACCGTCAACGTCGTCTCGCTCGCGGGCATGGCGTTCGCGGTCGGCATGGTCGTCGACAACGCGATCGTCGTGCTCGAGAGCATCGACTCCTGGCGCGCGCGCGTCGACAGCCCGGCGATGGCGGCGTACCTCGGCGTGCGCGAGGTGTTCGGCGCGATCCTGGCCTCGACGCTGACGACCGCGATCGTGTTCGTGCCCGTCATCACCTGGCAGGACGAGGTCGGCGAGCTGCTGCGCGACATCGCCGTCGCGATCTCGATGGCGGTCGGCTTCTCGCTGCTCGTCTCGGTGCTGGCGATCCCGAGCTTCGCGGCCCGCGTGCTGCGGCCGCGCGCGGGCGACGAGAGCCGCGACGCGCTCACGCGCGCCGGCGCCGGCGTGCGCCGGCTGATCGGGCGCCAGGCCGCGTTCGTCTCGCGCTCCTGGCCGCGGGCGCTCGTGCTCGTGACCCTCGGCGTCGCGCTCACGGGCGCGCTCGCGGTCCGCTACCTGCCGCCGATGGAGTACCTGCCGACCGGCAACCGCAACCTCGTGTTCGGCATCCTCGTGCCCCCGCCCGGCTACTCCGTCGACGAGATGGAGCGCGTCGGCGAGGTCGTGCAGGGCGAGATGGCCAAGCACCAGGGGCGCCCGGGCGACCCCGCGCCCGCGATCGCGCGCAGCTTCTACGTCGGCGACCCCAACCAGGTGTTCATGGGCGCCGTCGCGGAGCGCGAGGAGGAGATCAAGGATGTCCTGAGCTTCTATCGCGAGACGGAGGCGAAGGTCCCCGGGATGTTCTCCGTCGCCACGCAGGCCTCGCTGTTCGGCCGCAACATCGGCGGCGGGCGGGCGGTCGAGGTCGAGGTCTCCGGCACGGACCTCGGCGAGATCATCGGCGCGGGCGGGAAGCTGCTCGGCGCCATCCGCGAGGCCATCCCGGGCGCGCAGATCCGGCCGATCCCCTCGCTCGATCTCGGCGCGCCCGAGGTCCACGCCGTGCCGCGTCGCGACGAGAGCGCCGCGCTCGGGGTCGGCGGCGCCGAGCTCGGGCTCGCCGTCGACGCGCTGGTCGACGGCGCGATCGTCGGGGAGTACGGCCGCGAGGGCGAGCCGAAGATCGACGTCGTGATCCGGGCGGTCGACTCCGACGGTCGCCAGCTCGACACGCCCGAGGCGCTGGCGAGCGCGCCGGTGGCCACCCGCGCCGGCGAGCTGGTCCCGGTCAGCCGGCTCGTGAAGCTCCAGGAGCGCGCCGGGCCGACCCTGATCCAGCGGATCGAGCGGCGGCGCGCGATCACGCTGCAGGTCTCGCCCCCCGAGACGCTCGCGCTCGAGGACGCCATGCGGCGCATCCGGGTCGTGCTCGAGGGGCTGCGCGCCGACGCGGCGCTGCCCGACAGCGTCGACGTCACGCTCAGCGGCACCGCGGGGCAGCTCGAGGGCGCCAAGACCCGCTTCGCGCAGGTGCTCGTGCTCGCGCTCGTGATCTCCTACCTGCTGCTCGCGGCGCTGTTCGAGGACTTCCTCGCGCCGATCGCCGTGCTCGTGACGGTGCCGCTGGCGGCCGCCGGCGGGGTCCTCGGGCTCCGGCTCGTCGACGCGACGCTCGGCCCCCAGCCGCTCGACATGATGACCGCGATGGGCTTTTTGATCCTGCTCGGCGTCGTCGTCAACAACGCGATCCTCGTCGTCGACGGCGCGCTCGCGCGGCTGCGGGCCGGCGCGCCGCTGGCCGCCGCGGTGCGCGACGCGGTCGAGGGGCGCGTGCGCCCGATCTTCATGAGCTCGCTGACGTCGCTCGCCGGCCTCCTGCCGCTCGTGCTGTTCCCGGGGTCAGGCTCCGAGCTGTACCGGGGCGTCGGCGCCGTCGTGCTCGGCGGCCTCGCGCTCTCGACCGTGCTCACGCTCTACATGACGCCGAGCCTGTTCACGCTGCTGTGGCGCGCCCGCGGCGTCCGCTGAGCGGCGGCACGGTGTCGGCGGGGTCGCCAGACGCTGACCGCGGTCGCTCAGCTCGCGCGCCGCAGCTCTCGACGCGTGAGCGCGAGGTCGCGGACGTCGTCGAGCAGCGCCGCGACCGAGACCCGGCGGCCCTCGCTCGCCTTCTGCACGACCCGCTGCACCCGCTCGTCGAGGCGCGCGCGCTCGTCGGCGTCGAGCTCCATCGAGGTGAACACGACGATCGGGATGTCGCGCGTGCTCGCGTCGCGGCGGATCGCCTCGATGACCTCGAAGCCGTCGACCTCCGGCATCATCAGGTCGAGCAGCACGACCTCGGGCGCGAACGCCTTGACGAGCTCGAGCGCGATCGCGCCGTCGCTCGCCTCCTGCACGGACCAGCCGTCCTTCTCGAGCACGCGCCGCGTCAGCAGCCGCGCGGTCGACTCGTCGTCGACGATCAGCACGCGCGGCGGGCCGCCGACGAAGCGGTAGCGGTTGAGCGCGCGCAGCAGGCGGGAGCGGTCGAAGGGCTTGACGAGGTAGTCGGCCGCGCCGAGCGAGAAGCCGATGTTGCGGTCGGCGACGACGCTGATCATGATCACCGGGATGTCGGCGAGCTCGGGGTCGCTCTTGAGCGAGCCGAGCACCTGCCAGCCGTCGATGTCGTCCATGACCACGTCGAGCGTGATGACCGTGGGCCGCAGCTCGCGGGCGAGCTCGAGCGCGCGCGCGCCGGAGCCCGCGACGTGCACGGTGTAGCCGCTGGGCTCGAGCAGGCGTCGGATCAGGCGTCGGACCTGCGCGTCGTCGTCGACCACGAGCACCACGGGCGCGTGCGGGTCGCGGACCTCGCCGAGCTCGTCGCGCGTGGGCGCGGGCGGATCGAGCAGCGTCGGCACGATCGTCTCCGGCACCTCCCGGTCCTCGCCGAGCGGCAGCCAGACGGTGAAGGTGCTGCCCTGGCCGGGCGCGCTGACCACGTCGATCGAGCCCCCGAGCATGGCGCAGAAGTGCCGCGTGATCGTGAGGCCGAGGCCGGTGCCGTCGTGCCGGCGCGTCGTCGAGCCGTCAGCCTGCGTGAACGGTTCGAACAGGTGCTCGAGCTGGGGCGGGTCGATGCCGATGCCGGTGTCGCGCACGATGAACTCGACGCCCGCGGGCAGCGAGGCGCGCGGCGGCTTGCTCCGCACCGAGAGCGAGACGTGGCCGTGCTCGGTGAACTTGCACGCGTTGCTCAGCAGGTTGAGCAGGATCTGCTTGAGCTTCGTGTAGTCGGTGTGGATGAGCCCGCAGGCGTCGTCGATGATGAACTCGAGCTGGTTGTTGTGGCGCACCGCGTCGCGCGCGGCCACGGCCTCGAGCTCGCGCAGCAGCACGCGGATCGCCACGGGCTCGGCGTGGATGTCGAGGCGCCCGGACTCGATCTTGGAGAGCTCGAGGATGTCGCTGATCAGCGCGTGCAGGTGCGTGCCGGCGCCGTGGACCTTGCGCAGGTCGTCGAGGTTCTCCGACAGCCGCGAGCTGGGATCCTGATCCTCGATCAGGTACTCGGTGTAGCCGATGATCGCGTTGAGCGGCGTGCGCAGCTCATGACTCATCGTCTGGAGGAAGGTCGTCTTGGCGCGGTTGGCCGCGAGCGCGGCGTCGCGGGCGGTGATCAGCGCCTCGTTCGTGACCAGGAGCTGCGCGCGCGCGGCCTCGCTCTGACTGATCGCGCGCACGAGCGTGTTGTAGAGCACGTGCACGAACATCACGAGCACGAGCGAGAGCAGCGCGCCGATGCCGATGTTGAGCGCCGCCGCGAGGGCGGTGTCGAGCTCGGGGAGCGGGTTGATGAGGTGTCGGGCGAGCAGCAGCGCGACGACCCCCGCGGGCAGCGCGGCGATCCACAGGCGCGAGCGGTCGCCGATCCCCGTGACGATCGAGACCAGCCGGACGAGCGCGCTGCCGACGACCGCGGCGAGGTACGCGAGGTACGGGTCTTCGAACAGCGTCGCGATCGCCGTGACCGTGATCATGCCGGCGACCAGCAGCACGCCGCCGAGCGCTCGCGCGCCGCGGCGCAGCAGCGCGTAGCTGGCGCTGAACAGCGCGATCGCGATCGGGATCGTGTACAGCGACACGGTCGGCGCGTCGTCGAAGACCGCCGACACGACGCGCTGCGCCGAGCCGCACGTGATGAAGATGAGCAGCGTCAGCGCGAGCGTCTCGGACGCGCGCGCGCGGTAGGTGCTGAGCGTCTCCAGCGACTGTGCCTGCGACTCGCTCGCGCTCATCTCACGCGCCTCGACGAGTTAAACCTGACCAAACGGACATTGCCCGAATACGACATCGATGATGCGGTGATCAGGCGGTGATCGAGAACGCAATCTTGGCGGAGCCGGCGGCCGGCGCGGGCGAAGCAATGTCTTCAGGTCATGTCCCGAGTTTGCATTTTCTTCGCCGCGCGACGCCGCGGCCGCGCGGCCGCGCGCTCGTGACAGCGGCCGCGCGCTCGTGACAGCGGCCGCCGCGGCGCGAGACTCCCCTATCGCTCAATAGGCTGCGTCCCTATCGCTCAGTAGGCTTCGTCGCGAGCGAGCCGCGCGCCGCCACGGCGTCTCGGTCGCGTCGCGGAGGACGGTCGCTATGGCCCCGGGGCGCGGGCCTGCGGCTGCGGGCCCGCGCGCGCGGGGTGCCGCGCCGCGAGTGTGAGACATCCTCAGCCGCCAGGGGCCGGGCGCGGGGGCGCGTTCGCATACAATAACGCCGGCCGGAGGCCCGCGGCGGGGCTCGGCGAGGAACGAGGCGACATGAGTCTGGACGTGAAGATCACCGGAGGCACGATCATCGACGGCACCGGCCGGGCGCGGTTTCACGGCGACGTCGGGATCAAGGACGGCGTGATCACGGCGGTCGGCGACATCGGCGAGCGAGCCGACCGCGTCATCGACGCCGAGGGGGCGATCGTCACGCCGGGCTTCGTCGACATCCACACCCACTACGACGGGCAGATCTCGTGGGACGACGAGCTGGCGCCGTCGGTGTTTCACGGGGTGACGACCATCGTGATGGGCAGCTGCGGGGTCGGCTTCGCGCCCGTGCGCGAGCGCGACCACGACCGCCTCATCCGCCTGATGGAGGGCGTCGAGGACATCCCGGGGTCGGCGCTCGCCGAGGGGCTGTCGTGGGGGTGGGAGTCGTTCCCCGAGTACATGGAGGTGATCGACCGACGTCCGCACAGCATCGACTTCTCGGCCCAGGTGCCGCATGACGCGGTGCGGGTGTTCGTCATGGGCGAGCGCGCGGTCGAGAGCTGCGACGTGACCGACGACGACATCGCGGCGATGCGGGCGCTCGTGCGGCAGGCGCTCGAGGCGGGCGCCGTCGGCTTCTCGACCGGGCGCTCCGACATGCACCGCACCTCCGACGGCGAGTGGACGCCGGCCTCCGAGGCGAGCGCGCGCGAGCTCGCCGGCATCGCTGCGGGCATGCGCGGGCTCGACCACGGCGTGCTGCAGGCGGTGTGCGACTTCGACTACGACCGCGCGCCCGAGCGCTTCGACGCCGAGTTCGACATCCTCGAGCGCATGGTCGAGGCGAGCGGCCGTCCGTTCTCGATCTCGCTGATGCAGCGCGGGCTCGTGCCGGACCAGTGGCTCGAGATCATCAAGCGCTCCGAGGCCGCCGCCGCGCGCGGGCTGACGTGGCGCCTGCAGGTCGCGCCGCGAGCGATCGGCGTCAACCTCGGGCTGCAGTGCACCTTCCACCCCTTCATGGGCTTCCCGAGCTACAAGGCGATCAGCCACCTGCCGCTGCAAGAGCGCGTCCGGCAGATGCGCGACCCGGCCTTCAAGGCGCGCCTGCTGTCCGAGAAGTCCGACACGGTCGCGGGCGACGGGACCCCGATCCCGCCGCTGGCCGACCGCTTCCTGCAGGCGATCGACATGATCGCCTACACGCTGTTCGTGCTCGACGACGATCCGGACTACGAGCAGCCGATGGAGCGCTCGCTCGGCGCGCAGGCGGCCGCGGCGGGCAAGAAGCCGCTCGAGGCCGTCTACGACGCGATGCTCGCCGACGACGGGCGCGGGCTGATCTACTTCCCGATCTATAACTACTCCGAGTTCGACTACGAGAACGTGCTGAGGATGATGCGTCACCCGCAGTCGCTGCCGGGGCTGTCGGACGGCGGCGCCCACGTGGGCACGGTGTGCGACGCGAGCTTCCCGACCTACCTGCTGTCGTACTGGACCCGCGACCGCGCGCGCGGTGATCAGCTCCCGCTCGAGCGCGCCGTGCAGATGCTGACGCGAGACACCGCGAGCCACATCGGGTACCGCGATCGCGGCGTGCTCGCGGTCGGCAAGAAAGCCGACATCAACGTCATCGAGCACGGCGCGCTGCGCCTGAAGGCGCCGCGCATGGTCAAGGACCTCCCGGCCGGCGGGCAGCGCCTGCTGCAGGACGCGATCGGCTACCGCGCGACGCTGGTCGGCGGTCAGGTGGTGATCGATCACGACCGCCTGACGGACGCGCGCGCCCGGCCGCCTGGTCCGGCTCGGGCGCTGAGCTCCAGACGGCGCGGGCGCGCGGCGGCGCGCGGCGGCGGCGCGCTCGCGCGGCGGCGGCGAAGGAGCGCGAGCGCGGCCAGCCACAGGAGGCCGCGCGAGCCGGTCCGCGCCCGCGCGTCGCGGCGCAATTGCAACCTGTCTCTACGGATATGTCTTCTCCGCCGTCGGTCGCGCCGGCGCTCTCGTCGCCCGTCGACGCGGGCGGATCGCCGTCGGTCTCGCTGGTCTCCCCGGCGCCCGTCGAGCCGGTGGAGCCCATCGGTTCGGGGCCGAGCTCGAGCCGCCACTCCATCTCGTCGACCAGGAACAGGTCGCCCGTGACCGCGGTCTGCGAGACGAGCGCGATCGCGTAGGTGGCCCCCGGCTCGAGGCCCTGGATGACGATCGCGTGGCGGACGTCGCCGGGCAGCGGCGCGGAGGGCACGACGAGCTCGGCGTCGTGGACGATCTGGTCGCTCTCCTCGTCGCGCCAGAACAGCACCGGGTCGCCGCCCGGCTTGACGAGCGCGGCGACGACGAGGCCCTCCTGGTCGAGGGGCTCCTCGAGCGGCTGCGTGGTCCGCCAGCGATCGGGCACGAACTCGAGCGTGACCTGGTTGGGCGCGTCGTCCTCCCCGGCGCTCGGCGTGAGCGTGACGCGGTGCTGGACCGCCGGCGCGAGCGGGTGCGCGGCGACGACCGTCGGGTCCGCGTTGGGGTTGTAGCTCGGCAGGATCACGAAGCGCGCGTGCAGGGGGTCGCTCGGATCGCCGATGCCGGTGATCGAGGGCTCCTGGTTGATGTCGATCTGGTAGCTGCACGCGAGCAGGCCGCGCTCTTCGAGGATCGCGCGCGCGAGCTCGCCGGCGTCGGGGCCGAGCGCGAGCTCGACCTCGTCGGCGAGCAGCAGCGAGGCGTCGGCCATCAGCGCCTGCTGATCGGCGGGGAAGTTGCGGATCGCCGCGTTCGCGCCGTAGAAGATCGCCGGGAACGCGTCCTCGTCGCCGAGGCCCGCGTCGAGCAGCGCCGCGCGGATGTCGTACATCGCCGACGCCCAGATCCGGCCCTCCATGTGCAGCTCGCCCGCGACGTTCTCCGGGCAGCGAAACGGGATCGAGACGTCGCGCGCGCGCGGGCCGAGGTACAGCCCGCCGAGGTTGCGGAAGTAGTCGTAGAGCTCCGGCGTCTGGCCCATGAAGCTGGCGAAGACGTCGGAGGAGCCCTCGTTGAGCGCGCCGCGGTCGCGGACGAAGCGGCCGTCGTCGAACCAGCCGATCGGCTCGCCGGCGCCGTGGCCCCGCGTCACGTGGTGCCCGAACTCGTGCACGAGCACCTCGAGGTCGTAGGCCGCGTCGGCGTGGGTGCCCTGGCCCATGTGGATCTCGCCGTTACCGCGGTAGACGGCGCCGTTGAAGGGGATCGGCGCGCCCTCGGAGTCGCTCCAGCGCACGTTCGTGACGATCTCGACCCGGCACTCCTCGGGCGGCAGCTCCTGCCACTCGCAGTTCACCACCTCCCACACCGCCGGGTCCCAGCCCCACGCGAGCAGGCGCTCGACGAAGCGCGTGGTCACGTGCAGCGCGTTGACGGCCGCGTAGGGGTCCTCGGGGTCAGCCTGGGCGGGCGCGTCATCCCAGTCGGGCAGCGCGTCGGGGAACTCGCCGAGCTCGCCGGAGAGCGGCGACACGATCTTCGCGCACTCGCCGGCCTCTTCGTCCCACGCGCACTGGACCACGCGGAACACCTCGCTCTCGAGCGCGAGCGGCGGGTCGCCGGGGAGGTCGACCGTGAGGCTGTAGGGCGCCGGCGTCGTCACCGGGTTCTCGAGCCAGCCCGTGACCGCGCTGCCGTACTCGTCCAGGCTCGAGGCGGCGGCGAGCACCTCGCCGGTCGCCAGCGCCACGACGCGCGTCTCGGCCTGCGGGCGCCCGTCGACCACGCGCAGCGGGCCGTGCTCGAGCCGCGCCGCGATCAGGCCGCGGGCGTCAGGCCACCACAGGCGCCGCGGTCCGCGGGCCGCCGCGCCGCGCGGGAGCGGCGTGCCGGGGCGAGCGCGCGCCCGATGACCTGCCGCAGGCGAAGGTCAGGGGTGAGGCGCAGCGCGAGGCGGCTGTGCGCGACCGGGAGCCCGTCCCAGAACTCCTGCGCGATCACCAGCGCGCCGCCGTGCGCGAGCAGGATCGTGACCGCGCGCCACGAGGTCTCCGCGTGCAGCGGGAGCCGGCCGCGCAGCCGCGAGCGGCTCGTCGCCCGGCGTGACCTGCGGCCCGCGCTCGATCAGGTCACCCGGGGCGCGCTGGGCCCACGGGGCGCTCGCGAGCAGCCACGCGCACACGCTCAGGCCGGGCAGGCTGACCATCACGGGCGACTGTATCCCGCGGGCGCGCGCCCGTCACGACGCGCGGGGCCGCGGGCCGCTCGCGCTCGCCTCGCCGCGGTCCCCGCGCTCGGGCCCCGTCGACCGCGCGCGCATCCCACCGGCGCCGCTCGTCATCACCCGCGCCGCGACCTGCTACATTGCCCAGGTCGTGAACGATCGAGCCGACGTGACCGCGGGGGTCAGGCGTCTTAGGATCGCGTCCGTCGGCCGCGCGCGGGCGCGCGCCCGAAGACGCCCCGCCCGCGCACGAGGGCGACTTCGACGGGATCTTCGACGGCCTCCGCTTCTCGCTCGACGTCGAGCTCGCGCCCGCCGACATCCTCGCGTCGATCCGCGCGCGCCCGGACATCCTGTGCCACGCGCGGGCGCCCGGGCAGCAGCGAGTCGAGCGCGCGCGCGAGCGCTTCGAGGCCTGGGAGCTCACGGCGTCGGGCTTTCGGCTGCGCGCGCGGCCGCAGCGGGCCGGCGACGGCGAGGCGCCGGACGCCAGCGCGCCCGTGCGCTCGCCGACGCTCGTCGTCGAGATGACGGCGCTGCCCGACCGCACGCGCGTGACCGGGCGGATCGTGCAGGCCGGCGTGCCGGTGGAGTTCGTGCAGGAGTACAGCCGGCTGCTCGGCTTCGCGGCCGTCGTCGCGGCGCTCGGCTCGCTCGGCGTCGTCTACCTCGTGCCCTCGATGGTCGTCGTCGGCGAGCTGGGCGGCTTCGGCGTGTTCCTCATCGCCGGCGTGCTGATGACGCTCGCGCTGCGGGCCGCGCTGCTCGAGGTCACGCGCCTGGTGTCGCGCCGCTGGGATGAGCGCACGCGGCTGCACGGCCCCGCGCTGCGCGGTTTGTTCGGCGAGCTGCTGGTGCCCCACGCGCTCCCGGCCGCGACGCCGCGACCGGATCCCTTCCGCCTGCGCGCGCTTCGAGCTCCCCAGGCCCCGCCGAGCCCGGCCGGCTCGAGCGCGTCGGGGCGCGCGCTCGAGATCTGCATGCGCTGAGCGAGTGACTACTCGGGCTCGGGCTCGGGCTCGGGCTCGAGCTCGAGCGCGTCGCCGGCGTCATCGCGCGTCGTTCGACGCCGGACCAGCGGCGGCGGCTGAAACCGCTTCCAGGCCAGGTAGCCGGGGTAGCGCTCGGAGCGGAACAGGATCCGCCCGTGGCCGTCCTCGCGGTATCGCACGCACAGGCCCTCGGCCGGGGGCCGCTCAAACAGCGCGAGCGCCTCGGCGCGCGTCAGCGTCGTCAGGTCGTGCACCCGCTTCACGCACTTCTGGCACAGGCGCGTGCCCTCGCCGGCCGCGGTCTCGTCGAAGGTGCGCCAGTCCTCCTCGCAGCGAAACCGCAGCGTGAGCCCGCTCGGTCGCTTCATCGCCCCGCCTCGCGCAGCTCGACCCGGCCGCCCGCCTCCTCGAGCGCGTCGCGCAGCGCCTCGGCCTCCTCGATCGTGAGCGCCTCGCGGATCACGTTCGGGCAGGTGTCGACGAGCTCCTTGGCCGCCTTGAGCGACAGCGAGCCGTTGAGGTACCGGACGGCCTTGACCAGCGCGATCTTGCTGCCGGACGACGCGACCCCCAGGAGCACGACGTCGCGCTCGTAGGTCTCCTCGAGCGGCATGCCCATGTGCGGCGGCCAGTACGGCCGCAGCTGCACGAGCTCGATACCCCAGAGGTCCTCGAGCTCCGCGACGAGCTCGCGCATCGCGTCCGGCGGGAGCGCGGACAGATAGTCGATGACCTGGTCTCGAGTGAGGCTCATGCTCGGCGCGCCGCGATCGAGTGTGAAGCGTCGCGGGGAGCGCGACAAGCTCGAGGCGCCGCGACGGCGCTGGGCCGCGCGGCGGCTCGCGGCGCCGCGCTCGCGGCGGCGTCTCGCCGCACGCGGGGCGCGTCGACGCGCGTGCGCACGGGCGTCCTCCTCGTTGAGGCGCGCCGAGGCCCACCCGCTTCGGCGTCGCTCAGCGCAGCTCGACGCGCGCGCCGGCCTCCGACAGCGCCTCGAGCATCACGCTCGCGGTCTCGCGATCGAGGTCCTCGGCGACGCGCGCGGGGCAGCCGTCGACGAGCGTCTTGGCCTCCTTCAGCCCGACGCCGAGCAGCGCGCGCAGCCCCTTCATCACCGAGATCCGCGCGTCGGCGCCGACCTCGAGCAGCACGACGTCGAAGCCGCGGGGCATGCCCATGGTCCCCTCGACCACCGCCGTCGACGGCGGCGCGAGCTGCAGGCGCTCGACGCCCCAGCGCTCCTCGAGCTCGACGATGAGCTCGCGCAGCGCGGCCGGGCTGAGCGCGGAGAGGTAGGCGATGACCTGATCCCTGGAGACGCGCACGGGTCACGCGAGTGTGCGGCCGCGGGCCGACGGCGACAAGTCGACGCGTCACGGCGCCGCGCGCTCGCGCGGGCGCGCGCGGTAGAGGCCGACCGTGACGCGCTCGCCCTCCAGGGGGTTCCACAGCTGGCTGGGGATCGTCGGGAGCGCGCGCTCGAGCGCCGGCGGGCGCGTGAGCTCGAGGCGTCGCTCGAGCGCGTCACAGGCCGCGCGACCGCGGCCGCCGCTGCACAGCGACGAGCGGTAGTACAGCAGCGGGCCCGCGAGCGGCGCGTCGTCGACTCGCTCGCTGCGGACCCCGACCGCGGGGACGTCGTCGCGGGTGTACAGCGGGAGCGCGAGCGAGCCCATCCCGTCCCCGCCGGAGACGTAGACCACGCCCGCCGCCGCCCACGGCCCCGCGCGCCACTCGAGCGCCCACGTCGACTCGAGGGCGTCGGTCGCGACGCGCGTGCGCGCGGACCAGGTCGCGACGGCGACGAGAGCGAGCGCGAGAGCGAGCGCGCACGCGGCGATCGCCTGCGCGCGGCGACGCGGGCGCGCGCGCGTGACGAGCCCCGCGAGGCCCAGCGCGACGGTCGGCGCGAAGCAGGCGAAGTAACCTGCCCGATAGCGCATGTAGTCGGCGATCACGGGATCGAACTGCCGGGCCACGCTGACGCTGAGCGCGAGCGCGCCGAGCACCAGCAGCGCGCGGCGCCTCGCCGGCGCGACGCGCCTCGCGGCCGCGATGATCGCGACGAGCGCGGCCGCGTGGAGCAGCACGAGCCGCGGCGCGTCGCGCTCCGCGGTGAAGCTCGCGTGCATGCTCGTCGTGATCGTCTCGAGCAGCGACGCGCCCGACGTGAGCCCGACGGCGACCGCGATGATCGCGAACGCGATGACGAGCTGCGCGACCCGGTCGCGCGCGCGGCCGGGGACCGACAGGATCACCGTCGGCAGCGTCAGCGCGCCGAGCCAACCGACGGGGTGAACCCGGGCGGCCTGCGAGATCAGCAGGCCCGCGCCGACGCAGCCGACGACGAACCACCACGACGACGCGGCGGCCCGCCGCGCCGCGAGCACCAGCGTCGTCGCCGCGACGAACAGCAGCGCGAGGATCGGCACGTGGTAGGCCTCGCTGCGGATGAGCCGCGTGATCGTCGGGTCGAGCGCGAGGCCCAGCGCGAGCGCGGCGGCCAGCGCCGCCCGGGCGCCGACGGCCCGCGCGCCGACGTAGAGCGACGTCGACAGCACGACGCCGAGCCCCAGGTAGGCCCACGCGAGCGCGCGCTCGGGCCGCGCGGGGTCGAGCCGCGCGACGAAGGTGAGCAGCTCGGCGTAGCCCGGGCCGTAGGTCGAGAGGCCTGACTCTCCGAACAGCGCGAACGCGACCCACTCGGGGCCGTGCGCGTTCTGGAGGAAGAACGACCAGCCCAGCCGGGACTGCGCGAGCGCGGCGAGCAGCGCGAGCGCGAGCGCCACCGCGCGCTCCGTTGCGCGCAGCGGCCCGCGGCGGCGCAGCGACGCGACCGCGCAGCAGCCCAGGCCGACCAGCGCCAACCACGGGATCGGCGTCGGCGCGTACGAGCGCGGGTGCACCATGGCCGCGCGCGGCTGCGAGCGCGCGCCGTCCCGCGGATCGTCGTCCGGGGCGAACCTCGGGCTCGGCGGCCCCGACGTGAGCGGCGGCGGCGGCCTCCGCTTCGCGCAGTCGACGACCGTCGTCAGCGCGTCCTGGTACTCACGCGAGACCTCGGACCAGCGGGCGAACTCGCCGATCGGCGAGATCCCGAGCTCATCGACCGTGACGAGCGCGCGACCGGCGGGCTCGCGGAGCTCGATGCGCAGCGGCTCCGCGTCGCCCACCTCCGCCTTGACGATCAACATGCCCGGGGGACACGCGTCAGCGCGCAGCGCTAGCCCGCTGTCCTCGGCGCACTGGCCGACCCAGCGCGTCAGCGGCTCGGCGCACGCGGGCCCGTCGGCCCGGGCCGTGGCGGGGCCGAGCAGCCAGCACATCATCGCGGCCCAGAGGACCACGAACCAGCGAAGTTCGATCCACACGCGCGCGCTCGTCCGCGGAGACCCGACCACCCTACCGCGTCCCGCCGGCGTGATCGGCCGAGCGCATTCGCGCGCGCTCACACGTGGTCTTCGAGCCATCTGCTCCCGCGCTGGCGTCGCGCGCCGCGGCCGTCGCTACGCAGGGCCCTCGGCGCGAGCGCGCGCCGGCGTGGGGGCGCGCGCGGCGTCGATCGCGTCGGCGCCGCGTCGACGCGCGCCCGCGAGCGGTCGTCGAAGCGCCGCCGGGGTCGCTCCCGAGCTGGTGTGCACGAGCTCCTCGCCACGACGTGAGGCGACGACCTCCAAGGCGCCGCCACCGACTCGAGCACGCGGTCCTCAACGACGAGCGTGACGTCGGCGCTGTCGAGCGGCGCCCGCGGACATCAGCCGCGCGACGACGCAGTCGAGTCGTGAAGCTCGGCGAAGACGTTCGGCGAAGCAGCCCGACGACGCGGCCCCGTCGCGAAGCGGCGACGACGTCCTGGACGACCCGCCCGCGACGGTGAGGCCTGGTGACCCCGCGCAGTCGCGACGCAGGCGAGAGCGCGTCAAACCCTCTGCTCGCGTCATCGCGGCCCGCAAGGGTCACGCGCGGCGGTCCGCCTCGCGCGTCGCGATCGCGCGTTGTTGATACACTCGCCGCCATGGTCTCCATCGCCTGCGCTCGCCCGTTGACTCTCTCCGCCGCCGCCGCCGCGCTGCTGCTCACGCTCCCGCCGATCGCCTGCACCGGCGCCGCCGGGGAGTCCGAGACGACCGCGGGCGGGGAGGTCACCGGGGCCGGGCCCGGTGGCGCGCCGACGACCGCGGCGACGGCGATGTCGACCGGCGACACGACCCTGTCCTCGGGGACAGAAGGGGAGAGCGCGACGGGCTCGAGCGGCGGGGCGACCGAGACGGGCGCGGAGACCAGCGACGGCGGGACCGGCTTCAAGTTCGATCTCCCCGTGCCCGACGGCGGCGACACGACCGACACCGACACCGACACGGGCGGCGTCGACGAGAGCACCTGCGAGGCCGCGGCCCAGTCGCTGACCTCGGCGGGCTGCCTGTTCGCGCCGATCGTGACCAAGCCCAACAACCTGCCGTGGGCGGTGATCGCCGCGAACACCGGCGACGTCGCGGCCACCGCGACGCTCTACGACCCCGGCGGCGCCGAGCTCGAGAGCGCGCTCATCCAGCCGGGCGAGCTGCACATCTTCGAGTTCGCCAACGTGGGCAGCTGGGCGATCGACGCGAGCACGACCAAGGGCGTGCTCGCGCTCCGGCTCGAGAGCGACCGCCCCGTCGTCGCCTATCAGTTCCTGCCCTACTCGTCGTCGCAGGTGGCGACCTCGGACGCGGCGCTGCTGCTGCCCGAGCACGCCTGGGGCGACAACTACCTCGCGCTCGTGCCCTCCAACGACGGCTCGAAGTGGCTGACGGTCGTCAGCCTCGAGGACAACAACGAGGTCAAGGTCTACATCCCGGGCGGCGCCTCGGGCTCGACGATGGCCGGCGGCGGCGTCCCGTCGCTCTCGGCCGGGCAGATGCACACCGAGACGCTGGGCAGCCAGGAGGTCCTGCGGATCGCCGCGGACGCCAGCGGCGACCCGATCTCCGGCGCCGCGGTCTACTCGAGCGCGCCCGTGGCCGTGTTCGTCGGCAGCCCGGGCATGAGCCTGCCCGGACCTGGCTTTCAGGGCTGGCAGGACTCGCTCGAGGAGCAGGTCCAGCCGCGCGCGGCCTGGGGCACCGAGTACGCGGTCGTCAAGTTCCGCCCGCGCGGGGTCGAGGGCGACGTCTACCGGATCATCGCCGACAAGGACGGCACGGTCGTCACGCTCACCGGCGACTACCAGGATCAGTTCACCCTCGACGAGGGCGAGTTCGTCGAGTTCCTCACCGACCAGTCGTTCTACGCCAGCGGCAACGAGGCCTTCCTCATCGGCCACTACCTCGTCAGCGCGTCCGAGAACTCGGGGATGAAGGACGACGGCCTCTACCCCGGGTGGTTCACGGCGTCGAACAACTGCGGCGACGGGCCGACGAGCCCCAACTCGCTCGGCGACCTCGGCGACCCGGCGATCGGCTTCATCCCGCCGATCGATCAATTCCGCAGCCGCTACACCTTCCTGACGCCCTACACCTACTCCTGGGACATGGTGACGGTCGTCGCCGACGCCGCGGGCTGGGCGTCGATCAGCCTCGACGGACAGCCGCTGCCGGACCCGACCCCGCTGGGCGGCGGCGCCATGGTCTACGCGCGCTTCTTGGTCGAGGACGGCGCGCACTACATCGAGAGCCCGTCGCACAAGTTCGGCATCGAGGTCTACGGCTACGACTGCCGGATCTCGTACGTGTACCCGGGCGGGCTCTCGCTCGGCTCGATCAACGTGCCGCCGCCGCCGCCCGAGTGATCAGGCGGGCGCGCGCGCGGGCGCGGCTCGACCCCCCTTGCCGCGCGCCATCATCGCCTCGACGTGCTCCATGGTGAAGCGCGCCTGCACATCGCCTGGGAGCTCGGCGTAGGTGATCGGCGCGCCCTCGGCCGGCTCGATGGCGATCGCGCCGGCGCGGAAGCTCTGCAGCAGCGCGCGCACGCGTTCGGGCGCGTAGGGGTTGAAGAACACGTCGACGCCGGCGTGGAGCATGCGCAGCGCGAATTGCTCGCCCTCCGCATCGCCCGCGGCGTCGCGTCGCAGCTCCTCGATCAGGCTGGCGTTGCAGCTCGACAGCGAGGTCTCGTCCAGGATCCGGCGCGCGATCGCGGGGCCCGCGTGTCCAGGCCCGATCGGCGCGAGCGCGGGCAGCTTCCGTCTCCGCCAGTCGACCCAGATCAGCGCGGGCACGAGCGCGAGCGCCACGGGCACCCCCCAGGCGAGCTTGAAGAAGTACCCGTAGAGCGTCGCCGCCACGAACGCGGCCCAGAGCGCCGAGAGCAGCGGCCCGAGCTCGCGGCCGCCGCGGATGTGCGCCGCGCACTCGTCACAGGTCCAGGCGGACAGGTTGACGTTGACGCTCGGGAGCGCGATCGGTCGCAGCCCGGCGGTCGCGCGGCAGCACGCGCAGCTGCGCGGCAGCTCGCGCGGTAGCTCGCGCGAGAGCCTCACCCGCAGGTACAGCGGCGTCTCGCTGATGATCGGCGCCGCGTCGGGGGCGCGCGGCTCGTCGCGCCCGCCGTCGCCGCACGCCGGGCAGCGGCCCTCGGGGCTCCGGAGCACGCGCCGTCCACACGCCGCGCAGGTCTCGATCTCCGACATTCGCGTGAGGCTGGCACTGCTCGCTCGACGGATCAATCGCGCGCGCGGCGTGAATTTCCGCGCGCCGAGTCCACCGACGATGAGCCGCCCCGCGCCTGCGGGGCTCGGGGGCCGTTCGCGCTTCGCCGGCGCCCAGGCGCTGCGTAGGATGGCGTCCATGTTCACCCAGCTGCAGCTGCGCCTGCGCCTGCCCGGCGTGCGCCTCGAGGACATCCCGACCAGGCTGCCGACGCTGCTCGGCGAGTTCGCGTCGGTGTCGCGCAGCCGGATCACGCCCGGCTCGCCCTGGAAGCCGCTCGACGAGCCGCTGTGGATCGGCACCCTGCGGGCCCTCGAGATCGAGTGCTCGCGCGGGGACTCGATCAAGGTCACCGATCACGACGGCGGTGACACCCGCGTGACGTGGACGGTGCGCGACGTGGGCGCGCTGCCCGAGGTCTCGTCGTTGTTCACCCGCGTGATCGAGCAGGTCGGCGGTGACGCAGAGGCGTGGACCGAGTTCCTCGACGCGCGCTCGGCGTTTCAGTTCATGCCCAGCCCGCCGCTCGCGCGCGACCGCCTGATCTACGCCGGGCCGGTCGCGAAGATCATCGCCGCCTACGATTGTGAGGCGAGCTTCCGCGCGGGGTGGCACGCCGTCCGCGAGCTCGGCGCGCACCGCCTGTGCACGCGGGCGCTGGACCTCGAAGACGTCCCGGCGCAGCTGTTCCCGCTGAGCTGGACGCTCGCGCGGCACGTGAAAGTCGAGGGCACGGAGTACCCCTCGACGCTGCGGACCCGCACGCCCGGCGAGCGGGCGCTGGTCGACGCGGAGCCGTCACGGCTCGACGCGGCGCGCTACGACGAGATGTCCGCGACCTACGTCTACCGCGTCGCGCTCGCGCCCGGGCAGCGGCTGTCGGCCCGCGACATCCTCGGGATCCGCAACCTGCTGGCGTTCGAGGAGGACGAGCGCGATCGACCGGTGCTCGGCGTCCGCGTCGAGTTCGACGATCGCGGCGCCGCCGAGCGTGAGCGGCGGCCGCTGATCGACATCGGCGCCGAGGTCTGGGCGCACGGCGAGCGCGTCGCTTGAGCCGCGGTCGCGAAGACGTCGTCGGGCGCGGCTCGATCGCTCCATCATCCGTCGGTCATGCGCGGTTATTCATCGGCCACCTACAGTACGCGTCGGTCCGCCGGGCTCCTGTCGCGCGCGCGCCGGGCTCCGACGTCGTTGACAGCGCCCACGCGCTCCGGCATGCCCGAGGCATGCCCGACACCGAGATCGACATCGAGTCGTGGGAAGAGTTGATGTACGCCGACGGCAAGATCACGGCGTCGGAGCTCCGGGCGCTGCGCGACGCGATCAAGTGGTCCACCGACGCGCTGCTCGAGAAGTTCCAGCACGAGGGGAAGCGCGGCGCCGGCGCGCTGCTCGTCGCGCTGCACAACACCTTCGGCGCCAACTACAACGCCACGGCGAAGATCCTCCAGCTCGCGGACACGGAGCTGAGCCTGGGCGATCACGCGCTGCTGCTCGGGGTGCTCGACGCCAACATCACGCTGCTGCAGGCCGCGCGCGACTCCTTCGCCGGTCGCAAGGTCGATCGCGTCGTCGAGTCGATCGAGGGGATCATGGCGGACGGCAAGGTCACGGCCGAGGAGGTCGATCGGATCTGGACGGACGCCGACACCAACGGCGACGGCAAGCTCAGCGGCCCCGAGGTGCGGGCCTTCGCCGACATGATCGCCAGGACCGGGAAGGCGCGCGGGCTCTCGCTGACGGCCGACGACCTCGAGTGGGCGTGGCTGTTTCAGGACTGGGATCACGATCAGGCGTTCTCGCGGGCCGAGATGCGGCGCGCGCTCGATCTGCTCGCCGCCAAGCAGGACGCGGGCGACGAGCCCTGAACGAAGCGCTCCGTGCACCCGATCGATCGATCGATCGATCGATCGATCAAAGGGGGAGGGCCGCGTGCGCTTGTCGCGGAGACGAGCTCCACGAGCTGTTAGCACGATCACGGTCGGTCCTCGCGTCGCGTGGATCGCCGAGCTCGATGCAGTAGTATCGCGACATGCATGCTTCCACGGCGAGCGCGCGCGTGCGGTGGATCGGGTGGAGCCTGTTGTCCGCCGCGCTCGCCTGCGGCGGCGGGACGTCGCAGGAGACCGACGCGTGCGTGGCGGGAGCGGCCGGCTGCCCCTGCGCGCAGGATGATGTCTGCGCCGACGGGCTCGTCTGCGTCGACTCGGAGTGCGCGGACACGGACACGAGCGGGGGCACGAGCGGCGTCAGCGGGTCCCCGTCGACGGGCGGCGGCGGCGGGTCCTCTGGCGTCGGCGAGAGCACCCTCGAGCTCACGGGCTACGGCGCGACGCTCGGCTGCGAGTTCGTGTGCCCCGAGGACACCCCGGCGTTCGTGTGCGGCGGGCTGCCCTCGAGCTGCGACCCCTTCCACCAGGACTGTCCGTACGGCCAGAAGTGCTTCGCCTACGACGAAGACGGCGACGGCGCGCTCGACGACGCCTACTGCGCGGCGCTCGTCGGCGACGCGGTCGAGGGCGAGTCCTGCGTCGTCGACCAGCGCGGTCACGCGTGCTTCGACAGCTGCGCCCGCGGGCTGCGGTGCTGGCACGTGGACCCCGAGAGCGGGGAGGGGACCTGCGCGGCGCTGTGCGAGGGCGACCTCGAGGCGCCGAGCTGCGCCGACGTCGACGACGGCTGCCTGCTGCTCGACGACGGCCCGCTCAACGTGTGCGTGCCGCGGTGCGACCCGCTCGCGCAGGACTGCGAGGCGGGCGAGCAGTGCGTCGGCGCCCCGGCGGGCCCGGGCTGGATCTGCGTCCCCAGCGCGTCGAGCGGGATGGCGCCGGTCGGCACCCCGTGCGCGTCGATCGACGGCTGCGAGCCCGGGCTCACCTGCGTCGACGTGGAGCGCTTCCCCGCGCCCGACTGCGGCCCCTCGCCCGGCTGCTGCGCGGCGTTCTGCGCCCTCGACGACGGCGACGCGGACTGCGTCGAGCTGCCGATCTCGGAGCTGGGCTGCGCGCCGTATGACCCCGACGACGAGCGCCCGCAGGACGTCGGGCTGTGCCTGCCGGCCCCCTGACCGCCGGCCGCCGGCCGCCCGTCCGGCGTGAATTATGTGACATGTCTTAAAAGACTTGTCACTACACTGGCGCACATCGACCGCGATTCGCGAGTAGCTTCCCCGCGGAGGTCGAGGGGATGGCGGGAGCGCTCTGGCGAGCTCGCGGCGCGGTCGCGCCGAGGGCGGTGGTGACGACGGTGGTGACGGCGGTGACGCTCGCGGCGGGCTCGCTGCCCGCAGGCTGCACGCGCGCGAACCCGGGGTTCTTGGAGCCAGGTGACGGGAGCTCGGGGACCGGGGATGACGGCGGCGGGCGCGTCTCGGACGGCGGGACCACGGAGAGCGGCGGCTGGGGCACGGTCGGCGACGCGGGCGGGGCGACGACGAGCGACGCGCTGACGAGCGACGCGCTGACGAGCGGGGCGACGACGGGCGACGCGCTGACGAGCGCGTCGACGGGCGCGGGCTCGACGGGCGACGCGCCGACGAGCGACGCGCTGACGAGCGGGGACGACGGCTCGACCGGCGCGCAGGAGCCGGACCCGTGCTCCGACGTGCCGCTCGCGCAGCACGACTGCGTCGAGGTCGAGGTCCTCGGCGCGCCCTACCTCTTCTGTCAGCAGGCGCTCGCGCGCTCGCAGGCGCAGGAGGCCTGCGCCGCCTACTGCGGCGCGCTGCCGAAGATCGAGAGCGCGGAGGAGAACGCGGCCCTGCACGCGCTGCTGCTCGACCCCGCGTTCACGCCGGTCGACGAGTTCCCCGCGGAGCCGGGCCCGCTGCTGCAGGGCGGCTTCCCCGTGCTCTCGCGCTGGCTCGGCGCCCGCTACGTGCTCGACGAGCTGCCCTTTGGGTGGGAGTGGGATGACGGCGCGCCGCTGCAGGCCGGGCTCTGGGGCGCCGGCGAGCCCGACATCACGGGCACCTGCGCGGTGATGGCGGTCTGGGGCGCGACGGCGGACAACGGCCGCTGGTTCACGCGCTTCTGCAGCGACGCGGTCCCCTATCGCTTCGTCTGCGAGCTCTGACTCGAGCGCCCGACGACGGTGACGCGCCTCGCTTTGCCGGCCCTCGTCCACGGTGTAGGCTTCGCCGGCGCCATGCAGAGGTCGCGTCGCGTCGAGCCGCGTTCACGGGTCAGCGGCTCCGCTCGCCGCCTCGCCCGCGTGTTCGCGTGGTTGTGCGTCGTCGTCGCCGCGCGCGACCCCGCGGTCGCGCGCGCGGCGGATGAGCCGAGCCTCGAGTGGCGCGCGCCCGCGGGCTGCCCCGCGCAGGCGTCGGTGGAGGCCGCCCTCGCGGCGCGGCTGCGCGAGACGCCCGCGGCGGCGCGCGCCGAGCTGCGATGCGCGCGGAGGCGCGGGTGAGCGCCCAGCCCGGCGGGCGCTGGGGAGTCGCGCTGCAGATGCGCACGCGCGACGGGCTGAGCGAGCGCGCCCTGGTCGCCGACGACTGCGACGCGCTGGCCGACGCGGTCGTGCTCGTGGTCGCGATGGCCGTCGATCCGAGCGCCGCGCTCGCCGACGAGCCTGAGCCTGAGCCTGAGCCGCCGCCGGCCCTGGTCGAGGTGCCCGCGCCGCGCCTGGAGCGCGCCCGCTCCCGCCGCGCTCGACGACGACGAGGACGTCGCGCCCGAGGCCGCCGCGCCCGAGGCCGCGCCCGAACCGCGCGCGGAGACCCGTCGTCCGTGGGGGGCGCTCGCGCTCGTGGCCGAGGTGTCTGTTGGGACATCCGGTTTGCCGCGCGCGGGCGCGGGCTTCGGCGGCGGCCTCGATTTTGCGCGGCGCCGCTGGCGGGTCGGAGTGCACGGCGCTTACTGGCTCCCGCGGCGTCACGAGCTCGCGTCGCTCGGGCAGCCCGGCGCGAGCGTACTCCTGTCTCTGGGGACAATTCGCGCGCGCGGCTGCGGCGTGCCCGGCGGCGCGCGCGTGGAGGTCCCGATGTGCCTCGCGCTCGAGCTCGGCGGGATGCGGGGCGTCGGCAGCGGCCTGCCGATCAACGGCGCGTTCACGGGTCTGTGGTCCGCGGTCGTCGCCAGCCCCGGGCTGCTCGTGCGCCTGTCCACCCGGGTCGCGCTCTCGCTGCGCGCGGACGCGGCGCTGGCGATCACGCGGCCGACGTTCACGGTCGCGCCGCTCGGCGCCGTGTACCAGGCGCCGCGCGCCTCGCTCGCGCTCGCGCTCGGCCTCGAGCTCCGCCTCGGCCCCTCGCGGTGAGCGCTCAGGGCTCGGCGACCACGAGCTGGACGCGGTTGACGAGCACGTCCGGATCGATCGGCTTCGCCAGGAACTCGACGGGCGCGCGGTGGCGCTCGCCCGTGCGCGCGAGCTGCTGCCCGGCCGCGGGGTCGCCCGAGATCACGAGCACCGACACCTCGTCGTTCGCGCGCGCGCGCAGCTCGTCGAGCGAGTCGAGCTGCTGCTCGCCCGGGAGGTGGGCGTCGAGCACGATCAGCGCGTAGGACTCGGACTCGAGCGCCGCGAGCAGCTCGTTGATCGAGTGGGCCTGCCTCACCTCGATCCCGTAGCGGCGCAGGAGCTTGGCGGTCATTCGGTTAAACGCGATGTCGTCGTCGACGATCAACACACGCCGGCGCCGGGGGACGCGCTCCGCGAGCATCGAATTTTTCACGAGATCAGTAGTCGACGAACGCGGGGTCCTCGACCCGGCGAAATCTTCGGGCGCCCGCGCAATGCTTGCGTTAATCCAAACACGCTATTCAGACATGTATGGAGGACAATGTTCATGGGGCTAGGATGCCCGCGTGACCGTGGACTCGACGCCAGCGCGCCTCCCGATCGTCTGGGACATGGAGACGGGCGACCCGGATGACTTCCTGACGCTGCTGCTGCTCGGCGGTCACCCGCGGGTGCGGCTTGTGGGCGTGACGATCACCCCCGGGACGCCCGAGCAGGTCGGCCTCGTCCGCCGGGCGCTCCAGTGGCTCGAGCTCGACATCCCGGTCGGGGCGCACAACCTCGACCACGACAAGCGCTGCGTCTCCTCGTGGCACTACCGCGCCTACGGCGAGGCGCCCGCGTCGCGCGACGCGGCGCCGGGCGGCGAGCTCCTGCTCGAGCTCTGCGACGAGGACACGACGCTCGTGACCGGCGCGCCGCTGAAGAACCTGGGCGACGCGATCGCGCTCGGCGAGCGCGCCGGGAGGCCGCTGCGCCTCGGTCGCCTGGTCGCGCAGGGCGGCTTCGCGGGCGAGGGCGTCGTGCCGCGCGCGCAGCAGCTCGAGAAGTTCCAGGGGATGCGCGAGGTCCCGACCTACAACCTCAACGGCGCGCCGAAGGCCGCGCTCGCGGCCCTGGCCTGCCCTGGGATCGCGGCGCGGTGGTTCGTGTCGAAGAACGTGTGTCACGGCGTCGTCTACGACGCCGCGCTGCACGAGCGCGTGGACGCGGCGCGCGCTGGCTCGCGCTCGCTCGCGCTGATCTGGAAGGGAATGGACGAGTACCTGCGGCGCAAGCCCGGCGGCAAGAAGTTCCACGATCCGCTCGCGGCCTGCTGCGCGATCGACCCGGAGATCGGCAGCTGGGCCGAGGTCGAGCTGTACCGCAAGGGCGGCAAGTGGGGCTCGCGACCCTCACCGGGATCCGGAACGCGGATCATCGTGGGCTACGACCACGCGCGCTTCGTCGACGTGCTGACGATGGTCTAGTCGCGGCGTCCTCGGCAGGGCGGCGGCCGCACGCGCCTCGCGCCGCGCCCGACGTCGGGCGCAGCCGGGGGCGCGCCGCGACGCGCTTTCGTGTACGTTCACGGCGTGACGTCGACGCGAGCGCGACCCCGCCGCGACGCGGCCGAGCCCCTGGCGCGGCCGCGAGCGCCTCGGCGCCCGGCGTCGCGCGCGTGGATGGATGTCGGAAGAGACAGGCGAGAGCGCGAGCGGCCGCGCGGCCGCGCGGCCCGACGCGACGCCCGGGAGGAGCGCCGACGATGACGATCGAGCGGTGGCGAAGTCGATGGGAGGAGGGGCGCATCGCCTTTCACAGCGACGAGGTGCACGGGGACCTGCGGCGGTGGGAGGCGCGCTTCCTCAGCGGCGCGCAGCCGCCTCGGCGCGTGCTCGTGCCGCTGTGCGGCAAGTCGCGCGACCTCGACTGGCTCGCGCGCCGCGGGCACGACGTCGTCGGCGTCGAGTTCGTCGAGCAGGCCGTGATCGCGCTGTTCGAGGAGTCCGGGCGCGCGCCCGTCCGCGACGAGCTCGGCGGCGTGTCGCGCTGGCGCGACGGCGCGCTCACGGTGCTGCAGGGCGACTTCTTCGCGCTCGCCGAGCTGCCCGGGCTCGGCGTCTTCGACTGCGTCTGGGATCGCGCCGCGCTGGTCGCCGTCGAGCCGGCGCGCCGCGACGCCTACGTCGCCGTCGTGCTCGGGCTGCTGCGCCCCGGGGGCCGCGTGCTGCTGAACGCGTTCGAATATGACCAAACGCGCAGGAGCGGTCCGCCCTGGAGCGTGCCCGACGAGGAGGTCCGCGCGCGCTTCGCCAGCCGGGGGGTCGAGCGACTCGCGCGCGTCGACGCCGTGGCGGCCAACCACGAGATCGCCGCGGGCCACGACTACTGGTGGGTCAGCACGTACCTCGTCGGCGGCGCCGCGCCCTAGCCGGCCCGCGGCGAACGCGACGGAACACATGTCTTTTTCGCCATGTTAATCGTTGACGAACCTTGCGGTGCGGCCGCGTTCACCGCCTCGCCCGCGGCGAAGAAACACGACGCGGGGGACACGCGGACGGGCCGCTCGCGCGTCAGTCGAGGAAGCTGCCGAGGATGACGCCGCACCAGCCTGGCGACACGACATCGCCAGGCGAGTAGACGGGCGCGCAGTGGCCTTGGGGGTGCGAGTCCGGGTGCCAGTGATAGGTCCCGGCGCCGCCGCCCTGACCGCACTGGCCCCACTGCAGGCTGTTGTAGCCGCCCTGGATGATGCAGCAGTTGCCGATCCCGAAGTGCGAGTGGCACGCTTTCTTGGCGCGCGTGTCCACCGTGTCGACTTCGTTGTAGCAGTAGAGCTTGTTCATGCCCGTGCCGTTCTCGGCCACGAGGCTGCCCTCGCCCGGGTTCCCGCACTCGATCTCGCAGTCGGCGCCGCAGCCGTCCCCGCCTTGCTGGTTGCCGTCGTCGCAGGTCTCGACGCCGTCCTGCAAGAAGCCGTCGCCGCAGCTCGCCATGACGCAGGCGCCCACGCAGGCGTCGTTGTCGCTCATGTTTTCGTCGTCGCAGGTCTCGCCGGCGCTCGCGTTGATCACCCCGTCGCCGCAGACCGCCGGCGTGCAGTCGGCGTCGCAGCTCGCCGACTCGCCGCCGTCGTCGCAGTCCTCGACGCCGGCGTAGACGAAGCCGTCGCCGCAGCTGGGCAGCGCGCAGGTGCTGAGGCAGTCGTCAGTGTCGTCGTCGTCGCCGTCGTCGCAGGCCTCGCCCGGCTGGACCACGCCGTCGCCGCAGCTGCCGAGCTCGCAGTCGTTGGTGCAGCCGTCGTCGTCGTCGTCGTTGCCGTCGTCGCAGCCCTCGACCCCCGCGTGCACGAAGCCGTCGCCGCAGCTCGCCTGCTCGCAGGTGTCGAGGCAGTCGTCGGTGTTGTCCGCGTCGCCGTCGTCGCAGGCCTCGCCCGGGTCGACCACGCCGTCGCCGCAGCTCGGCTGCGGACCCGTCGTCGCGGTCACCTCGGTCCCGGCGCTGGTCTCCTCCGACGTGGTCGACGCGTCCGGGCCGCCGGAGCTCTCGGTCCCGCCCGTCTCGAGCGTGTCGGCCGTGCCCGCGGTCGCGTCGACGCTCGTGCTCGCCTCGCCGCCCGTGGTCGGGCCCAGCGTCTCGAGCGAGGCCTGAGAGACGCCCGAGCCCGAGAAGCTCGACTCGCCCGGGCCCTCGCCCCCGCACGCCGCGAGCGCGAGCGCGCCCGCGACCCCGCACAACCAAGAACTCACCGACTTGCGCCCCATCGCGGAGATCGTGGACCACCGCGGCCGCGCGCTCAAGTCACGGATGAGGTCTAATTGGTCATGTTTTTATAGACATGTTTTAAAATACAAGTGAGAGAGCCCGCGGTCCGCGGCCGACACCCGCGGCGGCGCGCGAAGCTGCGCGGCGCGCGTAGGTGCCTGGCGGCGCGCGCCTCACGCGAGCGCGCCGGGTCGCGCCGGCGGGCGCGGCGGCACCGCCCGACAGCGTCGCGCGCAGGCGTCGCAGCAGCGCGTCGCGATCGCGGAGCGAAGCTCGAGAACGGGATCGGCGCGCCGATCGTCACGCGCACGCCGCGGCCGCGTCGCCGGTTGACCTCGTGGAGCACGCCGGGGTCGTCACCGAAGTCGACGAGCAGGTATCGATCGAGCGCGGGCTCGCGGCACCGCGCGCGGTGGATGAAGATGGGGAAGTCCCCGCGCACGGGGTCGGCGAGGTGACAGCGGAGCAGGCACCACGCCTCGTCGAGCGTCGCGCTGCGCCGCGCGCCTGCGCAGCCGGTTGCACATGGCGCGCGCGGCTGCGGTACACAGGGCCCGCGCGCCCCGGCTCGAGTTTTTGGGACGGAGTCGCGCCGGGTCGGGCAATCCACCGGGAGCAGTTGTCTGCATGACGGCACACGCGCGCGAGATCGACGACTCGCTCGGCTGCGAGCCGACCCGCGCCGCGCGCTCGCGAGAGCGCGGCGTCCGCTCGCGGTCCTTCGAGGCCGTGTACCGGCGCGAGTTCGCGTTCGTCTGGCGCGCCCTGCGGTACTTCGGCGTCCCCGACGCGGCGGTCGAGGACGTCGCGCAGGAGGTGTTCATCGTGCTGCACGAGCGCCGCGACGCGTACGACGGCCGCGCCGGGACGCTGCGCTCGTGGCTGTACGGGATCGCGCGGCGGGCGGCGCTTCGCCATCACCGGACCTCGCGGCGCAAGGGCGCGGGTCGGCACGCGCGCGAGGCCGAGGCCAACCCGGAGCTGCTCCGGCCGCAGGGCGATCCGCGCGCGGATCCGGAGCGCCAGCTCGCGCGCGCCCAGGCGGCCGCGCTCGTCGAGGCCTTCCTCGACTCGCTCACGCCGGACCGCCGCGAGGTGTTCACGCTGCACGAGCTCGAGGGGATGCCGGCGCCCGCGATCGCGGAGCTGCTCGGCGTCAAGCTCAACACGGTGTACTCGCGGCTGCGGCGAGCTCGCGAGCAATTCGCAAGCGCGGTCGCGCGGCACCAAGCGCGCGAGAGGAGACGTCGAGATGACCGATGAGCCATGGGAGACGCGCCCGGACAGCGCGCTCGACGAGGCCGCCGAGGGCGCGGCGATCGTCGGGATCACGGGGCCGCCGCTCGACGGCGACGCGCTCGCGCTGCTGTCGCTGTACCGCGAGTCGCTCGCGCCACGACATGGCGCAGAGGACAGGGTGCTCGCGCGCGTCCGCGAGCCGGCGCCACGTCACGCGCCGGCGCGGTCGCGCTGGCTGCTGACCGGCGCGCTGCTGGCCGCGGCCGCCCTCGTCGCGCTCGTCAGCCGCGGGCTGCTGACCACGCTGGCGACGCCGCAGGTCGCGACCCAGACGCTGCAGGCGCCGTTCACCGCGGAGCGCCCGTCGCCGCGCGCCGTGAGCGAGCGCGCGCCGGAGCCCGAGGCCAGGCCCGCCGTCGCGACGAAGTCGCGTGACGAGCTCGCCGCGCCCGAGGACGTCGCGGACGCGGAGGTGATCGACGAGGGCTCGCGGGACGAGGGCGCGGCCGACGGCGATGACGCGGCGCAAGGGCGCCGGCAGCCGAGCCTGCGGGCTCGGGCGCCGCGCGAGCCCGCGGCCGCGGACGAGCGCGGCTCGTCGCCGACGGAGCCGGCGGCGCCCGGCGGCCCGTCGATCGCCGCAGAGCTCGAGCTGATCCGCGCGGCCGAGCGAGCGCTGCGCGACGGCGACTTCGCGCGCGCGCTCGAGCTCGCCGCGCGGCACGAGAAGACCTTTCCCGAGGGACAGCTGTACCAGGAGCGCGAGGCCTCGCGGATCTCCGCGCTGTGCGGGCTCGGGGGCGACGAGCGCGCGCGGGCCACGGCGCTGCGCGAGCGCTTCCTCGCCCGCTGGCCCTCGTCTCACCTGGCGCGACGCGTTCGCGGCGCGTGCTCCGAGCGCGCGCCGTAGCCGGCGCTCGCTCGCTGGCGTGATCGTCGACGCGCGGGCGCCCGCGACCGTGATCGCGGTCGATCGGCGTGTCGACGTCGTCCGCGAGACGATCGCCTGTGGTTCGAGAGACGGCTCTCGCAGCGCGGGCGCGCCGGCCAGCTCGACGACGTCCGCGAGACCCCAGAGGAGCGAGCGAATTGTGGGACGGATCCGGCGCGTCGCGGGCAAGCCCTGGTGCATCCACCACCGGCATCACCACAACAACGATCGCCATCGCCATCGGCATCACCATCACCATCACCATCACCATCACCATTCGGGGAACCTGATCATGCGCCTACTGTCTTCGTCGTCTTCGTCGTCTTCCTTCACCACCTCGCGCTCGCGCCTGCCGCTCTTGGGCGCGCTCCTGTCCGCGGCCGTGGCGATCGCCTGTGACCCCGTGGGGCCGGTGGGCAACGCCACTGACACCAGCGACGGCAACGAGGAGATGACGAGCACGAGCGGCGATCCGGACACCGGCAGCACCTCGGGCAACGCGACGACGAACCCCGGGCAGACCTCGTCGGGCGGGAACGCGACGACCACCGACGGCTGTGACCCCCAGGACAACAACTGCCTGCCGCTGTGCGTCGAGGACTCGGACTGCCCGCCCGCGCAGCTGTGCGTCAACGGGGTCTGCGAGCCCGGCGGCAACGCGACGACCACCGACGGCAACTGCAACGATCCGATGGACCCGGACTGCAACCCGCAGCAGTGCGCCGACGACTCGGACTGCGCGCCCGGAGAGCTGTGCGTCAACGGCCAGTGCGACGGCGGCATGGCCACGAGCACGGGCGGGGACTGCAACAACGACCCCATGAACCCCGGCTGCGGTCAGCAGTGCAACGCGGACTCGGACTGCCCGCCCGGCGAGCTGTGCATCAACGGCGTGTGCGGCGACAACGGCATGGGCACGAGCACGGGCGGGAATTGCAACGACCCGATGGATCCGGACTGCAACCCGCAGCAGTGCGCGGACGACTCGGACTGCGCGCCCGGACAGCTGTGCGAGAACGGGCTGTGCACGGACGGCGGCATGGGCACGAGCACCGGCGGGGACTGCATCGACCCGATGGACCCGCAGTGTCAGCAGTGCAACGCCGACTCGGACTGCGGGCCGGGTCAGCTGTGCCTCAACGGCGTGTGTCAGTAGCCGTCGTTGGGTGAGTCGCGCGCGGGCGGCTCGCTCGAGTCACGCTCGCGCGCGGGCTCGCGGCACCCTTCCTCGACGCTCAGCAGGCACTCCACGGGCGCGTGCTCGCTGGGCTCACCGTTGAACGGTCGGTCGGGCGCGGGCGCGCGCCCGACCGTTCGCGTCTTCATCTCGTCCTCGCCCGCGAAGCCCGGGAACGCCTCGTCCGCTGGCGGATCGGCCACCTCGCTGCGGGGCGCGCTCGCGCAGGAGCTGAGCACAGCGGCGAGCAGGGCGGCGCTCGCGGCGGCGAATCGAGCGAGCGGTGCAGGGGCTCGTGCGCGCATGGTGAGATCATAACGGGGGCGGGCGCGAAACGAGTTTTCGCGCGCGCGCGCCCCCGCTACTCTGCGGGCGACGTGGACGCCCGCAGCGCGCAGCGAACCAACGCGGAGGACGAGCCCGCCGAGGTCAGCGGCGATCGCCGGAAGTTCGTGCGCGCCGGCGTGACGATCGGCGAGTTCGTGTGTCGACCCGCGAGCGGCCTGTGGGCGCGCGAGAACCACGTCGGCGCCGGGCACATCATCGTGTTCCCGCGCTACGCGGTGGAGATCGAGCACATCGGGCGCGCGCCCGTGGTCGCCGACACGAACCACGTGATGCTCTACAACGCCGGGCAGACCTATCGCCGGCGCCTGCTCGACGCGCGCGGCGACGAGGCCGTGTTCTTCGCCGTGCCCGCCGCGCTGCTCGCCGAGATCCTGCGCTCGCGCGATCCCGGCGTCGTCGATCGCCTCGACGCGCCGTTCCCGTTCGTGCAGGGCCCCGTGAGCTCGCGGGAGTACCTCCACCACGCGCGGCTGTTCCAGGCGCTGGTCGAGTCCACGAGCGAGCGCGACACGCTCGAGCTCGACGAGCGCGTGCTCGAGCTGGTCACGGGCACGCTGCTCGACGTCTACACGGCGCGCGGGCCAGGCGAGCCGCGCTCGCGCGCGCGCGCGCGAACGCGGCGGCTGCATCGCGATCAGGTCCACGAGCTGCGCCGCGTGATCGCGCTGCGCCTGCTCGAGCCGCGCTCGCTCGCCGAGCTCGCCGAGGAGGTCGGGCTCTCGCCGTACCACGCCGCGCGGATCTTTCGGCGCTACACGGGCGCGAGCATCCACGGCTACCGAACGCAGCTGCGCCTTCGGTCATCCTTGCCGATGCTCGCGCGCGGGCACGAGGGCGGCCTGACCGGCGTCGCGCTCGAGCTCGGCTTCTCGAGTCACAGCCACTTCACGACCGCGTTCCGGCGGGCCTTCGGGCTGCCGCCGTCGGCCGCGTGGGCGCGCGCGCCGTCGGCGTCGCGGGAATTGCCCTGAGCTCGAAAATTCCCGCGATCGCGCGGGCTCGTGCCAGCGGATAATTCGAGCTACTGTGCGGGCGATGCACGACGAGACCAGCGCGCCCGACGACCTCACGTGGATCCGCGAGAGCCCGGCCTACTGGGATAAGGCCAAGGCGCAGATCATCGGCGCGTCGCCGCCGGGGACCTTCGGCATGGATCGGCTGTCGAAGTTCGGGGAGGGCGCGCTGATCCCCGGCGACTGGTGGCGCGTCGAGCGTGACGGCGACGTGCTGGCCTACGGCTGGATGGACACGACCTGGGGCGACGCCGAGATCCTGCTCGCGGTCTCGCCCGCGCACCGCAACCAGGGCGTCGGGACCTACGTGCTGCGGCGCCTCGAGGACGAGGCGCGCGGGCGCGGGTTTAACTATCTGTACAACGTGGTCTCGCCGCTGCACCCCAACGCCGACGGGGTGACGAGCTGGCTCGAGAAGCGCCGCTTCGAAATCTCGGACGACGGCAGCCTGCGCCGCAGCCTGGTGCCCCGCCGCGGCGACTGAGCGACGCTCGAGCGCAAGCGAGCGGCGCGCTCGCGCACGCGCTCGCGAGGCGCGAGCGAGCCCGCAGAAAAAAATCGTCGCGCCGCGTTGGTTTCAGGCGCCCGCCGCCTACGGATGGGCATGCTGCGTAAGGCACTCACGGTATCCATCCTCACGATCACCTCTATGCTCACGATCCCCTCGGCCGCGCGGGCCGGCGGGGCTGGCGACTGTCAATCGGAGTGGCTGAAGTTCAAGAGCTTCTTCGACCAGAACGGTCCCAAGATCGTCAAGGGGATCTGTCAGCTCTTCAACCAGAACGACGCCGATAAGGAGCGCAAGTGCGTCGAGGACTACGAGAAGAACAAGGCGAAGGTCGACCAGATCATCGCCAAGTACAACAGCGCCGCCGGTGACTCGACCTGGAAGATCGGGCCGCGCGGGCTCGGCGAGGACGCGTGGAAGACGGGCACGCTCCTGGCCCAGCGGACCTTCGCGGGCGCGCCGATCATGTCGGACACCTATCGGCTGGAGCTGATCCGCACGGGCGGCAAGGCCAACAACGCGATGCGCGGGACGGTCTGCTTCCTCGACGAGAACGGCACGTCGACGACCGCGGTCGAGTTCACCGTCGACAAGCGGCGCACGAGCTTCTCGCGCACCTTCAACGACGTCGCCGGGCTGACGCCGGTGATCCTGCTGGAGAAGCCGGTGGGGACCAACGGGCACCAGTACAAGATCAAGGGCTCCTCGGGCGGCGAGCCCAAGCGCGTGCAGGAGGCCCGCAAGCGCGCGCAGGCGGGCGCCGGCGCGTGCAGTGACCCGTGCCCCAAGGGCGGCAAGTACGACGGCGCGAACTGCATCGTCGGCAGCGCGCCGAACGGGACCAAGGCGTTCCTCTACAGCAATAACTACTACTACACGCCGCTGCCCGGGAACCGCTGTCCGGTCCCGGGGAGCCGCTTCGACGGCGCGAACTGCTTCGTGCAACCTGCCCCCAAGGGCACGAAGCCGTTCATCTACGCCAACAATTGGTACTACAAGTCCTGCCCGTGAGGACCGCGCCGGGCCGCGCGCGCGACCGTGACGAGACCGCGGCTCACGGGCGCGTCCTCGCGGCGCGCGCCGCCAGAGCGCTCGTGCGTCCGCGGATCGCCGCCGGGCGCGGTCCGGCGGCGCGCGTCGAGAGGACGCGCGCCGCCGGGACGCGCGCGCGCGCGTGCGCCCGGCGATCATCGGCTGTGTTAAGGTTGCGCGACCCGGACAGCGGCGGCGTGACACCCGAACAAATAACCAGCGCGCTCGAGGGAGACCGCGACGCGCTGCGACGGCTCGTCGAGGGGCTCGTGCCGGTCATCCGCGTCGAGGCCGGCGTCGCGCTGGCCCGCCGGGCCCGCGCGCACCGTCGCGACCCGCGGCAGGAGGTCGACGACTTCACCCAGGAGGTGCTCGTGCGCCTGCTGGCGGACGACGGCAAGCTGCTGCGGATCTGGGACCCCGCGCGCGGGCGCTCGCTGGCGAGCTTCGTCCGCCTGATCACGCGGCAGCGCGTCTCGAGAGCGCTGCAGCGCTTCAAGGGCAACCCCTGGGGCGTCGACCCGACCGAGCCGGGCGACTTCGAATTCATCGGCGAGGCCGCGCGCGGCCGGGCGGGCGCGCGGGTCGAGTCGCGCATCGAGCTGCGCGCGCTGCTCGAGCGCCTGCGCGCGCACCTCAACGAGCGCGGGCTGCTGCTGTTTCAGCTGATCTACGTCGAGCAGCGGCCGATCAGCGAGGTGTGCGACGAGCTCGGCATGACGCGCGGGGCCGTCGACGCCTGGAACTCGCGCACGCGCAGGCTGGCGCGGCGCCTCGCGCAGGAGCAGGCCGCGTGAACGCGTTCTCGATCGACCGGTCGACGCGCGGACCGTCGCCCCGGACCGCGCGGGGCGGTATTCTGCGCGCGCGAGGCAGGGCGGTGCCGGGCTGATGTCAGCGCAGGACGACGACCTCGAGGGCGACTTCGAACGGGACTTCGAACGCGATCCGCTGCTCGCGGAGCTCGGCGCGCTCGAGCGCGCGCTCGATAACCCGGGGCCGCGCGCGTGGGAGGCCGTGATCGCGGGCGAGCGGCGCGGCGCGGACGTCCAGGCCGAGCGACCCGATGATCCCGAGGAGTACGCGGCGATGTTTCAGCCGCTCGCCGAGGGCGAGCGCGAGCGCCTCGTCGACGCGCTGCAGGGCGCGCTGCGGGGGGACGCGGCGACCGAGGGAGCCGCGCCGCCGATCTCGCTCGCGGATCGCCGCGCGCGCGGTGACGGCGAGGCCGCGTCGCGGGGCGCTCGCGGCACGCGACGCGCCGTTTGGCTCGGGGGGCTCGCTACGCTCGCGGCCGCGGCCGCGCTGCTCCTGTGGATTCGGCCGCTCGACCGCGGCGCGGGCGATCCCCAGGCGCTGCCCGACTACACGCTCGTGGTCCGCAACCGCGCGGTGTCGGAGACGCGCGCCGCGGACGACGAGGGCCCCGCGCGCTACCGTCCGGACACGCGGATCGACTGGCTGCTGACCCCTGAGACAGCCCACGAGGGCGCGCTGTCCGTCGTCGTGCTCGCGCGCGCCGAGGCGGGCGAGGACCGGCTGCTCGAGGTGCCGGGCGCGCGCGCGCGCGCGCACGGCCGCCGGCGGCCTCGCGCTGCGCGGCGCGGCGCGGGAGCTGCTGCCGCTGCCCGCCGGCGCCTGGTCGCTCAGCCTGATCGTCGAGGGGAGCCTGGTTGCGCTGCTGCGCGACGTCGCGGCCGCGCGCGCGCTCGTCGACGGCGGCGCTCCCAATCAAGGTGTCTTTGTGGTCAGGCCCGACTACGCGCTGGTGATCGAGGAGGAGGGCGGCGGCTGAGGCGACGCGCCCGGCGGCTCGTCGTGGGCGCGTCGCTCGCCCTCGGCGCGCTCTCCGGCTGTGAGCGCGGACCGGCGGGCGCGGGCGCGGTCGGTGACGCGACGCGCCCCGTCGACGCGCGGCCGCTCGACGTGCTGCTCTCGGGCTGCGCGTCGCGGACCGGCGCGGTGTGCCGCTATCAACCCGGCGAGACGACCCTGCGGCTGTGGGCCGCCGCGCACCCCGACGCGCCCCTCGAGCTGCGCCTGGACGGCGAGCGGCTCGAGCTCACGCCGACGCCCGTCGACCACGGGCAGCGCGTCGTCGTCTCGCTCGCGCGCCCCGGGCTGCGCGCGCTCGAGCTGCGCGCGCCCGCCAGCGGCGAGCGCTGGGCGCTGGCGCTGGCGGAGGACGCCGAGCGCCGACCCGCCGAGATCCTCGAGCTCGACCGCCGCGCGCAGGCGGGCGACTGGGAGGGGGCGCTGCGCGAGCTCCGGGCGCGGCAGCCCGAGCTCGCCGGCGCGGCCGCGGCCGCGGGGCTGCGGCTCGAGGGCGACATCCTGTATCGGCTTGACGAGCACCGGGGCGCGCTCGAGCGCTACGCGGCGGCGATGCGCGCGGCGGAGGAGCAGGGGTGGCTGCGCGACGCCGGCGACATCGCGCTGACGGCGACCTTCACCTGCCTCACGCTGCACGACTTCGCGTGCGCCAGGACATGGCTCGAGAAGCATGAGCAATTGATCCCGCGAGATCCCGAGGCGCGGCTGGTGCACAGCTACTATCGCGGGCTGGTCGCCGACCGCGCCGGCGACGCGCGGGCGGCCCTGCGCGACTATCGCGAGCACGCGACGATCGCCCGCCGGCTCGGGCGGCGCGTCGACCTGGTCGCGGTGCTCTCGGCCCAGGCCGTGCTGCTCGAGCGCCTCGGCGACAGCGAGGGCGCCGAGGCTGCGCACGCCGAGGCCATGGGCCTGCGCGACGCGCTGGAGCCGAGCCGGCGCGGCAAGCTGCTCAACAACGTCGCGTGGTCGCGCATCGAGGCCATGAGCGCGGGCCGGGCCGCGCCGGACCCGATCCCGCTGCTCGACGAGGCGCTGACGATCTTCGGCCCGGGCGGCGCCGTGGAGGATCCGCGGGTGGTGGGCGAGCTCCGGCTCAACCGCGCGCGGACCTGGCTGCTGCGCCAGGACGCCGAGCGGGCGCGCCGCGAGCTCGCGTCGCTGCGCGAGGCGCCGACGCCGTCCCAGGCGATGTGGCGGGACTACCTCGAGGCCGAGCTCGCGGCCCTCGAGGCGCGCTGGGACGACGCGCTGCGCGGCTACGAGGCGCTCGGGCGCGCCGCGTCGGTTCAGGACGAGCTCGGGCTGCGCTGGCGCGCGGCGGTCGGGCAGGGCGAGTCGCTCGTCGCGCTCAGGCGCTGGGCGCCGGCCGAGGCGCGGTTTCGCGAGGCGGAGCGGCTGCTCGAGCGCGTGCTGCCGCGGATCGCGATCGACGAGGGGCGCGAGCGCTTCGCGGCCGATCGCGATCGCGGGACGCGGGGGCTCATCGCGCTGCTGCTGGCGCGCGGACGCGAGGACGAGGCGCTGTGCGCCGCTCGGCTCGCGCGCGCGCGCACCTACGCGGCGCTCGCGGGCCCGTCGACGCCTGCGCGCGGCGCGAGGCGCTGGCGCGCTACGAGGCGACGCGCGCCGGTTTCGAGGCCGAGCGTGAGCGCAGCTGGACGCTCGCGCGGCGCGAGGGGAGACCGCGCGGGCGCGCGGCGGAGCGCCTCCAGCAGGCCAGCGCGCAGCTCGACGCGGCGCTCGCGGAGCCCGGCGCGCGCGCCGACGCGCGCGCGCAGCTGCGCCGAGCCCGCCCGCCCGCGCCCGACGAGCTCGTGCTGGCGTACTACCCGGCGCAGCCAGGGGCCGCAGGCGCGGCGCTGGTTCGGCTTCGCCGCGGACGCGCGCGGGGTGACGGCGCGCCGGCTCGAGCTCCCACTGTCTGAAGAGACAGGCGGAACACGTGAGCTTGGCGCGCGCGCGCGCTCGCGTCGTTTGGCGAGCCGCTCGCGCGCGCCGCTCGGGTGCAGGTGATCGCCGCCGGCGCGCTGCTCGAGGTGCCGTTTCACGCCGCGCGCGAGCCAGAGCGGCGCGCCGCTGCTCGAGCGCGGGCCCGTCGCGCACTCCTGGACCTCGCGCGCGTCGTCGACGACGACGCGCGCGCCGTGGCCGTCGACGACGTCGCCGGGCCGCGGGGCGCGCGCGTCGTCGTCGCGCCGCCGAGTAACCTGGTCGGCGCGCCAGCTGAGGCGCCGCGCGCGTCGACGCGGCGCTCGAGCGCGGCGGGCTCCCGGTCGAGGCGCTGCTCGAGGACGGCGCGACCGGGGCGCGCGTGCGGGCGCGGATCCACGGCGCCCGCCTCCTTCACTACGTCGGGCACGCGCGCGCGCAGGGGGCCGGCGGCTGGGGCGGCGCGCTCGAGCTCGCGGGCGACGGCACGCTCTCCGTCGCCGACGTGCTCGCGCTCGGCGACCAGGCCCCGTCGCTCGTGGTGCTCAACGGCTGCAGCACCGGGCTCGCGGATCCGCGCACGCTCGCGGGCGGCATGAGCCTCGCGCACGCGTTCCTGGTCGCGGGCGCCGACGCGGTGATCGCCACGAGCGCCGAGATCGATGACGCCCAGGCGGCGGCCGTCATCGCGGCGCTGTACGAGCGCGTCGCCGCCGACGCGTCGTCGCTCGACGGCCCAGCGCTGCTGCGCGCGGCGCAGCTCGCGACGCGCGCCGAGCACCCCGACTGGGTGCGCTACCGCGCGTGGGTGCGGTGATCCGGCTCGAGTGGTCCTCGAGACATCTCGCGCGCGTCAGAGCTCGCCCGCTGCTGGTATAGGGCCCGGGGAGCCGCGGGACGGCGACGACGACGTCGTCGCCGCGCCGCCGCGAGCTCGAGGACGGAGACGCAGATGACGATGAACGCGAGCAGGAGCCACACCGAGCCGCGGCGGCGCGCGAGCGGCCGCGCGTCGGCCCTGGGGGCCGCGCTCCTGGGGCTCTTGAGCTGCAACAACGACGAGCTCGACCGCGCGCGCGCGTACGTCGAGGACATGGGCGGCGCGCTCAGCCGCGCGCCTCGGCTCGACGCGTCGGCGCAGGCGCTCGTCGACACGTCCGCGCCCGCGCCCGACCTGCGGTACATCGCCCTGGTCAAAGAGGCAGATTCGAAGGGCTGCCCCGCCGCGACCGGCTGGAGCACCGGGCCGCTGCTGCGCCAGGGTCCCGTCGCCGCGCTGCTCGAGGGGCAGACGCTGCCCGCGCCGCTCGAGCGCTTCTGTGAGTACCGCTGGGGCGGCGCGCAGCCGCCGGCGGACGAGCCGAAGTTCTCCGAGCTCGACACGGCGCGGGTCGTCCGCATCGACGCCGACCAGGACGTCGTGGTCCCGCAGGCGCCGGCCTCCGCGCTGCAGGAGGCCGAGCTCACGCGCTCGCCCGTCGCGCTGCCAGGTCCCGGGAACCTCACGAGACCCCGTCACCTCGGCGACGACCCAGCCGTGCTCGAGGTGCTCGCCGGCGCGTTCCGGCGGGCCGCCGGCGCGGCGCCGGGCACGGCGACGCCGACGCCCGCGGACGTCGCGTACGTGGCGATCGTCGACTCCGTGTCGACGGCCCAGGCGAGCACCGCCTACTCGGCCGCGCGCCCGCGCCTTCGCCACGGGCTGATGATGGCGGCGCTGGTCCGCGCGATCCGCTGCCCCCACGGCGACGCGAGCTGCGCCGCGCAGCAGTATCACACGCAGGCCTTCCCGTACGCCGGCGGGGATCCAGACGCGCAGCCGAACGGCGGGCCGCTCGGCAGCCAGGGGTCGCTCGCGCGCGCGATGACCGAGGCGCTCGTGATCTGGCGCAAGGACCATATGCCCGCGCGCCTGATCCTCAACCTCAGCGTCGGCTGGGACGCGCGCTACGGCGGCGCGCTGACCAAGGACCCCGCGGATCACGTCTCGCTCCTCAGCGGCTGGAGCGCCGACGTGCCCGCGCCCGTGCAGGCGGTGCACGCCGTCGCGGCCTGGGCCGCCTGCAACCAGGCGCTCGTGATCGCGGCCGCCGGCAACAACCCGGGGGCGCCCTGCGAGCACACCGGCGCCATGGCGCCCGGGCTGTGGGAGCGCTACCCCGCGCCGACGCGCCAGGAGTGCACCACGCTGTTCGGCGCGGAGACCTTCGCGTACTACGACGACCCCGAGGGCAAGCGCGGGGCCGGCTCGCTGGTGTACGCCGCCGGCGGGCTGACCTACGACGATCAGCCGATCCCGAACGCGCGCGCGGGCGGCATGCCGACGCGCGCGATGCCGTCGATGCAGGCCGTCGCCTCCGCCGGATCTGGCTATACGGGCAGTTGGACCGGGACCTCGATCGCGACCGCCTCGCTCTCGGCCGTCGCCGCCCGCCTGTGGAGTCACTCCAGCGGCCAGCCGCTCTCCCCGCACGAGATCATGCGCCTCATCGACCGGACCGGCGTCGGGCTCCCGATGTCCGCGTCGCTGCTGCCGAGCGGGCAGGGCGCCCAGGCCGTGCGGAGGATCTCGGCGCAGCGCGCCTTCGCCGGGCTGTGCCCCGGCTGCGCCAATCCCTACGTGAGCCAAGGCCCGAGCGACGCGCTCGCGCTCATCGATCAGAGCTTCACCGGCACCCAGGTGCTCGGCAGCCGCGTCCCCATCAACGCGCAGCTCGTCGCGCTCCCGTGCGCGGCGACCGAGCTCGAGTGCGGCCCCGCCGGCCCGCGCACCGTGGTGCGCTGCGCGTCTCCGACGCTCGCCGCCGCGCCGGTCTCGCCCGACGCCGGCGCGCCCTGGGTGCGCCCGCAGCCCGACACGCCGATCTGTCCCGTGTGCCCGGTCAAGGACAAGAAGCTGACGCTGTCGCTCAACCCCGATCACGCCGCGGGCGCGGTCACGATCTCAAGACCGACGCTCTCGTTCTCGCTGGCGAGCGTCGGCGACGTCGACGTCACGCTCGAGGAGGTGACCGTGGGCTCGACGCCCGTCGACGTCGACCTGCAGCGGTTCCGCGTCGCGCTGCCGACGGGCGCGCCGACCTTGCTCGGCGACCTGCTCGAGGCCGAGGGCGTGCGCGCGGGCGAGCTGCGCTTCATCGTCCCCGACGAGGCCGGCGCGCCCGCAGAGCTCGTCAGCGCGGTCACGGTGCACAGCTAGGCGCGGGCCCCCGCGCGCGGCGGCGGCGGCCCGTCGCGCGCGGTCAGACCTTGTCGTACTTGACCGAGCAGCCCCAGGCGCGGGTCTCGGGCTGCTCCACGGGCTTGCCGTCCTTCAGCGCCGCGAGCACGGGGCCGATGTAGTCCGTGAACGCCTCGCCCTCGTTCTTGACCTCGCCGACCGGCGCGTTGTCGGGCGCGCCGGCGTAGGCCAGCTTGCCCTCCTTGTCGACGATGAAGATGTGCGGCGTGTTCGTGGCGCCGTACTTGTGGCCGACCTCGCCGGACTCATCGAGCAGGATCGGGTTCTCCATCGCCCACTCGGCGGCGGCGGCCTTGTTGGCCTCGACCCCGTGGCCCTGCTTGCCGGGCGCGCCCGAGTTAATCGAGAGCCAGGCGACGTCGTCGGACACGACCTTCTTCGCCATGTCCTTCAGCGGCCCCTCGCCGTGGGCGTGCTTCACGAACGGGCAGCCCGGGTTGAACCACTCGAGCACCACGACCTTGCCCTTGTAGTCCGCGAGCTTGTGCGGCTTGCCGTCGAGATCGTTGAGCTCGAACTCCGGCGCGAGCTCGCCGAGCTTGGCCTCGGCCGCGGGCGCGTGCGCCTCGGCCTGCTTGGCGTCGGCCTCCTTGGTCTCGGCTTGCTTGGTCTCGGTCTTGGTCTCTGCGGTCTTGGTGTCGGTCTTGGTGTCGGCCTTCTTGCCGCCGTCACAGGCGAGCGGCGCGACGGCCAGGCCGAAGGCCATGACGCACAACAGGGCGCGGGAGCGCGGGAGCAGACGAATCGTCGACATGCGCGACATGGTACTGAAAACTCGCGCCCTCGGTCGCGGCGCCGCGCGTCAGCGCGGGTGCTCCTTGGTGCCGGGGCCCGTGTCGCCGTCGGTGTCCGTATCCGTGTCCGAGTCCGTGTCGGCGTTCGTCTCGCCGGCGCTGGCGAGGCCGCCCGAGGGGGAGAACGTGTTGTTGGAGCCGTCGGTGCCGGTCGTGCCCTCCTCGGCGTCGGTCTCGGTCTCCTCCGTCGCGTCGCTCGTGGACTCGTCCATGTCGTCGCCGTCGCAGGCCGGCGCGGCGAGACCCACGAGCGCGAGGGAGAGCGCGAGCAAGACGGCGCGCGGGGCGTGGAGAAGCGGATGGGAGGTCGCGGAGGAGGTCGCGGAGGAGGTCGCGGAGGAGGTCGCGGAGGAGGTCGCGGGGGAGGTCGCGGAGGAGTGCTGCATGATCGTCACGGTGGTCGGGTGCAGGCGCGCGCGGTCGCTCGCGCCGGGCCGTCGCGTTCCGTGGCGCGTCGAGAGCGGCGAGTCCGAGCGAAAGCGCCCGCGCGAGCGCGGCGAGGGCGGGTTGAGGACAGACGACGCCGCCGCGCAAGTCCTGGCGTCCCAAGACACAAGGCTGTAACCAGGGACCATTCCCTGGGGGCTGACTGGTGGATCCGACGTTCTCGTGACTTCGGCTCGACCAGGGCCTGCGGGCGTTGTCGCATTTGGTTAGTGCGCGGCGTGACGCCCCAGGTTTCACCCGAGTTCCGGGGGGCAAACTTCGTCGCGGCCGGCACCTTTAATTGATATTGAAATTCTTTTTCAATTAAGGTTCACTGCGCTCGCCATGCACGAGCACGCCGAATTCCTCGCCGGAACCCCCCATTGTAATGTTCAGCGCTGCGTCTGCGGCGTCATCCACGTGACCGTGGGACCCGTCAGCCTGCGCCTGCTCCCGGAGGCCGCGCGAGAGCTGCGCGACGCCCTCGCGGTCGGTCTCGAGGTCGAGGCCCGACGCGGTCGCGTGGGCGAGCTCGACCGGCGCCTGGTCTCGTGACCCGGTCGCAAGGACCGAGGACGCGCGCGACTGCCTCGACCTCGACCTCGACCTCGACCTCGACCTCGACCTCGGCCTCGACCTCGACCTCTACATGCTGTCGAGCAGCGCTCCGGTCGCGGACAGGGTGTGCTGGCGGAAGCACAGCAGGATCGAGCCTTCGCCCTCGATCCACTCGCGCAGCCGTGTGATGTCCGCCTCGCTGGGGCCGCGCCTGTCGATGATGTCTTGATGCGCCCACGAGAGTGGGAGCAGCGAGAAGTACCAGCACGCGGGGTGCTTGTACGGACGCAGCGGCGCGTTGCCGATGTGCTGAAAGCCGATCGCCTCGCGCGCGGCGTCGAGGATCTCGCTCCACTCGCGCTCATAGATGTTCTCGAGCGCGATCCCGTGGGTCGTGAGCGCGCCCGTTTGATGATTCACGCTCACGGTGTTGAGCGGGTGCTCGTGGGTGTTGACGGCGGCGAGCCGTGAGTAGCCGATGAACAGCAGCGTCGGCTCTCCGTCTCCGTTCGCGCCCGCGAGCCACCCATCCTCTGGGGCGCTCTCGACCCAGCACATCCGCCGGCGGTCGAGGAACACGCGCACGCGCTCGGCGTCCAGCCCCGTCAGCGCCGCGATCGCGTTGATGTCGAAGCCGTCGAAGTCGAACGCCGCGACGTAATCCCTGTCGAGAAACCAAGTCATCGTGACTCCCAACGCTGGCGCCGTCGCGCCGTGTGACCAGCTCAGCTCGCGGCGCCGGGCGCCGCGTACTCGAGCACCGGCGGCTCGCCGTCGACGATGACGTCGCAGCCCGTCTTCGCGCGGACCTCCTCGACGGTGACGCCCGGCGCGATCTCGCTGAGCACGAGCCCCTCGGGCGTGCAGCGGAAGTAGCCGAGGTCGGTGACGACCTCGTGGACCACGCGCTTGCCGGTCAGCGGGAGCGCGCACTCCTTGAGCAGCTTGGGGTCGCCGCGCTTGCTGCAGTGATCCATCGCCACGATCACGCGCTTGGCCCCGGCCACGAGGTCCATGGCGCCGCCCATGCCCTTCACCTTCTTGCCGGGGATCATCCAGTTGGCGAGGTCGCCGTGCTCGCTGACCTCCATGGCCCCGAGCACGCACAGGTCGAGGTGGCCGCCGCGGATCATCGCGAAGCTGTCGTGGCTGCCGAAGAACGACGCGCCGGGGACCGTGGTGACGGTCTGCTTGCCGGCGTTGATCAGGTCGGCGTCGACGTCCTCGTCCCTGGGGAACGGGCCCATGCCGAGCAGGCCGTTCTCGCTGTGGAGGATGACCTGCACGCCGTCGGGGATGTGATTGGCGACGAGCGTGGGCATGCCGATCCCGAGGTTGACGTAGTAGCCGTCGCGCAGCTCTCGGGCGACGCGTTGAACGATCTGCTCGCGGGTCAGGGGCATCTGGGATCCTTTTGGGTGCTGCGGTGGGGAGGACGCGGGCGTCAGCTCGGGCGGGTCGTGCGGAACTCGATGGGTTTGTCGTAGCGCGCGCCCTTGATGACGCGCTGCACGTAGATCCCCGGCGTGTGCACCTCGTCGGGGTCGAGCTGCCCGGGGGCGACCAGCTCCTCGACCTCGGCGATCGTCACGCGCGCCGCGGTCGCCATCACCTGGTTGAAGTTGTTCGCGGTCTTGCGGAACACGAGGTTGCCGTGCGCGTCGCCCTTCCAGGCCTTCACGATCGCGAAGTCGGCCCTCAGCGGCCGCTCGAGCACGTACCAGCGCCCGTCGAGCTCGCGGACCTCCTTGCCCTCGGCCACGGGCGTGCCGTAGCCCGTCGGCGTGTAGAACCCGCCGATGCCCGCGCCGCCGGCCCGGATGCGCTCGGCGAGCGTCCCCTGGGGCACGAGCGTGACCTCGAGCTGACCCGAGAGGAACAGCTTCTCGAAGGTCTTGTTCTCGCCGACGTACGACGAGGTCATCGAGCGGACCTGCGCGTTCTCGAGCAGCAGGCCGAGCCCGACGCCGTCGATCCCGCAGTTGTTCGAGATGATGTCGAGGTGCTTGACGCCCTTGCGGTGGATCGCCTTGATCAGGTTCTCCGGGTTGCCGCACAGGCCGAAGCCGCCGCTCATCAGCGTGATGCCGTCCGTCATGTCGTGGATGGCATCGTCCGCGCTCGAGAAGGTCTTATCCATGGCGCGTTGATTGTCGTCGCAGTCGCCCGGGCTTTCAAGGCCGCGGCCGCGTACGATCGCGCGCGAGCCGAGCCGCGCGCGGCCGCCAGGGCGAACGACGAGGCGCTCCTCAGCAGCAGCCGAGGCACGCGCGCAGCAGCCAGATCGCGAACACGAGCTCCAGCAGCACCGAGACCGTGGCGCCGATCTGGCGCACGCGGTGGATCCGGTTGAGCACGCCGAGCGAGTGCAGCACGCGCGCCGCGACGAAGCCGCCGCTGAGCCACCACAGCTGCTCGCTCGCGCCGGCGCGCATCTCGAGCAGCAGCAGCAGCACGATGAACGGCAGCGCGTGCTCGAGCGCGTTCGCGTGGGCTCGGATCGCGCGGAACATGTCGCGGTTCTCGCCGTCCCCGAAGCTGATGCGGAGGGTGATGCGGAGGTAGGAGACGAAGCACGAGAGCAGCGTCAGGTGCAGGAGCAGGAGCGCGGCGATCAGCGGCGTGACGAGCATGCGCCGTTATACCGCGCGCGCCCCCGAGGCCGCCGCAGGATCCAGCGGCGTCGCTGGGTCGCGGGCGCCGCTGGGGTCGCGGGCCGCTTTGGTTTATGGTCGCGGGCGGGTCTGCACGCGTGGGGTACCTGATCGCGGTCTCGCTCGTCTGGGCGTTCTCCTTCGGGCTCATCAAGACGATCCTGACCGGGCTCGATCCGGGCTTCGTCGCCTGGGCGCGCATGCTCGTCGCGCTGCCGCTGTTCTTGCCCTGGCTGCGCGCGCGCGGGCTCGGCCCGCGGCTGATCGCCGGGCTCCTGGCGATCGGCGCGGTTCAATATGGCCTTATGTACATGTTGTACATCGCGGCCTACCAGCGCCTCTCGGCCCACGAGGTCGCGCTGCTGACCGTCTTCACGCCGATCTACGTCGCGCTCGTCCACGACGCGCTCGCGCGCCGGGTCGCGCCGCGCACGATCGCGCTCGCGCTGCTCGCCGCGCTCGGGGCCGGCGTGATCGAGTCGGGCGACGTCGCGCTCGACCCCGTCGACGCGCGCGCGCGCTGGGTCGGCGTCCTGCTCGTGCAGGCCGCCAACCTGTGCTTCGCCGCCGGTCAGGTGCTGTATCGCGCGCTGCGACGGCGCCGCGCCGAGCTCGAGGATCACCGCGTGTTCGCGCTGCTGTACCTCGGCGCGCTGCTCGTGACCTCGGTCGGGACCACGCTGCGCGGCGGCTGGTCGAGCGCGGCGGCGCTGAGCGGCGAGCAGCTCACCGCGCTGCTCTACCTGGGCGCGGTCGCCTCGGGGCTGTGCTTCTTCGCGTGGAACAAGGGCGCCGTCACGGTCTCGCCCGCGACGCTCGCGGTCTTCAACAACCTCAAGGTCCCGCTCGCGGTCGCGGCCGCGCTGCTGGTGTTCGGGGAGCAGGCGGACGTCGGGCGGCTGCTGGTCGGCGGCGCGCTGCTCGTGGTCGCGGCCGCCGGGGCGCTGTCCGAGAAGCCAGCGACGCGCGCACCCGCGGACGAGCAGGGGCGCAAGGATTACTCATGACTTCGCGGGCGCGCGTCGCCGTCCACGGCCCTACGATGACGACCATGGAGCGCGCGCCCCTGTACTACACGCCGTCCGGGAAGGTGCCGACCGCCGGCGCGATCAAGCTCTTCGCCGTCGGCGTCCCCGTGATGGCGGCGATCGGCCTCGCCTACGGCGTCGCCAGCTCGTACCTCTCGTTCCACTTCCTGCTCGGCGCGCTGTGCCTGTTCGGCGGCGTCGTGGCCGTGGCGACCGCGGCCGGGCTGCTGCTGCAGTGGGGCCGCGTGCGCAACCGCGGCTTCAACGTCGCGGCCACCGTGCTGCTCACGCTCGTCGCGCTGTACGGCAACTGGATCGGCTTCCTCTGGGCCTACAGCGGCTGGGGCTTCTTCCTCGTCAGCCCGGTCGCGATCGCCGACGCGATGGGCGTGGTCCTGCGCGAGACCGGCGGCGGCTGGCTCTCGATCGTGCTCTGGATCGTCGAGGCCGCCGCGCTCACGCTCGTGCCCGTGCTGCTGAGTCACGAGATCGACAAGCCCTACTGCGAGGTCGCCAACGCGTGGACGGCGGAGGAGACCGACGTCGCGCGGCTCGTGCTGCGCGAGGACCTCCGGCGCGCGCTCGAGGCCGGGGACTTCGACGCGCTCGTCCACGCCGCGCCGGCCGACTTCAGCAACTTCGAAGCCATCCCGCCGGTGTTCATGGCGCTCGATGTCTACCGAAGCCCGCGCGACGACGGCGAGCACTTCGTCACCGTCAACCGCTGCGTGCTCAAGGTCGACGACGAGGCCAAGGTCGAGGTCGAGAAGACGCCGCTCGTCCGCTTCCTGCGGGTGCCCCGTGACGTGCTCGAGCGCCTGCCGCAGACCGACGACGAGCCGTTCCAGGCGGCGCTCGAGAAGTTCACGCTCTACAACTCGTGATCGCGGGGTCGCGTCAGGCGCCGCGCGCGCGCGCGCGCAGCTCCGCGATCGCGCCCGCGTAGTCTGTCCCAAAGCGCTTGTTCTTCATCACGCCGCTGCCGGACACGAAGCAGTCGGCGCCGTCGCTGGCGATCTCCGCGACGGTCTCGGCGTTCACGCCGCCGTCGACCTCGATCCGCGTGTCGAGCCCGCGCGCCTCGATCATCGCCCGGAGCGCGCGGATCTTCGGGCGCGCCGCCGGGATGAACGCCTGCCCGCCGAAGCCCGGGTTGACGCTCATGACCAGCACGAGGTCGCAGAGCTCCAGCACGTGCTCGAGCGCGCTCGCGGGCGTGTGCGGGTTGAGGCTGACGCCCGCGCGCACGCGCCCGCCCGCGGCCCGCTCGAGACCGCGGATCTGCTGGAGGTTGCGGTGCAGGTGCCGGCAGGCCTCGACGTGGACGGTGATCACGTCGGCGCCCGCGGCCGCGAACGCGTGGGCGTAGCGCTCGGGCTCCTCGATCATCAGGTGGCAGTCGAGCACGCGGCTCGTGAGCGGCCGCAGCGCCTTGACGACCAGCGGCCCGATCGTGATGTTGGGGACGAAGCGCCCGTCCATCACGTCGACGTGGATCCAGTCCGCGCCCGCGACGTCGAGCGCCCGCACCTCATCCCCCAGGCGCGCGAAGTCAGCGCTGAGGATCGAGGGGGCGATGATGGGGCCGGGCGCGGCGAAGGGATCAGGCGTCGTCATGTCGCGCGCGGTGTACCACGCGGCGGGCGGCGACGAGCGAGCTCAGGTCGACGAGGTGCGCGCGTCGTGGGCGATCGGCTGGTAGCCGACGACCGGCTCCGCGCGCTCGATCGGCGCGTTGATCCACGCGCGCTCGTGCAGGTAGTACGCGAAGATCTTGATGATCGAGTCCGCGATCCCGATCGAGAGCGCGAAGGTGGCGTTCTCGGTGAAGAGGTAGCCGACGGTGGTCGTGATGATGACGGCGATGAGGCGCCAACTCATGGCTTTCATCAGGCTGCGGCGTCGGCTGTCGTGCATGTCGTAGTCCTCGTCAAGCGAATGTGTACGCGACGTCAGTTTGCCGCGAATCACCGCGAGTACAACCGGTAACCAACCGGTAAATAAGCAAAGTTCGGTCACGGCCCGGCCGCTCGACGCGACTCAGAGCGGCAAATTTGCCGCAATACACGGTTGCCGGCCCTGCTATTGCCATGGGTCTAAATACGGCTATAAGCCGTATAAAAATGGCGCGTGCCGTCGGTATATCGTCCACGCCGTGCTCAAGCGCCCCGCTGCGCCGCTCGTTCGAATGCCGCGGTCGAACGCGTTCTCGGCGACGATTCACGCGATCGGTCGACGAGCCGACGTGTTCGGCGACTTCTACCACTTCGTGCTCGAGCTGCCGTGGACCCTGTTTTTGACCATGTCGGGCCTGATGTTCCTCGGGCTCAACACGCTGTTCGCCTACCTCTACACGCTCCAGCCCGGCTCGATCTCGGGGATCGAGGCCCACACCTTCCTGCACGCGTTCTTCTTCTCGGTCCAGACGATGTCGACGATCGGCTACGGCGGCATGTCGCCGGAGACGCTCTACGCCGACATCCTCGTCACGATCGAGGCGGCGCTCGGGCTGCTGTACACGGCGCTCGTCACCGGCCTGACCTTCGCCCGGCTCGCGCGCCCGCGCGCCCGCGTGCTGTTCTCCGACAAGATGGTGATCGCGCCGCGCGACGGCGTGCCGCACCTGATGTTCCGCATGGCCAACTGGCGCCACAACGTGATCGTCGAGGCGCGCCTCAAGGCCTACATCCTCTGCACCGAGCGCACGCGCGAGGGCGAGGTGATCCGCCGGCCGGTGCCGCTCAAGCTCGTGCGCAGCGAGAACGCGTTCTTCTGGATGAGCTGGCTCGCGATGCACCGGATCGACGAGCGCAGCCCGCTGCACGGCGAGGGCCAGCTCGACGCGCTGCGGCGCGAGGACGCGATGATCATGCTCTCGCTCGTCGGCACCGACGAGACCATCGCTCAGACCGTGCACGCCGGCTACCGCTACACCATGGACGACGTGCGCGTCGGCTTCCTGTTCAAGGACATCATGCACCGGCCGACCGTCGACTACGTGGAGATCAACTACAACCTGTTCCACGAGATCACGCCGATCGAGGAGCGCTGGTGGACGCCCGAGCTCCACGAGATGAGCGAGGGCTTCCGCGCCGTCGAGTCGTCGCCGTCGCCGTCGCCGTCGTAGCCCGCCGCGTCGCGGATCACGGGTCGAGCGAGTAGGTCCGTGAGTCAGCGATGTAGCGGTAGCCGAGGCGCCGGTAGATCCGCTCGGCGACGGGGTTGCGCACGTCGGTGTGCAACGTGCAGCGCGCGACGGGCTGCGGCGCCGCGAGGCAGCGCTCGCTCAGCGCGCGCACGGCCGCCGAGGCGTAGCCGCGCCCGCGCTGCGCGAGCGGCGTGTAGACGAGCGCGACGCGGGCGCTGTGGCGGGTCGGCTCGCCGAGCCCGAGCAGGCACGTAGATGTCCCATCGGGCAGGACCCAGTGAAACACGCGCTCGCGCGCGATGTCCCGCGAGAGCCGGGCGCGCGCGCGCGTCTCGTCGGGCGCCGCGCCCGTCGCCTCGTGGTTGAACGCGAGGTACCAGGGCAGCAGCCGCTCGTGATCCTCGGCGCTCGCCAGCGCGAGCGCGCCGTCGGGGAGCGGCCGCTCGGGCGAGGGCGGGCGGGGCGGCTCGAGCAGCTCGTGGACGCGCGTCGCCATGAACACGCGCGGCTCGGCAGCCAGCGCGCGCGCGAACGCGTCAGCGGCGTCGGGCGCGCCCGTCACCAGCTTCACGTGGAGCTGGCGACGCTCGACCTCCGCCGCGAGCGCGCGCGCGGCCGCGACGGTGGTCTGCGCCGCGAGCCGCAGGTCGGCGCCGGGGAGGTAGGCGAGCGCCCCCGCGAGCGCCCCGCCGACGCGGGCGGTGAGCCACAGGCCAGGGTCGCGCGCCTCCTCGGGCTGATCGTGGCACAGCCCGAGCAAGCGATCGTTGCGTGACTCCTGCTCTTCGAGCCATGTACCAGCGTCAGCCAGGAGCGCGGCCGCGGAGGCGTGGGCCACGACCTCGATCGCCGGTTCGGTCGTCATGCCATCGTGATACCACGGCCGGGGGCCTGATCACGCGGCCTTCGGACGCGGCTCGGAGCGTCGCCACCCGCCGAAGTCCTCCTCGAGCGCGCTGGCGACCGCGACCGTAAGCGCGTCCGCGCCCCGCCGCCCGATCACCTGCACGCCGACGGGCAGCCCGTTGCGATCGAAGCCGACGGGCAGGGTCGTCGAGGGGAACTCCATGACGTTGAACAGCGCGGTGCACACGAAGTCGAAGGGCGTCAGCAGCGGCCCGTGGTGGCGCGGAGCCGGGCGCGTGTAGGGCGGGTGCAGGAGCACGCCGCGCGGTCCGAGAATGTCCTCGAGTTCATGTTGGAGCGCTCGCCCGGCGCGGACCATCCGCTCGAGCGTCGTCGGCAGGCGGCGGGCGAGCACGTCCGCGGCGGCCACGATCAGCGCCGGCAGCGTGTGGTGGGAGCGCCCGGTCGCCGCGCGCAGCAGCTCGCGCGGGAGCGCGACCGGCTCGCCGTCGCCGAGGACCTCCGCGTAGGTCGTCTCGCCGGCGCTGTTCATCATGGCGCTCCAGATCTCAAAGGCGCGCCGCATGCGTGGGAGGTTCAAGGGCTTGATCGTCGCGCCGCGCGCTGCGAGCGCATCCGCCGCGTCGCGCACCGCGACGCGCATGCGGTTCCACACGCGCGTGCGGCCGTTCGTCTCGACCGGGAAGACCGTGACATCCCGCAGGTCGATGGCGCTCTCGTCCTCGAGCGTCCACTCGCGCGTCACGGGATCGACTCCATCAGGTCCAGCGATCGCGCGGAGAATCGGCATCACGTCCTCAACACGCCGCGTCATCGGTCCACAGACGAGGTACGCGCTCAGCTCGCCCTCGGCGGGCGGCCAGAAGCCGGTGTTGGGGACCATACGACCCGTGGGCTTGTGGCCGACGATGCCGCAGAAGGCGGCGGGGATGCGGATCGAGCCGCCGATATCGGCGCCCAGCCCAAACGTGGCGCCGCCGCTCGAGATGATCGCGCCTTCGCCGCCGCTGGACCCGCCAGCGCTGCGCCGAGGGTCCCAGGGGTTCACAGTGCGCCCATAGACGTTGTTATAGGTCTCGAGCCAGAGGCCGCCCTCCGGCACGTTGGTGATCCCGATGAGGATCGCGCCTGCTTGCCGAAGTCGGCGAATGGTCTCGGCGTCCTCGGTCGCGCGCGTATCCCGGCGTGACCAGATGCCAGCGCTGAGCGGCATGCCCTCGGCGGCGATGTACTCCTTGGCCGTGTACGGGAGGCCAAACAGCGGGGGCAGCTCCGCCGGGTCCGAGCGCATGAGCAAATCCTCGGCGGCGCGAGCCTCGGCGCGCGCGCGTTCGAAGCGATCGGCGACCACCGCGTTGATCGCGGGGTTGACGGCCTCGGTGCGCGCGATGTGGCTGTCGATGACTTCTACGGGGGAGAGCTCGCGCAGTCGGATGCGGCGGGCGAGCGAGAGAGCGGATTGGTCGAGCATATCGAGCATCCCCGGCAGGCTAGCAGGCGTCCGCGCAAGGCTGTCATCACGGCGTCGTGGTTATGTCGCGGTTTGGTCGGCGAACAACATCGTTCTGTGAAACACGCCGCGCTCGCGCAACGCGGCTAGATTCGCCTCCATGTCGGATTACCCCGCGGAGCTCTACGTCCCGCTGCACGTCGGCACCCCAGGCGATCTCGCGTACTACCGCCGCCGATGCGCGGACGCGACGTCCGTGCTCGAGCTCGGCTGCGGACACGGACGCGTCCTGCTCGAGCTGGCCGCGCCCGGTCGCTTCCTGGTCGGGCTCGATCACCATCAAGGGCTCTTGGCGCTCGCGCGGCGACGCCAAGCCGCGCTCCCGCCGGAGCTGGTGGACACCGTCCTGCTGCTCGACGAGGACATGCGGAGCTTCGCGCTGCCGCAGCGCTTCGACCGGATCATCATCCCGCACAGCGGTCTGTTCTGCCTGCTGACGGACGATGATGTGCGCGCCTGCTTCGCGCGCGCGCGCCGTCACCTTCTCCCGGGGGGACTGCTGCTGCTGGATGTCTACAACCCGACCGCGTTCCACGAGGAGTGCGTCCCGGAAGATCTCGCGGAGGACGAGCTCGTCCCTGTGGGTCGAATCACGACCGAAGCCGGCCGCGAATTCTCGGTGCTCGAGCGCAGCGTCTGGCGCCGGGAGGAGCAGTTCATCCACGCGACCTATGTGTACCGCGAGCGCCCCGACGACCCGGGAATTGAGGCCTCGATCCCCCAGCGCTACATGCTCATGCATCAAATGCTCGAACACCTGCAGGCCGAGGGCTTCTCGGTGGACGCCGTGTTCGGCGGGTTCGCCGGTGAGGGGCTCGAAGGCGCGGAGACGCTCGTGATCGAGGCTCGACCGGCCTAACGAACATACCTCTTCGCACCATGTAGGCTTTGTAGGGATATGCATGTTGAAGGGGGTCGTTTGATCGTGTTCCGGTGATCAAAATCGCCCCCGTAATTCGAAAAAGAAGATTTGTTATTTGCAGCGCGCATGTGGAAATGTCGTGGAGTATCCCGATGGGCGTCGGGATGAAGGATGCCGCCGAGAGGTGGCATCCAGCCGAGGGGGACCATGAAACGAACACGATTGCCACTGATGTGGGCGGCGCTGCTGTGCGCGGCCACGGGGCTTGGACCGGCCGCGTGCGGTGACGACGGCGGCGCGACGGAGGGCGGAACCGAGTCCGGGACGTCCGACGGCGGCTCGGGGGAGTCCGACGGGGGCACATCGGAGGGCTCGGACACCGTCGACGGGACCTCGGGCGGCGAAGAGATCGAATTCACGCCGGCGGTGGGCGGCCTTCGCCGCCTGATGCAGGCCCAGTACGTCGACTCGATCGCGGTCCTGCTCGGCGGAGACGCGGCCGCGGCCGCGGCCGCGGCAGGGCTGCCCACGGACTCCGCGCTGCATGACTTCGACGCCATCGGCAACGCGCAGCTCGCGTTGACGGGCACAGGCGTCGAGGACTACGAGCTCGCCGCGACCGCAGCCGCAGGCGCGGCGATCGGCGACCTCACGCGCCTGGCCACCTACGTCCCCTGCGTGGTCGACGGGCCGCAGGACGCCGCCTGCTACGAGGCGATCGCCGAGGAGTGGGGGCACCTCGCCTGGCGTCGCGCGCTGTCGACCGAGGAGGTCGATCGCGTGCGCATGATCGCCGAGGCCGCCCAGGAGTGGGGCGCGGGCGACTTCCTGACGGGCGTCAAGTACGAGCTGATGGCGCTGCTGCAGTCGCCGCACTTCCTCTACATGGCGGAGGTCGGCGAGCCCGATCCCGATGACCCGACGCGCATGAAGCTGACGCCGAACGAGCTGCTCACGCGCATGTCGTTCTTCCTGCAGGGGCGCACCCCCGACCGTCAGCTGATCGACGTCGCGGAGTCGGGCGGGCTCGACACCGAGGAGCAGATCCGCAGCATCGCCAACCACATGCTCTCGAAGCCAGCCGCGCGCGTGGCCCTGGCGAACTTCTACGACGAGCTGCTGCACCTGCGCGACCTGCCGACGATCGGCAAGAACCCCGAGCGCTTCCCGCAGTTCGGCGACGCGCTGACCGACGCGATGCGCGAGAGCATGCTGATGCTCATCGAGGACATCGTGTGGGAGCAGGACGCGGACGCGCGCGACATCTTCATGGCCGATCACGCGTTCGTGAACGCGCCGCTCGCCGAGCTGTACGGCGTGGGCGCGCCGATGAGCGGCTGGGACGTGGCGACGCTCCCGGCCGAGCACGAGCGCGCGGGCTTCCTCGGCAGCGCCGCGTTCCTGGCCCGCTTCGCGCACGCGGAGGACACCTCGCCGACGCGCCGCGGCAACTTCATCCTCGGCAAGTTCCTGTGCGCCGAGGCCCCGCCGCCGCCGGCCGACGTGAACCCGAACCTGCCCGAGCCGGACCCCGACAACCCGATGACGATGAAGCAGCGGCTCGAGCTGCACATGCAGGACGACTCGTGCGCCAGCTGCCACGGGCAGATGGACCCGATCGGCTTCGCGCTCGAGCACTTCGACGCGATCGGCCAGTACCGCACCGAGGACTTCAACAGCCTGCCGATCGACTCGTTCGGCGAGGTCGAGGGCCTCGGCTCGTTCTCGAGCCCGGCGGAGATCGGCGCGGTCCTGCTCGACGACCCGCGCACCGCCGGCTGCTTCGTCCGCAACTTCGCGCGCGGCTCGATGGGGCACGTCGAGACCATCGGCGAGGAGCAGATGCTGCTGCTCATCGAGGAGGCCTTCGTCGAGGGCGGCTACAGCATTCAGGACCTCATGGTCGAGCTCGTCGTGAGCCCGGTGTTCCGATACGTCCGAGAGCCGGCCGAGTAGCCCGCGGAGGAGAACGACAATGGCGAAGAAGTACCTGAATCGACGCACGCTCCTCCGCGGCATGATCGGCGGCTCGCTCGCGACCATCGCGCTGCCGCCCCTCGGCGCGATGCTCAACGCCAACGGCGACGCGTTCGCCGACGGCAGTGAGCTGCCGACGCGGTTTATGACCTGGTTCTTCGGCAACGGGATCTTGCCGGGCAAGTGGGAGCCGCCCGACGTCGGCCCCAACTACACGATGAACGAGCAGATGGTCCCGCTCTCGGCCTTCCGCGACTACATCAACGTGATCTCGGGCCTGGCGAACCTCAGCGCGAAGAAGATCACGCACCACGAGGGCATGACCGCCTTCAACGGCTACACGATGGTCGAGCAGATGGGCCTGTTCTCGAAGGCGGGCGGCCCGACGATCGATCAGCTGATCGCCGACGCGATCGTCAAGCGCTACGGCGAGACCGTCACGCCGATCAAGTCGGTCCAGCTCGGCATCTCGAAGCGCCTGAGCATCATGGACGCCGGCACCACGATGCACTCGCTCTCGCACCGCGGCCCCAACGAGCCGCTGTTCCCGGAGATGAACCCGCAGTCCGTCTGGCAGCAGCTGTTCGGCGAGTTCGTGCCCAAGCCCGACGACCGCGCGCTGCGCCTGAGCATCCTCGACGCGGTGCGCGAGGACGTGGCGACGCTCAAGACCCAGCTCGGCGCCAAGGACAAGCAGCGGCTCGACGCGCACCTGACGAGCGTCGGCGAGCTCGAGAACAAGATCATGACGGCGCCGCCGAGCTGCATGATCCCCGGGATGCCCGCGGAGGAGAACAAGGACATCAACGGGCAGGAGCCGATCACCGCGGTCAACAACGCGATGGCCGACCTGCTCGCCTACGCGTTCACCTGCGACATCACGCGGGTCGCCAGCGTGCTGTTCATCGGCGGCGCGGCCGAGACGACCTTCGCCGAGATCGACGACTACAACGGCCACCACAACAACTCGCATGACAACTCGGCCCAGGGGCTCATGCGCATCAACAACGGCGTCATCTACATCATGGAGCGCCTGGCGATGATGCTCGAGCGCCTCCAGCAGACCGAGGACGTGCTCGAGATGGGCAGCAACCTGCTCGACAGCACGATCATCTACGTCAGCAGCGACTGCTCCGAGGGCTGGACGCACTCGATCAAGCGCATGCCGCTGATGGTCATCGGCCACGGGCGGGGCAAGCTGCGCAGCCCCGGCGAGCACATCATGGTGACGCCGCCGCCCGGCGACACCGGCAACATCTCCGACCTCCTGCTGTCGCTCCTGCGCTGCTTCGACCCGGCGGCCGAGTCGGTCGGCGGCGACGTGTGTATCTCCTACGACCCGTTCCCCGATATCTTCCCGGGAGGGGTCGTCCCCGGCGCGTGATCGTCCACGCCCGCGCCGCGCTCTATCGCTAGTGGTGTATCCGCCGACGGGCGCGAGGGGGATCGGGTGCCCCCCTCGCGCCCGTTCGCGCGCAGGCTGGAGCGACGCGCGTCGCGGCTCAGAAGCACACGGCCTCGACGGCCGTGTTCTCCTCGTCGCAGAGATCCGGGCTGTCGAAGTCCTGGCACGCGGCCGCGCTGTAGCAGTCGTAGAGCGCCTCGTAGGCGGTCACGCAGGCCTCGCCGAACAGCGGCTCGGCGCCGAGCGTGAGCGCGCAGGAGGCGAGGCACTCGACGGGCGTCCCCTCGTCGAAGCCGCACTCGTCGATCTTGCCGCAGTACGTCGTGCAGGCGGCGGGCGGATCGTCCGCGGCGCAGGGCGGGAAGCTCTCGCCCGAGTAGGCCTCGAGCTCGGCCTTGCACGGGTACTCGCCCTCGGCGGTGACGAACTCGTCGTAGGCGGCGCAGTCGAGCCCGATGATGCACTCGTAGACGGCGGTGAAGGGGTCGTGGCAGCTGCCGACGCTCCCGTAGTACGCGACCGACAGCTCGCAGTCGGCGACGCAGTCGCCGGTCGACTCGCCGCAGCTGTCCAGGAGCGCGCAGTACTCGTCACACAGCTCGCCGCCGGCGGTCGTCGTCGCGTCGCCGGTCGTCGCGTCGGTCTCCTCGCCGGTCGCGTCGCCGGTGGCGTCGCCGGACGAGCTCGCGCCCTCGGTCTCGCCGCCGGTCGGACCGTCGGTGCTCGGGCCCGCGCCGGTGGTGCCCTCGGAGGTCGAGGGAGACTCGGTCATCGCCGCGGTCATCGACGACTCGGTGTCGGTGTCGGTGTCGCCGCCGCCGCCGGTGCAGGCGATCGAGAGCGAGAGCAGCGCGTAGAGAGTGCTAGTTCGTCGGGTGTACGTCATGGTCTTCGGTCGGCCTCGACCGCTCCTGCCACCCGTAGTCCCCGCGCGCGCGCGTTGGTTCACGATGTCGAGAGAAACTCGAGCTCTGCTACGCTCGCGACATGAGCCGGATCCGCGCGTGGGCGCTGCGCGTCGTGACGCTCGGGGGCACGCCCCACGGCGTCGCGGCCGGCTTCGCGCTCGGCGTCGGCCTCTCGCTGGTGCCGATCCCCTTCCTCGGCATGCTCCTCGCGCTCGCGCTCGCGCCTGTCCTCCGGTTCAACCCGGTCTCGACCTACCTGGGGACCGCGGTGATCAACCCGGTCACCGGCTCGCTGTTCTACTTCTCCGAGCTGTGGCTGGGGATGCTGCTGACGGGCCGGCCGGCGCCGCGGTGGCAGGAGCTGCGCGCGCTCGACGGGCTCGGCTGGTGGCGGCTGTTCGGCGAGCTGCTGGGCCCGTTCTTGCTCGGCGCGGCGGTGATGATCCCGACCGGCGCGGCGCTCGGCTACCTGCTCGTGCGCGTCATGGTCTCGCGCTGGCGCGCGCGCAACCCCGCGCCCGACGGGGCGCCCGACGAGCCTGCGGGGTCGTGAGCGCCGCGGCGCCTGGCGTCGCGCGCCTCACTCGTCGCGCTGATCGTCGTCCGCGTCGCGCGCGATCCCGACGGACTCATCGGTTATGTCCCCATGGACATCTAAGTCATCGTCGACGAGCTCGAGCTCGTCGCGCGCGTCGGCGTCGAGCAGCTCGATCGCGCCGTGCAGCGAGCGCGGCGAGAGGTGCATGTAGATGTCGGTCGTCGACGACTTGGCGTGCCCCGCGAGCGCCTGGATCGCCCGCGGCGGCGCGCCGCGCATCGCGAGGTGGGAGCAGAAGGTGTGGCGGAGCACGTGCGGGCCCTTGCGCGGGAGGCCGGCGTCGCGCTGCGCCCGGTACAGCCAGTGCCGCGCGGCGCTCGCGGTGAACGGCTCGCCGCCCTCGCGCCGGAGCACGCGCTCCCGCGGCTGCGGCGGCGTCGAGACCAGCTCCGCGAGCGCGCGCTGGAGTCGCTGGGTCATCGGCACCTGGCGGACCGCGCCGCCCTTGGGGTCGCCGACGTGGCCGAGGTGCTCGTTGCGCGACACGGTGATGAGCCCGCGGCCGAGGTCGAGGTCGCGGCGCTCGAGCGCGATCATCTCGCCGGTGCGCAGGCCCGCGTCGCCGCCGAGCAGCACCATCACGCGCGCGGCCGGGCCGAGCGCGGCCGCGGCCGCGAGCAGCCGCCGGTAGGCGTCCTCGTCGTAGAACTCGGGCAGCCGCGCGGGCACCTTGACCCGCTTGACGCTCGGGAGCTCGACCTCGAAGCCCCAGTCCCGCGCGGCGCGGAGCATCGTCGTGAGGTTGCCGATCAGGCAGTTGATCGTGTTCGCGGCCAGCGGCTGCAGCTTGAGGCGCTGAAACTCCGCGGCGCCGATGCCGTCGAGCGGGCGGTCGCCGAGCAGCGGGAGCAGGTGCAGGCGCAGCGCGTCGTCCCAGCGTCGCCGCGTGCTCGGCTTGAGCCGGTTGGCGACGACGTACTGCTCGACGAAGCGCGGCGCGAACTCGCCGAGCGTCGGCGGCCGCGCCCGCGCGCGCGGCCGCGGGCTGACGCCGTGGCGCAGGAGGTAGGCCTCGCGCTGTCGGGCCCAGCGGAGCGCGGCGGCGTGCGTGCGTCCCGGCGCCTTCACGCGCTCGCGGTGGATCGTGCCGTCGGGCAGGCGGATGCGGATGTCCGCCTGGAAGTGCGTCCCGCCGCCGGGGAGCCGGCGCTCGCGTACCTTGATCGCCATCGCGCGCTGGATCAGAAGTGCTCGATTGGACATGCGTAAAAAGGCATGTCTTTTGAGACCGCTGTACCAGGGCATTGTAGTCCAGCCAGCCGGCTTTCGGGGCGGGAGAGTTCGCGCGCCCGCGCGAGCCCGCGCCGGCGCGCGCGCGCGGCTGCGCGTCGATCAGCGCTTACGCTCGCGGCTGACGCTGATCAGCAGGCCGATCCCGATCATCAGCGTCAGCGCGTTCGAGCCGCCGACGCTGAAGAAGGGCAGCGTGACGCCGGTGACCGGGAGCAGCTGCAGCACCATCCCGATGTTGATGATGACGTGCCAGAAGAACAGCGCGGCGACGCCCACGGCGAGCAGCGCGGCGAAGCGGTCGCGCGCGCGCGAGGCGACGTTGAGCGACCACAAGATCAGGCACAAGAACAGCGAGAGCCCGAGCGCGCAGCCGGCGAAGCCCCACTCCTCGGCGAACACCGCGAACGGGAAGTCGGTCTCGCCGTAGGGCAAAAAGCCGAGCTTGTTCTGCGTGCCCTGGCCGGCGCCGCGCCCGAAGAAGCCGCCGTTGCCGACGCTCGTGATCGCCTGGATCGTCTGGTAGCCCTCGTCGTCGGCGTAGGCCTCGGGGTTGAGCCAGACGTCGATGCGCGAGCGCTGGTAGTCGCGCATGAACGAGACCCAGCCGAGCGTGAACAGCACGAGGCCGACGCTGAGCAGCGTCAGGATCGTGCGCAGCGAGAGCCGCGTCAGCGCGATGACCGACGTCCCGATCAGGATGCAGATGATGCTCGTGCTGAGGTCGGGCTGCACGATGATGAACGCGACGGGCAGGCCGATGAACGCGAACGGCGCGAGCATGTCGAGCGGCCGCCCCTTCCGCTCGCGCGGGAGGTCGTGGAGGTAGCGCGCGAGCACCATCACCAGCAGCACCTTCATCAGCTCCGACGGCTGGAACTGGTAGTCGCCGATGCCGAGCCAGCGGCGCGCGTCGTTGCGCTTGATCCCGATCAGCGGGACGAGCGCGAGCAGCCCGATGCCGGCGGCGTAGGCGACGTAGGCGAGCCGGTAGACGACGCGGTAGTTGAGCGCGCCGACGATCACCGCCGCGATCGCGCCGAGCACGACCCAGCGCCCCTGGCTCATGACCTTGCCGCTCCAGGTGCCCGCGCCGGCGCTGTTGAGGTTGACCATCGCCAGCGCGACGACGCCGATCGTCAGGATCACGACGAACCAGTCGACGTCGCGCGCGATCCGCCCGAGCGCGGACGGTGGTGTCCCGAGGGTCATGTCACGTCGCCTGCTCACTCGGCCTTGGCCTCCTCCTCCGCGGCGGGCGCGTCCTCGTCGGGCTCGCCGGCGCCGAGCTCGGGGCGGTTCGAGACGCCGTCGTTGGGGCGCCGCTGACCCGGCAGCGGCGGCGGGACGCCGGCGGGGCGCCTGCGCCGGGCCTGGTCCGGCTTCTGCTGCTCGAGGCTGGCGAGGTAGGTGTCGATGACGTGCATGACGATGGGCGCGGCCGCGTCGGCGCCGACGCCCCCGTGCTCGACGAGCGCCGCGACCGCGATCTTGGGCTGGTCCGCGGGCGCGTAGCCGGCGAACCACGCGTGGTCCTTGGTCGTGTCCCAGCCCTCGATCTCGAGCTCGTCGTCGTCCTTCTTCTTCTTGCGCCGGCGATCGAGCGCGGCGACCTGCGCGGTGCCGGTCTTGCCGGCCACGGTGACGGTCTCGGGGCGCTCGCTGTAGGCGGTGCCCAGCTCGTCGTTGACCACGCCGATGAGCGCGGCGTGGATGCGATCGCGGTCGTCGTTGGCGACGGGCTCGAGGCCGGCGCGCTGCTGCGGCGCGCTCTTGAACACGAGCTTGTGGTCGTGGGTCTCGATGCGGTCGACGAGGTAGGGCGTCATCACGCGCCCGCCGTTGGCGAGCGCGCCGTAGAGCACGGCGAGCTGCAGCACCGTCGCGGTCACGTTGCCCTGGCCGATCGCGCTGTTGAGCCGGACGCCGCGCTGGTAGGTGCCCTCGCGCGCCTCGAAGGCCTCGGTCGGGATCCGGCCCTTGACCTCGGAGTTGAGCCCGAGGCCGGTGCGCTCGCCGAGCCCGAGGCGCCGCGCGAACACCTCCATGCGATCGAGGGTGAGGATCTCCTCCATCGCCAGCGTGTAGAAGTAGACGTTGCACGACTGCACCAGCGCCATGTGCAGGTCGACGGGGCCGTGCTTGTGCGTGCACTTGAACCGCCGACCGCCGTAGCGGACGTAGCGCTCGCACGGGATCTCGCGCTCGGGATCAAAGGTCGGATCGGACAGGGCGGCGAGCGCCGAGACGACCTTGTAGGTCGAGCCCGGGAAGAAGTGCTCCTGGATCGTGCGGTCGATGAACGGCTTGAACGGGCTGCTGACCCACTCCTGGTAGAGCTCGCGCGGGATCGGCTGCTGCCAGTGGTTGGGGTCGATCGCCGGCACCGAGAGCATCGCGAGGATGCGGCCCGTGTCGGGCTCGAGCGCCACGACCGCGCCCGCGTGCACGCCTTCGAACGCGTTCTCGGCCGCGCGCTGCAGCTCGAGGTCGAGGCTCAGGTAGATGTCCTGCCCGGGGATCGGGTCCTCGTCGGGCGGCAGCGCGGCGATCGCCCCGGGCGGCGGATCGGCGACGGTCCGGCGGCGCGCGTCGACGACCCGCGAGCGCTTGCCGAGCCGGCCGCGCAGGTAGTTCTCCCACTGCCGCTCGATGCCCGTTTTTCCGACGCGATCGCCGGGGCGGTAGCTGCCGCGCGCGTTCTCGAGGCCCTCGGGCGTGATCTCGCCGACGTAGCCGGTGACGAAGGCGGTCAGCGCCCCGCGCGGATAGAACCGCCGCGCCGACTCGCGGATCTCGACCCAGTGCCCCAGCGAGCTCTCGCGCGCGGTGATCTGCGCGTACTCCTCCCAGCTGAGGTTGCTGCGGATCGCGGTCGCGTAGATGCCGTTGACCTTGTCCTCGCGGCGCGAGCGGATCGCCCCTTGAAACTTCGCGCGGTCGTCGTCGTCGACGAAGGTGATCAGCGAGGTGAGCTCCTCGATCGCGTCGTCGTCGATCGGCACGCGCGTGCCGGCCCGCGGCGCGCCGGGCTCGTCCGACTCCTCCATCACGCGCGGGCGCGGCGTGACGTACAGCGTGTACGCGGGGCGGTTGGTAGCGAGCGGCCGGCTGCGCGCGTCGAAGATGCGCCCGCGCGGCGCCTCGACGATGACCTCGTCGACGAAGTTGCGCTCCGCCTTGCGCGCGTAGTGATCGCCGTCGAGCACCTGCAGCTGGCACAGGCGCCCGAGCAGGATCGTGAACGCGATCATCACCACGACGACCATCGCCTGCAGGCGCGGCTTCAGGCTGCGGAGATCCTCGGGCTTGTGGATGCTGCTCACGGGCGACGCGCTGCGACGGGATCGGGGCCGGGTGTCGGGTGTCGAGGACGGGCGGTCAGCGACGGGATAGTGTGACCGAGATTGTAGAACGCGCTCAGCTCGGCGGCTTGGGGTGGCGCGGCAGCTTGGGCGGGCGGCGCGGGCGAGCGCCGCGCACGATCGGCGCCTGGGGCCGCGGCGAGGCGCTCTGCAGGCGGCGCGCGAGGCGGAAGCAGGCGCCGACCAGCGCCCAGATCGCCGGCATCGCGAGCGCGGTCGCCAGCGCGTGCCAGTGCAGGTTGCCGCCGGCGCTGGCGAGCAGACTCGCGCGCTGGAGCCCGACGCGCGGCGCCGTGAGCGTGAGCAGCCCGACGGTGATCAGGTCGACGAGCAGCGCCGCCGCCAGCGTGACGACGGCGCGCGCGCCGACGCGGGTGATCGCGATGCGGTAGCTGGCCCAGCGCAGGACGAGGAAGGTGAGGCCGTGGGCCAGGCTCAGGGTGCCGGCGAGCTGGCTCTGGTGGATGTCCTCGAGGTAGCCGAGCGCGATCGCGACCGCGAGGTCCGCGGCCAGCGGCGGGCGGTGCAGCCCGGGCTGCGGCTCGCCCTCGCCCTCGAGCTCGCCGCCGCCGTCGCCCGAGAACGCCATGTGGACCAGCAGCACGACCGAGCTCGCCGGCAGCATGACCGTCAGCCCGAGGCTGTGGCCGAGGCCCGCGACGGCGGCGATCAGCAGCCAGCCGACGGTGATGTAGAGCGCGGCGCGAAGCATGGTCTCTCGGCTAGGTTGGCGCGCGCGCGCGTCGCCTCCGGGTGAGCGTCATGAGCCCGATGATCAGCGTCGCGGTCATCGTGACCGGGATCATCGTCACCTCGATCACGATCGCGGGGATCATGATCACGGGGATCATGATCACGGGGATCATCGCGGGGACTATCGTCGCGGGGGTCATCGTCGCGGTCATCGTCGCGGGGGTCACGCCGGTCGTCCTCACCACGCGCATCGCGGCCTCGCTCAGCGGATCGGCTGCAGCCCGCGCGCGGCGGCGGGCTCGCGTCGCAGCTCGGCGTCGGGGTCAGGGGGCGGCGCGCCGGAGAGCACGACCCAGACCATGTTGAGGCGGTCGAAGCGGACCGCGGGGACGACCGCGACGCGCTGCTGGTCGCCGACGAGCTGCTCGACCTCGGTGACGTAGCCGACCGGGTGCCCGCGCGGGAACAGCTTGTCGGCGCCGCTGGTCTGGATCAGGTCGCCGACGACCACCGGGTCGTCGGAGGGGATGATCTGCGCGCTGAGCAGGTCCTCCTCGGCGCCGATGACGATGCCCGGCGCGCGCGTGCGCGCGACCTCGACGGCGAGCTTGCTGCGCGGGTCGGTGATCAGCACGATGTCGGAGTGGCTGTCGGAGGTCCGCTCGACGCGGCCGACGACCCCGGTGTCGGCGATCACCGCCATGTCCTCAGAGACATATTGTTGGCCGCGGTCGATCTGCAGCTTCAGCACGCGGAAGAACGGCGACTGCTCGACGCCGATGATCGTCGCCGCGAGGAGGTCCTCGGGCACGCGCTCGCGCAGCTGCAGCGCGCGCCGGAACTCGCGGTTCTCGTCCTCGACGCGCGTCAGCGCGCGCATCCGCAGGCGCAGCGTGCGGTTCTCGGCCCGCAGCGCGGTGTTCTCGTCCTGCAGCTGCGCCTGCAGCAGCCAGCGCTCGAAGAAGCTGCCGACCGTGCGCGCCGAGTAGCTCACGCCTGCCTCGAGCGGCCCGCCGATGCGGCGGACGGCGCGGTCGAAGCCGCTGAGCTCGCGCGGGTCCTGCAGCGCGCTGCGCAGCAGCAGCAGCGGCGCGAGCAGCAGGCCGGCGATCAGCAGCGCGTTGCGGACGCTTCTCAGGGAGGGAGCCATCACAGCGGCCCGTTACGCGAGCGCGACCTCGCGGAGCAGGTCGAGCTCGTCGAGCGCGGCGCCGGTCCCGAGCACGACCGCGAACTCCGGCTCGTCGCACAGGAACACCGGCAGGCCGGTCTCGTCGGAGAGGAGCTGATCGAGCCCGCGGAGCATCGAGCCGCCGCCGGTCATGACGATGCCCTTGTCGACGATGTCGGCGCACAGCTCGGGCGGCGCCTGCTCGAGCACGATGCGGACCGAGTCGACGATCGCGGCGACGGGCTCGGCGAGCGCCTCGCGGATCTCCTCCGAGTTGATCACGACCGTCTTCGGCACGCCGCCCACGAGGTCGCGGCCCTTGACCTCCATGGTCTCGACGTCGCCGTCGGGGTCCGCGGCCGCCGTGCCGATCTGGATCTTGACCTTCTCCGCGGTGCGCTCGCCGATCAGCAGGTTGTACTTGCGCTTGATGTGCTGGACGATCGCCTCGTCCATCTTGTCGCCGCCGACGCGCAGGCTCTTGCAGGCGACGATCCCGGCCAGCGAGATCACGGCGACCTCGCAGGTGCCGCCGCCGATGTCGACGACCATGTTGCCGCCGGGCTCGGTGATGGGCAGGCCGGCGCCGATGGCCGCCGCCATCGGCTCCTCGATCAGGAACACCTCGCGGGCGCCCGCCGCCAGCGCGGAGTCCCGGACGGCGCGCTTCTCGACCTCGGTGATGCCCGAGGGCACGCAGATGATGATGCGCGGCTTAACCAGCGTCTGGCGGTTGTGCGCGCGGTTGATGAAGTGCCGCATCATCGCCTCGGTGACTTCGAAGTCGGCGATGACGCCCTCCTTGAGCGGGCGGATGGCGACGATGTTGCCCGGCGTGCGCCCGAGCATCTCCTTCGCGTCCTTGCCGACCGCGAGCACGCGCTTCTGGCTGCCCTTCTTCTGCACGGCGACGACGCTCGGCTCGTGCGCGACGATGCCTTTTCCGCGGACGTAGACGAGCGTCGTGGCGGTCCCGAGATCGATGGCCAGGTCGTTCGAGAACAGACCGTATACCCAGTCGAAGAGCATTCGGGGTTCGTGCCTTGGACGAGAAGCCGGGCGGGCTCGGGGGAAATCCTGCGGGCTGACGTGGGGTCAGCGAGGTCGCGGACCGAAGCGGTCCAGGTCGCGTTGAGGAAGGGTGGTGTGTGGCGCGGTCTCGCGGCGTGCGCGAGGGGCGGCGGAGCCGGGGGCGGATCCGCGGGTTTGATCAATTGTGTGCGCGTGGTCGTGAAGAGCAGGCGGAGCAGGAGGCGTCAGAGCAGGCGAGCGGGCGCCGGAGCGGAGCCGAACAGCGGTGGATAGGAGCGAGCGACCCCGAGGACGGAAAATTGTCGCTGTTCTGACGAAACTGCTCACGAATACAACCGCGAACAGTCGGCCGGCAAGCGGGTCGGCCGGGATCCTGGCGACAATTGCGAGCATTTTCGCGGGTTTGAGTGCTAATTCACACGTTCCGGCTAGCCGGCCGGCGATCCGATCTGGGGTTTGGACAGGTCTGCGCAGAGGACGCCGAATGATCCTGGTGTGAATCAGAGGGTGCGGATGGCAACGCATGAAGGCGTCGGCGTATTTCGCGCCACCGTGGATCGGCGGTGGCGAGCGCGGCGGTATGATCGCTTTTGCCCGCGCGTACCTCGAAGGGTACCTTCGCCGAACCTATGAGCGATACGAGCGGCGAGAACTCCGGGGGCTCCAGCGACACGAGCGCGGAGAAGCGAGAGGGCGGGGGGTTCGGCATCAAGCAGATCGGGTTGTGGACGATCCTTGTCATCCTCGGGCTCGCGTTCGGGTTGAGCTTCGGCCTGCCCAGCGACGCGATCTCGTTTGGTCAGCAGCCGCTCGCCAAGGCGTTCGGCGACTCGATCCAGATGCAGGACTACAACTATCAGTTCGCCGCCCTGCAGATGTCGCCCTACGTCAAGATCCCCAAGAGCGACAAGAAAGTGATGGAGATGATGGGGGTCAAGGAAGAGACCCTCGACGCCATCGTCGAGCGCCGCGTGCTCGTCAACGCGGCCAACGAGATGGGGCTGAACGCGGCCACCTCGGACGCCGAGGACCTCGTGGCCGAGGGCCAGATCATCGTGCTCGGCGACACCTTCCTGTGGCTCGATCGCTTCAACTACGACATCTTCAAGCGCTGGCTCGTGAGCCTGCAGACCAACGAGCGCGACTTCCTCGAGGTCCAGCGCCAGGAGCTGCTCGCGCGCACCGTTCGCGACCTCATCACCAGCAGCACCGTGGTGTCCGAGGGCGAGCTGCGGCGCGTCTACGAGGAGCGCGCCAACAAGCTCTCGCTGCGCTACGTTCGCTTCCAGAGCGCCTACTACGCGGACCTCGTCGATCCCGCGCCCGAGGACATCGACGCCTACGTCGCGAGCCACAAGGACGAGCTCAAGCGCCAGTTTGAGTCCCAGGGCGTGCGCTTCACCAAGCTGCCCAAGCAGGTCCGCCTGCGCTTCATTCAGGTCAACAAGCCGAAGGCGCTCGCCGAGGGCGCCGACGCGGACGCCGTCAAGACCCACGAGGAGGCCAAGGCGGCCGCCAAGGCGAAGATCGACGGGGCCGTCGCCGCGCTCGCGGAGAAGGACTTCCGCGCGGTCGCTCGTGAGCTCTCCGAGGACGCGAGCACGGCGCGACGCGGCGGCGACTACGGCTGGGTCAGCCTCGAGGGCACCGGCACCGGGCTCGAGGCCGTGGTCGACGAGGCCGCGCTGACGCTGGGCGTGGGCCAGACCTCCGAGGTCATCGAGAGCGACGACGCCTACTACGTGGTCAAGGTCGACGGCGTGCGCGAGGGCGACGTGCCCGAGGAGGACGCGCTGCGCGAGCTGGCCACCGAGGCGCTGATGGACGAGGGCGGCAAGAGCCTGGCCAAGCAGGCCGCCGAGGAGGCGCTGCTGAAGATCAAGGACGACGGCAAGCAGCTGTCGGAGCTGTTCTCGGGCAAGAACGCGCTGGGCTCTGACTCGCTCGCCGGCGGCATCGACGAGATCCCGCTCGACGGGGCCGACGGCGGCGCGGACGGGGGCGACGGCCCGCGGATGCGCGTCACCGGGCTGTTCGGCAAGGGCGCGTCGATCCCCGGGATCGGCCCGCAGCCCGAGCTCACCAACGCCGCCTGGAGCGCGGACGACAAGGCCGAGGTCATCGACCGCGTGTTCGAGACCACCGACGGCGTCATCGTCGCGGGCGTCGAGCGCAAGGAGAGCGCCTCGGACGAGGGCTTCCAGGAGGCGCGCGGCGATCTCTACCGCGAGCTGGCGACCAACAAGTCGGTGCGGATCAACTCGTGGTTCGCCAAGAACCGCTGCCTCGAGGCCAAGGGCAAGGGCCAGATCACGCCGATGCACGACAAGATCAAGCGCCTGGTCACCTACGACACCAACCTCAACGTCGACGAGGACGGCGCCCGCCAGCTGCGGCCCTACTCGATGTGTGATCGCGTGGGCATGCGCGGGAGCTTTTTGCGGCTCGGCGGGCTCGAGGCCCTCAGCCGCGGGCTCGGCGGCGGCGGCCTGTAGCCCGGTCGGTGAAGCGCGGCGCGCATGCAGGGCGTGGAGGTCTCCGAGACGCGCGGGTTCTGGGACCCCGCGTCCGCGCAGACCTCCTGGTCCGGCGGCCTCGCGCTGCGCTTCGAGGGGCGCGCGCTGTACCTCGAGGGCGCGCCGCGGGAGCTCGGGCCCGGCGCCCGGCTCGAGCGCTTCGAGGTCGAGGTCACCGGCGTCGAGTTCCCGCTCGCGTTCCCCCTCGAGTGGAGCGGCGACGCGGCCGCGTTTCGCGGGCGCACGTGTCGCGCGTCGTGGATCGCGATCGAGTGGACGAGCCGCGCCCTGCGGCAGCGCGGTCGCGAGCTGCTCATCGGCCGCACGCTCGCGCGCGGCGACGCGGCGCGCTCGATCGTCGAGGTTGAATTCGCCGTCCACGACGGCCCCACCTTGGAGCTGGAGCTCACGCTCGCCGACGCGCGCGGAGGGTGGGGCGCGCTGCTCCTCGATCTAGAGCTCGACGTCTGCGGTCACCACCTCACGCTCCGGCCCGCCTCGCGCTGCGCGATGGGTCCGCTCGCCGAGGGCGACGCCTCGCTGTGGCGGCGACTGCTGCGCGAGCTCAGCCGCGCGCCGGGCTTCTCGCTCGTGGCCGACGAGGACGACGAGGATCATGACGATGACGAGGTCGCGGGATTGGCGATCGACCCGGTGTTCTGCGCGCTCGCGGGGCCGTGGCTCGCGGCGGGCTGGAAGCCGCCGATGACCTGCGGCGCGTTCCTTCAGCCGCCGCGCGCCAGCGACCGCGGCGTGCAGCTCGTGCTGCGCCGTGAGCCGCTCGAGCATCGCGAGCGAGACGCGGGTCCGCCGACGCCGGTCCGTCGACTCGCGGACATCCTGGCGCGCGCGCGCGCGGCTCGTGCAGCCGGAGACGGCGAGACGCTCGCGGACATCGACGCCGAGCTCGTGGACGCGCTGCGCTGGCTGCGGCCGGCGACGCGGCGAGTGCTGCTGCGCGAGCGCGTCGCGCTGTGGCGCGGGCTCGACGCGACGCGCGCGTGGGAGGCGCTGGCCGCCCGGGTTACGGCCTGTCCCGAAGAGCTAGTGCCGCGGCGGGCGCTGGCCTTGGCCCTGGCGCGTTCGGGCGAGCACCGCGTGCTCGCGACGCGGCTCGCGGCCTGGGCCCACCGCCCTCAGCAGAGCGCCCCGGAGCGCTGGCGCAGACGGCTCGCCTGGGGCGAGGCGCTGCTCGCGTGCGGCGACGTCGACGAGGCGCGACGCGTGCTCGAGCCGCTGGGCGCGGTCGTGGAGTCCGCGACGTCGACGCTCGAGCGACCGGGGGCGCGCGCGCAGGTCGGCGAGGCGCTGCTGGCCATCGCCCGCGCCCGCGCCCTCGATCCCCGTGCTCCGCCCGCGCTGGCGGACGAGGCGGCGCGGCGCGCCCGTCGCTGGCTGCGGGATCCCTGGCGACGCTGTGAGGAGGAGCTGGCGCTCGCCGCCGCCTGGCTCCGTCGCCCCTCGCCCGAGCGCGCGCTCGCCCAGCTGCGCCGCACGCTCGCGCGCGCGGACGGGGCCCGTCACGGGCGCTGGGTCGCGCTCACGTCGACCGCGTCGCCGGAGCTGTTGGCCCGCGCGGCCGAGGCGCTCCTCGCAGAGGGCGCGCTCACGAGCCCCCTCGGTCGCACGGTGGCGGCCGCGTCCCTCGAGCAGCACCGACGTGTCAGGCCTGCGGGTGACTCGCTCGACTCGCTCGCGCGCGAGGCGAGACTGCGCGCGCTCCTCCGGCGAGCCTTCGCGGAGGCGCTGCCGGTCGAGGATTGGTGCGAGGAGGTGGAGGTGCTCCACCTCGGCCTCGGACGTCCGGCGCAGGCGCGCGCGCGCCTGCTCGCGGCCCGTCAGCGCTACCCAGACGACGTCGTGCTGGCGACGCTCGCCGCGTCGCTCGGCGTCCGCGAGGACGCCCAGGAGGATCGCCCGATCAACCGGAGACCTCGAGCCAGTCGGAAGAGCCGCGGGAAGAGCCGCGGGAAGAGCCGCGGGAAGAGCCGCGGGAAGAACCGCGGGAAGAGCCGCGGGAAGAGCCGCGGGAAGAGCCGCGGGAAGAGCCGCGAGCAGAACCGCGATCAGAACCGCCGGAGGAACCAGCGGAAGAAGCTCGTGACGCGCCGCGGGAGGCACCGCGGGAAGCGCCGCGGGAGGCACCGCGAGCAGCACTGCGGGATGATCCGTCGGCGGAACCAAGGCTCGCCGTGACGACGCCGCGCCTCGGCGCGCGATCGAGCCCGACACACGGAACCGGCGGGGGCGATCGCGCTCGCAGTGATCCTCCGAGCGGAGGTCGGGCCGCGTGCGCGCGCGTCACGGCTTGATTTCGCGCGCGCGCAGTGGGACGCTGGGGTGAGGCCGCTTGATGGGAACTTCGGTACGCGTGTTCGTGGTGCTCGAGGACGACACGATCGAGCGCTTCCCGACGTCGAGGTACGAGCGCCTGTCGGCGCGCGGGGAAGACGTCCGCGTCGAGCGCTTCGCGGGGCGGCGCGTTCGCTTCGCCACCGCGTTCGTCGAGCTCGACCAGCGTCAGCCGGTCTCGATCCAGCACATCAGCTTCGACCTCGTGCAATTCGACGGCGAGGGGCGGCTCGACCGGGACTCCCAGGACCGGGCGCTGACGCTCGCGATCAACCTGCTCAACCGCGACGACAGCCGCGGCGGGGTCATCGACGCGAGCGCCCGCTTCGCGCGGCGCGAGCTCGACCACAACCACCGCTGGAGCCCGAGCGAGACGCAGCTGCGCGCGCTCGTGGCGGCCGCGATGGCGCCGCCCCGGCCGCGGAGCCGGAGGGCGAGCAGGCGCGCGCGCCTGCGCGTGGTCGAGCCAGGGTCGAGCTGACCAAAAGATCGGGCGATCGAAGGGTCAGGTCGCGGACGCGCTCGACGTCCGCAGGAGCAGATGACCCAAGGGTCAGTACTGCTCGCAGGTCCAGCCCTCGGGCGGGCAGTTGGTGCAGTTGCCGCCCATGCACGCGCCGCCGCAGGTGCTGATCTTCTCCAGCGAGCCCTTCTTCACGAAGTAGTACGGCCCGTCCGCCGCCGAGACGCAGTCGATCCCGAGCATGTCGCCGCACTCGCGCACGAGCTTGCAGCGCTCGCCGAAGGTCTCCTTGATGCGCTTGTCGAGCTCGGGGTCCGCCGCAGGCTCCTCGGCGGGCTGCTCCGGGTTCTCCCCCGACGACGGCGGCGAGGCGAAGCTGGCCCCGTCATCGTCTGCGGGCGGGGGCTCCTGCGCGCCCTTGGCGTCATCGGCGGGGGGCTGCGACGGCGCCGGGTCGCTGGGCGGCGTCTTGTCACAGGCGGCGAGGGGCAGCAGCAGCGCGAGCAGGGTGAGGTGTCGCATTGCGCCCGAGTGTCGCGCACCCGCTCCGCGTCGACAAGCTCACCCGCCGGCGAAGCGATCGATCGCGCGCGCGAGCTTGAGGTCGAGCTCGCTGAGGCCGCCGACGTCGTGGGTGCTGAGCGTGATCTCGACGCGGTTGTAGACGTTGAACCACTCGGGGTGGTGCTGCAGCTGCTCGGCGACCAGCGCGACGCGGGACATGAAGCCCCAGGCCGCGTTGAAGTCCGAGAAGCTCAGGCGCCGCGTGATCGCGTCGCGGCCCTCGACCTCCGTCCAGTTCCCGAGCTCGGCCAGGGCGGCCGCGCGCGCGTCTCCTGTCAGCTTCTCTGTCATGCTCGTCGCTCCTCACGCGCCGGTCGGCGGCGCGGCTGAGCATAGCGCGGGCGGATCGGCGTACGTCTAGAAGAAGTCGGGATCGCCCTCGTCGGGGTAGCCCTCGTCGGGCTCGACGGACTCGATGAAGTGGCGACCGGGGGGGAGGTTCTTGATCTCCTCGGTCGTCTGCAAGCGCGGCTTCGGTTCGGGCTGGAGCTCCTGCGGCGGCGGGACGGGCTCAGGCGGCGGCGCGCGCCGGGGTTGCACTCGTCGGGGGCGCGTCGGCACGTCGGGCTCCGGGTGACTCAGCGCGGGGCGCTCGACCTGCGCGCGACGAGGCTCCGGGCGCGGTGGAGGAGGCGGTGGCCGACGACCGCGCGGGCGCGACGGCGTGGGGGTCGGCGCGGCGCGGGGCGTCTCACGCGAGGGCTGTCGCGTCGGCTCGGGCGCCGGCTGACGCGTCGGCTCGGGCGCCGGCTGACGCGTCGGCTCGGGCGGCGGATCGCCCAGGAGCGCGCGCAGGGGATCATCCGCGAGGTCGTCCGCGAGCTCGGCGGAGACGGGGGCCGCGAGCTCGGCGATGGACGGGATGGACGGCGTGCGGGTTACATCGCGCGTGGGCTGCGGGCGGCTCGATCGCGGTCGTGGCGGCTCCGGCTCACGCGACGGCGTCGGGGCGCGCGCGGGCTCCCGCGGCGCCTCGGCGCCGAGCGGCTCGGGCGGCCCGAGCACCAGCGTGGGCGCGGCGTCCGGCGCCAGGCGAAAGTCGAGCTGCGCCAAGTCGGAGGCGCGCGGCGTGAGCCCGACGAGCTCGCGCACCTGATCCAGCGGCGCGGACCACAGCTCCTCCCAAGCCATGCTCATGTAGTGACGCGAGACGCGGCCGCGCTCATGGGCCTCGGCGACGAGCCCGAGCAGCTCGCCGACCCGCTCCGGGGACCGGCCGAGCACGCGCACGAGGCCCGAGGACACGAGCAGCGCCGACTGCTTGTTCGCGGTCTGGGCGAGCAGGAAGGCCTGCAGCGCCAGCTCGCCGAGCTCGGTGAGGTCGTACTCGGTGACCAGGTGCAGCAGCCCGTGCGTCATCTGGGTGCGCGTGCGGATGTACAGCACGCGGTCTTCGAATTGAAAGCCCGGCGGGATGTTCACGGGGCGCCAGCCGCTCCAGCGCAGGAACCGGGCGTACTCGCGCCCGAGCGTGCCGTCGCCGAAGCGCTCGAGCTCGCGGATCGACGCGGGCTCCGGCAAGTAGCGCGTGTTGTACAGCTCGGTGACCCCCGGGTGGTTCATCACGAAGTCGATGTCGAGGCTGCTGGCGATCGGGAGCGCGCCGCCGCGGCGCAGCCCGCCGACGAGCTGATCGACGTCGAGGTCGGAGTCCTCGTCGACCGTCGACGGGGCGGGGGGGTGGCCGAGGAAGGCGCGCGCCAGCCCGAGCTTCTTGAACGCGTCGAACATTTCGGGGGCAGATCCGGCAGACAGTCTGAGGCGATCGCGGGACCGAGGAGCAGGGCCAGGCGCGCATTCGTGTGGATACACGCGCGGCCGCCGTCGATTGTACAGCGAAACCGCCGCGCGTGCGTGCGACGACAGCTTGGCGCCCGCGCGCTGAGGCGCGCGCTGTGTGGGGACTTCGCGCACCGGAGCGCGCGCCGCCGGGACCGTGAGCCGGTTTCTAAGATGTCCGTGCGGACATGCGCAAAATTCGGCTCACGCGCGCGGCTTGAGGCGCGCTGGCGGGACGGTGCGCCGGGGCGGGCGCGGCCCCGGGCGCCCGAGCTGGCCGCAGGCGGCCATCGTCTCGTCTCCGCGCGTGCGGCGGACCGAGGTCGAGACGCCGCGCTCGCGCAGCGCGTCGCGGAACGCGAGCACGACGCGCTCGTCCGGCCGCCGGAACTCGGTCCCCGGGTGCTCGTTGAACGGGATCAGGTTAACTTTACAAGCTATCCCTTGAGTCATGTCGTGGATCCGCGCCGCGTCCGCGAGCGAGTCGTTGACGCCGGCGAGCAGCACGTACTCGAGCGTGATCCGCTCGCGCGGGCGCAGCGGAAACGCGCGCAGGCAGGCGAGCAGGCGCGCGAGCGGGTAGCGGCGGTTGACCGGCATCAGCCAGTCGCGCACCTCGTCGGTCGTCGCGTTCAGGCTGACGGCGAGCTGCGCCGGCGACTCGCGCCCGAACCGCTCGATCGCCGGGACCAGCCCCGAGGTCGACACGGTCACCCGCCGCGCGCCGAGATCGAGCCCGCGCTGGTCGACGAGGATCCGCGTCGCCGCGATCACGCGCTCGACGTTGTGCAGCGGCTCGCCCATGCCCATGAACACGACGTTGCCGATCGGCGGCATGTCGCGGAACCGGCGGCGGGCGATGACGACCTGGGCGATCAGCTCGGCGGTCGCGAGGTTGCCGCGCAGCCCCATCTTCGCGGTCAGGCAGAACTGGCAGTTCATCGCGCAGCCGACCTGACTCGAGATGCATATGGTTGTGCGGCGCGCGCCCGGGATCAGCACGGCCTCGACGCGCGCGCCCGCGTCCGTGTCGAGCAGCAGCTTGCGCGTCCCGTCGGGGGACTCGCGGACCTCGGCGAGCGTCAGCGCGTCGACGCGGGCGCGCGCTCGCAGGTCGCGTGCGCGCGCGGGCGAGAGCCCGGGGACGCGCGCGAGATCGGGCGTCAGCTCGCGGTAGAGCGCCCGCCACACGCGCTCCGTGTCCGCCGCGTCGAGCTCGAGCGCCGACGCGAGCTGCGCGCGCGAGAGGCCGTGCAGCAGCACGCGGCCCTCGCGATCGCGGGGCGGGTCGTCGCCGGCGGGCGTGTTCGTCTCCGGGGCAGGCTCCACGTCGGGCTCCGCGAGCAGGTTCCTGGTCATCGGGCGCGTCGCGCAGGGATCCTCGAGCGCCGCGCAGCCGCGTCTTGATACCACAACGCGCGGCATTGACACGCCGCGCCGTCGAGTGGGAAACCCACCGAGCCGGCCTGCGGCCCGGCACACGCGTCAGGGTCCCGCATGGAGCATTCGCAAGCGAGCAAGCGCGCTGGGCCGTCCTGGTTCGCGCGCGGAGACATCGACGGCTTCTTCGGCCTCGCGGTCGACAACCTGGTCCAGCTGCTGCTGATCGCGGCGCTCTGCGGCGGCCTGCTCGGCTTCCCGCCCGAGCTGCTCTACGGCCGCGTGCTCCCCGGCGTGGCGATTTCGCTCGTCGTCGGCAACCTGTTCTACGCGTGGCAGGCCAGGCGCCTGTCTGAAGAGACTGGTCGAGACGACCACTGCGCGCTGCCCTACGGCGTCAACACGGTGTCCGTGTTCGCGCACGTCTTCCTCGTCATGCTGCCGGCCAAGCTCGCGGCGGCGGCCGCGGGCGCGGAGGACCCGGTGCGGGTCGCGTGGCAGGCCGGGCTCGTCGCCTGCCTGGGCTCGGGCGTGATCGAGACCGCCGGCTCGCTCGTGGCCGAGCGCATCCGTCGGGCCACGCCGCGGGCGGCGCTGCTCTCGACGCTCGCCGGCGTCGCGCTCGGCTTCATCTCGCTCGGCTTCCTGTTTCGCACCTTCGCGCGCCCGGTCGTCGGCATGGCCACGCTCGGCGTGCTGCTCTTGACCTACTTCGGGCGCGTGCGCTTCCGCGGCAACATCCCGGGCGGCCTCGTCGCCGTCGCGCTCGGGGCCCTGCTCGCGTGGATCACCGGGATCGCCCCGGTCGGGGACGCGCCCGCCAGCGGGATCATGTTCGCGGCGCCGATCCCCGTGATCGGCGATCTGCTCGCGGCGCTCACGGGCCCCCACGCGCTCGCCTACATCTCGGTCATCGTCCCGATGGGCGTGTTCAACGTCGTCGGCTCGCTGCAGAACATCGAGGCCGCCGAGGCCGCCGGCGATCGCTACGACACCCGCAGCTCGCTCGCGGTCAACGGCGCGGGGACGATCGTCGCCGCGCTGTTCGGCTCGTGCTTCCCGACCACGATCTACATTGGGCACCCTGGCTGGAAGGCCATGGGCGCCCGCGCCGGCTACTCGGTGCTCAACGCGGGCTTCATCGCGATCATCTGCTTGACCGGGACGCTCGCCTACATCGCCTGGGCCGTGCCGATCGACGCCGGCATGGCGATCGTGCTCTGGATCGGCATCGTCATCACCGCGCAGGCCTTCGACAGCACGCCGCGTCATCACTCCGTCGCGGTCGTCGTCGGTCTGCTCCCTGGTGTAGGCGCCTGGGGCGCGCTCATGGCCAAGGCCGGGCTGCGCGCGGCCGGGCTCGGATCCGATCCCCAGCACGTCTTCAGCCCGGCGCTCATCGACGCGTTCAAGGCGGGCGACGTGTGGATCCACGGGGCCTTCGCGCTCGAGCAGGGCTTCATCTTCACCGCGATGATCCTCGCGGCCGCGACCGTCGGCATCATCGAGCGTCGGTTCGTCGCGGCGGCCTCGTGGTGCTTCATCGCCGCCGGCCTGTCCTTGACCGGCCTGATGCACGGCTACGCCTGGACCATGGCCGACACCGTGCTCTCGTTGACGCCGGCCTACCCCTGGGCGCTCGGCTACGCGATCATGGGCGGCCTGCTCCTGGCCGCGCCGGTGATCACCCGGCCGCTCCGCGACGACGAGTCAGCGCACTGACGGCCCGGCGGTCGCCGGCCCCGTCGACTACTCGGCGACGTGGGCCGTGTAGCCCAGCGCGTTGACGGTCTCGACGAGCTGGGCCGGCGTCACCTTGTTGGCGTCGATTTGGACCTCGGCGCGCCCCGCCTCGTGATCCACCGTCTGCGCCAGCACGCCGTCGAGCTTCTCGAGCGCGTGGCCGATGCCCTGCTCACAGGAGGTGCAGACCATACCCTCGATCCGGAGCGCCACGGTCTGCTCGTCCACCGGCTGCGCGCAGCTCGTGGCCACCAGCGCGAGCGGCGGCGCGAGCGCGGAGACGTGCAGCAGGGCAACCAACGCGAGAGGACGTGCGCGAGTCACGTCCTCCAGCATACCAGCCGCCCTCGCCTGGAAAACGGGCGGCGCGACCGATTGTCCCACTCAGTTGGGCGCGACGGCCGTGATGTCGACGGTGCTGCCGAACGGCACCTTCTCGCCAGCCTTCGGCTCCTGGCTGAGCACGAAGTTGTGGCCGTACTCGGCGTGCTCGCGGTAGCGCTTCTTGCCCAGCTCCAGGCCGACCTTCTTGAGCTCTTGCTTCGACCGCGACGCGTACATGCCCGTGACCTTGGGGACCTCGATCAGCGGCAGGCTGGCGATCTCGAGCTCGATCTCGGACCGCTCCGGCGCCTTCTCGGTGCTGCTCGGCTTCTGCGCGAGCACGGTGCCGGGCGTCTTCGGCGAGTCCTTCTTGACGGGCTCCGGGACCATGAAGCCGGCCTCCTCGAGCGCCTTCTTGGCCGACTCGAAGTCCTTGCCGATGACGTCGGGGACATCGAGCACCTTACCGGCCTGGGCGACCACCACGCGGATCTCGCGGGTCGCCATCGGCGAGCCGGGGACCGGGTTCTGCTCGAGGATCTCGCCGGGCTGCTTGCCCTCGGCCGCCTTCTCCTCGTCCTCGATAATGACGATCCCCTGGCTCGCGGCCAGCGCGCGCGCGCGCTTGGCCGTGATCCCGCGGTAGTCCGGCGTCACGACCGGCGCGGCCGGGGCCGGCGTGGCGGCCGGTTGGGTCGTGGGCACGGGCGTCGGCTGGGCCACCGGCTGCGGGGTGATGCTCGGCATCACCGCGGGCGCCGACGGCACCGGCTGGGGCTGGCCCCGCATGTTCGTGATCTTCGGGCCGAGCAGGAACTGCACCAGCACGGACGTGATCAGGGCGATGAGGAACATCTTGAGCGTATCGTTCATGGCGTGGCTGCCTTCGTCTCTCGCAGGTGGGGAGAGGCCTTCGCGCTCGCGGTCGCGGGCTTGATCAGGTCGCTGACCGAGCCGCGGCGACTCGGGTCAATCTCGATGGTGGGAGGAGCATAACCCTGTACTGGGGGCTCGGACGCTCGATTTCGCCAGGCGCGTCGTTTCCGCCAAGGGCAGTGTGCCATCGATCGTGGGAGCGGTGAACTTTTGCGGCGACGCGGTCTCGCCCGGGCGCGTTGCTGCCCACCTCGCGCTGGGACCCGCGCGGTTCACCCGCGGTTTTCGGGCGCGTCGCGGTCGCCGTGCGGGATTTCGTCGCTGCTCCCGCCGGGGTCGATTCGATATGCTACTGCAACAACGCGTCCCATGACCGCGAAGACCGATAGCCGTGAGCGGATTTTCACGGAGCTGATCGAGAGCGCGGAGTTCTCGGATGCGGACCGTGCGGTGCTGTCCGACGTCGTGGCCCGGATCGAGCCGCAGCTCCCCGCCACGCTCGATTCGCTCGAGCAATTCCTCCGGACCACGCCGCGACTCCTCGCGGCCTTCGGCGCCGGCGACGACGTCGATGAGCGCGCGGGTCTGGTGGCCTGGGTGACGCGCTTCCTCGAGGGCCGCTTTGACCTCGAGTACTTCGAGTCGCGGGCGCTGCGATACCGCCGCTTCGTGCAGAGTGATGTCGACCAGCGCGTCGTCATCACGACCATGAGCCGGATCCGCCTCGCGCTGCACAGCGCGCTGCACTGGACGCTGCAGGGCGCGGGCTGGACCTCGGAGCCCTCGGACGAGCGCGCGCGCCTGCACTTCCCGCTCGACAAGATCTGCGACATCGAGCTGGGGATCATCATCGACGTCAGCCGCGAGCGCTACGAGGGGCAGATCAAGACCGCGGAGCGGCTCGCGACGATCGGCCAGGTCGCGGCCTCGATCGGCCACGACCTCCGCAACCCGCTCGCGGTCATTCAGACCTCGGTGCACATGCTCTCGCGGCGCATCCGCGACGACGCCCGCAGCGCGCGGCACCTGAGCCGGATCGGCGACCAGATCACGCTGTGCACCGTGATCATCTCTGATCTGCTCGAGCTCGCGCGCAACCGCGCGCCCGAGCGCGTGCCCACCTTCATGCCCGACCTCGTGCGCGAGGCCGGGAAGTCGGTCCCGCGCGCCCGCGGCGTCACGGTCGCGCTCGACATCGACGAGGGGCTGCCGCCGGCCCAGGTCGACCCCGGGCAGGTGCGGCAGCTCATCGTCAACCTCGTGCTCAACGCCGTCCAGGCCGTCGGCGCCGAGGGTCACGTCTGGGTGCGGCTGCGCGGCGATGACGACGTCGTGCGCGTGGTCATCGAGGACGACGGCCCTGGGCTCACCGAGGAGACGCGAAAGCGGCTGTTTGAGCCGATGTTCACCACGCGCGTGCGCGGCACGGGTCTCGGCTTGGTGCTCTGTCGCAAGGTCGTCGAGGCCCACGGCGGCGTCATCGCGGCCGAGAACCGCCCGGAGGGCGGCGCCCGCTTTCAGGTCACGCTGCCGCGCGACCCGCCCGAGACGCCCGACGCGGGGCAGGAGGCGGCGGCGCTGTGAGCCTCAAGGTCCTCGTCGTCGACGACAACCACGCGCTCGCCGAGAACATCGCCGAGATCCTCGAGGACGAGGGCTACGAGCCGCGCGTCGCCTACAGCAGCCAGCGCGCGATCGAACTCGCCGCCGAGTTCAAGTTCGACCTCTGCCTGGCCGACATCCGCATGCCCGGCATGAACGGCGTCGAGCTGATCGAGCGGCTCGAGGCGATCAACCCCGACGCGACCTTCGTGCTCATGACCGCCTACGCCTCCGACAAGGTGCTCTCGAAGGCCATGGCGGCGGGCGTGCGCGCGGTCCTGCCGAAGCCGCTCGCGGTCGAGCGCCTGCTCGACATCATGCCGCCCAAGGCCGGCGCCGGCCTGCTGATCGTCGAGGACGACGAGCGGCTCGTCCGCGTGTTCTCCGAGACGCTCGCGGGCAAGGGCTTCCACGTGCGCACGGCCACGAGCTTCGCCGCCGCGCAGAGCGAGATCGAGCACGCGCCGCCCGACGCCGCCGTCATCGACGTGAACCTCCCCGACGGCAACGGCGCGGAGCTGGCCTACGAGCTGTGCACGAAGTCAGGCATCCCGGTCGTCATGATCACCGGATATGATCACGACGGCGTCGCCGAGCTCGTGCACTCGATGCTGCCCAACACCACGCGCTTCCTCTCGAAGCCCTTCGAGACGAGCACGCTGCTGACCGCGCTGCGCAGCCTCGGCGCGGCCGACTCCCCGGAGCCCGCGGGCTCCTGAGCCCAGCGACATGACCTTGGAGCCATGAAGGCGCACATCCTCATCGTCGACGACAACGTCTACCTCGCCGAGAACGTCGCCGAGCTGTTCGAAGAGGACGGCGCCGAGGTGACGATCAGCGGCGACGGCGCGAGCGCGCTCGCGCGGGCCCGCGAGCGCGCCTTCGACCTGGCGATCGTCGACGTGCGCCTGCCGGACATGACCGGCGTCGAGCTGGTCCCGAACCTGCGCAGGTGCTCGCCCCACGGCGAGGTCCTGCTGATGACCGGCAACGCCTCGCTCGACACCGCGATCGAGGCCGTGCGCCAGGGCGTGTTCGCCTACGTACAAAAGCCCTTCGCGCCCGACGACATGCTCGCGCTGGCCGAGCGCGCGCTCGCCCAGGTCGAGCTCCGGCGCGAGCGCTCGCGCCTCGCGGTCGAGCTCTCGCGCTCCGAGCAGCTCCACCGCGGCGTCGTCGAGACCGTCGCGTCGCTGATCATCGGCATCGACCCCGCCGACGTGATCGTGATGTGGAACCCGTGCGCGACCGAGGTGACCGGCTGGACCGCGAACGAGGCGCTCGGGCGCGAGCTGCTCTCGGTCGTCGGCGTGCCGGAGCAGCAGGCCGCGTTCGCCGAGCTGCTCGGCAAGGCCCGCGCGGGCGAGCGCACGCCCGAGTTCCAGTCGACCGTCACGCAGAAGGGCGGCGGCGAGCGGACCGTGCGCTGGAACCTCACCCCGCTGCGGCAGGGCGAGGGCGCGGCGGCGCAGGAGCTGCTGTTAGTGGTCGGCATCGACGTCACCGAGCGCCTCGACCTCGAGAAGCGGGCGGCGGACGCCGAGGCCATGGCCTCGCTCGCCACGCTCACGACCGCGCTCGCGCACGAGATCCGCAACCCGCTCAACGCCGCGATCCTGCAGCTCGAGCTGCTCTCGCGCATCGGCGCGAAGGTGGACGACGAGCGCGCGCGGCGGCGGCTCGGCAACTCCACCAAGCTCGTGCAGTCGGAGATCCGTCGGCTCTCGCGGCTGCTCGAGGAGTTCCTCGGGCTCGCGCGACCGCGCAGCCTCGACCTCTACCCCGTCGAGCTGCACGAGATCGTCGGCGACGTCGTGGGCATGCAGGGCCCGGTCGCCGAGTCGGCCGGCGTCGAGCTGCGCGTGGGCGTGCTCGAGGACCTCCCGCACGTCATGGGCGATCGCGCCAAGCTCACCCAGGTGCTCATCAACCTGCTCGTCAACGCCATCGACGCGCTGCGCGAGCGCGAGGGCGGCCTGATCGAGATCGACGCGGAGCTCAGCGAGGGCGGCCGCGTGATCATCAGCCTCTCCGACAACGGCCCCGGCATCGGCGACAAGGTCGCGCGCGAGGTCTTCCGCCCGTTCTTCAGCACCAAGGAGACCGGCACCGGCCTCGGGCTGGCGATCGTCAAGAAGATCGTCGACCAGCACGGCGGCCAGATCGAGCTGGTCGCGCGGCCAGGTGGCGGCACCGTCGCGCGCGTCAGCCTCAAGCGCGCCGTGCAGCGGCTCTAGCCCGGTCCCGCGCGCCGGTCCTCCGGCTGCGTGCCAGGCGGCCGCTCGCGTTGAATTGACTCGTGCACCCGGCGCGCCTACGGTCGCCGCATGGCCTCTCTTATTCGAACTCCTCACGCCTGGACGGACGCTCGGCTGCGGCGCGCGGCCGCCGGCCTGATCACCGCCGCGCTCGTGATCGGCTGCGGCGACGACACGACCGGCGACGCGACGAGCGACTCGGCGACCACCAACAGCTCCGCCACCGGCATGACCACGGACACGACCGCCGGGACGTCGAGCGGCGACACGAGCGGCGGGCCGGGCGGCTCCGAGACCGCCGGCATGACCTCCTCGACCAGCGGCGCCACGGCGACCGACGCGACGACCAGCGGCGCCTCGGAGACGGACCCGAACTCCACGGGCGTGACGACGGGCGTGACGACGGTCGAGACGACCGACGGGACCGGGGAGCCCACCACGGGCGACGCGACGACGGGCGGGGGCGGTCAGTGCGGCGTCGCCGACGGCGACTACGGGCCCTGCGACGCGATCATCGGCTGGGCCTTCACCGGCACGACGTGCGAGCTGCTCAGCGGCTGCGACTGCGGCGACGACTGTGACCTGTTCTTCGACAATGAGATCGACTGCGCCAAGACCTGCGCGGACGCCGGAGAGTGCGACGAGGACAAGCTGTTCGGGGTCGCGCTCGCCGACGACCTCACGCTCGGTGGGTTCTGCGACCAGGTTGATGTCTGCACCCCGCAGCAGTACAGCCAGCTGCTCCCGGACCTGTTTCCCGAGCAGTTCGTCTGTGAGCCCGGCCAGTTCTGTCCCAACCAGCAGGAGACCTGCACCGTCTCCTGGGCGGGCGAGGTGACCGAGGAGCTGTGGACGCAGCTCTGCGCGGCCAGCTTGCTGCCCGGGCTCTCGACCATCAACTGCGTCATCTGGGGCCCCTGAGTCTCCTCACACGCGACGCGCGTGCGCCGGGTCTGCCGCGCAAATTCCTTGACTATGCAAGCCGCGACCGAGGTAAAGTCGCGTACAGCACAGTCATCAGGGACGGTTGCATGGAAGAAGTCTACTCGGCGATTCAAGCGAAGAACTACAACCTGGCCGCCGCCTTCGGGCGCGGAGACGCCGCCGCAGTCGCGGCCGTGTACGGCGAGGATGCTGTGCTGATGCCGCCCAACATGGAGATGTTCCGCGGCCGCGCGGCGATTCAGTCCTTCTGGCAGCGCGGGATCAGCATGGGCTTTGGCGACATCAAGCTTGAGCCCCTCGAGGTCGACGCCCGCGAGGACATGGCCTACGAGATCGGCCGCTTCCAGCGCCAGATCAAGTCGGTCCGGGGCAACACCATCACCCAGGGCGGCAAGTACGTGACGCTGTGGCGGCGCACCCCCCACGGCTGGACCGCCGAGCGCGACATCTGGAACGCGACCGGGCCCATCGACCTCGACATCGTCGAGCGCCCGAGCGTGCTCGCCGGCGCGCCCGAGGCGATGACGCCTGTCGAGGTGGAGCCCGAGCCGATCGAGCCCGAAGCCATCGAGGCGGTCGAGATCCCCGCAGAGCCCGTGTACGAGGTCGCGCCCGAGGCCATCGAGCCCGTGGCGGAGGCTGCGCAGGTCTACGACGCGGAGGCGGTGGCGGAGGTCGCGACCGAGGCCGACGAAGAGTACCGCGCCGACTAGGCGCGACGCGTCAACGGCGCGGAATAGCGACCGGGCACGAGCCGTGCCCGCGTAGTAAAACAATTGCATGAATCAAGGTTCGGACGCTGTTTCGCCGGAATTTTCCTCTGTCGCCAGCGTCCGGCCCGTCGCATCCGGCCGCTATCGAGCCGCCGTCACCGAACACTGGCTCCAGGGGCGCGGCGCCTTCGGTGGCCTCGTCGCTGGGATCTTCGCGCGCGCGATGCGGGCCGAGCTTGCGACGCGGGGCGACCCTGGCCAGCTCCGAACCCTGACCTGCCACCTCTGCGAACCCGTACCGCCCGCGGCGCTCGTCCTCGCGGTCGAGGTGATTCGGGTCGGCAAGCTCGTTCGCCACGTCTCCGCGCGCCTGTACTCCGAGCGTGACGTGTTGCTGGCGATCGCGAGCGCGACCTTCGCGAGCGCGCGCCCGGAGGTCGGCCTCAGCTTCGACCACGCCCAGCCGCCCGCGCACGCGCCGATGGAGGACTCGCCCGTCGTGCTGCACTCGGGTCTCGAGCCCGTCTTCTGTCGCAACTTCGAGTATCGCTTCGCCGGCGGGAGCCCGCCGTTCTCGCTCGGCGACCCGGCCGCCTTCGTCGGCTGGACGCGCCTGCGCGGATCGGCGGAGCCCCTCGACGAGGCGCTCGCGGCCGCCTACCTCGACTCCTGGCCGCCGGCGGTGTTCGTGAAGACCGCGGGGCCACGACCGGCCGCGACCATGGCGATCACCTACCACTTCGTGCGCGCGCTCCCGGACCGCGAGCGCGAGCCGGGCGCGGCCTACCTCGTCACCGCCGCCGCGCGGGAGGCCGTCGACGGCTACAGCGCCCAGGACAACGAGCTGTGGACCGCCGACGGCCAGCTGCTCGCCCGGGCTCACCAGGTGTTCGCGCTGATCAAGTAGCCGGCGTCTGCGTCGCCTCGCGGTACCATCGGCTGTGGCCGAGATCGTGACCGTCGCCGCGCGCTCCCGGCACGAGATCGACAAGATCAAGGGATCGCGCTTCTTCGCCACTGTCGCGCCCGCGGCGGCCGTCGACGACGCGCTCGCGCTCGTCGCGAGCCTGCGCGCTGAATTCCCGGACGCGACCCACCACTGCTGGGCCTGGCGGGGGCGCGGCCGCGATCACTACCGGTACTCCGACGACGGCGAGCCGAGCGGCTCCGCCGGGCGGCCGATCCTCGGCGCGGTCGACGGGCGCGAGCTGGCGGACGTCGCGGTCGTCGTCACGCGCTACTACGGCGGCACGAAGCTCGGGACCGGAGGGCTCGCGCGCGCCTATCGCCTGTGCGCTGTCGAGACGCTCGCGCGGGTCGAGCTCGTGCGCGCCCGTACGACCACCGAGGTCGTGCTGCGCTTCGACTACGAGCGCTCCGGCGCCGTCCAGGGCGTGCTCGCGGCCCATCGGCTCGAGCCGATCGCGTCCGAGTACGGCGCGCGCGTCGAGCTGCGCGTCGCCGTGCCGGACGAGGAGCTGACGCGCTTCGCCGCCGCGCTGCGCGAGCGCACCGCGGGTCAGGTCACCGTCGAGGAGGCGCGGCGTTAGGGCCGCGCGCGGCTCGAGCAGCCGCGCGCGACGGGCTTCCGATGTGCTCGGAGGGCCATGTCGAACGCGCGCGAGGCCGGCGCGCTAGCCCTCGAACGCGGCGTCCGTGATCTCGAGCCCGCGATCGATGATCTCGAAGCCCTCGCGCAGCTCGTCCTCCGTGATGCACAGCGGCGGGTTGCACATCACGTTGAACCAGCGGACGAAGGTGAACAGCCCGTTGTCGCGCAGGAACCCGGCGAGCCTCGTGATCGCCGGGTGCCCGCCGTTGAACGGCGCGAGCGTCTCGCCGGCGGCGTTCTTCTGCAGCTCGATCACGCCGAACAGCCCGATCGAGCGGTAGGCGCGGACCGAGCGGTGCTTGCTCGCCAGCCGCGCCATGTGCTCGAGCGCGACCGGCTGCAGCGCGGCCGCGCGCTCGACCAGCCGCTCCTCCTGCATGACCTCCAAGACAGCCTCGGCCGTCGCGCACGCCAGCGCGTGCGCGTTGTAGGTCAGCCCGCCCCAGAACACGTTGCGCTGGAAGTGCGCCGCGATCGCGTCGCTGACCCCCATCGCGCCGAGCGGCGCGTACGAGCTCGTCAGGCCCTTCGCCATGGTCACGATGTCCGGGACGATGTCGCCGTGCTGGAACGAGAACCACTTGCCGGTGCGGCCGAAGCCCGCCATCACCTCGTCGCAGACCAGCAGGATCCCGTACTTGCGCAGCAGCGCGTGCAGGCCCTTGAGCCAGCCGCGGGGCGGCGGCAGCACGCCGTTGGTCCCGGTCACCGGCTCGACGAACATCGCCGCGATCGTCTCGGGCCCCTCCATCCGGATCAGGTCCTCGAGGTACGCGAGGTGGTTTCGCGTCTGCTCCTCGTCGGTCGCGCCGAACGAGAAGTCGTAGGGCTGCGGGTCCATCACGCGCACGAAGCCCCAGGGCCCCGGCTCGTTCTCCCAGCGCCGCGGGTCGCCGGTCAGCTGCATGCACGCGTGCGTCGCCCCGTGGTAGCTGCGGTAGCGGCTGAGGATCTTGTGTCGGCCGGTGTACAGCCGCGCCGCCTTGATCGCGTTCTCGTTCGCCTCCGCGCCGCCGAGCGTGAAGAAGAACGTGTTGATCGGGTCCGGGACGATGTCGGCGAGCATGCGCCCGAGCCGCGCGCGCGGGCCCGTCGCGGTCCCCGGGTACACGTAGAGCAGCTGGCGGTCGAGCTGCCGCTTCATCGCCGCGATCACCTTCGGGTGCGAGTGCCCGATGTTCACGCACATCAGCTGGCTGTTGAAGTCGAGCAGGCGCTGGCCCTCGGGCGTGTAGATGTACGCGCCCTCGGCCCGCGCCACCGGGATCGGGTCGACCGCGTCGCCGCGCGCCCACGTGTACATGGTGTGGCGCTTGCACAGCGCGATCATCTCCTCCGAGCTCATGTCCTCAGCGCTCATCTCGCCTCACTCCCTGCTCTGCGCGTCGCGAATCCAGAAGATGGCTCTCAGGACATCCACGTCGCGTCGGGGTTGTGCTCCCAGCGCGCCGTGACCTTGCGCGGGCGCGTCCAGAAGCGGAAGCCGTCCTCGCCCGTGATGTCGCCGTGCCCGAACTTGCTGTCGTTCCAGCCGCCGAACGCGAACGGCTCGCGCGGCACCGGGACGCCGACGTTGATGCCGCACATGCCCGCGTCGAAGCGCTCGATCGCGTAGCGCGCCGTCCCGCCCGAGGTCGTGAAGATCGCGGCGGCGTTGCCGTAGGGGTTGTCGTTCTCGATCGCGATGGCCTCGTCGAGCGTGCGCACGCGGATGATCGAGAGCACCGGGCCGAAGATCTCCTCGCAGCCCGCCGGCATGCCCGGCTTCACGTCGTCGAGGATCGTCGGGCCGAGCCAGTAGCCCGGGTTCCCGGGCACCGCCGCGCCGCGGCCGTCGACCAGCACCTTCACGCCGGCCCGCTCGGCCTCGTCGATGTAGCGGGTGATCCGCTCGACCGCGGTCTGGTTGATGATCGCGCCCATGTCGGTCCCCAGCGTCATCTCGCGGGCCTTGGCCGCGATCTTGTCGATGATCGGCTGCACGTCGCCGACCGCGATCATCACGGACGCCGCCATGCAGCGCTGGCCCGCGCACGCGTAGGCCGACGCGACGACGGTGGTGCTCGTCAGCTCCGGATCAGCGTCTGGCACAACGACCAGGTGGTTCTTGGCGCCGCCCAGGCACAGCATGCGCTTGCCGAGCGCGCTGCCGCGCGCGTACACGAGCTTGGCGACGCGCGTCGAGCCGACGAAGCCCATCGCCTTGATGTCGGGGTGATCGACGAGCGCCTCGACGGCCGGGCGCGCGCCGTTGACGACGTTGACCACGCCGTCCGGGAGCCCCGCCTCGCGCAGCAGCAGCGCGAGCTTCATGGCGCCGAACGGCACCTGCTCCGAGGGCTTGAGCACGAAGGTGTTCCCGGCCACGAGCGCCTGCGGCAGCATCCACATCGGCACCATCGTCGGGAAGTTGAAGGGCACCACGCCCGCGCACACGCCCAGCGGCTCGTGGGTCACGGAGCAGTTGATGCCGCGGCTGACGTCGAGCTGCGGGCCGCCGATCATGTTGGGCAGCGAGCAGCCCATCTCGAGGCACTCGATCGCCTTGAGCACGCTGCCCTTGGCCTCGGCGTAGGTCTTGCCGTTCTCGTGGGACAGCAGCCACGTCAGCTCCTCGACGTCGCGCTCCATGAGCGCCTTCATGCGGTACAGGACCTGCGCGCGCTCCTTGTACGGGGTCGCGCGCCACGACGGGAACGCCTCCTTGGCGGCCGCGACCGCGCGATCGACGTCGGCGTGGCCCGACATCGCGACCGTGCCCATGGGCCAGCCGTGGCGCGGGTTGACGACCGCGGCGTTCTCCCCCGAGGCCGCCTCGCGCCAGTCACCCGCGATCCAGTTGTGGCAGTCGACGTATTTCTGAAAGGCGTAGCCGCGCGCGGGGAACCGCATCGCGGCGCTGTCGTGCGTTGTGTTCGTCATCGTCCGGGTGCTCCAGTGCGTGTGTGGGCGCGTCCAGCGTGATACCCGCTTCGCGCCCGCGGGGCCAAGCGCGATCGGGCGCGGGCGCGGGCGCGAGGGGGCGGGGCGCTCGCCTCGCCGAGCGCGGTGACGCGACCGCTAGTGATCGACGAGCTCGGCGTAGGCCTCGGGTCGCCGGTCCCGGTAAAATTGCCAGGTCTGGCGCACCTCGTCGATCACCGAGAGGTCGAGGTCCGCGACGACCAGCTCATCGTCGTCCTCGGAGCCCTCCGCGAGGAATTGCCCGCGCGGGTCGACGAAGTAGCTGCTCCCGTAGAACTTGCCGATGTTCCACGGACCCTCGGTGCCGACGCGGTTGCTCGCGCCGACGAAGTAGCCGTTGGCGACCGCGTGGGCCGGCTGCTCGAGCTTCCACAGGTACTGGCTCAGGCCGGCGACCGTCGCGCTCGGGTTGAACACGATCTCCGCGCCGTTGAGCCCCAGGCAGCGCGCGCCCTCGGGGAAGTGGCGGTCGTAGCAGATGTACACGCCGACGCGCGCGTAGCGGGTGTTGAACACGGGGTAGCCGCCGTCGCCGGGCTTGAAGAAGTACTTCTCCCAAAACCCCGAGGTCTGCGGGATGTGCTGCTTGCGGTACTTGCCCAGGTAGGTGCCGTCGGCGTCGATGACCGCGGCGCTGTTGTAGTACACGCCGCGCATCGCCTCCTCGTACAGCGGGACGACGATGACCATGTCGTGTTTGCGCGCGTAGCCGGCCATGAGCTGGGTCGTCGGACCTGGAATCGGCTCGGCGGCGGCGTACCAGCGACGGTCCTGGCTGGGGCAAAAGTACGGGCCGTTAAAGATCTCCTGCAGGCAGAGGATTTGCACTCCGCGCTTGCCCGCCTCCTCGATGAACGGGATGTGCTTGTCGAGCATCGCCTGCTGGATGTCGGCGATCGACTGCGACTCGTCGTTGATCGGGTTACTGCACTGGATCAGGCCACACCGGACGATCGAACTCATTTTGCTACTGTATTCCACGCGCTCCGTGTTGTCAGCGGCGCCCGCGTTCGCGGGGGACTTGGCGTCGCGCCGCGTCGGCGATCGACCGCGTCACGGGAGGCGGCGCGACCACTGCCTCGCCCGCGCGTGCGTCTGCCGCGAACGGCCGACTCCATGTTCTCCCGGCAGAGCAACGATGGGGTCTCTCGGCCCCTGACAGCGATGTCACACCGGAGCGGTGACGCTGAAGTGTCGCGACCTGCGCGGACGGCCGCCGTTCTCGGTCGGCACCACGCTCTCGTGGCGTGGTGACGGGATGCGTCGGGGGCAGGTCACGGGTTCGCCGCGGAGAATGTGATATACGAGTATCCTGTCTTACGATTGGGAGGATGCTCTCGGGTGTTTGTGGGCCGGTTCGACATCTTGCGGGTTTGCTCCGTAGCATGTACACGAGGACCGAAAACGGCCCGTCCGCCGGACGCGGCTCCGTTCCACCGATTCCACGACGGCACTCCTCAACCCACCTTGCCTGCCCGGGGCGTTCGTCGCTTCGGCGCCTCGTCTTAGGAGACTCCATGATTCGATCGAAGCTGCAACTTCCCTTCTGTCTGCTCGCCGCGCTCGCGCTCGCGCCACTGACCGGCTGTGGTGACAGCGGACCGAGCGGGACCGACTCCGCAACCACCGGTGAGACCAGCGAGGGTCCGGGGACCGAGGGCGGCTCGACCTCGACCGGCCCCGACCTGACCACCGACGGGACCGTCGGCGAGTCCACGACCACCGGCGTGACCACGGAGCCCGCGACCAGCTCCACGACCAACACCACCGCGGTCGACCCCTGCGAAGAGGTCGCGATGCGCAACCCGCCGGGTGAAGAGTGCCAGCTCGACTGCGAGTGCGCCCTCGTCACCAACTACGATCCCGAGAACGGCACGGTTGAGTACGACGACTCGCAGGATGGCAAGTGCTTCGTCGTCCCGCTGATCGGCGGCCTCTGTGGCGAGTGCGTCACCGCCGACGACTGCAACGGCGCCGGCTGCACGATCCCGAACCCGCTCGCCAGCACCCCGTCGTTCTGCAACGACGGCTCGCTCGGCGCTGGCTGTGACGTCGACGGTCCGAACACCTGTCAGGACCCGCTCATGTGCGGCACCGTGCTCGACGCGGCCGGCATCCTCACCGTCAGCACCTGCGGCGACTGTGCCGAGAGCGCCGACTGCATGGACGCGGCGGAGCCGAACTGCGCGCCGACCATCGACGTGGCCAACTTCACCGGCACGCTCCAGTGCGTCGCCGACGGCGCCATCCCGAATGACAACGCCTGCGTCAAGGGCGAGGGCAAGGCCTGCGAGTCGGGCGTGTGCTCGATCGCGGTCGTCATGGGCGTCATCGAGGTCGGCATCTGCGGCGAGTGCGACGCCGACAACCCCTGCCAGAGCGGCAGCTGCACCGACGCGTGGGTCGACATCGACAACCTCCCGCCCGACCCGATGAACCCGCCGCCCGACTACATGCCGCTGCACGGCTCCGTCTGCGAGTAGCGCGACGCGAGCAGCAGTACGCGCAACGGGGCGCACGCCGATCGGCGTGCGCCCTGTCGCCGTTAACGCGTACCCGCGCGCGCGCGCGGTGATTCCCGGCGACCCACGCGCGGCGCTCGTCCGCGCGAGGATCGACCGCGAGGATCGACCGCGAGGATCGACCGCGAGGATCGTCCGCGCGAGGATCGTCCGCGCGGCGATCTGCTATACCCACCCGTACATGTCCGGACGTTCACTCGTAGGCCCCCGCGCGCTCGTCCCCGCGCTGCTCGCCGCGCTGGTGATCGGCGCGCCCGCGGAGAGTCAGGCGGCCGCGGTCGTCATGGATCGCGTGATCGCGGTCGTCAACGACGACATCGTGCTGCTCAGCGAGCTCGAGCGCGAGCTGACCTCGTCGCCGATCCTGGCGATGGAGGTCGAGAAGCTCGGGCCCGCCGCGACGCAGGCGCAGGTCGAGAAGAAGATGGAGGAGATCCGCCCGCAGGTGCTCGATGAGCTGATCGAGCGGCACCTCATCCGCCGCGAGGCCGCGCGCATGCAGATCCCGGTGGGCGACGCGGACATCGAGCGATACCTGCTGCAGATGGCCCAGGACAACGGCTTCTCCTCGGTCGAGGAGCTGCGCGCGGCGGTCCTCGAGAGCGGGCAGTTCGGCAGCTGGTCCGACTATCGACAGATGATCCGCGACCAGATCCTCGTGCACGTCACGACGACCTACCTGACCAACTTCAAGGTCACCGAGGCGCAGGTGCGCGAGCACTACCGGAAGATGGCCCGCGACGTCGATTCGAAGATCGTGCTCGAGCAGCTGCCGTTCATCGCCGACGAGCAGCGCAGCGACGCGCGCGACAAGATCTACGCGCGCGCGCAGACGGTCGCGCGTCGGCTGCGTTCAGGGGAGCCCTACGCCGAGGTCGCGCGCGAGCTCAAGATGACCGACACCCGGCGCACCCTCGGTCGCGGGGAGATCGCGCCGCAGCTCGAGGACGCGATCTTCGCGGCCAAGGAGGGGCAGGTCGTCGGCCCGCTCGCGTCCGGGCGCGGCTACGTCGTGTTCCTGATCGTCGAGCGCGAGGAGACCGACGTGCGCAGCTTCGAACAGGCCAAGGACCAGATCCGCGCCATGCTCGAGGCCGAGGCCTTCGAACGCGCGAGCCGTGACTTCCGTCAGCAGCTGCGCGCGAAGGCGCACATCGACATCCGCCTCTGAGGCGGGCCCCGGCGACATGTCCTCGGGTGAAGCTTCTATATAGCCGCGAGGACGCTCAGAGCCCGAGCTTCTCGGGGCGCGCGGCCGCGCCCGCGACGAGCACGTCGCGGATCCGCGCTCGCAGCAGCTCGTCGTCGAAGGGCCTGGTCACGTAGGCGTGCGCGCCGTTGCGGAGACCCCAGTAGCGATCGGTCTCGCGGACCAGCGTCGTCACCAGGATGAAGGGCGGCGGCCGGGTGCCCTCGGAGGTCGCGTTCTCGCGCACGCGCCGGAGCAGCGCGAGGCCGTTGAGCTCGGCGAGCACGACCTCGGTGAGCACGAGCGCGGGCTTGAACCGGTCGATCAGCAGCAGCGCCTCGGTCCCCGTCTTGGCGACGTGCACGCGCAGCTCGCCGTCGAGCTCGCGCCCGGCCTGCTCGGCGAGCGCCGCGAGCTTCTCGCGACCCGCGCGCTCGGGGTCCGCGATGACGACGTGGCGCAGGGCGGTCATGGCTCGGGCTCGGCGCTTGCCTTGGCTCGGGTCACACGACGACCGGCGTGACCCGCTTGCGCACGAGGTTCGCCTTCGCGTGTCGATACAAGACGCGCGAGACCGCGAACGTCCCGGTCCGCGTCTTCCGGGCGATCTCCTTGACCGAGTTGCGGCCGTTGACGAGCTCGAGCACCGCGAGCTCGTCGCGGGGCAGCGCGTCGCGGGTCAGCTTCGCGACCTGCTCGTCGATGCGGAGGAAGACGTCGTCTTGGTGGGGCATGTGCACCCCCATCATCGCCTGCTCGTCGAGGCGCCGGAGCCCGTCGAGCAGCGCCTCGTCGACGAGCAGCTCGGCGCGCTGCTGCGCCGCCGTGGTCGCCATCGAGTCGAGCTCGCCCTGGGGGCGGAAGCTGAACATCCCGGTCTTCCAGGTCAGCAGGTGACACGTGACCGCGCGCGCCTGGTCGATGAGGATCTGCGCGAGGTCGGCGGAGCTGATGAGCCCGCCGTCGACCAGCCGCACGCCGAGCGGACGCTGCTCTGGGTCCTTGCCGACGATGAACGCCTCGAGCTCCTCGTCGCGCAGGAAGCCGCCCTCGACGACGAAGCGACCGAGCTTGAGGTCCTCGCCGAGGCCCTTGTACTCGGCCAGGCGAATGCGCCCCTGGTCGAGGTGGAGCTTGCCCCACGCGTCCTCTTTCTCGACCGTGAGCACGCCGCGGTACTTGGCGTTGCCGAGCATCTCGAGGACGGAGTCGAGCCGCGCGACCCCGAGGATCCCGCGGATACAAACGCCCTCCGGGGGCATCGGCAGCTCCTCGTCCTCGCGCAGCGCCTGGGCGAAGCGCTCCACGAGCTGCTCACTGAACTCCTGGCCAGGAAAGCTCTCCTCGAGCACCCGCCGCAGGCGCGCGGTCGCGAGGTCGTCCTCGGCCGTCTGCGCGACCGCGATCCCCGGGTGCTCGCCCTCCAAGCTCTCCTGAACGACCTTCACCAGCGCCGGGGTGCTGAACGGCCGGCGGATGCTTGGGAGCCCCTCGGCGCCGGGGATGGGCGTTGGGTTGCTGCGGCTGACCAGGAGGATACCCGGCAGGCTGGCGGCGCCCGGGACCTGGACGAGCGCCTTCAGCACGGAGGCCGACGCCGCGGGATCTGCGGCCGCGTCGAGCAGAAGCGCGATGATGACGCCGTCGCCGCTCGGACCGTGCGCACGACACAGGACCTCCGCCTCTTCTTGGGTGTGGGCGTTGAACACCTGGAAGCCCGCGAGGCGGAGCCCCGCAGTGGCGAGCTTGGCCGTCGTCCTGTTCGGGTCGTAGTAGAGGATGCCGCCTGCTGTCGCCATGAGCGGAGCAAAGGATACTCGGAATTCTCCAAGTCGTGGTAGCGTTTGGCGAACATGGTGATGGGCGAGATTGAGCGACTTGATCCGCCGCGGAGGTTGGGCAACGTGACCTTGCTCGCCACCCTCGGCGAGGGCGGGATGGCGACGGTCTACCTCGCCTCGGTCGGTCAAGAGAACTTGACGCGGCTCGCCGCCGTGAAGCTGCTTCGCCCGGGTCTACCGGACCATGACTACCGAACGCGGTTCATGGATGAGGCGAAGCTCGTCCTGCGCCTGCACCACAACAACATCGTCGACGTGCGCGAAGCCGGCGAGATCGATGAGCAGCTGTTCATCGTCATGGCGCTCATCGAGGGGCGCGATCTCGCGGACATCTGGGATCGATGCGCGCAGGTCGGCAAGGCGTTCCCGGTTCCGCTCGCCGTCCACATCGTGCGTGAGATCCTACGTGGTCTCCATTACGCGCACACCTTCCCGGGGCTCGGTCTCGTCCATCGCGACGTCTCGCCGTCGAACATCCTGATCGACTGGCAGGGCGCCGTGCGGCTCGCGGACTTCGGCCTGGCGACGTCGACGCTCAAGGCGAGCCTCACGGCGCCAGGCGTCGTGTTCGGCAAGGTCGGCTACATGTCGCCGGAGCAGGCCAGGCGCGAGGTCCTCGACGGGCGCACAGACGTGTACGCCTGCGGCGCCGTGCTGTGGGAGCTGCTCACGGGCAGGCCGCTGCGCGCGGGCGAGGGCATCGACACCGAGGCAGTCGCCAATTTCGAGGCGCCGCCGCCGAGCAGCCTCTCGAGCCGCGTCGATCCGCTGCTCGACGCGGTCGTCGTCAAGGCGCTCACGCACGACCGCGACGAGCGCTACCCGACCGCGGGCGAGTTCATGGAGGCGCTCAGCGACTGGCTCGCCGGCCACGCCGCCGGCACCGGTCAGGAGCAGGTCGGCGAGTTCCTCGCGATGCTGTTCGGCGACGCGCAGCTGCGCGAGCGTGAGAACCGCGAGAAGCTGCTCTCCGAGATCTCGCGCACCGAGGTGTTCCCGCACGCGAGCGAGTCCAGCGAGTCCGGCGACGAGTTCGACGTCGACGTCGACGAGCTGGAGGACGCGAGCGAGTCCGACTCCGGGCCCAAGAAGCCCGAGGAGAAGCCTGACCCTACGGACATCGAGCACATCGAGTCCGGCACGATCATCGCCGAGCGCTATCGCATCATCAACCGCATCGGCCGCGGCGGCATGGGCACGGTGTACCTCGGCGAGCACACCACGGTCGGGCGCCAGGTCGCGATCAAGGTCCTGACGCATCAGTGGAGCCGCAACGAGCTCGTCGCCAAGCGCTTTCGCGCGGAGGCGCGGGCCGCGAGCGCGGCTGGCCACCCCAACATCATCGAGGTCTTCGACGCCGGCGAGCTGCCCGACGGGCGCCTGTACCTGGTGATGGAGTACCTGACCGGGCGCAATCTCTACGACGAGATCCAGGATCTCGGCACGCTGCCCGTGGGGCGCGCGTGTCGGATCATCCGCGCGGTCGGGCGCGCCATCCGTGCCGCGCACGACGTCGGCATCATCCACCGCGACCTCAAGCCGGATAACGTCATGTTCGTCCCCTTGCCCGAGGGCGAGGGCGAGACCGTCAAGGTGCTCGATTTCGGCATCTCGGCGGGCGCCGAGCGCAGCGAGAGCCAGGCGCGCCTGACGGTGCCTGGGCACGCCCTGGGCACGCCGGAGTACATGGCGCCGGAGCAGGCCAAGGGCAAGGACGCGACCGAGGCCTTCGACCTCTACGCGCTCGGCGTGATGCTCTACGAGTGCCTCGTCGGCGAGCCGCCGTTCATCTCGAACAACCTCGTCGAGATCATGGCGCGCAAGTCGACCGAGGCGGCGCCCTCGCTCGGCGAGAAGCGCCCCGACCTCCCGCGCAACCTCGTCAGCCTCGTCGACGACTGCCTCGAGATCGACCCGGTGGAGCGCCCGAAGTCCGCGCGCGACTTCCTCGTGCGCATGGACGAGGTGCTGCGCAGCCTGCCGCCCGAGGAGCGCGACGACGGCTTCGCGCCCAGCACCGTCGCGCCGATCATCAAGCCGACGCCCGAGGAGTCCGGTCCACGGAGCCACTCGGGCCCCGAGGACGCGCCGATCGTCGATCCTGTCGACTCCGGCAACGCGCGCAAGCTCGGCTACGGCGCCGTGCTGCTGCTCGGCATCATCCTGCTCGTCTGGGGCATGATGTACACGCCCGAGAAGACAGGTCCCGGGCCCGGCCCGGTCGCCGTCAACACCTCGTCCGGCGACAGCAAGGGGCGAACCAGCGCCGCCGAGTCCGGCGAGGTTCGCACGACGGTCCCCGACAGCAAGGACTCAGGCGAGCCCGACGCGACCGGCGGCGTGGTCCCCGACCCCACCAACCCGTCCGGGCCCGATCCGACCGTCGCGCCCAACCCGACGGCGGGCGACAGCGGGAAGACGCCTGGGGACTCCTCGGCGACGCCCACCAGTGACACCGAGGGCGACTCTGGAAACGACTCGAGCAACGACGCCGGCAACGACTCGAACGACGCCGGCAACGACTCGAGCGACGACTCCTCGGGCGACACCGACGAATCCGGTGACTCGGGTGACTCGGGTGACGCGGGCGACAGCGGCGGGACGAAGCCGACCAAGCGCCCGCCGAAGCCCTCGCCGGACTCGGCCGCCTGCAAGCAGACCGTCGCCGCCGCGAACGAGGCGCGCTCCAACGGTGACTTCCGGGCGCTGCTCGTGCTGCTCAAGGACCGGCACTGCTGGAAGAGCAAGAAGGAGCACAAGATCCTCCGCACGCTCGCGTACAAGGAGACCATGCAGTTCGCGCGGTGCGTGCAGATCGGCAAGTCGGTCAACGACGACCGCGTGCGTCGCTGGGTGAACATCTGCGAGAAGCGCCTGGCGAAGGAAAACCAGTAACGACGGTCCGCGCGTGGCGCTCGCGCGCGTCGAGCGACCGATCTCCTGCTCGAGCGAACAGACGTTCACACCCACCGGTGCAGAGGTGCGTGCACCGTGTGAGGCCGCTCGCGTCGTGAGCGCGATTGGCCGACAGCGCGATGCCGCCGCGAGATCGTTGGATGATCAGAACGGGCGCGGGCGCGTCGCGTGACGCTCGCTCGAGTCGAGCTCGCGAGCTGTCAAACTCGACACAGCCGACGAGTGAAAATGCCCATGCGTCGCTCGAGCTGGCGCGCGCTGTCGACTCGTTGTTGGATCAAATCTCCGCGATCGTCCCCCGCGTTTTCGGTACTATTTTCGATACCTTCGGTACCATCCGATCCGCTGGAGGCTTCGCGTCAACGCACTGCTCCGCCTGGTTTCCCGCCGTCTTCCCCCCGTATCGTCATGCAGCTCTCGACCGCACTCGCTCTCTCGCTCGCGCTCCCCAGTCCCGTGATGGCGGTGAACGCCCCGGCGACGCCGCAGACGCTGCTGTCGCCGGTCGTCGCGGTCGTCACCGACGGCTCGATCCCGGCGAAGGTCAACGTCGAGCTCGCGGGCTTCTCGGAGGCCGAGCAGATGTCGCTCAAGAACCAGGCGCTCGAGGCCATCGCCGCCGAGGGGATCAGCGAGTCCCTCGGGGATGATGACCCCCAGATCTACGTCAAGATCACGGGTATGGGCGAGTACAACGACGAGGGCTACGAGCTCGCGATCGACGCGATCGCCGAGAGCCGGAGCCTCGCGGGGCAGCCGATCGAGGCCCAGTGCGAGCTGTGCACCGAGGGCGAGCTCTCGACCAAGATCCGTGAGGAGTTCCGCAAGCTCCGGCCGACGATCGTGCAGTACCTCGAGGACCGCGACGTCAAGCGGGCGCTGGCGGCCCGCGAGGCCGCGGCCGCGAAGCAGAATCAGCCCGAGAGCCCGCCGACGACGCCGCCCCCGGGCGGACCGCCCACGTCGGACGACCCCGACGAGGGCATGAGCTCCACGGGCAAGGCGGGGATCGGGATGATGGCGGTGGGCGGCGTCGGCACGGCCATCGGCCTCGGGCTCACGCTCAACTCGCCCAAGCAGCGCAACGAAGATAAGGGTTGGGAGCTGATCAGCACGCGTCCGCCGGGCGCGGCCTTGCTGGCGATCGGCGGCGTCACGCTCGTCACCGGGGTGGCGCTGTTCATCGTCGATCGACAGCGCCGGCAGCAGCGACGCAGCGCGCTGACGCCGGTCGTGGGCCCCGGCGTCGCCGGCGTCTCCTGGGCCGGGCGGTTCTGAGGTCGAGCGCTCAAGCGCGAGCAGAGGGATTTCGCAATGGGTTTCAATTCTCATCAGAGTACGCGCGGGCTCGCACGTGTCACGGGCGCGTTCGGCCTCGCGCTCGCGGCGTTCGGGCTCGGGGTGGTCAGCGAGGGCTGCCTGCTGATCAACCAGGAGCACTGCGCGCTGAACGAGGGGAGCTGTCCTGAGGGGCTGCTCTGTGACGAGTGCGCGTCGGGCAATAACGGCTGCGTCGCCGAGCCGGCCGCTGGCTGCGCGTACGTCGCGTCCGGCACGGACAGCGCCACGACGTCCGGGAGCGAGACCTCGAACGAGACGACGATCGGCACCACGACCTCGACCCCGGAGACGACGGAGCCGCTCCCGACGGACCCCACGACGGACACGAGCTCGGGCACGACCGACGAGACGACGACGACGACCGGCACGCCGAGCTGTGACCCGCAGTCGCCGAACGTCGGCTGCGACGATCCCGACGCGCCGTACTGCGTCGGCGAGGACGTGTGCGGCACCTGCGACGCGCTCGCCGACTGCGTCGCGGTCGATCCGATGACGCCCGCGTGTGACGCGGCGAGCGGCTACTGCGTCGAGTGCACCGCGACGCAGAGCGGCGCGTGCACGAACCCGAACGAGTCGATCTGCAACCCGTACACGCAGCAGTGCGACGCCTGCTTCGAGCACAGCCAGTGCGCGAGCATGGCGTGCAACATCGAGACGGGGATCTGCTTCCCCGCGAGCAACGTCATCTGGGTCAAGGCGCGGCAGAACTGCGCCGGCGAGGACGGCTCCGAGGAGAACCCGTACTGCTCGCTCGCGTACGCGATCGAGCAGCACGCGGAGGTCAACACGCCGATCACCTTCAAGCTCCTGCACGAGGACGACGCCCACCGGCAGACCGACTCGATCATCATCGACGGCGACTTCCGCATCGCGATCGTCAACGGCGAGGAGGGCGGCTCGCCGATGCCGATCATCAGCACGCTGGTGACCGAGGACTCGGCGCTCGTCGTCGGCACCGACGCCTACGTCTTCATCGACGGCGTCCGGTTCCACGAGAACCCGCAGGAGATCGCCCAGCCGATGATCGTGCTCGAGGGCAACAGCCGCCTCTACATCGATCGCAGCCAGATGACCGACAACAACTCGCTCGCGTGGGCCAAGCAGGGCGAGCTGCACATCCGCCGCACGACGATCGCCGGCAACGCCGAGGGCGTGCTCGTGACCGGCGGGACCGTCGACGTCGAGAACTCGTTCTTCTCCGGCAACGGGAACGCCAACAACAACGTCGACCAGCCGCCCGGCACGAACAAGTACGCGCCGCTGCGCGTCAACGGCGGCGGCAAGGTCGTCGTCACGCACACGACCTTCGTCGACAACTCGAGCCTGTTCGCGAGCGTGCTCGACTGCATCGGCGCGAGCAACCTCGACAACTCGCGGATCCGCAACTCGACGCTGATCGGCAAGATCCCGCTCGAGAACAACGGCAACAACATGGGCTGCGGGAGCGTCATCGACGCCGAGACCAACTACATGGTCGCGTTCCCGAAGGTGCTCACGGACATCGGCCTCGACGACGTGTTCGACGGCCCCGCGGTGGGCGGCGTCTACCGTGCGCTCGCGCGCGGCGAGCTCGCGGGCGTCGCGACGCACAAGAGCGAGGACCCGTACATGGACTTCGACGGCCAGGGGCGCCCGCTCAACCTCGACGCGAGCGACTACGCCGGCGCGGACATCCCGTAGCCGCGCGCGGCGGGATCGAACAGGTTCGAACGGTCAGGTTCAGGCGGCGCGCGCTCGTCGGTCCGCGAGCTCGCGCGCCCGTCGTGCCGCGCTCGCGGTCGACGAGCGTCACGCGCGCGACGCGGACGCGGTCCCGTGTATATGCACGCGGCCGCGCGCGTGTTCTATTTCGCGCGCGGGCGTGGGCGGTCGGCCGGGCGCGGCGCGTCGGCGCAAGTCCGCGCGGCGGCGTCGAGCAGCGCCGCCGCGTGTCGTCGACGGTCGGCGAGCTCGCGGCGCGTCGGCCTCAGGCCGCGCCGGCGCTCGAGCTGTGTCGCGCGGCGGGCGGCGAGATGATCTGCCCGATGGGTCAAGTTGATTGTCGAGGTCGACGACCGGCGCGGTGACCTCGCGTCGCGCGAGCTCGCGGCGGCGCGCGATTGTGTCCACATGGCCCTCGTTGCGGGTACCAGCCGATTGGGGAATACTCGTCCATCATGCGCCTTACGTGGTCTGCACTGGTTTTTACGCTCGGGATGTGTGTCGGAGGGGTCGGGTGCGTGACGCCGGAGGGCACGACCACCGGCTCGACCGGCGAGGGCACAGGCTGCGAGCCTGGCTCGATGGGCTGCGAGTGCAAGGACGACAGCTCCTGCGACGACGGCCTGATCTGCGCCTCGAACGAGTGCATCCCCGGCGACGACCCGAGCACGACGACGAACGTCGACGAGACGACCGGCTCCTCCGACCCGTCGACGGATCCCGGGACCGGCTCGGGGACGACCTCCAGCACGGGCTCGACGACCGCGCAGCCGCCCTGTGATCCCGCCAACGGCGTCGTCGACAACCCCGACTGCGACACCGGCCTCTACTGCAACGCGACCGGCGACTGCGTCGACTGCGGCGGCCTCGAGTCGTGCGCGGGCGTCGACGCGAACACGCCCGTCTGCGACGACGTCTCGGGCACCTGCGTCCAGTGCCGCGAGAACGAGACGAGCGCGTGCGGGGGCGAGACGCCGGTCTGCGACCTCGACGCGATGGCCTGCGCCCCCTGCACGGATCACGGTCAGTGTCAGTCCGGCGCGTGCGTGCTGGCGACCGGCGCGTGCTTCCCCGCGAACACGGTGATCTGGGTCGACCGGCTCGGCGCGAACTGCGTCGCGGCGACGGGCGCGAAGGACAAGCCGTTCTGCGAGATCGCGGACGCGATCGACAGCATCGCCGACCAGGCGCCCCGGCTGATCCGCGTCAAGCCGTCGGCGAACTACAGCGAGCAGGTCAACATCTCGTCCAACCTCACCGTCGCGATCATGCGCGAGTCCGACAGCGAGGGCATCATCACGCTCAAGGTCGCCAACGCCGACTCGATCCGCGTCGGCCAGAACGCGAACGTCTACCTCGAGGACCTGGCGATCTACGGCGAGGGCCCGACGACCTCGGTCGGCGTCGACTGCGACGACGCGACGCTGTGGATGCACCGCGCGGAGATCATCGAGAAGAAGGGCGTCGGGCTGGTCGGCTCTGGCTGCGAGCTCGCGGTCGTCGGCACGAAGCTGTTCTCGAACAACGCCGGCGGCCTGCGGGTGAACGGCGGCTCGCTGCGGCTCGAGAACTCGTTCGTCGGCAGCAACGGCAGCGGCGCCGCGACGCTGGGCGGGCTCTCGCTCGAGAACGGCGCGACCGCGGACATCATCTACTCGACGATCGCGTTTAACTTCGCCTTCGGCGCCGACGCGATCGGCTGCGCCCCGGGGATCACCGGCACCGCGCGCAACTCGATCGTGCTCGGCTCCGGGGATCAGAACTCGGTGACCTGCGGCGAGATCGTGTTCACGACCAGCGCGGTCGACACGGGCGGGCTGATGGGCGAGATGAACAAGTTCTTCAGCCCGATGGAGCTCGACACGGGCTGGTTCATCGACGCGATCGGGGGCGACTTCCACCTCGCGGGCGGCGGGGACGACTTCGACGGGGTCGCGGTCTGGAACGCGGGCGACCCCGCCTATGACTTCGACGGCGACCCGCGCCCGAGCATCGACTCCTCGTCCGACTTCGCCGGCGCGGACGTGCCCTGAGCCGGATCGCGCCCGGGCCCTCGCGCGTCGCGGTCGCGCGCGGCGACGCGGGCACGCGCGACGCCCATGCGGGGGCGCGAGCTGGGGGCGGGGCGCCCCGGTCGGGCCGTCGACGCGCGCGGACGGGCTCGCCGCCGCGGGCGCGTTCGGGCGACCGCGATAGTGCACTTTTGGTCATGTCCAAAGGTTCATTAGGCGCGCTTCGTGTATATGACCATGTGAGCAGGTGAGAGCCAGGCTCACGGCCGCGCGGTCGGGGTCCTGGGCCGCGCGCGGCCTTCATGTTGTCAGTCGGTCGCGCCTGAGGAATACTCAAACCGTGATGTCTTTGCGTACGCGCCCGCTCGCCGCGATCGCGGCCGAGCGTCCGGCGAGCAGCCTGCTCACCGCGCTCCTCGGCTGCGCGCTCGCGCTGTCCGCCTGCGGGGAGCCTGGCGTCACGACGACCGCGTCGACCACGGACGCGTGCTCACCGGGCGAGGCCGGCTGCGAGTGCCTCGACGGGGGCGGCTGCGGCTCGGATGACCTCGTGTGCGCCCAGGGCGTGTGCGTCGATGTCGACAGCGAGTCGAGCTCGACGACCGAGGGCCCGATGACGGACCCGAGCGGCTCGACCTCCAGCGTGAGCGAGACGACGACGGGCGACGCGGCGGACTGCTCGCCCGCCGACGGCTCGCTGAACGCCGCGTGCGAGTCGATGGACGCGAGCCAGCCCTACTGCGGCGCGTCGGGGGAGTGCGTCGACTGCGTCGAGCTGACGAGCTGCTCGTCGGTGAGCGAGCAGACCCCGGTGTGCTCCTCCACGGGTCGCTGCGTCGAGTGCAGCGACGACAACCCGGACGCGTGCCCGCCGGAGCGACCCGTGTGCGACGCGGCGGCCGAGACCTGCGAGTCCTGCGACGAGCACGCGGACTGCCCGGAGAGCGCCTGCGACTTTCAGTCAGGCGCCTGCTTCCCGCTCGAGGGCGTCGTCTGGGTCGACGAGGGCAACCCGAGCTGCAGCAACGAGCAGGGCACCCCGAACAAGCCGTTCTGCACGCTCGCGCACGCGCTCGCGGTCGTCGACGGGCCGACGACGATCATGGTGCACGGCGGCGAGTACGTCGGGCCGCTGGAGGTCGGCTCGACGAAGAACGTCGCGATCCGCGCGGTGGAGGGCTCTGGCGAGGTCATCATCAAGTCGGCGATGGGCACGGCGCTGACCATCGCGCCGGGCTCCTCGGTGGCGATCGAGGGCGTCAGCATCGCCCAGAGCACCGACGGGCTCGCGTGCAGCCTGTCGACGCTGCGGCTCGATCGAGTCCGCGTCATCGAGAACGGGACCACGGGCCTCGTGCTCAGCTCGTGCACGACCGTGATGCGCGAGTCGCTCGTGTTCTTCAACGGCTCGTCCGGCATGATCGTGACGGGCGGGAAGCTCGACATCGTCAACACCTTCATCTCGGACAACAGCGTGATCGACATCGCCGGCGGCGCGGGGATCGTCGCCAGCGGCGTGGCCGACATCTCGATCCTGTACTCGACGCTGTTCGGCAACGCCGGCACCGCGGGCGGCCCCGGCTCGATCATCTGCTCGGGCGATCCGCAGCCGCAGGTCGAGCTGCGCAACTCCGTCATCTACGGCGCGAGCCCCGACTCGATGCAGCTCGACGCGTGTCAGGTCACGACCGCGAGCTGCGCGTATGACTACGAGCTCGTCGCGCCGGAGATCACGAACGATCTCATCATTCAGCTGAGCATGAACAACGTCGAGAGCTACGTCGTGACGACGGGCCCGGACGCGCAGGCCGGGCTCTACCGGCCGCAGCCGGGCGACGGCAACGGCCTGCGGACCCTCGGCGTCTGGCTCGAGGGCGATCCAGAGCTCGACTACGACGGCGACCCGCGCCCGGACGTGGCCGACGAGCTCGACTACGCCGGCGCGGATCGCATCCCATAGCGGCGACCAGACAGCGAGCCAGTTGGCCGGCTCCGTGAAGAGGTCCGCGAGCGTGGAGAGCGAGTCGCGCTCCATCCGCGTCTGCGGATCTGCGTGGGATATCCCGGCCGTAGACCCCCGAGCCGCTCGACTGCGGCACGTTGCTCTCCGCTGGGTTCGTGGTGGATACTCTCCGCTAGACCATGGACCGAGCGAGCTTTACCTGGATTTCTAGCCTGGCCTCTCTGACCTGTTTCGCGCTCGTCGCGTGCAGCGGCGGTCCGGAGGGGACGACCGAGACAACTGACAGCGAGACGGATCCGACGACCGACGCGACGACCGAGGGGCCTGATCCGACGACGACGACCGTGGACCCCTCGACCAGCTCGCCGACGACCTCGAGCACGACCGAGCCCGAGACGACGACGACCGACCCGACGACTGGGAGCGAGACGACCGGGCCGCCGCCCGACTGCGTGGCGGCGGACGGCGAGGTCGACGACGCGTGCGACGCGGCGACGCCTTTCTGTAAGGGCGGCGAGTGTGTCGCGTGCGCCGAGTTCGACGGCCAGGGCGACGCGGCGTGCGCGGGGCAGAGCGCCGACACGCCGGTCTGCGAGCAGAACTCGGCGACCTGCGTCGAGTGCACGCCGGACGCGGACGAGCTGTGCAGCGGCGCGACGCCGATCTGTGACGAGCTGACCTACAGCTGCGACAAGTGCACGGAGCACACGCAGTGCGGCACCACGGCGTGCAACATCGAGGCCGGCATCTGCTTCCCCGAGGACACCGTCCTGTACGTCGACAAGAACGCGGGCGACTGCGACAACGCGGACGGCAGCGAGGCGATGCCCTTCTGCACGATCCAGGCGGCCTTCGATCACGCGGTGATGCAGAACGCGCTGGGCGCCTGGACGATCTGGATCGCGCCTGGCGTCTACACCCAGGACACGCTCTCGACCCCGGGCATGGGCACCAAGCTCGCGCTGCTCGGCGCCGGCGGGCAGGTCACGGTGCAGTCGTCCAACAACGACCAGAACGCCGCGAACTTCGCGATCGCCACGGGCGACACCGTGTACATGCGCGACTTCAACCTGTCGAACCACAACACGTACCACGGCTTCAAGTGCGAGTCGGGCGTGGCCTGGATCGACGACTCGCGCTTCAACGACAACGAGCAGCACGGCGTCTACTCGATCGACTGCACGCTCTACATGCGGCGCTCGATCGTCTACTCGAACAAGAACGGCGGCATCGTCATCCACGGCACCAACTCGATGGACGACCCGGTGTCGCGCTTCGAGACCGTGTTCATCACCGAGAACGGCTCCGCGCAGGCGGCCTTCGGCGGCATCCAGGTGGCGGACAACCACAACCTCGACATCAGCTACTCGTCGATCCTGGTCAACATCACCAACGGCGGCTTCTCGTCGATGCAGTGCGTGAACCAGGGCGCGATCAACATCCGCAACTCGGTCGTCGTCGCGCTCGCGGGGCAGTCGTTCTCCTGCGACGGCGTGGTGATCAACAACTCGGCGGTCGACGAGCTGGTCGACGCGGGCATGAACAACATCATGGCGCTCGCCTCCGACGTCGACGCCTGGTTCACCTACCAGAACCCGGGCATCTACAACGCCGAGGCGATGGTCAACGACGAGCCCTCGCCGCTGACCGACCTCGCGGTCTGGGTCGACGGCGATCCGCGGATGGACTTCAACGGCGACCTCCGGCCGATGACCGACGGCACGCCGACCTTCGCCGGCGCGGACATCCCGAACTGAGCCGCGACGCCTGGAGCGCGGCCGCGTTTCGTGAAGCGGTCGCGCTCGTCAGCCGTGGCGACGTCGCGGGCGCTTGGGCAGCTGCGCTTCCTCCATGAACGGGACCGGCTCGATCCCGAGGCGGCTCAGCTGCTCGCGCAGGGTGATCGACGCGTTCTCGAGCTGAAGCGCGTCGTCGCGGTTCGTCGGGTCGAGCTTGTTCGACAGGGCCGCGAAGGCGTCGTTGGCGGCGCGGTACAGCTCGGCCTTCTGCTTCTTGCTCACGCGCTCGCCGCGGCTGGCGAGCGCGTCGAGGTGGTCCATGATGCCCTCGAAGCTGGCGACCGCCTCGTCGCGAGAGAACACGGCGACGCCGGGGTCATGATCGACGTAGCCGCGCTCGCGCTGGGCGCGCTGATACCGTCGGCGGGCGTCGGCGACGTCGAAGTCCTCGCGGCGAAATCGACTGCTGCGCTGCTGCGCGCGGACCTCATGGAGCGCGGAGTCCTCGGGCGCGGGGTCGGGCGCGGGCGCGGGCTCGCGCAGCGTCGCCAGGATCGCCACCAGCGCGAGCCCAAACGTCGCGAAGACCCCGAGGAAGACGGCGGCTCGCCGGACCGGGCTGCTGGGCTTCGCGTTCGGGGTGCTCATGGTGCTTCGCGGCGATCGGGCAGCGCGTCGAACTCGGCGAGGAGCTCGGCGCAGGCGTTGATGGTACGGCCGCCGAAGGGGTCGTCAAATTGGGCGACGATCCTGGGGTCGAGCGGCGGGCTCGTCACCGGACCCATTGGCGGGATCCAAGACGATTCGTTCGTCTGGTCGATCCGTTGAGGTGCTGGTCTTCGCGCGAGCGGACGGTCAGGCCGCGCCGGCCGCGAGGCCGTCGCGCTCGAGCAGCGCCTCCGGATCCGGCTCGCGCCCCATGAAGTCGCGGAACAGGACCTCAGGGTCCTCGCTGTCGCCGCGCTCGAGGATCGCGCGTCGGAACGCCTCGCCGACCTCGCGGCTGAACACGCCGGCCCGCTTGAAGCGGGTGAACGCGTCGGCGTCGAGCACCTCGGCCCACTTGTAGGAGTAGTAGCCGGCCGCGTAGCCGACGGGGCTGGCGAACAGGTGCCCGAAGCCCGCGATCATCGCGTAGTCGGCGGGCAGCGGCGCGGCGCTGAACGGACGCGAGAGCGCGCGCGCGTGCTCGATGACGTCGCCGTCGCGCGTCGGGTCGTAGGTGACGTGCAGCGCGAGGTCGACCGAGGCGAAGCCCAGCTGCCGCGTCGCGCGGTAGGCCGCGCGGTGGTTGCGGGCGCGCTGCATCCGGGAGAACAGCTCAGCGGGGATCGGCGCGCCGGTCTTGTGGTGACGCGCGAACAGGTCGAGCGCGTCGCGCTCCCAGCACCAGTTCTCCATGATCTGCGACGGCAGCTCGACGAAGTCCCAGGCGACGTTCGTGCCCGCGAGGCTGCGGACCTCGACGCGGCTGAGCATGTGATGCATCAGGTGCCCGAACTCGTGGAACAGCGTGAGCACCTCGTCGTGCGTCAGCAGGGCGGGGCGGGCGTCGGTCGCGGGCGTCGCGTTGGCGCAGATCAGCCCGAGGTGGCGCGAGCCCTCGTCTCGCTCGCCGTGCGGGCCGACGACGCCGGTGATCAGCCCGTTCATCCAGGCGCCGCCGCGCTTGCCCTCGCGCGGGTGGAGGTCGGCGTAGAACAGGCCGAGCTCGACGCCGGCTTCGTCGTCGATCGCGAAGCTGCGCACGTCGGGGTGCCAGGTCGGGACGCCCTCGGCCTCGCGCACGCGCACGCCGTAGAGTCGCCCGACGACTTCGAACATGCCTTCAAGAACACTCTCGACCGCGAAGTACGGGCGCAGCGCCTCCTCGTCGTAGTCGTAGAGCGCGCGGCGCTGCTTCTCGGCCAGGTACGCGATGTCCCAGGGCGCGAGCGCGTCGTCGCTAGCGAGCAGCTCGTGGTCTCGCGCGAACGCGCGCAGCGCCGCGTTCTCGCCTTCGAAGTAGGGCTCGACGCGCGCGCGCAGGCCGTCGATGAACGCGCGCGCGGCCGCGCCGGTCTTGGCCATGCGGTCCGCGAGCACGAGGTCGGCGAAGTTGTCGAAGCCGAGCAGCGCCGCTTTCTCGCGCCGCAGCTCGAGGATCGCGGCGATCAGCGGCCGGTTGTCGCGCTCGGCCTCGGTCGCGCGGGTGTTGTACGCCCGCCAGACCTGCTCCCGCAGCGCGCGGTCGTCGAGGTACGTCATCACCGCGATGAAGCTCGGGCCGTGCAGCGTGAACCGCCAGCCGCGCTCGTGCCCCTTGGCGGCGGCGCTCTGGCGCGCGGCGTCGCGGGCGGAGTCGGGCAGCCCGGCGAGGCGGGGCTCCTCGGCGACGACGAGCTCGAAGGCGTCGGTCGAGTCGACGAGGTTCTGCGAGAACTGGGTCGTCCGCTCGGTCAGCTCGAGGTCGATCGCCGCGAGCCGCTGCTTGCCGGGCTCGTCGAGCTCGGCGCCCTGGCGACGGAAGTCGTCGAGCGTCTTCGTCAGCAGGCGGCGCCGGGTCGGCGAGAGCGCGGCGGCCTCGTCCGTCGCGGCGAAGGCCTTGAGCGCGGCGTAGAGCCCCGACGACAGCGTGATCGAGCTGGCGAACTCGCTGACCGGCCCTTGCACGGCGTTGTAGGCGGCGCGCAGCGCCGGGCTGGTGACCACGGACTCGAGGTGCCCGACGACCGTCATGACGTACCACAGCCGCTCTGTCAGCGACTCGAGGGCGCCGAGGGAGTTGTTGTAGGTGCGGGGCGCCGGCGCGTCGATGATCGCCTGCATGTCCGCGCGCGCGTCCGCCAGCAGGCGCTCGATCGCGGGCTCGACGTGCTCGGCCGCGATGCGGTCGAAGGGGACGGGGAACTGGATGCTCAGGAGCGGGTTCGCGGCGGGGTTCGACATCTCGTACGACTCGTGTTCGGCAGCGTGCTCGACACTCGACCGCGTACCGCGGGGCGCCGGCGCGAGTGAGCATGGTAGTCGCGGTCGCCACGGGGTGCTCGGGCGAGAAAACGACGTTCTGTGGCGAACGGTCGCGCGCTGTCTGCGCGCGCGGCGCGAAGTCGCGCCGATGCAGTTCGTCGGGAACATTTGCTGCGGCCTGCCGTGCGACCGCATGTGAATCTAGCCACACTCGTGTCCTCGCCCGAGGTTCAGGTTCGGAAGCGGCCTGCGAGAGCGGCCGAACTCGACGAGCTGACCATCGCTCGCGCGCAGCGCGGTGACGCCAGGGCACGGCGCGCCTTGGTCGAGCGGTACCAGCGGCCGGTGTTCGCGCTGCTGTCGCGGATGCTCCACGGTCGGGGCTCGCGGGCGCTCGTTGAAGACATGGCCCAGGAGACATTTCTCCGCGTGTTCAAGGCGCTCCCGAACTTCAAGCGCAACGGCTCGGCTCGGCTGTCGACGTGGATCCTGACGATCGCCAGCAACCGCGCCATCGACGAGCTGCGACGCAAGCGCCCGGGCCTGCCGAAGGACGCGGTCAACCTCGACGCGCTCGCCGCCGCCGCGCACACCGCCCAGGACGAGGTCGAGGGCCGCGCGCTCGCGCGGGTGCTGCAGCACGCGGTCGACGAGCTGGCGCCCGAGTACCGCGCGGCGTTCCTGCTGCGGGCGTTTCACGACATGAGCTACACCGAGATCTCGAGGGCGCTGGGCGTCGATCTCGGCACTGTCAAATCCAGGATCAGCCGCGCGCGCAAGTCCCTCCGCCGCGCGCTCGAGGAGGTCTACGGTGGATTCTAACAAGCAACACGAGCTGTCGGAGAAGCTGGATCGACTGGAGGCGCGGGCGCTCGACGCCTGGACGCCGATGGAGCCGCCGGTCGGCTTCACCGAGCGCGTGATGGCGGCGGCCGCCGACAGCGGGCGCTCGAGCGGCTCTCGCCGCGCGACGCTGCCGCTCGACGCGAAGCCCGACGACGACGAGCTCTTCGTCCCCTGGAAGCGCCCGTGGCTCGGGCTCGCGGTCGCGGCCGCGTTCATCGGCACCGCGATCGCGTTTCACTTCGCCTCGCGCCCGAAGCCGCCCGAGCCGCCGCCGCCCGCGGCCCAGTCGAACACGGTCTCGATCCACGAGGCGGACAAGGTGTCGCCGACGGACAAGGCCCATCAGCGCGACGACGACGGCGACGAGCAGGCGCGCGGCAAGCCGTTCCCGCCGGATCTTCACCAGAAGATCGAGGGCTACGTGCAGAGCTACGGGCGGGCGTTCGGCGAGCAGTTCCGCTTCAACGGCACCGTCGCGGTCGCGCGCGCCGGCGAGACGCACTTCATCCGCTCGTACGGCATCGCGCAGCGCGGCTCGCCGCCGATGACCCACGCCAACAACACGATCTTTCGGCTCGGCTCGCTGACCGAGCAGATCACCGCGGTCGCGGTCATGCAGCTGGTCGAGGCGGGCAAGGTCGAGCTCGACGACGGCATCCGCAAGCACGTGCCCAAGCTGCCGGAGTCCTTCGAGCCGATCTCCGTCCGCGACCTGCTCAGCCACACCTCGGGGCTGCCGAACTTCACGGACATGCCCGAGTGGGAGACCACGCGCGCGCGGCGGCTCGACACCGACGCGCTGATCGACGTGTTCAAGGACCAGCCGCTCGAGCACGCGCCGGGCGAGGTGTTCGCGCCGACGAACTCGGGCTACGCGGTCCTCGGCGCGCTCATCGAGGCCGTGAGCGGGCAGACCTACGAGCGCTACGTCCTCGACAACATCGCCGCGAAGGCCGGCATGGAGGCGACGGCGCTCGGCGAGCCGCGGGGCGTCGACGCCCGCCTGGCGCACGGCTACACGCGCGACGACGACGACAAGCTCGTGTGGAGCCAGGGCTTCGAGGTCGCGTCCTACGGGGCCGCGGGCGGGCTCGTCTCGACCCCGCTCGACGTGCTGGCCTTCGACCGCGCGCTGTTCGACGGGCGCCTGCTCCGGCTCGAGACGCGCGCGCTGATGTTCGATCGCGTCATCGACCCCGACTACTCCCACGGCTGGATCGTCGAGGAGCGCTTCGGCCAGTGGTCGGTGAGTCACCCGGGCGGCATCGACGGCTTCAACTCGATGTTCGTGCACTACCTCGAGGACGACACGACGGTGCTCTGCATGACCAACTCCGACGTGCTCGACTGCCGCGACATCGCCGACGACGTGTCGGCGCTGATCTACAACCGCGAGATCAAGCAGCCGCTCGAGCACGCCGAGGTCCCGCTCGACCCGGCGCGCCTGCCGACCTACGTCGGCCACTTCACGATCAGCGAGAAGTCGCGCGAGCACTTCGACGGCGTGATCGAGGGCGACATGCTCGACCAGCTCGGGGACGTGGAGTTCTTCGCCAAGGAGGACAGCCTGTACATGTACATCCCGAGCCACGGCACGCGGCGCATGTACGCGCTCGCCGAGCACGAGTTCTTCTACAAGGACTACCAGGGCACGACCGCGCGCTTCCACGTCGACGTGCAGACCGGCAAGCCGCGCTGGGTCTCGCTCAAGCAGGACGAGCTCGAGTTCATCCTGCTGCCGGGGACGAAGGCGGACGACGACGAGCTCAAGGCGACCGTCACGGTCCCGCGGGTCGACGCGCCCTGAGGCGCCTCGCCGCCGAGGCGCCCGCTGAGGCCCCCGTCGCGCCGCGATACGTCGTCGGCGCGCCGGGGGTCAGCGCTCGTCGTCGGGCAGCGACACGACCAGGTCCGCGCCGTCGCGCTCGACCGCGAAGACCTCGACGCGGTGACCGGTCGGCGCGTCGAGGCGCTCACCGGAGCGGAGATCGAACGACCAGCTGTGCAGCGGGCAGAGGATCTCGAGGCCGTCGAGCTCGCCCTCGGCGAGCGAGGCGTCCTGGTGCGGGCAGCGGTTCTGGATCGCGTACAGCCGGCCCTCGACCTTGAACACCGCGAGCTCGCGCCCGCACGCGCGCACGCAGACGCCCTCGCCCTCGTCGAGCTGCGCGAGCTCGACGCGGACCTTACGCGTGCGCCCAGGCGCCATGGCGTCTCTGTGACCTGAAGCTACGAGCTGTACCAGAGCGCGCGGATGCTCGAAGCGACATCCTCGCGCCTGGCGTCGTGCGTGTGCTCCAGGCCGTCCTCAGCCCAGCGCTCGGGATCGAGGCTGACCGCGTAGGGGTTGATGTTGCGAGTGCCAGGGTGGATCTCGAGCGCCGCGGCGATGCGATCGAAGTACTCGATCAGCGTCGCCTCGAGCATCTCGAGGTTGCGGTGCACGAGCGCGCGGACGCCCTCGTCGTCGAGCTTCTCGGCGTTCGCGCCGCACAGCTCGCGCTGGAGCGCGATGAGGTGCTCGAGCGCGGAGAGGTTGACGAAGCGCGCGGCGTCGGGCTCGTCGAAGCGGTCGCCGAACTCCTTGAGCAGCGCGATGCCGCGGGCGGCGAGCTGCGCGAGGCGCCCGATCTCGCCCTGCATCGTCGACATGAACTCCATGTTGGCGATGCGGTCGTGCAGGAACAGCGTCGCCGGGATCGACATGTACATGGCGAAGTACCAGGCGACCCACAGCACCATGGCCTGCTTGCGCCCGAGCGTCGGGTACAGCGCCTCGAACCAGGGCAGCAGCAGCTGGTAGAGCTGCAGGTACGTCGCGTTGGCGAACTCGACGTAGTGCGCGTACGGCTCGCCGTCGAGCTGCTTGCAGACCATCGTCGTCACCATCGTGTTGCCGATGGCGATGAAGTCGGTCCCGGGGGACAGGAAGGGGTCGATGAACACGCCGGCCTCGCCGACCAGCGCCCAGCGCTGCGGCGAGAACACCCGCTCGGCGCCGTACGAGTAGTGCCGGATCGCGGCGAAGTCGAGCAGCTGGTGCCGCTGCGACTCGATGACCTGCGCGCACTGGGGCTCGTGCTGGCGCAGCCAGTTGAGCGCGCGGTCAAACGTCCGGTAGTCGTTAAACCGGTGGTAGTCGGGGTGCGCGACGATCCCGAAGCTCGAGCCGCCGCTGGGGAGCGGGATGATCCAGACCCAGTAGCCGTCGCCCATCAGGTGCGAGGTCGCCCGGTATCGGTGCCCGTTCGGCGCCAGGCCGCGCCACTGCTCGGAGGACGACCACGTGTTCACGTCGGTCTTGGCCTGAATGCGCCACCAGGCGGCGCCGGCCTTGTGCGGCGAGGGGCGCTCGAGCCCCAGCTTGCGCTTGAGCAGCCCCGCGCGCCCGGTCGCGTCGACGACCCAGCGGCCTTGCAGGACGCGGCGCTCGCCGCCGCGCTCGTAGGCGACCTCGTGCAGCGCGTCGCCCTCGGCGAGCGTCACCTCGAGCACCTTGCAGGCCTCGCGCACGTCGGCCCCGTGCTCGCGCGCCCGCGCCCAGAGCTCGTTCTCGAGGCGCCCGCGGTCGATCTGGTAGCTGTGGATGGGCAGGAAGTCGGTCGTCCCGTACTCGAGCCGGGTCGTGATGTCCTCGTTGCGCTGCGACGGGAAGTAGAACCGCGGCCCGGACTTTCGGATCTGGTGGCGCTCGAGGTAGTCCTCGCCGAGCAGCCGGACCAGGTACTGCCCGCCGATCTCGACGGTCGACTCGCCGATCTTGAACGCGGCGTCAGGGAACGGCGGCCTCCCGCGCTCAAGTACGACCACGGAGGTGTCAGGGCGCGCCTGTCGCAGCTGGATCGCCAACGTGAGCCCCGCGAGCCCGCCTCCGAGCACGATGACGTCGGCTCGTTCGTTTTCCTTGATCGAGTTCATCGTGTCTGTACCCCCGCGCGCGAGCACGCCTCTATGCACTGTATTGAACGGCGCTCGGCGGATCAACCAGGTGGCACTCCTCAGCACACCGTGGGCGCCGACGCTGCGTCGACCCCATCGCGACTGGTTGGGGAAAAGCGCAACACTCGAGTCGGTGCATCTCCGTTGTAAAGCGCAAGAACAGCGTACCTGCGCGCTTGGCTCCGCAGATTCGTGAGGGGGCGGCGATCGTGTTCCGGACTTCGATTGCTGTGCCAGTAGTGTGGAACACTGCCTCGGCTCAGGCGCATCGATGCGGACCCTTAGGCCGGGTGGGCGAGGTGCCGTCGGGTGGGCTCGGGGTTTCCGTACATGCGCGCGGACCGGCGTGTGCCGACCGGCGTGGTCACCCGTCGCGGGCCAGCCGGATGGTCGGCCGCGACGTCCCACTCGATCGGGCCAGTAGGCCGCTGGGGCGCGACGACGTTTCGGGACGCCGAGGCCGCGTCCATCGAGCTCGTCGTCGGATCACGTGAACGGCGTCGGCGCGTCGGCGCCGGCGCGCGCGGCGACCGGCTAGTCCGCGTTGGGCCGCGTCATCTCGACGGGCTTCACCCACTCGTCGAATTGCTCGGCGGTCAGGTAGCCGAGCGCGACCGCTGCCTGCTTGAGCGTGGTCTTGTCGGCGTAGGCCTTCTTGGCGATCTTCGCCGCCTTGTCGTAGCCGATGTGCGGGTTCAGGGCGGTGACCAGCATCAGGCTGTTGCGCAGGTTGTCGTCGAGGCGCTCGGCGTTGGGCTCAATGCCCTGGGCGCAGAAGCGGTCGAAGTTGTGGGCGCTGTCGCCGAGCAGCCGCAGCGAGTGCAGCACGTTGTGGATGATCAGCGGCTTGAACACGTTGAGCTCGAAGTTGCCGCTCATGCCGCCGACGTTGACCGCGACGTCGTTGCCGAGCACCTGCGCGCAGACCATGGTGAGCGCCTCGCACTGCGTCGGGTTGACCTTGCCGGGCATGATCGACGAGCCGGGCTCGTTCTCGGGGATCGTGATCTCGCCGATGCCGCAGCGCGGGCCCGAGGCCAGCCAGCGGATGTCGTTGGCGATCTTCATGAGCGCGCAGGCGGTCGTCTTGAGCGCGCCGTGGAGGCTGACGAGCGCGTCGTGGGCCGCGAGCGCGGCGAATTTGTTGGGCGCGGTGACGAAGGGCAGCTCGGTCAGCGCGGCGATGTGGGCGGCGCTCTTGACCGCGTAGTCCTTGTGGGTGTTGAGCCCGGTGCCGACGGCGGTGCCGCCGAGCGCGAGCTCGTACACGCGCGGCAGCGTGGCCTTGACCGCCTCGATCGCCAGCTCGAGCTGGGCCGCGTGGCCCGAGAGCTCCTGCCCGAGCGTGACCGGCGTGGCGTCCTGGAGGTGGGTGCGGCCGATCTTGACGATGTCGGCGAAGGCCTCGGCCTTGCCCGCCAGCGTCGCGCGCAGCGTCTCGAGCTGGGGCAGCAGGTGGTGCACGGTCTGCTCGGCCGCGGCGATGTGCATCGCGGTCGGGAACGTGTCGTTGGACGACTGCCCGCGGTTGACGTGGTCGTTGGGGTGGACCGGCGTCTTCGAGCCGAGCTCGCCGCCCGCGAGCTCGATCGCGCGGTTCGAGATCACCTCGTTGGTGTTCATGTTCGACTGCGTGCCGCTGCCGGTCTGCCAGACGAACAGCGGGAAGTGGTCGTCGAGCTTGCCCTCGATGACCTCGTCGGCGGCCGCGGTGATCATCTCGACCAGGTCCTGCGGGAGCTGCTCGAGCTCGGCGTTGGCGAGCGCGGCGGCCTTCTTGAGCACGCCCAGGGCGCGGATCATCGCGCGCGGGAAGTGGTCGGTGCCGATGCTGAAGTGATGCAGAGAGCGCTGCGTCTGCGCGCCCCAGTAGCGATCACGCGGGACCTCGATCGGGCCCATGCTGTCGGTCTCGGTGCGGTGCGTTGCGGGAGAGGAGGTCTTGCTGTCGGCGCTCATGAACGGCGCGAGGGTAGCTCGATTCACGCAGGTCGTCGCCCGGGCGCGGCGCTCGACGGACGCGGCGGCCCGCCGCGCGCGTGGCTGAAGTCACGGCTCGCGTCCGCGAGCTCCCGCGCGCGCGCGGCTCGGCCTGGCGCCGGTGCGGTAGGCTGCGCGCCGTGTCCGAGCGACCTCGCGAAGAGACGCCGCCGGTGCGCGTCATCGTGCATCGGCCCGGGGGCTATGAGCGCTTGACGATCGCGCCGGCGGAGCCAGGCGCGCCCGCCCCGGACGAGCTGCAGATCCGCGTGCGCGCGATCGGGGTCAACTACGCCGACTGCCTGGTCCGGCGCGGGCTGTACGCCTCGGCGCGAGACTACGTCGGCTGGCCGATCACGCCGGGCTTCGAAGTCGCGGGCGAGGTCGTCGCCGCGGGCGCTGCGTGCGAGGGCTGGACGCCGGGCGATCCCGCGGTCGCCGTGACGCGCTTCGGCGGCTACGCGGGGCTGCTCAACGTCCCGGCGGCGCAGGTGTTTCGCGCGCCCGCGACCCTCACGCCCGCGCAGGCGGCCGCGCTGCCGACGGTGTTCCTCACCGCCTGGTACGCGCTGCACAAGCTGGGCGACGCGCGCCCCGGGGCGCGCGTGCTGATCCACTCGGCCGCCGGCGGCGTCGGCGGGATGCTCGTGCAGCTGGCGAAACGGGCAGGTTGTATCGCCGTCGGGGTCGTCGGCGCGAGCCACAAGGTCGAGGCCGCGCGCGCGCACGGGGCCGACGTCGTGATCGACAAGTCGCGCGAGCCGCTGTGGACCGTCGCGCGCGCGCGCGCGCCGGGCGGGTTCGAAGTCGTGTGCGACGCCAACGGCGTCGAGACCCTGCGCGAGAGCTACCGTCACCTCGCGCCGACGGGGCGCCTGATCGTCTACGGCTTCCACACGATGCTGCCGCACGGCGGGCGCACGCGCTGGCTGCGGCTCGCGTGGAACTACCTGCGGACGCCGCGGTTCAACCCGCTCGCGCTGACCCAGGAGAACCGCTCGGTGATGGGCTTCAACCTCTCGTACCTGTTCGAGCAGCGCGCGCTGCTGCGCGAGGGCGTCGAGCAGCTGCTCGCCGCGCTCGCGGACGGGTCCGTGCGCGCCCCCGCGGTCACCTGCTATCCGCTCGCGCGCGTCGCCGAGGCCCACCGCGCCCTCGAGTCGGGGCAGACGGTGGGCAAGCTGGTGCTCGAGCCCTGAGCGAGGTCGCTAGCGCGCGAGCGTGCCCGCGACGACCTGTCCCTCGACCGTGAGCGCGAGCGGGCCGGCGAGCGCGAGCGCGAGCTCGCCGGCGGCGAGGGTCTCGCGCGCCCCGATCTGACACGCGCCGCGCTGGGCGATGAGCAGCAGCGGCGGGGCGGGGTCGACCTCGAGGAGGAGCTCATGGCGTCCTGGTCCGAGCACGTCGAGGCGCAGGTGCTTGCCGTGCAGGCGCGAGCGCGCGGGCCCGCGCGCCGCGGGGTCCCAGATCCGCGGCTGCGCTGCGGGGTCGAGGGTCGCCAGCGCGCGCTCGACGTGGATCGGGCGCTCGCTGCCGTAGTCGTGCAGGCGGTAGGTGCAGTCGCTCGGCTGCTGGATCTCGGCGAGCAGGATGCCGCCGCCGATCGCGTGCACGGTCCGCGCGGGGATCAGCACGACCATGCCGGCGCGCACGGGCACGCTGCGCAGGCACGACAGCAGCGCGCGCCCGTGCGCCGAAGGGTCGGCGTTGGCACGCGATACCGCGCGCGCGAGCGTCGGCGCGTCGACCCCGGGCGCGAGCCCGGCGAGCACCCGCGCGCCCGGCTCCGCGTCGAGGATGATCCAGGCCTCCTCTTTCCCGGGCGTGCCCGTCGCCGCGTCGTCGTCGGGGTGGACCTGCACGCTGAGCGGCGTGGCGGTGTCGATGAGCTTGGCGAGGAAGGGCAGCGGCCCCCCGAGGACGGCGGAGAGCGGACGACCGAGCGCGAGGCTCTCGTGCCCGGGCAGCGTCGAGAACTCCCACGACTCGCCCACGGTCGCGTCGGCGTATTCGCTCGCGGCGCCGCGCAGCCGCGCGAGCCTGCGGCCGCCCCAGGGCGTCACCTTGAGCGTGCGCGGGCCTGGCTCGGGGCGCAGCAGAGGAGGTCGCGCGTCCATGGCGCTCCTCATACCAACAACCGTCGCGGCGCGACACCGGTAACACGCGGACGGCCGCGCGCGTTCGTCGACGTCGGATCACGAGCGGACCGCAGCCGCCTGCACGTGGACCGCGAGGTGAGCATCACGACGATCGCGATAGCGATGTTGTTTGCGCGGCGCCGGCTGTCGACGCGATAGTGAGGCAGAAGATGTCCGACCGCGATCGAGAGCCACAACCACCGAGTGATGACGCGGGCGCGGGCGGGCCGGAGGACCCGTCGCGGCGACGCGCGCTCGCGATCGGCGTCAGCGTGCTCGGGGGCGGCCTCGTGGTCGCGCCGCTGGTGCCCGCGCTCGGCTTCGTCGGCTTCCCGCTGCGCGGCGCCGTCACCTCGGCGGGCGGCGACTTCATCGCGGCGGGGTCGCGCGCCCAGTTCGGACCGACGATCCCGATCAAGGTCGACCTCTACGCCGATCGCCGGGACGCGTGGGCCGTCGAGCGCCAGGTCAAGATCGGCTCGTGCTGGGTGCTCGAGCGCGACGGCGAGCTCAAGGCGTTCTCCACCGTCTGCCCGCACCTCGGCTGCGCGATCGAGTACGACGAGGAGGCCAGCGCGTTCCGCTGCCCGTGTCACCGCTCGGAGTTCGATCTCGACGGGACGCCCGTGGAGGGTCCATCGCCGCGCGGGCTCGACACCCTCGAGGTCAAGCAGGACGCCGGGCTCGTGGCGATCCGCTACCAGCGCTTCCGTCAGGGCGTCGGCGAGAAGGTCGAGGCGTAGCCGTGGCGGGGATCATCGACTGGCTCGACGAGCGCATGGGCGCGCGCGCGCTGGCGCGTCGCGTCGCCAACCCCGACATCCCCGGCGGGCCGCGGCTGCAGTACGTGTTCGGCGCCGTGCTCGTGTACCTGTTCCTGCAGGAGGTCGTGCTCGGCGTCCTGCTCGCGCTCTACTACAGCCCCTCGACCGCGACCGCGTGGGCGAGCACCGCGTACATCCAGGATCAGGTCACGGCCGGCTGGTTCCTCCGCGGGCTCCACCTGCACACCTCGTCGGCGATGGTGGTGCTCGTCGTCTTGCACTTCGTTCAGGTCGTGTGGACGGGCGCGTATCGCCGCCCGCGCGAGCTGATCTGGTGGAGCGGCGTGCTCATGGGCATGATCGTGCTCGGCTTCTCGATGAGCGGCTACCTGCTCCCGTGGGATCAGAACGCCTACTGGGGCACGCAGGTGCGCACGGGGATCCTCGGCTCGCTGCCTGGCGGCGAGCCGTTGAAGACCCTCGCGCAGGGCGGCGGCGAGCTCGGCAACCTGACGGTCACGCGCTTCTACGCGATCCACGTGTTCCTGCTGCCGCTGGCGACCGCGCTGTTGCTCGCGGTGCACCTGATCGCGCTGCGCAAGCACGGCGTGACCCCGCCCGCGCGCCTCGACGAGGCCGCGCGCGCCCAGACCAAGCCCTACTGGCCGTACCAGCGCGTGCTCGACGTCGGCGCGATGGCGGTGACCGGCGCCGCGCTCATCGCCATGACGGTCTACACGCACGGCGCCCAGCTCTACGCGCCGGCGGATCCGACGACCGCGTTCGTGGCTCGGCCCGAGTGGAACTTCCTGTTCCTCTACCAGCTGGTGAAGTTCTTCGAGGGGCCGCTGCAGATCGTCGCGACCGCGATCATCCCCGGCGCCGTGACGGCCGCGTTGTTCGCCCTCCCGCTCCTCGACCGCGCGCCCGACCGCAGCCCGCGGCGGCGGATCTGGGTGCTCGCCTTCGTCGGCGCCGTGATGGCCGGCGTGGTCGCGCTGACGGCGATCGCGATCGTCGACGACGCCGGCAACGAGAAGTATCAGAAGGCCCACGAGGCGGCGCTGCAGGACGCCGCGCGCGCGCGCGCGCTGGCGGCCGAGGGAGTCCCCGCGCTCGCCGCGACGGTCGTGTGGGAGAACGACCCCGACTTCAAGGTGCGCGCGTTGTTCAAGGAGCACTGCGCGACCTGCCACACGATCGAGGGCAAGGGCGGACAGGAGGCGCCGTCCTTCGACGGCTACAGCGAGCGCCGGTGGCTCTTCGACCTGGTGCGCGACCCGACCGCCAAGCGCTTCTTCGGCGGCACCAAGGAGCACAACGCGATGGAGCCGCTGCCCGCGAGCGACGTGTCCGACGAGGACCTGTGGGCGACGGTCGAGTACCTCTACTCGCTGCGCGGCGACGCGAAGGACATCGACGACGCGAAGGCGTCGCGCGGCAAGGCGCTGTGGGACGACACGCTCGAGTGCAACGGCTGTCACGAGCTCGAGCGCAAGGCCGAGGGCGCCGCGCCGACGCTCGCGGGCCGCGGCACCCTCGAATGGATCCAGCGCGTGATCGCGGACTCCTCCGCGCCGGATCTGTTCGCGGACGCGGCCGAGATGCCGAAGTACAAGGACAAGCTCAGCGAGGACGAGATCGCCGCGCTGGCGCAGTTCATCGTCGAGCAAGGCGCGCCCGCGTCCACGTCTGAAGAAGACGCGACGCCCTAGGTTCGAGCGTCGGACCATTGAACGAGGGTGTCCGGGGCGTTCGCGGATTCTCGCGTGGATCGGGCGGAAACGCGCGACTCGGCTTTACGCGTCGCATCGGCCGTGTCGCCCAACACGGAGCGATCTCTCCGCTCGACGCGGCGCGCTCGCGTGGGGACGAGCGCCCCGCACTCGCGCGGTGTGTTATGCAACCGGCCCGGCGTCCGCTGTGGAGTCCGCTCACGGGGCGAAGCCGCCCCGCGCTGAATCACGACGCGCGCTCCCGAGTCCAAGGCGACGGTTAGTCAAACAGCCCCGGAAAGGTCAGGTCATGCGTCTACGTCTCAAGCAGGTTCTCCCCGTGCTCCTCGGCGCTGCGGTCGCTATTCCCGCCGCGGTCGCCTACGCGGACACGAACGGCGCCGAGGGCACCGTCGAGTCGCTCACCGTATACAGCAGCTCGAGCACCCTCTACACCAACCGCCGGGGCGAGCTGAAGGTCCGCGAGCAGGGGGGCACGCTCCGCCAGTATTACTTTGGCGGCACGAAGTGCTCACACATGAACCTGTCGACGAGCCAGGTTGAGCTGCTCGCGCGCGCGCTCAACAACTCCGACGTGGCGATCGTGCCGAAGTATCTCCCCGGCACCAGCGGCTCGCGCTGCGTCGTCGGCATCGAGTTCCGCAAGCCCACCGAGGGTGGTCCCTCCTAGCGCGTGACTGTCCAAACGGCCAGCTCGACCTCGCGTCGACCCCACGGGGTCGTCGGAGCGTCGGCTGGCCGTTGTCGTTGGTTACGGCGTCTCGCGCGCGAGGCGTGCGCTCAGCTCCGCGAAGCTGCGCAGCTCGCCGCCGAAGCGCAGCGCGCGACAGCCCGCCGCGCGCGCCCCCTCGACGTCGGCGCCGCGGCTGTCGCCGACGTGCAGCGCCTCGGCGGGCGTGACCCCGAGCGCCGCGCAGGCGCGCGCGAAGATCTCCGCGTCCGGCTTCTCGACGCCGAGCTCGCCGGAGATCAGCGCCAAGTCGATCCAGTCCATCACCCCGAGCGCCTCGAGCAGCGGCCGCAGGCGCGTGTCCCAGTTGGAGACGACCGCGACTCGCAGCCCGCGCGCCCGCGCGCCCGCGCAGCACGACTGGGCGCCGGCGGCGAGCTCCCAGGCCGCCGGCGAGGCGAAGTGATCATAGAGCGCGGTCAGCAGGCGCGGGTCCTCGACCCCGGTTGAGCGCGCGACGACCTCGCGCCAGAACTCGCGCCAGCTCGGCTCGCGACGTCGACCCGCGCGGAGCGAGCGGTCGGCCATGGCCGCGCGCATGCGCGACGCGATCTCAGGCGGCTCCCGCGAGCCTCCGAACTCGCGCGCGGTTCGGGCGTACACCGCCGCGACCGGCTCTGCGGGGTGCAGCAGCGTGCCGGCCGCGTCGAGCAGCAGCGCGCGGAGCGGTCGAAGTGGGGGCGCGTTCATGGCGACGCCGATCCGCGCGCGCTCACGGCCGGTCGCTCGCGGCGGGCGCGAGCAGCTCGAGCGCCAGCGCGTGCGCCCGGCGATCCCCGGCGGCGATGATCTGTCCGCCCTGCGTCGGGTCGCCGCCGGACCAGGTCGTGACGACCCCGCCGGCGGCCTCGATGATCGGGATCAGCGCCTGAATGTCGTAGGGCTTGAGACATGCCTCTACGACCAGATCGACCAGGCCCAGCGCGAGCATGCAGTAGGCGTAGCAGTCCGCGCCGTAGCGCACGAGCCGGACCGAGCGCGCGAGCGCGTCGAAGGCCGCGCGCTCGCTCGCCGCGGTGAAGATCTCCGGCGTCGTGCAGCCGACGATCGCGTGCTTGAGCTCCGCGCACGCGCGCGTCCGCAGCGGCCGCGTCGCGCCGCCGTGCACGAGCGTCGCGCCCAGCCGGCTGCCGATGAAGCGCTCGCCCGTGAAGGGTTGATCGGCCACGCCGAGCACGGGCCAGCGGCCGTCGTTGAGCGCGATCAAGGTCCCCCACAGCGGGACGCCGATGATGAAGGAGCGGGTGCCGTCGATGGGGTCGAGCACCCACGTCATCTGCGGCGCGTCGCCCGGCGCGGGCGCGCGGTAGCCGTGCTCCTCGCCGAGGATCCCGTGGTCGGGGTATGTCTCCAGGATCAGGTCTCGAATCGCCGACTCGGCGGCGCGGTCGGCGAGCGTCACCGGGTCGAAGGCCTCGGCGCCGGTCTTGCTCTCGACCGCGAGCTGGGCGCGAAAGTGCGGGCGCGTGACGGCGGCGGCGGCGTCCGCGAGCGTCTCGGCGAAGCCGAGCAGGCGCCGCAATTCAGCGTCGCTCAGCGGCTCGCGCGGGTCGGCGGGGTGGTCGGGTGCTGGGTTGTCCACAGTGTGTTCCTCGAGGAGCGCTACGGGCGACGCGCGCCACTGTGCCACTGAACGCGACACCGCGCCAGCGCACGCGCGACGCGCTCGCGGCCCGGCCGCGCGACATTGAGTGTCCACAAGGACATGTCGATGTGAGATCGTACGTGAACGCGGCCGCGGCGCGTCGTCGACCGCGGAGGAGTGGATTATGGGCTTGGACTGGGGGAACAGGGAGGCGCGCGTCAGCGCGGTGCTCGTCGCGCTCGGCTGCGTCACGCTCATCGCCTGCGGCGACAACAGCGGAGACACGCGCGCCAGCGACAGCGGCGGGACGAGCGACGGCACGAGCGGCGGCGAGGCGACCGCGGGCACCACGGCCGGCGGCGCGACCGAGAGCAACACCAGCGCCTCGCAGTCCGGGACCGAGACGGGCGCGAGCATGTCGGGGACGGAGACCAGCGCGGCGACGACCGGCGGCGAGACGACGTCGACGGCGACGACGACGGAGGGCGACACGACCGGCGTCGAGGAGCCGTGCCCCGAGGACTGCGAGGAGATGGGCGGCGTGTGCGTGGGCAGCATCTGCTGCGCGCCGGACCTCGCGTGCGGCGACGTCTGCTGCGAGGGCGGCGAGGTGTGCTCGTTCCAGCAGTGCGTGACGCCGGGCTCGGTCTGCATCGACAACACCGACTGCGCCATGGATGAGTACTGCGAGTTCAGCCTCGGCGAGCCGGCGATGGAGGGCATGGGCGAGTGCGCGGGCGGCTTCGAGCCGGCGACCGGCAAGTGCCTGCCCGAACCCCCCGTCTGCGCGCCCGGCGAGGAGCCCATGGAGGGCGAGGAGATCGACTGCCTGACCGAGTGCGAGTACGTGCCCGACGGCTCGTTCACGCCGGTCGTCAAGCACCACTGGGCGCTCGGGACCGTCATGATGGCGCCGATCGTCGCGGGTCGCCGTAACCTGTTGAGATCAAAGGCGACGCCGCGCGCTCAGGCGCGCGTTCCAGCGATGTTCCAAACGACGCGACGTCGACGAATCGACGGATGAATCATGAGACAGGCAGACGGCCGCCGTCGAGGCCGAGAGGGGCCCCGCGGGGCCCCTCTCCGTCATAGTCAGGTAGTACTCAGGAGCGCAGCTGGCCCGAAGCGCCGGCGCCGATGGCGGTCTGTCCGACATCCTCGAAGCTGAGGTTGTTGATGTTGAACTTCATCAGCTTGACGGCCCACCACGGCGAGTAGATGCCGAGGGTGACGAGCGTCAGCAGGTAGCCGACGAGGAACTCCACGAACAGCTCGCCGCCCGTGCCGCTGAACTTCGGCACGATCGTCCGGCCCTTGACGTTGATCCGGGTGTTGTGGGTGTTGAACTTGACGAGGTTGACCTGGAACCAGGGGAAGTAGATGCCGAAGGTGATCATCGTCAGCAGCATGCCGACGAGGTTGACCACGAACAGCTCGCCGCCCGTGCCCACGAAGTCGGCCTGGCCCACGAGCTCCGTGCCGTCCTCGTAGATCTCGATGTTGTTGTTGATCCACTTCTGCAGCTTGCAGCTGAACCAGGGCGCGTAGATGCCGAAGGTGATCCCGGTGAGGATCATGCCGACGAGGAAGGTGACGAACAGCTCGCCGCCCTTGCCCTTGAAGTTGAGCCGGTACTGCTTACCGCTGGCCGTGGTGAAGGTCGTGTTCTCGGTGAAGTAGTCGATCAGGTTGCAGATGAACCAGGGACCGTAGATGCCGAGGGTGATGGCGGTGAGCAGGTAGCCGACGAGGCCGCGGACGAACAGCTCGCCGCCCGTGCCCGTGAACGCCATGCGCATCTGCCCGCCCGGCAGCCCCTTGATCATCGTGTTGTCGTACTGGAACTTGCGCAGCTTGACGACGAACCAGGGCAGGTAGATGCCGAAGGTGATCATCGTCAGGAGCAGCCCGACGAGGTAGGTGACGAGCAGCTCGCCGCCCGTGCCGTTGAAGTCCGGGCGAACGGGCGCGGTCAGGCCGGACGTGGACGGCGAGAGCCCCCCTGGTCCGCTGGCCATCGGGCTCGGCGCCGAGTTCCAGGGGTGGTCGAGATTGGCTTCAGTCATGATCACCTCGATACATCGTCGAAATGGACGGAGCGGGGGAGCGACGTTTCACTATCATGACTCATTGTACCGTTGATCCTCGACGCCAGGAATAACCTTCGAATATTCCTCCGGCGTCGAATGGTCATCTGCCAGCGGTCGCGCCCCGACGGCGAGCGCGTGGACGACGAGAGGTCGTCGTGACTGCCGGGGACGTGATCGCGGAAGCGTAGATTGCGGAGAGCGTGTTCATGCGCGCAGTGACAGCATCGGCGGACGACTATTCGATACACGTCGCTGGCGCTTTCAGGATCACGGAGCGAGCTCACGCGTCGACGCGCGCGAGAGCTCGTAGATCGGGTCGATTGTGGTCGCTAGGAGCGGAGGCGCGTGTCAGAGTGCCCCGCCCGCTGCGGCCGTGGGTCTGGGATGCAATGTGTCCAAAGGGGCATGAATAGGTTTTCTCGGATCGAGTGACCGCGAGCCGACGAGCGGTCTGGGCGCGCAGCTCGGCTGGTCAGCGCGTCTTGAAGCCCTCGCGGCATCGCGGTCGGTGCTCGACTGGCAGGTTCGGTCCGCTCGACGGGCTGGCGCGTCGTGCAGCGACAGCGGGCGTCCGGACAGCGATGTGCCAAGGATTGGTCTCGTTCGTGCTCACCACGGCGTCGCCCCGCGTACTCAGAGGCAGCGCCAGCTCCCCGAGGAGCCCGCGTGAAGTGACGAGTCCAGCGTGCTGACGGGTATTGTGCGGCGCTCGGGGACCGCGCGCGACATGATGGCGCCGATCATGACGCGCCGGGTCGTCGAGCGCCCCCTGTCGCGCGCTGCGGCCCGCAGAAGCGGCCGTCTCGCCCGGGGTTCTCGCCAGCCTCGCGCGTCGCGTGTTCACGCGGGCGGGGGCGCTGGCACGCGCCGACGTGAGTGGTTCTTGGCGCGTCGCTGGAACACCGAGGCGGTCGGCCCTCACGCGGTCGGGATGTCCTCGGGGCGCAGGAACCCTTGGGCGACCGCGTAGGCACGGAAGTCGTCGGCGATCTTGCGATACACACGCCCGATCGCGCCGATACGTCCGCGCGAGAATCGTGACATTTGCTTGACGAATGTCTCTCGGCCCAGGTTGGTGCGCATCGCGTCGGCCGTGAGCTGATCCGCGTCAGGCGGGAAGGCCGCGATGATCCCGTCGAGGCACGCGGCGGCCGTCTCGATGGCCCATAGCTCCCGCAAGGCGGCTCCCTGCGGCTTGCCGTCGATCTTCGTCGAGCCCTTCGCGAACTCCTCCGAGACCGCGAGCAGCTCACCGGGGTCGAGGAGCTGACTGGTCGCGCCGTCGGGGGTGAGCCGCAGCGGCGAGACCGTCGCCGCATGATCGGCGCGGCGGACACGGAATCGAAAGACGACCTCGGGTCCGCGAAAGAAGGAGTCGGGGCGGATCGTCACGAGGAGGTCGTCGCCGTCCTCGACGATGACCCGCTGCTGGTGCTTGTGGGGCAGCCCGCGCGCCTGGGCGAGCAAGCGGCACTCGAGCAGAGAGCGCGCCGGCGTGGGCGGGCGGGCTGCTCGGCGCGTCGCGCTCGCCGAGGGCGCGCTTCGCTGGCGGAAGGACACGGCGAGCTCGGCGCTCGCGCGCGCGAGCTCGTCCTCGCCGCGCGAGGCGGCGAGCTCGGCCACAGCGTCGGCGAAGTCGCTGCCCTGGTTCGGGAGCCCCCACGAGTCGAAGCGTCGCGCGAACTCGAGGAGGTCTGGCAGCTCCTGGACGGACACGCGCAACCCCGCGCGTGAGAGCATCGCGGCGGCCAGCGCTCCGAAGTCCTCGGCCTGGGTCCATCGTCCAGCGTCACGCGCGGCCTCGACGGACGTGGCGAGCAGCGTCAACGAGCCAGTCCAGGAGGACTGCTCGTCGGTGGGCACGGGGTCGGGGACAGGAGGCGCCTTGAACGCGGGTGTCTTCGTGGTGAGCGGCACCACCTGCGCGCCACCGACCGCCGGGAATCCGCCTTGGCTCAACGGCTGACCGCATGTGGCGCACGGAGAGCCTTCCCGGATCACGGGTTCCTTGGTCGCGCATCGGTCGCACACGTAGGTGCCGCAGCGCGAGCAGCGGTAGTACTCGGTGGCGAAGCCCTCCGTGTCGTGCAGCGCGACGGGGTTTGCCTGACCGGTCCCGGAGACCGACACGAGGCGCTCGCAGTCGCGGATACAGCGGTACACGGCCACGAGAGGAGGCTACACGAGGCCGCTGCCGGCGTCTTGCCGGCTGTGGTATCGCGAGGCATGGCGGTCGCCGATAGCGGAGGTAATTCAAGTGCGCCAAGCGCGCGATTATTCTTCGGCGACCACACGGCGGCAGAGCGGCATTTTCTCGAGGCCGCGGACTTCACACGGCTGTACTTGGTGGTCGCCGAGCACTGGCGCCAGGGGCGAGGGACGCGCGCCGAGGCGGTCGCTGCCCACCTCGGGCTGGTCCTGGACGCCGCGACACGGCAACGGATCGACACGGTGTTGGCCGGCGCCCATACCGACGCTGCCGGTAACGGAGTCCGAGATCCCCTGAGTCGAGCACAGGCCGTGATCGGTCTCGCCCGCGCGCGCGTCGAGGGCCACGACAGCATCTGCAGCGGGCGGCTCATCACGTCGGCCGAGGTTCCCGCCGAGGTGTGTCTAGCTGTCCGCGACGCGGACACGATCACGTTCGGGGCCGCGGCCGTGGCCAACTCGCCGACCTCCCCTCGGTCGGCGTGGCCCAGCGAATTGTCGAGCGTCGATGGGGAGGCCCTGACGCGGTGGGCGCGAACCACGGCCCGCGACCGGACGAGCGTCGGCACGTGCCCCCAGCACCCGGCGCTGGCCGGACGGGAGTTTCGCCGTGGTCCCCACTCGTTGGCGCTCTCGGGGCAGGACGCCATCACCAAGCTCGTGGAGCACGGCGTCTCGCAGCCGCTCGATCTGCTCGTCAACAACATCTTCATTCGCTGGCCCGACGCGACGTGGGGATCGCCCGCGCACCGTGACGCGCTCGCGGCCGCTGAGCAGGGCTTGCTCGCGGCCTCCGAAGACCGCGCCTACGGCATCAGCGTCAGCAACCTCATCGCCGACGAGAGCACCGCGCATCAACCGTTGTACCGCGCCGCCCGCCAGCTGGTGGTGACGCGAAGCAACACCTTCGACGACTTTCTGCGCGCGACCCATGCCCACCCCCCCGCGCAGTTCGAGACGCTCCGGCTGATCCTCTCGGAGTACGCGAGCCCCAGCAGGGACAAGCGGCGACCGCCCACGGCGACGACCCACGCCGTGCTCCGCGTCCCGGGCTGGCGGACGCTGCGACACCTCTCCTTGGTGGGCGTGACGGTGACCCCCGAGCTGTGGGCCGACATCGCCGCGCTCGAGTCGCTCACGACGCTCGAGCTCAGCGGCTGCGACCTGGTCGAGATCCCCGCGAGCGTCATTATGTCGTTTAGGACAGGTGCTTCGCCGCTGGCGCGGTTGAGGCTCTGGGTCTGTCGCGCCGACGCCAGCTTCGCGGGCCTGGTCAAGCAGCTGCGCGGCCTTCGCGAGCTCGAGGTGTCGCGCTGCTCCGAGCGCAGCGATAGCTACCGGCACTACACCCACGACGCCGACGGGACCGCGGTCGCGCCCGCGCTGGTCGAGGCGCTGCGGGGGCTCACCGCGCTCGAGTCGGTGAGCCTCAAGGGCTACCCGGAGCTCGCCGAGGGCCTCGCGGACGCGCTCGCGTCGCTGACCGGGCTGCGTCACCTCGCCGTGATCAGGTCGGACATCGGCGCGGAGTCGCAGCGGCGCCTGCTCGAGCTCGACACCTTGGCGCGCGGACTCGAGACGCTCGACCTGACCCAGACCCCGGTGCTCGATGACCGCGCGCTCACCCGGCGTAGGTGGCCGGCGCTCGAGCACCTCCGGCTGGGGGAGTGCGGGCTGAGCGAGGGCTTCCCCGACGCGCTGGCGCGGGCGCCCTTCGCCGCGCAGCTGCGAAGCCTCGAGCTGTGGGCCGAGAAGCCGCGGTTCTCGGCCGACGGCCTGGTGCGCATGCTGAACGCGGCGCCGCTCGCCCAGCTGGAGTCGCTGGAGCTCGCCGCCGCGCACCTGGAGGACCGCGACGTGCTGACGGCGATCGCGACCCGGCTCCGCGGGCTGCGTCGGCTGTCGACGTCCCTGCACTGTCGCGCGAGCGCAGCCGGCCTCGCGGCCGTGCTGGAGTCGCCCCACCTCGAGGACCTCGAGATCAAGACGCCGTGGCGCTCGACGCTCTACGTCAAGTCGGCGCTCGCGCCGAAGCTGCCGATGGACCTGGCGACGACGTGACGGCGAGTCTGGATGACGCTCGCGCCTTGAGCAGGCGCGAAGGTGCGAGTGTGGTCGAACTCGGAGGAGCTTGACTCGAAGATCGCGCTGCCCCTCGCGTGGGCGCGAGGCGCTCGAGGACGACATCGCGACGCGACGATCGCGGACGCGCCTGCGCCTACGCCGAGCGTCGCAGCTCGGCGGGCACCCGCGACGCGCTCGCGGTCTGGCGGGCGACCAGCCGCGCGTACGCGCCGCCCCGCGCGAGCAGCCGCTCGTGGCGGCCCTCCTCGACCACGCGGCCGCGCTCGAGCACCACGATGTGGTCGGCGTCGACGATGGTGCTGAGGCGATGGGCGATGACGAGGGTCGTGCGGCCGCGACGGAGGCGGTCGAGCGCGTCCTGGACGAGGCCCTCGCTGCGGGCGTCGAGGGCGCTCGTGGCCTCGTCGAGGATCAGCACGCGGGGGTCGCTGAGGATCGCGCGGGCGATGGCGACGCGCTGGCGTTGACCGCCGCTGAGCTGGGCGCCGTGCTCGCCCACGAGCGTCCCGTAGCCGTCGGGGAATTGGGCGATGAACTCGTGCGCGTTGGCCTGGCGCGCGGCGGCCTCGACCGCTTCGTCGGTGGCGTCGGGGCGGCCGAAGCGGATGTTGTCGGCGATCGTGCCCGAGAGCAGCGTGGGCTCCTGCGAGACCACGGCCATCGCGGCGCGCAGGTCGGGCAGCGCGAGCGCGCGCAGGTCGTGGCCGTCGAGCAGCACGCGGCCGCGCTGAGGATCGTGGAGCCGCCGCGCGAGGCGGGAGAGCGTGCTCTTGCCGGAGCCGCTGCCGCCGACCAGCGCGCAGGTGGTGCCTGGCCGCAGGTGCAGGTGGATGTCCTCGAGGACAAGCTGATCGCGTCCGCGGTAGCCGAAGCTGACGCCGTCGAAGCGCAGCTCGCCGCGCGCGCGCGGGTGCTGGATCGGCGACTCCGGCGACGCGATCTCGGGGCGCGCGTCGAGGATCTCGAACAGCCGCGCGGTCGCGCCGGCGGCCCCCTGGAGCTGGCCCCAGAGCGTGGCGGAGGGCGCGACCGCGGCCGCGACGATCATCGTGTAGAGCATGAACTCGGTCAGCGCGCCCGCGGACAGCTCGCCGCGCGCGACCATGGCGCCGCCGAGCCAGAACACGCCGGTCATCGTCAGGCAGGCGACGAGCGTCGCGGACGAGGAGAACACGCTGCTGGCCAGCAGGCTGCGGATCGAGAGCCGGAAGCCGCGCTCGACCTCGTCGCGGTAGCGCTCCGCGACATGGTCTTCACGACAGAATGACTGCACGAGCTCGACCCCCGCGACCGCCTCCTGCAGCTGTCCGCTGGCGCGCGCGAGCTGGTCCTGGGCGCGCTGGCTGAGCGCGCGGATCCGGCGGCCGAGCAGCACGGTGGCGATGACCGAGGGCGGCACGACCGCGAGCATGATCGCGGTCAGCACAGGGTTGGTCCACAGCAGCACCGCGAGCCCGCCGGCGATCGTGAGGAGGTTGACGGCGCCGTCCGGGATCGCGCTGGTGACGGTCTCCTGCACGCGCGTGACGTCGGCGGTCACGCGCGCGAGCAGCTCGCCGCTGCGCGTCGCGTGGAAGTAGGACTGCGACTGCCCCAGGAGCCGGCGCGCGAGCGCGACGCGCAGGTCGGCGACGACGCGCTCGCCGACCCAGCCGAGCAGGTAGTAGCGGATGAACACCGTGACCGCCTGCGCGACGAAGATGAGCAGCAGCGTGCGCGTGAGCCCGCCGAGCGCGCCCTGGTCGTGCTGGGTGAACGAGGCGTCGATGATCGAGCCGAACAGGCGCGGGTACACGAGCCCGAGCGCGCCGCTGGCGAGCAGGAACACGCCCGCGATCGCGAGGCGCGGCGCGTGCGGGCGCGTGAGCCCGAGCAGGCGCGCGACGGGGCGCGCCGCCCCTGAGGGATGTGCTTGATCGGTCATGTCGATCACCGCGCGCGGGCGAGCGCCCAGACGAGCTCGCGCTCGGGGAGCGCGGGGCTGCGGAGGTCCTGATCGAGCCAGGCCTCGACGTCGAGGCCGGCGCGCGCGAGCCGGCGCGAGAACGCGGGTCGCTCGAGCATGACGAAGCGCGACCAGAACTCGCGCGGCGCGCCGCGCTCGGGGACGATGACGTGATGGACGACGCGCTGCCCCTCGGCCGGGAAGCTGAGCTTGCGCTCGAGCCAGCGGTGCGGGCGGTCGCTCCAGGGCGAGCGGGGCAGCGTGAAGATCGTGCGCGACTCGGACGGGGGCTGCTCGTGAAAGTCTCGGGGCAGCACGACGAGATCGCAGGCGAACAGCCCGCCGGGCCGGAGCGCGCGACGGACCCGTCGCAGCAGCTCGTCGAGCGCGTCCTCCGAGAGGTGGTTGATGGTCGAGTTGGTGAGGAAGGCCGCGTCGAACTCGCCGTCGAACTCCATCTCGAGGAACGAGCGCGCGAGGTAGCGGCAGGGCAGACCGGCGGCGGTCGCCTCGGCGCGGGCGTGCTCGATCACCGGGCGCGCGATGTCGACGCCGGTCACGGCGTAGCCGCGCGCGCCCATGCGCGCGCTGTACATGCCGGGGCCGCAGCCGAGATCGAGGATCGACGCGCCCGCCGGCAGCGCGAAGTGATCGAGCAGCGCGGCGACCTCGTCGTCGACGCGGGCGGGCGGGCGCAGGCCCATGTAGCCGTCGCCCTCGCGACAGCGCAGCAGCTGCTCGGCTTGCTCCTCCCAGGGGATGGTGTCCATGGGCGTGAACTCCTCGAGCCGTCGGCGCAGGCGGAGCGCGCGTCGGGGCGTCGGGACGTCGGGCGTGGCGGAGGCGGTCGCGGAGTTTGTCATCGGTCGCTCGATCTGGGGCGAGGGAGAAGGGAGGAGGAGGCTGAGGAGGAGGGGGCGGAGGAGGAGGGGACTGAAGAGGAGGGGGCGGAGGAGGAGGGGGCTGAAGAAGAGGTGCGGGACGACATAGCGAGCCGGGCTTCGCCGCGCGTCAGAGCACAGCCCGCGCGCGGTCGAGCGCGTGGACGATGACCGCGGTCGTGAACGGTCCGCGATCGAGCATCGTCATCGTGTCGCCCTCGGTCCCGCCGGGGACGAGGAGCTCCGCGCTCGCGTAAAACCCCCCGTCAGGGCGCTGCTCGGCGAGCAGCGTGACGATCGCCTCGCGCAGGACCGCGGTCGCGCGGTCGCGCGTCGCGGAGGAGCAGCGATCGATCACCTCGCACAGGGTCAGGCATGCGAGCGCGGTCGCGAAGCCGTTGACGCGGCCGGGGGTCGCGCCGGCCCAGCCGCCGGGGCAGCGCTCGCGCAGCGCGGCGCGGGCGGTGGTCTCGGCGCGCTCGGAGTCCAGGCGGCCGGCCGCGCGCAGGCCCCAGGTCGCGTGATAGGTGGCGTAGGTGAAGCCGCACCACCAGTAGGGGCGCCACAGCCCGGCGCTATCTATCTGTCCCTCGAGGTAGGTCGCGGCGCGCTCGCGCGCGGGCAGCTCCGCGGGCGTGTAGATGGCGAGCGCGGCGAGAGCCGCCGCGCTCACGCAGGTCTGGGGCGTGAACCAGCCGTCGCGCTGCGGGATCTGGCCGAACAGCGCGGCGCCCTCGGGGCCGTAGGTCACGAAGCCGCCGCAGCCCTGCTGGTGCTCGAGGATGAAGCGCAGCGCCCTAATCAGCAGGCGGCGATCGACGTGGACGCGCGCGCGGCGAGCCGCGAGCAGGACCCACGCGGTCGAGTCGCAGTCCTCGAGCAGCGCGTCGTCGTAGCCCCAGCCGCCGCTGAGCCGGCGGTGCCGGAGCAGCGCGCGCGCGGCCGAGGCCGCGAGCGGCCTCGTCTCCGCGACCTCGCCGACGTGCGCGGCGATGAACGCCGCCGCCCAGACGTTCGACCCCTTGCGGCCCTCGGCGTCGGTGTAGTCGCGCCAGCGCGGGTCATCCTCGCGCCCCTGCGCGCGCGCGAGGTAGCCCGCCGCGCGGGCGATGGCGTCATCGAGGCGCGGGTGTCGGCCGAGGTCGTGGGGACGCGGGTCGTGGGGCGCGTGGGGGGCGGCTGCGTGGGACATGTCGCGTGATTCCGGTCGAGTCGGGTGTCACGCGGATAGACTCCGGCGCGCCGAGATCGATCACGCGAATCACCGGGCGCTCAAGGCCGCCGCGTCGCCGGGCGCGCGCGCGATGGCGGAGAGCGCCACGCGCAGGCGGGCGCGCTCCTCCGCGTCGCGGACCCGCTCACACAGGCGCGAGAGGCCCGCGACGGTCGTCGGCGCGAGCGGGACCGGATGTGGGAGGCGCAGGACGAGCGCGAGCGCGGGCTCGAGCCCGACGCGCGGGCGTCCGCGCACCGCCGCGTCGAGTCCGGCGAGCAGGAGCAGCTCGACGAGGCGGACGCGGGACGGCGGGCAGCGGACCGCGCACGCGAGCTGGGCGCAGGCTTCGAAGTCGAGGCCGCCGCCGGGGCGCGCGGCCAGCTGGCTGTGGAGGCTGCGGCCGCCGACGATCGGTCGCGCGCCGTGGACATCGACGAACAGCGCGTCGATCGCGAGCGCACGCGGGCGCACGCCGGACTCGCGCAGCGCCTGGCGGACGCGCTCGACGAGCCGCGCGCGCGCGTCCTCGCGGTCGACGAGCGCGAACTTGAAGCGCTGAAACCGGTGCCCGGGGACGTCGGGGCGCCCCTCGTCGCGGAGCGCCGCGGGCGCGAGCTGATCGGCGCGGTTCCACTGCCAGCGCCGGAGCGCGCCGCGCTCGTCGACGATCGTGAACTCGATGTCGAGCTGCTGCGGGCACGAGTTGGTGAACAGCCGCCAGCTCCGGACCCAGTGCAGGCGCGCGAGCGCGGGCCCGAGCGCGCGGTGAAGGAGCGGCGAGACGCGGCTGCGCCAGGGCGGATCCCACAGCACCGCGTAGACGAGGTAGGCCAGGCACAGCGCGAGGCCGGCGAGCTGCGCGGGGCCGGCCTCGGCCCACAGCGCGCGCGCGGACGGCTCGGAGAGCTGCGCGGAGAGCTGCGCGGAGAGCTGCACGTTGAGCAAGAACTCGCGCGGGAGGCAGGCGAGCAGCGCCGCGGCCATCACGTAGCTGAACAGGTGCACGTCGAGCAGCCGCGCGATCATCAGGTGGAAGCCGATCGCCGCGAGGCAGCACAGCGCCGCGACCTGCGGCGTGAGGATGCCCCCCGCGAAGGACAGCTCACCGAGCAGCGCGCCCCAGGTCAGCACCCGCGATACGCTCTGGCTCTTGAGCCATCTCGGCACGTCGCCGCGCGCGAAGTCGCGGTTGCGCAGGAGATCGAACATCACCGCGCCGCGGCGCCACGACGCGCTCGGCAGCTTGCACAGGACGTTGTAGAGGTACAGCAGCGAGACCTCGAGCAGGATCAGGCGCCCAGCCCACGGCGCGCGCAGCTCGGCGAGCCCGAGGCCGTCGCCCCGCAGCAGCGCGTCGACGCTGAGCGACGCGGCGCAGGGCGACAGCAGCAGCAGGACCAGCACCACGCGCGCGAACGCGTCGCCGCCGTAGACGACGAACAGGTTGCGCGGCGGGATCGCGAGCAGCGCGAGCAGCAGCAGCGCGCCGGCGAGCGGCGTGGCGAGGCCGAGCGCGAAGGCCAGCGCGCTGCCGACGAGCGCCCAGAGCACCGCGCGCGACGACAGCCCGAGCTGCGCGGCCCAGGCGAACAGGTCGAGCGCCGGGGGCAGCCGCTGGGCGGGCTCCAGGCGCCTGCGCAGCCCGTCCTCGGCGTACCAGAGGTCATGCTCGCGGAGCATCCGCAGGCCGTCGACCGCGAGCACGAGGCCGAGCGCGGCGCGGCTGAGCGCGAGCCCCAGGGTCGGCTGGGGCGCGGCGAAGAACCCGTAGATCGCGGGCGCGATCGAGGAGACGAGCTCGGCGGGGGTGAGGGTGAGCAGTGCGGCGTTCACGTCGGTCTCCGAGCTAGCAGGCGGCCTGCGCACGCGAGCGCGCGGCGGGGGAGGAGGAGGCGGGGGAGGAGGAAGCGGAGGCGGAGGAGGGAGCAGAGGAAAGAGCGGAAGGAGTCGAGGACGCCGCGGAGGAAGGAGTCGAGAGAGACGCGGGCGAGCTCGCCGACGACGCGTCGAGCTGGAGCAGCTCGCGGTAGAGCGCGCAGCGCTCGGCCAGCGCCGCCGGCGTGCCGACGTCGACGAGCTCCCCCTCGGCGAGCACGATCACCTGATCGGCGCGCTCGATCGTCCGGCGGTGCGGGGTGACCGTGACGACCGTCGCCGGCGCGGCCCCGTGTTGAGATGTCGGATCGAGCAGGTCGTCCACGAGCGCGCGCTCGCCCGCAGCGCCCAGCGCGGCGGCGGCCTCGTCGATCACGAGCAGGCGCGGGCGCCCGGCGAGCGCGCGCGCGATCACGAGGCGTCGGCGCAGGCGCTCCGGCAGGCCCGCGCCCCGTCGCGGACGCCCGTGCGGTAGCCGAGCGGAGTTTCGTCCACGAGCGTGTCGAGCCCCGCGCGCGGCCACGGCCTGCAGCGTCGGTCCGTCGAGCGGGGCGTCGGCGCCCAGCGCGATGTTCCCCTCGAGGTCACTCGTCGGAGCAGCAGCAGCGACTGGGGCACGAGGCGCGTCAACGCGACGCGCGGGCGACTCTCCGTCGACGCGCACCTCGCCGTCGTCCGGGCGCGCGAGCCCGACGAGCAGCGCGGCGAGGCTCGATTTGCCCGCGCCCGACGGGCCGACGATCGCCACGTGCCGCGCGGGGGGCAGGCGCAGCGACGCCCGCGCGAGCGCCGGGCGCTCGCCGGCCGCGTGCGCGGTGGTCACGTCGTCGAGCTCGATCGCGAGCGGCGCGATCGAGGGCTGCGCGGACGCGGACGCGGGCGCGCGTCGATCGTCCTCGCGTCGATCGTCCTCGGTCTCGAGCAGCACGTCGTCGAGACGCTCGATCGTCGCGCGGATCGCCGGCAGCCGCTCGAGCGCCTCGATCACCGAGACGACCGGGCCGAGCACCCAGGCGGCGAGGCAATTGGCGCCCACCATCGCCGGCAGCGAGAGCGCGCCGACGCTCACCTGCTGGGCGCTGACGGCCATGAGCGCGAGCGGGATCAGCACGCCGAAGCCCTCGAGCGCGCTGGTCACGGCGCCGGCGAGGCGCGCGCGCGCGCCGGCGTCGCGCCAGGCGTCGGCGCGGGCCTCAGCCCAGCGGCGCGCGACCGCGTCGGCGCTCGCGCTCGCCTTGAGCTCGTACATGCCCGCGAGGACCTGCTCCTCGAGCCGGGCGGCCCTGGCCGCGCCGCCGCGCCGCGTCGCGTGCACGCGCAGCAGCTTGTGGCGCACGAGCACGCTCGCCAGGGCGTGCAGCGCCGCGAGCGCGAGCGCGGCCCAGGCCATCGCGACCGACCACGTCCGCAGCAGCAGGGTGTAGGCGATGATCATCGGCAGCTCGGTCGTCGCCGCGCGGATCATCAGGGTCAGGTCGCCCTGCAGGCGCGGGACGCTCGCGAGGCGCTGGCGCAGGTCGGAGACGGCGCGCAGGCGGAAGAAGTCCCAGCGCAGCGCGAGCAGGCCGCCGGCGAGCGCGTCCTCGAGGCCGCGCGCGACGGCGCGTCCCGCCGTCTCGAGGCTCCAGGCCCGCGCGATGTGGGCGAGCGCGGCGGCGACGACGAGCCCCGCGATCGCGAGCGCGAGGTCGGAGAAGCTGGGCGCGCCGGCGAGCCCGCGCGCCGCGAGGGCCTCCATCAACATCGCCACGAGCGCGCCGAGGGCGATGACCGCGAGCGACGAGAGCGCGAGCCGCAGCAGCGGGCCCGGTCGCAGGAGCGCCGCTCGCAGGAGCGCCCGCGTGGGCGAGCGCGGGCTCGAGTCGGCGGCGGTCCAGCGCCCGGCGCCCGCTTCGGCGCCAGCCTCGGCGCCAGCTTCGGCGTCGACTTCGAACTCGATCGCGAGGCCGGTGAACGAGCGCGCGAGCTCACCGCGCGTGAGTCGACGACGGCCGCGCGCGGGGTCGAGGATCCAGACGCGCTCGCCGGCGACGCGCTCGAGCACGACGAAGTGCTTGCCCTCCCAGTGCAGCACGCTGCCAGGGGCGAGGCGCTCGAGCTTCTCTTCGCACACCCGCAGGCCGCGGCCGCGCAGGCCGAAGGCGCGTCCAGCCTCGAGCAGCGCGTGCGCGCTCGCGCCGTCGCGACCTGTCCCGAGCGCCCTTCGCAGCTCTCGCCGCGAGACGCGGCGCCCGTGGTGCGCGAGCGCCATCCCGAGGCAGGCGACGGAGCACTCGCTCGTCGTCATCTGGGCGATGAACGGGAGCGCGCGGCGGTAGCGGAGCGGCCAGCTCATCGCGCCGTCTCCTGGGGCGCGGGGACCGGATCAGGCGCCGCGCCGACGAGCCCGCGGCGCGGGTCGTGGGCGACCGTCATCGCCTGGGCCAGGCGCGCGATCGTCTGGGCCTTGACGCGATGGCGGTTCCACAGGAACGCCGCGATCGTCGGCAGCAGCGCGCGCCGGCCGACCATAAGCTGTCCCGATCGCCAGATTTCTTCGAGGCCCTCGGCGAACGCGGCGTTGGCCGCCGCGTAGCGCTCCACGAGCAGGGCGGCGCGCGCCCCTCCGACGCGCCCGAGCCCCGCGAGGTCGATCGCGGGCGCGTCGAGCGGGGCCTCCGGCGGCCCGTAGACGCGCGCGATGTTGCACCACACGTCCCAGATCTCCTCCTGCGCGCCGACGCAGCGGCGCAGCAGGTCCGTGAGCACGCCGAGCGTGAGCACGGCGCTGGCGAAGGGCGGGCGCGTGGTCTCGTGGGCGGCCTCCCACTCCATCCACGCGCGCGTGTCGGCGTCGAAGTAGCGGTGTACGAGCTCCAGGCAGGCGGGCCCGCCGAGGAAGTGCACCTCGGGCTCGTACACGCTGAAGAACCCGCGCGTGACGAAGCCCTCCTCAATAAGCGTCTCGAGCAGGCGCTCGAGTCGCGCGCGCAGCTCGGCCGGGAGCGCGGCGGCGCCGAAGCGCAGGCGCAGGCCGGGGTCCTTGCGCACGAACCAGAACCGCTCGAGCCCCTCGCCGCGCAGGTCCGCGAGCGCGGGCGCGAGCGCGGCGAACAGCGCGCGCTCAGCCGGCAGCAGCGAGCCCTCGATCGGGCGCAGCGCGACGTTGAGCTGCAGCCAGCGCGTCGTCGTCTGCGCGCGCGACGAGGCGCCGCACGAAGGGCATGACCACGTCGGCGACGTGACCGCCTCGGGGTCGATGGAAGGGAGGGACGCGCGCGGTGTCGGTGTCGTCGGTGTCATCATGCTCGTCTCCGGAGGAGCTGGAGGTCGGTGCGGCGGTAGAGTCGGAGGTCGGCGCGGCGATCCAGGCGTCGCGGATGAACTCCTCGACCCGCAGGCTGCGGGTCTTGCCCGCGCCCTCGAACGCGGCCTCGATCGCCAGCGGGCTGTCGCGATCGACGAGCAGCGGCGGGTAGCCGTCGCGCTCGAGCAGCAGCATCTTGGGCCAGCTGAGCTCGGCGGCGAGGCGCGACCAGCGAGCGAAGCGCTGCGGGCCGCGGACCGCCGTGAGGGCCGCGAGCGCCGGGCCGCACAGCTCCGTGCGTCGCGTTCGCAGGACGCTGTCGTCCTCGAGTCGCAGGCGCGGCTGGTGGCGCGGGCGGGCGCGCTCGTCGGCGGTCTCATAGACCACGCGCGCGCCCGCGGGGACCACGGGCGGCACGTGCTGCGAGGCCAGCAGGAGCGCCTGCAGGCACGGGTCGCCGGCCGGGAACGCGGCGGCGGTCGGCGCGACGGGGCACAGCGGGCGGGCGCGGCCGGGGAGGTGCACGCGCGGGAGCC
>JACKDW010000015.1 GCA_020633295.1 Myxococcales bacterium | reverse complement strand
TGTCCACGACCGAGGTCTACATGCACCTGGTGACCGAGGCGGAGGAGGACGCCATCCGGCGTCTGCGCGACGACGAAACCGATGAATAGTTTGGCACATAGTTGGAACATCGAGATCGCTCAGGAGAAAACCCAAGCGATCTTCGTTATTTAGCTTCATTTGGGTGCGTACTACGAGTACGACGCCTACGACGATCCCAGCGCGTACACGAGCTACGACTACGACAGCTACGACGGGCCGACGATCCCCTACGACAGCTACGACACGCCGATCACCAGCTCCAGCTCGTACGACTACGACACGCTCGACGGCTACGAGTACGACGCGTACGACTTCGACTCGTACGACTACGACTCGTACGACTACGACTCGTACGACGATCCGACGATCACGACGGAGCCGTGGACGACCGGGCCCATGACCACGGAGGGCCCGACGACCGACCCGAGCACGACGACCGACACCGACACGGGCACGGGCACGGACACGGACACGGACACGGACACGGACACCGACTCGACGGGCACGAGCACGGATACGGACACGGACACGGACACGGACACCGACACCGGCACGGACACGGACACTGGCGGCGAGGAGCAGTACTTCGACGACCCCGAACCCTTCGGCGACGACGTGCAGGAGCTCGACCTCGTCGGCACCTGGACGCTCTACTGGGAGCAGATCGACGGCGTGTACGTCTGGGACAGCCTCGTGCCCTGGAACTCCGAGCTGACGATCAACGAGCTCGGCGAGTTCGTGTGGCGCGAGGTCGACGCGATGTGCATGTCGGAGACCTTCGCGACCGGCAACGTGTGGGTCGAGGGCTCGCAGATCGTCATGCACGTCGACACCTGGGAGCGCGAGCTGCCGTGGCCCTCGCTCGAGGTCCTCGGCGAGGCGATGGATCCCCCGTTCCGCATGCGCCTCTCCTACGCGCTGCTCGGGCCCAACCTCGGGCTCACCGCGCCGCCGGCGATCACCGAGACGGCGCCTTACCAGGGCCGCAACTACATCCGCGTCGACGCGACCGGGCCGTACCTCGGCGGCACGTGGTGGGGTGAGGCCGAGATGAGCGCCGTGCCCATGGGCGACATGATGGCGCACCTCATGGTGCGCGACGTCTACAAGGCGTTCCTCGATCCCGATCCCACCCCCGACGAGATGCCCTACGAGTCGACCGGCAGCCGCAGCATCCAGCGCGTCTGGTGGTACCCCGATCCCGACATCTTCGAGCCGGTCACCTTCGAGGGCGGCGGCTGGACGTGCCTTGGCGACTGCGGGCCGGCTGGGCAGACGCTGATCGCCGGCAACAACCTCTACGCCTACGGCCCCTACGCCGGGCTCACGCGGATGTCGAGCTTCGCCTCCGGCCGCATCTTCAAGCGCGACGTCGTCTCGAGCTGCCCGTAGCGATCGCGCGCGCGCGCCGGTCGATCAGGCCGGGCGCGCGCCGAGGTCGAGCAGCGTCTGCTCGACGATCAGGCGGACGTTGGCGTTCCCGCGGATGCGGGCGTCGAGGCGCCGCAGCACCGCGAGGTCGGCGACGAGCTGCTTCGCGGGGCGATCGGCGAGTTCGGGGACGCCGGGGAGACCTGGCTTGTTGCGCAGGTGTTGGCGGAGGTGCAGCGTCCACAGCTCGCCGAGGCGCGACGCGACCCAGCGCTGCTGGGCGGGCGGCTCCTTGCTCGAGCCCGACTTCTTCGACTTCTTCTTGCTCGCCGCCTTCGACGTCGTGTTCTTGCGCTTCGCGCTCGAGACCTTGATCGCGCCGGCGTTCGCGGCCGCGGCCGCGGCTTTCTCCTCGGCCTCGGCGCGCTCCTTGACGGCGACCGCGGCCGCGACCGCCTCGCGCCACGCCGTCCACAGCGGGCTGCGATCACCCGCGAACACGCCGGCGGGGCCGCGCCGCGCCGCGCCGATCGCCTGGGCGAGCAGCGCGATGCAGCGCTCGAGCGCCTCGTCGCGGGCGAGCTCGATGGCCAGGCCCGCGCTGCCCTCGGCGAGCAGCGTCCCCATCTCGCGGCGATCCTCGCCCACGTCTGGGAGCGCGCGCCCGAGGATCGCGCGGACGACCGCGTCGTCGAGCCGCCCGAGGCGTATCGGCAGCGCGCGGCTGAGGATCGTCGGGAGCACGCCGTGGAGGTTCGTCGTCAGCAGGATCCAGTGGACCCCGGGGCGCGGCTCCTCGATGGACTTGAGCAGCGCGTTGCCGGACGCGCCGCCGAGCGCGTCCGCTGGGTCGATGACGATGACGTGGGCGTCGGCCTCATAGGGCGCGCTCGCCTGGCGGATCTGACAGGCGCGGGCGTCCGCGACCGCGATCGAGCCGCCGGCGCCGCTCGGCTCGAGGTACGTGAGATCCGGGTGGTTGCGCGCGAGCACGCGTCGGCAGATCGAGCACTCGCCGCAGCCGAGCCCCGGGCGCGCGCGGCACAGCAGCGCGCACGCGAGACCCCGCGCGAGCGTCTCTTTCCCGATTCCGCGCGGCCCCATCAGGATCAGCGCGTGATGCAGCTGACCGCGCGCGATCGCGCGCGCGAGGTGCCCCTGAACGGTCGTGTGACCGAGTACGCCAGGGAAGCGGGGAGACTCGGAGAGCGCGCTGTGCGCTGTGTCATCTGTCCCTTCGGGGGGCACGCGCGCGCATCATACGAGAGCGTCCAAGAGTTGGCACGGGGCCCTGGGGGGCGTTTGTGGGCGTGTGCCTACTCAAGTGCGCCGTGTGGTGGACGGCCTTCCGATGCGCGGCATATAACAAGGTGATGGCGTTTCAGCCGGGGAAATCGCCTGATTTCGCACGAATCGGATCTTCGCGTGAGAACTCGCGACGCTGCACGGGAGCTCGATGCTAACGAGCGCCGCGATCGTGACGCTGGATCTGGCGGGCCGGATTCTATCCGTCAACCAAGAGTTCCGGCGGATGACCGGTTATACGGACCGCGACCTGCTTGGTGAATCTGCGAAGACTTTGCGTCATCCCTCGATCGAAGACGCGTTTTTCGCGGATGTTTGGCGAACGGTTTCCGCCGGCCGTGTCTGGTGTGGTCGGCTCAAGGGTCGTCGCAAGGACGGCTCGCCGATCTGGACGCGCTGCGCGATCAGTCCGGACAACTGGCAGGGAGGGCTCCATCATGGGTATCGGGTGGCCCAAGTTCCGGTCAGTGAGGACTGCGAGCCTCGCGGGTGCGCGGGCGGGGTCGCGGAGGAGCAGCGCGACGAGCTCGGCGCGCTGTTCCGGCGGTCACCCGAACCGCAGCTCGTGTTCGAGAGCGGCGTGGTCGTCGACTGCAACGACGCTGCGGTCGCGCTGCTGGGGCGCGCGTCGCAGTCCGAGCTGATCGGTCGGAGCATCGTGGAGCTGTCGCCGTCGCGGCAGCCGGCCGGGGTGTCCTCGGCCGAGGCGAGCAGCGTGATGCTGTCGCGCTGCCTCACGGAGGAGACCTTCCGCTGCCGCTGGGCGTTCGTGTCGCCCGGGAGCGAGCCGGTGTTCGTCGAGCTCGTGCTGCTGACGCTGCCGGCCGTCGGCGCGTGCTGCCGGCTGCACGCCCGCCTGCAGCCGACGGGCGCCGAGCCGCGTGCCCGCGGGCTGTTGCTCGGGACCTACGACGAACGCGACGTCGCGCTGAGCCTGACGAGCGACGGGGTGCTGACGCTCGACGACGAGGGGCGCGTGATGTCGGAGAACCGCGCCGCGCTGCGCCTGCTCGGGTGCTCGAGCGAGGAGATCCGCGGCGCGCCGCTGCGCGAGCTCCTCGTCCTGCAGACGATCGACGCGCGGCGCGTCGCCTGCCCCTGGGAGGGCGACGGGATCGACGACACGGCGCGCCGCTGCGGCGAGTACGTGCTCCTCTCGAGCGAGGGCGAGGAGCGCTTCGTCGAGCTCTCGTGCGCGCCGCTCGTCGACGCGTCGCGCTCGCGGCGGGGGCAGGTCGTCGTCCTGCACGACATCACGAGCACGCGCGTGATGGCGCAGCAGCTGACCTGGCAGGCGAGCCACGACGCGCTCACGGGGCTGCAGAACCGGCGAGAGTTCCGCGCGCGGCTCGAGGCGCTGGTCCACGGCGCGACGCAGTCGGGCCGCGAGCACGCGCTGCTGTACTTCGACGTCGATCAGTTCAAGCTCATCAACGACACCTGCGGGCACGCGGCCGGCGACGCGCTGATCGTGCAGATCAGCGGGCTGCTGCGCGACTGCCTCCAGAGCGAGGATCTGCTCGCGCGGCTCGGCGGCGACGAGTTCGGGATCATCCTCGGCGACTGCCCGCTGGCCGAGGCGCGGCTCGTCGCCAAGCAGCTCCTGGGCGCGCTGCGGGGCTTCCGCTTCGCCTGGGAGGACAAGCTGTTCCGCGTGAGCGCGTCGATCGGGCTGTCGCCGATCACGAGCGCCACCCGCGACGCCGCGACCGCGCTGAGCAGCGCGGACCTCGCGTGTCACATGGCCAAAGAGAAAGGTCGCAACCGCCTCTGGGTGCACGACGGCGACGCCGAGTCGCGTCGGCGCCGCGGCGAGATGCAGTGGATCCACCGCATCGAGAAGGCGCTCAGCGAGGAGCGGCTGTGCCTCTACTACCAGGAGATCCAGTCGACGCGCGACGGGGCCGGGCCCGGCGCGCGCGTGGAGGTGCTCGTGCGCCTCAACGGCGAGGACGGTCAGCTCGTGCAGCCCATGGCGTTCATCCCGCCGGCCGAGCGCTACCAGGTCATGAACCGCATCGACCGCTGGGTCATCGATCGGACCTTCGCCTGGATCGCGCAGCGCCGCGCGGCCGGGCGCGCGCTGCCGGTCTTCGACATCAACATCTCCGGGCAGTCGCTCGGGCAGGAGCTGTTCCTCGACTTCGTGATCGAGCGGCTCGCGCGCTACCGGCTGCCGCCCGACCGCCTGTGCTTCGAGGTCACGGAGACGGTCGCGGTCTCCAACGTCGTGATGGCGCGGACCTTCATCGACGAGCTCGTCGGCCGCGGCTGCGAGTTCGCGCTCGATGACTTCGGGCGCGGGATGTCCTCGTTCACCTACCTCAAGCACCTGCCCGTCAACATCCTCAAGATCGACGGCAGCTTCGTGAAGAACATGCGCGAGGACCCGCTCGACCGCGCGATGGTCGAGTCGGTCAACCACATCGGGCACATGATGGGGATGCAGACGATCGCGGAGTTCGTCGGCGACCACGAGACCGCGGCGGCGCTCGCGAAGATCGGCGTCGACTGGGTGCAGGGCTTCGGCATCCACCGCCCCGCGCCGCTGTCCGAGATGCCCTGAGCCGCCGCGGCTCAGCCGCGGAACTCGTGCAGGAAGTCGGTGCCTTTCTCGCTCTTGCCGAAGTTCGCGCCGCGCACGGCCTTCTCGATGCAGCGGGCGAGCGGCGTGCCGGCGATCGGCCCGCGGGCGCTCGCGCTGGTGACCTTGCCCGAGGGCGCGACGACGATCTTCACCTTGATCGTCTGGCCCGGGAACCAGCCCTTGGTCTTGCAGCTGGAGACCGCGCCCGAGACCCCGGAGATGCCCTTGTTGATCGCCGCCTTGCTCGGGCGCGCCGGCAGGCTCGTCGGCTCGGCGTCCTCGTCGTCGGGCTTCTTCTTGGTCTTCTTCTTGCTCTGGGTGACGCGCTTCTTCTTGCTCGGCTCGACGTCCGGCGTGGGCTCCTCGTCGCCCGCCGACTCGCCCGCCGACTCGTCATCGGTGTCGGCGTCGGTGTCGGCGTCGGTGTCGGTGTCGGTGTCGTCGGCCGCGCCCGCGTCGACGGCGGCGACCGGCTGCGGCTCGGGTTGCGGTTCGGGCTCGGGCTGCGGCTCGGGCTGCGGCGCCGCGACGACGACCGGCGGCGCCGGCTGGGGCTTGTCGTCGCGGGTCAGCGCCATGTACAGGCCGACGGTCAGCAGCACCGCGATGCCGGCGACCGCCGCCGCGATCCACGTCGGGCGGATGTTCTTGCGGATCTCCGCCGCGTGCAGCGTCATCGTCTGCGTCAGCGAGACCTTCGGGTTGACGCCGAGCTCGTCGAGCGCCTCCGCGAACTCCGCGGCGCTCTGGTAGCGCGCGTCGGGGTCCTTGGCGAGCACCTTCTGGATCACCGGCTCGAGCACGAGCGGGAGGTCGATGCCCTCGCTCACGGCGACCGAGCGGATCGAGGGGATCGACTCGGTGAGGTGCAGGCTCAGCGTGCCCATGAAGCCCTTGCCCTCGTAGGGGAGCTTGCCGGTGAGCATCTGGAACAGGATGACGCCGGCCGAGTACACGTCGGCGCGGTGGTCGAGCGGCTCGCTGCGAGCTTGCTCAGGGGACATGTAGTGGGCGGTGCCCATCACCATGCCCGTGTGCGTCAGCTCCTGATCCTCGTCGTTGTCGAGCACCTTGGCGATGCCGAAGTCGACGACCTTGACGAAGTCGGGCTCCTCGGCGTCCTCGACCACGAACACGTTGCCCGGCTTCATGTCGCGGTGGACGATGCCGGACTTGTGCGCGGCCTCCAGCGCCGCGCAGATCTGCTTCATCAGGTGCAGCGCGCGCGGCCACGCGATCGGGCCGTCCTTCTTGAGCATGCGGCGGATGTCGATGCCGTTGAGCAGCTCCATCGCGAAGAACGGCAGGCCCTCGGGCGTGCGGTCGCAGTCGTAGATCTCGACGATGTTCTTGTGGCGCACGCGCGCGGCGGCGCGGGCCTCTTTCTCGAACCGGCGGATGATCGCGTCGTTGCCCGAGAACTTGCTGCCGAGCAGCTTGATGGCGACGCGCTTGCCGATGCCGATGTGCTCCGCGAGGAAGATCGTGCCCATGCCGCCCTTCCCGATCGGGCGGATGATTCGGTACTTCTCGTTGAGGTCGACGCCGACGAAGGTCACGTAGTCGGGCTCGTCCGGAACGTCGATCGTCGGCCCCGTGTCGGCGCGTGTCGGGTTGAGCTCCGCGCCCTGAAGGCCGGGCAACGAGACGCGCTCCGCCTGCGTCGAGTCGGCCTCGCCGGTCGCGCGCGAAGAATTAGTCCCGGGCGCCTCGGCCTCGGGAGTGCTGGTCAGGTCGCTCATCGGCGCTCGTGCGGTGCCCTCGAGACAATAGCGAATCTCTGTTACAGGCGACCAGTGCGGACTCGAGGCCGGACCGCGTCTTTGGCCCCATCGGGTCGATATTGCTCCTTGAACTGTCTGGCCCGCGTTCGTACCCTGATCGGGTTTTGGGCGCACACAGCGACCACCACGGCCGCGCGCGACGCCGGCCCCGCGTCCTCCTCGCGGTCGCGTTGACGATCGGGTTGACGACGCCGCCCGCGTCCGCGCGCGCCGCCGTCGTGTCCGCCGCCGCGGAGTCGCCCGAGGAGGCCTTCGCGCGCGCGGGGGAGCTGCTCGGGAAGGGCCAGGAGAAGTACGACACCGCCGATTACGTCGGCGCCGTCGAGCTCTGGTCCCAGGCCTACGAGGCGCTGCCCGACTCGCCGGAGGCGGCGCAGTACCGCAGCATCCTGGTGTACCAGCTGGCCAGCGCGTGCCGCGAGGCCTACGAGCTCGGGGGCGAGCAGAAGTACCTGCGCAAGGCGGAGCGGCTGCTCGAGCAGTACATCGAGTCGCTCGGGCCGGATGAGGAGGAGTCGCGCACGACCGCCCAGGAGGCGCTGGACGAGGTGCGCGTCAAGATCAAGGAGGAGGAGGCCGAGGCCGCGGCGCGACGCTCCCTGATCGCCGCGGACGCGGAGGACGCCCGCGCGAGCAAGAAGCCGGAGCGCGTGGACGACGAGCCCGGCAAGCAGCTCCTGATCGCCGGTGGCGTCAGCCTCGGCGTCGGCGCGGTGCTGCTGGGCGTCATGGGCGGCGGGCTCGCGCTGGGCGGGCGGTATGACCGCGACGGCACCGAGTTCATCGACATGGGCGGCGACCCGGCGGATCCGATGATCGGCGAGTGGATCGACAAGGGCACGCGCGCGAACACGCTGGCGCTGGCCACGGGGATCACGGGCGGCGCGCTCGCGGCGACCGGCGTGGGCCTGATCGTCGCGGACTCCGTGATCCGCGCCCGGCGCAAGCGGACGGCGCGGGCGCTCCCGGCCGTGGGGCCGGGCTTCGCGGGCGTGGCGATCTCCGGGCGGTTCTGATCGCGCGGACGCTCACGGCCAGAACGGCTCGGGGTTGTCGCCGCAGATCGCCTGCGAGGGGTCGTCCGGGTCCGAGAGACAGGTCGTGCAGCTCGCGCTGATCGCGAGGGTGTCCTTGCAGATCCACGCCGCGTCGCCCGTGCAGCCGCTGCCGTTGTCGGCGCACGCGGGCTGATCGCAGAAGCACGCCCAGTCGTTGAGCGCCACGCCGTTGCCGCTGCAGCCCTCGACGTCCGCTGGGTTGCCGCACTCGCTCGCGCACGTCTCGATCGTGACCAGCTGCCACGTGCCCCCGGGGTCGCAGCGATACACCTCGCCGATGTCGCCGTAGCCGCCGGTCCAGCAGAACGGGAGATCGCCGTAGGCCCAGCCCGGATCGCAGCTGTCCCCGGGGACCGGCTGCGGGAACGGCACGTCGCCGCCCGTCGTCGCGCCCGTGTCGGTGTCGGTGTCGGTGTCCGTGCCGGTGTCGGTGTCCGTGCCGCCGGTGTCGGTCGGGTCGCCCTCGGTCGGGTCCTCGAGGTCGGGGGTCGTCGCCAGCGGGTCGTGGTCCTCGCACGCGTCCGCGACGATCTCGGCGAAGAACTGCTCGAAGAAGGTGTTGTACGTGTCGGCGCAGATGCTGCTCGTGAACGCGTGGCCGACGGGGACCCGGTCGAGGAACTGCCGGATGCGCACGCCCTCCTCGGCGCCCTCCTTGCCCTTGTCCGGGTCCTCGTCGAGGTCGTCGGGCAGGGACCACGGGCACTCGGTCGCGCCGGGGTCGTCGCCGAGCAGCGCGCCGATGACGATCGCGTCGGCGTTGCCGCCCTTGTAGTACAGCAGCTTCTCGTACCAGAACTGCGGGTCACCCGGGGAGCCCGGGTTGCCCTGGGGATCGCTGGCGACGTGATCGTCGTCCTCGTCCGTGAGCAGCAGGACGACGAGCAGCGCGTCCTCGCGGAAGAACTCGTTGTTGCACGCGCCCGGGGCGTTCAGCTCGGGCGACACCGCGCTCAGCAGCGACTGCATCGGCCGCTCGTCGCTGGAGCCGCCCGCGATCAGCAGCAGGCAGCCCAGCGTGTCGAGGTCGAAGGGGTCCTGCTCGGTCAGGTAGGGCCGCCCCTGGTACGGGTTGCACAGGATCTTCTGGGTGTCGACCGCGAGCGCGCCGTACTCCTGGCAGCCGTCGGGGTTGTCCGCGTACGCGTCGGTGCTGACGACGCCGAAGTGATAGCTGCCGACCTTGTCGAGCTCGTCGCCGACGATGTTCTGGAGGTAGAGCGCGAGCTGGAACAGGCCGCCCTCCCACTCGTTCATGCTGTCGGAGTTGTCGAGCACGAGCAGGATGTCCATCTCCTCGCACAGGTACGGCGAGCCGGTGGTCTCGACCCCGGCGGTCGTCTCGCCCTCGGAGCCGGAGCCGGAGCTGCCGCTCGTCCCCGCCGTCGTCGCGCTCGCGTCGGCGCTCGAGCTCGAGCCGTCGGGCGCGACGCCGCCGCAGTAGCCGTTGTCGCAGGCGAGCGCGGGGCCGCAGTCGGCGTCGCGCTCGCACGGGCGCCCCGACGCGAAGCTGCCCGTGAAGCAGCTCGTCGCGGCGAGGCTGAGCGCGCCGAGGGCCGCAGCGGCGCCGCCGCGCGCGAGGCGGTTCACCATGCCGTCACGGTACCGCAGCCCGGCGCGCCTGAGTAGCGAGGAGGCGCGCTCGCGCGCCCCGAGCTTCGTTGTGACTATTTCGACATGTCTTTAGGGCTATCACGCGCAGCGGCGAGCGCCCGCGGCCGGCGCGGCCGCGCTCGCGCTAGCCCGTGTCGCCGGCGGTGGGGTCGGGGACCATCGGGTCGGTCGCCAGCGGGTCGAAGTCCTCGCACGCGTCGAACACGATGTTCTCGTAGAACTGCTGGAAGAAGTTGACGTAGCTGTCGTCGCAGATGCTGCTGACGTAGGCGTGCCCGACCGGGAGGCGGTCGAGGAACTGGCGGACGCGCACGCCCTCCTCGGCGCCGATCGAGAGCATCGTCGACACGGTCTTCTCGCTCTTGTCGTCGGGCAGCATCCACGGGCAGCTCGAGTCGAGCGGGTCCTCGCCGAGCAGCGCGCCGACGACGATCCCCTCCTCGTTGCCGCGCTTGTGGTACAGCAGCTTGTCGTACCAGAACTGCGGATCGCCGGGCGAGCCGTTGTTGCCCTGCTCGTCGGCGTGGTCGTCGTCCTCGTCGGTCAGCAGCATGACCACGAGCAGCGCGTCGGGGCGGATGAAGCCCTCGTTGCAGCCGCCGGGGTCGTTGAACTCGCTCGAGACCGCCTGCAGCATCGCGTGCATCGGCAGCTCGTCGTCGAGGTCGGCCTCGACGCGCGTCAGGCAGCCGAGGTTGAGCACGTCGAGCGTGTCGTGCTCGTCGATGTAGCGCTTCTCGCCGTAGCTCGCGCACAGCTGTCCCTGGAGCTCGTCGACCCACAGCGTGCCCGGGACCTCGCAGTCGTCGGGGAGCTCGGGGAGCGCGGACGTGCTGATGACGCCGATGTGATAGCTGCCCACCTGATCGAGCACGGTGGACGCGAAGCTGATGAACTGGCTCGCGAGCGCGAACAGCTGGTTGTCCCACTGGTTCATGCTGTTGGAGCTGTCGAGCACCACCAGCACGTCGATCTTGTCGCAGAGGTAGGGGGAGCCCGTCGTCTCCGCGCCGGTGGAGCTGGTCGAGGGGTCGACCTCGGTCGTCGCGCTCGTCGTCGCGTCGGTCGTGCTCGAGGCGCCGTCGCTGGCGCTCGCGGTGGTGTCGTCGCTCGGGCGCCGCCCGTCGCAGTAGCCCCCTTGGCAGGCGAGCTGCGGCCCGCAGTCGGCGTCCTCCTGGCAGGGGTGGCCGGCGGCGAAGGTCCCGGTGAAGCAGCCGGCGGCGGCGAGCGCGAGCGGGGCGACGCCGGCGAGTGCGAGGCGCGAGCGCATCGCGCTCACGGTACCGCAGGCGCGCGCGCGGCCGCGGCGAAATTACGCCGGCGCCGCGGCCGTCCTGGGCTCAAGAGCAGGGTCCTGGGGACAGGTACGCGAGCGCGCCGGTGCTTGCTGCTGCACGCGTCGGCCTCGCGCTGCCGCGGCGCCAGCACGGCGCGCGGCGGGTGCTAGGGCGGCGTCGGGCCGCAGACCGGGCCGAGCTGTCCGCGCGGATCGTCGAGGCACGAATCCGCGCACTCCGCCACGCTCAGCGCGTCGTCGAGGCACAGCATCGCGAAATCGCCCATGCACCCGCTCGGCGGGTCGCAGGGGAGCTCGAGCGCGCACACGCAGCCCCACGCCGGCGCGACGCCGTTGCCGCTGCAGCCGCTCGCGATCCCGCCGAGCTTGGCGCAGGGCTCCTCGCAGCTGCTCAGCGCCGCTTCCCAGGTCCACTCGTCGGGCTCGCTCTCGACGCACTCGAGCAGCTCGCCGAGCGCGCCGTAGCCGTCGGTCCGGCAGTACAGATCCTGTCCCAAGGGACCGTCGGGATCGCAGGCGGCCCCGGGCTGTGGCGCGTCGGGCTCGGGCGCGCCCGTGTCGTCGCCGTCGGTCGGGTCCATGACGAAGGGGTCGGTCGCCAGGGGGTCGTGGTCCTCGCACGCGTCGCGGACGATCTCCTCGAAGAACTGGACGAAGAAGTCGACGTAGCTGTCCTCGCACACGCTGCTGACGTAGGCGTGCCCGACGGGCAGCTGATCGAGGAACTTCCGGATGCGCACGCCCTCCTCGGCGCCGATCGACTGGACCGTGGACTGCGTGACCTCGCTCTTGTCCTCGGGCAGGACCCAGGGGCAGCCCGAGTCGAGCGGGTCCTCGCCGAGCAGCGCGCCGACGACGATCGCGTCCGCGTTGCCGCGCTTGTAGTACAGCAGCTTCTCGTACCAGAACTGCGGATCGCCCGGGGAGCCGTCGTGGCCCTGCAGGTCGCCGTGGTCGTCGTCCTCGTCCGTGAACAGCAGCACGACGAGCAGCGCGTCGTCGCGGATGAAGCCCTCGTTGCAGCCGCCCTCGGCGTTCATGGCCCAGTCGGTCGCGGCGAGCAGGGAGCGCATGGGCTGCTCGTCGGGCGAGCCGCTCGGCGGGCGGATGAAGCAGCCGAGGTTGAGCACGTCGAAGGTGTCTTGATCGGTGAGGTAGGGGCGCTGCGCGTGCGCGGCGCAGAGCGGCCCCTGGCTTACGTCGACGCGCAGCGCCCCGTGCACCTGGCAGCTCTCCTCGCGCTCGCTGGCGGGGTCGATGCCGAGCACGCCGAAGTGCACGCTGCCGACGTCGTCGGTCAGCGCGCCGACGTAGGTTTCGAACTGGCTGGCGAGCGCGAACAGCCGACCGTCCCACTGGTTCATGCTGTCCGAGTTGTCGAGCACGAGCACGACGTCCATCTTCTCGCACAGCAGGCCGTCGCCCGTGGTGCCGGTCGTCGTCGCGGGCGCGCCGGTCGTCGTCGTCGCGTCCGCGCTCGTCTCGCCGCCGGTGCTGGTCTCGGTCTCGCCGGTGCTGCCCGCGGGGACGCGGCCGTCGCAGTAACCGGACTGACAGGACAGCTGCGGACCGCAGTCGGCGTCGTCGAGACACGGGCGCCCGGCGGCGAAGGTCCCGACGAAGCAGCCGAGCGCGGGCGTGAGCGCGAGAGCGCAGAGGTACGCGGGAGCGCGCGGGCGCCTGGGCGAAACCGAACCCACGGCGGAACACTACCGGACCGCGGCCTGGTTGAGTATCGCCGCGCGCTGGTCTGCGTTTGCGCGCCGATCAGAAGATCATCAGATCGCGGATCCGCGTGACGCGCTCGCCGGTCTTCGGGTTGATCATCCAGCGGAACTCGGTCGCGGGCGCGCCGGGGTCCCCCTCGACCAGGCACAGGCCTCCAGGGGGGTAGCCCGGGAAGTGTCGGCGACCGCTGAGGAAGCCGGCGAGCGTGTTCATCGCCGGGTTGTGCCCCACGAGCGCGACCGTGTCGCCGTCCTCGTGCGCCTCGAGCGGCGCGAGGATGCGGGCGATCGGCGCGTTGTTGAGGGGGTTGTGCACGATGATCTCGCCGGTGTAGCCGAGGCCGTGGGCGAGCAGCTCTGCGGTCTGCACCGCGCGCACGAGCGGGCTCGTGTAGATCTGCGTGAGCGAGACGCCCTGCTCGCGGGCGACCGCGGCGACGGTGCGCAGCGCGTCGCGTCCGTCCTTCGTCAACCAGCGACGCGCGTCGGATCCGGCGGCGCGCTCGGGCACCGCTTCACCGTGTCGGAGGAGGAGGATCTTCATGGCGGATGGCGGATGGCGGATCGGCGGACCGTCGAGATGGGAGGAGCTTCGTGCGCGTGACGCCTGGAGCTCGCGGTCCCCAGTGTGCGCGGATCTTCGCGGCGGCGAAACCGGTCCGCGAATGTGGTAGGCGTGAACTCGCGCGGCGCCCTGCGTCCGCGGCTGCGGTACCATGGAGTGCCATGGCGCGGCGAGCTGGGGGCCCGGGGCCGGCGGAAGATGACGAGCTCAGCGAGTCGGAGCGGCAGCGCTTCCGCGCGCTGCTGGAGCGGCTGCGCGACGAGCTGGTGGAGACCGGCGACGTGACGCTGGAGCCCAACCGCGTCGACGCGGCCGATGTCGGCGGGGACGAGGACGCCCAGCCGCTCAACGAGATGAGCCAGGCGATCGCGAGCAGCCGAAATCGCGCGCGCACGGGCTCGCTGCACCTGATCGAGGCGGCGCTGCGCAAGCTCCGGGAGAGCCCCGAGGACTACGGGCTGTGCGAGGTCTGCGACGAGCTGATCCGGCGGCGGCGGCTCGAGCTGCTCCCGTACGCGCGGCTGTGCGTCCGCTGCAAGAGCAAGCGCGAGGACCCGCGCGGCGGCGCGCGCAAGAAGCTCACCGACTTCGTGTAGGCGCCGCGTCGGCGACCGAGGCGACGCGACGACTCAGGCGTCGACGACCGTCGGCTCGGCCGCGAGCGCGGCGAGGGCCTCGCCCGAGACCCGCATGCTCAGCCACTCGCCGAGCCGGCGCGCGCCGAGGCGCTCGTAGAAGTCGATCGCCGGCGCGTTCCAGTCGAGCACCTGCCACTGATAGCGCCCGCAGCCGCGGCGCACGGCGACGCGCGCGAGCTCGACGAGCAGCGCCTTGCCGAGCCCGCGGCCGCGGTGAGATGGCCGTACGAACAGGTCCTCGAGGTGCAGCCCGGGGCGCCCCTGCCAGGTCGAGTAGGTGAAGAAGTAGAGCGCGAAGCCGACCGCCGCGCCGCCGTCCTCCGCGAGCGCGACGTGGAAGCGCGGCTGTTCGCCGAAGCCGTCGCGGCGCAGGTCCTCGACCGTGGCCTCGACCGCGTCGGGCTCGCGCTCGTAGATCGCGAGCTCGCGGATGAGCTCCAGGATGACGGGGAGGTCGTGCTCGGTCGCCGGGCGTACGCGCGCGCGCTGCATGACGTGAGCATGGAGCAGCGGGCGCGGGCGCGCCACGGTGGAGCCCGCGCGTCGACGTGTAGCGAGCGCGACGCCGAGTCGCGCCCCTGGACGATCGCGGCGGCGCTGACTACCGTGGTCCCATGGCGTCACGCTTGCCCCCGGGCCCTCGCTCCACGCTGCTCTCGACCTACAAGGCGCTGCGCGCCCCGTACGAGGAGTACCGCAAGTGGGTCGAGGAGTACGGAGACCCCGTGACGATCCCGGCGCTCAACGGCACCGTCGTGATGACGGGCGACCCTGCAGCGGTCAAGCAGATCTTCGCGTTTGATCCGCAGGGCTTCGATATCTTCGCGGCCGAGACCGTCAAGCCGCTGGTCGGCGAGCGCTCGGTGCTGCTCGTCACCGGGGCGCACCACAAGCGGCTGCGCAAGCTGATGGCGCCGCCGTTTCACGGCGCGCGCATGCGGGCCTACGGGCAGATCATGATCGACGTCGCGCGGCGTCACCTGGAGGCGCTGACGCCCGGCGAGAGCGCGCCGATCCAGCGCGTCACGCAGGCGATCTCGCTCGAGGTGATCGTGCGCGCCGTGTTCGGCTTCGCCGACCCCGCGCGCGTCGAGGAGAGCGCGCGCGCGATGGTCGAGACCATGGAGGCCGTGCACCCCGCGTTCCTGTTCGCGCGGGCGCTGCAGCGCGAGTTCTTCGGCCTCGGGCCCTACGCCCGGTTCACGCGCGCGCGCGATCGCGGGTACGCGCTGCTCGACGCGCAGATCGCCGAGTGCCGCGCCCGCCCGGAGGGCCGCGAGGACATCCTGGCGATGCTGATGGCCGCGCGCGACGAGGACGGCGAGGGCTTGAGCGACGCCGAGATTCGCGATCAGCTCGTGACGCTGCTGATCGCGGGCCACGAGACGACCGCGATCACGCTCGCGTGGGCGCTCTACTGGCTGCACCGCGACGACGAGGCGCGCGCGCGCCTGCTCGCCGAGCTCGACGGGCTCGGCGACGGCCCGCTCGAGCCCGAGGCGGTCGCGGCGCTGCCCTACCTCGGCGCGGTCTGCAGCGAGACCTTGCGGCTCAACCCGATCGTGCCCGACATCATCCGCGTGCTCGCGCGCCCGATGACGCTCAAGGGCTACGAGCTGCCCGTCGGCGTGGGGGTGTGCCCGGCCGCGGCGCTCGTGCACCAGCGCCCCGAGCTGTACCCCGAGCCCGATCGCTGGCGACCGGAGCGCTTCCTCGAACGCAGCTTCGGCCCCTCGGAGTACCTCCCCTTCGGCGGCGGACATCGGCGCTGCATCGGCGCCGCGTTCGCCGTCTACGAGATGAAGCTCGTGCTGGCCGTCGCGCTGCGCGGTCACCTGCTGCGCCTGGTCAAGGACGGCCCGATTCGCCCGGTGCGTCGCAACATCACGATGGCGCCGGAGGGCGGCGTCGAGATGCGCTACGAGGGCCGGCGCGCGGAGTAGCAGTCCGCTCGCGTCGGCTCAGTCGGGATCGCAGCGGCCGTCGCAGAACGTCTTGACCTCGCCCGTGTTGATGAAGTGGACGAGCGCGTCGCGGGCCGGCGCGTAGTCCCAGGACTTCCCGTGCGGGTCAGAGCCTTCGGTCATCGGCACGTTGCCGACCGGGATCGGCGGCAGCCCGAAGTCGTAGACGATCATCCCGGTGCCCTCGTGGCCCTGCTCGCCGCGCGGGACGCCGAAGATCTCCGGGGCGTCGTCGCCGACGTTCACCACCCCCAGCGTTCGGGCCATGACCCATGAGCCATAATTCGTCACGAGGTGGTCGCCGAGCGCGACCTGCATCAGGACCTCGTGGGCCGGCGTGTTCGGCAGCGGATCGCGGATGCGGTGCGTGTAGCCGGTGGGCTCGGCGCGATCCCACAGCAGCTGGATCAGCGTGTACATGAGCATGACGTCGAGCGGGTCGGGCCAGCGCGCCTGGATCGTGGCGAGGAAGGGGTCGAACAGCTCGCTGCGCGTGAGCAGCAAGTTGAAGGGCTGCCCGGGCACGCCGAGGCCGCCGCGCGTGACGTCGACGGTCGTCGCCATGTAGACCGAGCCCATGATCCCGCCGAGGCTGGCGCCGAAGAACGCGCGGTTGTTCGGGTCGATCAGCGGCGCTCCGCCCGGCCGCAGCGCCGGGTCCTCGTAGAGCCCGGTCTGCAGCAGGCGCATGCCGAGGTGGGCGTTGAGCACGGCCTGGTGCAGGCGATCGGGGACGGTCTTGAACGCGCTGATGTCGTCGCCGCCGAACACCCCCCCGAGCGTGCCGATGTCCTGCTCGCTCAGGCCGATCCAGTCCATGCCGAAGGCGACGAAGTTGTGCTCGTTGGCGAGCGCCTGCACGGCGCTGTTCTCGACGTCGGTGTACTTGCCGAACAGCCCGTGGCCGAACTGCATGATGCCGGCGGGCTCCTCTAGCGCGCTGTTGGGGACGAGCAGCAAGAACGGGTACTCGGCCACGCCGTCGGGCTCGGGCAGCCCGTCCTCGCCGAGCAGCAGCTCGCCGCCGGGGCCCGGGTCGTCGAGGTAGCGCGGGACCTCGATCTTGCCCTCGACCCGCAGCGCGATGTTCGGGCTCCAGTCCTCGGTGATCTTCGTGATGGTGTAGCCGGGGCCGTCTTGGCCGACGAGCGCGAGCGCCTCGTCGCGCATGTGCAGCAGCCAGCGGGTGTTGTTCTCCTCGCTCGCGGTCGTGAAGTCCCACGCGAGCTGGAGGTCGTCGCGGGCGACGCCGGCCTCCTCGAGCCGCGCGAAGATGTTCTCGTAGAGGTCGCGGCGCGGCTCGACCGACGGGTCGTCGTGGGGGCCGCGGTCGCGCAGCGCGGCGAAGACCGGGGAGGCCGGCAGCGCCGCGCCCTGATCGTCGACGAGCCCGCGGATCGCGACGACGTAGCGCGCGCTGTCGTCGAGCCGCACCGCCGGCCGGATGATGAAGGTCCGCGTCGCGTTGAACTTCGTCGTCTCGTCGAGCTCGGCCCAGTGAAGCACGCGCTCACCCGTCTCGGCGTTGAGCAGCACGGTGGGGGAGTCGTCCTCGAGCGAGCGCTCGACGTGCTTGGCGTCGGCGAGCCCGGTGGTCGTGACGCCGGGGAAGTAGGCGAGCAGCGCGGAGCCGGGCGAGAAGCCGTCGCTCTCCGAGAAGATGTCGGGCAGCGAGGGCGTGCCCTCCTTGGTCACCGGCATCATCGCCTCCGACAGCAGCACCCGGCGTCCGGTCGGGCTGTCGCTGGGCACCGTGTACACGTTGGAGGGGAAGGGGAACGCGCACTTGGCCGGCACGATCGGGTCGCACTCGAGCAGCGGCCAGTCGGGCTCGGGCACGTCACCCGGCGCGCCCGTGGTGCTCTCGCCCGTGTCGTCGTCGTCGTCGTCGTCGTCGTTGTCGACGCTATCGTTGGTCGCGCTCGTGTCGGTCGTCGTCCACGGGTTCCCGCCACCCCCCACGTCCGCGAGGCAGCCGCACAGCAGCGAGAGCGCGACCAGCTGCGCGAGGGACCAGGGGCGCGGGGAGGGTACACAGACGCGAGGCACGACCCGTCTTCGCCCATGCGCGCGGGCTTGTAAAGCCGCGTGATCGTCCGGGGGAGGTCGGGGAGCGGCCCGCGGCGAACCGGCGGCGAAGCGGAGGAAGCTCCGCGGTCGAGCGGTCGACGCGACGCCGCTCGTTCGCGACGCGCCGGGGTAACGCCGGGGCGCTCGTCGTCGCGTCCGGTCGACGCCGCCGTCCGCGTCGCCGTCGGCGCGTTCGCGGACGCGTCGCGGTGGTAACATGGGGCGTCGTGTTCTCCGCCGCACGCCGAGCCCTCCGCGCTGGCGCCGTAGCGACGCTGGTGAGCTGCGCCGTGATCGTGCTGTCGACGCACGCCTGCCGCGACGCGTCGCGAGACGCAGCGCCGCTCGAGCCGATCCGCGAGGCCGGGATCCCGACGCTGCGCGAGCTCGCCGTGCGTCCCCTGACGCTCGCCGGGCCCGCGAGCGCGGCCGAGCGCGAGTTCTCGGGGCTCGACTGGTACAAGGACGAGCTCGTGCTGCTGCCGCAGTACCCGGCGCTCGGCGGCGGCGTGGGCGAGCTGTACGCGCTGTCGCGCGCGGACATCCTCGCGCGCGTCGACGGGGAGCTCGACGCGCCGCTGTCGCCCCGGGTGGTCGAGATGGCGACCGACGAGGTCCGCGCGCGCGTGTCCGGCTTCCAGGGCTTCGAGGCGATCGCGTTCGCGGGCGACCAGGTTTACCTGACCATTGAGACCGGCTGGGACGCGCGCGGGTACCTCGTCGTCGGGCGCGCGCGCGAGCAGGGCGGGTCGCTCGCGGCGATCGAGCTCGACGCCGCGTCGCTCACCGAGCTGCCGACGCCGGCGCGCATCTTCAACTCGGGCTTCGAAGCGCTGACCGTGGTGCCGGGCGGCGCGCTGGCGCTGTACGAGCGCAACGCCCCGCCGCGCACGCCGGAGCCGCGGGCGCTGCGGGTCATGGCGACGGGGCAGGCGGAGGCGCCCGTGACGGCGCCCGTGGCGACGCCGATGGCGGCGATCGAGTACCGGGTGACCGACGCGAGCTCGCTCGACGCCGCGGGGCGCTTCTGGGTCATCAACTACCGCTTCCCGGCGAGCGAGGACGGCGTGTCGCCGATCATCGACGCGCTCGCGCGGGCGCGCGGGCGCGGGCCGACGCACGCGGGCTCGACGGTCGTCGAGCGCCTGCTCGAGCTGCGCTACGACCCCGACGCCGGGGTCACGCTGACCGACGCGGCGCCGATCGTGCTCGAGCTCGCGGGCGCGTCGCGCAACTGGGAGGGGCTCGCGCGGCTCGACGGGCGCGGCTTCCTGCTCGTGACCGACAAGTTCCCGGGGACCGAGCTCGGATATGTACCTGTGGACATGTCCAAGCCAGGCGCGCGCTGACTACGACCACAGCGAGTCGTCGATGACGACGCCGAAGCTGCGCGCGGTCGCCTCGACGAAGGTGCGCTCGCGCGCGATGACCTCGCCGTCGGCCGAGGCGATGCGCGCGAGGTCGCGGATGATCGCCTCGAGCTGATCGAGCGCGAGCTTGTCGCGCAGCGCGTGGGCGCAGCGCGAGGCCGTCTTCAGCTTCTCGACGCGGCTGCCGATCGAGGTGTAGAGCACCAGCGTCCGCTCGAGCACCGCGTCGACCGCCTTGATCGACTGGCCCGGCGCCCACACGCGGACGCAGTGGATGATGGTGTCGAGCTCGGCGTCCGAGAGCTCGTTGTCGGTCGCGTGGCTGCACGCGAGGTACAGGAAGCACAGCTCGGACAGGATCGTGTTCGGATCGGCGCGCTTCGACATCGGCGTGTCCTGTCGCGCGATCATATCACGCGCCGCGCGGCGCGCCGTGGGCCTCAGCGCCGCCGACGTCGTCGCCGCGTCGCCGCGAGCAGGAGCACGAGCAGCCCCGGGAGCTCGCGCGAGTTCGCGCTCCGACAGCCGCAGCCCTCGGGGTAGGCCGCGTCGCCGCCGTAGTCGTTGGGCAGCGCGCCGGCGCTGTCCGTGCCGCCGCCGCCGTTGCTGCCGCCGCCGCTGTCGCCGGGGTCACCGCCCGCGTCGCTCGAGTCGCCGTCGCCGGTCGAGCCGCTCGGGTCGCCGGTCGGATCCGTGGGGTCGCTGGTGGGATCGCCGGTCGGGTTCGTCGGGTCGCCCGTGGGGTCGGTGGGATCGGCGGTCGGGTCGCTGGTGGGGTCGGTGGGATCGGCGGTCGGATCGGTGGGGTCACCGGTGTCGGTGGGGTCGCCGTCGGTGTCGTCGACCGGCACTGGCTCGACGACCGCGATCACGCGCGCGCCGGGGGTCGCCTCGAGCTGGAGCGGGACCGCGGCGGCGAAGAACTCGGCGTCCTCGAGCACGTCGACGGTGTGGGCGCCGGCCGCGATGTCGGCGAAGGAGAACGCGCCGGCCGCGTCGGTAAACGTGCTCGCGCCGCCGTCGAGCCGAACCTCGGTACCTGCCCCCACGACCATGTCTTCCGGGGCGCAGAAGCCGTTGAAGGCCGAGACCTCGACGTAGGCGCGCTCGCCGAGCGCGTCGCAGGGGCCGCCCGGCGCGAGCGTCAGGCGCCGCCGACCGATGCGCTCGACCTCGGCCCAGTGATACTCGAGCTGCGCGCCCGCGCTGACGAGGCACTTGTCGTTGTTGCCGAGCTCGCCGGGCGTCTGCAGCGTGCGCGTCACCCAGGTGTCGCCGCTGGCGGTCAGCGTGCACGCGGCCGACGCGTCCACGACGACGCCGACGATCTCGCGCTCCGAGACGAGCTCGTGGATCAGCGCCATGTACAGGTCCCAGTTCCAGCCGGGCCCGGGGTCGGTGTGGCTGGCGCCGGGGACCTCGACGTGCCCGATGATGTGATCGCGGTCGAGCGCGATGCCGTGGCGATCGGCCATCCAGCGCGTGAGCATGGCCGAGGAGGTGTACGCCGCCCACGTGTACCACTCGTCCGGCTCGTCGACCCAGCCCTCGTGCTCGATGCCGAGGCACTTGCCGTTGTAGTTGCCGACGTGCCACGCCTTGTCGTTCAGCTTGACCATCTGCGTGACCTCGCCGTCGCTGGCCCGCATCACGAAGTGCGCCGAGACGTTGGCGGCCGGGTTCTGGAACCACGACATCGAGCCCGCGTAGTAGCCCTGCATCGTGTGCACGACGATGAACTCCGGGTTGATGCCGCCCTGCGAGTAGTTCGACGAGTCCGCGGGCACGAAGCCGACCGCGCGCGGGTACTCGGCGTTGCCGGCGTAGATCGGCGCCCACTGCTGCAGGAGCGCGTCGAGGTCGTCGTACAGCGGCGGCCGCGTGTGATCGTCGTGACCGTCCTCGGCGGCGAGCGGCGCGTCGACGACGGCGTCGCCGGCAGGACCGGCGAGGATCTGTGCGAGGAGCGAGGCGCCCACCATCAGTCCATGCATGGGCATAGTCTACCAGCCCCGGACCGACGCTCGCGCGTCGACGCGCGCCGTAATTGTGCCGCCGGCGAGGCGAGCGCCTCGAAACGGTGCGCGGGGCGTCACGCGGCGGCTCCTCGCGCCGCGTGCGAGCGCGTGTGCGTACGGTCTCCTCGGGGGCGAGTCCGCCAGCTCGCGCGCTTCGGCCCGGCCGCGTCGACGGGAGCGCGCGACGAAGGCCGACGAAGGCCGACGAAGGCCGACGAGGGTCGCTACGCGGCCCGCGATGAAAGTAGCGACGATCGGCGTCCGCTGGGCCTACCGCGCGGATTCCAGGTTGGTCGGGCATGACCAGGGGCGTACACTGCGGCCGCGTGCAAGCCCCGACCAAGGCCGCCATCCTCGCGATCGACCTCGGCACCTCCGGTCCGAAGGTCGCGCTCGTGTCGACCACGGGCGAGATCCTCGGCTCCGAATTCGAGGAGACGCCGCTGATCGTGCTGCCGGGCGGCGGCGCCGAGCAGGACCCCGAGGGCTGGTGGCGCGCGATCACGACGGCGGCGCGGCGGCTGCTCGCGCGCGAGCTGCTCCCGCCGTCGGCGATCGCGGGCGTGTGCTGCACTTCGCAGTGGTCCGGGACCGTCGCGCTTGACGCCGACGGCCGCCCGCTGATGAACGGGATCGGCTGGATGGACTCCCGCGGCGCCAAGCACCTGACGACGATCGTCGGCGGCCCGATCCGGATCGAGGGCTACGGCCCCGGGCGCCTGATCCGGTGGCTGCGCCTGACGGGCGGCGCGCCGACGCACAGCGGCAAGGACCCGCTCGCGCACATCCTGTTCATCCGCCACGAGCGCCCCGACGTCTACGCCAAGACCGCGCACTTCCTCGAGATCAAGGACTACCTCAACTTCCGCCTGACGGGGCAGATCGCGGCCTCCTTCGACTCCATCACGCTCCACTGGGTCACCGACAACCGCGACCTCTCGCGCGTCGACTACGACCCGACGCTGCTGCGCTGGACCGGGATCGAGCGCGAGCGCCTGCCCCCGCTCAAGCGCGCCGTCGACGTGCTCGGGCCGGTCACGCCCGCCGTCGCGCGCGAGCTCGGGATCCCCGAGGGCACCCCGGTCGTCATGGGCACGCCCGACATCATGTCGGGCGCGCTCGGCTCGGGGGCCGTGCGCGACTACGCGGCGCACCTGTACGTCGGGACATCCTCGTGGATCACCTGCCACGTCCCGTTCAAGAAGACGTCGATCGCCAACAACCTCGCGTCGCTGCCCTCGGCGATCCCGGGGCGCTACTTCATCGGCGGCGAGCAGGAGTGCGCGGGCAAGTGCCTGATGTACCTGCGCGACAGCCTGCTGTTCCCGGACGACGCGCTCAACCCCGGCGGCGCGCGCCCGAGCGACGTGTACGCGCGCTTCGACGCGCTCGCGGCCGAGGCCGCGCCGGGCGCCGGCGGCCTGCTGTTCATGCCCTGGCTGTACGGCGAGCGCACGCCGGTCGACGACCACGCGGTCCGCGGCGGCTTCTTTCACCTGTCGCTCGGGACAACCCGCGCCCAGCTCGTGCGCAGCGTGTTCGAAGGCGTCGCGCTCAACTCGCGCTGGTACCTGCAGGCCGTGGAGTCCTTCGTCAAGCGCCGGATCGACGGCCTCAATTTCATCGGCGGGGGGGCGAAGTCGCGGATCTGGTGTCAGATCTTCGCCGACGTGCTCGATCGTGAGATCCGCCAGATCGCCGAGCCCATCGACGCCAACGCCCGCGGCGCGGGCCTGCTCGGCGCCGCCGGCCTGGGCCTCATCGAGCTCGAGGACATCGCCGAGCTGGTCACCGTCGAGGAGACCTTCACCCCCAACCCGAACAACCGCGCGCTCTACGACGCGCTCGCGGGCGAGTTCGTCGGGCTGTACAAGCGCAACCGCGCCGCCCACGCCCGCCTCGGGCGCCTGCTCGGCGGCTGACGGCCCGCGAGCCGGAAGGCGGGCCCATTCGCACCAGGGATCGTGACCCCGTGAGTATCAAGGACATCGCGAAGAAGCAGCTCGGGCGCATCAACCCCGACGTCATCGGCAAGGCGTTCAAGATCGCCAAGAAGATCCCGTTCGTGCGCAAGCGGATCGAGCGCGAGCTCGAGGCCATGATGGTCGAGCTCGAGGCCAAGATGAAGCCGTACGCCGACGACTACGAGCGTCACCACCGGCTGCCGAAGGCGGGGCTCGAGCGCGAGGCCATCGTCCGCGAGATCGAGTCGATGCACGAGCGCGAGGAGGCGCGCTGGCGCGACGGCTTCGTCTCGGGCGCCGTGTACCACGGCGACCCCGAGCACATCGCGTTCCAGCACCGGATCTACGCGCTCACCAGCCAGTCGAACCCGCTGCACTCGGACCTGTGGCCGAGCGCGACGAAGTTCGAGGCCGAGATCGTGGCGATGACCGCCAACATGCTCGGCGCGGGCCTCGCCGGCGCGCACCCCAAGGCGCCGCCCGACATCGAGCGCGAGATCGTCGGCTGCGTCAGCTCGGGCGGGACCGAGAGCATCCTCCTGGCGATGAAGGCCTACCGCGATCAGGCGCGCGCCGATCGCCGGGTCACGAGCCCCGAGATCGTCGCGCCGAGCAGCGCGCACGCGGCCTTCGACAAGGCGGCGCGCTACTTCAACATCAAGCTCGTCAAGGTGCCCGTCGGGCGCGACTGCAAGGCGGACGTCGAGGCCACCCGCGCCGCGATCACGCGCAACACGATCTGCGTGGTCGGCTCCGCGCCGTCGTTCCCGCACGGCGTCATCGATCCCATCGAGGCGCTGTCCGAGATTGCGCGCGCGCGCGGGATCGGCTTCCACGTCGACGCCTGCCTCGGCGGCTTCGTGCTGCCCTGGGCCGAGCGCCTGGGCTACCCGGTGCCGGTGTTCGACTTCCGCCTCCCGGGCGTGACCTCGATGTCCGCCGACACGCACAAGTACGGCTACGCGGCCAAGGGCACCTCCGTCGTGCTCTACCGCGGCGCCGCGCTGCGCCGCCACCAGTACTACACCGTCGGCGACTGGCCCGGCGGGCTGTACTTCTCGCCGACCTTCGCGGGCAGCCGCCCGGGGGCGCTCAGCGCGATCTGCTGGGCCACGCTGCTGGCGGTCGGCGAGGACGGCTACCTCGACGCGACCCGCCGGATCCTCGAGACAGGTCAGAAGATCCGCGAGGGCGTGGCCGCGATCCCGGAGCTCGAGGTCCTCGGCGACCCGCTGTGGGTCGTCGCGTTCGCGGCCCGCGGCGAGCTCGACATCTACCGGGTGCTCGACTTCATGAGCGAGCGGCGCTGGAACCTCAACGGCCTGCACAAGCCGCCCTGCCTGCACATCGCCGTGACCCTGCGCCACGCCGCGCCAGGGGTCGCCGAGCGCTTCCTCGACGACCTGCGCGACGCGGTCGAGCACGTCCGCCAGTTCCCCCCCGGCAAGGGCGGCATGGCGCCCGTCTACGGGCTCGCCGCCACGGTGCCGACGACCGACGTGATCGGCGACGTGCTCGAGCGCTACATCGACACGCTGTACAAGGTCTAGCCGCGCAACACGGGCGGCGGGCGGCGGGCCGCGGTCGCGCGCGAAGAATCCGCGCTCCGCGGTCCTCGCGGTCCCTCCTCGCGGGCGAGCGCCGCGACGCCCCGGATACGCTCTGAGGGCCGGAGGGCGGCCAGGCGGGGGCCGCGGCGCTGTCGCCTGCGCGGCGACGGTCGGGGGCGCGGGCACCCTGGGCGGACGCGGATCGTGACCCGCGCGCGCCGCTGTTATAATGTCTCAAGAGACATGTTGTACCGGCCCGGCACCTGCGCGCGTTTGTGTCCAAAAAGACATGTGTAAAAGCGACCGAGCGCTCGCGCACGCGGTCGCCCCGCGTGATTCGGCTAGACGTCGTGAGGAACAACCCTACACCATTTGTGGGGATCCGCGGTAGGGGGCGCCCCGGCTTTGGTTTCCGTTGACTTGACGATATCGCTCGAGAGGAAGCAGAACCGATGAATCTGTGCGCGGCGCAGCGGCGGCGTCTCACCTCCATCATGCGCGACGCGCCGCGGCGGCGCGGAGATGGACACAGCGCCCGGCTCAAGGAGCTCCGCGCGCTGCTGAAGTGATCGCGCGCGCGCTCGATCGGGCGTTGGAACATCGCGGGAACACGCGCGCGGCCCGGGGTAATTAGCGTGTGAATTTAGTGGCTTCCGCGGCGTGGGCGACCTTGATGTCGGAGACCGACTCCGCGACGGAGGGCGGCGCGAGCGAGAGCGCCAGCGATGGCTCGCTCTCCGGCGGCGAGAGCAACAGCGCGAGCGGGACGACCGACGTCGATCTCAGCGGCGGCGACAGCAACAGCGCGAGCGGCGGATCCGGGGGCGGCTCGAGCCCGATGACGGACCCCGGAACCACCGATGACTCGTCGGGCGGGCAGGTGTCCGGAGGTTCCGGTGGAACCGACACCACGGGCATGACGACCGAGGACACGCAGAACCCGACGACGGGACCGGACCCCGTGGAGTGCGGCACGATCGACAACCTGCAGGAGTGCCTCGCCGAGCCCGACTGCTCGCCAGCGGTCGCCGAGCGCTACAACCTGACGCCGAGCAAGGTGTGCAAGCTCGACGCGCCGCAGTTCATCGCCTGCGTGCAGGCGGAGGACTGCGTGCAGCCGGACGCCGACTACTACTGCTTCGGCAACAACAACCACCCGTGGTTCGACTTCCAGGACACGTGCCTGCCGCCGAACTACTCCGAGTGTCAGATCGAGCAGCAGGACAACTACCCGCCCTGTGACTAGCGGGGCGCGGAGGCGGCCGACCGTGACGCGCGCGCGGCCTCGCGGCGGCGCGCGGTCGTCCGCTCGTCGTCGTCGCGTCGCCGCGTGAGCTCGGCGCGCAGCGCCTCGGTCTCCCGCCGCAGGCTCGCCTCGAGCGCGGGGCCGTAGCGACGTCGCGCCAGCTCGCGCGCGCTCCCGCCGATCGTGAGCCGCTGGGTGAAGCGCGTGCGCCCGCCGTCGACGCGGGCGAAGACCCGACAGCGCGCGCCGGTGACGAGCGCCGTGCTCGCGCCGCCGTCGCGCCAGCAGAACCGTCCGTCGCGCCCAGGGGCGGGCGGCGTGAGCTCGTAGACGCGGTGCCACATCGCGCGCTCGCGGCCGGCGAGCGCGACGCGGATGTCGATGGTGTCGCCGACCTGCGGCCCGCCCTCGCGCGGCGTGCGGGGCACCGCCTCGAGGATGAACGGGTTCCACTGCGGGTAGCGCTCGAGGTCGAGGTAGCGGGTCCAGACCTCCTCCGGGGTGGCGTCAAGGACAGCCTCGTAGGTCCAGGTGATCACGCCGGGCGGCCTCGGGATCTTGCGATCGGCGTCGGGGCGGTAGCTCACCGGGGGACGCGCGCAGGCGACGAGCGCGAGGGAGACTGCGACCGCGAGCACGAGCGACGCGCGGGCGAGCGACGCGAGGGGTCGCGCCCGCGGAGCGCGCGTGGGCGCGGAGGTTCGCGGGCGGCGCGACACCTGATTGCACTACCATGTGCGCCCGCGCGCGGACACCCGGCGCGCGGCGTCGACCTCGAGACACTCACCGAGGTCGGACGAGGGCCAACAGTCGAGGGCCAACAGTCGAGGGACAACAGTCGAGGTTTCATGGTCGCTTCGGTGCTCAGCGCAGACGGAAAACGGTGGCTCTACGGCGACGCGTTCGGCGTGACGCGTCTCAACGTGGGCAAGTCGCTCAAGCTCAAACACACGATCAAGGTGACGACGCCGCGCGGCGGGCTCTCGATCGGCGACGCGGGCAAGCTCGCGCTCGCGCCGGGGCGGGTGCAGACGGGCGTGTACGGCGACGACGGCGTCGCGCTGCTCAACCTCCCCGGGCTCGGGGTCCGCGGCAAGCTCGCGGGCTCGTCGGAGCGGGCGCGCCTGCTCGGCGCCGGGGATGCGGCGCGGATCGTCGAGCTGGGGCGCGGCGATCTCGTCGTCTCGTCGCTCGACGGCGCCGCGACGAAGCGGCTGCGCGCGCTGGCGCTCAACCCCGACGACGCGGCGCGCTCGCTGCCCAAGCAGGCCATCGGTCCCCAGGGTGACGGCGGCTGGCCGCCGCTGCGCGCGGCGCTGTGCGTGGCGCGAGACGGGCGGTTCGCGGCGGCCTACGGCGGGCGGCTCTGGGGCGGGCGGGTCGACGACGACGGGGACGAGCTCGCGTGGACGCTCGAGCTGGCGATTCACCCGACGGTGGCGATCGACCTGCAGCGCGCGGGCGACGAGACGTGGTTGACGGTGATGGATCACGCGGCGGGGCGCGCTCGCCTGCTGCGGGTCACCGACGCGGGCGCGCTCGAGCAGCTCGAGCTCGCGTCGCTCGCGGGGCCGCGCGTCACCGAGACCTGGCTGCTGTACCAGCCGGAGAGCGGCGTCGTGGTTCGGCGCGCGCGCGCGAGCGGGGAGGAGACGCGCTTCGACGTCGCGCCCTACAACGCGCACCCACGGCCCGAGCCGGAGCTCGAGGTGTACAAGGGGCGCGCCCGCCCGCCGGCGCCGACGCGGCTGCCGGGGCAGCTCGACGCGATCGGCGAGCGCGTGCTGTTCGTGCCCTGGCACGGCGAGACGATCGTCGAGCTGCGCGCGGGCGTCGTGCTCGATCGCGAGATCGGCGCCGGCGCGGGGCCGCTGCGGCGCGCGATCGTCGAGGTCATGGCGCGCGACAACGCGGCGCTGGCGAGGCTGCAGCTGCAGGTCGAGCTGCGGCACTTCGACACCAACCCCAAGGGGAGCAGCTGCTCCTTCGGCGTCGAGCTGCCCGAGTGCGTCGGCGCGATCGGGCCGCGGGTCGCGTGCGAATTCGCGGGGAAGCTGACCGATCGCTACGAGCTGCGCACGCACGGCTGGGGCTGGTCGAGCGCCGGGCAGCACGGCGGCGTTCACGGGTCGCCGCGCGAGGCCACGCCCGAGGAGGCGCGCGCGATCCTCGAGTGGATGCGCGACGCCGAGCTGCTCCCGCTCGAGCTCGACCGCGACTTTCGTCGGCTCTACACCGAGCTGCTCGGGATCCCGCACGACCCGCAGCCCGAGCGGCGCCCGCTCTCGCGCGCGGCCGAGCGGCTCTGGCTGCGCGCGACGCTGGAGACGATCCGCGCGGGAGGATGGCCCGAAGGACCGATCCCCGCGAGCTGGTCTGAGGAGCCGATCACGCCGGCGCTGGCGATCGCCGCGATCCCGGGGCTGCGCGACTGGGGCCAGTATCGCCCGTACGAGGGGCTGCACCTGCTCTCGTGCCTGCTCGCGCATCACCTCGGCGTCGACGCGCAGCCGGTGCTGCTCGCGCTCATCGCCGCCGACGCGAAGCCGTTTAACTGGAAGCAGTACCGCGACGCCGGCGAGCTGCTGGTGTGGCTGTGCCATCGCCACGCCGAGCTGCGCGGCCCGACGATCGCCGCGCTCGAGGCGATCGAGCACCCCGACGTGAGCGAGTGGGCCCACGAGCAGAAGACGGTGCTCGAGGCGCTGCGCCGCGGCGCGCGGCACCTGTGGAGCAACGGCTGATCCCGCCGCGCCCGGGGGAGCTGTCGAGAAGACCATGTCGCTCGCGCTCCCCGGGCGCGGGCCGACGCTCGTGACGCGCGCGCGCGCCGTCGAATAAATCTCCGCCCGCGCGCGCGACCGCGGCGCACTGTCAGGGTGATGAAGCGACGCGATCGAGCTCCTCGCGCCCTCGCGCGCGGCCGCGTGATCGTGGCCACGACGATCGGCCTCGGCCTCGCCCGCTGCGTCGAGCTCGAGGACCCCGAGGAGTGCGTGTCTCAGCGCGCGGCGGTCGAGCAGCTGCGCCTGAACTGTGACTGTGACGACCCGACCGGCGACGACGACGACGGCGCCGCCAGCGACAGCGGGACGAGCGCGAGCCCTGGGCATGGCTACGGCGACGGGGACGTGGACGCGGACGGCTCCACGGGTCAGGATGACGTGGGCTGCGGCTGCGACGTCGCCGGGCCGCCCGAGCGCTGCGCCGAGGTGGCGGCCGAGTACGCCCGGCTGCGCGCCAGCTGCAAGTGCGACGAGCCGGACCCGCCCGAGCCGGCGCCCGCGTGCGACCTGGACACGCCGGTCACGCTCTACCTCTCGCCGGACGACAGCAACTCGATGTCGTCGCCGGTGCAGGCCCGCGAGGCGATCCTCGGGGGCGGCGGCGCGCCGACGATCCGACCGTGGGAGTTCCTCAACTACTACCGCTTCGACTACCCGGCGGCCGCGCCCGGCGCGGTCACGATCAGCGCTGAGCTGCGGGCGCTCGACGTCGAGGGCGAGTACTACCTGCAGATCGGGGTCGGCAGCGCGAACGTCCGCGACAGCGAGCGCGCGCCGGTGAACCTGACGCTCGTGCTCGACGAGTCCGGCTCGATGAGCGGGCACGCGATCGAGATGCTCAAGGAGAGCTGCGTGGCGATCGCGAGCCAGCTGCGCGCGGGCGACATCGTCTCGATGGTCACGTGGGACACCGACAACGCCGTGCTGCTCGCGGCGCACGAGGTCTCCGGGCCCTACGACGCCGCGCTGATCGAGCGCGTCGAGCAGATCGAGTCGGGCGGCGGCACGGATCTCAACGGCGGCCTCACGGCCGGCTACGAGCTCGCGCGCGCCGCCTTCCACCGCGATCGGATCAACCGCGTGGTGCTGGTCAGCGACGGCGGCGCCAACGTCGGCGTGACGGACGCGACGCTGATCGGGGAGGCCTCGCGGGACGAGGACGCCGAGGGGATCTACATGGTCGGGGTCGGGGTCGGCGGCGCGGGCTACAACGACTACCTGATGGACGTGGTGACGGACCTCGGCAAGGGCGCGTCGGTGTTCATCCCGGACGAGGCCGAGGCCTGGAAGATCTTCGGCGAGCGCTTCGTCAACACGCTCGACGTCGCGGTCCGCGACGTCCAGGTTCAGCTCGACCTGCCGCCGGGCTTCGAGATCGTCGAGTTCTCGGGCGAGGAGTTCAGCGCCGACCCGACGGAGATCGAGCCGCAGCACCTCGCGCCGAACGACGCGATGGTGTTCCTGCAGCGCGTGCGGACGTGCGCGCCGGAGCTGGTGACGGACGAGAGCGCGGTGACCGTGACCGTCCGCTATCAGGACGCGACGACCTTCGAGCCGCGCGCGCAGACCGTAACATGGTCATTCGGGCAGCTTATTGCGCAGGCGAGCCCGCAGCTCGAGAAGGGCCTGGCGATCCACACCTACGCGCGGGCGTTCACGGGCGAGGCCACGGTCGCCGACGCGCTCGCGCAGGTCGTCGCGGCGGAGCAGCTGCTGCCCGGCGACGAGGACCTCGCCGAGCTCCACGCGGTGCTCCTGGCCATGTGAGCAGGTCCCGCGCTCGGGCGCGCGCGGGGCCTAGAGCCGCGCGCCGTCGCGGGACAGCCCGGAGGAGCGGCTCGGCGCCTGCGGTGGGTGGAGCGCGTCGACGAGCGCGTCGCGGACTCGCCCGCGCAGCTGCTTCGCGAGGTTGAGGCGCGGACGCATGGCCGTGCGCAGGTTCGGGTTGATGCTCTCGACGGTCATCGTCGCGGTCGCCGACGCGAGCTGGTCGCGCCACGGGCTGGCGTCGAAGCTGCGGCCGTCCGGCAGCGCGACGGGCCCGCCCGCGTACTCGATCGCGCGCGTCAGCTGGCCCTGCGCCTGCACCAGCGCGCCCTCGAGATCGGCGAGCCACGAGATGCGCGCCTCGACGTTCGCCTCGAGCGGGTTCTCGTCGGCCCGCTGCAGCGCGCCCAGGGCCTCGTACAGGCACGCGCGCGCGCGCGCGCTCCGCTCGTCGGGCGACAGCGCGGCGCGCTCCTGGGCGCGCGCGTTGGCCTCGTGGGCCGCGAGCCCAGGGCCGCCCTGGTAGCCGCACTGCGTGCATCGATAGACGCCAGGCGCGATCGTCGCGAGCGCGCGCGAGTCGCAGGCGACGCACTGATCGCTGGCGATGTCCTCGGTCGCGGCCCGCCGCAGGCGGTAGGTCTGCCACGCCGCGAAGCCGAGCGCGAGCAGCACGAGCCCGAGCTGGATGACGAGTTCGATGAGCTCTCCGTCCACGGTTGTGCAACCACGCTACCACCCGCGCGCGCGCGCGACGGTGGGTAATTGTTTCGCGGTCGCGCGGCTTCGCGCCGGCGCGCTAGCCCTTCACGCTGCCGGCCGTCAGCCCCGCGACCAGGTGGCGCTGCGCGACGTAGAACAGCGCCATCACGGGCAGCGACACCACGAGCGCGCCCGCGGCGAAGGCCTCCCATTGCGCGTCGTACTCGCCGATGAAGCGCTGCAGCACCACGGGGAGCGTGTACATCTCCTCGCGCCCGAGCAGCGTCGCCGCGAGGATGAACTCGTTGTAGGCGCTCATGAACGCGAACAGGGCCGTGACCGCGATGGCCGGGCGCGCCGCCGGCAGCACCACGCGGATGAACGCCTGAAACCGCGTCGCGCCGTCGACCATCGCCGCCTCCTCGAGGTCCTCGGGGATGGTCTCGAACGCGCCGCGCAGCTGGAAGATCGCGAAGGGGACCGCCGTGGTCGCGTAGCACAGCACCAGGCCGGTGCGCGAGTTGAGCAGCGAGAGCCAGTCGAGCAGGATGTACAGCGGGATCGCGCTGGCGACCGCCGGGAACATCTGGGTCGCGAGCAGCAGCTTGACGCCGCCGCGCTTGCCCACGAAGTCGAAGCGCGCGAGCGCGTAGGCGGTCGGGATCGCGATGCCGACGCCGACGAGCGCCGTGGCGAGCGAGACGATCAGCGAGTTGGCGAGCTGCAGCCCGAACAGCCAGCGGGTCTCGCCGCCGACGACCTGGGTGCTGCCGACGACCTCGCGCAGGTGCTCGAGCGTGGGCTCGATCGGCACCGGGATGACTCGCGGCGCCGGCTCGCTGACGCCCGAGAACGCGAGCGCGACGACCCACAGCACCGGGTACAGCGCGAACGCGACCGCGACGATCAGCACCGCGTGGGCGGCGAACGACTCGAGCAGGCGGGTGCGTTGTTGGAGCGCCATGGACGGCCGGGACTTCAGGTCAGGTCAGCTGGGCTCGCGGGCGAAGCCGGTGACGCGGGTGACGAGCGTGAGCAGCAGGAAGATCAGCACCGCGTAGGCGGCCGCGTAGCCGTACTGAGCCCCGCGCGTGAACGCCCAGCGGTAGGCCTCGGACACGAGGATGTCGGTGGTGCCGTCGGGCTCGCCGCCGGAGACGAGGAACACGACGTTGAACATGTTGAACGTCCAGATCGCGCCGAGCGTGACCGCGGGGATCAGCGCGGGGCGGATCATCGGCAGCGTCACGTAGCGCAGCCGCTGCCAGCGGCTCGCGCCGTCGACCTCGGCCGCCTCGAGCGCGTCCTTGGGCACCGAGGTCAGCGCGCCGAGCGTGACGACCATCATGAAGGGGAAGCCGAGCCAGACGTTGGTCGCGACGTTGGCCGTGAACGCGGTCGAGAACTGGCTGAACCAGGCGATCGGCTCGAGCTCGGTGCCGAGCCAGCGGTTGCACTCGAGGATCAGCCCGGTGACGGCGCCGAACTGGCGGTGGAACATGCCCTTCCACGCGAGCGCGGTGACGTAGCTGGGCACGGCCCAGGGGATGATGAGCAGCACGCGGTACAGGCCGCGCAGGCGCATGTTCTCGCGCGAGAGCACGAGCCCGAGCCCGACGCCGAGCGCGAGGTGAAAGCACACGTTGATCGCGGTCCACAGCACGGTGACGAGCAGGACCACGTAGAACGAGCCGGTCGCGAGCAGCGGCCCGCCGCGCGCGGTGAGGATCTCGACGAAGTTGGCGAGCCCGATGTAGTCGCCGCTGTCGGGGCGACCGGCGAACAGCGAGGTCGCGGCGCCGACGAGCAGCGGCGCGATCACGAGCAGGCCGACGACGATGACCGCGTGGGCGACGTAGGCGTAGGCGGGCAGGGAGCGGCGCAGGGCGGCGCGCGCCTCGGGGTCGCGGGCGCGGCGGACGAGCTGCAGCGCGCCGAGCAGCGCGAGCGCGCCCACGAGCAGCAGGATCGGCGTGGGCGAGGCGGGCGGCGGCGGCGGGCGGCGGACGTCGTCGAACTGCTTGCGCGCGCTCTCGACGGCCTCGCTCGGGCTCGCGTCGCCGCGCAGCACCTTGCGGATCGCTCGGTTCGCCGGCTCCCCAGGTCGCGCGCATCGCGACCGCGGTCGGCATCGGCACGGCGACCTCGGCCTGCTTGGCGAACGCGGCGAGCAGCGCGTCGCCGGGCGGCGGCGGCGTGTCCGCGCGGGCGCTGAGCGTGTGGGCGCGACGCTGCCGGAGGTCGGCCGCCTCCGCGCTGGCGAGGTGCCGCGCGAGCGCGCGCACCTCTGGCCGCTCGGCGCCGGCGGGCGAGAGCATCACGGCCTCGACGGTCAGCAGCGGGCGCATGGGCTCGCCGGTCGCGGCCAGCCGGGGCAGCGGCGCGACCGCGTAGGGCACCGCCGCGCCGCCGTCCTCTTCAGACAGGTCCGCGGCGAGCCACGGCCCGCTGATCGCGTACGCGGCCTTGCCCGCGCGGAACAGGCTCGTGACGAGCGCGCCGTCGGCGTCGCCCGGGACGGCGCCGCGGGCTCGCAGCTCGAGCGCGAGCTCGAGCGAGCGCTCGGCAGGCTCGCCGACGAAGCCGAAGGAGCGGTCGTCCGCGGCCAGCAGCGCGCCGCCGAAGCCGGCGAGCAGCGGCGCGTGGGCGTAGGCGTTCTTGGCCTCGTAGGCGAGCGCGTAGGTCCCTTGGGGCAGGTTCGGCTGGAGCTCGAGGACCTGCTCGAGCGTCTCGAGCGGGCCGGGGACCAGCGCGGTGTTGTAGAACAGCGCGACGCACTTCTGCGACAGCGGGACGGCGTAGACGTCGAGCGCGCCGCCCTCGGGCGCGAGCGCGACGGCGCGCGCGGCCGGCTCGGTGAACGCGGCGTCGCCGGGGTACGCGTCGCCGACGGGCGCGACGAGGCGCTGCTGCAGGTAGCTGCCGAGGCGCTCGTGCGCGTCGATGAACAGGTCGGGGCCCTCGCCGAGCGGGATCGCGGCCGCGAGCTTGCTGGCGAAGGCGTCGTAGGGCAGCGCGAGCGTCTCGATCTCGACGTCGTCGCGGGCGCGGAGCTCGTCGAGCAGCTCCTGCAGGACCTCGAGCTCGGCGCCGCGGTAGGCGTGCCACAGTCGGATGGGGGCGCGCTCGGGGGCCGCGGTCGCGAGCGCGGCGCCGAGCTGCAGCCACACGAGCGCGCACACGAGCGCGCGCAGGCTCCACGCGACGAGCGGGCTCGCGCGGCGCCTCACCGCAGCGACGCCCCCGAGTCGGGATCGAAGAGGTGCAGCTGCTCGACGCGCAGGCGCAGGCGCTCGCCTCGTCGCGCGCGGCTCTCGGTCGGCAGGCAGACGGTGATCGGCGTGTCGCCCAGCCGCGCGTGCGCCTGCAGCTCGGGCCCGAGCAGCTCGACGAGGCCGGTCGTGAGCTCGAGCTCGGGCTCGGCCTCCTCGGGCGCCAGCGCGACGTCGTGGGGGCGCACGCCGACGACCACGCGCTCGCCGTCGTGCAGCGAGCGGCCGAACTGCCCCTCGGGCACGACCGCGCGCAGCCGGCCGTCGCCGCCCGGGTCGCCCGCGACCGCGTACACGCGCGCGCCGGCGCGCTCGATCGTCGCGTCGAGGAAGTTCATCGCCGGGCTCCCGAGGAAGCCCGCGACGAAGCGCGTCGCCGGGCGCCCGTAGACCTCGGCCGGGCTGCCGTGCTGCTCGACGCGGCCGCCGTTGAGCACGAACATCACGTCGGCGAGCGTCATCGCCTCGACCTGATCGTGGGTGACGTAGATGCTCGTCGCCTTGAGCTCGTCGTGCTGGCGCCGGATCTCGACGCGGACCTGCGCGCGCAGCTTGGCGTCGAGGTTCGAGAGCGGCTCGTCGAACAGGAACAGCGCCGGCCGGCGGACGATCGCGCGGCCCATGGCGACGCGCTGGCGCTGCCCGCCGGAGAGCGCCCGCGGGTAGCGATCGAGCAGCGCCTCGAGCCCGAGCATCGCCGCGACCTCGTCGACGCGCGCGCGGATCGTCGCCGGGTCCGTGCGCCGGATCTTGAGGCCGAAGCCGAGGTTCTGGCGCACCGTCAGGTGGGGGTAGAGCGCGTAGGACTGGAACACCATGGCGACGTCGCGCGCGCGCGGCTCGAGCCGCGTGACGTCGCGCGCGCCGAAGCGGATCGCGCCGGCGGTCGCCTCCTCGAGGCCGGCGAGCAGGCGCAGCAGCGTCGACTTGCCGCAGCCGCTGGGCCCGACGAGCACCGCGAACGCGCCGTCGGGCACGTGGATGTCGACGCCGCGGAGCACCTGGGTGCTGCCGAAGCGCTTCTCGATCGCGTCGACGCGGACCTCGACCACACGCCTCCTACTTCACGACGAGGATGCTGGCGAACATCGGCGGGAGCGTGAGCCCGAGCTCGCCGCCCGGGCCCACGGTGAACGGGCCGACGCCGGTGTTGAGGATGTCGCCGAGCACGGTGCCCTCGGGCAGCGAGGTGATCATGACCGCCTCGCCGGTGTCGGGGTCGTTGTACAGCGTGCTGCTGTCGTGCTCCTGGTTGGTGTTGAGGATGACGAGCGCGTAGTCGTCGCCCGCGTCGCCGCCGGCGCGCTCGAACGCGAAGATGCCGGCGTCGCTCTCGTCGCCGGTGTGCTCGGTCGCCCAGATCACGGTGGTGTCGCCGCGGCGCAGCGCGAGCCTCGACTTGCGCAGCTCGATCAGCCGCTGCACCCACTTGAAGGTCGCGCCGTCGGTGGCGTAGCCGGTCATCCACAGGTCCTCGCGGTTGGCCGGGTCGTTGCCGCCGTCGAACGCCTGCTCGGTGCCGTAGTACAGGCACGGGATGCCGTCGGCGGTCATCAGCAGCGCGAGCGCGTTGTGCAGCAGCTTGCGGCGCACGTCGCTCGGCTTGTCGGCGACGCCCCAGAGGAAGCGCGCGACGTCGTGGTTGTCGATGAAGTTGACCAGCGCCTTGTAGGGCGGCACGCCGATCCCGCCGGCGTTGGCCTCGGTGCCGTAGTTCACGCTCTTGAGCGCCCACAGGTCCGCGAGCCGCTGGGTCGCGCCGGCGCCCTGGAAGATGTCGCGGAAGCCCTGGTAGTGCTGCGGGAAGTAGAACGCGCTGTCGAGCTGCTCGCCCGTCAGCGCCGGGCCGCCCTCTCGCTTCGCGCACGAGTCCTGGCGCGCGAGCTCGTCCTCGCTCGGCGCGTCGGGGTAGTCGCTGCGCGTGAACGAGCCGACCAGCTCGTCGTTGCCGTCGAAGGCCTCGCCGAACATGATGAAGTTCTCCTTGCCCTGGGCCGCGAGCCGCTGGCGCACGCGCTGGGCGAAGAACCGCCAGAACTCGCGCTCGACGTGCTTGACCGTGTCGATGCGGAAGCCGTCGGCGTCGCTGCGCTCGATCCAGCGCGCGTACTGCTCGACCATCTCGTGCTTCACGTCGCAGTTGGTCGTGTCGACGTCCTTGAGCCCGCCGGGGAAGTCGCCGTGCAGCAGCTGGTCCTCGACGGAGAAGTCGTAGGTCCGACCCTTGCGGTTGTAGACCGCCGGGTCCTGGAACAGGAGCGGCAGCGGCGGGATGTGGTTGGTCGCCGGATCGAACTGGAAGATGATCGGCGCGGGGCCGGCCTCGCCGAGCGAGGTGAACGCCTGGATCCCGCGCGCGTCGAAGTCCGGGTCGTACTCCGTGATGTGGACGACGTCCTTCTTGCCCTCCTGGCCGGACTCCTGGATCTGGATGTCGGGCTGCCCGTTGAGGTTGATGTCGTAGTAGAACGCCTGGCCCATGTGGTTGGTGACGATGTCGATGATCACGAGCATGCCGTGATCGTGCGCGGCCGCGACGAGCTCGCGCAGCTTCGAGACGTCGCCGAAGTGCGGGTTGGGGCGCGTGAGGTCCTGGGCCCAGTAGCCGTGGTAGCCGTCGACGCCGGCGTCGGTGTCGACGTTCTTGACCACCGGCGAGATCCACAGCGCGGTCGCGCCGAGCGTCTCGATGTAGTCGAGGTGGTCGATCAGCCCCTGCCAATCGCCGCCGTGGTAGTGGGCCATGCTCGTCGGGTCGTGCCGGAAGTTGTTGCCGGCGTCGCCGTCGGCGAAGCGGTCGACGAGGATCTGGTAGATGACCTCGTCGCGCCAGTCGCCGGCGTGGGTCTGGAGCTGCAGCGGCTCGTCGAGGTTGTCGAAGTGCATGCAGCCGGTCTGCGTGGCCAGGGCGCCGAGCAGGGCGCCGAGCAGGCCGGCGGCGGCCCGGGCGTTGCGGGGAGGGGAGGTCGACATGGGTTCCGCCTTGGTCTCGGTCTCCGTGGGCTGGGTCTGGATCCGGGGGAAGCTAGTTACGGAAGTAGCTCGTGGAGCCGAACCACCACTCGGCGCTCAGGCCGATGAAGTGGTCGAGCTTGCGGCGCGCGAACACGTCGTCGTCGGGGTAGAGCGAGCGCGCGCCGGCGTCGCGCGACGTCAGCAGGTACATCAGCCGGATGTGCGGGCGCGTGTAGCTGCCCTCGCCGGCGGGGCTGATGAACGGCATGAGGCCGACGCGCACCAGGCTGCCGCGCAGCGGCGCGTAGCTGCCGTCCTCGTTCTCGACGGACACGCCGCGCTGCTGGGCCTGGTACGAGCCCTCGAGCGCGAGGCCGAGCCAGCGCTTCTTCGTCAGCCACAGCTGCGGGCGCAGCAGGAAGATGCCCTCGTTGACATCGTCGAAGTCGAGCGCGGGGCTGGCGTTGCGAAACGAGCGCAGGTAGGCGCCGGCGAGCAGCCCGAAGGGCCCGGCCTCGTAATTGCCGCCGAGCGCGACGATCCACTCGTGCGCGCCCGAGGCGGTGCGGTCGAGCGCGAGCTGCGAGGGCGCGCCCCACTCGCCGTAGGCCGCGAGCCCGCCCGCGTAGCGGCCGTAGAGGTTGAGGTGACCGCTGCGCTTGCCGGTGAACAGGCTGACCTCGCCGCCGGCGACGAAGCCCATGTCCGAAGGGACATCCTCGTAGATCTGGTCCGAGAGCTCGCGCTGCCCGCTCGGCGTCCAGTGCAGCTCGCCGTAGCCGACCAGCTTGACGCCGCCGCTCTCGCCCACGCCGATCATCTGCGAGACGCGCGCGCTGCTGACGAGCTTCTGGCGGTCGAGCAGCGCGACCTCGGTCTCGCCGAGCTGGTTGTGGACGGGCGAGCGCAGGATGAACTGGCGGTAGAACGGGTTGGTCGGCTGGTTGAGCCCCGCGTGCAGGCGCAGCGAGGTCTTGCTCTTGAAGTCGTAGGACAGCCCGCCGCCGATGGTGTTGAGGTTGTCGAGCGGCCAGAAGTCGAGCGCGTAGATGTCGTCGCCGCGGTACATCCGCGAGCCGGCCCAGATGCCGAGGCCCTTGACGCCGAGGTCGCGCTCCTCGAGGTACAGGTTGCGGATCGCCAGCTTGGCGTCGAAGTCGGCGTTGTAGTGGAAGATCGGGTGGGCGAAGGCGACGGTCGCGACGATGCGCGTGTAGGCGCCGGTCTTCTCCCAGTAGTCCTCGCGGCGCAGCTCGAGCTCGGTGTACGTGCTCTCGTCCATCCGCGAGCCGCGGGCGACGATGTCGGCGTCTCGCGGCGCGCGACCGGTGGCGTCGCCGCCCACGACCACGCGCCCGTACGAGCCGAAGTGAAAGCCGTCGGCGTAGGCCTGCGGCCGGGTGGCGCCGTCGCTCGCGGCCGGCTTGTCCTCCCGCGCCGCCGCGTCGTCGCGGTCCTCACCCTCGTCCTCGAGGTCCTGCTCCGCCGCCTGGGCCGACTCCGGCTGGGCGCTCGCGGGCGCCTCGCCCGTCGCGCTCGGCTCGCTCGCCGGCGGCGGCGTCGACTCCGGCCGCGGCGCCGGGGCGGGCGATGGAGGAGGCGTCGGCTCCGACTCCGCCTCCGCGCTCGCGTCCTCCTCGGGCGCGCTCGCGTCCTCGAGCGCGTCCTCGACGGGCTGAGCCGCGCGCGCGCGCGTCGGGAGCAGGAGCGTGAGCGCCGTCGCGAGCGCGAGGGCCCCGGGGCCGCTGGTTGGGAGAGCGCGGAGCGTCAGAGTCGACGAGCGGCCTCCGAGTCCCCGATCCGTGGGGTCTTGCCGAGCAACCACGTGCACGTTCCCGGGAACCTACACCACGAGCCGCGCTCGCGAGAAGTGGCGCCGCGCGGCGAAACGCTTGTAGGGGCACGGAACACAGGTGCACGGATGTCGAGGAGTTTGCTATCCCGGACGTGTGACGCGCGACGGCAGCGGAGGAGGTTCGCGATCGACAGGGCGTCGCGTCGCGCGGCTGGGATGGCTCGCCGCGCTCACGCTCGGCGCCTGCGGCCCGACGCCCCCCGCCCGCGAGTGTCTGCTCAGGGTCTGGGCGCGGCCGGTCTACGCGGGCGCCGAGATCTCCGTGATCGGCACGTGGGATGACTGGGCGGCGCCGATCGAGCTGTCCCCGGACCCCGAGGAGGAGGGCTGGTGGCGCGCGGTGATCGAGGATCTTCCTCCCGGCGATCACGGCTACCTCGTGGTCGAGGACGGCGTCGCGCGTGTGGACCCCTACAACCCGCTGACGCGCTTCGCCTCGCCCGGGGGGGAGCTGCAGGAGGTCTCGCTCGCGGTGATCCCCGACTGCTCCGCGCCCGCGTGGTCGATCGAGTCCCTCGAGCCGACGCCCGGCGGCGCGCGGGGTGTCGCGCGCTTCCTCGCCGCGGACGGCGGGGCCGCGCTCGACCCTGACTCGATCGAGCTCGACTACGGCCGCGGCGACGCGCGCGTGCGGTCGACCGATCCCGCGACGGGGCGCGTCGAGTTCGAGCTCGCCTACGACGCGGCGACCCGCGGCAAGCACAGCGTGCAGCTCGTGGCGCGCGACCTCGACGGCGCCGCGACGGCGCCCGCGCGCGCGGCGATCTGGGAGCAGGCCGAGGCCGAGGCGTGGCGCGACGAGCTCATCTACCACGTCATGATCGATCGCTACCGCGGCGACGGCGGGGCCGCGCTCGCGCCCCCGCCGGATCCCGGGGCGCGGGCCGGCGGCACGCTCGACGGCCTGCGCGTCGAGCTCGAGCGCGGGACGTTCACCGAGATGGGCGTGAGCACGCTGTGGCTCTCGCCCGTGTATCGAAACCCCGAGGTCGCGCGCCAGGGTCGCGACGACGAGCACCTCTACGAGGGCTATCACGGCTACTGGGTGCTCGACAGCCGCGGCGTCGACCCGCGCCTCGGCGGCGAGGCGGCGCTCGAGCGCCTCGTCGCCGCGGCCCACGAGCGCGGGATCCGGGTGCTGCTCGACCTCGTCCCCAACCACGTCTACGAGGACAACCCGCGCTACCAGGCGCCCCCGGGGCCGGGGTGGTTCAACGCGCCGGGGCCCGGCGGGCCGTGCGTGTGCGGGACGATGACGTGTCCCTGGGACCAGTACATCCTGACCTGCTGGTTCACCGACTACCTGCCCGACCTCCGGTTCGAAAACCCCGGCGTCATGCGCGAGGCGGTCGACGACGCGCTGTGGTGGGACCGCCGCTTCGACGTCGACGGCGCGCGCATCGACGCGGTGTTCATGATGCCGCGCGGCGCGACCCGCTGGATCGCCCACGCGCTGCGCGAGGACGAGTGGAGCCGGGCGCCGGACATCACGCTCGGCGAGGCGTTCACGGGCCCCGGGGGCGACGCCATCGACGCGCTGCGCTACTACCTCGGCCCGGACGGTCTCGACAGCGTGTTCGACTTCCCGCTGATGTGGGCGGTCCGCGACGCGGTCGCCCACGACGTCCCGGCCGGCTTCGAGGCGCTCGAGGACACCATCGCGGCGAGCGAGCTCGCGCTCGCGGGCTCGGGCTCGCTGCTCTCCGGCATCATCGGCAACCACGACACCACGCGCTTCGTCTCCGAGATCGTCGGCGACGCGGAGGGCGACCCCTGGTCCGAGCCGCCCGCGCAGCCGAGCGCGCCCGAGGTCTACGCGCGCCAGCGCGTCGCGCTCGCGCTCCTGCTCACGCTCCCGGGCGTGCCGGTGCTCTATTACGGCGACGAGCTCGGGCTCGCCGGCGGACGGGACCCCGACTGCCGACGGGTGATGCCCGAGATCCCGGGCTCGCTCGACGCCGCGCGACTCGAGCTGCTCGCGAGCGTGCGGCGGCTGGGGAGGCTGCGGCGCTGCTCGCCGGCGCTGCGCCGCGGCGCGCGGCGGTCGGTGCTCGTCGAGGAGGATGTCTACGCGTTCCTGCGCGACGCGACAGGCGAGGGCGGCGGCGCGGCGCTCGTGGTGGTCTCGCGCGCCGACGCGCCGACGCAGGTGTCGCTCCCGGCGGGCGCGCTCGCGGCCGGCGTCTACGTCGACGTCGTCTCGGGCGAGCCGCTCGACCTCAGCGTCGGCGGGGCGCCGCCGCCGTGGGAATTGCCGGCGCTGGGCGTCGCGGTGCTCGTGCCCGCGGGCGATCCCTGCGCGTCGCCGTGATCGCGCTCGACCGCCGCGCGGCGCGTGAACGAGGGACGACGATCGACGCGCGCGCGGGGTAGGGGGCGGGGTAGGGGGCGCGCCTTCAACGGACCGCACGCGCTCGCGACACGCTCGCGGTCGACGGTGAGATCCGCGTCAAGCTCGACAGGAGTCGCTCGATCGATCCGCGTGCGCGGCGCGGACGGGCCCCCGCGTGCGTGACGTTGTCGAGCCTCACGCGCGGTAGAATCGACGTTCGGTCGCGGCGAGATCGAGGCGCGCTCGCAGCCGCGTCGCGCTTCTCCGGCCGCCACGCGTCGCGGCGGCGCGCGGGCGCGGGCGCGCGGTGGTCACGCGATCACGGACGGTCTAAACTCAGTTTGTCTCGAGCTCGTCGCGCATGTCTGCAAGACCATCCCACCCGTCGCGCCGCGCGTGCGCGAGCTCGCCGCGGCCCGCCCTGCGGGGGCGCGCGCGCGGCCCAGGGGGGGCGCGCTGATGCTCGAGCGAGCCGCGTCCGTGTTCATGTTCGTCACCGAGGCGCCGCGGCTGCCCGGGGAGGACATCGACGCGGGCGAGCGCAAGCGGACGCTGTGCTCGATCCTGCTGTTCGGGTCGCTCGCGCTGCTGGGCGTCAGCGTGGTGTTCGTCTCGTTCGCGGCCTACGTCTCCGTCGCCATCAACCTCAGCTTCCTCGCGCACGCGTTCATCTGCTTCCTGGTCCTCCGGATCACGGGGCGCGGCTACACCTACGGGATCTACGCGAACGCGACGCTGGTGCACGCGGTCTCGTTCTCGACCGCGTGGATCAACGGCGGCTTCCTGAGCTCGGGCTGCTTCTACCTCTGGGGCTTCACGAGCCCGCTCGCGCTCGGGCTGCTGCCGCGCGGCAGCCGGGGCGCGGCCGCGATCTCGATGGTCGGCTTCGTCGCCATGCTCGCGCTGCTCGCCTATCGCGACACCTACGCGAAGGAGATCGCGATGCCGCCCGACGAGCTCACCGGCATCCTGACGATCATCAACATCACGATCCTCATGACGCTGGTGCTCGTGTCCTCGGCGACGCTCGTGCGCGGCCTCGGCGACACCTCCGCGGATCTGGCCGCGCTCAACCGCACCCTCGATCTGCGGGTGCAGCAGCGCACCGAGGAGCTCGTCGAGGCCAACGAGGACCTGCGCAAGGAGGTCCGCGAGCGCGAGCGCGCCGAGCAGGCGCTGGTCGAGAGCGAGAGCAAGCTGCGCCACGCGCAGAAGATGGAGTCGATCGGCCGCCTCGCCGGCGGCATCGCGCACGACTTCAACAACCTGCTCACGGTGATGCTGAGCTACTGCGAGCTCGTGCTCGTCTCGCTCGAGGAGGGCGACGAGACGCGCGAGGACGTCGAGGAGATCAAGGCCGCGGCCGAGCGCGCCTCGAAGCTCACGCGCCAGCTGCTCGCGTTCGGGCGCCAGCAGATCTTCGAGGTCAAGGTGCTCGACCTCAACGACCTGATCGAGGAGATGATCCCGATGCTCGAGCGCCTGATCGGCGAGGACATCGTGCTCGACGTGACCATGAGCCCCGGCGCGGGCAAGGTGCTCGCGGACCGCGGCCAGCTCGAGCAGGTCCTGATGAACCTCGTCGTCAACGCGCGCGACGCGATGCCGACCGGCGGCACGCTCGGGATCGCGACGGGCTCCATCGCGCTCGACGCCGACGACCCGACCGAGCACCCCGAGCTGCGCGCGGGTCGCTACGCGCGCCTGCGCGTGACCGACACCGGCACGGGCATGGACGCCAAGACGCGCGCGCGCATCTTCGACCCGTTCTTCACGACCAAGCCCACGGGCAAGGGCACCGGGCTCGGGCTCTCGACCGCCTACGGCATCGTCAAGCAGAGCGAGGGCGCGATCTCGGTGCAGAGCGAGGTCGGCGACGGCTCGACCTTCGACGTCCTGCTGCCCGAGACGGACCAGGAGTCCGAGGGCACGGTGGTCACGCCCAAGAAGTCGCGCGGGCGCGCGGGCAACGAGACCGTGCTGCTCGTCGAGGACGAGTCGCAGGTGCGCGAGGTCATCCGCTCGGTGCTCGAGCGCAACGGCTACTCGGTGCTCGAGGCCGACGGCGCCGAGCGGGCGCTCGAGCTGTGCGAGGTCCACGGCGTCGACGTCGACCTGCTGCTCACCGACCTCGTGATGCCGCAGATGAACGGGCGCCAGCTCGCGCGGGAGATCCTGCGGCGGCGGCCGGAGACCAAGGTGCTGTACATGTCGGGCTACGCGAGCGAGGTCGCGGTGCGCATGGGCATTCGCGACGGCGACCTCGACTTCCTCGCCAAGCCGATCCTGCCGGGCGCGCTGGTCGCGAAGGTCCGCGAGATCCTCGTCGTGGAGCGGCCGCGCCGCAGCGAGCCGCACCCGGCCGCGCGCAGCTCCGTCAGCGGTCGCTTCGCGCGCCCGCAGTAGCGGCGCGCGGGCGCGTGACCGCGCGCCCCCGTGAGCCGCCGGCTTGCGCGTCCGCGCGCCACGGCGTACGGATCGAGGTGCGATGCCACTGCCGTGCGCTCCCCGTCCCTGGTCGCGTCCGTTCGCGCCGCGCCTGCTCCTCGTCACGCCGCTCCTGCTCGCGCTCGGCTGCGTCGACGATCCGCTCGGCAACGCGAGCGCGACCGACTCGGCGGGCCCGCCGTCCGGCGGCCCCGACTGGGACCCCTCGGCGGGCAGCGGCGCGGGCTCGACGTCGACCGGGGGCGGCAGCGCGGGCACCTCGGGCGGCGAGACGACCGACCCGACCGCGACGACGGGCGACCCGGGCCCGCCGCAGTGCGACGACGAGTTCAAGCGCTGCGACCACACCTTCACCTACGCCGACAACGGCGAGTCCTCGGTCGAGCTGCGCGGCGACTTCAAGCCCGACGGCTGGGACAACGGCGCGCCGCTGACGAAGCGCGGCGCGACCTGGTCGGTGACCGTCGAGATCCCCTGGGACGCCCAGGTGCAGTACAAGTTCGTGCTCAACGGGAGCGAGTGGATCCTCGATCCGGACAACCCGGACTCGATCGACGACGGCCTCGGCGGCATGAACTCGCTGCTCCAGCCGACGACCTGCGATCCCTGGACCTGCGCGCCGGGCAACATCGGCGAGTTCGACTGGCGCGACGCGGTCATCTACTTCGTGTTCGTCGACCGCTTCAACAACGGCGACGCGGGCAACGACGGCCCGATCGGCGTCGAGGCGCCGGCGGATTGGCAGGGCGGCGACTGGGCCGGCGTCACCGCGAAGATCACCGACGGCTACTTCACCGAGCTCGGCGTCAACACGCTCTGGATCTCGGTCCCGGCCGACAACACGAGCTCCAGCGGGATCGGGGTCGGCGGCGACAACCACCTCTACAGCGCCTACCACGGCTACTGGCCCGTCGACCTCGAGGCGACCGAGGAGCACTTCGGGACCATGGCCGAGCTGCAGGGGCTCGTGCAGGCGGCGCACGACGCCGAGATCAAGGTGCTGTTCGACTACGCGATGAACCACGTCCACGCGGACTCGCCGATCTACGCGAACAACCCCGGCTGGTTCTGGCCCAACGACAACGGCAACGGGGGCAACTGCGTGTGCGGCGAGGGCTGCGTCTGGGACGGCGACCAGGGCAAGCGCTGCTGGTTCACGGACTACCTGCCCGACTTCAATTACTCGAACCAGGCGGCCCGCGACTTCTCGGTCAACAACGCGCTGTGGTGGATCGAGCAGACCGGGATCGACGGCTTCCGCCTCGACGCGGTCAAGCACATCGAGGACTCCTGGCTGCTCGACCTGCGCGCCGCCGTGAAGGCGCAGGTCGAGCCGCAGAGCGGCGAGCACTTCTACATGGTCGGCGAGACGTTCACGGGCGACAAGCCGACGATCAAGTACTACGTCGGCAGCGACATGCTCGACGGGCAATTCGACTTCCCGCTGCGCATGGAGACCTGCTCCAAGATGCTCATGCGTCAGGGCGCGCTGTCGGAGCTCGAGGGCTTCATGAACGACAACGACGGCTACTACGGCCCGAACGCGATCATGAGCACCTTCATCGGCAACCACGACATCCCGCGGATCATCCACCTCGCCGAGAACACGCCCAAGTGGGACAACGTGTGGACCGACGGCAAGGACATCGCGTGGAGCAACACGCCCGGGCTGCCGGGCGGCCTCGAGCCCTTCGAGCGCGTCGCGGCCGCGTTCGCGGTGCTGCTGACGACCCCGGGCGCGCCGCTGATCTACTACGGCGACGAGATCGGGCTGCCCGGCGCGGGCGACCCCGACAACCGCCGCTTCATGCAGTGGGGCGGGTACTCGGCCGGGCAGACCTTCCTGTTGGAGCAGGTCAAGAAGCTCACCGCGATCCGGGCCGCGCACGCGGCCACGCGCCGCGGCGCCCGGCAGCCGCTGAGCGCGGGCGCCGACACCATGGCCTACCGGATGAGCGGCGAGGGCGACGAGGTGTGGGTCGCCGTCAACCGCTCGGACGCGGCGCAGTCCGTCGGCGGGCTGCCCGGCGGCGAGCTGTACGACGAGCTCAACGACGAGACGGTCAGCGGGCCCGACGTGATGGTCCCGGCCCGCAGCGCGCGCGTGCTCGTCTCGCCGTGAGCGCGCGGGCGTGCGGTCTCAGCCGCCGCCCGCGATCGCGTCGAGCGTCTCGAGCACGACGTCGACGGTCGGGCGGTCTCAGCCGCCGCCCTCGATCTCGTCGAGCGTCTCGAGCACGACGTCGACGGTCGGTCTCAGCCGCCGCCCGCGATCGCGTCGAGCGTCTCGAGCACGACGTCGACGGTCGGGCGGTCCGGCACGGTCTCGCCGACGTACTTGTAGTGAATCGTGCGGTCCGGCGCGATGACGAAGACCGCCGGGATCGCCAGCGGCATGTCCTTCATGGCGACGCCGTACAGCGCGGCGACGCGGACGCCCTCGTCCTGCAGCAGCGGGAACGGCAGCTGCTTCTTCTCCTTGAAGTCGCGCGAGACCCCGTGGACGTCGGCGCTGATGCCCAGGATCTGGGCGCCGCGCTGCTCGAAGTCCGCGTGACGCTCTGCCAGCTCGCCCAGCTGGCGTCGACAGTAGGGTCACCAGAAGCCGCGGTAGAAGTACAGGACCACGGGGCCGCGCGTGAGCAGCTCGCCGAGGCTGACCGTTTGGCCCTGTTCATCCTCGAGCGCGAACAGCGGGGCCTCGGCCTGCTGCACCGCCGGCGCGCCGGGCCCCTGAGGCTTGAGACGACAGCCGCCCGCGAGCGCGGGCGCGGCGAGCAGCGGCACGAGCAGCGCGGCGAGGAGGCGGCGAGCGGTGGGGGCGCGTGCGTCTCGTGACATCCGTGTGTCGATGTAGCGCGCCGCCCCGGTCCACACAAGCGCCACCTGGGACAGCGACGCCCGACCGGGTGACCGCGCGCCGCGAACGGTCACGGCGATCTCGAGAGCGCCTCGCGAAGGGGCACGCGCCGCGCGGGCACGCGCTCGCGCGTGGATTGGCTCGAGCCGACTCGCGTCGCGTCGACCGGCAGGGATCGGGGCGGAGCGCGGCGCGCCCGCGCGCGTGGTGACGCTACGCGCGCGCGTGGTATCCTCGCGTTGCGGCGGGCGCCGCATCGATTCGCGAGAACCGTGCCGAATGAGCAGCTCGGAGAAGTCGCGCGCGGAACTCGAGGAGGAGCTGCGAGACGCGCGACACCGGATCGCGGCGCTCGAGGCGTTCGGCGAGCACGCGCAGACCTCGGCGGCGCCGCTCGAGATGCTGCGGGCGCTGCTGCAGAACATCCCTGACTTCATCTACTTCAAGGACCGCCGGCGTCGCTTCGTGCTCGCGTCGCAGGCGTTCTGCGGGCTGCTCGGGCGCGAGCTCCCGGAGATCCTCGGGCGCCGTGACGAGGAGCTGTTCCCGCCCGAGGTCGCGGCGCTCACGGTGCCCGACGACGAGCGCGTCATCGCCGGGCAGCCGATCGTGAACCGCGTCGAGGGCAACGACGAGCTGCGCTGGGTGCTCACGACCAAGCTGCCGTGGCGCGACGCCGACGGCGAGATCATCGGGCTGCTCGGCCTGTCGCGGGACATCACGGAGCGCAAGCACGCCGAGGACGAGCTCGCGCGACAGCAGCAGCGGACCTACGAGGCCCAGCGGCTCGAGAGCCTCGGGACGCTCGCCGCCGGGGTCGCGCACGACTTCAACAACCTCCTCTCGACGATCCTCGCCAACGCCGACCTCGCGCGCCTCGACTGCGAGCGCGGCTCGGAGCGCGCGCGCGCGCTCGAGCGGATTACGACCGCGACGCGCCACGCCGCCGAGCTCACCGACCAGCTGCTCAACTACGTGGGCCGCGGGATTCGGTCCGAGGAGGCGCTCGCGCTCAACGAGATCATCGAGGGCACGCGCGAGCTCTTCCGCGCCTCGCTGCCCAAGGACGGCCGCCTGTTCACGACGCTCGCGTCGGGCCTGCCGCCGGTGCGCGGCGATCGGTCGATGCTGCGGCAGGTCGCGATGAACCTCATGCTCAACGCCGCGGAGGCGCTGCGGGGCCCCGGCGAGATCCGCGTGACGACGGCGCTGGAGACCGTGACGGAGTCCGAGCTGGTCGCGGTCCGCGGCGGCGAGCTGCCGCCGGGGCGCTACGTCGTGCTGCGCGTCGCCGACACCGGCTGCGGCATGGACGAGCAGACCCTGAGCCGGATCTTCGACCCGTTCTTCTCGACGAAGTTCACCGGCCGCGGGCTGGGGCTCGCCGCGACGCTCGGGATCGCGCGCGAGCATCGGGGCGGCATCGCGGTCCGCTCGCGCGCGGGGGAGGGCACCGAGTTCGCGGTCTTCCTCCCACCCGACGAGCTGCCCGGCGAGGCGCCCCGCGAGCTCGCGCGCCCCGACGCGACCCGGTGGGAGACCTCGGGCGTCGCGCTGCTCGCCGACGACGAGGCCTACGTGCGCGAGGCGCTGGCGGCCGTCCTGCGCAGGGCCGGCATGGAGGTCATCGAGGTCGACAACGGCGCGGCGGCCGTGCTCGCGTTCTCGCGCGGCGTCGACCGCTTCCGGATCGTGATCCTCGATCAGATCATGCCCGTGATGAGCGGCAGCGAGGCGATGGAGGCGATCCGCGCGATGCGGGCGGACGTCCCGATCGTCCTGACCAGCGGCTACACCGAGGACGCGATACGGCTCGATCCTGGCGCCGCCCCGGCGCACCACTTCCTGCGCAAGCCCTTCGGCGTGCGAGACATCGAGTCCATCGTGCGCGAGGCGCTCGGGGAGTAGCGCGCCGGCGAGACACCGGCAGATTCAACATGTTCGTTCGAACATGCTCGCAGCGCGCTCGGCGAGCCGGGGCCCACGCGCGCGCGCGGAGCTAGTCGAACTCTTCCTGCTCGGCCTTTTCGAAGGCCATGAGCCGCAGCTCGATCAGCCACTGCGCGCAGGCGTCCTCGTTCTCCGCCTGGTCGGGCAGCATGCTCGCCTCGTACGCGAGGCCGAGGTCCTTGCCGAGCTGCGCCCAGTTCTCCTTGTGCAGCGCGTTGAGCTTCGGCGGGACCGTCGAGCGCTCGCCGTTCTCGCGCTTGAACTCGATCAGCTCGCTGGCCTCGGGGAGGTTGTAGAGCTTGGCGAGGATGTTGAGGTCGGCGATCAGCTTGCCGCTCTTGAGCAGGTGGATGCCCGTGAGCGCGATCCGGTAGACGTTCAGCAGCGTGCGCGCCATCGGCTTGGGCGCGCGCCCGTGCTCACGCTGGGCGCCGCGGAACGAGCCCTGGTAGTGACGGAAGAAGCGCTTCGAGACGGCCCCGACCGCGAGCTCGCGGAGCGCCTCGAGCTCGAACGCGCGATCGAACAGCTGAAACGGCGACATGATGCGCTCGAGCACGCTGCCGTTGCCGCGCAGCAGGAGGTCGAGCGCCTGCCGGGCCTCCGCGAGCGCGGCGACGCAGCGGATGTCGTCGAGCTTGTCGGCGTGATCGTAGCCCTCGGGCGCCTTCACGAGGCCGAGGAACATCGCCGTCGGCGCGAGGTAGATGCCGCGCAGGTGGATCGAGCTGTTGATGGAGGGGTAGCCGTAGTAGTGACTGCCGGTCGCGCTGCACAGCAAGACACGGCCGGGGATGTCGCAGAACTCGATGAACCGACGGCTGACCTCGAGGTCCGGTTCGAAGAGGCTGGCGATCAGCGAGCCTTGCGTTTCGTTCGTGGTCATCGCGGGACGAGCTGTCGCGGCGCAGGCGCTGCGCCCTGCTACATGTACCACAGCGGGGCGTGGGCCGGAAACCACGCCCTCACGACGCGCTCGCGCGTGACGCCCGCGAGCGCGTTATGGCGCGACGCGGCGACGCTCGAGGTCGGCTTCGCGCTCGCGTCGACGCGGGCTGTGGCCGGCGGCCACGGCCGGGGTCTGGACGCTACAGCCCGGGCGGCGGAGGCCCCTCGAGCCCGAGGTCACGGACGCGCGCACGGACGCGCTCCATGTACGCAGGGCCGGGATCGTCCTTCTCGGTGCGGTAGTCCCGATCGAGCTCGCGAAACAGCGGGCTGCGCTCCATCTCGCGGTACTCGTGGTGACCGATCAGGTGCGTGATCGTCGGGTGGCGGCGAACCAGGTAGCGCACGAGCGCCGCGTTGGCCTCGACCTGCGCGTCGGTGAGCGGGCTGGCCTCGCCGTCGCCGACGTTCTCGACGCCGACGGCGACGTGGTTGAGCCCGATGCAGTGGCGCGCGAACCAGGTCTCGGGCATCAGGCGCCAGGTCGTGCCGTCGCGGTCGACGAGGAAGTGGGCGGAGACGTTGAGCTCGCTGGCGCTGGCGACGTCACGCCGGTCGCTGGTGATGCGCGCGCGATCGAAGTAGCGCCACGTCGCGTCGGCCGAGTCGCTGTCGGTGTAGTGCAGGATGATCACGCGCGGCGTGATCGACATGCCCGCGGTCGCGTCGCCCTGGTGCTGCTTTCGGTACGCGATCGTCAGCTCGGTGCGCTCGCTGTCGAAGGTGATCGGGCGGTCGATGATGGTCAGCGGCTTCGCCGGCGCGGGCGCCTCGCGCGGCGTGGAGACAGGCGCCTCGACCTGCGCGGGCTCGGTCCCCGGGCCGCAGTTGCACATACACGCGATCACGAGCGCGGCGCGCCAGGGCGCCGCGCGGCGCGGGGGAGGCCGTCGGTGGGGGACGAACGCCATCAGCAGGTGCCAGGTCGGAGAACGCCGGTCTTGAAGTGGACAGGGTAGAATGGAGCGAGCGCGCGACTGTGTTCGCCGCCGCGGAGCATACGCCCCGCGTCGACACGCAGGTGTGCGGCTGACCATGGGGGTGGGCGACATGTGCGTCGGTCGCATGAAGATTGAATGGAAAATTGTGTGAATGAAACAACTGTATTTTCTTTTGTGCGTACCGTAACCACGATCCAGTCGCCGACGATGCCGTCGAGCGCTGGGCGATAGCACGCAGGCGTGGTATCCCTCCTTACGCCAGAATCAACTATCAAGGCCGTTGTAGGGGGCGTCTTGAGGCTCCCTGTTCGCGTCGCTTGATCGTCAGCTTGGTCATCAGCGTGAGCATCAGCGTGAGCATCAACGTGAGCATCAACGTGAGCATCAAGGAGTTCCGACGAGTGAGCCCCCAACCTTGGATTTCCTTTCGCCCTCATGTCCGCGTCGTCAGCTGCTTGAGCTTGATGATGCTCGTCGCGCTCGCGTCTGGCTGCGTGGAGCCCTTCGACGGGACGACCTCCGCGACCGACTCGGACACGCTGAGCGAGAGCGGCGACAGCATCGCTACGTCGAGCGGCGTCATGACGTCGACGACGACGACGACGCCGTCGGAGTCGACATCGTCGTCGGACGGCTCGGAGACCGGGGGCGGGTCCGACAGCAGCACGGAGCCGGTCGTCGAGGAGTGCGGCAACGGCAAGCTCGACGAGGGCGAGGAGTGCGACGAGGGCGACGCCAACGCCGACGACGGCAGCTGCACGCTCGCCTGCGCGGCCGCGTCGTGCGGCGACGGCCTGGTCGAGACCGGCGTCGAGTTCTGCGACGACGGCACGATGAACGGCAAGTACAGCTTCTGCAACACCGACTGCACGGCGCTCGGCCCCCACTGCGGTGACGGGGAGCAGCAGTCGGGGCAGGGCGAGGAGTGCGACGCGTCGATCACCGAAGGCTGCCTCGAGAACTGCACCTACGCGCGCAGCTGTCAGGACATCAAGGACGACGGCGTCAATTTCGACGGCGAGTACCCGCTGCACCTGGGCGACCCGCTCGAGGTCGTCGCGGTCTACTGCGATCTCGAGACCGACCCGGTGCGCGGGTTCACCTTCCTCAAGGTGCACCTCGAGGACGAGAACGACAACCCGCTGAGCGCCAGCGCGACCCAGGCCGAGAGCTTCTGCGCGAACTACACGATGCACCTGCTCGTGACCCGCGACATCACCCACCTCGGCGCGTCCTTCCGCGCCGCCGCCGAGGTCGACTTCGACCCGGTCGGCGGCGGCTCGGACACGAAGCGCAAGGAGTACCTGACCATCCTCGGGGTTCAGCCGAAGACCCCCGGCGAGAGCTGCGTCGGCGACGCGTTCAACAGCGCGAATTGCCCCGAGTGGGAGGCGCGCAACGGCGGGCCGTTCTTCGTCACCTCGGTCGGGAGCCCCGGGCAGCCCGCGACCTCGAATTGCCCGGGCTGCTCGCCATACTTCATCTGGAACGACGACGGCTCGCTCTCCTCCATGGAGGTCTTCAGCAACGGTGGGAAGGGCGCGACGAGCGAGTACTTTATGTGCGACCTCGGCGAGTATTGAGCTTAGTCGTCGTGACCCTGCGCGATCCGGCGCGCGCGCTTGCGGGCGACCGCGCGCGCGCGCTTCTCCTTGGTCCTGGGTGACGGCGGCCGGCCCTTGAGCGGCGTCTGGACCTCATGGTGCTCGCTGAACGAGCCGGGCTCCATGCCGAGGTCGAACAGCGTGATCTCGCGACGGGCGCGCTTGCCGATGCGCAGGGGGAACACCGCCGCGCCGATGCCCGCGCCGACGTAGACGCTGCCCGCCGCGTCCTCGGCGTCGCGGCTGCCGTAGAGCCCGTGGATGTACTTGTGCCCGACGAGGCGCCCGATCGCGAGCTCGTTGAGGCGCGCGAGCGTGACCTGGCCGGCGTGCGTGTGGCCGGAGAGCACGAGCGAGGCGCCGGCGCGCCAGAGGTGCTCGGACTCCTCGGCGATGTGCGAGAGACCCAGCGTCGGGAGGTCGCGTCGCATCCCGCGGGTCGCCGCGCGCCAATCGGCGTGACCGGTGTAGGCGTCGTCGAGGCCGACGACCTGGAGCCGCTCGTTGCGCAGCTCGAGCACGGTGTGGACGTTGTCGAGGACCTCGGCGCCGGCGCGCCGCAGCACGCGACGCACCGCGTTGGCCCCGGACCAGTGATCATGGTTGCCGAGCACGCCGAGCACCGGCGCCTCGATGCTGGCGATGACGTGCCCGAGCTGATCGAGGAAGGCCTGGCTGTGACAGACGAAGTCGCCGGTGATGCACACGAGATCGGGGCGACGCTCGTTGACCATCTCGACCGCGGTCATCTGCACGCGCATCGGCGTCACGCGGCCGACGTGCAGATCGGTGAGGTGGGCGATCCTGAGCGGCGTGGAGAGGCGCTCGGCGTGACGCCGCGTGCCGGCGAAGCGCCGCAGCTCGATCTTCGTGCTGGGCTCGAGCCAGGTGCTGCGACCGCGGGCTCGAGAGCGCGCCAGGCGAGTCGCAAGCGCCGCTTGTGACGACTCGGACATGCCGAATAGGCCCATCGATCCTCGAGTATAGAGTAGATGGCCGAAAGAACCATGTTCGACTGGCCGCGGGAGCGCATCTCCGCGCCCCGTGTGCAATCGCGTGCGCGCTAGCTCGACAAACGCGCCGCGATGCGATGATCTCCGAGTGCGGGCGTAGCGTCGCCGGCGAGAGGGCATTGATGGCGAAGCGACGAAAGAACAAGTCCTCCGACGACCTCATGGGCTTTGTCCAGGGGCTCCTCGGCGGCAAGTCGGAGGACGGGGGGCCCGAGGGCAACCCTGTCTCCAGGGTGTTCGGCGCGATCTGGTACGGCGGCGCGGCCATCGCGGTGCTCGGCACCATGCTGGCGAGCTTCACCTCGATCGAGCCGGGTCAGGTCGCGGTGCGCGTCAACAACGTGACGGGCGGCGAGACGGTGATCACGCAGCCGGGCTGGATCGTCAAGGTGCCCTTCGGCATCCACTCGGTCTACGTGCTCGACGCGAGCCCGAAGAACTTCACGATGAAGGGGCTCAAGAACGTCGACGCGCTCAACGTCCGCGAGCTGACGGTCCGCGCGAGCGACGGCTCGAACTTCCACTTCTCCGACACGACGATCATCTTCCAGATCAAGGGCGACGAGGCCGTGGGCGTGATGACCGACGGCGGCCTCGACAAGGGCTTCCTCGCGTGGATGCGGCCCTACGCGCGCGCCATCCTGCGCGACGAGTTCGGCCGCGAGTCGACGATCTCGGTCTCGAACCCGGCGAAGTTCGGCGAGGCGACCATGCGCGCGAAGACGCGGCTCAACGAGCTGCTCTCGCCCCACGGCATCCAGGTCTCGCAGATCGTCACGCCGCGCCCGCAGTTCACCGAGCAGTACGAGAAGCTGATCGAGGAGCGCAACGCGCTCGGCAACCAGCTCGAGGTCATCAAGTCGGATCTCGCGGCCGCGAAGACCCGGCGCGAGCGCCAGCTCGCCGAGGTCAACCGCGATCAGAACCGGCAGATCCAGGAGAAGCGCGCCGAGCTCGAGAGCGCGCTGGCGACCGCGACGGCCGAGCAGGCCAACATCACGCGCCAGGTCGACACCTACAAGATCGGCAAGGTCGGCCAGGGCCAGGCGGCGCGCTCGGCCTCGCAGCGCAAGTCCGAGGAGCTCAAGGGCCAGCTCGACGCCGAGTACCGCAGCCGCAAGGCGCAGATCGACGCGTTCCGCACCCAGCCGGTCGAGCGCGTCATGGAGAAGCTCGGCGACAGCCTCAAGGGCGTCACCATCGACATCCAACCCTGGGCCGACGACGCCTCGCCGTCGCGGGTCAAGCTGCAGAACATCGCGGAGTAACCAATGAGCGCGTTCAGAAAACTCTCGGCCGCCATCGTCATCTCCGCGCTCGCGCTGCTGATCGCGCCCACGTGCTCGCTCGTGACCATCCCGATGGGATCGGTCGGCGTGCGCGCGAGCAACATCTCGGGCGTCGACGAGCACGACCTCGGGCCCGGCTGGCACCTCAACATCGCCGGGATCCACCGGGTCACGATGCTGCCGAGCCACTACCTGTTCCTCGACTACACCCAGGACGGCGATCAGTCGCTGCTGATCCGCACCCAGGACAACAACAACGTGACCGTCGACATCACGGTCCCGTACCGCATCATCCCCGGCGAGGCCTTCGACATCATGAAGGAGGGCAACCACGTCAGCACGGGGGACGGGTTCCGGTTCGAGCGCCTGGCCGCGAACACCACGGTCTCGGTGCTGCGCGAGGAGATCGCCGAGCTGACCTCGGCCGACTTCTACAACACCGAGCGCCGGCTCGAGGTCGCGGCCGCGACGCTCAAGGTGCTCAACGAGCAGCTCAAGCCGCTGCACCTCGAGGCGCAGGCGGTGCTGATCCGCTCGGTGCAGTTCCGCGACGAGTACGAGGTCCAGCTGCAGAACATCCAGCTCAACGAGCAGAACAAGCTGCTCGACGGCGCGCGCGAGAAGGTCGCCAAGGAGCAGCAGAAGCTCGACAACTTCACGCTCGAGACCAACGCGCTCGTCGCCGCGCGCCAGCAGGAGTGGGCCAAGAAGGTCGCCGACCTCGATCGCGCGTACCAGGTCGGCTTCATCGAGGACCCGGAGGGCGATCGCTCGCCCGGGCGCGCGCGTCGCCTGATGCAGGCGATGACGACCGAGCAGCGCGCCGAGCACGTGAAGACCGCGGCCGAGGTGCTCGAGATCGAGGACTCGGACAAGATCACCGACGCCTACCTGCTCGGGATCAAGAACATCGAGGCCGAGACGCTCGAGTACAAGCAGCGCGTGACGGCCGAGGCCGACGGCATCTCGGCGCGCCTGGTCGCCGAGGGCGAGGCCGACATCGCGGCCGTGCGCGGCGAGTTCGAGTCCAAGCTCAACGCGCTGCTCGACTCGCCGGGCGGGCGCGCCTACGTGGCCTACCGGGCCGCGAGCAACGTCAAGTTCGACGACGTGCTGACCTTCCAGTCCGACGACGGGATCCCGTCGGTCCTGCGCCTGCGCGACTTCGCCGAGCGCTTCATGGGCTCGAAGTAGCCGCTACTCAAAGTCGACGTCGGCGTCGATGCCCTTCGCGCGGCAGGCCGCCTCGATCTGCCGCGTGAGCTCGTCGGCGCCGGCGAGCTCCTCGACGCTGGTGCCCGGCGGCAGCTGCAGCGTGATCACGGGGCGCCGCGCCTCGAGCTCGGCCATGCGCTCGCGGTGCGTGAGCAGCCGGTAGACGACCGCGACGAGGCTGCCGAACAGGATCACGACGAAGGCGATGAGCGGCCCCATGGCGCGCTCGAGAGTACCAGGCGAGGCGGGTGCGCGCGCGCGCGCGGCCCCGGGAATTCTCGAGCGGGGCCGCTACTTCTTCTTGCCGAAGACGCGCGCGAGCTGCCCGGCGCCGCCCTGGATCGCGGTGCGCTGCAGGTACAGCCGCAGGCCCCCGAGGCCGCCCAGCTCCGCGCCGCCGCCGGCGCGACCGGGGCCGCCGTGGTTGCCCTGCGGGAACACGCAGCCCGGCGCCATCGAGCCGCCCGCGTGCTTCTCGTCCGCGAGCACGAGGCGCCCGAGGAACGGCCCGAGCGCCGCGACGGCGCCGGCCGTGAACTTGCGGCTGTCGCTGTAGACGGTCGTGACGAGGGAGCCGCCGCCGTGGGCGACGAGCGCCGCGGCCTGCTCGACGCTGCCGTCGTAGGGCAGCAGCGTCGAGACGGGGCCGAAGACCTCGAGCGCGTGTACGCTCGCGCCGGGATCCGCCGCGCGCTCGGGGGTCGCCTCGAGCAGGATCGGCTCGAAGAAGTAGCCCTTGCCCGCGGGGACGTCGGTGAACTCGGCGCGCGCCGGATCGCCGCGGACGATCGAGACGCCGTCGTCGGCGAGCAGGCGGGCGACGCCCTCGCGCGCGTCGGCGAGCTGCTGGGCGGTCGCCAGCGGGCCCATGCGCACGCCCTTGCTCGCGGGGTCGCCCGTGCGCCCGGCGACCTCGTCGAGGCGCTCCACGAGCGCGCTGCGGAGCTCCTCGAGGCGCTCCTGCGGCACGAGGATCCGCCGCGTCGCCGTGCACTTCTGCCCGGCCTTCTGGGTCATCTCGATGACGCAGTCGCGCACGACGAGATCGAAGAGCTCGCTGCCCTCCTCGACGTCAGGGCCGACGACGACCGCGTTGAGGCTGTCGGCCTCGATGTTGACGCGGGTGTTGTGGGCGACGAGCTTCGCGTGCCCGCGGATCAGCGCGCCCACGCCCGCGGAGCCGGTGAACGCGACGACGTCCTGGGCGCCGAGGTGGTCGAGGAGGTCGCCGGCCGAGCCCATGAGCAGCTGGAACGCGCCCTCCGGCACGAGGCCGCTCGCGACGATGAGCTCGGCGATCCGGTGGGCGAGCAGCGAGGTGCTCGTGGCCGGCTTCGAGAGCACCGGGACGCCCGCGAGCCAGGCGACCGCGGCCTTGCCGACCATGCCCCAGGCCGGGAAGTTGAACGCGTTGATGTGCACGGCGACGCCCCGCAGCGGCAGCAGCACGTGCTGCACGCGGATCTTGCTCGTCCGCATGATCGGCGCGGCCTCGTCCTCGACGATCCACGGGTCGTCGCCGAGCTCCCGCGCGAGGCGGGCGTAGGCCGCGAGCACGCCGGTCGCCCCGTCGATGTCGAACTTCGCGTCGCCGCGGGTGTTGCCGCCGCTGGCGATGGCGATCTCGATCAGCTCCTCGCGGTGCTCGTGCAGCTTCTTGGCCAGCTTCTGCAGCATCTCGCCGCGCGCGGCGATCGTCATGGCGCGCAGCGCCGGGCCGCCCACGTCACGCCCGTGGGCGACCGCGCGATCCAGCTCGCGCGCGGCGCCAACCACCGCGAGCGGCGCTTCGGTCGCGGGGTTGAGGAGCTCCGCGCGCCTGTCTCCTTCGCCAGTTTGCGGTTGTTGCCAGGTGCCGACGAGGTAGCTGGGGAGCGTTCGCATGATCGGGCACGAAGCTAGATCGGCGCCCGTGCCCGCGACAAGCCCGGGGCGGCCGAGGATCCCCGCGTCGGCGCGCGCGCGCCCGCCGTGTGCACGCGCACGCGCCTCGTCCGTGACGCGTCAGCCAGCCGTGCGCGCGACCTCGCGGGGCCCCGAACTCGACGTGGCGCCTGGGGCAGCGCGTGGGCCCGTCGCGTCCTCGCTCGGGCTCGGCGCGCGCGGCTTCGTCGGCGCGCAGCTCTCACCGGGAGTCGGGCACGGGCGCGGCGTGACGGCCTCGCGCGGCGCGTCGCCGAAGGGGTTGCGCAGCCCGGTCGGCAGCGGCGTCGACTGTCCCGAAGGCGAGGGGGTCGCGCCCGCGAACGGGTTCTGCAGATCGCTCGCGTTCGTCACCAGCGTCACCGGCACCGGCGACGTGGCGCGCTTGGGCGCGCTCGCGGTCGAGAACGGGTTCTTCAGCTCTCCGGCGAGCGACGCGGTGACCGGCCGTGATTTGTTCGCGGCGTCGGGCGCGTTCGTGTCCTCGAACGGGTTGCGGAGACCGGTCGGCAGCGGCGTCGCGCTGTCGGGCGCCGCGGGGGACGGCTTGAATTCAGGAGGTCGCAGCGGCGGTTCGGGAACCTCGACGGCCTGGGTCACCGCAGGTGCAGCCGGTGTCGACGGCGTGGGCCCGGTCGCGTCCGCGGCAGGCGCAGGCGCGAGCAGCAGCGTGAGCAGCCCGGCGGTCGTGACGAGTCCCACGCGTTCAGCCTATCACGAGTTGCCAGGGCGCTCGTTTCGAGACCTGTGGCGTGAACGCGGGATCGCAGCCGGGTTGTCAGACCAGAGCACCAATCGGCCTCGGGTCATTCCCACCAAAGCTACCGAGTCGCGCGAGCCCTTGATGAAACCAATGGAGCATTTCGGCGCCAACGTGCCTACATGCTCCGCGCTTGTAGACCACTGGGCCCCCGCAAACTCACGATCGACGGGCCGTCTTCATCGCGCGGGCGGGCGTCATGGCGCCGCTTGGTCAGGCGAGGGCGCGCGGGTCGGTCAGCTGTCCGCGCACGGCGGTCGCCGCCGCGACGGCCGGGGAGACCAGGTACACGGGGCCCGGGGCGCCCATGCGGCGGTCGAAGTTGCGGTTGGTCGTGCTCGCGGTCGTCTCGCCCTCGTAGGGGATGCCGGGACCGTTGCCGATACACGAGCCGCAGCCCGGATCCGTGACGACGGCGCCCAGCTCGCGGAACAGCGACAGGAGGCCCTGCTCCTCGGCCGCGCGGCTGACCTCGGCGCTCGACGGCGTGACCGTCACGCGCACGCGCTCGTGGATGCTGCGGCCGCGCAGGACGTCGGCGGCGGCCCGCAGGTCGGCGAGCGAGCCGCCGGTGCAGGAGGCGATGACGACGTTGTGCACCGGCACCTCGGAGACATCGGCGAGCGGCTTGCGGTTGCGCGAGTCCCCCGGGGTGGCGACGGTCAGCGGCACATCGGCGAGGTTCACGTCGATGGTCCGGACGTACTCGGCGCCCGCGTCGGCGTGCACGAACAGGGCGTCGAAGTCACGACCGCCGCCGCGGCGCTCCTCGAGGAACTGCTTGAGCGGCGCGCACGGCTCGACGACGCCGGTCATCAGGCCGCCCTCGACGGTCATGTTGGTCAGCACGCTCAGCTCGTCGACGTTCCACTGCGCGAGCCCAGGGCCGCCGAATTCGATGACGCAGGTGTCGGTCGGCGACTCGCGCCAGTGCTCCTCGCGGAAGAACGGGTCGCCGATGAGGTGGAGGATGAGGTCCTTGGGCGAGACCACGCCGCCCGCGTCGCCCGTGACGTTGACGCGCACGGTCTTCGGCACGGTCACCGGGATCATGCCGGTGCGCAGCGCGAAGGCCATGGCGGTCGAGCCGACCCCGAACGCGAAGGCGTTGAGCACCCCGGCGGTCGGGCTGTGCGAGTCGGTGAGCACGATGATGGTGCCGGGCTCGGCGTAGTCCTCGACGACGATGCGGTGGCAGACGCCGGCCTGCAGCGCGCGCCCGGGGCCGTGGAGGCGGATCTGGTTGCGCTCGCAGGCCTCGACCATCTCGTCGCGCAGGCGCCGGGCCGGGTCGAGGCGCTGGCTCTTGACCCGCAGCGGCACGGTGTCGCGGTCGATGAGCACGAAGTGGTCCTCGAACGCGGCGACCAGCTCGGGGTTCTTGACCGGCGCCGTGCCCCACTCCTCGGCGTAGAGCGCCATGACCATGCCGCCGGTGTACTCGTGCATGCCGCGAAAGCCCGTCTCGCACATGACCTGATCGCCCGGCTTGACCGAGGCCACGCCGAAGCCCTGGCCGTCGCCGCGCCAGGTCCGGCGCGCGATGATCTTCTCGACGCAGTTCATGGGCCGCGCGGGCACGTCGACGGGGTAGGTCGGGGCGACCTCGCCGGCGAGCAGCTTGGTGCCGTAGCGCATCAGCCCGCCCTCGCTGGCGACCGCGCGGAAGAACGGCGGCAGCGCGTCGGCGAAGCGCGCGGTGTCGACGTCCTCGCCGGCCTTGAGGCGGTCGACCACGGAGAAGTCGGTCGTGAACGGCAGCCCGCTGTAGACCATATTCTCCTGGAAGATGCGCTGGAATGAGCGCGCGACGACCAGCTCGATGCCGGCGCCCTGGTGGGCGACCACCGCGACCTCGCGGCTCGAGCCAGATCCGTAGGCGTCGCCGCCGACCACGACCTGGAAGCCGCCGCCCTTGACGCCGTCCTGCTCGACCTGGTCCTTGAAGTTCTGCAGGAAGTAGGGCCCGAGGATCTCGCCGGTGTAGCCGAGCGTGCAGGCCGCTCCGCTGATCATCGCGTCGGTGTTGACGCCGTAGTGAAGCGGGGGGACGGACTTCGAGCTGGCGGCCAGGTCTTCGCCCGCGAGCTGGTCGCGGATCTGGGCAGGATCATCAGTGAGCCAGAGAATTCGTCCCGAGAGCTTCATCAAGATCGCGATAGCACCCGCCTATAATGTTCTCAAGATGACAATCGAAGAGCAGAAAATGCTCTCTTTTAGATCATTCTGAGGGAGGCGCGGAACCGTCGCTCGAGGCCTTGGGTTTGACGCCCGCGTCGAGATGGAGCGCCGGCGCTGGCTTCAGGCTCGGATCGAGCGGGACCACCACGTGAACGTCGGTCATCGGGCCCATGTCGTCGTCGCCGATGTCGATGGCCCGATAGGTGAGCACCCGCGAGGAGGCGACGTCGTGGACGATGAGCAGGTAGCGCCCGCGCGAGAGCGGGGCCGACACCGAGTAGTTCCCCTGGGCCGTGGTGCTCGAGCGACCGACCTGTTCCCCGGGATGATTGGGGTTGATCGCGCCCTCGAGCTTGTGCAGCGTGACCTCGACGCCGGACATCCCGCTGTCCGGGACGCCCGGCTCGCCGCTCTCGGCCAGGACCTTGCCCGAGACCCGCGTGACGCTGCCGCCGAGCGCGTCGGCGTAGGTGCAGCGGGCCGCGTCGGCCGAGATCAGCGAGTCGTTGTCGGCGCCGAGCGGGACGGCGTTGGTCTCCGGACAGCCTGGCGGGCGGCCGGCGCCGACCTTGCGTGGATACACGACCTCGGACTTGCCTTTGCACGCGCCGAGGGCGGCGATCGTTGCGAGCCCGGCGAGCAGCGTGAGCAGGTCGCGCCGGCGGACGATCGGGGACGGGTCCGACATCCCGATGAGTGTGCCCGTCCGATGGGCGGCTGGCCACCGCGCGTCCATGTGGGGGGAAACTCGCACCGTCTGCATGCATGGACATGCATGGAGTGGGAGACCGCGAATTGTCGCGGCCGGCGAGCCGGTTTTCGATACTCTCATGTCCATGATGCGGGACAAGCGTTTTGCTTTGTTGCGCGGAGTCGGGATCGCGGCGTCGCTGAGCGTCGCGTTCGGATCGGCGAGCGCGCGCGCGGATGAGCCGTTGAACCTTCGCACCGCGCCGCTGGCCGCGGCCGCGCAGTGGCCGGGCGCGGGCGCGCTGCCCAAGCAGGGACCATCCCAGCCCGCGAGCGTTGTCGCGCCGCTTCCGGCCGCGCACTGCGAGATTCACCTCGTCGATGTCGGCGTCGACGAGTGGCTCGACGCCGAGAACGACTACATCCCGCACGTCGTCCAGTGCGAGAACGGCGGCGCGAATTTCGAAGCGCTCAAGGCCCAGGCGATCGCCGCGCGCTCCGTCGTCTACTACGCGATGGAGACCAGCGGGAAGATCTGCGACAGCCAGGGCTGCCAGGTCTACAGCTGCGGCAACAACCCCACGCAGCTGCAGCGCGACGCCGTGGCCGCGACCGCCGGGCAGTACCTCTCGTACAGCGACACGCTCACCTACGCGTTCTACGTCGCCGGCGACTCGAGCCTGCAGCCGCCCGGCTGCGTGGGCGACGACGCCGACGCCGGGACGCAGAAGTTCGTCACCTACAACGAGGGCAAGACCGGCGTGAACGTCGAGCAGACGACGCTCGGCTTCATCCACGACCCCGGCGACTTCGGCTACGGGCAGAACCGCGGGTGCATGTCGCAGTGGGGCGCGCGCTGCCTCGAGAACGATGTCGGATATGACCATCTGGACATCTTGAAGTTCTTCTACGGCGACGACATCCAGGTGCTCCAGGCCGAGGGCCCGTGCGTCGAGCCCGAGCCCGAGCCGCCGCCCCCCGTGACGCCGGGGACCTTCGAGGTCGCCGACTGCGAGGGGCTCAGCGGCTGGATCCACGACCCCGACGCGCCCGAGGCGACGATCTCGGTCGAGCTCGCCTTCGACGGCGCCGACGAGGCGCCCTTCGATCCGCCGGCGGTCCTGCGCACGCTGATCGCCGATCAATTCCGCGAGGATCTCTGTGACATGCTCGGCGTGTGCGAGCACGGCTTCGCGCGCGAGGTCCCGCGCAGCCTGCGAGACAGCCTGGAGCACAGCGTCTACGCGCGCTATCAGCTCAAGCCCGGCGACGATCCCGAGGCGCTCGAGGGCGCGCCGCTGAGCTTCCTGTGCGCCCGCCTGCCGCTGCCGGAGGGCGTGCGGCGGCCGGTCAGCAACGAGCTCAGCGCGGCCCTGGGCTTCGATCCGTTCTGGCAGGCGACGGTCGTCACCGCGGCGGAGCTCGAGGCCTACGAGCTCGCCGACGCGCTGCCCGACGCGCCGCTGCTCGTCACGACCGACGGCGACGACGCGATCTGGATGATCGACGGGCCGGTGCGGCGGCTGATCGCGGACGAGGCCACGCGCGCCGCGTGGGGCCTCGACGAGGTCGTCGTCGAGATCTGGCCGCAGGCCTCCCTCGAGGTCATCGACGAGGGGCCGGCGCTGCGACCCGAGCCGTTCCTCATTCAGCTCGGCGGCGGCGGGCTGCACGTCATCGACGACGCGCCCTGCGCCCCGGCGGACTGCGAGCCCTCGGTGGACGACACCGGCGCGAGCACGGGCGACAGCGACGCGGGCACGGGCGACGCGAGCGGCGGCGACGCGAGCACGGGCGACGGCGGCGGCGGCGACGACACCGACGGCGGCGGCGGGACGGGGGGGCAGGGCGGCGCGCTGCCCTCGGACTACGGCGTGGGGCTCGACGGCGCGGACGGCTGCGCGTGCATGTCCCAGGGATCCGATCACTCGGGAGCGCTCGGGCTGCTCGGGCTGCTCGGGCTGCTCAGGCTGCGTCGCCGGCGAGGCTAGACCGAACCCGAGCGCCGACCAGACCGCTGAACGAAGGTGAAGTCGCGTCCACGCGACCGCGCGGCGCACGTCCGCGCGGTCGCCCGGCGCCGCGCGTTGAGCGTGTCTCTCAGGCCAGGTTCCTGAGCGCGGGACGAGCGCGGCGACGCGCTGCGGCGAGCCATAAAACGCCGCGCACGCGGCGTATAGAGCCACCCAGGATGCTCGCAACAGGGATCGAACCTGTGGCCTACGGTTTAGGAAACCGTCGCTCTATCCGACTGAGCTATGCGAGCGGGTGACGTAGTTTGGACCCCTGCTTCGCCGTTTGCAAGCCGACGGAGCCAGCCGCGGGGTCCCCGCTCCCCGTCTCGAATCGCCAAGCTCACACGCCGGGCCCTTGAGGCGCGGCCGACTCCGTGGGCACGCTGCGGGGCGAGTCTCGCTCATGGTTCATCCGAAGCTCTCAGTCCGCGGCGCGACCTCGCCGGCGTCGCCGATCCGTCGCCTCATGCCGCACGCCGACTTCGCGCGCTCGCGCGGCGTCCATGTCCACCACCTCAACATCGGGCAACCTGACCTCCCGACCGTGTCGACCATGCGCGCCGCGTACCAGCGCTTCGCGGAGCCGGTCGTCGCGTACAGCCCGTCGCAGGGCTTCGCCGAGTACCGCGAGGCGCTCGCGGGCTACTACAACGGGCTCGGCGCCGCGGCGGGCGGGCCGGCGATCAACGCCGACCAGATCCTCGTGACGACCGGCGGCTCGGAGGCGCTGCTGTTCGCGATCGCGACGGCCTGCGACCCCGGCGACTCGATCCTCGTGGTCGAGCCCTACTACACCAACTACCGCGGCTTCGCGCACATGCTCGGCGTCGAGGTCGTGCCCGTGACGAGCTTCGCCAGCGAGGGCTTCTCGATCCCGGCCGAGCGCGTGCGCGCGGCGATCCGCGCGCGCACGCGCGCGCTCGTGGTGCCGACGCCGGGCAACCCGACCGGCGCGGTGCTGACCCACGAGGCGCTCGCGGCCCTCGGCGCGGTCTGCCGCGAGCACGGGCTGTTCTTCATCGTCGACGAGGTCTACCGCGAGTTCGTGTACCCCGAGGACGGTGACCTCCCCGAGGTCGCGCCGTCGGTGCTCGGGCTCCCCGATCTCACGCAGCACGCGATCGTGATCGACTCGGTCTCCAAGCGCTACTCGGCTTGCGGCGCGCGGGTCGGCTGCCTGGTCACGCGCAACGCCTACTTCTACGCGGCCTGCCTGCGCTTCGCGCAGGCCCGGCTCTCGCCGCCCACCGTCGATCAGCACGCCGCGATGGCGGCGCTCGAGACGCCCGCGGCCGAGATGCGCGGGATGATCGACGAGTACCGCCGCCGTCGAGACCTCCTCGTCGACGGCCTGCGCGCGATCCCGGGGGTCTCGTGCCCGACGCCGCGCGGCGCCTTCTACCTGGTCGCCGACCTGCCCGTCGACGACGCGGAGGCGTTCTGCACCTTCCTGCTGCGCGAGTTCTCGCTCGAGGGCGAGACCGTGATGATGGCGCCGGCCGAGGGCTTCTACGCGACGCCGGGCAAGGGCCGCAACCAGGTGCGGATCGCCTACGTGCTGGGGCGCGAGCGGCTCGCGCGGTGCCTGACGATCCTGCGCGCGGGCCTGGCCGCCTACGCGGCGCGGCCCCGGAGCGCGGCTCGATCGATATGACCGAAGGGCCGTGTGTCGGCGCTCGCGCGCCGGCGTCGTACATGGCTAAAAGGTCAGCTGCGTGCCGAGGTAGAGCGTGAAGTCGTGGCTGAAGACCTCGAGCGCGCGCAGCGTGAGCGGCACGGTGTTCGAGATCGCGCGCTCGGGCTCGATGGTCGCGGGGTCGCGACCGAACTCGTAGGCGGTGCCCGTCACGGTGCCGTGCCCGAGCGCGTAGCGCAGGCCGATCGTCGTCGTGAGCGAGACCTTCGACGCGTAGATGTCCTCTTTCTGCTTGCTCCACTCGCCCTCGGCGAGCTCCTTCCAGCCCTTGGGGCCCTCCATCAGGCGCCGCCACAGCCGCCGCTCGAGCCGGACGCCGAGCGTCAGGCCGTAGAAGTCGACGTCCTCGACGAACAGCTCGGGCGCGTCGACGGAGCTGAAGTCCTTGCCGTCGCCCTTGCCGAGGAAGGGCTGGCTGAACGGGCCGGCCTCGGCGCCCGAGCGATCCATGTAGACGCCGGTGCCGAGCGTGACCAGATCGCCGAGCGGGACGAGGAAGCCCATGCGCGCGCTGAAGGTCGTCGTGGCGAAGCGGCGCGAGAAGAAGCTCGTCGGGTTGCGAGGCCGCAGGTTGAGATCGCCGGACCAGGACACCTTGTCCCAGTGATAGGCGAAGCCCGCGTCGACGCGCACGTTGGCGAGGATGTCGAAGTCGCCCCGCAGGGTCGCGTCGCGCTCGGGGAAGTTGGTGTTGATGACGTCGGTGACCCCGGCCTCGTTGGTGTACGCGCGCGACTCGGTCAGCGAGATGCCGGGCCAGCTGATGAGCACGAGCTGCGGCGAGCGGATCGTGAAGCCGAAGTTGAAGCGCTCGGTCGGCGAGGCCTGCAGCCCGAAGGTGAGCATGACGCCGAGCTGCGTGTCGAGATCGCGCAGGCGGCTCTGCGCGAGCACGTGGCTGCCGCCCGCGCCGTCTTCGGTCTGCTGGGCCGAGTGGCTCCAGAGCTGGTACGAGGACTCGCCGTAGCGGTAGATGCCGTGCAGCGAGAGGCCGAGCCGGACCTTGGGCGTGACGATCCAGCCGAGCGACGGCCCGACCGCGTAGGTGCGGCTGTTGACCTGCATGTCGAGGACGTGATCGGTCTGCCAATCGCCCGCGTCCGCGCCGCTCGCGATCGAGTGCGGCACGCCGTGGAATTCCGTCTGGAAGGAGAAGCTGTTGCTCTCCGTGACGAACACCGAGACGCCGCCGACGAGCCCCGGGCGGAAGCGCTTGGAGAACACGACCGCGCTCGGGATGACGTAGACGTCGAGGTGGCGGTAGTCGCCGCCGACGTCGCCGTCGGGGAAGCGCAGCAGGTGCCCGTCGGGGACCCGCCGCAGCCGCAGGCCGTAGAGGTTGAGGCTGACGTCGAGGTTGGTCGCCTTGATCGCCGAGAGGCCCGCGGGGTTGTACCAGGCCGCGCTGCCGTCCCGGACCATCGCGTTGATCGCCCCCGCGCGCAGGGCCGCCTCGTTGCCGAAGAAGATCGAGCCCTGATCGGCGCGCGCGATCGCGGGGGCGCCGACGACCACGAGGCCGCTGACGAGGGCGCCCACGAGGCCGCGCGCCTTGAGGCTGTGCTCGCGCCGCGCGAGCCGGGGTCGCCGGGCTCGTCCGCGAGTCCGCGCGCGCGCGGCGACGAATCTTGTCGGACAGGCCGGCGCCAGGGCCATGAACCGTATCGTAGCGGGAGCCTGCCGCGAAGTGGAACGCGCATGAGCGTTCACGCCACGGGCTCCGCGCCGGTCGACGATCCGCTGACTGGGGTGAACCACCGCGGTACCATGAACGAACCCCCCGCGCGTCCGCGCGCGCTGGGGTCGCGCCACCGCACGTATGACATCCATGGCCCTCGTCGCCCCCGCCCCCTTGGGATTTGAACGCAGCCCGGTCCCGGGCGCGACGCTCGAGGACCTCGACCTCGAGGCCGTGGAGGCGTACCTGCACAAGCGCACGCCGGCGCTCGCCGAGTCGATGTCGCTCGAGCTGCTCGCGGGTCGCCTCGGGCTCCTCGGGAAGGCGCAGAGCAAGCCCACGCCCACCGTCGCCGGGCTGCTCTCGTTCGGGCTGCTGCCGCAGCTGCATCGCCCCGAGTGGGGCCTCTCGATCGTGCGCGTGGACGGGCGCGTGCTCTCCGACGCGATCGAGGAGCGCGTCGATCTCGAGGGCAGCATCCCGGCGATGCGCGAGCAGGCGCTGAGCTACATCCTCAAGCACACCCGCACGATCCCGGATGACGTCGAGACCAGCGACGGCGCCGAGGCGCCGGAGAGCCACTCGGAGTACCCGATCGCCGCGGTGCGCGAGGCGCTGACCAACGCGCTCGTGCATCGCGATCTGCGCCTCAGCGGCCGCGTCGCCGTGCGCCTGTTCAGCGACCGTATGGAGATCTGGAACCCGGGCGGGCTGACCGCGGCGGTCCAGCTCGAGGAGCAGGCCCAGCACGGCGGCGTGTCCTTCCCGCGCAACCCGCTGCTCGCGTCGACGATGCGCACGCTCGGCCTGATGGAGCAGATCGGGCGCGGCCTCCCGTTGATCCGCCGCGCGGTGCAGCGCGCCGGCAGCGGGCAGATCCAGATCATCGGCACGCAGGCGGACTGCAAGGTCGTGCTCCCCTCCGCGCTCGTCGGGCCGCGCAGCGCCCACGCCGATCACTAGCCGCATCCCGCGGGTGATCTCGTCGCGCCCGAGCTCGGGAGCGCGTGCGCGGCGCGTGATCGCGCCGGCCGCCTCGAGGTCTCCGTGTGCGAATCTTGATGTTTATCACTGTGCTAAATTTTAATTTTTACTTAATTATACTCGAGCCGTGCGCTCGTCGAGCCGGCGGGCAGGGCGGTGATGACCGGTCGCGCCGGTCGGGTTGACGCGCGGGGAGCGACGCGCCTCGCCTCGAAGGCGGCGCGCGGGCGGCTCACCGCGGGCCAAGCGTCGCGCGGCTCGGCTTCACAATTTACGATTATTTGGAATTAATCACGTTACTAAATATTCGATTTTTCTAAACATCCGCGCGCGCGGGTGCTACCGTGTCACGGTGCTGACGAACCTCATCGCGCAGCTGCGGCGGGTCGACGTGGCGGTGAAGCCCCGCGCCGCGCCCGGGGGCGCGCGCGGCGACGGGGCGCTCGAGCTGACCGTGGACGGCTGGGTCTACACCTTCGCCTACGAGAGCAGCGCGCGCGCGCCGTACCCCGGCGAGCTCGCGTCGCTGCGCTCGCGTCGCGTCGCGCTCGAGCGCGAGGGCCTGCCGCTGCTGGTCGCGCCGTACGTCTCGCGGCCGCTCGGGGAGCGCCTCAGCGCGGCGGGCTGGTCCTGGGCGGACCACGCCGGGAACTTCGATCTCCGCGGGCCCGACCTGCGGCTGTCGCATACGGGCGAGGCGAGGCCCTCGCGGCCGCGCGCGACGCTGCCCGGGGGCGACTCGGGTCGCGCCATCATCCGCTGCTTGCTCAGCGATCGCGCGCCGGCGCCGGGCTACTGGACGACCGCACGGCTGGCGCAGTTGATCGGGGTGACGCCCGGCGCGGTGTCGCAGGTGCTCTCGCGGCTGCGGGAGCTCGAGCTCGTCGAGCGCCCCGGGCACGGGCGCTGGCGCGCGCGCGCCGAGCCGCTGCTGCGCGCCTTCCAGCGGGAGTACCGGGGGGTCCGCGGCACCGAGCACGCGTGGTACTCGCTCGACGCGACGCGCGACGTCGCCGAGCGCTTCGCGTCGGCCTTCGCCGGCGACGTCGCCATCTCGGCGGATGTCGGGCCCGACCTGCTCGCGCCGTGGCGCGTCCCGACGCACCTCATCATCTACGCGCGCCGCGAGCTCGATCCGGAGGCGCTGCAGCTCGTCCCCGCGCGCGGGCGCGCCGACGGCAACGTGTTCGTCCGCTGGCCGCGGGATCGCAGCGTGTTTCGCCCCGACGCGTCGCCGCCGCTCGCGTCGAGGCTCCCGCTCGTCGACCCGGTTCAGCAGCTCCTCGATCTGCTGGAGCTGGGCGGCTCGGATCGCGAGGAGGCGGCGAGGAGGCTCGAGCGATGGATTCTCGAGAGACACGAGAGCTGACACGAGAGCTGACACGAGAGCTGACGCGAGAGCTGACGCGAGAGCCGACGCGGGCGCAGACTCGAGAGGTCGTGGTGCGGCCGCGCTCGCGAGCCGAGGAGGCGGCGATCACCGCGCTCTTCGACATCGGCGAGGTGATCGAGCGAAGCGGCTGCGAGCCCGAACGCTTCCGCCTGATCGGCGGGCAGATGGTCTCGCTGCTCGCGCTGAGCCGCGGCCTCGCGCCGCAGCTGCAGCGCATGAGCCTCGACGCCGACTTCGGCGCGCACGCGGTGACGATCCAGGGGGCCTCCCTGCACGCGCAGCTCACCGCCCGCGGCTACGCCTGGGACGACGGGCGCTACGTTCGTCCGCTCGGCGACGGCGTCGACGCGGTCATCGACCTGCTCGTCCCCGCGTACACGTCGCGGCGCAAGCAGACCAAGCTCGTCGACGGTCGGCGGCTGTTCGAGGTCCAGGGGCTGGCGAACGTGCTCAACCTCCCCGGCGTCGCGCTCCGGCTGCGCGCGCACGACGACGCGCGCGCGACGACGCTCGTCGTCCCCGACGAGCGCGGCGCGCTGCTGGTCAAGACCCACGCCTGGCTCGACCGCTTCGCCGACAAGGACGCGATCGACGTCTGGCGCTGTCTCGAGCTCTGCGTCGCCGCGGGCGTGACCGGTCAGAGCTGGTCGGGCGCCTACGAGCCCGCGCGCGCGCAGCTGGTCGGGCCGCTGCTCGAGCACTTCGGCAGCCCGACGGGGCGCGGCTGCGTCGAGCTCGCCAGGCACGACGCGGCGCAGCCGACGAGGACCATGGCGCTCGCGCGCCGCGTCGTCGGGTGACTCGCAGCGCCAGGCGCTTTTAATCAGCGCGCGGCGTCGCGGCCCTTCGCGTCCGGGTGCGTCGCCGGCAGCCGCAGCGTGAAGGTCGAGCCGCGCCCGGGGGCGCTGACGACGACGATCTCGCCGCCGAGCAGCGCGCTGAAGCGCTGGGCCACGGCCAGGCTCACGCCGGTGCCTTCGAACGCGCGCGTCGTCGACTCGTCGACCTGGGCGAAGCGTTCGAAGATCCGCGGCAGCGCCTCCGGCGCGATGCCGATGCCCGTGTCGATGATCGAGAGCTCGACCCACAGGCGCGCGTCGAGCTCGCGCGCGTCCACCTCGAGGCGGACCGCGCCGTCCTCGGTGAAGCGGCAGGCGTTGTCGAGCAGCGTCGTGACGCAGTAGTGGAGCATGCGCGCGTCGGTGTAGAGGCGCGGCGCGTCGCGCAGCGAGAGCGAGAGCGTGTTGCCGCGCGCCTTGGCGAGGGGCTCGCACTGCGTCAGCACCTCGCGGACGAGCGGCTCGAGCTCGACGGGCTCGAGCCGCGTCTCGTGGGTCTCGGTCTCGAGCCGCGTGAGCTCGAGGACCGAGCTGACCGATCGCAGCAGGCGGACGCCCGCGGCGTGGATCGCGTGGAGGTCCTCCTCGGCCGAGGTCAGGTCGCCCTCCGCGATGCGGTCGGCGAGCAGCTCGCTGTAGCCGAGGATCGCGTTGAGCGGCGTGCGGAACTCGTGGCTCATGTTCATCAAGAAGCGCGTCTTGGCCTGGTCGGCCGCGAGCGCGGCCCGGCGCGCCTCGTCGAGGCGCTGGTACAGGCGCGCGTTGGTCAGCGAGATCGCGATCTGGGCGGCGAGCTGCTTGATCAGCGCGAGGCGGCGGCGCGTGAACACGCCGGCGGTCAGGTCGTTCTCGAGGTAGACGACGCACGCGAGCTGGCCCTGGTGCAGCACCGGCGTGCACAGCACGGACTGGGGCGCGCGCGCGGCGATGTAGGGGTCGTCGCCGTGCACCGGATCGCGGCTCGCGTCGTGCAGCACCACGTCCTCCCGCAGCCGCGCGACGTACTGGATGAGCCGCCTCGGCAGCGCCTCGTAGTCGGCGAGCGGCGTGGCGAGGCCGACGCGCGCGCCGGCCTCGTCCGCCGACGACTCGGCCTCGACGAGCAGCGCGTCGTCCTCCGCGAGCACGAGCACGCCCCGGCGCGCGCCGGCGTTCTCGACCAGCAGCGCGGTCAGGCGGCGCAGCAGGCCGTCCATCTCGAGCTCGCCCGAGATGGCCTGCGAGACCTTGACGACGGTGTGCAGGTCGAGCGCGAACGCGGTGGTCGAGCGCGTCATCGTCAGCGTCGCGTTCGCGATCGGGTCCGGCGCGCCCGCGGCGGAGACGTTGAACTCGCGCGCGAGCGCGACCACCTTCGCGCTCGCGCCCCAGACCCGATACGCGCGCAGGGCGTCCTCGAGGTACGCGCTGGCGAGGACGCCGTGGTCCTGCGGTCGCGCGCGCGCGAACCGGAGCGCGCACTCGCAGGCGAGCGCCTCGACGTTGGGCGCGCCGTGCTCGCGCGCCGACGCGATGGCGAGGTTGTAGAAGCCGAGCGCGTCGGCCTCGCGCCCCGACGCGCGCAGCCACTCGGCGCGCGCGAGGGCCTCGCGCGCGCCGTAGTTCGCCGGCGCGCTGCGGGCCCAGCGGCGCAGCTGCGCGAGCCCCTGGCGGATCGTCTTGATCAGCTTGCGGCGCGAAAGCCCGCGCGCCTCGGGCAGCTGGCGGGCGAGGATCAGGCACTCGTAGAAGCGCAGGTCGGCGATGAAGCAGCTGCCGAACGCGACCTTGGTGCGCAGCAGCGCCTGCTGCAGCGACGCGTAGGCGGTCTCCTGATCGCCCGTGATGTACGCGTGCATCGCCCGGTACAGGTTGTAATAAAACATCGTCAGCGGCGTGCGCTCGTCGCTGAGGCCGGCTGCGTATTCGGCCTCGTCGAACTCGGACTCCACGCCCCGCAGGCGCTCGCCGAACACGCGCTGGATGTACGTGGCCGTCGCCAGCTGATCCTCGAGCTCGCGCCGCGCGACGAACTGCTTGGCCGACGCGCACTGCGTGTGCACGTCGTCGAGCGAGTCGCCGGCCATGACCATCATGAACACCTCGGTCATGGCGCTGTAGACCGCGTAGATCAGGTCGCCCGACTCGACGCCGAGGCGCACCGCGTCGCGCAGCACCGGCTTGACCTCGGCGAACGGGCGCGCCCAGACCATCATGAAGGTGGCCCAGAACAGGGTGATGCGGGTGCGCAGCTGGGCGTTGTCGAAGCGCTCGTTCATGTCGCGCGCGAGCTGCCCGAGCTCGTCCGCGGCGGCGTACTGGCCGAACGCGCCCGACTGCACGAGGCCCACGCCGATGAAGCCGTAGGCCGAGAGCTCGCTGAGGCCGTGGCCGACCGAGATGCTCGCGATCCGCAGCAGCACGAGCGACGCGAGGCTGGTGTCGACGAAGTAGGCGGCCGCGGTCATCGAGACGAGCACGCGCAGCTCGGCGCGGCGCGCCGGGTCCTCGAGCTCGGGCCGCGCGAGCAGCTCCTCGGCGCTCGCGCTGCCGCGCAGCAGGCGAAAGCGCGCGTACTCCTTCAGCACGTGCAGCGTCGTCGTGTTCCTGGGCAGGCGCGCGCCGAGCTGCGCGAGCCCCTCGCGGCCGGCCTCGATCGCGGCCGGCAGCGCGCCGCGCTCGGTCTCGAGCGTCGCCCGCAGCGCGAACAGATCGGCGCGCTCGATCGCGGTGCGCGAGCGGGCGAGCAGCGGCGTGAAGAACTCGAGCGCGCGCTCGGGGTTGCCGGCGAGGAACTCGCTCTCGACGCGCTCGCGGTGGAGCGCGAAGCAGGGCGCGTAGGCGTCGTCCCAGGGGCGCGCGGGCAGCAGCCCGAGCCCGACCTCGAGGTAGCCGCACGCCGAGCGGTAGGCCGTCGAGAGCTTCGCGCGCCGGGCCGCGTCGAGCTCGAGGGACGCGACGCGGGCGCGCTCGCCTGGCTCGACGACCAGGCCCGCGGCGGCCGCGACCTGGTAGTGACCGGCGAGCGTGAACAGCCGCTGGTCCCGGGCCCCTTCGTCCTCGCGCGCCTGCAGCTCGCGCGCGATCGCGAGGTGCAGCCGCGGGCGCTCCGCGGCCGGCAGCTGCTCGTAGGCGGCCTGCTGCACGCGGTCGTGCACGAACTCGAAGTGCGTCGGCTGGGCGTCGTCGGCGATGAACTTGTAGTGCTCGTCGAGCGGGCGCACGAGCCCGCGCGTGACCGCCGGCCACAGGCGCGCGAGCGCGTCCGCGCCGGTGAGCTCGAGCAGGCGCGCGACGACCTGCAGCTCGAAGCGCGCGCCCACGCACGCCGCGTCGCGCAGCAGCTCCTGGGCGGCGGACGGGAGCTTGGCGATGCGCGCGGCGACCAGCGCCGCGGCGTCGTCGGGCAGCTCGGCCTGCGCGACCTGGTCGAGCGACCATGTCCATGAGCCGCGGCGCTGATCGAAGCGCAGCTCGCCGCGCTCGTGCAGCGACTCGAGGTACGCGCGGACGAAGAACGGGTTGCCCTCGGTCTTCTCGCGCAGCAGCGCCGCGAGCGGGCGCACGACGTCGGGCGCGTGGTGCAGCGCGTCGACCAGCAGCAAGGCGATCGGCTCCTCGTCGAGCGGCCCCAGCGTCAGGCGCTCCACCGCCGCGCCGGCCTCGAGCAGCGCCGCGACCGCGCGCTCGAGGTTGTGGTCCGCCGGGACCTCGCTGTCCCGGTACGCGCCGATCCACAGCACGTGCGTGAGCTCGGGATCGGCGGCGAGCTGCTCGATCAGCTGCAGCGTGGCGAGGTCCGACCACTGCAGGTCGTCGAGGAACAGCACGAGCGGGTGTCGCTCGCCCGCCAGCGCCTTGAACAGCGCGTGCGTGGTGACGCGGAAGCGGTTCGCGGTCTCGCTCGGCGGCAGCGGGCGCAGCGGCGGCTGCGGGCCGATGACGCGCTCGAGCTCCGGCGCGAGGTCCAGCGCGACCTGGCCGTTGGGACCGAGCGCCGTGCGCAGCGCGCTCGCCCAGGCGCGCAGGCGGTCCTCGGGCTCCAGCAGCAGCGCGCGGGCGAGGGCGCGCAGCGCCTGGGCGACCGCGGCGTAGGGCCGGTCGCGCTCCTGCAGATCGAACTTGCCGGTGACGAAGTGCCCGCGGAGCTTGACCATCTCGCGGTGCAGCTCGCGGATGAGCGCCGACTTGCCGATCCCCGACGGGCCGCCGATCAGCAGCAGCTCGTTGCCCCCGGCGCTCGCGCGCTCGAACGCGGCGAGGATCGCCTCGCGGCTCGCGGCGCGCCCGTAGAGCTTGGCCGGCAGGCGGAAGCGCTCGTAGGTGTCGTCGGCCGCGAGCGTGAATGACTCGACCTCGTCGCGGGTGCGCAGCGCGTCGCGGACCCGCTCGAGATCCGCCAGGATGCCGCTCGCGCTCTGGTAGCGGTCCTCCGCGTTCTTGGCCAGCAGGCGCATCGTGATCTCCGACAGCGGCGCCGGGATCGAGGGCAGCAGCGCCTGGGGCGACACGGGGACGCGCGCGACGTGGGCGTGCACGAGGCCCATCGCGTCGGGGGCGTGAAACGGCAGCTGCCCCGTGAGCAGCTCGTAGAGCGTGACGCCCAGGGAGTAGAAGTCGGCGCGGTAGTCGACGAGCCGGTTCATGCGGCCGGTCTGCTCGGGCGAGAGGTACGCGAGCGTGCCCTCGAGCACGTCGGCGCTCGCCAGCGCGCCGCGCTCGGCGTCGAGCGCCGAGGAGATGCTGAAGTCGGACAGCACGAGGCGTCGGCGCGCGCGTTGGACGATGACGTTCGCCGGCTTCACGTCCTTGTGGATCACGCCGGCCGAGTGGACCGCCATGAGCGCGCGGGTCAGCTCGCAGGCGTAGTGCAGGCGCTCGTCGAGCTCGAGCTCCAAAAAAGACGTCTCCAGCTCGCTGAGCGCGACGCCGCCGATGTCATAGAGCACGAGCGCCGAGCGCGGGCCCTGCACGAGCAGCTCGAGCGCGCGCACCACTCGGGGGTCGTCGACGCGCTGCAGCACGCTGTGCTCGTGTCGCAGGCGCGCCACGTCGCGCGGCGTGGCGAGCTCGCGGCGCAGCGTCTTGACGATCACCGGCGCGCCGTCCGACACCCTGACGCCGCGGAAGATCTGGGTACGCCGCCCGACGTGCAGCTGGGTTGGGAGCTCGTAGCCGTCGATCGAGAACATGCGGGCGTGACTCCAGGACCCAGGCGGTCACCGGCGCGGGCGCGCGGCCGTAGCGTCACCCCACACTGTCGCATGGTCTGCGGCGCGCGGGCAGGTGCGGGCGCGCGCAGACGTCACGCGCGCGACGTCGTCGCGCGCACGCGCGCTGCGGGCACGCGCGTCCACGCGCGGCGCTCCGGTCGTCAGCCCTTGAGCGCCGCCGCGACGACGCCCGGCAGCGCCAGGAGCCCGGGCGCGGCTTCGAACCGCGTGATCCGCTGGCCGAGCTCGACGTTGTTTTGATGGTCCGTGAACCACGCCGGCGTCGGCCGCACGACGAAGGGCGCGCGCACCACCGACTTCTGCGGGTGATCGATCAAGAGGCCGTTGTGCACCACGCCCTGGCCCGACTCGATGTCGTCGAGCGGGTGCCCCGGGAACGCGCCCCAGGTCGCGTTGACGATGCCGTAGTTGAGCCCGGTCCAGCAGTTGATCGCGACGCCGCCGTAGCGCAGCGCCGCGATCGCCTCGTCGAAGCGGGGCCCGAGCGCGCGCTCGGTCCTCGGGTGGATGAGGACGTTGCACGAGAGCGTGCCCCACACGCGCTCGTTGACGAAGGGGACGGCCTTGTCGAGGAACTCGCCGGGCTCCTCGGCGTCGAGCTCGACCAGGCTCATGATCCCGCACCACGGCTCCTCGCGCAGCGCGAACTCCCCCTCCTCGGCGCGCACGCCCTCGAGCAGCGTCCACGGCAGCGCGCGCGCGTCGTGGGTCTCGCCGAGCGCGGCGTGCTGCGGGTACTCGCGCGTGAACGTCTCCCACGTGGCCTGGGCGGTCGGGTAGTAGGCGACGCGCGTGGGCGTGGCCGCGAGCCGCTCGCGCACGAGCTCCTCGAAGCGCGCGCGGTGCCGCCAGCGGCTCGCCAGCACGATCAGGCGCGCGCCGTTGCAGTTAAAGCCGCAGTTGTAGGTCAGCATCGACGCGACCTGGCGCGCGTGGTAGCGCAGCTGCTTCTCCGACCAGTCGCCCGGGACCACGAGCACCGGCGAGACGCAGCCGAGCTCCGAGCTGATCGGCTTGTCGAGCCTGGGTGTCCCTTCGGCCTTGTTCTTGGCGCCGCGCTCGCCGGTGCCCCAGATGATCGCGTCGTGGGTGCGCGCCGAGCCGGTGATGTGCACGCTCGTGACGCGCGGGTGGTCGGTGACGCGCTGCCCGACCTCGGCGCCGCCATAGACCACCTCGAGGTAGCCGCCCTCGACCAGCGGCGCGAGCGCGCGCTCGAGGATCGGCCCGAGCTGCTCGTTGACCGGGTTCATCTTCAGCAGGCACACCTCGTCGTCGACGACGAGCTTGTAGAGCACGTCCATGGGCGGGATGGAGCTCTGGTTGCCGGCGCCCAGGACCGCGCACACGCCCCCGTCGCCGCCCTCGCCGGCGCGCTTGCGCCGGTACAGCGCGCCCTGGGTCGGCTCCTCGCCGGGCTTGATCCAGATGTCGACGGTGACGCCGGTGAACAGCACGCGGTCGAGCGCGCCCTGGGGGAACACCCGCGCGACCCACTGCCCGTCGCCACGCCGCCAGGTCTTGGGCAGCCGCGGCACGCCGCTGGCCTCGAGCGCCTCGGCGAACAGCCGGAGGTTGCGCATCACGGGCAGGGTGCCGGCGAGGTACTCCTCGCCGTGCCCGCCGCTGCCCGCGGGGTAGCCCTTGATCGTGCGCGCGACCTCAGCCCACTCGTCGGCGACGGCGAGCGTGCACTCCATGCACCGCCGCAGCAGCCGCGCCCGCGCGCGCGTGGGCAGCTCGACCCAGCGCGGCCGCCCCTCGTCCGCGAGACGCGCGAGCTTGGCGTCAACCTGGTCGAGCGGCGTGGGCGGGAGCGGGGCGGGCGGAGGTGGATAGTGCGGCACGCTGGGGAGCGTACCGCAGGGTTGGGCGACTTGGGCGCGCCGTCACGCAGCGCTCAGCCGCTGGGCGGGCGCTTCCTCGTGACTACGAAAATCGGATCGCCCCCCGACTCCGCGCTCAGCGTCGCGGTCACGGACAGCTCCGAGTCGAGCATCGTCGCGTTCGTGACCGTCAGCGTCAGCGGGTCGCCGGCGCTCGACCAGCTGTGGCTAAAGGGCGCCGAACTCGGCGTGACCGAGGACGCGGTCTCGTTGTAGTCGATGGTCTCGCCCGAGGGCGCGTTGAGGTTGATGACCACGGTGTCGTGGGCGTAGTCCTCGACGGACAGCACCGGAGGCGTGGCCGTCGAGTTGATGGTCGCGGCCCCGTCCCCGGAGGGCGAGACGCTGGTGACCGAGCTCGGGCTCGCCCGCGCCGTTGATGGACAGGCTGATCTCCACGGTGAGCGTGGACATGTTGCGCGCTCTTCTCCTGCCCGCAGGCGCGCGGCCGAGCGCCCGCGGGTCCAGTGGCTGTGAGCCGTTTCGCCGCGAGAGGCTACGCGGCGGCGAGAGCAGGTCCAAGCGCGAACCGTGCGCGCCCGCGCGGGAGGGTTGCGCTTTTGGATGACCGATCGGCCATGTTGAAATGGGAGATCGGTGAACTCTGGCGCGGGCCGTCGGCCGATCGTGTTGGGGTCGAGCGCTAGCGGTCGTCGCCTGGCGGACGGCTCCGGCGAACGATGAATATTGGGTCTCCGCTGCTCGAGTCCACGCTGAGGTTGACATCGTCGTCCAGCGACGAGTCAACCTGCGTGAGGCCCGTGACGGTCAGGGTCAACGGGTTGCCGGGGTCGGACCACGAGAACTGGATCGGCGCGCTGGTCGGCGTGATGCTCGACGAGACCTGGGCCTCCTCGAGGTCGTCCCCCACGGGCGCGTTGAGATTAATGACCACGGTGTCGCAGTCGTAGTCATCGACGCTCAGGGTCGGCGGGGTCGTCGTCTCGTCGAGCGTGGCGACCCCGTCCCCCGACGGGCTCACGCTCGTCACCGAGTCGAGCACGGGCGCGCCGGCGCCGTCGATCGTCACGCTGACCTCCACAGTTAGTGTCGTCACAGTAGCCTCCTCGTTGCCTATCCATGCCGGAGATCCGAAGGACTCACGACCCCAGCCAGTCCGCGACCTCAGCCGCCGCGGGCTCAAAGTCTACGCCGAGCTCGCGGTAGAGCTCGAGGGCGGCGAGAGCCTCTTCGATCGCGCGCTCGGGACGCGGGCCCTCGGTCGCGTCCGCGAGAGCACGCGCGAGCGCGAACCGGGCATCGGCGAGCTCGTTGGGGATCGTCCCTCGCGCGAGGAGGGTGACGGCCTCCTCGAGCGCAGGGACTGCATCGGCTGGTGAATTTTGGGACAGATAGGCCTTGCCTAGTCCTTTCAGCGGGACCGCGAAATACTGCGACTCGATACCATCGATCTCTCGAAGCACTGCTACCGAGTGCTCGAGGTTGGTGACGGCAGCTTCTAGATTGCCGAGCTCGAGCAAGGTTTCTCCGAGATTCCCGAGGTTGAGCCCCGCCGCGAGGCTGTCGTTGCCATGACTGCGAACGCTCAACGCCAGCGCCTTGGAGAAGGAATCTCGTGCGGCCGAAAATTCACGGAGCCCGAACTCGATCGTGCCAAGCGCGCTCCATGCATCGGCGCACATACTAGGCGAATTGGAGCGTGTCTCGCAGTTCTCGGTCGCACGCGTCGCCGATACGAGTGCCTCTTCGAGGTTTCCTCGTACGAGTGCGAGCCTCGTTCGTGTTGTGTCGATTAATACCTGAGTGCTCAGGAGGTGATTCGAGCTAGCACCGTAGGTCGACGTGGCTCGTTCGAGCGACGCCTCCGCATCCTCGATTCGGTCAGAACTGTCGACGTACATGTTGGCGAGACCGAGATGTATATATGACAATGCCGGGTGATCCTCCCCGTACGCCTTAGTGAGGATGGAGAGCGCCATCTCATAGAATTGCTCCACACGCTCGATGGCATCACCGCGCCGCGCCATCACGTGGGCCAACGTTAACAAGATATCGGCGAGCCGCGGGTCCTCGAGCGACCAGCGTTGCTCCGCCAGCCTTCGCGCGTGCTCGAGTCGCGCGTGTGCTCGCTCGAATTGCGCGTCGTGCTGGAGCGCTAGCCCGCGGAGACTGAACACCTGGATCACGCGGTCATCCTCGTCGAGCCCAAACCGCGTCAGCGCTCCCTCGGCCAGGTCGAGCCAGCGATGCGCGTCGGCTGGACGCGCGCTGCTCTGGGCGAGCAGGCTGGCGCGCAGCAGCCACGCGTCGATCAGCAGCGTATCGTGCGCGACCGCCAGCGCCTTCGCGGCCGCGCGGTCCAGGCCCTCCGCCGCCTCCTCGACCTCGCCCTTGCGGAGCGCCAGGCTCGCCCGCAGGTACATCAGCTCCGCGACGACCGGGCCGTGCGTCAGCTCCAGCTGCTCCGCCGCGTCCAGCTCTGCGGCTGCCTGATCGAGCAGGTACGCCTTCAGGAAAAAATCCGCCCGCAGCAGGTGCGGGCGCGCCTGCTCGACCCGCGCCAGCTCCTCCGCGCTCGCCGGCACCCGCGCTCCGCCTGCGCGCAGCAGCTCGACGTTGTTGCACAGCGACACGTCGGGCAGCTTCGCCGCGATCTCGTCCGCGTGCTCCACGATCCCTGGCGCCTCCGCGTCCACGCCTGTCAGGAGCTCCAGCGTCCCGTCGAGCTGGCTGCGGCGGCGCGCCAGGCAGGTGTTGCGCTCGGCGTACAGCGGATCCTCGCGCAGGTGGCAGGCCGCGAGCTGGGCCGCGCGCCAGCCCTCGGCGTAGGTGTCCACGCGCGTGCTCACGCGCGCCGCCATCTCGCCCGCGAACGCGAGCTGCGTGCCGGCGAATGCGGTCTCCAGGGCCTGGGCGCGCGCGTCGTTCCACACCCCGTCGATCGCGGCCGCGACCTCCTCGCACGGGTCGGGGCCGGGGCGGGCGAAGCTGAGCCCGCCGATGGTCAGGCCCGCGCCGAGCAGCGCGGCCCCCGACACCCAGCGCAGCGCGGTCTTGCCGGGGTCGCGCCCCAGCGCCGCGATCAACTCGTGCATGGACGGCCAGCGCGCGGCGGGGTCGACCGCGAGGCCGCGGCGAAGGACCGGCTGCAGCCAGCGCGGCGCCTGGGCGCTGGGCGGCGGGGGGCGCAGCGCGCCGGCGCTGACGCTGGCCGAGAGCTGGTGCAGCGTGTCGCCGGAGAACGGGCGCTGGCCGTAGAGCGCCTCCCACAGCGCCACGCAGAAGCTGAACTGGTCGGAGCGGTCGTCGAGCGCGCGCGCGTTGTCGTATTGCTCTGGGGACATGTACGCGGGCGTGCCCATGAGCGCGCCGGTCTCGGTCAGGTCGACCGCGAGCGCCGAGCGCGAGCCGCTGGCGCCGGCCGGCGTGACGTGCAGCGCGTCGGCCTCGTGCGCGCGCGCGAGGCCGAAGTCGACGACCTGCGCGCGGCCGTCGTCGCGGCGCACGAGCACGTTGGAGGGCTTGAAGTCGCGGTGCACGATGTCGGCCTCGTGCGCCGCCGCGAGCCCGCGGCCGGCCTCGATGAACACCCGCACGATCTCGCGCCACGTCGGCGTGGACTCGCGGACCCAGTCGCCGAGCGTGACGGCCGGGACGTACTCCATGACGATGAAGAGGTCGTTTTGGTGCACGCCGACGTCGTGCACGGCCACGACGTTGGGGTGGGCGAGCCGCGCGAGCGCCTGGGCCTCGCGCAGCATCCGGAGCTGCGCGTCGGGCCCGGCCCGCGTGGTCCGGATCAGCTTGATCGCCACGGCGCGATCGAGGTCGGGATCGTGGGCCTGGTACACGACGCCCATGCCGCCCGCGCCGAGCTGCCGCACGATCGTGAAGCGGTCGATGTGCTCGGCGGGGGCGCGCTCGCCCGCGTCGAGGTAGTCGGCGTGCGCCGTGGACAGGGTGTCGACGAGCGGGGCGGCGCGCGGGCGCCCCCGCGACGTCGTCAGCGCCCGCGTCGCGTCGATGTCGACCGGCGCGTCGCCCTGCGCGGACCCGTCACGCGGCGCCTTGCGATCGCCTGTGCCCATGCTCGGCGCCGATGATAGCCCAGTAAAAATATGTCCAAATGTTAATGTGATGAGAATGTCGCCCTGCGGCTCGAGGATGCAGCGAGCGCGGGCCTGCGGGCGCGCGTCCGCGAGCCCGCGGCGCGCTCGCGCCGACGAGCGCGGGCCGCTCGCGGCGCGCCTCTCGATCCGCCCGAGTCGAGCGGGCGCTCGCCGGGATCCAACAGGTGACGTGACGGACCTCCGCAGTCGCTGACGGGCCGCGAGCCGCGACGGCCGGCGACGGCCGGCGACGGCCCGCGGCGGAGTGTGACAGTACAACGATTCCGGGCGGCGAGGTGTTCGCGGACGCGCGCGCGTGGTATGAAAACGCCCCGGAGGACGCCCCATGCCGTTTTTGCCCCCGCTCACCGCGCTCCCGCTCGCGCTGCTCCTCAGCCTCACGGATCCCTTCACCTTCGAGTTCGCCAGCCAGACCGACGCGAACGGCATGGCCTACGTCGTCCTGCGCGCGCAGGAGAACGCGCGCGGCGTCAACGTGACGATCGAGGGCGACGACGGCACGCGCGTGAGCAAGTCGGTGTCGCTCGCGGCCGGCTCGAGCAAGAAGATCACGTGGCGACAGCAGGGCGACGAGACCCACTACAAGCTCAGCATCAAGGGCGACGACCTCGAGACGGACTTCGAGTTCGACACCCGCAAGGCGCGCGCGGGCGGCAAGCCGGGGCTGACGATGGTGGCGAGCCGCGAGGACATCGTCGACCGCCACACCATCAAGTACAAGACCGGCTTCGTCATCAGCTCCTACCTGTTCCAGGTGTTCAACACCGAGGGCGACATCGTCCAGGAGATCAACAAGGAGGACGTCAACATCGGCGTCGGCGAGGTCGTCGAGCAGACCTGGGAGGGCGCCGACGACGTGTTCATGGTCTACTTCAAGGGCATGGACGACGTGGGGCGCTTCGCCGAGGATCGGCGCGTCCCCTGGGCCGTGACCATCCCGCACACCGAGGTCAACTTCGACTCGGGCAAGTGGGACATCAAGCCGGGCGAGGCGCCCAAGGTCGACGAGGCGTTCTCCGTGCTGGTGCACGAGCTCGACGGCCTCGAGCGCGCCAACTCGGCGCTCGGGCCCAACTTCAAGGACAAGATCTCGGCCTCGCTCTACATCGTCGGCTACACCGACACGGTCGGCAACGCGGCCGACAACCAGGTGCTCTCGCTCAACCGCGCCAAGGCGATCGCGCAGTACTTCAAGGACAAGGGCGCCTGGTGCTCGATCTACTACGCGGGCATGGGCGAGCGTGGGCTGGCCGTCGAGACAGGCGATAGCGTCGACGAGGTCCGCAACCGCCGCGCGCTGTACCTGCTGATGCCCGACCCGCAGAAGCCGGCGGCCGGCGGCAAGGTCCCGGGCTCGTGGAAGCAGCTCACGGGCGCGAGCCCGCGGACCATGGCGCAGCTGCCCGCGCTGCCCGACAGCTACCTGGCCTTCAAGGACAAGCAGCGAGCGGAGCGCGAGCGCAAGTTCGGTAAGTCGTCGGCGTCCGAGGGCGGCACGAGCGGCGGCGACGGGGACGAGGGGGGCGACGGCTGGGTCCACCCCTACGACCGCATGGAGCACGACGAGGACGACGCGGGCTACGGCGCGCCCGAGCCGATCGAGGGCGACGAGGCCGGCAGCGCGACGGGCAAGGGCTGCTCGGCGGCGGCGGCGAGCGACCGCGAGCTGCTGGGCGCGGCGCTACTCGTGGGCCTGGTCGGGCTCGCCCGACGACGTCGGCGCTAGGGCCTCGGCCGCGCAGCCGTGGCACTCGACCCGCAGCTCGACGCCGCCGGGGCGCCGCTCGAGCACCAAGAACTCCGAGCGCAACGAGTCGTTCGGCGAGGATGACTCGCGCGCGTCGCCGAGGCGGAAGCTCGCGCGCCGCCGGCTCGTGAAGGGGTACTCGCGCGCGCCGTAGCAGGCGCGGTAGAACGCGAGCACGTCTTCCCAGCGCGCGCGCGCGCGATGGCGACGCTGCACCGCGTCCGCGTCGATCGGCAGCGGCGTCGCGCCGGGGTACACCGGCGGCGGCCCGGACGAAGGGCACGCGCTCTCGGGCGCGCGCGGGCCATGCGGAGCGCATGCGCCGAGCGATAGCGACAGCGGCAAAAACAAGAACAGCGAGAGCGAGGGACGCGGCGTGATCCGTGAGCGCATCGCGAGCAAACGCGAGTATCCGCGACGCGGCCAGGGAGCGCCAGCGCGATTCCGCCTGACCCGAGCGCGGTTACTCGAGCACGTGGGTCTCGGCGCGGCGCGTCCCCGCCGCGGGCTCGCGCGGCTCGATCCGCTGCCGCGGCCTGTCGATCGCGTCCGCGCGGCGGATCGAGTCCGCGACGAGCACGAACTCGGCGACGGGGTCACGCTCGACGCGCCCGTGGACCTCGATGAGCACGTCGTCGACGACCTCCACCGGCGCGCCGGTCTCGTTGACGATCGTGACGCGCGGGTTGAACACGAGCGTGTCGGGGTCCGCGATCGTGAAGCGGTCCGTGGGAGGATCGGGGAGCAGCGGCTCGCGCGTGTCGAGCTCGATCGACACGACGCCCGCCACGGTCACGAAGCGCCCCACGGAGCCCTCGAGGTCCCGCGCGAGCTCGCGGACGCTCCGCGAGCGCGACGCGCTCGGGCGGTCTGACGTCGCGGTGACGCGCTCGGTGAAGAAGACCGCCGCCCACATCGTCGCGAGGCACACGAGCGTCGAGAGCAGCGCCACGCCGCCCCACGCGAGCGCGCGGGAGCGGGCGCTCCGGCGGCCAGGTCTGGGCGCCTCGACGAGCGACCGTGCGCTCAGCTCGAGGCCCGAGTCGGGGCGCTCGGTCCCTCGCGCCGGGCTGCGCGTCACGGAGGACGCTCCACTGATGCTCACAAAACTCCTCTGTCTTGAATCAACGCTTCGTCGCCAGTGCGGTCATTACACGGACGTCAATCAGTATACGTCGGATATAAATATGACCATGCAGACAGTCGCGTGCCGCGCCGCCGATTAGGGGGAGTGTGCCCCCAATCCCGCCTCGAGAGACCGCGCTTCGTCTGCGCGCCGACGCGCCAAGTGGACCAGACTTTGTTCCACATACCCGTATGGGCGGATGGGGGTGATGCTCCGACACGGGCGCGCGCGGTGGGGGTAATTTTCCCCGAATTGAATAGTCGCGCGAAATTCGCAAAATATTCGGTGTGCCGCCGCAGCGCGCCGAGCCGATGCGCGGCGTGCACATGCTCACAATTTGAATTCCAAACGGCGTTTTTCGTCCGCAGCGTTGGCATTCGAATATCGCGTTCTCGGCGGCCGGCGGGGTCCACTAGCGAACCATCGGTACTCGGTCGGAGCGATGTGCGTACCTGGCGCACATGTCGTGGTCGAGCGACCGAATCGCGGCGTTGGGCGAATTGAATTCTCCGGGGCACGCGAGTTTCGCGCATGTACGGCGTCGTGACCCGCGGAGGAGGTCTCGCCACCCCAGGTTCGTCGCGCGCGGCGTAGCTCGACCAGGGCTCGTGAATACGCGGTTGGCGGCCAGACCGCTCGAGCGCGCCGGAGCGTACTGCCCCCAATCGAATGTGCACTGTTGTTCGGCGGCGGCGTCGTCACGCGGCGCGGCGCGTCGTCGCGCTCGCTATGGTTCTCCCATGGGCTCGTCCGTCAGCACCACGCGAGACGAGCCGAGGTGAGCGCATGTCGAGTCTTTCACCGCGTGACCCCATGAGCATGTCCACGAGCACGGAGGAGACCATCCTGCTGATCCAGGACGACCCCGTTGACGCTCAACGCCTGCTCGACGCGCTCGCGCGTCAGCCCGAGGAGGCGCCCGACGTCGTTCACGTCGCGCGGCTGGACGAGGCGCGGCCGCACCTCGAGCGCGGCTCGATCGCGCTGCTCGTGCTCGACCTGCGCCTCCCGGACTCGCGCGGCCTCGAGACGCTCGCGCGGCTGCGGATGCACGACCCGCGCACGATCGCCGAGCTGCACCGCAGCGTCACCCCAGCGCGCGGCTCCTGACGCGCGCGCCGACGAGGAGGTTCCTTCACCGCGAGATCATCGAGACCGAGAGAACAGCAGGTCCTTTAGGACATCTATCCACCGCGCCGGCGTCGTCGCGGTCGGGCGACGCGAGCCTGCGTCCGTCCGCGGCGACGCCGGCCCCCCCTCACGCGCGGGCGCGTACCGAGCCCCGCAGCCGCGCAGCGGCAAAACGAAGACGCCGACGCCTCCAGGGAGGCGCCGGCGTCGTGAAGGCTCGCGGCCCCAGGGCTACTGCGGGATCGGCAGGTCTTCCTGGCAGACGCCGATCTCGAGGATCGTGTAGAAGAGCACCAGCTCCTGCGGGCTGAGGCCGACGTAGTCGAAGAACTCGGCCGCGTGGTAGGTGGTGAACTGGATCTTGCCGCAGCCGTACTGGCCGGTGACCGTCAGCGCCTTGGTCTGGCCGTCGTGGGGGCCCTCGAGCCACACCTTGTGACCGACGTCGACCTGCCCGCCCATGCCGTCGTCGACGAGCACGGGGAGGACGGCGTCGAGCGCCGACCAGTTGTCGACCGTCTGCACCTTGGGCAGCTGGAACAGCGTCGGGTGGGCTTCGTCGTTGAGCGGGTTGATGTCCTTGAGCGGGTCGGGCAGCGCCTGCAGCCAGTCGAGCAGCCCGGTGTCGAGGATGTCGGCGAGCGAGTCGTAGCTGCCGAGGTCGGGGTCGTCGCCGAACTCCAGCGTGAAGTTCTGGTACTGCGGGAACACGTCGCGGATCCAGTCGTTGGACCAGTCGGCGACGTACCATCGCCCGCCGGCCTCCACCCAGTCGTGGATGTTCTGCTGCACGGTCGGGTTGTTGATGATGTTGTTGTACGCGTTGCTCGAGCAGGGCACGAAGATCGCGTGGTACTGCTTCATCTTCTCGTAGTCGAAGACGAGCTGGTCGAAGGTGCCCTGCGACTGGAAGCCGTCGAAGCCGGGGTTGAGGCCGTTGTCCCACAGGTCGAAGGGCTCGGTGCCGGGGACCAGGCGCTCCTCGAAGTTGGCGATCATCGTGTCGCCGAGGCCGAACTTCCCGAACGCGTCCTCGAGGCGGTCGTAGGAGCCGTTGCCGATGGCGATGAGCGGGATGAACTTGCCGTTGTCGGGGTCGTTCTCGCCGGGCAGCGTCGTGAGGTCGTCGGCGAGCACGGTGTCGCCCTCGGCGATGTCGATCGTCGTGTAGGTGAGGAACTGGCCCTTCTGCACGACCAGGTACTTGGCGTCGGCCGCGGGCGTGGGCAGCTCGAAGGTGCCGTCGGGGTTGGTGAAGGTCGTGTAGGCCGAGCAGCTCAGCTCGACACACTCGGCGCAGTAGACCTCCTGCGGGATCGGGTCGGGCGGGGTGTCGCTCGTGTAGACGAGCGCGCCGCTGACCGGGATGGTGCCGTTGGGCGCCCAGACCGTGCCGGTGAGCGTCGCGTTGAGCGGGAAGTTGCAGCCCCAGTCGGCGTCTCCGTCACCGTCGCCGTCTCCGTCTCCGTCGCCGTCGCCGTCGCCGTCGCCGTCTCCGTCGCCGTCTCCGTCACCATCGCCGTCGCCGTCGCCGTCGCCGTCGCCGTCGCCGCTCTCGGTCCCCGACTCGGTCCCCGACTCGGTGCCTGAATTCTCGGTGGCGGAGCCCTCGGTCATCGAGCCGCCGTTGGTGGTGGGGCCGTTGGTCGTGCTCTCGTCGGAGCCGGTCGACGAGTCGTTTTCGGAGTCGCTCGAGCTGTTGTTGTCGCCGCAGGCGGGGAGCGCGAGCGCGAGCGCGGCGAGCACGGCGGCGGAGACGCGAAGGGACGGACAGGTCTTCAAGGACATGGGTACTCCGAGGGGGTGGACGCTTGAAATTGCGCGCTGATCGGCGCCGTGAACGCTATACCACGCGTGTCCTCGGGATTGGTAGGTTTGTGACAGTGAATACCCCGGAGCGACCGGGGAGTTGGCGAGCCGGTTTGCGGCGCACTGCGGGCGCTCGCGCGCGGCGCTCGATCCATGTGTCGCGCGTCTCCGCGCCTAGCGTGAGCGAGTCAGCCGCGCGGGGGGTTGAACTCGAGCGTGACACGCCAGGTCTCGGGGCCGTGCTCGGCCGAGACGTCGACGGCCGTCGCCGCGATCACGCGACGGCCTCTCGGCGTCGCCTCGGCGGCGATGGCGATGGCCTCCTCGCGGGTCTCGGCGTGAACGAGGGCGTCGTAGCGGTTGTCGGAGTGGCTCATGGCGTCCGCAGTGTAGCGCCGCTCGTCACCTTCGCGGGCGTCCACGCTTCCCGCGGCGCGCCGAGCTCGGTACTCTCGAGCGCGATGGCGGGGCGCGCGGTTCGGCGGCGGAGATTCCTCGGCGGCGCGCTGTGTGGGGCCGGGGCGGTCGCGCTGGGGCTGCCGCTGCTCGAGTCGATCGGGCCCGTCGGGGCGTCGGGGCGCTGGGCCCGGCGCGCGCGGGCGGACGCGCCCGTCACGCCGCGTCGCTTCGTCGCGCTCGTTCAGTGTAACGGCATCGACGTCGCGCGCTTCTGGCCCGAGGGTCCGTTTGGTCCGCTGACCGTGGAGGCGTTCAGCGGCGCCACCGCGCTCGCGCCGCTCGTCGACCACCGCGATCGCCTGCTGCTGCCACGCGGGCTGCACATGGTCCCGTCGACGCCGGGGCTCCCCGGCAATTCCCACATGCGGGGGATCGGCTACGCGCTCACGGCGGCGCCGCTGGCCGAGGGCAGCAAGTACGCGTCGGGGCCGTCGATCGATCAGGTCATCGCGGCGGCGGGGCAGGGCGGCGGCGCGCCGCCGTTGAACCTGTTCGTCGGGACAACCGAGGGGGGCGTGCTCGATCACGTCTCCTACCTCGCGCCCGAGCAGCCCGCGCCGATCGAGAACAACCCGTGGCTCGTGTACCAGGACCTGGTCGGCCTCGAGGCGCTCGACGCCGAGGCGCGCGCCCGCGTGATCGCGCGGCGCGAGAGCGTGCTCGACCTCGTCGCGGAGGAGTACGAGGCGCTGCTCGCCGGGCCGCTGAGCGCGGCCGATCGCGACAAGCTCGACTATCACTTCACGCTCGTGCGCGAGCTCGAGACGGGGCTCGACGCCGCGGGGCTCGTGCCGTTCGCGTTGCCCGAGGACCAGGTCGCCGCGATGGCGTCGCTCGACCCGGAGACCGTCGGTCACGACGCGCGGTTCGAGCTCGTGAGCGCGCTGATGCTCGACCTCGTCGCGGTCGCGCTCGCGAGCGGGCACGCGCGCGTGGCGACGATCCAGTGCGGCGCGGCGTCGGGCGGCCCCGTGTACACCTGGGGCGGGATGACCCACGAGTACGACCACCACACGCTCTCGCACGGGAACACCAAGGAGGACGAGTCGGGCGAGCCGATCGCCGGCTACCTCGATCGCGTCCACGAGATCGATCGCTGGTACGCGGGGCGCTTCGCGAGGCTGCTCGATCGGCTCACGTCCTACGTCGAGCCGGGCGCGGGCACGCTGCTCGACAGCGCGCTGGCGCTGTGGATCAACGAGCTCTCCGACGGCTACACGCACGACAGCCGCGACCTCCCGTGGGTCATGGCCGGCTCCTGCGGCGGCTACTTTCGCACCGGCGAGCAGCTGCGCGTGACCGCGGCGGCGGAGCTCGCCAACCAGCTCGACGCGCCGCACAACAAGCTGCTCGCCGCGATCTTGAACGCGACCGGCGTGACCGCGGCGGGCGGCGGCCCCGTCACGATGTTCGGCGATCCGGCGCACTGTGAGCCGGGCGAGCTGGACGTGGTAAAAGTCTGAACGATGGGCCACGTCGCGAGCGCACGGGGGACTGGGGGGCGCGCCTGGGCGCGGGCGCTCGCGCTCGTGTGCGGGTTGACGACGGTCGGCTCGTGCTCCTACGCGAGCGTGCGCACGACCGGCGACGTCGCGCTCACGCTGCCCGAACACGTGGGCGTGCTCGAGGACGCCGCCGCCTACTGCCGCCTCGGCGCCTCGACCTCCGGCGACACCGCGCTCGACGCCTGCGACCGCTTCTCGCGGACGCAGCCGATCTACGCCCGGGGCGCGCGCGAGCTGACCAGCTACGGCCTCGCGCTCAAGGAGCTCGCGGGCGTGAGCCAGATCCCGACGGCGGACCTCGTCTCGGCGCTCGTCGCCGTGGGCAACGCGGCCGACGTGACGAGCCTCGAGGGCGAGGACGGGCAGGCGCTCGCGCAGGCGCTGCGGATCCTCGTGGACGTGTTCGCCGACGGGTACAAGAAGCGCAACCTCCGGCGCGCGGTGGTCGAGGCCGATCGCGCGGTCCAGTGCGTGGTGCACCGCCAGCTGATCAACACGGCGGCGGTGAAGCAGCAGATCGACGGGCTCGAGCAGGACCTGGTCGGCGAGCTCGAGGACCTCGAGATCCTCGCCGAGAAGTTCGACACCCCGCCGGCGCCGGGCGAGGCCGCGAGCGAGCCGGAGCCGGAGGACGGCGTGGCGCAGGAGGTCGCGCGCGCGCAGAAGACCGCGACGCGGGCGCGCCGCGACGTCGTGCGAGCGCGGCGGACGATCGCGCGCGACGGGCTGCTCGAGGTCTCGCGCGCGCGGCGGCGCGTGGAGGCGCTCGAGCGCGGGCTCGCGGGCTTCGCCGCCGCCCACCACACCCTCGCGTGCGCGCCCGAGAAGCTCGGCTCGCTGCGCGACGACGCGCTTGCGCGCGACGTGCTCGGGGCCGTGCGCTGCGCGACGACGAGTCAGGACGCGACGACGTGCCACGAGACCTGGGCGTCGCTGCAGCGCGCGCGCAGCTGCGTGGCCGTCGACCACCCGAGGCCGCGCTGTCGCTGACGACCGCCCGGCTCGAGCGCCCGCCCGGCTCGATCGTCGCTATACTGGGCGCAGAGGTGCTCGCATGACCAAGCTCGCCGATGAGGCGCTCACGCTGGCGCGGACGTTCAACGAGTACGCCGAGGCGCTGCGCGATCGCGGGCGCCAGCAGTGGCGCGCGGACGCGATCGACGAGGACGAGTACGAGCAGGTAAAGCGCACCTACGAGCAGCTGCGGGGGGCCTCGAGGACGCTCTCGGCCAAGGCCTCGACCCTCGCGGCCGGCGGCATGGCCTCCGAGCTCGCGCGCCTGAAGTCGGCGACGGGCAAGCTCGAGGCGGCGCGCGGCAAGCTGCAGAAGACGGCCGACGTGGTGGGCGTCGCGGCCCAGCTGCTCGGCGCGAGCGTGGCCGTCACCGCGATGATCATCGCGCCGAGCCCGGCGTCGGTCGTCGCGGCCACGGTCGCGCTCGAGCAGACGGTCAAGAAGCTCGCGCGCTGAGCCGTCGGCGTCGCGTCGGCGCTACGAGCGGCGCGCGCGCTACAGGTCGACGCACTCGGTCTCGTAGGGCGCGCAGCGGAAGCGCACGTGGATGTGCCCGGTGTGGCCCGACGAGTGACGCACGCGCCCGTCGAGCTCGCCCTTGCCGATCGGCCACTGCAGGACCTCGTCGAGCGTCGCCTCGTCGACGCCGGCGTCCCTCGCCGCGCGGTAGATCAGCTTCTGCCGGCGGTAGTCGAAGAAGATGACCTTGACCGCGCCCGTCTGGAGGAACGCGTCGATCAGGTGCCAGGTCGCGAGCCAATCGACGCGGCGCTTGGACGGCTGCAGCTGCTGGTCGAGCTCCGCGCGCAGCGGGAGGCGCACGTCGAGATCACGACCTGACTGATGGGACCTGTGCCCGCCGACCTTGCCGCCGCGCTGCCGGCTCATCGTCCCGAGCCGGACGAGCCCCCCGTAGCCGGCGCGCGCCCGGAAGCCGTGGAGCGCGGTCACGGCCGCGCGCACGGCGTAGGTCGAGCCCCACGCCGAGTTCGGGTAGCGCAGCACGTAGGCGTCGCTCTCGGGGACGCGCACGCCGTTGACGAGCTCCCCGCGGTGCGGGAAGCCGTAGCTGTAGGCGCCCGGGCGGATCTCCGCGGCGGGCCCCGGCGGCGGCGCGTCGCGTGTGATGGCGTCGCGGATCGTCGGGTCGGACCAGACCACGACGACCTCGCCGGGGTCGAGGTTGCGACGCACGCGGAGGTAGTTGTAGCGGCGCACGTCGGCCGGGTTCGCGCCGAACGGGCGCGCGATCGACACCCAGGTGTCGCCCTCGCGCAGCGTGTACTCGACGGGCTCGCGGGGCGGCGTCGTGATCGCGCTGAACACCCGCAGGCGGTCCCCCTCCTCGGGCTGCGTGAGCGCGCCGAGCTTGTTCCACTCGCGCAGCGAGGACGCCTTCACGCGGTAGCGCAGCGCGAGCTGCTCGACCGTCTCGCGCTTGACGACGGTGTGGCGAAACCACCGCGCCCGCGCGCCCTCGCGCTCGACCCCGCCCGAGAACGCGGACGAGCGCGCCTCGTCGTCGCCGTCGAGGTCCTCGACGTCCTCCTCGGGCGGCGGGCGCTCGTCGGCGTCCTCGGCCTCCATCGCGCCGGCGGCGAGGAGCGCCGCGAGCAGCGTCAGGACCTGCACGCCGCCTCCGGACGGCCGCGCGGCGGCGACGGGGGCCGCGCGCGAGTGTAGCGACCCAGGATCACCACTCGCCCATGTTGGCCATCGACGACCAGGGCTCCGCGGGGGGCAGGGGGGCGCCGCGCTGCAGCAGCTCGATCGAGATCTGATCGGGGGAGCGGACGAACGCCATCCGCCCGTCCCGCGGCGGGCGGAGGATGTTGACGCCGAAGCGCTTGAGGCGATCGCAGGCCGCGTAGATGTCGTCGACGGCGAACGCGAGGTGCCCGAAGTTGCGGCCCCCGCTGTACGGGGCGCTCTGGTCCCAGTTGTAGGTCAGCTCGATCTCGGCGCGGTCTTCCGGGTGTCCTGTCCCGAGGAACACGAGCGTGTAGCGGCCGCGCTCGTCGTCCCGGCGACGCAGCTCGATGAGCCCCAGCGCCTCGACGAAGAACGCGATCGCCTTGTCGAGGTTCTGCACGCGGATCATCGTGTGGAGAAATTGCATATCCAGGCGTTGATACCATCGGCGCGTGGCGACGGCGCGCGCTGAAATCGTCGTCGGGCACAAACGCGCTCCAAGCACGACAGCCAGCGCCCGGGGGCGCTGGCTGTGGCGCGGCGCCGCGCGGCGCCGTGATGCGGACGTCAACGCGCCCTTCGGCCTCAGGAATTGAGCAGCTGCGCCTTCATCTTGGCGAGCTCGTCGTCGACCTCGCTCGCCGGCGCGTCCGCGCCCTCGGTGAGCTGCTTGGAGGCCTCGTCGCCCCCGCTGGAGGCGGGCCCGAGCATCTTGGCCTTCATCGCCGCGAGCTCGTCGTCGACGCCCGCGCCGGCCTCGAGCGCGCGGAACTGGGTCGTGAGGTCGTGATCGGCCCCGGCCTCGGTGAGCTCGTACGCGGCCTCGCTCTGCGCCTCGAGCTGCTCGACCTTCGACTCCATGCGCTCGAAGGTGTCGAACGCGCTCGTCGCGTTGATGTTGCCCAGCGTCTCGTTGATCTTCTTCTGGGCCTCGGCCCGCTTGGCGCGCGAGATCAGCAGGTTGCGCTTGCGCTTGGCCTCCTCGATCTTGCCGTCGAGGCTGCGCAGCGCGTCCTTGAGCTGCCCGGAGGACGCGTTCTGCTTCTCCCACTGGTCCTTGAGCTGGTTCGCGACGTCCTCGTGGGACTTCTTGCGCGCGAGCGCGGCGCGGGCGAGGTTGTCGTCGCCGGCCTTGATCGCCAGCATCGCCTTGCCCTCCCAGTTCTTGACCTCGACCGCCTCTTTCTCGTACTGGCGGCGCAGGCGCTTCTCGTCGGCGATCGCGACGGCCACCTGCTTCTTGGCGTCGACGAGCTGCCCCTTCATGTCGACGATCGCCTGATTCAGCATCTTCTCCGGGTCTTCAGCCCGGCTGATCATCTCGTTGACGTTGGAGCGCCACAGCGTCGAAATACGTCCCCAAAGGCCCATGCTAGCTTGCCTCCTGCGTTTTCTTTGGCCGCCACTTGAGCAGGCGGTCGAGGTGAATGTCGAGGCTGAGCGACATGTCGTCGATCATCGCCTGAAACTCTCCGTAGTCGAGGTTCTCCTCCTGGAGCGCGCCGGACAGGATGATCTGGTTATCCTGCAGCCCGTAGGCGGCGTGCAGCAGCTCCTCGTTGAGCGAGAGCAGCGTGCGGAACAGCCCCACCTTGTCCTCGACGTCGTCGTCGAACGCGAACACCGGCGCGCTGAACAGGACGATCGGGCCGTCCGCGTGGATGGCGATGGCGGAGTGTCGCAGGTTCTCCGGCGAGACGAGCCACATATTCTCCGAGCCCTCGATCGGCTCGTGCGGCAGCCCCATCCGGAGCATGTAGGACTCCAGCTTTTCGGTTGATGTCATTGGGTGTCGTGGCGCGGGCGGGTTGTTTACGCTCGCGAGGAGCACATTCTACGGGGCGCCCGCGACCAGCGGCAAGCCGCCAACGCGGGCGAATTCAGGCGCCAGCGGGGCGTCGCGCCGCGCTGCAGACGTCGCCGGGGCGCGGTCACGCGCCCGCGCGGGACGTCGCGCGTTGTGGTACGTCGACGGGCGGTGTTCGGCGGCGATCCCATGTTCACGCTCGCTGCCCTGTGTCTGCTCGTCGCGCTCGCGGAGTGGCTGGAGCGCCGCACCGCGCTGCGGCACCTCGGCGCCGCGCTGCTCGTGATCCTGCTCGGGGTCGCCGCCGCGAACCTCGGGCTCGTGCCGACGGGGGCGACGAGCGGCCGCGCCCGGCCGATCTACGACGGCGTGTTCGCCTACGTCGCGCCCGCGGCGATCTTCTGGCTGCTGCTCAGCGTCGATCTGCGCCCGCGTCAGCTCGCGCGCGCGGGCGCGCCGATGATCGCGATGTTCTTCGTCGGCGCGCTCGGGACCGTGCTCGGGGTGCTCGCGGGCATGGCGGTGATCGACGGGCCCGGCGCGCTCGGGCCGCTGCACCGCGCGGTCGGGGGCATGTTCGCCGGGACATACACGGGCGGCTCGGTCAACTTCAACGCGCTCGCGCTCCACTACGGCGTGCAGGAGCAGGGCCTGATCTACGTGGGCGCGATCGCGGTCGACAACATCGTGACCGCGGTCTGGATGGCGGTCGGGCTCGTGCTCCCGCGCGCGCTCGGCTGGCGCGCCGACGCGGTCGGGGAGCGGGGCGACGCGCGTGCGGAGGCGCGTGCGGAGGCGCAGGACGAGCAGCGGGGCGACGCGGCCGCCGAGGCGCGCGGCGTCACGGGCGACGCGGGCGGGCGCGAGCCCGTGGGCGTATATGACCTTGCGACCATGCTCACGCTCGGGCTGCTCGCGGTCTGGGGCGCGCGCCAGCTCGCCGCGCTGTGGGAGGCGCGGCTCGGCGGCGCGATGCCGTCGATCCTCGTGCTCACCGTGCTCGCGCTGATCCTCGCGCAGCTCTCGTGGGTGCGCGCGCTCGTCGGCGCGCGCGCGCTCGGGCTGCTCGCGGTGCAGGTGTTCCTCGCGGTCATCGGCGTCTACTGCGATCTCGGCGCGTTCCTCCGCCTCGGCGCGCTCGGGCCCACGCTCGCGCTGTTCGCCTGCACGGTCGTGTGCGTGCACGGGATCGTCACCTACGGGTGCGCGTGGCTGCTCCGGGTCGATCTCGCGGTCGCGGCGGTGGCGTCGCAGGCCAACATCGGCGGCGGGACGTCGGCGATGGCGCTCGCCCGCAGCCTCGGGCGCGGGCAGCTCGTGCTCCCAGCGATCGTCGTCGGCGCGCTGGGGACCGCGCTGGGGACGTTCCTCGGCTTCCTCGTCGCCGAGCGCCTGCTGTGATCGACGCGCCCGCGCGTGGCGAATCCGCTCGCGTCGCGTCCTGCTCGCAGCGCCAGGTCTCGGCACCAGGCGCGCGCGACAGGTTCGCGGCGACGCGCGCGTCGTGTCCGCTACGATGGGCCGCATGCCGGAGGCGCACTCGCCGGGACCGGCTCGGCGCGCGCCGCCGGGTCCCCTCGATCGGCTGATCCCGCCGGAGGTGCTCCGCGGCGCCGACGTCCGGGAGCGCCTGCGCTACCGCGGCTTCGCGATGACCGCGCTCGTGATCGCCGGCACGCAGTCGGCGCTGATGCTCGCGTACTTCGCGTTCCGCGACGCGCCGTCGACGCTCGAGGCGATCGCGCTCGGCTTCGGCTGGCTGTACCCCTTCGGCTTCGCGCTGCTGCTGCGATACGCGCGGCAGATCGACCGCGTCAACATCTTGATGGCGAGCTTCGCCCTGCTCGCGTCGACCGCGTACGTCGCCGTCTCGGGCGGGCTGCTCTCGCCGGGGCTCTCGCTGTTCGCGATCATCCCGACGACCGGCTTCGCGGTCGGCGGGCGCCAGGTGACCGTGCGCTACGCGGCGGCGACGATCGCCGCGCTGCTGCTGATCATCGCGCTGTCGCTGCTGGACGCGCTGCCGACGTCGACGCTGACCTCGGCGCCGGAGCTCGAGCTGCACGGGATCTTCATGGTCCACTGCGTGGTCCTGGTCGCGCTGTCGAGCTACAGCACCAGCGTCTCGCGCAGCCGCGCGAGCCGGGCGCTGCGGCGCGCGCGGGCCGAGGCCGAGCGCGCGAGCGTGGCGAAGTCGCGCTTCCTCGCGGTCATGAGCCACGAGCTGCGCACCCCGCTGACCGGCGTGCTCGGCTCGATCGAGCTGCTCGCGGGCGTCAGCGACAAACCCGAGCAGCGCGAGTACATCGACGTGCTGCGCTCCTCGGCCGAGGCGCTGCTGACGGTGATCAACGACATCCTCGACTTCAGCCGCGTCGAGGCCGGCAAGCTCGAGCTGCGGCCCAAGGTCTTCGAGCCCGCGGCGCTGGTCTCGGAGGTCGAGCGGCTGTTCTTGCCCGTCGCCCAGCAGCGCGGGCTCGAGCTCGTCACCGAGGTCGACGCGCTCGGGCATCGCCGCGCGGACGCGAGCCGGCTGCGGCAGGTGCTGATGAACCTCGTCGGCAACGCGCTCAAGTTCACGACGCGCGGTCGCGTGACGATCCGCGCGCGCGCGCTCTCGACCGAGCGCGCGCGCTTCGAGGTCGAGGACACGGGCGTCGGGATCGCGCCGGAGGAGCAGCAGCAGCTGTTCCAGCCGTTCTCGCAGCTCGACGTGAGCTCGACGCGCGCGCGCGAGGGGACGGGGCTGGGCCTCGCGATCTGCCGCGCGCTGGTCGAGGCGATGGGCGGCACGATCGGGCTGTCGAGCCGCGTGGGCGAGGGCTCGCGGTTCTACTTCGAGATCGCGTGCCCGACCGCGTCGGCGGTCGACCAGCCCGGCGCGAGCGCGTCGTCGTCGCGACGGTCGACGCGCGCGCTCCGGATCCTGGTCGCGGAGGACTCCGCGGTCGCGGTCGTCGTGATCCGCAGGCTGCTGGAGCGGCTCGGGCACGAGGTCGAGCTCGTGTCCGACGGCGAGGCGGCCGTCGCCGCGGTTGGGTCGCCGCAGGCGCGCCGCTTCGACCTCGTCCTGATGGACATGCACATGCCGCGGCTCGACGGCCTCGGCGCGACCCGGGCGATCCGGGCGCTGCCCGGCGATCGCGGCGCGCTGCCGATCTACGCCTTCAGCGCGGACGCGCTCGGTCAGCGCGATGACTACCGCGACATCGGCCTCGACGGCTACCTGCTCAAGCCCATCGAGCTCGACGCGCTCGAGCGGGTGCTCGAGCGCGTCGGCGCGGGCGCGGGGCGCCGCGCGTCGGACTAGCGCGCGCCCCCACGCGCGGCGTCGTCGCTAGCCGATGATGACGCCGCAGCAGTCCGGGTCGGGGACCTCGGCCTGGCACACGGGGTCGTCGGCCTGGATGCACTCCTTACACTGCCAGCGGAAGTTGTCGAAGATCCCGAGCGTGGCGAGGACGCTGTCGCCCATGTCGGCGATGAAGAACGTCATCGAGAGGTCGGTGCCTGACTGCACGTTCTGCTGCACGGTGAACCAGTCGGAGCACGCGTTGCCCTCGAAGCCGGTGCCCGCGAGCTGCGGCTCGTTGCCGCTGTAGCCCATGTTGCCGAGGTAGGGCGCGAGCGCGGTCACGGTCAGCGGGTTGCCGTCGATGAACGTGACGTTGCCGGTGTACTGCTCGTTGACCTGCCAGACGATGATCAGGTCGTTGAACGAGGTGTTGACCCACGACGGGTACTCGGACGAGCAGTAGACGAAGCTGAACGAGTACGACAGCGTCAGCGCCGGCGGCGTGGCGTTGAACGAGAACCACAGCTTGTCGTTGGGGTTGCCGTTGCCGATGTTGAGCCACTGGCTCTCGAGCGAGTCGGAGCAGTCGCCGACGCCGTCGCAGTTCATGAACGGCGTGCCGCCCTGGCCGTTGTTGGAGCCGTCCTGGATGTTGATCGGCGGCGGCGGGTTGTCGCTGTCGTCGTTTTGGTTGTCGCCGTTGCCGCCCTGGCTGCTCGGCGCCTCGGTGACGATCCCGTTGCCGTTCGGCGCCGAGATGACGCCGCTCGAGACCATGAGGAACGACTCGCCCTTGCGCGGGCTGTAGAGCAGCTCGCCCGGCATCGCCTCGTAGGTGCCGAAGCCCTTGGCGATCTGCCAGGCGTTCGCGTTGTTGGAGTTGAGGCTCGGGTTCGAGATGAAGATCGTCTCGTTGATCGCGTCGCCGCAGTTGAGGTCCATGGCCTGGAACGGCGAGAGCGCCTCGTTCTTGTCGAGCATCCCGTCGCACGAGATGTACGGATCCGGATCCATCGGATCGACGGGCTCGGGCTGGCACTCCTCGTCGGGCGGCGGCGTGCAGTCGCTCGTGCAGTTGTCGTTGTCGACGTCGTTGCCGTCGTCGCAGGCCTCGCACCACTCCTGGACGCCGTTGCCGCACTCACAGGGCTCCGTGACGCACGCGCCGTCGCAGCCGTCGCCGTCCATCATGTTGCCGTCGTCGCACTCCTCGCCGAGATCCGCGTCGACGTTGCCGTCGCCGCAGAACGGGTCGAGCTCCTCGTTGCACTGGTCGTCGCAGCCGTCGCCGGGGTCGAGGTTGCCGTCGTCGCACTGCTCGCCGTCGTCGAGCACGCCGTCGCCGCACTCGCCCTTCTCGTTGGCGGTGCAGTCGTTCGCGCACATGTCGTCGTCGATGTCGTTGCCGTCGTCGCACTGCTCGCCGGGATCGAGGTTGCCGTCGCCGCACACGCCGCCCGCGCTGGGGTCGACGCCGGTCTCAGTCGCGTCGGTGTCGGTGCTCGACATGGTCCCGGAGTCTGATCCGGAATTGTCCGTGGCGCTCTCGGTCTCGCCGGCCGGGCCGGCGCCGGTCGGCTGGATCGACGCGCCGGTCGTCGCGCTCGAGTCGTCGGTGTCGACGCTGGAGTCGCTCGTGTTCTCGTTGTCGCCGCAGGCGGCGAGCGTCATCCCGAGGCCCAGCAGGGCGCACAGGCCGATGGTTCTTTGTTGCATGTTCCAGTCCCCCTTGTGCGCGTCGCGCTCAGCGAGCGAGCGCGGCCGCGTGCTCACAAGCATACCCGACCGCGCGTCACTCGGGCTCGACGATCGAGATCGTTTGATTTACAGACAGGTCCTCGAGGACCTGCACCGAATCACTGTTCGGCCAGCGCACGCGGAGCTGGTAGACAGAGGTCGCGTCGCCGAGGCCGAAGTGCAGCGCGAGCTCGCCGTGGCCGAGGAACTGGCTCTCGACGCCGACCTGTCGCACCTGCGGCGCGGCGCTCGGCGTCGCCTGCAGCGTCACGACGGCCCCCCGGGCGTCGCGGTTGCTCCGGCGCCCCTCCAGGCGCAGCGCGATCCACGGGCGCTGATCGCCGCCGTCGTTGCGGTACAGCGCGGGCGGCCCGGCGTGGTTGGCGACGAGCACGTCGAGGTCGCCGTCGCGGTCGTAGTCGAGCGTGACGAGCGCGCGCGCCTGGCCCTCGTGGGAGAGCCCGCGGTGCCACGCGACCTCGGTCATCACGCCGCCGTCGTTGCGCCAGAGGCGGAGGCGGGTCCGCTGCAGCGCGTCCTGGCCGTACAGGTCCTGTCCCGGCCACCCTGTCGCTTGGGCGAGGTCGAGGTCGCCGTCGTTGTCGTAGTCGAAGAAGCTCGCGCCCCAGCCCCACGCGCCGTCGCGGACGTTGGCCGCGTCCGTCGCGTCCGCGAATTCGCGCGCGCCGAGGTTGCGGTAGAGGCGGTTGCCGGTGCCGCGCCAGGGGCACTGCGCGAGCGCGCAGCCCTCGGGGTCCGCGTTGGCGATCGCGCTGACGAACCAGTCGAGGCGACCGTCGCCGTCCTGGTCGCCGAAGCTGGAGCCCATCGCGTTGCCCTCGGTGGCGACGCGCGCGTCGACGGTGCCGTCGCGGAAGGTGCCGTCGCCGTTGTTCCACAGCAGCCGCGACGTCTCGAAGTCGGCCGCGACCGCCAGATCCGGCAGGCGGTCGTCGTCGAGGTCGACGAGCGCCGAGCTGAAGGCCCACACGCCCGGGCGCGGGTGGCCGGGCGGCGCGGCGAGCTCGACGCCGGCGGCCGCGGTCACGTCGACGAACACGCCGCCGCCGGTGTTGCGCAGCAGGCGGGCGCCGTAGGGCTCGCCCGGCGTGGTGAGCAGCGCGTGGATCCACTCGTTGACGTGCACGTCGAGCCAGCCGTCGCGGTCGTAGTCGCCGACGGTGACGCCCATGCCCGCGTGCAGGCCCGAGACCGGGAGCGCGAGTCCGCGCGCGTCGGCGTCCTCGTGGAAGCAGCCGCCGTCGTTGATGTACACGCGGTGCCGGGGGCCGCCGAAGCTCGAGAGCACGAGGTCCGGGTCGCCGTCGTTGTCGAGGTCGGCCCAGCTCGCGCCGTTGGTCTGGGTGCACTCGCCGAGGCCGACCCGCGCGGCGACCTCTTCGAAGCCGGCGCCCGCGAGGTTGCGATAGAGCAGGTCGGGCGCGCCGAGCCGCGTCATGAGGATGTCGGGCCAGCCGTCGAGGTCGAAGTCGGCGACCGCGGCCCCGCCCGTGGCCCACTGGCCCTCGCAGTCGAGCTGGGGGAGCAGGGTGTCGCCGAGCACCAGCGGGAACATGCACTGCTGAGCGGCCGGCGACGTCTCGACCCACTGCGCGTGCGTCAGACCGGACTCTTCGGTCACGTCCGTAAACGTCGGGCACAGCCCGCCCTCGTCGCAGGGCATCGGCGCCGGGGGGCTCGGCGACAGCGAGACCGCGGCCGCGAAGTCCCACGAGCCGCACGCGCGCGGGTCAAACGGGCCTGTCTCCGGGGACACCGGCGCCGCGCCGTCGCAGGCGAGCTCGCTCGTGGCGCCCGACTCCTCGCCCGTGTCGCTGCCGCCCGACGCGTCGCCGTCGCCCGAGGGAGGCGCGCAGGCGAGCGCGAGCGTGAGCGCGGCGACGCGCGCGAGGGAAGACGCGAGAGAAGACGCGAGAGAAGACGCGAGGGAAGACGCGAGGGAAGACGCGAGGGAAGACGCGAGGGGAGACGCGAGGGGAGAGACGACGACGGGCGGTCGCGGCGGTCGTGGGCGGCTGCGGAGGCCCACCAGGGCGCTCCGCGTCGATGGGGACGGGCTGCGCGTCATCGCTTCGCGGGTCGCCGGCGCGAGCCCGGCGACGCCCAGGTATCACGATACCCTTTCTGTCGCCCCCGGGCCCGCGCGTGGGAGCAGCACGGTGAAGCGCGAGCCGACGCCGCGCTCGCTCTCGGCGGTGATGCGCCCGCCGAGCAGCGCGACCAGGCGCTGGCAGATCGCGAGGCCGACGCCGAGACCGCCGTATGCGCGGGTCGAGCTCATGTCGACCTGGTAGAAGTCCTCGAACACGCGCGCGAGCTCGTCGGGCCCGATGCCGACGCCTGTGTCGGCGATCGTGATCGCGACCTCCGGCCCCGCGAGCGCGGCCGTCACGGTGAGGTCGCCCCGCGCGGTGAACTTGTTCGCGTTCTCGACGAGGTGCGTGAGCACGCGCTGCAGCAGCGTGCGGTCGGTCGTCAGCGCGAGCGCGGGCGGGCAGCGGAGCTCGAGCTGGTTGCCCGCGCGCTCGATCGCGGGCCCGATGATCGAGCGCACGACGTCCAGCAAGGGCGCGAGCTCGACCTGCTCGAGGTGCGCGGCGACGCGCCCGGCGTCGCTGCGCGTGATGTCGAGGATGTCGCTGATCAGCCGGAGCAGGTGCTCGGCGGCGTCGCCGATCCGGCGCAGCTCCTCGTTGAAGTCGGTGAAGCCGGTCTCGCGGGAGATGTCGAGCAGCAGCTCGGCGTAGCCGATGACCGCGTTCAGCGGCGTGCGCAGCTCGTGGCTCATGTTGAGCAGGAATTGGCCCTTGATCCGGCTCGACTCGAGCGCCTGATCGCGCGCGACCCGGAGCGCCTGGGCCGACTGCGCGGTCTCGAGCGAGATCGCGATGTGGGTTGCGATCGCGGCGAGGATGTCGACGTCCTCGCGCGTGAAGAAGCCCTCGGCCACGCGCGTGTCGGCGTAGACGACGCCGACGAGCTGATCGCGGAATTGCACCGGGACGGCCATGATGCTGCGCAGATCGTGGGCGACCGCGCTCTCGGAGCCGAGCACGGCGCCCTCGTGGGTGCCGGTCACCACCAGCGGCGCGCGCTCGCGGCGGACCTGGTCGACGACGGTGCTGCTGTAGGCCGTCAGCTCCTGCACGTCCTGGCGCGCGGCGTCGCGGCCGGCCATGAGCGTGAGGGGAGCGCTCTCGTCCTCGCCGCCCGGCGGGACCCGGAACAGGAACGCGCGCTCGGCCCCGAGGATGTGGATGACGCGGTCGAGCGCGACGCGGGCGAGCTCGCCGGGGTCGAAGAGCTTCGCCGAGGCGAGGTTGAGGTCGAGCAGCGCGTCGAGGTAGCGGCTCAGGGTCACCGAGGCGACGCTGCCGCCGGCCGTCGCGGAGCCGGCGTAGCTCATGGACGCGGACGCGTGGCCGTCGGCCTCGACGTGCGAGGCGCTCGCGCGTGACGGCCACGCGCGCGCGGTGTCGCTGACGCTCGCGCGCGCGTCGTCGGGCTGCCGCGCGCCGGGCTCGAGCGCGCCGATCCGCAGATCGAGCGCCGGAAGGCCCGGAAGATACCTGTCCGTGGGTCACCCAACCATGCGCGCGCGCCAGCGAGGCGGCCGCGGCCGCGCAGCGCTCGCCGCGAGCGCCTCGCCGCGCGCGCGGTGGGCGAGCGCGCGGTGGCGGTGCACGAGGAACAGCACGAAGGGCGCGTCGAGGCGGCGCGCGAGCGCCCGGCCTCGTCGAGCTGCGCGAGCCGCGCGCGTGTCGTCCGCGCAGGCCCTCGTAGGCGCCCTCGAGCGCGCGCAGCCAGGCCCGGGTCACGGGCGCGGCGATCGAGCGACGCGCGAGCTGGAGCCGGCGCGCGAGCTGATCGACGGCCGGCGCGATGTCCCGCGCGGCCGCGAGCTCGAGCTTGAGGCAGTGCTCGAGGTGCACGAGCGCGTCGTAGAGGTAGATCTTGCGCACGTGGAAGGGCGTGCGCGTCGGCGAGGCGCCGGTCTCGGCGAGCACGCGGCGGCCGAGCTCGAGCGCGCGCTCGGGCGTGCCGCGCTCGACGTGATACAGCAGCCAGTACTGCAGGAACGCGAGCCGGCGGAAGGTGTTGTCGGGGTTCTCCTCGGCCAGTCGCTGGGCGCGCTCGATGATCGCGTCGGCGCGCGCGTGCTCGCCGAACGACGCGAGGATCGCGGCCTCGTGCGGCAGCAGGGCGTTGCCGACCAGCGCGACGCCGCGGTTGTTGCTGACCTCGACGCGGTAGAGGCCGCGCCGGACCCACAGCAGCGACTCGCGGTAGTAGCCGCGCACCATGGTGTTCCAGGCCATGTCGCCGGTGCTGTTGATGTAGTCGAGCGCGTCGAGCCAGCGCGCGAGGCCGACGCCGTCGCCGCCCTCCAGCGTCCCCGTCGACGTCGCGGTCGCGTGCAGGCGACGGCCGTGCTCGTGCGCGCGCAGGAGCTCGCCGGAGAGGTTCGCCGCGATGGTCTGGTAGCTGCGCGCGAGCGCGAGCGCGCGCGGCTGGGCGATGGACTCGGCGATCGCGACCGCCTCGCGGGCGATCGCGCGCGAGGCCGCGGGTCGCCCGAGCAGCGCGAGGATGGCCGCGTACATCGAGAGCGTGGCCGCGAGCTCCGGTGAGGGCCCGAGGCGATGGGCGAGCGCCAGGGGCCGAAGCGCCATCTGCAGCATGAGCGGCTCGCGGTTCTCGAAGTAGCCGACGAGGCCGCCGATCTGGAACAGCGAGATCAACGCCTCGAGGCGCGCGCGCTCATGGGGCCGCAGGCGGCCGCGGCCGAGGCCGGTCGCGCGCGCGGCGAGGAACAGCAGCCAGGCGAGCAGCGTCAACGCGAGCTGGCCTGGGAGCCAGCGCGGCATGGGGGCGCCGAGCTCGACGAAGCCGCGCTCGATCTCGCGCCAGGCGGCTGCGGTCTCCATGTTCGCCGTGAGCGCGGTCGCGTGCCGGGCGTGGATCCGGCTCGCCGGAGCGCGTCGCCCGAGGAGGCGAGCGTGCGCTGGTACAGCTCGGCCGCGCGCTCGATTCGCCCCGTGCGCGCGCACGCGTCGCCGAACGCCTCGTAGAAGTCATCGCCCATGGCGCGGCCGATCGCGGCGGCCGCGTCCTCGGCCCGGCCGAAGTGCTCGACGGCGTCCTCGTCGGCGAAGCTGGCGAGCGCCCGACGGGCGGCGAGCTCGTTGATCGCGACGACGCGCGCCCGCTCGTCGGCGTCCGCGTCCTCGCCGGTACCACGGGACAGGTGGTACGCGCACGCGAACACGCGCGCGTCGGCCATCGACTCGCGCCCGCCGTCGCGCTCGTCGAGCGCGCGGCCAGCGCGTGGATCGCGCGCGCGCGGCTCGCTCGCGCGCGCCTGCAGCTCGACCCTGCAGGCGCTCGTGGGTGAAGCGCAGCGCGTCGCCGTCGCTCGTCGGCTCGATCGCGCGGACATCACGGGCCTCGTCGAGCGCGCGGCGGACCGCCTCGGGCGCGTGCGCGTCGAGCCGCTCGAGCGCCTCGGCGTCGAAGCGCAGCCCGAGCGCCGCGGCGTGGTCGAGCACGTCGCGGGTCGCGGGCGCGAGCGCGTCGACGCGCGCGAGCAGCAGCAGCGCGACGTCCTCGGGCAGCTCGAGCGCGTCGACGCGGGCGCGGTCCAGGGTCCAGCGGCCGTCGCGGAGCTCGAGCGCGCCCGCGTCGAGCAGCGCGTTGAGGTACTCGCGCAGCGCGAGCGGGTTGCCGCCGCTGCGCCGCGCGACGAGCTCGCTCAGCGCGGGGTCGACCGGGCGCTGCCCGAGCTGCCGGGCCACGAGCTGGCGCGCGGCCGCGTCGGCGAGGGGGCGCAGCGCGATCGCGACGACGGTCGCGTCGCGCGTCGCGAGTGCGCGCTCGAGCTGCGGCACCGCTCGCGCGTCGCGCTCGCGCTCCGCCTGCGCGGCGAGCACGAGCACCACGGGTTCAGATGCTGTCCGATTGGCCAGACGAGCGAGGGCGCCGACGCTGGCGGGGTCGAGGCGCCCGGCGTCGTCGACGAGCACGCGCAGGCTGGCGCGCGCGAGCGCGACGCACAGCTCGACGAAGTAGCCCACGAAGATCTCGGAGAACAGCTCCGGCGTGATGTCGGCGCCGGGCCCCTCGGCGGGCGGATCGTCGTCGCGCTCGCGCGCGGCGAACAGCTCGGCGAGTCCGGAGGTGCCTCGCGAGCGCGGGCTCGAGGCCGCGGGCCGCGGGCGCGCGAGCGTCCGCGTCGCGGGTCGCTGGCGCGAACGAGCTGCGCAGCGCCGCGCGCAGCGGCGCGTGCGGCCGCGCGTCGGCCTCGCTCGGCGCGACGAGCAGGTGCTCGGGCGTCGCGCTCGACGACAACGACGGCGCCTGCGCGAGCGCGCGGAGCAGCGCGCTGCGCCCGCGCCGGCGGGTCCGAACAGCAGCGCGACGGCGCCTCGGCGCGCGCGGACGTCGGGGCCGAGCGCGCGCAGCGTCTGCAGCACGTCGTCACGCCCGATGACGCGGTCTGACGCGCGCTCGCGCGCCTGGGCCGGGGCGCCGGGCTCGGGCTGAAACCCCGGGGGGCCGGCGCCGCGCCCGTCGAGGCGCGCGAGCTCGGCGAGCAGCAGCGCCGCAGACTGGTAGCGATCGTCGGGATCCTTCGCCAGCAGCGTGGCGACGATCCCCGCGAGCGCCGGCGCGACGCCGAGCGCGGTGAGCTCCGGCGGCGTCGCGGTCGCGTGCATGCGCAGCAGCTCGCCGACGTTGCGGGAGTCGAAGGGTGGATGTCCCGAGAGACACTCGAACAGCACGGCCCCGAGCGCGTAGAGATCCGTGCGTCCGTCGACCGGCCGCTTGAGGAAGCCGGTCTGCTCGGGCGCCGAGTAGAGGAAGGTGCCGACCACCGGATCGCGCTCGCGCGCGTCGGCGCGGCGCGCCAAGCCGAAGTCGAGCAGCTTCACCGCAGCGCCGGGCCGGGCGCCCTCGACGATCGGCAGCTGGATGTTCGCCGGCTTGATGTCGCGGTGGACGAGCCCGTGGCGGTGGACCTCGGCGAGCGCCGCGGCGATCGCCGCCGCGACGCGGAGCACGAAGTCGACGGGCTGCGGACCGGCGCGCGCGCGGGCGGCCAGGGTCTCCCCCGAGAGCAGCTCGAGCGCCATGTACGGGCGACCGTCGAGCTCGCCGAGCGCGTAGACGGTCGGGAACGCCGGGTGGTCGAGCGCGGCGAGCATCGCCGCCTCCTGCCGAAACCTCGCGGCCGCGCCGGCCGAGCGCGCCTGCACCTCGGGCCGCAGGATCTTGAGCGCGCGCGCCCCCGCGGCCCCGCGCGCCGCGTAGACCACGCTGTAGGCGCCCTCGCCGATCACCGCCTCAATGGTCAGACCATCGATCGTGCGCCCGAGGAGCGCGCGCGCCTGTGGGTCGTCGCTCAGGAGGAACTCTTTCGGCGAAGCGCTCGCGCGGCAGCTCGCGGCGGGATCGTGGACGGGCGGAGCGGGGGAGGGGGACGCTCGAGTCTACCGCGGCCGGCCGCGTTCGGGGACCGCCGACCGCGGCGCGGGGGGCCGCGCGCGCGCGCGTCCTCGAGTACCTTCGCCGGAGCCATGCCCGACCGCGCGCCGCTCCGAGTGCTCGTGCTCGACGCCTTTCACGGCGGCAGCCACCGGCAATTCGTCGAGCGCTGGCGTGCCCACAGCCGCCACGCGCTGACCGTGCTCGCGCTCCCGGGCCACCACTGGAAGTGGCGCATGCGGCACGCGGCCGTGCACTTCGCCGAGCAGCTCGCGGCCCGATCGCGCGAACGCTGGGACATGGTCTTTTGTACCGATATGCTCAACCTCGCGGAGCTCGTCGGGCTCGCGCCGGCGCGCGTCGCGGCGCCGCCGCGCGTGGTCTACTTCCACGAGAACCAGCTGACCTTCCCCGTCGCGCGGCCCGACGCGCGCGACCTCCACTTCGGCTTCAGCAACTTCACGACCTGCCTCGCGGCGGACGAGGTCTGGTTCAACTCCGCGTATCACCGGGGCGAGTTCCTCGCCGCGCTGCGCGAATTCGCCGCGCGCATGCCCGACTTCCGCCCGACGGCGGCCGTCGAGCGGGTGGCCGCGCGGGCGCGCGTGCGCTCGCCGGGGATCGACGCGCCCGCGGTCGCGCGCGTCGAGCCGCGCCCGCCGGGCCCGCTGCGGATCGTGTGGCCGCACCGCTGGGAGTACGACAAGGGCCCGGCGCTGCTGTTCGCGGCGCTCCGCCGCCTCGTCGATCGCGGGGTCGAGTTCCGCGTCAGCGTGATCGGGCAGACCTTCCGAAGCGCCCCGCCGGAGTTCGCGGCTGCACGTACCTGGCTCTCTCACCATGTCGATCGTTGGGGCTATCAGGCCCGACGCGAGGACTACGCGCGCGCGCTGGCGGAGGCCGACGTGGTGCTGTCGACGGCCGACCACGAGTTCTTCGGCATAGCGATGCTCGAGGCCGTCGCCGCCGGCTGCGTCCCGCTCGCGCCCGCCCGGCTCGCGTACCCCGAGACGCTGGGCCCCGTCGACGGCGCGCGCGCGCGCTTCTTCTATGACCCCGACGGCGGCGCGCTCGAGCTCGCGGCGCGCCTCGAGGCGCTCGCCGACGCGGTCGCGCGCGGCGACGCGCTGTGGCCCCTTGGGGTCGCGCCAGGCGAGCTGGTCGCGCGCTACCGGTGGCCGCGCGTCGCCGCCGACATGGACGACGCGATCGCGGCGCTGGTGTCCGCGCGCGCGTCCGACGAGCGCTGATCGGCCGGCGCCGGCGTGCTAGTGTCGCGTCGACGTGGAGGGCAGCGACGCGTCGTTCGAGTCGTTCCTGGCCAGCCCGAAGCCGCTGCTGCGCCTCGGCTTCGTGAAGTCAGCCTACTGCTCTGACGACGTGCTCGCGGCGCTGGGCCGCGTCGCCGGCCGCGCCCGCCGGCCGCGGCCGTCGTGGTCCTCGACGTGGAGCGCGGCGGTCTATCGCGGCGTGTCGCTGCTCGAGACGCCGACGCGGCGCTACGCGCTCGAGACGGCCAACGGCGACTACCTCCTGCCCGCGAGCGAGCCGCTCCACGACGTCGACGCGCTGATCCTGTGCCTCGAGCTCGACAAGCACGCGACGTACTACGAGTTCATGCTTCGCTACGCGCGGGGTCTCGGCGCGACGCCCGTGCTCATCGTGATCGCGGATCTCGAGGCGCGCTTCGTCGACGCGCGCGTCGACGCGCTCGAGCGGCGCGTCCGGGAGCTGCTCGCGGCGTACGGCGTCGATGACGACATCGCGATCCTCCGCTGGCCGATCGTCGCGCGCGGCAAGCCTGACCCGGGCGACGAGCGCCTCGTCCACGCGCTGTTCGAGCTGCTCGCGGAGCGCGTCCCGACGTCGACGCGGGAGCCGAGCGCCCCGGCGCTCGTGCGCCTGTGGGCGAGCGATCCGGCGCGGGACGGGCGGTGGCCGGCGCGGCGCGTGATGTCGGGTCTCGCGCTGCGCGGACGCGTGCCCGAGAGCGCGAAGCTCGAGCTCGTGGTGTGGGGCGTCGAAGATCGAATGCCGCGCGTGATCCCGTTCGGCCACTACGTCACGGGCCGCCGCGACGTGTTCGGGATCGAGCGGCCCGAGGCCGTCGCGGGGCAGCGCGTCGCCTACGAGCTCACGCCGCCGCGAAAGCTCGAGCGCGGGATCCTCGAGGGCGCGCCGTGCCTGCTGGTGGCGCCCGGGAGCGTCGCGTTCTCGCGGACGCTGCGAGCGCGGCTGCGCGCGCTGCCCGGGCGCGGCGCGCTGGAAGGCTCCATGGAGCAGCTGTGGGTGAACTTCGCGGGCTTCCGGATCGCGGCCGGCTGCGAGCGCGGCCCGCTCGCGCTCGCGCCGGATGACTGGAGCGAGCGGACCCTCGGGCTCGCCAACCCGGTCGCGCACCCGGTCGCGCGCCGGTTCTCGCTCGACGTCGACGGGCGGCCCAAGCCCTACGCGGTGGGCGAGGTCCTCGAGCACTGCGGGAGCGTCGAGCCCGTGCAGTGGATCCGCCGCAAGGCCCGTCGACGGTCGCGCGGGTGAGCGCGACCCGGCGCTGCTATGGTCGACGCGACCGTGTCCGTCGTCGATCTTCGCACGCGCTTCGTGCAGAGCCCCAAGCCGATCCTGCACCTGACGCTGGTCGACGCGACGCGGCGCGCGGACGCGCTGCTCGACGCGCTCGAGCGCCTCGGCTGCGCCCGGTCCGGCGCGCCGCGGGGCTGGAGCGCGCAGGCCTACAAGCGCCTGCACCTGCTCGACACGAGCGCGCGGCGCTACACGATCTTCGCGCCGCGGCCGTCGGTCGACGCGCTGCTGGACGTCGGCAGCACGCTCGTCGACGGCGACGCCGCGCTGTTCCTGGTGGCCGCGGACGCGCCGCTGCGGGCGCAGCGGGAGCCGCTGAAGCTCGTGCGCGCGCTGGGCGTGACGCGCCTGATCATCATTGTGCTCGACGTCGCGCGGGGCGACGACGCCGAGCTCGCGCGCTTCGAGGTCGAGTCGCGCGCGACGCTGTTCGAGAGCGGCTTCGACGGCGACGCGGTCCCGTTCGTGCGCTGGCGCGGCGAGCCCGGTCACGACGACGACGAGGGCGAGCGCGTCGCGGGGCGCGTGCTCTCGCTGCTCGCGGGGCGCGTGCGCGGGCGCGTGTGGGATCCCGACGAGCCGTTCCTGCTGCGCCTCGACGTCGTCCACCGATCGTTTCGCGGCACCGTGCTCACGGGGCTCGCGCTGCGCGGGCGCGCCACGGCCCACGCGCCCCTCGAGCTGCTGGTGCGCGAGGCGTCGGGCGCCCCGCTGCGGGTCCCGGCCGGCGGCTACCGGATCGCGCGGCGCGACGCCTTCGGGCGCGACGGCGTCGCCGAGTGGGTCGGCGGTCAGCTCATCGCGGTCGAGCTCCGGCTGCCGCGCGCGCTGTATGAGCGCGCGAGCCCGCGCGCCTCCTGGGCGCTGCTCGAGCCCGGGAGCCTGACGCTCGCGAGCGCGCTGCGGGTGCGGGTGCGCGGGCTGCCGCGCAGCGAGACCACGCGCCTGCTGCCCAGCAGGCTGCGGCTGCAGTTCGGGCGTGACGTCGTCAACGCCGAGCGGCGCGACCACGTTGATGACGACGACGACGATGACGATGACGACGACGACGAGCGCCAGGACGATCGCCCGATCGAGCTGCTCGACGACGAGTGGCGCGAGCTCACGATCACGCTGGACCAGCCGGTCGTCCCGGCGCTGACGAGCTCCTTCACCCTGTACGCGCTGCCGCGGCGCGCGTTCCTGCCGAAGCCGCTCGTGGGGTACGGCGAGGTGCTCGAGCACCTCGACCGGATCCCGCTGCGCTAGCGCGCTACAGCACCTTGAGGAACTCGAGCAGGTTCGCGCGCTGCGACGCCGACAGGTGGATCGGGCGCAGCTTGCCGTCCTTGGAGTCGTTGTAGGCGTCGCTGTTGAAGTAGTCGATCACGCCCTCGAGCGTGTCGATCGAGTTGTCGTGGAAGTACGGCCCGAGGTCCTTGATGTTGCGCAGCTGCGGGCTCTTGAAGCGCCCGATGTCCTCGCTGCGCCCGGTCGTCGCCGCCAGGCCGATGTCGAAGCTGACCGCGTGATCGGTCCGCGAGCCGTCCTCGTTGGCGAGCGGGATGACGATGGTGCCGAACACCGGCTCGCCCTCCTCGTCGACCCCGTCGTAGCGGGTGAAGCGGAGGCCCAGCGCGTTGGCCTCGGCGACGCCGACGTTGAAGGTGCGGCCGACCGAGGGCGCGAACGCGGGGAACTCGACGGGGCGCGAGCCGGGCCCGAGCGGCTCGACGTTCGCCATGCTGTTGAACACGTTCGGCGTGTCGTGGCAGCTCATGCACTTCTCGATGAACACCTTCTTGCCCTTCAGGCGCTTGTGCTTGAGCTGCCAGGAGGGGGCGCCCTGGTCGAGGTCGACGGTCAAGAACGGATCGGACGCGAGCGCGTCGTAGCTCGCCGAGCCCGGATCGCGCAGCTCCTTGAGCGCCGGATCCGAGTAGAACGCGAGCGTCTCGAACATGAACGCCTCCATGTTGTTGAAGGTGCCGTCGCTCGAGAGGTCGGGGTTGACGAACAGGTCGTCGAAGCGGTTGTCGGTGTTCTGCGTGTGCGTGAACGCGGCGCCGCGCGCGGTCTCGAACATCACGCGGCCGCGGCCGTCGTTGAGGAAGCCGTTGGAGAGCCCGATGTTGATCAGGTGCGGCGTCTTGCGCCAGCCGAACACCTGCTTGAACGGGTTGTCGTCGCCGATGCGCGGATCGAAGCGGTTGAAGCGGTACTTCGACAGCCCGAGCGCGTTGAGGTTGTCGAGCGCGTCGGGGTCGTCGCCCGCGTCGGCCGCGATGCCGGTGAACAGCGGGTCGTCGAGGCCGACGCCGTTGTCCGTGAGCGGGGTGGGCGGCAGCGCGAAGTTGACGTCGACGCCGCGGTGGCAGCTCGCGCACGAGCGCCCGTTGCTCGGGACCGCGCCGCCGTAGAGCTGCGACGGGCCGGTGAACAGCGCGAGCGCGTCGTCGATGGTGTTGAGGTCGGCGGCGAGGCCGAACTGCCCGCGGCCGAGCTCGGCGTCGGCGCCCGGCTGCACCGGGTTGTTGAAGCGCACCGCGAAGCGGTCGAGGTGGTGCTGGTACGCGCCGGCGTTGATGTTGACGAAGCGCGCGTCGACGTCGTCGGGCAGCAGCGCGTCGGCGTCGTCCGGCTCGTCCGGGGCGTCGCAGGCCGGGAGCGCCGCGGCGCACAGCCCGGCGAGGAGCAGCGGGATGAGGGTGTTGTGTTGGGTACGCATCGGTCTACCTCTCTTCCTCGCTGCTAGGGCTGCGGCGGCGCGCAGAAGTTGATGCCCAGGTCGCGGAAGCCGTCGAAGGTCTGCAGGCACTGGTCCGCGCCCGCCCACGGCTTGATCGGCGGCGCGAGGCCCATGAACGCGGCCATGATGTCCATGCTCCACCCCTCCGGGATCCCGCCGGCGATCGCGGTGCCGCCGCTGTAGGTGCCGATGGTGGTCGTCTTGGGCGCCGCCTCGTCGTAGTACTCGCCAGGCTCAATGGTCAGGTCGAACAGCAGGCCGCCGCGGAGGTACCAGCCGAAGTCGACGGCCTCCTCGATCGGGCGCGGGCCGCTGAAGTACGGGCGCAGGTGCGAGAGGTCGAGGCGGAACGGGTTCATCCCGCACAGCTCGGGGCCGGGGAAGGTCACGAAGTGGTGGCTGAACTCCCCCGGGAAGTCGCCGCGGCCGGCCGTGTCGTAGTCGAACACCCAGTCGTAGTCGAGGTTGCCGTCCTCGTCGGGCTGCATCATCGGCGACGAGAACAGCTGCAGCGTCGGCAGCGCGACCGGGATGGCGCCCTCGGGCGGGACCTCGAAGTCGAACTGGCTGCCCAGCAGCACCGGCCCGACCTGCGGGTCCTCGGGATCGGGCGCGTAGTAGAAGACGATCGGCGGGCCGGCGGCCGAGGCGATCCAGAACTGGTAGCGCCCGTCCTCGATGTCCTTGGTCTCGGCGAGGAAGGGGTTGAACTGCCACTCGCTCTCGGGCCGCGAGAAGTCGGGGTGCGGGTCGAGGATGCCCTCGCCCTGGAGGTGCACGTGGACGTAGTTCTCCTGCTTGCTCCACGCGATCTCGAGGACCATCTCGTCGTCGCCGGAGCAGCCGTTGGACGGGACCGCGACGGAGAACTCGAGCGGCACCGCGCCGCCGCGGTGCAGCGGCATCCGCAGGTAGCCGGCCTCCTCATCGCCGACCAGGAACGCGCCGTCCTTCGCCGCAGCGGCGCCGGCGGTCAGCGTGACCGCGGCGCCGACGACGACGCCGGCGAGCACAGACGAGAGACGCGCGACGCGTGGCATTAATCCTGTACCTCCATCCACACCAAGTGGTGTGACAGGGACGCGTGACGGTGCAACGGCGCGGCAGGTGACGCCGCGACGTCGTCCGCGCGGCGGCGGGGGCTCGCGCAGACAGGCGACGCGGTAGGACGCGCGGCGCGCGGGCGCGACCCTGGATGAGGGCCTAAAAAGCATGTTTCTTGAAACATGTTTAAGAAGACTGGTCGTGGGCTCGCGCCGCGCTCGTCGCCGCCGCGCGCGCCGGGTCGCGCACGCAGCAAGCGCGACGCAGCGACGCGCTGCGCGGTAAATTCAGCGTGCAGGGGTGAACGGGACGTCGACGCGCCGCAGGTGTGTGTATGTCGGGCAGGCGCGGGCGACCGGCGGCGTCGGCCCCACAGCGACGCACCACCGTCGTGGCCGGTATTGCCCGACGTCGCCGGACCTCAACCCACGGCGGCGCCCTCGGTTATTCCGGGGTGATGTGCCCGACAGCGCCGCCTGTTGGGGGACGTTGACAACAGCGAAAGAAATGCGTGTAGGACGAGGGAGGATTTGTGCGCGATGACACGCGAGGGAATTTAAGTGCGCGGGAGACGCCTTTGGAATTCCGCGAAATCGGCCATTGCTGGGCGATTTGGAGCGGTCTCGGCCCACTGAGCGCTCCCGTCTCTGGACCTGAAATCCCGCGCTGTCGATGCGCGGTAACGTGGGATGAGATGTAATTGGAATTGCGTAAATGTCACGTGTTGCCGCAGGGCCCCAGGGGCAGCCCCCAGCTCAGCGGCGCTTCGACACGTGGCGCGACTGATAGCGGTCGACGGCGTCCAGGGAGCCACACACGTACACAATGTCGTCGGTCTCGAGGCGCAGGTCGGGCATCGCGTCGAGGTCGACGAGCACGTCGTCGCCGCGCTCGATCGCGACGACCGAGCAGCCGGTGCGCCGCTGCAGCAGGACGCGGTCGAAGGGCTTACCCGCGAGCCCGCCCGCCGGGAACTTCGCCAGCTTGATGCGCGTCTCGAAGCGGATCGCGTCCTCCTTGAGCAGGTGGTGCGCGAGCAGCTGGCCCGAGACCTCGCTGACCGAGAGCGCGAAGTCGGCCCCGGCGTGGTGAATTCGATCGAGGTTCTCGCTGCGGTTGACGCGGGCGATGATCACGGAGCGGGGCGCGATGTTGCGGATGATCGTCGTCGCGAAGAGCGTGGCCGAGTCGCTCGAGAGCGCGACGATGATCGCGCGCGCCTCCTTGACGCCCGCGCGCTCGAGCACGGACTGATCGAGCGCGTCGCCCACGTGGTCGACGCCCGGCGCGCTCGTCTTGTTGATCGTGACGGTCTCCTCGCCGGCGTCGCCGAGGAACTGCACGACCTTGCGGCCGACCTCGCCGAAGCCGACGATCACCGTCGGGCCCTTGCGCGGCAGCGGGTGCGCGAGCTTCTCGAGCCGCGCGAGGCCCTCCTCGCTGCCGACGGTCACGAGGATGTTCCCGGCCTCGATGCGCGCGCCGGGATCGGGCTCGGTCATGAGCTGTCCGCCGCGCCAGTAGCCGAGGATCGTCGCGACCCCGCGCAGCTCGTTCATCGCCTTGTCGAGCGGCTGCCCGCGCAGCACGCTGTCGGCGTGGACCCGCAGCTCCGCGACCGAGACGTGCTCGCCGAGCTGCCGGATGCCCGCGACCTTGGGGCTGATGCGATCGCTGGCGCGGGCCGCGAGCGCGGCCGCGAGGATGTGGCGCGGGGTGTAGACCGCGCTCGCGCCCGCGTGGATCATCGGCGGGCGGTGGAACGGGTCCTCGGCGAGCGCGACGATCTCGCCCTCGTAGCCGTGCTGGCGCGCGGCGATGATGACCGCGCCGTTGTCGTGGTCGGCCCCGTTGGCGACGAGGAAGCGCGCGCCCGTGATCAGCGAGGGGTCCGGGTCGCCCTCGTCGAGCAGCCCGAACACGACCCGGTAGCCGCGGTCGAGCAGGCGCCGCGCGACGGCCTCGTCCTCTTCAAAGATGACCGTCGGGATATGTACCGCCTGGAGCCGCTGGATCAGCGCGTCGACGGCGGCGCCGTAGCGGTAGATCAGCGCGTAGTCGCGGATCTTCTTGGGCAGCGTGCGCGGCAGCCGGCCGGAGACGTACTCCTCGATGTAGGGGACGAGGTACAGCGGCAGCACGAGGAACACGAGCCCGACGCCGAGGAACTGCGTGATGACGACGAACGCGACCATGCCCGCGTTCTCCCACGAGGCGTCGGCGCCGTAGCCCGTGGAGGTCAGCGTCTCCGAGGCCCACGCGAGGCTCTGGAGGAACGTCCGCTCCTCGCCCTCGAGGTTGAGCATGAGCGCCTCGTAGAGGAGCGCGACCGCGACCACGATCAGCGGCAGGGCGAGGAGGATCGTCAGCAGCCTCCGCGAGGAACGGCTCATGCGCAGCAGTGTACCCCGCGCCCGCCGCGAGGCCGCGCGGCGCGGCGCGCAGCGCGCCGCAGCGCCCCGCGCGGAGCCCTGGCCCCGACGGCGCGCGTGGGGTTCACGCGCGCGCCTGGCCGCTCGTGCGCCGCGCCGCGTACGACAGCCACAGCGCGGTGCCGTTGATCGTCATCATGAGGTTCGCGCCCGCCATGGCGTAGAAGCGCAGCTCAGGCCAGCGCGCCGCCACGAAGAAGCCGACGAGGTAGCCGATCGCGCTGTACACGAGCCGGGGGTTGACCGCGATCGCCATCATCGCGACGACGCAGAACCACAGCCCGAACAGCATGACGTGGACGACGTGGATGGGCACGTCGAGCAGCATCCCGCTGATGTGCAGCGCGATCTGGGCGGCGAGCGCGAGCATCACGCCGCCGTACAGGCGGCGGTTGATCGCGGTCACGAGCGTGCGGCGCTTGACGAGGTAGATGACGCTGACGATCACGAGGAACGCGACCGGCCAGATCAGCATCTTCAGGCGGGCGGCGTGGGTCGCCGCGCGCAGCGTCGGATCGCGCAGCAGCGGCGTGAGCGTGAACACCAGCCCGATCAGCAGCGCGAGCGTGGTGCGCGTCCGCTGGCCTGTCCGAAGGTCCATGTCCCGACCGAGCCGCACGAGCTGCTGCGCCTGCCGGCGCGCGGCCTCGGTGTCGCGCTCGAGCTGCGCGACGCGCTCGCGCAGCGCGGCGGGCGGATCGTCGAGCTGCGCGAGCAGCGTGGCGGCCGCCTTGAGGTCGCGGCAGCGCGTCTCGTACTCGATCATCACGATCTGCGCCCTGCGCAGCCCCTCGATGGCGACCTGGTTCTCCGGCCAGACCCGCATCGCGGCCTCGAAGCCGAACCGGCACTCGCCGTAGAGGTTGTAGATGTCGCGCCGCTCGCCCGCGTTCTCGATGGTCGCCGAGCTCGTCGGCTTGGGGTCGCACGCGCGCACGCGCTCGATCAGCCGCTCGAGGCTGTCCTGCGCGTGCTCGGCGACCTGGGTCGAGCCGCGGTAGAGCAGGAAGTCCTCGATCGCGACGCGCAGCTCCGCCGCGCTCGCGTGGCGGCGCGCGGGCTCGTGCTCGAGCGCGCGGCGGCAGATCGCGGTCAGCTCGCCGCGCGCGTCGCTGGCGAACTCGGGGCGGAACTCGAGCACGCTCGAGACGAAGGCCTGCACGGACAGGCTCGGCGCGTCGGGCTTGGGCGCGTGCGGCGGCCGCCCGGTGATGATCTCGTGGAGGATCGCGCCGAGCAGGTACACGTCGGTGCGCTCGCTGAGCTCGCCGTCGACCCCGACCGTGAGCATCTCGGGGGCCATGTACAGCGGCGTGCCCGCGACCTCGCGGACGTCGCGAGCGAGCCGCAGGCGGCCGCCGAGGTCGCCCTCGTGAAGCGCGACCGCGACGCCCCAGTCGAGCACGTAGACCTCACCGAACCCGCCGATCATCACGTTCTGCGGCTTGAGGTCGCGGTGGATGATCCCGCGGCTGTGCGCGAAGCTCACCGCGTTGCAGACCTGCGTGAAGATCCGCAGGTTCCAGTCGAGCAGGTCCTTGGCGCCGAAGCGCTCGCGCACCGCCGCGGCGTCCTGGATCAGCTCGCTCCAGGTCACGCCCTCGATGCGCTTGAGCACGATCATCGGGTGCCCCTCGGGGTCGAGCACGACGTCGTGCACGGGCACGATGTTGGGGTGCTCGAGCGCGCCCGTGACCCAGGCCTCGTGCAGCAGCTTGAGCGAGCTCGGATCCTCGCCCGGGTCGCTCGCGCCGGTCGCGGCCTCGCTGTCGTGCAGCGACGCCGCGCGGATCGACTTGATCGCGACCTTGCGGCCGAGCGAGGTCTGCTCGGCCACACGCACGAGGCCCATGCCGCCCTCGCCGAGCACCTCGCCGAGCACGAGGCGCGCGCCGTCGCCCTCGAGCTGCACGCGCGCGAGCGTGTTCACCAGCGCCCGCGCGCGCCCGTCGATCGTCGGCCCCGTCGCGGTCGCGAGCGCGGGCATGATCGTGTCGCCGGGATCACGCAACGCCGACGCGCGGGGCTCGAGCGTGGCGACCCCGGCCTCGATGGTCTCCTCGAGCTCTTGTGGGGTCGACATGCGCGAAGGCCCGATCCTAGCACGCGGGCGCGTCGCGGCGCCGTCGGACGCGAGGCGTCAGCGCGCGCGCTCGAAGCCGATGCCGGCGGCTCGCAGTCGCTCGATCAGCGGCTCGCCCATCGCGGTCGCGGTCGTGAGCACGCCGCCGCGCGCGGGCAGGCGATCGCGATCGAGCGCGAGGGTGAGCGCCGCCTCGGCGATCATCTTCGCGGTCTCGCCGTAGCCCGGATCCCCGCCCGTGACGCGCGTGACGACGCGCCGCCCCGCGCACTCGCCATGGTGCTCGACGCGGAACCAGTTCTTCGCGCGCTGCTCGGGCGGCGGCCCCTCGCCGGGGCGACGCACACGCTCGAGCAGGCGCCGCGTCGGGCCCAGCTGCGCGAGCGCGGCGAGCAGGCCCACGCCGCCCAGCAGCCCGACCACGCCGCTGAGCCGCTTGACGACGAGGTACGGGTGATAGCGGAAGTCGTCGCCGAACACCCCCGACTCGGACAGCGCCGCGCTGCGGCGGACCACGAGCGGATCGATGGTCGGCAGCGGCACCACCCAGCCCCCGGCCTCGCGCGCGTTGTGGATGCCGCGATCGCGCCGATCCTCGCGCCGCGCGCCCGCGTCGCCCGTGCCGCGCGTCCGCGCGCGCCGGAGGTTGGCGAGCGCGCCGACGAGCGACTGCCACGTCCCGCCCGAGAAGCCGCCGCGCGCCTGCACGTAGCTGCGGACGACCGCGCGCTCACCTGGCTGAATCGCCAGCTCCATCGCGGTGAACAGCGCGCCGAGGTCGTGCGGGATGCTGTCGAAGCCGCAGCACGAGACGATCTTCGCGCCGGTCGTGATCGCGCGATCGTGATAGCGCGCGATCATCTCGCGCCACCAGTCGGGCTCGCCCGTGAGGTCGACGCAGTCGGTGCCGGCCTCGACGCAGGCGGCGACCAGCGGCTCGCCGTAGCGCGCGTACGGCCCCACCGTGGTCAACACGACCCGCGCGCGCCGGGCCATCGCGTCGAGCGCGGCCCGGTCGTCGCTCGTCGCGGTGATCAGCGCGGGCGCCTCGCCGCGCGGCTCCGCGCTCGCCAGGCGATCGCGCACGGCCGCCAGCTTGTCCGCGTTGCGCCCCGCGAGCGCCCACCGCAGCGGCCGAGCCTCGGCGGCGCGCGTCGCCAAGTACTCGACGACGAGCTGTCCCGTGAATCCGGTGGCGCCGTACACCACCACGTCAAACTCGCGCTCGGGGCCGTCGTGCTCGGGCATGCGGCGCGCACTATACACGCCCGCGCGGCGCGTCCGACAAGCGCGTGACCGTCGACGCGAGCGCGTCGCTCAGCGCTCCAGGCCGTGGGCGCTCAGGGTCAGCGGGGTGTCGCTGAGCTCGCGCGCGGCGGCCAGGAGCGCGTCGAGCTCGAACAGCGCCGGCACCGTGTACACGCCCGGCGGCGCGCGAACGTCCCCGCCCGCGCGCCGCAGCCAGCAGGCCAGCGCCGCGGCGACCCCCAGCGCCGTGCCCTCACGCCCGTCGGGCACGTCGAGGACCAGCGCGATCGCGCGCGGATCGGTCTCGGGGACATCCCGCGGGCGCGCGATCGCGGTCAGGCGCACCGGCGTGTCGACGCGGCGAAACAGCACGCCGCGCATGAGGTAGAGGCTCCAGCGCGTGAGCGCGAGCAGGGGACGACGCAGCGCGCCCGCCCAGCCGATCAGGAGCGCGAGCGCGCGGAAGTTGAAGCGCAGGAAGCCCGGCGTGACCGCGAGCGCGGTGCGGACGTCCGGCGCCTCGGTGCTGCGATGGATCAGCGCCGCGTCGGGCAGCCCGATCACGCTCGCGGCGCGCGTCCCTGCGTCGCCGAAGGGCAGCGGGATCGCGGCGTCGACCGCCGGCCCCTCCACGCGGCGCCCGTCCTCGACGCGCATCGAGGGGATAGCGAGCATGCTCGTCATCAGCTCGCAGTTGCCCGGGCCCGCGCCGGACAGCGGCGACAGGCGCACGCCGAGCGTGACGGCGCCGGGGCGCCCCGCGAGCGCGTAGGCCTTGGCCGCGAGCGCCGTGCTGAGCCCCGGGAACACGCCGACGCCGACGAGCAGGATCCCGGTCGTCTGCGCGTCGGTCTCGAGGGACAGGAGGCGCTCGGTCGTCGGGAGGTCGGCGCCCATGTCCATGAACACGAGCCCGCGCGTCAGGCAGTAGCGGGCGGCCGCGTCCGGCGGCGCGCGCACCGTGTCCGAGCAGTTGATCACCACGTCGCAGCCGTCCATCGTCGCGAAGCTCGTCGGGTCGTTGAGGTCGACGCGGCAGCTCGCCCGTCGCCCCGCCGGGATGACCTCGACGTCATCGAGCTTGCGCAGGGTCTCGACGACCTGAGCGCCGTAGTGGCCGCTACCTCCGATCACGAGGACGCGCTGCATCCGGACGACGGTAGCGGATATCGAGTTGGCTGCGCAGTCTCCGCGACGACCGGTCGCGGGCCGTTCTGGGTGGAAATAAGTGTAAAGTTTAACTTGACACTTTACGGTGTGGCGAACATGCTGGGCCTGTGCACGGCGACGAGAGCTCCCAAACGTCCCCGTCTCGTCAGCGCTCCGTCGCCGGATGGATGCCCGAGCCGCTGCGTGAGCGCGTCGAGCAGCTCGGCCGCGATCTCGAGATGCTCGTCAACCTCTGGCGGGGCCGGCGGCCGCCGCCGTTTCGGACCCGCGTCGCGAGCGGGGCGGGGCGGGGCGGCGTCGCGGCGGGACCCGGTCCGTCGCCAGGAGACGAGCCCGGGGCAGGGCCGCGCGCGGGCGCGCTGGCGACTCGCGCCCTCGAGATCGTCGCGCTCACGCGCGAGACCGACGACGCCGTCACGCTCACGCTCGCCGATCCCGACGGCGGCGAGCTGCGCTTCGTGCCAGGTCAGTTCTTCACCGTGCTCGTCGACGTCGGCGGCGAGACGCTGCGGCGCGCGTACTCGCTGTCGAGCAGCGCGCTCGAGCGCGAGCGCGCGAGCGTCACGATCAAGCGCGTCTCGGGCGGTCGCGCGTCCAACCACCTCAACGATCACGCCGCGGTCGGGCAGCGCCTCCTGGTGCTCGGCCCGTCCGGCGCGTTCACGGTCGCCCCGTCGCCGGCGGCGCGGCGCGTCCTCGTGCTGATCGCGGGCGGCTCCGGGATCACGCCGATCGCCGCGATCGTCCGCACCGTCCTGGCCGTCGAGACATCTTCGAAGATCGCGCTGATCTACGGCAACCGCGGCGCGGCCGACATCATCTTCCGCGCGCAGCTCGACGCGCTCGCGCGCGAGCACGAGGGCCGCCTCGAGCTCCGGCACGTGCTCTCGGATCCGCCTGCGGGCTGGGCCGGCGGCGTCGGGCTGCTCGACCGCGAGACCTGCCTACACGAGCTCGCGCGCCTCGAGACGCGCCCGGGGTTCGACCCGGAGACGCTCGACGACGCCGAGTACTTCGTCTGCGGGCCCGAGCCGATGATGGAAGCGGTCCGCGACGCGCTGCGCGAGTTCGGCGTGCCGCGCGCGCGCGTGCACGAGGAGCGCTTCAGCCAGCCGCACCTGCGCGGGCAGGGGGCGCGGGCGCGGGCGCGCGCGCCCCGGCCCCAGGGCGTGCAGGTTCGGCGCGCCGGGCTGCCGGTCGCCGGCTTCGAAGTCGCGCCCGAACAGACGCTGCTCGAGGCCGGGCTCACCGCCGGGCTCCCGCTCTCGTACTCCTGCGCCATGGGCGGCTGCGGCGCGTGCAAGGTACGGCTCGTCGAGGGCGAGGTCGAGATGGAGGAGCCCAACTGCCTCACGGACGAGGAGCGCGCCCGCGGCGAGGTGCTCGCCTGCGTTTGCCGCCCGCTGGCCGGGCTCGTCATCGACATCGGCCCCCGCCGCGCGCCGGGGCTCGGCGGCGCCGCGCGGGGTGGGCGATGAGCGACGGCGCCGGCGCGCCCGTCGACCGGGCGCGCTACCCCTACCGCATGAAGGACCTGTGCGCAGAGACAGGTCTCGATCGGCAGACGATCCACTTCTACATCCAGCAGCGGCTCGTGCCCGAGGGGCGCAAGACCGGGCGCAACATGGCGTACTACGGCCCGGAGCACCTGCAGCGCCTGCGCCTCGTCCGTCGCCTGCAGCGCGAGCAGTTCCTGCCGCTGAAGGCGATCCGCGCGATCGTCGAGGGCGAGGGCGCGGCCGACGGCTTCACCCCGCCGCAGCGGCGCCTGCTCGCCGACGTCAAGCAGCGGCTCGCGTCGGCGCTGGGCGGCGACGAGGCGCGCCGCGAGCTCGTGCCGGTCGCGCCGCTGCTGGTGACCCACGACGTCGCGCGCGGCGAGCTGCGGGGCCTCGAGCAGCTCGGGCTGATCTCGATCGTCGACGACCCCGCGGGCGCCCAGATCCCGCGCGACGACGTGTGGGTGCTCGAGTTCTGGGGCGGCCTGCGGGCGCTCGGCGTGCTCGAGGCGCTCGGGCTCTCGGTCGAGGACCTCGCGACGCACGAGGAGGCCGTCACGCGCATGTTCGAGCACGAGAAGCGGCTGCTGCTGCCGCGCGCGCTCGAGCTCCCGCCCGCGCGCGCGGCCGAGCTCGTCGAGCGCGCGCTGCCGCTGATCAACACCTTCGTGACCCGCTACCACCACGCGCTCGTGCGCAACTTCCTCGCGGCGCTCGGCTGATCCGCGGCGCCGCGCTGCTTACAGAAGAACGAAAGGACAGGCCATGCTGGGAACGCGATGGGACGCCGACCGCCTCGTCAACCTGCTGCCGGGGCGCGTGCGCGTCCAGGTCGACGAATTCTTCGAGGCGCTCGCGCTGCTCGCCGAGCTCCGCGACCCGCGGCTGCTGTACGCGCTCGGGCCGGCGGGCGTGCGCGGGATGCTGCTCAAGCGCGGCAAGCAGGGCGCGCCGACGCGGATCCGCGCCTCGCACAAGGCCCACTTCAATTGGGAGTACCCCGCCGATCAGCCCGAGATGGCCGAGCTCTACGCGCGCGCCAAGCAGGGCCAGTGGCGCGCCGAGGACCTGCCCTGGTCGACCGACGTCGACCCGCTCAACCCGGAGGTCCCGCTGATCCCCTCGAGCTTCCTCGGCCCCGACGTGCTGCGCGAGCACGGCGTCCGCCTCAGCGCCGCCGAGGAGCTGAAGTTCCGCCACAGCGTCACCGCGTGGATGCTCAGCCAGTTCCTGCACGGCGAGCAGGGCGCGCTGTTCGCCGCCGCGCAGGTCACCGAGGCCGTGCAGTTCTTCGACGGCAAGCTCTACGGCGCGACGCAGGTCATGGACGAGGGCCGCCACGTCGAGGTCTTCAGCCGCTACCTCGACGAGAAGCTCGGGCGCCTCTACCAGATCAACGACAACCTCTACGTGCTGATCGACTCGCTCATGACCGACAGCCGCTGGGACATGAAGTTCCTCGGCATGCAGATCATGATCGAGGGGCTCGCGCTCGGGGCGTTCGGCACGCTCTACCGCCAGACCCGCGAGCCGCTGCTCAAGCAGCTGCTGCGCATGGTCATCCAGGACGAGGCCCGGCACGTGCACTACGGCGTCGTCGCGCTGCGCGATCACATCCGCGACGAGCTGAGCGCGCGTGAGCGCGCCGAGCGGGAGGACTGGGCCTACGAGGTCGCGCTGCTGATGCGCAACCGCTTCATGGCCTACGAGATTCACGAGGAGTGGTTCCCCGCGATGCCGCGCGCGCGCTGGCGTCGGCTCGTCGGCGCGATCCCGGGGATGAACGAGTTCCGCCAGGTGATGTTCTCGCGGCTCGTGCCCAACCTGCGCGAGATCGGGCTGCTGACGCCGCGCGTCCTCCCACGCTACGAGCGCGCCGGGCTCACGCGGTTCTTCGGCGGCGCGTCGGCGAACCAGATGACCGCCGAGTCGATGCTCGAGGGCCTCGATCGCCAGACCATCGAGGACGCCGCCTGACGCGGGCGGCTCAGCCGGCGTCGTCGAGCGCGATCAGGTAGTGCACGCGGTCGCCGTCGGTCGTCGTCGCCGAGACGTCGCCGAGCGAGAGGCTCCCGGTGAACATGCCCGTCAGGTACGAGCGGCCGTCGGGCCCGATCGCGACCGCGCCGCCGCCCTCGAAGGCCGTGCCGTTCATGGGCGGCGTGTTGTCGCCGCCGAGCAGCAGGCTCCACACGTGCTCGCCGTCGGAGTTGAAGCGCGCGAAGCAGCCGTCGTCGTAGCCGACCGCCGTCAGCGCGCCGCCGTCGAAGTCGATCGAGCCCCCGCAGCTGCCGCCCAGCAGCACCGCGCTGCCGTCGCTGTTGGTCGCGGCGTACGGGCTGTACTGCGAGCCGTCGCCGCCGAAGACGCGGCCCCAGCTCAGCACGCCGCCCGTGTAGCGCGCGAGGAAGATGTCGTGGCTCTCGCCCGAATTGTAGACGCGACCGTCGAACGCGATCGCGCCCTGGAAGTAGCCGCTCGTGAACAGCGTGCCCGTCGTCGGGTTCGCCGCGACCCCGCCGTAGGTCTGGCTGAGCACGCCGCCGCCGCCCGGCGCGTCGTGCCAGACGTAGGCGCCGCTGCTCGACATCCCCATGATGATCGGCGCCTCCGCGCCCCCGGCGTCGGGGACCGACGCGTTGCCGTCGTACACGAAGGTCTCGGTGTAGTCCCCGCCCCACGTGACGCTGTTGTTGGCGCCGACGGTGATGGCCCGCGCGTGCATGGCGTTCTGCGCGTTCCCGAAGCCCTCCGTCCACGTGGACGAGCCGTCGTTCTTCTTGAGCTTGGCGATGTAGACGTTTTCGAACTCCGGGTTCGCGGGCGGCAGCATGTCGAAGAGCGCGAGCTTGGTGTCGTACTCGCCGGCGACGTACACCGCCTGATCGGTCACGCCGTACGCGACCGCGCGCGCCGTCTGCAGGCCGAAGCCGTCGAGCAGCGCGTGCCACTCGTAGGTGCCGTTCGTGTCGTACTGGGCCACGAAGCCGTCGATGCCCATGGAGTTCATCGGCAGGTTGGGGTTGTCCGGGTCGAGGTCGATCTCGCCGTCGAGCTGCCCCGCGATCGCGATCTTGTCGCTCGACTCGTCGTACGCGACGCCGAAGATGTGCGTGTTGGGACCGTCGACCCGGAACTGCTTCACCCACAGGTTGGTGCCCTGCGACGCGTCGTAGGCGGCGAGGTAGACGTAGCGCTCGCCCGGCGCGCCGTAGTCGTCGCCGTCGCCGTAGTCCATGGGCCCGTTGACGGCGCCCACGATGTACACGACGCCGTCGCTCGAGACGACGATGTCCGTGATCGACTGCGGCGGGCGGTTCGCGCCGTCGTACGGCGCGTCGAGGAAGATCGCCCACACGCCCCCGACGTCGCCGCACACGCGATCCTCGCACGGCGGGAGCGCGCACTCGCCGTCCACGATGATCTGCCCCTCGGGGCAGTCCATCCCGGTCGTCGCGGTGCCCTCGGTCGTCTCGCTCGTCTCGCTCGTCGTCGTCGCGGTCGCCTCGCTCGCGCCGCCGGTCAGGCCCTCCGTCGTCGCGTCCGAGTCGCCGCCGATCGTCGTCGCGCCGGAGCTCGCGCCCGCGGTGGTCGCCGGCCCCGTCGTGCCGTCGGTGCTCCCGCCCGGCTGGCTCGCGCACTGCCCGTCGACGCAGAACTCGCCCGCGTCGCACTCCGAGTCCGCGGTGCACGGCAGCCCCAGCGTGCCGGGCTTGTGGTAGCAGCCGGGCGCCGCGAGCAGCGGCAGCGCCGCGAGCAGCCAGCGCGAACGAAGAGACATGAATGTAGAGACATGTGAATATCGAGGTGCGCGTGACATGGACCAAGCTCCCCCGCGGCAGGGGTCCGACAGTAGGGCGGCTAGAAGCGGCCGCGCAGCGAGAGGCCGGCGTAGCCCGGCGCGGCCGACACGTCGAGCGCGACGCGGCGCTCCGACTGCCGGCGCTTCCCGACCACGAGCAGCGCGACGCCGGTGGTGAGCAGGACGCCGGCGAGCACGCCGCCGGCGACCGCGAGCGCGTTCATCCGTCGGCCGAGCTGGTCGATGTCCTCGCGCGCGCCCCCGTCGGCCGCCGCGTTGTAGCGATCGATCGCGCGCCGTCCGCTGACCATCCCGGCGGTCATGATCCCGAGCCCGACCGCCGAGAGCCCGGTGACGACGCCGCCGGCGATCAGCAGGCCCGTCGCCGGCTTGGCGTCGACGTCGTCCGCGGGCGCCTCGTCTGCGGCGGGCTCGGGCGCGGGCTCGGGCTCGGGCTCGTCAGGCTCGACGGGCGTCTCGGGCTCGGCGGCCGCGAGCTCGTCTTGAATCTTCTGCTGCAGCTCCTCGCCGGACGTCTGATCCTCCGGCGTGAGCTCGAGCGCGAGGTAGCGCCCGATGAGCTCGTCGGCCTGGCGCAGGTGCGCGATGTCGCTGTCCAGGCCGTACGCGCGCGCGTGCGCGCGCGCCAGGTTGAACAGCAGCGCGCCCACGACCTCGCGGCGAAACTCGACGTCGTTGATCCGCTGCGCGAGCGCGTAGGCCTGCTTGTAGCTGTCGACGGCCTTGAGGTAGTCGGACGTCTCGTAGTGGACGCGCCCCTCCTCGAACAGCCGCTCGGCCTCACGGATGTCCGCGTCCTCGTCGAGCGCGACCGCCACCGCGAGGCTCGTGGTCGCGCGCGCGGGCGTGGGCCCGACCGCGATCGTCACGGCGACGATCGACCACAGCCAGGTGACGGGTCGCGCGCGCGCGCGCGCGGCGTGCAGGTTCAGGAGGCGCATGCAGTCCATCTCGATCGAGAGGGGTCGACAGGAGTCGACAGGAGTCATCCGGGGTCGTCGGGCCTCGAGGGTACCACAGCGTGATCCGGGCGAGCCGCCGTGAGTGCCTCGAGAATAATCGGACATGTCTTAACATTCCTATCTAAATCGCCGTCGCGACGCGGGCGGACGGCGCTCCACGCCGACCGCCGCGCGTGCCACCGCGCCGCGGCGCGTCGCCGAGCGACGCCCGCCCGGGACTTGGCGGGTGGGCGAGCGCCCCCAGCCTATCGCCGCGTCGCGGCCCCCCGCGCTCCGACTGCGTCCATCTGTTCAGGAGGTCTCGACAAGAGCGCTCTTGCGCAGGCATACTGGGGAGAGACTAAGAGGAACATCATGAAACGTGCATTCCTGTACCTGTTTTTGTCGGGAACGTTTGTTGTCGCCGCCTGCGGTGACAGCAAGTCTGAGACCACGGATGCGCCGACTGCGGGGCAAGACGACGACGACGATGACGACGACGACGACAACGGGACGACCGCGGGCCCCGTGACCTCGGGGACCGACTCCGGCTCGGACTCCGGCGACGGTGACGGCGACGGCGACGGCGACGGCGACGGCGACGGCGACGGCGACACCGACTGCAACTTCGTCTGCGAGACCGACATGATGCAGGGCACCGTGACCTGCGATGTGTGGTCGCAGGACTGCCCCGACGGCGAGAAGTGCGTGCCCTACGACAGCACCGGCAACAACTCGTGGGACTCCGCGAAGTGCGTCCCCGTGCAGGACGGCCCCGGGCAGACCGGCGACGAGTGCACCTCCGAGGGCATCCAGTCCGGCGTCGACTCCTGCGACGTCGGGCACATCTGCTACTACCAGAACCAGGACGGCGTGGGCATCTGCGTGCCGCAGTGCATCGGCACGCCCGAGACGCCGAGCTGCCCCAACCCCGACGACGTGTGCACGATCGTCAACGACGGCGTGCTGACCCCGTGTCGCCCCGCCTGCGACCCGCTGCTGCAGGACTGCGACGTGCCGGTCGAGGTCGGCTGCTATCAGGCCGCGGGCACGGACAAGTGGACGTGCATCATCGACGCCTCGGGTGACGCGGGCGCCTACGGCGATCCGTGCGAGTTCATCAACGGCTGCGATCCGGGTAACTTCTGCGCCAACGCCGAGCTCGTGCCGGACTGCCAGGACGCGAGCGGCTGCTGCACCCCGTGGTGTGACATCACCGAGCAGCCGTCGGCCTGCCCCGATCAGGATCAGAACGTCGAGTGCATCCCCTGGTTCGAGCCCGGTCAGGCGCCGCCGCTGTACGAGAACGTCGGCGTCTGCGGGATCCCCATGTAGACCCACGTCGCGCCCACGTCACGCCCCACGCGCTCGCGCGTGGGGCTGCGCGTCACAGCCCGCGTCACTCGACGCGGGCTGTCGCGTTGGTTGGGGCGCAGGCCCTGGGCTGCGCCGGCGCGCGCTCCTGCGGCCACGCGCGCCCGTGCCCGAGCTACTCGGTGACCGGCGCGAACTCGTCCCAGCCGTAGCGGCGCAGGTAGTTGCCCCACACGCCCTCGCACACCGGCTCGTAGCGGCAGCGCTGACACTCCGCGCGCTTGCGTCGCTGATTGTCGTCGAGGTCGCCGCGGCGGATCTGCACGAGCTCGCCGTGCTCGCCGCCCGCGCGCTCGGCTCGCTGCAGATCGTCGAGCAGCGTCTCGTTGATCTCGTTGGGCGGCTCGAAGTGCACGTAGTCCTCGACGTAGCCGCGGTTGAAGTCCGGGACGCCCGTCGTCGTGCACAGCGGGATGTCGACGAGGAACGCCATCACCTCGCGCTCGCGCGTGTACTGCTCGTCGAAGAAGTCGCGCGCGACGTCGGCGATCTCGCGGTACGTCGGGAACAGCTGATCGAAGTAGGTGTTCGCGCGGCCGTTCGCCTGCATCACGTTGAAGACCACCTGGTCGACCCCGTGCGCGCGCAGGAAGCGATAGATCTCGCCCATGTGGGGCAGGTTGCGCTTCGTGATGACCGTGCTCGTGTGCAGCTGCACGCCGTAGCGCTTGAGGCTCGTGATCATGTCGAGCCCGGCGACGGTCTGCTCGAAGCTCCCCGGCGTGCGCGTGAGCCCCTCGTGCAGCTTCTTCGTGTGCCCGTGGATGCTGACGTAGAAGCGGTTCATCCCGCGCGCGATGAGCATCTTCGCGTAGCGCTCGTAGCTCAGCGCGCGCCCGTTCGTCATCACGCTGATGCAGCGCGCGCCCGCCTCCTTGGCCATGCGCACCCACAGCGGCAGGCGCTTGTTCGTCGTCGGCTCACCGGAGGTGAAGCAGACCTCCTCGTAGCGCTCCTGCTGCGAGAGGATCCAGCGGACCGTCTCGTCCGTCGTCGCGGAGTTCGTGACGTAGCGGGCGTCGCGATCCTCCTCCATGCAGAAGATGCAATTGTTGTTGCAGACGGCGCCCGTGAGGATGTGAACCCGCTGCTCGCGCCCCTCGATGCGACGCTCGATCGAGTCGCGTGGGAGCGTCTGCGCGTTCGCGAGGGCGAGCGTCTGATCGGTCGTCGTCACGCGCGGATCCGGGGTGCGTGCTGCGGGGAGGTGGCTGCCGATTGTACCGCGTCAGCCGTGAGCGCGACGCTCGGCGCCTCGCGCTCGAGCACGGCGAGCGCGGGGCGGGGACGAGCGCGGCGGATCACCACGAGCCGTGGGAGCCGTGGGAGCCGTGCGAACCGTGGGAGCCGTGGGAGCCGTGGGAGCCGTGCGAACCGTGGGAGCCGTGCGAACCGTGGGAGCCGTGCGAACCGTGGGAGCCGTGCGAACCGTGGGAGCCGTGCGAACCGTGGGAGCCGTGCGAACCGTGGGAGCCGTGCGAGCAGTGACCGGCGTCGCCTGGATCCGCCGCGATGCTCGCGGCCGCCAGCGCGCTGTTCGTCGCGCCCGCGTCGGCGTACAGCCGCGCCTTGTCCGAGATCTCGCGCTGGCTGCTCGAGAGCAGCGGGCCCTTGCGGCTGAAGCTCGGGAGCGCCTGCTCGCTGCTTGACTCGGCCGTGGCTGATTTATCGTTAAGCTCTGCCATTGTTCTGCGTCCTCCCGACTACCGTGATCGAACCTCAAAATCGTAGCACGACGCTCGCGGGCTGAGAATCGGCGCGCGGCGCAGGCCGCCTTCGCGGCCTCTGCGGCTCGAGCTCCGCGCCCGGTACCGGCTGGCGCGAAGGACACATTACCCTTGACGCCGGCGCGCTCGCGTGTTCGCGCGTTCGCGAGCGAGGCGCGCGGGCCGGCCGCGCGCCTCGAGCTCGGGCTCCGGGCCCGGGCGCTCGCGCTCGAGCGCCCGCGGCGGTCTACTCGGGCGCCGCGCCCGACTCCTCGTCCAGGGGCGCGTCCTGCTCCTGGATAAAGTGGTCGCGCGGGCGAACCGTCGTCCAGCGCTCGAAGATCTTGACGACCTCCTCGTCGTCGCCGGCGAGCTTCTCGAACAGGTAGTCCTGGATCCCCTTGTGCACCGCGCACACGTTGTTATCGCGCATGCGCCCGAAGATGCTCCCCTGGGACTTGTGGTTCGTCGCCGAGATCGTCCCGCAGTACGGGTTGTACGCGCAGTTGACGCAGTCCGGCTGACCCTCGAGGTTCGACGCGATGGTCATCGCGCGCACGGTCTCGTGACCGACGAGGTCGCGGTAGCCGTGCGTGTCGACATGTCCCAAGTTGAAGGTGTCTTCGCCCATCGCGTAGAGCATGCGGCCCTCGTCGCAGGTGAAGATGTTGCCGTCGTAGCTGTACGCGAGCTGGCCGATCCCGGAGCCCGCCGGGCTGCGGACGTCGAGGAAGTTCGGGTCCGTCGCGCGCAGGATCTTGGTCAGGAAGATGCTCGCGAAGCGCTCGAGGATCTGCACGCCCTGCTTGTTGAGCTCGATGATGTAGTCGACCGCGTTGCGGTAGAACTCGAGGTACGCGCTGCGCGGGTACTCGATGCGCAGGCGCGTGCGATCGGCGAAGCCGAAGGGGTCGACCGGGCGGAGGAACAGCGCCTTGCAGCCGAGGCCGACGTAGGTGTCGACGACCTCCTTCCACAGCGGCAGCGTCTCCTTGGTCGTCGTCATCAGCGCCTCGACGTGGTACAGCGTCGTGTCGAGGCCCATCTCGCCGTAGCGCTCGTTGATCCGCTTGATCCAGTGCACGGCGCGCTGGTAGGCGTCGCGCGTCGGCAGGCGGCGCTGGGCGTTGTGCAGCTTCTCGGGCCCGTCGATGCTCGTGCAGATCTGCACCTTGTTCTCGAGCAGGTACGCCATCTTCTCCTCGTCCATGAGGGCGAGGTTCGAGACCATCGTGAACTCGAGCTGCTTGCCGATCGTCTTGTTGCGCTCGCGCGCGTACTCGATGATGTGCTTGACGATCGGGAAGTTGACGAGCGGCTCGCCGCCCTGGAACTCGATCGTGATGAAGGGGCTCGTGCTCGAGAGCGCGAGGTCGACCGACTTCTCGGCGGTCTCTTTAGACATGTCCGTGTGGACGGCGTCCATGTTCGCGCGCGAGGCGTGGCAGTAGATGCACGTCTCGTTGCAGCGCAGCGTCACGACCATCACGTGCAGCAGCGGGCCGCTGTAGAGGAAGTGCTTGCGCGCCTGCACGCGCGCGACCGCCTGCTGCACGTTGTACGAGGCGCGGATGAAGTTCTTCTCGTCGAGCCGCGCGTGCAGCGGGGAGCCCTCGGGGACCGCGCCCTCGGCGAACTGCCGGAACTCGTCCTGCGTCAGCGCGAGCCACTCGCCCTCGTAGTTCGAGATGATGACCTTGTCGCCGACCTGGCGGAAGCGGAAGAACGCCTGGAAGGTGTTGTTGAGCTTGTAGCTGGCGAGCGGCAGCCGCCGCGCGCTCGCGGATGGGGTGGGCGCGTTCATACGGTCGTCGTTCCTCCGCGCTGGATGGTGAGGCCGAGCGCGTAGTTGCCGAACTCGCCGATCAGCCGGCGCGCGACGTCGGGGCTATTCGGGGTGACGCGGACGATCCACGCGGCCTCGTCCTCGGTGAGCTCGAAGCTCGCGAAGTTGGCGAAGGTCTTGACGGCCTCGTCGACGGCCTCGCCCGAGTAGACCTCGCGGGCGAAGCGGATCTCGGTGCTCGACGCGCTCACTGGGCCGCCCCCGCGCCGTCGCTGACCGCCGCGGGCTGCTCGGCCGCGGGCTGCTCGGCCGCGGCGCGCGGCTCGTCGCCGGCGTCCGCGGGCGGCGGCTCGCTCGGCGTCTTCTTGCCGTGCTTCTCCTCCCACGACTGCGCGATGCCCAGCGGGTCGTCGAAGGCCTCGTCGGAGAAGTCGAAGGCCGCGAGGTCGTCGAGCGAGGGCTCGCCCATCGCGCCCGCGATCGCCTGCATCGTCACCGTCTCGATCGCGACGCGGTTGTCTTGCGTGATCTGGTGGCGCCACGCGCAGGACAGCAGCTCGTTGGCGAACTCGCCGACGAGCGCGCGCAGGGCCTCGGGCTCCGGCTTCGCGTCCTTCGGCGAGAGCACGACGCGGAACCGGCCCTCCTCGGGGCGATCGATGAACACGAAGCATCGATCGATGAAGATATAGGAGGCGCCGTAGAGCGCCTGGAGCGGGTAGATCGTCGCGTCGACGGCGAGCGTGACGGTCGCCGCGTTGGTGTCGACGGCGACGAGCTCGGCCGGGAGTTCAGTGGATTCGGGTGTCGTATCGCTCATCAGGTGATGTGCTCCGGAGCGCGGTGACAGGCGTCGCGCCGGCCACCACGGAGGCAGTTCGCGGCTTCGTGCAGGCGAAGCCACGCGACGATACGTCGGAACCGCAGGCGAGGCCAAGCCCCGCGGCGCGAGCGGGCGCGCTGCCGGGCGTGTGGCGAAAGTGCACCCGTGATCTCACGCGCGCCGCGACGACCGGCTCGCCGCGGGCGCCTCGCGCGAGCGCCGGGGTATCAGCCGCGCGCGGCGACTCGCTCGCGCGCGTCGTCGTCCACGCGCGCGTAGCGGAGGAGCCACTGGTTGCTCGTCTGCGGCGTCACGTCGCGGCGCTCGAGCAGCGTGAGCGCGGGGCGCGACGCGAGCGCGTGCGCCTCGCCGGCGTCGTGGTTGCGATAGTGCTCCAGCTCGGCTGCGGAGGACTCCCCGCGCCGCGTCTGCGCGCGCGTGCGTGCGAGCCCGAACGCGACGTTGTCGACGATCGTGAGCGTGCCGCCGGGCTTCAGGCGCTCGCAGATCGCCGCGAGCGCGCGCGCGGGATCGCGGAGGTGGTTCCAGCTCCGCAGGATCACGACATGGTCGAAGTGACGCGCGGCGAGCGGGTCGCGGTCGCGGTCGCGCTCGGGCGCGGCCAGCGACTCGGCGGCGCGCGCGTGCAGCTCGGCCCACGGCCAGCGCCGCTGGAGCTCGGCGACGCGGCGCGCGTCCGGGTCGATGCCCGTGTAGCGAATTCGCGCCGCGCTCGCCAGCGGCGCGAGGATGTCCGAGTAGGGCCCCTCGCCGCAGCCGACGTCGAGGACGTCGCCCGTGAGCTCGCGCAGCAGCGCGCGCACGCGCTCGTCGTCGCGTGAGAACACGTCCTCAAAGACCGGTTCGAAGAGACCTGTACAGTGGTTCCGCTCTGCGCAGCCGTCGCAGAGCGCGCTGCGGCGCAGCTGGACGAGGTCGCGCGCGAAGTCGTCGGGCGCGTCCTTGCGCGAGACGTCGACGTAGATCTGCCCGCGCTCGTGCTTGATGACCTCGAGCTCGCCGTCCGAGAAGTCACGGGTCTCGGCCCGGTAGCGCGCGAGCCGGGCGCCGTTCTTCACGAACAGCGAGCGCGCGCGGTCCCAGGGCGTGACGCCGAGGCCGTCGAGCAGCGGGCAGCGCTCGGCGTCGGTCGCGGCGAGCCGCCCCTCGAGCCGGTAGTTGAAGGAGTTCGAACGCGGGCGCCCGGTGACGGGGCGCAGCTCGTCGTCGCCGTACTCCTCCTGATAGCCGCGGTACAGGCCCGGGCACGGCCCCTGGAGCGCGCAGCCGCGGCACTTCTCCGTGTGCGTCTTGTTCCGGTCGTCGACCGGGAAGAAATCGCGCTCGCCGACCTCGATCATCGTGCGGTACTGATGCGTCTTCAGATCATCAAACAGGTCTTCAAGGCCAGGTAGAAGACACAGCGGGATCGCGCCGTGCGTGAACCGCGGGCCGCGGCCGGCCGCGCGCTCCAGCCCGTAGGTGATCGCCTCGTGCACGCGGCGCGCGACGTGCTCCACCCGCGGCATGAGGTGGCGGAAGAGCTTGTCGCCGCCGCCCTTCGGCTCGACCATCGAGAACTTGACCATAAGGTCAGGGTAGGGGAGCAGCAGGTCGACGAGGCCCTTGAGGTGCTCGACGTTGTGGCGCGTGATCACGCAGTTGACGCTGAAGTCGAGCCCGCGGCCCGCGAGGTTTCGGACCGCCGCGAACGCGTTGTCGAAGGCGTCGCTGCGGACCATGAGGTTGTGGACCTTCGGCGTGCCGCCGTGCAGCGAGAGGTAGACGTAGCGCAGGCGGTTGGCGAGCAGCGGCTCGACGATCTGCGGGTACGCGAGCATCTGCCCGTTGGTCACGAGCCCGAAGTCGAGGCCGAGCGACGCGGTCAGGCGCGCCCAGTGCATGAGCTCGGGGCGGATCGTCGGCTCGCCGCCCGAGAGCACCACCATCGAGTGGCCGAGCGCGGCGGCGCGGCGGATCTTGGCGTCGATCTCGGCGGTCGGGCCGTCGATGTGCCGGACCTCGAGGGTGTGGCAGAAGCTGCAGTGCTCGTTGCACGCGTAGCCGACCTTGATGAGGGCTTTCATGTCGGTGGTGATCCGGGCGCGCTCGGGCTTACTCGCGGGCTCGTGCAAAATCGCGTCTCGGCCGCGAGCGTGATGAGTGTAGCCGCTTCCGCTCGGGGTCGGGTCGCGGTCGCGTCGCGGACACGGCGCCGTGAGCGAGACCCGCAGGCTGCGCGGCCGTGACCTGCCTGTCCCTGGGGTCTACTCGCGGCGGCGCGGGCGGGCGCGCGGAGGCGCGAGAATTCGCGCCGGACGCCGGGTCGCTGAGGCGGCCGCGCGGCCTCCGTGCGCGCGGCGGTCACGACATCGACGTCGGGCGAGAATGGCTTGTTGACGTGGGTGAACCGCAGGCGCTAGCCTTCGAACGCAAACAGGGGGGCCGCAATGGCGCAGGATTCAAATCTTCTTGTTGGTCGACGTAAGGTCATTGTTTCGCTTGGCGCGCTTGCTGGTATCACGGCCGCCTCGGGTGTTGTCGCCGCCTCGAGCCTCCGGTCAGTCTCGGCTGCGCCGCGGCTGGGCGACGAGAAATCGCTTGAGCATGCAGCGAACGTCGAGGTCGAGGTGGCCGAGGACGTGCGCGAGCCGGGGACGCTCTTCGGGCTCCCGGAGGGCACGAGCATCGGCTCGTGGCGCGTCGAGGAGGTGCACGCGATTCAGGGCGGCGCGATCCCGGTGATCATGAGCACGCGCTCGGGCGAGCGCTTCCAGGTCGATGTCGTGCGACGCGACGCGGCCGCAGGCGCGCCGCTCGGCGTCGCGAACACGCGCCACTTCAGCGTGTTCGTCGCGAACAAGGGCGACGGGAGCGTGGCGACGGACGAGAGCCACGGGTGCGGCGCGATCATGCTCGGCCGCTACCTCGAGGCGCGCGAGGCGGAGATCGACGTGCCGGACGGGCTGATGACGCTCGCGGCCCGCAACCGCGCGTACCCGGATGGTACCTTCCTGGTGTGACCCGCCAGACGCTGCGCCTCACCCTCGAGTGCGACAATCACTGCGTCTTCTGTGCGCAGCGAGGCCTCCGCTCGGGTGAGGCGCCGTCGTATCCGGCGCTCGTCGATCGGCTGCGCGCGCTCCGGGAGCGCGGCGACGCGGTGACCTTCACGGGGGGCGAGCCGAGCCTCGCGCCCCGACTCCCGGAGCTCGTCGCGACCGCGCGATCGCTGGGGTTTCGCGCCGTGGGGCTGCAGACGAACGGCCGCGCGCTCGCCGACGACGCGCTCGCGCGGTCGCTCGTCGACGCCGGCCTCACCGACGCGCACCTCTCGATCCACGGGCCGCGCGCGGAGGTGCATGACTATCACACGGGCGCGCCTGGCAGCTTTCAGCAGCTCGCCGCGGCGGCGCGCGTGCTGACGCGGCGCGGCGTCACGATCGTCGTGGCGACCGTGCTGACGCGATCGAATTATCGCGTGCTCGCGCCGATGCCCGCGCTGCTCCGCCAGTGGCGGGCCGCCGCGTGGATGGTGCGGGTGGTTCGAGGGGCAGGCGACGCGGTTGTCCATGAGGACAGGATCGTCCCGCGGCTCGCGCTGGCGCTCCCGCGGGCGCTCCACGCCGTCGAGCTCGCGCGGCGGCAGGGGCTCCCAGCGTGGATCGAGGGCGCGCCGCTGTGCCTGCTCGGCCCGTTCATCCGTCACGGCGTCGCGGGCGACGGCCTGCGCGCGTACCCGGAGCGCTGCGGCGCGTGCGAGCTGAGGGCGCGCTGCCCTGGCCTCGACGCGCGCTACCTGGCGAGGTTTCACGGCGACGAGGCCGCGCCGCGCACGGCCCGGGCCGCGCTGCAGGGCGCGCGCCCCGGCGTGAAGATCGGCGCGGAGCACCTCGAGCTGTTCGTCGGGATCGGCGAGCTGGCGACGACGACTCGCGCCGCGTCCGCGTCGCGCGGGCTGCCGGTGGTGAGCGCATGACGACGCGACGAGACCCGCCGACGCTCGCGCCCCGCGACCTGACGATCCCCGCGCCGGGCTCGACGACCGCGCGCGACGTGCTGTCCCGGGCGATCCGTCGGCTGCTCGGCGACCTTCGGCGCGCGCCGCTGCAGCACGCCTCCGCGCGCGCGCGGGCCGACTTCTCCGTGTTCGCGCGCGTCGCCGGGGCCCTCGCGCGCAGCGACCCGGGGGCGCTCGCCAGCGTCGTGCGTCGCCCGACGGTCGGCGTGTTGATCCGCTGCCTACGCAGCGCGCCCGGCAACGGGCTGCACGTCGACGCGCTGCTGCGCGAGCTCGCGGCCACGGCCTGCCTCGAGCTCGCGGCCGTGGGCGCCTTGCCTGGGGTCGTCGAGCTGCGCGCGCCGCCGCGGCGCGTCGTCAGCCTCGCGGCGCGCTGCGTCGTCGACGTCCCCGACGGCGCGCGCGCGCTTCGAATCCGCGACGGCTGGGTCTCGATCGACGGGGACGAGCGACCGCTGCGTGAGGACGCCGCGCGCTTCGTCGCGCTCACCTCGAGCCCCGGCGGACCCGTGCTCGCGCTGGTCGACAACAACCCGATCTCGGACTTCGAGGCGCACCCGGACAAGCAGGGCAACGCGCTCGACCTCGGCGGGCGCTCGCGCGACGAGTGGCGCGCGAGCCTCGAGGCCGCGCTCGCGCACATCGGGCGCTTCATGCCCGCGCTGCGCGGCGAGATCGAGCTCATCGTCCACCAGATCATCCCCGTCGGCTACGACGCGCACGCGCACCTCTCGGCCTCCTACCAGGAGGACATCGGCACGCTGTACATGACGCTGCACCCGCGGCTCATGACGATGGTCGAGGCGGTCATCCACGAGTTCTCCCACAACAAGATCAACGCGCTGTTCGAGCTCGACGCGGTGCTGCACAACGCCTTTCACCCGCTCTACAAGTCGCCGGTGCGCCCCGATCCGCGGCCGCTGCACGGCGTGCTGCTGGCGGTGCACGCGTTCCAGCCCGTCGCGCGGCTCTACGAGCGCATGATCGAGGAGCGCGCCCCGGGCAGCGATCACCCCGACTTTCGCCGGCGGTTTCAGACGATCGTGCGGGGTAATCACGAGGGCGCGTCGGTGCTGCTCGAGCACGGGCAGCCGACGGAGGCCGGCGCCGCGGTGCTCGACGAGATCCGCCGCTGGGACGAGCACTTCGCGATCTACGACGACGCCTGAGCTCGCGCGCGGCGGCCTCGGTCGTCCGCGCGTGATCGCGGAGGTGAGCGCGGAGCCCCGGCTGTAGCCCCGCAGCGCGCAGCGAGACGAGCGCGGCGCGAGCGTGCGGGACCGCCGTCCTGCGGAGAAAGCAGGACCGCCGCGCTGCGCTGCAGGGCGGCGGTCGCGATCGAGACAACGTCCCGTGGAGAAAGCAGGACCGCCGCCCTGCAGCGCAGCGCGGCGGTCCCGATCGGCGCGTCGTCTCGCGCTAGTCGCTCTCGCGGCGGATCCGGAGGCGGTAGTTCGAGCAGGTGTTCTCGTTCTGTACGCGGAAGACGCGGACGAACACCTTGTTGGGCCACACGACGTTGTTGTTGTAGTTGTTCGGCGGCGGCTGGTTCCAGTCGTCCCAGAACCACCACTCGAGCGCGTTGCCCAGCGGGTCCGGCGTGCACACCTCGGCGATGCCGTCCCAGGCCACCGACGGGCACGAGTCGTAGACCTCGAAGCGGTAGTCGTTGTTCTGGTTGGTCTCGAAGTCGATCTTGATGATGCCGGCGCTCGGGCGCATGCCGCCGTTGTTCTGCGGGAACTCGACCCAGAACCAGTCCTCGGCGCCGTTGCCCTTGCCGTTGTCGAGCTCGGGGATGACGCCGAGCACGAGGTCCTCGCCGAAGATCTCCTCGCCCACCGCGAGCGAGCCGAGGTAGCCCGGCATCTCCTCGCCGCACTCGGCCAGCGAGAAGTTGCGCGAGGTGCCGGCGCACTCGCAGCCGTTCGTGTAGTCGCTGTCGACGTCGAAGAACTGATCGAGGCAGGTCTTGATCTCGCAGCCGTCCTGACCCGGCATCGGCGGGTCGCAGATCCAGCCGTCGATCGGGTTGACGTTGGGCGGATCGGGGTTCCCCGGCGGCGGGCACATCTCGTCGGCCGGGAGCGGGTCGATCTCGTTCGCGCAGTTCTGCGGGATGCCGTCGCACAGCTCGACCGCGTCGTCGCCGCCGACGCCCGCGTTCATGTCGTTGCAGTCAGGGCCCGGCTTGTCGTTGTCGTAGGTGTCGCAGCCGACCCAGAAGTCGTCCGCGTCCGCGTCGACACAGTTGGCGCAGCCGTCGGGCGTCCAGTTGTTGTTGTCGTCGTCGTCGCAGTCGTCCTGGTCCTGGCCGTCGGGGTAGGTGTTGCAGCCGACCCAGTACCCGTCGCCGTCCGTGTCCATGCACGTGTCGCAGGTGTCCCAGGCGTACTCGTTGCTGTCGTCGCAGTCCGAGCCAGGATCACAGCCGGCGCCGTACCCGTCGCCGTCGTTGTCCTCGCAGCCCATGCAGCCTTCCCAGACGTCTGGGTTGTTGTCGTCGCAGTCGAGGCCGAGGCAGTTGTCGCCCGCGCCGTAGCCGTCACCGTCCGCGTCGTTCTCACACTCGACGCCGGTGCTCGTCGTCGTCCCGTCGGTCGTCGGGTTGTCCGTGGTGTTGCCGGTGGTCGGGTTGCTGCCGCCGGTCGTCGTGCCGTCGGAGTCAGAGCCGCCCGGGCCAGCGCTCGTCTCCGTCGCGCCGCCGGTGGCGTCGGTCATGCCGCCCGTGTTCGGCGTGGTCGAGGAGGACGTAAACGAGTCCGCGTCCGTCGAAGTACCAGTGTCACTGTCGCCACAGGCCGCGATCGTCAGCGACAAAGCAGCCATCAGTCCAAGTCCAACAGGTGAAATATGTGCTTTGCTCACCATCACCGAAAACCCCCCATTGCGGTCTGCAGGAACGTCGGAAGTGTACAACGGTCTCGAGAAATTTGGGACGGGGCGCGAGAAAAATCGACCGGGGCCGACGGCCGTCAACGGCCCGCAGGCCGCACCGCGTCACGCGGACGCCGGGCACGTCGGCGGCCGGGCGCTCGGTCGGCGCGGCCAGAGCCGCGCCTGCGCGTCGCGCCACGCTCGCTGTGGCGCCGTGGGACATGTCTCTCGGCGCTGGTGATAGGATGCCTGCGCCGCGCTCCGCGGGCGCGCTGTGTTGTCTCTCAGGCCATCTTCCCAATATGGCGAAAGGTGCAGCTCGGCTTGTGCGGTGAGCGCCGATCCGCGTTCGCCGCGTCGCGCGTGCCGGCTCCGCGGAGGGCGCCCGCTCGAGCTCGAGCATGACGAGCGACCGCGCAGAATCGAGCTGAGCGCGGCGCGTCACTTCGGCGCGAGTTTTCGCGCGATGTTCTGGCGAAAGCCGGCTGGCACGGACTCGTGCCGGCGCGGGTCGTCGATCGGGCGCACGAGATCATCCGCCGAGATCAGCCACGGCGGCTCCGGGACGTCGTCGAGCTCGTAGAAGCCGCCGCAGAAGCACGCGTGCGGGCACGTCTTGCACACGGGGCGTCGCGTGCGTCGCTCGGCGAGGTACTCGGCGAGGTTCACGGTCTCGTTGTTGACGAACACCATGTGGCGCTCGAGCTTGGCGAGGTCGCCCTGCATGAAGCGCTCGTAGCCGGGCATGAAGCAGAAGGGCAGGTTGATGATCTGGAACTTCATCCGATCCTGCCAGCGATCCATCACCGCCATCGTCCGGTCGGCGGCCGCCTGGGTGTCGGGCGCGACCCACGAGGTCGCGCGCCCGAAGGGCGTCAGGAACTGGACGTTGATCCAGCGCAGCCCGAGGTCCCACGCGAGCTGCGTCATCTCCTCGATGCGCGTGTGGTTGCCCTTGGTCACCGTGATGTTCATGCCGAGCTCGAGGTGCGGCGGCTTGAGGCGCACGCAGTTCTCGATGCCGCCGACGGTCTGCTCGAAGGCCTCGGCGACGCCGACCTGCTGGGCGTGGATCTTCGCGTTCGGGCCGTGGACCGAGAACAGCAGCGTCGTCAGCCCCGAGTGGACCAGCGCGCGCGCGTACTTCTCGTAGTAGCAGCGGCGCCCGTTGGTCGTGACGTTGACGCGATCGTAGCCGAGCCCGCGGGCGTAGCGGATCAGCGGGATGAGCTCGGGGTTGAGCGTCGGCTCACCGCCGTCGAAGTCGACCATGTGCACGCCCTGCTCGCGGTACTTGAGCAGGTGCTCGCGCTGCCGCGTCGGGTGCCCGTCGAGCTGCGTGCGCGTGCCGACGGCGCAGAAGGTGCAGTGGTTGTTGCAGACGTAGGTGACGTTGATGATCAGCTTCCTGGCGCCCTGCGACGCCCGCAGGCGCTCCTGGAACGTCCACATGAAGCGCTCGAGCTGCTCGCGCGGGACCTCGGAGGTGTGGCTCGCGGCCTTCTGGAAGCGCGGGCCCCAGTCGTCGACGACGGGCAGGCGCGCGCCCGCCTGGGTCGCGCGCTCGTCCGCGCTGCGGCCGAGCGCGGTGCCGGGCAGCGGCGTGGCGTACTGGACCGCGGGGAACGCCTTGAACCTGTCCCAGAGGTCTAGCGAGAACTCGAGCGTCTGGTTGATCTCCTCGGCGGTCTCGCCCGGCAGCCCGATCATGTAGTGGATCAGCAGCGGGACGCCGACCTTGTGCGCGCGCTCGGCCGCGCGCTCGATCGCGCGGAGGTCGAGCCGCTTGCGCACGACCTCGGTCACGACCCGCTGCGCGCCGGACTCGGCCGAGACCGAGAGCGTGGTGACGCGGCCCTTCATCGCCTCGAGGTGGCGCTCCTCGAGGTAGTCCGCGCGCATGCCGTTGGGGATTTCGAATTGGAGATCGAGCTCGCCGGCGGCGGTCTCGAGGAACGCGTCGAAGTGGCGCTCGTTGACGTTGATCAGCTCGTCCAGGACCGCGAGGCGCGTGGCGCCGAGCGCCGCGAGCTCGCGCAGGTACTCGCGCAGGCGCGGCGCGGAGTAGCGGCGCTGCGTCTTCGGCTCGCCGGGCGGCGTGTCGGGGTTGCTGCTGCAGTGCACGCAGGTGAAGGGGCAGCCGCGGGAGGTCACGAGCGGCAGCGTCCGCCCGTCGATGGGGAAGGCCCAGGGCCCGCGGCCGAGGTCGCGGACCACGGACTCGAGGAACCCGGCGTGCCGCGAGCGGTCGATGAGCGCCCAGGCGGGGAGCGGGAGCTCGTCGAGCTGGGGCGGGCGCGCGCCCCGGTAGACGCCGCGCGGTCGCTCGCAGCGGTCGCGGAACGCCGCGATGAGCTCGGGGACCGTGCGCTCGGCCTCGAACTTGATCCACGCGTCGACCTCCGGGTAGCTGGCGAGCACCGCCTCGCCTGGCGCGTCGACGTAGTGCTGCCCGGACTGGTAGCAGTCGGCGAGCAGGAGCGGCGCGCGGGGCAGGCGGGCGCGCAGCCCCATGAGCACCGACGCGAGCAGGTCGTCGCGGTGGGGCGGGCGGTGGAACGGCGTGTAGGCGACGACGACCGCGTCGATCGGGCCGCCGCGCGCGTCCTCGATCGCGTCGCGGATGCTCGAACGGACATCTTCGAGCGTGGCGCCGAGGTGCGCGCGCCCGTCCGCGCGCCAGCGCAGCCCGGACGACGGGAGCGCGAAGGCGTCGACGAGCGCGATGTCGCCGCGGGCCCGCAGCACGCTGGCGAGCTGCAGGGCGCCCAGGTCGCTGAAGTACGGGTAGTCGATGAAGTCGCGGGCGACCGACATCGGCGGGTGAACGACGAGGACGCGCGCGCTGCTCATGGAGGTGCAGCGTATCACAGCGGCGCCTGGCGGCCGCGCGGGCGCGCTCGCGAGGAGGTGCGCGGGCGCGCGGCCGCGACGAGCGGCGCGCCGGCGTCGAGCGGCGCTGCGCGGGCGAGTATTAAATAGAATTAAGAGACATGTACGACGAGACCGGGAAAATCGACGGGCTCGCGGGCCGTCGACTTTACTCGCGCGGCGACGGCGTGTGTTAATCGAGCGTTCGCTCGCGGACCCGGCGCGTCCGGTCGCGAGCGGGAGGAGAGCGGCAGGCTGTGATGAGAATGCGTTATTTTTGCTACTCAGGTGCGCTGTGCATGGTTGGGATCCTCGCGCTGGGCGCGGTCGGGTCGTCGCCCGACTCGGGCGCGTCCCCAGACCTCGCGTCGTCGCTCGCGTCGGGTCCGAGCTCGGGCGTGGCGACGGCGCGCGCCGGGCTCCGCGCGGCCTACCTCGCGGCGGTGCAGGGCGACGCGAGCGAGGACTACGCGATCGCGCGCGGCGTAGGGGCCGCGCTCGCGGCCGAGAACGCGGCGCAGGGCTTCGTCTCGAGCTTCGCGCGCGCCGGGGTCACGCTCGCGTCGACCGAGCGCGCGCGCGGCTGGTCGATGTCGCTGGCGGCGGACGGCGTCGGCTGCGAGGGCGCCGCGCTGAGCGAGCTCGCGCGCGCGGAGCCGCAGGCCGAGGGCAACCGCGTCGAGTATCAGCGGCGCGCCGCCGACGGCACTGCGGTGCAGGAGTGGTACGTCAACGGTCCGCTCGGCGTGGAGCAGGGCTTCGTGCTGGCGAGCGCGCCGCGCTGCCGCGACGCGGGCGGCGGCGCGCCGGTCGTCGAGATGGCGGTCACGGGCGAGCTGCGCCCCGAGGCGATCCAGGGCGGCGCGCTGCTGCGCCGCGCGGACGGGCGCGCGGCGCTGCGCTACTCCGAGCTCTACGTGCACGACGCGGACGGGCTCCAGGTCCCGGCGTCGATCGAGGTCACCGGCCAGCGCCTCCGGATCCGCGTCGAGGACGAGGGCGCGCGCTACCCCCTGACGGTCGACCCGATGATCGCGGTCGAGTCCGCCAAGCTCACCGCGGCCGACGGCGCGTTCAATGATCAATTCGCGCGCTCCTCGGACATCGACGGCGACACCGCGGTGGTCGGCTCGATCTACGACGACCCGCCCCAGGACGCGGGCTCGGCCTACGTGTTCGTGTACGAGAACGACGTGTGGGTGCAGCAGGCCAAGCTGCAGCCGAACGACATCGTGCTCGACGACCAGTTCGGCGTGTCGGTCGGCGTGTCGGGCGACACGATCGTGGCGGGCGCGCTGTTCGACGACGACGACGGCAACGCGAGCGGCTCGGCCTACGTGTTCTTTCGCAGCAACAACATGTGGACGCAGCAGGCCAAGCTCACGGCGAGCGACGCGTCGGCCAACGACGAGTTCGGGCGCGCGGTCACGATCGAGGCGGACACGGTGATCGTCGGCGCGACCGACGAGGATGACGGCGGCGCCAACGCGGGCGCGGCCTACGTGTTCGTGCGCGACAACAACCAGAACTGGAGCGAGGAGGCCAAGCTCACGGCGAGCGACGCGGCGGCCGGCGACGAGTTCGGCTGGGGCGTCGCGGTCAAGGGCGACGACGCCGTGGTCAGCGCGCGCTTCGATGACGACAACGGCGGCAACTCGGGCTCGGCCTACGTGTTCGTGCGCAGCGGCGGCGTGTGGACGGAGCAGGCCAAGCTTGTCGCCAGCGACGGCGAGGCCAACGACGAGTTCGGGCGCGCGGTCGGGCTCGACGGCGACACGGTCATCGTCGGCGCGCCCTTCGACGACGACGCGGGCAGCAACTCGGGCGCGGCCTACGTGTACGTGCGCGACGGCAACGACGTCTGGTCCGAGCAGGCCAAGCTCGTCTCGGCCGACGCGGAGGCGGACGACCGCTTCGGCTTCGTCGTCGACGTGCTCGGCGACATGGCGTTCGTCACCGCCGTGCGCGACGACGATGTCGACGCGGGCGCGAACGCGGGCTCGGCCTACCTGTTCGAGCGCGACGTCGACGTGTGGACCGAGTATCAGCGCTTCCTCGCCTCGGACGCGCAGGCGAACGACGAGTTCGGCTTCTCGGGCGCGCTCAGCTCCACGTGGCTGATCGTCGGCGCGCGCTACGAGGACGAGAAGGCGTCGAACGCGGGCGCGGCCTACGTCTACGGCTTCCTGGCGGGGCAGGGCGACGCCTGTGCGGACGACGCCGCCTGCGCGAACGGCCCCTGCGTCGACGGCGTGTGCTGCGACTCGGAGTGCGGGCTCGGGGATCCGAACGACTGCCAGGCGTGCAGCATCGCCGAGGGCGCGACGCAGGACGGCACCTGCGAGCCGCTCGCGGTCGACACCGAGTGTCGCGGGGCGGTCGGCGTCTGCGACGTCGCGGAGGTCTGCGACGGGGTGGACGTCACGTGCCCCGATGACGCGGTGGTCTCGGTCGACGACGCGGTCGAGTGCCGCGCGTCGGCGGGCGACTGCGACGTCGCGGAGCTGTGCGACGGCGTGCTCGCGGATTGCCCCGAGGACATGTTCGTCGCGGAGGGCGACATGGTCGAGTGCCGCCCGGCTGCGGACACGTGCGACGCCGCGGAGCTGTGCGACGGGCTCGCCGCGGACTGCCCGGCCGACGTCCCGGCGGACGACGGCACCGCGTGCGACGACGGCGTGTGCGTGGACGGCGTGTGTGAGCCCGACGCGCCCGGGACCACGGGCGGCGAGACGACCGGCGGCGACGAGACGACCGGCGGGGATCCGACCACGGGCGGCGACCCCTCGGCGGGCCCGACGGACTCGGGGACCGACTCGAACTCGGGCACGGCCACCGACGGCGCGACCACGGGCGATCCGTCGGCGGGCTCGGCCAGCGACAGCGGCGACAGCACGGGGACCGAGACGGACACCGACGCGAACGCGACCGGCGGCGCCGAGGAGGGCGGCTGTGACTGCCGCGCCAGCGTCGACGAGCGCGGCGGGGGCGCTGGCGCTCTCGGTTTCGCGCTGCTCGTGCTGCTCGCGGGCCGTCGTCGACGTCGCTGACGCGCGCGTGAGCGACGGCGCGCTCGCGCCGTCGCGCGCCGCGCCGCGCTCGCGGGGCCGCGCCTCGCGGGCCGCGAGACGCGAGCGCGCGCCTGACCTTGAAGACTGATCGCGTCGACCGCCGCGTCGTCGCAAAAGTCCCCTCGGCCAGGTCGCGCGCGGCCGCGAGGCCTCCGCGAAACTCACGCGAGGTAACAATTCGCCACGATATTGATTACGATGGCGAGCGATGGAGCCGACCTCGACGTCCGGAGACGCGCAGGAGAAGATCGTTGAGCACGAGGACGCCGCGCACCAGAAGCGCAACTGGGTGCGCCTGACCTACGACTGCAACGATCACTGCGTCTTCTGCCTCGACGCCCACGCGCACAACGGGACCAACCGCGATCGCGAGGAGATCAAGAAGCAGATCCTCGACGGGCGGCGCAAGGGCGCGGAGCGCCTGATCCTGAGCGGCGGCGAGCCGACGATCCACCCGAACTTCGTCGACTTCGTCCGCCTGGGGCGGATGGCCGGCTACCCCAAGATCCAGACCGTCACGAACGGGCGGATGTTCTCCTACCCGCGCTTCCTCCGGGCCTCGCTCGACGCGGGCCTCGACGAGATCACGTTCTCCATCCACGGGCCCAACGCCAAGGTCCACGACGCGCTCGTCGGCTCGAAGGGCGCGTTCGAGCAGGAGCTGCGCGGGCTGCAGCAGGCGCTCGACGACGGGCGCCCGATCATCAACATCGACATCTGCGTCAACCGGGGCAACGTCAAGCACCTCCCGGAGATGCTGCGCAAGTTCACCGCGATGGGCGTGCGCGAGTACGACCTCCTGCACGTCATCCCGTTCGGAAACGCGTACAAGCAGGGCAAGGAGACGCTCTTCTATAACCTCGAGGAGATGCGCCCCTACCTGCTCGAGGCGTTCGCGTGGTCGAAGCAGCCCGACATGCACATCTGGCTCAACCGCTTCCCGCCCCAGCACCTCGAGGGCTACGAGCACATGATCCAGGACCCGTACAAGCTCAACGACGAGGTCCGCGGGCGCAAGGAGGAGTACGCGTTCCTGCTCGAGGAGGGCGTGCCGCTCGACTGCCGCGCGCCGCACCGCTGTCAGTTCTGCTACATGGAGCCGCTGTGCGACACGCTCGAGGAGGTGCGCGAGACGGTCGCGTCCCGGCGCTTCGAGGTGGTGCGCTACGACACCGAGTTCGAGGCCGCGATGCCGAAGATCTACGGCGGCGACCCGGCGAGCAAGAAGCGCTCGCGCTCGCGGATGACCGCGCTGACCCGCGCGAACGAGAGCATGAGCCAGGTCGAGCAGGAGGCGGCGGCCTCGGGCATCGAGTCGCGCCTGCGTCTGCCCGTGCTCTCGCAGCCCGGCGCGACGGGCAACCTCGGCGGCTTCCCGACGCGCCCCGTGTACGTGCCGCTGCCCGAGCTGGTGCGCGCGGCCGGGGCCGAGACGCTGTGGATCGTCGCGCCGAACCTGGAGCGCGCCGCGTCGGCGGTCTCGCTGCTCCCAAGCGTCACGCGCGTCGAGCTCGAGCTCGCGGACTACGCGGGCCTCGCCGAGGCGCTCGACGACGGTCGCGTGCTGGGCAAGCGGCTCGCGCGGGTCGTCGTGCGCACCGCCGAGGACGCCGCGGCGATGCTGGCGTTGCCCGGCGACTTCGAGGTCACCGTGCTGCTCTCGCGCGCGACCGAGGGCTGGCTGCGCGGGCTCGAGCGCGTCCCGGCGCGCCTCGCCCTGCGGCAGCCGACGCACGAGCGCCTCACCGAGTCAGCCGAGCAGGACATCGAGCTGCGCGAGTTCTTCGCCGCCTTCGAACAGCTCCCAGGACCCCGCGCGCCGGTCGACGACGTGCCGGCCTGCGTGATCGGTCGCCCCGCGCGACTGCGGCCGCGCTTCCTCGACGCGAGCATGCTGACGGACGAGGGCCAGCTCGAGATCTTCCGCTACGCCAAGCGCTACATCCTCGACCGCTACTGGTCGAAGTCGCTGCGCTGCAAGACCTGCGTGTACAACGAGTCGTGCCGCGGCATGCACATCAACTACATCCGCGCGCGCGGCTACGGGCTCATGGAGCCCGTCGAGCCGGAGGCCGCGCAGGCGTCGTAGCCCGTCGGATTAGCGGTCCCGAAGGCTAGGAGCCAGCGCGCGGCCGCTAGTTCGGCCCGTGGGGGCAGCTGGTGTCCGGGATGAAGTGAATCGCGATGTGCCGCGACTCGCCCTCGGCGAGGTCAGCGCAGGCCGCGACCATCTCCCGCGTCGGGCGGTCACCCTGCTCGAGCGAGCGCAGGTGGACGCCGAGCAGGGAGGCGAGGTCGGCCTGACCGCTCGCCTTCGCGGTCGCCGCCAGGACGCGGATATAGGTGGCGACGAGCTTCTCGTCCCGGGTCGGTTCGTGCTCTGGCTTCATCGTGGCCTCCTCAGCGTTAGCATGAGTTGGCGCGCGTTGTCGTCAACCATCGGCGACCGGGTCATGCCCAGGTCGCCGCGGAAGCGGGCCAGGAGCGCGCGCGCGCGGTCAGTCGCCGTCGTGTGAGTCTTCGCCGCTCGCGCCGCCGCCGAGGATCGCCCGCACGCGATCCTCGAGGTCGCGGCGCTTCGCGTCGCGCTCGCGGATCTTCGCCTCGATCGCGAGGTTGGCGAGGACATCTTCCATCAGCTCGTCGACCGCGAGGTGCGCGATGGTCCGGATGCGCTCGCCGAAGCGCTCGCGCAGGCGGTCCTTGGCCGCGTCCTTGAGCAGCTCGCGGAACGCGGCGCGCGTGATGCCCTCGGCCTCGCCGAACAGGACCTTGCTGATCTCGAGGTCGAGGAAGCGCGACTCGGGCGGCCCCGCGTCGCCCCGGCCCTCGTCACGGCCCTCGTCACGGCCCTCGCTTCGTCCCTCGCCCTCGCCGTCGCAACGCTCTTGACCCACGGTGACCTCCCCTGCGGCGAGCAGTGTAGCACCCGTGGGCGCGCGCCCAGAGAAGTCTTTTAGGACATGTCCTTGGCCGCGCGCGGGCGCGCCGCCGCGCGCCCGCGGCGGCCCGTCGGTCCCGCGCGCTCAGGGCGTGAAGGGATCGCAGTCCTGCCAGTCGACGTCCGCGGCGTCGCGCGGCTGGAGCTTGCGGTTGGCGAACGACCAGCCGTGCACGCCGGTGATCGCGTTGAACGAGTCGCCCATCTGGCAGCTGTTGTCGAGGCCGATGTCGACCTGGGCGTCGGTGACCGTGTCGTCGATCCGCAGCCCGTCGGTGACTTCGAACTCGTCGTAGTCGTTGGGCGCGTCGGGGTTCACGACCGTGATCGCGACGCTCTCGACGCTGACGAGCATGGACTCGTAGGCCTCGCCCATGCTGCCGCCGGTGGCGATGTCGCCGGGCGCGACGACGATGGGCGTGAACGGCAGGTCGGTGCCGGGGTCCTCGATCTGCACGGTCGGGCTCGAGATCTCGCTGAGCTCGAAGTACTCCTCGTACACCCCGCTGACGCTGACGCGGTTGCCGACCTCGACGCCGGGGGAGGCGCCGCCGGTGAACACGAAGATGCCCGTGTAGGGGTTGAGCGAGTCGTCCTGGATGTAGAAGCCGCGGCTGCCGCCCATGTCGGGGCGCACGGCGGTCACGTACACGCCGGCGACCGAGACGTTGGAGCCCTCGCTGGGGTGATCGGGGTGGTTGGGGTCGCGGATCGCGTCGATCGTCGTGGGGCAGGCCTTGGCGCCGGGGTTCGGCTCGGCGCAGTCATCACACGCGTCGCCGTGGCCGTCGGCGTCGACGTCGGCCTGGTCGGCGTTCATGACCAGCGGGCAGTTGTCCGCGCCGTCGGGGACGCCGTCGTCGTCGATGTCGTCCGACGAGTGCAGCGCGCAGCCGTCACCCGGCGTGAGCGGGCAGGGGTCGCAGGCGTCGCCCAGGCCGTCGTCGTCGTGGTCCGCCTGCGCGTCTTCGAACCAGCGCACGGGGTTGAACACGTCCGGGCAGTTGTCGCTCGCGTCGTCCTCGCCGTCGCCGTCCTTGTCGGTGTCGGTGATGCCGTCGGGGTAGTCGTCGGGGCGGTAGGGCACGCAGCTCGGCTCGTCGTCGGGGACGTCGCAGAAGAACAGCGGGTAGTGCTGCTCGATCGCGCTCGTGACCTGCGCGAGCGTGGCGGCGCCGACGTCCTGGTTCACGCACGCGCGCTTCGGCGTGCCGCAGACGTCGAGCGGCTCGCAGCCCTGACCGCCGATCGCGGCCGTGTCGAGCAGCGCGTCGTCGCCGTACAGCGGCGCGCCGCCGCGCAGCACGAGCACGACGTCATCGACGTTCGCGCCGATCACCGCGCGGTGGTCCTCGCCCGCGGTGTTGCGGAACACCGAGATGTCGGCGACGTAGCCCGGCTTGAGCATGCCGATCGCGTTGTGCCCGCCGACCACGAGCGACGCGTTGGTCGTGACCATGCGCCAGATGTCGAAGTCGTCGAAGTAGCTGTTGAAGTATGTCTCGTTGAGCAGGTCGACGCAGGCGAGCTCGCGCAGCAGGTTCATCGAGCCCGAGGGCACCCAGTCGGTGCCGAGCGCGAGCGTCACGCCGAGCCGATCGAGCAGGGTCACCGGCGCGGTGTTGCCGTACAGCACCACGTTCGAGCGCGGCGACCAGACGACCTTCGCCATGTTCATCTCGATCTCGTCGGCGTCGGCCGCGAGCATCGGCACCGCGTGGACGATGCCGGTCTGCGGCTCGACGATGTCGTTGGCGACGCCCGGGCCGCCGCCGTTCATCGTCGAGGTGCACATGAACTCGTTGTGGGCGGTCTGCGAGATGCCCTCGGCGATGTGCGGCAGGTAGCTGTCGAGGCCGTCGATGTCGGCCTGCGTCGTCGGGTTGTTGCCGTAGTCGCAGGCGTCGAGCTGCCACCAGCCGTCCGCGTCGTCGAGCGGGAAGGTGTCGCTGTCGACGACGGAGATCGGCAGGCCCTCGAGGTCGCCGCTGGAGTCGAGGTTGCGCAGCAGGCCGCCGCGCCCGCCGGCGCTCGCGGTCGAGGTCGCGCCGCCCATGATGAAGCGCAGCTCGGCGCCGAGCACCACGTCGGTCGAGGCGCCGCCGCTGTAGGGCAGCGGCGCGTGCCCGTTCTGGCCTTCGCGCCAGTCGTGGCGGTGCTCGTAGCGATCGACGCCGTCGCCGATGGGGTAGTTGTTGGCGAAGGTGATGTGGTCGTGCGTGTTGATCAGCCCCGGCGAGATCACGCCGTCGGCGCAGGTGACCTCGGCCGCGTTGAGCTCGGCCGCCGGCATGCCGCAGTCGCAGCCGACGCACTCGATGACGCCGTTGCTGATGAGCACGCCGCCGCCCTTGTAGACCTTGGTCGGCGCGAGCACGGTGCCGCGCAGCAGCAGCCGGTTCACGGTGCCGGGCAGCGTCATCTCGCAGGTGCCCTCGTCCGGCGGCGTGAGGTTCTCGCCGCAGTCGACGATCTCGAGCTCGTTGTCGCCGCCGGTGGTGTCGGTGTCCGTCGTGTCGGTGTCCGTCCCGGTGGTCTCGTTGCTCGTGGTGGTCGGCGTCGTGGACGAGGTCGTGTCGCCGGTCGACGAGTCGGTCATCCCGACGCTCGTCATCGCGTCGCTCGTGCCCATGGTGGTCTCGCCGCCCGGGCCCGCGCTGGTGCCCGCGTCGGTCTCGCTCGTCGACATCGTCTCGTCGTCACCGCAGCCCGCGAGCAGCGTGACGCCGAGGCCCACGGCGACGAGGAGGGAGGGAGAGACCGCCACGAGGGCGTGGGGACGCGAACGGCTGGGTAGGGAATTCACGGGCCCAGGGTACCCCGAAGGCCGACCCGCGGATCGAGTCGCTCGCGCGGCGCGCCGCGATCTCACCCACACAGCCGCTTGCACCTACATCGTCCACGGGGGTCCTGGATACATCTGTGGATAACTCGAGGAACGGGCGAATTATCGCCGCTGAGCTGCGTTCGACTCGCGCGGCGTCGGCGTCGCGACGATCATTCGAGCGCGTGTCGTTACAACCCTGTCACCTCGTGGACAGTGGCGCCCTCGGCGAATTTTGTTGATGGTACGGGCCCGTGGCGGCCTGTAGTCGGCCGGTTTGTGCCACCCTATCGAGGCCACTGCTTCGCAACATCATCAGGACGAGTATCGGGACGTGATCATGAAGGATGTGAGCAGCTACACAGGAATCGTGGCGACGGCGCCCTGGGGTCGGTCCACGCGCGCGCTGTGGGTGGTCTCCCTGCTCGCGATCGCGGGCTGCGGGGACTCGGGCGACAACTCGACCGACTCGTCCGGGCTCTCCGGTGAGGTGACGGCCAGCGGGCCGTCGAGCGACTCGGCGGAGTCGAGCGGCTCGTCGGCCGGGACCAGCGACGGCACGACGACCGCGATGATGTCGACGGGCGAGACGGGCGACGCGAGCAGCGACTCCGAGACGAGCGAGACCGGCGGCCCGATCGGCGACTGCGAGCCGGGCGCGCAGGAGGCCTGCTACTCGGGACCCGAGGGCACCGTCGGCGTCGGCCCGTGCGCGTCCGGGGTCCACACCTGTGATGACACGGGCACCTGGGGCCCGTGCATCGGCGAGGTCCTGCCGGGCAACGAGGACTGCGCCAACGGCGAGGACGACAACTGCAACGGCGAGACCGACGAGGACATCGACGCCGACGGCGACGGCTGGACCGCGTGCGGCGGGGACTGCTGCGACGCCGCGGGCGCCGTGTGCACGACGCCCGAACTCGTCAACCCCGGCGCCTACGAGGTCGAGGGCAACGACGTCGATGATGACTGCGACGGCGACAAGGACGAGCCGGCGCTCGAGTGCGACGACGCGCTCCCGTCGAACTCCGGAGATCCGCGGGACTACGCGCGGGCCATGGAGCTGTGTCAGTTCACGCAGGAGAACGTCGCGGATCCGACCAAGCGCATCTGGGGGGTGATCGACGCCGACTTCAGCCTGGCCGATGGTTCAGGTAATCCGCTCGCGGTGCAGCGCGCGATCCGAGGCGGCTTCGGCGACAGCATCGGGCCCGAGCGCGGCGACGCGATGGCGATCCTCTCGAGCGGGCACGCGGCCGCGACGGGCGACAGCAACCCGAACTACGCGGGCTTCCAGATCGGGATGGACCTGGGCACCGCGAGCGATCCGCCCGCGGACTGGGCGACCGCAAACGGCGGGAAGCTGCCGAACCCGCCCGGCTGTCAGGAGGCCGGCGAGCTCAGCTCCAACGATCCGATCATGCTGACCTTGCGGGTGCGCGCGCCGACCAACGCGAGCTCGTTCTCGGCCAAGATGTTCTTCTTCTCGGCGGAGTTCCCCGAGTGGGTGTGCAGCCAGTACAACGACTTCTTCGTCGCGCTGGTCGACTCCGACTCGCAGGACAACCCCCCCGACAAGAACATCGCCATCTGGAACGACGGCGATCAGCACTGGCCCGTCGGCGTAAACCTCGCCAAGGTCGCGGACGGGCTGTTCACCGCCTGCCAAAACGGGACGATCGGCTGCCTCGACAAGAACATCCCCGAGAGCCAGTACACCGGCTGCGAGGACGCGAGCCTCGTCGTCGGCACCGGCTTTGATGAGCTCGACACCGGCGGCTGCGGGCAGGGCAAGTACGTCGGCGGCGGGACCGGGTGGTTGACGATGAACGGCAACGTCGAGCCCGGCGAGGTGTTTGAGATCCGTCTCGCGGTCTGGGACTCGGGCGGCCACATCTTCGACTCGCTCGTGCTGCTCGATGACTGGGAGTGGTCCGTGGAGGCCGCGGAGCCGGGTCTCGAGCCGCCGCAGTAGCCGAGTCGACAAACCAATATCTGAAGAAAGCGCTTGCGCGGCCCGGGAGGCACCTCGGGTCTCGTAAACGTTGTTTGCGGGCGCGCGCGGCTATAACGCGGTTTTGCAGCCTTCAGAAGGCATGTTGCGGATATAGCGCCGTTTACATTCGTAAAGTTGCGGTGAAGGGGTGCATAGGCCCCGATGTGGGTCGTCTGTGTGAGTGAACGCAGTGAACGAAAGCGCTGCGAGACACCATCCACTCAACACACCGACGACCGTCTCCGCCCCCGAGCCCGACTCCGCGATGACGCGGCGGCTCGCTGGCGAGACGGCACAGGAAAGGAACACCGTCATGAACCGCAACGACCAGACCACCGGAACCAGCACCGCTCCCGTGTTCTTCGGCGCTCGTAGCGAGGACTCCGCGCTGTTCCGCGTCGACGCGGGGGCGATGGCCCCCGCCGCAGCTGGCGCCCTCCGCGGGGCCAGCGAGAGTTCCGGGTACATCGCCGTGGGCGACTACACCGCGGAGCGTGACCGTGACGCGGCCAGCGCCAGCCAGTTCGAGGCCAATGCGGGCCTCGGCGAGCTGTCGGCCGCTTCGGCGATGATCCGCCCCGTCCTCCGCGACGACGCGCCCACCAGCCACGTGAGCCGCGGTCTGCTCCAGGGCGCCATCGCGGCCGTCTCGGTCGCCATCGTCACCGGCCTGTTCGGTATCGCGTACCACGGGATGCCCGCGCCGCAGCAGCCGCGCTCGGTCCCGGTCGCCGCGCCGATGCTCATGGAGCTCGAGTCCGAGCCGACGCCGCAGACGGACGACGACGAGGCGGAGGCCGCCGACGAGCCCGCCGACGAGCTGGCCACGGACGACGACGACGACCGGATCCTCGACGACGAGGAGACCGCCGCGCTGACCGCCGCGCCGAAGCGCGCGAGCAGCAAGTCCAAGGCCAAGCGCTCGACGAGCAAGAAGGCCGCGAAGCCCAAGGCGAAGCCGGCGCCGGAGCCGGAGCCGGAGCCCGCGGCGAAGCCGGCGAAGAAGCAGGAGGAGCTGCCGCGCGAGATGTCGGTCGAGTGTCTCCTCAACCCGAAGTCCTGCATGGACAACACGCCGAAGAAGGCCAAGGAGCCGAGCGCGCCGAGCGGCCCTGAGCTCCCGAGCAAGCTCAGCCTCTCGCAGCTCAAGGCCGGCACGAACGCGACGCGCGACGCCGCCCGTGATCAGTGCGCGGAGCTGGCCAGCGCGGGCGAGAAGGTCCAGGTCAAGCTCTCGATCGCCGGGGCGACCGGCCGGGTGACGAAGACCAGCGTCCTCGGGGCCGCGGCCGGCACCTCGCTCGGGAAGTGCGTCGCCCGCGTGCTCGCCGACTCCAGCTTCGAGCGCACGCTGTCGCCGCAGCAGGGCACGCTGGTCACCGTTCGCTTCTGAGCCTCCTGAGCGCGGAGCCCCCGAGCCGCGGGGCCGGCCGTCACGGTCGGCCCCGCGGCGCGCGTGGGAGCGAGCTAAAAAAACCTGCGTCCGATCGCGGGCGCTCGGCGTCTGGGGAGACACAGGAGAAGCAACCATGGACACACCCACGCGAATCAAGCCTGCGTCGAGCTGCTGCGCGCCGATCCACCGCGAGGCCGACGACCCGACCCTGAACTCCGCGGTCTCGTTCGCGACCGTGAGCCGCGTGCACGTGGCGATCGCGGTGGGCGACGTCGAGCGCTCGGCCGCGTTCTATCGCCACCTGTTCGCCCAGGAGCCGACCAAGCGCCGCGACGGCTACGCCAAGTTCGAGGTCGCCGAGCCGCCCGTGAACTTCACGCTCAACCAGGCCCCGGCGGCGCTCGTCGAGGCGCTGCGCGAGCACACCGGCCCGCGCCACTTCGGGATCCAGGTCAAGTCGACGCGCGCCGTCGCCGACGCCAAGGCGCGCCTCGAGGAGGCTGGCCTCGAGACCATCTCGGAGGAGCAGGTGAGCTGCTGCTACGCCGTGCAGGACAAGATCTGGGTCGAGGATCCCGACGGGCACCGCTGGGAGATCTTCGTGGTCACCGACGCCGACGCGCCGCGTTATGAGCGGATCCCGGCGGACGCGCGCGCGGACGAGCAGCCCGACGCCGACGGCGACTCACCCTGCTGCGCGCCGAGCTGCTGCGCGTAATGGACGGCGTACGCATGGAGGTCACGGAGCAGGAGCCGCTCACCGACGCGCTCGAGGCGGCGGCCATCTCGGCCCCGATCGCGCGGGCGTTCACGGGCGAGCTGCGGGCGTTCCTGCGTCGCCGCGTGGCCGACGAGGCGACGGCCGACGACCTCCTGCAGGAGGTGCTGCTGCGCGTGCACGGGCGCGCGCTGCAGCTGCGCGACGACGAGCGCGTGGCCGGCTGGGTGTTTCGAATCGCGCGCAACGTCGTCGCCGATCACTACCGGCGTGGGAGCGGGCGCGCGGCGGCGCGGACCGTGGGCGACGAGGCGGTCGATCCCGTGGCGCAGGCGCGCGGCGAGCTGGCGCTCGGCAAGCAGCCCGCGCTCGACCCCGAGTCCCACGAGGCGCGGGAGCAGCACGCGCGCCTGGCCCAGTGGCTCGGCGCGGTCGTGCGGGAATTGCCCCCGCGCTACCGCGAGGCCATCGAGCTCGTCGACTTCGAAGGGCTCTCGCAGCGCGAGGCGGCCGAGCGGCTCGGGCTCTCGCACTCGGGGCTGAAGTCCCGGGTCCAGCGCGGGCGCGCGCTGCTGCGTCGCGCGCTCGAGCGCTGCTGCGACGTCGAGCTCGATCGCCGCGGGCGCGTTTACGACTTCAAGGCGCGCTCGAGCTGTTCAGGCTGCGACGGCGAGCGCTCGTGTTGATCACGCGGCGGCGCGGTCACGACGGCCGGCCCGCGTCGGCGGTCGGGCCCTCGAGCGCGAGCTGACCGCAGGCCGCCGCGATGTCGTCGCCCCGCGGCGTGCGGATGAAGGTCCGAAGCCCGCGCTCGCGGCACAGCGCCATGAAGCGGTCGATGCGGCGCTGCGACGGCCGGCGAAACGGCGCGTGCGGGTGCGGGTTGAACGGGATGACGTTGATCTGGCAGCGCATGCGGCCGACGAGCTGCGCGAGCCGGCGCACGTCGTCGTCGCTGTCATTGACGTCGGCGAGCAGCACGTACTCGAAGGTCACGCGGCGCCGTCGCTTGAGCGGCACGCGATCGACGGCGGCGAGCAGCTCGGCGATCTTCCAGCGCGTGTTGATCGGCATGATGCGGTCGCGCACCTCGTCGGTCGTCGCGTTGAGGCTGATCGCCAGGCCGACCTCGTGGCCGAGGCCCTCGCGACCGAAGCGCTCGATGGCGGGGACGAGGCCGGCGCTCGAGATCGTGATCCGGCGACCCGCGATCGCGGCGCCGCGATCGTGGGTCAGGATCTCGACCGCGCGCCGGACCTGGTTGTAATTCGCGAGCGGCTCGCCCATGCCCATGAACACGAGGTTGGTGACGCGGCGCGGCCACTCCTCGCCCTCCGCGCTGGCCTCCTGCTCCAAGAGATCCTGGGCCTGGTAGACCTGGTCGACGATCTCCCACGTGGCGAGGTTGCGGCGAAACCCCAGGCTCGCGGTCGCACAGAACGCGCAGGTCAGGCAGCAGCCGGCCTGGGACGAGACGCACAGCGTGAGCCCGCGGTCGTCGTTGGGGATCAGCACGCTCTCGATCGCCTGGCCGTCGGCGGTGCGCAGCTTGAGCTTGCGCGTGCCGTCGGCGGCGCGCGCGATCGCGTCGACGGATAGGCGCTCGAGCGACCCGAGCGCGTCGATGCGCGCGCGGTCACGCGCCGACACGTCGGTCATCGCCTCGACGTCGGCGACCCGGCGCGCGTGCAGCCAGGCGAACACCTGGTCGCCGCGGAAGCGCTTCATCTCGAGCTCGCGCTGCAGCCACGCGCCGAGCTCGTCGCGGCTCATGCCGCGAAGATTGACGCGACCCCGCGCGTCACCCTTGGGCAGGGGGCGCGCGGGGCCGCGGATGGCGACGATCGTGCTCGTCACGGGTGCTCGCGTTCGCGGGCGTCTCGCGGCGGGCCGGGAGACGCGGGCGCGTCAGAGGCCGGCGAGCTCGAGGCCGCTGAAGAAGAAGCCGATCTCGTAGGCGGCGGTCTCGGGCGCGTCGGAGCCGTGGGTGGCGTTGCGCTCGATGTTGGTGCCGAACTGCCCGCGGAGCGTGGTCTTCGGCGCCGCCGAGGCGTTGGTCGGGCCCATGATGTCGCGCCAGCGCTTGATCGCGTTCTCGCCCTCGAGCACGAGCGCGAGCACGGGGCCCTCGGTCATGAACGTGACCAGATCGCCGAAGAACGGGCGCTCCTTGTGGACCGCGTAGAACCCCTGGGCCTGCTGGGTGCTCAGGCGCAGGCTCTTGGCGGCGACGATCCGCAGGCCCTCCTGCTGGATGCGCGAGAGGATCGCGCCCTGGTGACCGGCGGCGTAGGCATCGGGCTTGATGATGGCGAAGGTGCGTTGCATATCGGAATTCGTCTCCAAAGGTCGTTTCAAACGTCGTGTGAGGGCGTCTCGCGGGGCCTGGCCGGGCGCGCGCGCCGGCTTCAGCTGTCGTTGCGAGCAGGTGCCGATTCGCCCGGCTGCGGGGCGTAGCACGCGGGTCGCGCGGGCGGGCGCGCTCGCGGGCGGACGCTAGCAGAACGCGCGTGGAGCCGGTAGACCAGCGTCCTCGCGCGCGCCGGCGGCGGCATGCGGAATCCCACGAATGCGCGGGTCTCGACCTGTATACTGCGCGCGTGAGCGGCAAGAGCGAGCTCTCGGGGGTGTTCGCGCGCCCCAAGAAGCGGTCCGGACCGCTCGTCAGCCTCGCCGCGTTGGTCATCGTCATCGCCGGCCTCAAGAACTCCGGCGATCTCGTCCTGCCGTTCCTCGTCGCGCTGTTCTTGACGTTCCTCAGCGCGCCGCCGGTGCTCGCGCTCGAGCGCCGCCGCTGGCCGGCGTGGGCCGCGGTCTCGGTCGTCGTGGTCGCCGTGCTCACGCTGCTGATGGGCTTCAGCGTCCTGCTCGGGACCACGGTCCGGCAGTTCCGCAAGGCCGTGCCGATCTATCGCCAGCGCCTGCTCGAGCAGGCCGAGACGGGCGTCGAGTGGCTCAAGGGCCTGGGCGTCGAGGTCTCGATCGACGACGTGCTCCGCGGCATCGAGCCGGGGCAGGTGCTGGATGTCCTTGGGAGCACGCTCAACGGCCTGCTGACCGCGCTCACGAACACGACGATGGTCGTCTTGACCCTGGTGTTCGCGCTGCTGGAGGTCTCGGGCTTCCCGCGCAAGCTGCGGGCGGGCTTCAGCGACCCTGACTCCGTGCTCTCGCAGGTTGGCACGATCGCCCACGAGATTCAGCGCTACCTGTGGCTCAAGACGATCATCTCGCTGCTGACCGGGCTCACGGTGGTCGCCTGGTGCAGCATCATGGGCGTCGACTTCCCGCTGCTGTGGGGCGTGGTCGCGTTCTTTCTCAACTTCATCCCGATGATCGGCTCGATCATCGCCGCGATCCCGGCGTGCCTCGTCGCGCTCGTGATGGACGGGCCGACGAGCATGGCGATCCTGGGCCTCGGCTACATCGTCATCAACACCTTCTGGGGCAACATGGTCGAGCCCAAGGTGATGGGCGACAGCCTCGGGCTCTCCCCGCTGGTCGTGTTCGCCTCGTTGATCATCTGGGAGTGGATCTGGGGGCCGGTCGGCATGCTGCTCTCGGTCCCGCTGACCATGGTGATCAAGATCGTGTTCGAGCAGGTCGAGGACCTGAAGTGGATCGCGATCCTCCTCGGGTCCGCGCCGCCGCGCGAGGACGACGGCGGCGGCGGCGCGCGCCGTGTGCTCGAGCACGTGAAGAAGCGAGTCTCGAAAGTCGACGCAGGGCCGAAGTAGGACCGACGTTCGGAGCGCGTCCGCCACCGTCGCGCGGACGTCGCCCGCGCCCGGCGCAGACTCGCTCGTAGTAGTCTGCGCCCGCCATGGCAGACGGGACCACGGGCGCGCAGGACGGGACGAGTGACGTGAGCGACGCGGGCGACGCGGTCGAGGCGTCGGCGAGCGACGACGCCGCGACGGGCGGCGCCCCGCACGACGACTTCGCGCACCTGCACCTGCACACCCAGTACTCGCTCCTCGACGGCGCGATCCGGGTCAAGGACCTGTGCAAGACCGTCAAGGAGCGCGGCATGAGCTCGGTCGCGATCACCGACCACGGCAACATGTTCGGCGCGGTCCAGTTCTACCAGGAGGCCAAGGCCCACGGGATCAAGCCGATCTTCGGCAGCGAGGTCTACGTCGCCGCCGGCGACATGACCGCGAAGGAGCGCCGCAGCTACCACCAGGTGCTGCTCGCGCGCAACGAGGTCGGCTACCGCAACCTCCAGCGCCTCGTCTCGTTCGGCCACCTGCGCGGCTTCTACTACCACCCGCGCATCGATCGCGCGGTCCTGCGAGAGCACCGCGAGGGTCTCATCGGGCTCTCGGGATGTCTTGGAGGACATGTATCCAAGCTCGTGCTCGCGGGCGACATGGACGGCGCGCGCGCGGCCGCGCTCGACTACCGCGAGATCTTCGAACCGGGCATGTTCTTCCTCGAGCTGCAGCAGACCGGCCGCGAGGAGCAGGAGCGGGTCAACGACGCGCTCGCGCAGCTGGGCGCCGATCTCGAGATCCCGCTGGTGGCGACCAACAACTGCCACTACATCAACCGCGACGAGGCGCACGCGCACGAGGTCCTGACCTGCATGGGGCAGGGGCGCACGCTCGACGACCCGAAGCGCATGCGCCGGGGCACGGACGCGCTGTTCATCAAGACCGCGGCCGAGATGGAGCCGAGCTTCCGCCGCTTCCCCGGCGCGTTCGACAACGCCTGCCGGATCGCCAGGCTCTGCGAGGTCGAGCTGCACCTGGGCTCGCCGGAGCTGCCCGACTTTGAGCTGCCCGAGGGCGTCGACGACGACCTCCCGAGCTACCTGCGCCGGGTGGTGCTCGTGGGCCTCGAGGAGCGGCTCGCGGAGCTGCGCGCGCTCGGCCTGAAGCCCGACGAGGATCTGTACCGCGCGCGCGTGGAGCACGAGCTGAAGATCATCATCAGCATGAAGTTCCCGGGCTACTTCCTGATCGTCTGGGACTTCATCCGCCACGCGAAGAAGATCGACGTGCCCGTCGGCCCCGGGCGCGGATCGGGCGCGGGCAGCCTCGTCGCGTACTCGCTGCGGATCACCGACCTCGACCCGATCCAGTACAACCTGCTGTTCGAGCGCTTCCTCAACCCGGAGCGCGTCAGCATGCCCGACTTCGACATCGACTTCTGCATGGACCGCCGCGGCCAGGTGATCGACTACGTCACCGGTCGCTACGGCTCGGATCGCGTCGGGCAGATCGCGACCTTCCACAGCCTCAAGGCCCGCGGCCTCGTGCGCGACGTGTGCCGCGTGAAGGGCGTCTCGGTCGCCGAGGCCAACGAGCTGGCGAAGATGGTCCCCGAGGGCCCGAAGGTCTCGCTGTCGCTGGCGATGGCCGATCCAGAGCCGCTCAAGAAAGCGGCCAAGCAGAACCCGGCCAAGGCGGGCAAGCTGCGCGACAAGATCGAGATCGCGGAGGCGTCCTACAAGCTGCGCCGGCGCGCGCAGGAGGACGATCGCGTGCGCGACGTGCTCGACGTCGGCATGAAGCTCGAGGGCCTGTACCGCCACGCGGGCATGCACGCGGCCGGCGTCGTGATCGGCAACCGCGAGCTGTGGGAGCACGTGCCGTGCTTCCAGAACGACGGGCAGATCGTCACGCAGTACACGATGAACGACGTCGAGCGCGCGGGGCTGGTCAAGTTCGACTTCCTCGGGCTCAAGACGCTGACGGTGCTCAAGACCGCCGTCGATCTCGTCAACGAGGGGCGCTCCAAGGACGACCCGCTCGTGCTCGCGTCGGTCGCGATGGACGACGCCGGCGTCTACGAGATGATCTCGCGCGGCGAGACCACCGGCGTGTTCCAGCTCGAGTCCAGCGGCTTCAAGGAGCTGCTCAAGAAGCTCAAGCCCGACCGCTTCGAGGACATCATCGCCGCCGTCGCGCTCTACCGCCCGGGCCCGCTCGAGGGCGGCATGGTCGATCAGTTCATCGAGTGCAAGCACGGGCGGCGCGAGGTCGAGTACCCGCACCCGCTGCTCGAGGACGTGCTCAAGGAGACGTACGGCGTGTTCGTCTACCAGGAGCAGGTCATGCAGGCCGCGCAGATCCTCGCCGGCTTCACGCTCGGCGGCGCCGACCTGATGCGCCGCGCGATGGGCAAGAAGAAGGCGTCGGAGATGGAGCGGCAGCGCAAGCTGTTCGTCGACGGCTGCGCGGAGGTCACGAACATCTCGAGCGAGAAGGCCAACGAGATCTTCGACTTGATCGACAAGTTCGCCGGGTACGGCTTCAACAAGTCGCACTCGGCCGCGTACGGGCTGATCACCTATCACACCGGCTACCTCAAGCATCACTACCCGGTGGCCTTCATGGCCGCGCTGATGACCTGCGATAAGCACAACAACGACAACGTCGTGAAGTTCATCGCCGAGGCGCGCGCCATGGACATCACGGTGCTGCAGCCCGACGTCAACGAGTCCGGCCGCGACTTCTCGGTGGTGCGCCGGCCGCTGACGCCGGAGCAGGTCGAGGAGCTGACGAAGCAGCGCCGCCGCGTGCCGACCGACGCCGCCGGCCGCGACGTCGAGGAGCTGATCCGGTTCGGGCTCGGGGCCGTGCGCAACGTCGGCGAGACCGCGGTGGACTCGATCCTCGCCGCGCGCGAGCAGGACGGCGCGTTCAAGAACATCTTCGACCTGTGCCGGCGCGTCGACCTCAAGCGCGTCAACAAGCGCACGCTCGAGGGGCTGACCTACGCGGGCGCGTTCGACGGCGTCTGCGAGGAGCAGCACCGCGCCGGCGTGATGGCGGCGATCGAGTCGGCGGTCGAGCAAGGCCAGTCGGCGCAGCGCGATCGCGAGTCCGGGCAGAACTCGCTGTTCGCGGTCCTGGGCACGCCCACGGCCGAGTACGTCGAGCGCTACCCGGAGGTCGAGGAGTGGGATCCGCGGCAGAAGCTGCTGCACGAGCGCGAGGCGCTGGGCTTCTACCTGACGGGGCACCCGCTCGATCGCTTCCAGCAGGACATCGAGCGGCACGCGACCTGCCGCACCGGCGAGCTCTCGATCAAGCACGACAACACCGACGTGCGCATCGCCGGGGTCATCTGCGAGTTCAAGGAGATCCAGACGAAGAGCGGCAAGGGGCCGATGTGCTTCTTCCAGGTCGAGGATCAGTTCGGCCGCGTCGAGGGCATCGTGTTCCCCAAGTCCTACGCGCGCGTCGACGACGAGGAGCGCGGCGAGACCTTCGGCGATCGCCTGCAGAAGATCGGCGATGACCCGGTGCTCGTGACGGGCTGCGTCGAGGTCGAGACGAACGAGGAGGGGGAGGTCGCGCGCACGAAGCTGCTGGTCGACAGCGTGTTGACGCTGAAGGCCGTGCGCGCGGAGTCGACGTCGAAGCTGCTGCTCGCCGTCGAGCTCGAGCAGCTCTCGCAGTCGCGACACGACAAGCTCAAGCTGCTCGTCGCGCACTTCAGCGGCACGTGCCCGCTCGAGCTGCGGGTGACGAAGCGCGATCGCTTCGCGACCCGCATCGTGTTCGGCGACAGCTTCCGCGTCGCGCCCGACGACAAGCTGCTGCACGAGCTCGAGAAGCTGTTCGGGACGGGGTCCACGCAGCTGGTGCAGACGGGTGAGATCTCGCTGCCGGAGCTCAATAACGACGCGCGCGCGCGCTCGCGTCGTTCGCGCAATCGTCGGCCGCGTAAGGCGGGCTAACGCGCGGACCGTACGCGATCGAAGTCAACGCGAGGTGTGCCGCGCCGCGACCCGCGTGACGACCCGTCACGAGTGCATGCGCTTGCGCCGACGCCGCTCGCGACCAGGCCGAGGCTCCTCGTCCTCGGCGTCCCCGCCGCCCTCCTCGTCGTCACCGGCAGCCGGCAGCGGGGGGAGCCCGAGCTTGATACGGCGTTCATTGGAGAACTGCAGCGCGGACGCGAGCTCGTCGAGCACGGCGAAGCGAAGCTCTTGATCGAACTGCTCGGGGTTTCGCGCGAGTCGCATGATGTTGCGACGGTAGATAGCGAGACCGGTCAGCAGGGGCGCGCCGTCCTCGCTCTCGCCGTCTTGCGGAGGCGCGCGGGTCGTGAGCGCGAGCGCGGGGATTCGCGGGTCGACGCCCTCGAGGATCAACTCGATCGAGGGCACGTCGTGGATGAGCAGGACGAGCGCGAGACGTCGCCGGCTGAGCTCGCGCAGGGCCTCGTCGGCGCAGCTACCCAGCGTCTGGATGATCTTGCGGTTGAGCTGCGCGGCGCTGGGGACCCAGTCGGGCGGCTTCATCTGCGCGTCGAGTCGGTAGACGCGCAGCGCGGCGTGGCAGCTCGCGCGGGGATCGTTGCCGAGGAACTCGGCCTCGCTCAGGAGGTGCCAGGCGTCGGCGTTGCTCGGGTAGTGGTCGACGACGACGCGCAGCAGCTTGAGCGCGCTCTCGACGTGCGCGAGGTCAAGCCAGAGCCGACACATGCGCAGACAGAAGTGGAGGACGCGCTGGATTTGCAGGTCGCGCTCATCGTGGTCGAGCAGCTCCCCGTCTTCGTCGTGCTGGAGCTCCGGCTCGACCGCGGCCTCGCTGCGGTCAACGACGACCTCGTCGGAGTCTCCGCCCGCGCCGGCGGGCTCGCGCTGTGAGAGCACCGACTCGATCAGCCGGTGCTCGGCGAGGGGCTCAAGCCGGGCCTGAGCGTCGTTATCGCGGCCGAGCGAGACCTCGCACTCGGCCGCCAGCAGGTGAAGATCGAGGGTCTCCATGGCGCTGGCGACGGCCATCTCGAGGGCCTCGTCGCAGTACTCGAGCGCTCGCTCTGGATCACCGAGGTCGAAGAAGGAGATCTGGGCGGCCGCGACGTAGGGCTCGCAGTACTCGGGGTCGAGTTCGAGCGCGGTGTCGTACCAACGCAGACCCTCCTGGGGATCTCCCTCGGCGAGCGCGATCGCCCCAAGTAGGACCGCCGCGTCAGGCGCCTCGCGTCGAATTCGCCGTGCGTGATGCGCAGAATTGCGCGCCGCGTCGAAGTCGCCGCGATCGAGCAAAGACCACCCTCGGTCGAGGTGGGCCGCGTAACGGCTGGTCTCGCCGAAGCCGGAGTCGTCCGGCTCTTCGCCCTCGTCGAAGTCCATGAATCGCCCACGGTATAGCATGCTCGGCGTTCGACCACCGCGCCCGCGTGACCCGCAGTGCGCGGGGAGCGAGGCGGCGAATTGTTTGGGCGTGGGCGGAACCGGCCCGTATGGTTGGCCGGCATGAGCCCCCGCTCTGAGGACAACCACGCCACGCGCGACCGGGTTTGGCGGCGGGGCGTCGCGTGGGCCGTGGCCGGTTTGTTGCTCCCGGGCGGGGTGCTCCCGGGCTGTCAGACCCGCACGCCGCAGACGCGGCACGGGATCGAGAGCGGCGTGCCGACGGCCGAGCCCGTCCGGGTTGATCCGGCGTTCGAGCGCGACTGGCAGCGGGTTCGAAGCGCCTCGGATCAAGATCCTGGCGGCGCTGCGGTCGTCGCGGCTGCGGACCAGCTGCTGGCCCGCGATCCGCCCACGAACCTCCGACTCGCGGCGGTCCAGGCCAAGGTCGGTCACGCGTACATCAACGGGGCCGATGACGCCGCCATTCGAATGGCCGACGAGATGTTGGCGTCGCTCGACGCGGCCGGTGGCGCTCGTCGTGTGCTCGAGCCCAAGGAATTCGGCATGGTCGTCCAGCTGCAGCGGTTGCGTGCGCTCGCGCGGGCCCGGGGTGGCGACCCTCAGCTCGCGCTCTCGGAGCTGAAGGCCTTGCTCGAAAACGGGCAAATCCCGGAGATGGACTGGATCGCGGCGAGCGCGATGGCCCATGAGCGGGCCGGTCAGCAGGCCGACGCCACGCTCGCCTATGCGCGCTGGCGCGAGCGAGCGAGCGACGACAGCGCGGCCGCGCTGTACTGCGAGCGGAAGATCGCGCGACTCGCCCGCGGCCTCGACGCGAACGCCCTCGAGGGGCTCGCGCGGCGTGTCCCCGGGACGAACGCCGGCGCGTGCCTCCTGACTCGTGCCGGTCACCGCGCGGCTACCGACGCGCCCGACTGGGTGAACGCGTGCGCGACGCATTTTGAGGCGGCGTCCATCGGTGTGCTCCTGCCGCGAAGCGGTCGGTTCGCGGCGCTCGCGGACGAGCAACTCGCGGCCGTGCAGGCGGGTGTTCGCGTGTTGGCTCGTCGCTCGGGGGACTCCGATTGGGCGGTGTTGTGGGAGGACACTGGCTCCGACCCGGCGAAGACTCGCACCGCAGCCCGTCGCCTGCTCGAGCGAGGCGCGTCAATCATCGTGGGCCCGATCTCGCCGGACGGGATCACGGCGGCCGCGGACACGGTCGCGGGCGCGGCTGAGCTCGTGATCCCCGGAGAAGGACGCGAGAAAATTCGCGGTGTCGCGCCGACGCTCGAGGCTCGCGGGCAGGCGCTCGCGGGACTGGCGCAAGCGCGTGGTTTGGTCGATGTCGTGTTGCTGAGACCGCCAACCGTCTACGGGCGCCGGGTCGCCGATGGTATTCAATCAAAACTTGATTTATTGCCATCGAAATCACTGAAAATACTTGAGTATCCTCCATCGACGACGTCCTTCAAAAAGATCCTCGAACCGGCCATGAGCGCGCTCCGATCGGGGTCCTCAGTGCTGATCATCGCCGATCGTGTCGCGCGGATGGAGCTCGTGGTGCGGCAACTTGGACGCGACGGCGTGACGGTGGATCGACCGGGTGCGCCCGGACTCATCGTGATGACGACCGGTGAAGGGGTCAGCGCGCGGGACCTCGGACGTGGCCACGAGATCCTCGACGGTGTCTATGTCGCGCCCGCGGCTTGGCCATCACCGGAAGCGGCCGATTTCGCGGCTGAGTACCTCGCTATGATCGGCGAGCCGCCAGGGGATCAGGCCTGGCTCGTTTGGCGCGCGTTGGTCGCAGCCTGGACGGATGTGCCGACCGGCGGGGATGCTGCGCAACATGCACAGCCCCAGGCCGCGGTCCTCAGGGTAGAACGTGGGCGTCTTGTCCCGACCGAAATCACGCCCGCCACAGAAACACCCGCGGCGTCGGAAGCAGCGCGCGTCCGCCCACCCGAGTGACTCGCGGGTTCGCGCGTCCCGAGCGACGCGCGGTGACTACCTCGTGCCCGGCGAGCGCGCCGTGCACGAACTTCTGACAGGCGACGCCCAGCGCGTGCGCTCGTTACTCGTGCAGCGCGAGCGTGAACGACCGCTCGAGCCGTTGCTGGTGCGCGCACGCGCACTCGGCCTCGCGGTGGAGCTCGTCGACCACGACACGCTGGCCGAGACGATGCGCGCTTCCGGTGCAGCCCCGGGGCTCGCGCGCGGAATCGTCGCGATTGCGACCCCGCCGCGCTTGTACTCGATCGAGGACGTGTTCGACGGCACGATCCCCGAGCGTCGCACCGCGCAGGGACGACAACTTCTGGTCGCGCTCGATGGTGTGCAGGATCCGCAAAACCTGGGCGCGATCATTCGCAGCGCGGAATTCTTCGGCGCGACTGCGGTCCTCTGGACGCGCGATCGTGCCGTCGGCCTCTCGCCGACGGTGGTTCGCGCGTCGGCAGGCGCGACGGAGCGCCTCCCGCTCATCGTCGAGACGAACCTCGTGCGCGCGGTGGACGTCTGCAAGCAGGCCGAATACTGGTCGATCGGGACGGTCGTCGACGGTCGCCCACTCCGCGAGATCTGCGCAGAAGGCCTCCCCGAGCGTCTCGTGGTCGTATTCGGCAGCGAGGGCCGTGGAATCCGGCGACTGACGCGGGAGCGATGTGATTGGCTCGCGACGATCGCGGGGGCGGGCGAGGTCGGATCGCTGAACGTGTCAGCGGCCGCTGCGGTGGTTTTCGCAACCATCGCGTGAGCGGAGTCGTCAACCTTGGAACGACGCGCGCCCGCGGCCTCTAAGATAAGACGGGTGTCGTTTGCGCGACCCCGTGAGCGCGCTGTGGGTGCACCGGAGGCGGCCGGCAGACGGCCCCCGGAACTCGCGTCACCATCGGCTCGCAATCCGCGGTATGACGCGATTGCGACCTGGATTCAAACCGCTTTCTTGGCGACCATGTGGGGCCCAGGCCAGCTGATCGCACCGAGGGGAACGCCGCGCGCGTTCCTCGGTACCCCGAAGCTCCTATGACCGAACTCCGCTCTGCACTGTTCAACTACCTGCGCTCTCTCGACGCGAATGGAACCGGCGACGATAGCGATGCTGATCGTTCGTCGTTGGTCGCGGCGGTGGGGGACGTCGACCTGCAGGCCGCCCGCGCGGACGCGAAGAAGAACCCTGCTTCGCTTGACGCTGCGGCTGCGGTGCTCGGTCGATTGATCGTCGACGAGGCCCCGTCCAATGACATCGTCAACGCCGCGAAGGTCTCGGCCCAGCGCGCGCCGAGAAACGCGGACGGGAACGCGGTCGCCTTGCTCGCGGGTCTCGCGATCTGGAAGACCAGCGACCCGAAGCTCGCGGAGCCGTACTTCCGGCGCGTGCGACGGGCTGAGCCGGCTGACCCCGATCTGCTCGCGTTCTATCGCGATGTGTACGCGGGCGAGAAGGAGGCCGCGCAGCTGATGCAGGTGCTCGTCCAGGCGCGGCGCGCCAACAAGGACGACGCCGACTTCCGGCTGCAGCTCGCGCAGGAGATGGCGGATATCGCCGAGAACAAGCTCGGGAGCGTCGACCGTGCGATCGAGGTCTGGCGCAGCGTGCTGCGCGAGGACGGCTACGACGAGGGGGCCGCGACCGCGCTGCGTCGGCTGTATCGACTCGGCGAGAAGTGGACGGCGCTCGTCGAGCTGCTCAAGGATCAATTCGAGCGCGTGCCCGACGAGCCCGAGCACCGCGAGGATCGGATCCAGCGGCTGCTCGAGATCGCCGAGGTGTACCGCGATCAGCTGCACCTCGACGCGATGGCGCTGCAGACCCTGCAGCGCATCCTCGACATCGATCCGCGACACGACGCGAGCCTCGACGCGCTCGCGGAGACCTACGGCAAGGCCGGGCGCTGGAACGACCTGCTCGGCGTCTACAGCCGGCTCGTCGACGCGGCCCAGCGCGAGGGCGACCGCGAGCGCCAGACCGACATGCTGCGGCGCATCGCGGCGATCTACCTCGACGAGCTCAACGACGCCGACCAGGGGCTCGCGCGCCTCAACGAGGCGCTCGAGGTCATCCCCGGCGATCGCCAGACGCGGGCCATGGTCGCGCGCGTGTACGAGCTGCGCGGCGAGTGGGAGGCGCTGATCGAGCTGCTCCGAGAGCAGCTGACCGATGCGCCAGCTGAGGCGGCGCTCGAGATCCGCGTCCAGATCGCGCGGCTGATGCAGGAGCGCTTCGATGACGTCGAGCAGCACATCGCCAGCTGGAACGACGTGCTCGAGCACCACGGCGACGTCGACGAGGCGCTCGCGGCGCTCGCGAGCCTCTACCAGGCGGCGCAGCGCTGGCCCGAGGTCGCGGAGATCGTGCACCGTCGCGTCAAGAGCATGGTCGACCCCAACGCGGCGATCAAGATGCTCGTCTACCTCGGCGGGCTCTACAGCGACCAGCTGCAGAGCCACGACGAGGCGACCCGCGTGTGGGAGGAGGTCGCGCGCCTCGATCCGAACCACCCGGTCGCGACCGCGACGCTGCGCGACACGTACATCACGAGCTCGCGCTGGGATGACCTTGTAAACCTGTTTGAAGGGCAAGGTCGCATCGCGGAGGTCATCGAGATCCTGATGCGCACGGCCGACGACGACTCGGGCGACGTCGACGAGCGGATCTCGCTGTACCGCCGCGTCGCGAGCCTGTGCCGCGACAAGCTCGGTCAGCCCGCGCGCGGGCTCGCGGCGCTCGAGCGGATGCTCGAGCTCAAGCCCGGCGACCCGCTGACCGCCCACGAGGTGCTGCCGATCTACCGGGAGCAGCAAGACTGGGACAAGCTCGTCGCCGCCTACGAGGTCCTGCTCGACGCGGCCGACGACGACGACGAGCGGCTCGAGTACATCGCGGCGATCCGCGACGTCGCGCTGCACAAGCAGGAGCTGCCCGAGGTCGCGCTGACGTGGGCGGGGCGCGCGTACAAGCTGCGCCCCGACGACGTGGTGCTGCGCGCCGGCCTCGAGAGCGCGGCCGAGCGCTGCGACGGCTGGGACCGGCTCATCCGCCTGTTCGAAGCGCGCCTCGCCAGCGACGACTGTGATCCCTACGAGCGCCTCGAGCTGCTCGACAAGCTCGCCGCGGTCTCCCGCGATCGCCTCAACGATCCGCAGGCGGCCGAGCGCTACCTCAAGCAGATCCTCGACCTCGAGCCCGGCAACGAGGCCGCGCTCGCCTCGCTCGAGGACCTGTACACCGACTTCGAGCTGTGGGAGCAGCTCGTGGCGATCTTCCGCGTGCGCCTCGAGTCGTCGGACGGCATCGACGGGCGCCTGACGATGCTGCGCCGGATCGCGGCGCTGCAGGAGGAGCAGATCGGCGACTTCCAGGCCGCGGTCGCGACCATGGAGGAGATCCTGCTGCTCGCGCCGACGGACGCGGGCGCGCTCGAGGGGCAGTCGAGGATCCTGCGCAAGGCCGGCGACTGGCGCCAGCTCGCGCACGTGCTCGAGCAGCGGATCGGCTTCATGGACCCCACGGAGGCCCAGATCCCGCTGCTGTTCGAGCTCTCCAAGGTCTACGGCGAGCGCCTGCACGAGTCGGACAAGGCGATCGACGGCTTCCTCAAGGTGCTCGAGTACGAGCCCGATCACCTGCCGACGATCGACGCGCTCGAGCACCTGCGGCGCAGCGACGCGAGCGTCGCGCTGCGCGTGGTCCGGGGGCTGCTGCCGTACTACCGCAGCGTCAAGGATCGCGTGAAAGAGGCCGAGGCGATGGAGGTCATCGCCAATCACGAGCCGGACCCGGGCGTGCGTCGCCTGCAGCTCACCGAGCTGCTCGACATCTACCAGCGCATGTCGGGGCGCGAGGTCGAGGCGCTGCGCGTGCGGCTCTCGCTGTTCGTCACCGAGCCGCTCGACGCGACCGGGCGCGCGCGCCTGCGCAAGGAGGCGCGTGACCTCGAGCAGCTGCCGATGGCCGCGAGCGCGTTCGACCGCGCCATCGACCACATCAGCGCGCGGATCAACAAGGCCGAGAACGCCGGGCGCGAGGTCAAGGAGTCGGACCGCGCGCTGCGTCGAAACCTCCGCATCGAGCTCGGCAGCCTCTACCGCGACTACCTCGATCAGCCCGAGAGCGCCGAGCGCGTGTACAAGGCGATCCTCGCCGAGGACGAGTCGCACGAGGAGGCCTACGAGTCGCTCGAGCTGCTCTACCGGGCGCGCAGCGCCCACGAGGAGCTCGTCAACCTCTACCGCCGCCGCGCCGACGCGATCTTCGACGCGGACGAGCAGCGCAAGCTGCTGGAGCGCATCGTCAAGCTCGCTCGCCACGCGCTCGACGACAAGACGATCGCGATCAGGACCGCGGAGGAGCTGCTCGACCTCGAGCCCGACGACATCTCGACGATCGAGCTGCTCGCCGCGATGTACGAGGAGAGCGACAACAAGGACGACCACTTCGCGCTCGAGGAGCTGTACGGGCGCTGGCTCGACCTGATCGACGACGAGGAGCTGCAGCGGCAGATCTGGTGCCGACGCGCCGCGCTGCGCAAGAACAAGCTCGACGACGTGTTCGGCGCGGTCGAGCTGCTGCGCGCCGTGATCGAGCAGGACGAGCGTCACCAGCGAGCGCGAGAGCTGCTCGAGGAGCTGCTCGACAAGAACGAGGTCAAGCTGCAGGTCGCGACCATGCTCGAGCCGATCTACGTGCAGCTCGATGACCACGAGTCGGTCATCCGCGTGCTGCAGGTGCGGCGCGAGAGCGCCGAGGCGATGGGCCAGGGCGACGAGGCCGTCAACTTCCTCCTGCAGATCGCGCAGATCGAGGAGATCGACCTCAACAACCGCGAGCGCGCGTTCGAGACCCTGCGCCAGGCCTACTTAATGGATCCGCGGCGCACGGACACGCGCACCGAGGTCCAGCGCCTGGGGCTCGATCTCGAGAAGCAGCGCACGCTGGTGGAGATCTGGCAGGCGGCGATCGATCGCACCGAGGACAACAACCTCAAGATCGATCTGCTCTCGCGCATGTCGGCGATCCTCGACGACTTCCTGGGCGACGTCGACGGCGCGCGCCAGGCCTACCAGCAGCTCGTGGTGCTCGATCCGCCCGACGTCTCGCTGGTCGAGAAGGCCACGCGCGCGCTCGTTCGCCTGCACCGCGAGGCCGAGGACTACGCGTCGCTGGTCGACGCGCTGCGCGGTCAGCTGCGCTTTATTGAAGATCCGGCGGGGCAGGTCGCGACCAGCCTCGAGATCGCGCGCCTGCTCGAGGAGCAGCTCGAGGACCTCGTGGGCGCCTCCACGGCCTACTACGAGGTGCTCGACTACGACCCCGAGAACACCGACGCCCTCGACGCGCTCGAGCGGCTGTTCGTGACGCTCGAGGACTGGGAGCAGCTGTGCGACGTGCTCCGCCAGCGGGTCGAGGTCGTCGAGGACGACTTCGAGAAGACCCGGCTGTGGCGCAAGATCGGCGAGGTCCAGCGCGACAAGGCCGAGAACCTGCACGCCGCGATCGAGGCGTACCAGTGGATCATCGACATCAACATGAGCGACGCGGAGACGCGGACCGCGATCGAGGCGATGATCGAGCTCAACGCGCGCCTCGAGCGATGGCCCGACGTCGAGGAGGAGCTGCGTCGGCTGACGTCGATGGTCGACTCCGATGTCGAGCGCGCGGCGCTGCTCGAGCGCACGGCGCAGGTCGTCGGCGACCAGCTGCTGCGCTACCCCGACGCGGTCGAGCTGCTCTACGAGGTGCTGGCGATCGACCCCATGCACGAGCAGGCGCGCGAGCGGCTCAAGGGGCTGTTCGAGCACGAGTCGGTGCGCGCCCGCGTGGTCGAGATCCTCAAGCCGCTGTACGAGGCGGAGCAGGACTGGACCGCGCTGGTCGATCTCGAGGAGCGCCAGGCCCGAACGCTGTCGCGCCCCGAACGCGTCGACGCGCTGATCGGGATCGCCGAGACCTATGAGATCCGCCTCGAGAACTCCGAGCGCGCCTTCAACATCCTCTGCGGCCTGATGATGGACGCGGGCGAGATGCCGCAGCTGCCGGAGATCATCGCGCGGGTCGAGCGGCTCGGGCAGGCGCCGGAGCGCGCCGAGGCGCTGCTCGCCGCGTACCAGGAGACCGTCGACAACGTGCTCGACGCCGAGGTGATGCTGCAGGTGCTGCGCAACATGGGCGCGGTCTCCATGGGCCGCCTCAACAAGCTCGACGAGGCGCGCAGCGCCTACGAGCGCGTGGTCGAGCTCGAGCCCGGCGACACGCGAGCGCTCGACGCCCTCGAGCTGATCTACGTCAGCGAGGACGACCAGGAGGCGCTCGCCGAGCTGCTCGTGCGACGCGCCGAGCAGACCTTCGACGAGGCGCGGCGCGAGGAGCTGTGGATCCGCGCGGCCGAGCTGTTCGCCGGCGAGCTCGGGCGCACGGAGGACGCGATCGATCTGTACGAGCGGCTGAGCCCGGAGACCCAGGGGCGACCGCGGGTGCAGGAGAAGCTCGAGGCGCTGTACGAGAAGACCGAGCGCCACCACGACCTCGCGACCTTCCTCGAGCGGCGGATCGACGAGCTCGATCAGAGCGAGCTCGTGGCCGTGCGCATCCGCCTCGCGCGGCTGCACGCCGGTCAGCTGGCGAACGCGGAGGAGGGGCTGCGGCACTTCGCCGAGGCGCTGCGGCTGTCCCCGGCGGAGGCGCTCGAGACCGGCGAGCTGACGCGGTACCTCGAGAACGGGGAGATCCGCGCCCAGGTCATCGAGGTGCTCGAGCCGGTCTTCGTCGAGATCGCGGACTGGGATCGCGTGATCCAGATCCAGCATCTTCGCCTCGAGGAGGCGGAGGCGCCGGAGGATCAGGCGGTCGTGCTCGCGAAGATCGCCGAGATCGAGGAGCTCTCGCTCGGCGACGCGGAGAAGGCGTTCTCGACCTACGGGCGCGTGTTCCGGCTGCGGCCGGGCGACGCGGGCTGCCGTCGTCACCTCGATCGCCTGGCCCGCGCGCTCGCGAAGGTGCCGGAGTACGCGAAGCTGCTGACGGACTACCTCGAGGAGGAGGTGCCCGGAGACGACCGGGACGAGATCCTCGACGTCGTGCGCGAGGCCGCCGAGCTGTGGGTGCAGCTCGCTCAGCACCGCGCCGCGGTGCCGCTCTACGAGCGCCTGCTCGCGGCGCGGCCCGATGACCCCGACGTGTTCCCGCGCCTCGAGACGGCGCTGCGCGCCGCGGAGATGTGGGCCGAGCTCGCCGACGCCTACTGGCAGGAGGCCGACGGCAGCCTCGACGAGACGCGCCAGGTCGAGGTGCTCCTGCGGCTCTCGCAGCTGGCGCTGAACGTCATCGTCGATGACGCGATGGCCGTGCGCGCGTTCCGTCGCGTGCTCGAGGTGCGCCCCGGACACGACGAGGCGCGCGCGCAGCTCGAGGGGCTGCTGGAGCGCACCGAGCAGTGGGAGGCGCTCGTCGACGCGCTGCGCGAGCGACAGAACCGGACCGAGGACCTCAGCGCGCGCGCCGACGTGATGCTGCGCGTCGCGAGCCTGCAGGACCAGCGCCTCGATCAGCCCGCCGACGCGATCGACACCCTGGCGACCGCGCTCATGGAGACGGAGGGCAGCGCGGTCGTGGTCCAGGAGCTCGAGACGATCGCGGCCACGCGCGAGGATCAGCGCGAGCGCGTCTTCGGCCTGCTGCGGCCCATCTACGAGGATCAGAACAACGTCGATCGGCTCGTCGGGATCGACGAGTGGAAGCTGACGGTGGCGGACGATCCCGAGACCCGGCACCAGATCTACCGGGAGATGGCGACGCTGCTCGAGCCCGGCCCCGACGGACAGGCGCACGCCTTCCGCGTGCTCGTGCGCGCGCTGTCGGAGCCCGGTCCGCACGACGTGACCTCGAGCCTCGACGCCGAGCTCTCGCGCCTGGCGCGTGAGCTGCACGCGCTCGAGTCGCTGTCGCGGGCGATGATCGAGGCGGCCGAGTCGCGCTCGCTCGAGGAGGAGCGCGAGCGCCGGGTCGAGCTGCTCGTCCAGGCGGCGCGCTTCCTGCTCGACACCGGCGAGAACGAGCCGGCGGTCGAGATCCTGCGCGGCGCGCTGGGCGTGATCGAGGATCACCTCGAGGCGCTGCGCCTGCTCGACGACGCGCTGATCCGCACCAGCCGCTTCGAGGAGCTGGTCGGCGTGATCGAGCAGCGCGTTCGCATCGCGGAGTCCGACGGCGATCGCCTCGAGCTGACGCGCCGCCTCGCGCGCCTGCACGAGGACACGCTGGCCAACGAGGGCCAGTCGATCGCCGCGTGGCGACAGCTGCTCGACCTCGAGCCGCAGGACGGCGAGGCGCTCCGGCGCCTGCGCGCGGCCTACGAGAGCAACGGCTCGACGCACGAGCTGATCGAGATCCTCGAGCGTCAGATCGACAACGCGCTCGACCCCGACGAGCGCCGCGGGCTCCGTCGCGACCTCGCGAACATCCACCACAGGGCGGGCAACCGCCCGGCGGAGATCGACGCGCTGCGTGAACTCCTGCTCGAAGAGCCAGGTGATGACGCGGCCATGGAGTCGCTGGCGAAGGCGCTGTTCGAGGAGGAGCGCTACCGCGACGCGGCCGAGGTGATGCTCGACCGCGCCAACGCGGCCGAGGCCGACGGGCGCCGGGCCGAGCTGCTGCTGGAGGTCGCGCGCGTGTACGCGGGTCCGCTCGGCGACACGCTGACCGCGCTGGGGCACTACGAGGGCGTGCTGATGGCCGACAGCGGCCAGGTCGGCGCGATCAACGACCTCGTGACGATGGCGAACCAGCCCGACGACCACGAGGCCGTGGCCGCGCTGGTGCTCCCGCACCTCGATCAGCGCGGGCGCTACAAGGAGCTCGCGACGGTGCTCGAGGCGCGCTCGCGGCTCGCCCAGGATCCGATCGAGGCGACGGAGGCGCTCAACCACCTGGCGCAGGTCCGGTGGGAGCGTCTACATGACCCCGAGGGCAGCCTCGAGGCGTACAACCAGCTGATGGATCGCGTCGTCGGCGAGGACCTCGAGCCGGTGCTCTCCCAGGCCGCGCGCCTCTCGGTGCACCTGGGCCGCGCCGACGCCCACGTCGACGCGCTCGCGCGCCGCTCGACCAACCCGAATCTCGATCCGCAGGCGCGCGTGCTCATCGCGATGTCGGCGGCGGACATCGCCGAGGAGATCATGGGCGACAAGGCGCGCGCGCTGACGCTGCTCGCGCCGCTGGTCGAGAGCGGCCTGGCCGACGGCGAGCTGTGCAAGTCGGTCGAGCGCCTGGCCCGGAGCCTGGGTGACAAGCCGCTGATGGCGGTCGCGCTGCGTCAGCTCTCCAACCTCGCCGACGGCGGGCAGGAGCGCGCGGAGATCCTCGTGCGCCTGGGCGACGCGGAGCTCGGCGCCGGGAACAAGCAGGCGGCGATGGAGGCGTACCGCGACTCCCTCGACGTCATCCCGGGCTTCGCGGGCGCCGTCGCCGGGCTCGAGCGGATCCTCGAGCTCGGGGGCAGCGAGGGCGCGACGCCGGAGGTGCTCGACTCGCTCGAGCGCGCGTACCAGGACGCGGGCAACAAGCCGGGCCTCGCCAGGCTGACGCGCACGCGCCTCGAGACCGCCGAGGGCTCCGAGCTGCTGCGGCTGCTCGAGCAGCTCGGGCACCTCATCGACGAGGGCGGCGGCAAGCCGCGCGAGTCCCTGGAGGTCTGGGGCAACCTGATGATGCGCGACGCGGAGAACGAGTCGGCGCTGCGCCGCGTGGTCGAGCTCGCGTCGGAGCGAAGCCTGCTCTCGGACGCCATCCACTTCATGGCTGCGGCGATCGACGCGGCGCAGGAGCAGAAGCGGCCGTGCTTCGCGCTGTGCATCGCGACGACGAGGATCCTGCTCGAGCAGATCGGCGATCCGACGACGGCGCTGCGCGCGTTGCGACCCGCGCTCGCCGAGAACCCGGACAGCGCGGAGGCGCTGCAGCTGCAGATCATCTCCGCGCGGGCGGCCGGCGATCTCGAGGTCCTGCACGAGGCGCTGACGCGCTACGCGGGTCAGCTCGACGACCCGGCGGTCGCGGTCAACTTCTGGGGTGAGGCGGCGGACGTCGCCGGGCGCCAGGGGCAGCTCGATCGCATGCGGGGGGATCTCGAGCAGCTCATCGAGCTCGACGAGTCCAACGAGGCCGCGTGGCACAAGTGGCTCGAGGTGCTGGCGCAGACCGAGGCCTGGGCCGACCTGGCCGAGGGGCTCGAGCGCCGCGCGATGATCACCGAGAAGGACGACGAGCGGCACATCCTCCGGCATCACCTCGCGCGGATCCTCGTCGACCGGCTGGACCGCGTCGACGACGCGGTGACGACCTACAACGACATGCTCGCGTCGCGGCCCGATGACCTCGAGGTCATGGCCGAGCTCGAGGTGCTGCTGCGTCGTCACGAGCGCTGGCACGACGTCCGCGACGTGCTCGAGCGCAAGGCGGAGCACGTCTCGGGCGAGGACCGCGTGGCGACGCTCGAGGAGCTCGCGCGGATCGTCGCGGTGCAGCTCGAGACGCCGCCGGACGCGATCGAGATCTATCACCGGATCCTCGGAGAGCACCCCGGGCACCCGGCGGCCCAGCAGGCGCTGGAGGAGCTGCTGACCAAGGCCGAGCGCTGGACCGAGCTCGCCGAGCTCAAGGAGAGCCGGATCGCGCAGCTGCGTGACGAGGCCGCCGGCTCCGAGGCCGCCGCCCGCGAGCTGCTCGACACGACGCTGGCGCTCGCGCTGCTGCTCGCCAACCGCATGTCCGAGGAGGTGCGCGCGCGCGGGCTGCTCGACGAGGTGCTCTTGGCCGACCCGAATAACGTGTCCGCGCTCCTGTGCCTCGCGCGGGTCCAGGAGGTCACGGGCGAGCAGGAGGCGATGGTCGAGACGCTCGGCCGCGCGATGGCGATGGAGCCGAGCGGACCGGTCGGCGCCGAGCTGCACGTGCGCATGTCGAAGCTCGCCGAGACGCCGGAGTCGCGGCGCGAGCACCTCGAGGCGGCGCTGCACATGGACCCGCAGAACCTCGCCGCGGCCGAGCTGCTGCTCGAGCTGAGCCGCGAGGAGGGCTACTGGGAGCAGGTCGCGTACCTGCTGGCGCTGGTCGCCTCGTTCGAGCGTGACGCGACGCTCAAGCGCAAGCTCGACCTCGAGCGCGCGGACATCCTGATCGAGCGCCTCGCCCAGTACGAGGATGCGCTCCAGGCGCTCGCGCCGATCTACCAGGAGGTCCAGGACGACGCGGAGATCAACCGGCGCATCGCCGACGCGCTGTTCGAGTCGGATCGCTTCGAGGAGTCCATGGGCATGTACAACTGGCTCGTGCAGGTCGGCGGCTCGAGCGGCCGACGCGACAAGCGCCAGGCCCAGTTCCTCACCCGGCTCGCGCGCATCGAGCTGCACCTCGGGACCGAGGGCGCCGATCCGCTGCAGCGCCTCAAGGACGCGTACCGCATCGACACGACCAACGCGGAGACGCTGATCACCCTCGCGGATCTCTACGCCGCGCAGGGCGAGTGGAAGGAGTCGCTCAAGCTCGCGCGGACGATGCTGCTGCAGAACGTCGACCGCTCCGGGCTGATCCGCCGCGGCGACATCTACATGCGCCTGGCGACCGCGCACGTCGAGCTCGACGAGACGCCGAAGGCCATCTCGATGCTGCGCCGCGGCAAGCAGGAGGATCCGGACCACCCGGAGATCGAGCCGCTGCTCGAGCAGCTCAAGAGCTGACGCGAGCCGCTCGCGTCCGCGCAGGCCCGCAGCCACGGTGGTGACTGCGGGCCTTCGCGCGTCTCGATGGAGATGTGTCTAAAAAGACATGTTCTTTGTCGCGTCGCGCGGCGCCGGCCGCGGAGGCACGCGCCCACGATCGTCGACAGCGGGGCTGCGCGTCTCGGCAGCGACGTGCCGAAAGGGACATGTTCGTCGTCGCGCGAGCCCGACGCGCGCGACCACGCAGCGACGCGCGCGTCTGTGTTCAGGTCGGCGGCGACGCGCGGCGGCGCCCAGGCGAGACGCGCGCGCGGAGCTGCGTCCGCGCGTCCTTCGACGCGCGACGAGACGGGCCGTGGAGCGCGAGTCGGCGCGCGCTCGCGACGAGACGGACGTCGCGCCGCGACGCCCGTCTCGGTCTCAGGAGCGGCTAGTTCCCGCGCTGGGCGCGGAGCTTCGCGGCCTCTTCAGGCGAGAGGCAGTTGTTGTCGACGGTGCCGTCGCAGTCGTCGTCGAGGTTGTTGCAGATCTCGATGTCGGCCTGGCGCGTCTGGATGCACTGGATCTGCCCGCCGGCGCACTGCGTCGAGCCCTGGCCGCAGATGCCCGGCTTCTTGGTGTTGCACTCGGTGCCGGTGCCGGCGAGGTTGCCGTTGTCGATCTGGCCGTCGCAGTCGTCGTCCTGACCGTTGCAGACCTCAGCGGAGCGGGGAGGCGGCGGCGCGTCGCACTGCGCCGTCTTGCCGTCCTGGGCGCAGTGCCAGACCCCCTGGGTCTTGCACGCGCCCTTGCCGATGAAGCAGATGGCGCCGTCACGCTCGAAGTCGTTGTCGATGATCCCGTCGCAGTCGTCGTCCTTGCGGTTGCAAAGCTCGGCGATCGGCGTGACCTGACCATCGCAATTACCCCAGCGCGCGTTGTCCTTGCAGCGGTGCTCGCCCGCCTTGCACTCGCCGCGGTTCGCGGTGCCGTCCGGACCGTCGTAGCAAGGCGCGACGGACTCCGGCTTGCACTGCGCCTCACCCTTCGTGCCAGCGGCTTCGAGCTCGGCGAGGAGCTCTTCCTTCTGACGGTTCGCGTCAGTGCCAGCGCAGGCGCCGAGTACGCCTCCGGCGATAAAGGTGATGGCGAGCGCGGCCGCAGTACCGAGCACGGATCGAGCGAGCGGTGGGCGGGGCCCCGCGGTGATCGCTGGATTTCCCATGACTGAAGGATACACCGCTTGCTATATTCCGCGAACTTCGTGTCCGTACTGGGTAAAGCGTACCTGTACGTGAGCCTGACCCTCTTCGTCCTCGCGCTCCTATGGGCGACGTTGACGCTCAAGGAGAACGCGGTCTGGGTCGAGGTGTTTTTCTGGGCGCCTACGCTTGACTTCGACGTGCCGTTCATCCGCCGCCGCTACGAGGCGAACGTCGCGGGATTGCTCGCGGGGTGGGTGGTCGCGCTCAGCTTGACGGTTGTCTATGCGATTCGCGCGCCGTTTCGCATCCGCACCGCGGCGATCGCACAGCGGCGCATGCGTGAGCTCGAGCGCGAGGTGCTCGAGCTGCGCACGCTGCCGCTGCGGCAGCAAGAAGAGGACGAGATCCTCGCGGCGGAGGCTCATATTGGCGCGCGCCCGAAGAAAGTGATGACGGAGAAGCTCGAGCACGAGCAGCGCAGCGCGCTCCCGCGCGCGCGCGTCGAGCGAGGCGAGCGGGGCGTGGAGCGGGGCGTGGATCGAGGCGCGGACCGAGGCGTGGATCGAGGCGCGGACCGAGGCGTGGATCGAGGCGCGGACCGAGACGCGGACCGAGGCGCGGACCGAGACGTGGCGGCGCGGCCCCACGTGCACGTCGACGCCGCGGCGCCACGCGCCACGCCGCGCGCGCCGTCCCGCGGCGAGCGGACAGGTGGTGAGGCGTGACGTACCTGGTGCTCGCGCTCGTGTGCCTCGGCCTCGGCTTCGCGGGCGCGTGGTGGGTGCTCGCGCCGCGCAAGCAGCTGCTCGAGGGGGTCGGGCGCCGCAGTCACGTGCTCTACGAGCTGGCGGAGGGCGATCTCGAGAACGTCGCGCGCGACCTCGAGCAGATCGCCGAGGCGGAGCCGTCCGACGCGACCGTGTTCCTGGCCCTCGCCGCGCTCGATCGACGGCGCGGGCGGATCGAGCGCGCGAAGGCGATTCACCGCACCGTGCTCGCGTCGGCGGAGCTGCCCGCCGAGCAGCGCGTGTCGGCGCTCGTCGGCCTCGGTCGCGACCTGCTCGCGCAGAACAAGGAGGAAGCGGCCGTGGGCGCGCTCGCGCGGGCGATCAGCCTGGCGCCGCGCTCGGTGGCGACGCTCGAGACGCTGGCGAAGGCGCTCGAGCAGGCCGGCGCGTGGGAGCGCGCGGCCGCGGCGTGGGAGCGCCACGAGAAGCTGGTGGAGGGGCGCCGACGACGGGAGAGCCGGGTGGGGCGCGGGCACGCGGTCGCGAGCTTGGCGCTCGCGGCGCTGCACGACGGTGATGAACGCAAGGCGCGGAAGTTGATCGAGCGCGCGGTGAATCTGGCCCCTGATTCAGGTCATGTCTGGACCGCGCGCGCGCGCGTCGACGCGGCGGCGGGCTCGACGACCGCGGCCTGCGAGGCGTGGCAGCGCGCGTGGGAGCTCGCGCCCGGCGGCGCGCACGCGATCGTGCCGGACGCCTGGGGCTGGGCGAGCGACGTGGGCGCCCAGGAGGATCTGCTCGAGCGCATGCTGGCGAGTCTTCGCGCGGTGCAGGACCCGGCGCTGATCGTCGCGCTCGCCGACTGCGTGGCGCGGAAGCACCCGGAGCAGGCCGCCGCCGCGCTGGATCGCGTCAGCGATCGCTCGGCCTTCGCCGTGCTCGCGCTCGTGCGGCTCCGGCTGGCGCGGGGCCAGCGTGATCTCGCGCGCGAGGCGGCGATGAAGGCGGTGCCGATCCCGGCGACGGTCTGTCGCCAGTGCGCGAGCGAGATGCCGCGCTTCCGCTTTCGTTGCGCGACGTGCGGGGCGTGGGACAGCGCTGTTACTCTCGGGGCGCTCCTGGCGACGAACCGCGAGTACTAGCAGCCCGTGGCGAAGGTCCACGCGACGCCTCACTTGTCCCTTTCGCCATGGCCTTCGTTGACGAAATTTGTGCTTCAGCGCCTCGCCCGCGACGAGCCGCGCGGCGTGGGTCGCCGCGCGATGACGGGCCTGGCGCGCCCGGGCTCCACGCGCGACGGACGGGAGGTTGACGATGAGTGATTCGGTCACGCGTCAGGGCCTGATGGGGACGGCCTTCCGTCTCGGGCGCCTGTGGGGCTTCATCGCGTTCCTCGTGTTCGTGGTGGTCCTGTTCCGGGAGATCGCCACGCCCTTCGTGTTCGCGTTCGCGCTCGCGTACGTGCTGAACCCGCTCATCGATCGCATGGCGCCGCGAGTCGGCCGCGTGTGGGCGGTGATCGTGCTCTACCTCGTGCTGCTCGGCGCGGTCGCGGGCTTCGTCGTGGTGTTCTTGCCCAAGCTCGTGCAGGACTTCACGCGCCTGCGCGAGGCGCTGCCCCAGGTGCTCGAGTACATCGACGAGCGCGTCCTGCCGTGGGCGACCGAGTGGCTCGAGACGTCCTTCGGCGGGCTCTCGGGCGACGGCGCGGCCGAGGCGGTCGTCGCCGAGGCGGCGCTCGGGGCCTCGCCGTCGCAGCTGCTCGTCACGCCGCAGGCCGACGGCTCGATGCTCGTGAGCCTCGAGGGCGCGCGCCTGCACGTCGAGGAGGTCGGCAGCGGGCACTGGATCATCGAGTCGCAGACGGGCGCCGCGACGCAGGAGGGCCTCGCTGACAGCCTGAGCAAGTACGTCACGAGCAAGGGCGACGAGTACGGCGGGATGATCTACGAGACGCTGCGCGTGCTCGTCTCGGGCGTCACCGCGTTCCTGACCAAGTTCGTCATCACGCTGATGCTCGCGGCCTACATCATGTTCGAGCCGCAGCGGATCCTGCGGTTCGTCCGCTCGCTGATCCCGCAGCACTACCGCCCGACCTTCTCGGAGATCATGCACGAGATCGACGTCGGGCTCTCGGGCGTCATCCGCGGGCAGCTGCTGATCTGCCTGATCAACGGGGTGATGACCTACATCGGCCTGGTCATCCTCGGCATCAAGTACAGCTTCTTGCTCGGGCTGCTGGCCGGCGGCTTCAGCCTGATCCCGATCTTCGGGGTCATCATCTCGTCGATCCCGATCCTGTTCGTCGCGCTGATCTCGGGCGACGAGGGCTCGCTCTCGCTGGTCCAGCCGCTGCTGGTGCTCGCGTGGCTCACGGGCATCCACCTGCTCGAGGGCAACGTGCTCAACCCGAAGATCATCGGCGACTCGGCGAACATGCACCCGATCGTCGTGATCTTCGCGCTGCTCGCTGGCGAGCAGCTCTACGGGCTGATGGGGGCGCTGTTCGCCGTGCCCGTGGGCTCGATCGTGCAGACGCTGTACCTCTACGCGCTCAACCGCACGACCGCGCTGCGCCACGACGGCGGCCTGGGGCCCTCGCGCACGCTGGTGGCCGCGCCGCAGGAGCTCAGCGGGCTGATCGACAGCGACGAGCTGGACGAGATCCGCGCGCGCGCCGAGAGCGTGCTGTCGTCGCCGGATCCGCTGGACGAGGGCGCGTCGCCCGACGACGTCCCCTGAGTCGACTCTCGGGCAGGTCGTTCAGGCGCGCCGCGGCTCGAGCTCGTCGCCGGTGAGGTCGACCCGCAGCCCGCCGTGCTCAGAGCGACCTAGCTCGAGGGTCATGTTGTGCAGGGCCGCGACGCGCAGCGCGATCGAGAGCCCGAGCCCTTGCCCGCCGGGCTCGCGCGTGCGGGCCTCGTCGCTGCGGGCGCCGCGTTGCAGGAGGCGCGCGATCGCCTCGTCGGGGATCCCCGGGCCGTCGTCGATCACGCGCAGGCGCGCGCGGCCGGGGGCGGGGCGCTCGAGCAGCACGGCCACGTGCCCGCCGGGCGCGTTGTAGCGGATCGCGTTGTGCACGAGGTTGCTCAGCGCCTGCTCGAGCATGGTCACGTCGGCGAGGGTGCGCGCGGGCGTCTCGAGGGTGGCGCCGGCGAGCGCGACGTCGCGGGCGCGCGCGAAGGTCTGGTGGCGGCTGACGACGCGGTCGACGAGCGCGTCGAGCTCGACCGGCGCGCGCGCGCAGGTCGGGGCGCTGGCGTCGAGCTTGGCCGCGAGCCCGAGGTTCTCGATGATCGCGCCGAGGTACTGGACCTCGGCGGTCGCGGCCGCGACGGTCGCGAGGTCGGCGCCGCCGCCGGACTCGGCGCGCTCGCGCAGCGTGGTCAGGTGATCGGCGAGCACGGTCAGCGGCGTCATGACGTCGTGGGTGGTGTTGGCGACGAACTCGCGCAGCGCCTGCTCGCGGCGCTGGTTCTCGCGCAGCTGGTCGCGGACCGTCGTCGCCGCGCGGTCGAACGCGCGGGAGAGCTCGGCGATCTCGTCGTCGCCGGGGAGCGCGACGGGCTCGCTGAAGCCGCCCTCGGCGGATCGCCGCACCCGCGCGGCCAGCCGCTGGATCCGGCGCACGGCGGGGCCGGCCGCGAGCGCGACGCCGAACAGGACCGCGAAGACAGGCAGGAGCCAGAGCGGATCGGCCGGCAGCAGCGCGCCGAACCACCCGGGGGTGGTGGTGCCGCGGGCGAGGATCCGCGCGCACGGGCCCTCGTCCCAGGGGGCGCGCACCAGCACGAGGACCTCGCTCCCGGGCCACAGCGGATCGAGGGTCGCGAGGTCGGCGTCGGCGATCGCGGCGGCCAATCGCCGGTCGATCGCGGGCGCGTTCGGGTTGGCGGAGCGCAGGTCGCTCGCGTAGGCGAACAGGATCGGCGGCGCGCCGCCGCGGCTGCGGGCGTCGGGCGGCGGACCGGGCGGGCCGTGACCTGGCGGTTCGGGCATGTGAATGGCGCCGTCGCCGGGCGGACCGTGGCCTGGCGGTGCGGTCCTGTGAAGGGAGCCGTCGCCGGGCGCGAGGTGGCCTGTCTTTTCGATCGTGTGCTTGGAGTCGTCGCCGCGCAGGCCGTGGCCTGGCGGTTCGGACATGTGACTGGCGCCGTCGCCGGGCGGGCCGTGGTCTGGCGGATCGGGCGGCGCGAGCGGGCGCCGCCCCAGGTCTCGGGCGCGGCCTCGCAGCGCGCGCGCTCCCCCGGCGCGCGCATGTGGTGCAGCGCGCCCTGCGAGAGCAGGCGCTCGGCGGCGTCGTGGCGGGCGCGGGCGTCGAGCAGGTACAGCGCGGCCACCACCGGCGCGCTCACGGCCAGCGTGGTGAGCAGCAGGCGCGCGCGCAGCCTCACGGCGCGCGCTCCAGGCGGTAGCCGATGCCCCAGACGGTCTCGATGCTCACGGCGTCGCCGCGCTTCTTGCGCAGCCGCGAGGCGTGCACGTCGAGCGCCCGCGCGGTCGCCTCGCGCTCCGGGTCGAGCACGCGCTCAGCCAGGCTCGCGCGCGTGACCGCCTGCCCGGGGCGGCGCGCGAGCGCGGTGAGGAAGCGCAGCTCGGCGCGCGTGAGCGCGACGAGCTCGCCGCGGACGCGGACCTCGGGGATCGCGAGGTCGAGCCGCAGCGCGCCGAGCTCGATGACGTCGCCGCGCTGCAGCGCGGGTCGTCGCAGGCGCGCGCGCACGCGCTCGATCAGCTCCTCCGGCCAGAATGGTTTGGTCATGTAGTCGTCGGCGCCGAGCCGCAGCGCGTGGACCTTGTCGCCGGTGTCGAGGCGCGCGCTGAGGACCAGCACCGGGACCTCGGAGCAGGCCCGCAGCGTCCGCAGGAGCTCCATGCCGGGCACGCCGGGGAGCATGAGGTCGAGGATGACGAGCGCGACGCCGCGGACATCGTCGGCGGTGACGTGTCGACCCTCGCGCCACCAGGTCGCCACGTAGCCGGCGCGCCGGAGCCGGGCGACGACGGTCGCGCCCAGCTCCGGGTCGTCCTCGATCAGCAGGATCCGCTCGTTCATCGGCGCGCGTTCGTCAGGGAGGGCCGCCCATGCCGCCGGCGGAGCACAGCGACTCGCCCGCGGACGAGCGTATCGCAACCACCTTCGACGCGAGCATGGCCCCGTCGGCCATGCGCTGGACGTCGAGGACGTAGGGCGAGAGGTCGTCGACGCCGCCGATGATGTTGTCGGTCGTGTTCAGGGTGTCGGGCTGCCCGAATTCCGAGTAGTCCGGGTGGCTGGAGAAGATCTCCTCGGTCAGCGCGTCGGCGAAGAACAGCTGCGAGGTCAGGTACTCGTCGTCGCCCAGGTAGACGCGGAAGTGGATGTGGATCGCGCGGCCGCCGTACCAGCCCGGGTAGCAGGTGTCGAAGTCGACGCGGCCGGCGGCGTCGGTGGTCTGGGCGCCGCGGAAGTACAGGTAGTTCTCGGCGTCGGGGTCGTCGCCGTAGCAGAACGCGCCGCTCGGCGTCACGCCCGAGTACACGCCGGTGCGCTGCGTGTGCCAGATCTCCACGAACGCGCCCTCGACCGGCTCGCAGGTGTCGGCGCGCACGAACTTGAGCGACAGCCGCACGGGCAAGCCCGGCCAGCCCTCGCTTACGTCCTGACGCGTGAGCGTGTCGGCGGTGCACGGGCCGGCGGTGGTCTGGCAGAGCAGGGCGCAGGCCGCCACGCCCGCGGCGAAGGGGTCCGGGTAGCAGTCCTTGGCGGTCATCGCCGCCGTGCCGCCCGTGGCCCAGCTGTCGGCCTCGCCGCAGCCTTCGCCCGTGGGGTCGTCGGACGTCGTCATGTCGCCGGTGGTGCCGTCCTCGGTGCCCGAGCCCGACGTGCTCCCGGCGTCGCTGGTCCCGCTGGTCGCGGAGCCGCTCGTGCCGCCTGATCCCGAGGAGCCGTCGCCGCCGGTGCCGGTCGTCCCGTCGCTGTCGCTGGCGCCGGTCGTGTCGACGCCCGTGCCGGTGCAGGCGAGGGCGTAGGCGATCGGCGCCGCGATCACGCCCTGACCGACGCCGCGCAGGAGCAGCCGCCGCGTCATCACGCGCGTCTGCTGGCGGCGGGGGAGCGGGGGCGTCAGCGGGGCGCTCCGGACGTCGGGCTCGGGCGTCGCGGGGGCGGATCGTGGGGGAGAGGAGGCGGGAGAGGGAGTCGCGCTGGAGCGGGGCATGCTCCCAGCGTGCCGCCCCGATCTTGCGAATCTCTTTCGGCCGCGCGAGGACGCTCGCGCGCTCGGCGCCGCGGACGCGCGATTTCGCGGCGGCGATGGTAGAACGCGGGCCGTGAGCAGATCCGCGCGACCCACGGGGGGATCCGGGAGCCTCTTCCTGATCGACGCCAGCAACTTCATTTACCGGGCGTTCCACGCGATCCCGACCAACCTGACGACCCCCGACGGGGTGGTGATCAACGCGGTCCACGGCTTCGTGCGCATGGTGCAGGCCATGCGAAAGGAGTTCGCGCCGGAGTTCATCGCGGCGGTGTTCGACACCGGCGGCCAGAACTTCCGCACGCGTATGTACAAGGAGTACAAGGCCAACCGCCCGCCGCCGCCCGACGATCTCGTGCCGCAGTTCAAGCTCGTGCGCGACGCGACCGAGGCCCTCGGGATCCCGCGCGTCGAGGTCGCGGACGTCGAGGCCGATGACGTCATCGCCAGCTACGCGCGCGTCGCCCAGAAGGAGGGCAAGCGCGTCGTCATCATCTCGACCGACAAGGACCTGATGCAGCTGATCGACGCCGGCGACGACAAGGCCGGGCGCGCGCCGATCGCGATGTGGGACTCGATGAAGAACCGCCTGATCGGCGAGGACCGCGTCGAGGCGAAGTTCGGCGTCAAGCCGGAGCTGCTCGGCGACCTGCTCGCGCTGATGGGCGACAGCTCCGACAACATCCCGGGCGTCTCGGGCATCGGCGCCAAGACGGCGGCGGCGCTGCTCGAGGAGCACGGGTCGCTCGAGGGCGTGCTCAAGGCGGCGCCCTCGATTAAGCAGAAGAAGCGGCGCGAGAACCTGATCAACCAGGCCGACACGGCGCGCCTGAGCCGCAAGCTGGTCGCGCTCAAGGAGGACGTGAAGCTGCCGACGCCGCTCGCCAAGCTCAAGGACAAGGGGTCCGACGAGGCGACGATGGAGAGGTTCTTCGGGCCGCTGGGCTTCCGCACGCTGCTCGGCGGGCGCGGGGTCCAGACCACCGGGCGCATGGGCAGCCGCCGGGGCGGCGCCGGGGCGGTCGGCGTGGGCTCGGAGCTGGCGCTCAAGCCAGCCAAGGAGGCCGTCAAGCTCAAGGTCGACGGCGATCGCTACCGCGTGTTCCTGGCGGGCGACGAGGACGCGCTGGCCGAGTACCTCGAGGCGCTCGAGGCCTGCGAGCGCGTGGTCGTGCAGATCGCGGTCGACGGGCCCGACTCCATGCAGGCCGCGCTCGTCGGCGTCGCGCTCGCGGGCGTGCCCAAGGCCACGCAGCAGCCGCCCGCGCCGGCCTACGTGCCGCTGCGGCACGCCGATCAGGCCTCGCTGATCGACGGCAAGACCGAGCAGATCAAGGTCGACCGCGCGCTCGCGCTGCTGCGGCCGCTGCTGCAGTCGCAGAAGCTGCCCAAGGTCGCGCACGCGCACAAATTCCAGGCGCTCGTGCTCGAGCGCGAGGACATCGCGCTGCGCAGCGTCGTCATGGATCCGCAGCTGTGCTCGTACACCCTCGACCCCGCGCGCCCGAGCCACACGCTCGAGTCGCTCGCCGGCGACCTGCTCGGGCACAGCGTGCAGGCGGCCGAGAAGGTCATGGGCAAGGGCAAGAAGGCGGTGACCTTCGACCAGGTCGCGCTCGCCAAGGCGCGCGTCTACGCCTGCGAGCGCGCCGAGGTCGCGGCGCTGCTCGATCGTCACCTCGAGGGCGAGCTCGCGCGCTTCGACGACGACGTGGGCAAGCTGTTCCACGACATCGAGATGCCGCTGGCGCGCGTGCTGCAGCGCATCGAGCGGCGCGGCATCGCGGTCGACACCGCGGTGCTCAAGCGCCAGGGCGACGAGCTCGCGGTCCTGATCAAGGACCTCAAGCAGCAGATCGACGGGCACGCCGGCTACGCGATCAACCCGGACTCGCCCAAGCAGCTGCAGAAGCTGCTGTTCGAGGATCTGGGCCTCGAGGCGGGCAAGAAGACCAAGACCGGCTACTCGACCGACGCGGCCACGCTCGAGCAGCTCGCCGTGTACCACCCGGTCGTCAACCTGATCCTCGAGTTCCGCAGCCTGATCAAGCTCAAGGGCACGTACCTCGACACGCTGCCGCGGATGGTGAACCCGAAGACAGGTCGCCTGCACACGAGCTTTCGCCAGGCGGTCGCGCAGACGGGCCGGCTGTCGAGCAAGGACCCGAACCTGCAGAACATCCCGATCCGCACCGAGCTCGGGCGGCGGATCCGCGAGGCCTTCGTCGCGCCCAGGGGCCGCGTGCTGGTGACGCTCGACTACTCGCAGATCGAGCTGCGCGTGCTCGCGCACCTGTCCCAGAGCGAGAACCTGATCTCGGCGTTCACCGACGGCGTCGACGTGCACCGGCGGACCGCGAGCGAGGTCTTCGACGTGCCGGAGAGCAAGGTCACCGACGAGCAGCGGCGCGTGGCCAAGGCGGTCAACTTCGGCGTCATCTACGGGCAGACCGCCTACGGCCTCGGGCGCCAGCTCGGGATCCCGCGCGGCAAGGCGGGCAGCTACATCAAGGCGTACTTCGCCAAGATCCCGGGCGTCAGCGCGTACATGGACGAGCTGGTCGAGCAGGCCAAGCAGCAGGGCTACGCGGCGACGATCATGGGCCGCAAGCGGCGGATCCCGGAGCTCTCGCGGCGCGGGGCCGCGCGCGCCTACGGCGAGCGGATCGCCCGTAACACGCCGATCCAGGGCAGCTCGGCCGACATCCTGAAGAAGGCGATGATCGACGTCGAGCGCGCGCTCACGGCCGCGAAGTTCGAAGCGCACGCGGCCATGCTGCTGACGGTCCACGACGAGCTGATCTTCGAGTGCGACGAGGACCGCGTAGGCGAGCTCGTCGCGATCGCCAAGCCGGCGATGGAGAACGCGGTCAAGCTCTCGGTGCCGCTGTTCGTCGACGGCGGTCACGGGCAGAGCTGGGCCGCGTGCAAGGGCTGACGCGCGGGCGCTGAGGGGCGCGCGAGCGCGAGGGCGCGCGCCGAGGACGACGACCGCGAAATTCTTCCGGGCGCGACGCGCTCGGTCTTCGTGACACAATGCCGCCAGCCCATGCCCACGCTCAAGCACATCAAGCACTACATGACCGCGACCCCCGAGACGATTGAGCACGACCTGCCGCTCAAGGACGCGCTGCAGCGCATGGCGGAGCTGCGGGCGCACCACCTCCCGGTCGTCAACGCCCATGACCTCGTGGGGATCCTGAGCACGCGCGATATCTCCCTGGCCGAGTCGCTCGCGGGCAAGCGCTACGCGAACATGACCGTGGCCGAGGCGATGACGCCGGACCCCTTCACCTGCGGTCCCGAGGCCCACCTCGACGCGGTCGCCCGCGAGATGTACGACCACCGCTACGGCTCGGTCGTGATCGTCGACCGCGATCACCCCCGCGACGTGCTCGGGATCTTCACGGTGACCGACGCGCTGCGCGTGCTCGCCACGCTCGGGGACGAGTCGGCGGACTGACTCGTCGTCCTCGCGGCGCGCAACCGCGTTTCGCCGCCGCGTGAGCGCGACGCTCGCTCCGCCCCCGGGCGGTGGGTGATCAAGACCCCGCTCGTCGCGCGCGGCCGCCGGCGGAGCCCCCGTCGGCGCTCGACATTGGGCGTCGAGTTCGCGCGCATCGATGTACGTCGGCGCGGTACACTTGCGCTGCCGAGTGGTGGACCGGAGCGGAAGGGACGGGGAGCGCGAGCCAGCGCGACGCCGTACGATCCTGGTCGTTGATGACGACGCGGGCCATGTCGCCCTGATCGCGCGCGCCCTCGAGGACGCGCCCTACACCCTCGAGCGGGCGGCGAGCCTGCGCGAGGCGAGGGAGCTGATCGAGCGCGTCTCGCCCGAACTCTTGCTCGTCGACCTTCGGCTCCCGGACGGCGTCGGGACCGAGCTGATCCCGCGCGGGGAGCCGCGCCGCCCGGTCGTGGTCATGACCTCGCACGGCAGCGAGCAGGCGGCCGTCGACGCCATGCGAGCGGGCGCGCTCGACTACCTCGTGAAGTCACCGGCGACCTTTCTCGACATGGCGCACATCGTCGAGCGCGCGCTGCGGGAGTGGAACAACCTCGTCGAGCGCCGGCGCGTCGAGCGAGCGCTGCGGGCCAGCGAGGACCGCTTCAACCTCGCGGTGCAGGGCACCAGCGACGGCGTGTGGGACTGGCACCTGGGCACGCGCGAGGTCTATTACGCGCCGCGCTTCCTCGAGCTGCTCGGCGTCGAGGAGGGCGCGCTCGCGCCGTCGATCGACTCGCTGCTCGGGCGCGTGCACCCCGAGGATCGCGTCGCGGTCGAGGCCGCGATCGACGCCCACCTCGACCGCGGCGAGGACTACGACGTCGAGCTGCGGATCGACACGCGCTTCGACGGCTACCGGTGGTTTCGCTCGCGCGCGCAGGCGATCTGGGACGACGAGGGGCGACCCGAGCGCATGGTCGGCTCGATCACCGACATCCACGAGAGCAAGCAGGCCGAGGCGCGGCTCAACCGCCTGGCCCAGCGCGACGAGCTCACGGGGCTGCCGAACCGCGCGCTGTTCATGGCGCTGCTCGAGGGCGAGATCGCGCGCGCGCAGTCGTCCGGGGCGCGCTTCGCGGTGCTGTTCCTCGACCTCGATCGCTTCAAGCTCGTCAACGAGAGCCTCGGGCACGCGGTCGGCGATCGCATGCTCGTCTCGATCGCGCGTCGCGTGCAGGGGGGCCTCGGCGCGCGCCACACGATCGCGCGCTTCGGCGGCGACGAGCTGATGATCCTGATGCGCGACGTGAGCGGGATCGAGGAGCCCGAGGCGGCCGCGCGCCGGATCCACGGGCTGCTCTCGCAGCCGTTCAAGCTCGGCGGTCACAGCCTGTTCGTGACGACGAGCATCGGCATCGTGCTGTCCTCGTCCGCGCGCACGCGCCCCGAGGAGTACCTGCGCGACGCCGACATCGCGATGTACCACGCCAAGAACATCGGCAAGGCCCGTCACGCGGTGTTCGACGCCAGCATGCACACGCGCGTGCGCGCGACGCTGCAGCTCCACAACGATCTGCGCCACGCGCTCGACGGGGGGCAATTCGAGGTCCACTACCAGCCGATCGTCTCGCTCGCGGACGGCCGCCTGCACGGCTTCGAGGCGCTCGTGCGCTGGCGCCACCCGACCCGCGGGCTGCTCTCGCCGGGCGTCTTCATGCCGCTGGCCGAGGAGACAGGTCTCGTGATCCCGCTCGATCGCTGGGTGCTCCAGCGCGCGTGCCGACAGCTCGCGGCCTGGCAGGCGCTGGAGCGCGCGGACGCGCGATCGCTGCGCGTCAGCGTCAACCTCTCCGGTCACCAGCTCTCCGACGACACGCTCGTCGACGCGGTCCGGGCGGCGCTCGCGGACGGCGGGATCGAGCCGAGCACGCTCGCGCTCGAGATCACCGAGGGCATCCTCGTCAGCGGCTCAGACGAGGCGCGCCGGACCATCGACGGGCTGTACGAGCTCGGCGTCGAGCTGCACCTCGACGACTTCGGCGTCGGCTACTCCTCGCTCAGCTACCTGCACCGCTTCCCGATCCACGCGCTGAAGATCGATCGCTCGTTCATCGGGCACCTCGCGCTGGGCGATCGCGAGTCGGCGATCGTGCAGACGATCATCGTGCTCGGGCGGCACCTCAACATGCGCGTGACCGCCGAGGGCGTCGAGACCCCGCAGCAGCTCGCGCGCCTGCAGGCGCTCGGCTGCACGAGCGCGCAGGGCTACCTGTTCGCGCGCCCGCTGCCGGCCGCGAAGGTCGACGCGCTGCTGACCGCGGACGCGCTGCCGTGGGACGTCGGGGTCCAGCCGGAGGAGCGCGACGGATGAGCGAGGCGCCGGGCGCTCGTGGAGCGCAGCTCGACGCGCTGCGGGGTCGCCTGCGCAGCTTCGGCGGCGTCGTCGAGGCCATGGCCGACTGCGCGCTGGTGGTCGGCGCGGACGGCCGCTTCATCCGCGCGAGCGAGTCCGTGCGCGCCGTCCTCGGCTACGAGCCCGAGGAGATGATCGGGCGCTCGCCCGGCGAATTCACGCACGCCGAAGACGTCGCGCCCGGGGACGAGAAAGTCGCCGAGGCGCGCGTCACCGCGGGGCACGTCGCCGCGCCCTCGTTCGTCGCGCGCGTCCGTCACAAGCGCGGCGGCTGGCGCTACCTGTCGTCGGTGCTGCTCGATCTCACGAGCGAGCCGCTGTACGGCGGCATCCTGATGCTGGTCCGCGACGTCACGGCGCGCGAGCTGGCCAAGCGCGAGCTCGCCGACAAGAGCGCGCTGCTGCGCAACGCGCAGCGCCTCGCCGGCCTCGGCAGCTGGCGCTTCGACCCCGAGAGCGCGCGCTTCGAGTGCGTGCGCGCGCTGCTGGAGCTGCACGGCGCCGCGCCCCGCGGGTCCGAGGAGTACCTCACGCTCACGCCCGAGGAGGTCCGCGAGACGCTGCTCGCGGGCGTCTGTGAGGACGACCGCGCGCGCGTCGAGGCGTTCATGCTCGGTCCGCACGACGAGGGCGAGCCGACGATCGAGTACTGCGTGACGCGTCCGGACGGCGGTCGTCGCCACCTCGCCGGGCGCCTGCAGATCGGGCGCGGCAGCCAGGCGCTGCTCGGCGCGGTCCAGGACATCACGCAGCGGCGCGAGAGCGAGACGCGGCTGCGCGAGCGCGAGGAGCTGCTCGAGATCGCCCAGCGCCTCAGCAACACCGGGAGCTGGTCGATCGAGCTGCCGGGCGGCAGCACGAGCTGGAGCGAGCAGATGTACCGGATCCACGGCGTCTCGCCCGAGACCTTCGCGCTGCCCGGCGTCGACGCGCAGGTGACCGCGTTCGTCCACCCCGACGACGCGGCGGCGATCCACGCCGCGCTCGCGCGCGCGCTCGCGGCCGGCGAGTCGCCGCCGCCCCTCGAGTACCGGATCCGCCGGCCAGACGGCGAGGTGCGACACGTGCTCGCGCACGCGAGCCAGACGATCTTCAGCGAGCGCGGCGCGCCGGCGCGGATCGTCGGCGCGGTGCAGGACGTCACCGAGCGCACCCGCGCCGAGCGCGAGCGCGAGCGGCTGCTCGGGGAGCTCGCCGACAAGAACGCCGAGCTCGAGCGCTTCACGATCACCGCGACGCACGATCTCAAGAGCCCGCTGCTGACGATCCAGGGCTTCCTCCGGTTCATCGAGCGCGACCTCGAGCGCGGCGACGTGACGCGCGCGCGCGCCGATCTGGGTCGGGTCGCGCGCGCGGCCGAGACCATGCGCCAGCTGCTCGACAGCCTGCTCGACCTCTCCCGCGTCGCGAGGCCCGTGGAGCCGGTGACGGTCTCGCTCTCGGAGGTCGCGCGCGCGATCGTTCGCTGCGTCTCGGCGTCCGGAGCCGGCGCGCGCGCGCGGATCGTGATCGACGCGCCGCTCCCCGACGCGCGCGGCGATCGAGCGCGGATCTCCACGGCGCTCCAGCACCTCATCGAGAACGCGGTGACCTTCACGGGCGATCAGGAGGCGCCGACGGTGCGCGTGCACGCGGAGCTGATCCAGGGCGGCGCCTGGGTGCGCTGCGGCGTCACCGACAACGGCGTCGGCGTCGATCCGCAATTTCACGAGCGGATCTTCGGGCTGTTCGAGCGGCTCGACCCGGGCAGCCCCGGCGCCGGGATCGGGCTGACGGTCTCGCGGCGCGTGATCGAGGCCCACGGCGGCGAGCTCTGGGTCGAGTCGGCGGGCCCGGGCGCCGGCTGCACGTTCTACTTCACCCTGCCGGCGGACACGGACGCGCCCGCGCGCGATCGACCGGCGACCCCGGCCGCTCCGCCCGCGCGCGCTTGAGCGGCGCGGGCGGTGGGGGTAGCGTTGGCGACCGCCGCCGTCGCGCGCGTCGAGCCCGCGCGTCGCGCCTGAGCGTCGAGATTGAGGAGAGCATGTCTGACGAGCGCGAGGCCACGCCGATCCCCGAGACCGCCGCCGCAGCCTGCCGCCTGCTCGAGGCGCAGTCGCTGCCGTCGTCGCTGATGACCGTGGCGCGCACGCTGCACGACGCGGGCCACGAGGTCGTGCTCGTGGGCGGCGCCGTGCGGGACTGCCTGCTCGGCCGCGCGCGCGGCGACTGGGACCTGGCGACGAGCGCGACGCCCGACGAGGTGACGCGGCTGTTTCGCAAGACCATCCCCACCGGCGTCGAGCACGGGACCGTCACCGTCGTGCTCGGCAAGGGGGCGCGGCGCGTCGTCACCGAGGTCACGACCTTCCGCGGCGAGGGCGACTACGTCGACGGGCGCCGCCCGTCCGAGGTCGAGTTCCTCCGCGAGCTCGAGGCCGATCTGGCGCGCCGCGACTTCACCGTCAACGCGTTCGCCTGGAACCCGCTGACGCGCGTCTTCACCGACTGCTTCGACGGGCTGCGCGACCTCAACCGCGGCGTGATCCGGGCCGTCGGCGACCCGGTCGCGCGCTTCGGTGAAGATGGCCTTCGGGCCATGCGAGCGGTGCGCTTCTGCGCGACGCTCGGCTACCGCCTGGACGCGGCGACCCACGACGCGATCGGCGGCGCGCTCGAGATCCTCGCCAAGGTCAGCCGCGAGCGCGTGCGCGTCGAGCTGATCAAGCTGCTCGGCGCGCGACGTCCCTCGCTCGGGCTGCTGCCGATGGCCGAGACCGGCATGTGGCCGATCGTGCTCGGCGCGCTCGAGGAGGACGCGCGGCGCGAGGCCATCGCGGCGGTCGATCGGATCGGCCTCGGCGCGGACAAGCCCGACGCGGTCGTCCGGCTCGCGCGGCTGCTCTGGCCGCGTCGCGAGGATCGCGCGGGGGTCGAGGCGGCGATCGACGGGCTCAAGCCCAGCCGCGAGGAGCGTCGGCGCGTCCTGGCGCTGACCGATCCGCGCCGCGCCGCGCTCGCGAGCGAGGAGGACGCCGCGGCGCTCCGGCGCTTGCTGGTGGAGCTCGGCGGCCGCGAGCACCTCGCCGACACGCTCGACCTGCTCGAGGTCGACCCCGCCCAGCGCGCGCGCGTCGACGCGGCGACCGCCGAGGCCGCGCTGACCGTCGGCGAGCTCGCGATCAAGGGCGGCGACCTCGTGGCGGCCGGCATCGTCAAGCCGGGCAAGGCGATCGGCTTCCTGCTGCGGGCGCTGCTGCTCCACGTGGTCGAGACGCCCGCCGACAACACCCGCGCGCGGCTGCTGGAGGTCGCGCGCGCGCGCCTCGAGCTCGCGCTGCAGCTCGCGCGCGCACAGTCATAGCTCGAAGCGCTGACTCCGTCGTCGCGGTCGCGCGGCCGCGCGGCCGCCCTGTCACGACCGCGGCTACGCGCCCTCGCGCGGCAGCGTCTCGTCGAGCCAGACCAGCAGGTCGCCGATGACCTCGTCCTTGTTGGTCTCGTTGAGCATCTCGTGGCGACCGCCCGCGTACAGGCGGTGGCTGACGCGCGTGAGCCCGTGGCGCGTCAGCGCCTTGATCAGCTCGCGCACGCCCTTGCCGTAGCCGCCCACCGGGTCCATCGTGCCGGAGAACACGTAGACCGGCAGGTTCTTCGGGATCTTGTCGCGGGTGCGCGGGCGCGACATCACGGTGAAGCCCGTCATCATGTCGAGCCACATCTGCGTCGTCGCCAGCACGCCGCAGCGCGGATCGGCGATGTAGGCGTCGACGACCGCCGGGTCGCGCGAGAGCCAGTCGAACTCGGTGCGCGGGCGCTTGATCTTGTTGTTATAGGGCCCAAAGGACAGCTTACCCAGGAGCTCGCTGCGGCCCCGCGGGCCGATCCGCCGGCGCTCGATCTGGGCGGCGAGCATGCCCCCGCGCACCAGCAGCGCGCCCGGCCCGTTCGACGAGCCCGAGAGCACGACCGCGTCGTAGTCGGGGCCGTACTCGGCCATGCAGTGCTGGGCCGCGAACGAGCCCATGCTGTGCCCGAGCAGCACCAGCGGGAGCGACGGGTGCTCGGCGCGCACGCGCTCGCTCAGCGTGTGCACGTCGGCGACCAGCTTGTGCCAGCCGTCGCGGCTCGAGAAGAACGCGAGGTCGTCCTCGGTCGGCGCCGTGCGCCCGTGGCCGCGGTGATCGTTGGCGTAGACGACGTAGCCCGCGTGGACGAGCGCGTCGGCGACGTGCGCGTAGCGGGCGGCGTGCTCGACCATCCCGTGGGCGATCTGGATCGCCGCGCGCGGGCGGCCGCGCGACGGATCTGGCGCCCAGCGGTAGGTAAAGATGTCGAGGCCGTCGGCGCCGGGGTAGGTGAAGGTCGTCGATTCCATGGCGATCCCTGACTGGCTCTTGGTACCTCGAGGAGCGCGCGCGGGTCAGCCGGCGTCGCTCAAAGCCCGTCGAGGTGGGCGCGCTGGACGATCCGGGCGTCGAGGGTCACGTAGCCGCGCGGCGGACCGACGAGCCGGATCGGGTTGAGCTCGACCGAGAGCAGGCGATCGCCGCAGGCCTCGGTCAGCGCGTTGAGCCGCGTCAGCAGGGCGGCGAGCTCCTCCGGCGCCGGGTCGGCGCGCCGCCGCAGGGCCGGGACGGGGACCTGGGCGAGCACCGCGGTGGCCAAGAGCAGCGCGAACTCGGGCGTGAGCGGAGCGGGCGCGAGCACGAACTCCTGGGGGGTCGGCACGCCCACGGCGCGCCCGTAGATGGCGAACGCGTCGTCGTCCATGCGCACGACGCCGCACTCGATCTCGAGCCCCTCGCCGATCTGCTCGGCGACCAGCACCCCGTCGAGCCGAGCCGTCGGCGCGTGCTGCTCGACGTTGCGCAGGATCGTGCTGTAGGCCCGCCGCACGCTCGCGGCCGTCGCTTGGTCGAGGGCCACCGCGCCGAGCTCCTGCTTGCGGCGCAGGTCCGGGCTGACCGCCTTGAGCACGACGGGGAAGCCGATGCGCTCCGCGAAGTGGGCCGCGCCGCTGGCCGACGAGGCGACGGCCTGACGCGTGATCTCGATGCCGAAGCCGCGCAGCACGACCTTGCTCTCGTGCTCGGACAGCACCGGGCCCGCGCCGCGCAGCACCTCGCGCGCGCGCGACCGCAGCTCGCGGTCCTGCTCGGCGCGCTCGTCGTCGTCGAGCGCGTCGCCCGGCGCGTCGTCGCCCGGCGCGTCGTCGCCGACGAGCGGCGAGCTGCGACCGCTCGCCGCCAGCTCGTCGAGCATCGCGCGCGCGCTCGCGCGTCGCAGCAGCGGACGCTGGGCCAGGAACGCGGCGGTCGGGACGGTCAGCGGCAGGCCGGCGCGGGGGCGCTCCATGCCGACCGTCGCGCCCAGCAGCGGCACCGCCCGACGGGCCTGGGACCACAGCGCCAGCGCCTCCTCGCTGGCCACGGTCGGCGCGTCGGCGAAGTCGCGCGCCTGCGCGAGCGCGCTGACCACCGTCGGCGCCGGGAACACCGGCCCGGTCAGGCACTCGAGCGCGTGCGCGGCGGCGAACGAGGCGAGCCGCGGATCAAGCGCTTGGTCGACCTCGGGCGGCTCTCGCAGCCCGAGCGGCACGAGCACGGGGTGCGGCCCGTCGCGTCGCAGGGCCGCGAGCGCGGCCTCGCGATACCAGCGCGCCCACGGGGTCGAGAGCGCCTCGACCGCGACGTAGCCGAGCGGCACGAGTCGCGACAGGGGGCTGTCCGTTTGCTGTAACCAGCGCAGCAGCCAGGGCGGCGTCGGGCACAGCGCGAGCCGGACGCGCTCACGGCCGATCACCCGCGAGAGCGCCTCGAGCTCGGCCCGCGTCGCCGCGCACAGCAGGAACGGTCCGCCGTCGACGTGCACCCACGCGGCCGCCTCGGGCCCGAGCGTGAGGGTCGCGCGCGCGAAGGACTCGTCGCCGGCGAGCGGGTTGGTCGACCCGGTGATCACCAGCAGCCCCGGCGGATCGCGTCGCAGCGCCCGGACCAGCGACGCGCTCGGCGTGCGCGTCGCGACGACCGCGACATCGCCCAGCGCGAGCCGCTCGGCGAGCTCGCGCGTCGACACGCGCTGCTCGTGGGGACAGGCGAACGCGTCGTCGACATCGTCGCAGACCAGCACCGCGCCCCCGGCGGCGCCGGACAGGAGGGCGGTGGATGGATCGATCACGTCGGGCGCGGGGGAGCTGGTCGCTCGGTCAGGTTGGAGGGGGCGCGGCGACGCGCGGGCGCTCGCCGCAGGCCGCTAGTTGAGCACGGACTTCCACATCTCGCTGTGCAGGCTGTTGAGCGCCTGCGGCCACTCGCCGTCGAGCACCCAGTCCGCGAGCGTCCACGACGGGTGGAAGCGGGCCTTCGTGCCCGGGAACAGCAGCACGCGCGCCGTCGGGGCGCGCTGCGCGAGCGTCTCCGGCAGCCCGCCCTCCTCGGCGCCGAGCCACAGCAGGATGCCGCCGTTGTGGTTCTCGACGTAGTCGTGCGGCGCGGGCCGGGCCCCGAGCGCCTTGAGCGTGGCCTTGCTCGCGGCGTCGAGATCGGGGGGCGCGACGTACTGCAGCTGGCGACCGTCGCGGCCGTTGTTGTGCTTGTCGAGCTCCGGAACCCACTCGGGCACCGGCCCGGTGTCGACGTCTTTTTGGTACTCGCCGTCGAGCTCCGTCGACAGGTCGTACCAGGGCAGCGTGCCCGCGATCATCGCGGTGATCGGGTCGGCGCTGCCCCAGCCGTGGTCGGACTCGCGCAGCCATCGCGGGACCGGCGGCCCGCCCGGGAGGTTCTCCGCGGCGGCCAGCCCTTCCTTCGTGTAGGGCACCAAGATCGAGATCGGCCGCAGCCGCTCACAGAGCCGCGAGATGCCGCCCTCGCCCGTGAAGGTGAGCGTGTCGGCGCCGTAGCGGGCGGCCGCCGCGAGCACGCGGTCGTCATGGGGTCCGCCGTCCCCCGGGCACACGGCGGTGATCGTCGCGCCTCGCTCGCTCCCGATGTCGCGGGCGAGGCAGAGGCTGATAATGCTCCCGGGGTGGATGCCCTGCGGCGTGCGCTGCGTGTAGATGAGAATGTGCGCCATTACTCGAGCCCGTGCTTGCGTTTCACGTTGGCCAGCTGCTTTTCGTACTCGATCTCGAACGAGGTCGTGTTCTCGTCCAGGTGCTTGAGATGGCGCCGGACCTCGCGGTCCAGATCATCGTCCGCCTGCATGTGCGCGCGGAGGACGTGGCGGATCTTGCGGCGGATCGTCGCGTCGTCGCAGTAGATCTCCTCAACCCACTGCGACTGCATGAACACCTCGAGCATCTGGTTGATCATCCAGACGATCGAATCATCGCCGATCCCGAAGCCCTGTTGCTCGGCCAAATGACGCTTGGTGCGGAAAAGGTCCGAGTAGGCCAGCCCGCGATGCTCGAGAATGTCCTTCGCGCGCTCCGTGATCTCGCGATCTTTGCGTTTGTACTCCTTGAGGATGGCCTCGACGTCGGCCTTGAACTCCGTGCGATCCGCAACTTCCAAGTCACCGGAATCGACCAGAGCACGGGTCACGGCCTCAACGATAGTCGGGATCTTGTTCGCGTACAGGCGCATGGGCTGGCGCGAGGATATTCCGTGCGCACACGAGCGTCTACACGCGGAGCCGGCGATTTCGCCCGTGGACGCGCGATCGCGCGTGGATTTTCTCGCGTGATGCGGTATGCAGCCCCGCGTGATGACGACCCATGGCGTCCCACTCGAGCTCGAACGCGACGCACCCTGAGCCGCCGAAACGTCGTCTCCTCGTCGTCGCGGGCCTGATCTGGCTCGACGCGGAGCGCCTGATCGTCCAGCGGCGTGCGCATGACGCCCAGCACGGCGCCGGGCATCTCGAGCTGCCCGGCGGCAAGATCGAGCTCGGTGAGGCGCCCGCGTCTGCGCTCGCGCGCGAGCTCAACGAGGAGTGGGGCCCCGGCGCGTGCGCGATCGCCATCGGCTCGATCGCCGAGGTGCTGCACCACGTCTATCCCGCGCCCGGGGCCGAGGTCGTGCTGCTCGTGTACCACTGCGACGCGCGCGCGTTACTCGGGACGTCAGATCAGCGCGCCGCGCACGCGTGCTCACGTCTCCACCCTGAACAGGGCGCGAGCGTCCACGTCTTCGCGCGCGGGCGTGTGCCCGTGCACGAGTTCCTCGCCGCAGATCGGCCCTGCGTCGAGGCCGTGCGTCGCGGCGCGCTCACGGCTCCGTGGTGACGCCCGCTACACGGGGAAGCCCGGGAAGCGGGCGATCTGCTCGAAGCGCTCGCCGTCGCGGCGGAACAGCAGCGCCTCGCGCACGCCGTCCTCCTGCGCGTCGACGACCAGGTAGTCGACATCGTAGCCCATCTCGCTGAACGCGAGCGCGAGCCGGGCGTCCTCGTCAGAGAAGTACGCGCCGACCCGCGGGTGCGAGTGATAGATGACCGTCGCGGGCGGCCGCGCGGCGAAGCTCGCGTCGAAGGCCTGAAAGTCCTTCACCGAGAAGTGGTAGCCGTTGCGCGACGTCCGGGGGTACTTCTCGGGATCGCGCGCGTGCAGCGTGTCCATGACGTTCGCGCAGGGGACCGCGACGGTCTCCGGGCCGCGCCCGCGCAGGTAGCCGCAGCACTCGCTCGGGAACTCGGCCCGCGCCTGACGGTAGATCGCCGCCAGGATCTCGCGCGGGATCGACTCGGCTTCCTGGCCTAATTTTCCTGTCTCACCAGACATAGTGCTTCTCCCACTTCAGCGGCTGGAAGTAGCGGTCGCCGCGATCACACAGGATCGTCACGACCACGCCCGGCTGCCCGCGCTCCGACAGCGAACGCGCGAGCCGCAGCGCGCCGGCGACGTTGCCGCCCGACGAGTGGCCGACGAACAGCCCCTCGAGCTCGTTGAGGTGCTCCGCCATGTCCCAGCCCTCCTCGGTCGGCATCCAGATCGTGTCGTCGAGGATCTCCTCGTCGTAGATCTCCGGGACGATGCTCGACGGCATGTGCTTCATGCCCTCGAGGCCGTGCATCGCGTCGTCGGGCTGGATCGCCACGCAGCGGATCGCGCGCGAGTAGCTCTTGAGCCGACGCGACGTGCCCATCGCCGTGCCGCTCGTGCCCAGGCCCGTGACGAAGTGCGTCACGCGGCCGCCGGTCTGCTCCCAGATCTCGACGCCGGTGCCGTCGTAGTGCGCGAGCACGTTGGACTCGTTGGAGTACTGATCCGGGTAGTAGTAGCGATCGGGGTGCTGCGCGACGAGCTCGCGCACCAGCCGGATCGCGCCGTCGCTGCCCTCGAAGGGGCTCGAGTAGATCAGCTCGACGCCGTAGGCGTCGGTGACCTGCTTGCGCGGCACGCTGACGTTCTTCGGCATCACGAGCGAGATCGGGATCCCGAGCGCCGCGCCGACCATCGCGTAGGCGATGCCCGTGTTGCCGCTCGTGCTGTCGATCAGCCGCATGCCCGGCTTGAGCTCGCCGCGCGCGAGCGCGTCCTGGACCATGCGCAGCGCCGCGCGATCCTTGACCGAGCCGGCCGGGTTCGCGAACTCGCACTTCGCCCAGATCTCGACGCCCGGGCAGCTGCGCTCGAGCCGGAGCAGCCGGATGATCGGCGTGTTCCCGATCAGATCGGTGATCGAGTCGACGCGGCGGGCGCGACGGCGGCGCTCAGCCGCCGCGAGCTGCTGGACTGCGGGCGGCGCGGTCACGCCGCTGACGTTTGCCTCGAGCTTGGTGTTGGGACCCATCACGGCAGCTTCCTCCCCGCCGGTGAAGCGCGCGCGCCCCGGCGCGCGCGCCTTGATCACGCGCGCGCCTCCCGGGCGGCGCGTCGATCTGTCTCGAAGGACACTAGGAGTACGCTACGCGGTGTGGCCGCCGGCGATCGCGGGGATGATGCTGATCTCGCTGTCGGGCTTGACCGCGGTGTTGAGGTTGTCGAGGTAGCGGATGTCCTCGTCGCCGACGAAGATGTTGACGAAGCGCCGCACGTTGCCGGCGTCGTCGCAGATGCGCTCGCGGATGCCCGGCGAGCTCTGCTCGAGGTTGGCGAGCAGCTCGCGGACGGTGCCGCCGTCGACGGTCACTTCCTCCTGGCCCTGGGTGTACTTGCGGAGCGGGGTGGGGATTCGAACAGTTGCCATCGTGGTGCCTCTAGTCGTTGGTGAAAGTTCGTGAAGTTGCTGTTGTTACGGTCAACCTGCGCAGCGCGTGGGGCGGCCTCAGCGCGCCGCGCAGCGCGCCGTCGAGACGTCGAGCTCGGGGCCCTCGCCCGCGCACGCGGGGCAGCCCGGCCGCGGCCGCGGCCGAAGTGTCTGAACGCGCATGTCCCGAAGGTCGAGCGCGTGCAGCGAGCCCGCGAGCTCGCCGCGGACGTCGGCGCGCGCGCTCGCGAGGCGCACCGCGAGCAGCGCCATCCAGTGGCCGAACAGCCCGGCGGCGGCGCCGATGATGCCGACCGCGCTGCACGCCGGCGCGAGCTCGGCCGGGGGGGGCGCCTCGTACAGGCAGCGGTAGCAGGCGGCGCCGCGGACGACCGCGATGATCTGCCCGCGCCAGCGCTGCACGCCCGCGATCACCGTCGGGATCCCGCGCGCGAGCCCGAGGTCGTTGGCGGCGAACTTGAGGCCGGGATCGTCGGAGCACTCGAGCAGCACGGTCGCCGCCGGATCGACGTCCTCCAGGAGCTCGGCGAGGCCGCGCGCGTCGAGCCGGCGGCGCACCTGCGTCAGCCGCAGGTCGCGGGCGCGCAGGCGCAGCTGGCTCTCGGCGGCGAGCGTCTTCGCCATGCCGACGTCGGCGGTCTCGTAGAGCACCTGGCGCTGCAGGTTGCTCGCGTCCACCACGTCGTCGTCGACCAGCGTCACGCGGCGCGCGCCGGCGGCCACGAGCCCGAGCAGCGCGGGGCAGCCGAGCCCGCCCGCGCCGAGCACGACGAACTGGGTCCGCGCGACCGCGGCCGCGTCGATCGCCCCGCCGTCCGGCGGGCTCTGGATGCGTGGCTCCGGGATCACGTGCGCGTCGCTCGGTCCACGGGCGCGCCTACCGGCGCTCCCCGTCCTGCGAGAAGTAGTGGTCGAGGCTGAAGTAGCGCTCGCCGGTGTCACAGAGGATCGTCACCACGTGCTTGTCCGGCCCGAGCTCGGCGGCGAGCTCCTGGGCGGCGACGACGTTCGCGCCCGCCGAGATGCCCACGAGCAGACCCTCCTCTTGGGCCAGGCGCCGCTTCATCCGGTAGGCGTCCTCGTCGCGCACGCGCGCGACCCGATCGTAGACCTTCGTGTTGAGCACCTTGGGCACGAAGCCGGCGCCGATCCCCTGGATCTTGTGCGGCCCGGGCTCGTCGCCCGACAGCACCGCGCTGCGGTCGGGCTCGACCGCGACGATCTCGATGTTCGGGTTGTGCTGGCGCAGCACCTCGCCGGCGCCGGTGATGGTCCCGCCGGTCCCCACCGCGGCGACGAAGCCGTCGATCGACAGACCCGTCATCTGCGAGATCAGCTCGACGCCGGTGGTGCGCCGGTGCACCTCCGGGTTCGCCGGGTTCTGGAACTGCTGCAGCATGACGTGGTCGGGCTGCCTGCACAGCTCCTCGGCCTTGGAGACCGCGCCCTCCATGGTCCGCTCCTCGGCCGTCAGCACCAGCTCCGCGCCGTAGGCCTTGAGCAGGTTGCGACGCTCGAGGCTCATCGACTCGGGCATCGTCAGGATCAGGCGGTAGCCCTTGACCGCGGCGACGAGCGCGAGGCCGATGCCCGTGTTGCCGCTGGTCGGCTCGACGAGCACGCTCTTGCCGGGGGTCAGCTCGCCGCGCTGCTCGGCGGTCTCGATCATGGCGAGCGCGATGCGATCCTTGACGGAGCCGCCGGGGTTGAGCATTTCGCACTTCCCCCACACCGTCGCGTGCGTCTCCGGCGGACCGATCACGCGTTGGAGCCGGACTAAGGGGGTGTTTCCGATCAGTTCGAGGAGGTTTGTTGCCTGCACGGTGGTCTCGGGGGCGGGCGATGGTGGCGAGGGGTGGAGGAGGAAAGCCAGGTCTCGCGGGGGACGAAGGGGGCGGACGATACGCGATCTGGGACTTCGATCACGTCGCGTCGCTAGATCACGTAGTCCGCAGCCGCGCGGCGATGGGTCGCGCGCGCCTCTCCGAGCAGGTCCGCGAGGCTGAGGCGACCGACCGCGCGATCGAAGCGATCGACGACGGACTTCTCGACCAGGCGCGTGATCTCGTCGCGTGGGTCCCCGGCGAAGGACTGGCTCTGCGACGAGAGCGCCTTGAGGACGTCCGCGAGCGAGATGTCCGTCGCGGGCTTGGCGAGCTTGTAGCCACCCCGTGGGCCGCGCTTCCCGATCACGAAGCCAGCCTTGCGCAGCTCGCCGATGATCTCCTCGAGGTAGCGCGAGGGAATCGACTGTTGTTCGGCGATGACGTGCGCCGAGGCATATCCACGGTGAGCAACGTGACAAAGTGCGCGAAGGCCATACCGAGCCTTGGTCGAGAGCTGCATTATCCGGCTTCCTTCGATGAAATTGCGCGTCAATATGCCATACAGAATCATCAGTTTCTAGCGTTCTGACAGCGGACGGCGCAATCGGGCGTAGAAAATACGAAAAAACCCGAGAAATTGAAGGAACGAAAACCGCGCCACGGGCGCACGGGCGTGATCGCGCGCCGGAGCGCCCAGTTGACACGCTTGCGGTGGAGAGATTAGGGACCTGCCGGGCAGAATCGGTCACGGCGACCGAGTGCACTCAAGGACAGCTCGATGGACGTCTCCGATCTCCGCAAGAACGCCAAGCTGAAAATCGACGGCCACCCCTACGTCGTCACGGAATTTCAATTCGTGAAGCCCGGTAAGGGCCAGGGGCTCTACAAGTGCAAGATCAAGAACATGATCACGGGCTCGACCATGGATCGCACGTGGCGGTCGGGCGAGAAGCTCGAGGCGGCGGACGTCGAGACCAAGAAGATGCAGTTCCTGTTCCGCACGCCGGACGCGTTCACCTTCATGGACAAGGAGACCTACGAGCAGCTCGAGGTCCCTGAGGCGGTCGTGGGTCAGGACTCCGACTTCCTGCTCGACAGCATGGACGTCGAGGTGCTCATCTACGAGCGGCGCGCGGTCGGCATCACGCTGCCGAGCCACCTCGTCATGGAGATCACCGAGTGCGAGCCGGGCGTGAAGGGCGACACCGCGACCAACGTGACCAAGGGCGCGAAGATCGAGACCGGTCTCGAGGTTCAGGTCCCCCTGTTCATCAAGCAGGGTGACAACATCAAGATCGACACGCGCACGCGCAGCTACGTCGAGCGCGTCAACAAGTGAGCGCGCCCGCCTGGAGCCGCCGCGTCGCCCTGTGGGACGAGGCGCTCGCGGCGGTCCGCAGCTACTTCCGGGGCGCCGGCGCCCGCGAGGTCTCGACCCCCGTGCGCGTCGCCGCGCCCGCGATCGAGCCGTACATCGAGCCGATCACGGCCCCGCCCGGCGGGTACCTCGCGACCAGCCCGGAGCTGGCGATGAAGCGCCTGCTGTGTCGCGGGAGCGGCTCGATCTTCCAGATCAGCCACGTGTTCCGGCGCGCCGAGCTCGGGCGACACCACGCCGAGGAGTTTCACCTGCTCGAGTGGTACCGCGTCGGCGAGGCGCGCTACGACGCGGTCCAGCGCGACGTCGAGGCGGTCGTCGCGGCCGTGTTCGCGCTCGCCGGGCGCGCGCCGCCGCGCCGCTGGGTCCGACGTGACTTTTTTGACCTGTTTGAAGAGACAACTGGTGTCACGCTCACCGGCTCCGAGGACGTCGCCGGGCTGATCGCGGGGCTCGGCGCGGGCGCGGCCGCTCGCTGGTTGCCCCTGGCCGCGCGCTGGCGCGAGCGCGGCGGCGGGCCCGCGGATCCCGAACTCGCGCGCCTGCTGGCGTGGACCGAGCTGTTCACGACCTGGTCCGACGAGCATCTTCCCGGCTGGCTCGATCGTCAGCGCGCGCAGGGGGCAGGGGGCGTGCACGTCGACGCGTTCCCCGAGGTCCTGGCCGCGCTCGCCGAGCGCGAGCGAGCGGACGGGCGAGCGATCGCGCGACGATTCGAGAGCCACGTGCTCGGCGTCGAGCTCGCCAACGGCTACCGCGAGCTCCGGGACGCGCAGGAGCAGCGGCGGCGCTTCGAGCGGGTCAACGCGCTGCGCCAGTGGCACGGCCAACCCGCGCTTCCGCTCGCCAATGACTTCCTCCACGACCTCGAGTCGCCAGGTCTACCGCCATGCGCGGGAGTCGCGCTCGGGCTTGATCGGCTCCTCATGCTCGCCACGGGCGCGAGCAGCCTCGCGGAGATCAGCCTCGCGCTCGGGAGCCCGGTCCCGGCGGGCTAGGCTTCACCCGCGGGCCTGAACAAGTGCGTGGGGCTCCGTGGGCGATGGGCCGTTGCAGCGGGGCCACGGAGGCGACGTGAAGGGCCCATGGAGGTGAGCCATGGAGAAGATCGCCCGCACGCGCGTCGCACGACGTCGGCGCGCCGAGGACTCGCCGAGGACCACGGCGGCAGGTCGCCTCGGGAGCCCTCCAGACGCCCTCGTTACGCGTGTAAGAACCCCGTGTTTGACCGGCAATGGCGCCGGCGTGGGCAAGACCCAGCAGTCTAGACGAGAACCAGTGGGTCGCAAGGACCTGCTTGATATCTCACTCTATATCTGTACACTGGCGCTCTCCATGCGTTCGATTCTCGCCGCCGTCGCCCTCAGCGCCACTGTCCTTGGCCTGTCAGGCTGCACGAAGATCAAAGCGCGCGACTTGATTCGGGAAGGCAACGCGCTCTACCGGAGCAGCCTCTACGCGGAGGCCATCGAGAAGTACAACGAGGCCGAGCAGCTCGAGCCCGACGGCATCACGTTGTACTGGAACCGCGCGTGCGCGGCCGAGAGCTTGGTGCTCAAGCTCAAGGACCCGTCCAAGGCCGAGAGCCGACACAAGTACGCCGACCTGGCGCTCTCGGACTTCAAGACGTGGCTCGATCGTCTCGAGGCCCAGGAAGAGCGCGACCGTGAGGAGTACGAGAAGCACCGCCTCGTCATCCTCAAGGCCGACGAGCGCTGCGACGATCTTCTCAACTACTTCCTCAACGAGCACAACAAGTTCCCCGAGCGCGAGGAGCTCTACGCGCGCATCGCCAAGCAGTACGACGAGTGCGGGCGAACCAAAGAGGCCGATGAGTGGGTGGTCAAGCGCACCATCGACTTCCCGGACAGCACGCGCGCGTACATGGCCCTGGCGATCCGGCGGTACGAGCCGCTGTGGCCCGACGAGGAGTGCGAGAACCCGCAGTTCAACTGCAACCTCGATCCGTCGGAGCGCCTGCGGATCTCCGATGACGTCCTGCGCCTGCTCAACAAGGCCAACGAGATCGACCCCAAGTTCCGCGACGCGTACACCTGGCGGTCGATGGCCTATACGCAGCGCGCCTTCGCGCACCCGTACAGCGACAACCTCGAGGAGCACACGCCCGAGGAGAAGCTCAACGTCATCTACCAGCGCGAGGACCTGCTCGACGCCTGGAAGCAGGCCAAGGCGCGGTGCGATATCGACCAGCTCCCGGAGTGCGATCCGAACAAGCCGCCCGAGGAGCAAAAAGAGCAGTGCTGCATGCTGTCTCCGCGGCCGGTCTCGATCGAGGATCAGGCCCTCGACGCGCAGATGAAGGACGAACTCAAGGCCGAGATAGAGGCCGCCAGTCAGGCCGCCACGGATGAGGACGCGGGCAAGAAGAAACCGAAGAAGGGCAAGCGAGGGAAGTAGCCCGGGACCCTCGCTGGCTCGTTAGGACAAGGGAAGTACCCCTCCTCACAAAGGAACGGACCCGTGTTCGAACACTACATGCACTATCAGCAGGCGGACCCTGTCCGCCGCAGGCGGATCATGGCCGCGTCAGTCATCTCTGGCTCGGCGACGTTCGCGATGCTGCTCTTCACCTGGGCCGCCAACAAGATGGACATCACCAAGGTCGAAGCGCCGACGGTGGACTACATCATGGTGCAGATGACCCAGGATGAGCCGCCGCCGCCGCCGCCTCCTCCTCCGCCTCCAGCCGGTGACGATTCCGAGCCTGAAGAAGAAGAGGAAGACATCCCCGAGGAGGAAGTCCCCGAGGAGGAAATCGTCCAGCCGGACGAGACGCCAGACAAGGTTCCTGACGCCAAGAAGTCACCTGGCAAGAAGAGCAACAAGATCCCCGGCGGCGTCCCTGGTGGTGTTCCTGGCGGAATTCCCGGCGGCGTCGTCGGCGGCGTGCTCGGCGGCCAGCTCGGTGGCCAGCTCGGCGGCGTTGCGACCAAGAAGGACCCGGCCAAGGTCGGCGCGCCCGAACCGATCAACGTGGTCAAGCAGAACGCGATCTACGACCCGGATCCGGATCCCAAGAAGCTCGCGGGCACCAAGGCGTTCATGTTCGACAAGCGCGGCGGCACCGGCAAGGTCAAGTTCTGCGTCGACACCAACGGCCACACCACGAACGTCAAGACCAGCAAGAAGTTCCCCGGTGACCCCAAGGTTGACCAGATCCTGCGTGACACGGTCAAGACGTGGCGCTTCAAGCCGTTCATGGCCGCGGGTAAGAAGCGCAAGGTCTGCTCCGAAATGGCCTTCAAGCTCGAAGCAAAGGGCTAAGAGTTAACCCGAGAAGACGTGCGCGAGCGACAGACCCGACGCGGTCGGCTCCCCCCCAGACCTCCCCAGAAAGACAGGCAACCACCCCATGGAATTCGCGGAAATCATCACGTTGCTCGCCAATACCGGTGGCCCCGAGTTCACCCTGCAAGGCATGTGGGAACAGATGGGCATCCTGGCAAAGATCGTCATGATCATGCTGCTGCTCATGTTCGTGTTCAGCCTCATGTTGATGATCGAGCGCAGTCGCGTGTACAGCCGCGCCAAGCGGCAGTCGATCTCGTACATCATGCTCCTCCGCAACTTCCTGCAGGAGCGCAAGCTCGAGGAGGCCGTCGCCGCGGTGCAGCAGCATGGTGACAGCCCGCTGGCCAAGGTCGTCGGCGCGGGCATGAGCGAGTACATCAAGGGAATGGAGGCCCTGCAGGAGGAGGGTCCCGAGGACGTTGGTGACTTCGACCTGGTCGACGCGGTCAACCGTCAGCTCGAGCGCGCGAAGGAGCGCGAGACCCACAACCTCAAGCGCGGCCTGACGGCGCTCGCCACCATCGGCTCGACGGCGGTGTTCATCGGTCTGTTCGGCACGGTCGTCGGCGTCATCAACTCGTTCCAGGGCCTGTCCTCGGACGGCGGTGGCGGTCTCTCCTCGGTCGCCGGCGGCATCTCCGAGGCGCTCGTCGCCACCGCGGTCGGTCTCTCGGTCGCCATCCCGGCGGTCGTCGCCTTCAACTCGTTCAACTCGCGGATTGAGGGCTTCCAGATCGACATGAACGACGTCGCCTCCGAGTTCATCGACTACGTCCTCAAGGAAGGTCGCTACTAATGACGACGGGCGCCCATAGCACCAGGCGCACTCGATCGGTCCCGTACAAGCAGGACCACGGGATCAAGCATGGTGCGCCGAACAGCGAGATCAACGTCACCCCGCTGGTCGACGTCTGCCTGGTGCTGCTGATCATCTTCATGGTCGTCACGCCCATGCTTCAGCGCGGCAAGGATGTGCGCCTGCCCGTCCTCGCCACCGCTCCCGCCCACAAAGAGGGCGACCAGGTGTTCGTCTCGGTCAACGAGGAGGGCGCCTGGATCGACACCGACCTCTACGTGGACAAAGGCGACTTCATGGACCGCCTTGAGGAGGAGCTGAAGATCGCCGCGGGCAAGGCCGCCGCGACGGACTACAAGGGCCCGCTGCTGTTTCTCAAGGGTGATGTGGATACCGACTGGGGCAACATCCGCATCGTCATGGAGTGGATTACCTCGAGCGAGTCGCAGATCGCTGACGTCGCGCTCGTGGTCGACCTGGCCGAAGGCGGCGGTGGAGCGTCCGAGTAGAAAGCGAGAAACCGGGGCCAAGGCCCCGGTTTCGTATCGTTTGCGCCACGGGCGCCCGCATGATTTTTCTGTTACGCCCGCTTGTCCTGACGTATGCTTTCGCTCGTCCGGCCACGCTGGGTCGCTTCTAAAGTTCATGTACACGGAGGATGAACAGCCATGGGCATGAGTGTAGGCAACGACAGTGGTGGGGCGAAAGCCGACATCAATGTCACGCCGCTTGTCGATGTTTGCCTGGTGCTCTTGATCATCTTCATGGTCCTGATCCCGAAGACGGTCCCTGAGATCTCGGTTCAGGTGCCACCAGAGACCAAGCAGAAGCACAAGAAGCCGCCGCAGAACGAGACGCTCGTTATCGGGCTGACCAAAGAGGGCGGCCTGACGCTGAACCGGACGCCGATCGACCGGACGGATCTGGCCAAGCAGATCACGAAGCAGCTGGAGTTCCGCGACAAGAAGGTCGTGTTCGTCAACTTCGACGACGACGCCAAGTACGGTGAGGCCGTGGCGGTCCTCGACCTCGCGAAGAACGCGGGCGCGGAAGTGCTCGGCATTATGAAGGACAAGGAGAAGAAGACGCCGGACACGCTGCGGTCCTAATCCGCGCGAGAACGGTGTTGGAACGCTCCGCGAAAGGTTCGTGAACGCCCGGGTCAAAGGGACAGCGAACCGACTTTGACGAAGAACCTGAGGATTGAACGCCATGTCCAAGTCCAAGAACGACGACCGCGGCCGCTGGAAGATCCGCGAGGTGTACGGCTCCTCCCCGATCCGACTCGCTCGCGACGCGGCGATCGTCGCCGCGCTCGCCGGCACCGGCGTCGCGCTGCACGGCTGCGTGACGGACCCCGACTGCGGAATCTGTGACCCGGACAAACTTGTCCTCGAGACCATCTCGGGGGTCAACTACGCGGGTAAGACGATCAACTTCCTCGGGCCCCGATGCAGCAACGACCAGGGCGACGCCGCGTCGTGCCCCGAGGAGGGCTCGCTGGTCGAGGCCGAGGTCTACGTCGAGCAGATCGGCCCCTGTGAGGAGAGCGACGACGCGCTCGAGTCAGAGCGCGGCGCCGAGGAGTGGTGTCGCATCTCGCCGATGATCGTCAACTCGAACATCGCGTTCGTCTTCAACAACCTGCTCGAGGCCACGACCATCGAGCTGGTGCGCAAGCAGATGACGAACCCGCAGCTGTTCGAGGTCTACGACTGGAAGTCGCGCATCCTCGAGATCAAGGGTCCGATCACCCGCTACAACGGCGACTACGAGAACGGCGTCGGCGAGAACCCCGACATCATGGAGCGGGCGGTCAACCTCTCGTGCATCGAGAACCTGCGCGAGTTCGAGGGCACCGCCTTCGACCACACGTCCGACCCGGCGGCCTGCGACCGAACCTTCACCGTCGACAACGGGGCCGTCGACGACATCAAGGGCTTCAACTCCCGCGACAACGAGAAGCTGCGAAACAGCCACCCGGGCGGCGTCATCCCGCTGCGCATGGAGCCCTTCGGGCACACCAAGTCGTACCGCGGCGAGACGGACATTCGCAGCAGCGGTAACTCGTGCGCCACGCCGGACAACGGCCCTGACACCTGCTGCTCGGCCTGTGACTTCGAGCTCTCGGTCAACATCGCCAAGTACGGGATCGACGCCCCGGGTGGAGATCGCGGGAACCAGCGGATTCCGGGATCGACGGCCTTCGAGTGTGACGCGACCGCCGGTGACAAGTTCGCCGAGTGCCGCGACTTCGTGGCCTGGACCGATCGCAGCGCGGAGCCCCGCAACTACGTCTACGACTGGAACGGCGACGCGGGCCCCCACAAGCTGCCGTACCAGGACAAGCTGCGAGAGGCGCACCCCGACGATCGTCCCGCAGGCTCCGAGCAGAAGACGGTCCCGTGCACGACGAACGCCGACTGCACGTCGAGCAACGGCGCGGGACTCGACGGCATGGAGTGTGTCGGTGAGCTCGGCGCGGGCGGACCCGCCTGCGACCCCGACGCGCACGCCGACGACGAGTGCGTCAACGCTCGCTGCGTCGCCGAGTGGGTCGTCGACTGCACGACCTTCCCGTACAGCGGCGAGCAGGGGTACTGCGTCGACCGTCGCTTCAGCGATCAGGGCGCCAACGGCTGCATCAACAACGGCGGTCGCCGCGTCGCCAACTACGACGACGACGAGGACGGCAAGATCAGCCGCGACGAGGCCGTCGCCGGCGGTCTCTGTGGCGCCGAGGGGGCCTGCGACCCGTACGTCCTGGGCGGCAACCCGGTCGGCAATTACGACCGCGCGACAACCCTGCCGCTCGAGGCTCAGTGCAAGTGTGACACCGATCCGGCGTACGTCTGTCGCGGCATCGTCGCGCGGCTGTGCTCGGAGGACGGCGCCGCGAACGGCACCTACGACGCGGCCGCCGATGAGGAGGTCATCGCCGACAAGGAGGCGCTCGTCACGGCCTGCGAGGAGTCCCGCGCGGAGTGCTGCGAGTCCGTCAACTGCAGCGATCTGCCCTACGTCTACACGAAGGACAGCGACTACGACGGCGAGATGTGCGACGAGGCGCTGACGACGTGCCTCGAGGACGCCAACCTCATCGCCGAGCGCTACCCGAACCTCTCGACCATGGTGAAGGCCGAGGAGTTCACCGCGCTCGACGGCATCCGGCGCAAGGGACAGTTCGCCCAGAAGTTCATCTCGAAGTTCGGCGGCGTGGTCTACGACCCCGCGATCAAGGGCGTCCAGTACCGCATCGCGGACCTCGGTAACGTCGCGCGGTCGCTCCTGGAGCGCTGCGCCGCGGCGCGCCCGACCTCCGACACCGCGAACCTCGGGAACTTCAGCATCAAGGACGGCTGGCGCGCGAACGACACGTTCTTCGAGGAGTTCGAGGACTTCGATCGCGGCATGTGCTCGAGCTCGACGTACACGGTCCGCTTCGCGGTCCCGGAGGACGGCGAGTCGGCCGAGTACATCAAGGACAAGGTCGGCAACGACCTGACCGAACAGAACAACTACACGTTCCAGACGCCGAACTTCCACATCATCCCGGACAGCGGCTTCCCGAGCGACAACCTCCGCATCGGCGCGTGTGACGAGTTCGAGATCCGATTCTCGAACAAGTACGACATGTCCGAGCAGAACCTGCGGAAGATTCAGATCGTGGAGCTCGTCGAGTCCGGCATGGACGGCGACGACGTCACCTACGCGGAGGCCGGCGTGGTCGCGGGCGGGTTCGGGTGTGCGGAGAACGCCGATCAGCTGGATCCAGGCGGCGGCAACGTCCCGTGCCTGACGGTCAACGTCAAGAACCAGACCACGGGCGCGGTCTCGGTGTTCGTCGACTACAACACCTTCACCGAGGTCGTGCTCAAGGAGGGCAAGCGGTACCGCTTCAAGGTCCCCGGTCTCGAGACGTACTCGGACGGCTCCTCCATCAAGTGGCCGCTCGACCTCCGCGACGTGACGCCCGAGGACTACCAGGCCGCGTTCTGGGACGTGTGCGGCATGCCGCTGGTGCTCGGCAAGAACACCACGGATTGGCAGTACGACTTCACGATCGACCCGGCGAAGTGCAAGGAGGACAAGGACGGCGACGGCATCCCGTTCTCCTGCGACAACGCGCCGGACACGACGAACCCCGATCAGAACGACGGCGACAAGGACGGCTTCGGCGACGCCGAGGACCTGTGCGTGGTCACGCCGCAGGACCAGAACACCGCGGACTCCGACCGCGACGGCGTGGGCAACACCTGCGACAACTGCAAGGAGCGCCCGTCCAACGTCTACAACAAGGGCGCGGCCGAGGCCGGCATCCCGGCGTACCTGTTGGTCCGCAACATCCCGTTCCAGGACGACTGGGACTTCGACGGTATCGGTGATGTCTGCGACAACTGCGTGAAGGGGGCGAACTGCTTCGACTTCGATCAGGACAACCCGTACACGGTCGGCACGCCGCTCGACACCGACGACACCAACGCGTGTCAGAAGGCGCCGGCGGATCCGATGGACGAGACCTGGAAGTGGATCGGCGACGCCTGCTTCGAGGGCGGCGTCCCGATTGAGCTGCAGGGCGCGGCTGGTCCCGTCGGCTTCGGGAACAACGACGACTTCGACCAGGACGGCATCGTCAACGTTCAGGACAAGTGCCCGCGTCAGCCGGTGGAGGGCGTCGCGTGCTCGGACAACACCGAGTGCGGTCCCGACACGGCCTGCACGGGCGGCATCTGCAACCACGTCGACAGCGACGGCGATAACGTCGGCAACGAGTGCGACACCTGCCCGGGCTTGCCGAACCCGAGCCAGGTCATGGACGGCGGCATGCAGGACGACGACGAGGACGAGGACTTCGTCGGCTCGATCTGCGAGACCAACAGCGCCTGCGCGAATCGTCCGGACCCGCGCCCGTACGGGACCTTCGACGTGTCGGTCAACGGCGTGTGCTGCACGGTCGCCTTCGACCCGACGCGCATGCTGACGGATCCCGACGGCCGCCTGCTCACGGTCGATTGCCCCGAGGGCGACACGACCTGCCGCAAGCTCCCCGACGTGCTCTCGT
>JACKDW010000014.1 GCA_020633295.1 Myxococcales bacterium | reverse complement strand
GCTCACGACGCTCGCCGCGCGATGGTACCTGTCCTTTCGTACCGTATCAGAAGGACAGGCAGGAAGGCCGACGACCCGCGCGCGGCCGATCGTCAGGCTCGCGCGGGCGCGCGAGCGGGCCCGCGGCGCGGGTCAGGTGCGGGCGTGTCCGACACGCTCGGCGATGTTCAGGGCGCGGGAACCTTCGCGGCGCGGCGCTGTCCGAGAGAGCATGACCGCGAACGACGTGACCCCTCCCCGCGCTGGCCTGCTGCGTCGCTGGCCGATCACCACGCTCTTCGGCGTCTCTGGCGTCACCGCGCTCGGCCTCGTGCTGTCCGTGGGCGCAGACGCGCCCGTCGAGCCGGACTACGAGGAGGCGGTCGCGCTCGCGGCGACGCCCGAGGCGGATTCGCGCGACGACGCGGCGGCCCCGGAGGTCATCGAGCGCGCGGCGCCGTCGCGCGACGAGGAGGCCGCGGGGGCGAAGGTCGCGGAGAAAGCCGAGACGGCCGACGGCGCTGACGCGCCCGCGCCCGCGCCCGCGTCGAAGTCCGGGCTCTACGCGATGAAGGCGTCCGAGGACGCGCGCGCGGTGGCCGGCGAGGCGGGGATCCTCGGGGTGCACGGCGGCGCGTTCTCGGTCGGCAGCGACGACGCCGACGTCTGGGGTGGCCTGACCGGCGAAGAGGTCGGCGAGGCCTACGGCGTGGGCGGCCTGGGGCTGATCGGCACGGGCCGCGGCGGCGGCGGCGTGGGGTCGGGCTACGGCCGGGGCCACGGCGTGGGCTTCGGCGAGGCGGGCTCGACCCGGTCCGGGCGCTTCGAGCCGGCGGGCTCCTTCGACAAGACCGTGCAGGCGCGCGTGCTGACGGCCGGGGTCGTCGACGACAACGCGGACGCGGACGGCTACACGGAGGCGATGACGCGCCTGGCCGGGGCGCGCGGGTCGATCGGGCTCACCGACGCGATGATCAACATGACGGCGCCGAGCTATCGCCACACGACGCGGCCGCGCGCGCTCGACGTGGCGCTCGTGATCGACACGACCGGCAGCATGGGCGACGAGCTCGAGTACCTCAAGGTCGAGCTCCGCGAGATCGCGCGGGAGATCGCCGAGACGAACCCCGGCGTGTCGCAGCGCTGGGGGCTGGTCGCGTACCGTGATCACGGCGACGCGTACGTCACCCACACCGAGGACTTCCGCGACATCGACTCCTTCGTCGAGCGGCTCGGGCGTCAGTCGGCCGGCGGCGGCGGCGACTACCCCGAGGCCATGGACGAGGCGGCCCTGGCGAGCGCGCAGCTGAGCTGGCGCGCCGACTCGAGCACCGCGCGGATGGTCTTCCTGGTCGCGGACGCGCCGTCGCACGCGGGTCAGGCCGCCCAGCGCTTCGCGCGGGCCGTGGAGCAGCACCGCGACGCGAAGACGGCGATCTACCCGGTCGCGAGCAGCGGCGTGCGCGACGAGGCGGAGGCGCAGATGCGCTACGCGGCCAAGGTCACGGGCGGGCAGTACATCTTCTTGACGGACCACTCGGGCGTCGGCTCCGCGCACGCCAAGCCGCACGTGGACAAGTTCGAGGTCGAGACGCTGCACGACGTGATGGAGCGGATGATCAGCCTCGAGCTCGGCGGCGAGTCCCGGACGATCGTGACCGAGCTGCCCCCGCCGCCCCCGCCCGCCGTGACGCCGACCGCGACCGTGACGCGCGTGGTCGTGGCGCCGCCGGTGCAGCCGCAGTCGCGCGGCATCCTTGATGTCCTTCGAGACATGATCCGCGCGAACCCGCTGCTCTCGCTCGGGGTCTCGCTCGCGTTCTTCGCCGGCATGGTCGTCGACACCTGGGCCTACCGCCGTCGGCGTCGTCTCGAGGCGCTCGCGCGGCGCTCGCGGTAGGCGAGCCGGCGGTTCGCGCCCGCGCTGGAGCGCGGGCGCGCGGCGTGCCATGATGGCGGGCGTGGCGGACTCGTCTGGCGACGCCGAGCTCGACGCGGTGAGCCCGGAGCTGTCCTCGAGCTCCGACTCCCTGCGCACGCAGCTCGGCGGCGCCCGCCCGCCCTCGGCGCCCGACATGAGCCGGCGCCTGTTCGCGTCGGTGTCGGCCGGGCTGTTCTCGGACGGCCCGCGCGCGCCGGAGACGATCGGGCGCTTCGTGCTGATGGAGCAGATCGGCGCCGGCGGTATGGGGATCGTGCGCAGCGCGTACGATCCCCAGCTCGATCGCCGCGTCGCGCTCAAGCTGATCCACCCCGACGACGTCTCGGAGCAGGCGCGCGTGCGGCTGCTCCGCGAGGCCCAGGCGCTCGCGCGGCTGTCTCACCCCAACGTCGTCCAGGTGCACGAGTCGGGCAGCGAGGGCGACCGCGTCTTCATCGCGATGGAGTACGTCGTCGGCGTGACGATGTGCGAGTGGATCCGGCGCGAGGAGCCCGGCTGGCGCGAGATCGTCGAGCGCTACGCGCAGGCGGGCAAGGGGCTCGCGGCGGCCCACGAGGCCGGGCTGGTGCACCGCGACTTCAAGCCAGAGAACGTGCTGATCGGCGACGACGGGCGCGTGCGCGTGACTGACTTCGGGTTGGCGCGGGGTCACTCCGAGCCGCTTCAGGACCTCGACGCGGGCGATGAGGATGGGGACGACGACGACGACGAATTCGAAGCCGATGACGGTGCCGAAGGCGACGAAGGCGACGAGGGCGACGAAGGCGACGAAGGCGACGAGGGCGACGAGGGCGACGAGGGCGACGAAGGCGACGAAGGCGACGAAGGCGACGAAGGCGACGAAGGCGACGAAGGTGACGCTGGTGACGCGGAGGAGCTGTGGCTGGACTCCGGCCGCGCGCCCGTGAGGGTCGGGCAGACGCCGCTCGAGACTCGCCTGACCCGCACCGGCGCGCGGATCGGCACGCCGGCGTACATGGCCCCCGAGCAATTCTCGGGCGCCGTGGTCTCGCCGCGCTGCGACCAATTCAGCTTCTGCCTCTCGCTCTACGAGAGCCTCTTCGGCGAGCGCGCGTTCCCGGGGACGCGGGTGAAGGACTGGGCCGAGGCGCTGCGACGCGGCGAGCTGCGCGAGCCGTCGCGTACGCGCGGCGTGCCGCCCTGGGTGTTCGAAGTGCTGCGGCGCGGGCTGCAGCCCGATCCCGAGGCCCGCTTCCCGTCGATGAAGGCGCTGCTCGACGCGCTGCAGGAGCCCCCGGAGCCGCGGCGCTGGTGGCCCGTGGGCGTCGCGGTCGCGGCGGTCGGGCTCGCGGGCGTCGCCGCCGCGGCGCTCGCGACTCGCCCGGATCGCTGCGAGCGCGCGCGGGGCGAGCTTCGATCGAGCTGGAGCGCGGAGCGTGCGGCGATCATCCAGGCGAAGCTCGAGGAGGCGGACCCCGCCGCGGCGGAGATCAGCGGCCGGCTCATCGACTCGCTCAACGCCTACGCGACCCGCTGGTCCGACACCAAGGTCCAGGTGTGTCGCCGGGACTACGAGTCGAAGGAGCGTCGGGGCCAGCGCGCGGCCTGCCTCGCGCGCAGCCGGGCGGCGCTCGCGGGCGTGGTCGAGGTGCTCGAGCGCGCGGCCGGAGCGTCGCGCGCGGCCGGGACGGCGCCTGACCTGCAGCGCGCGATCCAGGCGATCGAGGGGCTCCCGCGCGTCGCCAATTGTGACTCCGAGGACAGGCGAATGCTCGACGCGATGGAGGAGGGGCTCGGGCCCGAGGAGCTCGCCCAGGCGCGCGAGGTGCAGCGCGAGCTGGCGCGCGCGACGACGCTCGCGGTCGCCAGCGACCACCGGGGCGCGCGCGAGACGCTCGCGGACGCGAAGGCGCGCGCGGAGTCGCTGGGGATCGCGAGCGTGCTCGCCGAGGTGGCGCTGGTCGAGGTGCGCGTGGCGATGGAGTACTCCGAGACGCCGGTCGATGAGACGCGGGCGCTGCTCGAGCGCGCGACGGAGCTCGGGCGGGAGACCAGTCACCACGGCGTCTCAACCGAGGCCTACGCGCGCCAGGTCTACGTCGACGGAACGGTCTACAACGATCCGACGCCGCCGCCCCATGAGCGCGACGTAGCGATGATCGAGGAGCTGATCGGCACGCTGCCGGCGCCCGAGGACGTGCTCAGCCTGCTGCATAACAACCTCGGCGTGACGCACATGGCGCGCGGAGAGCTCGCGGAGGCGCGACGGTGGTTCCGCTCGGCGCTCAAGATCAACGAGTCGGCGTACCTCGAGCGGCCGCTCGAGATCGCGAAGCAGCAGGTGAACGTCGCCCGCGCGACGACGGACATCGGCGAGCGCGAGGCGCTGTTCGGGGAGGGGCTCGCCGCGGAGACGCGCCTGCTCGGCCCGAACCACGGCCTGACCCTCGGCACGCGGCAGTCGTGGGCGAGGTCGGCCGGCGCCGTGGATACGCTCCACGAGCGCCTCGTGCAGCTCTGCGGTGAGCAGGCGAGCGCGCCCGTCGGGAGGATCCCGTTGATGTGCGCGTACGATCTCGCCGTCGTGGAGTTTGAACGTGGCGACGCGGCGGCGCGGGCGGAGGCGCGCACGCGCGGGGGTGTTCACGACGAGCTGCCCGCGCCAGACACCCACATGGACGTCCTCCGGATCAAGCTCGCGGCGCTCGACGCCCTCACGCTCGGGGAGCTGACGCGGGCGGAGGAGCTGGCTGCGGCCGCGCTCGCGGGTGCGGACTCGTCCGGGCGAGCGACGTGGTTTCAGGACCTGCTCAGCGATCTATGGCTGTACGGCGGGCTCGCGCGCCTCGAGCGAGGTGACTACGCGGGGGCGCGCGCCTCGCTCGAGCGCGCGCTCGAGGGGCTGGGCGCGGCGAGGGAGCGCAACGTGTCCATGATCTATGAGCTCCAGCTCGCGCGCGCCTACGTCGCGTACGCGCAGGCGCAGCTCGAGGAGCTGGGGGCGCCGATTAAAGCGCGCGAGCTCGAGGCGCTCCTTCAGCGCGCGGAGGGTATCTACGACGGGCGCTTCAACCCCGGCTTCACCCGCGGGCTGACGCTCGTGGACGAGCTGCGCGACCAGCTGGCGCTGCGGCGCTGAGCTCAGGAGCTCAGGAGCGCGGGATGTCGGGCGTCTTCTTGCGCAGGTCGGCGAGCCAGTGCTCGAAGTTCGCGGTCGTGCGGTAGCCGAGCTCGGGGTCCGAGGCGAGGCGCGAGATCATCTTCTTGAGGCGCTCGCGCGCCCGACGGATCCGCGAGGCCGCGGCGCCGTCCTGGATGTCGAGCAGCAGCGCGACCTCTCGCCGGCTGAGGTTCTCCCAGTAGTAGAGCTCGAGGATGACCTGGTCGTCGAGCACGAGGTTGCGGAGCGCGCGGAGCAGCAGCCGCTGCTCGGCCTTCTGCGTCATGCGCTCGTTGGGCGTGATGCCGAGGGACGCGATCGACTGCTCCGCGAAGGGCGAGCGCCCCTGGTCACGGTAGCGCATGCGCATGGACTGCTTGAAGGTGTTGTAGGCGGTGCGGAACAGGTAGGCCGCGAACTTGTTGTCGTCGCGCAGGCGATCGCGTCCGCGAACGCAGGCCAGCATCGTCTGCTGGATCAGATCGCTGGCGAGCTGCTCGTCGGCCTTGTTGCAGAAGAAGCGGAACAGCGAGTCCCAGTAGCGCTGGAGCAGCAGGTTGCCGGCGCGGTGATCCCCGGCGCGCCAGCAGCGAAGCAGCTCGCTGTCGCTCGCGTTGGCCTGATCGCGCAACATCTGTGGGAGTATAGCGCCCGCCATCGTCAACCCTGCGCGCTCGCGTACGGCTCGGTGATTTCAACGCGTGGAGTGCTGGGATTGCGTTGTGCGCCGGGAGTGTGACTAGTCGACCCACTCGGCGAGGAACACGTTGGTGTCGCCTTCCTTCGCGTTGCCGCGGTTGGACGCGAACACGAGGCGCTTGCCGTCGCGGGTGAACATCGGGAAGCCGTCGAAGGTCTCGTTGAAGGTGATCTGCTCGGGCTCGCCCGCCTCCTCGCCCGGCGCGGGGAGCTCGAGCATGTAGAGGTCGAAATTGCGTCCGCGCGGCGCCTTGAGGTTGGAGCTGAAGATCACGCGCGTCCCGTCTGGGTGGAAGTACGGCGCGAAGTTGGCCTTCCCGTTGCGCGTCAGCTGGCGCTGGTTGGCGCCGTCGGCGTCCATGATGAACAGCTCGAGGCGGGTCGGGAACACGAGGTGGTCCTTCTGGATCGCCTCGTACTTGCTCAGCTCGTCCTCGCCCTCGGGGTGGTTGGCGCGGTAGATGATCTTGCTGCCGTCGGCGGAGAAGAACGGGCCGCCGTCGTAGCCGCGCGCGTTCGTGAGGCGCTTGAGGCCCGAACCGTCGATGTTCATGCGGTAGATCTCGGGGTCGCCGTCGCGGGTCGAGGTGAACACGATCGCGTCGCCGAGCGGCGAGATCGTCGCCTCGGCGTCGTAGCCTGGCCCCTGGACCAGGGGCTTGATGTCGCCGCCGTCGGGCGCGGCGGTGTAGATGTCGAATTCCGGGTAGAGCTTCCAGACGTAGCCGTGGCTGCGATCCGGGGGCGGGAGGCAGTCGTCCGCGGCGGCGTGGGTCGACGCGTAGAGGACCCGCGCGCTGTCGGGGAGCCAGTAGGCGCAGGTCGTCCGACCCTTGCCGCTGCTGACGCGCGTGACGACCGGCTCGGCGACCTTCTGCGCCAGGCTCATGCTGTAGATCTGGTCGCAGCTGGCGCCGTCGCGCGTCGACTGGAGGATCAGCTGCTGCTCGTCGAAGGAGAAGTAGGCCTCGGCGTTCTCGCCGCCGAAGGTCAGCTGGCGGATGTTCTTGAGGTGGGTCTCGCCCGCCAGCGAGGCGACCGGCCGCCCGAGCCCGCCGTCATACTCAGCTGGCTTTTGGGTCTTGTCGGTCTTGGCGGCCTTGGCGTCGACCTTCGCCCTGGGCTTGGCCTTGCCCTTGTCGGACTTCTCGTCGTCGTCGACGTGGGGCGTCGGGCGCCCGGCGGGCGCCTGGCAGGCGGCGAGCGCCGCGAGCGAGCCGAGCAGCGCGGCGCGCGTCGTCCTCGCGGGGAGGAGGAGGGAGAGATCGCGGCGTCGAGGGGTCCGTGGCGGCATCGCCGGGATGATAGCCAGCGCGAGACGACGCGACCAGGTCAGTGGCGCAGGACGCGGATCAGCGCGAAGCCGCCGATCAGCAGGGCGACGAACAGGATCGTGAAGAGGTTGAAGTAGCGGTCGATCAGCTCCTTGGCCTTGTTCCCCGTGAGGCGGATGACCAGGGAGACGAGGAAGAAGCGGCCCGCGCGGCCGACCACGCTGGCGAGCAAGAAGGTCGCGAAGCGCAGCTTGGTCACGCCGGAGGCGACCGTGAGCACCTTGTAGGGGATCGGCGTGAACGCGCCGATGAACACCCAGAGCTCGCCCCGCGAGTTGAATTGCTCGCAGACGTAGTTGAAGTCGGCGCGTCGGCTCTCGCTGCGGATCAGCAGCGGCTCGAACAGCTCCCACATCGAGAAGCCGATGAGGTAGCCGAACATACCGCCGAGCACCGAGCCGACGGTGCACCACAGCGCGAAGTTGAAGGCCCGGGTCGGCGCGGCGAGGGCCAGCGCGATCAGCAGGAGGTCGGGCGGGATCGGGAAGAAGCTCGACTCGGCGAACGCGAGGATGAACAGCGCGGGGACGCCGTAGGGGGTGTCGGCCCAGCCGAGGACCCAGTCGTAGAGGCGACGCACGACGTTTTTTTGCGGGGGCGCGGGGGCCTGTGCGTCACGCGCGGTCGCGCCGGAGGGCGTCTCGCTCGCGGGCTCGGGGCTGGCCGGCTCCTGCGGATCGGTTTCGCTCACGGGGCGAAGCTAGCCCGAATCACGCACCGCGTCACGCTCGAGCGCCCGGTCGAGGATCACGTGTCGCGGGCTTCGTCGTGGGTCGCGCGGGCGCGGGCGTCGGCGAGCTCCTCGGGCGTGTTGCAGGCCCGCAGGGCCTCGGGGCTAGGCAGCGCGCGCGCGTCGAGGTAGCGCGTCGAGAGCTGTTCGAACAGCTGCGCGGGGCGTCGACCGCCCGCGCGCACGATCGCCTCGGCCGCCGCGAGCGCGGGCGCGACCCGGACGGCGCTGGCGAGCGGGTGGAGGAAGCGTCGTCCCCGCTCGTCGGGCGGATCGCGCGGGACCGCGGCCGCGCGCGAGGGGTCGCGCGCGAGCGCGCCGGTGACGAAGCGGACGTGCGCGGCGTCGAGGAGCGCGCCGTCGCAGGCGCCGAGGTAGACGAGCTCGGTCCGCGTATCGCCTGACCTGGAGTTCATGTCGTCAACGGCGCGCAGGCCGGCGAGGATCGCGATCAGCGGGCCGCCGCGATCGTCGGACGGCGGGTCGTCGACGCGGGCGACGCCCGGCGGCAGCGGCGGCAGCGTGACGTCGCGGGCGCCGACGACGACCGCGGCGCCGCGGCAGACCGCGCGGACCTGCGCGAGCACGTGCAGCAGCAGCGGGCGGCCGCCCCAGTCGATCCAGGCCTTCGGCGCGCCCATCCGTCGCGAGCGGCCGCCGGCCAGGATGATCGCGCCGAGCGCCGCGTTTTCAGGTGTCTCAAGTGCCATGTTGATACTCGCGTGACTCAGGGGAGGAAGCCGCGCTCGCGCAGGCGCGCGCGCGCGCCCGCGCTCGCGAGCAGCTCGAGGAAGCGCCGCACCGGCGCTCGCTCGGCGCGCGCGCGCGGGATCACGAAGTCGTAGCGCTCCTCGCCGATCGGCGCGAACTCGAGGCCCGCGTCGCGCGCGACGGTCGCGATCGCCACGCCCCAGTCGGCGCGCCCCTGGGCGACGCAGGTCGCGACGCCCTGGTGAGAGCGCGCCTCGTGGTGATAGCCGCGCGGGCGGGGCGAGGCGCCGTCGCCCGCGGCCTCGCGACGGGCGCGCAGCGGCGCGAGCAGGCGATCGATGAGCAGGCGCGTCCCGCTGCCGCGGTTGCGGTTGACCATGATCACGCCCGGGTCGAGCACGATCTCGGGCAGCGCGAAGGGGCGCGCGCGCGGGCCTCGGCGCCCGGCGAAGCGCGGGTCTCCAGGGCGCGTGAGCAGACCCTGCATGCGCCCGTAGCCCGGCGCGAGGACGCAGCCCTCGGGCACGAAGGGGGCGTTGTAGGTGTCGGTCTCGGGGTCGTGGAGGTGGATCGGCGCGATGTCGCAGAGCTCGCGCGCGGCGGCGAACAGCCCGCCCTGGCTGCCCTCGGCGATCAGGCGCACGCGCAGGCCGTCGGCGTCGAGGAGGTCGGCGAGCAGCTCGAGGCCCACGCAGTGGCTGCCGATGATCGTGAGGTCGGGCGCCGCGAAGCCGGGGCCGCGCGCGTCGGCGCGCCCGAGCGCGAGCGGTCGCACGCGCACGAGCTCGCCCGCCTCGAGGCGCTCCTGCAGGGAGTCGACGGTGACGAAGCCGTCGGCGCGGCAGAACGCGCTGATCGAGCCCGAGCCCCGGTCGATCGGGTGGGCGACGGGGACGTGGGCGGACGTCGCGTCTCCGTCCTGCGGCCCGTCCGCGGCGGGCTGGCGGCCCGCGAGCAGCTGGACGAGCACGAATTGTCGACGCCCCCGCTCGCTGGCGAGCGCGCGCGGGAGCGTGGCGAGGGCGCCGGGCTCGTCGCCTGCGCGCGCCCCCCCGAGGCCCAGCAGCGCGCGCAGGACCGGCGCGACGAGCTCGTGGAAGCAGAACAGCGCCGAGGTCGGGAAGCCCGGCAGCACCGCGATCGGGATCACGCGCCCGTCGGGGCGCCGGGTCGCGCCGAGGCACAGCGGTTTACCTGGCTTGAGGGCCACGCCGTGTACGAGCGTCGCCGGGAGCTCGTCGCGCGCGCCCGGGAGCCCGGCGAGCGCGCGGTGGCTGCGGTCGCCGGCGCCCTTGCTGGTGCCGCCCGAGAGCAGCAGGACGTCGCAGCCGCGCTCGTCGAGCGCGCCGCGCAGCGCGGCCGCGAGCGCGTCGTCGTCGTCGCGCGCGATGCCGAGGCGCAGCGGCTCGCAGCCGAGCTCGGCGCAGGCGTCGGCGATCACCGTCTGGTTGCAGTCGTGGACCTGCCCGATCGCCCGCGGCGCGCCGGGGGCCACGAGCTCGTCGCCGGTCGAGAGGATCGCGACGCGCGGGCGCCGATACACGCGCGCGCCGCCGAGGCCGAGCGCCGCGAGCACGCCCGTCTCGCGCGGCCCCAGCGTCACACCTGGTCGAAGAACCACCTCGCCGCGGGTGATGTCGGAGCCGGCGAGCGAGATCATCGCGCCGGGGATCGCCGGGCGGCGCACCGCGAGCCGCAGCGCCTCGCCGGGCGGCGCGAGCACGTCGGTGTCCTCGAGCATCAAGACCGCGTCGGCGCCGCGCGGGACCACGCCGCCGGTCGCGATCGTCACGGCCTCGCCGGGCGCGAGCTCGAGCGGCGGCGGCGGCCCGGTCGTGATGATCTCGGGGCGCAGCCGCAGGCGCGCCGGCCTCGTCTCGCTCGCGCCGTAGGTGTCGCGCGCGACCACGGCGTAGCCGTCGACGTTGCTGCGGTCGAAGCCGGGGACGTCGTGCGGCGCGGCGACGGCCTCGGCGAGCACGCGCCCGCGCAGCGCGGCGAGCGGGACGTCCTCGGAGCCCAGCGGCGCGAGCCGCAGCGCGGCGTGCCAGCGCGCGCGCGCGACCTCGGGGTCGACGACCTCGAGGAACTGCCGCTGCGCGTGCCCGCGCGCGCCCGTCTCGCTCACCGTGGCTCCCGCGCGGTCGCGCCCGCGGTCGTGGTCGTGGCGGTCTCCTCGCGCAGCGACGCGCCGCGGGCGTGGTGCTCGTCGAACAGCAGCACCTCGACCTCGGCGCCGGCGGGCAGACCCTCGAGCGCCGGGGGGATCAGCACCACGCCGTCCGAGCGCACCGCCGACGACAGGTTGCTCGCGCCGGAGGTCGCGACCGGCACCACCTCGCGCGCGCCCGAACCCGAGGCGCCCTCGAGGCGCACGCGCACGAAGTCGAGGCGGCCGATCTTGCTCACGAGCTTCTGACCCAGGCGCAGGCGCAGGCGCGGGTGCGGCCAGCGCCAGGGGTCCGGGAGCCCGCCGAGGTAGCGCAGCACGGGGCCGACGAAGAACTCGTAGGCGCACAGGCACGAGACGGGGTTGCCGGGCAGCAGGAACACGAGCCGCCCGTCGGCGAGGCAGCCGATCGCGGTCGGGCTCGAGGGCCGCATGGCGACGCCGTGGACCAGCAGCTCGCCGCGCTCGCGCAGCAGCAGCGGCATGACGTCCTCGACGCCGACGCTCGTCGCGCCCGTGACCACCAAGACGTCGGCGGGCCCGGCGATCAGCGCGTCGAGGCGCGGACGCAGCGCGTCCTCGCCGTCGGGCGCCCGCAGCGTCTCGAGCATGTCCCCGCGGTCACGTTCGCACAGGCCCGCGAGCACCACCGAGTTGCTGTCGACGATCTGGCTCGGGCCCGGCGCCTCGCCGGGCGCGACGAGCTCGCTGCCCGTGACGAGCAGCTGCAGGCGCGGGCGCCGGATCACCGGCGCGCGCGCGAGCCCGAGCGACGCGAGCACGCCCGCGTCGGCGGGGCGCAGCCAGCGGCCCGACGGGAGCACGAGCTCGCCGCGGGCGACGTCCTCGCCGCGCTCGCCGACGTGCCGCTGCGGGGCGACGGCGCCGATCGCCTCGATCCGCGCGCGCCCGCCGTGGGTGCGGCCGGGGCGCGCGAGCTCGGCCTGCAGTACGGCGTCGGCGCCCGCGGGCAGCGGCGCGCCCGTGGTGATCCGGACCGCCTCGCCCTCGCAGAGAGCTTTGGGACAGGGTCTTCCGGGCAGGCTCGTGCCGATCAGCGTCAGCTCGATCGGCGCGCTCTCGGTCGCGCCGAAGCTGTCCTCGCCGCGGATCGCGAAGCCGTCGACCGCCGCGCGGCGAAACCCCGGGACGTCGATGGGGGCGCGCGCGTCCGCGGCGAGGATCCGGCCGGCGCAGCGGGTGATCGCGACCTCCTCGATCGCGCGCGCGCGGGCGACGGCGCGCGCCCGCACCCGCGCGAGCACGGTCGCGACCTCCTCGCGGCGCCGAAAGCCGCGCATGCGCACGTCGTCGCGCGCGGGGTCGTCGTCGCGTGTTGTCACGAGCCGGCCGCGCCCGCGTCCGCGGCGGCCTCGGCGAGCGCCGGGAAGTTGCGGAAGAGCGACATCGCCGGCAGCAGCGCGACCTGCCCGAGCCCGCAGATGCTGGTCTGGGCCATGGTCGCGTCGAGCTGCTCGAGCAGCGCGAGCGAGCGTCGCCGGCCCAGCGGCGCGGCGCCCGAGCGCAGCTCCTCGAGCAGCGTCACGGCCTTCTGCGAGCCGACGCGGCACGGCACGCACTTGCCGCAGGACTCGTTGCGGAAGAAGCGGGTCAGGCTGAGGCCGAGCGCGAGCAGGTCGCGCCCCTCGGCGACGATCACGACGCCCCCGGAGCCCAGCGTCGAGCCGGCGTCGCGCAGGCGGTCGAAGTCCATCGGCGTGTCGAGCTTGTCGGCCGGCAAGAACGCCGACGACGCGCCGCCGGGGAGGAAGGCCTGGACCGCGCGGCCGCCCGCGACCCCGCCCGCGCGCGCGATCAGCTCGCGGACGGTGGTGCCCATCGGCACCTCGTAGACGCCCGGGCGCGCGACGTCGCCGCTGAGCGAGATGAACTTCAGGCCATGACAGCCGTTCGCGCCCTGGCCCTTCCACCAGCTCGCGCCGCGCGCGACGATCGCGGTCGTCATCGCCAGGGTCTCGACGTTGTTGATCAGCGTCGGCCGCCCGAACAGCCCCTCGACGCCGGGGAACGGCGGCTTGTTGCGCGGCTCGCCGCGGCGGTCCTCGAGCGCCTCGAGCAGCGCCGTCTCCTCGCCCTGGATGTAGCCGCCGGGCGACACGAAGATCTCGAGGGCCAGGCCCAGCGCGCCGGCGACGACGTCGGCGCGCGCGCGCGCGGCCGCGAGCGCCTCGCGCTCGGGCTCGTACTCGTGGCGGATGTAGACGACGCAGCGCTGGGCGCCGACGACGAGCGCCGCGATCATCATGCCCTCCCACACGAGGTGCGGCAGGTGGGCCATGATCGCGCGATCCTTGAACGTGCCCGGCTCGCTCTCGTCCGCGTTGCAGATCACGAACTTCTCGCTGCCCGGCTCGCCAGCGGCGCGGACGAAGCCCCACTTGCGCCCGGTCGGGAACCCGGCGCCGCCCATGCCGCGCAGGCCGGCCGCGTCGAGCTCCGCGAGCACGCGCTGGGCCGGCGCCTCGGGGTCCTCGGACAGCGCGCGCCCCAGCGCCTGGACGGTCTCGTAGTGGCGGCCTGGATCATCCGCGTAGGGATCACACTGGCGGGTCGCGGGGGGCGGCTCGGGCGTCTCGCTCTCCGGCTCGCCGCGCATGCGCTTTTGCAATCGCGCGCTCAGCCCGCCCGCCGGGCCGCTCGTGATCGGCTCATGGGCGAGCAGGGCGGCCGGCGCGTGCTCACAGCGGCCGAGGCAGGAGACGCGCTCGATGGCCACGCGCTCCCCCGTGGTTCGCTCGTGGGCCGTCGCCATCTCGCGGATCCGCTGCAGCTCCTCCTCGCTCCCACACATGGAGCAGGTCAGATCACGACACAGCTGAATCACGTGCTCGGGCGGCGCCTCGCGTCGGTACAGCGGATAGAACGAGGCCACGCCCTCGACCCGGTGCAGCGGCTCGCCCAGCTCCAAGGCCAGGTTCCGCAGGTCGTCGTCACGCAGCCATCCGTGGCGCTCCATGAGCTCATTGAGGTGCTGGATGATCCTCGGCGGCCGATAAACCGTCATGCCGTCTCCCGGTGGAGCGTCGATGATGCCCCATGCGGCGGGTCCTGCGAACGTCCGCGTAGGCGCCCTGCGGCCGCGCTCGGGACAGAATGAGATTATTATCACGGGTTGTCCTCGCGCGGCGGCGCGTGGACCCGCCAGCGCCGCGTCGTCAACGTGCCGGGCTGTTGGACGCGCGCATTGGTTGGCCGCGCACGCGGATGGGACGTCGTTGAGGTCGCGCTGCAGCTCGAGCGCGGCTGCCGATGGATCATCGCCGGTTGAGCGCCGGAGACGCCGAGCGCTGGGTTGTGCGCGTGCGGAGATTTGCTAACAAGCACGCCCGTGGACGCCGTCTACCGCAGCGCGCTCAACCGGGATGTCCCGCTGGCCCGGCCGGGTGAATTCAAGCCGGTCCAGATCGGGCCGCACGCGGTCTGGCCGCCGGTCGTGCTCGCGCCCATGGCGGGGGTCACCAACTACCCGTTTCGCAACCTCTGCCGCCGCTTCGGCGCTGGCCTCTACGTCAGCGAGATGATCACCGCGCGCCCGCTGGTCGAGGGGCGCGCCAAGACGCTCAAGCTCGCCGGCTTCGGTCCCGAGGAGTCACCGCGCAGCCTGCAGCTCTACGGCGTCGATCCCCACTACACGGGCGAGGCCGTCAAGCGCCTTGTCGGCGAGGGCCACGTCGACCACATCGACATGAACTTCGGCTGTCCCGTGCGCAAGGTGACGCGCAAGGGCGGCGGCGCGGCCATCCCGGTCAAGCACAACCTCCTGCGCAACATCGTCCGCGCGGCCGTGCGCAACGCCGGCGACGTGCCCGTGACCATCAAGTTCCGCATCGGCATCGACGAGCGCTACACGACCTACCGGACCGCCGGGTCGATCGCCGAGGACGAGGGCTGCGCCGCGGTCGGGCTGCACGCGCGCACGGCCGCGCAGCTCTACGACGGCGAGGCGCGCTGGGAGGCGATCGGCGAGCTCAAGCAGCACGTCTCGATCCCCGTGCTCGGCAACGGCGACATCTGGGAGGCCGAGGACGCGCTGCGGATGATGCGGCTGACCGGCTGCGACGGCGTGATCGTCGGCCGCGGCTGCCTCGGGCGCCCGTGGCTGTTTCGCGACCTCGCGGCGGTCTTCGACGGCGAGCCGCCCCCCAACCCGCCGCGGCTCGGCGAGGTCTTCGACATCATGGTCGAGCACGCGCGCGCGCTGGTCGAGTGGTCCGGTGAGCCCTACGCGATGCGCGGGTTCCGGAAGCACTCGAGCTGGTACACCAAGGGGTTTCGCAACAGCGCGCGCCTGCGCACGAGGCTGATGCAGGTGACGACGCTCGCGCAGCTGCTCGAGGTCGCCGGCGACGTAGATCGCGAGCTCGAGTTCCCGCCCCAGGCGATGCGCGTGCCGCGAGGCAAGACCGGCGGCACGCAGAAGGTCGTCTTGCCGAACGGCTACCTCGACGACCTCGACGACCCGACGCCGCCGTGCGAGGCGGCCGGCGACATGCACTCGGGCGGATAGCCTCGCCGCGAACGACATGTCCATTGGGGCATGAACAACGCGCGCCTCGGTCTAGTCGGTCGACGAGCCGTCCCTCGGCGCCGCCGCGCCGCGTCTCACTCGAGCGCCAGCACCCGGCCGTAGTCTGTCCCGATGTACACCTGTCCGGCGTCGACGATCGGCGCCGCGAGGATCGGTCCGGGCGCCTGGTAGCTCCAGCGCAGCGCGCCGCGCTCGCGATCGAGCGCGCGCAGGTAGCCCTCGGAGTCCCCCACGAGCAGGGTGTCGCCGGCGAGCGTCTGGCTGTGCACCGCGCGCGCGGCGATCTTCGTCGACCAGCGCGGCGCGCCGGTCTCGCGGTCCACCGCGACGACGGTCGCGTCGCGGACCGCGATCGCGTAGACGCGCGCGTCGTCGACGACGAGCCCCATCAAGGGCTCCGCGCTCAGGGGCTGGCGCCAGCGTTCCGCGCCCCAGCGCGCGTCGACGGCGAGCAGCGTGCCCTTCGAGTTGGCGAAGTAGGCGAGCTCCCCGGCGAGCGCCGGGCCGGCGGTGACGAAGCCCTCGGTCGGGAAGCGCCACTGCGCGACGCCGTCGTCGGTCGCGAACGCCGTGAGCGCGCCTTCGAAGTCGCCGATGTACAGGACCCCGCCTTGCAGCGCGGGCCCCGGCCACGTGAAGAACTCGGGGCTCGACGCGCTCCAGCGCGGCTCCCGGGTGATGAGGTCGAGCGCGAGCACGCGGTCGTCGACGGCGACGTACGCGACGTCGTCGACGATCGCCGGGGTCAGCAGCCGCGCGTCGTACTCGTGGAAGTACCAGAGCAGCGCGCCGGTCTCGCGGTCGAGCATGTAGAGCGTCCCGCTGTGGCCGACCGCGAGCAGCGTGCTCCGCCAGAACGCGGGCGGGACGTTGAAGCCGCGCGGCGGACCGCGCGTGCGCGTGCAGGCGCCGTCGGGTCGCGCGCGGTCGGGGCGCGGCTCGCTAAATTCCCAGCGCGTCGCGCCCTCGGCCCGCGTCATCGCGAGCAGCGCGCCCGTCTTCGTGCCCGCGTAGACCGCGTCGGCGTCGACGGCCATCGAGTGGATCCCGGTCGTGCTCCCGGCCTGCTCCCACCGCAGCGTCGGCCGGCCGGCGAGGCCCTCAGCGCTGACGCCCGCGCGCAGCAGGCTCCCGCGGTGGGGCGCGGGCACCTCGACGTCGCGCACCGGGACGTCGCGCGTGACGAGCGTCTCGAGCGCGCGCGCGAACGCGGCTTCGTCGTCCGCGGGCGGGGGCGCGGAGCTGGGTGGGGGCGACCGGTGCGAGCACGCGCCTGCCCCGAGCGCCATGCAGAGGAGCGCGCGGCGGCGCCTCGCGCGGGCGCTCGTGGTCGTCGACATACGGGCGCCATTGAAGCACGGACGCGGCGGTGACGGTGAGGCGTGTCGCGGCTCGACGCGCGCCCGAACGGCGCGAGGCGCCGCGGGATCGCGGCGCCTCGTTGTCTCGGTGTCTCGAGTCTCGGTGTCTCGTCGCGCCGTGCTCACGGCGTGGCGATCACGCGCGGCGGCGACGGAAGCCGAGGCCGACCACGCCGATCAGCAGCGTCAGCGCGAGGCCGCCCTTGCCGCTGTCGACCGCTCGGCACCCGCAGCCCTCGCCCTCGCCGTCGCCGCCCGAGTCGGCGTTGCCGTCCGAGTCCTCGCCGCTCGAGTCGACGCTCGGGGTCCCCGGATCCTCCGGCGGCCAGTTGTTCGCGAGGTTCCAGTCGGCGATCGCCTGGTTGATGATCTCGTTGTTGTCGACGAGGGTCATCGGCGCGCCCGACAGCGCGATGGTCTGGACCTCGGCCTCCCACGGCAGCTCGTTCGGGAACTCCGGCCACGTGCCCGGGTCCTGCGGGATGAAGATCTCACGGCCGTCGGGCAGCGTGACGAGCGAGTCGCCGGTGCACAGCTGCGTCTGCGTGGCCATGCGGATGTTGGCGACATCCTCGAGGTTGGGGTTTTGGTGGAAGAACGGGTCCTCGGTCATCTCGCCGGGCGAGATGGTGGTGTACATGCGCGTGAGGTAGGGCCAGGTCTGCGTGAGCTCCTGGGCGTGCTCACCCGGGGCGATGATGCGGGTCTGCAGCGCGTCGGAGAACGCCTGAGCGTCCCACGCGTTGAGGTCGATGAGGTCCTGGTAGCACTCCGTGCAGGTGTAGAAGTCGAAGTCCTCGATCCCGTCGGGGATCGGCAGGTACTGCGCCAGCAGGCCCGGCAGCAGCGGGTGGAAGTAGTTGCAGAACTGCCCCTCGAAGCACTGCAGCAGCCCCTGACCCTCGAGCAGCGCGGCGACGTCGATCGGCTCGGCCGCGGCGAAGGGCGCCGCGTTCCACGACGGGCTGAACACGTTGAACTGCTGCATGAAGGGGTCGATCACGCTGGTCTGGCCGGCGTACTCGGTGACGAAGGCGTGACCGTTGGCCTCGAAGGCGTCGACCGCCTGGGTGATCACGTCCTTGTAGTTCTCGGCGATGTTGCTCAGGTTGAGCCAGTCGATCTTGAGCGGGTTGACGAGCACGTGCCGGTAGTTGCGGGGCACGGTGCGGGCGTTGCCGAGGAAGAAGGTGCGGACCTCCATGTCGTTCTTGGCCGCGATCTTGGTGAGGCGCAGCGGGATGCAGGCCTCGCCGGTGCTGAACTTCAGCACCACCGGGTGGATCTGGTCGACCTCGGCCGAGGTGGTGAGCTTGAAGGCGGCGAACAGGTAGCTCTCGTCGAGGTACTCCTGGAAGATGGGCTCGGCGGCGGGATCCTGCTGGTAGCCGTTGTCGCCCAGCCACTGCATGAGGTCGGCGACGTCGGTCGACTGCAGGACGACGATGTCGAACGCGCCGACGGTCGCCTCGAGCAGGACCTCGGTGGGCGGCGGCTCGCCGTAGCCGTCGGTCTCGCCGGCGCCGCTGGTTCCGCCGCCGGTCGGGTCGTAGCCGCCGTCGTTGCCGCCCAGGCCGTCGTCACCGCCGCCGCAGAACTCGGACTGGAAGTTGAGCCCGTAGCTCGGCACCGTGCTCGTGAGCAGCGCCTGGAACAGCGGGTCCGAGCCGATCTCGAACTCCGGGATCTCGAGCACCGGGATGACCCACGCGAACTGGTCCGCGTTGGTCTCCGGGTCGTACTGGATCTGGATGTGGGCCTCGACGTCCGCGCCGTCGATGACGAACAGGATGTTCTCGCCGGTCTGATCGACGGGCATCGACTGCGGACCCGAGTCACAGAAGGTGCCGCCGCAGGCCTCGGCGGTCTGCGGGATCGAGAGGGTCAACGCGGCGGCGCACAGGCCGGCGGTGGTGGCGGTAGCGAGACAAAAGCGTAGGAAATTCATGGCGACCTCCGAGGTGCGCGACCGGCAGTCGGCGCGCGGACCCGGCGACTGACGTCGTCCGGATGCTCGCCGCAGTTTCCCACCCCGGCGACCGCCGTGTCCAGCGCGTCGCGGGGCGCCGCTCGCCGCGGCAAAGCTTGCCGTCGCGGTGTCGCGCCGTCGCGGCTGGCGGCGGCGGCGGACGGCCGCGAGAGCGTTGTTCAGCGTCGACGTCGTCTGGTCCAGAGGCCAGTCGTGAGCAGCGTGAACGCGAGCCCCCAGCCGCGCGCCCCTGTGGTCTGGCAGCCGCAGCCCGCATCGTCCGCTCGCGCTGTCGGCCCCGGAGGTCTCGAGGTCCCGGGGCCAGCCGTTGAGCTTGTTCCAGGCGTCGAGCTTCTGGTCGATGACCGCGGTGTTGTCGACGAGGGGTCAGCGGGGGACGCACGCGGCCGCGAGGCGGCCGCGTGCGTCGCGGGCTCAGGCGCGGCGGCGTCTGGTCCAGAGGCCAGCCGAGAGCAGCAGCAGCGTGAGCGCGAGGCCGGAGCCGCGCTCGTCGGTGGAGCGGCAGCCGCAGCCCATCTCGCCGTCGCCCGCCGTCACGCTGGCGCTGTCGGTGCCGGAGTCCGTGCCGCCGGTGGTGCCGGCGTCGGGGTCCTGGGGCCAGCCGTTGAGCTTGTTCCAGGCCTCGATCTTCTGGTCGATGACCTCGGTGTTGTCGACGAGGGTCATGGGTGCGCCCTGCATGAGGGTGGTCTCGATGTCCTCGGCGTAGGGCATCTCGTCGTCGAAGGTGGGCCAGGTCGCGTTGCCGGGCACGAACACCTCGCGACCGTCGGGCAGCGTGACCACGGCGTCGCCGCTGCACAGCACCGAGCGCTGGGCGGTGAGCGAGGCGGTGACGTCGCCGAGGTCGGGGTTCTGGTGGAAGAGCGGGTCCTCGGTCATCTCGCCGGGCGAGATGGTGGTGTACATGCGGGTGAGGTAGGGCCAGGTCTGGAGCAGCTCGATGGCGTGGGCGCCGGGCTCGATGATGCGCTTCTGGTAGGCGGTGGCGAAGAGCGTGGCGTCCCAGGCGTTGAGGTCGATGAGGCCCTCGTAGCAGGAGAGGCAGGCGTAGAAGTCGTAGTCGTTGAGGCCGTCGGGGACGGGGAGGAACTCGGCGAGCAGGCCGGCGGCGAGCGGGTGGTTGTACTGACAGAACTCGCCGGCGAAGCACTGCAGGAGGCCCTGGGACTGCAGGGTGTCGACGACGTCGGTGACGGCGATGCCGAGGAGGGGGGCGCCGTCCCAGGCGGGGTCGTGGATGCCGAACTCGCTGACGACGGAGCTGGGGCCGGCGTACTCGGTGACGAAGGCGTGACCGTCGGCCTTGAAGGCGTCGACGGCCTGCGTGATCACGTCCTTGTAGTTCTCGGCGACGCTGGTGAGGTTGAGCCAGTCGATCTTGACGGGGTTGATGAGGACGTGCCGGTAGTTCTTGGGCACGGTGCGGGCGTTGCCGAGGAAGAAGGACCGGACCTCCATGTCCTCGGTGGCGGCGATCTTGGTGAGGCGCAAGGGGATGCAGGCCTCGCCGGTGTCGAACTCGAGGACGACGGGGTGAATCTGGTCGACGCCGGCGCCGTGGGTGAGCTTGAAGGCGGCGAAGAGGAAGCTCTCGTCGAGGTACTGCTGGAAGATGGGCTCGGCGGCGGGGTCCTGCTGGTAGCCGTTGTCGCCGAGCCACTGCATGAGGCTGGCGACGTTGTCGTCCTGGAGGACGACGACGTCGAAGGCGCCGACGGTCTCCATGTAGACGATGTCGGGCCCGGGCTCGCTCTGGCCCCCGGTCGTCCCGCCGTAGCCGCCGCTGTCCGAGTCGAAGCCGCCGCCGGTGCCGAAGCCAGACGCCGAGCCGCCGCCGCCGCAGAACTCGAAGGTCGTGTTGAGCAGGAAGCTGGGGACGGTCGCGTTGAGGACGTTGGTGAAGAGCGGATCAGAGCCGACGGAGAAGGTGGGCAGCGCCTGCAGCGGGACGACCCAGGCGAACTGCTCGGCGTTGGTGTCGGGGTCGTACTGGATCTGGATGTGAGCCTCGACGTGGGCGCCGTCGATGACGAAGAGGATGTTCTCGCCGGTCTGGTCGACGGGCATCGCCTGCGGGCCGCTGTCGCAGAAGGTGCCGCCGCAGGCCGCCGCGGTGTTCGGGGTTGCGTAGGTGAGCGCGGCGGCGCAGAGGCCGACGGCGAGGGTGGCGAAACAGACACGCGAGTAGCTCATGGCAAATTCCAATACGTAAGGGGATCAGGTGGGCGTAGGCCCTTATGGGGACGATCGATCGTGCGCCGAGGCGCGACGAGGCGACGAGGCGCCGCGGCCGTCGGCCGCGGCGCTCGTCAGGGCCGCTCAGGCGCGGCGACGCCTGGTCCAGAGACCAGCCGAGAGCAAGAGCAGCGTGAGCGCGAGGCCGGAGCCGCGCTCGTCGGTGGAGCGGCAGCCGCAGCCCGACTCGCCGTCGCCCGCGGTCGCGCCGGCGCTGTCCGTGCCAGAGCCGGTGCCGGCGGAGTCGTCACCCGAGGTCGGGCCGTCGGGCCCGGCGGTGGTGCCGGCGTCGGGGTCCTGGGGCCAGCCGTGCAGCTTGTTCCACTCCTCGAGCTTCTGGTTGATGACCTCGGTGTTGTCGACGAGGGTCATGGGCGCGCCCTGCATGAGGGTGGTCTCGATGTCCTCGGCGTAGGGCATCTCGTTGTCGAAGGTCGGCCAGGTCGCGTTGTCGGGGATGTACACCTCGCGGCCGTCGGGCAGCGTGACCACGGCGTCGCCGTTGCACAGGATCGTGCGCTGGGCCGTGGGCGAGGAGGTGACGTCGCCGAGGTCGGGGTTCTGGTGGAAGAGCGGGTCCTCGGTCATCTCGCCGGGCGAGATGGTGGTGTACATGCGGGTGAGGTAGGGCCAGGTCTGGAGCAGCTCGAGCGCGTGGGCGCCGGGCTCAATAATGCGGCTGCTGTAGGCCTGCGCGAACGCGGCGCCGTCCCAGGCGTTGAGGTCGATGAGCCCCTCGTAGCAGGTCAGGCAGGAGTAGAAGTCGAAGTCGTTGAGGCCGTCGGGGACGGGGAGGAACTCGGCGAGCAGGCCGGCGGCGAGCGGGTGGTTGTACTGGCAGAACTCGCCCTCGAAGCACTGCATGAGCCCCTGGGACTGCAGCGTGTTGACCACGTCGATGACGGCGATGCTGTCGAAGGGCGCGCTGTCCCAGGCGGGGTCGTGGATGCCGAACTCGTTGACGACGGAGCTGGGCCCCGCGTACTCGGTGACGAAGGCGTGGCCGTCGGCCTTGAAGGCGTCGACGGCCTGGGTGATCACGTCCTTGTAGTTGGCGGCGATGTTGCTGAGGTTGAGCCAGTCGATCTTGATCGGGTTGATGAGGACGTGCCGGTAGTTCTTGGGCACGGTGCGCGCGTTGCCGAGGAAGAAGGAGCGGACCTCCATGTCCTCGGTGGCGGCGATCTTGGTGAGGCGCAGCGGGATGCAGGCCTCGCCGGTGTCGAACTCGAGGACGACGGGGTGGATCTGGTCGACGCCGGCGCCGTGGGTGAGCTTGAAGGCGGCGAAGAGGAAGTTCTCGTCGAGGTACTGCTGGAAGATGGGCTCGGCGGCGGGATCCTGGGTGTAGCCGTTGTCGCCGAGCCACTGCATGAGGCTGGCGACGTTGTCGTCCTGGAGGACGACGACGTCGAAGGCGCCGACGGTCTCCATGAAGACGATGTCGGGCCCGGGCTCCTCGCCCCCGGTCGAGCCGGCGCCGGCGGTGTCGCCGTCGCTGGGCGCCCCGGTCGCGCCCGTGCTGGTGAAGCCGCCGTTGCTGTCGCCGCCGCAGAACTCGAAGGTCGTGTTGAGCTGGAAGGTCGGGACGGTGGCGTTGAGGACGTTGGTGAAGAGCGGGTCAGAGCCGACGGAGAAGGTCGGCAGCGCCTGCAGCGGGACGACCCAGGCGAACTGCTCGGCGTCGGTCTCGGGGTCGTACTGGATCTGGATGTGGGCCTCGACGTGGGCGCCGTCGATGACGAAGAGGATGTTCTCGCCGGTCTGATCGACGGGGGTCCCCTGCTGGTTGTCGCAGAAGGTGCCGCCGCAGGCCTCGGCGGTCTGCGGGGTCAGGTAGGCGAGGCCCGACGCGCCGACGCCCAGGAGGGCGGCGGCGGTGAGCGCGAGGCGGGTCTTGGTGATGGCGGGGTGTCTCATGGTTCAAGTTCCTCGAGCGAGGCGGCTATGGACTAGGTGTTGGGGGCAGGTTGAAAGACAGATCGGAGAAAGGTAGCGGCGCGCTCAGGCGCGGCGGCGGCGGACGAGCCCGAGGCAGAGCAGGCCGAGCGCGAGGCCGACCGGCGCGAGCGGGCGATCACCCGCGGCGCAGTTGCAGCCCTCGCCGTCGGCGTCGCCGGCGGTCTCCTCGAACGCGCCGTCCTTGTTGACGCTGTTGTTCCACTCCTCGAGCTTGCGGTCGATGATCTCGTTGTTGTCGACGAGGGTCATCGGCGCGCCCGTCATGGCGACGGTCTGGACCTCGGCCTCCCAGGGCATCTCGTTGTCGAAGGCCGGCCAGCCCTCGCCGAGCGGGACGTAGACCTCGCGGCCGTCGGGCAGCGTGACGATCGAGTTGCCGTTGCACAGCGTCGTCTGCGTGGCCTGGCGCTGGTTGCTGACGTCGCCGAGGCTGGGGTTTTGGTGGAAGAACGGGTCCTCGGTCATCTCGCCGGGGGAGATGGTGGTGTACATGCGGGTGAGGTAGGGCCAGGTCTGGAGCAGCTCGAGCGCGTGGGCGCCCGGCTCGATGATGCGGCTTTGATAGGCCGAGGCGAACAGCGCGACGTCCCAGGCGTTCTGGTCGATGAGGTCGACGTAGCAGTCGAGGCAGGCGTAGAACTCGCCCGGGGTGAGGCCGTCGGGGACGGGGAGGAACTCGGCGAGCAGGCCCTCGGCGAGCGGGTGGTAGAACTCGCAGGTCTCGCCGCCGAAGCAGCCGAGCAGGCCCTGGCTCTGCAGGGTGTCGACGACCTCGCCGACGGGCACGCTGAGCAGGACGGAGGCGTCCCAGGAGTCGGAGTGCAGGCCGAACTCGTTGACGACCGTCGAGCTGCCGGCGTACTCGGTGACGAAGGCGTGACCGTTGGCCTCGAAGGCGTCGACGGCCTGGGTGATGACGTCCTTGTAGTTCTCGGCGACGTTCGTGAGGTCGAGCCAGTCGATCTTGAGCGGGTTGATGAGCACGTGCCGGTAGTTGCGGGGCACCGTGCGCGCGTTGCCGAGGAAGAAGGTGCGGACCTCCATGTCCTCGGTGGCGGCGATCTTGGTGAGGCGCAGCGGGATGCAGGCCTCGCCGGTGTTGAACTTGAGCACGACGGGGTGGATCTGATCGACGCCGGCGCCGTGGGTGAGCTTGAAGGCGGCGAACAGGTAGCTCTCGTCGAGGTACTGCTGGAAGATGGGCTCGGCGGCGGGGTCCTGCTGGTAGCCGTTGTCGCCGAGCCACTGCATGAGGCTGGCGACGTCGTTGTCTTGGAGGACGACGATGTCGAAGGCGCCGACGGTCTGCTCGAGCAGGATGTCGGGACCCGAGTTGCCCGTGGGGTCGTAGCCGGTGTCGGTGCCGCCCGCCGAGCTCTCGGCGTAGCCGTCGCCGGACGACTCGCTGCTGTCGCCGCCGCCGCAGAACTCGGCCTGCTGCGCGAGCGAGTAGGAGGGCACGGTGCCCGCGAGCACGTTGGAGAACAGCGGGTCGGAGCCGACCGAGAACTCCGGCACCGCGAGCAGCGGGATGACCCAGGCGAACTTCTGGGCGTCGGTGTCGGGGTTGTACTGGATCTGGATGTGGGCCTCGACGTCGGCGCCGTCCATGACGAAGAGGATGTTCTCGCCGGTCTGGTCGACGGGCGTCTGCATCGGGCCGGCGTCACAGAAAGTTCCGCCGCAGGCCTCGGCGGTCTGCGGCGCGACGTAGGTGGCCCCGGCGGTGAAGATGGCGGCCAGGGACGTGACGGTCAGGAGGCGAGGGAGATACATGGTGGAGGCTCCTCGAGGAGTAAGGATGCAAGTCAAGCGGTCAAGCGGTAACGCGGGCGCCGTGGGCGACGAAGCGGGTAGTGCCAGTGAATGCGGTGGCGATGCTCGTCGTCGAGAGGCGTCGTCAGGATTGCACGGGGGCTCGCGCGTCACCAAGCGGAGCGCTTCGCGAAGCGAATGCGTTGGGACATGACATCGCTGTCATGCCGCGTCATGACGGGCTACGCGGGCGAGCGCGATGCTGCGCCGCGTCGACGCGCGACGCGGCGGACACGTCGCTGTTCTGTTCACACGAGCCTCGGTTCCCCGCGATCGATGACGCGCGCCTCGAGGGCGCGGCGGCTCGCGCGTCGGGGTGGCATCCGTGTCATGCCTCGCCGTTGCGGGCATGACGTCGGCGGTGAGCGGCGTTCTCCCGGGTGCCTGGCGCAAGATCTTCGCGCGCGCGAGAGGATCCAAACCGCGCGCTTCGAGACGCGGACGACGGGCCGGAGCGCGGCGAGGGAGGCGGCGAGGAGGCGGCGAGGGAGGCGGCGAGGGGCGGCGAGGGGCGGTGAACGAGGCGGCGCGCGGTCGCGGTCGCGCGGGTGAGCGGCCGCGTCGCGGAGACGTTGTATCGTCACGCGCGCCCGTTCGCGTCGGAGGAACATGTCTGTTGGGTCATGTTTGCAAGGAGGCGAGGCGGCATCGCGACGCGCGGCGCTTCACCGCGCTCGCGACGCGCGCGGCGGGCTACGAGCGGAAGATGTACGCGCGCGTCGACTCGACGCGCGCGACCCCGCGGGCGCGCGCTGACGCGGCGTCGGGGAGCGGCCCGCTCGCGCTGGTGCTGCCGGACGGCGCCATGACGTCGACGTGGAAGCGGACCGTGGGCGAGGGCTCGATGCTCCGCAGGTACTGCAGCGTCAGCTCACGGGCCTCGGCCTCGGAGGTGGCGAGCACGGTGAAGCCGGTGGTGTAGCCGTCGGTGTTCGCGGGCCAGTAGTCGGGGGTCTCACCGGCCTCGGCGCGCGCGACCACGGTGAAGGTGCAGACCTGCGGGCTGCGGCCGTGGTCGGCCTCGTTGAGGCTGTTGAGGATGTGCGGCGTGATCCACTCGCGCTGCCCGGCCATCCGCGCGATCGCGCGGGCCTCGGCCTGACGCCCGTTCTGCCACAGCGCTTCGAACACCTCCTCGGTGACGATGCTGCAGTAGGGCGCGTGGGCGGAGCCGTCCTCGTAGGCGCGGTCGAGCAGCTCGAGCGCGCCGTAGAGCAGGCCGAGCGCGTCGTCGAGGTTGCAGCGCGGCGTGGCGAGGTACCAGCTGCCGAGCACCGCGAGCGTGAGCGGGTTGTCGGGGTCGGCGTGACGGGAGCGATCGAGCAGCTCGAGCGCGGCGTCGTAGCGACCCATGCGGTAGAGCGTGATCGCCTTGTTGTAGAGCGCGCCGGCGTGCGAGGGCTCGAGCGCGAGCGCCGAGTTAAAGCGCTCGACGGCGTCGAGGAAGCGGTCGAGGTCGGAGAGGCAGATGCCGTGCTCGACGAGCAGCTCGACGTGCAGCGGGTCCTCGACGAGGTACATGTCGTAGAGCTGCTCGGCCTCCTCGAGGCGACCCTGACGCCGCGCGAGCGCGCCGAGGGCCGAGGTCGCTTCGAACATCGGGCCGGCGCCGCTGTCGATCTCGATCGCGGCCCGGTAGCAGCGCTCGGCCTCGACCTCGTCGCCGAGCCGCTCGAGCACCGCGCCGAGGTTGTAGCGCTGCAGCGCGCCGTGCGGGTCGGTGTCGATGGCGAGCTCGAAGGCCTCGCGCGCGGCGACGAGGTCGCCGTTGATGTCGAGCGCGTTGCCCAGCGCGATCAGGATGTCGGGGCAGCGCGGGTATTCGGAAGCTGCTCTTTTGGACAGGATGACGGCGTGCTCGATGTCGCCGATCTCGCACAGCCCGCGGATCCACATGCAGTACATGCGGGCGCAGATCTCGGGCGGGAGCTCCGGCTCCCAGGCGCTTCGCAGCAAGCGAACGGCGGAGTCGGCTGCACCCTGATCAAGCAGAGTACCAATGGCGTCTAGGGGGGGAAGCGACGGCATGGAACAGGGGGGAGGCGGAGCGTGGGGATGTTGTTACACGGCGATGGCGTCGCTGGCAATCTGGCAATCGCTCGCGTTGCTGGAGACAGCGCCGTTCGCGGCGAACCCGTGCTCAACGCGTGACGTCGGGCTCCAGCGCGGAGGGTCACGCGGAGGATCGCGCGGAGGATCCGGGTGGGTCACGAAGGGTCATGCGGAGGATCGCGCGGAGGATCGCGCGGAGGATCGCGCGGAGGATCGCGCGGAGGATCACGCGGAGGATCGCGCAGACGCGTGTTCTCGTCGCCTCGCGGTCCACAGGCGCAGGCACGCGCTCGCGCTCGCGCGGTACCCGTGGCCTCGCCGCCGCTCGCGCGCGATCGCGCCCGCGTCGGCGCACCCACGCCGTCGTCGCGACGCGGCCGCCTGACGCGGTCGTGGGTCGCGTTCAGGAGAGCGCGGCGATGCGGTCGCGGACGATGCCGAGGAACATCTCGACGCCGAGCGGCAGCAGGTCGTCGTCGAAGTCGAAGTCCGGGTGATGGCAGCCGGGGGTGTCCTCGCCGTCGCGCCCGGCCCCGAGGAAGAAGTAGGCGGCGGGGACCTGCTGGGCGAAGTAGGCGAAGTCCTCGCTCCCGGCCATGGGCAGCCCGAGGTCGCTGACGTTGTCCTCGCCGACCAGCCTGTCGGCGACGCGGCGCACGACCTCGGCGCACGCGGGGCTGTTCACCAGCACGGGGTAGCCGGTGTCGTCGAGCTCGAGGGAGGCGCGGACGCCGAAGGCCGCGCCGGTCCCTTCGGTCAGCTCGCGCATGCGCGCGACGACGCGCTCGGTGGTCTCGGCGCGGAAGCTGCGGATGGTCCCGCGCAGCCGCGCGCGGTCGGGGATGATGTTGACCGCGTCGCCGGCCTGGAAGACGGTGACCGAGACGACGGCGCCGCCCTCGTAGCCGAGCCCCCGCGAGACGATGGTCTGCAGCGCGGCGACGAGGTGGGCGCCGGCGACGATCGGGTCGCGGCAGCGCTGGGGCTGGCTCGCGTGCCCGCCGACGCCCGTCAGCGCGATTTCGAAGTTCTGGACCTGCGCCATGATCGGCCCGTCGATCACGCGAACGTGGCCTTTGGTGAAGCCTGGCCAGTTGTGCAGGCCGTAGACCTCGTCGACCTTGGCCAGCGCGCCCTCGGCGACCATCACCTTCGCGCCGCCGCCGCGCACGCCCTCCTCCGCGGGTTGAAACAGCAAGCGCACGTTGAGCGGGATCTCCTCGCGGGCGCGCGCGAGGATGTCGGCGACGCCCATGAGGATCGTCGTGTGTCCGTCGTGGCCGCACTTGTGCGCGCGCCCGTCATGGGTCGAGCGATAGGGCAGATCGGTGTGCTCCTGCATCGGCAGACAGTCGAGGTCCGCGCGCAGCGCGATGGTCGGCGCCTGTCCGTAGCGCTCCGGGTGGAGATCGGCGACGAGCCCGGTCTTGGCGCAGGTCGTCGGCGAGTAGCCGCGCTCGGTGAGCCACGCGCGGACCTTCGCCTGGGTGCGCGTCTCTTCGAAGCCGAGCTCGGGGTGGGCGTGGAGGTCGTGGCGGATCTCGCGGAGCACGGGCAAGAGCGACGCGGTGTCAGGGAGGCCTGCCGGGGGAGCCATGGCCCCAGGGTATGCGAAGCCGGCTCGGCGTGCCCGCCGCGTGTGGCACACTCGCGACGATGGCGATCTCTGGACGCGGTCCGATCCGCAGCAAGGCGTTTGTGCTCTACGAGGGCAGCGCGACCCCGCACCGCTCCTGCGGCATCGCGCTGGCCGAGGCCTTCGACCGCCCGACCGCCGCGTACCAGAGCCTGCGCCGGGGCGGGATCACCGGGCAGGGGACCTGCGGCGCCGTGGTCGCGGGGCAGCTGCTGCTCGGCGAGTTCCTCGGCGACCCGGACCCGATCGGCGCGGTCACGCCGGCGCTGAAGACGGCGATGCGGCGCTACCTGGAGCGCGTGGGGTCCGAGCTCGAGCGCGGCGAGAGCCCCGACCTCGTGTGCAACAACATGACGGCGCCGCACGGCGACTTCCACGGACCGGCGCGCCACGAGTTCTGCACCTCGGTGGTCGCGCAGGTCGCCCAGCTGGTCGACGAGCTGCTGCGCGCGCACGGGATCGAGCACGCGGCCACGCCGGTGACGCTGTCCGACGGCTCCCGCTTCGATCCGCGCGGCGAGCCGGGCGCCGCGTCGTAGCGGCCCGGCTCGCTGACCCAAGGGACATGTCTCGTGCGCCGTCGGGCGCCTGCGGAGGCGCGACCGGGCGCGCCTGCAGGCGCGCGACCAGGCGCGCGAATGCGTGCTCACATGTAGGATAATGTCCGATATTTTGCTACCCGCGGGGAGTTGCGAGACGCTTGGTGGACCGTCCAGGGTCCGCGCGTTTGACGCGGTGGCAGCCCACGGCGGCAAGCGAGGCAAAGCAACCCATGGTCACGATTCCGTACGAACTCATCCAGGCCATCCAGGCGGGCGACTGCGTGCTCTGGTGCGGCGCGGGGATCGGCAAGCTCGCCGGGCGCTCCGGCTGGGCCAAGATGCTCGGCGCGCTCGTGGAGCTGTGCCCGGCGTACGCCCGGCAGCAGCTCAAGGACCTGCTCGAGCAGGGTCGCCTGCGGACCGTGCTGAGCTACGTGCATCGCCACCTGGGCGAGCGCGCGGTCGCGGAGCTGCAGGGCGGGATCGAGGACGGTCGCTCGGTCGAGCGCGAGCACCTGGCCCCGGGGGCCGAGCTGCTGACGGTGCTGCCCTGGCGCGCTTGCTTCGCGACGACCTGCGCCGACGTGATCCGCGAGGTGTACGCGTCGACCGGGCAGACGCTCGAGGTGCTCACGCACGTCGATGTGCACAACACCTCGCTGCGCGCGCTCGACTCGCGCTTCATCCTGCGGACGCCGCCGACGGCCCGCAGCATGCGAGCCGACGCCGCGCTGTTCGAGGTCGTCGAGGAGGTCGTGCGCAGCCAGACGATCCTGTTCCTCGGCTTCGACATCGACGACCCCGACTTCGCGCAGATCCTCGCGCTGCTCGACCGCGTCGGGCGCGGCCGCGAGCACTTCGCGTGGATGCCCTACGTGACGGGGCCGGAGGCCGAGGAGCTGCGCGAGAGCCACGGCATCGAGGTCATCAGCCCGTCGGACTCGGGCGACGTGGTGCGGGCGCTGTACGCCCTGCACCGCACGCTGTGGAGCGCGCCGGCCGAGCCGTCGCGCGCGGGGGTCGACCGCGTGGCGCTGGACCTCAAGCGCGCGCTCGCGGGCGTGCCGCTGCGGGCCGACCTCGCCGTCGACGCGGCGCTCGGGCGCAACGTCGAGGAGCTCGAGCTGCTGCTGGAGAACTTGCCCCAGGGCCAGCTCGGTCCGGTCGACCTGCAGACGCTGCTGCGCCTGGGCAACGTGATGCTCGCGCGCGGGCGCCTGCTCGAGGCGCGCCGCTACTTCCGGTCCGTGCTGCGGCGCGGGAGCGGGCGCGAGTTCCAGACGATCGCGCGCTTCAACCTCGCGCTGGTCGATCACGCCGACGGCGACGCGCTCGCGGCCGTGGACGCGCTCGAGCGCTGCGCCCACGAGGACCGCTCGGTCGCGATGGTCCCGCCGCGCTTCGAGGTCACCGAGGTGCTCGCGCGCGACGGCGCGCGCACGCTGCTGTCGTGCCACGACCGGGCGACGCGCGAGCAGGTCACCGTGTCGGTGTCGGCCTTCCACCGCACGGTGGGTGAGCACGTGCAGCGGCGCTTCTATCAGGACGTGCAGCGGGCGACGCAGGTCCGGCACCGCGCGCTGCAGGCGGTCCGCGGCGGGTTCACCGACGGGCGCCTGTTCGGGGTGCTGTGCGAGCCGCTGTCGGGCTTCCCGCTCGAGTCCACGCTCGCGCCGGGCGAGCGCATGGACCTCCCGCGCCTGCTCGAGGTGTTCATGCCGCTGCTCGCCGGGCTCGCGACGCTGCACGCCGGCGGCGTCACGCACCGCAGCGTCAGCCCGCGCCACATCCTGCTGACCGAGCGCGGCCCGGTGCTGGGTGTCCCCGGGTTCATGCCGTGCGCGAGCTATCGCCGGCTCTCGGTGCGCGCGGCCAACCACGGCTACACGGCGCCCGAGGTGCTCGCCGGCGGCGAGCCGGGGCAGGCCAGCGATCTGTTCGCGCTCGCGGCGGTGATGTACCGCTGCCTGACCGGGCGCCCGGTGGCGAGCACCATGCAGCCGCCCTCGGCGTTCCAGCCCGATCTCGACCCGCGGCTCGATCAGGTGCTCGCGCACGCGCTGCACGCCGAGCCCAGCATGCGCCTGTCGCCGCGGCGCCTGCGGGCCGAGCTGGCGGGGATCCGCGACATGCCGATGATCCTGGTCTCGCGCCTCGACCTCGCCGACCCGGAGCCGCGCCCCGTGATCTACGGCGACCCGGTGATGCGCGTCAGCGCGGTGCCGACGGCCTGACCCTCGGGACATCATCGAGGAGCGCGCCGCACCGTCGCGCCGCGAGGACGTCCTCGCCGGCGCGCGGACGGCCTCCGCGTCTGTAGGGTCTCCGCGCGTCGTGAAGTTCTTCACGGCGGCGCGCGGCGAATGACGGAATCACCGGTGCTGGTGCAAGGTTGGGTCCGGGAATCGGCGCCTGGCCACGTCCCCGGAGGTTCTGCATGTCGTCTCGCAAGGCCCTGATCGGGCTGATCGTCCTGGTCACCGCGCTGTTCATCGCGTTCCAGCTCAGCACCCGGCGCGGGGGCGGCGACGCGGCGCAGACCCGCAGCGCGGCGCGAGGCTCGAGCGCGCTCGTGACCCCCCGCGTCGGGCCGCCGCCGCGCGGGTCTCGGCCGTCGACCGCGACGGCTCTCACCAGCGCTTCAGGACAGGTCAACGGGGAGGGCCGCGGCGCGCTCGCGGGCGCGATCGTCACGTTGACGGCGCTCGAGGGCGGCGAGGACGAGGACGAGGACGAGGGCGCGACGCCGATCGTCGCGGTCGCCGACGCCGACGGTCGCTGGCGCGTCGCTGACGCGCTCGCCGGGCGCTACGCGCTGGCCGCCTCGGCGCCGGGCTTCCTGACTGCGGCGGCGCGGGTCGTGACGCTGCGCGCGAAGGCCGAGAACGCGGGGCTCGACCTCACGCTGCGGGCGGGCGGGCACGCGCTGTCCGGCGTGATCACGGACATGACCGGCGGCGTCGTCGAGGGCGCGATCGTCCGCCTGACGCCGGCCGAGGGCATCACGCGCCTGCGCGCGCGCGACAGCTACGCGACGCTGTCGCGCGAGGACGGGCGCTACGCGCTGCAGGCCGCCGCGGGTCGTTACCGCGTGAGCGTGCTGCACGAGGACTACGCGCCCGTGCACCGCACGCTCGAGCTGGGCGGGCCGCTGGCGCGGGACTACGCGCTGACGCCGATGGCGGTGATCGAGGGCGTGGTCGTGACGCAGCGCGGCGCGCCGGTCCCGGGCGCGCGGGTGCAGCACGCGCGCGAGCGCGGCGTGGCGCTGCCGGGCGGGCAGCGCGGCTCCTTCACCGAGTCCGGCGGGGCGGTGGTCGCGGACGGCGAGGGCCGCTTCCGCCTGCGTGGCCTGTCCCCAGGGACAATTCTCCTCTACGCGACGGCGGCCGGGCGCGCGAGCGGCACGCCGACGACGGTCGCGCTCGCGGTCGCCGAGCAGCGCGCGGGCGTGCGCGTGGTCGTCGACGACGCTCACACGCTGCGCGGGCGCGTGGTTGTCCGCGGGGACAGCTCGCGCGGGGTCGCGGGGGCGTCGGTCGTGGCCGCGGCCGCGGGCCCGTTCGAGCCGCGGACGACGACCGACGAGCAGGGCGCGTTCACGCTGCACGGGGTGCTCGCGGGCCCCGTCACGCTGCGGGCCAGCGCGCGCGGGTACCTGCGCTCGCTCGGCGGCGAGTCGCGCACGGTCGACGGCGACCAGGACGACATCGTGCTCGAGCTCGACGCCGGCCGGTTCGTCCGCGGGCGCGTCGAGCCGCCGGTGGTCGCCGAGATCACCCAGGAGCTCTCGCCCGCGGCGCTCGGCGTCTCCGTGGCCGGGGGCTTCGGCGTGGCGAGCAAGGCGCTCAACTTCACGCGCGTGCTGTCGGACGAGGACGGCGCGTTTGAGTTCGGGCCGGTCGAGGCGGGCGCGCTGACGCTGCGAGCCCAGGCCGCCGACGGCCGCGCGGGCGCGATCGACGTCATGGTCCGGGAGGAAGGCGCCGAGGACGTCGTGATCGCGCTCGAGGAGCGCGCGCGCGTCTCGGGCGTCGTCACGGACGCGCGCGGGCAGCCCGTCGCCGACGCGTTGGTCTCGCTCAAGCCGGCCCAGGCGCCAGGCGTGCGCGCGACGCTGGTGATCAACGGTCGCGACATGGGGGCGCGCAGCGTGCCGGTCGCGGAGGACGGCAGCTTCGAGCTCGCGGGGCTCGAGGCCGGCGACTACGAGCTCGCGGCGCTCGAGCTCGGCGGCGGCCCGCTCGCGTGGGCGAGCCCCGAGGACCCCGCGCGGCCGATGAAGCCGCGCGCGCTCACGCTCGCCGACGGCGAGCGCCGGCGGGGGCTCTCGCTGGTGGTCGAGGCCCGCGACGGCGTGATCGAGGGGGTCGTGCGCACGGGCGACGGCGAGCCGGCGCCGGACGTGTGGGTCACGGCCACGCTGGCGCCGCCGAGCCTCGACGTTCACGAGCCCGACGAAGGTGTCCAATCGAGCAGCTCGATGGTGATGATGATCTCGACCGGGGCGGGCGCCGGCGGCTCGCGCGAGCTGCCGCCCGCGCTGACCGACGACGACGGGCGCTTCGCGTTCACCGGGCTCCGCGACGGCGAGTACAGCGTGCGCGCCGAGGGGGGCGGCGAGCGCTCGACGGCCGAGGGCGTGCGCCCGGGCCAGGAGGTCGCGCTCGAGCTCGCGCCGCTGGCGACGATCGAGGGCCAGGTGACCATGGACGGAACGCCGCTCACCGACCCGGCGACCGCGGTCGTGAGCGGGCCGAGCCAGCGGACCGCGCGTGTCAGCGGCGGGCGCTTCGCGGCCGAGCGGCTCGAGCCCGGCGCCTACACGGTCGCGGTCAGCACCGCGCGTGGGAGCGCGACGAGCTCGGTCGTCGTCGCCGGCGGCGAGACCACGTCGCTGCGCGTCGACCTCACGCCCTTCGTGCGCGTGCGGGGGACCGTGGTCGACGAGGACGGCGCGCCGATCGCCGGCGCGCGGCTGATGCTCGGCGAGGGCGACGGCCAGAGCGTCTCGATCACGCGCTCGGGCGCGCACGAGGACCCCGTGACCGACGAGGACGGCCGGTTCGAGCTGTCGGCGGGCAGCGGCCCGCGCGTGCTGATGATCCTGCGGCCCGACGTGCCCGCGCCGCTGGCGATCCGCCCCTTCGTGGTCGAGGGCGGGCGCGACGTCGAGCTCGGCGAGATCCGTGCGGACCCGAAGCTCGCCGGCGCGACCGTGCAGACCGGCCCGTCGGAGCCGGCGCCCGGCGGCGTGGGCTGAGCCCCGCGCGCTCGCTGCGAGCGCGCGACGCTCCATGAACATGTTCGAATGAGCATGTATGTGCGGCGCTCGACCGACGCCGCGCGCGACGTGAGCCGCGCCGTGGTCGTCGCCGAGCGCCTGCTCCCGCAGCTCGACCGCGCGCTCGAAGTAGCGCTTCGCCGCGTCGTGATCGCCCTGCGCGTTGAAGACGGTGCCGAGGTTGTCGAGCAAGTCGGCGCCGCGCGCTCAAGCCGTGGATCTCGGCCGTGGTTCTCGCCGCGCGGAGCGTCGGTGCCACGATCGTGCCGCCGGCCGCGCCGACGCTCGCGCGCGTCGCGGCCGCGACGGCGCGCGCGTGACCGCGACTTCGCGCGGCGGCGAGGCCGACGCGTGCGAAGGCGAGCACCGAAGGCGCGCGCGGTTCGATATCCTGGGGCCGCGCCACGACAGCCTGTCCGATGTCCGACCACCTCCCCGAGCGCGAGCGAAAAGCCGGGCGCCTGGCCGACGTGAGCCTCGAGATCGAGATCGTCGTCGAGGACCCGCTCGATCCGCCCGACGGCGAGCTCGACACCGAGATCGTGATCGAGGACCCGCTCGACCCGCTCGATCCGCCGGACGATCATAGGTCCACAGGGACGGGTACGTCCGACGTCGGCGCCGCGCGCCGCGAGCGGACGGTCGAGTCGGTCGAGCTCGAGCCGCTGGCGATCGAGTCGGTCGAGCTCGAGCCGATCGAGGTCGAGCCCGTGGAGCTCGAGTCGCTCGAGGTCGAGCCCGTGGAGCTCGAGGTCGAGCCCGTGGAGCTCGAGGTCGAGCCCGTGGAGCTCGAGCCGATCGAGTCGATCGAGCTCGACCCGGTGGACATCGCGTCCGTCGAGCGCGCGGCCGCGGGGCGCGAGACGAGGGGCGACGCCGCGGCGCGCGAGCTCGCGGCCGAGGACTCGTTCGAGGCGCGCCTGCTCGGGAAGGCCGACACCGTGCGCCTGCCCGCGATGAGCGGGCGACTCGGCGAGTACCGGATCGTCCGGCGCCTCGGCGAGGGCGGCATGGGGCAGGTGTTCGAGGCGCTCGACACCCGCACCGGCCAGCGCGTCGCGCTCAAGATGCTGTTCGACGTCGAGCCGGAGAACGTCTATCGGCTCAAGCGCGAGTTTCGGCGCATGGCCGACATCGTGCACCAGAACCTCGTCACGCTGTACGAGCTCGTCGTCGACAACGACCTCTGCTTCTTCACGATGGAGTACGTGCCGGGCGTCGACTTCTACTCCGCGCTGGCCGACCGCAGTCAACACGACGACCAGCCGCTGCGCGACGCGCTGCGGCAGCTCGTGCACGGGGTGCACGCGATTCACCGGGCCCACCGCGTGCACCGCGATCTCAAGCCGCACAACGTCCTGATCACGCCGGAGGGGCGCCTCGTGATCCTCGACTTCGGGCTCGCGCGCGACGTGCGGCGGGGGACGCTGATCACGAACACCGGCTTCGTGCAGGGGACGCCCGCGTACATGTCGCCCGAGCAGGCCGCCGGTCAGCACGCGACGCCGGCGAGCGACTGGTACGCCGTCGGCGTGATGCTCTACGAGGTGCTCTCGGGGCAGCTGCCGTTCTCGGGCGGCGTCATGGAGATCCTCCTCAACAAGCAGTACGAGGACCCGATCCCGCTCGCGGCCCACAACCTCGACATCGACGACGAGCTCGTCTCGCTCGTGACGGCGCTGATGAGCCGGGAGCCCGAGGAGCGGCCCGGCTCGCAGGCGATCCTCGCGTGGTGTTCGAATCGGAACACGCGGCGGCTGTTCGCCGACGGCGCGCCGAACACGGGCCTGCACATCGTGCTGATGGGGCGCGACCAGCACCTGCGCGTGCTGCAGACCGCGTTCGAGGAGAGCACCACGGGGACCGCCGCGTGGGTCGACATCCACGGGGCCTCCGGGACAGGTCGGACGGCGCTGCTGGACGCGTTCCTCGGCCCGCTGCGCGGGCTCGAGGACGTGTACGTGTTCGAGTCGCGCTGCTCGGAGCGCGAGTCGATGCCGTTTCGCGCGCTCGACGGGATCGTCGACGGCCTCGCGGCGCGGCTGCGTCAGTGCTCGTGGGCCGAGCGCGGCGCGATCCTCGACTCGCTCGAGCGCGAGCTCGCCGCGCTGTGCCAGATCTTCCCGGTGCTGAGCCACGCGCTGCCCGAGTCCGATGAGCCCGTCGAGCGCATCACCGACGCGAGCACCGCGCGGCAGGTCGCGTTCTCGGGGCTCAAGCAGCTGCTGCAGCGCGTCTCGCAGCTCGGGCCGACCGTGCTGGCGATCGATGATCTCCACAGCGGCGACGTCGACAGCGCGCGGCTGCTGATCGACGTGCTCTCGCCCCCGTCGGCGCCGGCGCTGCTGGTGCTGTGCACCTACGAGACGCGCGCCGCCGAGTCGGCGCCGAGCCTGCGCGAGCTGGCCCACCTGCGGAGCGTCAGCGCGATGCGCTGCTCCTACTACGCGGTCGAGACGGGGGCGCTCGACGAGCCGCAGGCCGCGGAGCTCGCCGCGCGCCTGATGGGGGTCGAGCCCGGCGCGGGGACGCGCGCGCGCGCGCGCGCGATCGCGACGGCGTCGGGCGGGAACCCGATGCTCATCAAGGCGCTCTCGCGGGAGAGCGCGCTCGCGCTGTTTCAGCACTACGGCGACAATTCCAGCACCATCAAGCTCGATCCCGGCGTGCTGATCGCCGAGCTGGTCGACACGCTGCTGCGCGACCTCCACCCCGACAGCCTCGAGCTGCTCCGGCTCATCGCGGTGAGCCGCGGCCTGCTCGAGCTCGAGGTCGCGGCGACGGCGATGCACGACGCGAGCGCGCTGCGGACCCTGCTCACGCAGCTCCGCAGCAGCCGCCTGCTCAAGCCGATCGAGATCAAGGGGCGACGCGCGGTCAAGCTCTACCACCAGAGCTTCTGCCGCGTGATCGTCGACCAGCTCACGCCCGAGGAGCGGCGGGAGCATCACGTCCGGCTCGCCGAGGCGCTGCTCGAGCACGACCTCGACGAGCCGGAGCGGTTGGCGTACCACTACAGCCGGTCCGACGATCTCGACCAGGCGGCCGAGTACGCCGCCCAGGGGGCGCAGGCGGCCGAGCAGTCGCTGGCCTTCGATCGCGCGGCCGAGCTGTACCGCCTGGCGATCCGCTGCCGGCCGGACTACTCGTCGTATCACCGGCGCTGCGCCGCGGTGCTCGTGCTCGCGGGCCGCAGCGTCGAGGCGGCGGAGCACTACCTCGCGGCGGGCGAGCTCGCGGGCAAGGGCTCCGCGCACGAGCTGCGGATCGCGGCGGCCGAGCAGTACCTGATCAGCGGCGACGTGCAGCGCGGGGTCGAGGTCGCGCACCCGCTGCTCGAGGAGTACGGGCTGAGCCTGCCGCGCGACGCCGACGCGGCGCAGCGCTCATTCCTCGCCAGCCTCGAGGAGCTGCGCGCGCGCGGGCTCGCGCACAGCGAGCGCAGCGAGTTCGAGCTCCACCGGCGAGACATCGACCGCCTCGAGCTGGCGTGGGTGATGGGGCGCGGGCTCGTGCTCAACGATCCGACGCGCGGCGGCGACTTCATCACGCGCGCGACGCTGCTGGCCCTTGAGACCGGTGAGCCGCGTCGCCTCGCGCGCTGCCTGGCGCTGATGAGCCTGGTCGCGCGGGGCCACGACGAGCGGCTCACCGAGGAGTGCCTCGCGCGCGCCGAGGCGCTCGCGCGCGAGCTCCGATACGACTACGGCGTCGGGCTCGCGTCGATCTGCCGCGGCGTGTTCCTGCGCGTCGCGGGCAGCTGGAACGCCGCGCTCCACGAGCTCGACTTCGGCGTCAACTACCTGCGCGAGCGCTGCGTCGGCTGTCACTGGGAGTACGGCTTGGCGCTGCGCAGCATCCTCGGCTCGCTCGAGGCGCTCGGCGAGATCCGGTCGCTCGATCATCAGCTCCAGGTCTTCCTGCAGCGCGCGCAGGAGGGCGGGAACCCGCTCGTCCAGGCGATGGCGGCGATCATGTCGGCGATCCCGCTGCTGGCGAGCGGGCGAGTGGCGAGCGCGCGCGAGCGCGTGCGCTCGACCGCCTCGCTGCTGGGGTCCACGGGCTTCAACGTGCAGCAGCTGCAGGCGCTCAAGATCGAGGTGATGTGCGAGCTCTACGAGCAGCGCCCCGAGGTCGCGCTGGCGCTGCTGCGCGCGGCGTGGACGCGGATCGAGAGCGCCGGCTTCTTCCGCCTCGCGACGCGCCGGACCGAGGTGCTCCTGCTGCGCGCGCGCACGGTCGTCGCGGTGCTCGCCGCGCGAGGGGCCCGCGCGGACGCGGCGCTCGAGGAGACGCTCGCGGCCGACCTCGCGCGCCTCGACGCCGAGTCCGCCGCGTACGTCGAGCCGCTGATCGAGTTCGTCCGCGCCGGCCACCACGCGATCCGGGGCGACCGGGACCTCATGCTCATCTCGACCGAGCACGCGCTCGCGGGCTTCGAAGCCGCGGAGATGAAGCTGATGTGCGCGTGCGCCCGCTGGTGCCTCGGCCAGTGGATCGAGGGCGAGCACGGGGACGCGATGATCCGCGAGGCGCGGGCGTTCATGTCGATGCAGCAGATCGCGGATCCTGAGCGCTGGGTCGAGCTGCACGCGCCAGGCCTCACGCTCCGGAGCGCGGCGACGCTCGGCGGCGACGCGGAGCCGCCGGACCCTCGCGAGGAGGCGAGCCCGCTCGCGCCGCCGCCGGCGAGCGCGACGGGGCAGCCCGAGGAGCTCGCGCGCGGCCCGACGAGCGTGCTGTTCCTCGGGATCAACCCGAGCGAGTCGCGACGGCTCGCGCTCGAGTACGAGATCGTCGAGGTCGAGCGCATCCTCGAGAGCGCGTCGCGGATCGACCAGCTCGAGATCTACGCGGAGTGGGCGGTCGCGGCCGAGGACCTGCAAGAGCACCTGCTGCGGCACTGGCCGACGGTCGTCCACATCAGCGCGAGCGAGCCGTCGCGCGTGACGCCCGAGCCCGCGGCGGCCGGGGGCGCCGGCCGTCGCCGCGGCGAGTTCACGATCCCGGCGCTCGCTGGCACCTTCCGCCTGTTCGCCAGCACGACGCGCTGCGTCATCGTCGATCGCGGCGATGTCGACGCGCTCGCGCCCGCGGTCGCCGAGCACATCGAGTTCGTGATCGGGATCGTCCCCAACACCGACGACGCCGCGATCGCGGCGTTCTCGACCGGCTTCTACCGCGCGCTCGCGTTCGGCTGCGGCTACGAGCAGGCCTATGAGCTCGGGTGCAACCAGATGGCGCTCATGGGGCACACGGAGCGGGCGCCCGTGCTGCACCGGCGCGGGGCGGCGCGCGGCTGACACGGGCCCCGCGTAGCGAGAGCGCGTCGGGGAATTTTTCCGCGACGTCCATCACTTCGAACGCGGGTGATCGCGCGCGCTCCAGCCCCTAGAATCTGCGCCGTGGGCGTGGACGCGACGCGGACGCTCGAGCAGGCCGCGGTCATCGACCGCGAGGGCCTCGCGCTGCTGCTGACCGGCCTGCGCGACGACGGGTACACCCTCGTGGGCCCGACGGCGCGCGACGGCGCGATCGTGCTCGACGAGCTCGACGGCATCGACGACCTCCCGGCGGGCTGGACCGATCGCCAGGAGGCGGCGAGCTACCGCCTGGAGCGGCGCGACGACGACGCGCTGTTCGGCTACGTCGTCGGCCCGCACTCGTTCAAGCGCTACCTGCACCCGCCGCGGGTGAAGCTGTGGCAGGTGAGACGACGCGACGACGGGATGGAGTTCTCGCGCGGCGGCGCGGCGGCGCCGCGCTACGCCTTCCTCGGCGTGCGCGCGTGTGACCTCGCGGCCATGCGGGTTCAGGACCGCGTGATGATCGGCCAGGACGCGCGGGACCCCATCTACGCCGAGCGCCGCGAGGGCGCGTTCCTCATCAGCGTTCACTGCACCGAGGCGCGCAGCACCTGCTTCTGCGCGTCGATGGGCGCCGGGCCCGTCGCCGACGCGGGCTTCGACCTCGCGCTCACCGAGGTGCTCGGGGAGCGCGACGGCGAGCCCCGTCACGAGTTCGTCATCACCGCCGGCACGCCGCGGGGTCAGGAGGCGCTGCGTCGGCTGCCGAGCAGACCCGCTGGCGCGCGCGAGCTCGAGGCCGCGCGCGCGGGGCACGAGCGCGCGCGCGGGCAGATGGGGCGTCGCCTCGCGACCGAGGGCGTGCGGGCGCTGCTGCGCGACAACCCGGAGAGCCCGCAGTGGGACGACGTGGCGACGCGCTGCCTGAGCTGCGGCAATTGTACGCTCGTCTGCCCGACCTGCTTCTGCTCGACCGTGGAGGACACCGTGGACCTCAAGGGCGAGCACGCCGAGCGCTGGCGGAGCTGGGACTCGTGCTTCACCGGGGAGTTCTCGTACATCCACGGCGGCGTGGTCCGCCCGTCGACGCGCGCGCGCTACCGTCAGTGGCTGACGCACAAGCTCTCGACGTGGTTCGATCAGTTCGGCACCTCCGGGTGTGTCGGCTGCGGCCGCTGCGTGACGTGGTGCCCGGTCGGCATCGACCTCAGGGCCGAGGTCGCGGCGATCCGGCGCCGCGCCGACGCCGACGAGCCGGCGCGCGCGACGAGCTCGACCCCGGACGCTGGGAGCGACGCATGATCAAGAGCCTGCAGCCCATCATCGAGGCCCACCCGTTCTTCCGCGGGATCGCGCCGGAGCACCTCGAGCTGATCACCGGCTGCGCCCGGAACCTGCGCTATCGACCCGGTGAGCACCTCATGCGCGAGGGCGCGGCGGCCGACACCTTCTACCTGATCCGCGAGGGGCACGTGCTCCTGCAGATCAACGGGGGCGCGCGCGGGCTGCTGACCGTGCAGACCGCGGGCCCGGGGGAGGTCGTCGGCTGGTCGTGGCTCGTGCCGCCCTACGAGTGCCGCTTCGACGCGCAGGCGGTGGAGACGACGCGCGCGATCGAGTTCGAGGGCCGGTGCCTGCGGGGCAAGTGCGAGGCCAACCCGGCGATGGGCTACGAGCTGCTCAAGCGCGTGAGCGCGACGCTGGCCCAGCGCCTGGCGACGACGCGCGCGCAGCTGCTCGACGTCTATGGGAGCCCGCGCGCGGCGGCGGGCGAGCGCGACGACGAGGACGAGCGCGACGGGGACCTGTATGGGAACTTCTTCTGAGCCCGCGCCCGCGAGCGCGTCGTGGGCGTCGGGCGACCCCATGCTGCCGATCCCGTACCGGGTGACTCGGCGCGTGCGCGAGACGGCGGACACCGTGACGCTCGCGGTCGCGCCCGCCGGCCCCGACGCGATCCGCCGTCACCGCCCGGGTCAGTTCAACATGCTGTACCTGTTCGGGGCCGGCGAGATCCCGATCTCGATCAGCGGCGACGCCGAGCGCGGCGAGCTCGTGCACACGACCCGCGCGGTCGGGGCCGCGTCGCGGGCGTTCTGTCGACTGGAGGAGGGCGACGCGCTCGGCGTGCGCGGGCCGTTCGGCACGCACTGGCCCGTCGACCAGGCGCGCGGTCGAGACCTGGTGATCATCGCGGGCGGCATCGGGCTCGCGCCGCTGCGCCCCGTGATCGATCGCGTCGTCAACCACCGGGGCGAGTTCGGGCGCGTCAGCGTGCTGATCGGCGCGCGCACCCCGGCGGATCTGCTGTACGGCTCGGAGCACGCGACCTGGCGCGCGCGCGACATCGACGTGCGCGTGACCGTCGACGCGGCGCCAGGGTCGTGGCGCGGGCGCATCGGCTTCGTCACGCAGCTCATCCCGACGCTGCGGATCGACGCGCGCGCGGCCGCGGCGATGGTGTGCGGCCCGGAGATCATGATGCGCTTCTGCGCCCGCGAGCTGCGGGCGCTCGGGCTCGCCGAGGAGCGCGTCTACGTGACCATGGAGCGCAGCATGAAGTGCGCGATCGGGCTGTGCGGTCACTGTCAGTTCGGGCCTGACTTCGTGTGCAAGGACGGCCCCGTGTACCCCTACGCGCGCGTCGGCCCGCGCATGCTGATCCGGGAGCTGTAGCCGATGCCTCGTAAGCCTCGCCTCGCGGTGTTCAAGTTCGCGTCCTGCGACGGCTGTCAGCTGAGCCTGCTCGACTGCGAGGACGAGCTGCTCGCGCTGGCCGGCGAGCTCGAGATCTCGCACTTCCTCGAGGCCTCGAGCGCGGTGCAGGACGGGCCCTACGACCTGAGCCTCGTCGAGGGCTCGATCACGACGCCGCACGACGCGGCGCGCATCCGCGAGGTCCGCCGGCAGTCCCGCGCGCTCGTGACGATCGGCGCGTGCGCGACCGCGGGCGGGATCCAGGCTTTGCGGAATTTTCGAGATGTCCGCGAGTTCACGCGGATCGTCTACGCGCGCCCGGACTACATCGAGACGCTCGAGCGCTCGACCGCGATCGCGGATCACGTGCCGGTGGACTTCGAGCTGCGCGGCTGCCCGATCAACAAGGCGCAGCTGCTCGAGGTGCTCGTCTCCTTCCTGCGCCGCAAGCGGCCGAACATCCCCAGCCACAGCGTGTGCGTGGAGTGCAAGCGCCGGGGGATCGTGTGCTTGATGGTCGCGCGCGGGACCGCGTGCCTCGGCCCGGTCACGCACGCGGGCTGCGGCGCGCTGTGCCCGTCGTTTCACCGCGGCTGCTACGGGTGCTTCGGGCCGGCGGAGTCCGTGAACACGCCGGCGCTCGCGGAGCGCCTCGAGCAGCTCGGGGTCGATCGCGGACACCGTCTGCGGCTGTTCCGCTCGTTCAACGCGAACGCGCCGGAGTTCCGCGAGGAGAGCGAGCGGCATGAGCAGTAGCGAGTCAAGCGAGCCCGGCAAGAGCAAGACGATCAAGGTCGACTACCTCGCGCGGGTGGAGGGCGAGGGCTCGCTGTACCTGAAGATCCGCGACGGCGCGGTCGAGGACGCGAAGCTGAAGATCTTCGAGCCGCCGCGGTTCTTCGAAGCCTTCTTGCGCGGGCGTGACTTTCGCGAGGCGCCCGACATCACCGCGCGCATCTGCGGGATCTGCCCGGTGGCCTACCTGATGTCGGCCTGTCACGCCATGGAGTCCGTCTGCGGCGTGCGCGTCGACGGCCAGCTCCGCGCGCTGCGGCGGCTCTTGTACTGCGGCGAGTGGATCGAGAGCCACGGGCTGCACGTGTTCATGCTCCACGCGCCCGACTTCTACGGCTTCGACGACGCGGTAGCGATGGCGAAGGCCCACCCCGAGCTCGTCCAGCGCGGCCTGCGGCTCAAGAAGCTCGGCAACGCGATCATGACGGCGCTCGGCGGCCGCGAGGTGCACCCCATTAACATCAAGCTCGGGGGCTTCTACCGCGCGCCGCGGCGGCGCGAGCTCGACGCGCTGCGCGGCGAGCTCGAGTGGGCGCGCGAGTTCACGGCCGTCGCGCTCGCGCGCCTCAAGGAGCTCGAGTTCCCGGACTTCGAACGGGACTACGAGTTCATGGGCCTGCGTCACCCCAGCGAGTACCCGCTCAACGAGGGGCGCCTGGTCTCGAGCGCGGGCGTGGACGAGCCGATCTCGCGCTACGACTGTGTGCTGCGCGAGGTCCACGTCGCGCACTCGACGTCGCTGCAGAGCCGGCGCGTGGGGGGCGGCCCGGTGCACATGGGGCCGATGGCTCGCTACGCGCTCAACCACGACAAGCTGCCGCCGGAGGTCCAGCAGCTCGCCCGCGACGCGGGGCTGGGCGCGCGCTGCCAGAACCCGTTTCAGAGCGTGCTGGTGCGCATGGTGGAGATCGCGTACGCGGTCCACGAGGCCGCCCGGATCATCGCCGAGTACGCCGAGCCGGACGCCCCGGCGATCGCCGTGGAGCCGCGCGCGGGCACGGGCTACGGCGCGACCGAGGCGCCGCGCGGCGTCTGCTACCAGCGCTACACGATCGACGACGCGGGCGTGATCACCGACTGCAAGATCGTCGCGCCGACGTCGGTCAACCAGGCCGTGATCGAGGAGGACCTGCGGGTGTTCGCGGGCGCGCGCGCGGAGCTGCCCGACGAGCAGCTGCGCTGGCAGTGCGAGCAGGCGATCCGCAACTACGACCCGTGCATCTCGTGCTCCTGCCACTTCCTCAAGCTCGACGTGGAGCGGGTGTAGTGCCGACCTCGAGCAGACCGCTGGTGATCGGGATCGGCAACGAGTTTCGCGGCGATGACGTCGCCGGGCTGCTGGCGGTGCGCGCCCTCGCGGCGCTGGGCGGTCACGCGCGCGCGGACCTGCTCGAGCATCGCGGCGACGGGGCGGGGCTCTTGGACGCGTGGAGCGGGCGCACGCGCGTCGTGCTGATGGACGCGATGGCCACGTCGCGCGCGCCGGGCGAGGTCGTCTACCTCGACGCGAGCGAGCGGCTGCCTACCCATGAGCTGGGCGGCGCGTCCACGCACGCGCTGGGGCCGGCCCAGGCCGTCGAGATGGCGCGGGCGCTGGGCCAGCTGCCCGCGCGCGTCGAGCTGTACGCGATCGCGGGGCGGCGCTTCGCGATGGGCGACGACGCGAGCGCGGCCGTGCGAGCGGCCGCGGACCGGGTCGCGCGCGCCGTGCTGGAGTCCCTGTGACGCGAGGCGCGAGCCGAGGAGACGCGAGATGCACGAGATGTCGGTGCTCAACAACCTGATGAACAAGGTCACGGAGCTCAACGCGCTCCACGGCGGCAAGCGGGTGATCAGCATGAAGCTGCGGCTCGGCGCGCTGTCACACTTCACGCCGCAGCACTTCCGCGAGCACTTCGACTTCGCGTCGCGCGGGACCGTGGCCGAGGGCGCGCGCCTCGAGCTGACGCAGATGACCGATGAGACCGATCCAGACGCCCAGGGCGTCGTCCTCGAGTCCCTGGAGTTCGAGACCTGAGCGAGGACGCCCAGCGGCGCGCGCGCGCCGTGCGGGTGCGCGGGCGCGTGCAGGGGGTGGGCTTTCGCCCGTTCGTCGCGCGCGCCGCCCGGGCGCTCGGGCTCGACGGCTCGGTGCGCAACGGCCCGGAGGGCGTCGGTTTCGGCTCGAGGGCGCGCCGGCGGCGATCGAGCGCCTGATCGCCGCCGTGCGCGAGTCCCCGCCGCCCGGCGCGGATGTCCAAACGGTCACGTCTACTCCGCTCGCCGTGACGGGGCGCGCGGGCTTTCGCGTGCGCGCGAGCGCGGCCGGGATCAACCGCGCGCCGGTCCCGGTCGACGCCGCGCCCTGCGACGCGTGCGTGCGGGAGCTGTTCGACGCGGGCAGCCGGAGGTGCGGCGATCCGTTCATCAGCTGCGCCCGCTGCGGCCCGCGCTTCAGCATCATCACCCAGCTCCCCTACGATCGCGCCCACACGACGATGGCGCGCTTCGAGCGGTGCGCCGCGTGTCGAGCGGAGTACGAGGAGCCCGAGGATCGCCGGTTCCACGCCCAGGCGATCTCGTGCCCGCGCTGCGGCCCGCAGCTGTCGCTGTGGGAGGGCGGCGCGCGCGTCCGCGGGGACGCGCGCGCGCTGATCGAGCGCGTCGCCGAGGCGCTGTCGCGCGGCGCGATCGCGGCGATCCAGGGCGTGGGCGGGTTTCACCTCGTCGTCGACGCGACCGACCACGGGGCGGTGACGCGGCTGCGCGCGCGCAAGCGCCGACCCGAGAAGCCGCTCGCCGTGCTGGTCTCCGACCTCGAGATGCTCGCGCGCGTCGCCTCGCCGACGCGCGAGGACGAGGGGCTCCTGCGCTCGCCGGCGGCGCCGATCGTGCTCGTCACGCGACGACCGGGCGCGACGCTCTCGGCTGCGGTCGCGCCGGACAACCAGGAGCTCGGCGTCATGCTGCCGTCCTCGGGGCTGCATCACCTGCTCGCGCGGCGGCTCGCCAGGCCGCTCGTGGCCACGAGCGGGAACCGCAGCGGGGAGCCGATCTGCGTCGACGTCGAGGAGGCGCGGGCGCGGCTCGGCTCGATCGCCGACGTGATCCTGGGCCACGATCGCGCGATCGTGCGGCCGCTCGACGACTCGGTGGTCCGCTGGGCCGCGGGTCGCCCGCTCGCGCTGCGACGCGGTCGCGGGTGCGCGCCGCTGGTGCTCGAGGTCGAGGAGCGCGAGGGCGGCGACGCGACGCTCGCCGTGGGCGCGCACCTCAAGAACGCGGTCTGCCTCGCGCTCGATCGGGCGATCATCGTGGGTCCCCACGTCGGAACGCTCGACGGTCCGCTCGCGCGGCGGCGCTGCGCGGACGCGGCCCAGGAGCTCCTGACGCTGTACCCGTCGCGCGCGACGGCGATCGCCTGCGACGCGCACCCCGACTACGGCTCCACGGCGGTCGCCCGTCAGCTCGCGGCGCGGCACGAGCTGGGGCTGACGCCCGTGCAGCATCACGTCGCGCACGTGCTCGCGTGCGTGGTGGAGAACCGCGTCACCGAGGCGGGCGTCGGCGTGGCCTGGGACGGCGCGGGCCTCGGCGACGACGGCTCGAGCTGGGGCGGCGAGTGGTTCGCCTTCGACGACGCGCGCGCGCTCCCCCGTCACGTCGCGCGGATGCGTCCCTTCACGCTCCCCGGCGGCGACCGGGCCGCGCGCTCGCCGTGGCGCTCGGCGCTCGCGGTGCTGTTTGTGTGCTTCGGCCCGGCCGCGCTCGCGCGGCGGCTGCCGCCGGTAGCGAGGATCCCCGACGGGCAGCGGCCGCTGCTCTTGTCCCTGCTCGCGCGCGCCGAGCCGCGGACCACGAGCGTCGGGCGGCTGTTCGACGCGCTCGCGTCGCTGCTCGGGCTCGTGCACGAGGCGAGCTTCGAGGCCCAGGCGGCGACGCGGGTCGAGCACGCCGCCCGCGCGGGGTGGCGCCACGTCGTTAAAAGCTATCCTTTTGTACATGTTCGAGATCACGGCGGCGCGCTCGAGCTCGACTGGCGCCCCGCGCTGCGCGCGGCCGTGGGGGACATCGAGGCCGGCGTGTCGGCGTCGACCGTGGCGGCGCGCTTCCATGAGACGCTGGCCCGGATGATCGTCGCTACCGCGCGCCGGCTCGAGGGCGGCGACGTGCTCGCGCTGGCGGGAGGTTGCTTCGCCAACAAGCTCCTGCTCGAGCGAGTCATCGAGCTCGCGCGCGCGGCGGGCCTGCGCCCGGTCTGGCCGCGCGCGCTGCCCCTGGCGACGGCGGGCTCGCGCCGGGCAGGCCGAGTACGCGCGGCGACAACGAACGCGGCGCGCGGCCCCGGCGCGCCGTGGCATGCTTGAGCTGGAGGACGAGGCGCGTGTGCTTGGCCATCCCGGGACGGATTGAGGCGGTCGACGAGCGCGACGGCCCCCTCGCGCGCACGGCGAGCGTGAGCTTCGCCGGCGTGGTTCGAACCGTGAACGTCGCGCTCGTGCCCGAGGCGACCGTGGGCGACTACGTCTTGGTGCACGTCGGGATCGCGCTGCAGCGCGTGGACGAGGCCGAGGCGCGCCGGACCTTCGCGCTGCTCGACGCGCTCGAGCAGCCGGCGGACGCGGGCGCCGAGGAGGTCGAGCCGTGAGGCTCGTCGACGAGTTCCGCGACGCGGCGGCCGTGCGGTCGCTCGTCGCGGCCATCGAGTCGACCGTCACGCGGCCGTGGACGCTGATGGAGATCTGCGGCGGGCAGACCCACGCGATCCTGAAGTTCGGCCTCGACCAGCTGCTGCCCGCGGGCGTGCGGCTCGTGCACGGCCCCGGCTGCCCCGTGTGCGTCACGCCGATCGAGATGATCGATCGCGCGCTGGTGATCGCCGCGCGCCCGGAGGCGACGTTGTGCACCTTCGGCGACATGCTGCGGGTGCCCGGCTCGCGCGAGGACCTGTTGAGCGTGAAGGCGCGGGGCGGCGACGTGCGCGTCGTCTACTCGCCGCTCGACGCGGTCGAGCTGGCGCGCGCGCGCCCGGAGCGGGAGGTCGTGCTGTTCGCGGTCGGCTTCGAGACGACCGCGCCGGCCACCGCGCTCGCGATCAAGACCGCGGCCGCGGGGGGCGTCGGCAACTTCTCGGCGCTCGTCTCCCACGTCCTGGTGCCGCCGGCGATGCACGCGATCCTCGCGGCGCCCGACGTCCAGATCGACGCCTTCCTCGCCGCGGGACATGTCTGTACGGTCATGGGCACCGAGGGCTACGTGGCGCTCGCGCGGCGGCACGGCGCGCCGATCGTGGTGACGGGCTTCGAACCCGTCGACCTGCTCGCGGGGGTGCTGCGCGCGATCCGGCAGCTCGAGGCCGGCGAGGCGCGGGTCGAGAACGCCTACGCGCGCGTGGTCCAGGCGGGCGGGAACCCGCTGGCGCGCGCGCTGCTCGACGAGGTGTTCGAGCCGGTGGATCGGGCGTGGCGCGGCGTCGGCGTGCTGCCGCGCAGCGGGCTCGCGCTGCGCGGGGCGTACCGCGGCTTCGCGGCCGAGGAGCGCTTCCCGATCGCCGAGCTGCGCGCGCGCGAGCACCCCGAGTGCATCGCGGGACATGTCCTTCGGGGCGCCAAGCGGCCGACCGACTGCCCGCTGTTCGGGGGGGAGTGCACGCCCACGCGCCCGCGCGGCGCCCCCATGGTCTCGTCCGAGGGGGCCTGCGCCGCCTACTATCGCTACCGCCGGCGCGCGGACGGGGAGGGCGCGTGAGCGCGTCGGCCTGGGGCGCTGCGGGGCTGCCCGCGTGCCCGATCTCGCTGCGCGACTACCCCCGCGTCACGCTGGCGCACGGGGCCGGCGGGCGCCTGTCGGCCGAGCTGGTCGAGCGCATGTTCGTGGCCACGCTCGGGGGCGAGTCGCTGCGCGCGCGTCACGACGGCGCGCGCGTGCGCGTCGGCGGGCGCGGCGACGTCGTGATCACCACCGACACCTACGTCGTCAGCCCGCTGCGCTTCCCCGGCGGCGACATCGGCACGCTCGCGGTCTACGGCACGACCAACGACCTGGCGATGTGCGGCGCGCGTCCGCGCGCGCTCAGCCTCGGATTGGTGCTCGAGGAGGGCCTCCCCATGGACACGCTGTGGCGCCAGGTGCTCGCGATCCGGGCGGCGTGCGAGCTCGTCGGCGTCGAGGTCGTGACGGGCGACACGAAGGTCGTCGAGCGCGGCAAGGGCGACGGCATGTTCGTCAACACCACCGGGGTCGGCGCGCCCGTCGACGCGCCGGCGCCGAGGCCAGCGCGCGTGCGACCCGGCGACGCGATCATCGTCACGGGAGACCTCGGTCGCCACGGGATCGCCGTGCTCGCGGCGCGCGAGCAGCTCATGATCGAGACGCCGATCGAGAGTGACCTCGCGACGCTGGTCGAGCCCGCGCTGGCGCTGCTCGAGGGCGGCGTCGACGTCCGCTGCCTGCGCGACCTGACCCGCGGCGGCCTCGCCAGCGCGCTCAACGAGCTCGCCGCCAGCGCCGGCGTGCGCGTCGAGCTCGACGAGGAGCGCGTCGCCGTTCACCCGACCGTTCGCGGCGTCTGTGAGCTGCTCGGCTTCGACCCGCTCTACGTCGCCAACGAGGGCCGGTTCGTCGCGATCGTCGCCCCCGAGCACGTGGACGCGGCGCTCGAGCTCCTCCGGCGCTTCCCGGTGACCGCGGAGGCCGTCGCGGTCGGGCGCGTGCTCGAGCGCGGGCCGGCGGAGGTCGTCGGCCGCAGCGCCTACGGCACGACCCGCGTCGTCGACATGCTCTCGGGCGCGCAGCTGCCACGAATCTGTTGAGCGCGCGCGCTCAAGGGCGGGCGCTGCCTGCACTGGGCCACGAGGTCAGCGCCGCGCCGCGCTCCGCCACGTCGCGTCGCGTCGCGTACGGGCGCGCCAGCGTCGGGCTGGGCGCGGCGCTTCGAGCAGCCGCGCCGCCGACTTGGTGAGCGACGTGGCGACGTCGGGGGAGCCTCCTCGCGGCGCTCCAGCGTTCGCGTACTCTACTCGACGCGCGTGGCCCGAAGCTCCGACGGGGTCTTGCCGGTCCAGCGCAGGCACGCGCGCCGGAGGGCGCGCGCCGAGGAGTACCCGAGCAGGAACGCGAGCTCGTCGACGCCGAGCCGGTGATCGCTGATCAGCTGGCGCGCGTTGGCCTCGCGGAGCTCGTCGAGCAGCGCGGCGACGGTCGTGTCGTGCTCTCGCAGGCGCCGCTGCAGCGTGCGCAGGCCGAGCCCGAGCCGCCTCGCGAGGGCCTCGGCGCCGTAGTCCCCGCGCTCGGCGTTCGCGGCCGCGGCCGCGCGGACGCGCGCCAGCTCGCGCGGGGCGGCCGCGTTGACGAAGCGCTCGCGCGCGCGCTCGAGATGGTCGTGCAGGTAGCGGAGCATGTGCGCGTCGCCGCGATGGACTCGCGTGTCGAGCTGGGCTGCGCGAAACACCAGCGAGTTGTGCGGGCACTCGAAGCGCGCGGGGACGCCGAGCGCCCGCTCGTATTGACTCGTCGGGCCGTGCGGCGCGTGGCGAAATTCGGCTCGCGTCGGCGCGAAGTCGGAGGCGAAGCCGTCTCTGCCGAGGCGCACCGTGAGCGCGATCGCCAGCTCGGCGGCGTGCCCACCGTCGATGATGTCGAGTCGGTGGTGCAGGCGCAGGGAGGCCTCTTCGGGGCCATCGATCAGGGTGACCTGGAGGCCCTCGACGATGACCTCTCGGTAGCGCGCGAACATCCGCAGGGCGTCGCGCGGCGTCTCGGCGAAGCGCATCACGTGGAGGAGCACGCCGTAGTCGGTCAGCGGCGCGACCGCGGCGAGCTGCAGCGCGATGGCCTCGTCGGGGAAGCGCGTCGCGAGCTCGCGCCAGAGCCGGTGCACCGCGAGCGCGGGCAGCCGCGCCTCGGGGTCGAGCAGCTCGGACAGCCCGAGGCCAGTGCACTCGAGGATCTCGGCCTGCGAGAGCCCGCGCGCCGTGGCGTAGGCGGCGAGGCCCATGACGACGCTGGCGCGCGCGCGCTCGGTCGCGGGGATGTCGTCGGGTGTCCCCCCTTTGTCGCGCTGTGTCCCTGGTGGCATTCGCCTCGCGCTCTACTCTGAAGGCACGTCCGAACCACGTCGCGCCGGGCCCCACAAGACTCCCGGACGGTATCAGGGCGCCGCAGAGCTGTAGAGGAATCACCATGACGAACACGCAACAACAACCCGAGACCGACCTGCTCATCCTCCCGGGAGCGGGCGCTCACTCCGGCACTCATCTCGTCACCAAGGTGCACACGACCCGGCTGAACAACGAGTACTCGGTGATGGAGGGCGTGATGAAGCCACGCTCGCTGCTCGCGCCGCACGCGCACGAGCACGAGGATCAGGTCGTGGTCGTGCTCAACGGCGAGCTCGAATTCGAGGTCGGCGGCGAGGGGGGCACGCGCTTTACCGCGCCCACCGGGAGCTACGTGATCAAGCCGCGGGGTCTTCAGCACAGCTTCTGGAACGCGACCGACGAGGAGGTGCGGTACATCGAGCTCTCGGGCGGCCCCGGGTTTCAGGGCTTCATCGACGAGTCGACGGCGCTCGGCTCGGTCAAGGCGTCGCTGCAGTCGGAAGGCACGTTCGGCATCACGTGGGGCTATGAGCGGATCCCCAGGATGATGATCCAGCACCGTCTGACCAGCATCTCCGGGCTCGACGCGCCCTGGGAGCAGCTCTCGAGGCTGTCGCCGGGCGAGCTGATGTCGACGCTGCGCGACAAGGTCTCGCGGCTCGCCTAGCGCGGCGCGCTCGTCCATCGTCGAGCGCACGGGTCGCGGCGTGTCGACCTCGTCCGCGCGAAGCGGCCCGCGAGCTCGCCCGGCCCAGCGGTCTGTCCGAGGTCGATCGCTCCCGAGCGCCGGCTCGATTTCTGCGCGGGGCGTAGCGCTTCGCCTGACGAACAAAGTAGTCTCCGGGGACAGGTTGAAAATGATGAAGCGCTCTCTGCTCCTCGCGTTGTGCTCGCTCTCCCTCTCGCTCTCGTCCGCGTGCGGAGACTCGAGCGCCGAGACGACCGGGCCCGGGTCGGACACGGACGACACGACGAACTCAACGGGCTCAACGGACACGACCGCGGGTGAGAGCACAGGCGCGGCGACGACCGCCGGGAGCGTGAGCGAAGGGACGACCGCCGGAGATGGCGACGGAGACGGTGACGGCGACGGAGACGGCGACGGAGACGGAGACGGCGACGGAGACGGCGACGGCGACGGAGACGGCGACGGCGACGGAGACGGCGACGGTGATGGAGACGGTGATGGAGACGGAGACGGCGACGGAGACGGCGACGGAGACGGCGACGGAGACGGCGTCTGCGGCGACGGCGTGATCAACGGCGACGAGGCCTGCGACGACGGCAACGACGACAACACCGACGACTGCCTCGACACCTGCGTCGTCGCCAGCTGCGGCGACGGCTTCGTCCAGGCGGGCGTCGACGAGTGCGACGACGGCGACGGCGACGAGGCCGACGGCTGCCTGAGCACGTGCGTCTACGCGACCCTCTGCGACCAGATCCTCGCCGAGCTGCCGAACGCGAGCGACGGCGTCTACGCGATCGATCCCGACGGGCCGGGCGACAACAACGCGGCGTTCGACGCGTACTGCGACATGACCGACGACGACGGCGGCTGGACGCTCGTGGCCAAGGTCCACCGCTGGCACCAGGGGAACCCGTACGACGAACCGCGCGGGTGGTTCGGGGATGAGCTCGACCTCGACTCGCTGCTCGACGCCACGTCCTACGAGGATCGCGCCCCCGGGGTCGCGTCGCACGGCGCGGCGCGTCTCGGACCCGCGCTGTCGGACTTCACGGTCGCGCGCTTCACGACCTTCGCCGAGGACGATGTCACGCAGACGGGGACTTGGTTCAAGGGGGTCGACGCCGAGGCGTTCTCATGGTTCAGCGACGTCGCGCACCCCGTGACCGCCGTGTGCGAGGACCCCGAGCTGACGCTCAATTGCAGCAACGGCAACATCCTCTCGGGCTCGTACACGGGGCTGCAGGGCATGAACCTCAACGACTACGGGTACCAGTCCTGCGGCGATATCCACATGCGGCTCAACGAGGACGGCGGCGCGTCGTTCAGCGCGATCTGCAGCTGCACGAACAACAACAACAACAACGCGTGGGACGACAACGCGGCCGACGGTCACTGGGGTAACGGGCTCGTGATCTGGATGCGCTGAGCGAGTCGCGAGCGACGAGTCGACGGCTGGCCGCCGGTCGATCACCCCGGCGCGCGCGGCAGCGTGATCCGGGCCTCGGTGCCGTCGGGCGCGCTCGTGAGCTCGATGTCGCCGCCGTGGGTCTGGCAGATCAGGCGCACGAGCGGGAGGCCGAGGCCTGTGCCGCCGCGCTCGCGGCCGGTCGTGAAGAAGCGTTCGAACACGCGGGGGAGGTTGGCCGGCGAGATCCCGCGGCCGTCGTCGCGCACGGCGAAGCCGACGTGCTGGTCGTCCGACCAGGTTGAGACCTCGACGCGCACGCGCGCGCCGCCGTGGGTGAGCGCGTTGTCGACGAGGTTGTCGAGCGCGGCCGCGAGCTGGGCGCGGCTGCCCTGCACGCGCGCGCGCTCGTCGGCCGCGTGGGTGACCGCGATCTGCGGGCGGCGCCCCGCGAGCGCGTCGAGCAGCGCGCGCGGGTCGAGCGGCTCGAGGGCGTGGGTCCGCTCGGCGCGCGCGAGCGCGAGCAGGCCGGCGACGAGGCGCTCCATGCGGTCGAGCTCGCCCTGCGCGTTGACGAGGAACTTGCGCCGCTGCTCGAGCGACATGTCCTCATCGTCATGCAGGAGCTCGGCGGTGCCGCGCAGCGTCGCCAGCGGCGTGCGGAACTCGTGCGAGACGTTGCCGGCGAACTCGTTGATGTAGTCGACGCGCGCCTGCAGCTTCTCGGTCATGGTCGCGACGGCGCGCGCGAGCTCGCGGACCTCGACCACGCGCGAGCGCGCGCTGCGCTCGATCTCGGCGGGCTCCAGGCGCTGGCCGACGCTGACGCGGCGCGCGGCCTCGGCGAGGCGCCGCAGCGAGCGGCTGCCGTAGTAGCCGGCGAGCCCGGCGATGGTCAGCGTCAGCGCGAGCGCGACGAGCAGGCCCCACAGCAGCCGCGGCGACATGTGATAGAGCGCCTGCAGCTCCTCGCGGGGCGTCCGCGAGAGCAGCACGACGCCGGCGACCTGGCCGTCGGGACCGGCGATGGGCTTGGCGACGAACAGGCGCACGCGCGCGCGCCGGCTCGGGCTCGCGAGCGGCTGCTGGCGGCTCCTGGTCGGGCGCGGGCGCACGTTGATACCTGTCTCACCAGACAGGGCAGCCGCGACCTCGGGGTCGCCCGCGAGCGCGGCGCCGACGCCCTCCCCGCTGCTGGCGATGACGACCCCGCGCGCGTCCAGGACGCGCACGCCGGCGAGGGTGCGCTCGCGGGCGGCCTGCAGCGTGGGGGTGAGCTGGGGCGCGAGCGCGGCGACGCCTTCGGGCGCGTCGGGCCCGGTCAGGCGCTCGCCGACGAACAGCGCGATGAGCTCGCCCTGGTTCTCGAGGTTGAGCCGCGTCTGCCGGATGAGGTCCGTCGCGAGCGCGCCGGTCGCGAGGAACGCGAGCAGCGGCAGCGCGAGCACCACGAGGTAGGAGAGCACCAGCCAGGCCCGCAGCGGCAGGCCCCAGCGAGTCCGCGCGCGCTCGCGTGGGCGGTCGTTCATGGGGGCTGCGCGCGCGGCGACCCGAGCCGCTCAGCGTCGCGCGTCCTCCTCGCGCATGCGGTAGCCGACGCCGTGCACGGTCTCGATCGCGTCGACGCCGACGTCCCGGAGCTTCTGCCGGATCCGGCGGACGTGGGAGTCGAGCGTGCGCCCGGAGACGTGGCGCGCGTCGGGGTAGGCGCGCGCGCCGAGCTCCTCGCGCGTGAACACGCGGCTCGGGCGGCGCATGAGCACCTCGAGCAGGCGGAACTCGGTCGCGGTCAGGCTGACCTCCTGCCCGTCGGCCCACACGCGGTGGGCCTCGGGGTCGAGGCGCAGGGGGCCGCGCGCGAGCGTCTCGTGGTCGGGGCTCGCCGCGGCCGGCGTCGCGGCGCGCGGGCGCCGGAGGATGACCTTGACGCGCGTCACGAGCTCGCGGGTCGAGAACGGCTTGGTCACGTAGTCGTCGCCGCCGAGCTCGAGCCCGAGCACGCGGTCGAGCTCGTCGGCGCGCGAGGAGAGGAACAGGATCGGCACGTCGGAGCGCGCGCGCAGCGTCCGGCACAGCGAGAAGCCGTCGAGCTCGGGCATGGAGACGTCGAGCACGAGCAGGTCGGGGTCGTGGGCCTCGACCGCCGCGAGCGCGGCCACGCCGTCGGCGGCCTCGAGCACGCGGAAGCCCTCGCGCGTGAGCGCGTAGCGGACGACCTCGCGCAGCGGCGGGTCGTCGTCGACGACGAGGATGGTGTGCCCGCCGGGCGAGGTGTTGCTCAGGACGCGCACGCGAGCTCCAGCGAGGATAACTCCGCGAGCGCGGCGACGCGAGCCTGGAGGTCCTGCAGGCGCTCCTGCACGGGCAGGCGACCGCCGGCGAGCGTGCGCAGCCCGACCTGGATGCGCAGCTGCAGGACGGCGTCGAGCACGGCGTCGAGCTCCGCGATCGCGTGGTCGCGAGCGGCGCGCAGGGCCGCGAGCCCGCGGGCGATGTCGTCGTCGACGGGCGCCTCGCCGGCGCGCGCGCTCGGGCGGCGACGCGCGGCCGCGCCGAGCTCCTCGAGCATGCGGTCGGCGAGCGCGACGCGGCGGTCGGCGAGGTAGAGCGCGCGTTCGAGGGCATCGACGTCCTCGCGCCCGGCGAGGCCCTGCGCGGCCGGCTCGGCGAGCGTCAGCCGCAGCGCGCTCATGCAGGCGCTGATGCGCGAGGAGCCTGGGGCCGCCGGCCTGCGCGGGCGGGCGCGGCTCGTGCAGCAGGCCGAGCAGCAGCGGCCAGCAGGCGAAGCCGCTGACGGAGGTCCCCGCGGGGAAGCCGGCGCGCGCGAGCCTCCAGGCCACGGCCGCGCCGACGGCGAGGTAGCCGAGCCCGAGGCTGACCCACAGCGCGTGGGGGGGCGGGTCGCCGAGCGCGAGCAGGCCGGAGGTGAAGCGGGTCATGAACAGGGCCGAGAACGTCATGGGTGGTCCTTGGGTCACGCGGCGCGCGAGCGGGCGCGGCGGTCAGCGGGGGAGGTCGGCGGCCGTGTCCGTGGCGTAGGTGGCTGTCTCCATCGACATGTTCTGTGGGGGCGGCGCGGGAGACTCGAGCGCGCCGCGGTCGACGGCGGCGGGCGCCTCGGGTGACTCAATGGCCAGGTCGGAGGCGCGCGCTCGGCGAGCGCTCGCGCTCTCGGCGAGCGCGCGCTCGCCGAGCTCGAGGCGGCGCGAGGGCGGCGGGGGCGGGGGCGCGGCCTTGGCCCCGATGAAGCCGTGCGAGCGCGCGCTCCAGCCCCGGTAGCGGCCCTTGGACGAGTCGTAGGTCGCGTTGAGGCTCGAGAACACGTCGGCCTGGATCGCGCGCAGGAAGGTGGCCTCGGCCCGCGGGCGCACGACGAAGGGCCGCAGCAGCCACCCGGACTGGGCCAGCAGCGCGCCGAGGATGATCACCGAGCCTGCGCTCGCGAGCCAGCGGTGCTGGCCGCCGCGCGGGAGCCCGCGGGTCAGCGCGGTGAGCCCCGGGAGCCCGACCGCGAGCAGGCACGCGGTCATCACCAGGATCGCGCGGTGGTAGCTGATGTGCACGGAGTAGAGCAGCCACAGCAGCGGCGCGCAGGCGGCCGCGAGCACCGCGGTGCGGGCCATGCCGGCGAGCGCGGCGAGCCCGAGGCGCGAGCGCGAGGTGTGGACCTCGCACGCGGCGTACAGCGCCCGGATCGCGGGCAGGCCGACGAGCACCGGCAGCAGCAGCAGCAGCGGCATCTTCACGGCGGCGTAGAGGTGCTGCACGCCGCCGCGGTAGGAGCCGACGACGAGGCCGAAGAGGCTCGCGCCGGCGCAGGTGATCGCGAGCAGGCGCGGCGCGAGCTCGCCGAGCGCCTGCTCGCGGTCGCCGGCGTCGATGAGCGCCTGCGGGTCGCGCAGCAGCAGCGTGGTCAGCTCGAGGATCGTGCGCCGGGACGACGTCGCGGGCGTCGAGTATGAGGTCGGGACGGTCATCTTCGTGGTCTCCTGGGGGCGCGTGACGAGAAGCGCGTGTCTAGAAGCGCGAGACGGCGAGGACGAAGTCGGCGAGGTCGACCCCGAGCCGCAGCGCGATGAGCAGCGTGAGCAGCAGCCAGCCGTGCACGAGCGCGTGGAAGCGGGGCGAGACGGGGGCCTGCTCGTCGTTGCCGCGCTCGGCCTGGGTCAGCTCGCGGGCGCAGACGACGTAGCCGACCGCGCCGAGCGCGAGCATCGACGCGAGGAACGCGGCGAGCCACAGATCGGTCGTGGCCGAGAAGAACAGGACCACCGGCGCGAGGCCAGCGGCGAGCTGACCGACGGCGATCAGGCCGCGGGTCAGCGCGGCGGCCAGCGCCTCCGGGCGCGCGCGCAGGTCGAGGAACTGGTGCAGGGCGACGAGCGCCGGGCTCGCGAGCAGCAGCGCGCCGCCGATGTTGAGCACGGTCGCCGGGACCATCCGCAGCGTGACGGCCCAGCCTGCGGTGTGGGAGACCTCGCCGACGGAGCCGAGCCCCGCGGCGGCGCCGAGCAGCCCCAGGCCCGCGAGCGCGCGCAGCAGCCCGGTGACGAGCTCGCGCGCGCCTGGCTCTGGCCGCGGGGCCGCGGGCTCGCGTGGTGGCGGCGCGGGCTCACGGGCCTCGCGCCCGGCGTGATACGGGCGCTGGCGCGGCTCGAGCCGGGCGTAGGCGCCCTCGGGGAACACGGGGTCGATGGATTCGCTGGCGAGGGTCACGGGCGTTGGCTCCTCTGCGGGCGCCCAGGCGAACTCCTGGAGCATGTCTATGGAGACATGTTCTAGGCGGCGCGGCGGGGCGACGGTGCAGGTCTATCAAGCGCGCGTGCGGAACTCGCGAGCGGCGCGGGCAGAAGCGGCGCAGGTTCTGTGCAGATCCTGTGCAGGCGACGGGCGCGGGCGCGCGCGTCGGGTCGCGTCGCTACGCGAAGGGCAGCCGGTGATACGCCGACCAGATCCGATCGGCGCAGCGGCGCGCCCACTGCTCCGCGAACTCCTCACGCCGCCAGTAGGCGCGCCTGCTCAGCGGCCCCTGGGCGTCGACGTGGTGCCCCAGCTCGTGCAGCAGGACGTGGAGCAGCTGGAACGCGGCGGCGCGGCGGCGGTCGAAGCGGAGCGCCACGCGGCGCTCGTAGACGTGCAGCGCGCCGTCGAGCTCGTGCAGCTCGGCGATCACCGGGCCGCCCTCCTGATGCACGGAGGTGTCGCGCACGCGCCACTCGCCCGGCGCGTCCGCGGGCTCGACGTCGAAGGAGATGATGTCGAGCGCCGCGTCGAGCAGCGCCGACGTCCCGGGCATCTTCCACCAGGAGGGGGCGACGGCCTCGTCGACGACGCCGAGGAAGCTCGGCGCCTGGCGCGACGGCACGCCGAGCCGCGTGAGGATGTCGCGGTGCTCTTCGAAGTACTCGGCGCACACGGTGGTCGTCGGCGGATCGGGCCAGGCGGTCAGCGCGATGACGCCGCAGTCGTACCAGCCGTCCGCCTCCTCGTCGCCCGCGGCGAGCACGATCGCGTGCAGGCCCGCGCGCGCGCGCTCCCAGTCGGGGATCAGCTCGAGGAAGCGCTGGAGGTGCTCGCGCGCGACGACGTGCCTGTACCCAAGGCCAGGAACGTCGACGCGCAGCTCGAGCGCCTGGCCGGCGGCGCGCCCGCGCGCGTCGCGAAAGTTCTTTCGCTGCACGCGGCCGCCCTTGACCCGCGGTGTCGTCTTTCGGGCGCGGCCTCGCATGGCGAGGCAGGGTAGCACCGCGCCGCGCGTCGGCACGCGCCGCTCATGAGCTCGCGCGCGTGCGTCGGGTCTGGGCCATCGCGGCCTCGGCCGCCGCCTGGTCGCGACCGCCTCTCCAGATCACGGCGACCGTGACGAGGGAGCCGACGTTGTAGAGCAGGCTCGCCGGCGGGGCCAAGCTCGCGCGCGCGCAGGCGACCCCGAGCGCGAGCGCGCCGGCGGCCGCGAGCGCGTACATCGAGCGGTGCACCGCGCTGCCGCCGAGCAGCGTCAGGCCGGTCCACGTGGCGATGTCGAGGACGTAGATCTCGGGCCAGCCGATGTCGAGCGCGACGCCGATGACGCGGTTGACCCAGAGCATGACGGCGTAGACCGCCAAGGTCATGAGCATCCGCCGGTTGACGCGGTTGCGCCCGACCCAGCGGCGCACGGCCGCGATGATGAGCAGCGCGGCGACGGTCATGCCCGAGTGGAGGCGCAGGCCGGCGACCGGATCGGCGAGCATCGTCGCCGGGTCGCTGTTGCCTTCGAGCAGCGCGACGATCCCGATGAGCACCACGGTCATCGCGATCAGCAGCGCCGTGCGCTGCCGCCGGCCGACCGAGACGTCCAGCTCGGGGTCGCCGAAGCGCTCGAGCGGCTCGCGCAGCGCGTCGAGCAGCGCGCGCATCGACGGCCAGCGCCGCGCGGGGTCGGGGTCGAGCCCGCGCGCGAGGATCTTGAAGACGCGCGCGGGCACGGGGCCGCGCGCGGGGGCGCGGGGGCCGGCGCGCGTCGCCTCGAGCAGCGCGACGAGCGTGCTCGCCTCGTGGGGGCGCGCGCCGTAGAGCGCCTCGTAGGCGCAGACGCAGTAGCTGAACTGGTCGCCGCGCGCGTCGACGTCGGCGCCCTCGAGCTGCTCGGGCGCCATGTAGGCGGGCGTGCCGATGATCGCGCCGACCCGCGTCAGCGGGCTGTTGAGCGAGCCGGGCGCGTCACGCTCGCGCGGCGCGATGTCCTCCGAGATGTCGTTTTGGTCATGTTGTTGATCCGGCGCGGGCGCGCTGCGGACGATCCCGAAGTCGAGCACCCGCGGGCGCCCGTCGGCGCCGACCATGACGTTGCCGGGCTTGAAGTCGCGGTGCACGAGGCCCGCGCGGTGGGCCGCCGCGAGGCCCTCGCCGGCGGCGATCAGCGCGCGCAGACGTTCGGGCCAGCCGCGGGCGTCCGCGAGCCACTCGCCCAGCGTCTGCCCGTCGATCAGCTCCATGGCGATGAACACGGCCTCGCCGACGCTGCCGACCTCGTGCACGGCGGCGACGTTCGGGTGGGCCAGGCGCGCCATGGCCTGGGCCTCTCGCAGCAGGCGCGCGCGCGCGCCCTCGTGGTCGCCGAGCATCAGCTTGAGCGCGACCTTGCGGTCGAGGCTCGGGTCGTGGGCCTCGTAGACCACGCCCATGCCGCCGGCGCCGAGCTTGCGCAGCAGCGTGAAGCGATCGACGCGCGCGCCGGGAGCGAGGCGCAGCCCGCCGATCGGGACGTCGGTGAGTTCGGGCGCGGCGAGGGTCGGGCCCGCGAGCTCGCGCGCGGCGCCTGCGGACGCGTCCCGCTCGGGCGCGGCGAGGGTCGGGCCCGCGAGCGCGTCGACCGTCCGCGCCGGCTCGGCTGGCTCGTTCGACACGGTCCGAGCATAGGGGATGCGGCGGCGCGCCGTCACCAGGGGCGCGTCGCTGCGGGAGGCGTTTCCGCGCGCGGCACCACGAGCGAGGCCGACGCTCGCGAGCGCCGGCCTCTCGATCGCGACGGGCGCGAAGGATCAGAACGAGAACAGGTCCTTGATCGCGTCCTCGACCTTGTCGAGCTCGCGCTTGGCGGCGTCCTTGGCCTTGTTGAGCTCGCCCTTGGCCTTCTGCTTGGCCTTGTCGAGCTCGCCCTTGGCCTTGTCGAGCTCGCGCTTGGCGGCGTCCTTGGCCTTCTTCAGCTCTGCCTCGGCCTTCTCCTTCGAGCGCTTGAACGCCTCCTCGGCCTTCTGCTTGGCTTTCTCGAGCTCGGCCTGGGCTTTCTGCTTGGCCGCGTCGAGCTTGGCCTTGGCGTCGCCCTTGGCCTTGTCGAAGGCGGCCTGCGCCTTGTCCTTGGCCTGCTTGAGCTCGGCCTGGGCTTTCTGCTTGGCCTTCTTGAGCGCGCCCTCGGCCTCGCTCTTGGCCTTCTTGAGCGCGCCCTCGGCCTTCTGCTTGGCCGTGTCGAACTCGCGCTTGGCGGCGTCCTTGGCCTTCTCGAGCTCGGCCTGGGCTTTCTTCTTGGCCTCGTCGAGCTCGGCGCGCGCCTTCTCCTCGGCCTCCTTGCCGCGCTGCTTGGCGTCGTCGAGCTTGGCCTTGGCCGCGGCGATCGCCTCGTCGCGCTTGGCCTCCGCCTGCTTTTTGGCGTCGTCGAGCTTGGCCTTGGCGTCCTGCTTGGCCTGCTTGAGTTCGCGCTCGGCCTTCTGCTTGGCTGACTTCGCGGCCGACTCGGCCTTGCCGAGCTCCGACTTGAACGCGCCCTCGGCCTGCTGCTTCCCCTGCTCGAGGGCGCGCAGCGCCGTGGCCTCCGCGCCCTTGAACGCGCCCTCGGCCGTGGCCACCGCGCCGTCGAGCTTCTCCTCGGCCGACTTCGCCGCGGACTTCGAGGTCGCGCGCAGCTCGTCGATCTGCTTCTGCGCCTCGGCGGCGCGCGCCTTGGCCTCCGTCTCGTAGCGCTTCATCGACGCCTCGCGCTTCGACTTGAGCTCGGCGAGCGTGTCCTGGTAGGCCTGCTCGCGCTCCGCGAGCGCCTGCTGGTGCCGCTCGCGACCCTTCGCGCGCATCTCCTCGATCTTCTTCTGCGTCTCGGCCCGGCGCGCCTCCTGCTCCTCGCGGTAGCGCTCCATGTTCTCCTTGCCCTTCTGGCGCAGCGCCTCGCGCTCGGCCTCGTAGCGCGCCTCGGCCTCGGCCTTGGCCTGCTCGCGCTGCTCGGCGCTCTTCGCCCGCTGGCGGTCGAACTGCTCCTGACGCGCCTCCTCGTTGATGCGGTTGAAGGTCGTGAAGTCGCCGCGCTCCTTGGCCGCGATCGCCTCGACGTACTTCGCGTCGCAGTCGGAGAGCCAGCGCAGCCACGCGCCGCGGGGGCGGAAGCAGTAGGTCAGCGGGTTCGCGCCGTCGCCATGGTTGACGACCAGCGCGGTCGCGCCGGTCTCGAGGGGGCCGGCGGTCTCGATCGACCACTCGTACGCGGGCGTGTCGCTGTAGACCAGCTCGATCGCGCCGGACTCGTCGCGCGGGCCGTACTTGAGGTAGTGCCCGAGGTCGTGCTTCGGGTGCTCGACCCGGATCGCCACGCGCTCGCCCGACTGGATCACGCCGGCGCCGCCCTTGCGCTCGAACACGACGCCGCCCTTCTGGAAGCGCTTGGGCTTCTTCCACTCGAGGTGCACGCCGGCCTGGAAGCCCTGCGACCAGTGCTGCAGGCAGGTCTCGTCCTTGCCGAGGTTGCACAGGTGGTAGGCCTCGCCGGCCTTGACCTGCTTGCCCTGATCGCCGTCGTCGGTGTTCTTCACGACCCAGCGCACGGGCGAGTCGGCGGCCTGCGCGGTGTGGGTCAGCGCGCCGGCGGCGAGCAGCGCGAGCGCGGCCGGCAGGGTCGTCAGTCGGAGTCGTCGGGGGGATCGTCGGGGGGATCGTCGGGGGAGTCGCGTGTTCATGTCTCATCTCTCCTGCCCGCGCCGGATCGCTCCGCGCGGGCGACCGCGATCACGCGGCCGTCTCTCGTGTCTCTCGTGTCTCTCAGTTCGGTGTTCGCAGGGCGGCCGCGCGGTGCCCGTCCACGGGCGCGCGCGGGGTCGCTCAGCGCTTGCTGCGGACCACGATCCGCGTGTTGCCGCGCAGCAGCTCGGGGGTCAGGCGGCCGTGCGTGATCCGGGCGACGCTCTCGCCCGCCGAGACCTCATGCGTCTGGAAGCGGATCTTCTGCCCGCCCTCGTCCTCGACGAACGCGTCGGTCTTGTCGCCCGCGTAGATCATCCCGCGGGCGTCGTCGCAGACGCGCTGGGACCAGCCGGCGTTCGCGAGGGTCAGCGTCTCGATCGCGCCGTCTTCGCCGACGGTGAAGTCCTTGATCGTCCCGCCCTTGTGGTAGGTGAAGTCGTCCTCGCACGAGCCCAGGCGCGGCTTCTCGTCGCCGGCCTCGCGCGCGGAGAGCAGCCCGCCGCGGGCGCCGGTGACCTCGCCGCGCGCGCCGCCGAAGGTCGCCGAGACCGAGACCTGCCGGTTCGCCTTAACTTGCTCGAGGGTCATGTTGACGATCGCGTCAGCCTCGCGCGCGCGCACGCGCTCGATCACGAAGTCAGCGGTGGGCGCGTCCGCGTCGCCGGCGTGCATGTAGCCGAGGTCGCCGACCGAGAGCCCGTGCTCGCTGCCGCGGTTGAGCGTGATCCGCTGGCCTCCGCCCGTCGCGCCGCGGAAGCCGACGACCTTGGCGTGCACCGCCGCGACGCGGTACCAGTCGCAGGCGTTGTCGCTGCCGGGCGCGCGGGGGGCCTCGCCGAGGCGCGTCCAGTCGAACGCGCGCGGGTCGGCGTGCCCGCCCTCGGGCTCGACCTCGCAGTGCCCGACCACGCGGTCGACGGGGTGCCGCGTCTTGATGTCGCGGATCAGCGCGCTCAGGGCCTTGTACTGCGCCGGCGTCGGCGCGCACAGCTCGGCGTACACGTCCTCGACGCGCACGCCCTGCTCGCGCGCGAGCTCGGCGGCCTTGCCGTCCTTGCGCACGTTGTTGCAGGTGCGCCCGTACTTGCGCCGGATCTCGAGCTCGACGCCGATCGACGTCGCGTTCGCGCTCTTGGCGTGCCAGGCGACGCGCCCCTCCTCGACGTGCTGATAGATCGCGCCGTCGCGGTTGATGGTGTAGTGGCACGACGCGCGGCGGTCCTGCCAGGTGCTGTTGTTGACGCTCGCGCTGCCGCCGTTGTGGACCACGACGGTGGTGACCTCGCGGGCGCGCGCGCTGGTGTGATGGTCGACGTCGCCGAGGTACTCGTCGTCGACGGCGAGCGCGGTCGAGTCAGGGGCCGCGTGCGCCAGCGCGGGGTTGACAGCGAGGGCGGCGGAGAGCGAGGCGGCGCCGAGCAGGAGGTGCAGGAGGGTCTTCACGGGTCTTACTCCACGGTCGAGGAGGCGAGGGCGCGCCGATCGCTACGGGCGGCGCGCCGGGCTCGCGCGCGCCGTCCGGGTCATCCCGGCGGGGCGCGACGCGGTCCATACGGTTCGTCGTGGCTAGACCGGGCGCCCCGGGTTTCGATCACCCGCGCGGCGATTTCCCGATCTCCCGAGTTCCGGGCCGCAGGCGGCCTGGAGACCCTAAAAACATGTCTTATAAGACATCGTTATGGAAGCCATGGGCGAGCGCGCGGATCGCCGCGCGGGCGAGCGCCGATCGCGAGCGCGCGGCCCGACCCGTCGGGTCGCGCCGCGCGTCGCGGCCCGGAGGCCGCGCGGTTCGCCTGTGCGGAGGCGGATCAGAAGTCGAAGAGGCCCGTGATCGCGTCCTCGAGCTCGCCGACCTCGTCCTTGAGCTTGCCGAGCTCGTCCTCGACGGAGCCCATCGCGTCCTTGACCTTCTGCTCGACGCTCTTGAGCTTCTGCTCGAGCTTCTTGGCGGCGTCCTTGGCCTTGCTCTCGGCGCGCTTGAGCTGCTGCCTGGCCTTCTCGACCTCCTGACGGGCGCGCTCGACCTCCGCGTCGTAGCGCTCCGAGACGTGCTTCTTGGCCGCGTTGAGGCGCTGCTCGGCGTACTTGAGGTCGTGGTCCGCGAGGTAGCGCTCGGCGTCGGCGACGTGCTTGCGCGCGCGCTCGAGCTCGGCCTCGAGCTTGGCTTTCTGCTCGCCCGCGGCGCCGCGCAGCTTGGCCTCGGCGCGCTTGAGGTCGGCCTGGGCGCGGCTCACCCGGCTCTCGACGCGCGCGCGCACCTCTTCGGCGATCTTCTTGGCCTGGGCCTCGGCGGCGGCGAGCCGGTCGTCGAGCTCGCGCTGGGCGGCGGCGAGCTCGGCCTCGAGCTCGGCCTTACCCTCGCCGGACGCGCCGGCGAGCTCGCGCTGCAGCGCCTGCACGGTCTCCTCGGCGAGCTGCGTCTTGAGCTTCTCGACCGCGAGCTCCATGGCGCGGACCGAGGCGCCGTGGCGGGCGCTGGCGCCCTTGCCCAGCACGCCCGTCGGCGCGCGCTCAGCCTTCGCGCGCGTGACCTCGAGGTTGTGCTCGGCGATCTTGATCAGGCTCTCGGTGGTGCAGTCCGTGGCGTGGTGGCGGACGATCGCGCCCTCGAGCAGGCGGACCGCGCAGTCGCGCTTCGGCCCTGGTGTGGGCGCGTGGTCGGCTCCGCGCGCCTGGGGCGGCGGCGCCGCGCGCCGGGGCGGCGGCGCCGTGCGGTCGGCCGAGGACGGCCGGGACCGGTGGTCGCGCGTCGTCGGGGCGGCGCTCGCCGGCGACGCGGTCGCGAGGCCGAGCGAGAGGATCAGCGTGGATACGGTGAGGGAGAGCGAGAGGGGGAGGTAGGTGCGGGGGGTGGGCATCGTGTTCGGCTCCGTTCGGTCCTGAGAGACAGGCCGCGGCTCCGATCGATCACACGCGCGTCGAGAAAATTGCGGTCCCTACGGCGCGTCGACGGCGACCTACCGCGGAGCACACCGCCGCCTTCCTCACTCGTCGCCGGGGCATAGAGGATCGCGATCGGGATCGGGGCCGTCGGCGAGGCAGCGGCAGTCGACCGAGTCCATGGCCGCGTAGCGCTCGCCGTCGAAGCCGTAGGTGGTGAACAGGCCGGCCGTGCCGGCGCAGCCGTTCTTCAGGTAGGTGCGCAGGTTCGCCAGGCCGCGCTGTCGCGCTGGCAGCACCTCCTCGTAGGCTGACCACAGCGCGCCGACGAAGCGAGGGCAGCGCGCGCCGCCGCGCGCGAGGCCGCTGACATAGATCAGGCGCGGGCAATTCGCGATCCCGCACTGGTCCGTGACGCTCAGCATCGTCTCCGGCAGGCCGTCGCCGTCGACGTCAGGAAGCTCGACGCGCAGCCACGGCGACTCGTCCTCGGCCGCGCCCGCGGGCTCCTCGAACTCTGCCTGCCAGCGCGCGGCGGCGTCGGCCTCGAGGTCGAGCACGCACTCGCGCGCGGTGGCGCGGGGCGGCGTCGCCGCGGGCGTCGCCGCGGGCGTCGCGAGCGTCACCTTGGCGGGTACAGGCTCCGGACGCGTCGGGACCCGCGCTTCGTCGTCGGCTCGCGCCTCCACGGGCCCGTCGAGCGTGCAGCGCTCGGCCTCGTCGACGGCGGCGCACCCGAGGAGCCCGCAACCCATGTACAGCAGCATCAGCGCGCTCGCGTGTCGCATAAGAGCCCAACGCGCGGCGCGGACCGACGCTTCCACCGCGCGTCGCGGCGCGGACCTGCGCCCCGCTGCGCCGAGCCGCGCCGAACCGAAGCGAAGCGAACCAGTCTCTTCGAGCAGGCCCACGGTCCGCCCGCACACGGTGAATTCGCCGGTGATTTGTCCGATCGAATGTGCGGGTCGCCGGTCTACCGCTGCCGACGATGAAGACGACGACGATGAAGATGAAGACGACGACGAAGTCGACGACGGTGTTGAAGAAGAAGAAGAAGAAGAAGAAGACGAAGACGATGACGATCGCGCTCACGGTCGCCTGCGCGCTGTGGGCGACCACCTCGACCGCGCGCGCCTCCGACCCCCGGCTCGAGCGTCTGCCCGCCGCCGAGGAGCTCGGGCGGATCTGCTTTGACGACGGCGGCGAGCTGCAGCTGACGCCCGACGACGTCCTGTGGATGGCGAAGATGGTGCACGGCGAGACGCGCGGCCGCCCGAGCCGCGAGGACGCGAGCCACATGCTCTGGGCGCTCGCGGGCCGTCGATACACGCGCAAGCGCCTCCGCGAGTCGATGGCCGCGCTGGCGCAGGCGTACTCGCAGCCGATCAGCCCGCGCTGGCTCCGCGACGGCGACAAGTGTGACTCCGAGGCGGAGCGCGAGCGCAAGCGCGGCTGCCAGGAGCACCGCCTGCGGCTGCGCGCGGAGTACCGCGCGATGGCGTGGCAGGACATCGACAAGCTCGCGCGCGCGACCACGCTGGTCTGGGCCCAGGGGAACCTGCCCAACCCGCAGCCGGGGATCGTCGGCTGGTATGAGCCGGGCACCTGGCGCGGGATCGACACGCGGACGCACTACGAGCGGCCGACGCTGCACGACTACGTGGACGGCAACGCCTACTACTTCCGCACCCATGGCGTCGACACGCGCGCCTGGACCGCGACGACCGTCACGGTCGTGGGCCCAGGCGCGTTGTGCCCCGATCACGTCGCGAACTGGGCGCCGAAGCCGAAGCTCGGCTCGTGCGAGGACGACTTCACCTACCACAAGAGCGGCACGATCCGCAGCTGGACGACGCGCGACGACGGGACGATCTCCGAGCTCGAGTTCGAAGGCGCTGGCTGGCGCGACCGCGTGTGCGACGACAGCAAGGGGATGATCTACGCGGACGACACGAGCCGCGCGTTCGTCGAGGACGAGGACGGGCAGAAGATCCGCTTCGAGATGATCGAGGTCGACGAGCACGGCAGCCGCGCGCGGGTGTTCGCCGGTCGCTTGACGCCGTCGATGCTCGAGGGGCGCCGGCGCGTGGTCACGCGGGCGAAGCGGTAGGCGGGGCGGGCCGGCGAGCCGAGCGGGCCCGCGCGAGCGTCTCGATCACTCGCGGAGCTCGACCGTCTGCGGCGCCGCGCAGGTCGACTGGCTCGAGACGATCCTCGCCGACGCGCGCGCCTCCTGTTGACCGCGCGGGAGCTCGGCGTCCATGCACGAGAGCTTCGGCCCGAGCGCGCCCCGCAGCTCGCCGACCACCCGCGACTCCCCCGGCGCGAGCGTGAAGGTCAGCGGCGGGGGATCCTCCATGCACGCGCCCTCGGTGCACGCGGAGGTGGGGTCGAACAGGACGCCGCCGAGCTCGACGCGGATGTCGGAGTTGGGGCAGTTACGGGCCATCGCCACCTCCTGGCGCGACGCGCTGATGTTGGCGACGCGCAGCGCGACGGTCGCCTCACCGCCCCAGGTGAGGGGCGTCGGGGTGAGCTCCGTGCGGAGCTCAAGCTGGCAGCCGGCGCTCGGCGGCGGCTCGTCCGGTCGCTGGGTGGCGCCTCGAGGTTCCGGCGAGCCCGGGCCCGCGGCGTACGAGCAGCTGGCCGCGAGCAGCAGCCCGAGCGCGAGGTGGGAGAGCGACGCTCGCATCGTCGCCATCGTAGCGCGTCGACGGTCGCCCCTCGAACGCGTCGACGCGCGATCGAGCGCGGATTCACGCCGCGACGGAGGCCCAGGCCATCAGGACAGGTTCGAAACGTCAGCCCTCGCCGTCCGGGCCCAGCACCGCCGCCGGGTCGCGCAGCATCTCGCACAGGCGCACCAGGATGCGCCCGCACAGCACCCCGTCGAACAGGCGGTGGTCGAACACGTAGCTCACCGGCAGCACGGGGCGCACCGCCGGCGCGCCGTCTACGACCACGACCTCGTCCTGCACGGCCGACAGCCCGATGACCGAGCCGAGCGGGCACAGGCGGTTGGGCGGCGACATCGAGGCGCCGAGGAAGCGCGCCCCGCCGGGCGGGCGAAACACCGCGCCTGGGTTCGTGATCGCCACGGAGACGGGCATCAGGCGGTGGAACAGCGGCGCGAGCAGGCGCGAGTGGGCGGCGCGGTCGAGGCCCGAGAGCGCGCCGTGGAGCATCCAGCGCGGCGCTCGCTCGGCCAGCGGGATGAGCCGCCCGAGCACGGGATCGCGCGACGCGCCGCGGCGCTCCGACGCGACGGCGGCGCGCGTGGTCTCGGCCAACTCGCGCAGCGTTTGTTGGTCGACGTCGCGGATCAGCGCGAGCCCGACCTCCCGGTCCACCGCAGCGTCCGACAGCAGGTCCACGGGCAGCGCGACGCCGACGCGGTCGAGCGCGCGCAGCCGCCCGCCGATGACGCGCGCGTTGGCCTGGGGGAACTCGCGGTACAGACGGGCGACGAGCGCGACGACGAGGTGCATGAGGGTCACGCGCGCGCGCTCGGGGCCGCCGCGCGCGTTGACGTGATCGAGGTACCGGCGCGCGCGCGTGACGTCGACGGAGATGTTGGCCGTGACGAAGGGGCTAAACGGCGGGTAGCGGAAGAACCACAGCAAGAAGTCGCGGAGGATGGATCGTTGCATGGGCACCGGCTCCGGCATGACACCACGGCGGAGTCGGGTCTCGCCAGCGCCCCGCGCCCGCGCGTGACGTCGGGGTGCGGCGTGTCGGTCTCGGTCGCTCGCGACACGCGTCGCCGGCGCGGGCTCGCCGTGCGCTCGGGTGAAGCGCGCGGGCTGCCGCGGTCGAGGCGCGGGGCGCGAGCGCGTCGGGGTCGACGGCGGCGTCGCGCCGACGCGCTCCCGCGTCACACGGTCGGCCCGTGGATCCTGATATGTATAGAAGGACAGGCGACGCACGGCGCTCCGGCCGGCCGCCCGGCGCCCGAGCAGGGGTTTCCTCCCGGGGCCGCAGCGCCTACACGGGGACCTGTTGAATGGTTTGCAAACGCTTCGTAAGCCGCGGATTTTCGTGAATCCGAGATACCTCACGGCGTCCGAATTAGCGAAGTGACCAGGCTCCTCCCGTTCATCCTGACCCTTGGATTCTCCCCGGCGGTGCTGGCCGCCCCGACGACGGTCGCGACGCGCGCGAGCGCGCGCAAGGGCGTGGCGAAGCAGACGCGCTCCGCCGACGCGCGGGCGCGGGCCAAGGCGACGACGGCCGGCAAGCGCCGCGCCAGCGCGCGCGCCCACGGGCTCACGCCCAAGCGGGGCGCCGAGGGCCCGCGGCCGCCCCGGCGCAGCGTCAGTCACAGCGACGATCGCTTCACCGACGTCAAGCTGATGCGCCAGAACTTTCGCGCCGGGGGCCAGGCCGGCGGCCTGACGGTGTACGTCAACGGGCGCGGCGCGGCGATCCGCGGCGGCTTCGAGGACGCGGCCAACAACCGCTCGAGCATCGCGCTGTCGCGCGGCCGCGATCGCGTCAACGTGCCGGCGTTCTCGGCGGGCGCGCAGGTCTGGGGCAGCATGATGAGCTGCGTTCGCGAGCAGCTCGGCGACTACGACATCACGGTCACCGATCGCCGCCCCGAGTCCGGCGAGTACATCATGATGATGGTCGGCGGGCGCCCGGGGATGCTCGGCTACCAGCAGGGCGTGGGCGGCGTGGCGCCCTACACCGGGAGCGTGGTCAACGGCACGGTCGGCTTCATCTTCGCCGACGCCTACGGCGACGACGCGCGCGAGCTGTGCGAGACGGTCGCGCACGAGATCGGGCACACGCTCGGCCTCGACCACACCTACGAGTGCACGGACACGATGAGCTACCTGCACGGCTGCGGCGAGAAGACGTTCCAGGACAAGGACATGGCCTGCGGCGAGTGGGGCGCGCGGAGCTGCGGCTCGGGGCAGCGCGTGCAGAACTCGCACTACCGATTGGCGAAGCTCGTCGGGCTGCGCCCGCAGGCGCCCGGTCAGCCGACGCCGCCGCCCCCGAGCGCGCCGCCGGCGGACGAACCACCGCCTGTCCTCGCGGACACTCGCGCGCCGCGGATCAGCATGCTCTCGCCGCGCAACGGCTCGAGCTTCGAGTACGGCGACGTGCTGTTCATCGTGTTCTCGGCCGAGGACGAGGGCGGGATCGCCAAGGTCGAGCTGCTGTGGCGGGCGTTCGGCGAGACCAGCGTGTTCCGCTGCGGCGAGCTCCCGGAGGACCTGCCGATCGAGTGCGGCCGCGCGGGCGACGAGTTCGCGTTCGCGCTGCAGGTCGGCGCCGGCGAGCGCAACTTCGCCATCCGCGTGACGGACACCGCAGGCAACAGCTCGACGACGCGCTGGCGCAGGGCGAGCTTCGCGGAGCCCGAGGTCGACGTGGACGTGTGGGCCCAGGTCACGGATGACTACGGGTACGGCGACGACGACGACGACGGCTACGGCGACTGCGGGTAGCGAGTCGGCGCCGGGACAGGAGCGCTCCGGCGCCGCGTCGTCAGGCGCTCCGTGAGCCCAGCGCGTCGATCGCGGCTCTGAGCGCGTGCGCGAGGTCGAGGTGCGCGACGAGCTCCGTGGACGCGAGCTCCTGCTCGACGAGGAAGCTCGCCAGCGCGGGGCGAACGCCCGCGAGCATGAGGCGGGCCCCCAGCAGCCTCAGCGCGCGCGCGAGTCGTGACAGCTGCTCGGCCGCGACCGCGTCCTCGATGGACGCGCCGGTCACGTCGACGATCACGACCCGGCTCGCGCGTCGCGTCACCGCCTCGAGCGTGCGCTCGGTCAGGTCGCGGCCGCGGCGCTCGTCGAGCGCGCCGATGAGCGGCACCACGAGGACGCCGCGCCAGACCTCGAGGGCGGGCGCGGACAGCTGCTGCACCAAGGCCTCGAGCGCCTCGATGAGCGACGCGTTCTCGCGGTCGCGCGCGCGCAGCTCGGCGCTCCGCCGCGCCAACGCCTCCTCGTTGCGCCGGTGCTCGCTGATGTCGCGGACCACGTTCACGGCGCCGATGATCTCGCCGCGCTCGTCGAGGATCGGCGCGGCGGTGCCCTCGAGCCACCGCTCCCGGCGCGTCCGCTCGTCCTTCAGGAGCGCGGTCACGCGGCTCACCCCCTCACCTCGCAGCGCCCGCCCGGTCGGGATCTCCTCGCGACTGAGCTCCGCCCCGTCCTCCGTGAAGTAGCGCCACTCTCGCTCCGCGCCACGGATCTCCGGCGTCCCGTTGACCTCCATGAGCGCGTGCGCGGCCGGGTTGGCGTACCAGTGGCCCCGCGCGGCGTCGCGGATGTTGACGCTCTCCGGGATGGCCTCGAGCGCGCCGCGGTACATCCGCGCGCGCGCCTGGAGCTCGGACTCGCGAGCGCGGCTCTCCGCGAGCGCGCGGCGCAGCCGCTCGAGCTCGGGATCGCGGGCGAGCTCGTCGTCGGGCTCGCGCGACGTCGATCGCGTCTGTTCGTCTGCGTCAGGCACGGCGCTCCGGTCCGAGAGCATAGCCGGTCGTCGCGCGCGAGTGTCCGCGCATTGAATGATCGGACATGCGCGAATGAACATGTACATGATTTCGCGTCGGCGAGCGCGGGCGCGCTCGCCGACCTTCGCTCCTCGACACGGCGGGGCTCGCCGCGCGCCGGCGCGGGAGCCGCTCGCGCTACTCCGGCGCCTCGTCGATCCCCTCGTGCACCAGGCCGATCAGCCGCGGCGCCTCGGCGATCAGCTTCTCGATGTCGATCGCCGAGCGCGAGCGGTACACGAAGCCCACGAGGTGGTCGCCCCGGCGCCACAGCACGAGGTAGCCGCGCTCGGTCACGCGCGCCTTGGTCGAGGTGCTCGTGAGGTCCTTGAAGCCGACGGACAGCCCGTCGATGAGCTCGACGCGGCCCATGTCCTGGATCGCGGCGTCGGCCTTGGCGTTGCCGGTGGCGGGCTCGTCGTCGGGCGACGCGATCGGCTGGTAGACGGGCTCGAGCACCGTCTCGCTGTCGTAGGCCTCGGCGAGCGAGCGGGCGACGGAGACGGTGACGGGCGCGACCTGCTCGCCGCGCAGGACGAGCGCTGCGGCGCCGTCCTTCGCCGCGTCGGAGCCGGCGGTGAGCCAGCCGCGCGCCGTGCTCGAGAGCTCGCCGGTGTCCGTGAGGTCGCCGGCCCAGGCGCGCGCGGCCGCGGTCTTCTCGGCGACGCTGTCGCGCGCGGCGCTTACGGAGTCGCGCGCGGCCGCGGTCTTCTCGGCGACGCTGTCGCGCGCGGCGCTGACCGAGTCGCGCGCGGCGCTTACGGAGTCGCGCGCCTGCGCGGCGGTCTGCTTGGCGGCCTCGGCGGTCTGCTTGGCGGCCTCGGCGGTCTCGCGCGCGCGCGACTCGACGTCGGCCGAGACCTCGCGCGAGCTGTCGCAGGCGGCGAGCGCGACGAGCAGCGAGAGGGCGACGGGCAGCGGGGAGCGATCGGCGCGCGGCATCGGTCGACGATAGCAGGCGCGCGTGTCCGCGTGCGTCTGGATTGATGTCCTGACCGACAGGCCCGCCGGCGCGCGTCGGCGCGAGTCGACGAGACCTCGGCGCGCGCCGGCTGGGCGGCCGCGACGGGCTCGCCCAGCTCAGGCCGCGCGAGCGCGCGCGCTCAGCCGCAGGTGGTCACGTGGCCGTTGTTCGTGTCGATGCACTCGAGCGTCGTCTTGCCGCCGGCGCCGTCGTCGTTGCCCTCGACGTGGACCTCGCCCATGACCGCGCCCATGACCTCGCACGAGACCAGCTCGCACTGCTCGGGCGGGAGCACGTCGACGGTGTAGCCGACGCACAGCAGCACGCCGTCCTCGGGCGGGCCCTGGTAGAACGCGACCGGGAGGCCGGCGCCGATGGTCTTGTTGCCGCGGTTGCAGGCCTCGGCCGCGAGCGTCGTGGCGTCGCCGTTGACGGTGCAGGCGCCCTGGTCAGGGAACTCGGTGGTGACGTCCGGCAGCGCCTCGGCGTCGACGTCGCCCTGCACGGTCTGGCGGTAGTTGTTCAGCTCCGGCGTGGTGTGGTTGATCTGCCACTGCGAGGTCTTGGGGATCACGCCGTCGTCGCTGACGTTGGTCACGGAGTAGGCGTGCTGGTTCCAGATCGGGCGCGACGAGGCCCAGCGGTCGAGCACGTCGCGCAGCACCCGGACGCCGGTGCGCGAGACGCCGGGCGGGTTGGTCGCGCGGCAGGTGTTGCCCGCGCCGGGCGTGTTCGCCGGCGGCGCGGCGCAGGTGTGATCCTCGGGGCACTCGTCGGGCAGCGTGCAGCGGCAGTAGCCGGCGTCGCAGAAGTTGGAGCCGCAGTCCTCGTTGGCGTCGCAGGGGACGCCGCGGTGGATCGGGTCGATCTGCGCGCAGCCGACGTTGCAGTTGTCGTTGGAGTTGACGATGATCTCGGAGCGGTCGTCGTTGTCGACGTCGGCGACGACGGCGTTCTCGTACCAGGTGCACGAGGTGCGGTACGCCGAGTACAGCACCTCGCCGGTCAGGCCCTCGTAGACGCGGGTGTAGCACTCGTCGGCGTAGACGGCCTCGGCCTGGCCGTCGCCTTCGAAGTCGAAGATCGACGAGCCGGTGGTCGCGGACGAGGCGTCCTGCGAGGGCTGGGACCAGCGCACGTAGTTGCCGAGGCAGCCGGGCCCCGCGACGGCGCACTCGAGGTCGTAGACCGCGTAGTAGGTGCCGCCGGCGGTCGCGATCTCGGGGAAGCCGTCGTTGTCGAAGTCGCCGATCGTCGCCGGGCCGCCGCTGTTGGTCGCGGCCGACATGATCAGCTGGCCGTCGAGCGTCCACATGCGCACGAGGCTGCCGCCGACCGTGATGATCTCCGCGACCCCGTCGAGCACGTCCGGGTTAAACGACTGCGGGTCGGCGCCGGCGGTGCCGAAGTCGGCGAACGCGTAGTGACGGGCCGCGGCGGCGCCGGTGTGCTCCATCACCCAGGTGTTGTTCTGGCTGTCCCACTGATACACGGGCCCGGCGATCAGCTCGACCGCGCCGTCGACGTCGACGTCGCCGAGCACGTTGATGACGCCGGGGCTGATCGCCGGGCTCGCGCCGCTGATGATCTGCCCGGGGTTGAGGCGCTCGCCGGTCAGGCCGTTGAACACGCCCGAGCCCGAGATGACCTCGGGCACGCCGTCGTCGTTGAGGTCGTGGATCGACGGGCCGTCCCAGCGGTACTGGTTTACGATGTCGGTGTCGAGCGCGACCCAGAAGGTCTCGTACTTCAGGGACTGCTCGTTCCACTTGAACGCGACGACGCCGGTGCTCGCGCGGTGGCTGACGATCTCGGGGATGCCGTCGCCGTCGAGGTCGCCGAGCGCCGGGGTGCTCGCCGCGACCAGCGGGTTCGCGGGGTCGTGGATGGTCTCGAGCTGCTCGCAGGTGCGCCCGCTGAGGATGCGGATGACGCCGTAGTAGGCGGGGTTCGAGCCCCAGCCCGCCTCGGCGCCGCCGTCGGTGTAGTTGTAGGTGACGATGATCAGCTCGGTCGAGCCGAACTCGCCGCCGCCGGCGTGGGGGAGGTCGGCGACCAGCGGCGTGGTGAGCACGTTGCGGTGGTCGGGCCAGGGATCGCCGTCGGGCGGCGAGGTCCACTCGCACTGCACGCCGGGTTCGAACAGGCCGATCTCGATGTCGCCCTCGCAGGCGGGGTCAGAGCCGTCGTCCGGCCACGGGATGCAGACGCCGGGCGGCGCCTCGCCGGGCGGCAGGCAGCCGTCGGCGCAGCAGTAGGTGTCGCCCTGGCAGTCGGCGTTGGACTCGCACGGGCCCTCGGGCGTGACGCACTCGCCGGCGACGCAGACGTCGGGCGCGCAGTCGTCGGAGCTCTGGCAGCCGCCGTCGGTCGAGGTCGCGGTGTCGGTGTCGATCGGGTTGGTGGTCGACGCCGTGGAGTCCGTGCCCGCGGTGGTGCCCATGGTCGCGCCCATGGTCCCGGAGGGGTCCGTCGCGCTCGTCGTCGCGCCGCCCTCGGTGGTGCCGGCGGTGGCCGAGCTGTCGGTGCCCGCGGTGGGCGAGCTGTCCGAGGTGCTCGCGCTGTCGGTGCCGCGGCCGTCGTCGCCGCAGGCGGAGAGCGCGAGCGGGAGGCCGAGCGCGAGCGTCAGCAGTCGTGAGGTCACGGGGAGGGGTGCGTCGTGGTAGGCCATGGGTTCCTCGGCGGCGCGGCGTCGCGGCGCCGCCCTTCGCGATTCGCCCACTGTACAGCACTCGACGAGGACGTCGTCGCGCGCCCCGGCGTGTGTCGCCGACGCTCGAGCGGGCTCGCTCCGTATGTCTATAGAGACATTTTCGACCGCGACCTACACGGTCTCGAGATGGTCGGCGCCGCACGCGGGGCAGACCCCCTCGTCGAGCACGCGTAGCGTCGCGCCGCACCCGGGACGCATGCACACGCCCGCGGGACTGTTGCGCGCGCGGCGTACGGACTCGCGGACGTTGGACCACGCGGCGCCGAGCACAACGGTGGCGAGCAGCGCGGCCGGGAACGCGAGCGCGCCGCGGAGCAGCCCGTGCGCGCGGCCGATCGCCGTCGCCACGGCGCCGGCGAGGAGGCACGCGAGGAGCAGCAGCGGCAGGACGGAGCGTCGCGCGGGCATGGGGTCTTCGCGGGTCTCACTGCGCCCGCGTCGTCCCAGCCAGTATGGTGGGCGCGGCTCGACGTCGGCAACACGCTCGTTCGCGGCGGCGGCTCGACGTGGTACGATCGACGGCGGATGCGGAGGCGCTCGCGGCTGTGGTGCGCGCTCGCGGTCGCGCTGCTGAGCGCCGCCCCGCGGCTGGCGAGCGCGGGCGAGGTGGCCCGGCCCGCGGGCCCGGTCACGACGCCCGTGGACGTCGCGCCGCGCGGGCCGTCGAGCCGCCTCGCGCTCAACGCTCGCGACCTGATGACGGACGGCTTTGAACTGACCTGCGCGGTGGACCGCGAGGACAGGACCTGGTGCTGGGGTACGACGTGGGCGGCGACGGGGAAGTGGTTCACCATGCGCACGCCGACGCGCGCGCGCGTGCCGGGCGGGCCGCCGGCGGCGCTCACGGCCGCCTGCTTCGTCAACGCCACGCTCGAGTCGGTCTGCGGCGGGAAGAAGCTGGACCCTGCGGGCGCGCTGACGCTGCGCACGCCCGCGCGACGGGAGCGGGTGCTGCTGGTCAGCGACGAGGGTCTGCGGCTGCAGCGAGCGCGCGGCGTGTCGCGCGTGATCGAGCCGCTGTTCAAGTCGCCGATCATCAAGGGCGACATCGTCGACATCGCGCTGGGTCACCAGGGGAGCGGCGAGTCGCTCTGCGTGCTCTCGCGCGCGGGCGAGGTGCGCTGCTGGGAGACCGACTACGGCCCCGCCGGCGACCTCTGCTGTGATGAGTACGCGGTCGCGGACGTGGACGACGCGATCGCGATCGCCGACGTGTGCGCGCTGCGTTCGGGCGGGGCCGTCGTGTGCTGGAAGAGCGGCGGCGGCGACCTGCGCGAGGTCGCCTCGACCTCGGCGGTCGCGCTGGTCGCCAATCCGCAGGCCGCGTGCGTGCTGCGGCGCGACGGGAGCGTGCTGTGCTTTGACCCCGACGACCCGCGGGATACCGAGATCCGCGCGCCACCGCGCGAGCCGCCGATCGCGGACGCGGTCAAGCTGGTGGCGGGCGAGTCTCACTTCTGCGCGCTCGAGCGCGGCGGCGATGTCGTGTGCTGGGGCGCGGAGGGGCAGCTCGGGGTCGATCCGACGGCGGCGCGCGCTGGGGACGCGGCCGCGAGCTCCTCGTCGAGCTCGCCGCGCGCTGCGGCCGTCGCGTCGCCCGCTCGCGCGGCGGCTCCCTGAGGAGGCGCGTCCGCGGCGAGCGGGCGCGGGGATGTTCTATGCTCCGGTGAGATGGTGGCTCTCCTCATCGCCGTCTTCGTCGTGCTCACGGCCTCCGCGCTGTGCTCGGGCTCGGAGGCGGCGCTGTTCTCGGTGTCCATGGTCCAGGCGCGCGCGCAGGCGGCGAGCGGCAGCGCGGGCGGCCGCGCGGTGCTCGAGATCCGCGAGAACATGCAGCGCCCGATCGCGGCGATCGTCATCCTCAACAACGTCGCGAACATCGTCGGCAGCATCGTCGTCGGCGGGCTCGCCCAGGTCGCGCTCGGCAGCCGCTGGCTGGGGCTGTTCTCGGGCCTGCTGACCTTCGCGGTGATCGTGTTCTCGGAGATCATCCCGAAGACGCTGGGCGAGCGCCACGCGGTCCGGCTGGCGCCCTGGGTCGCGCGCCCGGTGCTGCTGGTCACGCGCATGCTGATCCCGATCATCTGGCTCGTCGAGCGCGTCACCCGGCCGATCGTCGGCGAGGGCGGCGCGACGCTGACGGTCACCGAGCCGGAGATCCGGCTGCTCGCGCGCCTGGCCGCGAAGCAAGGCGCGATCGACCAGGAGGAGTCCGAGCTGATCACGCGCGCGTTCCGCCTCGACGACAGCACCGCGCGCGAGATCATGACGCCCCGGGTGGCGATGACCTGGCTGCGCGGCACGCAGACGCTCGACGAGGTGCGCGAGACCGTGATCGCGTCGCAGCACAGCCGGATCTTGGTGATGGGGGCGACGCGCGACGACGTGGTGGGCGTGGTCCTCAAGAGCGCGCTGCTGGCCGCGATGCTCAAGGGCGACGGCGAGCGCGTCGTCTCGGAGCTCGTGACGCCGGTGCCGACCGCGAGCGAGGGCGAGACCGCCGACAAGCTGCTGCTGCGCTTCCGCGAGCTGCATCAGCACCTGTTCGTGGTCCAGGACGAGTTCGGCGGCGTCTCGGGCGTGGTGACGCTCGAGGACGTGCTCGAGCTGCTCACCGGCGAGATCGTCGACGAGACCGATCAGGTCGAGGACATGCGCGCGGCCGCGCGGGCGCTGCGATCGCTGTGAGGCGCGTCGACGCGCTCACGCGAGCCGCGCGGACGCGAAATTCGTATCGCGGGCCGCGGGTCGCGGTATCCTGGCTCGATGGACGAGGACTCCTTCGCGTCGTGCTCGTCCGAGCGTCAGCGCGCGCTGTGGCTCGCGCTGACCCACGAGCTGCGGGCGCCGGTCGAGGTGACGATCGTCGCGGCCGATGACGACGGCGCGCGCGTGGAATTCGGCGGCGCGCCCGGCCGGATCGCCGCGACCGAGCTCGACATCGCGGGGGCGCCGGCGCCGGCGCGCTTCGTCGGCCAGCGCGTGCAGGCGCTGGTCCTCGAGCCGGCCGCGCGACCCGTCGCGCTGTCGCGCCGCGCCTACATCAACCTGTCCTGGAGCGCGGGCTCGACGGGGCTCGCGCTCGACCCGCTGCTGCTCGAGCTGCGCGCGCTGACGCCCGCGCTGGGCGACGGCGTGTGTCAGCTGCTCGCGGCGCTCATGGCCGGCGGGCGCCGGTCCGGGATCGCGGTCGCGCTCGCGGAGTTCCTGCCGCTGCAGGCGCCCCCGGACATCCGCGCGGTGCTGCTCGGGTGGTCGCGCTACCCGGCCCGGGAGCTGCGCGTGGGCGCGCTGCAGCTCGACGACCGCTGGCTCGGGCAGTCGCGCCGGATGCCGATCTGGATCAAGGACGGGCCCGGGCCGCACGACGGCTGCTTCACGCGCGGCGACACGCGCGAGGACCTGCTCGCGCTCGGCCGCGGGCCCAGCGGCTTCGTCTGCTTCCGCCGCGACGCGCAGCGGGTCCACCCCGGGATCACGCAGATCGACGGCTGGACGCACAGCAGCTCGCCGGGCGAGACCCTGGAGTCGCTGCTGCGCGGGCGCTGACGCGGCGCGCGCTCGAGAGTCTTTGGACATGTTTATATGGACATGTACGAAGGGCGGCGCGGGCGTAGTACCATGACGCGATGTGTGCGCGCGCCCCGGCAGTGACGGCGGCCGCCCTGCTCGCCGCGCTGGCGAGCTGCGGCGGCGCGGATGTTGACAACCCGCTCACGAACCCCGAGGACGGGCCCCCGGCGGGCAACCTCGAGGGCGAGTGCGCCGTGCCGGCCGAGGCGGGCCTCGAGGACGTGTCGGCGCCGCGGACGGTGATCGGCGACGGGACGCCCGAGCGCTGCACCCCGGACGCGGTGATCGAGGGCGTCGCGGGCGGCGGCGTGATCACCTTCGACTGCGGCCCCGACCCGATCACGATCACGCTCGACCGGCCGGCGAAGATCTTCAACGACACCGGCCCGGAGATCGTGATCGACGGCGGCGGGCTCGTGACGCTGAGCGGCGGCGGGCGCACGCGCATCCTGTACATGAACACCTGCGATCAGGAGCAGGTGTGGACGACCCCGAACTGCGACAACCAGGACCACCCGCGCCTGACGGTGCAGAACCTGACGCTGATCGACGGCGACTCGCGCGGCGAGACCGAGAGCGAGGGCGGCGGGGCGATCTTCGCCCGCGGCGGCCGGCTCAAGCTCGTCAACACGCGCTTCTTCGGCAACGTCTGCAAGGACGACGGGCCCGACGTCGGCGGCGCGGGCGTGCGCGTGTTCGACCAGTACAACGACGAGCCGGTCTACGTGGTCAACAGCACCTTCGGCGGCGAGGCGGGCTACGGCAACACCTGCGCGAACGGGGGCGGGATCAGCAGCATCGGCGTGTCGTGGACGATCCTCAACAGCGTGTTCAGCCACAACCGGGCGATCGGCGAGGGCGGGAACCCGGCGACGGACGGCACGCCGGGGGGCGGCAGCGGCGGCGCGATCTACAACGACGGCAACACGATGACGCTGTCGCTGTGCGGCACGATCATCGAGGAGAACGAGGTCAACGCGCACGGCAGCGCGATCTTCTTCGTCAGCAATGATCACTCGGGCAACATCGTGATCGACCGCTCGACGATCACCAACAACCGCGGCGGCTCGTGGTACCCGACGTACCCGCAGATCTCGAATCACGACGACACGCCGATCGAGGTCACGGACTCGGTTATCGAGTAGCGCGGCGGCGCGGCGGCGCGGCGGCTGGTACGCTCGAGCCGAGCGGCGCGCCCGTGCAGTATCGACTGATCCCCGCGGCGCCGCAGGACGAGGCCTGGCTCGAGGCGCTGCGCCGCAGCGTCTACCAGGAGCTGTTTCAGGCGACCTGGGGCGGCTGGGACGAGAGACCCAGACGCATCACGTGATGCGCTGGGCGCCCGAGACCGAATGAGCATCGCGTGATGGAGCGCCTATCGAGTGTGACTCTCGATACGCGGATTTCCTCGCTTATTGCGTGCGTCTACGATGGAGGCTCGCCCACCCAATGCACCGCATATGCTGACCTCGCCACGGAGGTCAAATCGATGCAACGTGGAGCATGCAAGCCGAGATCTCAATAGCGATCCGCTTTGTTGACGAGACGTTGTATGACGAAGAGCAGGAGGCGTTGGCGCTCGCGCTGGCTCGACAGATCCGCGCCGCTCGTGGCGAGCTCGGCGAGGTTGAGCGCGTCCCTACCGTGGCGCCTCCCGGGAGCAAGTCATTGGGTGGTCACGTCGTCGGCGCTGTCGTCGCGTTGCTCTCGGTCGTTAACATCAAGGCGTTTTTAGCGTTTATCTACGAGCGCCTCGCGAATCAGGCGATTGAGCTCAACGTCGAGACAGACGGGCGAAAGATTCAGCTCAAGGCGCGCACGCAGGACGAATTACGCGCCGCGATCGAGGCCGCGGAGCGGCTCGTCGCGCTCAAGGTGTAGTATGGGACGGAAGCTCGCGCTCCTCGTCGGAGTCTCAGAGTACGGCGATACGTTGAGCCCGCTCCCGTGCGCCGCCCGAGACGTCTCCGCGCTCGCGGCCGTGCTGCGGGCGACGCAGCGCGGCGGGTTCGACACGGTGCACGAGCTCGTCAACCCGAGCAACGACACCCTGCAGATCTCGGTGGAGTCGTTCTTCCGAGGCGGGCAATCAGACGACCTGTTGCTCCTGTACTTCTCGGGCCACGCGGTGAAGGACACGCGCGGAGATCTGTTCTTCGCGACGCCGCAGACGCGTCGTTCTCCGAACGGCGACCTGCAGCGGGCGACGGCGACGCGGTGCTCGTTTGTCCATGAGTGCATGGACGACTCGCGGAGCCGCCGTCAAGTCATTATCCTCGACTGCTGCTTCAGCGGCGCGTTCGCGGAGGGGCTCGCGGCGAAGGACGATCGCGCCATTGATATTCAGCAGAACTTCGGCGGCGAGGGGCGCGCGATCCTCACGTCGAGCACGTCTACGCAATACTCGTACGCGCGGTCCAACAGCGAGCTGTCCGAGTACACAGGTCACCTCGTCGAGGGAATCCGAACGGGACGGGCCGATCTCGACAGCGACGGGATGATCTCGACGGATGAGCTGCACGAGTACGCGCAAAAGGAGATTCGCGCGAATCAACACACCTCGGGCATGAAGCCGAAGATCTTCCCCGTGCGCGAGGGGTACAAGATCTTCGTCAGCCAGGCGCCGCTCGTCGACGCGCGGACCGCCTACTGCGCGGAGCTGCGACGCGTGGGGCAGACCGGGCGGATCAGCGCGGACGGGCGCGCGATCTTGCAATCACGCCAACGAGCGCTGCGGCTCGGCAGGAGCGAGGCTCGCGCGCTCGAGCTCGAGGTGATCACGCCGATTCGCCATCGGCTCAAGAACCTCAAGCTCTATCGCCGCCGGCTCAAGCGGCTCCGACGCGGAAAGTTTCGTGACGCCAGCGCGCGTGACGAGCTGTCGCAGTATCGCGACCGCGTCCTGCAGCTGTCCCGCGCCGACGTACAGGAGATCTTCGAGGAGGTGTTTCAAGCGAGCTCGTGGGGCGAGGTGCTCGAGCGCGACGCCCAGCGCCCGCGGCTCCTGATCCCGCTCAAGGCGTTCGCGCTCGCGCTCATCTCCGCAGCCGTCGTGGTCTCGGTCGCCTGGTGGGGCTTCGACGCGCTCCGCGGCCTCTCGACCGGTGACGGGCGCGAGGAGACCGCGCAGGCCAAGCCCGAGCCGGCGCCGGCGCGCCCGGAGCCCGCAGCCTGGGACGGGCTGTCGCTCCCCGCGATCTCGCCCGACAGCGACCGCGAGTGGTGGTGTCTCTGTTATCGCGGTGAGACCGTGAACACAGGGTGTCGACGGACTCGGAAGCGCTGTGAGGCTCTGCAGGCGCGGTTTCGAAAGAAGTCGCAGACGTACGGGCCGTGCACGAGCGTCGCGGGCGCGCGTCCCTGGGACTCTTTGCACAACGAGCCGCTGTGGACGGAGTCGGATCGGGATGACGCGACGCTGGCGGTCGGCGCGTGCTTGTTGGCGCACCCGGAGGCGCCGAACTGGCAGGAGGGGGACTGGGTGATCCGGGTCAGCGCGGACAGCAAGCTGGAGAACGCGCTCGAGCACGCGGCGTACCTGCGGAGACACAGCAAGTTCGGAGTCCGCGTCGTGTCGAACCGGCGCTCGCCGTCGCAGACTGGGCGGCTGTACTACATCGTCCTCGGCGGGTACCGCTCGGAGAGCGCGGCGCGCCGCGACAGCGAGGCCGCGAAGAAGCTGCTGGGCAAGGGGCGCATGATTCACAATCTGCGCAGTTGGTGCCCGCGCGCGGTCCCGACGATCCACGGATACGATGATTGCGACACGTAGTGGGAGGGCGCCCTCCTAGCGACGGTCGAGCAGCACCCAGGCGGGCTGCTCGTCGGCGTTGACCAGCTTGTGCAGGCGCCCGGGGCCGCAGGTCAGCGTCAGCCGCCCGGGCAGCTCGTGCTGCTCGAGCAGCGGCTTGAGCTCGCGCGCGAAGGCGTCGCCGCGCGGCGGTCGGCGGTTCGGGTCGGCCGCAAGGCAGCGCATCAGGAAGGCGCGCCAGGCGACGCGCGCGGCGACGGGGAGCTCGACGACGGTTGGATCGATCCAGACCTCGGGATCGGTGATCATGCGGATTCGCCGTCGACCGTCGCCGCGCGCCGGCAGGATGATCGTGCGCTCCTCGCCGTAGAGCGCGGCGCCGAGCAGGCTCGCGGTCATCAGCGCGAGCGCGTAGACGTCGGACGCCGGCGTCACGGGTCGCGCGAGCAGCTGCTCGGGCGCCGACCAGCCGACGGTGAGCCCGATCGACGTCGCGCCCGCGGCGACGTCGAGCGCGTCGAAGGCCTCGATCTCCGCGTCGCGCAGGAGCACGTTGCCAGGCTTGAGGTCGGCGTGGACGCGCTCGCGCGCGTGCCACCGGCGATCGACGGCGCGGGCGAGCTCGTACAGCAGCCACCCCACGTCAACCCGGGAGACGGACCAGCCGAGCGCGACCGCGTCCTGGCGGGCGAGCGCGCGTCGGTACGCGCGCGCGTCGTTGAGTCGACCGTCGACGGCGCTGCGCAGGTGGTCGACCGCGACGGCGTAGCGTGCGGAGCGGAGCGCGAGCAGGCTCTCGAGGACGAGCGGGCGGGCGCCGCGAAGACGCGACGGCGCGTCTGGCTCGCTCGCGGGCGCGACGAGGATGCCGTCGCCGTCGAGCTCGAGCCAGAGCCGCGCGGCGCCGCCGACGGTGACCGGCGCGGCGGCGGGGCGCTCGCCCGCGACCTCCGCGAGGTCGGCGATGCTGAGCAGCGCGCTGTTTTCGAACGCGCGGGTCGCCTTCGCCGTGCGCCGATCCTCGGGCATCACCATGGGGCTCACCGCGCCGAGGAGGCGGGCGAGCAGCGTCTCGCCGAGCAGGTCGGTGACGGTCGACTGCGTCTCGAAGTAGCGACGCTCGTCGAGCGCGCGGACGCCGAGGCCGACGGTGTACGCGTCGAGGGAGCGCGCGAGCGACTCGAGCGCGGCCTCGACCGCGTTCGGGAGCGTACCGAGCCCGCGGAGCGTGTGGGCCAGCGGCCGGCGCACGTCGACGCTGCGGTCCACGTGCAGGAGCAGCGGGAGCCCGTCGGGCGCGAGGCCGACGGGGAGCAGCGCCTCGGGGCGCAGCAGCAGCTGCTCGCGCGCGCCGACCGGGATGGTCTTGATGACGCTCGAGGAGAGCGAGTAGGGGGTCGCGGAGGGCTTGATCATGGGGTCTTTGGGGCAGGTTCGTGGGCGCGCGCGTCGGCGCGCTGACGGTCGCCTGCGGTTCCACGCGTGAGCGCCCGCTTCGACCTATGGAGCACGGGCGTGAAGGAGCGCGCGGTCGCGCGGGTCCCCGGGCGGCGCGCGCGAGCGGAGCGACGCCGTGTCCGCTCGCTAACTCGCCGCGGGCAGCGTGACGCCGACGCGCGCGAAGCGGGGCCGGAAGTCGCGCTCGATCGCGCGCCGCCAGATCTCGCCGTAGCGAGGGTGTGGGAGCAGGCCCCAGGCGCGCTCCTCGTCGGTCATCGGCGCGAGCTCACGCGCGGCGGTGTAGAGCCGGCCGCGGCTCTCGAGGTAGGGCGGGAGCTCGCGCTGGGCCAGCGCGCGTAGATCCTGTCCCATTGGGCATGCCTCAAAGAGCCACTCGATCAGCGTCCAGCCGAAGTCGCGGTGGCGCACCTCGTCCAGCAGCACGCGGTCGAGGCACGCGCGCGCGACCGGGACCGCGCAGCGCTCGCGCATGGCGGCGAACAGCGGCACCGCGAGCGTCTCGCCGACGCAGAAGGAGCGCACGCACGCGCGCAGGATGTCGCGCTCGAGCGGCTCGCCGGGGGTGCGCGCGAGCCCGAGGCGCTCGCGCGTGAGCTGAGGCGGCGCCTGGCTGCCCGCCGCGACCGCGGCCGCGTGGCTCAGCTCCGCGTGCACGAGCTCGTCGTCGACGATGACGAGGCCGGCGCGGATGAGGTCGGGCGAGGCGCCGATCTGGATGAGCCAGAGCGCGAGGTGCTGCGTGATCGCGGCCGAGGTGTACTCGGCCTCGGTCCGGCGGCGCCACTCGACGCCAACGCGCTCGCTCGCGGGTGCCTCGGCCTCGATCATGCGTCGCTCGCGTCACGAGTACCACGGGGTCGCGGCGACCGACAACGCGGCGGCCGCGGAGCCGCCTCGCGCGTGTGCTACCGTCGCGTCATGGACTTCGGGGACGACCTTGGGAGCGTTGAGTCGCGGGCGCGCGGACGCGGTCGGCTGGGGCGCGTCGCGGAGCTCGCGGCGCCCTTCGTGGCCACGGTCTCGCTCGCGGGCGCGTGCAGCCAGACGGCCTACAACCCGCCCCTCGACACCGAGGCGACGTCGACGGCGGAGACCACCGAGGGCGCGGGCCCGACCGGTACGAGCGCGGGCACGGAGCCTGGCGCGACGGACACGATGGGCTCGTCGGGCTCGGGCTCGGCGAGCGACAGCAGCCAGGAGACCGTGAACCCGCCGATCACGACGGGCTCGACCGAGCCCGGGACGTCCGACGCGACGACGAGCGCGACGACGGGCTCGGGGACGAGCGGCACGACGGACGGGGGCGCGACGTCGGACACGGGGGGCGGCTTCGACCCGGGCGACGACGGCGTGCAGCTGTGCGGCGACGACTACCCGATGGACGAGGTGGCGATCTCGAATTCGGCGCTCAACGGCGACACGCTGACCTTGATGATCGGCTACAGCGGCGGCTGTGAGGAGCACGCGTTCGGGCTGTGCTGGGACGGCCTGTTTCTCGAGTCAGAGCCGGTGCAGGTCAACCTCGCGCTCGCGCACGACGGCATGGGCGACGCCTGCGAGGCCTTCGTCATGGAGGAGCTCGCGCTCGACCTCACGCCGCTCAAGCAGGCCTACCAGGACGCGTACCAGACCGACACGGGGACGATCACGATCCACGTCGGCGGGCTGCAGCAGCCGGTCTCCTACAGCTTCTGAGCTCGCCGCGGCGCGGGCTCAGGGCCGCGCGTTCGCGCTCGAGGCTCGGGCGCAGCGCGGGCGCGTTCGCGCTGCGGCGCGGTCAGCCGCGCGAGGGGCCGCGCGCTGTGGTATCGATGGGCGAGCGCGGGCTCGAGATGGCGGCGATGGAGAGGGAGCGCGGCGCGGGTGAAGCGGCGTTTCGCGTGCTCTTTGAGCACGGCAGCGATCCCGCGGTGGTGCTCGAGCGAGGCGCGGTCGTCGACGCGAACCCGCTGGCGCTGCGCGCCCTCGCGTACGCGCGCGGCGAGCTCGTCGGGCTGTCGACCCGCGCGCTGTTCGTGGAGCCGGAGGCGCTCGCGGAGCTGCGCGCGGCGCTGGATGAGCACGGGCTCGTGCGCGCGCGCGCGCTCGCGCTGCGGCGCGGTGACGGGGCGCGGCTCGACGCGCTGGTCACGGCCGCGCGGCTCGCCGAGGCGCCCGCGCGCTGGATCGTGATCGTGCGCCCGCGCGTGGCCGTCGAGCCGCAGGCGCCTGCGGGCGCGGGGCTGCTCGAGGCGATCATCGAGAACACCTCGGCGGTCATCTACGTCAAAGACCTCGAGGGGCGGGTGCTGCTCGTCAACCGCCGCTACGAGACGGCGCTCGGGCTGCGGCGCGCCGACGTCATCGGCGGCACCGACTACGACTTCTTCCCGCGCGAGATCGCCGAGCAGCACAGGCAGCACGACCTCGAGGTGCTCGCCGTCGGCGCGAGCCGCGAGTGGGAGGAGCACGCGCCCCACGACGACGGCGTGCACACGTACATCTCCGTCAAGTTCCCGATCGTCGACGCCGCCGGGCGCGCGTACGCGGTCGGCGGGATCTCGACCGACATCACGGAGCGCAAGCGGGCCGAGGCGTCGCTGCGCGAGAGCGAGGCCCGCACGCGTGAGCTGTTCGATCAGACACAAACAGCGCTGGCCGAGACCGAGGCCTACGCGCGGCGGCTCGCGGCGCTCAACGAGCTGGGCGAGTGCGTCAACCTGGCCGAGCGCGAGCTCGAGGTGTTCACGCTCACCGCCGCGCTGCTGCCGTGGATCGTCGAGGCCGACGCCGTGCGCTTCTCGCTGCGCGCGGCGGACACGACGACCTTCGAGGTGTTCGTGGTCGACGAGCGCGCGCACGGGCGCCGCGCCGCGCCCGAGATCGAGCGGGCGGCGGCGGCGGCGTGGCTCGCGACGCTCGGCGTCGACGCCGGCGCGCCGCGGATCATCGACGAGCTGCGCGGCTCGCCGCGAGAAGGCGACCCCGCGCTCGCGGGCATGCGCTCCATGATCACCGCGCCGATGACGACGCTGGGGGAGATCATCGGCTCGATCGAGGTCGCGCGCTTGCAGCCGGGCGCCTACGCGGTGCGCGACGCGAACCTGCTGATGCACGTCGCCGCGTTCCTGGCGGCGAACGTCGAGAACAAGCGGCGCACGCTGGAGCTGCGCAAGGCCTCCGAGGCGGCCGAGATGGCGCGCGCGGCGGCGGTCGAGCGCTCCGCCGAGCTCGCGCGCACGCTCGAGAGCCTGCGCGCGACCCAGCAGCAGCTGGTCGAGTCGGAGAAGATGGCGGCGCTCGGGGGGCTGGTCGCGGGCGTCGCCCACGAGATCAACACGCCGATCGGCGTCGGGGTCACGGGCGCGTCGCTGCTCGAGCAGCGCACGCGCGAGCTGGCCGAGCGCTTCGACGCGGGCGCGCTCAAGCGCAAGCACCTGCGCGCGTACCTCGAGACGGCGGTGCAGACGAGCGCGGTGATCCTCGCCAACCTCCAGCGCGCGGGCGCGCTGATCCAGAGCTTCAAGCAGGTCGCGGTCGATCAGTCGAGCCAGGAGCGGCGGCGCTTCGCGGTCGTCGAGTACCTCGAGAACCTGCTGCTGAGCCTGCGGCCCGAGCTGCGGCGACACCCGGTGACCGTCGAGATCTCGGGTGACGCCGAGCTGACGCTGGTCAACGACCCCGGCGCGCTGGCGCAGGTCGTGACGAACCTGGTGATGAACTCGCTGACGCACGCGTTCGTCGGCGACGCCTCCGGCGCGATCGGGATCCGCGTTGACCCGGCGCCGGACGGGATCGAGCTCGAGGTTCGCGACGACGGGCGCGGGATCGCGGGCGAGCACCTGGCGAAGATCTTCGACCCGTTCTTCACGACCCAGCGCGGGCGCGGCGGTTCGGGGCTCGGGCTGCACGTCGTCTACAACCTCGTCACCCAGCGCATGCGCGGCACGATCCGCTGCGAGAGCGCGCCGGGGGCCGGCGCCCGGTTCTCGCTGTCGCTGCCGCACACGCCGGCGTGACGAGGGCGCGATCGCGGAGGGCCGCGCGGCGCTCCTGGGGCGGCGCGCGGCGGTGCATTCGCCGCAGCCGGCGGGAGCGAGCGACCCGCTCGTCCCGACGTCCTCCGCGCGCGTTCGTCGATCACCCTGCCTGGCGCGGGGGCGATGACGTAGAGTGCGGTTGCGACGATGACGAATCGACCGCGCGACCCGCTCGACCCGCTCGACTCGCTCGACTCGCTCGACTCGCTCGACTCGCTCGACTCGCTCGACTCGCTCGACTCGCTCGACGTGCTCGTCATCGGGGCCGGTCCCACGGGCCTGGTCGCCGCGATCGAGGCCGCGCGCCACGGGCTCTCGGTGCGCGTCGTCGACAAGCAGCCGCGCCGCGCGACGAGCTCGCGCGCGCTCGTCGTGCACGCGCGCACGCTCGAGGTGTTCGAACGGATCGGCGTCAGCGAGGCCGTGCGCGCGGCGGGCGTGCCGTTCGTCGCGCTCAACGTGCGCCCGCGGCCCTCGCGGCCGCCTGTGCGCGTTGACCTGCTCGGGCTCGAGTGGGGCGACACGCGCTACCCGTACTGGCTCTCGCTGCCGCAGTACGACACCGAGCGCTGCCTCGAGGAGCGCCTGCGCGGGCTCGGCGTGACGGTCGAGTGGGAGCGCGCGTTCACGGGCCTCTCGGCGAGCGAGGACGAGGTCGCGGCGCAGGTGCGGCGGGTGGACGGCACGCCGGAGACGATCCGCGCGCGCTGGCTGATCGGCTGCGACGGCGGTCACAGCCCGGTGCGCGAGGCGGCCGAGCTCGGCTTCGCGCGCTCGAGCCTGCGCGAGACCTTCATCCTCGCCGACGTCTGCGGCGCGCCGGGGCTGCCCGAGGACGAGGGCGCCGCCGTGCTCGCGCGCGACGGCGTGCTGTTCGTGGTGCCGATGCCGGAGCCCGGGCGCTGGCGGATCATCGCGCACGTCGCCGGTCACGACGGCGACGCGCCGATCGAGCTCGACGCGGCGTACCTCGAGGCGCTGCTCCGCGCGCGCCTGGGCGCGCCGTTCGGCGCCCACGACGTGACGTGGACGTCGCAGCTGGTGCTCAAGCAGGGGATCGCGACGCGCTACCGGGCCGGGCGGGTGTTCATCGCGGGCGACGCGGCGCACCTGCACAGCCCCGTCGGCGGCCAGGGGCTCAACACCGGGGTGCAGGACGCCCACGCGCTGCTGTGGCGGATCGCGCTGGTCGAGCGCGCGGGCGCGACGTGTGAGCCGCTGCTGGCGAGCTACGAGGCCGAGCGGCGCGCGGTCGCGAGCGGGATGGTCTCGGCGACGACGCGCGCGACTCGGATGATCACGCTGCGGAGCCCGGCGCTCCGGTTCGCGCGGGGGGTGCTCGGGCGCGCGGCGCTGCGACGACCTCGCGTGCAGCAGCTGCTCGGGCGCCGCATGGGCATGCTCGAGCTCCGCTACGACCGCAGCCCGATCCTGCTCGACGGGCCGCGCGGCGTCGCGGGCCCGGGCGGTCGCCTCCCCGATCCGAGCGCGGGCGAGCGTCGGCTGTGTGACCTGCTCGATCCGCTGCGTCACACCGCGCTGGTGCTCGACGACTCGCCGCAGGGCGACGCGCTGGCGTCGTGGCTGCGCGCGCGGGGCGTGCCCGCGGTGCGGGTGCGCGAGGACGCGCGGCAGGGCCCCGCGAGCTGGCCTGATCCCGGGGGCGCGCTGCGGGCGAGCGTGGGCGGGGCGCGGCTCGTGATCGTCCGGCCCGACCGCGTCATCGGCGCGACGGCGGCGGCGTGCGAGCAGGAGGCGGTCGAGCAGTACGCGCGCGCGCGGCTCGGGGCGCCGGTCGAGGCGCTGTGATTCAAGAAGACCGAGGGGTCATGTGATTCGGCGCCGCCGCCACAGCGCGAGCGCGAGCAGCCACCAGCCCGGGGGCGCGCGCCGAGGCCCGCTCGCGCTCGCGCAGCCGCAGCCCTGGTCGCTCGCGCCCTGCCCCGAGTCTGTCCCGGTGCCCAGGTCCTCGGTGTCGACCGCGTCGTCGGCTGGCGCCGGGAGCAGCTCCCAGCGCACGCGCTCGATGACGTAGTTGTCGCCGTCGAGCGCGCTGAGCGAGACGAGCGCGAGGCTGTAGGTCTGCCCGGGCGTGAGGCCGTCGAGCTCGAGCGTGAGCCAACCATCGGCGTCGATGTCCGCGCTCTCCACCCGCAGCGCGGCGTCGTTGCTCGTCAGCTTGGTCTCGGGGTCGCGGACGAAGGACACGCCGCCGTCGCCGAGCTTCGCCAGCAGCCCGAGCGTGAAGTCGACGCGGTCGACGGGCCGCGCCGGTCGCCACAGGGTCGGGCGCGCGCGCAGGCGCACGCCGCCCTCGTCCTCGCCGAGCGCGACGCGGTGCTGCAGCGGCGGCGCGTAGGGGTGCGCGGCGACGTCCGCGGGCGCGACCTTCGTGCGGTGGCTCGTGAACACCATGAAGCGGGCGTCCAGCGGCGCGCGCTCGAGCAGCGGCAGCGCGAGCTCGTCGCGGAGGTCGAGGACGTGGTCGCACTCGCTGAGCCCGCGCTCGGCGAGGACGGCGTCGGCGATGTCACCGGCTTCGGACCCGAGGGACAGCCGGAGCTCCTCGGCGAGCAGCGCGGCGGCCTCGCCGAACAGCTCGCCGCGCTCGCGCGGGACGTGGCGCACGAGCGCGAGCGCGGTCAGCCAGGTCGCGCCGAAGGCGTCGCGGTCGGCGAGGCCGCGGGCGGCGAGCTCCTGGCGGATCGTGTGGATCGCCGAGACCCAGATCCGCCCCTCCATGTGGACCTCGCCGACGACGTTCTCGGGGCAGCGGAACGGGATGCTGACGTCGCGCGCGCGGTGATCGACGTAGGAGCCGGGCTCGCGCTCGGTGAAGTAGTCGTAGATGCGCTCGTTCTGGCCCATGAGGCTGGCGAACACGTCCGCGCTGCCCTCGTTGAGCGCGCCCCAGTCGACGCGCCGGCGCGCGCCGTCGTCCGCGAGCTCGATCGGCTCGGCCGTGCCGACGCCCCAGACGATGTGGTGCCCGAGCTCGTGCACGATGATGTCGCCGTCGAAGGCGGTGTCGGCGTTGATCCCCTGGCCCATGAAGACGCCGCGCTTCAGGTTGTAGAAGGCGCCGGGGTAGGGGAACACGCCCTGCTCGTCCTGCTGCAGGACGTTGGCGTGCATCAGCAGGCGGCAGTCCTCGGGCGCGACCTCCTGCCAGCCGCAGTCGATCTCGTCCCAGACGAAGGGGTCCCAGCCCCAGCGCTCGAGGTCGTCGACGAGGCGCGCGGCGTGGATCGCCATCTGGATCGGCGCGTAGGGATCCGCCGGGTCAGCGTGCGCGACGGCGTCTGTCAATTCGGGCAGGTCGGCGGGGAAGCCGTCGGGCGCGTCGGCGAGCGGCGAGGCGAAGGGGACGCAGTCCTCGTCGGCCGCCGACCAGCCGCACTGCAGCACGCGCACGACGTCGGACTCGAGCGCGATCGGCTGCTGGTCGAGCAGCGCGACCGTGAAGCTCTGCGGCGTCGGGGTCGTCAGCGGGCTCTCGAGCCAGCCCCGCAGCGGGACGTCGAGCTCGTCGACCAGCTCCTGACGCGCGAGCTCGCGGCCGCTTCGGAGCTCGACGTAGCGCCGCGTCTGCGTCGGGCGCCCGGCCTCCCAGCGCGGCGGGTCGTCGACGACGCGCGCGGGCACCAGGCGGTCGCCCTGCGGCCACCACAGCTGCGCGTCGTCGTCGTCCTCGTCGAGCGGCGCTGCGCGGGTCGGCAGCGCGAGCGCGGGCGCGAGCGAGCGCCTGACGACGCGGGTGAGCGCGCCGCGCTCGTCCACGCGCAGCGCCAGGCGAGCGCCGGCGATCAGGCGCCCGCGCCACGTCTCGCGCAGGATCAGGAGCCGCCCGCGACGCGGCGTGGCGAGCTCGCGCACGCGAAACCGCGTGGCGGAGTGCGCCCAGCCGCGCGCGCGCAGCAGCGCGCCGAGCTCACGCGCGTCCTCGGGGACCTGGAGGTCGGCGCGGGGCGGCGCGGGGCGATGCAGCGGCGACCCGCGCGGCGGGCCGGCGAGCGCGGTCAGGATCCCCAGGGCAGCGAGCGCGGGCGTCATGCCGTCGACGATGATACCGGGCGTAGCGAGCGCGCGGCGTGAATCTCGAGCGCGACGCCCGTGAACTCGAGGTCGTGCGAGCCGGGCAGCGCGGCCGTCGCGACCGGACGTCGCGCGTGTATGTCCGCGCGAGGCGTGCGAGCGGTCGGCGCTCGCCTCGCCCCGCGCCGGTCCCGACAGCCCGCGGGATCGTTGCTAGGATGCGCGCTCGTGCGCGCGTCTCGACCTTTCTCGCGGAGCGTGGAGCTGCCGGCGATCGGCGTCGAGCCGCCGCGCCTGGATCGGACGCTGGGTCGCGCGGGCCTGCTCGCCGCGCTCGCGCCGCTGGTGTGGCCGGCGCTGCAGCGCGTGTACGCGGCGACGGGGCCGCTCGGCGAGCTCGTGTCGCCCTGGCTCGCGCCGCTCTCGCTCGTGATCACCGCGCTCCTGCTCGGCGCCGGGCTGACGCTGGCGCGCGCCCCTCGGTGGGGCCGCGCCATGCTCGTCACGGGCGGGCTCGGCTTCGCGACCGTTGCGACCTTGGGCCTCGAGCGGGCGCCGGCGCCGGCGATGATGCTGCTGATCTTCGTCGTCGTGTTCGGCGCGTGGATCTACTTCTCGCCCGAGGCCGCCGAGCCGGGTCACACCTTGCCGAACTCGCGACTGGCGCGCGCGCGCATGGCCGCGCTCGGGAGCATGTGCGCGGTGCTGGTGGCGGTGGGCTTTCGCCTCACGCAGAGCCCGTGGCCGCTCGCGCCGCTGCTCTTGTCCCAGGTGATCACGCTCGGGCTGTGCGCGCGCGGCGTGGTGAGCCTGCGGCCGCGCGACGACGCGGTCGTCGGGATCACGGCGGCGGTCACGGTGGGCGGGGCGCTCGCGCTGCGTCAGCTCCCCGAGCTCGCCGCGTTCGCGCTGCTGGCGACGCCGGCGGTCCTCGTGTTCGCGCTCGGTCGCCGGATGGAGCGCGACCCGCTGCGGCGCGAGGGCCTCGGCGACCTGCTGTTTCACGAGCCCGCGCGGCTGCTCGTCGCCAGCTTCCTGATCGCCGGCCTCGCCGGCGCGGTCACGCTGACGCTGCCCTCGACGTCCGCCGGGGACGCGGTGTCGCTGCTCGACGCGGCCTTCACCGCGTTCTCGGCGGTCTGCGTCACCGGGCTCGCCGTGCTCGACACGGGGCGCGACTTCTCGCGCGCGGGCCAGGGCGTGATCATGCTGCTGATCCAGCTCGGCGGGCTCGGGATCATGACCTTCTCGACCATCGCCATGGTGCTGCTGGGGCAGCGGCTCACGATCCGCCAGGAGAGCGCGGTCGCCGAGCTGATCGGCAGCGATCGTCGCGCGAGCCTGGTGAGCGCGCTTCGGCGGGTGTTCGTGATCACGGCGATCTGCGAGGCCGCCGGCGCGGTCACGCTGGCGGCGCTGTTCCGCGCGCACGGCGACGCGTGGGGGATGGCGCTGTGGCGCGGCCTGTTCACCTCGGTCTCGGCCTACTGCAACGCCGGCTTCGCGCTCCAGAGCGACAGCCTCGTGGCCTATCAGAACAGCCCGCTGATCCTGCACTGCGTCGGCGCGCTCGTGATCCTCGGCGGGCTGGGCCCGGCGGTCGTGGCCGCGCTCCCGCTCGCGCTGCGTCGGCGACCGCTCGATCTCTACGTCCGCGTCGCGCTGCTGTCTGCGGTCGTGCTGCTGGTGGTCCCGGCGACGCTGCTCGCGGCGCTCGAGTGGAACCACAGCCTCGCGGAGCTGAGCGTGCCGGCGCGCCTGCACAACGCGTGGTTCCAGTCGCTGACCACGCGCACCGCCGGGTTTAACTCCGTCGACTTCGCGGCGATGACCCCGGCGTCGCAGACGCTCGTCGAGGCGCTGATGTTCATCGGCGGCAGCCCGGGCTCGACCGCGGGGGGCATCAAGACGACGACCGCGTTCGTCATGCTGCTCTCGATCCTCGCGGTCGCGCGCGGCGACGTGGCGGTCGAGTGGGGCGGCTGGACCATCTCGCGCTCCACGGTCTCGCGCGCGGCGGCGGTCACGAGCCTGGGCGCCGCGAGCGTGGTGCTGGGCGTGTTCACGATCCTGCTCACGCAGGAGCTCGACACCGGCGTGGCGCTGTTCGAGGTCGTGTCGGCGCTGGGCACGGTCGGGCTCTCGATCGGCGGCACCGCGCGGCTCGACGGCGTCGGCGAGCTCATCATCATCGCGTGCATGTTCGCCGGCCGGGTCGCGCCGCTGACCCTGCTGCTGTTCTTCTCCCGCGCGGGGTCGCGGCGCGGCGGCTGGAGCTTCCCCGAGCGCGACATCAGCGTCGGCTGACCGGAGGTACACATGGACACCAAGCAAGCCCTGATCATCGGCCTCGGGCAGTTCGGGATGGCGCTCGCGCGCACGCTCAGCGAGCGCGGCGTCGACGTGCTCGCGGTCGACCTCGATCGTCAGCAGGTCCAGCTCGCGTCGAGCTTCGTCGCGCAGGCGGCGTGCTTCGACGCGCGCGACGAGGAGTCGCTCAAGCGCGCCGGGCCCGAGCGCCGCGACCTCTGCGTGTGCGCGATGGGCAACGAGTCGCGCGAGTCGAGCATCATCGTCACCGCGCTGCTGCGGCAGATGGGCGCCCGGCGGATCGTCGCGCGGGCGATCGACGAGCTCACCGGGCGGATCCTCGCGATGGTCGGCGCGCACCAGATCGTCAACCCCGAGCGCGCCTTCGGCGAGCGCCTCGCCAACCATCTCATGTACTCGGCGATCGTCGAGGAGCTGCCGCTCGGGCCCGACCTGCTGGTCACCGAGCTACGCCCGCCGAGGTCGGTCGTCGGCCGCGCGCTCGGCGAGCTGAAGCTGCTCGAGCGCCACGCCGTCAACGTGGTCGCGGTGCGCCACCAAGACGGGCGCGTGACGGTGCCGTCGGACCCCGCGCGGCCGCTGGCCGCCGACGACATCCTCGTCGTGGTCTCGCGGCCTGACAGCGTGCGCGCGCTGCTCGAGGTGCTCTGATGCGGCTGCGCGAGGAGATCCGGCTGTACGTGGGGATCCTGCTGCTCGTGCAGGCGCTGACGATGATCGCGGCGGTCGGGCTGCTCGCGCGCATGACCCCGGCGATCGATCAGATCCTCGAGGAGAACGAGAAGTCGATCCGCGCGGTCGAGCAGATGTCGCTCGCGCTGGCCGCAGAGCCCGGCGCGGATCCGCAGCGCGCGGCGAGCCAGCGCGAGGCCTTCGAGCGCGCGCTCGCGGTCGCCCACGGCAACATCACCGAGCCCGCGGAGGCGCCGGTGATCGCCGAGATCGAGCGGCGCTACGAGGCCGCGCTCGCGCGCGACCCGGACGCGGCCGAGCGCGTGCGCGGGCGCCTCGTCGAGCTGAGCGAGATCAACCGGCGGATGATGCTCGAGGCCGACGCGCGCGCGAAGCGGCTCGGGACCGCGGGCGCCTGGTCGATCGTGTTCCTCGGGCTCGTCGGGCTGTTCGGCTCGATCGCGCTGCTGAGGCGCGCGCGCGTCAAGCTGATCACGCCGGTCTACGAGCTCGGCTCGGTGCTCAACGCGTGCGAGGGGGGCGACCGCCACCGCCGCGTCACGCTGCGCGGCGCCGCGACGGAGTTCCACGAGTTCGCGGCGATCGTCAACGCGCTGGTCGACGAGCGCTTCGCCCGGCGCGAGCGCGGCTGGGAGCGCACGGCCAAGCTCGAGCGCCTCGCGCTGCTCGCCGCGCTCGACGAGGCGCCGGCGCCGACGCTGGTGTGCGACCGCAGCGGCGAGCTCGTCGCCGCGAACGCGGCGGCGCTCGAGCTCCTGCGGACGCGCGGCGACGCCGTGCGCGCGCGCGTTGCGGGCGCTCGCGGACGGGGACGCGCGCGCGCGCCCGCTCGACGACAGCGGCTGGCTCTGTCAGCTCGACGACGCGGGCGGGCTCGCCGGCGCGGCGCGGACGGGCGGCTGGGCGGCGCCGGCGCGTGAAAGACCATGAATGAACAGACATGTGGTGCCCGCGTGCCTGGGGGCGCGGGAGCGCGCCCCGTGGCTGCCGAGAGCTCCCGACGCAGGCGAGTGCAGGGCTCCGCCTGCCGCGGCCGCCGGGGCGCGCGTCTCAAGCCGTCTCGAGCCCGGGCGATGTACCCTGGGGTATTGACCCTTCCTCCGCCACCGCGCGCGACCCCGTGAACGCTCCGGACGCGCCTGCCGACGCGCTCTCGTGGACACCGCCGCGGGAGTTCGATGAGTACAAGCTCGTGCGCATGCTGGGCAGCGGCGCGATGGGCCAGGTGTACCTCGCCCGCGACACGCTGCTCGAGCGGCACGTCGCGGTGAAGTTCATCTCGGCGAGGGTCACGAGCGCGTCGATCCGGCGCCGCTTCCTCGTCGAGGCGCGCGCGGCGGCACGCGTTCAGCACCCCAACGTCATCGAGATCTTCCGCTTCGGCGAGCTCGACGGGCACCCCTACCTGATCACCGAGTTCGTGCGCGGCAAGAGCCTCGACAAGCTGCCCTCGCCGCTCTCGCCCGAGCGAGTCTACGAGATCGCGATCGACCTCGCGCGCGGCCTCGCGGCCGCGCACCGGCGCGGCATCTTGCACCGCGACATGAAGCTCGCCAACGCGATCGTCGACGACCACGGCAAGGTCAAGATCCTCGACTTCGGGCTCGCCAAGCTCAGCGACGATCCCGACGCGCGCGCGCCCGGCGAGAGCACGCCGGCCGAGGGGCTCGACGCGGCGGCGGTGCTCGACGCGTCGACCTTCGCGGCCGCGATGACCGTGCTCATCGAGCGCACGCCGGTCACGCCGCTCGTCGACCGCTCGCGCGACGCGGCGCAGACCCGCGACGGCGTGATCATGGGGACGCCGCGCTACATGGCGCCGGAGCTGTGGGTGCTCCAGCCGGCGACGCCGCGCTCCGATGTCTACGCGCTCGGGGTCATGCTCTACTCGCTCAGCTGCGGTCAGTTCCCGCACGACGGCGACACGCCGCTGGCGCTGGCGCTGCGCGTGCAGCAGGAGGACGCGCCGCCGCTGCGCGAGCGCGCGCCGACGATGGACCCGCGCCTGGCCGAGATCATCGATCGCGCGCTGCGGCGCGAGGCGTCGGAGCGCTTCGAGTCGGCCGAGCAGATGTGGCTCGCGCTCGAGGCGATCCGGGTCTCGCCCGCGCACGCGCCGGCGCCGACGATCAACCCGTACTGCGGGCTGCGGCCGTTCGACGACGATCGCCGCGCGCTGTTCTTCGGGCGCGCGACGGAGATCGAGCAGGTGCTCGAGGCGCTGCGCGAGAGCTCGTTCGTGCTCGTGGCCGGGGACTCGGGCGTCGGGAAGTCGTCGCTGTGTCGCGCGGGCGTGCTCCCCCGCGTCGCCGAGGGCGCGCTGGATCCCGAACGCGCGTATCGCAGCGTCCGCGTGCTCCCGGGGCGCCGGCCGCTCGCGTCGCTGCTGAGCGCGCTGCTCGACGGCGACGACGAGCCCGCCGGCGGTCCGGGGGAGTCGATCCGCTCCGACGACGAGCTGATCGGGCGCTTGATAACGGGCGCGGCCGACGACGCGCGCGCCGACTCGCTGCTCGCGGCGATCGGCGACGAGCTCGACAGCGCGCTGCGACGGATCCGTCGCCGGATGCGACCCGGCGAGGGGCGCCTCTTGTTCATCGATCAGCTCGAGGAGCTCGTGACGCTCGCCGACCCTGACGAGGCCGAGGTCGTCGGGCGCCTGCTCGGGAAGATCGCCTACGGCGTCCCCGGCGTGCGGCTGCTGGCGACCGTGCGCGGCGACTACATCACCCGGGTGACGCAGCTGCCGGGCATCGGCGAGGAGATCGCGGGCGCGCTGTGGCTGCTGTCGCCGCTGTCGAAGTCCGAGACGCGCGCGACGATCGTCGGCCCGGCGCAGGCGCGCGGCGTCGTGTTCGAGTCGGAGGCGCTCATCAACGAGCTGGTCGCCGCCGGTCGCGGGCGGCGGCTGCCGCTGCTGCAGTTCGCGCTGGCGGAGCTGTGGGACGCCCGCGATCCGGCCGCCGGCGTGATCACGGAGCGCGAGCTCGCGGCGATCGGGGGGGTCAGCGGCGCGCTCGCGCGTCACGCTGACAAGCTGCTCGCGTCGCTGCTGCCGGCGCAGCGCGTCGCGGCGCGCCGGATCCTCATGCGCCTCGTCACGGCCGACGGCACGCGGGTGTCGCTCGAGAAAGACGACCTCGTCGAGGGGCGCGACGACTCGAGGATCGCGCTCGAGTCGCTCGTGCGCGGTCGGCTGGTCGCCGCCCGCGACGCGTTCGAGGGCGCGCTCTACGAGATCGCCCACGAGGCGCTGATCGACGGCTGGGGCACGCTGCGGCGCTGGCTCGAGCGCGCCCACGAGACGCGCGCGATCCGGGAGCGACTCGAGGCGGCGGCGCGCGAGTGGAACCGCCTGGCCCGCGACGACGACGCGCTGTGGAACGCCGAGCAGCTCGCGGACGTCGTGCTGCTCGATCCAGAGAGCCTCGAGCCCGAGCACCGGGCGTTCCTCGCGGCCAGCCGCGCGCGACGTCGGCGACGCGTGCTGACGCGCGTCGCGCTGCTCGCCGCGGCGCCCCTGTGCGCGCTGCTCGTCTTGATCGGCCTGCGGCTGCAGCTCCAGCGTGACCTCGCGCGGCGTGTCGATGACCACGTCGCCCGCGCCAGCGCGTTTGAGCAGCAGGCGCAGCGGCTGCGCGGCGACGTCGAGCGCGCGCGTCACGGCGCGTTCGCGGAGTTCGACCTCATGGAGCCGGAGCGCGGCGAGGCGCTGTGGGACGAGGCCTCGGCGCTCAGCCGCGCGCTCGACGAGACGCTGCGCGAGTCGGGCAAGGCGCTCGAGGCGGCGCTCAGCCTCGACAGCCAGCACCCCGTCGTCCGCGAGCTGCTCGCCGAGCACTACTACGCGCGCGCCGAGCTCGCGGACGCGCGGCACGACGAGGCCGAGGCGCGCGCGCTCGTGGAGCGCTCCGAGCTCTACGACCGCGACGGCGCGCGAGCGCGGCGCTGGCGAGCGCCCGCGACGGTCACGATCACCAGCGATCCGCCCGGCGCGGCGGTGACGCTGGCGGCCTACGAGACCGACGAGTTCGGGCGGATGTCGCTCGCGCCCCCGCGCGCGCTCGGGACCACGCCGATCGAGTCGCTCGAGATCTACCCCGGCTCGTTCGTCCTGATGTTTCGCGCGCGCGGGCGGGTCGAGGTCCGGCACGCGCTCGCGCTCACGCGCGGCGAGACGCGGACGATCGAGACGCGCGTGCCGGCGGAGGGCGAGGTGCCCGAGGGCTTCGTGTTCATCCCGCGGGGTCGCTTCCTCACGGGCTCGAGCAGCGACGACGACCTGCGGCGCGCGTTCTTCGCGGCCGCGCCGCTGCACCCCGTCGAGACGCCGGCCTACCTGATCGCGCGCCACGAGACCACCTACGCCGAGTGGATCGAGTTCCTCGACGAGCTGTCGCCGCAGGAGCGTGAGCTGCGGATCCCGCAGGTCGAGGGCTCGTCGTTTAACAAGGGCGTCAACCTCACGCCGGCGGCGCGCGGCGAGTGGCGCCTGGTGCTGAGCTCGACGAGCCAGGCGAACGCGGCCTCGAAGGGCGAGGACTTCGAGTACACCGCGCGCGAGTACATGCGCGCGCAGGACTGGTCGGCCTTCCCGGTCTCGGGCGTGTCCTACGAGGACGCGGTCGCCTACGCCGCGTGGCTCGACCGCGTCGGCAAGGTCCCCGGCGCGCGGCTGTGCAGCGGGCTCGAGTGGGAGCGAGCCGGGCGCGGCGCGGACGCGCGCCGGTACCCGCACGGCGATCGCCTCGACCCCGACGACGGCAACATCGACGAGACCTACGGCAAGCGCCTGGCGACCATGGGGCCCGACGAGGTCGGGCTGCACCCGCGGGTCCAGAGTCCATATGGTCTCGAGGACATGGCCGGGAACGTGTGGGAGTGGACGACGTCGTCGCGGCGGCGCGGCGAGGTCGCGGTCCGCGGCGGCGGCTTCTTCCACGATCGCCTCGCCGCGCGCCTCGCCAACCTCACGATCCTCGATCCGCAGCTGCGCGACAGCAGCATCGGCGTCCGGATCTGCGCGTCCTATCCGCCGCCGCGCTGAGCGACGCGCTGCGCCGTAACCTTTTGGCAGCGCGTGCCAGAACGGCACACGCGGGCGGCGCGGCGGGGCGCAGCGCCCCGCGCCGCGCCGCCTGACGAGTGGCATGAAACATGTAGGTAGGTACATGTGGATGGAGACCACGATGACGACGATCCGCGCGACCCTGATGACGCTCGTCGCCGCCCTGACGCTGGGCTGCGACGCGGGACCAGAGCCCCTCGAGCCGGGGGCGCTAGACCCCGAGGCCGGCGTGATGGACCGCGGGTTCCAGATCAACGGGTTCCAGATCAACGGGTTCCAGATCAACGGGTTCCAGATCAACGGGTTCCAGATCAACGGCTTCTCGCTCGAGGGCATGGCGCTCGGCGGCCTGCCGATCGATGACTTCCAGGTCGACGGCAGCCTGATCTCCGGCACCGTGACCGAGGACGGCGAGACCGCCGCGCTGTCCGGCGCGGAGCTCATCGGCATGACCTTCACGATCATCGACGAGAGCGCGGTCGACCCCGAGGAGAGCGAGTACACGCTGCGCGTCGACGACGTGCAGCTCGACCCGAACGACCCGAACGGCGACGTGTACCTCTACCTGCTCTCGTTCAAGCTCGGCGACGCGCAGGAGTGGAGCCCGGCCTGCGCCGACGGCTACGGCGACCCGGTCGAGGCGATCGCGCTCCAGAACCACTGGGACGCGGAGACCGGCGAGCGCGTCGACGACCCGGACACCTTCACCTTCGCCTGCCGCGACGGCGCGATCGGCAAGTGCGTCGCGTTCGGCTACCGCCCGTGGGCGACGGCGGGCTCGACCTCGCTCGCCGACTACCACCAAGCGTGCACGCGCATGGTCCGGGCCGACTACTGCGGGGACGGGGTGCCGCACACGCTCAACGGCACGACGATCGACATCGCCGACACGCTCAACCCTCCGATTCAGACCTTCGCTTCGCACTGGCCGGTCGAGGCCGAGTGGGGCCCGGACGGGGCGGTGTGCATGACCCAGCACCTGCGCGCCAAGCTGCTCGGCGAGGGGGTCTCGATCCCGTGCGCCGACGCGCTCGACGACCTCGAAGACTGCGGCGACGCGCCCGGCGGGCGCGCCGAGCTGATCGACCGCTACAGCGACGACGACGATTGAGCCGCGTCGCGCTCCTGGGACGCGACGCGCCCGCCCCCGGCGTCCGCGCGTCGGCGCTCGCTGTCTGGCGAGCGCCGGCGCCGACGGCCGCGGGCGGAGCGTCGCGCGTCGCCTGCCGGAGCGATCCCGAGCGCCGTTCGGTTTTTGCGGGGCCGGGGCGCGAGCCGATCGCGCGAAGCCGGGCCGCCCGGGCGCCGGCGGGCGCGATGCCTGTTGCTGACAGGGCGCTCGCCGTGCCACGCTCCGCCTATGCAGGACGGCTCATCCAAAGAACTGCAGCCCCGGGCGCAGCCGCCGAGCGGCTCGGTGCAGACCACCGGCGGAGACACGGTGTATTACTCCGGGCGCGCCAAGCAGGCCGCGTACTTCGGCAGCTACGCGTGGTGGGTGTTCGTCTGCATCCTCGGGGGCGGGCTCGCCTACCTCGCGCTCCAGGTCGAGGTCCTGCGCGAGCTGGCGTTCCCGTGGTGGGTGCTCTCGCTGATCGGCACGCCGGGTCTCCTGATCACCTACCTCCGCCAGGTCACGACCAAGTACAAGCTGAGCTCGCGCCGGATCGAGACCGAGGTCGGGATCCTGCTCAAGAAGGTCGACAGCCTCGAGCTGTGGCGCGTGCTCGACGTGCGCTACGAGCAGTCGCTGATCGACCGGATCTTCGGCATCGCCAAGATCGAGCTGATCAGCACCGACCAGACCGACAAGCAGCTGGTGATGCACGGCCTGCCCAACCACCGCGAGCTGTTCGAGAAGCTGCGCGACGCGGTGCAGTACGCCCGTCAGCGCGGGCGCCCCATGGAGCTGGTCGGCTCCGACGGCATGGACGCGGCCGACGGGCTCGGCGGCATGCTGCCCGAGTAGTCGGCGGGACGCGCTGGAGGCTCGCGGGGTGACGCGCTCCACCACCCGCAGCGCGCGGCCGCGTTTTCTCGGCCAGCGCGCGCTGATCACCGGCGGCTCGAGCGGGATCGGGTTGGCGGCGGCGCTGCAGCTCGCGCGCGAGGGCGCGAGCGTGTGCGTCGCGGCGCGGCGCGAGGGCCCGCTCGCCGACGCGGTGGCGCGGCTGCGCGAGAACGCATGCCTGAAAGACCAGGTGTTCTCCTCGCTCGCGCTCGACATCAGCGATCGCGCGGCCGTCCGCGAGGCGGCCCCGCGCGCGCTCGCGGCGCTCGGCGGCCTCGAGCTGCTCATCAACAACGCCGGCGTCACCCACGTGGGTCGCCTCGACGACGTCGAGGACGAGGTGTTCGAACGCGTCCTGCGGATCAACTACCTCGGCGCCGTCTGGGTCACGCGCGCGCTGCTGCCCCACTTCCGCTCCGCGCGCGGCGGGACGATCGCGTTCGTGTCGTCCTTCCTCGGGCTCATGCCGGTGTTCGGCTACGCGGCCTACTCGGCGAGCAAGCACGCGCTCACCGGCTTCGCCGAGTGCCTGCGGCAGGAGCTGCTGCGCGACGGCGTGCGCGTGTGCGTGGCGTTCCCGGGCGACGCCGACACGCCGATGCTCGCGGCCGAGCTGCCCGCGCGGCCGCCCGAGACGCGCAAGCTCGCCGAGCTCGTGCCGCCGATCTCCGCCGAGCTCGTGGCCAGCTCGCTGCTCGACAGCGTCGCCCGCGGGCGCGCGCACGCGTTCCCCGGCTTCTGGAACCACGCGAGCCTGTGGGCGGCGCGGCGCTTCCCGGCGATCACGCGGCGCGTGATCGACCGCGACCTCCGGCGCGGCGCCGCGCGCGAGCCGGAGTGATCGTTCAAACAAGACCGAACGGTCAGGTGATGCGCGACGCGAGCGCGTGGAAGCGCGGGCGCAGGCGCTGGATCGCGGCGCGCTCGCGCGTCGGGTGCACGCGGTTGCTGAGGAGCACGTAGATCGCCTGGCGCGCGGGGTCGATCCACAGGCTCGTGCCCGTGTAGCCCGTGTGCCCGACGGCGCCCGCCGAGACGGCGTCCCCGGCCGAGCCGCCCTCGCCGGGGCCGTCCCAGCCGAGGCGCCGCGTCGAGCCCGGGACCGTCGAGGGCCGCCAGAAGCGGTCGCGCACGCGCGCGTCGAGCCCGGGGAGCGTCGCGGTCAGCCAGGCGCGCGCGACCTCGAAGACCGCCTCGGCGTCGCCGAACAGCCCGGCGTGCCCGGCGACGCCGGCCATGACCAGCGCGTTGTCGTCGTGGACCTCGTAGTGCGCGTAGGGGAGGTCGCGGCGGACCGCGAAGTGCGACGGGACGCCGCCGGGGTGCAGCGCCGGGTCATACACCTCGGTGGGCGCGACGTGGCTCCGCTGCGCCCGCGCGGGGCCTCGCGCGCCGCCGGGTCGCAGTCGGTGATAGCCGAGCGCGGGCACGGGGCGGGCGCGGAGCTCGAGGCCGAGCGCCCAGGCCACGCGGTTCTCGAACAGCTCGTCGAGCGGGCGCGCGTGGACGCGCTCGAGCCACGCGCCGAGCAGGATGAAGCCGAGGTCGCTGTAGATCGACTCGCGCCGCGGCGGGTACGCCGGCGGCGTCGCCAAGATGTCTGAAAGGACACGCTGCACATCGCCCGGCGGGCGGCCGGCGTGGGCCAGGAAGTACTCGCGGTGCGCGGTCAGGCCGGCGCAGTGCTCGAGCAGGTCGGCGAGCGTCGCCCCGGGGCACGCGCGTGACCACGGCGCCGGCACGGGCGCGTCGAGGGCGACGCGACCCTCGCTCACGGTCAGCGCCCACAGCGTCGTGGTCGCCAGCACCTTCGTCAGGGACGCGAGGTCGTAGACGGTGTCGCGCGCCGCGCTGACGGCGTGTTCGGGGACCTCCGGCGCGCTCGCCAGCATCCCGTGGGCCTCGTGGTACAGGGTCGCGCCGTCACGCCACACGAGCGCGACGCAGCCAGGGAACACGCCCTCGCGCGTCGCGTCCTCCAGCAGGCGAAACAGCGCGTCGCGGGGATCGGGAGGGCCGCCAACATCCAGAGGACTCGCCACGGCGCGCAGCTTGCCTGCTCGCGGCCGCTCGCGCTACACCGCAGCCCGTATGACCGCGCAGGCCCCCGCTCAAGTCGCCCTCGAGACCGCGCGTCAGCGCCTGATCGTCGCGCTCGATGTCCCCGACGCCGCCGCCGCGCTCGCGGCCGCCCGCGCGCTCGAGGGCCACGTCGGCATGCTCAAGATCGGCTTGGAGCTGTTCGTCGCCGAGGGGCCGGCGGTCGTCCGGGCGATCCGCGAGCGTCACCCCGCGCTCGAGATCTTCCTCGACCTCAAGCTGCACGACATCCCCAACACCATGCGCGGCGCGATCCGCAGCGCGCGGGAGCTCGGCGCGCGCTTCCTGACCGTGCACGCGGGCTCCGGCGCCGAGCACCTGCGCGCCTGCGTCGAGGAGGCCGCCGGCGCGCTCGAGATCCTCGCGGTCACCGTGCTCACGAGCCAGGACGCGCAGGCGTGCCGCGAGGCCGGGCACACGCGCGCGCCCGAGGAGCTCGTCGCCATGCGAGCCGCCTGCGCGCGCGAGGCCGGCTGCGCCGGCGTCGTCTGCAGCGGGCAGGAGGTCGCGCGCGTGCACGAGGTCGCGCCGTCGCTGCTCAAGGTCGTGCCCGGGATCCGCCCGGCGGGCGCGGCCGCCGACGATCAGCGGCGCGTCATGACGCCCGCCCGCGCGATCGCCAGCCACGCGTCGCACCTGGTGATCGGGCGCCCGATCATGCAGGCGGCGGATCGCCAGGCCGCCGCCGACGCGATCGTCCGCGAGATCGCCGGCGCGCTGTGACCCGTCCTCACGGTCGCGACAGCAGCTCGCGCAGCGCGTCGCCGAGGGTCTGGCCGTAGCGCGCGCGCGCGTCCTCCAGCGCGGCGGGGTCGAGGTAGCGCTCCTCCGCCAGCTGCACAAGCTCGCCCAGCACGGCCAGGCGCGCCAGGAGCTCAGGCTCTTGCTCCAGCGTCGCGTCGCGCAGCCGCCATCGCAGCCAGGGGATCGACTCGTCCGGGCTCACCTCGAGCAGCTCGATGAGCAATTCCTCGGGCGCGCGCGGGTCGGCGAGCGCGCTCAGGGCGGCCTCGACCTCGGCCCGTCGCGGCGCGTCGAGCGGTTCGAGGTAGCGCGCGAGCAAGGAGGGGACGAAGGTCTCGGGCGCGCGGCGGGTGTCGAGCAGGAGCACGGGTCAACCTCGTGGTGTGCGCTTGACGAAGGCGCGGCCGCACTCGCGCGCCGGCAGGAGGCCCTCGCAGCCGTTGTAGGAGCAGCTCGCCAGGGTCTGCACGTGGAACTCGCCCTGGTCGAAGAACGAGAGCGACAGCTCGCTGACGAGCTGCGGCGTCGACGGTCGGCTGATCCACAAGAGCTCGCGCGCGCCGTCGCCGTCGAGGTCGACCGCGCCGACGAGCTCGAGGCCGACGCTCGGCGGGAACGGCAGCGCGCCGCGGGGCTCGCCGCCTTGGAGCAGGACCACGAGCTCGCCGCGTCGCGCGAGGTCGTCTTCGTCGTAGTCCTCCGGGAGCGGCTCCTCCGGCGGCTTGACCACGACCACGCGGTCGACGCCGTCGCCGACCGCGATCGAGCGCTGCCCGACCGGCTCGAGCTCGCGATCGTCGCGCGCGCGCAGCCAGTGGAGGAGCGCCGCGCTCGGCGCCGCGGGTGGCTGCAGACGCAGTCGCTCGAGGCGCGCGCCAGGATCCGGCGCGGCGGTCCTGGTCGCGAGCTGCAGGGCGCCTGCGGGCTGCGGGTCGAGCGTGATGGTGCGCGCGTCGACGACGAGCTTCGCCCGCGAAGCCCCGGCGGGCGTGATCAGCTGCACCTCGTCCCCGGCCCGCGATTGCTCGCCGAGCGCGTCCCCGCAGCGCGCCCAGTCGGCCATCCCGCCGCACTGCGGACCGTCGGCGCACACGAGCTCGCCGCCGCGGATCACCGCGAGCTCCTCGATGACGCGCCGCAGCCGTGAGGTCGAGGCGGCGCCGGCGTCTCCGTCGCGCTCGAGCTCGTCGAGCTCGCGCTCGTCGAGCTCGCGCTCGTCCTGACGCGCGACGTCCGACGCGGTGGTGGATGACATGTCCGAAGGAGCGTGTTGCTCGTGCGCCGGGGCGGGCGCGCTCACCTGGGGCAGGCGCGTTGCAGGGGGCGGGCGCGCGCGGACGGGCGCGCGCTCGTCCGCGCCGCAGCTCGCGGCGGCGAGCCCAAGCGCCAGCGTCCACCCGCGGGTTCGAGCAGCTCGTCGCGCCGCACCGGGGCGCGAGGCGACACGCGGACCTTCGCACGGGCTGCTACGCCGCACGCGGGGATCGTAGCAGGCTCGTGGGCGCCGCGCGGACGCGCCCGAGCGCGCCGGCGGCGGCTCGTGACCACGCGCGGGAGGGCGCCAGCACGGCGAGCGCGCCCGAATTCGCGGGGAGCCAAGGTTTTTTCACGACTCGCAATCCCGCCGGCGTCGGCGGGAACTCCGAGGGTGAGAGGCGCGATGCCCCGCATCGGCCGGCCAAGACCCCCGCCACCCGTAAGGAACCCCGTCATGAACACCTCCAAGCTGCTCACCGTCGCCCTGACCACCGTCGCCGCCGCCCTCACGCTGTTCGCCAGCGTCGACGCCCACGCCGCCTGCGCCACCCCGACCCGTCTCGAGATCGACTCGATTCAGTTCCCGAGCTGGACCTGGGACGTCGGCGGCGAGTGGGCGGCGCTGCCGAGCGACGGCCTCAGCGGCGGCTACTGCTACAAGCAGGCGGCCGGCGTCAATGATGACCCGCAGGTCATGTTTAGCTACGGCGGCATCTGGTACGTGGCGATCGCCGACGACTGCAGCGCGGGTAACCTCACGATGCAGACCCCGATCGCCGCCTTCTACAGCGCCGCGCCGAGCGACCCGACCGCGCCCGAGTTCGTGCGCTCGATCCGGACCATGCGCGTCGAGGTGGCGGGCGACGACGCCTACCGCGTCGCGCTCGACGGCGCGCAGCAGGACATCACGCGTAACGGTGAGGTCGTCTCCGAGGTCACCCAGTACGGCTGGACCAGCGTCGGCGTCGTCGAGCTCGACGTGACCGGCGACATGCACACGGTCGAGATCCACGTCGACGACGTGTACGGCACGGTCGCCGGGATGGCCGCCCACGTGACGGTCGACGGGGGCACCTGCGGCGACTTGTTGACCGGTCGCGACCCGTTCGAGTACGCCACCATCGTCAACGTCAACGGGATCTACGTCGGTATGGACGGCGTCGCGGCCTTGGCCCCGCACAGCTACCACAACCCCCCGGGCAGCCTGGGCACCGCCGGCGCCGAGTACGTATGGTGGGACGCCGACGCCACGGTCCTCGGGTCCGCCGACTTCAGCGTCGACCTCGACGTACCGTGAGCCCGCGCCCGCGCGCGCGACAACAGGGGACGCTCCGACGGAGCGTCCCCTGTTGTCGCTGCGGCGACGCGACGCGATCGGTCGTCAGTAGCCGCGCTGCTTGTCGACGACGTTGCGCAGCGGCTCGCCGGCGACGTAGCGGCGCACGTTCTCGCGCAGCAGCTCCATGCGCCGCTCCCAGACCACGTCGGACGTCCCGCCCATGTGCGGCGTGAGGACCACGTTCTCGAGCGTCCACAGCGGGTGGTCGGGCGGCAGCGGCTCCGGCTCGGTCACGTCGAGGCCCGCGCCCGCGAGCGACCCGCCGCGCAGCGCCGCGACCATCGCGTCGGTGTCGACGACCTTGCCGCGCGCGATGTTGACGAGGTAGGCGCCGGGCTTGAGCGCCGCGAATTCCTCGGCGCCGATCATGCCCTCGGTCTCGGGGGTGAGCGGGACGGCGAGGAACAGCACGTCGGTCCTCGGCAACATGCTCCGAAGTTCACTCGGCGGCACGATCGCCTCGATGTAGCCCGCGCGCGGCTTGTCGACCGTGGGGTCGACCGCGATGATCTTCATGCCGAAGCCGTGGGCGCGCGCCGCGATGGCCGAGCCGATCCCGCCGAGCCCGACGACGAGCGCGGTCTTGCCGTCGAGCTCGATCGGGCCGGGCTTCGCCTGCTTGAGCTGCTCGCGCGCGCCTCGCCAGTCGCGCTGCGCCTTGAGCTCGACCGCGCGGTGGATCCCGCGCGTCAGCGCGAGCAGCAGCGCCATGGCCTGGTCGGCGACGTTCGGACCCTGGATGACCTTGGCGTTGGTCAGCACGATGTCGCGCTCGGTCAGCTCGGGGAACTGATAGCGGTCGACCCCGGCGCTGTAGACCTGCACCCAGTCGAGCTGCGCGCCGGCGCGGAGCAGCTCGGGGTTGACGAGGCCGAGCAGCGCGTCGGCGTCGGCGATCTCCGCCATGGCCTGCGCCGCGTTGTCGACCGGGACGACGCGCGCCTTCGGGGCGGCCGCGCGCAGCTCGGCGAGCTGCGCGTCGTCGAGCCAGGCGACGACGATCTTCGGGCCGGGCTTCTCGGCGGCGGCCCGCTCGACGAGCGTGGGCGTGACGCCGCAGCACAGCAGCAGCGTGGCCGCGAGCGCGAGCGAGCGGCGGAGACGGGGGCGAGCGCGTCGTCGTGGCACAGGGGCGACGCTAGCAGACGCGCGCGCGGCCGTATTTCTCTCGTCGCGGTCGCTCGGTCGCGCTCGGCGACGAAGGGACCGCGCGGGGCGGCGAGCAGACGCTCGCCGCCTGTTACAGCGATCGCTCGAGCGCGCGTCGACGACGCGCGCTCTGGGCTATGAGCCCGACGCTCGCCGTCGACGCGGGCGGAGCAGCCCGAGCGCCAGCAGGCCGAGCAGGCCGGCGCCGCTGGCGTCGCGATCGGCGGAGCAGCCGCAGCCGCCTTCCTCAGCGCCCGCGGTGTCGGTGTCCCCCGTGTCGGTGCCGGAGTCGCTGGGATCGTCGGTGGTCGCGCTGTCGTCCCCGGTGGTCTCGCCGGGACCTGCGCTCGGGTCGCCGCCCGTACCGCTGTCGCCCGTCGTGTCGCCGTCACCGTCGCCGTCGCCGTCACCGTCGCCGTCGCCGTCGCCGTCGCCGTCGCCGTCGCCGTCGCCGTCGCCGTCGCCGTCGCCGTCGCCGTCGCCGTCACCGTCGCCGTCGCCGACCGGGAGCGTGCAGTCGCTCTGGCAGCCGTCATCATCGATGTCGTTGCCGTCGTCGCACTCCTCGCCGCCCTGGACCACGCCGTCGCCGCAGGCCGCGAGCAGGCACTGGGTGGTGCAGTCGTCGGAGTCGTCGTCGTTGCCGTCGTCGCACTCCTCGCCGTTGTCGACCTGGGTCACGCCGTCGCCGCAGCTCGCCGCGACGCAGCTGCTGTCGCACAGGTCATCCTCGACGTCGTTGCCGTCGTCGCACTCCTCGCCTGCGGTCGCGTTCATCACGCCGTCACCGCACTCGGCGGCGGTGCAGTCCGCGTCGCACACGTCGGACTCGCCCCCGTCGTCGCAGTCCTCGTTGTCCAGCCAGACGAAGCCGTCGCCGCAGACCGGGAGCAGGCACTGGGTCGTGCAGTCGTCCTCGTCGACGTCGTTGCCGTCGTCGCACTCGTCCGCGCCGTTGACGATCGCGTCGCCGCAGGCGGGCAGCGTGCACATGTTGGTGCAGTCGTCATCGTCGACGTCGTTGCCGTCGTCGCACTCCTCGTCGCCGTTGATCTGCGCGTCGCCGCAGAACTCGGCGATGCCCCAGACCCAGTTGTCGCTGTAGATCGTCGAGCCGCCGATGCCGTAGCTGGCGCCGTTCCACAGGTCGTCGTTGCCGTAGGCGATCATCTTGATGTTGACGCCCTGGGCGTCGAGCCCGACGAAGGCCGCGTCGTTCGCGGGGACCCAGCGGACCGAGCCGATCATCGCGCCGTTGTCGTCCCAGGCGGTGATCCACTGGGTGCCGTTCTTCGAGGCCGTGAGCCCGAATTGCGTCACCGGCTCGCTGAAGGTCGCCACGCCGGCGTAGCGGTTGTGGGTGTTGTCCTGGCTGCCGCCGCCGGCGATCGGCAGCGGGAAGTGCGTCGTGTTGATGTAGAACGCCTGCGAGGCGCTGCCGCCCGTCGTGACGCCGTTGAGGATCGCGGTCAGCAGGCCGGTGTGAAACGTCAGGCCCTCGGCGGCGTACTGGTTGAGCGGGACCGAGTTGCCGGCGAGCCCGTCGAAGTTCGCCGTGCCCGTGATGTTGTTCATCTGCCCGATGTCGTTGAGCGCGGTGACGTTGCCGAACGCCGTGATCGTGCCGGCGCGCGCCGGGCCGGCGGCGAGCAGCGCGAGCGCGCCGATCGAGGTGAAGACGAGGCCGCGCGCGCGCGGCCCTCGGAGCGTACGCAAGCTATGGAGACTGCGAGACATGTGCCGTTCCTTTCGTCGTCAGCGAGTGACGGTCGAAAAGGACATGTCTCTTAATTCATGTTTATTGGGAAGCGAGATCACGCGCGCGGCGAGACGCGCCGCGCTCCTGGAGGCGGCCCCGGGCCCGGCGCGCGTCTCGAGCGCGTCGCGTGTGGTAGGCGGCAGCACGTGGGCCCCGCGAGCGCACACGCGTTGCGGACGCGCGACCCCGGCGCGCGCGTCTCGGACGACGCGTCACATGTGCGCGACGCGATAGATGACCCAGAACAGGTGGGCCGCGTGCTTGCCCGGGAGCTCCAGGCGCGTGCACTTGAAGCTCTCGGTCAGGCTGGCGACCGCCATGTCCAGCGCGCCCGCGCGCTCGCCCGGGATCTGGGCGGCGGCGCCGATGGCCCGCCAGCTCGTGCCCCAGGGGATCATCCACGACATGAAGCGGTCGCCGGGTCGGAGCTGGGCGGCCGCGTGCTTGTCGCTGACCGTCACCGTCTCGTCGCGCAGGAGATCGCGACCGCGAATTCGCTCCTTGCGGACGTGCACGTCGTCGACCGTCATCAGCACCATGCGCGCCTGCAGGCAGGCGTCGAGCGCGGCCCGCTGGCGTCCCTGCAGCGGCGGGCTCGTGTGGTGGAACAGGTCGACCACGCGGATGTTGTTGTTGTCGCGCCAGCCGTACATCAGGAAGCTGTAGAACGCGGTCTTCAGCGCCGGGAGGTTGCGCTCCTCCGGCTTCGCGGCGTTGAAGAAGCCGTTCATCACGACCGGCACCACCTGCCCGAGGCGACGGGTGATGAACGCGGCGATCATCTGCTCGACGCGTTCGAAGTCCGCGCGCTCGTACTTGCCCCAGCGCGACTTCTGGATCGCGCCCTCCATGGGCTGGACGGTGAATTGCGAGGGCTGGATCTTCCCGGTCCCGCGGCGCTTGCGACGGGAGCTCGTCTTGGTGTCGTCACTGATCATGGTCGTGGGAGCGGGGTTGCGGTCGCGCGGGCGTCGTCGCACGCGCCGGTCAGGGGTCGCGGTGAGGAGCGGTCAGGGAGCGCAGGTCCCGAGCGGCTGGCAGCGCGCGTACGAGCCGCTCACGTCCGTTACTGTCTCACAGTACAGATCGCCGCCCTGGCAGTCATCGTCGGAGTTGCAGCCGTCGCCGAGGGAGCCGTTGTGGCACCGCCCGTCGGGGCCGCAGTAGCTCGCGCCGCCGCAGTCTGCGGGCGCGTTGCAGGGGTCGCCGAGGGAGCCGTCGTGGCAGCGCGCGTCGGCGCCGCAGTAGTAGGGCGCCGCGCAGCTGCCCGGGTCGCAGGGGCGACCGAGCGCGCCGTCGCTGCACACGCCCCCGTCGACGCACGCGAGGTTCGCGTTGCAGCCCAGCTCGGGGTCGCAGGCGTCAAACAGCGCGCCGTCGCGGCAGCGGTAGGACGTGAGGTCGCAGTAGAAGCCGTCTCCGCACTGCGCCTGCGTCTCGCAGGGGGAGCCGGCGCCGCCGGCCGTGCACGTGAACGCGGCGCTGCAGCGCTGGTTCGCGCCGCAGTCGCTGTCGGCCGCGCACTCGGGGATCGCGCAGGCGTTGTCGACGGTGCAGCGCTCCCCGGCTTCGCACTGGGCGTCGCCCGTGCAGCCAGCCACGCACTCGCGCCGGACCGCGTCGCACAGCTGCGTCCCGGGGCAGTCGTCGTCGCTCCCGCACTCGCAGGCGTTGGTCTCCGTGTTGCACGTGCCGGCCACGCAGTCGCCGTTGTTGTTGCAGTGGCAGGTCGCCAGCACCGGGTGACACTTCGTCAGGCCGTCGCAGGTGCCCTGGAAGCACGGGTCGCCGGTGGCGCCCTCGTGGCAGCGGCGGTCCGGTCCACACGACTGTCCCGATGGACAGGTGTCATTCGTGATGTCGCACTGGCACTCGCCGCCCGAGCAGGTCAGCCCCGGGCCGCAGTCGGCCTGCACCTCGCACTGCACGCAGCGATCGTCGGCCCCGCACACGCGACCCGCCGGGCACGCGCCGTCGCCGGCGCAGTCTTGCTCGGGCGCGCCGTCGGGCGTGGGCGTGACGCCGTCGAAGGCGTCGACGGCGAAGTCGCAGCAGTCGTCGCAGCCGCAGTGCGCGTCGGCGAAGCAGTCCGCGCAGCTGCGGGTCAGGGTCGCGTCCGCCGGGCGGTCGACGACGACCGAGACGACCGCCTCCACGTGGGGGCGCACGTCGGGCACGCCGCGGACCACGGCTTGATCGGCGTTGTCGAAGCACACGTCGCCGTCACCGTCGCCGTCGCCGTCGCCGTCGCCGTCGCCGTCACCGCTGAGGCCGCGTACGCGCACGGCGTAGGCGTCGTGGTCGACGCCCCACGGCAGGGGCTCGGTGATGATCGCGTAGTCCACACACGGGCGCGGGCTGCCGTCGAGCGGCTCCCCGTCCTCGTCGAGCACCGTCATCGGGAGGCTGACGCCGGGGTTATCGGCGTCGACGATCTCGAGCTCGACCGTGTCGATCTCGAGGGCCTCGGAGACCTCGCAGCCGTATTCGAACTCCGAGTCGGGCGAGGGCCGGAACTGCACGAGGAAGCCCATGGGCGCCTGCAGGTCCTTGAAGTCCTGGACGCTGAACGACGCGTTGATCTCCACGGGCGAGAACAGCTCCTCGGACGGCGTCGTCTTGACGACCGTGAGCTCCTGCTGGCTCGCGTCGAGCCCGACGGCGGTGATCTGGAGGTCTCGCAGCCGGGTGCCCTCCGGCAGCTGACGGACGAACTCGATCGTGTCACCGGCGGCGCACGGGTAGATCAGCTCGACGTCGTTGATGGTGACGCGGATCGAGTCGATCCCGAGCTGCGCGCAGCTGGTGACGTTGGGGTCGCCGTCGAACAGCCGCGGGCGCAGGTGGTAGACCACCAGGTCCTTGTCGGCGCCCTCGTAGTTGTAGCTGTTGCCGTTCTCGTCGAGGATCCGGCAGCCCCGGTCCGCGTCGTCGACGGCGCCGTCGCGATCATTGTCGATGCCGTCCTCGCACTCGCCGATCGCCCCGAGGAACGCGTCGGTGAGCATCACCGGCGTCTGCTTACCGATGGTGATGGCGTGCTCCGAGCGCGTGCCGAGGTTGGCGCCGCCGTGATTGAGGGGCTGCAGCTCGACGCTGTAGTCGCCCTCCGGGAGTTCGGGGCCGCCGGCCATGGCCTCGCGATCAAAGAACTCGGGCGGGAAGCAGGGGTGCTCGCGGACGTCGACGATCAGCCCGTTTTGCAGGGTCGTCATGCGCACGCGCGAGATCCCGACGTCGGCGCACTGCTGGGGCGAGGTCAGCGCGGGCGCTTCCTTCTTCACGGTCCCCGGCGGCGCGATCCGCCAGCGCACCTCGAAGCTCGGGCTCTCCGCGCAGCCGCCCGCGCACGCGAGCGAGATGAGCGTCAGGGCCGCGAGCGCGCGCCGCGTTCGGGGTACGAGCATGGTCAGCGGTCTATCGGTCAGGGGAGGGGTTGGCAAGGGAGTCCGTGGCGCACGCGGCGGCGAGATCGACGAAGTAGCTCGGCTGATCGGCGTCGAAGGTCAGCGGGGCGGCGCAGCGCAGCGGCGCTTGACCCTCGGTGACGAACTCCAGCTCGAGGATGTAGCGCCCGCGATCGACGGTGAGGATCTGCGGACCCAGCAGGTCGCAGGGGATGGGGTCGCCATTAAAGGGCATACCGTGGTGCCCTTCGAGGTCTTCCCCGTAATAGGCCGGCAGCGCGCGGGTCTCGACGGCGACGGTGGCCTCGGGGTCGAGATCGCGTTCGGGATCGTCGTATCGCAGGCGCGCGCCGACCGTGTCGCAGCTCGGCTCGAAGTCGATGGTGATGAAGCCGAGCAGCGTCGTCAGCGGATCCAGCGGCAGCTCGACCGGCGTCAGGGTGATGCCGTGGTCGAGGTTGACGCGTCGCTCGCTGACGCCGAGCACGCGCGCCGCGTCCTCGTCCCCGCCGTCGCCGTCCTTCGCCACGTCGAGCGCGGTCAGCACGACGTCATAGGTGCCCGGTCGGACGTCGAAGAACGCCTCCGAGAGCGGCGGCGACTGCTCGCCGGGGCCCACGTAGCCACCGTCGCAGGCGTAGCGCTCCGTCCGCGTCCGCGTCTCGTCCTCGGTGTCGGTGACCTGAACCTCGACGTGCGAGACCAGGGCGCCCGCGCAGGTCCGCGGCCGCGCGTACTCCGAGGCCTGTTCGCGGAATCGCCAGGAGAATTCGAGCCCCGTGGAGGAACCGGCGGGGAAGACGCAAGCGGCCAGGGTGACCGCGAGCGCGGGCGCGAGCGAGGACCGGCGGCGGCGTTCGCGTACGTACAGCTTCACAGGCACCCGGGGCTGGGCTCACAGCACGTGGACAGGTCGAGCGGGATCGGGTCCGCGTCCACGGGCAGCGTCAGGGTGGGGAGCACGACTTGATAGACCTGCAGGTCGGTGACGAGCCCGGGCCGCAACAGGCGCTCTCGCGGTCCCGGCGTCAGCGCGCACTCCACTTGCAGCGTGCAAACGCAGGCCTGCGGGTCCTCGAGGTCCGCGCCCTCGACCGCCGCGATGATCCTGGTCGAGAACTGATACTCGCGCTCCTCGATCATCGGCACGCTGGTGGTCGCCCGCGCCGTGTCGCAGGGGAGGCGCCGCTGCAGCACCAGGCACTCCTCGCTCTCGCAGCCGGCGGCGCACTCCGGGTCGCAGATCTCAAGCTCGATGTGCAGACCGTAGTCGCGGACGGCGCCGTCCGCCTCGAGCGCTCCCGAAAACGCGCAGGAGTCCCGGGCGTCTCCCGGGTAGACGGCGGTCAGCTCGCGGTCGACGAACTTCCAGTTCAGCTCGACGACGCCCTCATCGGCGACACAGGCCAGCGGCGCGGCGAGGGCGAGGGCGAGAGCGAAGGAGCGGGCGAAGGAGCGGGCGAAGGAGCGGGCGAAGGAGCGGGTGAAGGAGCGGGAGAAGGAGCGCGAGACCGCGAGCGCTCGGGAACCACGCTCACCTGGGCGCGAGGGTGCGCGTCCGCGTAGGGGCGGAATCGCGGGGCCATCCGGCGCCGGCTTCATGGCGGCAGAATACCCGAAGCCCGGGCTCTGAGCGCGGTTCCTCTGGCCTCGTGATTGACGCCACTGGCGCGCGCCGTGTAGCCTCCCTCCACCGTGCTGATCTCCGCGTCCCCCACGCTGCTCGGTGCTGTCGACCTCGTAGGCCTCTTGATGGCGTCCCAGGGCATCGTCCTGGTCGTCGTCCTGATCCTGATCTCGCTGGTCGCGCTGTCGTTCTTCGTCATCTTCTACAAGCTGATTCACGTCAGTCAGGCGCAGTCCCAGTCGATCTCGTTCCTCGATCGATTCTGGGAGAGCAAGCGCCTCGACGAGATCTATCAGTCAGCCCAGAAGTTGACCTACAGCCCGATCGCCGCGGTGTTCTGCGCCGGCTACGTCGAGCTTTCGAAGGTCAAGAAGGGCAAAGACGGCGCCGCGCCTGGCGCGTCGATGTACGACAAGATCGACGGCATCGAGAACGTCGAGCGCGCCCTGGCGCGCGCTCGCACGAGCGAGATGACCAAGCTCGAGAACCTCCTGCCGTTCCTCGCCACGGTCGGCGCGACCGCGCCCTTCATCGGCCTGTTCGGCACGGTCTGGGGCATCATGGACGCGTTCCTGGCGATCGCGGCGGCGGGTCAGGCCGACCTCGCGGGCGTCTCGCAGCCGATCGCCGAGGCGCTCGTGACGACCGCGCTCGCGCTCGCCAGCGCGATCCCGGCCGTGGTCGCCTTCAACTACTTCAACCGCCGGCTGAAGGTCCTCAACGCCGAGATGGCGACCTTCGCCAACGACTACCTCAACATCGTCAAGCGGCACTTCTTCTAGGAGCGGTCCGAGTAGAGGGTCCCGCATCGGCCTGAAGGCCGGGGTAGAGTACTTCACAGGACGCTCGAGCTGAATTCGCGCCATGGCCAAGTACGTTGACGACGGCATTCAGGACGGCGGCCCGGTCGCCGCGATCAACGTCACCTCGCTGGTCGACGTGATGTTCTGCCTGCTGATCATGTTCATGGTCGCGACGCCGCTGATGAAGCCGCAGGACAAGGTCAAAATCGACCTCCCGCAGGCTCGGGCCAACGAGATCCCCGAGGAGGAGTTCGAGTTCCTCGTGTTCTCGATCGACGCCAAGGGCGAGGTGTTCTTGGGCTCGACGCCGCTCTCGCGCGAGCAGGACGCGATGGTCAAGGAGATCTCGTCCAACACCAAGCTCAAGGAGGACGGGCAGGCTTTTATCCAGGGCGACAAGAACGTTCCCTACGAGCGGATCGTTGATGTCCTCGTGGCCCTGCAAAAAGCCGGGGTAGCGAACGTTGGCTTCATGACCAACCCGCAGCGCGCGAAGTGAAGCGTGGGGGCCGCGCCGCGTCCAACGGGGACTACCCCAGGAGACGCCGAATCCCGTCCAAACCCGCTCGCGCCCCGCACGCTCGCTCGTTATCCTTAAATCGCGCCCACTGGAGTTCCCATGGCCAAGGACATCCGCACGCTCCCGATCTTCCTCACGCCGTTCGCGTCGTTCGCCCGTGACTTCGGCGACGTGCTGCGCAACCCGGTCGCGCTGTTCGGCGGGCTCCTGGGGACGGCCGTGATGACCGTCGGGATCTACTTCTCGATCGGGCTCGTGCAGGACGTGAGCGCCGGCGAGCTCGAGGACGACGAGCTCGACATGGAGTTCATGCCCGGCGAGCTGATGCGCAAGGGCCCGAAGCTCGAGGAGCAGGACCTGCCCGAGAAGATCATCGTCGAGGAGCTGGTCGCGGAGGAGACCGCGGTCGAGGAGACCGTCACGAAGGAAGAGAAGACGCCCCCGCCGCCCCCCGAGGAGAAGAAGAAAGAGAAGCCGAAGGACAAGCCGAGCAAGGAGAAGCCGGACCCGAACGCGAAGAAGGACGCGAAGAAGTCGGACCACAACCAGAAGTCGAACACCCCCCACGACGATCTGCCCACGGTCGATCAGCTCCCGGGTGATCCCTTCGCCGGCCCCAACGGCTGGTCCGACATGGCGAAGGACGGCGACCCCTGGGCGACTGCGGTCATCGGCGCGCTCAACGGGCTCTCGCTCCCGGCCTACGCCGGCGTCGGCAAGCCGGGCGCCGTCAGCTTTCAGATCACGATCTGCGCCAACGGCACGATCAAGCAGGCGCTGGTCAAGAAGATCAACGGCGAGATCAAGAAGAACGTGTTCGAAGCCGAGGTCGAGCGCATCAAGATCCCCAAGCCGCCGACCAACGTCGCCCAGCAGCTCAAGGGCGGCTGCAAGAAGATCCCGTACAAGTTCGTGTGGTCGAGCGGCGGCGGGAGCAGCGGCAAGGTCAAGTAGCCCCGCGCGGGCCTGTGACCCACGCCTCGCGTCTCTGACGCGGGGCGTGTTCGCGAGCGGAGGTCGACGCGGGCGCGCAGATGCCCGCGTTGGGCGGCAATTCGCGGGCGCGTGGGCGTTCGCGCTCACCCGCGGTGGTGTGATCTGCCCCCAACCGAGCGCGCGCGTACAAGTTTACCGCGGCTTTGCAGGATTCGCGGTTTGCAGGACTTTCGCCCGTCGCGCGCGCCATGTATGGTATCCCGGCTCCCAAGGTGATGCCCATGAAGCGGACGCTGCTCGGAACCTCGATTCTCGCTGCTCTCCTGGTCGCCGGTGCGTTCTACTCCGGTCAAACGGTGACGCCCGCCAACGCCGCGCCCGCGGGGTCGACGGTCGACCTCGGAGGGAATACGCGACTCATTCGACTCGCGGTCCCGGCCAGCGGTCGCATCGGCGACATCCTGCGCAAGAACGCCAAGATCTCGAGCGGCTTCGAGGTCATCGATCGGCGCAGTATCCCCGCCGCGCTCGTCAAGTCGAGCACCTTCGATCCGGCCGCGTGGGGCAACACCGGCGCCGACGCGGTCATCCTCGCGGACAAGGTCGGCAACCAGTACAAGCTCCGGCTGTACGAGCTCGCCTCCGGCAACCGCCCGGTCGTCTCGAAGGGCTACTCGGCCGCGGACGACCTCAATGCCGCGAACCTGTTCATGAACGACGTGGTCGCCTACTACACGAAGGTGCCGGGCGTGTTCGGCTCGCGCATCGCCTTCGTTCGTACGGTGCGCAACCCGGTCGTCGCCAAGAACGTCTACTCGGTCGAGATGAACGGCGAGTCGCCGACCTCGATCACCAACAACCGCTCGCTCAACATCCTCCCGAGCATCGGTCCCGGCGGACAGGTTCTGTTCACCAGCTACGCCAAGCGCAACCCGGACCTGTGGATGAGCAACGGCGGCTCGCTGACGCGGGTCTCGAAGTTCCCCGGCCTCAACCTCGGCGGCGTGATGAGCCCGACCGGCGGCGTGATCGCGCTGACGCTGTCAAAGGACGGCAACTCCGAGATCTACACGGTCGACACGGGCGGCAACGTCAAGGCGCGCCTGACCAACAACAACGCGATCGACGGCTCGCCCGCCTGGAACCCCGGCGGCAACGCGCTCGCGTTCGTCTCCAGCCGCGCCGGCGGCCCGCAGGTGTTCCGCATGACGGCGACGGGCGGCGGCGCCGCGCGCGTGACGACCAAGGGCAGCTACAACCAGAGCCCCGACTGGAACCCCGGCAACAACGTCGACAAGGCGCTCTCCAACCAGATCGCCTACTCGGGCCGCGACAACAGCAACCGCTACGACATCTTCTCGGTCGACGTGCGCAGCAAGAAGCTCAAGCGCCTGACCCAGACGCCAGGTCGTAACCTCGATCCGACCTGGAGCCCCGACGGGCGCATGATCGCGTTCCAGTCGTCCCAGGGCGGCATCTACGTCGCCAATCAGGACGGCAACAACCAGATCCAGATCATCAAGGCCGGCACGACCCCCGACTGGGGCCCGATGCGCTGAGCCGACGCGATCGTCGATCGAACATCGAACGATCACCGAAGCCGCGAGCTCACCGAGCCTCGCGGCTTCGTCGCGTTCGGGGCGCGCGGTGTGGTAGAGCAGCGCTATGAACTCGGGCGCGCCCTCGGGGTGGCAGGCGGTCATTGATATCGGCACGAACACGGCGCTGATGCTCGTCGCCCGCCGCCGCGCGGACGGATCACTCGAGATCCGCGACGACCTCGCCCGGATCACCCGCCTCGGCGAGGGCGTCGCCCGGACCGGGCGGCTCGCGCCCGCAGCGATCGAGCGCACGCTCGCGGCCCTGCGCGCGCACCGAGAGTACGCGGCGCGCTGCGGCGCGGCGCTGCAGGCCGTGGCGACCGAGGGCGTGCGGCTGGCGAGCAACCCCGGCGACTTCCTCGAGCCCGCGGCCGCGCTGCTCGGCGCGCCGATCCGCGTGATCTCGGGGGACGAGGAGGCCGCGCTCTCCTACCGCTCGGTCGCGCTCGAGGTCGCCGGCGACGCGCCGCTGCGGGTGCTCGACATCGGCGGCGCCTCGACCGAGCTGGTCGCCGGCGTCGGGCCGTCGATCGCGTCGGCGATGTCGCACAAGATCGGCTCGGTGCGCCTGACCGAGTCGCTGCTCGCGGGTCAGGATCCGCCGAGCCGCGACGGGGTGGCCGCGGTCACGCGGGCGGCCCGCGAGGCCTTCGCCCGCCAGCCGCTCGAGCCCTGCGCGGCGCTGCACGGGCTCGCGGGGACGGTGACGACGACGGCCGCGCTGCTGCTCGAGCTCGAGACCTACGAGCGCGCGCGGGTCGACGGCGCGAGCTTCTCGCGGGAGCAGGTCGCGTCGCTGCGTGACCGCCTCGCCGGGCAGACGCTCGCCGAGCGCGTGCGGACGCCGTGCCTGCCCGAGGGGCGCGCGGACGTGATCGTCGCCGGCGTGGCGATCCTCGTCGCGGCCATGGAGCACTGCGGCGCGAGCACGCTGGTGTGTCGTGATCGCGGGCTCCGCTACGCGCTCATCGAGTGAGGTCGCGCCAGGCGATGTTCGCGCGCGTTGTGATAGGTGTCTTATGAGACATGTGATGCACCGCCGCCGGAGTCCCTCGAGGCCGTGATCTCGGGCGGATCGCGGCCGTGTGATAGGCTTCTGCCGAATGCTCGTGGAGCTTCACTGCCACTCGACGCACTCGGACGGGAGCCTGTCGGCGCGCGAGCTGGCCGCGCGCGCGCGCGCGCGCGACGTCGAGCTGTTCTGCCTCACCGATCATGACTGCGTCGACGGCTACGAGGTCACGGCGCGCGAGCTCGAGGGCCGCGCGGTCCTGCGCGGGCTCGAGCTGAGCTGCGTGGACCACGGGCGCTCGATTCACCTGCTGATCTACGGCGTGGGCGACGGCGCGGGGCTGCGCGCGCTCTCGGAGCGGCTCGCGCGGGTCATGGTCGACCGACGCTGGCGCCTGCACGCGATCGTCGAGCGGCTCGCGACGCTCGGCTACTCGCTCGACGCCGAGGCGCTCGACCGCCAGATCCACGGGCGCGTGCCCGGGCGCCCCGACGTCGCGCGCGCGCTGCTCGAGCGCGGCTTCGTCTCGAGCATCCGCGAGGCCTTCGATCGCTTTCTTCACGACGGCGGCCCGGCCGACGTGCCGCTGGCGCGCATCACCCTCGCGGAGGGCCTCGAGCTCGGGCGAGCCTGCGGCGCCCGCATGTCGCTGGCGCACCCGCACACCCTGCGAAACCCGGCGCTCGTCGACGATCTGTTTCAGCGCTTCAAGGAGGCGGGCCTCGAGGGCCTCGAGGCCTACTACGGGCGCTACGCGCGGGTCGAGCGGCTGACGTGGCTGCGCCTGGCCGAGGACCGCGGCCTCATCGTCACGGGCGGCTCTGACTTTCACGGGGACGCGATCCCGGAGGTCACGCGCCCGGTCATCGACATGCCGGAGGAGTTCGCCGCGCCGCTGCGCGACTGGCTCGCGGTCGCCTGAGCGCGCGACTTCGGGAGCGCTCGAGCGCTCCCGATCGCCACGCGACGGGTGCCGCGGCGGTCCTCGCAGGCCGTTGATGACGCTCCTCGCGGGCGATTATCGGGCAAGCTGGGACCGTGTCCGACCCGGCAAGCAGGCCGCCGCTGCTCGAGCTCCGCGGGCTCTCGGTGCGCAAGCCCGGCGGCGCGCCGCTGTTCGAGGGGCTCTCGCTCGAGCTGCGCGCCGGGGAGGTCATCGCGCTGCTCGGCTCGAGCGGCGCCGGCAAGTCGACCCTGCTCGCCGCGCTCCATGACCCCGACGGCCTGCGGGCGCGCGGCTTCACGATCACCCACGACGCGCTCGAGCGCCGCGCGCCCATCGGCGTCGTGCCGCAGCGCGGCGCGCTGTTCGATCACCTGAGCGTCGCCGGCAACCTCGAGCTCGCGCTGCGCAACGCCGATCGCCCGGTCGCGCCGCGCGAGCGTCGGGCGCAGATCGCCGAGTGGCTGCGACACCTCGACCTCCCGCCGGAGTGGGGCGAGCCCGGGCACGCGGTCGGGCACGTCAGCGGCGGCGAGGCCCAGCGCCTCGCGGTCGCGCGTACCCTCGCGGGGGGGCGGCGCGTGCTGTTCCTCGACGAGCCGTCGGTCGGGCTCGATCCGCTGCGGGTGCGTCGGCTCGCGGCGATCTTGCGTCGGGAGCTGCGCCGCGAGGGCGAGGGCGAGGGCGCCGCGGCGCTCGTGATCACCCACGACCTGCACTTCGCCGCCGCGTTCGCGGATCGCTTCCTGTTCGTCGACCCGGCCGCGCGACGGCTCGCGCCGCTCGAGCTCGACGTCGAAGATCACCTGTCCCGAGAGACCGACGGTGTACGGCCGCCGGAGTCGCTGCGCGCGATCGAGGCGGCGCTCTCCGAGGCGCTCGTGCGCCGGCTCGAGCAGGATCGCGTCGCCGCGCGGGGCGGCGCGCGGACGAGCTGGCGGGCCTGGCTCGGCGCGGGGGCGCGGGCCTGGCTGCAGCCCTTCAGCGTGCTCACGCGCGTGCTCGGCAGCGCGTGGCGCAGCTTCGTCACGGGCTGGCGCGACGTCCCCGAGGTCGCGCGCGTCGTCCTCAACCAGGGCCTGGTTCGCCCGGCGCCGTTCTTCGCGGTCGTCTCGACGCTGATCGGCTTCACGATCCTCTACATCTTTCACCGCTCGCTGCTCGGCGGCGGCATGCCGGTGCGACCCGACCGCGTGTTCGGACTCATCGGCTCCATGCACATCATCGCGCTCGCGCCGCCGCTCTCGGGCATCCTGTTCGCGGCGACCTCGGCCAGCGCGATCACGGCGTGGCTCGGCGGCATGTCGCTGACGCGCCAGACCGTGGCCATGCGCGCGCTCGGCATCGACGAGCCGCGCTACCTGTGGGCGCCGGCATGGTTCGGGCTCGCGCTCGCGTACCTGCTGCTGGCCGCGCTGTTCACCGCCGGGATGGTGCTCGGCGGCACGCTGTACCTCGAGCTGCAGGTCCCCGAGCTCGCGGGCGGCGCGAGCGCGTTCGAGCTGGTCACCGCGGACCTCCTCGATCCGCCCCCCGGCCGGGTCGCGTTCCGCCGGCGCGCGGTCCTGCTCGTGCTGATCTACGCGGCCGGCGTCGCCAGCGACGCGGTGGCCAAGGGCTCGCGCGACAAGCCGAGCGCCGAGTCGGTGACGGTCGCGATGGTCCGCAGCGTCATGGCCTGCACCATGTGGATCGTCGCGGTCGAGCTGATCTCGCTGTTTATCCTGTATCGCGCGCGCTGAGCTCGATCGGGCTCAATATCGTCGTCGTCTTCGAGGTTGTCTACGGGACATGTCACTAAAGTCTGATCCGACCCTGGCGCGCGCGACCCTCGGCGTCGCGCTCGCGGGCGCGGCGCTGTGGGCGACCTCGGGCCTGCTGACCGGGGTCGCGTCGCGCTCGACCGTCGCGGTCGCGGCGCCGGTCGCGGTCGCGCAGGGCGACGAGCAATGGCGCGCCGAGGCCGGTCCCCCCGAGGAGCTCGCGCGCCTCGAGGTCCTGCTCGACGGCGCGCCGCAGGGCGACTCCGTCGTGCAGCCGAGCGGCGCGGTCGAGGTCCCGCTCGCGGGGCTCGCCCCCGGCTATCACCAGATCGAGCTGCGGACGCGCCGGCGAGGCGATCGCGTGCACTCGGTGATGAGCAGCGTGCTCGTCGGGCCGTTCGCGGCCCGCGTCGCCGCGCCCGAGGAGCGCCGCTGCGGGCTCTCGGCGCAGATCTCCACGGCCGCGCTCGAGCGCGTGTTGCTGCCGGTCGTGCGCGAGCGCCTGCTGGCCGCGACCCGCAGCGTCGAGCTGCTCGGGCCCGCGACTCGGCTCGAGCGCTTCGTGATCACGCCGACGCCAGGCGGCGTCCGCTTCGACGTCGCGCTCGCCGGTCGCAACCGCGTCGAGGTCCACGGGGCGCTCGCGGTCGCGGTCGGACGACGTCTCGAGCTGCGCCTGCGCGGGCTCGACGAGGTCGAGTTCACGGGCGAGCTGCGGACCAAGGCGACGGTCGGCGGCGCGGCGGTCGGCGCCGTCGTGACCGGGCCGCTCGCGCCGCTCGGCGCGGTCGCGGGCTACCTGCTGACCGATCGCTACATCGACGGCCGCGCCCGCGACGAGGTGCAGCGGCGGCTCGAGCAGGCGCTGCGCAAGCTCGACGACGTCGAGCTGATCCCGGAGCGCGCCGAGCTGATCCCCGGCGAGCCGCGCTCCCGCGTCGCGCTCGCGCCGTGCGAGCGCGGCGAGCTTGATCCGGCGCGCGGCGTCACGCTGCGGCTCGCGATCTCGCCCGAGGTCGACGCGAGCGCGCTGCGGGAGCTCGCGTCGCCGGGCCCCGTCGATCACGGCGTGCGGCTGCCCGACCCCGCGCCGCTGCCCGAAGGGACCGATGTCCAGCTCGACCTGTCCATCGACGCCGTCAACGCGCTGCTCGACGCGTGGACGGCCGCGGGCCTGCTCGAGGATCGGGTCGCCGACGCCGGCCTGCTCGCGCGCGCGAACGAGTCGCTCGCCGAGTGGACGACGCTGCAGCTGCGGCGCGTCGGCCTGCGCCTGCCGCCCGCGCTCGCGCCCGCGACGGACGAGGGCTGGTCCGTGTCGATCGGCGAGCTCGAGCTCGAGCTCGACGGCGTCGACACCTCGAAGTTCTCGGCCGTGACGGTCGGCGGGCTCGGGCGCCTGTGGCCGCACTTCGACGAGGACGACGGCGCGCTGCAGCTGGCCGGCGAGCTCGGGCGCCTGTGGCTGTCCTGCGAGCGCGCCGACGTGGCGCCGGCGCCCGACGCGAGCGCGCTGCGGATCGCGGCGGCCGTCGTGCGTGAGCCCTGCTTCGGCGCGATGCTCGAGGTCGCGACCTTCGACGAGAAGCTCAACCGCGCGCTCGCGCCTGGATCCGGGCGCCTGCCGGCGCTCGACGTCCGCGGGCTGCTGCGCCGCGAGTCGGCGCCGCTGCGCCCCGGCGGGCTCGAGCTCGAGCGCCTGTGGAGCGAGCACCCCGAGGGCGCGCCCGGGGTGCTGCGCGTGCGCGCGGCGATCCGCTGACGGGCGCTCCAAGCGAGAGCGCCCGAGCCGAGGCCCGGGCGCTCGCCGAATTCACGCGGCGGCGGCTAGCCGCTGAGCTTGCCGAGGATGTCGGCGATGCTCTTGTTGGCGTTGCCGAACAGCATGCGCGTGTTCTCCCCGACGAACAGCGGGTTCTGGACGCCGGCGTAGCCGGTGCCGCGACCGCGCTTCATGACGATCACCTCGGTCGCCTTCCAGACCTCGAGCACCGGCATGCCGGCGATCGGGCTGTTGGGGTCGGTCAGCGCCGAGGGGTTGACGATGTCGTTGGCGCCGATGACCAGCACGACGTCGGTCTCGGGGAAGTCCTCGTTGATCTCGTCCATCTCCAGCACGATGTCGTAGGGCACGTTGGCCTCGGCGAGCAGCACGTTCATGTGCCCGGGCAGGCGCCCCGCGACCGGGTGGATCGCGAAGCGGAAGTTCTTGCCCTTCTTGCGCAGGATCTTGGTGACCTCGGAGAGCGTGTGCTGGGCCTGCGCCTGCGCGAGGCCGTAGCCCGGCACGACGATGATGTTCTTCGACTCCTTGAGCAGCTCGACCGTCTCCTCGAGCGAGATCTCCTTCATCTCGCCCTCGACCTTCGCCGCCGGGCCCTTGGCCCCGCCGTCGCCGCCGAAGCCGCCGGCGATGACGCTGATGAACGAGCGGTTCATCGCCTTGCACATGATGTACGAGAGGATCGCGCCGCTCGAGCCGACCAGCGCGCCTGTCACGATGAGCAGGTCGTTGCTGAGCATGAAGCCGGCCGCGGCGGCCGCCCAGCCCGAGTAGCTGTTGAGCATCGAGACGACCACCGGCATGTCGGCGCCGCCGATCGCGACGACCATGTGGACGCCGAGGAACGCGGCGATGCCCGTCATGATCATCAGCGGCTGCATGCCGTTTGCGGGGTCGGAGACGAACTCGTATCCGAAGTACACGCAGACCAGCAGCAAGATCAGGTTGAGCATGTGGCGCGCGGGCAGGATCAGCGGGTTGCCGCTCATCGAGCCGCGCAGCTTGAGGAACGCGATCACGGAGCCGGTGAAGGTGATCGCGCCGATGAACACGCCGACGTAGATCTCGACGTTGTGGATGATCGCCTCGGTCCCGTGGTGGTGCGCGTTGGGGTCGAGGAACGACGCGACGCCCACGAGCACGGCCGCGAGGCCGACGAAGCTGTGCAGGATCGCGACCAGCTCCGGCATCGACGTCATGGCGACGCGCGCGGCCAGGACCGCGCCGATCAGCGCGCCCGGGATCACGGCGGCGCCGAGGATGGCGAAGCCGGTGCCCGTCATGTTGGCGGCGCCGCCCATGTTCTGCCCGAGCGTCGTGGCGAGGATCGCGAGGACCATGCCGACGATGCCGAAGGTGTTGCCGCGACGCGCCGTCTCCTGGTTGGAGAGGCCGCCCAGGCTCAGGATGAACAGGACGCTGGCGGCGATGTAGAGGACCGTTGTCAGGCTGTACGACACGGGGTGCTCCTGCTTACGTTCGAGGTCGCTCGAGACTCGAGATAGCTGCTTACTTCCGGAACATCTTCAGCATGCGCTGCGTGACCAGGAAGCCGCCGGCGATGTTGATGGTCGCGACGAGGATGGCGATCGCGCCGAGGATCGTGGCCGGGTGGGTCATGTCGCCCGAGACCACGAGCATGCCGCCGATCACGATGATCCCGCTGATCGCGTTGGTCACGGACATCAGCGGGGTGTGCAGGGCCGCGGTGACGTTCCAGACGACCATGTAGCCGACGAAGATCGCCAGCACGAAGACCGTGAAGTGGGCGAGGAACTCGTTGCCGGGGTTGGCGACGCCGATCCCGATCAGCGCGGCGGCGGCGAGGATCATCGCCGGCGAGACGCCGCCCTGCTGCTGCTCCTGCTTGTGCTTGTTGTGGGCGATCGGCGCGGGCTCGTCCTTGGGCTTGGGCGGGGACGGGTCCTCGATCTTCGGCGGCGGCCACTTCAGCGCGCCGTCTCGGAGGATCAGCGCGCCGCGGACCACGAGGTCGTCCTCGTCGATCTTGAAGCCCTCGGCGCGGCCCATGTCGTCGAGCAGGTGGCAGAGGTTGCTGCCGTAGAGCTGGCTCGACTGCGCGGCCATGCGGCTGACGAGGTCGGTGTAGCCGATGATCTTGACGCCGTTGTGCTCGATGACGGTGCCGGCCTCGACGACCTCGCAGTTGCCGCCTTGCTCGGCGGCCATGTCGACGACGACCGAGCCGGGCTTGAGGTTGGCGAGCGTGGCCTTGTTCACCAGCAGCGGCGCGCGCTTGCCGGGGATCAGCGCCGTCGTGATGATGATGTCGATCTCCTTGGCCTGCTCGGCGAACAGCGCCATCTCGGCGTCGATGAAGGCCTTGCTCATGACCTTCGCGTAGCCGCCCGCGCCGGTGCCGTCCTCCTCGAAGTCCAGCTCGAGGAACTCGGCGCCCATGGACTCGACCTGCTCCTTGACGACCGGGCGCGTGTCGAAGGCGCGGACGATGGCGCCCATGCCCCGGGCGGCGCCGATGGCCGCGAGGCCCGCGACGCCGGCGCCGATCACCAGGACCTTGGCCGGCGGCATCTTGCCGGCCGCGGTGATCTGACCGGTGAACATGCGGCCGAACTGGCCGGCCGCCTCGACGACCGCGCGGTAGCCCGCGATGTTCGCCATGGACGAGAGCGCGTCCATCTTCTGCGCGCGGCTGATTCGCGGGATCGACTCCATGCCGATCACGGTCGCCTTCTTGGCCGCGAGCCGATCGAGCAGGTCCTTGTTCTGCGCCGGCCAGATGAAGCTGATCAGCTGGCCGCCCTCGGGCATCAGGTCGATCTCGCCAGGCGTCGGCTCGCGCACCTTCATCACGAGGTCGACCTGCGTCCAGACCTCGGCCGCGCTGCTTGCGATGGCGCAGCCCGCCTCGCGGTAGGCGTCGTCGGTGAACGAGGCGGCCGTGCCGGCCTGCGTCTCGACCAGGACCTCGAAGCCGTACTTCTGCAGACGCTGGGCCGTGTTCGGGGTCGCGGCCACGCGACGCTCACCCGGGTAGATTTCCTTCGGGATGCCGATTTTCATGGACCGGGGGTCTTTCCGGCCGGGCGCCGCGGCGGGTGCGAGGGCTGAGCCCGAACGTCATCCCGCGTGGGATCGAGTCGTGTCGAGTGAATCGAGGGGGGCGGCGCCAGCCGGGGCGAGGAATAACACGATGCCGAACCGTTTGGGAGGACACGGGACGCGCTCACGCGCGCGTGCTGACACACGCAGGTAGCGCGCCCGCGTCATCAGAGTCGCGCGATTAACCACGGGCACAGGATGCCCACAGGGTGCCCACGCGATGCCCACGCGATGACCACGCGATGACCACGCGATGACGGACCCGCGGGTGGCTTGACGGCGACGCGGCGCGGTGCACTCTCGAGTGCGATGGCCGACCCACTCACGCACTTCGACGAGGCCGGAGCCGCTCGCATGGTGGCGATCACCGACAAGCCGGAGTCGGCGCGCGCCGCCGTCGCGCGTGCTCGTGTGCGCATGTCTCCGCAGACTCTCGCGCGGATACAGTCTGGTCAGGTCGGCAAGGGCGACGTGCTCGGCGTCGCCAGGATCGCGGCGGTCTCGGGCGCGAAGCAGACCGCCACGACGATCCCGCTTTGTCACCCGGTGCGCATTACCGCGGTCGACGTGGCCTTCGAGCTCGAGCCCGAGCTGCCGGGGGTGAGCGTTCGCGTCCACGTGCGGGCGCTGGATCGCACAGGCCCCGAGATGGAGGCGATGTCGGCGGCCGCGACCGCGGCGCTCACCATCTACGACATGTGCAAGGCCATGGATCGCGGCATGACGATCGAGGCCGTCGAGCTGCTCGAGAAGTCCGGCGGGAAGTCGGGGCGCTGGACGCGGTCGTGAGCGAAGATGTCCCTCAGGACAGTGTTTGAATAACGCTGTTTCACGGTCTCACTCGACCGTGACCGACTTCGCCAGGTTGCGCGGCTGATCGACGTCGGTGCCCTTGAGGTCGGCGAAGTGGTACGCGAGCAGCTGCAGCGGCACGCTGACCGCGATCGGCTGCAGCTCCTCGGGCACGTCGGGGACCAGGATCACGTCGTCGGCGATGTCGCCGATCTGCGTGTCACCCATGGTCGCCAGCGCGATGATCTTGCCCCCGCGCGCGCGCACCTCCTCGAGGTTCGACACGACCTTCTCGTAGCCGGGTCCGCGCAGCGCGAGGACGATCACCGGCACGGTCGCGTCGACGAGCGCGATCGGCCCGTGCTTCATCTCACCGCTCGCGTAGCCCTCGGCGTGGATGTAGCTGATCTCCTTGAGCTTGAGCGCGCCCTCGAGCGCGGCCGGGAAGCACAGCCCGCGCCCGAGGTACAGGCAGTCGCGCGCGTCCACGTAGCGCCGCGCGATGATCCGGATCGCCGAGAGCTGCGCGAGCAGCTGCTCGACGTGCGCCGGCAGGGTGCGCAGCGCGCCGAGGAGCGCGCGCGCGCGCTCCTCGGACAGGCGCCCGGTCCGGCGGCCGAGGTGAATCGCCAGCAGCGTCACCATGGTCAGCTGGGTCGTGAACGCCTTCGTCGAGGCCACGCTGATCTCGGGGCCCGCGCGCGTATAGATGACCTGGTCGGCGACGCGCGTGATCGTCGAGCCCTGGACGTTGCAGATCGCGACGGTGTGCGCGCGCCTGCGCTTGGCCTCGTGGATGGCCGCGAGCGTGTCCGCGGTCTCGCCGGATTGGCTGATCGCGACGACGACATCGGACGGCCCGAGGATCGGGTCGCGGTAGCGGAACTCGCTGGCGAGGTCGACCTCTACGGGGATCCGCGCGAGGCGCTCGATCAGGTACTTGCCCGTGAGCGCGGCGTGCCAGGACGTGCCGCAGGCGACCATCACGAGGCGCGGGTTGTCCGCGCCGAGCTCCAAGCGCAGCCCGTCGAGCTCCACGTCGCCGCTCTCATCGTCGATCGTCGCGCCGAGCATGGTGTCGCGGATCGCCCGCGGCTGCTCGTGGATCTCCTTGAGCATGAAGTGCTTGAAGCCCTGCTTCTCGGCCGCCATCGGGCTCCACTCGACGCGCCGCCGCGCGCGCTTCACCGGCGCGCCGTCCTGGTCGAGGATCACGATCGAGTCCGGGCGCACGCAGGCGACGTCGCCGTCCTCGAGGTCCACGACCGCGCGGGTGTACGAGAGGATCGCGGAGATGTCCGAGGCGACATAGTTCTCGGCCCCGGGCGACTCTCCCTCGCCGACGCCCGGGCCGCCGAGGCCGAGCAGCAGCGGCGAGCTGTGGCGCGCGGCGACCACCGTGTCGGGGTGCTTGTCGTGCACCACCGCGAGCGCCCAGCTGCCCTTGAGTCGCGACTGGATCGCGTGCACCGCGTGCAGCAGGTCGCAGCCGCGATCGTCCATCTCGGCCTCGATCAGGTGGGCGATGACCTCGGTGTCCGTCTCGCTCGTGAAGGCGCTGCCGCGGGCCGCGAGCGCGCGTCGCAGCTCGGCGTGGTTCTCGATGATGCCGTTGTGCACCAAGGCGACGTGGCCGACGCGGTGCGGGTGCGCGTTGCTCTCGGTCGGCGGGCCGTGGGTCGCCCAGCGCGTGTGGCCGACGCCGCAGCTGCCGGTGAGCGGGTGCTGCTCGAGCGCGCGCTCGAGCGCCGCGATCTTGCCCTCGCGTCGCGCGACCTGGACCCCGGTGTGCGCGCGGTCGACGAGCGCGACGCCAGCGGAGTCATAGCCGCGGTACTCGAGGCGGCGAAGGCCCGCGAGGAGGATAGGGACGACCTCACGAGGTCCGGTGTATCCGATGATTCCGCACATGCTCGTTGCCTCCCGCGCTTGACGCCCCAGACGCGTGTGATTGTTCCCGGCGCTCGTTCGGGCGCTCGTTCGGGCGCTCGTTCGGGCGCTTTTTTTTTGCGCTTTTCGGGCGCTTTTTCGGGCGCTCCTCCGGGCCTCATGGTTGTTCCACAGACCCGCGGAAGGCCCAAGAAAATGGGCGCGCCGGCCCCTGGGCCGGCGTCTGGCTTCGAAACGCGCGCGGCCGCTCGAGGCGGCCGCGATCGCGCGTGATAGGACCGGTCGAGCTAGATGCGCTTGAGGTCGATGTCGTAGTGCACGATGTCGACGCCGCCCATGCTCTTGAAGGCCTCCTGCAGCTGCGGCTCGACCTTGTCGGCCTTGCCGACGATGACCATCACCGGGACCGGGTGCATGTACTTGGCGGCGACCGTCTTGATCTCCTCGCGGGTCACGGCCAGCACCTTGTCGCGGTAGGTCTTGAAGTAGTCCTCGTCGAGGCCGTACGTCAGGACCGTGCGCACCTTGCCGGCGATCTGCCCGGGCGTCTCGATCTCCAGCGGGAACGCGCCGACGATCTGGGTGACCGCGTCGTGGAACTCGGTCTCCGTCGGGTCCTCTTTGTGCATGCGATCGAGGTGCTCGAAGATCGCGGTCATCATCTCGCCGGTCTTCTTGGTCTTGGTCTTGGTCCAGATCCGGAAGGTGCCGGGCGCCTGGCCCGAGGAGACCTGCGTGTAGATGCCGTAGGTGAGCCCGCGCTCCTCGCGGATGTCGAGGAACAGGCGCCCGGTCGAGCCGCCGCCGAGGATCTGCGCGGCCACGTCGACCTTGGCCCAGTCGGGGTGCTTGCGCGCGAGCGCGAGGTTGCCGACGCGGACCTCGGACTGCGCGGAGCCGGGTCGATCGACCAGGTGCACCGTCATCTTGGTCGGCATCCGCGACTTGTAGGCGGCGGCGTCGAACTTGTTCAGCGGGTTCTTCGGGATGTCCTCGACCTTGTCGAAGGCCTTCCACGCGCCGAGGGTCTTCTTCACCAGCGGCTCCGCCTCGGCGACGGTGATGTCGCCCGAGAGGATCAGGTAGGCGTTGTTGGACCGGTAGAAGCGGTCGTGGAAGCCCTTGAGCGCGTCCTGGTTGATCTTGTCGATGTCGGCCTCGGTCTGCGGCGGCTGCCCGTAGGGGTGACCCTCGGGGTACGCGACCATGCCGAAGAGCGTGTCGGCGAGGAAGTCGGCGCTCTGCTTCTGCGCCTTGAGGCCGGTCTTGGCCTGGTTCTTGAGCTTGTCGAGCGCCTCGGTCGGGAACACCGGGTTCATGACCTCGTCGGCGATCAGCGTGAGCGCGAGCTTGAGGTCGCGCTTGAGCACGCGGGTCGACACGTAGGTGCTGTGGATGCTGGCGAACTCGCCGATGCTCCCGCCGACGTACTCGATCTCCTCGTCGATCTTGGCCTTCTTGCGCTTCTTGGTGCCCTCGCCGAGCATGTTCGCCGTCATCTCGGCGAGGTACGGGTCGTCCATGGTCCCGGCGTTGATGACGATCTGGGCGCTGACCAGCGGGACCTCGTGGTTCTCGACCACGTAGACCTGCAGCTTGTTCTTCTCGAGCGTGAACTTCTGGAGGTCGGGGAACTGCACCGGCGTCGGGGCGCCCGGCGCGGGCGGGTCCGGGTACTGTCGGGCGGGCTCGACCGGCGCGGGCGCCTGGGCCACCGGCGCGGGGTCGGGCGCGGGCTGGGGATCCTCCTTGGGCTTGCAGCTCGCGAGCGCGAGCGGCAGGCCGATGAGGGCGGCGAGGGCGATTCGGCTAAAGCTGTCGTGGTTCGTGCGGACCATGGGATTGAGACCTTTCTGAGACCTGGCGGGCGTTTCGCGTGACGGCGATCTAGGGGGCCGTCGGCATCGGCATCGAGCCGCCGCCTGGCTTGATCTCCAGCTTGAGCAGGTTCTCGTTGAGGTACTGATTGGCCACGCGCTTGATGTCCGCGGGCGTGACCGCGCTGTAGCGCTCGAGCTCGGTGAGCACGTACTTGGGGTCGTTGTGGAACAGCGCGCCCTGGGCGATCGCGCCGGCGCGCCCTTGGTTGGTCGCCAGCGTCGAGACCGTGCCCATGAGCTGGGCGTTGATGGCCTTCTGCAGCTCTTTCTTGTTGATGCCCTTCTTCTGGATCTTGACGACCTCGTCGCGGATGACCTTCTCGATGTCCTCGCTTTTGGTCGTCGGCAGCGGCAGCGCCTGGATGAACACGAGGCCGGCGTCCTGCAGCGCGAAGTGCGTGCCGCCCGAGAAGGCGACGATCTTCAGCTCGTCGTTGAGGATCTTGGGGATGCGGGCCGACTCGCCGACGAGCAGAATGTTGCCGAGCAGGTCGAGCGCCGGGCGGTCGGGGTGCTTCTCGCCGACGGTGTGCCAGCCGTAGAGGTTCAGCGCCTGCTGGGCGAGCGGGTCGTTGACCGACTTCACCATCGGCTTCTTGATGTCGATGTTCGACTGCCGTGCCGGGGGCCGCTCCTTGCCCTTGGGGATGTCGCCGAAGTACTGCTCGACCTTGCCCTTGACCTGGTCGAACTTCACGTCGCCGACGAACACCAGCACGGCGTTGTCGGGCGCGTAGTACATGTTGAAGAACTGCTGGACGTACTCGACGCCGACCGAGTTGAGGTCCTCGAGGCTGCCGATCGGCGCGTGGTCGTAGCCGGAGCCGGCCCAGGCCTCGGCGAGCCAGTTCTGGATCGCCGCGGCGTAGGGCACGTTGTCCATGCGCATCGCCTTCTCCTCTTTGACGGCGTTGCGCTGGTTCTCGAAGTTCTCGGCGGTGATCTCGAGGGACCGCAGGCGGTCCGACTCGAGCCACAGGCCCAGGTCGAGGTACTGGCTCGGCAGGTTATTGAAGTAGGTCGTGATGTCGAAGCTCGTGCCGGCGTTGTTGTTGCCGCCGACGCGCTGCACGAAGGTCAGGTGCCCCATGGGCGGCACGTTCTGTGAGCCCTCGAACATCATGTGCTCGAACAGGTGGGCGAAGCCGGTCTTGCCGGGGACCTCGTTGCGCGAGCCGACGTTGTACATGAGCGTCATGTTGAACGAGGGCGTGGAGTGATCCTCGACGACGTAGACGCGCAGCCCGTTGGCCAGCGTGAACTCCTGGACCGGGAGTTCAAACGTGATGGCGTCCTTGGCCGGCGCGGCCTCCGCGACCGGGCTCGCGGCCGGGCTGAGGCACAGGCCGGTCGCGATGAGGCCCACGTGCAAGGATCGGTTCAACGTTCGGCGGAATTTTCGAAGCGACATCGCGGTGCTCATCTCCTCCCGTGGGCCCGCGGTGCTCGCAACGGGTTCAACCGTCAGCGTCGGAGGCGCGGGCCTGGGCGCGCACGGACCCTATCACACGGAGGCAAAAGACCTGCTCTCCGGGCGTGATTTGGGGATCTCACATCGATCCGTGAAACCTCACGTGTCCCGTGATAGAGCGCTCACGGTCGGTCGGGGCGCCGCCCTCGAGCTCGGCGGCGCCACGCCCTCGGAGCCCCCGCGCCGCCGCGATCACGGCGACTCCCGAGACTCGGGCGAGTCACGCCGTTGCGCGACGCGTGGAGCCGGCCCGTGACGATGTTCGCGGAGGCCGCCCCAGGGCCATCAGGGCGGACAAAACGCGGTCCCGCCCGTTGTTGACAGCCCCCGGTGCCTGTCCTTATAAAGCCGCGCGGTTGGCGGGTGATTTCGCGGGCTTGGCCCAAAACACGCGTCACACCATCCTGGGGCGTCGGCAAGTGGTAAGCCATCGGGTTTTGGTCTCGACATTCGTAGGTTCGAATCCTACCGCCCCAGCTCTCTGAATCCGCCTCCTGATCCCGCAGCGTCTCGCTGTCTCGAGGAGCAGCTCTGTGCACAAGACCATCTCCATCTTCAGCGGAAACGCCAACGTGCCTCTGGCCAAGGAGATCTGCGAATACGTCGGGATCACCCAGGGCTCGGCCAAGGTCTCGCGGTTCTCCGACGGCGAGATCTTCGTCGAGATTGGCGAAAACGTCCGCGGGGTGAACTGCTTCGTGGTGCAGCCGACGTGCTCGCCTCCGAACCGCAACCTGATGGAGCTGCTCATCACGATCGACGCGCTGAAACGCGCGAGCGCGGGCTCGATCGTCGCGGTGATGCCGTACTTCGGCTACGCCCGCCAGGATCGCAAGGTCAAGCCGCGGACGCCGATCTCGTCGAAGCTGGTCGCCGATCTGCTGACCGCCGCCGGCGCGACGCGGGTGGTCTCGGTCGACCTGCACGCGGGGCAGATCCAGGGCTTCTTCAACATCCCCTTCGATCACCTCTACGCGTCCCCGGTGTTCCAGGACATCCTCGTGCACCAATTCAGCGCGGACAGCACGGTGGTCGTCTCGCCCGACGCCGGCGGAGTCGAGCGCGCGCGCGTCTACTCCAAGATCATCGGCTGCGGGCTGGCGATCATCGACAAGCGCCGCAGCGCGCCCAACGTCAGCCAGGTCCATCACCTGATCGGCGACGTGAGCGGAAAGCGCGCGATCCTCGTGGACGACATCATCGACACCGCCGGCACCCTGTGCAACGCGGCCAAGGTCGTGATGGAGCACGGCGCCTCCGAGGTGTTCGCGATGGCGACCCACGGCGTGCTCTCGGGCCCGGCGATCGAGCGCATCAACAACTCTGTGCTGTCCAAGGTCTGGGTGACCAACAGCATCCCGCAGCAGGCCAAGGCTGCCAGCTGCGAGCGTCTCGTGGTCGTCAGCCTGGGCCGCCTCCTCGGCGAGGCGGTCAAGCGAATCCACCACGGCGACTCGATCTCGAGCCTCTTTATCTGACGCAGCGAAGCGGTCCCGATGTAACAAGCTCCTCGAGACAGGTCGTGGCTAGAGCCCGGCCTGCATCAGCACCACGCGCCGACGCGCGTGGAACCAGGACGACCGGCGGTCGGCGGCGAGCCCTCGGCGGCACCCACCCGGCGGCCGGTCCCACCAGAAAGCAGAACAGCAATGAACAACATGCAGCGAGAGCTGACCGTCACGGTCCGCGATTCCCAGGGGAAGGGGCCCGCGCGCCGCCTTCGTCAGAGCGGGCTGATCCCCGGCGTCCTCTACGGAGGCGGCAAGGACCACCTCAAGATCTCCGTCGATCCGCGCGTGCTTCGCAAGGCGATGGACCCCGATCGCAAGCTCAACACGTACTTCAAGCTCTCCGTGGAGGGCGAGGGCGGCGCGTCGGTCGAGGACGCGATCATCGCCGATCACCAGATCGACGCGGTTCACATGGAGCTGATCCACGTCGACTTCCTGCGCGTTGATCCGAAGACCGAGATCGTCACCAAGATCCCGGTCGAGTACACGGGTCGCGCCGCGGGCGTGCTCGCCGGCGGCAAGCTGCTGACCTACCGCCGCTTCGTGAAGATCGCGGCGTGCCCGGGCGATGTCCCGGTCGCGCTCAACGTCGATGTGTCGCCGCTGGCGGCGGATCAGACGCTGCGACTCGAGGCCTGCTCCGTTCCCAAGGTCCGCTTCCTCGAGGACCCGCGCGTGGCGCTGGCCTACGTCGCCCCTCCGAAGGCCAAGAAGGTCGAGGAGAAGGACGACAAGAAGAAGAAGAAGGCGGCCAAGAAGTAGGCTCCAGCGCCATCCCCGGCGCGCGTGGCCGTGGCCGCGCGCGCCGCTGGCCGAATCCCGTGATGTACGCACCCGGTCCACGCGATGGGACACAATCCGCCATGGCTGCTGGTGGGTCTCGGCAATCCCGGGCCCCAGTACGCGAGAAACCGACACAACGTCGGTTTCATGGCCGTCGACGCGTGGTGCGAGCAGTTCATGCCTCCGCCGATCTGGCGCGAGAAGTGGAACGCGCACGTCACGACGGCGCGCCTGCTCGGCATCCGCTGCGAGGTGCTCAAGCCGCAGACCTACATGAACCGAAGCGGATTATGCGTGGTTCAGGCTGCCCGCTACTCGCGAATCCCGCCGCAGCAGATCCTCGTCGTGCACGACGAGATCGACTTCCCGCCCGGCCGTCTCGCGGTCAAGAAGGGCGGGGGACACGGTGGACACAACGGCCTGCGCGACATCATTCAGCAGCTGGGTACGCGGGAGTTCCTGCGGATCCGGCTCGGTGTCGGCAGACCGCCGGGCAAGACCGAGGTCAGCCAGTACGTGCTCGCCGACTTCTCGACCCAAGATCAGCGGGTGCTCCCCGAACTGCTCGAGCAGGCGGCGCGAGCGATCTCCTGCGTGATCAAGGATGGCGTCGCCACGGCGATGAACCAGTTCAACCAATTACCCAGGAAGGCGTCCACGCAGGCTCCTTCTGCCAAGACGTCTTCCAAGACGTCGTCCAAGGCGTCGTCCAAGACGTCTCAACAATCACCCGTCTCCGAGCCCGGCGCCGCCGCGGCGCGCGAGACCTCCTCTGATGACCTCCCCGCCCCCGCTCACTCGCAGGACGCAAACAAGGAGTAGGGGCCTCGCTCGTTCCGAGTGAATCGAAAGGAATTTCCGTGCAGATCGAACATCTCATCATAGGCGCGCCAGCCGCGGGGGTCGTGGCGCTCCTCTACGCGTTCATCACCTCCGGCTGGATCGGCCGACAGGAGCCTGGCACCCCCCGCATGAAGGCCATTGGTGACCAGATCGCGCGTGGCGCGATGGCCTTCTTGGCCGCCGAGTACAAGGTCCTGGGGATCTTCGTGGTCATCGTCGCCGCCGGGCTCGCGGCGCTCTACGGGGCGACCGAGAGCGGCTCGCCGCTCGTCGGTGTGTCGTTCGTCGTGGGCGCGCTGTGCTCCGGCCTCGCCGGCTACTTCGGCATGCGCGTGGCCACGCAGGCCAACGTCCGCACCGCCGCCGCCGCGCGCACAGGGCTAGCGCCTGCGCTGCGCGTCGCGTTTCGCGGTGGCGCTGTCATGGGCATGAGCGTCGTCGGCCTCGCGCTCGTCGGCTTCGGCGCGCTGTTCTTCGTCCTGATGAACCAGTTCGGCGTCACCAACGTCGACACGGCGCAGGTCGACTTCAACAAGATCATCTCGATCCTCGCCGGGTTCTCGATGGGCGCCTCTTCGATCGCCCTGTTCGCGCGCGTCGGCGGCGGCATCTACACGAAGGCCGCGGACGTCGGCGCGGACTTGGTGGGCAAGGTCGAGGCCGGGATCCCCGAGGATCACTTCCTCAACCCCGCGACCATCGCCGACAACGTGGGCGACAACGTGGGTGACGTGGCCGGCATGGGCGCGGACCTGTTCGAGTCGTACATCGGCTCGATCCTCGGCGCGATGATCCTCGGCGCGGTCGCGCTCAACGGCTGGTTCGAGGCCGCCCTCATCCCGCTCGGCATCGCCGCCGCGGGCGTGGTCGTGTCGGTCCTCATGACCTACACGGTTCGCACCAAGGAAGGCGGGAACCCGCAGGTCGCCCTCGACATCGGCGCGTTCGGTGCGGCGGCGATCATGCTGCCGATCTCCTACGCCATCATCAACTTCGCGCTCGGCTCGTCGGGCGGCTCGATCACGCTGCAGGGCGGCAAGCAGGTCGGCACGGTCGATCTCATGGCGGCGATCGTCGCGGGTCTCGCCGCGGGCGTCGCCATCGGGCTGATCACCGGCTACTACTGCTCGAAGGGCAAGCGCCCGGTCAACAGCATCGTCGAGCAGTCGCGCACGGGCCCGGCGACCAACATCATCGCCGGCATCGGCGTCGGCTTCGAGTCGACCGCGCTGCCGATCCTCGGCATCGCCGCCGCCATCTTCGTGGCCGACCACTACGCGGGCCTCTACGGCGTCGCGCTCGCGGCCCTCGGTATGCTCTCGACCACCGGCATCCAGCTCGCGGTCGACGCCTACGGCCCGATCTCGGACAACGCCGGCGGCATCGCGGAGATGAGCAGCCTGCCGCCGCAGGTCCGTGAGCGCACCGATAACCTGGACGCCGTGGGCAACACCACCGCCGCCATCGGCAAGGGCTTCGCCATCGCCTCGGCGGCTCTGGCCGCGCTCTCGCTGTTCGCGGCCTACCGTGGCCTCGCGCTCGGCGGCAAGCAGCTGATCCTGACCGAGCCCAAGGTCCTCATCGGCCTCCTGCTCGGCGGCATGCTGCCGTTCCTGTTCTCGTCGATGGCCATGAAGGCGGTCGGCGACGCGGCGATGGACATGATCACCGAGGTTCGTCGCCAGTTCCGCGAGATCCCGGTGCTGCGCGAGGCGCTGACGCTCGTGGCCAAGGCGGAGGAAGAGGATCGTCCGCTGACGCCCGAGGAGGACGAGAAGGTCCAGGCGGCGGGCAAGAAGACCGAGGTCGAGCGCTGCGTGGCGATCTCTACCCAGGCCTCGATTCGCCGCATGATGATGCCAGGCTTCCTGGCCCTGGCCTCGCCGGTCGTCGTCGGCTTCTGGTCGGCGGAGGCGCTGGGCGGGCTGCTCGCCGGCACGCTCGTCTCCGGCGTCATGCTGGCGATCTTCATGTCGAACACCGGCGGCGCGTGGGACAACGCGAAGAAGCAGGTTGAGGACCAGAAGAAGGACTACAACCCCGAGGTCAACACCGGGAAGGGCTCGGATCGCCACAAGGCGGCGGTCATCGGCGACACCGTCGGCGATCCTTTCAAGGACACCGCGGGCCCGAGCTTGAACATCCTCATCAAGCTCATGACGATCGTCGCGGTCGTGATCGCGCCGCTCATCGCGGGGTAGTATCCAGATAATGGGCGCGCTCGCGCCGCTCGAGGGCCGAATCTCTGCGGAGGTTCGGCCCTCGTTCGTTGTGGGTCGAAGACGGAACCCGTGTGGAAGCTCATGGGTTTTGTGACGCCGGCGCCGCGCTTGCGAGCGGATGTGGGATCGACTAGAAGTTGCGGCTCCGAGCTCCTTGCTCCCCACGACGTAGCTGGGGGGCCGCTCACGTGGCCCGATTGGCGGGTCACACAGTCCACGAGGAGAAACAAACCAAAGATGTCAGCACAAGCTGGAATTGTGCGCTCGGTGTCGTCCCGTCAGGGCACGCAGCGCGAGTACGAGACCGTGATGATCTTGCGGTCGAACACCAACAAGGCGGGGATTCTCGAGCTCGTCGCGAAGATCCGCGGGATCTTCGACAGCTTCGGCTCCCGCCTGCTGAAGATCGAGAACTGGGGTATGCGGACGCTCGCCTACCCGATCAAGCGCAACCGCACGGGCCTGTACATGTACTGGCGCTTCCTCGGCGGCTCCGACGTCGTGCAGGAGTTCGAGCGCGTCCTGAAGATCAACGACGCGGTCGTTCGCTACTACACGGTGCGCGTCGAAGACGACGTCGATCCGGACGCGCGCCCGTCTGAGGTCACCGAGGACCTGCTCGAGCAGGTCTCCGAGCCGCCGCCGGACCCGACGATCGAGGAGCCGACGGACGAGCGCGACGATGACGACGATCACGACCGCGACGACGACGACGACAACGACGACGACAACGAGGGAGTGAACTGAGCCATGTCCGCAGAAGACCGCAAGCGCCGGGCGTCGATCCTGGCCGACAAGACCCTCGTCATCGACTACAAGAACCCGCAGCTGCTGAAGGCGTTTTTGACCGACCGCGGCAAGATCGTGCCCTCGCGCATCTCGGGCGTGTCGGCGCGAGTTCAGCGACAGATCACGAAGTCGATCAAGCGCGCCCGGATGCTCGCGCTCCTGCCCTACACCGTGAAGTAGCGGCGCGGTCGACAAAGGAGTAACGAGACCATGGGTATGATGCAGATCATCCTCACCCAGGATGTCGATAACCTCGGACGCGCCGGTGAGCTCGTGGCGGTCCGCCCCGGCTACGGGCGCAACTACTTGATCCCGCGCGGCCTCGCGCTGGCCGCGACCCGCGGCAACATCGCGGAGCTCGAGCACCACAAGCGGACCATCGCGCGCGAGAAGGCCAAGCTCGAGGCCAAGCAGCGCAAGATGGTCGGCCAGCTCAAGGACGTGTCGGTCGCGATCGCGCGCAAGAAGGGCCACGACGGACGGCTGTTCGGCTCGGTCGGCGCGCGCGACATCGCCGAGGCGCTGGGCGCCCAGAACATCGAGATCGATCGCAAGCTGATCAAGCTCGACGAGCCGCTGCGCGCCGAGGGGTCGTTCCAGGTGACGATCCGCTTCAGCGCGGACATCTCGACCGACATCAAGGTCAACATCATCGGCATCTGAACACGGCGTGGGCCGGTGTCCTGACTCGAGGGCCATCATGGCTTGAGGGGCAGGCTCCGGCCCGCGGTGCTCACGGATGAGCGGCCGGACCCTCCCACACAACGCCGAGGCCGAGGCCGCCGTGCTCGGCGGCGTGCTGCTGCGCGGCGAGCAGGCGCTGTACGACGTCCAGGACATCGTGCGCGACGAGGACTTCTACGTCCCGGCGTATCAGGCGGTGTTCAAGGCGATGACGCTGCTCGCGGAGCGGCAGGAGCCGATCGACGTCGTGACGCTCGAGAGCCAGCTGCGCGGCACGGGGCAGCTGCGCCTGGTGGGCGGGATCGAGGCGCTGACGCGCCTGAGCGACCGCTACGCGACGAGCCACAACATCGGCCACCACGCCGAGCTGATCCGCAAGACGGCGACGGTGCGCAACCTCGTGATCGCGGCCCGCGAGGTCGCGGAGGACGGCATGGGCGATCTCGAGTCGCCCGAGGAGTTCGTCGACGAGGCCGAGAAGAAGATCATGGCGGTCAACGCCCGCGGCCGCCGGACGAACTACGTGTCCGCGCGCGAGCTCGTGCACGAGGTGTTCGAGCGCGTCGCCGAGCGCAGCAAGCGGACCGACAAGATCACGGGCATCCGCACCTACTTCAATCAGCTCGACGAGATGACCGCGGGGCTGCAGCCCGGCGACCTGGTGATCCTCGCGGCTCGTCCCTCCATGGGGAAGACGGCGTTCGCGCTGAACTTGGCCCAGTCCGCCTGCGTGCCCCAGGCCCGACATATCGACCTGCCCGCGGACGAGCGGCCGATCGTGCACCCGGTGCTGTTCTTCAGCCTGGAGATGAGCGGCCATCAGCTCGTCGAGCGCATCCTGTGCTCCGAGGCGCGGGTCGACGCCAACAAGCTGCGGACCGGGCAGTTCGTCGAGCACGACTTTCGCCAGCTGGTCAACGCGGCCGATCGCATCTCGCAGGCCAAGCTCTACGTCGATGACGGCGCCGCGCCGTCCATTCTGGATATCCGCGCGCGCGCGCGGCGGTTCCGCGACGACCGGACGATCTTCGACCGCGAGGGGCAGATCGGGCTGATCATGGTCGACTACCTCCAGCTCGCGCGCGGCGGCAAGAACCACCACTCGCGCGAGCAGGAGATCAGCGAGATCTCGCGCGGCCTCAAGGCCATGGCGAAGGAGCTCAACGTCCCGGTGATCGCGCTGTCGCAGCTCAACCGCGCCGTCGACAGCCGCGCGGACCACCGCCCGATGATGTCGGACCTCCGTGAGTCCGGCGCGATCGAGCAGGACGCGGACGTGATCATGTTCATCTACCGCCCCGAGCGCTACCTGACCGCCGAGGCGTCCGAAGCCGAGCGCGCGGCGGTCGAGAACAAGGCCGAGATCATCATCGGCAAGCAGCGCAACGGGCCGATCGGCACGGTGCACCTGACCTTCGTCAAGCACCACACCCGGTTCGAGAACCCGGCGCTCGGCGACGTCGGGGGCGGGTTCTAGGGATCGCGCGCGTTGTCGCTTCGCTGCGTCGACGCGCGGCCCAGTGCCGTCGCGTTTCAACGCCGTGATCACGGCGGCCCTCGCGGCACCGGACGCTGCGCGGCGGTACCTCGGGGCGCTCACCGCTGCGCGTCCTCGAGCCGCCGGTAAATTGCGCCAGATGCGCTCTTGGTCACGGGGCGGCTGTTTCTCAGGAAAACGGCGCCAGCTGGCTACCTGGACCGGTACCGACCGTGATAGGGTCGCTTCACCATGGCGATCCCGGAACGGATCGGCGAGTTCAACGTCAGCGGCCTGTTGGGGAAGGGCGCGATGGGCGAGGTCTATGAGGGCCACGACCAGAAGCTCAATCGCCGCGTCGCTATCAAGATCCTGGGGCGAAAGCACCGCGAGTCCGAGGAGTTCAAGCAGCGCTTCCAACGGGAGGGGCGCGCGCTCGCGTCCATGAATCACCCCAACGTCGTCCAGATCTACACGACGGACGAGTACGAGGGGCGCCCGTACATGGCGATGGAGTTCCTCGAGGGCGAGGACCTCGGCGTCTCCCTCAAGAAGAAGGGGCCGCTGCACCCCGGCGACGCGGCCGAGGTCATCCTGCAGTCTGCGGTCGGCCTGGCGGAGGCGCAGCGCGCCGGCGTCGTGCACCGCGACGTCAAGCCGTCGAACCTCGTCGTCAGCAAGGGCATGGTCAAGGTCACGGACTTCGGCCTCGCCAAGGCGCTCGAGGAGGACATGTCGATCACCGCGACCGGCGTGTTCGTCGGGACGCCCGACTACCTCGCGCCCGAGCAGGCGATGGGCAAGGAGGTCGACGCCAAGGCCGACATCTACGCGCTCGGCTGCTCGATGTTTCACATGTGCAGCGGGCACCCGCCGTTTCGCAAGGGCGGCGCGGACGATCACTACACGGCGGTCGTGCGCAGGCACCTCAAGGCCGAGCGCCCCGAGCTGAAGCTCGAGATCAAGGGCTTCGACGAGCAGCTCTCCGACCTGTGCCGGCGGATGATGAGCCGTCGCCCGGACGTGCGGCCGAGCTACGACGAGCTGACCGAGGTGCTGCGCGACATCTCGCGGCGCCTCGGCGGCCGCATCCCGCCGCGACACCAGCAGATCGAGGCGCGCAGCGAGGACTCGCTCGCGGGCAAGGTCGTGCCGGCGCACACGGAGCCCGGCGGGCAGACGTCACGCATGACGACGATCATCGCGGTCGGCGTGGGCGTGACGATCGGCATCGGCGTCGGCATCGCGTTCGCGCTGCTCAACAGCACCTGAGGTCGCGAGCGACCGCGTGAGCTCGACAGCGGACAGGATGATGGCGGCGGCCCGCAGGCGCGGCCCCGCTGTGCTCGCGCGTCTCAGCCAGCGCGCGGACGCGATCGCGGAGCAGCTCCTGCGCGGTCAGGGGCTCGTGGCGTGGGACCGCGAGCAGATCATCGGCAAGGCCCAGCGCGCGCTGCAGGAGCTGCAGTCGCGCGCGCCGAAGGGCCCCTTCGGCGGCGCGCCGGTGCGCGTGGTCGAGCTGCGGCAGCAGCCGCTCGAGAGCTTGGCTGTCGTTTGGGACTACTTGCTGCAGGGCCGCGCGGTGCACGTGAGCGCCGCGCCGCGGGCCTGCCCGGCGGCGCTCGAGCTGCTCGCGGGCGAGCGCCTGCCGCTGGGCGGCGCGCTGACGATCGAGGGCGAGGACCCGCCGCCGCAGGACCTCGCGACCCGCGAGCTCGTGGGCGTGCGGCCGGCGACGACGCGCGTGGCGATCGTGCTCGACGACACCGATCGCGAGCTCGCGGCCTACATCCTCGCGCGCGTGTCGCTGCGGCGCTCGGGGCTCGACCCGCGCGCGGTCAAGCGCGTGTTCGTCAGCGGCGGCCTGCCGCGGCTCGAGCGGCACCTCCGGCGCCTGTGGGTCGGCGCGACCGTCGGCGCGCCGAGCGACCCGGAGGTGTTCGCGGGGCCCGTCGACGCGTCGCTCGCCAGCAAGTTCCTGGCGGCGCACGAGCGCTGGGCGGCGGCCGCCGGGGTCGAGGTGCTGTGCCCGGGCGGGCGGCTGCAGATCGGCGGTGACAGCCGCAGCTACCTGGCGCCGGCGCTGCTGCGCGTGGCGTGGCCGCCGGCGGATCCTCTGTTCGCGCTCTCCGACGACGACGGCGGCTGGGTCGGCCCGGTGTTGATGCTGCACCCGCTCGAGAGCGCCGCGGCGATCGATGTCGCGCTCGCCGACGGCGATGTCGCGGTCGAGCGCCGGCTGATCATCGGCCCGCGTCGGCGCTCGCAGAAGGGAGTCGATCCCGACTTGCCCCAGAGCCAGGGCGCGTTGATGCTCGAGCGCCTGCCGCCGGGCCTGCCGGCGCCGCGCCCCGTCTGACACGCGGCGGCGATCGTGATACCCACGTGCGATGCAGTCGCTGTTCGAAGCGGTGCGAGACGCCTGCGCCGGGCGGACCTGGTCCCAGGGCGTGGAGCTCGTGCGCGCGGGCGGGGTCGTGGGGCAGGAGGCGGCGAAGGACGAGCTGGTGTTCCGGATCCGCGACCGCGCGATGGCGATCTCGCCGACGGTCACGCTGTACCTCGACGAGGACGAGTGGGACTGCGACTGCCGCCTGAAGACGGACCCGTGCCGGCACGTCGCGGCGGCGGTGATCGGGCTCAAGCGCGCGCGAGAGTCCGGCGACGCGCTGCCCAGCGGCGACGCGCGGACCGTGCGGGTCGGCTACCGGTTCACGCGCACGCCCGAGGGGCTCGCGTTTCGCCGGGTGCTCGTGCACCAAGGCGGGCGCGAGACGCCGCTGCGGCACAGCCTGATCGCCGCGAGCCAGAGCGGGCGGCCTGACGGGCGGGCGCGCGCCGGCGGCGGCCCCAGCCTCAAGATCGTCTCGTCGCAGGCCGACACGAAGATCGAGCTCGCGCTCGGCGTCAACCGCCACGGCGTGCTCTCGCGGCCGCTGATGGCGAAGATCTTCACGGAGCTCGCCGAGTGCCTCGAGATCACGCTCGACGGCGAGAAGGTCGAGGTCGGCTCCGAGCCCGTCGAGCTGCGCGTGCGCGTCTCGGACGCGAAGGACGGCGAGGGCTTCGTCGTCCGGCTGACGCGGGACAAGTCGATCACCGAGGTGTTCAACAACGGCGTGGTGCTGTGCGGGAACACGCTGCGCGCCTTCGGCGAGAGCAAGCTGACGCGCCGCGAGCTGCAGGTGCTGACGAAGGGGCAGCGCTACGGGCCCGATCAGGTCGCGCACCTCGTGACCGAGGTGATCCCCTCGCTGTCGCGCCGGATCGCGGTCAAGCTCCGCACGAGCCGCCTGCCGCAGCTCGAGGCCGCCAAGCTGCGGGTGTCTTTTCGGACATCTGGAGAGCGCGGCAGCGAGATCCTCTCGGTGCTGCCGACGCTGGTCTACGGAGACCCCCCGATCGCGCGTGTCGACGGCGATCGCCTCGTGCTGCTCGGCGGCGGCGTGCCGCGGCGCAGCGAGCGATCCGAGCGCAGCCTGGCGAGCAAGCTGCACGCGGAGCTCGGGCTCGTGCCGGGGCACCAGGCGCGCTTCACCGGGCCCGAGGCGGTGCGCTTCGTCGACCGCATGCGGGCGTTCGGCGGCGAGCTGATCGGCGACGCGCATCGTCGGTTTCGCCCGGTCGCCGGGCTCGAGCCCGAGTTTCGGGCGCTCCCGGGCGGAGGCTTTGACCTCCGGTTTCTGCGCATCGACGCGGCCGCCGACGAGGATGACGACGAAGTCGGCGGCGACGTCGCGTCGTGGACCGGCGACCGCGTGGGCGACGGGCCCGGCGGCCTCGCGGACGGGCTGGCGAGCGTGGAGCTGCGCGACGTCGCGGATCCCAAGCGCGTGCTCGAGGCCTGGCAGAACGGCGAGGAGATGGTGCCGCTGCTCGGCGGCGGCTGGGCCCCGCTGCCGACGGCGTGGCTCGAGCGCTACGGCGAGCAGATCCTGTTCTTGCTGGCCGCGCGCGGCGAGGACGGCGAGGTCGCCGGCTGGGCCGCGCCCCAGCTCGCGCGCCTGTGTCGCGCGCTCGAGCACCCGCCGACCCCGGAGCTCGCGTCGCTCGAGGCGCTGCTCGACGACTTCTCGGGGATCCCCGAGGCGCGGCTGCCGGGCGACCTCACCGCGACGCTGCGCGGGTATCAGCGGCGCGGCGTCGACTGGCTGGAGTTCCTGCGCGGCGTCGGGCTCGGGGCCATGCTCGCCGACGACATGGGCCTGGGCAAGACGCTGCAGGCGCTGTGCGTGGTGCGACCGGGCGAGCGCACGCTGATCGTCGCGCCGACGAGCGTGCTGCACAACTGGGCGGCGGAGCTGGCGAAGTTCCGCCCGGCGCTGCGCGCCTGCGTCTACCACGGCCCCAAGCGCGCGCTCGAGCCCGACGCCGACGTGGTGCTGACGACCTACGCGCTGCTGCGGCTCGACATCGACGCGCTCGCCGACGCGCGCTGGGACATGGTTGTCCTCGACGAGGCGCAGATGATCAAGAACCCCGAGAGCCAGGTCGCGCAGGCCTCGTACCGCCTGCAGGCGGGCTTTCGCGCGACGCTCACGGGCACCCCGGTCGAGAACCGCCTCGAGGAGCTGTGGAGTCAGTTCCACTTCCTGAACCCCGGGCTGCTCGGGGGGCGGCGCGAATTCCAGGACCAGTTCGCGCGGCCGATCGCCGCGGGCTCGAGCGAGGCGGCCCGCGAGCTGCGGGAGCGCATCCGTCCGTTCACGCTGCGCCGGCGCAAGCAGGAGGTCGCGCGCGAGCTGCCGCCGCGCACCGACATGGTCCTGCGCTGCACGCTCTCGGAGCGCGAGCGCGAGGTCTACGACGCGATCCGGGCGGCGACGCGCAAGGACGTGGTCGAGCGCCTGCAGGCCGGCGGCGGGGTCCTGGCCGCGCTCGAGGCGCTGCTGCGGCTGCGGCAGGCGGCCTGTCACCGCGGGCTCGTGCCGGGCCAAGACGGCGTGGAGAGCTCGTCGAAGCTCGAGCTGCTGCTCGAGACGCTCGACGAGGTCGTGGCCGAGGATCACCGCGCGCTCGTGTTCTCGCAGTGGACCGGGATGCTCGACAAGATCGAGCCGGCGCTCGCGGACGCGAACATCGAGTACCTGCGGCTCGACGGCAGCACGCGCGACCGCGCCGCGGTCGTCGAGCGGTTCCAGCGCGAGGACGGCCCGCCGGTGATGCTGATCTCGCTCAAGGCCGGCGGCACCGGGCTCAACCTGACGCGGGCGGATCACGTGTTCTTGATGGACCCGTGGTGGAACCCGGCGGCCGAGGACCAGGCGGCGGACCGCGCCCACCGCATCGGGCAGGACCGCCCGGTGCTCGTGCACCGGGTGGTCGCGGCCGACACGGTCGAGGAGCGCATCCTCGAGCTGCAGGAGCGCAAGCGGGCGCTGTCGGACGCGGCGCTCGAGGGCTCCGGCGCGGCGACCTCGATCACGCGCGACGACCTGCTCGCGCTGCTGCAGTAGCAGCAGGTCGGCTCCCGCGCGCCGCCCCGGTCGCCGAGTCCGCTTGACCGCCCGCGTCGGCGGTGGTGCGATGGCGGCGATGGACGACCAGCGAGCGGGCCCTGTTGGGGCGGAGGACGGTGTAGACGGCGGAGGGCCCGAGGACGCGGCGGCGGTCGCGGCGGCGAGCGAGGCGCTCGCGACCTCGATCTGGGCGGTCGCGCTCGGGACCGCGGACGCGCTGCCCGAGGAGCTCGCCGGAGGTCTGCGCGACGGCGTCTCGGCGGCGATCGGCGCCGGGCCGGTGTACGCGGCGCTGCGTCGCGACGGCCGTCAGCTGGCGGCCGCGTGGGGTGACGGCGATGACCACGGCGCGGCGCTCACGGCCGCGCTGTCGGGGGCGCGCGCGCAGCTCTCCGCCGCGCGGCTCGCCGAGGTCGACGCGATCGAGCTGTGCCTGACCGGCGACTACCAGGCCGTCAACATGGGCGATCAGGCCGCGCGCGCGCGCCTGCACGCGAACCTCCACCGCGGCGTGCGGGGCATCGAGGTCAAGGACGGCGCCGGCGGCGTGGTGCGCGTGAGCCCGACGACGACGATCGCGACCAACCGCAAGCACGAGAAGTGGGTCGAGTTCGCGCGCCAGCAGCTGAAGCTGACGGTCGCCGACATCCGCCGGGCGCCGGCGACGGTGCGGACCTTCACCGGCGCCCAGCTGCTGCTGCGCCGCGAGCCGGGCGCGCCGCCGCTCGACATGCTGCTGCGCGGCAAGCCGCTCGTCGCGCCGTCGGATGTCTCAAAGGACATGGTCGTCGAGCTCGAGCGGCTGTGGGGCGACTACCTGGTCCGCAGCGTGCAGCCCGACGGGCGCATGCTCTACATCTACTACCCGAGCCGCGGCGAGGAGGACCAGAAGCGCAACAACATGATCCGGCAGTGGATGGCCACGCTCGCGCTCGTGCGCATGGCCGGCTACCGCCGCGACAAGCGGCTCGCGCGGCTCGCCGAGGACAACATCCGCTACAACCTGCGCACCTTCTATCACGCGACCGGCAAGCTCGGGCTCATCGAGTACAACAAGAAGGTGAAGCTCGGCGCCGTCGCGCTCGCGGTCATGTCGCTCATGGAGCACCCGCAGCGCGCGCGCTTCAAGCGGATCGAGCCGAAGCTGTGGGCGACGATCGAGCACCTCTGGCGCGAGGGCGGGGCGTTCCGCACGTTCTTCAAGCCTGCCGAGCGCAATGACGTGCAGAACTTCTACCCGGGCGAGGCGCTGCTGGCCTGGGCGCAGCGCTACGAGGAGACCAAGGACGCGGCGCTGCTCGAGAAGATCATGGCGTCGTTTCGCCACTATCGCGAGTGGCACCGGGCGCAGCGCAACCCGGCGTTCGTCCCCTGGCACACGCAGGCCTACTACAAGATCTGGCGGCGCACGCGGGACGCCGAGCTGCGCGAGTTCGTGTTCGAGATGAGCGACTGGCTGATCGAGGTCATGCAGCAGTGGGACGGCGTCGCGTACCCCGACATGCAGGGGCGCTTTCACAGCCCGGTGCGCACGGACTTCGGCCCGCCGCACGCGTCGTCCACCGGCGTGTACATGGAGGGGCTGATCGACGCGTTCGAGATGGCGCGCGCGCTCGGCGAGGAGGATCGCGTCGCGCACTATCGGCGCGCGCTGCTGCGGGCGCTCCGCAGCGCGCGGCAGCTGACCTTCCTCGACGCGCGCGACATGTACTACGTCCAGAAGCGCGAGCCGCTGCGCGGCGGCGTGCGCACGACCATCTACGACAACGTGGTGCGCGTCGACAACGTGCAGCACAACCTCCTGGCGATCTTCAAGATCCTCGCGGCGTTCACCGATGAGGACTGGGGCGCGGTCGCGACGATCGACGGCTGAACTCAGCTATACTCAGGGCCATGTCGCGGCGCCGGCCCACTCGCACGCTCGAGCTCGCGGCCGGCGTGGTGCTGCTGGGCGCGTGTGCGCCGGCGTCGGGGCCGGCCGGCGGCGCGCCGGCGGAGCCCGCGGTCGCGGTCACCGGGCTCGAGACGCCGCCGGACGCTGAGCCCGAGGCGTCGGCCGTGCAGGCGACGCGCGCCGACGCGGCGCCCGACGCCGCGCCGACGGGGGCGCCGGTCCTGCTGCTCACGGAGACGGCGGCGCTGCGCTCGCTCAGCGCGTCCGGCCTCGACTTCGGCTCGGTGATCGCGGGTGCACCCGTCGGCTCGCTCGCCGAGCTGAGCCGCGACCCCAGGTTCTCGGCGCTCCGCGAGGCGCTCACGGCTGACATCGAGGAGATCAGCGCCAACGACAAGCGCGCGGGCGTCGGCATGGGCAGCCCCCACCGCCTGTTTGACCTCTCGTGGCTCGGCTCGGAGAAGACGCGCTTTGAGCTGATCGGCGTCGTCAACCGCGTAGATCGCCAGCCCTTTGAGCCAGCCCACTGCGGCGAGACGCGCTTGATCTACCGGCTGGCGTACTCGACGACGCTCGGCGGCGAGCCGCTGTCGTCGCGCCTGCCGATGACCGTCAACGTCGTGTACTGGCAGGACCCCGAGGGCGCGGCGGACGGGGACGCCGGCGTGACGCGCTGCCGCGAGGTCGCGCGGCGATGGCTCGTGCCCGACGCGCTCTCGGGCGACGCGCTCGCGCGGCGGCTGCGGGCGCCCGGGGGTCCGCTGGCGCCGACGCGCGTGAGCGACGCGACGCTGAAGTCGGTCGAGCTCAACGTCCAGAGCGTGCGCTGGCCGGCCGTGATGCACCCGAGCCTCGCCGGGCACGCCGAGTACGTGCTGCGCGTGTTCCACCCCGAGGGCGAGGGCCTGACGCCGGCGCCGCTGGAGAACACGCCCGACGTCGCGCGACTCAAGCGGGACGCGACGCTGCGCGCGGCGCTGCTCGAGTGGCTGCGCGATCCGGCGAACCTCGAGGCGATCGACGCCGGCATCGCGGTGATGCCCGAGCGCTTCGCGGCGACGCGGTCGGTCTCGGTCGCGCCGCGGGGCTTCGCGCGCGTCGCCAACAGGCCCTTCAGTCAGCTGTTCAAGCCCGACGAGCTCGCCGCGCTGGCGGGGCTCGACGCGCGCGAGCACGCGCGCACGCCTCGCGGGCTGCTGCGCCGGCTCGACGGCCTCGCGTGCAGCGGCTGCCACGAGGCGCGCAGCGTCGCGGGCTTTCACCTGCTCGGCGAGGAGCCTGACCCCGCGAGCAGGATGGACGCGCTCGAGCTGTTCACCTCGCCGCACCTCGACGGCGAGCTGCCCCGGCGCGCGCGCTACGTGCAGGCGCTCGCGCGCGGCGAGGTGGTCGACGACCGACGCCCGCTGTCAGAGTTTGAACCACATCAGGGCGCCTACGGCACGCACTGCGGCCTCGGCGATCCGGCCTTCGCCGACTACCGCTGCGACGAGGGGCTGCGCTGCCGCGAAGTCGGCGACCCGGAGCTCGGGGCCTGCCTGCCGCCGAAGACCACCTACGCGGGCGACCCGTGCGAGGTCGGGCAGATGCGCTCGCGACCGATCGCGCACCAGGATCGCTCCGTCGGCGCGACCCGCGAGCGCTGCCCGGGGAGCGCGGTGTGCAACCCGAACAACATCGGCTTCCCCCAGGGCATGTGTATCGACGACTGCGACGACCTGCAGCCGGGCGAGCGCTGCGGCGCGATGGTCTCGCTGCGGCCGTTTAACAATTGCATCGGGCGCCGCGAGCCGTTCACGACGTGCCTCGGCGTCACGGCACGCAAGGCGGCGATGCGCGCCTGCGGGCCGAGCGTGCCGTGCCGTGATGACTACATCTGCGCGCGCTCCCCGAACGCCGACGGCGGCGTGTGCTTGCCGCCGTACTTCTTGTTCCAGCTGCGCGTCGACGGCCACGTGCTGTAGCCGCTCGTAGGTGGCGCTCGCCTCAGGAGGCGGCCTCGCGGCGCGCTGCGGGCTCGCGCGCGGGGTGGTACAATCGTGACGTGGTTGGGCGCACGGGCAGCATCGCGAGCGCGGTCGCGGCGTGGGCGCTGCTGTGCGGCTGCGCGAGCGACCAGCGCGGCGGGCCCGACAACCCCGAACCCGACGAGGAGGACGTCGACTCGGAGGCGGACTCGGGCGACGACACCGACGTGGACGGCGGCGACAACGAGCCGCCGGAGATCGACGTCCCGGACCCGCAGCAGGTCGACGAGGGCGCGACGCTGCGGCTGACGCTGAGCGCGAGCGACCCGGAGGGCGCGGCCGTGCGGCTGCACGTCACGGGGCTCCCGCCCGGGGCGCGCTGGTACGCGGAGCGTGACGAGCTGGTCTTTCAGCCAGACTTCATCCAGGGCGGCGACGCGTGGGAGGTCGAGATCACCGCGGACGACGGCGACGCGCGCGCGACCGCGAGCTTCACGATCGCGGTCAACGACACGATCCAGCCGCCGGCGCCGGAGCTGCTCTCGAGCGAGTCCCACGACGGCTACACGCGCCTGGCGCTGCGGCAGCGCACCGACGAGTGGCTCGACAGCCCGGGCAACGCGGGCCGCGGGTTCATGGCCTACGTGACGGGGCCGACGGGCGACGTGCCGCCGGCCTCGCGCCCCGTGCGGATCATGCTGCACGGCTACGACAGCTGGCCGTCCTCGAGCGGGTGGGAGGGCGAGTACCGGATCATGCCGCATGACCCGGAGAACACGTACTGGTGGGGCTACGCCGAGACGCTGCCCGAGCGCGCGCCCGCGATCTCGGTGCCCGAGTACACGCAGCGGCGGATCCTGCACCTGCTCGAGTGGACGCTGGACACCTTCCCCGGCGCCGACCCGGCGCGCGTCTACGTCGAGGGCGCGTCGATGGGGGGCGCCGGCGCGATGACGCTGGGGCTCCTGCACGCGCGGCACGTCGCGTGGGTCGAGGCGTCGATCGGGCAGGCGATCCCGCGCAACCACCGGCCGCTGCGGATCGAGCAGCTCTCGACGCTGTGGGGCGCGCCCGAGCAAAACCTGCCTGATGAGGCGGGTCCGACCGCGCGCCCGGTCTGGGACGCGGGCGACCTGACCCGCGCGCTGCTCGAGTCCGCCGAGGCGCGGGATCAGTTCCTCTACACCAAGCACGGCAAGGACGACCCGATCATCCACTTCGGCGCGCTCGTGCACGCGAGCCCGGCGACGGGGCGCACGCTGCTCGACGCGCTGCAGGAGGCGCGCGCCGGCCACTACGCGATCTGGGACGAGGGCGGCCACGGGGAGCCTGATCCGCTGCTCGGCGACCGCTGGTGGCAGCAGGGCTGGAACCCGATCTTCGACGACACGAGCTACCTGCGGCGCGACCTCGCGTTCCCGGCGTTCTCGAGCTCGAGCCTCGACGATGACCCGGGCGACGGCGAGGGCAACGGCGCGCAGGCCTGGGACGAGAGCAGCGGCTTCGCGGGCGCGATCGACGTCGCCGGCGACACCGGCTGGAACGGCGACATCGCGGGGGCCTACAACCGCTTCCTCCGCTGGGACGCGCGCGCGCTCGTCGACACGATCGACGGCTTCGAAGTGCCGCTGCGGGCGCTCAACGGCGAGGGCGCGCCGGCGCCGGCGCCCGGCTACCCGACCCTCGGCGACCGCGTGGACGGTGAGCTGCCGGTGACGGTGGACGTCACGCCGCGGCGCGTGCAGGCGTTTCGCTGCCAGCCGGGCGAGCGCGTGCGCTGGCGCTTCGGCGAGGACGAGGGCGAGGTCACGGCGGACGCCGACGGCTCGGTGACGGTGCCGGGGCTCGAGCTCGACGTCGAGTGGACGACGCTGACCCTCGAGCGCGCCGACTGAGCGCGCGCCCGCGTCGGGCTACGAGAGCCGACGGACGCGGACCTCGTAGATCGCCCAGTCACGCACGTCGACGGGGCGCAGGGTCAGCAGCGCCGCGCCGCGGCTCGGGCGATCGAGCAGCACGCGCGCGTGGTGGTCGAGGCCCTGGGCGGGCGAGAGCGTGCAGCTCATGTCGCTGACGCCGATCTCGACGGCGCCCTCGAGCACGGAGAGGTGCAGCTCGACCACGTAGAGCGCGTCGTCGTCGAGCGCGTCGAGCCAGATCATCGCGCCGCCCGCGGCGCGGTCACCCTCGTGTTCGAAGTACAGCGCCGGGTGTGACGAGTCGACGAACTGCGCCGACCAGGTCTCGAGCGCGCCCTTGCCCTGGGCGACGGGTGCGCGCGCCGTGAGCACGAGCTCCTCCGAGCGACGCCAGGCGCCCTGGGCGACGCGCTCGCGCAGCGGCGCCGGGACGTCGCGCGGCTCGAGGCGCGCGTGACGGGGGCGCTCGGGGGCGCGCGTCGGCGCGGCGTCGGGGATGCGCCAGGGCTCGCGGCGAGGGGCGGCGGCGGGGGGCTTCGGCGTGATGGCGTGGGGCATGGGGGACTCCTCGCGCGAGCGCGCGATCGCGTCGGCCGCGTCGCGGCGGGGCGACGGCGGCGCTCGTGTGGTGCTGCGCTCGACGGTCGCCGCGGCGTTGGGGCGTCGCGTCGAGCGGCTGTCCTGGTAGTGTCACGCGGCGCGCGTCGGATCAGGAAATAGTTGCGTCGCGGCGTCGCGCGAGCGCGCGCCCGCGGCCGCGCCCACGAGAACTAGGTTTATGAACCATGTACATGTGGACATGTCACATGGTCCGCGTCGGCCGGCGCCTCACTCGAGCGCGAAGCGCAGCAGCGGCTGATCGACCATCTCGCTGAGCGTCACGTAGGCGCGGCCGTCCGGCGAGATCGCGAGCGCCTCGCCCTGGGGCTCGCTGGCGATCGGCACCTCGCAGGGCGCGCTCGCGAGCGCGTCCGCGAGCGCGCCGCCCTGCGCGCGCAGCCACAGGTAGGCGTCGGAGTAGGTGCGCACGATGACGAAGTCGCCCAGCGGCGAGACGTCGCCGCCGGTCGCGACGGCGCTCGGGAAGCTCAGCGCCGGGACCTCGACCAGCGTGTACGGCCCGCCGGCGGCGAGGGGCGCGGGCAGCTGGAACAGGCGCGTCTCCTCGCCCTTGGTGACGATGAGCAGGTCGCCGGAGATCGGGTCGACGAGCAGCGTCTCGGCGTTGTGCGGCGTGTCGGGGTACTGCAGCTCGATCGCCTCGACGCCCGAGAGCGCGACGGGCTCGCCGCCCGCGCCCTGCACGGTCGGCTCCGGGACGCGGTAGACGGTGATCCACGGCCGCGCCTCCGCGTTGTCGCCGATGTCGCCGACGTAGAGCCAGTCGCCGGGCGTGGGACCTGGTCCGATCGCCATGTCCTCCCAGTCGAGCGCGAGCGCGCCGTCGAGCGAGTACTCGCCCACCACGACCGCGGCGTCGCTGAGCGCGAACAGGCGCGGCGCGTCGCCGGAGTCGTTGTGCACCCACACGACGCCCGGTTGGCTGCGGCTCGCCGCGAGGCCCGAGGCCTCGTTGATCTCGCTGTCCGTGACGATCCCGAGCGCGCCGGTCGGGACGACGTTCGGGCACTCGCTGAGCCAGCCGTCGCCGTCGCCGTCGCCGTCACCGTCGCCGTCACCGTCACCGTCGCCGTCGCCGTCACCGTCGCCGTCGCCGTCGCCGTCACCCGCGTCGCTCGCGGTCGCGCCGGGATCGCTCGTGGTTGCGGTCGTGCTCGCGTCCGTCTCCGACGCGCTCGCGCTCTCGCTCCCGAGCGTGCCGCCGGCGTCGTCGTCGCCGCACGCGGGCGCGAGCGGGGCGGCGAGGAGCAGCGAGGTGGCGAGGAGGCGCGCGCGAGCCGACGAGACGTGCATCGGCGGATGGTAGGGAGCGCGGCCCGCTGTTGTCCACGCCCAGGGCGCGCGAGCGCGTGATGTCACCGCGGGGACGCGTGGCCGTGATGTCGGCGCCTGCGCGAAGCTCGTGAGCTAGCAGCAGCAGCCGCCGCCGCAGGTGATCGGGATGTCAGGCAGCTCGACGGGCGCCGAGCAGCCGTTTTGGTTGCAGGCCTCCACGCGGATGTAGCCGACGGTGAACACGCACATCCCGTTGCACATCTCGATGTCGTTGCACACGTCCGCGACCGAGGTCACGTCGCCGACGTTGTGGACCTGCTCGGGGTTGATCGAGCACTTCCATTTCACCTGGTAGTACGTCGCCTCGGGGACCGCGTTCCAGCTGATCCCCCAGGGGTCGCAGCAGTCGCAGAACGGGCAGCCGCCGAGCCCGTCGGGCGGCGGCGGCGGCTCGACCGGATCGCCGGTCGTCGTGCCGGAGGTCGTGCCGGGGTCGCCGCTCGAGCTCGTGCTGGGGTCGACGCTCGTCGTCGACGGCCCGCCGGAGCTCGTGGCCGTCTCGCTGACGCCGACGGTCGTCGGGTCGCCGGAGCTCCCCGAGCTGGGGTCGCCGGTCGTCGCGGGGCCTGCGGAGGTCGAGCTGCCGGCGGTCGCGGTGCCCGACGTCGCCGAGCTCGAGCCGCTCGAGCCGGCGCTCGGATCCGACGACGAGCCGGCGCTGGACGACGAGCTCGACGCGTCCCCGCTCGCGCTCACCACGCCGCTGGTCGTCTCGTCGTCGCCGCAGGCCGCGAGCGCGAGCGGGAGCGCGAGGAGGAGCGCGAGAGGGCGCGCGAGAGGGCGCGCGAGAGAGTGCGCGAGAGAGTGCGCGAGAGAGTGCGCGAGAGAGCGCGCGAGAGGTGGCGCGAGAGGCCGCGCGCGACGGTGATGCCAGCGTGTCACGCCGACATCATACTCGCCCGGCCGCGCGCGCCGGCGCGGCCGCGCGTCCGGTTACATTGTTACTTGGACATGTCTTTTAAGACTAGTCGTCATCGTCGTCGACGATGATCGGCCCGCACGAGTAGCCGCCGCTCGTCGCCGACTTCGCGGTCATCGTCACGGTGCCGTTGGCGATCGGGCGGCCGCCCTCGAGCACCGCGTACGCGATCGAGATCGTGTCGTCGCGCTGCGTGGTCACGATCTGCGTGACGGCGTTGGCGCGCGGGTCGACGAGCTCTAGGCCGACGTCGAGCTTGGCGACGTGCACGAAGCGGACCTCGCCGCCGCCGTCGAGCATGCGCTGACGCCACGAGCGCGAGAAGCCGGCCGCGACCTCGCGGTTGAGCTGCACGCGGTTGCTCCGCGGCGCCGGGTCGAAGGTCGAGCGCGCGGAGCGGACCGCAGCGCTGCCCGAGAACCCGGCCTGCGGGTTGACGCGGGCGACGAGCCGGATCGTGATGTCGGCGTACTTCGTGCCGTCGGCGCGCAGCAGCGTGAGCTCGTGCTTCGTGCGATCGCGCGCGAGCCCGCCGGCGCCGAGGTCCTGAAAGCCGAGCTGGCCGCCGAATTCGCTCGTGAGCGCGGCCGAGAAGCCGACGGTGAGCGTCCCGACGGTGACGCCGGCCTCGGTGGTGTCGACGATGATGTCTCGCTGGTCTTTGGTCGTGGGCATGCCTCTCCTGCGAGCGGCGCGACCTGTACGGGAGTGTCGGTCGTCGCGGCTCGCAGGGGTAGCGCGGCGCGCACGTGATCGGATCGCGGCGCGCTCGCGAAAACTTGTCCGCGAGGACAGGGCGCCGGCGATCGGCCTACGCGCTCACGTCACGGGCGCGCCGGCGCGAGATCAATCGTCGTCGTCGTCGACGATGATCGGGCCGTCGCTGTAGCCGCTCGCGGCCGCGGACGCGGCGGTCATCGAGATCGTGCCGGTCGCGTAGGTCTCGCGGCCCTGGGTGATCGAGTAGGCGAGCGCGATCGTGTTGTTGGTCTGCGTGGTGACGGTCTGCGAGATGCTGTAGCTGCGGCGGTTGACGAGCTCCCAGTGGATCTCGATCTTGACGTCGTTGCGGATCACGTCGTTGCCGCCGCTCTGGATGGTCTGACGCCAGGTGCGCGTCCAGCCGGCCGGGCCCGAGCCGTTGAGGCGCACGCGGCCGCTCGTCGCGGCCGGGCTCGAGGTCTCGCGCGCGCTGGTGACCTCGCTGGTGCCGCCGAAGCCGCCGAGGCTGATGGGCCGGACCGTCAGCCGGATCGTCACGTCCGCGACCTTGCTGCCGGCGCCGTCGATGAGCGTCAGCTCGTGGTGCGTCTTGTCGCAGGTGTTGTCGGTGGGCGCGCGGTCGTCGAGCACGACGCTCCCGCCGAACTCGTTGTTGAGCGCGGCCACGTAGTTGACCGTGAGCTGCTGGACTGAGGCGCCGCTCTCGGTCGTGTCGACGATGATGTCGCGTTGATCTTTTGTCGTGGGCATCGATACCTGCTCTTCCTATGGCACTCGGCGCCGCGGGTCGCCTGGCGGCGAGCGGCGGGTCTCCTGCTGGTGAGCGTATCGAGCGAGCGAACGGATCACCACGATCTTCGCGGCGCGCGTTCGAACGCGGCGTCGGCGATCGAGCTCGTCGCGCTCCTCGAGCGTCGCGCGTGGCAGGGGTCGCGTCGACGAGTGACGCGCGGGTCCGCGGTCGCGATGCTCCGCGCGCGCTCAGGGCTCGCGCGGCGCGTCGCCGTGCTCGAGATCGAGCAGCCAGCGCTCGGCGAGCAGCCGCGTGCGCTCGTCCCCGTCGACGGCGCGGGCGAGCTCGCGAGCGCGGGCGAGCGCGCGCGCGCGCGCCTCGGGCGTGACCGCGCCGGCGCGGTGCGTGGCCTCGAGCGCGCGGGCGAGCGCGAAGCGGATCTCGCCGAGGTCGTGGGTCGACGCGCCGGGTCGCGTGCGCAGCTCGAGCGCGCGCTCGAGCGCGGGCGCGGCCTCGGCGTGGCGGCCGAGCTCGACGAGCACGGTGCCGAGCCCCGTCAGCGGGAACGCGAGCTCGGCGTCGTCGGGCCCGCGGATCTCCTGCGTCCGCGCGAGCGCGTCGCGGTAGTACTCGAGCGCGCGCTCGTGGCGGCCGCTGGTCTGGTGCACGACGCCGAGGTTGTAGAGCGCGTCGGCGTAGCGCATGTCGGACTCGCCGAAGTTCTCGCGGACGATCGCGAGCGCGGCCTCGTACTGCGCGATCGCGTCGTCGATCCGGCCGGCGCGCTCGTAGACGTTGCCGAGGTTCGTGCGCGACTGGGCGATCAGCGGGTGACTCGGCCGCAGCGCGCGCTCGCGGATCTTGAGCGAGCGCGCGAGCGCGGCCTCGGCCTCGTCGAGGCGCCCGGCGTGACGGTGGACGATCGCGATGTTGTTGAGCACCACCGCGACGTTCGGGTGGTCGGGCCCGAGGCGGCGCTCGTAGATCTCGAGCGCCTCGCGGTAGACCTCGAGCGCCTCCTCGGGCGCGCCGCTCTGGTCGAGCGTCGTGCCGAGCCCGTTGAGCGTCTTGGCGAGGTTCATGCCCTCCCCGTCGTCGCGGCGGAACACGAGCCGCGCGCTGCGGAGGTGCTCGAGCGCCTCGGGGAAGCGCCCCTGCGCGGCGAGCAGCGTGCCGAGCACGTTGTCGAGGCGCGCGCGCTGCTGCGGCGACGCGCGGGTGCGCTCCTGCAGCGCGCGGGTGTGTCGCAGCAGGCGCTCGGCCTCGTCCGTCCGCTTCGCGCGGACGCCGAGCACGGAGCCGAGCAGGATCCACGCGTGCGCGCGCAGCTCGTCGAGGCCCTCGTGCTCGGCGACCTCGGCGGCGCGCGAGAGCGAGTCGATCGCCGCGTCGTAGTCGCCGAGCACCTGCTCGGTGCGGCCGCGGTTGTAGAGCGCGCGCGCGGTGATCTCGGCGCGGTCTTGGGCCTGCGCGAGCGCCTGCTCGAACAGCGCGCGCGCGGCCTCGTGGCGCCCTGCGATGTGCAGCGCGTCGCCGCGATCGAGCAGCGCGTGCAGGCGATCGAGCCGCTCCTTCTCGGCGCCGGTCGGCGGCGGCTCGTCGGCGGTGAGCTGGTCACGGTCGGCGCAGGGGTCGAGGCGCGGCAGCGACTCGACGGCCTCGACCGCGTGCAGGACGACGCCCTGGTCCGCCTCCTGGAAGACCTCCGTGATCGCGCGCAGCGTGCCGAGCTGGCGATCGAGGCAGGCCATGCGCAGGTCGAGCAGCGTCGCCGACTGCTCGCCGTGGACGTGCGTCGCGGCGCAGGCCTCGACGCGCGCCGCGACCCAGGCGTCCGCGTAGCGCGACAGCGTCTCCGTCGAGGACTCCCAGGCTCGCGCGGCGTAGGGGAGCTCGGTGGCGAGGAAGGCCTCGCGGGCGCGCGCGCGCGCGCGCTCGTCCCAGATCCCCTCGAGGTGACGCTCGGCGCCCTCGCAGGGCGTAGCCGCGGTCGCGGCGGTGTAGCCGGCGTAGGCGACCGTCGCGAGCAGCGAGCTCGCCGCGAGCGCGGTCGTGATGACGCGGCGGCGCTTCTTCGCTGGCTCATCGAGCAGGTCATGGATGAGCGCCGACATCGACGGGTAGCGCGCGTCGGGGTCGGCCGAGAGCCCGCGGACGAGCGCGCGGCGGACGTGCGCGCGGACCTCGGGCTTGTGCGGGATCGGCCGCATGCGCCCCGCCATCACGCTCAGGCTCAGCTCCATGAAGTCCTTGTGCGGGAACGGGTGCTGGCGGTAGAGCGCCTCGAACAGCGCGACGCAGAAGCTGAACTGATCCGAGCGGTCGTCGATGCGCGCGCCCATGTGCTGCTCGGGCGCCATGTAGGCGGGCGTGCCGACGAGCGCGCCCGTCCGCGTCAGGCGTGAGACGCCCGAGAGCGACGCCTTCGCCGTCAGCGCGGGGTCCTCGGGCTCCGCCACCGGCTCGCGCGCGGCGTACTCGGCCTTGGCGGTGTCGACCTCGGCGAGCGAGGGCGGCGCGGGCTCCACCTCGGCGGTGTCGATCTCGGCGAGCGTGAGCGCGTCCACGGGTCGCGCCGCGAGCTCCTCGGCCACGGGCGCGCCCGGAGACGCGCCCGCGCGCGGCTCCACGGCGATCGGGTCCTCGTTGACGGTCTCACCCCAGGCCTCGTCGGTCTCGTCGAGCGCGTCGATCGAGCCGCGCGTGCCGGACGGCGGCGTGACGGCGTTGGGCGCGGGCGCGCCGTCGTAGGTGCGGGTGCTCGCGCGCAGGAGCCGATCGGCGACCGGCTCGGCGTCGATCGCCCGCGCGATCCCGAAGTCGACCACGCAGACGCGCCCGTCGTCGCCGACGAGCACGTTGTCTGGCTTGAAGTCGCGGTGCACGAGCCCGGCCGCGTGCGCGGCCGCGAGCCCGCGGCCGGCGGCCGTGAAGACCGCGAGGATCTCGGCGATCGTGCGCCGCTGCCTCCGCAGCCACTTGCCGAGGTTCACGCCCTCGATCAGCTCCATCGCCAGGTACACGAGGTCGTCGAGCGAGTCGGCGTCGTGCACGGTGACGACGTTCGGGTGGGAGAGCCGCGCGAGCGCCTGGGCCTCGCGCAGCAGGCGAGCCGCGACGCTCGCCGGGTTCACGCCCGGCTTCGCGCGCATGAGCTTGAGCGCGATGCGGCGATCGAGCTTGGGATCATAGGCGGTGTAGACGACCCCCATCGCGCCCGAGCCGAGGCGCTCGAGGATCGTGTAGCGGTCGACCTGGGTGCCGCGCTCGAGCTCGAGCGCGGACGATGTGTCCTGGTCGTCGAGCGCGAGCGGCGACTGCAGCAGCGTCTCGGCGCCCGAGAATTGCTGCAACGCCGGACCCGCGCTGGCGCGCACGTCGGCCGTCACCTGGCGATGGTAGCAGGTTGTGGACCTGTACCCAGGAGCAGGAGAGGTGGCGCGCGCCTCGGCGCGCGAGGGAGGCGAGTTTTCGCGCCGCCCCGGGTCGCTCGCGCCGACGTGGGTCGAGCGGCGCGCGGCGGATCGCGGGCAGGCGCGCGCGACGGGAACCTAGGCGCGCGCGCGCTGTCACTGCTCTCGTCATGAGCGGAGCACATCGACGCAATCACGCGGCGCGCGGGCGACGTCGTCGCGCGCGCAGGCTCGCGGCCGCGGCCCTCGTCGGCGCGACGCTCTCGGGCGCGAGCGCGGCCCAGGCCGACACCGTTCGAGGCACGCGCTCGCGCGAGCTGGTCGAGCGCGGCCACGAGATCCTCGTCACCGTCGACCGCGGGCACGCGACGCTGCGCGTGCGCCGGGCGCTGTTCAACGGCGGCCCGCGTCACGATCAGGCGGTCTTGAAGATCGACGTGCCGGAGCACGCGGTCGCGACCGGCCTGCGCACGCGCGGCGAGCTGCGCGGGCGCCCGACGTGGTTTGACGGCAAGCTGCTCGAGGCCGAGCTCGCGGCGGAGCGCTACCGGGAGCTGACGGGGATCGGCGGCTACTACCCCAAGGACCCCGCGCTGCTGTCGTGGCGCAGCCAGGAGCTGCTCGCGCTGCAGGTGTTCCCGGTCGCGCCCGGGACCGAGAAGCAGGTCGAGTACACCTTCACGCTGCCGGCGCGCTACGAGGGCGGGCGCTATCACGTGCACCTGCCGCAGCTCGGGACCGACGCGCGCGTCGCGACCTACACGCTGCTGCCCGCGCACGCGCGCGACCAGCTGTTCGTCGATGACACCCCCGTCGTCCCGGGCAAGAAGATGACCCCGGGGGCAGAAGGGATCACGCTCGCGCTCGGGCGTCACGACGCGCCGTGGATCGAGGGGCGCCTCGGCGTCGCGCGGGCCGGCGAGCGCGCGGTGATGCACTTCGCCCTCGACGGCGCGCGCGAGTTCTCGGCGATCCCCGACGGCGCGCACGTGGTCGTGGTCATCGACGCGTCGCGCTCGCGGGACGTCGAGGCGCTCGAGGCCTCGCACGTGGCGGCGCGGGCCTACCTCGAGAGCTTTCGTCGGGCCGCGCGCGCGCCGGGGTCCGAGCGTCCGCGCCGCGGCGCGCGGGTCGAGCTGCTGAGCTTCGATCGTACGGTGCACCGGCACACGCGCGGCTTCGAGTCGACCGAGAAGGCGCTCGCGCGGCTCGAGGGGCTCGGCGATCACCGCGGCAACGGCAGCGCCATGGACGACGCGCTCGCCGAGGCCGGTCGCCTGCTGGCGCGCGCCCCCCGCGGCGCGTCGCGGCGCGTGCTCGTCATCAGCGATCTCGAGCTGCGCGACGGGCTCGAGGCGCCGCGCCTGGCGGAGCTGGCCAGGAGAACCGGCGCGATCGTACATGTCTCTCAGATTATGCGAGGCGGCGACGCGGCGCTGCTGCGCTTCGACGACGATGACTGGGACCGCGTGCCGCGGGCGACGGGCGGGCTGCTGTGGCGCGCGTCGGTCGACGGATCGGCGCGCGCGATCGACGATGAGCTCCGCGACGTCTTCGAGGAGTGGGCGCGCCCGCGGCGGCTCGACCACGTGACCCTGACGGCCGAGGGCGGCCCCGAGCTCCGCCACCCGCAGAGCTTCGCCGAGGGCGACGGCTACGCGCGCTTCGAGATCACCGACGCGCCGGTCCGGCACGTGCGGCTGACGGCGGAGCTGTGGAGCGAGCCCGTGCGCGAGGTGTTCACGCCGTCGCGCGCCGAGGGTGACCTCTGGTCGGCGCTCGTGTTCGGCGACGACCTGCACGAGGAGCTCAGCGAGGCCGAGATGATGCCGCTCGCGCGGCGCGGCGGCGCGGTCTCGCCGGTCACGAGCTACCTGGCGATTGAGCCAGGTGTTCGCCCCTCGACCGAGGGCCTCGACTGGGGCCAGGGCGTCGGCATCGGCCTCGGCGGCCGCGGCCGCCGGGTGTCGCGGGTCCACCAGGCGAGGGCCAAGGTCGCGGGCGCGCCGCCCGATCGAGTAGGCTGGCTAAAAGAGCAGCTTGAGAAGGCCTGGAGCGCGTGCGGCGGAGCCCAGCGCGCGGGCGCGGTCACGCTCGCGTCGACGTGGCGCGAGGTCGTCGACGTGTCGCGCGTCGAGGTCCGCGGCGCGCCGGAGCCCGTGCTGCAGAGCTGCGTGCTCGAGGCCGCCTGGGCGCTCGAGCTGCCGGAGATGTTCAGCCAGCCGCGCGGCGCCTGGGACATCCCGATCGGCTGAGCGATGACGTCAGAGACCCGCCGCGGACGCGCCGGGCGGGTCTCTCGTTGTGCGCCCGCGGGCGCGGCTCACCACTCGTTCTTGATCTGCCCGGCGTTGGCCATCGCGATCGCGGAGACGGCCTGGATCTCGACGTAGCCCTGGGAGCTGACGGGGTTGAGCCCGTCGGAGGCCTCCATCGACGCGTCGGCAGGGTTGTAGAGCGAGGACGGGCAGTCGCGCTGACCCTGGAAGAAGATGTTGCCCTTGTAGAGCCCGACCTCGACCGTGCCCGTGGCGTACTGCGCCATCTCGGCGATCGCGGCCCGGGCCGCGCGCGCGCTCGGGTCGAAGTAGCGGCCGTCGTAGATGTGATCGGCGAGCAGCTTCGAGAGCTCGTGGAACATCTTCGCCGAGGTCCGGTCCATGGTGACCTGGTAGACCGAGCGCATGCAGTAGCCGAGCAGCTCGAGGCCGGGGGCCTCGTACACGCCGCGGCTCTTGGTGCCGATGACCCGGTTCTCGCACGCGCTGCGCAGCCCGAGGCCGTTGCGCCCGCCGATCGTGTTGGCGGCGACCATCGCCTCGTAGGGCGTGACGTGCTTGCCGTTGATGGCGACGCAGCGCCCCTGTTCGAAGCGCACCGTCACGGTCTCGACGTCGTCGGGCGCCTGCATCGGCCACACGCCCATGACGGGCTCGACGATCAGGCTCGAGGTCTGCAGGTCCTCGAGGTCCTCGGCCTCGTGCGAGACGCCGGCGAGGTTGGCGTCGGTCGAGTAGCGCTTGCGCGGGCCGACCTGCGCCTCGATGCCCTGCTCTTGCAGGAACGCGACCATCTCGCGGCGGCCGGGGAACTGCTTGAGCATCACCGGGTCGCGCCACGGCGCGTACACGGGCATCTCGGGCGCGAGCACGTTGGTGTAGCGCTCGAAGCGGAGCTGATCGTTGCCGCGCCCGGTCGCGCCGTGGGCGAGCACGGTGCAGCCGTGCTTCTTCATCTCGGCGATCAGCCCGCGGACGGTGACGGCGCGCGCGATGCCGGTCGTGTTCCAGTAGCCGCCGTCATACATCGCCTGGGCCTGGATCATCGTGTAGCAGGCCTCGGCCATGTCCGGCTTGAGGTCGACGATGATCGTCTCGGCGCCGGTCGGGCGCATCTTCTCGATGATGTCGTTGATGTCCGCTTCGTCGGGCTGCGCGAGGTCAGCGGTGAAGCACATCACGTCGACGCCGGCCTGCTTGAGGCGCGTGGTCACGGTCTTGCTGTCGAGCCCGCCCGAGACGCAGACGCCGACGCGTTCGCCCTTGAGTTGATGGAGGAGCATGGCGCCGGGAGGCTAGTTTCCCGCGTGGGGCTTGAAAAGCGCCGCGAACGGGCGCGGGCGCGCGAGAACGCCGCGCGGGCGTGCGGAGGCGCACGTCCACGCGACGGCTCGCGGCGCGAGGTGGTTCAGGTGAGCCCGGGGAAGCCGTCGCGCGGGAAGCCGACGTAGAGGTGGGCGCCGACCCGGATCACCGGCGCGCGGAGGTTCCCCGTGCGCCCGAGCATCCCGTCGAGCACCTCGTCGCGGTCCGCGGACGCCAGCTCGTACTGCACGATCTTGGTCCCGCGGGCGAGGGTCACGTGGGTCGCCTCGTCGAGCAGCTCAGCCGCTTGGTCGCGCCCGAGCTTCTGTTTTGCGTCTGTAGTCTCTGCGATCTCGAAGTTGTTTTGCGCGAGGAACTCCCGCGCTCGGGTGCACCCCGTTCAACTCCGGCGGTGGTAGTACCAGTCGACGTGCTTGGCCATGGGGGCCGAGTAGCAACCGGCGCGCGAAAACGCAACCAGGCCGAAATTCGCGGCGCCCCGGGCGGCGCGGTACCGTGTCGCTCCACCTCGAGGCCCCGTGTCTGACTCGCGCGCGCGCTCCAGCGAGGTCTCCGGCGAGACCTCCCGGTCCCCTGAGCCCGCCCGCGTGTCTGCTCGGGCATCTTCTCGAGCATCTTCTCGAGCATCTTCTCGAGCATCTTCTCGAGCATCTTCTCGAGCATCTGCTCAAGCGACGATCCGCGCGCCCGCCCACGAGCTCGACGTCGAGGCGCGCCTGCGGCAGCTGCTGCGCGCGGCGGCGATCGAGGGCGTCGTGATGCTGGTCGGCGTCGTCGGCTACCTGATCATCGGCTACCCCGAGCACGGGCTCATCGACGCCGTCTACATGACGATGATCACGCTGACCACGGTCGGCTACGAGGAGGCGATCGAGCTGTCCGGAAGGCCCGGCGGCATGCTGTTCACGAGCGCGCTGCTGGTGTTCGGGGTCGGCAGCTTCGCGTACCTGTTCTCACACCTGACCGCGTTCGCGTTCGAAGGCGGGGTCGGGATCTTGCTGCGGAGGCGCGCGGTGAAGCGGAGCATCGAGGAGCTGGAGGATCACTACGTCGTGTGCGGGCTGGGCGAGACCGGCCTGCACGTCGTCTCGGAGCTCGCGGCGAGCGGGCGCCGCTACGTCGCGATCGACCTCGACGGCGCGCGTCAGGACGAGCTGCAGGCGCAGCTCGGGCCCGGCGCGGCGGCGCTGATGATCGTCGGCGACGCGACCGAGGACGACGTGCTGCGGCGGGCCCGGATCGAGCGCGCGCGCGGCCTGATCGCGTGCGTGCGAGGCGACAAGGACAACCTGATCGTCGTCGTGACCGCGCGCCTGCTCAGCCGCGGGCTGCGGATCATCGCGCGCTGCGGCGACACGCGCGTCAAGCCCAAGCTGCTCGCGGCCGGGGCCGATCACGTGGTCACGCCGAGCCTGATCGGCGGGCACCGCCTGGCCTCCGCGATGCTGCGCCCGACCGCGATCTCGTTCTTCGAATCGGTGGTCCACGCCAACTCGCGCGTGCGCGTCGAGGAGGTGCCCGTGGGGCCGGCCTCGAGCTACGCGCACGCGACCATCGGCGACCTGCGCCAGCGCGCGATCCCGGAGCTGCTGATCCTCGCGCTGCGCCGAGGGGAGGACCAGTGGGTCTACAACCCGCGCGACGACGAACCGCTCCACCCGGGCATGAGCGTGGTGTTCATGGGCACGCTCGAGACGCGGGCGCAGCTCGAGCGGCTGCTCGCGCCGTAGGAGCGCCGCGCGCTTAAACACGAAAGCCGCCAAGATGGCGGCTTCCGCGACGCACCCGGAAGGATTCGAACCTCCGACTTTCGGTTCCGTAGACCGACGCTCTATCCAGCTGAGCTACGGGTGCTTGGGGCGCGAACCCTATCAGGGATCGCCGGCGATCGCAATCCTCGATCGGGAGATATCAGGGCGACATCTGGCGTGCTTTTCGCGTTCTCGTCGGCCGGCGGGGCCTCGCCGAGGTTGGGCAGGAACACGAGGATGGCGAGTGTGACCGCGTTGTTGCCCATGTGCACGAGCATCGCGGCCCACAGGCGACCGGTGCGCAGGTAGACGCGGGCGAACACCAGGCCGAGCCAGGTGTAGATGAAGAACCCCGTCCAGTTGCCGTGGATCACCGCGAACAGCGTGGCGGACAGCGTGAAGGCCGCTGCTGGGCCGCTGACGGCCAGGAGGCGGCGGAACAGCTGGCCGCGAAACAGCCACTCCTCGGTCAGCGGGGCCGCGATCAGGGCCGAGAGCGCGAGGAACAGGAGATCGCTGCGGAGCGCGAAGCCCGACTTCGTGATCTTCAGGACGTCGGCTTGCTCGGCGACCTGGAGGCCGGTGAGGCTGAGGAGCTGGGCGAGGATCGTGCTCCCGACGATCGCTATGACGCAGTGGATGGCGACCTCACCGAGGGCGGCGCCGACGCCGGGGCGGCCGGTCGGAGGCTCGAGCGGCCCGATCGCGTGCTCGGGGCCGTCGACTCGTGAACCGAAGGCGCGGTAGAGCGCGCCCGCGAGCAGCCAGCAGGCGGGGGTGAACAGCATCGCGGCCGGACCGAGATCGGCCACGGCCGGTAGCAGGCCACCGGAGAACAGCAGTCCCATCCCGAGGATCACGACCGCGATGCTGACGATCACGAGCAGGAGCTCAATGAACACGGCGGTGGCGATCGGATCGCGCGGCTCCGGCACGGGGGAAGTGTGCACGCCGCGCGCGAGCACGACAAGCTTGCAAGAATCGGCGAACTTGTTTAGCTTGCCAGCCCCAAACATTCGCCGACCCGTCGGCGACCTGTGCATCATGGAACGGTGGCCGAGTGGCTGAAGGCACAGGTTTGCTAAACCTGCGTAGGGGTAACTCTACCGAGGGTTCGAATCCCTCCCGTTCCGCATCACCCCCGCGGTGATCACCTGCAGAGAGCGCCGTACGGCGCTCTCTGTTTTTGGTTGGTCAGTCGTCGTCGCGCTCGTGCTCGGCCTTCATCGCGCGCTGACGCGCGCGGCCGCGCGCGGCGAGTCGCGGCTGGATCGCCATCGCCACGCGCGGCGCGAGGTCAGCGACGCGGGCCAGGACGGCGCGGCTGCGGGGGATCGAGAGCTGCAGCGGCCGCCGCGGCAGCGCGCGCTCGATCACCAGGCGCGCGATGTCCTCGACGCTCAGCTGCGCGCCCGAGAAGGTCAGCTCGGTCTCCTCGTGGTCGAGCTGCTTGTCGAGCATCGGCGTCTTGACGGCGTCGGGGCAGATCACGGTGACGGCGACGCCGCGGGCGCGCAGCTCCATGGCGGCGGCGAGCGAGTAGGCGCGCACGGCGTACTTCGAGGCCGAGTACAGCGAGAGCCCGGGGATCGGCGCGAGCGCGGCGAGCGAGGCGAAGTTGAGGATGTGCCCCTCGCCGCGCGCGGTCATGTGACGCGCGGCCTCGCGGGTGCCGAGCACGACGCCCTTGACGTTGACGTCGAAGTGGCGGTCGATGTCGTCGTCGCGGGCGTCGCAGATCCACGAGGGCGCGAGGTAGCCGGCGATGTTCATGTGCACGTCGACGGCGCCGAGGGCGGCGACGGCCTCGCGATAGACCGGCTCCCAGGCTCGCGCGTCCGCGATATCGAGCGCGCGCGTCGTCACGAGATCTTCGGGCCACGTCCGCTCGCGCGCGCGCTGACGCAGCCCGTCGATGTCGATGTCGGTCGCCCAGACGCGGTGGCCCGCGCGCTGCAGGGTGTCGCAGAGGTGCAGGCCGATGCCGCTGGCGCAGCCGGTGAGGAAGAAACGCCGCGTGGGCAGGTCCATGGGAGCCTGCTTTACCAGGTCCCGCGGGTCGTGACACCATGGGCCCATGAAGAAGGCGTTTTGGTTCGTCGTCCTCGTCCTCTGCGCGGCGCTCAGCTACCTGAGCTTCCAGAACGGGCAGCCGTCGCTGGAGGTCCAGAGGATGTCGAAGGACGCGGCCTGCAAGGACCTCGCGGACTGCGAGATCACGGTCGACCTGCCGTACCAGATGTCGACCTCGAGCTTCGGTCACAAGTACTTCTGGGGCACGACGAAGGTGGGCAACATCGAGGTCGCGTGTAAGCGCGAGTACATGTTCGTGGGGAATTGGCAGTGCGCCCGCGTCGTGGCTCCGTCCGCGCCGGTCGCCCCGCCGCCCGCGACCTGAGCTCTCGAGCAGGCGTCGGCCGTCCGTCTTCGCGGGGGCGAGCGCGGCGAAGGGGCTCGTCGTCCTCAGACGGCCCCTCCCCGAGCTCACGCGCGCGCGTGAGCGTCGACGGGTCTGCTAGTTGACGAGCTCGGGCTCGAGCTCGTCCACCTCGGGCGGCGCGGCTTCGAAGGCGAAGCTGAGCTTGTCGTCCTCGCCGACGGTGACGGTCACGTGCCCGCCGCGCTCGAGCGCGCCGAACAGCAGCTCCTCGACGAGCTGGCCCTTGATCTCCTCGTCGATCAGGCGGGCCATCGGGCGCGCGCCGAACAGGCGGTCGTAGCCCTTGCGCGCGACCCAGTCGCGGGCGGCCTCGCTGAACGAGAAGGTCACGTCGCGCTCGACGAGCTGGTTCTCGAGCTCGCGCAGCATCTTGTCGGCGATCTTCTTGATGATCGGCTCGGCGAGCGGCAGGAAGGTGACGATGCGGTCGAGGCGGTTGCGGAACTCGGGCGAGAAGGTGCGCTCGAGCGCGGCTTTCGGGTCGCCGACGCGCGGGCCAGAGTCTTCGAAGCCGACGCGGCGCTTGGCCATGTCGAAGGCGCCCGCGTTGCTCGTCATGATCAGGATGACGTTGCGGAAGTCGGTCTTGCGGCCGGTCGTGTCCGTCAGCGTCGCGTTGTCCATGACCTGCAGGAGGATCGAGAACAGGTCGGGGTGGGCTTTCTCGATCTCGTCGAGGATGACGACGCTGTGCGGCTGCTTGGCGACCGCGTCGGTGAGCAGCCCGCCCTGGTCGAAGCCGACGTAGCCGGGCGGCGCGCCGATCAGGCGGCTGACGCTGTGCTTCTCCATGTACTCGCTCATGTCGAAGCGCAGCAGCGGGACCGAGAGCAGGCGCGCGAGCTGGCGCGCGAGCTCGGTCTTGCCGACGCCCGTGGGCCCGGCGAACAGGAACGAGCCGATCGGCTTGTCCTCGCGCCCGAGCCCGGCGCGCGCGCGCTTGATCGCCTTGCTGACGGCCGCGACCGCCTCGTCCTGGCCGAAGAGCACCATCTGGAGGCCCTCCTCGAGGCTCTTGAGCACGTCGCGGTCGTTGGTCGAGACCGACTTCGGCGGGATCCGAGCCATGCGCGCGATGACGGCCTCGACGTCCGGGATGTCGACGATGATCTTCTTGCTGCCGTCCTCGTTGAGCTCGGCGTCGTGCTCGGCGGCGCGCTTCTCGGCGACCTTACGGCGCTTTCGCCGGGAGCGCGACTCGGCCGGCGGGGGCGGCTGGGTCGGCGGCTCGAGCGGCGCGGCGGTCGGCGTCGTCAGGCGCACGGCCGCGCCTGTCTCATCCATCACGTCGATCGCGGAGTCGGGGAGGTGGCGGTCGCGCAGGTGCTTGTGCGCCAGCTCGGCGGTCAGCTTGATCGCGTCCGGCGTGTACGCGACGCCGTGGTGCTCCTCGTAGGCGGGCCGCAGCCCGTGGAGGATCTTGATGGTCTCCTCGACGGAGGGCTCGACGATCTCGATCTTCTGGAACCGGCGCGCGAGCGCGGCGTCGCGCTCGAAGGAGGACTTGAAGTCCTTGTAGGTGGTGGCGCCGATGCAGCGCAGCTCGCCGGAGGCGAGCGCCGGCTTGAGCATGTTGCTGGCGTCCATCGAGCCGCCCGAGGTCGCGCCCGCGCCGACGATGGTGTGGATCTCGTCGATGAAGAGGATGTTGTCGGGGTCCTCCTGGATCGCCGCGATCACGGCCTTGAGCCGCTCTTCGAATTGCCCGCGGAACTTGGTGCCGGCGAGCAGTGAGCCGAGGTCGAGCGCGTAGAGGTGGCCCTCGGCGAGCGCCTCGGGGACGTCGCCCTCGTGGATGCGCAGCGCGAGGCCCTCGACGACCGCGGTCTTGCCGACGCCGGGCTCGCCGACGAGCACCGGGTTGTTCTTGCGCCGTCGGCAGAGCACCTGGATCAGGCGCAGGACCTCCTGCTCGCGGCCGACGAGCGGCTCGATCTTGCCGGCGGCGGCTTTCTTCGCCAGGTCGACGGCGTAGGCCGAGAGCGGATCGTCGTCGACGTCGTCGTCCTCTTGCTCCTCGTCGTAGGACGGCGTGGCGCGGCGCAGCGCGGGGCGCAGGTCGCCGCCCTTGGTGATGCCGTGGGAGATGTAGAGCGTCGCGTCGCGTCGGGTGACGCTGGCCTGCTTGAGCGCGTAGACGGCGAAGGACTCGGGCTCCGCGTACATCGCGATCAGCAGGTTGGCGCCGGTGACCTCGCTCTTGCCGGAGCTCTGCACGTGGAACAGCGCGCGCTTGAGCACGCGGCCGACGCCGATCGTCTGGTGGACGGTGTCGGTCTGCGCGTCCTCCGGGAGCGTCTCCATGTTCTCGTCGAGGAAGTCCTCGAGCTGCGCGCGCAGTCGATCGACGTCGCCGCCGCAGCCCTCGATGACCTCCCGCGCGTTGGGGTCATCGAGCAGCGCGAGCAGCAGGTGCTCGAGCGTCACGTACTCGTGACGGCGGCGCTGCGTGTCGACAATAGCGGCGTTGAGGGTCTCTTTCAGCTCATCGCTCAGCATCCGGATCGTCCTCGGGCTCCATCGACGCGACCAGGGGGCAGTCATTCTGCCGGGCGAGCATGTGCACTTGCGCTACCTTGGTCTCGGCGATCTCGTGGGTGTAGACCCCGGCGACCCCAACTCCGTGATTGTGAACGTGGAGCATGATGGCCGTGGCGTCAGACTCGGTTTTGCGAAAGACCGTCTGGAGGAGACGGACGACGAAGTCCATGGGGGTGTAATCGTCGTTGTGTAGCAGCACGCGGTACATCCGCGGCTTCTGGGTTTTACGCTGCGTGCGCGATTGGAGGACGACGCCGCCCTTGGGGCTTTCCTTCTCACGACTGGACATGGTCCGACAGTCTGCTCCGGGACCAGTGTAGCTGGGGCTTGGGGCCCAAACCACCAGCGCGCGTTGCCATGGTGCTGGCCATCGGGGCCCGTGCAGCGTAAAGCTAGCGTGTGGCCCATCTGACCACGCGCGTTGTGACCTCCCTCGACGGCGTGGATGCCGCGCGCTGGGACGCGCTGGACCACGGTGATTCTCCGTTTCTCGAGCACGGGTTTTTGCGCGCGCTCGAGCGCTCCGGCTCGATCGGTGAGGAGTCGGGCTGGCGTCCGCACTACCTCATGGTGGAGGAGCACGACGAGCAGGACGCGGGGAGTCGCCGTCGACGCCGACGCAGGGCGCCCGCGCCCGGTCGACTCGTCGGCGCCGTCGCGGCCTTCATCAAGGATCACAGCTACGGCGAGTACATCTTCGACTGGGCCTGGGCGCGCGCGAGCCAGCGGGCCGGGCTGGCCTACTACCCGAAGCTGGTGATCGCCGCGCCGGTGACGCCCGCGACCGGCCCGCGGCTGCTGATCGCCGAGGACGCGCGGACGAGCCGAGAGGCCATCGTCGCGCGGCTGGTCGCCGCGGCGCGCTCGCTCGCGGATGAGCGCGGCTGCGCGTCGATCCACTGGCTGTTCAACACCGCGCGCGAGCAGGCCGAGCTGTCGGCCCACGGCTTCGCGTCGCGCTCGAGCTACCAGTTCCACTGGCACAACCACGGCTACGGCAGCTTTGATGACTTCCTCGGCGCGCTGACCTCTCGCCGGCGCAAGCAGATCCGCAAGGAGCGTCGTCGCGCGCGCGCGGCCATCGACGACCTCGTGTTCGTGCCGGGCGCCGAGGTGACGCCCGACGAGCTGCGGCGCATGGATCGGTTCTACCGCCAGACCGTCTGGGCCCACGGCGGCATGGACTACCTGCGCCCCGGCTTCTTCGCGGCGCTCTGCGAGCTCGCGCCCGAACGGGTCCGGATCGCGCGGGTGCGCCGGCGCGGCGAGATGATCGCGGGCGCGCTGTACCTGCAGACCGCGACGCGGCTCTACGGGCGCTACTGGGGCTGCGCCGAGGAGCACGACTGCCTGCACTTTGAGACGGCCTACTACGCCGGCGTCGAGCACTGCATCCGCGAGCGCCTCGAGCTGTTCGAAGCGGGCGCGCAGGGCGAGCACAAGCTGCTGCGCGGCTTCGCGCCGTCGTTGACGCGCAGCAGCCACTGGATCCGGCACCCCGGGCTGTTCGAGGGGATCAAGCGGTTCCTCGAGGAGGAGCGGCGCTCGCTCGAGCCCTACCTCGCGGAGCTGAATTCAATATGTCCATACAGGCATGTTGAAGACGAGCCCGCCGGGCCCTCGCGCAACACCGAGAAGCGGGCGCGTCGCCAGGCGGCGCGGGCCGAGGCGACGACGGCGGCGCGCGAGCCGACGCGGCGCGCGAGCCGACGAGGCGGCCGCGGCGACGCTGGAGCAGGCGGCGCGCGGGCGGGCGCTCGCGGAGTCGATGTCGGAGCGCGTGAGCGGGCGGAGGCGGAGGCCGCCGCGGATCAGCACGCGGCGCTGGTCGACGAGGCGCTCGCGGGCCCCGCGAACCATCGTGACCTTGAGGACAGGCGCGTCGAGGCGTGCCTGTCGCGCGCGCGACGCGGCGACCCGCGTCCGCGCCGCGGCGCCGCTCAGCGCGGCGAGAGCCCGCGGCAGCGGGTAGCCTCGAGCTTGCCGAGCGCGCGCGCGACGTCGGCGCGCATCGGGCTCGTGGGGTTGCGCCCAGGAACAACTGGTAGGCGCAGCTTGCGGCGGCGCCGCGGTCCTCGGCCTTGAGCAGGCCGGCGAGGTCGAGCAGCCCGGCGCTGGCCTCAGGCGCGCTGGGGTAGCGGTTGGCGAGCGCGCGGGCGTGCGGATCGCGGCGCGCCGGCGTCCGCTCGCCAGCTGGCGCTCGGCCTTGGCCGCGAGCTCGCCGGCGGTCGGCTCGTGCTTCTCGTCGGCGAGCGCGAGCTCGGTCGCGCGCTCGATCGGCGTGCGCGAGCCGTCGCGCTCGATCCACACGGCCTCGCCTGCCTCGAGGACACGCCCGTGGCGTCGCCGGCGACGCGCACGTGGAGGACGCCGTGACGCAGCTCGACGGCGCGGTCGGGCGTCTCGATCACGAGGCTGCCGTCGCCGGGCGCGAGCGCGACGCGGCGCGCCCCGGCGTGCTCGGCGAACTCGAGCCGCAACGGCGCCAGCACGCGCACGAGGTCAGGCTGGCCGGGCTCAGGCGGCGACAGCTCGACGCGCGCGGCGAGCTGCGGCGGCAGGGGAGCTCGGGCGCCTCGACCGTCGCGGGCGTCACGGTCGCGGGCGCGACGCGCTCGGGCGTCGGCGCCGCGGCCACGCGGGCGCTGACCTCGGGCGCGGCGGGCTCGCTTTGGGACGAGCTCAGCGGCGCGTCGGGGGAGAGCAGCACGAGCGCGAGGCCGGCCGCGAGCGCGAGGCCGCCGGCGAGCCAGGAGGCGCGATCAGCCCGCCGCCGCGCTCGCCACCCGTCGTAGATCTGCTCCGGCGTGGTCTTGATGGGGGGCAGCGGCTGCGCGCGCGCGGCCGCGACGAGCTCGGCGAGCTCGGGAGGGAGCTCGAAGCGCGTGTCTGGGTGATGGTGCTCGGGCTCGCGGCTCATGACGGCTTCCTCCCAGGGATGCCGAGCGCCTCGCATAGGAGCTGCTCAGCTTTGCGTGTTCGATAGGACAGGGTGCTAATTCCGACGCCGAGGGCCGTGGACGCCTCCTTGAGCGTCATGCCCTCGAGCACGCGGGCGGCGAAGGCCTCGCGGTACTTGTGCGGCAGCTCGCCGAGCGCGGCGTACAGCCGGTCGCGGTGACGCTGGCGCGCGAGCTCCTCCTCGGGCGTCGTGGGCGACGGCGGCTCGCGCTCGCCGGCGCGGCTCTCGCGACGCCGGCGCCGTCGGCTCGAGTCCCACCAGTTGCGCACCTTGTTGGCCGCGATCGTGTACATCCATGTCTCGAGCTGCGAGTCGCCGCGGAAGCCGGGGAGCGCGTTGAAGACCGCGATGAAGACCTCCTGGAGGAGGTCGTCGACCGAGTTGGCGTCGCCGGTCATCCGCAGCAGCTGCCGCGCGACGCGGTCGCGGTGCTCGTGGAACAGCGCGGCTTGAGCCGCACGCTCGCCGCGACGAGCACGCGCCAGGAGGTTCCCGGAGTCGCCGAGCGTCTCGCCGAGGTTGGGAATCATCCTGGGGTACTGGGGGCTCGAGGCCATAACCTCCTCGAGTGTAACGGCGGCCACATCCATGAGACCGCGTGCTGAGGGCGAATTCCGAGCGATTGTTGCGAATTGTTGGGGGTTGATGCCGTTTAGCCCGAAGATGCTGACGCACGGACCTCCGCGATCCGAGCGGCCGCGCGGCCTGTGATCGACGGCGAGCGCGCAGTTTTCGCGGAACGCGCGTCTGGGGGCTCGGTACCCCGCCTGTCACCCGGAGGAAACTCGTGCGGTTTGCGGAAGATTCGCCACGCTCACGCGTTTAGGGGTAGCTTGGCGCACCCCGAGGGTCGCCGCCCCTTTATCTGGGACAGGGGCGAGCCGTGTCCGTCGTCCGATGCTCTTCGTCAGCTTCGACTTCCTGCTCTTCATCATCCCGGTCCTGCTGATCGCGTGGGCGCTGTCCAACGCGGCTGCGGCCCGGGTGCTGTTCCTGATCGGGGCGAGCTACTTCTTCTACATGGCGGGTCCGCTGACGAACCCGCTGCCGGCGCCCTGGTACTACGTCGGGCTGCTGCTGCTGTCGACGCTGCTCGACTACTGGTGCTCGGGCCAGATCTACCGGCTCGCGCCGCAGCTCGAGAGCCCCGAGCCTCGGCTCGCCGAGGCCGCCCGGCGCAAGCGCAACGGCTGGCTGGGCCTGAGCCTGATCGGCAACCTCGGGCTGCTCGGGTACTTCAAGTACACCAACTTCTTCCTCGAGGCGTTCTCGGACATCGCCGGCGCGCTCGGGGCCGAGGTCGTGGTCCCGCACCTCAAGCTGCTGCTGCCCGTCGGCATCAGCTTCTACACGTTCCAGTCGCTGAGCTACACGATCGACGTCTGGCGCGGGCGCCTCACGCCCGAGCCGTCGTTTCGCAAGTTCGCGCTGTTCGTCGTGTTCTTCCCGCAGCTCGTCGCCGGCCCGATCGTGCGCGCGAGCGAGCTGCTGCCCCAGCTGCACCGGCGCCCGCAGCTCAGCGCCGAGGGCATGTACGAGGGGCTGTTCAAGATCTTCAAGGGGCTGTTCAAGAAGGCGATCCTCGGCGACTGGATCGCCGCGCAGTTCACCGACGCGGTGTTCGCCAACCCGCTCAACTACAGCTCGCTCGAGGTGCTGATCGCGCTCTACGCGTTCACGCTGCAGCTCTACGCCGACTTCTCGGGCTACTCGGACATCGCCATCGGCGTCTCGCGCCTGCTCGGCTACGAGATCCCCGAGAACTTCGACCGCCCGCACCAGGCGCGCAACGTCGGCGAGTTCTGGCGGCGCTGGCACATGACGCTGTCGACCTGGCTGCGCGACTACCTGTTCTTCCCGCTCGGCGGCAGCCGAGGCTCGCGCGCGCGCACCTACTTCAACCTCTGGCTGACGATGTTCCTCGTCGGCATGTGGCACGGCGCGAGCTGGAACTTCGTCATCTACAGCAACCTGCAGGCCGGCGCGATCCTGTTCAACCGCTGGAACCGGATCCGCGACCGCGGCGGCAACCTGCACAACCTGATCGGCTGGCTCATCGGCCTGGTCGCGCTGCCGGCGGTGATCTACTGGTTCTCGGGCTGGGCGCTGCAGCTCGACCACGCCGGCAGCCTCGCGCTGGCCGGCTGCGCGCTGCTCTCGACCGTCGTCGTCGGGCTGCTGCCGACGACCGGCGGCCCGCTCAACACCGCGCTGCACGTGCTGCTCACCTTCCACTTCACGGTGCTCTCGCGCGTGTTCTTCCGCGCCGACTCGCTCGAGTCGAGCCGTCAGCTGATCGCGCGCCTCGTCGACGTCGACGGCCTCGGGCTGCGCGAGGGGCTGCTGAGCCCGTGGCTGTGGGTCGCGCTCGGCGGCGGGCTCGCCTACCACTTCACGCCGCGCGCGTGGGTCGAGGAGCGCGCGTACTCGCTGTTCCGGCGCATGCCCGGGCCCGCGCTCGGGGTCTTGTTCGTCGCGATCTGCTACCTGATCCTCAAGACCATGACCGACGGGCCGCGGGCCTTCATCTACTTCCAGTTCTAGCCGCGCCCCCGACGAGCTCGCCACCATGACGAAGCAGCGCACCCCCCCGAAGTCCGCCTCCGCGCGCCGCGTCGCGGCGCCGGCGGATCGGTCGCGCGCGTCGGCGAGCACGCCGGCCCCGCCGCTGCGCTCCGACGTGTCCCATGAGGTAGGCCAGATCTCGGAGCCGCTGGGGCTCCTGGATGTCCGCGAGGACACGACGCGGATCGTGCTCGGGGCCGGCGAGGACGCGGGCGGCAACTACGCGGCGGGGACCTTCCGCGTGGTCGTCAGCGCGATGATCACGGCGCTCGTGCTGATCTCGGCGGCCTACATGACGCCGGCGCTCGCCGACGTCGGCGTCATCGCCGAGACGCCGCTGGTGAGCTTCCTGCGAGCGGCGCGCCCGTGGACGGAGGACGACCCGGTGCCGTTCTGGAACCTGATCGGGCGCGAGCTGCTCGGCGAGGACGCGTCGGCGTCGGCGACCGACGAGGAGGTGAGCGCGCTCGAGGCCCTGGCGACCGCCGAGGTCGCGGCCGAGGAGGAGGCCGAGGCGTTCTCGCGCAAGCCTGTGAAGGTGGTCAAGCCGCCCCAGGAGGAGGTCGCGACGATCCCGGCCTACGTCGCGCACCCCGACGACGATGAGCCGGTCGAGCGCGCGCTCGAGAAGCCGGAGGCGCTCGACCCGTTCTGGGCCGCGCTCACGCGCACGGACCTCGCGTGGGAGGGCGCCGTCACGCGGGCGACCCACTACGGCGACTCGGCGATCGGCAACGACGGGATCACGGCGGCGGTGCGCGTGAAGCTGCAGGCGCGCTTCGGCGACGCGGGCCACGGCTTTCACCTGCTCGGGCAGCCCAACCTGAGCTACCGGCACAAGGGCGTGAGCTTCGTGGAGAAGTCGCCCTGGGCCAAGTGCTTCATCATCTTCGGCTGCCGCGACGACCGGCACTACGGGCTCGGCGGCACGACCTTTAACTCGGCGGGCGGCGCCGAGATCACGCTCGGCACCGCGAGCAAGGGGCCGGCGGGGCGGGCCGTGTCGCGCTTCGAGCTGTGGTACGCGGCGCGCCCGAAGGGCGGGCGGATCCGCCTGCAGGTCGACAAGGAGGAGCCGATCCTGCTCGAGACCGCCGCCGACGAGCTCGAGGATCGCTGGCACGTGCTCGAGGTCGAGGACGGCGCGCACTCGCTCTCGGTCCGGGCGGCGGGCGGCGGCAAGGTGCGGGCCTACGGCGTCGTGCTCGAGCGCGACGGGCCCGGCGTGGTCTGGGACGGCATGAGCCAGATCGGCGCGATGACGCGGCGCATGCTGAACTTCGACCCGGACCACCTCCAGCGCCAGCTGCGACGGCGGCAGAGCAACATGGTCGTGCTGATGTTCGGGGGCAACGACATGGGGCCCCACCTCAACCTCGAGAAGTACAAGGAGAGCTTCAGCCTGCTGCTGCGCGGGATCAAGGCGGCCGGGCCGCACATGAGCTGCCTGGTCATGGCGCCGCTCGACCACGGCGAGCGCCGCGGCGCCCAGATCGTCACGCGCCCGATCGTGCCCAAGCTCGTCGCCGCCCAGCGCGAGGTCGCGCTCGAGGAGGGCTGCGCGTTCTGGGACACCTACGAGGCGATGGGCGGCGACGGCTCGATGGGCCGCTGGACGCGGAGCGAGCCCCGGCTCGGCAGCGGCGACCTCGCCCACCTCACGCACCACGGGCACAAGGTCATCGGCGCGATGCTCTACCGCGCGCTCATGGCCGGCTACCGTGACTACCGGGCGCGCGTCGAAGGAAAGCCCGTCCGCGAGCTCGAGCGCGCGCTCCCACCAGTCCCAGAGGACACGTTGGCGGTCATCGCCGCGCCGGCGCGCGAGGGCGAGGAGGTCGGGGCCTCGAGCGACGAGCTCGACGCGACCGAGGACGGCCGGGCCGACGCGCCCTCGCCGACGGACGCGCCCTCAGGCGCGCCGGCGAACGCGGCCGCGCCCGCCGAGGATGTCGACGCGCCCTCCAGTGCGCCGAGCGACGCGCCGACCGAAGCGGGCTAGCGACGTGCTACGGTCTCGAGGATGCGACGCGCGTCGATCTGCGCCGTGGTCGGCCTGCTCGTGACGCAGGGGTGCGCGAGCGCCAAGCCGCGCGCGTCCGGGCCGATCGTCGTCACGCCGGACGACGCGCGTAGGGCCGCGGAGGAGCGCGGAGGAAGACGACGCGGAGGAAGACGCGGAGAACTCTGGCGACGCGGCGACCGTGGACCTCTCGGACGGCGGCACGCGCAGCGGCGCGCTCGAGTACTCCCTCGGCGGCGTGACGGCGGCGGTCAGCGCCGCGCTCATCGCGTTCGGCGGCGTTCAGCTGAGCCGCGCCGTCAACCTGCGGGCGTTCTGCGCCGAGAACGGGCAGTCGACCGAGTGCGACGCGCTGATCGGCAACCCGCCGGTCAACTACTTCGTCTCCGGCGGGCTGTCGCTGGGCTTCTCGGCGCTGATCGCCGTGGCCAGCGGGATGCTGTTTCGCCGCGCGGTCCGGACCCAGCGCGCGTATCGAGCCTGGCACTCCGAGCAGGTCGCGCTGCGGCCCTGGGGCGGCGCGCGATCCGGCGGGCTGTCGCTGACGCTGCGCTTCTGAGCGCGCTCAGTCGAGCCAGACGACGGCGCCCGCGACCGGGAGCTCGAGCGCGTCGTCGTCGTCGAGGTCGTGGACGGTCTGGTGCGCGCCGCCGCCGCTGATCCAGGCCGCGCAGCGCTCGTCGGGGTCGACGCTCACGGCGCCGAAGCCCTCGGCGTCGATGACGAGCTGGAGCGGCGGGTCGACGCGCGCGAGCTGGATCGAGCTGCCGACCAGCGCGTCCGGGGGCGGGTCGCTCCACTCCGTGCCGACGCAGTAGGTCGTGTTCGCGCCGTGCCCGTGGAGCTCGAGCACCCGGCCGAAGCCGCCTGCGACCTGGATGTCCTCGACCTCCGTCATCGGCTCGCCGAGCGCGGTCCAGGTCTCGTCGTCGGGATCCCACGCGTACACCCGGGCCGCGCCGGCGTCGCGGAGCTCGAACAGCACGCGGCCGTCGCTGTCGATCGCGTTGCGCGGGAAGTAGCAGTCGAAGGCCTCGAGCCCGGGCGGCGGGGTCGGGTCGATCGGCGTCAGCGCGCCCGTGGAGCGCTCGAGGCGGGCGAGCTTGCGCGTGACCGCGTCGCCCTGGCCGTCGAGGTTGGCGACGAGGAGCCGGTAGTCGCCCGCGACGCCGTCGGTGTAGACGGGCGCGAGGCCGGCGAAGGGCGTGAGCTCGATCGCGCTCGCGCTCGCCGGGCCGGCGACCACCAGCCGCGGCACCTCGGCGTCGTTGTCGATGTACTCGATGGTCTCGCCGTCGACGCGCCAGCCGCTCGGGTTGTTGCCGGCGGTGACCTGGACGAGCGCGTCGGTCTCGACGTTGTAGAGCCCCGTGCCGAGCTGCTCCTGCAGGTCGTCGTAGATGTACCCGGGCACCCAGCCCGAGGGGCCGATGGGGCCGGCGGGGCCGAAGTTCGGGAGCTCGGTGACGACGCCGTCGATCACGAGCACGCCGGCGGGCGTCGGCGCGACGCTCCAGCCGACCGTGGCCGCGACGCGCCCGAGCGCGTCGACGTGGATCTGGGCGAGGCGATAGTCCGCGAACGCGCGCGACCACAGCAGCGCCCCGCCGCCGCGCTCGTACAGGCGCAGCACGGCGCCCTCGATCGAGCCGGGGCCGATGTACTTCGAATAGCTGCTGGAGATCGCGAGCACGGCCGCGTTGGCGTCGGTGCCCAGGATCGCGGGGGCGTCGACGCCGTCGGGGAGGCTCGCGTCGAGCGTGATCGGGGCGGCGCCGACCTCGTAGACGTGGAGCTGCTGACCCTTGCTGTCGGCGATCGCGAGCGCGCGCGTGAGCGCGCCGTCGACGATGCAGGCCGCGACCGCGTCCTCGCCGGTCTCGCCGCTGTCGCTCGGCTCCGCGGTGTCGACCCCGCCGCTCGTGCCGCCGTCGGAGGCCTCGCCGCTCTCGCTCGCGTCGGTGCCCGCGCTGTCGGTCTCGCCGGCGTCGCTGTCGCCGACTCGCCCGCCGCAGGCGAGCGTGAGGGTGCTGGCGACGATGAGGGTCCACGCGCGCGCGTTCATGATCCCAGGATGGGGGCACGCGCGCGCGCGGACAATCGATATGTTGCGAACGCGGCTGTTTCGCGGGGCTACACAGTCGGCGGAGACGCGCGTCTACGGGGTTTTACGGCCTCCTGCGCCCAGCGGGCGCGCGTGGGCGCGCGCGGTCGTACATGGGTCGCGTGCCTGGGTCGCGTGCATGGGTCGCGTGCTGGATCGCGTGCATGAGTCGCGTGCATGAGTCGCGTGCATGGGTCGCGATCACGCGCGGGCGGCTCGGCGTCGACGCGCGCGCGTGAGGCCCAGCAGCGCGAGCGCGGAGAGCAGGAGGCCGCGCGGCGCCTCGCCGTCGTCCTGTCCGCTCGAGCATGTACAGGCGTCCTCCTCGAGCCCGATCCCGCCCGAGTCCGTGTCGCCGTAGGAGTCGCCGTCGTAGGAGCCGTAGGAGTCGCCGTCGGAGTAGGAGCCGTAGGAGCCGTAGCTGGTCGGCGCGCCGTCGGAGTAGGAGCCGTAGGAGCCGTAGCCGTCGTCGGGGACGCAGACGCCCCCGGCGTCGTCGCATACCTGACTCTCCGGGCAGTCGCCGTCGCTCTCGCACGGCCGCGGCGCGCACTGGCCGTCGACGCAGGCCTCGAGCACGGAGCAGTCGCTGTCGAGCGTGCACGCGCCGCTGCCGACGCACTTGCCGTCCTCGCACACCTGCGTGCCGGGGCAGTGCGCGTCGGTCTGACACGGGCCCGGCTTGCACTCCCCGCCCGCGCAGGTCGCCGGCGGATCGACCTGCGGGCAGTCGCTGTCCTCGGCGCAAGGCGCCGGGCTGCACATGCCGACGGGCGCGTCGGGCTCAGGCAGCGCGCAGGCCTCGAGCGGGAGGCAGTCGTCATCGTCGAGGCACGCGTTGCCCTGGTCACCCTCGCCGCCGGTCGGCTCGGGGTTCTCGGAGCAGTCGTTGAACTGACAGCACGGGTCGAACTCGACGGTCTTGACGATCGCCTCCAGCGCCTGCTCGAGGTCGGCCTGGGTCGCGGCCGAGTAGGGCTGGTCGGTCCCGCCCCACTGGGCCATCTGCTGGAGCTGCTGCTGGGCGTCAGGTGACTCGAGACCGCCGCCGAAGCCGATGACGTAGGTCTTGATGCCGTCGGCGAGCATGGCCGCGAGCTCGCCCGATACCTGGGCGTCGGTCGAGTAGCCCGCGTACTGCCCACACCCAAAAACCCGGTCCTACGGCTTCACCCTGGCAGCGTGCTGTTTCCGACTTCTCACACCGTAGGATCGGTTTTCTTGTGGTTTAGCGAGTCCGCCGGGGAGCGCGGACAGACGCTGGATTGTGCGCGTCCCGTGGCACATATCGAGAACATCGGGCGCCCGACTCGACCGCCTTGTCGCGGAGGGGCGCCACGCGGATGCGCGCGCGCTGCCCGGAGATACTCGGCGAGACACGCTCTGCGCTGGCGCGGGCGCTTCGACCCCCGGGCCAGGAGGTGTCGACCTCGACCTCTAGCTCGACGTCGACGTCGACGTCGACGTCGACGTCGACCTCGACGTCGACCTCTACCGCGGCTTCACGGTCGCGCCGGTCGTGCGCGCGGGCGCGAGCGCGGCGGGGGCCGCTGTGGCCCGAGTCGCTCCCAGACGAAGGGGACGAGCACGGGTCCGCCTCCGGGCAGCTCGACCTTGACCCGGGGCGGCCGCCGACGCGCGAGGTGATCGCCGAGCTCGCCCGCGTCCATGGCGTCGACCTCGGCGATCGTCGCCGCGAGCGCCCGCGGATCGTTGCGCCAGCGCAGGAGCTCGCTCACCGGCAACGTCTGAACCGCGGCCGCGCGGGTCACCGGATCGGCGGCCGCGAAGAAGTCTCGCCCGTAGGTGAAGCCGGAGCTGGGCAGGAGCGTGGGCGACGCGACGATGATCGCGTCGAGCTCGCCGAGCGCCGAGAGGAGCTCGCTCGAGGATCCGAAGCACGTGTCGACGACCACCAGCTCGGGCTCGAAGCAGCGGATCGCCGCGGCGACCTCAGCGGCCGGACGCGAGAGGTAGTCGGGCGGCTGACCGTGCCCGGCGACGATCACCGCCGACGCCCTGGACCCGGGGCATTCGAAGTCCTCGAGCGTGTGGTAGGCGCAGCGCCCCTCGGGGCAGCGCGCGCGCAGGTGCGGAGCGCGTTGCGAGTAGAGCACCGCGATGTCAGGCGGAGGATCGACCGGCGGTGCCTCGTCCTCGATCCTCCGCCCGCGGAAGTCGAAGTCCCGGGCCCCGCGCTCCCGATCCCAGACGAGCAGGCCGTTGCGAGCGCGGCTGCTCCGCGCGAGCACCCGCCCGTCGGCAGCGACGAAGGTCGCGTGTCCGGCGTAGGAGGCGCGGATGGACGGGACCCCGTACTCGACCGAGCGGAGCACCTGGATGGCGAGAAATTGCCTGAGCGCCACTTCACTCGCCAACCATTGGTCGCCGGCGAGGACGGTCCACAGCTGACCGCCAGCCTCGACCCCGTCCGCCAGCATGTGGCGCGAGAGGCCCTCGCCGCAGATCAGCGGGACGATCGCCCGCCCGCCCACTTGGAATAGCGCCCGCCTGCGCCCCGCGCGGTACGGCGTGTTGCCGAGGCCGAGGAAGCGGCGCTCGGCGACGGGCAGGAACACCTGCTTGGCCCGGCTCTCGAGCACGCGCCCGTCGGCCGCGACCGCCACGACTTGGTTTTGCCGCACCCCGCCCGTGAGCACGGTCTGGAGACCGATCAGGTGGTCCGCCTCGCTCGCGGGGATGAGCTCGGGGAGCACGGCGCCGTTGCCCGACCCCTCCGCGAGGATCGGTCGCAGCTCGAGCGCGGTCTCGGGCCAGATCAGGAGCTCCACGCCGTCGGGCAGGTCGTGCGGGAGCGTGCCCTCCGTCGTCGTGTGCATGGCCGCGAGCCCCTCGAGCCGCTCGGCCTTGTCATCGGCGATCGGCGGCGCGAGCCCGATCGCCACGAAGATCGCGACGCTCGGGAGCGCGACTCGCCAGCGCCGGGTCGCCACGCTCTCGCCGATTGACGCCGCCGCGAACAGACTCGCGAGCACGAGCGGCCACCAGCCGACCAGCGCGAGCGCCCGGAGCACCGGCCGCACCGCCCACTGCGTGTTGAGCCAGTCATCGACGCAGGCGTTGCTGATCGCGTAGCTGAGCGCCTCGCCCCCCGCCCACGCGAGCGGCGTCCACAGCCGCGCCGCGAGCTGCTTGTGCAGGAGCGCGTGGCCGACCCCGAGCGCGATCGCGTAGGGCACCGCGAGGATCATCGCCTCGCCGAAGCGAAACGCGACCATCCCCGCGAGGCTGTAGTTAAAGAACAGGAGGTTCCCGGTCCACATCCACGGGAACGCGATCATGCAGGTCAGCGCGTGGGCGACGAGCACGCTCGCGCTGGCGAGGAGCGCGGAGCGAGTGCGCGCGAGCGCCACCGTCATCGCGGCGAAGGAGATCCACGCGCCGACGGCGAGCAGCGGCGACGAGAGCGCCGCCCCGAGCAGCGCGCCCGCGAGCCCGTACAGGAGCGCGGTCCTCCGATCGTAGGCCCGGGGGGGGATCCGCGGGCCTACGGCGTACGCCGGCGATCGGGGGCGCGTTGTATCTATCCCAGCGGTCACCTCGTCGGTCGCGCCCTCAACGGCGCCCCCGCTCATCCTGCTCCCTGGGGTTGGCAATCCACCTGCACGAACAGACAGGGCAAATATAGACTGACGATGGTGTGGCTCGCTCCCGCTGCCAGAGAAATTTCCCATGAAGACGAAATATTTCGCGCGCGCCCCTTCACTGATGCTCATCACCGCCCTCGCGGCGTGCTCGGGCGGCGAAGGAGAGACCGAAGACTCCGCGAGCGCGACCGAGACCAGCGAGACCGGCGAAGCGAGCGAGACCGGCGCCGAGCAGCCGATTCATGCGTACCTCAAGGAGACCTGGGGGATCACGCTCACCGACTTCGAGGTCAGCGACTTCGACGTCTTTGACGACGGCACCCAGTGGCTCATCGACGACGGCCGCATCATCGTCGACGGGCTCGGCGAGCAAGAGGTCTCGACCGAGACGATCATCGACGCGGCGGCGCTCGGCGGGCAGGTGTCCTTCTTCGTCTCGAACGCGGACCTCAGCGACCAGCGCTACTTCCTCTACGACCAGGTCGAGAACTACGTCACCATCGGAGATCTGACCAAGGGCGTCGCCGTGTCGAAGAACCCCGACGACACCTACGACGTCTGGGCCTTCGATGGCGACGCGATGGACAGCTTCACGACCGTGCCGAACGGCTACGAGGCCCTCAGGCTGGTCGAGCAGTACAACGAGTTCAAGACGATCTCGCCCTACATCCTGCTGACGGCCTTCGCCGCTGCGCACGCGGGGACCCCGGAAGCCCGAATCGCCCATAAGGCCGAGGACAAAAACGTCGCCGAGACGCCGCCGGTGTGCGAGATCTTCAAGGAGTTCTGCGACTGCGCCGCGTGCCTCGTGCTCGATCGAGCGGGCGCGTGCAGCCCGTGTCCCGATCTCTGAGTTCGTCGTGGGCCGCGCTTCGCTCTGTCCGCTCGCGCTCGCGCTCGCGCTCGCCGGCTGCGCGGATGAGCGCGAGTCGCCCGATCTACCCGTGCAGGAGGCCCCCGAGGTCTTCGGCCTCCACGCCGTCTGGTTCGCGGGCTCCGGCGACGAGGACCGCGAGCTGCTCGACCGCTTCCTCGAGTGCCTGATCGAGGGCTCGACGCTGAACCACTACTGGGAGGGCGAAGCCCAGGTCGAGCTGCGCGGCTCGTACGCCCTCCCGCCGCCGGGGCGGCTGCTCGACTGGGACGAGCTCGCGTCGGAATGGCTCGAGAGACATGTCGGAACAGACGCGGGTCTCCCGACGCCGCGCCCGGGCGAGACGCCGCTCTACCTCGTGTTCGGCGGGCACCCGGACCTCTGGGTCGGCGCGTGCGGGCGCAACTCGGTGGCGACGGTCGCCGGGCGCGTCGCGGGCGTGGGCGTCGTCCGCACCACCCCGGAGTGCTGGCCCACCGGCGATCGCCTGCGCAGCGAGACGCAGATCGCCGCCCACGAGATCGTGGAGACCGTCGACCGCGCGCTCGGCCACGGGACCTGCGCCGGCGGCGGGACCTGCCGCGGGCGAGCGATCTGCGAGGGCTACTGCGACACCTTCGTCGGTCTGGAGTGCCCCGGCGCGCCCACGGGATCGTTCGTCGGCTGCGAGGGCCGACAGGTCGACGGCTGGGTGATTCAGCGCTTCGGCTACGACGGCCGCGATCCCGATCGCTGTGAGACCTGCATCGAGTGCGACTTCACCCCGGAGCTGTGCCCGACCGAAGACCCCGCCTGCGCCTACCCGGCCTGGTAGCGCGCTCGCGCCCGTCTCGCTGGCCGTCGTCGGTGTAGAATTTTCAAGGAATGGTGGCTGAAACGCTCCGTCGCGGCGTCCGGGCGAGCGGCGCGCTCGCGTGGACGGTCGCCGCCTTCACGCTGCTGGAGGCGAAGCTCCTCATGCGCCCGGGCGCGCGCGAGCTCACGGCCGAGCGCGAGCTGAAGCGCTGGTGTCGGGGGCTGCTGTGGATCAACGGCGTCGAGCTCCGGCTCTCCGGCTCCGCGACCGCGGAGGCGGGTCGCGCCCGGCTCGTGATCGCCAACCACCGGAGCGCCTACGACATCCTGATCCTCTTCGCGCTGTTCGGGGGCTCCCTCGTCAGTCGGGCCGACGTCGCCGACTGGCCGCTCATCGGTCACGCCGCGCGCCGGACCCAGACGATCTTCGTCAACCGAGAGTCGGCGCAGAGCGGCGCCCAGGCGATACGCCAGATCCGGGCGCACCTCCGTCACGGGCGCTCAGTCTCGGTCTTCCCCGAAGGAACGACGAGCGCCGGCGACACGCTCCTCCCCTTCGCCGCCGGCGCCCTCGCGGCGACACGCGGCCTCGACGTCGAGATCGTCCCGGTCGGGATCGCGTATCCGACGGGGACCGAGTACGTCGAGGAGTCCTTTCTTGAGCACATACGCAACGTCGGCGGTCGGCCTCGCCTCACGGTTGGCCTCGCCATTGGTGCGCCGCTGCGCCCCGCGGAGGGCGCAGCGAAGCTCGTCCGCGAGCTCGAGGCGGAGGTTGTCCGACTGATCGCGCGGGCGCGTGCTCTGCTCTGAACGATACCGCGAACGCGTGCGTCGGGGATGGCGTGCAGTATTGCCGCCCGGAGGCGCTGACCTGGGGTCCGTGTCGCAACGACTGGGAGTGCCGTCCTGGGGACACGATTCGCTGCGAGCTGCCCGAGTCGTGCGAGGAGACGAGCGAGTCCGCGACGTGCGTCGTCGGCAGCGACGGCGCGCCCGGCTTCGGCGTCACCACGCGCTGCGGGGAGACGGAGTGAGCGCCCGCGAGCGTCGGGCGCGTGGCGACGCGAGCGCGCCTGTCCGATAGGACCGCTCGTGGAGAGCGCGCCCGTACGCTCAGCGCGGGCCTTCGGGTTCGTCGTGGGCGTGCTCGCGCGCCGCGGTCAGCCCGAGGTCCCCGAGGATCGCGTACATCGCCGGGAGCACGACGAGCAGCAAGAGCGTCGACGCGAGGATGCCGAACACGATGCTCGTGGCGACGGGGATGAGCGTCTGCGCCTGCTGGCTGCGCTCGAACAGCAGCGGGATCAGCCCGGCCGCGGTCGTCGCGGAGGTGAGGATGATGGCGCGCAGGCGCGCGCGGCTGGCCATGCGCGCCGCGTCACCCGGAGACTCGCCGGCGGCGACGCCCTGCTTGATGAACACCATCAGCAGGATCGAGTCGTTGACGACGACGCCCGCGAGCGAGATGAAGCCGAGGATGCCCGGGAGCGTGAGCGAGTCGCCGAGCAGGACGTTGCCCCACAGCACCCCGATCAGCGCCAGCGGGATCGCGAGCATCACGACCAGCGGCTCGAGGTAGCTGCGGAACTGAAAGCTGAGCAGGAAGAACACGCCGAACAGGCCGGTGCCGAGCGCGGTGAGCATCGAGCGCGCGGTCTTCCCCGACTCCTCGGTCTGTCCGCCGATCTCGAATTGCAGCGCCGGGTAGCGCGTCGTGAGCTCCGGGAGCAGCTCGGCGCGAAACCGCCGCATCAGCTCGCTCGCGTTGGCGAGCTGGGTGTCGATGTCGCCGGTGACGGTGACCGTGCGAGCGCCGCGCTCGCGCGCGATCTTGGCGTAGCTGCGATCGAGCTCGATGTCCGCGACCGCGCCGAGCGGCACGCGGCGCCCGCCGCCGAGCTGCAGCTCGAAGTACTCGAGGTCGGCGAGGGTGTCTCGACCTGTCTCATCGAGCATCACCATGACCTCGTAGTCCTCGGCGCCCGCCTGGACGTCCTGCGGCGTGACGCCCGAGAACGCGGCGCGCAGCTGCTGGGCGACGAGCGTCCCCTGGGCGGAGGTCCCGAGCGCGCCCGGCCGCAGGCGCACGCGGACCTGCGGCGTGCCGGGCTCGAGATCGGTGTTGAGGTCGAAGACGCCCTCGAAGCCGTCGAACCATCTGCGGAGCTCCTGCCCGGCGGCGCTGAGCTGCTCGAGGTCTCGACCCTGCGCGCGCAGCTCGATCGCCGCGCCCCCGGGGCCGGAGGAGGTCGAGGTGTAGCGCGCGGCGGTCGCGTCGGCGAGCGGCCCGGTCTCGGCACGCCACGCGCTCGTGAACTCGCTGATCGTCGTCGCGCGCTCCTCGACGCTGAGGAGGTCGACCTGCACGGTCGCGACGTGCGCGCCGGCGTCGGGCGAGTCCGGGTTGTAATTGTACCGAACGGTCACGTTGCGCACGAGGTCCTGCTCGCGCGGCTGCGCCGGCTTGAACGTCGCGTTGACGCGCTCGAGCGCGAGCACGGCCCGCTGGACCTCGGCCTCGGTCCGCGCGAGCGAGGTCCCGGCGGGCAGGCGCAGGCGGAACTCCACGACGTCGCCGTCGGTCGCGGGGAAGCCCTCGAACTTCAGGACGCCGCCGGCGAACAGCCCGAGCGAGAGGAGGAACAGGCCGAGCGCCGCGCCGAGCGTGAGGTAGCGAGCGCGCACCGCCGCGTCGACGAGCGGGCCGACGACGCGCTCGCGGAACGCCTCGAAGCCGTCGTCGAAGCGGCGGCGGAGCGCGCCCTGCTTGCTCAGATCGTAGCCCGCGAGCGAGTGACCGAGGTGGTTGGGCAGGATGCAGAAGGCCTCGACGAGGCTGATCGCCATCACGGCGATCAGCACCACCGGGATGACGAGCAGGACGCGGCCGATCTGGCCGTCGAGGAAGGAGAGCGGCACGAACACGCAGATCGTCGTGAGGAAGGACGAGAGGATCCCGGTCCTGACCTCGTAGACCCCGTCGACCGCGGCCGCGAGCGCCGACTTGCCCCGGCGGAGGTGGACCGCGACGTTGTCGGCGAGCACGATGCCGTCGTCCATGAGCAGACCCAGCGCCAGCAGCAGCGCCATCATGGTCATCATGTTCAGCGTGTAGCCGATGCGCGCCATGATCCAGAGGCCGCCGAGGAATGACACGGGCAGGCCGGCCGCGACCCACAGCGCGAGGCGCGTGTTGAAGAACAGCCAGAGCGTCAGGAACACGAGCACCAGCCCCTGGAGGCCGTTGGTCAGCAGGAGCGTGAGCCGCTCGGCGATCGGCGCGGCCGCGTTCTCCGTCACGATGAAGCGGACCCCGGGCGGCGCGGCGGCGGACTGCTTCGCGACGAAGTCCTCGATCGCGTCGAGGATCCGCAGCGCGTCCTGCGTGCTCGTCTTGCTCACGCGCAGCATGCCCGCGCGCTCGCCGTTGAACAGGAGCTTCTCCTCCTCGAGCTCGAAGGTGTCGAGGATCTCCGCGAGCTCGCCGAGCGGGACCTCGCCGCCCGCCGCGTTGGCGACGACGGGGATCGTCGCGAAGTCCTCGACCGTGTAGCGCTGCCCGTCGTAGCGGATCCGGATCTCGCCGTCCGCCGTGTCGAGCGCGCCGACCGGGAGGTCGAGGCTCTGGGCCGAGATGAGGTCGCCGAGGTCCGCGACGCTGAGCCCGTACTGCGCGGCCGCGGCCTGCTTGAGCCGGATCTGCAGCTGGTGCGTCGAGAACCCGGCGACCTCGACCTGCGAGACCTCGTCGTAGCGACGCAGCTCGCGCTTGAGGTCCTCGCAGTAGAGCTTGAGGTCCGGCGCGGACATGGGGCCGGTGACCGCGATCGAGGCGACGAGCGTCGAGCGGCTGCTCTCGGCCACGATCGGGTCCTCGGCGTCCGCCGGGAGGTCGGTGATCGCGTCCACGGCGCTCGAGACGTCCGCCTTGAACTCGGTGAGGTCGGCGCCGTCCTCCATCTCGAGCGTGATCGTGGCGACGCCCTCCTGCGCGGCCGACGTCAGCTTCTCCAGGTACTCGATCCCGTCGACCGCGTCCTCGACGCGCTGCACGATGGTCTCGTCGATCGTCTGCGCGCTCGCGCCCGGGTAGGCGACGGTGACGGTCACGCGATCTGCGGTGAACTCGGGGAAGGTCTCGCGTCGCAGGTCGAGCAGGCCGAGCGCGCCCAGCAGGACGAACAGGACCATCAGCAGGTTGGCGGCGGTCGGGTGGCGGGCGAAGAACGCGATCACGGCGTCGCCTCCTCGCCGGTGACCGCCGCGCGCAGCGAGCCCTCGGCGGCCTCGTCGACGCGCGGCGCGAGCAGCATGCCCTCGATCGCCGGGACGAGGTTCGTCAGCACGACGCGCTCGCCGGGCTCGAGCCCCGACGCGACGCAGGCGTAGGCGTCCTGGACGAACGCGAGCTCGACCGCGCGCGTCTCGAGCCGCTCCTCGGGCCCGACGACGTGCACGGTCGCGCCCCGCAGCGCGCCCCTCGGCACCGCGCGGCACCCGGGTCGCGGTCGCCCGCGGAGCTCGACCTCGACGTACATCCCGCGGACCAGCGGGGGCTGCTCGCCGATCCGCGCCTGGTCGAAGGGCTTGTCGACGGCGACGACGACCGCGACGGTCCGGGTCTCGGAGTCGATGTTTTCGAAGCGATCGACGACGCCCTCCCAGCGCGCCGTGAGGGCGCCGCTCTCGAGGCGGACCGTGGCGCGGAGCTGCCCGTCGATCGACTCGCGCAGCCGCGAGACGGCGCGCGGCGAGGCGCCGGCGTCCGGCCGCGCGCCGCGCACGAGCGGCATGAGCGAGCCGATCGAGAACTGCGCGGGGACCTCGGCGACGTTGATCCCGTCGCCCTCGGCGAGCGTCGTGCCGACCGTGACGAGCTCGCTGAGCTGCACGTTGACGGCGCGGATCCGCAGGTCGAAGGGGACGACCAGCTCGGTGTGCGAGATGTCGAGCTCCGCCCCGGCGACGCCGGCCTCGTACTGGTCGATGAGCGCCTTGAGCTTGCGTCGACTCGCCGGGAGCTCGGCGAGCGTGTTCTTGAGGTTCTGCGCCGTGGTCTTGTCGCTGAGGACCTTGCGCTCGGCCTCGTCGACCTCGCTCGCCGGGATGTTGCCGCCGCGGTACAGCTCCTGCGCGCGCGCGTAGTCCTTCTCGGCGAGCTCGAGGGAGCGCTGCGCGATCTTCAGGCTCGCGTTGGTGTTGCGCTCCTTCGCGGTCAGCTCCGCGAGCTGCGCCTTCGCGTTCGCGACCGTCGCTTTCTGCTGGGACGCGGTGATCCGGTAGGCCTGCGGGTCGAGCTTGAGCAGCGGCTCGCCCTTGCGCAGGATCCGACCTGTCTCGAGGTTCTCGTTCATCTCGACCACGCGGCCCGAGACCTCGGCCACCAGCTGCCACTCTCGCTGGGCCCGCACGACGCCGTAGCCGGTCGCGCGCGGCGTCGCCTCGTACTCGGCGACGGTGATGACGCGGACCGAGCGCCCCTGCTCCGCCGGCGGTCGGCGCGGCGGGTCCTCGCGCGCGCTCGCCATGAGCAGCAGCGCGGCGGCGCCGAGCCCGACTGGCACCGTGAACCCCAAGAGCTTCCGCACGACGCTGGGTTGTGAACGCATCAACGACTCCGTTGCCGCGATGGGACCACATCCACGACGCGAGGACCAGCGGAACGCGGGCGCCCGCGCGAGCGCGACGCGGACGTCCGCGCGGCGGCGTCGGCTCGCGGGGCCGTGGCGTATCCTGCCGATGATGTCGCGTCACCAGCAGCGATTCACGGAGCGCTACGGTCCCTGGGCCGTGGTCGCCGGCGCCTCGGAGGGGCTCGGGGCCGCCTTCGCGCGGGCGCTCGCGGACCGCGGGCTCAACCTCCTCTTGCTCGCGCGGCGCTCGGACGCGCTCGAGCGGGTCGCCGCGCCGCTGCGCGCGTCGGTCGAGGTTCGGACCTCGACGCTCGACCTCGGCGCGCCGGGCCTCGCCGCGGCGCTCGAGGAGCGCGTCGGCGAGCTCGACATCGGCCTGTGTGTGTACAACGCGGCGTACTCGCGGATCGGCCCGTTCCTCGAGCGCTCGCGCGATGAGCTCGAGCAGATCGTCGACGTCAATTGTCGCGGGCCGCTGATCGCCGCACACGCCTTCGGCTCACGGATGCGCGCGCGCGGTCGCGGTGGGATCATCCTGATGTCGTCGTTGACCGCGCTCGTCGCGTCGCCGCGGATCGCGGTCTACGGCGCGAGCAAGGCGTTCAACCTCTCGCTCGGCGAGGCGCTGTGGCACGAGCTCGGCCCGGCGGGCGTCGACGTGCTCGTGTGCTGCGCCGGCGCGACGCGGACGCCTGGGTTTCTCCGCAGCGCCGGCGCGCGCGGCCCGTCCGCGATGGCGCCGGAGGACGTCGCGGTCCAGGCCCTCGACGCGCTCGGGCGGCGCCCGAGCGTGGTCCCCGGCTGGACCAACCGCCTCGCCGCGTTCGCGCTCGCGCGTCTGCTGCCGCGGCGGCGCGCGATCAACATCATGGGCGCCGAGACGGTGCGCCTGCGCGAGAGCCCGCGCGAGTGAGCCGCGTTCTCGCCTGGTAGAAGGGACAGGTTGTGCGCGCGGTCAGTAGATCCCGGGGATGATCCGGTACGGCACGCGGCGCTCGTACTCCGCCCACAGCGCGCCGTACTTGGCGGCGCAGCGGCGGTCGTCGTCACGCTGGCGCGGCAGCAGCAGCGCGACGTAGTACAGCGGGTACAGCCACGGCCACAGCGCGCCCGGGTAGCCGAGCGCGAGCGCGAGCGCGGTCGCCATGGTGATCTCGCCGAGGTAGTTGACGTGCCGCGCGACGCCCCAGAAGCCGTTGACGAGCAGCCGGCGCCCGTCGCCCTCGAGGGTCTCGGGGACGAGCACGCCGAAGGCCGCGCGCTCGGGCTGCGTCTTGAACCAGAACTTCTGCATGTTCGCGCCGCGGGCGAGGACCCAGCCGGCGAAGAACAGCAGCGCGCAGAGCACCAGCTGGAGCGTGGACGCGCCGGGGTCGGGGCGCTCGACGACGCTCCCGAGGCCGAGCGCGTAGAAGAACGGGTAGAAGCACATGCAGCCCCAGCCGAGCTTGAAGCCGACGCGCTCCGCGAACAGGTCGTAGGTGTACAGGTGCACCCGTTCGAACCACAGGTAGTCGAACACGAAGAAGCTGAACAACGCGACGTGCAGCGCGACGCCGGGCGAGGCCGCGCCGGGGTGCAGGAGCAGGTGGTGAGCGGCGTAGGAGAGCAGGTTGAGCTCGAGCGTGACCGCGCCGACGAGGTAGAGGACCATCTTCGCGTCGACGTGGCCGTCGGCGAGCTGCGGGTTCTCGAGTCGCCCGAGGAACAGGTCGGCGAGCAGCCCGCGACGCGGCGCCGCGGGGAGCACGAGCGCCGCAGTGAACACGAGCCCGAGCGCGCAGGCGGCCGCGAGCGCCGCCCACCTGTGGACGTAGAGCGCGTCCCAGGCGATCAGCCCGCCGGCGCCCGCGAGCCCGTAGAGCGCGAGGGTGACGAGCGCGACGCGGAGCCCGTTGAGGCGGTAGCGCAGCGGCGCGCCGGTCCGCGCGTCGCGGGCGTAGCCCGTGACCCAGCGGCCAGGGATGATCAGGTGCAGCACGAAGATCAGCCCGTAGAGGGCGATGAGCGCGAAGAAGGCCGGCACGCCGGTACCGTACGAGGTCGGCGCTGGGCTGTCGAGACGCGGCGCCCCGGGGCGGGCGTCGACGTCGAGCTCCCTCCCCACGCGCTCGCGCGAGCGGCCGTCGATCGTCGCGGGCGCTCGCGATCCGTCGACGCGCGACAGCGGCGACGCGGCGGCGTAGCGCCAGCGCGCGCGCGCGCACCCGGCGGGGGCCCGACTAGTCGAAATCAACCAACGCGCGCCATGAGGGGCGCGTGCCGGCGTGACGTGTGCCCGGTGACGAACGCGGTGCCGCGCGCTCGCGACGGGCTTCGGCGACGCGGGGACGCGGCGCGCTCCGGGGTGACCGATCTGTCGCTATAGTCATGTTCGTGGGTGATGACGGCGAGCGCGGCGAGGACGACGTGAGCAGCCGCGCGCTCGCGGAGGAGCTGCGCGCGCTCGCGGAGGGCGGCGCGCCCGGTCGCGAGCGGGAGGTGCTCGGGAGCGCCGCGGCGCGCCTCGAGGCGCTGCGAGACGAGCGCGATCGGCTGCGCGCGACGATCGACCGCGCGCTCATCGGCATCTTCCGCACGTCGCTGACCGACGGCCGCATCCTCTACAGCAACCATCGCAACGCGGCGCTGCTCGGCTACGAGTCCCCGGCGGACTCCATCGCCAACATGCGCGCGAGCGCCAACGCCTACGTGGACCCCGCGCAGCGCGACGAGATGCGCCGACGCATCACGCGGGACGGCTACGTCGACCAGTTCCGCGCCGCGGTCTACTGCAAGGACGGGAGCGTCAAGCACGTCGTGTTCTCGGCGCGCCTCTACCCCGAGCACGGCTTCCTCGAGGGCACGATGGCCGACGACACCGACCGCGTGACGCGAGAGCGCGAGCTGGAGGCCGCGCGCGCCGAGCTCGAGCGGCACAGCAGGTCGCTCGAGCGCGCGGTCGCGGAGCGGACGCGCGAGCTCTCGGAGACGATCCGCACGCTGCGAGAGGCGCAGCGCCAGCTCGTCGAGGCGGAGAAGATGGCGGCGCTCGGGGGCCTCGTCGCCGGCGTCGCGCACGAGATCAACACGCCGGTCGGGATCGGCGTGACCGCGGCGTCCGCCCTCGCCGAGCGGACCCGCGAGCTGCTCGCGACGTACCGCGGCGGCGGGCTCAAGCGCAGCGCGCTCGAGCGCTACCTCGCCGTCGCGGAGGAGGCGTCGACCATCATCCTCGCCAACCTCCGGCGCGCCGGGGAGCTCGTGGAGAGCTTCAAGCAGGTCGCGGTCGATCAGTCCGCCGAGAAGCAGCGGCGCTTCAACCTCAAGCCCTACCTCGAGTCGCTGCTCGTCAGCCTGCGGCCGCAGCTGCGGCGCGCGCAGCACCGCGTGGAGCTCCACGGCGACGACGAGCTCGCGGTCGTGAACTACCCGGGCGCGCTCGCGCAGGTCGTGACCAACCTGCTCATGAACTCGCTGCAGCACGCCTACGGGGAGGGCGACCGCGGGCAGATCACCATCGACTGCCGCGCCGACGACGAGCTCGCCTGGGTCGACTACCGCGACGACGGCCGCGGCGTCCCGAACGAGATCGCGCCGAAGATCTTCGAGCCGTTCTTCACGACGCGCCGCGGGCACGGCGGCAGCGGGCTGGGGCTCAGCATCGCGTACAACCTCGTGACGCAGCAGCTCGGCGGGACGATCCGGTGCGAGCGCCCGGAGGGGGGCGGGGCGCGGTTTCTGTTCTCGCTCGCGCGTCGGCGCGTCGCGGACGCGACCTGCTAGCGCGAGCGTATCGCGTCGGCCTGACGACGCGCGGCGCGGCGCCGCGATCGCGCGACGTGATCGTCGGTCGCTACGGCTCGACCTCCGCGAGCCAGGCCTCGACCCGCGCGAGCTCTCGCGGCGGGCCGTCGCGTCGCCAGATCGTGCGCGCGCGGTTGGCCTCGGCGAGCGCGCGCGAGCGGGCGCCGCCCGAGCGCAGCAGCGCGCGCGCGAGGCCGGAGCGCGCGCGCGCCCCGTACTCCTGCACGCCGTCTGCGGCGTCGAGGATCGCGACGGCGCGCTCGAAGGTCGCGAGCGCCTGGTCTACCTCGCCTGCGGCGAGGTAGGCGTCCCCGAGCGGCGCGAGGTAGGTGCCGATGGTGACGTGCTCGGCTCCCACGGCGCGCTCGACGATCGCGACGGCCTCGGCGAGCGGCGCGACGGCGCGCGCGTGCTCCCCGAGGTCGAGGTAGACCTCGCCGATGCTGCTGCGCGCCGTCGCGGTCGTCTCGTGCTGGGGCCCGAGCGTCGCCGTGAAGATCTCGAGCGCGCGCTGGTGGTGCTCGAGCGCCTCGGGCAGCCGGCCGAGGCTGCGGAGCGCGTAGCCGATGTTGTCCACCGTCATGCCGACGTTCTGGTGCCCGCTGCCGAGCGCGCGCTCTTCGATCGCCAGCGCGCGCCGCCAGTGCTCGATCGCCCGCTCGTAGTCGCCGCGCGTCGAGTAGAGGACGCCGAGGTTGCTGTACGACTCGGCGACGTCCGGGTGCTCGGGGCCGAACGCGCGCTCGCGGATGTCTCGCGCCTCGGTCCACAGCCGCAGCGTCTCGTCGAGCTCGCCGCGCGAGAGCGCGTACGCGCCCTGGTTGTTCAGCACGCTCGCGACGGTCGGGTGACTCGGGCCGTAGGCCTCGTTGAGGGCGGCGAGCGCGTCGTGGAACGCCGAGCGCGTGGCCTCGTCGTCGCCGAGCTTCATGTAGATCGTGCCGAGCGACGAGAGCGAGCTCGCCGTGCCGGGGTGCCGGGCGCCGAGGGCGTCTTGCGACACCGCGACGGCCCGCCGGGCGTGGTCCAGCGCCGACACGTAATTGCCGGCGCGGCGCTCGAGGCCGGCGAGGTTGAGCGCCAGCGTCGCGCCGCGCAGCTGCTCGAGCTCGTCGAGCCGGGTGACGTACACGCGCGCGTGCTCGCCCCAGCGTCGGCCCTCGTCGAAGCGCGCGAGCCGGCGGCCGGTGACGCCGGCGAGGTGCGTCGCCGTGTCGGCCGCGAGCTCCTTGATGTCGACGCTGGCGGCGTCGAAGTACGCGCGCTCGAGCGCCGTCGCGGCGTCCTCGTAGCGGCCGTTATCCTCGAGCAGCACGCCGTGCTGATGTCGCGCGAACGCGACGAGCGGCGGCCAGCCGAGCGCCTCGGCGTCGCGCAGGATCTCGGCCGCGTCGCGCAGGCCGCGTTCGAAGTCGGCGGCGGCGCGCGTCGCCTGCAGCGTCGCCAGGCGAGCGCGCAGCCCGTTGACCTCATCCCACCGCGACGCGTCGGGCCACGGCGTGCGCTCGAGCCACGCTTGATCCGTGCACTCGCGCGGCGAGGGCAGGCGCGCGAACGCGGAGATCGACTGCTGCACCGCCATCGGCTCGCCGGCGGCGAGTCGATCGAGGAAGCTCGCGACGGTCGCGCGGCGCAGCTCGAGGCACATCGTCGCGCGCGCGTGGTGCTCGTCGGAGGCCGAGCGCTCGACTCGCCAGGCGCGACACAGCCGCGCGCGCGAGTCCGACCACGCCTCGGCCCAGTCGTCGAGCCATGCGCTCGACTTCTCGATCGACGACTCCGCGAAGCCGAGCCCCGTCCCGAGCGCGCCGCGCCGGACCTCCTCCGCGCGCCCCGGCCAGAGCTCGGCGACGCGGGCGCCCTCCTCCGCGCAGCTCGCGAGCGCGCGCCGCTCGGCGAGCGCGCGCCATCCGAGCCCGCCGCCGACGAGCAGCGCGATCGCCCCGAACGCGTAGGCCAGGCGAAGTCGACGCGTCCGCAGCTGACCGCGGCTCAGCGCGTCGAGCAGCGCGGGCATGGACGACCAGCGCGACGACGGCTCGACCGCGAGCCCGCGCGCGACCACGGCGCGCAGCCAGGAGGGCACCGCGGGCGCGCGGCTTGGCTCGTGCAACACCCCGCTGATCACCGCGCTCCGCAGCTCGAAGAGCGTCTCGCCGAGGAACGGGGGCTCGCGGTAGAGCGCGCGCCAGAGCGCGACGCAGAAGCTGAACTGATCGGTGCGCGCGTCGGCCTCGAGGCCCTGATGCTGCTCGGGCGCCATGTAGGCGGGCGTGCCGAGCAGCGCGCCGGTCCGTGTGAGCGTGGCGTCGAGCGACGCGTCGTCGACGACCTGCGCGACGGTCGTCTCCTCCGCGCGCCCGGCCTCGCTCCGGGCGAGGCCGAAGTCCATGACGCGCGCGCGTCCGTCACGCGCGACCATCACGTTGTCCGGCTTGAATTACAGACAAGTTGTCTAAAAGCTTGATTAAGCTAGGAAATTTTGAGGCGCGGCACCACGGTGCCGTCGTGGTTCCAGCGCCCACGACCATTCTGGCGACTACCTCCCCAGCGCCTCGATCGCGTCGTCCAGGGTGCTCGGCGCCAGGTGCATGTAGACCTGCGTCGTCGAGAGCTTGGCGTGGCCGGCGAGCTTCTGGATTTTGACCGCCGACACACCGCGCATGGCGAGGTGACTACAGAACGTATGCCGTAGCGTGTGCGGCCCCTTCCTGCCGAGACCGACGTGTGATGTGGCCTTGTAGACACGCCACGCGAGTACGCCTGCTGTGAGCGGCTCTGCATCCTCACCGCGCCATAGAACCCGCTCGCTCCGACGCTCCATGACCTCGAGCGCCTTGCGGAGCTGCTTGGTCATGGGCACCCAACGATCGCGGCCGCCCTTCGGGGGACCGACGTGACCACGGACGTCGTTCTCGCACACGTGAATCCGATTGCGGTTGAAGAACACGTGGCACCAGCGGAGCGCCAGCATCTCCCCGCACCGCAGCCCGGCGTCTCCGCCGAGCAGGAGGATCACGAGCGCCATCTCATCAAGCACGGTACGCGTGGTCTCGATGACGCGATCGTAGTCGTCGAACGAGAGGTACTCGGGAGACTTGACGGCCTCCTTGACCCTCGAGACCTTCGGCGCTCTCTCGATGAGGCCCCACTCGCACGCCTGGTTGAGCATCGCGCGGAGCTTGGCCAGGACCATGTTGGTCGTGGTGGCCGCGAGCGGCCGCTGCTTGAGCAGCTGGATCTCTCGGGGCCCGATCGCGTCGAGTTGGTAGTCACCGAGCACCGGGATCAGGTGCCGCGCGAGCACCGAGTCCCAGGTGCAGATCGTCGACGGGCGCCAACGGTTGGCGATCAAGTACTCCCGTCGAAACTGATCGACGAACTCTCCCAGCGTGGGTGTCTTTTTGTTCCTGTCTTTTCGCTCCTCCTTTCCGTGGCGGAGCAGATGCGCCTCGCGTGCCTTCGCCCACCGCAGGGCAGCCGCCTTCGTGCTGCCCTGCGCCATCCTCCGCTCACGGAGAATCTCTCCGTTCGGGAGGGTGACGTGGATGTCGGCCTGCCAGTGCATCGTGCCGCTCGTGGACTTCCGTTTCCGTACCTTGACTGTCATCGCTTGACCTTTCGTGGCGGTGACAGCACACGGCTTCGTCGACGCGCACTATAGCGCGTGCGCGGTTGCGCTCAAGGCCAAAGAACAGCGTAGCGCGGCCTACGGCGCTCGGCAGTCGAGCCACGCGAGCAGCGTCTCGCGGTGGAACTGCCACGTACCGCCGAGCTTGCGCGCCCCGGGGATCTCGCCGTTCTTCGCCATACGGTAGAGCTTGTTGCGCCGAAACGGCGTCATCGGGAGGGCCTCGCGGAACGAGATCAACGGCGTACGCCGCACGGCAGCAGCTGTCGCGGAGCAGCGATCGCCCTGGTCGTAGACACCGGCGCAGACGAACCCCCGGATCACGGCTGTGTTGTCGCGGGTCATGACTTCGTTCCTTTCTTTCGCGCTCTGCGGATCCTGTAGATCAGATACCCAAGGAAGCCTGCCGTCGTCGCGCCGCCTGCAATCACGCCCGTCGTGCGCAACCAAGTACGCGTCGGCGAGGCGTAACGCTCGGGCGTGGAGGGGGTGTACCGAGGGACTTGTGGACGAGCTTCACGCTCTTCCTCGACGGCGTCCTCCGCGTCGGCGTCGCTAGCCGGAATCTCAGCGTCATCGTAGTCGTCGTCGCTCTCGATCGAGATGACCTCGAGCGCGTAGTCGAGACCGACGGCGAGACGAACGACCGTCTCGAGCGTGGGTCTTGGGTCGCTGGACTTGATCATGTCCGTGATGTGTCCGCGAGACACGCCTGAGCGCCGCGCCAGCTCTAGTTTTGAGACACTGAGCTGTCGGCGGACTTGGTCAAGCAGATCGATCACGTCGCGCGGCGTGTTGCCTCGGGCTCCGCGTATCTTGCGGCGCCCCGCCTCCAGCATCAACAGAATGACCTGGAGGGGGACGCGTCTCAGCGCGCTCACCTCCCGACTATCGATCTCGTCGATCTCGTCGTGCTCCCCTGTCAGGGCCCCGTGCACATGCCTGGTTAGCCTCGCTATGTCCCGCTCGATGTCCACGAACAACCTCCTCCGTCAGGGAGCCTAGTAGCAACATGGTCGTGGGGACAGCAAAATACCGAGACGCCGTCAATGATCGTTTTCGTGAGTCGTACAAATTTCTCACGACTTGCCTCTCGTTTCAGCGCGGGCGTGCTCGCCTCCGAGCTGAACGTCGTGCAGTTTCCTCCCGGCTACGCAGCCGGTAACAAAAAGTGACGATCTCTCCGTGACGTACGCCCTACGCTCGGAGCCGATCATGAAGGATCTCGGGATAGACGAGGTGCAACGTCGACTCCGTCTGGTCACCGGCCTCGAGAACCACGTCGACCCTCTGGCCGCGTTACTGAGCGACGTTCGGGCCTGGCTCCGGCCCATCCCGCTCGGCGAGTGGGTCCGGTCTCCCGGTTCGTACTCGACCGCGAGTCACGGGGAGAATCGGTTTCGTATCATCGAGAGGGAGAAGCCGGTTCTCGAGTACGAGTGGCTCGACCGCGGTAGACGGACACTGCTCAGCACGGGAGCGGTCGATGAACTCGCGGAGCACGCGAAACGGATCGCGGCGAGCGGCGGCCCGCGGGGCGGGCCCAGCGTCGGAGATCCAAAACGCCGACCCGTTGCGCTCACGCGCTGGATCAAGACGCGCGAGTCTGACGACGCCTTGGTCGGCAGCGTTGGCGGCGGCTTCGAGTTTCGGGTTCGCCCCGTGCACCAAGAGCATGTTCTCGCGCTCGTGAGCCCGCGCGGGTCCGTAGCGATCCTCGGGCAAGGAGGGAGTCACGACCTCACCTCCCAGGCTGTGTACGCCTTTAACGATCTGAAACCATGGGACGACGAATTACCGGAAGACTACTTCCCTCCGCTCTCGGTGTCCCTACGCGGTGTCGCGACGAAGCTCATCTATACGCCGATCCGCGGCGTCATCGGCTACGCGCGCGTCGAGGAGACCGAGGCGTTCGCCTTGACGCTCGGGGTCGACGACTTCGCGCTCGTCACGTCGAGCGCGGGATCGACACCGACGTGTATTCACCGGTGGTGGCTTTCCGACATAAGGACATGGGAGCTGAGTCCACCAGAGCCCGTCAATCTCGAGTTCGAGCGCCCCTCGTTTCCTCACCCGGACGCGGTCGCCAACTCCATCGCGTCCATGAACACGCTCGCGGAGCCCGTTCGCCATCACCTCTGCGAGTTGGTCGATGATTCGCGAAAGAAGAACGGCGCTCGAGGCGTTCGCGGGATCCTATGGCTGATAGCGGCCAAGCATCAGCTAGGGCAACGTACGCAGAAGGTTGGCGGGCGCGATGAGTTGATCGAGTGGCTCTACGCAAGCGCGGCGTTCAAAGCGCCAGGAGTCCGCTCGAGGCGGGGCGCGCTGACGTGGCTCCTCCCGAGGACCCCATTCCTTCAATATGTACGGATCGACGGTCAGATGCGCTGGATCGTTCGCTTCGACTGGTTGAAGCTCCCGCCGACCCGGATCCTCAACGCGCTCTCGTCAGCGTAGCGCTACGAGTCGACCTCGGTCTCGGCCTCGGCGTTTTCCTCCTTCGCGTCGCGGGCTTTCTTGCGCACGAGCTTCTGCCACTCCGTGTGGATCGCCGAGCAGACGACATGCGTGCGCGTGCAGTCGTAGGCTTCCGCCAACTCGACGAGCTTCGACGCGATCGTTTCGGGGAGGCGAAAGTGGTGAGAGCGCGCTCCTCGTGATGACTCGCGCGGCGGCAGCTGGTAGCTCGAGGCTTCCGAGCGCGCCTTCGCCAAGCGCCGGGCCTTTGCCTTCTTCCCCGTGGATCGTTTCGGCTTCTTCTTGCGAGTCGCGGAGCCCTCGGTAGTGCGCTTCGTCTCCCTCGGCACATCCGGCTCCTGTTTCCCTTTATCGGATGACGCTCCCGGCCCTGGGGACGCGGCTGGCTGCTCAGTGTCCTCGGGGCTCGAGCGTCCTGTCCGAAGGTGGTCGAGGTCTTCCTTTTTCGCTCCCGGCTGCTGACGCGCGCCCGGGAAGGAGCGCATACCGTACTGGGGGACACTTCGTCTCGACTTCGGCGTCCCCATCTCAGAGCCTCCCCCCAAAGCCGGAGGCCCGCAGCACGTCGTCACAGAGACTCCGCACGGCCTTGGCACCGTAGGTCTTGCGGCCGTAGGGGACGTCCCAGACTGGGCGGAAGTACTCCGCCGCCTTGGCGATCGCTGCCGACGCAGGGATTGGCGTCGGCCGCACGGTCGCGTTCGGGATCTGGTGCGCCGCTCGTTTGAGGCCCTCGAGCGCTCGCTTGCCGATCATGTCGCAGCGGTTGAGCACGATGTAGATCTCACCGTCGGCCGACCGGAGTGCCCCGTAGATGTTGCCGAGGTTCTCCATCGCCAGCCGCCCGTCGAGCGGCACGACCCACAGGTCGGCGGTCACGCTGTCCACGATCTCGACGTTCGGCGGGCAGTCGACAACGACCAGCTCGTAGTCCTCCATGAAGTCCCGATCCGGCAGCTCCATCGGGCTGTAGAGCACGCTGAGGTGCTCGCCCTTGCGGAACGAGGTGCCGTCCTGGAGGGCGCAGTCGCCACCCGCGAGCCAGCGGACGAGATCGCCCTGGCGATCGAGCCCGACGGCCAGCGTGCGGATACGGAAGCCCGCCGCGTAGACGGCGATGTGGGCGGAGAAGGTTGTCTTCCCGATCCCACCTTTGTTGTTGTAGACAGCGACGACTTTCATACCAACACCGTGGCACCGGTCTACAGCCGTCGCCACGGCGATGTGCATCAAAATGGCGATAGTTGAGGTGACCAATCAATCGGCTTTGACGAAGTCTATCGATCTATCCCTTGGTTTCACCGTGCCAGACTCAAGTGACAGTTTCCCCAAACGTGACGATCTGTCCCCAAGTTTCACCAGCTGTTGGGGGGCGCTCGTGATGGCACTCGCTGTGGACCTCGGTAGGTGCACAGGGGGAGCCCAGTCGACGTCGGCGCTGGCCTTCGTTCGGACCGCGTTCTCGGGAGGACTTCGAGCGCGGGGTCGCGCCGCCGCGTCGGCGTGGGGCCGAAGTTGCTCGCGGCCCCGGAGTCAAGATCACCGCGATCGGGTGTGGCGACGACGCGCAAGCGCGCGCAGACGAGTTGCAAGAAGGACGGCGAGTTCAGGGCGCCGGCCTCGCTCGCGGGCAAGCCGACCGGACCGACTGCGCGGTCGCTCGCCGCGCGCGGTCGCGGACCTGGGGCGCGGGCGCGCCCTCGCTGCGGGTGGCGCTGCCGGGCCTCAGCTGACGGAGTGTCGGCCGTCCGGCGGACGGCGCCTGGCGACGCCTGGCGCCGCGCCGACTGGCGTCACCGAGGTGGCAAGCGCCGCACTACATCGGGCGGCCCACCTGCTCCTTCGGGTCGCCCAGCGGGAACGAGCGACCGACCGTGCAGCGGGCCCCCGTCGACGGGCCGATGATCCACCAGGGAGACGCCTTGTCGGCCAGCAACCACCAGCCGGATTCCGCCCCGCAGCAGGGTCTGACGGCTGGCAGACGCCAGGTGGTGGGCACAGCCTTCTGGCTACACCGAGGGCACGTGGGCGGGCGACGGGGTGGGCTACGATCACGGGGCTCGCTGTCGCCCGAAGAGCCGCCATGCTTGTGCGCCAACGGGAGGCCGCGATGATGTGATCGGCCGTGTCGGCGAATAGCTCCCCGGTGTGCGCGCCACGAGTTGGCGCGTGGTGTGGACACGAGCAGTGCCATTCGAGCGGGGCGACTTTGCGACACATCACGAGCCACAAGCGTGGCCCTCTCGGTGCCATCCGCGGAGCGCTACGCGTCCCGCTCTCCAGCGCGCTTGTCCCGCGTCAACGACTCGAACGGCGTCGTCGGCGGCACGTGTTCCAGCAGCGTCCCGATCAACGTCGGGGATTCTGTCTCGTGGACCATGTATCCCTGGTCACGAACGCGCATCGTCTCCGACAGCACGTCGGCCGGGGTCGTGTTGACGCGGACGACGCCTGTGAGCACCAACTCGAGCACCTGGCCGGCGTCGTTCTCGATCTCAATCATGGTGTCGCGCGCGCGCGGTCGGGGGGCTCGCTTAGGCATCGTGAGGCCTGAACCCGAAGGTCGGCTTGGGCGGCGCCGTACCGACGGAAACATGCAACGAGACGCGCTCGTCGGCCACGGAGGCCAGCAGCGTGTCGCGGTGCGTGATCAGCATGAGCGGGCGCCGCCCGTGCTCGAGCAACGCGGAGCGGATCACCGCGCCGGCGAACTCGAGGCAGGTGCGAAATTCACGTGCGAGAGGGTCCGTGAGACGAACCTCGATCCTGTCTTCTGTCGGCATGCTCTTTCCTCCGAAGTGATCGTCCTGAGCGCTCGGGTCTGCGCACCAGTGGTTCAATAATTAATATTTTAAACTTGAAATCAAGTTAAAAATATTATTTTGCAGTATCTCTCGTCTGCGAGCGATACTGCGCCAGGATAGACTGCCCGTCATGACGCCGGAGCAGTGCAAGGCCGCGCGCGCCCTCCTCAACTGGGGGCAGGCTAAGCTTGCGGAGGCCGCGAAGTGCTCCCAGTCCACAGTCGCTCGATTCGAAGCGAAGGATCCGAAGCACCAGATCCGACCGCGGACGATCGAGAGCATCCGTCGGACTCTTGAGGTCGAAGGGATCGAGTTCGTCGAGAACGGACGCTTCGGCGTCGTAATGCGGCGGGATGGGTAGCTAGAACCCGTCAAGGAAGCGAATAAAGCCCGCCCCCGGCCGTCTTTCCCTCTCCTGGAGACGTAGATGAGCCGAGGACAAGATAGCCGCACAAAGGCGGAGCGCGATCAGAACGCCCGAGCCACGCCTGAAAAACAAAGTTCTAGATGCTTGCGAAGCTCCCGTACATCAACCCGCATGACGGTGGAGCGCGCCCGCGCGATCCAGGCGGCTGCGGACAAGGCCGGGACAAATCAAGAATTCAAGGCGAGGGCGATGGCCGCGGCCGCCCGGAGTGACTCCGACGAGTAGGTCTCCGGTGCCCGCCACGTATCAGACGACCTGGGAACGAAGCGGGGTGACCCTGAGCGCCACGGTCACCGTGCATACGTCGTGGCGCGCGATCGCGGACGACTACGTGCACCACCGGCTACGGAGGGCACGCGCCACCTCGGGACTGCTTCACCCGGTCGACGTGACACTCGATGATCACCGTCTGGTCGTGCGTTTCGCTAAAGGTCAACTCGATCAGCGCGACGATCTTTCGATTGCGTTTTCACGCTGGCGAGAGCTCCGCTTGCTCCCCGCGCTTCGAATGTTGATAGATTGTCTGCACCAGGAGGTTGTAGGCTTCAGTCCACATTTGCCCGTTCGAGGCCGTTGGCTCCCGCCGGTGACCTGGTTTCTCCCCACGTCGGGAGCCTGTACCCGCGCGGCGATCCGCGACGACTTGCGATTCGCCCATCGCTGGCTCCACGGACAAATTCGTGCCCGCGGGGAGCCCCGAGAGCGACAGGACCAGCGGTTACTTCGGTCAATTCTAGAGTTGACGAAACGCGGCGACCTCAAGGAACTCACGCGCCTCGTTCAGGCGGAGCATGACGAGGCTCGCAGGCGAGCGCGGCTCGGAGACCTCGCGCCCTCGTTTGTCGCCTTGCTCACCGAGGCCGAACTGCTCGAGCGGACGTCCGCGGTCTACCCCTTTCAATTGCTCTCAGAAACCGAGGTGCGAAGATTGGGCTTCAACAGCCGCCGCGCCCAGCGTGTCCTCGAGGTCAACCCGACCTGGACCGATCCACATTTTCCCACGGTCCCGCGGCCATCTCCTCAAGAGATCTGGGACGCGCTCGTCGACGAGTCGAGAACGACGCCGGTTCTCGTGCTGAGCCCGACCGAACCCAACGCGCTGGCTCGACCGCCGGTCGACGCGCCGCGTGTGCGATGGATCGGAGTCCACGAAGATCAGCCGTATCTCTACGTTCATACCGACGGCGCGCGAATCCCTCGCCGAGGCTATCTACGGCTCGACACCCCAGGGGACGACGCGCTGATGGAGCGCAAGCGCCTGTTCACCAACTTTGTCGGTGAGCACCCGCTGACATCGGGCCTGCTCGATGCACCAGGCGAGCCGCGGTCCTTCGTCAACAACCCGCATCCGCGCGAGGCCCTTGAAGAGGCGATACTGAGCTCACACGGAGTGTTTCCCGTCCAGGGGCCACCCGGGACGGGCAAGACCCACCTGGCGACGAACGTGGTACGTCGTTTCCTAGCGAGCAACCGCCATGGACGCGTGCTCGTGTGTGCGAAGGAACACTTCGCCCTCGACCACATTTTGCGCAAAATCACCAGCGCGCTCGCGGATGACGGCGTCGAGTTCCGCGCCTGGCGCTCGCTATCCGAAAGCAGACGCCGTCGCAGTCCAAGAGAACACGACAACGAGTGGCTCGCGGCACCCGTGACGCGTGAACTCGCGGAGCGCTCGTGGTCCCACGAATCCGAGGGGTGGCGAACCTGGCAAGCTTCGACTTTCGATCAACACGACCGACGTCTCGCTACCCTTGGTCAAGAAGCGGCCAATCTCTATTTTTGCACGACGATGGACGCGGCGATGGTCGGGTTCATCGGCCGGGAATCGTTCGATCTCGTCATCGTTGAGGAGGCCGGGAAGTGTTATCCCTCGGAACTGCTCCACTCCGTGGGTCTCGGGCGAACTGTGCTGTTGATCGGCGATCACCGCCAGCTGCCGCCGTACCAGGAGAAGCGCACACGGGAGGCGATCGTCGCGTGGGAGAACACCCTCGTCAGGGCCAAGACGCGACGTGAGCACGAAGCGTTATTGCTGCAGCGTTTCGGCGCAACGGCCAAAGCGATGTTGGCGCTCATGCGCGAACACGGACGGCTGGCCGATGATGAACGAGCGTGGGTGCGTCCATTCGAATTCATCTTTGACAGATCACCGGCGCGCCACCGCCTCGAGGAGCAATTCCGCATGGAGGCGCCGCTCTCGCGCCTGGTCGGCACGGTGTTCTACGAGCGACCGTTTCGTCACCGCAAGGGCGAGTTGGTACGCGACGGACTGCTTGATCCACGGCCACTCGGAGACGCATTGCCGCGCGCGTTTGACGTGCCGCTGGTTTGGATCGACACGCCACACATGGTCGATGTCCCTAACGCGACCGAGGACGACCGCAAGTGCGGCGTTCGGGACAATCGTTTCGAGCACGACCTCGTGCTCGCGTACCTGCGTCGCGTGGCCACGGGTAGAAACCTCGACTTCGTGATCCTGACGCCCTACAACGCGCAGAAGCGCCTGTTCCTCGAGTCATCTGAATTGCGCGAACTGTGCGCGGGCCTGACCACCCGGGTGTTCGAGCAAATCGTCCGCACGACCGACGAGTACCAGGGCCGCGAAGCCGAGTTGACGATCGTCTCCCTCGTGCGCAACAACAGCCTGGGGGCGCGGGCCTGGGGCTTCATGACGGAGCCTGAGCGCCTCAACGTGATGTTCTCCCGCGCCCGGTTTCGCCAGGTCATCGTCGGCTGTTCCGCGCACATCGAGCGTCACGCAGAAGAAGCCGAGAGGCTTCACGCGGCGTGGGAGATGTACAAAGAGGAAGCTCGTAATCCGGCCTGTGCGCGGATCATCCCGGCCCAGGAGATGCTCGGTGGGTAACAGGACGTCAGGTGGCGGGCGACGAGGGGTCCGAAAGACCTTCGTCAGGTTGCCCGGGTTCCTCGTCACCGCGCAAGTCTGCGTACCCCGTGCCCACGCCCACGCGCTTTGGTTGTTGCCGTGGGTCGAGCGGCTGCTGCTCGGCCAGAGCTTCGACGAGATCTTGAGCGATCCTCCGTGGCCGCGGCCGGTCGACGCCCTGGTCGTAGACCAACTCGTGCGCACGCTTCTCGATCTGCGCTGGGTCGTGCCGGATTGGACCAGTCCGAATCTCGTCGTCGCGCCAGCGCTCGCGCGGCGTTTTAGCGAACGCGGTCGTATCGGACTCGCCCAAGAGCTGTTCGACGCCGAGATCATCTCGGGGGAGTGGTGGGCCGACGGTCTCGGCGGGACGGTGCTCGCGCGTCAGACCGCCCTGCAGTTTGATTGGGACTTCGCGCGAGAGGCCGACATTATCCTCGAGCCAGCGACCGATCGTCAGGCCCTGCTCGATGCCGCGGACCCTGACCTCACCGATCTCGTCCTCAAGCTCGGTGGCGTTGATAGCGTCTGGGGTGCGCGCGACCGCGTGTTCCTCGGGACCTCGTTACTCGCGCGTGATCGAAAGGACATCTTGTTCGCAATGTACAGTGAGCAGCCGCGTCTGTTGCCCGACGAGCTGCGTGAGCTCGAGCCGGCACTGCGACGCGAAGCGCCGGGATTGTTTGGCCAGAAGCAGGCTCGAAAGTCCCGCGTCATCCGTCTCTCCATGAGCCCCGTCGAATTGCTCGCGGCCGAGATCGAGAAACTGCACGCCGACCCAGCGACGCTCGGGCCGCTCGAGCTCGTCCGAGCGCGCTGCGAGAGAATTACCGCGCTCATCGACAAGCACGAAGCCGAGCTCGAGGCCTGGCTCGCCGGGGGACAAAATATCCGGGCTGTTTGCGGCGAGACGCAGCGTCAGTTCGATGCGTTCGCCGAGCTGTGCGAATCGTCGCCGACGGCCCAGCCGTCGTGGGTCGTGCTTACGAGCGCCTTTCTCAACGAGCGCAGCCTCGACGAAGACGATGGTCTTGTGGCCGCGCTCGAGAGTGCTCCGAACTCAACGCGCTTCCTGCTCGTGTACGGACACGCGAGCGATGACCCGCCGGAGCGCCAGCGTCGGGATATCGAGCGCTGGACCGCGCGCCTATTCGAAGTCGCGCCGGCGCTGGTCGGGCGCGTGGACGTGATCGCCGGCAAGCGGCGTTCCCATGAAAAGGTGATCGTGAGCAGCGCCGGCGACTGGATGATCGGCAGCTGGAACGCGGCCAGCAGCCGGCCCCACGCGCTGGTCAACGAGTGCAGCCTTGTGGGCCGATGCCCTCGATTCGCGCGCCAGCTTCTCGACGTGCTCGGCGCGAACGTTGAGGGCGACGTGGCGGTCCAGTTTCTCTGCGATACGCGGGCGTGCCTCGACGAGCGAATCACCGCATCACCAGGAGAGACGGGTCACCGTGAACGCGTCGCCTCGTTGCGCCATAGGGTCTCTCGGCTCGTCGACCACGTCGCAGAGAATGAGCCCTCGGTGGCGCCCTGGAGCGCTGCCGTGAGGGCGTTGCGACGCGCCTTCTTTCCCTTCCTCACACGCGCGCGCGTCGAGATCATAGATGAGCAGCAGACGCGCGATGCGTTTGTCACCCACGCCCGGGCGGCCCGTCGAAGCGTACTACTGGCGTCGGATCGCCTCGCCGACAGCGCGCTCGATCGGGCCACCGTTCGAGATCTTGGCGACCGTCGCGGTCGGAAGACCGTTCGTGTCGTATGGGGACGGGAATGGGCAGGGCACACAAAGTCCGGTAGTTCTCTGAGTCGTGCGAGACAGGCGATTAGCGAGGCGCGCAAGCTGCTCGGCCCGGCGCTCCTGGTGAGTGACTCGCCCATGGAGAATCACGCCAAGCTTCTCATCGTCGACGGACTGCGGGGGATCGTGACCTCGGAGAACCTCCTCTCCTACGGCGGCGAGAAAGGACGTCACGAATCACGCGAGCTGGGCGTCGTGTTCTGGTCGCCCGTGGTCGCGCGCCACGTCCTGGGATGCTTTCTGCACCGCTGGCCCGATCCGCTGGCGGGGGACCAGTCCGCGGAGAGCGTGGTCCTGCCCTGGGTCGTCGCCGGTAACGAGGCCTGGCACGCGCATGTCGGGATCGCCGACGAGCTCGAGTTCGACTGGCGCACGCCCGGCTACATCGGCGCCGTCGTACACGACGAACTCACGCGTGCGGCGACGAACGACGACCAGGTTCGCGCTCGCGCCGAGGCGTGGCGTGAGCTCGAGCGGAGAGCCGGCCCCCAGCCGTACCCGTGGTTGCGCGACGAGGCCGAGCGCCTGGGGTTGGTCCAGGCGAGCAGCGTACGCTGGTATCCCCACGACACTACCATTGACGAATTCGACGACGACGAGCCCGAAGCGGCCGAATCAACTTCGACCGCGCCCTCCACTGCACCGGTGGTCGTCCCCCAGCCCTCGACCCACCCGCTCGTCGCGCGCGTGTTCGCAGATATGCTCGAGGTCTCGGCCGGGCGCTTCCGCATGGGGGACAAACAGGCGCGCGGGGAGAGGCCGCGACACGTGGTCGTGATCTCACGCGGTTTCTGGATGGCGCGTTGCCCCGTAACACAGGGTCTATGGCAGGAGATCACCGGCGGACTCCCACATTTGCGCGATAGCGAGCGTCACCCACAAAAGCCGATCATCCACGTCAGCCACCGCGACATTGAGGGGTTCTTGGCCCGACTCAACGCGCTCCCCGGAGGAGGAGGCTTCGCGCTGCCCACCGAGGCTGAGTGGGAATACGCCTGCCGCGCGGGCGCGGAAACACGCTACTGTTTCGGCGACGAACCGGGGCATGGCGGGAAGCCGGGACGACTCGAGCAGTATGCGTGGACAAAACGTAACTCGAACAAGAGGCTGCAACCCGTGGGACAGTTGAAGGCAAACGCCTGGGGGCTTCAAGACATGCACGGCTTGGTCTACGAGGCGACCCGGGACGGACGACGGGACTTCGATCGTAACGAGGTGGTCGATCCAGTCGGTCCTCTCACCGGGGACAACATCGTCGCGCGTGGCGGGTGTTGGGGTCGATTTCCGCTCGATCGCAGCGGCAAGCGCGAGCGTGAGCACTTTCGCTGCGCCTCGCGTCAGGTGTTCGAGAAGAGTCACCGGTGTTCGTTTCGCCTGTTGTGGCGCGAGCTGGAGGGGAGATGAGCGAACGACGGCGAATCTGCCTCGTCGGGGTTCGGGGTGTAGGTAAGTCAACCCTCGTCCGGTCGCTGGTCGAAAGCATGCACGACGTCGACTACGTGGTCGGCTCGGCGGTGCTTCGAGAATTGGCGGGGCCGGAGTTCGCGCGTTTCGATCACCTCACGCCCGCGCGAAAGCAGCGCTATCGAGAAGACGCGATTCGCTGGATGGAGGATCGCCAGCGTGCAACGCAAATGCACATCCTCTGCGACGGTCACACCGCGCTGCTCGACGAGAGCACCGGTCGCGTGACTCCGGTCTTCACCGATCTGGATTGCCGCTTTTTTCGTGAGTTGATCCTGCTCGAGGCACCGGTTGAGCTCGTGCTCTCACGCCGAGCCAGCGACCCGCGAAAGCGTCGAAACCTCGACCCACACGTCATCGCGTCGGAACTCCAGGGCGAGCGCGAAACCTGCGCTCGCTTGGCCCGGGAGTGGAAAATGACGCTTCATAGGCTCCCCCCCGCAGACGATCCCGAGGTCGCGCAGCGCCTACTGGAGTTGCTGGCCCCATGAGCAAACTCCCGGAGAACGCTGTCGACAACGACGCACGGATTCGTCACCTCACCGGCCCGCTCGCCCGGGCCTGTAGCGACGAGCACGTGTTTTTGGTCGATGGCGACCGCACGTTGTCCCCCGATGACACCAGTCGAATTTTCCTGCGGCGCGCCGGCGGAGATCCACGGGTCATCAAGCAGCGCTTCGAACGCGATGGCTATTGCTTTGCCGCCTTCCGCTTTCATGCGGAGCACCACATCAATCTCGGGCAAGAGATCTTCGCCCGACTCGTACCCGAGATCGCGGCCGAGGTCCAAGTCCACGACGGTGCCGTCGAGTTCCTGACGGCCGCGAAGGCGCGCGCGCGCGTGTTCGTCGTGTCGGCCGGAATACCGGCGATTTGGCGCGCGATCCTAGACATCCACGGGTTGGATGATGTCGGTGTGATCGGCGGGATCGATCCCGTCGATCCGTTCGTGTTTGGCCGCAGCGAGAAAGGGACCGTCACCCGGTTGTTTCTCGACGCCCGCTGTACCGTAATCGGTGTCGGCGACTCCGATGTAGACGCTGAGCTACTCGGTCTCGCCCACCACGCGGTCGTGGTCGTCAACCACCGGCAGAATGTTGACCTCATCCCCCACCTCGTCGCGCATCCTTCCCTCTGGCAGGTCGCGCCGCACGGCCAGAGCCACGCAAACATCCCCGTGTTGGCGTTCCCCGATGTCGCCAACCTCGCCAGGAACTCGCACTGATGCCGCTGACTCATTTCACCGATCGCCACGTCGTGCGTCTGCTGGCGACCGAGACCCGACGCGCCGACACGACCCCCCATGAACTCACGCGCTCGCATCGCGCTCTCGGTCGGTTCCTCGCTGGCGAGCTCGTTGAGCTGTTTCCCCTCGAGCGACGGCCGATTCAACACCCTCAAGGAATCCGCGATGGATGGCGCGTGGCCGGTGAGCCGAGAATAACCCTGTGCTGCATGATGCGCGCCGGACTTTACGCAACCGAGGGCGTTCGCGAAGTCCTGACCCACGCCCCTGTCGTTCACGTCACGCCTCGCAGAAGAAGCGGCCTTGACGAGTCCGACCTCGAAGACCTCGGCTCCGTCCAGGGCCGACGGGTCGTTCTCATCGATGCGGTAATCAATACCGGCGCGTCGCTCGAGCCCATCCTGGGCCAGCTGCGCGAGCGCGGAGCGGACCTCATCGCCGTGCTCGCCCTGGTCTGTCCCGTGGCGACCGCGCGGCGTCTCGAAGCCGAGCATCCCGACGTCCACTTCATACTGGCCCGAATCTCGGAGAATCAATACGTGGGCAAGGGCACAACCGATACTGGTAATCGACTGTTCGGCACGCTTCCAACTTGAGCGAGGTGATCTCCGGTGGCTGGAATTGAACGCGTTTGCATCTCCGTCAACTCGGTCTGCAATCTCAAATGTACGTATTGTTACTTCTTCCTCAAGCCTGATCACCTGCCGGGCCCGGGCGCCTTGAGCTGCGCAGAGATCGGCGTGATCCTCGACAACGTCCAGCGCTACGGACGTCGGCCCGCAGCCGACAAGCCGATCAAGGTCAATTTCGTCGGCAGTGGCGAGCCGCTGATTCACTGGCGTGAAATCCGAGACGCGATCAAGAACCTAAACAGCACCATACCCGACCATAGTCTCCGCTTCTACACAGTGACCAACGGGCTACTGCTCAACGATCAAGTCGTGGGGGAAATGAAGGCGCTCGACCTCAAGCCGAGCGTGTCGCTTGATGGGCCCGAATGGATGCACGATCGCACTCGCTTGCGGCACAACGGCCGCGGCTCCCATCGCGCCGTTATGCGCGGGATCGCGGCCCTACGGCGCGCTGGCGTCGAAATCGCCATCAATACCACGCTCAACCGTGATGTCATCAATCACCTCGAAGCCTACTTCGACTTCATTGAGGAAGCGGGATTCTCCAAGATAATTTTTGACCGCCTCGTTGACGTCCCGGCGGAGCACAGCGTCTCAACCGCAGAATTCTACCGGGCACTACAAGACATCGCCAGTATCAAGGAACGTAGGCGGCTCGACAGCGTGGAGATAGGAAACCTCGAAGCATATCGCCGCGCGATTGCGGGTCGACCCGACCGAGTGTGCACAATGTTCGGCAGCACCTGCGGTTCTGGCTTTCACAATATTATCTACATGCAACGAGAGGTCTACCCCTGCGGGAGAATGTTTGGGCAGCAGCAATGGGTCCTTGGGCGCTTTGACGAACCCCTGGAACTGTTTCCCAAACGGATGGCCGCAAAGATTGGATCGGCCGGATGCACCGGGGAAGCCCCCGAAGAGACTGCGGGACCCGATTGCCTGATCGAGCGGCTGCGGGACGACTATGATGGAAGTGAGCGGCGTGAGTTCGTGGGTTGGTTTCGCGGACAGTCGCAGTTGAGTGGGTGTCGCAGCGATTGATAATATCTGGTATTATTCGCCAGCCCAGGAGCCGCCACGTGGAACTCGTCGCCAACGCCGTCAACGGTCGCTATTTCACAGAGTTGATCGAACGAGTACGCCGCAGTGCTCATCTCGAGTCGATACGCGCCGCCGTAGCCTACGTCAACGACAAAGACTCTTTGGTGTCGCTGGCCAAGGACAAGAAGGTCCCGCTCAGCATTTACGCGTTGTTCGACGGCGAGGTATGGCCGTCCCTCCCGGTCCTCAAATACTTCGCTCATCGAGCGCCACCGTCAATCCAGCTATTCCTCACCGCCAAGTTCTACCACCCGAAGGTCTACTGGTTTGAAGGCGTGGGCGCATACATCGGGTCGGCCAACCTCACCGACGGCGGCTGGATCAAGAACATCGAGAGCGGGATCTGGCTCGATACCAATGAACTCGACGCGCAAGGTCTTGAAGACGAGCTACGCTCGATGTTCGACGTCATTGCCGAACGGTCGGTGTTCGTCAACGGGGGGCACATCAAGCTGGCCGAACGGATCCGTGACAAGGGGGTCGAACTCGCCCGCATGCGCAAGCAGCTCGATACCGACATCGCCGAAGCGCTCGCGGGATTGCCCGGGTGGACCTCGCCCATCGATCGGACTAAGCGGACAGAGCCCGGCGGGGCAGCCAAGAAGGCGTTCATTCGGGAGTGGAACGAGACGCTCGGCCTTCTGCACATGCTGACCAGGATCGCGCGCGACAAGCCGGGTCCCAGTTGGGTCTCGCCGGATGCCCATCCTGCGATCGTCCAGGATCAAGCGACCGAGCTCTGGTACAACCTCAACATCCGCAAGGTGGGCCAGGATCAGATCGAGGTCCTCCACCGCCGCAATCGCGCTCGCCCCGAAGCCGCCATCGACGAGGTCTTCGCGGGCTGGCAGGCGCTCGGAAGTGATGACGAGAGGTGGCAAGAGTGGGTCAACGAGGTACCGCGCCGGCTCGGCCAACTGCTCACGCGCGAGAGCCTCCACGACCTCAGTGTGGACACCCTCGGCGAGATCATCAACAGCAGCCATGCGTTCCGCGCCCACGGACGTCAGATGACCAACCGTGAGCTTGGTCTACCCGGCGACGCACAGACCCCCATCGAACAGCGATGCCACGTGTACGCTGAGTACCTCTTGGCGCAACGTACGGCCGCGGACAGAGGGGTGGCGCAGGTACTCGAGCATGCGCTGTGGGGGGACCGAGTGGAGCCCGACTGCGCCGAGCGATTGTGGCGGGTTACCCAGGATCCCGAGTGGCGGCTGCCGCACCTCGGAATCCACACCCTGGCCGAGCTTCTCGGGTACGCACGGCCCGATGAGTACCCGCCCAGGAACAATCGCGTCCGCAAGACGCTGCGCGCCCTCGGCTTTGAGCAAGTGCGACTGTAGTTGCCTGGTCTGCAAATAGCACGGCAGGTATCAACCCTTGCGCTGCCGACACACAGAGACCTACTCTTGGTCGGTTCACGAACCAACGGGTGCCCGTTGAGCACGTCGCCCAACACCTCCACGGAACCCGAACGTAGGGTTGAGGCACAGAACTTCCCTGTTCTCGGGTACTGATGGAAGGAGCAGTGTGACGAAGGTCAACCCGCGCGAAGGAATGATGGCGGTGGTTCGCAACCGCCGCGCGATGATCATCGGTGTCCAGCCTTTCGACGCTGATGAGGCGGGGCGCGTCCACCTCGTCGAGGTCGAGTATAGTGATGGCGCTGGGGCCGAATCCGACGAGCTGTTGTGGGAGGTCGAGCCTGGAACCGAGGTGCTCGAGCCCGCAGCGCTTCCCCGCGTAGAGCGCGCGGCGCCGATGGAGCTCCGAGAATTCGACGCGATGGTCCGTGCGTCTCGCTGGTCAGCACTCACCCCATCGCTCCCCTTTTCGGGTCTCAGTGAGGACCGCCCTCCGCTTGCGGCGCCGCTATACGGCGCCATCTACCCCGAAGCCTACCAGCTCGTCCCGGTGCTGCGTGCCCTTGAGATGCCACGCGTCGCGCTGATGCTCGCTGATGCTGTCGGCCTCGGTAAGACCATTCAAGCCGGCATGGTGCTGCGCGAGTTGATGCTACGGCGGCGCATCCGCCGCATTCTAGTTCTCTGCCCCGCTGCGCTCCGTACCCAGTGGCGAGAGGAGATGCAGGAGAAGTTCGCGCTCCCCTTTGAGGTCGTCGATCGCCCGAGCACGCTCAAACTCCAGCGCGAGGTCGGCGTGGACGCTAACCCGTGGCGCACACATGAGCGGGTCATCTCTAGCTACCACTACCTCAAGCAACCTGACGTGCTCGAACAATTCCGCAGCGTCGCCGAGCCCGGCGAGGACGGTCGCCTACGTTGGGACCTGCTGATCGTAGACGAGGCGCACAATCTCTCACCGGCGAGTTTCGGCTCCGACTCCGATCTCTCGAAGATGCTCCAGCACGTCGCACCTTGGTTCGAGCATCGCGTCTTCCTGACTGCCACACCCCACAACGGGCACACCCGCTCGTTTAGCGGGCTACTCGAGGCCCTCGATCCCGTTCGTTTCACGCGCAAGTCCGAGCTCGACGATGAGGACCGGCGACGCGTCTCGGAGACCGTGATTCGCCGACTCAAGAGCGAGATTAACAGCTGCTATGTCGCCCTCGGCGAGTCCGCTCGGTTCTCTGACCGGCACGTCAAGGCGCTGCCCTCGCTTCACTTCGGAAGCCACGAGCGCGCGCTGCACCTCACGCTACGCGATTTCCGGCGCGCGCTGAAGAAGGCGCTCCGAGGAGCGGACCATCAGGACCGCACCGCCGCCAACTTCGCGACCGAGGTTCTGCAGAAGCGCCTGCTGTCTGGGCCGTGGGCCTTTGGGCAGAGCTGGCTCGCGCTCATGGAAGGGCTCGCTGAGCACGACGCCAAGGCGACCTCCGGGGCAGTCGCTCGCGTACGCGACGCCACGCGGGACGATACTGACGACGACATGGAGCGAGAGAGTCGTCAACGACATGCAGACCGTACGGTTGGTGCTTGGCTGCGCCAATGGCGAGACGCGGTCTCTGACGAGATCGAGGAGGTCAATAGCGAGGTCAAGGCCATTGGTGTCACGCGAGTACCCGCTGGGCTCGACTCCACCTCGCACCAGGCTGAGCTGGCGAAGCGCGCGAGCAGAGTCAAGGTCGACGCGCGCCTTCGAGCGCTCGAGGAGCTCATCGACAAGAAGCTCCGCGCGGGCGCTTCGTGGAAGCGCGATGAGCGACTCGTGATCTTCACTGAATACCTCGCCACGCTCGACTACCTGCGGGTGCGGCTGCGGCAGAAGTACGGCGAGGGCGACTGGCTCCTCAGCCTATACGGCGGAATGAGCGATGCCGAGCGCGATGCGGTGAAACGCGCGTTCAATGATTCCCAGGGGTCATCGCGCATCCTTGTTGCCACCGACGCCGCCGGCGAAGGTCTCAACCTTCAGCGAGCCGCGCGTTATCTGCTGCACTGGGACATCCCGTGGAATCCGGCGCGAATGGAACAACGCAACGGTCGTCTCGACCGCCACGGCCAGGAACGCGACGTCATTATCTTCCACTTCGACAGTACCGATGACGCGTCGATGCGTTTCCTCGGAAAGATCCTCCAGAAGCGTTCCCAGACCCGCGAGGACCGCGTCGTCACGGACGAGATCTTCGCTGATGCCATCCTCGCCCATTTCGCCGAAGAGGAAGACGCGGAGGCGAGTGAGGGGCGGCTCGAGCGCGTCATTGGTCATGCGCGGGCCGTGAACACCGAAGCCCTCGATGACCTGCCGACCGGTCAGCCTCTCCCCGGTGCCAAGGACCTCCAGCACCTCGAAGAACTGAAGGCCGAGCTTGATCTCTCGCCCGAAAGCCTGCGCGAGACGCTGGAGACAGCGCTGGCGATCGAGGCCGGACGCCCTCGGCTCGAAGCCGACGGCGTTGGTCGCGATCGCCTGGTCCACCCCGTGCCCGCACTCTGGCAGGAGTTGGTGGACCACGCGCTCCGTGAGGGTGGCCCGACAGGTCCGATGTTGGCGCTGGTGTTCGACCCCTCGCACTACGTGCGGCCTCACGACGGCACACCCGAAGGCCGCCCCGTCTACACCCCGGAGCAGGATTCCCGGCTCCTACACCTCGGCGACGCGCTTTACCACCGTGTGATGTCTACGTTCGCGCGCTACCGCTTCCCTGGCGGACCAAGCGCCGCGACGCGCTGGTCGGCACGTCGAGCCGATCTGCCTGGTGGACACGACGCTCTGCTGCTCCTCACCGTTGAGGAACTCGCGGTCAACGAGTTACGCGAGCCCTGCCACCACTGGGTACGGACTCTGGCCTACCCGGTATCTGGTGACCGGCTGCTCGATCCCCTCGCTCATCAGCCTGCGGCGAGCTGGACCACGCCGTCCTCTCACGGCGATCTGGACGCAGCGCGCGACCTCTGGGACGAGATCGAGGACGATATTAAGGCCCGCGTCCAGGCGCTCCAGGCCGACCTGACCGCCTCGCTGGGCAAACGCATGAAGGCGGCCGGTAAAGCGGTACGCGACCTCGAAAAAAAACGCTTCGAGCGACGACGGCGCGAGCTCGAGCGTGCCATCGGCGAAAACCAGCTCGCCAAGCTAGCGAAAGAGGCCGCTAAGCTCCGCGAGAAAGCGAAACAGATGTCGTTCTTCTCGGATCTCGACCAGGAGATCCAGAAGCGCCTCGCGGATCTCGACGCTGAGCTGGCGCTTCGCAAGAGTCACTACGAGCAGGTCCAGGAGCGCCTCGCAGAAGAAGCCGAGCGTACCCTCAAACGCATTCTCCCGCGCCGTTACGCCCTGCGAGGTAAGGCTCGAGTCTACCCCATCGCCGTCGAGATTCGGTTGCCGGGAGGTGCGCGATGAGCCTGCTGCACGATGCCTGGGTCGCGTTGCGCCACGGGGGCAACCTGCTCGCTCCGGATGCCCTCGACGGACTCCCCAAGCCAAGCAAGGCCCCATTGGGCCTCGCGGACCGGCTTCGCTCCGCCCTCGTCGACCTCGATCCCGACAAGCCCGGCAAGGTGATCGGGCCGCTGTTGGACGTTGTACTCGAGGACGTTTGCGGCCTGCGCAAAGCATGGGAGAAGGGCAATGCCCTCGGCGCTGCTTCTGCGGAGAAGCTGTTGGACGGCACCGTCCACAAGCCGCGCCGCCGCTGGCAAGCCGACGGGAGCGAGCCACTCGTGGTTTTCAGCACCACCGCCCGTCGCATTGGCGTCGGAAAAGGGCGCCGGCCCGTCGCGCAACTTGTCGAGTACATTCGACGCCGCGAGCTTCCCCTTGGGGTGCTCACCAACGGGACACAGTGGCGGCTCATCTGGGCCGACACCGACAGTCTGGCGTGGGTAGAATGGGAGGCGGACCGCTGGCTCACCGCGGACCAACTCGCCGACGAGCTCGAGGTGCTGAGGCAGGTCCTCTCCCCCGCGTCGTTGCGCCTCGGCGACGACGGTGCAAGCCCGCTGCTCGCCGCCATCCGCGAGACACGGCGCGGCCAGGCGCGGCTCAGTAAGGAGCTGGGTGAGCGGGTCCGCCGTTCGGTCGAGACGCTGCTTCGAAGCCGCGCGCCGCTGGTCGGACCCGCCTGGGGTGATCACGCAGCCAACGACCTCTACGTGGCGGCCTCGCACTTTGTGATGCGGCTCGTGGTGACCCTCTTCGCCGAGGCTCGCGAGTTATTGCCGGTAGACAACCCGGTCTTCTATCGAGCCTACGGACTGCGCGGACTACTCGACCAGCTCGATCGGCTGACCCCAGAGCGCCGACGCGCACGATACACGGCCTGGCCCCGCCTGCTCGCTCTCTTCCGGTTGCTGCACCGGGGCTCCCTGCACCCCATCATGACGCTTCCGGCCTACGGGGGCGACCTCTTCGCACCCGGCACCGCGAATGGCACCCCGGTGCAGAGGTCTCTCGCGCTGCTTGAGGCGCTTCCCGAACCGCCCGATGACGACGTGGTGCACCGCATCCTGGTGCTGCTTACTCGCACGACCCAGAAGGTCCGCGAGGGCTCAGGCTGGCGCACAGTAGCCGCACCGGTCGACTTCACCGAGCTGACCAGCGAGTACATCGGCATCCTTTACGAGGGGTTGCTCGACTACGAACTGCATCGCGCTGGCGACGAGCCCATCGTTTTCCTCAGCCTGGGAGACCAGCCCGCGCTGCCGCTCGACCGGCTCGAGGCCATGGACGACAAGGCGCTGAAGGCGTTGGTCGAGAAGGCCAAAATCAAGAAGCAGGCCGACACCCAAGAAAACGATGACGACAACGGTGACGAAGAAGATGAGCCTGACGAAAGCGACCCGGATGGCGACCGGGATGGCGACGCTGAGGATGAGGCAACCATCGAAGACGACGACAACACGCCCAACGATGCTCGCGCTCAGGCGCGAGCCCGGGCGTTGGCGTGGGGTCGTCGCGCCGCCGAGGTGGCGAAGCTCGTCAAGAAGCCGAAAGGCAAGAAGGCCGACGCCCACGCACAGTATCTCGCAGACCTTGATCGCGCTTCCGCTCAGCTCATTGCTGACCTGAAGCTTCCGGGTGAGCTCTATCTCGTTCGCTGGGGTGGAACCCGTAAAGGCGCAGGCACCTTCTACACTCGCCCCCAGCTCACGCTGCCGACCGTGCGCCGCACACTGGAGCCGCTGATCAACGAAGGCGACGCCGAGAAAGCCGACCAAACGGTCCGGCCGCCGGAGGCACTCCTGTCATTGAAAGTCTGCGACCCGGCCATGGGCTCAGGTAGTTTCCTCGTCGCCGCCCTGCGCGTATTGACCCTGGCGGTGGTAAAATCGCTGCACGTCCACGGCCGCATCAAGCGAGTGAACGGACGTACCACCGTCGCGTGTGAGCTTCTGCCCGAGGCCGATCGCAGCTTGCAGACCGAGGGCTTCGAGGAGCGCCTCGAGGCGATCGTGCGCCGCGCCGTGGTGGAGCACTGCATCTACGGCGTGGACCTCGATCCGCTAGCGGTTGAGCTGGCTCGCGTCGCCCTTTGGGTCGAGACGCTCGATAAGCGTCTCCCCTTCACCTTTCTCGACCACAAGCTTCGCTGCGGCGACGCCCTAGTCGGGACCTGGCTCGATCGTTTCCGCGACTACCCGCTGCTCTGCTTCAGCCGTCAAAGCCCGGACAAGAAATACAAGGGCGTCCACCACAAGGCCGACGTCTGGCACAACGCGCTGAAAAAGAAGCGTACAGCCGCTATCTCGGAGCAGGTGTCGCTGTTGAGCTCGACGAAAGACTGGCTGCGCCCTGGTCCCGATGACGAGGAGCTCAAGGCCGCGGTCGAGCGGGTTCGTCGCCTCTATCGCGACCTGCGCGCCGTACCCGCCGGCCGCCCCGACGAGCGTGCGCGAATCTGGCGCGAGCGCATCCAGACCGACGAGGCGCTGTCCCGCGTCCGCGAGGCCTTTGACACCTGGTGCGCGCTTTGGTTCTGGCCAATCGACCAACTCGATGTCATTCCGCTGCCAAGCGACCTACCCGCGCCCAGCGAGGCTGCTCGCGCCGTGGTCAAGGTGCTGCGGGACACGAAACGCTTCATACACTGGGAGCTCGAGTTCCCGGATGTGTTCACCGAAGAGGGGGCCGGCTTCGACGCGGTAGTGGGCAATCCACCCTGGGAGATCCAGAAGCCCAACAGCAAGGAGTTCTTCAGCAACCACGACCCGCTCTACCGCGCCTACGGTAAGCAGGAGGCGCTCCGGGTCCAGAAGAACCTCTTCAAGGCCCGTCCATTCGTTGAGGACCAGTGGCTCGCCTACAACGGCGACTTCAAGGACCGCGGCAACTTCGTTAAACACGGCGCGGAGCCTTTCGGCGATGGCAAGGTACACGGCCACGGCGGCGGCGACGTGAGTCTGGTGCGCGGCAAGCGAGGCGCTGCGCTTCACAAGACGTGGCGCGGGAGGCGTGCGCGCTACCGCGGCCTCTGCGACCCGGAGCACCCTTTCCGTCACCAGGGCTCAGCCGACCTCAACACCTACAAGATGTTCGTCGAGCAGGCCCACGCGCTGCTAGGGAAAGGTGGCCAACTGGGGCTAGTGGTCCCGAGCGGAATCTACACCGACAAGGGCACCGGTGAGTTGCGTACGCTGCTGCTGAAGCGCTGCATCTGGCGCTGGCTCTATGGTTTTGAGAACCGAAATAAACTCTTCGACATCCACCGCAGCTTCAAGTTCTGTGTACTCATCGCGGCGAAGGGCGGCCGGACCGGGGCGATCCAGGCGGCGTTTATGCGCCGCGACCTGGAGGACTGGACTGAGGCCAAGACAGCGCTGGCGTACCCGGCCGAGCGGGTGACCTCGTTCTCGCCGACGAGTCTGAGCGTACTCGAGATTCGGTCGGACAAGGACCTCGAGGTGCTCACGAAATTGTACTCGAACGGCGTATTGCTTGGCGACGACGGGCCCGATGGCTGGGGGATCAAGTACGCCCGCGAGTTCGACATGACCAACGACTCCAAGCTCTTCATCGCCCGCGACAAGGCGGAGGTGCAGGGGTTCCGTCCCGACATCTACGGGCGCTGGGTGAACGACGTGGGCACGGTACTGCTGCCGCTCTACGAAGGGCGGATGATCGGGCAATTCGATTTCAGCGAGAAGGGCTGGGTGAGCGGCAAAGGGCGCAGCGCGGAATGGCGCGAAGTCCCGTGGGAGAACAAGCGAATCGAGCCGCAGTATCTCATGCCGACTGCAAACTGGCTGAACGCTCTTACCACGGGTAGGGACGACAAGGCCCGCATGAGTGGCACGAAGCTGACTTTTATGGCCATCGGCTCGGCGACGAATCGGCGGTCGATGATTGCGGCTCTCGTGCGAGATGTTCCCTGCGGCAATGCTGTTCCGGTGTTGCAGCCGAACTCCAAGGTCATCGGGGCGCTATCCATGGTCGCGTCGATGAACTCTCTAGCCTTCGACTTCGGGCTTCGCGCGAAACTCGGTGGACTGAATCTGAACTACTTCGTGATCTCCGAAACGACGCTCACGCCGCCGGAAACTGCGTTGCCACCTGTGATCGCAGCAACGGCTAAGCTTTGTTTAGCTCATCTGTGGTTCGCACCCACGTGGATCGATCTCGACCGTCATTCCCAGGCCTTTCGTGTGCCTCCGTCCGCTTGGGCTCTGACTCCACACGAGCGCCTCCGCCTTCGCGCCATGCTCGACGCCATTGTTGCTGCTCTCTACGGCCTCGGCCGCGACGACTTCGCTTGGATTCTGAAGGATTGCGACCACCCAGCGGTCAAGCTCTCCGACAGCGTTTTTTGTCGGCAGCTCGACTCCAAGGGCTTCTGGCGCGTGGACAAAACAGATGACCCCGAGCTTCGCCACACTGTGCTTTCGCTAGCCGCCTTCGACGACTTGCAGAGCGTCATCGCGGCGACGGGGGGCAATCGCGACGCGGGCATCCAGGCCTTCTGCGATCAGCACGACGGCGACGGCTGGATGCTCCCCGACACACTTTGCCTTGCCGATCTCGGCCTGACCCGCACCGTGGATTTCGGCGCCTACGACCAGCGCGCCCGCACTCCGCAGCCCGTCCGCGCCCGCATGGGTGAGCGCTTCCTTGACTGGCAACTAGCCCAGACCCCCGAGGAGAGTTGGGTCGAGTGCGAGCAGCACGCCAAGGCCATCCTCGAGGGGATGCCCGTGCCAGCGGCGACGCCGGACACCCAAAACGAGACTTCGAATGCCCCACAACAGGGCATGCTTCCCGGACTGGAGGATTGACCCATGGCGCTGAATCCCATCACCTTCACCGAGCGCGTCGTCGACGACTTCCTCCACTACCAGCTCACCACCTATCCGTTGGCGGATGTAGATCTCTACCAGCAACTCCGCGCGCTCCTCGAGTTGGAGGAGACGCGCAATACACCGCTGCGCAAGGGGCCGTTCGTAAGCTTGTCGCGGCCGTTCAAGCAGGGCGCGATGGTGGCGAAGCTGGTCAGCGACGGGATATTTCACCCTCAGATGAAGGCGGTGGTGCCCTACGAGAGCGTTCGCGCCCACCAGGAAGCGGCGATTCGCTCAGTGCACGAGGGCCGCACCACGCTCGTGTCTACAGGCACAGGCTCGGGCAAGACCGAGGCATTCCTCTACCCCATCATCAGTCGCTGCCTCGAACTTCAGGACGCTGGTGCGCCCCCCGGTATCGTCGCCGTGCTCATCTACCCGATGAACGCGCTAGCCGAGGATCAGCTCGATCGCTTGCGCGGGCTGCTCGCGGGTCGCGGCATCCCCTTCGGCATGTACGTGGGTAAGACGCCCGAGGAAGAAGCTCAGGTCCGCGGCGAGCGGATGCCGGCCGGATCAACGAACAAGGCCTACGCCGGGCGGCTGAAGCAAATCCGCGAGGCCGGGCAGGCGTTCACACTGCTGCCACCCGAGGAGCGCGCCTGCCGCAAGGCGATGCGGGCCGAAGGCGGTCAGCCGCGCATCCTGCTGACCAACGTCAAGCAGCTCGAGCTGCTGCTCACCCGTGGCAAGGACGTGGGTATCTTCGCGGGTGCGCCCCTGGAGTTCTTGGTCTTCGATGAGGCTCACACCTTTCGCGGGGCGCAAGGCGCCGAGACGGCCTGCCTCATCCGTCGGCTGCGAACCTTCTGCGGCAAGGCGCCTCACGAAGTCCGGCACATTGCGACTTCCGCCACCATGGCAGACCCGGAGGGCGGAGACGACGCGGCCAAGGACTTCGCGCGTCGCTTCTTTGGGATCGACGGCGGGCGCGTCACGCTGGTCCGGGAGGTGTACGACGAGTTGCGCTGGAACGAGCGCCGCGACGTGCCCGTGGGGCCGCCAGCGGATCCACACGGGGTGCTGAGCGCGCTCCTGAAGGCCGTGGACGCCCCCGACGACGAGGTGGCCGACGCGATCTCGGCGCAGCTCGTGGAGCAGGGAGGGGCGAAGCTGCGGCGCGACAACTGGCAAACTTCGCTCGCCAGCCAGCTCGCCAGCAACGAGTTGGTATACCGGCTCGCCGAGGCGCTGGCGCGCCCTCGAGCGCTGGCCGAGTTACCGGACCTGCTCGCCGAGCAGGTGGGTCGGCCTGTGCCGGAGGCCGAGATCCTCGCGTGGCTCGCTCTCGGCGCGGCAACAGGGCGTGGTGACCACGATCCGCTGCTGCGCCCGGTAGTGCACTCCTTCGTTCGAGGGGTCGGGGGTGCGGTCGTAACCCTCTCCAACCCGAATCACGCGGCCCGCCTGTGGCTCTCAGGCGAGGACGCCGACAGCGATCTGGGCGAGGGCTTCTGGCGTTTCCCGATCATCACCTGCACTACTTGTGGACAACACTACTACGAGACCTGGGTGAAAGACTTCGGCTTGCGCGCGGGCGTGAAGGCCGGGCCGACTGGCGGCGACCTCGTCGGGAGTACCCGTGTATGGGAGCACGTGCCCTACGAGACAGGAGGCAACCGGGTCGTGCTCGTCGATCGTCTGGTGGTCAGCCCCGATGAGGACGATGACGTGGAGGAAGTTGACGAGGACGGCGACGTGCTCCCTCCCAGCGGCCACGATTTCGAGCACCGGCGGCTCCACCCGATGTTCGTGTGCAGCCACTGTGGCTCGTTGCAAGCGGTACACACCGACGCATGTAGCGCCTGCAACGTCCAGAACACGCTAGTCGCGGTGCAGGCCGTGCGGTCCAAGGAGGAGTATCCAGGGCTTCTGCACTCGTGCGTCGCCTGTCAGGCGCCTGGCAAGCGACCCCGCGGGGGCCGGTACCGCGAGCCAGCTCGCCCCGTGCGCGCCGTCGGTGTGTCCGACGTCCACGTTCTCGCCCAGTCCATGGTGCACCTCTCGGAGCGTCCGCGGCTGCTCGTCTTCGCCGACAACCGTCAGGACGCGGCGTTTCAGGCGGGCTGGATGCGCGACCATGCCCGACGCTTCCGCTTACGTGCCCTGATGTCGCAGCAAATCACGGCGAGCGGCGTCTCGGTGGGTGATGTCGTCTATGCCCTGGATGACTTGCTCGACAAGGATCGCGAACTCTCGCGTGCGCTGCTGCCCGAGGTGTGGCAGGTCGTGCCGTTCGCCGAGAGCGGGACAAAACACCGCGAAGAGCGGCTCTACTTCCTACGCATTCAGGTGCTCCGCGAGATCGCCACAGGTGTCAAACAACGCCTGGGTCTCGAACCTTGGGGCAGGCTCAAGTTGGGCTACGGTGGCTTGGATGCATCGCTCCCCTTCGTGAAGCAGTGGGCGCCGGTATTGAACGTCACTCCCGAAGCCCTTACCGAAGGAATAGCCGCGCTCCTCGACCACTTGCGGCGCGTACGTGTGCTGCACGATTCGTCAACGAAGCTGTTCGAGGTCATGTGGAACAGCGGCGACAAGGAGGTGCAGTACGGCTACGTCCCGAGCTTTGGTGGCGGCCCCAAGGGCATGAAGCTGAGTCGCGCGTCGTCGGACCTGCCAGCCCGCGTGACCCAGTGGGTCGGGAGTCGACCCACACAGGTGTGGAACGCCGTCGCCTCGTGGGGCGTGCCCGAGCAAGACCTCGAGGCCTTCCTCGAAGAGCTGTGGCTTGCGCTCGTTGACTCCAAGCTACTTGTCCCTGTGACGCTAACCGGCTGGGGCAAGCCGCTAAAAGGAAGCGCCGGCGTCTACCAGATCGACAGCTCTCGGCTCGCGCTCCATGCCCACACCGGGCGGTACCGCTGCGAGAAGTGTCGTCGCACCACCATCCGCAAAGGCCCCACCAGTACTTGCATGGCGTGGCGCTGTGGTGGTCGGCTTGTTTGGGAGGACGAGGCGCAGGACGACTTCGACCTGCGCGTTCTCGACGGCGACTACTCCATGCTGCGTGTCGCCGAGCACTCAGCTCAGGTTCCCCACGACAAGCGCGAGCGGATCGAGAACCAGTTCAAGGGAGAAGGAGAGCAACTCAACACACTGGTCTGTACGCCCACGCTGGAGCTCGGTGTAGACATCGGCGCCCTCGACTCCGTGCTCATGCGCAATGTGCCGCCCACGGCCGCCAACTACTGGCAGCGGGCTGGCCGCGCCGGTCGCCGGCACCGCATGGCGGTGGACCTGACATATGCGCAGGCGACAGGCTTCGATCAGGCCTATTTCCGCGAGCCGCTCAAGCTGCTGCTTGGACAGGTCGAGCCGCCGCGGTTCAACCTCAAGAATGAGGTAATGATCCGCAAGCACGTTCACGCCACGGTGCTGACGGCCCTGCATGGCGTCGCCCGCGGTGCCGATGACGAGAACCGCCACGAGATCGAGAACACGCTGGCTCGCTGCTTCCCGTCGACGCTGCGCAGCTATCTCTTCACCCCAGGCGGCGAGGTGCTCGACAAGGTGCGTAGCGTGTCCGAGTTGGGGACCATCATCGCAAAGCATCGGCCGGTGTTGCTCGCCGCGGTGCGTCGGTCGTTCACTGAGTCGTGGCCGGGCGAGGACGCCGCCGCAGTAAACATCGCGTTACTGGAGCAACTGCTTGACGAGATGCCTGGAGCACTGAAAGTCGTGCTCAAGCGCTTCAAGCGTCGGCTCGATTGGGCGCTGGGTGAGATCCGGCGGCTGGGCCAGGTAAAGCTAAAGAAGGGCGACCTCGACCCCGAGGACAAAGCCCATGAGCGGCGTTGCGAGAAGGTCATCGCCCGTCTCAAGGGCTCCTACTCGCGTTCGCGTAGTAAATCTCAAGGGGGGCCGGGCGACTCCGAGACGATGGGGGCGCTG
>JACKDW010000013.1 GCA_020633295.1 Myxococcales bacterium | reverse complement strand
CGCGCGCCGGATCGGTCTGACCGATGGAGCAGATCGACGAGCGCGCGGACGAGCTGATCCAGCTCGAGCGCAGCGAGCACGCGGCGCTCTGCTACCACGTGCTCGCGCACCTCGATCTCGGGCGCGACGCGGCCTCGATCTACGACCGCGCGCGGCCGCAGCGTCCGTGGGTCGCGGCGCTGCGGACCGCGTACGCGCGCGCGCCGGGTCGGCTGCGGCTGCAGTTCATGGGCGTCGAGGCCACGTCGCGCGCCGAGCTCGAGGGCTGGCTACGCGGCCCGGGACTCGATCCGGCCCTGCGGGACGCGCCCGGCCAGGCGCTCGCCGAGGCGTTCCTGCGCGCGCTGGCGCAGGAGCGCCCGCGGGTCGCCGTCGGGGGCGCGCTCGAGCGCGAGCGCGAGCGCGAGCTCCTGGGCGCGATCACCCGCCTCCGCGCGGTGCTGTGGGAGACGACGACCGGCCCGCCGCCGCTGACCATCGTCGACTGCCCGGCGCTCGGGTGGTGCGGGCGCGCGAGCCATCGCGGCCGCGGCGGCGCCGCGCCGCGCCGGGTCGTCGGCGTCTCGCTCGCGCGCCCGGCGGAGCACGTGATCCTTCAGGTCTTCCACGAGGAGACGCACCGCGTCACGGATCCGCTCGTGCTGCGCGGCCGGTCACATGGCGCAAGGGACACGCGGGTCGGGCAGCCGGGGCACGCGCTGCACGAGGAGCTCGAGCGCGCCGCGGTCGAGGCCGGGCAGGCGATCATCGACGTCCGCGCGCCGGAATTGCGGGGCGCCTATCACCGCTGGCGCGCGCGCTTCGGCGTCGCGTGAGGCCGACGAGCCGCTCACGTCGCGTCAGCTTGCGAGCGCGGCCCGGGGCGGTGGATACTCGCGGATATCGCCTCGCGAGGTCCCCAGTGCAGATTAGCAAGCTACCCATGAGCATCCTCGTCGGCCTCGAGCTCGTCGCCGGCACGACCGGCTGCAACGGCGTCGGCCCCTGTCTCGACGTGCCCGCAGAGACAGAGACGGCCAGCGGCACAGAGGGCGCCACCGAGGTCTCGACCGGCCCGTGCCTGAGCCCGCCGATGAGCACCACCGAGGGCACCACCGCGGGCACGGGCTCGGGCTCCTCGGGCGGCGAGACGACGATCGGGCCGTGCCTCGACTACCCGCCGCCGACCACCTCCTCGCCGACCTCGACCGGCTCGACCTCGGACGCGACCGACACGGATCCGACGACCACGGGCACGTCGACCGGCACGATGACCGAGACCTCGACCGGCCCGTGCCTCGACTTCCCGCCGACGACCGGCGGCTTCATGCCCGAGGACGAGGGGCCCGAGAGCAGCCCCGAGGAGCAGACCCGCAAGGCCGCGATCGATCGCGTGCTCAGGGCCAGCGCGCTCCCGGCCGACGTCAAGGCCCGGCTGCGCGCGCGCATCAAGAACGACCAGGGCTGAGACCCACGGAGCGCCGTGCAGACCACACGCATCCCCTTCCACATCCTCGTCGGCCTCGGGCTCACCGTGGGCGCGGACGCCTGCGGAGGCGTCTCCGCGTGCCTCTCGATGGCGCCGACGGACAGCTCGACCGCGAGCTCGACCGACACGACCGAGGGCGTCTCGAGCACCAGCGCGGGCACCTCCGCGGGCACCTCGGGCAGCAGCGCGACGACGGACATCTCGACCGGCCCCTGTCTCGGGGCGCCGTACACCACCGAGGATCCGCCGGCGACGAGCAGCGAGAGCGACACGGGCACCGGCTCGACCTCGGACACGACCGCGACCACGGGCGAGACGGACACCGGGACGACCGGCGACAGCACCACCACGGGGCCGTGCCTCGCGCCCATGCCGACCGGCGACGTGCTCCCTGACGATCCGCTCGCGCCGCCCCGCGCCGAGGAGCTCGAGGAGCCCGGTCGCCGCGCCGTCATCGAGCGCGTGCTCTCCCGGGATGACCTGCCGGCGGACGTGCTCGCGCGCCTGCGTACGCGTACGCTGCGGGACGACTAGACGCCCGCGTCGCGTGACGCCATGCAGCTCAGCCGCCTCCCAGTCAGCATCATCGTCGGCCTCGGGCTCGTCGCGGGCGCCGAGGTCAGCTGCGCGCCGTGCCTCAAGTACGCGTCGACCGAGAGCGAGAGCGAGGCGACGACCGCCGGCGCCTCGGCGAGCACGACGACCGCCGCGACCTCGTCCTCGTCCTCGTCCTCGGCCGGCACCGGGGGCACAGGCGACGCGACGATGACCCCGTGCCTGAAGTACGACCTCCCGCCGGAGGTCACGACCGGCCCCTGCCTGGGTCAACTCCCGACGGGCACCGGGGACGCGACGGGCACCGGCACCGACTCGGACAGCGACAGCGACAGCGACGGGACCGGCACGCGCGGCGGGGAGACGACGACCGGCCCGTGCCTCGTGCCGCCGCTCGAGGGCGACGCCACGGCCGAGCCAGACCGAGCGACGCGCGCCGCCGCGCCAAAACGTCCCGCGCGGGCGGTGATCGAGCGCGTGCTCTCGGCGAGCGCGCTGCCCGACGACGTCGTCGCGCGGCTCCGCCAGCGGCTCACCGCGTCGACGGAGTAGCGCGTGCAGGGCGGGCCTGCGCGATCAGTAGCCGGCGCAGAACTCCCACATCGGGTCCTCGACCGCCGAGATCACGAGGTCGGCGGAGACCTCGACCGTCTGCTGATCGGGGGTGTTCATGACGACCGTGAGCGTCGCGCCCACGCCGTCGAGGACCGCCTTGTCGGGGATCTCGTCGTCCAGGAGGAGCTGGATCGTGTACGTGTAGGTCACGTAGGTCGAGTAGTCGGTGTCGCTGTCCTCGCAGCCGATGAAGGTGCCGTAGTCGTTGAGCTGCCACAGGTGCCCGTCGGGCGCCTCGGGGTAGCCCGCGATCTCGAGCGTCACGTCGAGATCGCTGTAGTCGCTGTCGGGCTCGTAGCCGCCCACGTAGGGGCGCACCTCGAACATGAACGAGCCCTGGAACCCGCAGATCAGCGTGAGCGGCTGGCCGTCCGCGAGCGGCTCGCCGTCGTTGATCACCTCGAGCCAGGGCGCGTCGCTGCCGGTCGAGTCGCCCGTCGTCCCGAGCTTGCAGAACTGCTCCTCGGCGCCGGTCGTGCCCGCCGTCGTCGCGCCCGTGCCCGCCGTCGTCGCGCCCGTCGTGCCGCCCGTCGTCGCCGTCGCGTCCGAGCTCGATCCCTCGGTCGAGGTCGCCGCGGTCGGGTCGCTCGTGGCGTCGGTCCCGTTGCTCGTCGAGCCGCCGCCGGGGTCGCACGCGCCGGTCGCCGCCGCGGGCAGCAGGAGCGAGAGCGAGAGGGCGGTGCGTACAAGCGGGCGCGCGTCAGACCAGATCATGCTGCTGAGAGTGCAGGGCGCGGCGCGGGCGCGCAAGCGGGAATTCTACACACCTGTCCGAACAGTCATGAAGAAACGCGCCGGGATCAGCCGGGCGTGTAGACGAGCGCGACGCCGACGTGGGGCGGCGGCCCGAGCAGGCTGCCGCCGACCGCGACGCGCACGCCGTCGGCGAAGCCCGTGACGGCGTGCAGGAAGTGCATCGTCGGGCTGTCCTCTGGTTCGGGCGAGAAGCCGCCCGGCGCGAGGCGCCAGATCGTCCCCTGCGCGCCCACGACCGTCGCCACGCCGTCGGCGTCGACCCACACGCCGCTGAGACCGGGCTCGCCCGTGAGCGTCATGCCGGTCCAGCCGGCGCCATCCCAGCGGCTCAGGCGCGCGCTCGATCGCCCCCCGACCGCGATCGCGTCGCCGGCCCCGCGCCCCCACACGCTGATCAGATCGGCGATCGACTCGTTGGCCTGCTGCGTCCACGTCTCGCCGTCGCGGTGCAGCTGGACCCCGAGGTCGCCGACCACGTGGATGTCGTCGACGCCCGATCCCCAGACCTTGAACAGCCCCTTGCTGTCGCCCTCGATCGCCGGCAACGCGTCGTCGGCCCACGCGCCCGCCTGACGGCGCAGCAGCGTCGGCACGCCGGACACGCCGTCGCCGCCCACGGCCCACAGCTCGTCGTCCGACGGCCCCCAGACGCCCCACAGCGTCTGCGTCGTCCCCGACGACTCCGCGCTCCAGTCCGCGTCCTCCGGCGCGCGCGACAGGATCACGCCGCGCTCCCCGACGGTCCACACGCGCGTCGCCGTGCCGTGCACCCAGTTGAGGCGCGGCGTCGCGTCCGGCACCAAGACTGGCTCCCACGCCTCGCCGTCGAAGTGAAACGCCCGCCCGAAGCCATCGTCGTCGCCGAACGCAGGCTGCCCGCCGACCGCGTAGACATCGGCGCTCGTCCGCCCCCACACGCTCAGCAGCGCGCCGTCGGGCGGGCCCAGGCTGAGCGAGACAGCCCAGCCGGCGCTCGCGCCCGTGGTCGCGGTCTCGCTGGTCGCGTCCTCGCCCGTCGACGCGACGCCGCTCGTGGCGTCGGAGCTCGCCTGCGTCGCGCTCTCGTCGACGCCCGCGTCGCCGCACCCGAGCGACGCGCTCGAGAGCGCGAGCAGCAGGGCGCTCGATCGGGCCGCGCGGCGCACCTTCGCAATATGCCTGAACAAACAGGCGCGATCGAGCGGCGCGCGACGTCGACCTCGCCGCGCGCCGCGGGCGAGGCGAGCGCCCGCGGTCACGACGTCCGGCGCGAAATCGACGCGGCAGGCGTCACGAGGAGCTTCGCCGCGGGCGGCCCGCCGAGGGCCGGTCACGTCGCGCTCGACGGCCGCGCCTGCTGCCGCTCCTCGTCCTGGAGCGCGCGCAGGTGACGATCATGGATAAACGGCCCGAACGGCACGAGCCCCGCGAAGAACGCGAGCGCGCCGCGCCCGATCCCCCAGCTCGTGCTGTTCATGACGCCGAGGATCGCCAGCGAGTACAGGATGAACAGCACGCCGTGCGCCCAGCCGGCGACCATCACCGCCTCGGGGTGCCCCGCGAGGTACTTCAGCGGCATCGCGATACCGAGCAGCACGAGAAACGACACCCCCTCGAGGAGGCCGATGCCGCGGAGTCGTCCGATTGGCGTGTTCCACATGGTGTCCTCGATGATCTCCCGCAGTCCGGCGCGGAGCGTAGCAACGCGCGGAGGGCAGGGGAAGCGGGGAGCGGCGTCGTGTCGCGCCCCCTCGCGCGCCCACGCACGCGGAAACCCAGTACGATCGGCCCCGTGCACCGCCTGCTCAAGCGACAGATTCGCAAGCATCTGCGGGTGGACGGCGAGCCGCCGGCGGAGCTGGCGACGCTGCTCGACGCGATCGATCGCACCTACCGCGCCTACGACGACGATCGCAAGCTCATCGAGCGCTCCCTTGACCTCAGCTCCGCGGAGATGCGCGCGCTCAACGAGGACCTCCAGGCGCGCACGCGCGAGCTCGAGGAGAACCTGGAGCGCGTGCGCGCCATGCAGCAGCAGCTGATCATGCAGGAGAAGATGGCCGAGCTCGGCACGCTCACCGCCGGCATCGCCCACGAGATCAAGAACCCGCTCAACTTCGTCAACAACTTCGCGACGCTCTCGATCGAGCTGCTCGAGGAGCTCCGGGCCGCGACCGCGTCGTGGCGCGCCGCGCTCGACGATGAGGAGCGCGAGGAGACCGACGAGCTGGTCGAGCTGCTCACCGGCAACCTCGGCAAGATCCTGGAGCACGGCACGCGCGCGGACCGGATCGTCCGCGGCATGCTCATGCACTCGCGCGACAAGTCCGGCGACTTCCGGCCGACGAACCTCAACAAGCTGCTCGAGGAGTACCTCAGCCTCGCGTTCCACACCGCGCGCGCCCAGGACAGCGCGCTGCAGGTCGAGCTGCAGCTCGAGCTCGACCCGACGCTCGGGCGCGTCGACCTGATCCAGGCCGACATGGCGCGCGCGTTCCTCAACATCCTGGGCAACGCGTTCTACGCGACCCGCGAGCGCGCGCGCGGGGAGGGGGCGGGGTACCGCGCGGTCGTGCGGGTCTCGACGCGGGCCGCCGGCGCGCGCGTCGAGGTGCGGATCCGCGACAACGGCACCGGGATCCCGGACGCGCTGCGCGCCCGGCTCTTCACCCCGTTCTTCACGACCAAGCCGGCGGGCGAGGGGACCGGCCTCGGCCTCTCGATCACCCACGATATCGTCGTTTCCGTCCACCGCGGATCGCTCGCGGTCGACTCCGTGCCGGGCGAGTACGCCGAGTTCATCGTCTCGCTGCCGCGCGTCGCGACGCGGCCGTTACAAACCTGACTCTATAAACATAAATTATCAGACATGACTATATAGACTGGTCTAACCGAACGCGTTGACAGCCTCAGGGGCGCGCGCAATAGTGTCCCCGCATGTCGGCGGCGCACGCACACTCGCTGGACGTCCCGCGGATCCTGCTCGTCGACGACGAGCAGGACGTGGAGCACCTGTTTCGTCAGCGGTACCGACGGGAGCTGCGCAAGAAGCAGCTCGAGATGTACTTCGCGCACAACGGCGCGGAGGCGCTCGAGTTCCTCGAGCGGCACCCGAGCGTCGACCTCGTCGTCACCGACATCAACATGCCGGTCATGGACGGGCTGACGCTGCTCGGCGAGCTCAAGAGCCAGCACCCGACCGTGAAGTCGGTGATCGTGTCCGCCTACCACGACATGCGGAACATCCGCCTCGCCATGAACCGCGGCGCGTTTGACTTCCTCACCAAGCCGATCGACTTCGCGGACTTCGAGGCGACGCTCGACAAGACCCTCGCGCACGTCCGTCAGCTGCGCGCGGCGCTGCGCATGGTCCGGGAGAACCACATCCTGCGGATGTACGTCGACGAGGCCGCGCTCGCGTTCATGCTGCGCGCCGATCCGCCGGAGCCGGCGGAGGTCACCGAGTTCATCGACGCGAGCGTCGCGTTCATCGACATCTGCTCGTTCACCGCCTTGACCGCGCGCGGCGAGCCCGAGCACGTCGTCGAGCTGCTGAACCACTACTTCAACTGCATCGTCGCGGACGTGCTCGACCACGGCGGCGGGGTCGACAAGTTCATCGGCGACGCGGTGATGGCGGTGTTCCGCGGGCCCGACCACCTCAAGGACTGCGCGCGCGCGTGCCTGGCCACGCGCGCGCACATCACCGCGATGCAGACCGCGCTGCAGGAGCAGCTCGCGTTCACGCCGAGCGTCTCGATCGGGATCAACTCGGGGCGCGCGCTGCTGGGCAACATCGGGGCGATGTGCGTCAACCGCTACGACTTCACGGTGGTCGGCGACATGGTGAACACGGCCGCGCACCTGCAGTCGCACGCGCCGGCCAACGAGATCTTCGTGCCAGGCGCGCTGCGCGAGCGGCTGCTCCGCGACTTCGTGCTCGAGCCGCGGGGCTCGGTGCAGCTCAAGGGCCGGAGCGAGCGCACCGAGCTCTACGCGATCCGAGGCGAGCGGGAGTCGTAGACGCGGACCGCCGCCGCGGCCCTGGGACCCCGGCGGCGACGGCCCGCGCGCTACCGCGACCGCGCGCGAGGTACAATCCTGCGGTGCGTCAGCTCGTCAGGGTGGTCGCTCGCGGCGCGGCGCTGTGTCTCGCGTCCTCGCTCGCCTGCGGTCCGGGCGCCCCCGACACGCCGGTCGACGGCTGGACCGAGGCCCGCGCGGCGCTCGTCGACGGCGAGAGCTGCTACGCGCAGCTCGCCGACTACTGTCTGAAGGACCAGGCGCTCATCGACGCCGCGATCCAGGCGGCCCTCGACGCGCGCTTCGACGGCGTGATGCCCGGCGGCGCGCGCGACGTCGAGGACGTGATCCGCAGCGCGCGGGGTCGCTACAAGACCGCGTCGCGCGAGCCGGCCCAGCTCGAGCAGATCGCCGCGCTGGTGCAGGCGCGCTACGACGCGCCGGTCGTCGACGCGAGCGACCCCGAGCTCGTCAACGTCGACCTCGGCGCGCTCCCGGGGACGCTCGCGGTCCGCGGGCGCTCGCCGACGATCGTGCTGTCCGACTCGCCGCTGATCGAGGCGTTCTGGTGGCGCGCGGACGAGGCCGGGCGCGTGCTCGCCAGGTACGCGCGCGAGCATCCCGAGAAGCCCGTGGTGCGCGCGGAGCTGCGGATCCCCAAGGGGACGGGCTCGGACAAGCACCTGGCGTACCGGTACTTCCGCGAGCAGAACCGCGTCGCGTTCGGGGAGGTTGGCGAGGACTCGGTCTACGTGACGGCGGAGATCCCGGGCGGGATCGAGGCGATGGCCGCGGGCGCGCTCGAGCTCGGTCACGGCGCGCGCTCGCTGTGCAGCCGACCGCGATCAGGGCCGTCTTCGAGCTGGTGCCCCTGGCGCGACCGCTACGCCGAGGCGCAACGCGAGGCCGCGCGGGCGCGCCGTCGCGACGCGTCGCGCGGGGCCGCGAAGTAACGACTGAAGTAGCGACTCCGCGGTGGTGCACGACGCCGTGCTACTCCTCGAGAGGTCCATGTGCTCGCTCCACGATCGTCCGCTCGCCATCCTCGCGCTCCTCCTCGCGCTCCTCCTCGCGCTCGCCGGCTGCGGGCCCAGCTCCGCGCCCGCGGGCGGCGAGTCCGACAGCGACGCGTCCTCGAGCGGCGACGCCTCGACTGCGGGCGACAGCGAGTCGGAGCCGACGACGACCCAGCCGGGGACGAGCTCGACCACCACGGCCACGGGCCCCGCCGGGATCGACGTCAGCGGCGCGTACCTGACGGCGGTCGCTACGTCCATCGACTCGACGCACCCGCTGTTCTCGCTCGTCACCGTGGACGGATCCTTCGGCCCCGACGGCGGCGTGATGGACGTGACCACCCAGGCCCTCGAGATCATGCTCGGCGAGACGACGCCGCAGCCCGTGCTCGTCGGAGATCCGGTGCTCGTCGAGGGCGTCGCGATCTCGGCGCTCGGCGAGTTTTCGCTCGCGCTCCCGAGCCTGCTCATCCCCGGGGCGGCCAACCCGATCACGGGCAGCGACATCGGGGTCAACCTCGTGCTCGACGGCGCGTTCCAGCACCCGGTCGACGAGGTGATGTGCGGCGACGCGGAGGGCGAGGTGTTCGAGCCGCTGATGGCCTCGCTGGTCGGCTCGACCTTCGCCGGGGTGAAGGTCGCTGGCCTCGACGCGCTCCCGCCGACGTCGCCGTCGATGTGCCCGTGAGCGGCTACCGCGGGCTGAGGCGCAGCGGCCAGCGCGCGCCCGGGCTCAGCCGCGTGGCGAGCTGCGACCACGTGTCCTCAGAGTCAGCCTCCTGATCCTCCGCGCCGGCGCCCAGCTGCACCGGGAGCGCGACGAGCCGCCCCACGGGGGGCTCGACGCCGACCGTCATGATGTGCACGAAGGTCATCAGCTTGTCGGCCCACGGCGGGCAGCTGCACTCGCGCAGCGCGTCGGCGAAGCCCGCGGCCATCAGCTCGCAGCGCTGGTCCGCAGGCGCCACGGCGATGGCGCTGAACACCTTGGTCACGCTCGCGCAGCCCTCGATGATCGGCGGGATCCGTGTCGCCAGCGCGCTCGCGCGCCGCGCTGGATCGAGCGGCGCGAGCTCGTCGACCAGCTCCTTGTGAAAGGCTGGATCGGGGGGCGCGGGCGCGGGCTCGGCGAGCGGCGCGGTGAAGCGCAGCTCGCCCGTCACGGCGCCGACGCTCGAGAGCTGATCGAGCACCACCGCGACGTCCCCCGCGTCCACGTCGGCGTGGACCGTGAGCGCCCAGCCGTCGGCGACGGTCCGCCCCGTCAGGCGCGCCATCTCTTGGACGCGCCCGGACTCGCGGGTCCACGCGCTGGCGACCGCCGTCGGGTCCACGGGCGCGCTGCCGAGCGTGACGCCGTCTCGCGTGATCTCGACGGGGATGGCCTCGCTCGGCGCGCGCGTGCTCAGGCCGTCCGGCGCGGGCGCGAGCCCGGCGCCCGAGAGCGCGCCCTCCAGCGCGCACATGGCCTCCATCTGCTGCTGTCGCTGCGCGCTGTAGGACTCACCGCAGGACTCGGTGGCCTTCGCCTCCGCCGTTGGCTTGGCGCCCGCGCCCTGGGGCGCGCCCGCGCCGGAGCACGCGGCGACGGCGAAGATCAGCACAAACGTCCGCGGCGCCACTCGGGGACCGCGGCGCGACGGGTGAGGGGGCGAGGGGGAGGGGCGCTGCGTCGGGGCGGAGGAGTCGGTCACGGCGCGCGCACGCTACCACTCGCCGCGCGCGTTCCCAACACGCCGACGACACGCAGGCTCACGCCGCCCCTCGTCGGCGTCGGGGCCCGCGGGGCGCTCGCCGTGTCCGCTCGCCGCGATTGAGATGTCTTATCAGACAGCTATCAACGCGGCGCGGCGCCGAGTCGACAGGTCGCTCGCGTCTCGGTCGATTGGGCGCGTGACCGCGCTCAGGCGGGCGCGACGATCGACAGCGCGGACCACTCGAGGTTGATCGTCTCGTGATCGCCCGGGATCGCGACGACCCGCGCGGCCCCGAAGCGATGCCGATCGTCGCGCAGCGAGAGCAGGAGCTCGCCGTCGACCGCGAGGCGAAGACGATCGCCGCGGGCCTCGAGCCGCAGGATCCGCGGCGACGTGATCGCGCGGTCGAGCGCCTTGATCCGCGCGAGCACGGTCGACGCGCCCTCGTCGACGCGGTTGATCCGGTACCAGCCCGAGAGCAGCGCCTCGGCGCGGTACAGCGATCGCCCCTGCACGCGGACGTCGAGCGCGAAGCCGGCGGCCTTGTCCTCCTGATCGCTCGTGACCTGGGCCTTGACCTCGATCGCGAGGTCGTCAAACACGGGCTTGGACGTCAGCAGCACGCGGGTCGAGCGGGCGGGCTCGACGATCGCCGACAGCCCCGCGCCGAGCTTCGCCGCGCGCACGAGATCAGCGCGCACGTCCCAACGTTCCGCGTCCTCGACGCGTTCGGGCCCGCGGAGCGCGACGATGGCGCCGCGTTCGATGACGCGACCGCAGACCGAGCAGAGCGAGCGAAGACCCTCGTTATTGGCGTGACAGTAGGTGCACTCCACGGCCGGGAGTGTACACGGTAGGCGCCGCGCTCACGCGATAAACGAGCCGCTGCTCGACGACGAGGCCCGCTGCGCGCCGCTGAAGTAGCGTCGCTTGCGTCGCGCGTCGCGTGTGCGCTTGCTCCCGTGCCCCCAGCGCTGCATCGCGCGACCCACGGCCGCGACGAGGACGTGGTTCTGCTGCGGCGCGCCGACGCCGAGCCGCAGCCCGTCGCCGGCGGCGCGCGCCGGCAGCCCGGCGTTTTGCAGAGACTCGACGACGCGGTCGCGCCGCGCGAGCGCGGCGGCGTGGGACTCGCTGGACGAGAGCGGCACGAGCTGCATGAACACGCCGTCACCGCGCCCCGGCCACACGCGCGCGCCGCTGGCGAGCGCGAGCGCGTCGAGCTGCTGAAACACGCGCCGCCGCTCGCTGCGGAGCGCGGGGATGTCGGCCAGCAGCGCGTGGCGATGCTGGAGCGCGAGCCATGCGGCGATGACCGACGTCGCCGGCACGCTGTCCGGCAGCTGCACCTTGGCGAGCGCGGTGATCAACACGGGGTGCGCGACGACGTAGCCGACAGGGTGCTCGGCGAGCCCGAACGCCCGCGAGAAGCTGCGCAGCACGATCCAGTTCGGACGTCCGACGGCCTCGGCCGCGAGCGTCTCCCCGGCGTACTCGAACTCGCGCTCGTCGATGACGACGAGCGCGTCGTCGCGGATCGAGCGCAGCCACGCGAGCTCCTCGGGGGTCAGCGGGTTGCCCGTGGGCGTGTTCGGGTGACCCACGAACACCACGCGCACGGGCGCGCCCGCGCGTCCCCGGAGCTCCGCGCGCGCGCCGTCGAGGTCCATGCTGAGGTCGTCGTCGGCGCGACCGACCGTGACGACCTCGATCCCGAGCGCGCGCGCGATGTCGCGGGCGCGCGGGCAGGTCGGCTCGGCGAGGAGCGCCGCCCCGCGCCCGCCGACGCAGGTGGCCTTGAGGATCAGCTCGAGCACGCGCGCGGCGCCTGCGTCGACGAGCACGTTCGCGGCGGTGAGCGGCGCGCGCGAGCGGAGCGCCGGGCACGCGGTGGCGCGCACGTACTCGGCGATCGCGTCGCGCAGCGCCTCGGGGTTGGCCTGCGGGTAGCGGTTGGCGGCGACGCGGTCGCGCAGCGCGAGCGCGAGCGCGTTCGTGAATGAGCGCGAGCGCGGGCGCGACGGCGCGGGCTCCGGCGCTCGAGCTTCGCGCGCTCGCGCGGCGCCGACGAGGGTGGGGAGGTCACGGCGAAGAAACGAGAACATGGGCGAGGCCTCTCGAGCGGGGCGGTGTGCGGAGACGAGCGGGGCGGTGTGCGGAGACGAGCGGGGCGGGCGTGGCGACGAGGCGACGGGCGCGACGGGGAGACGGGCGCGCCGCGGACCGCGTCGCCTCCCCACCGTGCAGCGTGTGTGCCACCGGCTCACCGCGCGCCGATGGAGCTGTCCTCAAGGACTTATGGAATGTCGCGCGCCATGCTGGGCCGCGCGCGCGCGCGAGCACGTGTGCGTCGGCCGTGCGGCCCACGTGCGCACGGGCCCCGGGCTCGGCGCGCGTCGTGCGGCGCGGCTCGCCGGCCCCGCGGACGCTATCCGCAGATCCGCGCGCGCGCGAGCGCGCGAGCGCGTTGGCACGTCGATTGCTCTCCTGTACGTTCAATCATGTTGGAATCGACATCCAGGATGGAGCCCGACGCGCCCGGCGCGGCGGTGATCGACGCCGCCACGCGCGGACGCAGGCCGCGCGTCGACGCGGCGGCGCTGCGCGCCATGATGCGGGTCGACGCGCGCGCGTCGCTCGGCGCGATCGCGCTGGACTGGGGCGTCATCGCCTGCGCCGCCCTGCTCTCCGAGGCGGCCGCGCACCCGCTCGCGTACCTCCTCGCGGTCATCACGATCGGCGCGCGTCAGCACGGGCTCGGCGTCATGATGCACGAGGGCGCCCACCTCGGGCTGCACAAGCGGCGCGCGCTCAACGACTTCATCGGCGAGCTGCTCGCCGCGTGGCCGCTGTTCGTGTCGATGCGCGGCTATCGAGCGCATCACAACGAGCACCACCGCAACCTCAACACGCGCGACGATCCGGACTTCTGCTACCGCACGCGCGAGGACGGCAGCCCGCGGCCCGAATTTCGCTTCCCGATGCCGCGACGCCGCTTCGCGCGGATGCTCGTCAGCGACCTGCTGGGCCTCGGGCTCGTGCGCATGCTCGGCACCCTGCGCAGGATCGGCGAGTCGCGCGGGGGCAAGGACGCGAGCTCGTCCACGCGCGCGCCGTCGGATCGGGCGCTCGACGCGGCGCGCCCGGTGTTCTACCTCGCGCTGGTCGTCGCGCTCACGCTGACGGGCGGCTGGCGGAGCTTCGCGCTCTACTGGCTCGTGCCGCTGTTCACCTGGCTGGCGATGGTGACGCGCCTGCGCGGCGTCGCCGAGCACTGGGGGCTGAACGGGGGCGTCGGCACGCGCACGACGATCAGCTCGTGGCTCGGCCGCTTCCTGCTCGCGCCCCACAACATCGGCTACCACGCCGATCATCACCTGTTCCCGGCGGTCCGCTTCCACGCGCTGCCCGAGCTGCACCGCGTGCTCGCGGCGCGCGGCGTGTTCACGTCGGACTTTCGCGAGACGCGCGGCTACACCGGCGTGTTTCGTGAGTGCACCACGCCGTCCCCCGCGCCCGAGTAGGCGCTCAGGCGCGCGCCTCGAGGATCGCGTCGACGAGGCGCTCGGCGTAGTCGATCGAGTCGGCGTACTGGGCCGGGTCGAGGTTGTCGGGCGTGTCGCTGAGGCGGTGGTAGTGGCGCGGCGCGCCGATCTGCGGATCGACGCAGGAGAGGCAGACGGCGTCGTAGCCGCGCGCGTGGAAGGGCATCGCGTCGGTGGCGCCCACGGGGATGTTCATGCTCGTGACCTCGCGAAACCGCAGCTCGGACGCGCTGACCTGGTCGAGCACGCGGTCGAGCCAGGGGGCCATGGGGACCGCCATCAGCTCGCCGTCGACGACGCGCCGCAGCGCGCCGTTCGACAGCCCGTCGACGCCGATGATGACGGTGTCACGACGATCCCAGGCCCCCAGCGAGACCTCGCGCGCGAGCGCGTAGGCGCCCCCCGTGCCGGCCTCCTCGGCGCCGGTGACGACGAACACCAGCTCGGCGCCTGGCGGCTTGCGCGGCACGAGGCGAGCGGCGAGCGCGACGGCGGCCGCGCTGCCGCTGAGGTTGTCGTTGGCGCCGGGCACGACCTGGTCGCGCAGCACCACCTCGAGGTTGAGCGCGAAGGTGATCACGGGCGGCACGCTGAGCGCCGCGAGCGCGACGAAGCTCGCCGACGCCCCGATTAATCCTGTCCCCGAGAGCAGGTCGACCAACGCGAGCAGCGCGGTCGCGGCGGTGACCACGAGCATGCCCTTGGCCATGAACTCGAGCCCCGGGATCGGCGGCGGCCGGGTGCCGCGGCGGACTACCTCGGGGTGAAACATCACGCCGGTGTAGGCGGCGTCGACGTGGGCGATGACCACGACGCGGATCGTCCGCTCCCCGTCGCGCGCGGGCGCGGTCGCGACCAGGTTCTGCGACGGCTGAAACGTGAACAGGCGCCGCAGCCAGTAGAACCGCCGGGTCGAGTCGCCGTAGTAGGACGCGGCCGCGAGCAGGTGGAGCAGCAGCCCTAGCGGCCAGTAGCCCGCCAGCGTCGCCAGCGAGCCGAGCGTCGCCACGCCGAAGTGCAGCGCGAGCACGGCGTAGAGGTGGGTATTAAACCGGAACGGCCGCAGCGCGACGTGCAGCGGCGAGCCCGACTCGCGCGTGATCTCGCGAAACTCGCGGGCGAGGCGATCGTGGGCCTGGCGCTCGCACACGCTGCCCGCGACCCGCCGCGGCCCCAGCTCGACGAGCTCGCGGATCAACGCGAGCGCGTGCTCGCTCGTACCGCGGGACGGAGGGGAGGAGGAGCGGTCGCTTCCGCGCGCGTCGATCGGCATGCCCGCGCGCAGTGTACCGTCGGCGCGCGCCGCCCGATCGTCGAAGGCCCGAACCTCGAACCTCGCCCCTCGAACCTCGCCTCGAACCTCGCCCCGGACCTCGCCTCGATGGACTCCGACGGTCGTCGGCTCGCGCCCGTCGAGCTGCTTCGGCGCCGCGTGTCCACGACGGCGGAGCCCGCATCCGCGCAGCCTCGCGCAGGCACCCGCTCGTCAGACACGGGCGCGCGTCGGGCATGCTGTGCCCGCCCGCCGCCGCAGCGCGGGTGAGGAGCAGAGGCGATGGAGTACCGCAATTTGGGAGCGTCTGGGCTCAAGGTCTCGACCTTGTGCCTCGGGACCATGACCTTCGGCGAGGCCGACGCGCAGTCGTTCATGCACAAGATCGGCTGCGACGAGCCGACCTCGTTCTCGATCATGAACAAGGCGCTCGACGCCGGCATCAACTTCTTCGACACCGCCGACGTGTACGGACAGGACGGCCTGACCGAGCGCGTCATCGGCCGCTGGTTCGAACAGGACAAGCGCCGCGACGACGTCGTGCTGGCGACGAAATTCCGCTTTCGCATGGGCGAGGGCCCTAACGGCACGGGGGCCTCGCGCCTGAGGATCACGCGCGCGGTCGAGGCCAGCCTGCGGCGGCTCAAGACCGATCGCGTCGACCTCTACCAGATCCACATGCAGGACATCGAGACGCCCGAGGAGGAGACGCTGCGGGCGCTCGATGATCTCGTGCGCCAGGGCAAGGTGCTGTACATCGGCGCCAGCAACTACGCGGCCTACCGCCTCGTCGAGAGCCTGTGGGCGAGCGCGCGCGCGCGGACCGAGCGCTTCGTCGCGCTGCAGGCCCAGTACAGCCTGGTCGTGCGAGATCTCGAGCGTGAGCACGTCTCGGTGTGCACGCGCCACGGGCTCGGCATCCTGCCCTGGTCCCCGCTCGCGGGCGGCTTCCTCACCGGCAAGTACCGCAAGGAGCAGCCGCCGCCCGCGGGCTCGCGGCTGGCGAAGTGGGAGGACCGCATGAAGGGCTTCGACACGCCGCGCCACTGGCGGATCCTCGCGGCGCTCGACGCCGTGGCGGCGGAGCACGGCGCGACGCCGGCCCAGGTCGCGCTCGCCTGGCTGCTGCGCAAGCCCGGCGTGACCTCGGTGATCTTCGGCGCGCGCTCGCTCGCGCAGCTCGACGACAACGTGAAGGCGGCCGCGCTCGCGTCCGCGCTGCGCGAGGGCGACGTGCAGCGGCTCGACGAGGCGAGCGCCTTCGAGCTGGGCTACCCCTACGAGTTCATCCGCCGGATTCAGGGCCGCTGGTAGCCGGCGCACGACGATCGCTTGATCTCCTCCAGAGGACGCGGTTCACCCACACTGCGGCGCGCGTCGACTGGCGACGCGCGCCGCTTCGCAAGGGACACAAACCGATGAGCATCCCCACGACCAACAAGCCCGTTCACACCTACCGCGTCTACATGCGCACGGCCGCCGGCGCCCAGCACCAAGAGGTCCAGGTGATCCTGTACGAGAAGCTCTCGACCGGGCAGGTGAAGTCCGTCGGCACGCTGCTGTTCACCGACGCCGAGTCCCCGGTGGCCGAGCTGCGCAACAACGCGATCACGCTGGTGTACCCGCGCGCGGCCTACCAGGACGCCATCGATCTGCTGCGCAACGAGGAGCCGATTACGCTGCGGACGCACGCGCAGTCGGAGAGCGGCTGGCTGCAGAGCGGGCTCGAGACCGTCGGCGAGGACGACACCTGAGCCCTACGCTCGGCCGCCGCCGCGCGCGCGTCGATCCAGACGAGGCGCACAAACGCGGGCTGTGAGCCCGTGTGCGTGCACGGGCTCGTACACAGATTCTGCCAGTCGCGTGACGCGTGACGACGCCGTGGTCTGGTAGAGTGACGCCGTGATGGTCTCGCTGCGCCGCGCGCTGGCTTTGAGCGTCCTCGTGACGACGCTGGCGTTCACGCCCGAGGCGCGCGCGGGCGAGCCCGCGGGCGAGCCCGCGAGCGCGCCATTAACGACGCGCGTCGAGGTCGTCCACACGCTGCAGCAGGCCGCCAACAAGCTCGAGCAGGAGCGCCGCTTCGGCGAGGCGGCCGCGCGCTGGCTCGAGCTCGTGCGCTCGCCGGCGGCCGCCTCCGATCCCTCGCTGCGCGAGCTCGCGTTCTTCCGCGCGCAGAAGGATCTCCGCGAGGCGTTCCGCTGCGGCGGCGACGCGCGGGCGCTGTGCACGGCGCACGCGGCCATCGACGACTACCTCGAGGACGTGCTCGTCGACGCGAGCACGGCCGCGGAGCTGCGCGCGGAGCAGCATGAACTTCGCGACATGTTGGTCGCCGAGCTGCACCGCAGCGGTCGCAACCCCTGCGGGCCCGAGGAGCCGGGCCCGCTTGTGGGGGGCGACGCGCCGCTGGAGCCGACGATGACGCCCGCGCGCGAGGGGCCCGCGGCGCCGCCGAGCCCGAGCGCCGTCGGCAAGGTCGACGCCGGCCGGGATCCGACGCCGCTGCTCGTCGCGGGCGGCGTGACCACGGGCGTGGGCGCGGTGCTGCTCGGGGTCATGGCCTACGGGCTCGCGCGGATGAACCGCGTCGAGCAGCAGAGCTTCGCGTTGCTCGAGAGCGCGACGCTCGAGCGGCGACCGTTCACGGCGAGCGAGCGCGAGGCGATGGATGCGTTGGCGGCGGAGTACGGCGCCGAGAAGACGCTGGCGCTGACCACCGGCATCACCGGCGCGCTCGCGACCGTCGGCGGCGTGACCCTGCTGGTCATCGGCGGCAAGCAGCGCGCGCGCCAGCTCGCCGTCACGCCGCGCCTCGAGCCCACGGCGGCCGGCCTGGCGGTCTCCGGTCGCTTCTAGGGGGCGAGTCCGAGTCGTCGGCGCGGCCGGGGACCGCCAGGAGCGCCGCGGCCAAGGAGTCGAACGGGCTGTAGTTCGGGTCTCGGCGACGATGAGCGCGGCGGGACTCCTCGGACTCGCTCCCGCGCCCGCGCTGGGCTACCGTCCGCGCCAGCGATGCCGAAATTCTCGCGCACGCGCTTCTCCAACGGCGACGGCTGGCAGCTGCAGGCCACGCGCTGCGCCGACCAGGGCGCGCTCGTCCCCGGTCGGCGCCCGCTGCTGATCGTCCCCGGCTACGGGATGAACAGCTTCATCTTCGGCTACCACCCGCGCGGCCCGTCGATGATGGGCGCGCTCGCGGCCGCCGGCTTCGAGGTCTGGACCGTCGACTTCCGGGCCCAGGGCGGCTCGCGCTCGGTCGGCGGCTCGCGCTCCTATCGGCTCGAGGACGTCGCGTGCGTCGATCTCCCGGCCACCCTCGACCACATCCTCGCGCGCACCGAGACGGGCGCGGACGCGGTGTCGGTGCTGGGCGCGAGCCTGGGCGGGACCTACGTCGCCATCTACCTCGCGCTCAACCGCGACGCGGTCGCGCGGGCGAAGATCGGCGCGGTCGTGGCGATCGGCGCGCCGCTGCGCTGGGAGCGAGCCCACCCCGTGATGCGGGTCATGTCCCTGAGCCCATGGCTGATCGGCAAGGTCCCGACCCGCGGCATGCGCGGGCTCGCGGCGATCGGGCTCCCCTTGATCGCGCGCCGCTTCCCGCGTGCGCTGAGCATCTACCTGCACGCCGATCACGTCGACATCAGCAAGCACCGCGAGCTGGTGCGCACGGTCGACGAGACCAGCCCGGCGATGAACCGGCAGCTCGCGGCCTGGCTCCGCGATCGCGATCTGCGGCTGCGCGGCGTCAACGTCACCCTGGCGATGGCGGAGGTCACGGCGCCGCTCTTGGTGGTGCTGGCCAACGGCGACGGCATCGTGCCGGAGGCGACCGCGATGTCGACCCACGCGCACTGGGGCGGCGACGTCCGCGACGTGCTGCGCGTCGGCGACGACGAGCTGCGCTTCGCCCACGCCGATCTGTTCATCAGCAACCACGCGCAGGCGCGGGTGTTTACGCCGATCGGCGCGTGGCTCGCGGCGCACTAGGCTCCGCTAGCCGCTCGCGTAGCGCCGCTCGAGCATGCAAAACAGCGCGCGCAGCGCCATCGGCTCGCCGCCGTGCGGACGTCCGGGCCTGTTGTCGACGTTCCACGCCATGGTGTCGATGTGCACCCAGCGCGGGCTCTCGCGCACGAACTCCTTGAGGAACAGCGCCGCCATGATCGCGCCGCCGAAGCGCCCGCTGCCGATGTTGCTCAGGTCGGCGACGGCGCTGTCGAGCTGCTTGCGGTAGGGCGTGTACAGCGGCATCCGCCACAGCGGATCGCGGACCTCGAGGCCGGCCGAGAGGATCGCGTCCGCGACCGCGTCGTCGGTGCAGAACAGCGCCGGAAGAGCTGTCCCAAGGGCCACTCTCGCGGCGCCGGTCAGGGTCGCCATGTCGATGAGCAGATCGGGCTTCTCGCCGTCAGCCTCGGCCAGCGCGTCGCACAGGATCAGGCGGCCCTCCGCGTCGGTGTTGCCGACCTCGACGGTCAGCCCCTTGCGCGTCGTGATGACGTCGAGCGGGCGCATCGCGTCGCCGGAGACGCTGTTCTCGACCGCGGGCAGCAGCACGCGCAGGCGCACCGGCAGCTCGGCGTCCATGACCGCGTGGGCGAGCCCGAGGATGGTCGCGGCGCCGCCCATGTCTTTCTTCATGAGCTTCATCCCGCCGGCGTTCTTGAGGTCGAGGCCGCCGCTGTCGAAGCACACGCCCTTGCCGACGAGCGTGACCCGGGGGTGCCGCTCGTCGCCCCAGCGCAGATCGACGAGCCGCGGCGCGCGAGCGCTCGCGCGCCCGACCGCGTGCACCGTCGGGAAGTTCTGGGCCAGGAGGTCGTCGCCGATGATCACGGTGACGGTCGCGCCGTGACGCCCCGCGAGCACGCGCGCGGCCGCGGCGAGCTGCTCGGGGCCCATGTCGCTGGCGGGCGTGTTGATGAGATCACGCCCGAGGAACACGCCCTCGAGCAGGCGCGTCGCTCGCCCGCGATCGCAGCCGGTCGGCCACACGAGCGTCGACACGGGCCGCGGCCCGCCGCGGTAGCGGTGAAATTCGTAGGTCCCCAGGCCCCAGCCGAGCGCGATGTCGTCCGCGGCGCTCGGCTCGAGCGCCGCGCCCTCGTCGGGCTCGATCGCGTACAGCCCCCGGGGGAGCCGCCGGGGCAGGCTCGCGTAGGACCAGGGATCGCCGAGGTCGAGCACGCCGAGCAGCACGCGCTCCATCGCGCCGCCGTCTCCGGGCAGCGGACAGAACTCGCCGCGCTCCGCCTTGAAGCCGACGCTCTTGACCCACGCGCGCCGGCCCTCGCTCGCGCGCTCGAGCCAGGGCTCGAGCTGCGCGCGGGTGATCGGCGTGATCGGGATGGTCTCTGGGGTGGGCGCGTCGACGAAGGGGAGGGCGGACGGTCGTGTGGTCATCGGCGGGGGCGGTCGCTCCTGGCCCGCCCGTTGTAGCAGATTCGTGTACGACCAAGCCGCGCGCGCGGACGAGCGTGGACGACGAGCGCCAGGCGATGATCGTGGGGCGGGCGAGAACGACGGGCGCGCGCGGGGAGCGATGAGCCCGCGCGCGCGGGGACGTCATCCCGCGGCGCGCCGCGACAGCGCGGTCGTTTTCGTCGATACTGAGCGCGAACGATTCACGCGCGACCACGCCGCCGGGGCGAGGACGCCGCGCGAGCACGCCCCGGTCATGAAGATCACGCTGGACCTCACCCGCGCGCGCGAAGCCGACAAGGCGTACGCGTTCCGCTTCGAGGATCAGGAGTACATCGTCCGGCGCGACGACGGGCGCGTCGGCGCGGCGCGCTTCCCCTGGACGGCCGAGCTGCTCGAGCGGCTCCGGAGCCTGCGCGATCCGGACATCGGCCCCGAGTTCACCCAGCGCGTCGGCGACGGGCTGCAGGAGTTCGTGGCCGCGGCCGGCTGGGACCTCGACGCGATCGAGGACGCGGTCGCGCGCGGGGAGCCTGTGCTGGTCGACGTGCGCTCGACGGCCGCCGAGCTGTACATGCTGCCGTGGGAGCTGCTGACGATGCCCGGCAGCGGCCGGAACCTCGGCGCGCTCCCGGGCGTGCTGCTGCGCTACACGTGGCCGGGGCTGGACGCGCCGCCGCTGGTCGGCGAGCCGCGCGACGAGCGGGGCGGGGTGCTGGTCGCCTACGCCGAGCACCCCGCGATGGAGGTGCCGCACGCGGCCCACGTGGACGCGATCGCGCGCGCCTACGCGCGCGTGTACGAGCGCGTGGGCGCGCCCTTCGATCCGCGCGACGTCGCGGACGGAGGTGATGTCCTCAAAAACATGTCCTTGGAGTCGCTGGCGGAGACGCTCGAGCGCGCCGCCGCCGGGGCGCGCCGCCGCGTGGACGTCCTCCACGTGCTGTGCCACGGGGTGCGCGTGGGCGCCGGCTACGGCCTCGCGCTCCGCGGCCCGGGGCGGCGAGGGGCTCGACGCGGTGGACGCGATCCGCCTGCGCGAGCTGCTGGCGCCGCACGCCGGGCGCGTGCGCGCCGTCGTGCTGTGCGCCTGCGACAGCGCGGCCGCCGGGGCGCCCGGCGACCACCTCGGCGGCGTCGCGGTCAACCTCCACCGCGCCGGGCTCGAGTCCGTCGTCGCCTCGCGCCTGCCGCTCTCGGTCGCGGGCTCGACCGTGTTCACGCGGGCGCTCTACAGCGAGCTGCTCGGCGGGCCATGTTCGCTCGAGCAGGCCTTCGTCGGCGCGCGGCAGGCGCTGATGCGCGTCTCCGACGCGCGTGACTGGGCGTCGGTGCAGCTGTACGCGCGACCAGGCGGCGGCGACGACACGCGTCCGCTGGTGCTCCGCCCGTACCGCGGGCTGCTGCCGTTCCGCGCCATCGACACGCGCCTGTTCTACGGGCGCGAGGCCGAGCGCCGCGAGATCGTCGCGGATCTCGAGGCGCTGCGCGAGGCCGGGCGCCCGCGCCTGCTCGTGATCGCCGGCGCGTCAGGCACGGGGAAGTCGTCGCTCGTGCACGCGGGCGCGATCCCGGACCTCATGGGCGAGCAGGGCGACGAGGACGACGCGTCCGAGGACGTCGACCACCTGCGCCGCGCCGCGCTCCACCACGTCGAGTCGCTCGTGCGCGTGACCGGCGACGAGGGCTTCGCGCGCGCGCTCGCGGAGCTGCGGCAGCCGGCGCGCGCGCCCCTGCGGGTCACGGGCGCCTGGGTGACCATCACGATCCGCCCCGGGGCCGCGCCGGTGGAGACCCTCGAGCGCGCGCTCGCGGCCCACGTCGACACCGGGCGCGCGCTGCTGCTGGTCGTCGATCAATTCGAAGAGCTGTTCACGCAGACCACGAGCGCCGATCAGCGCGGGCGCTTCGCCCGGCGCCTGTGGTCGCTCGCCCAGGGCGACGACTTGGTGCACGTCGTGTTGACGATCCGCGTCGACTTCCTCGGGCGCTGCGGCGAGCTCGTGCTCGACGACGCCGGCGCGCGCCTCGATCGCGTGGCCTACGACGAGGCGCACCGGGTGTTCATCGCCCAGATGCAGCCGGCGCAGCTGCAGACCGCCATCGAGGCGCCCGCCGAGCGCGTCGGGCTGCGTTTGCAGCAGGGGCTCGCGCGGCGCATGCTGGCGGACGTCGGCGGCGAGCCGGGCGCGCTGCCGCTGCTGCAGTACACGCTCTTCTTGCTGTGGCAGCGGCGTCGCGGGCGGACGCTCGAGCTCGCTACGTACGAGGCGCTCGGCGGGGTCGTCGGCGCGCTCGAGCGCCGCGCGGACGAGCTGCTCGACGCGCTCGACGAGCGCGAGGCCCGGCAGGCGCGGCGCCTGTTCGTCAACCTCGTGGCGGTCACCGACACGCACACGCTCGACACGCGCCGCCGCGTCGCGCTGAGGGACCTACGCGCGCGCGAGCCGGGGGCCGAGGACGCCTTCGACCAGGTCGTCGCGCGCTTCGTCGACGCGCGCCTGCTCGTGCGCGGGGAGGAGCGCGACGAGCCCATCGTCGAGGTCGCGCACGAGGCCCTGCTGCGCAGGTGGACGCGCCTGCGCGGGTGGCTGATGGAGGATCGCGACAAGCTCGCGGCGCTGCGCGAGGTCGAGAGCTGGGCGGCGCCCTGGCCGAAGCACAAGCCGCTGCTCGTGGGCGATCAGCTGGCGATCGCGGTGAGCGTGCGCGACCGCTACCCGCACGACGTCAGCGCGAAGGTGCACGAGATGGTCGACGCGAGCGCGCGCGCGGAGGAGGCCCGCGCCCGCCGGCAGCGACGACGCGGGCGCGTCGTGCTGCTCTCGATCGCGGCCTTCGCCGTGATGATGGCGGCCTCGACCGCGTTGATCTACCGCTGGTACCGCAACGCGCAGGAGCTCGAGCGCGCCGAGGGGGTCGCCCGCGGCCGCGCGGAGCTCGCCCGCGAGGACACCCTCGACGCGCTCTACCTCGGGACCGCGCGCCTGTTCGCCGAGGACGCGACCGAGATGGCGGCGTGGCTGCGCGAGGTCAAGCGCCCCGCCAAGCTGCGCGGCTGGGTGGCGCTGGCCAACGACGCGCTGCAGCAGCCGATCGCGCGCGAGGTCCTGACCCCGGGCGCGCGCGAGGTCCAGGTCAGCGACGACCTCGATCGGCTGCTGAGCCGCGGCGCCTCCGGGCGCTTCGCTGCGGTCGTGCAGGGCGACGGGAGCACGCGCGTCTGGCCGCTCCCGGGGCTCGCCGAGGACGACCGGCTGGCGCTCTCGCGCGACGGCGGGCGCGTGCTCATCACGCCGCGGCGCGGCGACGAGCTCGTGAGCGTCCTGCTCGACGCCGAGCGACGCGCACGCCTGCCCGAGGTCGACACCTCGACCGCGCTCCGCCACCCCGACGGCGTGCGCGTGCTCGTGCGCGCGCGCGGCCGCGACGACGAGTGGCTGGTCTGGGACAGCGAGCGCGGCGAGATCACGCGGCGCCTCGAGGTGCCCGCGCCGTCGCGATGGGCGCGCTTCCTCGAGGGCGGCGCGCGGGCGCTGGCGGTGAGCGACGCGGGCTACACGATCTGGTCGATCGAGCAGGATGCGCCGCCGCTGCGCGTCCCGGGGCGTCCGTGCGCCGCGGGCGATCGCCTCGTCATCGTCAGCGTCGTCGAGCAAGGCCGCGAGACGGCGCTCGTCCACCGCGTCACGCCCGACGCGGACGTGAGCGCGCCGGTCGCCCGCGACTCCGATCGAGCGCCCGTGGTCAGCTGCGCCGTGCTCGACGACGCGCACGAGCACGTGCTCGTGACGCGGGCGGACGGGCGCGCGCAGCTGCGACCGGTCAGCGAGCTCGGCGGCTTCACGCGCACGCTCGCCGGCGCGCCGAAGAGCTTCGCCCCGTTCGCGCGGCTGATCGACAGCAAGCTCGTGCTCGGCAGCGTCGCGCTCGCGCGCGTCAAGGGCGAGGACCCGTCGCTCTACGAGCTGCGGCTGTACGACCTGTCCAGAGGAGCATCTTTGTCGCAGCCCGTCGAGGAGCGGGTGCTCGAGTGCAGCGCGCGCCCCTTCGCGCTCGAAGGCGCGATCGTCTGCCCCGGCGACGACACGGTCGCGCTCTGGCGCGTGCGCGACCGCGCGACGCGGGTCGAGCGGCTGCCCGGTCACCTGCTCGATCGACGCGACGGCGCGCTGCTCGACCTCGTCGTCAGCGACGGCAACCACGCGACCCTGTACGCGTCGCGCTTCCCGCCCGGGGTCCCGGGCGTGCCCCTCCACGCCGGCGGGCCGCCGCGCTCGATCGCGAGCCCCGTGGGCGCCGCGCAGGTCGTCACGAGCTCGACGGCCGCGCTCCGCGTGTGGCCCGACACGGGGGTGAGCGCGCTCTCGCTGCGACGCTCCAGCGCGTGCCCGCTGCGGTCGCTCGTGTTCTCGCGCGAGGCCCCCGCGCGCCTGTGGATCGGCGGCTGTCCGGGCGAGCCGGTCACGCGCTGGAGCGTCGAGACCGGCGCGGCCGAGCGCGACACGAGCTTCGCGGCCCGGCTCTCGCCGCGCGGCGACTGGACGCTCGACCTCACCGTCGAGCAGGAGGCGGTGCTTGTGCGGCTCGGCCAGGCGCCGCTCTTGCTCCGGGGGGGGCGCGCGCGCGCGTCGCAGCCGCTGCAGACCGTGGACCGCTGGGTCTTCAGCGCGGACGGCCGCTACCTCGCGGTCGACGGGATCGTCTGGGAGCGCGAGGGTGACGGGCGCCCCGTCGTCGAGGTCGCGGGGGGGTGGCAGCCCTTGCTCGCCGGGCGCCACCACGCCGTCGTCCGCGACGACGCGATCGAGCTGCGCGCGCTCACGCGTCCCGACGCGCCGCCGGTGCGCCTCGAGCTCGAGCAGGGGCGCTCGCCCGAGCTGCTCGCGCTCGCGCCCGACGGCTCCCGCGTCGTCGCGAGCCTCGGCGACGTCGTGCGCGTGTGGAGCGTTCAGGACGGCCGCGCGGCGCCGCCGATCGAGCTGCCCGCGCCCGCCGCGGTGCGCGTCGCCGTGCTCGCGCAGGGCGGGCGGCGGCTGTACGCGCGCGGCGAAGCGCCGACCTGGCTCCGCGCGCAGCTCGACGACGCCGCGCCGACGCTCGAGCGCACGCTCGAGCAGGTCATGGCGACCGACGAGCGCGACGGTCAGCGCCGCGTCGCCGTGCTCGACCGCGCCGGTCTCAACCTGGTCGTGAGCACAGGTGATGACAGCGTGCGCGTCACCGAGGACGCGCGCGTCGTCGCGGCCCTGCTCGGCGAGGACGGCTCGATCGCGACCGCGACGGAGCGCGGGCGCCTGCGCGTCTGGGACGCGCGCGGGCGCCTGCGCGAGAGCCTGCAGTACGCGGCGCGCCCCGACGTCTGGCGCTTCGACGCGGACGGCTCGCGCCTGGCGGTCTGGAGCGCCGAGGAGCCGGCGACCGTCCGCGTGTTCGAACTCGACGCGGGGCGACTCGAGCGCGCGCTCTGGCGCGCCACGAGCCTGTGCCCGTCGATCGAGCGGCGCGTGAAGTACCTGGGCGCGTCGACGCTGGTGGCGACGGCCGACGTGCTGCGCTGTCGCGAGCGCGCCGGGCGTCTCGTCGATCCCTACCAGCACGCGCGCGCGATCCGTCTCGCGGGTGAACGCGCGAGCGAGGAGCTGCGCCCGCTGGACGACCTGGCCGCCGCGCCTCGTCCGGCCTCGAGCGGCGGTGACAATCCCGCCGCGGAGACCACCTCGCCGAGCGACGAGGACGGACCTGCCCCACCGGCCTCGCGGAGCGGCGAGCCGGACGCCGCTCCGCCGGCCGCCAGCAGCCCGAAGTCGCGGGACGAGCGACGCGACCCGCCACGCAAGCGCCCCCCAGGGTACGCCACGAAGACAAGCTACTGAGCGAAGGTCACCGCCGCGAGGATCGCCATGAAGTCCGTCACGAAGTCCGTCACGAAGTCCGCCACGAAGATCACCGTGAAGTCGCCACGAAGATCACCGTGAAGTCGCCAACCTCGGGACGAGCACCGGATGACGAGCACCGGATGACGAGCACCGGATGACGAGCATGACGAGCACGACGACCTCGAACAACCCCTCGCCGGCGCCGCTCTCGAGTCAACCTGGGCCGCTCGCGCGCGCGCTCGCGCTCGCCGCGTTGGCGCTCGCGCTGGTCTGCGCCGTCGCGCACCTGGCGCCGCCGGCGCCGCTTGGGCGCGACGCGCCGCCCGAACAATTCTCGGGCGCACGCGCCGTCGAGGCGCTCACGCGCCTGCTCTCTGACAACATGCCTCATCCGACAGGGAGCGACGCGGCCGCGCGCGTGCGCGCCCGGCTGCGCGCGCAGCTGGAGGAGCTCGGGCTCGCGGTCGAGGAGCAGGCGACGATCGCGTGCGATCACGCGCGGGCCCGCTGCGCGCCGGTGCACAACCTGATCGCGCGGATCCCCGGGCGCGTCGACGGCCCCGCGATCATGCTCGCGGCCCACCACGACTCGGTCGGCGCGGCGCCTGGGGCGGGGGACGACGGGCAGGGCGTCGCCGTGATCCTCGAGGCCGCGCGCGCGCTGCTGGCGAGCGGCCCGCCGCGAAACCCCGTCGTCCTGCTGTTCACCGACGCCGAGGAGCTGGGGCTGCTGGGCGCGCGCGCCTTCACCGAGCAGCACCCGCGCGCGCGCGAGGTCGCGGTCGCGCTCAACGTCGAGGCCCGCGGGACCTGCGGCCGCAGCATCCTGTTCGAGACGTCGCGCGACAACGCCTGGCTCATCGACGCGTACAGCCGCGCCGCGCCGCGCCCCAACACGACCTCGCTGTCGTACGAGGTCTACCGGCGCATGCCCAACGGCAGCGACCTCACCGTGTTCCGCGAGGCGGGCATGGCGGGCCTCAACTTCGCGTTCCTCGACGTCGTCGGCCACTACCACACGCGCCACGACGACCTCGAGCACCTGTGCCCCGGCAGCGTGCAGCACCAGGGCGAGCAGGTCCTCGCGGCCGCGCGCGCGCTCTCCGAGGCCGAGTCGCTCGCGGGCGCGCCCGGGGACGCCGTCTACACCGACGTGCTCGGGCTCGCGGTCCTGCGTTGGCCTGTCTCCTGGGCCATCCCGATCAACGCGCTGCTGCTGCTCGTCGCCGCCGCGCTCGCGCTGCTCGGGCGCCGCGCGCACGCGGGGCGCCCGCGCGCGCTCGCCTGGGCCGCGCTCGCGCACGGGCTCGCGATCGTCGGGCCGATCGTCGTCGCGATGATCGTCGCCGCGCTGATCCACGCCGTCAGCGCGAGCGCGCGGCCCTGGTACGGCGACCCGTCCGCGACCCGCCTCGCGCTGCTCTCCGCCTGTCTGCTCGGGCTGGCGCCGGCGCTCAGCCTCGCCGAGCTCCGCGCTGACGCGCGCGCGCTCGCGGGCGTCACGTGGGTCCTCTGGTCCGCGCTCGGCCTGCTGCTCGCCCTGACGATCCCCGGCGTCAGCGTCGTGTTCACGGTGCCCGCCGTCGCCGGCGTCCTCGGCCTCGCGCTCGCCCACGGCGCGGCGCCGGCGAGCTCGCGCGCCGCGATCGGCCTGGCGCTCGGGCCCTGTCTCGTCGCGCTGCTGTGGACGCAGCTCGCGTACGGGCTCGAGCAGGCCTTCGGGCTCGGCGCCCCGATGACGCTCGCCACGGTGTACGCGCTCGCGCTGGCCGCGATGACGCCGACGCTCGCGCTCGCGTGGACGCGCCCGCGAACGCTGACGGCCGCGCTCGCCGTCGTCACGCTCGCGCTCGCGCTGCACGCCAGTCGACAGCCGGAGTTCACCGACAGCGTCCGCCAGCCGCTCAACATCACGCTCGCCGAGGATCACAGCCAGACGCCCCCGCGCGCGCGCTGGATCGCCAGCGCGTGGGGCTCGGGCGAGACGCTCCCCGCAGCGCTCCGGCAGCTCGCGCCGTTTGAACGCGAGCGCCTCGACGAGGCCCCGTGGGACGGCCGCACGGTTCACGCCGCGCCCGCCGAGCCCAGCCCCAAAGTCCCGCCAGCGTCCCTCGAGACGCTCCAGGAGACGCGCGAGGGCGAGCTCCGCGTGCTTCGGGTCCGACTCCGGGCGAGCCACGGGGTGGGCGCGCACTGGCTCTCGCTCCCAGCCGCCCGGCTCGCCGAGCTCTCGCTCGTCACGCCCACGCCGCGCGTCATCCCCCCGGAGCTGCGCGGCGATCAGGCGCGGCTCACTTTCTTCGGCGTCCCGGACGAGGGCGTCGAGCTCGTGCTGCGGATCCGCGGCGCGGCGCCTGTCGACGTAGCGGTCGTCGACGCCGCCTACGGGCTCCCCGAGCGCGCGGCCGCGCTCGCGCGGGCCCGCGACGCGACGGCCATGCCGCGGCAGTTCGGCGACATGCACCTCATCACCACGATCACGTCGCTCTAGATCCGGGTGGCGTGATCGAGGTCCAGCCGATCGGCCCCCCGAAGCCCCCCCGAGCCCCCCCGCGGCCCCCCGCGGGCTTCGAGGGCAGGGCGGGGGTGGGGCTCACCACGTCAGCAGCACCACGTCCTTGGCGACGCGCGTCCGCGTCGGCGCCCCGCGCAGCTGCGTCGCGCGCTCGACCATCGCGGCCGCGCTCCCACCCGCTTTCTCGCGCATCAGCAGCCCCCCCGCGGTCCGCAGCAGCCCCTCGCGCGCCGCCTCGTCCGCAGCGTCGTAGTCGTCGAGGAAGCGCACCCGCGCCACGTCGCCGCCGAGCTGCGCGATCACGCGCATGTTCCTCATCGACGGATAGCCGTGGTAGTCGCCGCGCGCCCACGCCATCACGATCACGCGGTCACGAGCCACGCGCGCGTCGACGGCCCGCCCGATCGTCGTCTCCCGCGCGTGCTCCTGCGTGCGTCGCTCGGCGAAGCGCTCGGCGCGACGCCACGTGTAGCCGACCTGCGTCGCCACGAACGCGGTGATCGCCGCGAGCCCGACCTGACGCGCGCGCGGGCTCGCCCCCGCGAGCAACCAGCGCGCCACGCCGACCACGCCGATCGCCGCGTGAATCGTCAGCCACAGCAAGAGCGGCACGTGGAAGCGCCGGTTCGACGCCGGGATGTAGGGCGTCGTCAGCACGTAGGTGGCGACGAACAGGAGCGCGTAGAGGTGCAGGGCGCGGAGATCGAGCCGCCGCGCGACGCCGCTGCGGATCGTGAGCACGAGGCCCGCGAGCGCCGGCCACAGCAGCGTCGACTCGCGCAGCAGGTAGTGGCCGAGGTGATCGAGGTTGGTCAGCGAGCTACCTGGTCGAAGGGCCTCGCTGGGAGAGCGCTGCGCGACGCCGACGCCGCCGGTGTACGCGAGGTAGTCCGCGATCGGCAGCGCGACCAGCACGCCGAGCAGCGCGAGGTAGGGCAGCGCGCGACGCAGCCCAAGCTGGCGCACCAGCGGCTCGGCGAGCGCGACGCCGACGGCCAGCACCAAGAGCGCGCCCTCGTAGCGCGCGGTCTCGGCCAGCGCCAGGCACGGCGTCAGCGCCAGCGCGCACAAGCCGAGCGCGCGCGCGTCCCCGGGCGCGCGCGCGCCGAGCCGCTCGGCGAGCGCCGAGGCGCGCGCGAGCACGAGCAGCGCGAGGCACATCGGCGTGTACAGCAACAGCTCTTGGTAGGGCGCCAGCGTGATCCACAGGATGTCCGGCTCGGCCGCCAACCACAGCGCGACCAGCAGCGCCTCCGCGCGCCCGAAGCCGCGGCGCGCGTACGCGAGCGCGGCCAGCAGGAACGCGGCGCCGAGCGCCGCCATGAAGATACGGACATGTCCGATGTCACCGCCGAGCTCGTAGATCGTCTTGACGCAGAGCTGCAGCAGCGGCGGCCACTTGCGACCGAACAGCTCGACCACGACCTGATCGCGGGCGTAGAGCCGCGTGTACGGGTCCGATCCGGCGATGCCCGGCAGCCCGAGCACGAACCACGCGCGGTAGGCCACGAAGCCGAGCAGCAGCGCGAGCGCGACGCGCCAGCTCGCGATCATCTCACCAGGCGCGTCTGAGGGCTCTACGGAGGGCTCGGGCATGCGGCGATCCGCGCGAGTATAAGATCCGCGCGAGCGCCAGGCAGAGCCGTCGATACGCCGTTTATCCGACAAACGACGCCCGCGTCGTCGCTTGACAGCTGGGCGCGTCCGCGCTTTGATGCGTGAAACCGCGCGATGCTCATCGCACTCGCCACGGACGGCGGCGGTTTGTTTGCCTGCGCGCAGGCCTTGGATACGTGGGACGCGCGGCTCAACTGCACGTTGCGCGCGCAGACACGAGCGGCGTGCGATACCGTGACGACCATGGACTATCGACGCCTGACCGCCGCGCGCGCCTCCTGGTGGCTCTCAGCCTTCGCGCTGACGCTCGCGCTCCCGCTCTCCGACGGCTGCACGTCGCGCACGACGAGCACGAGCCTCTGCGACCAGGTCTGCGACTGCGAGACGTGCACCGACGAGTATCTCGAGACATGTAAAGACTCGCGCGAAGAGCAGGCCGACGTCGCGATGAAGGACGGCTGCGAGTCCGAGTACGACGCGTACGTCGAGTGTCTTAATTCCGAGTTCCGCTGCGAGGACGGCGAGGCCGAGACGGCCCAGTGCGCGCGCGAGCTCGCCGCGTTGACCGAGTGCTCGCCCGACAGCTCGCCGACGCCGGTCGGCTGCGAGGCGAGCCTCGCGGCCCTCGAGGACAAGGCGATGCGCTGCGGGCTCGACACCGGGACCACCGGCACCGGCGGCAACAGCCTCTGCGAAGATCCAGACCAGGCGGCGTTCATCGAGTGCTTGACGCCGTGCTACCTCGAGGCGCCGTGCTCGGCGTTCGAAGGCGGCGCCGGCTTCGATCAGCTCTCGTTGTGCCTCGTCGGCTGCACCGACTTCTTCCCGCCAGGAACCGGCACGAGCACGCCGGGGACCGGAACCAGCGATCCGCCCGACGCGACCACCACGGGCGGGTAGCGAAGCGCCGCGCAGCGAAGCGAAGCGAAGCGCAGCTGTCGGTACCACGCCACAGCCCCTGAACGGCCAGCGGCCGATCTCGAACTTTACATAATATACCTTATCGGAATTTTGCCGCGGTCGCCGCCAGCGCGATCGCGGTCCCCGATTTCGTCGCGCTCAGGTCCCCGTGAGGAACAGGCTCACGATGCAGATCATCCCGATGAGCCACATCAACGAGCGCAGCGTCGACAGATCCGCGACGTAGCAGATGCCGTGCAGCACCCGCGCGCCGATGAAGGTCATCGCCAGCAGGTCCACCGTCTGCTGATCGCCGTGCAGCATGTGGGCGATGATCACCGCCGCGGCGAACGACGGGATCGCCTCGAACGCGTTGAGATGGGCCCAGTCGGCGCGTCGCCGCCAGCCGACCAGCGACGCCAGCGAGTCCCGCGGCGCCGCGTTGTCAAACCCGCCAGCCTTGGCGACGGTCACCCAGATGTACGGCAACATGATCGCCGCAAGCACACACCAGTACGCACACGTCATCGCTCGCTCCTTCGCTCGCCTCTCGCCCGCACACGTCACGCGCGGGCCGTGGCGGCATTGTACCCAAGCGCCGACGCGCCACTAGGCGCCGCGACCTGGCGCGCCGCGCTCGCCACGAGCGCGAGCACGCAGCAAAACGCCTGACCGTCCGCTGCGGACGTCTCCGCGCGCGCAGACCCTGCAGACCCCTTGCGACGCGTCGCCACGACGCGCCGGCGTCTCCGTGCGCGCGCGTCGGCTCGTTCGCGAGGCGCTCACAACCTGGCGTAACGAGCAGCTTGCCAGGCGGTCCCGGCAAAAATCACCGCGCCCCCCGACCCGCGATCGCCGGTTCGTTCGTTTGTTCGCGACGCGCCGGTCGTGCCATGCTCGAAGGTACAGGCGCGCTCGCGCCTGTCTTAACCATCTGCTCGCGTCTCGGCGCGAGCCCTAGGAGCCCTGAACATGACTAGACAATTGTCCGCGCGCGCCGCGGCCACGGCGGCGTGCCTCTCGCTCGCGATCGCCACCCTCGCCACCCCCGACGTCGCCCGCGCCTGCGGCGGCTTCTTCACCGCCGGCGAGGACGGCGTCGAGACCGCGACCGTCGATCAGACCGGCGAGAACCTCATCTACGCGCTCAACGGCGACTCCGTCGAGGTGCACATCCAGGTCCGGTATGACCCCAACACCGACGCGACCAGCTTCGCGTGGGTCGTGCCGCTGCTGGCCGTGCCGAGCTTCTCGGTCGGCTCGGAGCCGCTGTTCGACAACGTGCTCAGCGGCAGCGCGCCGAGCTACCAGCTCGAGTCGCGCTCGGTGCTCTGCGAGGACGAGGGCGAGACCGACACCGGCGGCAGCAGCCAGGTCGGATCCTCCGGGACCGGCGACACGGGCGGGCCGGTCGGGCCCGAGATCCTTCACCGCGAGACCGTCGGCGTCTACGACATCGTCGTGCTCTCCGACGGCGACGCGGCGAGCCTGATGCAGTGGCTCGGCGACAACGGCTACGAGCAGGACCCCGCCGCCGAGCCGATCCTCGCCGAGTACCTCGCCGAGGGCTACCTGTTCGCCGCCTTCAAGCTCACCCGCGGCGTCGAGGTCGACCAGCTCCACCCCGTCGTCCTCACCTACGAGACCGGCGAGGCCTGCGTCCCTATCCGCCTCACGCGCATCGCCGCCGCGGAGGACCTCGACATCCGCACCTTCTTCCTCGCCGACACCCGCGTCGCGCCCACGAACTACCGCCACGTCGAGATCAACCCGCTCGCGATTGACTGGCTCAACCTCGACGACATCGCCGAGAGCTACAAGACGGTGATCAGCGAGGCCGTCGACGAGCCCGGCGCCGAGGGGCACGCGTTCGTCACCGAGTACGCCGGGCCCTCGAGCGTGATCGACACGAGCGGGATCTATCGCGAGACCTGGGACGCGAGCGCGCTCGAGGGCGCCGACCCGGCGACCGCGGTGGACGTGCTGATGAGCCAGGCCGTGCTCAGCTGCGAGCCGCCCGACACGTGCGAATTTCGCCACCCGCTGATCGAGGGCCTCTTGGGCCAGTTCATCCCGGTGCCCGCCGGCGTCACGCCCGGGCAATTCTACTCGTGCCTGTCGTGCTACGAGGCGCTCATCGACGACGCGGCGTGGGACAGCGTCGCGTTCGCGGCCGCGTACGAGGAGCGCGTCGTCGAGCCCGGCGCGCGCGCGCGCGCGCTCCTCGACACGTGGCCGTACCTCACGCGCATGTACACGACCATCTCGCCCGACGAGATGCTGGTGGACCCGATCTTCCACCCCAGCGCCAGCCTGCCCGACTTCGACGTCACGCGGAGCGCCACGCGAGACTTCAACTGCGACTTCTCGTCGGTCGTCACGCTGGCGGACGGGCGCGAGGTGTACATCGGGCCCGACGGGCGCTGGCCGACGTTCGGCGGCGAGATGCCGCGAGCCCAGCGCGTCGCCACCGTGCCCGCCGCAGGCGCGCCGATCACCTTGGTCGACAACACCGCGCGCATCAACGAGCTGCTCGAGGCGTGGAACAAGGAGGCCGCCGAGCGCGGCGCCTTCGACTCGCAGTCGGGCTGCGGCTGCGACGTCGCGGCACGACCTACGGGCGCGCTGCTGCTCGGGGTCCTCGGGCTGTGCCTCGCGCGTCGCCGTCGCGTCGGCGCGTGACGCCTCGCCCGAATTCAGTCCCCGCGAAGATCACCGCGCCCCAGCGGACGCGCGCGCTCGCTTGTTCGCGGCGCGTCCGCTGGTCCTCGCCCGCCGTCGTCGCCCGTGAGCGCGGCGCCCCGCCCTGCCCCGCCCGCGTCACAGGCATGCTCCATAGGACATGTCTATGTCGGCGGACCACGCCTCAGGCCGCCGGCGTCGTGATCTCGTCCGCGAGCGCCTCGTCGATCGGCTGCTTGCCCCACGCCGCCGTGCGCGCGAAGCCCCGCAGGCGCTCGCGCAGCGTCACGTCGTCGGCGGGCAGCAGCGCCTCCGTCATCGCCGAGCTGTAGCGGTCGAGCAGCTCGATCGGCAGCGTCGAGCGGATCCCCATCTCCGCGATCAGCAGCTCCAGCGCCTTGCGCTGCTTGGCCCGCGCGACCTCCACCGCGACGCGCAGATCGATGCCCAGCGCCTTGTAGTCGCGCATCAGCCCGACGCTGCCCCACAGCTCGAGCGTCAGCAGGCGGAACTGAAAGCGCATCAGCGCCACGCGCTCTCGCGTCGACATCTGCCGGATCATCGCCGGCAGGTACTTGAGCCCGAGCGCGACGTGGCGCGCCTCGTCGCGCTGGTAGTACGGCATGAGGCCCGTGAGCACCGGCTCGACGTCGAGCGCGCGCACCACGTGGAACACCGAGAGCGCGACCGGCTCGACCATGAGCTGCATGCCGATCAGCTTCTTGGCCAGGTGATCCGCGTTCATGACCGCGCTCAGCAGCCGCTCGATCGGGCGGTCGAGGCGGTCAGGCATCGCGCCCAGCAGCTCGAGGTAGTCGTGCATCACGAAGAAGTGCCGCGCCTCGTCGTGGGCCTGGCTGGTCGCCGCGAGCTTGGCCGGGAACGGCTCGAGCTCCTCGGCGAGCGCGGCGCTGACCTTCCAGGCCGCGAGCTCGCCCCACATGATCACCGCGAACAGCCGCGCGAGCGCCGGCCGAAGCGCCGGGGCGACGCGCGGCTGGCCGTGCCGCTCGACGAGCGCGCGCAGCACCGCCTGCCCGTCCCACGACCGCTCCTGGCCCTTGTGATAGATGCGCTCGAGCGTGCGCGCGTCCTGGGCCTCGAGCCCGAAGCGCGCGCGGTCGAACATGTGGTACGGGAGCTGCTTGTTCGGGCGACGGTGACGGGATCGGAGCATGTCGACGGTCCTTCCTCGTGGGCGGGCGGGCGGGCGGGCGGACGGGTTGGTTGAGAACAATGGAGCAGGTTCGTTGGCCGCTAGCGCGCGCGCGCGCCCTGGAGGTGCTCGCCGCGCGTGACCGCGTGCTCGCGCTCGCCGAACATCGCGCGCAGCTGCTCGAGCTGCGCGCGTCGGCCCTCGCGCTCGAGCCGACGTCGGCCCCAGGGCGTCGCGAGGGCGCGGACGTGTCGCGCCGCGCGGGGTCCGGCGGTCAGCAGCGGGTACCAGGGCACGACGCGATCCGGGAGGCCGAGCGCGCGCATCTGCCTCCGGCTCAGGAACATGCGCGTGACGCTGAGGTGCGTGTGATAGCCCAGCCGCAGCGACAGCTCGTGCAGCGCCGGCAGCCGCCCGCGCCACGGGGAGTCGCGCTGCAGCGGCTCCTCGGCCAGCGCGCGCCCGAGCGCGCGCGTCGTCCAGTCGGGTCGCCCCTGGGTGAGCAGCGTCTGGTACAGGCGCACGAGGCCCGCGCGCTCGTCGTCGACGAGCCAGCGCTCCTCCACGCCCATGAGCCAGGCCGCGTAGCGCCACACGTGCATCACGCCGCGAGCGTCGCGCGGGAGCACCGGCACCCCGAGCGCGCGCAGGCCGACCAGCATCACCGGTCCGAACGCGAGGTAGGTCGCGAGCATGTCCGTCTGGTTGACGGGCACGCCCCAGCGCGCGCGCTCCCAGTCGGGGCGCGCGAGGATCGAGCGACGCACCATCGAGTGCACGAGCCGCACGCGCAGGCAGGACTTAAAGCCAGGTCCGAAGCGCCGTAGCCCCTCGGGCTCGGTGCAGTCGATCCACCACTTGCTCGTCTCGGCGACGCGGCGCCCGGCGCCCTTCTCGAGCGCGCCCGTCAGCACGAGCGTGTGGTTGAAGCCCGTGAGCAGGTAGCCGCCCATCAACGCGAAGTCGCGCAGCACGAGCCCCGCGCTCAGCCCGGCGCGGTGCATGAAGCGGACGCCGTCGTCGATCCGGTCCCAGTCGAGCCAGCGCGGCGCCCGGTCCACGACCTCGAACAGCGCGCGCAGCTCCGTCGGCGCGTCCGGGACCGCCGCGACGCCGCGCTCGAGCGCCAGCTCGAACGCTCGTCGCCCGCGCCCGCCGCTCGCGAAGCGCTCGAGCGCCGCGTCCATCAGCGGATCCCCGTCCCACAGCGCGTCGACGAGCGCGTCGTACTCGGCGCGCGTCGGCGTCGGATCGCGCCCCATCAGCGGGCGCATGAACGGGTGCGGCTTGGGGCGCGACGCGAGCGGTCGCACCCGGCTCGGTCGCGCGCGCCGGAGCTGCTCGCGCTCGCTACTTCTGCCCTTTCGGTCATCTGTGCCGGGTGTCATGGACCTCGCTCACGACGCGCAACATCGCGCCAGGACGGCGGCGCGCGGCGATGCCAGGGCCGCGAATTCGGCCTCAGAACTCGGTTGCGCGCCCGTTATCAGGATAAACCGAGCGCAAGCGGTGAACTACTCGGTTTTTCCGGCGCGCCCTGGTCACCGGCGCGCGCGCTCGAAACGCCCGTAGCGTGCGGGCGTCGGCCGTCTCGTCGACGCCGCGCGCGGGCGCCCCCGGGTCGCGCCGCGCGGGCGCTCAGGTTTTCGCGGCGCCGCGTCCTTGTGACATGTCCTCAAAACCATGCCCCCGCGGCGGTGGCCGTCCGCGCCGCGCGGCGGCTACGATCCGGCTACCTCGATCGAGGAGGAGCAGCATGAGGGTCATCATCGTCGGCGGCGGCGTGGCGGGGTCGGAGGCCGGGACCTACCTCGGGCAGCGCGCCGGGCGGCCCCTCGAGATCATCGAGATCGAGTGCGAGCCGTCCCGCCGCTTCGGCGGCTGGGGCTTCCAGCGCTTCCCCGTCCGCGAGACCACCAACCTCGCCACGCGGAAGATGTACCTCGGCGCGGACCCGGACGAGATCTTCCGCTGGACGCGAGACCCCGAGGCGCGCGCGCGCTGGCCCGCCGAGGTCCAGGACGCGCCGCTGCACCCCGATCGCCCGCTCCCGCGCTGCCTGATGCAGGAGTACGTCCGCTGGCGCCGAAGCCAGGTCGACAACCCGCGCGTCCGCTTCCGCTCGATCACCGGCGAGGCGATGCGGGTCCAGCTCGAGGGCGACGCGCGCGTGTCCGTGACGCTCAAGACCGGCGCCCGCCTCGAGGGGGAGCGGCTCATCATGGCCTCCGGCTCGATCGCGGTGAAGATCCCCGACTACCTCCAGCCGCTGCGCGAGCACCCGCGCGTGATCATCGACCCGCTGACCGCCGAGGGCGACGCGCGGCGCGGCGCGCTCCGCCCCGGCGCGCGCGTCCTCATCCTCGGGACCGGGCTCACCGGCGAGGAGCAGGCCAACGTGCTGCTGCGCCGCGGCCACACCGCGTTGACGATCCTCTCGCGGCACGGCTACCGCCACTACGCCTACCCGCGCGAGCAGCACAACGCGCCGCTCGAGCTCGACGAGCCGCCGAGCTTCCTGGCCGCCGAGACACCTGAGGAGTTCAACCAAAGCCTGGGCGAATTCTACGGGCGCTACCTCGACGCCGGGCACTCGCCCGAGGACATCCTCGCCGCGGTGCGGCCGTTCTGGGACGAGCTGCGCGCCGAGCTCGGCGGCTGCTACAAGGCGGCCGAGCGCCTGCACCGCTTCCGCCGCTCGCTCGCGGTGAACTCGATCGGCGCGCCCGCGACGGTCGCCGAGAACGTGCGCGACGCCGAGGCCCGCGGCGACGTCCAGGTCGTGCGCGGGACCGTCGAGCGCGTCACCGACCGCGGCGACGTCTTCGTCGTGCAGCTCCGCGAGCGCGACGCGAGCGCGCCGCGCGAGCTCGAGTTCGACCACATCATCAACGCGGTCGGGCGCACGATCATCCGCCACCCGATCTGGGATCAGCTGCTCGCCGACGGGCTCGCGCGCAAGCACGCGGGCATCGGCATCCGCGTCAGCGAGCTCGGCCAGATGATCGACGCGCGCGGCGGCGCGTCCGATCGCGTGTGGGTCGTCGGCATGGCGCGCGCGGGCGACCACGCGCTGCGCCACGGCTACCTCGGCAACACCGCGTTCAACGTCCCGCAGGTCCGCTCGCACCTGTACAAGACCATCGACGCCATGCTCGAGCGGATGGACGCCGGGCCCGCGCCCGCGTGACAGCGCGGCTCAGCGGATCGGCAGCCAGAAGCGCCGCAGCGGCAGCCAGATGCGATCGGCGCGCCCCTTGACGTTCCCGCGCGGCACGTAGGGGTACGGCCGCTCGGCGTTGGGGTCGATGAAGTTGCTCTCGTCGCGGGCCTTGTCCGCCGCGCGCCGGGCGAGCGCCTCGGCGTCCGCAGCGGTCGGGCACAGCCCCTCGCTGCAGTCGACGCGCACGACCACCGAGGTCTCCGGGATCGCGAACACGTGCCCGTAGCCGCCCCCGCTCGTGGCGCCGACGATCCCGCCGTCGACGACCGCGCCGCTCGGCGCCGACTCGTGGAGCTCGTCCGCGAGCGCCGTGACGGCCGCGGCCGCGTCCTCGCCGGGCTCGAGCTTGCGGGCCCACACGCCGACGCTGTAGCGCTCGCTGCGGACCGTCCCGTCGAGCCGCAGGCGATCGAACTCGTACTTGCGCTGCGCCGACGCGTCCTCCTCGGGGACCTCTCTCCAGCCCTTGATGTCGCCCGCCACGAGCAGCTCCTTCAGGCGCCGGCGGTCGCGGGCCGCCGCGGGGACCTTGGCCGCCACGGCGCGCGCGAGCTCGTACAGGCGCGGCTCGTCGGCGCACAGCTGTCGCCCGCACTCGAGCATCACGGTGACGCCGGCGGTCCGGTAGCTCGACACCAGCGTCAGCGCCTCTTCGTCCTGCGCGAGCCAGCTGTCGCGCTGGATGCCGTCCTCGGCGACCGCGCTCGCGCTCGCGGTCGAGCTGCCGACCGCGCGCAGCGACGCGTCGCGCAGGAAGTCGTCGCCCTCGTCCGTGTCTCGCCAGGCCCGCAGGCGCACCGTCGACGCGCGCCCGCCCGCGGCGCCCGTCTGCGTGAAGCGGCGGTCGAGGAACTTGTCGATCACGCGCCCGCGGCTGGTCCAGTGCTGCGAGTAGCGGATGTGGCTCGCGCCGATCTCGAGCTCGCGCGCGTCCTGGCCGGGGTCCTTGACGTAGCCGTCGAGCACGTTGGCGATCCGGCGCCCGAACATCTCGCGAGAGTTGCAGGCCGCGCTCCCGCAGCGGAACTGGATCACCGCGCCCTGGGCCGCGAGCTTGATGACGCCGTCGAAGCCGTCCTCGCCCTGCTCCGCCACGGTCATCGCGGTGATCGCCTCGGTCGCGCGCGCGACCTGGGCCTGCTTCTGCGGCTGCGACTTGTGGTACGCGGTCGCGCCCTCGAACAGCGCCTCGAGCGTGGTCGCCTCGGCGCCCGCGCCGAAGCCCTCGACCACCGTGTCGTAGATGGTGTCGACGCCGAGCGACGGCTCGCGCCAGACCGAGAGCTCGACCGCGTGCTTGGGCGAGCGGTGCTCGGCGAAGTACAGCACGTGATCGCTGCGGGGGTCGCCGCTGCTCGTCGACTCGGGGCGCGTGAGCTTGAAGAGCGTCTCCGGGGTCAGGTCGCGAAGATCGCGGACGCTGATCACCCCGTCGGCCGCGACCGCCTCCACGACCTTGGTCCACGCGAGGCTGTCGTGGCTGTGGTTGCGGTTGTCGCCCATCACGAGCAGCTGGCCCGCGGGCACGCTCCACTCGCCGCGCCGCTGCGCCGGGCCGCCGGTGCGCGGATCGAAGTTGGGCTCGTAGCGCACGACGTAGGCGCGGTCGCCGTTGTCCTCCTCGTAGAGCGTGCAGCGCGGGACGATCTGCTTGCCGAGCTCGTCGCGGCACGGCTCGTCGAGCTTGCGCCGCGCGAGCGTGACGAACTCCTCGCTGCCGGCGCGCTTGACCGCGACCTCCGAGCCGTCGACGCGCACGACGTCGCCCGGCAGCCCGATCACGCGCTTGATGAAGTCCTCCGACGGGTCGATCGGGTAGCGGAACACGATCACGTCGCCGCGCTTGATCTCGCCGAGCTGCTTGCCGACGACCGTCGTCGTGAACGGGATCTGGACGCCGTAGACGAACTTGTTGACGAAGATGTGGTCGCCGTTGCGCAGCGTCGGCATCATGCTGCCGCTCGGGATCTTGAACGGCTCGTAGAAGCACGAGCGCAGCGCGAGCGCGACGAGCACCGCGATGCCGATGTTCTCGACGAGCTCGCGGATGACCCCCTTGCGCGCGAACGAGGCGTGCTGGTGCAGCAGCTCGTCGAGGACCTCGACCTCCTCGCGCGCGTCGGACCACGCGCCGGCCTCTCGGTGCGCGGCGAGCCGCGTCGCGCTCTCGCGGATCGCCTCGCAGGGCTCGGGCGCGATCCGCTGCGCGTGCTTCTTCAGGATCCTGCGCGCCTCCTTGACGAGCACGCCGGAGACCGAGCGGACCTCTCGATCGGACATCGGTCGCGGGGCCGGCTGCTTGTCGCCCGCCCCGCGCCCGCGGGGATCCGCTGCTTGTTGCTCGCTCACGCTCGCGCCTACTCCAGCTTCAGAATTGCATGAAACGCGCCCTGCGGGATCTCGACGTTGCCGACCGCCTTGAGACGTCGCTTACCGCGCTTTTGTTTCTCCAGCAGCTTGCGCTTGCGCGAGATGTCGCCGCCGTAGCACTTGGCGAGCACGTTCTTGCGCAGCGCCTTGACGTTCGTGCGCGCGATGATACGGCTGCCGATCGCCGCCTGGATGGCGACCTCGAACTGCTGCTGGGGAATCTCTTCCTTCATCTTGACGCACAGGTCGCGCCCGCGGAAGAAGGAGTTCTCGCGGTGCGTGATCAGCGAGAGCGCGTCCACGCGCTCGCCGTTGACCAGCAGGTCGAGCCGGACCAGATCCGCGCGCTGGTAGCCCGCGGTGTCGTAGTCGAGGCTCGCGTAGCCGCGGCTGATGCTCTTGAGCTGGTCGTAGAAGCCGAACACGACCTCCGCGAGCGGCAGCTCGTAGGTCACCTGCACGCGCGAGGCTGTCTGATACGACAGATCCTTCTGGACGCCCCGGCGATCCTGGCACAGCTTCATGATCGGGCCGAGGAAGCTCTCGGGCGTCTGGATGCGCCCCGTGATCATCGGCTCCTCGATGTAGTCGAAGTCGCCCGCGTCCGGCATCTTCGCGGGGTTGTCGATGATCACGCTCGAGCCGTCGGGCTGGAACACCTGGTACTTCACGCTCGGCGCGGTCGTGATGATGTCGAGGTTGTACTCGCGCTCGAGCCGCTCCTGCACGATCTCCATGTGCAGCAGGCCGAGGAAGCCGAGCCGGAAGCCGAAGCCCAGCGCGGTCGAGGACTCCGGCTCCCACGTCAGGCTCGCGTCGTTGAGGCTGAGCTTGCCGAGCGCGTCGCGGAGGTCGGGGTACTGCGCGTTGTCGGTCGGGAACACCCCGGCGAACACCATCGGCAGCACCTCCTGGAAGCCCGGCAGCGGCGTCGGGTCCTCCTCGTCGGCGAACACCACCGTGTCGCCGACCTTGGACTCCGAGACCTCCTTGACGTTGGCGATCAGGTAGCCGACGTGGCCGGCCGCGATCGACGGCAGGCTCTTGGTCTCGGGCGCGAACGCGCCCACGTCGATCACGTCGTAGACGGTGTCGGTCGCCATCATCCGGATCGAGTCGCCCGGGCGGATCGTGCCCGCGAACACGCGGATGATCGAGATGACGCCCTTGTACGCGTCCCACCACGAGTCGGTGATCAGCGCCCGCAGCGGGCCGCTCTGGTCGCCCTCGGGCGGCGGGATCAGCGTGACGATCGCCTCGAGCAGCTCGGGGATGCCCTGACCTGTCTTCGCGGACACCAAGATCGCGCCGTCGGCGTCGAGCCCCACGGTCTCGCCGATATCGTGCTTGACGCGCTCGGGGTCCGCGCTCGGGAGGTCGATCTTGTTGATGACCGGGATGATCTCGAGGTTCGCGTCGATCGCCATGTAGACGTTGGCGAGCGTCTGCGCCTCGACGCCCTGGGCGGCGTCGACGACGAGCAGCGCGCCCTCGCACGCGGCCAGGCTGCGCGAGACCTCGTAGCCGAAGTCGACGTGCCCGGGCGTGTCGATGAGGTTGAGCTCGTAGTGCTCGCCCTCGAGCGTGTACGGCATGCGCACGGCCTGCGCCTTGATCGTGATGCCGCGCTCGCGCTCGATGTCCATGCGGTCGAGGTACTGCGCGGCCTTGTCACGCTCGCCGAGCAGCCCCGTCGCCTCCATCAAGCGGTCCGCCAGCGTGCTCTTGCCGTGGTCGATGTGGGCGATGATGCAGAACGTGCGAATATTGCGCTGGGGCGTCTCGGAGGTGATTGCGGCCCGTTTTTCAGACGATTTCGCCATGGGTTCGACACATCAGGTCAGGACAGATCTGCGCTCTGGGGTCTTGTTCCCTGGCGCGTCTGGCTCGCCGGCAGGACGCTCGGCAGTCCGGCGCGAGACCTACCACAGACTGTCGTCAATGCCGACCAGGAGCACGTTCTTGGCGGAGAAGCGGAGAATACGCGGCCCTGCTGCTCGCGGCGCCTGCCCGCGTGATCCTGCGCCCGGGCCGCTTTCGGGACGGGCGCGGGACATCCTGGTACAGTGGTGGCGTGCTGAAGCTCTGCGGGCGCCTGACTGCGTTGTGGTCCGTGATCGTGCTCTCGAGCACGCTGGCCTGCGCGACCTCGAAGGCGAAGACGGGCAAACAGGACGCGGACAACGCGCCGAGCGAGCTGCTCGAGACGGCGCAGGCGCCGCAGTCCGCCGTCAACCCGAACATGAAGCCGATGCTGGTCGACGCGAGTCGCTGTGACGTCCACGGCAAGCAGACCCCGCAGACCGACCTGAACCAGGACAACAAGGCCGACATGGTCTCGGTCGTCGATCGCGGCGGCGCGACCATCACCTGCAAGCAGGCCGACCTCAACTTCGACGGCACGCTCGACGCCTTCCTCCACTACGACGAACAGGGCGCGCTCGTCCGCGAGCAATTCGATCGCGACTACGACGGGCGCATCGACTTCGGGCGCCACTACAAGGACGGCGAGCTGTTCCTCGACGAGCAGGACGCCAACCACGACGGCTACGTCGACACCTGGCGTCGCTACGAGAAGGGGCGCCTCGTCCGGATCGACCACGACCGCGACTTCAACGGTAAGCCCGATCTGTTCATGTTCTACGTCGCCGGTCAGATCGATCGCGTCGGCTACGACGTCAACGGCGACGGCAAGGTCGAGAAGTGGGACCAGGACATCGCCGCCCGGGCCCGCGACGCCTACGCGGCACGTCAACGCGCGCTCGCCGACGCCGAGGAGGAGAGCGACGAGTTCGTCGACGAGGACGCGAAGGACGACGACAGTCAAGACGACGCGGAGGGATCCGACGATCAGGCGGACGCGAAGTCGAAGTCGAAGTCGAAGGCCAAGAAGGACGCGAAGTCCGGGGACGCGAAGCCCAAGGACGCGAAGTCTGGGGACGCGAAACCAAAGAACGCGAATCCGGGAGACGCGAAGCCCAAGGACGCGAATCCGGGAGACGCGAAGCCCAAGGACGCGAAGTCCGGGGACGCGAATCCGGGAGACGCGAAGCCCAAGGACGCGAAGCCCAAGGACGCGAAGTCCAAGGACGATCCTCCCGCCGCTGGCGGTTGAGCGTCCTGCGGCGGGCTCAACGCGCGCGGTAGGGCTCGCAATAGAGTGCGACGCGCGATGGTGTGGGCGGCCGCGAGCGCTCGCACGCAGGCGCAACACCGGATAAGCTCGCGGGGATGGCTCGCAAGAACGTGGCCAAAAACGCCCCCGAGGAAGAGACGGCCGAGCCCGGGCCCGATGATTTCGGACCGCCGTTCACCAGGCGCAGCTTCGGCGGCGAGTTCCTCTGGGCGCAGGGGGACTCCTACGCGGCGAAGGTCCTGCGCGTGCGCGCCGGCGAGAACGTGATCGTCTCGACCAAGGATCGCAAGGACATGGTCGTGATGCTCACCGGCGGCCGCGGCGTGCTCGAGATGCGCGCCGCCGACAACGTCGATCGCGTGGAGCTCGAGCCGGCGGCGCCGGTCGAGATCACCAGCGAGTACAAGTACCGCCTGCTCGCGGTCACGGACGTCGAGCTGTTCGTCATCCACAGCCCGCTCTGACGCGGGTGGGAGGCGTACGCCCCTCCCCGCACGTCGCCCTCGCGCGCCTCGAGATCGTGCGCCCGCTGCGTGACATCCGGTCGCGGTGCGCGAGCGCACGGCCCCGCTGACGTCGCGTCAGCGTCGCGCGGCCGCATCGTCGTCACGACGTGGGCCTCGCGCTCGCGCCCCGCGAAAACATGTCCCTAACGTCAGGTTTTTCGGGTGCCCAGGGACACCGCGAAAACCTGTCTCAACGCACACATTGCGTTTTTCCCGCAACTACAGTGATCCATGGGAGGAGACCTATGGACATTGAACGCGAAGACTTCAACAAGCCGATCCGCGTGGCCGAGAACACGTGGTGGGTCGGCAAGCGCGACCCGAACGGGGTGTTCCACGCGAACCCCTACCTGCGGGTGTTCTCGCGGCAGCCGGGCGATAAACACGAGCGCTACAGCGTGCTGGTCGACCCGGGATCGAGCTCGGACTTCGCGGTCGTGAGCTCGAAGGTGAACTCGCTGATCGGGTCGCTCTCCCGCCTCTCGATGGTCTTCATCAACCACCAAGATCCAGACGTCGGCTCGTCCGCCGCCGTGATCGCGGGGCGCTACGCGCCGAAGGTCGCGATCATGTGCTCCGAGGAGACGTGGCGGCTGATCGTGCACTTCAACCTGCCGAAGAACCGCTTCTTCTCGGCCAACAAGGCGACCCGCGGCGTCCGCTTCAAGACCGGGCACACGCTGCTGCCGGTGCCGTCGCCGTTCTGCCACTTCCGCGGCGCGACGATGCTGTATGACCCGCAGACGCGCGTGCTGTTCTCGGGCGACCTGTTCGGCGGGCTGTCGCCGCGCGGCGTCACGAGCCTGTGGGCGACGGAGGAGGACTGGAGCGGGATGCGGGCCTTCCACCAGCTCTACATGCCGAGCAACAAGGCGCTGCAGATGGCGATCGAGACGATCCGCGCGCTCGATCCGCCGGTCGAGACGATCGCGCCGCAGCACGGCCGCGTGATCCGAGGCCCGCTCGTCGAGGAGTTTATGCAGCGTATCGCCGCGCTCCCGGTGGGCCTCGACCTGCTCGTGGAGGCCGAGGACGAGTCGACGCTCGTGGGCTGGAACTCGGTGCTCGCGCGGGTGGTGGAGCTGGCCGAGATGTACTTCGGCGCGAGCTACAAGGACATGCTGCGGCGCGAGCGCGCGCTGGGGGACACGCTCTCGATGGCGGGCGACCGGCCGCAGATCATCGCGCAGGGACGCTGGACGATCGAGCGCCTGGTCCACGCGCTGTGCGCGGGGCAGAACGCCGACATCGCCTCGACGATCAAGATGGAGGCGATCTTCGCCGCCGACGAGCTGCACCTGCCAGCGCCGCGCATCGAGCTGCACGACTCGGAGGACTCCGAGGTCGATGACGACTTCGCCGGGCTGATCGACTGATCGAGCCGCGGGGGTCTCGGCGCGCTCGCGGGGCCTAGATGCACTCGATGCGCGCGTCGGTCGGCGGGTGGCACTTCAGGCACACGCGCCGGTTGTGCAGGCTGAGCGCGCGGCAGCTCGCCGAGCTGGCGAAGCCGGGGCCGTGGGGGCTCGCGTTGAGGCCCGGGCGCGCGGCGCCCGTGGTCGCGTGACAGGCGAGGCAGCTGTCCTCGGCGTGGCAGCTCGCGCAGGCGGCGATGTTGCGCTGGGCCGCCGGCGCGTGCCCCTGCGGGGTCCCGGGCGCGCCAGCCCAGCCGGCGGGGTGAAAGCGCTGCGCCGAGCCGACGCCGAACTTCGAGTCGGGCCCGACGCCCATGCCGAGGCGCTCGTGGCACGCGAGGCAGTCCGTCTGCAGGCGGTGGCACGACTGGCAATTCTGCGTGCCCGCGCGCGCGTCGAGGGCGTGGGTCGTCATGTAGTCGGCGGCGTGGATCCGCATGGGCCGGACGACGCCCGCGTGGCAGCTCGTGCAGTCGTCCTCGTCGTGGCAGCTCGCGCACAGCTTCGGGCTCGCCTTGGCGATCGCCTTGTGGTCCTCGATGAACGCGAGGTCGTGGGTCGCGCCCCAATTCGAGCGCCCGCGCGGGATCAGGCGCGGCGCGCCGCGGTCGTTGAACACGCGCGTGACGAGCTTGCCGCGCGCGTCGCTGGGGTGGCAGAGGCCGCAGCGGTCGTCGGCCTGGACGCCGTTATGGCACTTCAGACAGTCTGCTTCATCGGGCAGCTGAAGCGTGGACGCGACGCGGACCTTGCTCATGTCGCCGTGGCAGGTCGCGCAGCTCAACGTCTGACCGCCGCGCGTCAGGTGGCTCTGGTGGTTAAAGTGCAGCAGCGGACGCGGCGCGCGCAGCCCGGCGGTCACGCGCCCGTCCTCGACCTGCGTGTGGCAGACGTGGCAGTCCTTGGGGGCGCCCGGCGGCGGCGGGTGCTGCTCGCCGTGACAGGCGTCGCAGCGCTTGCCGACCGGGAAGTTGTTCTCGGCCGCGCGCGTGCTCCGGGCGACGTCGGCGTGACAGGCGGCGCAGTCCATGCCGAGCGCGAGGTGCCGGCTGTGGTCAAACTTCAGCGGGATGTCCTGGTCGGGGTAGACGGCGCTCCCGGGGCGACCGGGGCCCTCGCGCGCCGGCGCGGTCGCGGGCGTCTCGGCCTCGGGCGCGGCCGCGGCCTCGCGCGCCCCAAGCATACCTGTCTTCAGGGACATAACCTGGCCGAGCCCGAGCCCGAGCCCGAACAGCGCCGCGAGGATCGCGAGCGCGCGCTGACCGTCTCGCCCCGTCACCGCTGCCTCCCGCGGATGGTCCAGTCGACGCTGAAGGTCGCCAGCAGGCGAAACGCGTGCTTGTAGTAGCTGGTCAGCAGCTCCTCGCCGAGCACCGCGAGGTGCACGCCGCGGAACAGCTCGGCGTTAAAGCCGCCCTGGAGCGCGAGCGCGTAGCCCTCGCGCGCGCCGCTGACGTCGTCCTTGTAGTAGTTGCCGTAGACGCGCCCGTCGAGGCCGAGGCGGTTCCACGCGACCATCGTGCGGGTGTCGACGCTGCCGCCCGCGCGGATTCCTCCCTCGCCGCCGAGCCCGTAGCCGTCGAGCCGCATGGCGAAGCGCGGGATCCGGTAGTAGGCCGAGAGCCCGCCGCCGTAGCCCGGACGAAAGGTGGTCGCGCGCGCGCTCTCGCTCGACCCGTCGCTCGCGGAGTCACCGGTGCCCTCGCCGGGGAAGTCGTCGACGAGCAGGCGCCCCTGCCCGCGCGCGCCGACCGTCCAGCGCGAGCCGAGCTTGACCTCGTAGACGAGGCGCGCGTCGTTGATCGGCTGGAAGGAGAACACGTTGAAGATCGAGTCGAGGTCGAAGCGCGGGCTGGCGCGCAGCACGAGCGCGCGCACGGTGTGGCGGTCGGAGAGCGCGATCTGGGCGCCGGCGCTGAGGTCGGTGAGGCGGGCGCGGCCGAGATCGTAGCGCAGCGCGGCGTGAGGGGAGAACCTGCCTTCAAGGACACGTAGAGCCGTGCTCAGGCTGAGGATGTCCTGCTCGATGCCGCCCGGGAGCCCGGGCGTCCCGTCGTCGTCGTTGAGCTGAGTGTTGAGCGGCGGCGACGACCAGGTGCGTCGCCAGGCGAGGCGCGCCTCGAGCCACTCCACGTCGTCGGCCGCGACCGCAGCGCCGATGATCGGCGAGTAGCCGCGATCAGCGGCCGTGCCCTGGGTGCCGTCGAGCTCGAAGGTCGGGTAGCCGAGGGTCTGGGCGCTCTTGACCTCGAAGCCGCCGAACACTTCGAAGGCGAGGTACGCGGGCGTGTGCCCGCGGACCCACCCGCCGTCGAGGGCGTAGAAGTCGAGCCCGCTCATCTCGAATTGTCGTCCCAGGCGGAGGTCGATGTGCCCGCCGAGCCGCTCGCCCTCGAGGTAGCCGTACATGAGGTCGATCTGGCGGCCGTCGACGCTCTGCAGGAGGTTCGCGGCCTGGTCGTCCCCCGGGCGGAGGAAGGTGCCGAAGTCGTGCCGCAGGCGCATCGAGGTGACGATCCGCAGCTGGCCGTCCTCGTAGGGGCGCCGCAGCTCGCCGAGCGGCGCGGGCAGCAGGTCGTAGACGCCGAGGTTGACGTACTGGACGAGGCGGCGGCGGCTCAGGAGCTGCTGATCGGCACCTGGCACGAGGACCATGTAGCCCTCGCCGACGGTCCGCGAGACCGTGCGGATCTCGGTGGCGGCGGCGGGCGGGGACGCGAGCGCCCCGCCGAGCCCGAGCCCGAACGCGACCAGCAGGCCAGGCCAGCCGCGCAGCCGGGCCCACAGGCCCCAGGGGCCCGCGCGGGCGCGCCCGCCCGCCCACGACGGCGCGGTCGACCGGCGCGTCGATGCGCGCGTCGACGGTGTGCGAGTGGGGACCGCGCCGGGCTGCATGGACGCTGTATGCTACGTCATCGCAAGCGGCTCGCGCGGTCGATTTCCGGCGCGAACGCGGGTTTTTCGCGGCTCCGCCGCCGAGCGTCCCACGTCGGCGCGCGTCGACTCGAGCCCCGTCCGCCCCGTGCTTGCCGAGCAGGCGCCGCGGCCTACGCTTGCGCGAAGACGGCAGATTCTCGACACTGCGCGCGCTGGCGCGCTCGACCCTCGCCGCCCCTACGCCCATGCGAAGCCCCCTGATGACCCTCCCCAAGACCCGCTCCCTCGCGCTCCTCGTCGCGCTGCTCGCCTTCGCCTGCGGCGACGACAAGGGTGAGTCGACGAGCGAGAGCGGGGCCTCGAGCCCGACGACCGACGATCCCAGCGCGGGCACGTCCCCGACGGACTCGGGCCCCGGCATGACGGGCGACACGACCAGCGATCCGACCAACGATCCAACGAACGATCCAACGAACGATCCGACCAACGATCCGACCAACGATCCGACCAACGATCCGACCAACGATCCAACGAACGATCCCACGAGCGACCCGACCACGGATCCGACGGGCGGCGGGGACAGCTTCTGCCTCGAGGAGTGCCAGAGCGACGCCGACTGCCTGCTCGACGGCGGCGGTGACTTCACCTGCGAGGACAACCGCTGCACCAGCGACGCGGCCTTCTGCACGAACGACCAGGAGTGCCAGTACCTCTACAGCGGCTGGGCAGCGGGCGACTCCTGCGCGGCCCAGGCCGACTGCGCGCTGACGCAGGCCTGCATCGATCTCGGCGGCGGCGACGGCCACTGCGTGTACACGCCGACCGACTTCCTCGACTGCGAGACCATCAACATGGTCGAGATCGTGATGCCGGCGATCGACGGCGGCACCGTGATCGCCTGCGGCAACAACACGGCCGTGTGCGTCGAGGACGGCTACTGCCTGCCCGGCTGCGCCAGCGACGCGGACTGCGCCGCGCCCTACTCGAAGTGCCTGGCGAACCACCAGTGCGGCTGCGGGAGCAACGCCGACTGCGCGATGATCGGCGACTACGGGCTGCCGATCTGTGAGGACGGCGCGTGTCACTGCGGCGCGGACTCGGACTGCGCGAACGCGGCCAACGCGAACGGCGACGTGTGCACCTCGGTCGGCTACTGCGGCTGCTCCGACGTCTCGGTGTGCCCGACGGAGACGCTGTTCGACGGCACGACGGTCGTGTGCGAGGGCGCCTGACCGCGACGCGGCGGCGCCGCTACACTCGAGCGCCGTGACGCTCCCGCGCAAGCACAGCCGCCTGATCATCGTCGATGAGCGGCGCTTTCGCTGGCTCGTCCGTCCGCAGGGCGATCGCGTGCGCGTCGCGGTGCAGCTCGAGTCCGGCGCCGGCCGGGCGATCGCGACCGGCGTGCGCGAGGGCGTGGTCGTGACGCCCGCGCGCGTGCGGACCTTCATCGAATTCGCGATCGCGCGCGGCTGGAGCCCCGAGGATCCGCGCGCCCCGCCCCCGCTCGCGGAGTTCGAAGCTCTGTACGCGCCGCTCGCCGAGCCCGTCGCGCTAGGTGACCTCAGGGCCATCCCCGTGGCGGAGCGCGTGTGCGCGATCCGCTACCCGTGGATGACCGACGCGACCGAGACCGCCTGGGGCTACGTCGAGCTCGGCGCCGGCACGAGCGCGAACGAGATCGCGGCGCTCGTGGCGAGCTGGTGCGCGCGCGCGCGGCTGCCGACGGGTGAGCACACCGCGACCGTGCTCGCGGCGCTGCTCGGCCGCAGCCCGGGGATCCCGGGCGGGCTGCTGTGGCGCCGCGACGACCAGGTACTCGCCACGCCCGGCTGCTGCTGCGCGCTCGCGGGGCGCGGCGAGTGGCGCACGTTCCTCGACGACGGGCGGTTCTGGGGCGGACACGACCCGTGGGTGTGCGTGACGCGGGAGGGCGCGGAGATCCGGATCCTGCCGGAGCCCGGGGCGCCGGTGATCGCGGTCGACGAGCGCGCGTATCGCGAGCACCTGCGGCGCGCGGAGCTCGAGCTCGAGGCGTTCGCGGTCAACCTCCACACATGGTTTATCGGACAGGACCCCGCGCGCGCGGCGGAGCTCGACGCGTGGTTTCGCCGCGCGATCGCCCCCGACGCGCGGCCGCCCCCGGGGATCTCACATCGCTAGCAGCAGGAACGCCGCCGCGCCGCCGACGAGCGCCGCGCCCGCGAGCTGCACGCTGCCGGGCGCGGTCATCGGCGCCATCATCCCGACGGCGATGATCGCGAGGACCAGGAGGATGATGCTGAGCTCGCTGACGCCGGTGACCGCCACGACGCGATCGTAGCAGATCGCGGCGGCGCTCAGCGGGCCCGCAGCACCTCGTCCTCCTCGACGTCGATCTCGCGCGTGAGCGCGACGAGCTCGGGGTAGCGCGCGGCCTCGACGACGCCCGGGATCAGCGTCGCGCGCGTCTCGATGGTCACGACCGAGGCGCCCGCGCCCCCGTCGGTGATCGTCCGGCTGTAGGTCCCGTGCGCGCGCTTGATCGAGATGTCCTCGGGGACCTTTTTGAACGTGGCGCCGCCGAGCAGGCGCACGGTGACCCGCGCGGTCTTGAGCGGGCCGTAGGGGATGACGAGGCCGGTCTGCCGCTGCGGCAGCGTCGTGAAGCCGAACGCGAGGTTCATCGGCACGACCGCCGACGGCAGCACGAGGTCCTTGCCCTGGCGCGCGGCCGCGCCCCGGATCGACGCGGTGAACTGGATCCGCAGCGGCTTGTCGCGCTCGTCCTCGTCGAGCAGCTCGAGCGACTGCACGTCGATGGTCGAGCCGCGGAACAGGCGCGAGAGCTCGGCGCGCTCGAAGCCCTCGGGCAGGCGGTCGCGGTCGATCTTGCGCAGCTCGTCGCGCCAGACGATCGCCTCCATGCCCTGCAGCTCGAGGGTGCCGGTGATCGTGCCCGCGCCGGTGGCGTCGAGCTCGACCTCGAGCTCGTGACTGCGTCGGTCGCGGAGCGCGTCGGGGATGTCCGGGAGCGAGACGACCCCGGGCGCGCCCTCGTCGTCGTCGAGGCGGATCCGCACCGCCTCCGAGCGCGCGAGGCCGGCGGGCATGTAGCCGATCGGGACCGAGCGGCTGTTGGCCAGCACGATCACCGGCGGCGCCGCGTCATCGTCGTCGGCCCAGACCGCGAGCGTGGGCGCGGCGAAGCTCTCGACCATCGGGTGCCCGCCCTTGATCGCGCTCGGCCCGAACCGGTCGCGCCCGACCCACAGCTCCGCCTTGACCCCGGCCTCGCGCAGCAGCGCCTTGAGCAGCATCAGCCGGCTGCCCTGCTTGGCCGACAGCGTCATGGTCGCGGGCGTGCTGATGTCGGCGGTGTCCTCGATGTTCGTCAGCACCCAGTCGTGCAGCAGCTCGAGCTTGGCCCGGCGCGCGCCGGCGCCCTCGGGCGCGTCCGCGACGAGCTCGCGGGCGAGGCGGCGCAGCTCGGGGTTGCTGCGCTGCGCCTCGTAGAGCTGCAGCGTCAGCGTCTCGAGCCAGTCGGGGATCTCGAGCTGGGTGAACACGCGGACCGAGGGGACCTCGTCGACCAGCGCGCGCATGGCCGGCTCGACGCCGAGGCGCGGCGATTTGGTGACGCGCCAGCGCCGGACCTCGAGCCCGTCGCGATCCTCGCGCGTGTGCTCGGGCGCGCCGCCGCGGCGCTCGATCTGCAGCGGCACGCCGGGCGGGCTGACGACGAGCGTCTCGGAGACGTTGAACGGGGTCTCGCGCGACTGGAAGCTGAAGCGCCCGATGTCGAGGTAGCCGGGCAGCAGCGGGTTGGGCTCGCTGTCGACGATGAACTCCTGCTCCACCGCGTCGCCGGGCGCGAGCCCGCGCAGGCTCAGGCCGTCCTTGCCGCTGATCTGCTCGGGCTCGACGACCGTCCCGTCGGGCTTGATGCTGTGCAGCGTGAGCACGCGGACGCTGTCGGGCAGCTCGATCTCGCCGTAGCGGTCGATCGCCTCCTTCGTGCGCAGCTCGGTGATCGTGTGGACGATCTGGCGGAGGCTGCCGTCGGCGTAGACGCGCGCGACGCTGCGGTCGAGCACGAGCACCTCGCTCGCGCCCTCGTAGCCGTCCTGGGGCGCGGCTCGGAAGTCGCGCAGCAGCGCGGCGCCGTCGACCCGAAAGCGCAGCAGGTCGTCGCCGATGCCGACGTGCTCGGCGATCTCGTGCAGCGCCGAGCTGTAGGGGATCAGCCGCAGCGCGTCCTCGATCTCCGCGCGCGCGCGCTGGGTCTGCCCCACGCGCGCCTCGAGGTCGGCGGCGGCGATGCGCGTGCCGCCGGCGTAGGGCGTGAGCTCGAGGATCTTGCGCCGGTACGCGAGCGCGTCGCGGTAGCGCTCCTCCGTGACCGCGATGTCGCCGAGCACCGTCAGCGCGTCGACGTCATCGGGCGTCCGCGTGAGCCGCTCCTCGAGCAGCGCGGTCGCCTGCTTGGTGTCGCCGCGGCGGTAGGCCAGGCGCGCGCGCAGCCCGAGGGTGCCCGGGCAGTCGACGAGCTGCTCGACGATCGCGTCCTCGCGCCGGACGTCGCTGCGCCCGCGCGCGACCATGCGCTCGGTGTTGAGCACCGCGCAGCTCTTGGGGTGCAGCGCCGACGCCCGCGCGAGCGCCTCCTCGGCGGCGTGCTCGTTGCCGCGGGCCATGTACGCGCGGAAGCGCAGCAGCTCGCCCTCGACGCCGCGCAGCTCCCCGGGCGCCATGGCCTCGAGCGCCTCGATGACCTCGGCCAGCTCGCCGCGCTCGAGGCTCATCTCGAGCAGGCGCACGCGCGCGCGATCGAGCGCGGGGTCGAGCTCCACGGCCTGCTCGAGCGCGCGCCGCTGCCGGGCCTTCGACGCCGTGCGCTCGCGCGAGGGGTCGTCGGCCTCGAAGGCCGCGACGAACATCGAGCCCTCGGCGAAGCGGTCGTACCCCAGCGAGAGCGCGCGCGCGGCCGTCTCGGCCCGGTCGGTGTCGCCGTCGGCGAGCGCGTTCATGCCGCCCAGGTAGTGGCGCAGCGGCCGATAGATCGGGTCCGAGAGCAGCCCGACCGCGGCCGACGGCGACGCGGTCGCGCCCGTCCCAGGCGGCGCCAGCGGCTCCGTGAAGGTGGGGGCGAGCCGCGTCGCCTTTAACTTCACAGGGTCTTCGGGCCAGGCCGTGTCGCGCGGCTCCTGGGTCGTCAGCGGCCGCCCGACGCCGTCGGTCGCGCGCACCATCACCCACGCGCGGTCCTTCGGGATCGCGACGCGCACCTCGAGCTGGTGCGGGCCGGGCGACACCGCGACCGAGTAGCGCGCGCGATCGGCCGGCCAGCGATCGGCGCGGTCGCTGCGGTGCAGCAGCGCGCCGTCGAGGTACACGCGCGTCGGCTCCTGCGCCGCGAGCTCGAGCTCGATCGTGCCGTCCTCGCTCGTGACCACCGTCTGCATGCGCCGCACGCCCGCGCGCGGGGTCGGGTTCCACACGCGGACGACGCACGACAGCGCCGTGAGGCGGGCGCCCGCGTCGAAGGTGAACGCGCCGCGCTGCGGCTCGAGGCGGCGCAGCTCGAGCGCGCCGAAGGTGCCCTCGACCGGCCCCACCGCCCACTCGTCGACGCAGCCCTGGCGCCGGTAGTGCTGTCGGTAGTCCTCGCCCTTGCGGCGCGTAATCTGGGCGCGGACGCTGAGCAGCGGCCGCGTGACGGTGGCCGGCAGGCGCTCGAGCGCGCCGCGCTGATCGAGCTCGTCGAAGAACGCGATGAAGCGCTCGTCGTCGCCCGGCACCTCGCCGTGGGACTGCTCGAGCACGCGCGCGGCCAGCTCGGCGAAGCCCCGTCGCTCGAGCTCGGTCAGCGCCGGGCGCGGCGCGCGGCGCCGCTGGGCTCGCTTGTAGCGACGCGCGTGTCGACGGCTCTCGTCGCGGTGCTGCGCCGGCGCCGTCTTGGCGTCCTCGAGGCCGCCGACGCGGCGGATCACGGTCATCGCCTGCTCGCGCGCCGTCTTCGGATCGAGGCGCGCGTCCGCGATCAGCATCCGCGACGCGCGACCGGTGAGGTCATCGCGATCGGCGAGCATGTCGAGGATCGTGAGCGCCTCCTCGGGCGCGCCGGTGTGCAGCCAGTAGAGGTGCGCGAGGTCGCGCCACGCGTCGGTGTCCTCGGGGAACTCCGCGAGGTAGGCCGCGAGCTCGTTGGCTCGCGCCTCGGCGGACTCGCTCGTCAGCGGCGCCCGGGTCTCCTCGTGGGGCTTGCAGGCGACCGCGGGCAGCGTGAGCCCGAGCAGCAGCGCGCCGCCGAGCAGCCAGCGAAGCGAGCTGCGGGCGCGGACGGGGCGGGATCGTGGGGTCGTGGGATCGTCTCGGTGCATGGACGGGGGGTCAGGGAGCGCGAGTCTCGGGGGGCTGGACCCTGGTCGTTGGAGCAGGTCGTTGGAGCAGGTCGTTGGAGCGGTTCGCGGGGGCAGGTCGCGGGGCGCGTCGTGTTCAGCGCCCGGGGCGGATCTCGAAGCTCTGCGCGAGGGTCTCGTCGACCTGGCGCAGGAACTCGCGAAACGCCCGGTAGTCGCCGGCGGTGATCCGGTGCTTGCGGTAGACGAGGCGGCTCTCGACGAGCGCCTTGCCGGCGCCGCTCTCGCGGATCTCGAGGTGAAAGGAGGCCTCGGGGATCTCGAAGTCGGCGCCCTTGGGCACGCGGGAGAAGGTGTAGCCGCGCGGCAGCTCGTACTCGATGCGGTGGATCTCGGTCGCCGGCGTCGAGAGCTCGATGTCGTGCTCGCGCCGAGCCTGCGGCGCGAACGCGCGGACGAGCTGCGTGCGGTAGCCGAACACGTGGAAGCGCGCCGCGCCGTCGGCCTGCTGGGCGAAGCCGGGGACGTTGAACTCGGCGTCGACCTGCACGGGCCGCAGCACGTCCTGGATCCCCGGGGTCTTGACCTGCGTGACCTCGAGGCCAGGGAAGTAGCGGCCCCAGGCGTTGGTGAGGCGCTCCTTGCGGGTCTCCTCGGGCTGCAGCGTCGCGCGCCACGAGGCCGCGTTGACGCCCGTCATCGTCAGGTCGTGACGCACGCGCGCGGTCCCGTCCTCGGCGATCGTGATCCGCTGCGTGGTGTCCTGCACGTTGTCGCCGGCGCCGGAGATCGGGATCGTGCGCTGCTCGGCCCCCTGCCCGTCCTTGACGATCAGCACGCTCGCGCCCTGATCGCCCGCCGGCAGCTCGCGCGGCCCGGAGTGCTCGGCGGTCCCGTCGAGGTAGAGGTCGAGCGCGGGCACGTAGACGATCGCGTGGTTGAACGCCGAGAGGCTCGCGGGCGTCTTGCCGATCGGGCCCTGGTCGCTGGTGCGCACGAGCACGAGGTGCGCGTCGACGCCGATCTCGGCGAGCATGACCTTGAGCAGGCTCGCCTTGTCCTTGCAGTCGCCGAACTTGCGGTCGTAGATGTCGGTGGTGCGGTACGGCTTGTAGCCGTGGATGCCGAACTCGAGCCCGACGTAGCGCGTCTTCTCGATCACGTGGCGGTAGATCGCGCCGACCTTGTCGAGCTCGCTCGCGCCCTTCCCCACCGTCGACATGGCCTCCTGGACGCCCGCGCGGATCTTGTCGTCGACCGCGAGCTGCTCCTTGACCAGGTCCCAGTACCAGCGCCCGACCGCGTCCCAGTCGGCGAAGGTGCTGACGTGCAGGTACTCCGCGATCTCGGTCCAGCCCGGCATGCTCGGCTCGGGCCGGATGCCCTCGCGGTCCTTGACGACGTGGCGGTAGATCGCGGTCTTCTCGTCCTTCGAGAGCGTCCGCTTGACCGGCTTGTTGAAGTACAGCTTGCGGCTCGCCGGCGCCTCGAGCACGTACTCGGAGAAGCGCGTCGGGATCATGTCGTCGCGCGGGATCAGCTCGCCGAAGTAGTCGTCGAACTTGTTGCGCGCGGCGACGTCGCGGCGGATGAACGCGACCTCGATCGTGTCGCCGACCCGCAGGCCGCGGAAGAGGACCCGCTGCAGACGCTGGTCGTAGTACATGCGGTAGCCGGCCTCGGTCAGCGAGACGGCGCTCGGATCCCCGAGCTCCTCGACCGTGCCGTCGGCCCTGCGCACGCGCGCGCGCCGGATGTCGACGTAGCTCTCCGCGGGGTCATAGGCGATGCCGTGGACCATCTGCGAGCGGATGCCGCGGTCGTCGAGCACGCGGATGATGCGGTGCTCGAGGCGCTCGGTGAGGCCGTTTTGCAGCACGCGGACGACGATGCGCTCGTGCAGCACGCCCGCGTCCTTGCCGGCCCAGCTGGCGGGCGTCGGCGCCGTGGCCTGCCGCTCGAGGTCGACGTCGTAGCGCGCCAGCAGGTCGCTCTTGGCGCGCGTGTCGAGCGTCGCGATGAGGTCGCGGATGTCGGGCTGCTGGGGCTTGAGCTCGAGCGAGCGACGCAGGCGGATCACCGCCTCGCGCGTCTCGCCGGCGCGCGCGAGGAAGCGGCCGAACTCGGCGTGCAGCTCGTCGTCGAGCGGCGCGAGCTCGATCGCGCGCAGCAGCGCGGCCCGGGCCGCGTCGACCTGCCCGCGCGCCTCCTCGAGCTGCGCGAGATCGCGGTAGGACTCGGCCAGACCGGGCGCGGCCTCGACCCGCCGACGCGCGAGCGCCACGGCCTCGTCGGCCTCGCCGAGGCGCAGGAGCCCCTCGATGATGTTGTCGACGATGTAGCGATCGGTCAGGCGCCGCCGCTGCAGCGCCGTGAACTCCTCGATCCCCGCGCGCGTGCGGCCGAGCTCCATCAGCCGCGTCGCGTGCTCGCGCAGGATCATGCCGGAGTCGGGGTAGCGCTGGCGCATGTCCTCGACCCACGAGAGCGCCGAGAGCGTGAAGCCGTCCTCGGCCAGCTGATCGACGAGCGCGAGCTCGATCTCGGCGTCGTCCGGCGACAGCGTGAAGGCCTCGCGCAGCAGCTCGCGTCCGCGGCGATCGAGGCCGAGCGCGTGGTAGCGGTACCCGAGGTCGACGAGCATGGTCGCGAGCAGCGGCTTGCTCTTGGCGCCCTCCGCCCGCGCGCGCTGGATCCCGGCCTGCAGCGCCTCGCGGCTGGTGTTCTGATCGGGATCCGTGCGCGCGAGGAAGAACGCGCTGCGGCCGCTCTTGGCCGCCTCGTCGGCCGCGCGCGCGCGCTCGACCGCGGCGCGATCACCCTCGCCGAAGGGGTGCACCCAGTGGTTGAACTCGACGAGCGCGAGCTTGTCGTCGGCGCGCGCCTTCGCGGAGGCGAAGCGCTGCTCGAGCAGCCCGCGGATCGACCGCGGCGGCTTGGGCTCGCGCGCGCCTGGATCCGCCGGCGTGACCTCGGCGCCTGGCGCCTGCAGCTGCAGCACCGCGGGCGCGGCCTCGGGCGTCGCCGTGACCTCGAGGCCCGGAGTCGGCGCGCCATCGGCACGGCTGATCCGCGCGAACATGCCCCACAGCCCGTCGTCGACGCTGAGCTTGATCAGGATCCGGTTCCAGCCGGCCTGCACGGGCAGGTTGTAGGCCTCCTGCAGCGGGTGCGGGACGCGGTACACGTCCCCCTCGCCCGCGAGCGTCCCGTTGACCCAGACCTTGTGCGCGCCGCTCGTGCCGAGGTGCAGGACCATCGTCCCGGCCTTGGGCGCGCGCACCCAGGTGGTCAGGTACGCGGTCGCTTGCACGCGTGGATCGACCAGCTCGTCGAGGGGGACGAAGGCCGATTGCAGGGCTTGATCCGGCCCGAACACGCGCCAGCTGAGCGGCTCTCCGGACAGCTTGCCGTCGAAGCTCTGATCAGCCGCGTACTCCGTGGTCTCCGGCCCATAGGCGCGCCCGTGGCCACCCCGGCTCGAGTTGTCAAACGGTCCGAGGATCTGCCAGTCGAGCAGGTAGCCCTCGTCGCGGTAGCGCTGGATCGCCTCGTCCCGGCGACCGTCCGCCTCGGCCACGCGCGCGAGCTGATAGCCGGCGAAGCTGCGAACCAGCGGATCCTGACTCGACGACTTGTGCACCCGCGTGAGCACCTCGGTGAGCGTGTCGTTGCTCAGCTCGCCCTGGAGCTCGACGAGCATGCCGAGCAGCCCGAGGACGCGCGCGGGGTTGCGCGCCGGGCCCGCGTTGAGGACGCGGCCGCGTCGCTCGAGCTCCCGCACCCAGCGTCCGGGGAGACCGGCCTTCGGGTCGACGACGCCTGGCGTCCACAGCGTCTGGCGCCCGCTCGTGGGTCCCGAGTCGGCCGCCCAAAGCTCCGAGGACGGCGCGGAGAGAACCAGGGAGAAAGCCAACGAGGCCGCCAGCGTCGCCGCACCACGCGTCAGGGGACCGGACCAGCCGAGGGATCTCGCGGGCTTGCGCAGAACGTGCATCTGTCGAGCCATGATGCTGGATTCGCGTCGAGGGTGCCACCGTAGCGGACAGTGCACACCCCCTGCCGGGCTTGGACAGCCGCGCCCACGCGCAGGTTCCCGCCCCGGATAATGCGCAGAATATCGCCATCCCGTTCCCGGGAAATGATCAAAACGGTACCATTTTCCGCTGGACAGGATCACGCACACCCACCTCGAGAACTTCCTCGACATCGTCGACCACCAGTCGATCCAGGCGGCCTCCCGCGTGCGTGGTCGCTCGCGGGCCACGACCGGCAGGCTCCTGGCGGATCTCGAGGCCGCCTTCGAGGACACCCCGCTCGTCCAGCGCGCGCCCGGGCAGCGCAGCGTCGTCCTCACGCCGGCCGGTGAAGAGCTCGCGCGCCGCGTACGCCTGCTCATGCGTCACTGGGACCGCTGGTTGGTCGCCACCCGAGACGCGCTGCTCAGCACGCGCCGCGCGATCCGGGTCGGCGTCCTCGTCGGCGCCTTCGACCTCCTCGCGGATGTCCTCGAGGACATGCAAAGGGACGAGCCCGAACGCGCCCTGCACATGATCGAGTACGCCGACGATCACCTGCAGGAGGGCGTGCTCGAGGGCGAGGTCGACATCGGCTTCGGCACGCTCGACCCCAGCGAGACGGCGCGCGCCCTCGAGTTCCACCCCATCGGCGCGCTCCCCTGGGTGGTCATCGCGCCCGCGTCCATGGCCGCGAAGCTCGGCGCCCGCGTCCGACTCGCGGACCTCGAGGGGCGCGCGCTGGTCGTGACGCGCTCGGGGCCCGCCCGCGAGACGATCGAGCAACACTTCGCCGACCACGATGGCCGTCCGCTGGCCTTCGATCCCGCGTTTGAGGTCAGCTCGTCCCCGCGGGTCGTGGAGGCCGTCGCCCGCGGCTTCGGCGTGGCCGTGGTGTCCCGATTTCGCGCGCGCTTCCTCCAGGGAGGCGTGGTCGTGCGCGAGCTCGTGGACGGCCCCGAGGCGCTCATCGCGGGCGCCTTCACGCGCAAGGGCGCGCGGATTCCGAGCGGCGCGGCCGAGCTGCTCGCGCGCGCGACGCACCACTTCCAGACGCTGTCCCGCGCCGAAGACCCGCGCGCCGATCGCCCACGCGCACGTCGACGTTAGGAGACGCACAAACCGCCGTTCACCCGGCTGCGGAGTCCGCAGCGGGCGACTGGACGCGGATCCTCGCGCGCTGTGATCCGCGTCGGTGATCCGTTGGCGGCTCGCGTGCGCAACCCCAAGCGGAGACCGCCCGTCGTGCCGCGCCGCCCCTCGAGTCCGAACGCCCCGCGAGCGTCGCGCGTCAGGTCCGCGTGGGCGCGGGTGGGACACGCCCTTGCCCGCGCCGAGGCCCGCGCTTGCGCGAAGCCGCAGCTCGCGTACGGTGAAGCGCGCGCGGTCACGCGACATCGCACCTGCTATCCTGACCCTACAGACATGACCATTGGGACTTATACGACGCGGCGCGCCGCCGGCCAGCTGGCCGCGCCGCTGCTGCTCGCGCTCGCCGCGTCGGCCTGCTTCGTCGACGGCGGGCCCATGGGTCAGGACTCGACCACAGGCGAGACGGACGCGACCACCGGCGAGCCGGGCACCACCGTGGGCACCACCGCCGGCCCGACCACCGACGAAACAAGCTTGACGGGGGCCACGACCGAGGACGCGACCACCGGCACTGGCTGCCCCGTGGGCCAGGAGGACTGCCCCTGCGACGCGCTCGGCAGCTGCGAGGGCGAGCTCGTGTGCGTCGCCGATGTCTGCACCGCGACGGTCCCGGGCGGCGTCTGCGGCGACGGCGAGATCAACGACGGCGAGGCCTGCGACGACGGCAACGAGATCGACGGCGACGGCTGCAACAGCTGCGAGCTCGGCGGCGCGCTCCTGTGGCAGCGCACGAAGGGCGGCAGCGCCGGCGACGCGGACTTCGCCTGGGCGGTCGCGGTCGACAGCACCGGCAACGTCTACGTCGCCGGCCACGAGGTGACCCTGACCCAGGGCATCAACGCGTGGATCGGCAAGTACTCCCCCGACGGCGAGCTCGCCTGGGATGACTCCATCGACGCGGGCATCATGGGCGACGAGTACGCCTTCGCCGTCACCGTGGACGAGAACGACAACCCGGTGTTCGCCGGGATCGAGCCCGACTCCGACGGCCACACCGCCGGCTGGCTCCGGGCCCACGACACGTCCACCGGCGCGCCGCTGTGGGGCATGAAGCGACCCGCCGACCTCGACGTCGAGGTCTCGTTCGAAGATCTCGTCGTCGATCGCGACACCGGCGACGTCTACGTCGTCGGCGGGCTCTACGACCTGCAGACCTTCGAACCAGACGCGCTCGTGCTGCGCTTCGACCCGGTCGGCGACGCGATCGTGTGGGAGCGCGTGCTCTCGGCCAACGTCATGCGCCCCGAGCTCGCCACCGGCGTGGTGCTCGCCAGCAACGGCGACGTCATCGCCTGCGGCTACTTCCCCAACGCGGACAACATCAACGACCGCGACGCCTGGGCCGTGCGCATCGCGCCTGATCAGAGCGAGGTCTGGTCGCAGACCTTCGGCAGCACGAACTTCGACACGGGCAAGGACTGCGCGCTCACGCCGGGCGGCACGCTGTTCTTCACCTCGACGCAGTCGCTCGCGGACCCCGACGAGGATCCGGGCTCGATCCTCGGGCACGTCATCTACCGCGTGAATCCGAACACGGGCGTCCTCAACAATTCGCCGATCCTGACCGAGCTCGCCGACGCCCACGGGATCGCGGCCGGCTCCGACGACACCCTCGCGCTCGCCGGCGACGTCCCGGTCGAGGGCATGGGCCTCGACATCTGGCTGCGCAAGTACGACGCGCTCAACAACTCGCTGTGGACCGTCACCCACAACGCGATGACCGGCGACTCCTTCGACCAGGCCGTCTCCGTGGCCATCGACCCCGACGGCAACGTGATCGCCGCCGGCGGGCTCGGCCTGATCAACGGCGGCGTCGACATCTGGGTCGGCAAGTTCTCGCCCTGACGACCGCGGCACCCCCTCTGGACCTACATTTCACGACGCGAGGACCCCGCGCCATCCGATGGTGGATTGGCGCGAATCGCGAGTGAAACGCGCGCATCGAGCCGGCAGACTGTTGACGCTGCGGCGGTCGCCCGGCGAGGAGCGCGCGCGATGAAGCTCAAGGTCAACGAGGAGGAGCGGGAGGTCGACGTCCCCGAGGACGTCCCGCTGCTGTGGGTCCTGCGGGAGGAGCTCGGGCTCAACGGCACGAAGTTCGGCTGCGGCCGCGCGCTGTGCGGCGCGTGCACCGTGCACGTCGACGGCGCGCCGAAACGCGCCTGCGTCACCGCGGTCGGCGACGTCGCCGGACAGGCGATCACGACGATCGAGGGCCTCGGCGACGAGGCCCAGCTGCACGCGCTGCAGCAGGCGTGGATGGAGCACAACGTGCCGCAGTGCGGCTACTGCCAGCCGGGCCAGCTGATGATGGCGGCGGCGCTGCTGCGCTCGAAGCCCGAACCGACGGACGCCGACATCGACGCCGTCATGGCCGGCTCGATCTGTCGCTGCGGGACCTACCCGCGGATCCGCAAGGCGATTCACGCGGCCGCGAAGGCCCGGACAGGCGCGCCGAAGGGAGGTACGCCATGAGCGAGACGAAGCGACGACCAGGGATCGGGCGCAGGCGCTTCTTGCTCGGGATGCTGGCGGGCACGGCGGGCCTGTGCATCTACGGCGGCGTTCGAGCCTCGCGCGCCCACGAGCGCAGCGTCCCCGAACTCGGCGACATCGAGGGCGCGCTCAAGCCCAACGCCTACGTCACCGTGACGACGGACGACCGCATCATCCTCGCCTGCGACAAGCAGGAGATGGGTCAGGGCACCTCGACCGGCTACGCGATGCTCGCGGCCGAGGAGCTCGTGGTCCCGGTCGAGCGCGTCGAGATCTACTTCCCCGACTCCTCCTCGAAATTCGGGACCATGGGCACGGGCGGCTCGGGCAGCATCGTCCAGGGCTTCGTGCCGATCCGCGAGGTCGCGGCGGCGACCCGCATGATGCTCGTCAGCGCCGCGGCGCAGCAGTGGGGCGTCGACGCGAGCGCGCTGCGGGCCGAGAACGGGAGCGTGATCGACGACGCCAGCGGTCGCTCCGCCCGCTACGGCGAGCTCGTCGCGGTCGCGCGCACGCTCCCGGTCCCGCAGGAGCCGACGCTGAAGTCGCGCGAGCAATTCCGCGTCATCGGCACGCCGGCGCGCCGCGTCGACAACCACGCGAAGGTCACGGGCGCCGCCACGTTCGGGCTCGACATCACCGTGCCCAACATGGCCAAGGCGGCGATGATCCACCCGCCGCGCCAGGGCGCGACGGTCACGTCCATCGACAGCGACGAGGCCAAGCAGCAGCCGGGCGTCGTCGACGTCGTCGTCACCGAGCGCGGCGTCGGCGTGGTCGCGGAGCGCTACTGGCAGGCGGTCCGCGCGGCGCGGCTCGTGAAGATCGAGTGGACCGCGGGCGACATGCCCGAGTTCACGAGCGAGAGCCTGCGCGCCGAGATGGCCGCGAGCCCGCGCGAGCGAGCGCGCAACGCCCTCGACGAGGGTGATGTCGACAAGGCCGAGGGCGCGCTGCACGAGGCGGTCTACGAGGTCCCCTACCTCGCGCACGCGCCGATGGAGCCGCTCAACGCGATCGCCCACATCACCGACGAGGGCTGCGAGATCTGGACCGGGAGCCAGGGCCCGACGGGCGTCCAGGACGCCGTCGCGCTCGCGCTCGGGCTCGAGCGCGGCGCGGTGCTCGTGCACACGCCCTTCCTCGGCGGCGCGTTCGGTCGCCGCTCGCACCCCGAGGCCGTGCTCGACGCGGTGTGGCTCTCGAAGGCGGTCGGGCGCCCGGTCCAGGTGATCTGGACGCGCGAGGACGACATGCGGTCGGGCCGCTACCGCCCCCAGGCATGGGCGCGGATCACCGGGCGACTCGACGGCGCGGGCGCGGTCACGTCGCTCACCTTCGACACCATCTCGCAGTCGATCATGGCGGAGATCGGCGGGCTGCTCGGCTCGCTGATGCCCAACGCGATCCCGCCGCGGATGCGCGCGTGGCTCGGCCGCAACTCCGCGCGCCTGGTCGGCAGCAACGCCGTCGTCGCCGACTTCATCGCGACCGAGGGCGCGACCCACCTCGGCTACGCGATCCCCAACCGCCGCGTGACCTACATGCCGATCAAGGCGCCGGTCAGCGTGAGCTGGTGGCGCTCGGTCGGCTTCTCGATCAACACCTTCGTCGTCGAGAGCTTCCTCGACGAGCTCGCGCACGCGGCCGAGCAGGACCCGTATCAGTTCCGCCGCAAGATGCTGGGCGAGAGCCCGCGCTGGCTCGGCGTGCTCGACGCGGTCGCCGAGCTCAGCGGCTGGGGCACGCGAGAGCTGCCCCCAGGGACAGCCCGCGGCATCGCGGTCGCGCACGCCTTCGGCAGCTACTGCGCGGAGGTCATCGAGGCGCGGATCGACGACGGGCAGATCAAGGTCACGAAGGTCTACGCCGCGCTCGACTGCGGCCTCGCGCTCAACCCCGACCTCGTCGAGTCGCAGATCGAGGGCAGCGTGATCTTCGGGCTCACCGCGGCGCTGTGGGGCGAGATCACGGTCGACAAGGGCGTCGTGCAGCAGGGCAACTTCGACGACTACCGGATGATGCGCATGCACGAGACCCCCGAGATCGTCAGCAAGCTGGTCGAGGGGGCGCCCGAGCCGGGCGGCGTCGGCGAGCCCGCGGTCGCGCCGCTCGCCCCGGCGCTGGCCAACGCGATCTTCACGCTGACCGGCGAGCGCCTGCGGCGGATGCCGCTGCAGGCCGAGTACGCGCGACGCGCGGCCGCGTCGCCGAAGACGAGCTAGGCACGAGCTCCACGCGAGCTGGGCAGGAGACGGTTCATGGATCTGAAGCGTATCGGTCGCGTCACCCTCACCACCTTCGAGTGGATCGGCGTCGTCGTGTGCGTCCTGCTGTTGATCGTCGTCGTGGCGATCGGCGGGATGCTCGGCTGGGTCGGCAGCGACCCCGCCCCCATGGGCGACGCCGGCCAGGCCGTCGCCGACGAGCCCGCGGACGCCGTCGCGGCGGCCCCCGCACCCGCGCCCACGCCGGCGGAGGCGAGCTCGCTGTTCGCCCCCGTCCACCGCGTGCTGGTCTCGCCCCGGTGCATGAACTGTCACCCCGAGGGAGACCGGCCGCTCGCGGATCGCGGGGGCGCGCACGCGATGAACATCAGCCGCGCGAGCGCGGACTCCGGCCTCGCGTGCAGCACCTGTCACGCCGAGCACAACAGCGTCGTCCCCGGCGGGCCGCCCGGGGCCCCGCACTGGCAGCTGCCGCCGGCCGAGACGCCGATGGTGTTCCAGGGCCGCAGCGTCACGGCGCTGTGCCTGCAGCTGCGCGACCGGGCGCACAACGGCGAGCGCACGCTCGAGCAGCTGCTCGAGCACGTCTCCAAGGATCCGCTGGTGCTGTGGGGCTGGAGCCCGGGAGGCGACCGCGTCGCGCCGCCGCTCAGCCACGCGGACTTCGTCGCGGGCTTCTCCGCGTGGGTCGCGGCCGGGGGCATCTGCCCGGGGGAGACCGAGCCGCCGGCGCTCGAGCCCGAGGCGGACGCCGAGTCGGGCGCCGAGGGCGAGCCCGCCTAGCCGAGCAGCGCCGCGACCGCCCGATCGAACATGCTTTAAAAAACATGTTCGATCAGTCGCTCAGACCGGCGGGAGCGCGGCGAGCCGCGCCGCCACGCCGCTCCACGGCAGCCACTCCCCGGGCGCGGGCTCCCCTCGCCCGACGTGCACGCCCAAGAAGCCCATGCCGGCCGCCTCGGCGAAGCGCTGATCGGCGAAGGCTCGATCGCCGACCATGAGCATCGCGGCGCCCGGGAGCGCCATCCCCTCGAGCAGCCGCGCGGCGGCGCCGCGCGCCGGCTTCATCGCGCCGAGGCGCTCGGTCTCGAGGCAGTAGTCGAACAGTTCGGGCGCGAGCTCGAGGGACGCGAGACGCTCGGGGACGCCGACGTAGTCGGAGACGAGCCCGATCCGGTAGCCGCGGTCGCGCAGCCCGACGAGCAGCGACCGGGCGCCCGCGTAGGCGCGCGACACCCGGCGCATGCCCACGAGCACCGCCGGGTCATAGCGCTCCTCGATCCATCGTCGCCAGCGCTCCTGGGCCCGCGGGCCGCGTGCGAGCCGCAGCAACGCGGCCCGGCGCAGCGCCTCATAGCTGCCGTGCTCTTCGCCCGCGAGCGACTTCCGGACATCGCGGTAGCGCAGCAGCGAGGGCAGCGCGTACCAGAACCGGCGCGCCATAAAGCGCTCGAGCGGGCGCTTGTCGTAGAGCGTCCCGTCGAGGTCGAACACGATCCCGCGCAGCCCCGCCTGTGCCTCCGCCATCGGCCGCTTGTACACCGCGGGGCCGCGACGCGACTACCGGGGTCCCGCCGACGCGCGGCATTCGCTATCGTCCTGCGCGTGCTCCCGCGATGGGAACGATCGCCCGGCGCCGGCTGGCTGCTGCCCGCGCTGATCGCCGTGGCCTGGGCCGCGACGCTCGCGGGCGCGGCCGACGAGCCGCTGCTCGCCCAGCGCGGCGTCGTGTTCGTGGGCGGCCCGCTGCTGCTGCTCGCGGGGCTGCACGCCCGCCTCGCCGACTACCTGCACGCCGGCGCGCGCGCGCGCTTGCTTCCGCTGCCTGTGCCAGCGCGCGAGCACTGGCGCGCCGCCCAGGGCCTGCACCGCCGCGGCCTCCTCGTCACCGGCGCGCTCGGGGTGCTGGCGATCGGGCTCGCGGTCGCGTCGAGCGGCGCGCAGCCGCAGCGCTTCCTCTGGCTCGTCGGCGACTTCGTGTGGTTCCTCCTCTGCGCGGCGCTGCTCGAGTCCGGGATCCCCGGCGCGGCCGCGTGGGGCGGGCGACGGTTCCCCGCCGGGCACTGGGCCCACGAGCTCCAGCGTCAGCTCGGCGGCGGCTGGACGACCCCGGAGGCCGTGGTCCACCTCTACGCGCCCGCCTTCGGCCTCGGGCTCGCGGCCCTGCTCGCCATGCCCGGGCAGTTGAGCTTCGCGCGCCTCGCGTCCGGCGCCGCGCTCGGGCCTGTGCACCTCGGCCTCACGCTCGGCCCGCTCGCGCTCGCGCTCGTCGTTCGCGTGGTCGCGCCGCGGCTCTACGCCGACGGCCTGTGGCGCGCGGTGCCGCGGCTGCAGGAGGCGATCCGCACCCTCGCCGGCCCGCCGAAGCCCGCGCCCGCGCCCGCCTGGAGCGCCCTGCTGGGCCGACTGGGCGGCCCGCACACGCGCCTGGCCGCGCTCCAGCTCGCGCGCCTCGGCGGCCCCGCGCCCGGGCTCCGGCTCGCCGCGCTGCTTTTGTACACCGCCTACCTCGCGCTCGCGCCTGTCCCTCCGGACTTGTTGTCCTGTGGCCTCGCCGTGATCCTCGCGGCCGCGTGGATCGCCGCGGGCCTGCGCCAACGACAGGAGCGCGCGCGCAACCGCCGGCTGCTCGCGCACCTGCCCCTGCCGGCGCCCGCGCGCGCTGGCAGGGCCCCCCTGCTCGACGCCCTCATCTTCGCGCCGCCGGCCCTGACCGCGGTCGCGCTCACGCTCCGCTGGACGCTCGCCCCATGACGACGACACGACACGAAGGCGCGCCGCCGCTGCGCGTCACCGAGCTGCGCAAACAGTACGGCGCGCGCGTGATCCTCGACGCGCTCAACCTCGAGGTCGCGCGCGCGGAGCTCGTGATCCTCGCCGGCCCCAACGGCGCCGGGAAGTCGACGCTGCTCGGCTGCGTGAGCGGAACGGTCGACCCCGACGGCGGGCGCGTCGAGCTCACCGGCCAGGACCTCCACGCGCGCCCGCTCGAGGCCCGCGCGGCCCTGCGGTACCTGCCCCAGGAGCTCGAGATGCCCCGCGGGCTCACCGGTCGCGAGTGGCTCTTGTTCCACGCGGAGCTGTTCGGCGCGTCGCCGGCGGACGCCCGCGCGCTCGAGCCTGGCGACCTGCTCGCGCCGATGCGCGCGTCGCTGGAGCTGCTCGCCGAGACCTACAGCCCAGGCATGCGAAAGCGCCTCGCCGTGGCCACGCTGCTGCTCGGCGACGGCCGCGTGCTCGTGCTCGACGAGCCGTTCGCGGGCGTCGACCGCGACGGCCAGGCCGCGATCGCGCGCCACGTCGCCGAGGCGCTCGCGCGCGGCTGCGGCGTGCTGCTCTCGGCCCACGACCCCGAGGAGGCGCCCGTGGCCGCGCTCGTCGCCGAGCTCGCGGCCCGCGGACACAGCCCGTCGCCCCGCGTGTTCGCGCTCGAGCCCCGCGCGGATCAGTAGTGGATGAGGCTCTCGACGCGCGTCGGCGCCAGGCGGGCGCGCCCCGCGAGCGCGTCGAGCTCGATCATGAACAGGCAGCAGGTGACCTCGCCGCCGAGCCGCGCGATCAGCTTGCACGTGGCCTCCGCGGTGCCGCCGGTGGCGAGCAGGTCGTCCACGACCACGACCTTCGCGCCCGGCCGGATCGCGTCGGCGTGCAGCTGCAGTCGGTCCTCGCCGTACTCGAGCTCATAGCTCTGCTCGACGACGGCGGCTGGCAGCTTGCCGGGCTTGCGCACCGGCGCGAACGCGGCGCCCAGGCGCTCGGCGACCGGGATCCCGAACAAGAACCCGCGCGACTCGATCCCGACCACGCAGTCAACCTGGCCCACGAGGTCCGCCACGGCGTCCGCGTGCAGACGAATCGCGGTCTCGAGGGCGGACTTGTCCGCGAGCACCGTGGTGATGTCGCGAAACAGGATCCCGGGCTTGGGGAAGTCGGGCACGGCGCGGACCACCGCGCGCAGCTGCTCGCGCGCCGACTCGCGCGCCTCGGGGCTCAAGATCAGGGTCGTCATGCCGCGCAACCATACAGGCGACGGCCGCGGCTCACGACATGTCCGGCGGATCCACCGCGAAGCCGCGACGCTCCGCGCTCGCCGGCGCGGGCTCGAGCGTGATCTCGGCGATCCGCTCGCGCCACGGGCCCAGCTCCGGCGCCGTGATATCGAGCACGAGCGGCGTCACCGAGACGTAGCCGTGCGCGATCGCCCAGGTGTCCTCGCCTTCGAACAGCTCGGCCTGCACCGGCGGCCCGCCGATCCAGTAGTACGGGTTCCCGCGCGGGTCGTGCCGCTTCTCGACCGTGTCCTCGTACGGCCGGTGGCCGAGGCGGGTGACCAGCAGCGGCAGCTCGGCCGCGAGCGCCGCCGTCTCCGGATCGAGCGCGTCTCCGGCGAGTCGCCGCTCGGCGAGCCCGTGTCCTGGGGTCGCGCCGCGACGGTCGCCGCGGACGGTCGCCAGCTCCGGGACGTTGACGTTCAGCAGCGCCCGCTCCTGCAGCTCGAGCAGCATCCGCGCGAGCGCGCGAATCGTCGGGATCGCGGCGCGCTGGGGCTCGCGCGCGTGGCACGAGATCGCCATCGCCGAGCTTCCCCGGAGGTAGCCCTCGGCCGCCGCGCCCACCGTCCCCGAGTAAAACACGTCGGTTCCGAGGTTAAAGCCCGGGTTGATCCCCGAGACCACGAGCGCCGGGCGACGCGGACAGAGATGATTCGCCGCGAGGTACACGCAGTCGACCGGCGTGCCGCTCACCGACCACCAGCCCTCGCGCACCGGCGTGCACCGTAGGTGCGAGTGCAGCGTGATCGCGTGCCCCGTGCCGCTGCGCTCGGTCTCCGGGGCGCACACGAGCAGCTCCCCCAGCGGCGAGACCGCCTCCGCGAGGATCTCGAGCCCTGGGGACAGCACCCCGTCGTCGTTCGTCACCAGGATCAACGGGCGCGTCATGGTCTCGTCTCGGGCGGCGCGGGGCAGAAAAACGAAAGGCCGGGAGGGGTCTCCTCCCGGCCCATCGGGGCGAAAGGATTCGAACCTTCGACCCCTTGACCCCCAGTCAAGTGCGCTACCAGACTGCGCTACGCCCCGAAATGGACGAGTCGTATACACACTTCCATCCCCGGGAGCAAGCGGATTTGGAACTTCGTTCCCGTGCGGGCGCCGGGCCGCTCGCGTGAGCAGCCCAGGAGCTCGCGTGACCAGCAGCTAGCGCGGGCCGCGAGCGTCACGGCCGAGCAGCGGCTGCGCGTCACCGGTTTCGTCGGCGCCGGTGAAGATCGCCCGCGCGCCCCCCATCGACCGGATGTAGGCCGACGGATCCGCCGCGGTCTCGGCGTTCTCGTCCAACGCCAGCTCGGCGAGCAGATCTCGAAACGCGCTGCGCACGGCCGAGAACGATCGCCGCGCCAAGTACGCCCCGGCCGGCGCGGCCATCGTCAGCTCCGCCCCCTGCTCGCGCAGCACCTGGCGAGCGCCGGCGATCGTGTACTTGCGGCCGTAGAGCAGGAACTTGATCCGCAACAACGTCTCGACGTCTCGCCGTCGATACACGCGCTGCTGCGAGCGCGACTTCTGGGGCCGAATCGCCTTGAACTCGGTCTCCCAGTAGCGCAGCACGTAGGGCGGCACGCCGACGATCTCGGCGACCTCGCCGATCTTGAAGTAGAGCTTGTCCGTCCCCAGGTCGAGCGGGCCCTCCACGCCACGAACGGCGCTCTCGGGCAGCGGCCCCTGCTTCGACTTGCTCCGCCGCGCGGACCGCTTACGCGTGCGCGTCGCGCTAGGCTTCTTGCTCGCTGGCTCCGGCGCGAGCAGATCGAGCTGCTCGCGTGACTCCGCGTCGTCCCGTGGCTCGGCGCGTTTTCGCCCGCTTCCAGACAGGCTCGTCGCGCCCTCGTCCATGCCCTCCGTGGCCATCGGACGTTAGCCGTTCAAGGCGGTCTTGAGCACGTTGCTGGCCTTGAAGGTCAGCACCTTGCGCGCCTCGATCATGATCTCCTGGCCGGTCTGCGGATTGCGCCCAGGCCGAGGATTCTTGGCGCGCACGACGAAGTTCCCGAACCCCGAGATCTTGATCTTCTCACCCGTCGCCAGGGTGTCTTTCATGGTGTCGAACACGACCTCGACAACCTCGGCGGCTTCCTTCTTTGAAAACCCGCCGACCCGCTCACACACGCGCTCGATGATGTCGGCCTTCGTCATGAACACAATCGTCCCGCATCGCTCCCGCGGGCGCAAGGAAATTACTGCGATATCAGGGGGTTACTCCCCCCGCGGAAGCGCCCCCGATCAACGCGCGCGAACGGCCGGCGCCTGCGGGCGGATCGCCTCACACGCGCGCTCGATGATGCGTGCGTGGAGCTCCTGGATCTCCGTGTCGGTGACCGTGCGCTCGCGCGCCGCGTAGTGCAGCCGGAACAGCAGCGCGCGCGCGTCCTCGGGGACGCCCTCGCCGCGATAGTCCTCGAGGATCTCGATCGCGCGCGCGTCAGCTCCCGCGCGCGCGAGCGTCGGCGGATCGTCCGGAGAGCGCGACGCGTTCTCGGAGAGCACCCGCTCCGCAGCGGCGCGCAGCGCCGAGAGCACGATCCCCGCGGGGAGCGATCGCGGGAGCTCCAGCGAGACATCGCGCGCGGTGCTCGGCATCTTCGCCAGCTCCTCGAACTTGTGCACCGAGTGGACCGGCAGCCGATCGAGCCAGAGCTCGCCGTAGAACACCCGCGCGCCGCCGGGCAGCTCGCGGGCGTCGATCACCTCGGGATGGAGCTCGCCGACGCGTCCTACGACGCCCACGCCGTCGAGCGCGATCTCCCCCTGCACACCCGGGTGGAGATACGCCGCCGGCGTCGTCGCCGGCCGCACCACGCCGCGGAGCCCGACCCGCGCGAGCGCGTGGATGAGCGCACCGCAGGCCGCGCGCGCGTCAATCGGTGTCCCCTGCAGCTCGGAGAACCCGGAGGCCCCGCCATACAGCAGCGCGGCGGCGCGCCAGCGCTCGTCTGGCAGCAGCCGATCGATCTCGGCGGTCGGGCCGGTGAACACGCGGGACTCCTGGTTCTCCGGCCAGGCGTAGATCCGCCCGACTTCGAACAGCTGGACGGGCCGCGCGTGCCGGGCCGCGTTGTGCTCGAGGCTGTCGAGCAGACCTGGGAGCAGGTGCGTGCGCATCACGCCGTGCTGACTGCGAAGCGGGTTCGACACGTGCACGTAGCGCCCGGCGCCGATCTCCTGCTCGAAGGGCGTAAGCCTCTCGGCGCCCGTGAACGCGAAGGCGACGATCTCCCGCAGGCCGGCCTCGGCGAGCGCGTCGATCAGCCGCTCGCGCAATTCGGCGGCCGGGTGCACCCGCTCGACGACCGGCTCGCTCGGCACCGTCGCCCGCGCGGGCATGTCCTCGAGGCCATGCACTCGCATGATCTCCTCGATCAGATCCTCCTCGATAGCGAGATCGGGGCGGTTCGCCGGGGGCGTGCAGCGCCACGCGTGCTCGTCGACGGCCTCGACCGCGACCCCGAGCCCCTCGAGGATCCGCCGCGCCTCCGCGGCGTCCACGGAGAAGCCGAGCACGCGCTCGATCGACGCGAGGCGGAACGCGATCTGCAAGAGCGCGGGCCGCTGGTCGGCGTCGCAGATCGCGACCGCGCGGCCGCCCCCGAGACGCTCGAGCAGCCGGAGCGCGCGCAGCGAGGCCTGCGTGAGGCTCTCCGCGAAGCCGACCCCGCGCTCGAAGCGGTAGCTCGAGTCCGTGTTGAAGCCGTGGCGCCGGGCCGAGGCGCGCACGCCCGGCGGCGCGAAGTAGGCGGCCTCGAGCAGCAGCGCGCGCGTGTCGGGCGAGACCATCGAGTCGGCCCCGCCCATCACGCCCGCCAGCGCCTGGGGAGCGCGCGCGTCCGCGATCACGAGATCCTCGTCCGTGAGCTCGACCGCGGTCCCGTCGAGCGCGGTCATCGGCTCACCCGGCGCCGCGAGTCGGACCACGACGCGGCCCTCGGCCAGCTTCGCGCGATCGAAGGCGTGCAGCGGGTGCCCGTACTCCGCGAGCACGTAGTTGGTTACGTCGACGCAGTTGTTGATCGCGCGCAGCCCGACGCGATGGAGGCGCACGCGCATCCACAGCGGCGACGGCCTCACCGTAATGTCCTCCAGGACATGTCCGATGTAGCGACCGCAGCGCGCCGGCGCCTCGATCGTCACGAGCTCCGGCGCCTGCGGGAGCGACGGCGCCTGCTCCTCGTGCGGCGCGAGCGAGCAGCGCAGCTTGACCGCGAGATCGCGCGCGATCCCCAGGTGCCCCAGGGCGTCCGGACGGTTCGGCGTGATCGACAGCTCGAGCACCTCGTCGAGGATCCCTGGGACCAGCTCGACGAGCCTGGTCCCCGGCTTGAGCGCGACGCTCACCCCGGGCGCCACGTCCTCGGGCGTGAGCACCATGATCCCGTCGCCGTCGTCGCCGATCAGCAGCTCGGTCTCCGAGCAGATCATGCCCCGCGAGTCGACCCCGCGAATGCTGCGGGCGCCGATCTCCATGCCGTTGGGCAGCGCGCTGCCGACCGGCGCGAACGCGACGAGCCCCCCGGGCTCGGGCACGTTGGGCGCGCCGCACACGACCTGCACCACGCTCGCGCCGTCGAACAGCTGCACGACCGTGAGCTTGTCGGCCTTGGGGTGCGGCGCCTTGCTCCGCACCTCACCGACGATCACGGTCTCGCAGCCCGCGCCCGCGCGCTTGATGTCGTCGACCTCGAGGCCGAGGCTCGTCAGCAGGGTGTCGACCTCGGCGCCGGCGAGCGGCGCGTCGCGGTCGAGCAACTCTTGAATCCAGGCAAGCGAGATCAGCACGGGAACTGCTCCAGGAAGCGAATGTCACCTTCGAACAGGTAGCGAAGCTTGGGCACGTCGTGCAGCAGCATCGTCATGCGATCGAGCCCGAAGCCGAAGGCCCAGCCCGTGTAGACCGCCGGATCGATTCCGCAGTCCCGCAGCACGTTGGGGTGCACCATCCCCGAGCCGCCAAGCTCGATCCAGCCGGTCTGCTTGCACACGACGCAGCGCGCCCCCCTGCAGAACGGGCACTGCATGTCGAACTCGGCGCCCGGCTCGACGAAGGGGAAGAACGACGGGCGCAGGCGCACGTCGAGACCCGGACCGAAGAACGACCCGGTGAACTGCAGCAGCGTGGCCTTGAGGTCCGCCATCGTCACGCCGCGGTCGACGTACAGGCCCTCGATCTGGTGAAACATCGGCGAGTGCGTGCGGTCCTCGTCACGCCGGAACACGGTCCCCAGCGCGATGATCCGGACCGGGGGGGTGCGCGCGAGCATCGTCCGCACCTGGATGGGCGACGTGTGTGTTCGCAGCACCAGCTCGCGCGAGCTCGTGTCGCCGCGCGGCTCCACGAAGAAGGTGTCCTGCTCATCCCGCGCCGGGTGGTCGGGCAGGAAGTTGAGGAAGTCGAAGTTGTAGCGCCCGTGCTCGACGTGCGGTCCATCCTCGACATCGAAGCCCATGCGGCGAAACGTCGACGCGAGCGCTCGCCGGGTCCGCGTGAGCGGGTGCAGCGAGCCGAACTCCGGACGCCGCGGCGGCATCGTCAGGTCCTCGAAGCGCTCGAGCTCGCGGCGACGCGCGTCGTCGCTGAGGAACTGCCGCCGCGTCTCGATCCCCGCCTCGATCGCCCGCTTGACGCGATTGAACTCGACGCCGAACTGCTTGCGCTGGTCGGGGCTCATCTTCCCCATGTCGCGGCGCAGCAGCGAGATGGAGCCCTTACGACCGATGTAGGCGACCTGGAGCGCGTACAGGCTGTCTTCGTCGCGCACGCCCTCGAGGGCCCGCTCAAACGCTTCTAGTTGCTGCTGAAGGCGATCTGGCATCGCGTGCCGTCCTCTCGCGTCGATGGTTCGATGACTGAAACGTGGATCGAAAAAAAACGGGCGTGAACCCCGAGTTCACGCCCGCTTTGTTTGGTTGGCTCTGCCAGGACCGCGGGCCTACTCGGGCCCGACCTCCGCGCCGCTCAATTGAGCGCGGTGCGAGCCTGCTCGACGACCTGGGTAAACGCGCCTGGATCGAAGATCGCCAGATCCGAGAGGACCTTGCGATCGAGCTCGATGCCCGCGCGCCCGCAGCCCTCGATCAGACGGCTGTAGCTCATGTTGTTGGCGCGCGCGGCCGCGTTGATGCGGACGATCCAGAGGCGCCGCATGGTCCGCTTCTTCTGCTTGCGACCCGAGTACGCGTGCACCCACGCGTGGTGGACCGCCTCGAGCGCGCGACGATAATTCTTGCGACCGCCGCGGAAGCCCCGCGCCGCCTTGAGGATCCGGTTCTTGCGCCGGCGTCCCTTAATTCCCCGTTTTGCGCGCATGGTTTAGGGCCTCCCGTACGGCAAGAGGTGCTCGATACGAACCTGATCGGCGTCAGAGACCACGGTCATGCCGCGCAGTCGTCGGACGCGATCCGCGTTCTTCTTCGTCAGGATGTGGTTCTTGTGGGAGAATTTGCGCTTCGCTTTGCCGGTCGCGGTGAAGCGGAAGCGCTTCTTCGATCCCGAGTGGGATTTCATCTTGTTAGACATGGCCTGATCGCGGGGTCGTGAGATGTACACCACCGCTCGCCGTCGGGCAAGCGGGCCGCGTGTGCGGTTTGTTGGTTGAATTCCAGGCATCCGCGCCTGGAGCAAGGGCGGGCGATCCGCGCGCGCGGACCGTGCTTCTCGCACACGCCGATCCCGTGCGGGCTACTCGGGGTGTGCTTCGATGGTCTCTTCGGGCGACTCGTCCGGGATGGCTCCCGTCGGCTCGTCGTGCTCGTCGTCGTGCTCGTCGTCGTGCTCGTCGTCGTGCTCGTCGTCGTGCTCGTCGTCGTGCTCGTGCTCGGACGGCGGTCGGCGCTCACCCACGGGGCGAGGACGAGCAGTCCGTGCCCCGTCGCGCAACGACTTCTTGGGACCGATCACCATGTTCATCCGGTTGCCCTCCATCTGGGCCATCTGGATAACCTGGGCGATATCGGCGAGGTCCTTGCAGACCCGGTTGAGGATGTCGCGTCCCGTCTCGGGGTGCGTGATCTCGCGTCCTCGGAACTGGACGACGAGCTTCACCTTGTTGCCGTCGGTGATGAAGCGGCGGGCGTGGTTCGCCTTGAACTCGAAGTCATGCGTATGCGTCTTGGGACGGAACTTGACTTCCTTCAGCTCCAGCTTCTTTTGATTACGCTTCGCTTCACGATCCCGCTTCGCGGACTCGTATTTAAACTTTCCGTAATCCATGATCTTACACACCGGCGGCTGCGCCTTGGGATTGACCTCCACGAGCTGGAGACCTGCATCCTCGGCGCGCTTCATCGCCTCGTGTGTAGGAATGATTCCAAGCTGCTCGCCTTTCTCATCGATCAGCCGGACCTCGCGTACGCGAATTCGGCGACCGACGCGATGAGTCTCGCTGCGCGGCTTGGGCTTCGAATGTCTGCGGCCTATTTTTTGTGCTCCTTGAAGTGGTTTCTTTTGTGTCGCCGGACCGGCGGCGCGAGCTTCAACCCGGAAGCCCACCCGCGGCGAGACGACACGGGCCCGACTTTGGCGCTCGCGCACGAAATCGTCAAGCGTCGAATCGCGTCGTCACGGCAGCGCGCTCGCGCGAAGGAACGCACTCCGGCGACCGACGAGGTCTCCGCAGTAGCGCCACGCGACGGGAGACGCATTCGCGGAGTGACCCACCAGCGATGCGCTCAGCAAGCACCACGCAAAAGACCCCGGCTTCAGGGCCCGGGGTCTCGCGCTTCTTCTATAGGACCGGGCGGTTTCGAACCGCCGACCTCTGCCGTGTCAAGGCAGCGCTCTACCCCTGAGCTACGGTCCTTCGGGGTTGGTGGTGATTCAGAGTTCGGGAGCGGGTTGGTATCCCGGGTTGGGGGCTTTGGTCAAGCCCGGACAGTCCGGTTTTTCGCGATTTCAGCATCACACGTCCTCGTCTTCGACGCGCTCGGCGCCGGACTCGGCCCCGTAGAGTCGGTCGAGCCGATCGCGGTAGCGCTCGACCACGACCCGCCGCTTGACCTTGTAGCCCGCGGTCAGCTCTCCGGTCTCGACCGTGAACGGCGCGTGCGGGACAGCGAAACGACGGATCCGCTCATACGGGGCCAGCTCGTCGTTGACGTCGTCGATATGCTCCTGGACGATTTGGCGGATCCGCGGGTGATCGGCCAGTTCCGCGTAGGTCTCACACCCAAGCCCCTCGCGCTGCGAGATCTCCATCATCGAGTCCGCGTCGAGCCCGATCAGCGCGACGAGGTAGGGCCGGCGGTCGCCGTGCACGACCGCCTGCGCGATCCCGGGCCGCGCGCGCAAGAGGGACTCGATTCGTCGCGGCGCGATGTTCTTGCCCGTCGACGTGATCACGAGGTCTTTCTCGCGCCCCGTGATGCGGAGATACCCGGCCGAGAGCTCGCCGCGGTCCCCCGTGTGGAGCCAGCCGTGCGGGTCGATCGGGCCGTCCGCCGGCTCGCCGCCGCGATATCGTGACATCACGCTGTCAGCCCTCACGAGGATCTCGCCGTCGGTGGCGATGCGGATCTCGGCCCCCGGGATCGCCGGCCCTACCGTGCCAAAGCGAAACCGATCGGGGCGGTTGACCGCGATCGCGCCGCTCGTCTCCGTGAGCCCGTAGCCCTCGAGGATCAGCACGTCTGCGGCGTGGAAGAATTCGGCGACGCGTCGATCCAGCGGGGCGCTCCCGGAGATCAAAAAGCGGAGGCGACCGCCAAACCGCTCGCGAATCTGCGCGAACAACAGCCGGTCGGCGACCGCCATCTTGACCGAGAGCGCGGCCGGGATCCCCTGCCCTCGCTGCTTGAGCTCGCTGACCTGGCGGCCGATGTCGACGCACCAGTCGAACGCCCCGCGCTGGATCACGCCCTTCTCGGTCATGGTGGCGCGGATCCGCTCGTGGAGCTTCTCGAACATCCGCGGGACGCCGCCAAAATACGTCGGCGCGATCTCGAGCAGGTCCCCCTCGAGCCGGTGGATGGTGGAGAACGAGGTGACGGTGCCCGTGGAGATCGCCGCCCACAGCATGTGGCGAGCGAAGATGTGGGCCAGCGGCAGCACCATCATCTGCTCGTCGTCAGCGCGCGTCGCAATCGCGCTCTTGAGCGCCCAGGCGACGTACATCGCGTTGCGATGACTGAGGACGACGCCCTTGGGCAGCCCGGTGGTCCCCGAGGTGTAGACCCACGTCAGATCGTCTTCGGGCGTCAGCGTCGTCGCGATCTCGGTGAGCGCGGCCCGGGTCGCCTCGGAGCCGAGCGCGCGTGTCCCGTCGGCTCGAAGGCCGTTAAAGGTCGTGGTCGCGTCGGGCGCGTTGTCAGCGATCGAGCACAGCCGCAGCGACGGCGAGGTCTCGTTGAGTTGCGCCGCGATGACGTTGTTGTTGACGATGACCGCCGTACAGCCGCTGTCGTTGAGGACCTCGGCGATCTCGCGGGGGCTCCCGTCGGGATGAATCGGGACCGAGATCGCGCCCGCCATGGCGATCGCCAGCTCGCAGACCGGCCACTCAACACGGGTCGGCGCGAGGAGCCCGACCCGCTCGCCGCGGGCAATTGCGAACGTCTCCAACAGCCCGGCCGCGAGCTGTTGGCTGACGAGCTCCCAATCGCGCCAGGTGAGGGTTCGCCAGACGCTGTCGCGCTTGTACCGGAGCGCCGCGCGATCCGGTGTCTCGGCGACGCGCGCGGCGAACATCTGAACAATGTTCGCGTGGGCAGGTCGGGCGCCGTGCTGCTGCATATCTCCCGATTCGACCAACCTCGACTACCACAGGCCGGTGGGCTCTGTCTCGCGCGCCGACCCAACCCGCGGGCCGCCGCGAAAAAAACCACAATCCTGACATGCTCCCGGAAGAAACCGCCCCCATGGTGTCTACTCGGAGGGCGCGTGACCTCGACGTGCACCCTGCCCACAGGCCCCCACAGGGGTCAGGTTTTGTAGTAGAGGAACGCAATCCCACCGATGTCTACGCTCATCGGAAGCAAGCTCGACAAGTACGAGGTCCTGAGCGAGGTCGGGCACGGCGGGATGGCGGTCGTCTATCGCGGCCGCGACACGGTGCTTGATCGCGAGGTCGCGATCAAGGTGCTCCATCCGCACCTCGCCGACCGCGAGGAGTCACGCCGGCGACTGCGACGCGAGGCGCTGACCGTGGCCAAGCTGCGCCACGAGAACATCCTCGAGATCTACGACTACTCCGGCGAGGACGCGAGCGAGAGCTACATCGTCACGGAGTTCATCCACGGCGTGACGCTGCGCGAGTGGCTCGACACGCGCTGGCGTCCGCGCCCCGCCCTGGCCGCGCTGATCACCCATCAGCTGTGCGTCGCGCTCGAGAAGGCCCACACGGGCGGCGTCATCCATCGCGACCTCAAGCCCGAGAACGTGATGATCCGCCGCGACGGCGTGCTGAAGTTAATGGACTTCGGCATCGCGCAGATCATCGACCACGAGAAGCTGACGATGACGGGGCAGCTGCTCGGCAGCCCGGCCTACATGGCGCCGGAGCTCATCGGCGGGCGCCCGCTCGACAACCGCACCGATCTGTTCGCGCTGGGCATCATCCTCTACCAGCTGGCCACCGGCTCGCTGCCGTTCTCCGGCCGCAACCCGCACGAGGTGCTCACGCGCATCGCCGACGCCGACTATCCGGAGCCGGCGACGATCTGCCCGCTCGTCGACGACGACCTCACCGCGATCATCCACCGCGCGCTCGCGCGGGAGCCTGGCGATCGCTTTCAGTCGGCCAACTCCTTCGCCGTCGAGCTCGCGCAGTACCTCGACGACGTCGGGGTCAAGGCCGTGCCCGCCGAGGTCTGCGCGTACTTCAAGGACCCGGAGAAGTACGTGCACGAGCTCGACAGCCGCGTGTGCGCGGCGTTGATGCAGCACGCCGAGCAGGCGTCGGCCGCGGGTCACAGCGCGCGCGCGATTCGCTTGCTCGGCCGCGTGCTCGAGCTCGAGGAAGATCAGAAGCAGGCCAAGCAGATGCTCTCGCGTCTGCGCACCCGCGAGCGGCGGCTTCGCAAGCTCGCGGTCGCCGGGGCGGCCGTCGCCGGGGTCGCGCTCACGAGCGCTGGGGTCGCCTATCTCATGCTCGCGCCGCCGACCGCGTCGCGGCTGCCGTCCGACGACTTCGTCGCCGCCAACGACAACGGGCTCGTCGACTACCACCTCGAGGGGCACACGCCGCGGCCGCCGACGCAGGGGCGCTCGCCCAAGCCGAAGGCCGAGGACGAGACCGACACGCAGGGCGCAGGGCGCGAGCGACCGGGCAGCCGCACGAAGCCGCCGGGTCCGCGCACGCCCGCGGTCAAGGCCGCGAAGTGCACCCTGAAGATCGAGGGCATCCCGCTGCAGACCGCCAAGCACCACACGATCCGGATCGGCAACGGGCGCGCGTTCAAGCCGACGCAGCTCGAGTTCCCCATCGAGCTCACGCAGGACAAGACCAACATCCGCCTGACCGGGCAGCAGTACCAAGGGTCGGGTTGGCCGACGCGCGAGGAGTGCCGTCCAGGGTCGACCATCGTGCTGCAGGTGCGCCCGCAGCCGACGCGCCTGCGGTTCCCGCAGCTGCCCCCGAACGCGGTCGTCGAGTGCCTCTCGCAGTCGCTGTGTAAAGGCATCACGGGGCGCCCCTGGCCCGCGAGCAACTTCCCGCGTTTGCAGCTCGACAGCTACGAGGAGACCATCGAGCTGCGCTGCAAGGCGATGGGCTACGAGCCGCGCACGATCAGCGAGAAGATCAGGCCAGGGACGAACAACGTCGACGTCGAGCTGACGCCGCGATAGCTCTTCGCGCGGATCTTTCGCGCTCTTGCGGGGCGCGCCGACAGGATCGCGCTCCAGGGCGCGCGTCCGCACAGTCGGCTCACCGGCGCGCCGAATTTTGGGCTAGTCTCCGGGTCTCCGAAGCGCCGCCGCTTCGGCTCGACCGCGCGTTCATGCGATCCGTCCTCATCAGCCTGCTCGCCGCGTCCGTCGTCCTCACGACGCCGCGCGGTGTGACCGCGGCGCCCGGCTCCAGCGCGTCACGCGACGAGGAGCGCAGCGAGCAAGAGGAGGTGGACGCGGCGATCGAGGCCTGGGCCCGCGGTGACTGGTCGCAGGTCCGCGCGCGGCTCGAGCCGCTCGTGCAGGGCGGTCGCGACCTCGAGGATCCGCTGCTCACCGAGACCGCGCTTCGCTACCTGGCCGACGCGACGCTCCAGGACTCCGCGCTGGGCGCCGATCTCCGCGACCAGCTCGCGTCCAGCTACATCGACCGCCTGCTCGACGCGGACCCCGACTGGCGCCCGCCGGAGGCGACCCACGGGCCCGAGTTCTACGCGCTCGTGAACGACAAGCGAGACAAGCGCGAGCGCGCGCGCCTCGATCTCTGTGAAGCCCAGTCCGTGGGCTGCCAGGCCGACCTCGAGGACCTCACGGTCCGCTACAACAAGCTCGACGAGAAGTACCGCGAGCTCAACGGGAAGTTCGACAAGCAGGAGGTCGAGGTCCGCGAGATCGTCGCGCGCAACCGCGCGATCGCGCTGGTGCCCTTCGGTGTCGGACACTTCTACAACGGCAACACCGCGCTCGGCGCGACGTTCCTGGCCACCGAGGCGGCGGTCGGCGCCACCGGCCTGGCCCTGCTGATCACGCGGATCCAGGGCTGTGAGCCGGTCGACAACCCCGACGCGCAGGAGACGATCCGCTGCGACACGAGCGCCAGCGGCAAGTCCCAGGACGCGTGGGTGCTGCACCGCAACGCCGAGACCTTCTTCGGCTTCGCGTTCATCTCGCTGCTCGTGATCGATATCGTCGTCGCGCAGATCCTGTTCGATCCGCTCCGGGTCGAATCCACGCGCCGGGTGACGCGCGAGCAGCTCGAGCGCGAGGCCAGCAAGACCGACGCCGAGGCCGGTCCGAAGCGCCCGCGACGAAACCGCAAACAAGCCCGTGCTACCCTCAGGCCCCAACCCGTGCCGACGCTGCTGCGCGGCGGCGCGGGTTTCGGCGTCTCGCTCCGTTTTTGACCATGCCGCATCTCAGCTACCGCGGCCCGGACGGGTCCATCCAACGCTACTCCATCCTCCGACGGCTGACCGCGATCGGCGCCTCGCCCGAGTGCCATATCACGCTCCGGGGCGGCAGCGCGGCCCAGACTCACTGCACGCTCGAGCACGAGCCGGGCCGCTTCCGCCTCGAGTCGACCAGCCGCTCCAACCCGTTCTTCGTGCGCGGGAAGAAGTACCGCCACTACGAGCTCAAGCACGGCGACATCATCCTGATCGGCGGCCACGAGCTGACCTTCTCGACGATCGACGAGCTGCCGAAGGAGCGCGTCACCGACGAGGACGTGAAGCGCCAGAAGATCGGCGCGATGCAGGAGCTGCGCAAGTTCTCCGAGCTGCTCCTGCAGCCAGGCGACCTCGACGACCTGCTCAACGAGCTGATCGACCAGGTCGTCTCGCTGACCCGCGCGAACAAGGGCTTCCTCGTGCTCGCCGACGAGGAGGTGCGCTACAGCGTCCGCGTCGCGCGGAACCTCGAGCGCCAACCGGTCGACGACCCCGAGGAGCTGCTGTCCGACAAGATCATCAAGCAGGTGATCGAGGAGCGCGCGCCGCAGATCATCAGCGACGCGTTCAACGACACGCGCTTCCAGACGAGCATGTCGGTCATCAACCTCAAGCTCTCGAGCGTGATGTGCGTGCCGCTGATCGTGCGCGGGGAGCTGCTGGGGCTCATCTACGTCGGCAACAACAGCATCGTCGACCTGTTCAAGGAGTCTGATCTCGAGCTGCTCAAGGTGTTCGCCGGCCAGGCCGCGCTGTTCATCAAGAACGCGCAGCTGCTCAACGAGCTCAAGAGCGAGACCGCGGACCTGCAGGACCGCCTCGAGCGCAACCGCTTCGGCCAGATCATCGGCGCCTGCCCGCAGATGCTCGACGTCTACAAGCGCGTGCGCAAGGTCGCCGCGACCGACATCGGCGTGCTGATCACCGGCGAGACCGGCACCGGCAAGGAGCTCATCGCCCACGAGATCCACGACCGCTCGCCGCGCGCGAGCGGCCCCTTCGTGACCGTCAACTGCGGCGCCATCCCCGAGAACCTGATCGAGTCGGAGCTCTTCGGTCACCTCAAGGGCTCGTTCACCGGCGCGGTCTCCAACAAGATCGGCAAGTTCCAGGCCGCGCACAACGGCACCATCTTCCTCGACGAGATCGGCGAGCTGCCGCTCGGCATGCAGGTCAAGTTCCTGCGCGTGCTGCAGGAGCGCAAGGTCCAGCGCGTCGGCGAGAGCGCGACCGCCGAGATCGACATCCGCGTGGTCGCGGCGACGAACCGCGACCTCAAGCGCGAGGTCGCCGAGGGCCGCTTCCGCGAGGACCTGTACCACCGGCTCAACGTCATCGGCGTGCACCTGCCCCCGCTGCGCGAGCGCGGCGACGACGTCGTGCTCATCGCCCGCTACCTGCTCGGCCGCTACGCGGATCAATTCGGCGTCAAGCTCGACCCCGCGCGCGCGTTTGACCCCAGCGCGATCCGGGCGCTGATGCGCTTCGAATGGCCCGGCAACATCCGCCAGCTCGAGAACCACATCAAGAAGGCGCTCGTGCTCGCCGAGGGCCCCACGCTCAGCGCCAGCGACCTCGAGCTCGAGGTCGAGGTGCCTGGAGCCAGGAGCGGCGCCGCCCCTGGCGCGGCCGGCGAGGTCACGCGGGAGACCGTCATCCCGCTCTCGGAGGCCCGCGACATGTGGCAGCGCGAGTACATCAACCGCGTCCTCGCGCTCAACAACGGCAACCGGACCAAGACGGCCCGCGACCTCGGGGTGGATCCGAGGACGATCTTCCGCCACCTTGAGAAAGAGACCCGCTGAGCCGGGTCCCCGCGCCCCATGAGCACCGCACGCCGCTCGCCCGCACCGCTCCGCGTCCTCATCGCGCTCGCGCTCGCCCCGGGCGCGCTGCTGCTCGGCTGCCTGCTCCCGGACACGGTGGGCGTCTCCAACGAGGACGAGAGCAACCGGCACGCCGTCCGGATCGTCGAGCCGACCGCGATCACGATGGACGCGGACGACGAGTGCGTCGTCGCCTGCGGCATGCAGTGCAGCGGCTGCCCGCAGCCGCCGATCCCGCAGAACCTCCCCCACTTCCTCGACCCGACGAACGGCGAGTACAATTTTTGTACATGTCCGCAGGGGCAGTACGACGGCAACGCGCAGCCGCGCTGGGAGCTGTACGTCGAGGACCGCGACGGCGACGGTCAGGACATCTACGACGATCTCTACGCGGCGCTGCAGGTCGACTACGACCTCGACTCCGAGAAGCCGTGGGAGACGATCGCGTACACCGAGTTCATCGACCCGCGCGCGCGCCTGCCCCCGCCGGAGCTGCAGGCCGTCGGCGAGCAGCCGATCGGGCGCCCTGATCCGTTCCTGCGGCGGCTGCAGATCGGCGACGGCACGCGCGACATCGATCTGTGCAACAACACCGGGCAGTCCGCCGGGTCGCTCACGCCCGGCTACCACACCCTCCGCGTCATCGTCACGGATCGGCCCTGGTTCAGCCGGGCCGACGGCGGCGACGGGATCGTGCAAGAGGGCGTGCCCGACTTCGCGAGCGGCGCCAGCTACGACGCGCTCACCTACGTGTTCCACTGCGCCGACGGCTCGCAGGAGGGCTCGGGCTGCGACTGCCGCAACCCGGATGATCCGTCATGAGCCCCCGCGACACGCTCGCGCTCGTCGCCGCCGCGCTGGTCAGCGCGAGCTGCTCGGTCGCCGCCCCCACCCCGGCGCCCGTCAGCTGCGAGACCAACGAGGACTGCGACGCCGGCGAGGTGTGCTCGGCGGATCAGGGCGGCGTGTGCGTCAAGGCTGAGCTGCCGCCGCGGAAGATCGTCGGCATCCACATCGAGGAGGAGTCGAAGGTCTTCGGCGACGCGACCTTCTTCCTCGACCTGCTGGCCGAGGACCGCGCCGTCCGCCAGGTGACGAGCTTCCCGAACCGCTACCGGATCAGCAAATTCAACGCGCGGGACGAGAACGGCGACCTCGTGCGCCCCGGCGTGCGCGACACGCTCAACCTCGGCGTCTCCGAGCGCGGCTACTTCGCGGCGCTCGACGCCGCCGAGAAGATGGAGCCCTACGAGACGCCGCTGATGGACGCGTTGATCACCCTGTCCCAGGGGTCACGTCTTGGTCTGTCGAGCAACAGCCGGCCCAAGGGCGGCATCTCGTACCCGCCGCGCGACTCCGAGACCCTGGAGCTGCTCGCCGAGACGATCACGCTCGCCTGGCCCCACCACGACGACGAGGACGCGCTCTCGCAGCTCCCGCTGGTCGCCACGCTGAGCCCGACCAAGCCCGAGGAGGGCATGGTCAGCAAGCGCGGCGTCATCTACCGCCTGCTGCGCCGCAGCCCGCCGGGGGACGGCGCGGACACGTACAACATCCAGCTCGACACGACGCTGGAGTGTCACCGCCGCCTGGACGGCGCGCTCATCATGCTCCCCGGGCCGAACTCGCCGGAGCCGGGCACCGTCGCGACGAGCGTGCGCATGCGCTACTCGACGCCGCACGCGACGCTGTCGAGCGTCGCCAGCCCGGGCGGGCCGGAGCTCGTGCAGTGCTTCCAGGACCTGTGCCCGGCGCCCGCCGCCTGCATCATGGACGACGAGCTCGAGCTCATGCGCTGCGGCTGCGAGTCGGACGACCACTGCAACCCGGGCCTCGCCTGCGACGTCGAGCGGGGCTACTGCGCGCTCGACCTCACCGGCCGCACGGCGCAGAACAACATCGAGGCGCTCATCGACGGCGACCCGTTCCGCTCCTACCTGTACACGTACTGCGACGACGCGGTGGAGGAGGATCGCAGCCTCGACCTCATCATCACGGTGACGCCCTCGGCGGAGTCCGGGCTGCCGGAGCTGAGCTTCCGCGCGAGCCCGGAGTTCGAGGCGGCGACCGAGAGCAGCCAGACGATCGCGCAGCTGCCGGGCAACCTCTGCCTGCCCAATTGGCCAGTCGCCCAGCCCGTCGAGATCCCGCTCGGCGGCGCGCCCGTGGCGATCGGCGAGCGCGGCGTGCCGATCGCCCAGGAGTACGTGTGCTGCGACCTCAGCTGCCTCGAGAACGACACGCCGCCGTCGACGCCCGCCGAGTGCGAGCCCGAGGCCGTGGTCAGCTTCTCGGGCGTGTTCGTGCGCCCGGGCTCCGAGCCCGGCGACGACGTCGACGTGTGGGCCGACAACGAGTGCCTGCCGCTGTACTCGAGCGCCGCGCCGGAGCAAGGTGACCCCAACGAGGTCGCGTTCTCGCGGGCGGCGTCGATCGAGTGCTCGAGCGACGGCTGCACCGCGAACCTCAGCCGCGGCCCCACGGACGCGCCCATCGCCTACTCGATGCGCGTCGAGCCGAAGTCCAACTCGGTGTTCCGCTCGCGCGCGCTGGACGACGTCGTGCTCGAGGAGGGCCTGAGCAGCCTCGAGCCGTTGACGCTCGAGTACCGCGTGCAGCTGCGCGGTCGCGTCACGCCGAGCGACGCGCTGTGCGAGGCCCAGGTCGAGGATCCGATGGACGGATCGAGCTCCTGCGTCATCGAGCGCGAGGCCCAGGTCGTGGCCGAGCGTCTGCGGATCGCGGGCGACGACGACCCCGTCCTCGCGCCCTACTACTACGCGCGCGACACCTTCGATCGGGGCAAGTTCGTGCTCGCGGTGAACCCGGGCGTCTACCTCGTGACCGCGTACCCGGCGATCGGCAGCCAGGGCACCGCGTCGCGCATCAAGGTCGTCGATCTGCGGCTCGACTCGACGCGCGTGAAGTACCGCGACGACGGCGTCCCCGAGGCCACGCTCGCGGACCCGATCGAGCTCGACATCGGCCAGCTGGCGACGATCGAGCTCGACGAGTTCCACAAGAGCACGGCCGCCAACCCGGTCGACCTCGGCAGCTGGACGCTCGGGGATCCGCTCGAGTTCGAGGGTGTGCCGCTGGACCTCAACGACCCCAACACCTGCTACAAGAGCGGCGAAGGCGAGGCCGTCGGCTGCGTTGTTCGCCAGCTCACGAACAACAACGCCAAGGTCCTGATCAGCCAGCAGCGATACGTGACCTTCAGCACGCGCAGCACGGCTCCCTAGGGGCGACAGCCGCGCACACGCACCCCGGTGTTGACCGGCCGTTCCATGCCCCTGCAAATAGGTGCAGAACGCCGGCCAAAGGCCCCAATTCGCCGATATGGGATCGGCCCCGGGGGGTTTTACGTGACTCCGCCGATTCCCGCGTATTCGCTATCGCAGGCCCGGAATTGACGAGTTTCCCGGGGGCCGGTTCGCTTGACCCCCCGGGTCTTCCCTGGGAAACTCCAGCCACTGGCTCCGTCTCGCGCATCACGCACCAACCGATTCATCGTGGGGCTGCGTGTGGCCGCATCTCTGGCCCTCATTCTCTATGTCTGTGTCGGGATTTACCACGGGCTCGCCAACCAGCGACTCCGCGCTTCCCCCGGGGAGCATCTCGACTGTGACTACCGCGTCGAGCTCACTCGTGATCGGCTCACAAGCCTGATCGAGTGGGCTCATCGCGTCGGAGACGTCCAGGCCGACAAGGCGACCGAGAAATTTTCCACCCTCCTTCGAGACACGCAGACGCGTTGCGTCGCGGCCGACCCGGAAACAAGGGACCGAATTGACACGATCGAACGCATCTTCGCCGAGTACGAAGAACGCCGTGGTCGTGACCGCGATGCGCGCGAGACCCTGCTCGCGCTATAGGATTCCCAAAAATGCCCAATTCTCCTGTGTCTGGCGACGGCCCAGACCGTGACCCTGATGACGTAACACTGCTTGAGCCCACATCCTCCGAGACGCCGCCCGATCCAAACGAAGATCCTGACGGCGTCGGTGACGCGAACGACTCCCAGCCCGCCGAGGCGGCGCCCGCGGCCGAGTCAGACGCTGACGCCGAGGAGACCGAGCGCGACGAAGAGCGCGACGACGTGGAGGCTGACGAGGCGGCCGAGACCGACGATGAGGCGGAGGGCGAGTCGTCGCCTGACGCCGAAGACGACGAGCGAGGCAAGCTGCGGAGCTTCGACGACTTCGGCCTGCCCGAGGCGCTGGCCGAGTCGATCAACGACATGGGCTGGGCCGAGCCGACGCCGGTGCAGTCCCGCTGCTTCCCGCCCTTCGTGGCCGGGCGCGACGTCATCGTGCAGTCCCACACCGGCAGCGGCAAGACCGGCGCGTTCTGCATCCCGTGGCTCGCGGCGCGCTTCGACTCGCGCCCCGCGGACGAGACCGGCGTCCAGCTGATCGTGATCCTGCCGACGCGCGAGCTGGCCAAGCAGGTCTGCGTCGAGCTCAACCGCCTCTCGAAGCACACGCCCGTGACCGCGCTGCCGGTCTACGGCGGCACGCCCATGAGCCCGCAGCTCAAGGCGCTCTCCGACGGCGTGCACGCGGTCGTCGGCACGCCTGGCCGCATCCTCGATCACATCCGGCGACGCTCGCTGAAGCTCGACCAGGTGCGCACGGTCGTGCTCGACGAGTGCGACGAGATGCTGTCGATGGGCTTCCTCGAGGACATCCGCGCGATCCTCGAGCAGTGCACCTCGGACCACCAGACCTGCCTGTTCTCGGCGACTGTCCCCCAGGACATCCAGCGAATCGCCCGTCGGCACATGCGGGATCCCGAGTTCGTCGAGCTGTCCGGGGACGAGATCTCCGCGGCGCAGATCGACCACGCGTACTACAGCGTCTCGAGCGCGGTGAAGACCCGCGATCTCATCGACATCATCATGATCGAGGACCCGGCGCGGGCGATCGTGTTCTGCAACACGCGCGAGGAGACCAAGCTCGTCGCGTCCGTGCTCACGCGCGAGGGCTACAACGCCGAGCCGCTCTCGAGCGACCTCAACCAGAACCAGCGCGAGCGCGTGATGGGCTTGATGCGCGAGCACAAGCTGCGCTTCCTCGTCGCGACCGACGTCGCCGCGCGCGGGATCGACATCAGCAACGTCACCCACGTGATCAACTACTCGTTCCCGGAGTCGGCCGAGGTGTACGTGCACCGCACGGGCCGCACCGGGCGCGCGGGCCGGGCTGGGCTCGCGCTCTCGCTGATCGGGCCGCGCGAGCTGGGCAACTTCTATCAGCTCAAGCTTCAGTACAAGTCGATCAAGTTCAGCGAGCGCCACATGCCGCCGGCCGAGGAGCGTCGAGCCCAGCGGCGCGAGGTCAAGCTCGACCAGATCAGCCAGCGCTTCCCGGACCTGGTCTCGCCCGAGTGGGTCGCGCTCGCGCGCGAGCTGATCGGCGATCCCCGCGGCGAGCGGATCATCGCGCTGCTGCTCGAGCGAGCGCTGCGCAAGCCACGACGCGCGCCGCCGCCCGAGGAGGAGCAGGAGGAGGCGCCGCGCTACGAGTCCTACGAGCGCGGGGACCGAGACCGCGATCGCCGTCGCCGTCGCGGACGCAGCGAGCGCGACGGTGAGCGCGGGCGCTTCCGTGATCGAGATGGCCGCGACGGCCGCGCCAGCCGCGACCGCGACGGCCGCGACCGGGAGCCTCGAGAGTTCCGCGACCGTGAAGGCCGCGACCGTGAAGGCCGCGACCGTGAAGGCCGCGACCGTGAAGGCCGCGACCGTGAAGGCCGCGACCGTGAAGGCCGCGACCGTGAAGGCCGCGACCGTGAAGGCCGCGACCGTGAAGACAGCCGCGACCGCGACAGCCACGAGCGAGACAGCCGCGACTCGCGGGAGCGGGACGGCCACGAGCACGAGCACGACCGCGACAGCGAGCGCGGGCGAGACCGCCGTCGCTCCCGTCGACGGCGCGGACACGACGATCCCGGTGAGCGCCGTGGCCGACGCACGCGCGATCGCAAGCGCGAGGGCGACGAGTCCATCGAGCTCAGCGACGCGCAGGGCGAGCCCGCGTCCGAGGAGGTCGAGCTCCACGCCGCGGTCGAGGATGTCTCGGTCGAAGAGACGCCCGAGGACGAGGTCCTTGCGACCGAGGAGTCTGCGGACACCGAGGTGAACGCGAGTGAGGACCACGACAGCGAGTCCGACGACGCGCAGCCGAAGAAGCGTCGCCGACGACGCCGTCGTCGGCGCGGGAAGACGCGCAAACCCGACGAGTCGACCGACGCGGCCGAGGACTCGAGCGACGCGGAGGACGGCGCGGAGGACGACGCCGAGGACATCGCGGAGCAGCGCGCGGACGAGATCACGAGCGACACGCAGGGCGCGGAGGACCACGCGGCCGACGTCCTCGTGGACACCAGCGAAGCGTCGGACGACGACTCGGAGGAGGACGACGAGGACGACGCGCTGGCGGCGGACTCCGCGGCCGAGGACGGCGAGAACGGGCGCTCACGCGGCAAGCGAAAGCGCCGGCGGCGGCGTCGCAGCAAGTCGAACAAGTCGGCGGCGGCGCGGGCCTCTCAGCAGGACATCCTCATCGACATCGACGAGAACGAGCTCGAGATCGTTCGCGACCAGTACGGCGGGATCGACGAGCTCGACGAGCTGACGCTCAAGGGACGTCGACGCGCGGTGATGGACACGCTGCACGACGAGGTCGAGATCGAGGACCTCTCGACGAGCGACGCGCCGCTCGTCGCGGAGACCACGGACTCGGAGACGCAGGATCCCGACGAGGTCGACGATGAGGTCGACGACTGCGTGCAGGACGGCGCGCCGTTCATCGCCGAGGAGCTCGTCGACGGCGACGAGGATCACGCTGGTGATCGCGCTGGTGATCGCGCTGAGGACAGCGCCGAACACAACGTCGACGACAGCGCCGAGGTCCTCGGGGGTGAGACGCTCTCGACCGATGGATCCGATGACGACTCGGTCGCAGACGAGGGAACGGACGAGAGCGCGGACGAGGGCGCGGACGAGGACGCGGACGAGGCTGAGAGCGCCGACGACGACGACTCCGATCGGCCGCGCAAGAAGCGTCGCCGTCGCCGTCGCCGCAAGAAGGCGGCCCCTCCTCCCCCCCCCGAGCTGACCGCGCCCCCACACAAGGACTTCTGGGAGGTCTGGGCCGGCAGCTACACCTACGAGGAGTTCGAGGACGAGCCGTTCCTCGAGCGCAACCCGGAGATCGCCGAGAAGGAGGCCGAGCAGGCCGCGGCGAAGGCCGCCGCCAAGGCTGCGGCTGAGGCCGCCAGGGCCGCCAAGGCCGCCAAGGCCGCCTCCAAGGCCGCCGCCGCGACGGCTGCCGCGGAGACCGAGGAGGACGGCGACGAGGCGCAGAGTCGCCGTCGTCGCGGCCGCGCCAGAGGAGCTCCGACGCTGGACCTCGACGCGACCTTCACCAAGGTTCGCCTCAGCGTCGGCCGCTCCCACGGGCACAAGGCCGCCCATATCCGCACGCTGCTGCGCGACAACCTCGGCCTCGAGGGGCGCGCGATTCGAGACCTCACCGTGCGCGACGTAAGCACCCTGTTCCGGGTGGCGGAGACCGAGTACGACCGCATCGTCGAGGTGCTCCACGGCATGGATCTGTCCGGCGTGACGATCGCGGTCAGCCGGCCGCGCCAGGACACGCGCCTGCGCTCGCCGATGCCGGAAGAGCTCGACGCGTCGGATGAGGGCGACGAGCTCGACGCGGTCAACGAAGCCGATGTCGAGCTCGGTGAGGACGCCGGTCGCGACGACGACGCGGAGGCTGACGCGGACGCCGAGGCTGACGCGGACGACGCCGAGCTGCTGGTGGAGAGCGCGACCGTGACGATCGAGTCCGAGATCGCGGTGGCCATCGAGCAACCGTCGGAAGCCACCCCGGCGCCCGACCCAGGATCGTCCGCGGCGCCCTGACCGTGTCGTCGCTAGCTCCCTACCCCTCGCCCGAGGCGCGCGAGACCGAGCTTGAGTCGCTCGCGCGCCGGGCTGGGGGCGAGCTGGTCGTCTACGGAGAGAGCGTCGAGGGGCGCCCGCTTCGGGCCGCGCGGCTGCCGGCCACGAGCCCGGGCGAGCGCCCCGCGATCCTGTGCGCCGCGAACATCCACGGCGTCGAGTTCATCGGCGGACGCGTCGCGCTCGCGCTCGCGCGGGCGGCCGGCGACGACGATCGACCGGCCGCGCTCGACCGCCTCCGCGCGCGCGCGGACCTCTGGATCATCCCCTGCGTGAACCCTGACGGCTACGCGCGCACGTGGGCGGCCGAGGGGCGCGCGCGGCAGCTCGGCGAGCTGCGAGCGAACGCGCGGGGCGTCGACCTCAACCGCAACTTCCCCCGCCCTGGCGACGCGCCGCCGAGCCGCTGGCCGGGCTCGGGCTCCGATCGCCCCGGTGACCCGACCTACCGCGGCCCGCACCCGCTGAGCGAGCCGGAGACCGCCTGCCTCGACGCGTTCCTCCGCGCGCGCCCGATCCACGCGAGCGCCAACCTGCACTCGTTCATGGGCACGGTGATCCCGGCGCGCGTGACCGACTGGACCCGCTTCCGGGCGTACAAGCACCTGTACCGCGCGTTCACGTCGGCCCAGCGCGCGCGGCGATACCGGCGGCTGTCGACGATGATCCTCGACGTGTTCACGGGCGAGCAGGAGGACCACCAGCACCACGCGCTCGACACGTGGGCGGTCTGCGTGGAGTGCTTCCCGGTGGTCGCCACGCTGCGCCAACACCTGCGCGCGCCGTCGTGGTTCTGGCGGTTCAACCCGCGCGAGCCGCAGCGCTGGATCGACAACGACCTGCCGGGCCTGCTCGCGTACTACGAGGCCGCGCTCGAGCTGCCGCGCCCGTCCGAATTGACGCGCCCGGCGCTCGCGGCCGCGCGACGTCGACTCGCCGGCGCGCGGTAGCGCGGGGCTACTTGTTGCGCCGGTTGAAGGGGTTCTTCAGCTCGGAGGGCGGAACGACGGAGCCCCCGCTGTCGCCGCCCTTCTTGTCGTCGGGCGGCTTCTTGGTGGTCTTCTTGGTCTTCCCCGCGCCGCCCTTCGCCTTGCGGAGCTTGTACTTGTAGGTCTTCGACTGGGCGTTGGGCGTGATCTCGATGTCGAGCTCGCGGTAGCCCTCGGCCTCGAGCCGAAGCGCGCGCGCCTCGTCGCTCTTGGCCAGCTCGAGCGGCGAGTTGGTCTCGCCGAGCACGCCGCCGTCCCCCGGATCGATGATCGACGCGGGCACGTTCGTCGAGATCGTGACCGTCACCATGGGCACGGCGGGCTCAGGCTCGACCTTGGTGTCCTCGACCTTGGTGTCCTCGACCTCCGGGGGCTTGATGTCCTCGGGCGGGGGCTCCGGCGTCTTCTCGGGCTCGTCGACGACCGGCGTCTCCTCGTCGACCGTGTCGCGCTGGGTCGAGAGGTACATCAGCGCGCCGCCGACCCCGACGATCAGCGCCGCGACGACGCTGATGATCAGCGTGACGTTGTTGCGCGCGCCCGTCTCCATGGGCGGGATCGTGGTGACCTCAGGGCTCTCGGTCGCGGTCGCCTCGCCGGAGAAGGTCATCGCCTTGCCGCGCTCGGGCGGCTTGTTGAGCGTCTCGGCGACGACGGCGACGGGCGCCGCGCCGGTGCCGACCGCCTCGATCGCGGCGATGAACTCGGCCATCGTCTGGAACCGCAGGTCGCGGTCCTTCTGCATGGACTTGAGGATGATGTTCTCGGCCGCCTCGGGGATGCCCGGCACGATCGCGCGGGGCGACTGCGGCGCCTCGAACATGTGCTGGGTCAGGATGCCCATGAACGAGTCGGCGGTGAACGGCACCCGGCCCGTGAGCAGCTCGTAGAGGATGACGCCGACGGCGTAGATGTCGGCGCGGTGGTCGACGCGAATGCCCTGAGCTTGCTCTGGGGACATGTACTCGGGCGTGCCGAAGATCATCCCGGTCTTGGTCAGGCCCTTGCCCTCACCGTCGTCGGTCGTGACCTTGGCGATGCCGAAGTCGAGCACCTTGATGAAGTCGTTGGAGGTGCTCCGCTTCACGCGAAAGCAGTTCTCCGGCTTCATGTCGCGGTGGATGATGCCCTTGTCGTGAGCGGCCCCGAGCGCGCGGCAGATCTGCAGCGCGATGGGCTTCACGCGCGTCCACGGCAGCGCGCCCTCGCGCTCGACGGTCGACGAGAGGTCCTCGCCGTCGAGCCACTCCATGACGAAGAACACCGAGCCGTTCGGCGCCGTCCCGAAGTCCGTGATCTCGACGACGTTCTCGTGCGAGATCATCGAGGCGGCGCGCGCCTCCTGGAGGAAGCGATCGATCAGGTCCTGCTTGTTCGCGTACTCGCTGCTGAGCACCTTGATGGCGCAGCGCTTGTGGATCGTGATGTGCTCGGCCAGGTAGACCGTGCCCATCCCGCCCTCGCCGAGCTTGTCGAGGATCTCGTAGCGATCGCAGAGCACCTGGCCGACGAGGGCGTCCCCCACCGACTCGAGGAGGTCCTCGGGGATCGGCGCCTGGGGGGCGGTGTCGCCTGGGCTGAAGTCCTCGACGGGCGCGCCGGGGCCGACCATATAGGCGGTCTTCCCGATCGGGCTTGGCGATTGCGCTTGTGACATGAAACCGTGCGTCCCCGCGGCCGCGACTACGCAGCCAGCCTACCTCACTTGGACGTGCGACGTCATGGATCGTCGTGGAAGGGATTGCGCAGCTCGCCGAGATCGGTCCCCTCTTTGGTTCCAGGCTCGTCGTCGTGTTCGGGCGCCGGTTCGCTCGACGTAGGTCCAGCGGGCGCGCCCTGCTCGAGAGGGGCGTGATCGTCCGACTGCTTCGACTTCGCGGCAGCGCCTGCGGCCTTCGGGGCGTCGGTCCCCGCCGCCTTCGCGGGCTGGTTCGAGGGCGACTTCGAGGGCGACTTCGCGGGGTCCTTCGCCGGGTCCTTCGCAGGATCCTTCGTTGGGTCCTTCGCGGGCTGCTTTTGGGGCTGCGCCTCGCCCTCGCGCGTCTCCGACTCCGACGGCGCCGAGACCTCGCGTGTTTTCGCGCGCGACTCGAGCTCGGCGAACACGCGCCGCGGCGCGTCGAGCGTGACGCGCTGCGTCGCGCTGCGGCCGTCCTCCGCGCGAAACACGAACTCGACCTCCGCCGAGTCCGCCGGCAACACCTGGTCGAAGGGCGTGTTCCCGAGCACGCGGCCGTCGGGCGAGATGACCGCGAGCCCCTGCGGCCTCGAGTCGAAGCTGACGCGCACCGTCGCGATCGGCGGCCGCGCGGCCGCTGCCCGATCGCTCGCGCCGACGCTCGCAGACGGCGCCGCGCCCTGTCCCTTGAGATACTTGACGACGCCGAGGGTGACGGCCGCGCCGATGATCGCGGCGACGATCACGAGCAGGATCGTCGGCGGTCCGCGACCCTGCTCGGCGGCGCCGCTGACCTCGGGCGTCGACATCGTCGGCACGGCTGGCGACGGCGCCCCCTCCCCGACCCGCCGCGCGCCGCCGGCGAGCGGCGTCGGCGTGCGCGGGCGCGCGGGCGCGGCGATCCGCTGGACCGCGCGCTCGTTGCGGACGATCACGCTGGGGCGCTTTCGCTTGTAGCGCTCGGAGATGCCGAACTTGCGCGGCTGCACGGCGCCCTCGCCCGCGGTCGCCTCCTCCGGCTTCTCGTGGACGGCGGGCTCGCGCTCGTGCTCGTCGAGCGCGCCCGATCCGAGCGCCTCGGTGTGGCGCTGGCTCGCGGGCCGCGGGCGGCCGGGGAGCCCCGCGAGATCGTGATCGCGGGCGTGGATGAGCAGCTTGATCACGAGCGCCGCGTCGCGCGGTCGCTCGTCCGGGTGCTTGGCGAGCAGCTGACGGATCAGCTGCTCGAGGTTCTCGAGCGGCGGCAGCCCCGGGTAGACATCACGCGGCTCGGGCGGGACCTCGTAGACGTGCAGGTTGAGCGCCTCGAGGGTCGAGCGCGCTTCGAACGGGACCTTGCCCGTGAGCATCTCGAACAGGATCACGCCGAGCGTGTAGAGGTCGGAGCGCCCGTCGACCTCGCCGCCTCGAGCTTGCTCTGGGGACATGTACGCCGGGGTCCCGACGACGACGCCGGACGCCGTCAGCCGCGTCTTGCGGTGACGCGCGCGCGCGATGCCGAAGTCGAGGATCTTGACGAGCGTGCCGCGGGCGTCGGGCGCGGCGCACAGGAAGATGTTGTCGGGCTTGAGGTCGCGATGCACGATGCCGCGCCCGTGGGCCGCCCCGAGCGCGCTCGCGGTCTGGATCGCGATGTCGATCGCGGCCTGCGGATCGAGCGGGCCGCTCGTGTCGATGCGGTACGCGAGCGTCGTGCCGCTCAGGTACTCCATCACGTAGTAGGCGAGCTTGGTCCCCGAGATCTGCCCGTAGTCGCTGATGTCGACGACGTTGGGGTGCTTGATCTGCGACGCGAGCTGGGCCTCGAGCAGGAAGCGCTTGACGACCTCGGTGTGCGACGCGTGCTCCGCTCGCAGCACCTTGATCGCCAGCGGCTTGTCGATGATGACGTGCGTCGCCCGGTAGACGATGCCCATGCCGCCCGAGCCGATGCGCGCGTCGATGCGGTAGCGCTGATCGAGGACCTTGCCGATCAGCGCCTCCTCGGGCGGCGTCGGGCGCACCCCGCCGGCCGGCGTCTTGGGGTTGACGAGTCCGCCCGCCGGGAAGAACGCGCCGCCCGACGCGGGCGCCGGCCCCGAGTCCTGCGGGGCGCGCACGCTCGCCGGCGGCACGCCGCGGATGCCCTGAGCGGGAGAGCGCGTGTCGCCGCCCGGGTTCCACATGCGCGCGCGTCGACCAGGACCGCGTCGCGACTCGCTCGCGACGGGCCGTGATGGTTCGGGGCCGCTGCGCGCGACCGCGGCGCCGAGCGAGATGATCGTCTTCGCCTGACCCTCGCGGGGCGGCGCGACCGCAGCGACGTCAGCGTCGATCTGCCGCGCGGCGTCGACCTTCCACGCCGGCATGAAGCGCGGGTCGACGAGCGCGCGCCCCGACGTCGTGTCAGAGGGCTTGAGCTCTTCATCGACCTCGTGCTGCTCCGAGTCCCGCACGAGCGTGTTGGGGATCGAGAGGCTGGCGAGCACGCTGCGCTCCTTCGGGAGCGCGTCCTCGTCCGCGACCTCGTCGCGTGGTGACGCGGACTCGACGTCTCGCAACGCCGCCCCGTCCATCGGGCAGAATCCCTGTTCCACGGGGTATTCCGTGCCGCAGACGGGGCAGCGCCTCATGCCAGGACCAGCGTAGTCGTGGCGCGAAGCGGGGTCAACGCGGCATTCTCGTCGGTTTGACGGCCGCGACCCGACGCGCGATTCGTGCCCCGTCACCGCGTTCGCGCCTGGTGTACTCTCGCGGCCCATGACGCCTCCCAACGGCACGTCTGCGGCGCTGTCGATCGGGCGCCCGATCGAGATCCTCGATGTTCACCGGGTCGCGCGACTCGGACAGCCCGCCCGCCTCGACGCCGAGGCGCGCGCCGAGCTGACCCGAACGCGCGCCCACCTCGAACGCGAGATCGCCGGCGGCGCGACCATCTACGGCGTCAACACGGGCTTCGGGGCCCTGAGCGACCGCCGCGTCGCGCGGGAGAAGCTCAGCGCGCTGCAGCGCAACCTGTTGCGCAGCCACGCGGTCGGCGTGGGACCCCGGCTGCCGCGCGACGTCGTGCGCGCGCTGCTGCTGCTGCGCGCGCACACCCTGGCGATGGGGGCCAGCGGCGTCTCGCCAGCGCTCGCCGACCAGCTGTTAAAGCTGCTCGCCGCCGATCTCACGCCGGTCGTGCCCTCTCAGGGCAGCGTCGGCGCCAGCGGCGATCTCGCGCCGCTCGCCCACCTCGCGCTCGCGGTGCTCGGCGAAGGCGAGGTCGAGCGCCCCGACGGCGCGACGGTCCCGGCGCGCGCCGCCCTCGAGGCCGCTGGAATCGCGCCGTACCGCCTCGGCCCAAAGGAAGGGCTGAGCCTGATCAACGGCACGCAGGTCATGACGGCGATCGGCGCGCTGGCGCTCCACGACGCGGCCGAGCTGGTCGTCGCCGCCGACGTGCTCGGCGCCCTGACGCTCGACGCGACGCTCGGCTCCATCGCGGCCTTCGATCCGCGGATCCACGCCGGGAAGCCGCACCCTGGGCAGCGCGCCAGCGCGTCGCTGATCCGCGCGCTGGTCAACGGCTCGCCGCTCAACGACTCCCACCGCGACTGCGGTCGCGTCCAGGACGCGTACTCTCTGCGCTGCATGCCGCAGGTCCACGGCGCCGTGCGAGGGGCGCTCGCGTACGTCGCCGCTGCGGCCCGCGTCGAGATCAACAGCTTCACCGACAACCCGCTCGTGCTGCCCCGCGACGACGAGGGCTTCGATGTGCTCTCCGGCGGCAACTTCCACGGAGCCACGATCGCGGTCCCGCTCGATCACATGACCGCCGCGCTGACGACCCTCGGCACGATCAGCGAGCGTCGCCTCGATCGCCTGCTGAACCCGAACACCTCGCGCGGGCTCCCGGCGTTCCTGGCCGAGCAGCCCGGTCTCGAGAGCGGCTTCATGATGGCGCAGGTCACCGCGGCCGCGCTCGCCAGCGAGAACAAGGGCCTGAGCATGCCGGCGAGCGTCGACACCATCCCGACGTCCGCGGGCAAGGAGGATCACGTCAGCATGGGCCCGATCGCCGCGCGCAAGCTCCGGGCGGTGGTCGACAACGTCGCGCGGATCCTCGCGGTCGAGGCCGCCGTGACCGCGCGCGCGCTCGACCTTCGCCACCACGAGACCAGCCCTGCGCTGCAGCGCGTGCACGCGCTGATCCGCGAGTCGATCGCGCCCTTCACCGGCGACCGCAGCATGGCGCGCGAGCTCGAGCGCTTCGCCGAGGTCGTGCTCTCGGGCGCCGTGCGGGAGGCCGTCGAGCTGCCTCACCCGCTCGATCCCGGCGCCTGACGGCGCGCCGCGCCGCGCCGCGCCGCCGCGCGATCACGCCGCTCCCAGAACTGCACGCGACCGAGCGTGACGCGGCGATCGATCACGTAGTCGCGGCGCAAGAGCGCCCGCAGCTCGGAGAACTCCTGCCGCGGCACCGTCGAGCCGAGCACGATGTAGACCGGCCGCGCGCGCTCGAGCTCGTCGATCAGGATGTCGAGGTACGGGCTGTCCTTCGCCAGCCGCAGGCGGGTCGCCGGGGTCCGCCACGTGTCGTCGTTGATCGGCGTCAGCAGCCCGAGCGGCTTGTGGATCCGCGACGCGCACAGGCGCCCGCTGTACGCGTAGCTGTCCCAGAGGTGCCACCCCCAGAACCACACGCGATCGCCGGGCGAGGTGTTGCGCGCGACGTGCTCGCCGATGATCCGCCCGCCGCGATCGTGCGCGCGCGCTCGCGACTTGCGCTCGCCGTCGAGCAGCAGGCTCGCGCGCGCCAGCAAGAAGATCATCAGCGGGGCCGCGAGCGCGCGCGCCCACGCGCGACGGCGCGCGTCTCGACCGACGCGGCCGCGCGACCACTCGCGTCCGAGCAGCCCCCAGGGCGCGGCCGCCAGCACGCACAGCGGCGGCGCGACCGCGAGGAAGTAGCCCTTGTAGAAGCGCCCGCCGAGGCTCGCGGCCGCGAGCGTGAACAGCAGCCAGAGCCACAGCCAGCTCGCCTCGCGCGTCGCCGGGGTCGCGCGCGCGCCACGAACTCGGGGGGCGCCGAGCGTCCAGGCCGCGAGCGCGAGCGGCAGCGCGAGGAAGTGCGTGGTCGCCAGGACGCCCTCCCGCGCGGTGTGCAAGAGGCCCGCGGACGCCCGACGGCTGATGTAGTCGAGCCCGATCTCGTTGAAGACGTAGCCGCGCAGCAGCGCGTCGAGCTGCCCGCGGCTCGCGTAGAACACGACGAGTGGGAGGAAGCTCAGCGCGAGGCCGAGCGCGGTCAGGGCCGCCGGGACCGGGTACAGCGACACCCCGAAGATCCGCAGCGCGCCGCGCTCGCGCGCACCGCCAGACTCGAGGCAGGGATACGGATCGAGCAGCGCGCGCAGTGCGATCCAGCCGTACACGAGCCCGACCGGGCGTTTGCACTGCGCGGCGAGGCCGGCGAGCGCCCCCGCGAGCGTCCACCCGAGCGCGCGCGCGAGCCGGGCGCGACCGGGTCCTCGGGGCAGGTACACCGTGGTCAGCGCGACGAGCACCGCGAGCAGCATCGGCAGCTGGGCCCACGTGACGTAGTTGCCGTCCATGCTGTCGAGGAACGCGTCGTGGACCGCGTAGAGCCCGGCCGCGACCACGGCCGCGCGCCCGCCCCAGCTCCGCCACGCGATCCCGCCGACGGTCAGCAGCGACAGCACGCCCCATGTGTTCGCCCAGCGCTGAAACAGCGAGATGTCCCGAGCGTCAGGGCCGGCGAGCCAGGTTGCGAGAAAGAACGTCCCGGGCGCCTTGAGCTCGAAGGTGTCGACGTAGGGCAGCCCGCCCGCGCGCAGCAGCATGCCGCTGTGGAGGATCGCGCCGACGTCGTGCGAGACGAAGCCGCCGCGGGTGAAGCCGGGCCAGCGCAGCGCGACCGAGATCGCCGCGACGAGGAGCAGCCCGAGCGCGCGCCACCACCACACCCGAGCGCGGGCTCCGGCCGCGCGCGTGCTCATGCACCGCCCGCCGGGTGCCCGGTCTCGGCGAGCAGCCGCGCGTGCACCGGGGTCGCGATCGACCGCTGACGCGCCTCGTCGACGAACCACCCGTTGCGCCAGCGCCACTCCTTCACGGCGCCGCGGTAGTCCGGGATCGAGCGCGAGTAGCTGCACAGCGACTCGACCAGCGCGGCGCGCTCGCGCTCGCCCGCAGGCGGCAGCGACAGCCCGAGACGGCCGACGATCATCAGCTCCCGCGCGAGCGCGGCCAGGGTCTCGCGCTCACGCTCGACGATCACGCCGACGGCGGCTTCGAAGCGCTCGCACAGCAGGCCGAAGGCCGAGTTCCAGATCAGCTTCTCGAGCTCCAGCTCCGCGAACGCGCGCCGTGGGACCTCCTCGGCCGGGAGCCCGAGCGCGGACAGCCACCCCGCCACGAGCCCCGCGTGCCGACCGTGCAGCGGGCTGCGACCGCCAGGCTCGGGCCGCGCCCCCTTGCGCGGCACCGCGAAGAACAGCAGCCCGCGCGTGACCTCGAGCTCCCGCGACGCGAGCCATGGTCGCAGCATGCCGTTCTGCACGAGCACCAGGTCTGCTCGGCGCGACGCCGGCACGCTCGTCAGCAGTCCGTCGAGGTCGTCGTTGCGCACGGCGACGAGGATCGGCGCCGCGCCCCCGCGCGCGAGCGCCTCGTGTTGCCGATCATGACGCCCCAGAAGCGTCACCGGGCCGTGCGCGGGCGCGAGGACGCGCGCGTGCAGCTCCGCGAGCGCCCCGCCCACGCGGCCGTCGCCGATGATCACGATTCCGCCGTAGTCGGCCGTCTCCACGCGCTGGTGATACCACGACGCGCGCCGCGATCTGGTCGCGCAGACACGCCTGCGATAGGCTGCCGAGCATGCTCGATCCGTCGGATCCGTCGGAGTGGTGCGCCGAGGCCTCCCGCGCGTGTGATGAGCCGATCGCGGGCACCGCGACCGAGCAGACCTCGGTCTGGATCGCGCTCGAGTACGCCGGTCCGTGGGGACGCAAGGCGCTCAAGACCAGCGGGCTCGCCCCCGAGGTCCGGGCCCACCTCGCCGCGTGGAACGACCGCGTCCCGCGGTCCCGCGTACAGCTGATCAAGCGCGACCCCGCGCGCGCCGACGCGGCCTCGCGGACCGTCACGCTCTTCGTCGCGCTCGTCGACCCGCGCGCGCCGGCGCTGTACCGCGTCGATCTACCCAGCGCTGACGCGGCCCGGAGCTTCGACCTCGACGCCGTGCTCCGACGCGCCCCCTCGGCGGCGCGCCACCGCGTGGACGAGTCCATCGTGCTCGTGTGCACCAACGGTCAGCGCGACCGCTGCTGCGCGAAGTTCGGGCTCCCCGTCTACCGGCGCTTCGCCGCGCTCGCGCCCGCGCGCGCCTGGGAGACGACCCACATCGGCGGGCATCGCTTCGCGGCGACGCTCGTCGTCCTGCCCGAGGGAATCGTCTACGGGCGCCTCGATCCCGACGAGGTCGAGGCCTGCCTGCGCGCCCACGACCGCGGCGAGCTGCACGCGATCGAGCGCCTGCGCGGCCGCTCTTGCCACAGCAAGTCCGCCCAGATCGCCGAGAGCCTGCTGCGTCAACGCCTCGGCGACCACCGGCTCGACAGCCTGATCGTCGAGGACGAGCAATTCACGCCGCTCGCGGACAACCGGCACCGAGCTCGGGTGCGATTTCGCGACCTCGAAGGACGCGCGCACGTCGTCGAGTACGTCAGCGAGCCGCAACCAGTCGTGCGACCGAAGGGCTGCGGGGAACCTCCGCAACCGATTCGGCGCATCCGCCTGGGCGCCTAAGCGGCGGCGCGACCTCGCGCCTCCCAAAACGAACACGCAGCCACGGGTCCCCTCTCCCGTAGCCGCGTGAATGGGCTCATGTTCGTTTCAGCCCTGGGGCTGAGTGGTGCGAAGCCAAGCGCAGGTCGTCAAGCCAAGCAATCGCCAGATACAAGCCAGAGGCGCAGGATAAGCCAGACAAGAAAACTAACGTATGGGAGATTTCAGGGGCTCGAATTCAGGCGAAGTTAGGCACGTGCGACGCGGCGAGCAGGTCCAGGGAAAGTCAGAAAACTGGAAGTGCAAGCCAAGCGCGCGCGTTGCGAGTCAGACGAAGCCAGGAACAAGCCAAACTTGGAAAGCAAAGCGAGGCCAAAAAAGGAAAGTGAAGTGCCCTCGCAGGCTGCCCCCGGGAGAAGCAGATTTCAGTCCAGCTTGACAAAATGTCATAGCCTAATGAAATCAGCCACTTGTTATCCAGCCTTCGGAATCCCCCGGAGCACCGCGACATCCGTGTCATGTCGTGCTCCAGCGCGTGAGCCGAGGCATGACATCCTTGTCATGGCGTGACCGTCGTGTCCTACACGCGCGGACACGCGACGCGCGAACAAGCTCAGGTGCGCAGCGCCGCGCACGGCGGCCCTCGCGGAAGACCGCGGTCGCGAGCGCCCACTGCAACTTCATTGTGGCTTCGTGGCCTCATCCATGCCGGAGGCTACGGTGACCCGCTAGCTAGAACGACTGCACGAAGGTCAAGTTGATGTTGACCGGCGAGAGCACGTCGGCGGCGCGCTCCTGCCCCTGCCGCTCGGCCAGGTACTTCGGGAACACGTTGCCGAGGCAGTGCATGTGCCGACGGACGAACGGCACCGACACGCTGAGCTTGACCAGCTGGGGCGAGACGCCGAGCAAGAAGGTCTGCGCGAACAGCCCGTAGCTCGCGTCCGCGTACCAGCTCTCCTTCTCGAACAAGCCGTCGTAGTCGTCGCAGCTGGAGATCGTCGCCGCGCCGGCCCCGAGCACGCCGCCGAAGCTGCGCCACCAGGCCACGTGACCGATGTTGAGCTCCATGTTGTTGAAGAAGACGTGCCGGTACTCCGCGTTGGCCATGACGTAGGCGCGGCTGTGCAGCTCGCTCCCGCTGTAGCCGTCGAGGTCGCCGATGCCGCCGACGCGCAGCAAGCTGCGGTACTCAGGCTCCGAGGCGATCGGCAGCATCGCCGCGGCCGAGAGCTGCGTGGCGATCACGTGCTGGTGGGCCAGCGGCCACAGCTGCACCCAGTAGGCCGCCGCCGAGACGCTGTAGCGATGGTCCTGCTGGCCTGGCGCCGTCCGAAACACCTGTGACCCGTACAGCGCGAGCGCGAGCCGCCGACCGCGATCGGGCCAGCGCGAGAAGCCGCGCGTGTCGTCGACGAGCGCGAGCGTCTGCCCGAACCGGAACCCGCCGCGCGTGTCGAGCCCGCGGTCGGTGAGCTGCCCGAGGTCGGTGAACAGCCGCAGGCGCGTACGCCGACGCAGGCGGTTGACGAGCGGTCCGAACCAAAACTGCACGCCGCCCGCCGCGCCGATCGAGGTGTTGCGGTCGCTGTAGAGCTGAAAGTGACCGGTGTGGCGAACGTCGCGCTGACGGCTGGCCTCGAAGAAGACGTAGAAGGAGAGCGCGCTCAGCCGCGCCGCCACGGTCCTCGCGTTGAGAAACTCGCTGATCGCGATGTTGAGGCCGAAGCCCGTATAGAGGAAGCGCAGCGCCGCGGGGGTCCGGTTGTTCAGCAGCGGATCCACGTTGTCGGGCTCGAGCGGGCGCTCCACGAGGCGAAACCGCGGATCGATCTCGACCCGCTTGACCCGTCTCGCGGTCGTCAACGTGAAGCGGTGCACGATGTCCGTCGGCACGTCGGCGAGCGTCGTGGCGGCTTCGTCGTCGCCGTTCCACAGCAGGTGGTGCCGCTCACCGCCCTTCTCCGTCACGAGCAGCTGCACCGGCTCGATCACCGGCTGCTCGCTCTCGCGCCGGATCGCAACCTCGACGCGCCATCCGCCCTCCGGCCGTCGACGCTCCTCAACGCTCGCTACGCTGTAGTCCGCGCTCGGATACGGGCCGAGCCACTGGTCGAAGAACCACCCGAGACGATGCCCGTACACGCGCTCGATCGTCGACTTCGGCGGCGCGTCTGGCTTCGCCAGGAGTTCACGGTAGATCTCGAGGAGCTGCTCCGGGCTGTTGAGATCACGGAGCTTTTCGTGGATACGTCGGCCGGTCGGGAGATCGTTGGCGAACCACAGCGCGTGGTTGCGCAGCGGCATCGAGTCCTCGCTCCCGCGGAAGTAGGCGTCCGCGAAGCTCGCCTGGCCCGTGTAGAGGAAGTTGTCCACCGTCGGCACGAAGGCGAACTTGCCGAGGATGTCGCGCGCGTACTCGTCGCCATAGCGCTCCCGCAGCGCCCACACGTCCACCATCGCCATGGCGCACGCGCCCGGCAGCCAGAGGTCGGTGCTCGGATCGTGGCGACCGGCGAAGTGCTGGTGAAGTAGCGCGTCGAACATCCCGCGCGCGGCCGCGATCCGGTGAAAGTTCATGAACCGGGGACCCGGGACCAGCTGCAGCATCTGATCGCTGATCAGCGTCGCGGTCGGCGTGAAGCTCGCGATCGACGCCCGCAGCGGACCCTGAACCACGACCAGCCGCGCGCCCGGCCGGAATTGCGCGCCGCCTGACCGCGCGATGTCGATGGTGCGCCGCGCGACCGCCTCGAGGTGTCCCGGGATGTCGCGATAGAGCTGCGCCTTCGCCTCGTTCGGCGCCTGCCGTCGTGGCCGCCAGAGCGTGTGCCAGATCTCGATCGTCACGCCGTCATGCTCGACCACGTGGGACCGCCAACGCGGACCCCAGAACACGGCCGGATAGCCGACGAGGCCCAGGCCCACGGCCGGCTCATCAACCACGATCAGCGCGTCCTCGTCGTTGGCTCGCGGGTTGGCGAAGACCGCGCCGACCTTCCAGCGCGCGGGCGCGACAACCCGGCCGTTGCGCGCCGAATAGACCCCCCCTTCGGCCGGCGCGCTCGGCAACGGCGCGACCGCGCCGCCCAGACTACAACGCTTGCGCGCACAACCAAACGGCCAGTACCGACGCGGGACGTCGACGCGGTACTGAAGATGGACCACCGTCGCCCCTGGCGTCACGCGGACCAACACATCACGCCGCGGGCCATGCCGACGGACGGACTGCACCCCGGAGTTTGGCGCCGTCGGCATGATCTCGAGCCGCCCTGGTGTGAACGGCCCGTCGAGATAGTTCTCCCGCGTGAGCGCCGTGAGTTCCTGCAGCCGAGGGTCATCACGCTGGAGCGCCTCGGCAAAATTCAGCAGGTACACGCTCTCGCCCGCGCGAGCCGGGCGACTCAAGTGATACGCGATATCTCCGCGGACAACCCCTTGTCTTTGCGGAATTTTCTCCCCATCAATCGTCGTCTCTCCCCCGCGTTCGATCTCGAGCTGCAGGGTCACCGCGTCGATCGCCAGGGCGCGTGCCACCGGCTCTGCGGCGGAATCCGGCTCTGCGGCGGAAGTCGCGTCCGCGCGCTCCCCCCAGAGCAGCCACAGCAGGGCGCCGAGCACGACGCAGATCAGCCGCCCGGGGCCGCAGCGCACGCGCTCGCTCCGTCGCCCCCGGCTTCGCGCAACCTGCATGTCGCCTGCCTGTACCCGCCCAATCGCGCTGGATCGCCCGCTTCTCACCGCGGGACCCGCGAAGCTTGCCACGGACGCCCGCGATTCGGGGAATCTTCGACGCCGTCGTCAAGCGGCCACGACGACCGCACGCGCGCAAGCGCTGCGGGGGATGCGGCAAATCCGCAAAAGCTTGCCCGCGGTTCTTGAAGAACGTTAGAGTTATGGGGTTTCAACCTGGACTGATCACCATGGCCTGGACTCAACGCGCACGTGAATTGCTGGGAGGTTTCGCCCTCGGCCTGCTCATCGCGGTCGGCTGTGGTCGTACAGATCTGATCGTCTGCCAGGACGACAGCGACTGCGGTCCAGGGTCGTATTGCACCGATGAGGGGTTCTGCTCGGCCGAGCCCGACTTCGACATCGAGTGTCTGTCGGACGACGAATGCCCCGACGGCCAGAAGTGCCTCAACTACGACTGCGTCGATCCGATCGCCTGCGACGACGATCTCGACTGCCCCGAGGGCGGCACGTGCATCTTCCCCGATCCCGATGAGCCCTACGAGGGCTACTGCGATGTCGACGATCCGCCGCCGCCCGGGTGCAACCCGCCTTGTCCTGACGGCACGACGTGCATCCCCGAGACCAACACCTGCGTCCCGAACAACGAGTGCCAGTCGCCCTTCGACTGCCCGCCCGGCCAGGACTGCATCAACGGCCAGTGCGTGCCCACCGGCGAGTGTATCTTCAACGAGGACTGCCCGCCCGGCGAGCTGTGCCTCGAGGGCGTGTGCATCCCGGGGCTCGAGTGCTTCGACAGCAGCGACTGCCCGTTCGACTGGGAGTGCGTCAACAACGTCTGCGTGCCCGGGTCGATGTGCGTCGACGACAGCGACTGTGGCCCCGGAGAGGTCTGCATCGCGGGCTTCTGCGTCGGCCTGCCCGAGTGCTTCTTCGACGACGACTGCCCGCCCGGCGAGGTCTGCGACAACTTCCAGTGCGTCCCGGGCTTCGAGTGCTTCGACAACAGCGACTGCGGCTTCGGCGAGGTCTGTATCTTCGGCCAGTGTGAGCCGGGCGAGTGCTTCATCGACGAGGACTGCGGACCCGGCTTCGAGTGCATCGAGTTCCAGTGCATCCCGGCGCCGCCCGAGTGCATCTTCGACACCGACTGCCCGCCGGGCGAGATCTGCGTCGACTTCCAGTGCGTCCCCGACGAGCCCCAGTGCATCATCGACGAGGACTGCGGACCCGGCTTCCAGTGCATCGACTTCCAGTGCGTCCCCGTCCCGCCCGAGTGCGTGATCGACGAGGACTGCCCGCCTGGCTTCGAGTGCCTCGACTTCCAGTGCGTCCCGCTCCCGCCCGAGTGCATCAACGACGCTGACTGCGGCCCCGGCTTCACCTGCGTCGACTTCCAGTGCGTCCCGATCCCGCCCGAGTGCGAGATCGACGATGACTGCCCCAACGGCTTCATCTGCCTCGACAACACGTGCGTCGCGGTCCCGCCCGAGTGCGTCGACGACGGCGACTGCCCGCCCGGCGAGAGCTGCATCGACAACGTGTGCGTGCCGACGCCGCCGATGTGCATGGACGACAGCGACTGCGCGCCCGGTGAGCAGTGCATCGCCGAGGTCTGCGTCCCGATCCCGCCGGAGTGCGTGGACGACAGCGACTGCGACCCCGGCGAGCAGTGCATCGCCGAGACCTGCGTGCCCGTCCCGCCGATGTGCGTGGACGACAACGACTGCCCTGACCCGCAGATCTGCTCAAACGGTCAGTGCATCGATCCGCCGCCCGCGTGCGTCACGAACGCCGACTGCGGCGCCGGCGAGATCTGTCTCGGCGACGCCTGCGTGTTCGTCGGCGAGTGCGTCGACGACAGCCACTGCGCCGTCGGCCAGAGCTGCGTCGCCAACGTCTGCGAGGGCGACCCGCAGTGCGTCGACGACGGCGACTGCGTGGGCGAGGAGCTGTGCGTCAACGGCTCCTGCGTCGTGCCGCAGGCGTGCATGATCAACACCGACTGCCCCAACGGCCAAGTCTGCGTGTTCATGGTCTGCACCAGCGGCACGCAGTGTGTCCTCAACAGCGACTGCGACCCGGGCGAGGCCTGCTTCAACAACGCCTGCGTGACCGTCAACCCGTAGCGGACGCGCGCCCCTCTTCAGCGCGCGGCCCCGTCGCTCGTGGCCGCGCGAAATTGTCGATCGCTGGCATATACACGGGCTGCGGTGGTGCCCGCTCGCGCGGGCGCGACCTCGCGGGATCGAACGCGAAATTCGAGGAAGGTTTGACAGTTGGGTGCGGTTCGTTGGACGCTTCAGGCCATGCGTCGTTCCGCCTTGAGCCTCGCCCTGGCTGGCCTCTGCGTTGGCATTCCCTCGACCGCCCGCGCGACTGCGGCGGCCCAGCCGGCGGACGACGACGGATCGCTCGACGCTGGCGCCGCGCCCGACCCGGGCACGCCGGGCGACGCCGGTCCACCCTCCCTCCCGGACGAGGGGACGGGGGCCATCCCAACGGGTGAGGACGACGGCTCCGACGGCTCCGCCGCGGAGGGCGACGGGGGCGACGAGTTCGCGGACACCCCTGACGAGAGCGCGCTCGAGGGACCCGCTGACGGCTCGGTCGACATCTTCTCCGCAGAGGGCGACGTCAGCAGCGAGGACGGCGCGAGCGGCTCGGTCAGCTCCGATCTCGGCGGCGGCGGCGAGCACGACGGCGACCCCGGGTACATCGCCGGACGGCGCGAGCCTGCGGTCAACAGCCTGCGCGGCGGCCTCGGCCTCTACAACACGACGCTCGCGGACGTCGGCGGGCAGCACACCGTCCGCTTTCGCCTGCACACCGACTTCTTCAAGAAGTCCGCGTTCATCTACGACAGCTCGGAATTCGGCGTCGACACCAACACGCGCTTTCGCGGCTCCGTCAACCTCGGCTACAGCCCGCTGAAGTTCGGCGAGATTTACTTCGCGATCAACAGCTCGAGCAACCGCAACGAGCGCGACCAGCCCGATCGCCAGGATCCCGCCACGCACCTCGCGCTCGGCGACATGGAGTTCGGCATCAAGGGCGCGCATCGCTTCGTCAAGGGCGGCGCCGTCGGGCTCGGCGGACAGCTCGGGCTCGGCATCATCCAGGGCGCCGGCGGGATTTCGAACACCGCGGTGAACTTCAACTTCGACGTCCTGTTCACCCTCGACATCCGCTACCTGACCGCCAGTCACTTCCCCTTCCGCTTCACGACCAACATCGGCTGGCTGCTCGACAACTCGATCAACGTCCAGGACTGGGAGCGCCTCCCGGACCTCACGAGCCGCGAGGTCGCGCGCTTCGCCCTCGGCGTCAACCACAGCCGCGTGCGCATGCGCTACGCGATCGACTTCCCCTTCCGCCTCGGCAAGGAGCGGCAGTTCGGCCTCGATCCCATCGTCGAGCTCGCGTGGGACGTCTCGACGCAGGAGGAGCTCGCGCTCTTCGGCCAGCCCGGCGCCCAGGACTCGCCGCTGCCGCGCTCCAACACCTGGGGGACGCTCGGCCTGCGCGCCAACCTCTACCGCGGGCTGCACCTCGACGCGGCCGTCGACGTCGGCATGGTCTCGCCGAACTTCGAGTACGGCCCGCCGACGCCGCCCTGGCAGATGATCCTCGGCCTCGGCTGGTCCTTCGATCCGAAGCCCGTCATCAAGGAGGTCGAGGTCGCCGCCGAGAGCACGACGCCGGAGGTCACGCTCGAGGGGCGCGTCGTCGGCCAGGTCGTCGACGAGAGCGGCAACCCGATCCCCGACGCGCGCGTCACCTTCCCCGGCCTGACCACGACGACGATCCTGACGGACGCCGGCGGCGGCTTCACCTCGTTCCGCTTCCCCGCGGGCCTGGTCACGGTCAACGCGGCGTCGCCCTCGGGCGCGGCCGCGAGCGCCGACGTCGAGGTCATCGACGCCCAGGACAGCGAGCTGACGATCACGATCGAGGGCGGCCTCGTCACGCCGACCGGTCAGTTCCAGCGCAACTTCGTCGACGAGCAGAACAACCCGATCGCGGTCACCTTCGCGATCACGGCGCCCTCGGAGTACGAGCCCGTCGGCGACGCCTCGGGCAACATCCTGCTCGACCTCCCCGTCGGCGAGTACTCCGGCGTGGCCAGCTCGGAGGGCTTCGAGGACCTGCGCGTCAACTTCACGATCAACGCGGGCGACGAGGGCTCGCCCGTGACCCTGACGATGAAGCGCGCCACGCCGGTCGAGACGCCCAACGTCTCGGGCAGCAGCCGGCGGATCCGCCTCAAGCGCAGCATCCGCTACAACGGCGACGGCCTCTCCGACAAGAGCGACGCGATCCTCGACGAGCTCGCCACCTTCCTCAAGGCCCACCCCGAGTACGCGAAGGTCGAGATCGGCGTGCACACCGACGACCGCGGCAACCCGGCGAAGCGCAGCTCGGCGCGCGCGGACGCGGTGCGCGACGCCCTCGTCGGCAAGGGCGTCTCCTCCGATCGCCTCGTCGCCAAGGGCTACGGCGACCGCAACCCGGTGGCCGTCAACATGACCGCGACCGGGCGCGCCAAGAACAACCGCACCGCGCTCAAGGTCGTCTCGTACACCGGCGGCAGCAGCGGCGGCAGCAGCGGCGACGACGACAGCGAGTAGCCGCGCCGGCCTGAGCCCAGGGCGCCCTCACCGGCGCCGCGCGGTCAGAAGTCGCCCAGCTACAGGCCGCCGTAGGCGTCGCGCAGCTCGGCGATCGTCTGCATCAGCGACTTCGGCACGGCCACGCCCTCGCGCGACAGCTCGCGCAGCTTCTTCTCGTACTCGCTCAGGCCCTTGCCGGGGATGCGCGCGATCTGGTTGAGCGCGGAGCGGATGTCGGCGATGACCTCCGTCGACATCAGCCACCCGTGGCCGGCGTGCAGCCGGAACACGCGATCGAGCCAGACGCCCGAGGAGGACTTGGTCGCGAGCGCGATCAGGCAGCTGATGCACGACCGCGCGGTCGGGTGGTCGCCCGGGACCTTGGCGCCCATGAGCTGGTTGGTCAGCGCCAGCGCGTAGCGCTCGGCCTCCTTGAGCTTGCCGACCTTGAGGCTCTTCTGGACCAGCTGGCTGATCAGCTGGGGGAACTGCGTCTCCTCGTGCGGCCCGATGGTCTTTCGCAGGCTGTCCATCGGGTCATCAACGGGCGCGAGGCTGCCGTCGCTGATGATCGAGATGACCTCGCGGCCGACCCGGATCGCGTCGCCGTGCTTGAGCGGGATCTTGGTCCGCGCGGTGATCCGCTCCGAATTGAGGAACGTACCGTTGGACGACTGCAGGTCCTCGAGGCTCAGGTTGTCGCTCGTGACGAGCAGGCGCGCGTGGTAGCGGGACACGAGGTCATCATCCAGGACCATCCAGCAGTCGCTCATCCGGCCGACGAGGTGCGTCCCCGGCGGCAGTGGGAGCGTTCGTCCGCCGATCTTGATCTTGTACTGCGGCACCGCGTGAGCAACATACCGCAACTGTCGCCTGGGTCCCAGATGACGCGCCCGCGCGCCCGCAGGCCCATACCCTCGGATCCGCGCCGCGCGAGCTCTCGGGAGCGCGCCCCCCTCGGCCTTCCGCGCGCGCGCTCGTGCAAGCGCGTTCATCAGCCCGCGGTCGTGACGACCGAGGCGCTCGCTACCACAGGATGAGCGTGGCCGCCGGCCGGCCAGCCGGATTCCCGCGTGCCGGCACCACGGGCCGTCCCGAGACACGCCGTGGCGCGTGACAGGCCGCGTGGAGCCCCCTGAGCCTGACCTCGCTGCGCGCGGCCAGGACCATCCCCAGGACCTCAGCGGACCACGAAGTTCTCGTCGGCGAGCACCTGCGGGCGCAGGAGGACGCGCAGCACCTGGCCGCGAATGCCGAGCGTGCTTCCGCGCCCGGACGCGTCGACCACGAACACGACCCCGTTCTCCGGCGCGTTGACGAGGCGCACCGGCCCGATCAACGGCTGGTTCGAGAGCACGACGCCGTCGTTGTAGGGGATGTAGCCGACGGCCGTGTCAAAACGCTCGCCGTAGTTGCTCGGGATCCGCGAGCGCCGGAACGCCGCCATCGCCGACGGCCAGACCGAGCCCTCGAAGCCCGGGATCTCCTGGTTGAGGTCGAGCAGGCTCGTGAGGTCGAGAACGAGCGACATCATCGGGTTGCTGAACCGGATCGCCGGGACCACCGGCAGCGTGTCGAGCGCGTCCACGCGCTCGTCCTCGTTGTAGCGGAAGTAGTGGTACTTGCTCGCGAAGTTGGGGCCGAGGTTCTCGGGCCGCAGATCCGTGATCAGGCACGGGTTCGGGTCGCTCGAGCTCTCCTGTCCCGGCGGACACTCGGGGACCGGCCACAGCGGGTTGTAGACGGTGTCCTCGAGATCCTCGCCGAGGCGGATCCGGCTCGTGAGCAGCGGCGAGACCGACTCGTCCTCGTAGCACTCGCCGGTGTCCGGATCGACCTTCACGCGGTCCGAGATGAAGTTGTAGTCGCCCGGCCCGCGCAGCACGAAGCTGTTGCGCGCCTGGACCTCGTACTGCGCGAGCTCGGCGAAGCAGCGCGGCCCCGGCAGCCGCCGGAGCGTGCACTCGCCGGCGAACTCGCCCCACGTGTCGAGGTCCTCCTCGCGCAGGTCGACGCAGGTGCGCCGGCACTTCTTGTCGACGCACGCGTAGTCGACCCCGTAGTCGGAGACGAGCTGCGGGTCGAGCTCGAGCGCGTCGAAGGCGTCGGCGCAGTCGCGCTTCGTGACGCAGCCGCTGTCGGGCTGCTCCTCGAGACAGACCATCCGCTCCTCGCGCTCCTCGAGCTCGGGCGGGAGCGTCTCGTCGTCCTCGTTGAGGTTGACGAGGTAGGAGGTCTTGGGCCGATCGAGCGCCTGCAGCCACAGCTCGTTCTGGAACGCGTGCGTGATCGAGAACTCGCGCGAGATCGGCGGCGCGCACGGGTCGTGGATGAACTCGCGGCAGGCGTCGAGCAGCTCCTGCTCGTTCGCGTTCGCCGGCACGCAGATGCCCGCCGGCGTCCCGCTGATGCTGTCGGGCTCGCGCAGGCACTTCTGCCCGCGCGACTCGCCGCCGCAGTTGTCGTCGTCCGTGCAGCCGGCGAGGAACAGCTTGTCGCCCGCCAGCACGCCGTCGTCGCAGAAGCTCGCGCTCGAGTCGACGAGCCGGCTGTCGCCCGGCGCGTTCGGCTTGCAGGTCGCGCTCTCCCACCCGAGCGCGTCGGTGTCGCACACGAGCTGCCCGGTGCCGGAGGCGGTGCCCGGGATGGTGCCCTCCCACCGCAGCTCCCACGCGCCGGGGACCCACGCGCGATAGTCTCGCGCGACCGCGCGCACGGCCTCCTCGCTGTAGACCGTCTCGACTCCGACCTGGTCGTCTTCGAAGCCGCCGAGCCCGTCCTCGTTGTCGATCACCGGGCCCTCGCCCGCGAGCCGACCCGGCGCGTCCGAGCCCGCGTAGGCCAGGTCGATGCGCCGCAGCGTCGGCGAGAGCACCTTCGTCGCGTTCAGCCCCGACGCCTCCCCGGTGATCGCCCGGTTCGGCGCGGTGTTCTCCATGCGCGGCAGGTTGCCGATGATCGGATCGGTCTGCACCGGCCAGAGCATGTGCGGCTCGACCGTCGTGTCGAGCAGCTCGAGCTCGTCGAAGTTGGCGCCGGGGTTGAAGTTGCGCAGCTGGTCGAAGGTGACGAACAGCACCCGCCCGAAGTTGGTGACGCCGACGCCGACGACGCCGGGCTGCTCGTAGGGCGCGAAGCCGAAGTCGCCCGTGCCCTCGTCCGGCGTGTTGACCTTCTCGAACAGCCAGTCGGTGACGACCGCGCCCCCGCCCGGCACGCGGATCCCCGGCCCGTCGACGAACGCCCGCCGCTCGGGCGGGTGCTCCTGCGGGTCGGCCGGCGTGCACGTCGCGAGCGTGCCCAGGGTCGGATCGATCTGCGTGTCGCACTCCTCGCCGAGCGTTATGTCGGCGAGATCGCGGGAGACCACGCGCGTCGAGCCGTCCCCCGAGATCACGTAGAGGAACTGATAGTCGCGGACCGTGGTGTCGATGCTGTTGAACTCGCCCAGCGCCATGAACGGCGTCGGGCGGATCCGGTGGATGCCGCTCGCGCGCGGGAGGTCGAGGAACAGCGGCTCCTCCTGCCAGTCGCCGTCGGTGATCGGGATCCCGTTGTTATCGGTGTCGTACTGCAGCCCGAACAAGCGCTCCGAGCCGCTGCCGCCGACGTAGAGCACGTCATAGGTCTCGGTCGCGGTCTCCTCGCTGCTGAACTCGACGAGCGCCATCGCCTGCGGGAACACGCCGCCCGCCTCGACCGGCACGTCGTAGGTCGCGGGATCGTAGCCGGCCTCGATGAGCTGCGTCGGGCAGTCCACCGGGCACTCCGGCGAGGTGCCGGCGTCGAACACGATCACCGCGTTGGGATCGTCCGGGTTGTTCGGGTCACGGACGAACTGGCGGCTCTGCAGGATCCGGTGGCTCTCGAGGTCGATCTCGGCGATGAGCTGACAGCTCGGGAAGGTCACGTAGACGCTGCCCGACGACTCGATCGAGCACTCGCTGGCTTCGAAGATCTCGTCGCCGTCCCCATCGCCATCGCCGTCCCCATCGCCATCGCCGTCCCCGTCGCCGTCGCCGTCGCCGGCGTCGACCGAGTTCGAGAGGCGGCGAGGGACCGCGATGATCTCGCCGGGCCGGGCGCCGAGCGGGCTCCCATCCGCGCGCAGCGGCGCGAGCTGGGTGACGAAGGACGCGGGCTCGGCCTGCGGGTTGATGCCGAACGCCATGGCGGCGAGCGGCGGCACCTCGAGCACGCTGAGGTCGCAGGAGCCGTAGTTGGCCGTGACGTTCCAGCACCCGTCGAAGCTCGAGACCATCGCGGACGGCAGCGAGCCGACCGGGATGAAGTTGTAGCCCGGCGTGCTCTGGTCCATGTCGACGAGGCCGTTGGAGCACTCGCTGAAGATCGCGACCTCGTTCTTCTCGGAGTTGGCGATGAAGCCGAGCAGCTGCGAGACGTTGCGATCGTCACACCGCGTGACCGGGCCGCTGGTGTCGGCGCCGGCGCACTCGTTGACCGAGCGGACCTTCACCCCGTCGGTGCTCGCGTCGATCTCGACGCACGAGAGCACCAGATCCATGGGGCGATCGAGCACGCGGTTGGGGATCACCAGCTCGTCGTCGTCGCTGCACGAGGCGGCCGCGAGCACGAGCGCGAACGCGAGCGTGCTGTGGAGCGGGCGGAACACTGCGAACTTCGAGCTCATGATGAGTAGGGGTCCTCCAGGCCGATCCGGGCGACCTCCGTGAAGCGCGTCGTGCGGCTGTTGTCGACGTCGATCACGCTGATCGTCGCGCCGAGGCTGTTGGCCACGTAGAGGAAGTTGCGCGCGGCGTCGTAGACGAGCTCGTGCGGGCCCGTGCCGGCGATGATATTCGACACGACCCGGAAGCTGCGCAGCTCGACGATGAACACGAGCGCCGGGCGGTGACAGGTGATCGCGGCGTACTCGCCGGAGTCGTCCGAGAACAGCGTCATCGCGTTGGGCTCGGCGCAGATCTCGATCACGCCGGCCGGGAGGTTCACCGGGCGGCCCTTCTCGTCGAGGCTGGTGTCGACGCGCACGAGCCCGCCGGGGTTGGTCTGCACGACGTAGAGCGTGTTGCCGTCGGGCGAGAACGCCATCTCGCCGTTGATCGCGTAGTCGGTCGCGGCGCCCACGTCGAAGCCGCCGGTGGCGAAGGTCGCGTCGCTGACGAGCCGCTGCTCACACAGGAAGTTGCCGGACTCCGGGAGCTCCTCGTCGAGGTTGGTCAGGTCGATGCACAGCGCGTCGGGGATGCACTGCTGCTCGAGGCACCGCTCGTCGTTCTCGCAGTCGCTGTCCACGGAGCACACCTCCGGCTCCGTGGGCAGCGCGGGGACGATGCGCGACGACGTGAAGGTGACCGCGCCCTGGATCTCGCGCGCCCCCGCGTACAGCAGCGGTCGCCCGCACGCCGTCCCCGTGACGCACTGAAGGCCCGCGCCGAAGTCCTCGCCGCACGCCCTCCCCTCCGGGATCAGGCACTCCCCGGCGTGCTGGCAGCGGACGCCGCTGACGACGCAGTCGCTGTCGCGGCTGCAGCTGGCGGGCACGCAGTCCGGCGCGCCGATGAGATCGAGCACGCAGGTCTCGTCGCCCGCGCACGCGGCGGCGGCCTCCTGCTCGGCGTCGCAGCGCGCGACATCCTCCGGGATCCAGCAGGCGCCGCCGGTCGGGAACGCGCACTCGATGCTCGGCGCGCCGCAGTCGTCGTCGCGGTCACAGGCCGGCGGCGTCGTGACGCAGGTCGGCTCGTTGTTCTCGAGCACGCACAGCTGCCCGATGGCCTCGCAGGCCGCGTCGGCGGCGGCGCTGCAGTCAAACTCGGTCGTCGCCTGACACACGCCCACGTCACAGATGACGCCCTCGACGCCGCAGCGATTGATGGTGTCGCACGCGATCGGCACCGGCTTGTATCGCTCGACCCGCGTGAAGCTCGGCGCGGCCTCCTCGGAGCACGGCCACTGGGCCAGGCCGTAGCCGCCGTTGGAGTTGAGGTTGGCGAGCTGCGGGCTGATGTCGACGACCTGCGGCGGGTTCGCCTCGAGGTCGATGAGCGTCAGGTAGGCTGACCGGAAGTGCGAGACGATCGCTATGTCGTCGTGGTAGTCGCTGAGCGAGATGTGGATGTTCGCCGGCTCGAGCGGGATCCGCGGGCGATCCTCGTCGTTGAACAGGAACTGCAGGCGATGCGTGCCGCCGCAGCGCGGCTCGTCGACCTCCGGGTCGACGCCGCAGCGCAGCTCGAGCGGGCCGTTGCCGAGGCCGCCGGCGATGTCGACGTAGGAGATGCTCGGATCGCCGCGCACCGGGGTCATCAAGCGGGCCACGCCGTCCTTCGCGTAGCCGCGCAGCACGGTCGCGAAGCTCGTCAGGTACACCGTGGCGTCGCCCGCGATGAAGCGCTTGTCGAGGCACTCGATCAGCTGCGGGCGGTCGGCGTTGTGTCGACACGGGCGCTCGCTCGAGACCTCCGCGCCAGGCTCGAGGATCGGGCCGCTCTGCCAGGCGTCGTGAAACGCGTCGAGGTCGACGGCGAGGATCGAGGAGCCGTTGAGCACGAGGTCGCTGTTGGCGTTCGCGACGAACAGCCAGCGCGCCTTGTCGCCGGCGGGGACGCGGGGATCGAGCGCGAGTCCGCTCGGGAAGTGCAGCTCGTCGACCGGCGGCGGGTCGCCGATCGCCGCCTCCCAGCAGCCGAGCGTGAGCAGCGAGGCGCTCACGAGCGCGCCGCGGGTCACGGACTTCAGGAGGAGCGCGCGGGGCTCGGGGACAGCTTGTTGTGGACGCCTTCGCGGCACTGGGGCGGAACCTACCACAAAGGGGGCGGAGTCAATCTTCGCTGCCGCGCGGCCCGCCGATGGCGAGCTGGCGGAACAGCGCGAGCGAGCGCAGCGGTCTCCGGAGGTGCTGGCGGAGGACTCCATAGGTCACGTCACGCAGTCCCCGGCGGAACCCGGGGGGTCGCTGATCGATTTCCGCCAGGCCCGCCGCGTCCGTGTGCTCGCCGCTGAGCGCCGCCGCGACCGCCACGACCGTGGCGTCGAGCCGGGTCGCGCGCGACCCGTGCTCAGCGCACAAGACCCCCCCGTGCCGCGCCTCGAACGCGACCCGCGTGTCGACGGGCGCTCGCGCGGTCCGCCCACACACGGCGCACTGGCGCAGCGCTGGCAGCAAGCCGAGCTCGCGCAGCAGCACCAGCTCGTAGCGCCGCAGCACGGCGGGGCCCGGCGCCCGCGCGTCCAGGGTCCCGGGGAGGATGATCTCGAGCACCGCGCACAGCTCGCTGAACAACTTCGGGTCCGGCTGCTGCCCGAGCACCAGCTCATCGGTCAGCTCACACACGTAGGCGACGAAGGCGAAGCGCGTGAGATCGCGTCCGACGTCGGCGTGCAGCGCGGTCGGCTCGAAGCCGCCGAGCCGCAGCAGCGCGCTCGTGCTCCGCGCGCTGCGGGCGATCGACGCGTTGCCGCGCATCCCCGGCGACAGCCCGCCGGCGAAGCGCTTGCGTGACTTTCGCGCGTTGCGAGCGGCCGCCTCGACCTTGCCGTGGGTCGGCGTCATCAGCACGACCACGAGGTCCGCGTCGCCGAGCGGCCGAGTCCGCAGGATCACGGCGGGGACGGTCTCGGGCTGCGCAGGCGCCATGCCGCTACACGGTCACGTCCATCGTGATGGTGGCGAGCCAGAAGTAGAACAGCAGCCCGAGGATATCCACCGAGGTCGTCACGAACGGCCCGGTGGCGATGGCGGGGTCGACGTTGAAGCGGTGCAGGACCAGCGGCACCGACGTCCCGACCGCCGCCGCGATGATCATGCAGCCTGCCATGCCGAAGGTGATCACGAGGCCGAGGCCCAGCGGGTTGTCAGCGGTCGCGCCGAGAAACGGGGCGGCGACCGAGATCATGGTGCCGTAGATCATCCCGAGCGAGGCGCCGAGCGCGATCTCGCGGACGAGGAGGCGCCCGATCCGCGAGCCCTCGATGTAGCCGACCGCGATCCCGCGCACGACGATGGTCGAGCTCTGGGTGCCGACGTTACCGCCCATGCCCGCGACGACCGGCATGAACAGCGCCAGCGCGGGGACGGCCCGCAGCGCGTCTTCGAAGCCCTGGAGCGAGACGGCGACGAGCAACCCGCCGACCGCGGCGGTGAACAGCCAGGGCATACGCGCGCGGAAGCTCGACCAGAACGAGCGCGTGTCGACCAGCTCCTGCCCGGCGCCCGCCATCTTGAGGATGTCCTCGGTCGCCTCCTCGCGGATGACGTCGACGATGTCGTCAATCGTGACGACGCCGAGCATGCGCAGCTGCTGGTCGACGACCGGGATGGCCACGAGGTCATACCGGCTGGCGATCTCCGCGACCTTCTCCTGGTCCGTGTCCGCCGTGACGTGGACGATGTCCGCGTCCATGATCGCGTGGATCGGCATGTCCGGCTTGCTCGTGACGAGCTTGCGCAGGGTCGTGATGCCGATCAGGCGCCCCAGCTCGTCGACGACGTAGAGGTAAAAGGACGTCTGGGGCAGGTCCTCGGCCTCCTGCACCATGCGGATGGCCTCGGCGACCGTCGTGTCCTTGCGGACGCGGAACACGTCCAGCGACATGAGGCCGCCGGCGGTGCTGTCGCCGTAGGCCAGCAGCTCCTCGATGTCCTCGGCCTCCTCGGCGTCGACGCGCGCGAGGATCTGCCGCAGCTGCGCCGGTCCGAACAGCCCGAGGATGTCCACGGCGTCGTCGGCGTCGAGCTCCTCGAGCAGATCGGCCGCCTCCTCGGGCGCGAGCCGACCGACGATCCCGGCCGCGATCTCGCTGCGCATGGAGCCGAGGACCTCCGCGCGGCGCTCGATCGGCAGCAGCTGGAGCACGCGATCCTGCTCGCCCGGCGTCAGGATCTCGAGCACGGACGCGACCTGCACGTCATCGTGGCGCGCCAGCGCGCGCATCAAAAGGCGCTCATCACCCGCGTGCAGCTGCTGCACGAACGCGGCGATGTTGCGGACCACGGGCATAACCGGGTCGGACTATACGCGCGCGCTCAGCAGTTGTCGTCTGTCACCGCGCCGCGATCGCGCGCGGACGACGAGATCGGCCCGGCGAGCGCTCAGGAGTGCGGCATGGCGACGTGCTGGATACCGCCCGTGGCGGCGATCACGGACGCGCTGCACACGGCGACGACCAGCAGCATCGCGAACGCGAACCACATCAGCGCGCGCGGGTTGGGCAGCTGCTGAAGCGCGGCGCCGAGTCGCGCGCGCATGAGCTCCCCCAGCCACGCGGAGACCCGCAAGAGCCAGGAGCCCGCGCGTGCGTCGAGCCCGAGCGTGCGCTTGGCGCCGGCGACCCGCCCCTCGTGGTTTTCGGGCTCGAGCTCGACTTCGTCCTCGATCTCGATGTCGTCGTCCGAACGCTCGAGACGCAGCGCCTGCTCGATCGGGGTCACGCGCGCGCCGGAGCGCTCGGCTTCGGCCACCGCCGCAGCCTCGGCCTTCGCGACGCGCTCGCGTTCGACGCGCTCTTGCTCGAGCAACAGCTCGAGCACGACGTCGACCTCGAGATGCAGCGAGCGCGCGCAGCAGCGCAGAAAGCCCTTCACGAACACGGGGCCTGGGAGCTCTTCGTGGCGGTCGCCCTCGAGCGCCTCCAGGCTCGTCCGCGGGATCTTCGTGCGCGTCGCCAGCTCCTCGAGCGTGAGCCCGAGGCGGATCCGCTGCTCCTGGATGTAACGACCGGGCGACGCGGGCCACGGACTCGAGGGTCCGTCGTCACCACCCGTAGGTGAGACGATCCGCAGCCGTCCGGTCGGTACACGCATGCGCGCACATTGTGGACGGTCCCCACCATGCGCGGCAAGTCCCACCCGCGCGAGAATTTGCGAACGGGCGCTCAGCGTCGTGCGTGATTTACGCACAACACGCGAAACTTGCACGCACAGCGGCCTGGAGCGCGACAATTCGTCCCTCGCAAGCGCGTTCGCGCCCCGGTGTGGAGCTCCGCCACGCCAGCGCGTCCGCGCGCCCACGCGCGACCGGCGTGCGACGACGAGCGCTCCTCGAGGGACGCCGCCGCCCGGGAGGCGCCGAGCGATCGCGCCTCGGCGCGCCGCGTGGTTCGTCAACCGAGCGAGCGCGGAGGGACGGATCGATGTGGATGCAACGAATCGCGCCGCGCCGACGCGCGCGTCGAGCTCCTCAATCGTCATGTCAGGCAGACCGCGACGCGGATCACCACCGCGCGCGCGCGCGCTGGGTCCACGCGTGCCGTCGCGCGCGCCATCGCGGCGACGCGGCCCGAGCGAAGGACGTCGTCGCGCTCCGCGACGTCGTCGATCGCGCGCGCTCGCATGCGTGCGCGCCCTGGCGCTAGCGACGTCCACGCGGACAACTTCAACCTGTCCCAAAGTCAGCTATACGCATTCGCGACATCACGCGAGCGCGACGTGTCTGTATGAGTGGTACACGCGTCGCGGTGCGAGGGGCGCGTGCGTACCGGCGCGCGGTCCGAGCCGACGCGCACGCGCGCGCAGTCGCAGAGGACGCGCGTCCACAGGCAGCCTGGCGCTTTGACCAGCAACATCACTGGTTGCGCGACGCCGCGTTGGTATGATCGAGATCGTGAAACGTAGCGTGGCGCTCGCCGCCTTGATCGACACGCGCCCTGATCCCGGGAGCGAGTTCTCCGCGTGGCTCGAGGCGCAGCTCACCGATCACTGGTCGGACTACCAACCAGCTGACCAGACCGGCGAGCCGGACGCGCGCGAGCGCGTGCGAGCGTGGAGCGTCGGCGGCGTCCACGGGCTCGAGACGCTGGTGCAGGCGCGTCCCGTCGTACGTGACCCTTCGGCCAGCTTCATCAGCGACTTCCTGCGCGTCCCGACGCAGTGCCGGCTCGCCGCGTACGCGGTCGCCGAGCCGCGCGAGACGGTGCCTCGCCTCGACATCGCCCGGTTTCAGCGGTGGGTCGGGAGCTGCGCCGAGGACAACGCGCTCGCGCTCGGAGACGACGAGCGCGCGCAGGCCGAGGAGGGCTCGCGCCGGATCGCCGCGCTGCGATCAAAGCTCCCCGGGTTCCTCCTGCGCAGCCTCCGGGCGAACTCCGCCCGCGAGGTGCTGTTCTTCAGCTTCCTCGCGCACCTCCACGAGGTCGGCGGGCTCGGCGTGACGTACGCGAGCGCGGAGCAGGTACGCACCGCGCTCGACCGGCTCGACGAGGATCTCGGCCGCCCCGCGACGATCAACCTGTTCGTCGCCGACGGCCGCAACCTCGGCATTCTCCACCGCGGCGGGCATCTGTTCGCGCTCCTCCCGCCCGCGGTGTCGAGGAGTCGGCGATCGATCACCGGACCCGTGACGGACGCGCGCCACATCCCGCCCGCGATGCTGTTCCTGCTCGCGCGCGAGCTGCCAGCCGCCGGCCCCGTGACCGTGATCGAGGAGGGCGTGCTGTCCGTTGAGGCCCGCGCCCCCGTCCGGATCGCGCGACACGAGGCTTGAACCACTCGGCGCGATTCGTGGTGAAGCCCACGGTGCAGCCCACGGTGCAGCCCACGGTGTAGCCGCGGCGAGGACGCTCGAGCGCGCGCGTGACGGAAACTGGACGCGAGCGCCGGGATCGAAATACAACGACGGGGTATCCTACATACGCCCATGTCGACCATACATATCCTCCACCACGGGCAATGCTTCGACGGCGCAGCGTCCGCCGCGATCGTCACCGCGTTCCTCGAGCAACATCTTGGGCTCGAGCTCGGGCGAGGCATTGGGGGGGATCGCGTTCGCTACCGGGCCAAGGATCATCGCCCTGGCGATCCGTATGACGACGACGACTTCGCCGCCGACCTCGTCGCCAGCGTCGACTTTCGCTACAGCCAGGACCCGCGGCTCTCGTGGTTCTTTGATCATCACCGCAGCGCCTTCCAGCTGCCCGGCGATCGCGAGCACTTCCTCGCCGACACCAGCGGCCAGAAATTCCACGACTCGTCCGAGATCAGCTGCGCCGGGTACATCGCGCGGCTCGCCCACGCGCGCTTCGGCTGCGACCTCAGCGAGCACTCCGACCTGATCACGTGGGCCGACCAGATCGACTCGGCCGCGTTCCCGACCCCGGAGCTGCCCGTCACGCTTAACACCCCGGCGATGCGCGTGATGGCCTTCGTCGAGTCCAACCGTGATCCCGAACTCGTCCAGCGCCTGATCACGGATCTCCTGAGCGTCCCGCTCGCGCGACTGGCCGAGGCGCGGTACGTCCGCGAGGCGCTCACGCCGATCCTCGAGCGACACCGCGCTGACGTGGCCTTGATCGGCCGCCGGATCCGGATCGAGGGGATCGTCGCGTCGTTCACGCTGCTCGACCAGCCGCCGCGCGCGGTCAACAAGTTCATCCCCTACTTCCACCACCCGACGGTCCCTTACGTCATCGCCGCGACCCGTGGTCCGGGGTGGCGTATCAAGATCACGGCCGGATACAACCCGTGGCTCCCGAAGGCCGCGCGCGAGCACAACATGGCCGATCTGCTCGAGCCCTACGGGGGCGGCGGTCATCCCTTCGTCGCGGGGTGCAGCTTCGCGGCCGACGAGGAGGAGCGCGCGCTGACCACGGTCCGCGAGCTGACGGACGCGCTCAACACGGGGCGCCCACAGCTCCCGTGCCCCACGCTCGCTACCTGCGCCGGACACCCATGAACAGCCCTCCCTCCGCTGGTGAGCTGCAAGACGTGCTCGTGCAGCTGCGCGCTCGCGTCGGCTCCCACTTCGAAGCGGCGGTCGAGCGCTCCCCCGACGCGTTCTCCTGCCGGGCTGGGTGCGACCGGTGCTGTCACCAGCGCTTCGGCGTGTTCGAGGTCGAGGCCGCGGCGATCCGCTGCGCGCTGCGCGAGCTCGCCGAGCGTGATCCGGCGACTCGCCAGCGCGTACGCCTGCAAGCGGACGATCCCGAGCACGAGGACCGCTGCGCGCTGCTCGTCGACGGGAGATGCGCGGTGTACGGGGCCCGGCCCATGATCTGCCGAACCCACGGCCTCCCGATCCTGACCGAGGCCGAGGACGACGAGCACGGGACGCGGGTCGACCACTGCCCCCTGAACTTCCAGACCGGCGCGCCCCCGCCCGCGAGCGTGCTCCGCCTCTCGGTGGTGAATCAACCGCTCGCGCTGCTCGCCCGGCTGTGGGACGGTGGCCAACGGGTCGCCCTCGCCAGCCTCGCCCGGGCGCCGGATCGGTCTGCAACCGAGCCGACGGAGTCCGTTGAAAAAACTCTTGACGGCCGTCACCGCCGGGAGTAGAACGCCATTCCCTGCTGCGGGGTGGAGCAGCCAGGTAGCTCGCCGGGCTCATAACCCGGAGGCCACAGGTTCAAATCCTGTCCCCGCTACTCAAAACGCCGTCTGGAGACATCCAGGCGGCGTTTTCTTTTGGCGCGAAAAAACCCGAGGTCGCGGTGCGCGACCCCGGGTTACCAGATGAGCTCGCCAGGATTCGAACCTGGGACCAACGGATTAAAAGTCCGTCGCTCTGCCAACTGAGCTACGAGCCCGGCACCCGGAGACAGGTGCCACCCCTTCCCGGGAGGACGACCCCAACGGGATTCGAACCCGTGTTGCCGGCGTGAAAGGCCAGTGTCCTAGGCCTCTAGACGATGGGGTCCCGAAACCGGGAAAGGGGCCGACTTTCTATACGACTCTGCGTCTCATCGCAAGCGGCTCACGGTCCGCCTAGCGTACCGAGACGTCCGCGAGCGACGCGCGAAGGCTCGGCTCGATTTGCGACCAGGCCGCGGGAGTCGCCTCGTAGATCACGAAGTACATCGCGCCCTCGCCCCCCCGCCGCATGGTCAGCAGCCCCTTGATCGCGGGGGCCCCGCCCGACGCGCTGGCGTTGTAGACCGCGGTGTAGTTGGTGCCGTCGTCGGCCTCCTGCTCCCACCCGCTAATCTGCTCGGGCGGGATGCCGCGAAAGCTCAGCAGCTGGTCGCGGATCTCGGCGGTGGTGCCCGATGGACGCACATAGCCGACGGCCGCGAAGTGCAGCGTCGCCCCGCAGCTCGAGGGGATGTCGTTGCGCTCGACGAGCGCGAAGAACGGGTTCTGCTCGACGAGCTCGACCCCCTTGGGCAGGGTGACCGCGAGGCGCTTGTTGAAGAACCCCGTCGGCGCGTCGTCGAGCTCGACCGTGCAGGGCGGCGGGGCCGCGACGCCGCCGCCGGAGCTGTTCGCGGGGCCCGGTCCGCCAGGGCTTGGTCCACCCGCGACCGGCTGCCCCGCTCCACCGCCGCCGTTCGCGTTGTTGGCCACGCCGGGCGGGTTGGACCCAGACGACGACTTCTGATCGCACGCCGGGGCGAGCGCGAGACAGGCGACGACGATCGTGGTGATTCGGAAGCGTGTCATGCCGTCTGGGCACCTCTCTCGGGGACGGGCCCCTAGCCTACTAGCTCACGCGTGCACCACGTCGTCAAGCGAAACCACGGCGCCCGCCTTCGGACCCAGACGACGTCAAGACGTCCTCGGTGAACCGAGGACGCCTTGAGAATCAATCGGCCGCGAGCGACGCTAGCCCGCGGGGACGATCAACAGCGACGTGCCCGCCGCCTTGAACGACTTCTTGATCGCCGGGAAGGCGTTCGGGTGCGTCTCCATGATCATCCAGAAGAGCGTGCCCTCGCTCTCCTTGAACACGAACCACCCCTTGACCGGCGGGTTCCCCTGGTCGTCCTGGGGAACCTCGTAGGCGCCGGAGAAGCTGCGGCCGTTGGAGTTCTCGTCGCTCCAGGTCACGGGCGCGCCCTCGAAGCCGAGCGGGATCATCGTCTCGTCGCGCAGCTGCGTGATCTTCTTGCCCTTGTCGTCCTGGAAGTAGCCCATCGCCGCGCGCGAGACCATGACGTCGCAGGTCGACTGGGCCTCGCCAGAGGACTGCGCGAACACCTCGTTACGCTCGACCATCTCGACGCCGGTGGGCATGCGGACCAGCACGCGGTCAGCCCAGAGCGCGGTCGGGACCTCGGCGATCTTGGCGTCGCACTCCTTCACGCCGCCGTCATCGGACGAAGACCCGCCGGAGTCATCGCCGCCGCTCTCGTCACCGCCACCGCCGCCGTCTGCTTCGGATCCGGAGTCTCCGCCACCACCGGAGCCATCCGACTCGGGGCCGGAGCCTGGGGGAGTGGTCGTCTCTGCGCTCTTTTTCGGGTCGCAGCCCGGGGCGAGCGCCAGGACGACGATAGGAAGAACAAGGGCACGAAGGATTTTCACGACTGGGTTTCTCCTCTTCTCCGTGGGGAGTGGCCGGGAACGTATCACACCGTGGCAACGTCCGGGCGACCCACTCGGTGTACTGGTATCACGATTCTCGACGCGCTCTGGATCTGAATCACACCGGAGCGCAACTGCGCGCGCGGATGAAACTCACCGGGAAGTTTGTATGGCCCACGAGCCATGGCCTTGGCGGCACGCCGCGCGAACTGCTCACGCGGGCAGCCATTCCACGGCGCCGTCTGGGAGGAAGTAAATCAGGTTCATACATCCCCCGACAACCTCGGGGATGTGCGTCGTGCCGGCCGCGAGCGCGATCCATCCTCGCGCGGCGCCTTCGAAGGTTGGCGCCTCCCCCTCGACGGGGAACGCGAGCGTGACCTCGCCGCGCGGATGCGTGTGACGCAGCGCGGGCCCGCGCAGACGCACCGCGTCGATCGAGAGCTCGTGCGTCTCCGCCGACGCCCGCGCGACCCGGGAGAACCTGGCGTTTGGCTCACCTTTATGACAGAGCCAGCCTGCGCTGACCCCCGCGGCGATCGCCGCTCCGACGGCCTGGACGGCGGCGCCGTCCGGCGGAAATTCACGCGTGAGCGCGTCCGCGAGCGCGCGGGCCTCCTCCGCGCTCGCGCGCTCCTGCGGCCGCAGCTCGGCGACCCGCGCGAGCATCGGCTGAAGCAGCGTGATCAGCTCAGCGCGGCCGTCCACAGACATCGAAGAGTCGGGCATGGCTTGACCACCTACCGCAATTTCGCCGCGTCGCCTAGCGTGCGCCCGGGCTCCGTCCTCCGGACTCTCGAGGTTCCCGGGAGCGGTCCCAACGCGCGCGCCCCTCTGCAGACCACACGCTCGAGTGGGGCGAGTCGCCCCACCGTCCACCCCTCAGCCCGGCGGCTCGCCCTGGCCCGGAGCGACCTCGACACGCTCGACGCCCGCGGACGACGCGCGAAGCAGCACGCGGGTCGAGTGCGCCTCGGCGTCGCCGTGGGCGCCGACGGCCAGCAGCCCTTGTCCGTGCAGGAGCACCCGGATCGCCGCCGGCTCGAGGGACTCGACCTCGGGGGCGGCCCGGGGATCAGACGCGCCGACGAGCGCGCCCGCGTCGGGTTGGACCTGCCCTTCAAGCCATCTTAAAAGTCGCGCGCCCGCGCCGGGCGGCGTGATCGCCACGCGATCTCCGGACGCGAACACGACGTCCCCGAGCAGCGCTTGATCGCCCCGCGCCGGGTCGCGCTCGGCGACGACGCCGCCGATCACCGCGCGCGTTTTCACCGGCCAGCGGCGCTCGATCGCGCCGCGCATCTCGTCGAGGTCACAGGGCGCGCGCAGCACCCAGACGGGCTCGCTGGCGCGGGTGTGCAGGAGCAGCACGCTCGCCGGCGCGAACCCGCCCTGGGCCAGCGCCGGGCGCAGCACCGCGAGCTGCAGCGGGAGCTGCGAGAGCGCCATACCGCTGACGATCGGCACGTCGTCGAGCTCCGGCAGCGCGGCGCTGAGCTGCTCGAGCGCCGCGTCGAGCTCCGGGTCCGCGAGCTCGATGAGCGCGACGACCCGCGCGTCCGCGGGGATCCAGTCGAGCTCGCCCACGCGGCTGCCCTCGGCGCGCGGGCACAGGAGATCTTGGGCGAGCTCGGGGACGGGCTCGGGCGCGACGACTGCGTCCGGGCGCGCGGCGGTCACCTTCGCGTCCGCGTCGGCTCGCGCGTCGTGGCGCGGCCTGTCCTGTTGGACACACGTGGTCAGCGTCAGCGCGACCGCGATGATCGCCGCGCGCAGGCCGGCCCGCACGCTCAGGGCTCCCGCTCGAGCGCGCTGCGATCCGCGGCCGGGATCTGCAGGCGCCCGAGGATGATCGGGCCCTCGATCGAGAACGCGACCTTGTCCATGAGCGCGCGCAGCTGATCGGTCGCGAACGCGCCCTCGCGCGCGCGCAGGGCGTTGACGACCGCGTCGGGATCCCCGGTCGGCTGCAGCGCGATGACGCCGTCGATCCCGCGCGTCTGCCACGCGCGCAGGGAGAGGCGGACGGACACCAGCGGTTCGGGCAGCGCCATGTGGACCAGCGGGCCGTGCACGAGCAGCTCGAGGAAGGTGTCGGGGTCTTGTCGGAGCGCCGTCGTCAGGTTCGTCTCGACCTCCGAGGGCGGGAGGTCCCGCGCCGCCGTCAGCGGCCCCACCCCGCTGCCAATCTCGCGTATGGGGATGAAGCCGACCGCGTGATCGTCGAGCAGCACGAGCTTCCAGGGGTACACACCGCGGGGGATGTAGAGCTTGAGGCCCTCGACCTCGCGCAGCTCCATGTCCGCCTCGCGCAGCGCCGCTTCAAGATCCTCTTCGGGCTGCTTGAGCAGACGAACGAGGTAGGTGCCCTGGGCGACGACCGGCCACATCGCGAGCACCGGCGGCTCGAACCACCGCGCGAGCGCGTCGTCGCCGAGCAGCATCTCGAAGCCCTCGTCAGCGCTGTCGACCTGACGCAGGATTCGCTCCGCGCCCGACGGGACCGCGAACAGGGTCGCCAGCGCCTCGGAGTCCAGCTCGTCGGGTGTCTTGAGGTACAGGACGGCGCGCGCGTCGGGGTCGATCCACGCGAGCAGGCGACCCGTCGTGTCCGTCGGCGCCGGCGGGCTCGGATCGGGCGCCGCCTCCGGCGCGCCGTCGGGGTTCACGGGCGACGCGGGCGTCGCGGGCGATTGCGCCGGCGCCTCGCCCCCCGGAGACGCGTCACAGGCCGCCGAGAGCAGCGCGAGCGCGAGCGCGAGACCGCGACATGGTCCAACGGTCACGGGACCCTCCAGGTGTTGCCGACGCGCACGAACCTCGGCGGCAGCGGCCGCGCGCGCTCGGGGAGCGCCGCGCTCTCTCCCTGGATCGCCGGGTACTCGGGATCGTGGGGCAGGAACACGTGGTGGTGCGCGGGCTCGTCGCTGCCCTCAATGGACCCCTCCACGTACCACCACTTCGGCAGGATCGGCGTGCGCAGCTGCGCGGGCGAGTAGGCCGGCGCGCTCGCCAGCTCGCGCAGCCACGAGGGCTCGCGCATGCGCAGGAGCGTGCAGATCGTCGGCGGCGGCAGATCGATGGCCCCGCGCGCGCAGTCATCGAGGAACTCCTCCGCGCGCGCCCAGCGACCGTCGTGCGTCTCGTGACCATCGGCCGCCGCGTCGTCGCCCTCGTGGCGCTGCAGCTGCGCGAGGTAGAAGCGCGCGAGGTAGCGTCGCTGCTCCACCGAGGGCGTCAGCCACGTATCGAACCAACGGACAGGACGTCCGCCGAGCACGATCCCGCTCTCCTCCTCGCACTCACGCCGGGCCGCCACTTCAAAGGCCTCGTCGCTGCCCGCGGGACCATCGCCCGGGTCGAGCTTGCCGCCCGGGAAGACCATCGCGTCGGGCATGAACTTGCTCCGCGCGCTGCGCCGGAGCATGAACAGCTCCAGCCCGTCGCCGGTCGCGGTCGGGCGCGCGACCACGACCGTCGCCGCCAGCCGCGGCGTGGCGGGCTGGTCGAGGTTGAGCCCAGCGGGCGCTCGGGATTGGGAGCCTGGGGAGTTCGCGGTGGACACGGTGCGCTCTGAGTGGGTCGTCCCGACCCGCGTCCCCCACACTGCCGCGCCCGTAGTCGCACTGCAAGCGCGCGCGTGCGCTTCAGGAACATAGTTCCAACGCCGCGCCGGGGGCACCGTGCGCTCCCTCTCACGCGTGTCGCCGAGGCTCGCTTTCTGTAGTAAAGAGGGGAAACAAGCGTTCCCGTCATTTCCGATGTTGCGCAAGCAACTGGTTGGATCCCGCTCGCGAGACGAGGCGTAGCCCCCACGCCGGTCTCCATCGCTGGAGCGTCCGCTTGTCTCCAGGGCCACGGCCCGCGCTTTGTCCTGTGAACGGATCCACCCCATCGTCTGCGCCGCACGCAGATTCACCGGCGCCGCGGCCGCCATCCTCGTCGGGCGACGCGCTCACCGTGGGCGTCTACCGCGAGATCCTCGACGCCCAGCGCGAGCCGACCGTCCTGCTCGACTCGTTTGGCATGGTCGTCTCCTGCAACCGGGCGCTGCTCGATCTCCTCCGGTGCCACAACGATCAGGTCATCGGCGAGCCGCTGCTCGCCTGGTTCCCCCGAACGGATGAGACAGCCGCGTTCGGCCGGGCGTTCCTCGGGCTGCGCGCGCGCGCGGCCGGTCACGGCTTCAATCTCACTGTCCATCTCGCGCCCGCCATCGGCGGCCAGCTCCCGTGTCAGCTCCAGGGACGGAAGCTCAGCAGCGGGCACATCCTCGTCAGCGGCACGCCGATCGAGGATCGACCGCCGATTGAGGCCGATGTCGGAGGCGCGATCAAGCGCAGCCTCGAGGCCCTGGACCAGGGCATGCTCCTGCTCGACGCGAGCGGCTGTATCGTTCACGCGAACCCCGCGGCCTGCACGCTGCTGGGCGCCAATCTGCGCGGTCGCAGCTTCCTCGAGCTCATCAGCTCCTCGCAGGTCGACGCCTTCGCCGAGTCCCTCGGCCTCGTCAGCGCGGGCACCTGGCACGATGAGGTCGACCTCTGCACGCTCGACGGCGAGATCGTCCCGGTGGAGCTCTCGCTGGCGGCCGGTCGCGGCGAAGGAGCCCCGGCCGTCGTGCTGTTCCGCGACCTCCTCGATCGCCGACAGCGGCAATTTGAAGACCGCGTCGTCGCGCTCGTGTATCGCCAGCTGCTGTCCTCGCCGCGGCCGCGGGAGAACGTGCCCGCCGCGTGCTCGGCGCTCGTCGACGCGCTGGCGCTCGAGCAGATCTGCGTCGTGACGCGCGTCGGCGTGCAGTGGGAGCGCTGGAGCGTCGGCCGCGAGCACGCGGTGCACGTGCGGTCTTTGGACGACTTCGCGCCGCCGACGGGCTGGGACAGCGGCCCGCGACTCGTGCGAGTCACCCGCGACGACCCGGAGGTCGCCCGCGTCTTCGGAGCCCTGCGCCCCCGTCGCGCGGCCCTGCGGATGGTGCTCGAGGCGCCCTCGGGCGTCGTCGCGCACGCCCTCATCACGGGCGCGCCGCCGGCGATCGAGGCGCCGGCGACCAGCGTGTTGCTCATGCGTCTTGGCCCGCAGCTCGGCCTGAGCCTGGCGAACGGCCTGCTGTTGGCCGAGACCGAGGCGCTGGCGGACTACCAGTCGATGCTGCTGGACCAGACCACGGTCATGCTCATCTCGCTCGACGGCGCCGGGCGCATCGTCAGCTGGAACCGCGCCAGCGAGCAGCTGCTCGGCGTGATGGCGGCGGACGCCGAGGGCCGCGAGTTCGGCGTCGACGTGGCTCGCTCCACGGACCTGAGCCGCTGGCAGGAGCTGTGGAAGACCCTGGTCGCGCGCGGCGCCATCGCCAGCGAGCTGGTGGTCTGCAACCGTGAAGGTCGCAAGCTGCCGCTGCACCTCGAGGGTCGACTGCTCCGCGACCACGACGAAGCGGTCAAGGGCGCCGTGCTCGTCGGGCTCGACCTCCGCCACCGCCGGGCGCTCGAGGACCAGGTGCTCAAGTCGCAGAAGCTCGCGGCGGTCGGTCTGCTCGCGGCCGGCATCGCGCACGAGATCAACAACCCGCTCAGCGGCGTCGTCGGCTACAGCAAGCTGCTGCTCGAAAAACCGCTCGACGCGGACATCCGCGTCAAGGTCCAGAAGATCGCCGACAGCGGTGAGCGCTGCCGCAAGATCGTCGAGGGCGTGCTGCTGTTCTCCCGTCAGCAGGAGAGCAGCGAGCGGCGCCTGCTCGACCTGCGGGGCGTGATCGATCGCGTCGTCGCCATCGGCGAGTACCAGTGGCGGATGCACAACGTGCAGATCATCCGCGAGCTGGACCCCGGTCCGCTGCAGATCAACGGCGACGCTGACCAGCTCGAGCAGGTCATGCTCAACCTCCTCAGCAACGCCGTCGACGCCATGCCGCGCGGCGGCACCGTGCGCATTTCCCTCACCCGCCGTCCGAATCAGGGCCAGCTGCAGCTGGATGTGGCGGACGAGGGACACGGGATCCCGGAAGAAATCCGCGTTCGGATCTTCGACCCCTTCTTCAGCACCAAAGAGATCGGCAAGGGGACCGGTCTCGGTTTGGCGATCTCCTACGGGATTATCAAAGATCACGGAGGTGATATCCTGGTGCGGTCCCAGCCAGGAGCGGGCACGACGTTCTCTATCGTGCTCCCGTCGGCGGACGCCCCGAGTGACCCCCCATCCCCAGCACCGAGCGTATGAGCCGCGGCCGACCCCCCATCAAGGACACCTACTCGACCCACGACGTGGCCAAGATCTGCTGTGTCACACCCACGACCGTGATCCGGTGGATCGAGGACGGGCTGATCCCGGCCTTCAAGACCGTGGGCGGCCATCGGCGCGTACGCCGGGGCGACCTCGAGAAGGTCTGCAAGGAGCGCGGGATCCCGTTCACGGTCCAGACGGGCACGGAGGACGGCCGGATCCTCGTCGTCGACGACGAGCCGGTGGTGCTCGACCTGATCCGAGATGTCGTCAAGGACATCCGCCACAAATTCGAGGTCGAGGTCGCGCGTGACGCCTTCGACGCCGGGCGCCTCGTCGCCACGTTCCGCCCGCAGCTGATCTTCCTCGACCTCATGATGCCGGGCGTCGACGGCTTCGAGGTGTGCTCGCGGCTCAAGCGCGACGTCGCGACCCAGCACACCGAGGTGATCGCGATCACCGGCTACTACACCGAGGCCAACACCGAGCGGATCCTCGCCGCGGGCGCGGTCGCCTGCCTCAAGAAGCCCCTCGACATCACCGAGGTCCGCCGCCGCGTGCTCAACTCGTTCAACCTCAAGGAGGAAGAGCGCGCCGCCCAGAGCAAGCGCGAGCCCGACGAGACGCCCCGCGTCCTGCTCGTCACGCAGAACGCGGCGTTCCGCTCGCAGGTGAAGGACGAGCTCGCCCAGGGCACGCCGGCGGTCGAGATCATGACGGCGCAGACCGGCGCCGACGCGCTGCTCGTGGCCCAGGCCGCGCCGCCGCGCTACGTGCTGCTCAGCCTCTCGGTCCCCGACGTCAGCAGCTCGCGGGTGATCGAGCGCCTCTCGAGCGGGAAGCCGACGCCGACGATCATCGCCGTGCACGACCGACCGACCGACGAGCTGCGCGCGCTGGCTCGCACTGCGGGCGCGCGCATGTGCCTGCCGACCGCCGCGGTCAACGGCAGCGTCCGCGAGCTGCTCGGCGTATAGCCTGGGAGGGCGGCGGCCCGACGTCCGCGGCGGCTTCGAAACGACGTGTTCGACGAGCCAGGTTCGCTACGCGCTGAACGACGCTCGGTCGCGGGTGTAGCGAGCGCCCGCACGACTCCGCGCCGGCGCGCGGGTGCTCTCGGCGCGGTCCTGGCCGCGCGCTCGCGGTGGACGACATCGCGCGGCGCCCGCCCTGCCGAGCTCACCCACGCGCCGCGCGAGTCGACACGGCGCGCGCGCGAGCGCTGAGGCCCGCGCGCGTTTGACATGACCGTATAAACATTTTCCAAAAGACATCTGAATCGCGGCGGCGCGCGCTCGCGCCCCTTCGCGATGTTATAAACATGTCTTCGGGGACACATGTTTGGCTTAACGAGACCCGCCTACCCCGCCGCGCTCGTCACCGCGGCCGCGCTCGCGCTCGCCGCGTGCGGAGACAACAGCGGCACGCAGAGCGTCTCGTCCACGGGCACGACCGCCGAGACCAGCGACACCGGGACCGGCGCGACGGGCACGACCGAGCTCGACACGACGAGCGACGAGACGAGCTCGACGTCGACGACCGGCGGCCCCGAGCCGACCACCGAGGCGCCGAGCACGACGTCGAGCTCGAGCGACGGGAGCAGCTCGACGACCGCCGCGGATGAGTGCGCGAACGGCCTGCTCGACGGCGACGAGACCGACGTCGACTGCGGCGGCGACAGCTGCCCCACCTGCGACGTAGGCCAGGCCTGCGAGATCTTCAGCGACTGCGGGACGCAGGCCTGCGTCGGGAAGCTGTGCATCGTCCCCGACTGCCTCGAGGACAGCGACTGCGACGTGCTCGACGATCCGTGCAACCAGGGCGTGTGCCTGCCGAATTTCACCTGCGCGGCGTACCCGGCCAACGAGGGCGCGAGCTGCGAGTCCGTCAACCTCTGCGTCCTCGACGCGACCTGCCAGGCGGGCGAGTGCGTGGTCAACAAGACCGTCAACTGCGGCTTCCTCGACGGCGACTGCAAGGTGGGCGTGTGCGATCCCGACGACGGGCTCTGCTACAACAACCTCGCGGAGGACGGCACCACCTGCGACGACGGCAACGGCTGCACGGACGCCGAGGTGTGCATGGGCGGCGCCTGCGTCGACCCGAACGGCCCGGGCTACTACTTCTTCGAGGACTTCGCCACGCCGCACCCGCAGTGGGAGCTCGACGCGCTGTGGGAGTTCGGGCCGGCCGTCGCCTCGCCGCCCAACCAGGTGTTCTCGGGCGAGGATCCGAGCACGGACCACACGCCGACCGGCGACAACGCGCTCGCGGGCGTCGTCATCGGCGGGATCGACAGCGAGGGCTTCCACGGCGACTACTGCCTCACGAGCCCGACCTTCAACACCGCAGCCCAGCCGGGCCCGGTGTACCTGAGCCTGTGGCGCCACCTCCACACCGACAGCCTGCCGCTGACGATCAACTCGATCATCGCCTGGGACGGCAACAGCTGGGTCGAGCTCGAGGTCGGCTACGACATGAGCATCAACGATCTCGACTGGAAGCGGATCGCCTTCAACGTCACCGCGCTGAAGAACCCCGGCTTCCAGTTCAAGATCTGTGAGCGGCGACTGCCGGGCAGCTCGGACATGGCCTCGTGGAGCGTCGACGACGTAACGATCGCGCCCACCGACTGCACGCCTTAGGCTGACGCTGACGCTGACGCAGGCGTAGGCGCGAGCGCGCGCGTCGACGCGGAGCGCGGCCGCGCACGGGCGCGGGGTAGGTTCTGGTAGGCTGCGGCGATCCCGACGCACCGGAGCGCACCCATGGCCGCACTACCACGCCCGTTCACCGCGCACCTCTTCGAGGAGGACGCGCTGCCGCTCGACGAAGACGCGCTCGAGGTGCTCGAGACGCTGTCGCGCGCGGATCTCGAGACCGTCCTCGATCAGGCGCTCGATCTGCTGCCCGAGGGCGCGGGCGACCGGCTGGTCGCCCTCGGCGTCCCGCGCGAGCGTATCGGGACGCCGATCACGACGCAGGCGCTGCGAGACGACCCCGGCTTCGCGGCGATCCTCGCGGGTCAGCGCGCGCTGTCCATCGAGGACTGCCCGACGCGCCTCACCGCGATCTGTCAGCGCGCGCTGCAGGCGATCGCGGGCCGCGTCGAGCGAGCGCCGATCGAGCTCGCGCTGCCGCGCTACGGCCGAGACACGGTCTTCGGCGGCGAGGTCAGCTCCGCGATCCGGGCGCTGCAGGGCTGGCTCGGGACCGGCGGCGTCGACGCGACGCTCGGCAAGGCCGAGGCCACCGCCGTGCTGACGCTGCTCGACGCGCCGTCCAGCAAGCCGCCGCGGATGTTCTTACCGACAGGTCCGCGCATCGAGGTCCCGCCGGGTCGCTACACGAGCCGGATCGTCCACATCGCGCGCGCGCTGGCGACGGCGACGAGCGAGCCCTTCTACATCACCGTCGACCGCCGCCGCTACAGCTACAAGTCCGTCTACTTCGGGACCAAGCCGTCGGAGCGGCCGCCCAAGGGGCTGCTGCGCGCGCCCGACGGCGTAGCCTACGGGATCGACGACGAGCGCCCGTACTGGAAGTGCAACGTGTTCGGCGGCATGGTCCTCAGCCTGGCGAACCTGCCCGTCCCGACCTTTCGCGTCGGCCGCTTCCGCCACTACCCGCGCGCCGAGCGGTTCGGCCCGGCGCTCGCGCGCAAGCCCGGCTGGAAGCTCGTGCGCTACCTCGACCACCGCGACCCCGCGAACCCGACCGAGGCGCGTTCGGGCACGGTCGAGGACGCCGAGATCAAGGACCTGCTCACGCGCACGCTGCCCGGCGACTACCTGTTCGTCGACCACCCGGGCGAGCCCGGCGAGGACGGCGGGCACACGCGGGTGTGCGTCGACGCGGCGACCCCGGAGGACCGCGACGACGAGGTCGCGCCGCTGTTCGCCCAGGCCAGCCACAGCGCGGCGGTGCTGCGACGCGACGGCATGACCGCGCTCTCGGGCGGCGCCGAGCTGCAGTTCTGGCTGCTTCGCTACACGCGCTGAGGCGCGTCACTCGAGCGCGAGCGCGACGAGCAGCGTCGCCACGACCCAGGGCAGCGGCGCGCCGAGCGAGACGCAGACGCCCAGCGCGAGCGCCCCGGGCAGCGCGCGCGCGAGCGTTGCGAGCACGACTCCTCGACGGCGCGAGAGATCCCCCTCGTCGGCCGCGAGCGCTCTTCGCCCGGCGCGCGTGAGCGCCGGGGCGTCGCGCGGGCGTCGATTCACGGGAGGCGCTCGCTCGCCAGGGCCGCGGCGCTGAGGCCGGGATGGGGACCGCTGCGCTCCGCCTCCGCGAGCGCGGCCAACCGCTGCGCGTAGTGATCGACGCGGGCCTGCTCGCTCGTCTGCTGCTGACGGTGCAGCTCCCGCGAGATCGACCAGCCGAGCGCGAGCTCGGCCACGAGCAGGAACACGAACAGGAGCACGAAGCGCGCGTCGCCGCCCGAGGAGCTGAGCGACTCGGCGATCGCGACGAACAACACGAACGCCCCGAACGAGGTGAGCGCGATCGTGCGCCGCAGGCGTCGCCGGAGCGGGCCCGCGAGGTCGCGGACGAGCAGGACGGTGGCGCCGCGCGCCCGCGGCATGACGCGGAGCTCGAGGCTCGGCGACGTCCAGGCCAGGCTCTCGCCGATGAACTGCCCCTGGCTCTTGCCGCGGCGCCCCTCGGCGATCTCGAGCTCGTGGGCCATCAGCACCATCGTGTTCGGCGAGGGTCGCTCGGGCAGCTCGAGCGTGGTCGAGACCGCGGTCGCCATGCGCAGGAATTGGCCGGCGGGCGCGAGCAGCCGCGGCGTCGGAGCGGGCGGGCGCGGGCGATCGCGCCGGAGCGCCGCCCGGGCCTCCGTCTCGGCGAGCCCGACCTGCGCGGCGACGTCGCGCACGTCCTCGAGCGAGAGCGTGTCGTCGTACTCGAGCTGCGGGTCAGTCTGGCGCCGCGTCGGCGTCCCCGCGGCGCTGTGCGTCGCGAGCTCCTCGACCAGCGCGTCCATGCTCGGGAACCGGCTGTCCGGAGAGACACGCAGCGCGCGCTCGAGGAGCGCGTCGAGCCAGGGCGGGACGTCGTAGCGCGGCGTCGGCGGGCGCTGCAGCGCGCCGCGGACGATCGCCAGCGAGAGCGTGCGGATGTCGTCGCCGCGGAACGGGCGGCTGCCGTAGACGGCCTCGTAGAGCGCGACGGCGAAGCTGAATTGATCGCTGCGCGCGTCGGCCGGCTCGCCGAGGTGCTGCTCCGGCGCCATGTAGGCCGGCGTGCCGAGCAGCACCCCGTCCTGCGTCAGCGCGGTCTCCTCGGCCGCGCAGCCCGCCGGCAGGGGCGGCACGGCGGCCGGCGTGTCCGAGCGGCGATCGGGCGGGCGCGCGAGCCCGAAGTCGAGGATCCGCGGGCGGCCGTCACGGCCCACGAGCACGTTGTCCGGCTTAAAGTCGCGGTGCACCAGGCCGACGGCGTGGGCCGCCGCGAGCCCGCGCCCCGCGGCGACGAACACGTTGATCACCTCGCTGAGCGCTCGCCCGCCGCGCAGCCAGGCCCCGAGCGTGCAGCCGTCGACGAACTCCATGGCGATGAAGTGCTGGCCGTCGTGCACGCCGACGTCGTAGATGCCGACGACGTTGGGGTGAGAGAGGCGCGCGAGCGCGTGGGCCTCGTCGGTGAGGCTCGCGCTCGAGAGTTCGGGCCGCAGCAGCTTGAGCGCCACGGTGCGCTGCAGGACGTCGTCGTGGGCGGCGAACACCATGCCCATGCCGCCCTGACCGACGCAGCGGAGCACGCGAAACCGCCCGATCCGCAGGGGCTCCTCGGCGCGCTGAAACAGCCGCGCCTTGACGGCGGAGCGCAGGCGCTCGAGCTCGATGGGAGGGGCCTGGGGCGCGGAGGGTCGCTGGAGCGCTTCGCTGGGCATGGGGCGACGCGGTAGTACCCCGACCTCTCGCAACGGATTGCGCCGCGCGAAAAAAACTTCTCGTCACTCGGAGAACAGCTGCGCGCGGAGCGAACGCGCCCACGTGTCGAGCCGCGTCTGGGTCGCCTGCGGGCTCGACGCGCCGCTCAGCAGCTCCTCGTACTCCGCCGCCAGCAGCTGCTTCGCGCGCCGGATCCGCGTCTTCGCGGTGCCGAGCGGGACCTCGAGCACGGCCGCGATCTCGCTCCCGGACATCGCCTCCCAGTAGTGAAGCTCGAGCGCGACCTGGTACTCGACGGGGATCCGGCGCAGCGCGTTGAGCAGCAGGAGCTGCTGCTGATCGCGGGCGAACACGACGCTGGGGCTCGCGCCGAGGTCGTGGACCGAGACCTCGCGCAGCTCGATCGGCGCGCGCCGCTTCGCGCGGTAGTGCTTGCCCAGGACGTTGCGGGCGACGGCGAACAGGAAGGTGCGGAAGCTGGCGTCGCCGCGGAAGCGCGCGCGCGCCTCGACGCAGCCGAGGAAGGTCTTCTGGATCAGGTCCTCGTGCCCGCGGTCGACCTTGTTGCGGAAGAACCGGGCGACCGCGTCGAAGTGGCGCTCGAACAGGCGCTCGCCGGCGTCGGGGTCCCCCGCGACCCAGGCGCCGAACAGATCCGCGTCCGCGCGCGCGGCAGCTTCTCCCGCAGCGTCTTCTCCCGCAGCTTCCGCCGCAGCTTCCGCCGCAGCTTCTTCCGCAGCTTCTCCCGCCGCGTCTGCGACTTCCGCGGGTGCTTCCGCCGAGGACACGAGCGAGAGCCTACCGCAGCGCGCGGCGTCTCAGCAGCCCGCGACCTCGCACGAGATCCAGTTGCCGTCGGTCGCCGGCTCGTCGTTGAGCACGTAGACGTTGTTGGGCGCGATCAGGGCGTCGGATGGGTCGCCGGCGCTGCGCTCGATCAGCTTCCAGTTGATCAGGTTGACGCGGACCTCGCCGGTCGAGAGGTCAAAGTCGAGCTCGCCCGAGACGCCCTTGAGGTCGACGCCCCCGCCCTGCTCGAGGATGTTTCGCGCGTCGCGGATGAAGCTCAGGCCCACCGGGTCGTCGCCGAAGGAGATCGGGGTCCCGGCCTTGTCGACGAGGCGCGCCATACCGCTGGCGATCCCGGCCCCGGTCACGCGCTCCTGGCCGTCGACGGTCGCCATCGCCAGGATCGTGACGAGCGCGGCGTCGTAGCTCAGCGACGAGCTCGTGATCGCGTCCTTGTTGCCGAACAGCACCTTGTAGCGCGAGTTGTAGACCGCGAAGTTCTCGACGTCGTGGATGATCGGCGCGACGCCGGCGAGCTTCGTGTACAGCAGCTGCTGCAGCAGCGGATCGGGCACGGACTCGAGGGTCGACTCGAGGATCGGCACGCCCGCGTGGGGCACGAGGAACACGGGCAGCGCCGGGCGCTCGGCCTCGGGCAGGTCGCCCCAGACGAGCAGGTAGCCGAGGATGAACTCCTGCGCCTCGCTCGTGCCGGCGATGATCACCGTGTCGGGGGCGAGCGCGAAGGTCTGCCCGATGACGGCGCCGTACTCGGCGGTCAGCTCCTCGGTGGTCAGCGTCGCGGGGTTCGAGTAGGTGATCGAGGTGAAGCTGCCGACGTTCTGCTCGATCCGGCCGCCGGCGTCGATCAGCAGGCCCTGGCCGTAGGCGTCGTCCTTGGCCAGGAACACGACGCTGTCGGGGGCCGGGTCCTGGACCTTCGTCACCCAGTCGGCGATCGCGCTGGCCTGATAGACATCGCTGGAGATCGGGCGCCAGACCAGGTCGTCGTCGTCCAGCGTCGTGATCGACGGGCTCGAGGCGGCGGGCGTGATCGTGAAGGTGCCCGCCGGGATCGTGACCTCGGTCGCGACCTTGATGACGTTCTCGCTGAAGATCGGGCCGATGATCGCCGGCGCGTGCAGGCGGTTCGCCAGGTGGTCCGAGGCCGCGACCGCGAGATCAGGCACGCCGTTCGAGTTGCACGCGACCCAGGCGATCTTGCGCCCGCCCGGCAGCTCGGTGGTCTTGTTGAAGTCCTGGATCGCCAGCTGGACCGCGTTCTCGAGCGGCTGGACCAGCGCCGCGAACAGCTCGCCCACCGGCATCACGGTCCCGAGGATCACGACCTTGTCGTGATCCCAGTCCTCGGGCCAGATGATCGGCTCGCACTCGGCGGTCGTCGTGTTCACGCAGCGAGCGGCGCCCTCCTCGTCGGCGCCGCAGACGAAGCTCGAGCCGAACAGGTCGCCGCACTGGGTGTTGCCCGTGCACTCGATCTCGGCGGCCTCGACGCAGATGTTCTCGGAGGTGCAGGCGCGGACCGGCCCGCTGCCGTCGATGCTCGCGCAGTCGTTGTTGTCGCGGCACTCGGTGAAGTCGACGATCAGCGAGCACGCGCCGCTGACCCCAAGCCCCAGGCCGAGCGCGGTCAACGAGAGCCCCGCGAGCAGCCTCGGCAGCGCGCGCGCGCTGCGACCGTGGCGATAGTCCCGTTGTCCCCCGAACACCGCGAAACCCATCCTAGAAGTGATACACAAGCCCGACCGGGCGTCCAGGGCTGAACGTCAATCGGGGCGCAGCGGCGAGCGCCCGTTTGCGCTTGCTACGACCCACGAGCGCCATGATGAGCCCCGTGACCGCGAGCGCGCCTCCGCTGATGAACAGGATGTCGGCGACGAGCGCGTTGGTCGTGCCCGACGAGATGACCTCCTGACGATTTTCGAACGACATCTGCGTGTCGAGCTCGCTCTGCTGCGAGAGCGCGAGCCCGCCGAACACGCCGCCGATGATCAGCGCCGCACCGCCCACGCCGAGAACGCTGTACCCGGCGATCTCCAGTTTGCTGAGCTTGCGCGGCGCCTCGCCGTCGTCGACGGGCGGGTCGTTCGACGGGCCCTCGGGCTCGGGCTCGGGCTCGACCTGGTCGGGCGGCGGTTTCTCGGGCCCTGTGATCTCCTTCTGGATTTCTCGCAGGACTCGCAAGCGCTCGAGAGCAATCTCACGGGATTCCAGATCCACGCCAGGCGACTGAACAAAGCGCTGGTAGTACTCGACGGCCTTGTCGATCTTGCCGCTCTCCTCGTAGACGCGGCCGATGTTGAACAGGTAGTTCGGCTGCGAGTCGATGCTGTACGCGCGCTCGAACAGCTCGACAGCCCCCTCGTAGTCCTTGTTCTGGAACCGCTCGACGGCGGCGGCGTTGAGCGCGTCAGTGTCCTCGGTGTCGATCGCGGCGGGCTCCTCGCCGCCCGCCTCGCCGGCCGACGCGACCTCCTCCTCCTCGGTGGCCTTGAGCGGCGCGGCCGCGTCGGCGCGCGCCGGGGTGAGCGTGAGGCCGCCGAGCGCGAGCGTCGGCAGCAGCGCCGCGCACACGAGCGCGCGCAGGGCTGGGCGCGTCAGGTTCGTCTCCGTCACGATGCGTTGCCGTCCTTGACTCATCTCGATCGCTCCGCTGCTCACGGCTTCTTCCCCACGGGCAAGAATACGCCACCCTTGTCGGACTTGGGTGTGGGCAGGAACATCCCATCCTTGGGCGGCACGTTCGCCGTTTTCTTCTTGGTCGGCGCGGGCTCGGAGCTCGTCGGCTCGGGCTTCCCGCTCGCGCGCTTGGTCTTTGCGACCCGACGCGACTTCTTGCTCGATTTCGCCGGGCTGTCGTCGTCGTCCTCGGCGACGGGGACCGCGACGACGCTCTCGCCGTCGCCCTCGCCCGTCGTCAGGGCCGCGAGGCGCTCCCGCGCGACCATGTTGGCCGGATCGAGGTCGAGCACGCGGCGGTAGTGATCGCGCGCGACGACGACGTCGCCGACCGTCTCGAGCTCCTTCGCCGTCTCGAGCAGGTGCCCAACCTTCGCGCGATCGTTGAGACGCTCGTAGCGGAGCGCGGACGCGGCCGAGGCCTCGGCGCCGGCGCGCACGCGCTCCAGCTCGCGCTGCGCCTCGGTGAAGCGCTCGGCGTTGAGCAGCTCCTCGATGTGGTCAAACGCGCTGTCGAGGCCCTCGCCGCCGGCGACCGCCCGGCGCTCGCCGTCGCTCGACTGGCTGAACGCGTAGGCCAGCACGCCGCCGAGCAGCAGGGCCACGGCGGCGCCCAGGATGATCCACCAGCTCGCCGAGCGCCCGCTCTCGGGCGCCGGATCCGAGGCGACGAGCTGCACGCGGGGGAAGCTGGTCGAGCTCTCGAGCAGCGACGCGTGCGCGCTCGAGTCGAAGCTCATGTTCGTCGGCGGCTCGATGTGCACGGTCGAGCCGAAGCGCCCGGTGTCCGAGATGTTCTGGAACACGCCGCTGCCGTCGGCCTGGGCGACGTCCGGATCATCGGCCCGCGGCAGGTGGAAGAGCGACGCCTGACAGCAGTCGATCAGGATCTCGGTCATCGCGTCGGCGTCGGCGGGCCGCTTGTCGGGGGCCTTGGCGAGCGCGCGCATGACCATCGAGGTCACGCCGTCCGGGATGCCGTGGGTCGCCGGGAGCGCGTCGGAGATCGCGGGCGGCGCCTCGTGCACGTGCTTGTACAGCAGCGACGCGTTGTTCTCCCCGAAGAACGGCATCTTGCCCGTGAGGATGAAGTAGAACAGCACCCCGAGCGCGTAGACGTCGACGCGCAGATCGAGGCTCTCGCCCTTGATCTGTTCGGGCGAGAGGAAGCCGGCGGTGCCGACGACGTGCTGGGCCGTGATCTGCTTCTCGCCCTCGATCAGCTTGGCGAGGCCGAAGTCGAGGATCTTGATGAAGTTGCCGCGCCCGTTCTTGGTGCACAGCATCAGGTTCGACGGCTTGAGGTCGCGGTGGATCATGCCGCGCGAGTGGGCGTAGCCGATGCCCTTGAGGATCTGCGCGGCGATCGGCACGAACCGCTCGAGCTCGAGGGCGCCGCGCTGGCGGATGTACTGGCCGAGCGTGACGCCGTCGACGTACTCCATGACCATGTAGCCGCGGCCGTCCTCGTGCCCGTAGTCGAGCATGCGCACGATGTTGGGATGGTGCAGCGTGCCGAGCCGCTCGACCTCGCGTTCAAACCGCGCGAGCGCCTCGCGGTTGTGGGCCCAGTCGGGCGCGAGCACCTTGATCACGACCAATTCGGCGGCGTCGACCTGGCTGGCGAGATAGACCAGCCCGACCCCGCCGCGCCCGATCAGCCGGAGGATCGTGTAGCGCCCGCCGATCGTCTTGCCGACGAGGGGATCATTCGCTCTGAACGCGCCGTGCTGCGAGCTCCCGTGATTTTGGGTGTTCATGCGAATCGATCCACACCATCTAACCACTTCCGCAGGCGCGGGTCCAAGTGCGACACGGTAGGCCCGTGGCCGTCAGGGTGGCTCCACGCGCATGGACGGTCCCGGGACATGCACGCAGTAAACATTGTTCGCCGTCCGTTCGATGGTCTGGAGCGAGCGAACGAGCGCGACGGACCACTGGCCAGGCTACTTGTCAAAGCCCCGGACGCCGCGCTCGCGCTCGGTCGTGACCCAGCGATCAATGGCGCTGTAGGCCTGGCGCGCGCGCGCGAGGAAGTGCTCGGCGCCCGCGAGGTCACCGCGTGCCTCGGCGCACAGCGCCAGCCCGGCGAGCGCTCGGCCCTGCTCCAGCCCGCCGACGTGCACCAGCTGGTTGTACGGCTCGCGCGCGGCCTCGCAGTCGCCCGCGCGACGCAGCCGGTCGCCGTCGGCGAGCACGTCGCGCAGCGACTGCTTGTCACGGGGTCCGTCGAGGCTCGGCGCGGGCGCCGAGTCCGACTTCGCGTGCTTCTTGTTCACGCCCCGCGCTGAGCCTGCGCTCGCGCGCCGCGAGCTCGCGTCGTCCTGGGCGCGCGGGGCTCGCTCGCGCGCGGGCTCAGGCGCGGGCTGGTCGGGCGCCTTGAGCACCGCCGCGCTGGCGATCCCGGCGCCGTCGCCCGGGGCCTCGGCCTTCTCGGCCTCCTCGGCCTCCTCCTCGGCCTCCTCCGTGGCGGCCTCGGCGTCGTCCTTGGACGCGACGCGCTCGTCGCCGTCTGCCTCGTCCGCGCCCCAGTCGCGCTCATCGTCGACGACCTGGTCTCGGGGCGCCGCCTCGCCGGCCTGGGCCCGCGCGTCGAGCTCGGCGCTCGCGGGCAGCTCCCGGGCGGGCGGCTCGAGCTCGGCCGCGTCCGGGCGCACGAGCAGCAGCACGGCCGCCGCTGTGCCGACGAGCGCGAGCCCTGGCAGGATCGCGACCGGGCGCGCCTGCGTCCACAGCCGGCGCCACAGCGACGCGCGAGGGCGCGGCGCCTGGGCGCTCACGGTCGCCTCGGCCATCACGCGATCGAGCAGACCGTCAGGCGGGTCCTCGCTCGGGCAGGCGACGTGGAACAGCTCGAGCAGCTCACGGTACGACTCGAGCCTCGGCGCGAGCGCGGGGTCCTGGCTCGCGCGCAGCGAGAGCTCGTCGACCGCGACGGGGCCCGAGATGACCTCGAGGGCATCCTCGAGCGCGTCGAGCTGCGCCGGCGAGAACCCGGCCACACCCGCCGTCTCCCCAGCGCCGCGCGCGGCCTCGCCCCCCGATGTCGACGCTCCGGTCATTCCGACGATCCAACGCGTCGAGCGCGGAAAACGATCCGAGGACTCGACCGATTTTCTTCGCGCGCGAGGCATTCTCGGCGCCGCAGATTCTCTTGGGGGGCGTCCCCCCCCACTCCCCGGATCGAATCGTGGCTCAAAGCCCCACGCGCGCGACGCGAACGCGCGCTCGCTCGCGCCGCGCGGGAGCAATTGAGCGAGCGCCTTGCCCCTGCTGGAACCTCGCGAGCGTGCACGCGTGATTCCAACTCAAACGCGCGGACGAGGACCGGGTCGCGGGACCAGATCACGCACACGCGCGGCGAGGGCGTCGGGTCCCTCGCGCGCGGCCGCGACCAACGCCGAGCCGACGACCACCGCGTCGACCTGGGGCGCGAGCGCGGCCACGTCGGCGCCGCTGCGGATCCCGAAGCCGACCGCGAGCGGCAGCTCGCTGACCCCGCGCACGCGCGCGAGCTGCTCCTGGAGACGCGGGTCGCTCGGGTCGAGGCGCGCGCCGGTCACCCCGGTCAGGCTGACCGCGTAGACGAAGCCAGAGGTGACCGAGAGGACACGTCGCAAGCGAGCGTCGGTGGTCGTCGGCGCGACCAGCCCGATCCAGTCGAGCCCGCGCGCGCGCGCCGGCTCGCGCAGCGGCGCGCTGTGTTCGGGGGGCAGATCGACGACGAGCAGCCCGTCGACGCCGGCCTCGGTGACCGCGTCGAGCAGCGCCCGCGCGTCGCCGTCTCGCTCGAGCCGCGCGAGCAGCGGGTTGGCGTAGCCGAACAGCACGATCGGCGTGTCGACGCGCGCGCGCACGCTGGCCGCGAGCTCGAGCGCGCGCTCGAGGCTCGCGCCGGCCGACAGCGCGCGCGTCATGGCCTCCTGGATCACCGGGCCGTCCGCGGTCGGATCCGAGAACGGCACGCCGAGCTCGAGCACGTCGAGCCCGGCCTCGCAGGCGGCGAGCAGCAGCTCACGCGAGCGCGCGAGGTCGGGATCGCCGGCGGTCAGGTAGCCGACGAGGCCGGCGCGCCCGGCCGCGCGCAGCGAGGCGAAGCGCCGCGCGACGCGGCCCTCGGTCGCCGCGGTCCGCGTCTCCTGGGGCGTGTGCTCAGTCATCGCGCCGCCCTCCCTCGCGCGCGCCGATCATCACCAGCGCCGCAGGATCGCGCCGCTGCATGTACGTGTGCATATCCTTGTCGCCGCGCCCGGAGACGTTGACGAGCACGCGCAGCGGGCCGTCGGGGCGCGCCCGGCTCTCGCGCTGCAGCGCGCGCACGATCGCCGGCAGCGCCGCGATCGCGTGGGCCGTCTCGAGCGCGGGGATGATGCCCTCGCGGCGCGCCAGCCACTCCATCGCGTCGAGCGCCTCGAGGTCGCTGACGCCGAGGTAGCGCGCGCGCCCGTCCGCGTGCAGGCGCGCGTGCTCCGGGCCGATGCCGGGGTAGTCGAGGCCCGCGGAGATCGAGTGGGCCTCCTGGAGCTGCCCGTCGTCTGTCTGCAGGACCAGGCTGCGCATGCCGTGGTACACGCCCTCGCGCCCGGCGGTGATGGTCGCCGCGTGGCGCCCCGACGCGACCCCCTCGCCCGTCGCCTCGACGCCGAACAGGCGCACGCCGGGGTCGCCCAGGAACGCGGCGAAGATGCCCATCGCGTTGGAGCCCCCGCCGACGCAGGCGACCACCGCGTCCGGCAGCGCGCCGACGCGCTCGAGGCACTGCGCGCGGGCCTCGTCGCCGATGACGCGCTGGAGGTCGCGGACCATCGCCGGGTACGGGTCGGGCCCCATGACGCTGCCGATGACGTAGTGCGTGTCGCGGACGGTCGCGACCCAGTCGCGCAGCGCCGCGTTGATGGCGTCCTTGAGCGTCGCGGAGCCGGCGTGCACGGGGCGGACCTCGGCGCCGAGCATGCGCATGCGCGCGACGTTGAGCGACTGCCGCGCGACGTCCTCGGCGCCCATGTAGACCACGCAGGGCAGCCCGAAGTAGGCGCACGCGGTCGCCGTCGCGACGCCGTGCTGACCCGCGCCGGTCTCGGCGATGATCCGCGTCTTGCCCAGGCGCCGCGCGAGCAGCACCTGGCCGACGCAGTTGTTGATCTTGTGCGCGCCGGTGTGGTTGAGGTCCTCGCGCTTGAGCAGCACGCGCGCGTCGACGCCTGCTCGATCGCGCAGGTCGTCGGAGAGCCGCGGCGCGTCGCTCACCGGCGAGGGGCGGCCGACGTAGTCGCGGAGGATGCGGTGGTACTCGCGCTGAAACGCGGCGTCGCGCCACGCGCGGGGCCACTCGCGCGCGAGCTCCTCGACCGCGGGCATCAGCGTCTCCGACACGTAGCGGCCGCCGAAGCGCCCGAAGTCGCCGACCAGGGGCGGCGACGCGTCGTCGCCGGCGGGGATCTCGTGCTTATCTGACATTGCTCTTTGTTCAGGTTGGACTACGCGCGCCGACAGAGCTCGAGCAGCGCCGAGACGCGCGCGGGGTCTTTCTCGCCGCGGCGCGCCCCGTCGCGCTCGGCGCCCGTGGCCACGTCGATCCCGGCGGGGCCCACGGTCGCGATCGCCTCGGCGGCGTTCTCGGGGTTCAGGCCGCCCGCGAGCCACACGGGCGCGATCGCGGAGAGCCGGTCGCGCGCGCGCCGGGCCCAGGCCCAGTCCGTGCGTCGCCCCGCGCCGCCGAAGCCGTCGACGGCGGCGTCGAGCAGGATCCGCGTGGGGCGCTGCGCGGGCGCGGCCTCGAGCGCGTCGAGCTCGGGCGTGCCGCGGATCACCCAGGTGTACGGGATCCCGAGGCGCGCGTAGGCGAAGGCCGGGCGGTCGCCGTGCGGCTGGATGAGATCGAGGGACAGCGCGCGCGCGCGCGCGATGATGTGCTCGGGCGCAGCGTCGACGAACACGCCGACGCGCTCGACGTCGCGGGACGCCGGCGGCAGCGCGGCCGCGTCGGCGTCCGCGAGGAAGCGCTTCGAACCTGGCCAGAGGTTCAGGCCGATCGAGTCCACGCCGAGGCGTGTGCACAGCGCGTAGTCGACCGCCGTGCACACGCCGCAGATCTTGAGTCGGACCGCCATCGCGCCGCGCTCAGCCCCCCACCGCGTTCACTCAGAGCCCCTGCACGAGCGCGCGCAGGGCCTCGCCGGGGCGCTCGGCCTGCATCAGGTGCGTGCCGATCAGCAGCGCGTCGACGCCCGCGTCGCGCATGCGCGCCGCGTCCTCGAGCGAGCGAATCCCGCTCTCGGCCACGAAGGTGAAGCTCTCCGGGACCTCGCGCCGCAGCTGGATCACGCGCTCGAGATCGAGCTCGAAGGTCTCGAGGTCGCGCGCGTTGACGCCGACGAGTCGGGCGCCGGCGGCCATCGCCCGGTCGAGCTCGTGGGCGTCGTGGGCCTCGCACAGCGCCTGCATGTCGATCGAGTGGGCGAACTTCAGCAGCCGGCGCAGGTGCGGGGCCTCGAGCGCCGCGACGATCAGCAGCACCGCGTCGGCGCCGTGGCGCTTGGCCTCGAGGATCTGCCAGCGCTCGAGGATGAAGTCCTTGCACAGGATCGGCAGCGACACGGCCTGCCGGACGCCGCGCAGGTCCTCGAGCGAGCCCTGGAAGTTGCGGTCGGTGAGCACGCTGATGCAGCGCGCGCCGCTGGCCGCGTACTCGCTGGCGATCGCGCGCGGATCGGCCCCCTCGCGGATCACCCCGGCGCTCGGCGAGGCCCGCTTGAACTCGGCGATGATCCCCGGCGCGGGGCGCTCCCGCAGCGCGCCGATGAAGTCGCGCGGCGGCGGCAGGCGGGCGCCGAGCTCGGTGAGCTCGCGCTCGGTCATGACCGACGCCCGCGTCCCGCGGAGGTTGGCCAGCTGGTCTCGTTTATCGGCGAGGAGCTTGTCGAGAATGGTCACGCGTCGTCCTCCTGTGGCGTGTCGTCCGAGTCTTTCTTGTCGTCCGCGGCGTCGTGGCTGCGGCGCGCGAGCGCCGAGAGCTTCGCCCGCGCGACGCCGTCGTCGAGCGCCGCGCCGACGCGGGCCGCGAGCCGCGGCAGCTGGTCGAGCGAGTCGCCCGTGGCGACCAGCAGCGCGAGCGCGCCGCTGAGCTGCACGGCGGTCCGGTAGCCGCCGCGCTCGCCGTCGAGCAGGCGCCGCAGCGCGGCCGCGTTCTGCTCCGGTGAGCCGCCCGCGAGCGCGCTCGTGGGGAGCGGATCGAGCCCCGCGTCGGCCGGCGTGATCCGGTGCTCGCGCAGGCGCTCGCCGGTCCACTCGACCACCAGGCTCTCGCCCTCCGTGCTGAGATCATCGATGAACGGGCGGCCGCCCGGGCCGGCGACGTCGCCCTCGCGAAACCCGTGGACCACGAACACGCGCTCGCTGCCCAGGGCCCCCAGCGCGCCCGCGAGCACGCGCGCGCGCGCCGGGTCGAACACGCCGATCACCTGCCGCGCGGCGCCGGCCGGGTTGGTGAGCGGCCCGAGCAGGTTGAAGATCGTGCGCACGCCGAGCTCGCGCCGCGGCCCGGCGGCGTGGCGCATGGCCGGGTGCAGCCCCGGCGCGTACAGGAAGCCGACGCCCAGCGCGTCGATGCAGCGCCCGACCACCGCCGGCGCGGCCGTGATGTTGACGCCCAGGCGCTCGAGCACGTCGGCGCTGCCGGACGGGCTCGAGATCCCGCGGTTGCCGTGCTTGGCGACCGCGACGCCGCAGGCCGCGACCGCGAGCGCGACGGCGGTCGAGACGTTGCGCCGCGGGATCCCGGAGCCGCCGGTGCCGCAGGTGTCGATCACCGGGCGCGCGCGCGGCACGGGGATCACGGCCTCGCGCATGGCCCGAGCCGCGCCCGTGAGGGTCTCGGCCGTCTCGCCGACGCGCGTAAGCCCCATGAGCAGCGCGCCGATCTGCGCGGGCGTGGCCGCGCCGGACATGATCTCGCGGAACATCGCGGTCACGGCGGCGCCGTCGGGGCGCGCGCCCGCGGCGAGCTGCCGGATCCCCGCGCGGATCGCCGCGCCCTGCGGCTCGTCGCGCGTCATCCCGGGCGGGCGTCCTTTCCTGCCCCAGAGGACATATTGAGAAAATTCTCGAGCAGCGCGTGGCCGTGCTCGCTGCGGATCGACTCCGGGTGGAACTGCACGCCGCAGAGCGGGTAGTCGCGGTGACGCACGGCCATCAGCTCGCCGTGATCGGTGCGCGCGGTCGCTATCAGCGCGGGCGGCAGCGTCTCCTCGGCGACGATCAGGCTGTGGTAGCGGGTCGCCTGCAGCGGCGACGGCAGCTCGGCGAACAGGCCGGCGCCGTCGTGGATCACCGGCGAGAGCTTGCCGTGCATGACCCGCGCGGCTCGCTCGACGCGCGCGCCGTGGACCTCGCACAGCGTCTGGTGGCCGAGGCAGACGCCGAGCGTGGGCACGCCCGCGGGGCCGAGCGCGCGGCACAGCGCCTGACACACGCCGCTGTCCGCCGGCGCGCCGGGGCCGGGCGAGAGCAGCGCGTGGCTCGGGCGATCGGCGAGCACGGCCTCGGCCGTCACCGCGTCGTTGCGGTAGATGTCGACCGTCGCGCCCAGCTCGAGCAGGTACTGCACGAGGTTGAAGGTGAACGAGTCGTAGTTGTCGATCACCACGACGCGGCAGCCGGGGCGCGCGCGCCGGGCCGCGCCGCTGGGCTGCAGGCGCATGCCCGCGTCGTCGATCAGCGGCGGGTGGCTCACGCCTCGCCCTCCCCTGTCCCTTCGGTCCTGTCATCCTCCTCGCGCGCGCGCGCGTCGCGGGCCATGGCGACCGCGCGCAGCACCGCGCTGGCCTTGGCCTGGCACTCGAGATCCTCGGCCTCGGGGCGCGAGTCGTAGACCACGCCGGCGCCCGCCTGGATGTGCACGCGCTCCTCGCCGAGCACCACCGAGCGGATGCAGATCGCGAAGTCGGCGGCGCCGTCGTAGCCCAGGTAGCCGACCGCGCCCCCGTACCAGCCGCGCGGGCTGTGCTCGAGCGCGTCGATGAGCTCGAGCGCGCGGACCTTGGGCGCGCCGCTGAGCGTGCCCGCCGGGAAGGTCGCGCGCAGGGCGTCGAGCGCGGTGAGCTCCGGCCGCAGCGTCCCCTGCACCTCGCTGACGATGTGCATGACCTTGCTGTAGCGCTCGACCTCGAAGGCGACCGGCACGCGCACGGTCCCCGGCGCGCTGACGCGGCCGACGTCGTTGCGCCCGAGGTCGACGAGCATGAGGTGCTCGGCCCGCTCCTTGGGGTCCGCGAGCAGCTCGCGCTCGAGCGCAGAGTCCTTGGCCGCGTCGGCGCCGCGCCGCCGCGTGCCCGCGAGCGGCCGCACCGTGACGCGGCGCTCGTGCCCGGCGTCGACGCGCACGAGCACCTCGGGCGAGGCGCCCGCGAGCGCGGCCGACGGCAGCTCGAGCAGGTACATGTACGGCGACGGGTTGGTGACCCGCAGCATGCGATAGACCTCGAGCGGATCGAGCCCGTCGCGGGGGCGATCGAAGGCCTGCGAGAGGACCACCTGGAAGATGTCGCCGGCGGCGATGAACTCCTGGGCGCGCGCGACCGCGTCGCGGTAGCGCGCGGAGCTCCACGGCGCCGCCGCCTCGGTCGAGAACGGGGGGTCCCAGCGCACCTGCCTGGGCCGCAGATCCGCGCCCGCGCGCGGCGGCCCGCCCTCCTGCAGCCGCGCGACGATCCGCTCGAGCCGCGCCTCGGCCTCGCGCCGGGCGGCCTGCTCGCTCTCGCCGTCCTCCGCCGCCGCGGTGGCGAACAGCTCGACGCGCTGCGTGAAGTTGTCGAACACGAGGATCGTGTCGGTCGCCACCAAGTCGAGCGCCGGCAGCGAGGCGGGCCGCGGCTCCGACGTGAGCTGCTCGAAGCAGCGCACGGCGTCGTGCCCCCACACGCCCAGCAGCCCGCCCCAGAAGCGCGGCAGGTCGGGCGCCCCGGGGTTGTGATAGGCGGCCTGCAGCGCCTCGATCGCCTCGAGGCCGACGCTGCGCGCGGGCACGCCGGCCGGCAGCGCGAAGCCGGGCGCCGGCGTGACCTCGACCTCGAGCTGGCCGCCGCGAAAATGCCCGACGACGCGCGCGCGACAGCCGAGGCCGACGACGCTGTATCGCGCCCAGCGCTCACCGCCGCCGACGCTCTCGAGCAGAAACCGGATCGCGTCGAGCTCGCCCGGCGCCGCAGGAGCCCGCGGGCTCGCGCGCAGCGTCGCGTAGATCCCGAGGGGCGTCGTCCCGTCGCAGAGCAGCTCACGCCGAACCGGGACGATCGGCGGCCCACGGTCGGCCGCGCCCGCGCGCGCACGGGTCCACCACGCTGGACGCTGACCCGCTCGCCGGTTGCTCCTCCCGGTCACGGCGCGGAGCATACCGGAGGGGCAGGAAATCTCCGACCCCTGCTCGGGACGCTCGGCGCCGCGCGCGGGCCATGACTACGGTCACGCGCGCCGCCTTTGACTGCCGCCAGCGCCGACGCGACAACCCAGCGCATGGCCGGCCAGGCGAACCAAGAACCAGATCTCAAGACCGCAGACCCCGAGCTGTACTCGCTCATCCGCAAGGAGGACGCGCGTCAGAAAGACAGCATCCGGCTGATCGCCAGCGAGAACTACGCCTCGCGCGCCGTGCTCGAGGCGACCGGCACGAGCCTGACCAACAAGTACGCCGAGGGCTACCCGGGCCGGCGCTACTACGAGGGCATGGACTTCGTCGACCCGATCGAGGAGCTGGCCATCCGCCGGGCCAAGGCGCTGTTCGGAGCCGACCACGCCAACGTCCAGCCCTACAGCGGGTCCCCGGCCAACCTCGCGGCCCTGCTCGCGCTGTGCGAGCCCGGCGACACGATCCTGGGCATGTCCCTGCCCGCCGGCGGCCACCTCACCCACGGCTGGAAGATCAGCGCGACCGGCATCTACTACCACGCCGTCCAGTACGGGGTCCGCGAGAGCGACAACCTCATGGACATGGACCAGGTCCGGTCCCTGGCCCGAGAGCACCGCCCGAAGCTCATCTGGGCCGGCCACTCCGCCTACCCGCGCACCCTCGACTTCGCCGCGTTCGCCGAGATCGCCAAGGAGGTCGGGGCCTACCTCGCCGCCGACATCGCGCACATCTCGGGGCTCGTCGCCGGCGGCGTGCACCCGAGCCCGGTCCCCCACGCCGACGTCGTCACGACGACGACCCACAAGACGCTGCGCGGGCCGCGAGGCGGCCTGATCCTCTGCCGCAAGAAGCACCGCAAGGCCATCAACAAGGCCGTGTTCCCGGGCCTCCAGGGCGGTCCCCACAACCACTCGACGGCCGCCAAGGCGGTCGCCTTCCACGAGGCGCTGCAGCCCGAATTCAAGGCCTACGCGCGCCAGATCATCGCCAACGCCAAGGCGCTGGCCGAGCAGCTGACGGCCCGCGGGCTCGAGCTCGTCACCGGCGGCACCGACAACCACCTGATGCTCGTCAACCTGACGAACCGCGGGCTCGGGGGTCGCCACGCGGCCAAGGTGCTCAACGACTGCGGCGTCGAGCTCAACGCCAACGCGATCCCCTTCGACCCGCGCAAGCCCTTCGACCCCTCGGGCCTGCGGATCGGCGTCCCCTCGATCACGTCGCGCGGCATGACCGAGGCGCACATGGCCGACGTCGCGCGCTTCATCGACGAGGGCCTGCAGGGCGCCGCGCGCGTCGATCCCGAGGGCTACACCGCCGCGGCCGACTTCGTGGCGCCGCTGCGGGCCCGCGTCCAGGAGTTCTGCGGCGCGTTCCCGGCCCCCGGGATCGCCTGACGCGGCATTGCTAGTACCTGCCCAAACAGGCAGGTACTAGCGATCACGGGCGCGCGCGACACAGCCAGTTGCTGCGCGTCGCGCCGATCCCGTTGTTGAGGAACGCGAAGTAGTTGACGATCTGCTGCGCGTCGGCGTCGAAGATGTACTCCATCGAGCAGCCCGCGCAGTTGTTGATCGCCGGCTGCCCCATCTGCCCGACGTCGCCGACGAAGTACTCGCGCTCGCCGGGCGCCTCCCACTCGGGGCAGTCCGCCGCGTTGAGCGGCGCGCCCACGCAGCTCTCGCCCGGGGTCGCGGGGTAGATCGCGAGCATGCCGAGGTAGCCGATGTCGTCGGCCGTGTCGCCGCCGCCGATCGGCAGGATCTCGGGGTTGACCGCGACGCCGATCGCGGCCTGCAGGTGCGCCTGCGTCTGCGGCCAGAACAGCGTGAGCCCGAGCGCGTCGCACAGCGCCTCGGCCTCGCTCGCCGGGTGCACGCCGCCGCCCGTGTCGTACTTGAGGAACGTCCAGCCGCCCTCCATGTCGCACCACACGCCCTGCCCGAGCGCCGCGTCCTGACCGTCGGGCCAGATCGGATAGGCGCCCGAGATCTTGAGCTCCTCGGGCAGCGACGCGGCCAGCTCGGCGCAGCTCTGCGCGATCGTGCAGCTCTTCGGGTTGCAGCCGTCCTTCTGCGGGTTGAGCGGGAGCAGATCGCACTGCTCGTCGTAGTCGGCGTCGAGCACCCCGTCGCCGCAGCGCGGCCCAGGGCCCGAGCAGTCCGCGAGGCAGTAGCCGTACTCGCCGTTGTCGGGGCCGTCGTCGCACAGCTCCTGCCCGCTCCACACGTAGCCGTCGCCGCAGGTCGCCGCCTGGCACTCGGGCGTGCAGGCGCCGGTCTCGCTGTTGCCGGGCCCGTCGTCGCAGGCCTCGCCGTCGTCGAGCACGCCGTCGCCGCAGGTGTCCGCCGGGCCCGTCGTCGCCGTCGTCGTCTCGCTCGCGCCCGTGCTCGTGGGCGCCGCCGTGGTGCCCGCGGTCGTGCTCCCATCCCCGGTGGTGCTCGTCTCCGCCGCCGTGGTGCCGACCGTGCTCGAGGACGCGTCGTCGCCCTCGCTCGTCGAGAGATCGGTGGTCGCCGGCGGCGTCGGGCAGGCGGCCAGCGACAGCAGCGAGAGCGGCGCGAGCGCGAGGACGGGGAGCTGCGAGGTGCGCATCGAGTGTTCTCCTGATCGTTCCACGCGAGGTCGCCACGCGTCACGGGCTGGCGGAGCGTCGGCGCTCGCGTGATGCCAACCGGCGCCGCACGCTAGCACAGCGCGCGCGTACGCGCGGATTCGAATCAGGCGGCGCTCACGGCAGCTTGTCGCCGGCCATGCACACGAACCGCCGGCTCGTGGCCCCGACGCCGCCGTTGGAGAACGCCTCGTAGTAGACGAGCTCGCCGCCCGGGGACCAGGCGTAGGCCATGGAGCAGCCCTCGCAGTTGCTCGTCGCCGGCTGCCCGACGACGGGGAACTGCGTCGCCCAGAAGCCCATGCCGTCGCCCGCCGCCCAGGCCGGGCAGGCCTCGGCGTTCAGCGGCTGATCGACGCAGCTCTCGCCGGCCACGACCGGGTAGATGGCGAGGATCGAGAGGTACTCGTTGCCCGACAGCGTGCTGCCGACCGTCGGCGGGATCGCGGGGTTGGCCGCGACCACGGCGCTCGCGCTCAGGTGCGCCTTGGAGCGCGGCGTCAGCAGCCGCAGACCCAGGCTCGCGCACGCGGCCTCGGCCTCCGCAGCGCCGACGTGCGCGCCGAGGTCATACTTCGCGAAGGTGTAGCCGCCGCCGTTCGTCTGCATGTCGCAGTAGACGTCGACCGACGCGCCGACGCCCGGCGGGCGGATCGCGTACATGCCGCTGCTGAGGTCGTCCTGGTCGGCGATGAGCGCCAGGCAGCTCTCGGCCCACCGGCAGCTCGAGAGGCACGAGCCGTCGAGGCCGTCGCCCTCACCCCTGACCGCGTCGCAGTCCTCGTGCTCGGGCTGGACCACCCCGTCGCCGCAGTGCGGACCGAAGCCCAGGCAGTCCTCGCGACAGGCGTCGTATCCGCCGTTGTCGGGGCCGTGGTCGCAGATCTCGACGCCGAGGTGCAGCAGGCCGTCGCCGCAGCTCGCCAGCTCGCACGCGCTCGTGCACGCCGCGTCGTCCGCGTTCGCCTCGCCCTCGTCGCAGGCCTCGCCGTCCTCGAGGATCCCGTTGCCGCAGCCGGGCTCGACATCGCCGGTCGTCGCGCCCTGCGTCGTCGGCTCCTGCGTCGTCGCGTCGCTCCCGTCGGTGCTCGAGCTCGCCTCGCTCCCGCCGCCTGTCGGGCCGGCGCTCGCGTCGCTCCCGTCGCTCCCGTCGCTCGCGCCGGACGTGCCCTCGCTCGCGTCGCTGTCCGTGACGGTCTCGCCGGGGGTCACGGGGGTGCACGCCGCCGCCGCGCACAGCAGCGTCACGGTCCGCGCGACGACGCGAAGCACACCCGACACGTCGGCATCATACCGCGTCCACGCGACCCCGCCGCGCGGCCATGTTCGGAAATACAGGCCCGAGGCGCCCGCGCGCGCGACCCCGCGCTCAGGCCATGCCGCCGTTGATCCCGAGCACCTGCCCGGTAATGTAGCCCGCGGCCGGGCTCGCCAGGTACGCGACCAGGCTGGCGACCTCCTGCGCGGTCCCGAGTCGCCGCGCGGGGATCAGCGGGAGCGCGTGCTCGAGCGGCACGTCCTTGATCATGTCGGTCTCGATCAGGCCGGGCGCGACCGCGTTCACGGTGATGTCGCGCTTGGCGAGCTCGCGCGCGAGCGACCGCGTCGCGCCGATGATCCCCGCCTTCGCGGCCGCGTACGCGACCTGCCCGCGGTTGCCGATCACGCCCGAGACCGAGGAGAGGTTGATGATCCGGCCCCAGCGCAGCCGCGTCATCGGCATCACGAGCGGCTGCGTGACGTTGAAGAAGCCGTCGAGGGTGGTGCGCAGCACCGCCTGCCAGTCCTCGCGCGTGAGCGCGGGGAACGGGGCGTCGCGCGCGATCCCGGCGTTGTTGACGATCACGCCGATCGGGCGCTCGTCCTCGAGCAGGCCGGCGATCGCCGCGCTCGCGGCCTCCGCGTCGGCGACGTCAAACTTGCTCAGGGTGCACGAGCCGCCCGCCGCCTCGACGCGACGCGCGACCTCGGCCGCGGCCTCGTCGCTGGCGCGGTAGTTGAGGATCACCGGGTGCCCCGCGGCCGCGAGCGCCTCGGCCACCGCCGCGCCGATCCCCCGGCTCGCGCCCGTCACGAGCGCGCGGATCGACGAGGGGTCGAGCTCGCGGGGTGAATTTCGTCGTCGTCGCATCAATCTCGCCTCGTCAGCAGCGCGCGGGGGTCCGCGCAGGAGTTCGCCCAGGAGTTCGCCCAGGAGTTCGCCCAGGAGTTCGCCCAGGAGTTCGCCCAGGAGCCGCGCAGCGGCTCACGCGGGGCGCGGGGAGGTTCGCCTCGAAGTCGGCCTGGACGGTCACTTGGGAGGTCGCTCGATCCCGCGGCGCGCGGCTACGCCGAGCTCTCATCGGCCTCCGCCTCGCCGTCGAGCACCACGCTCACCTGCCCGCGCGCGATCGTGGTGCCGCGGCGCACGACCTCGCCCGAGAAGCTCGAGGCCGCCGCCGCGCTCGACGTCCTCGTCACGCGCACCTCGACGCGATCTCCGACGCGCAGCGTGTCGACGGAGAGATCGAGCGAGCGGCAGGCGAGGAGGTAGCCGGGGCGCACAGGCTCGGCGCGGGCGCGCGCGTCGAGCCCGACGAACGCGGCGCAGGCCTGGGCGATGTACTCGAGGCAGATGGCCGCGGGGACCTCACCGCTCTCGGTGAACACGCCGCTCGCCGAGACCGTCGCGTCGCACACGATCCCGTCGGGCGTCCGCGCGATCACGCGATCGATGAGGCGCATCGGCGGGCCGTGGGGCAGCAGCTCGGACAGCGGCGGCAGCGTGCGCTCCGTCAACGCGGGCCCTCCTCCGCGCGCGCGAGCGCGTAGCCGCCCCCGAGCGGGACCGACGCGGCGGCGCCCGCCCACAGCTCTACGATCCGCAGCGCCGCGGCGCAGGGGTTGCCCGAGAGCTCCGCGGGCAGCGGCGGGAGCGTATCGACATGATTGTTGGAACAGGTCTCCTTGGACATCACGAAATCAGGCCCGACGCCCGCCGGCGCGAGCGCGAGGCCGACCGCGAGCGGCGCGTAGCGCCCGCCGACCTCGGCCAGCGGCTCCGGCAGCGGCTCCTCGCCGATCGCGACGACGACGCGCTCACAGACGCCCGCGCGCAGCGCGGTCGCGCCCTCGAGCACCGCCATCGCCGGGCTGTCGCGCCCGGCCGCGAGCGCGGTGTTGAAGCCGCGATTCTCGGTCGCGATCGAGAGGTAGCCGGTCGCGGTGTTGTGCACGCTGTTGTGGAAGCGCACCGGCGACAGCGGCTCGCGCGCGTCGGCCGTGAGCGCGGTCAGCAGCGCGCCGGTCGTCTGGATCTCGCCGTAGGCCGACGCGCACACGACCCCGGCGGCGCCGCGCGGGAGCTCGGCGGCCGCCATCGCGCGCTCGCAGACCTCCGCGATCATGCGCGTCAGCAGGCTCGTGCGCCGACGCAGGCGCGCCGGCAGCAGCAGCGCCGACGGCTTACTGACCGAAGGGTCAGGCGTACGTCGGACCAGCGCGTCGACCTCGGCGAAGCCGGGCGCCCAGACCGCGACGCTGGTGATCGAGAACCGCAGCGCGCTCACGCGGGGCCTCCCAGGAGCACGCTGACGTTGGAGCCGCCGAAGGCGAACGAGTTGCTCAGCACGCGCCGCGAGGGCGCGTCCACGCGCGCCTCGACGACGCGCGCCGGGATGTTCGGGTCCGCCGGGCTCGCGCCGACGCTCGCGGGCATGTAGCCGCGCTCGATCGCCGCGATCGCGAAGATGAGCTCGGTCGCGCCGGCCGCCCCGAGCAGGTGCCCCGTGTAGCCCTTCGTCGCTACGACCGGCGTGTCGCCCAGCAGCGCCGCGATCGCGCGCCCCTCGGAGCTGTCGTTCTGCTGCGTCCCGGTCGCGTGCGCGTTGACGTGGTCGACCTCGTCGGGCGACGCGCCCGCGTCCGCGAGCGCGCGCGCCATCGCCAGGCGCGCGCCGAGGCCCTCGGGGTGCGGCGCGGTCATGTGATAGGCGTCCGAGCTCTCGCCGACGCCGAGCAGGCGGGCGGCACCCTCGCCCTCGCGCTCGAGCAGCATCAGCGCCGCGCCCTCGCCGATGTTGATCCCCTCGCGCTCGGCGCTGAAGGGACGACATGGCCGAGGAGACAGCAGCTTGAGCCCGTCGAAGCCGTTGAGCGTGAGCTGGCAGAGCGTGTCGACGCCGCCGACGAGCGCCGCGTCGCACAGGCCCGCCGCGAGCAGGCGCTGGGCCGTGCCGAGCACCTTGGCGCTGGACGAGCACGCGGTCGAGACGACGTAGCCAGGGCCGCGGGCGCCGGTCAGCGCCCGCGTGACCGCGATGATCGAGTCGAGCGCGTGCGTCCGCTCGACCGTGTAGCCCCCGGGCAAGGCGCCGTGCGTCGCGTGGTGACGGTACGCGAGCTCGGTCTCGCGGATACCGCCGGTGCTCGTGCCGAGCACCACCGCGACGCGCTCCGGGGTCCAGCGGGCGCTCGCGCGCCGCAGCGCCGGGGCCAGCTCCGCGAGCGTCAACGCCAGCATGCGCGTGATCCGGGCGTCGCGGTCGCGCAGCGTCGCCGGCAAGGCGGGCGGCGCCTCCGGCAGCGACCCGCACACGCCCTCGCGCGAGAACTCCTCGGGGCACGCTCGCAGGCCGCTCTGGCCGGCCGCGAGCGCCTCGAGGACGGCGGCGGTCGTCATCCCCATGGCGTTACACAGGGCGTAGGCCGTGATCGGTACGGGAGAGCTGGGCATGCGCGGAGGCGGCGGGAGCATAGCACGCGAGCGTGGCGGCCACGTCGCTCACTGCTGCTGCGAGAAGTACACGATGACCGCGATGATCGCGACGCCGAGCAGGACCGCGAGCGTGATCTTGATCCAGCTGTACGGGCGCTCGCCCTGGACCTCGCCGGTGCGCGCGTTGACGACGAAGCGGTAGGCCTTCTGCTTGTAGCGGAAGCTCGAGATCCACACCGGCAGCAGCAGGTGCTTGAAGGTCACGTTGTCGTGGTTGACGTTCATCACCAGGATCCGCTGCGTGTCGCCGCCGATGTCGGACTCGATCGCGCTGCGGATCTCCGGCTCCATGCGCTTCTCGGCCAGCTTGAAGCCGCTCTCGAGATCGACCTTGTAGCGCTCGCAGAGGAACCCGCTGAGGAAGCCGGGATCGTAGGGCTTGAGCTCGTGCAGATCCCAGGGCTCGAGCGCTCGCAGGATCGTGCGCGGCAGCGACTCGGACGCGCAGATCAGCACGTCGTCGAAGGTGACCTCCACGCGGCCGGGGCGCGGCGGGTACCAGCGCGTCTTGCGGACGCGCCGCGTCTTCGTCTTGCCCTCGCTGTCGGTGTAGGTCTCGGTGACGTAGTAGTACTCGCCGCGCTGGCCGAGGTAGTTGGTCGTCGTGTCCGAGTCGTAGGTCCAGTACGGCAGGTACACCCCGTCCATGCCCTGCGCCTTGGCCTTCTTCTTCACGTCGTTGGGCGCGAACCACAGCTTGCGCACCCACTTCTCGTACTCCTCCTTGGCTTGGCGCTTGTCGAGCTTGAACGAGAGCAGGCTCTCCGGCACGAGCACGGCGGCGGACTGCTCGACCGCGACGACGACCGGCGAGCCACAGAACGCGCAGTGGTCGCTCTGACCCGAGATCACGGTCTCGGCCCCGCACGAGTCACATCGGACCGTCGAGCCGCCCGGGATCAGCTCGCTGGCGGGCCGCTGCGCCATGTCGCGGAGCGCGGTCTTGAAGTCGTACTCCTTGATCTCGACGGTCCCGCCGCCGCCGCCCCCCCCGTCATCATCGCCGCCGCCGTCGCGGACGGGCGCGGCGATCTGCTGCACGTGGCCGCAGTACTCGCACTCGAGCCGATCGGCGCCTGGTTTAAAGGTCAGATCAGCACCGCACGAGGAGCACGGGAACATGTGCTTCTCGTCGCCGTTACCGCCGCCCCAGCCGGCCTGCTCCGCGTTCTCCATCGCCCGGGAGCATACCGCAAGCCGCGGTCCGCCTCGCGGCCCGTCGCGCAAGTCCGCGCGGCCCGTGCCGCTTCTCTGCCTTCGCCGCGCGACCGCGCGCGAAAACAGCGAAGCCCGTGATCCAGCGGATCACGGGCTTCGGTTGTGTCGGCTCGTTCACGCGACCCGAAGGCCGCGTGTCGAAATCCGAGCGCTACTCCGCGGCAGCTTCCTCGCCGCCCTCGTCGCCGCCCTCGTCGCCGCCGGCCTCATCGCCGCCCTCGTCGCCGCCGAGGTCGTCGCCGCCCTCGTCGCCGCCCTCGTCGCCGCCCTCGTCGCCGCCAGCGTCACCGCCGGCCGAGGCCTTGAACTCGCCCTTGCCGGAGAACGCGAGCACGAGCTCCTCGATCTTGCCCTTGGCGTCGGCCGGGATGTTCTTGACATCGCCGATGCTCGCCTTGGCCTTCCCGACGATGTCGCTCTGCAGCTGCGGGACCATCTCGATGTTGGCCTGGATCTCCACCTTGGCGTCGTCGACGGCCGCCTCGAGCTTGGCCTTGAGCTCCTTGGTCGCCTTGGCCGCGAGCCCCGGGATCTTCATCGGCACCTTCGAGAGGTAGCCGGTGACCTTCTGCGCGCGCTTGGGGATGCCCTGCACGTCGAGGCCAGCCTGCTTGACCTTGCCGAGGAACGCCTCGACCTCGGCCTTCTTGTCGTCGGCGATGCTCAGGTCCGCCGAGACCTCGACCTTGCCATCCTTGAACGACGCCGAGGCCATCGCGCCGAGATCCTCGGCCGAGATCGCGAGGCTCTCCTTGAGCGCGTTGAACTCGTCGCCGAGCTTGTGCGCGTCGTCGATCGGCTGCGTGATCCACTTGATCTGCACGTCGATCTGGGCCGGCGTGTCCTTCAGCTCGTCGAAGGCGCTCTCGTACTCGGGCGCGGCCGGCGGGGTCAGGTCACCGCCACCGCCGCCGCCGCCCTTTTCGCAGCCAGACGGGGCCACGACCATGGCGCCGAGAAGCATGCCGCTGAGGACAAATTTCGTGATTTTCTTGATGAACATGGGGCTCTCGTCGGGTGAGGGCTGCACGCGCAGCCTCTTGGATGCGTTTCTGGGGTATCAGGGTCTGACGACAGCGCTCGTGTTGTGGGCACGTTGCGATTGACGCCAGGGTATACAGCGAACGCCGCTTAGCGCGCCGTCGCGTTGCTTGTCAAGACGCCGTCAGCGCACTTTTAGTACGCCGACAAACAAAACTTCCTCAGATGCCGCGAAACACACGCAAGGATGGATTCGCAGCACGCCGTGGACGACGTATCACCGTGGGCCTGGGTAATTCTTGAGCCCGGTCGTTCGCGCGCGACCCATGCTGTGACTTCTTGCACGAGCACTGGAAAGACCGTCGCTCGGGCGAAGTTCGCGCGACGGTACGAGCGCGCGTGCCTAGAAGATTTCCAGCTCTTCGTAGTCGTCGTCGTCGTCGTCGTCGCTCTCGGGCGCGAGCGTGGACTGGCCGATTGACATGGTGTGGCTCACGCGCATCTGCGTGGAGCTGCTCGGCGGTCGCAGCTGCGCGAGCAACGGCTCGATCGACGTAGTCAGGCTCCGCTCACGCTCGGTGCCCATGGCAGCGCCGGCGCTGAACAGCACGAAGCTTACGTAGTCGTAGAGCATCTCGCGCAGGAAATTCTGCAGATCCGCGGCCCCGGAGAGCCGAATCGCGTTGCGCAGCACTCGACGTCCGGTGAGCGTGCCGTCTTCGAAGGGACCCGCGTCGCGGAACAGCTCGTCGTAGGCACCGGCGGCGAACCCTGCGGTGCTCTTGCGGAACGCGGTGCCGAGCCCCGCCGCGTCGATCGCCAGGTGGACCTCGCGCAGCGCTTGGTTCGCCAGCTCGATGACCTCGGCCGCGCCGCCGCGCAGACGCGGCGGGTTGATCGAGACGTGGCGCGACTGGAGCAGCTTGAAGATCTGCTTGGTGACCTCGAACTCCCCGAGCTGGGTGTCGCGGCCGATGTCGTGGATGTTGCGCTCGCCGTCGACCATGCGCCACACGAGCGTGAACTCGTCAGCGGGGCTGATCGCGGTCGGGTTGCGCTGCGGCACGTACTCCGAGGACGGGATGCGCGGGCGAAAGAACCGCATCTCGTCCAGGCGCGTGACGCTGTCCATCAGCAGCATCGCGCCGCTGAGCACCTGGCGCGAGACCAGGCGCGTCTCGTCGAAGTCCTCGAGGAAGCAGTAGAAGCCGTCGGCGACGCGCAGCGTCGCGTAGACGATCTCCTCCACCTGCTTGCGCAGGTACTGGTACACCTCGTCGTCGCTGAGCACGCCGAGCCGCACCGCGCTCGCGCCGAAGCGCTTGCCCTGCCGCACGAGCGCGAGGATGGCCGCGAGCTGCTGCTTGGTGATCGCGCCGAAGCGAAACAGGATCTGGCCGATGCGCTCCTCGTCGAAGCTGGTGCGCGCGCCGAGCACGTTGCCGGCCTCAAAGAAGATCGAGCGCGGCATGTCGCCGTCGAACACCATCAGCTCGCCGCGCCACCCCGCCTGGCTGAGCAGCGCGAGGATGTCACACATCGTCCCCGGCCCCGTGATCTCGCCGGCGAGCCGGACGATCGCGCCGTCCTCGCGATCGCGCCGCCCGTCCTCGCCGGTGAAGCGCATGAACACGACGTGCCCGGGCGCCGGCATCAGCCGGTAGGCGCCCTTGCGCTCCTTCATGCGACGGGTCGCGGCCTCCCCGAGGGGATGCGCGACGCCGTTGGAGTCAATCCAGATCAGCTCGTCTTGAGCGTCCACGACCATGACGGTAGCGGCGATCCTACCACGCGATCCAGCGTTGTTTCGCGCCGCGCGCGGGAATCACGGCCACCGCGCAGCCTGCCCCGTGGTTCAGGGATCGGATCTTCCTTGCGCGCTGGCGACCTTCGCCCCGCTCCGCAATCCGTGCGGGCGACGGCGCTCGCGGCCTCGCGCGTCACTCGAGGATGTCCACGACGACGAAATACTCCCCGGCCTTCGCCCCGCTGCCGCCCACGTAGGTGTCGAGCGCCAGATAGTAGACCCCGGCCGGGAGCGCGACCTCGAGCTCCTGGTCGTGTCGGGCGATACAGCCCGCCTCGCTCGCGGTCTCGTCGAGCAGCTGGACGTCGATATCGACCGCGCCGCGATCGAAGACCGCCGCCCACAGCGTCGCCGGCGCGGCGAGCTCGACGCGGTACAGGAATTCGCGGCCGGATTCATCCTGGTCGGCCCCGCACCCGCTGTAGTGATCGAGCTCGCTGAAGCCCTCGCTCGCGGTGTCGCGCAGGTCGCTGAACGGCAGCAGCGCGGGATCGATGAGGAACGGATCGTCGCGCGAGCCCTCGCCCGTGAGCTGCGGCGCGACGTCGTCGAGCGACGGCGCGTGCTCGGCGACGACCCGGCGCGCGCGGTCCAGGCCCTGCAGCGTGAGCAGGTTGCGGATCGGGTGCCCGGCGGCGAGGCCCGCGGGCGTGAACACGCACGAGCGCGCGACGCCGTCGGGCGCGTACACGCTCGGGTGCACGCCGTCGCCAGCGAGGCCGTGGTCCGGCAGCGGTGATGTCTCGAGAAACAGATCGAGCAGCGGGACCTGCCGGGCCTGCGCGACCGCGCGGATGACCGCGTTGTAGCGCGGGACCCTCGCGTCCGCGGCCGCGCTGTCGCCCCGGCGCAGGATCGTCGAGAGCAGCGGGATGACGCCCTGATCCGTGAGCGTGTCGACGATCGTCAGCATGTCGTCGCCGAAGCCGTGGAGGTCCCCCCAGCCGATGTCGTTGGTGCCGTAGTGAACGACCGCGTAGCGCGGCGCGATCGCGTCGACCTCCTGCTGCAGGCGCGAGGGGTCGCCGTCGAGCACCTTGAACGCGGGCCAGCCGACCTCGGCCGCGAGCGTCTCGCGCCCGAAGGAGCTCTCGCCGCCCTCGAGCGTCTGCGCGCCGAAGAAGTCGACCGTATCCCAGAGCTCCGCCTGGTCCGGGAGCTCGGCGAAGTCGATGTCGTCGCCGTCAAAGCAGCGCATGTAGTGGCTGCTGACCGAGCTCGAGGCGCCGACCTTGGCGAACACGCCCTCGGACTGCGGCCGCACGGTCGCGATGCTGCGCAGGTTGTCGGCGACGTAGGGCGTGATCGGCGAGTGCGCGCGCGCGGCGGGGTACAGGACAGGTCCGTCGGGCCAGGTACCTCCAGGGTCGAGCTCGCCGCCGCTGTCGTCCCCCGACGTCTCCCCGCCGGACGGATCCGTCTCGCCGACGATGCCGTTGACGCCGACGGAGACGCCGGCGCCGCCGTCCGTCGTGCCCGCGTCGGTGTCACCCTCGGGTCGCCCGTCGTCCCACTCGCCGCAGGCCGGCAGGCCGACGAGCAGCGCGAACGCGAGCGCCGACGCGCGGGTCTGCGGCCGGCCCGGCGGCGCGAGAGGAAGGCCATCGCAACCCCATCGTTGGCTCCGCCGCGTCCGCTCGTCCGTGCTGTTCATCGCCGCGTCCTCGCGCGCTCGAGCGTACACGAGCGCGCGCGCGCGCGCTCGAGCGATCCGCGGTCGCGCGCCGGCGTACGCGCCGCCGGCCGCGAGACGTCAGCCGCGCGCGCGCGAGACGTCTGCTGGCGAAGATGTCTCTAGGGACAACAGGGCGCGACGTCGCGTACACGCCGCGCATCCTCGGGCATACTCACCCCGTGCACCCTCCCCCTACCCCCTCGACCGGCCGCCGGCGCTCGCTGCTCGCGGCCTCTCTCGCCACGGCCACGCTCCTCATCACCAGCGTGACGCTCGCGGGCTGCCAGCCCGTCAACAAACGCGACGGGGCGCAGCGGGAGTCGCAGACGGGCCCGGTGACGATCGCCGGCGGGCGCATGACGCTCGCGCCCAAGCCCGTGCTCGGCCCGCAGCAAGGCTTCCTCCGCGGTGGGCTCGTGTACGCGGCGGTCGACCCCGGGAAATTTCAGGGCTGGCTCCAACAGCTCCCGCTCGAGGACGGGATCGTCCGCGACCTCAACGAGGCGGGCCAGGTCCTCGGCGTCGACATGCGGACGGGTGACGTCCTCGGCTACATGGGCATCGACACGAGCCAGACCATCAGCATGACGCTGATGCGCCCGTCGAACGCCCAGACGCTCCAGCTCCGCAAAGCCCTCGGACCGCAGTTCTCGGCCTCCGCGAACGTCGACGCGTCCGCGACGGCGCTCCAGGAGCTGCGCAAGACCGAGGAGGCCGCGCTCGCGGCCGAGAAGGCCGCGATCGAGGCGGAGCTCCAGGCGAAGATGGAGGCGGAGCGCGCGGCCGCGGCGGCAGCCGCAGCCGCGGAGGCCGCGGCCGAGGCCGCGCGCAAGGCCGAGGTCGCCTTGGTGGCCGACAGCACCGAGCCGAAGATCCGCGAGGTCGTCGACGAGGGCGACTCGACCCCGCCGTCGCTGCCGACCGCCGACGCCGTGCTCGAGCCGCCGCCCACGCCCACGTACGCGATCCCGCCCGAACCTCCTCCACCTCCTCCGCCGATCCCGGAGAAGAAGGAGCGGCACGCCCAGACGGATCTGGCCGCGACGCTGAACATCCACTCACGAGTCCACGCGCGGCTGCGGGATCGCAACGCGTTCACGGCCGCGTTGGCGAAGATCCCGTTCCCGAAGCCCGAGCCCACGACCGAGGCGGTCTGTGACCGGCTCGCGCCGCACCTGCTGTGCGCCGGCGACGAGGACGCGCTCGTCGTCATCCGCGACGCCGAGGCCGGCGCCGTCGCGCTCGATCTGTTCATGTTCCCCGCGCGCGTCAACGACGACGTGATCCCTGTGGACGCGCGCGTCAACGCGATCCAGCTCGGCCTCAACGCGAGCGCCGAGCCGATCCCGATGCTCGCCGACATGGCGGGCGACGCCGCCATCCACCTCGACACGGCCGAGCTCGAGAACCTCGCCGAGCTGACGTCGCTCGCGGACGCGTTCCACAGCTTTGAGTGGGAGGATTCGATCCGGTGGCCCGCGCGCCTGCGCGACGAGGCCGAGAAGCTCGACAAGCTGCGCGCGATCCGGAGCATGCCGCGGCTGTTCAAGGGCGTGCGCGCCGAGGCGATGCTGCTCGAGCACGAGGTGCAGAGCACGACCCGCTGGGTGCCGACCGACGAGGAGGCCCGCCTGCGCGCCGTCTCGCTGTTCACGCGCGCCCCCCACCCCGCCGACATGCCGCCGATCGACGGGCTGTGCGAGCGCGCGATGGCGTGCGGCCGCGCCCGCGGGATGCCCAAGCTGCGGGAGTTCGGCGCGCTCGCGACCGGTCCGCTCGCCGGCCCGATCGACGAGCTCGACGACGTGTTCGACGACGCGCACGAGCTCGTCTACTTGAGCCTGTTCGCCGAGACATGGCCGAACCTGCTGGGGCTCATGCCGCAGCTGCCCGCGACCGTGCCCGACAAGATGGCCGGCGGCGTCATCACCGGCATGCTCGACCTGTTCGAGAACATCGAGGGCTTCGCGTACGGCGTCTACGACGTCCACTACCGCAAGGAGAGCGAGCGGGTCGAGCGCGTCGACTTCGTCTCGCTCGCGCGCGCCCCCTCCGGCAGCGCGAGCGTCGTCCGCGGGCTGCTCGGCTTCGCCAGCATCGGCTTCCAGCCGGTGGAGAACGCCGGGACCGACGCGATCGAGCGCGCCGAGCTGCCGGGCGACCTGCCGTTTGGGCTGTTCGTCGTCCGCGACGCCGAGCCGCTCACGATCAAGGACGACGCCGGCGCGCGCGAGGTCCCGTTCGGCTGGGTGGCGATGGCGAGCGACGAGGAGCGCCTCAAGACCGCGCTCGCGCTGCCCCGCGAGAACCCGATCACGCCGGCGCTGTACACCGAGATCCCGGACCTCTGGGCGATCTTCAACACCAGCCGCGAGATGCGGCGCGAGCTCGAGTTCGCCAACACCTGGCTGAGCGGTCGCTCCGTGAAGATGGCGGTCGACGTCATCGACGGCTGGCCGCACGTCGACATGATCGTCGGCAAGACGACGACGGGCACGAGCACGCAGGCGCCCCGCCCCCCGCCTCCGCCCGAGCCGCCCCCCGCCCGAGCCGCGCCGCCCGAGCCCGAGCCCGAGCCCCGATCGGTCCAGAAGTTCCCGCCCCCGGCCACCTGATCGAGCGCGTCATCGCGGCTGACCGTGGAGCCAGGCCGGAGGCGTGAGCAAGCCCGCGTCCGCGCGCGCGCGCGGCCGCGGCGACCTGTGTCAGCCTGGGCTCGATGCTCGCCGGAGCCTCGCTGCTCGCCGACGCGAGCACGGTCGAGAACGCCGCGGCCGCGGCGATGTCCCCGACGGTCGGCTGGATGCTGTCGGTGTGCGCGATCGCGCTGCTCTCGCTCGCGATCCTCTACCGCGAGCGAATTCGCCGCTTCTTCCTCGAGCTGGAGGACCCGCGGACGCTGGGGCTGTTCCGCATCGTCTTCGCGTTCCTCGTCATCTGCAACGTCAACGACCTGTGGGAGCACTTCGTGTTCCTGTTCACGGACGAGGGCATCCTCAACGCGAGCGACGCCCAGGAGCTGCTCGTGCCGCGGGCGTTCGCCGGCTACGACGACGGCGAGACCGGCACCCAGCCCGGCTTCATGGGCGTCGCCGGCTTCTTCGCGCTGTTTCGCGATCGCGGGCTCTCGCTGCTGTTCTTCTGGGACAGCCCGCGGTTCTTCTGGAGCTACCTGATCGCGCTCGAGCTGCTGCTCGCGCTCTACCTCGTCGGGCTGTGGACGCGGGTGACCGGCGCGCTCGCGTGGCTGCTGCTCAACGGGCTGTACTGGCGCAACACGCTGCCCCTCGAGGGCACCGAGACCGTGTTCCGCTGCTTCTTCTTCTACATGATCCTCGCGCGCAGCGGCCACGCGTACAGCGTCGACAACTGGCTGCGCTGCCGACGGCTGCGACGCGCGGGGCGGCTGTCTGAGCCCGGCGATCCGGCGCGCGGCGACGGGGCCGGGCTCGCGCCGAGCGAGCTGCACCCGCGCGGGCTCGAGGCCGTCTACCGCCGGATCCCGATCTGGCCGCGTCGCCTGCTGATGCTGCAGCTGGCGACGATCTACACGACGACCGGCATCGTCAAGAACGGCGAGATCTGGCGCCGGGGCGACGCGCTGTACTACGCGCTCAACCTCGACCACTTCTACCGCTTCTACCCGCAGCGGCTCTCGGCGCTGCTGGGCACCAACCTGTTCCGCCTGATGACCTGGGTGACGCACTGGTGGGAGGTGTTCTTCGCCGTCGTGCTCATCGGCGTCGCGCTGCGCTGGGGTCACGGGCAGCGCTTCGCGCCCCTGCCCGCGCGCGCGCGCTGGCTCGCGCGCGCGCTGTGGATCACGCTGTTCGCCACCGCCGGCGCGATCGTCGTCTACACGCTGCCCGTGCACATGCTGCCCAGCTCGCGCTGGACGGCCGCGCAGGCGCAGCAGGCCTGGGGCGCGGCCTGGCTCGCGGGCATGCTCGTCGGCGGCTACCTCGTCCACCGCCTGCGGCGTCGACCGTTCACGCCGCGCGTCCGCGGCCGCGAGCTGCGAATCGACGATCAGTGGGTCGCGTCGTGGCTGCTCGGACGTCGCGTGTGGCTGACGCTCGGCATCGTGTTCCAGCTGCACCTGATGATCCTGATGAACATCGGGATGTTCCAGCCGGTGATGATCGCCGCGACGATCGCGTTCCTGAGCCCGCGCGAGGTCGCCGGCGCGCTCACCCGCGTCGGGCACCGGCTCACGCGCGCGCCGCTGCTCGGGCCGCTGTGCGCCCGCGCGCTGCCACAACACGTCGTCGAGGGCAGGTCACCGATCCCGCCCGAGGACCTCGCGCTCCCGCGCCTGCGGCGAGACGGGCGACCGCTGCCCGCGTGGAGCCTGTGGGCGACGCTGGCCGCGGTCGTCGTCATGACCTACGTCTACCGCCATCACCGCGGCGCGCTCGACCTCCGCGAGGCGACGCTGTGGATCCCGCCCGCGCTCGCGCTGCTCGTCGTGGTCACGCGCCCGCGCCAGCGTCGCGACGCGCCGACGTCGCGGGTCGCCTGGGCCTACGGCCCGATCGGGCGCGTGCTCGCCGGCTCCCTCATCTACGGGCACGTCGCGGCCGTGGCGCTGTGGCTGCTCCCGGACAAGCAGTGCGTGTCGAGCTTCCGCGAGCCCATGCGCCGCGTGTTTCAGCCGTGGCTCGCCGGCACCGCGACGATCCAGAACTGGTCGATGTTCGCCCCGGATCCGCCGCAGCGGAACGTGTTCCTGCGCGTGCTCGTGCGCGATCAGAGCGGCGAGAGCTGGGACCTGCGCACCGACGTCTACGCGCCCGAGCAGAAGCCGATCCCCTGGATCTGGAACGACCGCATGCGCAAGATGCATCGCCGCATGTCGAACCGCTCCAACAAGTTCCTGCGCTGGTACGCGCGCTACCACTGCCGGCGCTGGGCGCTCGAGCACGGCGGCGAGCAGCCGCGCGACGTCGAGATCTACCGCGTGACCTACCGCGTCCCGCCGCCCGAGGAGGTCCGGCGCGACGGACCATATGTTCCTGAGGACAGGCTCAAGACACACGGCGGCGAGGTCCGGATCGCGCGCTCCGACTGCGCCAAGGACATCCGCGGGCAGCTCGACAACACGATCCGCGCGCGCCACGGGCTCCCGCTCATCCCGGAGGATCGCGTGCGCGTGTGGAGGAAGGGCCGCCGCGAACAGTGGGCGCGCGCGCGTAAACGGAGCGCGCGCGAGGCGAGCGCGCGTCGACGATAAGCAAACCGAGCCGAGCCGAGCGGAGGCGCGCGCGCGGGCGCGACGCGCCGCCGCGCCGCGCACGTGCGCGCGGACAGGTGTGAACGGACATGTAGGCCACACCCGCTGGAGGCTTCAGCCCCCGGCGTGACGGCGTCGGTCGTGATACATCCAGTGTGTCGCTGTCCGCGAACGAGGACGCGACGAGCACCAGCCATCGAGCAGGCGCGCCGTGTTCCGAACCCGCATCCTCCTGATCCGCCACGGCCACTACGAGCGCGTCGGCAATCTCGGCGACACGGGCTGGGGCTTGACCGCGCTCGGGCGCAAGCAGGCCGCCAAGACCGGCAAGCGCCTGCGCGAGCTCCTCGTCCGCGACCGCGACCAGCTCGGCGGGCTCTTCAGCAGCCCGTGGCCGCGCGCGCTCGAGACCGCGAAGATCGCCGCCCGCGAGCTGCGGATGCGCCAGGACTCGATCTTGATCCGGGAGTACCTCCACGAGGTCATGCCGCTCGTCGACCCCGAGGTCTCGCCGGACTACGGCATGCACCCCGGCATCCCGGTCACGAGCAAGCAGGATCGCGAGCTGACGGTCGCCCAGGTCGCGCGGGTGCGCGAGGCGTTCTTCTCGACGCCGACGCGCACCAGCACGGTCGTGCTGTTCACCCACGGGAACCTGATCCGCTACCTCGTCACCGGCGTGTTCAAGCTGCCGTTTGAGGCGTGGAACCGTCTCGACATCGCGCACGCGGGCATCACCGAGCTGCAGGTGTTCCCCGAGGCCTTCGAGGCGCTGATCACGTTCAACGACACCGGCCACATGCCCGTCTCGATGATCACGACGGCGTGATCACGACGGCGTGATCACGACGGCATGATCACGACGGCATGATCACGACGTAGCGGGCGAGCCCCGGCGCGCGTCGAGACGTCAGGGCGGTTGTGCGCCGGTACACAGCTTGCAGTACCCCGGCGTCGATGAGCGCGAAACGCCTGTACGGGACACAGCGGGTGCGCGCGCGCGGCGAGGCTGTCGCGCGCGTCATGGACCGCAGTCAGCCCTGACACGCGCGTCGTGAATCACGTCACCCGCGCCCGCCTCACGCGCGCGCCTGACCCACGGACACCAGCCTTCCATGACCACCATGACCCTCACTACCCGCTCTCTCGCCGCCTTCACGCTCTCGCTCGCCGTCACCGCCGGCTGCACGCCGATGGGCCCTGACGACACCGGCGCGACCACCGAGGACACCGACGACACGACCGCGGGCGAGACCAACGGCGAGTCGACCACCTCGAGCTCGGGCGCCACCGACCCGACGGCCGACGCGACCGGTAGCTCGGGCAACAGCTCGGGCGCCACCGACTCGACCGGCGGCGACAGCAGCACCTCGATCGCGAGCGAGACCGACCCTACGGTGTCCACGAGCGCGACCAGCTCCACCAGCGACAGCCAGGGCGAGACGGACCCGACGGACCCGACGACCGGCGGCGTGATGGGCTGCGAGGACGCGCTCGAGCCGATCACCGACCTCAAGAACGCGCTCGCGGTGCGCTGGGGCGACATCCCGGAGGAGATGACCACGGGCAACTCGAGCTCGACGACGGGCGGCGACGGCCTCGACCCGGACACGATCCTCGTCACGCTCGCCAACAACACCTACAACACCTGCCAGGACCCGTTCGGGATCGGCGACTGCAACGGCGCGCTGCTGTGGAAGGTCGACTTCGTGCTCCCGCCCGAGTACCAGCAGCCTGGCCTCTACACGCTCGACGAGCTCAACGGCGGGCAGTTCGCGACCGGGCCCAACGGCGACATCCCCGACGACTGCTGGTTCGGCGGCGGCTCGCTGTCCGGCTGGGTGCTGATCGAGTCGATCGACGACGACAAGGTCGTCGGCCGCCTGTGCGGCACCGAGGTGTTCGAGGACTACGACCCCGACGGCTCGTTCGAGGCGCCGCGCTGCAACTAGCGCCTGCGCGTGAAGGGCGACGGCGCGCCAGCGGGCGCGCCGTCGGCGTCTCCGCGGACGCGATCAGCTCGCGCTCTGGGCCGCCATCCGCTCGCGGTACGCGAGCCCGGCGGCCAGATCGTTCTTGAGCGAGGCGACCAGCGGCGCGTCGTCGAGATCGATCGGCGGCGTGGTGTCGTAGGCCTCGTAGTACACGTCGGGGTGCAGCTTCTCCGGGATGTCGAGCGCGCGCCGGATCTTGCGGTTGTCGGGGATGAAGCCGCGCGGCAGCAGCCGCTGGACCGTCATGCCGATGGTCCCCTGCAGGCCGCAGATGAGCACCTGCGCGGCGCCGGGGTGCAGGCCGCCCTCGGGCAGGCCGATCAGCCGCTCGAGCTCGCCGAGGCGCTCGGCCTTGAACCAGTCCTCCGCGCGCCCGCTGGCGCCCTTCCAGCCCGTGTCGATGTGCGTGCGGCTGACGGTCGGCAGGTACTTCATGCCGGTCTTCTCGGCCAGCTCGAGCATGCGCTCGCGGTAGCCGAGGTCGGCCGAGTAGCTCGCGCCGTGGATCATCACCGTGTTCGACAGGTCGACGTCCGGATCGTTGCGGTACTGGCTCTCGACGATCGAGAGGAAGGGCGCGAGCCCTGTCCCAGCGGCCAGGTAGATCCGGACGCGCGGATCGTCCTCGCCCATCGTGTCCTTGATCGTGAACTTGCCCGTCGGGCGCACGCGCGCGTACATGCGCGCGCCCTCCTGGATGTCCCAGAGCAGGTGCGTCAGCGGGTTGTCCGACTCCGGGTGATCGACGTAGCGGATATAGAAGTCGATGAAGTCGCGCTGCTCGGGCTCGGACGCGATCGACATCGGCCGCTGCACGCGGCCGAGTTCGGGCTGCTTCTCGTTGTTGAGCCCGATCACCATGTACTGCCCCGGCGTGAACCAGGCGCCCTCGCCCGGCACCCCGTCATCGGGCTTGACGCGGAAGATCGCGAGCTTCGGCGTGATGTCGACGCGCTTGATCAGCGTCGCGTTGTACTCGAGCAACTTGGCCATGTTGGCTGGAGTCTACAAGAGTCGGTGAGGCCCTCGAAGCGCGTTCGTGGGGGTCGAACGGCGTATTGTCAGTGAATTTGAATTCCCTTTTCACCGGCGCCAGGCCGTGCACGCGGGGATACGTCCGAGTCCGCCGCGGCGCCTGGCGGCCGCGATGAGGACGTCAGCGCCCCTCGCCGAACGCTCGCTCGATCGGGCCGAGCACCCGATCGCTGCACCGCGCCGGCGCGGGCTTGGTCCACAGCGAGACCAGCACGCCCAGCGCGATCGCGGCGACGAGCCCGTGGGCCACGGGCATCAGCCCGAGCCCCGGCAGCCACCCGAGGATCGCCAGGACCAGCGCCACGTTGCCGCCGACGATCGACGCGATCGCGCCGGCCGCCGTGAACCGGCGCCAGCGCAGCCCGAGGTACAGCGTCGGGACCAGCGTGACGTAGCCCGAGAACGAGAACTTGGCGATGTCGAAGATCGACGCCGGCTCCGCGAGCACCACCGCGAACACGATCAGCGCGAGCACGATCATGAACACGCGGCCGATCAGCACCTCGCGGCGCTCGCCCGCGAGCAGCCGCGGCGCGTAGCGGCGGATCACGTCGCGCGAGAGCATCGACGACAGCGTCAGCGCCTGGGCGTCGAGCGTCGACATCACCGCCGCCATCACGCCCGCGAGCGCGACCCCCTGCAGCGCGGGCCCGACGTGCCGCTGCACGAGCAGCGGGAACACGCGGTCGGAGGCCTTGCCGACGAGGCCCGGGAACTCGGCGGCCCCCCAGACGCCGAGCAGCACGGCCGGCAGCCACAGGACCAGCAGGATGATCGGGTACAGGCGACAGACGTTCTTGAGCGCGGTCTCGCCCTGCGCGGTGAACAGGCGCACGAAGATGTGCGGGAAGCCGATGACCGTCAGCGAGATCGCGAGCCCCCACGAGCCGAAGGCGCCCAGCTGGTACTGCGGGCGATCGCCCGGCAGCAGCAGCGACGGGTCGTGGGCCTGCACCGCGGCGGTCGCCGCCGCGAGCCCGCCGTGGTCGCGCGCGACGATCGCGAACAGCAGCACGATGAAGGTCAGGAACACGGTGCCCTGGAACACGTTGGTCCACATCGTCGCGCGCATGCCCCCGAGCGACGTGTACGCGATCGTGATGATCAGGATCAGCGCGGCGCCGACCGCCAGCGAGAGCGCGCCGCCCGTGAGGACGTCGACCGCGATGCCGACCCCGAGCACCGACGTGACCATGTACGGCAGCGTGTAGACGAAGTAGGCCAGGAACAGCACGAGGCCGACGGCCGGCGAGCCGAAGCGCTCGCGGTACAGCTCCGCCGGCGTGATCGCGCCGATCGCCCGCGCGGCCACGTAGGCCGGGTAGCCGATGAGATAGAAGGTCAGCGGGATGCCGAGCGCGATGATCGCCGCGTTGCGCCCGAACTCGCCGATACCCGCGTGATACGAGATCCCCGGGATCCCGAGCAGCACAAACGGCGTCACGTTGGTCCCGAACAGCGCCATGAACAGCACGAAGGTCCGGGCCGTGCGACCGCCGAGGAAGTAGTCGTCGGCCGCCGCGGTCGTGCGGCGGTAGGCGACGTAGCCGATGCCCAGCGTGATCGCGAGGTAGACGAGGTTGACGAGCAAGAGCGTCGCGTTGGTCGACATCGCTCACTCCCCGTTCGCGCGCGTCGACGTCTCCGCGCTCGGCTCCGGCGCCGGCGGCGTCGGCCACACGCGCGCCGTCATGTAGAACACGAGCGCGGTCGCCACGACGATCCACCCGACGTGGTACGCGAGGTCCACGGGCATCCACCCGAAGGTCAGCGGCAGCGCGCGGTGGTTGTTCCAGACGTCGAAGTGCAGCAGCGTGAGCAGGACGCAGGCGACGGCGAAGATCCTGGCGTGAGCGCGGCGCGAGAGGACCATTGCGCGTACGTCATACCACTGCCGCGCGCGCGCCCGCGCCCCCGCTTCGAGCTACCATGATGTCGGCGACGGGGCGCGACGGGGCGCGCGACGGGGCGCGCGTCGGAGACGCGGTCATGACGAGGCTCCTGCGATCGGCCCAAGACCGCCGCTGCCGTTCGGGCGTCGTGCGCCGGATCCAGCGCCGCGACGAGCTCGCCGCCGAGTACGTCCCGCCGCGGACCGGAGCCTGTCCGCGGGAACATCTCTCGGACGCCGCTGTCATACCAAGCGTGGGCGCGACAGCTCGACCCGGAGAGGTTGCTGGTTTGCGCGCCGACTCAGCGCGTCGAGGCGCGGCGTCGTCGCGACGTTGCACAGGCGGTCCAACCCGCGAGCGTCGTCCGCGTGGCCTGGGAAGGCGTTCAAACCAGCAACCTCTCCGGGTCGAGACGCTCGCCAACGGCAGGAGCGCGGGCGCGCTCGTGATCGTGCTCTCGCTCGCCGCGTGCGTCCACCCCGAACGCGCGCCCGCGAACGCGCCCGAGAACCCGACCCCGCCCGAGAACCAGACCCCCCGCGCGCCGGCCTGCGACCGCACGATGCCGCCCATCGACGACGAGTTCGTCGCGTCCCCGCGCGCGCTCGCGGTCGGCGTGCTCGCGTCGTCGATCAACAAGGAGCCCATCCGCCGCGTCGTCCGGGAGCACACGCCGAAGCTGCGCGAGTGTTACGAGGAGGGGCTCGCCCGCGACCCCGCGCTCGCGGGCGCGCTCGCGGTGGCGTGGACGATCTCGCTCGACGACGGCCGCGCCTCCGAGCTCCTCCTGCGCCGCGCCACGCTCAAGGATCCCTGCGTCGTCCGCTGCGTCCTCGACGAGCTCGCGACGATGCGCTTCCCGGAGTTCGCGGCCGGCCGCCCCGGCGAGATCCGGATCGTCTACCCCTTCAACTTCGCGCCGCGCTGACGGGCGAGGCGACGAGCGACCCACGCGCGCAGGCGCGTGGCCTCGTCCGGGCGCAGGAACGCGAGGTAGGCCGCGAGCGTCAGCGGCGAGAACCACGCCACGTACAGCAGCAGCTGGATGCCGACGTGCATGAGCACGCCGAAGCCGAGGTAGAGCGCGCGCAGCGGCGACCGCCAGCGCAGGCCGACGACCTCCTCGATCCAGTTGAGGAGCACGAACAGGCCGAACAGATACTCCCACCACCAGACCGCGAAGGTCACCGTCCGCAGGCCGTAGGGCTGCAGCGCGGCGAGCCAGTGGTTGATCTCGAAGTGACGGTTGTAGGGGCTCGCGGCCGCGTAGTAGATGGCCTCGCCCGTCACGCGCCAGGTGTCGCCGGTCTTGGCGAAGGCCGCGTTGACGTAGAGCGCCGCGAGCTGCAGCTGGATCAGACGTCGGCACCACACGGGCACCGTCCCGCCGAGCCCGCGCCAGCGCGCGTCGAGGCTGAAGCCGCGGCCCGTCGGCAGCAGCATGAGCACGAAGGCGAGCGCCGTGTGCCACTGGTCCGGCATCGAGTACAGCAGCGGGTTGCGCCCGACCATGCTGATCCACAAGAGCCACGCGAGCGCGGACGAGATCCGCGTGAACAGGCCGAGCATCCAGCACACGTGCGCGAGCACGCCGACCGCGTACACGAGGCGCACCGCCCACGGCTCGCGGATGTAGAAGAACAGCGACCAGCGGCTGTGAAAGGCCTGGCGCGCGTACTCCCCGAAGATCACCGACTCGTCCGAGAAGTACTCGCCCACGGCGCCGAGGTGCGACAGCACGCTGAGCGTGAACACCAGCACGATCGCCGCGCGGCACATGCCGAGCGCGGTCGCGTCCTCCTGACCGATCAGCGCGGCGTCGACGAAGCGCCGCCACGGCCCGCGCCGCGGGGTCGCGCTCGGGGTCTCACTCGGCGGCGTCACGGGCGGGGTCATCCTTGAGCATGTTCTGCACCGGCATGATCCTGCAGTCGAGCAGCTGGATCGTCTCGCGCTGCTCGGGGCCGATGTCGGGGGCGCCCGCGCGGACCTTGTCGGGCGGGTTGATCCGGCGCCGCACGGACTCGGCGAGGATGCGCACCGGCGGATCGTCCGGGTGGTCCCGCGTCTCGCGGACGCAGACGCCCTTGAGGAACCACGTGCGGTTCGGATTCGGGCGCTTGCGACGGATCGCCGCGTAGTACTGCCAGATGTCCTTGCGCGACTTGGTCCACCACCAGTGCGTGCCCCAGCCGTCCTCGGCCTTCGCGTGCTCCTCGAGGCGCACGCGCGTGCCGTCCTTGCGGTACTCGGTCAGCGCCAGCAGCGTGATCCAGCGCGACGGGTCAGGCGAGTACATGATCCAGCGCTGCGACAGGCTGACCGCGCGCATCTTGTTGGAGAGCTCGTCGACGCGCTCCTTGCCGAACCACGCGTGGCTGTACTCGGTCGGCAGCGCCGGGACCACGATGAGGCCCGCGAGCGCGAGCGCGAGCAGGGCGTGGAGGAAGCGGCCCGGCAGCGTCGCCCACGATCTTCGCCACGCGCGGGCGCTCGCGACCAGGAGCTCGCGCGCGCCCAGCAGCGGCGGCCCCAGCGGCGTGGCGTCAAGGCGTCGGCCGAGCGTGAGCAGGTAGTGATAGGGCAGCCGCGCCTGATCCTCCCGCGCCCGATCCTCCCGCGCCCGATCCTCCCGCGCCTGATCCTCCCGCGCCCGCTCGCCCGTCACGCTCACCTCGTACGCCGACGTCGCGAGGCGAGCAAGAGCAGCGCGAGCGCCGGCCAGGCGCCCCCGCCCCCGGCGTCGCCGCTGCGGCACGCGCAGGAGGCCGTCGGCTCCCCGCGCTGCTCGCCGGTCTCGCCGGCCATCAGCCCGTCGGTGTCGGTGTCCGGCGCGCCGCCGTCCGGCAGCGGCGTGCCCTGGTCGAGCAGCTCCGTCGGCACGCTCTCGATCTTGAACGACGACGCGACCGCCTCGCTCTTGTACGTGTTGACCAGCGTGGCGTAGACGACCGTGCCGGGGCTGAGCCCGCGGATGATCAGCTGGTTGTCGCTCGAGCTGATGAGCGTGGCGATGCGCTGCTCGTCCCAGTCGCCGACGACCTGGATCACCTCCTCGGCGTCGGGGTCAGCCGGCGACCCGTCGAGGTCGTCGGTCTTCGACGTCAGCTGGTACTCGAAGCGCATCGGCTCGTCGGCCCACTTGAGCAGGAGCTCGGCGTCGACCGGGCTCGTGTTCGGGTTGCCTGTTGACGTCCCGCGCGGCGAGAGGCGGAAGCTGATGATGAGGTTGTCGCTCCCGACCGGGACCTCGCCGCGCAGCTGCATCGGCCCCGGCCAGAACGGGGTGACGCTGTCGGAGAGGCCGCGCAGGTACATCGAGCGCCCGGTCGCGACCTCGTCGATGTCGGTGATGATGCGCCCGCAGTCGTAGAGCCCGCGGCTGTCGAAGGCGCGGTAGAGGTGCTCGAGATCCAGCTCGCTCCACGAGCCCTCGGCGTGGCGCTCCTTGGCGATCTCGAGCACCGTGTGCGCGGCGGTCTCGAGGTCCGCGTCGCCCGGCAGACGCGGGAGCATGTCGAGCACCACGGTGTCGAGCTTGTCGCCGACGCGCTTGCGCGTGGCCCACAGCGCCGCGGTCAGCGGCTCGCCGTCGTTGTGCACCTGCCCGATGGTGTTCTCGGGGCAGACCTTCGTGTTCTCGCCCGTGCGGATGTACGGCTTGCCGTAGCCGGGCCAGAAGCGCGCCACGTAGTCGCCGAGCAGGTGCTCGCCGGTCATCATGATGGCGAAGTAGTCGGCGATCGACTCGTTGATCCCGCCCGCGTCGGCGATGACGGCCTCGGGCCGCAGCCGGCGATCGCTGAGGCCGTCGGGGGTCAGCAGCGAGACCATCCCGTGGCCCATCTCGTGGTACACGACGTCGCCGTCGTAGGCGTAGTCGACCGACGAGCCCTGGCCGAACATCATCGTCGGGCCCTGATCGGCCTCGCACTTGTTGGTGTAGTAGGCGTTGTTGAGCGGGCCGTAGTCGAGGTCGGGGTAGCTCTCCGAGATCTCGGAGTAGCGCATGTTGGCGAGCATCAGCGACGACTCGCACTTGAACTTCGTGAGCCCGTACTTCTCGAGCTCATGCAGGAAGCGCTCGCCGTGGTAGAACATCGAGACCTCGGAGTAGAGGTCGTCGCCGACGGTGTGCACGTCCCAGTCGGTGATGTCGGGGATCGGCACGTCGAAGTCGCCGTCCTCGTTCGACGTCGCCATCTGCATGCCGTAGCACTCGCCCTCGTCCCACCACAGCGGGATGTCCTCCTCGTTCTCGGGCGGCGTGAGGGAGCAGTTCATCGAGACGACGCGGGAGCCCGTCAGCGTGCTCCCGGCCCCGTCCGTCGTGATGTTGGTCAGCTCGACGGCCTCGGGCTTGGGCGTTGTCGCGGGGTTGATCGGGAACACGGTCGCCTTGACCGAGCGCACGTGCTCGACCTCGTGCAGCACTCGACCTGTCGCGGCGGACACGTAGAGCGTCTTGCTCGTCGGCTCGCCGCCCGAGAGGTCGAGCGGCATGTGCGTCTCCCACACGAGCAGCGGGCGGCCGAGGACGTCGAGGTAGACGAGCTCGGGCTCCTGCTCGGGCTCACCGGGATCGGGCGAGCCGGCCGCCTGCAGGTGCGCGATCGCGATCGCGCGCGCGCCCGCGGCCGTGATGATCGCGTCCTGCGGCCGGTACTGCGGCGCGACGCTCGGCGTGCGCGTGACCACGACGCGCTGCTCGGCGCCGTCCTCGTCGACCAGCGCGGTCTCGTAGGCCCCGCGCACCGGGAGCCCGTGGATCTGGAAGTCACGCTGCTCGTAGTGCGCGACCGAGCCGGCCGGCGCGCCGAGCAGGCGCGCGCGATCCATCGGGACGACGCGCGCGCCGCTGCGCACCAGCAGCTCCGGCGGCATCGCCGGGCCGTCGGCAGCGACGACGCCCGGGAGCATCCACGCGGCGACCACGAGCGCGCCGCGTCGCGTCGCTCGCGTCACCCTCGACGTCCCGCCTCCGTGCCCACGACGCGCGCTCGACATTGCGACGCGAGTATACCCCGACTCCTCACCGCGCGGTCAGGCGTCGCGACGAGGCGGCCGCGTGACGAGGCGAGCGCCGAAGACGAGATCGCGCCGCGCCGTCGAGGCCGTCCCGCGCGCGCCTGGTGACAGGGCAAGGAATCCCCGGACACCCCGGTGGATTCTCGCTACCCTGCACCCGTGGTCCCCGCCCACCTGTGCCACGCTCGCCCGCGCCGCGCTCGCTCGCGCCGCGCCGCGCCCCTGCGCGCCTGGCTCGCGCCGGCCTCGCGCGGCGGCGCTCGCCCTCACCCTCCCGTGGGTCGCCACGGCGGCCGCGCTGGCCGCCGACGCCAGCGCGGCGACGAAGGGCGAGCTCGCACGCCAGCTGGACGCGCTGATCGACAGCGCGAAATTTCTCGAGGGCGCGCAGCTCAGCGCCACCGTCGTCGACGTCGCGACCGGCGATCGCCTGTACGCCCGCGAGCCCGACCTCCCGCTCAACCCCGCCAGCGGCATCAAGGTCGTGACCACCGCGTCCGCGCTGGCGCTGCTCGGGCCCGAGGCCCGCTTCGCCACCCAGGTGTTCGCGCCCGAGGACGCGGTCAAGGGCGACCGCGTGCAGGGCGACCTGTTCCTCGTCGGCGGCGGCGATCCGCTGCTCGTCACCGAGAACCTCTATCACCTCGCGGACACGCTCTACATCAGCGGGATCCGCCGCGTGACCGGCGGGGTCGTCGTCGACTCGAGCGCCTTCGACAGAGACGAGCTGCCGCCGGGCTTCGATCAGAAGTCGGAGTTCGCGACCTACCGCGCGCCGGGCGGGGCCACCTCGGTCAACTTCAACACCTTCATCGTCAAGCTGTTCCCCGGCGACGCGCCGGGGGCGAAGACGCGGGCCGAGCTGGTCCCGCCGGTCCCCTGCGTTCAGCTCACGAACAACGCCACGACCGCGAGCGGGCGCCACGACAAGGTCGTCGTCTCGCCGGCCGAGAAAGCCGGCGTGCTGACCCTCGAGCTCGGCGGCACGCTCGGCGTCGACGCCGGCTCGGCGACCTACCGCTACCCGATCCACGACCCCTCGCGCTTCGCCGGCGAGAGCTTCCGCGTGGTGCTCGAGCAGCGCGGCATCAAGGTCGACAAGCGCGACGTCCGCCTGGCCCCCCGCCCGCGCAAGGCCGACCTGCTCGCCATTCACCGCTCGCGCAGCCTCGCGGTGCTGATCCGCAGCATCAACAAGCTCTCCAACAACTTCATGGCCGAGCAGCTGCTCAAGCTCATCGACGCCGGCGGCGGCGCGACGCCGGCGACCTCGGCCGGGGGCGTCACCCGGATCCGCGCGCACCTGGAGAGCCTCGGCCTCGACCTCGCGGGCTTCAGCATGCGCAACGGCTCGGGGCTCTACGACAACAACGTGATCACGAGCGCGCAGATGACCGGCCTGCTCGCCGCGGTCTACCGCGACTTCCGCTACGGCGCCGACTTCGTGTCCTCGCTGCCGATCGCCGGGGCCGACGGCACGCTCCGACGCCGCCTCAAGGACGGACCGCACGAGCGCCAGGTGCGGGCCAAGACCGGCACCCTGAACAACGTCTCGTCCCTGTCCGGCTTCGCCGGCCCCCACGGCGCGCGGCCGCTGGCGTTCTCGATCCTCGTCAACGGCTTCGAGAAGTACAAGATCCACAAGGTCCGCCGCCTGCAGAACGAATTCGCCGACGCGCTCGTCGAGCACGCGAGCCGGTAGGCGAGCGTCGCCGCGTCCCCCGCCCCCCGCGCGCCGTCTTCGACCTCGAGCGCGACGTCGCGTGCAAGGTGTTGCGCACTTCGGCGTGACTGCGGACATCCCTCACGACGCTCGCTCCCACGCCGCGTCCGCAAGCTTTTCGTCAGCTGTTCGAACGGCCAGCAGCACGCCCGACGCGCTGCGCTCGCGGTACCGCGGCGTTTCGACCCGCTCCGGCTGACCGCGCGCACGCCTGCGCGCTCGGGTGCGCACGCTCGCTCTCACCGGGAACGTGCCGCGACGACAATTTGCCGCCCCCTGGCGCCGTCCCGTATCGTTTCCTGAGCTCCGAGGCGGCGCGTCGCCGCCACGAAGCCTCCTGTCCCCGTGACCATCGGCGTCATCACCAACCCGAACTCGAAGAAGAACTGGCGGTCTCGCGGCCGCTCGGGTCGGCTCGAGCGGATGCTGGGCAAGCGCGGGCTGCTCAAGCGCACGCGCTCGCTCGACGAGCTCCCGGGGGCCGTCGACGAGCTGCTCGACGCCGGCTGTGAGTACCTCGTGTGCGACGGCGGCGACGGCACGCTGCACTGGGTCGTCAACACCGGCTTCGAACGCCTGCGCGCCCGCGGAGCGCCGCCCGAGCAGCTCCCGGTGATCGTGCCGACCAACGGCGGGACCGTGGACTTCGTGGCGCGCAAGGCCGGGCTCAAGGGCGAGGCCGAGTCGATCCTCGTGCGCCTGCTCGCGGTGCTCGAGCGCGGCGAGCGACCCAAGACCATCACCGTCGACACCTGCCGCCACCACGGCGAGGTGCTCGACGACGCGGGCGAGCCGGCGCCCTTCGACCGCCTGGGCATCGCCAGCGCCGTCGGCGGGGTCGGCCGTAACTTCTTCGACAAGTTCTACCAGCTGCCCAAGACGCGCGGCGCCTACGAGATCGCCGGCGTGATCGGGGCCGCGGCCGGCGGCGCGATCGTCCAGTCGCTCGGGCCCGCGCTGCGCCGCCTCGCGCCGACGACCCTGCAGGAGTACGGCGAGACGTTCTTCACGCCGACGCGCGCGCGCATCGAGGTCGACGGCAAGCCGCTCGCCAGCCAGGAGTTCATCGCGCTGCAGGTCGGCGCGATCGACATCAACCTCGCGGGCGTCGTGCGCTGCTTCCCGCTCGCGCAGTCCCCGGGCGCGATGCACTTCCAGGCGCTCGACGCCACGCCCATGGGCGCGGTCATGAACCTCCCGTCGATCGTGCTCGGCGCCCCGCTGGTCGGGCGCAACGTGTTCGACGACCGCGCGCGCCACGTCAAGATCACCGCGACCCCGGGCTTCACCATCGACCCGGTGATCGACGGCGAGCAGTTCTACCGCCTGCGCGAGCTGAACCTGTCCCTCGGGCCAAGCATGCAGATCCCGCTGCTGCCCTCGTAGCGCCCGGCGAGCCCGCGCCGGGCGCTCGGCCGACGCGGCTACTCGGGGATCAGCGCCAGATCGAGGCCGCCCGGGTACCAGTAGCTGCCGTAGTTCAGCACGCCGTAGACGCTGATGCCGATCTTCGCCGCCGACTCGACCGTGTGGTTGCCGTCGCCGTTGTTGTTGAGCTTGACGTGCGCGACCGAGAAGCCCGTGGCGCCGATCGGCGCGAACGCCATCACGGGCGCGCCGTCGACGTTCACGCTGACGCCGTCGGGCGCGATGATGTCGACGTAGTTCCCGGACCAGCCGGTCGGCGCGTGGAACAGGTAGTTGGTGCGGTACTGCTCGGTCGCGACCGCGACCAGCATGGCCGGGTCGCTCGTCCCGAAGTTGGCGCCCTGCCCGACCATGTACTGCGCGACGAGGATCTTGTTGTTGGACGAGACCTTGAAGCTGTTGGTCGTCTGCGGGATCTCGACGAACTGGCCCGGCATCGCCAGCGTGGTGTTCACGCCCTGGTCGGGCTCAAAGGTCAGCTGGGTGTCGGCGGCGGTGGCGACGACGCGGACGACCTGCGCCTTCGGGGCCTGGTCGTTCGGCACCTGCACCGGCGGCACGACGATGTACTCGGTCGCCAGCGTCTCGATCGGGAACATGCTCTCCTCGAGGTGGTCGCAGGCGACGGTGCCGATCGGCACCTGCGTGCAGTCGTGACCGCCGATCACCTGCACGGGCTTGTCGGCGTGGACGAACGCGCCGGTCTGATCGCCGCCGTTGGCGGTGACGACCTGCAGCACGTCGCCCTCGTCCATCATGACGACGCCGTTGCCGTTGCCGTCGAGGCCGGCGCCCGCCTGGATCGCGGGGCTCTGCGGCGGCCCGGTGAGCGTGACGGTGGTGCCGTCCGCCTTGGCCGTGACCGAGTAGAAGCCGGGGTACGCGAGCCAGTACGGCCACGCGGCGACGACGTAGTTGCCGGTCCAGGCGTTGACCGGCAGCATCAGCGAGGCGTCGTTGGTGACGTTCGCCGCGAGCGGGTTGTACTGGTAGACGGTCACCGGGCGATCGGAGCGCAGGCGGTAGGCGCCGTCGACGACGAGCTTGGTGGGACCGGTCCCCAGCGCCAGCTCGTTGACCCACGCCAGCACGACGACCTGCACGCTGCCGGGCTGGACCATGACGTTCTGCACGGGGTTGGGGCCGCGCGTGATGGTGACGTTGGCGATCTCGGCGGTCGTGTTCGCGACCGCGACCGCGTACTGGCTCCCGCCGACGTAGGAGTCGAGCTGCTGGGTCACCGTGGGGTAGTAGTCGCAGCCGATGTAGCTCAGCCCCAGGCTCTGCGGCGAGCAGGCGCCCTCGCAGTAGCCGGAGTCGGGGTTGCACGAGACGCCCTGGATCGGGTCGCAGAGCACGCCGTCCTCGTAGCCGTCGCCCTGGTCGTTGCACACCACCGAGTTGTCGCCCTCGCAGGTCGCGGAGCCGGGGATGCACAGCACGCAGCCGAGGCCGTCGGCGCACTCCTCGGGGCACAGCTCGGTCGACTCGTAGCCGCCCATGCCGTCGCAGACCTTGGCCTCGCCGTCCTCGCAGATGATCTCGCCCTGCTGGCAGCCGCCGTCGGTGGTCCCCGAGCTCGTGCTCGGATCGATCGCGGTGGTGCTGGGGTCGTCGGTCGTCACGGTCGCGCCCGTGTCGCTGGTCCCGGTCGAGCTCGCGCCCGAGTCCGTCACGGTCGGGCTCGTGTTGGAGCTCGACGCGGTCACGTCGTCGGTGGCGCTCGACGGACCCGCGGTCGACGGCCCGATGCTCGTCAGCGTCTCGTTGGTCGTGCCGGCGTCGGTCGCTGAGTCGCGCGAGCTGTCGCCGCAGCCCGCGAGCACCAGCGCGCCGATCGCCAGCGCGCGCGCGGAGTCCGACCAGGTACACGGGAGTAGGCTCAATCCAGACGACATCATGGCTCCCGTATACCACGCGGCCAACGGGCCCGCGCCCGTGAACCTACCCGCTCGAGCCGTGTTCTCGAGCTGCGATTTGAGCATCGTTTTACACAGCAATTACCGTCGCGCTCGCGCGCCGCGACGCGCCTGTGTCACCATCCAGCTATGCCGAGCGACGCGTCACGCGGACCCAGAGTCCTGATCGTCGAGGACGAGGCGCCGATCCGCGACGGCCTCGTCGACCTGTTCTCCGGGCAGGGTTTCCGCGTCGACAGCGTCGCCGACGGGCGCGAGGGGCTCGCGCGCCTGACCTGCAACACCTATGAGCTCGTGCTGCTCGACATCATGCTCCCGGGCCTCGACGGCCTCTCGGTGCTGCGGCGCTACCGGGCGCGCGGCGAGCTGACGCCGGTGCTGATGCTGACGGCCAAGGGCGCCGAGAGCGACATCGTCGCGGGCATCGAGGCGGGCGCCGATGACTACGTCACCAAGCCGTTCGGGATCCGCGAGCTGATCGCGCGGGCGCGCGGGCTGCTGCGTCGGCAGCAGGCGCACGCCGAGCAGCCGGCGTCTCGCGCGGCGCGCTACCGCGTCGGCCGTGCGGCGGTCGAGCTCGACGTCGATCGCCTGCACATCGCGTGGAGCGGCGGCACGATCACGCTCACGCCGCGCGAGGGCGCGATCCTCACCTATCTCATCGGACATCTTCACCGCCCGGTGACCCGCAGCGAGCTGCTCACCGACGTCTGGGGCTACCGCGACGGCTCGATCCGCACGCGCACGGTCGACATGCACATGGCGCAGCTGCGCGGCAAGCTCAAGGCGGCGCCCGGCGGCGACGACTGGATCACCACGGTCCGCGGCCGCGGCTACCGCTTCGACGCGAAGGTCGAGCCCGCGAGCGGGGGCGTCTATCGATGAACCGACGTCCCGCGCGCCTGACCCTGCTCGCCCTCGGCATCGCGCTCCCGACCGTGCTGCTCGGCGCCGGCTGGTTCACGGCCTCGCTGCGCGAGCGCGCCATGCAGGCGGCGGCCCAGCGCCAGCGGCTGCAGCGCTCCGCCGCGGCGATCCGCGCGGCGGTCGACGAGAGCCTCGAGGACCTGCGCCGCCGCGAGAACGCGCGCCCGTTCTACCTGTACAATCATTACTACAGCCCGCCCGAGCTGCTCGCGCTCAACGACCCGATCGCCGTCTCGCCGCTCGCGGCCGCGCCCGACGATCGTCGGGTCCGCGGCTACTTCCAGGTCGACCCCGGGGTCGACGGCGACGGGTACACGATCCGCACCCCCTACACCCCCCACGAGGCCGCGCCGACGGACGAGGCGACGCGCGGCGAGGAGCTGCCCGCGGGCACCCCGGCCGCGCGCGCGTCCGAGATGCTCGCGCTCGTGACCCGCGAGAGCTTCGCCGACATCCGCGGCCTGAGCTTCGGCGACGCCGGCTCGGCGCCCGGGCGCATGCCGTCGCTGACCGATGAGCGCACGCTCGTGGCCCAGGCCGTGCAGCAGGCGCCGCTGACGACCAACCTCAACCAGTGGAGCAACTACCAGCAGCAGGACATCGTCGAGGCCCAGCGCGGGGATCCGCTGGCCAGCGCGCGCGTGCAGCAGCGCGGCCGCCAGGCGCCCGTGACCAGCCGCAACGAGCTGTCGTGGGGGGAGCTCGAGCAGCAGCAGGTCAAGCAGCGCGCGGCCCCGCAGTCGTCCTACGGATCCTCGAGCAGCAACCGGCGCGACGACGCGGCCCGCGAGCAGCCCGTCGGCGAGCCCGAGACCCAGGACGACGGCAACCCCTACAGCGGCAACGCGTTCCTCGACGCGCAGATCAAGCTGCCCGCGCAGGCGCTGCGCCCCGAACCGCCGAGCGTCGCGCCCGGGCCCGCGCAGGTCGTCGACTACACGCCCATGCGCTTCACGGACGTGGGCGGCGTACCGGTGCTCGTCCGCGTCGTCTCGCACGCCGGGACCGGATCCGTCCAGGGCGTGATCCTCGACGGCGACTACATCGAGCGCGACTGGCTGCCCGCGCTGCTCGAGCGCCACGCGCTCGAGGACGACGGGCCCGCGCCGACGCTGACGCGCGCGCCCGAGGGCTGCGCGCTCGCGCTGCCGATCTCCGCCAACCTGCCCGGGCTGCAGCTGTGCTACGCCGAGGACGCGGCCGCGCGCGACGGGCACGACACGAGCCTGGCGCTGCAGACAGGTATCCTCCTCGGGCTGCTCTCGGTCATCGCCACGGCCGGCGTCGCCATCAACCGCGCGAGCCGGCGCGCCGAGGAGCTCGCGGCCCAGCGCGCCGCGTTCGTGTCGGCGGTCTCGCACGAGCTGCGCACGCCGCTGACGACGGTCCGGATGCACGCGGAGATGCTGCGCGAGGGCCTCGTCGCGCCCGAGCGGCGCGCGCGGGTGCACGAGGAGCTGACGCGCGAGAGCGTCCGGCTCTCGCGGCTGATCGACAACGTGCTCACGGTCTCGCGCCTCGAGGCCGGCCGCCACACGCTCGAGCGCTCCGAGGGCGACCTCGCGGCGTTCATGGAGCGCGTCGCGGAGGGCCAGCAGAGCCGGATCGAGCGCGCCGGCTTCGAGCTGCGCGTGCGGGTCCCGGACGCGCCGCTCATGAGCTGCTTCGACGGACAGGCGGTCGAGCAGATCATCGTCAACCTCGTGGACAACGCGCTCAAGTACGCGCAGGACGCCGATCACCCGGAGATCGAGCTCGAGGCGCGCGCCGGCCCGCGCGACGCCATCGAGCTGCACGTGCGCGACCGCGGGCCCGGCATCCCGGAGTCCGCGCGCGCCCGCGTCTTCGATCGCTTCTTCCGCGTGCAGCGCCCCGAGGACGCGCACCTGCCCGGCACGGGGCTCGGGCTCGCGCTCGTCCGCGACCTCGCGCGCGCCCACGGCGGCGAGGCGCGCGTCGACGCGCGCCCCGGCGGCGGCGCCGACTTCTGCGTGACGCTGCCCCGCGACGCGCCCGACTAGCGCGAGGCGCCCGCGCGCCGAAGATGTCGGAAAGCCCATGTCGCCCGCGCGCGCGGGCTCGCCCTACTCGGCCGCGCTCAGCCCGACGCCGTAGTCGAGCGCCGCGTACTGGTTCACCGGGATCTGCGCGGCGTCGAAGCTCTCCGTCGTGCCGTCGGGCCAGCGGACGTCCAGGCGCTCGGGGCAGCCGAACTCGCCGAGCCCGAAGTGCAGCGCGCGCGTGTCGATCGAGTTGTAGGTCCCCCGGCTCGACTTGAGCTCGCGCGAGACGACCGCGTCGGTGCCCGCGAAGTGGAGCGTGACGCGGGTGCCGAACGCGTCGCGCGTGATCGCCTCGCCGTCGCCGCGCACCCGCAGCGCGAGCCACAGGTTCTCGCTGCCGATCGCGTTCTCGAACAAGAAGTTGGGGCGCCCGCCGCCCGTGTCACGCCCGCCGACGAGCAGATCGAGGTCGCCGTCGTGATCGATGTCGGACCAGGCGTGGTTCTGGGCCTGCTTCATGCGCTGCAGCGGCGCGTCGGCGTCGTTGATCCCGCTCTGCGGCCCGACGCTGTCGAACATCCCGTCGGGCAGCTGGCGCATGAGGCCGAACCACGCCTTCTGCTCGATCTCGGTGTAGTTGCCCTCGTACTTCTTGTCGCGCGAGACGGCGAGGTCCATGCGCCCGTCGTTGTCGAAGTCGATCATCGAGCCGTCGATGTCGCCCTCGTTGAACGGCAGCCCGCGCGCCAGGAACTCGTTGACGAACGCGTACCCGCCGGCCGCGCCCTGGTTGATCAGCAGCTGCGTCGGGTCCGACCACATGCGGCTGTAGTCGCTGGCGACCGGGTGCGAGATCGTCGTGAGGTAGACGTCGAGGTCGCCGTCGTTGTCGACGTCCTCGCACTGCAGCCCGAAGCCGTTGGAGCCCACGTACTCGCCGGGCCCCTTCCCTGGCTCCGGCTCGACGCCGTTGCCCGTGCCCGCGAGGTAGTAGTTGCCCGTGGGCAGCGACGCGAAGCCGCGCGCGACCCCGACCTCGGTGAAGTGGCCTGTCCCGTCGTTCTCCCACAGGTGGTTCTCGCCGAGCGCCACGCTCACGCCGTAGTTGGAGACCAGCACGTCGAGGTCGCCGTCGTCGTCGTAGTCGCACGCGACCGCGCCGTTGCCCGGCTGCCCGACGGTGGTCGGCAGGTACTGCGAGCTGACGTCCTGGAACGTCCCGTCGCCGAAGCCGAAGAACAGCTGATCGGTCACGGCGTAGCCGGTCTGCCCGCTGGCGACGAACAGGTCGAGGCGCCCGTCGAGGTTGTAGTCGGCGAACACCCCGTTGGCCGCGCGCGTGCCGGCGAGCCCGGCGTCGACGCCGGCGTCGGGCTTGACCGTGAATCGACCTGTCCCATCGTTCAGAAGCAGCTGACTGCGGTACTGCCCGAGCGTGATGTCGAGGCCGGCGAAGCAGTCCTGATCGCCGTCGTTGTCGACGTCGCCGAACGCGAAGAAGCCCGCCTGGACGTCGCGCAGGCCCGACTCGTCGCTGAAGTGCGCGAAGGTGCCGTCGCCGTTGTTGAGGAACACCAGGTGCTCAAACGGGATCCCCGCCTGCGGGTTCGGGAACAGGCTGTGGGCCACGAGGTCGTCGTAGCCGTCGCCGTTGAGGTCGACCCAGCCGAGGCGGCTGTGATCGTTGATCGGGATCGGCTCTGGCGGGTCGGGCACGAAGTTCTCGACGCGGATCCCGCTGGCGTCGGAGATGTCGAGGAAGAAGCCGGTGCCATGCGGCTTGAGCTCCTGCGGCGTACAGGTGAAGGCCTCGCCCGTCGTCCCCGAGTCCGAGCCGCCCGTCGTCGCGCTCTCGCTGCTCGCGCCCGCCGTGGTGCTCGCGCCCTGGGTGCCCTCGGTCGCGGCGGTCGTCGCCGCGTCGCTCGAGGAGCTCGCCGCGGTCGTCTGCGTCCCGCCCCCCGCGTCGCCGCAGGCGACCGCGAACGCGCCCAGGAGCAGCGTCCGCGAGCGCCACGCCCCGCGACCCCGCGCGGAGGAGGAAGAGCGCCACGGCGACGAACTCGACGAGTCGAAGGTCATGCGTCTTGTGTACGCCCGCGCGCGCGCGGCTCGCAAGCGGCCGCGAACCCGCGCGCGCGGTCGCCCGACCCGGCTGGCGAGCCGGCGACCGCTGGAAGCGACGGCTACGGCTACGGCTACGGCTACGGCAGAATCCCGCAGATGCCGACGTTCTCGTAGTTCGGCGGCGCCTCGCCCTGCGGGTACCAGGGGATGCAGCTCATGGTCTCCTCGAACTCAGGGCACGGGTCGGGCTTGCTGAGATCACACCACGGGGTGCAGCAGTACACGCCCTGGCAGCCCGGCACGTTCTCGGCGAACACGCACGAGTTCCCGGGCGCGCAGTTCGACATCGCGATGCAGCCCTCGCCGTAGACGCCGCCGCCGGAGCTGAGGTTCTCGACCAGCGGCATGCACACGAAGCCCTCGGCGCCGAGCATCGGCGCGTCCATGAAGCAGCCCTCGCCGTCCGGGCAGTCCTGCACGAGCGGGTCACACTTGCGGAAGCACACCGGCACGATCGGTTCGAACAGCTCGACGCAGGTGTAGTCGGGGTCGTTGCAGAACGCCTGCTCCGGCGTCTCGCCCTGGCAGAACTCGATGCACGTGGCGAAGCCGTCGTCGTCGAGGTCGAGACAGATCGAGCCGGCGGCGCACGAGTCCTCGCCCGCGCCGAAGCCCCCCATCACGACACACTCCGCGCCGATGTCGTCAGCGTTCGGGACCTCGGGCACGCACTTGACGCCGTCGGGGAAGATTCCCCCGTTCTCGTTAAACGGCACGCACTTCTCGCCGTCGTTGCAGTCCTGCTTGAGCAGGCTGCACATCGCGCCGCCGACGCTGCCCATGTCCTCCTTGCCGCCGCCCTCGGTCGTGCTCACCGGCTCGCCGGTCGTCGACGCGTCCTCGCCCGTCGACGCGGTCTCGCTCGGGTCCGAGTCGCTCATCGAGTCGTTCGTCGTCTGCGGACCTGAGTCGCCCGAACAGCCGAGCGCCGCGAACAACACGAGCGCGGCGGTCGCCCGCGCGCTCCTACCCAACACCAGCTGGACCGAGGTCCGGGCACCGCTACGTTCATTACGGCTCATCGTCGGAAGTGCTCCTGCTCCAGGCCTGCGCGTGTAGTCGCGGCGTTCGTCATAGTACCTGAAGCGTTCTTGGTACATGCAAGCACGGACAGGCGCGCCCGGCGAATTCGTGGAGCGCCGCGCGGCGCCTGTGCTCCAGAACGGCGCGCGGGCGTGCGCGTTACAGCGGGAGGGCCGACGAGACGCTCGCCTACGAATCAACGTTCCGCGGCCGTTCGCCGCGGGCTCCTGGGGCCAGCGCAGACGCGTGAGAAACCGGCACGGCGCCGCCCTCGGCGTCGGTCCGCCGCTGCGGGCGCGCGTCGCGGTCACCACGTCCGGCGAGGTGCGTCAAGCGCTTCACGCCACCGTGCACCGCGCTTCGCACCCTGTTCTCCGTAACATGCTGGAAGATTCAGGTCGCGGCGGTGCATGTACACGCGCGCGATCCCGAGATCCGCACGGCGAGACGTCAACACCCGGGCCCGCACAGCGGCCCCGGGTGCGCGTCGGCGTGTCCGGGTGCTCGCGACGCGGCGAGCACCCTGCGCCCGCTCAGGCGACGGCGTACTTCGTGCCGCGCGCCTTCCCGGTCCAGGTGATCTTCTTGGTCTCGATCAGGCGGTTGAGGGCGGCGCGCGCCTGCAGCTTGGAGCCGCCGACCCTGGCGATGAGCCGCGAGGCGCTGACCGGCTTGTCCTCGGCCTTGAGCGCGTCGAGCAGCGCGTCGTCGTAGGCCTTGCGGCCCGCAGCCGTGCGCGTGTTGACGGACGCCGACGCGGGCGCCGGGGCGACGCGCAGCTTCGCGCCGCTCGCCTGCGCGCCCGAACTGCCCGAACTGCCCGAACTGCCGAGCAGCTCGCCCACGGTGATCGAGCCGAAGTGTCGTCCGATGCTGCCGCGACTGAGTTTATGAATGTCGCCAAGCGTGAGTTCGGGCGACGCTCGCAGCAGGTCGAGGCATACCTGACGCTCCTGCTCGTCAAGCGCCGAACGAATCTCGGTCTCGTATTTTGACATCGATCGCACCCTAACACGAATAGCGAGTGTTCGACCATCTACGATCGAAAACTAACGCCATTTATCACCCGTCGATTAGGCCGTTGTTTATCGCCTCAACCGGCGAAAAATGCGTGTTCCTCGCGCAGACCGGCAGGACGCCCACGATCTCCTGCATTTTCTGCGTGCGGCGCGCGGCCGCTGGATACGCGCAATGCCAGCGATTCGCCGCTCACATGTTGCGGCGATACTCGCCGCCTACCTCGAATAGCGCCGCCGAGATTTGCCCGAGGCTGCACACGCGCGTCGTCTCGAGCAGCTCCGCGAAGATGTTGCCGCCGGCGAGCGCGACCCGCTTGAGCCGCTCGATCGCGGCAGGGGCCTCGGCCGCGTGCTCGGCCTGAAACGCGCGCAGGCGGCGAATCTGCTCGTTCTTCTCGTCGGCGCTCGCGCGCGTGAGCTCGACCTGCGCGGCCTCGTCATCACCCGAGCGGTTGGGGTTCTGGAACGTGTTGACGCCGACGATCGGCAGCTCGCCGCTGTGCTTGAGGCGCTCGTACTTGAGGCTCTCGTCCTGAATCTTGCCGCGCTGGTACTGCCGCTCCATCGCCCCGAGCACGCCGCCGCGCTCGTCGAGCCGCGTGAACTCGTCGAGCACCGCCTCCTCGACCAGCTCGGTGAGCGTCTCGATGATGTACGAGCCCTGCAGCACGTTCTCGTTCTTCGCCAGGCCCTGCTCCTTGGTGATGATCAGCTGCACCGCCATGGCCCGGCGCACGCTCTCCTCGGTCGGCGTCGTGATCGCCTCGTCGTAGGCGTTCGTGTGCAGGCTGTTACAATGATCATAGTAGGCGAACAGCGCCTGCAGCGTCGTGCGGATGTCGTTGAAGTCGATCTCCATCGCGTGCAGCGAGCGACCGCTCGTCTGGATGTGGTACTTGAGCTTCTGGCTGCGCGCGTCGGCCCTGTAGAGGTCGCGCAGCGCGATCGCCCAGATCCGCCGCGCGACCCGCCCGATCACGGTGTACTCGGCGTCGAGCCCGTTGGAGAAGAAGTAGCTGAGGTTGGGCGCGAACTTGTCGACGTCGAGGCCGCGCGCGCGGTAGTACTCGACGAAGGTGAAGCCGTTGGCGAGCGTGAACGCGAGCTGCGAGATGGGGTTCGCGCCGGCCTCGGCGATGTGATAACCGCTGATCGAGACCGAGTAGTAATTCCGCACCCCCTTGTCGATAAAGTACGCCTGAATGTCGCCCATCATCCGCATGGCGAATTCGATGGAGAAGATGCAGGTGTTCTGGCCCTGGTCCTCCTTGAGGATGTCGGCCTGCACGGTGCCGCGCACCGTCTTGAGCGTGCGGTCCTGGACGGCCTCGCGCTCGGCGGGCGCGAGCGCGGCGCCCTTCTCGGCCTCGGCGCGCGCGAGCTGCTGATCGATCGCGGTGTTCATGAACAGCGCGAGCAGGATCGGCGCGGGGCCGTTGATCGTCATGCTCACGCTCGTGCTCGGCGCGCACAGGTCGAAGCCGCTGTAGAGCAGCTTGGCGTCGTCGAGCGTGCACACGCTGACGCCGCTCTCGCCGATCTTGCCGTAGATGTCGGGGCGCTCCCCCGGGTCCCAGCCGTACAGCGTGACCGAGTCGAACGCGGTCGAGAGGCGCTTGGCCGGCTCGCCGCTCGAGAGGTAGTGAAAGCGCTCGTTGGTCCGCTTGGGCCCGCCCTCGCCCGCGAACATGCGCTTGGGATCCTCGCCCTCGCGCTTGAACGGGAACACGCCGCCGGTGTAGGGGAACGACCCCGGCGGGCCCTCGAGCAGCATGTAGCGGATGACGGCGCCGGGCTCGTCGGTCTGCGGCAGCGCGACGCGCGGGATCCGGCTGTCTGACAGCGTCGTGACGTGGGTCGGGTAGCGGATCTCGCGGCCGCGGATCGCGACGACGTACTCGTCCTCGGCGTACGCGGCCCGCAGGCGCGGGAGCGTCTCGAGGGCCTCGCGCGCGTCCCGGTCGAGGCGCCGCGCGTGCGCATCAATCTGACCATCAAGCCATGTCCCAACAGTCGCGTCGGCGTCGGGCGCCGCGTCGACCAGCGCGCGCGCGCGCCGGAGCCCGCCGAGCGTCTGGGCGAGCGCGGCCTGCTCACGCACGCGCGCCTTGTAGTCGCGCACCGTCTTGACGATCTCCGCGAGGTAGCGGGTGCGATCGCCGGGGATCATGTCGCGGGTGTTGGAGACGACCGCGCGCTGATCGGCCGGGATCGACGTCGACCACGGGCGCGCCTCGGTCGTCAGCAGGCCGCAGAGGTGCGCGTAGAGGCCGTTGACGCCGCTGTCGTTGAAGCGGCTGGCGACCGTGCCGAACACCGGGAGCGCGTCGTCGTCGCCGTCGAAGCGCTGGCGATTGCGCCGCAGCTGCTTGCGGACGTCGCGGAGCGCGTCCTTGCTGCCCTTGTGCTCGAACTTGTTGATCGCGACGGCGTCCGCGAGATCGAGCATCTCGATCTTCTCGAGCTGGCTCGGGGCGCCGTACTCCGCGGTCATCACGTACAGCGTGTGATCGGCGAGCCGCGTGATCTCGGCGTCGCCCTGGCCGATCCCGCTGGTCTCGACGAGGATCAGGTCGAAGCCCGCGAGCCTGCACAGGCGCACGACGTCGTCGGTCGCGCGAGACAGCTCCACGCCCGAGGCGCGCGTCGCCATGCTGCGCATGAACACGCGATCGCTGCGCAGCGAGTTCATGCGGATGCGGTCGCCGAGCAGCGCGCCGCCCGTGCGCCGCCGCGTCGGATCGACCGAGATGACCGCGATCCGGCGCGCGGGGTTATCGCGGACGAAGCGCGAGACGAGCTCGTCGGTGAGCGAGCTCTTGCCCGCGCCGCCGGTCCCCGTCAGCCCGAGCACCGGGACCGCGGGAGCCTTCACGCCGCGCGCGGCGGTCAGGAGCGCGGCGTGGTGGGGGCCGTCGTTCTCGAGCGCGGTGATCAAGCGCGCGAGCTCGCTGGTGGTCGCGTCGCCCGCGCGAACGCGCTCGAGGCTGGCCAGTGAATCAGGCGGCACCGTGGAGAAGTCGGCGCCCTGCAAGATCGCGTTGATCATGCCCTGCAGGCCCAGTCTTCGCCCGTCCTCCGGGCTGAAGATGCGGTTGATGCCGTGGGCGTGGAGCGCCTCGATCTCGCGCGGGACGATGACGCCGCCGCCGCCTCCCCAGAGCGTGATGTGTCCCGCGCCCTTGTCGCGCAGGAGATCAAACATGTACTGGAAGTACTCGACGTGGCCGCCCTGGTAGGAGCTCACGGCGATGGCCTGGGCGTCCTCCTGGATCGCCGCGTCGACGACCTCCTCCGCGCCCCGGTTGTGCCCCAGGTGAATGACCTCGGCGCCGGACCCCTGCAGGATTCGACGCATGACGTTGATCGCGGCGTCATGACCATCAAAGAGCGCCGCCGCGGTGACCACGCGAATCTTGTGTTGAGCCGCGTAGGGAGTCGACACTGGCGAGTGAGGGCGCTGGGAGGGCGTGGGCGCGGCGTCAGGCATGGATTGCCGGACGATACGGAATGCCATCTGGGCCTTCAAGACGACGCGAGGACAGCCCATGAGCGCGACGTCTCGTGGCGTCTTCCAGAGCACGGGCGACGCGATCCGATCGCGGCGTCGACGTCAGGGGGACCGGCGCGGGCTTCGCGGGCTTCGCGGGCCGGGATCGTGTGGCCGCGTAGGCCTGGAAGTTGCGACCCGGGCAGGAATTGGTACAACGTGAAAGGTAGGCAACTGACCTACACCATGCCCAGGTCCAAGCCGGTCTTCCTCGCGTCCTGGAGCCATTCTGTGCGGCTCTCGGCTCGTTGCGCGGTGACCCCGCTCGCCCTGCTCTGCGCGCTCTCGTGGCCGTATGGGGCCGCCAGCGCGCGCTCGACAACCCGACCCGACCCGGCGTGGTCCTCGCGTCACCGATGGCGGCTGCCGGCCGAGCGACCGGTGGAGTGCCCGTACGGGTGGCGAGACGACGGCCGGCCGATCCGCGTCCGCAACGCGCGCTGCGCTGACCCTCCGTTCGTATCTCCTGTGACGACGCCGAAAACGACGCCGCAGGCGACGCCGCGCTCGACGACGCCGCGCTCGACGACGCCGCGTTCGACGACCCCCCACCCCGCGCCGTCGCGTGAAGCCCCCAGCCGCGCGCGGCCAGAGCGTGCTCCATCACCCGCGCGCGGGTTTGAACGTGTCCCAAAACGCACACGGCCGCAGCGCCGCGCTCCGCCGGCGTCGGTGTCCGCGACGCCGACGCTCAACGCGACCGAGATCATGCGTATGGACTCGCGTCGCTGTCACGAGCACCTGCGCAGCCGCGGCGTCGCGTTTGCGACAGTCGAGCGGGATCAAGCGCCCGAGGTCGCGATCCCCGTGCGTTTGCGCGGACCGATCGCGGGCGTCGAATTCGTGATCCCGTGGTCCGACGATCCAGAGACCGACCACCACGCGATCTGGGACTGTCGCCTCGTGGCCGCAATGCTGCCGCTCGCGTCGTGGCTGCGCGGGCATGGTTTCACCGAGGTGCAATATTTCTCCGCGCTGCGGCGTGGACGCATCACGCGAGCCAAACCGCGAAGTCGCCACAACGTCGGCCTGGCGATCGACATCCTCGGGTTCAAGCGCGGCCCCGGACAGCCCCTGTACAAGGTCGAGGAGCACTATCCTCGGCGGACCCTGCGGTCGTGCCCATCGCCGACACGTGGCGATACGCGACACCGTGCACCGGGCGACGAGCCGCTTCCGGGGGCGCCGCCAGGCGACGTCTATCTCGGCCTCGTCTGTCACGCGTATCGCTTCGGGCTCGTGCACACGCTGCTCACCCCCGACCACGACAGGGACCACCACAATCATCTCCATCTTGATCTGAAGACTGGTCAGGCGAGCCCGCCCGATCCGTACTTCAGCTTTCACGGGCGATAATCGTGCACGGCACGCGTGAACGCGCCTCCGCCCGGCCCCATGTGCCAGAGCGCGCCTCGCATCGACGCGCGTGTGCGATGTCGGGAGCGCCGGGGACTCCGCATGCGCGGCGCGACAAAAAAAACCAACCCGCTACACTTTTTCTCGGCTCCGGGACACTATAGTCTCCGCGCACCGAGCCCCCCGGCGCCCCTCCAAATGCCCCGTCGCCCTTCGTCAAGACGCCCCCAGCGCCCGCGCCAGCGTCGCGCCGCGCCGCCGCGAGAGACGTACGAGGACTCGTACGACGACTCGGCCGACACGCTGCAGGTTGAGCTCCGCGAGGCGCCGCACCGGCAGGACATCGGCAAGATCATCAACAACCGGTACAAGATCACCGGGCTGATCGGCGAAGGCGGGATGGGCATCGTCTTCGAGTCGTACGACATGCAGGTCGACCGCAAGGTCGCCATCAAGCTCGTGCGCCGCGAGTGCCTCAGCGACCGCACCTTCCTGACGCGGTTCCGCCGCGAGCTCGAGATCACGAGCCAGTTCCGCCACCCGTCGACGATCCGCGTCTACGAGCACGGCGAGACCATCGACGGGCGCCCGTACATGGTCATGGAGCTGCTCACCGGCGAGAGCCTCGCCGAGATGCTCGAGCGCAGCGCGTCGATCCCCGAGATGGAGGCGCTCGGCTACGCCCGCCAGATCGCCGAGAGCCTGAGCGAGGCGCACGAGCACGAGGTCTTCCACCGCGACCTCAAGCCCGACAACATCTTCATCGAGTCCGTCGGCGTCTCGACCGTCGTCAAGGTCCTCGACTTCGGCATCGCCGGGGGCTTCGACGCGATGAAGCTGACCAAGGCGGGCGAGGTCTTCGGCACGCCGCAGTACATGTCGCCCGAGCAGTGCAACGGGCAGTCGCTCGACTATCGCACCGACATCTACTCGCTCGGCTGCATCCTCTACGAGATGCTCGAGGGGCGCCCGCCGTTCTCGGCCGAGACGCCCATGGCGACCATGCTCAAGCACGTGCGCGCCAAGGTCCCGCCGCCGCGCAACTGCACGCAGAGCACCGCCCGCCTCCTGCAGCTCGCGCTGCGCAAGGATCGCAACAAGCGCATTCAGTCCATGGGTCGCTTCGCCGAGCTCATCGGCGAGTGCATGGGCGCCGTGCGAGCGGTCGAGGAGGGTCGACCGGCGCCGGAGCTGAGCGTCGGTCGACGCGGCGCCACCATCCCGCCGCGCACGCCGTCCTCGGGCGGCCTGACCACCCTGCCGACCCAGTCGCTGCACCCCAGCGCCGGCGCGGCCGCCAAGCTCGGGCTCGACTCGACGACGATCACCGGGGCGATCATCGTCGGCGCGGTGCTCGTGCTCGGCCTCGGCGTGTGGTTCTTTACGCGGCCGACCGACCCGACGCTGCCCACGACGACCGTGACCGCCGCCGACGTCGAGCACGCGGGCGGCACCGGCGACGAGGACGCCGGCGTGCTGCCGAAGACGCGCCGCCTGGTCACGACCAACGTCGACGAGGCCACGGTGTTCGTCGACGGCGAGGAGCTGTGCGTCACGCCCTGCGAGATCGAGGTCGAGGTCGGCTCCAAGGACCGCCACGAGATCCGCCTGACCAAGGAGGGCTACATCGACGTGGTGGTCAACTGGCAGCCCAAGACGCTGACCGACCCGCTGCCGACCTTCCCGCCGATGGCGCCCGAGGCCACCTCGATCGAGGTCGGCACCGGCAAGACGAAGAAACGCAAGAAGCGCTAGCTTCTGTCTGAAGAGACATCTTCTTCGCGTCGCGGCCTCGACGTCGCGGCGGGCGGCGCCGCGCGGCCGCGCGCGGGGCTTGTGTCGCGTGCGCGACTTTGTCATGCTACGCGTCCATGACCCACGACGATGACGACTTCGCGTCGCTGTTCGAAGCGTCCCAGCATCAACAACCCGGACGCCGCGGCGCCCGCAAGCTCCGCACCGGCGAGCAGGTCGAGGGCGTCGTCGTGCAGGTCGGCCGCGAGTACGTGTTCGTCGACGTCGGCGCGAAGGCCGAGGCCCGGATCGCGCGAGAGCAGCTCGCGGACGCCCAGGGCGCGCTCTCGGTGCAGGTCGGCGATCGGATCCGCGCGACGGTCAAGCACCCCGGCGGGCGCGAGGGCGGCCCCGAGCTCGTCAAGTCGCTCCGCGGCGGCGGCGTGGGCCTGGCCGCGATTGAGCTGGCACAAGAGTCAGGTGCCCCGATCGCCGGCACCGTCAGCAAGATCGTCAAGGGCGGCGTCGAGGTCACGATCGGCGGCGTGCGCGCGTTCTGCCCCGCGTCGCAGGTCGACGTCGGCTACTCGCCGAGCTTCGACCACATGATCGACCAGAGCTACCAGTTCAAGGTCGTCGAGGTCCGCGACGGCGGGCGCTCGGTGATCGTCTCGCGCAAGGCCGTGGTGCTCGACGAGCGCAACGAGCAGGCCCGCGAGCTGCGGGCCAAGCTCGAGGTCGGCGCCGAGATCGAGGGCACCGTGCGCTCGATCCAGCCCTACGGCGCGTTCATCGATCTCGGCGGACTCGAGGGGCTCGCGCACATCTCCGAGCTCGGCCACGGGCGCGTCGATCGGGTCGAGGACGTGGTGCAGCTCGGCGAGCGCGTCACGGTGCGCGTGCTCGCGATCGAGGCCCGCGACGGCGACCCCGAGAACCTCAAGATCAGCCTGTCTATGAAGACGGGTCAACCGCCGGCCGCGAGCGCGTCGGCCGAGGGCGACTCGGTGCACGACGGGACCGTCGCGTCGGTCAACCAGCACGGCGTGTTCGTCGACACCGAGCTCGGCCGCGGGCTGGTGCCCGCGCGCGAGCTCGGGATCCCCCAGGGCGCCGACCCGCGCCGCGCGTTCCCGGTGGGCAAGGAGGTCCGCGTGACGCTGATCAGCCGCGACAGCAGCGGGCGCCTGCGCTTCAGCGTCCGCGGCGTCCAGGAGGCCGAGGAGCGCTCGAACTTCCGCAGCTTCGCGAAGGAAGGCAAGCAGAAGAGCAAGTCGGGCTTCGGCAACCTCGGCGACCTGCTGCGCGACAAGATCGGCGACGCGCCGGTCCCCGCCGGGCCGGCGAAGCCCGCGCGCGCAGCCACGTCCGCGCGCGCGCCGTCGAAGCCGCGCGAGCCGGCCCCCGCTGCTGCGGACTCGCGCCCGAACCGGCGTCGGCGCGTCAAGTAGCCCGCCGCCAACCGTCGCGCCCGCGTCGTGCGTCGCGCTCGTCGGCTGGGTAGACGCTATCGAGCTAGTAGCGCGCGCGCGCCAGCTCGACCAGCGTCTCGCGCAGCGTCTCGTGGGAGTGGCGCTCGTGCTTGCGGCTGTCGTCGCGCTCCCCGAGCAGCACCTCGAGGGCGCGTCGCGCCCGCTCCTCCTCGGGCGCCGACAGGCTGAGCTCGCTCTTGCGCGTGCCGCCCGAGAGCAGCTCGAGCATGCGGGCGATGCCGCGGCCGACGGTCTCCTTCTGCTGCCGGTAGTAGTCCTCGCGCAGGCGCGAGAAGTAGTCGGCGAAGATCTCGGGGTAGTTGGGCTCGTTGTCGGGGTTGCTCAGCGCCCAGGCGCCGATGCGCGAGAGCACGTCGGCGCGGAAGGTCGGGCCGGCGCCGGGGTCCATGGTCTTCTCGAGCTCCGACATGAACTTGTGGTCAGGCTCGGCGTTGTCCCCCGTGACCGGATCGAAGATGCGCTCGCCCTTGACGAAGTGCTTGACGTGCACGACGTACTTCTTGAACAGCTCGAGGTAGCGGTCCTCGTCGACGAGGCCCATCGCCTCGCGGACCTCGCGATCGGAGAGGTCGAGCCAGTAGCTCCAGGCGGCGTCGGTGATCGAGCCCTCGCCGCGCAGCTTGTGGAAGCCCTGCGTGGTCGCGGGGATGCTCATCCAGCGATGGTTCGCGTCGTCGTCCATGAACCGCCGCAGCTCGCGAAACAGGCGCGGGACGGTCAGGTAGCCGACGCCGGCGTCGGCGGCCGCGGCGAGCAAGACGCGCTTGAGGTCGCGGACGCTGGCGCCGAAGCTGCCCTCGTAGTCGCCGAGCACGTGCCGGTTGCCCTCGGGGCCGACCACGGTCTGGACGAAGCGCTCCTGCCCCATCACGGGCACGGCCGCGAGCAGCTCGCGCGCCTGCTCGCTCGAGAGGCCCTCGGGGACGCGCCCGTAGGCGTAGAGCCCCGCCTTGTCGACCGGCCGCAGGCGCCGCAGCACCGGCTCGAGCTTCTTGCCGTAGAGGCTCGCGTTGGGCTGACGCAGGCGCGTCATGACGCCCCAGAGCGCGAGCACCCGCGGCACGTGCGGGGCGATGTGGAGGTCGCGGAGCACGTCGCTGACCTGCTCCTGATAGATCTTGCGCTCGACGCGGTAGTCGAGCAGGTACGGCACGGGGATCAGGTCGAGGCGCGCGCGCAGGCTCTGGAACTCGCCCGAGTTGAGCGTGCGGAACTTGAGCAGGTTGAGGTCGTTGGCCGAGCCGGTCAGCAGCACGTCGAGGTGCAGGACCACGTGGTCGAGCGCGATGCGCCCGGACTCGGTGGCCGTCAGCAGGTACTTGAAGTGCTCGTAGGGCCGCTTGAGCAGGTCGCTGAAGGTGATGAGCCCGCGGTTGGCGTCGACGAGGTCGCCCTGCATCGCGTACATCACCTGACCGCCGACCGTCGGCGGGAGGCTGCCGTAGGCGCGGTCGCCCGTGACCGGGAACGAGCGCGCGTCGACGGTCTGCTTGGGCTCGACCGTGACGAGGCCGCTGCGATAGCTGCGGCTGAGGTAGAAGCGCTCGATCTGGACGTGCGTCAGGACCTTCTGCAGGTCGCCCTGGTAGCTGTTGAGCAGCGAGTCGAGGATGTGGCGGTTGCGGTGGGTCAGCGAGCCGTTGCGGATCGCGTCGCAGATCAGCAGGTCGCGATCGCGCTGCGCGAGCTCGCGGAGCAGGCGGCCGCGCTGGCCGTGCGGCAGCAGGAAGATCGGGTGGTCCTTGTTCTCGTCGGAGATCTTGGCGTCGATCTCGCTCGAGTCGAGGCGCGCGAAGGTGCCGTCCCCGGGCGCGCGGGTCCCGGGGCCCGCGAGCGCGCGCCGCGGGTCGAAGCCGATGCCGGCGCCCTGGACCGCGCGCTTCGTGGGGAACACCCAGGAGAAGCGGTACAGCGCGCCCTCGTCGGTGAACGAGTAGGCCTCGAGCGCGCGCTGGACCGCGTCGAGGAAGGTCGTCTTGGCCGAGCCGTTGGGCCCGTGCAGCAGCAGCAGCTTGTTGATCCGGCCGATCCGCACGAAGCTGTCGAGGGCCTCGTAGAACGCGTTCTGGGCCGGCTCCTGGCCGACGAGGCGATAGCCGCCGTCGAACTCGCAGTCGAACAGGCGGAACCTCGAGATCTTGCCGCTGGGGATGTGGACTTCCCGTCGCCCGTAGAAGTCGAAGGCGTCGCGAACGTACTGCGCCGCGCCCCGAGCGTGCCTCGACGGCGCCGCGCAGAGCATCTCGAACCACTCCTGGAAGCTGAGGAGCCGCCGGGTGACCTCGAACTCCTCGCGGACCTCGCGAGCGAAGCCCGAGAGCCGTTCGCCCGCGGACTCGCGGGCGTCCTCGGAGGAGGACGCGGACTCGGAGGTCGGTGCGCTCGGCGTGGTGTCACCCATGGGCGAAGGAGTGTCCCGCGGGGGCGTCGGCGCCCGCAAGCGGGTTTCTCGGGACAGATTGCGCGCAGGCGCGGTCACGACCCGAAAAACAGAGCGCGCGGATCAAGCCAGGCGCGAGCGTGGATCTTGTTGGTGCGCGCGCGCGAGCGTGCGCCGCAGCGCGCGATGTCGTCGCGTCGCGGCGCGTCGCTACGCGCGCCGGCTCGCGTCACGTCACTTCACGGCGACGCGAAACTCGACGTCCTCGCTCACCGGCGCGCACGCTTCGTCCTGGCAGATGGCGAAGCGGAACTTGCCAGAGAAAGTCTTCTCGCCGGTCTCGCTGGGCGTGAACGCGACGTCGAACTCGCAGCCGGCGTCCTCGAACTTCACCGCGTCGCCGCGCTTGAGCTCGCCCTTGGCCAGGCTGACGCCGCCGGGCGGGTCGATCGTGAGCGTCGTCGGGTAGTCGTGGTTCATGTGCCACGGCTCCTTGGGCAAGACCTTGATCTTGACCACGGACTCCTCGCCGGCGGCGGCCTCCGAGGGCGGCTCGATCGACAGCGCGAAGCGATCATCGGCGGGGTCCTTGCCCGGGATCGTCTTGACCTTCGTGTCGGCCTGGGCGACCTCGCCAGACGCCTTGGCGTCGGGGGCCGTCTCCTGGCCGGCCGCGGGCGTCTTGGCCTCGCTGGCGGTCTCCTGCTTGTCACAGGCGCCGAGGGCGAAGGCGAGCACACCGCAGCAGAGGATACGAGCGACAGAGCCGGTCCTGATCATCGTGCGCATGATACCCGATTGGATCGCGCACGCCGTACGCCGCGTTACACCCCGGCCGCTCGATCGGCGTGAGGTCGCCGCCAACGCGCGCGCTACGGCCGGCGCTCGAAGCGAAGATCGGCGTTGTGCGTCACGCGCCCCTCGAGCACGTCCGACTCAATCTCCACCGGCGCGAGCAAGCCCGAGAGCGCCGGCGGCGGCGTCGCCCGCACGATGACGTCGCCCTCGTCGAGCCCGTCGACGCGCCACACACCGCCCGCGCGCGTCCGCGCGCGCCCCAGCAGCGCGTCCGAGTCGCGGTCGCGGACCTCGACGCGCGCGTTGACCACCGGATCGCCGCGGTCATCGACGATCACGCCCGTGATCGAGCCGCCGTCCTCGAGCTCGACGCGCAGCTCGACGACCGCGCGAGCGCCCGGCGGCGGGCGCTCGGCCGCGAGTCGACGCGGCGCGTAGCCATCGGCCGAGACGACGATGTCGACGTCGTCGACGGCGAGCGCGCTGAGGCGCGCGAGGCCGTCGTCGTCGGTGGAGAGCACGCGCCCTGCGGCCTCGACGGCGGCGCCGGGGATGGCGTCCCGCGTGCGCGCGGCCCGGACGTCGACGACGAGACTCCAGCCCGCGACGAGCACGAGCTCGATGAAGTCGTCGTCCCCGCGCGAGCGCACGGTGACGCTCTTGCCCGCTGGCGCGAAGTCGGGGTGATCGAGCGCGAGCTCGGCGCGACCCGGCGCGAGCCCGGAGAACGCGAACAGCCCGCGCTCGTCGGTCCACAGCACGGAGGTCGGCGCCAGCTCGCCGCGCGGATCGAGGGTCACGCGCACGTCGGTGATCGGGCGATCGTTGCTGTCATTGACGCGTCCTGAGAGCGCGCCGTCCGCCGGAGCGAGCTCGAGCTCGAGTTCCGGGATCTCGACGTCCTCCTGCAGCTCGAGCTCGAGCTCCTGCGGGATCATGCCGCGCGCGCGCAGGACGATGCGCTGGGCGCCGCGCCGGCGCCCCGCGTCAAACGAGCCGGTGCTGTCGGTGTACAGCGTCGTGCCGTCGTCGAGCTCGACGCGGACGTGGGCGATCGGCCGGCCGTTGGTGTCGCGCACGCGCCCGCGCAGGGGCACCCCCTCGCGCAGCGTGAGCACCACGCCGCCCTGTCGCTGGCCGGGCTGGAGGTCGAACACGCGCGTCTCGGAGTCCGCGTAGGCGCCGTGGATCGCTCGCAGCTTGTAGACACCCGGCATGAGCAGCGGGAGCGTGAAGGCGCCGTCGGCGTCGGTCTCGATCGCGCCCGCGCCGGTGCTCGCGGCCGCCTCGGCCACCCCCACGGCGTCGACCACCGCGTTGCCGAACAGCGGGATCGGCGGGACGCCACCCTGGGTCACGCCGAGGCTGCCAGCGGCCATGAGCGCCGTGAAGGTCGCCGCGCGGCTCGAGCTCGCGCCCGACGAGTAGAGCGCCTCGCTGTCGACGATGACCCTCGCGTTGGCCACGCCGCGCTCGGACTCGTCGATCACCCGGCCCGAGATCGCCGCGGGCTGGACCAGCGTCAGGACTTGTTCCGCGACGTCCTCGTCGCCCCGGACGTCAACGCCCAGCGGCTCGGCCGGGAGGTAGTCATCGGCGTCAGCCCGGATCACGTAGGGTCCGGGGACCACCGGGCCGAGCGAGATCCGACCGTCCGCAGCCGTCTGGTCGACGCGCGGCAGCAGCCCGATGCTGCCGTAGCTGAGCGTGACGCGGGCGCCCGCGACGTCGACGCCCTCGGGGTTGACGACGCGCACCGGCACGCGCCGCGCGGCGATCAGCGCGAGCGTGACGTGGGTGCCGGCGAGCACGTTCTCGAGCGGGATCGAGGCGTACTCGATGTCCCCTGGCGAGACCGCGAGCGCGGCCGCGTCGAGGGCGTAGACGCCGTCGGGGATCTCGTCGAAGCGAAACTGTCCGTCGGCGTCGACGGCTCGCTCGATCGGCGGCCAGATCGACGAGCCCTCGAGGCGCACGCGCGTGCGCGCGAGCAATTCCGGCGGGCCGATGACCTCCCCCGTGAGCGCGCGCAGGCCCTCGAGCAGGATCACCACGCCGTCCTCGGGCGCGACGGCCTCCATGACGGACTCGGCGTAGCCGAGCTTGCGCGCGCGCAGGTTGATCTGTCCCGGGGGGACCGTGTCGAGCACGAACGCGCCGCTCGAGTCGGTGGTGACGCGCCACGGCTCTGGCTCGTTCAAGTTCGGCGCGGGCATCGCCGCGATCTCGACGCCGGCCACGCCCTGCCCGCGCGTATCGACCACATGACCCGAGATGGTCGCCGCGAGTCCGAGCGCCACGGTCGCGAGCTGCATCACGCCGCCCGGCGGCGCGGGGCTCTCGAGCACCGCGCGCAGTCGCCCCGGCACGAGCATCTCCACGGCGACCTGTCCCTCCGGCTGCCCGGGAACCTCGACTTCAAAGCGGCCCTCCGCGTCACAGGACACGGGCGCGGCCAGCTTCCGGCCGTCGCGCCAGGCGATGGCCCGACAGGTGCCTGGCGCCGGGGCGGACAGCGGCCCGTTCGGATCGGTCCGCAGCGCCTCGCCCTCGGCGACCGCCTCGAGCAGGACACGCCCGCGGATACGCGTGAGCGCCGGGGTGTCGTCGGGCAGCACGACGCCGTCCCCGGTCTCGCCCGTGTCGACGACCGTCCCGCGCAGCGCCGGGACGGTCGAGATCACCATCCACACGGCCAGGACGATCCCGAACAGGATCCCCAGCGCGGCCGCGATCGGCCGGAGCGCGCGGGTTGAGACCGGCCCGATCCGACTCAGTGACTCGCCCGCGCGGGACTGCGACGTCCCGCTGGCCGATTCCGAGCGCGACGCGGCGGCCGACGTCGAGCCATCCGACACGCTGGCTCGCGCGTCGGACGCTCCCTCGGCTTCAGTGTCCCCAGGATCGGACACCGCGACATGGTAGCCGCCCTACCCCACGGCCACGACGTCGATCTCGACCAGGACCCCCTTGGGCAAGCCAGCGACCTGCACGGTCGACCGTGCGGGCGGCGCGTCCACAAAGCGCGTGCTGTAGATCTCGTTGACGACCGCGAAGTCGCCCATGTCGGCCAGGAAGATGCCGGCCCGGACGACCTGCCCAAAGCCCATGCCCGCGGCCTCGAGCACCGCGGCGAGGTTGTCGAGCACGCGCTCGGTCTGGACGCGCACGTCGTCCGCCCCGACGATCGCGCCGGTCTTCGGATCGAGCGAGATCTGCCCGGACGTGTAGAGCGTGCGCCCGCCCGAGACGAGGACCGCCTGCGAGTACGGCCCGATCGCCGCCGGGGCCCCGGGCGTGGAGATGATCGTGCGGTGCACGGTGTCGCTGGATGCAGCCATGGACAGCCGTATGCCAGATCACCGCGGGCTTGTGCAGGTTACCCGAAGGCGGCCCGCGAGGCGCGCGTGCGCGTCCGGGACCTGCGCGGCTGCCGGAGGAAGTTCATCGCCCGCACCACGCACGGACGCTCACCGGGCGCGGGGGGGCGAGGGCCTGCTGCTGTACACCGACGGCAGCTGCGGGGTCGCGGCGCGGATGTTGTGCGACTGCCTGCCGCGCGACCTCCGGGGCCGCGCCGGGGACCGCGATCCACGAGCTGCTCGCGCGCTGGACCGAGGCGTGGCAGCGCGCGCGCGACGGAAGGGACATGTCCCCAACAACATGATTTAAACGCGGCGCCGCGACCCTGCGCGCGCGCCGGGCCGCGGGATCGTCGAGGCGCCGCGGCTCTGGGCCCGCGGCTACCTGCTGTGGCGCCCGCCGGGCGGCGTGCCGCCGGCGGGCGCCTGAGCGCGCGGTTCGCCTGCCTCGTGGGTCAGGCTACAGCGGCGTGGGCGGACCCGGCAGCGGTGAGAAGATCGGCGGCGTCGGCTCGGGCACGCGGGTCATGAACTTCGCGTTCGCGTCGCTCGCCATCACGTCGTACGCGCCGCCCAGGCTCGCGCAGGTCGGGGGCGCCCCGGAGATGCTGCCGAGCGCGGTCCCGTCGCGGGCCGAGTCCGCACAGATCGCGCCGTTCTCGTCCCAGACCGCCTCGTCGATCGAGTTGGACGGGAAGCCCGCGCGGAGCCCGAGGTTGTCGTTCGGCGCGACCTCGTTCCCGGGGTTCGTGTAGGAGGTCGCGTCGCCGAGGATGTCAGCGCGGATCATCCGGATCGCGGCCGTGAACCAGTCGAGCGACGCCACCGGGTCGATGTCGTGGAACACGTGGTAGCCGTAGCCCCACCAGTAGGCCTTGCCGACCGCGCCGTTGTGACAGCCGAAGTACAGCATGTCCGCGTGGTCCGAGACCTCGCCGGTGCCGTAGTCGATCGAGATCCCGCGGTAGACGGTCGCCTCGAGCGGATCATCGGCTTCCTTCGGGCACATCGGCAGCGAGTTCTCGCCCGGGAACGCCCAGTACAGGTCGTACCACGGCATCGACTGGTCCTTGGTGGCGCCGATCGACCGCGGCACCATCGTGACCTCGATCTCGCCGACGCCCTCGATGTAGAACAGCCACAGGGTGTCGCCCCAGTCGGTGTGCGTGAGCTGCTGGTTGTCGAAGCGCACGCCGAGGAGCTCCCCGTCGATCACGTTGATGGTCGACGGGTCGACCTGCTCGCGGGGATCGACGCCGTTGTCGTGCTCGATCCACATGAGCGAGACGCCCTGGTAGGGCGCGCCCGTGAGGTCGACGTGGTCGAGCGCGTGATTGCCCGCGTAGCTGGTGTTGAAGCTGAAGCCAGCCCCCGGGCGCAGCGCGGTCTCGCCGTCGCTCGCGGGGTCGAACTCGCGCTCGACGTCCGCGTCGCAGGCTCCGGTGAGCGCGACCGCGAAGGCGAGGATCATGGTGTTGCGAAGGTTAAACATGGCCTTTGTCTCCTTTACCCCTGCCCCGGGGGCCTCGATACGGGAGCCGCGCGCGCGTCCTGGGCGACGGCTGGTCTGCGGGCCCGGTGGGGCGTCGTCTCGATGGGGTGTCTCCACTCATGACGTCGCTCGTCCGCGAACAACCAATTGCCCAATTTGCGGAGGGGTCGAGTTTTTTTCGCCCGCCGCGCGCGATCGCGTCCGGCCGCGGGTCCGGTCCGCGCGCGGGTTCGCGTCGCCCGCGAGCGGGAAGCATCTCGCTCGCGCGGCGCGTCTCAGCGGCACCTGCTGCTACCATGCAAATGCGGATGACGACCGATCATCAGCTCCTCGCGGCCTGGCGCGCCGGTGATCCGAACGCCGGCGAGAAGCTGTTCGAACGCCACTACGACGCGATCGCCAGGTTCTTTCACAACAAGGCCGGCGAGCAGGCTCCCGACCTGATTCAAAAGACATTTCTCGTCTGCATCGAGGCGCACGAGAAGCTGCGCGAGGACACCCGCTTCCGCGCGTTCCTGTTCGGGATCGCGCGCAACGTGCTCTACGACCACTTTCGCAAGCGGCGCCGCCACGACGACCGCATCGACTTCGGCGCGCGCTCCGTCGAGGACATGGGGCCGACGCCGACGTCGATGATCGCCCGCGAGCAGGAGATCCAGCTGCTGATGCACGCGCTGCGCAAGATCCCGCTCGACTACCAGGTGATCCTGGAGCTCTACTACTGGGAGAGCATGTCGGCGCGCGAGCTCAGCGAGGCCCTCGAGATCCCCGAGGGCACCGCGCGCACGCGACTGCGTCGCGCGCGGCAGCTGCTCGACCGCGAGCTCAAGCGCCTCGCTCGCTCGCCGCACCTGCTGCAGAGCACGATCTCCGACATGGAGAGCTGGGTCTCGCGCATCCGCGGGTACTTCGGCACACCCGGCGACCGGACGTAGCGGGCGGCGCGGAATCGTCGCGGGCGCGGGCCCGGCGAATTCGCGGCCGCAGCGACGCGCCGCAATTGGTTTCCCCGCGCGCGGCGACGTCTGCTCTGAAGGCCATGCGCGCGTCGACGCGCCGCGGCGACCGACCGCAGGCGGCCCGAGGTATGATTATGTACGCTGAGAAGCTCAAGCGTCGAGCACGAGAGAACCCAGGGATGATCGGGCGAGACCCCGCAGAGCCGCGGACCGACGCGCGCCCGCGCGACGAGGTCACGGACGCCGAGGCGCTCGCGGGGCGCGAGCGCGAGGCGCTCGAGACCATGGAGACGATCACGCCGGACGTCGACGCGCTCGGGACCCTCGACACGGTGACGCCCGACGGCGACAGCCCGGCGAGCTCGCGCGTGGCGCGGGCCGGCGCGTTCGTCGATCAGCTCCTGCGGGACGACCAGCTCGGCTCGATGGACACCATGAGCCCGGACCCCAACGCGCTGACCCCCGCCGAGCGGGACGAGCTCGCGCTCTCGGAGACGCGGGCCTCCGGCGGCGCCGCGAACGTGCGCTTCGGCGACGCGCTCGAGTACCGGCGGATCAAGGGGATGATCCGCTCGAGCCTCTTCAACAAGCCCGTCGCGCAGACGCGGATCGGCCGCTTCGCGGTCTTGGGCCACCTCGGCGAGGGCGGCATGGGGGTCGTCTACGCCGCCTATGACGACAAGCTCGACCGCAAGGTCGCCGTCAAGGTCCTGCGCGGCGAGGCCACGGGAAGCGAGGAGATGGGGCGCGCGCGCCTGCTCCGCGAGGCCCAGGCGATGGCGCGGCTCTCCCACCCCAACATCGTCACCGTGCACGAGGTCGGCGAGCACGAGGGCCGCGTGTTCGTGGCGATGGAGTTCGTGCGCGGCATGAGCCTCGACGCCTGGCTCGACGCGGTCGGCGGCGAGGCCGACGGGCGCGAGCATTCCAACGCGGCGCTCTCCGACGCGGTCTCTGACGATGAGCTCGACGCGCCGGACGCCCGCGGCCGCGCGCGCGCCAAGTCGACGCACCCGTGGCGCGACGTCCTCGCCGTGTTCCGCCAGGCGGGCCTCGGGCTCCAGGCCGCGCACGCGGCCGGGATCATCCACCGCGACTTCAAGCCCCACAACGCGCTGCTCGCCGAGGGCGGGGCCGTCAAGGTCCTCGACTTCGGGCTCGCGCGCGGCGTCGCCGATCCGGGCGAGCTCGATCACGACGCCGTCGACGCGCCCGAGGCCGGCGGCGCGCGCCTGCTCGACGTCGCGTTGACGCGGACCGGCGCGATCATGGGGACGCCGGCGTACATGTCCCCGGAGCAACATCTCGGGCTCCCGGCGACCGCCGCGAGCGATCAATTCTCGTTCTGCGTCGCGCTCTACGAGGCGCTCTACGGGCAGCTCCCGTTCGCGTGCACGAGCCTCGCGGAGCTCATCCACCGCGTGACCGCGGGCGACGTCCGCGAGCCGCCCGCGGGCTCGAGCGTGCCGAGCTGGGTCCGCCGCGTCATCCTGCGCGGCCTCGCCGCCGACGTCGACGCGCGCTACCCCTCGATGCTCGAGCTGCTCGCCGCGCTCGACCGCGACCCGAGCGCCCAGCGTCGACGCTGGCTCGCGGCGTCGGGCCTCGTCGTGGTCACGGCCGCCGGCAGCGTCGGCGCCATGTCGCTGCGGGCCGCGCCGCCCGTCGACACGCGCTGCCACGGCGTCGAGGCCGAGCTCGCCGGCGTCTGGGACGACGCGCGCCGCGAGGCCGCGCGCGCGGGCCTCATGAACACGGGCGCCGCGCACGCCGAATCGACATGGTTGAATGTACAGGCATCCATCGATCGCTACGCTGCGGACTGGGTCGCCGCCAGCGTCGACGTCTGCGAGGATCACCGCGACGCGCGCCAGAGCGACGCGATCTTTGATCTGCGCACCGCCTGCCTGGCGAGCCGCCGCGCCGGCCTCGACGCGCTCGCCGGCGTGCTCGCGGAGGCCGACGGGGGCGTGCTCGATCGCGCCGTCGAGGCCGCCGCGCAGCTCCCATCGCTGGCGCGCTGCGACGATCTCGAGGCGCTGGCGAGCGCCGTCGCGCTGCCCGAGGACCCGGCGGCCGCCCGCGAGGTTCGCGAGCAGCGCGAGCAGCTCGCGCGCGCGCGCGTCCTCGAGATCACCGGGAAGTACGCCGACGCGGCCGCGTCGGCAACCTCGGCGCTCGAGGTCGGCGAGCGCCTCGCCTACGAGCCGCTGATCGCCGAGGCCTCGCTGCGCGTGGGCAGCACGTGGATGAACGCCGTCGAGCCGGAGAACGCCGAGGCCGCGCTCGCGCGCGCGCTGTGGACCGGGCTCGCCGTCGGCCAGGACGAGGCCGCCTCGGAGGCTGTCTCCAAATACATGTTTGTCACAGCGGCGCACCTCTCACGCCCGCAAGACGCGCTCGCGCTCGCGCCGCTGGCCGAGACGCTCATCCGCCGCGCCCGCGGCGAGCGCACACGACTCGACTGGCTGCTTCACAACAACCTCGCCTACGCGCAGCTGCACGCGGGCGCCTACGACGCGGCGGACCGCGAGTTCGAAGCGGCGCTCCAGATCGCCCGCGAGCAACTCGAAGACGACCCATCGGCGCTCGTCACGTCGCTCAGCGGGTTGGCTGTCCTCGAGGGCAATCGCGACCGACTCGACGCGATGGCCGCGAACTCACGCGAGGCGATCGAGCGCGCGAGCGCGGCGCTCGGCGCAGAGCACCCCAAGGTCCACTACATGGAGTTCAACCTCGGGTACGCGCTACGCTGTCAAGGCGAGTACGCGGCCCCCCGCGCCGCGCTCACGCGCGCGCTGTCCTTCGCCAATCGAGATCTTGCCGCGAGGTCGCAGTTCGCCCCCTACGTCCACAACGAGCTCGGGCGTCTCGCGCTCTCACGCAGGGACTACGCGGCGGCCCGCGTCCACGTCGAGGCGGGCCTCGACGCAGTCGGCGCGACCCCAACCGAGTCGCACCGACGACTGCTCGCTACGCTCGGCGACCTCCGAGTCGGCCTCGGCGACGTCGACGGCGGACTCCAGGCGCACCGGGAGAGCCGCGATCAATCCGTGTCGCTGTTTGGCGACGCCTCCCCCGAGCACGCCGAGAGCCTCCGGTGGCTGGCCGGCGCCGAGATCAACGCCGGGCTGCCCGAGACCGCGATCGCCGACGCGGCGCGCGGCGTCGCTATCCTCGAGGCGCTCGGCTCCACGAGCACGCCGTCGATCGCCGAGTCGCTCGTCGTCCAGGGCGAGGCCCAGCTGCGCGCCGGCCAGCGAGACGAGGCGCTCGCCAGCCTCACGCGCGCGCGCTCGATCTTCGCCGCCACCCTGCCTCCAGGCAGCGCCCAGCTCGCGCCCGCGCTGCGCCTGCTCGGAGATGTCCATCAGGCCAGGGGGGAGCGCGACGCGGCGCTCGCCGTCTACCGCGAGGCGATCACGATCTTCGCCGCCACCCGCGACGCCGACGATCCCGAGCTCGCGCTCGCCCGCTTCGCGCTCGCCCGCGCGCTCGCGGAGCGCTCGCCTGAAAGGCCCGAGGAGGCGCGCGCGCTGGCCCAGGAGGCGCTCGACGTCCTCGGCGGCTTCGCGGCGGCCTACGCGGACGAGGCGAACGAGATCCGGACCTGGCTCAACGCATAGGCGCGGTTTGCGCCTGTCGATAATCCGTGAGGATCCGCCGACGCACGTGATTGGCCGCCCAGGCCGATGCGCTACACTGCGAGTATGTCCCGCCCGGCGTGCATGACGACCGCGACTACTGGCTGACGCCAGGGGTCGCTGATTCACGCGCTGCGCGAGCAGAAGAAAGACCCCCGGCGTCCCCGACGACCGGGGGTTTGGGCTTTCTCGGACACGAGATTCGCGCTTGGTTTCCCACCCTCCCCCGCTCGTTCGAAGGACGCGCGCGGGACGGTGCAGTACAACCCGAGACGCAACCACAGAAGAACCCACAACGTCGCGAGACGCCGCCCGCGGGGCGGCCCCCGGGAAACCAGGAAAGACGCAGCAGACATCATGAGCATCGCGGTCACGCTCCCCGACGGTTCCAGCAGGTCGCTGGAGGACGGCGCTACGGTCCTCGACCTCGCTCGATCCATCTCGCCCGGCCTCGCCAAGGCGACGGTCATCGGCCTCGTCAACGATCGCCAGGTCGACGTCCGCCACGCGCTTCAGGACGGCGACGCGGTGCGGCTCGTCACGGATCGTGACCCGCTCGGCCTCGAGACGCTGCGGCACTCCGCCGCGCACCTCATGGCCGCCGCGATCCTCGAGGAATTCCCGAGCGCCCAGCTGACGATCGGGCCCGTCACGGACGACGGCTTCTACTACGACATCTTCATGCCTGACGGGCAGACGATCACGCCCGCGGACTTCCCGAAGATCGAGCAACGCATGAAGGCGCTGGCCAAGCGGGACGACCCCTTCGTGCGCTGCGTCGCCGCGTCCGAGCGCGACCCCGTGTTCCAGGACTACCAGGCCATCGACAAGGTCGAGGGCGGCGCCGGCTTCAACCAATTCAAGCGCGAGATCGTCGACGAGCTCAAGCGCGCCGGCGCGCTCTCGGGTGAGCCGGACGCGCCCGAGCTGAGCTTCTACCGCTCGGGCGGGTTCATCGACCTCTGCCGCGGCCCGCACGTGCCCAGCACGGGCTGGCTCAAGCACACGAAGCTGATGAAGGTCTCCGGCGCGTACTGGCGCGCGGACGCGTCGCGCGAGCCGCTGGTGCGCGTGTACGGCACGGCGTTCTTCAAGAAGAAGGAGCTGGCCGAGTACCTGCACATGCTCGAGGAGGCGAAGAAGCGCGACCACCGGGTGCTCGGCGAGCAGCTCGACCTGTTCCACTTCGTCGACGACGCGCCCGGCTTCCCGTTCCTGCACCCCAAGGGCGCGACGATCTACAACCTCCTGCAGGACTTCATGCGCGGCATGCTCGCGCGCCGCGACTACCACGAGGTGCGCACGCCGCTGATCCTCTCGGAGTCGATGTGGCACCGCTCGGGTCACTACGACAACTACATGGAGAACATGTTCTTCACGCGCCGGCAGGTGCGGGACGCGCGGGCCGAGGACGGCATCAACCACAACGCCGAGGAGGATCGGCCCATGGCGGTCAAGCCGATGAACTGCCCCGGCCACCTGCTCATCTACAAGCACCGCCTGCGCAGCCACAACGAGTTCCCGCTGCGGCTCGCGGAGATGGGGCTGGTCCACCGCCGCGAGATGTCGGGCGTGCGCCACGGGCTGTTCCGCGTGCAGGCGTTCACGCAGGACGACGCCCACCACTTCTGCACGCCCGAGCAGATCAACGGCGAGATCAACCTGCTGATCGACTTCTTCTTCGAGGTCTACGGCGCGTTCGGGCTCACGGACGTCGCGCTCGAGCTGTCGACGCGGCCCGAGAAGTCGATCGGCTCCGACGAGATGTGGGAGGCCGCCGAGTCGGCGCTCAAGGGGGCGCTCGACGCCAGCGGGCGCGCCTACAAGCTCAACCCCGGCGACGGCGCGTTCTACGGGCCCAAGATCGACTTCCACATCCGCGACTGCATCGGCCGCACGTGGCAGTGCGGGACGATCCAGCTCGACTTCTCGATGCCCGGGCGCTTCGGGCTCGAGTACGTCGGCGCCGACGGGGATCGGCACACGCCGGTGATGATTCACCGCGCCTGCTACGGCTCGATCGAGCGCTTCTTCGGGATCATCACGGAGCACTTCGCGGGCGCGTTCCCGCTGTGGCTCGCGCCGGTGCAGGTCCACGTGCTCCCGGTCTCCGAGAAGCACCTCGAGTACGCGCGCGCGGTCCAGGATCAGCTCGCGCGCGCCGGCCTGCGCGTCGAGCTCGACGAGAGCGACGAGCGCCTCGGCTACAAGATCCGCCGCAGCGCGCTCATGAAGATCCCGTACGCCGTCGTGATCGGCGCGAAGGAGGTCGAGCACGGCACGATCAACGCGCGCACGTCCGACGGCGAGGAGCTCGGCGAGCTGCGCGTGGAGCAATTCATCGAGCGTCTGGGCGCCTTCACGGTGCCCGCGCTGATCGCCTCGTTCGCGGCCGCGCGCGAGGCCGCCGCCTGACGGCGCGAGCTCGCGCCGCCCGGGCTCGCCATATGTACATAGGGGCAGACCGCCACGCTCGGCGGTCTGCCCTGGGTTGTCGTAGATTGACGCGCGACGCGGCCGCCCCAGGTCATGGGCTCCCCCGCCCCTCGACCCCCCGGTATATATCCGCCCGCTGCTCCGGACGGACGACCACGTCGCGAGTCTCGAGTAGGACCTCCTGGGGCCCGGGAATTCCAACCGCGATTCGGCGCCGGAGCGGCGCAGCGCGCCGCTCTCGCGCCGCGTGGGACCAGCGCGCTGGACGACCGGCGGACCGGTCTGCTAGCGTTTGATGTCGATGGTGGGGCTGCTGACTGCCATGCTCGTCCTGCTGTCCCAAGGGGACGCGGCGGGCGAGGCGACCTCCACAGATCCGCTCTGCACGCGCTGGATCACCGAGACGCGCGTTCTCGAGGAGCCGGAGCTCGTCAAGCACACGGTCGCGCCCAAGGAGCGCGTCTCGCAGATCGCGATCCGCTACGGCGTCACGCGCGAGCACATCGTCGAGCTCAACAAGCTCAAGCACAGCCGCGTCAGCCTGCGCAAGGGGCGGACGATCAAGGTCGAGGCGACGCGGATCCCCCCGCCGCGCGAGGAGATCACGTACACGGTCCAGGACGGCGAGGACTGGTTCGCCGTCGCGATCAAGCACCGCGTCGCCAGCAACGACCTGCGCTCCTGGAATTGGCGCACGCGCGGCAAGCCGCTGACCGCCGGGCAGGAGATATCGGTCTGGATCGACCCCGGGAGGCCGCGCACGGTCAACTGCAAGCGCGGGCCCGCGCCGCCGCCCCTCGAGTTCCGCGACGACGCGACCAGCTACGGCCGCCCCCAGTACGGCCGCCTGAAGAACGGCATCCGGCTGCCCGAGAGCCCGCTGTGGACGCGGCGCCCGACCGGCCTCAACGTCCTCTGGGCCAGCTCGCACACGATCGAGAACCTCGAGAAAGCGTTCCGGACGCTGCGCGTCGACGTCGGCTACGAGGGCGAGATCATGATCGGCTCGATCAGCCGCCAGCGCGGCGGCCGCTTCCCGCCGCACAAGTCGCACCGCACCGGGCTCGACATCGACATCCGCCTCCCGCTGGTGCCCGGCGTGCCGCCGAACACCTACCCGCGACCGGACGCCGTGGATTGGCCGGCGCTGTGGGAGCTGATCGAGGCGCTCGTCGACACCGGCGAGGTCTCGATGATCTTCTTCGACTGGCGCCTGCAGAAGCACCTGTACGCCGCCGCGCGCGAGGAGGGCGTGACCGAGGACGAGCTGCGCCCGATCCTCCACTGGCCGCGCCGGGAGCATAAATGGGAGGCGATCGTCCGCCACTCGCACGGGCACAAGGGCCACATCCACGTGCGCTTCCTGTGCGGCGTGAACGAGGCTCGCTGCGGGCCGAGCCGAGCCCACACGCTGCTGCGCCGCGGCTGGATCGAGCCGCACCCGAGCGGCAAGGAGTCGCGCGAGGGCGCGACCGCGCGCCGCGAGCAGTGGCGCAAGGAGGGGCGCTACCGGGAGCTCTCGGACGAGGACGGGGACGAGGACGAGGGCGAGTAGCGCTCAGAACTCGAGCGATCGCTCGATCTCGAGACCGACGCGGTCCGCCAGCGCCGACACGAACGCGAGGTCCTCGTCCGTGAACGCGCGCCGGCGGACGTGCGACGTGAAGTTGATGGTCCCCCAGGTCGCGCCGCGCACCCGCAGCGGCGCGCCGATGTACGCCTCGAGCGACAGCATGACGTACAGCGGGTGACGCGAGAGCCCCCACTCGCCGCTGAGGTCGTTGCGGGCCAGCGCGCGCCCGCGCTCGAAGACGTCGCGGCAGTAGGTCTGCTCGAGCGGGAGCTCGGTGCCGAGCCCGAGCATGCCGCTGTCGGGGTACACCGCGATGATCTGGTACACGTCGCCGCGGATGCGGCTGACGATCCCGAGCTCGAGCCGGAGCCGGCGGTAGCCCTGCTCGAGACAGGCGCGCGCGGCCATACTGACATGTCCCTCTGGATTCATGTCGCGTCCTCCCGCTGCGTCGCGATGATACGGGTCCCCGCGCGTCTCGGTCGAGCGCGCGCGCGTGACACGACTCGTGACCGGGGCGTTCGGCGCCACCGAGGCGAAACGCGTCAACGCGGCCGCGCGTAATCTCAATACATGTCCATAAAGACACCTAACACGACCACCCGGATCGCGCGCCGCGTCCTCGCTCGACCGACCTCGGCGCCGGCGCGCGCGTGACGCGGGCACCTCGACTCAATCGGTCGCGCGGCCCCGTCCACCTCGGCGAGCCGCGCGGCCGCAGCGCGCCGCGATGCTATACCCGGCGCGTGACCCACTCGAACACGCCCATGCTGCCCGCGCTCGCGGCGCTCGAGCGGCGCGCGCTGCCGCAGCTGCTCCGCGAGGCGGAGGACACCTGGAGCACCCTCGACGTCATCTACCACCCGCCGCGGGTCGAGCGAGTGTGGCGACAGCACGGCGAGCATCGCGTCTACCTCCACCGGATCTGGCCGTGCGAGGAGGGTGAGGCGCTGGTGCACCCGCACGACTGGCCGAGCGCCGTCCACCTGCTCACCGGTCGCTACGCGCACACGATCGCGACGCCCGGCGCGGACGGATCGCCGACGGTGCTGACGACCCTCGAGCTCGCCGCGGGCAGCCGCTACGAGATGGTCGAGCCCAGCGCCTGGCACGCGGTGCGCCCGCTCGGCGGCCCGGCGCTGTCGTTGATGATCACGGGCCGGCCGTACACGCGCGACCGGAGAGCGCCCTTCCCCAAGCCCGAACGCCCGCAGCCGCCGCTGGATCCCGCCGTGAAGCGCGAGCTGCTCGCGGCGTTCCGCGAGCGCTACCCGCTGCCCTGATCGACGCGCTCCTGGGCGCCCTCGCACTCCGCCGCGCAGTCGCGCTGGATCTGCTCCCACGCGATCGCGCGCATCTGGCTGCGTCGCAGGCAGTCCGCGACGCACGGGTCGTCGGGGGTCTCGAGCGCGTCCGCGGGCGCCTCAGCGGGATCGGGGCGCGGCGGCGGAGGAGATGTCTCTTCATTCCTGTTCGCGGGCGCCGGCGCGTCGCTCGGGGCCGCGCCTCCCTCGGGCGCCGGGCTCGGCGTGGGCGCGCGCGCGGGCGGGACCTCGGGCGCCGCGCTCCGCCCCCCGCAGGACGCCGACGCGATCACCAGCGCGAGGGTCCGCGAGAAGGCCAGCGCGTGACGACCGAGCGAGGAGCGGCGATCCACGTCGAAGCATCGCACACTCCCCGCGCGCCCACGAGCCCCGAGGAGCCCGGCATCGACGCTCGAGCGCCGCGCGGGGACTCGCGCGTCGGCGCGCACGTCAGCCGCAGTAGTTGGGCGCCGGGTTCTCGGAGTTGCAGCTGCCGAGGAACGCTTGCTGGCCCTGGGGCACCGACACGGTCTCGATGTGGATGTGCGGCCCCGACGAGCAGCCCGAGTTGCCGCTGTAGGCCAGCAGCTGATCCTGCTCGAGGTGCGTGCCGTTGGTGACGCCGCCCGGCAGCCCGTCGATGTGCAGGTAGTAGATGTAGAAGTCGTTGGCCGCGTTGTTCGGGTCGCCGCAGTCGGCCTTGAGCTTGACGTAGTTAAACGCGTTCCAGCACGACTGCGAGCAGCCGTTGTTGTAGCAGTTGGGGTAGCCGAGCGCGTGGCTGACGACGGTGCCGGCCATGCCCGCGTAGATCGGCGTGCCGATCGCGGTCCCGTAGTCGATGCCGTAGTGCGAGCCGCCGCCGCCGCAGGCCGAGTACGACTGCGTGAGCGTCCCGGGCGGCTTCTCGAGGCAGCAGTCGTTGTTGCCCTGCATCGGCGCGCACTCGTCCGGGACGCCGGGGGGCATCTGCAGACAGCCGTTGAGGCAGTCCTGCTGCGACTGGGTCTGGTTGTTGACGCACTGGAACAGCACGTCGTCGGCGAGGCCGGGCTGCAGGCTCGATCCGCAGTAGGGCCCGTTCCCGCCGTCGGCGTACTGACAGAGGTCCTCGTTGAGATCGGGCTTGCACGCGTCGGCGTAGCCCGGGGGGTTGACCTGGCAGCCGTTGCCGCAGGCCTCGGTGTTGACCGTGCTGCCGTTGTTGCACAGGTACAGCGTCCCGGCCGCGCCGCCGCTGAGGGTCTCGCCGCAGTAGTAGCCGTTGCCAGAATTCGCGGACTCGCAGGGGTCGCTGACGTCGGGGTTGCAGACGTTGTTGTCGCAGCCGTTCGCGCACGGCTGCGCGCTGTAGGTCACGCCCCCCATACACTGGTAGATGGTGTTGTGATCGGCGACGCCGCCGAGCGTCCCGCCGCAGTAGACGCCATCCTGCCAGCCGTCGCAGGGGTCATCCGAGGGCGGGTCGCCCGTCGTCGACGGATCGCACCCGCCGGGCATCTCGGCGCAGGGGTCGTTCGTCGTGTTGGAGGTGTCGGTGGTCAGCGACGTCGCGGTCGTGTCGGTCGTCATCGACCCGGTCGTCGGCTGGGTCGTCGCGCTCGCGCCCGTCGTCGTCTCGCCGCCCTCGCTCGTCGCGTCGCCGCTGTCGGTCGCGTCGCCGGTGGTCCCGCCCGTCGTCGCGGAGGCGGCGACGGTGGTCAGCGAGCTCGTCGTCTCGGTGTCGTCGCCGGCGCCGTCGGAGCAGCCGCCGAGCGCGAGCGCGGTGAGCACCGCGCCCGCCGCTGTTAACCTGTCCCAACGACCCTTCATCGTCACCTCCCGCGGCGACTAGCCGCACTGCTGCTGATACTGATTGTACCCCTGCACCCAGTCGCCGTCCTGGTAGGAGCCGTCGCCGTTCGGGTCGCAGTAGCCCCCCGGTGACGTCATCGCGCAATTGGGCGTGTTGGGGCCGTAGAAGCAGAAGTTGTCGAAGGCCGGGTCGTTGCTGCACGGGCACGGGCAGCCGCCGCAGTCGCCCGGGCACGAGCCGCAGTTCTCGTTGCCGTTGCAGCTGTTGTCGCCGCAGAAGGGCGCGCACGCGCCGCAGTCGTTCTCGCACGAGCCGCAGTCCTCGTTGCCGTTGCACATCGCGTCGCCGCAGATCGCCGGGCAGTCGCCGCAGTCCGACTTGCAGTTGACGCAGGTCTCGCCCTGCTCGCACTGCCCGTTGCCGCAGCTCATGGGGCACTCGCCGCAGTCCTGCTCGCAGCTGTCGCAGGTCTCGGCGCCCGTGCACATATTGTCGCCGCAGATCTCCGGGCACGCGCCGCAGTCCGCCGGGCACTGCATGCACGTCTCGTTCTCGCTGCACAGCTGATCGCCGCAGAAGTCCGAGCACTCGCCGCAGTCGCCGGGGCAGTCGCCGCAGCCCTCGTTGCCGTTGCACTGCCCGTCGCCGCAGATCGGATCACAAGAGCCGCAGTCCGCCGGGCACGAGACGCAGTACTCGATGCCCTCGCAGACCGCGTCGCCGCACTCGGGCCCGCTCGCGCCGCTCGAGCCGCTGACGCCCTCGCTCTCGCCCCCGGTCTCCGCCTCGCCGCTCGCCTCGCTGGTGTTCGCGTCGGTCATGCCGGCGTTGGTCACCGAGACCATGCCGCCGCTGAGCGTCGACGAGCCCTCGTCGCCGGGTCCGCAGGCCGGGGCGAACAGCAGCGCGGCTGGGAGCGCGACCGCCGAGAGCGCGCGCAGCGGGCTCCATACGTCTCTTCGCATGCGCTCGACGGTACGGCACGTCTCGATCGCGGCGCAAGCCTGAATATGTTCCCTGGGACACGTCCAGCGCTCGCGGGCCGCTCACCCGCGCAGTCGGTCGAGCCGCCGGACCAGCTCGAGCGCCCCCTCGGCGATCGCGACGAAGTAGCGATACACGCCGCTGCGCCGCGGCGGCTCCGCGTGTGGGTGCTCGGCGCCGACGTCGGGCAGCAGGAACTCGACGCGGGCGACCCCGCCCGCGATCGTTACGTCGACGTCAGGCGCCGCCTCGCGCAGCAGCGCGAGCGCGGCGCGGTTGCTCGCGAGCACGTCGCACGCGAAGCGACGGACGCCGCGCTCGCGCGCCGCGGCGATCAGCCGCTGTAGCAAAAGCGAGCCTAGCCCCCTGCCCTGGGCCGCGTCGATCACCGTCACGGCCGGCTCGGCGATCGCGCCCGTGTCGCCCTCGATCACCAGGCGCCCCACGCCGAGCGGGTGCTCACGCCCCCGCTCATCCCGCGTGAGCGCGCCGATGGCGAGGTGGCGCGCGCCGTCGAGCTCGGTCAGGTACGCGAGCTCGCGGGTCGTGAGGCGCGGCTTCGCGGTCAGGAAGCGCTGGTATCTCGACTGCGGGGAGAGCCCGGCGAAGCCCTCTACGAGCAGCCCCTTGTCGGTCGGGCGCACGAGCCGGAGCTCGACGCGCGAGCCGTCGCGGAGGATCGCCGACTCGCGGTAGTCCGCGTCGAAGTGCGGCGCGATCGCGTGCTCGGCCTCGTCGCCCATGGAGCGTAGACATCTCAGCGCGGTTCCGCGGCGGACGCAAGCCGGCGTCGCGTGCAGATACACGCGAATCGACGCGCGGGATCGCCAGACCCGGGTGAGCTCTGGTCACGCGCGCGGGCGGAGGCCCGCGCCGCGTCGTCGATCGAGCGCCGCGACGACGCGCGCGACCGTCCGCGCGGCGCCCGGCGGGGGCCGCCCCATCGCGACGCGGCCCCGGGCCGTCGCGCGCGAAGGACGCGTCGGGGCGTCGCCCCCCGCGTCCACGTCGCGTGACCGCAGCGCCGCGCGATCGTACGCGCGCGCCGCTGCTCCACGCTTTACTCCGTCCAGCGAGCGCGGGACAATCGGCCCACGCTCGCGCTCGTCCGCGCCGTCGGTCCGATGCAGCCGCACAAGCAAGATGGCCCAGGGGCCATACCAACGGACGGGGCGAAGGAGCGCCCTCGCTGGTGCATCCTCGCCGTCGGCCGCGACGGCGTCCGCGCCCGCGCGATCCCGTCGCGCGGCGCGCTGACGATTGGCCGCGGGGACGAGGTCGACCTCCAGCTAGAGGACGCGACGATCTCGCGACGGCACGCGCAGCTCGAGCTCGACGCCGACGGCGGCGTGCAGCTGCGCGACCTCGGCAGCTCGTTCGGCACCCGCGTCAGCGGCGCGCGGATCGAGCCCGGCGCGACGACCCGCGTCGACATCGGCGACGTCATCGAGCTCGGCGCGACCAACATCCTCCTGCAGCCCGGCTCGCTGCTCGAGGTCGCGGCGCTCGAGGAGGCCGAGCCGGCGACGAGCACGATGGACGCGGTCCGCCGGCTCATCGGGCGCGTCGCGCCGACTGGCGCTCACGTGCTGCTGACCGGCGAGTTCGGGGTCGGCAAGAGCTGGCTCGCGCGCCGCGTCCACGCGCGCTCGCGCCGGGCCGCCGCGCCCTTCGTCGAGATCGAGTGCGCCGACGTGACGCCCGACGAGCTGTTCGGTCGCGGCGCGCCGGGGCTGCTCGAGACCGCCGACGGCGGGACCGTCTACCTCGACCAGGTCAGCGCGCTCCCGCTGGCGCTGCAGGCCGAGCTCGCGCGGGTGATCGCGGACGAGCGCGTGCGTCGCGAGGCCGAGCGACGCCTGCGCGCGCTCGACGTCCGCTACGTCAGCTCGAGTCACCTCGACCTCGGCGCGCGCATCACCAAGGGCCGCTTCCACGAGCCGCTGCTGCGGCAGCTCTCGGGGGTGTGGATCGAGATCCCGCCGCTGCGGGATCGAGTCGAGGAGATCCCCGCGCTCGTGCGCGAGTTCGTCGCGATCGCCAGCCGCCGCAGCGGCCGCCCCGCGCTGCCGCTCCACGCGTCCGCGATTACATGGCTTAAAAGCCAGACGTGGGACGGCAACGTCCGCGAGCTGCGCAACGCGACCGAGCGCACCTTCGCGCTCTGCTTCGGCGAGCTGCTGACCGCCGCCGACTTCCGCGAGCTGGCCGGGCCGGCGCGCGTCGCCCCGCGTCGATCACGACGCCGGGCCGGCGGGCGCTGAGCGGGCGGGCGCGGCGGGGACCGCCGCGTCGCGCGTCGCCGTGTCCTCGCCCGCGCACGCGCGCGCGACGAGGAGCGACGCGAGGAGCGACGCGATCGCGACGAGCGACGCGACCGCGACGCGGCGCGCGGCGGAGCGCCGCAGCCGGCTCGGGTCTCGCAGCGCGGCGAGGAACTCATCCGCGCTCTGGATGCGATCCTCGGGCCGCTTCTTGAGCGCGCGCGCGACCAGCTCCTCGACCCCCTCGGGCACCTCGAGCGCCGGGTAGACGTCGCGCAGCCGCGGCGGCCGCTGGGTGATGTGCTGCGTGAGCACGGCGACCGGGCTCGGGCCGTCGAAGGGCGGCGCGCCCGTGAGCAGCTCGAACATGATCACCCCGGCCGCGTAGAGGTCGACGCGCGCGTCGACGCCGTCGGCGCGGACCTGCTCCGGGGCCATGTAGCGCGGCGTGCCCAGGATGATCCCGGTCTTCGTCAGGCTGCTGTACGAGGGGTCCTCCTGGATCAGCTTGGCGACCCCGAAGTCGAGCAGCTTGATCCGCTCCTTCCCCGCCTCGTCGAGGCGCACGACGCAGTTCTCCGGCTTCAGGTCGCGGTGGATCACGCCGCGCCGATGCGCGACGCGGAGCGCGACGAGGATCTGGCGCATGATCCGGCGGGTCGTTCGCCACGAGAAGCGACCGGCGCGCGCGAGCGCGCGACCGAGGTCCTCGCCCTCGAGGTACTCCATCACGAAGAACGGGCGACCGTCCGGGGTCTTGCCGGTGTCCATCACCGACACGATGTGCTCGTGCTGGATCGTCGCGGCCGCGCGCGCCTCCTGCCAGAAGCGCTGCACGTGGACGCCCTCGTCGGGCTTGAGCAGCAGCTTGATCGCGACCTTGGTGCGCAGCCGCAGGTGCTCCGCGAGGTACACCGCGCCCATGCCACCGCTGCCGATCTCGCGGATGACCCGGTAGTTGCGGCCGATGACCTGCCCCGCGCGCAGCGGCGCGTCGACCCGCCCGGACGCGCCCGACGCCCGACGCCCGCGCGCCGGCGGAGCGGCCGCTCGCGCGCGCCGCCTCCAGCGCGGCGGCGCAGCGCGGACAGGCTCCTCGGCCCGGCTCGTTCTCGCCGGCGGACGACACGGGGCCCACGACGATAGCAAATTCTTGTACGGCCACCGGCGCGCGTCAGCGCCGACGTCGCGCCGCGGGGCCGCGCGGTACCGGGCGCCGGTGCTCTCGCCGCGTGATTCGTATTATGATTCTTTGGACATGTTAAACGACGATCGTGGGAGCTGGGGCGCGGCGCGGTCGAGCGCGGCGCGGACGAGCGCGACGGCGCGTCGCGTCGCGCTCGCCGCGGCGCTCGTGATGACGAGCGCGCTCACGGCCTGCGGAGACGCGGGCGCGGGCACGGACTCCGGCGCGAGCGCGACGACCGAGACCAGCGCCGCGAGCGAATCACAGAGCGAATCACAGAGCGAATCACAGAGCGAATCACAGAGCGCCTCACAGAGCGCCTCGGGCCCGGACGTGGGCGCCTGCGCCGGCGAGGCGCGCGAGGGCGAGGGCACCTACTACCAGGTCTCGACCCAGGGCGGGAACTGCAGCTTCGAGCTCACGCCCGCCGAGGCGACGATGAGCGCGGCGATGAACGACGCCGACTACGCGGGCGCCGCCGCGTGTGGCGCGTGCGCGCGCGTCACCGGTCCAAGCGGCCAGATCACGGTGAAGATCGTCGACCGCTGCCCGGAGTGCGCGCCCGGGGACATCGACCTCGACGAGCAGGCCTTCGCCCAGATCGCGGAGCTCTCGGCGGGGCGCGTGCCGATCACCTGGTCCTACGTCCCCTGCGAGGTCGTCGGCGCGCTCGCGTTCCGCTTCAAGGAGGGCTCGAGCGAGTTCTGGACCGCGATCCAGGTGCTCAACCACCGCACCGCGATCGCGTCGCTCGAGCACAGCCCCGACGGCGGCGGCAGCTGGGAGTCGATCCCGCGCCTCGACTACAACTACTTCGTCGCCGACGGCGGCCTCGGGCCAGGGCCCTACACGCTGCGCGTCACGGACGTCGAGGGCGCGACCGTGATCGAGAACGGCGTCGCGCTGACGCTCGACGGCGTCGTCACGGGCAGCGGGCAGCTCCCCGGCTGCGAGTGAGCGGCGGAGTCGCGCGCGCGTGTGCACGCGCGGCGAGTGCCCGGCGGATCGACGCGCCTGTCCGTCGAGCAATGTCGCGCTCGGGCGCCGGTGTTTCGAGCTACAATCTCGCCGCGTCGCGCGAGCACACGCGTGCGCGTCAGGCCAGGTGCGCATGAAGATCGACGAGGTTCTGAAGATCCGCATGAGCCGGGACCCCGGCGACTTCGCCCGCGTCGCGGCCGCGGTCGCGGCGACCGACGGGCTGATCGAGGACATCGAGACGCTCTACCTCGGCAAGGATCACGCGATCCACGAGGTCACGATCGAGTTCCCGGACGAGGCGCGACGCGACGCGCTGCTGCGGGCGCTCGAGGCGATGATCGGCGACACCGGCGTGCGCCTGCTCGGGCGCGTCGACCACGTGTTTCAGCTGCACGAGGGCGGCAAGATCGCGAGCCGCAGCACGCTGAAGATCGATCGCGTCAAGACGCTGCGCGGCGTCTACACGCCCGGCGTCGCGCGCGTGTGCGAGGCGATCCGCGAGACGCCCCAGCTCGCGCGGCGCTACACGAGCATCGGGAGCACCGTCGGCGTGTTCACCAACGGCACCCGCGTGCTCGGCCTCGGCAACATCGGGCCGCAGGCCGCGATGCCGGTGATGGAGGGCAAGGCCGCGCTCTACAGCGAGCTCATCGGCCTCGCCGCCGTGCCGGTGCTCGTCGACACCGAGGACGTCGACGAGTTCGTCGACACCGTGGTCCGCGTCGCGCCGACCTTCGGCGGCATCCACCTGGAGGACATCTCGAGCCCCGCGTGCTTCGAGATCGAGCGGCGACTCGACGACGCGCTCTCGATCCCGGTGATGCACGACGATCGCCACGGGACCGCGGTCGCGGTGCTCTCGGGCCTGATCAAGGCCTGCGAGACGCTCGAGCTGCGCCTGCAGGACCGCGTCGTCGCGCAGATCGGCCTCGGCGCGGCGGGCCTCGGGATCGCCGACCTGCTGCTCGCCTACGGCGTCGAGACCGTGCTCGCGGTCGACAAGAACCCGGCCAACGCGGCGCGCGTGCCCGCGGCCACGCCCTGCGAGTTCGACGAGGCGCTCGCGCGCGCCGACATCGTCGTCGCCACGACGGGCGTGCCGGGCCTGATCAAGCCCGAGCAGATCAGGCGCGGCCAGATCGTGTTCGCGCTCTCCAACCCCTACCCCGAGATCGAGCCGGCGGACGCGCTCGCCGCGGGGGCTCGCTTCGCCACCGACGGCAGCCACGTCAACAACCTCCTCGGCTTCCCCGGGCTGTTCAAGGGCGCCATGGACACGGGGCGCGAGCGCATCGATCACGCCATGAAGATCGCGGCCGCCGAGGTCATCGCCAGCCGCGCGCCGGCCGACGATCTGCTGCCCGACGCGCTCGACCGCGCGCTGCACCGCGAGGTCGCGGCTGCGGTCGCGCGGGCGGCCCGTCGACCCGGGCGCTGAGCGTGCGCGTCGTGATCGGGCGCCGCGTTCAGGTGTCGGCGGCGCCGTAGAGCGGCTGCCCGCCGGAGGTCGGCAGCGAGGTCGTGCCCGAGGTCTCGCCGCCCGTCTCGGTCCCGCCGGTCGTCTCGGTGTCGCCCGTCGTCTCGGTCTCGCTGTCCGTCTCGGTCTCGGTCTCGCCCGTCGTCCCGGTCGCGCCCGTCGTCTCGGTCCCGCTGGTGTCGACGCCCGTCGAGCCAGTGCTCGACGAGCCGGTCGCGCTCACGGTCGCGGGGTTGCCGTAGAGCGCGGTCGTCGGCCCCGCGCTGGTCTGGGTGCCGGCGGTGGACTCGACGCCGTAGAGCGCGCTGACGTCGTCGCCGCAGCCGACCAGCGTCAGCCCCATGAGCAGCGCGACCGAGGTCGGCGCGACGCGGCCGTTGGCGTCGCGCAGCGCGGCGCCGCAGTGGGGGCACTCGCGCTCGCGCGCGCGCGCGTGGAGATGGCACGAAGGACAGACGATAAGAGAGGCCATGGGCGCGCGTGATCCTAGCAGCGCGCGCGCGCCACGAGCAACGCGGGCGCGCGGCCGGTCGCCGGGGGCGCGCGCTCGCACGCGCCCAGGAGGGCGCTCACGCGAGGACCTCCTGCGCCGCGCGCTCGCCCGAGCGCAGCGCGCCGTCCATGTAGCCGCTCCAGACCGCGGCGGTCTCGGCCCCGGCCCAGTGGACGCGCCCGCACGGGCGCCGCAGCGCCGCGCCGAACTGCGTCCACACGCCGGGCGCGAAGTGGGCGCCGTAGCACCCGCGCGTCCACGGATCCTGGGACCAGTCCTTGTCCTCGTACTCGAGCGGCGCGCGGGCGCGCTCGCCGAAGTAGCTGGCGAAGTTCTCGAGCACGAGCGCGCGCCGGTCCGCCGGCGCGAGCTCCCCGAGCGCGCGGGCCTCGCGACCCTCGATGAAGCCGAGCAGCACGCCACAGCCGCCGCCGTGGGGTGAGTTGTCGAAGATGACGTTGACCGGGCGCTCGACCGAGATCGCGAAGCCGGACAGCCCCGCGTCGCGCCAGAACGGCTGCGGGTAGCGAGCCATGCACTTGATCACGCTGCCCATCGCGAGCTTCTGCGTGAGCTGATCGCGGAGCCCGGGGAGCGCCGGCGAGTAGCGGATCCTCGCGGCCAGCGGCGGCGGGAGCGTGACGATCACGCGCGCGGCTCGGTGGACCGCGCCGCCCGTGCAGCGCGCGACGACGCCGTCCTCGCCCTGCTCGATCGCGTCGACCGCCGCGCCCGTGATCACGCGCTCGCCGAGCTGCTCGGCGAGCGCGAGCGCGATCCGCTGGGAGCCCCCGACGACGCGGCTCTCCTGCGCGCCGCCGCGGAGCCGAAGCAGCTGGTCGAGCGAGCGTCCCGAGCGCACGTAGAACAGGAAGTGCAGCAGCGAGACGTCCTCGGCCTCGGCGCAGAAGATCGCGGTGCAGACGGCGCGGAAGAACTCGTAGCCGACCCGCGTACGCATGTGTCTTCGCAGCCAGCTCTCGAGGGTCTGGCCGTCCCAGGCGCGCGCGCGCGGGGCGCTCCAGGGCGCCTCGAGCGGGACGGCGCGCGCCATCGCCTCGAGCCGCCGCTGCGCGACGAGCCCGTCGAGCAGCCCCCACGGCGGCAGCCCGAACGTCTCGCCGCGAAACCGGCGCAGACGACCGCGGCGGTACGCGAGGTGCGTCCCGGTCTCGTAGCTCGGGTACAGCTCGAGCCCGAGCTCGCGCACGAGCCGGAGCGCGTGGTCCTGCGTCGGCCCGATCCACTGCCCGCCGAGCTCACCGACGTGGCCGTCAGACCAGGTGTGATTGAGCAGGCGACCGCCGACGCGATCGCGGGCCTCGAGCACGAGCGCCTGGCGACCCGCGGCCGTGAGCGCGCGCGCGGCCGCGAGCCCCGCGAGGCCGGCGCCGACGACGATGAATTCTGGATCGTTCACGGTGAGCTCCCGCGCGCGCGCGCGGCTCGAGTCTCGCAGATCACGGGCGCGAGGGTCGACGCCGACCGAGCTCAGCCGCCGCTCTTCTTGAACGCGCGCCCGCGCAGGATGTCCTCGATCGCGTAGAGCGACGGCTCGCCGCCGAGGTAGCGGTGGAACCAGTCGAGGTGCGCGGCGTAGTACAGCGGCATCGACTTGACGTTGCTCGGCCAGTGCCCGTCGTCGGGGAACACGATCAGGCGCGCGGGCACGCCCTGGCGGCGCAGCGCGGTGAACAGCTGCAGCGACTGCGTGTACGGCACTCGGTAGTCGCGCTCGCCGGTGATGACGAGCGTGGGCGTCTTGAACTCGCTCGCGCGCGCCGACGGCGACCAGCTCGCGTAGGCCTCGGAGCCCTCCCAGGGCGGTCCGCCGAAGTCGGCCTCGGCGAACCACAGCTCCTCGGTCGCGCCGTAGAACGAGCGCAGATCGTAGATGCCCATCATCGACGCGATCGCCTTGAAGCGCTCGGTGTGGCCGAGCATCCAGTTCATCATGTAGCCGCCGTAGGACCAGCCCATCGCGCCGACGCGCGCGGGGTCGACGTAGGGCTGCGCGGACAGGTGCTCGGTGACCGCCATGAGGTCCTCGTAGACCTTGCCGCCCCAGTCCTGCTTGATGCCGTCGGTGAACTCCTGGCCGTAGCCGATCGAGCCGTGCGGGTTGGCGAACGCGACGACGTAGCCGGAGCCCGGGTAGACCTGCCAGTCGCCGCGCAGCGCGTCGTGCCAGTGCGACTGCGGCCCGCCGTGCACGTTGAGGATCAGCGGGTAGCGCTGCCCGGGCTTGTACCCGTGGGGCTTGACGACGAAGGTGTGGATGGTCCGCCCGCCCGCGCCCTCGATCCACAGCTCCTCGGCGGGGCGGATGTCGACGGTGTTGGCGATGGTCTGGTTGAGGCCGGTGACGCGCCGGACGTCGCCGCCGTCGGGCTCGGCGATGAACAGCTCGACCGGCTCGCCCACGCGCGTGAAGCTGAAGCCGAGCGTGCCGTCGGCGGCGACGTCGTAGTCGCGCGCGCTCGGCAGCGCGAGCCGCCGCGCCTCGCCCGACTCGAGCGCGACGCGGAACAGCGGCGTGCGCCCGCGCTCGGCGGCCTTGAACACGAGCGACGCGCTGTCGGGCGCCCAGCGTGCCTCGAGCACCCAGTTGTCGAAGCCCTCGGTCAACACCTTCACGACGCCGCCGGCGCGGTCGTAGACCGCGAGCCGGAAGCGATCAGACTCGTAGCCCGGGACCTCCTGGCGGCGGAACGCGATGTAGCGCCCGTCGGGCGAGTACGCGGGGTCGCCGTCGTAGGCCCGGTTGACGCCGGTCAGGTTGATCGGCGCGGCGTGGTCGGCGTCGCGCTCGATCGCGGTGACGAACAGATCCTTGTTGGTCGTCCACGCGCGCGCGCTGCCGGGCTCGCGGTTGCTCGCGTAGCAGAGCTCGAGGCCGTCGGGGCTGATCGCGAAGCCGCCGCCGCCGGTGTCGAAGGCCGGCGAGTCGAAGTCGCCGGGCGTGAGGTCCCAGGTCGCGCCGCTCGCGAGCTCGAGCGCGAAGATGTGGCGGCGCCGGCCGTCCTTGTAGAAGTTCCAGTGGCGGCCGAGCAGGTCGTCCATGACGTGCGCCTGCGTCGGGCTCGACTCGCGGTCCTTGAGCGCGTCGGCGGTCTTGCCGAAGTCGGCGCCGTACTCCGGGAACACGCGCGCGGTGAACACGACGCGCCCGCTCCCCGCCCACTCGGGATCGGCGACGCCGGTCGGGATGTCGCTGAGCTGCTCGGGCTCGCCGCCGTCGAGCGACATCCGCCAGATCTGCGTCTTGCCCGAGCGGTCTGAGGTGAACAGGAACGAGCGGCCGTCCGGGGCCCAGCGCGGGTGGCCGTCGGCGCCGTCGTGGCGCGTCAGCTGCCGGACCTTGGGCCCGTCGTCGCCGCCGCGCAGGAGCATGTAGATGTCGCTGTTCGACGTGCCGCGCGCGAGCTCGTGGCGGGTCACGGTGAACAGCGCGCGCGCGCCGTCGGGCGACCACTCCGGCGCGCCGATCGACTTGAGCTGATAGAGCGTCTCGATCGAGAACCGGCGCTTCGCGGCGTCCCCCGGATCGTCGGGGGCGCGCTCGCGCGCGAGCTCGAAGCCGCCGGGCGCCGCGTTCCGCGGATCATCGGCGGCGTGATACGGCGTCTCGATCACCTGCGGCGGTCCGTCCGTCGGCGTCGCCGTGCCAGCGCCCTGGGCCGCGGGCTGATCGGGCGCGGGCTCGGGGAGCGCGCCGGGCTCCCACGCCGGCGGCTGCTCGCCGTAGCTCGCGGCGCCCGGGTCGACCACCTCCTGGCCCTCGGGATAGGGCGCGGGCTGGTCGGCGCTGGTCGGCCGCGGCGGGTCACAGCCCCACGAGCAGGCTGCGGCGAGCAGCGAGACGACGAGCGCGGGCGCGCGGGTCGACGCGAGGGGAGCGGAGGAACACGACGAAAAATCCATGAGGGCGCGCGACGCTTTCGGAGCAAGCTCGGATCCAGCTGCCCCACGGTAGCCCGAACGCCCCGAGATCGGGAAGCGGGCTCGAGCCGCGCGCGCGCCGTCGCGCCGAGCTCGCCGGCGACCTCTCTACTCGATCTTGACGGCCTTGGTCATCGTCTTCCCCTTGCGCTCGATCGAGACCTCGAGGTTCGTCGCGCGCCGCAGCTTGCCGAGCAGGCCCATCGCGCCGTCGATGGAGTTGAGCTCGTAGCCGTTGACCGCGAGCACGACGTCGCCGGTCTCGAGACCGAGCAGCTGCGGGAGCGTGCCGGGGCGCACGCGGCCGAGGCGGAAGCCGTAGGCCTCGCCGTCGCGCTGCGCGGGCGCGACCCGAATCTCGCGCGCGGCCTGCATGGGGTTCTTCAGCAGACCCTCGACGAAGTCGCGCTCGACCGTGCAGCTGCCCCCGCCGCCGTCGCAGCGGATGGCCTCGGCGGCCCCGGGGATCCCGGCGTCGCGGGGCTTCGCCGCCGGCTTCGCGCTCGCGGGCGCCTCCGCGCGCGCGGCGGTCTTCGGCTTCTCGGGCGGCAGCTCGCCGACGGGGATGTACTCGCGCCGACCGTTGTTGACCAGCAGCACGCGCCCGCGCTCGATGCCGACGACCTCGACCCCCACAGCGATCTGGCTTCCAGGCCATACGAGCCCCGAGGAGCCGGTCGCGTTCGAGCGCAGCGTGGCGCGCGAGTTCGCCGGGTCGACGGCCTCCATGGTCGCGACGAGCAGCAGCGGCAGCTCGCTGCGGACGCCGTCCATCGCCACCGCGGGGCCGGGCGCGAGCGGATCACCCGGGCCGTCGGGGGTCACTGGCGGCGCCTCGCCTGGCGGCAGGCAGCTCGGGCAGAAGGGGTTGCGGGCGATCGTGGACTCGGCGTCGCGGCGCGGGCCGATCTGCGCGCGGGCGAGCGTCGCGCGAGGTGTCGACACGGCGTCCTCGTCGTCGGGCTCCGCGTCATCCTCGGCGCCTGCGGGGACCGGCGAGGCGCTCACCCCCGCGATGATGCGCGCCCCGATGAAGGCCGAGGTCGCCGAGGCGAGCAGGCCGGCGAGCGCGACGGTGGTGGCCGCCTTCGCCACCCAGAAGTGATCCTGCAGCAGTCGGGGGAGCTGGACCATCGCCCTCGGGGAGAGCAAGCGTCGGGCCACCGGCGGGTGCCGTGGGGTTCTGCGGGCTTGCGTGACGCGAGCCGGGACCGCGCGCGCCGCCTTGGCACGCGCCCGTGAGCCCCTCGCCAGAATGTCAACGCCCTCGCGTGGCGCCGGCCTGCGTCGCGTGTGGCACTCTGTGGGCGCCCCATGCCCGCCGCGCCGCTACGCCCTCCCCGCCCCTCTCGCCGCGGCCTCGGTCTGCTCGCGCTCGTGACGATCGCCGCCTGCAGCGCCCCGACGCCCGACCCCGAAGCCGAGGCCGAGGCCTTCGCGCGATCCCTGCGCGCGCCCGTGAACTGTCCAGAGGAGCATGTTGACGTGAGCTACCCGGAGACGCGGCGCGAGCCGATCGTCGACACCATCCACGGGCGCGAGGTCGCCGATCCGTACCGCTGGCTCGAGGACGCCGGCGACCCCGAGGTCCAGGCCTGGATGGCCGCGCAGGACGAGTACGCCCGCGCGCGCCTCGAGCGGCTCCCGGAGCGCGACTCGCTGCGCGCGCGCCTCGAGCAGCTGAGCTACGTCGACAGCGTGTCGCCGCCGGCGCGCCGCGGGCCGTATTACTTCTACTGGCGCCAGCACAAGGACCGCGAGAAGGCGGTCTACTACGTGCGCCGAGGCGAGCGCGGGCCCGAGCGCGCGCTGCTCGATCCGAACGCGATGAGCGCGGACGGCAGCGTCTCGATCCACGGCGTGTTCCCCAGCCACGACGGCGCGCGCGTGGCCTACAAGCTCTCGCGCAACAACGCGGACGCGGCCACGCTGCACGTGCTCGACACCGAGAGCGGGCGCGACCTGCCGGAGGAGCGGCTCGCGGGGGCCCGCTACGCCCTGCCCCAATGGACACCCGAGGGCGACGGCTTCTACTACACCGCGCTGCCCGACGATCCGTCGATCCCGCCGTCGGAGCTGCCCGGCCGCGCGTCGATCCGCTTCCACGCGCTGGGGCGCCCGCACGCCGAGGATCGCGAGGTCTGGCCGGCGAGCGGGGACGCGACCGCGTTCCTCGCGGTCGAGCTGTCCCGCGACGGCCGCTACCTGCTCGTCTACCGCCAGCGCGGCTGGCTGGCGACGGACGTGTTCTTCGCGACGCTCACTTCGAAGACGCGCGCGAGCGAGACGCCGCGCTTCCGCGCGCTGATCGAGGGCGTCGACGCGCTCTACGACGTAACCCCGCACGAGGGTCGGTTCTTCATCGTCACCAACGAGGGCGCGCCGCGCTTCCGCGTGCTCGAGGCCGATCCCGAGGCGCCCGCGCGCGCGGACTGGGTCGAGCGCGTGCCGCAGCGCGCGGACGTGCTGCAGGGCGCGCGCGTCGTCGGCGGGCGCCTGCTGCTCCACTACCTGCACCGCGCGCGCTCGCTGCTCGAGCTGCGATCGCTCGAGGGCGCGCTGGAGCGCGAGCTGCCCACCGACGGCACCGTGGACGCGGTGGTCGGGCGCCCCGACGAGGACGTCGCGTACCTGCGCTACAGCTCGTTCACCGAGACGTCGCGGATCTTCAAGCTCGAGCTCGCGCGCGGCGAGCTCGAGCTGTGGGACGAGGTCACGCTGCCGATCGACCTGTCCGAGGTCAAGGTCGAGCAGGTCTGGTACCCGTCGCGCGACGGCACCGAGATCTCGATGTTCGTCATGGCGCGGCGCGACCTCGAGCGCGACGGCGATCGCCCGACCCTGCTCACGGGCTACGGCGGGTTCGGGGTCAGCCTGACGCCGCGCTTCTCGTCGCGCGCGGCCCTCTGGGTCGAGCGCGGGGGCGTCTACGCGGTGCCCAACCTGCGCGGCGGCGGCGAGTACGGCGACGACTGGCACCGCGCCGGCATGGGCCACGACAAGCAGAACGTGTTCGACGACTTCGAAGCGGCCGCGCGCTACCTGATCGCCGAGGGCTACACGAGCCCGCGACGATTGGCGATCTCCGGCGGCTCCAACGGCGGGCTGCTCGTCGGCGCCGCGATGACCCAGCACCCCGAGCTGTACCGCGCGGTCGTGTGCGCCGTGCCGCTGCTCGACATGATCCGCTACCCGGAGTTCGGGGCCGGCCGCACGTGGATCCCCGAGTACGGCGACCCCGCGCGCGAGGACGACTTCCTCGCGCTGCTGGCCTACTCGCCCTATCACCGCGTCGACCAGGGCGCGCGCTACCCGGCGCTGCTGATGCTCTCGGCCGACAGCGACGACCGCGTCGATCCCATGCACGCGCGCAAGTTCACCGCGCAGCTGCAGGCGACGCGCGGCGGCGAGGGTCACCCCGCCTGGCTGCGGATCGAGGAGAACGCGGGCCACGGCGGCGCCGACCTCGTGCGCGCGGGCGTCGAGCGCGACGCCGACACCTACGCGTTCCTGCTCCACGAGCTGCGGTGATCGGCGCGCGCGCGCGCGAGCCGGCGCGAGGATCCTGCTATGGATCCAGGTATGCGCGCCCCCGCCTCGTACGCCGTCGCCACGCTCACCGCCGCGCTCGCGCTCGCCTGCGCGGGCCCAGGCGTCGCGACCCGCTCCGAGGCGCCCGCCCGCGCGGCCGAGCCGTCAACCGCCGCGGCCGCGTCGACGCGGCCGCCGGCGCCTGTGCAGCGCTTCCACGCGCCGCTCGACCCGCCGCCGCGCTTCCTCGATCCCGACCGTCGCGCCCGCATCGAGTCCGCGTTCCCGGCCGTCGAGGACTACCTCGCGGGCACCGTCGCCCGCGACCACCTCGTCGGGCTCGCCGCGGGGATCGTGATCGACGGCGAGCTCGCGTGGTTTCACGCCTGGGGTCACAGCGACCCGGCGCGCGGCCTGCCGATCGAGCTCGACACGCGCTTCGGCGTCGGCTCGATCAGCAAGACCATCACCGCCATGGCGATCCTGAAGCTGCGCGACGAGGGGCGCCTGCAGCTCGATCGCCCGGCGCGGGTCTACCTGCCCGAGCTCGCGCAGATCCTGTACCCCAGCGTCGACAGCCCCGAGATCACGATCCGCCACCTCCTCACGCACAGCTCGGGGCTGCCGCGCATGGGCGCCTTCCCCGAGTACCCCGCGTCGCCGCCGAGCCGCGCGGAGTTCCTGGCGACGCTGCGGGGCCTCGGGCTCGAGCGCGCGCCGGGGCTGCGCCGCGTGTACTCCAACCTCGGCGTGCAGCTGCTCGGGCCGCTGGTCGACAACGTCGCGGGCGTCGATCACCGGACGTACACGCGGGACGCGATCCTGCGGCCGATCGGCATGGCGGGCGCCGCCTGGCTTCCTGAACATATCCCTCCGGACAAGCTCGCGGTCGGCCACGAGTTCGGGCCAGACCGCCAGCCGCGCGCGCGCCCGCACTGGCGCCCCGGGGCCGCCGACGCGGCCGGGGGGCTGTACGCGAGCGTCGAGGATCTCGCGCGCTACGCCGCCTACAACCTCGACGCGTGGCCGCCGCGCGACGGGCCGGAGCGCGGCCCGCTGCGCCGCGCGACGATCCGCGAGGCCCACCGGCTGCAGGTCGTATCGAGCATGCACTTTGAGCCAGATGGTCGCGGCGCCGCGAGCGTCTGGGTGGGCGGCACGGGTCACGTGTTCGGCGTGTTCTCGACGTGCCACCACGAGTACGTGGTCGGCCACAACGGCAAGACGCTCAACTACCGCGCCACGCTCTACATGCTGCCGTGGCAGGGCGTCGCGGTCATCCTGCTGACGAACCAGTCGGCGATCTCGAGCCGCGTGCTGCCCAGCGACGGGCTCAAGGTGCTCGATCTGCTCGGCGACACGGGCGCGCTCGCGCCTCGCCGGCACGCGCCCGCGCCCGCGCTGGTCGCCGCCGCGGGCGAGCTCGGGGCGCTCGTCGGCCGCTGGGACCCCGCCGCGCACGCGCGCGTGTTCAGCGACGACTACCGCGACGCGTACCCGGTCTCGGGCACCGAGCGAGAGTTCGCGCGCTGGCGCGAGCTGGTCGGCGCGTGCCAGGATCCGCAGCCGGTCGACATCGACGAGCCGCGCGCCGGCGAGCTCGAGCTGCCTGTGAGCGCGGGCGCCTGCGCCTCGCGCTGCGGGTCGCGCCCTGGGCGGGCGCGCCGGTGACCGAGCTGCGCTTCGTCGGCGCCGCGGGTCTGCCCGCGCCCGCGCACAACCGCGACGCGGCCGCGCGCGCGCTGACGCTGATGCGGCGCTGGGACGACCGCGCCCACGCGCGCCTCTTCACCGCAGCGCTCGGCCCGGCGCGCATCCGGACGTTCCTCGCCGGCGTCCGCCAGGCCTTCGGGGACTGCTCGCTCGGCGATCCGCAGCAGGTGCTGCCGGGCGGGGTCGTCTACGCGCTGCAGTGCGAGCGCGGAGAGGCGCGCATGCGCGTGAGCCTGACGGACGACGCGCCGCCGCGGATCGGCGGCTTCGAAATCACGCGCGCGCCGGGGACGGGCCCGTGCGGCTGAGCGCGCTCAGTGGCAGCCGTCGAAGATCACCTCGAGCTCGAGGCGCGCGTCGGGGGCCTCGCAGAGGATGTCGGCGCGCCCGAACACGTTCCAGATGTTGTTGACCCGCGAGTTGTCGCGCTCGACGAGCACGTCGAAGCGCTCGCAGCCCTCGCCCGTGAACACCACCGCGACGTCCTCGCCGGGCACGTTGATCGCGACGGTCGCGCCGTCGATCGGGTCCTGGACGATCCGGGTGATGCGCGCGGCCGCGTCGTCGCCCTCGACCAGGTCGACGCCGAAGAACTGCTGCCACTCCCCGGAGTGACAGTGGTCGGGCGCGTAGCTCCACGCGCCGTGCTCGTCGGTCTCGACGTCGACGAAGCCCACGGTCTCGCTCACGAGCCCGCCGCCGCCGCCGACACACGCGGCGAGCGCGAGCGCGAGCGCGAGCGCACCGAGAGCGCGCGAGCGCGGCGCGACGGCGCGTCCACGGGCACGGAGCATGCTGTCACTGTAGCGCGGAATTACCGGCTCGCCGCCGCGCCGTCGCCCTCGTCGGGCGGCGGCGGCATGCGACCGCGCGGCCGGTAGACGCGCGTGAAGTAGGGCAAGCGCGACGCGCTCGCGAAGTAGCGGTGGATGTGAATCGCCCGCTTGAAGTCGAGCACGCCCTTCGGCGTCCACGCGTCGCGCTGCCCCTGCCAGGTCATGCGCTCGCCGGTGTAGTCGATCTCGTGCCACTCGCGGCCGATCACGTGGGAGTGATTCTCGTCGAGCTGCGCGAGGTTGCCGAGCTCCATCGCGGCGACGAACTCGAGCAGGTACGCGGCGATCGCCTGGGCGCGCGCGCGCGAGGCCGCGCTCGTCGACGGCGCGCGCGAGCTCGACGGTCGCGCGCGGCATCACGTCGGCCAGCCGCGTCATCGCGGGCGAGGCCGCGAGCTCCTGCGCCAGCGCGAGCGCGGCCCGATCGGCCTGGGCCGCGCTCAGCTTCATCTTGTGGGCGCGCTGCGCGACGCGGCGCGCCAGCGCGTCGACGAGCGCGTCGTGGCCGGCGTCGCGCAGCTGGCCCGGGCCGCCGCGGGCGTCGTCGCCTCGGCGGCGTCGGACGGCGCGGCGGCCAGCGCGCCGCCGGCCCGACGGCGTGATCCTGGGCGCGGGTCGTCCGCGATCGGCTCGCGCGTCTCGGGCGGCGGCGCGCCCCCGTGTGGATCCGCGTCGTCTCTACCAGACCTTGGGGACACGTCGCCGACGTCCGCGCGGCTCCGCGGCGCGGGCGCGCAGGCCTGCGCGGCGACGAGCAGCGAGCTCATCGCGGCGCCCACCGCGGGGCCGCCAAGGCGCGTCGGCGCGCGACGGAGCGCGCGCGCCTCGGCGCCTGACCTGCGCGGCGCTCGCTCCTTCACCATGTCCCCAACGACATCTCGTTCGACACGACGACGGCTCGCGCCGCCGCCTCACTTGTACGCCGAGATCACGGCCTTGTAGGCCGAGTCGCTCGCGGGCTTGAGCCGGGTGATGCCCGCCTGGCCGCAGGCCGAGGCGCCCGCGCCCGCGCAGATCTTGGCGAGGCTGCTCTTGAACGCGGTGCGCACGCCGGCGGGCGCCGACGAGAACGCGACGACGGCCATCGGCGGCAGCTCCTTCGACTTCCACACCGACTTCAGCGCCTCGCCGCCGCTGACGCCCTTCATCTCGGCGAGCTGCGCGTCGTCGATCAGGGCGCAGGCCGCCTCGCCGTCGATGACCTTCTTGAGCGTCTGCACCGGCCTGCGCGTCTCGTCGAGCGTGAAGTCCGAGAGCTTGAATTCGCCGCCGGAGACCACGCCGTCGACGAAGGGCCGATCGTCGAGGTGGTTGCTCGCCAGCGTCTTGCCCTTGCAGCCCGCGAGCGAGCCCTCGGACTTGCTGACGAGGTGATACTGACGCCCGCCCTTGGCCGAGACGTCAGCCTGGCCGATGACCGAGAGGCCATGCTGCTTGCGCAGCGCGAGGAAGGCCGCGAGCGACATGATGCCGAACATCGGCTTGCTCGCGCCGATGTACGCGTTCGCGGTCGCGCGGCTGGTGGTGTACTTCCCGGCGCTCTCGCTCCAGCCGTTGATCTTCGCGGCCGCGGCGACGATCTTGTCGACGTAGCCCTGCGCGGCCGCAGCCCCGCCCGCGGTCTTCTCGCGCAGGACGAGGACGTTGACGGGCCCCGTGGGCTTGCTCGCGACGGGCGTCTTGTCGGGGCGCTTGACCGGGTCTTTCTCGGGCGCGGTCGCGGGCGTCTCCCCGGTCTCGTCGCCCCCGCTGTCCGCCGCGGTCGCGTCGGGCTCGCCGGCTTCCTTCGTCTCGCCCGGGTTGGCGGTCGCGGTCGCGGGCTCCGCCGCGCTGTCGGCCGCCGACGCGCCCGCCTCGCCCCCGGTCTCCGCCGGCTCGGCGCTCGAGTCCGCCGAGCTCGAGTCGTCGGCGCTCGCGTCTGCGGTCTTCACGTCCACCGGGTCCGCGGGCTTCGTGTCCGCCGGCTTCGCGTCCGCCGGCTTCGCGTCCGCCGGCTTCGCGTCTGCGGGGCCGCGGGTGTCGCTGTCACAGCCCGCGACGGTCACGAGCGCGAGCGCGAGCATGGCGGAGAGGCGGTGGTACGTGCGGGCGCGCGTGGACATGGGCCTTTGATAGCCGACGCGCGGCGGAGCTCAAAGCCCGGGTAATAATCCCAGCACGCGCGTGTGTGCGCGCGCACGCGCAGCCTACCCACGCCTTGCGAGCGCGGCGTCGGCTCCCTCGGCGTCGCCGATGAGCACGATCGCGGCGCAGCGAGCCGGCACCGTGCCCTTCACGCGCTCCATCGCCTGGGCGACGCAGCGGGCCGTCTTCGCGTCGACCTCCTCGACGACGATATCCGCGATCGCCTCGCCGTCGTAGCGCCAGCGCACCACCGGCGCGGCGCCCTTCGGCGCGCAGCGGTCGAGCCGCGCGCGCTGCTTGGCGAGCGTGGCCGCGAGCGCGAGCGCGCCGAGCGAGCCGACCGTGTCGAGCCTGCACTCGAGCTCGCGCACGCGCAGGCCGTCGATGTCGAGGGCGCCGACCTCGACGTTCGCGCCCGGCACCCGGCTCCGCGCCTGGCGGCCGACCTTGTCGGCGGGCTCGCACGCCGCCTCGTGGCCGCCGTCGCAGGCGGTCCGCAGGAGCTCGGCCGCGCGCACGAAGTCCCGCAGCACGCCCTCGCCCTTGTAGTAGGCGACGCCGAGGTTGAAGCACGCGCTCGCGAGCCCGAGCTCGCACCCCTGTCGGAAGCGCGCCGCGCCGGCGCGCGCGTCGGGTCGCCCCGCCTCGCCGCGCAGCAGCACGATCCCGGCGTTCTCGCAGGCGGGCGCGAGCTGCTCGGCGCAGGCGCGCTCGAACAGCTCGAGCGCGCGCGCGGGCGAGCGCGGCACGCTCTGCCCCTCGAGCGTGATCACGCCGAGGTACAGGCACCCCTCGGCCTCGCCGAGCTCGCAGGCGCGCGTGAGCAGCTCCTGGCCGCGATCCGCGTCCTTTGGCACGCCGGTCCCCTCGAGCACGCGGACGCCCGCGCGCGCACGAGGGCGCGTCGCCGCCGGCGCAGCCGCGTTCCGAAGGCGCGCGTGATGTCGACCGGCAGCGCTCGCCGAGCGCCCGGCGAGCAGCGCCTCGCCGAGCGTCGCGCACGCCTTCGCCTGTCCTCTGAGCAGGCCCACGTCAACAGCTCGCGCGCCGTGGTGAGCCGCCGGCGCCGAGCGCCTCGGCCCCCGCGCCGCGCAGCCCGCCGCGTCCACGCAGCCCGCCGGTCGCGGCCGCGACGACGCGCCCGGCTCGTCGGCGCTGGGCGTCGCCTCGGGTCGGGCGCTCGTCGCCGCGCCTGCGCTTGCAGCCCACGAGCGCGAGCGCGAGCGTGAGCGCGAGCCCGACGCGAGCGGGTCTACAGGACAGCCAGGACGTGGGCGAGCGTGGGGGCGAGCGCGAGGGCATGACGAGCGGCCGGCGCGTCACGGTACCGTCCTGGCCGCGCCCGCGCAATCACGCGCGCGCGCGGCGTGGACGCGCGAGCCCGACGCCGAGCAGCAGCCAGAGCCAGGCGCCGCGCGGCAGCTCGTCGCCGCCGCTGTGACAGCCGCAGCCCGCGTCGTCGCCCGCGCTGTCAGCGTCGCCGAAGCTCGAGACGCCGTCGGTGTCCGTGCCCGCGCTCGCGCCGTCGCTGCCCGACATCGTCTCGCCGTCGCTCGCGGAGTCGGTCACGCCGCCCGGACCCGAGTCGCTGCCGCTGTCGGTGTCGGTCGTCGCGCTCGTGTCGCTGGGATCGCCCGTGCCCGCGCTCGGGTCCGTGTCGCTGCCGTCGCTGCCCCCGTCGGTGGTCTCGGGCTCGGGCTCGGGCTCCGGCCGCGTGAACTCGAGCGGGATCGGGCCCATCTTGAGCTCCTCGTCGTACTCGGGCAGGCCGATCGGCGGCAGCTCGTAGCCGAACAGATCGTAGTCGACGAAGCCGAGCGAGACCGACAGCGTCGGGCGGATGATGACGAAGACGTCGACGGAGAGGTCGCAGACCAGCGTCGCGTTGACCACGAAGGGATCGGGCAGCGGCCCGGCGCCGGCGTCGAGCGGCGCGGCGGCGCCCTCTTGCACGATGGAGTCCGCCTGGATCGACGGGTCGTCGACGGCCAGGTCGATCGAGGTGCACGCGAGCGTGCCCTCGGTGTCGATCGCCATGTCGATGTCGAGCGTGCCCTCGGCGAGCCCGCCGAGCTGGGGCGTGAGCGGGATCGGCACGAGCGTGACGAAGCCGGTCGAGTCGGAGATCTCGACGGGCCGCGCCGGGTTGCCCTCGAGCAGGTACGGCGTGAACATGGACTCGGCGATCGACGCGAGGTCGACGAGCGGGAGGTCGCCGGTCTCGACCTGGATGTCGTCGAGGGGCCACGGCGCGTCGACGTCGAGCTTGACCTGGGCGACGAGGTCGACGCCGACGTTGATCGCGAACAGCCCCGCGTCGGGGTCGCCCTCGAAGTGAATCTCGCCCGTGTCCCAGTCGTAGAACGCCTCGCCGGGCATCTCGACCGTGATCGAGTTGCCCGCGGTCAGGATCATCCGCAGCTGCACCGGGGAGCCGTCGGGGATCCACCCGCTGTCCCAGTTAAGTCGTCGACGCCGAGGATCTCCTTGGTCTCGGAGGGCGAGAAGTCGGCGGTCTCGACCGCGGCGGCGGCGGTCGTCGGCGCGAGGCCGACCGCGCCGGCGATCATGAGTAGGCGAGTCCACGTACGCATACCGGCGATGCTACTCGCTGAAATAATGTCCCTAAAGACATATTAAATCGCCGCCGCGAGCCGGGCGGCCGGTCGCCCGCCGCGATCGTGTGACCGGCCCGAAGGGACAGCTCGTGAGACGCGCGTCGCCTCGCGCGTGACGCTGAGGCGCGGCGGTCCGGCGGCGGGATGGAGGCGACGCGACCGCGCGCGCGTCGACGCGCGCGACCGCGCGTTGATGGACGACGCGCGCGCCTCGACGCGTCGCCTCGCCTCTCGGCGACGCGTCGCCTCGACGCGTCGCCTCGACGCGTCGCCTCGCATCGCCTCGCATCGCGTCGCGTGGAGATACAACGATCGATCCGTGGCGGCGTCTCCGCCGCTGTGATTCAATCGCTCGTACGGCGACCGTGAGCACACCGATCATCGAGCTCGAATTTGTCCGGTCCCGCAACGCCGAGGCCTCCCGCGAGGTTCGGCTCGGCGAGCAGGAGTACCTGCGCCGGCTGCCGCGGGGCGTGTACGCGTCCGCGACCTTCAACTGGACGCGCGAGCGCCTCGATCAGCTGTATCGGCTGTATCGCAACGAGCTGACGCCGGAGGAGGTCCGCGCGCTCGGTCGCGAGATCCGCGCGTTCCTCGACGATGTCGAGTGGGACGCCGACGAGGCGCGCATCCTCGAGGTCTCGGGCGCGGGCGCACGCGCGCGGCTGCTGATCACGTCGATGGCTCAGGAGCTGTACGCGCTGCCCCTCGAGCTGATGACGCTCGAGCGCGCGGGGCAGCCGATCGGCCTGCTGCCCGGCGTGGTGCTGCGGTACCGCTGGCCGGGCGTGACCGCGGCGACGCGCTCGAGCGGCGCGCGCGGCCGCGCGCTGCTCGTCTGGGCCGAGCCCGCGCACGATCCGGTCCCCCACGCCGAGCACGTCGCCGCGCTCATGGACGCGGAGCTGCCCTGGCTCGCGCCCTTCGATCCGGCGCGCGACGTGCTCGCCAACGTCAGCCTCGACCGCCTCGCCGCGACGCTCGACGAGGCCGAAGCGCGTGACGAGCCGGTGCGCCTCCTCCACGTGCTGTGCCACGGCGTGCGCGCGGGCGGCGGGATCGGCCTCGGGCTCGCGCGCGACGACGGCGAGGGGCAGTCGGCGGTGGACGTCGCCGAGTTCACGCGCCGGATGTACCGCCATCGCGAGTCCCTCGAGCTCGTGGTGCTCTCGGTCTGCTCGAGCGCCGACCCCGGCGCGATGGGGAGCCAGCTCGGCGGGCTCGCGCTCGAGCTGCACTGCGTCGGCATCCCGGCGGTGATCGGCTCGCGCTTCCCGCTGTCGAAGCTCGGCTCGATCGCGATGACGCGCGCGCTGTACCGCGGCCTGCGGGGCGGGCTCGAGCGTCTCGACGACGCCGTCGAGCTCGCGCGTCAGGCCCTCGAGAGCGACGAGCGCCCGTTCGAGTGGGCGACGCTGCAGCTGTTCTCGGCGGCGCCGGAGCGTGGTCGCGAGGACGAGGACGAGGACGAAGTCGCCCCGGCCCCCGCGGTCAACTACGAGGGCCCCGACGCGCGGCCGGCCGCGCGCGATCCGTTCTTCCTCGGGCGTGACGAGGCGCTCGCGGAGCTCGAGCGCGCGCTCGCGGAGCCTGGGTCGTCGTGCGTAGCGGTGATCGGCCCCGCCGGCGTCGGCAAGACGGCGCTCGTGCGGCAGTTCGTGGCCGGCGAGGCCGCGCGCCGCCAGTTCCCGGGCGGCGCGCGCTGGCTCGACGGGCGCGCGCTCGACGACGAGCTCAGGCGCGCGACGCGAGCCTCGAGTGACAGGTCCCTTGCGCCAGGTACCGCCGCGGCGCGGCTGCGCGAGCAGCTCGCGCGCGCCGAGCGGCCCGGGCTGCTCGTCATCGACGGCCTGCGCGCGCCGGTCGACCCCGAGCGTCTGCCGCTGCCGGAGGGGCGCGGCAAGGCGATCCTGATCTCGCGCTCGGTCGATCTGCGCTACGCGCTGCCCGTGACGCCGCGGGCCGTGACGCTGACGGGTTGGCCGCGCGAGGCGGCGCGCGCCTACCTCCGCGAGCACGCGCCGCGGCTCCGCGCCACCGCCGACGCCTCGATCGACGCGCTGATCGACTACGTCGGCGGGCTCCCACGCGCGCTGCGTCCGCTCGCGGAGCAGTCGCGGCGCGGCTCGCTGACGCCGAGGCCGCCGTCGAGCGCCTGGCGGCCTCGGCCGACGGGCGCGCGCCGGACGAGCTTCGGCGTGCGCGCGGTCGTCCAGGCCAGCGTCGACGACCACGCCGCGTCGATCGCCGCGCTCGAGTCGCTCGCGGTGTGCCCCGGCCCGCGACCGCGGCCCGCGTCGCCGAGCTCGCGGCGATCGAGGCCGGCGGCGCGCCGCAGCTCGAGCTGCTATCGCGCCTGTCCCTCGTCGTGCACCGGTTCTCGGCGCCCCGCCCGTGGACGCTGTGCCCCTTCGTGCGCCGCCTCGTCCGCGCGCGCCCCGGCGTCGACGAGCGCGCCGCGCGTCAACGGGCGCGGCTCGTAGAGCATGTCCTGGGCGACAGCCCCGAACGACGCGCCGCGCGGCTCGCGACGGTCTACGGCGATCTCCAGGCCGACCCCGAGGGCGTCACCCCCTGGCTCGAGGCGCTCTACGACGGGCTGCTCGCGCGAGGTCTCCACGCGCCGCTGACCGCGCTGGCGGAGCGCCTGCTCGCGGCCCCCCTCCCCGACTCGACGCGCGCGCGCTGGCTACGACGCGCCGGCTGGGGTCACGCGCAGCTCGGGTCGTTCGAGCGCGCGCGCGCGCGTCTCGAGGAGGCGCTCGCGGTCACGCGCGACGAGACCCCAGATCGCGTCAGGGTGCTCGGCGCGCTGGCCTACGCGCGCGCGTCGCTCGGCGACCACGACGAGGCGACGACGCTGATCGAGCGCTGCGTCGCGCTGCGCGAGCGCGTCGGGGCGCGCGCGGGCGAGGCCTTCGACCTCAACGTGCTGGGCTCCTGCTACCGCGCGCGCGGGGAGCTCGAGCGCGCTCGCGCGACATGAAGAGCGCTCGCGGCCGCGCGCCGCGACGACGACGCCGAGCAGCGCGCGGAGGCGCTCGTCGGCCTCGGGAGCGCGCTGCTCGGCCTGGAGCGACCGAGGACGCGCGCGCGCGCTCGAGGAGGCGCTCGAGCGCTGCCGCCGCGGCGCCGCAACATCGAGGCCGCGGCGCGCAGCAAGCTCGGCCGCGCTGCAGACGCTCGACGACCCCGCGGCGCGCTCGTCATGCTCGAGCGCGCGCTGAGCCTGCACGTCGAGCTTAGGACGCGGTCGCGGGAGCGAGGGACCTCGTCGATCTCGCGCACGTGCACCTCGCGCTCGGCGATCACGAGAGCGCCCGCGCGGCGCTCGACGACGCGATCGCGATCAGCCAGAAGCTCGAGCGACGCGAGGCCGAGGCCGCCGCGCGCGAGCTGGCCGCGAGCGCCTACCCGGATGACGCGCCCGAACGCGCCGCGCAGCTCGAGCGCGCGGCGGCGCTGTACGAGGCGCTCGGGCGCCGCGAGGAGGCCGCGAGCGCGCGCGCGTCGCTGGCCCAGAGCTACCTGTCACAAGGGAAATACGAGCGCGCGCGCGCGCTGCTCGAGGGGCTGCTCGCGGCCCTCGAGCCGAGCGCGCGCCACCAGCGGCTCCGCGCCTGGGCGCACGACGGGCTGCTCGCCGTCTGCATCGCGCGCGAGCGGCTCGACGAGGGCTACGAGCACGCGCGCCTGGCCGCGCGCGGCTACGAGGCGCTCGACGACCACGTCGACCAGATCCGGCTGCTCCGCTGGCTCGGCTACTACCATCACGACCGCGGCGAGCACGACGACGCCACCCGTCACTACCGACGCGCGCTCGAGCTGCTCGCGCGCCACCCCTCGCCCCGGGATGAGCTGCTCGCCCGCAGCGGGCTCGCGAACAACCTGGCCGCCGCCGAGGACTACGAGGCCGCGCGCCCGTTGTTCGCGCGCGCGCTCGAGCTCGCGCGCGAGGTGGGCGACGAGGACGATCAGCTCGCGTGCGCCGTCGGGACCGCCGCCTGCCACAACGCGCGCGAGGAGTTCGCCGCGGCGCTCACGGTGCTCGAGCGCGCGGGCGAGCTCGGGCGCGCGACCGACGGCTCCGACGGCGAGCAGCGCTACCGGGCGGAGCTCGGCAGGACGTACCGCGATCTGGATCGACTCGACGAGGCCACCCGCGCGCTCCGCCGCGCGCTCGCGCTGGTCGACGGCGACGAGCGCCCCGAGGAGGAGCTCGACTGCTGCCTCGCGCTCGCGTCGCTCTACTACCAGCAAGGCGATCACGCGACCGCGATCAAGTTTTTCGAGCGCTCGCTCCTGCGCGCCGACGCGGCGGACATCGACCTGAGCGACGCGTTCTGGGACGAGGAGTTCGAGCTGCTCCGCGAGCTCGCGCCCCGGAGCCGGGCGCTGCGCCTGCGTCGCTAGCCAGGGCCGCGCGCGGCTACTCGTCGCGCCACACCGGCGGCGTCGGCAAGCGCGGCCGCCGGCTCCAGCGGCGACGCGGCCGCGGCTGCTCCGAGAGGAGCTGCGCGTCGACGTCGAGCGCGCGCGTCTTGGTCACCGCGCGCGCGGCCGCGGCCTCCAGCGCCCCGGGCGCGGGCGTCGGCATGCGGAAGCTGATCCGGGTCTCCTGCGCGTTGATCGAGCACTCCACCGACATGTCCTCAACGCCATCCGCGCCGCTGATCCGCACGACGAGGTTCCGGGTCTCCTCCGGCCGCGCCCCGGGGACGCCGAACTCGAACACCAGCGGCCGGGTCGCGCCGCAGCGCGCGGACGCGCCCCGGACCTCCGGGGTGTACGAGGGGACGCGCATCAGCGAGGAGTCGTAGGGAAGCGAGGACATGGCGAGCTACTCCGGTCGCTCGCGGCGTCGCGACGGTGAACGGACGCTCCGATCACGACCTGCGGCGCCAGCGGCGGACATCTTGGTAGTGTCCACGGGCTTCGCAAAGGATCACGATCGCCGCGAATTCGCGGCCCAGCGGGCAAAAAAACCGTCTCCCACATGTCCGCGCGGAGGCCCGCCCGCCGTACACACGCGCACGCGCGCCGCACCGCGAACGCGCAGCAGCGGGACGCGATCGACGTTCTGCGGCCGTCGGACGGCGACGCGGGCTCACGGGGTCTCGGGTCGCACACCGGCGAACACGACCTGACAGTCCGGTTCGGGCCCGTTGGGGCCCGGGGTCCACGACACGCCGCGCTCCTCGTGCACCTCCAGGCCGAGCTCGCCGAAGAAGCGGATCCAGGTCGCCCGCGGGAACACGCCGAAGCGCTGCGACTCGTGCTCGACGCGCACGTCCTCGCCCTCGCGCAGCGTCAGCACGAACTCGACGCGCGCGACGCCGCTTTCAGGTTCGGGCATCCACACCCACTCGAGGTAGCGGAGCCCGCGGTCCGCGTGCGCGTCGTCGTGCCCGCCGTGCGCGGCGAAGGGCGCGTAGGTCTCGAGCACGTAGTCCGGCACGGCCACGACCACGCCCCCGGGCGCGCAGTGCAGCGCGGCGGTCTCCAGCGTCGCGCGCAGCTCCTCCTCGCGCGTCGCGTACATGATCGCGTCGTGCACGAACACGGCGTCGAACTCTCGCTCGAGCCGCAGGCTTCGCATGTCCCCAACGACATGTTCGCACTCGGGGTTGATCCGCCGGCTCTGGCTCAGCATCTGCGGCGAGACGTCGGTGAGCGTCAGCGTGAACTCCCGCTTCATGAACAGCGCGTTGTTGCCGCCGCCGGCCCCCAGCTCGAGCACGCGGCGAAGCGGTCGCCGCGTGCGGGCGCGCATCACCTCGACGTAGCGCGCGGCCTCCTCGGCGTAGTCCTCCGGCGCGGTGAGCAGGTGGAACCAGTCGGCGAATTCGCTGTACAGGCGCATGGCGCAGCATCGCAGCATCACGACGCGTCGTCGCGCTCCGCGATCGCTGACGCGCCGCGGGCCCGCTGGACTTCGCGCGGGGTCGAGATATGGTCGTCGGGTCCCATGCCGGACTCCCCCGCCCTCGATCACGCCCGCGACCTCAACCGCCTGGCCGAGCTCGCCAGCCAGCCCGAGGCGCTGCGCGACGTCATGCGCGGCGCGCTCGCGTCGCTGCGCGACGTCATCAGCTACGACCTCGCGGTCATCTACGAGCTCCGGGGCGCGCGCCTGACCGCGCTCGCGGCCGAGGGTCCGCTCGCCGACGACCGCGTGCGCGCGCACCAGCTCGAGCTCGCCGCGCACCCGACCATCCGCCGCGCGCTCGAGCTGCGCCGCCCGATCCCGCTCGAGGAGCATCACCACCACAGCGACGAGGGCGACCCCTACGACGGCGTGCTCGACCTCCCGCCCGGGCACTCGTGCATGGTCGTGCCGCTGTTCGCGGCCGATCGCGGGCTCGGGATCATCACGCTCGACCGCACCACCTGCGGCGTGTACCGCCAGGACGCGGTGCAGCTCGCCGGCGTCTACGGGCAGATCGTCAGCCTGGCGATGATGTTCGCCGCGCAGGCGCGCGCGCTCGCGCGCCTGCGCGCGCAGCTGCAGGGCGAGAACCAGCTCCTCCAGCAGGAGGTCGGCTCGTCCGACTGGGCGATCGAGCAGCTCGAGCGCAGCGCGTCCCCGGCCATGCAGGCGCTCGTCCGCACGGCGCGGCAGGTCGCGCTCGCCAACCTGCCCGTGCTGATCCAGGGCGAGACCGGCAGCGGCAAGGAGGTGCTCGCCAAGGCGCTGCACGCCTGGAGCGCGCGCGCGCGCGCCCCCTTCGTCAAGCTCAACTGCGCGGCGCTGCCCGAGAACCTGATCGAGAGCGAGCTGTTCGGCCACGTGCGCGGCGCGTTCTCGGGGGCCGCGCGCGAGCGTCGAGGTCGCTTTCAGATCGCGCACCGCGGCACGCTGCTGCTCGACGAGATCGGCGACATGAGCCTCTCGGCCCAGAGCAAGCTGCTGCGCGTGCTGCAGGAGGGCGCGTTCGAACCGGTCGGCTCCGACAAGACGGTGCACGTCGACGTGCGGGTGATCGCCGCCTCGCACGTCGACCTGCGCGACGCGGCCGCGGCGGGCGACTTCCGCGAGGACCTCTACTACCGCCTCGCCGGCTTCCCGCTCACGATCCCGCCCCTGCGCGCACGCCTGCAGGACCTCGACCACCTGACCCGCGACATCCTCGTCGACATCGCGCGCCGGACCGGCCGCGGTCCGTGGACCGTGAGCCCGCCCGCGCTCGCGCTGCTGCGCGCGCACGACTGGCCCGGCAACGTCCGCGAGCTCGTCAACGCGCTCGAGCGCGCGACGATCCTCTGCGGCCACGGCACGATCGAGCGCCGACACGTCTCGTTCCTCGCTAGCGCGCGCGGGCCTCGTGGCGATCAGGCCGCGGCCCCACGCGACGATCTTGCCGTCGACGCGCCCGACCGCGGCGGGCCGTTCCCGAGCTTCGACGACGCGCAGCGGGCCTACTTCACGCGGGCGCTCGCGCGCGTCGACGGCAAGATCTACGGCCCGGACGGCGCCGCGGCGCTCGTCGGGCTCAAGCCGACGACGCTGCAGAGCCGCCTCAAGAAGCTCGGGCTCGCGGGCGCGCGTCGCCGTAGCGGTCGCAGGCGCGCCTGGCCGACACCGCGTCGCACGCGGCAGCGCGCGCGCGATCGCGTGCTCCCGCGCCCCCGCGGACCCGCGGACGTCGCTGGCGCCCGCGGGCCTCTGAAACAATGCGACGCGACGCGGCCAGCCGGGCTGGCCGCGCGCACGGAGCGATGTCATGAGCCGAGCCCTCACCACCTGGCTGCCCCCCGTCGCGCTCATGGTCGTGAGCTTCGCGTGGACGCTCGACCCCGCCGCGCGCCCGTCCCACGGCGCGCAGACGCTGCTGCTGTGCGTCGCCTCGGTGATCGCCAACGTCTTCGTGCTCCGCTACCACTACACGCACCCGCCGCACCCGAAGTTCGTCATGCTCCCCGCGCGGCGCTGGTGCCTGCGCGCGCACGTCGTCTCGGGCAGCCTCGAGCTCGTGGCTGGCCTGCTCGCCTACGCGCTCGGCAGCCCGGCGCTCGCGATCGTCACGGCGCTCGCGGCCCTGCTCGGGCACGTCCCGAGCGCCGCGTACCAGGTGCCGGTCGTGTTCGGCGTCAAGCCGGTGATGAACGCCGCGTACGTCTACGTGATCGCGCTGCACGCCTGGTGCGCCGCGCACCTGCTCGTCGAGCCAGGCTCTGAGTTCTGGCTGCTGAGCACCTTCCTCGTGCTCAACATCTACGTCTGGGTGCGCGCCTGCTACTACGCGCTGCTGCGCCTCGAGCTGTTCCCGCGCGCGCGCTACACCGTCGCCACGCTGCTCGCCGGGCTGCTGCTGCTGCCCGCGGTGCTCGGCCCCGCCGGGAACCTCTGCGTGCTCGCCTTCGTCGCCCTGCACGCGTGGCTGCGCCGCGTGACCGCGCGCGACGGCGACGACCGGCGCGCGCTCGCCCGCGAGCGCGCGCGCACCGGCTTCGTCGACCCGGTCGCCAAGACGCTGTGGACCCGCGCGCAGCTCGACGCGGTCGGGCTGACGGCGCCCCCGGCCGTCGAGGGCTCGCGCGCGCTCGCGGCCGCCGTGTTCCAGCGCCTCGACCGCGACGGCGACGGCGCGCTCGACGAGGACGAGGTCCGCGAGCTGCTCGCCGAGCTGGGCGCGTCCGAGGGCTTCACGCGCTCGTTCCTGGTGCGCTTCGTCGCGCGCCGCCGCTTCGACCTCGCGGCCTTCTACGCGCACGTGTGGCGCGAGCAGTCGGTGCAGGCCCGCCTGCGCGCGCGCGTGGACCCGCGCCGCCGCTACACGCCCGACGAGCAGGCGCGCGTCGTGTTCGAGCAGCTCGACGTCGACGGCGCCGGGACCCTCGACCGCTTCGAGCTGCGCGTGCTGCTCGTGGAGTGGGGTCTGCCCGAGGACGAGGTCGAGCGCTACATCGCGCTGTTCGACGAGGACCGCGACGAGCACATCTCGCTGGGCGAGTTCCGCCGCAGCTTCGCGCCGATCTGGCGCTACTGCTTTCACCTGCTCGAGACCGGCGAGCTGACCCACGCCTGATCGCGGCCAGCTCGAACCTGTCCTTTTCGTCTGGTATCGAAGCGCGTAGAGTCGACCGCCGTGACCCGTCGAGCCGCGTCGGCGCGCGGCTACTTCGCGCGCCAGATCATCCCGCCCGACAGCCCCGCGAGCGTCGGCCAGTACCAGCTCCGCGTCGCGGACGACGGCGGCTTCGAGCTCGTCTGCCGCGTGCTGCTCAACACCCTCGAGGAGCGAGACTGGCGCTCGGAGTGGAGCGCGCTCTGGGGCCGCGTGACCGAGGACGGCGACGCGCTCACCTTCCACGTCGAGCGCGGGCAGCGAGAGGTG
>JACKDW010000012.1 GCA_020633295.1 Myxococcales bacterium | reverse complement strand
GGGATCCGAGCGCGGCGCCGGCACGCGACCGCGCGCGTCGGCGTCGGCGTCGGCGTCGGCGTCGCCGACCTCAAGAGACAAGTGAACCGAGACGTCGCAGTCGAAGGCCTCGCGGATCGAGCGCGCGGCCGTGGCCGCGAGCGCGTCGACCTCGTCCGTGCCGACGAGCTCGTGCGAGAGCCGGTAGAGCGCGGTCGTCCTCGCCTCGCGCTCTCGCGCGCGGCGCGTCTGCAGGCGCAGGCGCGCCGTCAGGCTGCTGAGCACGACGCCGACGCCCGCCATGACCGCGAAGGTGATCAGGTAGCGCGCGTCCGCGACGTCGAAGGTGTACTCGGGCGCGACGAAGAAGAAGTTGTACGCCGCGACGCTCAAGATCGCGGTCGCCAGCGCCGGGCCGAGGCGCACCCAGAACGCGACGAGCGCGACGCCGAGCAGGAAGATCATCACGAGGTCGGGCTCGACTACGTGGTCGCGCAGCAGCTCCGCGACCGCGATGGAGCACGCGACCGCGATCACGCCCAGCGCGTACTCGACGACCAGCCCTGCTCCGCGCGACATGACTCCTGGATCTGTGGCACACCGATCGCGCTATGTCCCGTCGTCGTCGCGCGTCAGCACGCGCGGGTCGACCAACACCCAGCCGAGCACGGCGAGCATGATGACCGCCACCACGAGGCGAAGGATGGGTTCGAGCATGACCAGTTCTCCTGCGCTCAGCCTACGGCGCGGGAGATCAAGACGCGGTAAAGAGCGCGGGTCGGGGTGTAAAGATCGTATCAAGACGCGCGCGGTTGGCGCTGCGGTCGTCACCCCGCCCGAGTCCTCGGGTTTGACGCGTCCGTGTACACGCAACGCGGCGCGCCTCGTCGGCCCGTCGCTACATCCCGAGGCGACGCGCGAGCGCGGCGTCGAGCGGGTACACGCGCTCCGGCGGCAGCAGCCGGCGCGCGCGGCTGACCTGACCCTCGTCGCGCAGCCGCCGGATCTTCTGGGCCCGCGCCGTGAGGTCCTCGAGGCCGACGACCCACGAGCGCACGAAGCCCTCGATCACCTCGCGCCCGAGCCCGACCTGAATCGAGCGGTGCGGGAGCTTCTCGCCCCGCAGCGATCGCTCGGGATCCCACTGCACGTGGACCGCTGCGGATTCGAACGCCGCGCGCCACTGCTCGCGCGCGCCGTGAAGCGTCGGCTCGTACTCCGTGAGCGTCGCGCGCGAGAGCGCCTCGTGAAAGCCAGCGCGGGAGATCCGGACGGCGAGGAGCCGCGTCTGCCCGCGGCTCCGCCCCCACGCGCTGCGCTCCATCAGCCACAGAAACGACGGCTTGATCCACGTCATCCGGCGCAGCGAGAACGGCGCCACGAACGTCCCCGCCGCGAGCGCCGCGTCGGCGATCGCGTCGTCGTAGGCCTGGTACATGACGACGCTTTCGCGGTCGAAGTCCGCTCGAATCTCGCGATGCGCGGCCACGTGCCTCCGCGCGAGTATATCGTGATCGAGACGGCCGCGCGGGTGAGCCGTCCGACCGGGATGCGAAGACGACGTGACATGAAGCAGTTGATCAACAAGATCGCGCTCGCGCTCGCGCTCGCGCCGGGTTGCGGTGAGTACGAGGGGACGATGGAGACGCGGTCCGAGCTGGACCCTGTCGTGCTCGACGAGACGACGCCCTCCTTCTCGTTCACCGCCTTCGTCTGCATCGACCCGGACGATCGTCACAACGCCAATCTCACGCTGCACGCCGACTACGGCGAGCCCGTGGATCCGGTGCAGGTCAGACTCCACGCCGAGGTCGAGGGCGCGGAGATAGTGGAGGATGATCGACTGCTGGAAGTCGGGATCGGGCCGAGGTCGGGGCCCCGCTGCGAAGACCCGATCATGTTCACGATCGAGCGTCTGGATGACGCGCCGAGTACGCTCGTCGTGCGCCCGCGGCTGAGCCTGTTGGTATGGGCGAAACGGCACCAGCCTCCGGATTTCGAGATCATCGTCGAAGATCCTCGAGACCTCCCCTGAGCGCCCGACGTCGTCGTCACTCCCGCAACCGTGCGATCCGTGCGGCGCAGGGACGGACCCCCTAGAGCCGGACGTTGCGCCCGTGATCAAAGCGTCGTCGCGCTCGAGTGAACTAGCGGCCGACCGTTGATGTGCCGACTATCTGCCACAGGGCGCGCACGCTCTGGCGTCCCCCCACGCGCTCCCGCGTGCTCGCCAAACCTCGAGGATACTGGCGCTTCGGTCGAAGGCGACGAATTAACCCGTCGCCAGGGGGAGACCGTGGGTCGGGATCTAGGGTGGGCGAGTACAGCGTGTACTTCCCCGCGCGCTCGAGCTCCTGGCAGTAGTGCTCGACCTGGCGTCGGAGCCAGCCGTAGTTCCCGTTGCACAGCCAGGCCGCGACCGCCGGGTTCGGGCGCGCGTCGCCGCTGCGGATCTGCGCCGTCGTGATCTCGCGGTGGGCGCTCAGCGGCGCGCCCGCGTGGTCCACCCAGAACGACGGGAAGAAGATCTGGTGGGCGAAGTGCGTGTCCATCGTCGTCGTGATCTGCGTGAGCGCGCCGAGGTTGCGGTAGATGAACGCGGCGATCCGCTGGTTATCCGCGATCGCGCCGTCGCCGGCGCGGCCGGCGACGAACAGCGTGCCCTCGGGGAAGCAGAAGTCTTTCTGCACGTCGATCAGCAGCAGGTGGATCGAGCGCGCGTCGCCGCCCGCGGGGCGCAGGTCGTGGCGCCGGCGCCACTCGTGCGCCTGCTCGAACAGCCGCAGCTGATCCGGCGCGTAGCCCCAGCGGGTCGCGTTGGTGGGGTCGTGGTGCGGGGGGAGGGGGAGCGCGGTCGCGCTGGGGTTGTGCTGTCTCATCTCGTCACTCCTTCGGCGCTCGGCGAGCGCGGGATCTCACTGGAAATGGCTTTGGGGTCACGTGTTACGGGCGCAGCTCGAGCCGGGTGATCGCGCGGCTCGAGACCGCGAGCAGGCCGCGGCGCGTGATCAGCAGGCGCGTCGCGGCGTCGACGTAGGCGGCCGTGTCCGGGAAGCGCCGCGTCTCGAGCACGCGCCCGCCCACGAGCTCGAGGCGGACGACTCCGTCGTCCGTCGGCGCGAACACCTGCTCTCCCGCGCTGCACGGCGAGCCCGCCGCGGTGAGCCACGCCGGCGCCTCGTCGCCCGCGCTCACGCTCACGCTCGCGAGCAGCTGCCCGCGCTCGTCGATCACCGCGCAGCTCCGGTGCAGCGCGCCGCGCAGCTCGCAGGTCGTCCGCAGCCACGCGCGCGCGCGGGTGAACACGCAGTCGGCCGCGAGCAGCCGGCCGCGCAGCGGCGGCAGCGGGACGCCGTCGCGCAGCCCGCCCGCGCCCGCGCGCAGCGGGTGGATGAAGCCCGAGCACAGCGCGCCGGCGCGATAGAAGCCGAACACGAAGCGCGGCCCGACCCACAGGCGCGTCTGCCCCTCGAGCACCGCGCCGACGCGCTCGGGGCCCAGCGCGCTGCGGCGGTAGAGGAGCCCGCCGTGGGCCCAGTACAGCGCGCCGCCGCGGGCGTCGAAGGCGGGTCGCCCGGCGACGCAGTCGACCGCGACGCGCTCGCGCGCGCCGTCCTCCGCGAAGCGAATCACCTGGCCGCCGAGACCGATGAGCGTCGCCGCCCGCTCGAGCCGGACGACCGCGCGCGGGTCGAGCGCGCCGCGCACGACGACGCGGCTGTCCTCGCGCCGCAGCGCGTCGCCCTCGCGCGCGAGCCAGCGCGGGCGCTCCTCGTCCGGCTCGGCCTCGACGTGGACGATCGGCCCGCGCGTCGTGGCCACCGTCGTCGCCAGCACGGTCCCGCGCAGCTCGCTGGTCTCGCGCCGGATCGCGGGCGAGCGCGCGGTGCACTGCGGGCAGTTCGGGCGCGCGTGCTCGAGCCCGCAGGCGTCGCAGCGCGTCCACCGGAGCGCGTCGAGGGGCGCGCGCGGGAACACCCCGCGCCGATCCTCCACGAACCACTGCACGAGCGCGTGGAGCAGCTCGTCCGGCAGGTGCTGGTAGGGGATCGCGGGCCGCGGGTAGCGGACGTCCGGGTGGAACACGGTGAGACGTCGCAGCGGGCGGCGCGAGCTCGGCACCCTGTCTTTTGGGTCTCTTGGTTTGTGAACGCCGCCGTAGGGCCCCACGAGCGCCGCGCAGCGCATCGCCATGACCGCGAAGGCGTACCAGTCGGAGTCGCGCGTCGGCGGGCGGACGGGCACGAGCTGCTCGTGGCCGTCGCAGCGCAGCGGGTCGAGGAAGCGCTCGGTGAACAGCGCGCAGGGGAAGCCGGGCAGCTGGAAGCTGTCGACGTCGATCAGGTGCACCCCCGGGCGCGCCGCGGGGCCGACGAGCACGTTGAGCTCGTTGAAGTCGCCGAGCACCCAGCCGCGGTCGTGCACCTCGCCCACCGCCTCGTGCAGCCGCCGCAGCGCGTCGACGCCCGCGCGCGCGTGGGTCAGCCCGTGCGCCCGTCGCTGCGTGACGTCGGCCATGCGCAGCAGCGGCTCGCAGCCGCTGATCAGCGGCATCGCGTAGCCGAGCACACGTCGCCCGTCGCGGGTCGTCGCCAGCTCGCGCGGGGCCACGACCGCCGCCGGCAGGCGCGTCTCCGAGAGCAGCGCCGGCAGCTTGCGCTGGTGCTCCTCGAGTCGCTGCTCGGCCGCGGCCTGCTGCCCCGGCAGCCCGTCGAAGTCGGGGTGATCTGGCTGCTTGAACAGCTTGAGCGCGAGCCCGCCGTCGAGCGCGTAGACCTCGGCCTCGCCGCCCTGGCCGACGATCCGCGCCGGGTCGAGCTTGACCCGCCGGCGCCCGAGGTAGACCGCGCGCGGTCGCGTCGCCCGGGTCACGCCGCGTCCTCCTCCGTGTCGCGCGCGCGCCGGCGCAGCGCGACGATCGTCGTGTCGTCGGGCAGCAGCCCGTGCTCGCGTCGGAGGCCGCCGCCCGAGGCGGCGGCGCGCGCGACCTCTCGGTTCGCGAGCGCGAGCTGACGGCGCAGCGCGTCCGGGTTGCGGAAGTAGCGGTCGTCGGTCCAGAACTGCCGCAGCGGCCCGAGCGGACGTGTGGTCCCGGGGACAGCTCGAAGCTGTCGCGCCTCGAGCTCGAGCGCGCCGTCGCTGGCGATCATCGCGCTGCTCAGCGCGCGGGTCTCGACGCGCTCGATCACTCGGAGCGGCGCGTCCTCCTCACGGCCGGTCAGCAGCGCGCTCGCGAGGTACGGCGGGCTGTTGCCCGGGAACGGCCCGAGCGGGCGCACGCGGTCGTTGACCGCGACCGCGCCGTCGCCGGCCGCGAAGATCATCGTCGCGCCCGGCGTGACGAGCAGGCCGATCACGGTGCACAGCAGCGCGTCGTGGACGAACGCGCGGGCGCCTCGCGCGTCCTCCCCGTGCAGCGCGCCGGTGAGCGCGCGCAGCGAGTCGAGCGCGCGCCCCTGGATCGCGGCGAGCGTCTCGGTCGGCGCCTCGAGCCGGGGATCGCGAGCGACCGCCTCGCGGCACGCCGCGATCATGACTCGAGCCGTGAGCTGGGCGCCGAGCTCGCTCTGCGGGCACGAGCCGCAGCCGTCGCAGACGATCGCGACGATCGCTCGCTCGTCAGACGCGCAGGCGCGCGCGTCCTGGTTGTTGCGCCCGGCCCGGACGTGATCGCGACCCGCGACTGTCCCGTCGGCCAGCTCAAAGTCTTCGTGTAACATCTACACGAAGCTTAGTGTCGAGCGTACACCGTGCAAGACCGGCGGCGCACATTCCCGCGGGCCGGCGCCTCTGTCCTTCAGGGCAGGACGCATTCGAAGATCACGTTGTCCGCGAGCGCGCGCGCGCGCGCGAGCCCGCGCGCGTCGACGACCGTCCACGCCAGCAGCGGGCGGCCGAGCGCGCGCGTGATCGTCGTGACCCAGAACGGCAGGCTCTCGAGCCCGTACGAGATGAAGTGCGGCGCGCTGACGACGTTGAGCAGCAGGCGCCGGAGCGCGAACTGCTGCCAGCGCGGGAGCGTGTCGTCGTCCTTGAAGTCGTAGGCGAGCTGACCCCTCGGCCACGTCGGCGCGCGCCGGCGGAAGAACCCGAGCGCGAGCGGGTTGAACGACTGCAGCGCGAATGGCCCGCGGTAGCGCGCCAACGTCGCGAGCAGCGCGGACTCGAGGGGCCCGACGACCCGGGACTTGAGATCGAGCAGCAGCGGCGCGCGCCCGTCCACGCGCGCCAGCGCCTCCTCGAGCAGCGGGATCGCGTGCCCGCCCGGGAGCGAGTACTCGGCGAGCTGCTCGCGGCGCAGCGCGTCGAGCCGCGGCGCCCCGGCGATCCCGGTCATCCGGGCCAGGTCATCGTCGTGAAACACGGCGACGCGCCCGTCCGCGAGCGCGCGGACGTCGAGCTCGATCGCGTACCCGCGCGCGATCGCGGCGTCGATCGCCGCGAGCGAATTCTCGGGCGCGTCGGTCACGCCCGGCGCCGCGTCGTGCAGGCCGCGATGCGCGATCGGTCGCTCCAGGAGCCAGGGAGGGGCGCCCATGGCCGCACCATCGCACGATCATGGCCTGGTCATTGCACCGGGCGAACGGTCGGACGCGCGAAATCGAGCGCCCGCGGAGGAGGCCGTAGACGCTGTCAGTACGTTGTTTTGCCCTGGCGGCCGGGTTTCGTGCACCTGCACCTGGTGGTAGCGTCCAGGCCAGAGCCTGGCGGAGGTTGCACATGCACGAGAAGTCCCATCATTCACAGGTGATCTCAACCACAGCGCGCGAGACGTGTGGGCGCGGAGCCCAGGGCCTCACGCGAGCGCTCGCGGGTCTCGGCCTGCTGCTGCTCGCGGCCTGCGGTGATGACGAGATGCCGGGCGGCACCGCGTCGGAGGACGACAACATCACCAACCCCGAACCCGTGTGCGTCAACGGGCACCAGGTCGCCTGCGCGTGCCCGGGCGGCGGCGAGGGCATCCAGGAGTGCATGCCGAACGGCGCGGGCTACGGGAGCTGTCAGTGCCCCGAGGACGACACCACCGGCAGCGTGTCGGGCAGCGACTCGGACTCCGGCACCACCATCACCATGGGCTGCGGCGACGGCGTGTGTGACGACGCCGAGGGCGAGACCTGCCAGACCTGCGAGGAGGACTGCGGCGGCTGCGGGCTGTGCCTCGCCGCGCCGCCCTGCGAGGGCGTGCTGATCCCCGGGATCATCGACACGCACCTGCCCGCGCTCGACCTCCACACCATGAACTCCTACGCCCCGGGCGAGCTCAAGACCTTCCTCGAGAACCAGGTTAAACAAGGGAGCCCGTCGGTCCGCGTGCTCGCGACGGCCCTCGCCGCGCCGTCCGAGCGTGACGACCCCCTCAGCGCGCGGCTGCGCGCGCTGCTCGAGGAGCACCCCGAGCAGGCCGCGAAGATCCGCGCCGCGCTCGCCCGCGCGGGCCTGGAGCGCCCCGAGGCCTACCGCGCGCGCCTCCCCGTCGAGCTCCAGCCCCGTCCGTCGTCGCCGGCGATCCCCGCCACCGAGCCCGACGACGGCCAGTGCCTGCCGCCGCGGCTGCGGCTCCGCGTCGCCAAGCTGATCGTGCACGAGGAGCAGGAGGACATCCCCAATGACGTGGTCTACTGCGCCATCGTCAGCGAGGCGAACACGGCCGCAGAGCTGCGCCTGCTGGCGCCGACGCCCCCGCTCGACGAGGGCCAGGAGCACGCCTACGCGCTCGCCGAGGGCGTGATCTGGGGGCAGGACATGGACGTCGTCGATCCAGGCGGCAACATGCTCATCACCTACAACTGCTTCGAGCAGGACTCGGTCGAGGGCTGGCAGGCGCTGCTCGACGCGGTCGGCGACGCGGCCGACGGCCTCGGCGGGCTGCCGGGCGACCTCGGCTGGATCTTCCCCAGCATCGGCGCGCTCGCGGAGCTGATCGGCGCCGCGCTGGCCTTCGAATCCGACGATCACCTGTTCAACGCCTCGCAGATCATCCCCAAGGAGCTGCACCTCGAGATGACCAACGGGCGCTGGTGGGGCGTGCGTCAGTCCGGCAAGGACGGCCTCTCCGACTGGGACTGGGAGCTGCGCGTCGAGTCCTGGGGCTGCGCGGACAACGGCGCCGCGCCGGTCGAGCCGTAGCGGGCCGCCGCCTCGCGCACGAGCGCGAGCAGCTCCTGTCGCCGGGCGCGGTCGACCTCTTCGGTCAGGTAGAGGCGCCAGAAGTCGTCGTCGTGCTGCTCGAGCGCGGCGATCGTGCGCGACGCGCCCGCCCAGGTCGTCGCGCGCGGCGCGACGACGTAGCGACCCGCGCGATCGAGCTCGAGCAGCTTCGCGCCCGACGAGAGCCCCTTCGTCGCGCCGATCCTGGACTTGACCGGGCGCAGCGCGGCGAGCTCATCCGCGGCGACCTCCTCGCCGCGCCGCTCGAGCAGCCGCATGACGCTGTTGACCGTCGCCTTGTCGCCCTCGAGCATCCGCTTGTAGAAGCGTCGCTGCTGGATCGCGCGCGCGAGCAGCTGAATCGGTCGCGGCTTCGTCTCGCACAGCTCTCGCATGAACCGCTCGTCCGTGAGCTCGCAGTAGCGCGACGCGAGCGACGGCACGTCTCGCGCGTGTGACTCCTCGAACATCGAGTCACGCGCGTCACGAGCGAGCGCGCCGATCGTGTCGAGCATCGCGTTTATCGCCGTGTTGGTCTTGTGATAGTAGACCTGCGCGAACAGCTGAAACCGCGCCTGGACGAAGTTCTCGACCGCCCGCAGCCCGCTGCGCTTCCAGCCGAGGCGAAAGCGGGGCCGGCTCGTCGCGTCTGACTCGAGAAAGCACAGCATCGACTTGAGCAGGCGGTTGCGATCGTACAGCCCGTAGGTCACGCCGCACGAGCGACTGTCGCGCTCGAGGTAGTCCATGCGATCGGCGTCGATCGGCGCCGACGCGACGAGGTCATGGATCAGGTACAGCCACCCACCCAGCGGGTGCTCCTCGGCCACCTGGTCGAGCGCGCGACCGCCGAGCAGCGCCGCGCTCACGGCCCGCAGCAGCGCGGCGTCGTCGCGCCCCGCGAGCGCGTGGCAGAGGAACACGCACGACATCGCCTCGTGGTCGATCGGCGCGCGGAGCTCGGGGGCGCCGCGCTCCTTGTGCTTGGGGTCGAGGAGGTGCGCGCGTAGCGACCCGAGCGGCGCGAGCGCGGCGTCGCGCTCGAGCAGCGTCGCGACGGCCTGCTTGCTCGGCGCGAAGGGATCGAAGGAGTGCGACAGCGGCCCGTGCCCGAGGTCGTGCACGAGCGCGGCGATCCGCGTGATCCGGACCAGGTCGCGCAGCGCCCGATCGCCGACGTCCGAGAAGTCCAGCGCGCGCCCGGGCGTGTTCGCGGCCATGGACGAGAGCTTCCCGCGCGAGGCCTCCGAGTTGTACACGAGCGCCTCGAGCATCGCGTTCGCCACGTGCAGCGTCCCGAGCCCGTGCTCGAAGCGCGTGTGCGTCGCCGACGGGAACACGAGGTACAGCAGCCCGTTCTGCTTCACGTGTCGCAGGCGCTGGTAGATCGGCGCGTCGATGATCGCGAGCTCCTCCTCCGTGACCCGCACGAGCCCGTGGATCGGGTCGAGGAACGACGCGCGGCGCTCCAGCACATGCAACCTTCCCATAAGACCACTCGGAGTCAGCATTGCCGCACACCCGCGCCGCCGCGCCCAGCGGCGATTTCGAGCCCGCGCGCGCGCCTGTCACCAGGCGAGCCCGCGCGAGCACGCGGGGGCGCGCGCGGGCACGGTCGCCGACGCGCCGCGTGCCCGCGCGCGGAGATCGGCTCGCGCCCACACGCATGGTGGTACAAGCATGTTATCGGGGACAGGTATTGCTCGAGGCGTCGCGCTCGCCCCCTCAGATGCAGATGCAGACGCGAGATCGGAGCCGCCCGCGCGCGCGAAATCGTTTAGCATGCGCCCGTGAACCCGCGTCTCACCCGACTCCTCGCCATCGCGCTCGCGCTCACGCCGGCCTGTCAACCCTCGTCACCCACGCCCGCGCGCGGCGTGACGCAGCAGGAGACGAAGCAGGAGGCGACGCAGGAGACGACGCAGGAGACGAAGCAGGAGACCACCCGCGGCGCGGAGGTCGGCAAGCCCGAATTCGATCCGGCGCAGCGACCCTCCCCGCCGGACATCTCGGCGGAGTTCGAGTTCTTCAGCGAGCAGTTCGCCGACAGCCGCGTCCTGCGCTACCAGATCTACGGCTTCGAATCGCTCACCCCCCAGCAGAAGCAGCTCGCCTACTACCTGTACGAGGCGGCGCTCTCGGGGCGCGACATCATCTGGGACCAGAAGTACAAGCACAACCTCGTGATCCGGCGGACGCTCGAGGCGATCTACCGCACCTACAAGGGCGACAAGACCAGCGCGTCGTTCCGACAGCTGCACGAGTACCTCAAGCTCGTGTGGTTCGCGCGCGGCATCCACCACGACTACTCGAGCCAGAAGTACACCCCCGGCTTCACCGCCGAGTTCTTCGCCGAGGCGGCGCGCCAGAGCGACGCGAGCGCGCTGCCGCTGCAGGAGGGCGAGGACGTCGAGGCGCTGATCGCCAAGCTCACGCCGATCCTCTTTGATCCGGCCGTCGACGCCAAGCGGGTCAACCGCGGCGACGGCGTCGATCAGGTCCAGGGCTCCGCGGTCAACTTCTACGAGGGCGTGACCCAGGCCGAGGTCGAGGCGTTCTACAAGCAGGCCGCGGCGGACGACGACGAGACGCCGGTGTCGCACGGGCTCAACTCAAAGCTCGTCAAGCAGGGCGGCGCGATCGTCGAGAAGGTCTGGAAGGTCGGCGGCATGTACGGGCCGGCGATCGAGCGCGTCGTCTACTGGCTCGAGCGCGCCGTGACGGTCGCCGAGAACCCGGCCCAGCGCGACGCGCTGAGCAAGCTCGTGACGTTCTACAAGACCGGCGATCTGCGCGCGTGGGACGAGTACAACATCGCCTGGGTCAAGGACACCGAGTCCCGCCTCGACGTGGTCAACGGCTTCATCGAGGTCTACAACGACCCGCTCGGCTACAAGGGGACCTTCGAGTCCGTGGTCTCGATCAAGGACCTGGTCGCGTCCGAGCGCATCGCGAAGATCGGCGCGAACGCGCAGTGGTTCGAGGATCACGCGCCGATCGAGGACAAGCACAAGAAGCAGGACGTAACGGGCATCTCCGCCAAGGTCATCACCGTCGTCGTCGAGAGCGGCGACGCGGCCCCGACCACGCCGATCGGCATCAACCTGCCCAACGCCAACTGGATCCGCCAGCAGCACGGCTCGAAGTCCGTCAACCTCGGCAACATCGTGACGGCCTACGACGAGTCGCGGCGCACGAGCGGGCTGCTCGAGGAGTTCGCCTCCTCGCCCGAGGAGATCGAGCGCGGGCGCGCGTTCGGGCCGCTCGCGAGCACGCTCAAGGTCGACATGCACGAGGTCATCGGCCACGCCTCCGGCGCGATCGAGCCGGGCGTCAAGACGCCGAAGGAGACGCTCAAGAGCTACGCCTCCGCGCTCGAGGAGGGCCGCGCCGACCTCGTCGCGCTGTACTTCGTGCTCGACCCCAAGCTCGTCGAGCTCGGGCTCATGCCCTCGCTCGACGTCGGCAAGGCCGCGTACGACAGCTACATCCGCAACGGGCTGATGATCCAGCTCGCGCGCCTCGAGCTCGGCGCCGACATCGAGGAGTCGCACATGCGCAACCGGCAGATGGTCGCGAAGTGGGCGTTCGAGCGGGGCGCGGCGGACACGGTGATCGAGCGAGTCGAGCGCGGCGGCAAGACCTACTTCGTCATCCGCGACTACGAGCGCCTGCGCGCGCTGTTCGGCGAGCTGCTGCGCGAGATCCAGCGCATCAAGTCCACGGGGGACTTCGCCGCCGGCAAGGCGCTGATCGAGGGCTACGGCGTGAAGGTCGACGCGGCGCTGCACAAGCAGGTCAAGCAGCGCTACGCGACGCTTGGGATCGCGCCGTACTCCGGCTTCATCCAGCCGCGGCTCGTCCCGGTCGAGCAAGGCGGCTCGATCGTCGATGTCAAGGTCGAGTACCCCGAGGACTTCACGGCGCAGCAGCTCGAGCACTCCGAGAAGTACTCGCTGCTGCCGGACTACAACTGACGCGTCGGCGCGCCGGCGCGCGAGCGGAGACGCGGGGCTTCATGAACCTTCGGTCACGCGCGCCGGGTCGCCGCGTCCGTCGCGTGAGCGATGCTGCGCGCCGGGGCGCTCGGTCGGGCTCGTGACCGCGGCGCCGCGCGATGCTGCCCGGCGCGCGCTGGCGAAGCCGCGCGGGCGCGGTTTCGCGGAGCGGCGCGCGTGACCGTCGCGACTGGAAACGTTCCGTTGTGTTATATAGCCATTGCGAATGCTAGTCCGTGCCATGGGAACCCGCGGCTCCATCACGGTGTGCCGCCCGGACGTCGCCCGGTACGGCGGCAACACCACGTGCTGGGAGATTCGCTCGTCGCGCGTCTCCGAGGCCTCGCGCATCGTGATCGACGCGGGCACGGGGTTCTACGAGTTCGGCAGCCAGATCATCAGCGAGCGCGGGCCGAACGCGGTCGAGGACCTCAACCTGCTGTTCACCCACTATCACAACGATCACGTCAACGGTCTCTCGATGTGCCCGCTGATGTTCGTCAACTCGATCAAGAAGCACCTGTTCGGGCCGGTGGACATGGACAGCCACAACCTGCCCTTCGGGCCGCTCGCGGCGCTCGAGAACGAATTCTCGATCCCGCGCTTCCCGGTCACCGCCGAGAAGATCCGCGAGGCGATCGGCACGGTCGACGCGACGCCGCCCGAGGTGTCGTCCGACGACGTCATCTGCTTCCATCAGAACGAGCGGACGATGATCAAGCACTCGACCTACCGCCGCGTGGTCAAGGGCGAGCTGAAGCAGATCGAGTTCGGCGACAAGCTGCGCGACCCGGAGAAGGTGCTGTTCGTCCGCGCGTTCCGCTGCGTGCACCCGCAGGTCACGCTCGCGTACCGCTTCGAGGAATTCGACGCGAACATGCGCCTGGTCGCCTCCTTCGTGCTGCTCACCGATCACGAGGCGCAGGTCCAGGTGACGGCAGACCTCGCGCGCTTCCTCAAGGGCGCGGACTTCCTCGCCGTCGACTGCCAGTACTCGATGGCGCGCTACAAGATGTGCGCCGGCTTCGGCCACGGGAACCCGCGCTGGGTGGCGGCGATCCTCAAGGCCACCGACATCCCGCGTATCGGCCTCATCCACCACGACCCGACCGCCTCTGACGAGGTCGTCGACGCCGTGCGCACGGAGGTCCTGGAGTTCGCGCGCAACAAGGGCGTGGAGCTCAAGGAGCGCGAGGTCCTGTCGGTCGCCGACGGCCAGCAGTTCAACCTCTGAGCGCGGCGCGAACGCGATGGGGATGCCCGGTCGCGCCATCGCGCCGCCATGAGCTGCTCCAGCGCGTGGCGGGGCGCGATCGCGGGCTGCGAGGGGCGAATTCGCGCGCTGCGCTTGAGATATCCTGACGTATCGAGATCTAGATATCTCTCGCGTGTCCCGGATCGTCGACGGCGCGGGAGGCAGCGCGGCCCGTCAACATCGGCGAGTTCAGCCTTGGCACGCGGCCTGCAAAGCTAGTGGGCGAGCGCCGCAGACCCGCGACGCTCGCCGGGGCCCGCTCGCGGAGCAGGCCGAAACGCCGAGGCTCGAACCTCACGGCCCCGTCATTCGCGGCTCATCTCGACGTACTCACACGCATAGCTCATCGGTTGAGCGACAGTCTCTTCAACTGTAGGAGCGGGTTCGATTCCCGCTGCAATCCAAACAGTACCTCACCTCGGGCCGCGGATACCCTTTTCGCCGATCTCCTTCAGGAGCACCAAGACACAACATACCACTGTCACAATCTGGGGACGTAGCTCAACGGTAGAGCACAAAGCATCCAACTTTGACAGCCTTGTCCAGGCTCTGGAACTCGGGCCCGCGGCTTGACCGACTGGCCCACCCTCTCGAGCGTACACGCGTAGATGCAGGTTCGACTCCTGCCGTCCCCTTCTCCCCTGCTCAGCCCGACGTACTCACACGCATAGCTCACTCGGTAGAGCGACAGTTTTGGGAACTGTAGGTTGCGGGTTCGACTCCCGCTGCAAACCAACCAGTACCTCACCTCGGGCAGGGGAACCCTTTCCTCGATTGGCCGCTACAAACACTGGGGACGCGCGCACCTGGCCAGCGCGGCGTATCGGGTTCGACTCCCGCCGTCTCCACTCCTCGCTGCTCCGCGCGCGGTACTCACACGCGAAGCTCACTCGGTAGAGCGACAGATTGCAACTCTGTAGGCGCGGGTTCAACTCCCGCCGCAACAACACCAGTACCTCGACTCGAGCAGCGAGACCTCTCCCTCGCCCGCGACGTCGGGCCGCCCGCGAGGGCCAGGCCGACGAGCCCGCGGCGAACAGTCCCACAACACTCGCCCCCGCGACCCCGCGGGGGTTTTTCGTGACGGGAGCAACACGCCATGACGAAGCACATCCTGAACCCGCAGCGCGTCGAGTCACTGGGTCCGGCCGAGCGCATCATCGAGACGCTGCTGACCTTCAACGACCACATCGTGCACAACCGCCCCGGCATCGTCACGCGCGATCGCGGCTCGCTGATCGGCGTGCGCTGGCACCCGGCGACGCGCCGCGAGGACGTCGTCTACCGCCTCGACAAGGGCGGGCCGCGCAAGCGCAAGACGGTGCAGACCCGCGTCGGTAAGCTGGAGGGCGACGGGCGCGTCACGGTCCACGGGCAGACGGTCGCGGAGTACCGCGCGCCGGGCCTGTTCCCGGAGGCCGCGACCTGGCTGTACAGCCAGATCGTGGAGGTCTGGAAGCTCGACAACGAGTTCGCGGCGCGCTGGGCGTCGTGGTCCTTCGTGCAGGAGCACCGGGACCTCAAGGTCGCGCTCGCGGCCTTGATGCTCGTGCAGAGCCGCTGCGGCGACCCGGTCGTCGAGGACGGCGAGCTGCTGTTCCACGACGACGACTTCCGCGCCGTCGGCGAGGCGATGTGCCTCCTGCGTCGTCGCGACAGCCGAGACCTCAACCCGAAGCTGCTGCTGCGCGTGGGCGACCTGCTCGCGCTCCCGGGCGTCGCGCGGCTCAACCGCGCGCTCGGCTTCGGCCGCTCGGCTCGCAAGCCGCCCATGGGTCGCTACCACAAGGCCGTGACCCGCTGGCTCCGCCACCGCGAGCAGAACCCCCGCTTGCTGCAGGGGCTCATGCGCGCGGGCTTCAAGACCACGGTCATGAAGCTGGCGCGTCGCGTCGGCTACAAGCCGCTCACGCCGCGCTTCTTCGAGCTGCTGCGCTGGAAGCAGAAGCAGTCCGACGACGGCCGCCGCTCGATCTCGATCGGCGCGGCGGTCGTGGCGGCGGAGTCGTGGATCGGCCTCAGCGAGGCGCAGATCTGCGAGCGGATCGTGCAGACCCGCCCGAACTACAAGCGTCTCGTGGGCCTCCTGCCCGCAGAGATCGGGCTGACGCGGGCGATCGTGGCCGCGGCGGTGGAGGCCGGCTGCCTCTCCGACTCGGACCTGATCATCCTGACGCCGACGCTCGAGGACCTCGACCTGCTCGATGTCCCCTGCGTCAGCGAGCGCTGGATCGCGGCGACGGAGAAGGCCGAGGACCAGCGTGCGGCGCACATCGCCGAGCGCGTACGCGGCAAGAAGGTCGCCGAGAAGCTGCAGGACGCGGCCGACAACGCGCTCAAGAAGGCGGTCGCCGAGGACGTGCGCGGGCTTCGGGTCTACGTCGCGGTCGACATCTCGGCCTCCATGGGTCACGCGATCGAGAAGGCGAAGGGGTACCTCACCAAGTTCCTCCAGGGCTTCCCGCTCGACAAGCTCACCGTCGCGGTGTTCAACACCTCGGCGCGTGAGGTGACGATCCGCCACCCGTCCGCCAAGGGCGTGGAGCACGCCTTCAAGGGCTTCCGCGCGGGCGGCGGGACGAACCACGGCGCGGCGATCCGCGACGTGTTCGTGCGTCACCCCAAGGGGCCGGACGAGGACGCGCTGTTCATCTTCGTGGGTGACCAGCAGCAGTACGGCACCTTCACCGAGGCCGTGAAGTCCTCGGGGCTCGACCCGGTGGCCTTCGGCTTCCTCTACGTCGCGCCCGCTGGCTTCGCCAGCAACCGCGCCGTCGAGGACACCGCCCGCAACCTGGCGATCCCGTGCTTCCGCATCGAGGAGGACATGTTCAGCGACGCCTACGCGGTGAGCCGCACGCTCCGCCGCCTGATCGCCTCGACCCCGGTCGGCGCGCGCGCGAACCAGGCGGCCGCGAAGCCGCGCGACTCGCTGGTCGAGACCATCCTCAAGACGCCGCTGCTGCTCAAGCCCGTCTGGGCGGCGTGAGCCGGCGTTCACCGGGCGCCCCCGCTCCTCGGAGCGGGGGCGCTGCTGCTGCGGCCTGGCACGGGTGTTGCTGTCTTTACGAGCAGGTGATTGAGATGTCCTGGAATCAGCTACTCGCGACCCACGATGAGCGCGTCCTGCCGTGGCTGGGCGGGCGCACGATCTTCGACCGCGCGCGGCGCTTGACGATCCGCGGCGCGCTGCCGCCCGAGCTCGGCTGGCATCGCTTCTCGCTCGGCGGCGGTCGCAACGCGCGCTGGGTCGAGGCGGACGCGCTCGATCTTGACTACGAGCGCGGTCGCGAGGTCGTGCGCGGCTACCTCGTCGGCGATCGCATGATCGCGGATCAGGCGGCCGTGCGCGTCGATCCGCGCGCGGTGTTCGAGCAGACCGAGCAGGTCTGGCTCGCCGAGCCCGGCCTCGATCGCTTCGCGCGCGCGCTCGCGGTGCGTCGCGCCGACGCGCGCCTGATCTACGTGCGACAGGAATTCCCGCAGGGACCGGAGCAGGAGGTGCTCGAGGCCTGGCAGGACCGAAAGGACTCGATCGACGACATCGCCGGCGTGACGCCGGCGCTGCAGCTCGCGTTCGTGTGGCTCACGCAGCGCCGCGCGGCCGAGGAGGCGCGCGCGGCCGAGGCGGCGCTCATGGCCGAGCTCGAGGCCGAGGAGCGCGCGCGCGCGGCCGAGCAGCGTCGGCTGCTGGAGCTGTACAACGAGGCCGAGCGTCACGCGCACGGCCGTCGCGTGCTCGCGCGTCGTGACTTCGGCACGGCGGCCAAGGCCGCGCTCGCGGTCTCGGGCGCCGAGCTGCTCGATCACCGCGACAACGTGCGCCGCGGCGAGAAGGTGGTGCAGTTTCGCTTCAAGCAGCGCCGCTTCGAGTGCGTCGTGCACGCCGAGACGCTGCGGGTCATCGACGCGGGCGTCTGTCTCATCAACCACGCGACCGGCGAGCGCGGCGACGACCGCTTCACGCTCGAGTCGCTGCCCGCCGTCATCGACGAGGCCATGCGCCGCGGCGTGCTGCACGTGTTTCGACGCGTGTGAGCGCGGGCGCGTATCACAGGACAGGAGGAACGAGACCATGCTAGAGACCGCCGCCCTGATCGGCGCGGCGGGCGACGTGCTGCACTGGCACGCGCCCGTCGGCCGCACTGTCGTGAGCCTGCCGGACTCGCGCGCGCTGTGGGAGACCATGTGGGAGCTTCGCGACCAGCTCGTCGGCGTCGCGCACACGCACCCGGGCGTGGGCGCGCCCGCGCCCTCGGGCACGGACTTGACGACCTTCGACGCGTGCGAGCTCGGGCTCGGCGTGCGCCTCCGCTGGTGGATCGCGACGGGCGATCAGCTTCGTTGCTTCGTCTGGCGCGGGCCCTATTCCCTGGACTACGAGCGCGTCCCGCTGCTCGTCGAACAACCGCCCTGGCTCGACGAGCTGCGGGCGCGCTCGGGCTTCACGCCGGACGGCCCGGGAGTTGCAAAGAGCATCACCGAAAACCTGACCCCTTGAACACAACATGCGCGCTCGTCCGCCTCCGCGCGGAGTCACGAGCGCGAAGGAGCGACATCATGAACAACTACCGAATCCTTCCCCACGAGGCGCGCGTCAACGTCACCTGGCGCGGCCAGAACGGCGACCTGCTCGAGCCCGTCCCCTACGACGCGAGCGACCGCGAGATCAAGGAGTGGGTCGCCGAGGCGCTCGCGGGCGACTCGGTCGCCGGCATCCGCACGCGCGGCCGCGTCGACCTCCAGAACTTCGTCGTCGATCGCTTCCCGGCGGGCGTGAACGCGCCGCACAACCGGATCTTCCTGCGCCCGAAGACCCCCTTCGGCTGAGCCGCGAGCGGAGGCCCGCTCCCTGACTCGAGAGGACTGCGAACCATGAACAGCAACCCGCAAATCGTCATCGTCGGCGTGGGCGCGCTCGGCTCCCACGTGGTCCTGTTCGGGCGCAACCTGCCCGTTCGCTTCACCGTGGTCGACTTCGATCGCGTCGAGCGCAAGAACACCCTGTCGCAGTTCCACTCGCGCATGGGCGTGGGTCGCAACAAGGCGCAGGCGCTCGGGCAGGCCATGCAGGGCCTGTTCGGCGCGCGGCTCGACGTGTGCCCGCACCGGCTGACCGAGGACAACGTCGGCGAGCTGCTCCGCGAGGCCGCGCTCGTCGTCGACTGCGTCGACAACGCGCCGACGCGTCAGCTGATCCAGACGTCCGCCGAGCAGCTCGCGCTCCCCTGCGTGCACGGTGCGCTCGCGCCGGACGGCGCCTACGCGCGCATTATGTGGCGCGAGGAGTTCGCGATCGACGGCGGCGGCGAGGGCCAGGCGACGTGTGAGGACGGCGAGCACCTGCCGTTTATCGCCACGGTCGCGGCGCGCATGACCGGGGTGATTCAGCGCTTCCTCAAGGACGGGACGCGCCTGAGCTACCACATCCACCCCGGCGGGTTGATGGCGGTCTGAGCCGCGGAGACGTCCGGGCGCCACGCGACACGTGCGCGCCCGGGCGATTTTTAAAAAGAAATCGCTGCGACGGCGCTCGTCTGGGCTCTCGCTAGGAGGCGCTCGCGACCTGGAACGCGCGACGCATCTGTGTCATGGGTTGCGGGTGCGAACGACCGCGCCGCGACGCTGGCTCCGCGAGCCGCTGATTCGCTTCCTGCTGCTCGGCGCGCTGATCTACGTCGGCGCGCTCGTCCGCGCGGGCGCCCTCGACGATCGCGCGGGCACTCGAGACGAGCTCCGCGTCCCGGCCGAAGCGGTCGCGCGGGCGCGCGACGAGTGGCGGCAACGGACCGGGCGTGACCCCGACGGCGCTGAGACGCGCGCGGCGGTCGAGCCCTTCGTGCGCGAGGAGCTGCTCGTTCGCGAGGCCCGACGTCTCGGGCTCGAGCGCGGCGATCTCGTGATCCGCCGCCGGCTCGCCCAGAAGATGCGCTTCGTGATCGAGGAGCTCGCGACCGCGCCGGAGCCGACCGACGTCGAGCTCGAGGCGTGGGTGCGCGCGCACCCGGAGCGCTATCGGTCGCCCGCGCGCGTCAGCTTTGAGCACCGCTTCTTCGCCCGCTCGCAGCGCGGCGACGCTACGGCGCAGGACGCTGCGGCGGCCCTCGACCTGCTCGACGCCGGCGCGTCGCCGGAGTCCGCCGGCGGCGACTCGTTCGCCCACGGGCGCGAGTTCACGGCGCGCAGCGAGGACGAGCTCCGCCGGCTGTTCGGGCCCGCGTTCGCGACGGCCGTGCTGGAGCTCGAGCCGGGCGCGTGGCGCGGACCGATCGCCTCGAGCTTCGGGCTGCACGTAGTCCGCGTCACGCGGCGGGACGCCGGCGCGCCGGCGCGGCTCGAGGACGTGCGCGAGGCGGCGCGCGCGGACTGGCGCGCCGAGCGACGCGCCCGCGCGCAGGAGGAGGAGCTCCGCCAGCGCTTGGCTCGCTACGAGGTAATCCTCGAGGAGGTCCTCGAGGAGGTCCGCGACGCGGGCGGGGAGCGGCGCGAGTGAATCGGCGGTTGATCGCGGCCGCGCTGGCGCTCGTGGTGTGCGCGTCGACGCGGGCGAGCGCCCACGAGCTGCGCCCGTCGCTGCTCGAGCTGCGCGAGCGGCAGGGGGGCGCGCTCGAGCTCGAGTGGAACGTCGCGTTCGGCGGCGGCGCCCCGCTTCCCCTCACGCTCGAGCTGCCCGCGAGCTGCGAGCGCGCGGAGCGCGCGGTCGAGATCAACCCGGCGCGGACGGTCCGACGCGAGCGCGCGGTGCTGCGCTGCGGCGCCCAGGGGCTCGAGGGGCTCGAGGTCGGCGTACATGGCCTGGAGGACAGCGGGACCGAGGTCATCGCGCGCGCTCGCTTCGCGCGCGGTGAGACGCGGACGCGCGTCCTGCGAGCCGGGAGCCCGCGCTGGCGGATCGCGACGGACGACGTGACCGCGAAGACCTCCGGCGACGCGGCGACCGGCGGCAGCGGGCGCGAGTACCTCCGCCTCGGCGTCCAGCACATCCTCGCGGGCGTCGACCACCTGCTGTTCGTCATCACGCTCGTCGCGCTCGCGTGGGGTCGCTGGCGGGCGCTGCTGCTCGCGATCACCGCGTTCACGCTGGCGCACAGCGTCACGCTCGCGCTCACGTCGCTCGGCCTCGTGCGGGTCGTCGGCGCGGCGGTCGAGGCGATCATCGCGCTGAGCATCCTGCTGCTCGCCGCCGAGCTGGCGCGTGAGCCAGGTGAAGAGCGTCGCGCCGGGGCCGCGCGCGCGCCGTGGGTCGTCGCGTTCGTCTGCGGGCTCGTGCACGGCTTCGGCTTCGCCGGCGCGCTCGCGGAGATCGGGCTGCCCGACGGCGCGGTGTGGGTCGCGCTGCTGCTGTTCAACCTCGGCGTCGAGCTCGGCCAGCTCGCGTTCGTCGCGGTGATCGTGCTCGCGGGCGCGCTCATCAACGCGACGGGCTTGGCGTCACGCGCTCGCCAGCTCCGCGGGCTCGCGCTCCACGGGATCGGCGGCGTCGCGGCGTACTGGCTGCTCGAGCGTCTCTACGCCGCGTTCGCGCTCGGCTGAGACCGACTCCGCCGGCGCGGCGGCCGGCGGACCTCGCCGAGCACTACTCGGGGTCGCAGGGCCCGTCGCAGAAGTTCTCGATCTTCCCGCCGGGCGTCAGGAACACGTCGATCTGCTCCTTGATCTTCGGGTTGCGGCGCACCTGCTCGTGGACGTCGTTCTGCTCCTCGTCGGGGGGGAGCTCGGCGTACACGCCCGGCAGCACGTCGAGGTTGTAGTCGACGACGACGGCCGCGGAGCCGTCGACCGGGCCGGCTGTGCTCGGGACCAGGTACGGCTGCTCGGCGGTCGGCTCGAGCATCTCGAAGCCGGTCGCGCGCAGCGCGACGTGGCTGGCGAGGTTGTTGACCGAGTGGTCGCCGATCCCGTACTGGAACAAGATCTTGCGCGACGGGCTGCCCTCGTAGGGATCGAGCAGGATGTGCCGCAGGTACGAGATCGGGTCGACCCGGTCGAGCGTGTGCTGCGAGAGCGTGATGAACTTCTGGATCGTCAGCGGGTCGTTGCCGATCGTGAACTTGATGACGTTGAACAGGTCCGCGAAGGTGCCCGAGCGCGTCATCATCAGGGTGTAGGGCGCCCCGCCGACGCTGAGCACGGCCTTCTCGATGGTCGGCGAGAGCGCCAGGAAGGTCAGGCCGAAGATCGAGCCCTGGCTGATCCCGTACCAGTACAGCTGCTCGGTGTCGTAGAGCAGCTGGTCGAAGGCCTGCAGCTCCGGCGCCTTCGGCAGCGAGAACTTGATCGCGTAGCTCAGCGCCATCTGGTTGGCGAAGGCCTGGTGCAGGCGGTCCGTGAACAGGAACGAGTCCGACGGGTGGTTGGCGATGTAGTCGACGACCGCGGGCTGATCGGGCTCGGCCATCCCGACCCAGTTGGTCGAGACCATGATGAAGCCGCGCTCCGACGAGAACGCCCGCATCGCGCTCCAGTTGATCTCCTCGCGCAGGCCGAAGAAGCCGTGACCGAACTGGATGATGCGCGCCGGCGTGAAGCCCTCGGCCTCGGGGTACGCGGAGTTCGGGACCTGCAGCGTGAAGTCGACCCAGTGCGTGCCGTTGGGCACGACCTTGCCGGCGCCGTCGCGGTGCAGCCGCGCCATCGGCTCGTCGGCCTCGAGGTAGAGCGGGACCTCGAACTTGCCCTCGATGCGCAGGTGGATGTCCTCGTTGGGGTCGATCTTCACCGCGTTGATGTCGATCGCGGGGCCGGAGTTGTCGAGCAGCCCCATGAGGTGTGAGCGGATCGCGAGCATGTCACGGGTGTTGCGCTCCTCGGAGGCCGTCGTGAAGTCCCAGGCGAGCTGCAGCCCGTCGCGCGCGACCCCGGCCTGCTCGAGCGCCGGGAACACCTGCTCCTCGTAGCGCGTCGCGACGGCGTCGAGCGCCGCGTTCTCCTCGGTCTCGCCCGCGAGGATGTGCGCGAAGCCGTGCGGCGCCGCGATCGGCGAGCCGTCGGCGGACATCAAGCCCTGGAACGCGACGATGTAGCGCGTGCTGTCGTCGAGGCGCACGAACGGGCGCACGATCAGCGCCTGGCGCGAGACGTCGCTCGCCATCGCGTCGAGCTCGACCCAGTGCGGGACCAGCTCGCCGCTCTCGGCGTTGAGCAGGATCGTCACGCTGGAGGCGTCGAGCGTCGCGTCGCCGCCGTCGGTGTGAAACACGAGGTTCGACGTGTCGACGCCCTCGGGGAACAGCGCCATGATCGGCATGTGGGCCGAGAAGCCGTCCGCCGGGTGCGACTGGAACACGTCGTAGGGCTGGTCCGCCATCGTCTTCGGCGTCGCCGCGGGCGTGAGCTCGACGCGCACGCCGTTGGGCATGTCCATGTCTGTCACGAGGAACACGTCGGACGGGTAGGGCAGCAGGCAGTCGGACTCGTAGGCCACCGGGTTGCAGCCCTCGGGGACGTCGGGCGTCGGCAGCGGCTCGCCGGTGGTGGTGCCGTCCGTGTCGGTGTTCGTCGCGCTCGTTGACGTCTCGATCGTCGTGCCGGCGGTGCCGTCGGTGCCGCCTTCGGAGGTCGCGTCGCTCTCGCTCGCGCCGTCGCTCGTCGAGCTGGTCTCGCCGCTGTCACCGCACGCGAGGGCGAGCGCCGCGAGCAGAGGGAGCGCCGTGGAGGCGAGCTTGTGGCGTGGAGTCGAACGGGCTGCAGGGTGTGTCATGGCTAGGTCTTCTTTCTGCGCGCTCGCAGATCGCCGTGGGTGAATGAGGCCGCGCTCACGGCGGCGAGACCCAAGACTTGTGGACTATATCACTGGATGTACACACAGAGACGGCGCCTCGCGGGCGCCGTCTCAAGCTCACAAGCGTTCGGGGTCTTCGGGGTCCTCGGGGTCCTCGGGGTCCTCGGGGTCCTCGTCCTCGGGGTCGGGGATGCGCGCGACGATGGAGGTGTCCGCCGCCTCGTCGTCCGCGAGCAGATCACACACGGCGACCCAGCCGGAGCGGCCGTCAAAGCACACCAGCATCTCGGCGCAGCGGCGCGTGTCGATCTCGCTCAAGCGGAAGGCGCCGTAGACCTCGCCCACGTGCTCGAGGTACCAGCACTTGCGCGTGGCGTAGCGGGGGATCAGCGCGCGCAGACGTCCCAGCTCCTCGCGGTAGGCCTCGCGCTCCTCGGGGTCCCAGACGCCGTTCTCGTTCGCGTCCCAGTGCGTCAGGACGCGGCACTCGGTCTTGATCGCCTCGCGCTCCTCGGCGGCGTGCTCGATCTGCTCGACGAGCTCGCCGATCTGCTGGGCCGCCGCGTCGCGGCCGCGCTCGCGCAGCGACTCTTGCTGCTTGCGCAGGCGCGCGAGCAGGTGGGCCTCCCGCCAGCGCGAGGGCATCAGCCCGAGCTTGACGAGGATCCACGGCGTGAACCACGACGTGCCCGGCATCGGGATGGCCGTGTTGACGGCGGCGATGAGCCCGGCCGGGAACACGCGCACCAGGTCCATGAGCTGGGCGCGGATCTTGTCGCGTTCCTCCGGCGTAAGCGAGCGCTCGCCCCGGACGCGCGACGCGATCAGCCCCATGGCCTCGCGGCTCTCCTCGAGCTCGCCGACGAAGTGACCCCACTGCCCGCGGATGACCTCGCTCGCCTTGCTCGACAGCCGGGTCATCAGCCCCGGCGGGCGCGAGATGACCTCGAGCTCGACCTGCAGCGCGCGCAGCTCGACGACCTCGATGCCCTCGCGCTCGAGCGCGCTCGTCAGATCGGCCAGCGATCGCAGCACGCCGGAGCTCGACTCGGGCGAGTCGCTCCGGGGGCGCTCGATTCGCTCGATCTCGTCCGCGAGCTCGAGGAGCGTAACCTCCACGTGCGTCATCCTACACCACGCGCGCGCGATTGGTTGGGGGCAGCCGGCGACGGTCGCCCGCGCCAGCGGCCGCGCGCGAGACCAGCGGTCGCTGCATGAAGAGGCAGGTGCGCGATCAGACCGGGTTCAGCGGGCTCCACGGGAACATCCCGCAGCCGCCGGCGCCCGGGTCGCTGGGGTCGGCGTCGGGCGCGGACTCGGCGTCGGCCTGCGTCGCGCCGTCGAACAAGACCTGACAGAACCATAGCGCGTCGTTGTCGTCGTACGTCCACTGAAATTTGGACCACTGCCCCGGGTTGAACTCGTTCTGCTCGTCGTTGTGCGCGATCAGGGTGTCGAGCTCGTTGTCGTACCACACGATCGCGAACAGCGACGGCTGCGATCCTTCGAAGCCGATCGTCCACAGCGTGTCGGTGATTACGTGATCGCCGAAGCCGTCGCTCCACTCACCCGCGATCTCGAGGGGATCGAGGCCGGTCCCCGTGCTCGTCTCGGTGGCGTCGGTGGCGTCGGTGGCGTCGGTGGCGTCGGTGGCGTCGGTGGCGTCGGTGGCGTCGGTGGCTCCCGTGGTCGTCGACGCCGTGGACGTCGTCGCGTCCGAGGAGGACGACGACGAGGTCGCTGCGTCGCCCGTGCTCTCTCCTGTCTCGCTCGCGGTCGTCGACGCGTCGGTGCCCGCGGTCGTGGACCCGGCGCTCGTGGACGCGTCGCTCGAGGCCTGCGTGTCGGTGGCGCCGCCGCTGTCACCACACGCGGCGAGCGAGACGCCCGCGACGAGGAGCAGAGCTGGGCCGAGCGCGGCGCCGAGGCGGGAGAGGCGGTTGCGAAGGAGGCTGTAGGAGCGTGCGCGGTCCATGGTCCTGTCCTTTGTGCGCAGCGTGTAGCATCGCCGCTCGAGGATGGCGAGCGCGCGCGAGAGCTCCCTCTTGTGTCTTATCGGTCATCTTCAAGTCTCGCGCGGAGTCGCCGTGATCGCCGTTCGCGGCCCGCAGGTCGCGCTGCTTGCCAGCCCGTCTCGTCGGCGATACCGTCCGCGACGCCATGGGCGCGACGCGCTGCCTCACGCGAGAGCTACAGTCGACGATCGAGATCGCGAGCCGGCCAGAGGCGGTCTGGGAGATCTTGATGGATTTCTCCCAATACCCCGCGTGGAACCCGATGATCTGCGCGGCCGAGCTCGCGCCCGGCCGCGCGCCCGAACCGGGCGTCGAGCTGCGGATCTCGATCGCGCTCGGCCTCGGCCCGACCGTGAAGGGCGTCCCGACCCGGCTCGTCCGCGTGTCGCCGGCTCGCGAGCTCTGCTGGGTTGGCGGCCTGCGCGGCGTGTTTCGCGGGCAGCACTACTTCCGCCTCGAGCGTCTCGAGGACGGGACGACGAGGCTGGTGCACGGTGAGCGCTTCTCCGGCGCGCTCGTGCCGATGGTGGTCGGGCTCTCGCGGCCGGTGCTGACGCGGAGCTACGCGCGCCTCAACGAGGCGCTGAAGCGTCGCTGCGAGGGGCGAGCGCGATGAGCCGTGTTGTCTCGGAGCGCGTCGGAGGACGAGCTCACGAACCATCGAGCGCGATCCTGGCTGATCAGGAGCAGCTCACGCGCACCGATCGCGCGGTCCGGCCTTCACGCGCGTGACGCCGTCTCCTGCCCGACCTCGAGAACATGATTATTCGGGCAGCTCTATGCGGCGTCAGGGCGCCGCGGCCTGAACCGCGCCGCCGCCCGGGCGCTGGCGGTAGTCGACGTAGCCGGCCAACAGCGACTCGTAGATCATCTCGCCCATGCGGTCCCAGCCGCGCTCGTTGAGGTGCTTGAGATCCGGAGAGGCGAGCGCCGGCCGAGCCTTGCGCCACTCGAAGATCGAGCGCGGGCCGCCCATCGCCTCGAGCGTGTTGAAGAACGCGCAGCCGAGCTCGAAGGCGACGTCGCGCTGGGCGGCGGTGATGGTGTCGACGTGCTTGGCCTCGACCGTCTTGTTGCCCGAGCGCCCGTGATCGATGACGCTGACGACGAGGCAGGAGGCCTCGGGCGCGCCCAGGCGCACGCGCTCGTAGGCCTCGCGCACCTCGTCCTTGAAGCCCTCGGCCTTGACGCCGCCGCCGACGAGGCGGCGCAGGTCGTTGCCGCCGAAGTTAAAGACGATGAGGTCGGGCCCGCGGTGGGCGACCTGCTGCGCGATGTGTTCGGGGTTGTACAGCAGCAGGCGCTTGGTGAAGGCGCCGATCATGCTCATCGTGTCCCACACGACCCCGGGCCCGTCGGTCTCGAGCACCACGCCGTAGGCGCGCGCGTAGCCGTTGCCGCGGCCCTCGAGCTCGACGCGGTGCGGCCCCTGGGGGACGCGGATCTCGTGGAAGCGATCGACGAGCTCGGGCCCGCGCGTGTCGATGACCGTCGGCTCGCCGCCGTCGACGCGGACCGCGATCCGCCCGCCGCTCGGGCTCTCGGCGTAGTACAGGTCGAAGCGCGAGACCTCGAGCCCGAACTCGCCCTTGCGCTTGGTCTCGATGCGCGTTCGATCGCCGCGCGTGGGCTGAAAGATGTGCCCGCCGAGCCCGTAGTGGCCGTCGCGACGGCAGCCGTAGGTGATGAAGCAGGTCTGCCACACCCCGCTGCCGTTGCGATCGACGACGCGGCTGCGGATGTTGCCCGAGTACGAGTGGAGGTTGACGAAGCCCGCGCCGCCGTCGCCGAAGCGGGCCTGGAAGCGGCGACGGATCGCGTGCGGCAGGCCGTCGGTGCCGATCGAGGAGTCCCCGAAGTGCGAGACCCGCGTGAGCGCGCCGGCCTCGCCGTCGTCGCTGCGCGCGAGCGCGGCGAAGAAGCGATCGAGCGCGCGACCGGTGGGGTCCTCGACGGGCTGCGCCGGCGTCACGCGATCCTCGGGTCGCGGCGTGTACGGGTTTGGGGCGGGGAGGTCCTTGGCCCGCGACGCGTCGCGCACGTCCGCGCGCGGGGCGGTCGTCGCCGCCATGAGCGAGCTGTCCGCTTGTTCCTGGTCCTTCGCGCCGGCCTGTGAGACGAGCCCGGCGCCGGGGCCGGGCGCGCACGCGACGAGGCACAGGAGCGCGAGGGCGACCCGCCTGGGTCGCGCGCGCGTCACAGGCCGCGCTCCGCGGCGAGCGGCACGGGGGTCAGCGAGGGGTCGGCCGCCCAGTCGTACTCGAGCAGCAGCGCGTCGCTCAGGACCATGGACTTGAGCACGCTGCCGCGTCGCGTGAAGTGCAGGTAGTCGCCGCGCGCGAGCGGAGGATCGGCGTGCACCCAGCGGGCCATCGCGCCGAAGCCCCCCATGAACGCGAGGCCGTCCCAGACGCCGCAGCCGTGCGCGGGGCCGAGCTCGCGCTGGATCTCCATGATCTCGAGCAGGCGCGGCCGCGGCTGCAGCTCGCGGGCGTCCTTGTCGAGGATCGGGTAGTCGGTCGGCAGGATCAGCACGCAGCTGGCGTCGGGCGCCGCGTCGCGCAGGCGGGTGAGGACCACCTCGAGCTCCTCGCGGTACTGCGGCAGCGGCACGTCCTCCTTGCCGCCCACGGACTCGTTGGTCCCGTATGACAGGGTCACGAGCGCAGGTTTACGCCGAGCGATGGCGTCGCGCCAGATGGTCTCGTTCCACTTGAGTTGATTGGCGGCGCGCGTGCCGTTGATCCCGAGGGTGTCGACGACGACGCCGCGGCCGTCGCGCTCGATGACGACGCCGAACAGCCGGACCTCGCCGTCGCCGACGGGCCGCACCGAGATCGCGCCGGTCCCGGGCGGCAGCGCGATCGCGTGATAGCCCGGCGCGATCTCGTCCGCGGCCGTGGCGACCGTGATGGAGGCGAGCGTGATCTCTGGGCGCTCGCCCTCGACCACGACGCGCATGCGGCCGCCGCCCGGCTGGCGGAGGAACTGCAACTCGGCGCTCGACCAGGCGCCCGCGGAGTGGGCCTCGGGCTTGCTGAGCACGCGCACCCAGTCACGCTTCGACGAGCTGGCGAACGACGCGCCCAGCAGGCCGTAGTGACCGTCCATGCGCCCCTTCGGCCACTGCGCGTGCTCCTTGCGCCAGCCCTTGCTGGCCTCGACCGTGACCTCGTTGTGGCGGTACCAGCGGTTCATGCGACCCAGCGGGATGAAGCCAGGGCCGCCGTCGCCGAAGCGGTGCTGCAGGTAGAGCCGCAGGTAGCCGGCGCCGAAGTCGGCGGCGGTGCCCGAGGCCCCGTACATCAGGACGCGGACCTTGCCCGCGCTCGAGTCGCCCGAGCCTTCGCCCGAACCTTCACCCGAACCTGCGCCCGAACCTGCGCCCGAACCTGCGCCCGAACCTGCGCCGGGCCCGGCGCTCGCTACGTCGGTCCCCTGGCGCGCGCCGACGGGAGCGTCGAGACGGCGCAGCGCGTCGTGAAAGCGCGTGAGCGCGGTGGCGTCGCCGCGGGGCACCACGGGCACGAAGTAGGCGGGCGGGGCGGTGACGAAGGGGCTCGAGTCGGCGCCCTCGGGCTCTGGCGGGATGGCGACCGGCGACGCGTTCTCGCCGTCGTTGTCGTCGCTCGGGACCGCGACCGGTGAGGCGTTGTCACCGTTGTCACCGTTGTCACCGTCGTCACCGTCGTCGTCACCCGTCGTCTTCGCCGTCTTCTTCGTCTTCGCCGTCTTTGCCTTCGCCGTCTTCGTCGCCGTCGTCTTCTTCGCCTCCTCCTGCTTCGATTCGTCCCTGGGCAGGGGGACGGGCGCGGGGGTCGGGAAGCTCGCGGGGGCCGGGGGCAGCGGGTTCAGGCTCGCGCTTCCGAGCATGCTCAGCTGGGCGAAGTCGTGGGCTTGGCTGGCCTTCGGTGGACGCACCGCGCGATCAGGCAGCGACGGGGGCGCGGACGGGGGCGGCTTGGTCGGCGCCGACGCGCCGAGCCCGGCGCGGGCTCGACGACCTCGGCGGGCGCGTCGCCGGCCCGGTGACCCGAGCAAGCCGCCGCGAGCAGGCCGAGCGCGAGCGCGAGCGCCGCGCTCGCGCGCGCGCGTGGGGTCGCGGCGAGACGCGAGCCCTCCGTTGACTCCGAAGTCCGTGACATCCGCCCTGACATCCCCTCCGACATGCACCCTGGGCCGATCGTTCGCAAGCGCCGACGGGACCCGCCGGGCGCGCCGTCGATGTCGATCCTCGTGTCGATCCTCGTGTCGATCCTCGCGGCGCTCCCTGTCGCGATCATCGCGTCCATCATCGCAGGGATCACCACCTCGATCACGGCGAGGCCCGGCGCCACGGGCCCGCGTGGGGCCAGCAGCCCACACCATCGTCTTGGCCCCGCACTTGCGCCGTCGGGCAACCTCCGGCAAAACCAGTCTCCAGGGCCGACAGGCTCATATCGAGACCTTTATGCCCAGCTCACGGCGCCCCCCCTCCGATCTCTCCCGCGGCTGGACGCCGCCGCGGCGCGCCGTGTGGGTGGCGCTCGGGCTCGCGGTGCTCGCCGGGGCCTGCACGCGCGCCGAGTCACCGCGCGAGCCGCCCAAGCAGCCGACCGAGACGGCGCCGGAGCCCGCGCCGCCGCCGGAGGTGGCCGCGGGCTCCCACGACACGGAGGCCGGGCCCGAGGTCGAGCCCGAGGAGGCGAAGGAGCCGGAGCTCACGGTCGCCGAGCGCGCGACCGCGCCGATGACCGACGAGCAGCGCCGGCTGTTCCTCGGGACCGCCGAGGACCCGCCGACCGAGGTGCGGCTGGGCGTGACCCGGGGGCGCGAGGGCAAGCACTACCTCGCGGGCAACGAGAAGACGCTGCAGGTGTACTACCCGCTGCTCAAGGACCTCGGGGGCGGCTACGTCGGCGTCGGCTCCGACCAGGCCTACATCCTGATCGGCTGGGCGAAGCCGGAGTTCGCGTGGCTGATCGACTACGACCCGGAGGTCGTCGCGATCCACTCGGTCTACAAGGCGTTCTTCGCGGCCAACGAGACGCCCGACGCCTTCCTCGAGCTGTGGACCGAGGACGGCCGCGCGCGCGGGAAGACGATCCTGGCCGAGGCGATCGAGGACGAGCGCGAGCGCAAGCGGATGCAGCGGCTCTACCTGCGCTACCGGGGCTGGATCAACCGCCGCCTCCAGGCCGTGCGCCGGCGCTTCGTCGCGGAGGAGGTGCCGAGCTTCCTCAACGACCAGGCGACCTACGACCACGTCCGCGGGATGCTGGCGGTCGATCGCATCCGGCCGATGGTCACCAACCTGCTCGACGACGAGGGCGTCGCGGGCATCGCCGAGTCCGCGAGGTCGCTCGACGTGCCGATCCGGCTGCTGTACCTGAGCAACGCCGAGGAGTACTGGAGCCGCTACTCGGAGCAGTTCCGCGCCAACGTGCAGTCGTTGCGCTTCGACGAGCGCTCGCAGATCGTCCGCACGCTGCTGACGTGGAAGGTCAACGAGGACTACGTCTACAACTCGCAGCCGGCGCTCAACTACCTGCGGTGGCTGGCGCACCCGGCGATCCGCAACGTCTACGACATCGCGCACGCGCGCCCGAAGGCGGTCGCCGGGGAGAGCACGTACTTCGAGGTCAACTCGCGGCCCGAGGACGCCCCGAGCGCGCGCAAGGCGGCCGAGCGCGCCGAGCTGCGCGCGTGCAAGCGGCAGCCGGCAGGGCAGCGACCGAAGACCTGCAGCGGCTGAGCCGCGTTCGAAAAGACGATGCACCGACGCCCGCGGCTCCTCGCGCTCACGCTCGCGCTCGCGCTGCCCGGCTGCCGCGAGAGCCCGCCCCCGCCCCCGCCCGAGCCGATGGCGCCCATGGAGACGTCGGGGCCGCTCAAGGGCCAGCACGGCGAGGCGCTGTACAAGGCGGAGCGCTACCACGAGGCGGCCTGGATCTTCGAACAGATCCTCCGACGCGGGCTGCCGGAGGATCGACCGCGCGTCGAGTTCTGGCTGGCCAAGTCGTACTTCAAGCTCTACGACTACCCGCGCGCGCTCGCCGGCTTCGCCGCGATCAGCGAGCAGCCCGAACACCCGTATCACACGCTCGCCTTCCCCTGGCTGCTCTCGCTCTACCTCCACGCGATGCCGCCGGAGCCGCGGCTGATCGCCGCGCTGCTCTCGTACCCCGAGGCGGAGGTGCGCGCCGAGGAGGCCTACGACGAGGTCATCGCCGACTACGATCTGCTGCTCGCCGAGCAGGCGCTGCGCCGCGGTGACGCCCGCGGGGCGCTGCGCTACCTCGAGGCGGCCGAGCGCGAAGCGGGTGACTATCGATCCGCGCGGATGCTGCTGAGCGCGGGGCGCGTGCGGGAGCGCCTGGGACAACGCGACGCGGCGCGCGAGCTGTTCGAACGCTGCGCCGCGCGGCTGAGCGAGCAGCCTCCCCGCAGGCTGCGACGCTATTACCGAGGCAACGCGCTGGACCAGTGGATGTGGATCGAGGCCAACCGGGGGCTCGCGCGGACCGGCGGGAAGCCGGACGAGCGCGCGATGCAGTGAGGCCTACGCGCGCGCGCGAAAGTCCGTATAGAGCGCGCGCGGCCAGTAGCGCGCGGGCGTGATCCCGTCCTCGTCGATCAGCGCGGCCTTGACCCGCGCGTAGTCGTAGCAGTTGAGCTCGTAGACGTTGCCCCAGGGATCGGCGAGGTCGTAGGCCCAGCACAGGTCGAAGTCGATGACGTCGCCGGCGCGGAGCGGCTCGCCGGCGGGGTTGCGCAGCTCGCCCGGGAGCGCGCGCGCGAACGCGATGAACACATCAGCCTCGACGCTGAACGCGACGCCCGTCGTCTGCGGGACCATCGGGTGGCCCGCAGAAGCCTCGAACAGCGCGAGCGTGGTGCGGCCGCCGTCGGCCGAGATCTGCAGCGGGCCGCCTTCGAAGCCCTCGGCCCAGAACGAGAGGCGCTCGACCGGTTCGAAGCCGAGGTGCTCGGCGTACCAGCGCGCGGCCTCGGCTCGGTCCGGCACGCGGATGTGCACGTGGTCGAGCCTGCCCATGCGGAACTTCGTGGTCGTCATCGTCCTGCGTCCTCGTGCGCCGGATGTAGCCGGAGTTCACCCCCGCGCGCAAGCGCGCGCCGAGAGCGGGGCTCGCGACGGGCGCGGCGGCTCAGCTGGCGACGCGGCTGGCGAAGTGGCCCGACATGTCCTCGAAGACATCACGATAGACGAGCGGGTTCGGCCCCGTCGCGCGGTCGACCGCGAGCACGCCGTCGAGGTGATCGAGCTCGTGCTGCAGCAGCTCCGAGACGGCGCGGTCCTCGATCTCCCACCGGCGCGCGCCCCCCTCGAGGTCCAGGTATTCGACGGTGATCGCCTCGTGGCGCTCGACCCGGACCAGCAGCGACGGGAAGCTCAGGCAGTCGTCCCACAGCCGGAAGCGCTCGGGGCTGCGCCAGGTGATCCGCGGGTTCACGAGCGTCTGCGGCCCGGCCGCGTCGCCGAGGTCGAGCGCGATGAAGCGCAGGCCGACGCCGATCTGCGGCGCCGCGATCGCGCGGCCGAAGCCGTGCCGCTCGCGGAACGCGGCGAGCGCTCGGTGCAGCCGCGCGACCTGCTCGCGGAACCTGGGGTCGCGCGGGGCCTCGACCGGCGACGCGACGCGCCGGAGTCCGGGGTGACCGAGCTGGAGCACGTCCTCGTCGCCGACTCGCATGGCCGCGACTGTACTCGCGCGCGCCGTCGCCGACGCGCGCAAGAAATCCGCTCGCGCGCCTCTCCATGCGAGGACGTGAGAGCGCGGTATCGTGCGGTCGCGCGGCCGCGGCCTGATCGCGCCTGTTCGTCGGTACACTCTCGCCGCTGTGCCGTACGTCGTCGTCAAGCAGCAGGCGTCGCGCCTGCAGGGGCTGCTCACGCCGCGCGGCCCCCTCGCCGAGCGCTGGCGTCTGCACAGCGTCCGCGTCGGCGGGACGCGCGTGCACGCGTTCTACGTCCGCGAAGGCGACGGCGACGCGATCCTCGAGCTGCAGCTGCACCACCCCGAGGCGCCCGGCGTGCGAGCGGTCGCGCGGTCCGAGCACTTCCTGCTCGTCACGGGCGCGCCCGCGCTCGGCGAGCTCGCCGGGGCGCTCGCGCCGGCGATGCGAGGCGAGCCGCTCGCCGCGTGCTGGACGTGGGTCGACGCGTGCGAGGACTGGCTGCGCGTCCCCGTGCCCGCGTGGATGCGCCGGTGGCCGCTCGGCCTGCGGCCGATCCTGATCCAGGTTCACGACGGGCTCGTCGAGCTGACGTACCCCGGCCGCCTGCGCGTGACCGTGCAGGCCCGGCCGACGCTGCGGGCGCTCGCCGGCGTGCGCTCGCCGGCGACGACGACGCTGTGCCAGGCGCTGCGCCTGCGCCTGCGCGATGACGCCGAGGCGCGCCGCTGGCTCGCGCGCGTGAGCGCCGCGCGGCCGTCCCCCCCGCTGCTCGAGCTGCAGCGCGCGAGCGGCTCGCGTTCGTGGTCGGCGGCGCGGGAGGACGCCGCCGCCCGCGCGTGGCTCGACCTCGCGCTCAGGCGCGTGGCGTCGGCGCTGTCCTATCGGCCTGGTAGCGACGCGGCCGCGCCCCCTGGGCCCGCGCCGCCGCGGCGCTGCTCGCCGGCTTCTGCGGTCGTCGGCGCGACGCGCTGGCGAGCGCTCGGGCGCTCGCCGAGGGCCGTCGACGCGCGTCACCTCCTCGCCTGCGGCGCGCTGCTCCTGCTGCTCGAGGACCCCGAGGCGGCGTACCGACCGCTCGCGTTCGCTTACCACCACGCGGGGCTCGGCGCGCCTCGCTGCTCGCGGCCGCGGCCGCGACCGGGCGCGCGGGCGACATCGTCAAAGCTGGCCCGGCGCGCGCGCGCGGACGGGTCGCTCGACCCGGCGCTGCTCGTGGCGCTGGCGGACGCGCTGACCGAGGTCGACGCGCTCGCGCAGCTCGAGGGTCTTCTTCGAGACCTGATCGATAAGACATCTGAGGACGATCCGCTGCGCGCGCCCGCGACGGCGCGGCTGGCCGAGCTGTGCCTGTACCGCGGGCGCGTCGACGAGGCCGAGTCACGCGCGCTGGCGGCCGCGCGCGGCGGACCGCTGAGCCCGGCGCTGCGGCGCGTGCTGATCGGCGCGGACGTGCTGCGAGGTCGTTACGCCCAGGCGCTCGCGCACGCCGAGCGCGCGCGGGCCGACGGCGAGGCCGAGGATCCTCAGCTGCCCGTGTGGCTCGCCGAGGCGCGGCTGCGGCTCGGCGACCCGCTCGAGGCGCGTCGCGAGGCCCTGCGCGCGCCGCTCGCGAGCAACATCGCCGTGCACCTGATCGAGGGCCTCGCGGAGCTCGAGCTCGGCGGCCTGCGCGACGACAACATCGCGGTGTTCCCCGCGGTCGTCCGCGCCGTGCTCGACCTGCCTGAAGAGACCGATGGATGCGCGCGCGCCGAGCTCGGCCAGCGCGCGCTCGCGCGCCTCGGGGGCAGCCGCGGCGCGCCGCTCACGCGCCTGCGCCCCGACGGCGCCCTCGAGCGCCACGCGACCTTGTCCCCCCGCGCGCGCTTCGAAGCGCTGCAGCGCGAGCTGCTGCGCCGCCCGGCCGAGGAGGTGCTCGCCGAGTTCGAACGCCTGCGGGCGCGGCACCGAGACCTCCCCTACCCGCTGACCTACGGCGCCGAGCTGATGCTCTGGCTCGGTCACTACGAGCGCGCGCAGGCCTGGCTCGAGGAGGCGTGGGCGCGCTTCGAGACGCGCTGGGGCTACGTCGGCGCCGGCGCGGCCGCCTACCTGCGCGGCGAGCCGGCGCGGGCGCTCGAGTGGTGGGAGCGCGGCGCGGCGCGCTTCGGGCTGCTGGCGGCCGAGGCGACCCACGCCTACCGCGGCGAGCTGTGGTGCGTGACAGGCGAGACGGACCGCGCGATCGAGGCGCTCGAGCACGCGGTCACGCAGCGGCCCACGCGGGTCGGATCGTGGATCTTCTTGGCGCGCGCCTACCTCGATCGCGGGCGGGCGGACGAGCGCGTGACCGCGATCCTCGACACGCTCGGCGCGCTCGCGCCGGCGCTCGTGTGGGAGGCGTGCCTGGCGGTCGGGCGCGCGCCGCAGGTGACGCTCGAGCCAGCCAGCGCCCGCGCGCCGCTGGAGCGCGCGGCCGCGATGCTCCGCGGCAACCGCTCGAGCCGCCTGCTGACCTTCTTCGACGCCGAGCCCCGGCTGCGGGTGTTCGACGAGCGCCACCGCGAGCGCTTCCTCGCGTGCGCGCGCGACGGCGTCGCGCTCGCGCTCGACGCCCGCGTGCACGAGGCGCTCGGCCTGTGACGCGCGCCCGCCCGCGCCGCGTCGCGCTCGTCGTCGGCCCGCGTCGCTAGTACTCGATGCAGAAGCCGAACGACGTGGTCCCCTGCGCGTCGACGATCGCGTTGTAGTCCTCGCCGACGAACACCGAGTTGGCGCCGTCGGGCGTGACCTTGGCGTTCCAGTAGTTGGTGAGGTTGCCGCCGAGCGCGAGGTGGACCTCCCAGGTGATCGGCGCGTCGGTGACGTTGTGCACGTGCACCGTGTCGCACTCGCCCTGCTCCCACATCGAGTCCGTCACGACCTCGACCTCGATGCCCTCGCTCGTGCCCGTGTCGCCGCCGGTGCCCGGATCGCCCGTGGTGCCGCCCGACGTCGTGCCGCCCGTCGTGTCCATGCCCGTGTCGCCGCCGGTGGTGCCGCCCGACGTGGGGTCGCCCGGGTCGCCCGGGTCGCCGACCGTGGCCCCGCCGCCGCGGATCACGAAGTGGGGCGAGCGGACCAGCGCCATCACGAGCGCGTCGAGCTGGCCGCCGCTGTCGTTGAACGCGACCAGCAGCTCGTCCTCGACGCAGTCGAGCTCGCCGCCGATCTCGGCGCCGAGCGAGTACTCCATCCACAGCCGCGTATAGCAGGCGCCGACCTCGTCCGCGCCGGCGAGCACCGACTGCAGCCCGGCGTGCCCGTCGAACACGCCGTCGACGTCCTGGCTGCGGACGATCTCGCCGGTCGCGTCGACCATGTGCACGCCGTCCAGCATTCGGTAGCGGCCGATCGCGTCGTAGTGCTCGAGCCCGAAGCCGATGCCGTCGATCAGCTCGTGACAGCCCTTGCACGCCGGGTCGGTGGAGTGCTGCAGGTAGCGCTCGCGCGTGCTCAGGTTCGGGTCGACCGGCGGCGGCGAGGTGTCGAGCGAGGGCGGCGGCGGCGGCAGCTCCTGGCACAGCAGGCGCTCGCGCACGAGCACGCCGCGGTGGATCGGCGACGAGCTCGTCGGCTTGGCGTGGGCCGCGTTCATCGCCCCCAGCGTCAGCAGGCCGCCGTAGGTCTCGCCGTCGAGCGGGATCTTCTTGAAGCCCTCGGCGTCGGCCTCCCCGCCGCCCGAGATCCCGTAGTAGGCCGCGAGCTCGTCGGTCGCGTAGGTGTAGTCGGCGGTCATGAGCTCCGCGAGCGTGCCGCCGCTGCGGAACACGTCGTCGACGACGCGGTGCAGCTCGCCGAGCATCGCCGCGCGGATCGCCGGCGTGAACTCGGGGTACAGGGTCGGGTCGCGCGTGACGATGGGCAGCAGGCTGACGCCGAGCCACTCGTCGACGAAGCGCGACAGCGTCCGCTCGCTGCGCGGGTCGGCGAGCAGGCGCTGGGCCTGGGCCTCGAGCACCGCCGGGTCGAGGATCGTGCCGTCCTCGGCGAGCGCGCGCAGCTCCTCGTCGGGAGTTGTCCCGAGGACCAGGTACGAGAGCTCGGCCGCGACCTCGTGGGGCGTCAGCGCGTACACGCCGTCGCCCTGGTGCTCCCCGAGCTCGCTGCGGTACAGGAAGTTGGGCGACTGCAGCAGCGCCGCGACGACCCAGCGCAGCCCGACGTCGAAGCCGTCCTCCGGCGCGATCGCCTGGTACAGCGCGGCGTAGCGCGCGACCTCCTCGTCGGTGACCGGGCGCCGGAACGCGCGCGCGCCGAACGAGCGCACGAAGGACTCCGCGCAGCTCTGCCCGTCCGCGGGCGCGCACGAGAGGTACTGCGCCTGGTTCTCGACCACGTGATCGGCGAGCGCCTCCGCGGCCTCGCGGTACTGCTCGACCAGCAGGCTCGACACGGTCAGCGCCGACGCGTTGTTGGTGAAGCCGTTGATGACGTTGTCGGGGGCGAAGCTCGCCGCCTGCGCGCCCAGCTCGCCGCTGACGCCCAGCAGGTCCTGCACGCTGTTGTCGTACTCGACGTGCGAGAGGCGACGCAGCGCGCGCGGGCCCGCGCCGATCTCCTCGCAGCTCGGCGCCTCGCCCTCGCCGTCCTCGCACACGAAGCTGCCGTCCGCGCGCGCGACGAACTCCGCGAGCGCCGCGTACTCGGGCGAGTCTGGCTTGAGGACCATCCCGCCGCCGTGGCCGTCGGGGTGCGTCATCGTCGGCTTGAGCAGCAGCAGCGACGCGCCGTCGACCTGCTCGGCCGCGAGCGTCGCCATGACCTCCATGTTGTGGGCGACGTCGTCGGGGTCGAGGATCATGCGCGTCGCCTTGGCCGTCCCCTCCGGGTTGTGGCAGCCGTAGCAGGTCATGGACGCGAACGCGTCCCAGACCTCGCGCTCGTAGAACTCCTCGTCGGCGGGGCAGTCGCCCTGCTGCTCGTCGCCCTCGCCCGAGCAGGCGGGCAGCGCGAGCGCGAGCAGGGCGGCGGCGGTGAGCGACAGCGCGGCGAGCGGGCCGACGCGCGTGATCATGGATGCGCGGTGCGTGTTCATGTCGACCTCCATCCCCTAGCTGGCGAGCCCCGCGAGCGGCCCCGCGCCGAACGACGCCTCGCCGAAGGTCTCGTTGGTGAGCCCCAGCGCGTTGCAGATCGAGACCATGAGCTTGTTGTGCGGCTCGCCGGCGAAGCTCAGGTACTGCCCGGTCTTGAAGTAGCCGCAGGCGCTGCCGGCGAGCACGAAGGGCACGTCGGTGCACACGTGCGCGCGCGAGTCCCCCATCTCCTTGGCCCACAGCACCACCGAGTTGTCGAGCATCGTGCCCTCGCCGTCGGGCTCGGGCAGCGCCTTGAGCTGCTCGATGAGGTAGGCGAACTGCTCGGCGCTCCAGCGCTCGCAGGCGGCGAACTGCGCGACGCCGGCGGCGTTGCTGTCGTCGATGTGCGAGAGCGCGTGGTGGCCCTCGGCCACGCCGTCGACCCAGGAGAACACCGACGGGCTGACGGTGTGCGAGAGCTGGATCGTCGCCACGTTCGTCAGGCCGCAGGCGAGCCCCGTGACCGCGAGGTCGATCTGCGCCTTGGTCACCGCCGGGATGCTCGTGTCGATGAGCGGGTTCGTGGTGCCCGGGGCGACGGGCGCGTCGCAGCTGCCGCCGGCCTGCAGGCCCTGCTCGACCGAGGCGAGCGCCTCGATGTGCGCGTCGAGCTTGGGCCGCTCCTCGCTGCCGACGCGCGCGCGCAGGGCCTTGGTCTCGTCCACGAGCAGGTCGACGACCCGCTGCCGACGCGCGCGCAGCTTGGCGACCTCCTCGTCGCCGCCCATGAGGTCGCCGAACATGCGCGTGTAGACGCTGCTCGGGTCGTCGTCGGGCGTGACGAACTGCCCGGGGCCCGCGTAGCACATGCGCGTCTGGTTGGAGCCGCCCCAGGGGCTCGTCTGCACGCCGAACTCGAGCGAGCGGAACTTCGTCGGGCTCGCCAGCTCGGTCGCGACGTACTGATCGATCGACGCGCCCGCGCCGACCGAGGCCGCGCCGCCCTTGCAGGTCAGCATCGCCGCCATGCCGCCCTCGTGGTTGTCGGCCTGGAAGAAGTTGAGGCCGTCCATGACGATCAGGTCCGCCTGGTGGGGCGCGAGCGGCTCGAGGATCGAGCCGGCCGGGAACGTGAAGTCGGCGCCGCCGCCCGTCGGCCGCCAGTGCGAGTGCACGACGCCGTTGGGCGAGAAGAAGATCACGAGGCGCTTGGCCCCGCCGCTCGCCGCGCGCGCTCGGCCGGCGCGCAGCATGTTCACGAAGGGCGCCGCGATCAGCCCGACCCCGGCGAGCTGGAGAAATCGACGTCGATGAATACTTCGCATCTGAGCTGGCTCCCAATCTCGGCGCGCGTGGACGCGGTCCCGCGCGTTGGCTAATTCATGTCGCAAGAGTCATGTCGAAAGAGTCGTGTCGATCACTCGGCCGCGCGCGCGTCAGCAGCCCACGCGCGTGGTCGAGAGCGCGATGTCGTCGAACCAGATGTCGCCGCCGCCGAGCTCCCAGCCGAAGCGCACCGCCTCGGCCTGCGGCGCCCAGTCGATCAGCGGGTTGTTCGGGTTGTTGCCGTCGCCGCCCGGCGGCGTGGTCCAGTCCGTGACCGTCAGGCCCGGGAGCTCCTCCCCTTCGAACCACACGCGGAGCTCGTGCGCGGCGCCGTTGAACTCGAACTCGAGGCAGTGCCAGGTCTGCGCGAGCACCGGCGCGTCGGCGCGCTGCTCCTCGTCGCCCGGCCAGTGGTTGACGTCGAGCTGCCCGATGTTCGCGCCGATGCGCGCCTCGTCGACGTCGTTCTGCGCGAGCCCGACCTCGATCCAGCTCACGTGGTTCTGCGGCAGCCCGTCCGCGAGGCGGAACCACGCGCGCCCGAAGAAGCTGTTGTTCGGCGCCGGGAACACGCCCTGCGCGGCCATGTAGGTCGAGAAGCCCTCGTGGTGCACGTGGACCGAGCGCGCGCCGCTGTGCGCGGTGCTGTCGTCGATCGTGATCGTGCCGCTCGAGCCGACGAGCGCCATCGTCCACAGCGCCGGGTTCGGCGGCCCGCCCACCGCGGCGGCCTCGAAGTCGTCCTCGAGCAGGTCGGGCGCCGCGCCCCCGCCGGTCGTGGTCGCGTCGCCGGTCGTGGTCGCGTCGTCGGTGGCGGCGGTGGTCGGCCCGGCGCCGGTGCTCGTGTCAGTCGCCTCGCCCGAGCTCGCGGACGCGCCGCTGCTCGCGTCGCTCGCCGCGGTCTCGGCCTCGCTGGTCTCCGACTCGCTCGCGCCGCTCGAGTCGCCGCAGGCGCACGCGAGCGCCCCGGCGATCGCGAGCGCGCGAGCGCGGCTCGATCGATCTACCGTCACCACGGGGCTCAGGAGACCATCGCGCGCGCGACGACACAAGTGTCGTTTCTGTGAAACATGTCTCTTTGAGCACGTGCGTAATCTGGCGGCGGCTCGTGATGTCTTGGTTTAGGTGTGGGCTGCGGACGACACTGGGGGGCGCGAGCGGCACGGCGCGCGGCGCTCCGCGCCCGTGTACGACATGTCTCTTCATTCACGTTTGAGGACGACCGCGTCCGCCCGTCGCGCCCGCCCAGGTGACGGCGACCCGCGCGTCATGATCGAGGCGGCGACTCGGCCCGCGTCGAGGCGAAGCTCGCGACGCGGCGTGTCGCCAGCGTCGAGCGCGGTGCATGGCGACGCCGCGCTCCGACGCGCCGGCGTCGACGATCGTCGCCGCGCGCCGTCGCGATCGACCGCGCCCGACCGCGCTGCGCGACGCGAGCCCGACGGTCGCGCCCGCGCGACCGTCGACGCCGTCGCGCCCTTCGCTCGCTCGCGCGGAGCGGAGCTCCCGGCGCGTGTACGCGACGCGCGACGCGGGCACGCGGCGCGGTCGTGCCTCGCTCCGGCCGCGTCCTCGTGACGCCTGGAGGCGACGCGGGCCCGCGCCGCGCGTGCGCTCGCGCGCTGGCTTGTCCCGCGCGAACGCTCTACAGTGGGCCGCGAGAGCCATGACCGCGAAGCGCCCACCGCACAACTTCCTCCCCGCGGAGTACGACCGCACCGCGCAGCCGCGCATCAACCACAACTACCTGAGCCAGCAGTTCGCCGACTACCGCGACATCTTCGAGAAGCTCGCGGAGCTGGTCGAGGCCAACGACTTCACGCTCGGGCGCACCGTCGATCGCTTCGAGCGCGCGATCGCGGCGCTGCTGCGGGCCAAGCACGTGATCGGCGTCGGCAGCGGCACCGACGCGCTGTTCCTGAGCCTGAAGGCGCTGGGCGTCGGGCCGGGCGACGAGGTCATCACGACGCCCTACACCTTCCACAGCACGGTGGGCGCCATCGGCACCACGGGCGCGCGGCCGGTGTTCGCCGACATCGGCGACGACTACAACCTCGACCCCGCGGCGATCGAGGCCGCGATCACGCCGCGCACCCGCGCGATCCTGCCCGTGCACTGGAGCGGCCGCTGCTGCGACATGGACGCCATCGGCGAGATCGCGCGGCGTCACGACCTGCGCGTCGTCGAGGACGCCTGTCACGCGATCAACGGCTCGTACAAGGGCAGGCGCCCGGGGACGCTCGGGGACGCGGGCTGCTTCAGCATGCACCCGCTCAAGAACCTCAACTGCTGGGGCGACGGCGGGTTCATCGCGACGAACTCCGACGAGCTTCACGACCACCTCGTGCTGCTGCGCAACCACGGGCTCGTGAGCCGCGACGAGTGCGTGCTGTGGGGCTTCAACTCGCGCCTCGACACCGTGCAGGCCGTGGTCGCGCTGCACCTGCTCGAGCGCATCGATCACATCACCGAGCGTCGGCAGGCGCACGCGCGCTACCTCGACGCGGCGCTGGCCGACATCGAGGGGATCACGGTGCCCGCGCGCGACCCGGAGATCGAGGAGGTGTTCCACATCTACGTGGTCCGCTGCGAGCGACGCGACGCGCTGCAGCGCTACCTCATCGAGCACGACATCGACGCCAAGATCCACTACCCCATCCCGATGCACCTGCAGGTCGCGGCGAAGGGGCTCGGCTACAAGGAGGGCGACTTCCCGAGGGCCGAGGCGACCTGTCGCTCGGTGCTCTCGCTGCCCGTGCACGAGTTCATGACGCAGGCGCAGCTCGACACCATCGTCGCCGAGATCCGCGCGTTCTACCGCGGCGCGTAGGCGCGGCCGCGCGTCTCGGTCGCGCCGCGATCCGTACATGTCCAGTACGACATAAGACGAAGCGGCGCCGCTAGGGCGGCGCCGCCCCGAGCTCGGCCTGCCGCGCGACCCACTCCTCGTACTCTTGCTGCAGCGTGGGGTCCTTGCCCTCCGCGCGGTCGAGGTACTCGCGCATCTGCTGGACCAGCGCGCGGGCGCGCTCGAGCTCCTCCCCGCTGGTCGTGAGCACGCGCGCGAGCTTGAAGCGGACGTTGGCCAGCGCCATGGCGTGCTCGGGCGCGTCCGGGATGAGCTCCAGGGCGCGCTCGTAGAGCGCGCGCGCCTCCTTGAACGCCCCGCGCTTGTACTCCACGTCGCCGCGCGAGCCGATCGCGTAGCCGACGTACGGGCTCTCGGGGCCGAGCGTCGCTTCGAACACGCGCTGGGCCCGCGCGTAGTGGGCCTCGGCCTCGTCGAGACGCTCGAGACGCTCACAGACCGCGCCGAGGTTGATCAGCGAGACGCCGATCGTCGGGTGCTTCGCGCCGTGCACCTCCTCGTCGATGGAGAGCGCGCGCTGAGCCGCCTCGAGCGCCTGCTCGGGCATCCCCTGGTGCTCCAGGACCACGCCGATGTTGTTCAGCATCACGCTGATGTCCGGGTGTCGCGGCCCGAGGCGCTGCTCGGCGAGCACGAGCCCGCGCCGCAGGTACACGAGCCCCTCGTCGTCGCGCCCGAGCGAGCTCAGCGTCGCGCCGATGTTGCTCAGCACCTGCGCGACGGCGGGGTCGCGCGCGCCCATCGTGCGCTCGAGCGTCGCCAAGGCGCGCTCGTACTGCTCCATCGCCTCGTGATGCCGGCCCTGCCGGCGCAGCGCGGCGCCGTAGGCGATGTGGAACTTGCCCGAGAACACGCTGTCCTCGAGCTCCAGGCGCGCGAGCAGCATCTCCGCCGCCGGCGCCCAGACGTCGACGCCCTCGACGTCGAGCATGAAGTAGCCGAGCACGCTGAGGAGCGCGAGCGCGGCGTCGAGCGCCACGCGATCGTGCCCCAGCCGGCCCGCGAGGTAGTAGGCCGCCTTCGCGTCGTCGCGCGCGCGCTCGTAGTCGCCGGTCATGCGCGTCACGTCGGCGCGCAGCAGCAGCGCCTCGCTGCGGAGGTAGTCGTCGCCCTGCGCGGAGGCCTCCGTCACGCTCTCCTCCGCGATCTCGAGCGCCGGCTCGTAGTCGCCGAGGAACGAGAGCGATCGGGCCTTGGCCATGCGCGCCCGGGTCTGCTCCGCGGCGTCTCCCGCGTCGGCCTCCCCGCGCGCCTCGGGGCCCGCGAGCAGCCACTGCGGACTCTCGCACATGGCGGTCGGGGGGAGGCTGGTGGCCGTGCGGACCGCCTGATCGACGACGCCGCGGCCAGCCTGCTCGTAGGCCTCGACGAGGCTCGTGAAGCGCGGCAGCTGTCTGTCGAGACAGAGCGCGCCGCGAGCCGCCAGCACCCGATCCGCGCGCGCGTCCATGCACGCCTGCGTGCGCGCCGCGGACCAGCCAAGCGCCCACTCCGTCATCGCGTCGCGCGTGCGCTCCCACGTCGCCGCGGCGTGGGCGACGCCCGTCGCCGCGAAGGCTCGCTCGACGCGCTGCTGCGCCGCGTCGTCCCAGGCGTCCGTCGCCGCGCCGCCGAGCGCCTCGCAGCGCGCCCGCGCCCGCGCCTCGTACGCGCTGTAGCCCAGCCCCGCGCCGGTCGCGACCGCGAGGACCGCGACGGCCGCGTACACGCGGCGACGCCGACGCCCCGCGCGATCGCTGAGCAGCTCGAGCAGCGCGTCCATGGACGGCCAGCGCGCCGCAGGATCCGTCGCCAGGCCGCGCTCGATCGCGGCGCGGATCCGCGGCCTGACCGCGCGATGCTCACGGACCGACTTGTCTCGTACGCCGCGCGTGACGTTCGCCATGAGCTCGCTGTGGCGCTCGCCGCGAAACGGGCGCGCGCCGTGCAGCGCCTCGTAGAGCGCGACGCAGAAGCTGAACTGATCGCTGCGCGCGTCCACGGCGAGGCCCAAAAATTGCTCTGGGGACATGTACGCGGGCGTGCCCATCACCGCGCCGTCGCGCGTCAGCTCGACGCCGAGCGCGGAGCCGATCGAGGAGCTCAGCCGCGCGCCGCTCAGCTCGTCGGCCGCGGTGACGGCGAGCTCCTCGCGCGCCGGGCCGCGCGCGACGACGAGGCCGAAGTCGACGACGCGCACGCGCCCGTCCTCGCCGACGAGCACGTTGTCGGGCTTGAAGTCGCGGTGCACGAGCCCCTCCGCGTGGGCGGCCGCGAGCCCGCGACCCGCCTGCGTGAACAGCTCGAGGATCGGCCGCGCAGCCCGCTGCGGGCGCCCGCCGGCGTGACGCGCGAGCCAGGCGGAGAGCGTCTCGCCCTTGACGTACTCCATCGCCACGTAGATCTGACCGCCGTGCTCCCCCGCGTCGTAGACCTGCACCACGTTGGGATGGGAGAGGCGCGCGAGCGCCTGCGCCTCGCGCAGGATCCTCGCCTGCCAGCTCGTGCCCCCGCGATCGGCCCGGACGAGCTTGATGGCGACGCGGCGCTCGAGCACCTCGTCGAAGGCCGAGTACACGACCCCCATCCCGCCCGCGCCGAGCTGCCGCAGCAGCGCGAAGCGACCCACGCGACCGAGCGTCTCGAGGGACGGGCTCGAGGGCGCGCGCGCGAGCTCGCCCGGGGGCTCCGGCAGCGAGCTCGCCTCGAGCGTGGACCGGCGCAGCAGCGCGCGCGTCGACGTGCGCGCCTCGACGCCGGCGCTCGCTGACCCCGCGAGCGGCGGCTCGTCTCGCGCGCCGTCGAGCTCCGGAGGCGCCGCGTGCTCCGTGTCCGCGGACTCGAGCTCAGGTCTACGCGCGCGGCCTGGGTTGGCGACGGTGATGAGCGGGTCCCGCTCGTTCGGCGCGGAGCTCGACTCGCCCACGCGCGGAGTATGCCACTCACGGACATGCTCGTACGTACACCGTAGAATCAGCGCGCCGCGCGTCGGACCGCGCGCGGACGCGGTCGATGGGGTGGATCCCCCCGCACGAGCTTGGCCCCATGTCGACGCGCACGCGCGCGTCGTCGACCACCTCGTCGCCGACTTCGTCGCCGACCTCATCGCCGACCTCGTCGCCGACCTCGTCGCCGACCTCGTCGCCGTCCTCGTCACCTAGGTCGGCGAGTCGTAGAACACCGGCAGCAGGTCCATCTGGCGCACGAACTCGAGCCCCGGGCGACAGCCGCCGGGCGCGATGGCGTCGCCGATCGGCAGGCCCAGGCGCAGGCGCGCGAGCGCGAGCGGGAGGTTGGCGCCGGCCTTCGCCATCAACCAGCCGCGCCCCGCCGGGCGCGGGTTGATCTCGTTGAGGCGCGGCTGCCCGCGCTCGTCCTCGCGCAGGTCGACGCTGAACATCCCGTGGGGCTCAGGGCAGATCGCGCGCACCACGGTCTCCGCGGCGGCCGCGGCGGCGGGGACGTCGACGGTCCTGGCTCTTCGGACCTGTCCCGTGACGCCGCCGGGCGCGACCGCGGCGAGGAAGTACTCGAGGCGCTCCATCTGGGCCGTGGCGACGAGCCGCCCGCGCTCGTAGATCGCGGTCCAGTTGAGGTTTCGGCCGGGCAGGAACTCCTGCAGCATCCACGAGCCCTTGACGCCGCGACGGGTCCAGAAGGACATCCAGGCGCGGGCCTCGGCGGCGCTCTCGACCGCGATCGCGCCCGCGCCCGAGGCCCCCTGCGAGGGCCGCAGCCACGCGCGCGCCGTGGGGAGCCGCGCGAGCGCCTCGGCGAGCTGCTCGGGGCCCTGCACGCGCTCGGTCGCGGGGAACAGCCCGGTGTCGCGGGCGACCTCCTCGGTCTTCGCCTTGTCGAGCAGGATCGCGAGCGACTCCTGCGGCGGCACGTTGACGATCTTCGCGGGGCGCCGACCGGTGCGCACGAGCGCCTCGACCTCGACGTCGAGCGTGAGGAACACGAGGTCGACCTCGGCGGAGAGCCGCTCGAGCGCGTCCACGTAGGCGTCGGGCGTCCGGTCGGCGCGCGGCACCGGGCGCAGCTCGTCGCAGACGACCGCGCCGAGCTTGAGCCCCGGCTCGCTCGCGTCCGCGCCGATGACGACGACCGACGGGTCCTCCTTCAAGCAGCGCACCGTGTCCAGGGCCGGGCTCCCGCCGACGCTCGTGACGAGGATCTTCATCGAGGCTGTTCATAGCCGCCTCGCCGGGCGCGGTTCAAGGGCGAAGGACGGCCGCGCGACGTCGGGCGCGCGGCGGACCCGGACGCGCTATCCGAGGCCCGCGCGCATGGCGTCTCGCAGGGGTCGAAACTCGCTGCCCTCGTACCAATTGGGGAAGCGGGTGTCGCTCGCGACGCGGTAGCCCGTGTGGAAGTAGATCATCACGTCCTGGACGATGCCGGCCATGTCCCAGGTCTTCGGGTCATATTCATCCGCGGGCTTGTGGTAGCCCGTCTGCAGGTAGTGGATGAAGCGCTGGATCAGCGCGGACTCGCCCGTCGCCTGTTCGGGCGACGGCCCGCCGACGGCGAACAGCGCCGGCACGCCGCGCTTGACGAAGGGGTAGTGGTCCGAGCGAAAGAACGCGCCGAGCTCCGGCGAGGGATCGGGGTAGAGCGCGCGGTCGACCCGCTTCGCGGCCTCGGCCATGTACTCCTCGAGCTCGGAGCTGCCGAGCGCGACCACGGTCATCCCGCGCGTCTCGCCGAAGGGGAACAGCGCGTCCATGTTGATGACGCCGACCGTTGACGGCAGCGGGAACAGCGGGTGGTCGACGTAGTGCGAGGCGCCGAGCAGCCCCTGCTCCTCCGCGGTCGTGGCCAAGAACACGATCGAGCGCGCCGGCGGTCGCTCGAGCGCGGCGAAGGCCTCGGCGAGCTCGAGCAGCGCCGCCGTCCCGGTCGCGTTGTCGATCGCGCCGTTAAACACGCGGTCGCGGTCACCGTCGCCGTCATCGCGCTCGGCGACGCCGACGTGATCCCAGTGCGCGGTGTAGAGGACGTACTCGTCCGGGCGCTGGCTGCCGCGGATCAGCCCGACGACGTTGTGCGAGCGCACGGGCGCGATCTCGTGACGCAGCTCGGCGTCGAGCGTGAGCCCGAGCGGCGCGGCGCGAAAGCCCGGCTGCGTCGCCGCCTCGCGCAGCGCCGCCGGGTCACGCCCCGCGAGCGCGATCAGCTCGTCGACCTTGGCCCCGCGGATGATGCCCTGCAGGTCGAGGGACGCGCTCGCGCTCGCGAGCCGGTACTTGGTCTTGCCGGCGCCGCTCGCCACGGTGCTCCACGGCACGCCGCTGGTGTCCTCGGCGTGGATCGCCAGCACGCCGACGGCGCCGCGCCGCCGCGCCTCGTCCTTCTTGTACTCAAACGTCCCGTAGTGGCTCATGGCGCGCCCCTTGAAGAACGCGGGGTCTCCCCGCGCCGCGCCAGGATCACCGCCGAGCACCAAGACCACGCGCCCGCGCACGTCGACGTCGCCGTAGTCGTCCCAGCCGTACTCGGGCGCGACGACGCCGTGCCCGACGAACACCAGCTCGGCGCCCTCGAGCGTGAGCCGCTCGCGGGGGCGCTCGCTCGAGACGAGCACGTCGCCGGGCACGTCGAGCGCCTGCGCGCGCGCCCTGGGCCCGCGCCGGATCGCGACGCGGTGAGTCCCCGCGGCGGTCGTCGCCACCAGCGGGACCTCCTGCAGGTAGCTCGCGCCGTTGCCGGGGCCCACGCCGACGCGCGCGAGCTGGGCCGAGAGGTACGAGATCGTCTTGATCTCGCCGGCGCTGCCCGGGAAGCGCCCCTCGAACTCGTCCGAGGCGAGCACCGCGACGTGGGCGGCGAGCTGCTCGCCGTCGATGGTCGCGAGGCCGCGCTCGAGCGCGTCACCCGGCGCCGCCGCCCGCTCCGGGGACGTCGCGTCCCCGCGCGCGACGTCCCCGGGCGGGCGCGCACCACCAGGTTTACAGGACAGGTTGATCATCCCCGCGAGCACGAACACCGCGCCCGCCGTCAGGCTCCCGCTTCGACTCGTCATCACTCGTCTCGACTCCTCCGGCGCGGGCGCCTCGCGCCCGCGGGCCGTGATCCACCAGCCTCGGGCCGAGCCGTCGCCCGGTCCCCGCGCCCCGAAGCTCGCCGCGCGCCCGCGCGTCGACCCCCGCCCGCCCGCGCCGGCGCGAGCACCCAGGACAGGGCGTAGAGCCCGCCGCCGCGGCCGCGCTCCGGCTTGCGCAGGAGCTCGACGATCGCCTGCAGGTGCCCGTTGAGCGCGCGCAGCTCGTCCCGCGTCAGCGCGCCCTCGAGCCGCAGGCTCCAGAGGTTGCGCAGGGCGCCGCGCGTGACCGCCTGCTCGCTCGCCAGCCCCGCCGTGAAGTCGCGCTCGGCCTGCCGCAGGATCGAGGCCGTCACCTTGCCGAGCGCGCGCGCCTGCGCCGGGTCCTCGGGGCGATAGCGGATGTGCCAGCGGCGCGCGGGGAGATCGTAGAGCGCCTCCTCCTCGCGCCCGTCGCCCTGCACGCCGCGCTGCACCAGCAGCCCGACCGCGAGCAGCTTCTTCACGTGGTAGTAGAGCGAGTCGGCGGCGACCTCGAGCGAGGCGGCGAGCGCCTTCACGGGCTGCGGCCCCAGGCCCTCGATGCGGTCGAGGATCGCCTGACGCACGGGCGACGCGAGCACCTCGAGCTGCGCCGGGTCGTCGATCCACAGGGTCTTCGCGCGGGTCATTCGCCTCGTCGTTGATTATTGAAAAATATTAAAATATTTCAATAGAAACTTCTCCGGGCGGGACGCGGTCGCGCCCGGCCCCGCCCGCGCACGCTCCGTCGACCCGCGACGCACCTCGTACCCTGAGTATCGCGGCCTCGAGGTCGCGGCGGGGCCTCAGGCGTTCGTGCGGGTCCACGCGACCTCGGTCGAGCCCGTCGCGTTGAAGCGCGGTCGAGCAGGAAGCGAGCGTTGTCGCGGCGAGTCTGAGCCCGCGACTACCAGCCCGCGTCCCACCCGCCCGCCGCGCGCCAACGCTCGAGCGCCCAGTCGGTGTAGACCCGCAGGCCCGCCTCGTGCTCGCAGAACACGCCGCGGGGCGTCTCGTCCGCGTCTCGCACCCGAAAATGCTCGAGCAGCGCGTCGGCCACAGGCCCGTGCTGCGCGGGGTGCCGGTCGAGCGCCGCCAGGGCGCGCGCGTCGTCGAAGCGCAGCTCGACCAGGGCCTCGACGAGGTAGCCCAGCTCGCGGCGCTCCGACGCGCCGGACAGCGTCGCTTGGTGCTCGAGCAGCAGCTCCAAGAAGCGGGCCACGGGCTCGCGCTCGTGGGGCCGCAAGCCGACGCCCGCGAGCGTGAGCCCTCGGCGGAGCTTGTGCTTGAACAGGCTCATCGTGCTCGGGTAGCCGAGCAGCTCGGGGCGCAAGGCCAAGCACTCCAGCACGCGCGGCAGCACGTACTTGACCTCGGCCTCGCTCCCCCAGCTGCGCCAGTCGGGCGCGTAGAATTCCATGGTTCGAACGACCTCCGCCGGGATGTCGCGAAGCGGTCCCGAGATCGCGCGTAGCTCCCGCTCGTTGGGCCCGAAGTCGAAGAACCCGGCCCTCGCGGGGTCCTCCAGGCGGTAGGGCGCGAAGGTCTCGTACAGCGCCGCGATGGCGGCGGTCAGCGACGCGGAGCGCTCGGTCACCGGCGTTGAGGATAGCGTGGTCGCGCGACGCGGTGGGAGCGTCGCGCTCGCGGGCCGACATCGCGCGCCGCTCGTTGGGGCTCAGGGCGCGAGCGCCAGGACGATCGTGCTCGCGCCGAGGCGCTCGACGGCGACGCCGTGATCCCACAGCTCGAGCAGCGACGGGAACGGGCTGGGCAAGGAGGACCACGGGCGGCCGATCGGCGCGAACACCCGAAGGCCGCGGCTTGGGAGCGCGCCGTGGAGGCCGTTGGGCCCGACCGTCTCGCCGCTCGCCTGGAGCGCGGCGTAGAGCTCCGCGGCCGCGCGATCCGCCTGTGGCGCGGGCTCCCACTGGCGCTGACGCCGGTATTGGTAGTCCACCTGGGCGCGAGGCGTGAGGAGATTGGCGCGATCGTAGCCGCGGCGGTCGAGGGCGGCGCGCGCGAGCGCCTCGAAGAGGAGGGGGCACAGCGCCTCGGTCCCGCGCATCAGCAGCAGCGGGCCGTCGCCCTCGTGCACGCGCCAGGCGACCGCCGTCGGCGGATCGCTCGCGCGCGGGATTCCACCTCGACGGCCGCGCCAGGGCCACAGCGCCGCGGCGGCCTCGCGGGCGTTGGCCTCGAGCGCGAGCATGGGGAGACTCGCCAGCGTGAGCGCGGCGCACAGCGTCGGAGGCTCGCCGACTCGCGCTTCCTGGCGGACCCAGCCGGTGTCGACGCACTCCTCGCAGCGATCCCACCACGGGTCCGGAGGAGCCCCGCCGCAGGTCGGGCAGCGCAGCTCGGTCCTGCGGATGAAGCCGCGCGCGCTCGGCTCGGGCTCGGGGGCGAGGCCGCGCTCGCCCAGACGCTCCCAGACGATGTCGGCGAGGCCGAGCCGAAGATCGGTGGGGAGTCGGTCCCAGCGCGTCCCGGCGTCCGTGAAGATCGCGTCGAAGTCGGCGAGCATCTCGGGCTCACCCGCCAGAAGCTCCCGGCAGACATCGACGCAGGCCGAGGCGAGCGGTCTCGTCACCGCAGCAACGGTAGCAGACGAAGGCCGCCGCGCGCTCGCCCCCTCCGCGCCCGCGATCGTCGTCCCCTGGGCCCGTGCGTCGCGCCCAGGAGCGCTCGCCGAGCTCGCGCCATTCTCCCGCGGAGCGACGCCGGTTCATGTCGAGACAACAATGGGTGCACCTGCGATTACACCCGCGAATACGAGCTGTGTACAAAGTAGGGTCCGCTACGGTGTCGTCAGGCGGGGCGCGCGAATAGACTGCGCGCTCCTGCCGATCCCCTCCGATGCCGCCAAGTCCTGTGATTCGAACCTGTGACCTTTTCCAGGGCACATTGACAGCTGAACGGCGAGGTGTACGATTCCGCGCATGAACCGCGTCATTCGTCTGGGTGTGCTGATGCTGTCATTCATGGCGATGAACGCCGCGTGCGCCGCCCAGGGCGGGCCCGATGAGCCCGAGGCGCCCGGCTCCAAGAACGTCTATTTCGACTCCGCGAAGTACGAGCCGCGCGGCGGCGAGGACTACTTTGAGCTCGGCCGCGTCGCGGAGCTCATGCAGCACGACGAGTCGCTGCACGTGCTCGTGGTCGGCCACACCGACTCGGTGGGCTCCGTCGAGTCCAACCGCGAGCTCGCGTTCAAGCGCGCCAGCGAGATCGAGCGCATCCTCAACGACGCGGTCCCGGCCGCGCGCCCCCGCACCAAGGTCGCGTTTCACGGCGAGGAGCGGCCCACGGAGACCAACAGCACCAAGGAGGGGCGCGCGAAGAACCGCCGGGTCGAGCTGTATTTCTACTATCTCAACGAGGGTGAGGACGAGCAGGCCAAGCTGCAGTCCGAGTTCAACGGGAAGCTCGAGTTCCGCGCGAACGCCAGCGCGTCCTTCGGCGGCTGAGACGTGCCCCGATCGATCGCGTCGCGTTCCTATGGACGAATGCGCGCATGTCGACTCCTCGGTGATTGACGCCTTGCTCGTTCGCGGTATCGGCGGCGGCGTGCGGGTCGAGCGAATCACCAGACTGGCGCTCGCGCAGGTCGCGAGCGCGTCGTCTACCCGGGCGGCACGGGGATGCAGATGCCGCCGCCCTCGATCTGCGCGTTGGTCCGGAACGTGTTGTTGAGCTTCCAGCTCTGCGGCTCGAACTGCGGGATCGTGCCGTCCTCGCGCACGTTGGTGACGTGATAGGCGTGCTGGTTCCAGATCCGGCGGGCCTGGATCCAGCGCTCCTCGACGTCGCGGAACACCTGGATGCCCGGGTCGCCGCCGCCGAGGTGACCGTTGGAGACCACCAAGATCTCGGCGGAGCCGTCGTTGTCGATGTCGGCGACGGTCGGGTACTCGCTGAGCGTGCCGCTCTTGCGCGAGACCTGCAGCAGCGGCGCGCCGGCGCCGTCGAACACGTAGAGCGTCTGCTCGTCGGCGTACATGGCCTCGGCCACGCCGTCGCCGAGGAAGTCAAACGCGGTGCCGGCCGCGATGCCGGAGAGATCGGAGATCGGCGCCTGCCAGACGATCGTCGCGTCGCTCTCGTAGACGGTGTAGTTGTTGGCGGAGCTGACCGCGAACTCGGGCTCGCCGTCGCCGTCGAAGTCGTGGATGGTCGCGGGGCGGTGCCAGTTGGTCCCGCCCGGCGGGTCGCCGGTCGGGCGCAGGTCCTGGTAGACGATCGTGCCGTCGTGCTCGAGCAGCGAGACGCCGTTGACGGTCGTCAGCAGGATCTCGGGGCGCCCGTCGCCGTCGAGGTCGGCGACCTGCGGGTAGCCGGCCTTGAGCTCGGTGAGGTAGTACGGCGCGCCGTCGTGGTGGTAGGCGGCGTGCCCGAGCACGACCTCGAGGTCGCCGTCGTCGTCGAGATCCGCGGCGGTCGTCGCCCCCCACTGGCCGGCGACCTGCGGCAGCGTGACGACGAGATCGCCGTTGTGGTCGAAGACGTGGTTGGCGGCGATGATCTCGACGTCGCCGTCGGCGTCGAGGTCGGCGAGCGAGGCGGCGCAGGAGTAGCGCAGGTCCTGGTTATAGAGCTGACCGATCTGCCAGGTCGCCGGCTTCTCCCACTTCTTCGTGCCGTCGTGCTCGAACGCGATCATGCTGCCGCTCGGCGTCGCGGTGACGATCTCCGACATCCCGTCGTTGTCGATGTCGCCGATCGCCGGGGTGAAGGTGCCGTCGACCGCGTCCGCGGTGGAGTAGTGGAGGCTGCCGGTGGCGCCGTCGAGCACGTAGACGTGACCGGGCGCGCCGGGGTAGCTTGGGTTGACGCCGAACACCGCGATCACGTCGGGCGTGTCGCAGAGGTCGATCTCGCCGTTGTCGTCGTCGTCGGTGAGGTTGGCGACCAGCGGCGTGACGTAGCTGTAGGGCTCGATGGGGTCGGTGAAGCTCCACTCGACCTCGGGCTCGAAGCTGTCGGGCGGCGCCTCCTCCTCGCAGTCGCCCACGGCGTCCATGTCGTCGTGGACCTTGCACATGTCGACCGGGCGCCCGGTGTCGCCGAGGTCGGCGTCGTCGCCGACGTCGAACTTGATCCCGCCCGTGCCGTCGCTGGTCGCCACGCCGTCGGTCGTCGCGCCGCCCGTCTGACCGCCCGCGGTGGTCCCCGCGGTCGCGCCCCCGGAGCTCGCCGACGTCGTAGGCGCGCTGGTCTGGGCGACGGTGAGCTCCGTGCCGACGGAGCTCGCGGACGCGTCGCTGGCGGTGCCGCCGTCGTTGTCGCCGCAGGACGAGAGCGCCGCGAGGCCGCCCGCGGCGACGACGACGCGCAGGAGCGCGGTGCGTGTAGACCCATGCATGCGGCGATCGTCATCGACACACCGCGGGAAGTCAACGCGCCGATGCGGACGCCGCCGCGCGCCTCGAGCGTCTCGGCGCGCGCGTCCGTGTCGATACACGCGCCGCCGCGGGCCGCGAGAGCTGCCATATACTCGGGCGGTGGGGTTCATCCGCTGGCTGCGCGACGTCCTCGAGGAGCAGGTTGGCGCGCGCGCCGAGCCAGGCCCGCGGCTCGTGCCGTCGACCCAGATCATCCGCCGCTACCGCGAGGAGGGCGGCGACGAGCCGGCGGCGCTGCGGGGCGCGCTGGCGCAGCTCGCCGGCCTGCGGCGCGAGCTCGCGGACGACGAGCGCTGGGCCCGTCTCGTTCGCATGGTTCGAGAGACAGGTGATGTGTGGAACGCCGACGACTGGCCGGCGGGCTTCGACCCGCTGGTCTGCGCCGCGCCGCTGTGCGACCGCGTGGCCTTTGAGTGCGCGCGCTGCCCGGTCGGCCAGCGGCAAGGCGCGCGCTCGTGCGCCCACCCGGACACGGCGTTCGGGCGCGTCGGCCAGCTCGTCGCCGCGGGCCGCCGCGACGCGCTGCGCGAGCACCTCGATCAGCTCGAGGCGCTGCTGCGGGCGGCGCTCGCGGGGCGACGGGGGCGATAGGTGAGCTTGACGAGCCCGGCGCCGATCGGCGCGCTCTCGACGAGCTCGAGGTCGTGCCGACGCGCGGCGCCGGCGAACAGCGGCGTGCCGGCGCCGAGGATCACGGGGACGACGCTGATCTCGAGGAGGTCGATGAGCTCAGCCTCGAGCGCGGAGCGGATCAACGCGCCGCCGTCGACGTAGACGTCGCGACCCCCGGCGGCCTCGCGCGCGCGCGCGACCATCTCGGCGATCGTGCCGGTGACGGCGCGCACGTTGGCGTGCGCGGGCGTCAGCGGGCGCCGGGTCGCGACGAGCACGGGGCGGTCGCCGTAGGGCCACTCGACGTCGAAGCCGGCCACGACGTCGTGCGTGCGGCGCCCCATGAGCAGCGCGCCGACCTGGTCGAAGAACGCGGGGAAGCCGAAGTCCGTGGGCTCGTCCGCGTCGGGCTCCGGGAGCCAGGAGAGGTCGTCGTCGGGCCCGGCGATGAAGCCGTCGAGGGAGGTGGCGATGAACACTCGCGCGCGTGACACGGGCGCACTGTACTGCAGGCCGCGCGCGCGCGCCTCCGGGGGCGAGCCGCCGCCGCGCTCACGGCCCGCACAGCAGCGAGGCGGCGTGCTCGGCGATCCGCGCCTCGGTGAGCTTCTTGTCGTAGATCACGACCGTGTCGAGCGCGCCGATGAGGCGCTGCTGGGGGTCGAAGCCGCCGCCGAGGAGGTCCTGCTCCTGGCCGAAGACCAGCGTGCCGGGCGTGATCTGCTCGCCGGCGGCGAAGCCCGCGACGGAGGCGCCCGCCCAGGCGCCGTCGATGTAGAAGCGCAGCTTGGAGTCGACGCCCTCGTTGGTCCAGGTCACGGCGAGGTGGTGCCACGCGCCGTCGTCGACGCGCTCGCCGGTGTGCCACGAGAAGGTGCGCGCGAGCGTGCAGCGCACGCCCTCGATCTCGTCCGCGCCGCTGTAGTGGTGAAAGATGAACTCGTTGGCCTTGGCGACGAACTCGCCGTCTTCGAAGTCGTCGCCGCTGGCGAGCGAGAGGAAGATCGGCTGGGTCACGAGCTCGTCGATGCGCACGACGAGCTCGACGGTGAACGCGGCGCTCGGGAAGTCGGGGACCTCGGCGATGACGTGCGAGGTGACGGTCGCGCCGAAGCCGGCCGCGCGGTCATCCGGCGCCGAGACGCCGTCCTGGTCGAGCGCGACCTCGACGTACTGGCCGTGGGCGTCGCCGACCGCGTCGTAGGCGATGTCGCCCGTGAGCTCGCCGAGGCGCCAGAGGTGCAGCGGTCCGTCGACCAGCAGCTCGTCAACGCCGCAGGCGACGCAGTCGTCGACCTGGAGGTTGTGGTACGGCTCGCAGGTGTAGGCGCAGCCGCCGAGCTCGCAGCTCGACGCGCCGTGCTCGGGCTGCGCGCAGGCGGAGAAGCACGCGCCGCAGTGCGAGGGCGAGCTCGCGAGGTTGACGCACTCGTCCCCGCACAGCTTCTCGTCGAGGCCGCACGAGGGCAGGCAGGCGCCGGCGAGGCAGAGCTCGCCCGGGGCGCAGGCGACCCCGCACGCGCCGCAGTGCGAGAAGTCGCCGCTGAGGTCGACGCACTCGCCGTCACACTCGACCTCGTCCGGCGCGCAGAGGGGCTGGCACTCGCCGCCGACGCACGCGCCCGCGCAGGGCTGCCCGCACGCGCCGCAGTGCGCCCCGTCGACGGAGAGGTCGACGCAGTCGTCGTCGCACGCGACGAGCCCGGGGCCGCAGCCGGTCGTCGCGGCGGCGGTGCTCCCGTCCGGCTCGGTCTCGTCCGAGGCGCCGCTGCCCCCGTCGGTGGTCGCCGCGCCGGCCCCGGTCCCGCCCCCGCACACGCCGTCCACGCAGGCGAGCTTGGGGCCGCACTCGTCGCTCCTCTTACATGGCACTCCAGCCAGGTACTCGCCGCCGAAGCACGCGGTCGAGAGCGCGAAGACGCCGGCGAGCGTCGCCGACGCCCGCCAGGAGCGAGCGATCATAGGCGCCCGCGATGATAGCGTATCGCGCCCGAACGCCCGCGACGAAAGCGAGCCGCCGGGGCGCCCGCGCGCTGCCCCGCGGCCGGCCCCGCGCGCGACGGCTCGCGGCTCGCCAGTCTCTCAACATAAACTTTGTAACAGGTCTAAAAAGACATACTGAAAGCCGCCGCGAGGCGCGGGCCGCGAGCGCGCGGTGGTACGATGACTCCGCGTTGCGACGCGCGCTCATACCCTTCGGCGCCCCGGCGCTCGCCTACGCCCTGGGCGCGACGCTCTCGCTGGGCTGCTTCTCGGGCTGCTTCTCGGGCGGCTTCCTGGCCGGCGTCCCGTGCGAGTCGGACGTGGAGTGCGGACCCTCGCTCGCGTGCTTCGAGGGGGTGTGCGGAGGCCACGACGCACAGGTCCCCGATCTGCCGCCGCCGCCGAGCGACCTGCCCGATCCGGGGAGCGACAGCGACAGCGAGACCGACACCGAGCCCGGGCCCGACGCGCTCGAGCTGCGCGACGACGACTACGAGACGCTGATGGAGGCGACGCTCACCGTGCTCCCGGGCGACGAGGACGCGCCCCTGGCGAACGACGGCGCGCCGCCGGGTGAGCCGTACGCGATGATCCCGGCGGAGCTCGAGACGTCCGCCGGCGGCGCGGCCTCGGTGACGGGCGCGGGCGGGCTGAGCTACGCGCCCGCGCCGTTCTTCTGGGGCTGCGACGCGTTCACCTACTCGGCGCAGGATGACCGCGGGGCCGCGGGCAGCGCGACGGTGCGCGTCACGGTGCGGCCGACCGCCGCGGCGCTGACGGGCGCGGCGGCGCAGGGTCACGGCGCGGAGCTCGTCGGCGATCCCGAGGTGACGGGCGCGGGCGCGTCGGTCGCGTTCGCGGGCGACGTCAACGGCGACGGGCTCGACGACCTGGTCATCGGCGCGCTCGTCCGCGACGCGATCCCGGCGCGCGTGCGCGTCTACGTGGTGTTCGGGCGCGAGGACTGGGCGCTGCCGACGCTCGCGGAGCTGGCTGCGGACGGGGGCGAGAGCGCGAGCGGGGGGTTTTTGATCATCGGCGAGCCGACGTTTCTGTCGGGCAGCGATCCGCACCCGCCGGCGGTCGCGAGCGCCGGCGACGTCAACGGCGACGGGCTGGATGATCTGCTCATCGGGCTCGACAACGCCAAGGGCGACGTGCTCGGCTCGGGCCGCGCGTACGTGGTGTTCGGCAAGCCCGACGCGGCGCCCGTGCTGCTCGAGGAGGTCGGCGGCCCCGTCGGCGTCGGCGGCTTCGCGCTCAACGCCCACAAGAACGACGAGCGCGCGGGCGCGGACGTCGCGGCGCTCGGTGATCTCAACGCCGACGGCTTCGACGACCTCGTCATCGGCGCGCCCGACACCGATGAGCTGTACGCGACGGGGCGCGTGTACGTGGTCTTCGGCAAGCCGACCACGGGCCTGGTCTCGCTCGAGGACACGCCCGGCAGCGGGCGCGGGTTCTGGATCGACGGGCCGCTCGCGGACGCGGAGGACATCGGCGTCGATCAGGGGGACTTCGGCGCGGCGGTCGCCAACGCCGGCGACTTTAACGGCGACGGCGTCAACGACGTCGTCATCGGCGCCCCCTGGACGGTGGGCGGGGGACGAGCGTACGTCGTCTACGGACGCGACGACGCGACGACGCTCGACGCGGCGACGCTCGGGAGCGACGGCGTGACGCTGACGGGGCCGCCGGGCGAGGGCTCGGTGGGCGTCTCGGTGGCGGGCGCGGGCGACCTCAACGGCGACGGCCGCGGCGACGTGCTCGTGGGCGCGCCTGGGGCGGGCGGCGGCGCGGGGCGTGTGTACGTGGTCTACGGGACCGACGAGGTCAGCGAGCTCGAGCTCGACGCGATCGCGACGCTCGGGCGCGGCTTCGTGATCGAGCCGGCCACGCCGTCGGAGCAGGCCGGCCTCCGCGTGACCGCGGCCGGCGACGTCAATGACGACGCGGTCCCGGACCTGCTCCTTGGATCACCTGGCTTTGGAGCCACGTCAGCGGGGCGCGCCTACGTGCTCCACGGACGCGCGGACGCGGGCGCCGTCTCGCTGACGGCGGTCGCGAGCGGCGACGGCGGCTTCGCGCTCCACGGGGGCCCCTACGAGGCCGCCGGCGCGGCGCTGAGCGGCGCGGGCGACCTCGACGGCGACGGCTACCCGGAGCTGCTGATCGGCGCGCCGGAGCAGGGCGCGGCAACGACGGGGCGCGTGTACGTGATCTCGACGGCGCCCTGCGGCCCGCCGGGCTGAGGCCGCGACGCGCGGGCGCGTCGTCGACTACAGCGTGAAGGTGTGGGTCGCGGAGCGCCCGCGCTGGGCCTTGGGCAACGTCACGCCGTCGACCGCCGCCGCGATGCACTGCCCGAGCGGCTGCGCGTCGATGCGCTGCACGGTGATCGAGCCGGTGCCGCCGTCGGGCTTGATCGAGAAGCTGACGCGCACGCGCTCGCCGGGGAAGCCGCCGTGCTTGCTGCGACAGGCCGTCACCGCGCTCTTGGCCGCCTTGTTCAGGGCGGCGCGCACCTGCTCGTCGCTGAGGGTCTCGGGCAGCGGCTCCGGCTTCGGCTGCGCGGCCTTCTTGGTCCCCGCGGCTCGCTTGCTCGCCTTCTTGGTCGCGGTCTGCTTGTCCGCTGGCTGCGTGTCGCGCCTCGCGTCCGCAGCGACCGAGTCAGCGGCGACCGGCTCGGCTTGCTCGGTCGCCGACGGGGCGGCGCCGGCGTCCGCCGAGTCCGCCGAGTCTGACGCGCCCGCGCCCTCGGGGTCGCGCGTCCGCGCGATCGGGGACGACGCTCCGCCCGTCGAGGTCGCCACCGCGGAGACGCGCGCGACGCCGACGAGCGAGTCGTCGACCGAGGTCGGCGCGTCACCTGATGTCTCGGGCCGCTCGTCGTCGCGCGGGCTGTCGACCGACGCCGCGGCGAGCGCGACCGGGCCGTCATCCGGCGGTTGGCCCGCGACGGCCTGGACGAGCGCGGCGCCGCCGACGAGCGTGACGAGCACGGCGGCCGCCGCCGCGAGGCGCCGCCAGGCGCGACGCCGCCGAAACGCGGCGCTGCGACCCGAGCGCGCGTCGAGCGAGCGCACCGCGTCGGCGAACTCGCGCGCGGTCTGGTAGCGATCGGCCGGCTTCTTCGCGAGCGCGCGGTGCACCACGTAGTCGACGTCGGGCGAGATGCCGAGCTCCGGCGCGACCTTGCGCATCGACGGCGGCGCCTCGTAGATGTGCTTGTGCAGCAGGCCCATGAAGCCGTTGGCGTCGAAGGGCGGGCGCCCGGTGAGCAGCTCGAACATGATGCAGCCGGCCGCGTAGATGTCGGTGCGGTGATCGATGTTGAGGCTGAGCGCCTGCTCGGGCGCCATGTAGCGCGCGGTCCCGAGGACGACGCCGCTGCGCGTCATGTTGTCCTCGTCGAGGTGCTCGCTCAGCACCTTGGCGAGGCCGAAGTCGACGACCTTGATGAAGTCGTCGTTGCCCTCGCGGCGCACGCGGAAGCAATTGTGCGGCTTCATGTCGCGGTGGATGATGCCCTGCGCGTGCGCGGCCGCGAGCGCGTCGAGGATCTGGATCATGATCGCGCGGGTGCGCGGCCACGGCAGCGGGCCCTCGCGCTGGAGCGTCTCGTAGAGGTCCTCGCCCTCGAGGTACTCCATCGCGAAGAACGGGACGCCCTCGTCGGTGTTCCCGAAGTCGGTGATGTCGACGATGTTGGCGTGGTGCACCGAGGAGGCCGCGCGCGCCTCCTGCAGGAAGCGGCGCATCAGCTCGGCCTCGTTGGCGAAGGTGACGCCCGCGATCTTGACCGCGACGCGCCGCTTGATCGACGTGTGCTCGGCCAGGTAGACCTCGCCCATGCCGCCGCGCCCGAGCTTGCGCACGATCTCGTAGCGGCCCGCGAGCGTGGTCCCGGGCGCGAGCGTGCGGCTCGACATGATCACGTCGCTGTCCTCCGGGACCGCGGTCTCCGCGAGCCCCATGTCGTCGCGACGCGATCCGCCGGGCGCCGGGTCGCGCTCGCCGACCGGCACGATCAAGGTGGGCGCGTCGCCGTCGCCGCGCTCGCGAATCTCCGACATCGTCTCGACGTGCCCCGCCGCGCGCCGTCTCTGCCACGCGGGAGCACACGACGACGCCCGCTCCTCGGCGCGATTGTACCGTAGCGCCCGCGCCCGCGGCGTCGCGCGAACGCGCCCCTGTTTATTCCTGACCCAAGTGACAGGAACTCGACTACGATCTCGACATGCGGGCGCAGCGGCGATATCGCGCCACGCGGCGCGACGCGTCGACGCGCGCGCTGCCGCTGCTGCTGCTGTGCGTGTCTCTTGTGCCAGGAGCGGCTCGCGCGGCGCCGGCCCCCGACGAGGCGCCGGCGGAGGAGCCCGCGGATCCGGACGCCGAGCTCCTGAAGCGGGTGAGCGAGCTCTACCTCAAGGGCCGCGCGCTGTTCGAGTCGTCGGAGTTCAACGCGGCGATCGAGCTGTGGGCGCAGGCCTACGCGGAGCTGCCGCTGAGCGAGCGCTTCACCTCGCAGCGCTCGCGGCTGCTGCTCGAGCTCGCGTCCGCGCACATGCGCGCGTACGAGGTCGACGGCGAGCTGACGCACGTGCGCAAGGCCGAGCCGCTGTTCGTCGAGTACCTCGCGACGCTGGACGCGAGCGACGCGTCGACGACGGCGACGCGCGAGATGGTCGCGGAGCAGCGCGCGCGCGTCCAGGCGATCCTGGAGGAGGAGCGTCGCCGCGAGGCCGCGCGCGCGGCCGCCGAGCGCGACGCGGCCGCGCGCCTCGCCGCCGAGCGCGAGCGCAGGCCGAGCGAGCCGCGGAGCGCGAGCGCCTCGAGGCGGCCGCGGCCCGCGACGGGATGCTCTCGGCGCGCGCCCGCAAGGCCCTGTTGATCTCGGGCGCGGTGACGACCGCGGTCGGCGGCGGGCTGATCGGCGTGATGGCCTACGGCCTCTACCAGGGCGACCTGGCCGATCAGGCCGGGGTCGAGGCGCGCGCGCGGGATCCCTACGATCCCGACGAGCTGCAGCGGATCCGGATCGACGGGGAGAACGCGAACAAGCTCGCGATCGGCGCGGGCGTCGCGGGCGGGCTGCTGGCGGCGACCGGCGTCGCGCTGATCGTCACGAGCCGCGTCGGGCGTGCCCGGCAGCTCGCGCTGTCGCCCGCGACGTCGCCGCGGCTGCTCGGCGTGACGCTGCGGGGCCGGTTCTGATCGGCGCCCGCGGGGCCGCGCGACCGGGTCCCCGCGCCGCGCGCGAGCCTCGTGGAGGCTTCGAAACCCAGCCGCGCCCGCGGGGTATAGTGATGATGTCGATGCCCCGCGCGCCCGCCGTTCGAGATCCTGACCGACGCGGACGCGCGCGCCTGCCCGCGCTCGCGGTGCTGCTCGCGGGCGCGCTGGCGTGCGCGCCGGGCTGCTCCTGGAACAAGGCGACCCGCTCGCTGAAGTTCAACCTCGTCAGCGAGCGCGACGAGATCGCGCTGGGGCGACAGGCCGACGAGCAGGTGGTCGAGGACGTGGGCGTCTACGCCGAGCGCCCGGGGCTCAACACCTACGTCACGCGGGTCGGCGCGGCGCTGGTCAAGACGGGCGAGCGTCAGGAGCTGCCGTGGACCTTCCGCGTGCTCGACGACCCCGAGGTCAACGCGTTCGCGGGGCCAGGCGGCTTCGTGTACGTGACGCGCGGCCTGCTCACGCACCTGAGCTCGGAGGCCGAGCTCGCGGCGGTGCTCGGCCACGAGATCGCCCACGTCAACGCGCTGCACGGCGTCAACCAGCTCAGCCGCATGAAGATCGCGCGCGGCGGCGTCGGCCTGTTCCGCGTGATCGACCCCAACCTGCGTCACGTCGGCGGCTTCGTGGCGGGCTCGGCCGGGCTCGCGCTGCTGCGACGCAGCCGCGAGGACGAGGAGCAGGCGGACACGCTCGGGCTGCGCTACATGACCGCCAGCGGCTACGCGCCCGGGGGCATGAGCCGCGTGCTGGCGATGCTCACGGCGGTCTCGGCCCAGCACGAGTCGGCGGAGGCGCGCGAGGCCTGGCTCTCGACCCACCCGGCGCCCGCGGCCCGCAAGCAGCGGATCGATCGGGCGCTCGCCGAGCGCGGCGTCGACCCTGAAGGCGGCCGCTGGGATCAGGAGCCGTACCTGCGCGAGCTCGACGGCGCGCTGTTCGGCGACGATCCGCGCGACGGCTTCGTGCGCGGCGCGAGCTACTTCCGCCCGCGCTCGGGCTACCGCGTCGACTTCCCCGCCGGCTGGGAGCTCGCGCACGACAAGACCATGGTCGCGGGCGTGCTGCCTGACCAGGAGGTCATCATCGCCGTCGGGCTGACCAGCTTCACGAGCGCGCGCGAGGCCACCGCCGCGTTCCTCGGCGAGACCAGCCTCCCCCACGGGCCCACGCAGACCGTGACGCTGAACGGGTTCCCGGGCGAGGTGACGGAGTTCCGCGATCGCGCGGGCCAGGCCGTGCTGCAGGCGCGCGCGCTGTTCGTCGAGTACGGCGCGCAGGTCGTCGCGCTGCTCGCGTTCGCGGCGATCGAGCAGTGGGCGCGGCACCAGCCGGCGATCGACAGCACCTTCGCGAGCTTCCGGACGATCTCCGATCCGGCGCTCCGCGAGCCCGCGCCGGCGCGCGTGAAGCTCGTGGTGCTGACGGAGCCGCTGCGGCCCCCGCAGCTGCTCGGCCCCGACGCGCCGCCCGAGCTCGACGCCGGCGCCGTGGCGCGGATCAACCAGGTCACGGTCGAGCAGACGATCCCCGCGGGGACGATGGTCAAGCGCGTGGTGGTGGTGAGCCCGGCGCGCGCGGGCGCGTCGAGCGAGGCCGCGACGCCGGGCTAGTCGCCGGGCGTGCGCGCCGCGAGCCCGCGCGATCGCGTAGGATGCAGCGCGCCCATGCAGCACCCCGCGCCCACGGATCCTCCCCAGGCGGACGCGACGAGGCCGGCGCGTCGGCGTCCGCGGCCGCAGGCGCACGAGTGGGTGTGCGTCGCGCTCGGGCTCGCGCTCGTGTGGCGCTACGCGTGGATCATGGACGACGGCTTCGTCTACGCGCGCTACGCCGACAACGCGGTGCTCACCCGCTTCGGCCTGGTCTACAACCTCGGCGAGTACGTCGAGGGCTACAGCTCGCCGCTGTGGATGCTCTGGCACCTGCCGCTGCGCGCGATCGGCCTGTCTTTTTGGACAATTTGGCTGGGCACGGGGCTGCTGTGCTTCGCCTGGTCGGGCTGGCTGCTCACGCGCGTCGATCACCAGCTCGCGCCCGCGGGCGCGCCCGCCCGCGTCAACCTGCCGCTCGCGTTCCTGGCCGGCTGCTACGGCGTGACGAGCTTCTACACCTCGGGGCTCGAGAGCCCGCTGGTGCTGCTCGTCGCGATCGCCTACGCGCTGCTGCTCGTCGACCCGCGTGATCGCGCCGCGCAGGCGCTCGTGGGCCTCTCGCCGCTGGTGCGCCCCGAGCTGGCGCTGCCCTTCGCGCTCGCGCTCGCGCTCGTCGCCGGCGCGCGCTGGCGCGCGAGCGGTCGCCTCGGGGACGCGCTGCGGGTGGTGCTGCTGCCGGCGGCGCTCGGCGTGGCGACGACGCTGCTGTGGCTCGGCTTTCGCCTGTACTACTACGCCGACCTCCTGCCCAACACCTTCTACCTCAAGCACGCGCCCGACCCGGCGCAGGGCTGGCGCTACTTCGTCAACGCGTTCCACAGCTACCGCGTCGGGCTGCTGCTGCTGATCGCCGCGCTCGCGCTGTGGTTGGCTCGACGCGCGCGCCCGGAGCTGATCGGCGCGCAGCGCCTGGGGGCCCGGCTCGGGATGATCGCGGTCGCGCTGCCGGTGGCGCTGTACGTCATCTGGATCGGCGGCGACGCGATGCACTTCCGCTTCCTCGCGTTCCCCTTCGCGCTGGTCGTGTGCGCGACCGGGGGCGCGCTCGGCCCTCTGATCGCGCCGGGCGGCCGCCGGCTCGGTCCGCGCTCGCGCTGCGCGCTCGCGGCCCTCGTCGTGTTCGGCCTGAGCGCGCTCCAGCAGCCGCCGCAGCGCGAGCTGCACGCGCTGCGCGGACCGGGCGATCCGCACATGGTCGACAAGATCAGCGACCCCGGACGTCATCGCCGGCGCCCCAAGCTGCGCCAGCTCGCGCAGGAGGATCCCGACCTCGCGGCCAAGCGCGCGCTGGGCTCCGCGGGCGCGCCGTTTCGCTACGACAAGACCGCGGCGCTCGACTGGTGCGGGACGGCGCACTGGCGCTACCGCTGGCGCATCGTCCACAGCCTCGGGCTGACCGAGGCCACGCTCGCGCGGATCGACGTGCCCGCGCAGCGCCCCGGGCATCGCTACGGGCTCAAGCGCTACGCCGAGGAGCTCGCGCGCATCTACAACCATCCGGGCGCGACGCCGGGGCGCGGGATGCTGCGCGCGGCGGTCTCGGGGGGCTACGCCCCCTCGTGGGTCGCGCGCGAGCTCGACGACCTCGAGCGCGTCGAGAAAAAAGTGTTCAACACCCACGATCTGCGCGAGAATCTCGAGCTGGCGCTGCGCACGCCGAGACATCTGCGGCTGGGCTCGCGCGCGCGAGACCGGCGTGATCGCGCGGGATCGTGAACATGACTCTACAACCAGATCGCTGCCCACGCGCCCTGCTCCCCCTGCTCGGGCTGCTCGGGCTGCTCGCGCCGCTCGCCTGCGGCGACGCCGGCGACGGGACCGACGCCGCGAGCGCGCCCTCGACGAGCGCCGCGGTCAGCGACGGGCCCGGGACCGACGCGACGGGGGGCGCCGCGACCCAGGCGACGAGCGGGGGCCCCGGGACCGACGCGTCGGCGAGCGTCGGCGAGACGACGACGACGACGGGCGAGACCACCGGCCCGGTGCTCCCCAAGCTCGACGTCGGCGCGAGCCAGGACTTCGGCGACGACACCGACGGCATGCCGGTGGCGCCGACCTGTGACAACATCGACGAGTTCACCGCGACCAGCGTCGGCTGCGAGTTCTGGGGCGCGCAGGTGCCCTCGAACCCCAACGCGCTGCCCTACGGGATCAGCGTCGGCAACCCGAGCGAGGAGCTGACGGCGCAGATCGTGATCGAGGACATGCGCGGGCCCGGCGGGACGCTGCGCGAGATCACCTCCTTCGCGCTCGCGCCGAAGTCGAGCCAGGTGACCAAGATCAACGGCGACGGCGGGCTGCTGCCCGGGCAGCACATGCTCTCGGGGACCGGCCTCAACGCGCTCGCGGCCTTCCGCGTGACGTCGAACGTGCCGGTGACGGCGATGCAGCTGTTCCCCGTGGGCGGCGGCCCGTCTCATGTCTCCGAGGCCAGCTTGCTGCTGCCGATCAACGCGCTCGACACCGCGTACATCGGCGCCGGCTGGAAGGCGCTCTCGGAGAACGGCGGCTGGATCGCGGTGATCGCCACGCAGGACGCGACGACCGTGACGACGACCGAGGGCGACGTGATGCTCGACGCCTTCGACGCCTGGCTCTACCGCTCGAGCAAGGACGCGACCGGCTTCTTCGTCGGCGCCGACGCGCCCGTCGCGGTGTTCTCGGGGGCCGAGTGCACGCTGATCCCGGACCCGCCGTGGTTCGCCTGCGACCACCTCGAGGAGCAGCTCGTGCCGCTGTCGAGCTGGGGCAACAACTACGTCGCGGCCCGCCACCCGCACCGCGTGCCCGAGCTCAACCCGGAGCCCGAGGAGGTCTACTGGCGGGTGATCGCGGCGGTCGAGAACCAGACGATCCAGCTCGAGCCCGCGGTCCCCGGCGTCGGCGACATGATCGAGCTGCTGAACGTCGGCGACTTCCAGAGCTTCGCCGCGGCCGAGAGCTTCACCGCCCACAGCGACGAGCCGTTCATGCTCGTGCAGTACATGTCGGGCTGCTACAACGTGATCAAGCAGACGCCGCAGCCCAACTCCTGCAACCAGGGACCGACGGGCGATCCGTACATGATCCAGATGCCGCCGGTCGAGCAGTGGCTGACCGCGCTGCCGTTCTTGACGGACACCTCGTACCCGCGCGACTACGTGACGATCATGCGCGAGGCGGGCACGGCGGTGACCCTCGACTGCCTCGGCGTGGTGCCCGACGATCACTTCACCGCGATCCCGGGGACCGCCTACGAGTACGGGCACGTGACGCTGGACATGGACGGCGCCGGCGGCGAGGGGAATTGCGTCGACGGCGAGCAGTACATCACCGCGGAGTCGCCCGTCGGGATCTTGGTGATGGGGCTCGACTGGGCGACGTCGTACGGGTACCCGGGCGGGCTCAACCTCGAGGGGCTGTGGGTGCCGCCGCAGGAGCCGCCGGGCTAGACGCGATGCGCCGCGACGCGCTCCTGCTGCTCCTGTCGCCGCTCGCCTGCGGCGCGCTCGCCTGCGGCGCGGACGAGCCGCTGCCCGCGTGCGCGCTGCCCGAGGGCCTGCCGGTGTTCCCGGGCGCCGAGGGCTTCGGCAGCACCACGCCCGCCGGTCGCGGAGGACAGGTCCTCGAGGTCACCACGCTCGCCGACGCGGGGCCCGGCAGCCTGCGCGCGGCGCTCGAGGCCGAGGGCCCGCGGACGATCGTGTTCCGGCTCGGCGGCGCGATCGAGCTCGCCAGCCACCTCGAGCTGCGCGCGCCCTTCGTGACGATCGCCGGGCAGACCGCGCCGGCGCCCGGGATCACGCTCACGGGCGCGGGCGTCGTCGTCTTCACCCACGACGTGTTGATCCAGCACCTGCGCGTGCGCCCGGGCCGGGGCCCGGTGAAGCCCGAGCACAATGACGCGATCGCGCTGCTCGGCGAGCACGACGACAGCGGCCCGGGGGCGTTCAACGTGGTGCTCGACCACGTCTCGACGAGCTGGGGCGAGGACGAGACGGTCAGCGCCTACTACGGCGCGCACGACGTGACGATCTCGTGGTCGATCATCAGCGAGGCGCTCGACGAGAGCCGGCACCCCAAGGGGACCCACAGCGCCGGGCTGCTGCTCGGCGATCGCAGCAACTGCGTGTCGGTGCACCACAACCTGCTGGCGCACAACGACTTCCGCAACCCGCTCGTCGCGGGCGGCGGGACCCACGACGTGGTGGCGAACCTCGTCTACAACTGGGGCGCGCTCGCGGCCGAGGTCGTGCAGGACGGCGTGCCGACGCGGGTCAACTTCGTGGGGAACATCTTCAAGCCAGGCCCGGACTCGACGACGACGCTGCACGAGATCCTGTACAGCGGCGACGCGCCGCAGCTGTTCGTGGAGGACAACCTCGGGCCGACGCGCCCAGACCCCGAGGATGACGACTGGGCCAGCGTCGGCTTCGAATGGGACCTCGAGCCGGCGCCCGCGGAGGCCCGCGCCGCCACGCGCTTCGCGGCGCCGGCGGTGAGCCATGACCCGCGCGTGACGGAGTCGGTGGTGCTCGCGGGCGCGGGCGCGACGAGGCCGCGGCGCGACGCCGTCGACGCGCGCGTCGCCATGGAGGTCACGAGCGGGGGCGGCCGCATCATCGACGCGCCCGGCGACGTCGGCGGGCTCCCGCAGAGCTCGCGGCTCCCGGGCGGCGGCGCGCCGCCCGACCGCGATCACGACGGCATGCCCGACGCGTGGGAGCAGGCGCGCGGACTCGATCCAGATGACCCAACGGACAGCGCGGAGATCATCGCGGAGGGGAGCGCGGACGACGGCTACAGCAACCTCGAGCGCTACCTCCACTCGCTCCTGTGACGCGCGCGCTCGTGGTACCGTGGCGGGATGACGCGCGACCCCGGCGGTACGAGACTGGCGCTGGCGCTGGCGCTGGCGCTCACGAGCGGCTGCACGCAGCGGGAGCGACCCGAGGCGCGCGCCGAGGCCGACCCGCCGCGGTCGGGCGCGCCCGCCGAGCCGAGCGCGACGCCGCGCGAGGACGCGGTGATCGTGCGCGCGCGCGCCGAGGGCTACGGGCCCGTCGAGGTCGAGTCGATGATCACGCGGCCGCTCGAGGAGGCGCTCGCCAACCTCCCTGGCCTCGAGGGCATGACGAGCGAGTCGCGCGAGGGCGAGGCGCTCGTGCGGCTGACGCTGGCGCGCGGCGAGGAGCCCCAGCGCGCGCTGCTGGCCGCGCGCGAGCGCCTCGAGGAGGCACTCACGACGCTGCCGGAGGACGTGGAGCGCCCGACGCTCGCGCTCGAGGGCCGCGCGGGCCCGCCGGACTGGCTGCTCGCGCTGCGCCCGGCGCCGGACGAGACGCTCTCGGCGCTGCGCGACGCGGTCGCGCGGGAGCTGCTCGAGCCGCTGCAGCGACTGCCAGGCGGACCGCGCGTGGAGCTGTGCGGCGGCGAGGACGAGGTCAGGATCACGCTCGACCCGGCCGCGCTCACGGCCCGCGGGCTCACGCTCGCTACGACGATCGCGGCGCTCGACTCGGAGCTCAACCCGCTGCGCGCGCGCGGCGAGCTGTCGGGCGTCGTGCCGACGACGCCGCGGCCGGCGGGGCTCGAGGAGCTGGCCGCGACCGCGCTGGACGCCCGGGGGGGCGCGGGCGTCCAGCTACGCGACGTGGCGTCGATCGAGCGCGCGCCGGCGCGCGCCGGCTGCCAGCTGCGGACCGCGAACGGCGCGGCGGTGGGCGTACTGGTGTGGCGCGCTGCGGCCGCTGACGACGCGCGGGCGCTCGAGCAGGCGATCGACGAGGCGCTCACGCGGCTCACCGCGCGCGAGCGGACGGTGACCCGCATCGCGCGCGCCGCGTCGCTGCGCTTCGAGCTCCACGTCCCCGCGACGCGCCCCCGAGACCTCGAGTGGCTGGCCGCGACCACGCTCCCGCGCGCGTTGGAGCCGCTCGGGAGCCCCAGCTGGGCGCTGCGGGGCGCCGGGGTCGAGGCCGAGCCCTTCACGCTCACGGTCGCGCTCGTCGGGCGCGGCGCGGCGGACGACGCGACGCTGCAGACGATCGAGCGCGCGCTGCTCGAGCTCCCGAACGTCGAGCCGCGACTCGAGACGGTGCGCGGTGAGCCGCCGCCGCGCCGCGTGGCGGTGGTGCTCGGCCCCGAGCTCGAGGAGCTCCACGCGCTCGCTCACAAGCTGGCTGAGGAGGCAGGTCCGCGATGGCCGCGCGGCACGGTCGCGGTGCGCACCGCCGCGAACAAGCCCGAGCTAGCAGTCCAAATTGACCGCGCACGAATCGCGCAGCACGGTCTGTCTGCGCTGGAGGTCCGCGACGCGCTCGCGCTCGCGGGGGGCTCACGGCGCGTCGGCGCGCTCGCGGACGCGACGCCTGTGCTCGTCTCGCTGCCCGATGTCGGCGAAGACCCCGACGCGCTGCTCGACATCTCGATCCCGACGGCGGGAAGCGCGATCCCGCTGCGCGCGCTGGTCTCGGTGGAGCGGCGACTCGCCGCGCGCAGCGTCACGCGTGAGGACCGTCGACGCGGCGTGCTCGTCGAATTCACGGGTGAGGATGTCAACGCGGCGAACTTCGCGAAATTGCAGCGCGAGCTCGCTGCGGCCCTCGAGCTGCCCGCCGGGTACACGATCTCGTGGCGGTGAGTACACTCCCTCTGTGTGGACGACCCCTCACCGCCGGCGCGCCGGGCTGCTCGGTCACGCGCTCGCCGTGGCCGTGGCCGCCAGCGCGGCGCAGGGGTGCGCGGGTAAGGCGCGCGCGCCGGATCGGCCCCCCGGGCCGGTGATCCGGGAGGTCGAGGTCAAGGGGGTCACCGCGTTCGAGCAGGACGAGTTCCTCTCGTACCTCAACCTCCAGCCGACGCCGCGGCTCAGCCTCAAGGGCAAGCGCTACTACGTGCCCGGGCTCGAGAAGATCGACGAGGAGCGGATCAAGGAGCTCTACGCGGCGCACGGCTACCACGACGCGCGCGCCGTCTCGATCGACGTCGAGGTCGAGACCAAGGGCGACCCCGAACGCCACGCGCGCAAGGTCGAGCGACGCGCGCGTCGTGGCAAGCCGCCGCCCAAGCCGCTCAAGAAGATCGCGCGCGCGACCATCGTCGTCGACGAGGGCCTGCCGGCGAAGGTCCGCGACATCGAGATCACGTGGGAGCGCGTCCCGAGCGACCCGGCGTTCCCGGTCGACCGCGCGAAGATCGAGCAGGAGGTCACGCTCGCGGTCGGCGACGCGTTCTCGATCCCGGCGCTCGGGGCCTCGGCCATGGCGATGCAGCGCGCGCTCGAGGCCGCCGGCTACCCGCACGCGAAGGTCTCCGAGCAGGCGGCGGTGCACCGGCGCGAGCGCTGGGCCGAGCTGCAGTTCACGGTGGACCCGGGCGCCCCGGCGCGCATCGGCGAGATCAAGCTCGAGGGCCTGAAGTTCGTGCCGCCGGACCTCGTGCAGCGCGAGATCGACTACGCGCGCGGGAAGCCGTACCGCCCCGCCCTGGTCACGCGCGTCGAGAAGACGATCTACGGCATGGACGTGTTCAGCACCGTCTCCGTGACCAAGGGCCCGCCGAAGGACGACGGCACCATCGACCTGATCGCGAAGATGCAGGAGTCGCGCCTGCAGAGCGTCAAGGTCGGCGGCGGCGTCGGCATCGACCCGGTGCGGTGGGAGCAGCGGGTGTCGCTGCGCTACCGCCACGAGAGCATCTTCGGCCGGCTGACGCGCATGGACGTGATCGCGCGGGCCGGCTACGCGGAGCTGCCGAACTTCTGGGCCGCGCAGCAGCACGGGCCGATCCTCAAGCTCGACCTGATCTTCCGCAAGAAGGGGCTGCTCGAGAAGCACCTGATCTGGACCGAGCACCCGGGCTTCGAGCTCGGCATCTGGGAGGGCTACCAGTTCTGGAACGTGACGAACACGCTGGGCGTGACGCGCTTCATCACGCGCTTCGTCGAGCTCGGGCTGAGCTACAACAACCTCTACCAGCAGCTGTTCAACCTGACGTCGGCGCTGCAGGACCCGGACAACCGCGCGCTGCTCGGCCCCGACTTCCGCGAGCGCTTCTTCCTCAGCTACCTCGAGGCCGGCGCGACGCTGCACCTGACCGACGACCTGATCGCGCCGACGAACGGCGCGCGGCTGTCGCTGACCTACGACCTCTCCAACCGCTACATCGGCAGCCAGTTCAACTACCACAAGTTCTCGCCCGAGCTGCGCCTGTACTGGAAGCCCCACAACCGCGTACAGCTCGCCGGGCGCGCGCGCGTCGGGCTGCTGTTCCCCTACGGCGAGGGCGACCGCCGCGCCGTGCCGCTGAGCCAGCGGCTGTACCTCGGCGGCGCCAACGACGTGCGCGGCTGGCCGCTGCGGCGGCTGTCGCCGCGCGTGCGCACCTGCGGGGGCGTCGACCTCGACGGCAACCTCACCGACTGCGACCAGGCGCCGGTCGGCGGCTACTCCGAGGTGCTGATGAACGCCGAGCTGCGCGTGCGCCTGGTCGCCGAGCTGTGGGCGGCGGGCTTTTATGACCTCGGAGACATCCGCGAGGGCGTCGCCGAGTTTGACCCACGTGGCTGGCAGCACTCGACCGGCGGCGGCCTGCGCTACAATTCACCCATCGGCATCTTCCGCCTCGACTTCGGGTGGCGCTTGACGACCGACGAGGCGCGCTTCCCCGAGCCTCGCCGCTGGGCCATTCACTTCAGCCTCGGCGAGGCGTTTTAAACTTCGGGACAGGTCTGGCGACCGGCGACGACGTGGACAGCGGAGCACAGCAGGCCCAAGAGGGCGCGGAGGAGACGGCGGGCGACGTCGAGCTCGCGCCCGGGATCCGCCCGGGGCGCGCGCCGAGGCGCCCGCGCCCCCGGTGGCGCCGCGCGCTCCGCTGGCTCGCGCTGGTGATCGTCGGGCTCGTCGTCCTGATCGTCCTCCTGCTGCTGACGGTGCTGTTCACGGCCGCGGGCACCCGCTTCGCGCTGATGACCGGCGCGCGCGTCTACGACGGCATGATCCCGGGGCGCGTCTCGATCGAGCGCGTCGAGGGGGCGCTCGGCGGGCGCGTGGAGCTGCACGGGGTCGCGCTCGAGGACTCGGTCGGCACGCGGCTGATCTCGGTGGAGCGGCTGGCGCTGGGGCTCGACGTCGGGCGCGCGCTCTCGGGCACGCTGACGCTCGGCCGCGTCGAGCTCGAGGGCGCGCGCGTGCTGCTGCCCGGGCCGGACGTCCCCGGCTTCGCCGACCTCGCGCCGCCGCGCGACCCCGACGCGCCGCCGCCCCCGCCCCCCGATCCGGCCGCCGGGCTGGGACCTGACCTTCCGGCCACCATCGACGTCGAGCTGCACCTGCGCCGGGTGCTGCTCGCGCGCGCGCGCGCGCGGCCGGAGGGCGCCGAGGCGGCTGAGGCCGCCGAGACGACCGAGACGATCGAGACGACCGAGACGATCGAGACGATGATCGACCTCGATCACCTCGACCTCTCGCTGCACGGCGCGGGGCGTCACGCGACGGTCGAGCTCGACGCGGCCGTCGCGGCGCCCGTGGTCGGCGGCCTCGACGTCGAGGAGCTGCACGTCGCGGCCCGCTGGGACGACCCGACCGCGACGCTCGAGCAGCTGCGCCTGCGCAGCAACTGGGCGGCGCTCGAGCTCGGGCCGCTCGAGGTCGACTTCGAAGACCTGCAGGGCACGCTCGACGAGCTGCGCGCCGAGGCCGAGGAGCAGTGGTTCACGACGATGACGACGCTCGAGACCGACGGCCCGCCGACCGTCGCGCTCTCGGCTCGCGGCGGCGCGCGCGAGCTGACGGCCGAGCTGCGCGCGAGCGTGCCCGGGACCGCCGACGCCGGGCTCGCGCTGACGGCCGCGCTCGAGCCCGAACTGCAGCTCGAGCTCGAGCTGCAGGCCGACGCCGAGCTCTCGCGCCTCAGCGCGTCGCTCGACCCCGGCCCGCTCTCGATCGAGGCGCACGCGGCGATCGCCGGCGACCCGGCCGAGCGCCTGCGGGCGCACGCGCTGCTCGAGTGCGTCAACTGTGATCCGCGGACGCCGGTGCGCCTCGAGCTCGACGCCGAGGGCTCGCCGCAGGCGCGCGCGGGCGAGGTGACGGTCGCGCTCGCGGCCGCGGGCGCGACCGTCGACGCGCGCGCCAGCGCCGACGTCGACGGGCGGCTCGAGGTCAACGCGGTCATCGCCGCGCCCAAGCTCGCCAGCGTCGCGCGCCTGGTCGATCGCTTCGTCGACAAGCCGGCGCTCGAGGGCCGCGCGCGCCTCGAGCTGCGCTGCGCCGGCGTCCTCGAGCCGCGCGCGATCACCTGCGACCTCAAGGCCGACACCGGGCAGATCCCGCCGCTCTCGCGGGCCGCCGTCGACCTGACCGCCGCGCTCGAGGGCTCGTCGCTGCGCGCCGAGCTGCGCCAGCTCAGCGCCGCCGCGTTCGGCCTGCAGACCGCGGCCGAGACCCCGAAGGGCCCGGCGATCGTCGACGTCGCGCTCGACCGCGGCGCCGTCACGGTCAAGGGCCTCGCGCTCGCGATCGGCGCGCGCGACGACGCGGCCCCGCGCTCGGGCGCGACCAGGCTCGCGATCGACGGCACCCTCGACCTCGCGGGCGCCAGCGACCTGCGCGTGGAGCTCGACGCGCTGCAGCTCGCGCTCGCCGACCGCTTCGCGCCGCAGCTGCGCGCGCGCGGGACCGCGGACGTCGACGTGCGCGTGCGCGGGCCCGCGAGCGCGCCGCGGGCCGAGGTCGAGCTGCGCGGCCGCGGGCTCGCGGCGCTGGGGCACGCGTTCCGGGCAGCTCGAGCTGCGCGCGCGCTACGACCCCGGCGCGGCGTCGGCCGGCTTCAGCCTGCGGCGCGAGGGCGACGAGGGGCCCGTCGAGTCGCTCACGCTCAGCGCGGCGGTCCCGTTCACCGCGGACCTCGGGCGCGCCGCTTCGCGCTGGGGCGCGGCCCGCTGCGCGCGTCGGTCGAGCTGCGCGGCGCCGAAACCCGCGCCTGCTCGCGCTCGCCGGCGCGGCGCCCAGGGACCCGCAGGATCCGGCGCTCGCCGGGTGCTCGGAGCTCGACGCCGCGCTCGCCAGCACGGCCGCGCGCCCGCGCGCGGAGCTCGACCTGCGGGGCCGCGGGCTCGCGCTCGGCGACAAGCCGCTCGGCGAGCTCGACGTGGTCGCGGCCTACGATCGCGACGGCGCGCGCGCCCACGTCGAGCTCGCGCACCCGAAGATCAAGCGGCTCGCCGTCGACGTCACCGCGCCCGTGCGGGCCCGCGTCGCGCCGTCGCCCGCGGCCCGCTGGCGCGCGGGCGAGGACCACCACGTGCTCGTCGACATCGACGGGATCGACCTCTCGCTGGTCAGCGACTGGGTGCCCGACCTCGCGCTGCGCGGGACGACCGACGTCGACCTCGCGGTCGACGGCCCGGCGTCGCCGGGCTTCATCGCCGAGCTCGCGCTCGGCGTGCGCGCGCTCGAGCTCGACGGCAAACGGATCGGCGAGCTCCAGACGCGGGCGCGCTACGACGGGGGCGAGGTCACGGTGGAGCTCGACGCCGAGAGCCCGCTGGCCCGCGCGCTCGCGCTGACCGCCCGCGCGCCCGTGACGGTCGACCCGCGGCGCGGGCGCGTCGACTGGGACGAGCGCGGGCCGCACGAGCTCCGCGTCGAGCTCGTCGACGCCGAGCTCGCGGCGCTCGCCCCGTGGGTCCCGTCGCTGCCGCCCGTCGGCGGCAACGCCTGGCTTAATGTTCATGTCACTGGCGACGCGCACGCGCCCGCGCTCACGCTCGACGGCGGCGTCGGCGGGCTCTCGTACGCCGGCGAGCGCGTGGCCGAGCTCGGGCTGCACGCCGACTACGCGCCGGGCGTCGCCAACCTCGGGATCGTCGCCCGCCGCGACGCGCTGCGCGGGCTCGAGCTGACGGCGCGCGCCCCCGTGACGGTCGATCCCGCCGCCGCCGAGCTGCGCTGGGACCCGGAGGCCGATCACGCGCTCACGCTGCGCGTGCACCACCTCGACCCCGAGTTCCTCAAGGCCGTCCGCCCGCTGCCGCCCGAGCTCGACTTCGTCGCCGACCTCGAGCTGCGCGGGCGCGGCGGGCTGCGCGAGCTCGACGTCCGCGGCGAGCTCGACGGGCACATCGCCGCCGCAGACGCGCGCTACCCCATGCGCGCCACGCTCGCGCTCGACCCCCACAGCCAGCGCGTCAACCTCAACCTCAAGCCGCCCGCGAGCGAGACCGACGCGCGCGACGTGCTCGCGCTCGCGGCCAGCGCGGAGCTCGACCTCATCGCGCTGCACGGCGGCGAGCTCGACCCGCTCGAGACCCCGGTGCGCGCGCGCCTCGACATCCGGCGGCTGGACCTGCGCCCCGCGAGCGGGCTGCTGCCGAGCGCGCTCTACGATCTCGAGGGCGCGCTCTCGGCCGAGCTCGACGCGCGCGGCACGATCGGCGCGCCGTCGATCGACGGCGGCGCCTCGCTGGCGGGCGGCGGCGTCACGGTGGTGCCGCTGCGCCAGCGCTTCCGCGACATCACGCTCGATGTCGGGCTGCACGGCGACGACGGCGAGCTCAACGCGAGCCTGCGCAAGCTCGCGATCGCCACGGGCCAGGGCACGATCGGCGCGACCGGCCGCGCCGCGCTGGACAAGCGCGGCGACGTCAGCGCGCACGTCGAGCTGGCGATCGACGACGTGCCGCTGCGCCAGCCCGGGCTCCCGCGCATGCGGATCAGCTCGCGGATCAAGACCGACGCGCGCGTCGACGACAAGGGCACGAGCGCGCGCGTGGAGATCGCCAAGACGCTCGTCGACGTGCAGCCCACCAACATCGCGGCCCCGCGCCGGATCCCGACGAGCAGCCGCGTCACCTACGTCGAGGTCGCCGACGAGCGGGCGGTCGAGGAGGCGCTCTTGGACGCCGAGGACGCGCTCGAGGCCGCCGAGGACGCGTCGGCGCGCCGCGCCGCCGACACGCCGCCGACGCGCGTGACCGTCGCGCTCGTCGACCCCGTGCGCCTGCGCGGCCCCTCGATCGACATGTCGTGGGGCGGCGCCGTCGACCTCGCGATCCAGCGCGACGTCCAGGCCGACGGCGGGCTCGAGAGCGAGCGCGGCACCTTCGACCTGCTCGGCAACGAGTTCGTCGTCGAGCGCGGCGTGGTCACGATCCCGCGCGGCGACGACCTGATCCCCTACATCGATCTCGTCGCCTCCACGCAGGTCGACGAGGTCACGATCACCGCGACCGTCCGCGGCCGCGCGACGCGGCCCGAGCTGCGGCTGTCGTCGATCCCCGCGTTCCCCGAGTCCGAGCTGTTCACGATGCTCGTGACCGGCTCCTCCGACACGCAGAGCGCCGACCCCGAGAAGGTGCGGGCCCAGGCCGCCTCGCTGCTCAGCGCGCTCTCGAGCCCCGCGCTGCAGCGGCACATCAACGAGACGCTGCACGTCGACAAGATCGGCGTGTCGTTCGGCGACAACCTCAACCAGCCGATCTTCAAGGTCGGCAAGAACCTGAGCAGGAACGTCTACGTCGAGACGCGCTACCAGGCCAACGTGCCCGCCCACGAGAAGTCGACCAACGACGCCGAGCTCGGGGCGCGCTACCGCTTCGCGCCCAACTGGTCGCTCGAGACCTTCTTCGGTAACCGGGCGTCGGGCGGCGTTGACGTCTACTGGGGGCGCTCGTACGACATCAAGCGGCGCAAGTGGTGGCTCGGGCCGCCCAAGCGCCGCGGCGCCAGAGACCGAAACGACGTCGCGGCGCCCGGGGCCAAGAAGGCCGAGACGGCCGAGGAGGCCGAGACGGCCGAGGAGGCCGAGAAGGCCGAGAAGGCCGAGAAGGCCGAGAAGACCGAGAAGGACGCGAAGCGACGCGCGCCGCCCGAGACGCCCTGATCGCGCGCCGCTGCGGTATACCGTGCGAGCAGCATGCCGCGCCGCGCCGCTCCCTTGACCCCCGCCGCTGACGCGGCGCCGATGCACCCGCACTACGCGGCCTACTACGCGGTGATCGCCGAGATCCCGCGGGGCGCGGTCGCGACCTACGGACAGATCGCGCGCCTCGCCGGGCGCCCGGGTCGCGCGCGCCAGGTCGGCTACGCCCTCCACGCGCTCCCGCCCGGCAGCCCGATCCCGTGGCAGCGGGTGATCAACGCGCGCGGCGAGCTCAGCCTGCCCGAGCTCGGCGGCCGCAAGTCACGACAGCGCCGGCTGCTCGAGCGCGAGGGCGTGCGCTTCGACGTCCGCGGGCGCGTCGACCTGCGGCGCTACGGCTGGCGACCCGACGTCGCGTGACCCCCGCTCACGCGCCCGCGAACACTAGCTCGATCTGTCCGCAGAGACCGTTCCAGCGGGCCGTCGCCGTCTCGGTCGTCGGCAGCGCGAGGGGCTCCTCGGTCACGAGCTGGCAGGCGCCGCGCTCGTCGAGCTCGCCGCCCTCGCAGTCGCTCGCGTCCACGCAGGTGCCCGCGGCCTCGTCGCAGTCAGCCGCCCGCGCGGCCGCGGCCGTGAGGGTGTAGTCCCCGGCGCCAGCCTGCGCCGTGGTCGCGCAGGCCCCCTCGAAGCCCTCGAGCAGGCAGCCCTCGGGCGCCTCGACGTCGGCGAGCAGCAGCCCGTCCCACTCGGATACGAAGGAGCCGCCCGGCGCGACGTAGATCGGATTGACGAGGGTCTGACACAGCAGGCAGTCGCCGCCGTCGATCGCGGCCGCGCAGCCGGGCCACTCGAGCGCGCAATTCGTGAACGGCAGCGAGAGGTGACGCCCGCCCGCGCTGCCCTCGAGGCTGTAGTAGCGCGCGGCGTGCTTGCAGCCGCTGACGCGGTCGTAGACGAGCAGCGGCTCGTCGCCCGCGTTGCGGATCACGATCTCGATCATCGCGTCGCCCGCGGTCTCGGGCGTCGCCAGCTGCTCACAGCTCACGTCCGGGGACACGGGGTCGGGCGCGTCGGGATCCGGCGGCGCCTCGCACAGCGCGTCGGGCGCTCCGGTCGAGGTGTCGCTCGCCTCGGTCGTCGCGCCGGTCCCCGACTCGGTCGCCGAGTCGGTCTCCGTGTCGCCGCCCGTCGGCCCGCAGGCGCCGAGCAGCGCCACCGCCAGCGCCCCTGCGCCCATCACTACTCCGCGCCGTGCCCCGTGCATCACGCCTGATCTTGCAAGCTCGAGGCCGAGGAATTCGCCGTAATTCCGCGCGCCCGCGGCAACCAGGTTGCGACGCGCGACGGGTCGCGCCAACGCGGTTGACGGCCTCGCGCCGCGGCGCGAACTCGAGACGCCTCCCTTCAGCTCGCCGAGCACCCAGAGTCTGTGCAACATATATACTGATATATTGCATTGTATGGAATCCACGGATCTCGGCGCGCTCGTGACCCTCGACGCGCTGCTGCAGGAGAGCAGCGTCAGCGGGGCGGCGCGGCGCCTCGGGCTGTCGACGCCGGCGGTCAGCCACGCGCTCGCGCGCCTGCGCGAGCGCCTCGGTGATGACCTGCTCGTTCGGGCGGGTCGCGGGATGGTGCTGACCCCGCGCGCCGAGTCGCTGCGCCCGCGGGTGCGCGACGCCGTGGCCGCGGCCGCGCGCGTGTTCGAGGCGCCCGCGACCTTCGACCCGCGGACGCTGTCGCGCGCGTTCACGCTGAGCATGACCGACTACGTGCTCGCGGTGTTCGGCGCGCCGTTCGAGCAGGCCGTGCGCGACGCGGCGCCGGGGCTCGACCTCCGCGTGATCCCGAACGCGCTCGACGATGACGCGCGCCTGCGCGACGGCGTCACCGACCTCGCGGTCGGCATCTACGGCCCGCTGCCGCCCGAGCTCAAGACGCTGCCGATCATCAGCGAGCGGCTCGTGTGCGTGCTCCGGGACGACCACCCGGTCGTCCGGCGGCGGCTCACGCTCGCGCAGTACACCGCGCTCGAGCACGTCCAGGTCGCGCCGCGCGGGCGACCTGGTGGCTATATCGACGAGCTGCTCGCCGCGCGCGGGCTCTCGCGCCGCGTCGCCCGCGCGGTCCCGTACTTCCAGATCGCGCTCGAGATGACCGCGCGCTCCGACTACATCCTGACGATCTCCGAGCGGCTCGCGCGGCGCGACGCGGCCCGGCTCGGCCTCCGGGTGCTCGCGCCGCCGCTGCCGCTCGAGCCCTTCGCGCTCAGCATGGTCTGGCACCCGCGCTTCGACGGCGACCGGGCGCACCGCTGGCTGCGCGAGACGCTGCTCGCGACCACGCGCGCGCAGGGCGGGCTCGCGCACCCGGAGCCGCGTCGCCGGCTCGGCCCAACGGACCCGACGACCGGGCGCGCGCGACGGCGGCGTCGCAAGGCGTAAACTTGCAAAATACTTAACTATACATTCACTAATGTTCTGTTGCTGCACATGAACCTGCGGCCCACAGTGGCGGTGGAGAGACGCGAGGCGTCCCCACGCAGGAGTCACATGAGCGCGAACATCAACGTCACCGCCCCCTCCGCCAAGAAGCGGATCCTCATGATCGCGGCCAACCCCGCGACGTCGACCGTGACCGGCTGGCCCGTCGGGTTCTGGTGGGCCGAGCTGACGCACCCCTACTGGGCGTTCACCGAGGCCGGCTACGAGGTCGAGCTCCGCAGCCCCGAGGGCGGCGCGCTGCAGGCCGACGGCTACAGCGACCCCCAGGACGCGAGCGGCTACTCGGCCGACGACCTCCTCAGCCTCGGCTTCAAGACGTCGCCGCGGCACCGCGCGCTGCTCGAGGACACCAAGAGCATCGCGGACGTGCGCCCGCAGGGCTACGACGCGCTGTTCCTCGTCGGCGGGCAGTCGCCGATGTTCACCTTCCGCGACAACGCGGCGCTGCAGCGGCTGGTCGCCGCGTTCTACGAGGCGGGGAAGGTCACGGCGCTGGTCTGCCACGCGACCTGCGTGCTGCTCGAGACGCGGCTCCGAAGCGGCGAGCTGCTGGTCCGAGGCAAGACCTGGACCGGCTTCGCCAACAGCGAGGAGCGCTTCGCCGACAGCTTCGTCGGGCAGCGCCTGCAGCCGTTCTGGATCGAGGACGACGCGCGCGCGCTCGAGGACACCAACTTCGTCGTCGACCAGCGCTTCCGCGCGTTCGCGGTGCGCGACGGCCTGCTCGTGACCGGGCAGCAGCAGTTCTCCGGCGCGGCCGCGGCGGAGCTCGTGATCGCGGCGCTCGGCCGGTGAGGAGGCGCCATGGCGATCACACCGGAAGAGCTCGTGGCGCTCGCGCTCGCGGAGCCGATTGAGCGCGGGCCGGCACGCTTCGGCTACTCGACGCGCGTCGCGTCCGGCAACCCGCGGCCGCCCGGCGTCGTCGCGCTGACGTGGATCGCCGGCCGCGACCCCGACGAGCGCGACCGCATCCGCGCGCACGCGCAGCGGAACGTGCAGGACTTCCTGGCCGAGCCGGGCTTCATCTCGATCGTCACCGGCTTCATCGGGCTGCGCGGCTTCACGGTGACGGCGTGGGAGGACGAGGCCGCCATGAAGCGGGCGCTCGGCAAGCACCACGCGCGCGCGATGCGGGAGCTGATGAGCGAGGACTTCGTCGCCAGCGTCTGGACGAGCGTGTGGACGCCCGCACGGATCGGGCGGCTGTGGGTGCGCTGCACCGCCTGCGCCGCGCTCGAGGACGTCTCCGATGATCACCGCGCGTGCTCGCGCTGCGACGCGGCGCTGCCCGAGCGCCCGGCGTTCTGGTAGGCGCGCGCGCCCGGTCAGCTTCGCCGACGCGCGCGCGCGGACCCGCGTACACTGCACGCGCCCCCCATGGATTCACGACGCCCTGACTCACCGCACTCTCAGCCGCAGGACCCTGACTTTCGCGCGCGCGTCGAGCGAAGCTTCGCGCGCCAGCCGTTCATGCAGACGCTCGGGGCCAAGCTCGCGCGCGTCGAGCCTGGCCTCGTCGAGGTCGCGCTCGCGTTCGACGAGTCGCTCACGCAGCAGCACGGCTTCCTGCACGCCGGCGCGATCGCCTCGGCGCTCGACAGCGCGTGCGGCTACGCGGCGCTGACGCTGATGCCGGCCGAGGCCGCGGTGCTCACGGTCGAGTACAAGGTCAACCTGCTCGCGCCCGCCCGCGGCCCGCGCTTCTCCGCCGTCGGCGCGGTCAAGCGCGCCGGCGCGACGATCATGGTGTGCACGGGTGACGTGTTCGAAAAGCCAGACGGCGAGGCGCGCAAGCTCGTGGCGACCATGACGACGACGGTCATGGTGGTGCGCGACCGCGGCCTCGCGGACTGACGCGCGCCGCGATGTGTCAGCCTGACACGCTGGCTCGGATCAACACGGCGCACTCCGTCCAGTCTCGACGACTCCCCCCGTGATCTCGGGCCCGCGCGGCCCGGCACGGGGCTTGCGTATGTCATGGGCACGACGAGCGAGACGGCGACACCCGCCCGCTCGAGCGAAGTCACCATGAGCACCACCACGCGCCCCGAGATCACCCATCCACCCGCGACCGCGCCTCGCTCAGGGACTCGCTCGAGCGGGCGACGCCGACGCGCGCGCGCTCCCACCGACCCTGAGGGTCACGCGGGCTGCGAGGACCGCGAGGACCACGAAGGCCGCGCGCCCCGCCCCCGAGCTCGCGCTGCGCCGGGCTGCCGCGCCGCGGCGGCTCGCTGTGTGACGCGCTCACCGTGCACCGCGAGCCCACCCCGCGCGAGTCCCCGCGCGCGCCCACACGCCCGCGCTGACGACCCGCCCGCGTGACGAACACCAACAAGAACCACGACCCGCGCGAGTCGAGCGCGCCCCCCGAAACGACACAACCATGGAGGACCTACACCGCCCGCCCGACTGACTCTCCTCGAGCCCTCTGCGCGACCGCGAGCTCGTCTGTTCCTGATCGTCCGGATGCGCTCGCGGCCGCGCGGAGGTTTTTCCGCGCGACCACGCGACCACACGAGACGACCCGAACGAGAGACCACGAGATCACACGCACGAACCACGGAAGGAAGGAGGAGACGCGCATCGCCGCCGCGGACCGTCGAGCTGGCGACAGCTCGACGGTCCGCGTCCGCGTCTCTATACTCGACGCGTGGTCGTGAAGCCGCGCGGACGAGATGGCGCCCCGCTGCAGGAGACGACGCTCTCCCTGCACCTCGAGCAGCCCCATGAGCCAGGTCAGAACCTGCTGTGGTGCGTCACCAGCGAGCTCGCGCTCGCGCGGATCGAGCGCGCGCTCGGCGGTCCGCTGCGCTTCGCGGCGCCGCCCGAGGACACGCGCGCCGCGCTCGAGGCCGTCGCGCGCTCGCGCGTCGACACAGGCGCGATCGACGAGCGCTTCTACGTGGCCGCGGCGGGGCGCTGGAGCGCCGAGGTGGACGCGGCGCTCCACGCCGAGTGCCAGGAGAAGTTCGCCAGCGCGGCCGAGGGGCTCGTGCCCGCGCCGGGGCTGTTCGCGTACTGCCAGCTGCGCGCGACGCTGAAGTTCGAGCGCCCGCTCGACCGCCTCGCCGATCCCCTCGAGTTCGGCGGCGAGCTCGTCCACAGCTTCGGCTTGAAGCAATTCGCCCAAGGCGACCCGCGCCTGCAGAGCGTGCTGATCCACGCGCCCTACCACGATGAGCCCGACGAGGTGTGGGCGCGCGGCTGGATCGTCGAGCTGCTCGGCGCGCCGGAGCGCGCGCGGGTCATCGTCGCCAGCGTCGCGCCGGGCGCGACGCTGGGCGACACGGTCGACGACGTGCTCGCGCGCCTGCGCCCCGACGCGCGTGACCATCCGGACAGCGAGCTCGCGGACATGGAGTCGCTCGAGATCCCGGTCGTCGACATCGCGCTCGAGCGGGAGCTGCTCGAGCTCACCGGCCTCGCGCTGGACAACGAGGGCTTTGCGGGCGAGGGCTTTGGGCGCGGCGCGCAGACGGTGATGTTTCGCCTCGACGAGAACGGCGCGGACCTCAAGAGCGTGTTCGCGCTCGGCGGCTGCGCGACGCGCCTGCGCCGGTTCGTCGTCGACCGGCCGTTCCTCGTGCTGATGCTGCAGCGCGACGGCGACGTGCCGCTGCTCGCGGCGTGGATCGAGACGCCGGAGCTGCTCGAGCGCGCCGCGAAGCTGCGCGTGCGCTGCCCCGAGAGCTGGCGACCCGAGCGCCGAGCGCTGGACCTCGAGGCGCTCGCGGACAAGCTCGCGCGTCAGCGCCCGCGCGAGCTCGAGGTGGTCGACGGGCTCATGCCGCGCGGCCTCGTCCCGGTGTTCGCGCAGGCGAGCCGCGCGCTCGCGATCGAGTCGCTGCACTTCCGCGACGTCGAGGCCGTCGGCGAGAGCTTCCGCGCGCTGGCCGACGGCGATTGGCGGGCGCTCGAGCGCCTCACCATCGCGTACAGCGACCTCTCGCGGTTCTTCGGCGACGGCGAGGACCCCCTCGGCCCGTACCTCGCCGCGTGCGAGTTCCCGAAGCTCACGTCGCTGACGCTGGTGCACGGTCACGTCGGCGACGCGCGCGGCCTGTTCGCGGCGCTGCCAGACACGCTGACGATCCTGGCCGTGGAGGTCTGCAGGCTCGCGTGCGCCCCGGAGATGTTCGCCGAGGTCGAGCGCTTCCCGTCGCTGGCGCGCGTCTACATCGAGGAGGAGGAGTTCTCGGACGCCTGCCTCGAGGCGCTGCTCGACCGCGTGACGTCGTCGCTGACCCACCTGTGGCTGCGCAGCCGCGCGATCACGGACCGGGGCGCGCGGGCGCTGGCCCGCTGCGCGGCGCTGCGCGGGCTCAAGCTGCTCGACCTCTCGTGCACGGCGATCACCGACGACGGCGTCATCGCGCTGGCCGAGGCCTCGCAGCTCGCGGGCCTCCGCCGCCTCAACCTCCCGTTCCGACGCGTCGGAGACCGCGGCTACGCGGCGCTGGAGGCCTCGCCGTACATCACGTACTGGCTACCCCCGAGGCACTAGCGCGTCAGCGCGGCGGGGCCGTGACGGTGATGATCCCCACCGGGAGCGTGGCCCGAGTGCTCGCGCCCGCTGGCCGAAGTACGAGCGCGCTCGCGCTACGCGGCCGTGGACCGCCGGACGGTCGGGCGCGCGCGACGACGCGAAGAACAACCTGACGTCTTCACCTGCAGAGACGCAAACCCAATAACAGATGAAAAGGGGATCCGGCAGCAGAGCGCAATGTCGCTCCTCGAAAAAGCAATCGAGAAGGGTGGTTCGCTCGAAGGGATCGCCAAAGAAGTAGTCAAACACGCTTTCAAGTAGCCGATAAGTGCGTCTATTGCCGCCGAGCGCGAGCGCGACTAGCCCGGCGGGAGCGGCTTGCACACGCCGCCGTTCTCGATCTGCGCGTTGGTCCGGAAGGTGTTGAGGTCCTGCCAGTGCGCCGGTTCGGGCGAGGGGATCGTGCCGTCCTCGCGCACGTTGGTCACGTGATAGCTGTGCTGGTTCCAGATCCGGCGGGCCTGGATCCAGCGGTCCTCGATGTCGCGGAACACCTGCACCGTGGGCGCCGTCTGCCCGCCGAAGCCCTCGTTGCTGACGACGACGATCTCGGCGGAGCCGTCGTTGTCGACGTCGGCGACGACGGGGTACTCGATCAGCGTGCGGCTCGAGCGGAGGTCCTCGAGCAGGATCCCGCCGCTCGAGTCGAAGATGAACAGCTTGGTCTCGTCGGCGTACATGGCCTCCGCGCCGCCGTCGCCGAGGAAGTCGAAGGCGGTGCCGGAGGCGACGCCGGTCCCGTCGGCGACGTTGGCGAGCCACTGCCAGGTGAGGTCGGGCTCGAACACGCCGTACTTGTCCGAGGCGCTCACGCCGATCTCGGGGTCGCCGTTGCCGTCGAAGTCGTGCACGCACGAGGGCCGGTGCCAGGCGTTGTTCGACGCGCTCGCGCCGGTCGGGCGCTGCTCGACGGTCGTCGGCGTGCCGTCGTGCTCGAGGATCGAGATCCCCTGCCCCGAGTGCAGCAGGACCTCGGGCTGCCCGTCGCCGTCGATGTCCGCGATCGTCGGGATGCCGGCGGCGAGCTGGGGGTTGTTGTAGTAGACGCCGCCGTCGTGGTGCCACGCGCTGCGCCCGAGGATGATCTCGAGGTCGCCGTCGCCGTCGAGGTCGGCCGCGGCCGACGAGTTGCCGAATCCCGAGACGCCGGCGATGTCCGGGAACGCCTGCAGCTGGTTGCCCAGGTGATCGAGCAGCAGGTTGCCGGCGATGATCTCGACGTCGCCGTCGGCGTCGACGTCGGCGAGCGCGAGCGCGCCGTACTTCGCGTCGACCTCGGGCCAGACCGCGCCGGTCCACTTGAGCGCGCCGTCGTGCTCGAAGGCGACGACGTTGAAGCCGGCGCCCTGGGCGACGATCTCGGGCAGGCCGTCGCCGTCGATGTCGCCGACGGCCGGCGTCATGTAGCCGTACAGCGGCGTCTCGGTGTGAAAGTGCTCAGCGCCGGTCTCGCCGTCGAGCACGTAGATGCGCCCGCTCGTCGCGTTGCCGGCGTAGGTCGTGATGATGATGTCGGGCACGTCGCACAGGTCGATCTCGCCGTTCTGGTCGTCGTCGGTGAGGTTGGCGACGAGCGTGATCACCATGCTCTCGCTGTAGCCGTCGGGGCCGTCCCAGGACCACTGCAGGTCGAGCTCGAAGGCGTCGGGCGGCGCGGTCTCGTCGCAGTCGGGGACCGCGTTCATGTCGTCGACGACCTTGCAGCTCGGGACGACGCCGGTCTCGCCCTCGGTCTCGCCCTCGGTCTCGCCGGGCCCGACGTCGAACTTCGGCCCGACGCCGCTCGAGCTGCCGGCGCTGTCGGTGTCGCTGGGGTCCCCCGCGGTGGTCGAGGTCGCGCCGCCCGTCGCCCCGTCGGTGTCGCCGACGGTCTCGGTGGCGCCGACGCTCGCGCCCGTGGTCAGCGCGTCGGTGCCCCCGGGCCCGACGCTCGTGTTCGCGCTGTCGGTGCCGCTGGCGCCCGAGTCACCCGAGCAGGCGAGGGTCAGCGCGAGCGCGCCGAGGAGCGCCGCGCGACGTTCACAAGGGCGCGCGCTCGCGTCGGGGGTGTGGGGGTGATCCGGCGCAGAGGTCATTGTGCGCGCATGCTATCACTCGCGCGCCCGGCGAGCGCGGACGCGCTCGCGAACCCGCGCTCACGAGCCGCGTACACGCGGCGCCTCCTCGTCCCGACGAGGCGTGTACAACTGCCCGGCGCGGCCGCGTCTCGTCGGCTCGCCCACGACGAAGAACTCGACGTGAGTCGACGCTGACCGCGAGGAGCAACGACGTGCCAGTCTACGGTCACAGGTGCACACGCAGGATCGCGGCCCACTCCGAGGCGTGGTGGGTCTGCGCGGACTGTCTCCCCGAGTTCGTGCCGATGTGCAGCAAGTGCCAGACGCCCGCGCCCGTCAAGGTCGTGCGCGACGGCTTCATCGGCTACTCCTTCGGCTACCTGTGCCCGACGTGCGTCGCCACGGTGCAGGCGGCGGGGCCCTGGCGTGAGCGGCGCTCGAGGACCGTCGCGGCGCGCCGCGACGCCGTCCTCGAGCGCTACCCGCAGCTGCAGGTCGTCAAGGCCACGCGGACCGTCACGCAGCTCGAGGGCGCCCTCGCCGGCCGCCGCGTGCAGCTGCGCCTGCGGGTGACGACCCGCGCGTACTCCGACGAGCGCTACGTCTTCCACGTCGAGCTGGACGCCGACGCGGCGCCCGTGACGGCCGAGGCGCTCGGCCTGCCCGACACGATCGTGCGCGCGCTCTCCCGCGGCTCCCCGCGCGTCCTCCCGAACGGGCCCACGAGCTGGCTGCGGGTCGCGTTCCTGCACCTCGGCAAGCTCGACGTGCTCACGGTGCTCGAGGCCCTGATCGCGCGCGCGAGCCCAGGGGCGCGGGCCGAGCCGGCGAGCGGCGACCGGGTCGTCTCGAGCTGAGGCGGAGCTCGGCCCGCCGCGCGCTCGCAGCACCTGTCTATTCAGTCATCTCGTTCGATCAACGCGAACGCCGTCGCGCGCGGCGTCGACGACGTCGGGACAACGCGCCCCGCGTCGACGACGCGGTGATCGGAGCCCCTATCATCCTGGCAGGAGCGACAGCTCGTTCGCGATCGCGACCGCGCGGCTCACGGGTCGAGGCCGATCAGCGCGACGGCGGAGCCCGCGAAGGGCGGCGTGAGCTCGACCGCGGCCCCGCCGGCGACGCTGTCGCCCGGGATGAAGCTGCCCGTGGCCAGCTCGTACCACTCGACGGGGAGCTGCCCGTCCGCGCCCGCGAGCTCGACCTCGACCGGGCCGCCGCCGGGGACGAACGCGATCACCGGCGCGCCCGCGTCGGCGCGCGCCAGGCAGTAGCCGCTCGAGCAGCGCGCGACGTCAGGGACCATCGTCGCCAGGTCCACGCGCTCCGAGACGAGCCGGCACGCGCCGAGGCTGAGCCGGACGCGCTCGTCTCGCGCGGGGTCGATCGCGGGCGGATCGGGCGGGAGCACGTCGTAGGCCTCGAGCGCCTGCGGGTGCAGCCCGCGGGTGAAGCTCTTCCAGACCCAGGCCGCGTTGCGCCCGTAGGGGTCGATGTGATCGGAGTCGGCGAAGATGACCTTGGCGCCGTCGCTCGCGGGCGGGCTGTTCTTGTAGGCCGTGTTGTCGCGCGGCGAGACAAAGTCGGCGTCGCTCGCGAGCTGCACGGCGAAGTCGGGGAACTCGTTGTTGTCGTAGGTGCCCGGGCCGGTGAAGCCGATGGGGAACACGCGGTCGCGCGCCTGCATGTGCGCCCGCGCGACCGCGATCATGTGCGCCTGCCAGGCGTTGGCCTCGGGCTTACACTCGTTGCAGATCTCGAAGAGCACGTTGTCGAGCTCGAGCACGGCGTCGATCGTCGCGCGCACGTAGGTCTCCTGCAGCGCGAGCACCTCGGCGTCGCCGCCCTCCTCGGGGAGCAGGAAGTACTCGCGCCCCTGGCCGTCGGCGTTGGCGTCGGCGTCGACGCCGTTGACGTTGTTGCTCGCGTGGAACGGGTGGCCGCTCCAGGGCCAGGCGGGGCCGTTGTGATGGAAGGTGCTGTGGCGCTCGAACAGCATGATGTCGACGTAGATCCCGCGCGCGGCCGCGGCCGCGCAGCGCTCGTGCAGCCGCGCGAAGTAGGCGGGGTCGAGCTGCTCGAGGTCGAAGCGCGGCATGCCGTCGTTGGCGACGCCGGGGCCCGTGCGCAGGTACGGCGTCGGCGTCGCGAGCTGCGCGTCGTCGGCGGTCTGCTTGGGGGACTCGACCCGCCACAGGCGGATGAAGTTGAGCTGGTAGGCCTCGAGGTAGTCGAGGAACGCGTCGAAGTCGAGCGCGTAGTCCACGTCCCACGCGTCGTCCTGCAGCTCCCAGCCGTGGTTGACGCCGACGAGCACGATCGCCGCGCCGGCGCCGTCGTCGAAGTACCGCGGGTTGTCGGCGTGCACCGCGAGCGGCCGTGAGGCGGGCTCGGGATCCTCCGTCTCGCTGCCCACGGTCGGCTCGCTATCGCTCGTCGCGCCCGCGGCGGTCGTGTCGCCGTCGCTCGCGCTCGAGCCGCTCGAGCCGCTCCCGTCGCTCCCGTCGCCCGTCGCCTGGGCGCCCGTCGCCGCGCCTGTGCTCGCGGCGCCGCTCGTGGTCGGCGACGCCGTCATCTCCGCGTCGCTGGTCGCCGTCGCGCTCGCAGCCGCGCCCGCGTCGCCGCACCCGAGCGCGAGGCAGATCGAGATCGGCGTCAGGAGGCGCGCGACTGGACTCTCGTGCATACGCAATCGTCCGTGATCGATCGACGCGTTGCAATCGCCGCCGCGCTCACGTTTGATTTCGCGCGCGCCCACGCCGTGGTTGTGCTCGAGGCGCTGTACATGCAAATTTCTCGATGTGCTGCTCCGAACAGGTAGACCCTCTCTCGAACGCGCGGCTCGGTCACTCGCGGGGCGCCGCGCCGCGCTGTGCTGGCCGCTCGCGCTCGCGTTCGCGTGCGGCGACCTGAGCGAGGGCCGCGACACCGTCGGGGTCTCGGGCGGCTTCACGAACGCCAGCGCCAGCGACAGCGACAGCGACTCGGGCGACGACGAGACGACCGGCGCGTCGGGGGCGTCGAGCGCCGAGACATCCGGATCGGCCGGCGAGTCGACGACGAGCGGGGACCCGACCGTGGATCCCGGGACCTCTGACCCCACGAGCGACCCGAGCGCGACCACGAGCGCGACGGGCGACAGCTCGAGCACAGGGACGACCGACGACCCCACGGGCGATCCGCCGGCGAGCTGCTGGGGCAGCGGCCTCAACGACTGGGAGCTCCTGGAGCTCAACGAGCCCGGGCTGGGCGACAGCCCGTCGGAGCCGGCGCTGTCGAGCGACGGGCTCACGCTGTGGTACTCGGCGAAGCTCGGCGGAGATCTGCGGCGGCCGTACAAGTCGACGCGCCCGTCGCAGGAGGACCCGTTCGTGAGCGGCGCGGTCGTGGCGACCTGGCCCGGGACGCAGCAGGGCTTCGACCGCCCGCGGCCGCTGTCGACGCACGAGCTCGCGCTCATCGCCGACGGCGACGTCTGGCTGTCCATTCGGACCGGTGACTCCTGGGCGCAGCCGGTCGTGATGGACGACGTGAGCATCCCCTGGGTCGACCCCGACAAGCCGACGTGGTGGCTCGAGAACCTCGTCACGATGGAGTCGCCGGGGTCGGCGGTGGAGGACGGCTCGCGGTTCTTCTTCACGCGGCAGAGCGGGCCGACCAACGTCGAGCTCGACTCGCCGATCAACCGCTTCCTCGTCGGCCGGCGGGCGGCCTTCGCGGCGCCCGGCAGCGCGTACACGATGATCGAGGAGACGCCGCTGCCCGCGAGCCTGACGGGCGACTACCCCTACCCGCTGTACTGCCCGACGATCTCGCCGGACGGCGAGCACCTGTTCTTCGCGTCGACCTACCCGTCGCCGGTGCCCGTCGACCCCGCCGAGTGGATCGACAAGCTCGTCATCCAGCACGTCGGCCGCGCGAACGTCGACGCCGACTGGGGCGAGGTCACGACGCTGTCGAGCCTCTCGATCCCGAACTGGCAGGCGTGCCCGGCCGGGGTCACGCCCGACGGCTGCCAGCTGGTGTTCACGCGCAACCTGATGACCGACGTGCTGCCGGACGAGCAGGATCGCTACCGGATCTTCGTCGCCACGCGGTCGTGAGCGCGCGATAACACATGTCTGTAAAGACAGAATTATCGAGCCGCGCGAGATCGGCTCAGCCGTCCAGCTGCCCCACGCGCTCCCGCAGGCCGCGGGCCCAGCCGTCGAGATCCATCATCGTGCTGGCGAGCAGCGCGGGGTCCTCGGCGAGCGCCTCGAGCTGCGCGTGCAGCAGCTGCCGCGCCCGGCGGATCCGCGACTTCGCGGTCCCGACCGGGATGCCGAGGACCTCGGCCGACGCGGCCGCGGTGAAGCCCTCCCAATAGAACAGCTCGAGCATGACCTGGTGATCGACCGGGATGCGCCGCAGCGCGGCGAGGAGCAGCCGCTGCTCGCCGCGCGCGACCATCACCTGGCTCGGCGACGGCGCGAGATCGCAGGCGCTCATGGTCGTGAAGTCGAAGCGCGCGCGCTCGCGTCGGCTCGCGCGGTAGTGGCGACAGAGCAGGCGGTAGGCGATGCCGAGGAGGTAGCTGTGAAACCGACCGCTCCCCTGGTAGCGCTCGCGGCCCTCGACGCACGCGAGGAAGGTGTTCTGGATCAGATCGCCGAGCTGCGGCGCGTCGACCTTGGAGCGGAAGAAGCGGTGCACGAGCGTGTAGTGACGCGCGAACAGGGCCGAGCCCGCGCGCTTGTCCCCGCCGCGCCAGGCGTCGAGCAGCGCGTTATCGTCCATCGCCTCGAGCGTCACCGCGAGACCGAGTTTATCAGGACCTGGCGCGCGCGCGCGCGCGCTCGCGCGCGCGCTCGGCCGTCAGCGCGGGCGGCTCGACGCGCGCGAGGATTTTTTCAACGCGGGGTTAATCCCGCCTGGGGGGACCGGGCACCGTCCGATCGGAGGGATAAAATGGGACTCGCCCAGCTCGTCATGGTCGCCGACAACTCGCAGCGAAACGCGCCCCTCGAGGCGACGCCCACGGGCGCGCTGTTCGGCGATCTCGAGGCGCGCGAGCGCGACGCGACGCCGCGGACGCCCTGGAGCCCGCCCGATGAGATCGACGGGTACCGGCTGCTGCGACCCATCGGGCGCGGCGGGATGGGGCGCGTCTATCTCGGCTTCGAGGGCGCCCTCGCGCGCAACGTCGCGCTGAAATTCCTGAGCCCGGAGATCCTGCGCGAGCCCGAGGCCCATGAGCGCTTCCGGGTCGAGGCCCGCGCGATCGCGCGGGCCCAGCACCCCAACGTCGTGACGATCTACCGCGTCGGCGAGCAGCGCGGGCTCCCGTACATCGCGTACGAGTTCGTGCGCGGGCGGACGCTCGACGCCCTGGAGTCGATGTCGTGGCAGCGCCTGCTGACGCTGGCGATCGGCTGCGCGCGCGGGCTCGCGGCGGCGCACCGCCGCGGCGTCCTGCACCGCGACATCAAGCCGTCCAACATCGTCGTGTGCGACGAGACCGGCGAGCCCAAGCTGATCGACTTCGGGATCGCCAAGCTCGCCGAGCTCGGCGCGGACGCGGAGCCCCGCGTCGAGGCCGACGCGCGCGAGCAGCAGGAGGCGCCCCGCCGGTCGCTCGCGCACCCGTCGGCCTCGGGGGTCTACGCGGCGACGCTGTCCATGCGCGTGACCGCCACGACGCCGACGAGCTTCGCGCCGGACCCCGCGCCCGACAGCACCCGCACGCTGACGCGCTTCGGCACGCTGCTCGGCACGCCGTACTACCTCGCGCCGGAACGCTGGCGCGGCGAGGAGGCGACGGCGCGCGCCGACATCTACGCGCTCGGGGTCGTCCTCTACGACCTCTGCGCGGGCGCGGCGACGACCTCGGGGCCCGGGCCGAAGCTTCGACCGGCGCTGCACTCGGTCTGCGCCGAGGTCCCCGAGGCGCTCGCGGCCGTGATCGATCGCTGCGTGGCGAGCAAGCCCGCGCGGCGCCCCGCGTCGGCCGAGGCGCTGCTGCGCGAGCTGTGCACGGTCAAGATCGCGCTCATGCGCCTGGGCCTGTACAGCGACGTCCCCGAGCTCGACGAGCAGGACCGCGGCTCGTCGATCGACCTCGTGCAGCGCTCGTTCGCCCGCATCGCGCCGAAGGCCGACGACTTCACGCGGGACTTCTACGACGCGCTGTTCGCCCGCGAGCCGGCTCTGCGCGCGCTGTTCCCCGAGGACCTCACGGGCCAGCGACGCAAGCTGCTCGAGGCGATGCAGATCGCGATCGACGGCCTGCGCACGCCGACGCGCCTCGACGTCGCGCTCGAGCGCCTCGGGGCGCGGCACGCCGCCTACGGCGTGCTCCCGTCGCACTTCGACATCGTCGGCGCGGCGCTGCTGGCGACGATCCAGGAGTCCGACCCCGAGTATAACGGCGAGCTCGCGCGCGCGTGGGAGAACGCCTACGACCACATCGCGTCCGTCATGCGCCGCGGCCTCGAGCGCGCGCGCGAGGGACGAGGCGTCGCCGAGACCCGCGTGATTCGCAAGCGCGAGTCGAGCTGAGCGAGCCGTCGCCCCCTTGAGCACCCGCGGCGCGAGGCGTCGGCGGGCGAGCGCGCCCGCCCGCCCGCCGCCCGCCGCGGCGCGACCACGAGACCCCGCGAGCGCAGCACCGCGCCCCCGAAGAAGGAGAGATCATGAGCATCGCGCGAACCCAGCGCGTCACGGCGCCGCCGAGACGCTACGTTGTCACCATGGAGCACGACGACCAGGAGCACGCGGCGGCGGACGACCTGGCGACGAGCGAGACGCACCTCTCGCGGTCGACGACGGGCGCCCCCGCGACCGGCCGCAAGGCGGACGAGCTGCTGCGGGCGCAGGTCCACAACGCGCTGTTCGGCGACGTCCGCAGCGCGCCGCGCCTCGGTCGCTACGTGTACCTCAAGCAGCTCGGCGCGGGCGGGATGGGCGTCGTGTTCGCGGCGTACGATCCCGAGCTCGATCGCAAGGTCGCGGTCAAGCTGATCCACACGAGCGCCGCCGAGAGCGTGGAGCACCGCGCGAGGATGCTGCGCGAGGCCCAGGCGATGGCGCGCCTGTCTCACCCCAACGTCCTGCAGGTCTACGAGATCACCGAGATCGACGGCGAGATCTGCGTCGTGATGGAGTACGTCGACGGTCAGACGCTGGGGGAGTGGGCTGGCGGCGAGCCGCGCGGGTGGCGAGCGGTGATCGAGTGCTACCTCCAGTTCGCCGCCGGGCTCGCGGCCGCCCACGCCGAGGGGATCGTGCACCGCGACGTCAAGCCCGACAACGCGATCATCGATCGCGACGGGCGCGTGCGCGTGCTCGACTTCGGGATCGCGCAGACCGACGCGGCCCGCGGCGTCGACGGCGTCCGCGTCGCCGCGGCCGGGCTCGACGCGCTCGCGCCTTTGAAGACGCGCACCGGCGCGTTGCTCGGGACGCCGGCCTACATGTCCCCAGAGCATGTTGAGGGGCGAGGGATCGACGCGCGCTCCGATCAGTTCAGCCTGTGCGCGTCGCTGTACGAGGCGCTGTACGGGCGTCGCCCGTTCCGCGGCGACACCCTGCAGCAGCTGATCGCGGCGATGCTCGACGAGCCGCTCGCGCCGCCGCCGGCGCGGACCGAGGTCCCGAGCTGGGTGCACGACATCGTCGCGCGCGGGCTCTCGCGTGACCCAAAGGACCGGTGGCCCTCGCTCGACGCGCTCGCCGACGCGCTGCGCGACGACCCGGTCGCGCGCCGTCGGCAGCGGCTGTGGATCGGCGGCGGGCTCGCGCTCGCGGCAGGCGCCGCGCTCGCGGGGTGGATGGCCTACACGGGCGGCGTCGAGGCCCGGGCCGCCGAGGCCCGCGCGCAAGAGAGCGAGGCCCAGGCGCGCGCGGTCGAGGAGCGCTCCGCGGCGGCGCTGCGCGAGTCGTACCTCGGCTCGCTCGGCCACGGCGGATACGTCGAGCTGCAAACCCTCGACAACCCGCTGCGCGCGCTGGTCATGCTCAACGAGGTCTACCGCGATCGCCCGGGCGACCTGCACCTGCGCGAGCTGCTGGCGGTCGCGTCGCGCCCGGCGGACGCGCATGAGTGGAGCGCGGAGGCCCACGCGTCGGCGGTCGGCGCGATCGCGGTGAGCCCCGACGGCGCGCTCGTGGCCAGCGCGGACAAGCACGCGCTGCGGGTGTGGGACGCGGCCTCGGGCGACCCGGTGGCGACCGCCGAGAGCCTCGGGTCCGACGTCAGCGACCTCCAGTTCAGCCCCGACGGCGCGCGGGTCGTGGCGACCTCGTACCGCGGCGACATCGGGAGCTGGGTCCCGCGAACCGGCGAGCAGCTGGTGCACATGCCAGGAGACGACGGGTACCTCTTCGTCCCGATCAGCCCCGACGCGACCCGGATCGCGCGCAACACGGATGGGCTGACGGGCGTCGAGATCGTCGACGTGGTCCGCGGCGAGGTCGTGTCGACGCTGCCCGCCGACTCCGCGTTCGCCATGGCCTGGAGCGCCGACAGCCGCCGTCTCGCGCTGCGCACGATCTCGACTCGCGAGCTGTGGGACGTGTCGACCGGCGCGCGGCTCCGCGACCTCAAGTCCACGAACGGGATCTTCGGGCGCGGCATGGCCAACGGGCGCAACGCGAGGATCTTCGATGACGGCGTCGGGCGCTTCGTGTTCATCCGCGACGGGAAGCCCTTCATGCACGACACCGAGGGCGGCGAGCTCGCGCTCGCGGGCGAGGTCGAGGACTCGGGTCGCGTCGACGGGACGTTCCAGATCGTCTTCGACCCGGCGAGTCGGTGGGTCGCGGTCGCCGGGCTCGACGGCCACGTCGACCTCTGGGACCTGCCGTCGGGCGCGCGGCGCTTCCGCGCGCGACACGGCGGCGCCGCGTTCACGGCGGCCGCGCTGTCGCCAGACGGCGAGCGGCTCGCCACGGCGAGCGTCGACGGCGTGCTGCGGATCCTCGAGGTCAAGACGGGCGCGCTGCTGGCCCGCTTCGACGGCCATGACGGCGGCGTCTCGGCCGTCGCGTTCACGCCGAGCGGCGCGTCGCTCGTGAGCGCCACGACGCGCGGCTCCGTCTACCGCTGGCGCGCCGCGCCCCAGGGGCTGCGGGCGCAGCTCGGCGGCGCGCTGCTGGGCGCTCGCGACGACGCGCGCGCGGTCGTGCTGCGCGACGCGAGCGGGGCGCGCTCCCTCACCTTCGTCGACGGCGAGCGCCCGCCGGTCCCGCTGGGCGCGCACGGTCAGGCGAGCGTCGCCTCGTTCAGCCCGGACGGTCAGCTGCTCGCGACCTCGCTCACGCGCGAGGGCGCGCTCTCGCTCGAGCTGCGCGCCGCCGGCGACGACGCGGCGCCGACCGAGATCCCGCTGCCGATGTGGGGCTCGGTGCTCCTGCATGAGTGGAGCGACGACGGCGCGCTGCTGCTCGCCGCCGCCAACAACAAGAGCGGGATGGCGGTGATCGACGTGGCCAAGCGCGCGGTGGCGAAGCAGCTCGAGCTGGAGTTCTACGCGATCACCCCGGAGTTCGCGCTCGACGGCCGACGGCTGGTCACCCAGTCGTCGAAGCTGGCGCCCTCACAGTTCGTCTTGCACGTCTGGGACACGCGCACCTGGGAGGACCTCGCGCGGCGCCCCGGCGCGCCGCACTCGTCGGCGCACGGGGTCAACCACGCCGGCACGACGCTCGCGCGCACCGGGCTCGAGAACGTCCCCGAGCTTATTAACCTCGAGACAGGTTCGCTGATCCGCAGCCTGAGCGACCCGGCGGGGCCGCTGCCGCCGTTCTCGAGCACAGACCGCTACCGCTTCAGCCACGACGACGCGGTGGTCGCCAGCGCCCACCTCGACGGCACCGCGCGCCTGTGGCAGACCGCCGACGGCGCGCTGCGGGCGACGCTGCGCGGACACGGCGCGAGCGTGATAAGCATGGCCATGGACCCCGCGGGCCCGCGGCTCGTGACCTGCAGCGCCGACGGGACCGCGATCGTCTGGAGCACGGAGTCCGGCGAGCGACTGTCGACGCTCGACCCGGCGTCCGCCTCGCTGTCCGCGGTCGAGTTCACGCCCGACGGGGCCCACGTGATCGCCAGCGGCGGCGACAACAACGCGCGGCTGTGGCACATCGAGACCGGTCGCCTGATCACGCGCCTGCGCGGCGAGCCGCAGCGCCCCGCCCGCGCCGACGACCGGCTGCTGACCTGGGACCGCGATCACGGCGCCGGCTACCTGTGGGACCTGACCCCGGAGACACGCAGCGCCGCGCAGCTCGACGAGCTGATCGCGCGCCGCGTGCCGTGGACGCTCGAGCGCGGTCAGCTGCGCCCGCGCTGAGCGGCGGCGCGGCGCCTAGCCTGTGCTTTGAGACCGATCGCCGGTCGCCCGCTCACGGGAGCGGCGGCGCGGTCGTGAGCTCGGCGGGCAGCGGCGCGCCGGTGAGCGACTCGAGGAACGCGACGAGGTCGTCGAGCTCGTCCTCGCCGAGGTTGAGCGGGACCATCAGGTCATCCTTCACGCCCGAGTACCCGTCCTCGGCGCCGCCGGCGTTGTAGAACTCCACGACGTCGCGCAGCGTCTTCGCGTCGCCGGTGTGGAAGTACGGCGCGGAGTCGGCGACGTTGCGCAGCTGCTTGGTGCGGAACTTGCCGATGTCGGCCTCGTCCTGGTGAACGCCGTCGAGCTTCCCGCTCAGGGCGTCGTCGCTGAACGGGCTCGACGTGTTCCACGTGTGCCCGAGCAGCTTGGGCACGTCGCCGTAGCGGCCCTCGTCGAGCGCGGCGACGTGCTCGCCGACCTGCGGGACGCCCGTGTTGTGAAAGTCGTTGTCGGAGAAGGTCGGCCCCTCGTGACACTCGACGCAGCCCGCCTTGCCGACGAAGAGCCGCGCGCCGCGCTTCGCCGACGTCGAGATCGCGTCGAGCTCGCCGGCGACGTAGCGATCGAAGGGCGCGTCGCGGCTGACGAGCAGGCGCTCGTAGGCCGCGACCGCCTTGCCCTGATTCGCGACCACGCGGTTGATCGCCTCCTGATCCTGCGACGTCATCAGCTCCCAAGCGCCGTCCGGGTCGTCGACGCTCGCCTTGGGGTTGCCGCTCGCGGGGAAGCGATCGGCCTCGGGGTGCGCCGGGTCGAGCGCGTCGGGCAGCGGCTCGTCGAAGATCGCGTCGTACTCGCCTCTGTAGTGATCCCACAGCATGTGGGCGTAGCCGAGCCGCGTGCCCTTCGAGTTCGTGCCGCTCTCCGGCGAGCCGGCGGCCTGCGTGAACAGCGAGTCCTGCTTGCCGGCCCACCCGTACCACGTGTAGTAGGCGACGTTGACGAGCGAGGGCGTGTTGCGCGTCGCCCACTTGACGCCGAGCGAGGTGTTGTCGGGCGACGAGCGCCGGTCGGTGAAGCTCGGCGGCTGATGGCAGTAGGCGCACCCCATGAGCCCGGTCTCGCCGGGCGCCCCGACCGCGCCGCAGTCGCTGCACGCGTTGTCGTCGCCGAGCGCGCCGGAGTAGCGTGTCTCGAAGAACAGCTTCTGCCCGAGCGCCGCCGCGGCCGGGTCATCGGCGTAGCGGTTGTACGGATCCGGCTCGAGCTCCGGCAGCGGCGAGAGGGCCTGCACCGCCTCCCACTCGGCCGGGGTGAACACGCCGTCGATCGGCTCGTCCTCCCCCTCCGAGCAGCCGAGCAGCAGCGCCGTCGCGACGACGCCCTCGATCGCCATGCACAAACCAAAACGCCCGCCGTCCTTCATCACCCGCGCGCCCCCAGCGGCGATTGTACGCCGACGCGGGCTGGCGAGCGCTTCGCGGATGTCCTTCGAAACAGAATTCCGCCTCGGCGGGGCGGCCTGTGAGCCCGCGCGCGCCGACGCGACGTCAGGTGTGGAGGACTGGGTCACCCCCCGTCGCGCGCGCGATCCAGCGAGCTCAGCACCACGCGCATGGTCGCCTCGATCATCACGCGCGCGTCGACGCTGCTGACGTCCTTGCCCACGTGGATGTGCCCGGCGACGAGGTTCCCCGGCGTGACGCTGTTGTAGTAGAGCCCGTGCAGGCCGAGGAAGCCCGAGAGGTAGCGGCCGCTGGTCCCGTAGTCGAGCTGCGCGCTGACCAGCCCGAGCTGGGAGACGGCCTCGACGATCGCGTCGGCCGGCAGCTGCGTCTCGAGCGTGACGCCGTGCCGGTAGGTCGAGATCGCGTCCCACGTGCGCGGATCCACGCTGCTCTCGCTCGGGAAGGTCTCGGCGCCGTACTGGTCCGAGATCCAGTCGAGCTCAGGTGGCCCGTCGGGCAGGTCGGGGTTCTGGTGCCCGCCCTCGAGCGCCTCGACCTCCCAGCCGATCACGCCGCCGCGGCTCGTGGTCACGAGCGCGACGGGCTCGTGCTCCTCGACGATGCGCCAGAAGTCGCGCGAGGTGTCCTGGTAGTCCACCTGCAGATCCGAGCCGTCAGCGCCGACCGAGCCCGGCGCGCCGATCGGGTCGTTGGACGGGTCGCCGTCGGGCGGGAACTCGGGGAAGAACGCGAAGATGTCGTAGCCGCGGCCCTCCCAGTTCTTGCCCTCCCAGGCGCCGAGGTTCTGCGCCGGGTTCTGGCTCCACGGGCGCAGCATCTCGTTGGTCGGCGGCCAGTAGCCCATGACGACGACCGGCGTGCACGGCCCGCCGTCCTGGCACAGGTCGAGCTCGCCCGTCGTCTCCTCGCCCGTGGTCCCGTCGCCCGTCGTCTCGCCCCCCGTCGTCTCGCTCGCGCCGGTCGTCTCCGCCGTCGTCGCCTCGCTCGCGCTCCCGTCGCTCCCATCGCTCCCGTCGCTCCCGTCGCTGCGGGTGGTCGCGCTCGCGTCGGTCTCCGCGTCGCCCTCGGTGGTCGCCGCGCTCGCGCCCGAGCTCAGCTCGTCGTCGGGGCCGCAGGCGAGCAGCGTGGTCAGGAGCGAGGCGCAGGTCAGGGGCAGGCGTCGACGCGACATGCCGACACGGTAGCGAAGATCGGCCGCCGCGTCCGCGCCCGCCGGCCGCGCTCCCTCACCGCGTGCGCGTGAGGAGCTCGATGACGCGGTCGATGGTCTCGCCGGTCGCGAGCACGAGCACGGTGTCGCCGCGGTGGACGCGATCGTCGGCGCGGGGGATCAGCACCTCGTCGGTGCCGTCGCGCATCAGCCCGAGGAACTTGCAGCGCCGCGGGAAGCCGCGCGTCTGGGTGATCTCCTCGACGGTGCGATCGGCGGCCCAGGCCTGATCCGGGAGCGCGACCGCGAACACCTGCACCCGACCGCCGCGCAGCGACATGGTCTCCTCGACCCGCGGGTGCTCGACGTGCATGAGGATCTGGTCGCGCAGCACGCTGGTCGCGCGCACGAGCTGGGTGACGCCCGCGACGCGGAAGGAGGCCTCGTAGCTGGGGTCGCGCAGCCGCGCGATCACGCTGGTGACCCCGAGCGAGCGCGCGAGCAGCGAGGTCGCGACGTTGTCGGCGTCGCGGTGCAGCAGCGCGAGGTACATGTCCGCACGGGCAGCCCCGGCGTCCTCGAGCACGTGGATGTCGGTCGCGCTGCCGTGGATCGCGGTCGCGCCGATCTGCGCGTACACGGCGTCGCAGACCTCGCGGACGATGTCGATGACGACGACGTCGTGGCGGTGAGCGACGAGCGCGCGCGCGACGTCCTGCCCGAGCACCCCTGCGCCGGCGATGATGATGTACATGGCGTTAGCGGCTCCAGGCGCGCGGGACCAGCAGCAGCGCGATCGGCAGGATCTCGAGGCGGCCCGCGAGCATACCGAAGATGTAGAGCAGCTTGGTCGCCGGGTGCAAGGCGGGCAGCTCGGCGAGCGGGATGTAGCAGGGGCCGATGTTGCCGAGCGCGCTGAACATGCCCGAGATCGACGCGAGCGCGCCGTGATCGGAGAGCAGCGCGGTGACGAGCCCGCCGAGCAGCAGCAGCGCGAGCCACAGAAACAGCAGCCCGGCGACGCGCTCGAGCTCGTCGTCGTCGACGAGCTTGCCGCCGTAGACGACGCCGGCCCGGGCGCCGCGGGGCAGCAGCAGCTTGCGCAGCTGGTGCCCCATCATGCGCGCGAGCAGGACGACGCGCAGGACCTTGAAGCCGCCGGCCGTCGAGCCGACGCAGCCGCCGACGAGCATGAGCGCGAGGAACAGCAGCTGCGAGGCCGCGCCGAAGTACGGCCCGGCGATGTCGTAGGTGCCGAAGCCGGTGGTGGTGGCGATGGCGACGACCTGGAACGCGATCGTGCGCAGCCCGCCCTCGAGCCCGCCGCCCGCCGCCGCGAGCTCGGGCGGGCCCGCGATCGCGCCGGCGCGAGCGAGCTGCCCGAGCGCGAGGACCCCGGCCGCGACGAGCACGAGCCCCCACCACCAGCGCGTCTCGGGCCGCTTCCACAGCCCCGAGAGGCGCCCGCAGGCGAGGTCGTAGTGGACGAGGAAGCTGGTGCCGCTCAGCAGCATGCCGACGATCAGCACGTACTCGATCGCGCGCGGGCGGCCGACGCCGGCGCGCGCGTAGTAGGCGATGCTCTCGTCGTGGGTCGAGAAGCCGCCGGTCGACACGGTCGTCATCGCGTGCGTGATCGCGTCGAACCAGCTCATGCCGGCGAGCAGCAGCCCGAGCGCGATCGCGACGGTGAGCCCGAGGTAGATCATCGCGATGATCCACAGCGTCGAGAGCGGGCCGGGCTCCGGTCGCGGCGCGCCGATCTTGTGGGCCTCGCCGCCCAGCAGCGCGTGCGCGCCCGGGCTGTCGCGCGTGAGCAGGAGGAACATCGTGAGGATGCCGAGGCCGCCGACCCACTGCGTCATCGCGCGCCACAGCAGGATCGTCCGCGGCATGCCGTCGAGCCCGGTCAGCAGCGTGATCCCGGTGGTCGTGAAGCCGCTGACGGTCTCGAAGTAGGCGTCGAGGAACGGCACCTCGAGGGCGTGCACGAGGGGGATCGAGCCGGCGAGCGAGAGCGCGATCCAGGCCACGCCCGTGAGCAGCATCGCCGGCGTCTCGCCCAGGCGCTCGCGCGGGAACACGAGCCACAGCGCGGCGCCGATCACCCCGCTGACGACGGCGGCGAGCACGAAGCCGAGCGTCGCCGGGCGCTCCCCGAACAGCATCGCGATCGGGACGTGGGCGCACAGGAGGACCGCGAGCGCGACGAACAGGCGACCCAGCGCGTTGAGCACGCCGAACAGCGCGCCGCGCTTGGGGCTGGGCTTGGCGAGCAGGGACATGGGCCGGGCGCCAGCCTACACGAGCGCGACGATCGAGGCGCTCCGACGCGCGCGCGGAAAATTGCCCGACGGCGATCCGCAGCGAGCTATCATCGCGGCCGCGTGTCGGCGCCGCGGACCGTCGACGTCTGCCCATGTCGGAGCCCACCATCGCCAACCTTGAGGCGCGCCTGGCAGCGATCGACGCGCGCCTGACCGCGCGGGCGACCGAGGGCGGCGCGCGGGATGAGCAGGCCGAGCGCGCGCTGCAGCGAGAGCGCCTCGACGCCGCGCTCTCGCTCGCGTGGGAGCTCGGGATGTCCGACCCGGCGCGGTGCCGTGCGCTCTCGCTGGCCGCCCAGTCGCGCGCCGAGGCGCTCGGCTACGACCGCGGGCGCGCGCTCGCGGGGCGCAACCTCGGCTACCTCAACCTGTTCGGCGACGGGCTCGAGCAGGCCTTTCAAGACGTGCTCGCGGCCCGCGACATGCTCGCGGCGCTCGAGGACCCGCGCGGCGTCGCGGACTGCGAGGACGTGCTCGCCAACATCTTCCTGCGCCTCGACGCGCTCGACCGCGCGCTCGAGCACAGCGCGCGCTGCCTCGAGCTGAACGAGCGCCTGGGCAACCAGCGCGGCGTCGGCTGGGCGCATCACAACCTCGGGCTCGTGCACCAGCGCATGGGCGACGGCGCGGCGGCCGAGCAGGAGTACAAGCAGGCGGCCGCGTGCTTTCAGGCGATCGGCCACGACCACGGGCTCGCGCGCATCGAGGGGCTGCTCGCGCACACGCTGGTCGAGCGCGGCGAGCTCGCGGCGGCGGCCCAGGCCCACGCGCGCGCGATCCGGCTGTGGGGCGACAACCGGCTCGCCGGCTACTCGCACATCAGCGCGGCGCGGCTGCACCTCGACCACGGTCACGGCGAGCTGACCACGGCGCGGGAGCACATCGCGAGGGCGCGCGAGATCGGCGAGGGCCTCGACGTCCCCGACATGCACGCGGCGATCGAGCTGCTGCACGCCCGCGCGCTGCTGCGGGAGGGGCCCGAGGCGCAGGCGGAGGCCGAGCGCGTGCTGGTCGCGCTGCTCGAGAACGAGGCGTACCAGACCGTGTTCGCGCGCGGGGGCGTGTTCACCACCGAGCGCGAGGCGCTCGAGCTGCTCGCGGAGCGCTGCGAGCGGCGCGGCGAGTTCGAACGCGCGCTGAGGTTCCTGCGCAGGCGAGTCGAGCGCGAGCGCGCGACCGTGGACGCCGACTCGCGCGCGCGCGCGCGCAACATGCAGATCAGCATGGGCGTCGCCGCGGCCGAGCGCGAGGCCCAGGTCGTCGAGCGCCTGCTGCTCAACACGCTCCCGCGGCCCATCGTCCGCGAGCTGCGGCTGCGCGGGCGCGTCGCGCCCGTGCACCACGCCCACGCGACGGTGCTGTTCACCGACTTCGTCGGCTTCACGCGGATCGCCGCCGCGCTCGAGCCGGCGGCGCTCGTCGACGAGCTCGACCGGCTGTTCACCGACTTCGACGCGATCGCGCAGCGGCGCGGGCTCGAGAAGCTCAAGACCATCGGCGACGCCTACATGGCGGCCGCCGGCGTGCCCACGCCGCGCCCGTACCACGCGCTCGCGGGCGCGCTCGCGGCCCTGGAGATGTGCGAGGTCGTGCGCGCGCGGGCGCGGGAGCGCGAGGCGCAGGGCCTCGAGCCCTGGGGCGTGCGCGTCGGACTGAGCTCGGGTCCGCTGGTCGCCGGCGTCATCGGCCGAGACAAGTTCGCCTACGACGTCTGGGGTGACACGGTCAACACCGCGGCGCGCATGGAGTCGAGCGGCGCCCCCGGGCGCGTCAACGTCTCGCGCGCGACCCGGGCGCTGCTGGACCCCTGCTTCGTCTGCACGCACCGCGGGCGGCTCGCGGCCAAGAGCAAGGGGCTCGTCGACATGTACTTCGTCGAGCGGATCGCGCCCGAGTACGCCGAGGACGCCGACGGGCGCGTCCCGAACGCGCGCCTGCTCGCCATGCTCGAACCGTCATCCTGACTGTTCGGACATCTCTAACGACACGAGCCGCGCGACCGCCCGCGCCAGCGCGTCCGCGCCGGCGGAGAGCCGCCGCTCGAGGTCCGCGCGCGCGGCTTCGGGGACGCGCGCGAGCTGCCCCGCGAGCCAGCGCGTCTCGCTCCGCAGCGCCCGCGCCAGCTCGAGCGCCGGCGCGCGGAAGACCATCCTCGACTCGCGCATCGGGTAGAACCACAGGAAGCGCTCGCCCGGCAGCGCGAGGTCTTCGTAGTACGGCGGGTCCAGCGACCAGGTCCGCCGGTAGTCGCGGCCGCGCCAGCGCAGCGTGTGCGAGCGCGCCGCGCCGCTCGCGAGCACCTCCGTGACCGCGGTGTAGGCCTCGGCGTCGAGCGTGCGCCACTCGGGCCGCTCGCGGTAGCGCGCGTCGTCCTCCTCGCGGCAGTCGACGCGAAACCACCGCTCGTCCTCACCGGCGCGCGGGAGCAGGGCGAACACCGTCACCTCGCCCATCGTCGTGCCCGGGGAGCGCGGCGCGTCGGCCATCGCGCGACAGGGTAGCATCACGGCGACGCCATGAAGCCGCCGAACTTCTCGTCCGCCGCGTTCCACCGCGACGCCCACGCCGTGCTCGCCCAGCTGCGCCGCGAGGCGCCCGTGTGCAAGGCCAAGCTGACGCGCTGGCAGTCGGTGTACGTCGTCACGCGCTACGCCGACGTCGACGCGCTGCTGCGAGACGAGCGCCTGGTGAAGAACCCCCGCAACGCGCTGGGCGACGACGCCAAGCGCGAGGCCGTGTGGATGCCGAAGGTGTTCCGCGCGCTGCTCAAGAGCATGATCCTGTCCGATGAGCCCGATCACCGGCGGCTGCGCGGCCTCGTGCAGCGCGCGTTCACGCCGCGCCGCGTCGAGGCGCTCGCGCCCCGCGTGCAGGCGCTCGCCGACGAGCTGCTCGACGCGCTCGCGGGCGCGCGCGAGTTCGATCTGGTGGCGCGCTTCGCCGAGCCGCTGCCCGTGCGCGTGATCGCGGAGCTCATCGGCGTGCCGCCCGAGGACCTGCCGCGCTTCCAGGCCTGGACGCGCGCGATCGTGCGCGCGCCGACGCCCTTCAACATGCTGCGCGCGGCCCCGGCGATGCGCGGCTTCCTGCGCTACATCGCCGGGCTCGCGCAGGCGAGGCGGCAGGAGCCCAGGGACGACCTGATCACCGGGCTCGTGCAGGCCGAGGCCGAGGGCGAGCGCCTCGACGAGGAGGAGCTGGTCGCGATGGTCTTCCTGCTGCTGCTCGCCGGGCACGAGACGACCGTCAGCCTGATCGCGAACGGCACGCTGGCGCTCCTGCGCCACCCCGATCAGCTCGCGCTGCTGCGCGCGCGCCCGGAGCTCATGCCGACCGCGATCGAGGAGCTGCTGCGCTACGACGGCCCCACGGTCACGAGCGAGCTGTACTACGCGCGCGAGCCGATCCAGCTGCACGGCGTCGAGATCCCGGCGCGCGCGATCGTGCTGCCCGCCGTGCTCGCGGCCAACCGCGACCCCGCGGCGTTCGAGCGCCCTGACGCGCTCTTGCTGACGCGCGCGCCCAACAAACACCTGGCCTTTGGAAAAGGTATTCACTACTGCGTCGGCGCGCCGCTGGCCCGACTCGAGGGGCGGATCGCGCTCGAGACGCTGCTGCGCAGGCTGCCGTCGCTGCGGCTCGCGGTCCCGCCGGACGCGCTGCGGCGCGCGCCGGTGCCGATCGTCAACAAGCTGCGCGCGCTGCCCGTCGCGGTGTAGCGGCCAGCGCCCGCGGCGAGACGCCCTCGTCGGATCGCGGCCGCCCGCGCGGCTGCTCGACAGCTCGCCGTCGAGCTCCAGGCGCGTGGTGACCGGGTCGTATGTACATGCGACGCGCGTCCGCGGATCGAGCGGCGGCGTGACGACGCGCTGCGGCGTCGCGTCGGCGACCTGACGCGTCCTCGTCGAGCAGGCCGCGCGCCTCCCCGCCCGAGCTCACGGCCACTCGAGGCGCCCGCGCAGCTCCTCGATGAGCTCGGGCGCGCGCGCCCGCACCGAGGCGGCCGCGTCGGGGGCCCAGCGCGCGAGCTCCCGGGCGCCCGCCTCGTCGACCGCGAGCCGCGGACGTCGCGACAGGATCCACACGAGCCGCTCGGCGACGAAGTCGGGCGCCCCGTAGGCGACCGGCAGCGGGCTCTCGCGCAGGCGCGAGCGCAGCGTCGCCCAGCGCTCGTCGTGCTCCGGCGCGCGCCAGCGCAGCGCGACCGGCTCGAGCGCGAGCGCGGCGCGGTAGAGCTCGAGATCCCGCGCGCCGTCAGCCAGGGCCTGATCCGCGAGCCAACCGTCGAGCAGCAGCTCCACCCCGACGTGCGCGCAGGCCATCGCCGGGCCGCGCGGGAGGCCGGCGTCCTCGAGCCGCTCCTGCGCCGCGTCCATCAGCGCGAGGAAGCTCGGCGCGTAGTGGAAGGCGTCGTCGGTGCGGTGGTGCAGCTCGACGCCCGCGGCCACGCGCTCGTCGTCGACGCCCGCGAGGCGCAGCCGCGCCATGCTCACGAAGTCCGGCAGCATGGCCCCGAGCGCGAACGCAGGGTCCGCGCGAAACCACCGCGCGACCGTCACGTGACCGAAGAAATTCATGCAGCGCCGCGCTCAGCATGACACAGGGCGAGCTCGCGCGCCCCCGCGGCGAGCGTGGCGACGCCTGATCTGGTTGGGATCACGGGCCCGCGCGCGCCGGATTTGGGCTTGCGCGCGCGCGAGGCCGCCGTGCATGCTCTACCCGTCGCGCGACCGCTGCCGACGCCGCGCGGCCGAGCAAGCCATCACGTCAGAGGAGTCCAGGTGTCCAACGTCTCGCAGAACGTGCTCATGGGTGTAACGCGGAGGGTCGTCGACCAGTTCACGGAGCAGGGCCTGATGTTCACGGCCCTCGACGTGTCGAACGTGGTCAAGAAGAGCCTGCGCCAGGTTCGTCACCGCGAGGTCGCGCCGCTCGTGCGCGAGCTCTACGACGACGACGAGATGGGCTCGGACTACCAGCGCTCGCTGATCGACGTGCTCGCCGGCGGCAAGAGCAAGACGCAGGCGTTCCTCTACCACCTCAAGACCGACGCGCCGCAGACCTACAACGACATGCAGCGCAGCAAGACCGCGCTCGCGCCGGTCTCCGCGGCGGTCGACGACGACCAGCTCGCGCTCGACCCCAACATCCAGGAGCTCGAGCTCAAGCCCGGCAAGGACGGGCGCCTGCGCATCCCCAAGCGCCTGCTCGAGCGCGCCGGCGTGCACGGCGAGGAGGTCGAGCTGTACCTCATCGCCGACGGCCCCGACCTGCTCATCTGTGACAAGGGGCAGGGCGACGAGGACGAGTCGCCGATCGGCACGCTCCGCTACGCGCACCCGTCCCTGCTCCACCTGCCGCGGCAGTTCGTGTACCCCTTCGACCCCGACTCCGAGATCCTCGCGCGCGTCGAGGACGACGGCCTGCACATCGAGGGCATGCCGCGCTGACGCGCGCCGCGGGGGTCGTGACGTGAGCTCGATCCGCGCGGCTCAGCGCTGGTGAGTCTCGCGCCACGCCGCGAGCTCGGCGAGCGCGTCGTGGGCGCGCGGCCCCACCAATGAGCCCTCGCAGTCTGGGTTGGGGTAGAAGTCCGGATTCGCGCACATCGGGCCTGGGTTGCAGACGTTGACGAACTCGCAGGGCGTGCCCTCCGGCGCCATCCCGCCCGAGCCGTCCAGCACGCAGTGGAAGCCCTCGCTGTTGGAGGCAGCGATGCACGTCTCGTTCTCCATACAGTCCTGCAGCAGCGGGTCGCACGCCCTCAGCGACGATCGGGCAGTGCGTGTATGGGGGACACTGCGGGTTCTCCGGCGTCCCCTCGCACAGCGCGACACACTCACCAGTGAGTTCCTCGTCGAGGAACCAGCACATCACGCCAACGTCGCAGTCGTCCCCGCCCACCGTCACGCCGTACCTGGCGCGGCGAGTCTGCGCTCCCATGGGCTGCGGCGCGGACCGTTGATACATGCTCGTTGATACATGTCCCCGAGGGCGTTGTCCGCCGGGGCGCGCCGTGTTACCGCGCGGGCGCGCCTCGTCCACGCGGCCTCAGATCCCGCGCGCCTCGCGAGGACGCGCGCCCCCGAGGGAGCGCGCGTCCTGAACGAGCCTACGCGCGCGCCGAGCTACGCGCGCTTGTGCCCGATCTCGAGCACGTGGGTCAGGCGCGAGGCGTTCTCGTGGAAGGTCACGATCTCGTCGTGGCTCAGGCGCGGGTTCCCGAACGCCTGCGCGTAGATGTAGTCGTAGCCCGTCGCCGGCCGCGGGCGGTCCCAGCAGGCGGTGAGGTGCACCTCGGGGACGCCGAGCGCGATCTCCTCGAGGAACATGAAGCCGCGGTTGCCGGTGTTCGAGGTGCCGTAGTAGGCGCCGCGCAGCGACGTGTAGTTCATGCTCTTGAGCGCGCCGTTGTAGCGCTTGTAGGTCTTGCCGTCGGGGGCCTTGCGCGGCTTGCCGGCGTCGGCCCAGCACGGCGCGTGGTAGATGCCCTTGCCGAACGCCTTGCCGGTGATGTGAACGCCCTTCGGCAGGTTCTCCGGCATCAGCAGGCCCGAGCGCGAGATGCCCATGAGGTTCTCGGTGCGCGTGCCGTGCCAGCCGACGATGACGCCGGTCGCGTCCTTGCGGTTCTTCATCTCCTCGGCGTACGTGTCGAAGTGGGGCTTCTTGCCCTGGCGCTCGACTCGCCAGATCTTGACGACCTTGAGCATGTTGTAGAAGTTCGAGTTCATCGGCGACTGGCCGTTGTCGAAGTAGCCCTGGACGCGCTTGAACTCGGCGGTGTTCGGCTCGACGTAGGAGATGTCGCAGCCCAGGCCGTCGTACCAGACCTCGACCGGATCGTCGGAGTCGGCGGCCTCCTTGAAGACCGCCTCCTGCAGGTGGATGTCGCGCAGCAGCGTGATGAACTTGCGCTGCTCCTCGAGCCGCTCCTTCGAGTTGAGCAGGATCTGGTCGATGTCCAGGCGGCTCCCACGGCGCGCGTGGTCGATGTTGCGCGGGATGTTGGAGAGGAAGTCGTTGGTCAGGTTGATCAGCTTCTGTCGCGCCGGGCTCTGGCTCTTGTTGAGCAGGTCCTCGACCTCCTCGAGGATGTCGGCGCCCTTGTCGAGCTGCGCGTCGCTGAGGTTGCCGAGCGGCGCCTTGTTGCTGACGCCCGCGGCCGAGCTCAGGCCCTTCTTCACCGCGTTGCCGGTCGACGAGTACATCGTCCGCAGCAGCGTCTCGACCTCGGAGTGGAACTCTCGCTTGGGCCCGGTGCGCTTGGCTTTCTTCTCGCTGTGCTCGGTCTTGACGCCCTTGGCCTTCGCCTTCGCGCGCTCCTCGGCCTCGTTGCGGATCTCGATGCGGCGGTAGCCCTTGGCGGTCTTCGCGTTGACCTTCGAGTTGAACTTGCGGCGCGCCTGGTCGAGCGTCGCGGCCCACTCGATCTTGGTCTGCCCGCTCTGGCCGACGCGGCCGTAGTTGAACGTGATCTTGAAGCGGCCGCCGACGTCCTCGATCTTCGCCTTGTAGAACTTGTTGGAGCCGAAGGAGGTCGCGCCGGTGCGGGCGCCGGTGAGGTCGGTCCAGTTGAGCACCGCCTCCTCGATCACGCCGTCGTCGCGCTGCGCCGGCGTCGCGGCCGGCGTCGCGGCTGGCGTCGCGGCCGGCGTCGCGGCCGGCGTCGCGGCCGGCGTCGCAGCGGGCGTCGCGGCTGGCGCGGCCGCAGCGGCGACCTTCTTCGCGACCTTCTTGGTCGCCGTCTTCTTGACGGCCTTCTTGGTCGCCGTCTTCTTGGTGGCTTTCTTCGAAGCCGTCTTCTTGGCGGCCTTCTTCGAAGTCGTCGTCTTCGCCGCCGCCTTCTTGGCGGTCTTCTTGGTCGACGTGGTCTTCTTCTTGGTCGTTTTCTTCTTCGAAGTCGTCTTCTTGGCCATTGGTCGATCCCTGATCGAGGAGGCTGCACGCGCGCGCCGTTCCCCGGCGCCACGAGCCTCGCAAGTGTTCCCCAGTCGGGCGGGTAAAATCCAGGGTTCACGCGATCTCGAGGGGATCACGCGGGCGTCCGCCGCTCGCCGACCCGGACCCGCCGAAGCGGCGACGTTGTAGACCTCTTCAACGCGGAGGCGCGCGACCGCGCCTCCCGCGAAAACACGGGCGCGCGCCGCTGTATCGGCCGTCTCAGGCCCGCGACCCCGCGCCCGAGGCGGCGCTCAGAGCCCGAACACCCGCGCCGCGTTCCCGTGGAGAAACAGCGCGCGCGCCTCGTCGTCGAGCCCGAGCCCCTCGAGCTGATGGGGCAGCAGGCACGCCGCCGGCTGAATCATCGGGAAGTTGCTGCCGAACAGCACCTTGCGACGCCCGTGACCACGCATGAATTCGACGAGCCGCGGCGGGTAGCGGCTCGGCTTGTACGCCGAGGTGTCGATGTGCACGTTGGGGTACTTGGTCGCCATCGCGATCATCTCCTCGGTCCACGGGTAGCCGATGTGTCCGCCGACGATGCGCAATTCGGGGAACTCGGCGGCCACGGTGTCGAGGTAGGGGATCGGCCGGCCTGGCTCGGAGGGCAGCAGCGGCCCGGCGTGCCCGACCTGCAGGCAGAACGGGATCCCCAGCTCGATGCACTCGGCGTAGAGCGGGTAGTAGCGGCGGTCGTCGGGCGGCAGCTGCCAGAGCCAGGGGAGCACGCGCAGCGCGCGAAACCCCAGCTCCCGCACGCAGCGCCGCAGCTCGCGGACCGCCGCCATGGGGCGATGAAGATCGACCGAGGCGACGCCGACGAGCCGCGTCGGGTATCGCCGCACCCAGCTGGCGACCTCGTCGTTGGAGAGCAGCGGCCCGCGCGGCCCCCACCACGCGGTCATCAGCGCCCGCGCGACGCCGGCGACGTCGAGCGCCGCGATCGTCAGCTCGAGCGGCAGCTCGTCGGGGACGCGGTCGACCCCCATCCAGCGCAGCAGCGTCGCGAACATCGGCTCGCGCATGAACGCCGGCGTCGGGTGCTGGATCCAGGCGTCGATGATCGGCGGGGCGTCGGTCATGGCGCCCACGATACCCCAGCGGCCGCGAGCCGGCGCGCGTCAGGACGCGCGGCGCGGCGCGGCGCGAGCCGGTGACGTGGCTACCCCCGCCGGTCTTTCTTCTCGCTCTGCTTCTCGAGCAGCGTGTTGGTCAGCGAGCGCAGCGCCGCCTCGCGCTCCATGGCGACGTGCAGGCGCTCGTTGAGGATCGCGACCAGCCCCATCGCGAGCTCGCCGTTCTGCACCGCGATCGCCCGGAAGCGCTCCGTCGCGAGGATCAGCCCGACGGTCCGCGTGCGCGCGACGACGCTGGCGGTGCGCGTGGTCTCGCCGAGCACCGCGATCTCGCCGACGCAGCTGTGCGGCCCGCAGGTGTTGAGCTCGGCGCCGTCGCGGACGATCGAGACCGAGCCGTCGACGATCACGCACAGCGCGTCGCCCTTCTCGCCCTGGGCGAAGATCACCTCGCCGGGGTCATAGCTGCGCTCCTCGCAGGCCTCGCACACGGGCAGGAGGTTGTGATCGGGGATCCGCTCGAACATCGGGACCGAGCGCAGGAAGGCGATGCGGCTGACGAAGCGCGCGATCGTCGAGACGCCGCGCCGCGTCGCGTCGCCGCTGCGCGACTCGGTCAGCGTGCGCACGATCGCCAACCACGGGTTGTCGTCCTCGTCGATCGAGTGACCGCGCGCGCGCGCGATCTCGGTGCCGGCGCGGACGATCGCGGGCAGCGCGTGGACGCCGAGCGTCATGAGCATGTCGCTGCCGATCTGCGCCAGCACCCTGGGCGCCTGCACGCGCCCCGGGTACAGGTTGGTGAAGATGCGCCAGTACAGCCCGCCCGCGCACTCCTCGAGGATCGTGGCGTTGCGGACGCGACGGAACGCGCGGCGGAGGTGGCGGACGCACTGCTGGTAGGCGTCGGCGAGGATGTGCTGCATCTCGCCCATGCGCCCGCTCGCGTCGTCATCGTCGAAGCCGGTCGCCGACTGCAGCAGCTCGAGGTCGTGCTCGACGCTCAGGTTGCCGGCGAGGATCGCCTCGACCTGATCGACGGTGCGCTGCGCGAGCTCGGTCTGGCGCAGTTGCTCGCGCGCGCCGGCGAGGTACGCGTCGATGTCCCACAGCATCTCGGCGACCGAGACGTAGCGGAACTCGGGCTGCTTCTGCAGCGCGCGCGTGACGATCTCCTCGATGGCCGCCGGGACGACGCGGTTCGGCGCGCGCTCGGAGGGCGGCTCGTAGGGCCCGAGCAGCACCGCGCCCGCAGTCTCCCGCGCGGTCGCGCCGGAGTACGGCACGGTGAGCGTGAGCAGCTCGTAGAGGATCACGCCGAGCGCCCAGATGTCGACGCGCGCGTCGAGCTCGCTGCCCTCGCGGGTGATCTGCTCGGGCGCCATGTACTCGGGCGTGCCGGCGCGCATGTGCGCGCGGGCTTGGTGCGCGCCGTCGGGCCCGAGCACCTGCGCGAGCCCCCAGTCGACGACGGTGACCTCGCCGTAGTCGCCGATCACGACGTTCTCGGGCTTGAGGTCGCTGTGGATCACGCCGCGCCCGTGGGCGTAGATCAGCGCGCGGCAGATCTCGATGAAGAAGCCGAGCAGGCGGTAGAGCGTGAAGTGCTCGGTGTACTCGGGATCGCGCGCCCGCAGGCGGTCGAGGATCTCCGAAAGGGTCTGCCCGTCGAGGCGCTTCATCGTGTAGAAGAGCCCCTCGCCAGGGCGCACGCCGAGCTCGTAGGCGGGCACGATGTTGGGGTGCTCGAGGCCCCCGGTGATGATCGCCTCCTCGAGGAAGGCCTGCACGTGCAGGGCGCTCTGGCTGTGCTCCCGCGCGAGCGACTTGAGCGCGACGGAGCGTCGGAGGTTGCGATCGACGGCGAGCCGGACGACGCCGCCGCCGCCGCGGCCGAGCTCGTCGCCGACGACGTAGCGCTGCTCGCTGCTCGGGTCGAGTTCGGGCGCGTCCTCGTCCATCCCGGGGCTGATGCGCGGGTGGATGTTGATCTTTTCGCAGTAGCGCGCGAGGTCGGTGAAGCTGGCCGCGTCGGCGACGGGCGCGGGTCTCGGCTCGAGCGGCGGCGTCGCTCGGGCGCGGCGAAGCGCCGGCGTGTCCACGGCCTCCGAGGTCTTGCGGGCACGACGACGACTGCCGCCGCGCCAAGGCAGGGTCTTCTTCACGCGCCGTCAGCCTACACCAAGGCGCCGAGCCGAGGCCGAGGGTACGCGCGCCCGAGGGCGGGCGCGCCGCGCTCACGCGCGCGAGACAGCGCGTGCGTGTGCGCGCTCGCCCGCCCCCGATGCTCCGCGCGTCGCGACGCGGCGCGATCACGCAGCGGGCCCGCCTGTCGGGGTGCTTACGCCGCGACTGAGCGGGGTCGCGCCGCGCGCCCAGTTCGAGACAGCGCAGGCGGAGCAGCGCGCCGCTGCGCGGCCCCAGGAGCGCGCCGCCGGGCAGCGCGAGGCGGCGCGACGGGCTCGCGCGCTCGCCTACAACAGCCTCTCAGGACAGCTCACAGCTCGGTACACTCATCCCATGTACCGGGTCGAGCGCCGCGTCGGTCAGCTCGTCGAGATCGCGATCTGGTCGCCCGTCTCCCTCGAGGAGGCGATCGCGTGGGGCCGCGATCACGACGCGGTCATCGACGCGACGCGCGGGCGCTACGTGTGCTTCGTCGACCTCCGCGGCGCGCGGGTGTTCCCGCCCGACGTCGTGGACGCGTACGTCGCGACGATGAAGGACGAGCCGCGGCTGCTGCGGACGGGCACGCTGCTCCCGCTGAGCGCGGTCGTGGCCCTGCAGATCAACCGGATGATCCGCGAGGCGGCGCACCCCGAACGCCGCGCGTTCAGCGAGGCGGCGCCGCTCGCGAGCTGGCTCGGCGAGCGGCTCGAGCCGCTCGAGCGCGCGCGCCTCGACGCGCTGCTGCGCGCGCCGCCGCCACAAGCCTAGCAGGCGCACACGCGGGCAGGCCCGCTCGACGCACTGTCCGCCTCTGGATCGTCTTCATCGAGAGGTGCTGCGGGCCTGCCCGCGTGTGCGTCCGCGAGGCCGGTCCTCCGCGCGAGCGCGCGCGTCACGAGTCGTCGCGGCCGCGCGACCTGGAGCGCCCTCGCGTCGGCGCGCGACACGACGCGCGATATGGGACATGTCCGAAAGAGCTATGAGGCTCGCGCGCGCTCGCGGTGTTTGTCACGCGCGCGTTACGACGGGGTTACACTGGGTCCATGGGGCTCCGCAGGCTCACGCTCGTCGCCCTCGCGCTGTCGCTCGCGGGCTGCGACGAGCTCGCGGAGCCTGACGACTGCGCCGAGCGCTGCGCGTCGCGAGCGGACGACGGCGTGCTGCTGCTCAGCGATCGCGGCTCGAGCCGAGTCCTGCGCTTCGACGCCGCGACCGGCGCGGCGCTGAGCAGCCCGCTCGGCCCGCGCGACGCGTACGCGAGACCGTCGAGCGCCCGCCCGCACGCCGACGGCACGATCTACGTCGCCGACTTCGCCGACTCGTCGATCGACCGCTACGACGCCGAGAGCGGGGTGTTCCTCTCGCGCTTCTATCGCGACACGTACTGGCTCGAGGAGCCGGTCGAGCTGCACTTCGTCGGAGATCAGCTGCTCGTGCTGGGCAACGACAGCCGCAACATCATCGCGCTGCAGGAGCAGGACGGCGCGGGGACGCTGGTCGACGAGCAAGCGCCGCCGGCGCTGCAGGACCCCCACGACTTCCTGCCGCTCTCGACGGGCGAGGTCGTGATCGCGGGCTCCGGCGGCCACGGCGGGGTCGGCCACCTCCTGCGCTGGGACCTCGAGCGCGGCGAGGCGGCGCTGTGGTTCGGGACCGACGCGGAGCTGGGCGCGGCGACGGGGCTGGCCCTTGGGCCCGACGGGCTGCTGTACGTCGCCGACGAGGCGCGCGATCAGCTGGTGCGCTTCGAGCTCGAGACCGGTGCGCACCGCGGCGCGCTCGTGGCCGACGACCCGCGGGTGCGGGCGCCGATCGACCTCGCGTTCGGGCGCTCCGGCGCGCTCTACGTGCTCTGCGACGTGGGGGTCGTCGTGATCCCCTCCGTCGAGGACGACGCGCCCCTCTCGATCACGCAGCTGGTCTCGGCGCGGGAGTACGGGCTCACGCGGCCGCGCTCGCTGAACGTGTCAGGCTGATCCGGCGACGCCGGCTACTTGGCGGCCTTGACCCGCTCCGGGTGGATATAGGTCTCGGTCTGGTCGTCGAACTCGACGAGCCAGCAGTCGCCCTCGGCGCTGACGAGCTTGAAGCGAGTGCCCCGGATGAGCTTGCCCGTGGGGTTGCCCTGGCCGCAGCCGCTGTCGTAGTTGGGGTTGTCGCCGGTGACCTCGTACTTCGCGCCAGGCGTCGCCGGGGGCGGCGGCCCGGACGTCGTGGCGCAGGCGGACAGCGTCACGCCGAAGATCATGGTGGCGATCGCGGCGAGGGTCCAGGCGCGCGCGCGCGGAGCGGGGGTCTCGATCGCTGCTGCGTCCAATTTCATCGCGGGATCATCGTACGGTGAACCGACGCGGCGCGCGAGCGCGAGCGCGCGCCGGCTGCGGCGATCATGTGAGATGTCTCTTAGGACTTGTCGATGGAATCGCTCAGCTCGCCCACGCGAGCGACGCGAAGATGACGAGATCCGCGACGACGTGCGCGAGCGTCGGCGTGAGCAGCCCGCCGCCGCGACGCCGCGCCCACCCCAGCAGCAGCGCCCAGCTCCCCGCCATGAGCACCCCGAGCGGCCCGCTCGGGAAGCCGCCCCAGTGGGCCACGCCGAACAGCGCCGCCTGCAGCAGCAGCGCGGCCCACCCGGGGCCCAGCAGCCGCTCGAGCGCGCCCTGGACGAGCCCGCGAAACAGCAGCTCCTCGAGCGCCGCGTTGACGATCGCGAAGCCGAGCGCGGCGAGGATGAGGAGCGTCGGCGACCACGCCGGGAGCATCGCGCGCGGGCCGGTCAGGTCGGGCCGCGCGAGCGTGACCCACAGCGGCAGCGCGAGCGCGGCGAGCAGCCCGATCGCGACGACCGCGCGCGGCTCGACCCGCCCCGCGCGCAGCCACGCTCGCTCGCCGCTTGGGGCGGTGAGCGCGAGCGCGGCGAGCAGCGCCGGCAGCAGCGCGACGACCTGAACGATTGGCCACGTCTTTGGGAGGGGCGCGCCCAGGATGATCGCGCCGCTCACTCCGACCCAGGCGAGCGCGCGCGCGGGGACGCCCGCGCGCGCGCGCTGAGCCCCGCGAGCGCGAGCGCCACGCCGATGGAGGCGCCAGCAGCCGGCGCGCTCGCGGGCGCGACGCAGGCCCACGCGAAGGTGCCGAGCGCGAGCGCGACGATGACCGCCGCGAGCGGCGAGGATCCGGGGACGCGCGAGGAGGACATAGTTGAATAATTACTCGACTTTTGAAATTTGAACAATTATTCAACTTTTGCGACAGTCGCGGCCTCATGCCCCGCGCGCCCGTACAAGCGCGCGCCGAGCGACGACGCGCGTCGCTGCTCGACGCGGCCCAGCGCCTGCTCGCGCGGGGCGGGGTCGCGGCGATCAACACCAACGCGATCGCGCGCGAGGCGGGCGCGGCGATCGGCACGGTCTACGACTACTTCCCCAACAAGGAGGCGGTGCTGGCCGCGCTGCTCGAGCGCTACCGCGAGCGCCTCAAGGAGGCGCTGCTCACCGCGCTCGCCGACGCCGACGATCACGAGGACGCGCTCGTCGAGCGAGGGGTGCGCGCGTTCGCGCAGTTCTATCAACGCGAGCCCGGCTACGCCCAGCTCTGGCTCGGCAGCCAGCTGATCACGCCGCTGCGTGAAGCCGGCGAGCGCTGGGGCCAGGAGTTCGCCGAGCTGCTCGCGCCGATGATCCGCGCGCGCCCCCGCGCCGAGGCGACGCGGCGACCGATCTCGCCGCGCCGCGCCCAGCGAGTCGCGCGCGCGCTCGTCCACGCCGTGAGCGCCGTCGTGACGCTCGCGCTGCGGGAGCCAGCGCGCGAGCGCGCGGCGCTGATCGACGAGGCGGTCGCGCTGGCGAGGGCCTATCTCGCGCTCCCACGCTGAGCGGCTCCTGTGCGCGAGCGCGCGGCGCTGATCGACGAGGCGGTCGCGCTGGCGAGGGCCTATCTCGCGCTCCCACGCTGAGCGGCTCCTGTGCTCCGGCGCGCGACCCCTCGCACGCGCCGCGCGAGCAGGGCTAGCTCGCCGCCTGACCGCCGCCGTGCTCGCGCATGAACGCCTCGATGACGGTCGCCAGGTGCACCGGGGTCTCTTGCATCGGGTAGTGACCCGCGTTGCGCAGCACGTGCAGCGTGGCGTTGGGGTACCACTGCATGAAGGTCTGCCGCATCACCGGCTCGCCGAGCGCGGGATCATGCTCGCCCGGGAGCACCAGCAGCGGCGTCGCGAGGCCGTTGGCCTCCTCGAGGAAGTTGGTCTTCGCCCACGCGACCAAGTAGTCGGCGAAGGCGTCGCGCGTCGTGGTCGCACGCGACGCGCGGACCATCCAGTCGAGCCAGTGGCCGGAGAGGCGGTTGCCGGTGGTGATGTCGAGGATCATCCGGCGGTTGCCGTCGTCGTCGGCCGCGCCCGAGAACAGGCCCCAGCCCTGCTCGTCGAAGGGGACGCCCGCGGCGGGCACAGGCGTGATCGCGACCCCGCTGAGGACGCGCGCGGTCGCGTCCACGGCGACGCGCTGCACGGCCATGCCGCCCATGGAGTGCCCGATCACGTGGAACTTGTCCCAGCCGAGCTCGTCCGCGAGCGCGATCGCGTCCCCGGCGATCTCCTTCATCGTGTGCTCACCGGCGAGGTCGCGCGACTTCCCGTACCCGCGATAATCGACGAACGCGTAGCGAAAGCTGTCGGTGTCGAGGTACGGGAGCATCGGGTTAAACACGGTGTAGTCGCCGAACCAGCCGTGCAGGACGATCACGCCCTGAGTCCCGCTCCCGATGATGGTGTGTCCGATGGTCATGATGATGCTGTCCTCGCGCGGTTGTCGTTCGGTGATGATGGCCGCGGCGGTCACCCCGGCGCGCTTGATCATGCGCGAGCGAGCGCAATCGTGTCCATGTCCCCCAACGTGGATCATCGCGGGCGCCCGTCGCCGCGCGATCCAGTCCGCGCGCGCCAGCGCTCACGGAGCTCGCTAGATCGCGTCACGCGGCGGTCAACGCCCGCTTCAGCGCGCCCAGGTTGCGGCTCTGACGAGCGCCAGCGGTGCTAGACTGAGCCCGTGAAACCGGTCGATGATTATCGTCAGGCGGCGCGCACTCTCGACGAGGCCGGCTTCGTGCGCAAGTTCGGCTCGCTGTACATGCTCAAGTCCCCCTCGAAGGTCGACGACGAGTGGGACGAGGATATCCAGTATCAGACCGTGTTCGTGAAGATGCCGGCGCGCGGGGATGACGGCGAATTCTTCGAGGACGGCGCGGCGTTCGACGCCTCGTGGCGCGTCGCGCCGGTGCAGAAGCGTCCCGGTAACCCGTTCCCCGATCGCATCAGCGTCGGGCGAGCCCAGAACTGCGACATCGTCCTCCGGCTCTCGTACATCTCCAAGCTGCACGCGCACTTCCTGATCGGGCCGCGCGGCGTCATGTATCTCTGCGATCAGCGCTCTTCGAACGGCACGCACGTCAACGGCCAGGCGCTGCGCGCCGGGACGCGCGTGAAGGTCCAGGTCGGAGACATGATCGGCTTCGGGCAGCTCGAGGCGCAGCTCATCAGCGGCGCGCAGTTCTACGAGATGCTGCGCAGCCGCCCAGGCGCCAGCGGCTGGACCTGGAAGCGCTGACAGGTTCGGGCGGCGCCGCGGGCTCGCGCGCCCGCGCCCACGCCGTCGTCCGGACGACGTGAGCGACGGGCCGCTGCCTCCCTCGTTCGGTCCTTGATTTGATCCTTGTTTTGATCCTCGCGTCGATCCTCGTCTCTGATCCTCGCGTCGATCCTCACTTCAACCACAACGTCGATCCTCGGTTTGCGCTTCGCGTCGATCCTCGCGTCGATCCTCGCGTCGATCCTCGCGTCGATCCTCGCGTCGATCCTCGCGTCGATCCTCGCGTCGATCCTCGCGGCCTCTTAGCGGAGGAACACGTGCACGCCGCGGTGGAGGCCCTCGCGAGGCACACGCTCGTGCTGGCGATCGTGCAGCTCCTCGGGCAGCGTCCAGATCGTGCCGCCGAGCGTCCAGTCGCGGCCGATCGCCTCGTGATCGATGTAAGGGAGCAGCCACTCGGGCACGCCGTCGCTGTCGAGACACTGCGCGACGTAGCTCCCCACGCTCTCATAGAGCCCGCGGTAGCCCTCGAGCGCCTCGCGGACGCGCCGCGCGTCGCCGCCGAAGTACCCGTGCAGCCGCTGCACCAGCCCCGGTGACGCCGCGTCATCGCCGACGTAGTCGCGCTCGCGCGCGCCCCCTGACGCGACCGGCTCGCCGTCCTCTAGATCCGAGAGATCAACGGCGAACTCGTCCGTCCCGCGCGGGCCCGCGGGCTCCGACGCGGACGTCTGTTCTCCGCTCCCCTGTGTACCACTCCCCTGCTCCGCGAGCGCCGCGCTGGGCTCTCGCTCGGGGTCCACGTATTGCACCATGCTCACCACTCCTTGTGATTCGGTCGCCCGCGTCCTGCGGGCGCCGCACTCCATCGACCGCGCGCGGTCATGATCATCTTCTGGCCGAGCGCTGTGACCTGTCAACCTGCGCGACGTCCCGCAGTCGACCGGCGCCGGGACCGGAGCGCGCGGACGCGGTGGCGGCGTCCCGTCAATGATCGCGCCTGGTCACGGAGCGTTTACCCCGCCGACCTTCGGGCCCGGGTGTAGCTACACGCGCGCGTCGCTCCATACGTGCCCGCAATATCGGCGCGAGGGTGTCCCGATTACCGGACAGCGTCCTACGCGTAGGCCCACATCTGCGCGCGCAGGAGTCGCGCGCGCCGCTTCGCCCAGATGCGCGCAGGACTCCGTCGGTCGCGCGCGCGCGTCTCGACCGCGCGACGAAAATGACCTCGAGGTCACAAATGGTTGGCGCCCCGCCGCGGTCCAGGTAGCCTGATTTCTGTATGGGTGGACGTGACGCTGAGCGGCTCGTGTGGTCCCGTCGATCAACTAGATGGACTTCGGAACAGGCGACGCAGGCTCGCGCCGCGCTGGCCGCGAGCGTCGAGCGCGTCATCCAGCTGCACTTCCCCGCCTCCGCCGGCTACACGACCTCGAAGACCGCGCTCTCGGGGATGCTCGACGGCACGCGGCTGAGCGTCGCCCGCGGGGAGTTCCGGGCCGTGGTCAGCACGCAGCACTTCACGGAGCCCGTGCCGATGGCACCCAACGCGCCCCGCCGGCACGCGATCCGCCTCGTCGGCTCGATCCGCGAGCCCGCCGGCGGCGAGCGAGCCGACGAGCTGACGCAGCAGCGGGCGCTGGCGATGCTCGCCGCGTTCACGCTGCTGACCGCGCTGCTGTTCTACCTCACCTGGGTGCCTGGCTTTTGGGGCACCGCGCGCGCCACCCTGATGTTCGGCTTCGTGATCATGATGACGCCGGCGATCGCGTGGCTGCTCAACCCGGCCGCGTTCTCGGGCGAGCTCCAGGGCTCGGCCCTGCGCGCGCTGCCGGTCGCGGAGCGCGACCCGGTCGCGCGCGCCGGCGAGGATCACCGGACGCGCTGGCGTGAATTTCGCGAGGCGGTGAACGCCGAGGACGTGGTCATCCTCAGCCTGAACGCGCTCCCGTTTCGCCGGTGAGCGGGAGGGCAGATCGGCGCCTTCGGGCGCCACGCTCCTGGCGCCGGCGGGCGGCCGCGCGCTACACTGACGAGGTAGGCGCGCGACGCTCGGCGACGCGCGCGAACGCCCCTCGCCACGAGCACACGGCGTCGAGATGAGCATCATCGCCCTGGCCATCCCCGCGTTCTTCGTCCTCATCCTGGTGGAGGCCGCAGTCGCGTATCTCCGTCACCGCCACGTCTACCGCTTCAACGACGCGGTCACGGACATCAGCTGCGGGATCGGCAACCAGATCATCGGCAAGGTGCTGCTGGGCACGGCGCTCGGCGCCGTCTACATCGGCGTCTACACGCGCTTTCACCTGCTCGAGCTCGAGACGCTGCTGCACCCCGTGGCGCTGTGGGTGCTCGGCATCCTGGCCTACGACTTCATCTACTACTGGTGGCACCGCCTCAGCCACGAGGTCAACGTGCTGTGGGCGGCGCACATCGTCCACCACCACAGCGAGGACTACAACCTCGCGGTCGCGCTGCGTCAGGCCTGGTTCACGCCGCTCACGTCCATGCCCTTCTACCTGCCGCTGGCGCTGCTCGGCCTGCCCCCGCACGTCTACTTTATCGCCGGCGCCATCGACACGCTCTATCAGTTCTGGATCCACACGCAGCTCATCAAGCGCGTGGGGCCGCTCGAGGCGGTGCTCAACACGCCCTCGCACCACCGGGTGCACCACGCGATCAACGACGAGTACCTCGACCGCAACTACGCGGGCATCTTCATCATCTGGGACCGCGTGTTCGGCAGCTTCGAGCCCGAGCGCGCTGAGCCGGTGTACGGCACGACGAAGCCGCTGGAGAGCTTCAGCCCGGTGTGGGCCAACCTCCACCACTTCCGCGACATGGCGCGCCGCAGTCGCGAGCTGCCCCGCTGGGGCGACAAGCTGCGCGTGTGGTTCGGTCACCCGGGCTGGCACCCCGGGGGCGTCAGCGGCGGGCTCGTCGGCGAGGCGCTGCGCGACCGCCAGCAGCACAAGTACGACCTCGACAGGAGCGCGCCCTGGGTCAAGGCGTACATCGGCCTGCACTTCCTGACGGTCGTGTACGGCGTCGTGATGCTGCTGAACTACTACAAGTCGCTCAGCGCCGGCTTCCTGCTGGTGTCCTCGATCCTCGTGATCCTGACGACCGCGGTCTGGGGCGGGCTGTTCGAGGGGCGTCGGTGGGCGTGGCCCGTCGAGTTCGTGCGCCTCGGCCTCGTCGCCGCGCTGCTCCTCTACGTCGCGCTCGCGCTGCTGCACCCGGAGCAGTGGCCGACGCTGCTGGTCGCGTCCTCGCCTTGAGGCGCGCCGCTCGGCGAGCGCCTGCGCCCGGCGAGCCGCCGACGGCGCCTACATGTCCTCCCGGGAAGACTCACGGGCGCCGGCGTGAAGCCTGCGGGCTGGCGCGGCATACACTCCTCGAGTCGCGTCGTGATGCCCCCCCCCCACGAAAACGCGCCCTCGAGCCCGGAGCGTCCGCTGCGGACGGGCGCGAACCCGGTCGGCGACGAGACGGTCGTGCTCGACGTACGCCCGGTCGAGCCCGAGTTCACGGGCCCGCCGATCAGCCGCCCTGGACGCGCGAAGCTGCCGATCGCCGACACCGTCGCGGCGCGCTCGGACGCCTCGCGCGCGGTCGTCACCGCCGAGCAGGCGCCGACGCGCGCGGGTCGCTTCCTGATCATCGACAAGCTCGGCGAGGGCGGGATGGGCGTCGTGTACTCGGCCTACGACCCCGAGCTCGACCGCCGGGTCGCGATCAAGCTGATCCGCGACGGGCACAACAGCCGCAACGCGGTCACCCGGCTGCAGCGCGAGGCGCAGGCGATGGCCAAGCTCTCGCACCCGAACGTGGTCGGCGTGCACGAGGTCGGGCGCGTCGGCGACGGGCTGTTCGTCGCCATGGACCTGATCTCGGGCTCGACGCTGCTCGAGTGGCTGTACGCGGAGTCGCGGACGTGGCGCGAGATCGTGAACATGTTTCTCCAGGCAGGTCATGGACTCGCGGCCGCCCACGAGGCCGGGCTCGTGCACCGCGACTTCAAGCCGTCGAACGTGCTGGTCGACGCGCGCGGCCGCGCGCTCGTGACCGACTTCGGGCTCGCGCGCGCCGCCCCGGCGTCCGTCGACGCGCCGCCCGAGACGACGCCGCGCGCGCCGAGCCCCGCGCTGACGCGCCCGCTGCTGTCGCGCGAGCTGACCCGCGTCGGCGCGCTGATGGGCACGCCGCAGTACATGGCGCCTGAACAATTCGTCGGCAACCAAGCCGACGCGCGCTCGGACCAATTCGCGTTCTGCGTGGCGCTTTGGGAGTCGCTGTACCGCGAGCACCCGTTCTCGGAGGGCACCGTGCAAGAGCTCGTCGACGCGGTGGTCGCCGGCGCGCTGCGAGAGCCGCGGCGCTCCGCCAACGTGCCGAGCCGCGTACGGGTCGCGCTGACGCGCGGGCTCTCGCCTGACCCCGAGGGCCGGTTCCCGTCGATGGCCGCGCTGCTCGACCAGCTCTCGCGCAGCCCGCTGCAGGTGCGCCGCCGCTGGGTGTACCTCGGCCTCGCGGTCACCGCGATCGCGCTCGCGGGCGGGCTGCTGTACAGCGCGCGCGCGGACGAGGCGCGCGCGTGCGTCGAGGCGGGGCGCGAGCTGACGGCGGTGTGGAACGAGGCGCGCGCGGCGTCCGTGCACGAGGCGCTGCAGGGGACGGATCTCTCCTACGCGGACGCGACCTGGCGGCGGGTGCGACCGCGGCTCGACGAGTACGCCGCGCGCTGGTCGACGCTGCGGACCGAGGCCTGCCTCGCGCACCTCGAGCGCCGGGAGTCGGCCGCGCTCTTCGACCGCCGAATGCTGTGCCTGCAGCGCGGGCGCGCGGGCTTCAGCGAGCTGATCGACGTGCTCGCGAGCGGCGACGCGTCGGTCGTCGGCAAGGCGGTAGACGCCGCGGGGGTGCTCGACGAGCTGGCGCGCTGCGAGAGCGCCGAGCTGCTGATGGCGCAGGTCGAGCCGCCGGCGGACGAGGCGACCGCCCGCGAGATCGCGGGGCACCGCGCCGCGATCGCGCGCGCGCGCGTGCTCGAGCTGACCGGCCGCTACGACATCGGGCTCGAGCTCACCCGAACGGCGCTCGAGCGCGCGCGCGCGCTCGAGTACCGCCCGCTGATCGCCGAGGCGCGCATGCGGGAGGGCAGCCTGCTCATGGAGAGCGGGCAGCACGAGGCCGCCGAGGTCGCGCTCTCGGACGCGCTGTGGGTCGCGCTCTCGGCGAAGACCGACGCGATCGCGGCTGAGGCCGCGATCAAGCGCATGTTCCTGGTCGGCACGCGGCTCGGGCGCTTCGAAGAGGCGCTGCACGACGCGCGCTACGCCCGGGCGCTCGTCGGCCGCCTGCAGCGGCCGGCCGAGCTGCGCGCGCTGCTGCTGAACAACCTCGGGTCGCTGTACTACGCGCAGGGCGACCACGAGCGCGCGCTCGTGGAGCTGAACGCCGCGCTCCAGACAGCCGAGACGGCGCTGCGCGCCGACCACCCCGTGCACGTCGCGATCCTGAACACGCTCGGCGTCGTCTACACGGGGCTCGGCCGCTCGCTCGAGGCGACCGCGGTGCTCGAGCGCGCGCGCGATCAGGCCGCGGAGCTCTACGGCGAGCAGCACCCCTACTACGGCTTCATCGTCGCCAACCTCGGCGAGCTCGCGCTGGGGCGCGGCGCGCTCGACGAGGCCCGCGCCGCCTATCACTCGGCGCGCGGGATCACCGAGCGCGCGCTCGGGCGCGACAGCGAGTTCATGGTCCCGATCCTCCAAGGCCTCGGCGAGGTCGAGCTCTCGCGCGGGCGACCGCTCGAGGCGCGGCCGCATCTCGAGCGCGCGCTCGCGCTGGCGGAGCAGCGGGCGGCGCTCCCCCAGGAGCGCGCGCGGCTGCAGCTCCTGCTGGCGCGCGCGCTCGTCGGCGATGACCCCGAGCGCCCGCGCGACGAGGCCGTGAGCGCCCGCGCGGCGAGCCTCGCGAGGGCCTCGGTCGCCGGCTTCGCCGCGGCCGGCGAGCGCTTCGCGGACGACCAGCTCGCGGCGCGTCGGTGGCTCACGCGGATCGAGTCGAACATGACCGAAGCGTCAGATTCCGTCACGCAGGGCCCGCGCGCCGACGGCGGCCGCGCCGACTGAGCCGTCGCGTGCGCACGCAAGATGCGCGGCCCGAGGCGCACGAGTCGCGCGCGCGGCTTCACGGTGCGCATGCACGATCACACGAACGCCAACGCTGCTCGACCAGTGTCAGATTGGCGCGCCGCGGCTGCGCGACGGCGCTTCGCGGACGCGGTCTGCGTAATTGATTCGCGCGATTGGGGGTGATTCCCCGCGCGCGCGGGGGGAGCCCCCCGGGGCGCGCAGACCTCGAGGCGCGCCCAGGGCGACGATCTTCGGGGTCTTGAGCCCGCGACGTCGCGACGAGGCGTCGTGACCACGCAAGAACTACACATGTCCTTTTATGCATATTTAGCATTGAGGCGTCCTTGGAATTACGTGCGCCCGATCGTTGCTGCGTCGCGCTTGTCGGCGTACGTTTACACCATGGTAGCGACGGGATGGATGGCTCGAGCGCGTCGCGCTCTCGCGGCGGCGCTGCTCGCGACGACCACGCTCGACTGCGCGATCGAGGTCGAGGACGGCGACGACGACGCGGGCGACCGCGGGATCGTCTTCAACGGCATCGTCTTCAACGGCATCGTCTTCAACGGCATCGTCTTCAACGGCATCGTCTTCAACGGCGTGAACCTCGACGGCGGGGTGCTCGACGAGACGCGCGTGCACACGCCGGCGTACGACGGGGTCTACGGCGCGAGCGCGCCGGTCTACAACGTTCAGCTCGATCCGGGATCGAACCGCTACACCGGCTGGCTCGGGGGGAGCGAGCTGCTCGCGGGCGCCGACTTCGTCGGCGTCGAGCAGCGGCTCACGCTGAACGCCGGCGGCGTCGACGAGGAGGACTTCATCCTGCGCGTCGACGGGGTGCACGAGAGCGAGGACTTCAGCGGCGTGTACCTCCTGGACCTGCGCTATCGGCCGATCGGCGGCGCGACGTGGAGCTCGCCGTGCGTCGACGAGGACGAGACGCCGACGCGCGCGGTGTTGATGCACGGCCGCTACGACGAGCAGCTCAACCGCACGCACGCCTACAACGACACCCACAACGTCACGCTCGCGTGCGAGGGCAGCGTGATCGGCAAGTGCATCGCGGCCGGCTACGCGTCGTGGGTCGACCAGACGATGGCCGATCTCCACCAAGCGTGCGCGCGCATGGTGTACGCCGACTACTGCGGCTCGGGGCAGCCCAACACCGTGAACGGGACGGCGATCGACATCGAGGACCACCTCGGGATCCAGACCTTTGAGACAGATTGGCCGGTCGAGGCGGCCTGGGATCGCAACGGCGCGCTGTGCCTCAACGCGCCGCGCGTCGCCGACGCGAACCCGAGCTGCTCGCTGCAGCCGTGCACCGCCGAGGACCTCGCGAGCGCCACGCTGATCAGCAAAGCGCTGCCAGGCGAGTGAGCGAGCGCCCACATTCGTGGGTTCTTTAACCCGGTGGAATTCCAGAGCGATCGAACACCGAGATTGCGCCCTCGCGCGCGATTCGGTGCCGCAGTTCGCGCTCTCGAACCTATTCGCTTGTAACTACACGTGATTTTTCGGAGTGCGAAACTCGCTTCGCGGCTCCACACGAAATCGCCGAAACCGTATTTCCTAGTAAAAACCCCGCTGTTTTTTCCGCATCACGGTGTATGCACGGACCGCGAGCGGAGCTCGCAGGGGGGGACAAACCATGGAGAGGTACGCGAGGACGACGTCCGCGTCGTTGATTGTTTGTTGTATCGCGCTCACGTCGACGGCCGCCCAGGCCGCCCAGACCACGCCCGTCACGGGCGCGGCCGGGCTCGAGCTGGCGTCGGGGGACGCGGTTCGCAGCGCGCGGCTGTCGCGATGGGACGCCGCGCCGGCGCGCGCGCGCGGAGCCTGGCGCGCGCTGCAGTCCGAGGTTGGGAGCGCGCGCGCGCTGTGGGACCCGGCGACCGGCGTGCCGAGCCGCGTGGTCATCACCTCGGGCCCGGTCGTCCAGGGCGCGACGGGCTCGCCGGATCGCGCGCGCAGCTTCGCCTGGAGCTTCCTCGAGAGACATCTGGAGCTGCTGGCGCCGGGCGCCGCGCTCTCGGACTTCACGCTCGTCGCCAACGAGCTCGACGCGGGCATCCGCACGCTCGGCTTCCAGCAGCACCACCGCGGCCGGGTCGTCGTCGGCGGGCAGGTGAGCCTGCGGATCAAGCACGACCGCCTGATGGTCGTCGCCTCCGAGGCGCTGCCGCGCGTTCAGGCGTCTGACGGCGCGGCGCGGCCCGACGCGACCCTGCGCGCGCGCGCGCTCGCGTGGATCCAGGGCGATCTGGCGCCCGAGGCGAGCGCGACGACGCTCGAGGGCCCGATGGTGCTGCCGCTCGTCGAGGACGGCGGCGTCACGGCGTTCCGTCACGTCGCCCGCGTCACGGTCGAGAGCGCGAGGCCGCTGGGCCGCTGGGCCGTGTACGTCGACGCGGAGACCGGCGAGCCGGTCGCGCGCGAGTCGCTGCTGCGCTCGGCGAGCGGCACGCTGCGCTTCAACGTGCCGCGCCGGCACCCGGGCGATCGCTACGACGCGCCGGCGGCGTTCACGGACGTCACGATCAACGGCCAGGGGCAGACGAGCGACGCCGCGGGCGGGCTGACCTGGGCGGGAGACCAGGCGGCCTCCATCGGCCTCGGCGTCGACGGGACCTACGTCAACGTCGTCTCCGAGAACGGGCCGCCGGCCGGCGGGAACCTGAACCTCCCATCCGGCGGCGCCGCGACCTGGGAGCTCTCGAACGACCAGTACCTCGACGCGCAGCTGTCGGCGAGCGTCCACGCCAACGTCGCCAAGGAGTACGTCCGCGCGCTCGCGCCCGAGCTCGGCTGGCTCGACGGGAAGCAGACGGTCACGGTCAACATCAACCAGACCTGCAACGCGGTCTCGGACGGCGACTCGACGTACTTCTTCAGCGAGGGCGGCGGCTGCAACAACACCGCGCGCCTCCCCGATGTCGTCTATCACGAGACCGGCCACTCGGTGCACAACCAGTCGATCATCCCGGGCGTCGGGAACTTCGAGGGGGCGCTGAGCGAGGGCATCAGCGACTACCTCGCCGCGACGATCACCGACGACCCCGCGATGGGGCTCGCGTTCTTCGCCAACCAGCCCAACAGCCCGCTGCGCCACATCGACCCGGAGGGTGACGAGGCGGTGTGGCCGGACGACATCACCGGCGACCCGCACATCACCGGCCTGATCATCGCCGGCACGCTCTGGGACCTGCGCAAGGACCTGCGGGAGAAGCTCGGCGAGGCCGAGGGGACCCAGCGCGCGGATCTCCTGTGGTACCAGGGGATCCGGCGCGCGGTCGACATCCCGTCGATGTACCCGGAGCTCCTGGTCGCGGACGACGATGACGGCGACCTCGCCAACGGCACGCCGAACTTCTGCGAGATCAACAAGGCGTTCGCGCTCCACGGGATCGCGCCGGTGTTCCGGAGCATCGACGACGTCACCGAGCTGCCGGCGACCGCCGACGGCTACCCCGTCGAGGCCGCGTTCGAGTGCCCGATCTGGGAGGGCGGCGACGTGGTCCTGCGCTGGCGCCTGCGCGAGGATCCGGGCGTCGGCGGCGAGCTGCCGATGACGCCGGAGGGCGAGCTGTACCGCGGGCTGATCCCGCTGCAGCCGGCGAACACGGTGGTGCAGTACCAGGTGGTGCTCGACACGGCCGACGTCTCGGTCTCGGCGCCCGTCAACGCGGCGGACCCGTGGTACGAGTTCTACGTCGGCGGCACGGAGCCGCTGTACTGCACGGACTTCACCGACAACCCGGGCGACGACGGCTGGTCCGCCAACAAGGGCCCGCCCAACGGCTGGGAGTGGGACGAGCCGCAGGGCAAGGGCGGCGACCCGGCGGCGGCGTTCTCGGGCGCGCGGGTGTTCGGCAACGACCTCGGGCTCGGCATGGGCAACGGGCTGTACGCCGCCGACGACAACAACTTCGCCGACTCGCCGGTGGTCGACACGCAGGGCTTCGCGATCGTGCGCCTGCAGTACCGCCGGTGGCTCAACGTCGAGGACTCGACCTACGACACCGCGACGATCTACGCCGACGGCGAGCCGGTGTGGCAGAACTTCAAGGGCGAGGGCTCGACGCAGCACACCGATCGCGAGTGGCGCTTCCACGACGTTGACCTGACCGATCAAGCAGCCGATGGATCCGTCCAGCTGCGCTTCCGCCTGCAGACCGACGGCGGGCTCGAGTTCGGCGGCTGGACGCTCGACGACTTCTGCGTGGTGGGGGTGCTCGAGGAGACCTGCGGCGACGGCTTCGTCGAGCTCGGCGAGGAGTGCGACGACGGCGAGGGCAACAGCGACGACGCGCCCAACGCCTGCCGCGTCGACTGCACCCTGCCCGCGTGCGGCGACGGCGTGCTCGACGACGAGACCGAGGAGTGCGACGACGGCGGGACCGTGGCGAGCGACGGCTGCGACGCGAGCTGCCAGCTCGAGGGCGACGAGACCGACGGCACGACGAGCGCCGGCACCGACTCGGGCTCGGACTCGGACCCCTCGGACGGCGCCAGCACGGGCGGCGGCACGGCCGACGATGACGACGACGACGACGACGCCGGCGGCACGGACTCGGACGGCGGCGGCGGCGGGGACGCTGAGGACGGCTGCGGCTGCGCGACCGAGACGCCGACGCGGGCCCCGTGGCTGATGGTGCTCGTGCTCGCGCTCGGGCGTCGACGCCGACGCGCCTGAGCGACTGAGCGCGCGTCGTCGTCGACGCGCGCGCCCATCCATGGAAGCCGGGCGCCGCCGCGCGCCCGGCTTTGTTTTTACGCGCGCGCGCGTCGTCGTCGACGCGTGAGCGCGAGCAGCCCCAGCAGCGAGAGCCCGAGCGCGCCGCGATCCGAGCGCCCGGCCTCGCAGCCGCAGCCGACGCCCCCGTCCTCTTCGTCCTCGCCGAAGGTGGTCGCCGCGGGGCCCGTGGGCGAGGGGGACGGCGACGAGTCGGTCCCGCTGTCATCGCCCGTGGTCTCGTCGGAGGCGCCGGTCGAGCCGTCGTCGCCGTCTCCGTCTCCGTCTCCGTCTCCGTCTCCGTCTCCGTCTCCGTCTCCGTCTCCGTCGCCGTCTCCGTCTCCGTCGCCGTCGCCGGGCGCGTCGCAGGGCTCGGCGCCGATGCACACGGTGACCTCGGCGCTGCTGAGGTTCCCGTCGGCGTCGAGCGCGTTCACGCGCAGGGTCCGGCTGCCCTTCGGCAGCTCGATGTTGGTCCACGCGTAGACCGGGCGCTCATCGACCACGGGCTCGGCGTTGAGACCGACGACCTCGAGCGACACGGTGAGGCCGCCGAACGCGTCGTCGACGTCGGCGGTGACGTCGAAGGGCCCGACGATCATCGCGCCTTGGGCCGGCGCCGTGATCGCGACCGTCGCGGGGCCGTCGTCGACGCGCGCGCCGTGCCGGGCCATGACGTCGGCGGCCCCGTGCTGCTCACCCGCCGCGCAGCCGACGTGGGCGCAGCTGCTCGCGCCGCTGATGTCGACGCAGGTCGAGCCGTACGTGATGTCGAATTTGGCGTAGTTGCCCATGACGACCGTGCTCGCGTTGACGTTCTCGAGGCCCCAGCCGAAGCCGAGCCCGGTGAGGCTCGTGTGCGCGACGCGGTGCGGGTCGAGCTGATCGTCGGCCGCGAGGCAGCCCCAGAACGTGAAGCTGATCGACTCGCCGCCCGCGTCCTCGCAGTCGGCGATGCCGACCGCCCCCGAGCACTGGCCGCCGAAGGCGCTCGCGTGCGCGCTCGCGTCGCCGAAGACGATCATGTCGTAGGTGCCGGTCTGCGGGCGCGCGCGCGTGAAGACGACGTCGAAGTCGAGCGCGGCCTCCTTCATGTAGTAGAGCAGGTCGACCTTGTCCTGCTCGCTCGCGCCGGTCCAGCCGGGGAAGCTGGTCTGCGTGAAGCCGTTGACCGCGATCATGTCCATGGTCGGGTCGTTGTTGCCGGCGCCGTCCTTGACGAGCACGGGGTCGAGGTTGACGAAGACGACGCGCGACGCCGCGGCGGCGTCTGGGAGGAGCAGGCCGAGGCCCAGGACGAAGACCACCGGAGCGCGCCGCCGCGACTGTTGCATACACAGATAGTAGGCGGACGAGCGCGCGGCCGACAAGCGCGTCGCGCCGCGCGGGGTAACACGACCGTTCGGCCATGAAACAAAGTACCTGTGTATGTACAGCGTACAGCGGCCGCTCGGAAACGCCCCGCGCCCGCCCGCCCCCACGCCCGCCCGCCAGGCGATCTCGCGACGCGGGCGGGTCTCGCGGCCCGTCGCCGCGCTCGCGCAGGAACACCTCGACCCCGGCCAGCGCGTCCGGGCTCGCGCCGGGCTCGCGCGCAAGCCAGCCGCTCGCTCGCGGAGGTGGCGACGAGCGCCGCGCCAGGCGCGACGGGCCCGGCTGGCGGGCCGTCTGTTTTAGAATGTGCCAAAGGACATGTTTATCAATACTCTTGGCGCGAATGCGACGACGAGCTGCGAGCGAGGCGGGCGGTGTTGGCGAGCGAGCGGCGACGGGCGTGATGGCGGTCGCGCTCGCGCTCGGGTCGGGCTGCGGAGGAGACGACGGCGGCACGGAGACGACGGCGGGGTCCAACGTGACGACGACGCCGACGGGCACCTCCTCGAGCACCGACGGTACCGACGCGCAGACGACCGGCGAGGCGACCGGGAGCGCGACCGCGGCCGTCACAACGGGGGGCCCCGATCCCGCGACGGGCGGCGCGAGCTCAGACACGAGCGGGGGCGAGACGAGCGAGACAGGTGTCGACCCTGGGTGCGGCGACTGCGTTGAGCCGAACCAGCAGTGCGTCGATGATGTCTGCGTGACGAGCTGCCAGGGGCAGGATCCTGACCCCTGCGGACCCGACCTGGCGTGCGACGCGCTCACCGGCGAGTGCGTCGATCCGGAGTCATCCTGCGTCCTGACGGGCCCCGCGGCGCCCTGCGACGACGCGCTGTGTGGACCGGGGACGGTCTGTGACGGAGAGGGCGGCTGCGTCGCGATCGCGCCGTGCAACGGCGTCACCTGCACGACCGAGGGCGCGTGCTGGGGGCACGCGTGCGGCTGTACGCGGACGCCGGGCTGCAGCGACCCGGAGCTCGCGTTGATGAACGGCGAGTTCGCCAACGACATCTCGTCGCTGAGCTTCGACGACGACTGCAACGCGTGGATGGTGACGATCCGCGCGGGCCCGGACTTCGTTCGTCGACTCACGCCGGCGGGCGCGCTCGACACCTGGACCGGCGTGTCGGAGAAAGACCTCGGCGAGGTCAAGGCCCTCAAGCAGCTGACGGTCCCCCGTGGCTATCCCGAAGGTCATCCGCTGACGAGCGCGCCGCCGGATCCCGTGCCCGTGATGGGCTACGGCGAGGTCGCGGTCACGTATATCTGCTGCGCCAATTGTGGCTGCGGGATCACGCCCCAGGGCGTCGCCAAGGTCGACGACGAGGACCCGATGGCGCCGCTCCCGATCATCATCCCGGCCGAGATCACGTCGGGCGTGGGCCCCTTCGCCAACCAGTGGACGGACTCAGGTCCGCAGGGCTTGACGTGGGGCAACGATCGGGTGCTGTACGTCGGCAACAGCACCGACAACGGCGACATCAACACGGCGGATCTCGACGCGATGACCGAGGGCTACATCGGCGCGCTGCCGGGGCGGGTCACCGCCGGCGCGCCGATCAGCGACGTCCACCTGCTGTTCGCGATCGAGGGCGGCGATCTGTACCGCTTCAACGTCAACACCCAGGACAGCGAGTTCGTCGTCGGGCTCGGCGACCACGTGACGAGCCTGAGTCACGACGCGTTCTCGGGCCGCGTCTACGCCGGCCTGGCGAACCTCGAGGTGATCGAGGTCGAGCCGTTCACGGGGACGACCTCGGCGTTCGCGACGATGCCGAGCCGGGGTCGCGTGGCCGTGAGCCCGAGCGGCGCGCTGTGGTTCACGCCGGTCAAGTGGGTTGAGAACGGCGCGCTGACGAGCTGGCCGCTGCCGACGGAGCTGTAGCGGTCGCGGCCGCGGTGTCGCTATATCGGGCGGCCCCGCGCCGTCGTGCGCTCCCGTTCTGTTATTGCGGGAGGCGGCAGATGCCGACATGTTCCCAGCCAGGGCTCGGCGACTGGACCTTGTACGCGGGATCGCACACGACGCCCGGAACCTGGGCCTCCAGGGCCATGCAAACCGGGTTCTGATCGCCCACCCCTTGACCCAGGTCACAAAAGGGCGCGCAGCAGCCCTGGATTTCATTGTCTGTGCAACCGGGATGAGGGAACTCATCCTTATCGAGACACGTAAGCGTCGCTTCGCAGGAGGTATTTCCCGCGCAGTCCTGCCCGAGTTACGTCGACGGACCGCGTCAGGGCGCCTCGATACAGAACAGCCGCGCCGCGAGCTCGCAGCCCAGCGCCTGGGGCGAGTTCTCGGACTGGCTCCACTGATACGGGATCCCTGGTCTCCCGATGCGGGCGCGCGGGCCCTGGCTGTCGTCCTTCCACGCGCCGCAGTCGCTCGCGGTGCCCATGAGCGAGTCGAGCTGCCCGAGCGTGGTGCTCGCGGTCCAGGCTGCGGTCTTGTCGGCGGGCGCCGAGTAGGCGCCGAGGACAGGCCGCGTGAACGCGGTGTCGTCGGGGTCGACCGGGATGATGCCGTAGGAGTTGCTCCACGTGTTGGCGAACACGAAGGTCTCGGGCCCGACGTCCTGGTCGGCGTCGTAGCCGAGGTAGCCGACGAGCAGCAGCGAGCTGTCCATGGGCACGCCGACGTGCGCGATCGCCTGCCCCCCGGGCACCGCGACGCTGAGCCAGGCGCGGAAGCTGCCCAAGAGCCCCGCCGCGTCGGCCTCCTCCTGGCAGCGCTCGTCCGCGTTGATCCGCTGGTCGTCATCGTCATCGCGGCTGTAGAAGCCGTTGGCGGCCTGGTCGGGCCCGGCGTCGATCTGGTAGGTGCTCGCGGTCACGAACATGATCTGCCCGTCCTGGCAGAGCGTGTCTTGCTGCGCGAGCGCGGTCCCGGGGCCGACGCAGCCGGACGGGTCGTTGGGGTCGTCGCCGGGGTCACAGACCTCGCCCGCCGACGTGTTGAGGTAGCCGTCACCGCACGACGGGAGCGTGCAGTCGGGGTCGCACTCCGCGGTCTCGACCCCGCCGCTGTCGCACTGCTCCGGGCCGTCGACGACGCCGTTGCCGCAGTCGCCTGGGTCCGTGGTGCCCTCCGTCGTGGGGTTCGTGGTGCTCGAGCTGGTCTCGGTGACGCTCGCCTCGGTGTCGCTGGTCGTGTCGGTGACGCTGCCCGCGGTGGTGTCAGACGTCTCGGTCGTCGTCGCCGGGGTCCCCGTCACGGTCGGCTCGATCGTCGTCGGCGTGCCGCTCGAGCCCGTCCCGTCGCTGGTCTCGTCGGTCTCGCTCGTGCCCGAGGTGTCGCCGCCCGTCTGCGTCTCCATCGGCAGCGGGGGGTTGCACGCGAGCGCGAGGGCGCCGAGGAGCGGGGTGAGGACGGCGAGCGTCGGCGCGCGGCGACGTCGGGCGAGGCGCGAGGTTGACGTATGACGCATATTCAAGATCCAGGCGAGGCGTACGCTCGAGGGTACACGAACCTGCAGCCCCGCGCGCGGCCTGGCCGAGAGGACCGACGCGGGCGCGCTCGGGCGCGCGGTCGCACAGCACCCGCGCCGCGCTCGTCAGGGCGGCGGCGCGAACAGCCGCCTCGGCGCGCCCGCCTGCGCCGCGCGCCCGCTCAGGAGCTCGGCGAGCGCCAGCACGGCTCGCGCTGAGCCTGCAGCTCGTCGTCGGTCACCGGCGTGTAGCGCTCCGCGAGCGCGCGCAGCTCGTACGCGGCCTGCACGTTACCTGACTCATGAACCAGCTCTCCGACGCGGCGCGTGACCGTGAACTGGTCCAGGAGCAGCGCGCCGCGCGTGAGCCCGGGGCTCGCGCCGCGGGGGCTCCTGTTGCGGAGCGCGACGCGATCGGACAGCAGCGCGCCCTCCATGGTGCGGTAGCGGATCGAGACGCGCCCGAGCTCGGCGCCGAGGCGCACCGGGGCGCGCGGGAGGTTCGCGCGGCCCTTGGGCGCGAGCGCGAGGTAGATCGCGCCGCGGCGCTTGCTGACGAACAAGGTCTCGACGCGCAGGCTGACGCGATCGCCGTCGCGGGTGAGCAGCTCGCCAGGCACCCCGTAGACGTCCACAACCCGCATGCCCGGCGCGGGCTCGATCTCGATCACGAGCGCGCGCGCGAGCTCGTGCACCAGGCCGCCGAGGTCCTCGCTCAGGCGCGCGCGCGCGTGCTCGGGGCTCCGCAGGTACAGCGCGTTGCCGCCGGCGACGCCGCTGAGCGCGTAGGCGAGCGGCGCGTCGAACTGCGCGCCGACGCCGATGGTCGTCAGGCCGACGCCGCGCGACGCGGCCGCGCGCGCGAGCGCGAGGAAGGTGCCCTGGGTGGTGCGCCCGACGTTGGGGCGATCGTCGGTGATGAGCACGACCCGCGTGGCGCCGGGGAACCACTGCCCCGAGCGTCGCGCGAGCTCGAAGCCGGCGAACAGCCCGCGCTCGAGCGCCGTCGCGCCGTGGGCCACGAGCCCGTCGACGAGCACCCCGAAGGCGCCGGGGTTGGGCGGCTGCGGCGAGGAGACGACGCGCGGCTCGACGCCGAAGCCGAGCAGCGAGAGCTGGTCGTCGGGTCGCAGCTGCGAGGCGAGCGCCCGCGCGGCGGCCTGGGCCGTGCGCATGGGCGCGCCGTTCATCGAGGTCGACTGATCGATGACGACGACGACGTTGAGCGGCGGGCGCCGCAGCGTCGCGAGGTCGACGTCGCTGGCGAAGCCGAGCTGGGCGATGTAGTGCACGGCCGGCTCGGTGATCAGCGTCGCGTCGATGGTCTCGGCGCGCACGCACAGCAGCTGGTCGCAGGCGCCGGTGCGCAGCGGGAGGTCGTGCTCGCTGAGCAGGCCCTCGGCGGTGATGAGCGCGGGCTTGGGGACCTCGCCGGCCTCGATCTGCGCGCGCACGAGGTCGATCCCGCGGACGCCGCCCGCGGTGACGCCGACGGTCTCGAAGCCCGCCTCGGCGCCGGCCGCCGGCGCCGGCGGGGCCATGTCGACGAGCTCGGCGCTGACGTCGGCGTCGAAGTCGTAGGTGGCCGCGGCGCGCGGCGAGGGGGCGGCGGCGTGCGACTTCTTTCGCTCCTCATCGGGCGGCCCCGCGCGCCCGGCGAGCGGGAGCAGCAGCGCCGCGAGCAGCGGCAGCGCGCGCGGCCTGGTCAATAAACCATATCGACAGCGACGCATCAGCGCCGCAGCCCGCGGTAGCCGAACTCGATCTCGAGGGTCTCGTCGAGCGCGAGCAGCTTCTCGAAGCGGACCTCCTTGCCCTGCAGCGGGAGGCTGACCGGGACCGGGACCGCGCCCTCGCCGAGCGCGCCCGAGCTGTCCTGCTCGGCCGCCTGCGCCGCGACCTGCGGCGTCTCGGTCTCGATGTAGTTCATGTCCTCCTCGGGGATCGGGTTCGAGAGGTAGTCGACGTGGCGCAGGTTGCCGTCGACCGTGCGGCGGATGATCTTCGCCTTCTGCGGCGCGAAGACGGTCCAGGCGACGTAGGTGCTCGGCGCGTCGGGCTTCGGCAGCCGGGCCGCGAACGAGCCGCGCCCGTTGTCGGCCGTGGGCGCGCCGTTCTCGACGTAGACGACCTCGACCTCGAAGGCCGCGAGCGCGCCGCCGGCCGACTGCGAGCGCACGAGCGGGATCATCACGCGGCCGTCGCTGGCGCGCGCGGGCTGGACCGCGCGGCCGCCGACCGACGCGCTCCACAGCTCGGCGCCCTTGGGCAGCTCGAGGCGCAGGAACTGGCGCCGGTTGTTGCGGATCTGGTACTTGACCGAGGTCAGCCGTCGACCCTCGCGCGTCCACATGGTGCGCGCGCGCGTCTGGTCGAGCAGCGTGACGAGCACGTCGATGTCGTCGTGGTACGAGACCTCGAGCGGGACCGCGACCTCGGCCCCCAGGTACTTGTAGCCGAGCAGCACGGGCTGCGGCGTGATGCCGAGGATCGCGGCCGGCAGCGAGCGGACGTCGACCGGCGTCGCGCCCTTGATGCCCTCGCCCGCGCCGATCTCGATGTTGCCGCGGGCCTCGACGCCGACCCAGCCCTTCGAGCGCTCGACGCCCTGCGGCGTGACGATCGGCGCGCGCAGGCCCTTGTCGCTCTCCTTGATCACGCGCTCCATCTCGAGCTTGAGCGAGTAGGTGCCCTCGGCCGCGTAGTTGAGCGCGACGTCGAGCGTGCCGTCCTGGGTCTGCTTCCAGTCGCGGATGCCGGCGCCGGTGACCTCGAGCAGCGTCATGCCCTCGGGCAGCTTGACCTGGAACTGGTCGACCCCGCGGAACAGGATCGTGTTGTGGATGGTCGTGGTCGCGCGCATGAGCCCGTCGCCGAGGCCGACGAGCGTGTAGACCTCGCTGTAGACGCGGGACTGCTGGCGCGCCGCCTCGGGGATCTCGCGCTGCCACTGGATCGAGAGCGAGCCCGTCGCCGGCAGCGAGGCCTCGACCACGCGGGTCTCGCCCTCGACCTTGTCCGAGGTCAGGCGCGCGCCGGCGACGGTGAAGTCGAGGTCCTCGCGCGCGGGCACCGAGAGCTGGGCCGAGGTCGCGCCCGAGGGCGCGAGCTCGAAGGTCACCTCGCTCTTGCCCTCCGAGGTCGTGACGCCGACCGCGAAGCTGACGTCGAGGTCGAAGGCGCCGCGGCGATCGGTGACGAGCGTGTAGAAGCCGTTCTCGATCACGACCGGCGCCTCGGCGGTCCCGATCTTGGCGGACTGCAGCGCGACCGTGGCCGGCAGGATCGGCACGCGCGCCCAGCCCTTGGGCTTGATGACCTCGACGCGCATCTTCGCGGTGAACACCGCGGACACCGGCTTGCCCTCGTCGAGCACGACCTCGCCGCGGTAGCGCGCGGACGAGAGCGCGTGATCCCGCGGCGCGTCCTCGGGGCGCGTGCGCCCCTTGACCTCCTCGTACAGGCGCAGGAACTCGTCGAGCTTCATGACGACCCGCTCGGGCTCCTCGGCCCGCGCGCTCCCTGCTGGCGACAGCGTGATCATGGCGGCGCACAGCGCCGCGGCGGTCAGGGTTCTCATCGCGTTCTCCTCAGTCTCCGAAAGAAACGACGCCGCTCGCGGGCGTCGAGCTGAATCGTGTAGGCCTCGCCAGGCTTGAGCAGCTGGCGCTGGTAGAGCACGGTCTCGCCGGCGGCGGGGACGATGATCGAGAGCGCCGAGGCCGTGGTCTTGGGCGGGGGGAGTCGGTCGACGATCGGCTCCGCCGGCGCGTCTGGCTCGGCCGGATCGGCCGACTCCATTGGTTCGGGGATGCCGTCCTCGTCTTGGAAGCCGTTGAAGTCCTCGGGCAGCGCGTCGACCTCGTCGAGGACGCCGTCGGCGTCGCGGTCGGGCGGCGGCGGCGGCTTGAGGGGCCGCCTGTCTGCGAGACCAGGGCCTCGCGCGGCCTGGGACTGCGGCGGCTTGGCTCGTCGACGCCCGCCCAGGCGGCCCTGTCGGCTGCGCCCGGCGAGCGAGACGCCGGCGGAGTCCCTGGACGCCGTGGGCGCGATGTCGACGACCTGCGTGAAGTCGCGGGTCACGAGCGCGTCGGCGCGGAGGTCTCGCTTGGCCTCGGGCTCGGGGCTCGGGCTCGGCGTCACGGATCATCGGCTGGTCGTCGAGGACGGGCGGCGCGGGCGAAGGAGCCGGCGGAGGAACTGTCGCGGGCGCGAGCGCGGCGATCTTCGAGACGTCCTCGAGCGCGGCCCCGGTCGTCTCGCCGCCCACAGGCCCGGCGGGCGCCGCACCGCCCCCACCCTCGCCCCCACCTCGCCCCGGCCGCGTTCGCGGGCGCGCCGGCCGGCGTGATCGTAGCTGTCTGTTCGGGCATCTCGACGGCGACCTGGCGCCCGTCGGGCATCTTGACGATCACGCGCCCGTCGTCGTCGCGCAGCGGCGCCTTATGGACGCCGCCGGTCTCGCGCGGGCGGCGAAAGGAGTCGGGGTTGAGCAGCCCCTCGACGTCCTCGGGCGGCGGCGCGAGCCTCGACGCGGCCCAGGAGTCCGTCGACGAGCCGCTCGGCGTGGTCGCGACCTCGCTCCCCGCGCCGCCGAGCTTGTCCTTGGACTTGCTCGCCTTCGTCCCCACCTTCTTGCTCTCGCGGCGGACGATCGCGCGCTTGCGCTTGCGCTCCTGCTCGAGCGTGATCAGCTCGTCCTGGAGCGCGACGTTGGCCTGCTGCTGCTCGACCGACTCGCGCTGCTCGAGGCGCTCGAGCTGCTCGCCGAGCTTCAGCGCCGACTTGTACTCGAGCTCGGCCTTCTCGTACTCGCCCGCGCGGCGGTAGCTCTCGGCCCGTCGCCGCTGCTCCTCGAGCGCGCGCTGCTGCGCGCCCGCGCGCGCCTTGGCCTGCTCCTTCACGCGCCGCTCGAGCGACTTGTCCTTGCCGTCGCTCTGCCCCTGGATGACGTAGAGGTTGGACTGCAGGCGCTCGATGTTCTCGTTCTTCGCGCCCATGTCCTCGAGCGCGTCGAGCTCGCGCTGGGCCTGTTCGAAGTCGTTGTTGAGCCAGGAGCGCACCGCGCTCTGGAAGCGCGCGTCGGCCTCGGCCGCGCCGACGCCCCCGACGCCGAGGCCGTAGTGAATGCCCTCGCCCTCCGTGAACGCGTCGACGATGTCCTCGTCGCCGACGTCGAGCCGGGAGTCGTAGTCGGGCGGGAGGTACACGGTCACGCGGGTGACCGCGACCTCGGCGTCGATGGTCGGGAGCGCGAGCTCGCGACGCTCGCGCCGGGACCAGGGCTCGCCCTCGCCGATCAGCGCGACCTCGACGGGGAACGAGATCAGGCCCTCGACGGTCTCGACCGAGCGCTGCAGCGGCAGCAGCCAGGCGCCCCCCTCCCCGCGCGCCGGCAGGGCGGTCTCGCCGGCCACGCGCGCGCCGATGATGCGAGCGCCGGGCGGCGGCGCGATCTTCAGGAACGCGGCGCGCTCGTTGCGGAGCTCGAGGTGCGCGCGCGTCAGCGTCCGGCCCTCGCGGGTCGTGGCGATCGTGTAGCTGGCGACGTCGACGACCGCGGGCGGGGCCGACACGGGCTCGTAGCGCAGGAGCTCGAGACGTCCCTCGCCGACGCCGGCGCGCCGGAACGCGGCCGTCGGCGCGCCCTCGACGAGGCCCTGCGCCCAGCCCGGCAGCTCGGCCGCCGTGATCGGGTCCCAGCCCGCGAGCGCGGGCAGCACCTCGACCTCGCCGTCGCGCGCGAGCTGGGTCGCGCTCGTGGTGCGGAACGCGGCGTCGGGCACGATCTGCGGCAGCGGCAGGGACGACTCGGCGCCCGACGGGATCGCGCGGGTCCACGTCAGCTCGAGCTCGAGGCGATCGCTGACCGGCGACTGCAGCTCGACCTCGACGCGGTCGCCCGCGCGCCGCCATGATCGCACGCTGGCGCCGGTAAGCTCGAGATCGTCACCGACCTCGGTCGCGCGCAGCGACACCGAGTTCGCGAGCTGCCCGCGCCGCAGGTCCCAGCGCACGCGCGCGCGCACGCGCAGCGCCGCGTCGCCGACGGTGAGGCCGACGCCGACGCTGGCGACCGCGAGCGTCTGCGAGGCCGCGTCGCCCTCGGGCGTCTGCGCGCGCGGCTCGAGCCGGAGCTCGAGCCGGCCGTCGCCTGCCCAGAAGCGCGAGCCGACGCGCACCGGCGCGACCTTCGACGCGCCGGCGAGCAGCGCGGGCACGAGGCGCGGCGCCCCCTCGGCCGGGGTGTGCGAGAGCTCGAGCGAGCCCGTGACCGCGGGCAGCAGCTCGAGCGCCAGGGCCTCGCGCGTCGGGTCGCCGGGGACGAAGGCCTCGAGCTCCAACGTCGCGCTGCCGCGAGCGACGCGCCCGAGGACGACGGTGCCGAAGCGCGTGGTCGCGATCGTCGCGGGCCGCCCGTCCCAGCGCACCGACTGGATCTCCGCGCCGGGCCCGATGAGCGAGCCCAGGAAGGGCGCCTCGACGAGGGAGCGCACGGTCCAGCGCGCGCGGATCTTGAGCCCCGCAGGCGCGCCCGGACCTCCGCCCTCGACGTACTCGAGCGCCACGGTCCGCGCGCTCGCCCAGGCGAGCTGCGCGACCTGAACCTCGCGCTCGTCGTCTACCGCGTCCTTGAGCTCGCGCCAGCGCGCGCCCGCGAGCTCCGCGGTCCCAGGCGTGGAGACGTCGGGCGCGGCCTGAAGCGCGAGCAGGAGAAACAGCGGCTGGATCATAGGGGCTAGCGACGTCGCCCGACGTCGCGCGGGAGCGCCGTACGCGAAGCGATGAACATGAACAGGGAGGTGAGCTGAGCTGAGAGGTGAGCTGAGAGGTGAGCTGAGAGGTGAGCAGGGAGGTGAGCAGGGAGGTGAGCGAAGCGCGAGAGCTGTGAAGGAGCGCGTGACAGCGCGCGCGAACGCGAAGCGACCCTACACGATACGCGCGAGGCCGCTGTTGGTTTTTTCCAGATCGCGGGCTCACGGTCGCGCCGCGAATGCGGACCGGCGGGCGCCGACGTCGACGCCCCGTCAGGGTGACCGCGGGCGCGCGGACGCCCGTCGGCGTCGCCGAGATCCGGCGAGCGACGGCCGGCACACGCCCTCGAGATGCGAGCTCGGGGGATCGCGCGCGGTCTGTGCAACCACGCGCTGCCGCGCGCGTCGTGCCAATCGCTCGCGTGGCAGCAGGTCCTCGACAACTCCGTTTTGGGGCCGCGGCGTCGACCGCCCTGGCACGCCTGTGACGCGACCGCGCGGCGCCGTCTCGACGGCCTGCTAGAGACAAGCTCGATTGTCGCGACGGATCGCGCCCGCTACTATCAGGCGTGCGCTCTCGCGTGCTTGGCTCGACGCTGCTGCTCGCGCTCTCGCTGGCCGCGTGCGTCTCTCCGGTCGACGTCCACTCGGCCCCCGAGAGCCCGGTGAAGGCGTGCCAGCTCGCGTTCTTGTGCGCGCGCGACTGCGTCGACTGCGTCGGCGACTCGTGCGACGAGGACAGCGCGTGCGTCTCGCGGTGCATGAGCGAGCACGACGACGCGGACTCGCCGTGCGGGGAGCGACCGGAGTCCGTCGGCGTCGACGCGGCCTGGGGCTGCGACGGCTCCTTCTTCGACGGCCTGTTCGAAACCCAGTTCGTCCCCGGCCTGTGCCCGTCCGAGAACATCTCGATCTGCGGATGCAAGTGGGACGCCTACCGCTGCGCCGAGGGGTCGTGCGAGGTCGAGGGGCTGACGAGCACGGGGCACGACACCGACCCGACGACGGACGTGACCGGGACGGACACGGGCTCGGGGACCGAGACCGACGGCGACACGGACACAGACACGGGCACGAGCGGCGACACGCAGGGGACAGACACGGACGACATGACCGGCGGCTCGACGGACGCGACGACGACGGACACCGGGGGCTCGGGCTCCTCTGGCTCGACAGGGGGGCTGCACGGTGACTGACCGAGGCGCGCGCGCGAGGGCGGAACGCCGGGCGCTCGCGGTGCTGCTCGGCCTCGGGCTGACCGCGGGCGCGTGGCTCGGGGCCTGCAGCGACGTCGACGACGGGATCTGCGAGGTCACGTGCCAGTGCAACAACGGCACGCAGTACCGCGACGCCGGCTTCTGCGACCGCGAGACGCTGGTGTGCGTGTCGGGGCAGGCCGAGTGCGAGGCGCTGTGCGAGGATGAGGGCGGCCTCGAGGCGCTGTGCTCACGCGTCGAAGGGCAGCCGCTCGCCCACAGCGCGCCCGAGATCGCGTGCCCTGGCGAGGAGCCCGAGGGCCGCGACTGCGACCCGGAGCTCGACGGCTGCGCGATCGGGGGGCCGCGCTCGGGCGGCGAGCTGCTCGCGCTGCTGCTTCCCCTGTCCCTCTGGCCAGGTCGGAGGCGTCGACGACGATGACGACTCGGCGCAGCACGCTCGGTCGCGCGCGACGACTCGCGAGCGCGCTCGCCCCGGCGATCACGCTCGCGCTGTGGCAGCCTGCGCCCGCGTCCGCGCAGTCCACGGAGCCCGGGCCGGCCCCGCAGCCGCAGCCGCAGCCGCAGCCGCAGCCCGCGCAGCCGCAGCCCGTGCAGCCGCAGCCGCAGCCGCAGCCCGTGCAGCCACAGCCCGTGCAACCACAGCCGCAACCGCCGGCGCCCGACTGGGCGACGCGCCCACCTGGTGGCGGCGCGGCGCGGCGCCCGCGCCGCAGCCACAGCCCGCCGCAGCCACAGCCCGCGCCGCAGCCCTATCCTCCGGGACAGGCGCCGCCGCAGCCCGTGGTCCAGCAGCCCTACGCGCAGGCCCCCGCGCCGCCCCCCGCAGTCGAGCCGCGCCCCGCGTTGACCGGCGTCGGCGTCGGCCTCTCGGTGCTGACCGTGTTCACGCTCGGCGGCGCCGTCGGGCTCCAGGTCCTGCACTCGAGCTACGTCAGCGGCTGCTATCGCGGGGTCTACGACGCCGACTCGCCGATCGACAACCTCGCCGAGTGCGAGCGCCAGGGGCTCGGCTACCGCTACGGCGCGCGCGCCTTCCAGCTCCTCTCGATCCCGGTCGGCGCGCTCGGCGGGCACTTCCTCGGTCGCGGCGCGGCCAACCGCGACATGGTCGCGGGCCTTGGGCCGCGATCGCTCGGCGCGATCGCGGGCCCCGGCGGGGCGCTGCTCGGCCTGGGCGTGCTCTCGCTGCTCATCACGCGCGGCGTGATGCTCACCGACTGGTTCAAGAACCGCTGCGCCCACGAGGGCTTCGAGACCTGCGCGAACAAGAACCAGCTCGTGATCGACGGCTCGGCCGACCTCAGCTACGCCGCGATCACCTTCGGCGCGCTGATGCTGACCTACGCGGCCGGGTACAAGCGCGAGCGCGGCCTCGCCAGCGCGCTGACGCCGAGCGTCGGGCGCGGCTACGCGGGCCTCTCGCTGACCGGCCGCTTCTAGCGGAGACCGCCCGAGACCGCGATGCTGAAGCTCCTCGGCGAGGCGACGATCCTGGGGGTGCACGTGCTCGGCGGCGGCGTGTGGATCGGCGCGATGGTGTTCTCGATCTTCATCCTGCACCCGCGCGCCGAGCAGTACTTCGCGCGCGAGGCGGACTTCGAGGACTTCATCTTCACGGTGGTGCACGGGGCCCGCTGGAAGGTGTTCTCGGGGGTCGTCGCGATCCTCGTCTCGGGCGCCGCGCTCGCGGCCTGGCCCGGACACCAGGTCCAGGCTGACCCGCTGTGGCTCGCGCTGTTCGGGCTGAAGCTCTCGCTGTTCACGATCAGCGCCGGCGCGTTCTTCTACGTCTCGTGGGTGCTGTGGCCGCGGCGGACCTTCGCGACCCACGACGAGCTGCCCGCGATCAAGGCCCGGTTCTTCCGCGTGGGGGTGGTGATGGTCACCGCGAACGCGCTCAACATGGCGCTGGGGATCGGCGCGCACGTGTGGCGCGCGAGCCTGTCGTGAGCGTCAGCGCTGATCGAGCGCGGCCCGCAGCTCCTCGAGGGTCACGCGCGCGCCGCTGCGGGTCCGCAGCGCGTGGGCGCCGTGACGAAAACGCCCGATGAGCGCGGGCGTCGGCGCGGCCCGCAGCGACATGTCACAGGCGCCATCCTCGTCTCCATCCTCGACGTCGTCGTCCGCGCCCGCGTTCGTGCCCGCGCCGCCCGGGCACGGCTCCCACACGAGCGCGCTGCCCTCGAGCAGCAGGCGAAACGCTCGGCCCTCGCGGAGGTCGACGACGAACAGCCCGTCGCGCCCGTCCTCGGCGTAGATCGGGTGCTGCGAGACCGCGTAGCCGACCACGAGCCCCTCGCCGGAGGCGAGCCAGCGCAGCGTCGTCCCGTACAAGCACGCGCGCGTGACCAGCACCCAGCGGTGTCGGTCGCCGACGCGATCGAAGACGCCCAGCGCGAAGCCGCCGTTGCGCCCGTGCAGCTCGGCGCCGAACAGCTCATGGCGACCGACGCGACGCAGCGTCCGCGAAGCGCCCGGCGCGGCGATGACCCGGGCCGCGATCGCCTCCCCTTCCTGGTCGTCGAGCTCATCGACCGGGTACCACACGCGCTGCTGCGCGCGCGGTCGACCGCGATGCCAGCGCTGGGCGGTGAACGGCAGCGCCTGCAGCGCGAAGCGGACGGACGAGACAGGCACCTCGTCGGCGAGCACGTCCTCGCCGCTGTCTGGCTCACAGACGCCGCCGCGCGTCGCCAGCAGGCGCGCGTAGGCGTGTCGCGGCTCGTCGGGGTCGAGCCGCGGGCCGATCGCCTCCTGGACCACGCGCGCGCCGGGGTCCCCGAACAGCCGCGCGCTCAGGCCCCCGTCGCCGACCTCCACGGAGATCGACTGGCGCGTGCAGGCGCGCGCGTCGTAGCGCGTGATCTCGACGCCGTGCTCCGCCGTCACGCCGCTGCCGCGCCATGTCCGATAGAGCAGGACGATGTCGCCGCGCCGCGTCGCCTCGAGGGACTCGTCCGGTCGCGCGCGCCAGAACGCCGGGTCGCGCTCCTCCGACGGCGGCGCGCCCCCCGGGATCCCGCCGCCGCAGCGGCTGCTGGCGAAGGCGCGCTCGAGCAGCGCCGCGGCCCGGGCTCCTGACGACGCGGACGAGGGTCGCGGCAGCGCGGTCAGGCCCCTGCGGCCCGTCGCGCCCGGCGGCGTCCAGGTCGCGCCCGCGATCGCGGCGCGCCGGCTCGCCGCGCGGGCTGGGCCGCTCGCCTCGACGTCGGTGGCGGCGACTTGTCGTCCTCCTCATCGTCTCCGCGCGCGGGCGCGGGCGCGGGCGCGGGCTCGTTGGACGCGCCCGGACGCGTCGGCGGGGTCTCGACGAAGCCGAGCGCGGGCGCGGGCACCGTGGCCGGCCTCGACGCGACGACGGGCGTCGCGTCGAGCGCGGGGGTCGAGCCTGCGGCGCAGGCGGTGCACGCCCAGAGCGCCCCGGCGAGGCCGACGCGGGCGTGCGTCCGCCACGACATGTCTCCTAGTATAGGACGCCGCGACCCCGGCGAGATGTCGATCGACGCGCGCGGCTCGAAGGCGCCCGTCAGCCCGCGCCCGACGGGTCGTCGCCGACCCAGCGAACGGCGCGATGCTCGAGCACGACCTTGCCGGTCTCGGCGCCGCGGGCCTCGCTCACGGAGTAGCCGGTGAAGTCGTAGTCGAGCTCCTCCACCCTCGCGAAGGCGCTCGCGCCGATCAGCACCTCGCCCGCCTCGGCGATGTCCTCCCCGAGCTTGAACGCGACGTTTACGGGGTCGCCGAAGGCGTCATCGTCGAGCCGGAGCATGCGCCCGTGCTCGACGCCGATGCACAGGCCCACGCGGTCGTCCTCGTCGAGCGTCGTGTTGAGCTCGTGCGCGGCCTTGATCATCCCGAGCGCGGCCGCGACCGCCGAGCTCGGGTCCGGGAACAGCGCGATGAGGTCGTCGGCGTCCTGCTTGAGCGTGAAGCCGCCGTGGCCTGTGATGAGCGGGAGGCAGATGTTCTGGCAGCGGCGGAACACCGCGAGGAAGTGGATGATGCCGTGCCGGCGGGTCAGGCGCGTGAACCCGGAGAGGTCCGTGACGAGGATGGAGGCGTCGACCCCCCGCGCGGACCAGATGGAGTCATCAAACGCGCGCCGCTCGGCGTCGCTGACGCCGCGGCGGTCGAGGGCGTCGAGCAGAGACTGGGTGTTGGTGATCACGAGCGTGTGCGGCTGCTCCGGCTCGTCCTGCATCCTCGAGGTTTCGCGCGGCGCCGCGAGCCTGTCAATCACCCGCGCGAACCCGCGCCCTCCGCGTGCGCCGGCGGCCGCGACGTCGACGCGAAATAGAGCGTGACGACCGACGCGCTGAGCAGCACGAGCAGCGCGTAGAGCAGCGGCAACCACATCATGCGCTCGTGCAGCGCGTCCGGGAAGCTGGCGACGATGATGCCGAGCGCGAGCGGGCTGTTCTGAATGCCCGTCTCGAGCGCGACGGCTCGCCGCTGCGGGCGACCGAGGCCGAGCACGCGCGCCGCGAGGTAGCCGAGCGCCATGCCGGCGACGCCGAGGCCGATCGCCGCGACGTACATCGACGCGGTCGTCTGCAGCAGGAGCCCGACGTTCTTGACGAGCCCGCTGATGATCAGCAGCGCGAGCACGCCGATGCCCGCGACGCTGCCGACGCGCTCGGTGATCGCGGCCGCCCGCGCGCTGCGGGATTTTATCCACATGCCGAGCGCGACCGGCACGAGCACGAGCACGAGCGTGACGACGATGTTGCCGTAGGGGATCTCGATGGTCCCGTCGCCGAGCTGACCGATGTAGAGCCCGAGCAGCAGCGGCATCATCACGAAGGCGCACAGCGTCGAGACCACCGTCATCGAGATGCTCAGCGAGACATCGGCGCGCGAGTAGTAGGTGAACAGGTTCGAGGTCGTGCCGCCCGGGGTGCAGCCGACGATCAGCAGGCCGACGGCGAACGCGTCGTCGAGCCCGAGCGCGCGCGCGAGCACGAACGCGAGCAGCGGCATCCAGCCGTACTGCGACGCGAGCCCGATCAGCACGCCCCGGGGCCGGCGCGCGATCTCGCTGAAGTCGCGACGCGTCAGGGTCGCGCCCATGCCCGTCATCAGCACGAGCAGCAAGACGGCGAGCAGCGCTTTCTCGAGTCCTGAGAGCATGCGACATGGTACTCGCGCGCGAAGGACGTCGGCGACGCGCGCGTTCGGGTACAACGATCGGGATGCCGCGCGTCGTCTTGCTGCTCTCGTGCCTGCTGTTCCTCGCCGCCGGGCTCGCGTTCCTGATCGCGCCCGAGACCATGACGGCGCAGGTCGACATCCACGCCGCCACGCCGACGGGCGTCGCCGACATCCGGGCGGTCTACGGCGGCCTCGAGCTCGGGCTCGCGGCCGTGCTCTTCACGCACCTTTGGGGACACGCGCGCGATCCTGCCCAGCTGCCCCGCGGCCTCACGATCGCGCTGTTCGCCCTCTCCGGCATGGCGCTCGCGCGCCTCGTCGGGATCGCGCTCGACGGCCCCCAGCGCGCGATCACCTGGCCGCTGTGGGCCGGCGAGGTGATCGGCGCGCTGCTGTGCTGGGTCGCGCTGCGCCAGCTCGCTACGACGCGGACCTCCGCATGACCCGACGCGCGAGGTGTCTCTCAGGCCCGACGGGGCCGCGTTGCGGTGACAGAGCTCGAGTGCGCGCCGCCTGCTACCCTCACGCAGCGTCACCACAGGAGCGAAAACGCCATGACCGATGCCAACCCGCCCAGCGCTGCTGATCTTCGCTCGCCGGACCTTCGCTCGCCGGGCCTTCGCTCGCCGGGCCTTCGCTCGCCTGACCTTCGCTCGCCTGACCTCCGCGCGGACTCTCGCGCGGACTCTCGCGCGGACTCTCGCGCGGACCCTCGCGCGGACCCTCGCGCGGACCTTCACGCTCACAATCCTCGCCCGCCGCTCCTCGACCGCGACGTCGCGTGGGCGGGCGGACGCAGCGCGCGAGAGCTGCTCATCCTCGCGGGCGGCGTCGCGCTGTGCGGCGGAGAGCTGCTGCTCGGCGGCCCCGTCGACCTCGGGAACCTCCTCGTGTACATCCTGGCGACGCTGGCCTTCGCGGCGCGGGTGTACTTCGCGCGCGCGGCGGCCGTGGGCGCCTGCGTCGGCGCGCTCGCCCAGCAGTGGCCACACCTCCGATTCGGGCTGGAGCGCGCAGACATCTGGACCCTCGGCGTGCTCCCGCTGGCGGCGATCGCGTTGCTCGCCTCGTCCGACCTCGTGCGACGCTTCGAGCGCGACGCCTCGCGCCACCGCTGGCTTACGAATCACTGGGCGCCCTATACCGACCGGCAGACGCGGACGATCCGCTGGTCGATCTACACGGCGGGCGCGCTGGGCGGGCTGCTCGATCACATCCTCCAGCTCTCGAGCCGCGTCGCGGTCGATTTTGTCCCCGCGTGGCCGCGCGTGGCGATGATCGCCATCGTGATCTGCGCCGCGCTGCTCGTGCTCGGTCGCGCGATCGGCCTGGTCGGCCTGTGGCTGACGTGCGTCACGGTCGCCGTCCTGATCACCCCGCACGCGGTGGCGGTCGAGCGATGGTTCTTCACGGGCGCGCCGCTGCCCGAGCACGCCCGCGCGCTCGGGGGCGCGTGGCACTACCTCAGCCCGGCGCTGCTGCTCGCGCTGCTCACGGCGATCACGGCGACGCCCTTCGTCCTCCGCCTGCTCGGCCGCGTGCTGGTGAGCGCGCCCGAGGGCGAGCGAGCGCCCGGGGGCGCGTGAACGCGAGCGCGCGGGCGTGAGCGCACAAACCCGCCCCTGTGGCGAGTAAACGCATTTCCCTGCACAATGCCGACGTGCTCCGCCGTGCGCCCGGAGATCGTCGCTGGGGGCGAACGGGGCGAGCGGCCATGCTCGCCGCGCTCGCGCTGACGTGGCTGTGCGCCGCGTCGCCCGCGAGCGCGCTCGACCCCGATCGCGCGATCACCCAGTACCGACACCAGGTCTGGAGCGCGGGCTCGGGGCTCGGCGACGACACGATCACCGCGCTGACGCAGACGCGCGACGGCTTCCTCTGGATCGGCACCGCCGGCGGGCTCGTGCGCTACGACGGCGTCCGCTTCACGCGGCCGGCCGTCGACGACAGCCCGACGTTCCGCGGGCGCCGGGTGCTCTCGATGACCGAGGACGCGCGCGGCGACCTCTGGGTCGCGACCGACGCCGACGCGCTCGCGCGCCTGCGAGGCGGCGTGCTCGTGGAGACGCTCGACAGCGAGAGCGGGCTGCCGGCGGGCGAGCTCACGAGCCTGGCCGCGGACGCGCGCGCGCTGTGGATCGCCACGAGCGCCGGCCTCGTGCGACGCGACCTCGAGAGCGGCGCGCTGCGGCGCTTCACCGCCGCCGACGGGCTGCCCAGCGACGAGATCACGGCGCTGCACCTCGACGCCGACGGGTCGATCTGGATCGGCACCGCGAGCGCCGGCCTCGCGCGCGTCGAGATCACGGACGAGCTCGAGGTCCGGTCGACGCAGACGCGCTACACGACGCAGCGCGGGCTCCCGAGCGACGCCGTGGGCGCGATCACGCGTGACCTCGCCGGCGACCTCTGGGTCGGCACCGACGGCGGCCTCGGGCGCCTGCGCGAGGGCGACTGGAAGACCTACAAGACCGACAGCGGGCTCTCGGGCGACGACGTCACGACGCTGCAGGTCGACCGCAACGGCAACCTCTGGATCGGCACCGCCGAGGGCGGCCTCAGCCGCATCGCCAACGGCCGCGTCAACCGCTTCACGCCCGCCGACGGGCTCGCCAGCGCGAGCGTGCAGGCGCTCGCCGAGGACCACTACGGCAACATCTGGATCGGCACGCTCGGCGGCGGCCTCGAGCAGCTCGCCGACGCGCCGTACATCCTCTTCAGCGCGCGCGAGGGCCTGCCGGTCGACTCGGTGAGCGCGGTGCTCGGGGACGACGAGGGCGTCATCTGGCTCGGCACGCTCGGCGGCGGCCTCGTGCGCTACGCGGGCGGCTCGCTGACGACCTTCAACGCGGCCGGCAGCAAGCTGCCGAGCGACACGGTCCAGGCGCTGCACCTGCAGCCGAGCCGCGGCCTCTGGGTCGGCACCGAGCGGGGGCTCGCGCGCGTCGTCCAGGACAAGGTCGAGCCCGCGCTCGCCGAGCTCGGCGAGGCGCTGCCGCGCTCGATCACCGCGATCACCTCGGACCTCCGCGGCAACCTCTGGCTCGGCACCGCCGAGGACGGCCTCGTCCGCTACAACGACAGCTACGACGTCGAGCCGCTGCGGCGCTACGCGATCGAGGACGGCCTCACGAGCGAGACGATCACGACGCTGCACGTCGACGCCGACGATCAGCTGTGGATCGGCACGCGCGGCGGCGGCCTGCTGCGCATGGACGGCGACGAGATCACGCGCCAGGACGACCCCGACGACCTCATCGCGGACGTCATCCGCGTGATCCACGAGGACCCCGGCGGCGCGCTCTGGGTCGGCACGGAGCACACCGGGCTGCTGCGCGTGCAGGACGGGGTCATCGACGCGCTGACCGCCGCCGAGGGCCTGCCCGACGACAGCGTCCTGCAGATCCTCGAGGACGGCGCGGGCAACTTCTGGCTCACGGGCTCCGGCGGCCTGTACCGCGTCGTGCAGGAGGAGCTCGCGGAGGTCGCCGACGGGCTGCGCGAGCGCGTGGACCCGGTCGCGATCGAGGGCAACGCGATCGAGGGCAGCGCGAACATCGGCGTGCGCCCGCCGGGCGCCATCGGCTCGCCGAACGCCTGGCGCGCGAGCGACGGGGACCTGTGGTTCGCGACCGACGCCGGCGTCATGAAGATCGACCCGGAGCCCACGCCGCGGGTGCCCGCGCCGCCGGTGGTGCTCGAGTCCGTGCGCGTCGACGGGCACACGCTCGACCCCTCGACGCCGCTCACGCTCGCGCCGGGCGCCCGCACGCTGACGATCGACTACACGGTGCCCGCCTTCGTCGCGCCCGACCAGCTGCGGTTCCGCTACATCCTCGAGGGCTTCGACGCCGCGTGGACGGAGGCCGGCGCGCGCCGGACCGCGATCTACACGAGCCTCCCACCGGGCGCCTACCGCTTCCGCGTCGCCGCGTCGACGGGCCTCGAGGAGTGGAGCTCGACCGAGACGGTGCTCGCGCTGACGCAGGAGGACTCGGGCGCGTGGGGCCGCGGCGTCGTGCTCGTGGTCGCGCTCGTGCTGCTGCTCGCGCTGCTCGGCGCGCTCGCGCACGTGCTGCGGATGCGCGCGACCCGTGCTCGCCTGGAGGTGCACAGGCGCGAGAGCAGCGCGCGCGCGCGCGAGCTCCGGGAGGCGACCCGCGAGATGGTCAAGCTCCGCCGCGCGCTCGCCAAGGCGCGCGAGCGGCCCGAGCTCGAGATGTGGGTCCGCGCGCTCGCGCTGGACCTCGCGCGCCCGCTCGAGGCCTCCGCGATCGACGTCTGGCTGCTCGAGGACGCGGTCCCCTCCGACGAGCTCGAGGACGACTCGGGCGCGCGCGAGCTGACGCAGGAGCTCACGGCGCTGACCGAGACGATCGCCGACCCGCCGCCGCTGCACGCCGTGCGCGAGGCCGCCCAGAGCCAGCGCGTGCTCGTCCACGACGACACCTCGCTCGCGGCGATCCACGGCGCGGGCTGGGCCGTAGGCTTCAAGGGCGGCGAGTCGCTGACGCCGCAGGCGCTGCTCGGCGTCGTCGTGATCCGCGGGCGCGCGACGACCTGGGACGAGAGCGAGCAGCGGCTCGTGCTGTGCTTCGCCCAGCAGATCGGCGCGGCGGTCGAGCTCGCGCGCCTGCGCGAGGCGATCACCGCCGAGCACAGCCGCGTGGTCGTCACGCGCGAGCGCCTCATCGCCCGCGGCGACGAGCTGCTGACGGTCTGCGCGGTGTGCCGGCGCTGCTACGCGCACACCGTCGAGAGGTGCCCCGAAGACCAGGGTCGACTCGAGGTCCAGGGGGTGCTCCCGTACAAGATCATGGGCCGCTACCGGATGATCCGCTTCCTCGGGCAGGGCGGCATGGGCACGGTCTACGAGGCGATCGACCAGCGGCTCGATCGCCAGGTCGCGATCAAGATCATCCGCCCGGAGTACTTCCGCGACGTCAACGTGCGCATGCGCTTTCGTCAGGAGGCGCGCTCGATCGCCAAGATCTCGCACCCCGGCGTCATCGCGCTGTACGACACCGGCGAGCTCGGCGACGGCTCGGCCTTCCTCGTCATGGAGAAGCTCGAGGGCCTCGACCTCGCCGACCTCCTGCACGACTACGGGCCCGCGACGCCGCAGCAGGTCGCGCTGCTGCTGCGCCAGGGCGGCGCGGCGCTCACGGCCGCGCACGCGGTCGCGCTCGTGCACCGCGACATCAAGCCCGAGAACATCTTCCTGGTCGAGGGGCCCGGCGGGCATCAGGTCAAGATCCTCGACTTCGGGCTCGCCAAGTCGATGGGCCTCGAGTCGACCAGCCTGACGCAGACGGGCGTCGTCATGGGCACGCCGGTGTACATGTCGCCCGAGCAGATCCAGGGCAAGGACCTCGACGCGCGCAGCGACCTCTACAGCTTCGCGTGCGTCTGCTACGAGGCGCTCACGGGCCGGCGCGTGGTCGAGTCCGAGGAGTTCGCGAGGATCTGCGCGGAGGTCATGCACACGACGCCGCCGCCGCTGCGGCAGTACGTGCCCGAGATCCCGTCGGCGGTCGACCGCGCGTTTCACCGCGCGCTCAAGAAGCGCCGGGACGAGCGGCATGACTCGATCCACGACTGGGTCGAGTCGTTCGTCACCGCGCTCGAGCGCGTCGAGGTCCGCCACCGCGGGTGGCCCGACCGCCTGCGCGCGGCGCCGACGATCGACCTCGAGAAGACCGCGCCGCAGCAGGACAACCTCGACGACATCCTCTCCGCGTCGGACACCGCGCTCGCCGGCGTGCGCGAGCGCGGGGGCTCGGGCGCGCGCGAGTCAGGCGAGCCCGCCGACCCAGCGGCCTCGCAGCGCGCGTCCGAGGACGGCACCGTGACGACGCAGTTCCGCAAGCTCGCGGTGCGCGGGCACGACGACTGGCAGCCGCCGCGCGCGTGACGAGGCGCTCAGGGCGACCGCTCGTCGCGCTCCTCGGGCGTCAGCGTGCTCCCGTCCGGGAGCAGCGTCGGCTCCGGCATCGTCCCGCACGACGCGAGCTTGTAGCGCGAGCAGGTCTCGTACTTCCGGTAGCAGTAGATCAGCTGGTACACGCGCAGCACCGAGCGGCTGCGGAACACCGGGAACATCGGGCAGCGCGTGATGAAACGACACGTCCGATCGGGCGCGGTGGACCGCGCCGCCGGCGCGCTGTCGATCCCCAGCACGCGCTCGACCTCCGCGAGCAGGCGCGCCGCGTCGATCGGCTTGGGCAGGAACGCGTCGACGCCGAGCGCGATGCAGCGCGACTGCGTGGACTCGTCCTCGACGCTCGAGATCGCGATGATCGGCGGGCGCTCGAGGCGCGAGCGGACGACGGCGCTCTTGAGCAGATCGATCCCCGTCATGCCCGGCATCACGATGTCGAGCAGCAGCAGGTCGTAGCTCTGCTCGCGCAGCTTCGCGGTCGCCTTGTACGCCGACTCTGCCGTGTCGACGGCGTAGCCCGACGCGCGCAGCCGCTTGGCGAGCAGCGTCCGCCACATCGCGTCGTCGTCGATGATGAGCACGTGTCGGCCGCTCGCGTCGCCCTCGCTCGCTCGTCCGCTTGTTCGCGCCATGCTTGATACCTCCGGGTCGCCAGCGTTCCCTGGATCAACGCGTTCGGAAGGTATCCTACCGCGCGCGGGAAATGTCGAGTCGCCCGCGTCGCGAGACTTGTACGTGCACCCGCGCGGCTCGGGGCGAGCCTCGCACCCGCGAGCGCTCGAGCGGCCGCGCAGGTGGGGCGTCGCGCCACGATCCGCGCGAGCGCGCGCGGACGAGCGCGTGGACGCGCGCGCGAACGAGCGCGCGCCGCTCTCGCGCCCTGACGCGCCGCAGCGGCCGGCGCCGCCCGTCACGGCGCGAGCCCCCGCGCGCCGCCGACGCGACCCGGCGGCTGCGCGCGCGTCGCGGCGGCGGCGGCCTGAGGGCGCGCGTCGCCGCGAGAACAACATGTCCCTTTGCGCAGCTCCGAGAGCACGCGCCGGCGACCGCGTCCCGCGACGACGCTCCCGCAGGCGCGCGGCGGTCAGCCGCGCATCGCCCGGCGCGGATCGACGCGGCGTCAGGCTCATTCGCGCCTGCCGCCGCGCGCGCGCCGATCACCGCGACGCCGCGCGCTCGAGCGCGGCGGCGAGCGGACGACATCCGCGAGCTTCGCGGCGCGCGCGGCGGCACTTTCTATTGTGTCCTTATAGTCATCTACTACGAATCGCGCGACTCGCCGCGCGCGCGAGCGGAGGACGCCGCGCGGATTCTCCCGCCCGCCAGCGCGGGCTGCTGTACCTTGGGTATGCATGCTGGCGCTCCCCGGCTACGTCTTCGACGCCGAGCTCCACCGCGGGCGCGCGCGCGTTGTCTGGCGCGCGCGCGAGCGAGACGGCGGCGCGACCGTGATCATCAAGTCGCTGACCGATCGCCGCGCGAGCGCCGACGCCCTCGCGGCGCTGCACCACGAGCACGGGCTGCTGCAGCGCCTGAGCGTCCGCGGCGCCCCGCGCGTGCTCACGCTCGCCTACGCGGACGGGCGCCCGCACCTGATCATGGAGGACCTCGGCGGCGTCACGCTGCGCTCGCTGATCCCGCCCGACGGGCTGTCGCTGCACCAATTCTACGCGATCGCGCGCGCGCTCACCCAGGCGCTCGCGCGCCTGCACGAGGCGCGCGTCATCCACAAGAACATCACCCCTGATCACGTCATCGTCGACCTCGAGACGTACGCGGTCCAGCTGATCGACTTCAGCATCGCGTCGCGGCTGCCCAAGGAGGTGCAGAAGCTCGCCAACCCGGAGGTGCTGGAGGGCGCGCTCGAGTACATCTCGCCCGAGCAGACGGGCCGCATGAACCGGATGATCGACGCGCGCGCCGATCTCTACTCGCTCGGCGTCACGCTCTACGAGGCGCTCACCGGCAAGCTCCCGTTCGCGGCGACGAGCCCGCTCGAGTGGGTGCACTGCCACATCGCGCTCCCGCCGACGCCGCTGCGGCGGCATCGATCGGACTGCCCGCCGGCGCTCGCCGCGGTCGTGATGAAGCTGTTCGAGAAGATGGCGGAGGATCGCTACCTGACCGCCGAGGGCGCGCTGCGAGACCTCGAGCGCTGCGAGGCGATCGGGCGCGACGAGGCGGCCAACGCCGCGTTCGTCCCGGGCCAGCGCGATCGCGTCGACCGCTTCCAGATCCCGCAGCGGCTGTACGGCCGCGAGGCCCAGGTCGCCACGCTGCTGCGGAGCTTCGAAGCGGTCAGCGCCGGCGAGACGCGGCTGATGCTCGTCGCGGGCTACTCGGGCGTCGGCAAGACCTCGCTGATCGCCGAGATCCACAAGCCGATCGTGCGCGACCGCGGGTACTTCATCGCGGGCAAGTTCGATCAGTTCAAGCGCGACATCCCCTACGCGTCGCTGCTGCAGGCGTTCCGCGAGCTCGTGCGCCTCCTCCTGACCGAGAGCGACGAGCGCCTGCGTCGCTGGCGAGCGCGCCTGCTCGAGGGGCTCGGCCAGGACCTCGCGATCATCAGCGACGTGCTCCCCGACGTCGCGCTGATCGTCGGCGCGCAGCCGCGGCCGCAGGCGCTCGGCGCCGCCGAGGGCGAGAACCGCTTCCTGCGCGTGTTCGTCGAGTTCGTGCAGCTCTTCGCGGCCGCGGAGCACCCGCTCGTGGTGTTCCTGGACGACCTGCAGTGGGCGGACGCGGCCACGCTCAAGCTGCTGCTGCAGCTCTGCACCGACCCCGGCGGCGGCCACCTGCTGCTCGTCGGCGCCTATCGCGACAACGAGGTCGACGCCGCGCACCCGCTGACGCACGCGCTCCAGCAGCTCGCGGAGGCCGACGCCGCGATCGACTCGATCCACCTCGAGCCGCTCGGCGCCGCCGACGTCACGCGCTTCGTCGCGGACACGCTGCGCGTCGCGCCGGACGCGGCCGCCGAGCTCGCCGCGCTGGTGCACGAGCGCACGCTCGGCAACCCGTTCTTCGTCAGCCAGTGCCTCCGCGAGCTGCACGAGGCGGGGCTGCTCCGCTACAGCGCGCGCGACGACGCGTGGCGCTGGGACCTCGCGGAGATCGAGCGCATCGGGATCACCGACAACGTCATCGAGCTGATGGCGAGCAAGCTCCAGCGGCTCGCCGCGCCGACCCGCAGCGCGCTGACGCTCGCCGCGTGCATCGGCAACGAGTTCGACGTCGAGACGCTCGCGCTCGTCAGCGACCGCGCGCTCGCGGACGCGGTCGCGCTGCTGTGGCCCGCGCTCCAGGAGGGGCTCGTGCTGCCGACCCGCGACGCGCAGCGGGTGCTCCAGCGCGGCGGCGAGCCCGGCGAGCTCGGCGAGCTCGAGACCGACGACGAGATCGTGTGCCGGTTCCTCCACGATCGCGTGCAGCAGGCCGCGTACTCGCTCATCTCCGACGAGGACAAGCGCGCGGCGCACCTGAAGATCGGGCGGCGCATGCTCGGCGACGCCGCGCTGTCGGAGGAGCGGCTGTTCGACATCGTCAACCACATGAACCTCGGGCTCGAGCTGCTCGAGGACGACGACGAGCGCCGGCGGCTCGCCGGGCTCAACCTCCGCGCCGGCGCGAAGGCCCAGGACGCCACGGCCTACCGCTCGGCGGCCGGCTACCTCCGCGCCGGCGTCGCGCTGATGGCGACGCGCGGCTGGGACGCGGACGACGACTACCCGCTGCTGTTCCAGCTGCACCTGCGCCTGTCGCAGTGCGCGTACCTGCTCGGCGAGTTCGCGCAGGCCGAGGCGCTGTTCGAACAGCTCCTCGCGCGCGCGCGCGGCCGACACGACGCGACCGAGGTCTACAACGTCCGCATCGCGTTCTACTCGAGCGTCGGCCGCTTCACCGACGCGATCTCGGCCGGCTTCGAAGGCCTCGAGCGCTACGGGATCACGCTGCGCGACGCGGCCGACGATCTCCCGGCCGCGATCGAGCGCGAGCTCGACCAGATCATGACGCGCCTCGAGGGGCGCGCGCTGGCCGAGCTGCTCGAGCTGCCGCCGATGACGGACCCCGCGGTCGAGGACTGCGTGCGCCTGCTGATGAACCTCACCACGCAGACGTACATCGCCGACCAGGCGTGGTTCCCGCTGATCGCGATGCGCATGGTGAGCCTCTCGCTCACGCACGGGAACTCGCGCGTCTCGGCGTTCGGCTACGGCTACCTCGGCGTGATCCTGGGCATGCTGCGCGGCGACTTCGAGACCGGGCGCGAGCTCGGCGAGCTCTCGCTGCGCCTCAACGAGCTGCGCGGCGAGCCGGCGATCGCGTGCAAGCTGCACTGGATCCTCGGCGGGCTCAACAACCACTGGACGCGCCACGTCCGCTCGAACATCCCGATCCTGCGCCGCAGCGTCGAGCTCGGGATCGAGTCGGGCGACTACGTGTTCGGCAGCTGGGCGTACTACTACCTGGTCGTCAGCTCACTGCTCTCGGGCGCGCCGCTCGCGTCGACGCTCGCCGAGGCCGAGGGCGCGATCGCGTTCTTCCGCAAGATCAAGAACCAGACCTACGCGGACCTGCAGATGATCGTCCGCAACGTCGCGCTCAACCTCCAGGGCGAGACCTCGGACCCCGGCTCGCTCAGCAGCGCCGACTTCGACGCGGAGGCGTGCATCGCCGACATGATCGCGCGCAGCCACGGCGCCGGCGTCGGCCGCTTCCACGTGCTCATGATGATGGTGCACTGCATCCACGAGCGCTACGAGGAGGCCTGCGCGCTGGGCGTGCGGTCCGCGGAGACGCTCGGCTTCCTCGGCGGTCAGCCGCTGCTCGCGGAGCACTACTTCTACTACGCGATCAGCCTGTGCCGACGCGAGCGCTCGCGGTCCGCCGAGGAGCGCGCGGCGCTCGAGGCCTGCCGCGCGCGCCTGCGCGAGTGGTCCACGTCAGCGCGCGCCAACTACGAGCACAAGGCGCTGCTCGTCGAGGCCGAGCTCGCGCGCTGCGACGGCGCGCTCGTGCCCGCGCTCGCGCTCTACGAGCGCTCGATCGACGCCGCGCGCGAGCACGGCTTCGTGCACAACGAGGCGCTCGCGCATCAGCTCGCCGGCAGCTACCTCGAGACGCTGACGCTCACGACCGCCGCGCAGGCGCACCTGCAGAGCGCGCGCGACCTCTACGCGCGCTGGGGCGCCGCTCGGCGCGTGCAAGACATTGAGACGCTGCACCCCAGCGTGCGACGCGACGCGCGCGCGCGCGGCGGGGACGATCGTCGACGCCGCGCGGCGAGCCTCGACGCGAGCTCGCTCGCCAAGGCGACGCGCGCGATCTCGCAGGAGATCAGCCTGGGCCCGCTGGCCGAGAAGATCACGAAGATCATGGTCGAGAGCGCCGGCGCCCAGCGCGGGTACCTGTTCGAGAGCCGCGACGGCGAGCTGCTCCTCGCGGCCCAGAGCGACATAAGCGGCGACCCGCGCGCGCGCGACGTCAAGGTCGCCGAGCGCGTCATCAACTTCGTCCGGCGCACCGGCGAGCGCGTCGTCCTCAGCGACGCGCGCAGCGACCCGACCTTCGGCGACGACCCCTACCTCGCGACGCGCCGCGTCAAGTCGCTGCTGTGCATGCCGATCCGCCGCGCCGACGTGATCGTCGGCGTCGTGTGGCTCGAGAACTCGCTGCTGTTCGGCGCGTTCACGCCGGAGCGCGTCGAGGTGCTCGAGCTGCTCGCGTCGCAGGCCGCGATCTCCATCGAGCACGCGCGGCTCTACACCGATCTCAACGAGAGCCACGCCGAGCTCGAGCGCCGCGTCGAGCTGCGGACCGCCGAGCTGCGCGCGGCCGCGGCGGAGTCCGAGGCCCACCGCCGCGCGGCCGAGCACGCGAACGAGGCCAAGAGCGTGTTCCTCGCCAACATGAGCCACGAGATCCGCACGCCGCTCAACGCGGTGATCGGCATGACGGGCCTGCTGCTCGACTCGGAGCTCGACGTCGAGCAGCGCACCTTCGCCGAGATCGTCCGCAGCAGCGGCGAGGCGCTGCTCTCGCTGATCAACGACATCCTCGACTTCTCGAAGATCGAGGCCGGCAAGCTCGTCGTCGAGCTCGCGCCGATGAGCGTGCGCGAGTGCGTCGAGAACGCGGTCGAGGTGCTGGCGATCGCGGCCGCGAGCAAGAGCGTCGAGCTCGCGTACCGCGTCGAGCCCGACGTGCCCGTCGCGATCTACGGCGACGCCACGCGCCTGCAGCAGACGCTCGTCAACGTCATCGGCAACGCCGTGAAGTTCACCGCCGAGGGCGAGGTGTTCGTGTCCGTGCGCGCGCTCTCGGAGCCGGCGCGCGACGACCGAGTCGTGCTCGAGTTCGCGATCCACGACACCGGGATCGGGATCGAGCCCGAGGCGCTCCCGACGCTGTTCAACGCGTTCTCGCAGGCGGACGCCTCGACGACGCGGCGCTTCGGCGGGACCGGGCTCGGCCTCGCGCTGTGCAAGCGCCTCGTCGAGGCCATGGGCGGGCGAATCTGGGTCGAGAGCGAGCCCGGCGCGGGCTCGACGTTCTACTTCACGGTCCCCGGCGAGGTCGCGCCCTACGTGCGCCCGAAGTACCTCGAGGGCGAGACGCCGCTGTCCGAGATGCACATGCTGGTCGTCGACGACAACAAGACCAACCGCGAGCTCCTGCGCTTTCACCTCGACTCGTGGGGCATCGACGCGACGCAGGCGGCGTCGGGCGCGGAGGCGCTGCGGCTGCTCGAGCGCGTGGAGGATCCCTTCGACTGCGCGATCCTCGACATGCACATGCCGGAGATGGACGGGCTGATGCTCGCCGAGGCGATCCGGCAGCTGCCGCGCTGCGCGAGGCTCCCGCTCGTGATGCTGAGCTCGCTCGGTCAGCGCGACTCGAGCGACTCGATGCGGCTGTTCAGCGCGTTCCTGACCAAGCCGATCAAGCCGTCGCGACTGTTCAACGTGCTCAACGACGTCCTCACGAGCCGCGCGACGACCGGCCCGCGCAAGCGCGTCGCGCTGCCCGGCGTCTCGCTCGGCCCCTCGCTGTCGACCGCGACGCGCGTGCTGCTCGCCGACGACAACGACAACAACCAGCGCGTCGCCCAGCTCTCGCTCGAGCGCCTCGGGCTCAGCGCCGACGTCGCCGCCGACGGCAATGAGGTGCTCGCGGCGCTGCGCCGCCGGACCTACGACCTGATCCTCATGGACGTGCAGATGCCGATCGTCGACGGGCTCGAGGCGACCCGGCGCATCCGCGCGGACCCGAGCCTCGGGCGGCCCTACATCGTCGCGGTGACGGCCAACGCGACGATCCAGGACCGCAGCAAGTGCCTCGAGGCCGGCATGGACGACTACATCAGCAAGCCGTATCGGCTCCGCGACCTGCGGCGCGTGATCCAGCGCTTCGCGGAGCGCTGCGCCGCGCTGGACCTCGCGCCCGCCGTCGACGGGTCTAAACAGGTCCCAGAGGACATGTCACCCGGGGAGGCCTTCGACCGCGACGCGATCGCGCGGATCGCCGAGTACATGGGGACCTCCGAGCCCGCGAGGCTCGCCGAGTTCTTTGACAGCTTCATCCCGGAGGTGCGCGAGCTCGTGACGCGCGCGCGCGCGGCCGCGGAGAGCGAGGACGCGGACGCGCTGGCGCTCGCGAGCCACACGCTCAAGGGCAACTGCGCGACGCTGGGCGCCCGCGAGGTCTCCGCGCTCGCGCGCGCCATCGAGCGCGCCGCGAAGGCGGACGCGATCCCGACGGCGCGGGCCGAGCTCGAGGCGCTCGAGCCGGCGCTCGAGCGCTTCGTCGACGCCTTCACGCGCGCGCGCGCCTCGTGGAGCTCCGCGCCCTAGGCGAGCGAGCCCGGCGACTTCGCCCAGCGCTCGAGCTCGTCCAGTCGTCGCCGCAGCGCCCGCGGCATCGGCCTGCGCGCCGCGATCACCTCGATGAGCTCCCGCGCGATCGCCTTGAGCCCGAGCTCGCGGGCGAAGCCCAGCAGCTCCTCCTGGAACGGGTGAATCCACGGGCTCGAGCGCCCCTGAATCCTCGACGCGCGCGCCGTCAGCTCGCGGTAGCGCGTCTCGAAGGACGCGGGCTGCTCTTGGTACGCGAGGCGATGCAGGCGCTGCGTCGCGTGCTCCACCCAGTGACGATCGTCGCGCGCCTCCGGGTGCGCCTCGTAGTCATCGAGCACCTCGTGGACGCGCGGCAGCGCCTGCGCGATCGCGCCAGAGTCGAACAGCGCCGTCGCGGCGCGGTTTCGGTGGCAGCGCCACGTCTCGCCCGTCTCGCGCGCGCGCGCGCAGGCGGCCTCGAACAGCAGGTGCGCGGCGTGGTGCTCGCCGCGCTGCAGCCGCCAGAACGCCTTGCCGCTGAGCTCTTGCGCGGTGAAAGAGGCGGCCGGCTTGTGCTTCAGAAGCTGCTCGAGCGTCATGGCGATTGTGAGCTTCAGCGGGCGCGACGTCAGCCCGACGGGATGACGCCGCGGTCGATCAGCCGAAGCGGACCGAGTAGATCGGCGGCAGGTTCGTGGCGACGAAGAACCAGCTCTCGCCGCGGTTCTCGCTGACGTAGAGGTTGCCCGTGGTGCTCCCGAACGCGAGCAGGTCGCCGGCGCTGTCGAGCGCGTGGCGGTAGACGACGTCGTGCGCGCAGTCCTGCGGCAGGCCCTCGCGCAGCTGCTCCCAGCGCTCCCCGCCGTCCTGGGTGCGCGCGACGAACAGCCCGCCGTCGATGGCCATGCGCGCGTTGTCGGCCTTGCCGGGGACGAGCCACGCGACCTCGCCGTCCTTGTCGTCAACGGCGACCGGGAAGCCGAAGTGCACGCCGAGGTCAGGCGCGCTCACCCGCGTCCAGCTCGCGCCGCTATCACGGCTGAAGAACACGCCAGAGTGGTTCTGCTGCCACACGCGGTCGGGGTCCCCCGCGCTGCGCTCGATGAAGTGCGGATCGTGCCCCCACTCGGCTGCGGGATCGGGCAGGTAGTCGTTGAGCATGCCCTTGTTGCGCCCGCGCCACGTGAGGCCGCCGTCGGTCGTCTCGAGCACGCCGGCGGTCGAGATCGCCACGAGCAGGCGCCTCGGGTCGCGCGGGTCGACGGAGATCGAGTGGATCCCCGGCGCGAACTCACCGCCCTCGGAGGCCGGGGTGCCGAACCAGTGCGTCTTGCCGGTCCCCTCCCCCGCGAACAGGTCGCCGCCACGGGACTCGTGGTTCCACAGCGGGCGGTTGAGCTCGAAGGACTTGCCGCCGTCGCGGCTCACGAACAGCCCGCCGGGGATCGTGCCGATGTACTGGGATCCATCGGGCCCAAAGGCCATGTACCAGAGCTTGAGCAGGGTCGCGGGCTTGACGAGCGTGCCGGCCTCCCCCGTCTCGTCCGGCATCTCGTGGCCGATGTAGCGCGCCCCCTCCGGGTACTTGATCTGCGGGGCGTCCTCCCATGTCTGCCCGCCGTCGACCGAGCACGAGAGCTTCGCGCCCCAGTGCCCGTGCCCGAGCAGCGCCCAGAGGTTGCTGGTGCTGGGGTCGCGCGAGACGAAGTTGACGCCGACGCCCGCGTGCCCGGCGAGCCGCGGTCGCCAGCGCCGCAGCACCTTCTCGGCGATAAAGGTGCCCTTCCGTGTGCCGATGAGAATCCGTTCCATGTCCTAACCTCCGCTGAGCGCCTGCAAGATGAACACGCGCCCGCCGTCGGGCACGCGATCGCTGAGCTGCTTGCGATCGGCGACGCGCTCGTCGCCGATGAAGATGTTGACGTGCGGGCGCAGCCGACCGCGCTCGTCGCAGATGTAGAAGGTGAAGCCCTCGGCGAGGCCCTCGACCGCGCGGACGACGTCGGCGACCGTGCCCGCCTCGACCTCGATCGCGCGCTCCTTGAGCGCCGGGAAGAAGGTGTAGAGGTGCCGCGTGAGCTCCACCGTGACCATCGCGCGGCACGGTACCCGCGGCCGTCCGCGCGCGCAAGCGCTCACGCGCGCGAGCTTTGCACGAATGTCTCTTCGGACATATTAAACAGTTGCAGCTACAAATTGAAAACGCCGTCGGAGACGATACTGGTTTCGCAGCTTCTGATGTCCGCGCGAGCCCTGCACCGATCACCCGCTGCTCCCGACGTAAGCGCCCGGACTCTCAACGCGGGCTCGCCCGTCAGCACCGGCCAATCACGCCGCGGCCCGGGCGACCTGCCCGCGGTTATCCGTCTCGCTAGACCTCGAGGCCCACGGCGCGCATCAGCGCCAGCGCGTTGCTGCGGTCGACGACGCCCGGGCGCATGCGGTAGTCGAAGCGCAGCTCGCCCTCCTCGAGCTCGTCGGCGAAGTGAACGTTGATCGCCCGCTCGCCGAGCGCGTCGGCGACCTTGGCGAGCGCGAGGTCGTGGGTCGTCACGAGCCCGACGGCGCCGCTCTCCACCAAGCCGCGGACGATCGCCTCGGCGCCGATCCGGCGATCGTGGGAATTCGTCCCGTGCAGGATCTCGTCGAGCAGGAACAGCGCCGGCTCCGGGCCGCGCGCGAGCGCGACGATGTCGCGCAGGCGCAGGATGCCCGCGTAGAAGCGCGAGCGCCCGCCGAGCAGGGAGTCCTCGACGCGCAGCGACGCGCCCACGCGCAGGGGGCACAGCGACATCCGTCGGGCGCGGACGGGCGCGCCGGCGAGCGCGAGCACGACGTTGCAGCCGATGGTCCGCAGCAGCGTGCTCTTGCCCGACATGTTCGAGCCGCTGACGATCATCACGCGCACCGGCTCGCCGAGCGAGACGCTGTTGGTCACGCACGCGTCGCGCGTCAGCAGCGGGTGGCCGGCGTCCTCGAGGATCAGGCGCGGCGCGTCCCCGGGCGCGAGCTCGCGCAGTTCCGGCAGCGGGTCCTCGGGGTTCTCGTAGGCGTAGCCCGCCAGCGCGATCAGGGCCTCGAGCTCGCCGAGGCCCTCGACCCAGCGCCGCGCGCTGGCGCCGGCGCGCTGGCGCCAGCGCTCGATCGCCAGCCCGAAGTGCCAGGTCCACATCCACGCGAAGGCGAGCGGCGCGAACAGGCCGCTGCGCCGCGCCTCGAGCCAGTCGACCAGGCGCGCGAGCGCGGCGATCTCCTGCGAGCCCCCGCGCGCGCCCTCGACGAGCAGCCCGCGGAGCGCGACGAGCCGCGCGCACGTGAAGCGCTCGCGCTCGAGCCGCGCGAACACCTCGGCGAGCACCGCCATGTCGCGCGTCAGGCCGTCGACGCCGCGGATGATGTCCTGGATCTCGCGCTGCCGCGCGCGGTAGGCGAGGCCCTCGAGCGCGAGCACGCCGAGCAGTGGGAGCGGACCGAGCGAGCTCAGGATCCAGAGGCCGAGGCCGACGAGCGAGAGCAGCGTCAGGATCCACGCGAGCGCGCCGGTGGTCCGGGCCGCGCGGCCCTCGAGCGCGCTCGGGCGCTCGGCCCAGCTCAGCAGCCGCTCCACGTCGACGCTGCTCTGCAGCGCGTGCCCCAAGAGCCCCAGCTCCTCGCGCAGCGTCAGGTTCTCGCGCAGCTCGGCGATGGCCTCGTGGCGCGTGCGCAGCTCGTCGATCGACGCGGGCGCCGCGAGCCAGTCCGCGAGCGCGCGCTCCCCCGCCCGCGTCTTCGCGGTGCACACGCGCTCGAACAGCGAGCCCTCGCCGAACACGTCGAGGTCGGTGGCGTAGGGGTGCTCGTCCGCGACGAGGTCGACGCGCGTGACCCCGTGGCCCGGCCACGTGCCGTCGAGACGGCGCAGCCCCGCCTCGTAGTAGCGCGCCGCCCCCTCCGCGCGCGCCTGCTCGCGCGCGGCGCCCTCGTGGCGCACGACGAGCCACGCGAAGCCGAGCGCGGGCAGCAGCGCCCACGCGAGCGCGATGATTCCTGACCCCCAGGCCAGGAGCACCAGCGCGACCGCCAGGAAGCACAGCACGCGCCAGCGCGAGATCTGGAGGCCGCGTCGCGCGAGCGACTCGACGTGAGCGCGCCGCGCGGCGAGCCGCGCCGTGTACACCCGCGCCGGCGACTCGGGCGCGGCCGCCTGCTCGTCGTGCTCGTCCATGGCCCGCCATCGCACAAACTCGCGCCGGTCGCCAGGCCGCGTCGGCGGACCGAGCGCACGCGCCGCGCTCTGATATCCTGCGCCCGTGGAGCGCGACCTGTTTCGCGAGGCGCTGCTCGGCGTCATGGAGCGCAAGCGGCACTGGGCCTGGTCGGGCTTCACCTCCGGCGTGGTCCCGCGCGCGCGCCTGCACCATCACCTCGAGCAGGAGTACGCGACCTACGTGCGCGACTTCCCCGTGCTGCTCGGGCGCGCCTACGTGCAGTGCCCGATCGCCGCGGTCCGTCGCGAGCTCGCCGAGAACCTGTACGAGGAGGAGACCGGCGGGCTCGTGGCCGGGCGCCCCCACCCTGAGCTGTTCCTCGAGTACCCGGCCGGGCTCGGCATGGACCTGCGTCGCTTCGAGCACGTCGAGCTGATCGCGGGGGCGCGCGCGTATCGGGAGTGGCTCGACGAGGCCACCCAGGCGCGCGGCTGGGAGGTCGCCGCCGCCGTCACCACGCTGTTCTTGGAGGGCACTCAGCACGAGCGCGGCGAGCTCGACGAGCGCGCGCCTCGACGTCCGACGCCGCCGCTCGCCGAGCACCCGCTCGTGCGTCACTACGGGCTGCCGCTCGAGCGGCTCGCGCTGACGAAGGCGCACCGCGCCGTCGAGGGTGAGCACCGCGCGGCCGCCTGGCGCGTGCTGTTGAGCTACGTCGACGCCGAGCGGAGACGACCTGTCGTGGAGGCCATGGAGCGAACGCTAGGGCGCTGGCTCCTGTACCGCGACGACGTCGCGCGCGTCTGCGGGCTCGAGCGAGGCGACGACGGGCGCCCGCGCCTGCGCGCGCGCACGGGCGAGTCGCCGCGCTGACGCCCGGCGCGCCCGATGCCGCCGCTCGCTCGAGCCCGCGCCCTCCGTCCCTGCGCTCGCGTCGACATCCGCGCTGCCGCGGACTACGTGAGCGATCGACCTGGGCGCGTCATCGGGCTAGCCGATCCCGCGACCGCTCGAGTATGCTCAGCGGGCGACGAGCTCGGGCTGGCGCGCGGTCGCGCCACTCCGTACGAAGGGAAGCGAACCGCGTATGGCGAAGATCGAGCACCGGGGTCTCGTGCAGGTCGACGCCCGCTGGCTCGCGTCCCTGCTCGGCGCCGCGCTCCTCGTCCCACCGCTCACGGTCCGCGGGGCCGACGCGGCCGACGCGATCGCGCAGCCCGACGCGAGCGCAGGCGCCGCGGACTCAAGCAAGAAATCAGGCTCCAAGAAATCAAGCTCCAAGACATCAGGCTCCAAGACATCAGGCTCCAAGACGTCAGGCTCCAAGAAATCAGGCTCCAAGAAATCAGGCTCCAAGAAATCAGGCTCCAAGAAATCAGGCTCCAAGAAATCAGGCTCCAAGAAATCAGGCTCCAAGAAATCAGGCTCCAAGAAATCAGGCTCCGAGACGTCCCCCACGTCGGACTCCGACACCGACGCGCAGCCGCCCGCCGAGGAAACTGAGCCCGCGAGCGACACCGTGCCCGCGGCGAGCGACGACGAGAAAGAGACGCGCGACGAAGCGCTCCAGCGGCTGTTTGACGACGCGAGCCGAGAGCGCGACGAGGGCGACCTCGCGCGCGCCGTCGAGCTGTTCCAGCAGGCCCTCAAGACGATCCCGAGCGAGCAGCACGAGGCCCGCGCCTCGGTGCTGTTCCTGCTCGTCGACGTCCTGCGCAGCGCCGTCACCGTCGAGGACGAGCCCGGCTACCTGTGCGTCGCCGAGCGTGATCTGCTGGTCTTCCTCGAGGGCGTCCGCCGCGACTACGGCCCCGAGGGTGACGAGCTGCGCGACGTGCAGAAGGCCAAGGCGCTGCTCGAGGAGGTGCGAGCGCTGCTCGCCCGCGCGAGCGAGGAGCACCCGGAGCTCGACTGCGAGGATCCCTTCGGCGACGCCCCCGCGCCCGCGCGAGACGACGAGACAGCGCGCCTGCGCGCGGCCCTGCGCGCGGAGACCGAGCGCGAGGCGGCGCGTCGTAGGACGATGCTGATCGCCGGCGCGACGACCACCGGGATCGGCGTCGCGGCGCTCGGCGTGATGACGGCGGGGCTCGTGATCGGCGCGCTGGCCGAGCGCGACGGCCAGGCGCTCGTCGACGACGCGCTCGTGATGGGCGCGCCGCTGCCAGAGCGCGACCCGGCGCTGCTCGAGCTCGAGCGACGGGGACAGACGGGCAACCTCATCGCGATCGCCGGCGGCGTCGCCGGTGCGGTGGCGCTCGGCGTCGGCGTCCCGCTACTCGTGGCCGGGGCGAAGAAGCCCGCCGAGCCGCTGGTCTCGCTGCTCCCGCTGCTCTCGCGCCGCGGTGTGGGAGCGTCGCTCACCCTCCGCTTCTGAGCGCCGCGGGCTCGAGACCCCTCGAGACCCCTCGAGCCCCACCGCCCGCGCCGCCCGCCGCGACGCGAGAGTCGATCATGCGGAGCCCGGGACGTCCAACCCCCGACGTCCCGACGATCGTGGGGGCGACGCGCTACGCGGTCACGCGGCGCGCCGCGGCGACGCTCGGCCGCCCGCGCCGGCGCGGGCAGTTCTGCGCTCGGGGTGTTTCGCCACAACATGTCCAATGAGACATAACCAAATCTCGCGCCCGCGGAGAATCCGGTATCCTGAGCTCGCCCCCCGCAGAGATGTCCAACGCCTATCAAATAGAGGGCGACACGGAGGACGTGTACCTCGAGGTCCTGGACATCGACATCGACAGCGAGGAGGCGGCGCTCCGCCTGATCAACAAGACGATCGTCGCCTCGGCGATCGACGCCGAGATCTGGGAGGATCCCGAGGAGCTCGAGGGTAAGACGCTCGCGGAGCGCTACGCGATCCAGCGCATGCTCGGCGACGGCGGGATGGGTGCGGTCTACGAGGCCGAGCACGTGCTGATCCGCAAGCGCGTCGCGGTCAAGGTGCTCAACCCCGACTTCAGCCGCAACCCGAAGGACGTGCAGCGCTTCCTGCTCGAGGCGCGCGCGGCCTCGATGATCCACCAGGAGAACGTCGTCGACATCACCGATTTCGGCGACCGGCGCGGATCCGCCCCGCGCGCCAAGCGCTTGAAATTATGTCTTAATAGCCATGTCATTCTCGGGCGCGGGCTGGTTCGTCTCTCGGGTCGAGGTTGAGCGATGGCGACGATCACCAAGCGGCTCGTCCGCAGCGCCAAGCCTCGGGGAAAGAAGTACGAGATCTCGTGCTCGTCGCTGCGCGGGTTCATCCTGCGCGTGCTCCCGAGCGGCAAGAAGGTCTACTTCGCGCGCTGCCGGCACGACGGGAGGGACACCCGCCAGCGCATCGGCCTGACGAGCGAGCTCTCGTTCGAAGACGCGCGCGCGCGCGCCGGTCTGCTGCTGACGCGCGGCACGACCACGCCGACGGGGCGAGCCGACTCGGCTCCAGCTCCCGGTGACGCCTCCCCGTACCTGCGAGACTTCACGCGGCGCTTCCTCGACGGCCACGTCGACATCGCGGTCAAGGCCTCGACGGCGCGGGCCTACAGGCTCGCGCTCAAGAATCACATCCTGCCGCGCTTCGGCGGGGCGCGGCTCGCCGCGATCACGCGCGAGGACGTCGAGACCTGGGTCGGCTCCTTCCGGCGACATCCCCAGGCGGCGCGCACGGCGTGCATGGTGCTGTCGTGCTTGTTCAGCAAGGCGGCGCAGTGGGGCGCGCTGCCGCCGAGCCACGTCCTGCCCACGCGCGGGGTTCGCCTCAAGCCGACGCGAGCGCGCGACCGCTTCCTCACCGCGGACGAGCGCGCGCGCGTCGAGGAGGTGCTCCAGCGCGGCCTCGAGCTGCCCACGAGCCATCGGGGGGCGCTGCACTGGGGGATCGTCTACGCGATCCGCACGCTCGCGCTCACGGGCATGCGCTCCTCGGAGGTCTTCGGCCTCTCGTGGGATCGCGTGGACATGTCCCGAAAGCTGTTTCGGCTCGCGGACTCGAAGACCGGGCAGAAGCTCGTGCCGTTCTCCGACGAGGTCCTCGAGCTGCTCCGCGAGGTTCAGCGCCTCGGGGACGGGCGCTCGAGCTGGGTGTTCCAGAGCCGCGCGGGACGCAGCCACGTGGCGAAGGCCAGCGTCGGCCGCGCCTGGCGCAGGATCCGTGAGCGCGCCGGCCTCGGCGACGACGTCGTGATCCACTCCCTGCGGCACTCCTTCGCCAGCGACGCGCTCATGAGCGGGGTCCCGCTCGCCGTGCTCGGGCGGGTGCTCGGGCACAAGAGCCCGCGCACGACCGCACGCTACGCGCACGTCTCCGACGCGGCGATCGTGGACGCGCTCAAGAAGACGAGCGAGCGCATCGCGACGGCCCAGCAGAGCCCGTCCAGCGCACGGGGGCGACGCGACGCGCGGGCGACGGGAGCGCGGCGGGAGCGTCAAGGGCGGCCATTGGATGACTCTTAAGACATCTCTCGATCGCGGACGGTCGCGCTCGCGTGATACCGAGGCGACTCAAGCCGTCAGCGAGACGCGCGCGGCGCTCCTCGCGAGGTCTACACGCCCCACGGGCCGACCTTGTCGGCCCCCTCGACCTTCGTGTTCAGGCCGTCGACGCCCTTGAACCGCTCGAGATCGGGCTGCTGCTGCGCGGGCGCGATCGGCTTCGCGTCGCCGGCCTTCGCCGCGGTCGGGTCCACGAGCGGACGCTCGAGCGCGGGCGTCGACTTCGACTTCGACTCGAGCTGGTTCGGGAGGCGCTCGTTCCCCGAGTTCCCCATCGCCCCTGGGATCCCCTCTCGCGGCGCGCGGTCGAGCGTTCGCGACGCCGGCGCGCGCTTGTGAACGGAGCCCGCGAGGTCCCCTGCGTCCGCGCTGCACGCGGTGAACAGCAGACCGAGCGCCCCGACGACGATGTAGTTCCGCATCTCACGTACTATAGCAGCGCGCGCGAGGTGGCCGCGTCGACGCGCGCCGATCCGCGGCGGGAACGAGAGGAAGTCCCAAAAGACATCTTCGACGATCCGCGCCGCCGAGCGCCGCGCGAGCCGACGGGCGGAGCTGCGCCACGCCACGGCACGCGCTCGTCGCTGCCCGATAGTCCGTCGAGGTGCACCACCGGGCGTCGCGACCGCCGCGGCGACGCTACACTCGCGAGCGGGACCATGCGCACGCTCGCCTCGCTCGCCCTGTGCCTCGCGGTCCGCTGCGGCCCGGCCACGCAGGGTCCCCTCGCGCTCTCGTCGTCGTCCGAGGCGCCCGCCTCGACCCCGGCGACGTCGGAGCGACGCGCGGCGCGGCCTGCCGCCGTCGCGCGCGAGGTGGCCGCGACGACGACGCGGCGGCGCGGCGACTGCGACGACGCCCGATCGGGGCCGCTCGTCGCCGGACCGAGCGAGGTCGCGCGACGGCGCGCGCGTGGTGACATGGACATCGAGACAGGTTTTGAGCGAGTGCGTGCGCTCGTCGCCCAGTCGCCGGGCCCGCGACCGGGGCGGATCCGCGATCCCGCGCTGGAGCGCTGGCTGGCGGGGATCGTCGCGGAGCTGCGTCGCGCGAGCGAACGCGCGCGGCTCCCGTTCACCCCGGGGGAGCCTCGTCAACCCGTCGACGACGTGAGCAGCATGTACAACGACTGCGCGCTCGAGATCATCGACGCCGATCTGGCGACCGGCAGCGCGCACCTCGGCTCGGTCAAGCGCGCGATGATCCTGGTTGATGGTGATGTCAGCATCCCCTTCATCCGCGACTCGATCGTGATCGCCACCGGCAGGGTCCGCAGCGCGTTCGTCGACAACAGCGTCGTGATCGCGGGGGGCGAGCTCCGCGTCTCCGGCGGCGGTCGACGCTTCGCCGACGGTCGAGGCGGGATCCCCAACATCCTGCTCAGCGGCGCGACGGTGCGAGGGCCCAGCTGGGGCGCGGTCGTCGGCGCCCCGGACGGAGTGGACTGGCAGCCGCGCTGGGGCAGCGTCCTGGTCTCGTCGCCGGCGATGCAGCGGGTGGCGCCCGGCGCCTCGCGTACGAGCAGCGTGATCCTGGCGCACACGGTCGTCTCGCCGCTCGCGGGTCGCTACGAGGCCGCGGTCAGCCGCGGCGAACGGCCGCGTGTGTGCCTGTACGCGGCCGGAGAGGAGCGCGAGCTCGCGTGCGGGCTGCAGGGTCAAGCGCTCCGCGGTGAGCTCGCGGGTTGGCGGATCGCGTTCAGCTCCGACACGCTGGTCACGCTCGCGCGCGGCGAGGAGCGCCTGCGCGTCTACCCCAGGCGCGCGACCCTGAGGCCGAGCGGCGGCTTGAGCCCTCCGGCGAACGCGGAGGTGCACGCGGTCGGCGTCTACGACTCGCCGCTGCCGTACGGGAACATCCGCGTTCGCGTCCACCCTCGCGACGCGCCGGTCGTCTTGGTCCTGATGAGCCACGAGGCGGTCAGCTGGGAGGTGCAAGCAGAGGGGGTCGAGCTCGCCGGCGTGGTGCTGGCTGGCTACCGACTCGCCAGCGTACGTGGGCTGCCGCCGGGGACCCCCGTGGTCACGCGCGTGCATGAGCTGGGCGAGCGCGCCTTCCGAACCCACGAGGCCGACGACCCTACAGTAAAGGCGAGCCTGCACGAGGTCCTCGGGCGCGCGATCGCGCCGCGCAGCTTCGTGGGCTTCGAACACGCGCCACCGGAGGTCGACCTCGCGGCGGATTGAAGCGCGCGGCGTCACTGGGGCCATTCCCGAGACCGACGTGCTCCGGGGCGCGCCTTGACCCGTCGGAGCTCGTCCCCATGATGAAAGGACCCCTTGCCCAGCGTCCCCCTGCCGCACCAGTCGACCCCGTTCGCGCGCTCGCTCGCCGAGTACCTGCAGCTCGTACAGTCGGCCGCGCCGGCCGTAGCCCAGCGGCGTGCGCCTGAAGCCGGGCCCTGCAGCGGTGTCGCCACGAGCCGGCGCGCGCTCGACGTCATGCACCGCGCGCGCGGCCTCTCGGTCGTCGCCGCGCGCGCGAGCGCGACGCGCCCGCCGCGAGCCGGCGCGCGCGGTCATCGGTATCATGAACGAACGGACATGTATGAATGGACGACGCGGTCGCGCTTGACCGCGCGCCGCCTCCGGCGTACACCATCATCGCTTCGGGTCAATGGGGCCCGTTTGGCGCAATGCATCAGCGGCTGACATCATCGCCCCGGCGGGCGAGCGTGGACACCTCGCGCTTCTTCGCGTCCGAGGGGCCCGACATAGTCGCCGCTTGAGCGCCGCCACGCGTCGCGCTCGCTAGCGCCGCGATCCTCGTCGCCTCCCTGCGTGGGCGTCGAGGCGCGCGGCGACGCGCGTCGATCGACCGGCGGCGCTCTCCTGCGCCCCGTTCATTCGGCGTCGCGTCGTCGACCCCCGCGGTCGACGGCTCGGCGTCGTGATCCCGTACGTCCCCGTTCCCGTTTTGGAGGGCCGTCATGGCCACGCTGTTTGTTTCCATCACCGTCGATTGGGAGGGTGAGCACCTCCGCGACGTCCACGATCTGCAGGCGACGCGCGCCGCGATTCAAGCGAGTCTCGGCGCCCGCGTCCCGTTCACTCACTACATCTGCCCGACCTATTGGCTCGGCGCGCGGCGAGGCGCCGATCCGGCGCCGGTCCTACGCGGCCTGATCCCGAAGGGCGACGAGATCGGCCTGCACGTGCACTGCTGGCGCGAGCTGATCGACTTCGCGGGCCTCCGCTTCCGGCCCGCGCCCGACTGGAACCGCGACGGCACGGGCCACGGCGTCCCGCTCGGCGCCTACGGAGCGGATGTCGCGACGATCCTCGCGTGCGCGCGTCGGCTCCTCCAGACGCGGCTCGGCGCCACCGTCCACGGCTTCCGCTGCGGCGGCGCCATGACCAGCGACAGCGTGTACGAGGCGCTCATGGCCCTGGGCTTCACGTATGACTGCTCGGCCTTCCCCCCCGAGGTCATCTCCCGCGGGTTCCGAGCGGGGCGACGCGGGAACCTCCGCGACACCACGGGCGCGCGCAACGAGATCGCCGGCTACCTCGTGGATCTCTGGGGCGACAAGGAGATCGCGAGCGGCGAGCGAGCCAACACGCTGAGCCTCCGCGCGACGGCGGGGCGCGCGATCACCCCGATGACGCAGCCCTACGTCGTCCGCTCGCGGGACGCGAGCATCCTCGAGATGCCTGGCAACGGCGGAATCTCCGACTACGCGAGCGCGGGCTACATGGCCAAGACCTTCGACGCGCTGCTCGAGCTCGCGGCGTCACGCGCCGAGCCCGTGTTCTTTAACATCGGCTGTCACCTAGAAGGAGCCGGCCGGTGGAAGAAGCCGCTCATGGACTTCTGCCACGATCGGCGTCGCGCGCTCTCGAGCGAGGCCGTCGTCGTGACGACCGTGGCGAAGGCGGCGCGCGCGAAGCTCCGGGCCGAGCGCTCGCGCCGACGCGCGCCGCCTTCGTGAGCAGCTGGTCTTCGTCTGACCTTCGCCTGAGCTCCGCCTGATCCTCGTCTGTCTTCATTGGATCGTCAGCGGATCTTCATCGGAGCTTCGGCCGCGAGGACGAGCGCGGCCGAAGCTCGAGCTCAGTCGAGCTCGCGGAGCGCGTGCGCGATCCAGTTGAGCACCACCCGTACTCGCGCCGGGGCGCGGCGCCCGTGGGTGTGCAGGATCGACACGGGCATCGGCGCGCAGCGGCGCTCCGGGAGCACCTCGACGAGGACCCCGCTCGCCAGGTGCGCCTGCTGCCCGACCAGCGGGATCTGGACGATCCCGAGCCCGGCGAGGCACGCCGCGGCGTAGGCGTCCGTGTTGTTCACGGTGACCGACGCCGCCATCGGGCGATGGCGCGTCTTGCCTCCCTCGACCCATTCGAAGGTCGGCGTGTCGGTGCCGAGCCGCGACGAGTAGTGGACGACGCGGTGACGATCGAGCTCCTCGAGCGACTGCGGGACGCCGTGGCGCTCCGCGTACTCCTTCGAGACGCAGTTGATCATCGGCAGCTCGCCGAGCCTGCGATGCACGAGCTCCGAGTCCTCGGGCGCGCCGACCCGGACGACGCAGTCGAAGCCCTCGCGCACGACGTCGACGATCCGGTCCGTCGTGCTCACGAACAGCTCGAGCTCCGGGTGCCGCGCCAGGAGATCAGGGAGCGCGGGCAGCACGAGCCTCCGGGCCAGGTTCACGGGCAGATCGACGCGGACGCGCCCTCGCAGCCGCCGCCCGCTGCGGAACAGCGCCCCGATCTCGTCGGCCTCGCGCACGAGCCGGGTCGCCCGCGGCAGCAGGGCCTCGCCGTCCGCAGTGAGCCGCACGACTCGAGTCGATCGGTGAAACAACCGGGCGCCCAGCTGCTGCTCGAGGGCGCGCAGCTGTCTCGACACGCGGGACTTGGGGATCCCCAGCTGCTGGCCCGTAGCGGTCAAACTCTGCAGCTCGGCGACCTTCAGGAAGATCCGCAGCGCGTCGGTGTCCACGCGCCATATTGTCTCACTTTCTGCAACAGTGCGTCCGATCGACGACGGCTACCGATCCGGGCGCGCGTTGGCTACACAGGAGGCCATGACCGAGCAAGCACAACGAATCGCGCTGATCACCGGCGGCAGCCGGGGGTTGGGTCACAACATGGCGACGAGCCTCATCGACCGCGGCGTCGACGTCATCGTCACGTACCGCGAGCGCGCCGAGAGCGCGCAGGCGGTCGTCGCGTACGCGCGCGAGCGTGGACGCGGCGCGGCGGCGCTGCAGCTCGACGTCGGCGACGTCGCGTCGTTCGGCGCGTTCGCGGACCGCCTGCGCGGCGCGCTGCTCGAGCTAGGCGACGGCAAACTCGACTTCCTCGTCAACAACGCGGGTCACGGCGTGCACGCGCCCTTCGTCGAGACGACGCCGGAGCAGCTGCGCGGCCTCGTCGACGTGCACTTCGTCGGGCCGTTCCTGCTGACGCAGCGCGTCGTGGGCCTGATGCGCGACGGCGGCCGGATCCTCAACATCTCGAGCGGGCTCGCGCGCTTCACCATCCCGGGCTACTCCGCGTACGCGGCGCTCAAGGGCGCCGTGGAGGTGCTGACGCGCTACCAGGCCAAGGAGCTCGGCGGTCGCGGCATCACCGTCAACGCGCTCGCGCCGGGCGCGATCGAGACCGACTTCGGCGGCGGGGCGGTCCGCGACAACCCGGAGCTCAACAAGTTCGTCGCCAGCACCACCGCGCTCGGTCGCGTCGGCGTGCCCGACGACATCGGGCCCGCAGTGGCGATGCTCCTGGCTCCGGAGTCCCGCTGGATCACCGGTCAGCGGATCGAGGCCTCCGGCGGTCAGATGCTCTGATCACGCCGCGACGCGCGGGACGCACGGGCGACGCGCGCCCTCGCCCGCGAGGTTCACCGCGCGGGGACGCGACGCGTCGCGTCCTCCGTCGGTCCGCGCCCCCGCGCTGGTCGACCGCGGCGCGCGTCTCGCTGGCGGACGCGAGGCGGAAGCGCTACACCGGGTGCATGACGAAGCGCGCGGAGCGAGGCCTCCGGATCCATGACCTGAAGCGCGGCGCTCGCTACGTGGTCGTCCAGGACTTCGTCGACGAGCGCAATCAGCCCTTTCAGACAGGTCAAGTCCTCACCTTCGTGCAGGCGCACTTCCTGCCCTACGACGGCGGCCACACGCTCGTCTTCGAGGAGTCGCGCGTGTACATCCTCGAGACCACGCCGCTCTGCGTTCGCTTCGATGAGTACCTGCAGCCCTGCGCCGAGGCGCCGCGGTAGCGACGCGCCGCCGCGAGCTCGCGCTATACTCGATCCATGATCAACCCGGAGATGCGCGCGCGGATCGTCCACGAGCTCGCCGAGCTCGAGCGCGCGGAGCAGGTCGTGATCCTCTACGCCTGCGAGTCAGGGAGCCGCGCCTGGGGCTTCCCCTCCCCCGACAGCGACTACGACGTGCGCTTCGTGTACGCGCGCCCGCGCGACTGGTACCTCTCGCTGTTCCTCGAGCACCGGCGCGACGTCATCGAGCGGCCGATCGACGCGCTGCTCGACATCGGCGGCTGGGACCTGCGCAAGGCGATGCGCCTGCTCGCCGGGTCGAACGCGCCGCTGTGCGAGTGGCTGCAGTCGCCGATCGTCTACCTCGAGCGCCACGAGCTGCGCGGCGCGCTGCGGCCGGCGATGCACGAGCACTTCTCGCCGGTCGGCGCGGGCTTTCACTACCGCAGCCTCGCGCGCAAGGCCCACGCCGCGTTCTCGGGCCCGGCCGACAGCGGCGCCGCCGGCTCGCTCAAGAAGCTGTGCTACGCGCTGCGCAGCGCGCTCGCGGCCCGGTGGATCCAGCGCGGGCTCGGCGTGCCCCCGATGGAGCTCGCGCCGCTGGTCGATCGGCTGATAGAGGACGCGGATGTCCGCGCGGACATCCAGCGGCTGGTCACGCGCAAGGCCGCGCTCGACGAGCGCGCGCTCGTCGAGCGCGACGGCCCGACGCCCCGCTACGTCGCCGCGCTGCTCGAGCAGCTCGCGACCGCTGACTTCGAGCGGCCGGACAAGGGGCGCCGCAGCGACGCGCTCGACCCGGTGTTCCGCGGGCTCCTGCGGGCGGCGAGCGGCGGCGAGACGACGAGCTGAGCCGCGCCTTCGCGAGTCCCTGAGAGCGAGCGCCGCGCTCGCGCGCACGGCTGCTGCGCTGGCGCGCCGAGGGCGGTTACTCCTCCGCGAAGCGGCTCCCGCTGACGCACCCGGTCCAGGCCGCCGCGCTCTCGGAAGGCGGGCGCTCCGTCGCGGTCGCGTGCGCCGGGCTCGGCCTCCGTGTGTTTGATGACCGCGCGCGCTGGGAGCGTTGGCGCGAGCCCGACGAGCTCGACCAAATCACGACACCCCAGGGTCATCCATCCTCGGGGAACTCGGTGATGAGGTGCCACTCGCCGTCGGAGCACTCCAGGTACTGGTCCGTGTTGACAGGGCAGAAGCCCGAGCTGCACGGGTCGCCTGCGCTGGGCAGCGGCTCGCAGGGGTCTCGCTGGGTTGACGGCTCGCCTTCGGGCGCGTCTCCCGAGGCCGCGCGCGCGGGCGATCGAGACTCGGATGAGGGCGGGGTCGTCGAGCAGGCGGAGGTCGCTAGCGCGACGACGAGGAGGGGCAGGCACGCGCGTGACATGGTGGGGACCGGCGGAGGCTAGCAGCAAAGCGCCCGCGGACGCTCGCGTCGCGCGGTCGCCCGGCGCGCGACCGCGCGCGGCGAGGCGCCGCGCCGCGAGGTCGAGCCGATCAGAACAACATATCCGAACGAACATGTAAACACGTCGTGGCGGCGCGCCGCGGTCAGCGGCGCCCTCGCGCCCGGGCGCGCGGCCGCACGCAGATGTCCGATGCGACCAACTTCGTTGGTTCGAATCTGGGTTCGAATCTGGGTTCGAACGCTGGCGCGAGCACCCGACGCCGCAGATCGGCGGCCGCGAGCAGCAGGTAGCGAGCGCCGTTCTGATGGCCGCCGCTCCGGGAGGGGGTCCTCGCGCGGGCTGAACTTGGTCTGTTCTGGGGTTGTTCTCGCGACGCAGGCCGGGCGCGGCGCCGCGAGCACGCGTTCGGCCGCGAGAGGCGATCGTCGTCGACATCACCGATTTCGGCTACACGAAGCGGGGCCAGGCGTTCCTCGTGATGGAGTACCTCGACGGGGAGGACCTGAGCGAGACGCTGCGTCGCGAGGGGCGGCTCGCGTGGCAGCGTGTGTGTCACGTCGTCGCGCAGGTCGCGTCCGCGCTCGAGGCCGCCCACGCGCGCGGCGTCATCCACCGCGACATCAAGCCCGAGAACTTCTTCCGGATCACGCGTCACCGCGATCAGGACTTCATCAAGGTGCTCGACTTCGGCATCGCGAAGCTCACCTCCGACGCGCTCGACGGCGACGCGAGCGCGTCGATGTCGTCCGCCGGGCTCGTCGGCACGCCCGAGTACATCGCGCCCGAGCTGCTCGCCGGCGCGGAGGCGGATGTCCGTGTGGACATCTACGCGATCGGCGTCGTGATGTACCAGCTGCTGACCGGGGTCACCCCGTTCTCGGGCACGACGCTGATGGAGATCCTGAGTCAGAGCGCGCTCGACGACGCGACGCCGCCGCGGGAGCGCGTGCCCGAGGCCCAGATCCCGGAGCGCATCGAGGCCATCGTCATGCGGGCGATCGCGCGTGAGCCCGAGGAGCGCTTCCAGAGCGCCGCCGCGCTGCGCGAGGCGATCGAGGCGGCGATGGAGGACGACGCCGAGACGACCGTGGTCGGCGCGCTCACGCAAGCCGGCCGCGGGCGCTGGCTCGCGCTGCTGTTCGCGGCGGTGGTGCTCCTCGTGGTCGCGGGGCTCGCGATCACGCGCGCCGGCGCGCCGGAGCACGCCGACGAGCGCGTCGCCGCGAGCGCGGCGACGACCGAGGAGGCGACAGCGGAGCCGACGACCGACAGCCTCGCGGCGGACGCGGACGCGATCGCGAGCCCAGTCGCGACGCCTGACCTCGGCGCGCGCGACGACGATCACGTGCGCGACCACGCGGGCAGCACGACCGACGGCGGCGCGCTCCCGGAGGCCGACGCGGACGACGGCGCGGGCGAGGAGGAGGGGGAAGACGAGCGCACGTCGAGCGCGACGCGGCGCCCCGCGTCGCTGTCCCCCGCCGCGTTTCGCCGCAAGATCAAGCAGTCCACGTCGCGGATCCGTCGCAAGTGCGGCGCGCTGGGGATCAAGGGCATGAAGGTCACCGTCGAGGTCCAGGTCGCCGCGAGCGGGCGCGTCACGCAGGTGATCCCGCGCGGCACGATGGCGGGCTCGTCGCTCGGCGACTGCGTGTCCAGGGCCGTGAAGTCCACGCGCTTCAAGCCCGCGCGGCGCTCCTCGGTGCACACGACGATCCTCAGCATCTAGCCGCGCGCGCGGGTCACGGGCGCGCGGCCGCGGCCGAGCGCCGGGGTCGCTGGACCCTGGCCGGCGCGCGACAGCGCGGCCCCGCGTCGGCGCCGCCGATAACATGTCTTAATAGACATGTATAAAATTCGCCGCGCGAGTGGGTATACATCGAGCGTCGGGCGCTCGATCACCCGACGTGCGGTCGCGCGACCGCACGCGGACGTCGAACGATAACGAGCGCGTCGCGGGCGAGCGCCGCGCCTCGGTCTGCGGCTCAGCCGCTCCGCGGGAGGCGCTGGCGGTCACGGGACGTCGCGCGCTCGCCTCCCCAGCCTCGTCGCCGCGCGCCCGCGGACGCGGGAGCTCGACGTCGCGTCGGCGCCCCGCCGGGTCCATGCGGCTTCACGCCCCCTCCTGACGGAGCGCGGGGCGACAGCTCGCGCGGTCTTTCGGGCCGGACGCGCGGGGTGGAGCGGCTCGTGAACAGGGGTTATGCTGAGGTCTCTCATGGTCGAGGAGACAGTCAGGCGCGCGCGCGAACGAGCTCGCGGCGCGCTGGTGACAGGCGCGCTGGGGGGCCTCACGCTGATGGCCACGGGCTGCTTTCGCGGCGACTTCTTCGCGCAGACGTGCCGCGACGGCGAGGTCTGCACGACGTCGACGCAGGTGGCGCTCGAGACCATCGGCGACGGGACGCAGGGATCGACGGACACCGGGCCGACGGGCCCCGAGTCCGATCCGCGCGCGTACCGGATCGACTCGCTCGCGCTGATCGACCCGCACGTGTACCTCGACGCGTTCGGGCCGTGCGCCGACGCGACGGAGACGCTGAACACGTCGATCCTCGTCGACACGGTCGACGACGAGGCCAACAGCGCCATCTTGGCGTTCGACGACTACTCGACCGCGCTCGGCTCGCAGCTCCTCCGTGTGTACTCGGCGAGCTGCGACGGCGGGGTGCCGGCGAGCTGCTCGCCGAAGGGCAACCCGGAGCTGCTCGAGGCGGAGCTGCGACCGTCGGGCTCGTGTCGCGAGCTCGACGCGACGACGATCAGCCCGGCGAACCTCGAGCTGCTCAACGACCCGGACGCGCCGTGCTTCGCGACGGCGCCGACGTCGTTCGTGCTGCCGATCTCGATCGGCGGCGTCGACGTGCTGCTGCAGGACGGGCAGCTCGCGGTGCGCCCCGAGCCGTTCTCCGCGCCGATCGGCCTCGTCGACGGCGTGCTCTGGGGCTTCATCCCCCAGGGCGTGGCCGAGGGGCTGAGCTTCGAGTTCGGCGACACGCCGACCACCCTCTGGGCGCTGATCGCCGGCGGCGGCGGCTGCACGCCCCAGGGCGTGATGATCTCGGACGTCGACGAGCACGCGATCAACGGCGAGCCGACGCTCGGCGTGTGGTTCTACATGAACTTCACCGCGGCGCGCGCGACGTGGGAGCCCGACCAGGGCGGGACGGACTCGGACTCGGACTCGGCGGGCACCGACGGCTCGACGACCGAGACCGGCGCGACCGACACGGACGCCGCGACCGACGCGACGAGCTCGCCCGTCACGACGGGGAGCTCGAGCTCGGACGCGACGACGCAGGCGGAGACGGGGAGCTCGAGCTCGTCGTCGACCACCAACACCTCCACGGACACGGACACGGACACGGGGACAAGCACGGGCGCTGACACCGACACTGACACCGACACGATGTAGCGCGCGCAGAGGCCCGAGCCCGCATGAACCAAGTCAAGCGCCCGTCCGACATCATGACGCGGGTCCAGGACCCGCAGCTCGAGGACGCGAAGACCTCGCTGATGAAGCCCGTCGCCGCCGCAGACGCCGACGAGCTGTTCCCCGCGGGCACCGTGCTCGCGTCGCGCTACCGCATCATCCGGCGCCTCGGCCAGGGCGGGATGGGCGACGTCTACCTCGCGGAGCACATCGACATCGAGCGCGAGGTCGCGATCAAGATCCTCGCGACGCGGGCCAAGAAGCGCGGCGCGAACGTCGAGCGCTTCATGCAGGAGGCGCGCTCGGCCTCGCGGATCCGCCACAAGAACATCGTCGACATCACGGACTTCGGGTACACCGAGACCGGCATCCCGTTCTACGTGATGGAGTACCTCGAGGGCGTGAACCTCGACATGGCGATCAAGCGCGGCGGGCCGATGAAGTGGCCGCGCGCGAAGGCGATCATGCTGCAGATCCTCGACGCGCTCCAGGCGGCGCACGCGGCCGGGATCATCCATCGCGACATGAAGCCGGAGAACTGCTTCATCCTGCTGGACGAGAGCGGCAGCGAGACGGCGAAGCTGCTCGACTTCGGGATCGCGAAGTTCGAGGAGGAGGAGGAGGAGAACAAGCTGACGCAGACGGGGGTGATCATCGGCACCGCCGACTACATGTCCCCGGAGCAGGCCCGGAGCTTGAAGCTCGATGTCCGAACGGACATCTACTCCTCGGGCATCATCCTGTTCGAGATGCTGACGGGCAAGGTCCCGTTCACGGCGCCCGGCGTGATGGGCCTGCTGATCAAGCACATCAACGAGCCGCCGCCGCGCCCGCGCGAGCTGGCGCCCAGCGCCGACGTGTCGGATCGGCTCGAGGCGGTGATCCTGCGGGCGCTGGAGAAGGATCGCGCGCAGCGCTTTCAGAGCGCGCGCGAGTTCGCCGAGGCGCTCGAGGACGTCGATCGAGCGCCGATCGAGCCGCCGAAGAAGAAGCCGAGGAAGAAGCGATCGCCGGCGCTCGCGCTGGTCTCGATCGCGCTGCTGCTGGTGATCGCGGGGATCGTGTGGGTGAGCGTGACGCCGCCGCCGAGCGCGGGCGAGCCGGACGCCGTGGCCGCGGCGACGGGATCGAGCGCGACGGGGTCGGACGCGACGCCGCCGCCCGCGTGGGTCCCCACCAGCCTGCCGATCAGCGAGTCCGCGAACGCCGAGGCGGCGAGCGCCGAGGCGCCCCCGGACGCGGGCGCCGACTCCAGCGCGGACACCGACGCTGAGACGGACGCCGACACCGACGACGCCGACACCGACGCCGACGCCGACACCGACACCGACACCGACACCGACACCGACACCGACGGAGGCTCCGATGGCGACACCGACACGGACACCGACGGCGAGGACGTGATCATCGACGACGACGGCTCCGGCACCCGGCGCGGCAAGAAGCGACGCAAGAAGAAGGCCGCAGAGGTGGGCGGCGCCCCGTCGACGCTGCCTGAGCGCCTTCCCTACGAGAAGTTCCGCGCGACGCTCAACGGCGTGCGCGGGCGCGCGAACCAGTGCCGAACGAACGGGCTCTCGCCCAAGACGGTCAAGCTGCTGGTGTCGATCTCGGCGGCGGGGGCGGTCGAGAACGTCAAGTTCCGCAGCCGCGGCGGCACCTCGTCGTTCCGGCGCTGCATCGAGAACGTGGTCCGCTCCGCCCGCTTCGGTCGGGCGCAGAACGGGCAGACGCTGGGGTACGTCTTTCAGCTCTCGTAGCGCTGTCAGGCGCTCGAGCGCCGTCGCGCCCGCGGCGGAGAACGCGTCGCGCCGGGGCGGTCGAGCGCGCCAGGGGTTTCCCCGGCTCATCGCGCGACGGCCCGCGTGGTATACAGACGGTGTATGGTCACGGACTTCGAGCTCCTGCAGCGCTGGGGCGCGGGAGACAACCGCGCGGGCGAGGAGTTCTACGAGCGGCACGTCGGCAAGGTGCAGCGGTTCTTTCGCAACCGCGTCTCCCACGCCGCCGAGGACTTGGTGCAGGCGACGTTCTTGGCCTGTCTCGAGGCGCGCGCGCGGTTCCGCGGCGAGGCCAAGCTGACGACCTTCCTGTACGCGGTCGCGCGCAACAAGCTGCTCGAGCACCTGCGCAAGCGGCAGAACATGGAGGCCGTCGATCCGCTCGTGGTCAGCGTGATCGACTGCGGGCTCTCGCCGGCGAGCCTGCTCGCCCAGGGAGAGCGCGAGCAGCTCGTGCAGGCGGCCATGTGCCGCCTGCCGATCGACATGCAGATCGCGCTGGAGCTGTACTACTGGGAGGGCATCTCGGCCCGCGAGATCGGCGAGATCACGGGGGTGCCCGAGGGCACGGTCCGCACTCGCTTGCGTCGCGCGAAGCTCCGCCTGCGCGAGCGCGTCGAAGCCGCGACGGGCGAACCCGCCAGCGCGCAGCCCCGCCGCGCGCCCTGAGCCAGAGAACCTGTCTCAATCGACAGGGAGCAGGCGACGCGCCGACGTCCGCAGGTAGGATATCAGGCCACCCCGCCGCGCGTGAGCGGCCCGACATCGGCGCGCGCCGGCGAGCCTTGAAGCGCTGATCGTTCTGTGACAGGTCAGTGAGTCGGCCCGCGAGACTCCAGCTCGCGCGCCGCCAGCCCGCGATGAGCCCGACGCCCAGCGAATCCAACACGCGCATCCAGGCGCCTGACGACGACGAGGGGGCCGCGCCCTACCGCACCGAGCTGGCGGATCCTGTCTCGTTCGTGGCCAACACGAGCGACCCCGACTCGGCCCGCGCGGCGCTGCCGCGCGAGTTCCGGGACTCGATCGTGCTCGACGTGATCCACGACGGCGACCTGATCCCGTCGGAGTTCCTCGTCGATCCCCGCGGCGCGCCGATCAACGAGCGCGCGTTCCTCCGCCACTACGTGCTCGAGCGCGACTGGGGCGCGTCGCTGGTCGCGGGCGCGCTCGCGCGTCACCTGGGGCTCGCGGGCTTCTACCGCGTCGAGCTCGCGCGGGTCGTCATGGACTTCGGGCGCTTCCCGGGCATCACGCCGAAGGACACCGACCACCTCGGGCGACGCGCGATCAACTACCCGTTCTCGGACCTGCTCGGATATGACCAAAAGCGCAGGATCCTCGAGAGCTACTACGACCCGATCTCGTCGCGCCTCGAGCCCGCGGTCGCGCGCGCGCAGGTCAAGATCGCGATCCACACCTACGACACGCACAACCGCAGCGGCACGCTGCGGCCGCCGGTCAGCGTGCTCACGCGCTGCGTCGGCTACCAGAACAACGGCGAGATGCCGCTCGACGTGTTCGACCCGCTGTTCCCCGACCTGCTCGGCGAGTTCACCTCGGACCGGATCCTGCGCGACCGCATCTCGCTGACGCTCGAGCGCGCGGGCATCAGCACGGCGCACAACTACCCGTACCTGCTGCCCGACGGCAGCGTCGAGGTCCGCTCGCAGGTGTGGAACTTCTTCCGGCTGCTGCGCAACGCGTACGAGGCGACCTTCCCCGAGACGCGGACCGAGCCAGCCCACGCGCGCGTGTGGCGGATGCTGCTCGACACGAACCTGCGCTCGTCGGAGAGCGAGGCGCTGCGCAGCTACCTGCACGCGTTCCGCCGCGTCGACCCGGCGCGCGAGCCCGCGTTCGTGGCGGCTCGGAAGGCGTACGAGCAGATCGCGGCGTTCCTCGAGCGCGACGACAGCCACTTCGCCCGCGAGTTTCGCTACAGCCCGAGCCGCCCGTCGGCGCTCGGGATCGAGGTCCGCAAGGACATCGTCTATCGCTTCGATCGCCGCGGCTACCCGACGCGCCCGAACGTCGAGGGCGCCGAGCAGGTCGCGCGCATCCTCGCGCGCGCGATCCACACCTACTTCACGCACGACCGCGCCGAGCGGCGCCCGACGCATCTTCGCTGAGGCGCGAGCTCAGTCCGCGACGCAGAGGAACACGGCGCAGCCGCAGCGCGAGTGGTTCTCGCAGCGCAGCCCCTCCGGGCAGCCCTCGCCCGCCTCCGAGCACTCCATGACGTCGCCGCAGGTCGACGCGCAGTCGTCGCTCGTGTCGCCCGTCGTGGGCACGCTCGTCTCGCTGCCGCCCGTGCCGACGGTCGAGCCGCCTGACTCGGTCTCGGTCCCCGCGCCGCTGGCTGTGCCGGTCGCGTCGCTCGTCGTCGTGTCCGGGCTCGGGGCGCACGCCAGACCGCCGCGCGCGAGCGCGAGCAGGAGGGCGAGGCCCGCGAGCCGACGGAGCGCGGCGCTCATGTCGGCCGACGCAGGCGACCGATGACGAAGTAGTGCAGCGGGCCGTGCTCGATGCCGGCGCCCCGCGAGCGCAGCAGCTCGATGTCGAGCGGCTGCACGTGGAAGGTCGCCAGCCACCGCTGCAGGAGGCCGCGCATGGGCTGGCGCAGCCCGCTGAGGTCGCTGAAGTCGACGACCCAGACCTCGCCGCCCGGGGCGACCTGCGAGAGCGCGTGGTCGAGCGCGCGCTCCTTCTCCTGAACCATCGAGAGGCAGTAGCTGAACAGCACGCGCTCCGGCGGCGCGCCGAACAGCTGCGAGTAGTCAGCCTGCTCGGCGAAGCCCTGGGCGAGGCTGGCCCACGGGCACTTCGCGCGCGCGTGCTCGAGCATCGCGTCGCTGGCGTCGATGCCCCCGAGCTTGGCGTGGGGCCGCCTCGCGCGGAGCTTTCGCAGGTTGCGCCCGGTGCCGGGGCCGATCTCGACGAGGCTGTTCCAGGGCTCGGCGAGCATGCGCTCGAGCGCGGTGTCGCGGCCGAACAGGTAGTACTTGCGCGTGAGGTCGTAGAACTTCCGCGACCAGCCGTAGTAGCGGTTGAGGAAGGCCCGGTGCTCGCCCTGATGCGCTCCGTGCTGGGCCTCGGCGACGCTCATGCGGCCACCTGGTAGACGTCGACGCGCCGGTACTGACGCGTCCGGTCGTGCTCGGTCGCGTAGCTCGAGAGGTCCTCGCGCAGCACGAAGCGATCGCGGAGGTTGTGGCGCTCGACGATGCAGTCGTCCTCGACCGTGCGGCGCAGGACGAGCGCGCCGGGGCGCGCGGTCCGGGCGATCTCGGCGAGCATGGTCTTCTGGACGCGCAGCGGCATCCAGTCGGGCGCGTCGCACAGGGTGTAATGCGACCACGTGTTGGGCCCGGCGGAGCGGAGCACGTCGAGGATGTTGCCGTGGTGGTAGCCGACCGAGACCGTCGAGTCGAGCGAGCGCTCGTGGCGATCGCGGCGCAGGTAGGGCGGCACGGCCTCGGGGTTGTCGTGGTTGTGCTGGCCGGCGATCGTGTACCAGCCGAACCAGTTGCGCTCGAGGTCGGTAGCCGCGACGCGCTTCATGTGGCTGATGTAGAAGTCGGTGATGTTCTGGCCGGCGGTCCCGAGCATGCGGTCGCGCTGCTCGTAGTTGATGCCGAAGCCGATGTACTGAATCGGCGACTCGAGGAAGGCCTTGACGTAGGGGCGGTTGAAGACCGGCGTGATCCACTCGTCGATCAGGCGGTGGCGGTCCTCGACCGACATCCGGATCATGCCGCGGAACCACTCGGCGTCGACGCCGAGCATGCGGCGCATGACCGACATGATCTGCGCGGTCATCCCCTGGCGGTGGTAGGGCTCGTGAAAGCGCCGGTGATGGCTCTTCCAGTAGCGCTGGATCCACGATGGCAGGCCGTCGGTGACGCGGCGGACGAGCCGCGACGGCTGCACGGCGTAGCCGCGGCCGAAGAGGTCGTAGAACTCGGCGTAGGAACTCAGCATCTGCGCGCCGCGGATCTTCAGGGCCGTCAGCGCGAGGTGGTGGCGGTTGATGTCCACCGCGTCGATGCGCCGCGGGTTGCGGTGCACCATGCCCGCGACGCCGCAGCCGGCCCCCGTGATCGAGAGGACTGAGGAGTCCTCGCCGATATCCAGGATCTTCTCGTCTACCTCCGCGTCCTCGAACAGGATGTTGTACACGAACAGGCGGGTGAAGACGGACACGTAGAGTCGATCTCTCAGCATCTGGGCGTTCTACCTGGCCAATGGTTGTCAGCCTTTTCTCCCGCTCCCTGTCCGACGTCAAGTAGGGCCAAGGTGGCGAGTTGGTGACGAGAGGACGTCGAGCGCGGTTGTGCTCTGGCCGCGCACTCTCCTGCACGCCTCGTCAAACTCGGCAACCCGTTGCACAGTGCGGCCCGCTTCGCACCTGTTCAAAAGAACCTGCCTTTTGTCACGCGACGTCGAGCGCGTCGAGCACGAGCACGTCGAGCACGTCGTCGAGCACGAGCACGTCGAGCACGCCGCGCGCGGCCTTCACGGCGCGAACGCGCCGAGCCAGACGTCGTAGCCGGTGGCCTCCGCGAAGCTGAAGCCCGTGACGTAGGCGCGGCCGCCCTCGTCGACCGCGACGCCGCGCGCGATATCGTAGAAGCCGGCGTCGTCGTGCGTGCGCGTCCACAGCGGCTCGCCGTCGGGCGTGTACTTGCGGACCCACACGTCCTCGCCCTCATTCATGCGCAGGCGAAAGCCGGCCGCGACGATGTCGCCGCGCTCGCCGAGCGCGAGCGCGTAGGCCACGTTGGAGCTGCTCGTCGGCTCGCTGTACGTGCGCGACCACTGCAGCGCGCCGCTCGCGTCGTAGCGCGCGACCCAGCTGTCGCTGGCCTCGACGGCCGGCGCGACGTACCCGGCCGTGACGAGCGCTTCGTCCTCGGGGTCGAAGGCGACCGCGAGCGCCGCGTCGTAGCCGAAGTCGCCCTGGGGGCCGGCGAAGGTCGTGGACCAGCGCGGCTGGCCGTCGCCGTCGTAGCGTGCGAGCCACGCGTCGGTGCCGAGGAGCTGCCCGGGCGCGCCGACCTCGACCGAGCCGGCGAGCGCGAAGCCCAGGCCGTCCGGGGCGAGCGCGAGCCCCCCGGCGCGATCGTTGCCGCCGACGCCGTGGTCGTAGCGGGTCTCCCACGTGAGGACACCGTCGGGGCGCAAGCGCGCGATCCACACGTCGTCCGCCGCCTCGGCGCCGGTGTCGACCGTGCCGGCGACGATCACGGCGCCCTCGCGGTCGACGACGATCGCGGCGCCCGCGTCGAGCCCGCTCGCGGGGCCGTCGTGGCGCGAGGACCAGGCGAGCGCGCCGTCCGCGTCGAACCTGGCGATAAGGACATCAAAGCCGGTGCCCGGCGCGTAGCTGAAGCCCGTGACGAAGATCTCGCCGCCTGCGCCGACGGCCAGGCCGCGACCGGCGTCCTGGTAGTCCTCGCCCGGCGTCGCGCCGTGGTGGGTCGACCAGGTCAGCGCGCCGTCGGGCTCGTAGCGCGCGAGCCAGAGCTCGCCGCCGTCGCCGTCGACGTAGGTGTCGCCGACCACGAGCACGCCGCCGTCCGGCGCGACCGCGACCGCGTAGCCGTAGTCGCCCGCGCCGGCGGGCCCGTCGTGACGCGCGCGCCACAGCAGCGCGCCCGGCTCGAAGGCGCAGTCGCTCGCGCACGCGGGCCAGGCAGCCAGGCTCGCAGTCCTCGCCGTCCTCGAGCTGTCCGTTACCGCAGGTTGATGTCGGCGCGCCGGTCGGCGCGGGCGCGCTGTCGCCGGGCGCGTTGTCGCCGGACGAGTCGCCCGTGAGCGCGCCCGAGCTGGTCGCGCCGCCGACCTCGTCGTCGACGCCGCAGGCCGACGCGGCGACGGACGCGAGCAGGGCGACGCGGCGCGCGGCGTGGAGCGAGGTCACGAGGGCGACGATAGCGAGCTCGAGCTTGTAGATACAAGCGCTCTCCGCCTTCGAAACGACGGGGCGCCGACGCGGCCAAGCCGCGCCGGCGCCCCGTCACGCGCCCCGCCGCGCTACAGCGGCCCCTTGACCTCGCCGAGGTCGAGGTAGGCGCGGTCCTTCATGATCAGGAACGGGCGCTCCTCGAACTTGAGCGTGCCCTGCCCGTCGTGCTCGATGATCTCGAGCTTGCCCATGCCGTAGCCCATCGGCCCCCGCGAGTAGTAGTGGGCCTGGAAGGTGTAGGGGTACGCGCTCGGCTTGCCGTCGATGGCGAAGCACTCGGGGCCGTAGCCGTTGGTCACGTCGGCGAACAGGCGCCCGCCCGAGGCCAGCGTCTTGCTCGAGTACCAGGCGTGTCCGCCCTGGCCGTCGCGGATGTGGAAGTCGACGTCGTTGGCGTCGGTCTCCCAGTTGAGCACGAAGCGCAGGGACGGCTGGGTCGGCATCGCGGCGCCGCTGGCCTGCAGGCGCTGCTCGATCTCGGCGCGGCGCTGCGGCTCCGCCTTGGCCCACGCGGCCGCGATGAGCCCGAGGTCCTCGCGCAGGATCTCGTCGACGCCGCGGAAGCGGCCGCCGGGGTAGTCGCGCGCGTGGCCCGTGTGGATCGCGTCGTAGGCCTGCTCGAACTGGCCGGCGCGGACGAGCGCGAAGGCCAGCAGGCGGTGGCTCGAGGGGTGATCGGGGCGCGACTCGACGGCCTTGGTGTAGGTGTCGACGGCGCGACGCAGCCCGTCGGGGCCGAGCCGCTCGAGGCGCGAGCCGGCGTAGCGACGCAGGTCCGCGCGCGAGGGGAACAGGTCGATGATCGAGCCGTAGGCGCGCGCGGCCCCGCGGACGTCACCGGCGGCCTCGAGCGCCTCGCCCAGGGCGACGAGCGCGAGCACGTCGCCGGGCTGCTCGTTGCGCCAGCGCAGCGCGAGCTCGAGCGCGCGCTTGCGATCGGTCTCGAGGGTCTGCATGACGACGAGGTAGCGACCGGTGTAGGGGCTGTTGGCGTCGGGGCGCGGATCCCAGGTGGTGTCGACGGGCTGCGGCGGGGGCGGCGGGGTGTCGATCACCGGCTTGGGCGGCAGCGGCGGCTCCGGGCGGACGATCGGGCGCGGCTCCGGGCGGACGATCGGGCGCGGCGCGATGTCTGCCCGCATCGGCGCGTCTGCCCGTGTGCGCAGGTCAAAGGTGACCTTCGCGGTGCTCCCGCCCGTGCTGCCCTCGGGGAACTTCACGGCCTTGAGCTTGCCGACGATGCAGCGGTCGACCGCGGAGTCGCCGTGGGTCGAGCGCTTGACGGTGACGTCCTCGACCTTGCCGTCGGCGGCGATCTTGATCTCGAGGTCGAGCTCGCCGGCGAGCGACGCGTTGCGCCCGACGCCCTGCACGTAGCACGACTTCACCTGACCCATCTTGCGACGCAGCGTGGGGCGCACGTCGCCGGCCGAGAGCGCGCCGCTGACGGTGACCGTGGAGAGGATCGCCTGCGGGGTGCCGTCGCCTCCGGTCGGGGTCGTCGTCGACTCGGGCCGGGGCTTGGCCTCGGGCACGATCTTGTCGGCGTCGCGCTTCGACTCTGACTTCTTGGCCTTGCTCTCCTCCTTGGCCATGACGGGCATGGGCTCGGCGGCGGGCGCCGCCGCCCCGGCGGCCATGCGCGCGGGCGCGTCGAAGTCGGCCTCGGCCTCCTCCTCCATGGGCGCCTCGTCATCGAACGCGCCGTCGCCGTCGCCGGGCGCCGCCGCCGCGGTCGCGTCCTTCGAGTCGAAGACGTCGCCGCCGTTGTCCTCGCCGCCGCGGAAGTTGTCGCGACGCGGGCGCGGCGGCGGGCGCAGGATCTCGTCGACCGTCGGGGTCGGGAACGGGTCCACGCCGCCGGCCTTGCGATCGATGACGGTGATGCCGTCGGGGCCGACGGTGAGGATGTCGACGAGCGCGTTGCGGTCGATGTTAAAGCGCTGGTAGTCCCACTCGGTCTCGAGCACGAGCAGCGCGGTGTAGTCGCTGAGCACGCGGTGGCGGGTCGAGAGCGTGATGATCTGGTTCTTGAGCGCCTCCTTCATGTCGCGGTCGCTCTCGCCGAGCTCGGCCTGCTGGGCGTCGAGCTTGGCGATGCGGGCGCCGACCCAGGCGCGCTCGAGCAGCGGCCGCGCGACCTCGACCATCGGCACGTCGTGGGCCGCCAGCTCGGCGCCCGAGAGCTCTATGTGCATGGGCCTGCCGGCGGGGAGATCGGCGTAGACGAGCACCTCGTCGCCGGGCTGCACGCCGTCGAGCGTCTGCGGCCAGACCCACTCGGCGCCGGGCACCGAGACGCCGACGCCGGTGAGCGTCGCGCGGTTGATCTTGTGCGCGATGGTCTCGACGGGCAGGCGCGCGTCGATGACCGCGCCGGCCTTGCCCTGGACGCCGCCGACGAGCGCGGTCGTCAGCTGCTTGAGCAGCTCGGGATCCTGGATGCCGCCGTCGACGATCGCGTCGACGCGCTTGAAGCCGGCGCCGCTGAGCAGCTGCGTCGACTCGCGCAGCGAGCCGCCCTCGGTGGAGCCGGCGGTGGCGATGCCGTCGGAGAAGATCAGCAGGCGCGAGCCGATCGGCGGCGCGGTGTACACGGCCTTGAGCGCGCCCTGGAGGTCCGAGGCGCCGAGCGGCCGGCGCGAGAACACGCGGTCGAGCTGCGGCCTGCCGAAGCCGCTGGCCGGGCCCTCGTAGACCTGCTCGAGCTCCTGGTCGAAGCAGACGACGCGCAGCGGGAAGTCGCCCTGGCTCGCGGTGCGCACGGCCGCGATCACCTTGCCGAGGCGGTCGACCTGGCGCGCGAAGCCCAGCGCCCGCGAGGCGCTGGTGTCGAACAGCACCGTGAGCCCGTCGATGGGATCGGCGGGCAGATTGGCGACCGGCGCGATGCGGGCGACCGCGAGGTTCTGGTGCCGCAGGCCGACGGCCGTGTGCGCACGCGCGCTGCGGACCTCGAGGTCCTGGTCGGGCGCGTAGTTCTGCTTGTTGACCTCGATGACGCGCTGGCTCGAGGACGCGCCGCCGAGCGTGGTCGAGGGGCCGCCGGCCGCGACGGCGTGCTCGCGGATAATGATCTTGGCGTCGAGGTTCTCGAGCTGCGGCAGCCCGCGCAGCAGCAGGCGGTAGGGCTCGGAGGAGTTGGGCAGCTCCTGCGAGTAGGAGATGATCAGCTCCTTGCGCGCGCGCGCGGGGATCGGGAACACGCGGGCGCTGAACTGGTTGCCGGCCTTGTTCTCGAGCAGCGCGGGGTCCTGGCGGCGGTGCAGGAAGTCCTCGTAGGCGCGGCGCGCCGCCTGGCGCTCGACGACCTCGCCCTCCTGCCAGCGATCGCCGATGCGCATGGCGAAGCGCGAGATCGCGGCGCCCGGCGGGAGGTCGATCTCGAAGCGGCCCTCCATGACGCGGTCCTCGGGGTTCTCGAAGGTCAGGTGCAGCTCGGTGAACGCGAGCGGCTCCTCGACGACGGCGCGCGCCTTCAGGTTGACGAGCTTGAGCCCGACGCCGTCGCTCGCGGTGAGCGAGAGCGGCGCGACGGCGGCCTCCTCGGCGACGTCGACCTGCAGCTGCTGCGAGGGCAAGGTCGTCGACGGCGTCGAGGGCAGCGGCGTGCGCTCGCCGGGCGGGGGCGCGTGGAAGGGCTGACCGTCGATCGGGTCGCCGTGCTGATCGAGCGGCGCGCCCTGACCGGACTCGCCGGTGTTGGCGTGCTGCGCCGCGGGCGAGGTGCAGGCCGCGAGGAGCACCGCGAGGCACAGGCCGCGCAGGGTTCGCGTCACGGGGCGCGGGCCGAGGACGCGAGCTCGCGACGCGAGCGCGTGGGGGTACAATTGCTGATCGTGTTTCATCATCGCGGTTCTCTGTGTTGGCAAGAACTACGCCCGCCGAGGCTCGGCGATCTTCGGACACCGCGGGCGCGTCCGCAAACGCACGTGATCGCGCGCACGGGGGAGCGTTGAACAAACGACGCGCGCGCCCGTCGAAACGGCGAACGCTGTGGCTCGAGATCCGGGGTCCAGCCCCCACAGTCGCGGGCTCGCTCCCCCAGGATCGCCGACAGGGCGCCGTGCTACGCCGCGCGGCCCAACCTCGCCCGAACGCGCCGCGGGTCCGCGACAACCTCGTTCTGGCGTCGCGGCGCGCGGCGGGGCTCGGCGCGAATTATTAGACATGTCTATTAAGCCATGTAAACCGAAACCCGGGGACGCGCGTGTCATCGTCGTGAGCGACCCGTGACCGGGCGCAGCGCGTGCACGTGCACGGGAACGCGCTCGCGCGCGCAGGCCTCGAGCTGCTGCGCGCAGCGGCTGCGAACCCGCGGCGCCTGATCCGGCGCGCGGTGATCGAGGTAGGCCGCGCGCGCGTCGGCGGCGGCGGCGTGTCCTCGGCCGCAAGCGCGAGCGCCTGGGCGCGCAGCAGGCCCTCGTCGCGGGGCGCGAGCGCGAGCCCGCGCGCCGCCGCCTCGAGCGCGCCGCGGGCGTCCCCGCTGGCGCCCCGCGTCCGCGCGAGCGAGCCCCACAGCGTCGGATCGCGCGGGGAGAGCGAGGTGAGCGTGGCGAGCAGCGCGGCCGCCTCCTCGGTCCGCCAGGTCCGCTCGAGCGTGTCCGCGAGCGCGCGCGCGCGGGCGCGGGTGTGGCCCCGTGAGCTCGAGGGCCTGGGCCGCGAGCGCGCGCGCCTCGTCGACGCGCCCGCGCGCCGCCGCCGCGAGCTGCGTCTGCGCGGCGAGGATCTGCGCGCGCGCGTGCTCGGAGGGCGCCACCTCGAGCGCGGCCGCGAGGCTCTCGGCGGCCTCGTCCAGGTGCTCCTGGCGGCGATGCAGCAGCGCGAGCCCGTGCTGATACAGGCGCGTCCACGTCGGGCGCGCGCCGCCGGGCCCGTGCTCGACGCGCGACGACGACGTCGACGCGCCGCGCTCGAGCCAGAGCGACGCGCTGGCGATCTCGGTGACCGGCGCCGCGGCGCAGGGATCGAGCGTCGGCCGCCCGAGCCGCGCGCTCGCTCGGGCGATCGCCCTGCCCGCGCGCGTCTGACCGTCTCGACAGGTCTCGCGGACCAGCCCGGAGATCCGGCTGCGGTGGCGCAGGCGAGCGTCGACGCGCAGCGGCCACGCGTCGGGCGCGAGCCCGGCGGGCACGGTGAATTCGTAGCGGACGACGACGGCGTCCCGCGGCGCGACGGTGAGGTCGACGACGACGGCGCGGAAGTCCTCGACCTCGCGCGCGTCGCGGGGCTCGCCGTCCTCGCCGGCGACGAGCGCTCGCAGCACGTGGCGCTCGCCCTCGTCCTCGCGCGCGAGCAGCCGCCCCGCGCGGTCGCGCAGCTCGAGCTCGATCCAGGTGTCCTGCGCGTCGCGGGTGCCGCCCGGGAAGTGATGCCCGACGTCGCGGTTGAAGATCACGACGTCCGCGAGCACGTCATCACCTGCCGCTAGTGATAGGTTCTCGGCGGGCCGCGCCCAGCCCTGGCCCCGCGACGCGCGCGGCGGCGATGTCGACGGTCGCGGCCCCGACGAGCCGCGCGCGCTGACTCGCGAGCTGCTCCTCGTCGCCGGCCATCGCGGCGAGCCAGGTGTGGCCGCCCGCGAAGCGCGATGCGAGACGATGGTGCCGTCGTCCGCGGCCGCGAGGTCGCCGCGCGTCGCGGCCTCCCGCGGCATGTGACAGCCCCGGCAGTCGCGCTGCGGCAGCGCCTCGTCGACGCGCGCGCCGTCGCTGCCCGCGTAGCTCGACGCGAGCCAGGGCCCGAGGTCGTCGGCGCCCGCGAGGTGGTGCGGGTGACCGGTCGCGGGCCCGAGGAACGCGCGGTGACAGGCGCCGCACATCGCCGCGCTGCCGAGCGACGCGCTGGCCTGCGCGCGCCGGTGCGCGGCGACGCTGGCCGCGTCGTCGGGGTCGGGCTCGTCGTGCGTCGTGTCGGCGCGCAGCGTGTAGCTGCCGTTGCCGTCGTTGCGCGCGTCGTCGATCCCGTGGCAGGTGCGGCAGCTGACGCCCGCGTGCGCGCGCGCGTCGTCGGGGCGCACGTCCCCGTCGATCACGCCGTCGACGAGCAGCGCGGGGTCGTGGCAGCCGGCGCAGGCGCGGCTCGCCTCGGCGCCGGCGCGCGCGCGGAAGCGCTCGATCGAGGCGCGGTAGATCGGGTTGTTGAAGGAGGCGAGCGCGTGCGCGCTCGTCCGCCACTGCGCGGCCGCGTCGGGGTGACAGCGCGCGCACGTCCCCGTGTCCGACAGAACATGTCCTAACGTTCGAGAGGCGCCGGCCGTCGCGGGCGCCTCGGTCAGCGCGGGCCACAGCGCGCCGCTCTGGCGCGCGCAGCGTCGCGGCGAGCGAGGCGTCGTCACGCTGCGGCGCCGCGTCGGCGCGCGCGGCCGCGGGTCGCGACGCGGTCGCCGACGGTCGCGCGCCCGGGGCGGCGAGGCCAGGGCGCCCGCGGGCCCGCAGGCGAGCGACGCGAGCGCGCACGCCAGCGTCAGCGCGCGAGTCAGCTCGCGCAACGCCGTCTCCTGCGCCAGTACACGAGCCCGAGCGCCGCGAGCCCGAAGGCGACGCCGGGCGCCCGCGCGTCCTGGTCGAGGCGACAGCTCGCGCAGCCGCCCGAGGCCCCAGAATTGCCGGGGAACGGCGGGTTCACCTGCTTCTTCGCCAGCACGCCGCTGTTGGGCGTGCCGATCGCGGGGACCGCCTCGGCCATGAAGCTCTCGAGCGGCGCGTCGCGTGCGACGAAGGCGAGGTCGCGCGCGACGGCCGGGCCGCCGCCCCCCTGCACGCCGGGCGGCGGCCCGCCCCAGCGCTCGTAGACCGGGTTCTCACACTCGATGGGGCCCTGCCAGCGATGGCGGATGACGTAGCGGGCCTGGAAGTTGTTGTAGCTCGACTCGGTCGCGCCGCGCTCGACCTGACCGTCGGCGCCCATGACCTCGCGCCCGCCGGTGATCGGCACGGCCGCCTGAAAGACCAGGTCCTCGCCGAGGCTCTCCCGGCTGTAGCGCGCGTGCAGGCGCGTGAGCACGAACTCGTTCGGGACCTGGTACTCGAGCTCGGAGGGCACGCGCCCGCTGAAGGCGCGCTGGTAGGTCGGGAGCACGTCGGCGCCGAGCGTCGCCAGCTCGCCGAGCGAGAGCGGCTCGATCGGGCACGGGTCGCAGCTGCCGGCCGCCCACGCGTACTCGGTGACGACCGAGCCCGGGTTGAGCTGGAGCACGCGATCGAACAGCGCGGCGTAAAACTCGCCGAAGCGCGCGCGCGTGGCGTCGGCGACCTCGATGTTGGTCGGGATCGCGACGTTGCGATAGTTGGCGACCTGGTAGCGGACCTCGCGGGAGAGGATGTGGACGATGAGGTCCTGCGCGCCGCCGGAGTTGAGCAGCCCGAGGCGCACCGGCAGGCTGAAGTTCTTGGAGTCGTAGTGGAAGCGCAGCGGCGAGAGCATCGCCTGGCCGCCCTCGAAGCGGACCTTGGCGACGTTGACCTTGGCGACGAAGAACTTCATGCCGCTGTGCACGTAGGGCCGCAGCACCTCCTCGGCGCCGGCCGGGATCGAGTAGCGGTTGAGCCGCAGCCAGGTGTCGAGGCCGAGCGAGTCGCGGGCGCTGAGGATGACGATCTCGTACTCGCCGACCGCGAACTCGGCCTCGATCTTGATGCCGAGGTCGCGAGCGCTGCGCTCGCGAAACCCGCCGCCGCCCTCGTCGGCGGCCATCGGCGCCATCTCGGCGTCGTCGTAGTCGTACTCGGGCTCCTGCCAGCAGGGGTCCTGCTCCCAGTACTCGACGAGGCGCGGCGCGGCGAGCTGGTCGACGCGATCGAAGATCTCGCGCGGGAGCACCTTGACGTCCGGCTCCTGCAGGACGACGGGCACCGGCACGACCATCGCGAAGTTCTGCGGCGGGCCCTGGTAGTTGTTCTGCATCGAGAGCACGGTGCGCGTGCCGTCGCGCATGAGCACCACGCTGGTCGCGTTGTTAAGCAGCTTCGCGTCCGCGCCGCTGACGTAGAAGCCGCAGAACGCGTCGGCGCGCTGCGGCGTGAGCGTCGTGAGCCCGGCGAGCGCGAGCGCGGCGACGAGGCGTGGGAGGGGGCGAGCGGCGATGGTCATGGCGGTGCTCGTGTCGTGTTGAGGCGCCGCGCGGGGCTCGGCGGCGCGCTCGTGAACCTGCGGGGTGAAGACGCGTGCGGGGGGCGGAGCTCGAGGAGAGCTCCGCCGGGCCGAGTGTGGCAAGCGCGGGCGCGAGACGCGAGCGCGCCGATCCGGAACGCCCTTGGCCAGGGGGGCGCTTACACCCGCGCGAGAATTTTTGTGCGTGGCAGACGTCCGCGCGCGCCTGATATCCTCCGCGAGCGCATGCGCGGACGCGAGCTCAGGCCCGAGGCGACCGCAGGCGCGCGAGACGACGCGGGCTCCCTGCGCGCGGCGACGGTCGAGGCCGCGAGCGCGCGCGGCGAGCCCGTGACCGCCGAGCCGGCGACCGCGATCGTGCGTGCGCGCGACGATCTCAAGGAGCCGCGCGCGAGCTCCCGCGTGGTCGACCCGCTCAACGTCATCGGCCACGCGCTCGACGGCAAGTATCAGGTCGACACGCTGCTCGGCAGCGGCGGCATGGGGGCGGTGTACCTGGCGACGCACCTCGGCACGGGCCGCACCGTGGCGCTCAAGGTGATCGCGCCCGAGTTCATGGCCCAGGCGGAGTTCGTCGAGCGCTTTCGCCGGGAGGCGCGCGCGGCCGGGCGGCTGCGCCACCCGAACGTCGTCAACGTGACCGACTTCGGCTTCGCGACGCTGCGCGAGCGCCAGGTCGCGTACCTCGTGATGGAGCACCTCGCCGGGCGCACGCTCGGCGACCTCCTGCGCGAGCAGACGCAGGGCGGCGGCGCGCTGCCGCTCATGCAGGTCGTCGACATCGTCGAGCAGATCTGCCTCGCGCTCACGCACGCGCACCAGCGCGGCGTGATCCACCGCGACCTCAAGCCCGACAACATCCTGCTCGAGACCGACGGCCGCGGCGGCGTCAACGTCAAGGTGCTCGACTTCGGCCTCGCCAAGCTCAAGCAGGGCGAGCGCGCCGACGAGCCGGCGCGCGGCTCGTCGCCGACCGGCGCGCGCCGGGTCGACGCGCTGGCGCACACGGCCACGGCGCTGCCGAGCGCGAGCGGAGACGCCCCGCTCGACAGCGGGCTCGGGCACGCGCCGACGCAGATCTCCGCGCCGACGCCCGCGGCCGAGCGCGCGACCGCGCCGAGCCCCGCGCCCGCGCCGGTCGACGACGAGCTGCTCGCCCGTCACGCCGCGCCGCGGGCCCAGGCCGCGATCGTCCGCACGCCGACGCTGCCGGCCCCCGCGTCCACGCCGACCCCGCCCGCCCCGAGCGACGCGCCCGCGCTCGCTACCTCGCACGAGTCCTCGCACGAGTCCTCCCTTGAATTCTCCCATGAGCTGTCACCGGTCCCGCCCTCGCTCGTGACGGCCGCCGGCGCGACCATGGGCACGCCCGCGTACATGTCCCCAGAGCAATGCTCGCTCGGGCCGATCGACGAGCGCGCCGACCTCTACGCGCTCGGCGTCATGACCTACGAGATGCTCGCCGGGCGCCGCCCGTTCACCGGCTCGGTCGCGGAGCTGATCGAGGGGCACACGCGCCGCCCGCCGCCGCCGCTGCCGCGGCGCCCGGACGGCGCGACGCGCCAGGTCGCGCGCTTCGTGGCGAAGACGCTGGCGAAGGACCCGGCGGACAGGCCGGCGTCGGCGGCCTCGTTCGCCGCGGCGCTGCGCGCGAGCGCCGAGGGCGTCTGGCGCCTGCTGCAGCGCGCGCTGCTGCTGTACACCGAGCACTTCGTGCGCCTGACGACGATCGGCGCGGCCATCCTGCTCGCGCCGCCGCTGCTCGCCAAGCTGCTGACGCTGCCGCTCGAGCTCCGGCTCGCGCGCGCGGAGGAGAACCCCGCGATCGCGCTGACGCTCTCGGTCCACATCTTCCACGTGCAGCTGCAGTACCTCGCGCTCGGGCTGTTCTCGCCGGTCGTCGCCCAGACGCTGCAGTCGCCGATGGCCCACCCGCGCATCCGCCCGCTGCTCGGGGTGCTGCGCGCCCGCGCGCGCCCGCTGCTGCGCGCGGTGCTGCGGCTGATCCGGATCCCGCTGCCGATCACGCTGATCGGCGCGGCGATCATCGCCAGGGCGGTCAACCTGATCGAGACCCACGGCGCGCCCGAGGAGGAGTTCGGGCTGCTGTTCGCGCTCGGGCTCCCGCTGTTCCTCTTCGGCCTCGTGTGGATGCTGTACATCCTCGCGCGCTACTGGGTGACGATGCCGATCGTGTTCATGGAGGGCGTGACGGGCAAGGACGCGGTCGACCGCGCGCGCGCGCTGACCCGCGGCGGCTTCTGGGTGCTCGTCTGGGTGCTGCTCGTGCGCTGGGCGCTGAACCTGCTCGCCTACGGCGACACCGCGCGCGGCAACATCGACACCGACTCGACCGCCGGCAACCTGATCGTCTCGATGATCCTCGGGCTCCCGGTCGAGGTCACGCTCGCGATCATCATGGCGCTCGTGTACTTCAAGTTCCGGCAGGCGCGCGGCGAGACCATGTCGCAGATCCTCGCGGGCTACCGCGCGACGAGCCGCGGACGCGAGGACGCCGCCGCCGGCTAGCCGCGCGTGCTTTTGAACATGTCCTCATAGGCATGAGGCGACGCGGCGCTTGCGAGCGCGCGCGCCGCCTGCGAGCATCACGCGCGGAGGCCCTTATGGAGAACGATCCCGACGCGCGGCTCGCCGCGCTCCAGCGCCGCAAGCTCGAGCAGACCTCGAGCTTCGAGCGCATCGCGACGAACCTCGAGATCGCCAGCCTCGCCCAGGACGAGCTCGGCGATCTCGAGCTCGCCGAGGAGGCGCTGCGCGAGGTGCTCGAGCTCGACCCCACGCACGCGGGCGCGATCGACAAGCTCGAGCTCGTCTACACGATGATGGCGCACTTCAGCGAGCTCGCCGATCTGTACGAGCGCCGCGTCGACTTGACGGACAACGACGACGACCGCGTCGCCACGCTGCTCAAGCTCGCCACGCTGGCCGAGACCGCGCTCGAGGACCACGCGCGCGCGATCACGGCGCTGCGCGGCGTGCTCGACGTCGACCCCGCGAACGCGCGGGCGCTGGGCGGGCTCGAGCGGCTGCACATGATGATGGAGGACTGGTCTCAGCTCGTCGACCTCATGAGCGCGCGCGTCGAGCTCACGACCGACAAGGCGGCGCGCGCCGAGCTGCTCGAGCGGCTCGCGATGATCTGCGAGCGCGAGCTGGCCGACGAAGCCCAGGCGGCCGCGTTCCGGGCGCGCGCGCGGTCATAATCGCCGCGCCGCGCGTCGCCCGTGCGCGACCGCGGCTCGACGCGAGCGCGCGCGTGCGTACGTCGAGCGACACGAGGAGTCGGAGACGCTCGCCCCGGCCAGGCTCGCCACGATGCGCCACACGGACGGCGCGCCGCTGTACATCCACGCGGTTCGCGAGCGGCCGCGCGCGCTAGCGCAGCATGCCGGCGGGGCCGCGGAGCAGCTCGCCGAGGGGCAGCGCGACGAGCCACCAGTAGACGAACGCGATCACGGCGAGCACCACGAGACCGAGCGCGCCGCGGATCCACAGCGCCGGGTTGGCGCGCGCGGGCCTCGGTAGGGCCATGACGCGATCCCAGCGCAGCCGCGCGCCGTCGCGCCGCAGGTGCACCAGCGCCGGGCCCGCGCCGCCCCTCGAGGAGGCCGCGAGCGCCGGCCGCAGGCGCGCGTCGAGGGGCGCGGCGAGCCGCTCGCCGTCGACCGTGCACACGGGGATGCCCTCGGGGCCAGGTTCAATCCACGCGCGCGTCCAGCCGGCCTCGCGCGCGCCGGCGACGAGCGCGTCGGCCGAGACGAGCGGGGGCAGCCGCGGACGTCGGGCCGGCAGCGGGATCAGCGGCAGCACGAGCCCGAAGCCCGCCGTGCCGCCGACGCCGATGAGCGCGGTCGTCCGCAGGACGCCGACGCCGACCATGCTGATCGACCACAGCCCGAAGCCGACCATGCCGATCACGATCCCGCCGCGCGCGACCTGCCCGATCGCGATGACGCCCGTCGCGACCTGCCCGATCGCGACAAAGCCCGTCGCGAATTGCCCGACCGCGATGAAGCCCGTCGCGAACTGACCCGCGTCGAAGAGCCGAGCCATGCGCGTCCAGGGTATCCGATGTCAACGCGGGTGACGACCGCGGCCTGCTCGTCGTACCCTCGACCGGTGGACGCTCCCCCCACGGACCTGCGCGCCCCCGCGTCGCCGCTGCGCGTGTGCGGCGGCTGCGGCTCGCTCGCGCCGACGCAGCGGCGCGAGTGTCAGGTCTGCGACGCGCCGCTCGATCACCGCGCGCACGAGCTCGCGCCCGCCGAGGGCGGCGACGCGCTCGCCGACGTGTTCTGGGTCGCGGTCCGCAGCGAGTTCCAGTGCCGCGTGTGCGGCAAGCTCTCGCCGATCAACCACCTCGAGCTCGACGGCGAGGCGACCTGCCTGCACTGCGCGACCAACCAGGCGTTCGACGCGGGGCAGTGGCGCGAGGCGCTCGCGCACGCGCACGCCGTCGGCGACCTCGCGGGCCCTGACCCCGAGGGCAGGCGCGCGCACACGCTGCTGTCGATCGGCGCGAGCAACCCGCTGCGCGAGCTCGGCGTGAGCAAGACCTTCTCCGAGCACAGCCAGGGCGGCGTCAGCGTGGCGGGCGCGGTGACGGTGACCCGCTCGCTCCGCGTGCGCGTGAGCCCCGGGCACCCGCTCGACGAGAACGGCCGCCCGCTGACGCTCGAGCGGCGCCCGGATCCGCGCGGCGACGTGATCATCACGCGCGGCTGGGGCGGGCGCGACCAGGCCGAGTACGCGCTGCCGCCGGAGGCCCGCGAGCACGCGCCAGGGCTGCGCGGCGTGATCGCGGGCGACCACCGCGTCGATCGCCTCCCGGTCCGCGTGCAGCTCGCCGGGGAGGGCGGGGCCGCGGCCGTGCGCTGCCCGAGCTGCGGCGCGCCGCTGGCCCCGCCGGAGGGCGCGCGGCTCGTGACCTGCAACTACTGCTCGACGACCGCGCGGATCCCCGAACGCGCGCTGACGCAGTTCGGGCAGCGCCCCCGGCTCGAGCTGTGGTGGCTGGCGTTCGCCGGGCCGTCGTCGCTGCGCCTGCGCCTCGAGGCAGGTGAGAGCGCGCGCGAGCCGGACGCGGACGATCGCGACACGCCCCGCGCGCTCAAGGAGGCGCTGAAGGAGGCCGCGCGCGCGGCGAGCTCGAGGCGTGAAGACCCGCCGCACGTGGTCGAGCAGGCCCAGCTCGTGCCCGGCTTTGACCCGCGGCGCTTCGCCGTCGGGCTCGCGGTCCCGCTCGCGGCCTTCCTCGTCGTGGGCTGGCTGTGGTTCGGGGCCCACATCACCTCGTGGCTGTGACGGGCGCGATGAGCAGCGCGATCCAGCAGCCGCACGAGCAGCTCGACGCCGCGCTGCTCGCCGGCCTCGACGCGCTCGCGCCCGGGTCGACCACGAGCGCGCTGCCGGACGACGAGCGCCTGTCCCTCGAGGCGGTGTTCGAAGACCAGGCGCTCAGCCGCCACCTCGACTTCGCGGCGCGCCGGCTGATCGCGGCGGGGCGCGGCTTCTACTCGATCAGCTCGGCGGGGCACGAGGGTGACGCGCACGTCGCCGGCGCGACGCGCCCGAGCGACCCGGCGCTGCTGCACTACCGCTCGGGCGCGCTGTTCCTCCACCGCGCGCGCCAGGCCGGGCGCACCGACGAGGCGCTGCGCTCGGTGCTGCTCGGGATCGTCGCCGGGCGCGACGAGGCGATCGCGGGCGGGCGCCACAAGGTGTTCGGCAGCGTCGAGCTCAACGTCCCGCCGCAGACCTCGACGATCGCGTCGCACCTGCCGAAGGCCGTGGGCCTCGCGTTCGCGCTGCGGCGCCGCGCCCGGCTCGGCGCCCGCGGGCTGCTCCCCGCCGGCGGGCCGCCGGAGGACGCGATCGTGATCTGCAGCTTCGGCGACGCGTCCGCGAATCACTCGACGGCCGCAGGGGCGATCAACGCCGCCTGCCTGATCGCGCACCAAGGGCTGCCGCTGCCGCTCTTGCTGGTGTGCGAGGACAACGGGCTCGGCATCAGCGTGCGCACGCCTGCGGGCTGGATCGCGGCGGCCCTGGGCGCGCGCCCGGGGCTCGCGTACTTCACCGCCGACACGGCTGACGCGCGCGCGACCGCTGCGGCGGCGCGCGCCGCCGCAGCGCACGCGCGCGCGCGCCGGAGCCCCGCGCTGCTGCACCTGCGCTGCGTGCGGTTTCCTCAGGCACGCCGGCTCGGACGTCGAGATGGCGTATCGGACAGCCGAGGAGACGCGCGACGAAACTCGCCCGCGACCCGCTGCTGGCGAGCGCGCGCGCGCTGGTCGACGCCGGCGCGTGGACGACGGCGACGGCGCGCGCCCGCTACGAGTCGGCGCGCGCCCGCGTCGACGCGCTCGCGACGGAGCTCGCCGGCAGCCCTCGGCTCGCCTCGGCGGCCGAGATCATCGCCCCGCTCGCGCCGCGCGACCCGGCCGCGATCGAGCGCGAGGCGACCGCGTCGTGCCCGCCCGCGCGGCGGCGCGCGCTCTGGGGCGCGCGCCTGCCCGAGGAGGAGGGCCCCGCCCCGCTCGCGCGGCACCTCAACGCCGCGCTCGGCGACCTGCTCGCGGCCGACGAGACCGTGCAGCTGTTCGGCGAGGACGTCGGGCGCAAGGGCGGCGTCTACGGGATCACGCGCGGGCTCCAGCGGCGCGCCGGGCTCGCGCGCGTGTTCGACACGCTGCTCGACGAGCAGACGATCCTCGGCCTGGCCATCGGTGCAGGTCAGCTCGGGCTCACGCCGATCCCGGAGATCCAGTACCTCGCCTACCTGCACAACGCGATCGACCAGCTGCGCGGCGAGGCGGCGACGCTGCAGTTCTTCTCGCGCGCGCGCCTGCGCAACCCGATGGTCGTGCGGATCGCGTCGTTCGCCGCGCTCGGCGGCTTCGGCGGGCACTTCCACAACGACAACGCCGTCGCGGCGCTGCGCGAGATCCCCGGGCTCGTGATCGCGGCGCCGTCGACCGGCGCCGACGCGGCCGCGCTCCTGCGGACCTGCGTCGCGGCAGCGCGCGCGTGCGGCTCGGTCTGCGTGTTCCTCGAGCCGATCGCGCTGTACCAGACCCGCGACCTCCACGCGCCGGGCGACGGCGGCTACCTCAGCGTCTACGAGCCGGCGCCGGCGCACGTCCCGATCGGCGCGCCGCGGATCTTCCGCGAGGGCGAGGGCCGCGACCTCCTGCTCGTCAGCTTCGCCAGCGGGGTCTACATGTCGCGCCGGGTCGCCCGGCGCCTCGCCGCGCGGGGGATCGAGTGCACGGTGCTCGACCTGCGCTGGCTCGCGCCGCTGCCGGTCGACGCGATCGCCGAGGAGCTCGCGCGGACCGGTCGCGCGCTCCTCGTCGACGAGACCCGAAGGACAGGTGGTGTGGCCGAGGGGATCATGGCGGCGCTGCTCGACCGCGGCGTGCGGGCGCCGCTGCGCCGGGTCGCGGCGGTCGACAGCTTCATCCCGCTCGGCGAGGCCGCGCGCCACGTGCTCGTCTCGGAGGAGCTGATCGAGGCCGCGGCGCTCGAGCTGCGCGCGGAGACCTGACCGGTGCCTGGAACCTCGCGCCGACGCGCGCGTGGGACCAGGCGATGCACCCCCGCTCCCTCGTGGCGCGCGCGCTCGGGCTGATTCGCGACGCGACGCTGTTCGTCCTGACGCTGATCGGCTGGTTCGGGCTCGCCGCGGCGCCCTGCGTGCTGTGGGCGCTCGCGCTCGGCGCCCCGGAGTCCTCCTCCGGCGCGGACGCGACCGTGCCGCTGTTCGGGCTGCTGTGGCTGTGCTGCGCGCTGATGCTGTCGCCGCGGGCGATCGAGGCGCTCCGGCGGCTGGGTCGCGCGCGGAGGCTCGACGACGCGCCCGCCCCCGCGGAGCCGCCGTGGCTGTCGCCGACGCGCCGCGCCTGGCTGCACGAGACGCGCTGGCTGCTCGCGAGCCTCGAGCGCGCGCGCGAGCAGGAGGCGATGCAGGAGGTGTGGGAGTACGTCGCGCGCGCGCGCCAGCTCGACCACGAGGCGCGGCTCGAGCTCGGGCGCGGCGACGTCCTGCGTCACGTCGCCACGCTCGCCGCGCTGCTCAGGCGAAACGGCGAGCGCCTGCGCAGGCGCGCGCGCGCGCGGCTGCGACGCGAGCTCGCGGGCACGCTGCGCGCGCTCGAGCGGGGGCTGCTCGAGCCGCGCGCGGCCGCGGACCCGTACCGCTGAGCCGACGATCGCGGCGATCATGCCGTGGCGAGCGAAGCTGCTCGACGGGCGAATCGGCGAGCCCGCTAGCGACGAAGCACCCGAGTAATTCTGCGCACATACCCCGGCGAGTTGCCCCGCGTACCGGCGCCTGCAAGCATCGGGCATGCGCCGCTCCTCCGCGCGATCCCTCCTCGCCGTCGTGCTTTTGCTGCTGCTCGGCGCCGGCCTCGTGCTGCTCGCCAGCGCCTCGCCTGTGCGCGCGCTCTCCCGGGCGTCGCTGGTCGAGCGCACCCCGGGCGAGCCGAGCTCCGCCCTCGCGCTCGCCCGCGACGCCGCGTCGCTCGAGGCGCTCGCGTCCGTCGACCGCGAGCTCGCCTTCGACGTCGGCGAGGAGTTCGACGCGCGGGCCCAGGCGCGGCTGCGGGCCGAGATCGCGCGGGTGCTCGAGGAGGAGGGCGTGCCGGGCGTCGGCGTCGCGCTCGTCGATCGCGACGGCCTGCGCTGGACCGCAGGCGTCGGGCTCGCCGACGTCGCGTCGCGCCGGCCCGTCACCCCCGACACCCTGTTCCGCGTCGGCTCGATCACCAAGAGCTTCATCGCGCTCGCGATCATGCAGCAGGTCGAGGCCGGCCGCCTGTCGCTCGACGACGAGCTGCGCGCGCTCGCGCCCGAGCTGGCCTTTGATAACAGGTGGTCGCGCGAGGCCCCCATCACCGTCGCGCACCTGCTCGAGCACACCACGGGCTGGGACGACATGCGCTTCAACGAGTCGCTCGGCGGCCCCGAGGCCGAGGCGCTCACGCTCGCGGAGGTGCTCGCGATCAACCCGCGCTCGCGAGCGTCGCGCTGGCGCCCGGGCACGCGCGTCTCCTACTCCAACCCCAACTACACCGCGGCGGCGCACGTGCTCGAGCGCGTCACCGGCGAGCGCTACGAGGACACGCTGCGGCGCGACCTGCTGACGCCGCTGGGCATGGAGCACGCCGACTTCCGTCGGACGCCCGAGGTCGCCGCCCGCCTGGCCTCCGGCTACACGGGCCCCGGCGAGGCGACGCCCTACTGGCACATCGTGCATCGCCCCGCGGGCAACCTGATCGCCTCGCCGCGCGAGCTCGCGGGGCTCGTGCACATGTGGATCCAGCGCGGCCGCGCGGGCGCAGGGCCGCTGATCTCGCCCGAGAGCGCCGCGCGGATGGAGCGCGGCGAGACGATCCCGGGCGTCAAGTCCGACGTCGACTACGGGCTCGGTAACTATGGCTCTGTGTTTCGGCCGATCGTGACCCGCGGTCACGACGGCGGCGTCCCCGGCTACATCTCGTCGTACGGCTACTCGGTCCGCCACGGCGTCGGCTACGTGATGCTGTTCAACAGCTCGTACTCGAGCCGCGCCTACCTGCGCGTGCGCGCGCTGCTGCTCGCGGCGCTGCTCGAGGGTCGCCGCCTGCCGCCGCCGCCGATCGAGCCCGCGCCGCGCGAGCGGCTCGCGCGTCACGTCGGCAGCTACCGGTTCGTCTCGCCGCGCATGCAGCTGCTGGGCTTCCTCGAGCGCGCCGTGCTCGACCTCGACGTGCGCCTCGACGAGACCGATCAGCTCACGCTCGCGATCGCCGGCGGCGAGCCGATCCCGCTGATCCCGACGGGCGAGGACACCTTCCGCGTCGCCGGGCAGCCCGGCGCGAGCGTCGTCCTGACGACCAGCGCGGCCGGGCGCAGGACCGCGAACCTCGGCCTCGGGGCCAACTTCGAGGCGAGCCCGTCGGTCGTGGCGAAGGGCGCCCGGTGGCTGCTCATCCTCGGCTGGATGATGATCCTGATGGCGATCTACGCCGCGCTCCCCTGGGTCATCAAGCTGCTCGTCGGCGAGGAGGAGACGCGGCGGCGCGGCTACATCCCGACCCGCGTCGCGCCGCTGCTGGCCGCGCTCGCGATCGTCGCGCTGATCCGGGTGTTCATCGCCGGCGCGTCGCGCTGGGCGCTCGGGGAGCCGACGGTCTACGCCGTCGGCGTCACGCTGCTCTCGCTCGCGTTCGCGGGGCTCTCCGGCGCGGCGCTGGCCCACTCGATCCGCGCGCTGCGCTACCGGCTGTCGTGGTACACGCGCGCGCACTCGCTGCTCGTCTCCGTCGCCTGCTTCGGCATGACGATCTGGCTGCTCTTCCACAGCATCATCGGCCTTCGGACCTGGGCGTGGTAGCGGCGGCGCGCGCCCCCGCGAGCGCGAGCGCGAGCGCGACGAACACGGGCAGCACGCGCTCCCACGCGGTGCTCTGCGTCTGCGGCAGCGAGTACATCAGGACCGCGAGGCCGAAGCCGCTCGCCATCGCCGCGAGCGTCCAGCCCGGCGCGAGCGGGCCCTTGCAGAACACGCGCACCAGCAGCGCCGGGCCGAAGGCCGCGCCCATCGCCGTCCACGCGAACAGCACGTGCGAGAAGATCTCCTGGTTGCCGTACAGCGCGACCAGGACCGCCGCCGCGCTGAGCAAGACGACGACGACGCGCGTGCGCAGCAGCGAGCTGGCGCCTGAGCCCACCTCGTCCGCAGCGCGCAGATCATGGGAGGCCGACGAGGCGGCGACGAGCAGCTGGCTGTCCGCCGTCGACATCGACGCCGAGAGCACGGCCGCGATCATCACGCCCGCGATCACCGGCGGGAACGCGGCGTCGACGAGCCCGTAGAACGCGACCTCCTTGTCCGCGACCGCGCCGATCTGCGGCAGCGCGCGCGCGCACAGCCCGACGATCACCATGCCGACGTAGGTGATCGCCGCCCAGGTCATCGCGATCACGCGCCCGCGGCGGAGCGCCTGCTCGTCGCGCGCCGCCATGAAGCGGTTGACCACGTGGGGCTGGCCCGGGTAGCCGAGGCCGATGCCGAGCAGCCCGAGGATCAGCCCGACGCCGGCCGCAAGGCCGAGCCCCCGCGTCAGGCTCGCGTAGCCCGGCGCGTCGACGGCCGCCACCGCCGCGTACAATGGACCTGGCCCTCCGACCATCACGAGACCGGCGATCGGCAGCGCGAGCGCGGCCGCGGCCATCACGACGCCCTGCAGCGCGTCGGTGACGCAGACCGCCCAGAAGCCCCCGAGCAGCGTGTAGAGCACGATGATCCCCGCGCCGAGCAGCACGCTGGCGGCGCTGGAGAGCGCGAAGACCTCGTGGAAGGTCTTGCCCGCGCCCTGAAACTGCGAGGCGACATACGTGACCATGGAGACGAGCACGATCGCGGACGCGAGCGCCGCGATCGCGCGGGCCCCCGCAGCCCCGCGCGGGCCCGCGAGCAGGTCCGTGACCGTCAGCGCCCCGCGCTCGCGGCTCAGCGCGCGCAGCCGGGGCGCGAGCACGTACCAATTGAGCGCGAAGCCGCCGAGACAGCCGGGGATGATCCACAGCGCCGCGAGCCCGTTCGCGTAGGCGTATCCGCTCACGCCCAGCAGGGTCCAGGCCGACGAGGAGCTCGCCGAGGCCGAGAGCGCGGCGACCCACGGGCCGAGCCCGCGACCGCCCAGGAAGAAGTCCTCCGCGCTGCCGGTCCGGCGGCTCGTCGCGACGCCGATGCCGACCAGCACGAGCTTGTAGACGAGCAGCGTGGTGAGGATCACGGTCGTCTCGGACATCGGCGCCGGAGTGTAACAGCGACGCCCCAGGCCGCGGCGCTGCGGACGTCATCGTCGACCGCGACCGCGACCGCAGCCGCTGGACGCCTCGCGCGGGTGACCGTCGAGCGCCGCGTACAGGGCACGCGCCGCGACTGCGCCGCCGACGAGAGCGCGGCGAGCGAGACGCGCAGCCGCGAAGACCGGCGCGTCGAGGCGCGCGGCCGCGATCCAGCGCGAGGCCCGAGGCCCGCAGGCGAGGCGGCCCCCCCGCCCCGTGACCGCGCGCGTCGCTGGGGCGCGAGGCCACAGCGCGAAGAAACGGCCGCGCCCGGCGTGTCCCGGGCGCGGCCGGGACGCGCGCGGCGAGGCGGCGCTGTACATCCACAGTAACATGTCCCTAAAATCATATTCAACCGAGCGATCGCCCGTCGCCGACATGACCTGAGAGACATAAGAGATGCAACACCGGCTCTCCCTCACCGCGCTCGTGACCAGCGCGGCGCTGCTGCTCCCCGCCTGCGGTGACCCGCCCGACCCGGGCGAGACCACGGAGGGCCCGTCCGACGGCACGACGGCCGGGACCACGAGCGGGGGCGGCAGCGAGAGCGACGGCTCGACCGAGCCGGTCGCGACGACGACCGCCGCGAGCTGCGGCGACGGGCAGCTCGACCCCGGCGAGGACTGCGACGACGGCGACGACGTCGACGGCGACGGCTGCGAGGCCGACTGCACGCTCACGCCGGAGTGCGGCGACGGCGTGGTCGAGGGCGACGAGGAGTGCGACGACGGCAACGAGATCGACAACGACGCGTGCACCAACGCGTGCCTGCACCAGCTCGGGGCGATCTGCGGCGACGGCGTGCTCGAGGACTCGGAGAAGTGCGACGACGGCAACAACGAGCCGGACGACGGCTGCGAGCCCGACTGCGTCCCGACCGAGCCCGGCGTCTGCGGCGACGGCGTCAAGGCCTTCGACGAGGCGTGCGACGACGGCAACGACGTCAACAACGACGGCTGCCAGAACGACTGCTCGCCGACGCCGGCCGAGGTGTGTCAGCCGATCCCGCAGAACGAGGAGCCCGACCCCTACGCGCCCTGCGACGGCGCGCTCGATCCGTCGGACCCGCTCGCGCCGTTTCAGGCGATGGAGCTGGGCTGCTCCGACCTGGTAAACCAAGCGCTGCTGATCGACGAGCACGAGCTGCACTCGCCGGACCCCGACGCGTGGCGGATCGCCAAGGGCTTCGGCTCCCACGAGGTGCAGGGCCAGCTCGTGTTCAGCCCGCGCAAGGGCGAGTCGTTCCTGATGATCTCGACCGGGCTGATCGAGCCGACCGACGAGGACGGCGTGGTGCTCGAGGACCCGAGCTCGCAGGCCTCCAACAACGACAACGGCAACGACAACGTGTGGCAGCTGCCGCCGCCGCTGTCGCCCGACAAGGGCTCCAACGACGGCGGCGGCGGCGATCCCTTTAACGCGTGCGACGGCGTCAACGACTGCTCCGACACGCTCGAGGACCCCTGGTACAACGACTTCGAGATGCAGATCTTGAACCGCCTGTGGCTGCGGTTCAAGGCGACGCCGCCGGAGCAGACCGCGGGCTGGTCGATGCGGCTCGTGTTCTGCTCGTCGGAGTACTCGTTCGTCAACACGCCCTACAACGACCTGTTCATCATCTGGCAGGTCAACGAGCACTTCACCGGCAACGTCGCGTTCATCGACGGCGACGCGCTCACGGTCTCGTCGCTCGCGCCCTACCTGGCCACAGACGGGTACACGATGAACCACCCCGCGCTCGACGACACCGGCTTCGAAGGCCAGGCGTGCACCGACTGGCTCACCGTCCGGCACAACGTCGCGGCCGGCGAACCGCTCGAGGTCGCGTTCTTCATCGCCGACACCTTCGATCAGATCCAGGCGACGGTCGCGATCTTCGACGACTTCCGCTGGCGCTGCGACGCGTGCACGCCCGGCGACGCGCAGGCCTGCGCGGTCGCGGTGCCGCCGGCCGGCTGCTGCGGCGTCGGGCTCGACTAGGCGGCGCGTGGCGCCGCGCGGCGAGGAGGGCACGACGGCGGGCGCCGCCGCGTGAACCAGCTCGAGCGCGCTGCGGCGCGCGAGGCTCGACGCGCGCACGGCTGCGCCGCACCGACGCGCTCGCGCCGCGTGACGCGTACTCGTGCGCGAAGCGGGCGGCGCAAGTCCGCGCGGCGCGAGCCGTCGTCGCCGCGACCGCGACCGCGACCGCGACGCTCAGAAAAACACGCGCCGCGCGGCGGGGCGAAGCGCTACACCGCCGCGCGCGAGACCCCGCCGGGCACGCGCGGACGAACACGCGCGCGGGCGTAATCGCGACGCCCGCGCGCGCGGAGCAATCCGGCGCGCCGGTCATCCGCGCGCGAGCAGTGCCGCGTACCCTGCTCTATCGACACGAATGGCCTATCGGACATACTATACACAGGTTCGGTCACGCGCCGGTCAACGCCGCGCGAGGCCCCTTACCCGCTAGCGCTTGCCCGTGATGTCCTGGCCTCGACGCGCCCTGCTGCTCTCCTCGCTCGCGCTCCCGCTCGGGTGCACCGGCGACGACACCACCACGAGCGCCACGCTCAGCGAGACCTCGGGCACGACCGACGGGACGACCGAGCCCGAGACGACCGAGGGCCCGGGCACCGAGACCTCCGAGACGGTGACGGGGTCGATGACGACCGAGCCGGGTGAGTGCACCGACGGCGTCCCGGACGAGGGCGAGGAGTGCGACGACGGCAACGACGTCGACGACGACGAGTGCTCGAACGCGTGCATCGTCAACGCGGTGTGCGGCGACGGGGTGATGGAGGGCGCCGAGGAGTGCGACGACGGCAACGAGATCGAGGACGACGGCTGCACGAGCGAGTGCCTCCTCAGCGAGTACTGCGGCAACGGCGTGGTCGAGGAGCCCGAGAAGTGTGACGACGGCAACGACGTGCCGATGGACGGCTGCGAGGACAACTGCATCCCGAGCGAGCCCGGCGACTGCGGCAACGGCGTGGCCGAGTGGAACGAGCCCTGCGACGACGGCAACGAGATCAACGACGACGGGTGCCAGAACGACTGCGAGCTGACGCCGGACCCCGCCTGTCAGCCGCTCGACGGCGATGACGACCCCTACGCGCCCTGCGACGACGCGCTGGTGAAGAACCAGGAGCTCGCGCCGTTTCAGGCGCTGGACCTCGCGTGCTCCGATCTCGTCAACCAAGCCGTGTTCGTCGACGACCACCAGTTCATGTCGAACAACCCGAACGCGTGGCAGATCGCGTCCGGCTACGGCTCGTTCGCGACGATGGGCGAGCTCAAGTACAGCCCGCGCAAGGGCGACGCGATGCTCGTGCTCTCGACCGGCACGGTCGCCGCGCCCAACCCCCAGGGCGTCGTGCTCGAGCAGCCCAACTCGCAGGGCGCGAACGGCGAGAACAACAACGACGACACCAACCAGCTCCCGAGCGCGATCAACCCGGTCAACGGCAGCAACAACGGCCAGGGCGGCACGCCCTTCGAGGGCTGCGACGGCTTCGGCGACTGCTCCGACACGCTCGCGGCCCAGTGGGGCCTCAACGGCGACCCCAACGACAAGCTGTGGTTCCGCTTCGAAGCGACGCCGCCGCCCGGGACCGCGGCGTACTCGATGCACCTCGTGCTGTGCTCGTCGGAGTGGCCGGTGTTCGTCAACACGCCCTACAACGACCTGCTGATCATCTGGCAGGTGAGCGACGAGTACACCGGCAACGTCACCTACCTCAACGGTCAGGCGCTCTCGATCACCTCGCTCAACGACTACATCCTGACCGAGGGCTACGTGTTCGCGGACCCCGAGCTCGGCGGCACCGGCTTCGAAGGCCACGCCTGCACCGACTGGCTCACGGTCAAGCACAACGTCACGCCCGACGGCCCGCTCGAGATGACCTTCTTCCTCGCCGACATCGGCGACAGCATCCTGGCGACCGTCGCGCTGCTCGACGGCTTCCGGTGGGAGTGCGACGCGTGCACGCCCGGCGACAGCCTCGCGTGCATGAGCGATCTCCCGGGCGCGGACTGCTGCGGCGTCGCCGTCCCCGGCTGACGCCCGCGGCGCGCGGCCACGCGGCGCGGCCACGCGTCGCGCGAACGCGCGCGGGCTTGCGCGATCGGTGCCCGCGCCGCTATGAGCACGGGCGATGCGATTCCACGAGGTTGTTCACGGGGTCTACTTCGATGATCTCGACGCCTTCCAGATCCTCCACAACGCGCGCTACCTGCTGCTGTTCGAGCACGCGATCGGCTCGTTCTGGCGGCGGCTCGGCTGGGCGGACCGGCTCGACTTCAACTCGCACCCCGACCAGTTTCACCTCGTGCGCGCCAACCACATCGAGTACCTGCGGCCCGTCACGGGCACGGGCGAGGTCCGCGTGCGCGTCTGGGTCAAGCGGCTCGGGCGCTCGAGCCTGAGCTTCGGCCTGCGCGTGCTGCCGATGGACGAGGACGTCGACCACGCGACCGGTGAGCGCGTCGTGGTCCGCGTCCACCCGACCACGCGCGCGCCAGAGCCCTGGACCGAGTCCTTCCGCGAGATCCTCGCGCCGTTTCGCGAGGACCTCACCCCGGGGGAGGAGCCCTGACCGGGCGAGCCCGGGCCCGCGCCGCCGCTCGTTGAGGACGTGGCCTCGAGCGCACCCGCCACGCCCGCGACAGGCGGCCGACTTCTACCGAGCGCAGCGCCGCCCTCGCGGCGAGCGTGGCGACCGCGGCGACGGGCGCTCGCGGCGGGCGGAGCGATTCTCCGCGACGCGACGCCTGCGGCGCGGCGCGTTCTCATCGCGCCGCGCGGGACGGGCGAGCGAGCGCGCGTCGCTCTATACTCGGGGCGATGGTCGCCCTCGTCGCAGCGCCGCGCCTCGCGATCGCGCACTCGCCCGCCCCGGGCCTGCGCTCGCGCGCCGAGTGGTCGCGGCGCATGCTCGGCCTCGGCCTCGGCCTGCTGACCTCGCAGGCGCTCGCCGCCGCGTTGCTGTCGCCCCAGGTCTCGACCTGGGCCGTCGGCGCGATGATGTGCGGGTGCGGCGTCACGATGCTCGTCCACGAGCGCGCCGCGAGGCGGCTGCAGGCGGAGTGCACCCGCGCGAGCACGCTGATCCAGCGCGGCGAGCTGACCGAGGCGCGCGCGCGGCTCGACCACGCGCTCACGCACGCGCGCGCCGCCCCGCACCTGCACGCGCTGCTGCTGTTTAACCGCGGCGTCGTCGATCTGCGCGCGGGCGACCTGCGAGCCGCGCGAGACCGACTCCGCCGCGCGCTCGACACGGGGTGGTTCTCGCGACGCGGGCGCCTCGCCGGCGCGCGCCCGCAGGTGTGCATGTGGATGGCGCTGCTCGAGGCGCTCGAGGGTGAGCTCGACGCCGCGCGCGGCTGGCAGGCGGAGACCCGCGCCGCGCTGGCCGAGGCGCCCTCGACGACCCAGCGGGTGATCCTCGCGCAGCAGCTCGCGGTCGACGCGGTCGTCGAGCTGCGCGACGGCGCCTACACGCCGGCGCTGCACCGCCTCGAGAACCAGCGCCCCGGCGCGAGCGAGCACCTGACCGACGCCGACCTGCGCCTGCTCGACGTGCTCGAGGCGTTCGCGCGCGAGCACTCGGCGACGGGGCAGTACCGCGATCGCGCCGACGAGCTGCGCTTGGGGGGCGACCGCGCGCGCGAGGACGAGTTCACCTTCCTCGGCGCGAGCTGGCCCGAGATGAAGAACTTCCTGCGCCGCCGCGGGCTGACCACGCCGGCGCGCGGCTCGATCCTCGCGCCGAGCTAGCCGCGCCGCGCGTTGCAAGCGGTCCCCAAGGACAGCATGACGCGCGCAGGCTCGGAGCGCGTCGCGCTCCGGGCCTACGCCGCCGCCGCGACCGCGCGCGGCCGCACGATCATCGGCAGCCCGCCGGGGAGCGTCAGCGTCCCGCGCATCTCCCAGCGAGGCGCGTAGCCCTCGCGCAGCGCGGGCGCGAAGCGCTGCGCGAGCGCGGCGAGCAGGATGTGGCTCTCGAGCAGCGAGAAGTTGTTCCCGATGCACGTGCGCTGGCCGGCGGCGAAGGGGTGAAACGCGTAGCGGTGCCGCGCGGCCTCGCGCTCCCGCGTCCAGCGGTCGGGGTCGAAGACCTCGGGGTCTCGCCAGAACTCGGGGTGCCGGTGCGTGTAGTAGGGGCTCATCATGACCGACGCGCCGGCGGGCACGTCGTAGCGCCCGAGCGTGTCGGCGACCACGGCGTCGCGCGGGTAGAAGGGCGCCGCGGGGTAGAGCCGCAGCACCTCCTTGATGACCTGGAGCGTGTAGGGGAGCTGCTTGAGCGCGTCGATCGTGGGCGCGCGCCCGCCGAGCACGCGATCGAGCTCGTCGTGCAGGCGCGCGCGGACGCGCGGGTTGGTCGCGAGCGCGTACCAGGCGAAGGTCATGGTGCGCGCGGTGGTCTCGTAGCCGGCGAAGAAGGTCGTGAGCGACTCGTCGCGCAGCAGCAGCGCCGTCATCCCCTCGCCGGTCTCCTCGTCGCGCGCCTTCATCATCCGGGAGAGCAGGTCGTCGGGCCACTCGGACTCGGCGAGGGCGCGCCGCTGCTCGATCAGCGAGGTGATCGAGTGGTGCACCATCCGGCGCGTCGCGTTGTACTTGCGGTTCATCGCCGTCGGCACCCAGCTGGGGAGCTGCGGGCGGACGAGCCGCGCGTTGATGTAGTCGAGCATCGTCTCGACCGCGTCCTTCATCTGGTTGATCGAGTCGATGGTCTCGGAGCTGAACATCGCCTTGAGGATCACGGCGGCGGTCACGAGCGTCATCTCCTGGGCGATGTCGACCTCGCGCCCCGAACGCGCGAGCTCGTCCCAGCGCGCGACGAAGCGCGCGCCCTCCCCGATCATCATGTCCGCGTACGCCTGGATGCCCTTGGGCGTGTAGAACGGCGCCATCAGCTTGCGCTGCCGTCGCCACAGCTCGCCGTTGCTCGCGACGACGCCGTTGCCGATCAGGTACTTGCGGATCGGCTCGTAGCTGTCGAGCTTCGCGTAGCGCTCCTTGCGGGTGACCTGCACGTGCTCGACGACGTCGGGGTGCATCGCGAAGATCAGCGTTCGCCAACCGACGCGCACCTGGAACAGATCGCCGTACTCGCGCCACAGCGCGCCCGCGCAGTCGAGCAAGCCCTGTTCACGCACGCCGCGGAGGAACCGAAAGACGCTTGGGCCGGGAATTCGCACGATGGGCCAATTATGACACTCATTGCAAAACCTGTCACTGGGTGTCATTCTGATTTCGTGTCATCAACAGGGGTGGCGAACGGGCGAAACCGCGACCACCGCAGCGAGTCGCTGGCCTCGCTCCGCGATCGCAAGCTCCGGATGACGCGGACGCACCTCGCCGAGCTCGCGCTCACGCTGCTGCTCGAGCGCGGCTTCGACGAGGTCACGGTCGACGAGCTGGCCGAGGCCGCCGGCATCTCGCGCCGCACCTTCTTCCGCTACTTCCCGAGCAAAGAGGATGTCGTCATCGGCACCTTCGACGAGCCCGGCGACGCGCTGCTCCACGAGCTCGCGCGGCGACTCGAGCGCGAGCCGCCGCTGCTCGCGTTGCGCTCCACGCTCGAGGCGATCATCGAGACCTTCGGCACGGACCTCGCGCGCGCCCAGGCCACGCTGCACATGATCCGGCACACGCCGACGCTGCGCGGGCGCTTCCTCGTCACGCAGGACGACTGGACGCGACGGCTGGCGACGCTGCTCCGCGCCCGGCCGCCGCGGCGCAACCCGATGATCGCCGAGCTGACCGCGCGCGTCGCTATCGCGGCGATCGACACGGCGCTCGTCGCCTGGGGCGAGCGCCCGCAGGAGGACCTGCGCTCGATCGCGAAGCAGGTCTTCGACGCGCTCGGCGAGGTCGCGCGCGACCGCGAGTGAGCGGTCGGCGTCAACATGAACCAGAGACCAGACGCGCCAGCGCGCGTCATCCGGGCGGCGCGTCGAGCAGCGCCGCCTCGGCCTCGATCTCGACGCGCCAGGCCGGATCGAGCAGCGCCGCGACGACGACGAAGGTGCAGGCCGGTCGCTCGCCGTGCGTCTCCAGGCGCGCGGCCGAGAACCGCTCGCCGTGCGCGCGCCCGACCTCGCGCCAATCCTCGGCGCGCGTCAGGAACACGCGCGTGCGCACGATGACCGCGCGCGCCCCCGCGGCGAGCTGCGCGACCGCGCGATCGATGAGCTCGAGGCAGCGCTGCGCCTGGCGATAGGGATCGCCCTCGCCGACGTTCTCGCCGCGATCGCCGATCGGCGCCGTGCCGGAGACGTGGACGCGGTCGCCGACGCGGACCGCTCGAGCGTACCCCACCGTCGGCTCGTAGGGCGAGGCCGAAAACACGTGTCGAGGGTCTTGCCGCACGCGCGCCTTGTACCACGGGAGAACGCTGATCGACGCGTCACCGCGCGCCATGAACAGCGCACGCGCACGAGCTTGCACGCCCGCGATGAGAGCGCTCGAGCGACGCGAGGACGACGACGACGACGATGACGACGATGACGATGACGATGACGATGACGATGACGATGACGATGATGCCGATGCCGATGCCGATGAAGACGAAGGCGTCGCGTCCCGCGGACTCCGTCGCGCATGAAGAGGTCCTCGCGGACAGACGAACGCGCAGCGGCTGCTCGCGCGTGTTCACGAATTTTCCGTGGCTGACGCGCGCGACCTCCGTTACGCTTCTCTTCGCGCTGGCCGTACAGCGCCCTGCGACGCGCGCCCTCGGGCTCGCGTCACCATTGGCCTGTCTTTTTGAACATGTTTACGCGTGCACGCGCACGCGCGCTGGAGGAGGCCATGGAGACCCAGACAACCCCGAGCACCGCCTCGGCCGTGATTGCGCAGGGCGTCCCCGCCGGGACGATCTCCGCGACGGTCGTCACCCGCACGAGCATGCACACCTACGAGGTCCGCGACCTGCAGGTCGCCGGCGCGCGCCTCGTCGGCGGACCGCCGCTGCCGGTCCGCCGCGTGTTCGAGGTGATCCTGCACGTACCGTGCTACCCCGTGATCCGCGTGCACGCGCGGGTCGACGATCGCCGCTCGCTGGACGAAGCCGTCTGCGTGACCTTCATCCACACGAGCGACAACACCGAGGATCACATCCAGGCCGCGCTGCTCTCGGAGCTCGAGCGCGGCGTGAACTGACGCGCCGCGCGGACGAGCGGACGAGGTCCGCTGCGCGGAGCGGCTGCGCGAAGCGGCTGCGCGAAGCGGCTGCGCGAAGCAGCGGCTGCGCGCTCACGCGAGCACCGCGACGCCGTGGTCGAAGTCCTGGGTGAGGATCTCGTAGGCGCAGCTGCGGGTGCCGCGGAGGCGCGCGACCCTCTCGCGCCCGCGCGTGAGCTCGAGCTCGCAGGTCGCGATCTTGGAGTTGAGGCAGTGGTTGAGGGAGCCGTCCGGGTTGACGTAGCGCAGCCCGACGAGGTCCTCGCGGGGCGCCGCGACGCGCCAGTCGAGGCGCCACGCGCCGTCGGGCTCGCGGGCGCGCGCGCGGAACGACCAGGACCAGCGCCCGTCGCGAGCGTCGACGCGGACGCTGCGGTTGAGCAGCCGACGCAGCGCGTGGAAGCGGAGGGTGCGCCCCGCGTGCCGCACGACCGCGCCGGTCAGCCACGGGCTGAGCGCGGGTCCGAGCCGGATCTTCCCGGAGTAGCCCTCGAACACCGCGTCCGCGCCGTCATCGAACAGGCTGCACTGCGCCCAGTGGTAGCGCGGGTTGTGGGCCGCGCCCCAGTTGTGGCCCAACATGCCGGGCCACCCGTCGACGCGCCAGCGCTCCCCGCCGCGCTCGATGGTGCCGGTTACGCGGGTCTGCGGGCAGGAGGTGTAGAGCTTGCCCTTGGGGAAGCCGCCCTCGTACATCCACAGGTGCGGGAAGCCGAACATCGGCCGCTGGTCGTCGTAGTCGAACTCGAGCGACCAGGTGATGCGCGCCGCGCCCTCGCCCGCGCCGCCGCGCGCGTACCCGGGGCCCAGCTCGGCGCCGGCGACCTCGAGCGCGAGGCGGTCGCGCGCGAGCTGACACGCGCTCGCGGCCGCGGTCGTCTTGGCGGCGTGATGGGCTCCGCCCGCGCCGTCGAAGCGGATCGCCCACAGCTCCGCGACCGCGTCGCCGGGGCGCCCGACGGGCGCGAGCACCGTCCACTTGAGCCACAGCGCGCGCTCGGGCGCGCGCGGGTCGTTGGCCTTGAGGAAGAAGGACTCGACGTGCCCGCGCGGCGAGCTCGTCCAGCGCAGGACATCCATGCCGTGCCGCGGATCGACGGGTGCGCTCATGCGCGGGATCGAACGCAGACGCGCGCGCGTTGTCAAGCCCGCGCGGTCGGCCCCGACCCCGGCGGAGCACAACATGTCTTTTAAACCATGTTTGCAAAACACGCGCGCGCCTTACCCGCGCGCGCGCGCGCGGCCCTGGTATGCTGAATTCATGCGTTGGATTGGATGGACTGGAATTCTCGCCGGGGGCGCGCTCGCGCTCGCGGCGTGCAACATGCCGAACCCGGCGTTCGGGCCCCAGGTGACCGGCACGGGGAGCGGCTCGGACACAGACCAAGACGGCTCGGGCACGACCGCAGGCACGGCCTCGGCCGGCGGCTCGAGCGGCGACAACAGCGGCGGCTCGGACTCCGGCGGCGCGACGACCGGCACGACCGTCTCGGACAGCTCGGACTCCGGCGACGCGACGACCGGTGGCGTCGACCCGAGCGACACGAACGACACGGAGCCCGCGACGACCGGGCCGATGTGCGACACCGAGCCCTGCGACGCGGATCAGCTCAACCTGTGCGTCAGCGCGCTCAGCTTCGAGACGTGCGTCGACGGCTGCATCGAGCCCGTGTTCTGCGACGAGCTCGAGTACTGCCACGCGGACGGCGGAGACGGCGGCGCCGCGTGCATGGTCAACGAGCAGTGTGAGAGCGCCAAGGGGCCGTACCTCGAGCAGTTCAACCCGCCGGGCGACGGGGCGCAGGCCTGCCTCGCCAGCGAGGACTGCGTGATCCTCAAGCTCGGCTGTAACTTCGGCGCGATCGGCTGCCCCGCGGTTAACCACGACGCCGCGAACTTCGCGACGGAGATCGTGAGCGACTGGGAGACGGCCGGCTGCTTCCTCGCGGAGTGTCCCGCCTGCGACGGCGTGCAGGCCAAGTGCATGAAGGAGAACCCGGATCCGCAGGCGCCGGGCTTCTGCGCGCCGTTCTGATCCGTCGCCGCGTGACGCGGGCGCGCCCACCCGCCCGACTTGCGGCGCGCGGGCGCGCCCGGGTATGGCATGGGCACGCCCATGCGCGCCCTCCTGCTCGCTCTCGGTCCCTCGCTCCTCGCGCTCGCGCTCGCCTGCGACGCGACCGGGCGCGACGTCGAGCCCCGCGAGGCCGCGCCGCGCGAGCGGCTCGACCCGCCGCGCCCGGGCGCGACCGAGGAGGTCGTCGAGGGCGTCGAGGTCGTCGAGGGCGTCGAGAACGTCGGCGAGAAGGTCGGCGAGAAGGTCGTCGAGGAGGTCGTCGCGACCTGTCTCGAGTCGCTAGCCTCGGCGCCGGCGCGCTACGAGCCGATCGTCCGCGCGCTGTGCAGCGAGCACGCGCGCCTCGGCGGCGTCGGCGTGAGCCTGGCGATCGCCGAGCGCGGCGCGCTGACCTACCGCGCCGGGGTCGGACGACGCTGCGCCGGCGCGCCCGCGCCCGCGCGGGCGGAGACCGTCTACCGGATCGGCTCGATCAGCAAGCTCATGACCGCGATCATCGCGGCCGAGCTCGCCCGCGAGGGCGCGCTCGAGCTCGACGCGCCGATCACCGACTGGCTGCCCGAGTTCACCCCGCCCGGGGAGGCCGACGGCGCGCCCGTGACGCTGCGCCAGCTGCTGCTGCACACCGCCGGCGTCGGCGAGCTCGCGGGCGACGACCCGGAACTGTGGCGCCGTGGTTGGCTCGCGCGCGCGAGCGAGACGCCGCTGCGATTGATGCCCGGGTCCGCGCGGCGCTACAGCAACACCCACTACTACCTCGTCGGCGAGGCGCTCACGCGCGCGACGGGTCGCGACTACGCCGCGCTGCTCGAGCGCCACGTCAGCGCGCCGCGCCGGCTCCCCCGCACGACCGCCCGCGCCGATCGGCTCGCGTCGCTCGAGCTCGCCTGCGACCACGCGGGGCCGAGCGGCGCGCGACGGGCCTACCCCGTCGTCGCGCTGACGCCCGCGCCAGAGCGCGGCGACGGGTGGATCACGCCGGCGGGCGGCGTCGTCTCGACGGCGGAGGAGCTCGTCGCGCTCGCGCTCGCGCTGCCGTCGTCGGCGAGCTGGTCGGCGCTGTCGCGGACGTCGGAGGTGCGCGGGGAGGACGGCCCCCGAACGGTCGCGCTCGCCGGCCTCGCGCGCGCGCTTCCTGACTCCGGAGACATGTCATATCGGTCCTCCGGGAACACCGGCGCGCAGGCGAGCGAGCTGCACTGGGTGCCGACGCGCGGCTTCGCGGTCGCGGTCACGGCCAACATCGGCCGGCCCTATCGCGCGACCGTGGACGCGGCGTTCCGCGTGGCGCTGGGCGAGCCCGCGTACGCGCCCGCCGACGACGTCAGCGCGGCGCCGGATACCCCGGTGGCGGCGCCGCGTACCCCGGCAGCTGCGCCGGCGGGCTAGCGGGCGCGGCGGCGGGCGCCAGCGCGACAGGCAGGCGGCGACGCGGCAGGGGCAGCTGCGTCGGCGCCGGCGGCTGAGTCGGCGCCGGCGCGGGGGAGCCGCGCTCTCGATGACCACGCGCTCGTCCCCGCGACGGATCTCGACCCGGACCGTGCCGTCCGCGGGCGCGCTCGCGGCCTCGCGCCTGCGCCGCTCCTCCGCCCGCTTGCGCCGCGCCTCGGCTTTCTCGCGCCGACGCGCGGCCTCGAGCTCCTCGCGCTTGTTCTTGGCGACCAGCGGGAAGCCGAACGCGACGCTCGCCATCACGGTGAAGCCGGTGTTGGCGAAGTTCGGCAGGTTGTCGAAGCTGCTCTTCGAGCCCCACTGCTGCTGGATCTCGCCGCGCAGCGCGACGAAGTTGGTGATGCGACCCTCGAGGCCCGCGTGCAGCTCGAAGCCGACGCGCGCGCGCACGTCCTCCACGTCCGGCAGCTGGTGGCGCGTGTACTTGTGCGTGAGCACGTCCATGCCGAAGCCGAGGCCGGCGAAGGGGCGCACCGGGAAGTTGTTGAAGAGGTAAAGGTTGCCGCCGAGGTACAGCGGGATCGCGCCGTAGGTCATCGACGTCGCCTCGCCGACCTCCGGGCTCCCGCCGAGCTCGCGCGGGCTGAAGCTCGCGGCGCCGCGCGTGTAGCCCGAGTGGAAGTAGCCGACGAACACCGGGTACTTCTTGCGGTGGATCGAGAAGGTCTGCCACGCGATGTCGAAGCCGCGCACGGGGCCGCCCCAGGGCTGGGTGTCGGCCGCGGTGATCTTCTGCTCATCGTTGGTCAGCCGGATCGTCTCCTGCGGGCGCGCCGGGGCGAAGATCACCCCGACCGAGAGCGCGCCCCAGAACCGCTCGGGGCGCCACACCCAGTCCTCCCACTCCTCGTCGTCGTCCCAGTCCTCGAGCGCCTCGTCGCAGCCGTCGCCGTAGCACTGGTCGGCGGGCGCCGGGCCCTCGGGCGCCGCCTGGAGGTTGCTGCGCGCGTCGGTGACCTCCACGAGCTCGCCGCCCTCCTCGCGCCACACCTTGACGTCCCAGCCCGGCTGCTGCACGGGCAGGAGGCCGGTGCGACCGGTGTAGCCGGAGTAGTAGCCGACGCCGTAGGGCACCGCGAACAGGCCGTCGCGGAAGGCCTGGTCGAGCGCGCCGCGAGCGGCCCGCGACGTCTCCTGGAAGTGAAGGTCCTGGGCGAGGATGACGCGGCCCTGGCCGGCGGCGATGCGCCCCTCGAGCTGGCGACCCGCGCCGGCGTCGCCGGCGGGCGGGTCGCGATAGACGAACAATTCACCTGGCGGAAGGCGCAGGTAGCCAGGCTGCTCGCCGCTGCGGCGGACGTCCGCGAGCCGCACGCCGCGGCGATCCTCGAGCGCGTAGCGGTGCGCGTCGCCCTGGGTGAACAGCAGCACCCGCTCGTTGCGCAGCGCGTCGTCGTGCGAGAGCAGCGGCAGGCGCTCGTTGTCCCGCGGCGGCCGGACCGAGACCCGCAGGCGCGCGCGCGGATCGGCGACGCCGCTGTTGGCGGCCGAGACGAACGCGCCCAGCTCGCTGTACTCGATGTCGCCGTCGCCGTTGACGTCGGCGCCGCCGCGCAGCCCGCTGAGCAGCTCGTGGGTGAAGATGCCGCCGCGGTAGCGCTCCCACTCGTGGGTCTGCTGATCGGCGGAGCTGGCGAGCACCACGCCGGTGTTGGGGAAGTGCCCGAGGTGGCGGCGGTCGAGGTAGTCCTGCACGTCGCGGCTGTAGTCGACCTCGGTGCGATCGGGCTTCCACTCGCCGCCGCGCGAGAGCACGAACTCCTCGCTCTTGCACGCGTCGACGATGATGTGGTTGTGATCCGCCGGGGAGCCGCCGAGCAGCTCGACGAACAGGTCGTGGCGCGAGAGCTTGTCGCCGCCGGCGAGCGTCAGGTAGCCCTTGCCGTCGGGCCCGACGTCGCCGTGCCCCGAGTAGTAGATCATGTACTCGATGCCGCCGCCCCCGGACGCGCGCGCGCGCTTCATCCGCTCGACCAGCGCCGCGTGGGCCGCGAGCACGCCCGCGCGCGTGGGCGCCCGGGTCGTGCCGGTGATCTCGGTGAAGATGGCCTGGCTGTCGCGATCGAGCGTGGTCGCGAGCTCGACGTCGACGCCGAGCTCGCGCAGCAGCTCGCCGACGCGCGCGGCGTCGTCGTCGGCGAAGCGCAGCGGCGCCTGCTCGGCGCTGAGCGTGTCGTTGCTGCCGATCACCAGCGCGAAGCGCCGCGACTTCACGCGCCCGCGCGTCGCGTCGCTCGACGCGGCGGGCTGGGCCTGGGTCTGGGCTGCGGGCGCGGCCGCCCGCGCGGGCGCGGCCGGGACGGCGAGGACCGCCGCGAGCGCGAGCGTGAGCCCGCGGAGGCGACCGCGAAGGCGCCCGCGAAGAATGAGAGCCTGCTCGCGACGCGAGCGACCAGCGGCGCGGAGACGGTGCGTCGAGTTCATCGGTCTACCTCGTCCAGGAGATGGAGGGTCACTTCGGCGCTCTCGCAGTCATCTGGCTGCGGGCACACTGCGGACAGCTGCGTCGGCGTCAGCCGCCGATGCCACGGCTCGTCGTCCGTGGACGCGACGACGCCCTGCAGTGAAGACGCCCAGCGATCGATCTGATTCACGGTGGGCGTCACGGGCGAGAGCAACGCGAAGATCTGCACGCGCCCGGGCTGATGATTGACGGAGAGCTGCACGCTGATCGGCGCCGCGACAGCGCGACCGACGATCGCGGGCACGGCGGCGGCGTCGACCGGCGTGGGCGCGTAGTACTGCACGCGCCCGTCCTCGTCGACGCCGAACAGGCTCAGCGCGCGCGGGCCCGTCGCGAGCTCGCCCTGGGCGCGCACGCGGTACTCAAAGCCGAGCGCGTCGTCGAGGGAGCACGGCGCCTGCGCGGCCGGGCGAGGCCGCGAGCGCGAGGCGAGCGCGCCCGCCTCGTCCGCGGCGATGCACAGCGCGCCGAGCTCGAGCCCTCGCAGCGCGCCGTGTCCACGCGCGGTGAGCTCGCCCGGCGCGACCTCGCGCTGACCTTCAATCTGACCGTTTGGCCATACAAAGAGCAACGCGGCCGCCGCCGCCGCGCCGCACAGCGCGAGCCCGCCGCGAAGGCCCCAGCCCCAGCCGCGCCGCGCCGTGCCGGCGGTCACCGGCGCGGGCTCCTCGGCGACGCGACCGTCGAACAGCCAGGACTCGACCATGTCGAGCTCGCAGTCGGCGACGCCGTCCTCGCGCCCCTCGAGCAGGCGGAAGGCCGCGATCCCGCGGTCGTACTCGGCGCGCGCCTCCGGGTTCACCCGCAGGTGGTCGTGCAGACGCGTGCGCACGCTGGCGGGCAGCCGCCCCTGCAGCTCGAGCTCGATCCACTCGCGATAGCGGGCGCGCTCGTCCCCCCGACCCCACCAACGGCCCTGCCACGTCACCGCACCACCTCCGTCAACGCGCGCGCCAGCTCCGCGCCGAGCAGCGCCGAGATCGGCCACAACGAACCTGCTCCAGGGACCAGGCCGCCCTCGCCGTGGGCGCGGAGGTACGCGAGCAGGCGGGCGCGCAGCTTGACCTCGCGGCCGCGCACGCGCTGGCGGCCGAGCCCGAGCAGCGCCGCGACGTCGCGCTGGGACTTGCCCTCGGAGAAGCGCAGCGTGATCAGCTCGCGGTCCGCCGCGTCGAGCTCGTCGAGGAAGCCGCGGACGAGCCGGCGCAGCTGCGCGTCGTGGACGACGCGCTCGGGCGTCGGGAGGTCCAGCGTGACGCCGATCGGCGCGGCCCCGGCGAGCGCGCCGTCATCGAGCTCGGGGAACAGCACCTCCCGGGCGCGAAACGTCTTCAAGACCACGTTGCGCGCGATGGTCCGCAGGTACGGACCGTAGGGGCGCAGGCCGTCGTAGCTCTCGCGCGCGCGCGGCTCGAACGCGCGCCGAAAGGTCTCGTGCAGCGCGTCGTGCAGTTCGAAGCTGGAGCGGTAGCCGACGAAGCGATGATGTCGCGCGCCCGACTGAAAGCTGAAGCCGCCCCGGAGGAAGCGCGCGATCTCGGCCGCGTACATGCGGTAGACGGCCGTCAGCGCCCCGCGCTCGCCCTCGCGAAAACCCCGGAGCACGGCCCAGCTCCAGCCGTTGGGCGCCTGGTCGGGGTCCGCCGCCGCCGGGCTCGGCGCGGTCTCACGGGGGGGAGCGTGGGTCACCACCCGTGACTATGGCCCCGGCGCCGCGGCGGGTTGGTTTTTTTTCGGGATTTTCGCGCCCGCCGTCGACGGACCGCGCCGTAGGCGCACAGCCGCTACGCGCGGCTACTTGGCCTCGGCGAGGCAGGAGAAGCTCCCGCCGCTGATCGTCAGGCTCTTGTCGCCGTCGACCTCGGTCACCGGCGTGCACGAGAACGTGCCCGTGACGACCTGGCCCTCGACGCTGGCCTCGAGCTGGCAGGGCTGGGCCGCGGGGTCGTTGTTGTAGGCGACGTCGCCGGCGTGCCACCAGATGCCCCAGCCCGGATCGTCGGGGCACTGCGAGCCGAACTTCGTCGGGTCCATCGCCGAGAAGCTGCCGCCGAAGCCGCCCGCGGAGAAGCGACACACGTCCATGTCGATGTGCGGCGAGCTGTCGCCGTTCTGCTCGGGCGACTCGGCGAAGCGGATCCACAGGTAGTCGCCCTTGGCCGCGCCCTCGTAGAAGTAGCAGTAGACCAGGTTGCCGCCGTCGTTGCTCCACGAGAAAGCCACGTCGTCGTAGTCCTCGCCGGAGAGCACGAACTCGGCGTGGCCGACGGGCGCGTCGCCGGTGGTGGTGCTGCTCGCGTCGCCCGTGCTCGCGTCGCCCGTGCTCGCGTCGCCGCTCGTCGTCGCGGGGTCGGTGGTGCCCGCGGTGGCGCCCACGGTGGTACCTGCCTCTGTGGTCATCTCACCCGTCGCGCTCGACTCCGAGGTCGACGTCGGCGCCTCCGTCGTCATCGACCCGCTGTCGCCGCAGGCGACGGCGCAGGCCGAGAGCAGCGCCGTGGTCACGACCATCAGGCTCAGGCGGCTCAGGTCCCCAACAATTCGGTCTCGCTCGATCATCATCGTATGTCTCCGCGCGCGCGCGCGCTGGTTCGTGTTCATCACGCCCGCGTCGGGCGCCCACACGCAGCACAGCAAGCGCCGTGCCGCCCCGCGCGAGCCGCTGATGCTCCACGAGGCGCCCGCGAGGACGACGACGCGCCGCGCTGACCGGGTCCGGGAACACCGGATCCCAGACGCGGTCACCGAGTTCGGGATCGGCGAATCCCAGATCCGGGCAGCGCGGTCGCGCGCGTGACTCTGGCGACGGCGTTGGTACGGCGCTACGGCGCCACGCCGCCACGGCGCTACGGAGCTACGGCGCCACGCCGCAGACGCCGACGTTCTCGAGCCCGGGCGGCGCCTCGCCGTCCCCGTAGTAGGGCACGCACTCGACGCCGTCGACGGACAGACCCTCGCAGGAGCCTGGGTCGTCGAGGTCGCAGAACGGCGCGCAGCAGCCCAGCGAGCCCTGGCAGTCCGGGTTCGGGTAGAAGGCCGGGCTTACGCACATGGTGCCCGCGTTGCACACGTTGGCGAACTCGCAGGGCGTGCCCTCGGGCGCCATGTCCCCGGAGGCGTCGAGCACACAGAGGAAGCCCTCGCCGTTGGGGTCACCGATACAAACCTCGTCGCCGATGCAGTCCTGGAGCAGCGGGTCGCAGCCGCCGAGGCAGATCGGGAACACGCAGTCCTGGCAGATCACGCACTGGCTGCCCGGCGGGCACATGGGGTTCTCGGGCGTGCCCGTGCACAGCGCCTCGCACACGCCCACGCCCTCCTCGTCGAGGTTCCAGCACATGTAGCCGAGGTCGCAGCTGTCCACGCCCGTGAGGCCGGGCTCGGCCGTGCACGGGTCCTCGAGCTGCCCGTCGCCCGCGTCGACGCACTGGACCGAGTCCCAGGCGCCGTCCATGTTGCTGTCGTAGGCCGCGCATTTCTGGCCCTCCGGACAGTTCTGGGCGAAGATGTCGCACTCGATCATCGGCCCCGGCATATCGGTGTCGCAGATAAACTCGCAGCTCGTCGTCACCGCGCTCGAGTCGCTCGACGAGAAGGTCGTCGTGGCGGTCGTCGTCATCGAGCTCGACGACGTCGCGCCCGACGAGCTCGAGCCCGCCGGCCCTTCGGTGGTGCCGACGCTGCCCTCCGAGCCCTCGCCCTGGGTCGAGCTCGCGTCCTCGCTGGTCTGCCCCGCCGGGCCCGCGGGGCCGCAGGCGGCGAGCGTGAGGACAGACGCAGCGAGGAGGTTGGAGCGCGCGCGGATCATCGCGGACGAGTATACCGGCCGCACTTGCGCGCCGCGCCGCGCTGTGGCGCAATCCGCCCGCATGGTCGAGCTCGTCGTCGATCCCCACCCCCGGCTCGCGCTCGTCGCGTTCCAGGCCAACCTCCCCGGGCCGCTGTCGTCGCTGGCGTCGCCCCCGTGGCTGCGCGAGGGCCTGGCGCTCGACGCCCCGACCCCCGTGGAGCGCAGCGAGGAATTGCGACAGGTCGTCCGCGACCTCCTGCGCCACGGCGGCTACAAGCCCACCGGTCGCGGCAAGCCGGCCTCGGAGTACCTGGTCAAGGCGGCGGGCAAGGGCGCGCTCGGCTCGATCAACCTCCTGGTCGACGCCTGCAACGTGGTCTCGCTGCACAGCGGCCTGCCGATCAGCGTCGTCGACCTCGACCGCGCCGCGCCGCCGCTGCGCGTCGGGATCGCCGACAAGGGCGCGCGCTACGTGTTCAACAGCGCCGGCCAGGAGATCGACGTCGGCGGGCTGCTGTGCCTGTTCGACCGCGAGGGCCCGTGCGCCAACGCGGTGAAAGACTCGCAGCGGACCAAGACCCACGACGACACGCGCCGCAGTCTGTCGCTGCTGTGGGCGCCGATCGGGCACGAGGACCAGGCCGCGCGCGCGGCCGACTGGTACCGCGAGCTGCTCGAGCGCGCCGACGCGACGACGGGCGACGTGTCGATGGTCGCGCCCGGGTAGTCGCCGAATGCAGTGCGTCGACGACTACGGCGCGACGCCGCAGACGCCGACGTTCTCGAGCCCCGGCGGGGCCGCGCCGGGCTCGTGGTACGGGACGCACTCGACGCCGTCGACGGACAGCCCGTCGCAGGAGCCCGGGTCGTCGAGGTCGCAAAACGGCGCGCAGCAGCCCAGCGACCCCTCGCAGGCCGGGTTCGGGTAGAAGTCCTGGTTCACGCACATGGTGCCCGCGTTGCAGACGTTGGCGAGCTCGCAGGGCGTGCCCTCGGGCGCCATGTCGCCCGAGGCGTCGAGCACACAGAGGAACCCATCGCCGTTGAAGTCGCCGATACAGAGCTCGCCACCCATGCAGTCCTGAAGCAGCGGGTTGCAGCCGCTGCGGCAGATCGAGATCACGCACTCCTGGCAGGTTACGCACTGACTGCCCGGCGGGCACATGGGGTTCTCGGGCGTGCCCGTGCACTGCGCCACGCACACGCCCACGCCCTCCTCGTCGAGGTCCCAGCACATGTAGCCGACGTCGCAGCTGTCCACCCCCGTCTTGCCGGGCTCAGCCGTGCACGGATCGCCCAGCTGCCCGTCGCCCGCGAGTCCAACGCACTGGGTCGAGTCCCAGGCGCCGTTCATGTCGCTGTCGTAGGCTGCACACTTCTGGCCCTCCGGACAGTCCTGGGCGAAGGTGTCGCAGTCGATCATCGGCCCGGGCATGTCGGTGTCGCAGATGAACTCGCAGCCCGTCGACCCTGCGCTCGCGTCGCTCGAGCCGCTCGACGACGCGGTCGTCACGGTCGACGACATGGCGCCTGACGAGCTCGAGCCCGCCGACCCCGCGGTGGTGCCCGCGCTGTCGCCCGAGGAGCCCGCGCCCTGGGTCGAGGCGTCCTCGCTGGTCCGGCCCGCCGGGCCCGCCGGGCCGCAGGCGACGACCATGACGACCAACGCCGCGAGGAGCCTTGTGCGCGCGCCGAGCATCACGGGCGAGTATACCCGCCGCCTCCGCGCGCCGCGCTAGACGGCGAGCTGCTGAGCGCCCCGCGAGCCCGGGCCGCGCACGACTTCTTTTAAAACTTGAAGGTGTAGGGCATCGGCTGGTCGAGCTCGCCGATGCTCGTGGGGAACGACCACTTCATGGCCGCGTCCTTGATGCACGCGTACAGGCCGTCGTGCTTGAGGTCGCTGCGCTGGTCGTCGTAGGTGACGTCCTTCACCACGCCGTCGCGGTCGATGACGATCGTCGCGCGCACGCGCCCCGTGGGCGCGTCGGCCTCCTTGCCGGCGGTCTCGCCGTAGCAGGCGTCGATCTCGTCCATGTGGCCCTCGACGACGGTGATGAAGTTGGAGGGGTTGAGGTAGGGATCCTCCTCGAGCTCCTCCAGCTCGCCCTCGCCCTCCTGCTCGCCCGCCTCGTCGCCCGTCGGCTCGGGCGCCTGGGTCTCGGACTTCTTGCAGGCGCCGAGCGACAGCGCGAGCCCTAGCGCCAGCAGCCACGGGCCGGCGCCCGGCCCCGCGCGCCGCCCTCGATGGTTTCCACAGTCGCCGCGCGTACGCCGTCTCTCGCCCATGGAGGGGTTGTAACACGCGAGGCGGGGGCGCGGCCGCGAGCGCCCGCCTCGACCTGTCGCCCAGGACATCCTCGGTGAAGACCGCTCGTAGGGCGCGCGCGGTACCGCGACGAGCGCATACGCCCGCGCCGCGCCCACGCTGGTGAGCGCGCGACGACGGCGCGTATGATCACGGCGGCGGGTCGCGCCGCGGCCCCGGGAGCACACGGTCATGCAGCGCGCGAACACGACTCGTCACCGGCGTAGGCTCCGCGCCGCGGCGCGCGTCGGCGTCGGCTCGCTCGCGCTGCTCACCGCGACGACGACGCTGCCGGGCTGCTTCCGCCGCGCGGATCCCGGCCCCGTGCTGATCACGCCGCCCGACAACCGCGCGCGCTGCCTCGAGGCCGCCACCCACCACACGCCGCTGGTCACCGAGTGGTCGGGCTCGGAGAAGGCCAACCTCGAGAGCATGCTCCGCAGCGGCGGCGTCGCGGTCGAGTACTCGGGCTGCGAGATGCGGATCGTCTCGCGCTGCCGCGTCGGCGGTCACTACCGCTGGCAGCGCACGACGCCGGCGGTCGAGACGCTCGAGATCGCCAACAAGGACGAGCTGTACCTCAAGCTGCCGCTCGGCGCGGTGACGCTCGAGAGCGAGCTCGCGCGCTCCGGGAGCCTGTCCATTACGACACATGTCTCGGGGCACATGCGACTCGAGGAGCAGACCGAGCAGCTCATCGACGGCGCGGCCGACTGCGCCCGGGCCACGCACATCATCGAGGCCGTCGCCGTCGGCGCCTACGCGCTGCGCAACGAGGGGCAGATCAAGGGCGGCGGGACGGCGACGGTCAAGCAGATCGGAGGCGGCGGCGCGAACGTCGAGCGGAACGCCCAGGTCCTGCGCTCGGCGGGCGCGCCCGATCGCTGCGGCGAGGCGACCGAGCTCGGCCCGCACCAGGACTGCGCCTCGCCGATCCAGGTGTTCCTGTGGCCGCTGCCCGGTCGCGCCGCCGACGTCGGGCGCCCGGGGACGCTGGCCGTGGACTTCGTCGCGGGCGACAACGAGACGCAGTGGCGCGTGCAGGTGGGTGACGAGACGCTGTGCACCACGCCGTGCACCTCGTGGGTCGACCCCAGCCGCCCGGTGACGATGACCGCGACGAACGACGAGGACGAGCCAGACAAGCGGAAGGCGCCGTGGGAGAAGCGCAACCGCGTGCGCCTCACGGCGCTCGACGAGCACGTGGTCGAGGGCGCCGGGCTGCAGGTCCGGGCCTACAGCTCGTCGCCGAAGCGGGCGCTCAACGGCGTCGCGATCACGGCCTCGGGCGGCGCGCTCGTGTTCGTGGGCGGCTTCCTGGGGCTCTTCGGCGGCATGGCCGACAGCCCCGGGATCGCCATCGGCGGCGCCGTCTCGGCGGCGGTCGGCGTCGCGCTGCTCGCGGGCGGTATCGTGGTCCTCAAGCGCTCGCGCGCGCGGGCCGAGACGGTCCCGCGTCGTCGCGCCCAGCTGCAGCTCACGCCCGGCGGGCTGCGCTTCTAGGCCGAGACCAAGCGCGTCCATCCCTGGCCCGCGCGGGGCCCTGCACCGTCGATCAACGGGTCGGGTGCGCGGCGCGCTTGGTCTCGGTCTCGGTCGCTCCGGCGCGTCGCGTCAGATGTGCTGATCGATCAGGATCGGGTTGCCGTCTGGATCGCGGATCACGATGTGGGCCGGGCCCTCGTCGCGATCACCTGTGTTGCCGTCGGTGACCTCGACGCCGAGCGCCTCGAGCTCGCTCCGGATCGTGCGGACATCCTTGAAGCCGTCCACCCTGGCGCAGCTCGCGTCCCAGCCCGGGTTAAACGTCAAGGTGTTGCGATCGAACATCCCCTCGAACAGGCCGATCGTCGTGGTCCCGTTGCGGAGGATCAGCCACTTCTGCTCCTGGTTCCCGCCGACCACGGAGAAGCCGAGCTTCTGATAAAATTGTCGAGAGCGGCCGATGTCCTTGACCGTCAGGCTGATCGAGAATGCGCCGAGTTGCATGTACGCCGTGTCCTTCCCTGGAGTCCGCGTCGTGACGCGCACGAGCCAACCGCGGCTCGTCGCGACATCGTAACAGATCGCCGCGCGCGCCGGGTCTGGCGCCGCGGGACGTCGGAGCCAGCGTCGCGTTGGGGCGCGCTCCCGACGTACACGCGCGACGCGGCGCTAGACGTCGCGGGCGCGGCGGGTCACGATGCGACGGTGCCGAGCGCGACGAAAACTACCGCGTCCGCGGACGCCTCCGCGAACGCCTCCGCGGACGCCTCCGAGGACGTCTTCGAGCCCGACGCGCCGCGCGTGCTGATCGTCGGCGCCGGCGCGGTCGGTCAGGTCTACGCGCTGCACCTCGTCCGCGGCGGCGCGAAGGTCTCCGTGTTCGTCAAGCCGCGCCACGCCGACGCCTGCCGCGAGGGCTTCCTGCTCTACCCGCTGCGCGGGCGCGGCCGCAGGTGCGGCGCGCCGCTGCGAGGCCTCGAGGTGCTCACGCGCGGCGATGAGGTCGCGGCGCGCCGCTGGGACCAGGTCTGGCTGTGCGTGTCGTCGACGGGCCTGCGCGGGGACGCGAGCGCCCCCGAGGACCCCTCGTGGCTCGACGAATTCGTGCCCGCGGTCGGCGACGCGACCATCGTCTGTCTGCAGCCCGACCTGGGCGACCGCGCGTACCTGACCCGCCGCGCGCCCGCGTCGCAGCTCGTCACCGGCCTGATCAGCTTCGTCGCGTACCAGCACCCGCTGCCCGGCGCGTCCGCGAAGCGGCCGATCGCGAGCGCGGCGCCGGGCGTCGCGTTCTACGAGACCTGGCTGAGCCCCAACGTGTTCAGCGGCGAGCGCGAGCGGACCCGCGAGGTCGTCGCGGCGCTGCGGCGCGGCGGCGGCACGGCGAAGCGCGTCGCCGATGTCCCCGCGCTGATGGCCTTCACGTCGTCGCTGCTGATCCCGGGCGTCGCCGCGCTCGAGGTCGCGGGATGGTCGATCAGACAGCTCACGACGACGCGCCGGGCGCTCGCCCGCGACGCGATCCGCCAGGCGACGGCGGCGGCGCGACCCGGGTACCGACGCGGGCTCGTCTGGCTGGTGACGAGCGCGCCGGTCCTGTGGCTCGTCGGCGCGCTGATGCCCTGGCTCGCGCCCTTCGACCTCGAGACCTACTTTCGCTATCACTTCACGAAGGTCGGCGATCAGACGCGGCTGATGCTCGCGACCTACCGCGAGCGCGCCGCGGCGCGCGGCTCGGATCACGACGCGCTCGACCGCCTGCTCGCCGCGCTCGGGCCCGCGAGCGCGTAGCGACGTCGGCGCGCGCGCGCTCGGCGTCGAGCCGCGAGACGCACGCGGGCGAGCGGTACCCTGGCGCGAGGAACCTTCCGGAGCGCGCCGCGTGTCAGTCGATGTGAAGCCGCCACCCGAACGCCGCGTCCCGGTCGATCTGGGGACGCTGCTCGCGGCCGTGGGGCTCGGGCTGCTCGCGCTCGCGCTGTTCGACCTCGGCAGCTACTGGCACTTCATCGCGTCGTTTCGGAACTGGTGATGGACGGCCTCGACATGCTCCTCGTCCCGGTGCACCCCCGCGCCTGGCGATACCTCTTCGCCGAGGCGCCCTGGGTCACGCCGTGGATCGTCGCTACCGCGCTCGCCCTGCTCCTCGCGCTCGTCAGCCGTCGCCGAAGGCTCGCGCTGATCAGCGCCGGCCTCGCGCTCGCGCTCACGCTCGCGGCGCTCGCCTGGGCCGTCGTCGACATCGCGCTGACCTATGAATTCATGCTGCGGCTCCACCGGCTCACCGAGCCCCCGTGGCCGAGCATCCCCGCCGAGCGCCGGAGCACCGCGATCGCGGGTCGGATTCACAATTCATCGTGGTTCGCGCTCGCCTGGGGCACCGCGCTGCTGCTCGTCGCCGCGCCCGCGTTCCGCCGCGCGCGGCGACGCTGCGGGGCCTATGTCCACGAGCTCGACGCCGCGCTCCTGTGCCTCCCGATCGCGACGGCGGGCGCGCTGATCACCTCCTGGGGCTTCGAGTGGGTCCTGGCGCAGCCGTTTCGCAACTACTGGAGCGCGCCCCCGTGCGGCTGGCCCCAGGCGACGCTCGCCCACGATGACCTCGAGCTGCGGCGCGCGATCCTGCAGGGCGTCATCGCGCTGACGATCGCCGCGCTCGCGGGGCTGGGGTGGCGCCGGCGAGCCGCGCCCTCTTCGCGCGCCTCGCTGCTGGTCGGCGCGTCGGTGTGCGCCCTCGGCGTCGCGGCCGTCGTCGCGGTCGCGCCGCTGCGCGCCGATGTCCGCGACCCGCTCCGTCACGACGAGGCGCGCCACGAGCACCAGCCCGTGATGAGCACGGAGGCAGACCTGTCGCGGCTCGGCTTCGCCGCGCTCGAGCGCTGCGAGCCCGTGCTCCCGCTTCGGCGATGCGAGCTCAAGCCGTACCCCGGCTGGGCGCGCGACCACGAGACGCGGCGCGCGCTCGGCTACGACGAGGAGGGGTGCGAGACGTCGGGCGGCGTGTACCTCTGGAGCCCCCCGGACACGCCCATGGAGGACGTGCACGCGGCGCTCGCCCAGGCGGCGGACGAGGGCGTCACGCGCGTGCACGTCATGGCGCTGCGAGCGACGCCGGTGACGCGACGGACGACGCGTGCCCTCGCGCGCTTCACCCACTGCAGCCGCGTCCTGTACCTCGAGCCAGGCGCGCGGGGGATCCCGACGCGCGGCGCGTGGGGGGACTTCGTCGCGCGACGATTCGCGCCCGGGCGCTGACTCCCGCGCGACCGAGCGTCGCCACTCGCCGCGCGCCGCGGCGCGCGCGAGCGCTCGCCACTCGCCGGCGCCGACCCGCGCTCGCCCCAGCGAGACGAAGCGTGAACGCGCTCGCCGATGGCCGCTCGCGTAGCGGCTCGCGCTGCGGTCACGTTCAGCCTCGACGCGATCGCTCGATCACGCGCGCGCGGGCGCGAGCGGACCCGCCCGGCGCGGACCCGTCGCGCACGATGAGCGCGACGCGCCTCGCCGCCGCGCCGCGTTATACATGCTCCTCGAGACATCCATGCCACGTGCGGCCGCGCGACGACAAGGACGATGACGGAGCTAACCGGCGATGAGGAGACGTTCGTCGCGGACACGATCGCGGCGACATCGACCACGCTCCCGCCGCAGCCGCGCGAGCAACACGGGCTGACGCGCGGGGAGGTCATCGACCGCTACGTGGTGCTGTCGGAGCTCGGGCGAGGCGGGATGGGGGTCGTGTACGCGGCGTACTCAGTTAGGGGAGGCTAAGAAGCTAAGATTGTTGGGGTTTTCGTTTGCGCGGGATCGATGTTCCCGCTGGGTACCAAACTACTCGTCGTCTTCGTCGGGACGCAGACGCCGGATGGCGTCCTCTTCGACTTCCGAGACCAAGTGCATGAAGACCTCAGTCGTGGACAGCTCGGCGTGCCCGGCGAGTTTTTGAATGGTGCGCACCCCGCAGCACGAGCTGGCTGCAAAAGGTGTGGCGCAGGATGTGAGGACCGCAGGTCTCGAGAGCGTGGAGCAGAAGCAAAAATCACCGGTCAGCGGATCGAGGCATCGGGCGGTCCGATGCTCTGAGGACGCGCGACCAGGAGCGCGCAGAGCAGCCGATGGCGCTGATGTTTGACGCGGGCGGCGTACAGCAGCGCGCGCGTCAGCTGGTGCCGCTGGTGGTCGAGCTCCGCGGCGTCGAGCTGGTCGGCGAACTCCTGGATCGCGCGGGCGGAGCACCGGCGCGCGCGCCCTGCGATCGCGCGTCGGACCGGCAGCGGCTCGCGCAGCGCGAGGAAGGCCGCGCGGTGCTCGAGCGTGTACGGCTCGTAGGTGATCGTCGACGGGATCGCGCCGCCGAAGTGATACCCGCGGAGCCCGGACCATCGGCGCAGCCGACGGGCCGAGGGCTCGTGCTGGAGCAGCGCGGGCACGAGCAGCGCGGGCCAGCCTGGCTGGTAGCCGACGCGCTCAGCGACGCGCGCAGCGACGCGACGCACGAGCGCGTCCTCGTGCTCGAGGAGGGGCAGGAGCCGGCGCTCGTCGATCGGGAGCTGATCGCGCTCGAGGATCAGCAGCGCGTCGCGCAGCAGCACGGCGTCGGGCTCGTCTGGCTCGGCGGTCAGGACGAGACGCGCGAGCGGCTCGAGACGCCCGCGCGAGAGCTCGGCGCGCGCGCGCGCGAGCGCGTAGCGCCGCAGCGGGCTCGCGCGCTCGCTCAGGATGTCGCGCAGGAGCTCGTCGAGCTCCGGCGCGCGGGGTCGGAAGAGCGCGCCGAGGCAGCGCTGCGCGACGCCGAGGTTCGGGTGCTTCGTCAGCCGCAGCAGCACCTGACTCGCGGTCGCGGCGTCCGGGCCCCGCTGCTCCCGCTCGCGGATGGAAAGCTCGACGGCGGTCGTGTCGTTCGTGAGCAGCAGGCGGCGCAGCTGACCGGGGATCGCCGCGAACAAGCTCCGACGCGCGCGCTGATAGGCCTCCTCGAACGCGCGGTGCTCCGGCGGCGCGAGCACGATCGGCACCTCGAGACAGTCCGCGAGCGCGCGCAACGTGCTGTCGCGGAGCTCCCTGTCGCGCTGGACGCGACGCTGATCTCGGAGGAGGAGCTGCGCCCGTCGCCGCTCCTCGGGCTCCTCAGGCGCGGGCGCAGGCGGACGCGGCGGGCGGGCGAGCGGCGCGGACCCAGACGGGGTGTTCGGATCGCTCATCGGGAGCTCGCTAAGGTTGACCTAAAGGTCATCTCGAATCACGCGCGTTCGCTCGATCGCTCGATCGCTCGCGGAGAGCGCGCTCCGGGGGGCGCCGATCGCATGGTAGTACCTCGTTCTCGAGGCCTACAACGCCACGCGCCGGGCGCGGCTCCGCGCGCGTGGTATGGTCACGAGTGGACTCTCGAGACAGCACGCCCGGACTCGCGTCGCGCCGGGGGTCGGCGCCCGTCGAGCTGAGCGCCGACGGGCTCGCGGCGCGCTCGCGCCCCGTCGCGTCCTCGAGGCGCCGACGCTGCCGCCGTGGCCGCCACAACGTCAACAGACGCGGACGCGCGGGCCGGCGCGCGCACAGGTCGCGGAGGCCAGCTGGCCACGAGCTCGAGTGACCACATGCCCAATGGACCAGCCCATGTGCGATGCCACCGCGTAGCGCCTCATGAGCGCCGCACCGACGAGGAGAAGACTCTGCGGCTCCGCGTCAAGGTGGACAAGGTCTACACGTCGCGGCGGTCGTCTCGCACCCGGGGTGCAGCGAGAGCACGACCCGAGTGGGCGCGCCGCGCTGAACCTCGACGGTGCGCGAGGAGTCCGCGGACGCGCACTTCATGTCGACGATCAAGAGCTCGTAGCGCCCGGAAGGGAGGTTGTCGAAGCGGAACAGACCCTCGGAGTTCGTCCGCGTCTGGCGAACGACTCCTTGACCCTCGAGCACCAGCTCGTAGAGCGCGAAGGGCTCGCCCGTGACCTCGCTCTGGATGACGCCCGCGAGCTGCTCGGCGCCCGTATCGGCCGCTGGCGGCTCGGTCGGCGCGACGTGAGCGCAGCCCGAGACACCTCCGGCGACCAAGCACGTCGCGAGGACGGCCACGAGCCCGCCGAGACCTCCGCCCGGCCCTCTCCGCGGTCGTCGCGTCTCTCCTCGTCTCGCCGCCACCCGTCGACCTCCGCGCACGCTCCGAATCAACCGCGAGCGTAGCGACGACGAGACGCCTCCGCCCCCGTTTTAAGAAAACCGCGTCGCCGCGCCGTTTCTCCAAAAACCGGGGTTGTGGGACGGTTTCACGCCCGGTAGGCGTCACCTGGCAGTTGCGCTGGAGGACGCCGCGCGATTTCGATCCCGCGCGGCGCGCGGGGTCGAAAAACTTTTTTTAAAAATAATCGACCCCCCGCTGCGACTTCTCCGTCGGGCTCCGTCTTGGGTGGGAATGCGGGGCGAGCTGCCCCCGCGATCGGAGCTCCTGCGATGAAGACCACTCGAACGTTCACCCTCCGCGCCCCGCTCATGACCGCGCTGCTCACCCCCGTCCTCGCGATGACGGGCTGCGCCGAGGACGGCGACGTCGAGACCACCGACGTGGATCCCACGGGCGCCGCAGACGAGATGGAGGAGCCGAGCGATGAGCTCCCGCCGCCGGAGAGCGAGCGCATCACCGGCGTGGGGGTCGACGGCGGGGACGACGGCGTCACCTACGAGGGCGTCGGCGTCGAGGAGATCGAGGAGTGGGGGCCGACGGCGTACGCCATGGACGAGCGCGGTCACAACTGGATCGCCGACGCCCCGGGGCACAAGGTCCTGGTCGTCGACGACGACGGCGCGGTCGTCGACCGCTACCTGCTCGACGGGCTCGTGCGCGGCCTGCAAGACATCGAGGTCACCGACCGCCACCTGTACGTGCTCACGGTCGGCGGGGACGCGCCGGTCCTCGCCCGCGCCGGCCGCAACGACGTGCAGCCCTCGGCCTGGGAGACCTTCGAGTTCCCCGACGTCGGCGTCAGCGCGCGCGACGTCACGGGGCTTCGTCGGGATGACTCGGGCGTGATCTCGCTCGAGCTGCGCTTCGGTCACTCGGCCCTCCCGGTGTTTGACGCCGAGGGCGGGTACATCGCGTCGGGCAGCCCGACCTCGGAGTTCGTGGTCGGCGAGCACACGGTCGAGCTGATCGGCTACGACGGCGACCCCGACGGGGACCCCTCGGTCGGCGCCGTGATCGTCGATGGCGTCGAGGTCACGACCGTCCGCGCGAGCGGCGTGCTCGGGGCGATCGCGATCATCGGCGCGACGCCGGGCGGCGACCTCTGGATCCGCGTCTCCGACGTGCACCTCGAAGGCGGCGTGATCCAGACGCGCGAGCTCGCGTATCGCTTCACGCTCGAGGGCGCGCTCGTCCAGCTGCTCGAGATGCCCATGAAGGACGAGATCGTGTGGATCGAGCACCGGCTCGCCATGGATCCCGACGGCAACCTGCGGGCCCTGAGCGCGGGCTCCGACGAGACCTCGGTCATCCGCCCCCGGGACATCTCCGTCGCCGCCGCCCAGCTGCCCCCGAGCCCGCGCTCGAGCGCGCCCGCGGAGCCGCCCGCGATCGCGTCGCCGGGCGACGACGCGCGGCCGCGCAGCCAGTGCATCTCGCGCGACGAGATCCTGCACCGCGCCTACGAGTACGTGAACTACGAGGCGATCTACAACGAGAACCACATGAAGTCGTGCTCCGGCCGCACGCCGCTCTCGTACTTCCAGGCGCGCCTCGGTCAGCCGATCCGCGGGGTCGCGTACAAGTACGCCGGCCACATCGAGGTCAGCACCTACGACGACGCCGTGCACAACCAGTACACGGTCGGTGACCTCAACACCCCGACAGACAAGGTCGTCGACGGGTGCTCGTACGGCGTCGACTGCTCCGGCTTCGTGAGCAAGGCGTGGCAGTCCGGGCACAAGACGACGTCGAGCCTCTACACGGTGAGCCACACGCTCGAGAGCCTCTACGAGCTCAAGCCCGGTGACGCGGTCAACAAGCCCGGGAGTCACGTCCGGCTGATCGCCGCGAGCAACTGGAACAACAGCTTCGACATCGTGGAGGCGACCGTCGGCAAGGAGCGGATGCGGGTGATCGCGCGCCCCATGTCGTGGGGCGACGCGGGCGCGGGCACGGGCTACAAGCCCGTGCGCTACAACAGCGTCTGCCCCGACGCGCCGCCCCCTCCGCCGCCGACCACGGCCCACGCCGTCTTCGACGCGAGCGGGTACCTCCCGGCGAGCTCATCGTACAAGCCGGTGCCGCCGGTCCGGCTCCTCGACACGCGCCAGGCGGGTCAAGAGCACGAGGGGCCGCTGGCGAGCGAGGAGACGATCGCGGTCACCGTGACCGGCAAGGGCGGGATCCCCGGGGCGGCCTCGGTCGGCGCGCTGGTGCTCAACGTCACCGCCGCCCACCCGCTCTCGCTCGGTCACCTGGCCGTTTACCCAGGCGCCGTGAACCCCGGGACCTCGAACGTCAACTTCTACCCGGGGCAGTCGACGGGGAACCTCGTCATCGTCGAGCCCAACGACGCGGGCGCCGTCAACCTCTACCACTTCTCTCCCGACGGGGAGACGGACGTCGTCGTCGACGCGTTCGGCTACTTCCCGCCGTCGGCGGATGTCCACCCGGTCACGCCGGCGCGCGTGTTCGACTCGCGCCAGCCCGAGTTCGGCGAGGCGCCGCTCACGGCCGGGACCCACAAGCTCCAGCTCTCGGGGCTCGGCGGGATCCCGCTCGCCGAGGCTCACGCCGTGATCGCCAACCTCGTCGCGGTGCAGCCGGAGAGCGACGGTCACGCGACGATCTTCGAGGCCGGCACGCCGCAGCCGCAGACCTCCAACCTCAACTACGCCGCCGGCCAGGTGCGCGCGAACCTCGTGATCGTGCCGGTCTCGGACGAGGGCTTCGCCAGCCTCTACACGCTCCGCGACGCGCACTTCGTCGTCGACGTGCAGGGCTGGATCGGCGACAAGGGCGACTTCCAGCCGATCCCGCCGATCCGCGTCAAGGACACGCGGCTCGACAACGGCGCGCCGCTCGAGGACGAGGAGTCGATCGCCGTCGACATCGTGGGCGTCCCGACGATCCCGGACGACGCGCTCGCGGTGTTCGGCAACCTGACGGTGACGCAGCCGACGGGCCCGGGCTTCTTCGCGGCCTACCCGGACGCGGTGCCGGCGACCTCGAACCTCAACTTCGTGGCGGGCATGACCGCCGCCAACGCGGTCGTCACGACGCTCAACGCGAGCGGCGGCATCAACCTGCGCGCGGTCGTGAAGGTGCCCTGACGCGCTCGCCGGCGCGCGACCGCGATCGCGCGCCGCGGGTCGCTCCGTCGCGGCGCTCACCGGCGCCGAGAAGCCTCCGCGATGGTCGCGGGGGCTTCTCGACGTGGGCGACGACTCAGGGATCGAAGACGACGGGCGTGGGGACGGCGAGGTCCTCGGTGGTGCCCTGCCCGAGCTGCCCGGCCCAGCCGCTGCCCCAGGCCCACACCGTGTCGCCAGCGCGCGCGAGCACGTGCTGAGACCCCGCGGCGACCTCGTCGGCGCCCAGCTCGAGCGCGCTCGGGGGCAGCTTGTAGTCGTGTGTCCCGTCGCCGCGTCCGCTCGTGCCCCAGCAGCGCAGCGTGCCGTCCGAGAGACGCGCGCAGACGTGGCCGGTGCCGGTCGCCACCGCGGTGACCGGGCCGAGGCCGCGCACCTCGCTCACGGTCCACTCGAGCACGCTCCGAGGCGTCATGCGGGGCCCCTTGGGCAGGCTCAGCTCGGGGTCGATACCGTAGGCGATGGGCGCGATGCCGAGGGCGAAGAGGCGACCGTCGCCCGTGAGCGCGAAGCCGTGGTCACGATACAGCACGAGCCGCGTGACCCCCGAAAGCCCCGCGAGTCGGCGCGGCGCGAGCTCCTCCGCAGTGACCGGGGCCCGCGGGAGGCTGCCGCTGCTGCCGTCGCTCTCGATGCGATAGGCGCCGATCCCCCAGAAATAGATCTCCCCGGCGACCACCGCCGCGCTGAGAGGACCGAAGGCGGCGATCGACGACGCGGGCGGTAGACCCACGACGCGGACCGGGGCGGCCGCCTGATCCCCGTCGGTGATCGTCCGTCCATCACCGAGCGCGCCCAGCCGATTGTATCCCCAGCACCACACGCTCCCGTCGCCGCGCAGGGCACAGGAGTGGTTCTCCCCGAGCGCGACCTGCACCACGTCTCGGAGGCCCGCCACGCGCGTCGGGGGCTTGGCGCCGAACGCCGCGGGGACACCCGAGACGCGCCCGAAGGAGTCGGAGCCCCAGCACGACACGGTGCCGTCCTCGTGGAGCGCGGCGGCGTGGAACCGCGAGGCCGCGAGAGAGACGACACCGCGCAGCTCCGGAACCAGGCTGGGCCTGGTGCGCGGCTCCTCACCCGCAGGCACGCCCACCGCGCCTTCACGATTGTCACCCCAGCAGTACACCTGCCCGCGGCGCAGCGCGCAGCTGAAGCTCGAGCCGACGGCGAGGGTGTGACGAGGCGCGTCGATCTCGACGGTTGGGGTCGCAGGGGGCGGAGGTGGTGGCGTCACGGTGGCTGGCCTTTGATGGGTCGGTGCGGCGGATTCACCGGGGGACGGAGGCGCGCCGGGCTCGTCGCAGCCGAGCGCGAGCGCGACCAAGCACAGGCGCGCCGCTCGAGCGCGGAGATCCTCAGGGCGGCGACAGCCTCGTCGCGTGGTTCGGTGCATCGAGCGCTCGCTTCACCACGCGCGCCGGTGCTCGCGGCGAGCGTCGCTCGGTACGATACTGACTTAATTGACGCGGAGACGCGGCGCGACGCGGTCGAGCCTCGCGGCGACGATTCGCCCATCAGCGGGGCGTGTCACCGCCGCTTTCATTGACCCGGCCGGCCGGCACGCGCTCGGGAACGCGCCGAGGATGATCTCGAGCTGGAGTTTCTGCAGGCGCGGCCGCGCGGTCGCGAACGCGACCACGAGGTTCTTGGCGAGGGCGCAATGATCGTAATTTTTCGAGTACCGCCAATGCCCAATTCAGTCGAATGACGACTCTGCAACGATTATGAGTCACGGGACGGCGAGCTGTCGGCGCTACGGACCTTCGAGCGCGCTACGCCAGAGGCGACGCTTCACTCCCTTCCCCGCCCCTTCGGGCCGTCGAATTGCACGTACAGACCGAGGCCGCCGCCGAGCACCCCCGTCGGTAGGGGGTCGGAGTACGTGCCGCCCTCCTCGCGCGCCACCGAGAGCTGGGGCCCCGTGACCACGTGCAGCGTCATCGCGATGGACTCGGTGAAGAACACCGCCGGCGTAATCTCGATGAGGCCGTAAAAGCTGACGAGCTGGGCGAGGTTCCATATGCTGAGCGCGGGACGCAGCGCGCCGGAGAGCGCGAACCTCCGCCAGCGGTGGCTCATCGCGAACTCGAGATCGAGCGCACCGTAGGAGCCGACGTCGAACTCCCGCGCGGCGAGCTCGAGCTCGCTATATCGACGGACCGTGAGCCCCGGCCCGCCGCCGACGCCGACCGTGATCGGGTACTCACGCGGGCGGTACCGAAGCCCGACCCGCGAGCCGACCCACGCCGGGCTGCCGCCCACGCCGACGCCGACCGGGACCGACAGCCGCTGCCCCACGAAGGGCTCGGCGTTAAGCCCGCCGTTGCCGACGATGCTCGCTCCATCTGCGGAGAAGAGGCCCACCGGCCCGCCGACCGCGGTCACGTCTGTCCGTCCGCGCGCCCCAGGCTCGATGGAGATGAAGCCCTGCTGCACCGGCGGCGGCGCGACCGAGCAGGCGAGGCCGCCGAGGACGAGCAGCAGCGCTCCCCCGGCTGCTATGAATTGCATGCGCGCGTCGGTCATAGGTCCTCATTGCCCACGATTACGCGCATTCTGTCAAGACGCGACGGCGCGCCGTGGACTACACGGTTACCATGGCGAAGGTACTACGATTGTGCTCGAGGTGTAATGATACTACTTCGCGCCGGACGGGTCGCCGCCGCGAGCTCGCGCTACCCGGGCCCGCCCGCGGACGCGCCCTGGCGAGGCGCGAGCTCGGCTCGACGGCCGCGCACGTGCAGCCCGGCGACGACGAGCGAGAAGATGAGCGCCAGCGTGAGCGAGTTCGCCGCGTGGTCTGGCCACGTCAACGACGCGAGCGTCCCGATCAGGTAGCCTCCGACGAGGAGCCAGGCCCAGCGCCCTACCCAGCGCGCGTAGGCGGCGGCGACGGCGGCGAGCAGCAGGTGATCGGTGGTGAGGGTCGTGGCGACCGGCGTCCCCAGGCGCGCGGCGACGAGGCGATGCACGAGCAGCGCCACGCTGAGGATCGCCACCCACGACGTGAGCGCCTTCGTGAGCGCGGTCTGCTTGATGCGCGCCCAGTACCACCCGATGACCAGGAAGGTCGGCGCGCTCGTCAGCACCGAGATCGAGACGAGGTCCGCCGGGGACACCTCGTGGACGTCGCCGAAGATCGAGACGACGACCGGCCACATGACGATGAAGCTGATGAGCAGCACGGCGATCAGCAGCAAGCGCGCGCGACGTCCGACGCTCGCGTCGTGGTCGGGGACGCTGGTGATCGCGGCGAGCAGCGCGTCCATCGACGGCCAGCGGTCCTCGGGGGCGCGCGCGAGCCCGCGCGTCACGACCTCGTGCACGGCCAGCGGCGCGACGGCGTCGGCGGGCCGCTCCGCTGGCGCGCGCTCGACGCTGTCGAGGAGCTCCTGCAGGCTCGCGCGCGCGAACGGCAGCTCGCCATAGAGCGCCTCGTAGAGCGCGACGCAGAAGGAGAACTGATCGCTGGCGGGCCCGAGCTCGTCGCCCGTAATCTGCTCCGGCGCCATGTAGGCCGGCGTGCCCACGAGCGCCCCGACGCGCGTGAGCGGGGACTCGAGCAACGAGCCGTGCTCCGGCGTCGCGTCGAGCGCGGGCGCCTCCACGGCCAGAGACCGATCGTCACGCCGCCGCGCGAGCCCGAAGTCGATCACGCGGGGGCGTTGATCGCGTCCGACGAGCACGTTCTGCGGCTTGAAGTCTCGGTGCACGAGGCCCGCGTCGTGGGCCGCCGCGAGCCCGCGCCCGACCTGCGCGTACATCTCGACGATGTCCGACCAGCTGCGCTCAGACGCCTGCCACGTCTGCAGCGTGACGCCGTCGATGAACTCCATGGCCACGAACACCTGACCGTCGAATTCACCGACTTCGAACACGGGGACGACGTTGGGGTGCGAGAGCCGAGCCATCGCCTGCGCCTCGCGCAGCATGCGAGCTCGCTGCTCGCGATCCTCCCGCGAGCGCTCGCGCAAGAGCTTGATGGCGACCTTGCGATCGAGGCGGCGGTCAAAGGCCGCGTAGACGCTCCCCATACCGCCCTCGCCGATCTTGTCGAGCAGCGCGAAGCGGTCCAGCGAGGGCTGCAGCGCGAGCCGCTCGCGCGGCGCGTCGCTCTCCCCCTCGCGCGGGGGGTGCATGGCGAGCGTCTCGCTGACCCACGGCGACAGGGTCGACGCGCCAGCGTCAACGCGCGACGAGGCGGCGGCGAGGAGGGTGTCGCCGACCTGCGACCTGTCGCGCGACGGAGCCACGCGGGCGATAGTAGCGAAGCGAGCTCGCGCCCCACGAACTCGCCGGCGAGGCGGGCTCGATTTCGAGCCCGCGATCAGGCGTTGACGTGGGGCCTTTGCCGGTCACCGCGAGGGTGTCGTCTCGCGCGTCGATCAAGACCGCGTCTTCTGCTGGGAGATCGCGCGCGGCGAGTGACGCCCTCTCCGGCGACCCACCCGGGCCGAGCCCGCCGCAGCGCTCGCGCGTACGTCGTCTCATCGAGCCCGTCGTTCAGGACAGACGGGAACCGCCGCGCAGCTCCTCCCACAGGCGCGCGAGCATGTTCTCGCCCTGCCCGCTCGGCGGTACGCCCCAGAACGCGTCGGGCTTGAGGGCGAGCAGCGGGTGCGGATCGGTGGCGGCGAGGAGCTCGGCGAGCTGCGGACGCGCCGCGAGCTTGTGCCGGAGCGCGATCCGCATCACGCCCACCCGCCGCGCGTCCCATTCGCGCGCGACGAACGGCCGCGGCTTCTGGGCGTGGAAGTAGTCCTCGCTGTCGCGGTAGCGCACGCCGTCGATCTCGAGCTCGGGCTCGTCGTAGCGCCAGAGGCTGTGGACGTTCTCGAGTTCGGTCGCCCAGACGTACGGGCGTCCGCCGGTCCAGCGCAGCGCGTGCTCAATGCCCGCGTGACCATAGCCAAGCGCGTCGGCGACGCGACGATGCGGCGCCCAGCACGGGAGCCGCCCGACCGCGTCCGCGAGCGCCGGGAGCTTCGCCGCGATCACGGGGGCCTGCGCCGCCGAGAGGTAGACGTAGGGCTCGCCCGCAGGCAGGCGCGATGGGAGCGTGGTGAGCCAGTCGGGCACGCCGAGACCTCGACCGCTCGAGGGTAGCGTGTCCCCGTCGCGTCGGCGCCCGCGCGCGCTCCCGGGCTGTGTGCCCGCGCCGTGCCACGCGCCGCGCACGGCCACGCGTCCCCGCGCCCCGCCCTGCGTACAGCGTGCGCCCGCGCCCGCGCGGCTCGGCGCGTCTCGACACCCACGCGCGCCCCCTGGAGCCCGCCGCGCGAGAACATGATTCTTCATGCAGGTTCTTGGGGAGGAGGTACGCGGCGTATGATCCCGAGCTCGACCGCAAGGTCGCGATCAAGCTGCTCCGCCCTGGCTACTTCAGCGACGCCCAGGGCGCGCGCGCGCGGCTGCTGCGAGAGGCCCAGGCGCTCGCCCGGCTGGCGCACCCCAACGTCGTCGCCGTGCATGACGTCGGCACCCACGAGGACCAGGTGTGGTTGGCGATGGAGTACATTGAGGGGCAGACGCTCGGGCGCTGGCGGTCGTCGCGTCCACGCGCGTGGCGTGAGGTGCTCGCGGTCGTGTGCGGCGCGGGCCGAGGGCTCGCGGCCGCCCACGCCGCGGGGCTGGTGCACCGCGACATCAAGCCCGAGAACATCATGGTCGGCGCGGACGGGCGCCCGCGGCTCATGGATCTGGGGCTCGCGCGACCGTCCGCGAGCGTCGCGGAGGAGCGCGCGCGTGACCTCGCGAGCGCGGCCGCGGGCGCGCTCGACGAGCTCCAGACGCGGTCGAGCAGCCCGCCCATGTCGACGCGCTTGACGGTCGTCGGCGCGGTCGTCGGGACGCCGGCGTACATGCCCCCCGAGCAGCTTCGGGGTCAGGAGGTCGACGCGAGCGCCGATCAGTTCAGCCTGTGCGTGACGCTGTGGGAGGCGCTGTACGGACGTCGTCCGTTCTCCGGCTCGTCGATCCACGGGCTCGCCGCGCGGATCGATCGCGGGGTCGTCGATGAGCCGCCGGGCGGAGGTCGCGTGCCGCGATGGCTCCGACGCGTGCTGCTGCGCGGGCTCTCCGGGGACCCGTCGCGGCGATGGCCGAGCGTCGACGCGCTGCTCTCCGCGATGGCGCGCGCCCAGGGGCGCGCGCGTCGACGCGTCGCGCTGGGCGTGGTCACGGTGCTTACCGCGCTCGCGACGGGGACGCTCGCGTGGGCCCACGCCGATCACCGCAGCCGCGTGCTCGCGTGTGAGGAGCGCGGCGCGAGCGTCGACGCGCTGTGGGACGAGGGCGCGCGGGCGCGGCTGCGCGAGCGCTTCGCGGCGACGGGCGTGCACCACGCCGAGCAGACCGCGAGCCAGGTGATCCCGTGGATCGATCGCTGGACCTCGCGATGGCGTGAGGTCCGAACGGAGACGTGCCTGGCGGCGACGGTCACGGGGCGCCTCGACGCGCCCCTGAGCGCGCGCGCGGACGCGTGCCTCGACGCGCGGCGCATGGACGTCGAGACGCTGCTCGAGGAATTCGGGCGCGCGGACGCGGCCGTCGTCAACAAGGCCGTGGACGCGGCGGCGGAGCTGATGCGCGTCGAGCCGTGCGGCGATCCCCGGTATCTGGCGCGGCGTTCGGCGCTGCCGATCGACTCCAGCGCGCGCGCGCGCGCGGTGCGTCGGATGCTCTCGCGCGCGACGAACCTGCGCGTGATGGGCAAGTATGACGAGGGCGTCGCCGCGGCCGAGGAGGCGCTGGCGCTCGCCGAGTCGCTCGACGCCGCCACGCTCGCGGCCGAGGTCCGCGTGTGCCTGGGCAAGCTGCTGCACAAGAGCGGCGCGTACGAGCCGGCCGAGGAGGCGCTGACGCGCGCGTACGTCGACGGCGGGCTGTCGGGCGCGCACGAGGCCGCCGCCGACGCGGCGGTCGAGCTGGTGTTCGTGACGGGCTACGTGCTGACGCGCCCGGACGCGGGCCTGGTGTGGGCGCGCGCGGCGGAGCTTGCGGTCGCGCGGGTCGAGCCGGAGGAAGGGCCGCGCGCCGCGTCGCGCCTGAGCAACCTCGCGGTGGTGCAGCACGTCGTCGGGGACCCCCTGGAGGCGAAGCGCCTGTTCGAACGAGCGCTGGCGATCGATCGCCGCGAGATGGGGCCCGAACACCCGCGCGTCGCGATCCGCATGAACAACCTCGCCAACGTCAACGACGAGCTGGGGCTGCGCGAGGAGGCGGAGGCGCTGCACCGACAGGTCCTGGAGATCCGCGAGCGCGCGCTGGGACCCGAACACCCGAGCGTGTCGCAGTCGCTCAACAACCTCGCGGTGCTGTACGCGGTCCACGGCGAGTACGCCGAGGCGAGCGCGCTGTTCGATCGCGCGCTCGCGCTGGCGGAGCGCTCGCTCGGCGCCGATCACCCGGCGCTCGCCGACACGCTCTCCGGGCTGGCGACGGTGTACGACGCGACCGGTCGTCACGCCGACGCGCGCGCGCTGCTCGAGCGCGCCGTGGCGATCAGCGAGCGCTCGCTCGGCCCGGACCACCCGACCGTCGCGGACACGCTCAACAAGTCGGCGACGTGACGGTCAGGAAAGCCGCCCTCAGCCCGCAGCACGTGCTCTCGTCACCCTCGGGCGGTTCTCTCGACGTTCTGTGCCTTCGATCGAGTACGCGTAGGGACGCAGCTGGGGGCAGCTCTGTGCCGATCTCGTGGCGCAGCGTGGGCATCGCCCGCGGTCCCCGTGCCACGGCGACGCCGCTCGATCCTCCCCTGCTCGCTCGTGAGCTCGCGTCGACGCGTTGGGGAGGTGCGTCGTTCAACCTGCTCTTTAGGACTATGGGGTCGCTAGCGCACATCCACGACGGGGCGCCTCCAGCGATGATCGCGAGCCGTCGCGGTCAAGGCGCTCCAGGCGTCCTCGTCGATCGCGCCGCGGTGCGGGAGGATCGGCGGCACGGCCGGCGCTATGCCGCCTTTCTCCAGGGCGAAGCGGTAGACGTCGTTGGCTCTCGGTCGTCGCATAAACACGCGGGTGAACATCGCGTCGATTCGGCTCGCGCCGCTGTCGAGATGGCCGATGCCCAGGATCCAGCGCGCGCGCTCGTCGAGCGTCTCCTCGGCGAAGACGAGCACGGACGATTGCCGCACCACGGTTCGCGTCGTCTCGCCCTCGTCGTCCGAGCGATAGACAACCTGATCGTGCTCGCGCCAAGCCAGCGCGCGGACCTCCGTGGAAGCGTCGAGGGAGTGCTGCGCCCGGAGCTCAGCGAACACGATCGCGTGCGCCGAAGGATCGGGCGGCACCGACGTCACGGTCACCTCCGGATCGCCCGTCACCCACGCGTCGAGGGGGTTGGCCGCCACGTACCGACGCGACGGCGGCTCGGGCGGCTCGCCGCGACGCAGGAAGGTCACGCGGTCTGGGGAGACCTCCTCGACGAGAGGACCGCGCGGTGAGCCCCTCACGCGGCGCATGGTGTGGACGTCGAAGACCACGAGCGCCGGCGGCCCCTCCGCCAGGCGATCGTCGCCGGTAAGCCAGAGCCTCCCCGCGTGCTCGCGGACCGCCGCGCCCGAGGTCAGCGCTTCGAGGTCGGCGCAGACTCGCGCGGCGGCTTCGAACTCCCCGGTGTCGCCGTCAATCCTCGCGCAGATGCACGTGTCCGAGGGATCCGTGCAGAGGATCGTGTCCTCGCCGTCCGCGATCGCCTGGACGTCGACCGCGCCGTTGCACCACAGCAGCTGTCTCCGCTCGAGATCGATCGCGCACTGCTGCTCGTCTTGGCGCACGATCGCGATGTCGCCGAAGGTCTCGACGCCCGCGGCCGGGAGGGGTACGTACGGGAGAGGGAGCCGCCAGCGCGGGCGCATCGACGTCGGCTCGAGCCCGACGAGAGCGCCGCCTCCGTCGCCCGCGCTCGACACCATCAGGACGACCTCGTCGCCGCGTGTGGCGCAGTCGACGAGCGACCACGGCGAGCGGTCCTCCTCGTCGAAGAACGCGACCCTGGTCGAGCGCTCTCGCGGGACGTCGCCGGTGAGCTCGAGCGTGAACAGGCGGTCATCTCGCCGCCCCCACCACCGCCCCGCCGCCCTGCACAGGCCGGGCGTGTCGACGTCGAGCGAGACGAGGTGACCGTCGCTTCGGCGGATCAACGTCATGTCAGGGACCCACTCCTGGTGGATCAGGACCCAGCGCTCGGCGAGGCGCATCCGCAGCCGCGCGCCGGCCTCGAGCGACTCGACGACCGTCCACGCGCGCGCGTCAACGCCGTGCTCAAACGCGGCGAGCTCCAGCTGCAGGAGTGGACGCGGCGTGAGCCGCTCCTCCGTCCAGCCGACGACGACCTGCGCGGCGTCTCCAGTGACGCTCACCTCGGTCGGGGACGAGAGCCGCTCGCTCGCCCAGATCCCGGTCGCGCCGGTGTTCGTCTCGACGTGCAGCAGTCGCCGCTCGTCGAGGTTCACCAGCCCGGAGGTGCCGAAGGCCTGGAGCCCGAGACAATCCGACCATGTCGCCTGGAATTCGCGCGTCCAGATCGGTGCGCCGTCCTCGGCTTGCTTGACCAGATAGTGGCTCGGGGTGGTCACCCCGCGCTGCTCGTGGGCGAAGAGCAGCAGTCCGTGCCCCCCCGCGACCGCCGTCGCGTCGACGAGTTCGGCCCCGGTGGCCGGGCGCGACGGGTTGAGGGTGCAGCTGGAGAGGGGGGTGGAGAGGGAGGTGGAGAGGGAGAGGGAGACGAGCGTAGCGCACAGGGGGTACCGCTTGGCCGCGGTCCACCGAGGCGCACACCGATGGATGGGTGGCATGGTGACCTCGAGAGCGTTGGACAACCGACGCGATCGAGAAGTTCTCGGGCGCAGCGCGATTCATGTGCGTACGGAAGCGAGCGAGGCGTGCACGCGGACCGGGTGCGGCTGCTCGGTGGCATCGCGTGGGTCTGCCTCGAGATCGCGAGCTGCCGGCTGCGCTTGCGCGCCGCGACGGGTATTGGACGTGCGAGCTCGCGCCGCGACCTCCTTGCATCCTCGCGAGGGCGGCCTGACTCCAATAGTAAGGAGATCATCCCGCCGGTTTCCCGGCTTGATCCGGAGGTGCACCGTGGCGACCGATATTCGACTCGACGAGACACAGGTTGCGATCGAAGGTGGCGCGCTTCGCCTCGAAGGCGGCGAGCTAGAGCTTGATCTGCCAGCGTACCGTGGGGGGAGCGTGGGCGCGCGCCGCCGCGCGCTCGCCCACGTCGCCGGTGATCGCCTCGCGCTCAACGGCAACGGCGACTACAGCGGCGGCGTCGTCGCGCCGCGGGATCTGTCCGTACCCATCCGCGTCTTCCAGGGCGGGGTGCAACCATTCAAGAATGAGCTGACACCCGTCGGTGAGGAATTGTCGCGCCTGCGGAGCGCGATTGATGCCCTCGCCGAGCAGCTGGCGACGGCGCAGCTGAGCGCGTCAATTCGGGCCGAGGCCCCCCACTACACGCAGGAAGGCTGGCGCTACTGCAGCAAGTGCGCGGGGTTGAGCTTCGCACCGAACCGCGCGCGCGGCGTGTGCCCGGCCGACAAGCAACCGCACGCGGTCGAGAGCGGCGCCTGCGTGCTCTTCGCCCACCGCTCACAGTACGCCGGTCAACCCGGATGGGCTTGGTGTCACAAGTGCCAGGTGCTCTGCCACGGCACGGCCGCGCTCTCGGGCTCCTGCCCGGCGGGAGGAGCCCACGATCGCTCACGATCGCCGGCATTCTTCCTGTGGTCGGCAGGGCTCTCGCAGGCGAACAAGAAGGCCCGCGACTTCCCCGTACAAGAGGGCTGGCGCTGGTGCGGTCGCTGTTACGGCCTCGTGCTCGGCACGCCGTCCCCAGGGAGGTGCCCGCACCCCGATGGCGGGGCGCACTCCACGAGCGAGCAGAACCTCAACTACGGCGTCATGTACCCCGCTTGAGCAGGAGGACCGTGTGATGTTCGCTCGATTCACCCAGATCCTCGAGTTCGCGGACCGGGCCCCTCCCTGGGTCGCGACCCAGCTGGCGAGCTTCGGGCGCGGCGTGGGCGACGGGCACGCGCGCACGCTCTTGTCCGATTTCGGCGCCTCCAGCACGCGCTCCCTCCAGGTGCTCGCTAACGCCACCTGGTCGAAGTTTCTTCCGCCGAATCGGACGTTCTCGCTGCGGACCCGCGCGGGCTTCCTGCTCGAGGTCTGGCAACACGACGACGGCTCACACCGCGTGCGAGCGACGCGAGACCAGGACCATCAGGGCTCGCTCTTTGGGTGCGGCGCAAACGGCTTCGCCCTCGTCCTCGGACCGTCGGTGTTCGCGCCCGGGCTCGTCTCGGTAGAGTCGAGCGACGGGCGCCTCGGTCTGCGAAACTGGGGAGGCGGCGCGACCCACGGCGCGCTTTTTATGCCGGTCTGGGTGGCGCCAAGGGTCGTCGCGCTCCGCGGCGGCAACGGCAAGCTGCTGCGCGTGGAAGGCTCCGAGGGCGAGGTCCGGGCGAGCGCGTCCTCGGTCGCCGAGGCGGAGCTCTTTCACCTCGAGAACAGCGACTTGGCGCCGGCGTCACCTGGACCAAGACCCGAGCCGATCCCGCCCGCGCCGGTCTCGACGACGCCCGTCTTTGTGGACTTCATCCTCCCACGCGAGGGCAACCTCTATCAGAAGGAGTTCCCGGGCGACTTCGTCGATCTGAAGTGGCCCGGCATCGTCGACAGCGTTCCAGGCCAGACCCTCGTCGTGGGCAATCGATCGAGCCTGGACAGAACAAACGCGAAGAGTTCGCAGCTGCTCCAGGCTGGAGAGACCCTGGGGAGGACCCGCTTCGCCGAGCTCTTCGGCTCGGCCTCGCGCGTCGAGATCTACGCGCAGCCGAGCACGCCCCTGGGGCGTTCGCTGCTCGATGTCTCGAGCATCGGGATCGGTCTGGCGAGCCGCTGAATTGGTTCAAGGGCGGGCACGCGATGGACCGACGAATCCGCGGCGCGCTCTCTCGACTTGGCGTGGCGGTCAAGCGTCCCCTGCGTGTCCACTCCGACTTGTCCCCGGTACGGCCGGGGAGCGTCGCCGCGATCCTCCGGGCGAGCGAAGGCCCAGGTCTCGACGGCTGGACCGTCATCGGCGTGAGCAAGGCGGAGAACGCCGCGTTCGCGCACGAAGCCCAGGGACTAACCCTCGCGGCTGGACACTGGTACGTCTCGGCGAATGGCGATGACGACCGTGACGGGCTGCACAAGGTATCCCTTGACCTCACGTCGTCGACGCGCAGGCTCGAGTGCCCGGTTGGTCGAAGCGTGCACATCGGCTCGCCGTCCCACGCGTCGGGCTGGATCTTCGTCCCGACGCAGACGCCGTTTGGCGTGTGGAGGGCGTCCATCGACTTCTCCCGGAGCACGTGGCTCGCCGCGTCGGAGCTGCCCGAAGATGACATGTTCGCCTGGTGTGACATCCACCCGATGAACGGCCTGCTCTACACGTCGAATTTTCGCGAGCCTCCAGCGCTGCGTGCCTACGACGCCAGCGGCGCAGGAGCGCTGAAGAGGATCGCTTCGGCTGATATCCCCATCGTGCAGCCGTCGCTGCCGGCCGAGTCCCTGCGCTTGATCGACAGCGCTACTCCCGGGCGCCAGCCGGAGATGCTCGATCGCCTGCGGCAGCGACACTTCACCACCAACGTGCAGTCCGCGTGCTTTACCGCCAATTGTCGTGTGTTGATGATTTGCGACGTCGATCACGCCGAGCGCATTCACTGTCACAGCGCGCTCACGGGCGTCCTCATGGACACCCGCAATCTGCCGGCCGACAGCGCGGACGAGGCCGCGTTTGATCGCAATGAGCTAGAGGGGATCACGCTGGCCCCCTTGACGGTGAACGGCCGGCGCGCGCACGTTCACGTGCTCGAGCTGAACAACGACAATCACTCCGGTGATGATCTCTACCTTTGGCACTTCAATGTACCGTGCCCGGAGCTACTCTAAGCACGCCGGCCGCGACGGGCTCCCTCGTCCGACGAAGTGAACACGTGCTCCAGAGGTCAGCCAGCGCTGGCTCGTGCCCTAACGGCGGTGCTCAAAACCCCGTCCCGGGAGGAGGCGCGATCGTGGCACCGCGCGATCGCCGTCTGGAAAACCGAAATGAACTCAACCGCTTGAGCTCGCGCTTCCGACTT
>JACKDW010000011.1 GCA_020633295.1 Myxococcales bacterium | reverse complement strand
CCAGCAGCGAGCTCGGCCCCGGCCCGAGCTCCCCCGCGAGCTCGAGCACGCTGCGCGACAGCGGCGCGCCGAGCAGCTCGGCCTCCCGCCGCGCGCCGCGATAGTGCTCGCGCAGCGTGTTGCACGCGATCCCGAACAAGTAGCTGCGGAACGCGACCGGCTCGCGCAGGCGCGAGACGGCCTCGAAGCAGCGCAAAAAGGTCATCTGCACGAGGTCCTCCTCGACCCCGGGCCCGCGCACCTTGGTGCGAAAGAACCGCGCGATGTTGGGGTAGTAGCGCTCGAACAGCTCCTTGCACGCCTCGCGCTCGCCGGCCTGCCAGCGCGCGACGAGCCCCGCGTCGAGCTCGGCCTCGCGGGCGCGCCGCTCCGCCGACGCGCGCGCCTCCGCTGCCTCCGAGCGCTCGGTCATCGGCGCCGAGCGTAGCAGAATCAGCGCGACCGCTCGCCAGCGCCCCGCCCTACGAGGCGCGCGCGACGATCAGGCGCAGGCCCGCGTCGTACTCCTCGAGCCCTCTCAGCGCGCCGTGACGGCGGTCCCAGCTCCCGTCGCGCAGGTCCGCCGCGACCGCGTCGACGACGCGCCGGACGACCTCCGGCGGCTGCCGGGCGAAGCCCGACGTCGCCGCCCGCGCCCGCGCGTCGAGCACCCGCTCCGGGTGGGCCCAGAACGAGAGCAGCGTGTGATCGGGAGTGTCCCTGTGAACAGGTACAACCTCGATCGACGCCGGCCGGTCGAGCCACCCCGCCACCGCCTCCGGGGCCGGGAAGATCCGCAGGTCGAGCTCGCGGACCTCGTGCAGGTAGTCGGCCATCAGCCACACGCGCGCCGAGACGGCCGCGTCGATGGTGACGATCACCACGACGTCGCGCGCCACCCGACACATCTCGCGCACGCCCTGCCGCTGCTCCGGGTGCCAGTGGTGCAGCGAGAGCACCGTCATCGCCGCGTCGACGGACTCGTCGTGCAGCGGCAGCGCCTGCGCGGATCCACGCACGGCCGGGCGCGCCGGATCGCGCTGCGCGACCATCACGTGACTCGGCTCGACGGCGATCACCGCCCGATCGCGCGGCTCGTAGGAGCCCGCGCCCGCGCCGACGTTGACGACGCTGCGCGCGTCCCCCAGCGCGCTCGCGATGCGTCGCATCAGGCCGGGGTCCTCCCGCCGCCGTGCCGCCTAGCCGCTGCCGATCCGGTCGTAGCGTGTCATGGCGCCATGGTGACACGGCGCGCGCCGAGCCGCGCCGCGCCACGCCGCGCCACGCCGCGCCGCCGCGCCGCGCCGAGCCGCGCCTGCACCGTCGTCACACGCGGGCGTCCCCGACGTGCAGTGTTCCCGGCGCGCCGCGCCTGCCCTACTGTGCCCGCGCGACATGACCGAGCACGAGATCACGATTCAGCCCGCCGCGCTCCTCACCGGGATCGCCGCCGCCGCCGCCCGCGGCGAGGCGGCGCGCGGGCTCGCCGGCTGGGCCGCGTTCTGGGAGCAGCACAACTACAAGCCCGCCGGCGCGGCGCGGCGCGTCGTGAAGGCGCACCTCGAGTCGCTGCCCGCCGAGGTCGCGCCGCTCGAGCTCTTCCTCCCCTGGACCAACGACAACAACGCCGAGTGGGGCGCGTACCTGATGGTGACCGCCGCGCACCTCCGCGCCGCCACGGCCGCGCGGCGCTTCCCCGCGCGCCGTCGGGAGTCCGGCGACCTGCACATTCAGTCACCCACGGCGGTGCTCGGCGACCTCGTCGTCGACGGCGACCTCACGATCACCGCGACCCAGGAGTCCGTCGACCTGCTCGTGCTCGGCGACCTCACCGTCCGCGGCGACTTCACGGTCGACTGGAGTAAGACCGTCGTGCTCGGCGAGCTCCGCGTCGACGGCGCGCTGCTCGAGACCAGCGAGTGGTCCGTCCTCGTCTGCTGCGGGGACGCGCGCGCGGGGACCTGCGTGTTCTCCTCCGGCGAGCTGTACGTGCTCGGCCGCCTCCTCAGCCCGCTGATCTCCGTCAGCTACAACCACGGGCACTGCACCCTGCTCGGCGGCGCGGCGGCGCTGCTCTTCCACGAGAGCGATCACGCCGGCAGCTACGTGCCGGGCGGCGTCGAGGCGCCCGTGATCGCGGTCTCGGAGATCGAGCTTGACGACGCGCCCTCGGGCGCGCGCGCGCTCGCGGCCATGCACGAGCTGCTCGCCCCCGACATCCGCGCGGCGGCCTCGCTGCCGTCGCTCTCGGGCCTGGAGCCGGACGCGGACTTCGACGAGTTCATCGAGACCCACACCGAGGGGCTCTGGGGCGACCTCGTCGACGAGCTGGTGTTCGCGCTCCGGAGCGCGCTCGAGCGTGGGGAGCCGATCTTCGACGCGCCCGCGCTCGCGCGCTGGCGGGCGGCGCACGGCTTCGCGTGAGCGCGACCCTGCGCCCAGCCGCGCGCGCGAGCCGAGCGCCCGGCACGACGCGGCGCGAAAATAGCTCCCGGGGCGCGCGGCGCTGGACCGTCGTTGTGTATACTCAAGCGCGACCGGGGGCCTGCGATGCCAGGTGAAGCGAAGCGCGAGACGGAGCCCGCCAACTTCGACAAGCTCGTGACCGCGCTCGAGCTCGCCTTGACGCCGCTGCTCGGCCACGAGAGCTCCACCGACAGCGCGCTCACCAACGTCAGCGGCGCGGTCGACGTCCGCGCCCTGCTCGCCACGGTCGCCGCGCTGCGCGAGCGCTACGGCGGGCTCATCGCGCGCGGCGAGCCGCCGCCGATCCCCGCGCTGCGCCAGCTGCTCGCGCGCGTCTCCCAGGACGGGCGCGTGTTCCACGTGGCCGTGCGCAGCGGCAACAAGCCGCTGTACCTCCTGCTCGAGGGCCTGCGCGCGTGGATCGACGACCTCGAGTTCGAGCGCGAGCTGCACCTCGAGCGCGCCGCCCCGGACGCGCCCGGCTGCGCCTGCGCCGTCGCGCGTCGACTCGGTCGCCGCGAGCCCAAGCCCGGCGAGCTCGAGCTCCTCGGCGAGGAGCCGACCGAGCGCGACGGCATCAAGCTGCTGCACTATCGCTGCCCGCGCTGCCAGAGCGATTGGCGCTTCAAGTTCGTCGAGGACGCCTTCGACAGCGTCCTCCTGTAGCGCGGCGCGACGCGCAGCGCCGCGTCACTCCTTCGCGCGCGCGGCCAGCCACGCGTCGATCTCGGCGATCTCCTCGCTGTAGCCTTCGTCGTAGCGCTCGAGATCCTGGCGCGCCTGGCGGGCCAGCTCGAGCGCGCGCGCCCTGTGCTTGCGGCTCTTCGTCAGCAGCGCGCGCGCGAGCCCGAAGCGCGCCTCGGACAGCACGGTCTTGCGGCTCGCGTCGTTGGCGAGCTCGAGCGCGCGCTCGAGCTTCGCGATCGCCTCGTCGACGTCCCCGAGGCCGAGCGCCGCCCGGCCGAGCCCGCTGTAGATCAGCGCCAAGAACGGCGAGTCCTCCCCGAACGCGCCCGTGAGGATCTCGAGCGCGCGCGAGTAGTGCTCACGCGCCTCGGCGAATTGTTGGGTCTCGAGCGCGATGTGGGCGAAGTTCGACACGATCGTCGCGACCTGCGGGTGCTCGGGCCCCAGCGCCTGCTCGCGCACCGCGAGCGCCCGCGCGAAGGTCTCCCGCGCGGCGTCGTAGTCCTTCAGGCGCAGCTGCGCGGTCCCGAGGTTGTTGAGGAAGGTCGCCAGCGTCGGGTGCTCAGGCCCCACGGCGCGCTCGTAGATCTCGACCGAGCGCCGCATCAGCGCGAGCGCCTCCTCGTAGCGCCCCTGCTCCTTGAGCGCGTTCCCGAGGGTGTTGAGCGGGTGCGCCACGAGCGGGTGCGACGGCCCGAGCTCGCGCGCGAACAGCTCGTGCGCGCGTCGGCTGTGCTGCTCTGACTTCTCCCACTCGTACTGCGCGCCGTAGACCCCCGCGAGGTTGGCGTGGTAGCGCCCGAGGGTCGGACCGCGCTGACCGTGGGCGCCCTCGTGGACGCGGATCGCGGTCAAGAACTGGCGCTCCGCCTCCTCGTACTCGTTCGCCCGCATCGCCAGCGCGCCGCGACTGTTGGCGAGCGACGCCGTGAGTTCGGGGTCGCCGCCGACGCGCTCGATGAACGCCTCGGCGTGCCGCGCCCACATCCGCCCCTCGTCGAACTGCAGCAGGCTCGCGCCGTGGACGAACGCGAGGTTGCCTGCGGCCATGGCCGCGGTGACGTTCGCGTCGCGGCCGACGGCCGTCCAGAACGCCTCGCGCAGCGGCTCGATCGAGCCCGCGTGATCGCCCGCCTGCGTGCACGCGAACCCGTAGAGGAACAGCGCCTCGGCGATCAGCGGGCGATACCCGAGCGCGCGCGCCTCCTCGAGCAGCGCCGCCGCGCCGTCGCGGCCCGCCGCGAAGTCGCCGGTGTCGACCGCCACCTTGAGCTTCATCGCGCGCGCCCGCAGCTCGTCGACCGCGGCCGCCGTCTCCGGGTCGTCGGGCGGCTTGACCGCGGCCTGCAGGTACTCCGCGTCCGCGCAGCGACGCAGCGGGCGGAGCTTGGCGACCGCGTCGACCGACTGCTCGACGACCTGATCGTTGGCGGCGCTGAGCACCTCGACGATCGCGGCGAGCTCGCCCCGCCGGTCCTCGAGGCACGCCATCTGCAGCTCGAGTTGATTGCTCGAGAGCTCGCCCTGGTGGTGCCGCTTGCACGTCTCGGTGTGCATCGAGACCCAGGCCTCCGCCCGCGCGTCGAGGCCCTGCTGGACGCGCGCGGCCGCGTCCTCGGCGTAGCTCAGCTCGGTCGCCCTGAACGCCCGCGCGATCGCCTCGCCGCGCGCGACGTCCCACGTGCCGACGAGCCGCGCCGCCGCGCCCGTGCACACCTGGGCCTCGGCGAGCGCCTGGCTCGCGCGGCGCTCGGCCACGGTGTAGCTGACGCCGGCGACGAGCGCGGCGAGGCCGAGCGCGACGCCGAGCGTCCGCCACCTCCGACCTGCATCTCGGGACAGGGCGGCGAGCAGCGCGTCCATCGACGGCCAGCGCTCCTCGGGCGCGGGCGCGAGGCCGCGGACGAGCACCCGGCGGAGCCAGGCCGGCACGCTCGCGCCCCGGGGCGGGGCCTCGAGCCGCCCGAGCTGGACGTTCATCCCGTAGCCGCGCGCGCTCTTCCCCGCGAACGCGGGCGCGCGATAGAGGCCCTCGTACAGCGCGACGCAGAAGCTGAATTGATCGCTGCGCGCCGTCGCCTCCGCGAGCCGGTGCTGCTCCGGGGACATGTAGCGCGGCGTGCCCAGCAGCGTCCCCGCCTGCGTCAGCGGGTTCGCGAGCGAGTCGCCGGACGGCGGCCCCAGCTCGCCGCTGAGCGCCGCGTCGCTCGCGGCGACGTCGTGCCCCTCGCGCTTCGCCAACCAAAGTCGAGCACGCGCGTGCGCCCGTCCTCGCCGACGATCACGTTATGGGGCTTGAAGTCGCGGTGCACGATCCCGGCCGAGTGCGCCGCCGCGAGCCCGCGCCCCGCGTCGATGTACTTCGCCAGCACCTCGCGCCACGGTCGCGACGCGTCGCGCAGCCAGTCGCGCAGCGTCCGCCCCTCGATGTACTCCATCGCCAGGAACACGCGGCCGCGGTGCGCCCCGACGTCGTAGACCTGCACGACGTTCGGGTGAGAGAGGCGCGCGAGCGCCTGGGCCTCGCGCTGCATCCGCGCGCGCCCGTGCGTGCCGTGGTTGTCCGCGAGGCTCAGCACCTTGATCGCGACCTTGCGATCGAGCTCCTCGTCGTACGCCGAGAACACGACGCCCATGCCGCCCTCGCCGAGCACGCGGAGCACCACGTACCGACCGATGCGCGCGGTGCCGCCGGACTCCGGCAGCAGCTCGGCCTTGATCGCGTCGCGCGCGCTCGCGCCGCCCCGGTCCGACGGGACGATCACGGTGTCGGAGCCCTCGGTCGCGGGCACCTCCGGGAAGCTCGCGCTCGGCGTGACGATCGAGACGCGCGTCGGGGCGTCCGTCGACTCCGGCGGCTCGAGCCGCACAGACGTCTCCTCGCTCATCCGCCTGTCCTCTCCGTCACGCCGCGACAATTTTAGTTGTAGCGTCGCGCCGCGTCACCGTGGCGCGCGGCGTCGAGCTCCGCGCGATGCTGCGCCCGCGGGCGCGCCGTATTTACACATGTCTCAAGCGACAACCTCCGGCGGCGCGTCGGCGCGCGAGCGCCCGGCCCGCTGCAGCCGCGCCCCGAGCAGCGTGGCGCGCCGCCGCTACGCCTCGGCCAGCGTCGGCGTGATCACGAGCCGATCGAGGATCCCCGCGATCTGCTCGATCGGCAGCGCCTCCGCCTGTCCCAGCCACCAGGCGATGATCTCGATGGTCGCCGCGGTCGCGTGGGTGACCCGCAGATCGATCGGGCTCGCGTCAGGCGAGGCGACGGTCCCGAACTCGCTCGCGACCTGGCGACCGTGCTCGACGAAGCGCGCGCGCAGGATCGGGGCGGCGCCGCCGGTCAGCAGCGCGCGCCACAGCGACCTGCGCCGCGCGATGTACTCGAACAGCGCCACGCAGGCGCGGCGCGTGTCGTCGGCCGCGAACACCGGCATCGACTTGCCCAGCAGCTCGGCGATCTCGCGCGCGGCGAGGTCGTCGAGCAGCGCCTCCTTGTCGGCGTAGTGCCGGAAGAACGTCGCGTAGCCGACGCGCGCCTCGTTCGTAATCGCGCGCACCGTGATGCGTTCGAACGGCTCTCGCTCGAGCAGGCCCAGGAGCGCGCCCCGCAGGCTCGCGCGCGTACGGACCTGACGGGCGTCGGGCGAGCTTGACGGCCTTCGCGACACTTATGATATATCGTGTATCACAACTTGGAGGTTGCCATGGGTGATTCAGCGTTGATGTGGACAATCCGACCGGCCGGAAGGATCGCGACGACGTGGGCGCCGCGGCTGCTCGCCGCGCTCGCGGTGACGGCGTGCGGCGACGATGGACCTGGCGGCGGGACCGACGGGGGCAGCGACGCGACCGCGACCGCGACGGTCGACCCCTCGGGCAGCAGCGGCTCCACCGGCGACCCATCCACGACCGCGGGCGCGACCGACCCCGGCGGCACGGAGACGGGCGACGGCACCACCGGCGGCACCACCGGCGACGGCACCACCGACGGCACAACCGGGCCGGTCGAGCCCGGGTGTGGAGACGGCGTGCTCGATCCCGGCGAGGAGTGCGACGACGGCAACGACAACTCCTTCGACGGCTGCACCGCCGAGTGCGAGGAGGTCGCGCCGCTCGACCCGCCGCCGCTCGAGTGGAAGTACTTCGACATCGAGGGCACGGCGTGCCTCAACGGGTCCACCGCGGGCTTCGCCATCAACTACAACCCCGACTCGCCCAACGTGATGATCTACCTCGAGGGCGGCGGCGCGTGCTTCAACGACGCCTGCGACTTCACGGCCTTCAACATCCCCTTCGTCCCGCCGATCGACGGCATCTTCAACCGCGGCAACAACAACAACCCCGTCCGCGACTGGACGATGGTCTACGTGCCCTACTGCACCGGGGACATCCACGCCGGCGACAACGAGTACGAGCTCAGCGGCGACCTGCGCTTCTTCCACGGCTACTCGAACGTCACGCGCTACCTCGAGGTCCTCGTCCAGAGCTTCGAGACCGAGCGCGTGCTGCTCACGGGCATCAGCGCCGGGGGCTTCGGCGCGGCGATCAACGCGTCGCAGGTCGCCGACGCCTACGGCGACGCGGTGATCACGACCGTCATCGACGACTCGGGCCCGCCGCTGAGCAACGACGTCATCGCGCCGTGCCTGCAGGAGACCTTCCGCGAGGTCTGGGGCCTCGACGGGACCGCGCTCGCCGACTGCCCGGAGTGCGACCCCAACAACTTCGCGACCGGCCTCCTCGACCATGTCCTCGAGACCCACCCCGGCGTGCGCTACGGCCTGTTCTCGAACACCTCCGACCTGATCATCCGCACGTACATGGGCTTCGGCTGGGGCGGCGGCGAGCACGACAACTGCGAGGGCGTGCCGACCGCGGTGCCCGCCCAGGCGTACTCGCTGGACCTCGACACCATCCGCGCCGCGCACGGCGACAAGGCCTCGACCTTCTACGTCAACGGCGTCGGGCACACCGTGCTGCGCGTGGGCTACTACCTCACGTCGGTCGGCGGCACGAGCGTCCCCGAGTGGGTCGGCGACGTCCTCGACGGTCAGGTCACCCACGTCGGCCCGTGAGCGCGCGGGCCCCCGCGCGCGCCCGCGCTCGCGGTGAGCTGTCCATTGAGTCACGCCACGCTCCGCGCCGGCGCGCGCGTCTGCTACGCTGCAGCCCGTGGTCGAGCCCCAGCAGCCGGCGCCGCGCGAGGTTCAAGAGCACTTCCGACAGCTGATCGCGCGGGCGTTCCCCGACGCGGCCGGGCGCATCCGCCTCGACGACGTGGTCGCGCTCCCGCACCGCGGCTGGCAGCTGCGCTGCGTGCTCGGCCAGGCCGCGCGCGTCGACGTCGTGGTGACGCCCGGACGCGAGCGCGCTGCGGCGCGCTCGGCCGCGTTCTCCTTCTCCCATGACCCGGTGCCCGCGGGCCTCAGGCGCGCCGCGTACGGCCTGTGTCAACGCCTCGCCGCCGCCGACACGGCGCCCCGCCCGCCGCGCTGCGCGAGCGCCCGCGCGCGCAGCCGCAGCCGCAGCCGCAGCCGCAGCCGCAGCCGCGCGAGCGCCCGGCGCCGCGTCCGAAGCTAGATCTGAACCTCCCGGGCGTGTGTGACCGCGCCTGCCTGTTCTGCGCGGACCGCTACGGGCGCGTCGCCGACCCCGACGGCTACGTCGACGAGACCAGGCTCGGCGAGCTGCGCCTGCTGCAGCGGCCGGACTACATGGCGACGCGACGCGCCGCGATCGAGGAGGCGCTGCGCCGCGCCAGCCAGCACGAGCCGAGCACGCAGGTCGCGTGGACGGGTATGGACTGCCTCGCGTCGCCGCTGTTCGACGACGCGCTCGCGCTGGCCCACGCGCTCGGCTTCACCGAGATGGAGCTGCAGTCGCCGGGCACGCGCCTGACCGAGTCCGGCTTCGCCCGCCAGCTCGCGCGCAGCGGCGTGGGCGGCGTCAGCCTCACCGCCCACGGTCACCGCGCGGAGACCTTCGACTACGTGAACGGAAGGCCAGGTTCACACGCCGCGTTCTGGCAGGCCGCGCGCGCGGTGCTCGAGGCCGGCATGAAGCTGCGCGTGTCGGCGCCGATACTCCAGCAGAACCTCGCCGAGCTCCCGGAGCTCGCCGCCGAGCTCGCCGCGCTCGACGCCCCCGTCACGCTGTTCTACTACCACGATCAGGACAGCCTGATCCCCCACTACCCGCGGCTCGCCGTGCCCTTCGACCAGCTGCGCCCGGCCCTCGAGCGCGTCCGCGAGCGCGTCGCGCCGAGGCGCGTCACGCTCACCGGCGTGCCCCCCTGCGCGCTCTCCCACGCGCTGCGCGAGCACTTCCCCTGGGACTACGGCCGCGGCGGCGGGCATCACTCCCACGCGCGCTTCGAATCGCTGCCGATCTGCTCGTCGTGCCCGCACGCGAGCGCCTGTCCCGGCGCGCCGATCCAGTACCTCGCGCACTTCGGCACGTGGACCGACAACGCGCTGCTCGACGCGTGACTCGACGCGCGGGCGGACGAGCGGTCCGCGTTGACGCCCCGCCCTTCGTCGTCGCGCGCGCGCGCCCGGCCGAGTACATTCCGCGCGTGCCGCACTCCATCTTCCTGCGCCCTTTCATCGACGAGCTCGCGCGCACGAGCTCGCGCGCCGAGGATGAGCTCACGGAGGAGTTCAGGGCGGCGGCGGAGGCGGCGGTCCACCGCGCGCTCGGGCGGCGAACCCCGCTCTCGGTCGAGCTCTCGCCCGAGCTCGGCACGGTCCGCGTCGCGCAGGCGCTCACGGTCGTCGACGTCGTCCGAGACCCTCGCCGCGAGCTCTCGCTGCTCGACGCGCGCCGGGTCGACGCCACCGCCCGCGTCGGCGACGTGCTGCGGATCCCGATTCACTACACGCACGACCCGCGCGAGCGCCCGGCCCGGGAGCGGCTCGCCGCGATCGCGCCGCGGCTGCCGCTCCCGCTGCACGCCGAGGGGCTCTGGGACGCGCTCACCGACGCCCTGAACGAGGCGACGCAGCGCTACTTCCCGGCGCCGCGCTACGCCGAGGGGACCCTCTGGCGGCTGCTCGAGGGCGGCGGCGGGTGGACTCGCGGCCTGTCCGCGAGCGCAGGTGGCGTGACGCTCACGGTGCGCGCCGCGTTCCTCAACTTCGTCCGCCTCGACCCCCACAGCGGCTGGGTCGAGCTCGGCTACGACGTGCACGTCGACGGCGCCGTCGTGTACGGCGGCGGCGACCTCTGGCGGCTCCGACGCGGCGACAACGACGGCGTCGTGCGCGCCTACGGCGAGCTGCCCGCCGACGCGTCCGCGCGCGAGCGCTTCCTCGCCGAGCTGCGCGCGCTGGCCGAGCTGCTCGCGTCCGCGAAGTCGGGCACCGGCGCGCTCTCGGAGGTCTCCGCCTGCGATCGCCTCAACCGCGCCGCGCTGCGCCCCCCCGCCGACGGCTCGCTGATGCGCTGGTGCCAGGACCGCCTCCCCGCGCTGCTCGCCGACGCGTCCTGGACCTACGCGGGCTCGCGCGCGCGGCCGCGCGCCGTCACCGTGTCGGTCTCGGCCGTGCACCCGCCCGCGCCCGGCCTGAGCGGCTTCGGTCACGGCGCGCTCGAGCTGCGCGCCGTCGACGAGCGCTCCGGCGCGACCGCGATCGACACGCTCTCGCTGGGCGCGCTCGACGTGGACGCGCTCGACCCCGGCACAGGGCCCGACGACGCGCGCGCGCGCGCGGACATCGAGGCGCTCGTCGCCCGCTATCGCGAATGGCTCGAAGTTCATCTCGCGCACCACCTCGCCGGGGACGACGCGATCGGGCCGCACTACCTCTACGACTTCGCCGGTCACCTGCCGCTCGTCGAGCTGATCCAGCACCGCGTGCGCGAGGGGCCGCCTGGCGCCCTGCCGGTGCCCGCGCTCGAGCCGACGGCGCTCGACGCCGCCGCGCGACGCGTGCGAGCGGTCACCGCGTCCGAGCGCGCGCGCGCGCGCTGCTGGGGCCCCGCGTCCCGCTGGGCTCTGTTCGCGGCGGGGAGCTTCCTCGTCGCGCTCTGCGACGACCTCACGCGCGCGCCGTACTCCGACGCCTGGATCGGGCTGCTCCCGGCGAGCGCCGAGCGCTTCTCGGAGGTCATGCGCGTGGACGTGTGGAACCCGGCCGCGAAGGCCGTGGTCGACGGCGACGCGCTCGCGTTCCGCCGCTTCAGCCAGTGGCTGCGCGGGGTGCTCCCGCGCGCCGGGCTCGACGCGACCGTGACCTTCCGCGAGCTCGACGACGACGAGCTCGAAGACAACGAGGAAGGCGACGAGGAAGGCGACGAGGAGACGGACGAGCGCGACGCCGAGGACGGGTTCGAGGACGAGGACGAGGACGACGAGGAAGAGGAGCGCACCTGGTCGATGAGGCTCTCGACGTGGCTGCGCTTCGGGCTGCCCGCGGCCGGTGAGCACGAGCGCTTCCTGCTCGATTGGCGCCACCAGTGGTACGTCGTGTTCGCGGGCGCGTCGATCGTCGAGTGCTTCGCCGGCATCTACGGGATGAGCGGCGCCCAGCGGCGCGCGCTCGAGACCCGCGATCGACAGGTCTGGCGCGCGTTCCTGCGAGAGCTCGTCGACCCGCGGTTCCCTGGGTGATCAAGCGCCGCGACCGCGCCGTACTCGACCTGTCCATCGAGACCGATCGCCTCGGGCGAAGGCGCGCGGGCGACCGGCGAAGGCGCGCCTCTCGTCACGCTCGCGCTCGCGCCGGATAACCCAGCTGGGATGCGCGCGGCGACCGTCGCCGCTCCGACGCCTGGTACGCTGGGCCTGATTCGCCGCGAACGAGAGTGATGGCGCCCGCTCCGAAGACGAACCCGAAGCGCTGGGCTGAGCCGCTGCTCGACCCCGCGGTCGCCTGGCCCGTCGCGCGCTGCTCGTGCGACTCGGAGTCGCTCACGTGAGCGTCGCGTCGCCAGATCCGATCGCGCTGACGCCCACGAGCCGCGAGGCGCTGCTGGGCTACTACGAGCGCACCGTCCTCAACGAGGACGGCGAGCTCGACGAGGAGGAGCTCACGCTCACGGCCGACGGCTTCCGGAGCCTGTCGCGCTGGGTCGGCATGCACGACGCGACGCGCCGGACGAGCCGCGGTTCGTGGACGCTCTGGGTCCTGCGCCCTGCGGACGTCGAGGAGCGCGCGCGCTTCGTCGCGCGCTTCGGGCCCGACCGCCTCCCCCGCGCGCCCACGCTCGGCGCGCGGGGCACGATCGAGACGTGGGCGATCATCGAGCTTCAAGCACGCGACGGCCGCTATCGGGAGTCGCACCTCGATCCCGGTGACGACGGGGTCGACCGCGCCGAGGCGCGCGCGCTGACGCTGGCGCGCGTACACATCGATCTCGCGACCGGCCGCTTCGCGCTGATGGGGAGCGGCTTGCTGCGATAGCGCCTCCGCGGCTCACGGGATGCGCACCGCGGTCACGCTGAAGGCGGCGTCGCTGCACTGCGAGCAGCCCAGGCTGTTGCCGAACAGGCGGTAGCGCGGCGTCGACTCGAGGTCCGCGTGCGTGCCGTCCTGCACGCGCGCGGTCGCGCCCCCCAGCGACACGTCGAAGGCGTCGCGCTCGCCGCTGCAGTCGGTCGCGACCGCGCTCACCGCGAAGGGGAGCATGTTCGTGCTGAACTCGGCGAACGCCGGCTCCTGGATGAGGCTCGCGGACGCGACCAGCACCACGACCTCGTCCTGCTCCAAGAGTCGCGTCGACGACGCCCCGCCGACCTCGAAGCCGTACCAGCCGCTGTGCGCCAGCGTGACGTCGGCGCCGACCTCCAGCGCGAGCTCGGTCTCGGGCGTCGTCATCACCCGCATCGTCTGCCGGCGCACGACGGGGTCCACGTCGTAGTCGCAGTCGAGCCCGAGCTCGAGCAGCCCGGGCCCGGGGCTGAGCTCGGCGACGACGCACGAGAGCGTCACGCTGACCGAGTCGGCTTCCTCCGACGCGCCTTCGTATGGATCCGTGCCCGGGAACCACTCGATCGAGACCGGCGCGACGGCGCCCTCGCTCGGCGCACACTCGGCGAGCTCGACGTCGTCGGTCCCCGCCCCGCTCGTGTCCGCTCCTTGCGAGTCGGACGTCCCGCCCGAGTCGGAGTCTGCGTCGGTCGACTCGGAGCCGCCCTGTACGGGCGCGCACCCGCACACGAGCGCGAGCGCGAGCGCGAGCGCCGGGCGCCGCGCGCGGGGCTCAAGATAAGAAAAGCAGGCCATATCGTCAGTCATGCAGCCAGTCTAGCGAGTCGAGCGGGCCGCGGGCGAAGGATCGAGCGCTCGCCGGGACCCCGCGCTGATTCAGTCGCGCTCGCGCCCCGCGAAGGCGAGCGCCCTGGGGATCCCGCAGGCCTCGCGCGCGTCCCTTGTGCGCGCGACCGCGACAGCGCGCTCGACCGCCGCGCGCGCGGCGGCGAGCTGCTCGGCGCGTCGCCACGCGCTCGCGGTGATCAACAGGGCGAGGGTCGACATTCCCCTCGAGAACCATGCACACCTCGACCGCCACGCTCCCCCCAACCCAGTCCGCCTCCTCGCTCCACACCTCCCCGTCGCGCGGCCCGTGGCGCTATCAAAAGCCCGCGCAGATCTGCGCGGCTCCGCCGCTCGCGCTGCGCGACCGCGGGCCCGCGCTCGCGGACGCGCTGCTGCGCTGCGTGCACGCCCGGCTCGCGCGCCTGGGGCTCGTCGCTCGCAACGCGTCGCTCCGCGACATCCCGGCGATCGAGTCGCTCGTCGCCACGCGCTACGACGACGTGCTGCGCAAGGAGACGAGCCCCTTCGACAGCTACCGCTTCGTCCTGCTCGGCAACGTCAACGTGATCTCGACGCGCGCGGGCGAGCTCGTCGCGTGCCTGTATGAGGTCGGCTACGACGATCCGGCGCGCACCTCGTTCTTCCTGCGCCTGATCGTTGACCCGCGCTTCGAGGGCCTGGGGCTGGCGAAGAACATCTCGTGGTACTCGTCCGCGCTGGCGATGCGCCGCGGCTCGCTCGTCCGCAGGGCGCTGATCGACCGCGAGAACATCAAGAGCCACGCGCTGCACCTCAACCGGCTCGGCTTCTCCTACACGTCGCTGGTCGACGAGCCGCTCGAGGGCGTCGGCGACCACCTCGTCGCCGAGCACTCGCTCGACGCGTCGCGGCTGCTCGCCAACGCGATCGACGAGCCGCGCCTGCACGCCCGCCTGCGCGCGGGCACCCTCGACTTCCCGCACCGCGTGCTGCGGATCGAGGACGCGCGCGCGATCCAGCACGCGCTGCGCGACGGCGGACGGATCATCGCGCTGCTCCGACCCGGGGCGCTCGACGAGCACGCGCACTTCCTGTGCGCGTCGCCCCGGTGACGGCGCGAGCGCCCGCGGCGTACACGACGAGCGCCCGCGTCAGCGCGGATGCGCGCGCCGCTGGAGGGACCTCGCCGAATCGTGTTTCAAGCCGAGGTCCGGCTCGCGGCGCCCCGGCGCGCGTCGCCGTCGCGCACGCGCGCACGCGGCCTGACGCCAGCGTGAGCGAGCGCGACGTGCTCGCGTGTGCGCTGCGCTCAGACAGCGCGCGCCCCCGAAACAAAGTGCGAGACGCGGGCGGCGGGTTCTCTCTACCATGGTCCCGTGACCGCGGTGGAGCTCGCCGGATACACGTCGCGCGACGGCGTACGCGTCGCGGATGGTATCTACATGTCCACCGGGACACGACGTACAGACGGCCGCCCCGTCGCGCTAAAATTCGCGGTCGCGACCCGAGGACGCCGCGCGGACGCGGAGCTCCACCACGAGCACCAGCTGCTCGCCCGCCTGCCGGGGTCGGTCGTCCGCCGCGCCGTCGCGCTCGAGACGACGGCCGAGGGCGCGACGGTGCTCGTGCTCGAGCACGACGAGCACGAGCCGATCTCGAGCGTCGCCGGGCGCCTGACGCCGCCCGAGCTCCTCGCGCTCGCGCTGCGCGTGTGCGAGGCGATCGCCGCCGTGCACGCCCACGGCGTGATCCACGGGCGCCTCTCGCCGAGCAACATCCTGATCGATCCCGAGCGCCGCGCGGTCAAGCTGCAGGGCTTCACCTTCGCGTCGCGCATCGAGTCGGCCGCGCCTGACGCCCGCGAGCCGAGCCCGCACGCGCCCGCCCACGAGCTCCGCTACCTCGCGCCCGAGCAGACGGGCCGCGTGAACCGTGGCGTCGATCCCCGCGCCGACCTCTACGCGCTCGGCGTCGTGCTCTACGAGCTGCTCGCGGGGCGCCCGGCGTTCCCCGAGGAGGGCGCGCAGGAGCTGCTGCACGCGCTGCTCGCCCGCACGCCGACGCGGCTCGCGGAGCTCGACCCCGCGATCCCGCAGCCGCTCTCCGACATCATCGCGCGGCTCATGGCGAAGGACGCCGACGAGCGCCACGAGGACGCGGTCCAGCTGATCACCGCGCTCTCGCTGGTGAGCGCCGAGCTCGAGCCGCGCCGGCCGACGCGTCCGCGCTCGCCAGCCAGCGCGCTGCGCTCGCCGCCGCTGACCTTCGGTCGCGCCCGCGAGCTGGCGCGGCTGCACGCCGAGCTCGAGGCTGGCGCGGCGCGGGCGGCCGCGTCTCGTCGCGATCTCGGGCGCGAGCGGCAGCGGCAAGTCGGCGCTCGCGCGCACGCTCGCGCCGGCCGTGACGGCCTGCGGCGGCGCGCTTCGTCGAGGGCCGCTTCGACGCGCTCAACCACTGCGGCGCGTTCTCGACGGTGATCGAGACGCTCGCGGCCGTCGCCCGCCACGCGCTGCGTCTCGACGCGCCCGCGCGCGCCGAGCTGCGCACGCGCCTGCTGCGAACGCTCGGACCGCTCGCCGAGGCGCTGTCGCGCGCGCTCCCGGACGCGCGCGCGCTGCTCGGCGCGCTCCGGCTCTCGCCGAGCGCGCCCGGGCAGCGCGAGGAGCGACGCCAGCGGGAGCTCGCGCTCGTGCGCTTCATCAGCGTCTACGCCGGCGCGGCGCGGCCGGTGGTCCTGCTGCTCGACGACCTGCAGTGGGCCGACGCGGCCACGCGGCGGCTCGTGCAGCTCATCATCTCGACCGTCACGACGCCGGGGATCCTGATCGTCTGCGCGTTTCGGCCGTCGACGGACGGCGCGACCGACTCGCTGCTCGAGACGCTCGAGACGCTCGCGCGACGGGAGCTGCCGGTCACCCGGATCGAGCTCGAGCCGCTCACGCGCGCCGGCGTCGCCGAGCACCTCGCCGAGGCGCTCGGCGACCCGCAGGCGCCGCCCGCCGGCCTCAGCGAGTGGCTGCTCGAGCGCTCGCGGGGCAACCCGCTCGAGCTCGGCGAGCTGCTCGGCGAGCTGCGCCGGCGCGAGCGCCTGCGGCCCGCGCCGGCGGAGCCCTCGAGCTGGGCCTGGAGCCCCCCGCCCGCGGACGAGCTGCCGCGCTGGCGCGCCGCGGCGATCGCCGAGGACGCGCTCTCACTCCTGCCTGAAGAGACACGTGAAGCGCTGAGCCACGCCGCGTGCCTCGGCAAGCGCTTCGAGCTCGAGCTCGTCGCGGCCGCGCGCGGCTGCTCGCGCGAGCAGCTAGAGCTCGCGCTCGCGCCGGCCTTCGACGCCGCGATCATCCGGCGGCTCGACGCCGCGCGCGAGGGGGACGACGACGCGCGCGACGACGCGCGCTTCCGTCACCACCTGCTCCGCGACGCCGCCTACGCGCTGACGCCCGCCCCCGAGCGCGCCGCGCTGCACCTCGCGATCGGGCAGCGCCTGCTCGCGCGGACCGACCCGAACGAGCGCGCCGACCCGCGCCTCGTCGACATCGTGTCGCACATGAACCGCGGGCAGTCGCTGATCCGCGCGGCCGAGGAGCGCGAGGAGCTCGCGGCGCTGAACCTCGACGCCGCGCGTCAGGCCAAGGCCGCGTCGGCGCACGAGCTCGCGATCGAGCTGCTCAACGCGGGGCTCGTCGCGCTGCAGGCGAACCCCTCGCGCCCGCCGACGGCCGACGCGGCGACCGCCGAGTGGCCGATCTGGGCGCCCGAGCTCAACTTCGCGCTGCTCATGGAGCTCGCGGAGTCACACCACGCCATCGGCCAGCTCGAGCGCGCCGCCGAGCTGACCGACGAGCTCACGCGCCAGGACGTGAGCCCGATGCTCATCGCCCGCGCGTGCGCGCTGCGGACCCACGTGCTCGCGAGCCTCGGGCGCTCCGACGACGCGATCGCGGCGGCGGTCCAGGCCATGACCGAGCTCGGCGAGACGCTGCCCGTCTCGGGCCCCGCGCTCGAGCAGGCCATGCAGCGCGAGATCGAGGAGGTCCAGTACTTCATCGAGTCCCGTGACCCCGGGCTGCTGCTCACGCGCCCGATCGCGACCGACGAGCGTCACCGCCTGATCATCGAGACGCTCGGCAACCTCGTCCCGGCGGCCTCGGCGACGCACGAGCAGCTCTTCAACCTCTGCGCCGCGCGCGGCGTGCTGCTCGGCATCCGCCACGGCTACAACGAGCAGACGCCGTTCGCCTACACGCTCTACGGCTTCATCCGCGCGCTCAAGTTCGGCGAGTTCGAGAGCGGCTTCGCGATCGGCGAGCTCGGCCACGAGCTCAACGCCCGCCTCGGCGCCGTCGTGAACAAGGCGCGCCTGCCCTTCGCGCTCGCGCTGCAGGCCGGCTTCTGCACGCCGGTGAGCCACGGCGTCGAGCTGCTCAACGACTCGATCGCGGCGGCGCTCGAGTCCGACGACTCGATGTACCTCGGCTTCGCGTGCAGCAACCGGCTCGTGCTGCTGCTCGCCGGCGGCGCGTCGCTCGACGAGGTCGAGGCGATGATCGAGGACAGCCTGCGGCTCATGCAGCACACGGGCATGACCTCCTCGCTCGCGGCGCAGACGCTCGTGCGCTGGTTCGTCGCCAGGCTGCGCGGGCGCGACCCCGACGGCGACGTGATCCTCGACGACCTCGGCGCCGCGCAGCTCGTCACGCGCGTGCGCTCGACCTTCGTCAACGGCGTCTTCCTGCTCACGCGCCTGTTCTTCGCGCTGATCGATCGCGACCTCGACGCGCTCGACGAGCTGCTCGACGCGGCCGAGCGCTTCGGCTGGACCGACGGCTACTACTTCCGGACCGAGCGCGCCTTCTACATGGGCATGGCCTGCGCCGTCATCGCCCGCGAACGCCCCGAGCGCGTCGAGCTGCTCGCGCGCCTCGACGAGCTGCGCGCCCAGTACGAGCGCTGGGCCGACGTCTACCCCAAGAGCCACCTCGCCCGCTTCGAGCTGCTCTCGGCCGAGCGCGCGCGCGCGCGCGGCGACGCGAGCGCGGCCATCGATCGCTACGATCGCGCGATCGCGGCGGCGCGCCGCGACGGCAACCCGATCCACGAGGCGCTCGCCTGCGAGCGCGCCGGCCTGTTCCACCTCAAGCGCGGGGCGCCGGCGATCGCGTACATGTACTTCGCCGGCGCTGCGGAGGCCTACGGTCGCTGGGGCGCGCTCGCGTTCTCGCGTCGCCTCGACGCGATGCTCGAGTCGCTGTCTGACGAAGGCGGCGTCGCGACGCTGCGCGCCCGGCTGCTGCGGCGCGCGCCGGCGCGGCGCGACGCGACGACGTCCAGGGCGGCGGCGCGGGGCTGCTCGAGGCCGCCCGCGCGCTGAGTCGCGAGCCGAGCGCGCGGCGCCTCGTCGACACGCTCATCCAGATCTGCGCGCGCGAGTCAGGCGCCGAGCGCGGCGTGCTGATGCTCTCGCGCGGCGGCCCGCTCACCGTCGCGGCCGTCTACAACCACGAGTCGCGCGGCGAGGCGACCGACGACGCGCAGCTCGAGATCCCGCGCGCGCTCATCGAGCACGTCGGCGTCGCCGACGAGGCGCTCGTCGTGGACAACGCGCTCGCCGACCCCGAGCTCGCGCGCTCGCCCTACGTCCAGCGCCGGCGCCCCCGCGCGCTGCTGTGCGTCCCGCTGCGGCACCGCGAGCGCAGCGTCGGCGCGCTCTACCTCGAGAACACGCTGACCGCCGGCGTCTTCACGCGCGCGCGCGTCGAGCTCGTCGAGCTGCTCGCTACCCAGGCCGCGCTCGCGCTGCTCGTCGATTAACATGTCTCATCAAGCATGTTAATCGCGCGTCGTCGTGCGCGGCGCGGTCACTCGCGCGCCCGCGCGGCCGACGAGCGCGCGCGCAGGAACGAGAAGTCGAGCCGCAGCCCCGCGAGCGCGCGCACCGGGTACGGGTCGACCACGATCATCCGCCGGTCCGGGAGCTGCACGCTGTAGCGCGTGCGCGAGAGCACCGCCTCGACGCCGACGAACAGCCCGAGGCGCAGCTCGGGCGCGAGCTGATAGCCGAGCCCGACCGTCGGCGCGACGCCGCTGAACACGTACACCGCGCGCGCCTCCCGAGCGGGCGCCCCCTGATCGCTCGCGGTCACCCGCGCGATCGGGTCCACGGTGACGCGCGCGCCGAGCTCGACGTCGAGCCCGCGGACGATCACGAAGCGATACGCGCCGGACAGGCTGACCGGGTGCCGTCGCAAGGAGAACGCGGCGAGCGGCGTCTCCACGGCGCTCGGGAACACGAAGTCATAGCCGAGCGAGACGCGGGCGCCCGGCGCCGGCAGCCACGAGATCGCGGCCGCGATCGCGCTCTGCCACCCGACCCCGCTGGCGAAGATGTTCCCGGAGTACCCGAGGGACAGGCCCATCCGCCGCGGGCCCTCGCGCCCCGCTGGCGACGGCGCGCGCGCCTCCGGCTTCGACGCGCGTCGGCTCGGCTCCGCCGCCGGCGGCCGCGCGGGCGCGGCCGTCGGCGCCGGCGCGTTCGCCACGGGCTCGCGCGCCTCGTCCGCCGTCGCCGCGCGCAGCGTCTCCGCCGGCTCGAGCGCCACCGCGTCGCCGGCCAGCAGCGCGGAGGCCACCGCGCCCGCGACGTTCGCCAGCGTCTCGACGGCCGCGCTCGGGGCCTCGGGCATGATCTCGACGCGTCGCCCCACCAACCCCGCCGCGTCGCGCTCGAGCACGTAGAGCAGGAAGGCGTCGCGCTCGCCCGCGCCGCGCTCGTCCGCCCCCTCGAGCTCGATCCACAGCACGATCGCGGCGTCGCGCTCCCGCGCGTAGCGGCGCGCCTCCTCGAACGGGTCGCCGCCCGCCGCCGGTCGGCGCAGCGCGATCGTACATGGTTCTTCAAGCAGGTGTGACTGGACCGTCGACGCCGCGCGCTCGTCCAGCTCCCCCGCGCGCTGCGGCACGACGAGCACCACCTCGGGCCGGCCCTCGTCGCCCGTCGCCGCCCGGGCCGACGCGCCCCGCGCCCCGATCGTCGCCAGCAGGGCGATCGCTGGCAGGCGCGCGCGCATGCTGCCGCTCTACCACGGCGCTCCCGCGCCGCGCCAGGCTGTGCGCGCGACGTCCAGGCCGTGAGCGCCCCTCCTGACCTAGCCGTCCGCGCCCGAGGGCCCGGCGTCCGCGGCTCTCCGGAGGCGATCGAGGATCGACGCGCCGAGCCCCGCCGCCGGCACCTCGCCGACGACGATCTCCTGCGCGCCCGCGTCGTCGAGCGCTCGCAAGCTCGAGTAGAGCGCGCGCGCGTAGCCCTCGGGCGTCTCCGGCATCACGCGCAGCGCCACCTCCGCGCGCGCGTCCGCCAGCCGCCGCGCGTCCGCCAGCGCGCTCGCCTCGGCGCGGAGCATCAGGCCCACCCGCGCGCCCGCGTCCGCGCGCGCCGCCGCCAGCGCCACCGCGTCGGCCTCCGGCGCCAGCAGCACGCGAGCGCGCGGCGCGTAGTGTCGATGCCGCAGCCCCGGCGAGCGCAGCTCCAGCGACGCGCGCGAGCCCTCGCCCAGCGCGAGCTCGTCGAGCGCGCGCACCTCCCCGAGCGCGCGCCGCAGCGCCGCGATCGTGACGCCGCCGCGGCGGAGCACGATCGGCGGCGACGCGGTCAGGTCGAGGACCGTCGACTCGAGCCCGACCGATGTCGACCCGCCGTCGACGATCGCCGGGATCCTGCCGTCTAGGTCCGCGAGGACATGTTCAGCTCGCGTCGGGCTCGGGCGCCCCGAGCGGTTCGCCGACGGCGCGGCGACCGGCACGCCGCTGCGCTCCAGCAGCGCGCGCGCGACCGGGTGATCTGGGACGCGCACGGCCACGGTCGAGCGCCCCGCGGTCACGACGTCCGGGATCGACGGCCCGCGCGGCACGACGAGGGTGAGCGGGCCCGGCCAGAACCGGCGCGCGAGCTCGTCCAGCGCGCACGGCACAGCGTCGCCGACGACGCCGAGCCGCGCGAGCGCCTCTCGCTCGGCGACGTGCACGATCAACGGATTATCCGCCGGCCGCCCCTTCGCCGCGAAGATCGAGCGGACGGCCGCGACGTCCCGCGCGTCCGCGCCGAGCCCGTAGACGGTCTCGGTCGGGAACGCGACGAGCTCGCCGGCCCGCAGCAGCGAGGCGGCGCGCTCGATGCCGGGCGCATCGGGGAGGAGGACGCGGGTGCGCGACACTGCGCGACCATAGCAGAAGCGCGCCCGCGCGCGTCGCACGTGGGTCGGCTCCAGGGCACGACGGCTCGCGCGCAAGCCCGTGGATCCCCTGGTTGCAATCACCGGCAAACAATTCTCTAGTCTTTGTAGTCATGTCCGAAAGAACACCAATTAACTTCCCTGTCCTTGCATTCAGCGCCGCGGTCGCGCTCTCGCTCGCGGGCTGCGGTGACGACTCGACGACGTCCGCGAGCACCGACGCGACCTCGGACACGTCCGCGACCGACGACGGCACCTCCGAGGGCTCGAGCAACAACACCACCGGCACCATGACCTCCGCGGGTCCTGGCGGCACCGACTCCGACTCGAACAGCACGGGCGACGGCGACGGCGACGGCGACGGCGACGGCGACGGCGACGGTGACGGCGACGGCGACGGCGACGGCGACGGCGACGGCGACGGCGACGGCGACGGCGACGGCGACGGCGACGGCGACGGTGACGGCGACGCCGACTGCATCTGCACCCCCGGCGAGTACGAGGCGGGCGTCTGCATCGGCGAGGACCTCTCCGTCTGCGCCGACGACTGCATGGAGTACGTGCCCGAGCCCTGCGGGCCGCAGTCCTCCTGCGTCGCCGGCATCTGCGAGGCGCTCTTCTGCAGCCCCGGCGTCAGCGTCTGCATGGGCGACGACGTCGTCACCTGCAACGACCAGGGCTCCGACTACCTCGACCCGGTCCCCTGCGGCGACACCGAGGGCTGTGAGCTCGGCCAGTGCTTCGAGCTGTGCTCGCTCGTCGCCCAGGATCCATCCTCGGTCGGCTGCTCGTTCATCGCCAACCGCATGGACAACTTCAACAACAGCCTCAACGACTCGCTGATCGTCGGCAACACCTCGCCCGACAAGACCGCGAGCGTGCAGCTGTACTTCACGCCCAACAACACCAACAACGAGCAGGCCCAGGGCGGCGCGATCAACGTCGGCCCCGGCCAGACCCACGAGTTCGCGCTCACCAACACGCCCTTCGACGACAACTCCGGCCTGCGCGTCGGCGGCTCCTACCGCGTCGAGAGCAACATCCCGATCATCGCCTACCAGCACTCCCCGCTCCAGCAGCAATTCACCAACGACGCGTCGATGCTGCTGCCCGAGCACGCGATGCGCTCGAACCACGTCATCGCGTCCTACGCCAACTCCCTGGGCGGCACCTACCCGAGCTACTTCAACGTCATCGCGCTCGAGGACAACACCACGGTCAACTGGACGCCGCGCACCAACACGCTCGCGGGCGGCGGCGTGCCGGCGGTCAACGCCAATCAGACCGGCATGGTCATGATGAACCGCTTCGACACGCTGCAGGTCCGCGTCCAGAGCATCAACGCCGACATGTCCGGGACCTACGTCACCGGCAACGGCAAGAAGATCTGGGTCATCGGCGCGACCGAGTGCGTCAACGTCCCGGCGAACGTGACCTACTGCGACCACATCGAGGAGCAGATGATCCCGCTCGACTACTGGGGCTCCGAGGTCGTCGCCGCGCACTCGCCGGACCGCGGCAACGAGAAGCACCACTTCCGCGTCTACGCCGGCGAGGACGACGTCATGATCATGACGAACCCGCCGCAGCCCGGCACGCCCTTCACGCTCACCAACCAGGGCGACTTCCAGAACATCGTCGTCAACAACAACACCAGCTTCGTCGTCACCAGCGACCAGGACAAGCCGTTCCTCGTCGTCCAGTACCTCGAGAGCACGAGCGGCGGCGCCGGCACGGGCGACCCGTCGATGTACCAGATGGTGCCCACGCAGCAGTTCCTCAGCAGCTACGCGTTCGTCACCGGCAACAACTACCCGCTGCACTACGTCCAGATCACGCGCGCGGCCGGGGGCGCCGACGTCATGGTCGACGGCCAGACCGTCAACGGCTACTACCAGGTCGGCAACTACGAGGTCGCCGACTGGCAGATCAACGAGGGCTCGCACTTCGCCACCAGCAACCAGCCGTTCGGCATCGTCGGCGTCGGCTACTCGGCGGCGACCTCCTACGCCTACCCCGGCGGCCTCAAGCTCGAGACCATCAACCCGCAGTAGCCGTCGCGCTCGCTGCGTACGCGCCCGGTCGACCTCCGTCGGCCGGGCGCCGCCGTGATCGGGTCACGGCGCGTCGCCAGCGGCCGCGCGCCGCGACGACGCGGCTCAGATCTCGAGCTCGAAGCCCTCGTCGTCGCCCGCGTCGGGACCCGGCGCGCGCGCGAGGCCGGCCCGCAGCGGGCAGCGCTCGGCCGCGACCGCCTCACCCCGGCGGTAGCGCTCGAGCAGCTGGCGCGAGCGCTGCGCGAGCAGCCGACGCACCTCGCGGCGCATGCCCTTGACCCGCGGGATCTTCAGCTCGTCGTAGGCGGTCGTCTGGTGGCGCAGCCAGGCGATCGTCGCGGCCTCGGCCCGGCGCGCGAGCGGGATCCGCTGGGTCCGCGCGACCGTCCCGCTGCCGACCGCCGCCGCGTGGGCCGTGATCGCCTCCGCGAGCGTGCGCGCCAGCTCCAAGTGACATGGCGCGAAGTCCAGGAACTCGATCACCGCGGCCTGGAACTCGAGCGCGTAGCGGGCCTGCTCGCGCGCGCGGCGACGTCGATCCGTCTCGAGCTTGCGCGCGTAGGTCGGCGTCGCGCGCTCCTGCTCGAGCGCCGCGCGCTCGCGCGCGATCGTCTCGGCGGGCGCCCACAGCCCGAGCGAGATCACCCGCTTGCCGCGACGCGCCCGCAGCGTCCAGCTCGGCCCGGCGCGCTTGACCCGGCGCGTCAGCCCGGCGTCGCCCGCAGGCAGCAGCGCCCAGCCGGCCGGGATCTCGAGCACGGCGCCCGAGCTGTCGCGCACGCAGCCCGGCCGCGGCCCCACGCTGACCTCTCGCGTCTGGCTCGGCACCCGCGTCGTGTAGCCGATTCGGCCCGCGAGCTCAATCGGGCGCCCGCGCTGCGGCGCGCGGGCCGTGGTGCACAATGACGCAGACCGCCATGCGCACTCGCTCGCCCGCACGCCGCCCCCCCTCACGCCACGCCGTCGCGCGCTGGCTCATCACCCCGCTCGCGCTCGCGCTCGCGATGCCGAGCTGCGCCGGCGACTCGGGCGAGAGCGACGCCGCGACCGAGGGCGCGACCTCCGAGGGCACGTCGACGAGCGCGGGCTCCGACGGATCGACGACGAGCGCGACCGCGACCGACGCGACGACCAACACGACCAACACGACCAACACGACCACCACGACCACCACGACCACCAACACGACCACCACGACCACGCCCGGCGAGACCGACACGACGGGCACCGCCGGGCCTGATGTCGAGCCGGCCCCGACCGCGCCCGTCGCCTACACGCCCACCGACGAGGTGTTCCCCAACCCCGAGCGCGGCATCTACCGCTACGTCGAGCTCACCGAGGGCTGGGACCTGCAGGAGTTCGCCGCAGACGGCACTCGGCTGCTGTTCAGCTACGTGCGGCTCGACGACTACCGCACCCAGGCGATCGCGCAGCCGCTACTCGACGACCTCGAGGCCGGCCTCGACGACGCCCGAGATGCTGGCCTCAAGGTCATCCTGCGGTTCGCGTACAACGAGGGCCCCTACCCCGACTCCGAGCCCGACGCGCCGCTGCAGTGGGTGCTCGCGCACATCGACCAGCTCGCGCCGCTGCTCGCCGAGCACGAGGACGTGATCGCGCTCGTGCAGGCCGGCTTCATCGGCGCGTGGGGCGAGTGGCACACCTCGACCAACGACCTGCTGCCGCACAAGGCCGAGATCTTGAGCGCGCTGCTGACCGCGATCCCGCCGTCGCGCACGACCCAGCTGCGCTACCCGCTGTACAAGGACGAGCTCTACGGCGCGCCGCTGACCGAGGACGAGTTCCTCGATGGCGGCGACAAGGCCCGCGTCGGCCACCACAACGACTGCTTCCTCGCGAGCGACACCGACGAGGGCACCTACCCCGACGACCAGATCGAGCCGTGGAAGCAGTACGTCGAGCAGGACACCGCGTTCGTCGTCATGGGCGGGGAGACCTGCAAAGACAACCCGCCGCGCTCCGAGTGCGCGACCGCGCTCCTCGAGCTCGCGCGCTTTCACTACAGCTTCATCAACCAGGACTGGCACCCCGACGTGATCGCGTCGTGGCAGGACGGCGGCTGCTACGAGACCATCGATCGCCTGCTCGGCTACCGCCTCCAGCTGACCAGCGCCCAGCTCGCCCCGACCGCGCGCCCCGGCGGGTGGTTCCCGCTCGTCGTCGAGCTCGACAACGTCGGCTGGGCCGCGCCGTATAACCCGCGGCGCGCGCGGCTGGTGCTCTCCGGGCCCAACGGCGAGCACGCGGTCACGCTCGACGACGACCTTAGAACCTGGCGCGCGGGCCAGACGCACCTGATCAGCGGGGCGCTGCGCCTCCCCGACGACCTCACGCCGGGGACCTACGAGCTCGCGCTCGCGCTCCCCGACGAGAGCCCGACGCTCGCCGAGCGACCCGAGTACGCCATCCGCCTCGCCAACGAGGGCGTCTGGAGCGCGGGGCGCAACACCCTCGGCGTCATCGAGATCGACCCCGACGGCCCCGGCGGCGCGCTCGAGGAGCAGACCTTCGGCTTCGACCCGGACTAGCACCCGCCGCGTCTCGTCGGCGCGCGGATGATCTCGACGCGCGGCTCGCCGACTCGCGTGTATGCGCAGGTCGGGGCCGCCACGACATCGCCGCGCGCTTTGGCCCGCCGCGCGAACGCTGTATCATCGGACATCTGCCCCGGCCGGACATCGCTCGCCCCGGACCCCGAACGTCCGATCGGCCTCGTGCTCTCCGGCGGAGGAGCCCGCGGCGCGTTTCAGGTCGGCGTCTGGAAGGTCCTGCGTGACCACCCCCGCGGCATCGGGCGCCTGCCCGACGTCATCAGCGGGACCTCGGCGGGCGCGCTCAACGGCAGCCTGATCGCGGCCGGGCTCTCGCCGGAGGACATCCTCAACTTCTGGATCGACCTCGCCGACCACCCACCCGTCGTCGCCAACGTCAAATTCTTCGCCGAGCTGCGGCGGATCCTACGGCGCCTCGTCGTGCGCGAGCCGCTGCGCGCGCTGGGCCGCCGCGGCCGCGAGCTGCGGCAGCTCGTCCGGCTCGTCCGCAAGCACCCGATTCACTCCCCGAGCGGGCTGATCGCGCTGCTGCTCGAGTTCATCCTGACCGCGCGCTTCGACAGCATCAGCGTCGTCCTCGACGCGATCGCGACCTCGCACCTGTTCGACACCGAGCCCTTCCGCGAGCGCTTCGCCCGCGCGATCGGGGGCCATCGACTGCCGCGCACGCGCGTGCGCCTCGCGATCAACACCGTCGACGTGCACACCGGCGGCGTCGTCCGGATCGTCAACCACCGCCCCGAGAAGCACCCGCGCGCCTCGGCGCGACACTACCGCTACGAGCCCACGCTGACGCTCGACATGATCCTCGCGAGCGCCTCGATCCCGCTGCTGTTCAACCCCGTGCGCGTCGGCGAGCTCGACCTCTGGGACGGCGGCCTGCTCGTCAACTCGCCGATGGCGCCCTGCGTCGCGCTCGGCGCCCGCCGGATCGTGCCGGTGCTCGTCACCGTCGGCGACCACCACGACCGCCGGCCCATGCACAGCTTCGGCGACGCGCTCGAGCGCCTGGTCGACGCCTTCCTCGAGAACGCCTACCGCATCGACCGCAAGCTGCTGCTCGAGCGCAACGAGGTCGCGGCGCGCCTGCCCGACGACAACCTCAGCGTCGTCGAGCTCTTCATGCCGATCCGCCCGCGCTCGAGCGCGCTGTTCAACGCCGGCTCGTACCTGTACTTTGAGGCGGCGGCGCTGCGCGAGATGTACGAGGCGGGCCAGCGCGCGGCGACCCGCTGGCTCGAGCGCGGCCTCGAGCTCGACGGCCGAAACAAGCCGGACTGACGCGCGCGCGCGCGCGCTCGCGGGCCTTTAAAAACAATTCCCGCGCGGCTGATCGTCGATCCACACCCAGAAGCGCCGCTCGCCGTCGGGCGCCCCGTGGGCCCACCAGTTCCAGCCGCCGCCGCCGTCGTGGAACTCCGCCATGCCGAAGCCCTCGCCCAGCTGCTCGCGACAGAGGCGATCGGCGTCGTCGACCGAGCGCAGCGCGTCGCCGCGGACGGGCTCCGTCAGCGCCACCTCGCCGCGCGCCCAGCCGTGATAGTAGTCGGTCTCGATCCCGGGGTTGGGCGCGCCGGTTGTCCGCAGGCACAGCACCGGCAGCTTCTTGTTGCACTTCGTGTCGCCGACGTAGGGGTCGCAGCTGACGCCGCAGCCGACGAGCGCCGCGCCCACGCCCTCGTCGACCGCGAGCACCGACCACGTCATCCCGTGCGCGCGCCCGCCCTCGCCGTCGCCCGGCTCGATCGGCTGCTCAGACCAGGCGTCGCTCGACCCCCCGACGTCGCCGCCCGCGTCGCCGACGCCCTCGTCGTCGAGCGTCCGCGCGGCGCAGCCCGCCGCGCCGAGCAGCGACGACGAGACCAGCGCCGGCAGCAGCAGCGCGCGCGCCTGATTCCACATGTCCCATAGGATACTCGCGAGCGCGCCCGCGGCGAAGCGCAATTCTCCGCGCCGGATCACATGACCCTAAATTCACATTAGGCATCTCGCCCGGCGCGGCGCCGGCTCAGCCCTCGACGATCGGCCCGAACACCATCGCCCACACGTCGAGCGCGTAGAACATCAGCATCGACGCCGCGAGGGCCGAGCACGCGACCCTGCCGAGCGTCCACGCGTGCGCCTGGTCGGGGCGCTCGTCGATCGCGGCGACCAGCGGCGTGCTGACGACGAAGTACGTGGCGTAGAACAGCGAGCCGAGCGACAGCATGCGCTCGCGGTCGAGGTACCAGAAGTAGTCCGAGAGCGCCTCCGAGGCCATGAAGTAGGTCTCGCCGTAGGCGACGCCGTAGGCCAGCGACACGAGCGCCAGCGGCGTGAGCGCGCGCCCGAGCGCCGTCTGTCCGAACGCGCTGGTCCGATAGCGCCGCAGCAGCACCACGAGCGCGGCGTGGTAGGTGACGAAGTAGCACTGCGTGAGCACGTAGAGGAACAGCGGCACGTCGCCGGAGTCGCGCCCGACCAGCGCCGCGTCGAGGTTCCAGCGCGTCGGGAACGCGTAGCGCATGCCGAGCACGTCGAAGAAGTAGTGCGAGCCCACGTAGGAGCCGGCGAACACGTAGATCGCGATCCACAGGTTGAACTTCACCCAGTAGCGCTCGCGCGGCGGTCGATCGGCCTCGAAGCCGCGCAGCGCCGGCACGACCACGAGCGGCGCGGCCACGAGCGCGGCGAAGGCCATGTAGGCGCCGTCGCCCCACGACCGCATCACGCCGCTCAGCATCACCGCGGCCACCGCCGCGATCCACACGACGCTGTAGAGCAGGAAGAACCGCTCGGCGCGCGCCTTACCCTCGTTGTCGGAGAACCACCTGTGCACGGGTGCAGGTTAGGATCGTCGCGGCGCCCGGGCCGTGCGCTCGCCTACAGGCGGCGCGGGGATCCTCGAGCGCCGCCGCGCCGACGGCCCGTCAGCCGTGAGATCCGTCTCTGAGGCGCGCACCGCGAGGAAAACGCGCGCTGTTATCCTCCGCGCGATCTCGCCAGTCGGCCTACACACCATGACGACGACCCCGAACGCCTCGACGCCCTCTGCCAACCCCACCCCCGACTTCTCGGGCTTCCCGATCGACCTGTCGGCGTTCCGCCCCGTCGTCCTCGACCCGGCCGCGCCGGCGCTCACCGCCGATCAGCGTGAGCAGCTCGCGCGCAACATCGCGCTGTGCCGCGACGCGATCGTGTTCTTCACCGCGGTCGCCGGCGCGCGCGGGCTCGGCGGGCACACCGGCGGCGCGTTCGACATCGTCCCCGAGCTGCTGATCGTCGACGGCTTCATCCGCCACCCCAGCCGCCCGATCGCGCCGCACTACTTCGACGAGGCCGGCCACCGCGTCGCGATCCAGTACCTCATGTCGGCGCTCAACGGGCACATGCCCGCCGAGCGCCTGCTCCACTACCGCGAGTTCGACTGTCACCTCCCCGGGCACCCCGAGCGCGACTTCACGCCGGGCGTGACCTTCTCCTCCGGGCGGCTCGGGCACATGTGGCCCTACGTCAACGGCGTCGCGATGGCGACGCCCGGGCAGGCCGTGGTCATGTTCGGCTCGGACGGCTCGCAGATGGAGGGCAACGACGCCGAGGCGGCGCGCCTCGCCGTCGCCCGCGGGCTCAACGTCAAGCTGCTCATCGACGACAACGACATCACCATCGCCGGCGCGCCGAGCGAGTACATGCCGGGCTTCGACCTGGAGCGCACGCTCGCCGGCCACGGCCTCGCGACCTCGACCGGCGACGGCGAGGCGCTGGGCGAGCTCTACGCGCGCATCCAGCAGGCGCTCCACACCCCCGGCCCCGTCGCGCTGATCAACAAGCGCAAGATGGCGGTCGGCATCCCGGGCGTCGAGGGCACCAGCCACGGGCACGACGTGATCGCGGCCGACCACGCGATCTCGTACCTCAAGTCCCGTGGCCACGACGAGGCCGCCGCGATGATCGCCGCGCAGCGGCAAGACCCCAACCCGCACACCTTCCAGGGCTCGAGCGCGAAGACGGGCAAGAACCGCTCGCTGTTCGGCGAGGCGCTGTGCGACATCCTCGACCGCATGTCGCCCGAGCGGCGCCGGGCCTCGGTCATGGTCATCGACTCCGACCTCGAGGGCTCCTGCGGCCTCAACCACGTGCGCGCGCGTCACCCCGAGGTGTTCGTGCGCGGCGGCATCCAGGAGCGCGGCAACTACTCGGCCGCGGCCGGCTTCGGCATGGAGCGCGGGCGTCAGGGCGTGTTCGCGACGTTCTCGGCGTTCCTCGAGATGCTCGTCTCCGAGATCACGATGGCGCGGCTCAACAAGGCCAACGTGCTCGCGCACTTCAGCCACGCCGGCGTCGACGACATGGCCGATAACACCTGTCACTTCGGCATCAACAACTTCTTCGCCGACAACGGCCTGCCCGAGCGCGACACCACGCGCCTGTACTTCCCGGCCGACGGCGGGCAGTTCCGGGCGGCGCTCGAGCGCGTCTGGGACGACCCCGGGCTGCGCTTCATGTTCTCGACGCGCTCCGCGGTGCCGTCGATCCTCACCGAGGACGGCGCGCCGCTGTACGGCGAGGGCTACACCTTCACGCCCGGCCGGGACGACGTCGTGCGCGAGGGCGCGGCCGGCTACGTCGTCAGCTACGGCGAGTCGCTGTACCGGGCGCTCGACGCGGTCGAGAGCCTGCGCGCGCGCGGGCTCGACGTCGGCCTGATCAACAAGCCCACGCTCAACGTCGTCGACGACGACGCGCTGGCGCGGATCGGCCGGACCTCGTTCTGCCTCGTCGTCGAGAGCCAGAACATCAAGTCGGGCCTCGGCAGCCGCTTCGGCACGTGGCTGCTGCGGCGCGGCTACCACGTTCGCTACGACCACCTCGGCACGCACCGCGAGGGCTCCGGCGGGCTCTGGCGCCAGATGGGCTACCAGGGCCTCGACCCGGCCGGCATCATCAAGGCGATCGAGCGCCTCATCGGCTAGGCGCCCGCGGCCGCGCCTCCGCGAGCGGTTGCCGTCGCGTGCGCGCGTGCTAGGCAGCAAGCATGCGCCGCCGTCGCCTCGCCGTCCTCGGCTCCCTGCTCGCGCTCGCGCTCACGCTCCCCGGGTGCGCCTTCGGCAGCACCCCCGCGCCGATCCCCGGCGTCAAGCGAGCGCGCGCGCCCGACCGCCAGGCCGCGACGCTCGTCGTGTTCCTCCCGGGCTTCGGCGATCGCCCGGAGCGCTACCTCGAGCACCGCGTGATCGACCGCCTGCAGGCGACCGGCGTCGACGTCGACGCGATCGCGCTCGACGGGCACTTCGGCTACTACGCGAGCGGCGAGCTGTGGCAGCGCGTGCACGACGACGTGGTCGCGCCGGCCCGCGCCCGCGGACAGCGGGTCTGGATCTTCGGGCTCTCCATGGGGGGGCTGGGCGCGCTCATGACCGCGTCGCAGCGCCGCGGGACCGTGGACGGCATCGTGCTGATGTCGCCCTACACCGGGCGCCGACGCACGACCCGCGCGATCGCCCGCGCGGGGGGACCTCGCGCCTGGCGGCCGCCCCAGGGCCCGGGGCGCTGGGACGTCGAGCTGTGGCGCTGGCTTCGCGACTACGACGCGAGCGCGCCGGAGTACCCGGAGATCTTCCTCGGCTACGGGCTCGACGAGTCCGGCGCGGACGGCAACTTCCCGCTGATCGCCAGCCTGCTGCCGGCGGATCGCGTGTACACGCGCGCCGGACCCCACGACTGGAGCACCTGGAACCAGCTCTGGGATGACATGCTCTCGGAGGTCGTCCGCGCGATCGAGCGCGACGCGTCGAGCGCGAGCGCAGCGACGGCGGCGACGCGCGCCGGGTGAGGCGCTATCACTGTGTCCGTGGTCGGCGGCGAGCTCGAGATCGCGATCATCGGCGGCGGCGCGGCCGGCCTGGCCACCGCCTACCTCCTCGACGCGCGCCACCGCGTGACGCTGTTCGAACGCGAGGCGATCCTCGGCGGCAACATCCGCACGCTCGGGCGCAACGTCGCGTGCCCGCAGCTGCCGGCCGGCGTGCACCTCGACGCCGGCGTCATCGAGTTCTCGCCCGAACACTTCCCGCGGTTTCACCGGCTCATGGATCAGCTGGGCGTCGAGACGCGCCCGGTGCCCGTGAGCACCGGGCTGATCCGGCGAACAGGCGCGCCGCTGCGCGCGCTCGGCAAGATCACCGGGCCGGGCCTGCGCCCGCGCGAGCGCCTGAGCGCGCTGCTCGAGCTGCTGCGGCACGCGCCGGAGTTCATCCGCTTCCGCAGGCGCGCGCGCCGGGCCGCCGCGGACCCCGAGGGGCTCTACCGCCGCGACCTCGACTCGCTGCTCGAGCGCGGCCCGATCTCCGAGTGGATGCGCCTGCTGATCGTCTACGCCTACTCGATCCCGCGCGCGCGCGTGGGCGAGACCCCGGCGGCGCTCGCGATCCCGACGCTGCTGCGCTTCACCGGCCCGGTCTCGTGGACCTGCGTCCCCGGCGGCGTCTACCGCTACGTCGAGCGCCTGCTCGCGCGCCTGCGCGGCCGCGTGATCACGGGCGCGCGCGTCCGCAGCGTCCGTCGGGACGCGCGCGGCGTGGAGCTGACTGTTGAGGCAGATCATGACGCGCGCGCGCGGCTCGGCGTCGACGCGGGCGGGCGCCGACGCTTCGATCGCGTCGTCCTGGCGACGACGCCCGGTCAGCTCACGGAGCTGCTCGCGGACCCGAGCGACGACGAGCGCCGCCGGCTCGCGCCCTGGCGCGATCGCGAGCTCGTCACGATCGTCCACGACGACCTCGGGATGTACGCCCGCCGCGGCCTGCGGGACTACTCCGAGTTCGACCTGTTTGAAGAGACTGGCGGCTACAACGCCCACCTCGGCCGCCTGTGCGCGCTCGACCCGGCGCGCGCCGGCTACAGCCTGAGCTTCGCCATGGAGCCCGAGCTCGACCCGGCGCGGATCCTCCACCGCCAGCCGCACCGCACGCCGCGCTACTCGGTCGCGGCGCTCGCGACCCGGCGCGAGCTGCTGGCCCACAGCGGCGCGCGCCACACCTTCCTCGCCGGCGCGTGGCTCGGCGACGGCCTGCACGAGGGCGCGATCGAGTCGGCGGCGCGGATCTCCGCGGCGCTCGGCGGCCGCGCCCTCTGACCGCCGCCTCGGCGGGGTCCCTCAGTCGATGAAGCGGTCGCCGCTCAGCGCCTCGTACAGGCGCGAGCCCGTCCAGATCGTGCCCGTGAAGCCGGCGAAGCCCGAGGACGCGTTGCAGAAGTACAGCCCGGGCACCGAGCTGTTGTAGTCGAGGCGCCCGGGCCCGATGTGCTCGGGCGTCATGATCGAGCCGTACGAGTTGCCCTGGGGCGCGTGGCAGTAGCGCTGGTTCGTCGTCGGGCTGCCGAGCATCTTGAAGCAGATGTGCTCGCGCAGGTTGGGCACGTAGTCGCGCTCGAGCACGTCGAGCAGCGCGTCGAACACCTCGCGCTTCTTCTCGTTGTAGGCGCGGCTGTGGGCGAACTTCAGGTGCCGGAAGCGCTCGAAGTCCGCGACCGTCAGCAGCTCGAGCAGCTGCTTGCCCTCGGGGCAGTCGCCGGGCGCGTCGGTGAGCAGGCTCGGCGTCGTGATCGCGAAGCTCGGGCGCGAGTAGTCGCCGCGCACCGCCATCGCGTGAAACGCCTTGTTGAGGTCGGGCTCGTCGGTGTGGAACACGTTCCAGCGCCCGAAGCCGTGCTCGCGCAGGTCGAGCCCCTCGACCACGCAGTAGGCCATGAAGTTCGAGTGCGAGTACTCGTAGTCGAGCTTGCGCCGCGTCGCCCGGGAGAAGCGCTCGAGCCCGATCATCGCCGCCGCCTGCTTCGGGTCCATGTTGCAGATCACCGTCTGCCCGCGGTGCTCGTGGATCCGCCCGGTGCCCTCGCCCCGCGGACCCTGCTCCTCGGCGCGCACGCCGATGACGCGGCCGCGCTCGAGCAGGAACTCGATCACGCGCTGCTCGAGCACGAGCTCGCCGCCGCCCGCGGTGATCGTCCGCGCGAGCGAGTCGATGACGTGCTCGAAGTGCCGCGTCGGGTAGTAGGCGCCGCGCGCGTAGCCGACGAACAGCATGACCCAGGCGAAGAACGAGAGCCGCGCGGGCGGCAGCAGGAAGTCCGGCCACTGCAGCGCGAGCAGCGTCTGCGCCGGCAGCGGCAGCGCGAAGCGATCGAAGACGTCCTGCAGCGTCGCGCGTCGATATCGCAGGACGCGCGTGAGCCGGCGCAGGCGTGGGAGCAGGCGCCGCGCGGTCATCTCCGCCGGCAGCCCGTCGAGCTCCTCGGCGGTCGCCCACGCCTCGTCGACGAAGCCCTCGATCGCGCGGCGGTGCGCGGGCAGCAGCGCGCCCAGGCGCGCCTTGAGCAGCGCCGGGTCGCCGGGCACGTCGAGCGCGTAGCCCGGCATGCGCATGTGGTCATACCCGTTCGGGTCATAGCGCTCGAAGGTGACCTCGCGCTCCAGCCCCAGCTTGCGCAGGAAGCGGTTGACCATGCGCCCCTCGCCGCAGTTCCACACGTAGTGCAGCTGGGCGTTGAACTTGTAGTCGCCGGCCGCGAAGGTGTGCCCGAAGCCGCCGAGCTGATCGTGGGCCTCGAGCACGCGCACGCGCCGGCCCGCGCGCGCCATCAACGCCGCGAAGCTCAGCGCCGCGAGGCCGCCGCCGACGACCAGGTACTCGGGACCGGAACGTTCAGACATGTCACCACAGCCGCGTCGTTCAGCCGCCGACGGCCCAGCGCGCGCGCGCGTCCCCGTCCGGGGGCGCGGGCAGCTCGACGCGGACCGTCACGCGATCCTGCAGCTTGATCGCGCCCGCGAGCGCCTTGTACGGCTTGACGCCCCAGCGCGTCGGCGTCAGCTCGAGCTCGCCCGAGAGCCGCCCGCCCGCCTCGCGCAGCGTGAGCTCGACCGGGGCCGCGCGCCCGACGAGCTCGAGCTGCCCGCGGACCGCGACCGCGTCGCCGCGCCGCGTCGCGGTCCCGGTGAAGGTGATCTCCGGGTGGCGCGCGGTCAGCAGGATCTCGCGCCGCATGTTCTCGATGATCTTCTGCTTGTCACCGTCCGAGAGCCCGCGCTCGTCGAGCCCGCCGCGCTTCATCACGCCGTCGACGCGCAGGCTCTCGGGCCAGAAGCGCCCGCGCGCGTCGCCGTCCTCGAGCTCGAGCTCGAAGCGCCCGAGCGTGAGCCGCAGGTCGTGGGCCAACCGCGCGAGCAGCCCGTCTTTGTAGGTGAACACGCGGATCGTCGCTTCGCTCATACTCGGCTCCTGTGCGGCGCACTCTATCAGCAGCGCCCGCCTCCGCGACAAGCGCCGCGACGCCCCACGACCGCGGCGGCGCGGCCCGGCGACCGCGCGTACCTCGTCGTCGGCTACTCCTTGACGCGGTCCTTGGCGCCCGCGGCCGCGCGCCGAGGCGCGCGCGTGGGCGCCAGGACGACCGCGAGCGCCGGCTCCTCGCCGTCGCGGTCGACCAGCAGCTGCTCGATCAGCTTCGCGCCCGGCATCGGGCGCGCGAACAGGTAGCCCTGGCCAAACGCGCAGTCGAGCCGCTCGAGCGCGCGCAGCTGCGACGCCGTCTCGATGCCCTCGGCGGTCACGCGCATGTGCAGCGAGCGCGCGAGCGAGAGGATCGTCTCGACGATCATCGCGCTCTTCTCGTCCTGATCCATGCGCTCGATGAACGAGCGATCGATCTTGAGCCCCGAGACCTCCATCGACGCGAGGCTCGCGAGCGAGGAGTAGCCGGTGCCGAAGTCGTCGATGTGCAGCTCGATCCCCATGCTCCGGATCGCGCGCAGCGTGCCGCTCTCGTTGCCCTCGCGCAGCAGCGCGCTCTCGGTGATCTCGAAGCGGATGATGTCGCGCGCGAGCGGGAAGGCGTCCATCGTGTCGAGCACCTCGTCGACGAACGCGGGGCGCAGCTGCCTGCGCGAGACGTTGACGTTGATCGGCGGCGCGGCGCCGCGGCCGAAGATCTCGACCAGCTTCGAGCCGAACCGGCAGGCCTCGCGCAGGACCCAGCGCCCGAGCCCGAGGATGATGCCGGTGTCCTCGGCGAGCGGGATGAACTGCCCGGGCGAGACCATCCCGCGGCGCGGCGAGTTCCAGCGCACCAGCGCCTCGAGCGACGCGATGCGCCGCGTCTCGAGCGAGACGATCGGCTGGTAGTAGAGCTCGAACTCGCCGGCGTCGATGCCCCGCCGCATCTCCGACTCGAGCTTGAGCATCGAGACGCTGCGCGAGTGCATGTCGGGGCTGAAGATGCGGAACTGCGCGCCGCCGGAGCCCTTGGCCGCGAACAGCGCGTTGTCGGCGTCGCGCAGCATGTGCTCGGCGCGCTCGTAGCGACGCGACGCGAACGCGATGCCGATGCTGCAGGACATCACGACCTCGTGCCCCTCGACCACGAAGGGCTGCTCGAGCGCGCGCTGGATCTGCTCGGCGACGCGGTGCGCGTCGTCCTCGGAGGTGAGCCGCTCGAGCAGCAGCGAGAACTCGTCGCCGCCGACGCGCGCGATCGTGTCGATCGCCTGCACGCAGGGGATGAGCCGGGCGGACAGCGAGGTCAGCAGCAGATCGCCGGCCTCGTGCCCGAGGCTGTCGTTGATCAGCTTGAAGCGGTCGAGGTCGAGGAACAGCACGGCGAACAGCGGCGTGCGCCCGCGCGTGTACTCGCGAAACACCCGCCGCAGCTGCCGCTTGAAGTAGGCCCGGTTCGGCAGCCCCGTCAGCGTGTCGTGGAGCGCCGCGTGCTGATACCGAAGCTGCGACGTCTTCTCCGAGTGGATGTCGGTGAGCGAGCCCGAGAGGCGCGTGACCTCGCCGCCGACGTCGCGCTCACCGATCCCGCGCACCCGCACCCAGCGATACGACCCGTCGCCGTCGAGCGCTCGGTACTCGCACTCGAACGACGGCGCCTCGCCGTCGAGGTGGGCCGCGAGCACGCGGTCGAAGCACGAGCGGTCGGCGTCGTGGATGCGCGACAGCCACACCGCCAGCTCGTGCTCGCCCTCCGGGATGTCGCGCATCCCCATGAGCTCGAGCCACCGCGCCGACAGAAACACGCGCTCGCGCGCGCGGTCCCACTCCCAGATCCCGTCGCTCGACCCGGCGATCGCAAGCGCAAACCGCCTCTGCGCTCGACGCAGGCTTCTCTCACGGTCGCGCAGCTTTAGCGCGTGGCTCAACACACGAGACATCAGGGCTGGGGACACGGCCTCGCGGAGCACCACGTCGGCGGCCCCCGCGGCGATCGCTACCTGCTCGTCGGCTGCGTCCTCAGCGATCGCGATCACCGGGATATCGGCCCCTTGAGAGCACGTGTGGCTGGCCAGCCGGGTGATCGCGGCCGCGCCGACGTCGCTGAACACGACGCATACGTCGTGGTGCCCGGCGGCGAGCGTCCGCGCCGCTCGCTCGCCGTCGCCGCGGACCCGCGTCACGTCCCAGCGGATCGGATCGAGCGCGCTGGCGACGGCCTCGAGTTGCTCCCGCGCGGACGCGAGGATGAGCACGCAAACTTGTCGCGCTTCGACGACGCGCGTCGACGCGCCCTCGTCCGACGTGTTTGCTGATCCAAGAATTCGATCCACGGCCCCGGCACCTTCACGCTACCACGCGCCGTCGGCCCTATCACACCGTCTATACAGCCCTTAGGGCCCGGCCGAGGGGCCGCGCGCACAAGAGCGCGTGCATCTGCATGGAACGCCGAATTGGGGCCTTAAATGGCCCGAATCGCCACAGCGCCGAGCGCGCGAAGCAACCCACGATGTACGCGTTACGGCTACTGCAGACCACGCATGTCGGTGGCGGTCTTGACGGCCTCGACCGCGCGCACGAAGGCCGCCGTGCGCATCGAGCACTTGTACCGCGACATGACCTCGCGGATCCCCCGGTACGCCCCGACCATCGTCTTCTCGAGCTCCTCGTTCACCTTGTCCTCCGTCCAGCGGAAGTTCTGCAGGTTTTGGGTCCACTCGAAGTAGCTGACGGTCACGCCGCCGGCGTTGGCGAAGATGTCGGGGATCGTCACGACGCCGCGCTGATCGAGGATGTCGGACGCCTCGGCAGTGCACGGCCCGTTCGCGCCCTCGAGCACGTACTTGGCGCGCACCTCGCCCGCGTTCTCGGCGTTCAGCACGTGCCCGAGCGCGGCCGGCACGAGCACGTCGCACTCGTGGGTGAGCAGGTCGGCGTTGCTGATCGGCTCGGAGCCAGGGAACTCGACGACCGAGCCCGTCTCGGCGACGTGCCGCTGCAGCGCCGGGATGTCGAGCCCGTCGCCCTTGAAGATCCCGCCGCTGACGTCGCTGACCGCGAGGATCTTGCCGCCGCGCTCGTGGGTCAGGCGCGCGAACCAGCTGCCGACGTTGCCGAAGCCCTGCACGACGAAGCGAGCCCCCTCGAGCGACGCGCCGTCGGTGCGCAGGCACTCGCGGATCGCGAACATGCAGCCGCGCCCCGTCGCCGCGCCGCGCCCGAGCGAGCCGTGCAGCTCGACCGGCTTGCCGGTGACGACCGCGGGCTGGAAGCCGTGCCGGCGGCTGTACTGGTCGAAGAACCAGGCCATGATCTGCGCGTTCGTGTTCACGTCGGGCGCGGGGATGTCCGTGTGCGGCCCGATGAGGTCCCCGATCGCGTCGACGAAGCGCCGGGTGAGGCGCTCGAGCTCGCCGCTCGACATCGTGCGAGGGTCACACTCGATCCCGCCCTTGGCGCCGCCGAAGGGCACGCCGACGAGCGCCGTCTTCCAGGTCATCAAGCTCGCGAGCGAGCGCACCTCGTCGGTGTTGACCTCGTGGTGATAGCGCAGCCCGCCTTTAAACGGCCCGCGCGAGTTGTCGTGCTGCACGCGGTAGCCGATGAAGTTGCCGATCGAGCCGTCGTCCATCGGGATCGGCAGCTCGACGCGCAGCTCCCGGGACGGGGTCATCAGCAGCACCTCGTAGCGCCGGCCCATGCCGATCAGCTCAAACGCCCGGCGCAGGAAATAGTTGGTGGTCTCGGCCGCGTTCATCGCCATCGCTCTACTCCGTTCGCGTCCCCGCCTCACACGCGGCGACGGCCCCTACCCTAACAGAACAAGATTGGCCGAGCCGCGCGCGCGCTGGTCCGCGAGCGCGACGCGTGCCGCGGCCTGGCGGCGATGAAGCGGCGATGAAGCGGCGATGAAGCGGCGATGAAGCGGCGATGAAGCGGCGCCTACGCTGCGTCGACGCGGCGCGCGACGTCGCGGCGCGTCGACGCGCGCCGGGCGGAACCGCGAGCGCGCGACTTCACTCTGGCGTGCACCAGTACTTCGCTTCGAACTCGCCCGCGACCTTGAAGTCCTGACACGCCGCGCCGCACAGCTGCAGCGCCGTGTGATCGGGCTTCAGCCACACCCAGCCGTCCTCGTCGTCACAGTCCTCGACCTCCGGGATCAGCCCGCCGTCGATCCAGACCTCGAACAGCTCGGGCTGATCGGGGGCCGGGTTCACCGGGAGCTTGCAGCTGATCGTGTCGTAGACGATCTTCTGCATCGCCTCCTTGAGGTCATCCTGATTAAATGTCTGATAGAACAGGATCGGCCCGCCGTCGGGGTTCGGCTTGCCGCCGACCTCGGCGTAGAGGTTGAGCTGCGCCTCGGTCAGCGCCTTCGCGTCGATCCCGACGACGTAGGTGCCGATGTCGTCCCCCGACCAGGCCTGCTCGACCGCCATCATCGTCACGATGTCGGACTCGTTGCAGCTGATCTCGCCGTCGGCGACGAGGATGACCGCGCGCGGGATGCTGTCGTCGAGCCCCTTGAGGTAGTCGTACGCCTCGACCAGGCCGCTGTAGACGGGCGTGCCGCCGAGCACCTCGAAGTCGGGCCCGGGGATCCCGTCGAGCACGGCCGGCGCGTTCATCTCGGCGATCGGGACCTCGATCCCCGGCATCACCTCGCAGGCGCCCTCGTTGAGGTACGAGCCCGCGTCATACTTGGGGAACAGCTTGGCGCCGAAGTTGATCGTGTCGTTGAACTCGGTGACGACGAACTCGACGACCTGGTACAGGCTCTTCCAGCGCGTGACCGTCGGCGTCTGCGGATCGCTGTCGTGGTCCCACATCTCCATCGACATCGAGCCCGACTTGTCGAGCACGAACAGCACGTTCGACGGCGCGGGCTCGGTCAGCGTGGTCTCGACCTGACACGGCATCGGCATCCACGGGCTCGTCGTCGCGGACGGGTCGTCGGTCGAGCTCGTGCTCGGGTCGACGGTGGTCTCCGTCGTCTCCGTCGTCGGCGCGTCGGTGCTGCTGTCCGTCGTGTCGCTCGAGCCAGTCGTGCTCTCGCTGTCGCCCTCGCTGCCGCCGGGCGTCGTCGTCGCGTCGGACGAGGACATCGCGCTCGAGGTCGGCGAGTCCGTGGTCGGCCCCGAGGCGGTGGTCGCTCCGGTGATCGAGCCGTCGCTGTCGGTGCCGGCGTGATTGTCTCCGCATCCTGCGCCCACACCCGCGAGGGTGCAGATCCCGAGCAGCGCGGTGAGGTACCTGCCGAAGTCGAGCGCGTAATCCATGCTGTATTCCTGCCTTTATTCGTCCACAGCGTCGCTGCCGCATACGGAATGGGGGCGGAGGTGCCCCTTCGCGTGAAGTCGCACGAAACAGCCTAACGCCTGCGCATACAAGCGGCCAAGTTGTTGTTGGACATACAACGATTGCACCACGTGTATCTCGGCTGAAATCTGTCCCGAATGCTGGACGCGCCAGCGGATCTACACCGGTACCCCGTTATCACGCCAGTTCGGTGGCCACTGCGCTCCACGCGACAGCGGCGCGCGCGATTTTCCGCAAAACCTGCGGCTCCGCATCGGCGGTTTTCGCGCCAGAACCTGCCGGCCGGAACCGGCAACACTCGCCAACAGCGGAGGCGCGACAGCGGTCCGCGGTCCGCTCACGCCCCGTGCAGAAGGGCGCAGATGACCGTCGCACGGCCAAAGTCACGGGCCCTGGCAGCGCCGCGCGGCCTGTCGGGCGGTGTGCTCTTCGCTATTCTGGTGCCCATGCTTCGGCCGCGGCTCCTCGGACTCGTATCGATCTTTGCCGTCGCCATCCCGGCCCTTATCTCCGGGTGCGGCGACGACTCGACCCTCCCTTCCTCCACCGGGACAACTGACGCCGACACGACGGACGGCACCACTGCGGGCGACGACGGGAGCACGAGCTCCACCGGGGACCTCACCACCTCGAGCACGTCCACCGGAGAGGTGACCACCAGCTCGACGAGCACTCCAGGCACCACCGACGACAGCTCCACGGGAGAGCCGCCCGTTAACAATGATCCGATTGCCAAAAATGACGGGAAGTACATCGCCAAGTCAGGCTTCCCGATGTGGGTCTCTTCGTTTGAGGGGCTCCTGGTCAACGACGCGGATCCTGACAACGACGACCTGACCGTCATCGCGGTCGACCCGATCTCCGCGGGCGGCGCGACGATCACCTTTGAAGAGGACGGCAGCTTCAATTACCAGGCGCCGAACAACTTCTGGGGCACCGACACCTTCGGCTACACGATCACCGACGGGAACAACGGCTTTGACACGGCCACCGTCACCGTGGCCGTGAACCCCGTGCAGATCGACACCAACGACGTCGCCGACGGTTTCGGCGGCTTCGCCATCAATGGGACCCTGCCCCAGGACCACGTCGGTGAGTCGATCCGCTCGGCGGGGGACGTCAACGGCGACGGCTACGACGACATCATCGTCGGCGCGCCCGTCGCGGACGCGGGCGACGTCCCCAACTCCGGCGCGACCTACGTGGTCTTCGGCGAGGAGAACGCCGACACCCTGTTCCTCGCCAACATCGAGGAGAGCGAGCGCGGCTTCAAGATCCTCGGCGCCGCGCTGAACGATGAGTCGGGTCGCTCGGTCAGCGGCGTCGGCGACATCAACGGCGACGGCTACGGCGACCTCGTGCTCGGGGCGCCCAACGCCGACCCCAACGGGACCAACTCGGGTCGCGCGTTCGTCATCCTGGGCAAGAGCGATAACGCGCCCGTCGACCTCCAGCAGGTCGCGATGGGCGTGGGCGGCTTCATGATCGAGGGCCAGGCCGACATCAACTTCGCCGGCTACGCCGCCAGCGGCGCGGGCGACGTCAACGGCGACGGGCTCGAGGACATCGTCGTGGGCGCGTTCGGCTTCGACGTGGGCGACGAGAGCTTCGCCGGCCGCGCCTACGTGATCTTCGGCAAGCAGAACACCGACCCGCTCTCGCTCAGCCACATCGCGGCGGGGCTCGGCGGGTTCGCCATCAGCGGCGTCAGCTCGGGCGACTTCACGGGCTCGGCGGTGCGCGGCGCGGGCGACGTCAACGGCGACGGCTTCGCGGACCTGGTGGTCGGCGCGCACGGCTCGAGCACCTCCGGCACCCTCACGGGCCGCGCCTACGTCGTGTTCGGCAAGCCCGACAACGTCAACGTCGATCTCAACGACGTCGTGGCCGGCGTGGGCGGCTTCATGCTCGAGGGGGAGTTCGAGGGCGACCGCGCGGCGTTCTCGGTCTCGGGCGCGGGCGACGTCAACGGCGACGGCCTCGACGACGTGCTCATCGGCGCGCCGCGGGCTGACCCGGCCGGCGACGCGTCGGGCCGCACCTACCTGATCTTCGGGCGCGAGGAGACGTCGCCGATCCTGCTCAACGACGTAGTGATCAACAGCGGCGCGCCGAACAACCCGGGCTTCGTCATCAACGGCAGCTTCATCCGCGACTACTCCGGCGTCTCCGTGGACGCCGCGGGCGACGTCAACGGCGACGGCCTCGACGACATGATCATCGGCGCGTACGGGGCCGACCCCAACGGCAGCCAGTCGGGCCGCGCGTTCGTCCTCTACGGCAAGCAGGACACCGACGCGGTCAGCCTGGCCACGCTCACGCTCGGCGACGACGGCTTCGTCATCAACGGCGAGACGCTCGCGGACTACGCCGGCTACGCCGTCAGCGGCGGCGGCGACCACAACGGCGACGGCTACGCGGATCTGCTCGTTTGTTCACACGGCTCGGACGCGCCCGGCGTCGACGCGGGCCGCTGCTACGTCGTCTACGGCGGTGACTACAGCAACGTCGTCGACGCCGAGGGCACGAGCTCGCCCGAGCTGATCAACGGCACCGCGGACGCCAACATCTTCGTCGGCGGCGCGGGCGACGACCTGATCCACAGCAACGGCGGCGCCGACATCATCTACGCCGGCACCGGCCGCGACACGATCACGGTGCTCGACGACAGCTTCTACCGCATCGACGGCGGCGGCCGTCGCGACACGCTCGAGCTGCTCGGCGGCTTCACGCTCGATCTCACCGCGATGCCCGATCGCAGGCTCACCGGGATCGAGGTCATCGACATCGGCGAGGAGGGCAGCACGCTGATCCTCGACATGCGCAGCCTCCGGGCGCTGACCGACGAGACCACCGTCGTGCGCATCGAGGGTGACGCCAGCTGCACGCTGCAGGCCGACCTCTCCGGCGGGACGTGGATCGAGGAGGGGCTCGTCGACGAGTACATGCAGTACACCAACGGCTACCTGACGCTGCGCGTGTGGCCGGACGTCGACGCCCAGGTCACGCTCTGACCGCGCGGGGTCGACAGGTGGTAGTCTGCGGGCGTGTCAGAGGCCCCCGCCGGACGTCCGCCGATCGAGCTCACCGGCGACCGCCGGCTCCCCGACTGGTTCGCCGAGCTCGGGGGCAGCGTCGCGTTCACGACCTACCAGGCCGGCAAGCTGTTCCTCATCGGGCTGCAGCCCGAGCAGGGGCGCCTGTCGATCTTCGAACGGACGTTTAACCGCTGCATGGGGCTGTGCGCCCACGGGCGCGGCCTCTGGATGAGCTCGCTGTACCAGCTGTGGCGCTTCGAAGACGCGCTCGCGCCGGGCCAGACGCACCACGGCTACGACCGCGTCTACGTGCCGCAGGTCGGCTACACGACCGGCGACGTCGACATCCACGACATCGCGATCGACGGGGGCGGGCGCCCGATCTTCGTCAACACGCTCTTCAGCTGCCTGGCGACGGTCAGCGAGACGCACAGCTTCACGCCGCTGTGGCGCCCGTCGTTCATCTCGCGGCTCGCCGCCGAGGATCGCTGTCACCTCAACGGCCTCGCCATGGCGGACGGGCGGCCGGCGTACGTCACGGCGGTCAGCGAGAGCGACGTCGTCGACGGCTGGCGTGACCGTCGACGCGACGGCGGCGTCGTCATCGACGTGCGCAGCGGCGAGGTCATCGCCCGCGGGCTCTCGATGCCCCACTCGCCGCGCCTGCACGACGGCAAGCTCTGGCTCGTCGAGGCCGGCAGCGGCTACCTCGGCTACATCGATCGCGCGCGCGGCCGGTTCGAACGGGTGACCTTCTGCCCGGGCTTCACCCGCGGCCTGCACATCCACGGACACCACGCGATCGTCGGGCTCTCGGCGCTGCGAGAGCACCGGACCTTCGGCGACCTCGAGCTCGGCGCGCGGCTCGAGAACAAGCGCGCCGACGCCCGCTGCGGCTTCGTCGTCATCGACCTGCGGACCGGAGACCTGGTGCACTGGCTCCGCATCGAGGGCGTCGTCCGCGAGCTCTATGACGTCGTGATCCTGCCCGGCGCGCGCCGCCCGATGGCGCTGGGCTTCAAGACGGACGAGATCCGGCGAATGATCACGATGCCCTGAGGCCTCGCGCGCGCAAGCCGCGAAACGCACCGTCGCGCAATTTTGAATTTGAAATCGCTTTTCATTTTCATTATAGTCTCCTCACGATCGGCCGCGCCCACCCCGTATCGCCGTGGGCACCGTCTCACCGACCGATCGCTGGGGAACCGCGAACGCACGAAGGAGGAAGCGCGAGAAACAATCAGGAGAGCGTCGAGCGGGAAGTGCGGACCTCCCCTCGACGCGCCCCCGACGGCAAGGGCGACCTGGGAAGCCCTGCGTCGGGGGTTCGCCTGTTCGGGCAGACGACGCGCGCGACCTCAAGACCGAGCCCTGGGCTCCGAGCCTGGGCTCAATAGTGCGGCGGCGGGTCGTCGGCGGGCCCGATCGGGCTGCCGGGCTCTTGGGTCAGCTGCTCGCGCAGCTCCGCGAGCTGCCGCTCGAGCGCGACCACGCGATCGGCGAACTCTCGGAGGACGTCATCGAGCTCGACGAGCCGCTGCTCCTGGTAGGCGGACCTGATCTCCAGCTCGACGATCCGCGTCTCGGCGGCGGCGAGCGACTCCGCGTCGGGCTCGGGGGCGGACACGACCCAGACTGTACGCCAGCCCCCGTCGACGAGACCAGGGCGCGGCCGCTCGTTTGCTATGTTCGAACCAGTGCCGCACCGCTCCGCCCCGCCCGACGCGTCCCAACGCTTCCGCGTCCCCGCGGATCCCATGGCCCGCTTCATCGAGATCTACGCGGCGCTCGAGGCCGACCGCGGGTTCTGGGAGGACCCGACGGCGCTGCGCTTCGCGGCCATCTCGATGCTGACCAACCGCGCGCCGGCCACGGCGGTCGCCGAGGGCATCCGCGCGACCGCCGAGGAGCTGCGTCACCGCGTGGGCTGGTTCTCCGAGCTGCGCTCGCCGCTGCGCTTCATCCTGAGCGCGATGCTGCTGCAAGCCGAGGACACGCCGGCGGCCTTCCTCGCCGAGGTCGATCGCGTCGAGAAGCTGTTCCGCGCGGCGCGGCTGCGTCGCGGCCACGCGTTCGAGAAGGTCGCGATCTTCGTGCTCCGCAACGCGCGTGACCTCCGGCCCGTCGAGCCCGAGGACATCGCGCGCTTCAAGGCCATCTACGAGCAGATGAAGCGCTATCACTGGTGGCTCACGGGGCCCGACGACTTCCCGGCCTGCGCGATGCTCGTGCGCCGCGACGGGACGCCCGAGGAGATCGGCGAGGGCGTCGAGCGGATCTATCAGGCGCTGCACGAGGTCGGCTTCACCCGCGGCAACCCGCTACAGACCGCGGCCAACCTGCTCTACCTGACCGGGATCGAGGCGCGCGCCGTCGCTGAGCGCATGCGCGCGATCGCGGACTACCTCGTGCGCATCGGCATCAACATCCATCCGTCGGAGTACGACGAGATCTCGCTGCTGTGCTTCCTCGCCCAGCCGATCTCGCGGATCTGTGATCTGGTCTACGAGTACCGCGAGACGATCGTCAGCCTGCGGCCCTCTCCGGGCGCGAACCTCAGCTTCACGCTCGCCGCGAGCGTCGCGTTCGTGCGCCTCGTCGGCTTCGACCGCGACATGCGAGCGATCAGCGACGCGAAGGCGCTGCTCGACATGCAGGCGATCCTCGCGGCGCAGCAGTCCGCCGCAGTCGCGGCCGCGGCCGCGGCCGCGTCCGCCGGCGCGAGCTGAGCGCGCCCGTCGACCGCCGCGTGGTGCACAATCCAGCCATGGGCGCGGCACGTCCGACACGCCTGCAGCTCGCGCTGGTGCTCGGCGTCGCCACGCTCGCGATCTCCTTCGGCGCGATCTTCTATCGGCTCGCCGAGGCCAGCGCCGCGCAGGCGCCCGGCGGCCCCGGCCCCGGCTTCGGGCTGCTGGCCGCGTGCGTTCGCATGGGCGTCGCCGGCCTGCTCCTTGGGCCACCTGGAATTCGCGCCGCGTGGCGCGCTCAACCACGTCCAGCCCCGCGCGCGCTCGCGCTGACGATCGCGTCGGGCTCCCTGCTCGCGCTCCACTTCGCGACCTGGATCAGCTCGCTGCAGTACACGACCGTCGCGGCCTCGACCGCGCTCGTCAACACCAACCCCGTGTGGGTCAGCCTGCTCGCCTGGATCGCGCTCTCCGAGCGCCCGCGCTCGCGCGTGCTGCTCGGCGCCGCGGTCGCGATCGTGGGCGGCGGGCTGATCGCGCTCGCGGACGCGGGCGCGGCGGGTCGCGCGGGCGCGAGCCCGCTGCTCGGCGACGGCCTCGCGCTGCTCGGGGCGATGGCCGCGTCGGGCTACTACTTGATCGGGCGCGCGGCCCAGCGCGCGGGGCTCAGCCTGACCGTCTACGCCGGCCTGACCTACGCCGTCGCCGGCCTCGCGCTGCTGCCCGCGCCCTACCTCGCCGGCGCGGCCTACCTCGGGCACCCGCCCGCGACCTACGGGCTGCTGGTCCTGCTCGCGCTCGTGCCCCAGCTCATCGGCCACACCGGCGTGAACTGGTCCGTCAAGCACCTCGACGCGACGCTGGTCGCGGTCATCCTGCTGATCGAGCCGATCGGCTCCTCGCTCCTCGCGATGGCGCTGCTCGACGAGCGTCCGCCGCCGGCGACGCTCGCCGGCGTCCTGGTGCTGCTGCTGGGCGTCGCGCTCGCGATCCGCGGCGCCGGTCGTGCAACCCAGGACCCTCAGGCGCCTGGCGCGAAGCGCAGCAAGTAGCGCAGCAGATCCGTGGTCGTCAGCATGCCGACAAGCCGATCGTCGTCATCGACGACCGGGAGGCTGTGATACATGCCGTCCGCGAACAGGCGCGCCGCCTCGACGACCGACGTGTCGCGGTGGATCACCCTGAGATCCTCCTGCATCGCGTCGCGGATCGAGACCGTGTCGAGCAGCGCGTCGGTGACCGCCTCGGTCTGGCTGTAGAGGTCACCCCAGTTGACGCGCATCAGGTCCGTGGACGAGATCAGCCCGATGCACGCGCCGTCGCGGACGACGGGGACGTGGTGGATCTTGTGCTCGCTCATCAGCTGACGGACGTGGGACAGGCGCTGCTCCTCGGTCACGGTCACCAGGTCAACGCTCATGATCTCGGCGATGGTGTCGCTGCTCTCGCTCATGACTTCGCTCCTCTCTCTCCAGCGTCCGCGTCTCGCTCACAGCCGCTCGGCGGCGAGCTTCAGCACGTCGACGTAGCTCAAGATCCCGCACAGCCGCTTGGTCCCGGGCTCGACCACCGGGACCGCGCCGACCCTGTACTGCAGCATCACGCCGATCGCCGCGCGCACCGAGTCACCTGGCTCGACGCACAGCAGCCCGACGCGCATGACCTCGTCCAGCGGCGTCTCCAGCAGCGCCGCGTGCTGCCCCGGGTCTCGCACCTGGACCAGCGTCGGCACCGTGTACTCGCGCAGGTCGCGATCGCTGACGAGCCCCGCCAGCGTGACGCCGTCCTCCTCGACCACGGGCACGTGGCGGATGTCGTATCCGCTCAGCGCCTCGAGCGCCTGCTTCACGGTGTGCGCGCGGTTCAGCGTCCGGAGCTCGCGCGACATGATCACGTCCACGGTCAGCGTCGTGTGGGTCACGCCGCATTGTTGAGCAAAGCGCGTGCCACGAGCCACTCCCGCGACGGATGAAATTTCGCGGCCCGCGCTGGAGCGCGGCGCCAGCCTCGTGGAATTCTCCGCGCCACCGCGAGAATTCACCCGCGAGCGCGCGCCGCAGCGAGCGGACCGCCCACGCGCGCGCGAGCGCGGGTGGCACAGGCGCTGCATACTCCCGAGCACGAACCCATGTCTGCCCACACGCACGAACGCGCCCCGATCCGTGAATTTATGACCCCCGCGCCCGTCACCATCGGTCGCGAGCAATCGCTCGAGCTCGCCCAGCGACGCATGCGCGAGCACGACATCCGGCACCTCCCGGTGCTCGAGGGCGGACGCATCATCGGGATCCTCAGCGATCGCGAGCTCGAGCTCGTCGAGAGCCTCCCCGGCGTCGACGCCCACACGACCCGCGTTGAAGAGGCGATGGTCGCCGATCCCTACACCGTCGATCCAGACACGCCGCTTCGCGACGTGATCAGGTACATGGCCGAGCACAAGTTCGGCACGGCGGTCGTCGCTGGTTCGGGCGGCCGCGAGTTGCTCGGCATCTTCACCACGATCGACGCGCTCGCGGCCTTCGCCGCCCACCTCCGCGGCCCGGCGTGAGCCGAGCCGACGACACGCGACGCGGGCGATGAACGCCCGCGTCGCGGCGTGACGATCAGCCCGAGATCATCTGCTGCAGCAGCATCCCGCACAGCAGGCCGACGACGAACGCGACGATCACCAGCATGATCCAGTCGCGACGATCGCTGGGATCCGCGGCCTTGTGGATCACCTGCGGCGGCGGCGGCTCGTGCATCGGCGCGCGCTCGACCTCCACGGGCGGCTCGCGTCGACGCATGCTCGAGCGGCTCCCCGAGGCGCTGCGCTCCACCGGGATCGCGCGCGGGTCGCCCTCCTCCGGCGTGCTGCGGCCCCACATCTCCGGCGGGACGTCGAGCATCTCGGTGGACTGCCGCATCGGCTTGCGCACGGCGTCGGCCTCCCGCTGCCGCGCGCGCTCCTCGTCACGCTCGATCCGCGCGCGCTCCAGCCGAGCGACCATCGCCGCCTCGCGGTCCGCCTGCTCCTGACGCATCTGCGCCTCGGCCTCGCGGATCTCCGAGGAGTAGCTGCGCTTGCGCGTGCCTCGCGTCGCGCGCTCTCGTCGAGCCCGCTCGCGCGCCTGGCTGGCCTCTCGTTCACGTCGCCGGCGCTCCTCGACCTCCTGCTGCTCGAGGCGGAACTTCTCCTCCACGGCTCGAGCCTCGCGCTCTCGACGGGCGCGCTCCTCCGACTCTCGCGCCTCGCGCTCGAGCCGCTCGAGCTCCTCGGCCTCGCGGGCCGCTCGATCGCTGCGCTCGCGCTCCTCGGCCTCACGCTGCTCGCGCTCCGCCTCGAGCTGCTCGCGCTCCGCCTCGCGACGCTCACGCTCCGCCTCGCGCTCGAGTCGCTCCGCCTCGCGTCGCGCTCGCTCTCGCTGCTCGCGCGCGGCCGCCTCGCGCTCCGCCTCCTCGGCGCGCGCCTGCTCCTCGACCTCGGCGCGCGCCTGCTCCTCGACCTCGGCGCGCGCCTGCTCCTCGGCCTCACGGACCGCGCGCTCCTCTCGCTCGCGCGCCTGCTCCTCGAGCCGCGCGCGCTCCTCGATCTCGCGAGCCTCGCGCTCCTCTTCCTCACGCTCGAGCCGCGCGCGCCACTCGATCTCACGCTCCTCCTGCTCGCGGCGCATCTGCTCGATGCGCTCCTCCTCGAGGCGCTTCATCTCGCGCCACTCTTGCTCGCGGCGCTCCTGCTCGACGCGCCCGCGCTCCCACTCCTCTTGCCGCAGCCGCTGACGCTCGCGCCACGCCCGCTCGCGCTCCTCCTGCTCGAGCCGATCGCGCTCACGCTTCTCGGCCGCGAGCCGCTCGCGCTCGCGTCGCTCCTGCTCGAGCCGCTCGCGCTCGAGTCGCTCCGCCTCGAGCTCCTCGTCGAGCACCTCGGCGGGCTCCTCCTCGGGCTGCTCGTCGTCGTCGGGCGCGCCCGCTTCCTCCCGGAAGCGCGCGCGCGCTGCGGCCGCCCAGTCGTCGTCCTCCTCCTCGTCCGCCGCTGGCGCGCCGAAGTCGATCGCCTCGCCTTCGTCGTTGAGCGAGCCGAGCGACTCGAAGGACTCCTCGTCGCCCTCGAGCGCCGTGAGCTCCGGAGGCGGCGGCAGCATGTCGGACTCCGCGCCGGACGTCCCGGCGTCCATGTCACCGGTGAGCTCCGCGAGCGCGTCCTCTAGCGCCGAGCCGCCCGGGTCCGGCGTCGACGACCTCGCGGGCGCCTTCGCGGGCGCGTCGCCCGTGAGCATCTCGGCGAGCGCGTCCTCCAGCGCCGAGCTCTGGCCCGGCGACATCGGCAGCTCGGGGATCTCGTCCGACGAGGATGCGCGCGCGGGCGCGGGCTCCGGCGCCGCGCCGCCGCCGAGCATCGCGGCGAGCGTGTCCTCCAGCGCCGAGCTCTGCCCCTCGGACATCGGCAGCACCGGGATCTCGTCCGGCACCCCCGCGAGCGGGTCGCCCATCATCTGCGCGAGCGCGTCCTCCAGCGGCTCGTCGACGGCGGCCGGCGCCGCTGGAGGCGGCTCCGGCGCTGGCTCCGGCGGCGCGGGCATGACCGTGTCGTCCGGCGGCGGCACGTAGGTCGGCACCTCTTCGAAGCCTTCGAACGGCACGACCGGGGTCGCCGTCTCGACCGCCTTGACGTTGACCTCCGGCTGCTCCTGCGCCTCGCGGGCGCGGCGACGTCGCTCGCGCGTCAGCTCCCACTCCCACACCGCGTTGCCGGTGCCGGCCCGCGAGATCGGCAGGTCCTTGGCGATACCTGTCTCTTCGAGCCACTCGAGCAGCGCGTCCGCGTCGGACGGGCGCTCGTCGGGCGAGTACGAGAGCGAGACCTGGACGATCTCCAGCAGCGCCTCCGAGAGCACGGTCGACGCGCGGCCGTCGTCGGCCATCTCGATCGCCTCCGCCGGCTCGGCCTCGGTCGCGAAGGTCGCGACGAGCACCGCCCAGCAGAAGATGTCGCTCGCCTGCGAGAAGCGTGCGCCCTCGATGACCTCCGGCGCCCGGAACACGCCGTCGACGTGGTCGTCGAGGCGGCGCATGACCTTGGCGTGGTCGCACAGCGACGCGAGCTGGTACTGCCAGGTCGCGTAGCCCCGCTCCCACTCGAACACCGTCGAGAGCGAGAGCAGGCCCTGCACGATCCCGGCGCGGTGCAGCGCCGAGAGCGACTTGGCGAGCAGCACGGCGAACCGCGGGATCTCGGCCCGACGATCCTCCGAGCTCATCTCGGCGAAGATCTCCTCCAGCGGGAACGCGCTCTGCGGCGCGCCGTAGACGACGAAGCAGTCGTCGCCGCTCGTCGTCACGTCGAGGATCGGGACGAGCGCCTCGAGCGTCGCCGCCTTGGCCTTGCGCACGCCGGCGATGAACGCCGCACGCGCGTCGGCGTTCGGGAGCAGCTCAGCGTCAACGTGCACGAGGCGGACTACATCGTCCGTCTCGACATCAAGCGCTGCCCACACCCGCCCGAAGACCTCCGAGCCCATCCTCTCGGGCTCCTCCCGCAAGAGCAGATAGCGATTGATAATTTGGTCCCCGACGTTAAACGCCACCATCTCCCTCCACGACGACCGGACAGCCGACCCGATTCCTCGCTGCCGTAGAAGCCTGTATCATCACGCTCCGACCTGGACATTGTAACGACGAGCAGGCTTTTCTACACGCGCCGTATACGGCCAAAAACACGCCTGAATTGTTCGCGCGCCGAGCTCTCCGCGCCGCGCTCAATATGACGCGGCGGCGAGCCGTGTGCGCGCGACGGTGCGTCGCGGCCGTATTTGGGTTAAGAACGCGCCTCTTCGGGCTCGCGCTCGCGCGGCGGAGCGTGCTCGACGTGGCCTGGTGGCCACCTTCGCACGGACGCGGGCACAATCGCCTCCCGAGCGCGGCGGCGAACCGCGCGTTCTCGCGCGGGCGCGCCGCGCCGCGCCGCGCTCGCGCGCTCCGCACCCGCGCTCTCTCGAGCGCGGCGGCCCGGAGGCCTCAGCGACTTCGCAGAGCGATCTGTCCGCCCGGCCGACTCGCGCGGCGCGAAGTCGCATATGAATCATCGGTCATGTCATAGAGGACCGGTCGTCAGCGCTCGCGGTCGCCCGGCGCGCGCGGCAGCGTGACGCGCATCGTCGTCCCGGCTGGCGACGTTCGCTCGACGTCGAGCTCGCCGCCGTGCGCTCGCGCGATCCGCCGCGACTGCGCGAGGCCCAGGCCGATCCCCTGGTTCTTGATCGTGAAGAACGGATCGAAGATCCGCGCGGCGCTCTCCTCGTCGAGCCCGCGGCCGCCGTCGCGGACACGCACGACGCACGCGTCCTCATCGGCGTCGGCCGCCAGCTCGATGACGCCGCCGCCCGGCTGCATCGCGCGGCCGGCGTTGCGCAGCAGGTGCACGAACATCTGCTCGAGCAGCCGGGGATCGCCGCGCAGCTCGCAGCACGGCTCCGCCTCGATCTCGAAGCGGATCGCGCCGTCGCCGAGGCGCTCGTCCGCGACCGAGCTCATCGCGCGCTTCAGCAGCGAGCGCATGCCCACGCGCTCGAACTCGGGCTTGACCGGGCGGGCGAACTTCACGAGCCCGTCGACGAGCCCGTTGAGCTGGTCGAGGCGGTCACGGATCTCGTCGATGATCACGCGTTCGAACGCCCCCTCGTCGAGGCGATCGCGGATGATGTGCAGCGCCCCGCCGATCCCGGCGAGCGGGTTCTTGACCTCGTGGGCGACCACGGCCGCCATGCGCCCGAGCTGCGCCAGCGTGGCCTGGGCCTGCAGCTGCTCCGCGGCCTCCCGCTCGCGCGTGACGTCCTGCAGCATCTTGATCCAGCAGCGCGTGCCGTCGCGGCCCGCCGGGTTCAACCACGTCGTGACGCGCGCCGAGACGACGCCGCCGTCCTCGCGCTGGAGCTGGCGCTCGGCCTGAAAGCTGCGGCGCTCGCCGTTGAGGACCGCGCGGCGCTCCTCGGCGACGCGCGGGTCGTCGAGCGGCGAGTCGCCGACCGCGAAGTCGTCGAGCGCGCGGCCCGTGAGCGCCGTCAGGGAGCAGCCGAGCAGCCGCGCGAGCGCGGGGTTCGCCGAGACGATGCGCTCGTCGAGCGACGCGATCGCGATGCCGACCGGCGCGTTCTCGAAGAGCGCGCGGAAGCGCTGCTCGCTGCGCACGAGCCCCTCGCGCGCGCGCACGCGCTCGGTGATGTCGGTGCGGATCGCGAGGTGACGCTGCGGCCGCCCGCGCTCGTCGACGAAGGGCACGATCGTCGTGTCGACCCAGTACTCCTCGCCCGCCTTGGATCGGTTGCGCATCTCGCCCGACCAGACCTCGCCCGCGTTGATCGAGCGCCACAGCTCGCGGATGAACTCGGGCTCGTGGTAGCCGGAGTTGATGAGCCGGTGGTCGCTCCCGACCAGCTCGTCGCGCGAGTACCCCGAGATCTCGACGAAGCGATCGTTGGCGTGGGTGATGCGGCCGCTGGGGTCCGTGATCGAGACGATGCTCGAACGATCGAGCGCGTGCTTGTAGTCCTCGACCTCCTTGAGCGCGGCCGCGAGCACGGCGTTGCGCTCGAGCAGCTCGCTGACGTCGATGAACGAGGCGATGATCCCGTCGAAGTCGTCACGGCCGTCGCGCGCGAAGCCGAGGCGCACCAGCACGCCGAGCCCCGACTCGAGCGTGGCCTCGCGCTCGAGCGAGCCGCGGGCCTCGCTGAGGCTCCGAACGTCGCGCGCGAAGCCCTGGTACAGCGCGCCCGTCGCCTCGACCTCGTCGACGGTCTGCCCGTGGTGCTCGCCCGAGATGTTGAGCTTCGCGCTCGCCGCTGACGTCCGCTCGACCAGGCGGTAGTCCCGGTCGAACACGAGCGCGATGACGTTCGCCACCTCGAGGATGGCGCGTCGTGACGGTGGGGTCATAAGGCGGCCTTTCGTCGCACCTCGGAGAGCGCGAACTTCTCCACGCGGTAGCGCATCTGATCGCGGTTCATCCCGAGCAGCGCCGCCGCGCGCGTCTGGTTGCCGCGCGCGCGCTCGAGCGCCTGGATCACGAGGCTGCGCTCGAGCTCGCGGAAGTCGATGCCGCTGGCCGGGAGCCGGAAGGTGTCGTGCTCGACCGTCGTCGTCGACAGGAACTCGAAGTCGCGGCTGTCGAGGCGGTCGCTGTCGCACAGCAGCACCGCGCGCTCGAGCGCGTTGCGGAGCTCGCGGACGTTGCCGGGCCACGGGTGCAGGCGGAGCCGCTGCATCGCGGGGGTCGAGATGCCCTTGAGCGGCTTCTTGAACTCCGACGAGAAGCGCTCGGCGAAGAAGTGCGCGAGCAGCTCGACGTCGCCGGCGCGCTCGCGCAGCGGCGGCAGGTGCACCGTCAGCACCGCGAGGCGGTAGTAGAGGTCCTCGCGGAACTTCCCGGCGCGCACCGCCTCGCGGAGGTCGACGTTGGTCGCCGCCACGACCCGCACGTCCGCGCGGATGTCGACGCTGCCGCCCACCCGGCGGAAGGTCTTCGACTCGAGCACGCGCAGCAGCTTGGCCTGCAGCGCGGGCGCCATCTCGCCGATCTCGTCGAGGAAGATCGTGCCGCCGCTGGCGTGCTCAAACAGGCCCTGCTTGCGCGTCTTCGCGTCCGTGAACGCGCCGCGCTCGTGTCCGAACAGCTCGCTCTCGAGCAGGTTCTCGGCGAGCGCGGAGCAGGTGATGTTAAGGAATGGCCCCGACGCGCGATCGGACGCGCCGTGCAGCGCCCGCGCGGCGAGATCCTTGCCTGTGCCGCTCTCGCCCGTGATCAGCACGGTCGACGCCGGGCTGGTGGCGATGCGGGCGAGCAGCGACTTGACCTCCTGCATCGCCGGGGAGTCGCCGACGATCCCCTCGACCGAGGTGTGGTCCCCCGCCGCGCGACGCAGCGCTCGCAGCTGACGACGAAGGCGCGTCGTCTCGAGCGCCTTGCTGACGGTCATCGAGACTTCGTCCAGGCTGAACGGCTTCCCGGCGTAGTGGTACGCGCCGCGCCGCATGGCGTCGACGGCGTGGTTGACGCTCGAGTGCGCCGTCAACATGATCACCGGGACATCCGGGTCCTCGGCCTGCAGCCGCTCGAGCACCGCGAGCCCGTCGATGTCGGGGAGGCGGTAGTCGAGCAGCACCAGGTCGACGCCGCGCCCGAACTGCTCGATCGCCTTCGCCCCCGTCTCGGCCTCCAGAACGGAGTACCCTTCGTCCTGTAAGCGCTCACGCAGCGACCAACGGATGAGTCGTTCATCGTCAACTACGAGTATGGTCGCTGTCATGGCTCTCTCCAGTTCTCCGGTTTGCGCGCGACGCTCTCCGCCGGCGACCCCAGACGGTGCACGGCTCATGCCACGGCCAGATCGTGAGGACGCTGTGGGGAAAACCACCGAAAACACGCGCGCAACTCAGAAAACGCGAGATTTTCCGCGCTCTCCCCGCGCGTTCCTGTAGAATTTATCGAGAAATTTTTCCCTTTCTCAAAAAAATTCCCCTCTCACGCCGGGAGGTGGTCGCGCGATCCTGACGAAAATATGTCATCGTCCCTTCACGAGTCGGCGGTATCGCCGCATTGTTTCACCTAATGCCCCCTGATGGTGAGCCAAGAACCATGCAGAACGCCGATCTCCACGGCGGGGAGAACCCGGCCAAATCGATCGCCCGCTTGAGCGCGATCGTAAACGCGGCGGTCGACGGCATCATCACGATTGACGCGCGTGGATGTATCGAGGCGGTGAACCCGGCCGCCCGCGCGATGTTCGGCTACTCCCGCGACGAGCTCATCGGTCACGACGTCTCGGTCCTGATGCCCTCTCCTGACCGGGAGCAGCACGGGCGCTACATCCAGTCCTACCTCTCTGGAGGTCCCAGGCGCATCATCGGCGTCGGCCGCGAGGTCATCGGTCGGCGCAAGGACGGCTCGGAGTTCCCCCTGCACCTCTCGGTGGGCGAGGCGCGGATCGGGGGAGAGCGCCTCTTCACGGGAATTCTCCGCGACCTCACCAGCGTCAAGAAGCTCGAGCGCGAGTTTCTCCAGGCCCAGAAGATGGAGGCGGTCGGGCGCCTCACCAGCGGAATCGCGCACGACTTCAACAACCTCCTCATGGGCATCATCGGCTGCTCGGACATGGCCCTCGAGCACCTCAAGCAGGGACCGAGCCTCGAGGCGCGCGAGCACGTCGAGACCCTGCGCGAGGCCGCGCGCAGGGGCTCCGCGATCGTCGCGAAGCTGCTCGCCTTCAGCCGAAAATCCCCCGACGAGTCCATCGTCCTCGACCTCAACACGCTCGTGGATGACACGCAGCGCATGCTCACCGGGCTCCTCGGCGCCGACGTCGAGCTCCGCGTGACCACGGCGCCGACGCCCGCCTGGGTCCGCGCCCACTCGGGTCAGCTCGAGCAGGTGTTGATGAACCTCATCGTCAACGCGCGCCACGCCATGCCCAACGGCGGTCAGCTCCACCTCACGGTCACGGTCGAGGACGACGTGATCACGCTCGCCGTGCGCGACACCGGCTGCGGCATGTCGCGCGAGGTCCAGGCCAAGGTCTTCGAGCCGTTCTTCACGACCCGGGGCGAAGCCGAGGGGACGGGGCTCGGCCTCTCCACGGCCTACGCCATCATCCACGGGTGCGGCGGGACCATCGAGCTCGAGAGCGAGCTGGGGGTCGGCACGCGCTTCATCATTCGCCTGCCGCTCGCCCCCACGCCGCCGTCTGTCCCCGCCGGCGCGGAGCCGCGCGCCGTCGAGCACCCTCGCTCTAACACCATCCTCGTGGTGGAGGACGACGATCTGGTGCGCATGACGATCCGCCACTACCTCTCCAAGAACGGCTTTAAAGTGATCGAGGCCCGCAGCGGCGCCGACGCCGGGCGCCACCTCGAGCGCGCTTCGGAGCCGTCCCCCGCGCTGCTGCTGACCGACATGGTGCTCCCGGACACCTCCGGTGACGCGCTCGCGCGCGAGATCCAGTCGCGCTGCCCGGAGATCAACATCGTGTACATGTCGGCCCACGACCGGCAGTACCTGATCGAGAACGGGCGGATCGCCGCCGACGCGTTGACCCTCGAGAAGCCCTTCAGCGAGCCCCAGCTGCTCGCCACGATCGAAGACGCGCTGTCCTAGCCGTTGATGTCGGCCTCCGCGCGAGCGGGTGTGGAAAATTCCGCAGCGCCGTAATCGCGCCGGGTCGGACGACCTGCGCGCGCCAAACAGTGGGACTCGCCGGCCAAGAGGCCGCCAAAGCCCCCGCGAAATCTCCCCCAGCCTTCGCGGATTATCCCCCGCCCGTCGCGCCCGGCCGTCGCGCAGCCCCCGAACCGGACGCGCGACTCGTCTGAAATTATTGATGTTCTTCTTCGAAGGCCTTCGGGCGCACGGCCTGCACAACAGGACAAGCGTCGACCCGCCCGACGGTACACACCATGAATACGTCCTACAGCTTCGCCATCGCCGCCATCAACACCACCTTCATGCTCGCGCTGTTCGCGTTCCTGTACGCCTACCTGCGCGGCCCCGGCGGCCACCGCCCGTAACGGAGCGGAGCGAAGAACCAGGACACCGCGCTGTGAGCGCGGACGCGTCTCGCGTCCGCGCTGTTGCTCGTGGTGCGAGCGTGACCGCTCGTCGCTCTCGAGGAGCGACTGGAGCGCGCGCGATCAACCCGCGACTTGACGGCTGTGGCCGCGTCGATCCGCCAGCGGCGGGAGCACGTCGCCGTCACGCGCCGGCGCGCGTGACCCGTGACTCGAGACATTAACAAAAAGACATATGGATCGGGGCGTCGCGGAAGACTCCCCGTCCTCCGCGACATCGTCCCCGCCCCTCGCTCACACGTCGACCTGCGCCCGCGCGCGCCCCTCGAGATCGACCGCGAGCGGCCCGCGCTCGCCGGATCACGGGCGCCCTGACAGGCGCGCGACGGGCACGACGATTGCACAACCTGGAGACGCCGGCGGAGGCCCAGCCGCCACCCCGGATCCATCCCACGAGGAGAGAGATCATGTCGCTCATCAACACCAGCCTTGTCGCCCTCGACCCGTCCTCCACGCTCATGCTCGTCGCGCTGTGGCTGCTCGGCTGCGTCGGCGTCATCGGACTCTACCTGTTCATGCGGAGCATCGAGCCGCACCAAGAGCAGCACTGAGTCGCGTCGAGCTCCTGCGCGCGCGAGGAATTCCCCGCCACGCGCGCGCCGGGTATGCTCCGCCGCGTGACCGGACCCCGGCTCATTCAGCGGCACACGCTCCGCAGCGAGCTGCCCCCGACGGAGCTGCGGACGCAGCTCGCCGAGGTGGTCGAGGAGACCGGACGCGAGTTCGCGCTCATCGCCAAGCTCAGCGGCGCGGGCATCGTGGTCCGAGTGCTGCACGCGCCGGTGACCCCCCGGCCGTTCTTCGGCGCGCTGTTCGGGACGCGCTTCGCCATCAGCGAGACCAACCGCGGCCGCGAGGTCACGCCGTTTCAGCCGATCGTGCGCGGCACGATCGAGGCCCGTGACGACGGCCCCGGCTCGGCGATCAACATCGAGCTGCGGCCGCACCCGCAGGTGTTCACCTTCGAGAGGGCGGGCAAGCTCGCGGCCGCGCTGCTCGTCGCCGTCGCGCTCCCGGCCCTGATCACCGGGAACGCGGTCGGCGGCATCGCGCTCGTGTTCGCCGTGATGTTCTGGCTGTTCCCCGGCGCGCGCGCGCGCTCGGCCTTCGCCCGCGACTGCGAACACGCGCTCACGGCCCTCGAGGCGGCCGTGCCCGTGCGCCGAGCGCCTGACGCGCTGCCGCGCGGCGCGTGAGTGGTGCGCGTCACACCGCTGGGGGTTTTTTCCAGAATCCCCGGCCCCGCGGCTGCGGGCGCCTGGCTGATCGGATATCCCGGTAACGCGCGAGGGTCCGCAACGCCCCGCGCCCCGGAGCCATGACCCTCGTCGCCGTCACAGGACCCACAGGACACGTCGGGGCGAACCTGGTTCGCCAGCTGCTCGCGCGAGGTGACCGCGTCCGCGTGCTCGCGCGCGAGCCGTCGCCGCCGCAGCTCGCCGGGCTCGACGTCGAGCTCATGCGCGGCGACGTCCGCGACCCCGCCTCGCTGCGCGCGCTGTGTGACGGCGTCGACGTCGTCTACCACCTCGCCGCGGTGATCTCGATCGTCGGCCCCATGGGCGGGCTGGTCCACGAGGTCAACGTTCGCGGCGTGGGCAACATGTGCGCGGCGGCCCACGACGCGAAGGTCCGCCGCCTCGTGCACCTGTGCTCGGTGCACGCGTTCCAGCACGACCGCGGGCGCGTGCCCTTCGACGAGACGCGCGCGCGCGTCGACGCGACGAGCGGCGCGCCGGCCTACGACCGCAGCAAGGCCGACGGCGAGCGAGTCGTCCGCGCGTGGATCAAGCGCGGGCTCGACGCGGTCATCCTCCACCCCTCGGGGATCATCGGGCCCTACGACTACGCCCCGTCGCGCCTCGGCAAGGTGTTCCTGGACCTGTACCACCGGCGCCTGCCCATGCTGCTCTCCGGCGGCTTCGACTTCGTCGACGTGCGCGACGTCGCCGCGAGCACGATCGCCGCGGCGACGCGCGGGCGCACCGGCGAGAGCTACCTCGTGACCGGGCACCTCCACAGCATCGACCAGCTGGGCGCGATGGCCTCCGCCGTCACCGGCGTGGCGGCGCCGCGACTCACCTGTCCCTACAGACTAGCGCGCGCGTTCGCGCCGATCCTGGAGACCGCCGCGAAGATCACCCGCACCGAGCCGCTGTACACGCGCGAGTCGATCGACGTGCTGATGCTCGGCGTCCAGTACCAGCGCGACAAGGCCGCGCGCGAGCTCGGCCACGAGCCGCGCCCGACCGCCGAGACCGTCCGCGACCTCTACGCGTGGTTCTCCCAGCGCGGGCAGCTGCCCGGGCTCGAGCTCGAGTTCAAGCCGACGCACGAGCCGCGCGCGTCGGCCTGAAGCCCTGGGCCGCTACGCGACGCCGCGCAGCATCCCCCGCCAGTACATCTGCGGGAGCGCGTACTTCTTGAGCAGGTACATGCTCAGGCGCTCCTTGCTCTGGTCAAAGGGGAAGGTCTCGGCCGGCTTCCCGTCGTAGTCGAACTCGGCGAGGATCAGGCGCCCGTAGCCGGTCACGAGCGGACACGAGGTGTAGCCGTCGTAGCCGCCCTGCGGCGCGCGGCCGTCCATGACCGCGAGCAGCGCCTCGACCGTGACCGGCGCCTGCTTGCGGATCGCCGCGCCGGTCTTCGACGTCGGGAGGCTGCTCGCGTCGCCGAGCGCGAAGACGTTGCTGTAGCGCACGTGCTGCGTCGTGCTCTTGTCGACCTCGACCCAGCCGGCCGCGTTCGCCAGCGGGCTGCGCCGCACGAACTCGGGCGCGCTCATCGGCGGCGCGACGTGGATCATCGAGTACTTCAGGATGACCTCCTCGTCGTTGTCGAGCCGCTGGAACACGGCCTCGCGCGATCCCGGGCGCAGCGCCACGAGGTTGTGGCGAAACCGCGTGTCGATCCCGCGCTCCTCGACCAGCTTCTGCAGCGCGTCGCGGTACTTCGGGACCCCGAAGATCGACGCGCCCGCCGACGCGAAGATGACGTTGATCCGCTCGCGCACGCCCGCGCGGCGGAAGTGATGCTCGGCGAGCCACATGATCTTCTGCGGCGCGCCGCCGCACTTGATGGGCGTGTTCGGGTACGTGAAGATCGCGTTGCCGTCGCCGGTCGCCTGGATCGCCGCCCAGGTCGAGTTCACGAACTCGTACGAGTAGTTGCTGCACACGCCGTCATGGCCGAGCGCCTCCTCCAGCCCGTCGATCGCGCCCCAGTCGATCTGGATGCCCGGCGCGACGACCAAGAACTCGTAGCCGATGCGCGCGCCGCTGCGCGTCGTGAGCGCGTTCGCCTCGGGCTCGAAACCTTCAACGTAGTCGCGAATCCACGTGACGCCCTTGGGGATCACGTCGGCCATCTCGCGCTCGGTGCTCTCGCGCCGCGCCGCGCCGCCGCCCACGAGCGTCCAGAGGGGCTGGTAGTAGTGCTTGGTCGCGGGCTCGATGATCGCGATCTCGAGCTCCGGACGCGCGCGTCGAAGCCGCGCCGCCACAGTGATGCCGCCGGTACCACCGCCGACAATGACAACCTTGAACTGCTGGTCCACGGTTCCTCCTTGTTGGGGCTCCGGCCCCGTCTCCACTCTCTGCAGTCGGCGTGCCAGACCGACGACGGCGAGAAACGAGGCGACACGACCCCTTCTACGCAGCGGCGCTGCAAACCGTCGCGCCGCCGCCGCTCACAGTCGCATCACCCGTCGCGACGGGCCCGAGCCCGCGCTTTCTCGCGCGCCGCCGAGGCAGTCTAGTCGTTTGAAATTTCTACGTATTTCTCGCCATGACGAGACGTGCGCGGCTGGTACCGAACGTGCTTGAATCGCCGGTGACTCGCCGAGGAACCGACCATGCTCTTCCGTCAGCTGTTTGATCCCCAGTCGTCGACGTACACGTACCTGCTCGCGGACGCAGGTGAGGCCGTGTTGATCGATCCGGTCCGCGATCAAATCGAGCGCGACGTGGAGCTGCTCGCCGAGCTCGACCTGACGCTGAAGTACGTCCTCGACACCCACGTGCACGCCGACCACGTCACCGCCTCGGGGCTGCTCCGGCAGCGCCTCGGCGCCAAGACCGTGGTCTCGCGCAACGGCGGAGCGCCCTGCGCTGACGTGCTCGTCGGCGACGGCGACGAGATTCGCTTCGGCGCGCGCGCGCTCGAGGTCCGCGCGACCCCGGGTCACACCAGCGGCTGCGTGGCCTACGTCGATCACGCCGGCGGCGCCGCGTTCACCGGCGACGCGCTGCTGATCCGCGGCTGCGGCCGCACCGACTTTCAACAGGGTGATCCCCGGCTGCTGTACCGCTCGATCCACACGCAGATCTTCTCGCTCCCCGACGACACGAAGCTCTACCCGGGCCACGACTACCGCGGCCGCACCGTGACGACCGTGGGCGAGGAGAAGGCCCACAACCGCCGCCTCGGGGGCGGGCGCAGCGAGGACGAGTTCGTGCAGATCATGTCCGACCTCAAGCTGCAGTACCCGCAGAAGATCGACACCGCGCTGCCGGCGAACCTGCGGTGCGGGATGCTCCCGAGCGACGCGATGATGGCCGCCGAGGCGCCGCCCGAGCTCGCCTGGGCCCCGATCACGCGGACCGCGGGCGGCGTCCCCGAGGTCGCGCCTGCCTGGGTCGAAGAACATGGCCATGAGGTCACGCTCGTCGACGTCCGCGAGCCGCACGAATTCCGCTCCGAGCGCGGCCGCGTCGCCGGCTCGATCAACACGCCGCTCGCCGCGATCGACGCGACATCGCGCGACTGGCTGCCCGAGACCCCGATCGTCACCGTCTGCCTCTCGGGCGCGCGCTCCGGCACGGCCGCGCGCGCGCTCGAGGCGAAGGGCTTCCGCGTCGCCTCGATGGCCGGCGGGATGATGCGATGGAGCCGCGAGGGCCGCGAGGCCGCGCGCGGCTAGGCGCGCCGCACCGCGCCTGACGAGCGTCCGCGCGCCCCCGCGCCGAGGCGGCGCCGCGGTCGGCCTGCGGCTATGGTGATCGTCGATGGAGGCCCACGCGACCGACCCGCGCGCGCTCGATGAGCTCATCGACATCCTGTCCGATCGGCCATTCGTCGCGCTGACCGGCGCCGGCTGCAGCACCGAGTCGGGGATCCCCGACTACCGCAGCGAGGGCACGATCCGGCGCAGCCGCAACCCGGTGCGCTTTCAGGAGTACGTGCGCGACGAGGGCGCGCGCAAGCGCTACTGGGCGCGCTCGGTCATCGGCTGGGCGCGCATGTCCGCCGCGCGCCCCAACCCCGCGCACCACGCCCTCGCGACCCTCGAGCGCCTCGGCCCGCTGCGCGGCGTGATCACGCAGAACGTGGACCGGCTGCACCACGCGGCCGGCAGCCGGCGCGTGATCGAGCTGCACGGCGCGCTCGCCGAGGTCCGCTGCCTCGCCTGCGCGGCGCTCGAGCCCAGAGCCGAGCTGCAAGCGCGGCTGCTCGCGCGCAACCCCGGGTGGCTGCGTCACGCCGCCGAGCTCGCGCCCGACGGCGACGCGACCGTGTCGGACGCCGCGGTCGCGCACTTCGAAGTCGTCGACTGCCGCGCGTGCGCCGGCCCCCTCAAGCCCAACGTCGTGTTCTTCGGCGAGAGCGTCCCGCGAGCGCGGGTCGACGCCGCCTACGCGATGCTCGCCGAGGCCCGCGCGCTGCTCGTCGTCGGCTCGTCGCTGGCGGTCTTCTCGGGCTACCGCTTCGTCAAGCGCGCTCAGGACCTCGGGATCCCCACCGCGATCCTCAACCTCGGGCCGACGCGCGGTGACCCGCTCGCGGCGGTGCGCGTCGACGGCTATGCGGGCGCGCTGCTGCCCGCGCTCGCGCGCGCGCTCGCGCCGGGCTAGAGCCCGCCGGCCTGCGGCGCGCGCGGACGCTCGACGAAGTCGAGCACCGCGTCGACGAAGCGGTTCATCGTGTCCTCGAGGTGCGCGGCGTGATCGCCCCCGGGCACCACCACCCACGCGCGATCCGGGTGCCCGACGCGCTCAAACAGCGCCGCCTGGTTCTGCACCGGCGCGTAGGGATCGAGCGCGCCGTGGATCACGAGCGTCGGCACCTGCAGCGCCTCGGGAGACAGCGCCTGGAATTGATCGAGGTCACGCCAGTCGACGCGCACCGGATCGGACTTTAAGGACATCTCGACGTAGGCGTCGATCGCCGCCCGCGAGATCACGTCGGGGGTGATGAAGTCGGACGCGGCCGCCTGCGCGGTGTTCTGCCGGCGCTCCGGCGTCGCGTCGGCCGGCGTCGGGTTGTAGGTCCCGTTCGGATCGCGCGGGTAGCCGAACAGCACGACGTCGCGGAACAACTCCGGCCGCCGCTGGGCGCACAGCTGCGAGACCAGCGAGCCCATCGACCACCCGAGCACGCTCGCCGGCCCGCGGCCTCCCGGCTCGAGCCCCGCCTCGCGCGCCTGCGCCCACTCGAGCGTCCCCGCGAGATCGGCCGCCGCCCGATCGGGCGTCAACCACTCGGTCCGGTCGCGGGGCGTGCCGCCGTAACCGCGAAGATCGACGGCGTAGGCCACGTAGCCGCGGTCCGTGAGCGCGTCCATCAACGACCGCCGCTCGCCCGGGACCTGCAGATCGAAGTCCGGCAGCGCGCTCCAGGTGCGGCCGTGCACGAGCATGAACACGCCCGCGATCGGCTCGCGCGGCGCCGGGCGCTTCTCCCACACCGCGATCGGGTGCCCGTCGACGCGGACCTCGTGACGACGCGCGGGCGCGCGGGTGACCGCGGCCGCGACCGCTTTGGGCGCGTCGCTCGACGCGGCCGCGACCGACTCGACCGGCGGCTGCTCCGGGCGGTTGGACTCCTCGATCGGGCTGCAGGCGGCGACTAACACCGCGCCCGACACCGCGCCTGACACCGCGCGCGCCAGGACGCCGAGCCGCGGATGCCGTGGGAGGTCGAGTCGCCGCATGATCATCGGCGGCATGCTACCGCGGCGCCGCCGTCACCGCGACAGCGGCCCGTACGCGCTCGCCTGACGCCGCCAGCGACGCCGCAGCCACAGGTAATAGGGCGTCGGCGCCAGCATGCACAGCCCGGTCAGCGCGATGATCCGCAGGCCCGAGCCGTTGATCATCAGGATCACGACCGCGAGGCCCAGCGCCGCGGTCACGCGACCGCGTACGCGCTGGCGCGGCGAGAAGCGCTCGGGCTCGCGGCGCATGAGCACCAGCTGCGCGACGCAGGCGAAGCCCACGGCGACCAGCGCCGTCGCGGTCGAGAACAGCGCGATGAAGTTGTAGATCTCGAGCATCGTGCCGCTGAAGTACAGCAGCACCAAGAGCCCCGTGAGCGTCGACGACAGCAGCAGCGCGCGCACCGGCGTGCCGAAGCGCGGGCTCAGGCGCGCGAGGGCGGCCGGCGCGAGCCCGGCGCGCGCGGTCGCGTGCAGCATTCGGCTCGTGACGAGCAGCCAGCCGTTGAGGATCCCGGCGATCGAGACCAGCGCGGTCGCCGAGATGATCTTCGCGGCAGATGGCCCATAGAACAGGCCCGCCGCCTCCGCGAGCGGCCGCCCGCTGCCCGCGAGCGTCGCGGTCGGCACCGCGAGCGTCACGCTCAGCAGCACGAGCGCGTACACGACCGACGTCAGGACGAAGCCGCCGTAGACCGAGCGCCGGATCGTCCGGCCGGCCCCGCGGATCTCCTCGGCGGGCACCGTGATCGACTCCATCCCGATGAACATCCAGGACACGAGCGAGATCGCCGGCAGCAGCGCGCCGGACCCGTGGGGCGCGAGCGGCTCGAGGTTCGCCGGCTCCGCGTGCGGCAGCAGCAGCGCGCCGAGGACGATGAGCGGCAGCAGCTTGAGCGCGGTCGTCACGATCTGCACCACGCCGCCCGCGCGCACGCCGAGCGCGTTCGCCAGCGTCAGGGACCACAGCAGCAGCTGGCTGATGAGGAAGGCGGCCCACGGCGCCGCGACCCCTGGCGCGAACACGCCGAGGTACTCGGTGAACGCGGTCAAGAACGCGGCGTTGCCGATCACCGCGCACAGCCAGTAGAGGTACCCGACCTCCATGCCCGCGAGCGGCCCGAACGCCCGGCGCGCGAAGGCCTGCAGCCCGCCCGACACCGGGTACGCGCCGCCGAGGTCCGCGAACACGGCCGTCAGGCACAGGTAGCCGAGCACGTTCACGAGCCACGCGAGCAGCCCGATCGGCCCGGCGGTCTCGGCCAGCGACGCCGGGATCACGAAGATCCCGGAGCCGATCATGTTGCCGGTCACGAGCGCGATCGCGGCGACCGGCCCGAGCCCGCGCACGAGCGCGCCCGACGAGCCCGGCCCCGGGGCCGGTTCGCTGGCCCGGGGCGACCCGTCGGCGGTGGACGCGGTCACGGCATCACCCGATCGGCCGCAGCTTGCTCATCAGGGGGTCGACCTGCTTGCTCAGGCTGTTCTCTGGGTCACGTCGAGCCAGGCTCCCGCCCGTGAACAGCGCGAAGCTCACGTAGTCGTACAGCATCTCCTTGAGGAACTTCTCGACGTTCCCCCCGCTGACGATCACGCTGACGTTGTCGAGCACCGCCTTGGCCTCGAACGAGCCGTTCTCGTAGGGGCCGGCCGCGCGGAACATGAGCTCGTAGACCTCGTCGGCGAAGTTCTCGAGCGCGGTCCGCAGCGCCGTGCCCTTCCCGACCGTGTCCGCGGCCTGGTGGATCTGCCGCAGGACGTCGTTGGCCGTCTCGATCACCTCGACCGGGCCGCCGCGCGTGCGCGGCGGCAGCATGCGCGCGTGCCCCGACTGCAGCAGCTGAAACACTTTCTTCGTCGCGTCGAACTCCGACGAGCCCTGCAGCCGGCTGAGCTCGCCGACGCTGTGGTGGCCGTCGATCATCAGCCACAGGTCGCGCAGCGACTCGTTCGGCTCACCGCGGTCGGCGATGCGCTCCGGGACGTAGTCGCTGTTGGGGATGCGCTGCTTGAAGTAGCGCATCTCGTCCATCTGCGTGACGCCATCCATCAGCAGCGCGCCGAGGTTCTCGGAGTGGCGGAACGGGATGTCGCCCTCGTCGAAGCCCTCGAGGAAGCAGTACATGCCGTCCGAGACCTTCAGCGTCGCCATCGTGATGATCTCGATCTGCTTGCGCAGGTACGAGTAGACCTCCTCGCTGGTGAGGATGCCCATCTCGATCGCGGCCTCGCCGAAGCGCTGCCCGACCGTGCCGGCGCGCGCGAGCACCTCGTTGTAGACCAGCTGATCGATGGCGCCGAAGCGGTAGAGGATCTTGCCGATGTGCTCGTCCTCGACGTTGGTGACCGCGCCCACGACCTTGCCGGCCTCGATGAACACGCGCCGCACGGTGTCGTCGCTGCGCACGTGCAGCTCGCCGTTCCAGTTGCTCTGCGCGAGCATCGCGAGGATGTCGCAGAGCGCCGCCGGGGCCGTGATCTCGCCGGCGAGGCGGACGACCGCGCCGTCCTCCTCGTCGCGTCGCCCGTCGTGTCCGGTGTAGCGCATGAACACTACGTGGTCGGGCGTCGGCAGCATCCGGAACGCGCCCTCGCGCGAGCGCAGCCGCTCCGCCGCGAGCTCCCCGAGGGGATGCGCGACGCCCTTCTTATCGATCCAGACCAGCTCGTCTTGCGCGTGCCTCATGGACATAGATGCGAACCAACGTGCTCGTCTTGGTACCACCCGGTGTGATCGACCGCAAGCGAGCGTCGCGCCGCCGGCTGACGTCTCCAAGTGTCGCGACCGCGCCACGCGTGCTCCGAAGTCGCGATATGCTCGCGTGGTCGCCTCATGATCAGGTACGCGAGCGGGCACGCGGCGACGCGAACAACCAGCACGCGCGCGCGCGACTGGGTGACCGCAGCAGCGCTCGCGTCGCTCGTGCTCAGCGCGTGCGCGCGATCGCAGCCGGGGCGTCCGTCGACGCGCTCGCGCGCCTGTCGTGACCCGGCGGCGCAGCTCGAGGGGTACTGGGATCAGGCGCGACGTGACCAGCTCTCGCGAGCGCTCGCACGACTCGCGGACGAGCGCGCGCCGGCGCTGCGGGAGCGCTCGCTCGCGTCGCTCGACGCGGTCGCCCACCACTGGATCCGGGCGCGGCGACGCGCGTGCGCGGACGCGGCGGAGCTGGGCCGCGGGCGATATCACGCGATCGGTGAGTGCCACGAGATCGCGCGCGCGGCCCTCGGCGAGCTCGCCGCGGTCGCGACCGAGCACGCGAGCGTGGAGCTCCTCGGGCGTCTGCCGGCCGCGGCCGCGCTCGCGCATGACGACCTGCTCGCCTGCCAGCTGGTCGCCGCCTCGCCCGAGGACCTCGCCGCCGACACGCCGCTCGTCCGCGACGGCGAGCGAGCGCTCGCGCGCGCCGAGATCGACGCCGCGCTCGGGCGTCACGCGGCGGCGCGGGCCCCTGCTCGCGGGCGCTGACTCGCTCGCGCCGCGCGTCGCGGCGCGTCGCGACGCGCCTCGTCCGCATGTCCTCGAGCAAGGTAATTACGAGGACGCGCGCGCCGCCGCCGAGCGCCTGCTGACGCGCGCGCGCGCGCGACGACGAACTCGACGACGAGATCGAAGCCGAGCCGCGCCGCGCGCCCTGACCTGCGCTCCGCGCTCGCGCTGCAGGCCTCGGCCGCCGAGCGCCTGCTCGCCGCGCTCGAGGAGGACCCCCCGCGCGCGCTCGCGTGCCGACGCGAGGCGGTCGCGCGAACCCTCGCGCCCGACGCCCGCCCGGACGCGCTCGAGCGCGGCGTCGCCTTGCTCGAGCTCGCCGAGCAGCTCCGACGCGAGGGACAATTCGCCGAGGCGCGCGCGCGCTTCGAACACGCGCTCGACGCCCTGCTCGCCTTCGATCGCGCGAGCGCGGCCCAGGCCACCGCCCGCCCGCGCGCCGACGCGCGTGACGGCCTCGGCCGCGCGCTCGCCAACCTCGGCGAGCTCGAGGCCGCGCTCGCGCAGCACGAGCGCGCGCGCGAGCTCCGGGTCGCGAGCCTGGGGCCGCGCGACGTCTCGATCGCCGCCAGCGATCTGCTCGCCGGCGCCGCGCTCGAGGCCCTCCAGCGACCCCGAGAGGCCGAGGCCGCCTACCGCCGCGCGCTCACGCTGCGCATGCGCGCGCTCGCGGACCACCCCGACACCGCGCGCGCCTACAACAGCCTCGCGCGCGCGCTCTACTACCAGCACCGCTTCGACGAGGCGCTCGCGCTGCACCAAGAGGCCCTGCGGATCCGGCGAGCGCAGCTCGGTGAGCAGCACCCCGACACCGCGACCAGCTACAACAACATCGGCGCGGTCTACCGGGCGATGGGCGACAACGAGCGCGCGCTCGAGCAATTCGAACGCGCGCTCGAGATCCGCCGCGCGACGGTCGGCGAGCAGCACCCGTACACCGCCATCAGCTACAACAACATCGCCGAGCTCCTCGAGCTCGAGGGCGACGAGCTCGCGCTGACGCGCGCGCTCGAGCTGCACCGCGCCGCGCTCGCGATCCGCGAGCGCTTCTTCGGCGAGCAGCACGCCGAGACCGCGCGCTCCGATCACAACCTCGGGCGCCTGCTCGCCGCGCTCGGGCAGCGAGAGGCCGCGCGCGAGCACCTGCGGCGCGCCCTCGAGACGCGCGTGACGGTGCTCGGCCCGGACCACCCCGAGACGCGCTCGAGCCGTCGCGCCCTCGCGGAGCTCGACGGCGAGCCGTCACGCGAGCCGACGCTCGACCCCCAGGAGCTGACCGCGCCCGAGGTGACCTCGCCCAGGTGACCCTGCGGAATAACGCGGGTCAGCGCGCGGTAGTGGCGAGCCGATGACCATCGACGTCAAAGGGCGAGGTCCTTCGCGTGAAGTAGACCTCGCCCCGTCAACGGATGAAGTGGAGGCAAAGGGGATCGAACCCTTGACCTTCGCGCTGCCAGCGCGACGCTCTCCCAGCTGAGCTATGCCCCCAAGTTGTAGACCAACGCGAACGAGCGCCGCGTCGGCGGACCGGGTGTCTATCAACGCCGGGGGGATTCGTCAAGCGCCGCGCCGAACAATCACTCCGCCAGCCGGGTTGAGCTCGGCTTCTTCGACCTGCTCGAGCGTCGAACGATGACGCGTGTACGGAGCCGTCTCGTGGTCCGCCGGCCCGCGCGCCGCGACCCCTTGCGGAGTTTGGGCAGTCCGCGCATCATGCCCTGCGGGTCACCCGACCCCATCGCACCCCATGGAAATCGCTGAACTCTTCGAGCAAGGGGGCCCGCTGATGTGGGCCATCCTCGCGGCCTCCATCATCGGCGTGGGGTTCTTCCTCGAGCGCATGTGGACGCTTCAGCGCGGAAAGGTGCTCCCGCGCGCGTTTGTGGAGCGGATCCGGGCGCTCGTCGCCAAGGGCAAGACCTCCGACGCGCTGCTGCTGTGTGAAGAGAACGGCTCCAGCATCGCGCTCGTCATGGCCGCCGCCCTGCGCGCGTTCGAGCAGGACCTCTCCCGCAGCGACGTCAAGGAGATGGTCGAGGAGGTCGGCGCCCGCGAGGTCTCGCAGATGGAGAAGTTCATCGAGGTCATCGGGACCATCGCCAACATCTCCCCGCTGCTCGGGCTGCTCGGCACCGTCACCGGCATGATCTTCGTCTTCCGCGACTTCGTCGACGCCTACGCGACCGGCGCGGTCGGCCCCGACACCTTCGCCCAGGGCATCTGGCAGGCGCTGCTGACCACCGCCTTCGGCATCACCGTCGGCATCATCATGCTCGTGCTCTACCGCGTCAGCCAGGGCCGCGCCAACACCCTCGTCGACGAGATGGAGGAAGACGCCATGGGGCTCGTCAACCTCCTCGAGAGCGCGCGCCGCTCGGCGCGTGAAGGCGCCCTGGCCACGGAGCGCGCGTGAACTTCCGCAGCGGCGCTCGCGGGGGCATGCGCCGCCGTCGCGGCGGGGTCGCCAACGGCACGATCGATCTGACCCCGCTGATCGACGTGACCTTTCAGCTGCTGATCTTCTTCCTCCTGACCGCCTCGTTCCGCAACGAGTCTGCCTTCAAGCTCCAGCTGCCCAAGGCCCAGAGCCACGAGCCCGTCACCGAGCAGAAGGCCGTCGTCATCAAGATCAGCGAGGACGGCCGCTTCGAGATCGACAAGAAGGTCGTCGACATGCGCGAGCTCGAGATGCGCCTGTGCAACGCCCAGGACGAGGGCGCCGCGGCGACGGTCAACATCAAGGCCGACCGCAACACCAAGCACGAGAACGTCGTCAAGGCCATGGACATCGCCCGCAGCTGCGGCATCAAGAAGATGGGCATCCTGAGCAAGCAGTAGCCGCCGGTTTTTTGCCGCGGCCGCCCGACGCCGGTAGCTTGGCGAGCGTCGGTATGAAGAGGGCATGGCTTCAGCGCATCACGCTCGCGGCGCTCCTCGGGAGCGCGATCGCGTTCCTGCCGCAGCAGCTCGATCACGGCGCGCGCTCGCCCAACCTCGAGCGCGTGCGTGACGAGCAGGCCCAGCTCGAGCGCGAGAACGCGGCGCTGCGCGACGACATCGCGCACCTCCGCTCCGAGATCGCCGCGCTCAAGCACGACCCCCGCGAGCTCGAGCGCATCGCTCGCGAGGACCTCAACCTCGTCCACCCCGCCGAGGTGGTCTTCGAGGTCAAGCCCCCCAGGACCCAGACGCGATGAGCGGCGGCAGCCCACGAGTGCTCGGCCGCGCCCGCGGCCCGCGTCGCCTCGACCTCCGCGCGCTGCTGCGCGAGCACGGCGGGCTGCTCGTCGTCCCGCTGACCTGGGCCGCGCTCGCGGCCGGGCACATCAGCGCGCGCGCGCTGCTGCGTGGCGAGCTCGTCGCCATGGCCGCGCTCACGCTGTTCGCCGCCGTGACGGTCCGCGTCGTGCGTCGTGAGCTCACGCCGCACGACGCCTCGCGCGAGCGCGGCGCCCAGCAGCGCGCGATCCTCCGCGAGCTCGAGCTCGGCCTCGTGCTGATCACGGGCGCCTACTTCCTCATTCACCTCACCGGCGGCGCCGTCAGCTTCCTCTACCCGCTGCTCTACGCGCTCGTCTCCTTCCTCGCGATCCTCCACCGCGCTCGCGCCGTCGCGCTCGGCTGGCTCGCCGCGATCGTCCTGCTCGAGCTGGCCACCGGCGGCGCGCGGGCGCCCGCGCACCTCACCTTCATCGGCTTCTTCGCCGCCGGCAACAGCCTCGTGCTCTCGAGCCTCGTCCGTCGGCTCCGCCGCGACCACGCGCGCACGATCGAGGGAGAGCTCGCGCGCATGCGGCAGGAGGCCCGCGACTTCCGCCTCGTCGCCGCGCGTCAACCCCTCGCGCGTCGTCACGACTGCCGCGAGGAGGAGGAGACGCGCATGGCCCAGGGGGCCGTCGAGGGCATCCACGCGCAGCTCGAGTTCACCCTCGCGCTGCTCCGGCGGTCCTTGGGGCTGCGCGCCTGCGCGCTGCTGTGGGTGCACGAGCCGGCGACCGGCGCCGCGCGCCTCTCGCTCAAGCTCAGCGTCAGCGACCACCCCGAGCTGCTCCTTGACGCAGGTTGCCAGATCACCGGTCCAGGCGTCCTGGCGCCCCTCCTGCGCGAGCCCAGGGCGCTGCGGCTCGCGCTCCCCGCGAGCCGCCTCCCGCCCTACTATCGCGGCCACGGCCAGGCTCAGGACCGGGCGCGTCGCGCCGCGGGCGAGACCGTCGAGCTGTGCGCCGTCCCGCTCCTCGACGACGGTCAGCTGCGCGCGATCCTCTGCGCGGAGCGCCCCGGCGCCGCGCGCTTCGACGACGACGCCGAGGCGCAGCTGCGCACGGCCGCGCGTCACATGACTCGCGTCATCCGCCAGGAGCGCGCGCTCGCGACCATCGAGCGCGACAAGTACGAGCAGGAGCAGTTCTACCGCGCGAGCGAGCTGCTCGGCGAGGCGCTCACGCTCGAGGATGTCTACCAGAAGACCTTCGCCGCGATCGCGGCGATCGCCAGCTACGACCTCGCCGTCCTCACGAGCTACGACGACCGCGCCCGTCGCCACCGCGTGCTCGCCGTGCACACGCCCGACGAGGGTGGGGCCGCCGGGCGCGAGCGCTGGCGCGAGCTCGCTGCGCGCCTCGAGGAGCTCGAATTCGACGACGGCCTCGCGCTCGTCTCCATGGCGCTCAAGAACCGCCACTCGATGCCGGCGGACGACGCCAAGTTCGACCCCGACACCATCGTGTTCTCGCCGCGCACCCGCCTGACGCGCGCGCGCAGCCTGCTCGTGCTCCCGCTGATCCGCGGCGAGCAGTCGCTGGGCGCGATCACGCTGGCCGCGAGCCGACCAGGCTGCTTCCACGAGGCGACCCGCGAGATGCTGCGCGTGATCTCGCACCAGGTCAGCGTCAGCCTCCAGAACGCGCGCATGTACTCCTCCATGGAGCAGCGCGCGACCACGGACGGCCTCACCGGGCTGACCAACCACCGCGCGTTCCAGGAGCGCCTCTCGACGCTCCACGACCTGTCCGAACGAACCGGTCAGAAATACTCGCTGATCCTCACCGACATCGATCACTTCAAGCGCGTCAACGACACCTACGGGCACCCCGTCGGCGACGCGGTGCTGCAGCGCGTCGCCCAGGTGTTCGCCGGGCGCAGCCGCAAGGTCGACATCGTCGCGCGCTACGGCGGCGAGGAGTTCGTCATCGTGCTCCCGCACACCGACGCCCAGGGCGCCGAGGTGTTCGCCAACGCGCTGCGCGAGGAGGTCGCCGCCCAGGTCATGCACGGCGACGACGGCCAGCAATTCACCGTCACGCTCTCCATGGGCATCGCCGAGTACCCGCGCGACGGCGAGGAGCGCCGGCTGCTGATCGAGCGCGCCGACCAGGCGCTGTACCGCTGCAAAGAGGGCGGCCGCAACCGCGTGATCCGCTGGAGCCGCTCGCCCAGCGCGTAACGCCGCCGCGAGCCGCTAATGCGCGGCGCGCTTGCCCTGCGGCTTGGAGTGCCACACGCGCAGCGCGAGCACGAAGCCGATCAGCGCGACCGGGATCATCCACACCGGCCACTCGCTCCAGTTCGCGGGGTCCTTGGCCGCGTCGCCGCTCGGCAGGCGCCACCCGTACCAGAACGACATCACCGCCGTCCCCAGGTAGACGAAGCCGTCGATGATCCCGACCGCGATCCCGGCGTTCTTGCGGCCGCCGAAGTCCATGCTCGCGGTCCCGGAGAGCATGCCGTGGACGCCGATGACCGCCATCGACATGAACACCACCAGCCAGCCGAGCGCCGGCGTCTGGAGCACGAAGATCATCACGACCGCGCTCGCCAGCAGGATCCCGTAGAGCACCGCGACCACGGGACCGCGACGCGACTGAAACACGTGATCCGAGATCACGCCGGCGAACAGCCCGCCGAGGATCCCCGCGCAGCACAGCAAGAGGCCCCAGTTCGTCGGCACGAAGCTCTCGGCGATGCCGACCTGCTTCGAGAAGATCCGGTACCACTGCATGATCGCCTGCCGCAAGAACCCCGAGCAGAACTCGATGCACGCGATCGTGATGATCACGGGGTTCGTCAGCATCATGCGAAACACCTGCAGCGCCCCGAGCTGCGGGCCGTCGTCCCCCGAGGACGCGTCGCCGGTGTCGAAGTCGCGAAACCCGGCCTGGGACGGCGTGTCGCGCACGAGCGCGAAGGAGAGCACCCAGAACAGCGTGAGCAGCCCCGCCGGGATCAGGAACACGTACTGGGTCGGCAGGTTGCGCACGATCATCCCGCCCCAGTCGTAGGCGAAGTAGACCCCGAGCGAGATCAGGATCCCGAAGATCGCGCCGAACACCCCGCGCTCGCGCACGTGAAACCACGGCGCGTTGACCTTGACGATCGCCACCGCGCCGAAGCTCTGGAAGTACATGTTGCCCGCGTACAGCAGCGACAGCGCCGGCAGCAGCACGGAGCGCTCGAGGTCGCCGGAGTCCAGGCCGAACAGCCCGCGGAACGCGCTGAGCGCTTCGAAGAACGGCAGCCCGACCGTGTTGAGCGCCGTCGTCAAGGACCCGGCGGCGCCCGTCGTCGTGACCTCCAGGGTCACGAGGCCCATGAGCGTGTTCATGACGGCCGAGCCGCCCGCGCCGACGAGGATCGCCCGCTTCCCGCCGTAGCGATCAGTCAGCGGACCGTTGAGCAGGAACGCGAAGCCGTAGGTCAGCGTGCCGATCCCGAAGATCACGCCGAAGTCGGCGTTGTCCATGAGCCCGAGCTCCGCGAACTCGTTCTTGCTGACGGTGAGGTTGTAGCGCCCCATATAGAGGAACGCGTAGGTCAACCCGAGCGGCAGCCAGTTGATCACCCGCCGGCGCCGGTACGCCAGCGAGTGCCCGAGCTCGATCTTCGGCAGGCGCGTGAGCACGACCGCGACCAGCAAAAGCAACAGCAGGATCGGCCACTGACTCGCAACGTACCCGAGGTAGCGCGCGAGCGGCCCGCCTTCGCTCGTGGCCTCGGCGGCCGCCAGCAGCACATCCATGGTCCCCTCCGTGGTCACCAGGCGACCGCACCATACCGCCGCGCGTCGGCGGCGGGCAAGCGCGTCACGTGACGGGCCCGACGTTTGCGGGTATCGTCCGACGCGCCATGGGCAGCCCTCGCCTACGCGACGTTCTGGAGCGCATCGAGAGCGCGGTGGTCAGCGACGTACTGCCGCTCGTCGTCTTTGACCTCGACTCGACGCTGTTCAGCACCGAGCCGCGCAACCTGCAGATCTTCCACGAATTCGTCGAGCGCAGGGAATCCTACTACCGCGAGCTGACCGCGCTCGCGCGGACGATCCGCCGCGAGCACATGGGCTGGAACATCTGCGAGAGCCTGCAGGCGCAGGGCGTCGACAACGTCGAGCTGCTCGAGGAGCTCCGGCGCTTCTGGCGAGATCGCTTCTTCACCGATCAGTACGTGCTGCACGACGATCCCGTGCCGGGCTCCGTCGAGTTCGTGACGGCGTGCCATCAGCGCGGCGCGCTCATCTACTACCTGACCGGGCGTCACGTCGGCGGGATGGAGGTCGGCACCGTGCAGGCGCTGCGATCCGCCGGCTTCCCGTTCTGGCGCGGGCGCTGCACGCTCCACCTCAAGCCGTCGTTCGAGATGTCGGACCGCGCGTTCAAGGACGACGCGCTCGCCGATATTCGCTCGTATCACGGGCGCGTCGTCGCGACCTTCGAGAACGAGCCCGGCAACGCGAACCTCTTCCTCAAGTCGTTCCCCGACGCGCTGCACTTCCTGCTGCTCACGGTGCACTCGCCCGAGGCCGAGGTGCCCAGCAGCGGGCTGGTCCAGTGCGAGGACTTCACGCTCCCGCCGAGCCGCGCGTGACCGCGACACCGCGGCGCGGTTAGCCGGTCGTCGGCGTGCGCGGCTCCCGGAGCAGGCGCACGCGCACGTGCTGATGCTGGCGCTGCTTGTAGCGAACGTGCGAGTTGTCGCCGCGCTCGTTACTCTCCGCAGTCCGCTGATCCATGATCTGAAACTCGGCGAGCACGAACACCACGCGCCCTCGCGACTCGTCGAGCGCGGCGCCGTCCGTCACCACCGACGCCAACCGCACCGGGAGGTCGGCGACGAAATTCAGGATCCGGTAGTTGCTGCCCGAGAACTCGTTCCCGGAGCCGCCCCCGTCGTCGTCGTCGCCGCTGGCCTCGAACGAGTCCTCGGCGCGGGGCAGCACCGCGAGGCTGTTGAGGTCGATCAGCGTGTTCACCGTCTGACCGGGGACGATGTAGTTAAACGGGATGCAGCGGCGCAGCATGATGTGCAGCGCCGGTACCAGGTCGTCCGGGCTCTTGACGATCAAGCGGAAGCGCAGGCGGTCGAACACCCGCGCGGCGCTCGTCTCACGCTTGATCAGCAGCTTGGTGATCAACGAATTGCGCGTCTTCCGTGACCACGAGAACTCCAGCACCGGCACGCCCGCCGTCCGCAGCTCGTCGAACATCAGCGTGACGCTCTCCTCGACGCGCGCGTAGATGTCGTGCTCCGAGATCGCCAGCTGCGTCCGCAGCTCCCGCGCGTCGAGGTGATAGATGATGTGCATCACCTTGAGCAGCATGCAGGCCTGCCGCTGTCGGTTGCCCGTCGCGCGCGACGCGATCAGCGGCAGCTTCACCCACGGGACCTCGCTCGCGATGTACGGATCGATCCGCAGCGTGAGCACCTCGGTGATGTAGCGGACCGCCTGGGCCCGCAGCTCCGCGAGGCGCTCGCGATCCACCGGATCATCGATGTCGATACAATTGAGCGCGAGCAGCCGCCGCGCCTCATCCTCGTGGGTGAAGGCCAGGCGGTGCCAGTCGACGACAGACTGCCCGCGCAGGAGCAGCTGAATCTCGTTCGTGTCCTGGAGCGAGAGCGCGCGGATCCCCCCCTGGGTCTTGATCCGCCACAGGTCCTGTGACGTAGAGAGGGACCGGGCGGGGTCCTCAGGGGGGTTCGTCGATGCTGTCATGAACTCGCGCTCGCACCCCGCGGGGGAGCCGCGAGTGCTGGGCAGCTAGCTGCTCATATGGCGAGTAAATCGCAGAGTGCCGACCAAAAGGCCAATGCTCATAAGAGCTGCGCAAATGTTGCCGATGTACGCGGTCATATCGGTGTGCTCACTCCGGTCTGTCGTGTTTGAGTTTCAGCACGTGCCTACCACATGCTCTGACATAGTCAGAAAAGTATGCAGATGTGGGCCAGACCAAAGTAAGGACGCTCCGAGTCAACCGCGGTGCGCCATGAAGTGTGCGGGGCGGCATTTATCACAGATTCCCGCTGGTGTGAAGGGTTGTACACGTCGCCTCCGTACCGTGATCGCGCATGAGGCGCGTAATGCCGCCGGAGAAAAACGCGCGAAAACGTCCGCTCACGCCCGAGTACGTGGAGCAGCGAACGCTAGCCCGGTGCCCGCCAGAACGTTATTTTTTGGGCTCGATGCCGCGAGATGATCCCGAGGACGAGCGTGACGATCGCGATGAACGCGGATTTAGCTTCCGCCAGCGCTTGAGCGGACTGCTCGACCCCGACGGAGCGTTCGGCAAGAGCCGCGACTACGTCGCCGACCTCGCGTCCGGCACGAAGAGCGAGGTTGTTCGCATCGTCTCGCGCGAGGTCCGAACGTTCCTCGATCAGATGGACACCGTCGACCTCCTGCAGCAGGTCATCGCCGGTCTCGTCATCGACGTAAACGCCCAGGTGCGCTTCTCGTTCGAGGACAACGAGGGCACTCGCGAGCTCAAGACGCGGCTCACCCGCCAGGAGACGAAGATCCGCGGCAACGAGCGTAAACGCGGCGCGAACAAGCGCGGCGAGAACGCTGGCCCGGAGGAGCCCGCCGAGGAGCCCGAGGACGAATAGCCCGTCGGCTCGCGCTCGCCCGGGCGGCTCCACTCAAGCTGCGACCGTCGAGCGCCCTCGCTCAATATTTGGAACGTTCGTTCGCCGCACCGCGCCCGCGCGCGTCTCGAGCTCGCTGCCGCGGGCTCGATCACGCGGGCTCGATCACGCGGGCTCGATCACGCGGGCTCGATCACGCGCTGGCGCTGCGCGAACCTGCTACTTCTCGTCGCCGTCGTTGTCCTCGTCATCCCGCGAGACGAACGGCAGCTTGAGCTTCTTGCCCACGTACTTGTAGAGATCAGAGCCGAGCTTGAAGCCGAAGCCGGTGATGATCGCGCGCAGCAGGGTGTTCATGGCCGTAAGCCTAGCAGGCTCAGGCCCGGGGATCTGACGCGGTCCCCGGGGCAGGTGGAGGTGGCCCCGGGGCCAGCGCGCGCGCGTGCGCAGGAGCGTGTCCGAGTCATCCGCGCGGCGGACACGCTCCAAGCCATGCGCTACGCCGGAATCGCGCAGACCCCAATATTCTCCTCACCGGGCGGCGCCTGCCCCTCCTCCCAGTACGCGACGCACTCCTCGGCGTCCTGGCACAGCGCCGACGGGTCCGGGTCCCCGAGATCGCAGAACGGGGTGCAGCAGCCGCCCGAGTCGCCGGGGCAGCCCTCGACCACCGCCGCGTTCGCGCAGTAGAGGCCGGCGTTGCACTGGTTGATGAAGTTGCACACGTCCCCTTGGCCGCCCTCGCCCGGGTCGGCGGTCTGCTTGAAGCACACCCAGCCGCCGTTCGTGCCGTTGTAGCAGCCCTGTCCGTCGGGACAGTCTTGAAGGAGCGGGTCGCAGTTGAACAGACAGATCGGCAGCGAGCCGTTGTTGTAGACCTGACACGCCACGTTGGTGAGCGGGCACTCCATGCTCGCGTTGCAGAACTCGACGCACGTCCCGCCCACGCCGTCGTCATCGGTCAGCAGGCAGATGAAGCCGAGGTCGCAGTTGTCCTCGCCCGTGTACTTCCCGCCGTCGATGTTGCACTCGTCGCCGAGCTGACCGTTCCCCATGATCGGCTTGCAGACGTTGATCTCCCACGGCTCGCCCTCCGTCATCGAGACGGCGGTGCACTTCTCGCCCTCCGGGCAGTCCTGCGTGAGGGGATCGCACTGACCCGCGACGCCGCCGTCCGTCGGACAGATAAAGTCGCAGCCCATCTCGGTGGTCGCGCCCGCCGACGGATCATCGGTCGTCCCGGAGTTCGAGCTCGTCGAGCCGGACCCGCTCGGGTTCCCCTCGGTCGTGCTGGTCTCCCCCGCGCTCGACGGTGAGGTCGACTCACCGTCGCTCGAGCTCGTCTCGCCGCTCCCGTCTGAGCCCGCGGTCTCGGACGCCTCCGGGCTACAGCCAACGAGCGCGAGCGAGATGACCGCTGGCGCGAGCGCGACCGGGCTCCATCGCCGACACCACAACAGCGCGAAGTGTTTCATCGGATCCTCCAGCCTGTGACGATAACAAGCCGGGGACCGCGCGCATCAAGAAACACAATTCCAACGAAACACCTTCGTCTCTCAGCCGGCCGGCCAGAATTTGTCTGTTGCTTGACCTGTGGGAATAGTTTGTATACACCCGTTCAGTGTGAACAGGAGCGCAGAGCCCGCACTGACCAGGAGTTCACTGTGAAACCCGCACTCACCCACCGGCAGCAACAAGCGCTCGACTTCATCTCGCTGTGTCTCGAGGAGCGCGGATATCCGCCAACCCTGCGCGAAATCGGCGAGCACATGGGAATTCGCTCGACCAACGGCGTCAACGATCACCTCAAGGCGCTCGAGCGCAAGGGCTACCTCGTGCGCGAGGAGCTCAAGAGCCGGGCCCTTCGGCCGGTTCACATGACCGAGAGCAAACGCCTCGACGTCCCGATTCTCGGTCGCGTCGCCGCCGGGCTCCCGATCCTCGCCGAGGAGAACGTGGTCGACCGCGTCTCCATCGATCGCTTCTTCGTCGGCAGCGCGAACAGCCGCGACGTGTTCGGCCTCGTGGTCCAGGGCGAGAGCATGATCGAGGACGGGATCTACGACGGTGACTACTTGTTCGTCCGCAAGCAGTCGACGGCGGAGCGCGGTGAGATCGTCGTCGCCATGATCGAGGGTGAGGCGACGGTCAAGCGCTACTACCCGGAGGGCGATCGGATCCGCTTCCAGCCGGCGAACGCGACGATGCAGCCGATCTACGTGACGCGCGAAGAGTTCCGCTCGGTCGACATCCTCGGCAAGGTCGTGGGCGTCTACCGCAAGCTGCTGCACTGACGGTCCGTCTCCCCAGCCGCTGCGCGCAGCGTCGCGCGCTGGATTCGCGGTCTGCGCCTGCCGCGGCGCGTTCGCGGTGCCATACCGAGCCCCCGAAATCGTCCCGATAGCGAGCGAGGACCCGACTTCTGGCCGGTTTCGGCTACAGTGAACCGGTGCGGTCCAACCGCAGACGCAGGACGTCAACAGGCGTCTTTCTCGCCTGTTTGCTCGTCTCTGCCGGGCTCAATTACGGCGGGCTACAGGTCAGCTCGCTGCTGTTCAACCACGAGCGATCGCGCCTGCTCGTGACCGCGCGACCGGGTGCGCCGCCGAGCTCCTGCGTCCCCGCCAGCGAGCGCGTGCTCAACTTCCTCTCGACCACGCCGTCGGGAGACCAGAGCGAGCTCGTCGGACGCTTCGGCGAGCTCATGTTCGGCGCCGCGTGCCCGCCCGAGCCGATGGAGATCGCGCTGCTCGACGAGCCGCCCGATCGCGAGGAGACGCCGCAGGAGCTCGAGCGCCCAGAGCCAGTCCCCGAGCGCGAGCGGCCCAAGCCGCTGCCCGAGAAGGAGAAAGAGGAGAAAGAGAAGCCTCCCGAGCCCGAGAAGGAGAAGGAGCAGCCTCCCGAGCCGGAGCCGACGCCAGAGCCAGAGCCAGAGCCAGAGGCCGAGCAGCAGCCCGAGGAGAAGTTCGACTTCGTGCTCGAGCAGCTCAAGATGGTGGAGCAGCTCGATCAGTTCGACGAGGAGGAGGCGCCCGAGGACGTCAACTACCTGTCGAACATCAACCGCGACGTGGCGGAAGAGACACGCGCTGAGATCACCAACCTCCAGCAGGACGCCGAGGAAGCAAAGGCCAGTCAGCTCGAGCCCACGCCCTCACAGGACAAGGGCATGGCCGACGAGGACCAGGTCGCCGAGCTGCGCGAGCAGAAAGCCCAGCTCGCGCGCCAGGCCCCCCAGGAGCGACCGTCGCCGGAGGAGCAGCGGCCGCAGCAGGACGACCCGAAGCCCAACAGCCTGCTCGCGCTGCGCGACCAGGCGCCGCGTGATCACTCCGAGGCGATGACGCGCCACGACGCGCTCGCGTCCGAGGCCGACGACGGCTCGCTCGCGCCCGACCGCCCCGAACAGGCGAGCCTCGAGCAGCGCGAGCAGCAGGCCAACACGCCGACCCACGACAAGAAGTACAAATTCCGCCTGTCTCAGAAGGACCTCGACGCGCTCTACGGCGTCGACCCGCAGAAGAAGCAGGACTACATCGCGCAGCGGCAGTCGAAGCGTAAGGGCGTATGGGAGGACACGCGCAGCCGCTGGCAGTCCCCGCTCGAGAACATGGTCCCCGAGGTCCGCCCGGGTAACCAGACCGCGCTGCGCTCCCGCAAACACCCCTTCGCCCGCTACATCGCGCAGATGCACCGCAAGATCCACGACCTTTGGGCGTGGGGCTACCTCGACCAGCTCGACACGCGCGCGCGCAGCCACCCGCTCAACGACGAGAACCTGTGGACGCGCGTCGAGGTCGTGCTCCACGGCGACGGTCGCATCGACAAGGTCCGGACGGTGCGCACCTCGGGCAACATGGTGTTCGACGCCGCCGCGCGCGAGATCATCTACGCGTCCGCGCCTTACCCGAACCCGCCGCGCTCGATCCTCAGCGGTAACGGCAAGATCTACATCCACTGGGCGTTTCATCGCGACGCGCGCGCGTGCGGGACGTTCGGCGCCGAGCCGTTCATCCTCGACAACGCCGGCCAGGGTGACCGACCAGACCCCAATCGCGAGGTGCAGGCGACGACCTCGGAGGGGCGCGCGCAGTCGAGCCGTCGGCTCGCGCGTCAGACGAGCGCCGCGCCGCCGGGCCCCGAGGGACCGTCGTCACCGGCCTCGTCGCTGCGCCGGCAGCCGAGCGGAGGCGCGGGCGGGTCCGGCGGGTCCGGCGGGTCCGGCGGGTCCGGACACGGCGCAGGGCACGAAGGTCACGCGCACGGCCCAGGCCAGTCGCACGGCGCGGGCTCCGGAAGCGGCGCGTCGGGACCACGGCCTGGCGGGCTCTCGCTCCAGCCGCCGCGCTCAGGGAATTCAGGCGGCGGCGCGTCGACCCCGACGCCGCTCAACGAGGAGCCCGAGCTCGATGATCCGAAGATCAAGAGCGCCGCGAGCAGCTGGCTCGCGCTGCTCAAGCGCGGCGAGCTCGACAAGCTCGCGAGCCGCTCGAGCGTCCCGTTCTACGCCGGCGATCAGATCATCGCGAGGACCCAGGACGAGCTCAAGGGCGTGCTCAAGGCCATGATCGACGAGTCGCGTGGCGCGGCCGTCTCGGACGCGACCATCTACAGCGCGGCGGGGCTGCGGCGAAAATTCGGCAGCGTGCCCGCGGGCGTCTCGGAGGGTCGCGGGCGGATGTACGCGACCGCGAAGATCGGCGGCCAGACGACGATCCTCTTGCTCGAGCAACGGTTCGGCGCCTGGCGCATCGTCGGGCTCTCGCGCTGACGCGCCGCGCGAGCGCGTGAGCGTCAACGCGCGTCGGCCCTCGAGCACGCGGATCTCGGCGTAACGCGGCCTGTGGCGCGCTGGACACGGTTCCGACGAGGGGCTAAGAACGTCGCCAGATCGAGACACCATGGCAGATAAACACCTCGCGCAAATGTTCTTTGACCGCGCCCGCGAGGGTGGGGCCGCCACCGCCTACACGTTCCGGAGAAACGGCAAGTTCGCGGAGATCTCGTGGACGGAGGCTGCGGACCGCGTGGAGGCGATCGCCGCGGGCGCGCTGACCCTGGGCCTGACGCTCGACAAGTCGATGCGCGCCGCGATCGTCGCCAACACGCGCGTCGAGTGGCCGCTGATCGACTTCGCGATGCTCTCGCTCGGCCTCGAGACCGTCCCGATCTACATGAGCCTGCTCGTGCCCGAGGTCGGCTATGTCCTTCAGGACACCAAGGCGCAGCTCGCGTTCGCCGAGGACAAGCAGCAGCTCGAGAAGCTCCGGGCCGCGCGGGAGGGCTTCCGCTTCTTCGACAAGGACTACGCCGGCGACACCATCGAGGTGAAGAAGATCATCGTGCTCGACGTCGACGGGATCGCGCCCGCGGACGACTGGATGAGCCTCGCGGACCTCGAGAAGGCCGGCAAGGCCGCGCTCGACGAGACCCGCGCGGATCGACGGCGCCGCATGGACGAGATCAAGCGCGAGGACGTGGCGACCTACGTCTACACCTCGGGCACGACCGGGCCGCCGAAGGCCGTGATCCAGACGCACGAGAACCACCTCTCGTTCATCGAGAACGTCGACGAGCTGCAGATGTTCAACGACGAGGTGAAGGTCGGCGGCGCGTTCCTGTTCCTGCCGCTCGCGCACTCGTTCGCGCGCCTCATCGAGTTCGGCGCGGTCTTCTACACGACCAAGCTCGTGCTCGCCGGCATCCAGACCATCGCCGAGGACCTTCAGGAGTCGCGCCCCGGCTTCGTGCCGGCGGCGCCGCGCGTCTACGAGCGCATCTACGGCAAGATCATGACGGGCGTGCAGGGAGCCTCGCCGGTCAAGAAAGCGCTGTTCAACTGGTCGCTCTCGGTCGGGAAGAAGACGATCCCGTACCTCCAGCGCGGCAGCCGGAGCTACCCGCTGCTGCTGAGCCTGCAGTACAAGCTCGCGGACAAGCTGGTGCTCTCGAAGATCCGCGAGCGCCTCGGGCTCGACCGCTGCGTCTTCATGCTCTCCGGCTCCGCGCCGCTCCCGAGCGAGATCCACGAGTTCTTCGCGGCCGCCGGCCTCGTCATCCTCGAGGCCTACGGGCTCACCGAGACCTGCCCCGGGCTCACGAGCAACCGCCCGGACCACTGGAAGATCGGCAGCGTCGGCCCGGCGCTCAAGGGCGTCACGCTCAAGATCGCGAGCGACGGCGAGATCCTCGCCAAGGGCCCCAACATCACCCAGGGCTACCTCAACCGCCCCGACGCCAACGCCGACGCCTTCGAGGACGGCTGGTTCTTGACCGGCGACATCGGCGAGTTCGACGCCGACGGCTTCCTCAAGATCACCGACCGCAAGAAGGACCTGATCAAGACCTCGGGCGGCAAGTACGTCGCGCCGCAGAAGATCGAGGGCCGCGTGATCACCAAGCCGCTGGTGTCGCAGTGCGTCGTCATCGGCGACCTCCGCAAGTACTGCGTCGCGCTCATCACCCTCGACGCCGAGAACCTGCAGACCTGGTCGCAGCAGACCGGGAACCCGCCCGACCCCAAGAGCCAGGTCGTGCAGGATATCGTTCAGGAGTACATCGACGACGTCAACAAGGGCCTGGCGAGCTTCGAGACGATCAAGTACTTCCGCATCGTCGACGAGGAGTTCTCCGTCGACAACGGCATGCTGACCGCGTCCTTCAAGGTCAAGCGTCGCGTGGTCGCCAAGCGCTACGAGTCGCTGATCAACTCGATGTACCAGAGCTGACGCCGCGCGCCGGCCAACCAAAACAAGAGCGCCGGGCCCGAGGGTCCGGCGCTCGCGCGTTCGGGGTTGGCCGCTAGTAGTAGCCGATGCGCTCGACCACGCCGGCGTGGTCGAGCTTTACGCCGTCGATGATGTAGCCGGGCGTGTTGCGGATCTTGTGCGCCAGCGCGTCCTCGTAGTCGCGCTCGGCTCGCTCGTAGGTCTCCCGCTTCGCCATACAAGCCTCGAGCGCCTCGGCGTCGAGGCCGACCTCGACGGCCGCGCGCTCGACCTTCCACTGCTTGGCGTCCCAGGTGACGTTGCGAAACAGCCAGTCCTCCATCTCCCAAAACCGCCCCTGCTCGCCGGCGCAGATGGCCGCGCGCGCGAAGACGCAGTGGAACGAGCCTGGCTCGCCGGTGGTGCGCGACACGCAGTGCATCCGCGGGTGCTGGTGACGCACGAGCCGGATCGTGCGCGGGCTGCGAGCGACGCGGACGCGCATGTGCCCGCTGGAGATGGCGCAGTGCGGACAGCCGTAGTCGACGTACTCGTGGATGACGAGCGTCGGGTTGTCGGCGCCGAACCACGGGCGCCCGTCCTCGTCGACGCCGTGGTTGAGCGTCATGCCGCTCTTCCAGGTCGCCAGGAGCCAGTAGCGCGGGAAGAACACGCCGATCACGAGCAGACACGCGGCCGGCAGCGCGAGGTCGCGAGCCACGCGCCCCCATGACCGGAAGTACTCTCCGGACATGTCGATTCGATCACGTCGGCGCCAGACCACGAGCAGCAGCGCGAGGCTGATGATGTGGACCGACTCGCAGTACATGCAGATGGCGCCGATCGCCGCGAGCTCGATGATGAGCAGGACCGTCGAGGCGACGGCCGCGAGCGCGGCCAGCGGCAGCAGCAGCGCCTGGCGTCTGCGCGCCGACCAGAGGATCGTCGCGAAGCCGATAACGCCCCAGAGCGCGACCGGCACGCCCAGGAACACGGAGTAGCGCGAGAGCGCGACCGAGGCGCAGTCGAGTCGCTCGCCCACGACGCAGAAGCCCGACCAGGCCGGGTTGAGGTAGGTCTGCACGTGGAGCGCTTCGAGCCCCAGTGAAACCAAAAGGCCGGCGGCCGCCAGCAGAGCTGGCAGCCGCCCGATGGTCTTCACCTGAACGTTATTCACGTGCGAGGCGAGTGGTTGTTAGAACAGGATCGTGGCGAAGCTCGCCTGGGCCTCGAGCGTCCCCGTGACCGAGCCGCCCGCGCTGGCGAGCGCCTCACCAGCCTCGATGAACGCCGGGATGACGCAGTTGATGCGACCCTTGGGCACTTCGCCGAGGATGTCGATGCCGCCGTCGATGAAGCCCTTGATCTCGGCCTGCAGCTTGACGAGCGGCGCGACCTCGAAGATGACCTGACCGTTGACCTCACCGGTGATGAGGGCCTGGAGGCGGGCCGAGCCCTGCAGGATCGCGGCGCCGCGAACCTTCAGCTCCTTGATGCGCGCGGCGAACAGCGCCTGCGCCTCAGCGTTGACACCCGCGCTGAACGAGTACTGGATGTCGAGGCTGGGCGGGGTGCACTCGACGTTGGCCTCGGCCTGGGCCGACGCCTGGGCCTGACAATCGGCCGAAGCCTCGCAGCTGGCCGAGGCCGACGGCGGGGTCGCCGAGCCCTCGCAGCCGCCCGAGCACTCGCCCGAGCACGAGCCGCGGCAGTTGGCCTCGGCGGTGCACTGGGCCGAGCCCTGGTCGACCAGGCACTTGCCGGAGCAGGTGCCCTGGCACGAGGCCGCGGCCTCGAACTCGCAGGTGCCCGTGCACATGCCGTCACAGGCGCCGGCGCAGTCGCCGTTGCCGTCGCGGGCCGAGCACTCGCCGGAGCACGTGCCGCGGCAGGTGCCCTCACACGACGCCGCCGCGTCGAGCGTACAGGCGCCCTCACACATGCCCTCGCAGGCGATGCTCGGGGCCTCGACCTCGCAGGAGAACTCGCCCGAGCACTCCGCCGAGCAGCCGCCCGAGCAGGAGCCCTCACACATCACCGAGACGCTGCCCGGGTCGACCATGACATCGCACTCGGCCGACGCCTCGCAGCTGGCCTGCGCCTCGACGGCGACGTTGATGTTCGCCGTGCACTTCGGCGGCGCGTAGACGACCTGGATGCCGCCCTGGAGGTTCGCGGAGATCTGGCCCTGGATCTCGGCCTTGAGCGCGGCGACCAAGTCAGCGTCGACCGCTCCCGAGTACCCGACCTCGACCACGCCCCAGACCTCGGCGAGGGCGATGATGTTCGCGTCGAAGTCCGCCTTGACGAAATCGACGGAGCCCTTGAAGTCCGCGACGGCCTTGAAGAAGCCGTCGATGCGAGCCTGGCCCGCGATCGAGAGGTTGCCGGTCGCGATGGTGCCGCACGGGCCGCAGATGTCGTCGCAGCCCGTCATGTTGATCATGCCGAGGCCAGCCACCAGACCGAAGATGATGTTGCGTGTGTTGCTCATAGCTTCGTCGTCACTCCTTGCCCCTGTCCATACCGACGGCCGCCGATCCCTTGCAGGACATGAACCGCGCTGTTGTGGCGAGGCCTCCGGAGGGGGTCAGCGGCATGATTGCACGATGCTGCGCGGCGAGCAAAGCCCTCGTGATCCAAGAGGGGATGGCGCAAAAATAGCCATCTGCGTGAGGATTATCGAGTTTCTTGCCTGCTCCGAGTGACCAACGGGTGTTTGCCAAATCACACTTCGGAACCGCGCCAACGGGTGATGCATCTAGCCCCCAGGGTCGCGCCCGATCTCCGCGCGCGTTCGACCGCTGAGATTTACAAACCAGAAACGAAACGCGTCGAAACCAAAAGCGAAGGGAGCGCGGCCATGGCCGCGCTCCCCCGCGCAGTGTGGATGGGCTGTTCGACTAGCCGCCGAAGGACGCCGAGACCTCGCCCGCAGCCTGCACGTTCGCCGACAGCATCTGCGCCGACGAGGTGACCGAGCCGACCGCGACCGGGAGCTGGTCGAGGGCACAGAGCGCGCCCACGGAGGCCTTGATGTCGACGTCGCCCGAGAGCTCATCGACGAAGGCCTTGACCGCGCCCTCGCCGGCGGCGCCGAGGTTCAGGGCGGCGTCCGCGATGATCTCGCCGCGCGCTCGCAGAGCGATGATCGCGGAGAAGTGGGCGCGGAAGCCCTCGAGCCAGGCCTTGAACTCGGCCTGGGCGTCGGCGTTGCCCTCGACGCCCGCAGCCCACTGCCACTTGATGGCGAGCTCAGGTGGCGAGCACTCAATGCTGGCGCTGGCCTTGGCCTCGACGGTGGCTTTGCACTCGGCGGACACGGAGGGCGGCTCAACCTCGCCCTCGCACTTGCCCGAGCACTCCACGCTGGCTTCGGCCATGGCGCGGCAGGAGACCTCCGCGTTGGCCTCACACGAGCCGTCCGGCGGGGTGTACTCGCAGGTGCCCTCGCACTTGCCGGAGCACGACGCGCCCGCGGTCAGGTCACTCGTGCACGAGCCCGAGCACATACCGGCGCAGCGACCGGCGCAGTTGCCCATGCCGTCGTAGAGATCGCACTCGGCGGAGCAGGTGCCCTCGCAGGTGCCGTCACAGGACGCGGAGCCCTGGATCTCGACGGTGCACGAGCCCTCGCAGGTGCCGCTGCACTGCAGGCTCGGCGCGGTCCCGCGGCACACGACCTCGGCCTCCGCCGAGCAGCCTGCCTCGACGCTCGCGTCGGCCTGACAGGTGCCCTTACACTCGACCGTCACCGAGCCGGGGTCGACCTTGGCGTCGCACTCGGCCGCCGCGCTCACGCTCGCCTCGATGCTCGCCTCGCACTTCGCGGGCGCGTACTCAACCGTCAGCCCGCCCGAGATGTACCCGGAGAGGTGAGTCTCCAGCGCCGCCGAGATCTCGGCACCGGTCGCGCCCGGCTGGGCGCCCACCGACACGGCGATCGCGTCGAGCTCGGCGCGCAGGTCGGTGTTGACGCTGATGATCGCGGTGTTCAGGTCGATCGCCGCGCCGAAGAACGCGTCGATCCCCGCGATGCCCGAGACGTTGGCCTTGCCGTTGATGAAGGCCTCGCCGTCACAGGTGAGGCCGCACTGCTCCGCGAGGTTACCGAGCGGCCCCTCGCCGTCACAGCCCTGGATCGCGGTCATGCTCGCGCCCATGGCCAGGCCCATCGCCATGGTCGTGATCAGGTTCTTGTTAGAAGTTCTCATTCGCTTGTTGCTCCTGTAACCACATCTCGCCGTGAGTGTTGTGCCCACAAACTTTCGCGTCCGTCAGATGCGTCCTTGCGGAGGGAATTGGTTCTGTTCCACAGGCGCGGACTCTCGGCAATGTTTAAGTAGAGAAGAACGCCTCGCACGCCAGCGCTCCAGGACGGGAGGACCAAAACACCGCGCGGCAGCGAGCGTCACCGAGTGGTGATTTGCGAGGTATGCGGGTCCCGTCATGGTCACGGTCGTACAAGCGGACGACTTGTTGGACCAAGGAAGGGAGAAAAACTTCAGATCGGCTCGCAAGTTTTTACCCCGAGCGCCGCGCGCCGTGACGCCCAGCACGAGCCGCAGTCGCGCGCGCGGAGACAGAACGCTGACCGGCGCGGTCGACCTCGGCGACGACCTCGGCGCCAACCTCGTCTCCGTCTTCTTGATCTTCCTCCCAGCCTTCCCGCCTCGCGTGCTTCGACCTCTTTCCTCGCCTCTTTCCTCGCCTCTTTCCTCGCCTCTTTCCTCGCCTTCTCCCTCGTCTTCTCCCTCGTCTTCTCCCTCGTCTTCTCCCTCGTCTTCTCCCTCGTCTTCTCCCTCGCCTCCTTCCTCGCCTTCCTTGGCTTTGTCCTTGGCTTGGTCCTCGCATTCGTCCGCTCGACGCTCGCCGAGCATCGGCGGGGGCTGCACGGTGACAGCCGGCGCTCGGCGCGGAGACGCGCGACCGTGACCGCGCTTGTTATTGCGCCTCACCCGGACGCGTGGAGATCTGCCAGCACAGGACAATGATCGCTCATGGTCGCAAAGTCAGCCTCGGGGTACGCCGAGCTGCTGCGAAGCGGCGCGCATTCGTGCCGCGCGCAGTGGCCGACCGAACGCGCCGCGCGCGTGCCTCCGCCTGTCCCTGAGGGAAGCCACTCTGCGGGCACGACGATCTGGTCGAGCCACGACGGCTCCTTCCACGCGTCGCGCCGGCTCCCCTCCCAGTAGGCGCTGCAGCCCGTTCGATTGTCGAGGCGACGAAGTCCCGCGCCGGTGAGCGCGCGATCGAGCGCCGCGAGCTCGAGCTGCTCACGCGCGCCGACGGCGTCGCGTCCAGGCGGGCCCGTGGTGTTGAAGTCGCCGAGGATGACGACATCCCGATCACCCGCGCCAGGTCCGGGATCTTGGCGAAGCTGCTCGACGATCTCGACGAGCGTCGCCCACTGCTGCGTCCGCAGCTCATACCCGTGAGGGCTGGCCTTCAAGTGGACGACGACGACGTGAAAGTCCAGGTCGCCGACTCGGAGGTACGCCGAGAGCGCCGGACGTACGCGACCGCCGGCGGTGATCGAGTCATGCTCACGCGGACCGTCGAGCAGCTCGACGCGATCGGGATTGAGGAGCAAGCCGACGCGTTGGTGCCCGCGACCGCCCGCTCGCGAGAGCAGCACGGTTCTTCCTGCTGCGAGCGTCCGCAGCGCGTCGTCGTCAAGGACCTCCTGGACCGCGATGACATCGGCGTCGAGCGCTCGCAGCGTCGCGCGCATCCGCTCGAGATCGTGGGGTCCCTCGTCCGGCCGCCCGCGCTCCGATCGAAACGGAAAGTTACGGAGGTTCCAGGTCGCCACGCGCGCGCCCGCCGAACGCGGCGCGACGACGCCGGAGGTCGGGAGACGCAGCAGTCGCCGAATCGAGTCACCGCAGCGCGCGTGACCGATGACCGCGCCGACAACAACGAGTCCGATAAGCCAGGTTCTATGACGCGCGCGTCCGGGTGACAGCGGCTCGAGCGAAGAGAGCACTACACAACGGTAGTGCTCTCTGTTGACGGGGCCAGATCGGCCGCGCGACGGGACGTACCCTTTGGACTATTCGCCGCGCATCGGCATGCGCTTGCGCTGGCGTCGCTTCCGACGGCGCTCGGCCTCACGCAGCTTGCGCTTCGACTTGACGCTCGGCTTCTCGTAGTGCCGACGACGCTTGATCTCTCGCAGGACGCCCTCACTCGCCATGAGGCGACGAAGCTTGCGGATCGCGCGCTCCACACCGCGCTCGTCGACCTTGACCTCCAGCGGCCGTCCCTGCACGGGGATGTGCTCGTTGGGCGGCGGCGAGGACTCGCTCCGGCCAGTGTCGTGGTTCTCGATGTCTTGGTTGGTTCGGGGCGGCATGCTCGTATATGGGGGGTTGAGTCCCAAGGGTCGTGAGATATAGGGGGATAACCGCAGGTCGGTCAAGCGCTCGAATGCTCGAGCGACACCCGCGATGAACGCGACGAGAGCTGTGAAAACACACGCCGCGTCAACTGCGCCCTTCACTGATTGCCGGCCCAAGCGCCGATTTTCCCAAAACTCGCCAACATCGCGTCGCTGCGACGCGGCCGGACCCGCATATCGTCCGCGAGCGAACCATGTTCGATCCCCAGATCACTCCATGGCCTCGCGCGAGGACGCGCCCGCGTCAACGATCACCCGGACACAACCCCCATCCGGCTCCCGATTGACAGGTTCATGCGGTTGCGCCAGCGTTGAAGGCGATGGTGATGAAGCGCCCCGGCAAGCACCTCACCCTGAAGGATATGACCCAGGGGAGTGGTTGTACGCCCCGCACGGTGCGCTACTACGAGCGTCAAGGGCTGCTGCACGCGTCGCGCAGCTCGGGCGGTCATCGACTGTTCCCACCCAGCGAGCTCGAGCGGCTCAATTTCATCATCAGCCTGCGGGAGGCTGGCTGGTCCTTGGAGGAGATCACGGCGCTGTTCAACATCCGTGATCAGTCGTCGGGCGACCAGGTGGCGTGCTCGAAGCTGCAATCGCTGGTCGCGGGCCACCTCGAGCGCCTGCAACAAAAGATCGACATCCTCACGCGACTGCACGCGGATCTCCAGGAGACGCGGCGTCTGCTCTCGGTGTGCAACGAGTGTACCGACCGGGGGGAGACCCCAGATTGTGGCGCATGTGAGCGTGTTCCGCCGCTCACGGCCCAGCCGCGTGGATTCAAGCTCAGCTGGCGCGCCGGAGAGATCCGCGAGGACGCGCGCGAACCGCTGAGCATCGTGGGCGATGTTGCGCACGGCGACGACGACAGCTTCCCGCCCGCGACCTAACCGGGCTCTCGAGCTCCCCCGCGCGACGACGAGCTCCTCTACATCCACATCCACCATATCCGACGGATCCGAACGACCGCCGCCAAGGACGAGGCCATGAGCGACCGAGATTTGCCCGAGCGCGCCGCGATCGAAGCGTCACTGCGCGAGCTCCTGCGCGCCTGCCGGCTCGACCTCGATCACAAGGATCTGCGCAAGACGCCGCGGCGGGTGGCGGACACCTGGCTCAACGAGTTCTTATCGGGCTTCGCCATGGACCCGGCGCAGATCCTCGGGGACCCGGTGGAGGGCGAAGGCGCGACCGAGCTCGTGATCGTCCGGGGCATCCCGTATCACGGGCTGTGTCCCCATCATCTGCTGCCGTACACCGGCGTGGCGACGGTCGCTTATCTGCCGGCTGACAAGCTCGCGGGATTCGGGCGTCTCGCGGACCTCGTGCGCTGCTACACGCGACGCCTGACGCTGCAGGAGCGAGCGGGCAGCGAGATCGCGGACGCGCTCATGGAGCACCTGAGCGCGCGCGGGGCCGGCTGCATGATGCGCGGACACCATACCTGCCTCAGCATCCCCGATAACAAGCACTCGACCGAGGTCGTCACGTGCACGCTGCGCGGCGCGCTGGAGCATCGACCCGACCTCCGAACCCAGTTCTTCGCCAACTGAGAGGCCCGTCCGCGTGCCCGGCGGCCTGCAGCTCTTTCTCCTCCGCCACGGGGAGACCGTCTGCCCAACCTCGTTCTACGGCCACCGCGACGTCGCGCTCTCGGACCGCGGGCGCGCCCAGGCTCTCTCCCAGGCGCGGTGGCTCGAGCGCGTCCGACTGACGGCGATCTACTGCTCAGACCTCGAGCGCGCGCACCACGGCGCGCGCGCCGTGGCCGAGCGGCAAGAGGCGGCCCACGGCGACGCTCCTCGTGTCGAGGTCTTGCCCGCGCTGCGCGAGATGTACCTCGGCGTGTTCGAGGGGCTCGCGTTCGCGGAGGCGCGGACTCGCTACCCCGCGCTCGCCCGCCTTCGCTATGACGACCTCCTGGACACACGCATCCCGGGCGGCGAGAGCGTTCGGGATGTCAGCGCGCGGGTGCTCCCGTGCGCGATCGGGCTCGCCACCCGACACCTCGCCGACGGGCGCGGCGACGGGGCCGCGGCGATCGCCGTGGTCGCGCACAACACCGTCCTCCGAGTCATCCTCGCGCACAGCGCTGGCCTCGGACCCGCCGGCTACACCCGCTTCCGTCAGGGCTGCGGCGGGATCAGCCGCGTTGACCTCCCCGAGGCCGCCAGCGATCCCTTCGCGGGCGCGACGATCGTGTTCACGAACATGCGCCCTGACGCCGAGCGGCCTGAGGAGACGAGTCACCAGCCTCCTCGCTAACCCATCGCGCTCGATCCGGCGCCAGCCGCGAACCTCCTCGCCGGGCTGTGCTCCGCACGCACCACGCACGAGCGCGTCGACGACGAGCGCCGCCGGCAAAAAACGAAGGACGCTCGCAGGAGAAGAACACGCGTTCTGAAGGTGAGCGCGCCACGAGCCGCGGAGGCGTGGTTGAATCCTGTGGGTCGCGAGTGGACGGACGCGTGGGTCCTGTGCAAACTAGACGTCGAACCTCACGGTCGCGCACGTTCATGCTCAAGCATCACACGCTCGCCGCGGAGCTCCTGGCGTCCCTGCCGATCTTCCCGCTGCCTAACCTGGTCCTCTTGCCAGGCATGATCCTGCCGCTCAACGTGTTCGAACCGCGCTACCTCGACCTGGTCGATCACGCGCTCGAATGCGGCCAGCACATCGGCGTCCCGCTCCTCCGACCGGGGTACGAGGCCGACTACGAGGGACGCCCGGAGATCGAGCCTGTCTTCGGCGTGGGCAAGCTGCTGTCGCACCTGCGGCTCCCGGACGGGCGCCGCTTCATCCGCCTCGAGGGCCTCGCGCGCGCGCGCCTGCTGTCCGAGCGCGACCTGAGCCACAGCTTTCGCGTCGTCGCGGCGGAGCCGCTGCCCGAGGAGCCGCCGCGCGAACACGAGCACCTCGAGGTGCTCAAGGCGCAGGTCGAGCGGCTCGCCCGGGCGTGTAACCGCAACGACACCGAGACGGTCGACACCGTGCTCTCGATCAACGACCCGCGCGTGTTCACCTACACGGTCACGGCGCTGCTCCCGAGCGTCGAGATGCTCATCAGCACCGCGATCAACCGTCGGCTGTTCCGCGGGTCGTCCTACACCGAATTCCAGCAGCGCTGCCTCGCCAGCGCGACCACCGACGAGCGCGTCACGCTGCTGCTCGAGCGCGTCGGCGCGCTGCTCGACGTCCTGCAGACGCACGCGCGGCTGCCGGCCGAGATGTGCAACTAGCGAGCGCGCGCGTCAGTTGACGGTCCGCAGCATGGTGCTGCGCTTCGGGCCAGACGCGCTCAGCTTGCTGATCGCCAGCGCCGCCTGGGCGGCGATGTCGATCAGCACCCGCGCCTGATCGCCGTCGGGGACGGCCTCGACGACGGGCGCGCCGGCCTCGCCGCCGTGGCTGATCTGGTTGTTGATCGGCACCTGGCCGAGCAGCGGCACGTTCAGCTCGCGGGCGAGGTTGCGCCCGCCGCCCGCCGCGAAGATGTTGTCGCGGTAGCCGCAGGCCGGGCACACGTAGTGGCTCATGTTCTCGACGACGCCGACGATCGGGACCTCGAGCTTGTTGAACATGTTGACCGCGCGGCGCACGTCGATCAGCGCGATCTCCTGCGGCGTCGTCACCATGATCGCGCCGGTGATCGGGATCAGCTGCGCGAGCGAGAGCTGAGCATCACCTGTCCCTGGGGGCAAGTCGACGATCAGGTAGTCGATCTCGCCCCACACGACGTCCTCGAGGAACTGCTTGAGCAGCTTGTGGATCATCGGGCCGCGCCAGATGACCGCGCCGCCCGGCTCGACGAAGTACGCGACGCTCATCACCGGCACGCCGCGGTAGATCGCGGGCGCGATGCGGTCGCCCTCGGGCGTGGTCGAGGTCTCGCGGTTGGGGACGCCGAGCATCTTGGGCACGCTCGGCCCGTAGATGTCGGCGTCGAGGATCGCCACGCGGGCGCCGAGCTGCTTGAGCGCCATCGCGACGTTGACGCTGACGGTGCTCTTGCCGACGCCGCCCTTGCCCGCCGCCACCGCGATGATGTTCTTGACCGTCGGCAGCCGGTTGAGGTCCTGGCGCGCCGGCTTGTGCGGGACCCGGAGCGTGTACTGGATGTCCACAGGGACACCTAGTGAGTCGAGCGCGCCGCGCAGCGACGCGTCGAGCGTGCCGCGCTGCGGGTAGCCTGGAGAGATCAGGCTCACGGTGAGCACGACGCGCTCGCCGGCGGCGCCGTCTTGGGTGATCTCAACGCGCTCGAGCTGCCCGGAGACGATCTCGCGACCCGTCGCCGGATCGTTCACGCTCGCCAACGCGCTGCGCACCTGCTCCGCGGTCAACCCCATCGCAACCCCATCGTTCGTCTCTCTCCTCGGCGGCGCGCCCGACGGCCGATCGCGGGGCGAGCTCCCGTGCTGCGGCACGACGCGCTCCGCTCGTCTATGGCGCCAACCTCGGCCGGATGTAGCATCGCGAACAGCGATAAGCTACCCTCACGTCAGCGTATCCGCGGAGCTTCCACACAACATGGCCGTCCTCGAAATCGTCAAGTATCCCGACCCTCGGCTGCGCGAGGACACGGTCCCCGTCGCCGAGATCAACGACGACATCCGCGAGCTCGTCCGCGACCTCACGGACACGATGTACTCGCTCAACGCCGCCGGGATCGCGGCGATCCAGGTCGGCCGCATGGAGCAGGTCTTCCTCATCGACGGCAAGGTCGCGGGCGGTGACGAGAACGCGCCGCCGGAGGTGTTCATCAACCCCGAGATCGTCGAGACCGGCAAGGGCCTCGAGATCGCCGAGGAGGGCTGCTTGAGCTTCCCGGACGTGTACGTCGACATCAAGCGGCCGCGCTGGGCGAAGGTCCGCGCGATGCGGCTCGACGGGACCACGCGGGAGGTCGAGAGCGACGGCCTCTACGGGCGCGCGCTCCAGCACGAGCACGATCACCTCACGGGCAAGCTGATGATCGACCTCGTCGGCATGGTCAAGAAAGAGATGATCAAGCGCAAGATGAAGCGCTTCCACAGCGCCGAGTCCCGCAAGCAGAGCAAGCGCGGGTCCGAGTCGAAGCCCGCGCTCGCCTAGGCCGCTCGCGGCGATCGCCGCGTCCGCCGGCGAAACACCGTCCTGTCCGCTCGTACACGCCCGGCTCCGCGAAGCGGCGCGCGTCTGGTACATGTAGATGCCATGAGCGCCCCTGAAGAGCAGGTCCGGACGACCTTCGAGCAGTACGACAAGGACGGCAACGGCAAGATCGATCTGATCGAGTTTCGCGAGCTGGTCCACGAGCTCGGCAGCGACCGCAGCCCGGCGGACGTCGAGGCCGACTTCAACGCGATCGACAAGGACGCCGGCGGCCTGCTCGAGTTCGAAGAGTTCGCGCGCTGGTGGAACCTGCGCTCGGCGTTCGACAACCACGACGAGGGCCGCACCGGCACCATCGGGCTGCGCGGCTTTCAGGCGCTCGTGCAGGCGCTCGGCGGCTCACGCGGACCCGCGGCGCTCGCCGCTGACTTCAACGCGCTGGCCACGGGCGAGCGCGTCGCCTTCGACGACTTCGCGCGCTGGTGGAGCGTCCGCTCGCACTTCGACAAGTTCGATCGCGACGGCGACGCGATGATCAACCTCGGCGAGTTCCACCTGCTCGTGAACGAGCTCGGGCACACCGGCAACCCCACCGAGATCGCCGAGACCTTCGAGCAGCTCGACGCCGACGGGCGCGGCGCGCTGGGCTTCGACGCGTTCCTGCGCTGGTGGTCGACGCACTGACGCCGGCGCGTCAGCCGGTCACGAGCCGATCGCGGTTGAGCTCGCGCAGCTGCGCGTTGACCACGGTCAGCGCCGTCATCAGCACGATGTTGTCGACCGAGCAGTCGCGCTCGAGCGCCGTGACCGGCCGGTTCGTGCCGAGCAGCACCGGCCCCACGGCCGAGACCTCGCCGAGCTCGCGCATGAGCTTGTAGGCGACGTTGCCGGCGTCGAGGCTCGGGAAGATCAGCACGTTCGCCGGGCCGGTCAGGCGCGTGTCGGGCATGATCTTGCGCTGGATCTCGTAGTTGACCGCGAGGTTCGCCTGCATCTCGCCCTCGACCTCGATGTCCGGTCGACGCGCGCGCAGCAGCTCGACGGCCTCGGCGACCATGCGCGCGTGCCGGTGCCGAACGGAGCCGAAGTTGCTGTAGCTCAGCATGGCGACGCGCGGCTCGACGTCGAACACGCGGGCGGCGTCGGCGATCATCTCCGCGATCTCGGCCAGCGACTCCGCGGTCTGATCGATGTTGACGGTCGTGTCGCCGAACAGCTTGAGGCCGCTCTTGTGCAGCATCAGGTACATGCCGGCGATGCGCCGCGCGCCCGGCTGCAGCCCGATGACCTGCAGCGCCGGGCGCACCGTGTCCGGGTAGCTCTGGTTGAGCCCCGCGACGATGCCCTCGGCGCGGCCCTCGGCGACCATCATCATGCCGAAGTAGTTGGGCTCGCGCATGAGCGCGTGGGCCATCGCCCGATCGACGCCCTTGCGGTTGCGCCGGCGCCAGAAGATCTCGGCGTACTCGTGACGCATGTCGTCGGTGTGGGGATCGACCACGTCGACGCCGGCGAAGTCGAGGTCGATCTCGTACTCCTTGACGAGCTCGCGGATGCGCTCGTGGTTGCCGAGCAGCACGGGCTTGGCGATGTGCTCCTCGTCGAGGATCGCGCACGCCTGCAGCACGCGCGGGTCCTCGCCCTCCGGGAACACGATCCGACGCGGGTCGCTGGTCGCCTTGCGGACGAAGCGACGCATCACCGCGGTCGCGCCGCCGAGCAGGCTGCGCAGGCGCTCGCGGTAGCCCTCGACGTCGAGCGACAAGCGCGCGACGCCGCTGTCGATCGCCGCCTTGGCGACCGCCGGCGCGACCCAGTGCAGCACGCGCGGGTCGAAGGGCTTGGGGATGATGTAGTCGGGCCCGAAGCTGAACGTGTCGCCGTAGGCGGCGGCCACGACCTGCGGGACGTCCTTGCGCGCGAGCTCGGCGAGCGCGTGCGCGGCCGCGACCTTCATGGCCTCGTTGATCCCGGTCGCGCGCACGTCGAGCGCGCCGCGGAACAGGAACGGGAAGCCGAGCACGTTGTTGACCTGGTTGTTGAAGTCGCTGCGCCCCGTCGCGACGATCGCGTCAGGGCGCGCCTCTTTGGCCAAATCGTAGGGGATCTCGGGATCGGGGTTGGCGAGCGCGAAGATGATCGGGCGCGGCGCCATCGTCTTGACCATGGCCGGCGTCACGAGCCCGGCGCGCGACAGCCCCAGGAACAGGTCGGCGCCCTTGAGCGCGTCGGCCAGGGTGCGCGCGTCGGTCTCGCGCGCGAACTCCCGCTTGAGCGGCCGGCCCTCGAGGTTGCGCCCGGTGTGCAGCACGCCCTTCGAGTCGCACATCAAGAGGTTCTGCGGGTCGATCCCGAGGCTGATGTAGAAGCGGGCGCAGGCGATCGCCGAGGCCCCGGCGCCGCTGACCACGACGCGCATGGTCGCGAGCGTCTTCTCCTGCAGCTCCGCCGCGTTGATCAGCGCGGCGCCGCTGATGATCGCGGTCCCGTGCTGGTCGTCGTGGAACACGGGGATCTTCATGCGCTGCTTGAGCTGCTCCTCGATGTAGAAGCACTCGGGCGCCTTGATGTCCTCGAGGTTGATGCCGCCGAAGGTCGGCTCGAGCGCGACCACGCTCTCGATGAAGTGATCCGCGTCGCGCGTGTCCAGCTCGAGATCGAAGACGTCGATGTCGGCGAACTTCTTGAACAGGACGCCCTTGCCCTCCATCACCGGCTTGCTCGCCAGCGGCCCGATGTCGCCGAGGCCCAGCACCGCGGTGCCGTTGGAGATCACCGCGACGAGGTTGCCGCGCGCCGTGTACTTGTAGACCTCGTCGGGATCCCGCGCGATCTCGAGGCAGGGCTCGGCGACGCCCGGCGAGTAGGCGAGCGAGAGATCGCGCTGACTCGTGAGCGGCTTGGAGGGGAGCACCTGGATCTTGCCCGGGCGACCCTTGCTGTGGAACTCGAGGGCTTCGCGGGCACGGAGGTTGCGCGGCGGCGACGACATCGACGCGACCATACTCGTCGTCGCGCGCCGCGTCACGGCCTGGACGCGCGCGCGCGAACACGATCGCGCGGAGTGGCACGCCCCGCGCGGCCGTGCGCGCGCGAAGACGTCGAGCGCGCCCGCGCGGCGCCCCGCGCGAGCACGTCTGCGCTCGCGCGCGCCCTCACGACGTCAGCGCTCGAGCAGCCGGTGCAGGTTGGAGCGCTCCCACAGGATCGCCTCGGCGTAGTGCTCGAAGCGCGCCTCGGCGCGGCGGAACTCCGCGGTGTGATACACGCGGCGACCGTCGATGATCGGCATGTCGTGCACCTCGTGCAGCATCTCGTGATAGACGATCCACGCGACGAAGAAGCGCGGGACGTCGCTCGCGTCGAGCACCGGGTGAATTCGGATCAGCGCGTCCTCGACGGTGTAGCTGCCGAGCTTGATCGAGTCGCGCGAGCGACCGCGACCGCGGCGCGGCCCCCAGGTGATCCGCGCCTGGATCGAGCCGTCGAAGTAGCGCTCGTTGAGCTCGTCGAACAGCTCGAGCAGGTTGTGGTGCCGCCCCTCGACGTCGAGGTCGACCGTCCGCGGACGTCCGCGCCGGCGGATCAAGTGCTCGTTGCAGTCGATGAACTCGCGCACGAGCGTCGCGGAGTCGCGGTCGTGATCCTCGGCGTAGCGGGCGACGGCGCGGAGCACCATGGGCGGCGCCTCGGCGAACATCCGGTGGATGCGGAAGGTGAGCACGCCCTGCCCGCGCTTGATCGAGACCATGGTGTGGAGGTTGTCGGTGAAGATGACCCGCGCCCGCCCGCGCCGGAGATAGGCCTTGAGCCGCCGCTGCAGCACCTGACGCAGCGCCTGCTCGTCCTCCTCCGACCAGTCCTGCGCGAGCGGACCGGGCCGCGGCAGCGGGCGCAGCGTCGACGCGCGCGGAGCCCTCGAGGCGGCGTTTCCAGGGCGCGCGCACGACTCGCGCGAGGCAGGAGACGGGGCCACGGGGGCGGCGTGGGACGAGGTCAGCATAGGGTCGGGGCAGCTTTCGTGGGCATCGGACGCGCCCGCCTCCACATCACGACGGTTCGACTGGGCGGTGCGCGCCGTCACGGCTTCAGTAGGATATGATCGCACCCGGCGACGCACGAAATTTCGGGGCGCGCTCCACCACGCCGGTCGACCTTGGACATGAATTTGCCTTGTCGTCTCGGATCTGAAAGGGCGGGCTCGCCCGCTCGCGCGTCGTCGCCCTGTGAGCTTCAGCCGCGTTCTCTCGCCGTATCACAGCCGCGCGCTCGCGGCGTGATCCTCCGTGCACACCCCGACCCCGCGCGCCGACTCCTGAACCGACCATGTCCGACGTCCCCCGCGTGACCCTCACCGTCCTGCTGTTCGCTGGACTCCGCGACCGCCTGCGACGCGAGTCAATCTCGATCGAGCTGCCGCGCGGCGCGACCGTGCGCGCGCTGCTCGAGCACGTCGCCGCGGCGCACCCCGAGCTCGCCAGCTCGCTCGCGCACTGTCGCGTCGCGGTCGACCACGCCTTCGCGACCGACGACGAGACGATCGACGCGCCCGCCGAGGTCGCCCTGATCCCGCCGGTCAGCGGCGGCAGCGACGGCGCGCCAGACGACGACGCGGCCAGCGACGCCGCGCGCTTCGTCCTGACCGACGCGCCGCTGGACCCCGCGCGGGTGATCGACGCGGTCGCGCATCGCCACGCGGGCGGCATCACGAGCTTCATCGGCAACGTCCGCAGGCGCAGCATGGGCAAGTCGATCGATCACCTCGAGTACGAGGCCTACCCGGAGATGGTGCTCACGGTGATGCGCGAGATCGCGGCGGCGATCGAGCGCGAGACGCCCGGCGCGCGCGTGGCGATCCATCACCGCGTCGGTCGACTGGGGATCGGCGAGACGGCGGTCGTCATCGCCGCCTCGGCGCCGCACCGCGCCGAGGCCTTCGCGGCCTGCCGCGCGGCGATCGAGGCGCTCAAGCGCGACGTGCCGATCTGGAAGCGCGAGGTCTCCGACGACGGCGAGACCTGGTACGGGCGCGGACCGTAGGGCCTCACCTACACGCGCGCCGCGCCCGCGACGCGCGGCCGTCGGGCCGCTGCGGAGCGCCAGGCGAGCGTCTGAGTTCCGGCGAGCAGCGCTGGGCGAGTCTAGTAGCCGCGACGCTCGGAGGTGTTCGTGAAGATGTTCTCGAGCCGGCCGAGCTCGTCCGACTGGATCAGGAAGCCGGTGAAGTTCGCCATGTCCTCGAGGATCGCGACCGCGTTGACCGACGCGCCCTCGCTGTCGATCGCCTGCAGGCGGTTGCAGAAGCTGACGTTGACCGTCTGGACCTCCTCGAAGAAGTCCAGCAGCTCCTCGAGCTCCCAGTCGGCCCGCTCACCGCGGCGGTACGCGAAGTACTGACCCATCAGGTACATCGCCAGGATGCGGTAGGTCGTCTCGTCGGGCGTGGCGAAGGGCAGGTGCGTCTCCACCATCGGCTTGAGGCGCCCGAGCACGGGGCAGCCGCTCGACGCCATCATCAGGCCCAGGATCGCGCTCACGCCGCGCTCGGTCTTGGTCCGCCCGATGTAGGTGCGCGCCTTGGTGTGCACCTGAACGGTGGTCTCCGTGTCCGACGGGACATCTTTGAACGCGTCGATGAGGTGCCACAGCGCCTTCGCGACCGGGCACTGCGGGTGCTCATCCTCCTCGAGCGGACAATTCGGGCACTTGCAGTACTCGAGCTCGGTCCACTCGGGGTACTCGTCGAGCGGCTCGTTGATGATGTTCAGGGTCTCGTAGTCGAGCTGAATCCTGAACTCCTTGCGGCTCCCGTTGTCGAACAGGAACTCGTAGACGTACTCGATCGTCGCCTGGTTGTCGTCGCCTTCGCTCGCGTAGTCGTCCTCGAATTCATCGTCGTTCATGCGCGAGATCCCCGGCGTAAGCGGCTGTAAGCTCAGGTTACCGCGTTCAACAACCCGGATCCAGAAGATCGAGCGGGCCCGGCGAGCGCACTCCTGCGCCTCGGAGGACCCCTGCACGGGGCGCGGTACCTGTACACGCATCGATCCTCCGGCCGGCGCGCGAACAGCGTTACGCCGGCCTCGCCGCCAGCGCGAGACCGCGCGTGTCCGCTTCGCCAGGCGCCTTGAAGCCCGCGCGAACGCGCGCCCCCTGCTGTTCGACCGGTCTAGTTGGACAGGTCCACGCCGTGGACCTCGATGTCCCCGCGGTCCGTCGTGATCGCGATCTCGGCGAGCGCGCGCGGCTCGTGCTCGACGCCCTCGGTCTCGATCGCGCCGCGCTCCGAGGCGAGCGCGAGCCGGTACGAGCCCGGCGGCACGAGCACCGAGACAGCGCCCGACTCGGTCTCGATCCGCACGGAGTCCGGCGCGCGCGTGAACGCGAGCCCGACCGCGCCGCTGCCGGTCCGGATCGCGCAGCTGCTCGCGCGCAGCGCAGCGCCGACGACGGCCCCCGACCCCGTGACGATGTCGATCGCGCCCGAGACGGCGCTCATCTCGACGCGCCCGTCGCCGCGCGCGACCTCGAGGCCGCGCGCGCCCGTGACGGTGACGTGACCGTGCCCCGAGTCGACGCGCGTCCGCAGGATGACGGGCAGCGGCGTCGTGATCAGGTAGCTCGCGTCGCAGACCTCGGTCACCGCGTCGCAGTCGCTCGCGAGCCGCAGCGTGCTCGCCGAGGTGAACCAGTCGCCGCGCGGCGTCCCGGAGTTCCAGCGCATGGTCCGCTCGACCAGCACGGCGCCGTCTGGGGTCGGCGCGAGCACGAGCTCGACCTCGCTCGAGTCACCGGCGACGTCGATGACCTCGACCGGCTGCGGGAAGCTCCGCTCGTCGTATCGCAGGTTCAGCTCGCACGCGGCGCCCAGCAGCGCGCACGTCACCGCGAGCGACAGGGCCGGTGTCCGCACCGCTCCACCCTGCCACGGCGTCCTCGCGCCCGGAAGCGCCGCGAGCCCGCGCGAGCCCGCGCGCGTCGCCCCGCGCCGATCCGCCGCATTCGTGTGGATCGGGGGTGGTCAGGGTATGTTCGCCGCCCATGGCGCGGTTCCGCGGTCTGTTCCTCCTGTTCTTCCTGTCCGGCGTCAGCGGGCTGATCTACGAGTCGATCTGGTCGCGGTACATCCGGCAATTCGTCGGCAGCGCGTCTACAGCTCAGGTCCTGGTGCTCAGCCTGTTCATGGGCGGGATGTCGCTGGGCGCCCTGATCGCCTCGCGCCGGCTCGCGGGCGTGCGCTCGCCGGTGCGCGCCTACGGCGTGATCGAGGGCGCGATCGGGCTGTACGCGCTCGCGTTCCCGAGCATCGCCGACTTCGTCATGCGCATCAGCTACGACGTGCTGTTCCCGGCGGTCGGCACCGCGGGCGGCGTGGCGATGATCAAGTGGTGCCTGGCCGGCCTGATGATCCTGCCGCCCTGCGTGTTCCTGGGCATGACCTTCCCGCTGATGAGCGCCGGCATCCTGCGCGAGGAGCCCGCGCGCTCCGGCGAGATCCTGAGCATCCTGTACTTCACCAACAGCCTCGGCGCGTCGCTCGGCGCGGTGTTCTCGGGCTTCGTGCTGGTCAAGAGCGTCGGCCTGCCGGGCACGCTGATGGTCGCGGCGTCGCTCAACATCCTGATCATGATCGTCGCGCTGCGGCACAAGGACACCGCGCCGCCGATCACCGCGCGGCCGGAGGAGACGCCCGCCAACACGAGCGCCGGCGCGATGGTGCTGCTGTTCCTGGCCGTCGCGTTCGGCACCGGGCTGTCGTCCTTCATGTACGAGATCTCGTGGATCCGCCTGCTCTCGATGGTCATCGGCAGCGCGACGCACTCCTTCGAGGTCATGCTCTCGGCGTTCATCTTCGGCATGGCGCTCGGCGGCCTGTGGGTCCGGCGTCGCATGGATCGCTACAAGCACCCGGAGGTCGTGCTCGGGCTCGTCCAGCTGATCATGGGGCTCTCGGCGATCGCGACCTTGCCGCTGTACCGCGTCGCGGTGCTCGCGATGGGCGCGCTGCTCTCCGGCGACGAGCGCACGGTGACGCTGTGGATCGGCTTCAACGCGCTGCGCTACCTGCTGTGCCTGCTGATCATGCTGCCCGCGACCTTCTGCGCCGGCATGACGCTCCCGCTGCTGACGCACGTGCTGCTCAAGCGCGGTCAGCCGGAGGGCGTGATCGGGCGCGTGTACGGGCTCAACACGCTCGGCGCGATCGCGGGCGCGGTCACGGCGGGCCTGCTGCTGATGCCGCTGATCGGGCTCAAGAACGTGCTCGTGCTCGGCGCCGGCGTCGACATCGTGCTCGGCGTCCTCCTGCTCGCGCGCGAGGTCACGCGCGCGTCCGCGGACGACGACAAGGCGACGAAGCAGCTGCGCGCGCGCCTCGTCGGGACCACGCGCACGGCCGTCATCGGCGGCGTGCTCGCGCTGAGCGCCGGCTTCTTCATCATCACGGTCGACCCCATGGTCCTGACGTCGACGGTGTTCCGCAACGGCCGCACGCGCCTGCCGGACTCGGACTACCGCATGATCTCCTACGTCGACGGGCGCACGGCCTCGGTCTCGGTCGTCGACCGCGTCGTCCACGAGGGCTACCGGGTCATCTACACCAACGGCAAGCCCGACGCCTCCGTGGTGCTCACGCGCTACCCCGAGGGCCGCGACCCGCGGCTCGGGCCGGACATCGCGGGGGACGAGCCCAACCAGATCCTCGTCGGGCTGATCCCGATGATGTTCCGCCCCGACTCAACCCACGGCGCGCTCATCGGCTTCGGCTCGGGCGTGACGTGCCACGTCACGCTCGGCTCCCCGGTGCTCGAGCGGCTCGACACCATCGAGATCGAGCCCGAGATGGTCCAGGGCTCGCGCGAATTCCTGGCGATCAACCGCCGCGCCTACGAGGACCCGCGCAACCACATCTGGTTCGACGACGCGAAGGCCTACTTCGCCGGCGCCTCGCAGACCTACGACTTCATCATCTCCGAGCCCACGAACCCCTGGGTCAGCGGGGTCTCGAGCCTGTTCACCGTCGAGTTCTACCGCGAGGTCAAGCGCTACCTGAAGGACGACGGCGTGATGGCGCAGTGGCTGCAGGGCTACGAGCTCAGCGACCAGCTGCTGCTCACGGTGCTCACCGCGCTCGACCAAGAGTTCTCGGACTACATGATCCTGCGCGTCGGCGACAGCGACTGGATGATCGTCGCGGTCAAGGACGGCGAGGTCGGTCAGCTCGACCCGACGCCGCTCGGCTGGGAGGCCCTCGACGAGGAGCTGCGCGTGCTCGGCATCCACGACGTGGGGCAGATGGACGGGCTCATCGTCGCCAACAAGCGCATGATCCACGAGTTCCTGCGCGGGCGCACGGCCAACTCCGACGCGCACCCGCTGCTCGACACCGGCGCCGAGCGTGCGCGCTTCATGAAGGACTCCGCCGGCTTCCTGCACTCGATCCGCTGGACGCCCGCGCCGCTGCTCGAGGTCCTCGGCGGGATCGAGCGCCGGCCGTACCCGCGCGAGGGCATCGGCGACCTCCGCGACCCGCACGTGCTCTACGAGGTCGAGCAGGCGTCGCTGCTCATGCGCGCGCACGACGACCCGGAGACGGCGCAGTGCGACAACTCGGGCCTGAAGTACTGCGACTACCCGAGCGCGTCGCTGATGCACATGTGGCTGACCGAGCAGGGCAAGCTCGTCGCGGGCGCGCCGGACTGGGAGCAGTGGTTCGAGCGCACCTACAAGGTGTTCCGCAAGACCGCCGGTCACATGCGCCTGACGGGCACGCGCTGGTGGGCGCGCGTGCTCGAGGCGACCGCGCGCGACGACGCGCCTGCGGACATCCGGCGCGCGATCGAGTTGATGGACGCGCTGCAGGGCCGCGACGGCCCCCGCCTCCACGGCGCGCTGGACGCGATGAGGTCCGCAGACGACAGCCGCCTCCCGCAGGGCTTCCTCTCGATCGCGCAGCTGCTCGCGCTCGAGCTCGAGGGCGCGCCGGCGGCCGAGCGGCAGGAGTCCGTGAGGACGTACATGGACCCGCTGGTGCAATACAACGGCGCGAGCGAGGATCTCGCCTACCAGGCGCTCATGGCCTACGCGTCGCGGGACTGAGTCGGCCGCGGTCTCGCGAGTTCACCCGCGACGCCGAGCGACGCGCGGCGTCGCGAGGACCCGGACACGCCCCTCGCGGATGCGCCCCCGTCGACGCCGGGGTTCGAGCGCCACGCTCGAGGTCACGCGCGCGCGCGCGGGGCCGGTAGACATCGCGCGCGGCCTGGCCGATGATACACACGTCGATGGTTGACCTGGATGGAGGTGGCGTCGTGCGAAGCACACTAATTTCAAAGATCGTGCGCCCGCGCGCAGGTCGCCCGAGCCTGCTGCCGACGGCGCTGATCGGCGCGCTCGGCCTCGGGGGCGGGCTGCTGCAGGGCTGCGGAGCGGACGGCGACGGCGACGAGTGCGTGTCGACGCGGGAGTTCTTCGCCAACGAGATCCTCGGCGGCGCGATGAAGTCCTGCGCCGGGTGTCACGAGCCGGGCGGGTTGGCGAGCGAGCAGAACGCGGCGTTCAAGCTGTGGCCGTCGACCTACCCCGGCTTCATCGACGCCAACTTCGACAACGTCTCGGAGATGGCGCGCAACCAGTACGACGGCATCCCGCTGCTGCTCGCCAAGCCCTCGGGCAAGACCGACCACGGCGGCGGCAAGGTGCTCGACGAGGACAGCGACGACTACAAGGCGCTCGAGCGGCTCATCGAGCAGCTCGACGATCCGAAGGAGTGCGACGAGCAGAGCGGCGAGACCATCGAGGGCGTCGTGCTGCTCAGCGAGGTCGAGACGCTGCGCAAGGCGAGCCTGCACCTGGTCGGCCGCCTGCCGACGCAGGCGGAGGTCGACACGGTGCGCGCCGGCGGCGCGAACGCGCTCCCCGGGGTCGTCCGCGGCATGCTCAACGAGGACGCGTTCTTCGTCCGGCTCGAGGAGATCTTCAACGACATGCTCCTCACCGACCGCTACCTGGCCTACACGGGCTTCGCGGTCAACCTGCTCGATGAGGCAGCGTGGCCGGCCGCCGGCGCGGCCTACGACGCGCTCCCCGACGACCAGCGCTACGCGATCAACCTCGCGGTCGCCCGCGAGCCGCTCGACCTGATCGCGTACATCGTCAAGAACGACCGGCCGTTCACCGAGATCGTCACGGCGAACTACACGGTCTTCAACACCTTCTCGGCCGCGATCTACCAGCCGGCGGGCGTGTCGTTCCCCGACGGCGCGACCTACGGCGACCTCGTGGAGGGCACGCTGTCGATGAACACCGACGGCGGCGCGGTCAACGTGCCGCACGCGGGCATCCTCAGCTCGCCGATGTTCCTCAACCGGTTCCCGACGACGCCGACCAACCGCAACCGCCACCGCGCGCGCATGGTCCTCGACATGTTCCTGGCGACCGACATCCTGCGGATCGCCGAGCGCCCGATCGACCCCTCCGCGCCGACCGAGTACCTCAACCCGACGCGCGAGAACCCGGCCTGCACGGTCTGCCACTCGATCATCGACCCGATCGCCGGCGGCTTCCAGAAGTACGACGAGTACGACCAAGAGGAGTACATCCCGGCGCAGGAGTGGCACACCGACATGTTCAGCCCGGGCTTCGGCGAGGAGGACATGCCGACGAGCGACTACGGCGTCGCGCTGCAGTGGCTCGGCACGCGCATCGCCGGCGACCCCCGCTTCGCGCTGGCGACGACCTACACCGTGTACCGCGGGCTCACGGGCCTCGAGCCGCTCGCGTACCCGACCGACCCGTCCGCGTCTGACTACCAGGCGAGGCAGTCGGCCTGGTACGCGCAGGAGGAAGAGTTCTCGCGCATCGGCAAGGAGTTCGTCGACTCGGGCTACGACCTCAAGACCGTCATCACGGGCGTCGTGCTCAGCCCCTACTTCCGCGCCCGCGCGGTCGAGATGCCCGAGGGCGGCGACCCGGCGCTCTACGAGGGCATGGGCGTCGGGCGCCTCTCGACGCCCGAGCTGCTGGCGAAGAAGATCTCGGCCGTCACCGGCGCCCGCTGGATCCGCGGCTGGGACCTCAGCGACTACCTGCTGACCGACTACCGCATCCTCTACGGCGGCATCGACTCCGACACCGTCACCAACCGGCTCACGAGCATGAACGGGATCATGGCGAGCGTCGCGTGGCGCCTCGCCAACGAGGTCTCCTGCGGGACCACGGCGTGGGACTTCTCGAAGCCGGCCGAGGAGCGCCTGCTGTTCCCGCACGTCGAGCTCGACGTGATGCCCGAGAGCGAGTCGGGCTTCGCGGTCCCGGAGGCGATCGACGCGATCAAGGCCAACATCCAGCACCTGCACTACCGCGTGCTGGGCGAGGATCTCGAGCTCACCGACCCCGAGATCGAGCACACCTTCAACCTGTTCGTGGAGACATGGAAGGAGGGCGCGGCGCTCGTCGCCAGCGACCCGGGCAACGGCTACCTCACGTGGCAGTGCCAGGCGCGCGCGAACCCGCTCAACCCCGCCCAGGACCTGCCGGAGTCGCAGTGGATCCAGCAGGACCCGAACTACACGGTGCGCGCCTGGATGGCCGTGATGACCTACCTCATCTCCGACTACAGGTTCCTCTACGAGTGAGCCGAGGACCCACGCACCAGGAGAACAACACCATGGATCGCCGCAAGTTCTTGAAGCTCTCCGCGCTCACCGGCCTCGCCGTGAGCGCGCCCGTCGGCCTCGGCCTCGGGCTCCGCAGCGTCCGCGCGGGCGCGCTCACCTACGGGGGACCGTTCTACGTGTTCGTCAACGCGTCGGGCGCCTGGGACCCCCGCTTCCTCTGCGACCCCATCCTCGACCCGGCGCAGAACCGGGTCTACGGGCAGATCGCGACCGCCGGCAACCTCTCGTACGCGCCGATCGCCATGTCGGACGTGACGACCGGCCTCGACCCCGCCTCCGCCGCCGAGCTGATGGGCACGCAGGCGTTCTTCGAGAAGTACGCGAGCCAGCTGCTGTGCGTCAACGGCATCGACATGGCGACCAACAACCACGACGGCGGCACGCGCCACATCTGGAGCGGCAAGCTCGAGGAGGGCCACCCGTCGTTCGGCGCGCTCGTGGCCGCCGCGAAGGCGCCGACCGAGCCGCTCGCGTACATCAGCAGCGGCGGCTACGACCAGACCCACGGGATCATCCCGCTGACGCGCATGAGCAGCGTCGACACGATCAAGCGGCTCGCGTACCCGCACCACCTCGATCCCAACGACCTGTCCGCTGGGACCTATCACACCCTCGGGACGGTCGACCGGATCCGCGCCGCGCAGGCCGGCCGCACGCAGCGGCAGCGCGACGACGCGACGCTGCCGCGCTCGCAGGCGGCGACCAGCGAGCTGATCCTCGCGCGCGAGAACGACGACACGCTGCAGGCGCTCGTGCTCCCCGACCAGCTCGTCGACTTCGGCGACTACAACCTCAGCGACCTCGAGCGCCTCATGCAGCAGGCGCAGCTGGCGATCGCCGCGTTCCAGGCCGGGCTCGCGGTCGCGGTCAACCTCAACCTCGGCGGCTTCGACACGCACGGCAACCACGACCGCGATCAGGTGCGACAGATCGGCAAGCTGCTGCGCGGCGTCGACTTCCTGATGACCGAGGCCGCGAACGCGGGCCTCGGCGGGCAGCTGACCGTGATGATCGGCTCGGACTTCGCCCGCGGGCCGTTCTACAACGGCGACAACGAGTACTCGGGCAAGGACCACTGGTCCATCGGCAGCGCGATGTTCATGGGCAACGGCGTCGCCGGCAACCGGGTCGTCGGCGCGACCGACGACGACCAGCGCGCGGTGCCCTACAACGGCACGACGCTGACCCCCGCGCACATCCACCAGTCGCTGCGCGCGCTCGCGGCGGTCGGCGCAGACCCCAACGCCGCCGAGTACCCGCTCCCGGGCGAGGACCTCGGGCTGTTCGGCTAACGAGCGGACGTGCCGCGCGCGTGAGCGCCGGGCCCGGGCCCGGCGCTCGGCAATTGTAGAGCGGAGCCAAACGCCCGCTCAGGCGGCGCGCCGCAGCGCGTCGCGAGTCGGCAGCACGACCTCGCGCAGCGCGGCCGCGCGGATCGTCTGGCGCGCCGCGTCGGTCACGAGCCCCTGGCGCAGCGCCCAGCGATCCTCGGCCGACAGCGCGCGCTCGGGCGCCCCGGCGAGCTCGACCGCCACGCGCTCAAACGTCGCCTGCGCCCGCGCTCGCACCTCGTCGCCGCCGCGCGCGAGCGCCCAGCGCAAGAACCGCCAGGCGAGCGCCGCGTGTCGGCCCTCGTCCCGCGCGACGCCAGCGAGCACGCCGCGCACCACCGGATCGACGACGTGCTCGCGCAGCTCGGCGGCCTCGATCGCGGCGACCGTCTCGCCGACGCAGCCCTCGAGGATCACGAGCTCGACAATGTCCGCCAGCGTCTCGCCGGACAGCGCGCGCTCGACCGCCAGCGCCCCGGGCCCGAGCGGGCGACCCGCGTAGGCGCTGGCGAGCGCGAAGCACTGCCGCGCGTGCCGGGTCTCGTCCGCGATCGCGGAGCATGTCTCAAGAAGCAGCTCTGGCGGAGCGCCGAGCGCGAGCAGCTGGAGCCCGAAGCGCGCGAACGCGGCGATCGAGGCGTGCTCCATCCGCGCGCTGTGACCCCAGTGGGCGACCTGCGCCGCCGCGTCCGCCGCGGCGCGCGTCGGCCTCAGCCCAGCCGCGCGCCAGCCCTCGGCCCCGGCGCGCACCGGCGCGGTCCGGGCCGCGCCCGCGACGAGGAACGGGCGCCCGATCGCGCAGCCGCCGAAGTTGCACTGGAAGACGCCCTCCTGAATGAAGCACTTCTGCCCGACCTCGCACTCGGAGTCGGCGTAGCAGAGGTCGTCGGGGCCGTGGCAGGCGACCTGCATCATGTAGCAGTCGGGATCGGCGTCGAACAGGCGGCACCCGTAGTCGCCGCAGTCGTCGTTGGTGACGCAGTCGCCCGGGATGCACTGCGGGACCTGACCGACGACGCCGCAGTCGCAGATCATCCCCGCGTCGCAGTCCTCGTCGCTCTCGCAGCCCGGGTACACGCAGCCGCACTCGCCGAAGAACTCGTCGATCACGCACTGCCCGCCCGGCTGCGCGTTACAGTCGGCGTCGACCGTGCACGTGCCGGCGAACTCGCACTTGACGTCGTCGGCCGGCTCGATCGAGCACACGACCGCCTCCTCGCGCAGGATCGCGCCGTTGGGGCACTCGACGAAGCCGCTGGGTGTGCCGTCCCACTGCAGGACGTCGACGGCCCCCTCGCACAGCGGCGCGCCGGTCGTCGTGCCGTCCGTGGTCGGCTCCGTCGTCGGATCCGTGGTCGCGGTCGTCGTCTCCCCGCTCGTCGCGCTGGTCGTCGCGCTGGTGCCGGCGGTCGTGGTCCCGCCGGTCCCGCCCTCGGTCGCGCCGCTCGTCGGATCGCTCGCGCCGCTCGTGGTGCTCTCGCCGACGCTGGTGTTGCCGGTGTCGCTGGTGCTGCCGGTGTTGCCGGTGTCGCTGTCGCTGTCGCTCGAGCTCGCGCCGGTCTCGGTGGTGCCGGGGCCGCCGCTGCAGGCGACCGCGAGGCCGAGGGTGACGAACAGCGAGGCTCTCCAGGTAGTCAAGGATAGGTTCATGGCGCGACGCTACCCGGTGGTCGCGGGCTTGTCATCACGCCCGCGCCGAACGGTTTGCGCCGCGCGCCGCGACGGAGCGCCGCCCTGCCGCGCGGCCCGTCGCGTGCACAACACGACCGGACCGGGCGAGCTCGGTCAGCCGCTGCTCGCGGTCAGGTGGTCGTAGAGCTCGGCGCGCGAGACCCCGCTCGCGAGCGCCGCCTCGGCGCGCTCGAGCTCCTCCAGCACCGTGATGCGAAACTCCATCTCGGGCACGGCGCCGGCGATCGCCCGGCCGTTGATGAAGTACGCCGGCGTCCCGCGCACGCCGAGCGTGTGCGCGAGCGCCATGTCCTGGGCGATCGCGGCGTCGTGCACGTCCGAGGTGATCGCGGCCTTGAACTCGCGCGCGTTGAGCCCGAGCGCCTTGGCGATCTTGACGAGCGCGGCCTCGTCGAACTGCGCGTGGGTCTTGTAGATGGCGTCGTGGAACTCCCAGAACTTGCCCTCGAGCCGCGCCTGCACGCCTGCCCGCGCGGCCATGTACGCGTGGGCGTGGAAGGGCAGCGGGAGGTTCTTGTACACGACGCGCACCTTGCCGCGGTAGCGCTCGCGGATGCGCTCGAGCGTCGCGTTGCCGCGCGCGCAGAACGGGCACTCGAAGTCGCCGTACTCGACGATCGTGATCAGCGCGTCGTCGGGCCCGCGCCGGGGGCTGTCGCCGATCGGCACGTTGTAGATGGTGTCCGGGTCGAGGTCGCGCCGCGACTCCTCGTACTCGACGGCGCGGTAGCCGTCGGCGATCGCGTGCGCGTAGGTCTCGGACGACGCGACGCCGTTCTTCCGCCAGGTCTTGGCCAGATCGAGCTCCTCGTCGATGATCGCGCGCAGCTCCTCGATGGGCTTGGCGCCGCTGATGAAGCGCCCGTTGATGAAGTACGCCGGCGTCCCGCGCACGCCGAGCCGCCGCGCCTGACGCATGTCTCTACGGACAGACACCCCGTACTTCAGCTCGTCGATGTCGCGCGCGAGCGACTCCATGTCGAGGTGGACCTGCTGCGCGTAGCGGATGATCCGATCCATATCGAGGCCGCGCTGGCTCAGCAGGAGGTCATGGAACTCCCAGAACTTGCCCTGGTCGTGGGCGCTGCGAGCGGCGAGCGCGGCGATCATCGCGTGCGGGTGAAAGTTGAGCGGGAACGCCTTGTAGGCGAGCCGGAGCTTGCCCCGGTACTCACGCATGAGCTGCTGCACGGTGTGATGCCCCTGCTCGCAGTAGGGGCACTCGAAGTCGGAGAACGCGACGAGCGTCACGGGCGCGTCACGCGGGCCCATCACCGGCGCGTCGCCGACCGTCACGTAGAAGCGCTCGTACGGGACGTCCTCCGAGGACGGGGGCCCCGCGCCCGACCCCTCGATGTCGAAGCCGGGCATGCGCGCGGCTTCGGCCGCGAGGGGATGGACGCCGCCGCCCGCGGGCGCGGTGGCGTCCTCGCCCCGCTTGCACGAGGAGCCGACGAGGAGCAGGGCCGCGAGCGCGAGGCCGCCGCGGCGGATGTGCGCGCGACGAGGTGCAGGAGCGGTTGGGGACGAGGTGGCGATCGGCATATCGGCGCGCGGGTCGTGAAACTCAATTTTGGCCAGAGGCGACGACGAGCGCAACGTTCGGGCGCGTTCGTGACCCGCGCGAAAATACCACCCGCGCCCGCGGCGGCGCGCGGCGCAGGCGCGCACCACGACGCGCGCGATCTCGAGGCCTGCGGATGCCAAAATGGAGGGAACCTTTGCCCGCGCTCGCGCGTCCTCTCTGAAGGAGTAGCCTGCGTCGCGCGCCGGCCCCCGAGAAGTTAAGCCCATGAAGCGAGTTCAGTGCGTCAAGGTCCACCACTCCTACGACGGCATCCGCGACGCCGTCCACGATCTCTCGCTGACGATCAACGCCGGCGAGGTGCTCGCGCTGATCGGCCCCAACGGCGCCGGCAAGAGCACGACGCTGCGCATCCTCGCCACGCTCCAGCAGCCCGATCAGGGCAGCGTCACGTGGGACGGCCAGGACGCCTGGGCCGATCGCCTCGAGCTGCGCCAGCGGATCGGCTTCCTCGGCGACGGCACCGGGCTGTACCCGACCATGACGGCCTCGGGCTACCTGCAATTCTTCGCGGAGTGCTACGGCCAGGGCGACGTCGAGGCGCGGGCGCGCGTTCGTGAGCTGCTCGAGATCTTCAGCCTGACGAAGAAGGCGAACGCGCGCATCTCCGACCTCAGCAAGGGCATGCGCCAGCGCCTGGCGATCGCGCGCACGCTGATCCACCGGCCGGAGCTGCTGCTGCTCGACGAGCCCGCCGACGGCCTCGATCCGCGGGCGCGCCGACAGCTGCGCGAGATCCTGCGCAAGGTCGCCGACGACGGCGTGGCGCTGGTCGTCAGCAGCCACATCCTGCGCGAGCTCGACGGCTTCTGCGACACGGTGGCGGTGATCCAGAAGGGGCGCCTCGAGGTCCACGGCCCGGTCGAGGACGTGATCCAGAAGTACGAGGTCGGCCGCCGCCTGCACGAGGTCCAGGTCACGCGCGGGCTGCAGAAAGCGCTCGAGATCCTGCGCGCGCACGAGGGCTTGATCGAGCACGTCGGGCCGCTGCACAAGAGCGAGACCATGGAGGACCCGACGACCGCGGACCGCGGGCTGATCCGCGTGCGCATCCACGGGAACGAGGAGCGCGCGGCCCACCTGCTCCGCGAGCTCGTGCTCGCCGACGTCGAGGTGATCGAGCTCGCCAAGGTCCGCTCGGACCTGGAGGACGTGTACAGCAGCCTCGGCCGCGACGCCGTGGCGTGACCGATCCGCGCTGTTCTCGCGGCGTGACCGCGCGATTCCCCGCGTGACCGCGCGGTGGTTGTTTGGCACGATTACGCGGTGCCGCGAACGTCTCCCAAGAGTACGAACATCCAGTGGCAGCCCGGGTTCGTCAACCGTGACGATCGCGCGCGACTGAACGGCCACCGCGGCGTCACGCTGTGGCTGACGGGCCTCTCGGGGAGCGGGAAGTCGACGCTCGCGCGCCAGCTCGAGCTGGCGCTGGTGCAACGCGGCGTGCGGGCCTTCGTCCTCGACGGCGACAACATCCGGCACGGCCTCAACAGCGACCTCGGCTTCTCGCCCGCGGAGCGACAGGAGAACATCCGCCGCGTCGGCGAGGTCGCCAAGCTGTTCGTCGACGCCGGCGTCATCTGCATCACGGCGTTCATCTCCCCCTACGCGAGCGACCGCCAGCAGGTCCGCGCGCTCCACGGCGCCGGCGACTTCGTGGAGCTGCACGTCAATTGTCCGCTCGCGCGCTGCGAGGCCCGCGACCCCAAGGGGCTCTACGCCCGCGCGCGACGCGGCGAGATCAAGCAATTCACGGGCGTCAGCGCCCCCTACGAGGCGCCCGCGTCACCCGAGCTCGAGATCCACACCGACAAGGAGGACGTCGCGCGCTCGACGGAGCGCGTGATCGAGTACCTCGAGGACCGCGGCTACCTGTCCCCAAGGCCTGCTGCGAAGTGATGGATGGGACGCCGATCGCGAGTCGGGGAGCCGCACGCGCGACGCGTGGGCTCCCCGTGCTCGCTCGAGGGCTCGGTCACCAGCGAGAGACGCGCTCGACGATGATCACCTGCCGCGGGCCGCGGACGACCTGACGCTGGGGTGGGTCGCGGTAGAACCGCCGCGGACGCCAGCCCTCGTCGAGGTACACGTCGCGGAGGTGGTCACGCGGTCGGGCCCAGCGGTCACGCGCCACCGGCTCGTCGATCAGCTCCGCGTCGTAGACCCCCTCGTACGCGGCGCGGGCCTCCACGCCGCGGGCCTCGGCGCGACCGGCGAGGTACACGAAGGCCGCGAGGACGATGAGGATCGGGTCGTAGAACAGGCCGAACAGCGCCATCGCGAGGGCCGCCCACTTCCCGACCTCGGCCGCGATCCCGGTGGCGCGCACGTAGTTCATGCGGGTCGCCAGCCAGGAGCGCAGCACGCGGCCGCCGTCCATCGGGAAGGCGGGGAGCAGGTTGAACAGGCCGATCATGAGGTTGGCCCACGCCAGCGCGCCGATGAACGAGAACGGCGTCAGGCTGCCGAACGCGGAGGCCACGAACAGCAGCGCGCCGCCGAGCCCGAGGCTGACGGCGGGACCGGCGAGCGCGATCAGCATCTCCTGCTGTGGACGCATGTCCCGCGCCTCGATCTCGGCGATTCCGCCCAGCGGCGTGAGCAGAATTTGGTGGGTGCCGATGCCGAACACGCGCGCTGTGAGCGCGTGCCCGACCTCATGCAGAAACACGGACGCGAACACCGCGATCATGAACACGACGCCCATGAAGGCGGCGAGGGCCCCGCCCCCGTGGCCGAAGCCGCTCACGGCGGCCCACAGCAGCAGAAGCAGGAACGTCGCGTGGACTCGAGTGTCGATGCCGAACCATCGGCCGATTTTCCAGGACCACTGCATAACGATTCCACAGTGGCCACGCGTTTTTCGCACGCAACCCCGGAACACTGTCTCTGTTGGGTAAACGAGTGGCGGGCGCCGCGCGCGGCGTTTTCGCGCGACGCGTAGCCGGCCCGTGGGCCGAGCTACTCCCAGGTATAGAAGCCCTGGCCGGACTTCTTGCCGAGCTTGCCGTCCGCGACCATCTGGCGGAGCAGCGCGGGCGGCTTGAAGTGCGCGCCCTGCTCGAGCTGCTCGCTGAGGTAGTCGGCGATGCTCAGACGAACATCCAGCCCCACGAGGTCCGTCAGCCGCAGCGGACCCATCGGGAACCCGTAGCCCAGGCACATCGCGGTGTCGATGTCAGCCGGCGACGCCACGCCCTCCTCCACCATGCGGATCGCCTCGAGCCCGATGACGAGCCCGAGCCGGCTGGTGGCGAAGCCGGGCGAGTCGCGCACGGTGATGCAGGTCTTGCCGATCCGGGCGCCGAAGCCCTGGATCGCGGCGAGCACCGACGCCGAGGTCCGCTGCCCCACGACGATCTCGAGCAGCTTCATGATGTGCACGGGGTTGAAGAAGTGCGTGCCGATGACGCGCTCGGGCCTGGGCACGGCGGCGGCGATGGTGTCGATCGAGAGCGAGCTGGTGTTGGTCGCCAGCACGACCTCGTCGCCGGCGACGCGGGTGGCGTCGGCGAACAGGCGCTGCTTCAAAGAGATGCTCTCGGGGACAGCTTCAATCACGAGCTCGGCGCCGACGACCGCGGCGTCGAAGTCGGCCGAGCCGGACAGCTGCTGGAGGGTGGCGTCGCGCTGCTCGGCGCTGACCTTGCCGCGCGCGACCCCCTTGTCGAGGTTCTGTGCGACGCGCGCGAGGCCACGGTCCACGGCGGGCTGCTCGATGTCGAAGAGCGTGGTCGTGTAGCCGGCGGCGGCGCACACCTGGGCGATGCCGTGACCCATGGTGCCCGCGCCGAGCACGACGACTTTTCGAAACGAACCCGGCCGAAACGAACCCGACGACGACGAAGACTCCGATTGCCCCTGCATGGCAGCGCTTCTACCCCGGCGGCCGGGCGGCGACCAGCCAGCGGAGGCCAGCTACACGCGCAGCAGCCCGACCCGAACCTCGACCCGCGACGCCGACGCCTCTTCCCCGCGCGTGATGTAGTGGAGGTTGAGCAGGTTGATGACGAAGTGCGCGGCCACGGCCGCCCCGAGGTTGTGCGTGAGCAGGGTCAGGAGCCCGAGCGCGACGCCGAGGATGAAGGAGCTGAGCGTCCACGGCCACAGCGTGCGCTTGGGCGGCAGGTGGAGCGCCGCGAACACCAGGCTGCTGAGCCAAAGGCCCCAGGCGTCGAGCATGGCGCCGCGAAACAGCAGCTCTTCGCCGAGCGAGCTCGCGGCCGCGAGCAGGAACAGCTCGCGCAGGCGCGGCCGCCCGAAGATCGAGCGAAACTCGCCGCCGAGCTCGGAGATCCAGGGCTGACGCGGCTCGAGCCAGCGAAACGCGACGACGACCGCGAGCCCGAACGCGACGCCGATCAGCGGGGTCCACAGCAGCGTCGCCCACGAGATCTCGGGGCCCGCGCGCCAGACGTCGTTGCTGTCCTCGACGATCGCGTGCCAGAAGAACGCGACCACCGCGAGGAACGCGTAAAAGCTCGCGACCGTCGACGATCGCGGCGCGCTTGGACGCGGCGTATTCGAACGACTGGAGCTCGACACCCGGCGGGAGCATAGCAGCGCGAGCGACCTGCCGGGCGCGTCGTCGGGCCTTCGCGCAACCTCGCGCCGCTGGCGCCTCGCGCCCCGCCGGTCGGCCGGTCCGGGACGCGCGAACCAAAAAAAACGGGCCCCGGAGTTCTCTCCGGGGCCCGTGGTGCGAAGGGAGGGACTCGAACCCTCACAGGTGTTACCCCACCAGATCCTTAGTCTGGCGTGTCTACCAATTCCACCACCTTCGCTGGTGGACAGGGTGGGTATCACGAACCGGAGCGGTTCGGCAAGCTCTCGCCGACCTTGTGGAGCTTGAGCAAGTTCACAGACTTGTGATCCTTGAGCGGGTAGCCGAACGCGATGCAGATGCGGTCTCCCCGCTGCAGCAGCTCGCGGCGCAAAATCGCCTTGTCGAGGTCGATAAAGATGCTGCTGCCCTCGTGGCTCGACGGCGTAAAGAGGATCGGCGTGACGCCCCAGTAGAGCGCGAGGCTCTGGTACGTGCTGGCGTTCGGGGTGAACGCGTAGATCGGCACCCGCGGGCGGTAGTCGCTGACCAGCCGCGCGATCCCGCCTGAGCCCGTGTACACGACGATCGCGCGGGTGTCCTGGAGGCTCTTGCTGCAGACGGCGAGCGTGCGCGCGATCGTGTTGGTCGTGTGCCCCAGCTCGAGATCGATCGGTGGATCGCGCCAGTAGCGCTCCTCGCCCTCCGTGCTGCGGATGATGCGGTCCATGATCTGCACGCTGCGGACGGGATACGCGCCCGCCGCGGTCTCGCCGGACAGCATCACCGCGTCGCTCCCGTCGAGCACCGCGTTGGCCACATCGGAGGCCTCGGCGCGGGTCGGGCGCGGGTTGCGGATCATCGAGTCGAGCATCTGCGTCGCGGTGATGACGAGCTTGCCCTGCTCGTTGGCCGCCTCGATCATCTGCTTCTGGATCACCGGGACGACCTCGGGGCCCATCTCGACGCCCAGGTCGCCGCGCGCGACCATGATGCCGTTGCTGCTCTCGAGGATCGCGTCGAGGTTCTTGACCGCCTCGGGCTTCTCGATCTTGGCGATGATCGGGACCTCGCGGCCGCAATCGCGCATAAACGCGCGCGCCTCCTCGATGCACGCCGCGTCGCGGACGAACGACAGCGCGATCACGTCCACGCCCAGCTCGAGCGCGAAGCGCAGATCTTCACGATCCTTCTCGGTCAGCGACGGGACCGACAGCTTGACGCCCGGGAGATTGACGCCCTTGCGCGCCTTGAGCGTGCCGCCGATGACGACCTCGGTCTCGATGTCCTCGCCGCGAACGGCGACGACGCGCAGCTCGAGGTTGCCGTCGTCCAGCAGGATCCGGTCGCCGGCCGAGATTTCCTCGGCGAGCTTGGCGTAGTCAACCGGGACGCGCGTGGGCTCGAGCGGCGCGGACGCGTCGACGGTGAGAATGAAGGTCGCCCCGTTCTCGAGCTCGAAGCCTGGATCGGGGATCGCGCCGACGCGGATCTTGGGGCCTTGGAGGTCGGCGAGGATGCTGACCGCGACGTCGTAGCGCGCGGCCTCCTGTCGGATCATGCGGAACACCCGCGCGTGGTCGTCGTGCGAGCCGTGGGAGAAGTTGAGCCTGGCGACGTTCATGCCCGCGTTAATGAGGGCGTCGAGCGTCTCCGGGTTGTTGCTCGCCGGGCCGACCGTGCAGACGATCTTCGCGCGGCGTGGAGCGGGGTTCGACATGGGCGCATGATGCCAGAGCCGACGAGGCGCGGGTATGGTCGCCCGTGCGGACTCCTCGTCGCGGGGACGTGACCAAGGGCGCGGCCCTGTAGTAGGTGGCCCAGAGCGCGCGTCGCGAGCCCCCCAACACGCGAGCTCGAGTCGCGCCGCGCCCCACGAGTGACGTGCCCGTGACACCGCCCCGAACCAGTCGCAAGGACCACTCGCTGTTCGCCGTGACCGCCCCTGGCCTCGAGCCCGTCACGGCGCTCGAGCTCGAGAGGCTCGGCCTCGGCCCCGCGCGCCCGCTGGCGGGCGGGGTCGCGTTTCGCGGGTCCACGCGCGCGCTGTACCGCGCCAACCTGCAGCTGCGCACCGCGACGCGCGTGCTCGTCCGCGTCGCGCGCGTTCGGGCCGCCAGCTTCGCCGAGCTCGACGCGGGCGTTCGGGCGATCGACTGGGACGCGCTGCTGCCCCCGGACCAACCGATCGCGCTGCGCGTCAGCTCGCACGCGTCGCGCCTCTACCACACCGGCGCGATCGCGGAGCGCCTCGCCGCCGCGGTGGGCAGGCCGCGCGCCCCCACGCGCGATGACGTCGACGCGCGCGCGTCTGTCCTCGAGACCACGACATCGTCCTCGTCCTCGGCGGCTTCGAACTCATCCTCGACGTCGGCGATCGACGCCGAGACCGCGCGCGCGCCAGCGCTGCTGCTCGCGCGGATCGTCCGCGACCGCTGCTCCCTGAGCCTCGACAGCTCGGGCGCGCCGCTGCACCGCCGCGGGTATCGCCAAGCGCTCGCGCGCGCCCCCGTGCGCGAGACGATCGCGGCCGGGCTGCTGCTCGCCAGCGGCTGGCGCACGGACGCCGCGCTCGTCGATCCGTTCTGCGGCTCGGGGACCCTCGTGATCGAGGCCGCGCTGCTGCGGCGAGGGCGGCCGCCCGGCGAGGGTCGCCGGTTCGCGTTCATGGACCAGCCGGGCTTCAACCGCGGCCTCTGGGCGTCCGTCCGCGGCGAGGCCGCGCGCGACTGCAGCCTGTCTCAGAGCGCAGACGCGCCGATCCTGGCGGGCGATCGCGACGAGGGCGCCGTCGCGGCCGCGGTGGCCAACGCCGCGCGCGCCGGCGTCGGGGACGAGCTCAGCGTGGCGCGTCGCAGCCTCTCGGGCTGGCGCGCGGCCGAGGAGCTCACCGGCTTCACGCTCGCGGGGCGCCCCCCCGGGTGGATCGTCAGCAACCCGCCCTACGGGCGTCGGATCTCGCGCGGGCGCGACCTGCGGTCGCTCTACGCGCGACTCGGGCAGCTCGCGCGCGCGCGCTTCTCGGGCTGGGGCGTCGCGCTGCTGTGCCCCGACGCCGCGCTCGCGCGCGCGACCGGCCTGCCCCTGGAGTCAGGTGCTCGCGTGACCCACGGAGGGCTGCGCGCGACCTTCTGGCTCGGCGCCGTCCCCTAGGCCCTCGCCTCGCGCCGGCCCGGGCGCTCGGCCCCGCCCGGCGGAGCCGCGCGCCGGATCCTGCTAAACTGTGCGACCGTGACGGGCGAGCCGGCGCATCGAGGCCACAAGCGGCTTCACATCCTCGAGGCGCAGTCCGTCGCGACCTTCGGCGCTGGCGCGCAGATCGAGATCCAGCTCGGGCACGTCTGCAACAACCGCTGCGTCTTCTGCGTGAGCGGGCAGATGACCGAGCAGCGCCTCGCGGGCACCATCGACACCGCGCCCGTCCTGCGCGAGCTCGAGGCGGCGGCCGCTCGCGGCGCGAAGAAGCTGACGATCCTCGGCGGTGAGCCGACGCTGCAGCGCAGCTTCCTGCCCGCGCTGCGGCGCGCGGTCGAGCTCGAGTTCGAGGAGATCGTGATCTTCACCAACGGCGTGAAGACCCGGCGGCGCTCGTTCGTCGACGAGCTCGTCGCGCTCGGGCGCTTCACCTGGAGGTTCTCGATCCAGGGCGGCAACGAGGCGGCCCACGACCGCGTGACCCAGAAGCAGGGCGCGTTCGCGCGGATCATCGAGGGCATGCGGCACCTCAAGGAGCTCGGGCAGCGCGTCACCGCGAACGCCTGCATCAACGAGCACAGCTACCGCTCGCTGCCCGACTTCCCCGCGCTGATCCAGGCGCACGACATCACCCAGCTGCACCTCGACATGATCCGCCCGTCCGACGCGGGCGTGCGCACCGACGAGTACCTGCGCGCGATCATGCCGCGCTACGCGGACATGGCCCCCTACTTCCGCGAGATGCTCGAGGGCTTCGAGGCGATCGACCCGGAGTTCGACGTCAACGTCGGCAACTACCCCTACTGCCTGCTGCCCGAGTGGAGCCACAAGATCCACCACGACGGCGAGGCCACGATGACCGTCGCGGCCGACGGCGCGAACGAGCTCTCGAAGCCGTGGAACAAGTACGAGGTCAAGCGCGTCGACAAGCGCCACCCGCCGCAGTGCGACGCCTGCGTGTTCAAGCCGCAGTGCAACGGGATCTTCGACAAGTACGCGCAGTTCTACGGCCACGACGAATTCGTGCCGGTCTCGCGCGCGCGCCTGCGGGCGCTCGACCCGAGGCTGCATCACTTCACGCTGCTGGTCGAGCCGCACCTGCTCGAGCTCGTGCGCGGCGAGCCGCCCGGGTGGCGCGCGACGAGGCTCCACCGCAGCTCGCGGGACCGCTTCGTCGAGCTGAGCCTGACCGCGCGCACCGACGAGGGCCCGCTCACCGCGACGCTCGTGCTCACGCCGCCCGCGGGCGCGGGCGCGCCGGTCGACAGCCCGCCCGTCGTGCTCGAGACCGATCGCTTCCGCGTCGGCCTGCGGCTCGAGGGGCGACCGCGGCGCGCCGCCGAGCTCGCGGCCGTCGCCGCGCTGCTGCGCTGGTTGGCCGCGCGGGTCGATGATATGTCCAAACAGCCCGGTGACTCGTCGCGCGACCAGGTCGACGCGCCGCCGGTCACGGTGACGCGCCCGCTGCAGCTCGCGCGCGTCATCGCCGGCATGCTGCCCGCCGAGCGCCTCGCGCTGGGCCGCGCGCACATCACCCGCGCCATCGAGCGCGCGCGACGACACGACGCGCGCGGGCGGCTGCCGACGCCGTGGCGGCTCGACGGCGCCGCGCCGCAGCCAGATTGGCCCGGCGCGATCCTGCGGCTCTCGAGCCCGGACGGCGGCGAGCTCGAGCTCACGCTCTCGGTCCAGCCCGATCGCGACAAGCCGGCGGTCTCCGTCGGCGCCCGCGTCGGCGACGACACCGACCCCGCGAGCGCCGGCGCCTGCATGCAGGCGATGCGCGCGCTGCTAGCCGGCTGACGCGCGCGCGGCGATCCGCGTGAACGAAGAGACATGTTGTTTGCATCATCACGCGCGCCTCGCCGCGGTCGGCGGCTCCTCTGCGCCCTCGCGCTGGTCGGCGCGTGCGGCGGGGACGACATCGGCGACGGGAGCGACGGCGCCACCTCGCGCGACCTCGCCAGCGACGCCGCGCAAGAGACCGGCGCCGGCTCCAGCGACGCGAGCGGCCCCGACGCGACCACGAGCGGCGATGGGAGCGGCGGCACCGGTGATCACGGCGGCGGGAGCGACGGCGGGCAGGGCTCCGGCGGCGACACGCAGGGCACGGACGACCCCGGGCCGCTCGGCGACGTGTTCGAAGACATCACGGACGAGCTGGGGCTCGACGCGCCCTACCCCAGCGACAATTCTCAATTCGCGCCGACCGGGCAAGCGTGGATCGACGTCGACGGCGACGCGCGCCTCGACCTCGTGCTCACGCGGCTGACGCTGCCCAACCTGCTGCTGCGCGGCCAGGCCGGCGGCGCGCTCGAGCCGGTCGTCGATATCGGCGCGCTCGCGCTGCCCGAGCACCCCTCGGGCGGCGTCGCGCCGGCCGACTACGACAACGACGGCTGGACCGACCTGTTCATCGGCGGGCACTACGCGCCCAACGTGCTGCTGCGCAACCCGGGCGGCGGCCCGTTCGAAGATGTCACCGCGCTGGCGGGCGTGGGCGACAAGGGCCCGGCGACCACCGCGAGCTGGGGCGACTACGACGGCGACGGCTGGCTCGACCTCTACGTGCCCAACAACAACTTCGAAGCGCCCGACCGGCTGTATCACAACCTCCAAGGCGGCGGCTTCGAAGACGTCTCGGCGCTGCTGTCCGAGGCCGTGCGCCTGCGCCTCGGGCTCGCGGCCGCGTTCCTCGACGTCGACGACGACGGCGACGTCGACCTCTACGTGCTCAACGACAAGCACACCGGCAACGCGCTGTGGCGCAACGACGGCCCCGGCTGCGGCGGCTGGTGCTTCACCGACATCTCGACCGAGTCGGGCGCCGGGGTCGAGATGTACGCCATGGGCATGGCGGTCGGCGACTACGACCGCGACGGCGACCTCGACCTCTTCCTCACCAACATCGGCGACCACGTGCTGCTGCAGAGCCAGCTCAGCCAGGGCTCGCTGACCTACGTCGACGTCGCCGAGGACGCGGGCGTGCGACTCGACGACATGGGCTGGGGCGAGTACGGCTGGGGCTGCGGCTTCCTCGACTACGACGCCGACGGCTGGCTCGACCTCTACGTCGCGGTCGGCACCCACGGCAAGCCGAGCGTCGGCAACCGCCTCTACCGCAACCGCGGCGACGGCGGGTTCGAGGACGTCTCGCCGCAGAGCGGCGCCGACCTCATCGGGCTCTCCTACGGCGTCGCCACGGCGGACTTCGACGACGACGGCCGCCCTGACCTCACGGTCGGGGTCGCCGTCGACCGCTACCACGTCCTGCGCAACCGCGGCGCGCACGGTCCCGAGAACCACTGGATCGAGCTCGAGCTGCGCGGCGCTGGACCGGTTAACCGCGACGCGCTGGGCGCGAGGATCGTCGTCACGACCGACGACGGCGTCGCGCACCGGCGCGACGTGATCAGCGGCGCGAGCTGGGGCGGCGGCTACCCCAGGCGGCAGCACGTCGGGCTCGGGACCGCGACGATCGAGGCCATCGAGATCACCTGGCCCGACGGCCTGGTCGAGCAGCTCGGCCCGACCGCCGCCGACCAGCGGCTCGTTCGCGACTACCCGCAGCCGTGATCCGGGCTTCGAAACGGGCGCGCCCGGACCGCGAGGGCCCGGGCGCGTCCACGATGCGCGCGCTTCGCTACGGGAGCGCGCCGCCGGTCGTGACGATGTCGTCGACCCAGGCCGTGTCCTGCCCGGACGAGACGCTGCCGTCCTTGGTGTAGCGCCACGAGAACGTGTGCTGGCCCATCCCGATCGGGTACAGCGGCGAGGCGCCCCCGACGTTGAGCCCCGTCCACGCGTCCTGCTCGACGTCATCGATGAAGAAGCGCAGGTAGTCCCAGCCATCCTCGCAGTCCGTGCGATAGTTGAACTGGAGGTCGCCCGGCGCCGCGAAGACGAGCGTCAAGTCGATCCGCGTGATCTGGTTGTCGTTGATGTCGCCGCCCTGGGCCGTCTGCGCCCCGTTGATCGGGTTGACGTCGGTGACGAACCAGTTCGCGTTGCCGCCCAGCACCCACTCGGCGTTGAGGTTCGGCAGGACCGCGTCCTCCCAGTCCTCCATGTAGTCCTGCGGGATCTCGACGCACATCGAGACGTCGTAGGCGCACTGGTCGTCACAGGCCAGGTCGCCGCTCTCGTACAGCTGATCGTCGAGCTCGGTGCACATGGCGATGCCGTTGAGGTCGTCCATGTCGCACATCTCGCCGTCATCGACGTCGGCCACGCCGTCGCCGCAGTACGGGCCGAGGGTGCAGTCGGCGTTGCAGCCGTTGTACGAGCCGTCGTTGAGGTCGGTGCCGAGGTCGCAGTCCTCGAAGCCGTCGTCGACGTTGGCGTCGCCGCAGTACGGCAGCGTCTCGGAGCAGTCCTCGCTGCAGCTGCCGTACTGGCCGTCGTTGACGCCGTCGTCACAGACCTCGCCGTCGTCGACGTCGAGGTTGGCGTCGCCGCAGTACGGGGCCAGCGAGCAGTCGTCGTTGCAGCCGCCGTAGGCGCCGTCGTTGACGCCGTCGTCGCAGGCCTCGACGCCCTCGTACACGGCCGCGTCGCCGCACACGTTGGACGTGCAGTCGCTCTTGCACTCGGCGTTGTCCGCGTTGTCGACGCCGTTGTCGCACTCCTCGCCGTCGTCGACGTTCCCGTCGCCGCACTCGCCGTCGCCGTCTCCGTCTCCGTCGCCGTCTCCGTCTCCGTCTCCGTCTCCGTCGCCGTCTCCGTCTCCGTCTCCGTCTCCGTCTCCGTCGCCGTCTCCGTCGCCGTCTCCGTCTCCGTCGCCGTCTCCGTCTCCATCACCCGGGCCAGCCGTCGTCCCGCTGTCCGACGAGTCCGAGTCCGCGTCCGAGTCCGTCGAGTCGTCGGTGTCCGTCGTCGTCTGGTCACCGCCGTTGCAGCCGGTCGCGCCGGTCATCGCAAGAGCCAAGGTCAGGGTCGACAGGAGTCCGAGCCCCCGGCTCGCCAGCGCGGCGAGGTTCAGGGTCATGTTGCTATCGTTGTGTTCAGTCATTCGATCCACTCATTCTCGCGCAGGTCGCATGCTCGCTGGTCACGGCGCCCCCGCGCCGCTGATGCGACATGCACAGCGGCGCACCTTATCGTGTCCCGCGCAGGTTTCAATCCTGTCCCAATGTACTCGTGGAAAAACTTTCGCGCGACCGCGCTTGATCACGCGACGCTACTCACACACGCGCGCGCAATGTCGACCGCCGGTGCGAACATGTCTTCACAGACACACACAGGGCCGCGTCCGGCGCAGAGTCAGCTGCGTGTATGTACCTGGTGCAGAGGTCAGGAATCATCGCCGCGCGCGGCGAGCCCCAAGCCGACGCGCCCGGCGGCCGCGCGCGAGGGCGCCCCGCCGCCCCGCCGTTCGGGCCCGCCGACCCGCCCCCGAGAATCACGATATCGTGCCCGGGATGGCGACGGCGATGAAGTACCGCACGCTCCCGGGGACGGACCTCCAGCTCTCCGCGGTCGGCTTCGGCTGCTGGGCGATCGGCGAGCGCTGGTGGGGCGACGACGTGCGCGAGGAGGACTCGCTCGCGGCGGTCCAGACGGCGCTCGAGCGCGGCATCAACTGGTTCGACACCGCGCCGCTCTACGGCCACGGCCGCGCCGACGAGGTGCTCGTGAAGGCGCTCGGGGCAAAACGCCACGACGTCGTGATCGCGACCAAGGTCGGCGTGCGCTGGGACAACGAGGGCATGCACGCGCAGAGTCACCTCGACCCGGAGTGGATCGTCACCGACACGGAGGCGAGCCTCCGGCGCCTGCGCCTCGACGTGATCCCGCTGCTCCAGGTCCACTGGCCGTGCGAGCGCGACACGCCGCTCGAGGCGAGCCTCGAGGCGCTCACGCGGCTGCAGGAGCAGGGGAAGATCCGCTACTTCGGCCTGTGCAACTACGACGCCCAGAGCCTCGCGCGCGCGCTCGAGCTCGCGCCGGTCGCCAGCCTGCAGACGCCCTACTCGATGATCCGCCGCGAGTTCGAAAACGGCCTGCGCGACGTCGTGGCGCCGCGCGGCGCCGACGGCCCCGCCGCGCAGCGCGTCGGCGTCCTCGCCTATGAGCCGCTGGCGCGCGGGCTGCTGAGCGGAAAATTTCGGGCGCCGCCGCGCTTCCCCGACACGGACCTGCGCGCGCGCGACCATCGATTTCAAGAGCCCGCGTTCTCGCGAATTCGTCCGCTCGTGCGCGCGCTGGAGCTCGTCGGGCAGCGCGTCGACGTGCCGCCCGCGGCGCTCGCGATCGCGTGGGTGTGCACGCGCCCTGGCGTGAGCGTGGCGATCGCGGGCGCGAAGCGCCCGGCGCAGGTCGAGCAGAACGTCCGCGCGGTCGAGCTGCTCTCGCGGCATCGCCTGTGGGAGGCGCTCGCGCCCCACGTCGACGCGTGCCGCCCGTGAGCCCGCGCGCGCCGAGGTCATGATGACGAACGACCCACACGCAGCGATGACGCTGCCGGACGGCGCGCCAGACGGGCTCGCGCTCGCCACGGCGCTCACGCCGGCGGAGCAGCGAGAGGCGCTCGCGCGCGTCCACGCGCTCTCCTACACCCACGACGTCTTCCGCGGCCGCGCGATGCGGCGGGGCTACGCGCAATTCGGCCACGCGTACGTCAGCGTGGGGCGTCGCCTCGAGGCCGTCACGCCGATCCCGCCCTGGCTCGCGGAGCTCGCGAGCCAGACGCTCTCGCGCGTCGGCGCGTCGTGGCGCGCGTTCGATCAGGCGATCGTGACCCGCTACCCCAAGGGCGCCGGGATCGGCTGGCACACCGACGCGGCGGTGTTCGGACCGCAGGTGATGATCCTGAGCCTCGGCGCCGCCGCGCGGCTGCAGCTGCGACGCGACCCGAGCGACCGCGCGCCGCTGACCCTCGAGCTGCAGCCCGGCTCGGCGCTGCTGCTCGCTGGGCTCGCGCGCGCGCGCTGGCAGCACCGCGTACCGCCCGTCACGGCGCTCCGCTACTCGATCACGCTGCGACACGTCGCGCGCCCGACGGGCTGAGCGGCGCGGGACGTCTGTTAAATCTCGCTCGCTCGCTCGCGCGCGCGCGAGGGATCGCTCGCGCGCGAGCTCGTCGCGAGGCACTCGGCACGCGCGAGAACGCGCGTGCTCGCGCGTGCTCGCGCGCGCCCTCCCGTGGCCGCGCGAGGGCGCGTGACGTGAAACAGCGGTCGTACGGCGATCAAGCGCCGCGACGCCGAAAAGACATGTACATGCAAGCACGCGACATCACGCACGAGCTCTCGAGAGTGCAGACCTCCCGAGCGCGCGCGCCCGCGTCGATACTCATTGCACGTACATCGACGCCGCTCTCGCGAGCGGGAGGAGCCGCCATGACATGATCGGAGAGCTTGCAACGCGTTCACGCCCCGCCCCCCTCGCGCTCGCGCTCGCGCTCGCGTGCAACGGCGGCGAGGGTGACTCCGCCACCGACGCCGGCATCACGACGATCGACAGCGGCACGACCGCGGCGGGCTCGAGCTCGAGCGGCGCGACCGACGGCAGCGCGACCGACGGCGCGAGCGCGGGACCGACGGGCGGGACCACCACCGACGGGGTCAAGTACGACGTCGGGCCGGCGATGACGGGCGGCGTGGATCTGCCGACGGAGGACCCGCCGCCGACCTGCAAGGTCGTCGAGAACGACGGCTTCACCGGCTGCCGCGAGCAGGCGCCGCCGGACAGCTTCGAACCGGAGGAGCAGTGGAAGTGGCTGGGGCCGGTCGACGCCCGCTACACGTTCACGCTCCCGCTCGTCGCCAACCTCACCGACGACAACAACGACGGCGAGATCGACCTGTGCGACACGCCCGACGTCATCGTCACCGGCTACCCGTCGCTGTTCGCCTACGGGAAGATGTACGTGCTCGACGGCGCGACGGGCGAGGTCCACTACCAGATGGACGGCTCCACCGACTCCGGCGTCACGCCGGCGCTCGGCGACATCGACGGCGACGGGCTCGTCGAGATCATCGCCGGCGGCATGGGCACCACGGTCGCCTACAACCACGACGGCAGCGTGCTGTGGACCAGCCCGGAGACGGCCAACAGCACGCACGCGGTCGCGCTCGCGGACCTCGACAACGACGGCGACGTCGAGATCCTGATGGGCTCGAAGGTCCTCGATCACGAGGGCAAGCTCGTGTGGAGCCGGCCGGAGGGCAAGGCCGGCGCGGTCGGGATCGGCGGCGCGGTCACGGCCGCCGACCTCGACGGCGACGGCGACCTCGAGGTCGTGATGGGCGCGAGCGCGTGGTTCCACGACGGAGAGCTGTTCTGGCTGCGCGACGAGATCGAGGGCGGCTTCCCGCAGGTCGCGAACTTCGACGACGACCCCTACCCCGAGATCATCGTCTCCAACCGCAACGGCATCAGCGTCCTCGAGCACGACGGCGAGATCAAGTTCCTCAACGAGCACCCCACGCCTGACCCGCCGCAGTTCAACAACTGGATCCGCCCCGGCTGCGTGCACGACTTCGACGGCGACGGCAAGGCCGAGTTCGCGATGAGCTCGGCGAACAACTACTCGGTGTTCAAGCAGGATCTCTCGGTGCTGTGGATGGCCGTGGTCTCCGACCAGTCGGGCGTCGCGGCGGGCACCGCGTTCGACTTCATCGGCAACGGGATCGCGGAGGCGATGTACGGCGACGAGGACTACAGCCTGATCTTCGACGGCGAGAGCGGCGAGGTGCTGCTGCAGACGCCGCGGACGAGCCGCACGCTGATCGAGTACCCGGTCGTCGCCGACATCGACAACGACGGCTCGGCCGAGATCCTCGTGACCTCGAGCGACAGCATCTACGAGGGCCAGCCGCCCGCGAACTTCACGATCAAGGCGGTCCGGGACGTCGAGGATCGCTGGATCCAGGCGCGCCGGATCTGGAACCAGCACACCTACCACGTCACCAACGTCCGCGAGGACGGGACGATCCCGCAGTACGAGCAGCCGAACTGGGAGACGCTCAACACCTTCCGGACCAACGCGCAGATCGAGAACGGCGGGGTCTGCAAGCCGGAGCCGCCCGGGTAGCGCGAGGAGCATGAAGACAATGACAGGTCCGTTGGTACCGACGCTGCGCGCGGCCGGCCTCGCCGCCGCGCTCCTGCTCTCCCAGTCCGCGCGCGCCAGCGCGGCCGCGCCCCCGGCGAGCTACGACTGGTGGGAGGACGCGCCCGACGTCGCCCGCGCGCCGCTGCGCGGCTTCTCGCGGGCCGACGGCGCGCCGCACATCCTGTTCGTCAACTTCGACGGCGCCGAGATCACCGAGGCGCTGTGGGACAACGCGAGCAAGAACGAGACCTCGCTGACCGGCTGGGGCGGCACCTACGCGCCCTTCGGCGAGGACCCGGGCGGGCCGCTGCGGGCCGCGATCCTCAACGAGGTCCGCGCCGACTACGCGGGCCTGAACCTCGAGGTCACCGACGAGCGCCCCGGCGCCGAGGTCTACGAGTACACGATGATCGTCGTGTCGCCGACCGGGAAGCTGCCGGGCAAGCTCGGCTTCGCGAGCGTCGGCTGCGGCGGCAACCCGCTCGGGGTCGGCTTCGCGTTCTTCGGCGCCAGCGACAACGCGGCCGCGTCCGAGGTCGCGGCGACCGTCAGCCACGAGGCCGGCCACACGCTCGGGCTCGATCACGTCGCCGACACCGTCGACCTGATGTACCCGAACCAGGTCAACAACCTCGCCGAGTTCGCCGACGCGTGCTTCCCGATCGAGGGCGAGAACTACTGCGACGCGGAGCACCAATCGTACTGTCCTCCGGGACAGCAAAACTCGTTCCAGGAGCTCGCGGGCGCGCTCGGCGAGCCCGCGAACCCGGGCGGCGGCGCGCCCGTCGTCTCGCTCGTCGCGCCCGAGGACCACGCGCGCTTCGCCGTCAACGAGGACATCGTGCTCGAGGCCGAGGCCAGCGACGACATCTCGGTCTCGCAGGTCAAGCTCCTGCAGGACGGCGCGCTCGCGGGCACGGTGCTCACGCCGCCCTACACGTGGACGCGCAGCTACGACGTCGAGGGCCTCTACGAGTTCCGCGCGGTCGCGCGCGACGGCGAGGGCAACGAGGCCGAGAGCGCGCCGGTCCTGATCGCCGTCGGCGACGTCGACTTCCCAGAGCCGGCGACGACCACGGGCGACAGCGCGGGCGACGACGACGACGATGATGACGACGATGACGACGATGCGAGCGCGAGCGCGAGCGACGGCGGCGCGTCCACGGGCGGCGGGCCGACCGGCACGGACGGCGCCGACGAGGACGACGACGCGGAGGGCTGCGGCTGTCGCTCGAGTCAGCGCGGGCCCGCGCCGCTCGCCGCGGTCGCGCTGCTGCTCCTGCTGGCCCGTCGCCGCCGCGCACGCTGAGCGCACAATCGACCCCGCGCGCGCGAAGACGACCGCCGGACGCGGGCGCCCACGCCCGCGCCCGCCAGTGCACTACGATGCACGCTGAGGAAGAGGAGCGCGCCGTGAGTCTCGTACCCCTGTTCGTCGTCGCCGGCGTGTGCCTCTTCGTCCTGGCCGCCTCGGCGCTCGCGCTGCTGTCGCTGTACACCAAGGTCGAGCAAGGGACCGCGCTCATCATCAACAAGCTGAACGCGGAGCCCGAGGTGACCTTCACCGGCGGCTTCGTGCTGCCGATCATCCACCGCGCCGAGCGGCTCGACATCTCGGTCAAGATCATCGATGTCGATCGCCGGGGGAGCACGGGGCTGATCTGCCGCGACAACATCCGCGCGGACATCACCGCCCGGTTCTTCGTCCGCGTCGGCGCGACGCGCGAGGACGTGCTGAAGGTCGCGCGGACGCTGGGCTGCGCGCGCGCCTCGGATCACGCGACGCTCGTCGAGCTGTTCGCGAGCAAGTTCTCGGAGGCGCTGAAGACCGTCGGCAAGCAATTCGAGTTCGAACAGCTGTACTCCGACCGCGACCAGCTCAAGGACCGCCTGCTCGAGCAGATCGGGCTCGATCTCGATGGTTTCCGCCTGGACGACGCGGTGATCGACTTCCTCGAGCAGACGCCGCTCGGGCAGCTCGATCGGCAGAACATCCTCGACGCCCAGGGGATCCTGAAGATCCAGCGGACGCTCGAGCTCACGGGGCGCGTCGACGCGCTCACGAGCCAGCGTGACCGCCTGCGTCAGGAGCTCGACGCGCTGCAGCGCGAGCACGCGGCGCTGGTCAAGACGCTGACGGCGGCGCGCGAGCGGATCAACGCGCCTGATTTTTCGTACACCGCGATCGACGAGCTGCGCGCGCTGCTCGGCTAGGCGACGCGCGCCGCGAGGGCTCGCTACGGCCGGTCCCCGGTGACCGCCGAAAGCGGGCGCGAGCCGACCGCGCGCGGCGAGAGCCGTGTTATCCATGGCGCATGCGAACCTGGCTCCTCGCGCTCTCCTCGATCGTGCTCGTCGCGCCCGCCTGCGGGTACACCGTTCACATGGACTGGATCAGCACCGACAGCGACTCGGGCAGCGACTCGAGCGCGACCGACGCGACTGACGGGCCGAGCGAGCCGGAGCCGCTGCAGGGCGTGGCGGACCTCCACCTGCACATGTTCGCCGAGAACGCGTTCGGCGGCGGCTGGATGCACGGGACCGCGCGCGGCGCCCCGGAGGTCGCGCTCGCGCCCTGCGACGGCGGCGACCCGGGCGACCACGCGTGGCTGCGCGACGACCTCGCGCCGCTGCTCGGGACGTGCCCCGACATCACGCTCGAGGAGCTCTCGCTGCAGGTCCCGCTGATCGCCGGGATCGTGCTCGGCGGCGGCGCGCTCGTCAGCGAGGAGATCGGCGCGATCCCGGGGACCAAGGGCGACACCGGCGTCCACGCCGATCGCACGAGCGGCTGGCCGTCGCTCGAGTCGTGGCCGCGCTGGGACACGATCGCGCACCAGCAGTCGTGGGAGGGGCACCTCAAGGCGGCCTACGACGGCGGCCTGCGGCTCGAGGTGGTCTCGGCGGTCTCGTTCAACTTCCTGTGCAAGGCGGCCCGGCCCGAGAACGTCGAGCGCCCCCAGTGCGACGAGATGGACGACGTGTACCTCCAGCTGCAGCAGATGAACGAGCTCGCCGACAGCGTCGAGTGGGCCGAGATCGCGCGCTCCGCTGCGGACGCGCGCCGGATCATCGAGGAGGACAAGCTCGCGCTCGTGCTCAGCGTCGAGGCCTCGCACGTCATGGGCGACGGCGACTGGCGCGCGGAGCTCGACAAGCTGCACGCGCTCGGCGTGCGCACGCTGCAGCCGGTGCACCAGCTCGACAACCGCTTCGGCGGCGCCGCGCCGCACAACACGATCTTCCACATCGCGCAGTACTCCGAGAACTGCCACATCGACGAGGACTGCGGGCTGACGACCGACACGCTCACGCTCGGCTTCGACGTCGACGCCAATTGCAAGAACACGCTCGGGCTCACCGCGGAGGGTCGTGAGCTGGTGCAGGAGATGATGGACCGCGGCATGCTGGTCGACGCGGCGCACCTCTCGGAGCAGAGCGTGCGCGACGTCTACGAGCTCGCCAAGCAGAACGACTACTACCCGTTCTACCTGTCGCACGCGCACTTCCGCGAGGTCATGCTGACGGAGAAGCAGCGCGAGGAGAAGACGACGCCGGCCTGGGTCGCCGGGCTCGTGCGCGAGACCGGCGGCATGATCGGCCTGCGGACGGCGCCCGACGAGGTCAACACCTACGACCACTCGGCGGTCGCCAACAGCTGCCACGGCTCGACGCGCTCGTTCGCGCAGGCCTACGACTTCGGGCGCCTGGGGCTGAAGGTGGCCATGGGCCTCGGCTCCGACCTCAACGGCTTCATCCAGCAGACGCGCCCGCGCTTCGGCCCCGACGCGTGCTCGGGCTCGTTCGTCGAGGAGGCGCAGTGCCAGGCTCGCGACGAGCGCGAGCTCGGCCCGGCGCGCCTGGGCACGCAGTTCGACGAGCTCGGCCTCGGGCACATCGGGCTGCTCACCGACATGCTCGACGAGCTCGACGCGCTCGGCAGCGACTCGGGCCCGCTGCGCAGCTCGGCCGACGACTTCGTGCGGATGTGGGAGCGCGGCGAGGGCACGCGCGCGGGGCCGGCGGAGGACGCCGGCGATCTCGACAGCTCCGGGATCACGAAGCTGCCGCGACACTACGAGCGCAAGGTCCTGCTGCCCGAGGAGTGCGGCGAGCACTACTGCCCCGACGCGCTCGAGCCGGGGACCGCGTGCCGGTTCGACGCGGAGTGCGTAAGCGGCGTATGCGCGGGCGCGGGCGAGTGCGGGAGCCCGACCGGCGAGTGCGAGTGATCGCGCGCGGTCGATGGCAGGACCTGCGCTCGAGCAGGCGAACTCTGCCATCAAAACGCGCAAGCTTGCACACGTGACGCCGCGCGATCGCGCGCCGCAAGCCGCAAGCCGCCGGGATCACAGCCGATGGGGCGCCAGCAGGATCTGGCGTCGGCGCTGCAGACTACAGGTCTGAAGGAGTCTTCACTTCATGCCAGCTGCTCGCACTCGTCTTGCCTGCTCACTGTTCGCCGTGCCGGTCGCGCTTGTTTCGCTGACCGCGAGCGCGGCCCCCTGGAACCCCGTCGACCAGGCCGTCTTCAACGACGCCGGTCAGTACTGGTCGCGCGACGTCGAGCTCGTCGACCTCGACAACGACGGCTTCGTCGACATCCTGTTCGCCAACGTCGGCGGCGTGTTCGAGGGCACCGACGACGCCGAGATGCCCAACCAGGCGTTCCACAACGACGCCGGCGCGGCCTTCTCCGACATCAGCATGGACGTGTTCGGCGGCGACCCCGACACGGCGCACAGCATCAAGACCTGCGACATCGACAACGACGGTGACCAGGACATCATCCTGGGCGCGACCTGGGAGGCCCAGAGCCAGCTGCTGCGCAACGACGGCGGCGCGTTCACCAACGTCACCGACACCAACCTGCCGCAGCTGCTGGCGAGCGTCGGCGACGTCGCCTGCGGCGACGTCGACGAGGACGGCGACATCGACCTCGCGCTCACGGACTGGGGTCCGCCGGAGGTCGGCCAGATCAACTCGCTCGGCGGCACCACCATGCTGTGGCTCAACGACGGCACCGGCGTGTTCACCGACGTCACCGCCTCGCAGATGCCCGACATCGCGGTCAACTACGCGCTCGACCTCGACTTCGTCGATGTCGACAACGACTACGACCTCGACCTCGTGATCGCCTGCCGCGCCTGCGCGACCGGCAGCCTGCTGTACGAGAACGACGGCGACGGCATGTTCACGGCCGCGACCCCGGCGGCGTTCTCGGCGCTCGGCAACCGCGAGTTCGAGGCCATGGACATCAACGCCGACGGCGCGCTCGACCTGCTGACGCTCGGCGACGGCCAGGGCGGCATGGAGGGCGTGCGCAACCGCCTGCTGATCAACGACGGCCTCGGCGACTTCACCGACGACACCAACACCTACTGGCCGCTGCTCGAGAACCCCGGCAGCGGTGACCGCGCGGCGGTGTTCCTCGACATCGACGCCGACGCCGACGTCGACATCGCGCTCGTGACCAACGCGAGCGTGATCTGGCCCGACCGCCTGATGGTCAACGACGGCGGCGTGTTCACGCAGAACGTCGTGCCCTTCGACATGGTCAACACCGAGGGCACGCTCGCGGTCGAGACCGTCGACTTCAACGGCGACTTCCACCCCGACATCGTGCTCGCGTCGGGCGAGAACGCGTTCCGCAACCGGGTGCTGTTCGCCAACGTCGACGAGACCTCCACCGACACGGTGCCGCCGGCGCTGATGCACGTCGAGGACCTCGGCTTCGTGCCGTTCCCCGGCGACACCGTGGTGCACGCCCGCATCCACGACTACAAGACGCCCAACAAGCCCCACGACTGGGAGGCGGTCTATCTCGAGTGGGCCGAGGGCATCCAGGACGCGGCCTACCTCGAGATGAACGGGACCACCGTCAACGCGTACTGGTACGGCGAGAACATGTGGATGATGAGCTTCCCGACGCCGGACGTCTGGGCCATCACCTACCGCGTGTGCGCGATCGACATCGCCCAGAACGTCGCCTGCTCCGACGTCTACTCGCCCACCTGCCCCGACTGCGACCAGTGCGGGAACATGATGTGCGACGACGGCGAGAACAACAACAACTGCCCCGAGGACTGCGACCCCATGTGCGGGAACGACGTGGTCGAGGACGGCGAGGAGTGCGACGACAACGGCGACCCGAACTGCGTCGACTGCGTCGATCAGGGCGGGAACACGACCGCGGGCCCGACCGTCACCGACAGCGAGACCGAGACGGACAGCGACTCGAACCCCAACACCATCACCGACAGCGACAGCGAGAGCGACAGCGACGGCGGCGGCATGTGCCTCGACGACAGCGACTGCCCGGCCGGACAGATCTGCGTTAACGGCATGTGCGTTGATGGGGGCGCGACGGACTCCGACAGCGCCACGGAGGGGCTCGACGACGACGGCTGTGACTGCAGCGCGCAGTCCAGCGGCCAGAACGCGCTCGGGGCGCTCGCGCTCATGATGCTCGCCGGCCTCGGCCGTCGGCGTCGACGAAGCTGACCTGTAGAACATAAGTTCATCGGGACAGGAAGGCCCGCCGGCGTCACCCGCCGCGCGGGCCTTCCGCCTTAACACGACGCGCGCGCCTACGGGGCGGCCGCCGGCGGCGCGCTCGCGGCGGGCGCGGGCGCGTCCCCCCCGAGGCCTGCGAGCGCGCCGAACGAGCCGCGCAGGTCGTCGAGCAGCCCCTGCGAGAGCACGAGCTCGGAGACGCCGCCGCGCTCGCTCCACGCGTCGACGCGATAGACGTCGGAGAGCTGCCCGCCGAGCGCGGTGACGAGCTCGCCCCAGCCGGCCGCGGGCGCGAGCCGATCGAACCACGCGACCGTCGCGCCGACGTTGAAGCCCAGGAGCCGCGTCGGTCGCGAGTGACGCTCGAGCAGCGCGGAGACCCCGGGGTCGATGAGGCTGGCCTCGCCGCGCGCGCGCGCCTCCTCGCCGGCGGCGAGGAGCTCCGCGAGCGCCGCCGCGGGTGACTCGGGCGCGACCGCGAGGTACAGCCGGTCGTCGAGCGCGAGGCGATCGACGACGATCGCGCGGCCGAGGTTGGCGACCCACCAGGCCCGCAGGACATCCGGCAGCGGCCCGCCGGGCGCGTCGTCCATCGCCGGCTCGAGCGTGAGCACCCAGCGGTCGATCGGCGCGCCCTCGACGACGTCGGCCTGCGGGATGAACTCCCACCGGAGATGCCGCGCGCCCTCGGGGCCGAGCACGCGCGCCGCCGAGAAGCCCTCGCTCCACGCCCGCCACACGTCGCGCGCGGCGGGGACGCCGTCGCGCGCGATCACGAGGACGCCGCGCTCGCCGGCGCCCGGGACCATCGACCAGGTCACTCGCTCGCCGCGCGCGCCCGCGAACCACGCGAGCTCGTCGGCGATCGTCTCGGGCGCCTGCCCGGTGCGCGCCTGGAACACGAGCCCGAGCAGCGCCGCCCAGGCGCGCGCGCGCGCGCTCGTCGCGGGCGCCGCCCGCCCGGGCGCCGACCCAGCCCGTCCCCGCGGCGCGGCCTCGAGCTGCGCGCGCTCGACGGCCGTGGGCGGCGGATCGAGGCCCTCACCGCGCCGCTCGTGCACGCTGCTGAACACGAGGCCGGCGCCCTCGAGGTCGACGCTGACGCCGACGCGCGCGCGCGCGGCCAGCAGCGCGCGCAGCTCCGCCACGAGCTCCGCGAGCGCCCCGGCCTGGTTCGGGGTGAGCGCGGCGACGCGGTCGAGTGACGACGACATGGCCCCGGGGTCAGCTTGCTCCGCCGCCCAGTAGAGCGAGCCGTAGTCGGCCCTGGCGGCCCGCTCGAGCGCGAGCCGGGCGCCGTCGCCGTCGATCGAGCCCGCGGCGAGCTCCCGCAGGCGCGCGTCGAGGAAGCTGAGCGCGCGCTCGCTGTACGGCCCCGGGTAGATCGAGAGCTCGACGTCCCGCAGCGTGGGTGGATCGGCCGTGAGCGCGCGCAGGAAGGGCTCGAGCCGCGCGCGGGCGTCGGCGTGCATCGACGCGAGCACGAGCGCTCGCGCGCCGTCGCCGGGCGGCGACGCGGCGTCGAGAAAGAACGCGTGCTGGCCGTCGATCTCGAAGCGCGCCGTGTGCCCCGCGGGGGCCGTGGCGACGACGCGCGGGCCGAGCTCGTCGAGATCACGCGCGAGCTGCAGCGCGCCCCCCTGATAACCGAAGAGACACGCGCCCGCGCCGGGCAGCAACCCGGGGTCGAGCAGCGCGCAGCCGATCGGCGCGATCAGGTCGAGCCGCTCGATCATCGCGTCGGTCGGCGCGAGCCCGCCGCTGGCGCGCACGCCCTCGACCTGCGCGCGCATCAGCTTGTGCACGAGCTCGTCCGAGATCGCCCACGAGAGCGACGAGGGCGCGAGCTGCTGGCGTACGCGCTCGACCGTGCGCGCCAGCGAGCCCACCGCGAGGTGCGCCACGACCCCGACGCGCGCCTCGGGCCGCACTGCGGGGTGACGAGGATCGCCGCTGGCCACCCCGCGACGATCGGGCGATCGCGGAGGCGCGTCGACGGGCTCCGCCGCGGACGAGCCTACCTTGGGAGTCGGAGTCGGGGTCGGCGTCGGCGTCGGCGTCGGCGTCGGCTCGCCGCACGCGAGCGCCACGAGGACCAGCGTCCCCGCGGCCCGGCGTGCACGCGCGCGTCTCGGAGCGCTCACGGGCGCCATCATGGCACGTCGGAGGCGCGTCTGCTCGCGAGGTGTTCGCTCGTCCCGCGTGGCCCGTGCGCGACGCCCCGCGCCGAACGATCGCCGCGTCAGCGGGGCCGGTAGATGACGTCGGAGCGCATCGCGTACTTGACCCCGCGCGTGACCTCGGCGCCCTCGTGCAGCTCCAGGTGATCGAACACCAGCGCGCTCCCGAGGCGCGGCGCGACGGCGAAGCGCTCGCGGTTGTTGAGCTTGCGCCCGCGCTGCTTGCCGCGGCGGCTGCCCCGATCCTTGCGCTCGAAGAACCGCGTCTCGCCGCCCTCGCACGCGTCGCCGAGGTAGAGCACGAAGGAGCAGCGCGTCTCGCCGCCGCCCGGCAGCGGCGTGCGCACGTCGTAGTGCGGCGCGAAGCGCTGACCGGGCTCGTACTTGTACACGCGAAACCGCCAGTTCAGGCCCATGAGCTCCGCGCGCTCGTGGCGAGGCTCGAGCAGGTGACGCACGCGCCCCCACAGCACCTGCGCGACGGCGTGGTCGTCGAAGATCACGCGGAGGTTGTTGCGCGCGCGCGTGTTGACTCGATACTCGTCGTCGCCGATCGCCAGCCCCGCGAGCTCGAAGCCCGCGGCCTCGGCCGCGGCGACGAGCGCCCGGCACTCGCGCGGCAGCAGGACGCCGTGGAGCGCGTAGCAGCGCGCGCCGTCGAGGTCCTCGCGACGCGGGTGCAGCTCGAGCGCGCCGTCGAGCGCGAAGCCTTCACCGGTCTCTGGGGACAGGGTGAAGTTCTCGCCGCGCGCGCGCGCGCGATCTCGCTGCTCTCGATCCATCCCCACGGCTCGACCCGCGCGGAGTGTAGCAGGAAGTCGCGCCCGCGCTCGCGGGGCCCGCGGGCTCACGCGTCGCCCGGCTCGCTCGTCGTCGGCTCGAGGGGCACGCGCCGGGCGAGGCGCCAGCTCGCGCCGAGGAACAGCGCGGCCACGACGATCGAGGGCAGCCAGCCGTAGCCGCTGCCGATCATCCACAAGAAGATGCACTCCTTGGCGGACTCCTTGCCGAACGCGAGCGTCGCGACCGAGTAGGCCATCATCGCGCTCACGCCGGACATCACGAGCGGCGCGATCGCGGCCGCCCACGAGCGGCACAGCGGCAGCAGCAGGCGCCACAGCAGCAGCGACCAGGCCAGCGTCGCGCCGCCGCCGACGATCAGCGCGATGCTGATGAGCCGCCAATTGTCGGCCGCCTCCGGCTGGCTCACCGCGAGCGCGATTAACACGAGCACGGCGACCACGTGGGCGATCGGCTCGACGCGCAGCTCCGGGTACTCACGCCGCCAGAAGCGGTGCAGCAGCGTGATCAGCCCGACGGTGATGACGTGGGCGATCGGCAGCGCGATCAGGACCGCGCTCCCCATCTCGGTCACGGTGGGCCCGCAGCCGCTGACGAGCAGCAGCGCCAGCAGCCCGAGGCGCAGCGGCCTGCGGCGCGCGGAGTTCGATGAATAAGCCAACGCTTGCATTATGTCTTGAGTGTGGTCGTCGTGCCCTATGGGCGCACGTGCTTCGCCGCACAGCGACTCACCGCGCAGGCGCGTTCGCGACGGCGACGCCCCGCCGTCGGCCGAAGAGCCGCGCCGACGACGTCGCTCAGCCCGCTCGCTATCCCGGCGAGGATCGATCGTCATGCCGCGCGCACGCTCGTCGCGCGCAGTATGTGCAGCTCGCCCCGCGCACGGGCGCGCTCGACCTCGGCGAGGCGAGGCGATCATCCTCCGCCGGTTCATCGACGCGCCGCACCGAGTCGGCGACCAGTGCACGCTGCGGCGCGGGGACCAGCAGCGCTCGATGTCCCGTCGGAGTGGTACGAGATCGTCGGCTACCGGCGCGCGGCGTGACGCGTCAGCTCGGCGAGCCGCGCCTCGACCCAGCGCTCCGTCGCGCGCTCGTAGGGCAGCCAGTAGTAGGCGGCGAACGGGGCCACGCGCAGGCGCGTGAGCCGGCCCGCGTCGATCCGGTAGGCCCGCGTCGTCGAGCGCATCTGTCCGCCCAGGAGCGCGCTCCCCCAGTGGGCGCGCCCCTCGAGGACCGCGAGCAGCGGGCTCGCGGCCACGCTGTTGAGGAGGTCGTAGTCCGGGTCGAGCCCATCCTCTAAGCGCGCGCCGTCGGGCGAGACGACGATCGTCCGGCCGACCCGCGCGTCCGAGAAGACGAGCTCGAGCGCGAAGCGCAGCGGCGACGCGGCGCCGAAGCTGGGCCACGCGCGCGCGAGCGCCGGACGAAGCTGCTCGTTGAGCCATGTCTCAATCCGCGCGCGCGCCGGACCCTCGGACGACAGCGCGCGCTCGCGGATCGGCGGGATCGTCAGCGGCGCGAACACGCGGTCGTCGGGCGCCGGGATCGGCGTGACCCAGTCGGCGTCGGCCAGGCGCCGCGTCACGCCGCCCGCGAGCTCGAGCCGCAGCCCAGGCCCCGACGGGTAGATGGTCGCCTCGGGGCGCAGGCGCTGGAGGTCGCGCCGAAACCGGTCCTCCGAGACAGGATAGACGAGCCCGTTCTGCCACCCGCCCGGGCCGACGTAGCGGTTGCCCGCGGCGCCCGGGACGATCGCCGGGGCGCCCGAGGCGGCCGCGCGCCGCAGCTCGCCCTCGTACGCCGCGAAGGGGAAGCCGATGGCGCCCGAGGTGTGCGCGTTGACCTGCAAGAGCGGCTGCCAGCGCGCGAGCGCGAGCTCGGGCCCGCGCTCGAGCGCCGGCCGCTCGAGCAGCGCGGCCGCGACCGTCAAGATCCCCTGGATCTCGTCGGGGCCGACGAGCACGGAGTCGACCTGGTTCCAGGCGACGCCGTCGGCCGTCGCCACCAGCATCCCCCACTCGACCACGTCGCAGAACGACGGCGTCGGCACGAGCCGCGTGTCGCCGAGCGCGTGGGCCTCGAGGTTGCCGAGCACCACCACCTCGGGGAAGCCGAGCCGACGCGCGGCCCGGGCGACGAGCTCGTCGGCGGTGAGGAGCAGCCGCGCGCAGCCCAGCGCGGCGAGCCGCGCGAGGCTCTCGAGGTCGAAGTGATCGGGGTGCCGGTGCGTCACGACGACGACGTCGGGGCGCAGGCGCGCGAGCTCGAGGCGCCGGCGCGGGAACACCTCGAACACGCCGTCGTGGTAGGTCTCGCCGAGCAGCGGATCGAACAGCACGCGCGCGTCCGCGGTCTCCACGTACCAGCAGGCGTGCCCGAGGTGGGTCCAGCGCACGACCCAGGGTACGCAGCGCCGCGCGCCCGCGCAACGACGCGGTCTCGAGCGCGACGCGGTCTCGAGCGCGCCGGCGCGATCAGTCGTGGCGCGGGAGCCAGAGGTGGCCGGTGGTCCACGCGGTGTGGATCGAGCCGCTCGACGGCCAGTCGCGGACGAGCCGCGGGCGACCGTCCGCGCACAGGCGCTGCAGCAGCTCGACGACCGTCCGCTCGGAGACGCCCGGCGTCAACGCGGTCAGCTCGTCGGGCCGCGCGGGGACGATCTCGGTGTGCTGCGGGTCGTCGCCGCCGTGCCAGTCGATCTGCTCGCTGAACACGCGAACGAAGCGCTGACCGCAGTCGATGCAGATCGTCACGCTGACCATGAAGTGCGACTCCTGGATCAGCGGCTGGCGCGGCTGCGTGCGCGCGCTGAGCCAGCGCCACGCCTGCTCGGGGTCCGGGTCGTGACACCGCGCGCATCCCCAGCGCTCCCCGCCGCCCTGCACACGCCGAGTATAGCCGGGTCCCGCGGCCGCCGGCGCGGCGCGTTTGCGTCGCGCCGGGGCTGCGCCGATAGTCTCGCGCCATGAGCGACACGCTGACGCATGATGGGGGCTGCCTGTGCGGCGCGGTTCGATTCCAGATCCGCCTGAGCACCCCGACCTTCAACATCTGTCACTGCGGGATGTGCCGCCGCTGGTCCGCCGGGCCGTTCCTGGCGGTGCACAGCGACGGCCCGGCGCGCTTCAGCCGCGACGAGGGCCTGACGTGGTACCGCAGCTCGAGGTGGGCCGAGCGCGGGTTCTGCTCGCGCTGCGGCGCGAGCCTGTTCTGGCGCCTGGCGAATCGGCCAGACACGCTCGCCGCCTCCGTCGAGGCCCTCGACGCGCCCGAGCGGCTCGCGCTCGATCGCCACATCTACATCGACGCGAAGCCCGATCGCTATGACTTCGCCGACGCGCGCCCGCGCGTGACCGAGGCCGAGCTCATGGCCGAGCTGGGCCTGAGCGCGCCGTGACGCGCGAGGCTCGCACGACGGCGCGCGCGCGGTGAAAAGATCCCCGCGCGGACGCGGGCGCGCCGGCTCGCGAGCGCGCGCGCGCGGCTTGGCGTATGCTTGTTCGGGTCGAGCGTCGACGCGCTCGCGTACCGCCGTGACGACGCCCGTCTCCCCACCGACGCCCGCGCGAGTCCACAACGCCGCGCGCGCGCGCGCGCGCTTCGGCGGCCTCCTCGATCGCGTGCTGCCCTTCTACGACCGCTGCGATCCGCTCGCCGACGCCGTCGTGCGCGAGCTCGACGCGCTGCGCGTCGCGGGCGTAGGAGACATCGAGCGCATCGTCGACGAGACGCTGCGCGGCCGCGACCACGTCCGCGCCCCCGCGAGCCTGCGCCGCCTGGCGCTCGAGTCACGCGCGGAGCCGGTCTGGCTCGACCGCGCCCGGCTCGAGCGCGCCGGCGGCCTGCTGTTTCGCGCGGGGCCGCTGGGCGGCTTCGTGCTCATGCTGCGCTCGCTCGTCGCCGGCTACATGGCGCCCGCGGGCAACAAGCCGCTCGCGCTCTCGGGGCGGCTGCTCGACGCGGCGCCGCGCCGGCTGTCGGAGACGAGCCGCTTCGTCGCCGCGGTCTGCAAGCCCCGCGGGCTGCGGCCCGGCGCCGAGGGTCACGTCATCACGCTCAAGGTCCGGCTCATGCACGCCCGGGTGCGCGCGCTGGTCCGCCGCAGCGGCCGCTACCGCGAGCGCGAGTGGGGCGCGCCGATCAACCAGCACGACATGATGGCGACGATCCTGCTGTTCTCGCAGGTGTTCATCGACGGCCTGCGCATCCTCGGGCTGCGCGTCGACCCGCGCGAGGCCGACGACTACGTGCACCTGTGGCGCTACGTCGGCTGGCTGATCGGCGTCGAGCCCGAGCTGCTGCCGGCCTGCGAGCGCGAGAGCCAGCGCCTGCTCGAGTTCGTCCGCGTGACCCAGGGGACACCCGACGACGACTCGCGCGCGCTGACCGACGCGCTGCTGCAGGTGCCGATGACGCAGGCGCGGGACGACGCGCAGCGGCGCCTCGCGGCGCGCCTCATCCGCTTCAACAAGTCGCTGTGCCGCGTGCTGATCGGCGACGAGCTGGCCGACGCGGTCGCGCTCCCGCGCTACCCCGCGCGCCACGCCATGCCCGCGCTGCAGCTGCTGCTGGCGAGCGCTGACTCCGTGCGCGCGCGCGTGCCGGGGCTGCCGCGGCTCGCGACCTTCGTGGGCGAGCGCTACTGGGAGCGGCTGATCGAGCACGCGCTCGCCGGCCGCGACGCGACCTTCAGCATGCCCGGGCAGCTCTCGCGCGTGTCGTGAGCCCGCGGCGGCCCAGTTAGTTAGTTGGGCGCACAGACGCCGCTCGTGCACTTCGCGTCCGCGGCGCAGCCCACCGGCCCCATGCAGTCCGCCGCGCACGCGTTGCCGTCGCAGGCGTAGGGGAAGCAGGCCTCGACGGACTCCACGACGCACAGCCCCTCGGCGTCGCAGCGCGCCACCGCGACCTCCGGCGCCGCGTCGCCCTCGCAGGTCGTGGTGCACAGCGCCGTCTGCTGCTCGAGCGCGCAGTAGCTCGCCAGCGAGAGCGACGCCGCCGGCGCGAACAACGAGCAGCTCGTCGCCAGCGCGAGGCAGCGGTCCGAGCACGCGAGGTAGACCTCTCCCTGCGCCTCGGGACATGTCGATGGATCGCTCGCCACGCACAGCCCCGAGTCGTCACAGGTCCCCTCGGCCACGCCGTCCGCGAGCCGGTGACAGCTCGTCAGGCCCTCCGCGCTCTCGGCTCCCCAGAGGTAGCGCGTGCAGTCGGCGTCGCACGGGTCTCCGCTCGCCTGGTCGGCGCACGCGCCCGCGGCGTCGCAGGCCTGGCACTCGCCGCACGGCCCCCGCTCGCCCTCGCGCGCGACGCACTGACCGGCCTCGCACGCCATGCACTCGCTGCAGCAGTCGTCGTCGCCGCCGCAGGCGTCCCCGAGCTCGCCGCAGCCCGGGCCCGTCTCGACCGAGGTCGTAGCCCCCGTGGTCTCGCTCGTCGTCGTCGCCGACGTGCTGTCGGGCGCCTGCCCAGCCACGCAGGCGCCGGCGAGCTCGGCCGCGGCGTAGTCGCCGTAGCGCTTGCCCGAGGGGCACTCGTCGTCCGGGAAGCTGCAGCTGCCGTCCTCCTCGCACACGCCGTCGGCGCCGCACTCGCCGTCCTGGGCGCAGGTGAAGGCGTCGACGCGCAGGCAGCCGAGCGCCAGCGAGAGGACGAGCGCGGGGGTCAGCGAGAGGGCCAGCGGGATCGCGCGTGACATGTCCCTAAAACCTCCCCGAGAGCGAGACGCCGGCCCCGCGACCGTCGAGCCACGCGCCGACGGCCGGCCGCGCCTCCTGGGCGCGCGCCCCCTCCCTGGCCTTGAGTCCCCAGCGCACCGCGCCGCCGGCCGCGAGCGCCGCGCCGACGCCGATCAGCACGCCGCCGGCGGCTCGCAGCGCGCTCGTGCTCGCGCTCGCGTCCGGGTGCCGCGCCGCGAAGTCATCGTACGACGCCGCGTCGCGCAGCCCCGCCTGCTGGAGCTGCGCCGCGATCAGCAGCCCGCCGCCGACGCCGGCCGCGAGCACGCCAGAGCCGACGAGCGCGCCCCCGAGGATGTCGGTGTACCAGGGCGGCGGGGGCGGTTCGGGCTCCGGCTCCGGCTCCGGTTCGGGCTCCGGCTCCGGCTCCGCCGCGTCCTCCTGCTCCTGCTCGCTCGCGGCCTCGGTCGCCGCGAGCTCGCTGCAGCTGTCGATGTGCGCCTCGGCGGCGGCGACCTGCTGCTCTGGCGGGTCGGTGGCGATGAACCGGCGGTAGAGCTCGGCCGCGCGCAGGCAGTCGCCCGTGAGCCGCTCGGCCTGCGCCCACGCGAACAGGAACATCGGGCTCGGGTCGATCGCGTAGCCGCTGCGGAACTCGCGGATCGCCTCCTCGTACTCCCCCGCGGTGTAGAGCTCGAGCGCGCGGTCGAGGTGCGCCTTCGCCTCGAGGTCGATCGCGTTCGACTCGCCCGCGCGCTCCTTTGCGGGCTGGGCGTGCGCGCGCGCGCACGGCGAGGCCGCGATCAGGCACGCGCAGAGGGGGATCCAGGGGCTCGCTCGGGTACGCATGGCGACACTCAGGAGGGTGGAAGCGCTGAATTGGGGTCCCAGTCGCTCGGCAGCTTCGACTTGCGCTTGCGTCGCTGCTTGCGCTGCGTCCGCGTCGACGACTTGTCGACGGTCTTGGCCGAGCTCTTGCGAACGCGCGGCGCCGGCTCCGGCTCCGGCTCCGCTGGCACCGGGACCGCGATCGTCCGGCTCTCGTCCTCCTCCTCCTCCTCGGCCGCCGGCGTCGGCGACTCGTCGACGACGCGCACGACGGTCGGCGTCGGCGCGGGCGTCGGCGACTCCTCCCCGCCCGACAGGGAGTAGGCGAGCGCGCCGATCGCGAGCACGCCGACCCCGGCCGCGACCGCGATCGCCGGGCGCGAGCGCCAGGTCGGCGTCGCGGGCGTGTCGTCTCGCCGCGCGCCGGCCTCACCGAACATCTCGAGCAGCGCGCCGTCCCCGGCGTGCCGCGTGAGCAGCTCGATGTCGAAGGAGCCCGGCAGCGGGGTCCCGTCGATCGTCGCGCTCACGTCGGAGGCGATCGGCTCGCGATCCTCGGGCGGGAACACCTCGTCCATGTAGGCCGCGAGGTTGACCGCCGAGACCGCCATCCGCTGCTCGCGCGCGTACTCCTCGAGGTCGATCTGCAGCTCCTGCGCGCTCTGGTAGCGAAACTCGGGCTCGAGCTTGAGCGCGCGGTTAACGATGCGCTCGAGCTCGCGCGGGAAGTCGGGCTGCGCCGTCGCCGGCGAGGGCGCCTGCTCGTAGGCGATGCGCTTGAGCAGCTCGAGGTCGGGCCCGCCGCGAAACAGGCGCTGGCCCGTCAGCAGCTCCCACAGCAGGATCCCGAGCGAGAAGATGTCGCTGCGGCGGTCGAGCGTCTCCCCGCGACACTGCTCTGGGGACATGTACGAGAGCTTGCCGCGCAGGCGCCCCGGCTCGGCCTGGATGTCGGTGGTCGCGGCCTTGGCGATGCCGAAGTCGACCAGCTTCGTGCAGCCGTCGAAGCTGACGAGCAGGTTCGAGGGCGACACGTCGCAGTGCACGATGTTGAGCGAGCGCTCGTCGTGCCCGCGCTTCTCGTGGGCGTAGTGCAGCCCCGCGGCCGCGCCGATGATGATGTTGATCGCGTGCTCGCGCGGGACCCACGACTCGCGCCGCGCGACCGCCTGCAGCAGCTGCCGCAGATCTCGGCCGTGCACGTACTCCATCGTGTAGAAGTACGTCGAGGCGTCGCGCCCCACGTCATAGACCTGCACGACGTTGGGATGGTGCAGCGTCGCGGCCAGCCGCGCCTCGTCGAGCAGCATCTCGACGAAACGGCGATTTCGGGCGTGCGGCTCCAAGATCCGCTTGAGCGCGACGTACTTCTCGAAGCCGCCGAGCGCCGTCGTGCGCGCGACGAAGACCTCCGCCATGCCGCCGACGGCGACCCTGCGCACGATCTCGTACCGCCCGAGCCGCGCGGACCGACCGGCGCCCGGCGAGACGACGCGATCGCTGCCCGCGTTGCCCTCCACCGCTTCGAGTGTAGGTACCACCGCAGCGCCTGGGCAAGCGGGAGGAGCCCGCGTCGCGTGCACCGTGGAGCTCGCGCCCGCGTCGCCGCGCGCGGTTGTAGACACAACACATGTACATAAGAACATGTTCAAGAGCACTAACGAGCGCGCGCGCGCGGAACTCACCGCGCGCTGTCGCCTTCCGCCCCACCCGGCGCCACGGGCAATCACGCGCGACCACGGGCGCGGCGCGGCGGATCTGCGCGCCCGCGGAGGCGCGCTCCCGGCAGCGGCTCGGCGCGCGCGCTCCGAGCACGCCTTCCGAGCGCAGGCTGACGAGGCGAGCCGAGGGCGGGTCGACGCCGACTCGGCGGACCGACTCCGCGGACCGACTCCGCGGACCGAGGGCGCAGGCGACTCGGCGGAGCGGACCGATGACGCGGGCAGACTCAGCAGGCGGGCCGGGCCTCGTCGCGACCGCGTGCATGTACACGCCGCGACCGGCGCTCGCGTCACGCGCCTTATGACGTCACTACAGCGCGAGCCCGACGCACACCGAGAGCACGCCGACGATCGTGATCCACGTCAGGACCCGGTCACGGCGGGCTCGAAGCTCCGCGAGCTCGAGCGATCCCAGGGGCACAAGATGTTCGTACATCATTCGACCACTCCGCGTAACACGATTGTCACATCACCGTGACGACAGCGCAATCTTTCTGCAGCGGGAATGAACGCGCCGGGCTACACGTGGAGCCAACATGCGCACATCGACGCCCCTGCTGATCACGCTCGCGCTCGCGGCCTCCGCCTGTCACGCGGGCCCCGAACCGGCCGCGCCGGCGCGCGAGGTCGCGCCCCGCGACGCGCCCGGGCCCGCGCCGAAGCCCGGGACCGAGGCGTGTGACGCGTCGACGATCACTGACGCGGCCGACCGCGCGCTCGCGGGGCGGGCGGGCGCGGTGGTCGTGCTCGACCTCGAGTCCGGCGAGACGCTCGCGGAGGCCGGCGAGCTCGTCGCGAGCGCGCCGCCCCCGGCCTCCACCCTCAAGCCCTTCCTCGCGCGCGCGGCCCTGCGCGCGGGCGCGCTCGACCCCCGCGCGACCGTGTCCTGCGACGGCGCGTGGTCGCGGGACCGCGCGCTCACCTGCTTCGCCGAGCACGGCGCGCTCACGCTCGAGGACGCGCTCGCGACCAGCTGCAACGCGTACTTCTACGAGCTCGCGTCGCGCGTGGAGCCGGACGCGCTCGCCCGCGAGCTCCGCGACGTCGGGCTGCCGTCGGTGAGCGACGCGATCGCGGCCGCAGCGGATGACCCGCGGGCGTACGTCGCCACCGCGATCGGGCACGGCGACGCGAGCGCGACGCCGTCGCAGCTCGCGTCGGCCTACGCGACGCTGCTGCGGCGTGACCCCGAGCTGCTCGCCGCGATCGCGCCGGGGCTCGAGGCCGCGGTCGCCCGCGGGACGGCCCAGCAGGCGACGGTCGACGGGCTCGCGGTCGCCGGGAAGACGGGCACCGCGTCCCACGACGACGACGGGGAGAACGACGCCTGGTTCGTCGGCTACGCGCCGGCCGAGGACCCGAAGGTCGTGGTCGTCAGCTACGTGCACGGGGCCGGCAGCGGCGGCGAGCTCGCGGCCCCGATCGCGCGCGAGGTGCTGACGGCCTGGTCGTCGCGCTGCCGCGAGCGCCACGCCTGAGTCACGCGGGGCCGAGGAAGCCCGCGCTCGTGGCGACCGCCGCGACCGTGGCCTTGAGGACATCCATCGTGAAGTCGTGGTCGAGGCGCTCGACCGTGTCGAGGCCGCTCGAGCAGTGGTACGCCGCGTTGCGGAAGATGCCCGTGTCGAAGATCAGCAGCGCGGGCGCGCCGACCTCCCAAAAGCTCGCGTGGTCCGAGGCCCGCAGCGTGACGAAGGCGTCGTCGAACTTCGTCGCGTCGGGCAGCGTCAGCACGCCGACGGTCCGCCCGAGGCCCTCGGCGCGCAGCGCCAGCTCGCTCGCGTGCCCCAGCGTCGTCTCGTCGCTGACGACCGCGATGAAGTCGCCGCGGTGGTCGTTCTCCGCGAGCGCGTCGGCCAGCGCGGGGAAGTGGGCGGCGAGCGGGCCCGGGAACAGCTGGGTGTCGGGCTCGTCGCTCGCGTAGCCGATCATGTCGAACACGTACGCGGCCGTGATCACCTCGCTCGCGGCGCTCGCCGCCGCGGCGTAGGCGATCGAGCCGCGCCGCCCGAGCTCCTCCTCGTCCCAGCAGGCCAGCACCACCGTGCGCGAGAGCTCGGCGTGGGCGAGCGCCCGCGCCAGCTCGAGCACGCCGGCCACGCCGGTCGCGTTGTCGTCGGCGCCCGGGCAGCTGTCGATATGGTCATAATGCGCCGAGACCACGACGCGCTCCTCGGGCGCGCCCGCGCCCGCGCGCACGCCGAGGACGTTGACGCCGGTGCCGTAGCCCTGCAGCTCGACCGCGAAGCCAGCCTCCTTGAAGACCTCGGCGCAGCGGGCCTGCACCGCGCCCCAGCGCGGCGAGCCGGGGGTGCGCGGCGCGGCGATGAACTCGAGCTCGGCGACGTAGCGCGCCCGATCGACGCACGCCATCAGCTCGCCCGCCGACTGCGGCGCGCAGCCGCTCGAGCCCTCCGTGACGCCCTCGCTCTCGGAGCCCGCGACCGTCGTCTCGAGGGCCGTCGCGGCCGTCGTCTCGAGGGTCGTCTCGAGGGTCGTCTCGAGGTTCGTGGCGACCGTCGCCGCCGCGCCGCTCGAGCTCGACGCCTCCTCGGTCGCGCCGACGCCCGCGCCGCCGCAGCCGAGCGCCGCGAGCATGGGGCCGGCGAACCACAGCCGCAGTAGTTTCACGCGCTCGTTCCTCCGCGACGCGAGATCGCGTCCGCGTGACGACACCGTAACACGGCACGCGCACGCGGCGGTACGCGGAGCGCGGGTTTGCCCGGCGCCGCGATCCTGATAGGAAGCGGCCATGATCCGACGCTCCCGACGCTCCCGACGCTCCCGACGCGCCCGACGCTGCGCGCCACTCCTCGCCTCGCTCACCGCCTTCGCGCTCGCCTCGTGCGGGAAGCAGGCCGAGCCGCCGAAGCCCCCGGAGTCCCAGGAGCCGAGCCCGGAGTCCACGCCCGAGCCCGAGGTGTCGTGCTCGTACATCGTGCTGATCGACGCCGGCAGCAGCGGCACGCGGGCCTACACCTACGAGATCGAGAGCAAGGAGGGCGGGCTGCCGTCGCTCAGCGAGCGCTCGAGTCACAAGATCGACGCCGCGCTCGCGAGCTTCAAGACCGAGCCGGCGAGGGCGGGCGACGCCATCAGCGAGCTGCTCAAGGCCGAGGGCTCATCGCTCGCCGCGCTGCCCGACGAGTGTGAGGCCAAGACCCCCGCCGCGCTCATGGCGACCGGCGGGATGCGCCTGCTCGAGGGCGAGGTCGGCGGCGCGGACGCGGCCAAGGCGATCTACAAGGCGGCCGGCGACGCGATCGCGGCCGCCGGGCTCGAGCCGCGCTTCGCCGGCACGATCAGCGGGGAGCAGGAGGCGCTCTACGGCTGGCTCACCATCAACTACGCGCTCGGCACGCTCGCGGGCGATGGGCCGACCGCCGGCGCGCTCGACCTCGGCGGCTCATCGACACAGGTGGCCTTTGTGCCATCTGACGCCGGTGACGCGCCGACGACCACGCTCACCCTCGCCGGCAAGCAGTTCGCGGTCTACGCCCACTCCTACCTCAACTACGGGCTGTCGCAGGCGATGCAGTACGTCGCCGACCCGTCCTGCTACCCCAAGGGCGTGAACAAGGGCAAGGGCCGCTACGCGAGCTGCGTCAAGAAGCTGGCGCCGGTCGTCACGCCGAAGAAGTGCGAGGCCAAGCACTGCGGGCTCGCGACGCCCGGCGACGCCAAGAACAAGCTCGGCGTGCCCCAGCCGCCGCTGCCCGAGGGCATGGAGTTCCACGCGACGGGCAACTTCTACTACGCGCACAAGTTCGTGAAGGCCGCCGGCGACACCCCGGGCGCGCTCGCCGAGGCCGCCGGCGGACCCAAGGGCAAGTCCGGCTTCTGCGGCGAGAAGTGGGAGGAGATCACCGCGCAGCAGGACGTCGAGCCCAAGCTCCTGGAGCGCGCCTGCTTCGCCGCGGCCTGGAGCTCGGTGCTGCTCGAGACCTACGGCTTCGCGCGCGACGCCGCGACGCTGCGCTGGAGCGAGACCGTCGGCGAGCGCGACACCAGCTGGACGCTCGGCGCGGCGCTGTGCTCGATCACCGGCTGCCTCGCGGCCAAGTGAGCGCGCCTCAGCGCGGCAGCGGCTCGAGCGGGAGCGGCCCCAGCTCGCTCAGCAGCGAGATCACCGGCGCGCCGGACTGCTTCCAGAGCTTGAGGATGAACGAGCGCCGCCCCGCGCCGGGCGACTCGCCCGGCGCGTCCCCGAGCGACAGCTCGCCGCCGAGCAGCGACGCCGGCGCCCCGCCGGCGCGGTTGAACGCCTCGTAGCCGGCGAGGAAGTCGCCGTCGCCGGCGGCCGCGAGCGTCGCCAGGATCCACAGCGTCAGCCTCGCGCTCACGTGGGCGCCCGCGCGCTCCCACACGAACACCGGGCCGCTCGTCGGCAGATCGAGGGTCAAGGTGTCACCGATGACGATCATGCGCGCGCTCACCTCGGGGCCGAACAGCCCGAAGTCGTGGGCCACGCGCGTGTAGTCCTTGGTCGGCACGCCGTAGATCGGGACCAGGTCGTCGCCCGTGTAGACGCGCCGGAAGTAGCGCCGCGCGCCCGCGCGCCGCAGCGAGCGCTCGGCGTGGTCCGGCGTGCTCGCGGTCGTGATCACCTGGATCGCGCCGGCGCGGTCGAGCGCGTCGATGACCTCGAGGACATGCGGACGCAGCCCCTGCTCGGGGCCCGGCGGGCGCGCGCCCGACGGGCGCGGCGCGGCGCCGAGCGGGCGGAACACCCCGAGCGTCTTGTCGAGATCCCAGCACACGAGCCTGCCCGCGAGCTCGCGCGGCGCGTCGGCGTGGTCCATCGGCGGCGCTCCGAACCTCCCAGCGCACGGTAGCACGCGCCCGCGCGCGCCTCCGCGCGGCGCCCCGGCGAGTACACTGCGCGCGCCCATGTCCGCCGCACCACCCACGTCCGCCGGCGCCGCGCAGGCGATCACGCTCGCCGAGCTCGCGCGCCGCGACGGCCGCGGCGGCGCGCTGTGGACCGCGATCGACGGCGAGGTCTACGACATCACCGAGTTCGCGGCCCGGCACCCCGGCGGCGGCATCATCCGGCTCGCGGCGGGGCGCGAGGCGGACCTGCTCCTGGAGTCCTATCACTCGAGCGACGGCCTGCGCCGCGCCCATCGGCTCCTGCGACGCGTCCCCCGCGTCGGCGCGCTGCGGCCGGAGGATCGGGCGCCGCGCGGCGACCCGGCGTTCTTCGAGACCGTGCGCGCGCGGGTCGAGGCTCACCTGCGTGATCGCGGGCTGTCGCGCCACCACGGCGCCCGCGCCCGCGCGCTCGAGCTGCTCGCGCTCACGCTCGCGCTCGCGCTGTGCTGGTGCCTGCGCGCGCTCACGGGCTCGTACCTCGCCGCGATCGCGTGCGGGCTGCTGATCGCGCGGCTCGGCTTCCTCCAGCACAGCGGCAACCACGCGGCCGCCGGCGCGACGCGTGCCGCCAACCGCCGCGCCGGGCTGCTCATGGACGCGCTCGGCGGCTCCTCGCGCGTGTGGTCCGTCGAGCACCAGCTCGCGCACCACCTGCACCCCAACGTGCTGCGCCGCGACAACGACTGCGAGATCGCCAGCCCGCTGCTGCGGCTGCACCCCGGGCTCCCGCGCCGGTTCTGGCACCGCGGCCAGCACGTCACGACCTTCGCGCTGATGAGCGTCGGGCTGCTCAAGTGGCTCGTCTCCGACCTGGTCGACCACCTGCGCGGGCGCGTCGGCAACGCGCCCTTCCACGCGAGCGCGCGCGACTGGGCGCTCGTGCTCGCGTGCAAGTCGACATGGCTCATCATCCATGTGCTCGTGCCCGCGGCGCTGCTCGGCTGGCCCGCCGCGCTGGCGACGACGGTCGTGATGATGGCGAGCGCCGCCTACTACTTGGAGAGCATCTTCATCGTCAACCACATCCAGCCCGGGCTCGTCCCGCCCGCACGCGCGCACTGGGCCGTGGTGCAGGTGCGCGCGACCGCGAACTGGTCCTCGGGCTCGCGGCTCGCCAACGCGCTCTCCGGCGGGCTCAACCACCAGATCGAGCACCACCTGTTCCCGGGCCTGGCGATCGCGCTGTACCCCGAGATCAGCCCGATCGTGCGCCGGACCTGCGAGGAGTTCGGGCTGCCCTACAACGACTTCCCGGGCTTCTTCGCCGCGTGGCGCTCGACCTTCGCGTACCTGCGCGAGCTCGGCCTGCCGCCGCGACGCGCGTCGACGACGCGCTGACGAGAACGCGCGCCCCTGCGCGCGTCCGAGCTGTCCGCGCGGCGTCGGGCGCCGTCAGGACGGCGCCGCGCCGCGCTGGAGTATCGTCGCGCCGTGCACCCCTGGCATGACCTCCCCGCCTTCGCCGACGAGCCCGCCGGCGTCTTCAACGCCGTCATCGAGATCTCCAAGGGCTCGAACGTCAAGTACGAGCTCGACAAGCCGACGGGGCTGCTGCGCGTCGATCGGATCCTCTACAGCTCCGTGGTCTACCCCGCCAACTACGGCTTCATCCCGCGGACCTACTGCGACGATCGCGACCCGCTCGACGTGCTCGTGCTCGGCAGCGGCCCCGTGCTGCCGCTGTCGATCCTGCGCGCGCGCGCGATCGGCCTCATGCGCATGGTCGACGAGGGCGAGGCCGACGACAAGCTGATCGCGGTCCACGTCGACGACCCCGCGGTCTCCGAGTACGAGGCGCTCTCGCAGCTGCCGCACCACCTCGAGCGACAGATCCGGCGCTTCTTCGAGGACTACAAGGCGCTCGAGCGCAAGCGCGTCGTCGTCGAGGACTTCTTCGACGCCGCCGAGGCCGCGCGCGCGCTCGCGGCCGCGATCCGCATGTACGACGCGCGCGCCGACGCGCTGCGCGGCGCCTGAGCGCGACGCTCCCCGCCCGCTTTCGAGTACCATCGAGGCTTCACGGGCGAAGCGATCGAGCAGGAACTCTCACAGCTGCTCGCCGTGCTCCGGGCGCGGCGAGGCTTCCGCGCCGGACCCTGGCTCACGGCCAAGGCCGCGCTGATCAACGACTACTGCCGCGCGTCGGGGCTGCGGGCATGCGTCGTCGGCGTCAGCGGCGGCGTCGACTCGGCGGTGGTGCTCGGGCTCCTGCGCCACGCCTCGCGTCAGCCGGGCTCCCCGCTGCGCCGGCTCGTCGCCGCGCTCCTGCCCCTGCGGATCGCCGAGGGCGTCACGGGGCAAACAACCGCGACGGCCCGCGGGCGCCTCGCCGCCGAGGCCTTCGCCGCCGAGCGCGTCGAGATAGGGCTCGCGCCCGCCTACGAGGCCATGCGACAGGCGACCGAGGCCGGGCTCGGCGTCCGCGGCGGCGCGTGGGCGGCCGGCCAGCTCGCGTCGAACATCCGCGCGCCCGCGCTGTACTACCTCGCCACGCTGCTGACCCAGGCCGGCGCGCCCGCGATCGTCTGCGGCACGACCAACCGCGACGAGGGCGGCTACATCGGCTTCTTCGGCAAGGCCTCCGACGGCATGGTCGACCTCCAGCCGCTCGCGGACCTGCACAAGCGCGAGGTCTTCGAGCTCGCGCGCGCGCTCGACGTCCCCGCCGAGATCCGCGAGGCCACGCCCACCGGCGACACCTTCGACGGTCGCGTCGACGAGGAGATGATCGGCGCGCCCTACGACTTCGTCGAGCTCTTCCAGCTGCTGCGCGCGCAGCTCGACGACGACGCCCGCGCCCGCGCGCTCGCCGAGCTCGGGCCCGACGCCCGGCGTCAGCTCGAGCGCTGGTCCGCGCGCCTCGAGACCCTGCACGCGCACAACGCCCACAAGTACATCGCCGGCGCGCCGGCGGTGTTCCTCGACGTGCTCCCGCGCGCGGTCCCGGGGGGATGGCGCGAGGCGGTCAGGCCGGGGGTCCCGGCGACCTCGCTCGCGGGCGCCGCGATCGTCGGCCGGTTCCAGCTCGACCCGGCGACCGCCGACGAGCTGCGCGCGCGCCCGCTGGTCCCAAACACATGCTCGAAAGAGCATGTGTTTGAGGTGCCCGCAGCCGGCCCGTCCGCGCGGCTGATCGCGGGGGTGCTCGACGCGCCCGCGCGCGCCCGCCTGCGCGCCGCGCTCGCCGACGTCGACTGGGTCCCGGTCGGCGTAGACGGGCGCCGCGACCCCGACGTCCCCGGGCGCGCCCCCGCCTCGTCGTGGCGCGCGACGGCCCACGACGAGCCGCTCGCGCGCGCCCTGTGGGATCGCCTGCGCGCCGCGATCCCGCCCGTGCGCTGCTTCGACACCGACGAGAACGCCGACGCCGGCGACCACCGCGTGTGGCGAGCCGTGGGCCTCAACCCGCTGCTGCGCTTCATCCGCTACGAGCCCGGCGGGCGGCTCATCCCGCACCACGACGCGGGCTTCGACTTCGGCGACGGACACCACCACACGCTCATGAGCGTGCTGCTGTACCTCTCCGAGCATGACGACGACGGCAGCGGCGACGACGACGGCGACGACGGCGACGGCAGCGGCGACGGCAGCGGCGCGACCCGCTTCATCCTCGACCCCGAACGCCACGAGCCCGCGCGCGCGCGCGACTACGCCGACTGGACCCGGGCCCCCTCGCCGCGCGAGCTGCTCGCCGTCGTGACCCCGCGCCCCGGCGCCGCGCTGATCTTCGACCACCGCGCGCTGCACGACGGCGCGCCCTGGGCTGGTCCCGGCGACAAGCTCGTGCTGCGCACCGACATCGTGTTCCGCCGCTGCGGCGCGCTGGCGATCGCGCCGACGCGCTCGTCCTCGGTCTCGCTGCCGCCGCTGTGGGGCGCGCTGGGCCTCGCGCCCGGGGCCTCGCGCGCCGAGGTCGACGCCGCCTACGCGGCCCGCGTCGACGTCGTGGACGACGACCCCGAGCGCGCGGCGACGCTGCGCGCGGCCTGGACGCTGCTGCGCGACCCGATCTACGCGCGCGCCTACACGCGGCTGGGCACGTGGGCGGCCGCCGAGGAGGCCGGCTTCTTCGACGACGGCGGCGCGTTCGAACATCGCGTCGATCCCAGGGGCGACCCCCGCTGGTTGACCACCCCGCTGCACCGCGCGCTCGCGCGCCTCGCCGACGCGCGCGCGGCGGGAGCAGAGCCCGACGCGCTCGCGGTGCTCGTCACGACCGGCGCGCTGTGCCCCGTGCACGACGGGCACGTCGCGATGATGAACATCGCCCGGCGCGCGCTCGAGCGGCGCGGCGTGACCGTGCTCGCCGGCTACCTCGCCCCCGACCACGACGCCTACGTCGGGCCCAAGCGCGGCGCCGCGGCGCTCCCGGCCGCGTGCCGCGTGCGGCGCTGCGAGCGAGCCGCGCGCGCGACCGACTGGCTGATGGTGGACCCGTGGCCCGCGCTGCACTGCGACCGCGCGCGCAACTTCACCGACGTGATCACGCGGCTCGAGGCCTATCTCTCCAAGCATGTCCCAACAGCCACGCCGATCCGCGTCGTCTACGTGTTCGGCGGCGACAACGCCCGCTTCGCGCTCGCGTTCGCCGGCCGCGGGCACGCGGTCTGCGTGCCGCGCCCAGGTCACGAGGCGACGCTGCGGCGCTACGCCGACGACCCGCGCGTGCGCGACAACCCGCGCGTCATCATCGTCGAAGGCGAGTCCGCGCCCGCGATCGCCTCGCGCGAGTTGCCGCCCCCCGAGCGCGCCGCGCCCGGGCGCGCGCGCCTGTTCCTGCGCGACGAGGGCGACTGGGCGCTGGCGCCCTGGCTCGCGCGCGTCGCCGGCCCCAGAGCGCGACGCGCTCCGCCGCGCGCGCGCGCGCGGTTCCAGGAGGCGCTGCTCGCCGCGCTGCGGCGCAGCTTCGCCGCCGCGCGCTGGCCCGAGGCGCGCGCGCGCGCGTCGTCATCGAGCAGCTCGAAACCGAGCCGCTCGCGCCCCGCTGAAGCGCGCCGCGGCCAGAGCTCGGCGCGCGCCTGCTGAGCCTCGACGCCTGTCGGCCCGCCGCGCACAACCTCGCCGTCTCGCGCGGCTACACGCTCTGCGACGGTCGACGCGCGCGCGAGCTGGTCGCGCGGCCAGGCGCGCCGCCGCTCGCGGAGCAGCTCGCCGCGCTCCCGGCCGGCGACTACGTGCTGATCGACGACGACCTCGTCTCGGGCGAGACGCTCGCGCGGGTGCGCCGCGCGCTGCCCGAGCGCTGTCGGCTCGTCGGCGCGGAATTCCAGCGCCGCCTCGACATGCCCGATAAGTCATGTACCCGAGACGACCCCGGCGACGACGCGCGCGTGGTCGACCTCTGCGACGCGCGCGACTTCCTCGTCGGCGCGCGCGAGGGCGGCCTCGTGGTCGAGCTGCCGGACGGGCAGCTCGCGCGCGCGCCGTACCTCCTGCCCTACGTGCGCCCGGGCGCGCGCGTGAGCCTGCCGCGCGCGTCCGAGCTCGAGTTCTCGCGCGCGCTCTGGACCGCGAACCTCGCGTTCTTCCGGCGCGTCGCGACGCTGCGGGTCCAGGACGCGAGCGCGGCCTTCCAGCGGCTCGCGCGCTACCTCGGCTTCGCCGACGAGACGCCGCTGCGCGACCTCTGTCAGTGGCACGTGGACCGGCTCGCCGGCTCGACCGACGCGGCGCGCGAGGATCGCTAGCCCGGCGTCACGGTTGTCGGCGCGCGGGTCGATCGCTACCCTCGCACGCCGGAGAATCGTCCATGTCTCGTCTCGCCACGCTCATCTACGGACTCGTCGTCTACCTGCTGTTCCTCGCGGTCTTCCTCTACCTCATCGGCTTCCTCTGGAGCCTCGGCGTCCCCAAGGGGATCAACGACGGCGAGGCGTGCGGGCCGGTCCTCGCGCTGCTCACCAACCTCCTGCTCGTCTCGCTGTTCGGCGTGCAGCACAGCGTGATGGCGCGCCCTGGCTTCAAGCAGCTGTGGACCACCGTGGTCCCGCCCGCCGCCGAGCGCAGCACCTTCGTGCTGCTCTCGAGCGCCTGCCTCGCGGCGCTGTTCTGCTGGTGGCAGCCGCTGCCCGGCGCGCTCTGGGATGTCCGCGGGAGCGCGCTCGGCGGCGCGCTGATGGGCGTCTCGGCCTTCGGCTGGGGCCTCGTGCTGCTCTCGACCTTCGTCATCGATCACTTCGCGCTGTTCGGCGTCAAGCAGTCCCTGTTCCACTACCTCGGCCGTGAGCTGCGCGCGCCGGAGTTCGTCGTGCGCGGCCCCTACCACCTCTCGCGCCACCCGCTGATGCTCGGCTTCCTCATCGCGTTCTGGGCGACGCCCTGGATGACCGTCGGCCACGCGCTGTTCGCCGCCGCGATGACCGGCTACATCCTCATCGCGCTGCGCTACGAGGAGCGCGACCTCCACGAGGCCCACGGCGACGACTACGCCGCCTACACGCGGCGCACCTCGATGCTGATCCCCCGGCCGTTCTTCCGCGAGTAGCGTCGGGCTCGCCGCGGCGCGGCGCCGCGACCTCGTCGACGCGCGCGCCGGCGTGACGCCGGCTGTCTCGAAGGTCAGCAGCGCTCAGCGCCGCAGCCCCTCGAGCACCGGCAGGCGCGCGGCGACCAGCGCGACGGGCCCGCTGACGAGGCCGCAGATCAGCACCGCGGCGACGGCCGGCAGCAGCACGTCCCACGGCCCCAGCAGCACCGGCAGGTGATCGATCGGGTACACGTCGCCCGACAGCGGGTAGCGGTACAGCGCCAGCAGCAGGCAGAAGAAGCCGCCGAGCGCGACGCCCGTGAGCGCCCCGAGCGCGCCGGCCACGAGCCCGACGCCCTCGAACACCCAGAAGATCGCGCGCGCGTCGGCCCCGAGCGCGACGAGGCTGGCGATCTCGACCCGCTTGCGGCGCACGAGCAGCAGCAGGCTCGCCACCAGCGCCGAGCCGGCGACGAGCTCGAGCAGGCCGAGCACGAGCCCGACCGCGCCCTTGATCTGCCGCAGGCCCGCGACCGTCGACGCGCTGTGCTGGCGCCACGTCGACGCGCGGTACAGCGACTTGTCGAGCGACTGGCGGATGTCCTCGGCGACATCCTCGGCGTCGTCGGGATCGTCGAGCTCGAACTCGATCCCGGTCACCCGCCGCTTCTTGAAGAACAGCGCCTGCCCGGCGGTCAGGTGCACGAGCGCGAAGTTGTTGTCGATGTCGGTGACGCCCGCGTCGAGCGTGTCGAGCACCTCGAACACGGCGTGGCGCGGCGGCTTCGGGGGCTCGTCGGGGTTGCCGAGCGCCGCCGGGATCACCATGCGCACGTGGTCGCCGACGCCCACGCCGAGGCGCCGCGCGAGCTGCTTGCCGAGCGCGATGCCCGGGCGGTGGCGCACGTCCGCCGGCCGCAGCGCGTCGAGCGTGCCCGAGCTCGTCACGCGCAGCAGCCCCTGCATCGCGCCGGCGCGCGCGGGGTCGAGCGCCTTCGAGACGATCACGACCGGCTGCCGGTCGCTGATCTGCTCCGCGTCCTCGCCGGCGTCGGGGTCCGCGACCGGCACCAGCGCCGCCATCGCGTACGCGAAGGGCGAGGCCGCGCGCACGCGCTCGTCGTCGACCCAGCGATCCGCGATCTCCTCGTACTCGCGGAAGTCGAGCCCGTACTTGGTCAAGAGGACATGTCCGTTGACCTGCGAGAGCCGCAGCGTCAGCTCGTTCTCGAAGCCCGAGGTCACCGCGAACACCGACATCAGCGCCGCGCAGCCGAGGCTCATGCCGAACACGCTCACCGCGACGGTCGGGGTCAGGTAGCGCACGCAGAGCGCGCCCACGGCGACCAGCGCCGCGGCGGCGGCCGTCAGCGCCACGACCAGCGAGCGCGAGACGTCGGCGAAGATCAGCGCCGCCGTCGCGACGCACACGAGCGCCGCGAGCGGCGCGATCCACCGGGAGCGCGCGCCGCCGCCCGAGCGCCCCGCGCCGGCGTCGCGCAGCAGCATGCGCCAGGCGACGAGGGAGTAGAACGCCGCGCCGGCCCCACGAGCGCTCGGCGAGGCCGCTCGCGCCGCGCTATTCGTAGCGCAGCCCCTCCACCGGCCGCAGCTTGGCCGCGCGCAGCGACGGCGGGATCGTGGCGACGAAGCAGATCGCCAGCGTCATCGCCAGGATCCAGCCGATGGTCGTCGCGCTGATCTCCACCGGCAGGCGCTCGATGAAGTAGACCTCGGGGTCGAGCGTGTAGCCGTAGAGCTCGACGAGCCACGAGAGCATCAGCCCGAAGCCGATGCCCGCGAGCGAGCCGGCGAGCCCGATCGCCATGCCGGTGACCTGGAAGATCCGCGCGACCTGACCGCCGGTCGCGCCCATCGACATGAGGATCGCGATCTCGGCGTTGCGCCGCACCACCATCGTCCACAGCGCCGAGAGCACGTTGAAGGTCGCGACCGTGATGACGAGGCTGAGGATGATCGTGATCAGGTTCTTCTGGAAGCGGATCGACTGGAACAGGTTCTTGTTCAGGTTCTGCCACTCGAGGACCTGGTACTCGCGGCCCATGAGGTCGTCGCGGATCGCCCGCCCGACCACCGGCGCGAGGTTCGGGTCGACCAGCCGGAGGTCGACGCCCGAGACGATGTCCTTGCCGCGGTACTTGAAGCGCTGCAGCTCCTTGATGTGCGTGTAGATCAGGCGGCTGTCGTACTCCTGGAAGCCGGCCTGGAACACGCCGGCGACGCGGTAGTACTGAAACTTCGGCTCCTCCGAGTGATCCCACGACGAGCCCGGATCGACGACCATGACGAGCGAGTCCTCCGAGAGGCTGAGCTCCTCGGCCAGCGTCGCGCCCACGAAGATCGTCGGCAGGTCCTCGGGGTCAAGGCGCTCACCTTCCTCTTCGGACAACTCGGGCCAGTCGTCGTCGTCGTCGAGGTCGATGTTGAATTCCGACATCCGCTCGGCCTCGCGCTTGTGCTCGGGCAGCGCGCGGTAGGCCTTGAGCGCGTCCTCGTAGGCCCGCGGCCCCCGCGGGTCAGGCGTCTCGGCGATCACCGGCGGCAGCTGGTCGTCCTCGCGATCCGGCACCGGCATCAGCTCGAAGTCCGAGCGCAGCGCGCCGAGCTCGATCGGGCGCCCGCTGCCGCGCTCGAGGTGATCGACGATGTCGATCACCTGATCGGCGGTCTCGGGGTCGATGCCCTTGACCAGCACGCTCTTGAGCCGCAGCTCGTCGGTGCTCGCGCCCTCGGGCTTGTAGGGCGCGAGCAGCATCGTGTAGTAGGCGAACGGGCTCGCGCCCTCGACCCCGTCGACGGTCCGCAGGTACCGCTCGAAGCGCCGGTACTCCGCGATCCCCATGGTCCGCGTGACGTTGATGTGCGCGTAAACGCCCAAGACGCGGCGCTCGAATTCGTGCTGGAAGCCGGTCGCGACCGACTGCACCACGATCAGCGCGGCGACCCCGAGGACGACGCCGATGATGCTCGTCGTCCCGAAGATCGACGAGAACTGCATCATCAAGAGCAGCAGGCCGACGAAGGTCGCGAGCGCCGTGAGCAGCACGATCGCCAGGCTGCGAACGCCGGCGAGCAACAAGATCAAGCAGACGAGGACCAGCGCGGCGCACAGGTACAGCGCGACGCGCGAGCCCCGAGGGACGCGCTCACGCCGGATGATGCGGAGCCCGACGACGCGCTCGTAGCCGGTGACGAAGCTGCTGCCGATCCAGCGCAGCACGAGCACGCCGAGCGCGAGCGGGGCCCCGTAGGCCAGGTACCACGGGTCCACCGGGATCCCCACGAAGGTCAGCGTCACCCCGAAGTCGAGAGCGCCCGTCGGGAGCAGAATCAGCAGCGGGAGCAAGATCCACGCGAGCACCCACGCGAGCAGCAGCAGCCCGTGATGGGCGGCGGGATCGTTGGCCCGCGAACGTCGGGTCGATTGCGACATGCCGCTCGAGTCGCGGCACGCTACCGCTCGACTCCGTCGCGGGCAAGCGCGCGCGCCGATCACCGGTCGGTACCGAACCCGCGCGGAGATCCCACGCTGGCGATCCCGCAAGGATTTTGCGAGCTCGCGGCCGACGATTGTGCGCGGCGCTCCGGCCCGCGCGCGTCTGCGAGCGCGACGACGACCGCGGTTTCGCGCCGCCGCGGCGCGCCGTCTCACGCCGCGGTGGTTTGTGCCAGCGCGCGCGCCCATGGCGAAGCGCTCGCGGCGGCGGCCGTCGCCGCGAGCGGCCGTCCGCCGCCGTCGAAAAACCCAGGCGTCGCCCGGGGGATAGCCCCCGAGCGCCCCCACGGCCGCGCTGGGCCCGTCGCTGCGCGCGGTTCTCAGTCCCGCGCGCGACCGCAGCGCGCGCGATCAGCCGCGCACCCGGGCTTCGAACGGGGAGCGAATCGCTCCCGTGAGCACGACCCGCGAGCGAAACCGCGGCCTCGAGCCGGACCGGACGCGCGTCCGCGAATCCATGTCAACCGTTCGCGACGGCGCGCGTTCCTATCGCCACGGAACGCGCGCGCGTCGGCGTCGCCCGAGGATTTTGATGGAACTGCGGTGCGTGAGTCGTGTATCCCTATGTCAGGCGTTGATGGGCCTTCCCATGCTTGCGACACAGACCGCTCGAGGGCTTCTCGTCCCACGTCCGAAAGGGCGCTCTGACGCCCCTAGCCCGCGCTGCAGCGGGATTTCCGAGGGGGGCGCGAACCTTGACACATTCCCGCGGCGCAAGCTACGCTCCCGCGACCGCTGAATCTCGGAGCATTGCATGCCTAGACGGTTCCTCTTCTCGATTGCTCTAGCCGTGGCCGGTCTCACCTCGACCGAGGCGTGGGCGGGGCCGTACGACCTCAACCTGTCGCGGCTCGGGAGTCTCCAGGGAGGTGTTCCGCAGGGAGACAACACCGCCTTCCGGACGTTGTCCTCCGAGCTCGGCACCGTCATGGCTCCGACGATCGCCGACTCGGCTGACTCGCTCGGCCTCTCGGCGTTCGCGGTCTCGGCGGATCTGACGATCAACACCATCACCCCCGAGAATTGGTCTGGCGCCACGCAGTCCGACAGTCCCCGCGGGACAGCGCCGAGTCTGCAGATCATGGGACGCAAGGGCCTCTGGCCCGGCCTCGAGATCGGCGCGGGCGCCAAGCACCTGTTCGACAGTCGCATGTGGGCGATGGGCGGGTACGTCAAGGCGTCCTTCCACGAGGGCTTTCACCACCTGCCGATCCCGTCGATCTCCGCGCGCGGCTCGTTCTCTCGCCTCGTGGGCGCGCGCGACATGAACCTCTCGACCGCCGCCGTCGACATCTCGCTCTCGCACGTCTTCGGCATCGGCAAGACCTTCAACATTACGCCCTACGCCGGCTATCAGGCGCTCTTTATCTTCGCCAACTCGGGCGTGCTCGACGTGACCCCAGGGACAGATGAGTTCCTGATGCCCGCCGACATGTCGAGCGAGTTCGTGTTCCGGGACGCCGGGGCGATCGTCCGCCACCGCCCGTTCCTCGGCGCGCGGTTCATCTTCAGCGTTATGCGCCTGGCCGCCGAATACATGATCGTCCCTGGCGGGGGCAGCACCGGCGAGCTTGACGACGGCACGCAGGTCGAAGACCTCTCCAGTCTCCAGCACCAGTTCACCATCTCTCTGGGCCTCGACTTCTGATGATCATCGCCTGCCCCTCCTGTAACGGTCCGTTCGAGATCCCGAACGACCACATCGCGCCGCTCGTGCAGGTCGACTGCCCGCACTGCAATGTGCGGAACATCTTCGACTTCGCCGCGGCCAACGACCCCTCGTTGCTCGAGGAGGCGCACGGCCAAGCTGCGGGCTTCCTGAACGCCGATGACTACCGGCGCTTCAAGTCCTCGGGGCAGTCGTTTGACGTCGCTGAGCCCGCGCCAGCGCAGCAGCAGGCCGCGACGGGCACCTCGTCCGCGCGATCGACCCCGACGTCCACGCCCACGCGCGACCGTCAGCCCGTCGTCGCGCCGCGTCCCGATCCTGTTCGCGCGCCCGAGCCCGAGCCCGTGCGTGCGCCTGAGCCCGAGCCCGAGCCCGCAGTCGCGAGGCAGCCCGAGCCGCAGCCCGAGCCGTCGCGGCCCGCGTCCGGCGGCATCAGCAGCTTCCGCGTCTCTCAGCCCGAGCCCGAGCCCGAGCCCGTGCGTGCGCCCGAGCCCGAGCCCGCGCCCGTGGTCTCCCAGCCGGAGCCCGAGCCCGAGCCGGTTGTCGAGCCCGAGCCCGAGCCCGTCACGGCGCAGCCTGAGCCCGCGCCCGAGCCCGAGCCGCCTGTCGCCGAGAAGACCCGGCCGCCCGAGAAGGAGCCGGCGAACGAGGCCACCGACAAGCCCGAGCAGGATCAGCCGGGCAGCAACGTCGGCATGATCGTGGTCGTCCTGATCCTGATCGTCGCCGGCGTCGCGGCCTGGTACTTCCTCATGGGACCGGGCGCCGCCCCGCCGCAGTAACAGGCCCCAACGAGCAAGCGGCTCGCCGCACAAGATGTCGAAAAAGACATCTTGTGCCGGGCGGGCCGCTCGCAATTCGGGGCTACGTCACCCGCGCGTCGCGGCGCGGGCGTCGCCGGGCTCAGCTGTCCTTGGGCGTCGCCGGCGTCACGTCGATCTCGCCCTCGCCCGCCTGGGACTTCTCTTCGTCCTTGTCCTTCTCGATGGCCTTCATCTCGCGACGAAAGCCACGGAGCATCTTGCCCAGCCCTTCGCCGAGCTGCGGGAGCTTGGAGCCGCCGAAGATCAAAAGGACGACGACCAGGATGATTATGAGCTCGAAGCCGCCGGGCATGCCGATCGCGAGTACGGGGCCGAGGAACATGTCTGAAAGGTAGTCGTTTGCGCTCCGCTTTGCTAGCGTGGCGATATGCTTCGTCAGGGGAGCGGTGGGCGCGCAAGGCGTATTTGGAGGCGAGGCGCGCCCGGCTTCGCCCCCAGATCTCCACGCGCGCCGCTCTCCGTGACGATTCGCTCACCTGGTCGTCCCGCCCTCCTCGCGGCTGCGCTCGCGGTCTCCGCCCTGCTCGCGCCTCATGCGAGCGCCGGTCCAGCCGAACCTGACAGCGACGATTCGCCGCAGGCGGACGCGCTCGAGCAGGTCGGTCCGCTGCAGCTCAGCGCGCGCGGGCGCGACGCCGTCCGCGGGAGCCGCCCCGACGGCGCGTCGATCCACGTCGCCTTCAGCCCGCGCCCGCATCACCCTCAGGCCGCCCTCTACGCCGAGCTCGCCGCCTTTGAACAGGCGCGCTTCCCCGAGGGCGCGCCGCAGACCATCATCGCCCGTCCGCCCGAGCCGTGGATGGCCGAGCTCGCGCTCCCAGATCTGCCGATCCGCTGGAACGAGCGCACCGTCGAGTACCTCCGCTACTTCCGCGACAACCCGCGCGGACAGTCGCTCATCCGCGGCTGGATCCGCCGCATGGGTCGCTACGAGCACATCATCCGCCCGATCCTGCGCGAGGTCGGCGTACCCGAGGACCTCGCGTTCGTGGCCATGGCCGAGAGCGGCTTCAACCCGGCCGTGCGCTCGCGCGTCGGCGCCGTCGGGATGTGGCAATTCATGTCGGGCACAGGTCAGGTCTACGGCCTCAACCACGACTTCTGGGTCGACGAGCGCCGCGACATCGAGCGCTCGACCTACGCGGCCGCCGCCTACCTCAAGGACCTGCGCGTCCGCTTCGGCTCCTGGGAGCTGGCGCTCGCGGCCTACAACGCCGGCTACGGCCTGGTGATGACCGCGGTCTCCCGCAACAACACCAACAACTTCTGGGCGCTGTGCGAGATCGAGAGCGGCCTGCCCTACGGGACAACTAATTATATCCCGAAGATCATGGCGGCGGCGATCGTCGGGCGCAACCGCGCCGCGTTCAAGGTCGACGACGCCCAGCTCGAGCGCCTGCCCCCCGCGCGCTGGGTCACCGTGCAGGCGCCCGGCGGCACGTCGCTGAAGACCATCGCCAGCTCGATCGGCGGCGACCTCTCGCTGATCGAGGAGCTCAACGCTCGCTACCGACGCGGGCGCACGCCGCCGGGCTCGGACTACTTCCCCGTGCGCATCCCGGAGCAGCTCGCGTCGCGCTACCAGGCCGAGAGCAAGCGCTGGCGGCGGGAGGCGGCGAGCAACACCACGCACGAGGTCAGCGCCGGCGAGACGCTCGCGCGCATCGCCAAGCGCTACGGCGTCAGCGAGCGCGAGCTCAAGCGCGCCAACGACCTCGACAGCAGCGCCGAGCTCGAGCGCGGCGTCGTGCTGCTGATCCCCAGCGCCTCGCGGGGGACCCCGAAAGAGGCGGACGGCCTCGACGAGACGCCGCTGGCCGCCGTGCCGCCGGTGACCCCCGGCCCCGGGCAGCGCCTCGTGTTCTTCGAGACGACCCCTGCCACGACCCCGCGCGCGCTCGCGGACGCCTTCGGCGTGACCTGGGAGCAGGTCGTGACCTGGAACGACCTCGACCCCCAGGCGCGCCTGCAGTCCGGGCAGGTCCTGCAGCTCGTGGTGCCCGAGGACTTCTCGGCGACGGCCGCCCGCGCGACCGTGTACGAGCAGGACGAGGTCGACTACGTCATCCGCGGCTCCCGCGAGCACATCGAGGTCTCGCTCGAGCGCCGCGACCTCGTCCGCCGCGGCTACAAGGTCCGACGCGGCGACACGCTGACGAAGATCGGCAAGAAGTTCGATCTCTCCGTCGGCTCGCTCGCGCGGATCAACGGCTTCTCGCGCTCGCGCGAGCTCAAGTCCGGCGAGCTGATCGTCGTCTACGTGGCCAAGGGGCGCACGCGCGGCACGGTCAAGGCCCCGCCGCCCGAGCCGACGACGATCACGAGCGCGGCGCCCGAGCCGTCCGCGTCGTCGAGGTCGAAGTCCTCGTCGAAGTCCTCGTCGAAGTCCTCGTCGAAGTCCTCGTCGAAGTCCTCGTCGAAGTCCTCGTCGAAGTCCAAGTCTCCCTCCCGGTCGTCGTCGAAGCCCAAGTCCGCCCCGTCGGAGTCCAGCGCCGCGTCGGCCAAGCCGACGCGCGCGCCGTCGACCTCGGGCACGAGCCGCGTCCCCGGCAAGGAGCCATGAGTGGAGCCGACGTCGCCGCCTGTCACCGTTGAGGAGGGTCAACGGCGGATCCTCGCCTGCGCGCGGCCGCTGTCGCGCGAGCGCGTGTCGGCGACCGACCCGGGCGTCGGCGGGCGCGTCCTCGCCGTCGACGTGTTCTCGTTCCGCGACCTCCCGCCGAGCCCCGTCAGCGTGATGGACGGCTGGGCCGTGCGCGTCGCCGACGTCCTCGGGCGCGCCGGCGGTGACTCGCGCGCCCGCGTGAGGCTGACGCGCGCGGGCGAGAGCGCCGCCGGTCACCCTGCCGCGCGCTCGCTGCCCGCCGGCGCCGCCATGCGGATCTCGACCGGCGCGGTGATCCCCGCAGGCGCCGACGCCGTCATCGCCCAGGAGGACACGCGGATCGTCGAGACGGACGACGGCGCGGCCGACCTCGAGCTCGATCTCGAGCGCGTCGGCGCGCTCCGACCGGGCCTGTTCATTCGGCAAGCTGGGAGCGACGTCCGCAAGCACGCGCTGCTGTGCGGCGCCGGCGTCTCGCTCGGGCCCGGCGAGCTCGCGCTGCTGTGCAGCGCCGGCCACGACGCGTTCGCCGTGCACCGGCGCCCGCGCGTCGCGATCCTCTGCTCCGGCGACGAGCTGGTCGCGATCGGGCGGTCGCCGCGCCCCGGGCAGATCGTCAGCACCAACGGGCTCATGCTCGCGCACCAGATCCGCGAGGCGGGCGGCGTCCCCGTGGACCTCGGCGTCGCGCCCGACGAGCCCACCCAGCTCCAGGCCGCGCTCGCGCGCGGGCTCGAGGCCGACGCGCTCGTGACCTCCGGCGGCATCTCCGTCGGCGATCACGACCTCGTGCACGCGTGCCTCGAGGCGCTCGGCTTCGAGGCGCTGTTTCGCCGCGTCAACCTCAAGCCCGGGCGACCGACGACCTGCGGGCGGACGCCCGGCGGCGCGCTGGTGTTCGCGCTGCCCGGCAACCCCGCGAGCTCGATGGTCGCGTTTGAGCTGCTCGTGCGCCCGGCGCTGCGCAAGCTCCAGGGGCACGCCGAGCCGCGCTGGCGTCGGCCGCGGCTGACCGTCGCGCTCACGCACCCGCTGCCGGCGGCGGGCCGCCGCGACAGCTACCTGCGCGCCCAGGTCTACCGCGACGCGAGCGGCTGGTGCGCGAGCGCGCTGCGCTCACAGGCATCGGGCGCGCTGCGCTCGATCAGCGAGACGAACGCGCTGCTCGTGATCCCGGGCGGGACGCCCGCGCGCCCGATCGGCGCGCGCGTCGAGGCCCTGGTGACGGGCCCGCTGCCCGCGCCCGCCGAAGGAACATGGACGATCCGACATGAACGAGAACCCCGCGAACCATGACGCCGACGCCGACGCGCCCGAGGCCTTCACGCACGCCGACACGCTCGAGATGGAGCTCGACGTCGCCGCGCTCGCGGACGAGCCGCTGCTGCGCCGCCTGACCCACACGGTGCACCTCGCCGAGGACGAGGGCGCGCGCGCGGACGTGGTCGCCGGCCGGCGCATCCCGGAGCTGACGCGGAGGACCGCGCGGCGCATGGCGCTCGAGGGTCACATGTTCGTCGCGGGCGACCGCGCCCCGCCCTCGCGCCGCGTCGCGTTCGGCGAGAGCATCGAGTTTCAGTGGTACGAGCGGCGCCTCGAGCGGTCGCCCGCCGAGCTCGTCGTGCTCGCGACGACGCCGCGCTTCGTCTACGCGCACAAACCCCCGGGGCTGCACACGCATCGCCTGCAGCCCAACCAGCCGCTCGCGCTCGCCGATCTCGTCGTCCAGCGCTTCCCCGAGTGCCGCGCCGCGTCGAGCGATCCGCGTGAGGGCGGCGCGATCCACCGACTCGACGGCGAGACCTCGGGCGTCGTCGCGTTCGCGCGCTCACGCAGCTCGTGGGAGCGCGCGCGCGCGGGCTTCGAAGCCCAGCGCGTCGGCAAGCTCTACCTCGGGCTGTGCCGCGCGCGACGGTCACCGCCGTGGCCGCCCGAGACCCCGCGCGGCTGGGGTTACAGCCTCACCCCCGGCGCGCTCGTCCACGAGCGCCTGCTCGACGAGGCCAGCGCCGAGACGCGCGCGGCGCTCGATCCGCGCGGCGAGCTCACCTCGCTGCGCGGCGAGGCGCCCTTCGTCGGCGAGGGGCTCGAGCTCCGCGTGCCGCTCGGACAGGGGTCGCGCCGCGGGGAGGTCGCGATCCGCCCCGACGGGCGCCCCTCTCGCTCGCTGCTCCGCCCCCTGGTGATCACGCGCCCGTCGTCGACCGGCGACTCCCGCGTGCTGCTGGCGATCGAGCTCGTCACCGGTCAACGGCATCAAGCCCGCGCGCACCTGGCCTGGCTCGGGCTGCCGCTGGAAGGCGACGCCGTGTACGCCGACGCCGGCGACAGCGAGCGCCTCCACCTGCACGCCCTCGCGATCGACCTCAGCGCGATCTTCAAGGCCGAGCGCGAGGTGCTCGCGCCGGTCCCCGAGGGCTTCTACGCGCCGCTGCGCGATGGCTGAGGCCGCGCGGGCGGCCGCGAACGATCGACCGCGACGAATTCGCCCGTGATATCGTGACCGGCGATGCAGACGCGACACGCCGGTCGGACCGACACGGGTCGACGACGCATGAACAACGAGGACGCCTGGTTGGCGGCGCCCGAGCTCGGCCTGTTCATCGTCTGTGACGGCGTGGGCGGGCGCGCCAAGGGCGAGGTCGCGTCGAGCGAGACCGCCGCGCAGATCCGCTTCTGGGTCGAGCAGGAGCTCGAGCTGCTCGAGGCCGCGCGCGTCGAGTCGAGCCCCGACGGCGCGCTGCCGCCGACGCTGCTCTCTCGCCTGCGCACCCTGGTCCGCAGCGCGATCCAGAACGCCTGCTACATGATCCACGGCATGGGCGAGCTCGACCCCGAGCACCGCGGCATGAGCACCACCGCCTCGGTCATGCTCGTCGCCGGGCGCACCGGGATCCTCGGTCAGGTCGGAGACTCGCGCGTCTACCTCGCGCGGGGCGGCGAGGTCTCGCAGCTGACCGAGGACCACACCTTCGTGCAGAAGCAGGTCAAGGCCGGCAAGCTCACGCCCGAGCAGGCGCGCCGCTCCAGGCTCAAGAACATCATCACGCGCGCGATCGGGCAGAAAGAGTGGGTCAACGTCGACGTGACGACCCACGCGCTGCGCCCCGGCGACCGCGTGCTGCTGTGCACCGACGGCCTGCACGATCACCTCGACCGCGACATCGACATCGGCGAGCTGTTCGCGCGCGACGACGCGCTGGACCTCGACGTCGCGGCCGACACCGCGATCACGCTGGCGAACGCCGGCGGCGGCGAGGACAACATCACCGCGCTGTTCGTCGAGCTCCTCGACTGACCCGCGCGCCCCCGCGCGCACGCGCGACGCGCCATGCAGCCCGAACTCACCATCATCCTCACGTCCATCACCGACGACCTCGCGAGCGCGTGGCGCTCGGTCTGCGGCGACCTGCCGCGCGTCGAGGTGCACCACGGCGACATCTTCAAGACCGCGCCTGACGCCGTCGTCAGCCCGGCCAACAGCTTCGGCTTCATGGACGGCGGCATCGACGCCGTCTACACGCGAGTGTTCGGACCGGGCGTGCAGGAGCGCCTGCAGCGGCGCATCCGCGAGCGCCACTTCGGCGAGCTGCTCGTCGGCGCGGCCGACATCGTCGAGACCGAGCACGCCGAGATCCCCTACGTGATCGCGGCGCCGACCATGCGCGTGCCCATGCGGCTGCCCGACGACACGGTAAACCCGTACCTCGCCGCCCGGGCGGCGCTGATCCTGATCGCCGCGGGCCGACTCGATGACGGCACGCCGGTCCGCGAGCGCGTCAAGCGAGTCGCGTTCCCCGGGCTCGCTACCGGCGTCGGCCGGGTGCCCGCGGAGATCTGCGCGAAGCAGGTGCGCGCCGCGATCGAGGACATCACGCTCGGCCAGCGGCGCTTCCCGGACACGTGGAAGGACGCGCAGACCCGGCACCAGCAGCTGTTTCGCGAGCAGACCTGGGAGCTCCAGCGGGACTGATCGAGTCGAGACGACCGACGCCGGCGGGATCGTTCCTCCCTCGTGTTCGCTCGCTCACGGCGCCGACGCGCCGCACGCCTGCCGGTCAACGGGGCCGGCGCGCCGCGACGCGCTGCCGCGGACCTGACCGCCGCGTGGGTGCGCGGGTGCGAAGCTGCGCCCGTCCACGCGCGGCCCTGCCCGCGCCCCGCAGTCTGGCTCCAGCCGCCCGCATGCGGCTAGACTCGGCCGCGATGATCCGTCTGCGCGCCGCGCTGCTCCTCGCCCTCACGCTCGGCCTGGTCGGCTGCGGCGGCGTCGAGAGCATGGTCACCGAGATCAACGAGGCCTGCGTGACCTCCGACGGCGACGCGGTCGTCGTCGTCGCGCGCTTCGCCGACTGCCTCAGCTCGTCCTGCGACACCCTCGAGTCCGCGCGCTGCGAGCTCGCGCTCGAGGACGGCATCATCACCGTGACCGGCGAGGCCGTGATCCGCAGCAAGCAGTTCGGCGCGTGCACCTCGGACTGCGGCCTGGTCGAGGCGACCTGCACCCTCGAGCTGCCGCCCGGCGACTACACGCTCGCGGGCGTCGGCGAGGCCGACATGGTCATCTCGCACCCGGTGCCCGAGGGCAGCGAGCAGTGCGAGGCATTCGGGCCGTAGCGCGCGGCCCTCGTGACCGGCGACCCCTCGACGGGCTCGGCCTGCGGTACAACCGCGCCGTGCACCCCGCCCTCCCGCGCGCGCGCCCAGGCGTCGCCGACGTCGAGCTGCTCCGAGGCGCCCGCGCGCCCGCGGACGTCCTGCCCTCGCTGCTCGTCGAGGCGCCCCACGGCGCGACGACGCCCGAGGACTACGAGGCCCTGCGCGCGCGCCTCGTCAGCGCGCTGCCCCAGGACCTCCACGAGTTCTTCTACGTCAACACCGACGTCGGCTCGTGGGAGTACGGGCGACGCGTCGCCGCGCTCGCGCTCGCGGCCGCGCCCGAGCGCGCGGCGCTCGTGATCCGCTGCCGGATCCCGCGGACGTTTGTCGACGTCAACCGCGATCTCGGGGCCGTCGGCGGAGACCTCGCGCGCGGGCAGCTGACCGCCGCGATCCCGCCGTTCATCACGGCCGACGCCGACCTCGCGCTGCTCGGCGAGCTGCACGCGGCCTACGCCGCGCTCGTCGAGCGGGCCTACGCGGCGATCTGCGGCGCGGGCGGGTACGCGCTGGTCGCCCACACCTACGGCCCGCGCACGCTCGGGATCGCGACCGTCGACCGCGACATCATCCATAACCTCCGCTGGGCCCACGAGCCCGCGCGCGTCGAGACGTGGCCGCTGCGCGCCGAGCTCGACCTGCTCACGCGCCCCCCGCTGGGCGACGGCGACGGGCTCGGCGACGAGCTCGCGCCGCCGGGCCTCGCCGACGCGCTCGTCGCTCGCTACGCGGCGCTCGGGCTGCGCGCGCGCCAGAACGACACCTACAACCTGCACCCGAACACGATGGCGCACACGTGGTCGCGCCGCTTCCCGGGCCGACTGCTGTGCGTCGAGGTCCGCCGCGATCTGCTGGTCGAGCGCTGGGCGTGGAACCAGCCCATGCGCGCGCGCCCGTCGGCGGTCGACCGCGTGGCCGCGCCGCTCGCCGACGCGCTCGCGCGGATCATCCTGTCTGAAGAGACATTATGAACGAGGCGCGCGCGGCTCAGCAGCCGACGATCACCGACTCGTCGAAGAGCTCGCCGTCGAGCTCGATCGCGGTCAGCGTCATCGCGCAGCCGTCGATCACGCCGTAGACGAAGTGGTGGACCTCCTTGAAGGCCACCTGCCACGGCTCGGAGCTGTCGTCCTGCGCGTAGCGCCCGCGCGCCAGCGCCGGGCGCGTGCCGGCGACGTTGTCCGCGCCGCATACTGCTGTCTCAAGAGACACGTCATCTGACACGTCATCTGTGTCGCCCGCGCTCGTCGTCGTCGTCGAGGTCCGGGACGAGGACGAGGACGACGCCGCGTCGCTCGAGCAGCGCCGGTCTGCGCGTCGCTCGTCATCGCCGCCGTCGCGCCGCTCGAGCCGCCCGGGTTGCAGGCGAGCAGGACGAGCGCGAGCGGCCCGCCGCGCCGTGTCGGCGCCCGGGGGCGGCGGGCTCGGGCCGAGGTGACGGGCGAGCGCGCGCGACGACACGCGCCGCGCGCGTCACGATCGCGCGCCGCTCCGGATACGCGCGCGTGAACGTGAACCAAGGCGTTACGTCCACGCGGCGCCCTCGGATCAGCCACTCGGCGATGCGCGACCTCACGACCTTCCGGTGAATTGCCGACGGCCGCCGTGAATCTGCCTTCGTAGTGATGACGATGGTAAGCCCCCCGCTCTCCGAAGACCGCGCGACGCTCTCCTATGTCGAGTACCCCGCGGATCCCTGTATGCGCCCGCCCGGACACCTGTCCGGCGTCACCTTTCACGCGCTCGCGCTCGCGGCCTCGCGCGCGCGCCTGCAGGCGCTGCTCGATCGCCAGCTGAACACGCCAGCGGACGGCGCGGTCTCCTACGAGGCGCTCTCGCGCTACGTGCTGCTGGTCGGCGCGAGCGTGGATCGCCTGGTCTCGGGCGCGCCGGAGCGCGGCGCGATCCGTTATCGCGACGTCGCGCTCTGGGTGCCCGCGCGGGCCCGTGACGCCGACGGCGCGCGCGTCGTCCTGTTCGCGCCCTACATCTTCGTCGACGACGCCCACACCATGGTGACCGGGCGCGAGCTGTTCGGCCTGCCCAAGCAATTCGGGCGCCTCGAGGTCCCGCCCGGCACGCGCGACCCGCTGCGCATCACCACGGACGTCTTCGGCGTGCGCGCGAGCGCCGGTTGCGACGCGCCCGCGCTCGAGCTCCAGCGGCTCTGGGACGTCACGGGCACGGAGGGGCCGACGCCCCCGCGAGACGTGGACGGGCCCGGGGCGCTCGGGGAGCTCGCGCGGGCGCTGCGAGATCACGACGCGCTCGAGCTGCGCGAGCTGCTGCGACCCGAGGCGCTGACGCCCGCGCGCGTCGTCGGCCTGCAGCAGCTCCGCGACGCGGCGGACCCGGGGCGCGCCGCGTACCAGGCCATCGTCGAGGCGCCGATCACCCTCGAGCGCCTGCGCGACGTCTGCCCGCGGCGACGCGCCGGCGAGCTCATCTTCACCCTGCACCCGCTCGCGTCGCACCCGGTCGCCCGCGACCTCGGGCTGCGGGTCGGGCCGCAGCGGGCCTGCGCCGCCCTGTCCTTTCGCGCAGATGTCCGCATGGACGCGGGCCGCGTCGTCTGGCAGGCCCGCCCCGCGCGGCGCGACGCGCCGCTGCGCGCGGCCCCGCGGCGGCGTCGCGTGGCGATCCTCGGCGGCGGGATCTCGGCGCTGACCGCCGCGCTCGAGCTCAGCGAGCCCGGCCGCGAGCCTCTGGACATCACGGTCTACGTCAACGGCTGGCGGCTCGGGGGCAAGGGCGCGAGCGGTCGGGACCTCGCCCGCGGCGCGCGGATCGAGGAGCACGGCCTGCACGTGTGGTACGGCTTCTACGAGAACGCGTTTCGCGTGATCCGTCGCGTCTACGACGAGCTCGGCCGCGACCCCGCGGCCCCGCTCGCGAGCTGGCGCGACGCCTTCACGCCGCAGAGCTACGTCGTCCTCAACGAGCGCTACAAGGGCGAGTGGGTGCGCTGGCGCCTGCCGTTCCCGCGCAACACGCTCTCGCCCGGCGACGGCGAGTCGCTCCCCGGGCTGTGGACGAGCGTCGAGACGCTGTGCGGCTGCCTCGCCGGGCTGCTCGACGAGCGCGCGCGCGCCCGGGTCGGCGCCGCGCCGCGCCGCGGTGACGACGGGGCCAACCCGCTCTCGGCGATCGCCCGCGCCGTCGCCCGCGTGAGCGCGCCCGGGACCTGGGCCGCGCTGCGCATGCTGATCCACCTGACGCGACGCCTCGCCGCGCGCGGTCGGGCGGGAGGTCGCGAGGGAGGTCGCGAGGGAGGTCGCTACGACGATCGCGCGAGCCAGCGCGCGCTCGCCCGTCGCCTCGCCCGCGCGCGCGACCGCCTGTGGCCGAGCTTCCGCGCGCGGCTCGACGACGACGACGCGCGCGCCCTGTGGGAGCTCCTCGACGTCGCGACCACGATCGTCATCGGCGTGATCGAGGACGACCTCGTGCGCCGCGGCTTCACCTCGATCGACGACCTCGACCTCCGCGAGTGGCTGCTGCGCCACGGCGCAAAGCCGCACCCGACCGTCCACGAGTCGCCGGCCGTGCGCTTCATCTACAACGCCGGCTTCTCGTTCAAGGGCGGCGACGAGGCGCGCCCGGCCTTCGCCGCCGGCGCGGCGCTGCGCGGCGCGCTGCGCATGCTGCTGACCTACAAGGGCGCGGTCGTCTGGAAGATGACGAGCGGCATGGGCGACGTGATCTTCGCGCCGCTGTACGAGGTCCTGCGCCGCCGCGGCGTCCGCTTCGAGTTCTTCCACCACGTCGAGCGCCTCGAGCTCACGCGCGACCGTCGCGAGGTCGAGGCCGTGCACGTCACGCGACAGGCGAGCGCGCCCCGCCCCTATGAGCCGCTCGTCGACGTCAACGGCCTGCCGTGCTGGCCGAGCGAGCCGCGCTACGAGCAGCTCGAGGACGGCGAGCAGCTGCGCGCGGCGCTGGCCGCCGCCGAGACCGACCTCGAGCACGTCGGCGCGCCGCCGGCCCCCTACCAGGGCGCGCGCCCCCGCGCGCTGCGGCGCGGCGAGGACTTCGACGAGCTGGTGCTCGGCATCCCCGTCGGCGCGCTCGGCTCGATCTGCGGCGAGCTGCGCGACGCCGACCCGCGCTGGGGCGCGATGCTCGACGGCGTCGGCACGGTGGCGACGCAGGCCTACCAGCTGTGGCTGCGCCGCGACCTCGCGGGGCTCGGCTGGCGCGAGCCCTCGCCGATCCTCGGCACCTACGTCGACCCCGTCGACACCTACTGCGACATGACCCACACGCGCTGGTCTGAGCGGTGGGCGCGGCCCGACGAGGTCCGCCACATCGCGTACTTCTGCGGCGTGATGTCCGAAGGGCCAGAGCGTGGCGAGCCGCTCGCCGCCGCGACGCGCCGCGTCGGCGAGGCCGCCCGCGCCCACTACGCGCGCGTGTGCGAGGACCTGTGGCCCGCGCTCGCGCGCGAGGGGGAGCGCGCGCGCTGGGACGCGCTCCACGACCCCGAGGGCCGCGAGGGCGCCGCCCGCTTCGACGCCCAGTACTGGCGGGCGAACACGACCGGCGCCCACCGCTACGTCCAGGCGCTGCCCGGGACCACCAAGCTGCGCCTGCGCGCGGACGACTCGGGCCTCGACAACCTCGTGCTCACGGGCGACTGGATCGACAACGGCCTCAACTGCGGCTGCATCGAGGCCAGCGTGATGTCGGGCATGCAGGCCGCGCGCGCGCTGATCGACGCGCCGATCGCCATCGCGGCGGAGACCGACGCCTGGCTCGCGCGCCTGCTCGGGCTCGACGCGAGCGCGCCCACGACCCGCGCCCCCGCGCGACGGCGACGCGCCCGACCGCCCGCGCCCGCGTCGAGCGGTCGGCGCAGGGCGTCCGGGGCTCGCTGAACGCCGCGGCGTCAGGCGGGCGGCGCCGTGATCGCGGCGCCGCGCCCCCGCGCGCGCTGCGCGTCACGGCCGCGCCGCGAGCTGACGCGGGCGCGGCTGCGGCCGCAGGCCATCGAGCTCGGCGACGTCGCGCGCGCGCCGAGCTCGACGCGCGCGCGACCGCGAGCGTGCTTCAACATTAATTTTAAAACATGTTTTATTGGTCATAATCATATAATCGCGCCATGCCCCGACGAAGCGCCCGCGCGCGCGGCCTCCTGCTCGCGCTCTCCCTCGGGCTCGCCGCGTCCGCGTGCAAGCGCGAGCAGGAGCCCGCGCCCCCGACGACCCAGGCGCCCGCCCAGGCGCCCGACCGGCCGCCCGCCGACAAGGACGTGATGACCTACGTCTCGGGGACGAAGCAGGACGCGCCCAAGGGCGCGCCCGCGGACGCGGAGGACGATGAGGCCGCCGGCGCGCCCGACGACGCCGCGCGCGACGAGGTCCAGCTCGTCGAGCGCGACGCGACGCTCAGCTCGGCGGAGGAGGCTCTCGCGCTGGTCGAGCGCGCCGCGACCGAGGCGCTCGGCCACGACGTCGAGCTCAAGATCTCGCCCGCGCTCACCTCGACCTGGCCGCCCGAGGACCTCGCGCTCGTCTACCTCGTCTACCCGATGGTCCCGATCGAGGGCTCGCTCAAGGTCAAGGTCGGCACGCCGATCCGGATCCGCGTCAACCTCGAGGACGGCGCGGTCGAGACGAAGAAGAAGCTCTCCGCCAGCCGCGTGCTCAAGACGCTCGACATGAAGCGCGAGTCCTCGGTGGTCCGGCAGAACCTCGCGACCTCCGAGCAGGCGCTGATCAACGTGCTGCTGCGCAAGCGCTCGGTCGCCCGCTCGTACCGCCTGCTCGACGGCTACCGCGAGTGGTTCAACGCGAACCTCGAGTTCATGACGGACTTCAGCCACCGCTACCCGAAGGCGATGCGGTGGTTCAAGGATCCGACGCCGAGCGACGCGATGCCCTGACGTCCGCCGCTGCGCGCGAGCCAGCCGCGGACCGGCGGGCTCGCGCGCCGTCGCGCGCCGAGCCGCGTGTTCGCGCGCGAGGCTGAAAATTCACCGCCGCCCGCGAGATGCTCCCCGCGCCTTCGTCACGCGGGCGCGTCCTTGGAGCCGCCGCGCGCGATGCCTATGGTAGCCGCATGCGAGTGGCTCACATCATGACGCCGAACCCGGTCACGCTCTCGTCGATGGATCGCGTCGGCAAGGCGATCCGCCTGCTGCAGGAGCACGACGTGCGCCACCTGCCCGTCGTCGACGGCGAGAAGCTCGTGGGCATGATCAGCGACCGCGACGTCCAGCGGCACCAGCCGCCGACCGACGAGGACACGCCGCTGGGCTACACGATCGAGCTGCTCGAGCAGCCTGTCCACGCGGTCATGAACGACGAGCCGGTCGTGGTCGAGCGCGCCGCGAGCGTCGCCGACGCGGTCGACGCGCTGCTCTGCTACAAGATCAGCGCGGTGTGCGTGGTCGACGAGGACGAGCGCCTGGTCGGGATCGTCAGCTACATCGACCTGCTGGTCGCGCTGCACCCCCGCCGCAAGCGCTGAGCGAGCGGGCGCGGGCGCGGGCGCGACAGCTCGGCCCCGCTACTCCGCGGCCTCGGCCTCGTCCGCCAGCTCCTCGACCGAGGGGCACGTGCAGTGGAAGTGGCGATCGCCGTAGGCGTCGTCGATGCGCCCGACGTGCGGCCAGAACTTCTGCGCCTTGAGCCACGTCGCGCCCGCGGGGAAGGCCGCCTCGCGACGGCTGTAGGGGCGCTCCCACTCGTCCGCGGTCACGACGTCGGCGGTGTGCGGCGCGTTCTTCAGGACGTTGTTGTCCCGCGGCTGCGCGCCCTCCTCGACCGCGCGGATCTCCTGGCGGATGGCGATCAGCGCGTCGCACAGGCGGTCGAGCTCCTCGCGCGACTCGCTCTCGGTCGGCTCGATCATCAGGGTGCCGGCGACCGGGAACGACATCGTCGGCGCGTGGAAGCCGTAGTCCATGAGGCGCTTGGCGACGTCGACCGCCTCGATCCCGCTCACCTGCTTGATCGGCCGGATGTCGATGATGAACTCGTGCGCGACGCGGCCGCGCTCGCCGCGGTAGAGGATGGGGTAGTGCTCGGCGAGGCGCCGGGCCATGTAGTTGGCGTTGAGGATCGCGACCTCGGTCGCGCGCGTGAGGCCGCGGGCGCCCATCATCGCGATGTACATCCACGAGATCACGAGGATGCTCGCGCTGCCCCAGGGCGCCGCCGCGATCGCGCCGATGCCCTGCTCGCCGCCGGTCGCGATCACCGGGTGCCCGGGCAAGAACGGCGCGAGGTGACCCGCGACGCCGATCGGGCCCATGCCCGGCCCGCCGCCGCCGTGGGGGATGCAGAAGGTCTTGTGCAGGTTGAGGTGACAGACGTCCGCGCCGAAGTCGCCCGGCCGGCACAGCCCGACCTGCGCGTTCATGTTGGCGCCGTCGAGGTACACCTGCCCGCCGCGCTCGTGGATGATCGCGCAGATCTCCCGGATCCGCGCCTCGAACACCCCGTGCGTCGAGGGGTAGGTGACCATGATCGCCGCGAGCTTGTCCGCGTGCTTCTGGGCCTTGGCCCGCAGGTCCTCGACGTCGATGTTGCCGAGCTCGTCGCAGCGCACCGCGACGACGCGCATGCCGGCGAGCACGGCCGAGGCCGGGTTGGTGCCGTGGGCCGAGGTCGGGATCAGGCAGATGTCCCGATGACCCTGTCCGTGGGCCTTGTGGTAGGCGCGGATCGTCAGCAGCCCGGTGTACTCGCCCTGGGCGCCGGCGTTGGGCTGCAGCGAGACCGCGGCGAAGCCGGTGATCTCGCACAGCCAGGCGCTCAGCGAGGCGCACAGCGCCGCGTAGCCGCGGGCCTGCGAGACCGGCGCGAAGGGGTGCACGCCGCCGACCTCGGGCCAGGTGACCGGGAGCATCTCGGAGGTCGCGTTGAGCTTCATCGTGCACGAGCCGAGCGGGATCATCGACGTCGTCAGCGAGAGGTCGCGGGCCTGCAGGCGGTTCAAGAACCGCAGCATCTCGTGCTCGGCCTGGTAGCTGTTGAAGCGCGGGTGCGTCAGGTAGTCGACCGCGCGGGCGTGCGGCGCCGGCGGGAGCGCGCCCGCCAGCCCGCCCGTGAGCCCGGCGAGCTCGGGCGCCGCGGCGCCCGTGAGCCCGGCGAACAGCTCGAGCAGGCGCGCGAGCTCTTCGGGGGTGCTGCGCTCGTCGAGCGAGAGGCCGACCGCGTCGGCCTCGGCGCACGCGCGGAGGTTGAAGCCAGCGGCGCGCGCGGCCGCGTGGGCCTGCGCCGCGTCGCAGCCGCGCAGGCGCACCGTGAGCGTGTCGAAGAACGGCGCGTCGCCGACATCGTGCCCGAGCTGCCGCAGGCCGGTCGCGAGCGCGCGCGTCAGCGCGTGCACGCGCTGGCCGATCCGCCGCAGGCCCTGGGGGCCGTGGTAGACGCCGTACATCGCGGCCATGATCGCGAGCAGCACCTGCGCGGTGCAGATGTTGCTCGTCGCCTTCTCGCGCCGGATGTGCTGCTCTCGGGTCTGCATCGCCATGCGAAACGCCCGCTGACCGCGGGCGTCGCGGGACACGCCGATGATGCGCCCCGGCATCTTGCGCTTGAACTCGTTGGTCGCCGCGAGGAACGCGGCGTGCGGTCCGCCGTAGCCGAGCGGCACGCCGAAGCGCTGGGCCGAGCCGACCGCCACGTCGGCGCCGAAGCTGCCCGGCGCGCGCAGGACCGTGAGCGCGAGCAGGTCGGTCGCGACGATGACCTTGGCGCCGGCCTTGTGGGCGCGCTCGCACAGCTCGCTGTAGTCGAGCACGCGCCCGTCCGTGGTCGGGTACTGCACGAGCACTGCGGCGAGCTGCTTGTGCGCGGCCGCGTCCGCGAGCTCGAAGTCCGCGAGCGCGCGCACGTCGACGACGAAGCCGGCGGCCTCCGCCCGCGTCTGCACCACCGCGATGGTCTGCGGGTGACAGTCGCTGGCGACGAGCACCCGCGTCCGCTTGCTGCGCGTGACGCCGACGCACATGTGCACGGCCTCGGCGGCGGCCGTCGCCTCGTCGAGCAGCGAGGCGTTGGCCATCGGCAGCCCGGTGAGGTCGGTGATCATCGTCTGGTAGATCAGCAGCGCCTCGAGCCGGCCCTGCGAGATCTCGGCCTGGTACGGCGTGTACTGCGTGTACCAGCCGGGGTTCTCGAGGATGTTGCGCTGGATGACCGGCGGCGTGATCGTGTCGTAGTAGCCCATGCCGATCAGCGAGCGCTTGAGCTCGTTGGCCGACATCATCGCGCGGAGCTGCTCTAGGACCTCGCGCTCGCCCGGGTCGCGGCCCTCGATGGCGCCCGGGAGCGAGAGCGGCGCGGCGGCGCGGATCGACTCCGGGATCGTCTGCGCGATGAGCTGGTCGAGCGAGTCGAGCTCGAGGCTCTCGAGCATCGCCGCGATGTCCGCCTCGCGCGGGCCGATGTGGCGGTGAACGAAGGTGTCGCTGGGCGCGAGCAGAGCCGAGACGGACAGATCAGACGAGACAGCGGGCTGCGATTCGGTCATGGGCTGGATACCGGCGTAGGCCCGAGCATACGGCCCGACGCGAGCTTGGCAGGATCCACGCGCGCGGCGGCAACCAGAGTTTGCGCACTACCGCGATCGACGCCCGCCGCGTCAGCGCTCGCCGCCGTCGCGCCGAAGCACGCGCGTCGACAGGCTGTGCCAGGCCTGGAGGACGTCGATCGGCGAGAGCACGCCGACGAGCCGCCGCGCGGCCCCGGGCTCGACGACCGGGAGCACGCCGAAGCGGTGCTCGATAAACAGGCGAACCGCCACGTGAACGGTGTCCTCGGTCTCGACGGTCTTGACATCCGCGGTCATGAGGTCGTGCACGCACGGGTCGTCGAAGGAGGCCCCGTGATCGCCCTCGAGCGGGAGCAGGTCGCGCTCGCTGAGGATGCCGACGAGCGCGCCGGACTCGTCGACGACCGGCAGGTGACGGATCCGACGAGTCCGCATCCTCCGTAGGAGCTCCCGCGCGCTGTCGTTCGGCGCGGCGACCACGGGATCGCGCGTCATGCACTCACGAATCTTCATATCGGCGCGAGAGTAGAACGAATCCGCTCGTGGCAGAAGCAGCGGGGCCGAGGGGCCAGGTCGCGCGTCGCAGGGACGTCCTCACCCGCGCGGATCATCGCGCCCGCGAGTCGTCACCGCGTGGGCGTCGGCACGGTGCGAAAGGTCAGGGAGACTCGCCGGGCGCGCGGCACCCGGCGCCCGTCGATCGGGTCGCCCTGGCGCGCCGGGATCGCGTGGCGCCAGTCGCTGCGCGCCGGGCCGCGCAGGACCAGGAGGCTGCGACGCGGGAGCACGAGCTCGCGCGCGTCGACGGCGGACCCGCGCGCGCCGCCGCGTGTGAACTTCATGACGCAGGCCGAGCCGAGGCTGAGCGAGACGATCACCGGACCGAACACCGGGCGATCGACGTGCTGCGAGATGCCCTGCCCGGGGGTGTACTCGTTCACGATCAGCTGGTCGGGCTCGCGCCCCATCAGCTCGGGGTCCGCGAGCCGTCGCGCGAGCGCGAGCGACCACGCGGGCAGCGGCCCGAGGTAGTCCTGCGCGCGCACGGCCCGAGCCTTGTAGTCGTAGCGCCAGCCGTAGTGCTGCACGCGCCGCTTGAGCTCCCCCTGCCAGGGCGCGCCGTCGATCGCGTCGAGCAGGCGCGTCTCGTCCACGGCCGCGATCCACTCGGGGTGCAGGCTGAGACCCTCGGGCGTGGCCACGTCGTGCACGGCGCGTAGCTCAGCACGCACCAGCAGCGGCGGCAAGCGGCCCCGCGCGCGGTCGGGCGCGGCCGTCGACCGTCGCGGACGCCCGCGACGCGCTGTGGTAGCGTGCGCGAAATGGCGCGAACCGTCCCACGCGCGCTCGCCCCCGCGCTCGCGTGCGTCGTCGCGGCCGCCTGCGGCGCGCCCTCGGAGGGGCACAGCGGCAGCGACGCGAGCGGGATCACGACGGCGAGCGTCCACGGCAGCGACGGCTCGAGCGCGGGCGCGACGACGACCAGCGCGCCGGCGACCTCCACAGCGAGCACGTCGGGCGCGAGCGCGGACGCGACCAGCTCGAGCGGACAACCGACGACGGGCGACCCGCTGCCGCTGCTCTGCGACCCCGGCTTCGCCTTCGACCCCGACCCCGCGGAGTCGGGCGCGATCCTGCTCGCGAGCTTCACCCACGCCGAGCCGCTCGCCTACGTCGACCTCGCGATCACCGGCCCGGGCGCGCCGACGATCACCTGGGCGGGCATCAGCGCGAGCGACCCGTGGACGTGGAACTGGCAGGTGATCGGCCTCAACCCCGGCGTGTGGACCGCGAGCTTCTCGGCGGGGGAGCCCGCGCAGCCCTACGGCGGCTGTCAATTCCAGGTCATCGACACGGGCCCCGCGCCCGAGCCCCCCGACCCGCCGGACCCGACCGGCGCCGACTGTCTGTGCGGAGAGGGCGACGGCTGCGATCACTGCCCGATGGTCGGCGCGTGCCTCGACCCGCCCTCCCCCGTCGGTCCGAACGGCCCGGGGATGACATGGGAGTGCCTCGACAACGCCGGCTGCGACAACGGGAGCTGCCGGATCTGGTGCCCGTTTGAGCCCTGCGACATGGAGAAGCACCCGGGCGGCTGCCCGAATAACACCGAGGCCTGCTGGGTGCCGCCGTGGATCGACTCCTACGAGGAGGCGTGCAAGCAGTGCTGCGAGAGCGCGCCGCAGAGCTCGTGCTGGGACGAGGCCTACAACCTCTGTCGCTACCCGGGCGAGTGCGGGCTGCCGCTGCCGTTTTAGTGGGCGGGCGATCCTGCAGCTCAACCGTCGCGACCTCGTGCGTGAGCTCGAGGCGCTCGAGGCCGAGCATTGCGCGCACGAGGAGGGCGTTCACCGATCACGCGACGCGCCCGCGGGTGGCGAGCGCCGCCGCGTTGACCGACAATCGCGTGGTGCCTCGATCCGCCCCCGCGCCTGTCCTCGCCCTGCTCTCGCTCGCGCTCGCGCTGCTCCCGGGCTGCAAGCGCGGCGGCGAGTCGACGCAGCCGGAGCCGGCGCCCGGCGAGCCCGAGCAGGCGTCCGCAGCGAGCGACGCGCCCGCCGGCGACGACGCGCAGGCGCAGACCGGCCCGGCCGCCGTGCGGCACCCCGGCGCGGCGCTCGAGCTGGACATCCCGTCGAGCTGGAAGCAGGAGCTCGACGGCGAGTCGTTGATGATCATGTCGCCCGACGAGGGCGTGCTGATGGTCTTCACCGCCGTCCCCGCCGCAGATCTCGAGGACGCGCTCGCGGCGCTCGACAAGCAGCTCGCCGAGACGATCACCGACAGCGAGGTCAACGGCTTCAGCGAGACGCAGCTCAACGGGATGCCGGCGCTGTTCGCCGACGGCGCCGGCAAGATGGACGGCGCGCCCGTCGAGCTCGGCGTCGCGCTCGTGCTCACGCCCGACGGCAAGGTGGTGATCGCGCTCGGCCTGGCCCAGCCTGGCGTGCCCCAAGAGACAGGCCAGCAGCTCACGCAGATCCTCCGCAGCCTGCGGCCCGCCCCGTGAGGCGCGCGGCGCCGTCGCGCCACGAGGCCTCGCGCCTGACGCTCGCGCCGCCGCGCGCGTGACCGCGGGGTCGCGCGTCCGCGCGCCCCCGCGCTACACCGCGCGATGGCGACGACGCAGGCGCGACCCGCGGCCACCGGGACTCCCCGGATGACATGTCCCAAAAAACATGTTTTTAAGACGTACTGGCGATAACAGCGCCATGGGGGGTATTCGGATGAACTTCAAGAGAATCACGCCATTCGTGGCGAGCCTCGCGCTGGGCGCGGTGCTCGCGTCCTGCGGTGACGACGAGGCCGGCGCGACGTCGGAGACGACCGCGAGCACGAGCCCGACGACGTCAGGCGCGACGGGCACGAGCGAGGGCCCGATGACGACTGACGACAGCAGCGCGCCGCCGACCACCACCGACGGCACGGGCTCATCGTCGTCGGCCACGACCACCGAGGGCACCACCGAGGGCACCACCGCGGGCACCACCGGCGGAGAGCCGGTGTGCGGCGACGGGGTCGTCGAGGGCGACGAGGAGTGCGACGGCGGCGGCGAGACGGCGGACTGCAACGACGACTGCACCGCGGCGCTGTGCGGCGACGGGATCGTCAACGCGAGCGCGGGCGAGGCCTGCGACGACGGCAACGACGACGACGCCGACGCGTGCGTCAGCGGGTGCGTCGAGGCGGCCTGCGGCGACGGCTACGTGTGGACCGAGAGCGAGGCCTGCGACGACGGCAACGACGTCGACGATGACGCGTGCACGAACGCGTGCGGGCTCCCGACCTGCGGCGACAGCGTGGTCCAGATGGGCGAGGAGTGCGACGACGGCAACGACGTCAACACCGACGCCTGCCTGAGCAGCTGCATCAACGCGACCTGCGGCGACGGCGAGGTGCAGGAGGGCGTCGAGGACTGCGATGACGCCGGCGAGACCGCGGCGTGTAACGCGGACTGCACCGCGGCGATGTGCGGTGACGGCGTGCTCAACCAGATGGCCGGCGAGAGCTGCGACGACGGCGGCGAGTCGGCCGCGTGCGACGCGGACTGCACCCCCGTCGAGTGCGGCGACCAGGTCGTGAACATGGCGGCGGGCGAGGAGTGCGACGACGCCAACGACGTCGACACCGACGAGTGCGTCGCCGGCTGCCTCGCGGCGAGCTGCGGCGACGGCTTCGTCCAGGAGGGCGTCGAGGAGTGCGACGACGGCAACAACGTCGACGACGACGTCTGTTCGAACGCCTGCGAGCTCAACCCGGCCATGTGCCAGATGGGCGCGACGCTGCTCAGCACGTCACCCGGGGGCGACGCGGTCGTCTGCGACGATCCGAACAACGCGACCTGCGAGCAGAATATGGCGCAGCTGTGCCCGAGCGGCTGGCACCTGTGCTCGCGCCTCGAGCACCACAACCGCAACAACAGCTGGAACTTCCCGGTGGGCAACAACCCCAACGTAGTCGTCGGCGAGATCTACTGCCGCGCCGGCTCGGGCGCGGGGCACTACACCCTCGGGCCGTACGACGGCATCTCCAACCTCAACCAGGACGCGCCGCTCAACTGCGGCTACGGCAGCTCGCGCGCGACCTGCGTGACCAACTACGGCTGCAACGAGACGCACGTGCGCGCGCTGTGCTGCGCGCCCAACCCGAACTGCGGGAACGGGCAGGTCGACGCGCCCGAGGAGGAGTGCGACGACGGCAACAACATCGAGACCGACGAGTGCCTCAACAACTGCTCGTGGCGCAGGCCCTCGAGCCACGGCATCAACGGCTGCTGAGCGCCAGCTCGCCACGCGGGGCCCACGCGCCGCGTGGTCCCCGTCGCTCGCGCGACGAGCTCGCCTCGTCGCGCGCGCTGGACCTCGTCAGGCGCCGCGCGCGAGCCAGCGCTTGATCACGCGCTCGAGATCGCCGAGCCGCATCGGCTTGCCGAGGCAGTCGTTCATGCCAGCGCCGAGGCAGCGCCCGCGCACGTCGCCGGCGGCGTGAGCGGTCAACGCGACGATCGGGATCGCCGCGCCTTCGCGTGAGCGTTCGTAGGCTCGAATTCGCTGCGCGGCGTCATAGCCGCTCATGTCGGGGAGCTCGAGGTCCATGAACACGAAATCGAAGTCCGGCTCGCGCTCCCAGTGCACGAGCCCGGACGCGCCGTCGCTCGCGAAGGTCGTCTCGTGCCCGAGACGGCGAAGCATCCGGCCGACGAGCCGCTGATTGACATCGTTGTCTTCGAACACGAGCACGCGCATGGGCCGACGAATTATTTTCGGGCAAGTCCTCGCGGGACGCAACTACCCACTTCTGGATAGCCCCCGCGGGCTCGTCGATCACCCGCGTCGCAGCCCGGCGAGCTCATCGAGAATCCGGGCCGCAGCGTCGGGTCGGGCTGCCTCCAGCATCGCCGTCCGCATCTCCGAGAGCCGCGCGCGGTCGCCCAGCAGCGCCGTCAGGGTCTCGGTCAGGCCAGCGGGCGTCCACTCCGATTGCCGCTGCAGCACCGCAGCGCCGCGCTCGACCAGCGCGCGCGCGTTGAACTCCTGGTGATTGTCGGTCGCGTGGGGAAACGGGACCAGGATCGCCGGACGCCCGACCGCCGCGAGCTCGGCCACGGACGTCGCCCCCGCGCGGCACAGCACGAGATCGGCCCAGCGATACGCGCTCGCCATGTCGTCGATGAAGCCATCGACACGCACACGCGCACGGAGCGACCCCAACGCCTCGTAGCCCGCCTGCACGCGCTCGAGCTCGGCGCGTCCGGTCTGATGCCAGATCTCGAGCCCGGGGAGCGCGTCAAACAACCCCGGCGCCGCCGCGAGCACCTGCTCGTTGATCGCGCGCGCCCCCTGCGAGCCGCCGAACACGAACAGCCGCGGCGGACGATGGTCATCAGCCTGCTCGTCGCCCGCCCGCAGCTGCTCGAGCAGCGCGCGACGGATCGGGTTGCCCGCGCGGACGATCTTGCGCTCGGGAAAGAACCCGCGAAGGTCGTCGAAGGACGTGAAGATGCGCCGAACGAGCCGCGCGAGGATCCGGTTGGTGATCCCCGGGATGCTGTTCTGCTCCATGATCGCCGTCGGGATGCGCATCAGCGCCGCGGTCGCGACGATCGGCCCGCTGGCGTAGCCGCCCACGCCGATGACGACATCCGGGCGGACCCTGCGCAATATCGCGCGGCTCTGCCACCACGCGCGCGGCAGCCGGAGCAAGCCCGTCAACAGGCCGCGGACCCCTCGACCCTTGATCCCCGAGACCTCGATCAGCTCGAGCGGCCAGCCCTGCGCTGGCAGCACGCGGGCCTCGATCCCGCGCTCCGTGCCGACGAACACGACCTCGCCTCCGCGCGCGCGGACCTCCTCCGCCAGCGCGATGCCGGGGAACAGGTGTCCTCCTGTCCCGCCGCCGGCGATCATCACGCGCAAGCCCGACGACGCCGTCACCTGTCCCGCGTCCATGCCCCCTGTTCGCGCGACCGACCGCGTTGATTCCCGCGTTGATTCCCGCGCTGATTCCCGCGCTGATTCCCGCGCTGGCGCGTCGTCCCCGCCCGCAGACGCCAGCGCCGACACATGGTGAAACCGCGCCGCCTCCGGACGACAGCGCAGCATGGGCGCGATCGGCAGCTCGTGCAGGAGCGGGAGGATGATCGGCGCATCGGAGAGGGCGCGAGCCGCGGACGACATGCTCGCTGTGTACCGCATGCCGTGTGCGCCGCCACGTTTTTGACATGTCCGATCGATCTGTTACTGGTGAGACGCGGCGCGCGACGATCGCGACCGTGTAGCCGCAGCGCGCCGCGTCAGAACGCGCCGCGCAGCTGCAGCCCGGCGCTCGCCGGCGACAGCGTGGGCTGCAGCGACAGCGCGCGCCGGCGCCCGCCCTCGCGCGCGCGACGGCTGAGCAGACCGGCGACCGAGGCGACGATCAGGCCCGCGCCGAAGCCGGTGACGCTCGCGAGCCCGGCCTGGGCGTCGCCGTGCTCCGACACGATGTCCTCGGTCGGCCGCAGGTGCCCGTACGGGGCCGACGAGACCTCCTGAAAGCTGCGCCACTTCGGGGTGATCGTCGCCAGCCAGACGCCGCCCGTCGCCGCGCCCGCCACGCCCACGCCCAGCCCGACCCACCACGCCGATGACGGCGCGTCGAGCCGCGCCGCGATCGTCCCGAGCAGGAAGCCGACGCCGCCGCCGATCAGCCCGGCGCCGGCGTCCTGGAACCCGATCCCCGCGCACAGATCCCGGTGGTAGCTGCTGCGCGGGTAGGCCCGCTCGATCGCGTCGGCGGCGACAGCGTGCTCGTAGACCGCGTTGTCGCCGAACGGGAGCACCCCGTCCTTCGACTCGAGGCCGGCGGCCATGAGCACCTCCTGCTCGCGCCCCAGCGCGTCGTCGAGCCGCAGGCGCCCGCCGATCGCGAAGCCGATCCCGCTGGCCAGCAGCAGCCCGCCGACGCCGCCGAGCCCGCCTGCCAAGGCCACGCGCGCGCGCTGGCTCGAGTCCACCGTGGGCTCAGGCGACGGCGTCGCGGGCGCGGGACTATCTGTCTCGAGGGTCACGTCGAGCTCGACGGGCTCGGGCCCGACCTCGAGCGTGTGCTCGCGCGGCTTGTGCCCGGGGGCCTCGAACACCAGCGCCCACGTCCCCTGCCGGAGCCGGCGCGAGAACACGGCCCCGTCGACGCGCTCGCTGTACGGCCCGGTCACGCCTGGACCTGACCGTACGCGCACGTTGACCCCGCGCGTCACGGCCGCGTCGGGTCCGAACACGACGCGCACGGGCATCGGCGCGGCCACCAGCTCGATCGCCATCGACAGCGCGCCCGCCTGCCCGCGCGCGACGCGGAGCTCCCGCGTCCCGCGCTCGTAGCCCTCGGCCGCGAGCTCGATCGTCCAGTCACCCGGCTCGAGCTCGAGCGTCGCCGCGCCGCCGTCGACCGTGAACGGGTACTCGAACGGTCCATCCACCCGCTGCGGATCCCGTCGCGTCAGCGTCAAGCGGCCGCCGGTGAGCGCGCCCTTGGGCGTGACGCGGAGCCGCACCGGGGTCGTGTAGGACGCGCTGCTCGCGAGCTTGGACCGCGCCAGCGCGCGCGCCTCATCGTCGGTCGTGAGCCGGAGGTACTGCTCGAGCAGCGCGGCCGCGTGGGCGTGGTCGCCGGCCGCCTGGCGAGCGAGCGCCGCGAAATACAGGAACTCGCCGCGCCGGGTGGACGACCAGAGATCTTCGAACACGCGCGCGGACTCGAGCTGCATGCCGGCCTCGAACAGCGCGTGGGCCTGCTCGGCGCGCGCGTCCACCTGCGGCGCGCTCGCCTCGGCGGGCGCCGTCACGCCCCGCGCCGGCGCCAGGCCGACGACCCACGCGACGCCGACGATCCCCGCGCGCCGCTTGATCCTCCGCGAGTGCCACCGCATGGTCGCGCGTGCACATACCATGACGAGCTCGCCCGCGTCGCTCATGGGAGCCGCTTGGGCAGGTGTTTGGGAACGCACGCGATCTCGAGCCCGTCGCGTCGGTCCTGGCAGCGCTCGTTCGAATGACACCCGCAGTCCGCAGGGCAGCTGCGACAATTCTCGTCGAGCTGCGGCTCGCACACGTTGTCGCCGCAGGACCGCAGCTTCGGCTGGGCGCGTCGCCGTGTACGAGAGCGCTGCGGGCTCGGACCAGCCGTCGCGCCCGCGGTCTCACGCGTGCCCCCCGCAGACGTCGCGCCTGACGACGCCTCCGCTGTCGCCGGGCCCTCGCCCTCTTCACCCGGGACCGCCTCCGCTGGTGGGACGTCGCTCGAACCCGAGGCGTCTTCCAGGACGTCTTCCGGGGCGTCTTCCGGGACATCTTCCGAGGCGTCTTCCGGGACGTCATTCGAGACGTCCTCCAGCTCGGTATCCGGGGCGCTGCCCGGGACCGCTTGCAGAGCGTCCTCCGCGACCGTCCCCGCGCCGTCGGCCGCCGCGTCGCGCTCGCTCGCCGCGCCTGACCGAGCGAGCAGCTCGGCGTCGCCGGGCGTCGACGCGTCGGCGATCGGCTCGGCGCGCCGCGGCGAGCTCCGCGTGAGCTCGAGGCCGATGAGCACCAGGAGCACGACCGCGAGGCCCGAGGCCGCCAGCGCGACGAGCCCTCCCCGCCCCAGGCGCTCGCGCCCGTGGACGCGCGTGCGCGTCACGGTGCCCTCCGGCCGCGGCCCGGTGACCTCGAGGGACGGCATCGACAGCGAGTAGGTGCTCATCGGCGCCGGCGGGACCGCGGTCCGCGGGCGCGAGACGCCCGCGTGCTCCTGGCACAAGCTCGCCAGCGCGTGCCGAGCGACGCGGCTCGAGCTGCCCGGCCAGCCCTCGAGGCGACGCAGCGCGTCGCCGGCGCTGGCGATGCGCTCCGACGGCGAGGCCGCCAGGAGGTCGCGGCGCAGGGTCACGAGCGCCGCCGGCACGCGCTCGAGCTCGGCTGGGGTGAGCGCCGGGACCACGCCGCGCACGGCCTGATCGTGCAGCGCGGCCAGCTCGACGTCGCGAAACCGGCGCCCGGTCAGCAGCTCGTGGAGGATCGCGCCGATCGCGAACAGGTCCACCGACGGCGACTTACTGTCTCCGAGGACATGCTCGGGCGCCATGTAGCGCAGCTTGCCCTTGATGTGCACGCCCGAGGTCTCCTCGCCGGCCAGGCGCGCGACGCCGAAGTCGGTCAGCTTGACCTCGCCGGACACGCTGATGAGCACGTTGTGGGGCGAGATGTCGCGGTGGATGATCTCCGCGGTGCGCCCCTCGTGGCTGAGCCCGTGGGCGTACTCGAGCGCGGTGAGCAGCTCGCCGATGACGTAGGCCGCGACGATCGGCTCGAGCGGCTCGCCGCGCGCGCGCAGGCCGGCGAGCAGCTCGTCGAGGCTGCAGCCGTCGACCCACTCCATGACGAGCACCAAGCGCTCGCCGATGACGCCGGCGTCGAACACCTGCACGACGTTCGAATGTGACAGCAGCGACGAGAGCCGCGCCTCCTCGATGAACATCCTCCGCCTGCGCTCGTTCGAAGCGCAGCCCTCGTGCATGATCTTGAGCGCGACGGTCTTGCTGACGCCGTCGAGCACGCGGCGCCGCGCCGCCCACACGCGCCCCATGCCGCCCACGCCGATGGGCGCCAGCAGCTCGTAGTCTCCCAGGCGGCGCTCCACGGCCTGAATCGTTGTGGGCTCAACGACCTCTGTCAACCTATCCCCGCCGTCTCCGGACCGCGCGCGTCGCAGCGACGCGCGCTCCACGAGCGATGTCTCGGTGAACAGGTCCGGGATCGCCGCGGCAAGACAGCGCGCTTCGAACGGCATGCCCCCCGTTCGGCCCGCGCCGCCGCGGGTTGCGGCGCCTCCATCCGTGGACTGTCCGCCGCGCGCCTACACGCGACCCGAGCGCGCGACGCTCAGAACGGGCGCTCGCCGACGAAGTTGCCCGGCGGGTCGTAGTTGCAGACCCAGACCTCGGCGCCGGACCGCTCGCAGCGAGCCACGCCGCAGCCGAGCCGCTGCGAGCGACGCCAGACGATCTGCGTGTAGTGCCCGCAGATCCCCGAACACTTGTTGCGGCGCGCGTCGTAGTCCTGCGACTCCTGCTCCCACGTGCTGACCACTTCGTCCGCTCGCGCGCGCACGCCCTGGATCATGAACAGGTTCTCGCCGTACTTCTGCGCGAAGCGCCCGCGCTGCGGGCGGTGATCGAGCTGACACCCCTGGCGCTGCAGCTCCCGCGCCCACTCGTCGGCGTAGCGCGCCAGCGACGCGTCCCAGACGAGATCGGGGAGCTGCAGCCGCGCGCGGATCTTGTTGTGGGCCGCGGTCATCCCCTGCATGCGCCCCGACTCCGGCGCGCCGGCCGACGCCGGCTCCGGGCCCGCCCCTCCAGGCGCGACCTCGCTCGACGCGCCCGGCTGGCTCGCCTCGCCCGGCGCGTCGTCGGGCGCGGACGCCCTCCCGTCGTCGACGACGAGCGCCGGCTCGGCGGGGCCCACGGGCTCGGGCGCCGTGGTGCCGCCCTCGCTCCGGCAGCTCCCGCCCGCCGCGACGACGACGAGCAGCGCGAGCAGCGGGGCGCGGGCGATCCATGTCTCGAGGGCCATCCTGGGATGCACGACGATGTCTATAGCAGAACGCGCGGCCCCGGCGGTCGAACGCCGCAGCGTTTGCACGCATCGCGCTCCCGCGCTTCCGCGACAACAGACCATGGAACTGTTCTGCTTCTTCTTCTCGCCTCGCCCCCTCCTCGACCCAGGCCGACGTCGCGCGCCCGCGTGCGCTGTGGCGCTCGCGCTCTCGCTGCTCGGCGGCTGCGGCGACGACCTCACGACGAGCGCCACCGCGAGCGACAGCGGCACCACGGGCGAGAGCGACACCGCCCCCGCGACGGCCGCGACGACGGCCGCGACGGACAGCGGGGCCGAGACCACCGCGGGGCCGTCCGGCACCGAGAGCGACTCGCAGACCGGCGGCACCACCGTCGGCCTGACCTCCGGGACGAGCACGGGCGACGCGACGACGGAGATGACCTCGGGGACATCCGATGGCACCGGCTCGAGCGCGACGGGCTCGACGGGCTCGACGGGCTCGACGACGACCGGCGACCCCACCACCGGCGACCCCACCACCGGCGATCCCACCACCGGCGGCACCACCGACACGGGCGAGCTCGTCGGCGTGTGCGATGACGACACGCTGCCCTACGCCGGCTCGCTCTGCGGCCCGCCGCAGACGCCCTGCGCGCTGACGGCCAACGAGGCCGTCAGCCCCGAACATCACTTCCGCAACGAGGCCCCCGCGATCGCGCTCGACGTGGACTGCGCGCCCCAGGTCGCGTACTCGGTCGCCGAGGGCGGGTACCACGGCTTCTTCGCGCGGCGCGTCGGCGACGACCAGTGGGAGACCGAGGCGACGCCCATGGACCTCGCGCGCGTCGGCCTCGACTACGATCCGGTGGGCGCGCGCACCCTCACGCTCGCCTACGGCGGGGCCTTCAACGCGTCGCTGTGGTCGCGCGACGGCGGCGGCGTGTGGACCGAGGAGGACGCGGTCGCCGGGCAGCACATCGGCTCGGCCTACGCGTTCGAACGCGACAGCGCCGGCGACGTCCACGCCGGGCTGTTTAATGCGGGTTATGTCGCCGAGCACGGGCGCTGGGACGGCGGCTGGACGCTGCAGACCTTCAGCCCGCAGTCCCAGCAGACCACGCTCGCGCTCGACCCGATCGACGACACGCCCAACCTGACCTACTGGACAAGCGAGAACCAGACGTGGGAGCTCACGTGGGCGACCCCGCAGGACGGCCCCGAGCTGGTCACGCCGCTCGGCTCCAACGTGCTCGAGATCCAGCAGCACGGCGTCGCGGTCGTCCCGGCCCCGGACGACGACCCGCTCGTCGCGCGCCCCTACGCGCTGCTCGCGGTGCGCCAGCCCGGCGGGCTGCACTCCCTCGTGCTCGCGCACCGCGCCGACGTGGATAGCTGGGTCGTCGAGGAGATCATCGCCGAGGACGACGCGAACGCGAGCCTGTGCGAGTCGCCGCCCTTCGGCCCGGGCGAGACCTGCGACTTCGACTACATCCGCTACCTGCCCCTCGGGATCGTCGGCAGCGCCGGCGGCGACGTCCGCTTCGTCTTCCGCATGACCCACCACACCGGCACGCTGGTCTCGGAGTGCGTCCAGCAGCCGTTCCCGCAGTGCTGGTGGACCCTGCAGGAGGACACCTCGACCGCCGAGCTGCGCGTCGGCTGGCCGACCCAGGACGGCCCCGAGTGGGTGAGCTTCGTCGACGACGTGTTCGCCACCGGGCTGACGCTGCGCGTCGACGCCGACGGCGTCATGCACATGGCGATGTACGACACCGAGAACATCGGCAACCTCATGGTCCGCTACCTGCGGCTCGAGTGATCCGGACGCTGGCGCCCGCGCGAGAACCTGGGCATGGTTGTCGCGTGGGCGCGCTGCCCGTCATCGACATCGCTCCCCTCGTCCGCGGCGGGCCCGGGCGCGCCGACGTGGCCCGGGCGCTCGACCGCGCCTGCCGCGAGCACGGCTTCTTCCTGATCCTGAACCACGGCGTCTCGCCGCGCCTGCGCGCGCGCCTCGACGCGGCGGCGCGTCGCTTCTTCGCGCTGCCCGCCGAAGAGAAAGCCGTGATCGTCATGGCCCGGGGCGGCCCCGCCTGGCGCGGGTGGTTCCCGCCGGGTGGCGAGCTCACCAGCGGGGTGCCCGACCACAAGGAGGGGCTGTACTTCGGGCGCGAGCTGCCGCCCGAGCACCCGGCGGTCCAGCGCGGGCTGCCGCTGCACGGCGCCAACCTGTTCCCGGCCAGGCCGGCCGAGCTGCGCGCGCTCGTGCTCGAGTGGATCGACGCGGTGACCCGCCTCGGGCGCCTGCTGCTCGGCGGCCTCGCGCTCGCGCTCGGCCTCGGAGAAGATGGCTTTTCAGACATCTTGACCCAGGAGCCCGTGGTGCTGTTCCGGATCTTCCACTACCCGCCCGTGCCCGCCGAGGCCCCGGGCTGGGGCGTGGGCGAGCACACCGACTACGGGCTGCTCACGCTGCTCGCCCAGGACGACGCCGGCGGGCTCGAGGTGCACACGCCCTCGGGCTGGATCCCCGCGCCGCCGGTCCAGGACAGCTTCGTGTGCAACCTCGGCGACATGCTCGAGCGCATGACCATGGGCCGCTACCGCTCGACGCCCCACCGCGTCGCGCCGCGCCGGGGCCCCCCGGGCCTGGGCCGCCTGTCGCTGCCGCTGTTCCTCGACCCGGGCTGGGACGTCACGCTGCGCCCGCTGCCGCTGGGCGACGGGCCGGCGCTGACGCGGGCCCGCCCGCGCTGGGACGGGGGCGAGCCGACGACGTTCTCGGGGACCTACGGGCAGTACCTCATGGCCAAGATCTCGCGGGTGTTCCCCGAGCTGTTCGCGTCGGCGCTCCAGAGGCCAACCTAGGCCTCGACATGCGCTCGCTCCAGGAGCGCGGCTGAAGATCCTCCGCGCCGCGCGAGCCCCTGTGTGCGTACACGTTTTCACACCAGGCGTCGCTGGCGTCACGATGCGCGTCGCCTGGAAAGGTGCGAGACTCGCAGCATGCCCCTGGTACTCGTATCTCGACCCCCCCGCCGGCGCTCGCTCGCCGTGACCCTGAGCCTCGCGCTCGCGGGCGCGTGCGCGAGCGGAGACGGCCGGGATGACTCCAGCGACTCGCAGTTCTCCGCGAGCGCGAACGTGACGATGAACCCCACGACGCCCCAGCCCACGACCTCGGGCTCGACGGACGCGTCCTCCTCGACTGCGGCCACCGAGGGCGTCGACGCGTCGACGGGCGAGGACGGCCCGACCTGCGGCGACGGGGTCGTCGACGGCGACGAGGCCTGCGATGACGGCAACGACGTCGACGAGGACGCCTGCCTCTCGGACTGCACCGAGGCGGTCTGCGGCGACGGGGTCGTCTGGGCCGGGGAGGAAGAGTGCGACGACGGCAACGCCGACGAGGGCGACGGCTGCTCGAGCACCTGCAAGATGAGCACCTGCGGCGACGGGGTCGTCGAGGGCGACGAGCAGTGCGACGACGGCAACACCGACAACGACGACAGCTGCCTCGACACCTGCGTGCCCGCGTCCTGCGGCGACGGCCACGTCTTGACCGGCGACGAGCAGTGCGACGACGGCGGCGAGTCGGCGAGCTGCAACGACGACTGCACCAACGCGGCGTGCGGCGATCAGAAGATCAACACGTCCGCCGGCGAGACCTGCGACGACGGCGGCGAGTCGGCCGCGTGCGACAGCGACTGCACCGCCGCGCAGTGCGGCGACGACACGGTGAACGAGGCCGCGGGCGAGACCTGCGACGACGGCAACACCGACGAGGGTGACGGCTGCGACGCGAGCTGCGCCCTCGAGATCAGCCCGCAGTGCGACGAGCCCTATAACGTCCTGGACAGCGCCGCCCGCAACGTCATCACGGTGGGCGCGCCCTACTACTGCGACAGCGCGGACGCGGTCGAGGACTGGGTGGGCCCGGGCTGGTACCGATTCCAGGGCTCCGCCGGCAACAAGATGGTCCACGGCGCCGCGCCGCCGAAGAACGCCTGCGGCACCGAGAAGACCGGCTGGCTCAACACCCCGCTGCCGGACATGGCTGACGGCGTGGTCCCGGGGCAGGTCTGCTTCAACTGGAACAACACCTGCAACTGGCAGGCGAACATCCAGGTCGTCAACTGCGGCGACTTCTACCTCTACAACCTGCCGATCGTGCCCTCGTGTAACGGGCGCTACTGCGGCACCGCCCAGTAGCCGCCCAGTAGCCGCCCAGTAGCCGCCCAGTAGCCGCCCGGCGCACGACCGGCGCACGACCGGCGACCGCGCCGCCGTCAGCGACGACGGCGGCGCGCGAGCAGCAGCCCGAGCAGCGCGAGCGCGCCTCCGCCGAGCCCGCGCCCGGGCTCGTCGTCCGCCGCGCAGCCGCAGCCACGATCGGCGAGGTCGCTGCCCACGGTGTCCGTGTCCGTGTCCGTGTCCGTGTCCGTGTCGTCGTCGTCGTCGTCGTCGTCGCCGGTCGTCGTCGTCGTCGGAGGCGGCCGCGGCGGCTCCCGCTGACAGAAGCGATCGCAGCCGTCACCGTCGGCGAGGTTGCCGTCGTCGCACTCCTCATCGAGCAGCGGATCGAGGATCCCGTCGCCGCAGACGCCGTTGTTGACGCCGACGACGCACACCTCGTCGATCGTCCAGCCGCCGAACTCGAGCCCGCCGTCGCTCGACAGCTCGAAGCTGACCTGCACGCGCCCGTTCTGCACGTGATCGGTGAGCTCGAGATCCTGGAAGCGCCACTCGCCGTCGAGGTGGTGGGTCGCGCCGAGGGAGAAGTCGTCGCTGGCGAAGTTCGACCACAGCTTCGCGTCGAAGGCCCGCACGCTCGCGACGTCGAAGATCCCGTCCTCGACGCTGAGCCAGCGGCGGTACTGCAGCCGCACCTCGGCGAAGCCGGCGACGTCGACGATCGGCGAGCGCGCCCAGCTTCGGACGTTGGGCGGGTAGCGCCCGTCGACCTCGGCGAGCCCGAGGTCGTTGCCCAGCACCAGCGCGCCGGTGAAGGCGCCGCTCGGGTCGTCGCCCTCGGCGAGCAGGCCGGCGGGGCCCCACTCCCAGTCGTTCTTGCCCGAGTCCGAGCCGACGCTCCAGCCCTCGGCGAAGGGGTCCTGCTCGAAGGAGGTGCAGTACAGCCGGGTGACGTTGCCGACGTAGAACTCGTAGAGCGGGTCGGCGAGGTTGCGCGGCAGCGTCTGCTCGCTGCCGTCGAGGTCAAAGACGACCTTGTACTGGACGACGCTGCCGTCGGGCTGGCGCGGGATCAGGCCCTCGAGCACGTTCCCGTTCGCGGTCATCTGCACCGCGCCCGCGATCGCCTCCTGCCCGCGCAGCTGCCAGTAGATCGTCGCGCCGCCGAGCTTGTCCCCGCACTGCGGGAACAGCCCCTCGATCACGGCCTGCACCGGGTGACCGGCTGGCGACGTGAGCCCGACCGAGACGTCCGCGACCTCGGCGCGGACCGAGCGCAGCCCGTGAGCGCCGAACGCCGCGTTGATCTCGCAGACGTTGGGTGTCCCGTTCGCCAGGTTGCCGTCATCGTCGTCGGCGACCAGCGTCTCGACGTACATCGACGGGATGTCGACCGCGCGCCGAATCGCCTGAAACCACAGGACGTCGGCCGCGCGCTTGCCCTGGATGTAGCCGAGCTTGTTGATCAGCGCCGCGCGCAGGTCCCAGAGCGCGCCGCCGATGATGCGCCCCTCGTCGTGGACCTCGCCGCGATCCTCGGGCCAGTGCCACTCGTAGCCCGCCGGGTTCAGCTCGCGCAGCGCCTCGGGCGTCATGAAGAAGCCGCGGCCCATGCCGGAGTCGTCGACGATCGTCGCGGCCAGGTAGTCGGAGATGCCCTCGCTCAGCGCGCCTTCGAACGCGCCGACGCCCTCGATCAGCGACTGGTTGTGCACCGAGTGGCCGACCTCGTGATAGACGACATCGGAGATCAGCGCCGTGTTCTCGCAGCCGCCGCCCGAGGCGAAGAAGTAGATGTCGTGGCCGTCCGACTGCGCGTTGCACAGGTCGGCGATGTTGACCGTCACGTTGATCGACTCGTTGATCCAGTCGAAGCTCGGCGCGACGAGGCGGATGTGCTCCTTGACCCGCTCGGTGTGGACCTTCGCGTTGAGCTGCGCGTCGAGGAACTCGTCACCCTGCTCGCTCCAGACCTCGAGCTGCCCCGCGCCGATGCCGAAGGCGTGGCTCGCCGAGGGCCCGGCCTCGCTGATCACGGTCGCGTAGGGGCCCGACGCCGTGGCCGAGACCTCGGCGCCGCCGTCCGGGATCGCGAAGCCGCCGAGGACGTTCGTCGTGACCTGGTCGCCGTCGACCGCGACGCCGACGTAGCTCGCGGACTCCTGCACGCGCGGCCCCAGCGGGTTGCGCTCGAAGACGTCGAGCCGCAGCGTCGCGGTCGCGCGGCGCAGCGTCTGCTCGCGCGCGACCGGCTCACCCGTGACCGCGTCGAGGTACACGCGCCAGCGACCCGCCGGGGCGCCGACCGCCGTCAGCCCGTCGACCTGCGCGCGCACCACCTCGCGGTAGCCGAGCACCCGGCCGTCAGCGACGAGCGGGAGGATCATCGAGCCCGAGGTCCCCGCGCGCAGCGACACGGAGTCGACCCCGGGCGCCGCCGCGATCCAGTCGATCGCGCGCTGCTCGGCGACCGCCGCGGACACCCGCGACGCCGCGCTCGCGCGGCTCAGCTGGATGTTCGGCAGCGCCTCCGAGCCGATCGCGAGCATGCGGTCGTGCTTGAAGCGGAGGCTTATCTGCCCGCCGATCACGGGCAGGCCGTCGTGCTTTTGTCGAAAGCCGACCGAGCGGATCCCCGAGTCGAGGTCGAGCTCGTTGCTCACCAGCTCGAAGTCAGCGGCCCGCGAGCCCGGCGCGAGCACGTCGAGGTGACGCGCGAGGAAGCCGATCGCGAACTGTCGGGCGACCTCGGCCGAGGCCACGCTGCCCGGGACGTGCACGCTGTGCCCGATGATCCGGCTGGGGACCTCGGTGGCGCGATCCCACGACGCGCGCGCGCCGGGGGCCTCATCGCGCAGGCGCTCCCAGGCCCGGGCCGCGCGCTGGGGCACGCGATTCCAGATCACGTCTCGCGACGCGCGCACGGCTGGACCCGAGGCGATCTCGAGCCGCGTATCGGACACCGCGCCGGGACCGGCCGATGGCACGTAGGCCGCTGCGGGCGTTGAGATCGCAACCCCGGCCAGGCCGGTCAGCAAGGCGCACGTACGGATCGGATTCCACACGAAGCAAACATAATTGACGCCGCATTGACCGCGCAAACGCGAACCGCGGGCAGCAACGCCATTTCGGCCCGCAAACGCCCCAGACAGCGGTTCCTGCGGGCCATCGCCGCCGAGATCTCGGGCTCGGCATCGGCCGGCCACAAGCGGCCGCGGCCGCGGCGAGCACAAACGCCCATGGCGCCGCGTGTGGCGAGAAGTTCGGCGCGCCCGGCGGCGGCCCGACGCGCCGGGATCCGATTTCGGCATGCGAGTCCGTGACGGCCACACATCGACAAGGTCGTCTCGCGGTCGACACCGGAGCACAGCCGCGCGCGGCCGCCCACGTGATCATCGCTTCGCACCCGACCCCGCGCGCGATCCAGTCCGCCGCGATCCATCGCTCGTGTCCGCGGCTTCGACGTACTCTCGAGACATGGTTCGAACGCTGATCTCTGCGGCGACCGCCGCCGGCCGATACCTGCGTAACAACCCCGGCGAGCTCGGACGCGCGGCCCTCGGCGCGCTCGGGCTTCGCTTCGGCTTGCCGCTCGCGGCGCTGCGCTGGGCAGCGGACACGCTCGGCAACAACCCGGCCGTCACCGACATCGTGATCGAGGCCGTCCCGCCGGGCCTCCGCGTCGGCGGATCGCTCACGCTGATGGACACCGGCGTCCAGGCCAGCGCGGTGATCTACATCGACGCGATCCGGCTCAGCGGCGAGGAGGCGGTCATGGACATCCGCCTCGAGCAGATCGAGGTCGTGCCGACCAGCCCGCGCAAGACCCAGCTCTCCGCGCTGCTCAAGACCGGGGCGCTCGACCTCTCGCGCCCCGGGGACCTGCTCGCCAACCTCCCCGGCATCCCGCCGCTCATCCGCGACGCGGAGGGCAACCGGTTCACGATCGACCTGATGTGCCTGCCGCAGCTGAAGGCCAACGCGTCGATCCGCGACGCGCTCGCGCTCGTGACCTCGGTCGTCACGCTGCGCGCGATCGAGACCGACGCGCACCACCTCGACGTGGTGCTCGGCCTGCTCCCGCGCGGCTACGCCGAGGCCCAGCACCAGGTGCAGAAGAACGTCGTCCGCCTCGCGCTCGCCCGCGGCCTGCTGCCGGCCACGAGCTGACGCGCGAACGACATGTCCCTACAAACATCTTATTCGCGCAGCATCCGGATCACGAGCGTCGTCAGGTCGTCGAGCATCGCCGCCCGCGTCACGCCCGGCGGCGGGTCGAGCAGCATCGCGAGGTACGCCCCGCGGAGCATGTTGGCGAGCAGGAAGTAGGCCGAGCCCAGCCCGTCGAGCGCGATCTGCCCCTCGCGCTCGCGGCCGCCGGTCGCCGCGATCGCGACGAGCGCGGCGGGGAACTCGGTCGCCACGGGCAGCTGACTGACGAACGGCACGTCGGTCAGCAGCACGCGCACGAGCGGCTCGCGGGACTCGAGCTCGGCGAACATCGCCTCGAGCCAGATTCGCATCGCGCGCTCGAGCTCGAGGGCGTGCAGCGGCGCCATGCTGGCCGCGAGCGCCGCGAGCACGCGCCCCGCCTCGCGCTCGATGAGCAGCGCCACGAGCGTCTCGCGGTTGGGGAAGTACTCGTAGAGCGTGCCGATGCTGGCGCCCGCGCGCTCGGCCACCGCGTTCGTCGTCAGGTCGTCGTAGCCGCGCTCCTCGAGAATCCGAGCGGTCGCGTCGAGGATCGCGTCGAAGGTCGCCTGCGATCGCGCCTGTTTGGGCCACTTCCTGGGCTTGGGGGCAAACTGCGCGCGCGCCATGGTCCCTGCGCCGGGCTCGTGAAACCCGAGTAGTTTGGCCATATCACTCGGTTTATGCTCGAGACAAGGCCCGAGCGTCGCGCTCCGGGGCCAGGAGCCCCGATGTCCCACGAGACCCGCCGCGCCCCGCCTGCCCGCTACCGCGTGCCCTCGGCCAACGAGAGCGCGCGCTTCGCCCTGATGCGTCGAATGCTGCGGCTCGGGCCGCCGACCGAGGAGCACATCGCGCGCTTCCGCGACACGCTCTACGACGGCGATCCGCTGGCCGACGCGGCCGCCCGCAGCCTGCTCGCGCGCCCGACGGGCGACGGTCATCGACTCCTCGCGCGCGCGCTCGAGCGCGGCGCCCAAAACCTGCCCGACGCGCCGCCGGCGCTCGTCGAGCTGCTGCGCTCCCTCGAGGCGCGCCCGGCCTGGGTCGACGACGACGCCCTCGAGCTCGCGGCTCGCGTCGCCGACCGCGTCGGTCGCAGCGGCGAGCGGGTCCTCAGCTGCATCTGCCTGACCGGCGGCTACCGCTCGGCCGCCGCGAACAAGCCGCTCGCGTTCACCGGCGCCCTCGAGTCGCGCGCGTACCGACGGCTCGCGGAGACGTCGAAGTTCGTCCTCGACCTCTACGACTCGCGCTCGCTCGCGCGCGACTCCGTCGGCTTCCGCGGCGCGGTCATGGTCCGCATGATGCACGCGATGGTCCGCGTCCGGCTCGACGACGACCCGCGCTGGCGCCACGACGACTGGGGCTCGCCCGTGAACCAGTCGGACCTGCTCAGCACCAACCTGCTGTTCTCGACCGTGTTCGTGCTCGGGCTGCGCGCGCTCGGGCACCTCGTCACGCGGCGCGAGGCCGACGCGCTCGTGCACTTCTGGCGCTACGTCGGCGTGATCATGGGGATCCGGCCCGAGCTGCTCCCGCGCGACTTCCCCGAGGCCTGCGCGCTCGTCTACCTCTCCGGGACCACGCAGCCACCTGGCGATGAGGACAGCCGCAAGCTGGCCGCGGCGCTGCTTGACGTCCCGGTGAACCCCGACCTCCCCCGCCCGCTCATCGCGCTCGACCGGCGCTGGCGCGCCGCGTTCTCGCGCCTCGTGCTGGGCGAGCAGGAGGCCGACGAGCTGGGGCTGCCGCGCGGCCCGTGGCGGTGGGTGGTCGCCGGCACCGCGCTGTGGAACCTCTCGACCGAGCTCGCGCGCCTGCTGATCCCCGGCGTCGCGCCGACGCTCGCGCGACGCCGACGCGCGCGCGTCCGACGGGACGTCGCGCGCTCGCTCGCCGGCACGCCGCCGGAGTACCGCGTCGCGCGACCCCGCCCGCCGCCGTCTGAGCGCGCGCGCGCGCCCGCCACGCCGACGCGCGCGCCCGCGCGCCCGCGCGCACGCGGCTCGAGCTCTCTCGTGAACGCGGCCCGAACTCTGCTGCGTGAACGCGGCCCGAGCTCCCCCGCGGCGGTGGTATGAATCCTTGTAGTGTCACGGAAGTCGCGTCTCGGGTGGTGCCGCCGCGGCGGGCTGTTGGCCTGCCTCGCCGCGACCGCCTGCTTCTCCGACGCCGGGCCGCCGCAGGACGCGAGCGCGACCACCGAGCCCGACGCGTCGTCGACCAGCGGCGCCGAGACGAGTGACGCCAGCGACGGCGCGACGGGCTCGAGCGACGTGACGACCGCGACCACCGGCGCCGAGACCACCGGCGCGTGCGAGGAGGTGCTCTGCTTCCCCGACGCGGACGGCGACGGCGTGGGGCTGATGACGCACACGCCCGAGAGCTACTGTGACAGCTGCCCGGAGGGCATGTCGGACGTGCTCGCCGACTGCGACGACGACGACCCCGACGCCGCGCCGGGCCTGGACGAGCTGTGCGACGGGATCGACAACGACTGCGACGGGCTGCGCGACGAGGCCTCGCCGCGCAACGCGGCGTGCGGCGGCTGCCTGCTGCTCGACTCGCGCCTCGGCCCGCTGTGGTTCTGCGGCCAGACGCTGACCTGGCACGACGCCCGCGTCCGCTGCCTGGACTTCGCCGTCGGCGACGCGGTCGTCGACCTCGCGGTCTTCACCGACCTCGAAGAGCAGCTGCTCGTCGCCGAGCTCGGGCCCGTGGAGCCGATCACCTACTGGGTCGGGCTCGCCGACGAGATCGTCGAGGGCGACTACGGCTGGGTCGACCGCACGCCGCTCGACTACGAGCCCTGGACCGCCGGCGAGCCCAACGGCGGCGAGGAGGAGAACTGCGTGTCGATCAACCTCAGCGACGACGGCCTGCTGAGCGATCGCGCGTGCGACCAGACCGTCGCGTTCCTGTGCGCGGCGCCGACGGGCTGACCGTGACGCGACGAGGACGAGGACGAGCCCAGGGCGCGCGCGCGCGGCCGATCGTCGCCGGCGCGCGTGGTTGATATCCAGACGCGGCGCGGCCTATGCTGCGAAGCGTGACGTGGCGAGCATGGTGCATCCTCCTGCTGGCGGGGCTCGGGGCGTGCTTCACCGATCAGGGCGACGCGACGACGGCCACGGACAGCGCCACCACTTCGTCAGGCGCCGCGAGCGACACGACCGTGACCGCGAGCGGCGCGAGCGAGACGACGGGCAGCGGCGGCTCGAGTGGGAGCACGGGCGCGGCGACGACGGGCGACGCCACGGCGAGCACGACCGCGACGAACGCGACGACCACGGCCGCGACGACCACGACCGCGACGACCACGGAGGATCCGCTCACGCCGCCGACGCTGTGCGAGCTCGAGCTCGACGCGTTCACGCTCGAGGAGCCCGTCGCGCTCGACGAGCTCAACACGAGCGAGCGCGACAGCGACCCGTTCTTCGCAGGCGACGGGCTCACGCTCTACTTCGCGACCAACCTCGCGAACGGGGCGGACGTGTTCACGGCGACGCGCGCGGGTCCAGGCGCGCTGTTTGGGTCACCCCAGCTGGCGGACGCGCTCGGCGTGAACTCGCCGCAGGACGACACGAAGGTGCAGCTCCTCGACGGAGGGCTCACGCTGCTGCTCTCGAGCGCCCGCGACGGCGGGGAGGGCGGCTTCGACATCTGGCTCGGCGCGCGCGCCGACGCGGACGCCCCGTTTCAGGAGCTCGTGAACGCCGGCCCGTCGATCAACTCGCCGGACAACGAGATCGACCCCCACGCGTCGGCCGACGGCCTGCGCCTGTACTTCGCGGGCGAGTACAACGGCGAGCTGACGATCTACTCCTCGAGCCGCCCGGACGCGCGGAGCGAGTTCTCCCCCCGCGCGCTGCTCCCAAACATCGAGACGGGCAATTTTCGCAGCACGCACCCGATCGTCTCGGACGACGAGCGCGTGCTGATCTACACGAGCGCGCGCGACGGCAGCGACGACCTCTGGCTCGCGCACCGCGACAGCGTCGACGACGACTTCGGCCCGTCCGCGCCGCTCCCCGTGGTCAACACGGAGGCGTTCGAAGGCGAGGCCGCGCTGAGCCCAGACGGCTGCGAGCTGATCTTCGCCTCCGATCGCGCGGACCCGGGCGCGAACGGCTGGGACCTGTACTACACCCGCGTCATCCCGCGCTGAGCGCGGAGCGTCGCGCCCGAGCGCCGCTAGCTCGAGGGCCCGCGCGGCACGAGGCCGTGGCCGAGCACCTCGGTGACCGCGATCGCCAGCTGCCGCGCCTCGTCCGTGGACACCGGCGTCAGCAGGCCGTCGACCAGCATGCGCGCGAGCCCGTACATGAGCGCCTGCGCGGTGAGGATCGAGACCCTGGGGTCCGTCGCCAGCTCGCCCGCCGCCGCCGCGCCGTCGACCATCGACCGCGTCGCCGCGTCCGCGCCCTCGCGCACGGCCGCGAGCTCCGGCGAGCCCGAACGATCGAGGATCTCCGGGCTGTTCATGACGCGGAAGTAGCCCGGGTGCTCCACGGCGAACACCACGCTGGCGACGCCGAGCGCCCGGAACTGCGCCAGCGGGCCCGCGTCGCCCTGGCGCGCGCGCTCGCGCTCGCCGTCCGCGAGCAGGCGCTCGAGCCCCTCGAGCGCCAGCGCCTCGAGCAGCGCGTGCTTGTCCTTGAAGTGTCGGTACGGCGCGCCCGAGGACACACCCGCCTCTCGGGCCAGGTCCGCCATGGAGAAGCCCTGGGGCCCGGCGCTCTCGACCAGCCGCAGGGCCGCGTCCATCAGCGCCCGCTTCAGGTCCCCGTGGTGGTAGCTGCGCCGCGAGGACGCGCTGCGTTTCCTGCTTGACACGGATGTAAGAGTATCTTACTTGATGTAAGGGGTTCTTACAAGAACCGAATCGCCGCAGCCGGAAGAGCACCGTGACCGAACGAAGCCGCGCCTACGAAGACCTCCCCCGCGAACACCCCTTTGAGCCGCTGCGCGTCGAGGGCGAGCTGCCGCCGGGCCTCGAGGGCACCCTGTTCCGCGCCGGACCGGCGACCTCGGGGCGCTTCGGGCTCCGCTACTCCCACGCCTTCGAAGGCGACGGGGCCGTGTGCGCGACCAAGCTCGCCGGCGGCGCGGCCTTCGGCGCCGTGCGCATGGTCCAGTCCGACGGCTACCGCGAGGAGACCGAGGCCGGCCGCCTGCTCTACGGCTTCAGCGCCCCGTGGTGGCGACGCATGCTCAACCTCGCGCGCGGCAAGCAGAAGAACACGGCGAACACCGCCGCGCTGGTGTGGAACGACCGCCTGTTCGCGCTGATGGAGGGCGCGACGCCCGTCGAGCTCGAGCGCGAGACGCTCGAGACGATCGGCGAGACCACGCTCGGCAACGTGGTCGGGCGGACCTTCAGCGCGCACCCCCACGTCGTCGGCGACCGCCTCATCAACTTCGGCTCGCGCTACGGCAAGCAGCCGGGCGTCGACCTCTACGCGTGGCCGAAGGACAGCGCGTGCCGCCACCTCGGCTTCGCGCCGCTGCCGGACAACCGCATGATCCACGACTTCGCGGTGACCGAGCGCCACGCGGTGTTCTTCGCCAGCCCGGTCTCCATTCAGCTGCTGCGCGCGATCCTCAACATCGGCCCCTTCGAGCGCCTGGTCCGCTGGCGCCCCGAGCTCGGCACCGAGGTCGTGGTGGTGCCGCTGGCGGCGCCCGAGCGCGCGCGCCGGTTCACGACCGAGCCGTTCTTTCAGTGGCACTTCATCAACGCCTTCGAGGACGGCGAGGAGCTCGTCGTCGACGCCTGCGTCTACCCGAACTTCGACAGCATGGGCGCGATCGGGGTCGACGGCGTCGAGCTCGCGCTGCCCGAGTACGCGCGCTGCCGGATCAACGCGGCGCGCACGTCCCTGCGCCGCGAGACCATCGGCGACGCGCCGGTGGAGTTCCCCAGCGTGCTGGCCGAGGACGAGGGCCGGCGCAGCACCGACGCGTTCTGCCTGTCGATGGATCACGGGCGCCGCGCGCTGATCCGCGTCGACCCCGAGCGCGGCGTGGTCGATCGCTTCGACTACCCGGAGGGCGCCGGCCCGAGCGAGCCGATCTACGTGCCGTCGGGTCCCGGCGGCGCCGGGCACCTGCTCACGCTCGTGCACGACGCGGACAGCCACACCAGCGCGCTCCACGTGTTCGACGCCCAGCGCCTCGAGGGCGGCCCCGTCGCGCGCGCGCACTACGACCACCACATCCCCTTCACCTTCCACGGCCGCTGGGCCGCCGCCTGAGCCGCGCGCGAGCGTCCGCGCGCGCGCGCCGGATCGGCGGCGCGCGATCAGGTGACCCCTCGACCAGGCCGCCGGCGTCTGCCGACTGGCCGCGCGGGCGACGGGTTGGTAATGGATCCTCGATGGACCGACTCTCCGCCCCGGGACTCCTCTCGAGCGCAGGCGCGCGCGCGCGCTCGCGCGCCGCGCTGCTGTGCGCGCTGACCTTCGCGCTCGCCTGCGGCGACAGCACGGACCGCGACACCGAGGCGGCGACGCTGCCCACGGGCATCGACAGCAGCCCCTCCTCGAGCGGCACCGACAGCGCGGGCAGCGAGGGCCCCTCGACCACCGCCGGCGGCGCGACCGAGGGGACCGGCGGCGTGACCACGAGCGCGAGCGCGACCGAGCCCGCGACCTCGTCCGGCACCGCGCCGCTGACGACGACGGACGACAGCGACGCGTCGACGTCCTCGACCACCCAGACCACGCAGACCACCGACACCACCGGGAACACGGGCAACACCGGGCTGCCCGACGGCTGCCAGCAGGTCGACTTCGTGTTCGCGATCGACAACTCGGTCTCGATGGAGGGCGAGCAGGCCGCGCTGACCGCCGCGTTCCCGCAGTTCATCGACACGATCAAGAACGAGCTGCCGACCGACGACTATCACATCATGGTCGTCGACACCGACGCCGAGACGCGCTGCACCCCGGCGGCGTGCGCCGGGGTGCCGCACGAGACCTGCGAGGGCAAGCAGGGCTACGCCTGCACCGCCGACTTCACCGACTGCGACACGGTGCGCGGCGCCGGCGTGATCCAGCCGGCCGGCGCCTTCGCCAGCAACCAGCTGTGCGAGCTGTACGCGGGCAACCGCTACATCGTCCAGGACGAGCCGAACCTCGTCGACGCGTTCACCTGCGTCGCCACGGTCGGGACCGCGGGCGACCCCTCGGAGCGGCCCATGGACGCGCTGGTCGAGTCGATCAGCCCGGCGCTCGTCGGGCCCGGCGGCTGCAACCTCGACTTCCTGCGCGACGACGCGATCTTGGTGCTCACCTTCATCTCCGACGACCCCAACGTCGAGGACCTCAACAGCGCGCAGCAGGCCTACGACCAGATCATCGCGGCCAAGGGCGGCGACACCGACAGCACCGTCGTGCTCGGGCTGATCCCGGGCGAGACGGTCGGCTGCCCCAACGGCAACAAGCCCAACGCCGGCAAGCACTGGGAGGAGTTCATCGGGCTGTTCGGCGAGCGCGGGATCATGGGGCCGGTGTGCGACGAGGACTTCAACCAGTTCTTCCAGAACGCGGTCGACATCATCGCCGAGACCTGCACGCTCAACCCGCCGGAGTGACGGACGTCAGCCCGCGCAGGTGTTGGTGAACAGCGCCTGCTGCAGCTCGCTCGTGAAGATGTCGACGAGCACCTGCTCGTCGTCGCAGAGGTCGAGCGCGATGGTGTTCTCGCCGACGAAGAACTCGAGCCACTCGTGCAGCCGCGGCGCCGGGTCGGCCATGCACCCCGTCGGGTTCGCGGCCGGCGGGATGATCGCGGCGACGCCGACGCGATCGGGGTTAAACGCGTTGAGCTCGAGGATCTGCGTGAACCACTCCGACGGCTCGCCCGGCGTGCCGTTGCCCATGGGGTGCGCGTCGCGGTTGTCGTCCTCGGCGGTCACGAAGGTGATCGCCAGCGCCGCGTCGGCGCGGAAGAAGCCCTCGTTGCAGGCGCCGTGCGCGTTGAGCTCGGGCGAGATGGCCTCGGTGACAGCCAGCGCGGTGCGCGAGTTCTGCTCCTCGGGCGCGCCGGTCGAGCCCGCCGAGACCAGGCACAGCAGCGCGGCCGCGAGATCATCCGTCTCGTCGACGTAGGACTTCCCGCCCATGTACAGCTCGGAGCAGTCCTCGGACTGGCGCTGCGTCAGCAGGCTGCCGACGCCCTGGCACTCGGGGTCGTTGTGCAGCACCTCGGACGTGAAGGTGAGGCCGACGTGGTAGCTGCACACGTCGGCGAACGAGTCGAGCAGGATCTCGTAGAGCTCGACGAGCACGCCGATGATCTTGTCCTCGTAGGGCAGCATCGACTGGGCCTGGTCGTAGACGAGCAGGACGTCGAGCGCCTGGCACGAGCACTGCTCCCCGCCGCTCGTGCCCTCGCCCGTCGTCTCCTCGAGCCCGGTCGAGCTGGTCTCGGGCGCGCCGGTGCTCGTGCCCTCGCTCGCGCCCCCGCTCGTCGAGCTCTCGCCCTGGCCCCCGCTCGTGCTCGCGTCTCCGCTCGTCCCCGCCGCGACGCCGCCGCAGACGCCGGCCTCGCACGCGAGCGCCGGGCCGCAGTCCTCGTCGGAGATGCACGCCTTGCCCTCGAGGAAGGTGCCCGTGAAGCAGCCGCTCAGCGCCGCGACGGCGCACGCGCTCGCGATTTTCGCACCCGGCCCGAGGGCCCGGTGACGCGCTGGCGTGACGCGTGCCCGCGGCGACGCGCGAAATCCCACGAGCGAGAGTGTGGCACGCCGCGGCGCGATTCAGCAACAAGCGCGCGCGGCGTGCCGCGTCGACGCGCGCTCGCGCGCGTCGGTCCACGCGCGCGCGCGCGGCGGAACGCGGGCGCCCGCCGGCCGTCGGGTCGGCTAGTCGTCGAGGAAGCGGCGCATGCTGACCTCGAGGTTGCTCTGGATCAGGCGGATGATGCTCTCGAACTCGCCCTTGTCGACCTTGAGGTTCGCCATCAGGCGCGCGCGCGTGGCCTCGAGCAGCTGCGCGCGCGCGCTGACGAGCCAGCGCTTCGCCGTCGCGCGGTGGACGTTGTGCAGCCGCGCGATCTCGGTCGCGCTGACGCCGTCGATGACCGTCAGCCGCAGCAGGTTGCGCTGCTCGGGCGTGAGCTGCCCGAGCGACTCCTGGAACGCCTGCTTGAAATGCCCGCGGTAGTGCTGCTTGAGAAAGCCGAGCTCGGGGTCGACGCCGTCGGCGAGCTTGAGCAGGCGCTCGCTCTTCTCGTCGAGCGTCGCGGCCTTGTCGCTGCGCCGCCGCTCGGCGTCAATGCGCAGCCGGACGGCCGCGACCTTGACCCACGCGCGCAGCGAGCCGCGCCCGGTGTAGTCGAGGATCCGCGGCGGGCGCTCGCCGTCCCGCGTCAGCAGGCGCTGGAACAGGCGCTGCTGCAGGTCGGCGGCGTCGGTGCCCCGCGACTTCAGGCGCGCGAACGCGGCCGCGAGCTCGCCCCGAACCAGCCGCTCGAGATGCTCGATCGCCGGGGTCGACCCCTGGGCGCACGCGCACGCGAGGAACAGCTCCGGACCGCGCAGGCCCTCGAGCGCCTCGGCCACGGGGTGCTCGGGGACGAGGCGCGCGGCCAGGTGCTCGACGAAGTCGTCGTCCGTGAGCGACACGCCGCTCCAGCGCGCGCGCGCGTCGTCGAGGTGCGCGCGCAGCAGCTCGGCCACGCGCTCGCGCGAGCCGGCCTCCCCGTCACGCCCCGCGAGGAGGCGCTCGGCGAGCGCGCTCGGGGCGCGCGCTGTGCTTTCCTGTTCCGCCACGCGGGTCTCTCGGGCGAGTATATCGACGCGCGGCCGCGCGAACAGCCGCGCGCGGGAGCACAGGTCTCCGACGACGAGCGCCCGCTCGCCGTTACGCCGCCGCGCGAGCGAGCGCCAGCGCCAGCGCCCCTCGCAGCGCGCTGGCGCTCCACGGCGCGCCGCAGCTCACCCCGTCGAGCACGCGCCCCGGCTCGCGCAGCGTCACCCGCGTCCCGTCGGGCCACTCCCACGTGCGATCGAGCTCGACGCGCGGGCGCGGCCCGAGCCGCTGACACGACAGCGGGATCCCGAGCACGCGATGCACCGCCGTGACGCCCTCGGGGCCGACGCGCACACGGTAGCGCGGACCCAGCGTGAGCCGGAGCGCGACGACCAGCAGCGTCGCGCCCCAGCCCGGCGCGCCCACGACGAAGGTGACCGCGGCCGCCGCGAACGCGCACGGGGTCGCCAACGCCAGCGCGATCGCGCAGGGCAGGAGCTCCCGGGTCGCGCGCCCGCTCACCCCGGTCAGGATCGTCTCGCGCCCGCGGACGCGCGCGCGCGGCCCGAGCCACGCGCCGATCGCCGGGAGCGCGCGGAGCCGCCGGACCAGCCGCACGCGCCGTCGCTGGACGCCGCCGCGGACGCTCGCCGGGCACGGCCCGCGGAACCGCGCGCGCCGCCACGAGATCGCCGCCTCCACGCGCGCGCGCAGCTCGAGCGCCGCGCGCCCGCTCGGGCCGAAGGCGTAGTCGTACGCGGTCGCCGGGTCCTGCTCGAGCTGCGGACGCAGCGCGACGCACTCGGGCTCCATCGCCTCCCACGACTCGCAGACTTCGCATGATGTCTCGAGGGGCATCTCGCGACTGCGCCAGGCCACGCCGAGGACGCGCTTGCGCAGCCGGACCCGATCCGGGAGCGCCGCGACCTCGAACCGGCTCGTCGCGACGATCACCGCGAGCAGCCCCGCGATCGCCAGCGACTCGAGCCAGCCGCGCGACGCGAGCAGCGGAACGAGCAGCGCGAGCGTCGCTAGCCCCGCGAGCCCGGTGGAGAGCGCCTCGAGGCGATCCCAGCCGCGGATCACGAGCGCGGGCGCGTCGGCGTCCCGGGCGCCCATGTTTTTAGGTTGGTTGACCAAATTACAAACACATCATGGGCGATCGCGGCGCGCGCGTCAACCCGCCGCCGTTGACGCGCGCGCCGGCCCGCGCTATCTCGAGCCGTGCCCCGCCCGCGAAACACCGAGGCGCGCCGCGAGCAGATCATCGACGGGCTGCTCGCGGTCATGGGCGAGCGGGGCTACGAGCGCGCCACCGTGGCGGCGATCGCCCGCGCCGCCGCGCTCTCGCCCGGCCTCATCCACTATCACTTCACGAGCAAGCGCGCGATCCTGCTCGCGCTCGTCGAGCAGCTGGTCGCGCGCTTCGAAGCGCGTCGCGACGCGCTCCTGCGTCGCGCGGGAAATGACCCCAAGGACAGGATCGACGCCTTCGTCAGCGCCTACCTCGCGCGCGGCGCCGGCGAGGACCCGGCCGTCGTCGCCGCGTGGGTCGTCGTCGGCGCCGAGGCGACGCGCCAGCCCGAGGTGCGCGCGATCTACCGACGCGCGATCGCGGCGCGCCTCGACGCGCTCACGGACCTGCTGCGCGCGCGTCTGCGCCAGCGCGGGCGCAGCGGTCGCGGGGCCAAGCGGCTCGCGGCCGGCGTGATCGCGGCCATCGAGGGCGCCTACCAGCTCGCCGCCGCCGCCCCCGAGCTGCTGCCCGCCGGCTACGCGGCGCCAGCCGTGCGCCAGATGATCGAGGGCGCGACGGAGCGCGCGCCGCCGCGGTAGCGCGAGCTCGTGCCCATCGCGGCGCGAGCTCGCCGAGGCGCCGTCGCCCGAACTCACGCCGCGCGGCCGGTGACGATCAGCGAGCTTCGAGCACTCGCGAACCGCGAGCCGTGACGTCGTCGGCGCCGCCGTGGCCCGCCGCGACCTCGCCCGACGGCAGCGCCGGCAGGCTGCCCACGAACTCGGCCACGAACTCGCTCGCGGGCGCCGCCCGCAGCTGCGCGAGCGCGCCGCGCTGGACCACGCGCCCGCGCTCGAGCACACACACCTGCACCCCGAGCGTGGCGATGTCCCGGACGTCGTGGGTCACCAGGATCGACGGACGTCCGAGCGCGCGCAGGCGATCGGCCAGGAACCCGCGCACGGCCCGACGCGCGCGCACGTCGAGCGCCGTCAGCGGCTCGTCGAGCAGCAGCAGCTCGGGCTCGATCACCAGCGCGCGCGCGAGCGCGACGCGCTGACGCTCCCCGCCCGACAACCCCGCGGGTGTCCGCACAGCCAGCTCACCGCAGCCCAGCTCATCCAGCAGTCGACGCGCGCGCCGGCGAGCCTCGGCGCGCGGCAGCCGACGCGCCCCCATCGACAGCCCAAAGGCCACGTTGTCGAGCGCGCTGAGGTGCGGGAACAGCCCGTAGCCCTGCGGCACGTAGCCCACGCGGCGCTCCTCGATGGGGACCCGCGCGCCGCGGCGGCTGCTGTAGAGCACTCGATCGCCGACCTCGATCTCGGCGCGCGTCGGCTCCAACGCGCCCGCGAGCACGCGCAGCAGCGTGGTCTTGCCGCTGCCGTTGGGGCCGATCACGACCAGCGGGCCGTCGTCGCCGGCGAGCTCGACGTCGAGCTCGAAGTCGCCGAAGCGGGCCTGCAGCGACGCGCGCCAGCGGCTCACGACGCTCCTCCCGCGCGCGGCCCCACGCGCACGCGCAGCGCCGGCGCCCCCCGCAGCGCGACCAGCAAAAGCGCCCCCATCGCGGCCAGCACGATCGAGAACACGACCGCGAGCTCGACGTCGGCCTCGAGCGCCGAGAAGATCGCCAGCGGCATCGTCTGGGTCACGCCCGTCAGGTTGCCCGCGAACAGCAGCGTCGCGCCGAACTCCCCGAGCGCGCGCGCCCACGCCAGCGAGGCGCCGACGATCAAGCCCGGCGCCGCGATCGGCACGGCCACGCGCAGGAACGCCGCCGCGGGCGAGGCCCCGAGCGTGCGCGCGACGGTGATCGTGTCGGGGTTCACCTTGCGCAGCGCGTTCGCGGCCGCCTGCACGAAAAACGGCGCTGACACGACGACCTGGGCCAGGAGCACCGCGCCCTCCGTGAACGGGATCGAGATCCCGACGCGCGCGAGCGCGGGGCCGAGAAAGCCCTGACGACCGAAGGTCTGCAGCAGCGCGACGCCGATCACCGCGGGCGGGATGACGATCGGCAGCCCGATCAGGACCTCCGCGACCCGGGCCGCGCGCCCGCGCGACGTCACCAGCCACCACGCCAGCGGCGTGCCCGTCAGCACGGTGAACACGAGGCTCACCGCCGTCGTGCGCAGGCTCAGCCACAGCGCCGGCGCGAACATCGGGTGCCGCGCCCCGGCGACGATGTCGGCGGGCGCGCTCGACAGCGCGAGCGCGGCGATCGGCACGATCAGCAGCCCGAGCAACGCCGCGCCGAGCAGCGCGCCGAGCGTCGACGCGGCCGCGGCCGCGGGGCGTCGGCTCACGGCGCCTCCGCGAGGAAGCCGTGGCGACGCAGCGCCGCGCGCCCCTCGGCCGAGCGCGTGTAGTCGAGGAAGCGAGCCGCCAGCGCCGCGCGCGGCGACGCTTGGACCAGGCCGATCGGATAGCTCGCGCGGACGTTGAGCGCGTCGGGGATCGGCACCACGCGCACGCGCGTCGACGCGGTCGCGTCGGTGCGGTAGACGAACGCCGCGTCGGCCTCGCCCAGCTCGATCTTCGCCCGCACCAGCCGCACGTTGTTCTCCTCGGAGACGACGCGCTCGCGCAGCGCGGCCGCGAAGCCCTCGCCGAGCGCGGGCGCGACGCGGTCGAGCACCTGGCGCGTGTACACGCCGACGGGCACCGACTCGGTGCCGATCACGATCCGCGTCGCCTGGTCGAGCTGCTCGAAGCGCTCCACGCTCGAGCCGCGCGCGGGGACGATGACGACGAGCTCGTTCTCCGCGAAGATCTCGCTGCGCGTCACCAGGCCGGCGTCGACCAGCGCGCGCATGTGCTGCTCGTTGGCCGACGCGAACACGTCCGCCGCCGCGCCCTGCTCGATCTGCAGGCGCAGCACCTGGCTGCCCGCGAACGCGAGGCGCACGTCGACCCCCGGGTTCGCCCGCTCAAACCCGCGCTCGAGCGCCTGGAACGCCTCGGTCAACGACGACGCCGCGAACACGACGAGCTCGTCCGCGCCGCGCTCGCGCGCGCCTCCGCAGCCCGCGAGCGCGATCAGCCCCGCGCACAGGATCCACGTCGACGCGATCGCGCGTCGCGTCCATGTCCGCGCGCGCGCGCGGTGCTCACGGGTCGGCTTGCTCATGGGCGCGCTCGGAGCGTTTGTACATGACCCATATCATCGAGCGAGTGGGGACCGAGCGCGTCTAGCTCACGCCGCAGCGTCCGGCGCGACATCGTCGAGATCATCGCGTCGAGCCCCACGGCGTCGGCGAGCTCCGCCGGTACGACAAGGTCGAAGACCTCCTCGACCAGCGGCACGAAGCGCAGCCGCGCCTGGGCCGCGACCGACTCGATCGTCACGCCCGCGTCCGCCGCCCCCAGCGCGATCGCCTGGGCCACCGCGCCGTGGTCCCGCAGCGTCTGGCTCGCCCGCAGCCGACCGCGACGCAGCCCGGCGCTGGCGAGCGCCTGCTCGAGCACCCGCCGCGCCCCCGACCCGCGCTCGCGCGCCGCCACGCGGATCTCGGGTCGCTGCAGATCGTGAACCCCCGTGACCCGCCGCGGCCCGCGCCGAGCCGTCGCCAGGCCCTGGCGCCAGCGAACGAGGCGCACGAGGTGGAACGCGCGCTCTCCCAGCGCGCGGCGGACGATCGCGGCGTGCTGATCCTCCGGCCGCGCCGACTCCGACGCGCCGCCGGTGAGGTGGATCCCCGCGACGTGCACCTCCCCGTCCGCCAGCATGCGCAGCGCGTCGCGGCTGTTCGACGGCAGCCAGTGCACGCGCCCGCGCGCGCGCCCGGCCGCGAGTCGATCGACGAGCACGCCGAGCAGCGGCGCGCAGCCGGCGATCAGCACGTTCGCCGACAGCTCCGCCAGGGGCCGCGTCGTGGTCACGCGCCGCCTGGCCGTCGCGGGCGCGTCGCCGTCTCGCAGGAGCGCGTCCGCGGCGCGCGGGAGCTCCGGCCCGGCCGCGTGCGCGACCCAGCGATCGCGCACGCGCGCGACCAGCAGCCGCGGCGAGGCCTGAGGCGACGCGAGCGTGACCTCGAGCTGCCCCTCGCCTGGCTGCGGGCGCCGGGCCTCGAGCCACGCGAGCAGCTCCTCGCGACGAAACCGCCAGTGCCCACGACCGGCGCGATGCCCCGGCAAGCCCTGACGCAGCAGGCGGTACAGGTGCTTGTGATGCACCCGCAGCAGCGCTGCGGCCTCGCGCGCCGTCAGCAGATCGTCGTCGGCGTTCACCCGCAAACAGTAACAAAAAGTTACAAAAGGTAACATCCGAACCGCGCGCCCGCGGCACCGACCCCGCGGTCCCGGGCGTCGGGCCTCACCACGGGATGATGAACGTGGCGCAGTCGCGGAGGTCGCAGCTGGGCACGTTCTTCAGCTCGTAGAGCGGGTAGTACCAGCAGTTCACCGCGTTGATCTCCAGCGACCCGAAGCAGTCGTCGTCGGCGAGCGAGAAGCAGAACCGCCGCGTCGTGACGCCCTCGCTCGGCGAGGGCCCGCGCGACGCGAACGCGCGAACGTGCATCGAGCGCGCGCGAGGCTAGCCCTTGCCCTTGCCCTTGCCCGCGCCGGCCTTGGCCGTGACGCCGGCGATCAGCGCCGCCAGCGTCTCCGACGGGTTGATGTCGTCGGCGAGGCTGTAGCCCGGCTCGCGCATGACCGGCGGGAGCATCGGCAGGAAGAAGTCGGACGCCCACTTGGCGACCATGTCGAAGCCCATCTCGGTCAGGAAGTCGGGCATGAGCCCGTCGTCCTTGACCGCGAACTTGAAGCGCGAGTCCTTGAAGGTGTAGCGCACCGAGCCGAGCTCGAAGTCCGCGAAGCCGGGCGTGTCGAGGTACAGCGGCGGGTTGGCCACGAACTCGAGGCCCTCGGCGCCGAACTTGATCGAGAACTTGGTCGCCGGGTCCATCGAGATCTCGACGAGGTTGACGCGCATCTTCAGCTTGCCGAGCGAGATCCGGCCCTTGCGCGTCATGTCGCGCCCGTCGATGAAGGCCGAGACCGGCGTCTGGCCGTCGGCGACCACGTGCCCCTGCTTGGCCATCACCGCCCGGTACTGGCGCTCGATGATGGCCTCGACCACCGCGTTCTCGAGCTGCCCGAAGCCGTCGACCTGGACCTCGCCGCTCTTGGGGTGGTAGCGGACGCGCCGCAGCTCGACCTGCAGGCGGAGCTGCGGGAAGTCGATCAGCAGCCCGAGCGTGCAGCTCAGCGAGACCTCGTCGTCGCGGGCCTGCACGGTGATGATGTCGTCGGCGTCCATCGACAGCGTCATCAGCCCGAGCTCCGGCGACACCTCCTGGACGAACAGCTTGATGCGCCCGAACGGCGGGCGGATCGCCGGCGGCGGCGCGTGGCGGACGAAGCCGAGCAGCGTCGCCATCTCCGGGACCTTCGGGGCCACGAGCACCTTGAAGAGGTGCGCGAGGATCGACTCGGTCATCGCGCTGACGTCCTCGTCCTCGTGATAGAAGCGCTGCTCGACGCCGCTGATGTCGATGTCGATCGCGCCGGTCTCGAAGGTGTAGCCGAGCCGGTTGAGCCGGAAGCTCGGCAGCCAGTCGAAGTTGGGCGACTGCAGCACGATGCCGGCGCTCGACACGAGCGCGACGCCCTTGGGGTCCAGCTCGACCGCGAGCCCGCCGCCGTGCGGCACGCTCATCCGCAGCGGGCCCCAGGGCTCGTCGCGGCCGAGCACCAGCAGCGTGACATGTCCCTCGGGGCAGCCTGTATCATCGGGCCAGAACAGCCGCGCGTGCTCGCGCAGCAGCCCGGTGACGACGTCCTGCGCGACCTGGCGCGTGAGCGAGCCGAGCGCCGGCTCGAGCGAGCAGTCGACCGTCCACGGGCTCCAGCTGATCTCGACGCCGCGCGCGCGCAGGACGAAGTGCAGCTCGGGCAGCCAGACGACGACGCCCGCGCCCAGCGTCAGCGTCATGGCCTGCTGATCGATCTCGATCGCCGCGCAGCCGTCGGCCGGCAGACACACGCGGGCCGGGCCGATCGTCGGCAGCGCGCGCTCGAGCACGAGCGGGCCGCGCTTCGGCGGCGGCCTGCGGACCCGCGCGGGGTCGGGCTCCGGGAGCCCGAGGCGGCCCGCGAGCTCGACGGCCATCGGCGGCAGCAGCTTGCCCGCGAGCGCGCCGATCAGCTCCTGCACGAGCGGGCCGACGTCGGGCTTGGTCATGAGCGCCCAGCGGTCGTAGGGCAGCTGCCAGCGCAGCCCGCGGAGCTCAAAGGCCGGCAGCGGGCCCGGGCGCAGGGGCTTCACGTGCAGGCAGGGCGTGGCGCGCAGCTCGACGCCGCCCGGGTGACGCTCGACGACGACGGCGCCGCCGGCCGGCAGCGAGATCTCGAGCTCGCCGACGACCGGGAGCGACGCCCGCTGGAGCACCCAGGGCTCGTGCGCGCGGTCCTCCGGCCACGGGCGCAGCGCGCCCTGCAGCCCCGCCAGGATCAGCGGCCGGAACCCCGCGAGCGCGCCCTGCAGCGCGCGCTCGACGTAGGCGCCGATACCTGGCTCGAGTAACAGATCGACGCGACCCGCGACGAGCTCGATCGAGAGCCCCTCGAGGCGCGTGACGAGCTGCAGCTCCGGGACCGCGACGAGCAGCGCCTCGGCGCTGGTCAGGCGCGCGAGCCCGGCGCCCACGCGCAGCGAGAGCCGGTCGTCGGGCGCCATGCGCAGCTGGACGGGGCCGAGCGGGGTCGCCTGCTCGTGGAGCACGAGCTCGTGGCTCGCGAGCTGCTCGAGCGGGATCGGCGGGCTGGTCTCGGGGCCAGGCATCTCCGCGAGCGCGGGGGCCAGCGGCGCGACGCGATGGCGGACGATCTGCGTGATCACGCGCTGCTCGAGCGCCCCCAGCGCGGGCGAGCTCGTGACGCGCACGTCGCCGGAGCGCCGGTCATAGCGCACCCGCGAGAGCGAGAGGTCGGGCGCGAGCGGGACGCCCTGCAGCGCGAGCTCGATGGGCGCGGCGCTCGCGAGCTCCACGCGGCCCGCCGAGCACCGCAGCGTCAGCGCGACGTCGCCCGGCGCGCGGACGATCGCCGCGGGCGCGTCCTCGTCGCCCGGGTCGCCGAACGCCTTCTTGAACAGCACGCGCGGCGCGGGCCCCCAGGGCGCCTCGCCCAGGCCGATCATCGCGGCGACGTCCGCGGGCACCATCGGCATCGCGACGGTCGACACGAGGTGCTGGATGAGCGCGCGCTCGAACGAGCCGAGCGCCGGCTCGAGCTCGAGCTCGAGCGCGCGGGTGCGCAGCCGCAGCGTGACCCCGCGCAGCGCGAGCCGCGAGAGCGCCGGGAGCGAGTCGGCGTGGAGGTACAGGCCGCGCGCGCCCGACGACGAAAGGCGGATGTGCTCGTCGGTCCGCGACAGCTCGAGGTCCGCGCCCTCGTCGGCGCACACCGCCACGGCGCGCTCGTCCCCGAGCGGCACGCGCGCGATGACCCACGCGTCGGCGGGGAGCTGCTCAGCCGTGAGCGCGGCGAGCGTGCCCTGCAGCGCCGACGCGACCGAGCCAGACGCGCCCCCCTCGCCCCCGTCGCCGGACGACGAGGACGACGCGGGCGCGCGGAGATTGGCGATCAGCGCCGCCAGCGTCTCCGCGCGATCGGGATCTTCGAACAGGTTGTAACGCTCGGACCGCATCGCCGGCGGCAGGCGCCTCTGCAGCCAGCGCCCCGCGACCCACAGCGCGATCCGCAGCAGCAGCGCGCCCCACAGGCGCATGAACCAGCCGACGGCGGGGTCCTGCTCGACGATGATCCGGCCGCCGGCGAGCTCGAGCCGCGCCGAGCGAATCGCGAGCCGCACGAGCGGCGCGCGGACGAGCAGCGGGCTCGAGAGCTGGACCTCGGCCTGGCGGCCGTCGACGCGCGCCTCGACGCGGGCGTCCGGCGTCATCCACAGGCCGAGTTCGAAACTGAGCGGGAGGCCGCGCGACAGCACCTCGCGGCGGCCCTTGTCGTCCTCGGGGCACGAGTCGAGGAACAGCGCCACCGGCGACTCCTCGGCGCCCGGCGTCGCGCCGAGCAGCCCGGCGGGGCGGAGCACGCGGGCCGCGAGCTCGCGCGAGAGGATCGAGCCCGCGGCCGAGGTGAACGGGCCGAGGTTGTCGGCGTCGAGCTCGAACGCGAAGCTCGTGAGGTCGAGCCGGAGGCCGCGCAGGTCGACCGCCGGCAGCGGCGCGGCCTCGAACTCGACGCGGGCCCCGCTGCCGGGCGTGAGCTCGAGCGCGCGGCGATCGACGGCGAGCGTGATCGCCGACGACAGCCCGACGCTCACCGCGTAGGCCCCGAGCAGCGGCGCCTCGCCGCGGATGAGCGTGTGACGCGGCGCGCCGCGGCGCCCGTCCGCGTCCTCGTGCGGTTTTCGATAGGGAGGCTGATCGACCATCAGAGCTGCGCCCTCCGCCGCGACGTCGCGTCACGCGGTCATTCGGGTGTAGCCCATCTGCTCCGCGAGTTGAAGTCCGCGCCCGCGCTGCGCGAGCGCGGGGCGCCGCGCAACTCCGCGCAGGTGCACGCCGTGGGCCTCGCTGCGCGTGGGGGCGAGCGCGACGAGGCCCGCCTGCAGGAGTCCTCCGCGCCGCGAAGGGGCCGTCGCGGCCGCCGTGATCACGACGCCGAGGCGCGGACGACTCGGGCGCCGCCGCGAAGCGCCACGACGAGCAGCGTCGGCCGTGGCGGCGCGCGGCGGTGCTCGTGATCGTTGAGCGGGCTAACGAAGCTCGAGATCGGCGCGCACCTGCTCGAGCCCGCTCGCGTGACCGAGCGACTCGTACAGCGACAGCGCGCGCTCCAGGTGCTCACGCCGCGCGAGCGCGGGCCCGCGCCGCGCGACGGCGCGATGGATCAGCGCCTCGTCGTAGGGCATCTCCAGCTCGCGCGCGTGGTCCAGCCCGCGCCGCCACGTCTCGCAGGCCCGGCCGCGCGCGCCGGAGCGCCACGCGAGCGCGCCCTCCCACAGCGCCGCCGCGGGCAGCCCCACCGGGAACACGGCGGCGAACTCCCGCAGCGCCGCGCAGGCGGCCCGCGCCCGCTGCTGACCGCGCGACCCCTCCGCGTCCCACAGCGCGAGCGCGACCTCGGCCTGCGCCCGGAAGATCGCGAGCATCGCCGGCGACAGCGGGCGCGCGCGCTCGATCAGCGCCGCCGCCCGGAGATAGTCCCCGCGCGCCGCCGCGGGCCCGCGCTCGCGCAGCTCGAGCAGCGCCGCGTGGGCGTGGTAGCCGAGCGCCGACATGCGATCGGCGCGCCCCTCGAGCAGCGCCCACCACTCCTCGGTCTGCGCGCGCGCGCCGGTGATGTCGCCCTGCTCGAGCCGCGCGCGCGCCCGCCAGGCGTGGGCCCAGAGCTCGAAGCCCGGGTCGTCGACGTGCCGCCCGAACTCCAGCAGCCGCTCGCTCAGCGCGCGCGCGCGCGCGAACTCGCCGCGCAGGAACATCATACATGCGCTCACGGACAGGCTGTCCCCGAGCCGCTGATCGCCGAGCCGCTCGCGCGCGCGGATCGACGCGTCGAGCATCTCGCCGGCGGCGTCCCAGCGCGCCTCGCCGAGCTTGTACAGCCCGAGGGTCAGCAGCGCGCCGCCGCGGCACGCGAGGTCCGTGGTCGCGCGCGCGCCGTCCTCGGCGCGGCGCGCGTAGGCCTCGGCCACGCCGCGCCAGCCGAGCCCCGCCGCGAGCACGCTCATCATCGCGTAGCCCTCGATCAGCACGGACGTGCTCCCGCCCGCCTCTTCAGACAGGTTGATACTCATCAGCGCGCTGTAGGGCACGCTCTCGCGCTCCCCCGCGCGCGCGTCGATCATCACGAGGTCGGCGTAGGTGCGCGCCGCGTCGAGCAGCGTCTCCCGGCTCGCGCCGCGCCGCCGCGCGCTCGTCAGCCCCCGCGGCGCGAGCGCGCGACGCCGCAGCTGCTTGATGCCCTGCCGCATCAGGCCGAGCGCACGGCCGCCGCGCGAGCGCGGCACCGGGTAGCCGAGCACCTCCAGCGATCGCTCGAGTCGCCGCCGGCCCTCGACCGTGTCGCCGAGCCCGAGCTGCGCCCGCCCGAGCATCCGCTCCCACCGCGCGCGACGGGGCGCGTCGACCTCGACCGCGCGCCGCTCGCCGAAGCCCGGCGCGAAGCGCTGGCGACGGACCCCGCGCGCGGGGCTCGTCAGCTCGAGCAGCTCGCCGAGGAAGCGGATCGCCTCCTGGTACGCGCCGCGCTCGAGCGCCTGCTCGCCCGCGCTCTCGAGGTAGATGATCGTCCGCCAGACGTCGGCGGCCGCCTGCCAGTGGTGCACGAGCAGCGGGTAGATCGGCGCGCGCGCGTCGGCGTAGCGCGACTCGAGCCACTCGGCGACCGCCGTGTGCACCTGCTGACGCTGCGCCGGCTGCATCAGGCCGTACACGACCTCGCGCGTGATCGTGTGCTTGAACCGGTAGCTGCGATCGGGGTCCGGCGTCTCGAGCGGCGTGATGTCCAGCGCCGCGAGCGTCGCCAGCTGCCCGAGCAGGTGCGGCTTGTCGGACGCGACCGGGTGGACCTCGCGCAGCGCGTCGAGCGAGAACACCCGCCCGATCACGCTCGCGGTCTTCAGCGTGAGCTGGTGCGAGGGGCTGAGCGTCTCGACGCGCCGCGCGATCAGCTCGCGCAGCGACTTCGGCAGCGTCTCGGCCTCGAGCCGCGCGCCCTCGACGACCTGACACTCGCCGCCGCGGACCTCGATCACGCCCTCGTCGCGCAGCGCGTAGGCCAGCTCCTCCGCGAACATCGGGTGACCCGCCGCGCGCTGGGTCAGCAGCGCGTCGACCGGCGGCGGCAGCTGCTCGACCCCCAGGCGCCGGCACACCATCGTCCGGATCTCCTCGTCGCCGACCGGGCCGAGCTGCAGCGCGCGCGTGCCGGGCATCGTCTGCAGCTGCGCGAACGCGCCTGTCCCTACATCCAGGTTCGGCTCGCCGATCGGGCGCGTCGACAGCACCAGCAGGATCGGGCGCACGTGCCGGACCACGTCCAGCGCCAGCGACCACGACGACGAGTCGAACCAGTGCGCGTCCTCGAGGACCACGACTCGATAGCCGCGCAGCACCGACATCTCGAGCAGGCGGCGCAGCAGCAGGCGCGTGTTGCTGGCCCGGACCGCGCCGCTCATCTGCGCCGTGAGCTCGTTCTCCGGGAAGTCGAGCGCGACGACGTCATTGAGCAGCGGCGCGTGACCGACGACCTCGGGCGCGGGCCCACCCGCCTGACCCAGGTAGTCGGCGATCTCCTGCAGCTGCCCGATGACCCGCGCGCGTCGGCGCTGGGGCGTCTTCAGGCCGGCGACGCCGAGCAGCGCCGCGAACACCTCGCGCCACGCCTGGTAGGCCGTCGTCTGTCGCAGCGCGTCGGCGCTGCCCGACAGCGTGCGCACGCCGACGACCTCGGCCTGCCGCAGCAGATCCTTGACCAGCCGCGACTTCCCGATCCCCGCCTCGCCCTCGACGAGGATCGCCCCGCCGCCGGCCCCGCGCTGCAGCTGACCCAGGCGCTCGGCGAAGAACACCCGCTCGGTCATGCGCCCGACGATGACCTCGCGCACCCGCGGCTGGCTCGGCAGCTGACGGTACGGCCGATAGACCGCGACCTCCTCGTCCTCGGCCCCGTCGAGCTGCGTCGCAGGCAGCACGTCGCAGGCCACGCGGTTGCGGATCTGCCGGTACGTCTCGCCGTCGCACAGGATCTCGCCGTCGCGCGCCATCAACATCAGGTTGCGCGCCCGCCGAACGCCGCGGCCCGCGACCGCGTACTCGCGCCGCGCGCTCGTCCCCACCGGCCCGGCGAACACCGCCCCCGTCGCGACCCCGAGCGTGCCCCCGAGGCCCGCCTCCTGCCACGCCTCGCTGGCGATCGCGCTCTGGATCGCGAGCGCGCAGCGAACCGCGCGCAGCGAGTCGTCCTGGCGCGACATCGGCGGCACGCCGAACAGCGCCCACAGCAGCGTGCCCTCCTCGTCCACCGTCAGCTCGCCGACGACGCCGTCGCGCTCGACGATGAGCTCCTGCAGCTCGCGCACGAAGTTGTGCAGCGGCCCCGCGACGCCCTCGCGCTCGTAGGCGAACCCGCGCACGCGGATCCACAGCACGCTCATCGGCTGCAGCACCGTCAGCCACTCGCGCAGCCCGTGCTGCAGCCAGTCGTTGACGGGCGTGGGCACGAAGCGGCGCACCGCGTCCTCGAGCGCCTCGAGATCGAGCGCCTCGGGCAGCTCGGACAGCTTCGGCAGCGTGACCGCGACCGGCTCGTCGGGACCCGGCGCCGCCGGCTGCTCGAGCAGCGCGTCGGCGCGCTCGCCGAGCGCGACGCGCGGGCGCTCCTCCACGGCCCCCGCGAGCGCGGCGAGTGCCTCCTGCAGCGCCGCGCCCGCGACCACGTAGTTCCAGCGCTCGTAGATGCCGCCGACCTCACAGGTCACGACCTCGCCCGCGCCCACGGCCACCCGCGCGCGCCCGTGACTCTCGGGCAGCGTCGCGATCAACGCGCAGGCCGTCTCGCCGGCCCGCGCCGCCCGGCGAACCACCGTCGCCAGCTCCACGGGCGCGCCGGGCACCCGCGCCGGATCGAACACCGCGACGAAGCAGCCCCCCGCGAGGCGCACGACCTCGCCCCCCTCGCGCGCGCAGGCGCCGATCAGCCGACTCAGGCGCTCGTCGAGCAGCTCCTTGACCGCGTCCGGCTCGTCGAGCCCGGTCCGCGGCAGCTCGCCGTGCAGCAGCGGGCACCAGCCCATGTCGATCACCAGCGCGGCGCCGACGAAGCGGGTCTCGACCGGGTCAAACCACCGCTCCGGATCGTCGAGCAGGGAGCGCACCACCGGCGGCGGTACATAGGGGAGCAGCGCCTCGATCGAGTCGATCACGCCGGGCGTCCCTCCGCATATTCCGCGCGCGCGGTTCGAACGCTCGCCCGCGGAATCCTGGAGGGATGACCCATGTCGCAGCATTCTCGCGCCGCGTCCACGCCCAAGCAACCGCCGCGCCGCGCGACGCGGTCGCCGATAATCCCCCACCCGCGACCGACGCCCGTCCACGCCGGCGCGCCGAGCTCCCGTACACGCACGCGAGGCGCCGCGCGTCGCCGCCACCCCGAGCGCTCCGCCACCGTCGCGTCGCGGCGCCACCGCGAGAACCTCGATCGCGTAGGCCTGTTGCGTGCACTTTCGCCACACGCAGCGCTGCGCTGCGCTGCGCTCGCGGGAACGCGCCGCCGGCCCTGGTGACCGGCGAGGGCCCCCGCCGCGCCGCCGACATCGCCCGCGTCGATGGGCAGACGCGCGCGCGGACGATACGCCGGCGCGCCCGCGGCGTGCTACCCTGACGCGCCCATGACTCAGGGTCTCCAGGCCGAGCCGCGCGCGCCCGACAGCGACGCTGAAGACCTCGCCGCGTTTCGCGAGACGATTCGCCAATTCGTCACGAGCGAGATCGAGCCGCACATCAACGCCTGGGAGGAGGCCGGCGAATTCCCCCGCGCGCTCTATCCACGCGCGGGCGAGCTCGGCCTCCTCGGGCTCGGCTTCCCGGAGCGCTACGGCGGCACGCCCGCGGGCTCGCACTGGATGATCGCGATCTGCGAAGAGCTCGCGCGCGCGGGCTCCGGCGGGCTGATCGCCGGGCTGCTCAGCCACGGCATCGGCGCCCCGCCGATCGCCGGCATGGGCGACGAGGCGCTCAAGGACGAGGTCCTCCCGGCGATCCTCGCCGGCGAGAAGATCTCCGCGCTCGCCATCACCGAGCCCGGCGGCGGCTCCGACGTCGCCAACCTCCGCACCAGCGCGCGTCGCGACGGCGACCACTACGTCGTCAACGGCTCCAAGACCTTCATCACCTCGGGCGTGCGCGCCGACTACATCACCACCGCCGTGCGCACCGGCGACGCCGGCATGGGGGGCGTCTCGCTCCTGCTGATCCCGGGCGACGCGCCGGGCCTGACCCGCACCGCGCTGCGCAAGATGGGCTGGTGGTGCTCCGACACGGCCACGCTGTACTTCGACGACTGCCGCGTCCCCGCGCGCAACCTCCTGGGCGAGGAGAACGAGGGCTTCCGCGGCATCATGATGAACTTCAACAACGAGCGCCTCATGCTCGCGGCCATGGCCTACGCGTTCTCGCGCGTGTGCCTCGACGAGGCCGTCGCCTACGCGCGCGCCCGCGAGACCTTCGGGCGCCCGCTGATCAAGCGGCAGGTCATCCGCCACAAGCTCGTCGACATGGCCGGGCAGCTCGCGCTCGTCCGCAGTCACCTCTACGCGCTCGCGCGCCGCGTCGACGACGGCGAGTGGCCGATCGCCGAGGTCTGCATGCTCAAGAACTCCGCCACGCAGTGCCTCGAGCTGTGCGCCAAGGAGGCCGTGCAGATCTTCGGCGGCGCCGGCTACATGCGCGACACCAAGGTCGAGCGGATCTACCGGGAGACCAAGGTCCTCGCCATCGGCGGCGGCGCCGAGGAGATCATGAAGGACCTCGCCGCGCGTCAGCTCGGCTGGTGAGCCCGCACCCGGCGCCCGACGCTCGAGGCCGCCGCGTCGGCCTCCCGTCTGGGTGCACATGCCCAAAAAGACACGTCTAAACAAGCGCGTTTGACGAGACTGATCACCGATGGCAGCCGGCACCATCCCAGCGCGGTTCTTCGCCCAGGGGCGCGCGCGCCCTGACGCGCCGGGCTACTACGTCCGCCGCGGCGACCCGTGGCTGCGCGTCTCGTGGGGTCGGTACGTCGAGAACGTGCGGCAGGTCGCGCGCGCGCTCATCGACCTCGGGCTGCGCCCGGGCGACCGCGTGTGCCTGCTCGGCTTCAACCGCCCCGAGTGGGTCGAGATGGCGCTCGGCTGCATGGCGGTCGGCGTCATCCCGGCGGGCATCTACACGGGGCACGCGCCGGCCGCGATCGCGCACATCCTCCGGCACTCGCGCGCGCGCGCGCTGCTGCTCGAGGACCTGCGCTACTGGCCCAAGCTCGAGCGCACCGGCGACGCGCTCGCGGGTCTCGAGCACATCGTGCTCATGCGCGCCACGGCGCTGCCCGAGTCCAGCGAGACGCGCGACGACGCGGCGCGCGACCCGGGAGGGCCCGGCGCGGACCCGCGTCTGCTCAGCTGGGAGGCCTTCCTCGCCCGCGGCGACGCGGTCCCCGACAGCGCGATCGACGTCCGCGGGCGCGACATCGCCGAGGACGACCTCGCCGCGCTCGTCTACACGCCCGGGACCTCGGGGCCGCCCAAGGCCGTGATGCTCTCGCACCGCAACCTCGCGTGGACGGCTCAGACCGCCGCCGAGCTGATCGCCGTCCACCCCGACGACAGCAGCCTCTCGTACCTGCCGCTGTCGCACATCAGCGAGCAGCTGTTCTCGATCTACCTGCCGGCGATCACCGGCTCCGCCGTGTACTTCGCCGACTCGCTCGGCCGCGTCGCGTTCAGCCTCAAGGAGGTCCAGCCGAGCGTCGTGTTCGGCGAGTCGCGCATCTGGGAGGCCTTCCGCGCGCGCCTCGAGAGCCTGCTCAGCCGGGCCTCGGGCCCGCGCAAGCGCATCCTGTCCTGGGCGATCTCGGTCACGCGCCGCGCCAACGCGCTCGAGCGCGAGGACAAGCCCGTCTCGCGCCTGCTCGCGGCCCAGCGGCAGCTCGCGCGCCGGCTCGCGCTCGACCGCCTGCGCCGCGCGATCGGCCTCGGCCGCGCCCGCATCTGCATCTCCGGCGGCGCGCCGCTCGACCCCGAGGCGCTCGAGTTCTTCGCCGGGCTCGACATCCTCATCCAGGAGGCCTACGGCCAGACCGAGGGCTGCGGGACGACGACCTTTAACCGCGACGGCGAGGGCGCCGCCAAACGCCTGCTCTTTGGGACAGCCGGAAAATCGCTCCCCGGCGTCGAGCTGCGCCTCGCCGATGACGGCGAGCTGCTCGTCAAGGGCCCCAACGTGTTCCTCGGCTACGACGGCGACGACGACGCCACCCGCGCGCACCTCGTCGACGGCTGGCTGCACACCGGCGACCTCGGCACCATCGACGAGCACGGCTTCGTCTCGATCACCTGCCGCAAGCGCGACCTGATCACGACCCGCGCCGGCGTCACGACCTCCCCGCGCGTCCCCGAGCTCGCGCTCGGACGCCATGAGCTGGTCGAGGAGGCCATCGTCGTCGGCCACGGCCGCGACTACCTCGCCGCGCTCATCGTCGTGAACAAGCCCGCCGCCAAGCGCCTCGTCGACGGCCAGGCGCTCCCGCACCGCAGCCCGCAGGTGCGCGAGGCGATCGCCGCCCACATCGCCGCGTACAACGAGACGCGCGAGCCCGGCGAGCACATCCGCCGCTTCGAGCTGCTCGCGCGCGACCTCACCGTCGAGGACGGCGAGCTCACCCCCTCGCTCGGGCTCCGTCGCGCGGTGATCCACCAGCGCTTCGCCGACGCGATCGAGTCGATGTACCGCGACCCCGACGAGCCTCCCGCGCCGCGCGTCGCCGTCCAGGCCGAGCCTCAATAGCGCAGCAGCGCCGCGCCCCAGTGCAGCCCCGCCCCCAGCGCGAACAGGCACAGCAGCTGCCCGCGCTGGATCGAGCCGTCGCGGATCAGCTCGTCGAGCAGGATCGCGATCGTCGCCGACGAGGTGTTGCCGTAGCGCGCGATGTTCGAGGGGACCTTCTCCGGCGGCAGCTTGAGCGCCTCGCGCACCGCGTTGTTGATCCGGTCGTTGGCCTGGTGCGCGAGCATCCAGTCCACGTCCTCGACCGCGCACTCGTGCCGCGCGCACAGCTCGCGAACCACCCGCGGCAGCTTCGTCACCGCGTGCTTGAACAGGCTGCGGCCCGCCATGCGCGGCACATAGAGCTCCTGGTCGATCATCTCGTGCGTCAGGAACGGGCGGCTGCGGAAGCCTCCGCCGAGCAGCGCGATGTCCTCGGCGAAGTCGCCGTCGGTGTGCAGCTGCGCGCCCAGGAAGCCGTGGCCCTCCACCTCCGCGCGCCGCAGGATCATCGCGCCCGCGCCGTCGCCGAAGATCACCGCGAGCCCGCGGTGACGGGTCGCCTGCGCCCGCGCCTCCTCCGACACCACGTCGTCGCGCTCGCCGTACACGACGTCCCAGTCGGTCCACGGCATGAAGCCCGCGTGCGCGTCCGCAGCCACCAGCAGGATCGTGCGCGCGGCGCCCGTGGCGATCAGCCCGTTCGCCATCTGCAGGCAGAACGGAATTGACGCGCACTGCGCTGACAGATCAAACGCGGGCACCCCCTGGATCCCGAGCTTGGCGCCCACGAGCCCGCCAGAGCCCGGGAACTTGTAGTCCGCCGTCATCGTCGCGCACACGATCGCGTCGATCTCGGCGCGGTCGATGCCCGCCGCCTCGATCGCGCGCTCGGCCGCCTTGGCGCCCAGGTCGCTCGCCGTCTCCCCCTCGGCCGCGTAGTGTCGCTGCCGGATCCCCGTGCGCGGATGAATCCACGCGTCGCTCGTGTCCATCACCCGCGCGAGGTCATCGTTGGTGACGGGTTTGCCGGGCGCGTAGCGGCCCGTGCCGATAATCGTGACGCCAGTCATCGGCCCGGACGCTACACGAGACGCGCCGATCACCGCGCGCGAAGACTGGGACGCAGCTCACGGCTCGCGCGAGGCCGCGAGCGCGCAGCGCGTTGTCCAGCGCGCTGTCCAGCGCGTTGTGCAGCGATTTGTGCAGCGGTCGTGCGCGCCGCGAACAACCCTTCGCGGGCGCGCGTCGTCGCAAGCTCTCGGCGCGCGCGCGAGCGTCTCGAGGGCCGAATGGCGCCCGCGCGCGAACCCTGTTCTCAGCGCGCCACCGGGCAGGAGGACGGCTCGCTCGTCGCGTAGATCGGGCCCTCGATCACGAACTCGGCCTCCTCGATCGTGAACGTCTCGACCGCGTCCTCGTGACCCCATGGGGCGGCCCGATGCATCGCGCCGGCGAGCGAGAGCGTGATCGCGTCGTCGTGACAACCGAAGAAATGACTCTTATCGGGGGGGCGGACCGGGTCCACTGTGACGCCGCCCACAAGATCCAGGCCCACGTAGTCGCCCTGCATCGACTCCGGGAAGCCCGGGCACGCGGCCGTCCCGTCGAAGGTCACGCGGTCCACGATGAGCGCGCCCGAGCCGTCGAGGTAGTCCTTCGCGCTGATCGTCAGGGAGCAGCTCAGCTCGTTGGACTTCCGAAACCAAAAGAAGATCTCGGTGACGCACGGCTCGTCGAGGCTCCCGTAGGTGATGTTGACGTCGACCGTGTCGAACTCGATCGTCCCGGCCGACGTGTGCAGCATGCCGGTGAACGGGAGGATGTCGGGCTCCTCGCAGGCCTCCCCCTCGTCGTACTCGTAGCCGTCGTCGAGCTGACAGCCCCAGAGGCCCAGCGCGAGGCCGCACGCGAGCGCCCCGGAGGACGCGCGCCGAACACCACGGAGACACTTTTTCGAAAACAATCGCATCGTTGGCTCGCTTTCACGGTTGTGAGACCGCGACGCCGCCGACTCGCCGACCGGCGCCGCGCACCCGCGAGCTCGGCCCACGCCGCGCCCCGGTTGCGCGCGCGCGAGGAAGTTCTCCGCCGCCCCAACTTCATTTAACGACCAACCCACGCCCGCTCAGCGCGACGTCGCCGCCACCCGCGAACGAGAACGCTTTTAGAAAATTCCGTGCAGCGGGCCGCCCGGGGCCGCCAGCGCGTCCACCGAGCGGGTCACCGCCGGATCCTCGATCAGCGGCGGCGCCTGGTGGGGCTTGAGCCGCGCGTCGATCACCAGCGGCCCCGTGCAGCCCCAGTGCTTGTGCTCGGTGAACGCCCCCACCCCGTGGACATCGACCGCCGGGTTCGAGCGCGTGAACGTCACCCACAGGAGGTTGTGCAGCGACCGCGCCGCGAGCTCGCTGTCGTCGACCACCACCACCAGCGGGAACGCGTGGATCGGGTGCTCGCCCGTCAGCGCCGCGCACATCCGCGGCACCGCGTCGTCCACCGCGTGCGCCCGGCGCTCGCGCCCCGCGAGCCCCGTCGGGCTCCACGGCGCCCCCGCGATCCCCGGCCCCTGCACCACCAGCACCCCCGGCGCGGCAACCCGCGGCGCCGAGAAGCCGTCGGGCAGCGAGAGGTTCTCCGGCAGCGTCGCCCGGAGCTCGCGGCGCGCCGGCCCGACCGCCGCGATCACGAGCTTCGAGCCCTGGTTGAGTCCGTGGCCCGTGTAGTCCAGGGTGTCGATCGTCGTGCGTGTCTGAAAGTGCAGGTCGCGGCGCCAGTCGACGCGCGCGAGCAGGTGCTTCAGGAACGCCGCGACGTCCGAGACCTCGAGCGCCGGCGCGTCCTCGCCGGCGACGATCAGCAGGTACTTCGCCAGCGACAGCTGCCCCTGGCCGAGGATCGCGTTGGCGATCGTCAAGAGCTCCTGCGGCGCGACGCGCTCGGCGTAGGGCGTGTAGCGCTCGCTGCCGATCGCGAGCAGCAGCGGGTGCACGCCGGCCGCGTCGACGGCGTGCACCGCTCGCAGCCCGGGGATCACCGTCGGGATCACCGGCCCGGTCAGCTCGTGGATCAACTCCCCGAACAGCGTGTCCTCCTGCGGCGGCCGACCCACCACCGTGAACGGCCAGACCGCGCCGGCGCGGTGATACACCGCGTCCACCGTCAGCACCGGGAACTCGTGCGTCAGGCTGTAGTAGCCGAGGTGGTCTCCAAATGGCCCTTCGGGCAGGCGGCGCGCGGGGTCGACCACGCCCGAGATGCAGAAGTCGGACTCCGCCGCGATCGCCGGGTGCCACGCGCCCGCGGCGTCACGGAAGCCGCGACGCAGGCGCACGCGTCGCCCGCCGAGCGCGCCCGCGAACATCAGCTCGCTGAGCCCCTCGGGCAGCGGCATCACGGCGGCGACCGCCATGGCTGGCGGCCCGCCGACGAAGACGTTGACGCGAAACGGCTCCCCGGCCTCGATCGCCGCCTGGTGGTGTACCCCGATCCCGCGGTGAATTTGGTAGTGCAGCCCGACCTCGCGGTCCGGCGCGTACGCGTTCCCGGCCAGCTGCACCCGGTACATCCCCAGGTTCGAGCGCATGGGCCCCGGCGCGCGCACGTCCTCGCTGTAGACCTGGGGCAGCGTCACGAACGGCCCCCCGTCCTCGGGCCACGAGACCAGCTGTGGGAGCGCGCGGAGCGTGGTCTGGTGCCTCAGCACCGCCGCCCGCCGACGCAGCTTCGGCAGCGTGCGCAGGCCCGTCAGCGGCACGCCGAGATAGCGCCAGGGGCGCCGCGTCAACGCCGACGGATCGACCTTCAGCTCGACGAGCCGACGCACGGCCGCGAGCGTGTCGCGAAACATGAAGCGCACTCGCTCCATCGTCCCGAACAGGTTCGACACCATCGGGAAGCGCGTGCCCTTGACGCGCGCGAAATAGAGCGCAGGCCCGCCGGCCGCGAACACCCGCCGCTGGATCTCCGCCGCCTGCAGGTGGGGGTCGACCTCCTGCTCGATGCGCAGCAGGTGGCCCGCGCGTTCGAGGTCAGCGATGCAGTGCGCGAGCGTCCGGTAGCCCATGCGTGACGTCGAGACACATATCCGCTCGCGCGCGCCCAGTCCACACGCCGTGACGATCGGTCGCCCTGGGCTAGGACTCCATCGCCGCCGGCTCGCCGCGCCGGAGCTGCTCGGCCAGCCGCCGCATGCCCTCGTCGAGCGTGACCGCCGGCTCGTAGCCCAGCACCGCGCGCGCCCGCGAGATCGGGTAGGTCGCGCGCCGGCACACATACTCGATCGCGTGGCGCGTGAACGGCGGCGATATCCGCAGCACCGAGCACGCTCGCTCGACCCCGCCGACGAGCCCGAGCGCGACTCGCCGCGAGACCCGGCCGCGGGGTCGGGGCGCGTCACCGGCCGCGGCCAGCCGCGAGAAGTACTCGCCATAGGTCGTCGAGTCCGACCCGTCGGTGATCGTCAGCACCTCACCGAGCGCCTCTCTCGACCCGAGCGCGAGCACGAGCGCGTCCACGAGGTTGTCGATCCAGGTGTGCGCGATCAGGCCGCGACCGCCGTCGATCAACAGGGGCACGCGGCGGCGCATCAACGCCAGCGGCCGCTGCACCCACGGCTGTGACCCCAGCCCGTAGACATCTCCTGGCCGGATGATCACCGCCGGCAGCCCGTCCTGCGCCATCGCCTCGCGCACCACCTGCTCGGCCCGCGCCTTCGTGTCGAAGTACGGCGAGCCCGTGTCGAACACGAGCGGGCGCCCGTCGCTCCCGCGCGCGTCCATGCGCCCCGCGACCCCCGGGCTCAGGCCGACCACGACGATCGACGAGAGATGCACGAGCCGCTCGACATCCCCCGAAAGCGCCGCGTGAACAAGGTTCCGTGTGCCTTCGACGTTGACTCGCACGAACGCCGACAGCGCGCCGCGGTCGTCGACGCGGGCGGCCGCGTGGACGATCGCCCGCGGCTTGAGCCGGACGACCAGCCCGACGACATCGCCGGGGTCTGTGATGTCGGCGAACTCGAAGGGCCCGCGGATATCGACGCCGACGACGGTCGCCCCGCGAGCTCGCAGTCGACGCACGAGCGCGCCGCCGACGAAGCCGGCGGCGCCCGTCACCAGCACGTCGATCGGACCACGAGCCCGCCCCATTACCACGGCGGCAGAGTACCGCCCCGCGAGCCGCCTGCGAACGCGCGACCGCGAGCGGTCGCGTCCCCCGCACGACTTCGCCCATGTGTGCGTTGACGACAGACGCGCGAACAACGCCTCCACACAACTCACGCCGACGGGCACGTCCGACTTATTGGCCGGTCTCCTGTCCCTCGAGCCGTGCGTGCTCGCGCGACTCCTCCTTCTGGGTCAAGCACACAACATTCGCCCGATATCAGGCCGTTCGCGCCCTACTCGCACTTTCGGCCAGGCGCCGACTCGCCGCCGTGGAGCGGGCCGCGCCGAGCGCCCTCACAACCGCGCGCACGATTCCGTGCTTGCGTGTACACGCGGCGACGACGCAACCATTTCATTTCCGACGCAAAGCGTGTTAACCACCCCCTGTCGTCCGCCTCTCGGCCCCGGACCATCAGGCACTACAGCTCACCGGCCCCAACATGGGCCGACGAAGCCCCCATCGAGCGCAGCCTGGCAGGTCACGACCCTCCGTATGGGTACAGGGATTCCGGCCGAGGTGCAGCTCGCGGGACCGACCCACACCGGTCCTGCGGAAGGAGATATCCACGATGAAACGCACCGATCAGGAAAGACTGAACCGCGAGCTTCGCCGCCAGGAGAAGCACGCGCGAATTAGCGACAAGCGCACGAACACCGCCGGCGACGTCAAGAGCTACGCCCAGGAGCTGTTCGGCCTGCTGCAGTACGACAGCGACGTCATCTTCAACACCAGCGATGACGACGACCTGCTCGAGCTGATGATGGAGATGAAAGAGGACCTGGAGGAGGATAAATGGGAGCTCGTGATCCGGAAGGCCGTCCGCATGACCAAGGTCAAACAGAAGGACATGGCCCTCGCCGAGCTCAAGGCCGCGCTGCAGACCTAGGCGCGAGCGGACGACACAAGCCCGGCCCCTGCAGGAGGGAGCCGGGCTTGTTGCGTCTGACGCGGACGAGCGCCGTCTACTGCGGCACGACCCGGTAGACCGCGCCGCCGAAGCCGCCGAAGAACGTCACGTAGACATCGCCCCAGGCGTTGGTCCCGAAGCTGCTCGGGTTGGACTCCGGCGCCGGATCAAACACCAGGTTGTTGTCCGTCACGTTCGCGCCGTCCCAGCGCAGCGTCCACACGCGGTCGCTGACGAAGTCGGCGTAGAAGTACACCCCGTCCCACGCCGGGACCTCGCAGCTGCGGTAGATCGTCCCGCCCGTGATCGACTTGCCGCTGCCGGGCCCGTCGTGCGGGTAATCGATGATCGGCGCCCGCAGGCCGTCGGCGTTGAGCTCGTGCGGCCCCGCCGTGTCGTCGCAGATGCCCTGGAAGCAGTGGAAGCCCTCCATCTCGTTCCAGCCGTAGTTCTCGCCCGGCTCGATGATCGAGACCTCCTCCCACTCCCCCTGCCCGACGTCGCCCGCGTACAGCACGCCGGTCTCCGGGTCGAAGGCGAAGCGCCACACGTTGCGCAGCCCGTAGGCCCAGATCTCCGGCTCCGCGCCCGGCTGGCCGACGAACGGGTTGTCGTCCGGGATCGAGTACTCCCCGCCGTTGCCCGGCTCGACGTCGATCCGCAGGATCTTGCCCAGCAGCGTGTCGAGCGACTGACCGGAATTCAGCGGGTCATTGGCCGCCCCGCCGTCGCCGAACGAGATGTACAGGTAGCCGTCGGGGCCGAAGTCGATCATCCCGCCGTTGTGGTTGCCGAACGGCTGGTCGACGCTCAGCAGCACCCGCTCGCTGTTCGGATCGGCGACCGTGTGGTCCTCCGGGTCCGCCAGCGTGAATTCGCTGATGCGCGTCGTCGACGCGTCGGGGTTGTAGTTCACGTACACGCGCGGGTCCTCCGGGAAGTCCGGATGGAACGCGAAGCCGAGCAAGCCCATCTCGTTCTCGCTCTGGTTGACGCTGAGCGTCAAAAACGACGAGGGCGGCGCCATGTTGTCGCCTGGGTTCAAGATCTTGATCGAGCCCGACTTCTGCTCGAGCACGTACAGCGTGTCGGGCATGGTCGGGTGGCCGGTGACGTACACCGGGCGGTCGAAGCCGCCGGCGACCATCTCGAGCCCGATCCCCGGCTCGCCGTCCACGGGCGTGTGCGGGCACGGCGGGATGTCGGGCCCCGTCGTCCCCGTCGTCGCCGTGTCGGTCTCCACGCCCGTCTCCGTCATCGCGTCGGTCGTCGTCGTCATCCCGCCGCTGCTCGTCTGCGTCGCGTCGCTCGTCTGCGTCGTCGCGCTCGTCGCCGAGTCCGTCTCGGCCTCCGTCGTCGAGCCCGTCGCGGGTCCGGCCGTCGTCTCCGAGCTCGTCGACGGCGATGATGTCGATCCGTCGCTCTCGGTGTCGCCGCTGCTGTCACCGCAGGCCGGCAGCGCGAGCGCGACGAGGCACGCCGCCGCCGCGCTCGTCAGCGCGCGCGCGCGTCGACGCGATCCAGATCGAGGTCCAGGCAAAAAAACGTAGGTGTTCATGGCGACGTCACGCTAGCCCGAATCCGCGACGAGTTGAACCGAGCGCCGACGGGCCTGCGGGCCCGTCGCGCCCCGTTTGACTCAGCGTTCGCGGCGCTCGATCAGCTCGCGCACCCGGGCCTCGATCGCGCCCACGAGGGCTCCTCGCGCCTCCGGGGTCAGGCTCCTCAGCAGCGCGTCGGCCTCGGCCTCGAGCTCCTCCAGCACCTCGTCCCGCAGCAGCCGCTGGACCTCGGCTCGTCGGCGCGCGGCCCGGGCCCCGCCGCCCGACAGCCGCCCGACCTTCGAGATCGCGGCGTCGAGCCGCGTCGGCAGCAGCAGCGCGTGGGCGATCCCGCAGAGCCTCGCCGCCGACGTACCGAACTCCGCCACGACCGGCGCGTTGTTCGTCCAGCGCTGCACCTGATGATAGCGCGCGTCCTCCGAGAACCGCGCCGGCTTGCGCTTGAGCAGCGGCCGCCCCGGCCCCTTGCGCGTCTGCACCGTCAGCGCCTCCATGGGCCGAATCACCACGCCCTCGGCGAGGTTCGCCGCGTGGTTCGGCAGCGCTGGCAGACCGAGGCGCGCCGGCATCCGCGTCTCGAAGTCGACCGGGTACGCGCACGCCTCCGTCAGCGAGCACACGCGCAGCGGCTCCGCGCACAGGATGTCGAGGGAGCGCAGCAGCTCGAGCGCGCGACCGAAGCCGAGGTACTCGCGCGCCTCGTCCTCGCCGCGCGAGACCGCGACGTCGAAGGCGCAGAACTCGATGTCGGGGGTGTAGTACACGCCCGTCTGGATCGGCTCGACGCCGAGCGGCGGCGGGACCTCGGGGTGCGGGTACAGCCCGCCGAACAGCTCGCCGTACACGTACACGCGCGTGACCTCGGGATCCTCCGCGCGCAGGCGGTGGAGCAGCGCGAACACCCGCGGCTCGAGCCGCGCGAGCGGCCGCTCGTAGCCGAAGAACGGCTCGCCCGGGGCCAGCAGCGCCTTGCGCTTGGCCACGCGCAGGCCGCTCTCGTCGCACAGCACGCAGAAGTTCGCGCCGTGGATCTTCTCGGTCACCGCCCAGCGGACCTGCTTGCGCGAGATCCGGCGCAGCTCGCCGGCGTCGAGCTTCCAGGCCTCCGGCGACTCGACGATCTTCTCGTAGCCGAGAAACGCGAAGCGCTCGTCGTCCTCAACCCCCATCACCCACCTACCAAAATCGTCAACCCGACGCCGCGACGGCAGCTACAATCATCACTACGGCGCGCACGCGCTCCGCCACGCGCGGCGCGGCGGAGCAAGAGAGTGCACCGACGCGGACGAGGCGTCAAGTAAGGCGCCCGCGCGCCTGGAAAAGCTGTCCCGTGAACCATGTTTTTACCGCGCCCGCGCGCGCCCCCCGGCGCGCGCGCGCCGACTTCGTCGCGCGGTTTATTCCGTGATATGCAGCCCAGGCGACATGACGGATCAAGCGCCCCGCGGAGAGTCACCCACGCCCCGACCTCAGCCCAAGTTCCGCAAGGACTACCGTCCCCCCGATCACCTCATCGACCGCGTCGACCTGCGCTTCGAGCTCGGCGAGGAGCTGACCCGGGTGTTCGCGCGCATCGAGCTCCACGCGCGAGATGGCCGAGAGGACAGCCCCTTGAAGCTCCACGGCGAGGCGCTCACGCTCAAGCGCGTCGCGGTCGACGAGCGCGAGCTGTCGCCTGAGGAGTACGAGGTCGACGACGAGCAGCTCACGATCCGCTCGCTGCCCGCGCGCTGCGTGCTCGAGACCGAGGTCGAGATCAAGCCGCAGGACAACCTCGAGCTCTCCGGCCTCTACAAGTCGAGCGGGAACTTCTGCACGCAGTGCGAGGCCGAGGGCTTCCGCCGCATCACCTACTTCCTCGACCGGCCCGACGTGATGGCGCGCTACACGACGACCATCGTCGCCGACCCGAAGCGCTACCCCGTGCTGCTGTCCAACGGCAACCGCGTGCGCGGCAACCGGCTCGCCGACGGCCGCGTCTGGGTCACCTGGGACGACCCCTTCCCCAAGCCCAGCTACCTGTTCGCGCTCGTCGCCGGCGACCTGCGCTGCCACCGGGGCAGCTTCACCACCTGCTCCGGCCGCGAGGTCGCGCTCGAGATCTACGTCGAGCCGCAGAACATCGACCGCTGCGAGCACGCGCTGCGCTCGCTGCAGAAGTCGATGGCCTGGGACGAGCAGGAGTTCGGCCGCGAGTACGACCTCGACATCTACATGATCGTCGCGGTCGGCGACTTCAACATGGGCGCCATGGAGAACAAGGGGCTCAACGTCTTCAACTCGAAGTACGTGCTCGCCGCCCCCGAGACCGCGACCGACGAGGACTACGTGGCGATCGAGGGCGTCATCGCCCACGAGTACTTCCACAACTGGACCGGCAACCGCGTGACCTGCCGCGACTGGTTTCAGCTCACGCTCAAGGAGGGCCTCACCGTCTACCGCGACCAGCGCTTCACCGCCGACATGATCTCGGCGCCGGTCAAGCGCATCGTCGACGTCCTGCGCCTGCGCCTGGCCCAGTTCCCCGAGGACGCCGGGCCCATGTCGCACCCGATCCGGCCCGAGCAGTACATCGAGATGAACAACTTCTACACCGCCACGGTGTACGAGAAGGGCGCCGAGGTCGTGCGCATGTACGAGACGCTGCTGGGCAGAGGCGGCTTCCGCAAGGGCATGGACCTCTACTTCGACCGTCACGACGGGCAGGCCGTGACCTGCGACGACTTCCGCCACGCCATGGCCGACGCCAACGAGGTCTCGCTCGAGCAGTTTGAGCGCTGGTACCTGCAGCGCGGCACCCCGCGCCTGACCGCGACCGGCGTCCACGACCTCGCCGCCCGCACCTACGCGCTCACCCTCGAGCAGCGCGCGCCCGTCGGCGTCGACCCGGCGGAGTACAAGCCGCTGCACATCCCCGTGGCCGCTGGCCTCGTCAGCCCCGACGGAGCCGACATCCCGCTCGCGCTCGCCGGCGAGTCCCTCGCGAACGCGCCGACCACCCGCGTGCTCGAGCTGCGCGAGCGGTCCCAGACCTTCGTGTTCCAGGGCGTCGACAGCCCGCCCGCGCCGTCGCTGCTGCGCGGCTTCTCGGCCCCCGTGCTCCTCGAGTGCGCCCGCAGCCGCGACCAGCTCGCCTTCCTCACGGCCCACGACAGCGACCCCTTCAACCGCTGGGAGGCCGGCCAGGTGCTCGCGACCGAGCTGCTGCTCGAGCTGACCCGCGCCGTCGCGAGCGGCGCGGAGCTCACGGTCGACCCGCTGTTCATCCACGCCTACGAGATGATCCTCGCCGACCCCACGCTCGACGACGCGTTCAAGTCCCTCGCGCTCAACCTCCCCGACGAGCGCGTGCTCGCGCAGTCCATGGACGTAATCGACGTCGACGCCCTCCACGCCGCGCGCGAGCACGTCGCCGGCGCGCTCGCTCGAGCCCTGCGCGGGCCGTTGACGCAGGCCTACGCGGCCGGGCGCGCGGCGGGCCCCTACCGCAACGACAAGGAGTCGATCGGGCGGCGGCGCCTGCAGAACGTCGCGCTCGCCTACCTCACGCGGCTGCGTGAGCCCGAGACCACCGCCCTCGCGGTCACCCAGCTCGACCAGGCCGACAACATGACCGACGCCGAGGCGGCGCTCATGTGCCTCGCCGACATCCCCGGGCCCGAGCGCGCGGCCGCCTTCGCCAGCTTCTACGAGCGCTGGAAGCACGACCCGCTGGTGCTCGACAAGTGGTTCTCGATCCAGGCGCTCTCGAGCCTCCCCAGCGCCACCGACGAGGTCATCGCGCTCGCGCGCCACCCCGACTTCACGCTCAAGAACCCCAACCGCGTGCGCGCGCTGATCGGCGCGTACAGCATGCGCAACCAGGTCCGCTTCCACGACGCCGACGGCCGCGGCTACACGCTGCTCGCCGACGCCGTGCTCGAGCTCGACCGCATGAACCCGCAGGTCGCCTCGCGCATCGTCTCGGGGTTCAACCAGTGGCGTCGCTTCGACGAGGGCCGACGCGCGCGCATGCAGGCCGAGCTCGAGCGGATCCTCGCGCGCGCGCAGGCCGAAGAGCACCCGCTCTCGCGTGACGTCTACGAGATCGTCTCGCGCGCGCTCGCGTGAACGTCTCAACGGCTGGCGCTCGAGCTCCAGATCGAGCCGCCAGCCGCCGCGACGCGGGCGGCGAAGATCCGCGCACAACCTTGAAATCGCGGGCAATTTCGCCGCGTCGCGAAGCATCGTGACGCGGCCCGTGGCGTGCATCTACAGCGAGTGAGCGGCGCAACCGTCGGCTCACGTCAACGCCCGGCCCCCCGGCTCGAGGATCCCCTCCGTGGTTGAGGGAGAGGCGCGCAGGGGCCCTCTCCGGGGGGCCGGCGCGTCTTTTCAAGCTCGCTGTTCATCGATGTCCCTCCTGTCTCTCCGAGGTCTCCTGGGTCTCCTGGGTCTCATAGGTCTCATAGGTCTCATAGGTCTCGTATCTCGCGTATCCCTCCTATCCCCCGTCGCTCGACGGGCGCCCTATCACCGCGCGAGCGCGCCCTCTCGCTCGCGCGACAGGTTTCGACGATCCCCCGCAGCAGCGCGCTGCCTATGTGGGCAGCGCGTGCCGGGTCTGGCTCCCCGCCGCGGGGGATCGTCGATCCTACCCGCGCTCAACAGCGGCGACGACTCAGCCGTGCACGACCACGACGCGCTGATCGGCCGCGACGTCGACGAGCTCGCGCACCACCCCGTCGGCGAAGCGCACGCGCACGCGCTCGACGAGCTCGCGATCCCCGAGCCCGAACACGACCTCGGGCGGCTCCGTCGACATGAAACTCGAGCCAGCCTGCACGACGTCGATAAACTCGCGCCCCTCGACCGTGATCGTGACCGTCGCTCCAGGGGCGTCCGCCAGCGGACGCGGCGCTACGGCCAGGTGGTGATACACCGGCCCGTCGTTGCGCAGGAGCTGCAGCCCCGCGCCGCCCCGCCGCGCGACCACCACGTCGAGATCCCCGTCCCCGTCGATGTCCCCGTAGGCCGAGCCGCGCGCGTCCACGCCGTACTCCGGGATGTCGTGGACCGCGTCGAGCGTCAGCACCCCCTGCTCGTTGCGCCAGCTCAGCTCGGGCCTGTTGATGTGCGTGGCCACGTGGATGTCGAGGTCCGCGTCGAAGTCGAAGTCGACCAGGCCCACGCCCCAGCACACGTTCCAGCCCAGCGGCGGCGACTCGATCCCGTCGAGCCCCCAGGCGACGCCGACGCTGTCAAAGACCCACCCGCCGCGGTTGAGGAACACCGCGTTGCCGAGCGAGGCGTCCGCGCCGCCGTCGTCGGTCACGAAGATGTCGAGCCAGCCGTTGCGATCGAGGTCGCCGAAGGCGACGCCCATCCCGTGCACGGCCGAGTCGTGGACCGAGGCCGCCGCGGCGATGTCGACGAAGGTCCCGTCCCCCTGGTTCTCGTACAGGCAGTCCGCGCCGTAGTCGTTCGTGACGTAGAGGTCGAGGTCGCCGTCGGCGTCGAGATCGGCGAAACCCTGACCCAAGGTCGAGCCCACGCGGCAGGGGGCGCCGGCCTGCTCGCTGCGATCGACGAACGTCCCGTCTCCCTGATTCTCGAGCAGGATGTTCGGCACGTCATCGTTGGGCTCGCCCTCAACTCCGACGTTCGCGCAGCCGATGTACAGATCGAGGTCGCGGTCCCCGTCGATGTCGGCCGCCGCCGCCGTGTACGCGCGCCGCGAGCTGGTGTCGATACCCGCCTCCGCGGTCACGTCGGTGAACGACATCCCGCCGTCGTTGCGCAGCAGCACGCTGCCCTCGCCGTCGACCGGGACGAACAGGTCGAGATCGTCGTCGCGATCGTAATCGAAGGCCAACACTCCGACCCCGTTTTGCCCGCTCCAGGGCGGCGCCGCGACCTCTTCGAACCGGCCGTCCCCGAGACCGCGGTAGAGCGCCAGGCGTCGATCACCCTCGTTCAATCGGTGGCTCTGGGCCTGAAACAGATCGAGCGCGCCGTCGCCGTCAAGGTCGACGAGCGCGACGCCGGGCGCGTACATATCGACCCCACCCCAGTCCAGCGCCGACATAAACGGGCGCGTCCGCAGATCGGGCGACAGCTCGCTGATATCGGTGAAGCTCCACGGCAGTTCCTCGACATCGGGCCACGAGTCCCACGGCTCGTCGGTCTCACCGACGGTCGTCATCGCGCCCGCGCTCGAGGTCAGCTCGGAGGTCGCGGCCTCGCTCGTCCCCGACGTCGGCCCGGCGGCTCCCGGCGACGTACACGCGAGCGACCACCCGCCGAGCAGCGCGAGCGCGACGCCGGCGAGCGCGCGACGAACTCCGAGCCGCTCCTCTCGCGCACATGACTTCGCCGACATACCCGTCACGGTCCCCGGAAGACGCCAGGATCGTCGCAAGCATACGGGAACGCGCGCACCGTGACCACGCTCGCGTCGCTGCTCGCGCGACGCCGCGGAGACACGCCGCGCAGCCGCGCAGCCGCTCGGCGTGGACCTGCCCACGCGTGGCCGCGCTTGTTATACACAGGCCGTGCACGCGCTCGCGAGCAGACGCCGAGGCGACGCGCTCGGCCACGGGCTGCTCGCCCGCGAGCGCGAAAATTCGCCACCGGCCGCTCGCGCCGCCGTCGCAACAAAACCGCGTCGTAGACCCGGTACAACCACGTTCCCGCGCCTCGCCTTCACGCGCGCCGCAGGCTGGCTCGCGCTGGTGAGCTCGCTCCTCGTCCTCGCTCCGACCGCGCGGGCCAACATCGTCAACATCGAGGCCAAGCGCCCGAGCCTCGAGAACGAGCGTGAGAACGGCGCGTCGGGCTCGCTCAGCCTCGATCTCAGCTTCAACGCGGGCAACATCAACACGCTGACCGTCGGCGCGAACGGGACGTTCAACTACATTCACGACCGTCACAGCGTCTACACGCTCGCCGACTATCGCCTCGCCGCCAAGACCGACCCCAAGTCGGGGGGCACGCTCTCCGAGCTCGGCGACGCCGACTCGAGATTTCTCCACCGCGCGCTCGGCCACCTGCGCTACGGCTACGAGTTCATCGAGAAGCTGTACGGCGAGGCCTACGTGCAGCTCTCGGCCGACCAGATCATCCTGCTGCGCTCGCGCCTGCTGCTCGGCCTCGGACCGCGCCTGACCGTCTACGACGATCAGTACTTCGGCGCGTTCCTCGGCCTCGCCTACTACGCCGAGCGCGAGAACCTCGCCGCCGAGGACCTGATCTCGCAGCCGACCGGCGAGGGACACCTGAACTGGTGGCACCGCGTCAGCAGCTACCTGACGCTGCGCCTGCGCCCGACCGAGCAGCTGCTGCTCACCTCGGTCACCTACGTCCAGCCCCGCGTCGACTTCCTGCCCGACCTCTACGTGCTCAACGAGAACGTGCTCGAGCTCGCGCTCACGAAGCGGCTCTCGCTCAAGCTGACCATGTCGATCCGCTTCGACAGCGCGCCGCCGACCTACTGCATAGTGGACCCCGAGGACCGCCCTGGAGGCGAGTGTCCGGCCGAGAGCAGCTACACGATCCGCGCGGTCGACATCGGCGTCACCAACGCCCTGACGGTCAACTTCTAGCGCGTGCTTCTACGCGCGCTTCATCGCGTTCTTCATCGCGTTCTTCATCGCGTTCTTCATCGCGTTCTTCATCGCGTTCTTCATCGCGTTCTTCATCGCGTTCTTCATCGCGTTCTTCATCGCGTTCTTCATCGCGTTCTTCATCGCGTTCTCCTCCTCGCTCTCCTCGCTCTCCTCCGCGCTCTCCTCCGCGCTCTCCTCGCTCTCCTCCGCGCTTCCTTCGCGTTCCTCGTCGCGTTCTTTCTTCATCCCGTGAGCTCGACGCCAGGCGCACACGTTGGCCGTCTTGACGCGGTCACGCGCCCTCGCTGGCCATCTCGCGTCCCGTGGGCCGTGATGCGGTACGATGCGAAGGTCATGGTGAATCCTTGGCGTGCCGCGCTCTCGCTCCTCGTCCTCACCCTCCCGCTGACGAGCTGCCGCGCGCCGACGCCCGCGAGCGCCCGATCCGCGAGCGCCGGGCCTGGCGTCGAGACCGAGACGCCCACGCCCGCCCCGCGCTCCTCGCGTGACGACGCCGCGCCCGCGGGCGCTTTCTCGTCGAGCCGCGGAGAATCTCCCACGCAGGTGCTCGTCGAGCTGTTCACCTCCCAGGGGTGCAACAGCTGCCCCCCGGCCGACGCGTTCATCGGCGAGCTCGCCTCGCTCGACTGGGCGACGAACACCGTGATCCCGCTGACCTATCACGTCACCTACTGGGATGACCTCGGCTGGAGAGACCCCTTCGCCCAGCAGCTCTTCGATCAGCGCCAGATCGGCTACGCGCAGCAGGTGCCGGGGCGCCGCGACCCCAACGAGACCACCATGCGCGGCCCCTACACCCCGCAGATGGTCGTGGGCGGCGAGGTCCACTTCTCCGGGACCCTGCGAGACGTCGCGCGCGAGGAGATCCTGAAGCGCGCGCAGGGACCCGCGCTGGTCGAGCTCTCGATCGAGCGCGCCGCCGTCGAGCGCGATCACGCGATCGTCGAGCTCCGCAGCGCCGCCCGTGCCGGCGCCGAGCTGAACACCGACAAGGCCAAGATCGGGCTGTTCGCGGCGCTCGCCCACAAGCAGCTCGCGACCGAGGTGCCGCGCGGCGAGAACGCGGGCGAGACGCTGCGTGAATTCAACGTCGTGCGCGCGTTTCAGGGCCCCAAGCTGTTTCGCTCGCACCGCGCCGAGAACCACACGCGCTTTGAGCTAGCGATGCCCGAGGGCGCCGCGCCAGACGAGCTGCGCGTCGTCGTGTTCGCGCAGGACCTCGCCGACCTCGGCGTCTACGCGGCGCGCGTCGCCCCGCTCGTCGCGAGCTGACGGCGCAGCCCGTCGGCCGTCGTCCCGCGCCGCCCGTCGCCCCGCCAGCGACGGTCGCGCGGCCTCGTGACCCGGCGCACGGCCCCTCGCGCGCGCGTTGATAGACATGGCTAATAGAACATGACTAAAAAGACACATTGAGCGCGCGCGAGCTCGCGGCCTCTACAGGATCACCATGGCACTTCCCAGCAGCATCATCCGCCCGCGCGCCCGCGCGCTCCTCGTCACCAGCCTCAGCGCGCTCGCGCTGCTCGTCGCCAGCGAGGCGCGAGCCGGCACCATCACCGCGCTGGGCAACGTCACCGCGCTCGACGACATCAGCCAGATGACCAACATCACCGGCACCGCCGAGTTCAACGAGGGGCCGGTCAACGCGCAGCTCCCCCTCGAGCAGTACGCCGCCCAGGGCATTCACTGGCACACCGGCAGCCTCGCCTCCATCCTCCCCGGCGTCGTCCAGGCGGGCACCGCCGCCAACCCGATCTACCAGAACAACCTGGCGTACTTCCCGGCGCCGATCGCCGGCGGCGGCCTCGCGGAGATGTTCTTCACCTTCTACGGCGGCGCGGTCACCTTCGATCAGGACATCACGCAGTTCGGGCTCACCGCGAGCCGCAACGGCTCCCAGTACCTCACCGTCTGGGACAAGAACGGCACCATGATCGGCCAGATCAACTGGGTCCCCAGCAACGACGCCGCGTTCATCGGCGTCGACACCCAGGGCGTCCCCATCGGCATGATCACCTACGGCAACGATAACGTGTGGAACGGCGCCACCTACGGGATCGGCGGCAGCACGATCATCAGCGACACCTGGGTCTGGGGCACCGCGGAGCCCCCCTGCGGGAACGGGGTCGTCGACGGCGAGGAGGAGTGCGACGACGGCAACGACATCGACGACGACGGCTGCACCAACGCCTGCACCCTGCCCGCCTGCGGCGACGGCATCTTCCAGGTCGACAACCTGGAGGAGTGCGACGACGGCAACGACGTCGACGAGGACGACTGCACCTCCGAGTGCCTGCTCCCGGTCTGCGGCGACGGCTACGTCTGGGCCGACAACGAGGACTGCGACGACGCGGGCGAGTCCGACGTCTGCGACGTCGACTGCACCCCGGCGGAGTGCGGCGACGGCGTCACCAACGTCACGGCCGGCGAGGAGTGTGACGACGCCAACGACGTCGAGGACGACCTCTGCAACATGATGTGCGTCGCGGCCGCCTGCGGCGACGGCGTGCTGCAGGTCGACAACGGCGAGGAGTGCGACGACGGCAACGACGTCGAGGACGACGACTGCACCACGCAGTGCCTGCTCCCGTCCTGCGGCGACGGCATCGTCCAGAACGGCGAGGAGTGCGACGACGCCAACGACGTCGACGACGATGACTGCACCAACGCCTGCACGCTCGCCGCCTGCGGCGACGGCATCGTCCAGAACGGCGAGGAGTGCGACGACGGCAACGACGTCAACGACGACGACTGCACCAACGACTGCGCCGTGCCCGTCGGCGACGGCGACGGCGACGGCGACGGCGACGGCGACGGCGACGGCGACGGCGACGGCGACGGCGACGGCGACGGCGACGGCGACGGCGACGGCGACGGCGACGGCGACAGCGGCACCGACAGCGATCCCAGCGCGGGCCCCACCACGAGCGACGGCAGCACCACCGACGACGCCACCGACTCCGGTCAGGGCTCCGACACCGACACTGACACCGACACCGCCGGTCAGGATGACGGCGGCTGCAACTGCGCGACCGATGACCCCGGCTCCTCCGGCGCGCCGGGGTGGCTCGCGCTCCTCGGCCTCGGCCTCCTCGCCCGACGTCGGCGTCGTCAGACCTGATCGAGCCCGCGCGCGCGCCTCGTCGACGAAGGCGCGCGCGGCCAGTCCATTCAGCGCCGCTGAACGCGACGCGGTCGCGCGCCAGACTGCGGTCGCATGACCGCGCCGGCGTCACGCGCGACCGCGGTCGCGACCGCGGCTGGTCACGCAGCACGGCCGCGCTCGACGAGCGCGCCGCTCCCGCCCGCGCTGCGCACACGAGCGCGCGCGCGTGATCCGGCGCGTCGGCCGAGCGCGCGCCGGAGCAAAGCGTCGCCATCGCGCGCCCGCCGTGACCACGCGCACTGTCGTCCGCGGCGCGTCCTCCCCGCCTGGAAGACCCGACCCTTTATACATGTCCATATAGACACTCCATGGGTCACGCGTCGCGCTCCGCGTCGCGCCCCACCGGACGCATCATGGCCCCTCGTCGTATCCGCCTCCGCTCGCGCGCCCGCGCGCTCCTCGTCACCAGCCTCGCCGCCCTCGCGCTGCTCGTCGCCAGCGAGGCGCGCGCCGGCTCGATCGTCGCCGAGGGCGACGTCATCGCGCTCGACGACATCAGCCAGCTGGACGCGATCGCGGGCACCGCCTCGTTCAACGTGGGCCCCGCCAACACGCCCATGGCGCTCGACCAGTACGCCGCGCAGGGCATCACCTGGCACACGGGGCCGCTCGCCGGCGTCATCCCTGGCGTCAGCGAGCAGGGCTCCGCGTCCAACCCGCTCTATCGCAACAACCTCAGCTTCTTCCCGCAGCCCGTCGCCGGCGGCGCCACGGCCGAGGGGTTCTTCACGATCTTCGGCGGCGCGGTCACCTTCGCCCAGGACACCACGCAGGTCGGGCTCACCGCGAGCCGAAACGGCACCCAGTACATCACCGTCTGGAACAAGAGCGGCGCGCTGATCGGCCAGGTCACCTGGAACCCCTCCAACGACGCCGCGTTCGTCGGCGTCGACACCCAGGGCGTCCCCATCGGCATGCTGACCTACGGCAACGATGACATCTGGGGCGGCGCCTCCTACGACCCCGGCGGCTCCACGACCATGAGCGACAACTGGGTCTGGGGCTACGCGCCGCCGCCCTGCGGCAACGGCCTCCTCAACGAGGGCGAGGAGTGCGACGACGCCAACGACATCAACGACGACGGCTGCACCAACGCCTGCACGCTCCCCGCCTGCGGCGACGGCATCACGCAGCTCAGCAACCTGGAGGAGTGCGACGACGGCGACGCCGACGACGCCGACGGCTGCACCTCGCAGTGCCTGCTCCCCGTGTGCGGCGACGGCTACGTCTGGGCGGGCAACGAGGAGTGCGACGACGCGGGCGAGTCCGCGAGCTGTAACGACGACTGCACGACCGCGACCTGCGGCGACGGCCTCATCAACGAGTCCGCCGGCGAGGAGTGTGACGACGCCAACGCCGTCGACGACGACCTCTGCAGCCTCCAGTGCGTCGTCGCCACCTGCGGCGACGGCGTCCATCAGCTCGCCAACGACGAGGAGTGCGACGACGGCAACGACATCGACGCCGACGACTGCACGACGCAGTGCCTCCTCCCCGCGTGCGGCGACGGCGTAGTCCAGCCGGACGAGGAGTGCGACGACGCCAACGACATCAACGACGATGACTGCACCGACGCGTGCACGCTCCCCGCCTGCGGCGACGGCGTCGTCCAGCAGGGCGAGGAGTGCGACGACGCCAACGACATCAACGACGACGACTGCACAAACGACTGCGTAGTCCCCGTCGGTGACGGCGACGGCGACGGTGACGGCGACGGCGACGGCGACGGCGACGCGACCAGCGACAGCGACAGCGACACCGTCGATCCCAGCGCCGGCCCCACCAGCACCTCCGACGGGACCGAGACCGACACCGACAGCGAGACCGACACCGACACCGACACCGTAGGCCTCGACGACGGCTGCAGCTGCAGCGCCGACGCAGGCGCCTCGGACGCGTCAGGGTGGCTCGCGCTCCTCGGGCTCGGACTCCTTCGGCGTCGGCGTCGACGACGACGTGGCGCCGCGTCGGCGCGGCTCAGCGAACGACCTTGAACTCGTCGAGATCACCCGCGTGGGCGTGCCAGGAGATGTCCACGGACTGAACCCGCGCCCGGGGCGGGCCGTCGTGGCACCAGTCGATCAGCGCCTGCACCCGCGCCCGCGGGCCCTCGACCATCAACTCGACAGACCCATCGGACAGGTTGCGCACCCAGCCGCGCAGGCCCAGCTCCCGCGCCCGCGCCCGCGCGCTCACGCGGTACGAGACCCCCTGCACGCGCCCGTGGACGCGCCCGTGCGCGCGCGCCGGCTCGTCGGCCACTACAGCGCCCCGCCGGCGATCCAGTCCTCGACGCGCTGGATCTCCTCGGCCGAGAGCATGCCGGAGAGCGGCATGACGACGCCCTGACCCATCTCCTGCGTGTTCTTCATCTTGGTCAGCAGGAAGCTCGCCGCGGGGTCGCCCGGCACCACGTAGGAGGGGCCGTAGGAGCTCGGCATGTCGATGATCGCCGCGAGCGCCGAGTCGGCGTCGGCGCCCATCGCCAGGCCGCCCTGCATGCCGTTGACGTGGCAGCCGTTGCAGTACATGACGAAGATCGGCTCGTAGACGAACTCGGCGAAGGTGATGTCGCCGGCGGTCGGATCCGGCAGGCCCGTGGTGTCGGTGCCGGTCGTCGCGTCGGTGTCGGTCCCGTCGGTCCCGCCCATACCCGCCGGCAGCTCACCGCCGGCGATCCAGCCGAGGATGATCGTGTTGTTGAGGTTTTCGAAGTCGCCGTCGGCCGGCATGCGCCCGCCGGAGTACGTGAAGTCCGACGCGAGCGCGCCGCCGTCCTGGAGCGCCTTGATCGACGCGTCGCTGAGCATCTTGAGCGCGAGGTACGACTCGGCGATGTTGCCCCGCGTGATCTGGGGCATGGGGCCGCTCGACGGCGCCCCCTCGAGCGCGCCGATCGAGCTGCCCGTGAGGTCGAGCCCGCCGGCGGGCGACCCGCCCGCGTGACAGCCGGCCTTCCCGCAGCTCTCCTCGAAGGCCGCGCGGACCTGATCGGGCACGGCGGCCGCGCCGTCCGAGTCCGTCTCGTCCCCGACCGGCTCGATCGAGCCACATGCGCCCACCTGCGTGAGCGTCAGGCCGAGCGCGAGGCTCAAGCCAACGGCGCGTGCCAGTGATTGCGTCGGCATCGTCATCCTCTCTTCCCAACAAGTCTTCGTCACGGCGATCTTCGTCACGGCGATCTTCGTCACGGCGGCGGTCCTCGTCACGGCGATCTCCGTCACAACGACCAGCGCCGGCTGATCGTGAACCCGAGGAAGAAGTCGAAGGGGTACTTCTGTCCGGACGGGAACGGGTTACGCGTCTGCCCGCCGGGGGCCACGAGGTTCGTGTGAATCTCCCGCGTGTTGGTCAGGAACACCTTGAACACGTGCTTCTTCGACGGCGTGATCGCCGTCCAGCCGAGCGCCCAGGCGCCGACGTTGGCCTTATTCTCGAGCGCGCCGTTCCAGTAGAACACCTGCGCCGGGATCGGGAACAGGTACTCGAGGTCGATCGAGTGGTAGCGCTTCTTGCCCAGGCGGATCTGCGAGGCGAGCCCGACGTTCATCGTGTCGCGCGTGTCGGTCACCGCGACGGCGCCGTTGCCGTCGCCGAAGTCGTAGGTGACGTTGGCCGCGTGGTTGGTCCGCAGGTGGTAGCCGAGCACGAGCTGCGTCGACCAGCGCTCGAACCACAGCCGGCTGAGCATGAGCTGGAAGTTGCCGCTGACCGGGTTCGAGGTGTTCGTGTCGAAGTCGCGGTAGTACTCGATCGACGCGTAGCCGCCGAAGCTCACCGGCGCGCCGTACTCCTGCTGCAGCGGGATGTACTTGACGCCCAGCTCGTAGGCCTTGCGCGAGTTGCTGCGCCGGAACGAGATGTCGAGGCCGTCGATGATGCCGTACGCGACGCCCAGGCTCATGACCGCGCCGGCGTCGAGGCCGAAGCCGCCGCGCGGCGTGCCGATGCGCCCGAAGTGGTGCGTGATGCGGAACTGGATCGCGTTCTTGCCCAGGCCCGCGGTCGTCGGCAGGTTGACGAAGTAGATGTCGCGGAACGGCGGCTCCGAGGTGCGCTTGCGCTCGACCTTGCAGTTGCCCTTGCGATCGCGCTTCGGGCACTCCGCCTCGTCCGTCGGCCCGCTGTCGTCGCCCGTGGGTCCGCCCCCGCCGCCCCCGTCCGGCGGCGCCGTGCCCCCCGCGGCCGCGAGCGCGGCCTTGGCCTGCTCGACCTCGCCGAGCGCGAGGATCCAGCGCTTGACCGGCTCGAGCTTGTCGGCGGGCAGCGCGTCGTCCCCGAGCGGCATCACCTCGCCCTGGATGCCCGGCGCGCCGGTCATCTTCGCCCACAGGTACGAGCCCTCGACGTCGCCGGGGACGACGAACGGCTTGCCCGCAGCCTTCGATGACTCTGAGGTCAGGTGCAGGAGCGAGCCCTCGAGCGCGACCTCGTCGGCGCCCGCGTCGTGACAGCTCGTGCAGAGCTCCTCCATCAGCGCCTGCACAGGCTTCTCGGCGTCAGCCGCCGCCTGCTGCTTCGCCGCCAGCTCCGCCTCCAGCGCGGCCGTGTCCGCGCCTCCCGTGCCCGCGCCCGCGCCCGTGTCCGTGTCCGTGTCCGCGCCGCCGCCTCCCGTCGCCGCGCCTCCCGTCGCCGCGCCGCCGCCAGCGGCCGGGGCGGAGAGCGAGGCGATCCACTCGCGCACGACGGCGATCTTCTCGTCCGACAGCCGGTCGTCGCCCAGCGGCATCAGCTCGCCCTGGATGCCCTTCTCGCCGAGCATCTTGGCCAGCAAGTACGAGCCCGAAGGGTCGCCCGGGGCGACCAGGGGCTTCCCCGTGGTCTTTGACTTCTGCCCGATGAGCGTCGAGGGGCCGGCGTCGAGATCGACCTCGTCGGATCCCGCGTCATGGCAGACGGTACAGTGCTCCTCGAAGATCTCGACGACCTTCGACTCGAGATCTGCGCCCGACCCGGATGCCGGCGCGAAAGCGGCGAGAACGATCGATAGCGTGGCCAGCATGGACAGCGAAACGATACGGGAAAATCGAGCGGTACTACAATCTCCCGCGTTCGCGAGTCTGCGCAGACGCGCCCATTCGCCCGCGTTCCCGCGCAATTTGGCTCGATGAGGCCTGCTCCGATACCATGTGTGCCATGCAGAGGTCGCTCCTCGTCCTGATCCTGAGCTCCGTCGCCTTGTTTGCCTGCAATCAACCGGCGAATCCGGGCGCAAACGCCGACAGCAAGGGTGAACAACCGGCTGACGAAAAAGCTGACAGCGCCGCAGACAGCGACGCCGACGCGAAGACCGGAGACGACGCGAAGGCGGACGTACCCGTCGCCACGACCCCACCGGGCACGGACACCCCGACCGCCGACAGCGCGACGCCCACCGCCGACAGCGCAGAGGCGGGAGAGAGCGCTGGGGAGAGCGCTGGGGAGAGCGCTGGGGAGAGCGCTGGGGAGAGCGCTGGAGAGAGCGCTGGAGACAGCGCTGGGGAGAGCGCTGGAGACAGCGCCGACGCTGAATCCGCGGGCGACAGCGCAGCGCCCGCCGGCGAGACCGCCGACGCCCCAGTCGATGAAGCCAAGGCCAAGGAGGAGGCCCTCAAGGCGCTCCTCGACGAGGTCAAGAACAAGCGCACGAAGGACAAGCGCGCCGACGAGGCGCTCGCCGAGGCCGAGGCCGCGGGCGCCGAGATCTCCGAGCTGGCGAAGGCCGCGAACTACCGCGGTGACAAGCTCATGGGGACAGACCAGGAGCGCGCCACGAAGTACTACGAGTGGGCGCGCGAAAAGGACCCCAAGTACGCCGAGCCGGTGTTCGCGCTGGCCAAGATGGCGGTGGTCACCGGCGACACGACGACGACGATCGCGCTGCTCACCGAGGTCAAGAGTCGCGGCGGCAAGAAGCTGATCAAGCAGGTTGGCTACGACCCGCTGTTCGAAGTCGTCAAGGATGACCCTGCGGTCCAGGCGCTGATGCGTTGATGCCGAAGGGGCCCGCGTCGTCGTCGAGCTCGCTTCGAGGCACGCGCCGCACCGGCGTGCTGTTCGTCTGCTACGCGAACATCTGCCGCTCGCCGCTCGCCGAGGGCATCTTCCGCGAGCTCGCGCGCCAGCGCGGGCTCGATCGAGACTTCACGGTCGACAGCGCCGGCGTCGCCGCGATCGTCGGCGCGCCGCCGCACGCCCACAGCGTCGCCGTCGCGCGCCGCAACGGGATCACGCTCACGGGCAAGAGCCGGCAGCTCGTCCGCGCCGATCTCTACCGCTTCCAGCACATCCTCCTGCTCGACCGCCAGGTCGCGGCGCTGTTCGACAAGCTCTGCGGGCCGTCAAAGGCCCGGGCCCGCGGCCCGGTCCACGACCCGCGCGGAGCGACGCGCCTGCTGGCGACCGTTTCGACCCCGCGGGCACGCGGGGCCGCGCTCGACATCCGCGACCCGATCGGCGAGCCCGAGGACGCGTTCGAACAGCTCTACACGCAGCTCGACGCGCACTGCCTCGCGCTCTTGCGCGCGTTGAGCTGAAGCCGCGGGTTATGGGCGCGCGCGCGAGCCCGCGCGCCCGTTCATCAACGGCGACGGCGCGGAGCGCTCCTTGGCCCGCTTACCCGCGTCCGTGCGCGCGTACTCGGGATGAATCTTGAGCTGCGCGACGCCGCCGGGGAGCAGCAGCGACTGCACGGGCGTCCCCTCGGCGATCAGCGTGCCGTCGGCGCGACGCAGCTCGGGGCGCGGGTTGGCCTTCTCGTGCGCCTCGAGCTCGGTGACCAGCGCCTTCTGCTTGGGCTCGTCGAGCTCCTTCCACGGCATGCGGCCGCGGCACTTCGGGAACTTCGAACAGCCGAGCCAGGGGCCGCGCTTGCCCCGGCGCAGGTTCAGCGGCGCGGAGCACTTCGGGCACTCGAGATCCGTGACCAGCGGCGGGATCGCCGGGTACTTAATGTTGCTCTTCTTGTCGAGGTTGAGCACGAACTTGGTCTCGGGGTACTCCACCGAGGCGATGAACGGCCCGAACCGGCTGCTGCGCAGCTCCATCGCCGAGCCGTCCTCCGGGCACACGATGTCCACGTGCTCCGGCAGCAGCGGCTCCCCCTCGCGGTTGATCGGCGCCGCGTAGTCGCAGTCGGGGTAGGTCGTGCACGACAAGAACCGCCCGTTCTTGCCGAAGCGGTAGCAGGTCTTCGAGCCGCACTTCGGGCACGCGTACACGGCCTCCTGCGTCTCGGCCTTGGCGTGCGTGAGCTGCTCGTGCGCGCTCTCGAGATCCTTCGAGAAGGTCTTGTAGAAGCGCTTGAGCATGTTCACCCAGTTCGAGCCGGCCTCCTCGATCTGGTCGAGCTGCGCCTCCATCTCGCGCGTGTAGCCGACGTTCATGATGTCGGCGAAGGCCTCCGTCAGCTTGTCGGTGACGACCTCGCCGAGGTCGGTCGCGTAGAACCGTCGGTCGAGCTGCTCGGCGTACTTGCGGTCCTGGATGACCTGGATGATCGACGCGTAGGTCGACGGTCGGCCGATGCCCTCGGCCTCGAGCGTGCGCACGAGCGAGGCCTCCGTGTAGCGCGGCGGCGAGCTCGAGAACTTCTGCTCCGGCTCGACCGCGAACAGCCCGAGCTCCTGGCCGACCTCGAAGGTCGGCAGCGTCTGCTCGTCGGACGCGGTCGGCACGCCGGCGACCTTGTAGAAGCCGTCGAACGCGAGCGAGCGGCCGGTCGCGCGCAGCGTCGCGACGCGCTTGGCGGGCGCGCCCGCGTCGGCGCGCGTGAAGAACACGCCCGTCGAGTTCCAGCGCGCCGGCGTCATCTGCGACGCCACCGCGCGCCGCCAGATCAAGTTGTAGAGCTTGAACTGATCGTCCTTGAGCGCCGACCTGATCTTGTCGGGGTGACGCGCGACGTCGGTCGGGCGGATCGCCTCGTGGGCCTCCTGCGCGCCCTTGTTGGACGAGCTGAAGATGTTGGCCTTCTCCGGCAGGTAGTCTGGCCCGTGCTCGCGCGAGACGTAGTCGCGCAGCTGGCCGAGGGCCTCGCGCGACAGGTGCGTCGAGTCGGTGCGCATATAGGTGATCAGACCGACCTGGCCCTCGCCCGGGATCGCGACGCCCTCGTACAGCGACTGCGCCGTACGCATGGTCCGCTGGGCCGTGAAGCCGAGCTGATTGGCGGCCGCGATCTGCAGCGTCGAGGTGATGTACGGCGCCGACGGGCGCGACGTGGTCTTCTTGGTCTCGATCTTGCTGACGGCGTAGCGCACCGCGGGATCCGGCGCGCCGCGAACGCTTCGAAGGTAGCGCGCGGGGCCCTTGCCGCGCGGGTCCTCGATGGTGTCGACCTCGACGTTCGCGAGCCCGACCGCGTCGGCGATCTGCGCGATGTCATCGGATAGATCCCTCGGCTCGTTCGCCGGGCAGCCGAGCGCGAAGCGCTCGCCCGCGTACTCGACGAGCTCCGCCTTGAGCGCGCCGCGCTCCGCCATCCACGAGTTCTGGAACCGCAGGGTCGGGCCCTTGTTCTTCTCGTCGCGGGTCTCGAGATACGCTGGCCAGTCCTTCGCCAGCGTCTCCGAGTCTGCCGGGTCGGCGCAGATGCGCGCGCTGACCTGCCAGCGCTCATCCGGGACGAAGTTGTCGATCTCGCGCTCGCGCTCGACGATCAGGCGCACCGCCACCGACTGCACGCGCCCGGCCGAGAGCCCGCGCGCGACCTTCTTCCACAGCAGCGGCGAGGCCTGGTAGCCGACGATGCGGTCGAGGATGCGACGGGCCTGCTGCGCGTTGACCTTGTCCTCGTCGATCGGCCGCGGGTGCGCGAAGGCACGCTCGATCTCCGGCTTGGTGATCGCGTTGAAGACCACGCGCTTGGCCTCCTTCGGCTTGATCCCGAGGATGTGCGCGAGGTGCCAGGCGATCGCCTCTCCCTCGCGGTCGAGGTCGGTCGCGAACCAGACCTCAGACGCGCCCTTGGCCGTGCGCTTGAGCTCGCTGACGGTCTTGGTCTTGCTCGGGAGGATGACGTAGGTCGGCTTGAAGTTGTGCTCGATGTCGACGCCGGGGACGGGCTGCTTCTGCCCCTTGGGTGACTTCGCCGGGAGATCGCGGATGTGCCCGACCGAGGCCTGCACGACGAAGTCGGTGCCCAGGTACTTGTTGATGGTCTTGGCCTTCGCCGGGCTCTCGACGATGACGAGCTGCTTGCCGTCGACGTTGGCGGGGGCGGGGGCGGCGGGCGCCTTCTTCGCCGCCTTCTTCGCCGCCTTCTTCGCCGACTTCTTCGCGGTCGTCTTGGACGCGGTTTTCTTCGCCGCAGTCTTCTTCGCCGACTTCTTCGCGGTCGTCTTCTTCGCCGCGGTCTTCTTGGTCGCGGTCTTCTTCGCCGCGGTCTTCTTCGTCGACTTCTTCGTCGACTTCTTCGTCGCGGTCTTCTTCGCCGACTTCTTCGTCGCGGTCTTCTTCGCCGACTTCTTCGCCGACTTCTTCGTCGCGGTCTTCTTCGCCGACTTCTTCGCCGACTTCTTCGCGGCGGTCTTCTTCTTCGCGGCCGTCTTCTTCTTCGCGGCTTGCTTCGCCGTCTTTTTCTTCGCCGTCTTCTTCGCCACGAGTTCTGTCGCCTTCTTCTCGACCGTCTACGTCGCCGTCGTGTTCGCCACGCTCGCGTGGACCAACCGCGCGCGGCTTCCGCGAGCCACGGGGTCCAGAATGTAAAGGAAGCACCGCGGCCGAGCCACTAGTGCGCATCGCGCCTAACGCCAGGTTGGTCGACCGCTTCGAGTGTTTCCACACTCACGATGGGCGGCTCCCCTGGCGCACTTCAACGCGAAGCGCGTACACTCGCCGGTTTGTCGTCGTTGTCGCTGTCAGCGCCGATGGGCCGCGCTGAGCGCGTCACGGATCACAATCGCGCGACGAAAAATCACGCCGCGCATCCCACGGCGGGCGATCGACGCGAAGATCGAAGCGAAGATCGAAGCGAAGATCGAAACGAAGATCGAAACGAAGATCGACGCGACGATCGACGCGAAGATCGACGCGAAGATCGACGCGAAGATCGAAACGAAGATCGACGCGACGATCGATGGGATCGACGCGTCGATCAACGAAGGTCGATCACGCGGCCGGACACCTCGGAACCCAGTCCGGGTTGAGCATGTCGCACTCGTCTTCGAAGCACGTGCACGCGCGGCTGTCGCAGAAGCCACGCTGATCGGCCGCCGTGAGCTGGTCGTAGCAGCGGAGGTTGGTCTCGCTCGCCGCGACCGGATCTGCGGTGAAGGTCCGGCACCCAACGCCGTCGGGATCCTGGATCGTCGTGTGCGATCCAGTCGCCCAGTTGACCATCACGATGGAGCCGTCGGGTCGCGTCAGCGCCTGCCCGATGTCAGTGCCGCGAACCGCACGGTAGCGACCATCGATCGGGTCGAGCACGCAGTCGAGCGCCACGTCGAGCGGCTGCGTCTGACAGCAGTTCGCCATGCCGCCGCAGACCGTGGCGATGTCCGCTGCGGCCCAGGTCGGGTTGCAGGGGATCGGGCAGCCGTTCTGCAGCGTCGTCGCCTCCGGCGGGATCGAGCCGGATTGGATGCACATGCCCGATTGGCTGAGGACGTTGTTGTTGTCGGAGAAGATCGGCGCGGCGCCGGCGTAGCTCGAGCCCGGGTAGGCCGGGAGCCCGCCGTCCTGCGCCGCAGGATCATCCGAGCAGCACTGGTACCCCTCGGGACAGGCGGACCCTTGCTTCGATGGCTTACACTTGAACGCCGGGTTGCCGTACTCGACGCTCCAGCAGGCGGCCGACAGCAGGGCGCTTGCGCCGAAGATCACGGCGTGGATCACGACTGACTTGACGAGGTTCAACGACCGGGCCTCCTTGCAGCGCCCGAGACCGTGGCACAGAGGACCGGCTCTTGTAAAGCTTTCCGCGGGTCGGTTTTGCCCGTTCGCACAACTTTGGTTGTTCGGGCATCACGCGCTAAGCTCAGGCGTAGTTGCAGTCGATGACGGTCGTATCCAATCCCGTGACAAAGGCGTGGGGTGCGGCGCTCGCCCTGTGTCTATGCGTTTCCTGCTCCAGCGCGCACCAGGCCGCCGAGACCCCGAGTGAGCAACAAGCTGCACGGGGCGCGCACGGCGAAGACTCGAGCGAGGCCGAGCGCGCGAACACGCTCGATCTAGACAAACAGATCGACCCCGGCCCGATCACCAAGGGCAGCATGCGCGAGCACCCCAGCGGGTCCGCGTGGGTGTTCGATCCCGCGCTCGAGGACGGACCGCGAAAGCTCGACATCGCGCAGGCGGAGGCCCGTGGCTACACGGTCGTCGACCTCGGGAACAGCTGGGTGCCCTACATCTTCACCGAGAAGACCGCCGGCGCCGAGGACTCGGCCGAGAACGACTACCGCCCGACGTTCATCGGGCTGGCCAACAACCGCATCAACGAGGACGGTGACCGGCTCAAGGACCACGAGCGCAACTACCTCGAGCTCTACGGCATCCCGCCGACGATCGGCGTGATCCTGAAAGAGTGGAAAGAGGCGACGACCGAGGTCGAGCCGTGCCTGGAGGCGGCGAACTTCGACCCCGGCGTGTTCACCCGGTTCGAAGGCACCATCGCCTATACGAAGTCGACAACGAGCGCCCGCAAGCGCATGCGCAAAGCCCGCTGGATGCAGACCCAGCTCGACAAGGCCATGCGCAAGCAGAAGGTCGCCAAGGGCGACTACGCGGCCGCCGCCGAGCACCCCAAGCTCAAGCAGGCCTACGAAAACTGGCGCGAGTACCAGGACGAGATCGACGTCATCACCGAGGCGCAGAAGCGCTTCCGCTGCGAGCGCCTGTTCCACAACGGAGATGAGGGCCGCGGCAAATTCGAAGCCGGCATCTACGACTCCGCCACCACCCACGCCCTCGCCCGCTTCGAGAAGAAGCACAACATCATGGGCTGGGGCCACTTCAAGCGCGACAACCTCGACATGCTCGCCACCGGCCAGGCGGAGAGCATGCACAGGCGCCTGATGCGAGCGCTCGACCAGCGCGTCGTCGCGGCCGCCGGCATCCTCGAGGACGGCTCGGCCGCCCAGTGGAAGCCCTCGTTCCGCTGGAAGGACGAGGCCGGCGAGGAGCACGCGCTCCGCGACCTGGCCGGCGAGTCACTCGACGCGGCGGCCAAGGCGCTCGGGCTCGACACGCTCGAGGGCGCCCAGGATCAACTCGAGGCGCTCGCGCGTATCTCTGTTGAGAACGTCGAGAACGTCGAGAACGCCGAGGGCGACGGCGAGCCGAAGCCCTTCGACGCGCTGCTCGTCGCCGTCAAGCTCCCGCCCAAGCCGGCCTACTACAGCGACAACATGACCTTCGACGTAGTCATCGACCGCGGCGACGTCTGGTACGACTTCATCTACGACGACGAGGGCAACAAGCTCGGCCAGCCGCGCAAGCGCAAGCCCCGGTTCACGCTGTACACGACCTACAACGAGCAGCGCATCCCGCTGGTGCGCTGGGGCACGACCATCGGCTCGTGGCGCAACGAGCTCAAGGACGGCAAGGTCTACTACAAGTACAAGAATTCAGACGTCGGCCCGCGGGTGTGGAAAGACATCGTGTCCGCGCCGACCTGGATCCCGCCGGCCTCGACGCCGGCGCCCGAGCTGCTCCGGAGATCCTGGAAGGACGGCAAGTTCGGCGTGCGCGTGAATTACGAGACCATGGGCCCGAGCTACAAGTCGGCCTACGGGCTCGTGGCCGCCTACCACATCAAAGAGGTCTTCGACGACGACGGCAACCTCAAGGCCGAGCTCGACAACGGCATCCGGACCCACGGCAGCGTCGACTACATGTCGATCCTGCGCCGCTACTCCCACGGCTGCCACCGCCTGTACAACATGAACGCGGTCCGGCTGTTCTCGTTCGTGCTGCGCCACCGCGAGTACACGCGCGAGGGCCAGATCCCGCTGGGCTTCGGCCGCAACATCGAGCACGAGGGCAAGACCTACAACATCCGCCTGGCCTCACGTGGCTACAAGTTCAGGTTGAACGAGCCGATCCCGGTGATGGTCACCAAGGGCAACATCCAGGGCAAGCGCAAGACGCCGCACGAGAACTTCATCGAGAAGCCTGGCGTCGACTACGCCGAGGCGCCGGTCTGCCCGGAGGGCGTGGTCTGCGAGACTGGTCAGACGGGCGAAGCCGGCGAGGATCCGCTGACGCCCGGGGCTCCAGGCACGCCGACGCCGGGCACGCCGACGCCGACGACCCCGCCAGCGCAGCCCGTGATTCCGCCGTCGTTTGGCGGATGACGTGGGCTGGCGCACGGTCCGTTCAACGCGCGATCAACCACGCGCGAGCGCGCCAGGCCCGGCGCGACTGAGCCGAAGCCTCCACGAGCGCGCGACCGCGTGGGCCCGTTGTCGCCGCGAGGGTTGTTGTTATAGTGCGCGCCGTGCAAGCGAGCAGCGACGGCTTCGAGGATAGCTTCCAACGACACCTGATCCCCGAACAGCGCCGGGCGCTCCTCGAGACCATCGCGCGCGAGCTGTCCCCTGACACCACCCTCGGCGAGGTCGTCGACGCGGTCGAGAGCCTGGGTTGGGGTGAGCACATGGGGGAGCTGTGCCTGGCGGAGCTCGCCGGCGTGCTGGTGCAGGATGACCCCGAGCGGAGCTCCGAGGCGTCGGATCATCTCATGGACGCGGAGACGGACGACGCAGCATCGGCCGAGGCCGAGGACGACGCGGACGACGCGGACGCGGACGACGAGGACGAGGACGAGGACGAGGACGAGGCGGAAGAGGACGCCGTCCAGCTGCTGCTCTCGCCGTCCCGCTCGAGCCGCAGCAAGAGCTCATCGAGCCGCGCGAAGCGCTCGTCCAAGGCCACCAAGAAGACCAGCGCCAAGAAGGCGACCGCGCGGGCCAAGAAGTCGGCCAAGAAAGCCGCCAAGAAGACGGCTGCCAAGAAGACGGCCGCCAAGAAGACGGCCGCCAAGAAGACGGCCGCCAAGAAGACGGCCGCCAAGAAGCTGACCACGCGCGCCAAGAAGTCCTCGAAGAAGAAGGCCGCCAAGAAGGCCGCCAAGAAGGTGGCCAAGGAGGTGGCCAAGAAGGCCGCCAAGAAGACGCCGGCCAAGAAGCCGAGCAAGCGGGCCGCGAGCGATCGCAAGTCGAAGTCCGCCGCGCCGATCGACGATGAGGCGATGAGCATCGAGCAGGCGGCGCGCAAGCTGGTCCCGCTCGTGCGCAAGTACAAGCAGGCGACGATGCAGGACCTCGAGGAGGCCACAGGGCTCGGCCGCCGCAAGCTCCGATTTCACGTCGGGCAGCTGGTCAAGCACGGCAAGCTCAAGCGCCACGGGATGGGCCGCGGCACGCACTACACGGTCAAGTAGCGCGCCGCTTCGGTCACGCGTGACCGAGGCTCGTTAGCAGCTTCTGGGTGACCTTGGGTAGCCCCCCGAGCGGCCGCTCGCCGGGGGCGATCCACGCGTAGCGCGAGTCGTCGAGCGTGGCCTTGGCCCGGGCGAGCGCCTCGAGCTTTGCGGGCTGCAGGTTCCAGACGCGGTGCGTGAACACGTGGCGAACTGGCGCGCAGGACAGATCGGGATCGACGGCGCGCAGCCGCAGGCCGAGCGCCCGCTTGATCGACGCGGTGGAGAGTTTTACGGGCTTGTTCGCGGTCGTCTTCTTCGCCGTCTTCTTCGCCGTCTTCTTCGCCGTCTTCTTCGCCGTCTTCGTCCCGGTCTGGGTCACGAGGGGCAGGCACCACAGCCCGGCGAGCAGGCCCTGCTCCGGGCGGCGCTCGAGCAGCAGGCGGCCGCGCCAGAACACGGCGAGCGCCCACAGGTCCTCCTCGGGCTGGGCGATCTTCTTTCGCGGCGCGGGGATGGTGTCGACGAGGCCCTCGGCGTGGGCGCCACAGGAGGCGCGCACCGGGCAGCTCGCGCAGCGCGGGCTCGTGGGCGTGCAGACGGTGGCGCCGAGCTCCATCAGCGCCTGCGCGAGGACGCGGGGCGAGCCGCGCTCGAGCACCGCCTGGGCTACGTCCCAGTGAATCGCGTTGTTGGCCCCCTGACGCTCGGGTTCGCGGATCGCGAGCAGCCGCGAGACCACGCGCGCGACGTTGCCGTCGACGAGCGCCGCCGGACTGTCAAAGGCGATCGAGGTGATGGCGCCGGCGGTGTAGCGCCCGACCCCGGGGACCGCGCGCAGGCTCGTGGCGTCACCAGGCACCACGCCGCCGCACTCGTCGAGCACGTAGCGAGCGCCGCGATGGAGCAGGCGCGCGCGACGGTAATAGCCGAGGCCGCTCCAGGCCTGCAGCACGTCCTGCTCGTCGGCGGCCGCGAGCGCGCCGACATCAGGGAAGCGAGCGAGGAATCGCGGATAGTAGTCCTTGACCGTCTCGACCCGCGTCTGCTGCAGCATGATCTCGGAGACCCAGATGGCGTAGGGATCGCGGGTGCGTCGCCAGTCGAGGTCACGCTGGTTTCGCACAAACCACGGCGTGAGCCGCTTGGCCAGCTCCGCGGCGAGGGAGCCATGCGCGTCGGTCTCGGGAGGGTGCGCGGAATCGACCACGTCGGGTCTCTAGCCCGAAATTCCCGGATCGTCACCCGCCCTCCCGTCCGTCGTGTTCCACCGCAGCGGACGCCGCGAGAAAACTGTCTTCGCGGTTATTGGAATTTCCAGCACACAGCGGCTGCCGCGAGCTGACGGGGCTAGCGGGTATTTTCGGGATTTTGGCCCGGCGTTGGATACTTCCGGGTAAGCTCGCGCGTCACGGGTTTGAAAGCACCCAGCGTCCCACGCATGTTCCGGAAACGAGATACGCACATTCACTTCGTCGGCATCGGCGGTATCGGCATGAGCGGTATCGCCGAGGTGCTGGTCAACCTCGGGTACCAGGTCACCGGCACCGATCTCCGCGACTCTGATGTCACCAGGCGACTGGCGCGACTCGGCGCCGACGTCCACCGCGGCCATGACGCGAACCACCTCGGGGACGCGGATGTCGTCGTGATCTCGTCCGCCGTCCCGGCGAACAACCCGGAGGTCCTGGCCGCGCGCGCGCGCAAGATCCCGGTGATCCCGCGGGCCGAGATGCTGGCCGAATTGATGCGCCTGAAGCAGGGCATCGCGATCGCCGGCTCCCACGGGAAGACGACTACTACGAGCCTCGTGAGCACGGCGCTGCACGCCGCGGGCATCGACCCGACGGTCGTCATCGGCGGCAAGCTCAACTCGCTCGGCTCCAACGCGCGCCTGGGCAGCAGCGACGTCCTGGTCGCGGAGGCCGACGAGAGCGACGGCAGCTTCCTGATGCTCAACCCGACGATCGCGGTCATCACCAACATCGACGTCGAGCACATGGACCACTACGGGAGCATGCAGACCCAGCTCGACGCCTTCGTCGGCTTCGCCAACCGCGTGCCGTTTTACGGCATCGCGGTGGTCTGCATCGACGACGAGAACGCGGCCTCGATCGTCCCCCGGCTGCACAAGCGCTACGCGACCTACGGCTTCTCCGCGGGCGCCGACTACCGCGCGCGCGACCTTCGCCACGAAGGCCCGGTGACGCGCTTCCGCGTGACCGCGCGCGGGCAGGACCTCGGCGAGTTCACGCTGCACATGCCGGGCCGTCACAACGTGCTCAACGCGGTCGCGACGATCGCGGTGTGCGACGATCAAGAGGTCGACATCGAGGTCACGCGCCGGGCGCTGGCCGAGTTCGCGGGCGTGCAGCGGCGCTTCACGGTGCGCGGCACCGCCGGCGGCGTGCTGGTGGTCGACGACTACGGGCATCACCCGACCGAGCTGCGCGCGACCCTGGCGGGGGCGCGCACCTCGTACCCGCACCAGCGCCTGATCGCCGCCTTCCAGCCGCACCGCTACACCCGCGTCCGCGATCACCTCGAGGCCTTCGCCGAGAGCCTCGACGCGGCCGACGTAGTGGTCCTGACGGACATCTATCGCGCCGGCGAGCAGCCCATCGAGGGCGTCACGATCGAGCGCCTCGTCGAGCGCACGCGCGCCCGTCGGCCGGATCGCCCGGTGGTGCTGGTGCGCGAGCTCGAGGCGCTCACGGGCAGCCTGTTCGAGCTGTCGCGCCCCGGCGACGTGATCATCACGCTCGGCGCGGGGTCGATCACGAACGTCAGCGTCGAGCTGGCGACGCGCCTCAACACGCTCTCCGCCTCGTGAGCCCGCCGCGATCCTGGCTCGTCATCCTCGTCCGCCATGGAGCCCCGCCATGGACCCCGTGACCTCCGCCCCCATGACCTCGCGTACGTCGACGCGCACCCGCGGTGAGCAGCTGCGCGACGCGCTGCTGGAGGATCCCGCGGTCGCGGGCTTCGTGGAGGGCGACGCGCTCGAGCTCTCGGCGGATGAGTCGATGGCGCGACACACGACGCTGCGGCTCGGAGGACCGGCCGACGTGTGGGCTCGACCGCGCTCGCTCGCGGCCCTCTCGGCGCTGCTGCGACGCGCCCACCGGGCGGGGCTGCCGGTGTGCTTCGTCGGCGCGGGCACCAACCTCCTCGTGCGCGACGGCGGGGTCCGAGGCGTCGTCGTCAACATCGGCAAGCTGACGCGCGTCACCAGGCCCGAGCCGGAGCACGCGCCCGGGCACCTCGAGGTCGAGGCCGGGGTCAGCACAGGCCGCCTGCTGCGGCACACGCTCGACTGGTCGCTCGGCGGGCTCGAGTTCCTCGGCGGGGTGCCGGGCAGCGTCGGCGGCGGCCTCGTCATGAACGCCGGCACGTACCTCGGGGAGTTCACGGATGTCGTGACCGAGGTCCGCAGCGTCCGCCGCGACGGCGAGCTCGTGGTCCGCGATCACGACGCGTGCGGGTTTCGCTACCGCGCCTCCGACCTGCCCCCGGGCGAGGTCGTGATCGGCGCGACGCTGGCCCTGAAGCCGCGCGCGCTGGCGGAGATCGAGGCGGACGTGGGGGCGCTGCGCAAGCGTCGGAAGGAGCGCGAGCCGAGCGGCGTCGCCAACAGCGGCAGCACCTTCAAGAACCCGCCCGGGGACTTCGCCGGTCGGCTGATCGAGCTCGCCGGGCTCAAGGGCACGCGCGTGGGCGGAGCCGTCGTCAGCCCGAAGCACGCGAACTGGCTGGTCGTCGAGCGCGGGGCGCCGTGTACGTCGGCGCAGCTGCTCGAGCTCGTCGAGCGCGTGCGGGCGCGGGTGCTCGAGGTGCACGACGTCGCGCTCGAGCTCGAGCTGAAGGTCATCGGTGAGTAGCGCCCGGCTCGCCGCGCTCGCGCTCACGCTCGCGCTGACGACCGCGAGCTGCACAGGCCATCGCGCCGCGGCTCACCGCGCCGAGCACGTGCTCGTGCTCGACTACGATGACTTCGGGCCGCAGGCCGCCGCCTACGAGCTGCTCGGCATGGAGTGGTTTGTGTGGAGCGAGCCCGGGGGCAGCGGCGACGGTCCCGAGCCGCCGGATCCGATCCGCGTGGTCGTCTACGATCAAGACCGCATCACGCTCGCGGAGGTCCAGGCGCGCTTCCCTGCGCGTGAATCCGAGCGCCAGGACTTTCGCTACGTGTCCCGGGCGGACGCGATCGCGTACCTCGACGAGCTGGCGGCGACCGCGTCCGCAGACATCCCCACGCTGGCGCGACGCGCCTATCAGACGCGCGGGATGATCGTCGCGGCGCTCGGGCGATAACGCGAACGCGCGCCCGAAGCCGCCCCCCGCCGGGCGTCCTCGGGGGACGTGGTACAAACCCGGCTGTGTCGCACCATCCGACAGACTTCCAGGGTTCGGTCACCGACGCGATCCGCGAGGCGATCGCGGCCAAGATCCCCGACGCGGCGATCGAGGTCACCGGCGGCGGCGGCCACTACTCGATCCAGGTGACCTCGACCGCGTTCGAGGGCAAAAACCGCGTCCAGCAGCAGCGGCTGGTCTACGGCGCGATCACTCACCTCATGGCCGGCGCGACGCCGCCCGTGCACGCGGTCGACTCGCTCAAGACGCTGACCCCGTGAGGCCGCGCGATGGACTCTGCGCCAACACCGGATGACGAGAGCACTCGACGCGCGCGCGTCCAGGCGTTTCACGGCGCGCTCGCGGCCGTCGCCGAGCGCTTTGAGGCCCACTGCGGCCGCAAGCCGACGACCGAGCAGCTGCTCGAGGCGCTGAGCCTGACGCTGATCGCCCGCGACGAGTCCTCGAGCGCGGATGAGCCCGACGCGACGGCGGAGGACGCCGCGTCGACGCTGGCGCGCTGGCGCGCGTGCCCGCCGTGGGTCCGGCCGACCCGACGCCCGCGCGTCAAGGACGGCGACGTCATCCACATCCCCTACGCGGCGCACGGCGCCCGCGCGATCCTCGGCCGCGTCCTCTACGCGCCGTCCAAGGGCCGCGAGGGCCCGGGCTACGGCCTGTGCCTGCTCGTGATCGACAAGGACGCGCCCGACGATCTCCTCGAGCAGCCGAGCGACGAGCGGCTCGCCGAGCTCTGCAAGGGCACGCCCAAGCTGCTGCGCCCGTACCACCCCGGCACGCAGCTGTTCAAGGACGGGCTGTGGACGGTGCTCGGCAACGTGCCGTTTGAAGACCCCGACCGCCTGCTGCCCTGCTTCGCGGTGCACCTGCTGCAGGAGCAGCGCGACATCATCCGTGACTACTGGGGCGCCGAGGTCCCGAACACGCCCGAGAACCAGGCGCGCGTCGTCCCGCCGTCGGTCGGCGGCGCGGGCACGCTCGTGCGCGCCATCCGAGCGCTGCGGGGGCTGACCCCCTGGCGCGCGCGCTTCGGCGAGCTGCTGCCCCCAAAGCGATCATCCCCCGCGTAAGGAGCACCCGATGGCTCGCCGCATGACCAAGAAGTCCCTCGCGGACGCCCTCGACGAGAGCGTGGCGCTGCTGCGCGAGGCCGCCGAGCAGCTCGACGCCGACTTTGGGCGTCGTCTCCCGGCCGACGCGCTCGTCGACGCGGCGACGCGCGCGCTCTCGAGCAACGCCGAGGAGTACGTCCTCGACCCCGACACCGTCTGGCGTTTCGAACAGATCGCCTCGCCGCCGCTGCCGGCGCTCCGCAACCCGCCGTCGCGCTACGGCGTGACCGTCGACGCCGAGGTGTTCGCGCCGCGCGAGCGCGTCGACATCTACCCCGCGAGCTGGCCGACCCCGGAGCCCGGGATGGGCGAGCTCACCTGCCTGCTCGAGCTCGACGGCGACGCCGTGTACGTGGAGCAGCTGCTGCACGACCACGAGACCGGCGGCGCGCTCGGGCGCGGCCTGATCGCCGCGCTGGTCATCCTCCCGTTCCTCGAGCGTCACGGCGCCGAGGCCTCGCGCGTGGTGTTCATCACCACCGGGCTCGACGATCCGATCGAGGTGCCGCTGGCCGAGGTCGCCGCGTTCGCCGAGGCCGCGCGCGCCCCGTGACGCGCGCCCGACGTCGGCGGCCTCAGCCCTTCGGCCGCGGCTTGACCGTCACGTACTGGTTGGGCCAGCGCGCGCCCGCGCCGTCGTAGCCCTGCTCCGCCGCGGCGTGCAGCGTCAGGTAGGGGTCGAGCAGGTGCGGCCGCGCGAGCGCGCAGAGATCCGCGCGACCGGAGCCGATGATCGTGTTGATGTGGTCCCAGCCCTGGATGTTGCCGACCGCGATCGTCGGGATCCCGACCTCGTTGCGGATCCGGTCGCTGAACGGGGTCTGGAACATGCGCCCGTAGACCGGCTTGCCCTCGGGCGAGGTCTGCCCGGCCGAGACGTCGACGAGGTCGCAGCCGTGGTCCTTGAGCATGCGCGCGAGCGCCACCGCGTCGTCCTCGTCGAAGCCGCCGGGCGTCCAGTCGGTCGCGGAGATGCGCACCGAGATCGGCTTGTCGTCCGGCCAGACCGCCCGGATCGCGTCGAGCACCTCGAGCGGGAAGCGGGCGCGGTTCGCGAGCGATCCGCCGTACTCGTCGTCGCGCGCGTTCGTCAGCGGCGAGAGGAAGGTCGCGAGCAGGTAGCCGTGGGCGCAGTGCAGCTCGAGCAGATCGAAACCTGCCTCTCGCGCCATCTCAGCCGCGCGCACGTAGTCGGCCTTGACGTGATCCATGTCGGCGCGCGTCATCGGCCTGGGCGTCTGGTGCCGCGCGGTCCAGGGGATCGGCGACGGGCCGAGCAGCGCCCAGCCGCCGTCCTCCAGCGGCGCGTTGTAGCCCTCCCACAGCAGCTTGGTCGAGCCCTTGCGCCCGGCGTGCCCGAGCTGGATGCCGATCTTCGCGGCCGAGTGCTCGTGCACGAACTCGACGACGCGGCGCCACGCCGCCTGGTGCTCGGGCTTGTAGAGCCCGGCGCAGCCGGGGGAGATGCGCCCGTCTCGCGAGACGTCGGTCATCTCGGCGATCACGAGCGCGGCTCCGCCGATCGCCCGGCTGCCGAGGTGCACGAGGTGCCAGTCGTCGATCGTGCCGTCGTCGGCGGAGTACTGACACATCGGCGAGACGACCACGCGGTTGTGCAGCTCCACGCCGCGGAGCTTGAAGGGCGTGAACATCGGCGGCGGCGCCGGCTCGACATCGGCGGCGCCGTGGCCGTCGGCGAACCAGCGATCGAAGCGCGCGATGTAGCCCTCGTCGCGGACCCGCAGGTTCTCGTGCGTGACCCGCTTGCTGCGCGTCATCATGCTGAGCACGAGCTGCTGCGGGTGAAAGCCCTTGTAGCGCGCGATCTCTTCGAACCACCGCCGGCTGACCTGCGCGGCGCGCTGGATCTTGGCGACGTCGAGCCAGCGCCGGTCGTAGTAGGTCTGCAGCGCCCGCGGCAGCTCGCCGGGGAGCTCGCAGACCGCGTCGGCGAGCGCGATCGCGTCCTCCATCGCCAGCTTGGTGCCCGAGCCGATCGAGAAGTGCGCCGTGTGCACGGCGTCGCCGATCAGCACGATGTTGTCGGTCCACCAGCGCTCGCAGGTGATCGTGCGGAAGTTGATCCACGTCGAGTTGTTGGTCAGCAGCTGGTGCCCCTGCAGCTCGGGCTCGAACAGCCGCTCGAGGTAGGCGACGCCGTCGCTCACCGACATCGTGTCGAGCCCGGCGCGCCGCCACGAGCGCTCGTCGGTCTCGACGATGAAGGTGCTCGTGCTCCCGTCGAAGGGGTAAGCGTGGACCTGGAACAGCCCGTGCTCGTTCTCGCGGATGATGAAGGTGAAGGCCTCGAAGGTCCGCGTGGTCCCGAGCCAGATGAACTTGGCCTTGTTGACCTCGACGCTCGGCTGGAACACGTCGGCGAGCTGCGTGCGCGTGACGCTGTTGATGCCGTCGGCCGCGACGATCAGGTCGGCGTCGGGGAACTCCTGGGGGCCGGCGCACTCGCGCTCGTAGTGCACCGTGACGCCGACCTCCTCGCAGCGCGCCTGCAGGATCTCGAGCAGCCGGCGGCGCGCGAGGCCGCAGAACCCGTGACCGCCGGAGCGGATGATCTGGTCGCCGAAGTGCGTGTCGATGTCGTCCCAGTGGACGAACGACGCGCGGATCATCCCGTAGCTCTCGGGGTCGGCCTCCTCGAGGTTGCCGAGCGTGCCGTCCGAGAACACGACGCCCCAGCCGAAGGTGTCGCGCGCCCGGTTGCGCTCGACGACCTCGATCTCGTGCTCGGGGTGCCGCTTCTTCATCAGGAGGCTGAAGTAGAGGCCGCCCGGTCCTCCGCCGATGACTGCGATCTTCACGTACGCGCCCTGCCTGCTCGTGGTCCTGCTCGTGGTGGTACTCGCCGCGTCGACTCGAGGAGCGTCGCGACGGTGCGCCGCGATGGTAGACGGCGCGCACTCGGCGTGGGAGCCCGCGCGTGACGTGTGAACACACGTCGAGACGCGGTGAGATCCTTCACGGGCGCGTGGACGCGGTCGGGTGAATTCGCGACGTGTATGCTGAACCCCGCATGCCGCCGGCAGAGCGTGTGGGTGGAGACGCGTCGTCGTCCGACGCGCGCGCGACGAGCCGCTCGTCGGCGTCTTCGCCGACGGCTTCCTCCGCGTCTTCGCCGACGGCTTCCTCCGCGTCTTCCTCCGCGGCGAGCGCCTCGACGACCGCAGCGCCCTCGCCGGTCCCCACGCGCCTCCTGCTCGTCGCGTTCACGCTCTCGGGCGCGGCCGCCCTCGGCTACGAGCTGCTGTGGACGCGGCTGCTGGCGTTGACCCTGGGCAGCGAGCTGCTGGGGGTGCTCGCCACGCTCGCGGGCTTCTTCGCCGGCATGGGCCTGGGCGCCGCGTGGCTGCAGCGCCTGGCCCACCGCGCCACCGCGCCCGCGCGGGTGTTCGCGGCGCTCGAGGCGGTGGCCGCCGGCTTCGCGCTGCTCAGCCCGCACCTGCTGCACGCGCTCGCGCGCTGGCTGCCGGCGCTGCTCGGTCCGGTCGCCGGCGACAACGACACGCCGGCGGCGCTCGTGTGCTCGCTGCTGATCGCGACGGTCGTCCTGCTGCCGGGGACGATGTGCCTCGGGGCCACGCTGCCCGCCCTCGTCAGCGCGTACAAGCGCGCCGCGCCCCAGGACGGCGTCGCCACGGCGCGGACGCTCGCGCGCCTGTACGCCGCCAACACCGTCGGCGCGACCGCGGGCGCGCTCGCGGCCGTCTACCTCGTGCTCCCCGCCCTCGGCTTCTCGCTCGGCGCGGTCGCGCTCGCGCTGCTCGGGCTCTCGGCCGCCGGTCTGGCGCTGCGCTGGTCCACGCGGGGGGGCGCGCGCGACAGCGACGACGCGGGACCGGCCGCGCGCGCGACGACGCCGGTCGACTGCTCGCGCGACCCCGACGCGGAGCTGCTCCGCGAGCCGTGGCTCCTGCACGCGCTCGCCTTCGCGACCGGCCTCGCGGGCGTCGGCCTCGAGGTGATGGGGGTGCTGATCCTCTCCCAGAACCTCGAGAACACCATCTACACGTTCGCCAACACGCTCGCCGTCTACCTGCTCGGCACGGCCGTCGGCGCCGCGCTGTACCAGCGCCTCGCGCCGCTCGCCGTCCGCGGGCGACCGGCGACCGTCACGGCCGGGCTGCTCGTCGCGCTCGCGGCCTCGACGGTCGCGTCCGCGGCCGCGCTCGCGTACAGCCCGACCTTGCTGTCGAGACAGCTCTCGGGCGCCGCGACGTCGCTCGCCGCCGCGCTCGCGGGCGAGCTCTTCGCCGCGCTGACCGTGTTCGCGCTGCCGACCATCCTCATGGGCGCGCTGTTCAGCCACGTCATCGGGCTGCTCGCCGGGCTCGAGCGCCCCGAGCACGTCGGCCGCGCCTACGCGCTCAACACCCTCGGCGGCGCCGCTGCCCCGTTCGTGTTCGGACTGTGGGCCGTGCCCGCGCTCGGCTACACCGACGGCCTCTACGCGGTCACCTACCTCTACCTCGCCATCTTCGTCGGCTTCGCGTGGCTGCGCCGCTTCCCCGCGCTCTGGCTCGTGGCGCCCGCGCTGCTGGTCGTCGCGCTCACGGCCGCGGGGCCCCGCGCGGGCGCGCTCATGCTCGTGACCCCGGAGGACGGCTGGACGGCGCTCGAGCAGCACGAGACGCTGCACGGGGTCATCACGGTCTCCGAGCGCGCGGCCGAGGGCGAGCAGCCCGGCGCGCCGCTGCGCCGGCTGCGGGTCGGGCATCAGTTCAAGATGGGCGGGGCGTTGAGCTTCGGCGAGCGACGCATGGGTGAGCTCGCCGCCGCGCTCGCGCCGAGCCCGGCCAGCGGCGATCAGCTCGGCGCGCGCGCGCTGTTCCTCGGCGTCGGCACAGGCGCGACCATGGGCGGCGCGCTGGCGGTGCGCTCGCGCGGTCGCCCGGTGATCGGCGCGGTCACGGGCGTCGAGCTGGTCCCCGAGGTGCTCGCCGCCGTGCCCTACTTCGCCGCGATCAACGGCGGCCTCGATCACGACCCGCGCGTCGCGCTGCGCGCTGCGGACGCGCGCCGCTACCTCGCGGCCACGCCCGCGCGCGTCGAGCTCGTGGTCGCCGACCTGTTTCACCCGGCGCGCGACGGCGCCGGCTCGCTCTACGCCCGCGAGCACTTCGCCGCGGTGCGCGAGCACCTGCGCCCGGGCGGGCTGATGATCCAGTGGCTGCCGCTGCACCAGCTCGACGTCGACGGGGTCAAGCTGATCACGCGCACCTTCCTCGCCGCGTTCCCCGAGGCCCACGCGCTGCTCGGCCTGTACAACGCCCGCACGCCCGCGCTCGCGCTCGTCGGCCGCGTGCCCGCCCCCGGCGGCGCGCCGCTGCGCCTCGACCTACAGCGCCTCGAGGACATGTCGAAACTGCCAGGCGCCACGGTGCTCGGCGCCCGCGACCTGCTCGCCTCGTACCTGCTCGGCGGCGACGCGCTCGCGCGCTTCGCCGGCGACGGCCCGCTCAACGAGGACCTCCACCCGCGCGTGATGTTCAGCGCGCCGCGGATCGCCTACACCAACCCGCAGGACCTCGGCCCGCGCAACCTCGAGGCGCTGCTCGACGCCCGCGCCCCGCCGCCGCCCACGCTGCTCCCGGACGACGCGGACGCCGAGACGCGCGCGGCGACCGGGCGCTACGCCGACGCGCTGGTCCTGTACCTGCGCGGCGAGATCGCGCGCGAGCGCGCCGGCGGCCCGAACGCGCCGATCGACGCCGCGCTGCTCGAGCCCTACCTCGCGGCCTACGAGCGCGAGCCGGAGTTCCCGCCCGCGCGCGGGGCCCTGTACGCGATCGCCGGCCGCCAACCAGCGCTCGCGTCGGCGATCTTCGAGCGCATGCTCGCGCGCACGCCGACGCAGCTGCGCGTCTACAAGGCCTACGGGACGCACCTGCGCCGGGTCGGCGACGAGGCCGGGCTCGCGCGCATGCTGGAGCGCGCGCGCGCGGTCTTCGGCGATGAGGCAGCGGACCCGCTCGCCCCGCCGCCCAACAACCTGTCCGAACAACCATGATCACTGACGACGACGACGAGCGCCTCCTCGTGGCCCCGCTGCGCGCGCGCGCGCGCGCCCAGCACCTGCTCGCGCGCGCGCGCGCGGGCTGCGAGGCGGCGCTGATCAGCTGCGCCGCGGACGACGTCGCCGTCGGTGAGCCCGCGCTCGGCGGCTTCGCGCGCGAGGAGCTCGAGCTCGTCCTCCGGCGCCAAGCGCTGGTGTTCAACCACGGCCTGCTGTCCTACCCCTTCGTCACGACCGAGCTCAGCATCGTCGTCGCGGTCACCGGCGCGGCGCCGCGAGCCGATGACCACTACGAGGTCGGCGCGTACTCGCTGATCACGCGGCTCGACGGCGCCGTCGTCGACGACACCCTCGCGCTGACCGAGACGCGCGCCGAGCTGGTCGCGCGCGGGCTGCTCGCCGCGCGCGCCTGAGTCGATTTTCCCGGCGCGCGCCCGTGATCCCGCGTATACGCGTACGCCCATGGACGCCGGCCCCAGCCGCCGCCAGGTGTTCGCCGCCGCCTGGCCGATCATCCTGGCGAACGCCTCGAGCCCGCTGCTCGGGCTCGCGGACACGGCGATCATCGGCCGCAGCGGGGACGTGTCGGACCTCGGCGCGATCGCGCTCGGCTCGCTGGTCTTCAACTTCGTCTACTGGTCCTTCGGCTTCCTGCGCATGGGCACCACCGGCTTCGTGGCCCAGGCCGAGGGCGCCGGGGACGAGGAGGAGCTGCGCGCCACGCTCGGGCGCGCCGCCGCGCTCGCGCTCGCGCTGGGCGTCGCGCTGCTCGCCTTGCAGGGGCCGCTCCTCGGCGCCGCGCTCTGGATGCTCGACGGACCCGAGGGCGTGCAGGACACGGCGGCGCGCTACTGCTTCGTGCGCATCTGGGGCGCCCCGGCGGCGCTCATGAGCTTCGCGCTGCTCGGCACCCTCGTCGGCCTCGGCCGCAGCCGCGACCTCCTGATCGTCCAGCTCAGCCTCAACGGCCTCAACATCGCGCTCGACGTCGTCCTCGCCGGGTACCTCGGCTGGGGGGCCGTCGGCGTCGGCCTCGGGACCGCCGTCGCCGAGTGGGTCGCGGTCGTCATCGCCGGCCTCCTGATCCTGCGCGTGCTCCGGCGCCGCGGCGCCGTACCGACGCCGTGGCGACGCCTCCGCGACCTCCGCTCGCTGCTCTCGACCCTGTCGGCCCACCGCGACATCCTGCTGCGCACGCTCTCGCTCCTGCTCGGCTTCGGGTGGTTCATCCAGCAGAGCGCGCGCTTCGGCGACGCGCCGCTCGCCGCCAACCACGTGCTGCTGCAGCTGATCGGCTTCGCGGCCTTCTTCATCGACGGCTTCGCGTTCGCGACCGAGGCGCTCGTCGGCAAGGCGATGGGCGCGGGCGACCGCGCGCTGCTCGACCGCGCCGTCCTGCGCACGAGCGAGCAGGCGCTGCTCGCCGCGCTGCTGCTCGCCGGAGCATTCTGGCTCTCAGGACAGGCCATCATCGACGCGCTGACGACCCTCGAGCCCGTCCGCGCCGTCGCCCGCGCGCACCTCGTCTACGCGGTCGCCTACGTCGCGCTCTCGGCCTTCGCGTTCCAGCTCGACGGCGTGTTCATCGGCGCGACGCGGACCGGCGCCATGCGCAACGCGGCGATCGCCGCGCTGGCCGTGTTCCTCGGGCTCGGCTGGTGGCTGGCGCCGGCCTGGGGAAACACCGGGCTGTGGCTCGCGTTCGTCGGCTACGTGGTCGCGCGCGCCGTCACGTTGGCGGTCGTCTACCCGCGCCTGCGCGCTGCGGTCGCGCCCTCGTGACCGCGACGTGGACGCGTCGCTACGCGCCGCCGAGATCGTCGCGCAGGCAGATCGTGTACACGCCGTCGACCGCCGAGCCCAGCGCCTCGCCGTCCTCGAGCTGGTGCTTCGACCAGGCTCCCACGCACAGCGCGAGCTCGGCGGCGTCGAGCGCCACGCCCGCGCGCTGCATCTCCTCGAGCGCGTCGGCGAGCTGCGTCATCACGCCCGGGCCGCGCGCGCACAGCACCGCGATCCACACGGCCGCGAGCCACTCGTCGCGACCCAGGTCGCCGCAGACATCCGGGCCGTAGGTCGCCCCGCTCAACGCCTCGTGCAGCGCCTCGCGCAGCCACGCGGGGCACTCGGCGCTCGGCAGCGCGAACGCGTCGACGGTGTACTCGCGCGCGTCGCCTCGCAGCTGCTCGCGACCGACCATCAGCAGCGTCGCGCTCGGCTCCGCGCCGCCTTGGTAGGTCACGCTGGCCCCGTCGAGCCCGCCCTCGTCGAGCCAATCCGCCAGCAGGCCCGGCTCGACCGCGCCACCGCGCTGCTTGGGGCTGCGCCAGAGGAAGGACGTGAGCGCGTTGATGCTTCCAAAGGGTCGTTTCATGGCCTCGGGGAGGCGCGCGCGTGCGCGCCCGCGCACCGAGGACATAACCGAACGCGCGGCGGGTGTCGAACGCAATCCCGCCGCGACGCGCGAGTCCGCGCGGGGTCGCAAGGGCGCGCGGCGAACCTCCAGGCGCCGCGCTCGCTCAGACCGTCGCTGACGAAGCGCGGCACGACCGGCGACCGGCTGCTACGGCCGCTCGTCCGCCGAGGCTGCGGACGCGCTCGCCTCGTCATCCGCGTTCGCGCCGTCGCCCGCGTCCACGTTCGCGTCCACCTTCGCGTCCTTCGCGTCCGTCGAGTCACCGGCGGGCGCGTCGCCCTCGTCCGCGAACTCGCCGTGATCGTAGCCGTCCATGATCGCGTCCGTCAGGCCCATGCCGATGCGCAGGTAGCCGCGCTTGGTCATGTGGATGTGGTCCGCCTTGCCGAGCTGCGGCTCCGCGTTGGCCCACACGTCCATCGCTCCGACGCCGCCCATGAACGCGATCGTGTCCCAGAAGCCGCAGCCCAGCTCGGCCGCGACCTCGCGCTGCGTGTCGCGGATCTGCTGCGTGCGCGGGACCGGCCGAAACTCGCCGTCGGCGCTCTTGCGGTGGTAGTCGCTCGGCCCGATCAGCAAGCAGCTGGCCTCTGGAGCAGCTCGCTTGAAGCGCTCGAGCGTCGCCTTCAGCGTCTCGCGGTAGTGGCTGATCGGCACGTCCGTGTCCGACGCCTCGTTGACGCCGTAGGCGAGGATGTACAGCGCGGGGTCGCGGCGCTTGACCTGGTCGGTCCACATCGGCTCGTCCCACTTCAGGTGGTTCGCCGCCCGCGTGCCGCTGATGCCGAGCGTGTCGACGACGACGCCGTCGTTCTCGTTCTCGACCACCATCCCGAACAGGCGGATCTCGCCGGTGCTGCGCGCCCGCTTGGAGGACTTCGCGCTCGACTTCGCGCTCGACTTCGACTTCGAGCTCGACTTCCACTTCGGCCGGACCTCGACCAGCTCGGGGCCCTTGTCGCGCGTCACGCTGAAGTAGCCGGCCTCGTACTTCTTGCCGCGCGTGTCGACGGTGCCCACGCGCTGCTCGCCGACCGTCACGCTGAACGACCCGCCTCGGGGCTGGCGCAGGAACAGCAGCTCGTAGGTCGTCTTGCCGTCCGTCGTCGGCGCGCGCTCACGCGGCGTGACGCGCCCGTACTCGTGGACCTTCGTGGTGTACACGCTCGCGCCGAGCAGGCCGTAGTAGCCGTCGTCGCGGGCCTTGCTGCGCTGCGCGTGCTCGGTCATCCAGCCCTTCGAGCTCTCGACCGCCAGCGCGAACTGCCCGTACCAGCGGTTGGTGCGGACGAGCGAGACGAAGCCGAGGCCACCGTCTCCAAACCGGTGCTGCAGGTACGAGCGCAGGTAGGTCGTGTAGACGTCGGCCTCGGTGTGCGACCCGCCGTAGATGAGCACGCGCACCTTGCCGTCCTCATCCTCGCCGCGATCGAGCTTGCGCAGCGCGTCGTAGAAGCCCCGCAGCGGCGTCGTGTCCTCGAGCGGGACGTAGACGCCGAGCCCCAGCCCGTCGACCGCGGGCTCCTCGTCCGCCCCATCGGAGGCCGCTCCCGGCAGCTCCTCATCATCGCTCGCGTCGCTCAGGCCGCCGGTCCCGACGCCCGCCGAGCCCGGCAATTCCTCGAGCGTCGGGGCCGGTGCGGGCCCGTACTCCGGGATCTCGGGAGGCTCGATCGCGTAGGCCCCAAACATCGTTTTCGCGCCACCGAGTACATACGCTTGCGCGTGCGCCCTCGCCGCGATCGCATCCTCCGGGAGCACCAGCCCTGGTGCCGGATTCGCGCTATCGACCGGCGGCGCCACCGGCGTCACGACCTCCGTCGCGCCGGCCGAGCCGCCGTGTTCGGCGTCGGCCGGCTGCACCGGCGTCGGCACCGGAGCGCTCGCGCAGCCGTGCAGAGGGCCGCAGCTCAACCCGCAAACGGCCATGAGGCCCGCGGGCCAGATCCCGCGATCAACTCGTAAACACCGGCTCTGCACGGCTTTCATGTACTCTGCGGGCGCGACCGTGACGAGTCAACATTTCTTTCCCGCGGTCGCGTGAGCGGGCTGCGGAGCTCTTGAGGGAGCTCGTGAGAGAGTTCTTGAGGGAGCTCTTGAGGGATCTTGACGGAGTTCTTGAGGGAACTCGTGAGAGAGTTCTTGAGAGAGTTCTTGAGGAGTTGCCCCGCGGTCACCTGGGTGTGTCAAGCGTTTCGCACCCCGCTGGACCGATGAACACGCAACGGTTCCTGGCTCCACGGGTGAGTGGGCGAGGCGCGCACAGTGTCGGTGTCAGGCTACGGAGTTGTCATGGCTTCCGTGCGCTCGATTTGACACCGGCCCATGCAAAACCTGTTACAGTGCTCACATACAGATGTCCCAAAACCGCGAAAAAGCGCGTTGGCGCGTGGACTTGCTCCGCCACCCGGTGCTGCCGCTTTTACTCGCGTTGGATCATCGCGACGACGCGCTCGTCTATGTGGGCCTCGGCGCACGACTGTCCCCGCTCGCAGACTTCGCCCAGCGGCACGGCGCGACGCTCATGGTTGAGCGTCGGCGCACGGTCGCTCGACGTCAGCTGCTCGAGTACCTGCACGGCCGCCGCTGCGAATTCCAGCTGCCGCTGCGACTGCTTGGCACACCCTTTCAAGTGCAGGCCTGGCGCGCGCTGTGCCTGATCCCCTACGGCGAGACGAGATCCTACGCGCAGCAGGCCGCGCTGCTCGGGAACCGTGCGGCCTCCCGCGCTGTTGGACGCGCCAACGCGACGAACCCGATCCCGATCGTCGTGCCCTGTCACCGCGTCATCGGACACGACGGCGCGCTCACCGGGTTCGGCGGCGGCATCGCGGCCAAGCGCTGGCTCCTCGATCTCGAGCAGCCGCAGCGCACCTTCGCGGCCCTGATGGCGACGCCGCTGCCGCGCACAGCTCGCCCCCAGGAGACCGCCGCGTCCGCGCGTGATCGCGCGCCGCGGCGGCCGGAGCAGGAGGTCTCGGCATTAACCCGCTGAGCTCGCTGCGCCGCCTGATCGAGGGCATCGGCTCGATCACCGCGTTCGCGATGAACGTGCTTTGGTGCGTGTTCACGGGCCCGCGCTACTGGGGTGAGCTCGTGCGCATGATGGACGTGCTCGCGCGCCGCTGCCTGATCCCGGTCGGGCTCGCGGTCGCGCCGGTCGGCGCGGTCATCTCGCTGCAGGGCGTCGAGGCGTTCCGGGAGTTCGGCGCCGAGGGCATGCTCTCGCCGATGCTCGGGACGTCGGTGTTCCGTCAGTACAGCCCGATGCTCGCCTCGGTCATGGTCGCCGCCCAGGCCGGCTCCTCGATCTCGGCGCGCATCGGCACGATGAAGGTCCGCGGCCAGATCGACGCGCTCGCGGTCATGTCCGTGGACCCGGTGCGCTACGTCGTGGTCCCCGGGCTCATCGCCTGCATCGTCGTCACGCCGCTGCTCAACGTCATCACGACGATCCTCGGCCTCGCCAGCGGCTGGCTGTTCGCGGTGCCCATCGGCGGCATCAACCACGGCATCTTCATGGCCAACCTGTTCGCCGAGATCACGCCCATGGACCTCTGGGTCGGGCTCGGCAAGTGCATGGTCTTCGGCGGCGCGGTCGGCATCATCGCCGGCTACCTCGGGCTGCGCACCACCGGCGGCGCCGAGGGGGTCGGGCGCGCCGCCAACAACACGGTCGTGGCGACGATCCTGCTGATCACGCTCGCCGACTACGCGCTCGGGCTGCTGCTGCTCGCGCTGCAGATTTAACGACGGAGGACTGGGGAGGAGGATGCGCGCGCGGTGCTGAGGGCCATGTTCAAGCGGGGCTGGGAGGCCCTCGAGACGCTCGCCGACTTCCTGCAGTTCGTCCGCAGGGCCGCGCGCGTCCAGTTCCTGCGGGTGCCCCCCCGCGCGCAATTCCTCGAGCAGGCCGTGCAGTCCGGCGTCGGCAGCATGGGGCTCGTGACCGTGCTGATCCTGTTCGGCGCCATGGGCCTGACCGTCCAGGGCTTCACCTCGTTCCAGCGCGTCGGCGGGCAGAGCGTGCTCGGGGCCTTCGTCGGCATCGGCGGCGTGCGCGAGCTGTACCCGGTGCTCACCGGCGTGATCGTCGGCGCGCGCGTCGGCGCCAACTTCGCCGCGAGCCTCGCCAACCGCCAGATCTCCGAGCAGGTCGAGGCCCTCGAGGTCATGGGCATCGACCCGTTCCACTACCTCGTCGCGCCGCGGCTGTGGGCGCTCACGCTCACGCTGCCGCTGTTGTGCGCCTACGCGATCTTCGTCGGCCTCGCCGCCAGCTACTTCGCCGCGGTGCACCAGCTCGGCATGAACAGCGGCAACTTCCTCAACCAGCTGTCGCAGTTCGTCGGCTTCTCGGACCTCGCCGCGGGCGTGCTCAAGGGCGTCGTCTTCGGCTGGCTCGTCGCGGTCATCGCCTGCTTCTTCGGCTACCGCTCGCGCAAGCGCGACGGCGCCGAGGGGGTCGGCATCGCCACCAACAAGGCGATCGTCATCTCGTCGGTGACCTGCATCGTCGTCAACATGTTCATCTCCGCGATCATGTACACCTAGGAGCTACACGCCCCGTGCCCGCCATCGAATTCAGGAACGTCTCGAAGTCATTCGGCGACAGGCAGATCCTGAAGAGCATCTCGCTGACGATCGACGAGGGCTCCATCGCGGTCATCCTCGGCCCGTCCGGGACCGGCAAGTCCGTGCTGATCCGCTGCCTCATCGGCCTGCTCAAGCCCGACCCCGGCGGCCAGATCCTCGTGTTCGGCACCGACGTCGCGGCCATCGACGAGCGCCGCCGCGCGGACCGCCTGAAGCTCTACGCCGTGCGCAAGCGCTTCGGCATGCTGTTCCAGGACGGCGCGCTGTTCGACGACATGACGGTGGGCGAGAACGTCGCCTTCCCCATGCGCCACCACGGCGGGCGCATGCGCGAGTCCGAGATCAAGGCGCGCGTCGCCGACAAGCTCGCGCGCGTCGGCCTCAAGGACGCGGTCGAGAAGATGCCGTCGGAGCTCAGCGGCGGCATGCGCAAGCGCGCCGCGTTCGCGCGCGCGATCGCCATGGAGCCCGACTTCGTGCTCTGCGACGAGCCGTCGTCGGGCCTCGACCCGGTGATGGCCGCGACGCTCGACGAGCTGATCCTCGAGATGCACCGCGAGCTCAACATCGGCTTCATCGTCATCACCCACGACACCGCCGAGGCCCGGCTGCTCGGCGGCCGCATGGGCCTCCTCAACAAGGGCGAGCTCGTCGTCCCGTTCGACGCGACGGACAAGGTGCTGCGCTCCAACCACCCCGCCATCCGGCAGTTCTTCGACCGGCAAAAAGACGGTCCCATCCAGGTCGTGTAGGTCACCATGGATAAGAAGTTCTTCTCACTCGGACTGTTCGTCGTCGTCTCGCTCGGCCTGCTCGTGGCCGTCGCGTTCAAGATCGGCGCCTTCACCAACAAGCGGGTCGACCGCTACACGGTCGAGATCAACAACGCCGCGGGCCTGGTGGAGGGCAACTCGATCAAGAGCGCCGGCGTCGAGATCGGCCACGTCGGCGGCGTCGGGCTGTCCGAGGACGGGCGCATGGCGCTGCTCGAGCTCAACATCTTCACCGGCACGCCGATCTACGACGACGCGTCCGTCTCCGTGCAGCCGATCAGCCTGCTCGGCGAGAAGTTCGTCAACATCGAGCAGCACTTCAAGCCCGACGCGACCGTGCTCGCGCCCGGCTCCAAGCTGCCCGAGGGCGTCAAGAGCGTCGACGTCGCCAACCTCTTCGACCTCGCGCGCAACGTCGTCTACTCCGAGGACGACCTCTACCCCGAGGTCGTGCAGCTGACCAAGCGCATGAACGCGCTCGTCGGCGCGCTCGAGGCCGAGGACGACGAGCAGCTCAAGAAGCGCCTGAGCACGCTCGGCGACAAGATCGAGAGCGTCATGAGCAACGTCGAGAAGCTCTCGGGCGTCGGCTCGCAGATCCTCGAGCAGAACCAAGAGGGCATGAACAAGATCGTCGAGTCGGGCAGCGCGCTGCTCGCCGACCCGCGCATCCCGAGGATCATCGGCCGCGTCGACAGCATCACGACCACGCTCGACACCCGCCTCCCGCGCCTGTTCAACAAGGCCGACGCGATCGCCGAGAAGGCCGAGCGCCTCATCGACACCGTCGACCCCAACGACATCGACCGCATCGTCAACGACGCCGGCGCGGTCGCCAGCAACATCCGCAAGATGACCGAGGACCTCAAGCCGGTCACGCGCCGGCTCGACCCGATCGCGCACAACATCGAGATCATCACCGGGCGCGCGACCAAGATCACCGGCAAGGTGCTGCGCAAGTTCCTCCAGGTCGAGGGCGTCAAGGTCAACTTCACCGCGCCGCGCGGCGAGCTCAAGCGCTCGCTGCAGCGCGAGGGCCTGATCGACTGACGCGCCGCCACGACCCGCACGTAGAAACATGTCCAATCAGGCATATACGCGCCGCGTCGCGCTCGTCCTCGCCGCCCTCGCGCTGCCGCTCAGCGCCGCCGGCTGCGAGCGGCTCGACGCGCTCCGGCGCGTGCCCCGAACGGTCGTGCTCGACGCCAGCGCCGGGCTGCGCGTCGGCGACGAGGTGCGCATCGCCGGGGTCGCGCAGGGCGCCGTCACGACGCTCGCGCACCGCCACGCCGAGGCCGTCGTGACCATCCACGTCGACCCCGCGGCGCCGCTGTTCGTGGGGACCTGCGGGATCGTGGCGCCCAAGAGCTCCTTCGGCCCCCGCCACCTGATCCTCAAGCCAGGCCCGCTCGACGCCGGCGCGCTCCCGGCCGACGCGCAGATCCCCCGCTGCGGCGGCGCGCTCGACCTCCCGGAGATGCTCAACCAATTCGCGCCGATCCTCAGCGACACCGAGGCGCCGACCTGGGAGCAGAACGCGCGCTCGCTGAAGACGGTCAACGGCCTGCTCGGCCTCGTCATCGGCGACGAGTACAAGAGCCCCGACGTGCAGAAGTCCGTCGACCAGGCCGACTCGCGGACGAAGGAGATCCTCGAGTGGCTGCGCGAGGCGGTCGCGCCCGTGCGCGAGTTCGTGGGCGACGCCGAGGAGGTGCTGACGCACGAGCTGCTCGACGCCGGCGTCGCCGAGCTCGAGGCGCGCCTCGGCAAGCTCGACGAAGAGCTGCCGGAGACCTTCCGCGCGCTCGAGGCCGACCTCGACGCGCTCGACGACCGGCTAGAGGGCCTGCTCTCCGACGAGTCGCGGGCGAACCGCGACCAGGTGCTCGCCGACGCGATCCAGGCGCTCGCCGACATCCAAAAGGTCATCGACAAGTACGAGCCGATCGGCGCCGAGGCGGCCAAGACGCTCGACGAGGTCCACGACCTGACCAAGCGCGGCCTCGAGATCGACGCCAACTACTTCCGCCGCTACCAGGCCGAGGGCTATCGCTCGTACATGGGCCCGATCCCGAAGGAAGCCCGCGAGGCGCTCGACAAGGCCGGCGTGAAGTACGAGACGCGCGGCTGGGACGACTGACGCGAGCTCGCGACGAAGAAGTTCCTCCCGAGACGCGGTCAGCGACGGGCGCCCCCGCGAGTAGAATTCACGCGATGCAGCCCCGCTCCTGGCCGTTTTCGCGCGCGCGCGTGCTCCTGCCCGTCATTCACCTCCCGCTCGGCGAGGCCGGCGCGTTCGCGGCGATCGACGTGGCGATCGAGGCGGACGCGGACGGGGTGTTCTTGATCAACCAGGGCATGCGCGCCCACGCGGTCCTGCAGCTGCTCGGCGCCGTCAAGCGGCGCTACCGCGGGCTCTGGGTCGGGGTCAACCTCCTCGGCTACCCGCCCGAGGCCGTGCCCACGCTGCCCGAGGCGCGCCTCATGGACGGCATCTGGGCGGACGACGCGGGCGTCGATCGCCTCGAGCCCGAACTCGCGAACGAGTCGGCGGAAGCCTGGCGCGCGGCCCGGGTGCGCGGCGAATTCCCGGGGCTCTACTTCGGCGGCACAGCCTTCAAGACCCAGGACGACATCCCCGACCACATGCTGCCGTGGGTCGCGCGGGCGGCCGCGAGCTTCGTCGACGTCGTGACGACCTCGGGCCGGGCCACGGGCGTCGCGGCCCGGGTCGACAAGGTCCGCGCGCTACGGGAGACCCTGGGCGATCACAAGCTCGCGGTCGCCTCGGGCGTGAGCCCCGACAACGTCGCGGGGATCCTGCCCTACGTCGACGCGTACCTCGTCGCCACCGGGATCGAGCGCACCTTCGGCGTCCTGGACCCGGCGCGGACGAAGGCGCTGGCCGAGATGATCCACGCGAACTGACGCCCGGACGCGTCCCGCGGACGGGACGAGCAAAATCGCCACGAAATGGCGCGCGTGCGCGCGCGCCAGTAGGCTCCGTGGCCTGTGGATGGAACGACTCCAGGTCCCGTTCGGGTCAAGCCGTGGAGCGCGCTGCTCAGCTCGATGACCACGGAGACGGGGCCGCTCGCGCGCATGCTGCCCGCGCTGCTGATCGTCGCGCTGCTGGCCTGCATGCTCGTGCCGCTGTCGACGCTGCTCGTCGACGTCCTGCTCTCGCTCAGCCTCTCGGCGGCCGTGCTGCTCCTGGTCGCCAGCATGACGGTGCGCCGCAGCGCCGACTTCCTCGGCTTCCCGCGGCTGCTGCTGCTGACCACGCTGTTTCGCCTGGCGCTGAACGTCCAGACGACCCGGCTGATCCTCGCGGACCGCTTCGCCGGCGAGGTCATCGCGGCGTTCTCGTCCCTCGTCGTGCGCGAGGAGCTGATCGTCGGCGTCGTGATGTTCGGGATCATCACGGCGGTCCAGTTCCTCGTCGTCACCCGCGGCAGCGAGCGCGTGGCCGAGGTCGCCGCTCGCTTCGCGCTCGACGGGCTCCCGGGCCATCAGGCGGCGATCGACGCGGACCTGCGCAGCGGCGCGATCTCGATCCGCGAGGCGGAGCGCAGACGCGCGCGCCTGGTCGAGCGCTCGAACTTCTACGGCGCCATGGACGGCGCGGTGCGCTTCGTGAAAGGCGACGCGATCGCCGGCATCTCGATCACGGTCATCAACATCCTCGGCGGCTTCGTCATCGGCCTCCGCGACAAGATGCCGGTGAGAGAGATCGTCGACACCTACGGGAAGCTCGCGATCGGCGACGGCCTGATGGCCCAGATCCCCGCGGTGCTCGTGAGCCTGGCGGCGGGCGTGCTCGTCGCGCGGGTCGATCGTGAGGGCCGACCCGAGTCGCGCACCTCGAGCCCTTGGTTCGAACCGAGCGCGGTGTTCGTCCCTGTGCTCCTGCTCTCGGCGCTCGCCTTCGTCCCGGGCATGCCGCGCGCGGCGTTCATCGTGACGGCGCTGGGGCTGCTGTGCGCCGGGCTGTGGATCGCCTACCAGCGCGCGCGCGAGCGCAGCGGCGCCGACCCGCGCGGCGCCGGGCCGCGCGTGCACGTGCTGTTCATGGGGAGCGCGCCGGTGCCCAGCGACGCGCGCGACCGCCTCGCGACCGTGCACCACATGTGTCAGCAGGCCCTCAACATCCCGCTGCCGCCGTTCGAGACGGCCCGCGCGCCGTCCCGCGAGCTCGCGAGCGCCGGCGTGCAGGTGCTGTTCGAACAGCGGATCCTCGCCGACTATCCCGAGCTCGACACCGCCGACGAGGATGAACTCTGGAACGCGATCTACCGCGCCGTCGCCAACAACGCCTGCGCGTTCATCGACCTCCACGACGTCGAGCGCTGGGTCGAGGACGTCGCGCGTGAGCGATCCGCGATCGCGAGGCGCGCGCTCGAGATCGTGCAGCTCGAGGATCTGCTCGAGCTCGTGCACGGCTTCCTGCGCGATCGCCTGCCCGTCCCGCCCATGGAGGCGCTGCTCTCGACCGTCGTCGAGCAGCGGCTGTTTCGCGACGAGCGCGCGCGACCGCGCTGGCTCGGCTTGGCGCGCGCGCACCTCGTCGCCTACTGGCTGCGACCCGCGCTCGCGCAGTACACGAGCCAGCGGCGCGCCGGGCCGACGCGCTGGATCCGGCCGCTCCCCGACGCCGAGGAGGAGCTCGTCGCGTCCGTGGTCCGCGGCGAGGGCGGCGTGCGCCTGGGCCTCACGACGCGCGAGCGCGCCGCGTGGCGCGTCGCGCTGCTCGGCGAGGCGCCCGCCGATTCGAAACACGCGGCCAACGTCATCGTCGTGACGCGCTCGGTCGAGGCGCGCGAGGCCTTCGCGCTGCTGCTCCGCGACGCGCGGCGTGCGTTGGTCCTGTGTCTGCCCGAACTCGTGAACGCGGACATCTCGATGCCCGAGCATGTGCGTTGGGTCGCGGCGCCAGAAGAACTTTGAACGCCGTCAAGCCGGCCTGGGCGTTGCCTCACGCGTATCCGAGTGGCAGCGTCAGTGCGCGATGAAACGCCGGCCAGCGACATACTGGGACTACATCAAGACCGAGGAGCTGCTCGCGCTTCAGACCGGCCTCGACGGCGATGAGTCGGGCCTCGCCAACGACGAGGTGATGTTCATCGTCATCCACCAGATCGACGAGCTGTGGTTCAAGCTGGTGCTCCGCGAGCTGGTCGCCATCCGCGACCTGTTCGCCGCCGAGCACGTCGCCGAGCAGTCGCTCTCGACCGCCGTCCGGGGCCTGCGGCGCACCGAGCTGCTGTTTCGGCAGGTCTCGTCCCACTTCGCGCTGATGGAGACGCTGACGACCCGCGACTACCTGGGCTTTCGCGACAAGCTCAGCCCCGCGAGCGGGTTTCAGTCAGCCCAGCTGCGCGAGATCGAGATCCTGCTCGGGCTGCGCGCCGAGGACCGGATCTCGCTCGGCAACGAGAACAGCTACCTCGACGCGCTGCGCCACGAGGACGGCACGCCCTCGCCCGCCTTCCGCCGCGTGGTCGCGCGGCTGGAGGACCGCCCGCCGCTGCGCGAGGCGCTCACGAGCTGGCTGTTCCGCACCCCGATCAACGGCTCGACGCCCGATCGCGACGGGGACGAGACGGTCGTGCGCGCCTTCGTCGACGACTACGTCCGCGCCAAGCGAGACGACCTCGAGTCGGTGCTGCGCCGCGCGATCGAGGACGCGCCCGAGGACGAGCACTCGCGCCTGACCCAGCGCTACCGCCGGGAGGCAGAGAACGCGCGCGCGTTCCTCCTGGCGGAGGACAAGCCCGAGGCGGAGCGCGCGAGGAGCTCGCGGATCCGCGCCGCGCTGCTGTTCATCGAGAGCTACCGCGAGCTCCCGCTGCTGGCCTGGCCGCGCGAGGTCCTCGACGCGATCGTCGCGCTCGAGCAGGCGATCGTGATCTTCCGTCAACGCCACGCGCGGATGGTCGAGCGCGTGATCGGCCGCCGCACCGGGACCGGCGGCTCGGCGGGCGTCGAGTACCTCGACCAGACCGCGCTGCGCTACCGCGTCTTCCACGACATCTGGGCCGTGCGCACGCTCCTGATGAAGCGCGAGCGCCTGCCGCGGCTCGAGCACACCGAGCCCTACGGCTTCGCGCTGGAGGAGGCCTGAGCGTTGTCGACGTCGACGACGTCGGAGACGGTCATCGTCGTCGGCGGCGGCGCGATCGGGCTCGCGGCCGCGTGGGCGCTCGCGCGGCGCGGCGCCGAGGTCTTGGTGCTCGAGCGTCACGGGCACGTGCACGAGCTCGGCAGCCACGGCGGGCACACGCGGATCATCCGGCAGGCCTACCACGAGGGCTCGCGCTACATCGGGCTCGTGCGCGAGGCGGAGGACGAGTGGCGCGCGCTCGGGCGCCGGCGCGAGGAAGAGCTGCTCGTTCAGACAGGTCTCGTGGAGTTCGGTCACCCGGACAACGCCGACTACGCCGCGACGCTGTCCGCCTGCCGCGCGAGCGCCGTGACGCACGAGCGCCTGGCGCCCGCCGCCGCGCGCGAACGATGGCCGATGTTTCATGTCCCAGCGGGCTGGGAGGTCTGCTACACGCCCTCCGGCGGCTACCTGCGCGTGCGGGCCTGCATGGACGCGCTGTGGGCTGAGGCCGCGGCCGCGGGCGCGAAGATCCGCCACGGCGTCCGCGTCCGCGAGCTCGTGCTCGGCCGCGACCGCCCGCGCGTGCTGCTCGAGGAGGGCGCGCTGCTCCCCGCTGACCGCGTGGTCGTCTGCGCGGGCGCGTTCACGGGCGCGCTGCTCCCGGGCCTCTTGCCCGGGCTCGTCGCGCGCCGTCGCGTCCTCGCCTGGACGACGCCCGCGCCCGCGCGGCAGGAGGCGCTCGCGCGCGCGCCGGTCTGGGCCGGCCTCACCCCCGAGGGCTTCTTCTACGGCTTCCCGCACCTGCCCGGCTACGGCGGCTTCAAGCTCGCCTGCCACACCACCGCCACCTTCGACCGCGTCCAGGCGGGGGCCGACGACGCCACGACGGTCGACCCCGAGCGCGTCGATCGGGCGATCGACGACGAGCGCGACCTCCAGCCGCTGCGCCGCTTCCTCGCGCGCTACCTCCCCGACGCGCGCGGGCCCATCGAGCTGGCGAAGGTCTGCCTGTACGGCTGCACGCCCTCGTGGGACTTCCTCGTCGACCTGCACCCGGCCGACCAGCGCGTGACCGTGGCCGCCGGGTTCTCAGGACATGGCTTTAAGTTCGCGCCGGCGATCGGCCGGATCGCCGCGGAGCTCACGCTCGGGGGCGCGGCCGCGCGGACCCCCGAGCTGTTCTCATACGCCCGGCATCGCGACGCGCGGTGACGCGACGCGCCGGGTCGAGCAGACCGGGAGCTCGACCCGGGATGATGTCAGCTGATTCGAGTTAGTCGATTTGAACCAGCTGACGCAAATCAGTCGACATCAATCAACTGACGTGATTCCTCAATTGACGTGATCACGCGCGCTGTCGATGTGCCCGGGCGCGCTCTGCAGCGTCGGCTGCACGCTGACCTGCGACAGGGTCGCCTTGGGGGCCGCAGGCGGCTGCGTCGGCGCGCTCTGGATGTGCGCGGCGGGGTCGGCCTTGACGACGTAGGGACCGCGGTCCTTCTTGGCCATACGGCGAATCATGCGGCGCAGGGACTTGGCGATGGCGTGGCCGGTGGGCAGCACGACCGCGACGGTCTCGCCCAGCTCTCGCTGGACCACCATCGTGTGCTTGCCGATCACGAGCCGGATGGTCGACTCGTCCGTGAGGCTCAGGAGGCTGATAGCCCCCTCCAGGATCGCGTTCCAGGTCTCAACGCCGCGAAACTTGCGGGCGCTGTTCGGGGAGTCGACGCAGAGCGCGACGATCCCCTTGGCGGCCGCGAGGTGATCGATATTGGCGAGTAGGCTCATTTCGGTTCTCCTCTGGTGGGTGCTCGACACGAGCGGTGGTTGACGGTGCTCGACTCACGCGCCGCGCAGCGCGATTACAGGCATGATTCCAGGACAGGATGAGGTCACTCGACCCCGCGAAGTGGGGTCTCGAGGGTGCGCTGTCTGAATCCGAATACGTCGGACAGTCTCGTTGCGGATCGGACGTCCTCAGATTTGAGAACGCTGGCGGCTCGCTGACTGTTTCAGGTCCGGATCCAGTCGTCGCTACGCGGGACTCGCGGTCTCGGCGCTGTCAAGTTCCGTTTGACGATCGCGGCAGCGACGCTTCAAGCATGGGCTGGCAACTCGAGCGGTGCCAGTGGCGCCTCCCAACCTCCACCCGTGAAACCGCGCAAAATCCGCGAAGCCCTCGAGACGAAAGCGCGCGGAGCCGCGAGAATTGGGACCGATTTCCAGGCCAGGATGCGGTCTCCGCGATTTTCGCGCCGATCTAGGGTTCGGAAAAATCTCCGCCCAGCCAACAAAAAAATCTAACGTAATGTGAGATTCCGGCGTCCAAGTTCTCGAAATGCGTACAGAGCGCCGCACGCACGAGCAAGATGCGCTATACGCGCACACGCTTCACTTCGGCCCGGAACATGGTCTTCGGCCCGCTAGCCGCACACGGCGGGTCGCGCTACCGTCCCGCTGTAGCGATGGCTAGGGCAACCAGACTATCGGTCCTCTACTTTATCGGCGCGACGCTCGCGCTGATCTGGCCAATCTATGGGTGGTTCGGTAACCACATCGAACCGCGCGTTTTTGGCCTGCCCTGGTCCTTGACCTATGTCCTCCTGGTGATCGCCGCGAACACCGCGGTGCTCACCGCGCTGTACATCGGCCGGTGGGCCGACGGCCCCGAGGACGGTGACGACGACGGGGAGGCCCCGTGATGGACGTGATCGACGCGCTCCCCGGGATCGTCGTGTTCGCCTACCTCGCGATCGCGCTCGGCGTCGGCTTCGTCGCGGGCAGGCGCGGAGGCGGCGGCACGAGCGACTTCGTCGCGGGTGAGCGCGCGTTCGGTCCGGTCGTCATGTACTTCGTCATGGGCGCCACGGTCTTCAGCGCCTTCGCGCTGCTCGGCACCCCGCAGCGCGTCGTCTCCCGCGGCGCGGACGTGTTCTACATCCTCGCGTTCGGCTCCGTCGGCTTCGTCCCGATGTTCTTCTTTGGCCCGCGCGTGCGCAGGATCGGCGCGCGCGAGGGCTACGTGACGCAGGCCGAGCTGCTCGGCGCGCGCTTCCAGAGCCGGCTCGTGACGACGGTGATGGGGATCGCGACGGTCGCCGCGTTCATCCCCTACCTCGTCATTCAGCTCAAGGGCGCCGGGATCGTCATGGAGGCCGCGGTCGGCTGGGATCGCACCGTCGGCGCCGCGGTCGTCTACGCCGTCGTCGTCGCCTACGTCGTCGTGGGCGGCATGCGGGGCGTCGGCTGGACCAACGTGCTCCAGGGCGTCGTGATGATCGTCGTCGTCTGGATCCTCGGTCTGTGGATCCCACGCGCGCTCTACGGCGGCGTCGCGCCCATGCTCGACATCGTCGTGGCGACGCGGCCCGAGTACCTCACCCTCCCCGGCCCCGCGTCGCACCCGACGTCGCTGTTCAAGTACTCCTCCGAGGTGCTCGTGTCGGTGCTCGGCTTCACGATGTGGCCGCAGGTGTTCATGAAGAGCTTCACCGCCCGCAGCGCCCGGCTCGTGCAGCTCTCGGTGGTGGTCTACCCGACCTTCCTGTTCTTCCTCGTGCCGCTGATCTTCCTCGGCTACGCGGCGCTCCTGCAGCCCGGCGCGCCCCAGGACGAGACGGTGCTGCTGTGGATCGTGCGCCTGCCACAGCTCGGCGCCGGACCGCTCGCGTTCAGCTTCGTCTGCTTCGCCGTGCTCGCCGCCTCGATGTCCACCGGCGACGCGCTGCTGCACGGCGGCGGCTCGATCTTCGTCCGCGACGTGCTCGTGGTCGGCTTCGGCGCGCGGCTCGAGGACCGCCAGCAGACACGCGCGATGCGGGTCGTCATCGTGGTCATGGGCGCGCTCGGCCTGCTGCTGCTCGAGGCGACCGCGCGGATCTCGATCGTCGACCTCCTGCTGCTCGCCTACGCCGTGCCGATCCAGTTCGTGCCGCTGACGCTGCTCGGTCTGTACTGGCGACGAGCGAACCGCGCCGGCGCGGAGTGGGGCCTGTGCTCGGGGCTCGCGGCCGTCATCCTGCTGTTCACGCTGATGCAGCTCGCGCCCGAGCGCTACGCGCAGTTAAACCCCCTCGGCCTGCAGATCGGCGTCATCGGCCTCCTCCTCAACCTCGGCGTGATGATCGCGCTGTCGCTCGCCCTCCCGTCCATGGCAAAGTCGCACCTGAAGAGGTTCATCCGTGCGGCTGACTGACCCCCGTGACTCCGCCTGGACGCGCGCGCTCCTCGTGATCGCGCCGCTGCTCCTCGGCGCCTGCGAGCGCGCCAGCGGGCAGTACGACTATGTCGACAGCCCCGAGCCCGCGCCCGTCGGCGAGGAGATCGATCCACAGGCGCTCGTCGACGCCGTCAAGAACTCCCAAGAGCCGACGAGCGCCGACGGCTGTGAGCGCTGGACCGGGCGCACGCCCGAGGGCGAGTGCGTCAGCCTCTACACCCGCCAGGCGCCCCACGTGCAGCAGGTCCAGATCCCGCGCGGCTCCTTCGTCATGGGCCATATCCCCTACCTCGGCTATGACGGCAGCGCCGCGCGCGAGACCCCCCACGTGCAGTGGAGCGGGCAGCCGCCGCGCTACGCCGCCGTCGACGCGTTCTGGATCGACCTGTTCGAGGTGACGCGCAGCGCCTATCAGGCCTGCGTGGACGAGGGCCGCTGCACACCCGCCGTCTGTCCTGAAGGCCTGGAGGATCCGGCCGCGTCGCAGCCCGAGGACCGCGCGGGCTTCCTCCCGCAGACCTGCGTCCGCCACGCCCAGGCCGCAGCGTTCTGCGAGGCGCGCGGCGGTCGACTCCCGACCGAGGCCGAGTGGGAGTACGCGGCGCGGGGCGTCGACGCCCGCAAGTACCCCTGGGGCAACGAGCTCGACGACGCGCTGCCGCCCGGCCTCTACCCGGCCGGGAGAATGCGATCCGACTCGAGTTACTTCAACATCCTCGGCATGGGCAGCAACGCGACCGAGTGGGTCGCGGACTCCTACGATCCCGATGTCGGGCTGCGCGGCTACCTCGAGGGGGAGTTTCGCGACCCGAACGGCCCGGTCGCGCGCTCGCGGCGTGCGTTCGAGGTCGGCGCCGCGTGCGGTCCCTCGCCGACCCCCGCCTGCCAACGCGCGACATCCCAGGACCCCGAGCGCTTCGTCTACAAGCACGGGATCGCCGGCTCGCGCCGCGCCGCGCGTGACACCTACCCCGAACACATGCCCGCGCGCGAGCTCGAGGGTTGGCCATGGCACGGCAACGCTCACCGCCGAGGGTTTCGCTGCGCCGCCGATCTCGACCCCGCGACGGACACCGCGCTCACCGTCCCCGAGCCCGCGGTGGCCGTGCCCTTCACCTATACCGAGCAGAGCCTGACCCTGTTCGGCGGCGTCGCCGAGGCCGTCAACCAGGCCGAGGCGACCCGGTTCTGCGAGCTGCTCCGCGTCGAGCTCACCGGCGTCGGCACCTACGACGATTGGCGGCTGCCCACGATCGCGGAGATCCAGCGCGTCGCCAGCGTGTTCCGAGGGCCCGGGCCCGTGTGGGCCAGCGACGGCGCCGCCGCCCAGGTGTCAGGCTTCTCGCCGCCCGACCCGGCCGCGCCATGGGAGCTCATCCCGGCGGAGCCCGACGACGCGCTGCTCGCTCGCTGCGTTCGATAGGTGCGGTAGGTAGCGAGGTCGTCACGGACGAACGCTCAGGCGATGACGCCTCCGCGCGGTCCACAGACCCCAAGGGCGACCCGCGTTCGAAGAAGGTGCCTGTACACTGATCTCCCGATCGGGGTATCGTGAACAGCGATGGGTACGCGTTCGATTGTCCTGACCACCGGGAGCGCCGCGTTGACGATCGTCTCGGCGCTCGCGCTCGCGCTCACGCCTGGCTGCGGCTCGGAGCCCCACACGGACTACACGAGCTCGGACGCGGGCACCTCCTCGACGAGCGCCCCGGGCAGCAGCGGCGACAGCACGTCGAGCGGCGGCGCGCCCTCTACGGAGAGCGACGGCGGCCCTGGCGGCACGACGGAGAGCGAGACGACGTCGGACACCGGGGTCGAGCCGCCCACGCTCTACTGCCCGGGCGACCCGGGCGGCGCGTGCGACGAGCTGCCGGGCGCGAAGCTCATGGCCGGCGCGTCCGTGGTCTCGATCGTCCCGAACTGCTTCGAGACCTGGAACGACCTCAACGGCGACTTCAAGTTCGTCGAGGGGCAGGACTCATTTAACGACTGCGGCTGTGACCAGCGCTGCCCCGGCGACCCCGACTACACCGGGCCGGACGAGCACGAGAGCGACAACACCTTCCAGGCCGCCTGGATGGCGGGCTTCGGCAACGGGCGCGCGGCCATGGGCGTGCGCAAGGCGACCGACGGCTACTTCGGCGACGACGACGGCCTGTGGGCGCGCGCGGTCGTGCTCGAGCAGGGCAACACCACCTTCGCCGTCGTCGCGCTCGACGTCGTCGGCTGGTTCCAGGACGACGTAAACCGCATCCGCGCGCAGCTGGCCGAGGGCGGCGTCGACATCGACTACCTGCTCGTGCACTCGACGCACAACCACGAGGGCCGCGACACCATGGGGCTGTGGGGCAAGAAGATCCTCGAGACAGGCTACTACGAGCCCTACCAGCAGCAGGTCCGCGACGCGGTCTTCGACGCCGTCAAGCTCGCGCTCGCCGACAAGCGCGAGGTCAACTACATGGTCGTCGGCCAGGTCGACATCGGCGACTACGACGGCACCAAGGGCGTCGCCAACCTGATCCGCGACTCTCGCGACCCCGTCGTCATCGACGAGATGCTGTCCGCGCTGCGGCTCGTGGACGGTGACGACGAGACCATCGCCACGCTCGTCAACTTCGGCAGCCACCCCGAGACGCTCGCTGACGACAACCTCTACCTGACCAGCGACTACGTGCACGCGCTCCGGCGCGCCGTCGAGAAGGGCTCGCAGTGGCTCCAGAACCCGGGCAAGCCGGGCTTCGGCGGCGTCTGCGTGTTCCTCAACGGCGCCGTCGGCGGGATGATGACGACGCTCGGCGTCGAGGTCACGACGCCCGACGGCCTCTCGTACAGCAGCGCGTCCTTCGAGAAAGCCGACGCCATCGGCCAGCTGCTCGGCGAGGCCGCGATCGACTCGATCAACGACGGCGTCGCCGTGCAGGATCCGAAGCTCGAGCTCGCCGCGCAGGAGTTCACGGCCACCCTCGAGAACGCCGCGCTCAAGCTCATGTACGAGACCGGCATCATCGACCGCACGCAGTGCCCCGACGAGCTCACCGGGCCTGACAGCGTGTGCACCGAGATGGCGCTCATCCGCGTCGGGCCGCTCGAGATGCTCTCGGTCCCCGGCGAGCTGCTGCCCGAGCTCGCGATCGGCGGCTACGACGGCTCCCACGTCGGCTCCCCGGTCTACGACTTCATCGACCCGAACAACCCAAACCCGCCCGACGTCGACAGCTCCCCCGACGGCCCCTACCTCAAGGAGCGCATGGCGGGCGACTTCCGCTGGATCATCGGTCTCGGCAACGACGAGCTCGGCTACATCGTCCCCGAGTACGACTTTCAGCTCGCGTCCAACGCCTACTTCGACGAGGCGCCCGGCGATCACTATGAGGAGACCAACTCCCTCGGGCCGGCGACCGCGGCGCGCATCGACGAGATCGCCAGCACGCTGACCGCCTGGTCCCAGCGCGAGTGATCGGGTGACGCTGGCCTCTCACGCCGTCCGATCCGAGCCGATCGGGTAGCGCGGGCGTCGGGGCTCCTCGCAACCGACTAGACTCACACGCGCGCCGCGCCAGCGACCGCCGACGAGCGCTTGTGCGCGCGCCTCCGCCTCGACTAGTGTGCCGCGCGCGCGCATCGGCGCGCGTTCAATGGGTCGTCCGCCGCGCGGGCGACCCTCTTCAGGAGGACAACTGGATGTTCCGAGACCGACCACGGACGTGGCCCGCCGCCGCCCTGCTCATGGCCTGCGTGGCGCTCGTGGGCCCGCAGGCCGCGAGCGCGGCGCCGAAGCAGGCGCCTGAGATCCCGATCGAGAAGTTCACGCTGCAAAACGGCCTGAAGGTCGTGCTGAGCGAGGACCACAGCGCCCCGATCGTCACCACCTACACGACGTACCGCGTCGGCGCGGCCCAGGAGACCAAGGGCTTCACCGGCTTCGCGCACCTGTTCGAACACATGATGTTCAACGGCTCGCGCAACGTCCCCGAGGGCGCCTACGCCTACTACGTGGACGGCACCGGCGGCTTCCTCAACGGCAACACCGAGCCGGACCGCACCAACTACTTCCAGACGGTCCCGAGCAACTACCTCGAGGGCATGCTCTACCTCGAGAGCAACCGCATGGCGAACCTCATCATCGATGAGAAGTCGCTGAGCAACGAGAAGGACGTCGTCAAGGAGGAGGTCCGCCAGCAGCAGGAGAACACCCCGTTCTCGAAGACGATCCTGCTCGACTGGCCGGCCACCGCGTTCTCGAGCTGGGAGTACTCACACTCGATCTACGGCTCGATGGAGGACCTCTCGAACGCGCCCGTCCAGGCCTTCAAGGACTTCTTCGCCCGCTACTACGTGCCCAACAACGCGACGCTCGTGATCGTCGGCGACTTCGAGCTCGCCGAGGCGCGCGCGCTCGTCGAGAAGTACTACGGCCCGCTGCCGCGGGGGCCCGAGAACGCGACCGAGATCCCGAGCGAGCCCGAGCAGGAGGCCGCCGTCTACAAGGAGGTCAAGGACCCGCTCGCGCCGGTCTCGCTCGCGCTGATCTCCTTCGACATCCCCAAGCCGCGCGAGGCGGACCGCGACGCGCTCGAGCTGCTCGCGGCGATCCTGACCGACGGCGCCTCGGCGCGCCTGACCAAGCGCCTCGTCGACGACGACAAGCTCGCGTCGACGGTCATGATGCGCGCCGGCTTCCCGATCCCGACCTACGGCCCGGGCCAGCTCGCGGCGCTGCTGGTCGCGGCGAACAACAAGCCGCTCGCCGACGTGCGCGCCGCGTTCTGGGACGAGCTCGCCAAGGTCCAGAAGCAGGGCGTGAGCGCGGCCGAGCTCAAGCGCGGCAAGGCCAAGCTCTACAAGGAGCACGTCGACGGGCTGCAGAAGACGCTGTTCAAGGCCATGCAGCTCGCGACCTACGAGGCCTTCTACGGCGGCGCCGAGCTGTTTAACGCGGACGCGCGCCGGTTCGAGAAGGTCAAGGCGAGCGACCTCAAGCGCGTCGCCCAGCAGTACCTCACGCCGGCGCGCAGCGTGACCTTCGACATCGTCCCGGCCGCGTCGGCCCCGGACGCCTCGGCGATGACGCCGGGAAGCTAGCCAGGGAGACAGGTCTGATCATGCACGACAGCATCACGCACGACATCCACCAAGACACCTCGCGCCGGCGACGCGGTCACGCGCTGCTGGCCGCGTGCCTCGGCGTCACGCTGGTGGGCGCCTGCACCAAGACCAAGCAGGACACCGCGCCGCCGGTCCAGCAGGACACGCGCACCGAGGACGAGAAAGCCCGCGCGGCCAAGGCCGAGGAGGCCGCCCGCAAGCGCGCCGAGCTCGCGGCCCTGCCGGCGCTGCCCGGCGTCAAGGCGCCGGCGCCGGTGAAGTTCCCGGAGCCCGTGATCACGACGCTCGACAACGGCCTCGAGCTCATCGTGCTCGAGGACCACGAGGTCCCCTCGGTCGACATCACGCTGCACGTCAAGGCGGGCGAGATCTACTCGAGCGCCGAGCAGCCGACGATCGCCAAGTTCACCGCGTACATGCTCGGCGAGGGGACCAAGAAGCACAAGAAGGCCAAGCTCGACGCGCTGATCGACGCGACCGGCGGCGCGCTCGGCAGCGGCGCCGGGGACGAGCGCGCGACCATCAGCGCGAGCCTGCTCGCCGGCGACGCCGAGCTCGGGCTCTCGCTCATCGCCGAGCAGGCGCTGCGCCCGACCTTCCCGGAGGAGAGCTTCGACAAGGTCAAGGACATGATGATCCAGGAGGTCGCCTCGCAGAAGTCGCAGCCCTTCGGGCTCGCGCTGCAGTTCGGGCGGCGGGTCGTCTACGGGGAGCGCAGCGCCTACGGGCGCCCGTTCCCGACCGACGCGCAGATCAAGGGGATGACGCGCGCGCAGGTGCTCGCGTTCCACGAGACCCACTACGTGCCCAACAACGCGATGCTCGTGATCGCCGGCGACATCACGCCGGAGCAGGCGCAGAAGCTGACCAAGAAGCACTTCGGCGCGTGGGCGCGGGGCGCCGACATCTCGGTCCCGCGCGCCGAGGCGCCCGCGCGGCCGAGCAAGACCGTCGTGCACCTCATCGACCGCCCCGCGAGCGCGCAGGCGACCGTGATGGTCGCCGTGCCCGCCCCGGGCATCGGCGAGCAGGGTTGGCTCGAGGCCAAGGCGCTGCAGAGCGTGTTCGGGGGCGGCCTCTCGGCGCGCCTCAACCAGGTGCTGCGCGAGCAGCTCGGGCTCACCTACGGCGCCGCAGCGTTCCACTCGCACGGCTTCGACGGCGGGGTGTTCTTCGCCGGCGGCGGGACCAAGACCAAGAGCGCCGGCGAGTTCGCCCAGGCGCTGATCGACGTGCTGCAGCAGCCCGGCGAGGAGGGCATCGAGGCCAAGGAGCTCGCGCGCGTGCTCAGCAAGATCTCGGGCCAGTTCGCGCTCGAGGTCGAGGGCGTCGACACGGTCGCCGCCAAGACCGTCACGCAGCGGCTGTACGGGCTCCCCGACGGCTTCTGGGAGCGCTACCGCGCGGACGTGGAGTCCGTGACGCCGGCGCAGATCAAGGCCAGCACCCGGCAGCTGTTCGTCGACCAGCCCGTCCAGATCGTCGCCATCGGCAAGGCCAAGAAGATCCGCGAGTCGCTGAGCCAGTTCGGCGAGGTGATCGTTTACGACACCCAGCTCCAGCGCGTGTCGCAGTAGCGTTCGGCGCCGCAGGGCGCCTCCCAAGACGTCGAGCGCCAGCGCGGGTCCTCCGGCGCTGGCGCTCGCTCGTTCGGCCCTCAGGAGGCCGCCGGCTTCGTCTCGTGGGCGATCAGAAGCCGTACTCGGGGTTCTCCGGATCGAAGCTCGCGCCCGTCAGCCCCGGGTTCACGCGCAGGTCCTTGAACCCGTAGTCCTCGATCAGGTTGTTCTCGCGATCCCAGATCTGCACGCGGTTCGGCAGCTCGCTGCTCGCGTCCATGCAGATCTTGGCCCGATGTCCGTAGTACCCGGAGTCCTCCGCCGTCGGCATGATCGCCTCGACGCAGCGGCTGCGCGCGCCGTAGACGTAGGAGTAGCCGTGGTCGAGGAAGCGCACGTTGTCGTCGGGGTTGGCCTCGCTGCGCCGCATGTCGCGGGTGATCAGCTCGATGATGTGGCCGATGCCGCAGTCCGTGATCGGGTGACGGTTGCCGCGCATCGCCAGCGAGCTGTCGGGCGAGAGGCTCACGGTGATGTCCGGGAAGCTCCCGGGGTGAGCCATGATCTTGTTGTTGTTCCAGCCCTTAACGAACAGGCTCTCCTGGTCCTTCTTCTTGCCGTCGAGCCACCGCAGGTAGACGGCGAAGGGCTTGCGGAACTTGATCTCCATCGTCTCCCAGGGGAGCATGCGACCGCGGACGCGCTCGCGCTTGTAGAAGATCGCGGTGTAGTCGTTGACGCCCTCGTAGGCGCTCTCCATGCGGTATACGGCCTCACGGATGGTGTCCGGGTTCGCGTACGTGAGCTCGTGCTCGGCGCTCGGATCGTACTCCGAGGCCTGCGCGGGGCCGCACGCGGCCCCGGCCGTGGCGACGGCGATCAGCAGCCCGAACGTCAAGGCGATGACGGGGCGGAGCGGACGCGGGTTGATGCCATGCGTGTTCATGATGTCCTCGCGTCTCGAGGCGGCGCGGTGCCTCGAGGAGAAGGTGAGTTAGAGACGAAAAACGGACTCGAGTGGAGCGGCGCCGAGCGCTTGAATGGGCTCGACGGCGGGGATATCGCTGCGGAATATGGTGGACGCGAGCGCGGGGAGCTAGTGTCGGCGGATGGGGGCCGACCCCGCGCGCGGCTGTACAGAAACGCGATTGATAGGCAGCTTCGAGCGAAATAGCAGCATCACGCGCACGACCTAACGCCGCGCGCGTGATGCTTCTACAGTTGGGATGTTAGGCGTTGAGGTTTATCCGATGGGGATCAAGGACGCAACCAAAACTCGCCGGCGCAGGGGAATTATTCGCCGGTTTCTTCGCGGTGCGAAGACGCGAAAAATGGCGTTCCCGAGCAGCCGATCGATCGTGCGCGTGAGCGCGTGGAGACGCCCCTGAGGGCGCTCGTGATGACCCGTCAACGCGATTACACGGCCTGGCGTTGGCTCGCGACGTTACCCAAATTTCGCGAACAGGTCGCACGTCCGGGCGCTACGCACGACGCCCGCTCGCGGTCTTGAAGAGCGCGCTTGAAGGACGACCTCACGAGCGCGCGCGACGGCGGACGTGACAGCGGGTCGGCGATCGTTGACGTCCGAGCTCGGCGACGTCGGCACCGCGTTCGGCCGAAAAAACTTTGAAGGCGGACGGAATAGACACCGCCTCCGCGACGTCGACGCGGGATCAACCTCGCGACCGCACCGGCCGCGCGGCTGTCCGATGTGCCAGTGACGCGCGGTCGACGGCGCGCGCGCCCGCGCGCGCCCGACCTGCCAGCCGAGCGCCCGAGGAGATCCTCGAGACATGTCTTTTATGCATGTTTTCGGCGCGCGCGCGTCCAACGAGCGACAGGCGTGCGCGCCGCTCGCTCGACGCGCTCGAGCGCCGCGCGGCGAGCTCTGCTAAGCACGTCCTATCGCCTACAACCAATTGATCTCGGGAAGAACAGTAGATGCGGAACACTCAGCACGCCCTCGTCCACGGACTCATCGCCGCCCTCGGGCTCGCGCTCGCCGCGTGCAACGTGACGATCGGGCCGACCACGGGGGACACCGACACCGGCACGGGGACGATCACTGACGGCACCGACGGCACGGTCGGGACGACCGGCGGCACGGAGGTGACGGGCGCGACGAGCGATCCGAGCGCCGGGACGACGGCCGGGCCGGTGACGAGCTCGACGGATCCGAGCACGACCGACGAGATGACCTCGGGGACCGACGGCACCACCACCGGCGGCGCGGGCCTCAACGACAGCTGCCAGCACTACTGCGAGAACCTGCTGGGCTGCCTCGACGAGGGTGAGCACGGCTTCACCGATCAGGATCAGTGCGTCACCGAGTGCGAGCTGGCCGCCGACGCGGTCGGCACCGACGAGTGCGACGGCGCGACGATCGGCCTCAACGAGTGCATCGCCGGGCTCGAGTGCCAGGGCGTCTCGGACTGGTGGTTCGGCGCCGTCAGCCCGCTCCCCTGCGCCGCCGAGAACCTCGGGCAGCTGGTCGGCTGCGACGGGCCGGAGAAGTGCGCCGGCTACTGCACCGTCGGCGTCGAGTGCCTCGCGGGCGAGAGCCCCGACTTCGATAACTTCGCCGACTGCCTCTCGATCTGCGTCGACTCGTACAACGTGCTCAGCGCCGACTGTCAGCAGCCCTACGCCGACCTCAACGTCTGCATCGCCGGGCTGCCGGGCTGCGACGACGTGCTCTCCTGGTGGAACGGCGAGGGCGCGTGCATGGCGGAGGACGAGGCGTTCCTGACCTGCGGCGGCTGACCGCCACGCCAGGCGACCGCCGGCGACGCCGCGATCGCGCGCCGGCGCGGTAGAGCGCGCCCCCGGGGCGATCCTGCGCGCGCGCGCGATCGACTCGGCGCGCGCGCCGGGGCCGGCGGGACGATCGCAGCTTGTGCCGTCGCTTCGGGTTGGAGCGCGCCGGCGGCTGCGGCACACTCGCCTCCGTCGATCTGGAGGCCGGATGGAGATCAGCGGCGTCGGCACCACGCACGTCGGACAAAAACGCGAGAACAACGAGGACCGCGTCCTCGTCGAGCCCGAGCTCGGGCTGTTCGTCGTCTGCGACGGGATGGGCGGCACCGCGGCCGGCGAGGTCGCGGCGGGCGAGACCGTCAAGCACATGCGGCGGCACGTCCGGGAGCACCGCGCGCTCGTCCACGCGTTCGACGGCAGCGACCGGCAGGCCGAGCGCCTGCAGAGCCTGCTGCAGGAGGCCTTCCAGACGGCGTCGCGCGTCGTGTACCGCATGGCGCGCTCGCAGCACGGGATGCACGGCATGGGCACGACCTGCACGACGCTGCTGGTCGCCAAGGGCAAGGGCGTCATGGCGCACGTCGGCGACAGCCGCCTGTACCTGATGCGCGAGGGCAGCCTCTATCAGCTCAGCGAGGATCACACCTACGTGCGCGAGGCGATCCGCACCGGGATGATGACCGAGGAGCAGGCGCAGAGCAGCCCGTACGCCAACATCGTCACCCGCGCGATCGGGGTGCGCGAGTCGGTCTGCGCCGACACGCTGGTCTTCGACGTGCTGCCCGGCGACACCTTCCTGCTGTGCAGCGACGGGCTGCACCGCTACTCCGACCGCGAGCCGGCCCGGCTCGTCGAGCTGCTCGCCGGCGATCGCCTCGACCAGACCGCCGCGCGCCTGATCGACTACGCGAACGGGTGCGGCGGCGCGGACAACATCGGCGTCGTCGTCGTGCGCGCGAGCACGAGCGAGCTCGCGGCCGCCGAGCTGCAGCGCAAGCACGACATCACGGGCAACCTCGAGGCGCTGCAGCACGTGACGCTGTTCCAGGACCTGACGATGAAGCAGCTCGTCCAGGCGCTCAACCGCTTCCGCGCGGTCAACTACCCCAAGGGTCAGCTCGTGATCGCCGAGGGTGACGACAGCGCCTCGCTGCACGTCGTCGTCAACGGCGAGCTCTCCGTGCACCGCAACGGCACCGAGATCGCGCGCCTCGGCGCGGGCAACCACTTCGGCGAGATGGCGCTGCTCAACAAGCGGCGGCGCTCGGCCACGGTCATCGCGGAGACCGACGTGCGCCTGCTCGTGCAGGAGCGCCAGGACTTCCTCGACCTGGTCAACCAGGACCCGATGATCGGCCTGAAGTTCCTGTGGGCGCTCTCGCAGAGCCTGAGCCAGCGCCTCGACGACGCGTACCTCCCGCTCGACGCGCTCGAGGCCAAGAAGACGATGCTCGGCCTGCCGATGCTCTCGCCGTTTCGCTAGCCGGCGCGACGTCGACGTCGGGCGCCCGCCGAGCGGCGGCGCCCCCGTGTGCGCCCAGGCCGAGCGAGGCTCGGCTAGCGCTTGCTGATGCGGTTCGCCTCGCTGGCCACGGGCTCCGAGGGATCCGAGCGCAGCTTCGCGACCTCGGGGAAGCCGCCGACGTTGTCGGGGCTGATCTTCTCGAGCGCGAGCAGCGAGTACAGCCGCACCTGCTCGTGCTCGTCCGCGAGCGAGCGCCGCAGCGCGCTCTCGGCCTCCTTCATCTCCAGCTTGCCGAGCGACTGCGCCGACGCGGCGCGCATATCCCAGTCCTCCGCGAACAGGCCCGAGAGCAGCTCGTTGTACAGCATGCGCCCGCTCGGGTTGAAGCCGGCCGTGCGGGCCGCCGCCGCGCGAATCTCCGCCTCCTCGTCCTTGAAGCCGTGCCGCAGCCCCTCGACGCCGTGCGGGTCCTCGGCGTAGCGCATGCTCTCGACGAGCGCCTTGCGGACCCTGGGGTCGGCCTCGAGCGGGATCAGGGCCGCGGCCGCCTCGGACCAGTCACCGCCGGTGCGCGGGAGCGCGTACGCGATCGCCTCCTTGTTCTGGTTGCTCTCCTTCCCGTCGAGCATGCGCGTGACCAGCACCGGCGCCGCGTCCGGGTTGTTCTCGACCAGCGGGCCCTCGAGCGAGGGCACGCCGGCGGCGTCTTTCTTCGACTGCAGCTCCAGGAGCTGCTGGTGCTGCCCGGGGTCCTTGCGCTGAACCTCGTCGCTCTTGATCGCGACGCGCTGCTTCCAGTCGAGGTCCTCAACAGTCGCGGGCTTGTCCTCGGCGGGCTCGCTCGGGGGCGGCGCGTCGGTCTGTTTACAGGCGCCCGTGGCGGCGAGCGTGAGCAGGAGCAGCGCGGTAACGTGATGCTGAAGCCGGGCCATGTGGGGTCAGGTCCTCCGTCGGTAATTATGCGACCGAACGGCCCGCGGCAGTAGACCCGACGGCCGGATCTGAATACAAAATGTCTTTTGGGACATCTTTGCGCGCACGCGGTCGCGCGCCGCGCGGCGGCCCTGCGGCCGGCGCGCCGCGTCGCGCACGCGTCGGGGTCCAACAACCACAGCGAGGTCGGACGCGGTGTCTCGACCACCCACGCAGTCTCCGTATTCCGCCCCGCAAGAACGTCACGCTCAACCTCCCGGCGGCCCTCGCGTCGCGCCGCGCGCTCGCGTCAAACATGACTCTTCAAACACCCCGGTCGGACGCCCGCGAGAGCGTTCGAAAGGACAGGTCGCGCACGCGCGCTCGACGAGGCGACGCCGGCGGGCGCGCGGCCTAGAAGCCGATGAGCCGCGCCCAGCGATCGCGGTGCCAGGCCGCGTCGCCGAGGGTCTGCTCGGCCACGCGGGCGCGCTTGAGGAACAGGCCGATGTCGTACTCGTCGGTCATGCCGACGCCGCCGAACAGCTGCACGCCCTCGTTGGCGACGTGGAGGAAGCAGTCGCTGCAGCGCGCCTTGCAGAGCGACGCCATCGCGGCCACGTGCTCCGCGCTCGCGTCGTCGTCGTCGGCCGCGCGCGCGGCCGCCATGACGACGGAGCGCGCCAGCGTCAGCCCCATGAACAGCCGCGCGGCGCGGTGCTTGAGCGCCTGAAACGTGCCGATCGGCACGCCGAACTGCTTGCGCTCCTTGAGGTACGCGACCGTGTCCTCGAAGGCGCGCGTCATCGACCCGAGCATCTCGGCGCACAGCCCGATCGTCGCGCGGTCCAGCACCGGCTCGAGCGCGCTCGCGGCCGCCCCCGCCGGGCCGACGAGCGCGTCGTCGCCGAGCTCGACGTCGCGCAGCTCCACGATCGCGATGTTGCGCTCGTCGACGCGGCGCTGACGCGTAACGCTCACGCCGGGCGCCTCCCGGTCGACGAGGAACAGGCACAGCCCGCCCGGGTCGTCGACCGCGCCCGCGCTGCGAGCCGTGACCAGCAGCGCGTCGGCGACGTGGCCGTCCTCGACCTGCGCCTTGCGCCCCGAGACGCGCCAGCGGCCGTCCTCGCCGCGCGCGGCCGTGGTCTCGACGCGCGCGCGCGCGTGCCGAGCCCCGCGCTCGTGGTGCGCGAGCGCGAGCGTCGCCTCGCCGCGCGCGACGCTCGCGAGCCACCTGTCTTTTTGCTCATCTGTTCCGGCGCGCGCGATCAGCTGCGCCGACAGCAGCACCGTGGAGAGGAACGGTTCGGGCGCGAGCGCGCGGCCGGCCTCCTCGAGCACCACGCACAGCTCGGACATGCCCATGCCCATGCCCTCGTGCTCCTCGGGCACCAGCATCCCCGTCCACCCGAGCTCGGCCATCTGCGCCCACAGCTCGCGGCTGAAGCCGGTCTCGTCGCGCGCGTCACGGAGCGCGCGCACGCGCTCCAGCGGCGAATTCACGGTGAAGAACTTGCGGGCGCTCGTCGCCAGCATCGCCTCGGTCTCGCTGCGGATCAGCTGCACGGTCTCTCCGTCCTTCCTCGGCCTGTAGCTCGGCTCGCGCGCCTCAGTCGGGCAGCCCGAGCACGTGCTTGGCGATGATGTTGAGCTGGATCTCGGTGGTGCCGCCCTCGATGGTGTTGCCGCGGGAGCGCAGCCAGGTGCGCGCCAGCGTCAGCTCCCTGTCGGTAAAGCCAGGTCCTTCCCAGCCCAGCGCCTGCGGCCCCGCGAGCTGCACCGCGAGCGCGCAGCGCTCCTGGTTGAGCTCGGTGCCGGCGGTCTTGAGCACCGAGCTCTCGGGCCCGGGGCGCCCGCCGGCGGCGCGCGTGAGCTGGGCGGCGCGCTCGAGCGTCAGCAAGAACGCGTCTTCCTCCATCGCCACCCGCGTGATCGCGTCGCGCGTGAGCGCGTCGGGGATCGGGCCCTCGGGCGCGCCGAGGTACTCGCGCGCGAGGCCGACGAGCTCCTCGCGCGCGCCCGCGACCGAGCCCGCGAACAGCTCGCCGATCCACGCGCGCTCGTGCTGCAGCAGCGCCTTGGCGACCGTCCAGCCGGCGTTGACCTCGTGGATCACGTTCTCGGGCCGCGCGCGCGCGTTCTCGAAGAACACCTCGCAGAACGGCGAGGCCCCGCTGATCAGCGGGATCGGCCGCACCGTGATGCCCGGCTGATCCATGTCGAACAGGATGAACGTGATCCCGGCCTGCTTCTTCGCGGCGGGGTCGGTGCGCACCAGGCAGAAGATCCAGTCGGACTGGTCGGCGTAGGAGGTCCAGACCTTCTGCCCGTTGATCACGTACTCGCCCTCCTCGAGCACCGCGCGCGTCTGCAGCGAGGCGAGGTCGGAGCCGGAGCCGGGCTCGGAGTAGCCCTGGCACCAGCGGATCTCCCCGCGGACGATCTTGGGGATGTGCTCCTGCTTCTGCGCCTCGGTGCCGAAGCGCAGCAGCGTCGGGCCGATCATCTTGAGGCCGAAGCCGACGAGCGGCGGCGGCATCTGGAGGCGGCGGCGCTCCTCGTCGACGACCCGCGCCTCCGCGGCGGACAGCCCGCCGCCGCCGTAGGCCTTCGGCCAGGTCGGCGCCGTCCACCCGCGCTCCGCCATCACCTCGAGCCAGCGGCGCTCATCGGCGGGCGCGTCCTTGGCCCGGCGACCGCCCCAGAACCCGCCGGGTCCGCGGGACTCGGCGGCGTCCCGCAGCGACGCGGGCGCGTGGTCCTCGAGCCAGGCGCGGGTTTGCAAACGAAACGTCTCGAGATCGGTCACGTGCGCTCCTCGTGCGGTGCGTCGACAGCGAAGCCGGGTCAGGCGACGCGCCTGATGTCGGCAGTGTGCCGGCACGGGCGCCGGCGTGGCAACCGAGGCGCGCCCCCCGGGAGGGTCCCCCGCGCGGATTTTTAATCGTATTTAACCGTATAATAATCGACGGTATAACGGCGGATATTCAGCGTTTTGTCGCCAGTTCCTTGGATGCGCGATGGAAAACCTATAAAATATCGTAGAAAACCGTAAATAAATTATGCCACGCTTCGACCACCAAGGAGTCGACGATGACCCAGCAGATGGTGACAGGAGCGGCGACCGCCGACGGGCGCCCCATCTACATGAAGCGTGACCACACGTGGACCGACCGCCTCGCGGATGGGCACGTCACGCTCGATCAAGACGAGCTCGCGCGCATGCTGCAGTCGGCGCGTGGCGACGAGTTCGTCGTCTGCGACCCCTACGTGATCGAGGTCCTCGTCGACCGCGCGCGCCCGCAGCCCGCGTCGCTGCGCGAGAAGATCCGCGCCAGCGGCGGCCCGACGATCGCGATCGCCAGCTGAGGACGCACCGCGACGAACCGCGACGAACCGCACCGACGCGAGCCCACGACATCCCATGTACCGCTACGACGCCCACGACCAGCAGCTCGTCAACGAGCGCGTCGCCCAGTTCCGCGATCAGGTGCGACGGCGCCTGAGCGGCGAGATCAGCGAGAACGAGTTCAAGCCGCTGCGCCTGCAGAACGGGCTCTACATGCAGCTGCACGCGTACATGCTGCGCGTCGCGATCCCCTACGGGCTGCTCTCGACCGCCCAGCTGCGCGCGCTCGCGCTCATCGCCCGTCGCTACGACCGCGGCTACGCGCACTGGAGCACGCGTCAGAACGTCCAGTACAACTGGCCGAAGCTCGAGGACGTCCCCGACATCCTCGCGGAGCTGGCCGCGGTCGAGATGCACGCGATCCAGACGAGCGGCAACTGCATCCGCAACACCACCGCGGATCACCTCGCCGGCGTCGCGCGCGACGAGCTCGAGGACCCTCGCCCCTACTGCGAGATCATCCGTCAGTGGTCGACCTTCCACCCGGAGTTCGCGTTCCTGCCGCGCAAGTTCAAGATCGCGGTGACCGGCTCGAGCTCGGACCGCGCCGCCGTGCGCGTGCACGACATCGGCCTGCGGATCGTCGAGGACCCCGACGGCCCCGGCGCGCGCGGCTTCGAGATCCTGGTCGGCGGCGGGCTCGGCCGCACGCCGCGGATCGCCCGGCGCGTGCGCGACTTCCTGCCCCGCCGTCACCTGCTCTCGTACCTCGAGGCGATCCTGCGCGTGTACAACCAGTACGGGCGGCGCGACAACAAGTACAAGGCGCGCATCAAGATCCTCGTGGACGCGCTCGGCGTCGACGAGTTCCGTCGGCAGGTCGAGGAGGAGTGGGAGCACATCCGCGACTCGGCGCTCGAGCTGACCGACGAGGAGCTCGCGCGCGTCAGCGGCTTCTTCGCGTCGCCGGCCTACGAGGCGCTCGAGAGCAGCGACGCCATGATCCAGGGCTGGGCGCTCGGCTCAGACCGCGCGTTCGGCCGCTGGGTGGCCGCCAACACGCGCCTCCACAAGCAGCCCGGCTACAGCGTCGTCATGATCTCCTGCAAGGCGCGCGGCAAGGCGCCTGGCGACATCACCGCGGACCAGATGGACGGGGTCGCCGAGATCGCTGACGCCCACGGCTTCGGGCAGGTCGTCGTCACGCACGAGCAGAACCTCGTGCTCCCGGACATCAAGAGCAGCGAGCTGCACGCCGTGTGGCGCAAGCTCGAGGCGCTCGAGCTCGCCGAGCCCAACGTCGGGCGCGCGACGGACATCATCGCCTGCCCGGGGCTCGACTACTGCAACCTCGCCAACGCCCGCTCGATCCCGGTCGCCCAGGAGATCAGCGAGAGCATCGACGACTACGACTACCTGCACGACCTCGGCGAGCTCACGCTCAACATCTCGGGCTGCATCAACGCCTGCGGACACCACCACGTGGGCAACATCGGCATCCTCGGGATCGACAAGCAGGGCGAGGAGTTCTACCAGCTGATGCTCGGCGGAGACGCCGGCGAGGACGCGGCGCTCGGCAAGATCGTCGGGCCCGCGTTCCAGCGCGACGCGATCGCCGGCGCCGTCCGGACGGTCCTCGATCTTTATCTCGCGCGGCGCGAGAGCGCCGACGAGCGCTTCGTCGACTACTACCGCCGCGTCGGCGCCAAGCCATTCAAGGAGCTGCTGTATGCCCGGAGCTGATGGTTCACTGAACGTGCAGGTCTCGCCCGCGATCACGGGGCGCTCGATCATCCGCGACGGCGCGCTCGTGCGCGACGAGTGGACGTGGATCGACGACGACGCGCCGCTGCCGGTGTTGACGCGCGCGCGCGACGTCCTCGTCTCGAGCGCCCGCTGGCGTCGCGACCGCGCCGCCCTGCTCACGCGCGGCGGCCGGGTTGGCGTGCGCCTGCAGACCGACGAGCTCGCGGCCTCGATCGCCGATGACGTGGGCCACCTCGCGCTCATCGAGATCCACGTGCACAAGTTCGTCGACGGCCGCTTCTACACGACGGCGCGGCTGCTGCGGATGCGTCACGGCTTCACCGGCGAGCTGCGAGCGACCGGCGACGTGCTGCCCGACCAGCTGTTCTTCATGCGGCGCTGCGGCTTCGACAGCTTCGAGCTGCGCCAGGACAAGCGCGTCGAGACGGCCCTGCGCGCGCTCGAGAGCTTCTCGGTCGTGTACCAGGGCGCCGAGGATCAGGCGCCGCTGTACCGCCGCCGCGCGCTCGGTTAATCGCCGACGCGTCACGCGCGAGAGCCGACGAGCTGCGCTCGTCGGCTCTCTTCGTCTGTGCGCTGGAGCGCGCGACGACTACTCGCGGCCTCCGCCTCCGCCGCCTCCACCGCCTCGGCCACCTCGGCCGCCGAAGCCACCGCCTCCGCCTCCGCCTCCGCCTCCGCCGCCATCGCGGCCCCAGCGACCTCCGCGGCCGCCCGGGCCGCCCTGCGGCCTGTGGTTGAGGTACTCCGCGTACTGCTCCTCGGTCAGCAGCTCCTTCGCCGACGCGTCGGTCTCCTCCCGCAGCTTCTGGACGTCGTCGCGGACCGCCTGCCAGTCGCGGTCGCCCTCGCGGGCCTGCCGGATGATCTCCATCAGCTGCTCGGACTCGCCGGTCCACAGGTTGCCGATGTCCGTCTGCACCGACGCGGCCACCCCGGCCACGGCGGCGAAGCTGGCGAGCGCCTCGGTGTTGCGCTCGGCGACGCGCTCGCGCCGTCGCTCGTCGCGACGCTCGCGCTCCTCGGCCCGCTCCTCCTCGAGCACGTCGCGGACGCGCTCCTCGAACACGCCGCCGCCGCCCCCGCCCGACTCGCCGAAGACCGCGTCCTCGAGGTCGTCATCGCGGGAGCCGGAGCCGCTGAGCGTGATCGCGCCGCGCTGCATCCGGAGCTGGGCCTTGACCGTGCGCAGCTCTTTCTCGAGCGCCGCCACGCGCCGCTCGAGATCGCCGGAGTCGCTCGAGCTCGAGCGCGGGCGCGCGTCGTCGCGTCGCGGGGGCGCGCGTCGCGAGCCGCGCGCGGCCCCATCATCCGCCGAGGCGACCGGCTCGTCCGCGTCGGAGTCGCCCGCGACGACGTAGTAAAAGCCGCCGGAGGCGACGACGAGACCGGCGATCAGCAGCAGCGTGGTGCGTGTCACGGCGCGAGCATAGCCCGGCGGGCGCGCTCGGTGGTTTCGGCTCTGTAAGCTGCCCGTAAAGCTGCCCGTAAAGCTGCCCGTAAAGCTGCCCGCGACGCCGTCCGCGCGCTCCCGCGCGCCGCGGCTGGTACGCTGCCCGCGATGACGGCCCGCGAGATCTGGGCGGACTACGACGACGAGGGGATCGTCGTCTACCAGGCCTTCAAGCCGTCGATCGCGGCCGCGGCCGTCCGCGCCCAAACATTCCCCAAGGGACAGGGGTTCAACCGCGCGCGGATGACGTGGATCAAGCCGTCCTTCGGCTGGATGCTGCACCGCTCCGACTACGCGCGCAAGCGCAGGATGCAGGCGATCCTGCGGATCAGGCTCCGGCGCGCGGGCCTCCTGGAGCTCCTCGCGCAGGCGATCTCCACGTCCTTCGAGCCCAGCGTGCACGCGGACGAGGAGACGTGGCGGCGAGCGCTCGACGCGTCGGAGGTCCGCTACCAGTGGGACCCCGACCGCGACCTCGAGACCAGGCCGCTGGCGAGGCGCGCGCTGCAGCTGGGGATCCGCGGGGACGCGGTCCAGCGCTACGTCGACGACTGGATCCTCGGGATCGAGGAGCGCACCGAGCTCGCCCATCAGCTCCACGACGCGATCCAGCGCCGTCGTCCGCTGCCGGCGGGCCCGCTCGAGCGCCCGCTGCCGGTGAGCCCCGCGATCCGTCACGCGCTCGCGATGGACGTCGACACCTGACCCAAGCGCCCGCTCCGCGGACCGACGACGAACGGGCGGGTCGCGTCACCCGGGCTCGGCGACCGCGACGCCGCGAGCGGGCTCGGCGACCGCGACGACGTCCTCGCGCCTCCGCGGACCGTGACGTCGGCGAGCGCCAGGCGGGGATTGACGGCGACGCGGCGACTGACGACGATGCTCGACCATGAGCGCGCGACTCAAAGCACTCCGCCAGCGCGGCCTCGCGATCGCCGTCGCGGCCGGCGGGCTCGCCTGCGACTCGGCGCCCGCGCCCGACGACGCGCCGCCGCCACCCGCCGCGCCCGCGCCCGGCGACGCGACGCCGGCCCTGATCGCCGCGCCCGCGCCCAGCGAGCGCCCGACCCCGAGCCCCGCGCGTTCGTCCAGCCGCCCGCGCCCGACCCCGCGGACGGCGAGCTGCCGATCGCGGTCCGCAGCGCGACGCTCGAGCTGACGCCCGGGCTGCTCGGACAGGGGCTTCGGGCCAACGTCGAGTACGTCGTCGCGGGCCTGCCCGGCGTCGCCGCGCCGCCCCCCGGCGCGCGCCTCGTCACGCGCGTCGCCTGTCTCGTCGGGCAGGAGACGCGCGCGGACGTGCTGACGAAGCCGCTGCTCGGCGTCTCGACCGGGCCGGCGCCGCCGCGCAGCGGCGTCGCGTTCTTCGACCTCGGGCTGCCCGCGGCGCCGCTGCGCTGCGAGCTCGACTTCTACTTCCAGCCGGGGGTGCTCGCGAGCGAGGCCACGCGGCTCCCCGAGCGCTTCAGCCACGACGGCGGCGGCCGGCCGGCGACCGGCACGCCCGCGGGCAGCTGGTCGGTCGAGCTCCCGCTCGAGGTCCGCCGAACGACCCTCGCGCTCGCGCGCGCCGACGAGGACGAGCGCTACCTCGACGTCCACGTCACGCTGCTGCGCGGCGAGGCGGCGCTCGACGACCGCCAGCTCGCGGTCACGGCCCGCTGCGCGCTGCGCGACGGGACCATGGTGACGGGCGACAGCGGCGTCTACGGCGAGCTCTGGGCGCTCGAGCCCGGCGACCTGATCACGCGCCGCGTCCCGGTGTTCTTCGAAGACGCGCCCGAGCTCGACGCGCCGCGCCGCTGCGCGCTGCGCTGGCGCCTGGACACGCCGCTGGAGCCGGAGCTTCGCGCGCCGCTCGGCGTATTCTGCCTCGAGGGTCAGGTATCAGAGACGCGCGCGGAGGCGGCGGCCGGCGCCTGCACGCCGGCCGCGCCCGCGCCTACTGCGGGATGAGGTTGAGGTCGAGCCCGCCCGGGAACCAGTAGCTGCCGGCGCTCTGGACCCCGTACACGCTGATGCCGACCTTCTGGTTCGCCTGCACCGAGTGCGTGCCGCCGCCCCCGTTGTTGAGCTTCACGTGCGCGACCGAGAAGCCCGTGTTGCCGACCTGCGACCACCCGTTCACGTTCGCGCCGTCGACCGAGACCGTCGCGCCGTCGGGCGCGATGATGTCGACGAAGTTCTCGACCCAGTTGGTCTCGGCGAAGAACAGGTACTCCGTGCGGTACTGCTCGGCCGGGACGGTGAGCAGCATCGACGGGTCGCTGGTGCCGTAGCCCGCGTTCTGCCCGACCATGTACTGCGCGACCATGATCTTCTTCTCGGACGAGACCTTGAACGCCGCGGTCGTCGTCGGCAGCTCGACGAAGTCGCCGGCGTTGTTGAGCATCGTGTTGACCCCCTGGTTCGGCTCGAACACCAGCTCGGTGTCGTCCTCGCTCGCGATCACGCGGACCATCTGCGCCTTCGCGAGGTTGTTGTTGGGCACCTGCACCGGCGGCACGACCACGTACTCCTTCGCCAGCGTCTCGATCGGGAACATCGACTCCTCGAGGTGGTCGCAGGCCGCGACGCTGAACGGCACGTTGGTGCACTTGTGCCCGCCGAAGACCTGCACGGGCTTGTCGGACGAGACGATCGTGCCCGTGAGGTCGCCGCCCGCGCTGATGACCTCGAGGACATCTCCCTCGTCGAGCGCGACCTGCCCCGTGCCGTTGCCCGCGACGCCGGCGCCCGCCTGCACCTGACCGCCGGTCGCCGAGGGGTTGAGCGTGACCGTGGTCCCGTCCTCCTTGGCGATGACCGCGTAGAACGACGGGATCCCGAGCTGGGTCCAGTGGCCCCACGTCGCGATCATGTAGTTGAACTGCCACGTGTTGACGGGCAGCAGCAGCGAGGCGTCGTTGGTCGTCGTCGACTTGAGCGGGTTGAACTGATAGACCGTGACCGGCTGATCCGAGCGCAGGCGATAGGCGCCGTCGGTGACCTTGACGGTCGGCCCGTTGCCCTTCGTGAGCGCGTTGACCCACGGGAGCGTGGTCACCTGCACCGAGTTCGGCGCCACGGTGTACTGCGTCACCATCATCGCGCCGCGCGTCACCGTGACGTTGGCCGTCTGGCCCGAGGTGTTGGCGACCGCGACCGCGAAGTCGTCCTTGGGCGAGGTGTTGTAGAGGTCATACTGCAGCGTGACCGTCGGGTAGTAGTCGCAGCCGATGTAGCTGAGCCCGAGGCCCGCGCACGCGCCCACGCACTGCCCGAGGTCCGCGTCGCACTCGAGGCCCTGCAGGCCGTCGCAGGTCTCGCCCGGCTCCCAGGCGTCGCCCTGCCCGTTGCACACCTCGACCGCGTCGCCGTTGCACTGCGTCGAGCCGGGCACGCACAGCACGCAGCCGATGCCGTCGGCGCACTCGTCGTCGCAGGGCGTCTCCTCGAGCCAGCCGCCGTCGCCGTCGCAGACCTTGGAGACGCCGTCCTCGCAGACGATGTCGCCCTCGAGGCAGAAGTCGCCGCCGGTCGACCCCGAGGTCCCTGAGTCCGTCGTCGGGTCCGTCGTCGGGTCCGTCGTCGGGTCCGTCGTCGGGTCCGTCGTCGGGTCCGTCGTCGGGTTGTCCGTCGTCGGGTTGTCCGTCGTGCTCGGGTCGTCGGTCGTGGTCGAGCTGCCCGAGCTGTCGGTGCCGCCGGTCTCCGTCGCGGTCGTCGGCTGAACGGTCGACTCCGAGCCGTTCCCGGGGCCCGCCGTGGTCTCGTCGGAGTCGGAGCTCCCGGTGGTCGCGTCCGTCGCGGTGCCTGCGGTGCTGTCACCGCAGCCGACGGCGAGCAGCGCCGCGCTCATGAGCAGGGAGTATGCGAGTCCAGGAGTTGATCGTGTCATGGACGAATCGTACGCGGAACGACGCCGCGGCGTCACGACTCGTCTTCGACGCGGGGAAGCTCTCCCGGCCGCGGGGCCGCGCGAGGATCTACTCGCGACGCGTCGTGCCTGACGAGGCCCGCGTGCTACCGTTCGGTGCGCGGCGCCGCGGCGTCGCGCGTACGCGGCGTAGCGCGTTGGTTGGAGGACTTGTGGCCAGAGCGAGCGATGATCGAGTGCGCGGCGGCGCGGGCGACCGCGGTCGGCACGAACAGAAACGACGTGGTCATTCAATCAGGTCATGGCGGCTGGCGCCTCAGCTCGCGCTGCTGACCGGGCTGGGGCTCGGCTTCGCGGTCGCGGGCGTGCACGCGCCCGCGGCCGTCGCCGAGGGCGACTGCCCCCAGGAGGATCAGTGCTCGTTCCGCAAGCCGGTGTTCCTGCTGATCCTGGACTACTCGGCGTCGATGAACCTGACCTTCGAGGGCGGCGACACGACGCGCTGGGAGGCCGCGGCCGCGAGCGTGAAGAACCTGCTCGCGGCCGACAACGAGTTCGTCTCGCGCAACATGCTGCTCGGGCTGATGCGCTTCGGGCATGACCCGGAGCCCGACGCGCCGGGCACGAGCATCCCGGGCGACGCGTCGGGCATCGTCGACGGCCAGGCCGTCGACGTGGTCTGGTACGACGAGCAGCAGGGCTACGCGTACACGCCGTGCAACGGCGCGGCGCTGATCAACGCGCTCAACCAGACGCCGCCGCCGCTGAACGGCGAGCCCAGCGGCATCGGGACCTGGACCAACGGCGCGCTGCTGCGCGCCCGCGCGCTGATGGAGCAGTCGCTGCAGGCGCACCCCGAGGACGCGCCCGCGCTCGAGGATCGCGCGTACCTCGAGCTCGTCATGACCGACGGTGAGTGGACGGACCCTGCGGGCGTCGGCCAGAGCCCCGAGCACGACCCCTCGACGACCGCCGCGGCGATGTACGGCGACGGGATCGGCGACCCTGACGACCCGACGCACGTCAGCGCCTACGTGGTCTACTTCGGCGACCTCATGGGCGCGGGCGAGACCGACGCGAACGAGCTCGCGCTCGCGGGCGGCACGGACGCGGCGCTCGTCGCCGAGGACCCGATGGCGCTGACGGACGCGCTGCAGACCGTGGTCCAGGAGATCAAGGACGGCGTGATCCAGCCGGACTGCGTAGGCGGCCTCCCGCGCATCATGGTGCTCGTCGACGGCTCGTCGTCGATGCTCAACGCCGGGCTCAACGAGCACCCCGCCGAGAAGGGGATGTCGGGCTGGGACCAGGCCCGCTTCGCGCTCGCCGGCGACCCGCAGGGCGACAACCTCTCGCTGTTCGACCAGGAGATCCTCGACGACCAGCAGCTGCCGGTGGCCGCGCTCGAGGACCTCGTGCACCTCGGGCTCGCGGTGTTCGGCAACGAGGAGCCCGACCCCGAGGAGCGCGTGCTCGTGCAGTACGGCGCGTGCCGGCAGGACAACTTCTACTGGGCGCTCTCGCCCGAGGTCTCGCACCCCGGCTGCCCGCCGATCGACTACACGCCGCTGGCCAACGATCCCGCGACGCCGATCCGCGAGCTCATCAACGCCTCCCCCTGCGACCTGCCGTGGTCCGGCGCGACGATCCTGTGGGATCCCCCGGCGGTCGTCGGCGGCGCGCCGGGGCCCCTCGACGATCCGCCCGGGCCCGGCTTCGACGACGACACCTACGCGCACATGCCCCGCTGCGATCCGGGCTTCAACGTGCCCGACAACATCTGCACGGGCTCGGGCACCTTCACGCACCGCGGGCTGCGCGAGATCCGGCTCAACCAGATCAACTATCACGCCGGGGCGCTGAACCAGGAGATCGCGGACGAGAGCACGCGCTACATCAACATCCTGATCACCGACGGGCAGTACGCGGGCTACCGCGCGTGACGTCTCAAACCGTCGAGATCACAGCCGAATCTCGGCGCATCGCGGCCGCGTTCCCGCGCTGTGCCTCGAGCGCGCACGCGACCCGACCAGGTCGTCGCGCGCGCTTGAGCGGCGCGATGTCGTCCGGCACCCTCGAGCCGCCCGTGCGACGACGATCCCTCCTCCTCGGCCTCGCGCTGCTGGCCTGCGACGCCCGCACCGCGCCCGCCGAGCTCGACGCGCCCGCGCCCGCGACCTCGCCGGCGTCCTCGAACCTGTCCTCAGACTCACCTTCAGAGTCACCTTCAGAGTCACCTTCAGAGTCACCTTCAGAACCATCTTCGCCACCGACCTCGAGCCCCGCTTCCAGCAGCTCGGCGCCGACGTCGACGCCCAGCGCCGAGCTGCCCGCCAACGCCGCCGGGCCCCTCGAGATCCTCGCGCGCGGCCGCCTGCGCACGCCGACCGCCTTCCAGCCGTCCACCGAGCCAGGGATGACCGACGAGCCCCACGCGATCGGCTGGTCGGCCGCGACCGGCGAGTTCGCGTTCTGTGTCCACAGCGGCGGCGCCGACTGTGAGCGCTGTGAGCTGCGCACGCCGGGCGCGTCAGCCGTCGAGGCGCTCGAGGTCGGCGAGGACTGCCAGCGACCCATCACGCGCCGCGCGCTGCGAGCTCGCCTCGACGCCGGCGGCTTCGCGATCCGCGACGGCGACTGGGCCTTCGGCGGCGCGCTCGTGCTCGTCGTCGAGACCCGTCAGGGCCGTGAAGACGCCGACGGGATGCGGCGCGGGATCCTCCGCGTCGGCGCGCGCCTGCGACGGGAGGACGCGGCCGTCGGCTGGCTCGCGCCGCTCACCCGCTGCTGGACCGACGCTGGACAGACGCGCTGCGCCCCCGATCTTCACGTCGACGCCATCGCGCCCGCGGCGAACGGCGAGACCGTCGCGGTGCTCGCCCACAGCTTCGCCGGCGAGTTCACCGACGGCTATCACGTGACGCTCCACGACGCGCGCGCGCTGGCCGCGTTTGCCTACAACGCCGAGGGCCTCGCGCAGCTCAAAGCCGGACAATTCGCGCGCGCCGCCGGCTTGTTCAAGCGCGTGTCCACGCTCGACCCGAAGGCCTGGAAGGGCCCGTACAACCTCGCCTGCGCCCACGCGCGCGCCCGTGAGCCCGACGCGGCTCGGGGCGCGCTCGAGGAAGCGATCCGTCGCGGCGGCGACGCCGTCCGCCGGAAGCTGCCCGCCGATCCTGACCTCGAGAACATCCGCGCCGAGCCCTGGTTCTCGGGGCTCTAACGCCCCGGGCGCGACTCGATCACTCGGGCAGCCCGGGGAGGATCGTCGGCACGAGCATCTCGCCGGTGTACTTCCCGAGCTCGCCGTGGCCGTTGTCACCCCAGCACCAGACCTCGCCGGCGCGGGTCAGGACGCAGGTGTGTTCGCTGCCCGTGACCACGTCCGCAGCCGGCGGCAGCTCGACCGGCTCCCGGTGCAGGCCGGCGTTGTTGTAGATCCAGCAGCCCAGCTCGCCGTCTTTGTTGAGCGCGCACACCTCATCGTCGCGGCCCGCGAAGCGCGTGATATCGCGGACGTCGAGCGTCCGCATCGGGCCGAGGAGCGACCCCAGCGAGGTCACGAGCTGACCGCCCGCGCGCAGGATCACGTTGTCGGACACCGCGACCGCGTCGGTTAGCCCGGGCACGTCCTCCGCGCCCGCGACCGACACGCGGCGCACCTGACCGCCGCCGTGCAGCAGGAGCAGCTCGCTGCTGGAGCCCGCGAGCGCCGTCAACTCCGCGAGCGCCGGCAGCTCGACGTCCTCGGGCGGATCGCTGCAGCTCGGCGTGTCCCGCCCGCGTGAGAGGTGGCACGCGAAGCTCCCCTCGCTCACGGCGACGACGTCGCGCCGGCGCGCGTGGACTCGCAGCGCGCCGCGATCGTTCGTCAGGCGCCCGCAGAGCATGAGGCCGTCCTGGTCGAGGAGACACATGTCCTCACGGGCGACGTGCATCGCCGCGAGCTCGCCGAGCGAGCCGCCGCGCAGCGCGAGCGGACGCGGCGCCGGGTCGGTCTTCAGCCAGTGACCCGCGGTCACGAGCGGCTCGACGCCCCAGCACCACAGCGCGCCGTCCTCGAGCTGGGCGCAGCTCATGCGCCCCGCCGCCGCGAGCGCGCGCGCGGGCCCCGGGAGCTCGACCTTCGCGCGCAGCGAGACCGCCGGCACGTTGTCGAGCCGCGGGCGACCCCAGCAGTACACGGCGTCGGACTCGCCGCGGCCCGGCGCGACCGCGCAGGCCATCAACTCCGAGAGCTCGAGCTCGCGCGCGCCCGACAGCCCCAGGGTCGGTCGCGGCGACCTCCGCGACGTCTTCGTGCCGTCGCCGAGGGTGCCCGCCGCGTTGTCGCCCGAGCACACGACCTCCCCCGTCCCCCGCTTGATCGCGCAGGCGTAGAACACGAAGGTGCGCGCGAGCTCGATGTCGGTGTAGCCCGGGACCGGCCGAGCCGCGCGCGTCTTGAGCCAGCTGCCGTCGATCGTCCCGCCGGGACAGAGCAGCTGCCCCTTGTTGTCGATGACGCAGACCGCAGCCAGCTTGGCGAACGCGACGGTGTACGAATTCGTGAGCGCGCGATCGTCCGTCCGGGCGTCGGGGAAGGTCCCCAGCAGCAGCGGGCGCTTCGAGTACTCCTCGAAGGGGAGCGCACGCAGCTCCCGCGGCAGCTTGCCCGCGTACTCGAGCGTGCGCGCGAAGGTGCAGCGGAGCTCGTGATCGCGGCTGAGCAGGCAGCCCATGTCGCCCCCGCCGATCGCGATCGCGCCCGCCTCGGCGAGCACGCTCAGCGTCGACTCGTCCCGCTTGTGATCGTCGAGCAACCACACCTGACCGTCGCGCCCGCGGCCCAGGAGATAGAGCCCGCGGACGATCTCCGTGACCGGCTCGGGGAACTCGTGACGACGCGGGGGGACCCTCGAGGTCGCGCTCCAGGACCTCAGGACCCCCGCGCGGTCGACCGTGTACAGGCGCGAGCTGCTCAGCGCGATGTCGACGGCGCCCCGCGTGTGGTCCACGGGCGAGGCCGTCCACAGCTCCCCGCTTCGCTGTCCCCGCGACCACGCCGGGTCCGCGCCCCAGCACCACACCTGACCGCGTTCGGGCGCGGCGCGGGGCGCGACGATGAAGCACGCGTGGTTGTCCTCGAGCGCGAGCCTCGAGATCACGGCGGGCGCGCCCGGCGAGGCCCTCGGCGAGCCCTCCTCGGCCCCGGCCCCCGCCGGCGCCTGCACGCAGCGAAACCCGCCTCCGTCGCTGCGCGTCCCCGCCGGCGTGGTCTCGTGCCGCGCGGCCGAGAATTTCTCGTCCGAGAGCTCGACCCACGACCCGCCGCGGATGACCGCCTTGTGCGAGCTCCCCGAAGCGGTCCACTCCCACACGTTTCCGGCCATGTCCTCGAGGCCATCCCGCGAGCGACCCGCGGGCTTCGACCCCACGGGCCAGCTCCGCCCCTCCCGGCACCCCGGGTGGATCGGGTTGTGGACGGCGCGCTCGCAGTCCACCGGCTCCTCGCCCCAGGGGTAGGTCCGCCCCTCGTCACGCCCGCGCGCGGCCCACTCCCACTCCAGGCTCGTCGGCAGCCGCTTTTCGACGAACTCGCAGTACGCGGCCGCCTGGTCCCGGTCGACACAGTTGATCGGGTGCGCGAGGCGATCGACATGCCCCTTGTTGCATGTCAACGAGACGGACCACGTGTCCGCCTGCGCGCAGCGCCCCCTCGTCACGCACACGCTGTAGTCCTTCACCGTCACCTCGGTGACGTCGAAGCAGCGCGCGGCCACGGGGTCGCCCAGCAGCGTCCCCCCGGCGACGTAGGCCATGCCCGCGGGGCAACGCTCCGACGACGACGACGACACCTCCCCGGCGCGCGCAGCCGAGGATCCGCGATCGTGCTCGTCACGCCCTGGAGCGGCGCTCACAGGGCGCGCGTCATCCACCGCCGCCTTCCGCTCACGCGCGCGCGCTGGGCCCTGCGCCTCTCCACACCCCGAGCCCGCCGCGAGCGTACACATCACGCACCACCGCGCCAGCGCGCTCGCGGAGCTAGAGCAGCCTCGCCGCCGCGTCACGCCACGCGAGAACCTGGGGCGCCTCACCGGCGAATCCTAGCCCGATCGATGGGGGCGCGCGCGCCCGAGCGGACGTGACGCGCGACGTGACGAGCTTCACCTCCCGAAGATCGCGTTCACGCGGCTGCTCGAAACAATTACTCACGCCGCCGCGACCGCGCGCCACCGTGACCGTGGGGCCATGAGCAGCAGTCGACGACGATCGCCGAGGCGCGAGCTCGGCTCCGGGCGCGTCGCGGACGACCCCGAGACGAGCGCGCCCGCGCCCGCTCACAGACGCCCCTACGCGCGCGCACGGTCGCCCTCAACGGCAGTTCCCCCGCTCAGCCCCTCACAGCGCGCGTAGCGTCCCCCACGACGCGCCCGCGCCCTCCTCGGTAGACTTGCGGCGCTCCTGGCCATGCCGCCGCCCGACTCGGACCTGCTCGCTGAGACACGCGCCGTCACGCCGCGTGACGACGACGCGTCGTCTCGCCGCGCGCCCGCACCGCGTCCGCCGCCCTCCCCGCTCACCGAGACCGCGGACGACTCCAACGCCGGCTACCTCGAGCACACGTCGCCGCAGCAGCTCACCGAGGGGACACGCGTCGGCCGCTTCATCGTGCTCGAGCGCCTCGGCGCCGGCGGGATGGGCGTCGTCTACGCGGCCTTCGACCGCGACCTCGACCGCAAGCTCGCGCTCAAGCTGCTGCGTCGAGAGGCGGCCCACGGCGGCACCCACGACGCGCAGGTCCGACTCCTCCGCGAGGCCCGCGCGATGGCTCGCCTGTCGCACCCGAACGTGGTGACGATCCACGAGGTCGGCGTGTTCGAAGATCAGGTGTTCCTGGCGATGGAGTTCGTCGACGGCGAGACGCTCCGAGACCACCTCGAGCCGCGCCCGCACGACTGGCGCGAGATCATCGAGCTGTATCTTCAAGCAGGCCGTGGTTTGTCGGCGGCGCACGAGGCGGGGCTCGTGCACCGGGACTTCAAGCCGGACTACAGACGCGAACTCCCGAAAACCCTCCAACACCCCGCAGCACGCGGTTTCGTCGGTCCTGGGAGGGTTTTCGGGGTTTTGCTTTCTCGCCCGAGGGCGCGTGAGTACGCGAGGTTCTGCGTCCAAACTGGTACCGTAGCGGTACTTCGCACCGATAGCCGCGCGGCCGCGTCTGCAGCGCTGCCGGACCAACCTGGCGGTGCCGCAGCGAACTCACGAAAGCCGCAGAAGCGACGAGGCGATGGGCGGTAGAGCTCCGCTGGGACCTGCTGGCCAAGAGCCTCGTGAGGACGAACATGTTTGAACTCGTGACGCCACTCGTCGAGCCGCTGTTGTTGAGCTGTGACGCTCGAAGCGCGGGCGTCCTCGACGTCGTAGCGGATGTCGAGATGCATGCGCTCGTGACCGAGGGC
>JACKDW010000010.1 GCA_020633295.1 Myxococcales bacterium | reverse complement strand
CGCGCTCTCGTCGGGGCGCAGCGGGCGGCGCCAGGCCCGGAACTCGCTTGCTATCCTGAACAGCGTGGATGCTGCAGGTGCTGCTCGACGATCACGAGCTGTCTCAGCACGGAACCGCGTGTATCTCAAGTCGACCCCTCGCGGCGTCGCCTAACGCCTGGATCGGTGAGGGGCATCCGGCGGACGGAGCGAAAACACGCCGTTGAGAAACCCTGCCGGCCTGCCTATCGCAATTAGGGTCGCCATACGTATTTTCATGTTCGCTTCGAGCTTTTGAATCGATGACCTTGATACTCCTATCTCACGTGCGAGATGCGAGACGTTCGTCTGCTGCCCGCGTAAGCGGGCCGCTATCTTCTTTGTTGCGTCTTCAACTGTATCGATCTCCCAGTAGCAAGCTCCTTGAGACCTAAGGAGCCAAAAAAACTGCTCGGATCCGAAGTTCACAGAGTCGGACTTCACTGCATTTCTTAGGCTACGGTTCTTTATAACCTCGAAAACGGCTCTCTTGTCTCTGTAGTCGATTTTAAGGAAGTCGAGAAAGTTTAAGAGGAGGTGATGCGGCCGTAGCTTCATGCCAGCTACGAGCTTTGACGGAGTTCGTTGACTTCGCGGAGCAAGATGGAACACCTTGGCCAAAGTGACGGTTCCACCAGCTTTCGAAGAGATGCATGACCCCACACCTGCCCCACAAGAGGTATCGGCGTGGGGGGGCGCCAGTTGAAAGGGCATGGACGCGAGCGTTAGACCATCAGGTCCTGTTTCTGGGACGGCGGCCCGAGCCGGCCCGAGTCGGCCCGTCATCGTCGCCGCCTGGTCGTTCCGCGGTTGCCTATTCGCCATCGCTTGCGCCTGTGCCCGCATCCTCTTCTCCTTGAGCCAGATCTGTCTCATCTCACAAGGTCTAGAGATGGCCGAAGAGGGCGGCTCGTTGCTCGGAACCATGGCGCGATCATATACGGGCAAACGGTTGGTGAACGTGGACATCGGTGGGCGACTCTGAGCGCGACGAAGAATTGGGTCGCCGAGTCTGATTCCCTGAGCCCCGTGCCGCGCGGCGTCTCGCTCGACGCTCGAATGGGCGGCGCCGGTGCCAACGGGTCCAGAGAGCGATGAGTACGAGCGCGCGCTCGAGGAGTGATACAAGAGACGGGTCGCGCTCCCGCGCAGCACGCTGGCGATAGCGACTCCTACATGCTGGACCGCTGGGCCGGTCTGACCGCGTTCCTCGAGGACCCGGCCTGCTCGGCGCCGTCGAGCGCGAGGAGCGGCGCTCGCGGAGGCAACCCTGCTCGTGCTCCGGTCGTCCATGAAGGTTCCGTTGTCTTACAGCGCTGTCGACTATCTCGCAGATACCGATTGTCTCGTAGCAGGTGCCGATTATCTCGCAGCAGGTGCCGATTATCTCGCAGCAGGTGCCGATTATCTCGCAGTAGGTGCCGATTATCTTGCAGCGCTGTTGATTATCTTGCAGCGCTGTTGATTATCTTGCAGCGCTGTTGATTATCTTGCAGCGCTGTTGATTATCTTGCAGCGCGCAAACGCGATTGTCGGTGATTTTGCAGCGCGCAAACGCGAGTGCCAATTGTTACAGCGTGCGAGAGCGTTGGCGCGCATCTTCATCTCCGATCGACCCTCAGCGCTCGCCAGAAATGACCCCCCAGCGCTCAGGAAAACGGACCCCCCACCGGATCACCGATCAGCGCGCTCGCGCCGAGCTCAGCCTTCGAAACGCGGAGGGCCCGCCGGCGACAGGAGCGTCGCGGGCGAGCCCTCGGGCCTCGGAGGTCAGCGGCTCAGGCCGCCCTACGTCGTCCCCGACGGGCTCGGAAACGTCCGCTTCGACCGCGGCGATGTGAAGGCGGCCGAGACTACTACGAGCGCGCCGCGGCTCGGGCTCCTGCGGTCTCTGGCCTCGTGTAGGGGGTCAAGGGCCTGTCGTAACAGGGGGACACGCCGCCGGCCAACCTTGCTGTCGGGGAGCACCAGTGCGCCGTGCTGCCAGTCGACCATAGGCCACATCAGACCGAGCGCCTCGTTTCGACGCATGCCCATATGTGAGAGCAACCGAAGGGCGCAAATCGACTGGAGCCGGGCCCCGACGCGCCGCAGCGCGCGGGAGCAGGCGCTCGACTAGCTCGCGCGGCGCGACGCGCTGCCCCCGATGTGCTCGAGGGGGAGGTGAGTGCGGGGCCCCGCGCTCGGTCGTCGCCAGGCCTTCAGCGTCGCGAGCGGAGCTTCCCGCCGAACTCGCGCCAGAAGAAGCCGCCGCCGCCGATGTCGAGCCGGAGATAGAAGCCGAGCATCCGCAGCGGCGGCGTAGCGGCGACGGGCGTCGCGTCCGCCTCGATCTCCCAGGCGCCGTCGGCCAGCGACATCATCATGCCGACCGGGCCGCCCCAAGGCCAGGCCCGACCAACTCAACCACATCGCCGAGAACTCCGAGCCCGCTGCTCGTGGTGGAGGCTCCAGGGCAACCGTCGTGCGATTGACGGACGGCCTTCTCCGAACGGGGACCTGTGTCGATGGTCATATGGTGCTCCTGGTGGCGAGACCGCCGCGTTGTCATCTGCCATCGCCTGCCATCGCCTGCCATCACCTGCCATCACCTGCCATCGCGGAAGCATCACGAGAGGACTCGAATCCGAGTCTCTTGGCGTCGAGACACTGGCACGGCCCTTGCTCCCTCGTTTGAGTGAAGGTACCTCCGGACGACAACGAGACACCATGGCCAATCACCGAATCGCCCCCCGGCTCATCGCTTGTTTTCTCATCGCGGCTCCGGCGTGTGGTGACGACGCGAACAACTCGACCTGCGCGACCGACACGTCGGCAGCGTGTGGTGACTCGGACGCGGGTGACGCGACGAGCAACGACACCGACGCGGAGGAGACGGCGACCGGCGCGACGATGGAGACAGACGCGACCGGCGCGGTGATGACGAGCGAGGTCACCACGGGATCCGAACCGGTGTGCGGTGACGGCGTGATCGAGGGCGATGAGGCGTGCGACGAGGGTGGGAGCTCGCCGCGATGCGACGACGACTGCACGCTTCCGGCGTGCGGTGACGGCCTGCTCAACGCGCTCGCGGGCGAGGCCTGCGACGACGGCAACGACATCGACGACGACGCGTGCAGCAACACGTGCCAGCTGCCTGAGTGCGGGGACGGTGTCGTCCAAGCCGGCGAGGACTGTGACCTCGGGGCGCTCAACGGGGACAACAGCGCGTGCACCAGCACGTGTGCCAACGCGACCTGTGGCGACGGGCTCGTGCAGCGCGGCGTCGAGGAGTGTGACGACGGCGGCGAGTCGAGCGAGTGCGACAGCGACTGCAGTCAGGTGATGTGCGGAGACGGGCTCGTCAACGCGGCCGCGGGCGAATCCTGTGACGACGGCAACGACGTGGCGCTCGACGGCTGCCTGCCGGGCTGCGAACCGTCTCCGCTGGGCGTCTCGGACGGGGCGTTCCCCACCTGCCTGTTGTTGGCGGACGGGGCGGTGCGCTGCTGGGGAATTGGAGACACGGGAGCGCTGGGTCAGGGGAACCTGGACGCCATCGGCGATGATGAACCGCCGAGCGCGGCCTTGCCGTTGAGCTTGGGCGATCCCGCGATCGATGTCGCGGCTGGTGTATTGCACGCCTGCGCCGTGCTCGAGGGCGGCGCGGTGCGCTGCTGGGGCGACGGCGATTCGGGAAAGCTGGGGTACGGCAACACCGACACCATCGGCGATGACGAGCTCCCGGACGCGGTGGAGCCGATCGACCTCGGAGGCCCGGCGGTGGCGGTCGAGGCCGGCTTCTTTCACACGTGCGCGCTGCTCGAGAGCGGGGAGATTCGCTGCTGGGGCAGCGGAGGGCACGGGAAGCTGGGGTACGGCAACACCGACACCATCGGCGACGACGATCCGCCGAGCGTCGCCGGCTCCGTCGACGTCGGCGGCCTCGTGCAGCAGCTGGCCGTCGGTGACCATCACACGTGCGCGCTGCTCGAGGGCGGGAGCGTGCGATGCTGGGGCTGGGGGGCGAGCGGTCAGCTCGGCTACGGGAGCACGGACGACATTGGTGATGACGAGCCACCGTCGTCCGCCGGCCCGGTGCAGCTCGGCGAGCCCGCGCAGCAGATCAGCGTCGGTGGAACGTACACGTGCGCGTTGCTCGAGAGCGGGCTCGTCCGCTGCTGGGGTAACGGAGAGAACGGCAGGCTCGGGACCGGAAGCGAGGAGGACATCGGGGACGACGAGACGCCGCTCGCGGTCGGCCCCGTTGACCTCGGGGGTACCGCGGTACAAATCAACGCAGGTCGCAACCATGTCTGCGCTCTCCTCGACGGAGGAGACGTGCGGTGTTGGGGGTCTAGCGGCCACGGGGAGCTGGGGTACGAGAACACAGAAGCCGTTGGCGATGACGAGCTCCCCAGCGCCGTCGGGCCCGTCAACCTGGGCGGCGCCGCGGCGCAGGTCTCGGCCGGGGTCGACCACACCTGCGCGCTCATGGAGAGCGGCGAGCTGCGGTGCTGGGGGGCCGGGCCCAATCACGGGCAGGGCTGGCTCGTGATCGGCGCCAAGCCCGGAGACATGCCGCCGCCGCCCGTGCAGTTCCAGTGAATCACACGCGGTCAGGCGCCAGGGCGACCCTTCACTCGCGCGAGCTCGACGTCGACGCGGCGGACGAGGTCCGCCGCGCCCCAGCGCTCGTAGTGCCCACGCGCGTTGCGGAGAGCGGCCTCCACGACCAGCGTGAGCCCCCTGCGCTCGGCTTGTATCGCGAGCCGATCGGCGGCCAGCCCCGCGAGCCAGCTCATTCGGTTCTCGGCGGCGCCCTGGCGCGCGCGCTCGTACAGGATCATCGCGTCGTCGAGCCGCCCCTTGCCGGCGCGGAGCTCGGCGTCCACCAGCGCGAGGAGGGGCTCCCAATTCGCCGGACAGTCGGCGGCCCAGCGGACGATTTTTGCCCTGTACTTTCGAATGCCCAGGTGCAAGCGCGCGCGCTCGAGACGCGAAGCGTCGGGGATCCGCTCCAACGAGACGATGATCGTGAGCGCGGAGTAGATCGGCGTCGTCCACGTGACGTCCCCGATCTGGTCGTACTCCTTCACAACAGGCGTGAGGTCAGCCCACGCCTCGAGGTACGCGCGTCGCAGCACCTTGAGCCAGGCGCGCCGCAGGCCCATCAGCATGTAGAAGATCTCCGGTGACGCCGGGATCTCGTGCTCGGGTCCCTCGATCAAGACCATGCAGACCTGCCGCGTGGCCTCGGCGAAGCGCTCGAACTCCTTCATCGTCACGATCTCTCGTGTCACCGGCAGACACGCGTCGATAAACGCGATGACCTCGGGAGCGGGCGTCCCCGCGTCCAGCATCAGCGTCCCGCCCATCGCGTTCATGTACGCGGCCTCGTAGAACTTCTGCACTAACAGGCAGAAGTCGTGATACTCGCGCATCGGTGCGGCCGCCTCGTGCAGCGGCTGCAGGCGCGAGACGATCGACGTCGAGAACGAGCGCGTCCGAGCCCGATCGGTCGCCGAGAGGATGCCCGCGCGTTCACAGGCGCGCAGGCGCTCCCACAGCGAGCGCGCGCGCTCCGAGCTCCTGCCGCTCGTCAAGAACACGAGCATCGAGGTGAGCCCCATGGCGAATGTGTCGTGTCGGCCATGCTGCGCGACCAGCTGCGCGTGCTGCCCGGTGCACCAGAGCCCCCAGCGCGGATCATTCATGAGCCCGGTCCACCCCGCGAGCCACGCCAGGATACGCAGGGTCGCGTTGGTCTTCACGTCAACGACTTCAGGCAGTCGGGCCAGGTCCTGCACTTCAGGGCGGCGGAGTGCTCGGTCCGCGCGGGTGAGCTGCCAGAGCACCGCAGGCCATGTCACCGTGCGCGGCGCCTTGACGCCGAGGCGGCGCAGCGCGTCGAGGCCCAGCTCGAACATGGCGTCGAAGCGATCACTCGCCGCGAGCGACAGCATCTGCTCGTAGACGACCTCACCGAACGCGGCGACGTCCAGCGGCCACGTCAGCAGCGCCTCGAACAGTCGGTCGGCTTCGTCGAAGTCTCGGACCGTCCGCGCCCAGCCGAACTGGATCGCCACGCAGCGCTGGTGATGCGCGCCCCCCCGGGGTCCGTGCTCGCGCCAGGGATCGTTGGCCGCGTGGGCCCGTTCGAAGTGGACACGCGCGAGTTCGAACGACGCCTTGGCGAGCGCGCGCTCGCCCGCGCGGAGCTCGAGCTGCGCGAGCTCGAGGCGACGGTCTCGCGGCAGTTGGGCGAGTTCGGGGTACCCCGCGTGCAGGTGCTCGACGACGCGGAAGACGAGCTCGCCCTCGGGCTCCCCATCGCAGCGCGCGAGCAGGTGGTCGCCGAGCGCCGCGTGCAGCTCGACGCGGCGCGCGGGCGCGAGCTCGCGCAGCGCGACCTCGCGGATCCGATCGTGGGCCGCCTCGAGCTGCGCGGCGTCCTCGCTCGCGGACTCGCCGATCACGAGCAGACCGCGCTCGACCATGCTCTCGAGCTCGTCCGTCGGTACTCCAGGACAGATCGCAGCGGCGACGCCCGCGCTGAGCGGGCCCCCGGCCACCGCGACAAGCTCGAGCAGCCCCCTCGCGGGCGCGTCGAGATCGGCCAGGCGCCGCGCGACGACCGCGTCGAGCTCGACGCCGGAGTCGAGCGTGTCCTCGACCCCCCGCGCGAGCTGACCGATGTAGAACGGGTTGCCGCCCGAGCGCAGCGCCACGCTCTCGGCCCGGAGTTCGCGGTCCGCGGGTGATCGACCCGGGGTCAGCGCCTTCGCCAGCGTCAACGCGTCGGCGTAGGGGAGCGGCTCCAGCTCAATCCGCCTGGCGCCCACGCCGAGCAGCTCGCTCTCCTCGATCATACGCAGCGTCTCGGGAGCGCCCGTCTCGCCGCGCAGGACCAGCGTCAGCAGGATCCGCGAGGCGCTGGGCGGTCGCACGAGCTCCTGCAAGAATTCGAGGCTCTCGACGTCCGTCCACTGGAAGTCGTCGATCTGAATGATCAGCGGCGCGCGCTCGGCCAGCCCGTTGATTACCTGGCGGAGCGCTGAGCGAACCACGCCGAGGAGCTCGCGCGGCTGCAGCCGAAGCGCGCCCGCTCGCGGCCACAGATCGTCGAGCACCGGGAACACGCGGACCAGCGCGCTCACGCCTTCGGGTCGCAGCGCGGCGAGCTCGTCGCCGGGGAGCCGGCGAAGATGCGCCGAGAGCGAGTCGATCACCGCGTCGACGCCCTTGTAGGGCAGCGTCTCTTGCTCGCGACAACGGCCGTGGAGCAGCACGACGGGCTCGTCACCGTCGTTGAGCTGCCGCCGGAGCCGGCGCAGCAGCGTCGACTTCCCCTGGCCGCTGAGGCCGCGCACGTGCACGACGATCGGCCTTCGCTGCTCACAGCAATAGCGATAGGCGTCGTGGAGCGCCGTCAGCTCATCGACGCGACCGACGAACAGATCGGCGCGCGGAATGGTGGCCGGCTGGGGCTGCCCGCTCCTGGAGCCATCGGGATCGAGACGATCGAGGATCGTCGCGGCGCTCGGGCGGCGCGCGGGTTCGCGATCGAGCAGCGCGGCGCACAGCGCTCGCAGCCGCGGCGGCGCCTGCAAGAGCGCCTGGCTCGTGTCGAGAGTTTGCTGCTTGGCCGCGAGCAAGTGATAGAGCGTTCCCGCGTGGGGCCGCTCCCCAGTCAAGCACTCGAACAACATCACGCCGATGGCGTAGTAGTCCGCGGCCGGCCCCGCGTGACCGCCCCGCGCCTGCTCCGGCGCCATATAGGCCGGCGTGCCGAGGATCTGTCCCTGCTTCGTGATCACGTGCTCGGGCTCGTCGAGCTCCGAGATCAGCCCAAAGTCGAGGATGACCACGCGGCCATCATGATCCACGAGCACGTTCGACGGCTTGAGATCACGGTGCACGCAGCCGAGGGCGTGCAGCGCCTCCACGCCCAGGACGAGCTGACGGAGCGCGCCCTCGAGTCGCGCGCGGTCCGGCAGCGCGCCGTCGTCGACGCCGTCGCGCACCCACGCGACGAACGGGACGCCGGTCAGCAATTCCATGGTGAAGTACGCCTCACCGCGCGCCGAGACGCCGAGCTCGTGGAGGCGCACGAGGTTCGGGCGCTCGACGTCGGCGAGCACCCGAAACTCGCGCTTAAACCGATACAAGAGGTCCGCTCGGGCCCGCGACAGCGTCTTGAGCGCGACGCGCTCGCCGGACTCGGCATGACGGGCGGCGTAGACCTCCCCCATCCCGCCCGCGCCGAGCTGGCGCTCGATCACGTAGCCGCCGATCGTGCTCATCTCGCTGGTGGCGCCGTACGGATCGGGTCCCGAAACGCTCATGGTCTGCGCCGTCGGCGAGGCTAGCGACGACGATGCAGGATCCTCGCGCTCGTCCTCGCGGCTCGGATCCGGCGCGAGCGCCACCGTGTCGGCCAAGGCCGCCGGCTCGCGCTCGAACTCCCGAGCGCCGGGCTCGTGCGCTGCGGGGTCGACGCTCGGCCAGGAGCCGCGCGCTCCAACGGCGCGGGTCGTGACATCGGCGTCGCCTGGTCGGTCGTCGTCTTGACCTGCCATCGCCTGCGCCGAGTATCGCCGAAGGTGGCGTCGACGACACGCCGGCCACCCTAGGCGCGCCGTTCGGATCTGACCGATCGCTCACAAGCGCCCGTGCGCGCCAGGGGTCGCGGACGTCGCCGACCATGAGCTCGACGGCTGCTCACTCGAGCATCCCGAGCTGACGCATACGGACCTTCAGGCTGTGCTCCGAGACCCGAAGCTCGCGCCACAGCTCCGAGCTGGGCGCGTTCGCCCGGGCGGACTCGATCTCCTCGCGCGTGAGGTGTCGGGCGCGTCGCAGCCGAGGGTGACGATCGATCATCGCGGCGAGCGTTGGGCGTGACACCCCGAGCGCCTCGGCGGCCGGACGAATTCGATAGTCGAGCTGCTCCAGGAACGACTCGAACTCGCGGTCCGAGACGCGCCGTCGAGCCCGATCGTCTGCCTTCGCGGTCGCTGGCTTCGGGGCATCGGTCTGTCTGCTCAAGGGCGCTGGGTGATCCGCGAGCGCGCTGCCGAGCAACGCCTGGAGTCGAGCATCACGGACCGAGAGGGGCCCCGGCGACCCCGCGAGGTAGCGCGCGATGTTGCGGAGCTGTCGGACGTTCCCCGGCCACGTGTAGCGGCAGAGCGTCGCCATGAGCGCCGCTGGGAGCCACGGGCGCTCGACTGTCTGCGCGTCGAGCTTCGCCCGCTGACCCAACGCGTCGAGCTCGAGTCGGATGAAGTGCACGAGCAGCCGCGCGACGTCATCTTTTCGGTGGTGCAACGGAGGCACGTGGATCTCATGGCTAGCTACGCGGTAGTACAGCGGCGCGCGGAAGCTGCCCGAAGAGACCATCGTCTCGAGCGCCGCGTCGGTCGCGGCGATCAAACGCACGTCGACGGTTCGCGGCTTCGAAGCGCCTACGGGATGAACCTCTCCAGTCTCGATCGTGCGCAGGAGCATCGCCTGGATCTCCGGCTTGCACTCGCCGATCTCGTCGAGGAACAGCGTGCCGCCGTCCGCTCGCGCGAAGTAGCCGTCGCGATCGCGGCGCGCCCCCGAGAACGCGCCGCGAACATGCCCAAACAGCTCGGAGGCCGCGAGCGTCGACGTCAGCGTAGCGAGGTTCACGGCGACGAACGGCCCGCTCGCCCGCTCGCCCGCGTCGTGGAGCGCGCGCGCAACGAGCTCCTTGCCCGCGCCGGTCTCTCCGCGAATCAGCACCGGCGCGCGCGACCTCGCCGCGATAGCGATATGCGCGCGGAGCTGATCGAGCCGCTCGCTCGCGCCGACCATCGAGTCGTTGAGGACAGGCGCGCTCGCACGCGGCGCGCGGCGGTGAACGAGCAGCACGACCCGACGGCCGAGCACGAGCTGGGCGCCCTGCTCGAGCGCCTCTTCGGACAGCCGACAATTCCCCTCGATGGCCTCGGCTCCAGCCGCCCCGACGAGCTGGACCTCGGTGCCGGAGCCGGTCGTGGAGACTACGACACCCTCGCGCTCGCCCGCGGCGATCGTGAACGGTCGGCGGCTGATCAGCGGGAGTTCGAGGGGGCGGCCGCTACTCTCGTACGGCTGGAAGAAATCGGGGGTCTTTCGCGAGACCGGGACCGGAACCGAGGGGCTCGCCACCGACAACCAAACCTCCTCGCCGACACGGTGAACGTCGGGATGGTAAAGAATCGTCAGCACGACCGGACGCGCTGGAGCTGTGGGCAGGCCGCTCGAGGTGAGCTGGCGAGGGTCGATGGTCGTGATGTCCTCGGACACGCTCGGGGCCTCGCGGTGAGTATGACTCACCACGAGCGCAGCCGGCTAGAACGGCCCTTACGCTCGATTTCAATTCCGGGCGGAGACGAGCAACCTCCGTTGTGGGAGGGTTCAGTTGGCCAGGAGCGGCTCACAGATGTCGGCCGCTTCGGGGTAGTGGTCTTCGAAGGGCTTGAGGCGCTGGCATCCGATTCGGGTGAGTTCGCGCGGCGGGATGGGCCAGGCGACGGAACCATCGGGTTGGCGGATTCCGATGCGATCGGTGAGGTCCAGGAGGAGCTCGCCCGTCTCTGGGTTCCAGATCTTGGCGGTGTGGTCATCGCTGGCGGTGGCGACCGTTTGACCGTCTGGCGAGTAGGCGACGGCGAATACCTCTCCTTGATGGCCAACGAGTGTTTTGATGAGATCTCCGCTCTCAGAATCCCATATCTTGGCCGTTGCGTCCTTACTCGCGGTCGCAATGTGGGTCCCGTCTGGCGAGTATGTTACTGTTACGATATGATGATCATGAGCCGCTAACGTAGCCAAGAGTTGGCCTGTTGTGGACTCCCAGACGCGCGTCGTCTTATCCTTGCTTGTGGTCGCTAGTTGCGCGCCGCTCGGTGAGTAGGATAGCGCAGTAATCTCTCTCTCATGGCCTCGCAACTCCACGAGAGAAGCCCCGGTGTTCGCGTCCCACACTCGCGCTGTACTATCGTCGCTGGCAGTTGCGATGCGGCGGCCGTCGGGGGAATATGCCAACGCCCAGATGCCGTTTTTGTGTCCAATTAGGGTTGTGATGGCTTCGCCAGTTCTTGAGTCCCATACTCGCGCTGTGCGATCGAAGCTGGCCGTCGCAACGCGGGCGCCGTCGGGCGAGAAGTCCAACGCGAGGACGTAATTCTCATGACCCCGAAGCGTAGCAACGAGTTCACCAGTTGTCGCGTTCCACAGCCGCGCAGTACGATCTAGGCTCGTAGTAGCGAGTTGATCACCGATCGGAGAATAAGCTAGTGCATAGACGTAATTCTCGTGACCTTGGAGTGTGGTTATAAGGTCTCCGTTGTCTGCATTCCACAGCCTCGCAGTGTAATCCGCGCTTGCAGTTGCAATGCGAGTGCCATCTGGAGAATACGCCAACGCTCTGACCTCGTTCTGATGACCCCGCAGTGTGGCGACATTTTCGCCAGAGTGAACATCCCATATTCGAGGAGTGAGATCCTTTCCAGCGGTAACAATGCGAGTGCCGTCGGGTGAGTAGGCCAATGTGCGGACAACGCGTTCGTGACCCGGAATTGTGGTGAGGCGATTATTGGCGCCAAGCATCCACACTCGTGCAGTTCGATCAAAGCTGGCGGTTGTTATGTGTTCTCCATCCGGCGCGAACAACAGCGCGCGAACGGTTTCCTCGTGACCGCGAAGCGTAGCGAGGTGATGACCGGTTTCTGCATCCCAAATTCGCGCAGTTGCGTCCGCTCCAGCAGTGGCCACTCGAGTGCCGTCGGGTGAATAGACGATCGCCTGGACACCGCTATTGTGTCCCCGAAGAGTGGCTATGGGTTGGCCTGACTGCGCGTCCCAAATTCGCGCGGTCTGGTCATAGCTCGCGGTGGCGATTCGAGTGCCATCAGGCGAGTATGTTAATTCGATGACATTTCTTTCATGGCCACGGAGTGTAACGAGGGCATCGCCAGTAGCAGCGTCCCACACGCGCGCGGTCTTGTCCCAGCTCGCAGTAGCGACTCTTGTGCCATCGGGCGAGAACTCCACGCCCCAGACGATGTCCTCATGGCCATCGAGCGTAGTTATGACTTCGCCAGTAGTCGAGTTCCAGACTCGCGCGGTGTGGTCGAGGCTTGTAGTAGCGACGCGGGTGCCGTCGGGGGAATACTCTATATCTCCAAGATCGTGCTTGTGACCACGGAGTGTTGCGATGCACACACCTGACTTCGCGTCCCAAACTCGTGCGGTGTCGTCGAAGCTAGATGTCGCGATGTGTGTGCCATCTGGCGAATACGCCAATGAGCTTACTGAGTCATTGTGCCCAGAAAGCATGGCAGCCAGACGGCCGGTTTTCGTGTTCCAGACCCGTGTAACTCCATCGTTGCTAGCGGTTGCAATATGTGCACCGTCGGGCGAGAATTGAAGCGCGTTAATCTCCTTCTCATGGCCCCGAAGCGTGGCAATGAGGCCACCGGTTGCCGCGTCCCAAATCCGCGCGGTCGTATCCCAGCTAGCGGTGGCTACGCGTGTACCGTCAGGAGAATAGGAGAGCGCCCAAATTCGGTCGTTGTGCCCTTCAAGACTGAGCGTTTGCTGAACGATCGTGGCGTCGTCGGCCAATACGTGCTCAAGTGCGTCGGTCGCCTCGCGAGGAGGTGTTCGACCCCAATCTGGGTCAATCGCCCCGACTGCCAGCACTCCCAATTTCAGCGCCTCCCCCTCGCTATTTTCGGGGATCAACATCTTTGCCCGTAGGCCCCGCTGCACACTCAGCGAGCGTCGGTTCTCGAGGTCTTTTTTTTCGAGCGCCGCGTTCTTTTGCGCGACCTCCTCGCTCTTCTGCTCAACGACGCGCTTCTCCACGCTGAGCGCCGCCTCGCTGGCCACAGCGCGCTGCCACTGAATCACCGCGACAGCGCCGAGCACCGCCATAGCGACGAGTCCAAGTGAGAGCCCGGCTACGATCGCGCGAAGCCGCCCCCGCTGCTCGCTCGTCTCGATGGTCTCGAGCAACACCCGTACCGACTCGAAGCGCTTGTTGGGGTCGGCCTCAAGCGCTCGCTCGAGCACGCGCCGCAGCCACGCGGGCACGTTGCTGTCCGACGGCGCAGGCTCGCGCTTGCCCGCCGTCACCGCGACGCTGAGCGCCTTAAAGGTGTTGCCGATGAACGGCCGTTGACCGTAGAGCGCCTCCCACAGCGTCGCAGCGAGCGAGAACTCGTCGGTACGGACATCCGCGGCGAGCCCTAAAAACTGCTCGGGGGCCATGTATGCTGGCGTTCCCATAATCGCGCCCGCAGCCGTTAGCTCAACCGAGAGCGCGCTGCGCCGCCCCACATGATCTCGCTCGCGTTCGCGCTCGGCCTCGGTCTCGGACCGCGCGAGCCCAAAGTCCATTACGCGCACGCGACCATCATCGCCAACCATAATGTTATCGGGCTTGATGTCCCGGTGCAGGAGCCCCTCGGCGTGCGCCGCCGCGATCCCGCGCGCGGCCTGCTTGAAGATCGAGAGGACCTGTCGCCAGCGCGGCCGCTCCTCCCGGATCCACGCGCCGAGCGTCCGGCCGACCACGAACTCCATCGACACCCACACCTGCCCGTTGTGCGTACCGACGTCGTGCACCGATACGACGTTGGGGTGCGCGAGCTTGGCCAACGCTTGCGCCTCGCGGTACAGACGCGTTCGCGCGTCGACGCTGTCGTTGCCGAGGATCAGCTTGACCGCGACCTCGCGGTCGAGTTCGGGATCGTAGGCCGCGTAGACGACCCCCATGCCGCCAGCACCAAGCGTTCGCAGAATCTTTAGACGGCCAATGTACTCATGAGACTGCTCGGGCTGAAGTCGCCCAGGGCCGATGGGGCGGGTATTTCCAAGCGCGCGCCCGGCGGACGCGACGACCCTCGTGTCAGCCTCGGCCATGTTGTTCGACGCGGCACCGGGCGAGGACGCGACGGTGTCATCGAGTGCGACGCCAACGGAGTCGGACTTCGAATCAACGCCAGATGATGCACCCTTGGCGGTGGCGCGGCGAGAGCTAGAGGCGACCGTGTCGTCCAACGCGCTGGCGTCATCGCGCCCGGAGTCGGGCATGGCCTTTTCGAGCATGGACCTGCCGTCGCTGAGCGCTACGGTGCTTTCGAAAGCTATACCTCGCGCAGCGTCCTTTGATTCGCCCGAGGGCGAAACGCCCGAGTCGGGCGCCTGTTGCCTCGCGTGCGCCCGCCGATCGCCGGTGCCTGACGAATCGACCATCGTGTCGGAGTCTCCCACGAACCGTCGGGTGGCAGTTTCAGCAATTCGAGCGCTCGTGTTGACCACAGCCACAGCCCCCTGCTGACGACGTTCGTTCGCTGCGCCCGATCGCTCTCCATCGCGCTCTCGCCGGCATAACCGATCTCGTTGCGCGTGTCGTCGCGCGACGACACGGGCCGGAGCGCGACTTCGCTAGTAGTCGTCTCGCCCACGTCCGTTTACGACCACCGACGACCTCGCTGGCGCGCGAGTTCTGTACTGGCGACGACGGCGACCGGTACGAGTGACAAACGCCACAATCGAGAGCCATAGCCACGACCCCTCGCTCGCGCCGGCCACTGAGCAGCCGCTGTCGCTCGACTCGGAGTCAAGGCACCCACAGGCGCCATCACACAGCTCGTCCGCCGCTTGCCACACCATGTCGAACTCGCTGCCGATCCAGCACATCGCTGGCGGCACAAGCCCGTACACCTCGAGCTCACCGCACCCCGTTCCTCGCGACGCGACCCCGACCAGCACGTCACTCCCGTCCGGCAAGGGCGCGTACGCGGGGGCACCACCGTCGCCCTGACAGCCGCCTGTGCCGTCGCCTCCCGCGCTGATCTCCAGGGCGCCGTTAGAGACGTGTGTGATGTACGTTTCGACCTCGCGCTTGACCCCTTCGTGCAGATCCTCGTCAGCTCCGAAGCCGACGATCGTGATCGGGGCGCCCTCGTAGATGAGCGCGTCGAACGTGTGCTGGTCGATGAGGCTCTTGGCGTTGACGGCGTCGGCCGGCGCGGGCTCCTGAAGGTACACATACGCGAAATCGTAGTAGCCAGCGTCGCATCCGGTCAGCTCGTCGCAGAACTGAGGGTGTCGCTTGTAGGACTCGACGGAGAGCGTCAACTCCGGGTTCACGCGGCTGGTGCCGAGCTTGACCTGGATCAACGATAGGGGCGGCTCCAAGCGCAGACAGTGCGCGGCGGTCAAGACGATACGCTCGGTGAGGAGCGTGCCCGTGCAGTAGTCAACGCCGAAGTCGACAACGACTGTCGACCGCCACGCGTTCACGGAAGCGGCCGTCCCCCCAAATATCGGCTCTGGTGGTTCTTCCGGCGCGTGCACGGGAAGCGACGAAACGGCGAGCGCGACGAGTACGCCGCTCAACAACGAGGACATCGGTAGACCTTTCTGATTCGTACCAACACTTCCGAGAAGCCCGGAGTCGCGGCTACACGCAGCACAAACATCTCCTGCACGGCGAGGCTCTTGTTGAACTGGTCGTCGTTCACGCGCGAGCCGACGCCGCGTTCACGCGCGCGCCAGCGGCCACGGCTGCCTCGGATGAGCCGTGGGCTCGCCCATCGACAGAGCAAGCGAGGTGCCAAGCCCGAACGCGAGAAAACCCAACGCTGAAGCGCGAGGTCACGCGTCGCTAGGACAGGAATGGGGGAGAGACATGGGAGGCGATGGCAGACCGATGGCAGACCGATGGCAGGCTGCCATCTCATCGGCTCGCTGCTCGCTGGGCTCCGCGCCCGCCCCTCGCCCCTCGCCCTAACGGGACTCTTATCGCCTCAGAGGCTCAGCGAGTAGGGACCTGCCTCGAGGAGAGAGGATCGGCAGCCGACCAAAGTGATAGGCTACCGTCGGTGAACCTGCGGATCCCTCCCCCACGACGCGACACCTGGTCCAATTGGGCCAAGACATGGTCCTGTCGACCGGTGTTGCGAGCTGCGCCGGCGGATCTCGACGGCCTCATCGCCGCCGTGCGCGCGGCGGCGGCGCGTGAGCTCCCGATCCGCGTCGCCGGCACCGGCCACAGCCTCATGCCCCTCGCGCGCACGGCTGGCTGCCTTATCGTGACCGAGCATCTGCGCCGTGTCCTCCGCATCGAGGAGGACGAGATCGAGGTCGAAGCCGGCGCGCGGCTCGGCGACGTCGAGGAGACGGCCTGGGAGGTCGGGCTCTCGCTCGAAGGCGGCACCAACTACAGCAAGATGTCGGTGGGTGGTCTGATTGCGACCGGCGCCCACGGATCGTCGCCGACCCACGGTACCCTCTCGAGCCGCGTCGTCGGCGTTCGCCTCGTGACGGCCGACGGCGATCTCGTCACGCTCGATGCCTCCGACCCCGATCAGCTCCGCGCCGCCCGTCTCCACCTCGGGCTCCTCGGCGCGGTCTACTCGCTGCGGCTCCGGTGCGAGCCCGCCTTCCACATGCGGGTGACGTACCGGTCCGAGCCGCTCGAGCGGGCGATCGCGGACGTCGGGCGCGTCCTCTCCACGCACGAGCATGTGAGCCTCTATTGGTACCCAGGGAGCCGGTGCGGCTGGTGGTACCTCGCCGACCGCGCGCCCGGACCGGCGACCTTGCGCGACGCGACGAAGCTCCTGCGGCACGTCCAGCAGCTCGCGCTCAACCAAGGCGCTGGCGCCCTCATCTTCCCGCTCGTGAAGCGCTTGCCGCGGCTCACGCACCCGCTCCTCTCTCTTGGAGATCTGACATCGCAGGCGATGGACGGCGAGGTCCGGAGGAGCATCGACGCCTTCCACTACCTGTATACGACCCCGGCCTTCACGGACGCGGCCCAGGTGTTTCCCGTCGAACACGCCGAGGCGGCGCTCGCCGCGACCTTCGCGCTCATTGAGGCCGACGCTCGACGGGGTCGCTTCCCCATCAACATGGCCGTCCAGCTCCGCCGCATCGGACCCGATGACGCGTGGCTCTCGCCGACCGTCGGGCGACCTTCGGCTGTCATCGAGTGCGTAGCTGCGCCCGGGACCCCGGGGGTGGACGAGTTCTACCGAACCTTCGCGGCGACGCTGAGCGAGCGTTTCGGCGCGCTGCCCCACTGGGGGAAGGCCTTCGACACGGCTCAACTCGCGGGCTATGGCCCGCGCCGCGAGGCCTTCGAACGTGTCCGCGTTGGGCTCGATCCCCGAGGCGTCTTCCTCGGCGAGCTCGGCCGCGAGATCCTGGGGCTCTCCGGGTCCGGCCCCACGCGAGGTGCCGCATGAGCGTGCTCCACGGGGAGCGCTGCGTCGTGACCGGAGGCGCTGGCTTCGTCGGTCAGAACGTCGTCGCCGCGTTGCGCGAGCGAGGCGCGCTCGTGTGCGTGCTGGACCGCGTCCCGCACCCCTCCGGCGGGCTCGAGCAGGTGATCGGCGACGTCGCCGATCCGGCCACCTGCGCCCGGGCCTGCGTCGGCGCGGCCGCGGTCTTCCACTGCGCAGGGCGCCTCACGCTCCACGAGCACGCGCCGCCCGCGGTCGTGGCGGAGACCTACCGCACCAACGTCACCGGCACGGCGACGATCCTCGCGGCCGCCCGCGAGGCTGGCGTGAGGCGCTTCGTCGTCACGAGTTCGAACCACGTCGTCCTCGGCGAGGCGCCGATCCGCGACGGCGACGAACGCTTGCCCTACGCGAGCGGCGCGTCCGACCTCTACACGCGGACCAAGATCGAGGCCGAGCGCATGGTCCTGGCCGCCAACGATCCGCAGGGCCTCATGACCTGCGCGCTGCGCCCCGGCGGCATCTACGGGCCCGGCGATCGCCAATTCGTCCCGCGTGTCGTAGACGCGGCGGCGCTCTTCGGGCTCCGCCCCTGCTGGGCCGGCCGCTCGTCCCTCATCGACCTCACGCACGTCGAGAGCCTTGCGCTCGCCCATGTGCTCGCAGCCGAGCGCCTCGAGCCAGGGGGACCCGTCGGGGGTAGCGCCTACTTCATCTCGGACGGCGATCCCATCGCGGTCGACGACTTCAATCGCCTCGTCCTCCGCGCGCTCAACCTGCCCGCGCTCTACTTGCCCCTCCCGACGAGGCTGCTACGGGCGGCGATCACCACCTGGGAGAAGGTCTGGGCCCGGATGGGTCGGGGCGCTCCGCCCTTCGGGGCCTGCGAGATCAAGACCACCGCGGTGGCGCACCACTTCAGCATCGCCAAGGCCCAGGCCGAGATCGGGTATGTCCCGCTCTACACCACCGCGCGGGGCGCCCGGCATGCTGCCGAGGTCTTCCGCGCAGGCCGGGCCTGACGCCACCCGTCGCCTATGCGTTGGTCGCCTGCGGGTAGAATTGCCGGGCCCATCGACGATACGCCGCGATCGGACCGTCACTGGCCGCGAGGCCAGGCTGCGGGAGGTGCCGCCGGTGATCGAGCACTCGTTGATCCTGCTCCATGTCGTGCTTAATCGTCAGGAGTAGGATCCTCGCCATGAGCCACTCGAGCGTTCGCTTGGGCAGTCGACGGATCAAGGGCAGCGCCGCCAGCTCCTGGTCCACCTGCTTGATCCAGATGCTCACGCGGAGCTCGAGGACGCCGGGCTCGATCGGCGTCGGCATGAACACCGTCCGAAATTTGAGGTCTCCAGGTTGAGTGTGCAGATCGGTGAAGAAGATCCCCAGGCCGTGGAGCTGCGTCGAGACGCTCGCCTCGTTGCGGCGCTTGAAGGGGCCGAGGTCGAAGCCCGTCTTGAAGCGGCTTGAACCGCAGATCACGTGCCCTTCTGCGCGTGGGCGCTCCATCGTCGAGTCGGAGTAGCCGTGGACGGCGATCAAATGCGCCTCATCGAAGAGGTTCTCCCCCAGGTCTTGGGGGTGCGTCCGAACGATCACCGTGCGACGCGCGGTGGTTCGCCACTCGGGCTCGGCGAGCGGCGGCGGCTCCCACGACCGCGGCTGCTGGTCGGCGCCGTGCCAGGAGAAGATCACTCCGTCGACCTCCCGCACTGGGAGCACGCCTGCCGTCGCCCCGGGCGCCTTGCCCCGACAAGCGCCCGCGCCTGTGCATTCGCCCGCGACGTTGAATCGAAAGCCGTGCATGGGGCAGCGAAGATCCTCCCCCACGACCGTACCACCCCGTCCGAGATGGGCGCCGAGATGCGGGCAATACGCCTCAAAGACGGCCGCCGCGCCCGACTGCGTGCGAAAGACGACCACCTCGCGCCCCAGGAAGTTCACCCGCTTGACCTCCCCGCGAGGGACCTCGTCGGAGAAGGTGACGGCGTACCAACTCGACGGATATGGATCCATCGGGAAGCGCTCCGTCATGATGTTCGTGTGAGCCAACCGAGGTCGTGGCTCTGTTGTGCTCGCATGCCGGAGCGTCATCATCTCCATCGGATACCAAAACACGATAGCGAGAACAATGCGTTTGGCCGGCGTCGAGCTTCTCCGAGCGCGGCGAGCGTTGGTGGCTGAATCCCTGCTCCGGCGCGGCGAAGCTCGGGAAGCCGACCCGTCGGAGGAGTCCGACGGAGGAGCCCGGCGGAGGAGCCCGGCGGAGGAGCCCGGCGGAGGAACTCGGCGGAGGAGCTCGGCGGCGCAGCGGATCGGATCCGTGAGCGCCCGAGCCACTCATCGCCCTCACGTCCGGCCTCCCAGCAGGAGGCTCGCGCCTGTGCAGCGGCGGCGCAACATTCGCTGTCGCGCTCGCGCGCTGCGCGAGAGCGACCGAGATGTCCTGAGAGACATTAATAGGTAGTCGACACACGCGGCGCGCGGTCGAGCTTGATACCCTCGCCGTGCCGTGAACGCCGAGAAGTGGATCCAGCTCCAGTTGTTGGGCGCTCAGCTGCAACGCTTCGGGGAGCAGCCCCGCGAGACAGGTGGATCGGCGAGGTGGAGCGATTTTCTCCAGACCAACGGAGCAGCGCCGCGTGGAGCATTGCCGCGCCGAGACCCGCGCCGCGTCCGAAGACGGCCCAGAGAATCGCGCGCGCGCCGTCGACGGCGTGGCGAGACAAGGCGTCTCGACGTCGTTGGCGAGGACGTACGAGATCACGCAGGCGAACCCAGAGCGCGAGTTCGGGCGCGGCGAGATGCTCGTGCTCAGCGGATGGCCGACGGCGACCGTGACCGCGTACGCGCCGACGCAGCAACATCGCCGGAGCGAGGCGATTGCCTGATCAGCGCGGCGACACACGGCCTCAATCTGCTCTTGGAGATGGTCAGCGCACGCGCGCCGAGCGGCGCGTGCTGGGCACCGCTGCCTTCACGGCGCCGCTACGCAGGCCCGCCGAAGTAGTCGACGAGTCCACGCCAACGCGAGCCCGCGGCGGCCGCGTATCGAGCGGCGTCCTTGAGTTGACCGGCTTCTTGGAGTTCGAGCGCTCGTAGGACTTCAGGCATGCCGTTGAGCTCGGCGAGTTCGCGAAGCTGGACGATCGTGACGTTCGCGCGACCATGATCGCTGGGTGGCGCGACGACGAGTTGGTGCGTCTCGAGGCGCGGACCCTCGCACGCGTAGACCGCGACCGCATCGCGGACCGCGAACTCGACGCGCGTACCGTCGACGAGCCAGAAGACGGCCAACTGGCTGGGACGCGTCAGCGCGGGATCGCAGAAGCCAGCGTCGAGGCTGATGACTCGGGGCGCCAGGAAGGTCGGAGGGGTGCTCATCAATTAGGCTCCTCGGCGGTATGGTGTGGTCTCTTTGATAAGCGTTACATTAAAACGCTTAATTGTCACGTTTGAACGGGCTGCCGAAGCGCTGATAGAAGCCTGTCGTGGGACGCCGTGGCCATCCGCCGGTATACGCGGGCTGTGCGGAGATTGCGCCTTTGCTCGCGGAGGGCCGATCGCTCGCGGAGATAGGCGCACGTCGGAACGTTCCTCGGCAGCAGATCTACCGACGGGTACGCGCTATGCGAGGGTGGCTCCTCGAAACGACCCAGGATCCGGCATGGCAGGTTCGGGGAGCTCGAACGAATGTCCAGGTCGGCCGTGCCTGGATTGAGCTGGCCGGGCCCAACGATTGACGCTTGGACGGGTTCAGGCGGACGCGACTCGGACAGGCTCGCGCAGGATCGCGCTCACAACCACAGTGTCGCCCCGAGGCGTACCGTTAGCGGCGGCCCGGCGGCGAAGTGCAGCGCCGGGATCGCGCTGCGCGGGTCGTCGCGGTTGAACCTCGAGGCGTAGTTGGACTCGCCCTCCTTCCACCGACGGTTCAGCACGTTGTCGACCTGGAGATCGAGCTGGAGTCGGCCGACGCGGTACCCCGCGCTGAGATCGAGCAGCGCGTAGCCGGACGCGCGCGCCCCCTGGGGCAGCGAGGCGCGCGCCCGCGCGGACGCCCGCACGATGGAACAGGTATCCCGACGTGGTCCAGAGAACAGGAGGATCGCCGCGCTCGAGCGCGCCGAGCACGTCAATGACCCAGTAGTAGAATATGTCCGAACAGACACCCGCTTCAATCAAGGCCCAGTCGGCGGGCTGCCAGCGCAGGCCCGCCAGGGCGGCGAGCTGGTGCACCGTTGCGCTCGTCGGTCGCCTTCTCCTCGCACCGCGGAAATCGCCGATGAAATCCCCTTAAGCGCGCGCGAGATCACGCGAGTTGTTTCGCGCAGGCCGGCTTGGAGGCCGAAGCTCCCGGCTCGCGCAGCCGCGATCCGTCGAACTACAGCCGTCGCTCATGGGAGAATCCCCCGAGGTGGATAAGAGGCAGGGGGGCGTCGATCAGACGCGGGTCGACCGGTGTAAGGCCGGCGAGAGGCGCGACGAGCGTCACGAGCGCGGAGATGAACTCGTCATTTCGACTGCGGAGCGCGCCGATCGCCGCCTGGTGGACAGCGGCGTGTTCGAGGACACGGCTGCGCTCGGCGGCGATGACTCCGCTCCAGGCTGTGAAGCGCGGGAAGCGAATGGTGAACTCGACGCGGCCTTCGATGACACGGTCGCCACGGATCACGCGGAGGCAACGCCCGAGGCGCTGGATGGGCTTAATGATTCGGACGCGCTCTCGCCGGACGTCGACGCAAACGTGGCCGACGCTGACACTATGTCCCTCTCGTCCGAGGACGGCTTCCGCGAGCCGACGCGGCCGCTCGGCCAGCCCGGGCGCCAGCCCGAGCGCGAGCCCGAAGCCTATATCGGTCGCCTGAAGATCCTGCGCACGCTCGGCGTTGGTGGCATGGGGGTTGTCTATGCGGCCTATGACCCGGAGCTCGACCGCGAGGTCGCGGTCAAGCTGATCCTTGGCAACGACAGCGCCGTCGCGCGAACCCGGCTGTACCGTGAGGCACAGGCGCTCGCCAAGCTCGCGCATCCGAACGTGGTGGCGGTCCACGACGTTGGGACGCACCGCGGTCAGGTGTGGGTGTCGATGGAGTTCGTGGTTGGGCGCACGTTCGGCGCGTGGGTCAAGGAGGAGCGGCCAGGGTGGCGACAGGTTCTTTCAGTCATTAAGCAAGCGGGCCGGGGCATCGCGGCCGCCCACGCTGAGGGCCTGCTCCACCGCGATATCAAGCCTGACAACGTGATGGTTGGGGACGACGGGCGAGTGCGCGTGATGGACTTCGGCCTCGCGCGCGCAGACGTCGAGCGCGAGCGCGAGCTCGACCACGAAGAGCGACGCAGCGCGCTCTCGGTCGATCTGACGGCCGCCGGCACCATTATGGGGACGCCAGCGTATATGGCCCCCGAGCAATTTCTAGGCCTCTCCGCCGATGTCCGCACGGATGAGTTCTCGCTCGCCGCTACGCTGTGGGAGGCACTCTACGGGCAGCGGCCGTTCGTCGGGGACACGTTCAAGGTGCTCAGCGTCGCCGTGACGGCGGGGAGACGCGCGCCCGCGCCGGCGGACAACAACGTCCCCACGTGGCTCCGGCGGGTCCTCGATCGCGCCCTCGAGGTGGACCCCAACAAGCGCTTCGAGTCGGTGCGAGTCATGCTCGAGGCGATCGAGACCCGCGAGCAGCGTGGTCGCCTACGCGCAGTCGTGGCCGGACTAGCGATCGCGGCGCTGATCCTGGCCGGGCTAGGCGTCACCGCCGCGTATCAGTGGCGGGCCGCCGCAGAGAGTGAGGTGCGGGCAGAGAGAGAGCGCGACAGGGCGCTACTCGCCCAGAAGCGAGCTGAAGCCGCGCAGCAGGCAGCCGAAGACGCGCGGGTCGAGGCGCAGGCCGAGCGCGACAGAGCCACGCGAGCGCTTGCAAGCGAGAAGGACGCGCGCGAGAACGCCAAGGCCGCGAAGGAGCGCGCAGAGAGCGAGCGTCAGGCGGCGGAGGAGTCCGAGCGACGGGCCAAGAACTCAGAGAAGGCGACGAAGAGCGCGCTCGAGGGGCAGCGGAGGGCGACCAAAAAAGCCGAGGAGCAGCAGCGCCGAGCTGAGCAGAACCTCGCGCGCGCTGAGAGCGAGAGTCGTCGAGCCCGCGACGCGAGTCGACTCGCGGCCGCGACGCGCGTCGTGAACGAGGACCCGACGATCGCGCTCGCGCTGCTTCGCGAGGTCGAGGACCCTGTCAACACGCGCGGCTGGATCTCGGCGACGGTCGAAGCGCTGCAGCGACCCGCGAGCGCGGCCGTGTTCCGCGAGCACAGCGGATACGTGGTCGCCGCGGGGTTCAGCCCAGATGGTGAGGTTCTGGCGACCGCTTCTCGTGACGGGAGCGCGCGACTGTTCCCGGTCGCCGACGGCACCTCCTCACGAGTTCTCCCGCACGGGGACGCGGTCACCGACATCGCCTGCAGCCCCGACGGGGAACGAGTGGCCACGGCGTCCGCCGACGGGATAGCGCGCTTGTGGCGGCTCGATGGCTCGGCCGAGGTGCTCGGTCACCACGGGAGCTCGATCGAAGAGATCGTGTTCAGCCCGACGGGTGAGGCCGTGGCCACGGCCTCACGCGACGGCTCCGCGGTCGTATGGGATGTCAGGGGTCGAGCCGCGCCGACGAGACTCGAGGGGCATAGCGCCGCCGTGCGCTCGGTCGCTTTTAGCTCGTCCGGCGCGCGGCTCGTCACGACCTCCGACGACGGGACCGCGCGCGTGTGGGCGCTGGCGTCAACAGCACCCGACCAGCCGCTCGTGTTGAATGGCCACCGCGGGACGGTGTACGACGGATCCTTCAGCCCTGACGGCGCTCTGGTCGTGACCGCGGGCGACGATCGAACGGCTCGTGTCTGGCGCGTCGAGCGAGTCGACCTGGGCGCGCAGCTCCAGGCGGATCACGTCCTCCGCGGACACAAGGGCAGCGTCTATTCGGCGTCGTTCTCTCCGGCGAGCAGCGACCTCGTGCTCACCTCGTCGGGGGACAGGACCGCGCGCGTCTGGAGGCTGCCACGCGGCGCCGGCGAGGTCACGTATCAGACGCTTCGGGGACATCGGGAGAAGATTCTCGACGCGCGCTTCGGACCGAAGGGGGAGGTGATCGCCACGGCCTCGCGCGACGGTACCGCGCGCGTGTGGTCGCTGCGCGATCTCGACGAGAGGGTCCTGCGCGGGCACTCGCGCCCGGTTCTCAGCCTTGAATTCGCGCCCGGTAGCCAGCAACTGGTCACGGTCTCGGAGGACGGGAGCGCGCGGCTGTGGGACATCGCCGCCAATTACAGCGAGCTCATCCTGCGCGGACACGACGCGCCGGTGCATCGAGTCGCGTTCATCGGGGAGACTCACGATGTCCTCACCGTGACGAGCGTCGAGGCGAAGCTCTGGCGTAGCTCGTGGGCCGAGCCGCGATCGTACGCGTCGCTCGCCGGCCACGAGCAGGACGTGCTGTGCGCGGCCGTGAGCCGAGATGGAGCGCGGACCTTCACAGCGTCGGCCGACGGGACCGTGAAGATCTGGAATTCGGCCGCGCGACCGCCAAGAGTGCTCTCCACGAGCGAGATCCAGCTCCCCGGCACGCTGCGCGTTTGCGTGTTGAGCCCCGACCGGGCGAGAGTCCTGGCGAGCGCGACTGGAGTCGCCTGGATCCTGCCGCTCGCCGGCGATGGCGCGACGATCCCATTATTCGGGCATCGCGGCGAGATTCGCCACGCGGCGTTCGACTCGTCCGCGCAGCGCATCGTGACGGCCTCCGACGATCGGAGCGCGATGATCTGGAGCGCCGACGGGGCGGATGAGCCCGTGGTCTTGCGCGGGCACGAGGGCTCGGTCTACTACGCGTCGTTTAGTCCCGATGGCGCGCAGGTCGTGACCGCGTCGTGGGACGGGACCGCGCGGATATGGGACGCGCGGGGCGGACCGGCGCGGGTCGTCCTCCGGGGACACGAGAAGCCCGTCCGCTCGGCGTCGTTTAGTCACGACGCCACGCGGATCGTCACCGCGTCGGACGATGGGAGCGCGAGGATCTGGAGCGCCAACGGGACGGGCGATATCGTCACGCTCTATGGCCACAAGGCGGCGGTGCTGCACGCGGTGTTCAGCGCTGACGATCAGCGCGTCGTCACGGGATCGAGGGACGGGACCGCGCGGGTGTGGAGGGTCAACTTCGACGACGCGAACTTACTCCAGTCGCGTATCCGCGCGACGACGAGCGTATGCGTGCCGGCCGAGCAGCGCGAGTTTCTGCTCGGCGAGCCGATCGAGCAGGCCGAGCGACGGTATCGTGAGTGTGAGAGGAGTGCTGGTCGATGAGCTCAAGCAGCGTGCGCTCGAGCCGACATCGCCGATCGAGCTCGCGGGTCATGTCCTGCTTGGGCGCGGCGAGTATGATCGTCGGCTGTTACAGCGGCGACGATATCGTCGGGCAGCCGTGTATCAGTGACGCGGATTGTGTCACGATCGCTGGCGTCGATGTCCCCGAGCGCGCGTGCGATCAACAGCTCTTTGTCTGCGTGCTCGGCTTCGTCTGCGGTGATGGTGTGCTCGAATTGGGGGAGGAGTGCGACGACGGGAATTCGCTCGACGGCGACGGATGCTCGGCGTTTTGTACCTACGAAGTCGGCGAAAACGGATCCGCGAGCGCGGGCGCAACGAGTGATGACGGCGAGCGAGAGGGGGGCGATGGCTGCACATCGAGTTGCAAGAACCGATGACGACGCGCGCCAATCGCCGCGGGGGAGTCCCTCGCGCGGGCTCGCTGGGTCGCGTAGGAGCGTCGCGTGTTGAGTCTCGTCCTCATCTCGGCGCTGATGACGTGCACATCGCCGCGCGCGGATGTGGACTCCGGCGTGGATCCGATGGTGGCAGCGAGCGTATCTGCTCAGCGAGCGCGCGAGCGTCTCTCGGCCGGGGACTACGCGGTCGCGATACAGCTACTCGACAAGAGCCTGGCGAGCCTCCCGCGCGGACGCGGCTACGCGCCCGTGCGCGCCAGGACGTTGCTCATGGTGGTCGACATCCGGGAACTCGCGTTTCTCGAAGACGGTCAGCTCGCGCACCTCTACCAGGCCAGGGACGCGCTCGATCGCTACCTGGGTCCGCTGGATTTGCTCGACGAGCAAGCGCGAGCCGACGCCGAGGCGAGGAGGGGGCGGCTGATCGCGCACATCGGGAAGATAGAGGCGGAACGCCGAGCAGAGGCGACCCGCTTGCGCGCGCGAGCGCGGCGCTTCGTGCTCCCCGGCGCGACGCTGACCGCGTTTGGCGTCGCGGGCCTCGTCGTCATGGGCGTGGGCGTAGGGCTGGGTGTCCACGCCGACGCGAAGCTGGGCGCCTACGTGCACTCTCCGTCGGTCGTGACCCCGTGCAGCTTGACGATGGAGGGCTGCAGTGAGCAGCTCCCGGAGACGCAGCGCTTCCACGGACTGGGAAACGCGGGCAACGTGTCCGTCGTCGTCGGCGCGACCGTAGGGGGCGCGCTCACGATCGCGGGTTTGTCCCTGCTCATCATCGGTCACAAGCTCAACAGAGACGCGGCAGGGATCGACGTAGTCCCGACCGTTGCCACCAGCGGCGCTGGCGTGATGTTCGTCGGGCGGTTCTAGCGAGGCCGAGCCGCGTGACGGGACCTGTCGGTGGCCGGCGTTCGGGATCGTCGACGGCGGCCGAGATAGCCGATCACGAGCGAGACCGCGAGCCACGGTCGCCGGTTCTCGCCGGCCGGCCGCGCCACAGAGCACCCGCCCTCGAGAATGTTGGGGGTGTCGATGCACCCGCATGTGCCGTCACACTGGTTGCTGCTCTCTCGCCACTGGATGTCGAACTCCCGCCCGATCCAGCACATCGCCGGGAACACCGAGGCGTAGACGCCTCCTTCGCCGCAGGTCGTCCCGCGTGAGCTGACACCGACGAGCATGGCCGTGCCGTCCGGCAAGAGCGCGAACGCCGGGCCGCCGCTGTCGCCGACGCAGCCGTCGACACCATCTCCCCCGGCCTCGAATTCCAGGGCGTACGGGGTGAAGCTCGTGATCGGGACCTCTGCTTCGCGCTTGAGCCCGCGGACGCCATCCTCGTCGTTGCCGAAGCCGACAATGGTGAGCTGCTTTCCCACGCCCATGGCCGCCTCGAAGTCCTGCTCGTCAATGAGGAAGCTGGACGCGACCGCGTCGACGGGGGCCGGGTTGTCCAGCAGCAAGTACGCGAAATCGTAGCGATCCTCGTCGCACGAAGCCGCGTCCGAGCAAAACTGCGGGTGCGTCTTGTAGGTCTCCACCGAGAGCGTGAACTCTGGATTGGAGCGATCAGCACCGAGCTTGACCTGAATCAGCGTGGGGGGGGGGACGCTGGTGAAGCTGGTGAAGCAGTGCCCGGCGGTCAAGACGACGCGATCGGTGATCAGCGTCCCCGTACAGAAATCGACGCCGAAGTCGACGACGACAACCGAGTTCCACGCGCCCGGCGCGACCGGAGCGCCCCCGTAAATGGGCGCTGGCGGACGCTCCGGTGTGCTCAGAGGGGCCGCGAGCGCGAACGCGAGCGCCACCTTGCTCGAAGCAGCGAACACTCCCGGAGTGTAGCAACGGAGCTCGTGCGCAACGAGGTGCTCGAGACAGGTTTCTGCGCACGGGAACGCGCGCGCGGCGGCCCTACATGTTGACGATCAAGAACTCCCGCGGGAATTTGGCGCCGAAATTTGAGCACGAGACAGCGCGGGAAATCGGACCTCGCGGAGCGCGGGAATCTGGACGCTGGGCGAGCGCGGCCTCACGACGAATGGCCGCGCCCTGGACACGCGGATGGCGTGACCAGGGCAGCGGCGGCGTAGCTTCGAAGATCAGCTCTTTGACTTCTTCGGCCGCGACTTCGTGGTCTTCTTCTTGCCTGGGTGCCTCGAGGCGCGGCGCTTCGCCGCGCGCTCCTTGGCCTCCTTGACGCGGTACGAGTCGCCCTCGATCGCCACGATCTCGGCGCGATGACAGAGGCGGTCGACGAGCGTGACGCCTCAAGAGCGCGGTACTCGAGCGCCAGGGTGACGCGATCGAGGGTGCCGAACTCGCGCGCGGCGAAGAACGACATGTCCCTTCAGGAAGCACGGCATTCGGGCGCCCAGAAAGAAGCGCACGAAGATCATCCGCGACCAGCTCAGCACCATCACAAACGCGAGCAGCGCCCGCGAGGCCCGCCCGATCTGCATCGTGCCGAAGTGCGCCCAGTCGACCTGACCTTGCTCTCCGGGCAGCGTCGACAGGCGCAGGTAGGCCTCACCGCGCGGCCTGGGCCGCATCGTCGCCACGGCCCGCCGCACGCACGGCTCGCTGCCCGTGTACCCGCGCTCGCGCAGCATGTGATACAGCCGGCTCGCCCGCAGCGTCGGGTAGCGCTCCAGCACCGTCCGCATGAAGCCCCGGTAGGGGTCGAGCACCGTGACCCGAGGTGCCAGCTTCGGCGTCGGCAGCCCACCACGGGCGAGCACACGTCGCACGACCCCGTGATGGATCTGCAGCTGCGTGGCGATCGTGCCGACCTTCCACTTCTCGGCGTGAAACAGCCGCACGATCTCTGCCTCCATCTCTGCGCTGACCTTCATCGTCCACCCTCCAGCAGCCGGAGTTGGCGAAAGTCACCGACGCCGCTCAGCCGCCGATAGCGGCGGCGGCATGGTCGTGGCGCCTGCACGTCGAACTCGACCAGCGGGCTCTCGGGTCCGGCGGGCCCGCTCCCGAAGAAAACCCGGTCGAAGCAGCCCGCTCCCGGTTCGTCCACATACGCAGCAGCGCAGACCCGACTCCCGCTCCACAGCGCGAGGCCCTCGAGCACGGTCACTAGCGCCCGAGGATGGCCGACGTTCCCCGGCAGCATCGCTTTCAGCACGTCGTCCCCATCGTCCTGGACCAGCAGCTCGCTACCACTTGACGCGCACGACGTTCTCGAGCACGAGCCAAGAGTCGAGGTCGGCGAGTTCGGCGAAGTCGGTCGTCGAGAACCGCTTTGTGATGGAGTTTGAGCGAAACTCGAGTCCACCCACGACGCGCTCGATGCGGTAGCCGCCGCGCCGGTCCCAATTCCTGACGCGCTTGTCTCGCTTCGTGAGGACGCAGGTGCCCTCGAGATCGCTATCGTCATCGCGCCACGAGGCCGAGCCGTCCGGGTGACACGTCAGCGATGGTGCGCGCTCTTCGGGTAGCGTCCAGGTGGCCTCGTGGATGAGCCGCGCCGGCTCGTTGTCAACGCCCGACGAGTAGCCGACCGTCGCCGGTGGGAGCGGCGCTGGAGCCGGGACCTCGGGGGGCTCGTCGACGTACCGAAATCCTCCCGCGAGCGTAGCGAAGTCGTCCGCGCTCGTGAGCGCGAGGTACACGTCTCTGTCGGAGACAGTCGCGCTGCGGAACGAGACCGTGGCGTCGTCGTGGGAGATGTCGCAATAGCCCCGCGTCGTCTTGTTTCGGCGCGTCCACGTCCCCTTCCCGTCGACACGGCAGATCAACACGTCGAGTCGTTTCCCGAGCTCGCGCACGAACGCGTAGTCCGCGAGCAACTGTTGGGAGTAGACGTAGTCGCCGAGCGTGCGAAACTGATCCGTCGTGCGCAGGATCTGCTCTACGGCGCCGTCCCGGTAGAACTCGACGGCGTCCCCCGTGACGCGGTAACTCCCTGAGGCGCCGAATTCGACGACGAAGGCGTTGTAGGACCTGTACGTCCCGTCGGTCTCAAAAGACAGATAGAAGCCCTGCTCCGTGGGCGAGAGGCGATAGCTCGTCGGTGCCGTGAAGCGCGCGTTCGAGACGGTCGGCCGCGTGCGAAACTGCGGCCGCGACGGTCGCGTGGCGACGTTCGCCTCGCCGGGGGGAGCGCCTCGGTTCGCGCGGACGCTTGAGGTCGTTGTAGCGGTCGAGGTCGTCGTCGAGGTCGCCGTCGCGACGGGAGCGGCCGGGGTCGCCCGGGCGTTCAGCGCGGCTGTCGGATCCTGAATCACCGTCGCGCGAGCGACGGTCCGCGAGCACGCCGCGGAGAGGCACCCGAGCAGACACCCGGCGAGCAGGTACGCTACGCGCGCGGGGCGCACCGAGATCGCGGCGCGCCGACGGCCCGACCGAATCGCGGCGTTCATGACGTGAGCGGAGTTCATGACGTGACTCGTGGGGTCAAAAGAGCTTCTTGGAGGGTACGCGTTCTTCGGTCGTGCTGGATTTCATGGTCTAGGTCTCCCTCGACGATAAGAGCCGTGCGATGATGGCTCGAGCGGTTCGTCCCGTTCGAAACGGTAGCATTTGTCCGCGACGAATGGATGACGACACGGCGGGTGACAGAGCCACCCGTGACGCCATGGTGATCACGGGAGGAAGTCCCGGAGGTCCACGCCGCCGAGGTCGTTCGCGCCGGTTCATTGAGGTAGCGGACGAAGGCGCGGGGACCGATGACAACGGGGCGGCGACAACGAATTTCACGGGATTACTCGGGCCCCCGGGCGCCCGGGCGCGGCGTCGCCGTCTACATGTCGGTCGAGACATCGTGGCCGCCGTCGCGCCGTGGTGAGGAGGTGAAGAGTCGCGTCGTGATCTGCTCCTGTCTCTTGGTTGCGGTCAGCGAGGTAGCGACGCGCGATCGGTTGACGACAGCGCCGCGACAGCACCCGGTGAAACGCCCGTGAAATTCGCTGTCGCCGGCGTGTCGTCATCCGCGGGCGAGTCGGCGGACGCTACCGAGGATGTCCGGCGCGTCATGTCGACGACCGGGCGCGAGACGCGAATTCATCTGAGATCTGCTATCCTCGACCTAGGAGGTGTTCGTGACACACCATGATGTGCATCTCGCCGCGCTATTCTCATTGATCCTCGCGGCGCCAGCGATCGGCTGCGGCGACTCTAGCAACACGAGCGACGCTGACTCCGAAGGCTCCAGCGATTCCAGCGATTCCAGCAGCTCCAGCGACTCCAGCAGCTCCAGTGACTCTAGCGGCAGCGACGACTCGTGCGCTCCCGCCCTGAAGACCTACGCCGTGGACGTCTCGGAGGTGCTCGCCGATCCCGAGCTGACCGCGATCCGCGATACCTACACAGAGGCCACAGAGCGCTGCGAGGCGGCCTGCCTCCAGTTATTCCTGGAGATGAACGCTGCTGGCGTGACGGATGTAGTGACAGCGTGTGAGGCGCTCCCGCCCGCGGGCGCGACGAACCCGGACCCGTGGGATCCGAGCCACCCGATGATCACGATCAATTGCACGGTCGATACGACGATCGACGAGAATGCTACCTGCGGGCGGCGGCCGCATGGGCATCGCGAACTCGCGTCAGCGGCCCCTTCGTGGAGGGCCTGGCTCCGGCGCCAGGCCCATCTCGAGCGCGCCTCCGTGGCCGCGTTTCACGAGCTTGCGATCTGGCTCAAGGAGCGCGGCGCCCCGCTGGAGCTGGTCGAGCGGTGCCTCGCGTCGGCCACGGATGAGGTGGACCACGCCGATCGCTTCGACGCGCTCCTGCGTCGGGAGGGGGGGGAGCCGGCGCCGGTTGTCGCCGAGCCCTGCGCGGTGTCAACGATCGAGGTAGCGCTCCACAACGCGACCGAGGGCTGCGTCTCCGAGGCCTTCAGCGCGCTCCTGGCGATGGTCCAGGCCAAACGAGCCCGAGATCAAGAACTCCGAACGCTCTTCGGTCGCCTCGCCGCCGACGAGGTGCGCCACGGCCAGCTCGCGTGGGACCTCCATTTCTACCTCCTCGGCGAGCTCGACGCGACGGCTCGATCGCGCGTCACGGAGCGTCTCCAAGGCGCCCTGGAGGAGCTGGCCCCGCGGGCCTACGCGCAGGCCCAGGCGGCGCCGCTCGGCCTCGGCTGGCCACGACCGGACGAGGCAGCGGCCCTCGCGCGAGCGTTCGCCGCGGGCCTCCGCGAGCAGCTTCATCGCGCGGCATAGCCGGGTGGAGGCTCGAGGTCTCCACGTGTCCGAAGTACCAGGTTCCTATGCGCATGCTCGTCGCGGTCACCGACCGCCCATTCCCAAGTCCCCCGTCGCTGCCACTCGACTTCGCTTGGGCGCTGGCCGCTCCGGGACGAGGTTTCCTCCATCGGCGCTCTGGACCACGAGCACCACAAACCTCGAGCTCGCGTCCCGATAGCGAACGTGGAGTGCGACGGGCGGGTGAACACCGCGACGCTCGCCGCGGTGTTCACCCGCCCGAAAACGCAGGCGCTTCTCGGCTCTACGCGAGGATGTTAGCGAGCTTGCTCTGCGCCTTCTGCTCAATGAGGCTCGTGAAGCCAGCCAGATTCTCGGTCAGGTTGCACTTGAGCACGACCTGTTCGCCCCAGACCTTGATCTCGCCGTTGACGCCCGCCGCGTTGCCGCCCGTGAGCTCAAACGTGTAGGTGTACGTGCTCGTCCAGGAACTCACCGGGCTCCACTCTTGCTTGTTTTCGATGACCTCCGCAATCTTCTCGTCGACGCGACGCTTCGCCTCATCGCGATCGAGCGTGTGGGGTTGACGTACAAGGACGTTCCAATCGTCTGCCATCTGCGAACTCCTACCCGAACTTGGCGAGGCCAGCCCTCGCGGGCTCGATGGTACGACACGGCGAACGAAGTGAACGGCGCGTCATCGACGCGCGGACGTATCGTTCCCGCTCGCCAACCCGGCGGCGCGCGTTGGCGGGACCCCGAGCGCGAGTCTGCGCATCGACAGATCATCTTTACGCCGCGGGGCGTCGTGCGGGTGCGGGAGCGAGGCTATCCGCCCTTGTAGGTGTCGCGCCTCCGTTCGCAATGATCAATATGGCGCTCGAGTCATGTTCGAGACCTCGCGCTGCGGACCTCGCGTGCGACGGCACGAAAACGCCGCGCAGCGTCTGACCAGCGCGCGCGTGCCCGCTCTTGCGCGCGTGATGGACGAGCGCGACAGCGGTGGCGAAGCGCTCATGAACGCGCCAGCGCTGATGTCACGCGGCGAGCGCCGTAGCGTGTGCCGGACCCGCAACGCGTCCCTCGGGGTCCTTCGTCTCCGCGACCCTGCTCACGCCTGTTCGCTGTCGCGGGTGGCCTCCTCAACGTGCTAGCGTCGCGTCTGCTGCGAATTTGTGGCGCGTTGGAGGTAGAGATGGCGAGCGAGGACATTTGCGTGGCTTGCGGCGATCTTCCTGGGCTCAGCGAGTCGCAGTGGAGTAGCTATTCGAGCTCGGACTTCGAGAAGAACTTTAAAGAGCCGGTCATCAAGTGGCTGGTCGACGGGATCTCCAACCTCGTGACGGCGACCCCGTGGATTGAAGTGTACAACCAGGTGGTCGTCGATCTCGCCAACGAGACGATCAAGCTCGACTTCGGGCCGACCCTCGTCGCGGCCGGCCACTTCAAGAGCCTTCGCGAACTCGACTCGCGCTATCGGGCTAGCGTCGCGCAGTACACGATGTGGCGCGCGAAGTTGGCCGAATTGTCCCGCCCGCTGAGTCTGACCAACCCCATACATGTCGAGTACGCGTGCCACTTCAACCACGCCAAGGAGTCGTTGAGGTTGATCGACCAGGACAAATTCAATCTCCACAGGGCGCTCTACGAACTCGATAATAGGTCGTAGCGGCGCGACTCCCTCGCCGTCGGCCCTCGCCGCGGCACCGGCCCGAGATCATGCGTACGGGGCTGGCGACCGGCGGCAACAAGTCGCGGATGCGCGAGCGCTTCGCCCCGGACGCGCGGGCCCGACGCTGGTGACCCGGGGCTCGCGCTTCTCGAATCACTGCCGCCAGACCGCGGCCGCGGCCGCGAAGCTCGGGATGGGCTGCGTGCTCGTGATCCGCGGGGAGCCGCCGCCGCGCCCCGCGGCATGCTGCTGCTCGATCAGCTGTTCGGCGCCGAGCTCATGTGGACCCGCGGACGCGATCCGGACGCGCGTCCCGTACCGGATCGCGGACGGCGGCGCGGACGCCCTGTCGACGCGGTGCTCGAGCTGCGCGCGCAGCTGGCGGAAGGGCAGAACCGGCTTCGATCGCTTCGTCGTCGCGTGCTCCTCGGGCGCCACGCAGGCGGGGCTGCCCTGCTGAGAGGCGTGCCGCTGGGCGAGCTGCCTTCGCGCGTCACGGGGATCTCCGTGGGCGAGCCGGCCGCCGCGCCGCGCCGGACGATCGCGTCGCCTTGCTCGAGGCGCGCGTCGAGGGCGGCCGCGGGCGTGCGGGCGCTGGAGCACGAGCCCGCGCTGTTTAAGGTCGCGGCGCCGTGATGGGCCGCCGCCGCGACGAGTCTGGCGCTCCACTCCTCCGCGTCGTCGAACTCAGTGCGCGATGGAGTAGTCGAAGGTGAAGCGGCATACGTTGTTGCGCTCGTTGAGCTCGCTGACCTGCGAGCTCGCGTCCGCGCGCACGACCACCGAGAGTCGGTTGGACGTGCTCGGCAGCGTCACCTGGATCGGGTCGTAGATCTTCGACAGCCCCGCCGGGATGGCGAGGCTCTCGCTCGTCGATTTGATCGTCGAGGAGTTCCGCTTCACCGAGATGCTGTGCGCGGCGAGCTTCGCGTCCGTGATGCCCTTGTTCGTGACGATGATGTGCACGTACAGCGAGGGGCTTCCGCCGCCGCTCGCGGCCGAGCCCCCGTTCGAGACCAGCTGTGTGCCGGCGGCGTCGTGGGACACACGGACCGAGCAGGTGAGGTCGGGCTTGGAGGCCCCGACCACTCCCCGCTCGGCGGGCGTGGCGAGGGACAGGCTGGCGAGGAAGGCGAGCTGCAGGATGTTCATGGTGTTCCCTTCGTGGAGGCTGGCCTGTGACCCGCGCGTTGTGGTCGGCGCTGCTCTCCACGCTCCTGCTCGCCGGGTGCCAGGGCGATGACGGAGAGATGAACGGCGGGCGCGCTGGCTGCGAGTGCGTACCTCCCGACGACGGCGGTCCGACCGCCGTCGCCGATCTGCGACGCCATGGAGTGCGGCACCGTCAAGGTGGAGTGCGGGGTCATGGACGAGCTCTGGTCCGCGCCCGTCGAGAGCTGTCGGGACGAGGGCACGCCGTTCACGATCCGCACCCCCTCGAGCTTGGAGTGCGCGCTCACGGCCCTGCGTGACGGGACGCCGATGTTCGTCGAGTGGGAGTCCAACCCCGTCGACCAGTACAAGGACAGCGGCTACCTGCTGCTGTTTAACGACGGGCGCGCGCTTCAGCGGCGCTGGTACTCCCATGACCTATGCGGCGGCGTCGACGAGGCGGAGCTCGCCATGACGCGCGATCCCGTGACCTTCGAGACATGTCTCGAGTCGACGGAGCCGCGCGCGCGCTTCTTCTGCCTCCTCGACGCGCTCGGGGAGCCCACGCTCGAGACGTGCGGCGAGATGACGAGCTACTGCGGCGCGACGCGCTGCCCCCCGATGTGCTCGAGGGGGAGGTGAGTGCGGGGCCCCGCGCTCGGTCGTCGCCAGGCCGTCAGCGTCGCGAGCGGAGCTTCCCGCCGAACTCGCGCCAGAAGAAGCCGCCGCCGCCGATGTCGAGCCGGAGATAGAAGCCGAGCATCCGCAGCGGCGGCGCAGCGGCGACGGGCGTCGCGTCCGCCTCGATCTCCCAGGCGCCGTCGGCCAGCGACATCATCATGCCGACCGAGCCGCCGCTGATCAGGCCGCCGCCGAAGTCGCGGGGGTAGAGCAGGCGCTTGAAGCCAACGCCGAGCTCGAAGGTCCAAAAGCCCGTGGCGAAGGTCTGTGAGCTGTTGGTCGCGATCGTGGCGTCCCCAAAGGTCAGATCCTGATCCGAGCGGTTGTTGACCTGGACCGTGTAGCCCATCCCCCCGGCGCCGACGAGCGGGTAGAGCAGCCATCGGCGCGCGTTGACGACGACCAGGCCGACGTGGAAGCCGCCGCCGCCGCCCGTGAGCCGCGCGTCGCCCCAGTCGGCGTGCATGCGCGGCGCGAACAGCCCGTACCCTCCACCTCCGAGCAGGTAGCGACCCGCGAGGAGCATCGCGCCGCCTCCGCCGACGGTGACCGCCGCCGGCGAGGGACCCGTGAGGGGCCCCGACTGCGGGTGCTGGAGCGCGCTCGTGAAGTCACCCCAGTTTCCTAGATATGTCCCGAAGGTCATGTGTCCAAAGCCGCCCCAGCTAGGGCGCAGGCGCGGCTTGTCGGTGAAGGGGTGCGAGTGTCTGGCGCCGTCGTCGTGCGGCCCGTGTGATCCCTGCGATCCGCGCGGCCCATGGGGACCCGCTTGCGGCTGCGCCGCGACCGGATGATGGACAGGCTGAGACGACGCGGACGCGCTCGCTTGACCCGAGAACGGGTTGGCCAGGGGCTGCGACGGCTGTGGTTGGGACTGTGGCTGCGGCTGCGGCTGCGGCTGTGAACCCGGCGCCGCGGTTGCGGGCCCCGTCTCCGAGGGCGCCGGCGCGAGCGTGAACGAGGACAGGGCGAGGACTACCAGGACGCTCGTGACCATCGTGACGATACTATCAAGGTCGAGCCCGCTGACTTGAACTCGCCCGCAGGGTTTCTTGCGAACGCTGGTAGACCGCGAGTTCTGACCTTCCCTGTCGGTCAGGCGCCAGCGCGCGTCGGCCCCATGAGCTCGACCCCGACGCGCGAGAACGCCGGCGCCCTCGTCGACACGTGACCCCTCGCGCGCGTCCTCTCGGGGACGCCGCGCAACGATGGTGACGTTCGGCTGACCGGAAAGCATGCGAAGCACCGTCCCTCTCCATCCGCCTGCGCGCCGCGTCGCGGTCCGAAATTGACACCCGCGGACTCCGCCTGGCGATCATCATCCTACGAGTGGGCCCTGCCACGCTGCTCGTCCGCGCGACTCCGCTGGTCCGAGCTCGTTAAATCGACATCGCCGCCCTCAGCGAGGCCGCGCGCAACAAACCCAAGAAGGGCAAGTCCAAGACCTCACCGCCGGTACGCTACCACACCGGCGCGGGCAAGCTGGTCGCCGGCTACGGGCGCGAGCTCCTGGTCCCCTGGCACGCCGAGAGCTTCGTCGACCTGGGCGATGGCGTCGAGAAGCTGTCGAAGAAGTGGGACGAGCTGCGCGCGATCGTCACGACCTGGCTGCGCGACCACCACGGCGCCTGCATGGACCGCGGGGTGCTCGATGTCGAGTACATCGCCTTCAGCACCGGGCGCTACTCTTAACAGCATGTGGTGGCCGCTGCGCGATGACTCGCCCCCTCCGCCCTACGGCGAGATGTTCGGCGACGTCAGCCAGCGAAGCGAGCTGCGCTGCGGCGCGAGCGGCGGGCGGGGTTGAGGAGGTCACCGCGCTCGCCACCGCGGCCACACGGTAGCGGCGTCGCGCTCAGTCTGGCTGAGCGGCGGGGGACGTCGCGCCAGGGTCACCGCGCTGCTGGATGGCCTTGAGGCACGCCATATCCAGGCGCTCAAGCGGCGCAAGCTGGCCGCGACCACGATTGGGTGATCAGTGCTACTTGCACTGACCGCCCGCACATTTCTGTTGGTTGAGGCACGGCTGGAAGCAGCCTCCGCAGTGGTCGTCGTCCGCGTTCGGGTTCACGCACTGCCCCTCGCACAGAATCTTGTTCCCCTTGCACCCCTCGGCGCACTCCCCGTCATCACAGATGTCCATCCCGTTGCATTGCTCTCCACACGCGCCGCAGTGCTCACCGTCGCTCATCAGGTCGACGCACCCGCCGCCGCACTCCGTCAGCCCGGGCTCGCACATGAGCACGCAGGAACCCGAGACGCACACCTCGTCCTCAGCGCAGGCGACGTCGCAGCCTCCGCAGTGGTCTGGCTAAGCCTCCCCCGGTTCGGTGGACACCTCCAACAAGTCAGCAGTAGACAGGAGATGTCCTCATGGGAAAGAGAAAGCGAAGAAATTTTACCCCCGAGCAGCGGGCTGCTGCGGTCAAGATCGTCGAGACATCGGGGAAACCAATCGCGCAGATAGCGAGGGAGATGGATCTCTCGGTTACGGCCCTGCGCAACTGGGTGACGCAGTCGAAGATCGACACCGCCCAAGATCCCAACGGACCGCTGACGTCGGATGAGCGGGCCGAGCTGGCGCGCCTGCGGCGAGACCTCAAGCGCGTGACGATGGAGCGGGATTTTTTAAAGCGAGCCGCGGCATACTTTGCGAAGGAAACAGCTCCTTCGAAGTGATCGCCGCGGCGGAATCGGACTTCCCGGTGAGCATGATGTGCGACGTCCTCGAGGTCTCGCGAAGCGGATACTACGCGTGGAAGACACGCGAGCCGTCCGAGCGAGCTCAGGAGAACGAGGCGTTGAAGACCAAGATCAAGGTGATCCACGACGCCAGCCGGCAGACCTACGGCAGCCCCCGCGTGCACGCCGAGCTGGTCGCCCAGGGCGAGAAGGTCGGGCTCAACCGCGTCGCTCGCCTCATGCACCAGGAGGGCGTCTGTGGACGACGGCGCCCGAAATTCAGGAAGACGACGGACTCGAACCACGACCACCCGATCGCGGCGAACGTGCTTGAGCGTGACTTCAGCACCGACGAGCCCGATCGCGTCTGGGTCGGCGACATCACCTACGTCTGGACCCACCAGGGGTGGTCGTACCTCGCGGTGATCATCGACCTCTTCTCGCGCCGCGTCGTCGGCTGGTCGCTCGCCGAGCACATGCGCACCGAACTCATCCATGACGCGCTCAGAGCCGCCCTGGGCCATCGAGAGCCGTCGGTGCGGGGTCTCCTCTTCCATTCCGATCGCGGCTCTCAGTACGCCTCAGGCGAGTTCACAGCGGCTCTCCGTGGCTCCGGGATCTCCAGCAGCATGAGCCGCAAGGGCAACTGCTGGGACAACGCGGTCGCCGAGAGCTTCTTCAGCACGCTCAAGAGCGAGCTCATCCATCGCACGATCTTCCTCACGGTCGAAGCTGCCCGTACAGCCATAGCCGAGTGGATCGAGGTGTTCTACAATCGCCAGCGTCGTCACTCGACCATCGGCTACGCTACGCCGGTCGAGTTTGAGGACCGCTACTACGCGGCTCTCCCGCGCGCACAAGTGTCGTAACCAGGCTGTCCACTATTTCGGGGGAAGCCCAGGCGACGTCGCCGTGTCGATGCACGTGTTCGCGCACTCGCTCGTGCTCGGCGGACACTCCCCCGCGCACGCGCCTCCCACGCACAGCGCCGTTGGCTCGCACGCCTCATCGCACCCCCCGCAGTGGTCGGCATCCGTGAGCGGGTTGACGCACGCGAGCCCGCAGACCTCCTCGCCAACGCCGCAGTTGAGCACGCACACGCCCGCGACGCACACCTGCGTCATCAAGCACGGTTGATCGCAACCACCGCAGTGCTTGACGTTGACCTCAGGGTTGACGCACCCGTCTCCACACTCGGCCTGGCCCTCGAGGCACTCCCTCGAACTGATATCGAGGGTCTGCTCCGAGCAGGCGCTTGGTGCGAGTAGAACCGCTTGCACGACAGCCAGCTGAAGCGCGAGAGATCTGGCTCGGCCAGCCGAGGTCACAAGAGCGAGTATACGCGACGGTGAACTCGTGGGCGCCTTCCACCTCTTCGAACGAGTACTCGATGTTGAGAAGCAAAACAGAGCCGAGGCGTGGCTCTGTGCGGCTCGCGGGCCGGGGTCTGAAGAGCCAGGTCGACCTCCGGTCGTGGAGCATCGAGATACCCATGGTGGAGTCGAGGGCTTACGCATATCATTGGTTGATGTGTCGACCGGACTGCGTGCGCACTGTGCTCAGCGCACGCAGGGGACTGCACGGCCCGCAGACCTCCTCGCCAACGCCGCAGTTGAGCACGCACACGCCCGCGACGCACAACTGCGTCATCAAGCACGGTTGATTGCAACCACCGCAGTGCTGCCCCGTACGCGCGAGGCGCTGTTTCGACACCGCGTGTACGCGTGGCGCGACCGCTGCTACCCGTGCCACTTCGACACGATGCGCTGCTCGTAGAGCGCGTCGCTCTCGCCCTCCTCGCACGAGAAGCTGACGTCGCCAGTCACGCCCGCGGTCTCGCTCGCCCCGTCCGGAGACCTGCGACGGCGCGTCACAGGAGCAAACACGGTGACGCGACCGCCGAGCGTCGGGGTTTCACTCAGGAGGCGCGCGACCTCGCCCGTGCACGTCGTGAACTGCGACACGGCGTCGCAGCTGTCGCCCGTCGACCCCCGGGCGCCGCCATCATGCTGCTATCGAAAGTCGAGTACCCATGCAGACCTACACGTCCCGCTCGTTCCTCGTCGCGCTCTCGCTCCTCGTCCTCCCCGGGCTCGCCGGCTGCGGGGACTCTCAGGGCGGCACAGACTCGGACTCTGGCGAGACGAGCGAGTCGGGTGAATCGGATGGCACCGGGGACATGTTGTCGCCCTTCAGCTTGCAGTTCGCCGCCAGCGTCGACGGTCAGGTCGTCGGCTGCGCCGACTCGATCACCGGTCTCGGTCTCGCCGGCGACATCACGGTCGGCGTCAGCGACCTGCGCTTCTACATCAGCAACCTGCGGTTCTTCGACGCGGGCGGGAGCGAGCTCGCGGTCGAGCTCGACACGAACGAGTTCCAGTACAGCAGCGAGGTGGGCGACGTCGCGCTCATCGACCTGACGAGCAACACCGAGGGCACCTGCGCGGACTCGGCGATCGCCTTCGCCGAGGGTACGTCGCGGACCAACGCGGTCATCACCGGCATGACCGCGACCGACCAGGTCGCCCGCGTCGCGTTTGACGTCGGCGTGCCCCAGGCGGTGATGAAGGAGACGATCGCCAACAACACGGCCGAGGGCGCCCCCTCCCCGTTGGCCGAGATGTACTGGTCCTGGGCCTCGGGCTACCGCCATTTCGTGTTCAACTTCACGATCGGTAACGACGGCGGCGAGTCGGGTGAGGGCTACATTCACATCGGCAGTCGCGACTGCGCGGCCGACGGCTTCAACGCGCTCGAGGACCGCGAGACCTGCGGCCTCGTCAACACGCCCACCGTGATGCTCGACGCGTTCGACCTCACCAGCGGGACCGTCACGCTCGACGTGAAGGCCGCGCTCGCGGGCCTCGATTTCATGGTGCCGATCCTCGACCCCGACACCATGGAGCAGATCGGTGAGGGCCCGGGCGTCGCCTGCCACGCGACGCCGACCGAGCCCGACTGCGCGAGCGTGTTCACGGCATTTGGCCTCGACCCGGCGACCGGCGCCGCGAGCGAGGCGAACAGCTCGGCGTTCACGGAGATGTGATGACGCGCCGGCAACAGACCGAGCGGCCGGCCGCGTGCGCGGCCCTGTTCGCGTTGCTCGCCCTGGCAGGTTGCGGCGACTCGGCGGGGCCCGAGGGCACTGACACCGACGCCGATACGGCTGAGCAGGAACTGCGCACGCTCCTGGGAATCCCCGATCATTTCGAGCTCCCGTCGATCCCCGACTACAACCCGCCGACCGCCGAGAAGATCGCGCTGGGCCGTCGACTGTTCTACGACCGCCAGCTCTCGGCCAACGGCGAGCAGTCCTGCGCCGACTGTCACCATCAGGAGCTCGGCTTCGTTGACGGCGAGAAGACCCCGACCGGCTCGACCGGCACGGTGCTCGTCCGAAACAGCATGGCGCTGGCGAACGTCGCCTACAACTCGTCGTACACGTGGGCGAGCGACAACCTGCTCACGCTCGAGGATCAGATCAAGATCCCGCTGCTGTCAGACAGCCCCATCGAGCTGGGCGTCACCGACGGCGTGCGCGACGAGGTGTTCGCGCGCTTCGAGCAGGACCCTGAGTACGCGCAGCTGTTCCAGGACGCGTTTCCCGAGGACCCCGGCGGGGTCACGACCAACAAGGTCGTGTTCGCGCTGGCGAGCTTCTGCCGCAGCCTGATCAGCGGCGACAGCCCCTACGACCACCACGTCGCCGGCGACAAGACAGCGCTGACCGAGCAGCAGCGCCTCGGCCTGTCGCTGTTCAACGGCGAGCGCTTCGAGTGCTTCCACTGCCACGGCGGCGTGCTGCTGACGAAGGCGTACCACGACGCCAACCGGCTCGAGCCGCAGCTCGCGTTCTTCAACAACGGGCTCTACAACGTCGACGGCGAGGGCAGCTACCCTCCCTACGATCAGGGGCTCTACGAGCTGACGCTCAACCCCGATCACCGCGGGCTGTTCCGGCCACCGAGCCTGCGCAACATCGCCCTGACGGCGCCCTACATGCACGACGGCAGCATCGCCACGCTGCGCGAGGTCGTCGAGCACTACGCAGCTGGCGGCCGCCTGCTCGAGGATGGCCCCTTCGCGGGCGACGGACGCGTCAGCCCCTTGAAGTCGGGGCTCATACGCGGCTTCGAGGCGACCGACGAGGAGATCGACGCCGTGGTCGCGTTCCTCGAGGCGATGACCGACGAGACGTTCACGACGAACCCGGCCTACGCCGATCCGCCCGATTAATCAGGGGTACGCCGTTTCGCGCCGCCGTGTATCCTACGATCGCTTTTGGTTTAGAACGCCACGCCGCAGCAGAACGGAGCACATCATGCGTATCACCCGAACCACGGTCTTTCTCGCGGGCGTCTACGCGCTCGCCATGACGACCGCGTGCGGCGATGACTCGCACGACACGGACTCGCACGACACTCACACCCACGACACCCACGACACCCACGACACGGAGAGTCAGCCCGCGACGATCGAGTGGACCGAGCCGCCGCCTGCGTCGGCGATGGCTGGTGTCGAGTTCACGGCGTCGTTCACGGTCGAGACCGAGGGCGAGATTCACGTGACCGAGCTCCGCGCGTGCATGGGCGAGAATCACGAGTGCGGGCTGGGAGACGCGAGCAGCTTTGATGTGTCGGTGCCCGCGCCGGATAGCGATGGTGTCTCTACCGGTGCGCTCACGCTCACCGAGGCCGGGACTTGGACAGTGGTCGCGTACGCGCATGTCGGCCCAGACCCGTTCACGTCCGACCACGTGCTCGTCACCGTGCAGTAGTTCACCTCGATCGATCGAGCCGCCACCCCGCTTGAAGGCGCACCGATCCGGCGGGATACTGCGTCGGATGCTCACCCGCGCGCTCGCGTCGTCGCTCACGATCGCCTGTCTCGCCCCGGGCTGCTCCGGGAGCCAGGAGGCGCCCCGCGTCACGCTCGCGGTCGTCGTCGACGGGCGCGGCATCCAGGAGGCCACGACTGATCTCGGCTGGCGCGTGCAGCTAGCGAGCTGCCGAACGGTGATCCGCGACGTGGAGTTCACGACCGCCGGAGAGTTCCACGACGGGGGCACGACCGCGCTGCTCGTGCGCGAGGGGCTCGGCTCCTCGGCGCTCGCGTGGCTCTCGGGCGCCATCGTAGCGAACGCGCGCGCGCACCCGGGGCACGCGGCCGGGGGCGACATCATCGGCGAGCTGCCGGGGCGCTTCGTCGTCGACTGGTGCGCCGACGCCGGCCAGTCGCTCGGCGACGCCACGCTGACCGTGGGCGACTACAACGGGGCCAACTTCTTCTTCGGCCTCGCGGGCGAGAACGACGGGATCGAGCCAGAGGACCCGCTGTTCGGTCAGACCACGGAATTCGTCGGCACCGCGGTCAAGGACGCGCAGACGGTCGCGTTCACGGCCGTGGTCGCGCAGGACGAGGGCCGCGAGATCGTCGGCGCGCCCTTCGAGCTCGACGTCACGACCACCAGCGCGAACACGCTCGGGCTCCAGCTCTTGCCCACCGATCCCTTCGAAGGCGACACGGTGTTCGACGGCGTCGACTTCGCCGCGCTCGACGAAGACGGTGACGGCGCGGTCGCGCTCGAGCTCGACGAGACGACCCTCAACCTCCTGCGCCGCGCGCTCCAGGATCACGACTACTACCTCGTCGATCCCGACGCGGGCGGCTGACGTACCGCGAAGCACGGACCGGAACACGGCTCTCCATGCGCGCTCCTTCGCAACTCGCGTTCGCCGCTGGCCTCGTCCTCACGGCTTCGTCCTGCGGCGGCGGGGAGGGCTCCTACCGCGTTACCATCTACGGCGAGGCGTACATCGAGGAGGGTATCCCCGCCGATGTCTTCGTCGACGGCTGGGCGATCACGTTCGACGAGTTCCTGATCGTCGTGGGCGACATCACGCTCGCGGACGGCGCGGCCGCGATCGACGGCTGGCGCGTGTTCGATCTCGCCCAGCCGTCGGGCGGTGACGGGCACGAGCTCGGGCGCGTCACGGTGCCGGCGGGGACCTACAGCGCGCTGTCGTACCGCGTCGCCCCGAGCGCTGACGCGACCGCCGGGAACGCGCGCGACGACCAGGTCACGATGATGCGCGACGCCGGTTACAGCCTGTTCGTCGCGGGCGCGGCCACCCGCGGCGCCGAGACCTACTCGTTCGCGTGGGGCTTCACGAGCGACACGACCTACGCGCCGTGCGAGATCATGGTCGAGGTCACGCCGGAGCAGGAGGGCGCGAGCGAATTGACGATCCACGCCGATCACCTGTTCTACGACGACCTCGACAGCTCCGAGCCCAACGTCGCGTTCGATCTCGTGGCCGCCGCGGACGCCGACGCCGACGGCGTGATCACGCAGGTCGAGCTGGCCGCGCTCGATATCACGACGCAGGCGCGCTACCAGGTCGGGAGCCGCGACATCACGGATCTGTGGGGCTACATCAGCGCGCAGACGGCGACTCTCGGGCACATCGACGGCGAGGGTCACTGCGAGTGAGGGGCTCGCCCGCGCGCGCGTCAGGAGATCGTGGTCGTCGCTCAAGCACTGCTCGCGCTGCTCCTCTGCGCCGACGCGCCCGCGCCCGCGCCCGCTGAGGACGAGCGCGTCCTCCCTGCCGAGGACCCCCCAGAGAACGCGCTGCGGGAGATCGCCGCGCGAGCGCTCGCCGAGCTGACGCGCGCGGACGGGCCGGTGGGCGAGTGTCACGATGACGAGCGCGGCTACAGCACGATCGTTCGCAGCCAGCGCAGCCCGAGGACGGCGAGCGAGGAGGTCATCGACGCCCAGACGATCAGCGCGACGCCGCGTCGCCGCTCGGCGGATGACCTGCTGCGCCTCGTCCCGGGCGTGCTGCTGAGCCAGCACGGCGCCGAGGGCAAGGGCTCGCAGCTGTTCATGCGCGGCTTCGACGCGGCCCACGGGACTGACGTCGAGGTCACGCTCGCCGGGATCCCGGTCAACGAGCTCTCCAACATCCACGGACAGGGCTACCTCGATCTCAACTTCATCATCCCCGAGGTCGTGCGACGCATCGAGGTGCAGAAGGGCCCTTACCAGCTCGAGCAGGGCAACTTCGCCAACGCCGGCTCGATCGGCTTCGAGCTGGGCGTGCCCGAGCCGCTCCGTGGGACGCGCGTCAGCTACGAGCTCGGCAGCACGATCCGCCACCGCGCGCTGCTGCTGCACGCGCCGCGCGTGTGGCCGAACAAGCGCTCGTTCATGGCGGTCGAGGCCATGCACGACCGCGGCTTCGGGCAGAACCGCAGCGCGCGGCGGCTCTCGTCGATGGCGCAGGTCCAGCTGCACAAGAGCAAGCAGCTCGGCCAGTTCGACCTCCTCGTCGCGGGCTACCTCGCGGACTTCGGCGCGCCCGGAGCCCTGCGCGCCGATGACGTCGAGACCGGCGAGCTCGGCTTCTACGACGCCTACCGCGACGACACGCGCGGCGCGTCGCTGCGCGGCCTCGTCGGGCTGCGCCACGTCCTGCGGCGGGGCACCACGCGGGTCGATCAGCTGGCCTATGGGCAATATCGCTACCTCCAGTTGGTCGAGGACTTCACCGGCTACCTGCTCGATCCGGTTGACGGCGATCGCCGGCTCCAGAAGCACGAGTTCGGCGGCGTGGGCTACCGATTTCGCGTCACGCGACCGCTCACGGAGGGCTTGGTGCTCGTCGCCGGCTTCAACTGGCAGTTCGACCGCGTCGATCAGCTCGAGCACCAAGTCGACGCCGAGCACCGCACGGTCGACGAGCGCTGGGATCTGGACATCGCGCAGCACCAGCTCGCCGCCCTGGCGGGCCTGCGCTGGCTGCCCGCCGACTGGGCTCTGATTGAAGCGGGTGTCCGCGCGGACATGTTCTATTACTGGGTCGTTGACGTGCTCGGCGCGCTCGAGCGCGGCGCGGGCGGGCCATTCAAGGACGCGATGATCCTGCCCTCGCCGCGGCTGCTCACCCGCTTTCGCCCGGCCGAGCGCTGGTCGATCTTCACCGCGTACGGGCGCGGGCTGCGGGCGCCCGAAGCCCGCGCCGTGGTCGCGCAGGCGAGCAGCGAGGGCGAGAGCGTCGACCAGTACCGCGGCGGCGAGCCGCGGATCACGACGTCGGACGCGGTCGAGCTCGGCGCGCGCTGGGAGCCGCACGAGGTCGTCTCTACCGGCGCCTCGGCCTTCGGCACGTGGATCGGCAACGAGCTGGTGTTCGACCACGTGTCGGGGATCAACCTCGAGCGCAGCCGCACGCGCCGCCTCGGCGGCGAGCTCGACGTCCGCGTACGCCCGGCCCCGTGGGTCGAGCTGCGCACGGATCTCACGCTCGTGCACGCGCGCTTCGTCGAGTCAGGGGCGTCGGTGCCGGGTGCTCCTCCTGTTCTCTGGACCACGTCGGGATACCTGTTCCATCGCGCGGGCGTTCGCGCGGGCGCGCGCCTCGTGGTCCTCGGCCCGCGCCCGCTGCCCCAGGGGGCGCGCGCGTCTGGATACGCGCTGCTCGATCTCAGCGCGGGGTACCGCGTGGGCCGGCTCCAGCTCGATCTCCAGGTCGACAACGTGCTGAACCGCCGGTGGAAGGAAGGCGAGTACAACTACGCCTCGTGGTTCAACCGCGACGATCCGCGGAGCGCGATCCCGGCGCTGCACTTCGCCGCCGGGCCGCCGCTCACGGTGCGCTTGGGGGCGACGCTATGGTTGTGAGCGTGCAAGCTGCAGCCGCCAGAGCCATTCACCCACCAAGTATTGGGTGACTCGCCGTCACTTGCACTGACCGCCCGCACAATTCAGCTGGTCGAGACATGGCTGGAAGCAGCCGCCGCAGTGGTCGTTATTGGTGTTCGGGTTGACGCATTGCGCCTCGCACAAAATCATGTTGCCTGGGCACTCCTCGACGCATATCCCGTCAGCGCACACGGTCATGCCGCCACAGAGCGTCTCGCACGCTCCGCAGTGGTACTTGTCGCTAAGGAAGTCGACGCACTCGCCATCGCACTCCGACAGCCCTTGCTCGCACGTCAACACGCACTCGCCGGCGACGCACGCTTCGTCGTCGCCGCAGGGGAGATCACAGCCCCCGCAGTGCTCCGGCGAAGTGTCGACGTTGACACAGGCGTTCGCGCACTCGCTCGTCCCCGGCGGGCACTGACCCACGCAGACGCCTCCCACACAGTACTCGATCAGGGCGCACGGCTGGTCGCAGCCCCCGCAGTGGTCCGCGTCCGCGAGCGGGTCGACGCACGCGAGTCCGCACACCTGCTCGTCGAACGCGCAGTTGAGCGCGCATGTACCGTCCACACAGACATGCGTTATCAAACAGGGTTGATCACAGCCGCCGCAGTGCTTGATGTTGACCTCGGGGTTGATACACCCGTCGTCGCATTCGACCTGCCCCTCGGGGCACTCGGGCGCGCCCGTCGTCGCGTCCCCCGTCGTCGCGTCCCCCGTCGTCGCGTCCCCCGTCGTCGCGTCGGGGGCCGTGCTCGCTGTCGCACCGCCGCCGGTCTCTGACGCGCTCGTCGACAGCGTCGTCGCCGGCGGCGCAGGGCCTAGGAAGTCGGGGTTGAGTTCACGACAGGATGTCTCGAAGGTCACGAGCTCCAGACCCATGACGTACACGAGCCACTGGTAGCGCCTTCGACCTGAGCCGGACGAGGAGCGCACCTTATCCGAGGAGCGCATCACCCAATCGTAGCCACAACTCCTCACGCCCGCGAGTTCTGTTTCGATCTTCGGTCCTCTGACCATCGGCCGAGCTCGTGGGCCGACAGCGTATCGTAGCTTGCGAGGTCGATCGCCGCGACGGTGCCACACGACAGCTCCATCACCCGTCCAAGCGCAGCCGCCGGCCGCTCCAGCACAGCGCGATGCGCTCGCCCCCTTGACCGACAAGTCGCGTGCCTACACGGCCGGCGCGACTCCCCGGGCCGGCCCTTCGGTTTGTCTGGGTTAGCGAGGGCTGGACATGGTGCTCGTCGACGGGCCTCAGCGCTTGGGCGACGCACAGCGTGTTCCCGAATTCAGGCGGATTCGAGCGACTTCGCAGGTGTTCAGCGCGAGACGAGACCGTCAGCGGGACTTCCCGAGGCGGAGGGGCGCTGGTGCTGAGCGAGCGGCTCGACAAGGCCAGGCCCGACCAACTCAACCACATCGCCGACGACCAAGACCGCGCTGACCGAACAGCCTCCGCCCGGGGTTGTTCCTCGGCACGGCCGTGATCTGTCCACGTGCGACGACGCGCGAGGTGAAGCCGGCTGTCGCGCGGCGATATGAACCACGAGTTCGTGGCCACAACTCGTCGTCGCTCGTTATACTGTCGACCGTGAAGCCTCCAACGAGCGACCGCCGGCTCGCTCGCGCTGCGGTTGCTCGGGCGAGTCGCGCACGAGTCCGAATTCACGCCGCACGACCCTGCCGCGCTGTCCGCCCTCGATCGCCATCTCGAGGGGCTGCTCGAGCAAGCGCGCGCGCGGCTCCCGACGTGCGCGTGCGCGATGAAGACTATCCGAGCACGTGGCGCGCCACGTGACGCTCGATCGTAGCGACTCGCCGGCGCTCGCGGTCCGGCTGCTCACCGCTCTCGAGTCGCTTCGCGGCCCGGAACTCTACTTGGCGCGCGCCTGCGCCGACGGGGACGCGCGGGCGATCGAGCGCTTCGAAGAGCTCGTGCGGAGCGAGCTCAACGCGTCGTTCAAGCGCTTGAAGTCGCGGGGGACCGACGCGGATGACTTGAAGCAGCGTCTGTTTCAGCGCCTGTTCGCGGCCACGGGCGAGCGCACGCCGCGAATCCTCGAGTACTCCGGCCGTGGATCGCTGCGCGCGTGGGTGAAGGTCTCCGCCGTGCGAGAGCGCATTGGCGTGGAGCGGCGCCGTGGAGACAAGGCGGACAGCCTCGACGCCCACGATGACCGCCTGATGCAGCTAGCCGACGCGAATGACCCCGAGCTCGGCTTCCTCAAGTCCCACTACCGCGCGCACTTCAAGCGGGCGTTCCAGACGGCGCTCGTCTCGTTGTCACCCAAGCAGCGCGGCTTGCTGCGGCTCTCGATCGTCGACGGCGTGAGCGCGACCGAGATCGCGCGGATGTACAAGGTCCACCGCGCGACGTCCAAGCGTTGGCTAGCGAGCGCGCGCGGTCAGCTGCTGGAGGCGACCCGGGACCACTTGATCCGAGTACTGCGCGTGGACCCGACGGAGTTCGAGAGCATCATCCGCTTGATTCAGAGCAACCTGGAGGTCAGCATGCGCCGCTTTCTGGACGAACACGCGCCGTCGTCCTCGGAGCGAGGATCGTCGTGAAGCTCGTCATCGCGCGATCACTAGTGCTGAGCGCGGTGGCGAGGTGTGCGTCGGTCCGCGACACGTGGTGCAGGCGGCCCGCGAGCCGATTGCCACGCGCGCTCGTCTGGCAAAAAACTCGAGAAAGACCCCCCTCACGGTGCGCCCCTCCTCGAGTGCCGGCGTCCGGGCGTTGTGGGACGAGGGACGCCCGCGGAGAGAAGAGAGAACCATGAATAAGAAGCTCACGAACACGATCACGAAGCTCGGGCTGGTCGGCGCGCTGGCGCTGACGGGAGGCGCCTGCGACGCTGTTGAGGGCGCCGACTTCCTCGACGAGGGGCTCGTCACCCACCGCGGACACGGCACGGGCGATGGTGGCATTCGGCTCAACACGGATCGCCCGCTCGCCTCGAACATCCCCGCCTTTGACATCTCGCTCGCGGCGGCCGGCGGCCCGCGGCTCGTCTCGGCCGAGGCCCCGATCCCCGGCCTCTTGTTCGGGACGATCGATATCGACTCGCTGTCCCTCACCGCCGAGGGTGAGCTTCTCGCCGACGGCGAGGGCGAGAGCCTCTCGGGCGCCGAACTCGTGGGCGCCGAGTTCGGCTACCGCACGCTCCCGACGAAGACGGGCGGGGCGGGCGGCGCGGCGCAGTACTACCTCAAGATCGTCGACTACGCGCCAATGTCGCGCGGTAACGGCGCGCAGGGGCATTACTACGAATTCAAAATCAAGCAGGCCGGGGGCAGCTACGATTCGTTTTGCAAGGTCGACGATCCCTTCGCGTTGCTCCTCGTGGACACCAACATCGACCTCGACACGCTCGACGTCTCCGAGAAAATCGACTCGATGTTTATCGCCTGCACGGCGGGCGCGGCCGGTGAGCTCGTGGACTGGGGCTACGGCCCGGCCGACCGCTCGCTGGAGGAGTACCAGGCCGGGATTCACGCGGTGCTCGCCGACTACTGCGGCGCCAACGACCCCCAGACGGAGGTCGGGACCGAGATCTACGTCTCGTGGGACTACGAGGTTGAGGATCCGCTGCCGGGGACCCTCGAGGCGCGGTGGGGTCTCGAGGGCGCGCTGTGTGTGGACACCCCGCGCAAGCAGGGCGCGATCACGAGCTGCGACGGCACGCCGATCCCGAGCTGCGACACCTCAACCCACGACCCCGCCGACGAGTTGCTGGCCACGGCCGTCGTGGTGGGCTGGAGTCCCGTGAACCCCTGAGGTCGCCTCTTGGCGACCCGTCCCGGTGTACCGATGTCGACACCAGCGCCAGACATCGCGGCGTCCGGGCGCGCCGCGAGCGGGCGCCCCGCGGGTCTCGCGGACGACGCGTGTCCCGACGAGAACGCGATCGTCGAGTTCGTGGAGGGCGACGCCTCGGCGGCCGCGCGCGCCAGGCTCGAGCGGCACCTCGACGTCTGCGGGAGCTGCCACGAGATCGTGGTCGCGCTCCTCGGGCGCGAGGCGAGCGACCCCGCGCCGGCGAGGCAGCCGAGCGGGCACGAGGACACGCTGCTGCCGGAGCTGGGCTCCGAGCCGACGCTGGCCGCGAGCCCGCCCTCGAGCCCGTGGGCGGCGATCCCCGAGGACGCGCCGGCGCGCCTCGGTCGCTATCTCATCATCGAGGTGCTCGGCGCGGGCGGCATGGGCGTCGTCTACGCGGCCTATGATCCGGAGCTCGACCGGAAGGTCGCGGTAAAGGTCTTACGGACAGGTCGTGAGGGACAGGAAGAGAAGCAGCGCCTGCTGCAGGAGGCCCGCGCGATGGCGCGGCTCTCCCACGCGAACGTCGTCGGCGTCTACGACGTGGGGACCTTCGGCGACGACGTGTTCGTCGCCATGGAGTTCGTTGCGGGCGTCAGCCTGAGCAAGTGGCAGCGGAGCGCGCGGCGACCGTGGCGGGAGGTGCTCGCGGTCTACAAGCAGGCCGCGCGCGGGCTCGCGGCGGCGCACGCGGTGGGCCTCGTGCACCGTGACTTCAAGCCCCAGAACGCCATGGTCGGCGGGGATGGCGTCGTCAAGGTCTTGGACTTCGGCCTCGCGCGGCTCGCCGACGCGCCGCCGAGCGCGGAGCTCGTCGACACCGATCCGAACCGGGTCACGCCGCGCGACGTCCGGCTGCTGACGCGCACCGGCGCCGTGATGGGGACGCCAGCCTACATGTCCCCCGAGCAATTCGAGGGCCAGCGCGCCGACGCGCGCAGCGATCAGTTCAGCTTCTGTGTCTCCCTCTACCACGCGCTGTACGGTGAGGCGCCCTTCGCCGGCGACTCCTTCGCCGCGCTGTTTCACAACGTTATCCACAACAAGCTCCGGCCCGCCGATCCGCGCGCGGACGTCCCTGCGTGGCTGCGGGCGGTCGTCGTGCGCGGGCTCGAGGTCGACGTCGACGCGCGCTTCTCCGACATGGGCGCGCTGCTCGAGGCGCTCGAGCAGGACCCGGCGCGCGCGCGTCGACGAAGGCGGGCCTGGGCGGGGGTGGTCGGCGCGATCGCGCTCACGGGTCTCGGGACCGCCGCGCTCACCCGCTCGTGGGAGCAACCCTGCGCGGACGTGGAGGACGAGCTCGCGACCGTCTGGAACGCGGCGCGGCAGGCGTCGACGAGGGCCGCGATGCTGGCGAGCGGCGCCGTGTTCGCCGAGCCCACGTGGGCGCGGGTGAAGCCGGCGCTGGACGAGTTCACGGCGTCGTGGGCGGAGCTGCGGGCGGCGACGTGCCAGGCCCACGGCGACGGGCGCGTCTCGGAGCGCCTCTATGACCGCCAGACCGCGTGCCTCGAGCGGCGACGCGCCAGCCTGGACGCGCTCGTCGGCGCGCTCGAGGACGCGCCTGACGCCGAGGTCGTGAGCAAGGCCGCCGCCGCCGCGAGGAGACTCCCCTCCGTCGCGCTGTGCGCCGACGCCGAGTACCTCACCTCGGTGGTGCCGCATCCAGAAGATGTCGAAACAGCCAGGTCCGTCGAGGGGGCCCGCCGCGAGCTGGCGCGCGCGGCCGAGCTCGAGTCGCTCGGGCGCTACGAGGAGGCCGTGACGATCGCCCGGGCGACGCGCGCGAGCGCCGAGGCGCTCCCCTATGCGCCGCTCGCCGCCGAGTCGTTGCTGCGCGAGGGCAGCGCCCAGATGATGGGCTTCGAAGCGCGCGCGGCCGACGAGGCGCTCGCCCGCGCCGTCTGGCAGGGTCTCAAGAGCGATCACGGCCTAGTCGCGGCCGAGGCGGCGGTCAAGCGCCTCTACGTACAGGCCGAGTTGCTGCGTCAGCTCGACGAGGCGCGGCGAACTCAGCCGCTCGCGGAATCGCTCGTTGGTCGACGCGATGAACCCCAGCTCCGCAGCCTGTACCTCAACAACGTCGCCATCATGGAGGAGCGCTCGGGGCGAGACGAGAGCGCGCTGCGCTCCTACGAGGCCGCGTTGTCGGTGCTCCGCGACGCGATGCCCCCGGATCACCCCGACGTGGCGATCACGCTGGCGAACATGGGCGCGCTGCAGACCGCGATATGGTCCCTCGACCAGGGGCAACAGGCGCTCGAGTCGGCGCTGGAGCGGAGCGTGGAGGCGCTCGGCCCGTCGCACCCGCAGATCGCGCTGATCGAGTCGATGTTGATCTACCCGCTGCGGCTACAGGGGCAGCTCGACGCCGCCAGTCAGCACGGGGCCAGGGCGGAGGCCATCCAGCTCGCCGCGCTCGGCGACGCGTCTCCGTCGGTGTTCGTCACGCGCCGGGAGCAGGGGGAGGTCGCGCTCGAGCAGGGTCGCTACGCGCTGGCGCGCTCCCAGTTCGAACGCGCGCTGGAGGTCGCCCGCGAGGCAGGCATGGAGGGCGCGACGCTAGCGGACGCGACGCACGGGCTCGCGCGCGCGCTCATCGGAGGCGCGCGCGAGTCCGTCAACGGCGAGGACGTGACGCTCGCCATGACGCTACATGAGCGCGCGCTCGAGAGCCGTCTTCAAGCCTACGACGACGACCATCATCTCGTGGCCGAGTCGCGTGTAGTGCTCGCTAGCGCGCTCACGCAGGTCGCGTGGCCCGACGGCGTGAGCCAGGCGCGTGCGCATCTCGAGCAGGCGCGCGCGATCGTCGAGAACTCCGAGCGCCCGCTGCTCGTGGTGGAGGCTCGCTTGCTCGCGGCCGAGGCGGAGCTCGACCGTCGAGCGCTCTCGCTCGACGCCGAGGAGCGGCGGTTGGCGCAGGCGCTGGAACTGCTCGTGGAGGAGGGGGTGCCCGAGCATGCCCTGCTGCTCCTCGACGCGCGGCTGCGGTACGCCCGGAGCCTGGCGACGCTCGGACGACACGCCGACGCGCTCGCGGAGGTGGACGCCGTGCTCGCGCGCTCGCGTGACCCGGGGCGCCGCGTGGCCGCGCTCGCCGCCCGAGCGACGCTCCTGGCCGCGCGCGACGGCTGCACCGCGGAGGTGCGCCAGGAGCTGCCGCGGCGCTCGAGGCCATGACCGGCGCGGGCCCCCCGGCCCACGCTGCTGCGCGCGATGACGTCGAGGCCTGGCGCGCGCAGTGCCCTTGAGCGGCGTCTGACGCGGCGTTCCACAGGTGCGATGTCGTGTGCTGGCGAGACGCTAGCCGTCGCGAGAGGACACTCGACGGGCGCTGTCGCAGCGCGTTCCGCGTGCGAGGGCCCGCGCCTCGAGGCGCACCAGCTCGTCGTCGCGCCGCCCAGCGCACATGGTCGCGCGACGATCGCGATTGTCCAGCTTCGCGATCTCGCAGAGTTCAACGGTATGCCTGAAGTCCTACGCGCACTCGAACTCCAAGAAGCCGGTCAATTCAAGGACGCCGCCCGGTATGCGGCGGCCGCGGGACCACGTTGGCGTGGACTCGTCGATTACTTCGGCGGCCCTGCGTAGCGACGCCCGCGAACGCGGCCGGACTCCAGTTCACCCCCGCCCGAGTCTAGCCATGGGAATGCGCAACGGTTTCTCGGGCCGAGGAGGCCGCTCGCAGCCACATCGCCTCACATCACGGTAGTCGATGACGTGCGTCAGCACGCGCACTACGGCTCGCTAACCCAGCGAACGTCATCGAAGCCAACCTCCCCGTAGGCCGCCGTGACCGCCGCGCGCGGCCCAATGAGCAGCGTCCGTGCGCGTTCGACCGCGACCTCCTCGACGATCAGCGCGTCCACGTCTTCGAGGCGTACGCTCGCCACACGCTCCGCGAGCGTGTCGAAGAAGTCATCGGGGAGCTCGTGACGCGCCACAAACGCGAGTTGATGGGCGAGCGACGACGCGTCACCAGCCTCGGCGAGCAGCCGACGAAGCACCGCGCGGCGGGCCGTCGCGAACTCGATCGCCAGCTCGTCCGACGATCCGAGCCGCTTGACCGACTCGAGCTGGCGCAGCAACTCGGCGAGCGCCTCACCCACTCGCGCGGAGTCGACGTGCCCCCGGACCATGATCGCGGATGGACCGCGATCTCCGTCGAGGTACGCGTTGACGCCGTAGCTCGCCCCGCGTTGCGATCGAACGCGCCCTACAACCGCGTCGACGAGCTCGACCATCACCAGCCGCTCGGGATATCGCTCGTCGATCGCGGAGACCGGGGGCAGCACAACGACGAGCTCGGTCTGCGTCGTCCGGGTGTCCTCGCGCGCGAGGTGTACAGGTCCGGCGTCGCGCGGCGTGATCGCGCGGTTCGGGTGGGGCGCGGCGGCCTCGTTCCAGCGCTCGATCGCGCCGTCGAGACTCACGGTCCCGAACTGCTGCTTGATATGCGCTCTGGCGATCGCGGGATCGAAGCGCCCGGCCATCACGAGGGTCGCGTTGTCGGCCCGGTAGTGCTGCCGCTTGAACTTCCGTAACGTCGCCGGCGAGAGCGCGTCGAGCTGCTCGAGTGTGGGCTCTTGCGCCCTCGCGTATGGGTGGGAATCGCCGTAGGCGGCGGCCCGCAACGAGCGATAAGCGGGGGCGCGGGTTATGTGGTCGGGCTGTGACAAGCGCTCGCGCATCACCTTTCGAGACTTCGCAAGGTCGCTGTCCTCGAACACACCGCGCGCCGTCTGGGCCGCGAGTCCGCCCAAGAGGTAGTCTTGATAGATCGCCAGCCCCCGCGCCCGGAATGTGGTCGTCTCGTTCTGCACGGAGACGAACAGTTGCCCGCCTGCGAGGAAGAAACCACGCACCAGATTGTACTCCTCACCCGCGGTGTCGGGCTCGATCGCGTCCGCCACCAGACTGGCGAGCGCCGGCTGATCATCCGGCGAGTCGACGTCGCCCACGTCGAACACGAGCCGGATGTCGACGAGCGGCATCGCGGTGCGCGGGGCGAGCACGACTTGGAGACCGTTCTCGAGACGGTAGCGCTGCACCCCCTCCGCCCGCGCCTTCCCCGGCTTGTATTCGATCGGGCGGGAGGCGTCGGCGAGCGTGAGCCCGGACGCTCGCTCGTCAGGCGAGTGCGAGTTCACGTCGAAGCGCACCCCGGCGCGGACCTGCTCTGCCTCGTCGTTCGCGGCTGGCCGCGCGACCATTGTCAGTGCCCGCTCGCGCGCGAAGGTGCGCCGCGAGACCTCATAGACGCGAGTCCCGTCGAGTCGCCGCAACCCCAGGAGGTCGCCCTGGTAGAAGCCGTAGCCGCGCGGCGCCTCGAAGTAGTCCGCGAGCGCGACACCACGCGTGTCGAGTCGCTCCACGCGGCGCAGAACATCGGCGCGCTTGACCTGACGCGCGTTCTCGTTCATGTGTGCCCCATCCGCGACCGCCTGCAGCGACGCGTCGACGGCGTGCCACAGGCTCTTCTCAGCCTTCTTCAGGTCGGCCTCATCGCGCACGGTCGCGGACACCACGAACGCCGGGGCACGCTTGCCGCCGATCTTCACGCTATCCGCGTCGGCGATGAACCCGTCCTCCCGGACGATCCGATGGAGCATACTGTCGATTAGCTCGCAGAAAATCTCGACGGCGAAGGCGTCCTCGTGAAAACGCGGCGGTACCATGAAGGCGATGGCAACGCGCGGGCGATCCACGTCAGCCGTGAACTCGACACGACGGCGAGAGAGCGTCGTCGCCGCGACCTCGGGACGCGGCAACTCCGGCTCCCTTGCTAGCGGACCCAGGACGCGGTCCGCGACGGCTCGCACCGATGCGCCGTCGACGTCCCCGGTGACGACCACGGTCGCGTTGGCCGGGACGTAGTGGCGCTGGAAGAACTGACACGCGTCGTCCCGCGAGATCGCGGCGAGCTGGACATCGTCCCCCCCGATGTACTCGCGGTAAGCGTGCCCCTCCGGGTAGATCGCGGCGAGCAGCTGGCGGTACAGCGCGTCACGACGGCTGCCGATGCGCTGACGGATCTCGTTGCGCACGACCTCGCGCTCACGGAGGAAGGTCTCCTCGGAGAGGTCGTCGCAGACCGCCGAGAGCCGCGCGGCCTCGAGCTCGAGCATACGCGTGGCCTCGCTCGCTAGACCGGTCGCCACGTAGTGCGTCTCGTCCCAGTTGGTGTAGGCGTTGTGGTACAGGCTCGCGTCTGCGAGAGCCTGCTTCAGGGTCTGCCCCTCAGCCGCGGGCGGCGTGACCTCGAACATCAGGTGCTCGACGAGGTGGGCCATGCCGGCCTGTCCCTCGGGATCGTCACGCGAGCCGACGTCGTAGCGCACGTCGACCTGCGCGAGGTTCGTGCTCGTGTCCTGAACGTGGAACAGGCGCAGGCCGTTCTTGTAGGAGATCAGGAGGCCGGAGTCGTCAAATGTGAGTTCGCGTGAGGGACGCGGGAGGTCGGGTAGGCTCGCGCACGCCGTCAGACCCGCTACGGATACGGCAGCGGCGAGCAGGTTGGAGGCCCGTCGGGAGAACAAGCGTTTCATGGAGTTCCTCGATCCTAAAGACGAGCGCGACGAGCCAGTGGCGCAACACACCGTGAAGCAGAGGCGGCCGCGAGCGGTCTCGCGCTCCGCTATTCCAAGGGGCTCCGTCCCTTGCGCGCGGTATCGATCGCGGAGCGTCCGGCGTCGCCAACGGCGTGCGCCCTCTGGGCGCGAGCCTCGTCTGGGAAGATCCGACGGGTCGCCAGGCTCAATCCGCCGTCGCATCGATCACGCAGTACGCCCCGTCTCGCTTCACTATTATTGAGAGGACACACGCGCATGCCCCTGCGCTCCAAGATATCGCCGCCGCGCTTGGGCGGCAAACGAGGCCAGAGTGGACCTTCACGCGTCCTGCAACGAGGAAGCCGGTGGGCGGTTGGCCTCACACTCGCGTTCTCCGGGTGTAGCCACAAGCAGGAGGCTTTCCCGACAGTCCGTGCGCGCGATCCGACGCGCAGACCCCTCCTCATGAGCTCTACCAAGCCCCTGTGTCCCTTCGTCGTTCAACGGGTTCACCAACACTGGTGATGACAGCGGCGGCTTCGCAGAGGACGCCACGACCGGTGGCGAGCGCTGAGGCCGATCTCCGCCTATCCTAAGGATCGATACCACGGCATGCACTGGATTCACCAACTGTGACGCACCAACGACGACACCGAACGTCCACTAGCGTGGTGCTGGCGATCGCCATGGCGCTCACCGCCGGCTGTGGGGCCCAGGGCGGCGGCGAGACGCGACCCCCCTTCCAAGAAGAAGAGCGCCTCTGGATCCTCCCCGGGACGGACGTGATGCTCCCCTACGACCGCGAGCTCGAGCTGTACACGCCCGACCCGCCCTTCGATGAGCTCGCTCAATCACCGATGCTCAAGCGCGGCGACGGGATGCACATCATCCTGGAGTATTGCGTCGACACGCGCGGAGCGGTCGACGCGGTGGAGCTGAAGCGGTCGTCCGGTGAGGACTATCTTGACGCGGTCATGATCAGAACGATCCGGCGCTGGCGCTTTCAGGCGATCATGCATGAGGGCGTGGCCGTCCGTGCGTGTTCGAACATTGAGTTCAAGATGGTGCGGAAGCCGACCTCATGAGCGCGCCCACCCGAGGCGCGTCGCTCAAGTCGCGCGTCGGCGGCTCGCCCGTGTTTGCCGTGTCCGTCGCGCCCGCCCGGCGTTTCCTTCCTCGCCCTCGGCGCCAGACCGTGGCGCTGGAACAGGAACCGGTACCCCGCTGGGACGATGACCGACTCCAGGATCTGACAATAGTCAAACAGCGCCTCGAGCCCGCCCTCCGACTCGAGATGCCCGCCAGGGGGGAGCGGCGGACGTTCCCGACCGGTGACATCGCGTCGATGGCGAGCGACGCGCGCGAGCGCCCTCGGTGCGCCATCAAGGCGCGGCGCTCATCCTATCATGGAGGCGCCGTGGCTCCGGCCACCGCGTGCAGGAGGTCCGATTGCCCAACCTCGCGCTCGTACACCGAAAACGCCCGTTCCCCATGTCAGCGGAGCGCTACGCCGAGCTCGTCGCCGCGGCGGCGCGCGAGCGCGGGCTCTCGGTCGAGGTATGGTCGGAGCGGCGTGATGAGGGCGTATTGCTGACGCTCTGGAACAAACGGATCACGTTGGAGCTGACGCTCACCGAGGACGACGGCGCAACGACGATTGAGCGCGCCGCGCTGCGCTGGCCGCTCGCGGCCGCGTGGATGCGCCACCGTAGCCCGAGTGACCTCTACATGAGGGTGTTGTACCCGAAAGGGATCAAGCTCAAGGACGACGGGACCTTCGCGGTGCTCGTGCTCGTGACGATGGCGTGGTTCTCGGCTCCGCTGGTGACCTCGACGCTCCTGCTCGCGTACGCCGGCTTCTTCTTCGGCGCGGTGTTCGGGCACCGCACGAGTCTGCTGGCGGGGGAGTTGCTCAAGCTGCTCGGCTCTGCGAACGGGCAGGCGCTCGTGCGCTTGCCCTCGAACACAGAACGCGAGGACGCGCGGGCGATCGATGATCCCCTGAAGGCGGCGGCGCGCGTCAGCGTTGCGGCGCATGCGTCGAGCGAGTCCGGGAAGATCGTCGGCGCGCTCCGACACGACGACGCCGAGGTGCTCGCGCCAATCAGCGGACGCCCCTGCGTTTACTACGAGCTGTACGTGTTCGAGTCGAAGCGGCGCTGGCACGGATGGGACGAGTGGGAGCGCGTGGGCGCGCTACGGCAGCGCGAGCCGTTCTTCATCGAGGATGACTCGGGGCGGGTGCGCGTTAACCCTACGGGAGCGAAGATCTCCACGCTCGCGGACGCCGAGTGCACGGACCTCTGGGACGAACTGCCGGCGCTGCTGCGAGCGATGATCGAGGACAGCGGCGTGTACTCGGAGTCCGCGCTTCGAGACCGACGGCTGGACCCGACGCGGTTCCGGCTGCGGATCGAGGAGGGGGCGCTCGAGGAGGGAGAGCGCGTCGCCGTCATCGGGCACGCGATCGATGAGCCCGATCCCGACGCGGTCCTCGAGCTAGGCGGGTACCGGAGCCAGGCCGCCGAGCGGCGCTGCCTGGTGCACGCGGACCGAGCGCCGCTGCTGATCAGCGACAACCCAGCGTGCCTGGATGACCAGGCGCACGCCTGAGCTACCCCGACAGCGTCACGTACTCGTCGACGATTTTCCCAGTGTGCTCGCGGACGAACTCGGTTGCGCGTCCGTGCCTGGTTACGACACTTGTGCGCGCGGGAGAGCCGCGTAGAAACGGTCCTCGAACTCGACCGGCGTAGCGTAGCCGATAGTCGAGTGACGACGCTGACGATTGTAGAACACCCCGATCGACTCGGCGTCTAACAACAACACGCGGTTTCGTCAACGCGCACTATAGCGCTTGCGCGCGAAGGCACGGGCGCCTTCTTGCAGACACGAGGCGGCGGCTGCTGGCCGCCCCTGATCGCCAGGCGAACTGACGTTCTCAGACGAGAGGATTTCTCAGATTCGTGAGACGTTGGCGAAGCAGCTTCACGGCGGAGCGCCAGCCCGGTCGTCGTCCTTTCGCGATGTTCTCTAGCCAGAACGCGATTCGCTCACGCTCCTTCACGTCTATGGCGTCTTCTTTGAGACGCGCCGCGATCGCGGAGAGCACCGACTTGAGCGCTGCGTCTGGGGCCCGGCGGGCGTACGCGGTAGCGAGCGTGGTCGGCCCAGACTCGATCTGCGCGACGACGAGATCGGGGATGATCTTCCACATCGCGTCGGCGATCTCCGATCTCGAGAAATCGTCGATCTGGACATTGGCCACGAAGTCGCTCGCAACGGCTCTCGGGAGCAGATCCCATGAGGATGGCGCCTGGGGGCTCAAGCGAGGGGACTCCTCGTCAAGGATCAAGGTAAGCCACATGCGCCAGTCTTCGGCCGAGAATGCCCGCGCGACGCAGAGCGGAAATTCGTGTCGCTCGAGAAGCGCGAGCAGGAACGGCCTGTGACGGTCCGTTGATCCATAGCGCCAGACACGTTCCGCCGCTCTAGGAGATTCTTCGATCCATCGAAGAGGCGGAGTCTCGTCCAGGTCACCTGTGAACTCCCAGAGTTTCCAGAGGATCTCAAAGAGGCTCCCGGGAGTTCCAACCGCATGGGCGCTGACAGCTTCGATCCCAAGGAGCAGAGCACTTGGAGAGAGAGAGAGCGTCGAACAACGAGCTTGCTGCTCGATCCCTATCAACAATCGCGCAAACTTGCTCGCGTCACGCCACGCTGGCGCCGCGTTGTACAGCCGCATCGGGAGTCGGAGTTCATCCGACGCCAGAACCTTGGATTTCTCGCCGAGTGGTGGACTCAGCTTCGCGCCGAGCCGGAACGCGCCTTGAACCAACTGCGGACCACGAACGGGCACGCGAATCAGCCGGCTGATGGCACCACTGGCGCGCGTGCAGAGTCGCGATAGCTCGTCGCTGTGCTCGCGCTCGACTTCGGGGCCGAGGGCGACCTCCAAGGTCAGCGCGACCAGGACGAACACTGGGAGCGAGCAGAGCGAGTCATCCGCGAGCGGGACGACAAGCCCGGCGGGCTCGCCGTCGATGGCGATCAGCGTTTGACGCAGCGCCGCGAGGCCGAGCCCAACAAGATCGGGAGGAAGCTCAGGGAGGACGAGGCCGGCGAGACCCAGCGCGCAGGTACAAACCTCGTAGGCCGCGAGCACCCGACCGTCTGTAGTCATCCGTTTCGCGTCGCCGAGGACACGCCGAGCGCGGCGAAAGTCTCCGTTCGCGAAGCCGGCGAGCAGCCGCTCGACGATCGGATCGACCAGGCTCTCGTGCAACGCGAGCGACCCGAGCTCGCGCGCCTCGCCGTCGAGTTTCTGCTCGAGCGCCTCGAGGTATCGGAGGTTGACAGCCCAGAGCGGATCCAAGCTCTCGCAGCCTTCGCCCACGAGCACGAGAAGCCCCGCTCCGCGAAGTTGATCCAGAGCCGCGTCCGGCGACGGCGCAAGCGCTTCGCGGAGCAGTTCGATTTTGTCAGCGTCGAGCTCCGCGTCGGCGCTCCCGAGGAGTTCGCGCAGCGTCGGCGCGTCCGGAGATGCGACGTGCTCCTTCTTTAAGTAGTCGCGCCACTTCACTCGCTCCTGCCCGTAGAGCCACACCTCGGGATCTTCTGAGAGCACTCCGCGCAACAACGCGCCGACAACCTCATCCAGCTCTACGCGCGGCTGCGGCGACTCATGGCTGTTGAACGCCCCCAAGCGACGCCGGGCCCACGCGTCGCGATCGCCGACAGTTGGGCGATCTCGTTCGGGTGTAGCGGTCCAGAGGCCGACGAAGTCGAGCAAGTCCCCCGGGCCGGTGAACGTGTACATGGGGTCGAGGGCGCGTACGTCAGCGACGAGCGCGTCCCCCTTGGGACGACGCGCGTTCGGGATTCTGTCCACGGCCCAGATCAGGAGTGGCTCGATCGTCTCGGCGAGCGGGGCGGAATCGGCTTCGACCCAGGGGCCGGATTCACTTGGCGCACGGAATATGAACGGCCCCCCGGGCGCTGGCGCCCACCTCGATCGCCAGTGGAAGGGCGCGGCGACGCACAGCTGGATGCAGTCGAGCTCGGCCGCGTTCGCGAACGCGCTGTAGTCGTCGGCGCCAACACGCGTCGTCAACTCGAGGAACACCCGCCCCTCCACCGGCATCTTGGCGAGCGCGTCGGCCAACGATGTTGCGATGACGTAGCGCGCGAGCCCCCGCCCCTCGAGCCACCGGCCCGCGATCCTGCGCGCGCGCCGGTCGAGCGTCGTCCACCAAGTTCGCCGCCAGCGTCCGGCGCGTTGCAGCAGATCCGGGAAGCCGGGCGGGAGCGGCTCACTCGGCTCGAGCGATCGCAGCCGGCCGTTCGCGGCGAGCGGAATCCGCGTCGACTCCTCCCCACCCGGGCCCTCGCTCTTTGGAGGCTCAACGAGCAGCTGATCGAGCTCCTCGGGCGAGCGCTCCAGCACTGAGGCGAGCGGCTCGATCAGCTGGTGATGTCGTCGCCACCACCCGAGCCGCTTCCCGCCGTCGAGCGAGCGGAGGTTGTTGGCGAGTGAGCTCGCCTTGATCGACATCGATGACGGCACGTCTTCGTGCGCCAAGAGCAGCTCCGCGAGCTCGTTCGCCGAGCCGCAGCCCGCCCGTTGCCAGGATTGACGAAGCCATCCCATGAAATCTCGCCTTCTTCTCGAGTCGAAGCAGGATTCTCCGCGATCAAGACCAGGGCCAAACTCGAAAATCCGCCTGCATGGCGGGCCCTCACGGGCGCCCGCGCGCGCCCGCGCGCGCCCGCGCTCGAGAATGCTCGCGGCCGGTCGATATTGCCCCGCCGCGGCGACGTGCGTATTTGGCCAGATCACGCTCCACTTCGCGCTTTTCGATGTACCCACCGTAAATAATTGGTGGGCTACCGTCTGATAGAGCGCGCGGGACTGCTCATAGCGCTGGGTCAGAGTGAATATTGAGGAGCTAACGTCTCCGATTATACATGTCCTGAGTGACAGGGTGAAACTCGATTATCACACGAGCCCATTATAGCGCGCGGTCACTGCGGCCGGCCGCGGAGCCGGCGTCGCGTCAGCTGTCCAAGCGCGCGATACCGCGGCTACGCGGAAATGACCACGCGCGCGAGCGACCAGGACATAGGCGCGCGCTGCACCGAGCGCTCGTGGTGCTGAGTTCGATTCGCGACCACATGTCTCGAGTCACAGGCAATTCGCTCGTCGCTACGAGCCGGCCGGCCGGATGCCAACACCGAGGTTGGCGAGTTATCCTCGAGCGCAACGAAGTTGCAGGGCGCCAATTGACGACGTGGTTCGGTCACCACGGCCGGTGGCGAAAGTCGCGGCGTGCTCGCGGGGCCCGGTGACCGCGTGCACACGCCGCGCAGCGCGGCGACGACTGTGCTCGTCGCGTGCAGCCGAAACGCCCACACCCATCGGGACCTCGCTCTTCCGCGGCGCGCCGCGCCAGCCTGGGCGCGCAAACAGCGGGCGCGACTCGTCGCGTCCGGGGGGCGTGCCGAGCGGATGGCTGGCGCGCGAGCGCGAGCGGCCGGCTGGTTCATTTTGCACCTGTGTCCGCGACGGCTCGGCCGAGCTACGCAGGCCCCCCGAAGAAGTCCACGAGTCTGCGCCATCGCGGACCCGCCGCGGACGCGTAGCGGGCGGCGTCCTTCAGACGACCTGCCTCGAAGTGCTCCAGAGCTCGGAGCACTTCAGGGACACCGCCGAGTTCCTCGAGATCTCGCAGTTGAACGATCGTGACCGGACCCTGCGTTCGCCCTGAAGGGCGGGAGACGACTAGTTGATGCCACTCGATCCGGGGACCGTCCCCGGCGTGGACCGCTACTGCGTCCCGCACCGCGAGATCGATCCTTGTTCCATCGCGCTGCCAGAACACGGCCATCATGCTCGGCTTCATGAACGCGGGATCACAGAAGCCTGTCTCGAGGCTGACGATGTTCGGAGTGGAGCCCTTCGGTGGTTGCATGAGCGAGATCCTCTTCGTGAGAAGATATTCATAACGAACGTATACAGTCAAATTGAATGCATGCGGCGCGGTTTCGCCTCCGTTTGCGCGCGTTCTCGCTCTGCTATCGTCCTCTACCCTGTGACGAAGGAGCAGTGCCGAGCAGCGCGAGGTCTCGTCGGCTGGACCACGACCGAGCTCGCCCATCAGGCCGAGGTCGCACGTGACTCGATCGTCAAATTCGAGAACGGACGGAGCACTCCTCGACGCAGCACGATCAAGGCGCTCCGTGCAGCCTTCGAGGTCGCCGGAGTCCAGTTTCTCGATAACGGGCAGGGGCCCGGAGTCCGCTTGATTCGATCCCCAAAGCCGTAGACCGAACGTCGACCACCCGACGAAGGAGGACGGACGCTCGCGTTTGATCCCGACCTTCCGAGGACGGGCGTGCACACCTGGTCGCGCGACGCGGGCTCACCGACGCCTGCGGGCGCGCAGCTCGCGGCGATCGTGCACGCGGCGGAGCGGTGGGGCTGATCCGCGAGACTACTCGCTGACCTTCAAGAAGGTCAAGCAACCCCTTCGCGGCTTTGATCTCGCGCGTCGCCTGCCGGCGGGGGACCTGCGCGCGCGCGGACTCGACGACCGCGAGGTGCTCCCCGAGTGCCCCTACCGCGACGACATCCTCCCGCTCTGGGAGGCGATCCACGACTGGGTCGACGGCTACCTGCGCGTGTTTTATCGCGAGGACGTCGACGTGCGCGGCGACGCGGAGGTCCAGACCTGGGTCCGCGAGCTCGCGGCCCCGGCGGCTCGCAGGATCGTCTGCTCGCGCCGGCTGCCGCCGGTCGACATCGGCTACGAGGCGCTCGACACCGTCTACACGGTCGCGGCGCTGCGCTTCAATCGACTCGGGCGCTACCCGCCGGGGCACTTCACCGATCCGCAGGTGCTCGAGCACGTGCAGAGCTTCCAGGCGCGGCTCGAGGCGATCGAGCGCACTATCGTCGCCCGCAACACCGGTGACCCGCGCGGAGAGGGCGGGCCGCGGCCGTTGCCCTATCCCTACCTACTGCCGTCGCGGATCACCGCGAGCATCAATTCCTGAGCCGTCCTCGGACGCGACGCTCGGCGTAGCGAGCTCGCGCCATCGGAGACGGCGAGCGGGTGGCGCGATCGAGGCCGTCGCCTAGAGCCGATAGCGATTCGAGCGATGAGCCCGTCGTGCTCATCGCCGACGTGCCCGAGCTGCCGAGCGAGCGGGGGCGCTTTTTCGAGCGTGGGACGCTGTCCTACACGGCCTCGTCGCTCGAGCGCGTCGCCTCGGGTTCGCGCGCGTAGGACATCCGTGGCGTCGCCGGGTGGCTCAGGCGCGCGCCTGGCTCTCGAGGCACGCCGGGTTGTCGCTGATCGTCGGCGCACCGCCCGCAGACACGCCGCGATGTCGCTGCGGAGCCCACGAGCCGGGCTGTCGGGCGCGAGCTGCTCCCACATAGCGAGCGCCTACCTACACCCTCCGCGAGCGCGGCGTCCCACTGCTCCATGAAAACGTCGGTCTATCCGCCATCGACTCGAGAAGGTCGCCCCGCTTGGTGAGCGGATCGGAGGCGATCGTCGAGCATGGTTACGACCCGAACGGCGGCCAGCCCGGAGACGACGAGAGCCGCGAGGGCGAGGGCGAAGAGCACATCTACCGCCCCGAATGTCAGATTCACATAGTCGTCGACGATCACCGCCACCCACATCGTGCACCAAGACGCCCACCACGCGACGACGGCGCTCGGGTACGATCCTGAGAACGGCTCATCGCCTGGTGTGCCGGCGCGCCATAGCTCGCGGACAACCTGAAGCGGACGCCAGTGTCGGCCGATGGGAACAAAAAACCACGCCCAGCTCTCGATCACGGAGAAACGAAGATCCCGAGCGCCGAGCGCACGCACGTTCTCCGCCACGTCGCTGACGAATTTCAGGAACATCACGGCCGTCACAACAAAGCCGAGCGCGAGCGCATCCGTGATGATGTCGTAGCCGCGGCTCTCGTACTGCGTCCACGACAACCAGCATCCGTCGGTATCAATCAAGATGGCGTCGCGCGCGGGGCCAGGGTTGAAGCCGAACAGCTCAAGGGTCAGCACCACCATCGCGCAGCCGACAACAAACATCATCGCGTAGACGAGCCGGAGACGCTGGCTTGCGAGTGCGCGGTATCGATAAGGGCTGTGTGAAGCAAACGGGGGATGCTCGTAATACTGGGATTCCTGGGTCTCAGGGGCTGACATCGCCTTGGCCATCCGTATAACACGCGGGCCCGAGACGGTCGCTACCCGGTGCCCACGTGCGTCACGAATCCAGACGAGGGCGAGCGCCTACTGGCGCACCGCGGGTCCGTGAAGACCCATCGACATCACGACGTACACGAGGCCCGCAAGCGTGCGGGCCTCGTGGTAGGTTCGCGCTCCGAGAGCGAGTTCAGGCGCTCAAACCGACTCGTTCGTCCGTGCGCGATCTTGGATTGCGGACGGACACCTACGCAGCGTGCATGTGCGGCGCGGCGATCTTCGCCCGCCAGGCGTGCGCGCCGGCCTGCTCGTACACCTCGGCGAGCCGGCTCCAGTGACCAGCGTCGATCGTGCGGTGCAGGTCATTCGCCAGCCACTCGGCCGCAGGCGGCCGCCTTGGCGAGTCGCAACCGCGTGGGCACCAGGCAGCCGGCGCGAGGAACACGCGCGGTGCGCCATCCGTGGCGAGAGCACCCGTTGAGCGAAGGACGAGTGGAGACGAGGACGAGCAGCAACGTGAACCGCCTGACAGACGTGCGCCGGCTCACCAACATGAGCGCGCAGGAGTTTCGAGACGCGCCGGAGGCCGCGGTCTCCCGCGTCGACGACGGTTTGATCGCTACGCTCGAGTGGCGCGACGAGACCCCCGGGTGCCCTGATCACGATCGTCGGCTTCGGAGCGGACGAGGATCTGCACGAAGGGATCAAGCACGAGGTAGGCCATCGTCTGCGCCTCTTGCTCCATCCACGCGCGCCGCTCCAGATGCGCTGGAGGCCGCCACGGCGCTGCCCCTGATCCGTCGACTGCCCAAGCGAACGCTCGAGTGGCTCGTTGGCACGTATTAGGGCCAGGTCTGGGTGGTGATGGAGTACGTGGTTGGACGAACGGAGGACGCGAACCTGGCGGAGACCTTCGAGCGCAACCAGTTGAATATCGGTGCGGAGGAGGGGGGTTCTCGGCTCGCGTCGAGTAGCTCGTTTGGGCAAGATGACATGCTGGGCAACGCCGCCGAGTGGGTCTCCTCCTCTCTGAACGACGGGGAGGTCATGATCCGCGGCGGAGGGTTCTTCTTCGACCAGATCAACGGGGTGGCGCCGAACCGCGGCGTAGTCACTGGTGACTATCGAGATCCGCAGATCGGCTTTCGGGTGTGCGCATCGTATCCGCTCACTGCGCGCCCGGTGACCTCGACGCCTTCGCAAGCCCGGGGCATCGGAGTTGACGAAAAGACCAATTCTTCCGAGACTCGGGTCGTCCGTCGACGCTAGTTGACGCGTAGGTGAGTTGGCATCAGGCGACGCCCAACCCGGTGCCAGTAGGCCGATTTTGCCCGAACTCTGCCAAGTTCGGGGGCCCTTCGGGCCGTCACGGGACCCCGACGGGAAGTCCTCCCCCTCCAGAACACCCGAATCCGTGGGATAGCGACCAGCCGGCGGGTTGTGGGTGTTCTGGAGAGGGCGGCCGCGACTCCGGCTTGAAGTCGCGGTGCACGATGCCGACGTCGTGCGCGGCCGCGAGCCCCCGACCGACGAGCACGAAGACCGCGAGCACCTCCCGCCAGTCCCGGGCCTCGCCGGCCAACCACGCGTCGAGCGTCTCACCGGCGATGAACTCCATGGCGATGTAGATCTGATCCTCGACCGCGCCGACCTCGTACACCTGCGCGACGTTCGGGTGCGAGAGCCTCGCCATCGCCTGCGCCTCACGAAGCATCCGGCCGCGCAGCCGCGGCTCGTCGGCCCGCTCCGGGCGCACGAGCTTGATCGCGACCTTGCGGTCGAGCTGACGATCGTAGGCGGCGTGCACCGTGCCCATGCCGCCCTGGCCGAGGCGCTCGAGCAGCACGTATCGGCCGAAGTGGGTGGGCGTCGGCGTGAACACGCCCGCGACGCCCGGGCGCGCGGGCGCGCCCGAGCGCGCGGCGTCTAGCGTTGTTGCCCCCGCGTCCATTCTCGGCCTCGTTCAGTCTCGCACAGTCGGCGCGAACGGACGCTCGCGAGCCGGAGCCCGCGGCGCGAAGTCGCGCCCAGCCGCGGACGACCGCGGCGACGAGCTCACGACGGCGGTTAATCCCATCAGCGCCGCCGCGGCACTGCGTCGTTGAGAAGCACTGCGCTCTCCAACGCGCGCCGAGCTCCACGAGCGGAGCTCGTGCGCGCCGCTCGCCCCTCGCCCGGCTCGACCACACCATGCCCGACGCGCGCTCGCTCCCCGACCTCCCAACAACTCTCCCAACAATTCTCCCAACAACTCTCCCAACAACGCCTCCAACAACGCCCCCAACAACGCCCCCAACAACGCCCCCAACAACTCCCCCAACAACACCGCGACCGACCCCCGCCTTCGCCGCCCTCGGCCTCGAGATCACCGCGCGCTATCGCGACGTGACCCTCGACACGCGGCGGCTCGAGTGTCGCCGCGGCGCGATCGCGCGATACACCGTCGGTGAGGGGCACGCGGTCTCGTTCCCGATCACGCGCGACGTGATCGCGGGCGCGCCGATCGACGCGCGCGGACGCTTCACGCTCGCGCGCGTGGACCGGCGAGGCGTCACCGTCAGCCTGTGGCCCTCGGCGCGCGGCGTGCTGCGCCGGGGCGAGCGCCGCGTCGACCTCGCCGCGCTCGCTCGCCGACAGGAGTCGCTGACGCTCGCGGCGGGCGAGAGCTGCACGCTGCGGCTGGGCGACGTGACGTTTCGGCTCGAGCCCGCCCGGCGCGTGGCGCTGCCGCGGGCGCGCTGGCGGCCCGAGGCCGCGTCGTGGTTGAGCGGGCTCGCGACGCTCTTGCTGCTCGTCGCGGCCACCCGCGCGGGCCCGGCCCGGTCGACCGCGACGCTCGACGAGGACGCGGGGCGCCTGCGGATCGTCCAGCTCGAGGCGTCGATGATGACGTCGACGCGACCGCTCGGCGACCACGCGCGCGCGCCGAGCCACCCCGCGCTCAGGGAGCGCACGGCGCCAGCTCGCGCGACCGCGCCGCCGCGGCCGATCACCGCGCCCCGCGTCGCGCCGCCGGTCGCGACGAACAAAGCGCTGTCTGTAGAGACATCAACAAAACAGCGAGACGCGCGCGGCGAGACGCGCGAGCGTCGGCCGCGGGCGCGCGAGCGGTCGTCGCGTCGCGCCGCGCCGCGGCCCCCGCTGACGACGTCCACGGGTCTGCACGCCGTCGAGCTGGAGCGCGCGATCCCGCAGCTGCGCCGCGGCGCGACGCCGCCGCCGGCGCGCGACACCATCGCCGAGCTGCTCGCGTCGGGGCCCTCGGTGGAGGCCCTCGCGCGCGCCTCGAGGCCGCCCGAGGACGCGGCGCGCTGGCGTGAGGTGCAAGACGCGGCGCCGCCCGCTCCGGTCGAGCACGGGGCGCTGATGGCGACGATTCGCGGCGGACAGCGCGACGTGGTGGGCGTCGATCCACACTGGCGGCGCAGCGCGCCGCTGCCCGACTTCGACGATCCCGCGCTGCACCGCGCCCTCGGCCGCGCGCGCGCGCGCGGCGTCCGCTCCGTGATGAGCAAGGGCGTGATCCAGGTGGACGGCTCGCGCTCCGCCAAGACCGTCGCCAAGGTGGCCCGTCACTTCATCCCCTCGCTGCGACGCTGCTACGAAGCCGCGCTCACGAGGCGCGCGCGCGTGCGGGGCGAGCTCGTGATCGCGTTCACGATCCGCGGCGACGGCACGATCGCAGAGGCCGCGCCGCGCGCGAGCACCCTCGGCGCGCCCGAGGTCGGCGAGTGCGTCGCGAGGATCATCTCGAAGTGGAGGTTCGCGAGCGGCGGCGGCCAGGCGACGGTCGTGCTGCCGATCCGCTACAGCCCCAGGTAGTCGACCTGTCTCTCCAGCCTGACTCTCTGGCCTGTCCCAACGACCTTCTCGAGCCTCGCGCGCGCGGACGCTACCGCGGGTCCGCGCGGCGCTCGTGCGCGGTCGACCGCTCCGCGACGCTGCGGTCCTGCGCGCCCGCGGGGAACCGCGGCCCCATCGGGCCGCGGACCGGCTGCCGCGCCCGCGCCCGCGCGTCGTGCTCGCCCGCGAGCACGCTCCGCACGAGGCCCAGCTCGGCGAGGCAGACCGTCTCGGGGAGCATCCAGCCGTCGCCGTCGTGCTGCTCGCAGAACGCCCGAACGCCCGCGTCGCGATCGCCGGCTTCGTCAACGCGCGCGCGCAGCTCGTCGAACGCGACCAGCGTGAGCACCGTGTGACGGAGCTCCGGCGCGCGCCCTCGGTCCACGCGCCAGAAGCCGCGCGGGTCGAGCTGACGACGAAACGCGTGATCGGCCAGCCGCGCCGCGTCGTGATCGCAGTCGCGCAGGATCCACGCGAGCGTCGCGCGATCGAGCCCGTAGAGGACCGCGACCACGGCGTCGAGCATGCACCGCAGGCGCAGCCGCTCGTGGACCGTCACCGCGCGGCGACGGACATCCCGCGGGGTCCCGTGCCGGCGGGCGAGCTCCCGCATCGCCGGGCCGAGCAGGCTCAGGCGCAGCGCGCCGCGCCGCAGCGCCTCGCAGCCCGCCGGCGCCGGCAGGCAGTTCTCCTCGAGGATGAAGTAGTTGAGGCTCGCCGAGTTCTGGCGGCTGCGCTGGATCCAGTCGAACACGAAGGAGTTGATGATCGCGACGAGGCACAGCAGGCGCGTCTCGTCCTCGCACACGAGCACGGGCACCTTGTTCCCGCAGGGGAAGTCGGGCAGCACCGCGGCGATCGCCGTGCGCTCGTCGGTCGCGCGCGCGATGTCGCGAAAGCCGGCCTTGAGCGCGCGCACCGGCTTGTCGGAGGCGCGGTAGTCGGCGAGCGAGAGCAGGTACTTCGGCCCCACCTCCGGCTCCAGCGCGTCGGTCTCCCGCCAGCGCGCGGCGCCGCGCTCCTCACGCCAGCCGCGGTACGCCGGGTGAAACTGATGGATCATCGCGCCCTGGTAGAGCGGGAGGTAGCGCGCGCCGTCGGGGCCGCGCCAGCGACCCTCGGCGTCGCGACGGAGGTCGCGGGCCGCCGCCTGACGGCGCGGGAGGAAGCGGCGCGAGTCGTCGGTCATGTGGAACTCGCGCGTGATCGTCAGCGCCCACGGGCTGTCGCGGTCCCCGAGGTACACGGCGCCGGCGTAGGTCCGCCGCAGCGCCGACAGGTGCGCGGCGCTCGAGACCTCGACGAAGGCCGAGACGTTCGGGCTCAGCGCGACGAGGTCCCGCGCCCGGTACTCGATCACCCCACGCGCGCGCGCCCAGTCGTCGAGCGCGTGACGCATGAACGCGGTCTTGACGGACTCGGTGACGCCGCCCTTCTCGGCGACGACGACGCAGAACTTGAAGCTCCGGTGGATCTCGAACAGCCCGTCGCGGTTCTCGAAGCCGTACAGCCAGCGCCACGCGCAGCGCTCGAGCAGCAGCCGACGCAGCGCGCGCGTCCCTTTGTCAGCGTAGAGCCCGCTGGGCACGATCAGCCCGAGCTGACCGCCGGTCCGCAGCAGCGCGTAGGCGAGCTCCACGAACAGCTTGTAGCTGTTGAGGTCGGACGCGCCCTGGCGCCGGAATGGGCGCGCGGGCGCGGGATGCTCCGCCTCCCGCTGGGCGCGCCACGCCCTGTGCAGCGCCGCGCCACGCTCGCCCCGCGCGAGCGTAATGTCGCCGCCACCGTGCCCCGCGATCGCGCCGTCGCCGAAGGGCTCCGCGGCGTGCTTGAGGAACGCGCCGCGGTCCTTGAACGCGCCGTTGTAGTCCTGCCACGCGCGCGCGAGCTCCGGGCGCGCCGCGAACAGGCGCGCCTGCACGCGCAGCGCCTCCTGCTTGCTGTAGGTCGGGTACAGCGGATCGCGGGCGCCGAAGAACTCCTTGCTGCTGGGCTTGTGGATCTCCCACGGCGGGTTGCCGATGATCGCGTCGAAGCCCGCGCGCTCCCCCTTCTTGAACACCTCGGGGAACTCGATCTCCCAGTGAAAGAAGCGCAGCGCGCCGCGCAGCCGCTGGACGATCGCGCGGGCGGCCGGGCCCGGCGCGCCTAGATCGCGGGGCGTCGGCATTTGATCAAGCTCGCGCAGCGGCCAGAACCACAGCGCGCACCACGTGTCGAAGGCCTCGCGCCCGCGCGCAAATCCTGACCCGAAAGACCTGTCTTTTGGGTGATCGAGGATCCGGGCGCGCTGCTCCGCGATCGCGGCGGCGCGGAGCCGCCGCAGCGTCGCGCGCGGCGGCTCGCCACGGCGCCGCGCGCCCTGACCTCGGTCGGCCGCGCGCGGGCGTTCGAAGCACAGCAGCGGGAAGTGATCGACGCGCTCACGCCAGGCGCCGATCAGCGCGTCGCCGCAGCGAAGCCGACGGTCGAGGAGGGACCGCGGCGCCCCCGGATCGCCGAGCTCGAGCCACAGGCTCGCGCGCGCGAGCGCGACGGCGAGCGGATCGAGGTCCACGCCGTAGAGGCAGCGCTCGGCCACCGCGCGCCGGACCGCGATCTCGAGGCGCGACGGCGCCACGCCCTGCGCGAGCTCCGGCAGCGCGACGCTGCGCGCCACGACGCGGCCCCCCGCGCGCTCGAGTCGTCCGTGCTGCCCCAGGGACTCGAGCACCGCGGCCGCGAGCACGCGCAGCGCGGCGAGCAAGAAGCTCCCGGACCCCATCGCCGGGTCGCAGATCTTGAGCGCGAGCAGCTCCTCGGGGGGACGCAGCGCGCGACCCCGTCCTCCAGGCTCTTCCGCGACGTCGTCTCCGACGTCTTCTCCGACGTCTTCTCCGACGTCTTCTCCGACGTCTTCTTCGATGTCTTCTTCGATGTCATTCTCGAGCTCGCCACCCGCCGCGTAGAGCAGCGGCGCCAGCGTCCGGCGCACCGTGGGCCGCGTCAGCGCGGGCGGCGAGTAGAAGCTGCCCGCGCCCTTGCGCGCGCCCGCGCTGCGCACGAGGTAGAGCTCGCCCGGGAGCTTGACGTCGGCGATCAGCCGCGCCGCCGTGACGTCGTGGCGCTCAGCACCCACGCCTTTCTCTTCAGGCAGGTTATCCGTGGGGGTACCGGCGCGCGCCGCCGCAGCCCGCCGCGCCCAGGCGAGCGCGCGGGCGCGGGCCGCCGCGCGCCGCTCCTCAGGCGGGCGGGAGGAGAACGCGTCGAGCTCATCTGACGTGTCTCCTTCGTCCGCGCGCGCGCGCGCCGGTCGAGCCCGCGACGCGAGCGCCGCGAGCGAAGCGTCGTCCATCGCCTCCAGGCGGTCGAGCGGCAGCGCGGGCCGACCGTCGAGGTTGAGGATCACGTCGGGGTGCTCGCCGGCGCGGCGCGCCGCGTAGTCGAGCAGGTGCTCGTAGACGACGCCGACGGCCTCGCTGGGCCACGCGCGGAGGTCGACGGGCGCGGTGATCGTGCGCCAGCCCGCGCCCTCCCGGACGCGCCGCGCGACGCGGAACAGCAGCGTCAGCATGCGGTAGACGAGCTCGTCGTCCGGCGCCGCGATCGGCGACTCGAGCCGCGCGAGCGCCCGCTGCGCTCCATCGCCGCGGACGTCGCCGCGGGCGTCACCGCGGCAGAACAAGTCGCCGTCGTCGGGCGGTTGCGCGAGCGCGCGCGCGCACGCTCGGGGCGCGCGGGACCACTCGAGCACACGCGGCCAGGCGTCGTGGAGGCGCGCGCGGGCCTCGGGCGAGGACCGCTCGAGCTCCTCGAGCAAGCCGTCGAGGCCGCCGGGGTCGGGTCGCGTGGCCGACAGCAGCCCGCGCGCCTCGGCGAGCCGCGTGACGACCATGCGCATGATGACGCGGCACGCGGCCGTGTAGAGATCGGCGGTCGCCTGCTCGTCGGCGTCGAGCTCGAGCGCGACGGCGCGGCCACGCAGCAGCAGCTCGACGCATTGCCGCGCCTGCTCCGCCAGCGCCCGGACCGGGTCCATCGAGCGCTGCTCGGCGACCTCGCGCGACCCGGCCGCGACCCCTCCGCGGACGCCACCGCGCGCTCGCGCGCTGGGGCGAGGCCGGCCTCGCCCAGCTCGAGGCGTGCTGGGACGCGCCCTGGCGGGACGCGCCGCCCATGGCCGTGCTCGCCGGCCACAACGCGCACTACTCGATCCGCAAGGCCGCGCGGCTGATCGGCGGCGGCGCCCTGCGAGTCGAGCGCGTCCCGATCGACGAGCGCTTCCGCGTCGACGCCCGCGCGCTCGCGTCGCGGCTCGAGAGCCTCGCGCGCGAGGGCGTCGAGGTGCTCGCGGTCGTGACGACGGCGGGCACCACCGCGACGGGCAGCGTGGACCCCATGGCGGAGGTCGCCGCGCTGCAGCGCGAGCGCGGGTTCTGGTGGCACGTCGACGCCGCCTACGGCGGCCACTTCTGCGCGTCGCTGTTCCGCGCCGACACCTCGAGCGCGGACGAGCGCGACCTCCTCGGGTTCCCGCGCGCGCGGCCCTCGCGAGACCCCGCGCCCGACTCCTCGCTGCCCGCACACAGCCTGCGCGCGCTCCGAGCGGCGCGCCGCGCCACCTCGATCTCGATCGACCCGCACAAGCTCGGCTTCGTCGCCAAGGGCTGCGGGGCGCTGCTGCTCGCGGACCCGGCGTGGATGTCGTTGTTGGGTGAAGAGGCGGGCTACTTCCGCGATGAGGTGCCCGGCGTGCTCCCGCTCGGGCGGCAGCACAGCGTCGCCTCGGGTCTCGAGGGCAGCCGCTCCGGCCGCGCGCCGATCAGCTGCTACGTCACCCACCGCGCGCTGCCGCTGCACCAGGGGGGGCTGGGCGCGCTGCTCGAGCGCGGGGTCGAGCTCGCGCAGCGAGCCTGTCGCGCGATGCAGGCGCTCACGGTCAACGGCTGGCGCGTCCGCCCGCTGCACGAGCCCGACACCAACATCGTCTGCGCGGTCGTGACCCGCGACGGTCAGCGCGTGGAGGACTGCAGCCGCTGCGCCGCCGCCTTTGTCGACGCGCTGCGGGCCGTCGGCGCGCCGATGTGCTCGTTGACCGTGTTTCGCCGCGAGGAGGCGCCGCCGCTGTTCGACGCGCTGCTGCCGGCGCTCGGCGTGCGCGTGAGCAGCTCCTCGCGGGAGGTCGCCGCGCTGCGCTTCGTGTTCGCCAACCCCGAGCTCAGCGACGCGTGGCCGCGCGACTTCACGCGCGTCGCCGCGGGCGCGCTGGAGGAGATGACGCCATGAGCGGATCACTCGAGACCTCGCGCGGCTCGTCGCCGGCGCCGGACCGCGCGGCCGTGCTCCAGTACTTCGCGCGCGACCACAGGCCGTGCTGGTTCACGGCCGAGAGCTTCGTGCACATCACCGGGCTCGAGCGCGCCATCCCGGGCCTGCGCTACCTCAGCCACACCGACCCCACGGACGGCGCGTGCGCGCGCGTCACCGTGCCGCGCGGGGTCGTCGAGCGGACGCGCTTTGCGAACAGCCTCGAGGTCGTCAACTACCTGCTCGGCCACCCCGAGGGCGCGCGCGCGGTGCGAGCGGCCGGCCCCGGGCGCGCGCTGTTCCTGTTCTTCGACGAGCGCACCGAGGCGGCGTGCGCCGAGCTCGGCGTAGAGCTCGCGTTCCCGAGCGCCGCGCTCCGGCGCGCGCTCGACGACAAGCGCGAGGCCCTCCGGATCGCCGACGCGGTCGGGCTCCGCTGCGCCCCCGGCGTGCTCGCGCGCGTGACGAGCTACGCGCGGCTGCGCGCGCTCGCGGCCGACGCGGGCCTCGGCGCCGAGCTCGTCGTGCAGGCGCCCTTCGGTCACTCGGGACAGACGACGTGGTTCATCGCGAGCGCCCGCGACTACGAGCGCCACGCGGCCGCGATCGCGGCGGAGCCTGGCGTTCGAGTCATGCGGAGGCTCGACTGCCGCAGCGTCGCCGTCGAGGGCTGCGTCACGCGCGACGGCGTCGCGGTCGGCCCGGCGATGCTCGACCTGACCGGCGTCCCAGAGCTCACGCCGTTTCGCGGCGGCTGGTGCGGCAACGCGGTCGGGCCGGACGTGCTCCCACGCGCCGCGCAGGACGAGGTGAGGAGCGGCACCCGCCGGGTCGGCGAGGCGCTCGCGACCCGCGGCTACCGCGGCTACTTCGAGGTCGACTGGCTCGTCGAGCGCTCGACCGACGCGGTCTACCTCGGCGAGATCAACCCGCGCATCAGCGGCGCGACGCTGCTCAGCAACCTCGCGTCGACCGCGACCGACGGCGTGAGCCTGCTGCACCTGCACCTGCTCGAGTTCGACCGGGCGCGCGGCGAGCTGGGCGTCGATCTCGAGGCCTTCAACCGCGACGCCGGCGACCCGGCGCGGCTCGAGCGGTGGACGCTGCTGATCCTCGAGCACACGGGCGCGACCGCGGTCCGGGTTCACGACGCGCCCGACAGCGGCGTGCTGACGCTCGGCCCGGGCTCGCTCGCGCGGGTCGCCGGGCTCGAGGCCGACCTGCGTCGCTTCCCCGGCGCCGCGAAGTGGTACCGAACCATCACGCCCGGCGACCAGGCGCGGCCCGGGGACATCCTCGGTCGGCTGGTGCTGCGTGAGCCCGTGGGCGACGACGGCGCGCTCTCGAGCCGCGCGCGCGCGTGGATCAGCGCGCTGCGTCAGCGCCACGCGCTGCGCCCGATCGAGCGCGCGCGCGTCGAGCCGCCCGCCGCGCCGGCGCCTCCGTAACTCGTCTCTCAGGACATGTCTCGAGCGGCCGCGGGCCGACGGGCCGCGCCGCCCGCTCGCGCCGCTCGGGCGGCGCGGGTGGTACCCTGACGACGATGCACATCAAGGTTGATCGCCCCGCGCCCGCGCTCCGTGAGCGCGCCACGACTCGGCGGCTCGCCGCGACGGTCGCCACGCTGTTCCTCGGGGCAGCGCTCGCGCTCCCCGGCTGCGCCGGCACGCCCGAGGCCAAGGCGCCGAGCGAGAGCGACAAGCCAAAGGAGGAGGCCAAGCCCGACGACGCCAAGCCCGACGACGCCAAGCCCGACGACGCCAAGCCCGACGACGCCAAGCCCGACGACGCCAGCCCAGAGGACGCGGTCCCGGAGGAGACGCCCGACGAGTCGAAGGCCCCGATGCCGCCGCCGCCCACCTAGTCGCGCGGTCGGGTACTCTCAGCCTCGCCCGTGATGCCCCCCGTCAGCGCAGCGACCCTGGGCGGCGCGCCGCCGGCCTGGCTGCGCGGGCCGAGCTTCGACCTCGCGCTGATCGTCGGGGTCCTCGCGCTCGCGCTGGTCATGGGCGGGCTCGCGTGCGCGAGCCCGGAGCTGTTCCTCTCGGTGCTGCTGGTCGACCTCTGGCTGCTCGCCTACCCCCACGTCGCGTCGACCTTCACGCGCATCGCGTTCACGCGCGAGGACGTGCGCCGGCGCTGGTTCCTCCTGTTCGCGCTGCCGCCGCTGGTCCTGCTCGGCACCGCGACGGTCGCGGGGGTCGGCGGCGTGATGGCGCTGAGCAGCCTCTACTTCTTCTGGCAGTCGTGGCACTACACCCGCCAGAGCTACGGGATCGCGCGCGCGTATCACCGCCGCAGCGGCGCGCCGGGGCGCGACCGCCTCGGCGAGCTCGTGGTCTACGCGTTCCCGCTGTGGGGCGTGCTGCGACGCGCCCACCAAGACCCAGGCCAGTTCTACGGCGCGCCGCTGTGGTGCCCGCCGGTGCCCGCGATCGCGGTGCAGCTCGCCGGCGCGCTCGCGGCCCTGGCCCTCGTCGCGTGGGCGCTCCAGCACGCGCGCGCGCCCCGGCGGCGCGGCCCCGGATCGCTCTTCATCGCCTCGCACGTGCTGATCACGGTGATCAGCTACCGCGTGTTCGACGACATCACGCAGGGCTGGCTCTTCATTAACATCTGGCACAACGCGCAGTACCTGCTGTTCGTCTGGGCCAGCAACGCGCGGCGCTTCGCCGGCGCCGAGCCGCCGCAGCGCTTCCTCGCGCGCCTCTGCCAACCAGAGCACGCGCTGCGCTACGCGCTGGTCTGCGTGGGCCTCTCGACCGCGTTCTACCTCGCGCTCGGGCAGGCGATCGCGCTCGTCACCTGGGCGGCGCTCCCGGTGCTGCTCGTGGTCCACCTCAGCGTGAACTTCCACCACTACCTCGTCGACGCGGTGATCTGGCGCGCGCCTCGACGGGCGCGCGCTCACGGCTGAGGGCGCGCGTGACCGCGGCGCCGCCTCAGGGCGCGACCGCGCCGAGCGTGCGTTGCAGGATCGCCGCCAGCTCCATGAGGTACGCGACGCCCAGGTGGATCACGACGCCGCCTGCGATGCTGCGGGTGCGGTAGGCGATCACGCCCAGCACCCAGCCGCCGAAGATCGAGCCGAGCGCCTCGCCCAGCGGCTTCTCGAAGTGCACGAACGCGTAGAACGCGACCATCGGCAGCACCGCCCCGGGACCCAGCCAGCGCGCGAAGCCGAGGACGAGCAGGCCGCGGAAGAACAGCTCGGTGAAGACGAAGTCTGTCCCGTAGCACAGCTCGAAGATGGCGTAGCCGACCCACGGCTCGAGACCCCAGTAGGCCAGCTCGGGCCCGGGCGTGTAGCGGGGGTACACGGCCAGGAACGCGGGCTGAAACGAGGCCCACGCGATCAGCGGGCTGATGATCGCCAGCATCAGCAGGTAGGGCCGCAGCGCAATCGAGCGCAGGCTCAGCCCGTAGAGCGGCTGCGCCGCGCGCCCGTCGAGCCGGCGATCGACCGCGAGCCAGAAGCCCAGCACGAGCGCGAAGCCCAGCGCGGCGCGCAGCAGGTTCGCGGCGCAGATGAACACGTAGCGCTGGATCTCGGGCGCGAGCGCCTCCTGGATCCACGGGCCGTAGTAGTGGAAGTTGCGGTACACGCCGTAGCCCACCAGCGTGACCAGGGTCGCGAGCCAGAGCCCCGGGTCGCGCAGCGCCTCGCCGCGGCCGCGCGCGCGCGCGACGATCACGATCGCCGCGACGAAGGGCACCGCGTAGTACAGCGCGTAGTAGACGATCTGGATCGGCTCGAGGAAGCGCGTCGAGATGTAGGTCGTCTCGAAGTCGAGCGAGTAGTTGATCACGAGCGCGACCAGCAGCAGCGCGCCGGTGAGCCCGTAGCTCCAGGCGTCGAGCTCCGCGCGCGCGTAGGCGCGGAGCATGGCGATGATCTCGCGCATGCCGGGCCGCTAGCTCCCCTCGCGGCGCGCGACCAGCCCGAGCATCAGCGGCAGCGCGGGTGTCCCTTCGGGCATGGCGTAGCGACGGCCCGGCAGCGCGCGCATGCCCTCGAACAGCACGCAGCCGTTGGCGTAGGGGTACTCGCGCAGCCGCTCGAGCCGCAGGCCGGCGTCGAGCAGCGCCTGGACGATGTCGGCGACCGTCCACTGGAACGAGAACGCCGGCTCCGGGTTCTCGAAGCCCGCGTCTCCGGCCAAGAAGCCCGAGGGCGCCAGCGCCTCGCGCACGTAGTCGTTGACGCCGCCCGCCTCGCGCAGCGGCGCCTCGATGAAGTAAGGATCCCCCGTGAGCGCGCCGCCGGGGCCGAGGCTCCAGACGAGCGGGTGAAACTCGAGCAGCGTGAGCCGTCCGCCCGGCGCCAGCGCGCGCGCGACCCCGCGGGCCCAGCGGCCGAGGTCGGCGAGCCAGCCGACGCTCCCGTAGCTGGCGAACGCGAGCTCGAAGCCGCCTCGGGCCTCGCCGCGCTCCACCGCGTCGAACCAGTCGAACAGGTCGCTGCGCACGAAGCTCGCCGGCGCGCCGACCTCGTCCGCGAGCGCGCGCGCGAACTCGATCGCGCGGTCGGAGATGTCGACGCCCGTGACGTCCGCGCCGCGCAGCGCGAGGCTCACCGTGTCCTGCCCGCAGTTGCACTGCAGGTGCACCAGCCGGCGCCCGCGGAGCTCGCCGAGCAGCTCGAGCTCCTCGGGGAACAGCGTCGAGCCGCCGTCGCGCAGGAACGCCGCCTGGTCGCGCTTGTGGCTGTTGTGCGCGGGCGTCACCGCGTTCCACGAGCGGCGGTTCTGCTCGTGCATCATCCGGCGCGCGTCGGCGCTCTGCTCGTCGCCCTCGGTCATACCGGCGCAGCGTACACGCTGGCGGACGAGCTCGTCACGCGCCCGCGTCGGGCGCCCGCGTCATCGCCTGGCGCACCGCGGCCAGCGGCGCGTCGTCGTTGAATTCGACCGTCCCGTCCTCCTGCGGCAGCACGCCGAGCCGAGCCCAGAGCGCGTCGAGCTCGACGTCGCCGGGCGCGTCGGCCATGCGCGTGTAGACGTCGCGCAGCGCGGTCGTCTTGGTCGCGGCGTCGCCGAGCTCGATGACCTTGTCCGTCGACCAGGTCACGCGCCCGTTGCCGCCCGCCGCGACGATCCCCCGCAGCGCGTGCTCGAGGCCGGCGGCGCCCTTCGACTGCTGCCGGATCTCGAGGTCGACCATGAGCCAGAACAGCGCGCCGCCCCAGTAGACGCGCCCCCACGTGTGCGTGCGGTCGAGCCCGCGATCGCCGAAGCCCGGTCGCCCGTTGTGCATCATCCGGACCCACTTGCTCCACACCCACGCGTCGCTGACGTTCCCGCCGCGCGCGCGCGCGATCGGCTCGAGGTAGGTCGAGAGCCCCTCCTGCATCCACCGGTGCCTCCGCTCGAGATCGGGGAAGCAGGCGTGCAGCATCTCGTGCACCATCACCCAGTCGCGTTCGAAGTCCTGCGGCGTCGTGCCCTCGCCCACGGTGATGCGCAGCCACTTGCCGTCCCAGTGCTGCCCGAAGCCCACGCCCGAGCGCCGGCTCGGCGTGATCGTGATCTCGAGGTCGGGCACCGGGAAGTCGCCGCTATAGTACTCGGCGATCAGCGTCGCCGAGCGCCGGATCCAGTCCTCGATCGAGGCCTCGGGCACGGGCGCGCGGCCGTCGTAGATCACGGTGAAGCGAGCGCCGCCGATCTCGACCGCCGCCGCTGGCGCGGGCTCGTCCTCGAGCTCCTCGGCGGGCGTCTCCTTCGAAGCCGCGGGCGGCGAGGACTCCTGCTCGCCCGAGGATCCCGGGGCCGCGCTCGAGCGCACGCAATTCGAGCTCAACGCCGCGAGCGTGACCGCGACCGCGACCGCGCGCGCGGCCCCGCGCCCGCGAGCCCGCCGCGACGCGCCGCGACCATCCATGCGTTGGCTCATCGCCGCCGAGTCTACCGCTGCGGCGACCGCCAGGCGCGCGACCGCGGGCTGCTAAGATGCCCGCGCACATCCCCCCACCGCGCGAGGACCCATGAAGTTTCAGCTCCCAACACCCCATCAGCTGCGCGCGGGCGCCCGCGCGCTGGCGACGATCGCACGCGTCGACGGGCCGCTCGCCGACAGCGAGCGCGCGCAGCTCGAGGCCGCGCGCGACATCCTCGGCGGCGCCGTCGAGCCGCCGGTGCAATTCGACATCGACGCGCTCGAGGACATCACGCCCGCGCAGCTCGCGGCGGAGATCGACGATCCGCAGATCCGCCGGCAGCTGCTCGGCGGGATGATCGTCATGAGCTTCGCCGACAGCTCGATCGACCGCCCGGAGGTCGCGCTGATCGCCGAGTACGCGCGCGCGTTCGAGCTCGACGACGCCGCGATCCACAACCTCCGGCGCCTCGCCGAGGGCCACCTGCTGCGCGCACGCCTCGACATCCTGCGCAGGCAGTGGGCCCCCAAGAAGCTGCGCGAGATCGCGGCCAAGGAGGGCATCTCGACCTACTGGAAGGCGGCGCTCGGGCTCCTGCGGCGGTACGACGATCCGCAGGTCGCGGCGCGCTACCGGGCGCTCGGCGAGCTGCCCGTGGGCACGCTGGGGCGCGCGTATCACCAGTTCGTGCTCGACAACGAGTTCTCGTTCCCGGGCGAGCGCGGCTCCCCGCCCGAGGTGATCGTCTTCCACGACATGTCCCATGTGCTCTCCGGCTACGGCACCACGCCCGAGGAGGAGATCCTCGTCGTGTCGTTCAGCGCGGGCTACTCCAATTACGAGAACTACAATTGGTTTATGTTCGCGCTCTCGCAATTTCAGCTCGGCATCCCGACCGCGCCGGGCGTGCCCCCGACGCGCGGGCGCATGAACCCCGCGGCGCTGCTCCGCGCGATCCGCCGCGGCGCGGCGATGAATCAAGACCTCAATGAGGGCTGGGATTATTGGGATGACGTCGCCAAGCCGATCGAGGACGTCCGCAAACGTCTCAACATTCCGCCACGCGAGGACCCATAGCGAGCAAGGTGCACCGCCGCGCGCGCGGCGGAGTACGAGCAGCGCGCCGCACGTGCGTCGACTGACGCGGACAGGACAGCGGCCCGTGCGCGCGCCGATACTGCGCACGCCGTGAGAGTGTGGTGAATGGGCGATCAGCGGATCGCGCGACCGCGTTGATTCGGGAATCTCCATGGGCCGCCCGCGGTCTCCTGACGCGGAACTCCTATCATTCGCATGCTCGTGATGATCACGGCGAAGCGGATGACGACGTAGTGACGGCGACCGGCGACCGCGACGCGTCAATTTTTCACTTCATCAATTCAATTTCGCGTGCGGTACGATCGTCGAGTCCCCGTGAATGCCCCGACTCCCCGCCGACGCGCGCGCCCGCGCTGCGCGGCGCCCGTGCTCCTCGCCGCGCTGGCGGGATGCGGCGACGAGGCCGCGGCGACGAGCGAGCACGAGCCGGACGCGGACGCGCCGGTCACCGAGCCGACCTGGCACCGCGACATCGCGCCGATCGTCGTCGCGCGCTGCGGCGCCTGCCACCGCGAGGGCGGCCTCGCGCCGCTGCCGCTGCGCTCGTACGAGGACGCGGCGCCCTGGGCCGCGCTGATGCTCGAGGCCGTCGAGCGCGGGCAGATGCCGCCCTTCGCCGCCGACGCGACGGAGACCTGCGCGCCGCGACGCCCCTGGAGGGATGATCCCCGGCTCGAGCCGACCGAGCTCGAGCTGCTGCGCGCCTGGGTCGAGGACGGCGCGCCCGAAGGGGATCCGGGCGACGCGGCGCCGCTGCCCCCGGCCCCGGAGCTCGCGCTCACGGATCCCGACCTCCACCTCGCGCCGCCCGCGTCGGTGACCGTCGACGGCGACCGCGACCAGTTCCTGTGCTTCGTGCTCGACCCGCAGCTGACCGAGGATCGCTACCTGCGGGCGACGCAGCTCGTGCCCGGCAACGAGCGCGTCGTCCACCACGCGCTCGTGTTCGCCGACCCCGAGGCGAGGTACGGCGCGCTCGCGGGCGAGGACGGCTGGTTTGAGTGCGACCCCGGCGGGCTCTACGGCGACGCGCTGATCGCCGCGTGGGCCCCCGGTGGCCTGCCCCATCGGACACCCGAAGGGACCGCGACGCGGCTGCGCGCCGGCACCCAGCTGGTGCTGAGCGTGCACTATCACCCCACCGGCGCGCCCGAGCTCGACCCCGGCACGGCGCTCGAGCTCGAGTGGTACGACGGCGAGCCCGAGCAGCTCAGCGAGCTCGCGCTGCTCGGCAACTTCACCGACGAGCGCCTGCTGCCCGGGCCCAGCGACCCGGGGATCCCGGAGTTCTGGATCCCCGCCGGCGCCGCGCGGCACAGCGAGCTGATGGCGATCCCGCTGCCGCCGGAGCTGCCGGAGCTGCGCGTGTGGATGGTCGGCGCGCACATGCACTACCTCGGCGTCAACGCCCAGGTCGCGCTGATCCGTCCGGACGCCGAGGACCCACGAGACCAGCAGGAGTGCCTGCTGAGCGCGCCGCGCTACCAATTCGAGTGGCAGCGCACCTACGCCTACGACGCGCCGACGGACGCGCTCCCGATCGCGCGCGGCGGCGACACCCTGCTGATCCGCTGCGAGTACGACAACAGCCTGGACAACCCTGCGCTCGCGGAGGTGCTCGCCGAGCGCGGCCTCGACGCGCCGGTCGACGTCGAGCTCGGCGACGGCACGCTCGACGAGATGTGCCTCGGCGTCTTCGGCGTGATCTACCCGCGCGCGCTCGCGGACGAGGGCTGGCGGCCGTAGGTGCGCGGGTATCGAAGACTGTGCGCGACGCTGCTCGCCCTCGGCGTGCTGAGCTGCTACCCGGAGCTCCCCGGCGCGACCGAGCTGCACGCGCTCACGCCGATCGCGATCCACGTCGAGGTCATCACCTCGGGCAACCTCGACGTCCCGACCACGATCGACGGGCGCACGCGCGGCGAGCTGCTCCCCGGCGACATCGTGCGCCTCTCGCCGGTGCTGGCCGACGAGGGCGGCCCCGTCGACCCCGAGTCCCTCGAGATCAACTGGTACGTCTGCGCGCCCGTCGATATCGAGACCTGGCTGCCCGTCGACTGCTTCGAGACCAACTTCCTGGGCGGCCCCGGGCTCCCCGACTGCCCCGCCGGCGCCTTCGTCGGCGTCCCGTCGAGCTGCCGCGTCGGCGCGGGCGCGGCGGCGGAATTCCTGTTCGCACCGCCCTACTCCGTCGCGATGGCTCAGGACCTCGCGTCCGTGTCCGTGACGATGATCGCGCGCGACCCCAGCCTGCACGCCGAGAGCTGCGAAGCCCGCCTCTCCGCCGACGCGGGCGCGGACATCAGCGACTGCGCGATCCAGACGCGGAGGGTCGAGCTCGGCCCCCTCGGCCCCCTCATCGACGCGCTGGACGCCCTCGAGTACGTCGACCGCGACGACTACCTGGACGCGCTGTGGTCCGTTGAGCCGAACCTGAACCCGGTCGTGCCCGCGTTCCTGCTGCGCGAGCTCGACAGCGGCGAGACGCGGCTCGTCGCGCCGCGGGGGCGCGTCACCGTCGCGCCACGACAGCGCTTCTCCTTGGAGCCGGTGATCGACGAGCGCGACCTGCAGCCCTATGTGTTCCTCAACGGCATACCGGAGACCGAATTTGTGAATTGGGGCTGGCGCGTCACGCCGCCGGCCGAGGTGCTCAGCGTCCACGCCCGCTTGAGCTCGGAGCCGCTCGAGCTCGCCGCGCCGCGCGAGCCCGGCGCGAGCTTCTACGTGTTCCTGCAGCTGCGAGAGGGCCGCGGGAGCGTGGTCGGCGAGTGGCTGCGCGTCGACGTCGCGTCATGATGAACTCGCTCGCCCTCGCGACCGCGCTCGCGGCCCTCACCCCTGGCGAGGCGAGCCCCCGCGGCGCGCTCGACTCGCGCGTCGCGGCGCGCTCGCTCCGCGGGCAGGTCGCGCGCGCCGGCGACCGATCACCGATCGCCGGCGCGACCGTCCTCGTGATCCCCGAACGCGACGATCACCCGCTCGGGCCGGCTGACGCCGCGACCGCCGACCCCGACCCGAAGTCGCTCGCGCGGGTCGAGACCGATGACGCGGGCCGCTTCCGCGTCGAGGCCGAGCTCCCGGGGACGCGCGCGCGCGTCGTCATCCTCGCCGCGGGCTATCGACGGCTCGACTACGTGGTCGCGCGCGATCGGGAACGACCTGGCGAGAAGGTCACGCGCTTCTTCCTGCGCCCGGACGGCGAGGATCCCTATCGCACCGTCGTGCGCGATCAGAGCGCGCCCGAGGAGGACGGCGGCTTCGCGCGCCGGAGCCTGCGTAAGGAGGAGATCGACACGGTGCCCGGCGCCTGGGGTGATCCGCTGCTCGCGCTGCAGAACATGCCCGGCTTCTTCCGCGCGCCGGCCGGGCTCGGCGTCGCGATCATCCGCGGCGGCTCCCCGAGCGCCAGCGCGACCTTCGTGGGCGAGCACCCGGTCCCGCGGGCCTTTCACATGCTGCCGCTGACGAGCGTGATCCCGGCGCCCTTCGTCGAGCGCATCGACTACGAGCCGGGCAACTTCGGGGCGCGCTACGGCGACGCGACCGTGGGCATGATCCGCGTGCACCCGCGCGCCGGCGACACCGAGGGCTACCACGGCCACGCCGAGCTCAGCCTCGTCTCGGTCGGGGCCTCCGTCGAGGGCCCGGCGGGCCCCGGCAGCTTCTTGGTGGCGGCGCGCCGCGGCTACGCGGACCTGCTCATCGGCGTCGCCAACCGCTTCGGCGGGCAGTTCTCGCGGCCCGCGTACTACGACTACCAAGCCCTTTACGACATGCCCCTGAAATCAGGTGGGAGCCTGGGCGTGCACGTGCTCGGGGCCGGCGACGCGGTGCGCGCCGACGGCGAAGGGGAAGACCTCCTCGCGCGCCGCGTGTTCCGCTCGGACTTTCACCGCGCCGATCTCGTCTACCGCCGCGCGCTCGGGCCCTACGAGGTGCTGCTCAGCCCCGCGTTCCGCTTCGACGTCAACGCCGACGAGCGGAACACGCCCTACATCGAGGACGACGGGACGTTCTCGATCACCGGCGAGCAGGACAAGCGGCAGGACTTCAACGCGCTGCTGCGCGCCGAGCTGCGCCGCCGGTGGACGCGCGCGCTCACGACGACGCTCGGCGCCGACGCGCAGCTCGATCCCTACCGCTACGCCCACGGCTCAGAGCGCGACGGCGACGCGCCGATCGAGCGCGGCCTGATCGGCGCGCTCGGCCTCTACGCGCAGGCCACCCTCGACCTCGGGCCGCTGCGCGTGGTCCCGGCCACGCGCTTCAGCGGCTTCCTCGTCGGCTCGCGCGGCGGCGTCTCGGCGGACCCGCGCCTCACCCTGCGCGCGCGCGTCGGCGAGCGCTGGAGCTTGACCGCCGCGATCGGGCAGTACTCACGCTCGCGCTACGACGCGGACGCGAGCACGCTCGACGTCATCCCCGGCGGGTACTACGGCGGCGGGCAGGGGCAGCCCTCGATCGTCTCGCAGATCGCGGTGCCGCCGGCCTACCGCCAGCTCGTCTCGCCCACGATCCTGTTCGCGCCCCTGGAGGAGAGCTTCTACGTGCAGCGCGCGCTGCACACGAGCGCCGGCGTCGCCGTCACGCCCGCCCCCGGCTGGTCGATCGAGCTAGTCGGCTTCCACCGCGTGATCCTCGGGCACCACGCGCTCGCCGAGGACGCGCGGGACATCGAGCGCTGGTGGTCGCGGGCCTACGGCGCGGAGCTGATGCTGCGGCGGTCGCTCACGCGCAAGCTCTACGGCTGGCTCAGCTACACGCTGATGCGCTCCGATCAGCTCGCCCAGCGTCAGCTCGACGGCGCCGTCACGGTCTACCCCAACTACTTCGACCAGCGGCACAACCTCAACCTCGTGCTCAGCTACCAGCTGCCCAGGGGCTGGCGCGTCGGCGGGCGCCTGCGGCTCTCGTCGGGGATCCCCTACACGCCGATCGTCGGCAGTCACGAGCTCGCGGGCGTCAACATCCCGATCTTCGGCCCGCCCAGCTCCGCGCGCTACCCGTGGTTTCACCAGCTCGACCTGCGCGTCGACAAGCGCTGGCTGCTCAAGCGCGCGAGCGTGACGCTGTACCTCGACATCCAGAACGTCTACGGCGGACAGCCGGTCGAGCTCTACTCCTACAGCGCCGACTTCAAGCAGCGCCAGGGCATGCCGGTGCTGCCGATCCTCCCCGTGCTCGGTCTGCGGGTCGACTACTGACGCGCGCGCCTCACAGCCGCGCCCACAGCAGCGTCCGACGGTAGGTCAGCGGGAACGGGCGCTCGTCGCCGAGCTGCGCGAGCAGGCGCTCGCGGTAGCGGGCTTCGAACTCGGCGTACAGCGCCTCGCCGAGGCGCGCGCGGTACCACGTGAGCACGGAGCCCTTGACCCACTCGATCGCGGACTCGGGACCTGGCATGACGTGCAGGTAGACTTGCTGGCGCACGCGCTGCTCGCGAAAGCCGAGGTGATACAGCAGGCGCGCGTAGGTCTCGGGCTGCTCGACGCGCGCGCCGGCGAGCTCGCCGCCCAGCGCCGCGGCGAACAGGGGCTCCTGCGCGAGCGCGACCGCCGTGGTGTGGGTCGGCTGCGCGAAGTTGTCGGGCACCTGCACGGCGAGCTGCCCCCCGGGCGCGAGCGCCTCGCGGGCGCGCGCGAGCACCTGCACGTGGCCGTCGACCCAGTGCAGCGCCGCGTTGGAGAACACCAAGTCGAGCGGCGCGTCGAACACGTGCCGCTCGATCTCGACGCGGCGAAACGCGACGCGCTCGCTCGCGTGCGCGCGCGCGCGCTCGAGCATCGCCTCGCTGCGATCGAGCCCGAGCGCCGACGCGGCCTCGAGGCGATCGGCGAGGTCGCGCGTCAGCTCGCCGGTGCCGCAGCCGAGGTCGACGACCCGCATGCCCGCGCGCGGCTCGACGAGCGCGACCAGATCCTCGTAGGGCTGACGGCGCTCGCGCGTGAACTGGTGATACTGCTCGGGGCTCCAGGTGTCGCGCACGGCCCGAAGCTACTCCGCTTCCCGCGTCGAGAGAACTGCGGCGCGCAGCACGACGAGCGCGTGGGAGAACCCCGCGTGGGAGAGCGCCGGGTGGGAGAACCCCGCGAGCGCGACCCCGCGCGCGTCCCGGCGAGCTTGCGGCGCGCGGACCCGCCGCCGAAGATGAACGACGAGCCACCATGACCGAGACCCGCGCCCCGAGTGACCCCTTCGGCCTGCTGACGCCCGAGAGCCGACGCGACCCCTACCCCGCCTACGCCCGCGTCCGCGCCGCGGAGCCGGTCCACTACAGCGAGGCCTGGGGCGCGTGGATGATCACGCGCCACGCCGACTGCGTGCAGGCCTTCCGTCACCCCGAGCTCTCGGCCAACCGCGCGGGCGGCTACGCGAAGTCGCTCCCGCCCGAGGTCCGCGAGCGCCTCCGGCCGCTGCTGCAGAACCTCTCGCGCTGGCTGCTGCTGATCGATCCACCGGCGCACACCCGGATCCGCGCGATCGTCCGCGAGGCGTTCACGCCGCGGCTGGTCGCCGCGATGCGGCCGCGGATCGAGCGGATCGCCGAGTCGCTCATCGACGACCTCAGTACGCGCGACGAGTTCGACCTGATCCGCGACTTCGCGGCCCCGCTGCCCGTGATCGTCATCGCCGAGATGCTGGGCCTGCCGCCCGAGGACGGGCTCAAGCTCAAGTCGTGGTCGGACGCGCTCGCGGCGTTCATGGGCGCGAGCGCGATCAAGCCGGAGCTCGTCGCCGGCGCGCTGCGCAGCGTCGTCGAGCTCGAGGCCTACTTCAAGGAGGCGATCGCCCGGCGGCGCGGCGAGCTCGGCGATGACCTCATGAGCACGCTGCTGCGCGCGAGCGAGGGCGAGGAGCAGCTCGACGAGCAGGAGCTGCTCTCGACCTGCACCGTGCTGCTGTTCGGCGGGCACGAGACCACGACCAACCTCATCGGCAACGCCGTGCACGTGCTCCTGCAGCGCCCCGACCACGCCGCGCGCGTGCGCGAGGCCCCGGACGAGCAGGCGCCGCGGGTGGTCGACGAGGTGCTGCGCTACGAGAGCCCGGTGCAGCGCATGGGCCGGGTCGCGCGCGGGGACTTCGAGCTCGCGGGCGCGACGCTGCGCGGCGGCGACCGGGTGTTCATGGTCCTCGGCGCGGCCAACCGCGACCCCGAGGTGTTCGAGCGCCCGGACGTGTTTGATCCGGATCGCCGCGACGACGCCAAGCACCTGTCCTTTGGGATCGGTCCGCACTTCTGCCTGGGCGCCGCGCTCGGGCTGCTCGAGGGCCGCGTCGCGCTCACGTCCCTGCTGCGGCGGCTCCCGCAGCTCTCGCGCGCGGGCGACGGGGCGCCCGCGTGGATCGACAACCTGACGGTGCGCGGGCTCGCGTCGCTGCCGCTGCGCCCCTGAGTCGCGTCGCCTCGCGACTACCGAGCTCCGGCGCGCGCTAGCCCGCGCGCCGGAGTCGCGCGAGGCCGTCGCGCAGCGTCGCGCAGGTCTCCAGATCGCCCAGCGCCGCGTCGGTCTCCACGAGCGCGCGCGCGAGCTCGGGGCGCATCCCGGCGAGCACGACGCGGCTCCCGAGCAGCCGGGTCGCGCGCGCGAGCGTGACGAACTGCGCGGCCGTCTCGGGCCCGACCAGCTGCGCGCCGGTCAGCTCGAGCATGACGACGCGCGCCTGCTTCGCGACGATCGCGGCGAGCAGCTTCTCCGTGAGCGCGCGGAAGCGTTCGGGCGAGAGCGCGCCGATCATCGGCACGCACAGCACGTGCTCGTCGAGCTCGATCACCGGCGCCGAGAGCCGCGCGATCGCGTCGTTGTGCGCGCGCAGCTCGGCGTTCTGCTCGCGCAGCGCCTCGCCCAGCCGCTCCAGCTCGCGCTCTCGCGCGACGCGCTCGCTGTCGTCGGCCATCGTGCCCTCGAGGAAGCCGAGCTCGGGGTACAGGCGCGCGGAGAACACGACGTGCTTGACGCTGTTGTCCTTGCAGTACACCGCGGTCCGGAAGCGCTCGACGTGCCCGCGCTCGACCAGGCGCCGGCGCATCTCGTCGCGCTCCTCCGGGTACACGTAGGCGCTCTGGCTGGTGCGCATGCCCTGGATCGAGTCCTCGGGGGAGTCGTAGCCGAGCAGCTCGGCGTTGCGCTGGTTGCTGTAGAGGATGCGGCCGTCGGCCAGCGAGGTGCGGAAGATGCCGACGAGCGCGCGGTCGAGGGTCGCGCGCAGGCGGTCGCGCTCCGCCGCGATCGACTCGAGCTGCGCCGCGGCGTCGCGCAGCAGCGCCGCCTCCTCCTCGTCGCGCCCCGTCGCGCTCGCACGCAGGCGCGCGGCGAGCCGCGCGCTCGGCTCATCGCGCTCGCGCTCGTCGCCGGTCGTCACGGGCTGGACTATACGACCTCGCGCGCGCAGGGTCTGTCCGCGTGTTCATATGCACTCAAAGCCCATGGATTCATGGATCTTTCGCTCGCGCGCGGGATACAGGGTGGATCCCCGCGGCCGCCGGGCCCGGGCGATCGCGCGCTCGCCCGCCGCGCGCGCCGCCGAGAGCTCACCCCGCGCCGGGCGTGTACTCGATCAGGACGACGCCGTTGTCGTCGACCTCGCCGATCCCGGGGATGTAGCGCTTCGGCTCCTCCTCGTCGCAGCCGTCCATCGGGTTCACGTCCATGATCGTCAGGACGTCGTCGTAGCTCTGCCCGTTGATCATCTCGGTTTTCCCGACCGCGAACACGCGGCCCATGTCGATGGCCTGCCCGGGCGCGTTCTCCTGGAAGTACGCCTGCCCCTCCGCGGGCGCGGCCGGCATGATGATCCCGGGCTTCGCGTCGCCCTCGCCCACGCGCCAGCTGCCGTCGTGGTTGGCGAGCTCGCCGCCCTCGTAGAAGTCGACCTCCTCGCCGAAGTAGCAGACCGTGCCGTCCGCCGCCTCGACGTAGAAGTTCCGCGCGAGCTCGTGGAGCTCGCCGTCGACGAACTCCTTGTGCTCGAGCACGTGCGTCTCGACCCCGGCCACGACCTCGGTGTCGGGCAAGACGACCCGCTCGACGCGGATGAACTCGTCCCCGTCCATGCCCTCGAGCACCACGGCGCTGCCGACGATCAGCGGGTAGTAGGGGTTGGTCGACGCGAGCGAGAATTCGACCGAGGCGGGATCACACTGCGCCGCGTCGAGCGTCGGCTCGTAGCACTGCTCTGCGGCGGCGCTGCACGCGGGGAGCGAGAGCAACACGGGTGAGAGCAGCGAGACCGTGAGGATCGGGATCGTGAGGAGCGCGGCGCTTCGCGTGGACATGGCTGCCACCGAGTCTGCGGGAGCGAGATGAACGCGAGATGAACCGCGGCGCCGGCCGGCGCGCCCGTTCGTTCATGCTGCTTTCATCTCCGGCCGGCATCATGCGGCCATGTACGTGCACGCGCGCGCTCACCTGCTCCTCGCCTCGGTCCTCGGCTGCGTCCTCGTCACGCCCGCGTGCGGCGGCGGCACGGAGGGCTCCAGCGAGGGCGGCACGTCGACGACGGACGAGGCGAGCAGCGAGCCCGACCCGACGACGGGAGGCACCAGCGCCGCGGGCTCGGACTCCAGCGCGATGACCAGCGCCGGGCCCGGCTCCGAGAGCGACTCCAACACCGGCGTCGGTGACGGCGACGGCGACGGCGACGGCGACGGCGACGGTGATGGTGACGGCGACGGCGACGGCGACGGCGACGGTGACGGCGACGGCGATGGCGATGGCGACGGCGACGGCGACGGTGACGGCGACGGCGACTGCCCGGTCGCGCCGGCGCCTCCCGGCGCGAACCAGTGCCCCGAGGCGTGCACGGGCGGCTGCCATAACAACAACACCCTGTGCGTGATCGACTGCGAGGGCGACGCCGCCTGCGACGAGCAGGACCTCGTGTGCCCGCCCGAGTTCGACTGCCAGATCAATTGCATCGGCGTCGACGCCTGCGACAGCGGCAGCGTCACCTGCCCCCCGATGTACGGCTGCGAGATCAACTGCGACGGGGGGAACGACGCCTGCGGCGATCAGCAGCTGATGTGCGGCGACGGCCCCTGCGTCGTGAACTGTGGCGACGACGCGTGTTCGGGCTTCAACGCCCAGTGCGGCGCCGGGCCGTGCGAGGCGACCTGCGGGAACCCGCCGCCGACGCTCGAGTGCGCCGACTCCTGCGCGTGCGCGCCGTGCTAGCGCGCGCGTCCATGAGGCCGCGCCTCACCGCCGCCCTCGGCGAATGACTCGGCGCGACGTCACGCCGCCGGGGTCTCGATCTCGTCCGCGAGCGCGTCGTCGATGGGCTGCTTGCCCCAGGCCGCCGCGCGCACCGATCGCCGCAGGCGCTCGCGCCACGGCACGTCGTCGAAGGGCAGCAGCACCTCCATCAGCGCGCCGCTGTAGCGATCGAGCAGCTCGATCGGCACCTTCGACGTGATCCCCATCTCGCAGATCAGCAGGTCGAGCGCCTTCTTCTGCTTGGCCCGCCCGACCTCGACGGCGTCGCGCGGGTCGATCCCCAGCGCCTTGTAGTCGCGCATGAGGCCGACGCTGCCCCACAGCTCGGAGGTCAGCAGCCGCAGCTGAAAGCTGATCAGCGAGGCGCGCTCGCGCGTCGACATCTGCCGGATCATCGCCGGTAGGTACTTGAGCCCGAGCGCGACGTGGCGCGCCTCGTCGCGCTGGTAGTAGGGCATGAGGCCCGTGAGCACCGGCTCGATGTCGAGGGTGCGGACCACGTGGAAGATCGAGAGCGCGACGGGCTCGACCATGAGCTGCATGCCGATGAGCTTCTTGGCCAGGTGATTGGCGTTCATCACCTGGCTCAGCAGCCGCTCGATCGCGCGGTCGAGGCGTTCGGGCATGGCGCCGAGCAGCTCGAGGTAGTCATGCATGACGTAGAAGTGACGCGCCTCGTCGAACGCCTGGCTGGTCGCGGCGAGCTTGGCCTCGAAGGGCTCGAGCTCGTCGGCGAGCGCGGCGCTGACCTTCCACGCCGCCAGCTCGCCCCACATGATCACGGCGAACAGGCGCGCGAGCGCGGGCCGGCGCGCGGCGTCGACGTGGGGCGCGCCGTGCCGCTCGATCAGCGCGCGCAGGACCTCCTGTCCGTCCCACGAGCGCTCCTGACTCTTGTGATAGATGCGCTCGAGCGTGCGCGCGTCCCGGGCCTCGAGCCCGAAGCGCGCGCGGTCGAACATGTGGTAGGGCAGCGGCGTGGGCGCGGGGCGGCGGCGCGAGCGAAGCATGGCGAGTGTTCCTCCGGTCAGGTGATCGTCACCGCAATTGTACGCCCAACCACGTCGCGCCCGCGGCTCAATTCGGGCTCACGCCGCGTCAGGTTCTGGTCGTCGCGCGTCGCCGGACGAAGCACAGCGCGAGCAGCAGCGCCCACAGGCCGCCGCGCGGGGACGTCGACGCGCACCCGCACCCACCTCCCTCGCCGTCGCCCGCGGCCGCGCCGTCCGAGTCGCCGCCGGTCGCCGTCGCCGCGCCGGAGCCCGCGTCGCCGCTCGCTCCCGAGTCATCCCCCGTGCTCGCGCCGCCGCCGGTCGTCGTGTCCTCGGGCTCCTCGCCGGGCGGCTCGAAGGTCCCGGGGCGAACCTCCACGAGGCTCTCGAACACCACGCCCTCCCCGTCCTGCAGCGGCCCCGGCGCGCCGCTCGCGAGCAGGCCCGCGGGGATGTCGATCTCGACGCGGTCGGCCTCGAACGAGGTGTGCAGCCAGATCAGCGGGCGCCCGTCCATGGTCTCGCCCAGGAACTCGACGTCGACGGGCTCCTCGCCGCCGACCGGGTACACCCGGACGTTGTCGGTCGTCAGCGGCACCGGCACCGCCACGGTCTCGCCGGTCGCGGTCGAGGGCACGCGCAGCTCGAGCTGCTCGAGCGCGAGGTAGTGCCCGCCCCAGCCGAGCCCGTAGAAGCCGTCGCGCCACGCGGGCCACAGCGTGATCCGGTCGACGCGGCGCGCGTCCTGGTTGTGCCCGATCAGCGTGCCGAGCGGGACGTCGACGTTGAACGGGATCGCGCGCTCCTGACCCACGCCGAGCAGCAGCTCCTCGCCCGTGTCGGCGTCGCGCCCGGTGATCTCGAGGTACAGCTTGCGCTCGTTGCCCGACGTCACGTCGACGTAGGCGACCGCGTCGACGAGGCGCACCTGCGAGAACACGTGCGGCGCGCTCGCCTCGGGCGCGGCCGCGGTCGACTCGATGATCGCGGACGCGACCCCGCGCAGCCCCGAGGTGTTCTCGACGACCGCGTGCGCGGCGTAGCGCCCCGGCGTCACGTACTCGTGGGAGAGCGTGACCTCGGCCTGGTCGGCCGCGAGGAGCTCGCGGGACGCGGTGCCGTCGCCCCAGAGCACGATCGCGAGCAGCGCGCGCTCGTGCGCGCCGCCGAGCTCCGGGTTGTCGATGGTCAGGCGCAGCGACGCGCTCGCGCCGGCGGGCGCGCCGGCCTCCGCGATCACGTGGGGCGCCTGCCCGAGGAGGCAGCCGTTGAAGCGCGCCGCGCCCCCGGGCTCCTCGGCCAGCGGCACCGCGAGCAGGCGGTAGTCGCTGATCTTGGTGCTGCGCTTGAGCAGCTCGAGGAAGATCGGGCTGGCGACCCGCAGGATCGCGTCGTCCGGGTCCACGTCGAGCTGCCCGAGGTAGGCCTCGCGATCTTCGTCGGGCCACACCGTCGACTCGACCGCGGCGTGGCGCCCCGCGAGGTTCGGCAGCGCGTCGAGCAGGCGCATGAGCCCGATCAGGCGCACGCCGTTGAGCTGGGAGGCCGGCGCGCTGACGACGTCGTCCGCGCCCGTGATCGCGAAGGGCTCGACGCCCCACTCGTAGGGCTGGATCGCGTCGACGTGATCGCGCCACCCCGCGCAGCCGCGCGCGGTCATGAAGTGCTCGAGCGCCGCGAGCGTGATGACCTCGCCGGGCGCGCGGTCCGGCGCGATCCCGGTGTGAAACTCGCCCAGGTACGCGAGCCAGCGATCGAAGAAGTCGCGGCCGAAGTAGCGCAGGCGCTGCTCGGCGGCGCCCGCCATGTTCAGCGGGTGCTCGAGCCCTCCCTCGAGCTCGTCGCGGAGCTCGCCGAGCGCGTTGGGGTCACCCAGGCACAGCGAGAGGTGGTCGCAGGTCTGCGGCGTGCTGATGCACGGCGCGCCGGGCTGGGCGTCCGGGTCGACGATCAGCGTGATGCCGGCGTCGCGCGTCTCGGGCCCGTAGTTGTAGTTGCAGTTGATCACCGGGAAGCCGATGAACGAGGTGTGACAGCCCTCGCCGGTGAAGCAGCACTGGTAGCACTCGCCGTCGCCGCAATCGAGCTTGAACACCTGGAACAGGTCGAGCTCGCTGAACAGGCCCGCGCGGCTGTCGATCAGCCCGGTGCCCGGGATCGCGCAGTAGATCGCGAGCGACTCGCACAGCGCCGGGTCGGCGCCGCGGGCGATGCACGCCTGATAATTGGAGAACGCGTCCTTGAGGTTCTCGACCTGCCCGTGCACCTCCTCGAGGAACTCGGGCAGGTTGTCCGCGGCGCGGGCGAGCCCGGGCGACATCATCATCAGCATCATCACCGCGGACAGCGGCGCGGCGGTGAGGGCGAGGCGAGTCAGGCGTTGCACAGGGCGAATCGTACACCGCGCGCGCCCGCCCGTCGCGCCCGCGAGATGTCGTGTATCTGCACCCATCGACCGCGACGCGCGACGTCGCGGGGGCTCGTGGACGGCCGCGTACGGCCGCGTACAGACGCGGCGCGCGGCTCATCGCGACCGCGGCTCGCGAGCGCTCGAGCGCGCGAGCCCAGGCGCCGACGCGCGCGGTCGACGTAGACGGCGGCCTGGCGCCCGCGAATCAACATTCCCTTTTCGACAGATCGGAACACGCGCCGTCGCGGTACACTTCGATCATGCGCCGCGCCACCCGCCCGCTCCGCCGCTCGCTCGCGGCGCTCCTCCTCGCCGCCGCGCTCGCGTCCGCGTCCTCTTGCCGCGCGACGGACGAGCCCGCGCCGACGATCCAGCAGCTCGCCGCCGACCCCGACGTCGACGCGGCCGGCAAGCGGCTCATGCGGCTCCCGCTGGGGCTGACGCGCCTCGACGGCGACGGGGTCACGCGCGCCGACGCGGTGATCGCCGTCCACGGGCACGGGAGCCGCGGCAAGGAGTGGATCGAGCCGCTCGCGCGCTTCGACGACAGCGACGTCGCCGTGCACTTCTACCGCTGGGACTACAACAGCTGCCCCGAGACCGCGCTGCCGCGGCTGCGCGAGGCGGTCGAGGGGCTGCTGCGCGACGACCCGGCGATCACGCGCGTGATCCTCGTGGGGCACAGCTACGGCGGCGTGCTCGCGGCTCGCCTCGCGCAGGAGCTCGCGCCCGCGCCCGCGCTCGACGTCCACATCATCGCCTCGCCGCTGGCGAGCGTGCCGGCGCTCGAGCGCGTCTGCGGCTTCGAAGGCGTGCCCGAGCTCGGGCCCAAGGCCGAGGCGACGACCTGGCGTCAGTGGCGGACGGTGAAGGAGCAGGACGGCGCGTTCAAGGACCTCGAGGTTGATCCGCAGGAGGTCACGCTGCCGCGGCTGACGGTGACCCAGCTGCCCGCGACCCTCGAGGGCGGCGACCGGCTCGGCCACAACCGCTCGATCACCTGGGTCGCCGAGCAGCTCCACCCGCTCACGCCGGCCGGCGACGCGCCCTAACCAAGGCTCCGCGCGTCAGTCCTCGAGCGCGCGGTCGATCATGTCGGCCTGTGGGAGCGCGCCTCCGCCCGCGTGGATGACCCAGTCGACGAGCGCCGCGTGGCGGAAGCCCTCGACCTTGATCGCCCTGCCCGACATCGACAGCTCGCCCATCCCGCCCGCGAACTCGGAGAGGCGCACGCGCAGGCCGTCGAGCTCGGCGAGGTAAATCTCCTCGACGATCAGCGAGGGCTCCCACGTCTCCTCGAACTCGAAGACGACGCGGTCGAGCGCCCGCTCGTGGACATCGCGCTCGTCCGTCCAGTACCGCAGCGTCCCGCTGAGAACGAACATAACTTCGTAAGGGTATCCCCTCGTCGACGCGCGCGCGCGCGGGCACGCGCGCGCGCGCCCAGGCGCTCCCCACCGCGTGATCACACGCGAGCGCGCGACCGCGTTCGAACGTTGTACTGACACACGCACCTGCCCCTTCGTTCATTGCGCGCGAGCGCGGCGCGACTACGCGCGACTACGCCCACATGAGCGCACAGCCCGTGTTACACCTGCGTCGCGGCGCGTGAGTAGAGTGATGCGCCGCGAGAGGAACCCCCCAATGCACGTCGTATCAAGATCGACCCTGGTTGTATTTGCTCTTGGGACGCTCACCAGCTGCGCGCCGACCGACGCCGTGATGCAGGAGCGCGACGCGAGCGCGGCCCAGATGATGCTCGCGCCGGAGCCCTACGACGAGATCATCAAGAAGGCGCACAAGGCCAAGAAGCCCAACCTGAGGGCGAAGCGCCGCGGGCCGCTCGGGCAGGTGCAGGGCGCCCCGCTGCCGCAGCGCGCGGCGGCGCTGGGCGGCGAGAGCCGCGTCTACACCTTCAACAAGGACTTCGACGAGGGCGCGTACAGCAACGTCGTGCACAAGGTCGACCACCAGCTGCAGCTCGACGACACGACCACGCCGTTTAACTTTATCTGGGTCGCGGTCTCGACGAAGGGGACGATCGTCAAGATCAACACCGAGACCGGCAAGGTGCTCGGCGAGTACCGCACCGCGCCGCAGGGGCAGCCGACCAACCCCTCGCGCACGACGGTCGATCTCAACGGCAACGTGTGGGCGACGAACCGCGCCGGCGCGAGCGTCGTGCACGTCGGCCTGCTCGAGAACAACCAGTGCGTCGATCGCGACGGCAACGGCCGCATCGACACCTCGACCGGGCTCGGCGACGTGCTCGACTGGACCAACACCGGCGGCGTCGATTCGAACGGCGGCGTCGAGACGGCCAAGGACGAGTGCCTGCTGCACTACACGCGCGTGCGCTCGTCGGGCACGCGGCACGCGTCGGTGACAGAGGACAACGACGTCTGGGTCAGCGGCACGGGCGGCCGTCACTTCGATCTGGTCGACGGAGCCACCGGCGCGGTCATCCGCAAGGAGAACAGCGTCGGCTTCGGCGGCTACGGCGGCCTGATCGATCGCAACGGCGTGATCTGGTCCGCGCGCAGCATGCTGCGGTGGGACACGGAGCAGCCGCTCTCGGGGCCCAACGGCGGCAGCTGGCGCGGTCTCAGCCACGACAGCTACGGCCTGTGCCTCGGCGGCGACGGCAACGTGTGGAACACGAGCCTGGCCGGCAACGCGATCCGCAAGTTCGCCCCGGACGGCACCCTGCTCGGCACCTACCAGCACGGACACAACAACGCGCAGGGCTGCGTGGTCGACAAGCGCGGGCACGTGTGGGTCGCCCACTCCCTGCTCGGCTCGAGCTCGGTCGGCCACCTCAAGGGCGACGGCACGCACGTCGGCAACGTCACCGTCGGGCAGGGGCCGACCGGCGTCGCCGTCGACGCGGGCGGGAAGATCTGGGTCACCAACTACCAGAGCCGCACCGTCAGCCGGATTAACCCCGACGCGGGGCCGAGCGGCAGCGGCGGCGCGCGCGTCGGCGCGGTCGACTTCACGACCGTCGACCTCGGCGGCAACCTCTACAACTACAGCGACATGACCGGCAGCACGCTGCAGGGCGCGCCGAACAGCGGCACGTGGACCGTGGTCCACGACAGCAACAAGTCGGGCGCCGAGTGGGGGCGCGTGCTGTGGAACGCGAAGGTCCCCAAGGGCACGAGCTTCGAGGTCTCGGCCGCGAGCAGCGCGAACGGGACGGTCTTCGGCCCGTTCCAGAGCGTGCAGAGCGGCGTCGATCTGACCGTCGGCAACGGCCGCTTCCTCAAGGTGCGCGCCGTGTTCAAGCGCTCGAAGTCGGGCATCACCCCGATCCTGTACGACCTGACCGTGCAGGTCGCCAACCGCCCGCCGGACTGCTCCGCCGCCGCGCCGAGCAAGACCTCGATCTGGCCGCCGAACCACAAGTTCGTGCCGATCACGATCGGGGGCGTCACCGATCCCGAGGGCGGCACCATCTCGATCAAGATCACGGGGATCCGTCAGGACGAGAAAGTCGACACGGTCGGCGACGGCAAGTTCGTGCCCGACGGTCAGGGCGTCGGCAGCTCCACCGCGCAGGTTCGAGCGGAGCGCGTCGGCACGCCGCAGGAGCCCGGCAACGGCCGCGTCTATCACATCTCGTTCGAGGCCAGCGACCCCGACGGCGCGAGCTGCACGGGGACGGTGAAGGTCGGCGTCCCACACGACAAGAAGGACACGCCGATCGACGGAGGTCCGCTGTATGACTCAACGCGCGCGTCACCCTGACGCTCGCGGGCCACGGTGAAGGGACGCGGTGAAGTTCCGCGGCCGACTCCGCGGCGCGAGCCAGCGCGCTCACCCGCGCGACCGACTCGCGTCGCGCGGTACCGGCCCGCGAGCACACGCCGCGCTCGCGCGCGAACCTGTTCCAACGCGCAGACAGTGCGTGTAGTGTGGACACATGCGCCGTACCCGGGTTCTCAGCGTCCTCGCCATGCTGCTGCTCGCCGCGAGCTCGCCGGGGTGCAAGTCCAACGGCACCACCTCGACGAGCACGGGCTCCGACTCTGACTCGGACACGAGCACCGAGAGCGACGCCACCTCGTCGGCGACGAGCAGCGCGAACACGACGTCGTCGACCAACCCGACGACCGCCGGCTCGGGCTCCGCGAGCTCGGATACGAGCTCGGCGACGAGCGACGCGCCGACCACCGCCGGCAGCGAGACGAGCGCGAGCGGCGTATGCGGCGACGGCAACGTCGACCCCGGCGAGACCTGCGACGACGGCAACGACGACAACACCGATCAGTGCACGGACCAGTGCGAGGCCGCGGCCTGCGGCGACGGCTACGTGCAGGTGGGCGAGCAGTGCGACGACGGCCCCGACATCGGCGCGAACCAGGCCTGCCTCGACGGCTGCGTCGCCAACGTCTGCGGCGACTTCGACGAGGGCCCGGACGAGGGCTGTGACGACGGCAACGAGATCGACGGCGACGGCTGCGACTCCAACTGCCTGCTCGAGGACGTCGACCCCGAGGCGATCCTCTGCGGCAACAAGCTCTACGAGTGCGGCGACACGATCGACAACGACGGAGACGGCAAGATCGACCTCAACGACGGCGAGTGCACGACGCCGTGCGACGACGACGAGGGCTCGTTCCAGACCAGCCTCCCCGGGCAGAACAAGGACTGCAAGTCCGACTGCTACTTCGACATCGACAGCGGCCAGGGCAACGACCACTGCATCTGGGACCTGCAGTGTGACCCCGAGAACCCCGGCGCGCAGATCGGCTGCGAGTACGACCCCGATAAGTCCTGCGAGCTGCAGACGCCGCCGGAGTGCATCGACTTCTGCTCGCCGATCACGCCCAACGGCTGCGACTGCTTCGGCTGCTGCGAGATCGCGGGCATGTTCATCTACCTCGACTCGAGCCCGGACTGCAGCCTCGACAACCTCGAGGCCTGCGAGCCCTGCACGTTCTTCGAGGGCTGCAACAACCCCTGCATGCCGGAGATGTGCGAGATCTGCTTCGGGCAGGACCCCGGCGACCTCCCGCCGGGCTGCGACGAGCCGAAGTGCGAGGAGTGGCAGACGCCGTGCATCAACTCCAGCGACTGCCCGGACACGCAGTTCTGCAGCACCGGCTGCTGCATCGACATCATCCCCGAGTAGGCGCCGCGGTCGGCGACGCGCCGTCGCGGCTAGCGCGTCGTCGCGGGTGACGAGCCCGGGCGGCGCGCGACGGGCCGCGGGCGCGCCGCGTCGGGCGTGGGCGCGTCGAGCTCGCGCGCGCGCGCGGGCGTCGACGTCGGCCGGCCCTGCGTCCTCCGAGCGCGCCTCGCAGGCGGTCAGCGAGCAGGCGAGCAGCGCGGCCGCGGACGCGAGCCGCGGCACGCTCCAGCGTGACTCTCCGGACATCTCGATCTCGCCGCGCCGGCGCGCCAGGTCGAGGATCGCGCGCACCCGGTGCCGCAGGCCGCCCGCGCCGCTCCGGCCCGCGCGCTCGAGCCGCGCGCGCGCGCGAGCTCGACGAGCAGCGCCGCGTAGCTCGAGGAGCGCACGCCGGCGCCCAGCACCGCGTCGTCGGCCGCGTCCTCGGCGACCGCGCGCAGCCGCGACAGCGCCCACCACGACAGCGGCGTGATCCAGAAGAGGGCGCGGACCAGCGCGCCCGCGAGCAGCACGAGCCCGTCGGCCCGCGCGACGTGGGCGAGCTCGTGCGCGAGCATCGAGCGGCGCCGCTCCGGGGACGCCCCGAGCAGCGCGCGCGGCACGAGGATCACCGGCCGCAGCGCGCCGATCGCCGCGGGCCCGTCGAGCTCGTCGGTGACGCGCAGCGCGACCGCGACGGGCGCCCCTGGGCGCAGCAGCGACGCGAGCGTCGCGGTCCACGCGCCCTCCGGCATCGGGCTGGCGTTTTGGACATATCGCCGCGCCCGCGCCACGCCGCGCGCGAGCCGGCGCAGCAGCAGCGCCGCGCCGGCGAGCCACAGCGCGAGCGCCAGCGCCGACGCGAGCTGCGGGAGCGCCGGCGTGGACGTCGGGAGCAGCAGCCGCGGCAGCGGCAGCAGCAGCAGCGTGGCGACGCCGAGCGCCCAGATCCCGCGGCGCGCCGCAGCGCTGCGACGCCGCGCGCCGCGGTCGAGCGCGAAGCACAGCCCGAGGATCAGCAGCCCCTCGAGCTGCAGGCGCGCGAGCCAGCCGGCGCAGGCCGAGAGCGCCGCGCCCGTCACCGGCCCTCCTCGCGCGCGCGCTCGATCAGCGCGCCGAGCTCGTCGAGGTCCTCGCGCGACAGCTCGTCGCCCTTGACGTCGAGCAGCGCCGCGACGGTCTCCGTGGCCGAGCCGCCGAAGAAGGTGTTGACGAGGTGACGGAGCGCCGAGCCGCGCGCGCGCCTCGGGTCGACGGTCGGCAGGTAGACGTAGCGCGGGCCCTCGCGCTCGTGCCGGAGGTGGCCCTTGTCCTCGAGCACCCGCAGCAGCGCGCGCACGGCCGAGTAGCTCGGCGGGTCGGGGATGTCCTCGAGCACCTCTCCGACCGACGCGCGCCCGCGGCGATAGACGATGTCCATGATCTGCCGCTCGCGCCGACTCAGCGGATCAACTTTCCCTTTGCGCCGCCCCATGAAGTGTGCTGTTTTTCTAGCACAATGCTAAAAAACCAGCATCCCGAAACCGCGCGCCCGAACGGCAACCCGGCCCAGAGCGCCCTAATTGTCGGGGTATTCGCCGTCGTGACGCTCGTGCTGGATCTCCTCAGCAAGCAGTGGGCGTGGGTCGCGCTGAAGCCGCCGCACGGTCACGCCCGGATGATCTGGTCGCCGACGCTGGAGTTCTCGTTCGCGTTCAACACCGGCGGCGCGTTCGGGATGCTGCGCGACGCCGAGCTGGGCTGGCCGGTGTTCGCGGGGCTCGCCGCGCTCACGCTGGTCTACGTGTTCACGCTGACCGTGCGCTCCCCCGGCGGCGGCCCGCTGCGCTTCGTCGCGCTCGGCGTGATCGTCGGCGGCGCGCTCGGCAACCTCCACGATCGTGTGCTGCGCGTCAACGCGCGCGGCGAGCACGGCGTCGTCGACTTCATCAAGATCAACTACCCGTGGGGCGGGAGCTGGCCGAACTTTAATGTCGCCGACATCGCGCTCGCGGTCGGCGTCGGGCTGCTCATGCTCGCGCTGCTGCGCGAGGGCGGCGCGCCGGAGCAGCCCGCGGGCGCCGAGTAGCTGACGTCGCGTCGATGACTCGGCCCCGCGCCTAGCGACACTCGGAGGCGATGCAGACCGCCGCGCCGAGCACCCAGCTCGCGTCGAGCTCCGTCGTGTCACCGACGCGCGCGCGCCAGCGGATGGACTTCGCGTCGGGCGTGAAGCCGAGCCGCTCGAGGAACGCGGGGATCCACGCCGACTCGAAGCAGGCGCGCTCGAGCTCCTCGGGCGTCGGCGGCGGCGGTGACGTGGGCGCCTCGGCGGCCGCAGCATCATCGGTCGTCACCGCCTCGCCCGCGTCGCCCCCAGCCGCCGCGACCGCGCTCGCGGCCGGCGGCGCGCTGAGCTGCTTCCACGGCGTACCGCAGAGGCCCTGGCCGGCCTTGGCGAAGTCGGCGAGCGTGGCGTCCTCGGCGAGCGACAGGAGCTCGCGCGCGCGCGCGAACCCGCCGATCGCGTAGAAGGTGCGCTCCTCGGGGAGCCCCGGGGAGTAGGCGCCCTCGGTGCTCCCGGGCTTGGCGACGGCGCACGTGACTCGCTCGCAGCTCTCCGGCGTCAACAGCTTGTCCAGCGGCTTGCGGCACGCGGCGTAGTTCCCGGCCCCGTCGCGCAGGCCCTTGGGGAAGCAGGCCTTCGTCGCGTGCGCCTCTCGGGCGTCACGCCCGCCGTAGCCGAGGAACGACTTGCGGAAGACCATGTGCTCGCGCCCTCCGAACAGCACCGGCTCGGTGTCGGAGGCCTCGGGCTTGTCGGACACGTACGCGACCTGCAGCGTCGAGTCGCCCAGCTCGAGCGCCGCGCTGGTGGGCGCGTCGCCGGTGAGGCTGCCGAGCCCGTAGTTGACCGAGATCCACGAGAACAGCGCCTGCTCGTCGCCGCTGAGCGTGCCGACCCGGCGCACGTCGAGGAACTTGCCCTCGAGGTAGACCTTGAGCGCGTCGTACATCGCCTTGCCCGCCGTCTCGCCCTCGTCGGCCGCGACGCGCCGCATGCCCGCGGTCGCCATCACGGCGACGGGCGTCTGCTCGTGACAGCCGTCGGGCACCGCCGCGAGCGCGCCGCCCTCCCCCTCCATGATCTCCTCGAGCACCGCGACCGCCGCCTTCGGGCGCGTGGTGAGCGTCGAGAGGCCGGTCGCGGTCGACTTGCTCGCCAGCAGCCGCGCGCTCTCAGGGACGCCGGTCTCGCGGCCCTCGAGCGCGTACGTGTAGGCGCGGGTCTCGACGCTGCCGCCGTCGATCAGGATCACGTACTCGCAGCGCTCCTCGAGCGCCCCGTAGTCGCGCGCGGCCGGCTCGTCTGGCGGCGCCGACTCGCGCTTGTCCTTGCACCCGGCGAGGGCGATGGCGGAGAGCGCCAGGGCGCGGGTGAGCGCCCGGCGACGACGACGACGACGGAGAGGCATGACGGGCTGATGCTAGCGCGAAGGTCACCGCGCGAATATCCGACATGTCTTATAAGACATTATAAAATGGCGCCGCGCGAGCGCGCCGGAGGCCGCGCGAGCACGCGGCACGCGGTCGCGCGCGCGCGGGTCATAAAACATGTCTTAAAAGACCTGTTTATCAACGCGATCGCGCGCGAGCTCGCGGCGTCCACGCGCGACGCGCGGGCGCTCACGCGCCGCGGGTCGCGGAGACCAGGTAGTAGCGGAACCACGGGCTCGCGAGGGGGACGAGCGCGGTCAGCAGCGACGCCTCGACGTTGCGCCAGCGCTCGCGGTGCAGCCCCGCGCGACCCGCCCGCGCGGCGCGGCCGAGGAAGCGCGCGACGGTCACGGGGACGTGCGCGACCGAGGCGACCACGCGGAGCGAGACGTCCTCGAACACGATGTCGCGGAAGCCGTGCTCCCGCAGCGCGGTCGCGAAGGCCGCGCGCCCGGCGAAGCTCTCGACCGCCCAGCGCCCCGCGATTCGACGCAGCAGCGCGCGCGCCGGCCACGGCAGGCGCGCCGGCGGCACGCGATAGAACGCGTCGGCGACGACGAAGCGCGCGCCCGGCCGCAGCAGCCTCGCCGTCTCGCGCACGAGGTCACGCTTGCCGAGCCCGCGCGCGTAGCAGGCGCTCTCGATGCAGTACGCGCCCGTGAACGCGCCGCTCGCGAGCTCGTCGGCGCGCGTGTAGTCCTGCAGGCGCACCTCGACCTGCTCGGAGAGCCCGGCGCGCTCGTTGAGCAGGCGCGCGTGCTGGACCTGCGACGGGGTGATCGTCAGGCCGGTGACGAGGTGCCCGCCCCGCGCCATCGAGCGCGCGGAGGCTCCGACGCCGCAGCCGAGATCCAGCACGCGCGCGCCGTCTCGGCTCGGCGCGCCGAGCCGCCGCCGCACCTGCAGGTTCATCTCCTCGAGCATCGGCTCGAGCCGGAAGGGCGAGAGCCCGCGGCGCAGGAAGCCGAAGTGCATGTTGAGGCCCGGGCTCCAGAGGTCGTAGTCCGCGGTCGCGCGCGCGAAGTGCTCGACGATCGCGCGCGCGCTCGCGTCGCGCGGCGCGTCGCAAGGGGTCGGCGCGTCGCCGCGGCGCGCCGCTACACCTGACCCTCGAGCCACCACCCGGAATCATACCGACTGCGGCGGCCGCCGCCGCGCGGGCGCGCGCGCCGAGCCCCGAACGAGGCGCGGCCCCGTCACCCGAGGGCGACGAGGCCGCGACGCGCCCGTGCGGGCGCGCGCCTCCTGAGCGCACTACTTGGTCGGCGCCTTCGCGTCCTTCTTGTCCTCGGGGCGCGCGGCGCCGCAAGACTCGCACTTCATCGAGTCGTGCTTGTTCATGTTGTCGCAGTACTCGCACTTCCACGGCGCGACCTTGGCGTCCGCCGCGGCCTTCTCGGCCGCCTTCGCGTCGGCGTCGGCCTTCGCGTCCGACGCCTTCGCGTCCTGCTTCTCCTTGTCGATCGCGAGCACCTTGTCGATCGCGGACTGCGCGGTCTCGATGTCAGCGGTGATCTTCTTGAGCACCGCGGTCGCGCTCGCCTCGTCCTTCGCGCCGGTCTTGAGCGTCGAGTCGACGCGCTCGATGGTCTTCTGCGCGTCCTCGGCGGCGACCTTCGCCCCGAGCAGGCTCGACTTGTCGCCGGCCTTCGCGGCCGCCTCGACCCGCTTCTCGCGCAGCTCCTTGAGCTCGCCGTCGAGCCCGTCGAGCTCGCGCACGAAGCCCGTCATGAGCGCCGTGTTGGCCTCGGCGAGCTTCTTGATCTTCGCGTCCCCGTCGAGGCCGTCGGCCTCCTTGTAGAGCTTCGACGCGCTCTCCTTGCGGGCGTCGAGCGCGGCCTTGAAGCCCGGGTACTGGGCCGAGAGCGCGGTGATCCTCGCCTCGTTAGCCTTCCACTTCTTGGTCTCGCCCTCGACGCTCTTCGAGCAGCCGCTCAGGACCAGCACCATGGTCATTAACAGGACGAACAACGCGCGCGTGAGGCTCTGCATCGCACCGTTTATACGTCATCAGGGCGGCGCGCTCGAGCGTCTGAGGCTGGCCGAGCGAGCAGCTCCTCGGGCGAATTCGCCAGGCGTGTCCGAGATCGTGTCCGGGCCCGGCGCGCCCTCGCCCCCTACAGTGCAGCTCGAGCCGCGCCGACGACGGCTCCGCGCGCACGGCCGCGCGCGCACCTAAGGACTACGCCATGAACACCGACTACCTGATTATTGACCTCGAGGCGACCTGCGATAACGGCGGCCTCGTCCCGCGCGACGAGATGGAGATCATCGAGATCGGCGGCGTGCTCGTGGACCACGAGACGCTCGAGCCGATCGACGAATTCGCGAGCTTCGTGCGCCCCGTCCGGCGCCGCACGCTGACGCCCTTCTGCGTCGAGCTGACGTCGATCACGCAGGCGCAGGTCGACGCCGCGCCGCGCTTCCCCGCGGTCATGCGCGAGCTCGCGGACTTCGTCGCCCGCCACGGCTACCCGCTGTTCTGCTCGTGGGGCGGGTACGACCAGAAGCAGCTGCGTCAGGACGCCCGCTACCACCGCGTGGCCGCGCCGCTCGGCCCGCGCCACCTCAACCTGAAGCAGGCGTTCTCGGAGCGCCTCGGCACGCGCAAGCGCTTCGGCATGGAGGCGGCGCTGCGTCGCGTCGGGGTCGAGCTCCTCGGCACGCACCATCGCGGCATCGACGACGCGCGCAACATCGCGCGGCTGCTGCCCTGGTGCCTCGGGCGCCGAGCCTTCCCCGCGCGGCCGCGTCGCGAGGAGCCGACTTCGGGCGCGCGCCGACGCGGGCGCTCGCGCCCGCGCGCCCGCGGCGATCGAAGCGCGTAGGCCTCCCGCGAGACGAGACGAGCGACGCGCGCTCACGCGCGCGCGCGCACGCGCGCCGGCGTCTCGCGGCGGGGCGCGTGCACGATCGTGCGGCGGACCGGGACCGTGCGCGCGTCGAGCGTCTCCACGTGATACCGGCGCAGCAGCACGCCGAGCGCGATGCGCATCTCGAACAGCGCGAACGCGGCCCCGAGACAGCGGCGCGCGCCGCCGCCGAAGGGCAGGTACTCAAACGGCGAGAAGCTGCGCTCGAGAAAACGCTCGGGTCGAAACTCGCGCGGCTCCGGATAGATGTCCGGACGCAGGTGCGTGAGGTAGATGCACGGCGCGATCGCGGTGCCCGGCGGCAGGCGGCGACCCATCAGCGTGAAGCTGCGCTTGGCGTAGCGCCCGACGTTGGGGACCACCGGCATCCGCCGCATCGTCTCGTCGCAGACCGCGGCGAGGTACGGCGCGCGCGCGTAGGCCTCGGGATCGGGCTCCGGGCCGAGCGCGTCGAGCTCCGCGCGCAGGCGCGGCAGCACCCCGGGCGCGCGGTGAACCCAGTGCACGGCCCACGCGAGCGCCGTCGCGGTGGTCTCGTGGCCGGCGACCGTCAGCGTCATCAGCTCGTCGCGGATCTCCTCCGTCGTCATCGCCTCGCCGTGCTCGTCGCGCGCGGCGATCAGCAGCGAGAGGATGTCGTGGTGCTCGCCCGTCGCCTCGCGGCGCGCCTCGATCTGCCCCTCGAGGAAGGTTCGAACTCGCCGGCGCGCGCGCTGAAACCGTCGCCCCGGGCTGGCGGGGCCGAGGTCGCGCTGCAGCGGCGGGATGAACACGAGCGGCGTCGTGAAGCTGTCGGTGGCCTCGCGGAGGATCTCGGCGGCCTCGGCGAGGCGCGCGTCGGGGACCCCGAGCACCGCGCGCAGGATGACGTCGAGCGAGACGTCGCGAAACACGGGGTGCAGCCCGAGCTCGCGGCGCCCGCCCGCGGTCGCGCGCTCGAGCGCCCGCTTCGTCACCTCGTGGATCAGCCCGGCGTACAGCCGCATCCGCTGCCCGTGGAACGGCGGGCTCATCAGCCGGCGCTCGCGCCGGTGGCGAGCGCCGTTGAGCAGCAAGAGCGAGTTCGATCCGAGCGCGGGCTCGAGCAGCAGGTTGGAGACGCGCAGCGACTCGGCGTCCGCGGTCATCACCTCGCGGATGCCCTCCGGGTGGTGCACGAACACGATCGGATCGCCCCGGAAGTTGCGCAGCGTGAACAGGTCGCCGAAGCGACGCTGGCAGCGCTCCATGAACGGCAGCGCGCGCGTGCTCCAGCGCAGCGCCTGGAGCAGCCCGGGCGCGCGCGGGCCCGGCGGGAGCGGGTCGTACACGCGCGCGAGGATAACGCGATTCCTCGCGCGCGGCCGGAGGAACGCGGCGGCGTCGAAGCCCGACGCGCGCGCGTGGGTCTACGGCCGAGGAGGTGTCCCAGCGCGCGGGTGGTCCGGAGCGGCGAGCGCGAGCTGGCGACCGACGCTCCGCGGCTCGAGCTCGGATGTCCCGAAAGACTCACGCGGCGACGCGCGTCACGGCGCGTCGGCGATCCGGTCGAGCCACTCGCGGAGCAGCGCGCGCTCGCCATCGCTGAGCGCGCGGGTCTGCTCCAGCGACGCGCGCAGGCCCATCGCCGCGCCGCGGGGCCCTCGCGCGCGCTCGACCCGAGCCTCCCCCGTCATCGCGGTGAGCACCGCCTCGCGCGTGATCGTCGAGAGCTCGAGGTCGCGCTCGCCCTCCGGCATCTTCAGGAGCGTGAGCACGGTGCCCGTGCCGCCGGCGAGCAGCATCGCTAGCGCCCGGGCCTCGCTGACCACGAGCCGCCCGGCCCGCGCGAGCCGACGCACGCGGCGGCGCAGCTGCTCCTTCCCGGCCGCCATCACGGGCGAGTCGGGCCGCAGATCCGCGCTGATGAGCACGAACAGCTCGGGGTGCTTGAGCCCGAAGGCGACGTGTAGATCCCAGCCGACGCGGAGGTCGTCCACCGGGTCCGCGCGCGGCGGTTGGCGAACCCGGCTCGCGACGAACTCGGCCAGGACCGCCGACGCGACGGCGTCGAGCAGCCCGCGCTTGTCCCCGAAGCTCCGGTAGATCGCCGGCGGCTGGACCCCGGCGCGCGCGGCCACAGCACGAGTCGTCGCCGCGTCCGCGCCCCGCTCGGCGATGAGCGCCCGCGCGGCGTCGACGATGCGCGCCACCGCGCCGCGCGTCGCTTCCTCGGGGGAGACCTCGCTCATCGCCCACGCCTTGTACCACGGCCTGAATCCATTGATAACAAATTATTGATTCCATCGATAAAGACCGCTACGGTGGGCGTAATGACGATCGAGACGATCGAGACGATCGAGACGACGTGCTGCGTGGTCGGGGGCGGCCCGGCGGGGATCGTCGCGGGCCTGCTGCTGGCGCGCCAGGGCGTCGACGTGATCGTGCTGGAGAAGCACGCCGACTTCCTCCGCGACTTCCGCGGCGACACGATCCACCCGTCGACGCTCGAGCTGATGCACGAGCTCGGCTGGCTCGAGGAGCTGCTGCGGCTCCCGCACTCCAAGGTTACCGCCATCACCGCGGAGATCGGGGGCGCGCCGATCACCTTCGCCGACTTCAGCCGGCTCACGCTGCGCTGCCCGTACGTCGCGTTCATGCCGCAGTGGGACTTCCTCAACTTCATGGCGGAGAAGGCCCGCGCCTACGACGGCTTCCGGCTGCGCGTGCGCGCCGAGGTCACCGACATGATCCTCGAGTCAGGTCGCGTCGCGGGCGTGCGCGCGCGCCTCGACGACGACGGCGCGCTCGAGGTGCGCGCGCGCCTGGTGCTCGGCTGCGACGGCCGGCGCTCGATCTTCCGCCGCCGCGCGGGGCTCGAGGTCCTCTCGAGCGCGGCGCCCATGGACGTCCTGTGGTTCCGGCTCACGCGTCGCCCGGGCGAGACGCTCCCGTTCTTCGCGCCCGGCCGCGGCCGCGTGCTCATCTGCATCGACCGCGGCGCGTACTGGCAGATCGCCTACGTCATCCCCCGCGGCGAGCTCGAGGCCGTGAAGGCGGCGGGGATCGACGCGCTGCGCGACAGCGTCGGCGCGCTCCACCCCGAGCTCGCGGACCGCGTGCACGAGCTGCGAGGGTGGGACGACGCGCCGTTCCTGCGGGTGCAGGTCGATCGACTGCGGCGCTGGTATCGCGAGGGTCTGCTGTGCATCGGCGACGCCGCGCACGCGATGTCGCCCGCCGGCGGGGTCGGCATCAACCTCGCCGTCCAGGACGCCGTGGCCGCCGCGAACATGCTGGGCCCGACGCTGCGCGCGGGGAGGACGCCCAGCGCACGCGAGCTGCGTCGCGTCCAGCGGCGCCGGGAGCTGCCCGCGCGCCTCATCCAGGCGGTCCAGGTGCGCGCGGCGGGCGGGCTGTACCCGCGCGACCTCGACGACGACCCCGCGGATCACGTCCCGCTCAGCTTCCAGCTGTTTCAGTACATCCCCGCGCTGCGGCACGTCGCCGGCCGCCTCATCGGCGTGGGCGTGCGCCCCGAACACATCCGCTGAGCCGCGCTCGCCCGCCCGCGCAGCCCCGCGACGGACCGCGCACGTGATCAACGCAGCCAGCGATACGTCAGGCTGATCCGCGGCCCCGCGCCCGGCTCGCGCGGGACCCCGTGCTTCCAGATCCCCTGCACCGCGGGCGACATGTACAGCAGCGAGCCGCCGGGCAGCGGCCGCGCGCGCTCGACCTCGCGATCGGTCTGGAGCCGAAAGCGGAGCGTCCGCGTGGCCCCGAGCGAGACGATCGCCACGCCGGTCCCGGGGACCAGCTCGTCCGTGGCGTCGAAGTGATAGCCCATGCGCGCCCGGCCGGTCTCGTAGAGGTTGACCAGGCAATTGTTGGGCCGGAAGTCCGCCGCGCCCGCGAGCGCCTCGGTGACCGCGTCGCGCACCCGCGCGATCACGGGGTGCATGGGCGCCGCCGGGTACGACATCTCGGAGTAGTTGTAGGGGACGCCGTACGACGCGGTCTTGCGCGCGCGCATGCGCAGGTCCCAGTCGACCTCGCGCAGCAGCGTCGCCATCAGCTCGTCGTGCGCGGCCACGAGCGACGGCACGAACAGGATCTCCAGCGCTGGTTCAGGGCGGCTCACGGGGCGCTCACGGCGACATCGCCGGGCGCGCAGTGTAGCAGCTCGGCGCCGCCTCGCCGCGCGACCCGACGCACATATGTGTACGAATAGACAGACGCGACCCGGCCGCGCGGCGCCGCCTTCGTCGGCAAGACGTCCGGGCCGCGGCTCCCGTATGCTCCGCGGGTGTCCGCCCTCCCCGCGCGCTTCCCCAAGATCCCGAGCTACCGCGGCGCCGCGGACCCGCTCCAGTGCGTCCAGCGCGTCGTCGCGACCGAGAAGCTCGACGGCACGAACGCGCGCCTCGGCGTCCCGGCCGACGCGACGCGCCCCGATCAGCTGCTCGTCGGCGGCCGCAACAAGATGTCCTTTGAGGCTGGTTTTAGCCAACCCGAGCTCACGCGGCTGCTCGAGGACGCGGGCCTCCAGGCGCGCCTGCTCGCGCTCCCGCAGCTGACGCAGGCCCGCGACGTCGCGCTCTACGGCGAGGTCTGCGGCGGGAGGATCCAGGGCGGCGCGATGTACGGGCGACAGCCGCACCTCGTGCTGTTCGCCGCGACCGTCGGCGGCGCCTGGGTCGGCTACTCGCGGGTGGTCCAGCCGCCGCCGGACACGCCCGCGCTGCCGACCCTCGAGCAGCTCGGCGCGCACCTGCGGCTGCCGCTCGCGCCGCGCCTCTACGAGGGACCGCCCGATCCCGCCGCGCTCGCGGAGCTGGTCGATCAGCCATCCGCCTACAGCCAGGCCCGCGGCGTCGAGCTCCGCGGCGCCGACATCACGCACGAGGGCGTCGTGATCTGGAGCGACCCCGCGCTGCGAGACCCGTGGGGCGCGCCGCTGGTCGCCAAGCTCAAGCACCCGCGCCGCCGCGAGTACTCGCCGGGGCGCGTCGAGGCGGGGCCCGAGGACTTCGCCGCGCGCGCGGTCACCGGAGAGCGGCTCCGGCACGCGCGCCAGCACCTCGAGGCCGACGGGCGCTGGACCGGGGATCGCGAGGCCAAGACGACCGCGCTGATCAAGCGTGTCCTTCGCGACATCTCCAAGGAGGTCCACGAGTACGCCGAGCAGCTGCGGGTCCACGGCAAGAGGGACGTGCGCGCGGCGATCAAGACGCGCGCCCGCACGCTCGCGCCCGCAGTCCTCGACTGAGGCGCGCGCCGTGTCGTTCGCGCGAGCTCGACGGTCGCCCGGCGTGACGCGACGGCGGCGCGACGGCCCGACGCGCGGCGATCCGGGCTACACTCGCAGCGTGACCGACCCTCGCCCCGTTGCCCTCGCGCCGATGGACGACAGCTGGCCGATCATCGGGCGCACCCTCGAGGCCCGCCGCGATCTGCTCGGCATGCTGCAGCGGCAGGAGCGGCGCTTCGGCCCGGTGTACCAGCAGCGGGTGCCGTCAATGCGCCTCGTGACGGCGCTGAGCGCCGACGCGAACGAGCTCGTGCTGCGCAACAAGGACGACGTCCTGAGCAGCCGCCTGGGCTGGACGCGGTTCATCGATCACGTGTTCCCGGGCGCGATCATGGGGATGGACGGCGACCAGCACCGCCGCCAGCGACGGATCATGCAGGCGGCGTTTCGCACCGCGGCGCTCAAGGACTACGTCGCGCGCATGAGCCCGCTGCTGGTCGCGCGCGTCGCGACCTGGCGCGGCCGCCAGCGCTCCGCGTACGCGCTGCTCAAGCGGCTCACGCTCGACGTCGCCACGGACGTGTTTGTTCGGCCAGGTCAGGCGGCGCGCGCCGGTCACGGCCCGCTCAACCGCGCGTTCGTCGACGCGGTCGAGGCCTCGATCGCGATCCTGCGCTACGACGTGTGGCCGCTGCCCTACGCGCGGGGCGTCCGCGGCGCGGCCTACCTCCAGCGTCACTTCCGCGCGCTGCTGCCCGACAAGCGCCGCGAGCCCGGCGACGACCTCTTCAGCCAGCTCGCGCTCGCGCGCGACGAGGACGGCGAGGCGTTCACCGACGAGGAGGTCGTCCACCACCTCGCGTTCCTCATGATGGCCGCCCACGACACCAGCACGAGCACGCTGACGACGCTCGTGTACCTGCTGGGCAAGCACCCGGAGCACCAGGCGCGCCTGCGCGCCGAGGCGCTCGCGCTCGGCGACGCGCCGCCGGAGTTCGCCGCGCTCGAGGGCATGACGACGCTCGAGCGCGCGATCTCGGAGGCGCTGCGGCTGTACCCGCCGCTGCCCTTGATGCCGCGAGTCGTCGTCAAGCCCTTCGCGCTGCACGGCTACCGCTTCGACCCCGGGACGCTGGTCGCGGTCTCGCCGCTGTTCACCCACTACGACGAGCGCCTGTGGCTCAACCCCTACCGCTTCGACCCCGACCGCTTCGCGCCGGCGCGGGCGGAGCACCAGCGGCACCGCTACCAGTGGGTGCCCTTCGGCGGCGGCCCGCACCGGTGCATCGGCAGCCGCTTCGCCATGCTCGAGATCAAGGCGATCCTCCACCAGCTGCTGCGACGCTTCCGCTGGTCGCTGCCGGCCCGCTACGAGATGCCGTATCAGCTGATGCCGATCGCCAAGCCGCGCGACGGCCTGCCGATCGAGTTCACGGCCGTCTAGCCTAGGTCCCCTCGAGCAGCGCGAAGACCTCGACCGGCTCGGCGACGCCCTTGAGCTCGAAGCGCCCCGCGGAGCGGAACGCCTCCGACGCGCGCGCCGCGAAGTCGGCGGACGCCAGCACGGTCGCGCCGAGCGCTCCGCACAGGCCCTCGATCCGGCTCGCGCGGTTGACCGCCGCGCCGACGACGGTGAAGTCGAGGCGATCGGGCGCGCCGATGTTGCCGTAGACGACCTCGCCGACGTGCAGCGCGAGCCCGAAGCGCACGCGCTCCTGGAGCCCCGGCGGCGGCTCGAGGGCGGCGACGCGCGCCACGGCCGCGCGCGCGGCCGTCAGCGCCGCGCGACAGACCGCGCGCTCATGGAGCTCGCCGTCCTCGTCGCCCGCAGGCGCGATCGGGAAGATCGCGAGCATGCCGTCGCCCATGAACTTCAGCACCTCGCCGTCGTGCTCGCGGACCGGGCCCACGACCGCCTCGAAGTAGTGATCGAGCAGCGTCAGCACGAGGTCCGGCGAGTTCGCCTCGCTCAGCCGCGTGTACCCGCGCAGGTCGCAGTACCACACGACCGCGCGCAGGCGCTCGCGGTCGCCCCGCGCGATCGATCCCTCGAGCACCCGCCGCCCCGTCGTGCGCCCGACGTAGGTCTCGAGCAGCGTCGCCGACAGCTCGCGGTGACTCCACAGCTCGACGACCAGCGCGAGCGCGGGCGCGAGCTGATCGAGCCGCGCGAGCGCGTCGTCGTCGAAGCCCCCGGGCGCGTTCGTCACGTAGCTGATGGCCCACACGCTGCCGTCGCTGCCGACCAGCGGCATCGCCAGGTAGTCGGTCCCGCCGCGGGCCTGAAACTCGCGCAGCACCGGGAACTCGACCGACTCGAGCGCGGCGCCGACGAGCCGACGGCGGATCGGCGCGCGCTCGCTGTAGATCTTCGCGATCGGGCTCGACTGGAAGGCCTCGCCGCCCTCGAGCGCGCGCAGCCAGTTGTTGCGCACCGTGCCCCGCTCCGGCGTCCACCACAGCGAGCACGCGGCGAACAGCGGGTGCAGCAGCCGCAGGTTGAGCGAGAAGCGATCGACCGCGACGCCCTCGGCGCGCAGCTGGGGGATGAAGTTGTCGACGAAGTCGACGAGCGAGCGCGCGTGGCCCCCCTCGCGCAGCAGCCAGCGCACCAGCGGGTCCTCCCGCGTCGCGCGCTCCGAGCACGAGCTGTCCCTTGGGTCCATCGACTTATTGTACCGCCGGGCCGTGGGGCGCGAGCAGCTCGTCGCAGCGCTCCCACAGCGCGCGTCCGAACGCCGGATCCGTGGCCCGGGGATCCATCGCCTTGCGCCGCAGCATGTGCAAGTAGACCCCCGTCTCGCCCGCGAGCTCCGGCGAGCACGCGAGCGCGACGACGGGCTCCGCCGCGCGCTCCGGCGCGCGGAAGAACGCCCGCATCACCGCGCCGAGCGCCGGGCGCACCCACGCCGGCGCGTCGCGGGCGATGTTGGACGCCACCGCGCCTGGGCACAGCGCGTGCACCTCGAGCCAGGGCGCGCCCGCGTCGTCACGCCCGCGGCGCGCGAGCTCGGCCGCGAGCGCGCACAGCTCGAGCTTCGTGGTCGCGTACTGCTTCATGCCGTCGCGGGCGCCGTACTCCACGTAGTCACCGACGCGCGCCATCGCCACGCGCGCGCCCGAGCGGTGGGACTCCGAGCTGACGACCACGACGCGCGGGCGCGGGCGCCCCGCGGGCGCGCACCGCAGCGCGCCGTCCTCGACGAGGCGGCGCATCAGCAGCTGGTTGGCGAGCACGTGCACGCTGAACATGACCTCAAAGCCCTGCGCGCCCGCGCGCGCCCGCCTCGGGACCAGCCCGGCGTTGAGGATCACGACGTCGAGCGCGCCGCGCTCGCCGGACGCGCGGCGCCGCAGCTCGTCGCACAGCGCGTGCACCGAGCGCGCGTCGGCCAGATCCACGCGCAGCATCTCGATCTCCGGGTTGCCCGTCTCCGCGATCAGCGTCTCAGCCGTCTCGGGGATCCCGCTGCGGCACGCGAGCAGCAGGCGCGCGCCCCGGCGCGCGAGCGCGCGGGCGGTCGCCAGCCCGAGCCCGCTGTTGGCCCCGGTGATCAGGATCGAGCGCCCCTCGAGGCTGTAGTCCTCCGGGACAGGTTGAATCGAGGGCGCGTCGTCGCGGCGCAGCGCGTCGCGAACGCCCGCGATCGTCGCCCGCAGCGGCCCCCCGAGCGCGCCGCTGGGGACGTCGGGCGCCGCGGGCGCGGGCGCGGGCTCTTCCGGCGCGGGCGCGGGCGCGGGCGCGAGGGCCCGCAGGAAGCCGAGCTCGCGCTCGATGTCCTCCTCACGCAGCCCGAAGTCCTCGAGCGCGTAGCGGTGCAGCCCGTGACGCCCGGCGACGTTGCGCGCGTCGGCCCGCGCGATCTCAGCGCGCGCCCCGGGGGTCAGCGGCAGCCCGGCGAACGCGTAGACGCGCGCGACCACGGACATCGGCGCGCGCACGAGCTCCTCGTAGGCGACGTCGAGGAAGCGCTCCGGCTCCCGCGCGCGGGTCTCCTGCGCGCGCAGCCCCATGCGCCGGATCTTCCGCAGCCAGTGGCGCGCGAGCTCGCGGGGCTCAACCTCATCGCTGAACACCCCGCAGCCGTGCGCGACCATGCTGCAGAACGACGGCGTCGACGCGCGCGGGTCGCGATGGGTCTGCACGATCCGCGCCTCCGGGAACACCGCGAGCAGCGCGTCGAGCTGCTCCATGTGCTGGGGCGACTTCAGCACCCAGCGCCGCCCCGGCCGCTGCCACGAGAGCAGCTGCAGCGCGCGGCGGAGGTACTCGTAGGCGAAGGTAAAATCCTGGCCTTCGAGCCAGCTCGCGTAGCTCGGCACGCGCATGATCGCCTCGGGCGTCTGGCTCATGAACGAGAGGTCGAGCAGCAGCACGTCCTCCTCGGGCGCGTCGGCCTCGACCGGGTGCACGGCGAAGAAGTCGGGCGCGAGGATCCGCAGCGCGCGCTCGGCCGCGCGCGCGCGTCGACGCCGGACGTGCTCGCCGCGGCGCCCCTCCCCGGGCAGCGGCGCGGGGTTGAGCGCCTCCCACGAGCGCAGCGCTCGCGCGCCCGGGTCGGCGCTGAGCAGGCGGTGGAGCTTCGTCGTGCCGGTGCGCTGCGGCCCCGCGATCACGATCGGCGCGGCGAGCGAGGTCGCCGCGATCTCCGAGTGCGCGGCCCACAGCGCCTCGAGCCGCAGGCGCGTGCACAGTGCGTCGACGAGCCGCGCGCGCTGGATGAGGTGGCCGAGCGGGTGCAGGCGCGCCTCGTCGTTGATCGACGCGACGAGCCGCTCGAGCGCGGGCGCGTGCCGCGGGTCGCCGAAGTCCTGCAGCCCGGTCCGCGCACGCGCGCTCGCCCGGAGCGCGTCGGTGGTCAGCGGGAATCGCTCACGCGCGCGCGCCAGCTCGAGCGCGCGGTTGAGCGCCGCGACCGCGCGCGGCCTGTGCGGCCGCGCGTAGTCCCGCGAGGTCTCGCGCCGCGTCACGAGCCGCGCTCCTCGGCGACGGACGTCCGGGCGCGCGCGAGCTCAGCCAGCGCCGCGATCGTCAGCACGCGCGTCTGCGGCTGCGGGTGATGCTCGGCGCGCACCCAGCGAAAGCACATCGTGCCCGAGCTGTGCCCGACCGTGTTGATCCAGTTCGGCAGCCCGGGGTCTCGGTGCGCCACGACGATGCGCACCGATCCGTCGCGCTCATAGACCGCCGTGTGCTTGTTGACGTGCACCGTGAAGTAGCGGTAGTCGAGCGACTCCATCCAGTGGTTGTTGAGCTGGAAGTTCCAGTGCTGACACGGCGGCGGCGTCGCCTCGATCACCAGCGCCTCGTCGGGGCCGAGCGCCCAGTGGCTGTGGTAGTAGCGGATGTGCGGGTCACCGCCCGCTTGGTTCGAGCGCTCCGGATCGAACAGCGGCAGCGTGTTGCTGTGACGCTGGAAGCCGTGGGCCCAGCGCGCGAACAGCAGCGACGCGCCGGCCACGAACATCCCCGTGGTCCGCAGCCCCTCCTCGAGCGCCTGCGGCGTCAGCTGCTGCGGGCGCGCCTCGGGGCTGAGGCAGGTGATCTCCAGCGCCGCGAGCCGCTCGGTCGCGCGGTCGAGGTAGGTCTGCCGGACGATCAGCGCGCCGGTCTCCGCGGTCATCGGCAGCCAGTTGCCCGGGTGGCGGCGCGCGCTGACGATGATCTCGAACGTCCCGTCCTCGGCGAGCTCGAGCTCCGAGGCCTCGAGGTACCCCGTCGGCGGGAGCCCGCCGTTGCGCCCGTAGCCGCCATGTTGTGTCCCAAACGCCAGGTAGGCGACCGTCCCGCGCTGCCCGCGGATCCGGTACTCGAGCGCGCCGCTGATCGCCGCGGTCAGGTAGTGGTTGTCGGGGTTGTCGCTGCCGAGCTTGGCGGTCTCGTGGACGACGCGGTGGAGCACGGGGCGCGCCGGATCGGCGTGCTCGACGAAGGCCTCGAGCCCCGCGCGCGCCAGCCGGCTCAAGTAGCGGTAGCCCTCGGCCTGATCCAGCGCCCCCTGGGGCGTCCCCGGGTAGCTCAGGGCCGCGCCCGCAGCCTTCAGCGTGTCACAGAACTCCGCCCACGCCTCCCCGCTGACCACGCGCGCGGTCGCGTCGTCCGCCGGCGTCCGCCCGCGAACGCTCAGCCACCAACGCGACGCCCTGCGGTAGCCGTTGAGCGTCGAGATCAGGAGCTTGCGCATGCCACGGTCTACCAGACGGCGCAGGCGGCTGTCGTCCGTCGCCACGCCGGGGACGCGTCCGCAGACCGCCGCGTTGTCACGTCGCGTCGCGTCCGCAGACCGCCGGGTTCGTCGTGTCGCGTCGCGCCCACGGCCGCGCCCCTCCGCGGCCCGGGTCCGCATCGCGTCCCCGACACCCGCGACCGCGCCGCGTCGTCGCCCGCGCGAGCGCGATCCCCGGCGCGCTTCTGCGCGCGCCGCTCGACCGGCGCCGTCGCGCGCGGCTGCCCCTGCCCTGAGCGCGGCGTGAATGCGAGCCATCCAACATGTCCTAGCAAGCAGATCGTCATGTCCGCCGGCTCCGCCCCGCGCCGGGACCCGTTTGCGATCCTCGCGCGACGCGGCGACGATGGTGTACTCGCGCCGCCACTCTGGCGCGGCGCGACGAGGTCCCCTTGCAGCCTGCGGCGACGAGCGACGAGCGCGCGTCAGCGGACGAGCGCACGCCGCCCGCGCCCGCGGACGCGCTCCGGCGGCGACTCCAGGAGAGCCTCTACAGCGCCGCCCACGAGAACCTGCGGCCGACGCTGTCGGTCCTCGGCTCGCTCTACCTGTTCTTCGGGGTCGTCACGCTCGCCGTCGGCGAGTCGGTGTACCCGGGCGGACGCGCGCTCCTGATCGCGATCACCTTCGGCACCGCAGCGCTCGTGCTCACGGCGCGCGCGCTGCTCGTCCCGCGGATCAAGCCCGCCCGCGCCCACAGGCTCCTGGCCGCGGTCGCGGCGCTCGCGGTCCTGACCTCGGCGACGCGCATCCTCCTCACCGCCGACGCGCTCGTCACCGGCGTGCTCGCCACCGTCATCATCTTCTGCGGCTACCTCGTGCTCAACCGCAGGCTGCTGGTGACGGTCGAGCTCGTCGCCGCCGTGGCCTGGGGCAGCGCCGCCGCGACGCTCCCCTACTCCATCAGCCTGGTCCGCGCGGGCGTCGGGCTGATCGCCAGCTTCGTGTTCGCGCACGCGGTCCAGCGCGTCCGCGTCGCCCGCGTCCGCCGCGATCTCGAGCACACGCTCGCGCTCGAGCGCGCGCTCGCGGACGCCCGCGCCGCGCGGGAGTCCGCCCGCGCCGCGAACCAGACGAAGTCCGAGTTCCTCGCCCACATCAGCCACGAGATCCGCACGCCCATGAACGCGATCATCGGCATGAGCTCGCTGCTGCTCGAGACCGCGCTCGACCGCGAGCAGCGCGAGTACGCCGAGAGCGTGCACACGGCGAGCGCGGGCCTGCTCACGATCATCAACGATCTGCTCGACCTCTCCAAGGTCGAGGCTGGCAAGCTCGAGCTCGAGGTCGTCTCGTACTCGCTCGCCCGCGTCCTGCACGACCTCGAGCGCGTGCTCGGGGCCCAGGCGCGCTCGAAGGGCCTCGAGTTCAGGCTCGAGCTCGCCGACGAGCTCCCGAGCGCGCTGCTCGGTGACCCGAGCCGCCTGCGACAGGTGCTCTTTAACCTGTGCGGCAACGCGATCAAGTTCACGGAGCGCGGCGAGGTCTCCGTGCGCGCGCGCGCGGTCGACGAGCGGCTGCGCCTCGAGGTCCGCGACACCGGCATCGGCATCCCGCGGGCGCGGCAGCGCTCGCTGTTCTCCGCGTTCGTGCAGGCCGACACGGGCACCTCGAGGCGCTACGGCGGCACCGGGCTCGGGCTGGCGATCTGCAAGCAGCTCGTCGAGCTCATGGACGGGCGCGTCGGTCTCGAGAGCGCGCCCGGCGAGGGCTCGCTGTTCTGGGTCGAGCTGCCGCTGCGGCGCGCCCCCGAGGACGCGCCCCCGCGCGCCTCCTCGCCCGCCGTCTCGCAGACGCGCGGGCTGGCGCAGCGCAGCGGCGAGCTGCTCGTGGTCGAGGACAACAAGCTCAACCGGCGGCTGATCGGCATCCTGCTCGAGCGCATGGGCTACACCGTGACGATGGCGCACGACGGCCGCGCCGGGGTCGCGGCGGCGGCCGACGGCGCCTACGCGGCGATCATCATGGACCTCGCCATGCCGGAGCTGGACGGCCTCGAGGCGACGCGCGCGATCCGGGCGATGGAGCGCGAGCGGGGCGCCGAGCGCACGCCGATCATCGCCATGACGGCGCACGCGATCACCGACGAGCGCGGCCGCTGCATCGAGGCCGGGATGGACGGCTACCTGACGAAGCCGATCGTGTTCGACGACCTCCAAAACGAGCTGGCGAAGTGGACAGGGCGACCGAAGGTCACGCGCGGCCGTCGAGAGCCGCCGGCGAGCTCGTCGCCGCCGTGAGGCCCCACGACCCGCCGCGGGGGCCACGGCCGCAGCGCGGCGCCTTCGGGTACACTGCAGGCGCAGCCCGATGACCGCGAACGACCCCCACGCCGCGATCCTCGAGCGCCTCTCACCCGGCGCGACGCTCACGCGTCGCGAGCCGCTCACCGGCGGGGTCTCGGCCGCCGTCGAGCTCCTCGAGTTCACCACGCGCGCGGGCGCCCCCGCGCGCGTCGTCCTCCGACGACACGGCGCGGCCGCCTGGAAGCCGCTCGCCGACGACGTCACGGCCACGGAGTTCGCGCTGCTCACGGCGCTGCGCCGCGCAGGGTTGCCCGTGCCGGCGCCGCTGCTGCTCGACACCTCGCGGGAGCTGCTCCCCTCTCCGTTCCTCGTCCTCGAGTTCGTTGAGGGGCGCGCGGGGCTGCCGGAGCGCCCCCGCGCCGGCGCGCTCGGCGAGATGGCGGAATTCCTCGCGCGCCTGCACGCGCTCGAGCTCGACGCGCTCGAGCTGCCGACGCTGCCGCGGGGCGACGACCCGATCGCCGGCGCGCTGCGGTTTGTGCCGAGCTCAGACGACGCGCTCCGCGACGCGCTCACCGCCCGCGCCGCGTCGCGCTCACCGCCCGCGTCGGTCCTCGTTCACGGTGACTTCTGGCCTGGCAACATCCTGTGGCGTAACGGTCGCGTCGCCGCCGTCGTCGACTGGGAGGACGCGGCGCTCGGCGACCCCCTGCTGGACCTCGCGTGCTGTCGACTCGAGCTGCTCTGGCGCGGCGACGAGGACGACGTCGAGACCTTCACCCGCCGCTACCTCGCCGCGCGCGACGTCGACACGACGGAGCTCCCGATCTGGGAGCTCTACGCGGGGCTCGCCGCGAGCGACTCGATGGGTCAGTGGGGACTCGACGCCGCGACGCTGCAGACGATGCGGGCGCGCACCACCGAGGTTCTCGCGCGCGCGCGCGCTCGCGCGCTCGCGCTGCCGCGGTGAGCGCGACGCCGCCGGAGCGCGAGGCTGCTACGCTCGCGCCATGCCGTCGACTCGAGCGCCCGAGGAGCGCGAGGGCGCGCTCCGGTTCACGCCGCGCGGCTTCACCAACGTCCAGGAGCTCTACTACTTCGCCCGCGCGCTGCAGAACTACGCCGACTCGTCGATCGAGCTGCGGCGGCGCTTCGGCGACGTGATCCGGCGTCGCCGGCCGCGGGCCGGGCTGTGGCTGATGCACCCCGCGCTGCTCAAGCGCGTGTTTCGAACCAACGTCCGCAACTACCCCAAGGCCGAGACCTACGGGTTCCTCGCGCCCATCCTCGGCAACGGGCTGTTCCTCAGCGACGGCGAGCTCTGGACTCGCCAGCGCCGCCTGCTCGCGCCCGAATTTCGCCAGGCCGAGGTCAACCGGTTCTTGCCGGTGATCCTCGACCGCGTCGAGCGTCTCCTCGGCGAGTGGGCGAGCACGGCCCCGACGACGCCCCGCGACATCACGGACGACATGATGCGGCTGACGCTGTGGATCGTCGGCGGCGCCATGTTCAAGAGCGACCTCGACGAGGAGGCAGAGATGATCGGGCATGACCTCGAGGTCTGCCTGCGCCAGTCGACCTGGCACATCTTCAGCGGCGGGCTCCTGCAGCCCTGGATGCCCACGCCCGGCAACTTCGAAGCGCGCCGCGCCGCCGCGCGCCTCGAGCGAGTCGTCCGCGGCGTCGTCGCGCGCGGGCGCGCCGGGGAGCTCGGCGGAGACGACGTGCTCTCGCGGCTGCTGGTCGCGCGTGACCCCGAGACCGGTGAGGGCATGGCCGACCAGCAGATCGTCGATGAGGTCAAGTCGCTGATCCTCGCCGGGCACGAGACCACGAGCCTGACGCTCAGCTGGATCTTCTACCTGCTCGCGCGGCACCCCGCGGTCGAGCAGAAGCTGTTCGAAGAGTCTAGTCGAGTGCTCGGCGACGGCCCGCCGCGAGCCGAGCACGTGCCCGCGCTCGCGTACACGCGGATGGTGTTCCTCGAGGCCATGCGCCTGTACCCGCCGGTCCCCGGGGTGCCCCGCAGGGCGCTGGAGGACGACCGCTTCCACGGCGTGGACGTGCGCGCCGGCGACACGGTGGTGGCGATGATCTACGCGGTCCACCGCCACCCCGACTTCTGGGAGCGCCCCGACGAGTTTCGCCCCGAGCGCTTCGCGCCCGAGCGCGTCGACGCGATCGAGCCCTACGCGTACGCGCCCTTCCTCCGGGGCCGCCGCGCCTGCGTGGGCGAGCACTTCGCGATGCTCGAGGGCGTGACGGCGCTCGCCATGCTGACGCGCCGGTTTCACCTCGAGCGCGTCGAGCACGCGCCGATCGGCACGCGCGCGATCTCGACGCTGCGCTTCGCTCGCCCGCTGCGGATGCGCGTGCGACCGCGCTGACGCGAAACCGGCGCGTCGCGGTCGCGGCCGCGCCGACAGCGTGCATGTCCGTTCGAACACGCATCAACGCGCGGCGATCATCAGAGGGTCGGCCTGCGCAGCGCGAGCCGTCGCCAGACGAACCGCCAGCTCTGCTCGGGCGCGCGACCGAGGCGATAGCGCAGCGCCGCGTTGACGAGCTCGCTCGAGTAAAAGCACGGACCCCGGAGCGCGGCGCGGAGCAGCGCCGTCATCGAGGCTTCTCCAGGGATGGCCTGCAGCGCCTGGATCGCCTGGCCGAGCGCGGGGAGGTAGTGCTGCTCAAACGGCGCTCGATCGTCCAGCGCCGCGACGAAGATCTCCGCGCTCCCCTCGAGATCGAGCTCCTCGAGCCACCGCAGCGCCTCCGCGCGCTCGCACACGTGCGCGCCCGCGCGCGCGCGCTCCCGCAGGTGCGCCAAGCCGCTGGGCTCGTCCATGGCGTGGAGACCCGCCGCCTGGATCCGCACGACCGGGTGGGGATCTCGCTCGGCGAGCTCGACGAGCCCCGGAGGTCGCTCGCCAACCGCCGCGAACCACTCCAGCGCGTAGTACCGATCGAGCGCGCGGGCGCTGGAGAGCTTGTCCAGGAACAGGGGACGATCCGCGCGTCGGGCCGCGCCGGCCCGGCGCACCAATTCGTCCTCGGACTGTCCGCGATCCCGAGAGCGTCTGGCCGAGAGCCAGTGCTTCTTGAGATCCGGGTGAATGTCCTCCCAGCCACGAGCCTCGCGCCGCGCGTCCTCGCCCAGCTGATCCAGGGTCGCGCAGGCGTTGATCGAGCGCGGGCTCACGCGACGATACGCGCGGTTCTCGCGAAAGCACGCGTGGATCGCCTCCAGCGCCTCCTCGGCGGTCAACGCCAGCGCGGGGAGCGGGAGGCAGAACGCCGCCCGCGCCTCCTCGAGACGACCCGGGAAGCCGTCGAAGAACGCCTCGACCTCGGCGAGCGACGCGTCCGCCAGCGCTCTCCGGACCTGAATCGGCGAGAGCGGCGCCGGTGATGCGAGGGCCCAGCGCCGTACGGGCGCCTGATCCAGCATGTCCCAAACAACATCTATTCCGGAGAGATCGTCTCGCAGCGCCGCGAGCCAGGACTCCTGCAGCGGGCCGCGGAGCGCGTCGGGGAGCCGCGCGTCCTTGAGCAGGTCGCCCTGGTGACGCGTCGACAGTGCTCGCAGCCCCGCGAGGTAGCGCGACGGCTCGGCGGCGCTCACGAGCAGCGTCACCAAGTCCTGCACCTGGAGGGGGAACGGGCTCCGATCCCGGTCAAACTCGGCGAGCCACTCCAACAGGAGCGCCGCGCGCTCGGCCTCCGAGAGGCGCGCGCCGAGCTCGTCGAGGGCGTCTCGCGCTCGGAGGCGGACCCAGAGGTCCTCGTGGGGGTTGAGCAGGAGCTCCTGCCACCGCGGGGCGCAGCCCGCGTCGCTGATGACGGCCAAGACCGCGGCGAGCTGACGACGGTTCGCGGAGGAGTCGAGCGGCCAGGTCCTCGCGTCGAGGAGCTCGAGGAGACGCTGACAGACGTCGCGCTGGGTCGTCCAGCGCGGGGTCCAGAGGGTGTTCATGGGCTGCCGGTTGGTGCCGGTCGGCGAGGCCGGGCGCCGTGGCGCGTGGGTGATGCAGCCCTACCCTCGTTGTTTTCTGGTGCGCTTGTCAACAACGCGTCCTCGCGTCGGCTGACGGGCCGGTCACCGCCGCCCGGCTCGCGCGCGCCCGATCTCGAGCGCGCGCGAGCCCACGCCGCGCCGCACGTTCTCGCGCCGCGCCGCCGCTCGCGACAATCCGGCGACGAGGCGCAGCCGGTCACCGCCCGTATACAATCGTCCTTCCCTAAAGAACATGTGGATTCACCTGGAGGATGTCGAGATGAAGTGGTGCACCCCCCGACTCGTCACCGCGCTGCTCGTGAGCGGCGCCCTCGCGCTCACCGTCAGCTGCGGCGACAACGAGATGACCTCAGAGACCGGCGCGTCGGCCAGCGACGGCACCGCCGGCACCGTCGACGCGAGCTCGGCGGGGCCGAGCGACGCGGGCTCGGAGAGCGACGCGAGCTCGGCGGGCCCGGGCGGCACGGACTCGGGGACCGAGTCCTCGACGGGCACGGACCCGACGTCCGTCGGCCCGACGAGCGACCTGTCGACCACGGATCCCACCGACGCGACCGACACGGGCGTCGTCGAGTGCACCGGCGCGCAGTTCGAGTGCGGCGGCGCGTGCTGTGAGCCCGACCAGGTGTGCTTCCTCGACCAGTGCTCGGACGACTGCGGCGGCGCGCCGCCCTGCGGCGAGGCCAAGGACTGCTGCGACATGAGCGAGGTCTGCTACCTCGGCGCGTGCGTGGTCCCGGGCAACGCCTGCACCGAGATGCTCTGCGCGACCAAGGACGATCCGCAGCAGTGCGACGACGGCTTCGTCTGCGACTCCCAGCTCGGGCTCTGCGTCCCCGCCAAGGCGGATCCCACCTGCATCTACGTGCCGCCCCAGAACGTCTTTGAGCCTGTCCCGCTGTTCACGTGGGGCGTGCGCAAGAGCGTCAACTGCAACGACGACAGCCAGTGCCAGAACGCCGAGGTCTGCGAGAACGGCAAGTGCGCGGTGACGTGGCCGCACGTCACCATCGCCGACGACGACGCGCCGATCAACAACCAGAGCTCGTCGATCCCGCTGGTCGTGGACGTCGACGACAACTGCGTCCCAGACATCGTCTTCAACACCTACCGCGCCGGCAACGCGGGGGCCAACGGCGTGCTGCGAGCGATCCGCGGCGACACGGGCGAGAAGATCTGGTCGGCGATCGACCCGGCGTTCGAGACCGACGGGACCGCGAACCCGGCCGCCGGCGATCTCGACCTCGACGGCCTCCCCGAGTTCGTCGTGTCCGGCGAGGGCAAGTTCCTGCTCGCGTTCGACAACGACGGCACGCCGCTGTGGCAGTCCGACGCGTTCTCCGGCACCGAGGCGAGCGGCTCCGTGGCGATCGCCAACCTCGACGGCGAGGGTCGCCCGGAGGTGACCTTCGGCCGCGCGGTCTACGACGCCGACGGCGCGCTGCTGTGGCAGGGCACGCAGGGGCAGGGGCTCGACATTCAGGGCCCGATCTCCTGCATCGCGGATCTCGACGGCGACGACCGCCCGGAGCTGCTCGCGGGGCGCACGGCCTACAGCTTCACCGGCACCGTCGCCGGCAACGACTTCACCGGCGTCACGCTGTGGCACTCGGCGGTCGGCGACGGCAAGTGCGGCGTCGCCGACTTCGACAAGGACGGCCTCCCCGAGGTCATCCTCGTGCGCGGCGGCCGGATCTACGCGCTCAACGGCCAGACCGGCGTCGAGATCGCGAACATCAACATCCCCGGCTCCAGCGACGGCGGCGGCGCCCCCAACATCGCCGACTTCGACGGCGACGGCACGCCCGACATCGGCACCGCCGGCTCCTCGCGCTACGTCGTCGTCACCTTCGACGGCGTGTCGTTCACGGAGCTGTGGCGCGCGACCGTCGAGGACGACTCGTCCCGCGTGACCGGCTCCTCGGTGTTCGACTTCGACGGCGACGGCCGCAACGAGGTCGTCTACAACGACGAGAAGTGGATCCGCATCTACCCCGGCGTCGAGCCGGACTGCGAGCTGAATCCGCCGGGCCCCGGCTGCGACGGCATCATGAGCGACGCGGAGGTGCTGTTCCGCGACCGCAACACGTCGCGCACGCGTACGGAGTACCCGGTGATCGCGGACGTCGACGGCGACTTCAAGGCGGAGATCGTCTTCGCCACCAACAACGACATCTCGTGGGGGCTCGACACGGGTCTAGAGGTCCTTCAGGACAGCCTCGACAACTGGGTCAGCACGCGCCCCGTCTGGAACCAGCACACGTACCACATCACCAACGTGGACGACACGGGCCAGATCCCGCTCGTCGAGGAGGACAGCTGGCTGTGGCCGATGGACGAGCCGCTCAACAGCTACCGCCGCAACACGCAGGGCGCCGGTGACTTCTGCGCGCCCGACCTCGTCCCCTACGACCTCAACGCGAACGCGAACGCCTGCCCCGACCTCGACCTCTCGGTGCGCGTCGCCAACGAGGGCTGCCTCGGCGTCGGCCCGGGCGTCAACGTCTCGTTCTACGAGGCGAACCTGGGCTACCTCGGCACGGTGCAGACGCAGAACGCGATCCCGGCGGGCGGCTCGGAGCAGGTGTTCCTGTTCGTCGACACCGACATCATGGATGGGAGCATCTGGGCGGTCGTCGACGACGACGGCATGGGCAACGGCGCGCTCAACGAGTGCGTCGAGGACAACAACAACAGCGTCGAGGGCCCCGCCTGCCAGGGCGTCGGCTAGCGCCGCGAGGCGAAGCGGGAAGCGAGCGTCGCGAACACCGTCGCGGCTAGCGTCGTGACGCGCCGCTCGCGGGTGGTCGAACGGGCATGTCGCCGATCGGGCGGCCGCGCGGCGCGCGGGCGCGCTCGCGGGCGGCGACGGATTTTTCTGTCGTCGTGAAGAATCGCCGCGGGGGTGGCGATTCCTTTGCTGAGAGGCGCCGCGCCTCGCCCACGAACGACCCCGCAGGACGACCGCGCGTCGTCCAGGAGCGACCCCTAGTGATGTCCAAGCCCAACCTCCACCTCCTCCTCGCCCTGTCCACAGCGCTGCTCGCCCCGCTGGGCGGCTGTTCGGGCGGCTCTGACTCCGAATCCGACTCCGACGCCGAGACCTCCTCCGAGACCGACGAGATGTCGCTGGTCGACGTCCCCGCGATCGAGGGCGACGTCGAGGCCGCCGACTTCTGCGCGCTGGCCGACGAGATCACCTGCGCCGGCGCGCTCGGCTGCTGCGAGGATCCCGAATTCGCCGGGGTCGACGCGTGCGTGGAGCAGTCGCGCTGCGCGGAAGGCCTCGGGCTGGCGCTCGCGAGCGACGCGCTGAAGAACGGCGAGCTTATCTACGACGCCGCCGCCGCGGGCGAATTCCTGCGCCAGCAGGCGAGCAGCGTCGCGAGCTGCACGCCGCAAGAGCGCGGCCTGGACCGCCCGACCTTCCTCCGCGGCAGCCGCGGGGTGGGCGAGGACTGCACGCCCGTCGGCGACGACATCACCAACATGTTCACCTGCGCCGACGGGCTCCAGTGCGACATCTCGATCGACCCGGACACGCAGGCGCGCGTCGGCACCTGCGGGCCCGAGGACCTCTCGCTCCCGCCCGGGGCTGCGGGCACCGAGTGCGCGTCGAGCGAGGACTGCGGCAGCGGCGTGTGCACGGACGGCGCGTGCGCGGCCGAGCTCGAGGACGAGTCGCCGTTCTGCGTCGCGCCGGTCTCCAACGAGCCGCCGTCCAACGCGACGCCGACGCACCTGTACATCGACCTCAACGGCACGAACTCGGGCTCGAGCGGCGACGTGACGCTCACCTACAGCAAGAGCAACACCTTCTACCGCTGCAAGATCACCGACACGCTCTCGGACGGCCAGGAGAAGGTCTGCGCGGTCAGCTCGACCGGGAACGCGACGGGCTCGAGCGCGCAGTTCTTCGACGTCGAGATGTCGAGCAACGACGGGATCCGCGTCGACACGGTGTGCGCCTGCTCGGCCGCGAACACCTCGACCAACAAGTGCACGAGCGCGATCGAGTGCGCGGGCACCTTTAACGAGTGGGGCACCGATCAGCCCGGCTGGTGCTCAGGCGGCTCGTTCAACTTCGGGCTGTGGTCCTTCGCCTGCAAGCGCTTCTGGCTCGACGGCGACGGCAACGGCAACTGCACCCACGTCGAGATCGACATGGACAGCAACAACAACATCACCTGCGAGAGCTGAGCCGCGGCGATGAACAGACGCGATCGTCCCCGCGCGGGCCGCCGCCTCGGCGGCCTCGCGCCCTCCTGCCTCCCCCTCCTCCTCACCTGCCTCGTCGCCTGCGGCGCGGGCGAAGGCGAGCTCGAGACCGACAGCGAGGGTGAGGCCGCGCCGGAGGCGATCCGGATCGCGGTGCTCATGCCGCTCGTCGACGGGGACTCGCTGCCGAACCTCGAGTGGGCGCTCGAGGGCGTGAACGCGGCCGGCGGCGTCGCCGGGCGGCCGCTCGCGCTCGACTACTTCGACCCGCGCGTGGAGGATCTGTACTCGCTCGCCGCCGAGCTCGCCGGCGACGACGAGCACGTCGCGGTGATCGGGCCCGCGGGCTCGGCCGCGCTCGCCGAGGTCGCGGATCTGTTCCTGGAGGCGAACAAGCCGCTGATCTCGACGACGTCGACCTCGGACGACCTGCTGCGCGCCTACGGCGGCAAGGACGTGATCTGGCGGACGCGCGAGTCGGACATCGCGCAGACCGAGCTGCTCGTCCGCTACGCCAAGGGCGGCGGCGCGGAGCGGGTGACGCTGCTGACCTCGCTCGACATCGCCGGCTACACGTTCTTCACGTGGTTCGGCTTCTTCGCCCGCGAGCTCGGCTTCGCCGACGACGACGTCCAGATCGTCACCTTCGCCTCCGACTCCCCGTGCGACGCGCAGCTCATGGAGGTCCTCGAGGACATGCCGGACATGGTGATCGTCGCGGCCGGCTCGCCGGAGCAGATGGACTGCGTCGCGCTCGGGCTGCCGCCCCCGGGCGCGGCGCGCCCCCGGATCGTGTTCGCCGACACGGGCTTCGACCCCTACGCCCTGGAGAAGCACGGCGCGCTCGCGGCGGGCCTCGAGGGCTTCACCGGCGCGGGCGACGAGCGCTTCGAGGAGGCGTATCTCGAGCGCTTCCCGGGCGAGCGCCTCTCGCCGCACGGCCCGAGCGAGTACGACGCCGTGCTGCTGCTCGCCTACGGCCTCGAGCGCGCGGGCGGCCGCGGCGGCGTCGCGCTGATCGAGGGCATGAAGGACGCGGTCGACGGCGACGAGGCGCTGGCGGCGGCCGGGCCCGACGCGAACGGGATCGCGGCGACGCTCGCGGCGATGCGCGCGGGCGGCCGCCCGCGCCTGCGCGGCGCGAGCGGGCCGCTGGTGTTCGAGCCGGAGCTGTACATGGACCTCGCGTCCTCGACGCTCGCGCACTACCAGCTCACGGAGGACGGCCTCGCGCTCGACCTGCGGCTGACGACCGATGATCCGACCTTCCTCACGAGCCAGGGCGTGTTCGTGCGCCCGCGCGCGGCGCCGCCCGACGTCGACCAGTCAGCCTGGTCGCCGGCGGTCGCCAAGACCGAGACGTGGGCGGTGATCGCCGCGCTGTCGTCGGGCTTCAGCAACTACCGCCACCAGGCCGACGCGCTGCAGCAGTACCAGCTGCTGCGCGCGCACGGGGTCCCGGATGACCACATCGTGCTGATCGTCGCCGACGACCTCGCGAGCGCGCCGGAGAACGCGCTGGCGCCGATGATCCGCAACACGCCGGGCGGCGAGGATCTCTACGCGGGCGCCGAGATCGACTATCGGCTCGAGCTCGACGCGGCGGACCTCGTCAACATCCTCACGGGGCAGGTCACCGAGACGACGCCGACGGTGATCACGTCGAGCGCGTCGAGCGACGTCTACGTGTACCTCGCCGGCCACGGCGGGACCGAGGGCATCCCGCTGGGCGCCGTGACGACCGAGGACGGCCTCGCCGGGGGCGACGACGTGTTCTCGCCCGAGCACCTGCGGACGAGCCTCTGCGCGCTCGCGGGCGAGCAGCGCTACCGTCGCGCGGTCGTGATCATCGAGAGCTGCTACTCGGGCGCGTTCGGAGACGCGAGCTCCGGCGGCGTCGAGCAGGGCTGCGGCGACGCGGTCGGCGAGCTGCCGCTCGAGGGCGCGCTGCTGATCACGGCGGCCAACGGCCACGAGGTCTCGTACGCCGGCGCCCACGACGACGAGGTGCCGGCGTGGGTCAACGACGCGTTCTCGCGCAACCTCGCCGACAACCTCGCGCTCGCGCCGAGCCGGAGCCTCGCCGACGTGTACGCGGACACCTACCAGGCGACCGCCGGCTCGCACCCGACCGCGTTCAACCTGTCGCACGCGGGGCGCCTCAGCGAGCTCACGGTCGCGGAGCTGTTCATGGCGCCCTGAGCGGACCGCGGCGGGCGCCATCGCTCATCCCGAATCGACAAGGTCGATCGGTCTAGCGCATCATTGCGTCCATGGAGGATTCGCGAGTGCGCGCGCTCCTGGAGGAGCTCGGGCTCAGCACGCGGGACGAGGAGCAGCTCGCGCTCGTCCTCCGGGTGATCTCCGCGCTCCCGGAGGCCGCGCGCGCGGAGCTGCCCAGCCTCTTCAGTCAGCTCCTAAAGGGCGACCACGACGTCACGGTGATCAGCGACAAGACGAGCGCGCGGGCCCGCGACGAGCCGCTGGGCAGCGGGGACACCTGGATCGCGAGCGCGGTCCAGACGCGCGAGTTCCCGACGAACGCCCCCGCGCCGGACTCGTCGAGCCCGGCGCCCGCGGAGACGATCGACGCCGCGACGCGCTACGAGGACCTCGGGCCCCTCGGCGAGGGCGGGATGGGCGAGGTCCGCCGCGCCCTCGACCGCGCGCTCGGGCGCACGGTCGCGCTCAAGCGCGTCAGCGAGTCGCTCCGCGACTCGCGGGAGATCGCGGCGCGCTTCACCGAGGAGGCGCAGATCTCCGCGCAGCTGCAGCACCCGGGGATCATCCCGATCTACGACTTCGGTCGGCTCCCCGACGGCCGGCTGTTCTTCACCATGGAGGAGATCGCGGGCGAGGAGCTCGGGGCGCTGATTCAGCGCTACCACGCGGCGAGCCGCGCGCGAGCGACGGGCGGCGGGATGCCCGGACTCCGTCGGCTGATCGACGTGTACCACCGCGTCTGCGAGGCCGTGGCCTACGCCCACGCGCGCGGCGTGATCCATCGCGACCTCAAGCCCGCGAACGTGATGATCGGCTCGGAGGGTCAGGTTCGCGTCGTCGACTGGGGGATCGCCAGGACGCTCGGCGACTCGCCGATCAACCTCGAGGCGGACGACGCCTCGAGCTCGGCGCGCGCGGGCCTCGGCGGCATCGCGGGGACGCCCGTCTACATGGCGCCGGAGCAGCTCCTCGGTCGGCACGCGGCGATCGACGCGCGCACCGACGTGTACGCGCTGGGCCTCATCCTGTATGAGCTCCTCACCGGGGCGCCGCCGGCGAGCGAGGATCCCTCGTGGAGCGCGCTGCTCGAGCGGACCGTCGACGCGCTGCCGCAGCCGCGCGGCGCGGCGGACGAGCAGCTCCTGCCAGAGGAGCTCGTCGACCTCTGCCTCCGCGCGCTCCGCCGCGATCCCGCGGAGCGCTTCCAGCACGCGGGCGAGCTCGCCCGCGCGGTCTCGGCGTGGCAGGAGGGCGCGCGCCAACAGGCGCAGGCGGAGCGCCTGGTCGCCGAGGCGGCCGCGCTCGACGAGCACGCCGCGACGCTGCGCGAGCGCGCGGCGCGGCTGCGCGCCCGCGCGACGGACAGCCTCCAGGGGCTCCCTCCGTGGGCGAACGAGGGGCGGCGCCACCCGTACTGGCGCGAGCTCGACACGGCCAAGTCGCTCGAGCTCGAGGCGGCGCGCGCCCGCTTCGACAGCGAGCAGCGCCTGCACACCGCGCTCTCCTACGCGCCGCGCCTCGAGGAGGCCCACGCCGCGCTCGCGCGCCGTCACGCGCAGGAGCACGCGGACGCCGAGGCGTGCGGGCGGGATGACGACGCGGCGCGCGCTGAGATGTACATTCGGACACATACCGAGTCGCTGCCGCCGTCCTCGTCGGTCCGCGCGCGGCTCGCCGCGTACCTCAAGGCCGAGGGCGCGCTCGCGCTCGCCACGGCGCCGCCGGCCGCGACGATCGTCGTTCACCCCTTCGAGCTCCGCGATCGACGTCTTCACGTGGGCCCGCCGCGCGGCGAGCCGCTCGCCGCGCCGGCGCGCGATCACAGGCTGCCGATCGGCTCCTACCTCCTGCGGATCAGCGCGCCCGGGCGCGCGACGATCCGCTACCCGGTCGAGATCACGCGGGGTCGCGTCTGGAACGCGACCCCGCCGGGCGCGGACGCGCCGGCGCCGATCTGGCTGCCGCCCGCCAGCGCGGTCCGTGACGGCGAGGTGTACGTCGCGGCCGGGTGGTTTCGGGCGGGCGGCGATCCAGGCACGCTCAACAGCCTCCCGGCCTGTCGGCTCTGGCTCGACGGCTTCGTGATCCGCCGCGAGCCGGTGACGAACGGCGAGTACGTCGAGTTCATCAACGACCGGCTGTCCGCGGGCCCCGAGGCCGCGGCCGCGGCGCTGCGCGCGGTGCCGGTCGACCTCTCCTTGAACCCGCCGACGCCGGTGTATCGCCGCGACGCGAGCGGCCGCTTTCACTGCACGGACGCCGCGCCGCCCGAGCTCCCCGCGGTGTACGTGGACTGGCCGAGCGCGCGCGCGTTCTGTCGCTGGTTGGCCGCGCGGGAGGGTCGACCGTGGCGGCTCCCCGACGAGCTCGAGTGGGAGAAGGCGGCCCGGGGCGTCGACGGTCGCCTGTTCCCCTGGGGCTCGTGGCTCGACGCGTCGCGCTGCGGCAACCGTGACTCGGACCCCGAGCCGCGGCTGACCACGACCGACGCGTACCCGGTGGACGAGAGCCCGTACGGCGTCCTCGGCATGGCCGGCAACAGCATGGACTGGTGCTCGACGCCCTACGTCGCGCCCGAGAAGTTCGACGCGACGCCGCGACGCGCTGCGCCCTGCGAGCCGCGCGACGCCGAGGACGCGTCGCCCGAGGTCCGGCTGTATCGCGGCGGCTCGTGGTCCTACAACGCGAACCTCTGCCGCCTCGCCCGCCGCTTCCGCCACGCCCCGACGACGCGCGTGAACGACCTCGGCCTCCGCCCCGTGTGCAGCGTCGGCCCGCGCGCCGACGACGGGCGCGCCTGAGCGTGTATGCTCGCCGCGTGGAGCGGACGATCATACGCGGTGGGCTCGTGTTCGACGGCACCGGGGCCCCGGGCGCGCTCGCGGACGTGCTGATCGAGGGCGAGCGGGTCTCGCGGGTCGCCCCGCCGGGCGCGCTCGCGGTGGACGCGAGCGCGGCGCGCTCGGTGGACGCGCGCGGGCGCTGGGTTACACCTGGCTTTTTGGACACTCACACGCACTACGACGGCGAGCTCGCGCTCGCGCCGGGGCTCGTCGAGTCGGTGCGCCACGGCGTCACGTCGGTCGTGATCGGCTGCTGCTCGGTCAGCTTCGTGGCCTCGGCGCCGGATGACTGCGCGGACATGTTCACGCGCGTCGAGGCGGTGCCGCGCGAGGTCGTGCTCCCGCTGCTGCGCGAGACGAAGCGCTGGAGCGACGCGAGCGGGTGGCGCGCGTGGATCGATCAGCACCCGCTCGGGCCCAACGTCGCGAGCTTCCTCGGGCACAGCGACATCCGCTGCCGCGCGATGGGGCTCGCGCGCGCGGTCGACAGGCGCGCGCGCCCGACCGACGACGAGCAGGCGCTCATGGAGCGCCTGCTGAGCGAGGCGCTCGACTGCGGCTTCCTCGGCCTCTCGGGCATGACGAACCCCTGGGATAAGCTCGACGGCGAGCGCGAGTGGTCCAAGCCGCTGCCGTCGACCTTCGCGCGCGCGCGCGAGCGCAGGCGGCTGCGCGCGCTGCTGCGCCGTCGCGGCTACATCCACCAGACCGCGCCGAACCTCGTCACCCGCTACAACGTGCTCGGGATGGTGCTCGCGGGCGCGGGGCTGCTGCGTCGGCCGCTGAAGACGACGCTGATCACGATGATGGACCTCAAGGCGGATCGCTACGTCTACGCCATGACGTCGGCGCTCGAGTGGATCGCCAACACGCTGCTGCGCGGCGACTTCCGCTGGCAGTCGCCGCCGGTCCCCTTCGATCTGTACTACGACGGGATGGACTCGGTGCTGTTCGAGGAGTTCCCCGCCGGGCAGGCGGTGCGGGACCTCGCGCGCGACCTCGCGGCCCGCCGCGCGCTGCTCACCGACCCGGGCTACCGGGCCCGGTTTCGCCGCGAGATGGAGAAGCGCTTCGTCCCGAGGGTCTGGCACCGCGACCTCGGGGACGCGGTGATCCTCGAGGCGCCGGATCCCGCGCTGGTTGGGAGGACCTTCACCGAGGTGGCCGCGGCCCGCGGCGCCGACCCGATCGAGACCTTCCTCGACCTGATGATCGAGCACGACCGCGCGCTGCGGTGGCACACGTGCATCGCCAACGATCGCCCCGAGGTCCTCGCCAGCATCCTGCGCCACCCCGGCACGCTGCTCGGCTTCGCCGACTCGGGCGCGCACCTGCGCAACATGGCGTTCTACAACTTCCCGGTGCGCGTGCTGAAGCGAGTGCGCGACGCCGAGCTCGCGGGCGCGCCGATCATGTCGACCGCGCGCGCGGTCCACAGGCTCACGGGCGAGCTGGCCGACTGGTTCGGGCTCGACGCCGGGCGCCTCCGCGAGGGCGACCGCGCCGACGTCGTGGTCCTCGATCCCGCGCGACTCGACGACGCGGTCGAGCGCGTCGAGCAGCGCGAGTTCCCGGGGATGCCGGGCTTTTGCCGGCTCGTCAACGGCGGCGAGGCGGTGCGCGAGGTGTTCGTCGCCGGGACCTCGCTCGTCCGCGACGGCGTCCCCGAACAATGCCTCGGACAGCGTCGCTGCGGCCGGTTCCTCGAGCGCGCGGCGAGCTGAGCCCGCGCCGCGATGGCCGGCCCCGCGCTCGCGCTACCCCCAGCAGCGGATCAGCCAGCTCCGCTTTGAGCACGTGGGCCGCGAGGCGGCGCCGGCGAGTTCGAGATGGCCGACGTCCTCGCGCTCGCCGCGTGCTTTCAGCAGGACGACGCGCTTCACCGGACGGCGCGGGGTCTACCGAGCGATCGTCCGCGGCAGCAGGAAGGGGTAGACGCGCCGGCGGACGCGACGCTGCCACCAGCGGTCGGCGCGGCGCAGTCGCTGCAGCAGCGCCCACATGCGCGCGTCCTCGCGATAGTAGGCGCGCACCTCCTCGGGCTTGATCGCGCGCTCGAGCGTCGCGTTGACGCGCGGCAGCCACACGGGCAGCAGGTGGTCGAGGCGCTCCTTGTACAGGTTGCCGAGCAGGTCGAGCAGCACGCCGCGCGGCTCGTAGTACTTGTCGAGGATCGCGCCGAGCATGAGGCGGCGGACGAGCCCGCGCAGCGCCCAGGGCAGCGACGCGAGGAACAGCTCGGTGTCGAGCTGCTCGCGGCCCTGCGCGTCGCGGAGCATCGGCGTCGTGACGTCGAGGTAACGCAGCGCGCCGTCGACCTGCGCCCAGTTGGAGAGCTGACCGTCGAGGCCGACGCGCGGACCGACGAGCCCGTGCACCCGCGCGACGAGCTCGTCGATCAGCGCGTCGGCCCCGTCGGGCGCGCGCGCGCGCAGGAGGTCGGGGAGCAGCGAGCCGGCCGGGAGCAGCGGCTGCACGCACCAGCCCGCGACCGCGCCGCCGGGCCGCGCGAGCCGCTGCAGGTGACTCGCCACCGGGGTCACGCCGCCGGCCTCGAGGCGCGCGAGGTAGTCGGCGAAGCAGCGCGCGTAGCCGTCGAGCGACGCGGCGCTCTCGAAGTCGGGGAGGCGCTTGCAGGCCAGGCGCGGCGCGTCCTCGGCCTGGCTCTGCGGCCACGCGACGACGCACGAGATCTCGCCGTAGCCGAGCACCGCGAGCGCGGACTCGTCTCCCGACGCGAGCGCCTCGGCGAGCGCCCGCTCGAGGCGCTCCAGGCTCTCGGGCGCGAGCGCCAGGCCGGCTCGCGCGGCGCTCACGAGAACACCCCGCGCGCGCGCGCGATCACCTGATCCGCCTCGTCGTCGGTGATCACGAGCGGCGGCAGCAGCTGGAGCGCGGAGGTGTCGTTGTTGGCGTACACCGCGAACACGCCGACGTCGTAGAGCAGCTTGCTCGCGACCAAGCCGGCGTCCGCGACGGGGAACTTGAGCGCCATCATCAGGCCGCGCTGGCGCAGCTGAAACGGCAGCCCGGCGAGGCCCTCGGCGAAGCGCCGCGCGAGCGCCTCGACCCGCGCGAGGAAGCCCGGCGCCTCGATGATGTCGAGGACCTCGAGCGCGGCGGCGCAGCCCGGCTCGGCGCCGCCGAAGGTCGAGATGTGCACGAAGGGGCGCGCGTCGAAGAAGCGGTGCAGCGCCGCGGTCATCAGCGTGGCGGTGATCGGGTACACGCCGCCGCTGAGGCCCTTGCCCGTCACGACCATGTCGGGCTCGAGCTCGTCGTGCTGGTAGCACCACACGCGCCCGGTGCGGCCGAGGCCGGTCTGCACCTCGTCGACGACCAGCAGCGCGCCGCGCTCGCGGCACAGCCGCTGTACGCCCGCGAGGTAGCCGGGCGACGGGATCGGCATGCCGAGCGTCGCGGGGATCGGCTCGAGCACGACCGCGGCGGTGTCGTCGTCGACGGCGCGCGCGAGCGCGTCGAGGTCGTCGAAGGGGACCTGGGCGAAGCCGGGGAGCGCCGGGCCGAAGGGCTCGCGGTACTGGGGGTCACCCGCCGCGAGCGCGAGCCCGGTGTGCCCGTGGTAGCCGCCGCGCGCCGAGAGGATGTTGGGGCGGCCGGTGGTCCCGCGCGCGAGCTTGAGCGCGAGGTCGATGGCCTCGCCGCCGGAGACGCCGAACACCACGCCGGGCAGGCGGTCGCCTGTCGTCGCGGACAGGCGCCGGGCGAGCGCGGCGCGGGCCGGCGAGACGAGGTGATGGTTGCCGATGTCGACGCGCTCGAGCGCGCGCTGCACCGCCGAGATGATCCGCGGGTTGCGGTGCCCGAGGTTGAAGACGCCGCCGTTGCAGTGACAGTTAATCCAGCGGCGGTCGTCGTAGGCGTCGTGAAACCACGCGCCCTCGCGCGCGCCGAGCACGACGTCGAGCCCGTAGGCGCGGTAGGTCTCGACCTTGCCGCGCGAGACGTGGGCCGCGAAGGCGTCGAACAGCGCGTCACGGCTGGCGAAGCCCTGAGGGTCACCGGGGGAGCGAGTCATCGCCTGGCGATACCGTCAAAGCGCGGCGGCGACAAGCCGCGGGTCGTCACCAGCGCGCCGCGTCGGCCCGCGCGAGTCGACCCCAGTAGCGCTGAAACGGCCTTCGACCGCCGCTCCCCGCCGCCTCGGCGCGCGCGCGCCAGTCGGCGAGCTGCGCCCTGTGCTCGCGCCAGAGCGCACGCGCGCGCGCGCGGTCAACATCTTCCTCGACGTCGTCTTCGTCCTCCGTGAGCGCGCGGCGCTCGAGCGCCTCGCGCGAGGCGTCGAAGCGGGCGCGCCGCGGCGCGTAGTCCTGGAGCACCGCGCGGTGCAGGCCCTCGTGCTCGACCCAGAGGCCGTCCGCGTCGACGTCGTCGGCGAACGCGGCGTCGCCGATCGGCGTCGGCTTGAACACCGAGAGGCAGGGCGCTGAGGTCCCGGTCATCCACGCGCGCGGGCGCGCGTCGAGCCGGGCGATCAGCGACGCGGTGGTCTGCCCGGTGGTGCGCGTCGGCAGCCACGACGCGTGCGCGCAGGGCATCTGCATGCGCCACCCGTCGCCCGGCCGCCCGCCGCCGTGATCGCGGAGGATCGCGGCGATGTCCGCCGCGCGAACGGGACCCTGGTCGCTCGTCCGCGCGAGCAGGCGCTCGGTGAGCCGTCGACGAACGGCGCAGCCGGCCGCGCGCTCGAGCAGCCGTCGACCGAACGCGCGCGCGAAGCCGAAGTCCTGGCTCGAGCGACAGTAGCCGCGCGCGCGCGCCAGCCGGAACGCGTCGTCGTGCACGCGCTCGAAGTCCTGCTCGATCGTCAGCCCGTTCGAAATCGACAGGAACTTTTGGACACGCCGGGCCGCCCACAGGTGCCCGGCGGTCTCGAGCAGCCAGACCTCGCGCGGGTCCGCGAGCAGGAAGGAGCTGTGGTAAGGCGGCGCGCCGGGGCTCAGGCAGGTCCTGCCGCCCTGGGGGTAGCGCGCGAGCAGCTCGATGATCTGCTCGAGCGCGTCGGCAGCGCTCGCGCAGCGCTCGAGCGCGAGCCGCTGCATGGCCATGCCCGTCATGCCGCCGACCACGACGGGCAGGCGCGTGAACACGGCGACGTTGGCGACCGCGAGGCCCGCCGCGTTCACGCCCATCTCGCAGCCCCACATCCAGCGCGGGCGCGCGATCGCGACGCCGTGCACGCGACGCTCGCCGGCCTCGTCGTCCGCGCGCGCGCGGCCGGCGGGCAGGCTCTCGACGCGCTGCAGCTCCTGCGGGTGCCGGTCGCTGTTCTTGCCGAGCCAGACGGGGCCCGCTTGTTCGAGGAGTACGAAGGTGTCACACACGACGATGCTCGCTGCGCCTTGGGAGCCGTGATCGTACACCGACGCGCGCGCGCGAGCAGCCCCGAACGCGCCGCGTCGCGGAGTGCACGATCCCCTGGATCGCGTCGAGCCGCGTCCTCGGCCGCGTGCGCTGGCTCGGCGCCCGCGAGCGCGAAGGGGACGACCCGCAGGCCGATGGAGATCCCCGCGCTCGCGATGAGGTCGGAGCTCTTGCGCGCGCGCGCTTCGTCGAGCGACATGGTCGTACCGTCCGCGATCGACGGCCAGGGAGCCGGGCCCGAAGGCGGGCCCGCCCCGGCGCGTCGACGGCTCCTCGAAAACCTGTCTTTTAAGTCATTATTTCATGCGTCGACGCGCGCCGCGAGCACGTAGCGAGGCCGGCGCGCGCGCGACGAAGCGAGAACTTGATGCACCGAACCAAGCGAACCTTCCTCCCCGCGGCCTGTCTTTTAGCGCTGGCGCTCCCGCTCGGCTGCGGCGACGACGAGACCACGAGCACGGGCAGCACCACCGGGGGCGAGTCGACGTCCGAGACGACGGAGACGTCGACCACGGGCGCGGAGACCTCTACCAGCACCACCACGAACCCCACGACGCAGGGCCCGGACCCCTCCGGCTCCGAGACGATGACCGCGAGCGGGACCACGGACCCGACCGGCGCGACCACGAGCACGACCGATCCGACGGCGGGCACGACCACGGACGGGACCACGAGCCCGATCACCGTCAGCGCGACGGACAGCGAGTCCGACGGCACCACCGGGCCCGCCTGCGGCCCGGACGAGGAGCAGTGCGACGGTCAGTGCGTCGACCCCATGGTCGACCCCGGCAATTGCGGCGGCTGCGGGATCGAGTGCGCGCTCGATCAAGAGTGCCTGGACGGCGCGTGCACGAACCTGTGCGCCGACGACGAGCTGTACTGCGACGGCGCGTGCGTCGACCCCTTGACCGACATCGCGCACTGCGGCGGCTGCGACCAGGCCTGCGCGCTCGACGAGGAGTGCCAGGACGGCGTCTGCGGCGCGCCGTTCCCCTGGGACAAGCAGAAGACCGTGACCATCAGCTCGACCAACGCGGCGCAGCTCGACGACTGCCAGGTGCTCGTCACGCTCACGCCCGACAACTTCGTGTACGCCGACGCCCAGGCGAACGGCGAGGACATCCGGTTCTCGACCGACGGCGTGATGATCGACATCCCCTACTGGATCGAGAGCTGGGATCCTCAGGGCGACAGCCGGATCTGGGTGCGCGCGCCCTCGATCCCGGCGAACGACTCGGTCGACATCTACCTGCTCTACGGCAACCCGGACGCGACGGACGCGGCCGACGGCGACGCGACCTTCGAGTTCTTCGATGACTTCGAGGACGGGGACTACAGCGCCAAGTGGGACGTCCGGGGCAGCCCGACGGTCGCCGAGGAGGTCGGCGGGCAGCTGCACATCCAGGGCAACTCGAACTGGGAGTACTTCCGGACCAAGGCCGAGTTCACGATCCCGGTCGTCGTCCACGAGACCCACATCGGCAACGGGCAGTCGACCGGCTTCGTGATCGGCGACAACGACAGCGACTACCGCTTCTCGTGGCGCAGGAGCGGCGCGGTCAACGTCGGCACGACCTACGATCCGGACGTGAGCGGCGGCAACTCGTGGTGGAACTCGGGCTACCCGGCGATCCCGCACGCGAGCAACAACGCCTACTCCTACGAGTTCGCGATCGACCTGGTCAACGACCGCGCGCGCGTGCTCTACGTGTGCAACACGTCGACGGGCGACTGCAACAACACGCCGACGACCCTGGACCAGGGCGGGCAGCCGGCGTTCGCGGCCTGGAAGGGCGGCTTCACCAACTACAACGCGGCCAACGGCGACGTGTTCGTCGACATCATGTTCGTGCGCAAGCACTCGGACCCGGAGCCGACGACGACCGTTAACTGAGCACGCGCGCGCGCCCCGCCCGGCCGCGTCACCTGGGCGCGGCGCGCAGGCGCAGCGCGCCGGGCCGCGCGCGCCGGTCGGTGATCCCGAGCCGACGACGCGCCGCCCCCCGACGGCGCCGGCGCGGCGAGCCAGCGGACGCGCGCGCGCCCGCTGAGCTGCAGGATCATGCCTGTCTCGAGGTCCAGGAACAGGAGGCCGGCGCGCCCGTCGAGCTCGAGGTTCCCGATCGTGTTGAAGAGGTTGTTGCCCGCGTAGTCGGGGAAGCTCAGCCCGCGCGGCCCGAGCACGCTGACGAAGCCCGCCGGGCCGCCGCGGTGCGACGCGTCGACGCCGGCGCGAGGATCGTCGGGCGCGCCGGGGCCGACGCTGGCGATGAAGAAGGTGTCGGCGCGGGCGATCAGCGCACGGTCGGCGCGGCTCAGGGTCGGCGCGTCGTCGACCGGGCCCGGCGCGGGCGCGGACGGCCCCGCCGGCGCGAGCGTCCGCGGGTGGATGTGCTGCGGGCAATTGCCGAAGGCCTGCGTGACGCGGAGCTCGAGCGCGCCGCGCTCGTCGATCCGCGCGCGCCCGTTGACGCGGTTGCGCCGGCGGGCGCGCAGCTCGATGCCCAGCGCGCCGAGCTCCTGCGGGTCGCCATTGAGGGCGCGCGCGAGCGGATCGCCCGGGTCGAGGCGCGCGTCGATCACGAGCGCCGCGTCGGAGGCGCTGTCGATAAAGCCAGGCGCGCCCGTGATGGGCGAGGCCCAGGCGCGCCCGCGGCCGTCGAGCGCCCCGATCACGAGCAGCGACAGCTGGCGGAAGAACGCGCGGTGCTGGGCCGAGAGGCGGCTGCGGATGATCCGGCGCCCGATCGCCTCGGCCTGGACGCGGACGCCGGCGCGCGCCTGGGCGGCGCGCTCGCCGGCGTGGAAGGGGGAGTCGTCGCGCGACTGCATCGACATGCCTATCAAGTCATGTTTGTTGATTCAGGCCGCGCGGGCTCAGGCGGCGACGCCGACCGGGCTGCGCCGCATGGGCACGAAGCCCGCGAGCGCCTCGACGCGCGCGAGCCAGGACCGCGTCGCCGGGTGCGGCGCGAGCGAGACGCCGCCCTCGGGCGCGTGCGCGGTGTAGGTGTAGAGCGCGACGTCGGCGATCGTCGGCGCGTCGCCGGCGAGGAAGGGCTGACGGTCCAGGGCGCGGTCGAGGAGCTCGAGCAGCGCGCGCGCGCGGGCCTTCGCGTCGTCATGGTCGAGCCGCGCGCCGAAGACCGTGACGAGCCGCGCGGCCGCGGGGCCGCGCGCGAGCTCGCCGGCGGCCACGGACAGCCAGCGCTGCACGCCCGCCCGCGCGCCCGCGGCCTCGGGGTACCAGCGACCGCCCGGGTCGTGACGCGTGGCGAGGTAGACGAGGATCGCGTTGGAGTCAGCGATCACCGCGTCGCCGTCGACGAGCACGGGCACCTGTCCGAAGGGGTTGAGCGCGAGGAACTCCGGGCGCTTGTGGGCGCCCTCGGCGAGCGCGACGTCCCGCAGCTCGTGCGCGATCCCGAGCAGGCAGAGCATCAGCTGGGCGCGGTGCGAGTGACCGGAGAGCGGGTGGCGAAACAGGATCGGCGTGGGCATGCCTCCACGATATTGGCGATCGGAGAACAGACAATCGCCGTGCTTGTTGAAAGATTGTCCATAAAATGAAAACAATGCCGCGTGGACACGATCGAGACGATGCGCGCGTTCGTCCGCGTCGTGGAGGCGGGCAGCTTCACGGCGGCGGCGCGACGCTGGGGTCGGTCGAAGGCGGTCGTCTCGAAGTACGTGGCGACGCTCGAGGAGCGGCTCGGGGTGATGCTGCTGCAGCGGACGACCCGCGCGCTGCACCTGACCGAGACCGGCCGCGCCTACTTCGAGCGCGCCGCGGCGCTGCTCGAGGAGCTCGACGCGCTCGAGCGCGCGCTGCGAGACGACGACCGGGCGCCCCGCGGCACGTTGCGGCTGACCGCGCCCGAGGGGATCGGCGGCGCGTTCCTCGACGACGTCATCACCCAGTTCCTCGAGGCATGTCCTAATGTGCAGATCGATCTGCGGATCACGAACCGCATGATCGACCTGGTGGAGGAGGGCGTGGACCTGGCGATCCGCGCGACGGAGCCGCGGGACTCGGCGCTCGTGATCCGCCGCCTCGGCGACGCGCCGATCATCGCGTGCGCGAGCCCGGGCTACCTCGCGCGCTGCGGGCGGCCGGCGCACCCGCGTGAGCTGGCGACGCGCCCGTGCGTCGTCGACAGCAACTTCCGCGGCGGCGCGCGCTGGCGGTTCCGCGAGCGCGCGCCGACGGGCCTGGGCGCGCCCTTCACGGTGAGCGTGCGCGGCCCGGTCCGCGTCAACAGCCCGGTGCGCGTGCGCGAGCTGACCGCGCGCGGGCTCGGCGTGGCGCTGATCCCCGAGTTCGTGGCCCGCGACGCGATCGCGGCCGGAAGGCTCGTCCGCGTGCTCGAGGGCTACGAGGGCTACGGCTGGGCGATCTACGCGGTGTGGCCGAGCGCGCGCCAGCTCTCGGGCAAGGTGCGCGCGTTCGTCGACGTCCTCGCCGCCGCGCTGCGCTCCGAGTAGCCAGGCGCGCCGAGGTCGAGCTCAGCCCGCGCCGCGCTGGCTACCCGACGCGCGGATGCTCTGCGCGAGCGCGGCGAGGTCGGCGCGACGCTCGAGCCCGAGGTGCTTGAGGGCGCGCTTGAGCAGCCGCGAGACGGTGCTCTCGTGCAGGCCCAGCTCGTAGGCGATGAACTTCTGCGTGTGCCCCAGCGCGGCGTACTGGGCGACGAGCGCCTCGCGGGGCTCGAGCGCGAGCGGGACGCGGAGCTCGGGCGGGTTCACGACCGCGACGAGGAAGCGCCGACCGTCGGAGTCGAAGTGCTCCACGACCGTCCAGCGCCCGCTGACGAGCGCCTGCCAGGCGTCGAGCGAGGCCTCGGCGTCGGCGCGACCCTCCCGAGCGCGCGCGCGGTCGACCGCGATCGCGGCGGCGCGCAGGCGCTCGCGCGCGGGCTTGCTGGTCGCGCTGCCCTCCGCGTGGATGAGCCGCCCGCCCGGCAGCAGCACCGCCTCCTGGCGCTTGTGCTCGAGCAGCGAGCTCTCGGCCTCGCGCTTGATCGCCGCCCGCAGCCGATAGGCCGAGCTGACGTGCGCGGCGACGCGGCTGTACGCGGCCCGGCGCGCCCGCGAGAGCCTCGTCGGCTGCGGCAGCCCGGCCCCGAGCAGCGCGCCGGCGCCGTCGGGCGAGCGACAGTTCACCTGGAACAGATCGCGCGCGGGGGCGGGCGTGTTCTCCTGAAAGATCGCCTCGAGCGGGGCGAAGCGCGCCCACACCTGGCTCAGCGTCTGGGCCGCGTAGCCGTCCCAGACCTCGCTCGCGGTCGCCTCGTCGAGCTTCGCCGTGCCGTTGGCGATCGCGGTGCGCACGTCGTAGGGCGCGTCGATGTCGATGCAGCGACGAACCTCGGGGCGCCCCGTGGGGCCGAGCTCGTAGGTCGCGATGAAGCTCCACAGCCCGCTCGACAGCCACGGCTGCGCGCTCTCCAGCATCCGCCGCGCCCACACGTCCTCGCAGACGTCGAGGTCGTAGGCGACCTCGACGGTCGTGAGCAGCGCTTTGTGTCGGATCGCCGCCATCGCCTTCACCCTCTCAGCGCGGCTCCCCGTCGCGCAGCCGCGAGCTCAGCTCGCCGCGGGACGCGACGCCGAGCTTACGGTACACGCTCGAGAGCTGGTTCTGCACGGTGCGCGCCGCCGTCCCGCGACGCGCCGCGATCTCCACGTCGGACAGGTCGTCGAGCACGCCCTCGACGACCTCTCGCTCCGCGGACGTCAGCCGCGCCGCGATCGAGGGCGGGATCCGGGGGTACGAGATGACGACGAACTGGCGGCCGGCGAACTCAAATTCGCTGGTCAGCTCGTCGTCCGCGTTGGCGTCACGTGTGGACAATGGCATCAACTGTACCGATCTGAGTCATCGTCGCCGGGGCGCGTCAAGAATTACTCATGACGCGTGGGGTGCTATCCAGGTATTCGGGATAATTGGGCTCAGCACGTCAGAACGCTGTTTTACGGCGCAAATCGCGGCCGAGCCATCGCGGTAGCGCGCGGTCTCGCGGTGCCAGTCGAGGTTCCCGCGCATCCAGCTCTGGAGCGCGTGCACGTGCGCCACGAGCTGGCCCTCGCCCGCGATCCCGAGGAGCGCGAGCTCCCGCTCGAGCGACCGGAACGCGCGCAGCTCGGCGTTGCACTGCTCGATCGCACGCTCGATCGCGTCGTCCCAGCTCAGCGCCTGCTCGTGGCGGAGGACGAGCACGAGGTTGGCGGTCGTGCCCTCGACGCGCTCCTTGTCGACGCCGTAGATGTCGTTGACCCAGCTGATGTAGTTGTTCGCCATCAGCTCGAGGGCCTCGACGAGCGCGCGCGCGGGCGCGTGCGCGGGTCGACCGGCGAGCAGCGCGGCGAGATCGAGGCAGGGGTACACCGCGCTGATCAGCGGCCGCAGACGCCGGTAGGTCGCCAGGCTCGGGATCTCCCGGCGCACGCGCAGCGCTCGCTCCCAGCGCACGCCCTCGACGTACTCCGCGAAGCGCTCGCCGAAGCGCGCGCGCCAGCGCGGCCCTGTCCGCGCCGACACGCGCGCGAGGATCGAGTCGAGCGCGCGCGCCAGCGGGTCCTCCTCGTCCCGCGCGCGCGACCCCGGCGTCCGGGCGAGCTGCAGCAGGCGATCCTCGGCGGCGCGCAGCGACTTGGCGTCTGCGGGCGAGGCGTGGCGATCGCAGAGGTCGTCGTAGAAGAACAGGAAGGTGATCCAGTCGGCGGCGAGCTCGAGCGCCTCGGGGGCGAGCTCAGGGTACGCGCGCGCGGCGAGCGTGGCGAAGCGCGCGGCCTCGAGTCGGGCGAGCGAGCGCCCGTCGTCGGGCGCCATCAGGCCCAGCCCCAGCGCCCACGCGATCGAGCTGTGGTGCGCTCGCGCGCGCGCGTCGTTGCAGCGCGCCTCGAGCGAGCACTCGAGGTGCGCGCGCCCGCGGCGAGGCTCGCAGGGATCAAATCGGAGAACGCGGGCGTCGGTGGGGGTCGCGTCGAGTAGCGGGTGGATACGGGCGGCGTGGGTGTCCATGAAGATGTGCTCCGCAGGCGCCGTCGCGGTCGCCCCGCGCGTGACGTCCTCCGCGCGTCCGCCAGCGGCGGGGCGTCAGCTGGGTGCGTCACGGCGTGACGAGGCGCGCGTCGACGGGCCTCGTGTTGGGAGACGACCGCCGCGTCTGGTTGATCCCGGGTTTTTTGCGATCGACGAGGCGCCTTGATGGCGATCGAAGTCGCGCGCCGCGCCGCCCGTCGCGCGTCCACCCCGCGAATCGACCTCATGCCTGGAAAGACAGGTTGGTTCGCTCGCGCGTACGAGGCGGGGACACGCGGCCGCGATCGTGCGCGACGCGAGCGCCCGGGAGCGCTAATCTATGTACATGCGGACGGACTCCGAGCTGCTCGACGCCTGGCGCGAGGGTGATCGCGGCGCCGGCGACGAGCTGCTCCGCCGCCACTTCGCCGCGCTCTGCAGGTTCTTCCGCGGGAAGCTCGGCGACGACGTGGACGACCTGATCCAGCAGACCTTCCTGTCGACGGTCGAGCGGCGCGAGCAATTCCGCGGCGCGGCCTCCTACCGCAGCTACCTGTTCGCGATCGCGCGCAACAAGCTCATCGATCACCTGCGCGCGCGCTGTCGCCGACCGCCGGCGACCGACGTCAACATGAGCTCGCTCGCCGACCTGGGGACGACGCCCTCGGGCGCGATCGCGCGCGACGAGGAGCAGGCGATGGTCGTCGCGGCCATGCGGCGGATCCCGCTCGACTACCAGATCGCGCTGGAGCTGGCCCACTGGGAGGGGATGTCCGGACGCGAGATCGCCGATGTTCTCGAGATCAACCCCAACACCGTTCGAAGCCGCCTCGCGCGCGCGCGGGATGCCCTGCGCCGCGAGGTGCAAGCGACGCGGGGCCGCGCCTGAGCCGACCCGCCGCCCTCGCGTCTTCGTCCAGCACCTCGAGGGCGAGGCGCGTCGCGCTGGCCGGCGCGACCGCGTTTCAGCCCCGCGCCGCCACGATCGGCGCGGCGCGGGCCGAACCGCGGGCCCTGGCCGCGGCTCGCGAGCCCGCCGCGCGACACAAGAATTGCCCATGGAGCCGCGTCGCGGCGATCCCTACACTCCCGGCGTATCGCCGGCTCGCCGGCGTATCGGGCTCGCGCCGGGCTCTCGGCGCACCCACCCCTATCGTCGATCCTTCGCCCGCGGCTGCGCGGCGTCGGCTCTGATTCGTTCTGGTCGCGGGCGGCGGTCGGGGATGGTCCCGACCGCCGCCCACCGTGTGTCATAGGCGCGCCGGCGGGTCGTCAGCGCGGCTCCACCGGATCAGGCAGCGGTCGGTCCTTGTAGTAGATGCGCCAGTCCGCGATCGTCTCGAGCAGCGGCGCGTCGGCGCCGATGTCGAGGCGCGTCTGCAGGTCGCGCAGCTGCTCGGGCTTCATGCCCGGCAGGTCGCCGACGAACGCCCAGCCCATCACGCGTCGACAGGCCCCGCAGGTCACGCGCTGCACCCACAGGCGCTCGCCCTCGTGCGCGATCGTCAGGCTGCGACCGGGCGCGAGCTCCATGCGCGGCTCGTCGCGGACGGTCGTCGCCTCCCGCGGCGGCACGCCGTGGACCTCGTCGACCGCCGCGTAGACGCCGACGATCACGCCCGCGTCGCCGCAGTAGACGTGCGGCGCGACCGGGTAGCCGCACTCGTCGCCCAGCTCGTGCAGCCCGCGGGGGAGCTCGGCGAGCGCCGGCGCTCGCCGGGTCGGCGCGCCGCCGGCCGCCGCCGGCGCGTCTTTGGCGGACGACGAAGCCGCGGGCGCGCCGGACGAGCTCGCCGCCCTCTGGGACATGCACGCAGGGCCAGCCACGAGCACGAGCCCTCCTGCGAGCGCCGCGAGCCGTCCCCGCCCCATGGGGCGCAGTGTAGCACCGTCGGAGTTTCCGCGCGCGCTGGCCCCAGGCGCCGTGACGCGGTTGGCGTGGCGACGCGGGCTCGTGCACGATGGGGCGTGCCCCGATCGCTGGAGCCCCGCTCGCGCCGGCGCGCCTCCGCAGGGCGGCTCGCCGCGATCGTCGTCGCGGTCGCGGCGCTCGCGTCCGCGGGCGTCCAGGTCGTCCGCGGCGCCCGGGCTCACCGCGCCGCGCGAGCGCTCGAGCGCGAGGTCCCGCGCGAGCGCGTCGCCGGCTACGCGGGCTCCGCCAGCTGCCGCAGCTGCCACCCCGCCGAGCACGCGTCGTGGCACGCGAGCTATCACCGGACGATGACGCAGCGCGCGACGCCGGACGCGCTGATCGACGCGGACGCGTTCGCGCCCCGCGTGCTCCACGGGCCCGACGGCGACTCCCGGGTCGAGCGCCGCGGCGACGAGCTCTGGGTCGAGCTCGTGGACCCGGTGTGGAAGCTCGAGCACCTCGACGGCCCGCTCGACCCCGACGCGCCGCCGCTCGACGCGCCCACGGTCTGGCGGCGCGTGCTGCTGATCACCGGCTCGCACAACATGCAGGTCTACTGGGTCGCCGCGGAGAGCCGGCGCAAGCTCCACGCCTTCCCCTTCGCTTACCTGCTCGATGAGCCAGATGAAGACGCGCGCGGGCCGGGGCGCTGGGTCCCCAACGAGAGCACGCTGCTGCGCCCGCCGCTCGAGGGCGGCGTGTACACGTGGAACCACGTGTGCATCAAGTGCCACGCGGTCGCCGGGCAGCCGGGCCTCGCGCGCGAGGACGCCGGGCGCGTCGAGACGCGCGTCGGCGAGTTCGGGATCGCCTGCGAGTCGTGCCACGGGCCCGCGGCCGAGCACGCGCGGCGCCACCGCGATCCCGTGCGACGCTACCGCGCGCACATCCGCGAGGATCGCGAGGGCGACGCGCCGCCGCCCGGGGAGCCCGTCAACCCGGCGCGCCTCGATCACGCGCGCGCGAGCGAGGTGTGCGGGCAGTGCCACGGCATCACGCGCTTCTACGACGACGCGGACTGGCGCGATCACGGCAGCGAGTTCACGCCCGGGCGCGCGCTCACCGAGGCCATGCGCGCGGTCCGTCACCCCGCGCTCGAGGATCAGCCGTGGATGGACGCCGAGGTCGACGCGACCCCGGACTTCTTCGCGCAGCGCTTCTGGCCCGACGGCATGGTGCGCGTGGGCGGGCGCGAGTACAACGGGCTGCTCGAGAGCCCCTGCTACCAGCGCGGCGAGCTCTCGTGTCTCTCGTGCCACGCGCTGCACGACAGCGACCCGCGCGATCAGCTGGCCGCGGGCATGGGGGGCGACGACGCCTGTCTGCAGTGCCACGCCGAGCTCGCGCCCGCAGACCGCCGCGCCGCGCACACCCACCACGCGCCCGGCTCCAGCGGCGCGGCCTGCTACAGCTGTCACCAGCCGCACACGACCTACGGGCTGCTCAAGGCGATGCGCAGCCACCAGATCAGCAGCCCGTCGATCGAGGAGTCGACGCGCCACGGCCGCCCCAACGCGTGCAACCTCTGCCACCTCGACCGCACGCTCGCCTGGTCGATGGAGCATCTCGAAAAGTGGTACGGGATCGCCCCGGTCGCGCTCGATGACGACGAGCGTGTCGTCGCCGGCGCGCCGCTGTGGGCGCTCAAGGGCGACGCGGGGCAGCGCGCGCTGATCGCCTGGCACCTCGGCTGGGAGGACGCCCGCGCGGCGACCCCCGAGGGCTGGCGCGCGCCGCTGCTGGCGCGGCTGCTCAACGACCCCTACCCCGCCGTGCGCATCATCGCCGGGCGCGCCCTCCAGCGCGTCCCGGGCTTCGAGGACTTCGCGTACGACGCCGTCGGCGACCCGGGGCACCGCGCCTCCGCCCCGGCCGCGGTCGAGGAGCGCTGGCGGGCGCTCGGCGGGGCCCACGGCCTCGACGCGCCGGCGCTGCTGCTCCCGGGGGGCGAGCTCGATCTGGCGGCCGTCGGCAGGCTGACGCGCGCGCGCGACAACCGGCCCGTGACGCTGGCCGAGTGAACGCGGCCGCGTCTGGCTGCTACCCTCGGACCCCGTGACGCGTCGCCCGTGCTCGCTCCGCCCCGCCGCGCTGGCGCTCGCGCTCGCCGGCTGCGCGACCGCGAGCGCGACGTCATCGGACGAGCGCAGCGCCGCGCTCGCCCAGCTGCGGCTCGACCGGCCGCGGACCCAGTGCGCACGCAGGCCGCCGCCCGAGTTTCGCCTCGGCCTGCGCTCGCGCTGCGACGGCGCGCCGTGCCGCGCCTTCGAGCTCGTGGTCACCGGCGACGGCGCGTTCGTGTTCCGCGGCGAGGACGGGGTCGCGGTGCTCGGCGAGCACGAGGGCCGCGTGACCGCAGACGAGCTCGCCGATCTCTACAGGCTCGCCGGCCTCGCCGGCCTCGCCGGCCTCGCCGGCCTCGCGGTGAACACTCGCGGCGCGCCCGAGCGCTGCGCCGACGACCCGCGCCACGTGACGCTGCAGGTCGACGACGCCGGCAGCTCGCGCGCGGTCGAGCTGCGCCGCTGCGCGCAGAGCTCGAGCGCCACGCGGCTCACGACCGCCCTCGAGCAGCTGCTGACGCGCCGCGGTCTGCTCGCGGCACCGGAGGCGACGCAAATTCAGCGAGCCCCGAACGCGCGCGCTCCCGGCGTGACGCCTTGACCGTCCGCGCGCGCGTGATGGATACCCGCCGCGATGGCGGAACGAGTCCCCTTTCGGTTTAACGCGCTCCCAGACGTCGCCTTCGAGGTCGAGCCGCCCAGCGGCTTCGGCTCGTGGAAGCTGTTCGCCAACGGCGCGCAGATCAAGCCGACGCGCAACAAGCTCAGCGTGCCGTGCCCGAACGGGAAGACCGTGGAGATCAACGTCAAGGCCGGCCTCGACCAGGCTCCGACCTTTCAGTACCAGGCCGAGGAGATCAAGCCGCTGCCGGGGATCGCGACGCCGCTGCTCGTGCTCGCGGCCCTGCCCATCGGCCTGATCGCGGCGGGCGGGGCGGTGGGCGGCGCCCTCGGCGGGCTCGCGTTCGCGGTCAACCTGACGATCGCGCGCCAGAACCTCGCGCTCGCGGCGCGCGTCGTGCTGATGCTCGTGATGGGCGCGGTCGCGGTCGGGATCTGGCTGGCGATCGCGGCGGCGATCCGCGGCTGACGTCACGCTGACGCGTCACGCCGACGCGAGGCGCCGGCGCAGCTCCTCCGCCGAGACGTCCTCGACCCAGGTGTCCAGGCGCCAGCGATCGCCGGACGGCTCGCGTCGCGGCTCAGGTCACCTGCTTCAGCGCCTGCTTCAGCGAGTCCTGCTCGAGCACCTTGTGCTCGAGCAGCAGCTCGATCAGCGCCTCGAGCGCGGGCTGGTTGCGCTCGAGCAGCTCGCGGCCGCGCTCCCGCTCGCGCTCCAAGATCCCCTCGATCGCGCGATCGACCCGGGCCCGCCAGGCGTCGCTCGCCGCCGGCGGCCGCCGGCGCTCGTCCTCGAGGACCACGCGGAGACCTGTATCAGGGGACATACCAAACTCCTCGACCATCGCGCGCGCGATCGCGTTGGCCTGCTGCAGGTCCTGGTACGCGCCGATCGAGACGTCGCCGAGCAGGAGCTGCTCGGAGAGGTAGCCGCCGAGGCCGACGCAGATGTCGGCGAGCATGTCGGCGCGCGTCATCGCGTAGGGCCGCGTGCGCGCGGCCCTCAGCACGTAGCCGAGCGCGCCCTCCATGTCGGCCGCGATCGAGATGCGCTCGGGCGGCGTCGCGTTCTCCACGAGCATGGCGAGCAGCGCGTGCCCGGCCTCGTGGGTGGCGACCACGCGCTCCTCGGCCGCGCTCAGCACCACCTGTCGCCGGGTCCGGCGCTGCAGCGCGCGGTCGACGTCGTCGCGGTCGAACGCGTAGGAGCCCGTGCGCATCGCCTGGCGCTTGAGCGCGCGGCAGACCGCGTACAGGTGGTCGCCCGTGAACGGCAGGCTCGCCTCGCGGTCCGCGAGCCCCTCGGTCCTTCGGACCAGGTGCGCCATGAGCCGCTCGTCGAGCCCGAGGCCGAGCTTCTCGTTGTAGATCGCGACGATCTCGCGCCGGTCCGCGGCCGTCGGCGCCGGGATCTCGATCAGGAACTCGAAGCGACCGGGGCGCAGGAGCGCCGCGTCGACGCTCTGCAGGAAGTTGGTGGTGCCGATCACCAGCAGCATCTCGCTGCTGCGGAAGCCGTCCATCTCGGTCAGCAGCTGGTTGACCATCGAGTGCTCGACGCCCGAGCCCTCGTAGGTGCCGCGCCGGTGGGCGAAGGCGTCGATCTCGTCGAACACGATCACCGCCGGCGCCGACTTGCGCGCGCGCCGGAACACGCGCCGCAGGTTCTCCTCGCTCTCGCCGACCCACTTCGACTTCAGCTCGGGGCCCGAGACCACGAGCACCGTCGCGCCCAGCGCGGTCGCGATCGCCTTGGCGAAGAAGGTCTTGCCCGTGCCGGGCGGCCCGTGAAAGATGATCCCGCGCGGCAGCAGGCGCTCGAGCGCCTGAATGTCCTCGCCGCGCTCGAGCGCGTCCTTGCGCGTGACGAGCTCGAGCAGGTCCTCGCGGATCCGCAGCTTGACCTCGTCGTAGCCGCCGATGTCCTTGTCGAGGTCGACGTTGGGCAGCTCGAAGTCCTCGGCCGCCGTCTGCCGCCGGATCTCGCGGAACACCGCGGCCGCCTGCGGGCGCCCCGGCAGCGCCTCGCGGCGCAGGCCGACGGCGCCCATCAGCTTGCGCAGGCGCACCGGGTTGAGCCCCGAGACGTACTTGTAGAGCGCGAAGGGGTCGAATTGATCGGCGTCGATCGCCCGGGCCTCGCGCTGCGTCACCAGCCGCGGCAGGGTCTCGCGCGGCGTGCCGATGATCTCGCGGCGGGCCGCGAACACGCCCTCGATCACCTTGGGCAGCGGGAAGCTCGGATCGCGGAAGCCGAGCAGCACCGCCTCGGGGTTCTCGTACAGCAGCGGGATGGCCTCGCGCGCCTCGAGCGTCAGGCCCGTGTGCGTGGTCGCGAGCACGTCGAGGTGCAGCAGCACGATGATCGTCCGCTCCACGCTGCCGCGGATCGCGTCGGTGAGCTGCTCGAGCATGCGCCCGAGGCCGCTGCGCGGCGGCCCGTCGCACGGCTCCGCGGGCGGGCGGCCGTCGACGATGACGAGCTTGGGGGCCTTGCGCGCGCCGCGAGCCGCTCGCCGCAGGCGCGCGCGGATCCCCAGGTAGAGGTACAGCGACAGGTCCTTGTCGCACTCGACGAGCACGCTCATCCCCCGGCGCAGGCGCTCCTCGATGAACGCGATGTCGCCCGCGCACGCGGCCTCGACCGCGTCCTCCATGCGCAGGTCGGTGGGGAGATCGAAGATCGGGACGGTACGCTGGTCGGAGAGGGACTGCATCGCGCGGACCCCAGTGTACCGGACCCGCCGCGCGCGCCCGCCGGATTCCCGCACCGCCCACGGCGCCACGCACGACGGCGCCAGGACGCGGCGCAGCCCGGCGCGCGCCCGATTTCGACGGCGTGACCGCAGCGCCGAGCAGGACGCGCCCCGGGGCGCGACCGGGCGCGCGCGGACCCGCCGCGCTCGCGCCCGCGCGCCTCGCTGTCCTTTGGAGCACCCGAGCTCGACCCGCGCGCGTCGTGACCCGCGCGCCGCGATCACGCGTCCGCGCCGACGCGTTTGTGGACGCGGCGCGCCCGGGTGATCGGGATCACCGAGCGCGGCCCCGCCGACGGAGAATTCACCCGCGCGCCTCGCCGGTCGCGAGACGACGCGCGCGGCCCCGCCGTGTATCGTGCTCGCCGATCACCCATGGACGCCGTACGCAGCCAGCCCCCCGCCGGCGCGGAGGACCCCCAGCACGGGGAGCCCCCGCCCCTCATGATCCCGTGCCACGAGCCCGCGACGCGCGCCCTCCTCGGCGAGGTCCCCGTGACGCCGCCCGCGGAGGTCCGCGCCGCGATCGCGCGCGCGCGCGCGGCTCAGCGCGAGTGGGCGCGCTCCTCCTTCGCCGCGCGTCGACGTGTCCTTCAAGCCATCTCCGACGCGCTGCTCGCCGACCTCGACGGCGTCGTCGCGCGGATCGTCCGCGACTCCGGCAAGACCCGCGAGAACGCGCTCATGGGCGAGCTGCTGCCGGTCTGCGAGAAGCTGCGCTGGACGATCCGCAACGGCGAGCGCCACCTGCGGCCCGAGCGAGTCCGCAGCGGCCTCCTGCTGCACAAGCGCGCGCGCGTCGAGTTCCAGCCCATGGGGGTGGTCGGCGCGATCATCCCGTGGAACTACCCGCTGCAGAACCTGCTCAACCCGATCATCCCGGCGCTCATGGCCGGCAACGGCGTCGTCGTGAAGCCGAGCGAGTGGGTCGCCTGGTCCGCGCCGGCCTTCGTGCAGCTCGTCAAGGACGCGATCGCCGGCGAGGGCTTCTCGCCCGAGCTCGTGCAGTGCGTGCAGGGCTACGGCGAGACCGGCGAGGCGCTGGTGCGCGGCGGGGTCGACTGCGTGCTGTTCATCGGCTCGGGTCGCAACGGGCGGCGCGTGCTCGAGGCCGCCGCCCACAACCTCGTGCCCGTGGTCCTCGAGCTCGGCGGCAAGGATCCGTTTATCGTCTGCGCCGACGCCGAGCTCGAGCAGGCCGTGCACGCCGCGCTCGGCGGCTGCTTCATCAACTGCGGGCAGAACTGCGTCGCCTCCGAGCGCGTCATCGTCGACCGCGCGGTCGCGGACGCGTTCGAGCGCCGCGTCGTCGAGCTCGTCGCGCCCATGCGCCAGGGCCTCTCGACCGAGGACGAGATCATGGACGTGGGCGCGATGATCACCCCGCCGCAGCTCGAGCTGGTCGAGCGCCTCGTCGACCAGGCCGTGCGCGAGGGCGCCCGGCTCGTGATCGGGGGCCAGCGCGTGCAGCGGGAGCGCGGCGACTTCTACGCGCCCACCGTGCTCGCCGACGTGACCCCCGAGATGACGATCATGCGCGAGGAGGTGTTCGGGCCGGTCATGCTGCTGTGCCCGGTCGACGGCGACGACGAGGCGATCCGCGTGGCCAACGCGACGCCCTTCGGGCTCGGCGCCTCGGTCATGTCGCGCGACCGCAGGCGCGCGCGCCGGATCGCTCGGCAGCTGCGCAGCGGCATGGTCGCGATCAACGACTTCGGCGGCCTGACCTACATGGCCCAGGACCTGCCGTTCGGCGGCGTCGGGGCGTCGGGCTTCGGGCGCATGAACGGGCGCGACGGGCTGCGCTCGTTCACGAACCAGCGCGCCGTGCTCGACGATCGCCTGCCGCTCCACCCGGTCACCGCCGTGTACCCGGTCAAGGAGCGCACCTACGAGCAGTTCAAGGCGACGCTGCGGCTGCTGTACGGCCGCGGGCTCAAGGCGCGCTGGCACGCGCTGCGCGACGCGCTCGCGGCCGCGCGCGCGCGGCCGCGCGCTGCGGGCGACGCCGCAGGCGGATCGCGGGGCCGCGCGGCCGGAGGTGCGGCGTGAGCGAGCGCTTCGACTACGTCGTCATCGGCGGCGGCTCAGCGGGCTGCGTCGCCGCCGGCGTGCTCGCCGAGGATCCCGACACGCGCGTGCTGCTGCTCGAGCGCGGCCCGCGAGCCGAGGACAACCCCGAGACGCTGCGGGCCGACGGCTACAAGCAAGCCTTCCTCAACGACCAGGTGATCTGGGATCGCTTCAGCGAGCGCCAACCGAGCTGCGGCGGCCAGCACCTGTTCATGGGCAGCGGCACCGGCATGGGCGGCAGCGGGGCGGTCAACGCCATGGTCTACACCCGCGGCGCGCGGCTCGACTACGACGAGTGGCCGCGCGGCTGGCGGTGGGACGACTGCCTCCCGCACTTCGAGGCGATCGAGGCCAAGCTGCGCCCGAACCGGCGCGCGCCGACCATCTTCAGCGAGGTCTGCGTGTCCGCGGCGACGCAGATCGGGCTGCGACGCGCCGAGGACCTCAACGACGGCGACCTCAGCGAGGTGCTCGGCTACGAGTGGATGAACTTCGAGGGCGAGCAGCGGCGCAACTCCTACGTCGCGTTCGTCAAGGAGCCCGCGCGCCCCAACCTCGTCGTCCGCGCCGGCGTGCGCGCCCATCGAGTCGACATCGACGCGCGTCGGCGCGTGCACGCGGTGTTCTATCGCGACGAGCAGGGCGCGCCGCGTCGCGTCGAGGTCGCGCGCGAGGTGCTGCTGTGCGCCGGCGCGCTCGAGAGCCCCAAGCTGCTGATGCTGAGCGGGGTCGGCCCGGGCGACGCGCTGCGAGCCGCCGGCGTCGACGTGATCCACGCGCTCCCCGGCGTCGGCCAGAACCTCCACGATCACCCCAACGTCACGATGTTCTTCCGGGGCGATCACCACGTCGACTTCTTCCACCCGCAGCTGTACGGCTTCACGCGCGCCAACCCGCGCTCGGCGCTGCCGCCCGGGCAGAGCGACACCTGCCTCGTCTTCTACTCGGGGAACGCGAGCATGCGCGAGGCGACGAAGCGCATGCTCCCGTACAAGCTGTTCGGCGGGCCAGGCTACAGCGCGCGCAAGCGCGACCTGACCCGGCGCGTCGTCGAGTTCGCGCTGCGCCGCCGCGCGGCCGCGCGCCTCCTCGACCAGCTCTACGGCGTCGTCGTCATCCTCGGGAAGCCGCGCAGCCGCGGGTCGCTCACGCTGCGCTCCCCGCGGGCGGAGGAGCCCGCGCGCCTCGACCCCGGCTACTTCACCGACCCCGAGGACATGCGCACGATGCTGCTCGGCGTCCGCAAGGCCCGCGCGCTCGCGGGCGCGCCCGCGCTGCGCGAGTGGGGCAACCGCGAGCTGCTCCCGGGGCCGCGCGCGCGGGACGATCGCGCGCTCACGCGGTTCATCGAGCGCAACGCGATGACGACCTTCCACTACGCGGGGACATGTCGAATGGGACATGACGAGCACGACGAGCACGCCGTCGTCGACGCGCGCGGGCGCGTCCGCGGGATCACGGGGCTGCGCGTCGCGGACGCCTCGATCACGCCGTGGACGCCCGTGAGCGCCATGAACGCGCCGAGCATGATGATCGGGCGCCGCGTGGCCCTGTTCGCGCGGGCTGACGCGCGCGCGTGAGCGCACGCGCGAGCGCCCCGGCCTGCGCGCGGAGGTCCGCTGTTGTAGGCTGGCGCTCGACCGCGATGATGTCGAACGAGAGAGACCTGGGCGACACCACGATCGTCGGCGGAGACGACACGCTCGAGCTCGGCGCTGACGCGTCCTCGGATCCGCTCGCGCTCGTGCTGATCTGGTCTCGCAAGGAGCCCGCGCGGGTCGGCGAGCTCGTGCGCGTCCCGCGGGGCCGCGACGGCACCGTGTTCACGATCGGCCGCGCGATCGATCCGGGCGAGGACGGGAGCGTCCCCCTGAGCTTCCTCCGCCTGCGCCCCTACGCGAGCGAGGACACCGGGCCGCTGCGCGCGGCCCACGTCTCGCGCGTGCAGCTGCGCCTGCGCACCCACGGCCCCAGCGTGGTGGAGGTCGAGCACGTCGGGCGCGGGACGCTGCGCATCAACGGGCGAGAGGTCGAGCGCGCGCTCGCGCGCCCGCGCGACACGATCGAGGTCGTCAACCGCTTCGTGCTCCAGTGCTCGACGCGCCCGGCTGAGTGGCCGTCACGCCCGCAGGTCACCGAGGACTTCGAATTCGGCGCGGCCGACCGCGACGGCATCGTCGGCGAGTCGCCGTGCGCGTGGGAGCTGCGCGAGCGCGTCGCGTTCGTCGCCGAGCGCGACGAGCACGCGCTCGTCTACGGCCCGAGCGGCGCGGGCAAGGAGCTGGCGGTCCGCGCGATCCACAGCCGCTCGTCGCGGGGTCGACAGGCGCTCGTCTCCCGCAACGCGTCGACCTTGCCCGAGGGCCTCATCGACGCCGAGCTGTTCGGCAACATCCGCAACTACCCCAACCCGGGGATGCCCGCGCGGCCCGGCCTCCTCGGCGAGGCGAGCGGCTCGACGCTGTACCTCGACGAGGTCGGCGAGCTGCCCCACGCGCTGCAGGCACACCTCCTGCGCGTGCTCGACAACGGCGAGTACCAGCGGCTCGGCGAGGCGCGCCCGCGCGTCGCCGACGTCCGCTTCATCGGCGCGACGAACCGCGGCCTCGGCGATCTCAAGCACGACTTCCTCGCGCGCGTGACCCATCGCGTGCGCGTGCCCGGCCTGACGGAGCGCCCGGACGATCTCCCCCTGCTCGCGCGCCACCTGCTGCGCGTGTCCGACGACGCGACGCGACGCGCGGCGCTGCGCTTCGTCGTCGACGGGCAGCCGGCGTTCAGCCCCCACCTCATCACCGCGCTCGCGCGCCACCGCTTCCGCGGGCACGTGCGCGAGCTCGAGACGCTGCTGTGGAGCGCGATCGAGGCCAGCGCGGCCGAGTACATCGACGTCCCGCCCGCGCTGCTCGGACCGGCTCGACGGCCGGCGCCCACGCCCGTGCCGCTCATCGACCCGGGGCAGCTCTCGCGCGCGCAGGTCGTCGACGTGATGCGCCGATATAACGGCGTCAAGGAGCGAGTCTGGCGCGAACTCGGGCTTCGCAACCGCTATCAGCTCAAGCGCTTGCTCCGAAAGCTCGATCTCGAGTAGACGACTCGCGCCGCGCTCGTCGCCGATTACACTAGAGAGAGTCGGCGCGCTCGCGAGCGTCGACGCCTACCCTGCGTGATCCCCCATAGACTACCTAGCGAAGATAGGCATCCATTCATGGGCCTCCGACCTCGTCCCCCCGTAGCTGCGGCTGTCGTCGCGAGCGTCGCGCTCGCGCTCGCGTCCGCGTCGTGTTTTGACGAGCTCCCATCTCCGACCTCCGGAGAGCTCACCGACGGCGGCTCCTCGACGTCGAACTCGAGCGTGTCGAGCACGACGGCCGTCGTCGAGACGGACTCGGACTCGGGCTCGAGCTCGGGCGAGGAGGCGACCGACGGCGACACGACCACGACCACCCCGGACGAGACGACGGGCCAGGTCTCGCCCTGGGACGGGCTGTTCGCGTGCCTCGTCGACACCCCGTGCGACACCTGGGAGCTCCCGAGCTGCGAGGGCGACGTCTGCCCGCCGCTCGACGCCGCCGGCGCCTGCGTGCTCCAGCGGCTCGAGACGCGCGGCGGCAATGAGCGCCTGCAGTACAGGATGTGCCAGGGCGAGTGCGAGTTGACCGGGCTCGTGCTCCGCGGCGCGACCGACGACCGCCTCGACCGGCAGCGCGCGACGCTCGACGAGGCTGACCTGCCCACGAACTACGACGCGATCACGCGCTGCACCCTCGTCGAGCCGGCGTTCTTCGCCGCGTGCCTCGAGGAGTTCACGCCGCCGTGCGCCGACCCGGCGAGCTGGATGACGGGCTGCACGCCCCCGGACAACCTGATCTGCACCCCGCCGTGAGCCCGACGGCGCGCGCTACTTCTTCTTGTCCCAGGGGTTGACGATCTGCAGCGGGTCTTTCTTGCCCGTCGTCTTCGACTTCTTCTTCGTCGTCTTCTTCTTGCTGCTCTTGCTCGGCCGCGTGCGCTTGGCCTTCACGAGCTCGACCGAGAGCTCGCGATCCTGCGCGAGCGAGACCTCGTGCACCTGATGCTCGTAGCCCTCGGCCTCGACGCGCACGTCCCGGGATCCCTCGCGCTGCGGGAGCTCGATCGCCTCCCCGATCGCGCCGAGCCGGACGTCATCGCGGTCGTCGAAGACCTCGCCCTCGATCCCCTCCTGCGCCGTCACGCGCAGGGTCACGACCGCAGGCGCGGGCGGTGGTTCGGGCGGCGCCTTCACGGGCGCCGGCGGCGGCGCCTTCTCCTCGACCGGCGCCGGCTCGGGTTCGGGCTCCTCGCCGCGGGTGAGCGCCCAGGCGAGGCCCGCGATCACGAGCGCGCCGACGATCGCCGCGATCGCGATCAGGCGCCCGCGCCCGCGCCCTTCGTCGTAGCCCGCGTCGCCGCCGTCGAGGCCCATGAGCAGCGCGGCGCCCCGCGGGCGCTTGATGTTCTCGGTGACGACGACCACCGGCCCGGCGCCGCTGCCGACCGACTCGATCGCGCGCGCGAACTCCCGCATGTCCTGGAAGCGGTTGTCCGGCGACTTCTGCATCGCCTTAAGGACAATCGCCTCGACGTCGACCGGGACCTCGGCGTCGGGCGCCGCCTGCCGCGGCGGCAGCGGGGGCTCGTACATGTGCATCGTCAGGAGGCCCATGTACGTCTCGGCGTGGAACGGCGTGCGCCCCGTCAGCAGCTCGTACAGGATGCAGCCGAGCGAGTAGATGTCGGCGCGGTGATCGACGGGGACGCCCGCCGCCTGCTCCGGCGGCATGTACTCGGGCGAGCCGAAGATCGAGCCGGTCTTGGTCAGGCCCTTCGCCGGCCCGTCCGCGTCCTGCGTGACCTTGGCGATGCCGAAGTCGAGCACCTTGATGAAGTCGTCGGTGCCGCGCCGCGAGATGCGAAAGCAATTCTCGGGCTTGAGGTCGCGGTGGATGATGCCGCGATCGTGGGCCGCCCCCAGGCCCGCGCAGATCTGCAGCGCGATCTCGCGGATGCGCGGCCAGGGCAGGCGCCCCTGTCGGGCGATCGTGTCCGCCAGGTCCTCGCCGGAGAGGTACTCCATGACGAAGAACACCGAGCCGGTCGGCGTCTGGCCGAAGTCATTAATCTCGACGACGTTCTCGTGATCGATCGCCGAGGCCGCGCGCGCCTCCTGCAGGAAGCGCTCGACGAGGTCCGAGCGGTGCGCGTGCTCCGGGAACAGCACCTTGACCGCGACGCGCTTCCCGATCGTGACGTGCTCGGCCAGATAGACCGCCGCCATGCCGCCCTCGCCGAGCTTGTCGATCACCTTGTAGGTGTCCTTAAGCACGGTGCCGATCAGCGTCTCGTCCTCGTCAAAGGTCTGATCGACTGCGGCCGCGCCCTCGAGGAGCGTCTTGACCGAAGATGGGGCGTGGCCTCCCGACATGCTGAAAACGCGCGGGAAGCAGTGTATCGCACTTACGGGCCGCCCCGACGGCCCTCGCCTGGCCAAGACGACACACCGCGCAATTGCCGGGATCAGCGCGGCCGCTCGCGGTCGCTCGCGCTCGACCGCGCGCGGCGGAGAGCGTGTCGACGCCCGCGAGCTCGATCGGCCGCGAAACCAGTCACCTCGAGTACCGGTCTGGCTGATCGACGCAAACAATTCGTGGTGATTTCCGTATTATATCACCGAGATACAGGCACGCTGGAGGATGAGATGATGGATCGATCGGCGAGAGCCATGGCGAGCGTGTACGGCGGATTGATCGCCGGGCTGCTGCTCGCGTCTCCGCTCGCCCAGGCCGCGCCGGACGAATCTGGCGCGCCCCCCGACTCCGCGACCGAGGAGGACGCGACGGACGCCTCCCCCCGCGGGCTCCCCGACGTCGAGGACGTCACCGCGCCGATCGAGGTCCCGCAGGCGACGAGCGGGATCTCGGAAGATCCCGACGAGCGCGCGCGCGAGCTCTACCGAGCCGGCGAGGAGGCCTACAACCTCGGGGACTTCAGCCGCGCGATCAACAGCTTCGAGGGCGCCTACTCGCTCTCGAGCCGACCCGATCTGCTCTACAACGTCAGCCTCTCGTACTTCCGTCGCTACGACGCCTCGCGCGAGCTGACCGACCTCAAGCGCGCGCGCGCCGTGCTCGTCAACTTCGAGATCGCGCTGCGGCGCGACCCGACGATCGGAGATCCCGACCAGGTCCGCGAGCTGATGAAGCGGATCGAGGATCGCCTCTCCGTCGACGACCGCCCGCGCGACGCGAGCGGCGAGCGAGCGCTGCGGAGCGCCGGGCCCGAGGGGCCGCGGACCGCCGGCGCCTGCACGGACCTGACCGATCAGCCCGACCCGGGCCGCGCGTCACGTGTCGGCGGCGCGGTCGCGATGGGGACCGGCGCGCTGATCCTCGCCGGCGGCGTCGCGTCGATCGCCGCCTTCACGCTCAAGGGACAGGAATTCGAGAACACGCTCGCCGGCCTGCAGTCGGAGTTCATGGCCGAGAGCTGCGAGGGGCGCAGCTCGGAGCGCTGCCAGCTGCTGCAGGAGTCGATCGACACCACGATCAACAACGGGCGTCAGGCCAACATCCTCGCCGCGACGCTCGGCGCGGGGCTGACCGTGCTCGGCACCGCCGGCGTCGTCACCGGCGCGATCTTCTACGCGCAGGGCAACCGGCGCACCAAGAGCTGGGAGCACGATCGCGAGCTCCGGATCGCGCCGAGCCTCGGCGGCGTCGTGCTCCGCGGCCGCTTTTAGCGGGTCGAGCGAGCGTCGCGCGCGAGCGTGACGTCCGTCGAGCCGCGCGCCGAGGACCGCGAGCGCTGCGGCGCACCCGAGCTCGCGGCGCGCGCTCGAGCGGGCGGACGCGCGCGCGTCAGGTCGCGTCGCCGCTCGACTCGCGCGTCACGGGCCCCGCGACCGGGCGCGCGGCCCACCCGGCCCGCGCGCCGCGTCCGAACATGAACGTTGAGACATGTTAAAGCTTCCGTCATATCATGATCCGTGCGCGCGGGCCGGGTACAAACCGACCGGCCGCACTACTCGGACCGTGAGCATGTCAACACGCGAGAACGGGTCGATACTCCTCGCGGACGACGACTCGCTGTTCCTGCGCATCACGAGGGACTTCCTGCGCCGACGCGGCTACGAGGTCGAGTGCGTCCGCGACGGCCCCGGGGTGCTCGCCGCGATCGAGCGCGGGGCGTTCGACCTGCTCGTCGTCGACATCATGATGCCCGGCAACGAGGAGCTGCAGCTGCTCGCCAAGCGCGAGCGCGACTGGCCGCCGATCATCGTCGTGACCGCGGGGCCCACCGTCGACACCGCCGTGCAGGCGCTGCGCGGGCCGGCGCGCGACTACCTGATCAAGCCGCTCGCCTACGATGACTTCGCGCGGCGCGTCGAGCTCGTGATCGCGCAGGGCCGACAGCTCCGCGACGTCCGCCAGGCGCGGCACGAGGTCTCGCGGTGTCTGCAGCGCGTCCTGGAGCTAGAGGCGGCGCTCGAGCGGAGCGTCGCGGCGCCAGCCGCTCAGCCGACGCGTGATCCATTAGGCTGCCTCGAGGGTCATCACGTGGACGTGCTGACGCCGCGCGAGCGCGACGTGCTGCGTCAATTCGCCGAGTTCCCGCGGGTCAAGGAGGTCTCCGCGCGCCTGCGGATCTCGCCCCACACCGTGCGGAGTCACCTCAAGTCGCTGTACCGCAAGCTCGGCGTGTCGTCACAGCTCGAGCTGCTGCGCCTGCTCACGGGCGAGCCGGCGCAGCCCGCCTGAGGCGCGCTCAGGCGGCGCTCGGGGCCCACGCGCGGGCTAGATCTGCTCCTCGCGCGCGATCATCCGCCCCTTGGCGAGCACGAGGCCGAGGTTCGCGTCGTTGCGGCAGACCGCGACCAGCACGACGCCCTGATCCCGCTCGAGGCGCGCGAAGAAGTGGATCAGGTTCCGCGACATGACGAGGATCTGCTGAAAGTAGTGCTCGTCGCTGCGGACGCCGCGGATGCGCTTGAACGCGTCCTCGATCGTCGTGACGTTGTCGCCCTCGTACAGGTCCTTGGTCGCCGCCGCCACGAGGTCGAGGACCTCCTGCGGGTGGCTGTCGACCGTCTTGACGTTGAGGAGCATGCCCGAGTCGAGGTCGACGATGCCGGCCGCGACGCACTTCGGGATCTCCTTCATGGCTCGCTTCATGATGTTCTCTGCGCTCATTTTCCCTGTCTCCTCCGATGCTTCGCCCGTGTCGGACGGCTGGCTTGATGTCTCGCTGCGGCGCCCGCTGTCGCGTCGCGCCGCCTCGCGCGCCTCTTCGCGCGCCTCTTCGCGCGCCTCTTCGCGCGCCTCTTCGCGCGCCGCCCCGCGGTTCTTCTCGCGGTCCTTCTTGTGGTCCTTCTCGCGGTCCTTCTCGCGGTCCTTCCCGCGGTCCCTCTCGCGATCCTGCTCGCGGTCCTTCTCGCGATCCTTCCCGCGATCCTGCTCGCGGTCCTTCGCGCGATCCTTCCCGCGGTCCCGCTCGCGATCCTTCCCTCGATCCTGCTCGCGGTCCCTCCCGCGATCCCGCCGGCGCTCCTGCTCGCGGTCCCTCCCGCGCTCCTGCTCGCGGCCCTGCTCGTGGCCTTTCCCGCGGCCCTGCTCGCCTCGCGTCTCGAGATTCGACTCGAGACTCGACACGCGCCTCGACGCGCGGCTCGGCCCGCGGCCCGACTCGCGCGCCTCCTCGCGCGCCTCCTCGCGCGCCTCCTCGCGCGCCTCCTCGCGCGCCTCCTCGCGCGCCTCCTCGCGCGCCTCCTCGCGCGCCTCCTCGCGCCGCTCCTCACGCCCCCCTCGCCGCTGCTGAAACGCGTGCTCGAGGCTCGAGGCCTGGGCTCTCGCCCGCGCGGCGCGGCGCGCCTCGCGAGCCGCGACCCACGCCTCCACCGCCTGTGGCGCCGGCGCCTCGCTCACCGGCGACGCGACCTCCGCCGCGGGCGCGGACGGCCGCGCCCCGGTCTCGCGTCGCGGCCGTCGACGCTCACCTCGGTCCTCGGGCTCGGCGAGCGAGTTCTCTCCGCGCGCGAGGGGCGACGCGCGCGGGTTCGGCCTCGTCGCCGGCTCGAGCGCCTCGAGCAGCTCCGACGGCGCGACCGTGAGGCGCGGGTCGACGCTGATCGCGTCGGGCACGAGCTCGTAGGAGACCGGCGCGCCGATCGGCTCGATCCGCTGCTGGATGAACGAGCGCATCGCGCGACGCGCCGCCTCCTGAATCCGCGCGTCTGAGTGGAGGGCGCGCTGAGCGAGCGCGGTGACGAAGGCCTGCTTCGTCACCGCAGTCTCGGCGCTCACGCCGAGCGTCGTGCGGGTGTCGAGCGCGAGCTCGGACTGCAGAAACGAGCGCAGCAGCGTCGGCGTCGCGTCGTCGTGCATCCAGACCAGACGGCCGCCGACGCAGTCGAGCTGCCACGTGGTGCGCGCGAAGCGAACGTGAAGCTGCCCCGTATGCCCGGAGCGCTCGAGCTCCTGCAAGATCGTGCGCACGGCCTCACGCGGCGCACCACGGACCTTGGAGCCGCTCACGCGGACCGCTCCTCGCGCGCCGTGACGCTCGCTCGCACGACCCGCGTTCTCTCGCTTCGGGCTAGTCGCTGAGCCATGCGCTCTCCTGGGCAACGAACCGTGGGGCCTCGCGGTGAGTGAGCGTCGCCGGTCGCGACATCACGCGACTCGGGTCGTCCGCGTCGATCGACGCGCGCTGCAGCGACATGAGGCCCTCTACGAGTCTCCACAACATGGGGCGAGCTCGCGTCGCGCCGCGAGCTCGCCTCCCCAGGCTACTGGCGATGCGGATCTTGCTCAATCCCTCACCGCGCGCCGGCGAGTACCCACTCTGGGGGAGACGCTTCCGCGCAACGGGAAAAAAACCGCGTGCGCACGGCGTCCGTCGCCGCCCATAAAAACATGTCTCTTAAACCATATTACGACGCAGATGTTGCGAAACGCCGATCACCCGACGCCCGTGAGGGTCGCGCTCGTGGGAGCCGCGCGAGGCGGCGCTGGCGACCCCGCGGGGACGGGTCGCGCTCGTGGTCAAGCGTCGCGCGCCCGCGCCGTGACCACGCGAGAGAGATCTCCGCGTCTCCACCGTGGGGTGCGCGCGCCGCCTTCCATACATGTCTCTTGTGGCGTTTAAACCGAGCGACGTCGTCGACGCGCGCGGCGTGCCGAGCTCGTCTCGGGCGTGCGCCGCCCCCACAACCTGGTCCATCGGTCATGTCATGACAGCTCGCCGTTCTCGTCACTGCTGACCGCGGGCTCAGGCTCCTTCGCGGGCGAGCGAGCACGCGGGAGGGCGTGCGAGGCCCCGCGCTCGGGGCAGCGCGTGGAGCTCACTCCTCGCAGAACATCATCAGCGAGAAGCGGGCGTCGTAGATGGCGGTCCCCTCCTCCGATGTGCTCGCCAGCTCGCAGCCGCGGACCGCGTCGCGCTCCTCGTCCCACTCGCAGTAGCAGCCTGGCCAGGCGCCATAGAGCGTCCCCTCGATCTCGAGCTCGTCGCCCCAGAAGATGACGTAGGGCCGGCACGAGAAGTACTCGCTCGTGAAGTTGGTCCACGTCGGCTCGAGGAGCTCCTGGGCCGCGGCCACGCTCATCCCCTCGAGCTGCTCGCCGCAGCCCTGCTCGACCGGCGTCGCGCAGCCAGGGAGCGCGCAGGCGAGCGCGAGGAGCAGAGGGCGGCGCGGAGGCTTGTCGCTGTGCACGATCTCGAGGGCGTTGCATGTACGGTGCCTACCCCGCGCGCTGGCGCGGCGCGCTGGCGCGGCGCGCTGGCGCGGCGCGCTGGCGATGGTGAGCGCCGGAGCTCGCGGACGAATCCCCGACGCGGCGGAATTCTCCTGGCGCAGCTCCGGCCCGCGCCCGCGTCGCGGTCTCACGGGCTCAGCCAGTTGGAGCGCTCGGCCGCGTCCTGGAGCACCTCGAGGAACGCGTAGAGCGTCGGGTTGGTCGCCGAGCGGCTCGCGTACACCGCGTGCACGGGCGCGGCGTCACGCCACGGCGTCAGCACCTCGACCAGCGCGCCCGCCTCGATTCGCTGCGCGCACGCGAGGTACGGCAGCCTCGCCACGCCCAGGCCGCGCGCCGCCGCGTCGCACACGGCGCGCGCGCTCGTGGAGGAAAGCCGCGGCTCATGTCGCACGGTCTCCTGACCCAAGGACCACGCGACCTCCACGCTGGGCGTGTCGCGCCCGTAGCTCAACGTCGCGTGCGCGGCGAGATCTGCGGGGGCCCGCAGCGGCGGCGCGGCCTCGAGGTACTCGCGCGCGGCGCAGCACACGAGCGCCGCGTGGCCCAGCGGTCGCGCGATCAGGCTGCTGTCAGCCAGGGGGCCGGCGCGAACACCCAGGTCGAAGCGGCGCGCGATCAGGTCCACTGACTCGGTCGTGAACAGCGCCTCGACGCGCACGTCCGGGTAGCGCTCGAGGAAGGCCGCGATCACCAGGGAGACGAACTCCTCCCCCAGGAGTTCGGGCGCGGTCACGCGGAGCGTGCCGCCGGGCCGATCGCGGGCCGACCTCATCTCCTCGGTCGCGGCGGCGAGCTCCCGTCGCGCGCGGTCGGCGTGAACGAGCAGCCGCTGCCCTATGTCCGTGAGACGGAGGCGCCGGGTGGAGCGCTCGAACAGTCGCACGCCGAGCTGGCCCTCGAGCGCGCCGACCTGGCGATGGATCGCCTGCCGCGAGCGACCGCTCGCGCGGGCCGCCGCCGCGAAGCTGCCCGCGCTCGCCACCTCCGCGAACGCCAGCAGCGCGAGCGGGTCGATCTGTCCATCCATGTTGACGGTCTGTCAACGAGGCGCCTGGTTGTCAACCAAACCATACAGACCTATCGTGAATTTGCGCCGCGCACTCCCGCGCGCGCGGGGACCTGCCCGATCGGGCAACAAGCGCCAGCTCCTTCGGCGCGCCTCCGGAAGAGAGACCCGGTAGAGAGAGCCCCGGTAGAGCGAGCCCCGGTAGAGCGAGCCCCGGTAGAGAGAGCCCCGGTAGAGAGAGCCCGCCCTGAAGAGAGAGCCCGGAAGAGATAGATGCACACGCTCGTACGCCGACGACGATCACCCGGGTTCACCGCGGCCAGCCTGCGCCCTGACGCGCTGCCCATGGGACATGTCCTGAACATCGACTGGTTCCGCATGTCGGAGCCGACCTTCCCCCCGCACCCCCACGCCGGCTTCTCGGCGGTCACGTGGATGCTGCCCTGGTCCGAGGGGAGCTTCACCAACCGCGACAGCCGCGGGGATCGATCGCGCATCGTCCCGGGCTCGCTGCACTGGACGCTCGCCGGTTCGGGCGTCCTCCACGAGGAGATCCCGGAGCGCCCGGGCGTCGCCTGCGAGGGGCTGCAGATCTTCGTCAAGCTGCCAGAGCGGCGCGAGGCCATGGCGCCGAGGTCGTTTCACCTCGCGCCCGATGAGCTGCCCACGCGCGAGCTCCCCGGCGCGACGGCGCGCGTCCTGGTGGGCGAGTTCGGCGGGCTCTCCTCGCCGATCCCGTCCTACGCCGGGATCACGATGCTGCACGTCGATGTCCACGGCGCGCTCGAGCTCGCGATCCCGGACGCCGTGGAGGCCTTCGTCATCGTCCTCCGCGGCGTCGGGACGATCGACGGGCGCGCGTCTGAGCCGGAGGTCGCCCGCTCGCTCACCCCGGGGTGGACACACCGGATCGCGGGCCGCTCGCTCGCGATGCTGGTCGCGTGGAGCGAGTCGCTGCCGTCGATGCCCTTCTTCGTGGGCCCGCTGTGCATGTTCAAGGGTGAGCGCCTGACCGCCGCGCAGGCCGCCTACGCGCGGGGCGAGATGGGTCAGCTGACGCCCTCCGACGTGCGATGGGTTCGCTGATCGTGGCGACGACGGTCCGCGCTCAGATCGGACGCGGTCGACGGCGAGCGGCGCGTCGAAGCTCGCTACTGCGCACGAGCGCTTGCCCGCCGCCGCCCCCGTAGCCGCGCACCGTGACGTCGAGCGCGGCGAGCCGGGTCGAGCGCAGCAGCTCCGCGGCCGCGTCGAGGGAGCGTCGCGGACACCAGTACGAGAGCTCGGTCAGGCGCCCCAAGCACGAGCTCTCCGCGAGCGCCTGGAGCCCGCGCAGCGTCGTGTGAGTCGTGCAGCTGAGGTCGAGCCGCGTCAGCCTCCATCGCCTCGAGCAGCCGCCGCCAGCCGCTGACGCTCGGCTCGCCGAGCTCGTCATGGATGCTCGTCATGGACGCTCGTCATGGATGCTCGTCATGGATGCTCGTCATGGATGAGCGAGGGTCCGCGTGCCCCGCGGCTCGTCGACGCCTGGCTGGTTCGGGCACGCCCCATCGTCGAGCAGACCCTGGAGGTAGGCAACAACTATATGAAGGGCCGCTCACGTCCGAAGCTCGCGTGTCTGCGTCTATCCAGCCGCTCGCTGGACGCGTGCAGGCGATGCGCGCCGTGGTGCAGGTACACGCGCGCGCCGACCCCGTTCACGCTCGCTACGAGAGTCGCGCGCGTCGAGAGCGGATCGAGCACGACGCGCTCGCGTCACGCGAGCGCACGCTGGAGCTCTTGGTGGCGACGACGCGCGTCCACGACGGGCGCGAGACCGACGCGGCTCCCAACCGGGCGCGGCCGCGTGTGGTCGCTATTCGTACGTGACGACCGCTCGCGGGCTCGAGGTAACGAAGCAGACCCCACGCGCGCTCGTCGGCGCACAACGAGTCGAGGCGCGCGGTCTGCTTTGCGCGTACTTCTCGATCTACGCGGGACGAGCGCTCGCGCGTGAGCCGAGGCGTTCGGGCCCCGCGCTGGACTCGTGTGGCGATCCGCGACACGCCCGGGAGCGAGCATTCGCCGCGCGACGACTATGGACGTACACGCAGCGCGCCGCGGGTAGGAGAATGTGCCAGCGAGATCGTCGATCGTCGTATCGACGCCCATAATGCCACGCCATATAATCGCTGATTCCCGCCCCGCGGCGCGTGTGTGCACGGGGCGGGGCGCGGCCCACAGGCGCTCAGGCGTCGCAGAACTAGACAATCGACGCATCTAGTGCAGCGACGCTATAGACGACTACACGGGATCCATGTCCCACTATACGCGGTGGTGATTGGAGGGAGACTAATGCCGATCGTTGAAAGCAAGTTCAAGAGTGTCCTCGCGCTCTGCTCGCTGTTCGCCGTCGTGGGTTGCGGAGACGCGGACCCAGTCGAGACGGAGACCGCGGGCGACGACGACGAGCAGGCCGCGCGTATGCAGATCGGCCTCGCCAAGCAGGTGCGCGGGCTCGCGGCGCAGCAGGGGATGACGGCCATGCCCGACGCGCCGGAGATCCGCGCCGAGCTCGTCGAGCTCGGCCAGGCGCTCGCGTTCGACAAGGAGCTGAGCGGCAACCGAGACATGTCGTGCATGACGTGTCACCACCCGGCGCTCGCGACCGACGACGACCTCAACCTCTCCATCGGCGTCGGCGGCACCGGCCTCGGCCAGAGCCGTACGCACCCGCGCGACATCTTTATCCCGCGCAACGCCCCGCCGCTGTTCAACCTGCACGATCTCGACACCATGTTCTGGGACGGGCGCGTTCGGCTCCACGACGGCAAGATGGACTCGCCCGCGCGCGAGCACCTGACGCAGGAGATGGTCGACGTGTTCGAGTTCGGCGCCGTGGCGGCGCAGGCGATGTTCCCCGTGACCTCCCGCGCCGAGATGCGCGGCGCCATCGGCGAGAACGACCTCGCGATGGTGCAGGACTCGGACTTCACCGCGATCTGGGCGGCGCTCATGGGTCGCCTCGGGCAGCTCCCCGAGTACGTGGCGATGTTCGAGGCCGCCTACCCTGGCACCAGCTTTGAGGACATGAGCTTCGCGCACGCGGCGAACGCGATCGCGGCCTTCGAGATCGCCGGCTTCGTCGCCAACGACACGCCCTGGGACGAGATGCTGCGCGGCGACGACATGGCGATGAGCGCGGCGGCGCTGCGCGGCGCCAAGAACTTCCTCACGGACGGCGGGTGCTCGAGCTGCCACTCGGGGAGCTCCTTCACCGACGAGCAGTTCCACAACACCGCGCTGCCGCAGTTCGGCCCCGGCAAGAACAACGGCGCGACGCTCACCGACGACTGGGGTCGCTACAACAAGACCGACGACCCCGGCGACTTCTACCGCTTCCGCTCCGCGCCGCTGCGCAACATCGAGCTCACCGCGCCCTACGGCCACGCGGGGCAGTTCGCCGAGCTCGAGGACTTCGTGCGTCACTACCTCGACCCGGTCGCCTCGCTGACCAGCTGGGACTCGTCGCAGATCCACCCCGCGCTGCAGTCGACCGTCGTCCCCAACCAGGACGCCGTGCTCCGCCACCTCAGCCCGCTGCTCGAGGACCCCTCCTTCGAAGCGCAGCGCGTCGACGACATGATGGAGTTCATGTCGGCGCTGACCGACCCGAACAGCCTCGATCTGCTCCACACGATCCCCGCCAGCGTCCCGAGCGGGCTGCCGATCTCCGACGACATCCAGGTCGTGCCCGAGAACCGCGCCGGCGCGCTGCCCATCGAGCTCGCGCTGCCCGGCTCGCTGTTCCGCGAGTACCAGTTCCAGACCCCCGAGATGTGCGACGGCGGCGGCACGATCAACGTCGAGTTCGATCGCAACGCCAACAAGGTCGTCATCGACGGCACCATCACGGGGCTGCCCTACCGCCCCAGCGTCTGCTACGAGTGGTACCCGGGCAACGACTTCAACAGCTACCCCGACTGCGTCGAGGACGGCCGCTGGCAGATGTGGATCGTCCCGCGGATGTTCAACAAGCTCACGACCTTCTACTACGACGGCGTCTCCGGCGAGCTGCTCGGCAGCGAGTTCGACGCGCTCGAGCTCCCGCCCACCGCCTTCCCGCTCGAGCTCCCGAGCGTGCAGATGTTCTGCACGGACTTCTTCGAGTCCAACCCGGGCACGCTCAAGGCGAAGGTCCACTTCGAGTACGACTACGACGCGATGCTCGACATGCTCGGCTCGGCCGGCGCGATCTTCTCGCTGCTGCCGCGCAACATCTACGACCCCGACTCGCTCGACACCTACTACACGCAGGGCGGCCTCCCGGCGAGCGAGGCGATCTCCTTCGACGACTTCATCGACCAGAACGCCGAGGGGCGCGGGCCCATGTCGATCGCCATGAGCTACGAGCCGTTCCCCAAGCCCGACTACCTCAAGGCGCGCGACAACCTCATGCTCGGCTTCGGCGGCTTCTGGCCGAACCCGCACCCGCTCGACTCGCCGCTGTTCGACCCGCCGGTCGAGTGCGGGACCAGCTTCCAGTGGCCTGAGCCGGGCGTCGGCTTCGAGCCCACCCCGGTCCCCTGAGCGCGGGCCGCCCCCGCGCGAGCCCCCACGCGGCGCCGCCCAGGCGGCCGGCGCCGCGCGGGGTCCTCCATCGTCGTACCTATCATGACCCTTTGAACACCTTCACGCGCGGGCGATCGAGCGCCGCAGCGCGCGCGACCACCTCAGGCGGCCCTGACGCCGACGCGCCGCGCCGACGCGACGCGCGTCGATCGACATTCGTCGCCGCGCGACGCCGCGAGTGCGCTAGACTCGAGTCCTAGAAGGCGTTGATGACCGCGGACTTTTCATTCGAGATCACGTCACCGGACGAGAGTCTCGTGACGATCAGTCTCGGCGGCGACCTCACGAGCGGAGAGCTCGAGCGCGTCGAGTCAGATGTCCGAAAGGTCATCGATCGCGAGGACGGGAAGTTCGGCGTCCTGTGGGACCTCCGCGGGGTCCGCCGCTGCGACATCGGGGCGCGCCGCGCGATGCAGAAGCTCCAGAGCGAGATCGCGTCGAAGCAGGTGCGCAGCGCCTACGTCGCCTCGCGCCCGCGGATCCGCGGCGTCGCGCTCTGGATCGTCCACACCTCCGGCGACAAGCTCGCGCGCCCCTTCGCCAACCACGAGCAAGCGACGGACTGGCTCGACACGTCGCGCGGGCGCATCGAGGAGATCATCCACCGCGCCAAGGAGATCGTGTCCTTCGTCGGCGGGAAGGGGGCGCGGCAGTGACCGAAGACAAGCCCCTCTCCGCCTCCGAGCGCTTCACGGTCGGCCTCATCCTGAAGCTGAACACGATGGTCACCGGCGAGCTGCACCCCGCCCACACGGCCGAGGAGTTCGTCCGCGTCATGGGCGTGCGCGGCTTCTTCCGCTACCTCGGCTTCCTCAACAAGTTCAACAAGATGATGCACGACGCCTTCGGCCCCGCGAACACCCAGACGCTGGTGGGGCTCGCGGCGCTGATGGCCGGCTGCGGCTACTGCGGCTACGGCCACACGCTCACGGGCGCGCTGATGACCTTCAAGGCCAACGGCCAGCTCCACCCGGTCCACCCGTTCTCGATCTCCCAGCTCTTCGAGCTCGAGGATCACGAGGTGATCGAGAAGCTCGACGAGCTGCTCGCGCAGCCCGGGTACGAGGACCTCCGGCGTCAGACCAGCCACATGTACGCGATCTTCCTCGGCGACCTCGAGCCCGAGACCGAGGAGGACAAGCTGCTGAAGGCCATCCTCGACTTCTGGCGCTGGACGGTCGAGTGCACGATCGTCGAGGGCATTAACATGACGCCCGAGAACGCCAGGATCATGAACGAGATCGGGCGCGACAAGACGCTGAGGACGCGCTACGAGGCGGCCCGCGCGGTCGAGCGCGACGCCGCGACGCTGCTGCACTGACGCGCGACGGCGCGACGCTGCGCTGACGCGCGCGAGCCCGCGACGCCGAGGCTCGCCGCTCGTAGCGAACCTCTACACGACGCCGCGCTCGCCCGCTCGCTCTGGTCTAGGCTAGGCGCCATCGGCGAGCGTGTCGTACACGCGACGGCGAGCCGCACCTCGAGATCCGCGCGCGTCGACGTCGTCGGTGTCAGGTTGCGAGGGTTGACTACACGCACGATTTTCGGCGCTCACAGCAATCAATGCTGGTTGCCTCCAATCTCGATTGAGCGCCTCGTCGCGACGGCGCTCGCCGGCGCCACGCAGAATTTTCTACGCGCGCGGCAAGAGCTGCCGGCCGCAGAGCGACGCCAACTCGCGTGGATCGAGGGCGCCCGAACGCGGCCCGTGTTTCACGCAGGATTTTCGACGCGCGCGGCAACGGCTGCCGTCCGACCGTCGTCGTTGGGCGTACACACAATCGCGTCGCGCCGCGGGTGGGCGGATGTGCCGTGACGACCGCCCGCCAAAATCCAGATGCCTGATAGACCATGTTTTTTGAGTCATATTAAGAAATGCGACGCTGCGTCATGTGTGCGCGGGGCGGCGAGGCGCTCACAGAGCCACAGGACCTCGCAGGACCTGGCAATACACGCACCTGCAAAAAACGCGAGAATGTGGACGCCTACATGCGATCCGTGTCCAACTATAGGCGGTGGTTATTGGAGGTAGAAAGATGCCGTTTCACGGAAGCAAGTTCAGGGGTGCCCTCGCGTTCTTCGCTCTATTCGCCGTCGTGGGGTGCGGAGACGCTGATCCAGTAGACTCCGAGACCGACGGCGAGCTCGACGACGAGGAGCTGCGCAAGCACAAGGGCCTCGCGAAGCAGGTCCGTCAGCTCGCCGCGCAGCAGGGGATCACGCCGATGCCGGCCGCGCCCGAGATCCGCGAAGAGCTGGTAGAGCTCGGCCGGGCGCTCGCCTTCGACAAGGAGCTCAGCGGTAACCGCGACATCTCGTGCATGACCTGCCACCCCGCGACGGCGGGCACGGACGACGACCTCAACCTGGCGATCGGCGTCGGCGGCGTCGGCTCGGCCGAGGGCCGCTCGCACCCCGACAACATCTTTATCCCGCGCAACGCCCCGCCGCTGTTCAATATGCACGACCTGGACACCACGTTCTGGGACGGCCGCGTGAACGTGCACGGCGGCGTGTTCGACACGCCGGCGAGCGAGCAGCTGACGCAGGAGATGATCGACGTCTTCGAGTTCGGCGCCCCCGCGGCGCTCGCGATGTTCCCCGTGACCTCGCGCGCCGAGATGCGCGGCTTCATCGGCGAGAACGACCTCTCGCTGATCCAGGACTCCGACTTCACCGCGATCTGGGAGGCGCTCATGGGCCGCCTCGGCCAGATCCCGGAGTACGTCGATATGTTCGAGGCCGCCTACCCCGGCACCGCCTTCGAGGACATGTCCTTCGCGCACGCCGCGAACGCGATCGCGGGCTTCGAGATCTCGACCTTCGAGGCGGCCAACTCGCCCTGGGACGAGATGCTGCGCGGCGACGACATGGCGATGAGCTCGGCGGCGCTGCGCGGCGCCAAGCACTTCCTCGGCGACGGCGGGTGCTCCAGCTGTCACTCGGGCAGCTCGTTCACCGACGAGCAGTTCCACAACACCGCGCTGCCGCAGTTCGGCCCCGGCAAGAACAACGGCGCGACGGTCACCGACGACTGGGGGCGCTACAACGAGAGCGACGATCCGGCGGACTTCTATCGCTTCCGGACGGCGCCGCTGCGCAACATCGAGCTCACCGCGCCCTACGGCCACGCCGGGCAGTTCGTCGAGCTCGAGGACTTCGTGCGCCACTACCTCGACCCGGAGACGTCGCTGAACAACTACGACCCGACGCAGATCCACCCGGCGCTCCAGCCGAGCGTGCTGCCCACCCAGGAGGCCGTGCTCCGCCACCTCGACCCGGTGCTCGAGAACCCCACCTTCAAGGAGCAGCGCGTCGACGAGGTGATGGCCTTCCTGGCCGCGCTCACCGACCCCGACAGCCTGGATCTCTCTGACTCGATCCCCGAGAGCGTCCCCAGCGGGCTGCCGGTCCACGACAACGACCAGGTCATCCCGGAGAACCGCGCCGGCACGCTGACCATGGAGCTCGGCCTCCCGGGCTCGCTGTTCCGCGAGTACCAGGTGCAGACGCCGGAGATGTGCGCGGGCGGCGGTTCGCTCGACTTCATCTTCGACCGCAACGCCAACACCTTCATCATCGACGGCACGATCGAGGGGCTGCCGTACCGCCCGACGTACTGCTACGACTACAACCCGGGCACGCCGTACAACAGCTTCCCCGACTGCGTCTCCGACGGGCGCTGGCAGCTGTGGCTCGTCCCGCGCGTCTTCAACCGGATCTGGACGTTCTACTACGACGGCGCCACCGGCGAGCTGCTCGGCCACGAGCACGACGTCGACCTCGACAACCTGCCGCCCACGGCGTTCCCGCTGCAGCTCCCGGGCGTGCAGCAGATCGGCTCCCCGTACTTCGAGTCCGACCCGGACACGCTCGTGGCGAACATCCACTTCGAGTTCGACTACGACGCGATCCTCGATCGGATCGACTCCGCGGGCGCGGCCTTCGCGGTGCTGCCGTACAACCTCAACGAGCCGGACGTGCTCGGCACCTACTACACGGAGGGCGGCCTCCCGGTCGACCTGGCGGTCTCGTTTGACGACTTCATCCTGCAGAACGCCGAGGAGCGCGGGCCGTTCGCGCTCGCCATGAGCTACGAGCCGCTCGTCAAGCCCGACTACCTGCGGGGTCGCGACAACACGATGCTCGGCTTCTCCGGCTTCTGGCCGGTGCCGCTCCCGGAGGACTCGATCCTGATCCCGCCGCCGGAGGAGTGCGGGACGAACTTCCAGTGGCCGTACCCCGGCGCCGGCCTCGAGCCCGCGCCCGTCCCCTGATCACCCGCGCGGGGTCCTAGACCTCGCACCTACATCGCCGCAGCCATCGCCGCAGCCATCGCCGCAGCCATCGCCGCAGCCATCGCCGCAGCCATCGCCGCAGCCATCGCAGCCATCGCAGCCATCGCCGCAGCGCGGCAGGAGGACGAGCGCCTCCTGTCGCGCGCGGCCGCGCGTCGTCGCGTGGTGTCGACGCGCACCGCCAGCCTCGACGCGACGCCACGCCACGCGACGCGCCGACGCCTGTACCGGGCGATTCTGCTCACGCGGCGCGCGGCCTCCTGGCGGGCAAACATCCTCTGTTGCGAACACGTATGCGATACACTTTTCGTCGTCTTCGAGGAAAGCGCTTGTGACCGCGGACTTTTCATTCGAGATATCAGCGTCGAAAGGTCGCCACGTGACGATCTGCCTCGGCGGTGATCTGACGGGGGGGGAGTTCGCGCGCGTCGAACCAAACGTCCGAGAGATCATCGGCGAGCAGAACGGGAAGCACGGGGTCCTGTGGGATCTGCGACAGGTCCGGCGCTGTGACCTGAGCGCGCGACGGTCGATGCAGAAGCTCCAGAGCGAGATCGCCGAGCGGAAGCTGCGGACCGCGTACGTCGCGTCGAGACCGCGGATCCGCGGCGTCGCGCTGTGGGTCGTCCACACCTCGGGCGACAAGCTCGCGCGGCCCTTCGCCAACCACGATCAAGCCGTGGACTGGCTCGACACCTCGCGCGGGCGCATGGAGGAGATCATCCATCGCGCCAAGGAGATCGTCTCCTTCGGCGAGCGGAAGGGGGCGCGGCCATGACCGTCAAGCCCCTCACGCTCTCCGAGCGCATGACCGTCAAGTTCGTCCTCGCGATGAACCGCCTCACGACGGGCGAGGTCCACCCGCCCGACACCGCGGAGGAGTTCATCCGCTTCATGGGCATCCGCGGGTTCTTCCGCTACCTGAACTTCCTCAACAAGTTCAACAAGCTCATGGACAAGGAGCTCGGCCCCGCCAACGCCCAGACGCTCGTCGGCCTGGCGGCGCTGATGGCCGGCTGCGGCTTCTGCGGCTACGGTCACACGCTCACGGGCGCGCTGATGATCTTCAAGGAGCGCGGCGAGCTGCACCCGGTCCACCCGTTCTCGATCTCCGCGCTCTTCGAGCTCGAGGATCACGAGGTGGTCGAGAAGCTCGACGAGATGCTCACCAAGCCCGGCTTCGAAGACCTCCGCCGCCAGACCAAGCGGATGTACGAGATCTTCCTCGGCGAGCTCGAGCCCGAGACCGAGGAGGACGAGCTGCTCAAGGGCATCCTCGACTTCTGGCGCTGGACCGTGGAGTGCACGATCATCGAGGGCATCCACATCGTGCCGGAGAACGCCAAGACCTTTAACTCGATCGGGCGCGACAAGGCGCTCCGGAAGCGCTACGACGCGGCGCTCGCCGCAGAGCGCGAGGCGATGGCGAACTGAGCGACGGGCGCGTCCAACAAACGCGCCGTCGCGCCGCGCGTTCGTGACGCGGGCCCGTACGGGCGCGCGTCGGCGTTCACGAAGAGCCAGCTCTGAGCGCGTCGCGCTCGCCGCGATCGTCCCGGGCGTACTCGATGGTTCACCGTGACGTCGGGGTCGCGGGGGCTCGTCGGTCTCGCGCGGACGGGCGAGCTCGTCCGACATGATCGTTCGAACGCCGGTACGACGCGAGCGCCGGGCGTCCGCGTCGCGCTCGCGTTCGGGCGCCGCGCTAGACCTTGACCTTGATGGTCAGCTCGAGCTCGCCGCTCTCGCCGCGCTGCTCCCGGACGCTCTCGACGTCGCCCATGCTCTTGGCCTTCTGCTTGAGGGCCTCGACGTAGACCCGCTGGAGCGCGCGCTGGATCGACTCACGGACCTCGGGCTCGACGCGCAGCAGATCGCGGACGACGTTCTTCTTCGCCGTGTCCTCGGCGCGCGTGGTCGCCTGCTCGAGCCGCTTGTTGACGTCGTCCTTGTTGTAGCCGCGCACGTTGACGCGGTTCTTCTCGGAGCGCTCCACGGTGACCCGGTCGCCGTCGGCGGAGAGGCGCGCGCGCGCGTCGCCGACGACGGCCTCGACCTCGCCGTCGCTCGTCTCCTTCCAGCCCTCCTGCTTGAGCTCCTCCCGCAGCATCCTGACCATTTCGCCAGGTGGGAGAATGTCGAGCATCTCCAGCTGCATGGAGAGGTGGTCTTCAGCCTCGATCGTGGCGGAGGCCTCGTACGCCGGGACTCGGTAGGCGCGGCTCATGGCGCCTCATCGTAGCGCACCCGAGAGCCCCACGCGAAGCGCGGAGAGGCGCTCGTAGTGCGGATCGAGCAGTCGCTCGGCGTCCGCGAGCACGATCCGCGCCTCCTCGTAGCGATCGTCGCCGTAGCGCTCGAGCGCGAGCTCGCCGCGCACCTCCTGCAGGCGCTCGGCGAACGCGACGACCCGGGCGACGCGGGCGAGCAGCGCGTCGCGCTCCGCGATCGAGCTCGGCGAGTGGTGGATGAGCGCCCGGCGCCGCTCGCTGTCGACGTCGCCCGTGAAGACCTCGGTCGCCAGGCCGGCGACGAAGCGCATCAACGCCCGCGCGAGGTCGAGGCGACGCGCGCGATCCAGCACCTCGAGGTAGGTCTCGAGCGTGAGCGCGATGGCGTCAAAGCGCGCGGTGAACTCCTCGGTGTTGGCGCTGCGCAGCGCGTTCATGACCTCGCCGGTCCAGCCCTCGACGAGCAGCTCGTCGACGCACTCGAGCATGCGCACGGCGCTGGGCTCGAGCAGCCGCGCGAGGCTGCGCCCGAGCTCGCCGATGTCCGGGGGCACCTCGGCGCGCAGCGTCGCGAGCGCGAGCAGCGGCGAGCCCAGCGCCATGCGCCGGACGAGATCGCCCCGGACCTCGGGCATCATCTGGAGCACGTGCAGGTGTCTCCAGGTTAAGGTGTAGAGCAGCCAGTCACCGGTGTCGGTACCTGGCACTTGGACCACGCGACGGATCACGCGGCGCGCCTCCCGGGTCGCGCGCTCGCCGACGCGCGCGAGGCTCTGCCGCGAGAGCCCCTCGAGCCGCTGGGTGAGCTCCCACCAGAGCTGATGCGAGGCCGCGGTGAAGCGCAGGCGGAACGCGGGCGCGAGGCCCGAGTCCCACAGGCGCCCGACCCGACGTCGACCGCCGCGCAGCACCGTCCGCTCCTCCCGGCCGCCGGTGTCGCGGAGGAACCGCAAGCAGGTGACCGCCATGCGCTGGGCGGCGATCTCGACGACCTCGGCGCGCAGCTCGAGCGGCGCCTTCGCGCGGACGCGCAGCCCGCGGCCGCGGCACATGACGTCGAGGATCTCGAGCGCGTGCGCCTCCCCGGGCGAGACGCGGAGCCGCGCGCCGACGACTTCAGCCATCGCGCCCTCCCCGGCCGTCGTCGAGCCGCCGGCGCGCGCCGAACAGCGGCCAGCCGTTGACGGTCAGCACCCCGTCCTTGAGCCGCAGCTCGACCTGGTTGTCGCCGCGGAACTGCGGGTCGCGCTCGTCGTAGCGCTCGCTGAGGAAGTGCAGCACCTGGTTCTTGGACCCGATCCAGCGGCGCGTCGTGGTCCGCTCGCGCGCCTCGTAGCGGCCGTCGACGAGCAGGTCGGCCGCGGCGAGCAGCCGGCGCGCGTCGTCGTCATCCTGCGCGCGCGCGCGCAGCTCCGCCATCGTGTAGCCGGTGAAGATCATCACCGAGAGCCCGCGCGCGCGCACCCCCTCGGCGACGCGCGCGAGCCCCCCCGCCTGGGCGAAGGGCTCGCCGCCGAGGAGCGAGACGCCCTCGACGTCGGCCGCGCAGGCGCGCTCGATCAGCTCGTCGACGGGGATCGCGTCCCGGGGCGCGAAGGGCAGCATCTCGGGGTTGCAGCAGCCCTTGCAGCGCATGGGGCAGCCCTGGACCCAGATCGCGAAGCGCCGGCCAGGGCCCTCAGCCTCGGTGCACGGCACGATCGCGGCGATGTTGAGCACCGCAGGCGGGTCCGCTGCCCCGCGCTCGGCGCCCGGTGTGTCCCCCGGGGCATCCACGCTCCGCATTGTAGGACCTAAGCGTCGCCCGGTCGGGATGTTCTTTTCGCGCCCCCCGCCTGCGGTCCGCGGCGAGGGCCCGCGCCCCCGGCTCTCGCGGCGCGATCGCGGTCAAACCGGCTTCCGTCGCGCGACGGATTGGTGTAGCCAGGACTCTCTCGCCTGAACGCGAACGCGCGTCACGCACGAGGCCCGCATGAATTTTCGGACGTTTCTCTTCGCACTCCCAATCTCGATCGCGCTCGCCGCTGGCGGCTGCAGCGGCGACCGAGCCACCGACGTCAAACCGCACAAGACCGCGACCAAGAAGGGACCGGACGCGAAGGGAAAACAGGCGCGCAAGGGCGGCAAGAAAGGCAAGCGGGGCAAGAAGGGCAAGGGCAACAAGGGCAACAAGGGCAAGAAGCCGCCGCTGCAGCGCATCTGCAAGCACGCCACCTGCACCCCGGAGCAGCGCGCGACCTTGAAGTCGATGATCGATAAGGTCGACGCCACGAACAAGCGCGCCATCGCGGCCATGAAGGCGCCGGCGCCCGCGGGCGCTGACACGCCCGAGACCGCCGCCAACGCGGCGCTCGCGGCCGCGTTCCGCGGCGAGGCGCTGACGCCCGAGGCCCTCCTGGCGCACCACGAGGCGATGAAGTCCGCGCACACGCAGGACGCCAGCGTCGGCCCGTGGCTCGCGAGCCGCGACGCGCTCGCGCTCGCGCTCCACAGCACGCTCAACCCCGAACAGCGCGCGGCGCTCGTCGACCACGACTTCGGCGTCATCCTCCGCTACGCGCGTCCGGCCGACATGGGCGGCCACGGCCAGCAGCGCGGGACCGGTCACAGCGCCGCCGACATCGAGACGTTCTGCGGCCACGTGCAGTGCACCGACGAGCAGCGCGCGAGCCTGACGAGCATGATCGAGGCGAAGCAGGCCGAGCTCAAGGCGATGGCCGACGCGGCCAAGGCCAACGCGGCGGCGCAGCAGGGCGCGGCCAAGGCGGCTAACGACGCGCTGCGCGCGAAGTACCGCAGCGACGCGCTGACGCAAGCGGACCTCGACGCCTTCCACGCGAAGATCCTCGCCGCGCGCGCGCCGGCGGATATGGCGACGCGGATGCAGGCGCACACCGAGATGATCATCGAGGTGCACGGCATGTTGACGCCGGAGCAGCGCGAGCGCGCGGCTGTGGTGATCGAGGCCGAGGGCATGCACGCGCTCATGGGCGCCAACAACAAGCCAGGCGGCATGCGCGGCGCCAAGGGGGTCGGCGCGCACGAGGGCATGCGCTTCAGCGCAGGTGGGCACGGCCCCGCGCCGACCACCGCTCCTCCCTCCGCTCCTCCGAGCCCCAGCGGTCCGCCGGCGCCCAGCACCGCGCCGCCGCCGGCCCCGAGCCACTAGTCTCGTCGGCGCGACGCGCCAGCGCCTCCGGGCCGCCCATCCGCTCCCGCGGAGTTCGGGCGGCCCGTGGTATGTCTGCGGATGGACGAGCCGACGCCGCAGGTGTACGCGACCTCTGGTTCGGGCTCGCGCGAGGTTCCTGATGACGACCAGCACGCGCTACGACTATGACCTGTTCACGATCGGCGCCGGCTCGGGCGGGGTACGAGCCGCGCGTATGTCCGGCTCGTTCGGCGCGCGCGTGGCCGTCGCGGAGTCCAGCGACCTCGGGGGCACCTGCGTCAACCTCGGCTGCGTGCCCAAGAAGCTGTTCGTCTACGCCTCGAGCTTCTCCCGCGAGTTCGCGGACGCCCGCGGCTTCGGCTGGACCGTCGGCGAGCGCGAGCACTCGTGGCCGCAGCTGCTCGCCGCCAAGAACCAGGAGATCGAGCGCCTCAACGGGATCTACGCGCGCCTGCTGCACAACGCCGGCGTCGACATCATCCGCGGGCGCGCGCGCGTCGTCGATCCCCACACGGTCGAGGTCGACGGCCAGCGCTTCACGGCCGCGCACATCCTCGTGGCCACGGGGAGCTGGCCGCGTATGCCGGGGATCCACGGGGCCGAGCACGCGATCTCGTCCAACGAGATCTTTCACCTCGAGTCGCTCCCGCGCCGGATCACGATCGTCGGCGGCGGCTACATCGGCGTCGAGTTCGCGGGCATCTTCCACGGCCTCGGCCGCCAGGTGACGCAGCTCTACCGCGGGCGCATGTTCCTGCGCGGCTTCGACGACGACATCCGCGCGGCGCTGGCAGGCGAGATGCGACGCGCCGGCGTCGACCTGCGGATGAACGTCAACGTCAACGCGATCCACAAGCGCGACGGCGACGCGGGCTACCGCCTCGCGCTGACCGACGGCAGCACCCACGACACCGACCTCGTGATGTACGCGACCGGCCGCGCGCCGCGTTCGCGCGGCATCGGCCTCGAGGAGGCCGGCGTCAAGCTGGGGGAGCACGGCGAGATCCTGGTCGATGAGCACTTCCGCAGCTCGACGCCGAGCATCCTGGCGATCGGCGACGTGCTCGGCCGAGTCACGCTGACGCCGGTGGCGATCCGCGAGGGGATGGCCGTGGCTAACACGCTGTTCAACAACGCGCCGACGACGGTCGACTACGAGTACATCCCGACCGGCGTGTTCAGCCAGCCGCCGATCGGCACGGTCGGCTACTCCGAGCACGACGCCCACGCCCACGCCGCGCGCGGTCGCGTCGATGTCTACGTCAGCGAGTTCCGGCCGATGAAGCACACGCTCAGCGGGCGCGAGGAGCGGACGCTGATGAAGCTGCTCGTGTGCCGCGACTCCGACCGCGTCCTCGGCGCGCACATGCTCGGGCCGGACGCGCCGGAGATCATCCAGGGCGTCGCCATCGCGCTCAAGTGCGGCGCGACCAAGGCCCAGTTCGACGCGACGATCGGGCTGCACCCGAGCGCGGCCGAGGAGTTCGTGACCATGCGACAGCCGCGGGGCGACGTGCCGCCGACCTAGCGAGTCGGCGTGTGGACGCGCGCCTGCCCCCGACTGCGCCGGGTCGCGCCGCGAGCGTCCTGCTCCGACGACGCCGGCGCAGCGCGTGCAGGCAGCCGCCGCGCGCGCCCGCGGGGATTGCCCATCGACCAGTTCGGCGACGCCGCCCGGCTCGTGTACGATCGCGGCATGCTTGGCTTGACACTCTCGGACCCTGCCCGACGCGCGCGCGTCGGCCTCGCGCTCGCGCTGCTCGCGGGCGCGAGCGCCTGCGGCGACGAGTCGGACCCGGATAAACCCGACGCGCGCTACGCCTGCGTCAACCTCCCCCGCCCGCCGAGCCGCGACATCGTGGCGCTCGAGCGCGTCTACGCCGGCGTCGCGGCCGAGGGCGCGATCGACCTCGTGCGCCCGCCCGGGGCGACCACGCGCTGGTTTCTACCGACCCAGGGCGGCACGCTGTACAGCTTCCCGGCGGTCGGGGACGGCGTGCCGCTGACGGTCGCGCTCGACCTCACCGACGCCGTGGCGCTCGCCAGCGAGGCCGGGCTGCTGGGCGTCGCGTTTCACCCGGACTTCGCGAGCAACGGTCAGGTGTTCGTCTCGTACACCGCGCCCGGCGGGAGCGTGTTCTTCTCGCGCGTCTCCCGGTTCACGAGCGCGGACGGCGGCGTGACGATCGCGCGCGACTCGGAGGAGGTGCTGCTCGAGCTCGAGCAGCCCTACACCAACCACAACGGCGGCGACATCGGCTTCGGCCCCGACGGCTTCCTGTACTTCGGGCTCGGGGACGGCGGCGCGGGCAGCGACCCGCTCGGCAGCGGACAGGACACGACGACGCTGCTGGGCGCGATGCTGCGGATCGACGTCGACGGCGCGGCGCCGGGTGAGCCCTACGCGATCCCGCCCGACAACCCCTTCGCCGACGGCGCGCTCGGGCGCCCGGAGCTGTACGCCTGGGGCCTGCGCAACCCGTGGCGCTTCAGCTTCGACGCCGAGAGCGGCGCGCTGTGGGCGGGCGACGTGGGTCAGAACCAGTGGGAGGAGGTCAACCTCATCACGCGCGGGGGCAACTACGGGTGGGCGATCAAGGAGGGCAGCGCGTGCTTCGGCGCCGACAGCTGCGACGACGCCGGGCTGATCGACCCGGTGGCGCAGTACCGCAACCACGCGGTCGCCTCGGTGATCGCGGGCCAGGTCTACCGCGGCGCGGCGCTGCCCGAGCTGCGCGGCGCCTTCATCTACAGCGACTTCTACAGCGGCGCGATCTGGGCGGTGCGCGAGGGCGAGGAGCCCGCGCTGCTGAGCGAGTCCGGCGGGCGCCAGCTGACGAGCTGGGCGCGCGAGGAGGACGGCGAGCTGCTCGGCGTGCGCTTCGACGGCGCGCTGCTGCGCCTCGTCGCCGCGCCGCCGCCGGCCGACGAGGGCCTGCCGGAGACGCTGTCGACGACCGGCTGCTTTGACATGGCTGCTTCGACAGGCGCGCCGGCGGGCGCGCTCCCCTACGAGCTCAACGTGCCGTTCTGGTCCGACGGCGCGAGCAAGCGGCGCTGGCTCTCGACGCCGGCGGACGCGACGGTCGCGATCGCGCCGGACGGCGACTGGCAGCTGCCGATCGGCTCGGTGCTGGTCAAGACCTTCGAGCTCGCGGGCGCGCCGGTCGAGACCCGCCTCTTGATCCGCCACGACGACGGGGGCTGGGCCGGCTACAGCTACGCCTGGGACGCGGACGGGCGCGAGGCGACCCTGCTCGACCGCGGCGAGACCCGAGCGCTCGAGGGCGACGCCGGGACGCAGAGCTGGACGTTCCCGTCGCGGGGCGAGTGCGACTTCTGCCACAGCGCCGCGGCCGGCTACACGCTCGGGCTCGAGAGCGCCCAGCTCGCGCGCGAGGTCACAGGACCCGATGGACAGGTCGTTGACCAGCTCGAGGCGCTCGGCGAGCGCCTGCTGCTCGTCCCGGCGCCCCAGGACCCCGCGCCGCTGCCGACCGCAGACGGCGACGCGCCGCTCGAGCAGCGCGCGCGCGCGTACCTGCACGCGAACTGCTCGCAGTGCCACAGGCCCGACGGGCCCGGCGGGCGCGCGCGCGTCGATCTGCGCTACACGACGCCGCTCTCGGAGGCGCTGCTGTGCGACGAGCCGCCGCGCGCCGGTGATCTCGACATCCCGGACGCGCGCCTGCTCGCGCCCGGGGACCCCGCGCGCTCCCTGCTCTCGGCCCGCGTGCGCTCGCTCGGCACCACCCGGATGCCGCCCGTCGGCTCGACCCGCGTGGACGAAGAGGGCGCGGCGCTGCTCGACGCCTGGATCGCGAGCCTGGACGCGTGCCCGGAGTGAGCGCGCGCTCCCAATGAGAGAGCCCTGACGGCCCACACCGTCAGGGCTCCACGCGTCGCTCGGCGCGGCCGAGCGTGCACGCCTCGGGCTACTCGGCGGCGGCGGTCAGCGCCATCGCCACGCCCATGTTGCAGCCGAGGATCTCCATGGTGAGCTTCTCGGCCTTCTCCTGATCGCCGCCGCGGGCGTTCTTGTGCTTCTCGGCCCACTCCTTCGCCATGGTCTTGGCCTCGTCGATGCAGGCGCTGTCGTCCTTGGCGCAGCTGCAGGTCTTGTCCTTGAGCTTCTCGAGGTCCTCGACGGCCGCCTTACCGCCGCAGGCGGAGAGCATGAGACCGGCACAGGCGGAAACGATGAGCATCTTGCTGAACTTCATGATGGGTGCGTCCGTTGCGTTGCTTGTGGTTAGGCCCGAAGCCACGTCGACCGAGCTCCGCGCGTTGCCCGACATTCGCCATTCACCCAGAAAATTTCCAGTCCAAAATCCGAAAATTCCTCCGCGCTTCACCGTCTGCGAACGAGGCGTCTCAGCCCACAGATTTTGCAGTGACCCTACACGGACTTCGCAGTCCGTTGAAATTACTTCTTTTCTCGACCTCTCGTGGAGCACGCCACGGCGGTGAATGGGGCGAGGTGCAGGCGCGTCGCCCGGCGGTCGCCGCCGAAGACCGTCGCGTCGCCGACGTCGCTCAAGGGATCGGCGGGCCCGAGGCGACGCGGGCGCTGCGGCGGGGCGCGCCGGACGAAGGCGCGCCGCCCATGCGACATGTCTAGATAACCATGTTGAACGCGGCGCGACGTCAGGCGCGCGCGCCGAGCCTAGCTAATGTCGCCCTGGCGACCGTCGGCGATCGTGTGCAGCGCCGCCAGCTCCGCGCGCGCCTGGTACATGGTGTCGTCGACGCCGTCGCGGCCGGCCTCGGGCTCGCGGCCGAACGCCCGCGTCACGAGCTGATTCAGCTCGCGGCGCAGCTCGCCGCGCAGGCGATCCTGGGCGTGCGCGAGCTCGTCGAGCTGGCCGAGCAGCGCGCGCCCGCGGTCGCTCGAGAGCATCGGGCCGAGCTGCGCGACGAGCTCGCCGAGGCGCCACGCGGCGGGCGAGTCGACGCGGTCCTGCAGCCGCCGCAGCGTCGCGAGGTCGCTGCGCTGCGTGAGCCCGCCCGGCTGCGTGACCTCGTTCGTGCCCGGCGCGGTCGCGCTGTCGCGACCGAGCTCCGGCTCGACGCCGACGAAGGTCTCCTGCGTCGCGTGGCTCGACAGCGACGCGGCGCGCGGCGTCGGCTCCGGGGGCGGCGTGGTGGCGGGGCGCGACACCGGCCGCGGCTTCGCGCGCGGGTCGAGCGCGGCGACCTTGGCCGTCGCGCCCCACTGCTTGTACTGCCGCGCGGCCTTCATGAGGAACGCGTCGCCGACCCCGCCCATGTGGCGCGCGCGGAAGTGACGGGCGCAGCACTCGTTGCCGATCGCGGCGATGTGCACCTGCCCGTTGGTCCGCGCGACCCGCTGGGCCTGCTCGTAGCAGGCGAGCGCGTCCTCGCTGCGCCCCTCGACGCGCGCGAGCTCGGCGACCAGCAGCTGGGAGCGCGCGAGGAAGTTGCTGGGGCACTGCTCGCTCCACACCGCGAAGCGGTCGCGCGCCATCCGGATCATCGCCAGCGCCTCGCCGCGCGCCTCGACGTCCGCGAAGCCGGAGAACAGCGCCGCCATGGTCAGCGCGCTGTAGAACAGGAAGTCCGGGAACATCGCGAGCGAGGCGGCCGCGACCTCCTGGGCCTCGCGCGCGGCCGCGGCCGCGGCCTCGTGCTCGCCGGCGATGTACAGCAGCTGCAGCTTGCGCACGTAGTACCAGCAGCTCGCGGTCGCCTGGCCCTCGCGCTCGAGCTCGGCCTCGAACGCGCGCTCGTCGAAGCCCGGGCTCGAGAAGCTGTGCAGCGCGTCCGTGGTCCCGCACAGCGCCCGCGCGAGCCGCTCGATCGAGCGGATCATGTGCGCGATGAACTGGCAGTTCCCGCGGTAGGCCTCGGCGATCCGGCGCTCGGCCTCGCCGCAGACCTCGACGAGCGGCGCGCCGGTCTCGAGCTTGCTCAGCACGAAGAACGCGGCGCAGTAGCCCTGGTAGAGCTGATCGCCGCTCTCGGCCGCGGCCGCGTGCGCGGACTCGAGGTACCCGACGCCCTCGGCGTAGGGCCGCGTCCACGGCAGGATCATCCCGCCGAGCACGAAGTGCGTCCGCGCTCGGATGACCATAAGGTCATCTCGCTCGACGAGGTCGTGGGCGAGCTTGCCGAAGCGGTAGCCGTCCTCGTAGCGCCCGAACATCGGCCCGAGCACCATGCCGTAGGCCGTGTAGCCGCCGGCCGCGTAGGGCGTGTGCCCGCGGCGGATCGACTCGGCGACCATGACCGCGGCGAGCATCGCCATGAGCGCGCGCCCGAGGTGGAACGCCGGGGCCATCAGCGCGGAGAACAGCTCCATCAGCGTCGCGTCGTCGCCCGCGGGCACCGGCGGGAGCTCGAGCAGCGCCTCGATCTCTCGCCCGTCGAGCGCCGCCCACACTTCGTCGTGGGCGAGGTGCACCTCGTCGCCGCCGGGCTCCGACGGGAGCGCGATGCCGGCGCGCTCGAGGCAGCGGACGCCGACCGCGAGCGCGTCGGTGTTGCGCGAGCGCGCGGTGTGAAAGCGAATCTCGAGGATCGCGAGCGCGGCGAGGCGCGCGAAGCTGTCGGCGCGCTCGCGCAGGACGTCGAACTGCGCGCGCGCGCGGTCGTCGAGGCCGGCGAGGTAGCTGCACTCCGCGAGCTCCTTGCGCAGCGTCCAGGCGAGCTCGGGCTCGCGCGCCCAGACGTCCTCGGGCAGCCACGCGACGCCGGCGGCGAGGTAGCGGACGGCGCTCGCGTGGGCGACCGCGCCCTTCGCCCGCCGCCCCGCGTCGAGGTTGAGCTGAGCCAGCCGCGCGCGCTCCTCCGGGCCGTCGACCAGCGCGCGCGCGCGGTTGAAGTGACCCACGCGTTCGAACAGCCCGTCGCCAGGCGGCAGCGCGCGCGCGATCGCGAGGTGCAGCGCGGGTCGCTCCTGCGCCGACGCGAGCGCGTTCGCGGCCTGCTGCACCCGATCATGCGCGAAGCGATAGGCGCCGGGCTCGCGCGTCAGCAGCCCGAGGCGCGCGGGCTCGAGGAGCGACGACTCGACCTCGGCCGTCTCGCGCCCGAGCGCGCGCGCGACGACCTCCGCCGTGAAGCTCAGGCCGAGGCAGGAGCCGATCGTCAGCGCGCGCTGGGTCTCCGGCGACAGCCGGCGCAGCCGTCGGGTCATGAGCGCCACCACGTCGCCGCCGAAGCGCCGCGACGCGACCGCGCGCGCGTCCCAGCTCCAGCGCCGCGTCTCGGGGTCGAGGTGCACGAGCCCCTCGTGACGCAGCGCCGCGATGAGCTGCGTGACGTGCAGCGGGTTGCCGCCGGTGCGCGCGTGCACGAGCCGCGCGAGCTCCTTCACGTCGTCGATCGAGCGCGCGAGCGCGTCGGCGAGCAGGCGCGCGACCTCGTCGCTCGCCAGCGGCGCCGGGCTGAGCTCCTCGACCCGCAGCGTCGTGAGCTCGCGCAGCCGGACGAGGCAGTGCATCCACGGGTGCCGCGCGCCGACCTCGTCGCTGCGCCACGAGCAGAGCACGAGCAGGTCGCGGGCCTCGCCGCGCGCGAGCAGCTGCTCGATCAGCTCGAGGCTCGCGAGGTCGGCCCACTGCAGGTCGTCCAGCGCGAGCACGAGCGGGTGACCTGGCTCCGCGAACACCTCAAACAGCCGGCACGCCGCGCGAAAGAACCGGCGGCGCGTCTCGTCCGGCGGCAGCGGGCCGAGCGGCGCGGTCTCCCCGAGCAGCGCCGCGGCTCGAAGGGAGCTGCGCGGTCAGCAGGCTCGCGCCCTTGCCGAGGCGCCTCGAGCGCGCGCGCGCCACCGCGCGCCCGCGCGGCCGCAGGCGCGTCGCGGACCTCGGCGAGCAGCTCCCGCAGCGCGTCGCGGACGGCCTCGTAGGGCCGAGGGCGCTCGTACTGCTGGAACTTGCCGAGCGCGAAGCGACCAGGGGCGATCGGCGAGCCAACGCCGAAACGCGCGCATCAGGCTCGACTTCCCCACGCCGCCGACGCCGAGGATCAGCGTGAGCGTCGCGCCGCGGCCCCGCGCGACGCCGTGGTACGCCCGCCGGAGCGCGTCGAGATCCTCGTCGCGCCCGTAGAGCCGCGTCGACGGCGTCAGCGGCTCGACGCGCGCCTCGCCCGAGGACGCCGGCCGCGACTCGAGGTGCGCGTCGAGCTCGAGCGCGTCCTCGATCGGCGCCGGCGCCGGCAGCCGCGCGAGCGCGTCCGCGGCGTCGCGCATCGACGCGGGCCGCTGCTCGGGCAGCTTCGCGAGCAGGCGCGCGATGAGCTCATCGAGCTCGGGCGGGATCGACGGGACGAGCTCGCGCGCGCGCGGAGGCGGCTTGTGCAGGTGGGCCGCGAGCACCTCGCCGACGCCCTCGCCGGTGAACGGCGGGCGCCCCGTCAACATATGAAACAAGAGACATCCGAGCGAGTAGATGTCGGCGCGGTGGTCGACCTTGCTCGCGCTCTTGCACTGCTCGGGCGCCATGTACGTCGGCGTCCCGAGGATCGCGCCGTCCACCGTCTGCCCGGTCGAGCGCCCGCGATCGTCGAGCAGCTTGGCGATCCCGAAGTCGAGGATCTTCGCGCGCTCGCCCCCCGCGATCGCGGGGTCGGGCACGAGGTGCACGTTGCCGGGCGTGAGGTCGCGGTGAATGATGCCGTGCGTGTGCACGGTCGAGAGCGCGTCGGTGATCTGGCGCGCGACGCTGAGGGCCGCGCCGATCGGCATCCGCCCGTGCCGCTCGATCCGCTGCCCGAGGCTCTCGCCCGCGAGCAATTCCATGATGATGTACGCGCCGACCTCCGCGCGCGTGCCGAAGTCATAGACCTCGACGATCGCGGGGTGGTCGATCGCGCTCGCCGCCCGCGCCTCCTGAAAGAAGCGCTGCACGACGCTCGGCTGCGAGCTCCACATCGGCAGCAGGACCTTGACGGCGGCCATACGCCCGCTCGGCGCATGTTCTGCGCCGTAGACCACGGCCATGCCGCCTCGACCGATTCTCGAGGTGAGCCGGTAGCCACCGACGAGCGCGCCAATCATGCCAGTGAAGCGTATCACGCTGCGGGTCCAGGACCGCCTGACTCCGGCGTCTGAGCCGGTCCACGCGCGTACACAATCGCGCGTCGCGAGCCGGTGAGAGCGGCTACAGTGCGACCGCGTGGGCGCGCCGCGTGTGCTCCCACGGCGCACCCACGAGAACTGACATCCGCCATGACACGACTGCAGGACAAGGTAGTGCTCATCACCGGCGCGGCGGGGGGCCTCGGGACGGCCTTCGCCCGCGCGGCCGCCCGCGAGGGCGCCCGCTTGGTGCTCACCGACATCAACCCCGACGGCGTACGCGAGTACGCCGACTCGCTCGACGCCGAGGTGTTGATCCTCGGCCACGACGTCACCTCGCGCGCGGCCTGGGTCGAGACGATCGCGGCCACGAAGGCGCGCTTCTCCGCGCTCCACGGGCTGGTGCACAACGCCGGGCGCGGCACCCCCTTTCAGTTCAGCGAGATGAGCGACGCGCAGTGGCGCGCGATGATGGCGGTCAACCTCGACAGCGTGTTCATCGGCACGCAGGCGGCGTTGCCCCTGCTCGAGGCGTCCGGCGGCGGCAGCATCGTCAACATCAGCTCCGTCGCCGCGATGGTCTGCACGGCCGGCATGACCGCCTACTGCGCGTCGAAGGCCGCGGTCCGCATGCTCACCAAGGCGCTCGCCGTGGAGTTCGCCTTGATCGGCCTGCCCATCCGCGTGAACTCCGTGCACCCCGCGTTCACGCGCACCGCCATGGTCGAGGAGATCCTGCAGGCCTCGGGCGATCCCGCCCGCGCCGAGCGCAAGCTGTCGCGCGCGATCCCGCAAAAGCGCCTGGGCGAGCCCGCCGAGATCGCGGGCGTCGTCATCCACCTGCTCAGCGACGAGTCGAGCTTCACGACGGGCGCCGAGCACATCGTCGACGGCGGGCTCACGTCGATGTAGGCAGCCGCCGCGCGCGCGTGAGATGGCCTTTCAGACATCTCATCGCGCGCCGTCGATGCGCGGCCGCCTCGCGCGCGCACGGACCGGCTCTTCGGTCATATCATCACGCTAGCCGGCGAGCCGCCGCAGCAGCCACTCGGCGCCGTAGCGAAAGCCCGCGCGCTCCCATCGGCGCACGAGCAGCAGGCACAGCGCCGTCCACACGCCGATGATCAGCAGCGTCACCCGGGCCGAGAGCCCGAGGTACAGCTCGAGCGCGTGCGCGCCCCCGTTGAACAGCACGACGTGGACGATCAGCAGGGTGAGCGACGCGCGGCCGAGCGTCACGAGCGGGTGGCGGCGATGGAAGCGCCCGGCGACCCGCGGGCCCGTCGCCAGGTAGATCAGGCCGAGCGCGAGCCCGGAGAGCGACGCGAGGATCGGCGGGTGCGCCGGGTAGAAGTCGAGCGCGACGTAGAACGCCCGCAGGCCGACGGGCCGCGGGATCCAGTCGTACAGCGGGAGCGCGTCGGCCCGCGTGAGCGCGCGGACGGCCCCGAGCAGCGCGCCGGCGATCACCAAGCCGCCGGCGAGACGCGCGACGCGACCGCGCTGCCCGGCGGAGATCCAGCGCCCGACGACGACGCCGACGAGGAACAGCGCCAACCACGGGATGATCGGGAAGTGGCCCTCGACGAGCGCGAGGCGCAGGGCGCCGCCGGGCCGGCTGTGATCCGCCATGCGGTTAAAGCCGAGCCGCAGCGGGGTGCCGAGCCACGCGTGCGCGAGCGGGGTGGCGACGACCAGCGCGCCGGCGAGCGCGAGCAAGCGCGAGGACGCGAGCCGCCGCCACAGCGGCAGCGTGAGCAGCCCGAAGCCGATCAGGTGCAGCACGAACCACGACAGCGGCCCCAGCCAGCGCGGCGTCATCAGGTTCAGCGCGTAGCCGAAGCCGATCAGCGCGAGCCCGCGGCGCGCCAGCACGCGATCCTGCGCGGGGCTCCCCGCGCCCGCGCGCTCGAGCATCAGCGCCCCGCCCACGCCGGCGAGCGAGATGAACAGCGGCGCCGCCATCCCGCCGAGCGCGTTGAAGGCCACGAGCCCCGGGAACCGCTTCGCGCCGCCCGCCGGGATGCGCCACAGCCAGATGCCGAGGTGCTGCTCCATCATCAGGAACACGGCGAGCCCCCGGAGCGCGTCCAGGGCGTACAGCCGCGTCGAGCCGGGAGCGCTCATGCGCGACTATGTAGCATCACCGTCGGCCGGCGGGAATCCGCGCCGCCGCGCCGCGCCGCGGCACGAGGCGCGCGATGGCCTGCGCGGCTGGTTCGCGGCGAGGCGCGGCTCGTCTACCAGCCCGCCGCTGCGACGCGGGCGCGCGAGGACCTCAGCGCGAGCGCTCGGTCGCGACGTTGACCGCGATCTCGCGCCCGTCGAGCTCGCGCCCGTCGAGCTCCTCCAGCGCCTTCTTGGCCTCACCCTGCGACGCCATCGTCACGAAGCCGAAGCCGCGCGAGCGCCCGGTGTCACGATCGAGCACGACGACGGCGTCGACGACCTCGCCGCAGGTTTCGAACAGCTGGCGAAGCTCGCTCTCGGTGGTGTCCCAGCTCAGTCGCCCGACGAACAGCCGCGCGCCGCGGGAGCTCCGGCGCTCACGCGCGCGCCTGCCCTCGTTGCGCGACGTCAGCATGTCTAGCGGGGCGCCGTCGGGCGCCTCTTCCTCTTGCTGCTTCATGGCCACGTGGGCGCGAGCCGCCGCGACCTGGATCTCGTCGGCCGACACGACCGGGATCCCGTCGACGCTCTGGCGCCGCTCTCGGTTCTGCCGGAGCCGCTCGCGCTTCTCTTTCTTCTTCTTCGCCTTCTCGGCCTCTCGCTGTCGCTTACCAGCCGAGTAGTTCCCTCGTGCCATGTCGTGTCACCTTCTCGATCGCGCCTGCAACGACTCCGCTCAAACAGTTCCTCTTCGAGCAAAAGCCCTCTCAGTGTACCACAGGGGCCCGCGCGCGAGCTCGCGTCCGAGGGCGCGAGAACAAGCGTGTCGTCGCGCGTACGAGCGCGACGTTCGAGCGCCGCAGGTGACGTCGCCGCAACAAACGAACGGAGGCAGCCCATGCGAGCTGCCTCCGTGTTGACCGCGCGATGGCGGCGAGTCGCGCTCACGCGCGCCGGGCTAGCCGGGCTGCAGCACGAACGGGTACGAGACGATCACGCTGCCGCCGCCGCGCGGCTTCGGGAACTGCCAGCGGCGCACCGCCTTGGCGATGCAGTTGCCGACCGCCGTGTCCTTCAGCGTCGTCGACTGCACGACCGCCGAGGGCACCTTGCCCGAGCCGCCGATCGTGAACTGCACGACCACGCGACCCTTGAGGTTCGGGTCCTTGCCGAGGCCGATGTTGTAGCAGTGACGCACCTCGTTGATGTGCGCGCGGACGATGCGGCGGATGATGTCCTTGTCGAGCGCGCCCTGGACCTTCGCCTTCGCCTGACGCACCGTCGGCACTCGCTTGCCGCGGCCGCCGAAGCCCGCGCCCGAGCCACGGCCGTAGCCCGAGCCCGTGCCGCCGCCGCCGCCCTTGCCGATCAGGCCCGTGTTGCCGAGGCCGATGGTGCCCTCGCCGGTACCGCCGCCGCCGCGGCCCGTGCCGACCAGACCGAGACCGCCGACGCCGTACGCCTCGCCGACCTCGGAGCCCGTGAGACCGCCCCAGACGTCCGCGTCGTCGTTGCCGACCGCGAACGCGGCGCCGTACGGCGACGCGAGGAAGTGACCGCTGTCCTGCTGCATCACGCCGAGGATGCCGGCCTGTCGCGCCGCCATCTCCGGGTCGAAGTTACGCGCCATCTGCGGGATCGCGTTCTTCGGACCCTTCATGGCGTAAAGGCCAGACTTCTGCTTGGAGGTGGGCTTGCCCATCTTGCCCTCCTCGCCCTTGTGACGCTGACCCTGGCCGCCCGCCTCGTCGTCCGAGTTCTCCATGTCCTCCGGCGGCGGCTCCTCCTCCTCCGGCGGCTTGTTCGGCTGGTTCAGGTAGCCGACGAAGCGGTTGTCGTCGTCCATGTCGTCGCCGCCCAGCGCCGCCGCGTCAGGCGGGATGAGCTGCGCGAGCACCAGCAGGCTGCCGATGACCGCGAACGAGCCGCCGTTGTACAGCCAGAACGGCTTGTCCGCCTCAGACGCCGCCGCGATCACGGCGCCCGGCGCCACGGAGTTGATGTAGAACGTCATGTCGCGGAACGCGACGCGACAGTTCGCGCCGGGCGGGATCGGGAACGAGTACGAGTTCCCCGCCGCGCCCGCGCGGCCCGAGCTCACCAGCTGGTTCAGCGGGATCGTCTGGCCGTCGAAGGTGACCTCGCCCTCCATCTCCTGCGTGAAGTTCAGCGAGAACTCGTGATCGCTCCCGCGCACCAGCGGGAACGCGGCCGGGTTCGGCAGCCCCGCCGGCGGGATGTGGAACGTCGCGTCGTGCCCCTCGCCGATCGTGTAGTTCGAGTGCACGACCTCCGACATCCGGCTCACGCCCATCATCAGCGGCACGAGCCCGAGCAGCGCCAGCCCGATGCCCACGCCGCCAAGACCCATACCTGGCTTCTGGGGCATCACGCCGCCCGAGGTGTTCGCCTCGAGCACGCCCTGCTTGTAGCCATCCCAGTCCCGCGACGCCTCGTAGCCGAAGATGCCGGCGCCGCCGACGATCATCAGCCCGCCCAGCGCCAGCCACAGCGGCGCCTGCGACTTCCGGCTCTTCACCTGCCCCACGTGCTGCACGTCGAGCACCGTCGCGCCGTACATCGCCACGACCTCCGCGACGCGCGTGCCGTTCTGCACCTCGAACTCGCTCGCGTCGATCTGGATCGGCGCGCGGGCGATCGGCGCGGCGGCGACCGCCGCGGCGGCGTAGGCGACCGGCGCGGCCGCGGGCGTCGGCGCCATCACCGGCGCCGGCTTCACGAACTCGACCTCGAGCCGATACGGTCCGAACTCGAGCGTGTCGCCGTCGCCGAGCACCGCGTTCTTGTCGATGCGCGTCCCGTTGACGACGGTGCCCGAGGAGCTGCCCAGGTCGATGACGCGGACGTCGTCGCCGGCGACCTCGATGACCGCGTGCATGCGCGCGACGTTCTCATCGTCAAGGCAGAGGTGGCTGCTCTTGAGCTTCCCGATCTTGATGACGTCCTGGTCCAGCGTCTTGGTGTCGACGAGCTGGTCCCCGTAGAAAACCTTGAAAGAAAGTGACTTTGTGGACATGTCTTGGTCCTCGGCCCTGCTGTTCGTCGGGACAGACAGAAGCGTCGCGCAGAGGTTCCGGCAGGTGTAGCGGAGCGCGCAAGAAAAACCGTGAGCGCTCTCACGGGCTCTCCGGGGCGCGACGACACGCCTGTTATCACATGTCTTTCAAGACATATTAAAATCACGGCGCGCGGACGCGCGGCGCGAACGCGCGCGAGCGCCGACCCGCTGCCCGCGGACCGGCGCTCGTAGGGGCGCGAGCGCGCCGCCGATGCGCGGCGCTCAGCTCGCCGCGAGCGCGTTGAGGCAGGAGGCCGCGCCGCTGACGGTGACGCCCTTGCCGTCCTCGATGTTGAGGGACTTCACCACGCCGTCCTCGACCAGCATCGAGAACCGCTTGCCGCGGACCCCGAGCCCCGCGGCCGAGATGTCCTGCTCCAGGCCCAGCGCCCGGGTGAACGCGCCGTCCCAGTCGGGCAGCATCGAGACCTTTCCGTCGGCGCCGTGCTCCTCGCCCCAGGCCGCCATGACGAAGGGGTCGTTGACGGCCAGGCACACGATCTCGTCGACGCCCTGGCTGCGGATCTCGTCGGCCGACGCGACGAAGCCTGGGAGGTGCTCTTTGGAGCATGTCGGTGTGTACGCGCCGGGGACCGAGAACAGGACCACCCTGCGCCCCTTGAACAGCTCGCCGGTGTTGACCTCCTCGATGCCGCCGCCGAGGCGCTTGAGCGTAACCGCAGGTACCTTGTCGCCAACCTTGATCGTCATGTGTACGTGACTCCTTGCGGCGCGGACAATAGCATGCCCGCCGCGCGCGCTCTCTCGCCGCGACCCACGACGAGGACGCCAGCCCGCGTCAGAAGCGAATCGTGGCGACCGCGCCCGCCCCGCCCCGCGTGAAGTAGGGCGTGAAGGAGGGCTGGAACGCGGACTGACGCTGCGCGCGCTTCTTGGCCCGGACGAGGCGCGGGATCCCGAGCCCGAGGACGACGGCGCCGGAGATCGTCGCGACGCCACCGAACGCGCCGACGCCGATCGACGCGTAGGTCAGCCGCTGGGCGCGATCGGTCTCGCCCATGTTGTCGAAGTTGATGGCCGCGCCCACGCCACCCGCCGCGACCAGCAGCGAGAACAGGCCGACGCCGAGCACCACGGATCCCGCGATCACCATGTCGCGGCCCTGCTTGTACTCCTTCGCCAGCTCCGGGTCGGCGTCGAGCGCCGCGTCGAGATCGAAGTCATCCTCGTCTTCGTCCTCGTCCTCGTCCCCGTCCCCGCCTGCTTCGCTCGGATCCCCCGGCGGCGCCGCGCTCGGATCCCCGGGTGGCGCGGCGTCGGGATCCCCCGGGGCGACGCCGACCGCCGCCGGCCCGGCGCTGGGGTTCTCGAGCAGCTTCTCGACCTCGGCGAGCTGCGCCGCGACCTCCTCGCGCTCCTTGACCGCCGCCTTCGACTTCCCGTGCAGCGACTCGTGCTCGCCGAGGTACTGCTCGAACAGCAGCTTCGCCTTGCGCAGGCGCGCGACGTCGTTGTCGACCGCGTGCGCCTTCACCTGCGCCTTCGCCATGTTGTAGATGAGGTCGTTCTTGATCGGGCGCGCGTCCTTGGTGTCGGGGACGAGCCCGTAGGCCTCCTGCCACAGCCGCAGCGCCTCGATGTACTCGGCGATCTCGAACTTCTCCTTGCCCTCGAGGTAGAGCTGCTCGGCGCGGCCCATGTCGTCGCGCGCGGGCGCGGCGGCGTGCGCCACGGCGTGCGCGGGGTGAACCGGCGCGAGTCCGATGCATACCGTCAGGAGCAGGTACGGGAGTCGTGACATGGCGGTGCGCGTCAAAGCTATCACCACGGGCGGCGTCCGTGGAACTCGCGGTTCAAGGTCTCGCGCTTCGGGCGATGCTGCGCGCGCGGGCGCAAAACGGCGTGGAGCCACGAGATCATGGAGAATTCTCCGCGCGCCCGCGGACGCGGCGACAGCCTCGAGGACGCGCGCCAGGGCCGGCCGTGCGCGGCGCGGTCCTGCGCGAGGCTCTAGCTTCGCCCCGCCCCGCCCTCCTCAGGGGGCGCGCAGGCGCGGTCGCGGTCGCGGTCGCGCCGCGCGTCCGCGTCGCGGATACAGGCGCGGGCGAGCCGGCGGCCCCGACGGTCGTCGCTCGAGTAGCGCGAGCGCGGCCTTCCTCCACGCGCGTTGAGCGTGCCTGTGCCGCAAGCGCTTGCACCTACAACGATCGACATCCCTCGCCGCCGACGCGTTGGATCTGCGCGAGCGCGCCGATACCATGCGTCCATGGATTACGCCTCGACGCCGACGTCGGAACGCGGCTCCTCCGCTCGCTCCTCCGCTCGCTCCTCCGCTCGCTCCTCCGCTCGCTCCTCCGCTCGCTCCTCCGCTCGCGCCTCGGCGTCCGCGCCCGCGCGAGCGCTCGCCGCGGTCGCGGTCGTGGTCGCCTGCGGCGACGACTCCGGCCGCGAGGACTCGACCGCCTCCGGCAGCGGGGCGCCGACGGTGACGCTGACCAACCCGTCGAGCGCCGGCTCGACGACGACCACGAGCGGCTCCGAGAGCGAGACCGGCGGGACGATGGGCGAGACGGAGAGCACGGGCGCGCCCTGTCCTCCGGCGCGTGACTGCGGGGACATCTGCTGCGAGGCGGACGAGTCCTGCGTCGACGGGGCCTGCGAGCTCGACTGCGGCGACGAGGCGCCGTGCGGCGGCGAGGACCCGGTGTGCTGCGGCCCCGGGCAGCTGTGCTACGTCGGCCAGTGCGTGACGCCGGGCGGCGCGTGCTCGTCTGCGGTGTGCGCGACGAAGACCGAGTCGGACTGCGCCGAGGGCCAGATCTGTGATCCGCAGCTCGAGCTCTGCGTGCCCAACTTCGCCGACCCGACCTGCGCCTTCGAACCGGAGATCGGCGTGTTCGACCCGATCCCGCGCTTCACCTGGGGCCAGCGAAAGAGCCGCAGCTGCGACCAGGGCTGCCAGAAGGACGAGGTCTGTCAGAACGATCTGTGCGTGCCGAGCTGGCCGCACGTCGAGGTCGCGCCCGACGACGAGCCCGAATACTACCAGTGCGTGATGTCGCCGATGGTCGTCGACCTCGACGGCGACTGCATCCCGGAGATCGTGTTCAACAGCTACAAGGGCTCCAACTACACCGCGAACGGGATCCTGCGGGTGATCCGCGGGGACAACGGCGCCAAGGTCTGGAGCCTGCTCGACCCGGCGTACCGCACCGACCCCGGCTCGCACCCGGCGCTCGGCGACCTCAACGGCGACGGCACGCCCGAGATCGTCGTGCCCGGCGAGGGCAAGAACCTGCTGTGCGTCCGCAACGACGGCATGCCGCTGTGGACGTCGGAGAACTACAGCTTCGGGGGCCGGAGCGGCTCGCCGTCGATCGCCAACTTCGACCTGACGGGCCCGCCCGAGATCGCGTTCGGCCGCGCGGTCTACGACAACTTCGGGAAGATCGCGTGGGAGGCGCCGTCCGGGGCGACCGGCGCCAACGGCAGCGTCGGCCCGCTCTCGTGCGTCGCGGACCTCAACGGCGACTCGCGCCCGGAGCTGATCGCCGGCGGCACGGTCTACACCTTCACGGGCACCGTGGGCGTCGACTTCGCCGGCCAGCTGCTCTGGCAGGCCACGCCGGCCGACGGCTACTGCGGCGTCGCCGACTTCAACGGCGACCTCACGCCCGAGGTCGCGCTCATCAGCAGCGGCGAGATCTACGTGTTCAACGGGCAGACCGGCGAGACGCTGGCGAGCGTCGCGATCCCCGGCGGCGGCGCCGGCGGGGCGCCCAACATCGCCGACTTCGACGGCGACGGCGTCGCGGACATCGGCACCGCAGGCGGCGACACCTACGTGGTCGCGCGCTACGACGGCCCAGGGGCCATGTCGGTGCTGTGGCGCGCGGACACCAAGGACGGCTCGTCGCAGCGCACGGGCTCCTCGGTGTTCGACTTCGACGGCGACGGCCGCTCCGAGGTCATCTACGGCGACGAGTGGTACCTGCGGATCTACCCGGGCACCGAGCCCGACTGCGCCGTGCAGGGCCCGCTGTGCGACGGCATCATGACCGACGAGGAGATCCTGTTCATCGACATCAACTCGTCGCGCACGCGCAGCGAGTTCCCCGTGGTCGCCGACGTCGACGGCGACTTCAAGGCCGAGATCATCGTCAGCACCAACAACGAGTCTGATCAGGGCGCGATCGGGGACGCCGGCGTCGAGGTGTTCGAGGATCGGCTCGACAACTGGGTCTCGACCTTCCCGGTGTGGAACCAGCACACGTACCACGTGACCAACGTCGGCGCCGACGGGACGATCCCGACGGTCGAGTCGCCGAACTGGGCGACGCCGGCCAACGACCCCTACAACAGCTACCGGCGCAACACGCAGGGCGAGCTCGAGAACAACTGCGCGCCAGACCTCGCGCCCGCGGACCTGTACGCCAACGGCGTCGACTGCTCGACGATCGCGATGTCGGCGAAGGTCGTCAACCAGGGCTGCCTCGGCGTCGGCCCGGGCGTCAACGTGACCTTCTACGACGTCGACACCGGCCCGCTCGGCACGGTGCAGACGACGAAGGCGATCCCGGCCGGCGGCTCGGAGACCGTCTACCTCGACGCCGACGCGCCCGCGAGCCCGCCCTTCGACATCTACGTCGTCGTCGACGACGACGGGCTCGGCGGCGGCCTGCTCAACGAGTGCATCGAGGACAACAACGAGAGCCCGCCGGTCGAGACCTGCTCGATCGAGGGCTGAGCCCGCGTCCGTGCTATCCTGCGCGCCTTGACCAAGGGACATGGTTATAGGGTCATACTCGTGGCGCTCGCGACGACGGCGCCCGCGTGCGCCAGCCGAGCGCCCGCGCGGGCGACCGCCGCGCGGCCCGCGAGCGACGCGCTGACGGCCGCGGACGCGCGCCGGCTCGCGGACGCGTACCTCGCCACGTGGGGCGGCGCGCCCGTCGAATTCGAGGAGGTCGTCGAGACCGCGGAGCGCTTTGACGTCCGCTACCGAGACCCGACCGCCTGCGCGCCAGGCCAGGCCCTGAGGACGCCCGTGCGCTTCGAACCGCCGCCGCCGGGCAGCGCCGGCGAGCGCGAGTTCACGGCCACCTTCGATCTTTGCCCCACGTCCTCGGGGTCATCGGGCGTGGTGGTGCACGTGCGCAAGCCCGACGGCGAGGCGCACGTGGACGGGATCGAGTAGACGCGCGGCCGCTACTCGCCGGCCGCGAGCCGCCGCTTGAGCGGCATCCAGTAGGTGTACCCGTAGATCATGGTCTGCACGAGGTGGTTGGTCATGGAGCCGCCGGCGCGGCGGAACAGCGCGAGGTTCATCGCGCACTCGACCGCGTGCGACACCAGCAAGATCCAGAGCACCGCGCGGCCCGCAGTCTCGACCCAGCCGCTCCCGAGGTAGAGCGCGATCAGGCTCGCGATCCAGACGATCAGTACGGCGCGCTTCTCGTTCATGACGCCAGCATGGCACGCGCTCGTCGTCCGCGGCGAGCGATCTTCGAGCTCGCGTCGGTGACCCAGCGCGCTGGATTTACTGCGCGGCGCCGCCGTCGCAGCGGACGCGATCGATCGAGATCCCGCCGTCGTAGATCTCGTGGTCGGCGAAGCGCTCCTGCAGCAGCACCTTGAGAGACAGGCGCAGGTCGAAGGTCGACACCTCGTCCTGGCGGATGATCGTCATCGCGTTGCCGCCGCGCGTGCGCCGGAGGACGTCCTCAAGCCCGCCGCCGCCCTGGCGGACCCACTCGCGCAGCGCCTCGCTCTCGGCGGGCACGACCCCGCAGGAGCTCCAGGCCTCGACGAAGGGGTCGGTGCGATAGCAGCAGTGGTTGACGACGCGCTCGCCCGAGTCCGCGCCGGTGATGTCGATCTCGAACACGGTGAACTGGTGCAGCAGCTTGCTCAGGACGTCCTGGCGACGGACGACGTCCTCGGACTGGCCGACCGCGGCGAGCTGCTCCGTCACGCGCGCGCGCAGCTGGTCGACGGCCTCGCGCGCGCGCTTGGCCTCCATGCGCGCGCGCCTCTCGGCGGACTCGGCGTCGGCGAGCTCGCGCCGCGCGGTCGCGAGCTGCTCGGACTCGGTGCGCGCGGCCTCGGCCTCGGCGCGCGCGCGCGCGGCACGATCCTCCTGGCCGCGCCGCTCGGCGGCCGTGAGCTGCGCGCGCGCCTGCGCGAGCTCGTCGCGCAGGCTCGCGGCCTCCTCGGTCGAGACGTGGACCTCGCGCTCCTGGATGGTCGCGAACACGAACAGGATGACCATAAAGACATCCAGCAGCGGGAGCATGTCGAGCGCGCGATGTCGCCGGCGGCGGCTCACCTCAGCCCTCCTCGGTCGGCGCGTCCACGGAGACGTCAGGCGCGGGCGCGGGCTCGCGCTCGAGCCCCTCGAGCAGCGCCTCGCGCACGTAGGTGCTCGCGCGCTCGAGCAGGGACTCGCACGCGCCCGCGAGCGCCGAGAGCACGAGCGCGCCGATCAGGCCCCAGAACGTCGTCCCGAGCGCGATCGGCAGGCGCGCGCGGAAGCCCTCGAGATCCGTGGGGTCCGAGCTGACGAGCGCGAACACGGTCCCGAGGATGCCCAGGTGAATCGCGTACTGGGCGAAGCGCTCGATCCAGCCGACGCGCTCGCGCAGCAGGATCAACGCGCGCGCCGCCGGCTCCACGCGATCGCCGACCATCAAGCGGGCGATCTCTTCGAACGAGAGGTCGACGACCGGCGCGGCCTCGAGGCGCTTGCGGATCGGGTGCTCGTGGTGAAGCTGGGCGCCGACGCGACGCAGCACCGACAGCCCGCCGACGAGCGCGTGAAAGTGATTCTGGCCGCCGCGCAGCCACAGCGCGGCCGCGCCGATCATCGCCACGATCAGGCAGAGGACGACGACGCTGAGCGGATCGAAGAGCGCGGCAACGAACATCGTCAGCGCGTCCGGAGGTCGACGGTGTAGCCAGCGCCCTGCAGGCACTCGCGCAGCGCGACGACGACGCCGTGGGAGCCGTGGGTCGCGTCGACGTTGATCTCGCGGTTGGTCTCGCGGTTGGTCTCGCGGTTGGTCTCGCCGTTGGTCTCGCCGTTGGTCTCGCCTCCGGCCTTCGCGTCACCCGAGGCCGCGCGCAGCGTCTCGCAGACCTCCGTGCACAGGACGGCGGCGCCGCCGTCGAGCTGACAGCGGTCGCCCTGCACCACCACGCTGCGCGCCGAGCTGCCCGCGCCGGCGACGGCCTGCTCCGGCGCCTTGGCCGGCTCCGCCGCGCCGCGCCCGGGCGTGCCGAGCTGCGCGCCGCCGGGGTTGCCGACGCCGAAATTCGTGATGCAGTCGGAGAGGTACGCGCCCGCGAGCGCGGCGACGGCGACCAGCGCCCCGACGATCCCGAGCTTCCCGACGCCGCCTCCGCCGCCTCCGCGTTGTTGTTCTCTCGCCACGGGTCGTGACGATCGCCCATGTACGGCCTGCGCGCAAGCTCAATCCCGGGCGCGCCGCGGCGACGCGCTCGCGCGACGACGTGGCGGTCGGCGAGCGCGGCGCGTGCCGCCGTCCCAATTGATGACTCATTAGACATGTCTTCGAGCGCGAGGTCGAGGCGCCGCACCGCTCGCGCGCGCCCGTGGTCAAGCGCGATGCCCAAGCCCGCGCGGATCCGGCAGAATAGAGCGGCCTGCCGACGGGGAGACCGACCATGCGCGCCACGCCCTCACCCACGCCGAGCCCTCGCCCGCTCGCGCTCGTCCTGACGCTGCTGCTCGCCTGCAGCGGCGACGCGGGCGGCGGCCCCACCGAGACCGAGACGAGCGGCTCGTCTGTCGCCAGCGACAGCGCGGGCGCGACGAGCAGCGACGCGAGCGCGGGCCCCTCGGGATCAGGCTCGGGCTCCGGCGGCGAGGGCCCGGCGAACGACCGCTGCGATGCGTTCTGCGCGGCGGTGGTCGCCGCCGGCTGCTCGAGCGGCCCGACGCTCGACGCGTGCATGCTGACCTGCACGACGCTGACGTCGTCGGAGAGCTGCGACGCGCTCGGCAACGCGTACTTCGACTGCGTCGACGGCGTCGAGATCACCTGCGACGCAGGCGGCGACCCGGTCGCGCCCAGCTGCGGTCTGCAGTACCTCCTCGCGATCGACTGCGCGGTGCACTCGAACCCCAACCCCGACGTGGTGGAGCCGTGCGCGAGCTACTGCGGCCACGTTCAAGACGCGGCCTGCCCCAACAACGCGCCCGAGGACGAGTGCAGCACGAACTGCCTGTGGTTCGGGGCGTCCGGGACGGGCTGCGGCGACGCGTGGCTCGAGTTCCTCGGCTGCGCGAACGCGGCGAGCTTCGCGTGCGTGCTCGGCTTCGCGGTCGCCGAGGGCTGCGGCGAGCCCTTCCAGGCGTACTCGCAGTGTATCGACGGCGTGTGACGCGGCGCTCGAGGGCTTTGACAAGCGCGGGCCGCCGGGGTTGACTCTCGCCCGCCATGCCGCGCGTGAACCACTCGATCGGGCTGCTCGTGGCCTGCGCGCTGCTCGGCGCCTGCGGCGAGACGCCGCGCCCGCGCGCGAAGCAGGAGGTCGCGCCGGCCGACCATCACTTCGAGCTCGCGCTCGCGGTGCACGACGCGGTCACGCGCGGGCAGCTCGCGGAGGCGCGCGCGCGCGCGGAGGAGCTCTCCCGGGGCCTCGATCCTGCTGGCTTTCCGGACAGCTGGAGGCTGTTCATCGACCCGGTGTGGGCGGGCGCCACCACGGTCGCCGGGGCCGACGAGCTCGCGCTCGCGGCTGCGGGCGCGTCGCAGCTGGTCGGCGCCTGCGGGCTGTGCCACGAGGCCCACGGGCGCTCGGCCGTCGCGGTCGCGCGCGCGAGGGTCGGTGAGGACGACGCGCCGGCGGTCACGTCGACCGTCGGACGCCACGCGTGGGCGATCAACCGCCTGTGGGACGGGCTCGCCGGCCCCTCGCCGCGGGCCTGGGCCGAGGGCGCGGACGTCCTGCTCGACGCGCCGCTGATGCAGCTCTCCGCCGGGGGCCCGCGCCCCGACGCCGCCGTGATGACGCTGGTGAGCGAGGTGCACACGCTCGCCGGGCGCGCGCAGGAGGCCCGTGATGTCGGCGCGATGATGGAGGTCTACGGCGAGCTGCTGACGACCTGCGCGCGCTGTCACGCCGCGGGCGCGGGGCAGCCGTCCGCCGCGCCGCCGGGGGCCTCCGGGCAGAGATCGATCCCCAGCGGGACGCCGTCGCCGTCCTCGTCACAGGCGAAGTCGCAGCCCGGGCAGCCGTCGTAGCGCGCGCCGGCGGGCGCGGGGCCGCGATAGAGCTCGGGCTCCGTCGGGCACGGGTCGTCGGCGTCGGGGATCCCGTCGCCGTCCTGGTCTCGGTCGCCGTCGTCGGCGAGGTCCGCAGGGCTCGCCGCGTCTTCACGCGCGTCTTCACGCGCGTCTTCACGCATGTCTTCATGGACATGTTCCTGGGACGGCGCGGCCGCGGGCGCGGAGCTCGGCGCGCGGGCGCAGGCGAAGCAGACGAGCGCGAGCGCCGGCAGGCCCGCCCGCGCCGCGCTCACGGGCACGGCCCCACGTCCCCCGGCGCGACGGCCTCGATCGCGGGGCCGTAGTGCAGAATCGCGCCGTGGTTGTTGCCGGGGCTGAAGAGGTCGCCGCCCGCGGCGAACACCCGCCCGTCGTGACCGCGCGCGACGTGCAGGTCCTCGATGGTGACCTGACCCTCGGGGCACGCCCAGCCGTCCGCGTCGTAGCGGCCGAGCCCGCCGCGGAAGCCGGCGATCGTGACCACGCCGTCGTCCGCGACCCAGACGCCGTTGAGCCCCGAGGACGCGCAGGCCGGATCGACCTCGAGCTCCTCCCAGACGTCTCCGCGCCAGCGCAAGAGCGTCGGGCTCGCGCTCCCGCCGACGGCCCAGACGTCGCCGGCCGCGTTCCCGTGCACGGTCAGCAGCTTCGCGCCGCCCGGCGGGTGCCGGGGGATCAGCGCGTCGCCGTCGCGCGTCCAGGCCACGCCGTCGCCGACGAACCACTCGCCCCAGACCTTGAACACGACGCCCTCGAGACCCGCGGCGAAGGGCGCCCAGTCGCCCGCGGCGTCGCGGCGCCAGATCTCGCCCTCGCGGGTGCCCCAGACGTCGCCGCCGACCGCGAACACCTGCTCGCCCTGGACCTGCACGCCGAACAGCGCGGCCTCGGTCGGCACGCTCTCGTCCGCGCGCGCGCCGGCGCGCTCGTGCACGATCGCGCCGCGCTCGCCGACCGCGTACCACTCGTCTGGGGACGGGCTGTCGATCCACCACAGCACGGTCTCGCTGACGTCGTCCTCGCGGCACAGCGCGCCGCGCTCGTAGCGCACGAGGAGGCCCGGGCCGCCTGGTAATTCACCTGGTTTTTCAGACAGGTTTCCACCGACGAGGATCAGCGCGTCGCCGACCGAGGCCGCGGAGAGCAGCGCGCCGCCCTCGAGCCCGACCGCGAGCTCGGACCAGCGCGCGGGCGCCTCGCCGCCGGTCGCGTCCGCGCCGGTCTCGCTCCCGTCGCTGCCCCCGCCGCCGTCGTCCCCGCACGCGAGCGCGACGACGCCGGCGAGCAGCGCGACCCGCCGAGTTAGCCGCTCGCGCGGCCGCCCGCGCTCGTCGCGTCGCCCCCACCTCAGCCCTTCGCGACCGTCGGCGAGATCGTGTGGTAGCGGTCGACCGCGGGCTTCGCGAGCGTCTCGGTCTTGCCGCCAGGCCAGGTGACCGTGATCGACTCGACCTCCGCGGCGTCGCCCAGGCCGAACACGAAGACCGGCGCGTGCTGGGCGAAGTACGAGTCGCCGGTCATGTAGCGGCGCGGGTGCACGCGCCCGGCGCTGTCGGTCAGCTGCACGAGCGCGCCGATCGGCGAGCGCGCGCCGCCGAGGCGCACGCCGATCCAGTGGTGCTCGTGCTCCCAGACGTTCTTGAACACCGCGACGCGCTCCATCTGCGTCTCGCCGGCGATCTTGCCGGCGCGCGAGCGGCTGAACATCACGATCAGGTCGGGGCGGCCGTCGAGGTCGAGATCGTCGACGACGACGGAGCGCGAGTCGTCCTCGAACGCGACGCCGAGCTGAAAGCCGAGCTCCTGGAACTCCGCGGACGGCGTCACGCGCCCGAGGAACAGCTTGTTGTGCTCGTAGCCGTTCCACGAGACGCCGCGGTCGATGACGTCCTGGAAGCTGTCGAGGAAGTAGGCGTTGAGCTCGGGGTCGAGCGACTCGGTCTCGTTGTAGATGTCGTGGCGCCAGAAGGTCGTGCAGTAGTCCTCGGCGCTGCCGCGGCTCTGGTTGCCGTTGGCGACGTAGATGTCGATCTGCCCGTCGAGGTCGGCGTCGAAGCTCGACGCGCCCCAGGACCAGCCGGTGCGCGCGACCGCGGCGCCGAACGAGGCCTCGCGGAAGTGCCCCTTGCCGTCGCTGACGTACATGCGGTTGCCGTACGCCATCTTCATGCGCATCTGCTGGTGCCTGTCGAACTCGTCGCGGCCGAGCCCGAGCTGCTCGAGCCGGCGCGCGGTCGTCGAGCTCATGCCGACGACGAACAGGTCGAGCAGGCCGTCGCCGTCGTAGTCGGCCATGGTGTGCCCCATGCCGAAGCTCGCGCGCTCCGGGAGGCGATCGGCGGTGACGTCGCGGAAGCGCCCCTTGCCGTCGTTGAGGTAGAGGTCGACGCCCGCGAAGTCGCTGACCACGAGCAGGTCGAGGTCGCCGTCGCCGTCGAGCTCGACGAGCGAGCCGCTGTAGGTCCGACGGTTGCGCTTGTCGGCCAGACCGGCGTCCACGGTCCCGTCGGTGAATTGCCCGGTGCCGTCGTTGATCAGCAGGAACGAGGGGAAGCCGTCGTTCGCGTCGTAGTAGGGCGTCGGCATCTGCCCGTTGCGGTACGGCGGCTTGTACTGCGCGACCCAGGCGTCGAGGTCGCCGTCGCCGTCGATGTCGCCGGCGGTCACGACCGACGGGCTGAACACGGGCCCGTCGAGCTTGACCGGGACGGCCGCGCCCGTGAACGCGCCGCCCGCCCCGCCGCGGAACAGCTGGAAGCCGCCGGCGCCGAAGCCCGCGAGCAGATCGACGACGTGGTCGCCGTCGAAGTCGGCCAGCGCGGCCGCGTTGAGCGTGACCTTCGGCAGCCCGGGCAGCAGCGGCCGTGGCTCAAAGGTCATGTCGCCGCGGTTCTGATAGACGACGTTGCCGCCCGCCGCGACGATCTCGGACTTGCCGTCGCCGTCGAGGTCATAGACGAGGATCGGCGCGGCGCGGTCCCCCTCGGGGTCGAGCGCCGGCCCCGGGGCGAACGCGAGCGCCCCCTCGCGCGTGGTGATCGTCAGCTCGGTCGCGTCGATGACCTCCGGGAAGGGCGGCGCGTCGGGCCCGGCGGCGGGGTCCGGCTCGCGCCACTCGACGTGGATGCTCCCGCGGACATCCACGCGCTCGCGCGCGCCGCGGGTCGCGTGCAGGAGGATCGAGAAGGTCGAGCGCGCCGGCTGCCCGCCCCGCGCTGGTTCGAACTTGCTGTGGTGCCACTCGCTCTGCACGAGCTTCCACTCGTTCGCCTCGCGTCGGCTCATCCACGTGCGCAGCCCCTCGCGGTCGAGCAGCGTCCGGAGCGGCTTCACCGAGGTCACCGCGCGCGTCGTGCCCCAGCCGATGTCCTCGGCCGGGCCCGGGGTGCCCAGCTCGAGCTTGCCGAAGGGGAAGTTGTTAAACACGGTCGCGGGGTCGCTGCGCCCCTCGGGGCTGCGCAGCCGATCCCAGAGCGCGATGAACGGGCGCTCGTGCCGCTGCGCCTCGACCTCGGGCTGCCAGACCTCCTCGTCGAGCTGCGCCCGGCTCTTCGCGTGCGGGTTGTTGGGATCGAGCGGCGGGCGCGGGCGGTGCGTCACCTTGGCGTCGGGCGGCGCGGACTTGGTCTCGCCGGGAGCGCCCGCGGACGCGCCCGCGCTGTCGGCCGCGTCGCGAGCGGCCGGCGCGGCCTGCTTCGTCGCGGCGCTCGCTCCTCGGGCGCGGGCCCCCGACGGCGTCGGGCCGCCGCAGGAGAGCGCGATCGCGCCCGTGAAGAGCAACCCGATGGCCCCGGCGCCGGCGCGACCCCCGAGCGCCGCCGGGCGCACGGTCTCCCTTGAATTCCTGATCTCGCTCATGCGTGGCCGCAGCATCGCGCCAGCCCCCCCGCGATGCAAGCCGGCCGAGGTGCGGATTTGTGGCACCCGCCGGCCACGCGATCAAGCTCGTCTCGCGCGAACCCGCACCGAGTCGCGGGGACGAGCCGGCGAGGGTCTCGCCGACGACGCCCGCGAGTCCACGCGCCGCCACTCACGCGTAAATTGAGCGGTACGATACGGATCGCGCCTGCGGCCGCAGCACGACGGCGGCCGCTGGTTCCTTCGTCCGCGCGTACCCGTTCGCCTCACGCCGAGCTCGACGACCCATCGCCCGCACTCCGCTCGCGCGTGCTCGCCCCGCGCCCCGAACCCTCGCCCAGGGGACATGTCCAGTCCAGCGCTCACCAGGCCCTTCCTCGCGGTCGCCGTCACCGGTCCCCCCGGCGACGGGAAGACCTCGCTGCTGTCGGCGCTGCTCGAGTACCTGACGCACAAGACGCAGCACGTGGTGCGCGCGGTGCCGCAGGACGTGCTGATCCAGGGCGGCGAGCCGGTGCCCTGCAAGCTCTCGACGCGGCTGCTCGAGCTCACCGAGCCCTACGAGCGCAGCTTCGTGCCGGAGTCGCGCGCGGACGTCTTGCTGCTCGTGGTCGCCAACCACCGCGAGCTCGCGCGCCGCCTCGCCGCCTGCCTCGCGCAGGCGCGCGCGTTCGGCTCGCCGCGCGTCATCGTGTTCCTGAACAAGTGCGAGCAGCTCGACGAGCACGCGCGCGACCGCCTCGAGCTCGCCGTGCGCGAGCAGCTCGACGCGCTCGACCTCGACGGCGACGGCGCGCTGATCATCCGCGGCTCGGCCAAGCGCGCGCTCGAGCACGACACTCGCTGGCTGCGCTCGGTGGGCGCGGTGATCGACGCGCTCGATCATCAGCTCCCGCTGCCCTCGCGCGTGCTCGACCCCCCGGAGGGGCGCGTGTTCCGGTTCTGGTACAACGCGACGCGCGACCCGCCTGACCCGGCCAAGCCCTACCGGACCCACGGGACACGTGAGATCAAGCTCTGGACCAGCCTCGCGCGCGGGACCCTGCGCGCCGGCGATCGGCTCTCGCTCGTCACGCCCTTCGATCGCGCCGAGGTCGACGTGCTCTCCGTCGACGGGGGCGTCTACGCGACGGAGCAGACCGGCGGCGTCGTCCACCCCGGGCAGTACGCCTGGATCACGGTCCGGGCCGAGCGCGCGCTGCTCAAGGACCCGGTCGGCGCGCTGCTGACGACGACCGAGCGCAGCGGCGACATGTACGGCGCGCAGGTGTTCGACGCCATCGTCACGCGGCTGTTCCCCGACCGGCACGAGCGCTGGCCGCCGCCGGGCGAGACCGTCGAGCTGCAGCTCTCGCTGGGCGAGGAGGCGCCGCGGACCGCGACGATCGTGCGCGCGGCGACCCCGGTCGAGGAGACGCTCGACGACGATCGCTCGGCGCGCGTGCGCCTCGAGCTGCGCCGCCCCGTCGTGCTCCCGCGCGGCGCCCGGTTCTACTTCAACGCGGCGCCGTCGTACGCCGCGCGCGCGCCCGCCTGCGAGCTCTCGGGCTACGGCGTGAGCCTCGGGCCGCGGACCGACGCGCCGCGCCGCTACCACCGCTGGACCACGGAGGACGAGCTCAAGGCGCAGCAAGGGATCACGCTGCTGCTCGAGCGCAACCCGCTGCTCGATCACGACGGGACGCGCGACGTGTGAACGGCGCGGCGCCGCTGCTGACGGTCGCCGTGACCGGCTCCGCGAGCGCCCGCATCCACGGGCTGATCGAGGCGATGATCGAGGTCACCGCGAGCGAGCGCGAGCGCGTCGGCGGCCGCGCGCTCGCGGTCACCGTGAGCCGCGAGCCGCGGACCGACGTGGTGACGATCCGGACGCCGACGCGCACGCTCGAGCTGACGCGCGCGCACGCGGACGTGACGATCCCCGAGTTCCTCGCCGACGTCGTCGTCGCGGTGTTCGGCCCGGACGACGAACCCCGCGCGGCGCTCGCGTGCCTCGCCCGCGCGAGCGCGTTCGCGGAGCCGCCGGTGCTCGTCTACCTCGACGGCTCCGCGACGCTCGAGCCCGCCGCGCTCGACCAGCGCGAGCTCGAGCTGCGCGAGCTGCTCGAGCTCGTCGGGCTCGACGGCGGCGCGCTGTTCATCCGCGGCGAGAGCGAGCGAGCGCGCCGCGGCGACGTCCGCTGGCGACGGCCCGTGCAGGCGCTGCTGGGCGCGCTCACCCACGACATCACCACGCCGACCCGCGCGCTGCTCGAGCCGGCGCGCGGCCGCGTGCAGTACAGCTGGCCGGCGGGCAGCGAGGACCCGCGCCCGCTGACCGAGCACACGATCCTGTACGCGCCGCGCTGGATCACGCTCGTCACCGGGATCGAGCGCGGGACCATGCGCGTCGGCGACACGCTCGAGCTGATCACGCCCTACAACGTGACGCGCGTGGAGCTCGAGCGGATCCGGCACGCGCGCGTCTCGGGCCGCGCGGACGCCCGCGCCGGGCAGACGGCCGAGCTGACCGTTCGGACAGAGCGTGACGTCCTCCGCGTGCTCATCGGCTCGCTGCTGCGCACGCCCGACGAGCGCGACGCGCTGCGGGCCGCGCAGCGCTACCGCGTCGAGCTCGCGGAGTTCAGCCGCCCGCGCGCGGCCGTCGACAGCTCGTGGCTCGCCGCGGGCGAGCGCGCGCCGCTGCGGATCGGGCTCGGGCCCGCGATCTGGGTGGCGGCCGAGGCCGCGCGCGACGGCGAGGGCGCGCCGGACGAGGGCGAGCACGTCGCCGCGACGCTGCGCTTCCATCGCCCGGTCGTGCTCCCCCCGGACGCGCGCTTCTTCTTCTCTGGCCCGCGCGGGCTGCTCGGTCGCGGCCGCTGCCGCGAGCCCGTGCTCACCGCGCCCGACTGGACGCTGGAGGATCAGCTCGAGGCCATGCGCCTCGCGTCGCCGCTGATGCTCGACTGAGTTTCCCACCGCGCGGGCGCGGGGCGCCGCTACGGCTCGTCGCGCACCGCGATCGACTTCAGGTACGGGGCGGTGCCCGAGGTCACCGCGAAGCACACCTCGTCGACGAAGTAGGCGTTCTGCTGCCCGCCGACGCTGTCGAACTCGCAGCAGCCGGCGTCCTCGCCGTCCTCGCGGCACTCGATCAGGCGACCGACGACGACCTGCGGGTCACGCTCTTGGTGATCCTCGTAGGTCTCGCGGACCCAGCGCGAGAGCACGGCGGTCCCGCGCAGCTTCTCGCGCTCGCTGCACTTGAGCTCGCCGCCCGGCTCGCAGCCCTGGTGCTCGATCGCGAGCGTGACCGCGCGCCGCGGGTGGAACAGGCGCTCGACCGCGCTCGGGTCACCGGTCTCGGTGACCGCCTTGATGAGCTCGCGCGCCGCCTGCTCGAAGCCCACGACCTCGACCGTGATGTCGGAGGTCAGCTCTTCGAACACGGGGTGCCCGAACAGCGCGCGCCAGTCGTTGTCGTCGCGCGCGCGGATCAGCCGATCGAGGCAGAAGTTGCAGCCGTTGTCCTTGAACTCGCGCAGCAGCGCCATCGCCTTGGCTGGCTCTTCCGCCAGGACGTAGGCGCACGCGAGATTGTAGCGCGTCGCGATGTTCCCGGGGTCGTCCTTGAGGCCCTCGACGTACGCCGCGATCGCGCCGGGGAGGTCCCCGGCCTCGCGCCGCTCGTCGCCGTCGTAGAAGTGATCGCGCCCCCGCTTGGCCGCCTTGTCGCTGACGGGGCGCAGCGCGAGCGCGGGCACGCCGTGGAGCGCGGGCAGGTCGTCGATCGACTGGATCTCGGGGGCGACCGGCGGGCCCTCGGGCTCGAGCGTCAGGGCCGGGTCGATCGGCGGCGGCGGCTCGACCTGCGCCGCGACCTCGAGCGCGGCGATCGCCGGCGGCTCCGAGCCCTCCTCGTGACCGGACCGCAGCGCGAGCGCGAGCACGGCGACGACGGCCACCGCCGCCACGGCCACCGCGATCACCACCGCGACCGTGGAGCTCGATCGCGGCGCGCGCTCGATCGGCGTCGCGATCGCGGGCGATCGCTCGCGCGCGAGCTCCGGGCCGACATCGAGCTGCGTCGCGGCGCGCTCGCCCGACGGCGCGGCGGGCATGTACGCGGTCTCGGCGTGCGCGAGCGCGGGGCCGCTGGCCTGCGTCGACGCGAGCTCGGACGCGCTGGTCTGCGTCGACGCGAGCTCGGACCCGCTGGCCTGCGTCGACGCGAGCGCGAGCGCGTCGCCGCTCGTCGGCCCGAGCGTCGGCGCCAGCTCCACGCCGCTCGAGGCGGTCGGGGCCCCGCGCGCGGCCAGCGAGCGTGACATCGGCGCGGGCGTCGGGAAGCAGCACGCGTCCGACACGGCCGCGAGCGCGCCGAGCACCGCGTCCATGGACTGCAGGCGCTCATCTGCCCGTTTGGCCAGCATCTGCAGGATCAGCTCCGCGAGCGGCTCGGGGACCTCGGGGCGCAGCGCGCTCGGGTTCGGCGGCGGCACGTGCAGGTGCGCGCCGATGACCTGCCCGACGCCGGTGCCGGGGAACGGCACGCGCCCGCACACGAGCTGGAACAGCACGCAGCCGAGCGAGTAGATGTCGGTGCGATGATCGACCGCGCCGGCGCCGTGGCACTGCTCGGGGCTCATGTAGTAGGGCGTGCCGAGCACGTCGCCGGTCTTCGTCGTCGACTGCGCCCGCCCGTCGCCGAACAGCTTGGCGATGCCGAAGTCGAGCAGCTTCACGCGCTCGCCGCCCGGCACCAGCGAGTCGGGCACGAGGAACACGTTGTCGGGCTTGAGGTCGCGGTGGACGATCCCGGCCGCGTGCGCGGCCCGGAGCGTGTCGGCGATCTGCATGGCGACGCGCGTCGCGTCGGCCGGCGAGAGCACGCCCTCCCGCGCGATCCGCTGCGCGAGGTCGTGGCCGTCGAGCAGCTCCATCACGAAGTACGCGGCGCCGGTCCGCGGGTCGGCGCCGTAGTCGAAGATCTGCACGATGCCGGGGTGCTTGATCCGCGCCGCCGCGACCGCCTCGTTGAGGAAGCGCGCGACCACGGCCTCGTCGCGCGTCAGCTCCGGGTTGATGACCTTGATCGCCACGCGGCTGCCGAGCAGCTCGTGCTCGCCGACGTAGACGACGCCCATGCCGCCCGCGCCGAGGCGGCCGAGCACGCGGTACTTGCCGAGCGTGGTCCCCTCCATCTGCACGCAGAATACCGCCGCGGCGCCCGGCTTGACGCGCGTCTGCGAGCGCACTCTGATGGCGCGTGCACGCCTCCTCACGCCGCCCTCGCGCCCTGCTGTCCCACGCCGCGCTCGCGCGCTGCGGCGCGCTCGAGATCGCGCTCGGCCTCGCGGCGGCCTGCGCCCCGACGCCCGACGGCGACACGGAGGGCGGCGGGAGCCAGGGCAGCACCGCGCCCGTCAGCACGAGCGCGGGCCCGGGCTCCACCGGCCCCGGGACCGACGCGACCGCGGGCGGCACGGACTCCGGCGGCGAGACCAGCGCGAGCTCGAGCGTGACGACGGGCGCCGCGGGCGTGACCACCGACGCGACGACCGGCGGCGTCAAGTACGACGTCGGCTTCGAACCGACCACCGGCGGCGAGGGCTGCGACGGCCAGGGCGGCGAGCTCGAGTTCTCGTACATCTGGATCGCCAACAGCCCCGAGGGCACCGTCAGCAAGCTCGACACGCAGACGCTCGAGGAGGTCGGGCGCTACCAGGTGCGGCCCCAGGGCGGCGGCCAACCATCGCGGACCTCCGTCAGCCTCAGCGGCGACGTCGTGGTCGCCAGCCGCGACGGCGGCGTCACCAAGATCTTCGCGCGCCCCGAGGACTGCCCCGACGTAAACGGCACGCCCGGGCTGCAGACCTCGAGCGGCGCGGGCGACGTGCTGCCCTGGGGCGAGGAGGAGTGCGTCGCCTGGTACGCCGACTACAGCTACGTGAGCGAGCGCGCCGTCGCCTGGACCTCGGGCCAGCTCAACCCGCAGAGCTGCCAGTACGAGGACGCGAAGGTCTGGGTCGGCGCGACCGTCGATCAGGTCAACATCGAGATCCTGCGCCTCGACGGCGCGTCCGGGCAGGAGCTCGACAAGGTCGTCATCCCGGGCACCACCGGCTACATGAGCCGCAGCCCCTACGGCGGCGCGGTCGACCTCGAGGGCGACTTCTGGGCGGTCAACGGCTACTGCGACGCCTCGCTCGTCGAGGTCCGCGATGACCTCACCTACGACGTGATCGCGCTGCCCGCCGGGCTGTGCGCCTACGGGATCGCGGTCGACTCCAAGGGCATGGTGTGGATCGGCGGCTACCAGGGCACGACCGGGCGCTACAACCCGGAGGCGCAGACCTGGGACTTCGTGCAGGCCCAGGGCCTCGGCATCCAGGAGGACGCCGAGGGCCGCCTGTGGCTCGGCGCCTACGGCCAGAACGGGGTCTACGCGATCGACGGCCAGACGCTCGAGGTGCTCAGCTACACGCCGCTGCCGACCACGGGGCAGTCGAAGGGCGTCAGCGTCGACTTCTACGGCTACGTCTGGGTCGTCTCCGACGGCGGCAACGCGGCCGTGCGCATGGATCCGGAGACCTTCCAGTACGAGGTCTACAGCGGCCTCAGCGACCCCTACAGCTACAGCGACATGACCGGCTGGGGGCTCAAGAACGTCTCGACGCCGCAGGGCTGAGCAGCCGGCCGCTACGGCGGCGCGACGTCGGCCCAGACCTCGACGTTCGCGTAGGTCGCCCCGAACCACGGGAAGAACTTCTCCGAGACGATCATCGGCTGGCCGAGCCGCACCACCGGGTCGCGCGTGTCCTCGACGTTCGCCGGGTACAGCCCGGCCTCGATCGACGGGCCGACGCGCGCGTCGCCCTGCGAGAGCTCGAGCCGCGTCAGCCACGGCTTGGCCTCGAGCGTCACGTGCCACACCTGGCCCGGCGGCCATGGCCCCGCGACGCCGGCGGTGTACTCGAGGTAGTTGCCGGCCTCGGCCTGGGGCTCGACCGCCGCGCAGGTCTCGCCCTCCCACGCGCGGTGGTGAAAGAACGCGGTCGCGAGCACGTCGCCGGTCGCGGTGGTGCCGAAGATCGACGCGATGCTCAGCAGCTCCGGGCAGCCGCCGTGCGCGTCGACGAGCGCCTCGAGGTTGTCCAGCGTCTGCATGTCGAACTCGACGCGCATGCAGTAGAAGCCCTCGCCCGGCGCGAGCGGGCTGAGCTCGAGCACGGGCTGCTCGTCCGAGACCCACAGCGCCGCGCCGGGCTGCGCGTGCACGAGCGCGTAGTCGCACTCCCCCTCCTCGTGCCCGCCGGTGCTGCCGCCCGTCGCCCAGTCGTCGCCCGTGCCGCTGCCGTCGTCGCCGGTCGTCGACCCGGTCGTCGACTCGGTCGGCGCCCCGGTCGTCGACCCGGTCGTCGTCGCGCCCGCGCTCGCGTCGCTCGCGTCCGTCCCCGCCCCGGTCGCGCCCGTCGAGCTCGCGGACGCGCCGGTGAGCTCGCCGTCGGAGCCGCGCGAGCCCTCAGGCGCGTCCGGGCCGCCGCAGGCGACCGCGACCGCGGCGGCCATGAGCGTGATCAGCCAGCGTCCCCGCGCGCGCATCCTCGTCACCCCGTGAGCCCCGGGAGCGGACCGCTCGCGTGGGCCGGATCGCCGAAGGTGTTCTGCTGCACGCCCATCGCGTGCATCAGCGAGATCAGCAGATCGTTGTGCGACGCGCCGGCGAAGTCGAGGTGGCGCCCCGTCGCGAAGTAGCCGCCGCAGGAGCCGGCGAGCACGAAGGGGATCGGGCTGTTGTAGTGCGGCTGGCCCTTGCCGAGCTCGCTGCCGCAGCAGATCACCACGCGGTCGAACAGCGTGCCGTCGCCCTCCGGGACCGCCTTCAGGCGCGTGATCAGCTCGCTCAGGCGCGCGGAGTACCAGGCGTTGATGGCGACGAGCTGATCGTTCGACGCGCCGTCGCCGAAGTGCGAGATCGTGTGGTGGACCTCGGTGTGCCCGAGCCAGGTGTGCACCACGCTCGAGAGCGCGTGCGACCACATGATGCTGGCCACGCGCGTGAGATCGCAGGCCAGCGCCATGACCAGGAGGTCCATCTGCAGCTGCCCCAGCTCGGGGAAGCGGTCGTTGTTCTTGATGTTGAACTGCGGCGGCGGGTCCGGGACCTCGCACGCGTCGGGCAGCGTGTAGAGCTTGTCGAGCCGCAGCTCGATCTCCCGCAGGTTGTCGAGGTGCGCCTCGAGCTTGATGCGGTCGGCGGCGCCGAGCTTGCTGTCGAGGGACTCGTAGTCGCTCATCACCGCGTCGAGCACCGTCTTGCGCCGGGCCCGGATCGCCTCGAGCTCGGCCGCGCTCTCGCCGAGCCCGTCGAACAGCCGCGTGTAGACCTTGAACGGGTCGTCCTCGGGCGGGATCGGCTGCGCGGCGCCCGCGTAGATCATGCGCCCGCGCGGCAGCGCGGTCTTGACCTGCACGCCGAGCTCCAGCGTCGCGAACTGCGTGTCGCCGGCGAGCTTCGCGGCGATGTGCTGATCGATCGACGGCCCCGTCGCGTAGCTGTTCTCGCCGTCGTTGCCGCCCTCCGGTGGGAGCCCGGTCCACAGGCACGCGATCCCGCGGTTGTGACCCTTCTTGTCGCCGCCGCCGGCGTTGAGGCCGAGGCCGGAGAGCACGAGCAGGTCCTGCTTGTGGGGCGCGAGCGGCTCGAGGATCGGCCCGAGCGCGAAGTTCGGGCCCGGCGTCCAGGCCGAGGGCACGGTGCCGTTGGCGGTGAACCACAGGATCAGGCGCTTGGGCGCGTCGTCGGCCGCGCGGACGGCTCGCGGGCGCATGATCTCCAGCAGCGGCAGCGCGAGCGCGATCCCGCCGGCGCCGCGGAGGAACGTCCGCCGGGACAGTCGAAATCGCCTCATGCTCCACCTCCCGGGGTCGCGCGCGCGTAGGCGAACGCGTCGGTCTCCGTCAGCGCGAGGAGCAGCTCGCGGATGTCCCCGTCGCGCTGCGAGAACACCTCACGCACCTGCTCGATCGAGCAGGCGTCATCGACCGCGGCCGGGCGCGCGAACGCGTAGCGGTACCACTGCTCGACCACGCAGTCGCGCACCTGCTCGCTCTCCGCGAGCCGCTGCGACAGCGCGATCACGCCGTCGAACTCGCCCGAGGCGTCGCCCGCGTCGAGCAGCTCGCCCGACGCGTCGACGGGGAAGCCGTTCTCGACCGCGCGGTAGCGGCCGACGCCGTCGAAGTGCTCGAAGCCGAAGCCGACCGGATCCATGTACTGATGGCACGCGGAGCAGGTCGGGTCGACGGAGTGCTGCGAGAAGCGCTCGCGCGTGGTCGCGTTCGGGTCGACGTCCGGCGGCTGGAAGTCGATGTTGTCGGGCGGCGGCGGGATCTCGGTGCACAAGAGGCGCGAGCGCACGAACACGCCGCGCTGCACCGGCGCCGTGCTCTGGAAGCCGCCGAGCACCGCGAGCAGCGAGCCGTGGGTCAGGATGCCCGCGCGGTGGCTGGCCGGCGGCAGCGCGACCTTCTCGAGCGTCGGCCCGGCCGCGCCCGGGAGCGCGTAGTAGCTGGCGAGCGCGCCGTCGAGGAAGGTGTAGGGCGCCGTCAGCAGCGTGCGGAGGCGGCCGTCGTCTTCGAACACCACGTGCTCGATGAAGGCCTCGGTCTCCTGCAGGAGCTTGCCGCGGATCGCGTCGGTGAAGTCCGGGTAGGTCTCCGGATCGCGGGCGACGTTGGGGAGCTGCGCGAGCTTGAGCGCCTGCGTGTGGAAGTCGAGCACGCTGTCGCGCGCGCGCGGGTCCGCCAGCATGCGCTCGGCCTGCGCCCGGATCTGCGCCCCGGTCGCCAGCGCCCCCGCGTCCGCGGCCGCCAGCAGCGTCTCGTCGGGCATCGAGTTCCACAGCAGGTACGAGAGCCGCGACGCGATCTCGTGATCGCGCAGGCGGACGACGCCGTCGCCGTCGGGGTCAGGCGTGCCGAGCTCGACGCGGTAGAGGAAGTGCGCCGACTGCAGCATCGCCTGGATGACGAGCTCGACCCCGAGCGCGAGGCCCTCCTCGGCGAGCCCCCACGCGAGCACGCCCTCCATGCGCGCGCGCTCCTCGTCGGTCAGCGCGCGCCGGAACGCGCGCCGCCCGAACGCGGCGATGAACTGCTGACCGCACTCGAGCTCGCCGATGACCTGCGGGTCGCAGGGCAGCAGCGCGTCGAGCTCCAGGACCGCCGCGGCCGCGAGCGCCTCGGCGGCGCCCATGTAGCCCTCGACGAGCAGCTCCGAGCTCGACTGCGCCTCGGCGATGTTGTTGAAGCCGTACTTCTCCTCCTCGGGCGGGAACGCGTCGGCGGGCCGCGTCTCGTCGCCGAGGAGGTCGCGCACGGTGTTGTTGTACTCGCGGTGCGAGAGCCGGCGGAGCTGCGCCTCGGCCACCGCCGGCGCGCCCTGACACGCCGAGGGCGACGTGTCGTCGTCGTCATCGTCGTCGTCGTCCGCGCCGCCCGTCGCCGCCGTCGTCACGCCGGGCGCCGACGCGACCCCCGACGACTCGCCGCCCGTGCTGGCCTCACGGCCAGCATCATCGCCGCACGCGAGCGCGGGCGCGCACAGCAGGCACAGCGTCAGCGACCCCGTCACGCCGACGCACGCGCGCGCGGCCGCGGGCGGTCGCCCGCGCTCCTGCTCCCATCCTGCTGCGTCCTCGACCATCGACGACCTCACCTTCGGCAACGCGGACCGATGCTACTACAACGATCGTCGCCCCCGTCATGACGACGCGCGCGCGGAGTCGCGCGACCGCGCGCGACCGCGGTTTAGCTGTCCAACAGGCCACGCGATCGCTGTATGTGCACAGGCTCGCGCGCCCGCGGCCGAGGACCCCGCCGCGCTCGCGATCTCCGGGCGGGCGCGCGAGTCCGCGCGTCCGCGTGGATGAGCACGCGGCGGAGCTCGCTACGCGGCTCAGCCGAGGCGAGCGAACAGCACGGCCGCGAGCGTCGAGGCGCGCCGCGCCGCCGGGTCCTCGCGGTCCAGCGCCCGCGCTCGATCGGCGAGCGTCCGCAGCGACGCGGCGCGCTCCGTCGGCACGCCGAGGTGGCGCAGGATCCGGATCAGCTCGCTCTTGATCATCGGCGTCGAGAGCGTGCTCGGTGCGCGGTTTAGTTTGTGCAGCTCCAGCGGCTACCGTCATCTCACGGCGAGCCCTCGAAGCGGCTCTCGTCGTCTCGCGCGCGGGCGCGGGACGAGCACGTCGGGCGCGGGGTCAGCACGCGCCGATCGTAGGCGCGCCTGCGACGGACACGCACGCGCAGCGACTGCGGCCGGACGCGCGGGCGCGCGGCGTCGCGCGCGACAGGGGTTTCCCCGACCGCCGCGAGCCGTGAGCCCCCGCGCGGCCGCCCGAAATTCGCGACGTTACAACATGTCTCTAGAGGCATATTAATCTGCGCGCGGCTAGACTCGCCCGCATGAGCATGATTCGAGATGGCATCGGCGGAGTCGGCCTGGCCGCGCTGCTCGCCCTCGCGGGCGCCTGCGGCGACAGCGGCGGGACCAGCGAGAGCGCGGGCGAGAGCGCGAGCGAGACCAGCACGGAGACGGAGGCGAGCGAGAGCGACTCGGGCTCGACCCAGGGCGGCTCGGACTCGGGCGTGTCGACGACCGCGGGGGGCGGCTCCGACTCGGGCGCCAGCGACTCCTCGACGTCGGTGAGCACCACCGCGGGCGTCAGCGACAGCGACGCCTCGGCGACGTCGAACTCGACGGTCACCGACGCGACCGCGACCGAGGACCCGAGCGACACCGACAGCACCACCACGGTCGACCCGAGCGACACCGACAGCACCACCACCGGCGACCCGAGCGACACCGACAGCACCACCACCGGCGACCCGACCGACACCGACACCGACACCGACACCGGCGGCATGATCGAGTGCGGCAACCTGCCGGTGACGTACCGCGACTTCATGCCGCTGCACGTCGACTTCGGCTGTCACATGTTCGGCAACATCGCGCGCCCCGGGCTCGTCCAGAACCAGCTCGGCAACGACAACAAGCCGATCTTCAACCCCAACCCGCCGCCGCCGCCCGGCAACTGGAACGGCTCGAACCCGCAGATCACGTCGCAGGCGTCGTTCTCCGAGTGGTACAACCCCGTGCAGGACGTCAACGTCGAGATCCAGGGCGAGATCGCGTTGATGGAGATCATGCCCGGGCTGTGGAGCTTCTCGAGCGACATGTTCTACCCGCTGACGGACATGGGCTGGGGCAACAACATCACCCCGAACTGGTCGGGGCAGACCTTCCCGGATCGCAACGGCTCGTTCACCACCGAGATCCACACCAACTTCATCTACGAGCCCGGTCAGCAGTTCACCTTCATCGGCGACGACGACGTCTGGGTGTACATCGACGGGCAGCTGGCGATGGACCTCGGCGGGCTGCACCCGCCGGACATGGGCACCATCGATCTCGACACGCTCGGGCTCACGCCGAACGAGACGTACTCGCTCGACGTGTTCCACGCCGAGCGCTGCGAGAGCGGCTCGAACTTCCGCATCGACACCTCGATCAATTGCTTCGTGCCGCAGTGATCGCGGCGCCCCGCCGGGGCTCGAGACGACGCGGAGGGTCGCCGGCGTTCGCGGGCGGCCCTTCGCCGCTTGAACGCCGATACGCCCGGGGCCAATCATCACACCTGACTGAATAGCCACGCGAACGCGGAGGCGCGTCGCGTCGCGTCGCGTCGCGAGCGTGCCGCAGATCACCAGGCGATCACTGAAGTCCCGCATTCGCGGAAGATTGCCCGCGCCGCGTCGACGTGCTGTGCTCGCGCCGCACCAAGGAAGGAACGCGCGCGGGCGCGGCCCGCCGCGCGAACACAGGAGTGACCTTATGGAGAACGCCAAGTCAGTAGGTGAGAAGCTCGTCGCGCTGTGCCGCGAGGGCCAGAATTTGCGGGCCATCGAGACGCTCTACTCCGATGACATCTGCAGCGTCGAGGCGATGTCAGGCGAGGGCTTCCCGCGCGAGATGCAGGGCAAGCAGGCCGCGCTCGGCAAGGGCAAGTGGTGGTCCGAGAACCACGAGGTCCACAGGTCGACGGTCAAGGGGCCGTACCCCCACGGCGACGATCGCTTCGCGGTCATCTTCGACTACGACGTGACGAGCAAGCCGATGGGCAACCAGCGCATCCAGATGGAGGAGGTCGCCATCTACACGGTGAGCAACGGCAAGATCATCCGCGAGGAGTTCTTCTTCAAGGGCGGCTGAGCGGCGGACGACCGGGGCGGCCGCGCGCCGCCCCGGCGCGCGCAGGCCCGGGAGCGCGTGGTTCAACGCCGCGCGCGTCGACGCAGGCCCACGAGCGCGAGCAGCCACAGCGCCGACGTCGGCGCCGTGCTCGGCGCGTGGGCGCACGCGCACCCGCCGGACATCGCGTCGCTCCCCCCGCTGTCCGAGTCGCCCGAACTCTCGGCGGCGCTCCCCGTGGAGCTCTCGGTCTCGCCGGTCTCGCCGGTCCCGGCGCTCGGGTCGCCGTCTGAGCCCGAGTCGCCTGTGCCCGCGTCGCCCGTGCTCGCGTCGCTCTCGCCGCCGTCATCGACCGGCGGCAGCAGGCCGAGCAGCGGCACGGTGACCTCCTGCTCGCCGAGCAGCGCCGGCTCGGGCGCGCCGTGGTCCTCGAACAGCGCGGCGAGCTCCGACCCGGCCGCGTTGGTGACGTTCTCGGCCTCCAGAAATTCGACGTACTCCGGCGTGTTGACGAGGTAGAGCAGGCGCACCCGCAGCGTGACCTCGGCCGCGACCTCCGGGCCCTGCGAGACGACCTGCGCCGGCGGGAAGCTGTAGCTGAACGCGTCGCGCCCCGGCCACGTGTCGTTCTCTTGCAGGGCGTAGCGATCGCCCACGGGGTCGGTCTCGAGGTTCTTGATCAGCCCGCGCGGCGGGATGCGGTTGTCGACGATCCAGTGGTTGTTGCGCAGCAGGTGGTGGCGGACGCCGGTGCCGTACTCCTCGGCGATCGCCTCGTAGCGGCGGACCTGCGCGTCGGCCTCGATCGCGCGCGCGCGCGCGTCCCAGCGCCCTGAGCCGTAGATCACCGCGTCGCCGTAGGTGGCCGTGAACTCGAGCCACATCACGCGCCCCTCGGAGTAGCCGGTCGGCAGCTTGTGCCCGGTCTCGTTGATGACGGTGACGGGCAGCGCGGGGACGCCCGCGGTCAGGTCGAGCTCGGCGGGGAACTCGACCTTGAGCTTGGCCGACTGCGCCTGCATGTCGGCGACGCGCGCCCGCGAGAGCTCGAAGTAGCCGTCGTCGAGCTCGCCGGTGCCCGCGTCGCCGTACATCGCCTGCACGAGGCGCATGACCCCGAGGTTGATCCCCACGAGGTCGTGCCGTCGGCCGCCTGTGGGGTGTGTCTTCTTCGCCAGGTTAAACGCGTCGCAGCCGGCGACGTCGAGCAGCGGCGGCATGTGACAGTACTGACAGCTGCGCACGGTGCCGCCGGAGTAGTCGCTGTACAGCCACTCGCGATAGGTCCGCTGCTCGTTGAACAGCGCGCCCACGGGCTGCCCGTCGTCGTCGACGCGCTCGCGCGCGGTCGTGACGTCGTGGCAGGTGCCGCACAGCTCGCCGGACTCGAGGAGCGCGTTGTCGTCGCTCGTCGGGTGCTCCGGGTCGTCCTCGGGCGCGTAGGCCCACGGCCCGCGGCGCGGGACCAGCCCGCCGACGGCGAGGTCGTCGATCACGTAGCGCGCGTCGCCGGGCGGCGTCACGCCGTCGTCGAGCATCCGGTGGCACAGCTCGCACGTCACCCCCTCGAGATCCGTCGGCGCGAGCTCGTCGATCGAGATCGCGTCGCCGCGCCCCTCGAGGAAGGCCCGCGGCGCGTGGCAGCGCACGCAGTCCTCGGTCTCGCCGGGCGCGTCCTGGTGCGCGATCGCGACGTCGGCCCAGAACACGGGGTCGCGCGCGGCGTTCGCCATCATCGAGCCGGTGTAGGCCTGCGGGCTGATGTTCGGCTGATCGGCGAGCTCGGGCGGATTAAAGAACAGGTGACAGCTCGCGCACTCCTTCGAGGAGACGAGCGCGTGCTCGAGCTCGAGCGGCTCGGTCGGCGCGGCCTGGGCCAGGCCGCCCGCCGCCCACGCGAGCGCGCCGACGATCCTCGCGTGGGCGTGGGCGTGGGCGCGGGCGCGGGCGCGGGCGTGGACGCGGACGAGGCGCGCGCGCGACGGTGTTCGTGACGGCGTGACCATGGACTCGCTCCGCGCCGCCCCAGGGCCCACGGCCGCTCGAGCATACACGGCCGCCGCGGCCCCGGGATCCTCGTCTACGCCCGGCCGCGCGCCGACATTCCACCCAGCGCTGGAGGGCGCTCACGCGAACGCCCGCCGCGCTCGCGGAACCGCCGCCGCGCGCGGCTGTCGAACCCCCCGTGCCTCGCCCTCGCTTGACCGTCACGCTCCCCGCCGCCGCCGCGCTCCTCGCCGCGCTCACGAGCTCCGCCGCCGCGCGTGCCGACTCGCTCTCGGGTACGCGCGGCACCATCGAGGAGCGCGCGCACGCGATCGAGCTCCGGGTCGATCGCGGCGCGGCGACGCTGCGAGTGCGACGCACGCTGTACAACCGCGGCGTGCGCCACGACCAGGCGGTCCTCTGGATCGACCTCCCCGGCGCGTCGGTCGCGACCGGGCTGCGCACCCGCGGGCGCCAGGGCGGCCGAACAACATGGTTTTCCGGTCAGCTGCTCGAGGCGGAGCTGGCGGCCGCGCGCTACCGCCAGCTCACGGGCATCGGCGGCTACTCGCCCCGCGACCCGGCGCTGCTCTCGTGGCGCGCGCAGGACCGCCTCGTGCTCCAGGTCTTCCCCGTCGCGCCGGAGCGCGCGAAGCAGGTCGAGTACACGCTCACGGCCCCGACCCGGTACGAGGAGGGGCGCCACCGGATCACGCTCGAGCGGCTCGGCACCGACGCGCTGCCGGCGAGCTACACGCTCGCGCCCGCGCGCCGCGGCGATCGCCTCTACCTCGACGGCGCGCCGATCCGCCCGGGGCGCCGCGTCGTCGTCACGGGCGAGCCGATCGAGGTCGCGCTCGCGCCCCGGGCTCCGCGCTGGCTCGAGGGCCGGCTGGCCGTCACGCCCACCGCCGCCGGCCGCGTGCTCACGCACCTCGATCTCGAGACCTCGCCCGCGATGACGCGCGTGCCCGACGACGCGCGGGTCGTCGTGATCGTCGACGCCTCGCGCTCGCGCGACGAGGATGACATCGCGGCCTCGCTGGCCGCGACCGACGCGTACCTCTCGCACTTCGAAGGGCCGGGGGTGCGCGGGGCCGAGGTCGCGCTGCTGAGCTTCGACCGCCGCGTCACGAGTCACACGGGCGGCTTCGTGCCGGTCGGCCGCGCGCGCGCGCTCGCCCGCGCGCTCGAGCTCCCACCGGCCAACGGCAGCGCGCTCGACGAGGCGCTCGACGCCGCCGAGGCGCTGCTGCGCCCGACGCCGACCCCGGCGGGCGTGGAGACGCTGCCGCCCGAGGTCGCGCCGACCTCGGCGTCGGCTCGCGGCTCGCGCCGGGTGCTCGTGCTCAGCGACCTGAACTTCCGCAGCTCCCTGACGCGAGAGCGGCTGCAGGCGCTCGCGCGGCGGACCGGCGCGATCGTTCACCTCGCGGAGCTCGACGCCGGCGAGCCGTGGGTGCACGCCCACGCCAGTCCGCTCGACGCGGTCGCGCGGGCGACGGGCGGGCGCGCGTGGACCGGCTACGCGGACCCCGAGCGGCGCGTCGCCGACGACGAGCATCGGCGCGCGCTCGAGCGCTGGGCCCGTCCGCTGTCGCTCGACGAGGTCGCGGTCGAGGTCGCCGGGCTCGAGCCCGACATCCCGACGAGCCTGGAGGAAGGAGCGCACGCGGGCTGGTTCGAGCTCGCGGCGGGCCCGCTCCCCCACGTGCGCGTCTCGGGCGAGCTGTGGGCCGAGCCCGTAGAGGAGGTGTTCCTGCCCGACGACGCCGAGGCCGCGCGCTGGTCGGCGCTGGTGTTCGGCTCCCCGGTGCTCGAGGCGCTGAAGCCCGAGGAGCTGCTCGGCCTCGCTACGCGCGGCGGCGCGGTCTCGCCGGTCACCAGCTACCTGGCGATCGAGCCAGGCGTGCGGCCGTCGACGGAGGGCCTCGAGTGGAACGACGAGGGCACCATCGGCCTCGGCGGCGTGGGGCTCATCGGCAAGGGCGGCGGCGGCGGCAGCGGGCGGGGCTCGGCCTCGCACGACCTCCGGGGGTTCCTGACGCGCGCGCTCGCGGCCGCGTGGCGCACCTGCGGCGGCGAGGGGCACGGGCTGCGCGTCGTCGTCGAGACGACGAGCCGCGAGGTCGTCGACGTCCCCGAGGTGTGGTTTGAGCAGGCCCAGCCGGCGACGCGGGAGCTCTGCCTGCGCGAGGCCGCGTGGGCGCTGCGGCTGCCGCAGCACTTTGAGCGCGTGCACTGGCGGCGCTGGACGATCCGCCCGTAGCCGCGCCGGCGCGCGGCCGAGCGCGTCGGGTCGCCACGATTAACATGTCACGAAAGCCAGCTCACCGAGGACTGTGCCCCCGCGCACGCCCTACGCCGCGCGCGCTGGAGAAAGCGCGCGCGTCGAGTCATGCTCCAGCGGTGCTCCCTCGCTCCGTCGCCGCGCGCACGCTCGCCGTGGGCCTGGGGCTGCTCGCGCTCGCCCTGAGCGCGCCCGCCTCGGCCGGTCGACTCGACGACGTCCGCAAGGAGACCGGGGGCGGCTCGAGCGGCTCGAGCGGCTCGAGCGGCTCGGGCGGCTCGGGCGGCTCGGGCGGGGCGGTCGCGGCCTCGATCGGCCGGGCCATCGGCGCGGCGATCGGGGAGGCCATGGCGGAGGCGATCGCCGACGTGGGTCGCCGCGTTCGCTACCGCCCCTTCCCCTACGCCGACCACCGCGTCGGCTTCAGCTTCCTGCTCCCGCGGCCGGTCGACGAGGAGCTGAGCGTCGACGACGAGCGTGACGACGACGAGAGCGACGACGACGAGAGCGACGACGACGAGCTCGCCGCCGAGCCCCAGGATCCGTCGCCCGTCCCGATCGAGGACGTCATCCCCGAGCGCGGCCGCGTCTGGTCGCTGAACCTCGGGCTCGAGGGCGCGTTCCTCCCGGCGGACACGGTCCGGGGCGGGTTCAGCACGCGCGTGCTGGTCAGCCTGTTCGAGCTCAACAGCTCGTGGAGCTACCTGCACGAGTTCGACATCCGCGATCGGCTCGTGCTCGGCGACATCAACATCGGCTTCTCCGGCGGCTCGCGCTACGTGCACGCGCACTTCGGCGTGGGGCCGAGCTTCATGATCGACCCGAGCGTGCCCGACATCTCCGCGCGCACGCTCGTCGGCGTCAACTACGTCTCCGCGCGCCTCGAGGTGTTCCCGAAGAAGCCGCTCGTGCTCAAGCTCGGCGCCGACGCGGGTCGCCTGCGCGCCGCCGACTACTGGCGCCTGCGCGCCTCGCTCGGCGCGACGATCGGCAAGCTCGAGCTGTTCGCGGGCTACGAGCACCTGCAGGTCGGCGCCGTGCCGCTCGGCGGACCGATGGTCGGCGTCGTCGTGTGGATCTGATCGTTCGGTCATGTCGCGCGCGGGCGAGAGCACGCCGCGCGGCCGCACGCGCCGCGATCGGTCGTCGACGCCGACGCGCGCGCGTCCACGACGTCTTCACGCGCGCGATCCGATCACGCGCATGACGACGCGTCGCGCGACGTCCCGCGCGCGTGAAATTTTTTCCCGCGCCGCGCGTGATCCGATCAAGCGCGCGTGACCCCACGCCCCGCGCGCACGAGCGGTTCGCGCGAATCGACAACAACGCCGCAGATTCGCGGGCGCGGGACGTTTCTCAATTTTTTTCACGTTCGCTGAGATCGATTTCCGGACTCCCTTCACTTCCCCCGCGTTGGCGCGACGCGTCGCGGGTTGACCACCCCGACGCGAGCGGCTCCCGCTTCTGCTCGCGGGGCCGACGCGCCGGCGTGCACACACAACAACCACGAACGCGAACACTCCACCCCAGCGAGGACACACCATGCACCGCACCACCCGCATCACCCGTATCGCCCGTATCACCCCCTCCCTGCTCGCCGCGCTCGCGCTGCTCTCCCTCCCCGGCTGCGACGACGACGCCACGGCGCCCGCCGCCGAGCCCGGGATCAAGCTGCTCGGCGAGCAGTCCCTCGCCATGCCCATCTTCACGTTCAAGGGCAGCGCCGTCTCGCCGGCCCAGGCCGAGTCGCTCGCGGCCAAGCTCGGGCTCGAGAACAACGCGCTCGCCAAGGACGGCGAGCTGCTCGATGAGCACGGCGCCATCCGCTACATGGACGGCGAGCGCTTCCTGCAGCTCCCGACCAAGCAGGTCCCCGTCGACGCGCCCGAGGACGAGGAGAACAACGACGTCGCCAAGCTCGCGCCCGCGCCCGACCTCGAGGCGCTCGGCGAGCTCGAGGTGCTGCCCGACGAGCAGGCGATCGCGCTGTCGCACGAGCTGCTCGCGCTCGCCGACCTCAACGTCCCGGGCGCGAAGCCCGTGGCCTCGCACGCGACCTTCGAGCTGCGCGACGTCAACGACGAGCCCGTGCTCTCGCGGGCGATCGACACCACCGTGCACCACGACCAGACGCTCGGCGGCGTGCCGCTGCGGGGGTCAGGCGCCAAGATCAAGCTGGTGTTCGACGGCCAGGGCCAGGTGACGCAGCTGACCTACGCGCGCCCGCTGCTCGAGGAGCAGGGCGTGATGGAGATCGTCCCGCCGGCGCAGGCGACGGCGCTGTGCGCCGAGCACATGAACGCCGAGGCGCTCCCGGGCGAGGTCACGCTGACCGCCGAGCTCGCCTACCACGTGCCGGCCGACGCGAAGCTCGGCGACCTCGTGCTCCCGCAGTACAGCTGCGGCGGCACGCAGGAGCTCGACGGCGAGCTGATCGAGCTGCGCCGCAGCACGGTGCCGGCCGTGCTCGACCAGCCCAAGGCCGAGATCATCATGACCCCCGGGCCAGGTGTGCTGCTGGCCGAGGCCGAGGTCTCGGGCGGGCTCGCGCCCTACACCCTCGAGTGGGTGCGCGAGGGCGGCGATCGGGCGCTCGCGCGCGACGAGGCCGGCGCGCGCGCGCTCGAGCTCGAGGTCACGAGCCGCGAGCCGGTCGACGCGGTGCGCGAGTCGCTGCGGCTGATCGTCACCGACGCGCGCGGCGTCCGGACCGAGGTCGCGGCCGAGGCCGTCGTGCCCGCGCCGCGCTGGTCGCCGCCCGTGACGCCGCGCGTCGGCGGGGTGCGTGACGCGGGCGTCGAGTGGATCGGCTCCTGCGGCGGCCTCGGCGGCTCGCAGGACAACGCCGGCGGCTTCGTCAGCGGCATGCAGGGCGACGGCGTCAACGTCCGCTTCAACTGGGGGAACTCGGCCGCCTGGGAGCAGGACTTCAAGGACGACGACTACGGCGGCGACGACGACGCCTACGCCGACAACGCCGACATCGTGTTCTTCACCGGGCACGCCGGCGGCAACGGCTTCTCGTTCTGCAGCGAGCACGACGACGCGCTGCTGCGCTACGACGACGCGCGCTGGGGCGACGACAACGATCTCGAGTGGCTCGTGATCGCCGCCTGCGGACCGCTGCAGCAGTCGACGAGCGCGGGCAGCTGGGCCAACCGCTGGGGCCCCGCCTTCGATCGCCTGCACCTGCTCATGGCCTACGCCTCGACGTCCTACGACAACCGCCGCGAGGGCTCGACGCTCGCCAGCTACCTGACGCGCCAGAGCCCGCTCGACGTGCGGCGCGCGTGGGTCCAGACCGCGACCGACATCCAGAGCTCCGACGTGACCTACGCCGTCATGGGCGTGGCGCTGTCGGGCTGGGCGATGCCCAACTACACCGAGTACTTCTGGGGTCACGGCAGCACCGGCGCCGACGTGCCGGCGAGCCAGGTCTACGGCTACTGGCGGGTCAGCGGCGCGTCCTGACGCGACCCCCGAGACACACCGCGCCGCTGGGCGGCGCGCGCGTCGAGGCTCGACGCGCGCGTCCCCGGCGGCGCGACATCGTCGCGCGTGAGGACATGACCCAAACGCCATCTCGCACACGCGCGATCTCGCGCCTGAATTTTTAATTGGACAGGTTCAATGAACGCGTATAATTAACATGTTCAGTGAAATCGATGCGCGCGCTCTCCCACGTTTTAACCGCGTTCTTGGCCCTCTTCGCGCTTCTCGGCGGGTTCGCGTGTGTCACGCACGCGGCCCCGATCGAGGCGACCTTCCTGCACCTCGGGCTGCCGCGCTCGCTGGCCACGCTGGTCGGCGCGTGGAAGCTGCTCGGGGCCGTCGCGCTGCTGATCCCGGGCGCGCCGCGGCTGCGCGAGCAGGCGCTCATCGGCTTTCTCTACCTGTACTCCGGGGCGGTCGTGATCCACCTCGCCGCGGGCGACGGGCTCGCCGGCGCGCTCGCCCCGATCACGCTGCTGCTCCTCGCGGTCGCTCGCCTCGCGCTCGAAGTGTCCCTGCGGAGGACGCCGTGACCCCGCCGACCCGCGCCGAGCAGAAGGAAGCGAGCCGGCGCGCGATCCTCGAGGCCGCGCGCGCGCGCTTCCTGGAGCTCGGCTATGAGCACGCGACGATCCGCGACATCGCCCGCGCCGCGGGCGTGTCGTCGGGCTCGGTGCTCGCCCACTTCGGCGACAAGCGCGGGCTGCTGCTGGCCTGCTTCCTCGACAACATCGCCCGCGCGCAGGCCCGGATCTGGGCGACGCTCGACGAGCGCGCGCCGCTGCTCGAGCAGCTGACCCACTGCGCGCGCGTGCTGTACACCGCCTACGCCGAGCAGCCCACGCTGTCGCGCGTGATGTTCCAGGAGACGCTGTGGCCGCGCCCGCAGGATCCGCCCGATGACCAGCTCGCGCCGTTCCTGGAGCGCGTCGCCGCGCTGTTCCGGGCGGCCAAGCAGCGCGGCGAGCTCACGCGCCTGCCGGGCGACGGCTTCCTCGCGGCGCAGGGCTTCTTCGCGCTGTACCTCAGCGGGCTCATCGGCGGGCTCGGCGGGCACTTCGGCGAGCACGCCTCCGCCGAGGCCAACGCCGCCGCCTGGGTCGCGCCGGTGCGCGCGCTCGCGTCGCTGCAGCTGACGGGCCTCGGCGCGCGCGCGCCGGACGAGCCCGGTGATGGAGATGTCCATTCGGACTCATGTGAAAAGTGAAGGTATGGAGAACGGTATGGAGAACGGTATGGAGAACGGTATGGAGAACGGTATGGAGAACGGTATGGAGAACGGTATGGAGAACGTCACGAGCATGAGCCGTCCGCGGGGCGCCCGCGTGCTGATCGTCGGCGCCGGCATCGGTGGCCTGACCGCCGGGATCGCGCTGCGCCGGCTCGGCGCGCGCGTCGACATCGTCGAGCGCGCGCCCGCGTTCGCGCCGCTCGGCGCCGGGCTCACGCTGCAGCCCAACGCGACCGCGGTGCTGGGCGCGCTCGGCGTGGAGCTGCGCCCCGAGGACGTGCACCCGATCGGGCACGTGGCGATGATCGGCCGCGACGGTCGCCCGCTGATCGAGGGTGAGCCTGACGACGAAGACATCCCGCACCCGTCGATCAACATCCGCCGACCCGACCTCCACCGCGCGCTGATCGAGGCCCTCGGCGCGCCCGGCGTGCGGCTCGGCCGCGCGCTGCGGAGCCTGACTCCTGGGCCAGACGGCGTTGACGTCGAGTTCGAAGACGGCGCGCGCGGGCGCTGGGACCTGGTGATCGGCGCCGACGGGGTGCACTCGACCGTCCGGGCCTGCGCGCTCGGGGACGCGGCCTGCGCGACGCGCTACGCCGGGCAGACCTGCTGGCGCTTCACCGCGCCCGCGCCCGAACATGTCCCTGTGACCACCATCGAGCGCTGGTCGCCCGGGCGCCGCGTCGGCGTCGTGCCGCTCTCGCGCGGCGGCGTCTACGTCTACGTCGTCGAGTCCGCGCCGGCCGGCACGCCGGGCCCGGGGAGCGCCGACCCGAGCGCGCTGCGCGAGCGCTTCCAGGGCCTCGACGCGCGCCTCGACGCGCTGCTGCGGCTCCTCGAGCGCGACCCCGACGCGCGCGTGCACCACGGAGACCTGGTCGATCAGCCACACCTCTCCTACGGGCGCGGGCGCGTGCTGCTGCTCGGCGACGCCGCCCACGCGATGACCCCGAACATGGGTCAGGGCGCGGCCATGGCGATCGAGGACGCGGCCGCGCTCGCGCTCTCGTGGCGCGAGACGTCACCGAGCGAGCTGGCGACGCGGCTGCGCGAGCTCCGGCGCGCGCGCGTCGCTGTGGTGCACAAGCAGTCCTGGCGAATCGGACAGGTCGCGCACTGGCGCGGTCCGCTGCGCTGCTGGCTGCGCGACGCGCTGCTGCGCTCCGTGCCCGCGCGCTCGCTCGAGCGAGGCATGCGCGCGACCTGGGCGCCCGGGATCGAGCTCGCCGAGCGGCTGCGCGACGTGATGCCGCCACGCGCTGACGCGCGACCGGCCGCGTAAGTCGAGCGCAGAAATCACCGGCGTCGGCCGCGCGTCAGGTCACTCCTTCGCGCTCACTGGCTCACTCGCTGGCCGGCGTCTTCGCGCGAGGACTCCACGAGCGACGAACAACGACGACGCAACCAAGCGATGACGTGACCGATAGGTCCTGTGCGCGGCGAGCTCGTGATACACACGACACGCTCGAAACCGCGCGCGAGACGAAGAGCATGTCAACACCTGATTCGCCGCCACCCCGCACATCCACGCTGATCACGACCGCGCTCGCGCTCGCGCTCGCGCTGTCTGGAGGATGCGGCGAGGCCTTCCACGACGCGCACGAGTACGACGAGGGCGTCGGCAGCGAGTCCGATGATCCCGAGGACGAGGACGACGGCGACGACGATGACGCGCCGCCGAGCGTTCACACCTCGACCTCGGGTTCGGGCGCGGACACGAGCGAGTCGCTCTCGAGCGGGGGCACGAGCACAGGCGAGCCGCCCGACGTCGACCCGACGACATCGGGCGCCGATGTCGACGAGCCCCCGCAGGTGCTGCAGCCCGAGGTCCAGGGCTCGCACGCGCCGGCGCCGATCACCGCGGCGGGCCCCGTGACGCTGTCGGTGGTCGCGCTCGACGACCACCACGTCGACCGCGTCGAGTTCCTGATCAATGACGCGATCGTGGCGACGGTCACCGACCACGAGTACGGGCGCTACGCGCACGCGCTCTCGATCGATCACCAGGACGACGCGGGCGCGTACACCTTCCAGGCGCGCGCGGTCGACAGCGCCGGGCAGACCACCACGAGCGAGGTTGTTCCCTGGACGGTCGAGCTGCCGGCGAGCGGCGCCGTGATGATCAACGAGCCCAACGAGCCGATCCCGGGCGAGCACGTGTACTGGGAGGACGTCGCGGTGAGCCCGACCGGCGAGTTGTACGTGATCGGGCGACGGATCAAGGACGGGGTCGTCACGCTGCTCTCGGAGCGCCGCGGCCCGTCGGGCGCGCTGATCGACGACACCTGGATCAACCCAGTTCCGGGTCGCTTCGGCGTGGCGGCGGCGTTCATGGACTCGACGCTGATCGTGGTCGCGCGCGATGTCGACGGCTCGTCGTGGATCGGGCGGTACCTCGCGAACGGCGCGCTGATGTACCAGCGCAGCCAGGACGACGTGGAGTGGCGCGATGTCGCGGTGGGCGACGGGCGGGTGTTCGTGGTGGGGAACACGGGGGCGTTGGCGGACGTCGGCACCGTCAACGCGCGCACGTGGGCGCTGACGCCGACGCTGGTACCGTTCTGGGTACGTACCGAGACGGCCGGCGGAGACAAAAATGTCGCGCGCGCGATCGCGGTGGCGGATGGACGCATATTCGCGGTGGGTCACGTGACGTACGACGATATTCCGGGTCGATACGGCGCCGCGTGGGCTTACTCGACCGGTGATGGTTCCTTCCTCTGGTCTCGCGAATTCCCAAAGGAGAGCGAGGACCTCGCCGACATCACGGTGCTTCCAGATGGCCTCCGCACCGCCGGCTTTTGGGATGTCGACGGCGGACAGCGCATGGTCGTTCGACACCTCCAGGTCGAGAACGGCGTGGGCGTGCCGATCAACATCCTGGCGCAGACCCACGAGGTCGAGCGCGCGCAGGGGATCGCCGCCACGAGCCACGGCGAGTACGTGGTCGCGGGCGCCCGCTGCACAGGTGGTGAGTGCTTCGCGCAGGGTCGTCGGTACGCCGGCAACACGAACAAGTGGACAGCCGAATACGCCCTGAAGTCACCGGCCTCCGGCGTCGTCGCGGCCGAGTCGCTGCCCTACGGCTACGTGGCCTTGATCGGTCAACAAGACGTCGACTACGGTAACGGCGACCAGGGAAGCTCGTGGCTCCGCGTCATCCACCCATAGCCCTCGCGTTCACCGTGATCGCCTGCGGACTCGAGCCGCAGACCACCGGCGACGAGAGCATCACCGGCGTCGACGACACCAGCACCGGCGACATCGCCGCGCCGACCGTCACCGGCGTCAGCCTCTCCTCCGACCCGAGCGCGCCCGCCGGTACCACCGGACCCGTCCAGGACGTCGGCCCCGACGACTGGGACCTTCCGCCCTACTGCGGCGCCCTCGACATCGTCTTCACCGTCGAGCAGACCTCGAATACACAGATCGAGATGGCCTACCACCTCGCCGACGAGCTGCCCATCGCCATCGCGCAGCGCCTGCCAGGCTGGAGCCTCCACTACCTCCACGTCCCCGGGACATCGCCCGCCTACGCGCCACAATGCGAAACCGACTGTCTCGAGAGCGGCTTCTGCCCTGAGTCGCCACTACTCGCCTGTGAGAAGCTCGAGCCATGCGACTGGGTCACCGGCGCCGGCCTCCTGTGGCGCGCCCTCGACGAGAAGTGCATCCCGGGACCCCGACGCTGGATCGACGCCGACGAGGAGGACGCCGCCGCCATCATCCACTGCCTGTGGAAGAGCGGCACAAACTCCGGCGTCTGGGGCGCCCTCCAGCCAACCCTCGCCGCCGTCAGTCCCGAACTCACAGGACCCGACGGCTGCAACGCAGGCTTCCTCCGCGACGACGCCTGGCTCCTCCCAATCCTCGTCTCCCACGGACACCCCGGCGACGGCGACCCCGTGAAGTGGGCCGCAAAGCTCGCCGCCTCCAAGGCCGGCGACATGAACCCCGTCGTCCCCGTCGCCATCCTCGATCCCCAGACCGACCCCGGGAACCCCCCTGGATGTCAGGAGGGACCCGGCGACTACACAGGCGGCTACCACGACATCGTCGCCCAGTTCCCCTTCGGCGTCGTCGGCGACCTCTGCGAGCCCTTCACGCCCCCCATCCTCGAGGCCGTCGACTACATCGCCCACGTCTGTAAGGTCGGCGAGATCCCCGACTGACCGTTGCCGTCATTCCTGCCCGGTTTCCACCTCGTGCGCCTCAGTCGGCGGACGTGACTCGGGGTGATCAAATCGACCCGCGTCGAGGGACTCGAGGATGTCTCGCGGCAGCGCTGGCCGGATATGTTCTTCAAGCGCCTCCCTGGTCAGCTGATAGGCGCCGTCTGGACCCGCGAAGAAGCGCCTCACCGACTCGAGATCGGGGTAGTGCAGCGGTTGGTGGAAGAACGAGTTGAGCTGCTCGAACAGCATGAAGACGAACATGATCGAGCGCAGCGAGACCTCGACCGTCCGCTCGGCGGGGACGGACTCAAGCGCGAACTCAACCCGATCTTTGGGGCTCGCACCATCCCATGTGGCCCCAGCGTCGATCGCTGGGCGGCGAGGTCGCCAGGGATCACCCTCCTCCGGGGCGAAGAAGAACGGGTGGTTCGGATGCTCGAACCTCGTCCCGTCAAATGCCTTGTTAATGTCTTCGGGGAGAGCGTTGTCGAGCAACCCATAATAAACGACTGTAATCAGGTCATCAGCTCCGTTGGGTTGAAGGATGAACCGCTCAACGCAGCGAAGTGACCGAGGGAAGGTCGAAGCACGAAAGAACCTCTCGAACTCCTGCAGCGACTTGTAAACGTAGAGCAACGCTCGCAGCGACACCTTGGTCTCGCGTCCGCGCTCGATGGTATCGAGACCATACTCAACTTGATCACGGATTGACGTATACTGATTCATCACTTCTACTCGACGCTAGTCATTCTTATGGAACGTGGGGTTCCGCCCGCTCAGGTCGACGTTTCCGTGGAACACATACTCTCGCGCGCCAGTCTTCTCGACCGTGCTGATCGTATATTCTGAAGGATTCGCGTCAAATTCCACGTAGGCTCCACCTTTCCCCCTCCCGATCCTCAGTTTGGCTCGCGCGTCTTGGGCGGACATGGGCTTCTTGCGCGCGCTCGTCGCGTACACTCCATTCCGGTCTCCCACGCGCAAGAGGTTGTTGTCTTTGATCGATTTGATCGCGTTCTTGCGTGTGTAGTGCCGGAGCCGGACGAGCTTGACGTCGGCGCCAACCGCCTTCGGGATCCGCAGGGTCCGGACCGCCTGACGCGTCGCGGAGGCTCCGGCGGCCACGCGTCTTGTGCGCATCAGGAAGCGGGCACCGCGGACCGCCATGTGCAAGGTCGCGCCTTCGACCCCGGCGACCGCCATGCCCGCAGGGCCGGCGCTGATCATCGCAATTTCAAGCTGGGTGAGCACCTCATCGGCTTGGTCGAGGGCCCGGGAGATTCGCGCGGCTTCACGAGCGGAGAGCGGACGGCGCCCGTTATAGGCCACGCGCTGTTCGGGCGTCCATTTCGACTGAATCCAGTGCTCAACTTTGCAGTCAACGCAGAGCCCGTTGTCGTCCATGGCGCGGACGGGATTGTTCGCGGAGTACGCAAACGGGTTTCGCTCACGTGTAGCGATCTCCTCGGGCCCGGGTGCGGCCAGCGTCAACGGATCCGGCGAGGCCCAACGACCCACGGCAGGCAGGTAGTGGCGCAATCCGATCGCCACAGCGCCGCTGTCGGGATCACGCTCCTTTCCGCCGTAGGTATACGTCGCGCTATCCAGACCGGTAACGCGCCAGTGAATCCACTCCTCACCAAGCGGTTGGTCGGCGATGCGCTCGACGACGGCTCCGTCGTGGTCGAGCACCAACGCCGTCGAACCAAGTCGATCGCTGACGTAGAAGCGTGTGTCCCCGTCGGGTCGCAGGGGACGGGTTGCGCCGGGCGCATGGCATCCGTCGCAACCGGCAACTGTCAGAGACACAAGCGCGAAGGCGATGACACGGGTGCGACGAGCATTGCCGCGAAGTACGTTGACGAGCAGCGTGAGCAGGGCGGCGATGAAGCCGACGACAGGTTTCGGTGCGATGGTTCCCACTTAGGACCTCCATGGTGCCGTTCGACCACCAGCGTCGCGCCGTCGCGAGAGCGGAGACCGCTCGCGTTCCTGAACAACATGAAAAATTCTCGCTCAGCGCGGCGGGGTGGCCACCATCCGGTCGCAACAGTCGTCCGGGAGTCGAGTTCGCCCGCGTGCCGGCATCGACCGATCGGTGCGAAGCGTGATCGCGTGACGCCTATCGCGCGAGATAGTCACGTGCATCGCGCGACGCTCCAACGTCCATAACCGACGATCACGACACCGCGCTCACACGCGTGCTGTTCAGCCGATGTCCTCCGGGCGCTCAGCGCTGGAACATCTCGTCGACCTGCACGGTGCGGATGTCGCCGGGCTGGATGCTGAGCGGGTAGCGGGCGATCGACTCGTCCTCCGCCATCACGGACGCTGGCTTCGGCGCGTCGTAGGTGATCGGCGTCGGCTGTCCGCTCGTGAGCTGCTTCGCCAGGCGCTCGGGGTCGCCGGTGACGATCGCGATCTTCAAGTTCTGACTCTGGAGGTGCGTTCGGATCGCCGCGTTGACCTCCTCGAGGGTCAGCTCGTCCATCACCGCGCGGAAGCGCTCGAGGTGCGACGCGTCGAGGCCGTAGAAGCGGTCGTCGATCGCGTAGCCGAGCCGCGACGAGGTGGTGTCGGCGAAGTGCAGCGCGTACTTGCGGAGGAACGCGCGCGTGAGCTCGAACTCCTCGGGCGTCATGCCGCGCTCGATCAGCGCGTCGAGCTCGCGCAGCGCGGCGCGCAAGGCGAAGACCGCCTTGTCGTTGGGCAAGGTGCGAATCCAGACTTCGAAGAGCTGCGCGCGGCGGCCGACGTTGCTCGGCGGCATCTGCCGCCAGCCGCCCTGCGGGAAGGCCTCGATGTAGGAGTAGTCGCCGTAGTTGAGCCCGCGGCGCTCGCGGATGACCTCGTAGAGGTGGCTCGAGGAGTTGCGGTGCTCGCCGAGCCAGGAGTTCGCGAGCCACAGCGCGTAGTACTCGCGCTCGCCGCGGTGGACGTCGAGCGGGTAGCCGAAGGAGATCGACGCGTCCGCGCCTGGCTTTGCGACCAGGAGCACCTGACGCCCGGTGATCGGGCGCGGCGTCGGCGGGCGGCGTCGGGCAGCCTGACGGCCGGCGGCAGCGCGTCGCGGCTGCGCTCGAGCGCGGCGACGGTCGCGTCGTCGAAGCCGCCGCCGAGCGCGAAGACGACGCGATCGCCGGCGAAGTGCCGCTGGTAGTGGGCGCGCACGTCGTCGAGCGTGATCGACGAGAGCCCCTCGACGGTGCCGCGCTCCGGGTGGGCGTAGCGCGTGCCGGCGTAGACGAAGTTGAGCAGCGCGGCCTTGCCGAGCTCCTCGTCGCTGGCGTAGCGCAGCGTGGTCTTGAGGTAGTCGAGCGCGGCGTCGCGGACGCGCTGGAAGTCAGCCTCGGTGAAGGCGGGCGCGGTGTAGGCCTCGACGAGCAGCGACTGGAAGGCGGCGGCCGTGTCCCGGTGCGCGCGCCCGCGCAGCGTCGCCATCTCGCGATCGACGGTCACGTGGTAGCCGGCGGCCATGGGGTAGAGCGCGCGGGTGATCTCGTCGAGCGAGCGCGAGCGCGTGCCGCCGTCGGCGAGCAGGTGCGCGGTCACCCAGGTGAGCCCCTCCTTGCCCTTCGGGTCATCTTGCGAGCCGACGCGGAACCACGCCGCGTAGCTGATCGTGGGGTCGCTCGGCACGGAGAGCCGCACGGTCGAGCGATCCAGCTCGGGCGCGGCCGGGGCCGCGTCGGTCGGCGGCGCGCTGACCGGCCGCTGGGTGCAGGCGCTCGCAAGCGCGAGCGTGACGCCCGCGACGACCGAGAGCCCCCGTGAATTCCACGTTCGCGTCATCGCCCCGCTCCTTCCAAGGTCAGCACGCTGCGCCGCGCGTCGACGAAGATCGCCTGCGCGACGCGCTGCACGTCCTCCGGCGTCACGCGCCCGAGCTGCGCGTACATGCGGTCATAGGCGTCGGGCTTGCCGGTGACCGCGGCCATCCGCGCGAGCTGCCCGGCGACCGCGCTCGGCGTGTCGAGGCTCATCAGGAAGCCGTACTTCATGTTCGCGACCACGGCGTCGAGCGCCTCCCGAGGCGGCGGCTGCTCGCGGAAGCGCGCGACGGTCTTGTCGATCTCGGCGAGCACGCGCTCGATGTCCGCCGGGCGCTTGATCGTGGCCGAGACGCTCCAGAGCCCGGGGTCGCGGTTGTAGGAGGGCGAGGCGCCGATGTGCTGCACGAGCTGCTGCTCGAGCCGGAGCGCGCGCTCGATTTCGCTGGTCTCGCCGAATGCGAGCTCGGCGAGCACGAGCTGGGCGACCCAGTCGCGGTCGTCGGGGTCAGCGGCGCCGGCCTTGTAGGCGACGACGACGCGCGGGAGCGTCTTGCCGGGGTAGGTCACGCGAGCCCGACGCTCGCGCTTCTGCGGCGGTTCGGGCTTGATCTTCGGCGCGACGTAGCCGGGCTTCCAGGCGCTGTAGTGACGCTCGACGCCGGCCTTGGCGGCGACGGGATCGACGTCGCCCGCGATCACGATGATGCAGTTCTCGGGCCGGTAGTAGCGCGAGAAGAACGACTTGCTGTACTTGAACATCGACGGCATGGCCTTGATGTCCGCCTCGAGGCCGATGGTCATGTGCCCGTAGGTGTGGCGCGTGAAGGCGGTGCGCGCGAGCTGCTCGTAGAGCACGTAGCCGGGGCTGGCCTTGTTCTTGCGGTACTCCCCGTAGACGGCGCCGGCCTCGGTCTTGAAGGCGGCCTCGGAGTACTGCAGGTTCATGAAGCGATCGGCCTCGAGCTCCATGACGCGGTCGAGGTCCTCGGCGGCGATGTCGAGCTGGTAGACCGTGAGATCCGAGGAGGTGTAGGCGTTGGCGTCGGCGCCCATCTCGGTGATGAGGCGGTTGTAGACCTCGGCGGGGAAGCGCTCGGTCCCGCGGAACATCATGTGTTCGAAGAAGTGCGCGAAGCCGGTGTGGCCGCGCTCGTACTCGTCGCGCGCCCCGGTGCGCACGGCGGTGCGGTAGGCGACGAGGCCGCCGGACTCCATCGGCACGACGACGAGCGTGAGGCCGTTTTGCAGCCGCGAGACGTGCATCGGGTACGGGAACACGCGCGCGACGGGGGCCGGGCCTGCGCTCGGAGCCGGCGCCGGAGCGCGAGCGTCGGCGCCGACGCCCGCGGTGAGCGCGGCGATCATCAGCATACGGGCGAGCAGCATGGCCGGCATCATGCCAAACCCGGGCTGCGCGACCCAGGCCCGGCAAACGCGGCCCCCCGTGACGCCGCGAGGCCGGCCCATCGCCGCGGATCATGCCAATTCGGGCGACGCCGGCGATCGGGATCACGGGCGCCCGACGAGCGCGGCCCTGCGGCAGCGCCGCGCCGTTCCCCTCGGCGGCGATTGTGTGATACGAGCGTGCACGGAGCGCGCTCGTTCTCGTCTCGTCTCTCGTCTCTCGTCTCGTCTCTCGTCTCTCGTCTCTCGTCGCCCTTCTCGTCTCACAGCGCCTCCCTGCGCCCTCCATGGCTGATACACCCGCCAACGGCAGCGCCCTCCCCCCGACCCGCAGCCCGCTCAAGCTCTCGACCGCGATCCTCGAGGCGCAGAAGCTGGCGTGGGCGCCCGTGGCCTTCGCCGTGACCCTGGCGATGCGCGACCGCGGGGTCCTCGCGGCGATCCGCAAGGGCGGCCGCACCGGCCGCCCGGTCGACGAGATCGTGGCGGAGACGGGGCTCAGCGAGCACGCGGTCAAGATGATGACCGAGGCGTCGATCAGCTTCGGCCTCGTCGAGCAGCGCGAGCGCGGCTACACGATCACGAAGGTCGGCTACTTCATCCTGCGCGACCCGATGACGCGCGCGAACATGGACTTCGTCCGCGACGTGTGCTTCGGCGGCATGCAGCACTTCCAGGAGGCGGTCGTCACCGGCAAGCCGGCGGGCCTGCGGGTGTTCGGCGAGTTCGAGACGATCTACGACGGGCTCTCGCAGCTGCCCGCGGACGTGCTCAAGAGCTGGCTGTCCTTCGATCACTTCTACTCGGACGGCGCGTTCCCGGAGGTGCTGCCGATCCTGTTCAGCGACGCGCCGAGCAGGCTGCTCGACGTCGGCGGCAACACCGGCAAGTTCGCGCTCTCGTGCGCGCGCTTCGACCCCGACGTGCGCATCACGATCGCGGATCACCCGGGCCAGCTCGCGCTCGCGCAGCGCAACGCGGCGGAGGCCGGCTTCGGCGACCGCGTCGACGGCTACGCGATCGACGTGCTCGACCCGGCGCAGCAGTTCCCGCGCGGGCACGACATCATCTGGATGAGCCAGTTCCTGGTCTGCTTCTCGGAGCCGGAGATCGTCTCGATCCTCGAGCGCGCGCGCGCGGCCATGGGGCGCGACACGCAGCTGTGGATCCTCGAGACCTTCTGGGACAAGCAGGAGAACGACGTCGCGACCTACTGCCTGCACGGCATGTCGCCGTACTTCACCTGCATGGCCAACGGCAACAGCCGCGTCTACAGCGATCCGGACTTCCTGGGCTGCATCCAGCGCGCGGGCCTCAAGGTCGTGTACCGCCGCGACGAGCTCGGGCACGGGCACACGCTGCTGCGCTGCGCGCGGGCCTGAGCCGCGTCACGCGACGCGCGCGGCCGAGCGGCCCGTCACTCGCCACGATCGGCTAGGGCGCGGCGATCGTCACCGCGTCCTCGACCTGTTCGGGTCCCTTGTCAGGCTCGCCGCAGTGCTTCCACTCGCTGAAGAACGGCGCGTCCTTGCTGTTGGCGCACAGCTGGCCGTCCGCGTCGCGCTGGGTCGACAGCGTGGCGCCCGAGAGCTGGATCAGCGCGGCGGCGAGCTCGGTCGTGACGCTCGCGTCGACGACGGTGTCGGGCGCCCACACCTGGGTCGTGTGCCGGTAGCTCATGACGCCGGTGTCGGGCGCGTAGGCCAGGTCGTCGACGCGGAAGCGCAGCGCGCCGAGGTAGCGGCCGAGGTGGTTGAACTTGTCGGCGTCCTGGCCCGGCGCCTTGGCGAGCGTGAAGCCGAAGCCGGTCAGCGCGGTCGTGGCCTGCGGGAACGCGTCCCCGCCGGCGCCGAGCAGCTCGGCGACGCCGGTCATGGGCTCGTCGTCGTGCAGCAGGCCGGCGCTCGTCACGAGCGGTCCGCGGGTGACCTCGAGGACATCTTCGTCGCCGGCCAGGACGGTGACGCGCACGGTGAGCTCGAAGTCGAGCTTGTCGTTGAGCGGCTTCTCCTCGATCCCCGGCAGGCCGCCCTTGTTGGGCGTCCATGCGCGATGGAGCTCGACGTCGAGCGGACAGCGCAGCGTCATCCCCTCGCGCGCGCACGCGCCCAGGGAGACGGCGAAGCGAAACGGCCACATGCCGTCGGAGTTGCACGGCTCGTCCTGCGGCTGCTTGGCGGGGTCGCACCACATGTCGAGCTGCAGCCCGCGCAGCGCGAGCTCGTGCCGCGCGAGCGCGCCGTGGGCGAGCGCGGGCTGATCGAGCGAGAGCTCGATCATCTCGTGGCGGGTCGAGAGCGCCTGGGGGTACGGGTCGCCCGCGAGGTCGTCGGTCCACGCGAGCGGGACGTCGACTTGGAGCGCGTGGAGGCCGGGCGCGTAGACGGCCGCGAAGTGCCCGCGCGGCGCCATGAAGTTGCCGTCGACGCCGGTGTCCTGTCCGAAGTGAAAGCTCGCGCTCGAGGACCAGCCGGCGCCGTCCTCGTCGGCGTCGTGCTGCTCGTCGTCGATAAAGCTGTGCAGCTTGCTGATCCGGTGGGGCACGCGGAAGCCGACGACCGTGCGCAGCCACTCGTGCTCGAGGCCGCGCCAGAGGTAGGCGCCGTGGTGTTGCGGACCGGGATCGACGGGCGGCTCGCCCGTGGTCGTCGCGGCCGCGCCCGTTGAGGGCTCGCTCGTCGTGGCCGCGTCCGTCGTGACCGCGCCCGTCGTGGCCGCGCTCGTCGTGGCCGCGCCCGTCGTGGAGCCCGTCCCGCCGGACTCGCTCGCCGGGCCGGACTCGCTCGCGGGGCCAGCCGTCGCCTCGCTCCCGGCGGTCTCGCTCCCGGCGGTCTCGCTCCCGGCGGTCTCGCCGGGGCCAGGATCGCCGGAGCACGCCACCAGGAGCGTCAGGAGTGGTGTGAGCCCGCCGTGACGAGGACGCATGACTTCGGTGGTAGCGGGGCCTGGCGTCGCCGACAAGTCAGCGCTTGCGCTCGCGCGGGCGCGATGCGAGACCTGGCTCGTGGACGCGAGCGCAGGCGCGGAGGAGCCGGCGGGCGGCGGGTCGGTGGGTCGCGCGCTGCGTCGAGGCGAGCGCGCCGCGGCGCGGGCGGTGCTCGCCGGCCTGCGACGCGAGCTCGGGGTGCTCGGCGCGACCCGAGCGCTCCTGCGTGTGGCCGCCGATCGTCTGCGCGGACGCCCGTTCGCGGGGCTCGGGCCGCCGAGGGACGAGCGCGACCGCCTCTCCCGACGGCAGTGCGGGGACCTGGTGCTGCTCGACCGCGCCGTGCGGGCGCTGGGCGACGCAGCGGCGGCCGAGCGCGTCACCCGAGCGGCGGTGCTCGCCGGCGCGGTGCCGTTCCTCGACGCGATGATCCCCGATGTCCCGGTCGACCGGCTGCGCGAGCTCGCCGAGCGGCTCTCGAGTCGGTTCTTCAACGCCGAGGGCGAGACGCGGATCGAGGGCGCGCGCGCGTTCGTGTTCGAAGTCCGGCGCTGCCGGTTCGTGGAGCTGCTCGCGGCGGTCGACGCCGCCCACCTCACGCCGCTGTTCTGCGAGGCCGACAACGCGTTCTTCGGCGGCGGGCACCGCCCGGTCACGCTGCGGCGCGAGACGACGATCGCCGGCGGGGCGCCGACGTGCCGGTTCGAGTTCACGGCCCGCGAGCCGTGAGGCCGTCCGACCTCGCGAGGCTCAGCGCTCGGGCGGGATCTCCATCATCGCCTCGACGACCGGGTCGTCGGGCACGCCGAGATCGCGGACCGAGGGGGAGCGCTCGACGTCGCGGGGGTTCGGGCTGGTGCCGAGCAGCGCGTCGACGGCGGGGACGGTGAAGCCGAACCAGTAGCCCTCGTGCTTGAAGTGGTGCAAGCGGTGGTTGCGGAACACGCGGGCGAGGTAGCGCGAGCGCGGGCGGTAGCTGGTGTGGGTCAGGAAGTGCAGCCACTCGTAGACGATCGCCATGCAGGAGAACAGCGAGACGCCGGTCAGCGCCATACGCAGGGTGGGCGTCACGAGCGTCCAGAACACGACGTTGATGACGTAGGCGATCGCGATGGCCCGCAGCGGCACGAAGGTCGGCTCGAGGCGCCAGGGCTCGCGGTGATGCAGGCGGTGCGTCTGCGCGAAGCCGGGGTCGAAGCGCCGCCCGAGGACGGTCCGCGGCTTCATGTGCTGGAGGTAGCGATGGGCGACCCACTCCTGCAGCGGCCAGTAGGTGAGGATGATGACCGGGACCCACAGCTCCGCGCGCGTAAAGTCGCCGAGCGCGAGCCGGGCGACGCCGGGCACGAGCGCGGCGAAGAGCATCGCCGGGGGCGAGGGGAAGCGCAGGAACAGGCGAAGCGCCTGCCCGAGCGTGTCGACGCGGCGGGGGGGCGGGGTGCGCATGGCGTCGAGTATACGCGCTCAGGCGCCCCGCTCGGCGCGCTCGAGCCGCGCGACGAGCTCTGCGTGCCCCTCCTGCTCGGCCCAGGCGCGCGCCGTCATCCCGTGCTCGTCGCGGCGCGAGGGGTCGGCGCCCCGGGCGAGCAGGACCTCGAGGGTGCGGCTCATGCCCTCCATCGCGGCGGTCATCAGCGCCGTGTGCCCGCGCGGGCTCGCGGCGTCGAGCGCCGCGCCGCCGTCGAGCAGCGCCGTGATGACCTCGGGGACATCTTGCGTCGCGGCCAGCGAGAGCGCCGAGTTCCCGGCGCGATCGCGCAGCTCGACGGCCGCGCCGGCGGCGAGCAGCGCCCGGACGGTCGCGACGTGATCCTGCCACGCGGCGAGCATCAACGCGGTCTGCTCGTTGAGGTCGCGGGCGTCCGGGTCCGCGCCGGCGGCGAGCAGGCGCGTGACGATCGCGGCGTGCCCCTGATCGGCGGCCTGCGCCAGCGGTGCGCGATGCTGGAGGTTGGCTTGGTTCACGTCGACGCCCTCGCGCGCGAGCAGCGTCTGCACGAGCGCCTCCTGGCCGGCGAACGCGGCGACGCTGAGCGCGGTGCGACCCATGACGTCGGCGAGGTTCGGATCGCGCGCCTCGTCGAGCAGCGCGAGGACGGCGTCCGCGTCGCCGCGGTGGGCTGGCTCGAGCAGCCGCGCGCCGAGCTCGAGCCGCCGCCGCGCGTCGGGCTCGAGCAGCGCGCGGAACCACTCCTCGCGCGCGAGCTCCCGGAGCAGCGCGAGCGCGTCGGCGTCGGGATCCCGCGCGAGCGCGCGCAGCAGCGGGAGGCGCTCGACGACGCGACGCCGGACGTCCGTGAGCAGCGCGACGTCCTCGGCGCGCTCGGCGACCTCGAGCGCCCAGCGCTGGGCGGCGAGCGAGAGCTGGCCGAGCTCGCCCGCGCGCCCGACCTCGATCAGCCGCTCGAGGAACGCGACCTCGAGGTCGACGCGCCCGAGGTCCCCCAGCAGGTTGCGCGCGGTCGCTATGGCCATGCCCAGCGACTCCATGTCGCCGTCGCGTACGCGCCGCTGACAGCACTCTGCGCCCCACCTGGGGATCGCCGCGGGCGCGCCGACGCGGTACAGCGCCTCGACCATCAGCGAGCAGGCGTAGGCGTGGTTCTTGTCCCCGATCGCGGCGAGGAACGGCTCGTGCTCGCCCATCACCTTGATGAAGGCGTACCACTCGGCGCGCGCGTGCAGGCTGCGGAGCAGGTAGAAGACGGCCCAGCCCATCTGCAGCCCGTCGATGACGGGCGCCCCGCCGATCTCGGCGACGAGGAAGCGCGCCGCGGCGCACGCGGCCTCGTGCTCCCCGCCCTTGAAGTCGCGGTCGATCACCCGCATCCGCGCCGCGAACGCGTGCTCGTGCATGCCGTGATCGTAGCGCAACGCGCCGCGGCGCGCCTGGTTGGAGATGTGCTTGAGGACAGCTTGTGAAGCCACGAGCAGCTCGCGGCGCGTCGACGCTCACGGCCCCGCGCGCGCGGGCTCAGGGCCCCGCAGGGTCGCAGCGCGCGAGCATGTCGGCGGCCGCCGCCGCGCCGGGTCGCGGCGCGCCCTGGGCGTCGAAGCGCGGGTCGTAGCCGGTGAGGCCGACGAGCACGTCGACCGCCGTCGCCCGCGAGCGCTCGCGCGAGACCGCGTGCGGCTCGCCCTCGGCGCGCGCGATCGCGAAGAGGTCGGTCATCAGGCGAGTGTCGCCGAGCGTGCGCGCCATGCCGAGCAGGCGCTCGCGCAGGTACCAGTAGCCGTACTCGTCGCCGCGTCCGCGCGCGGTCGCGAAGCGCTCGGCGAACAGGTCGCGGTCGGCGGCCGTCGGCGCGCGCTCCTGCAGCTGCGCGTCGAGCTCCTCGGACGCGACGAGCTCGACCCACGCCTCGCGGGCCAGGTCGAGTGGGAGCCACCGCGCCTGCTCGCCGCTGCCCTCGTAGCCGACCCAGAACCCCTGACCTCCACGACCTGCGCTATCGACCATGTGATAGGCGATGTGGAAGTCGCGGCTCGACCACGAGTACCCACCGCCGCGCAGGGTGCCGGGCGGCGGCGGCGGGACGCGCTCTTCGACCTGCACCTGCAGCGCCGCGCGGAAGCGCCGCAGGGTCGCCTCGACGCGCGCGCCCGGGATCGTCGCTACGTGGACCTTGGCGCCGTCGGCCGCGGCCCAGTCCCACTCGCTCCGCGCCTCGAGCTCGCGGGGCATCGGCGCGCCGTAGGGCCCGTAGTCGAGGCGGACGAACGCGTAGCTGCCGTCGTCCTGCCGCTCGATCCGCTCGAGGTAGAGCGAGTGCCCGTGGCCGCTGCTGCGCTCGACGATGAGCTCGTCGATGGTCTCGGCCAGGCGGTCGCAGCCGTGGGTGATCACGAGCTTTGAATCGTCGGCCTCCTTGTGCCACTCCTCGCGAACACGTCGCGTCAGCGCCGCGTCACGCCGCGCGGGACGTCGCGGCACGCCGCGCTCGCGTCAGGCGCCGGCGGGGCCGCGCGCGGCTCGGGCGGCGGACCCGGGGTCGCGGCGCAGGCCGGAGCCCTCGGGGGCGCCTCGGACGCGGTCGCGGTCGCCAGCGCGGCGTCGGGGATCGTGGGAGGATCCATCCCGCCCGACGCGAACGCCTCCTCGCCGTCGAGCGTCCCCGGGAGCCCGGCGCTCGCGCAGGCGAGCGCGAGCGCGGCCAGGACGACGGGGAGCGCGAGCGGGCGTGAGAGGTGGCGTGAGGGGCCGGGTGAGAGGCTACGTGGAAGGCGGCGTGAGAGAACGTTCGAGAAGGCGTTCGAGAAGGCGTGTGACAAGGCGTGCGACAAGGCGTGCGACAAGGCGTGCGAGACGGCGTGCGAGACGGCGCGAGGCAGGGAGCGCGCGTGGTGGGGCGCGAGCGGTCGAGGGCGCGTCACGAGGACCATGACAGCGACGCGCGGCCGAGGTTCCGTCGCGCGGGGCATGGCCGCCAGGATCGCTCGAGACAGGTCCCCACGCGCAGGTCTCACCCGTCGCCCGGGCAGCCCGATCTCGCGCGGATCGAGCGCGGCAGCGGCAGCAGCGTCGGCGCGGAGCTCCGCGCGCGCACCACGTGAGAGGTCACGCGCAGCGCGGGCGCGAGCTCGATGATGTCGACACGCGCCCACGTCGACGCGCGCCGCGGCGCGATCAGCAGCGCCACCGGCAGCGGTCGCCGGAGCGCGAGCAGGCCCGTGGAGCCGTGGACGCGCGCGCTCGTGCTCGTGACGAAGCGCGAGCGGTCGACGCCCATGAGCTCGACGGGCCGCGTCGCGGGCACGTGCGCGATGATCAGCACCTCCGGGAACGAGCCGGGCTCCGAGCGCCCCGCGCGGCGGAGCGCGTCGGCGAGCTCCTCGAGCGCGCGCGCGTCGAGGCGATCTTCGTCGGTGAGCAGCGGGTGCCCTGCGCGGACGGGCTCGACGAGGACGCGGTCGAGCTCGGCGAGCGCGCGCTCGCGTTGACCCTGCCGCAGCCACCCGCGCGCGAGCAGGCCGGCGAGCTCGAGTCGCTCGGCGTGCAGCGCGATCCCCCGCGCGGGCGGCATGACGCCCTCGAGCAGCGCGCGTCGCCAGGCCCCGCTCAGCGGCCTGGCGACCTCCGGGAGCGCCGCGAGCTCGAGCTCGAGCGCGCGCTGCCGGTCGCGCAGACGGCCGCGCGCCTCGGCCTCGCGCCCCGGGAGCAGCTCGAGCGCGGCCGCGAGCTCCAGCGGCGCGTCTTCGAACTCGAGCATTGACATGACCGATCGAACCGCTTGATCAGGGCGCCCTCGCGCGCTCCAGGCCGCGCTCAGCTCCGCCGCCTCGTCCGGTGACGTGGGCCAGCGCCCGCTTGGATCGAGCGGCTCCGGCGGCGCGCTGCCCTCGGCGAGCGGAGGACGACGCGCGCGCGCGCGCGCGATCGCGCTCAGGCGCCCCGTGTGACAGGCGCGCGCGCTCGGGTCGACGCGCTCGTCGGTCATGGCGAGGACGAGCTCACGCAGCCGCGCGCTCTCCTCGGCGTGGGTCTCGCTCGCGATCGCCGAGAGCAGCGCGGCGCGGCGCTCGGCGAGCGAGCGCGACGGGTCCTGCGCCTGACGCTCGAGGTCCAGGAGCACCGCGCGCTCCAGCTGCTCGGCCCAGCGCTCGCGCTCCATCAGCTCGCGGGCCCGATGCTCGAGCGCTCGCGTCTCCGCGAGGGCCTCGGGCTCGACGACCGGCGCCAGCGGCGAGCGCGAGCGGTAGCCCTCGAGTTCGAAGCGCCGCTCGTCCTCTTCGGTCTCGAGCACGAGCATCGCGGTCAGCTCGTTGAGCGCGCCGGCCTGCACGGAGCGCGCGCGCAGCCGCGTGAGGACGTCGAGCTCGCCGCGCTCGCGCGCCGCCGCGAGCTCGGCGTCCAGGACCCCCGCGCTCCAGTAGCGCGAGAACAGCGGGCCCTGGCTCGGGTGGGAGCGCACCCGAAGCACGCGCCGCGCCGACGCGTCGGGTTCCGCCGAGCTCGTCGCGCCGGGCGTGCTGTCCGGGGGCACCGGCGTGACGACGAGCCGATGCGGGCCCGCGGCCGTCCGCTCGTCCGCGAACTCGGCGAACACGGTGACGAGCTCGCCGGCGTGAAGTTCGTCCTGTCGATTGGGCCATGTCAAACGGCTGCCCGAGACGTCGAGCTCGACGCGCGCGTCCACCGACCCGCCCGCGCTGTCGACGAGCCGCTCCGTGGGCCAGGTGAGAGGGACGAGCGCGCCGCGCTCGGGCGAGCCCGCGAGCGCGGCGGCCCGTAGCGCCCCCGACACGCCGTCGCGCTCGCCTTCGTCGTGCTCGGCCCGCCAGATGTCGACACGCGGCGCGCCGACCCCCGCGAGCGCCGACTCGAGCGCCCGCGCCGGCGCCTCGCGCTCCGCAGCCCCCGCGTCGTCGTCGCTCACGCGGCCGTCGTCGCTCACGACCACCAGCCGCCCCGCCGCGCGTCCACGCAGCCCGGCCAAGGCCGCGCGCAGCTCGCTGGAGCCGAGCGGGCCGTGGCGACGGAGGCTCTCAAGCGGCGCTTCGGACAGCTCCGAGAGCGGGCCGCGGTACAGGGTCACGCGCGCGTGATCGAAGGCCGCGAGCTCGAGCTCGAGGGGCGCGCGTCGACGCGCGCGCAGGCGCAGCAGCGCCGCCTCGAGCGCGTCGATCGTGCGCGTCCACGTGGGGCCCATGGACGCCGAGCTGTCGACGAGCACGATCAGCGGGCTCGGGATCGTCTCGACGTCGCTGGGCCGGGCCACGGCGCGAATCACCGCGCGCGACCCCTGGTGCGCCGCGACGTCGAGCGACGCGCGCTCGTCGAGGTGGATGAACGCGAGCTCGAGCGAGCGCGGCTCGCCGATGAACAGTGGGAACACGCGCAGCGAGAAGCGCGGCGCGCCGCGCTCGCCGGCCAGGCTCTCGCGCCGCAGGAGCGCGGGGTCACGTCGCTCGCCGACGATGGTCTCGAACACCCGCTCCGCGAGCGCGCGCGGGACCACCAGCGCGTCGCGCGAGCCCGCGTCGGTCCCCAGCGCGAGCGACGAGACCTGCGCGCCGGCGGGCAGCTCGAGCAAGAGCTCGCCGACGACGCTGCGCGCGGAGTTCGTGTTGGTGAGCTCGACGCGCAGCGTCGTCTCGACGAGCGCGCCGTCTCGCCGCGCGCGCGCGAGCTCGCGGTACGCAAGCTCGCTGGAGATCGCGGTGAGCCGCGGCGACGCGTCGACGGCCGCGTCGCCGGTCCGCCATCCCGGGCTCGCGTCCCCGCGTCGCGCCTCCCCGCGCGCGCCCGGGCGAATCGTGCACGCGGCGGCGAGCAGCGCGAGCGTGACGACGCCCCGCGCCGCGCGAGTGGAGAAGTTTCGAGAGGGCACTTCGCTCGCCGATCACGATAGCGCCAAGGGACGCGCGCGACCGGGCTGCGCGCGCGCACGCCGTGAATTACCCACGCGGGAGCGCGCGCGCCGTCGCTAGCCGTGCGCGCGCGCTCGCCAGCGAGGCGCGCAGCGCCGCCGCCTCGGGACGCGCGTACAGCTCCATGCTCGGCAGACGCCGAATCCAGCGCGTGAGCGCGTCGTGGGCGGCGAGCTGCCGCTCGGGTGTGTTCTGGTCGGAGCGCCAGGTGATCATGAGCGCGTCGAGCAGCAGCTCCGCGCCCCAGACCGCCTCGCGCGTGCCGTCGCGCTTGACGATCAGCTCCATGAGCAGCGGCCGCGCGCGCTCGAGGTCGTTGCGCGCCATCTCCAGCGCGGCCCGCCGGTACTCGATCCGCGGCGCGTAGCGGGCGCGGTGCTCGTCATCCTCAGCGCCCGCGAGGTAGCGCGCGTAGGTGTCGAGGCGCGCGCGCTCCTCGGCTGTGGGCTCGCGTCGCGGGAAGACGCGCGCGACGTCGAGGGGCGCGACCCCGCGGATGTCGGGATCGCAGCGGAGCGCGCGCCGCGGGCAGCCCTGGCGCGTCGCGGCGTCGGCGAGAAGGTCGGCGTTCTCGAGCGCGAGCAGCCGATCCCGCGTGACCTCCTGCGCGCGCGCGTCGTCGAGCTCGCGCGTGAGCGCGACGAGCACCCAGTGCGCCGCTCGAAACTGCGCCGCCGCGCTCGCGCGACGCGCTCGCGTTCGGGATCGCGCGAGCGCCCAGGCGTCGGCCCACAGCAGCTCCGCGTGCGCGCGCTGAAGTTCGGGGCGCGCGGGGCTCCGGGGGTAGAGCGCGAGGCGAAGCGTATACAGCTCGTTCGCCGTCGCGAAGTCCTCGCGCGCGCCGGTTCGAAGCGCGCGCGCGTGCCAGGCCGTCGCCAGCTGCGTGAGCGCGTCGCGGATCATCTCGCGGCACTCCTGCGCGCGATCGCTGTCGGGCGCGGCGCCCCGCGTGCGGGCCCACAGCGCGACGAGCCGCGCGGCCTCCTGCCGCTGCGCGGCGCGACGATCCTCGGCGAGCGCCGCCGCGAAGGAGCGCTCGGCCCATCGACAGCGCGCGCGCGACGACGGGGCGCGCGCGAGGAGCTCGTGGTAGACGACGCGCGCCGCCGCGTGCTCGCCGAGCACGAGGTAGCGCCCGGCGAGTCGCTCGAGCATGGGCTCAAGGCCCTCCCCGTGGTCGTCGACGAAGGGCTCGAGGAACTTCGGCGCGTCGGCGGGCGCGCCGTCGAGCGCGAAGCCCTCGATCAGCCCCCGCTGCGCGCGCAGGCGCGCGAGCGCGAGCGGCTTGGTGTCGGGTCCGCCCTGCGGGCGCGCGTCCTCGAGCGCGGCGATGAACGCCGCGCGGCTGCGCGCCGGCCGAGCCGCACCACACCTGCCCTGAAGGTCAGCGTAGCCGAGCTCGATCAGCGCGCGCGGACGCAGCGGGCTGGCCGTGTACTCGCTCACCCGCTTGTACAGCGACCGCGCGCGCTCGCAGTCGCCGCGGCGGTACGCGAGCTCGGCGAGCCCCAGGTAGCAGGAGGGGACGTACACGCCGCTCGCGTTGCGCAGCAGCCACACGTACGCGGCTTCGCTCTCGGCGTCCCGCCCGAGCAGCGCGAGCTCCTGCGCGAGGTAGAGGTACACCTCGCCGCTGCGGGGGTAGCGGTCAAAGCCCTTCATCCGCGTCAACGCGCGCAGGAGCGCGGCCGCCGTCTCGGACGCGCGCGCGCGCTCGCGTCGCTTGCTCGCGATCTCCGCGCGGACGCGCTGCAGCGCGTCCGGATCGCCGCGATCCTCGGCGGTGAACTCCGCCCGCTGCGCTCCGCCGAGCCAGCGCTCCAGATACTCGCGCTCGTCCAGGTAGGTGTCGGCGAGCCGCCAGCGGAGCTCGACGTGCTCCGGGTCTGACGCCGGCGTCTCGTCGATCAAGCCGCGCAGGAGCGCGCGCTGATGTTCCACCCGCTCGCGGTCGAAGCCCTCGCCGCGCGCGAACTGTGGATAGGGCTCGAGGGCGATCGCGCGGAGCTCCTCGAGTTCCACGCGCGCCCGGGTCCGCTCGGCCCGCGCCTCCAGCGACTCGTGCGGCGGGGGCGTGAACTCCGGTCGAGCGTGCAGCGTGACGCGCCCTCGCGCTCCGTCCGCCGCGCTCGCGTCGCGTGGGCGCGCGAGCGCGACGAGCACGAGCGCCGCGATCCACAGCCCGCAGGTGAGCGCACCACCGCGCGCGCGCGAACCAACGCCGCGTTCGCCCCGCGCCTGCCCGCTGATCATCACCGAAGATCGACAACGCGCGCGGCGACGACACGGCCTACGCGCGTCGCCACGAGCCGGCGACCGCTCGCGCCGCGTGAGTCGCAGCTCGATCGCGTCGCTCATGGGGTCGCTCCCAGCAGCGTCGCTAGCTGCGTCCATGCGCCCCGCGCCCGCGCCCGCGCCTGCAGCCGCGCGCGCGCCTCGGGCCCGCGGGCGGCGAGCCGCCGCAGGGACGTCTCGGCCTGCTCCCGGACGTACCGGCGCTCATGATCCATGTGCTCGAGCAGCGCGTCGAGCAGCGCGTCGGACACGGACTCGGCGATCGACCCGTCTCCGCGGCCGAGCTCGCGCGCCACCCCGGCGAGCGCGCCCCCGCGGACGATCGGGCCCGCGCGCGCGAGCAGCTCACACAGCGCCGCGTGCTCGCCCAGCCCGCACAGCACGCGCGCGAGCAGCTCGGCGCCCGTCTCGCGAAAGTAGCGCGCGTCGTCGTCGACGCAGCGCTCGAGGGGAGGGATGGCCTCACGGACATACTCACCACGATCGAGCCGCCGCCGGATCAGGTCGACGCACGTGTAGCGCAGCTCGTCGTCGTCGGGGTCCGCGAGCCCGCGCGCGATCGTGGGCGTCGCGGCGTCGAGGCAGCCGCCCTCGTCCTCCCAGCGCCGCAGCGTCCCCGCGATCGCGCCGCGAAACGAGACCGCCGGCTGGTCGAGGAGGCGCGTCAGCGCGGGCGCGGCCGCGCCGATGTCGGCCCCGTGGTTCTGCGCGCCCCGCAGCGTGTCGTGGACGGCCCAGCGCAGCGCCGGCTGCTCGAGCAGGGCCGCGAGCGCCGGGACGACCGGCGTCAGCTCAACGCCGTCGCCGACCAGCCACGAGAGCCGGTAGAGCGCCTGGATCCGCCGCTCGTCCGGGCGCGCGGGGTCCTCGGCGAGCTCGACCAGCGCCGCGACGGCTGGCTCGGTCCACCCCGGGCGGGTCGCCACGGCCTTCAGGACACCGAGCCCCGCCTCGTACTCACGCGATTCGGGCGCGTGCAGCAGCGGGCGCGCGAGCGCGAGCGCGACGGCCGGCTCGACGCGCCCGGCCGCGAGCTCGTCGCGCAGCCGCGCGGCCGCGCGGCCGCGCACCTCCGCGCGCGCGTGCTCGAGCAGCGACGCCAGCGACTCGACTTCACATGTCTTAACAAGCAGGCGAGACGCGCGCTCGCGGACCTTCGCCGACTCGTCCCCGAGCGCGCGCCGCAGCGCCGTCGTCAGCGCGGGCTCAGGGGCCCGCGCGCCGCAGGCGAGCAGCGCCTCGAGCGTCTCGAGCCGCACCGCCTCCTCCTCGTCCGCGAGCAGCGTCAGCGCCGACGCGAGCTCGCCTCGCGCGAGCTCGTGCCGCGTGATGAACCACGTCGCGTCGACGCGGACCTCGCGGCGCGGGTGCCTCAGCCGCCGACGGTTCGCGGCCACCAGCGCCTCGAGCCCGGCGCGATAGGCGTCGCGCGCCGCGCCGCGCAGGAGCTCGAGCGCGCGGCGTGGGAGCAGGCGCTCGACGGTGATCTCGACCTCGATCCAGTTGATGTCGATGGACTCCTCGACGTGCTGGTGACGGTAATACGCGCCGCACTCCGGGCAGCGCAGCAGCGTCCCCTCGGGCGCCTCCGCCGACGCCCCGAGGCGATGCGCGTCGGCCTCGACGGGCCGCAAGCGCGAGAATTCAGCGGGCAGCGAGCGCGCCGCGCTGTAGAGCTGCGAGCGCGGCAGGTAGCGACAGATCGCGCAGGGTCTCGCCTCGCTGCCCCCAAGGACATCCTCACACGCGCGCCGCAGCGACGCGTAGGGCTCGCGCGCCCGCCACGGGTGCGCGCGCGCGTGGGCCTCGATCACCGCCGCGGCCTGCGGGTCGCGCTCCGCGAGCTCCTGCAGCGTCTCCCGCAAGAAGCCCTGCAGCGCGCGTCGACGCATGCGCGCGACCAGCTCCGCGAGCGCGGGCGACGGCGGCACGCTGCGTCGTCCGGCCCGCGCCGCCGCGCGCAGGGCCGCCCGCGCCAGGATCCGTACCGCGGGGCTGCGATCGACGAGCCGCCGGGCGAGCCGCGTCATGTGGCGATCGCTGGCGTGACCCCGGGCGTTGAGCGCCAGGTCGAGCGCCGCCACGCCGCCGCGCCGCTCGACGGCGCAGCGGTGCTCGACGACGCGGTCGACGAGCGCGTCGTCCCCCCGCGCGAGCCCGTCGATCGCCAGCGCGCGCGCGACGGCGCGTCGCGCCTCCGCGTTCCCGCGGCCGAGCGTGGCGAGCAGGCGCGGCGTGATCGCCTGCAGGCTCACCCGCGCGCTCGGCGAGGTGCCCGAGCGAGCGCGCCGCCCCCACGGCCAGCCCGCGCGGGCGCCTGACCTCCAGCTGCGCCGCGAGCACGGGCAGCAGCGGCGCGACCGCGGCGTCGAGCCTCAGCAGCCGGATCGCGAGGCCGCCGACGCGCGCGCGCGCGTCTGGCCTTCGCGCCATCTCGGATCCCAGCTCCGCGAGCGTCCGCCCGCCGTCGGGGCGCGCGACGCAGTGCCCCGCGAGCGCGTCGAGCACCACGTGCTCGTGACGCGCGAGGTGCTCGAGCAGGCACGGGATCGCGAGCGCGACGCTCGTCCCGAGCGCGGCGATCGTCGCCAGCGCGCGCAGCATGTAGGGCTGAAACGACGCGCGCCTCACCAGGCGCTCCAGCCCCGAGAGGTCCGCGGTCATGAGCCGCTGGCGCGCGAGCGCCTCGGCGCAGGGCTCCATCACGGGGACCTGACACGAGTCGCGGAAGCAGTCGATCAGCGCCTGCTCGGCGCACGCGATGTCCTCGCCCGCGCGCGCGCGGTCGCGGAAGTACGTCGCCGCCTCGCGCCAGCGCGTGTACAAGGAGCTGGCGTCGTCGCGGCGGAGGATCTCGAGCTGGTCTCGCGCCGTCGTCATCGTGTGCCGCCGCGTCCGCGTGACCGTCGAGACGACGTCCGCGCCGACGTCACCGGACGCGGCCGCGATCGAATCTAGCGAGCGACGCGCCCGCGCGCGCCCCAAAATTCCGCGCCCGGTGATATCCTGGGTCATGCCTGCACCGCTCGCGCGCGAAGACGCGCTTCGCCTCATGAAGTTCGTGTGCGCCTTCGCCTGGGCGGATCTCGAGATCCAGGACGCGGAGCGCGAGTTCGTCGGCAAGCTGATCAACGCGCTCGAGCTGCACGAGGATCGCGACGGGATCCTGCGCTGGCTCGAGCGCCCGCCGCCGCCCGAGGAGGTCGACCCGACCCGCGTGCCGCGGCACCATCGCGACCTCGTGCTCGACGCGGCGCGCCACGTGTTCGAAGCCGACGGCGTGATCCACCCGAGCGAGCGCGCGCAATTCGAGCTGCTCGAGCAGCTGCTCTGCTAGCGACCTGCCCCTTTCGACAGATGATCGCGCGCGGCCAGACGCGCGCGGGTGGTATGATGCGCGACCAGTGACCCCTGCGGCCCCGACCACCCCACGACGCCGCGGCCCGCGGCGCCTCCTCGCCGCGACCGCCGCGGCCGCCCTCGCCGTCACGCTGGCGCCGTCCTCCCCGGCCCGCGCCTGCCTGCACGCGCAGGGCCCCGCGAGCATGAAGATCGGCCAGAAGGGGCAGCAGGCGCTGATCCTGCACCACGACGGCGTCGAGGAGCTCGTGCTCAAGGTCGAGTACGCCGGCGACGCCGCGCCCTCGCTCGCGTGGATCGTCCCCGTGCCCGCCGCGCCCACCGACTACGGGACGGTCGACCCCGCGCTGTTCGACGCGCTCGACGAGTGGGTGCAGCTCCGGCGCGAGCGCCCGAGGGCGCGCGCGCGCGCGATGGAGAAGTCCGCGCCGCCGCAGGCCGTGCTGACGCTGCTGCCGCCCGCCAGGGTCGGCCCGTTCGAGATCCAGCCGATCCAGGTCGCCGGCGAGACCGGCGCGGACGCGGCGCTCAACGCCTGGATGCGTGAGCACGGCTTCCAGGAGCTGCCGGCCGCGACGCTCGCGTACTACATCGAGCGCGGCTGGACGTTCCTGGCGATCCGCGTCACGCCGGCGTCGGGCGCCGCGCTCGAGGCCGAGGGCGGGCTGCCGCCGCTGCGCGTGCAGTTCCCGTCGGCGGACGCCGCGTACCCGCTCAAGCTCTCGACGCACATGGGCGAGTTCGCGGCGCGCGTGTACCTCGTGACCGCGGCGCCGCCCGCCGAGCGCGCGTTCGACGGCGTCCGCGCGCGCGGCTTCGAAGTCGTCAGCGGCGGCCGGTACCTCGAGACCGCGCGCTTCGCCGACGGGCCGCTCGCGGCCGCGGTCGATCGCTTCGCGCCGGCCGACGCACCTGATGTCTTGAAAGACATGCTTCAAAAGCGCTTCGGTGACGCCCGCGCGCTGCACATGTCGGTGCTGCTGAGCGAGCGAGTCAACGCGCCCGCGCCGCCCGACGGCGGCGACGTCGAGCTCGCGCCCGCGCGCTGGGCCGAGGACTTCGCCGTCAGCCTCGGCGCGGCTGCGCCTAAGGTCGCTGGCGGGCCCCAGGTCGCGCCCGCCGGCGAGCCCGCGCCGACGTCGGAGCCCGCGCGCGCGGCCGCTGCGCCGTGGGCGACGCGGCGCCGCCCGGCGCGTGGCTGCTCCTGCTCGCCCTGCTCGGGGTCTGGCGACGGACCCCGCGGCGCGCCATCACCTGACCCCCGCGCCATGGCCCGCGTCCGCCGCGTTCACGCCGCCCCCACGATCTCGCCCGCGAAGTGCGAGCGCGCCGCGCTGCGCCTGTTCGACGCGATCCTCACCCAGCCCGAGGCCAGCTGGCGCCGCGAGAGCTACGCGGGCGACGGGACGCTCGGCGACTTCGACGAGCACCACGACCGCGTCGCCTGGCGCCTCGCCGAGCAGGGCGCGCGCTACTCCGTCACCTTCGATGACGAGCTCCTGCGCCGCGTGTTCGAACGCGTGCGCGCGCTCAAGACGAGCTACACGCTCGAGGATCGCCTCTGGACCGCGATCATCCGCATTAGCGCGAACCCGCTCCCGCGCGACATCGGGCTCGCGCTGGTGCCGAGCGGGTACTTCAGCCGCCTCGCGCTCGCCGCCTCCAACCAGCACCCCGACGTGCACTGGGAGGCGGCCGCGCGCGACAAGCAGGCGCGCAACCGCATGGCCACGCGCGTGATGACCGAGGACGCGTTCGGGCCCGACGACGTCACCCGCTTCCTCGAGCAGTTCGGCTTCTCGTGCAGCTACCTGATGTCGCGCGTGCGCGAGTGCTCGCCGGAGAAGCGCGCGGCGCTGGAGCGCGCCCAGGCGGCTCGGCGCCCGCGCGGTTGAGCTCGCGCCGTCGCCTAGGACGACGCGCCCGCGCCGCCCACGGGCAGCCGGACGCGGAAGGTCGAGCCGACGCCGAGCTCGCTCTCGACCTCGAGCGCGCCGCCCATCATCACGCAGAAGCGCTTGCTGATCGAGAGCCCGAGGCCCGTGCCGCCGAAGCGCCGCGTGATCGACGAGTCCGCCTGCACGAACGGTTCGAACAGCGTCTCGAGCCGGTCCGCGGCGATGCCGATCCCCTCGTCGCGGACCTCGAACACGACCCACGCGCCGCCCGGCCCGAGCGCGCGCGTGACCGAGAGGCGGACCTCGCCGCCCTCCGTGAACTTGCACGCGTTGCTCACGAGGTTGCCCAGCACCTGCCGGAGCTTGGTCTCGTCGCCGACGATCCGCGCCGGCGCGTCGGCGCGCTCGATCACGAAGCCGTTGCCGTGCTTGCGCGCGAGCGGCTCGCTCGTGATCTCGAGCGCGTCGAGCAGCTCGCCGACGTCGAGCTCGCGCTCCTCCAGCTCCATGCGCCCGGCCTCGATCTTCGAGATGTCGAGCAGCTCGCAGATCAGCTCGCGCAGGAACTCGGCGGTGGTGTGGACCTTCGCGAGGTCGTCGCGCACGCTCGCGGTGTCGCCCTCGTCGAGCAGCTCGCGCATCAGCTCGGTGTACCCGAGGATCACGTTCAGCGGCGTGCGCAGCTCGTGGCTCATGTTGGCCAGGAACAGGCTCTTGGCCGCGCTCGCCTCGAGCGCGCGCTGCTCGGCCCGCTGGCGCTCGACGATCTCGCGCTGCAGCTCGAGCGTGCGCTCGTCGACGCGGCGCTCCAGCTCGCTCTGGACCTGGCGCTGCTCATGGATGTCGGCCGACTTCCAGAACACGTGCGGGGGGAGCAGCGCGATGAGCTCCTCGGCCTCCGCGAGATCGCGCAGCGCCGCGTGCAGCCGGGTCTCGTCGGAGATCACGATCTCGGTGTGCACGTGGCGCCCGGCGACGCACGTCGGCGTCAGCGCGAGCCGCAGGTGCAGCGTCTCGCCGGACTCCTGCGTCAGCTCGAGCGCGACGACCTGCGGCTCGCCGGTCGCCGCCGACTCGAGCGCGCGCGCGAGCTCCTCGCTCTCGAGCGCGATCATCCGCCACGCGTCGAGCCCGTCGATCGCGTCGGCCGGGCAGCCCAGCAGCGCGTCGCTCACGGAGTTCGCGGCCACGACCGCGTGCGCGCGGTCGCACAGGACCCAGCCGAGGCCGAGCGCAGTCAACGAGTCCACAGTCCCTCGCCCCCCCGCGCGCGTCACCCTCGGCGCGTCGGCGACGAGCGCGAGCTCGCCGACGCGAGCGTCTGCGGGGCCGGTCGCGAGCAGCGCTCGTACGTCGATCCCGTGGGCCGGCGTAGAGGACATGTCTTTAAGTTACAGCGAAGATCCGCGCGCGCGCGTCGTGCAGCGCCACAATTTGGCCGCATTGATTGCGACGCCGTGCGCTCGCGCAACACCGGAGCGCGCGTCAGCTCGCCGACGACGCGGGTCCGCCGGCGCGGAGGTGCTCGCGGAAATGCTCGGCGAGCGCGTCCGCGGCGGGCTCGATCCGCGCGGGCTGGTCGTAGAAGTCGATCTGCCCCTCGGACTCCACCCAGAGCTCGCGCTTGGGTCCAGCGAGCGCGCCGAAGAACGCGCGCGCGAGCGCGGGCGCGAGCGCCCGCTCCGAGTGGATCATCAGCGTCGGCGCGGTGATCTCCGGGGCCGCCTCCGTCGCGTCCCAGGGGAGCGTGTGCTCCCGCGACATGACCGCGAAGGAGTTGTCGTAGTTGTCGACCGCGCCGCGCTCGGTCCCGTAGTACTCGTAGGCCTCCTTCAGCGGCATCGCGACCTCGCCCTCGAGCCCGACGGCCGGGATGTGCTCCGCGTCCCCCGTGCTCTCGAAGTACTCGCGCGCCGCGACCGCGCGCGCGATCGCGGCGTCGTAGCGGTCGCCCATCCACTCGCGCTGCTTGGCGCTGTCGTGAAAGAAGCCCGCGACCGCCCCCCAGGCCTTGACGCGCTCGTCGTCCGCGACCGCGCGCGCGAGGTAGCCCGCGCCCGCGCACACGCCGACGGCGCCGAGCGCCTCGGCGTCGACGGCCTCGTGACCCGCGAGCAGCTCGAGCCCGGCGCGCAGATCCTCGACCTTGCGCCCGGGGTGCTCGTACTGCCGCGGCTCGCCGCCGCTCTCGCCGAAGTGTCGGTGGTCGAGCGAGAGCCCGACGAAGCCGCGGCGCGCGAGCGCCTCGGCGTAGCGGCCCGTGACCTGCTCCTTCACGCTGGTCAGCGGACCCTCGAACACGAGGCCCGGGAACGGCCCGTCCCCCTCGGGCAGGTACAGCGTGCCCACGACGACCGCGCCGTCCAGCTCCAACTCCACGCGCTCTGTCTTCATGGGGCTGACGCTACGCCCGCGATCGACCCCCGACAAGCGCGTCGCGTCCGCGCGCGCCCGCGCGCCGCGATCGCGGCGGCGTCGCGCGGCGCGTCCGAGCCCGGGGGCTCACGTCACCCGCCGATGAGCGCCCGGGCCCGACCGCGCGGCGCGGCGCCGGCGTGGCTCTCACGGTCTTCACCACCGCGCGGCCCCACGAGTTCGCGGCGTCGCGACGCCGCCGCGTCACGGCCTCGGCCGAGCGTCACGACGCCTCGGCGCCCATCGGCGCCGACCTGACCTCCAGCGTGGTCCTCGCCAGCCACGGCGCTCCTCGACACCATGACGGGCGCGTGTGCGAGCGAAAAACTCTCGCCGCGCGTCTGGTGTCCTGGCCAAAGCCGCTCGATACTGTCCGGCATCGTGGCGGCTCCAGCTCCCCGCACCGCTCACCGGACAGCTCGCGCGCCCACGCCAATCCTCGCCCGCGCCCGTCCCGTTCGCCGCGACGCGTCGCCGCGCCCGCGAGTCGACGCGCCGCGGGAGCGCGCGCGTGCACGAACGAGTCCCAACGGACATCTTGTACTCCGGCCGCGTCGGCGCGCCTGGCTCTCGCTCGCGGCGCTGCTCGTCGGCGGGCTCGCGTGCGACGGACCCCAGTCCACGCCGCCCGCGTCGCCGACGCCGTCGATCGCGGCGCAGGATCCGGGGTCCGCGATGACGGAGACGGCCGTCCCCGAGGCTCCTCCGCGCGCCGCCGTCGAAGCGCGCGCCGCGGTCGAGGCGCCCGCGCCCGCTCCCGCGCCGATCCAGCTGGCGTCGCTGGCGAGCGCCGGGACGTCCTCGCTCGCCCGCTACCAGCGCGACTCGTGGTCCGGCTGGCGCGACGACGATCGAGACTGCCAGGACACGCGGCAGGAGCTCCTGATCGCGCAGTCGCGGATCCCGGTGACCTTCGCGCCCGGCGATCGCTGCACGGTCGCGCGCGGGCTGTGGGTGTGCCCCTACACCGGCGAGGAGTTCACGAGCCCGCGCGCGCTGGACATCGACCACGTAGTGCCGCTCTCGAACGCGGCGCGTTCGGGCGGCGCGGACTGGAGCGACGAGCGGCGCGCCGCGTACGCCAACGATCTGCGGACGCCCCACCACCTGCTGGTCGTCGCCGCGTCCGCGAACCGCAGCAAGGGCGACAAGGGCCCGGACCGCTGGTTGCCGCCGATCGAGTCACGCGCGCGCTGTGAGTACCTGGAGGACTGGATCGCGATCAAGCGCGCGTGGAGGCTGAGCTCGTCCCCGGAGGAGCTCAGCGCGCTCCAGCGCGGACGCGAGCTGTGCGAGCGGGGCGGCGTCCCGCCGCTGCCGCAGGCCGCGAGCGCCCCGCCCCGCGAGGCCGCCGCGCCCGCGCCCGAGGCGGGCTGCTGTCGAACCTGTCGCAAGGGGAAGCCGTGCGGAGACAGCTGCATCGCCGCGAGCAAGGCGTGCCATCAACCTCCGGGCTGCGCGTGCGCGGGCTGACGGCGACCCGCGGCTAGTCGACCGCGAAGCAGTAGATCTTCCCGGCGCCGCCCTTCGGCGCCGTGTCGTTGCAGCCGCCGCTCTCGTGAACCGAGTTCCACGGGCGGTACTGCTCGGCGTCGCTCATCATCGGCCCGAGCCCGTCGGAGTGCCCGACCTGGGCCAGCAGCGCCGCGTCCTCGGAGGTCCAGTCGGCGCAGGTCAAGCCCGGCAGCAGCATGCCGTCGCGATCGCTGCCCGTGAGGATGTCGTGCTCGTTGGGCGTCGGCGAGTCCGCCCACTGCCCGTTCACCATGCCGCCGTTCTCGTCGAGGAAGAGCGCGTGGTCGCCGTCGAGCGCGTGCAGCTCGTCGAGGTTGGCGGCCACCAGCTCCAGCGCCGCGTTGTGCCAGGGCCCCTGACCGATGCGATCGCGCGCGTGCACGGGCTGGTCCCCGTCGCCCTTCTCCGCGCTGAGGTACGCCCGCCAGGTCCGGTCGCCCGCGCCGACGGCGTCGGCGAGCGTCTGGCAGCGCTTGTCCGCGCCCGCGAGCCCGCCGAGGTTGCCCGTCGGGTGAGTGTCGCTCGAGACGAAGAAGGTCATCAGCGGGTCGCTGAGCCCTGTCGTGGTCGTCGTCGCGTCCGTCGGGTCCGTCGCGGCGCTCGTCGTCCCCGGGTCGCCGGTCGTGGTCGACGCGCTCGTCGTCGTCGACGCGCCCGAGCCGGCCGTCGTGCCCTCGGTGCCGTCGTCGCCGGTGGTGACCGCGGTCGCGCTCGCCTCGGTGGTGCCGCCGGTCGCGTCGGTCTCCGCGGCGGTGTCGGACGTCGACGCGCTGTCGTCCCCGCCGCCCGAGCAGGCGACGAGCGCGGGGCCGAATAGCCCCAGCGCGAGGGAGAGGAGGATCGGGGCTGAGCTCGGTGCGCTTCGCATTCGCGGTCCTTGTTGCTGCTGCCTGACACGATGCCGCAGCGTCGGCGAGGTGTCCACCGAGTCACCTTCGCGTGTCGTCGCGAGCTCGCGCGATGACGACGCGCGCGCCGCCGTCGCGGATGCCGACGTCAACGACGCGAGACGTCAGCCGGCGGCGATGGACACACGCCGCGCGCTCGGGGATGATGCGCCGACCCTCCGCGTCCGGCTGGTGCAAGTCGTCCCCGCGCGGAGCCCAGTTCCAGGAGCAACGCCATGGCCGTGACCGATCAGATCCCCACCAACTCCGGCTTCCACGCGCGGAGCACCGGCGCCGAGGTGCTCGCGGAGCACGAGCTCGCCGGCAAGACCGCCATCGTCACGGGCGGGTACAGCGGCATCGGCCTCGAGACCACCCGCGCGCTCGCGGCCAAGGGCGTCGCCGTGATCGTCCCTGTGCGCTCGCCCGCGAAGGCCGAGAAGAGCCTCGAGGGGATCGAGGGCGTGCGCCTCTTGCCGCTGGACCTCGCGGCGCTCGGCTCGGTGCGCCGCTTCGCCGCGTCCATGCTCGACTCGCTCCAGCGGCTCGACATGCTGATCAACAACGCCGGCATCATGGCCTGCCCCGAGGCGCGGGTCGGCCCCGGCTGGGAGTCGCAGTTCGGCGTCAACCACATGGGCCACTTCGCGCTGACGACGGCGCTGCTGCCGCTGCTCGAGAGGACACCCGGCGCGCGCGTCGTCGCGCTGTCGTCGACCGGGCACAAGATCACCGACATCCGCTGGGACGACATCCAGTTCGAACGCGACGCGTACAACAAGTGGACCGCCTACGGCCAAGCCAAGACCGCGAACGCGCTGTTCGCCAACGGGCTCTCGCGGCGGCTCAAGGGCGCCGGCGGGTCTGCCTTCGCGGTGCACCCGGGCGGCATCTTCACGCCGCTGCAGCGCCACCTGCCCAAGGAGGAGATGATCGCGCTGGGCTGGCTCGGCGAGGACGGCGAGCCCAGCGAGCTGGCCAAGGCCGGCTTCAAGTCGCCCGAACAGGGCTGCTCGACGACGCTGTGGGCGGCGACCTCGCCCGCGCTCGCGGGCAAGCCCGGGGTCTACTGCGAGGACTGCGACATCGCGGCGCCGACCGACCCCGAGAGCCCGACCGCCCGCTACCGGGGCGTCAACGCCCACGCGTGCAGCGACGAGTCGGCCGAGCGCCTGTGGTCGATCAGCGAGGCGCTGCTCGCCGAGGCGTAGCGCCCTCGAGCGCGCGGAGGCGTCGCGCGAGCGTGCGCCGCGACGCGCCCGGCGACGACGAGCCGCGCCCGCGCGCCGCGTGGATCACCGCGAACGGTGACGTAGCGTGATGGCTCGTTCATGTCCCATTAGACATATCCCGTAGATCTACTCGCATTCGTGGGCACGACGCGCCTCGAGTCCTCCCGCGACGCGCGTGACCGGCCGCGCCCGTCGCGTGAATGGTCAATCCGAGCCATTGTTCGCCACGAGGGCGCTCTTTATGATCTCCGTGGCCGACGGTCTTGACGCGCCTCGGTCCGCGATCGACGAATCCGCTGAGCGTCTCGCGTGACCGCGAGGCACGGGGCTGTGCGACGGTGATGCTCATGGGTGTTCACTCCACGCGGCTCCTGCCGCTCGACGACGCGCGCGCGCGCGCGCGACGGGCGGCGCGCGGAGGCCACCGCCATGGTCAATGAGCCAGGTTGGAAGACCTGGCCGCGCGCGCGCGACGTGGGGCCGGAGCGCCGCGCGCAAGCGGAGGATCACCCGCTCGCCGAGCTCATGACGACGAGCGACTCGCCCGCGCCCGGCGAGGACGCGCGCGCGCGCGCGGACATGTTCCGCGCGCTCGTGGAGTCCGCCGCCGCGGGCGTCGTGGTCGCCGCGCCTGACGGCACATACCTGTTCGTGAACCGCCAGATGGCGGACATGCTCGGGTACTCGCGCGACGAGATGATCGGTCGCTCCACCCGCGACTTCGCGGCGGCGGTCGAGACGTCGAGGATCCCGCGGCTGCGCGGCGAGCTCCGCGACGGCGAGCGCGTCGAGGGCGAATTCCGCTGGCGGCGGCGCGACGGCGCCCTGCTGTGGACGCTGTCTTGCGTCGCGCCGATGTACGACGACGACGGGGCGCACGTCGCGAACGTCGGGATGCACGCCGACATCACCGCGCGCAAGCTGAGCGAGGACGCGCTGCGGCGGAGCAACCTGCGCCTGCGTGAGACGCTGGAGGCGCTCCGCGAGGCCCAGGCACGGGAGCTGCACCACGAGCGGCTCGCCGCCGTGGGGCAGCTCGCCGCCGGGCTCGCGCATGACTTCAACAACGTCCTGACCGGGATCTTGGGCCAGGTTGATCTGCTGCAGCGCTCGTCGGAGACCCCGGCGACGATGCAGCCGACGCTGCACAAGATCAGCGCGTCGAGCCAGCGCGCCGCCCACTGGATTCGCCAGCTGCTGGACTACACCCGCAAGTCCATCCGCCACCCTGAGCCGATCGAGCTCGCCGCGCTGGTGCGCGAGCACGTCGCGGCGCTCCGGCGCGCCGCGCCGGCGCGCCGCGACGTGCTCACGCTGAGCGCCGCAGGCGACGAGCTCGTCGAGGCCGACGCCGCGCAGCTTCGGCAGGTCATCACCAACCTCGTCGAGAACGCCCGCGACGCGACGCCCGACGGCGGCGAGATCGCGCTCGAGCTGACGCGACGCGAGCTCGCCGGCGACGAGCGCTGCGCGGTCTGTAGCGAGCCGATCCGCGGCTCCTGGCTCGCGCTGTCGATCGCGGACCGCGGCCGCGGCGTCCCGCCCACGCTGCTGCCGCGGATCTTCGAACCGTACTTCACGACCAAGGAGGCGGGGCGCGGCACGGGGCTGGGGCTCGCGCAGGTCGCGGGGATCGTCGAGCAGAGCCAGGGTCACGTCGCGGTGCGCAGCGAGCTCGACCGGGGCACCACCTTCACGGTCTACCTCGCCGCGCTCGCGCGCGCGCGCCGATCACCCCAGCACGAGGCGCGGCCGCCGGTCGCCACGGGGCAGCGGCAGGTCGTGCTCGTGGTGGAGGATGAGGAGAGCGTCCTCGACACCATCAAGACGATGCTCGAGCACCTGAGCTACCAGGTCATCACGGCCGCGAACGGGCTCGAGGCGCTCGAGACGTACCGCGCGCGCCGGGCCGACATCGCGCTGACGCTGTCGGACATGGTGATGCCGAACATGGACGGCGAGAGCCTGTTCCGCGCCCTGCGTGCGGAGGACCCCGCGATGCGGATGATCCTGATGAGCGGCTACCCGCTGGAGGGCCGAGGCCCCGAGCTCCTGGCGCAGGGCGTGGTGGCGTGGCTCGAGAAGCCGTTCTCGGTCCGGCGGCTGTCGCAGGTCGTGAGCGCCGCGCTGTCCGAGCGATAGACGTCGGCGACGGGTCCGTCAGGCCGCGAACGACCGCACGCCGTCGAGCGGATCGGCGCGCGCGAGCAGGTCCGTGAACTCCTCGGCCAGCGCGCTCGCGCGCTGGACCACCGTCCACCACCGCTCGATCCGCGCGTCGGTGCGGAGCCGGGTGAAGTCGTGGCGATCGGGGATCTTGCCCCCGGGCAAGCTGCGCACGAACGCGGGGCTCGGCGCCAGCATGACGACGCGCTCGAGCAGCGCGCCGCGCGGGCGTCGGGCCCGGAACGGCTTGTCGAACCAGCCCGGGATCAGGTGGCCGTAGAAGTGCGGGTAGAGCACGAGGCCGTCGCCCGCGTAGCCGCGCAGGTCGTGGTGATAGTCGACGATGCCGCCGTCCCAGTAGCGCCCGGGCGGCGCCCCGGGGGGATCGCGGACGCCCTCGAGCGTCAGCGGGATCGAGGCGCTGGCGAGCAGCGCGGGGGCGACGTTGTCGGGCCGGAGCGGCGCGGTCGTCGACTGGAAGTCCGTGAAGCGCAGGCCGACGTCCGCGAGCCCGCCGCTCGTGAACACGACGCGCTGATACCAGCGCTGCAGCAAGCCGCGGTCGACCGCGTTCGCGAGCGCCGCGAGCAGCATGCCCGCCGCCTGCTGACGGCGACCCGCGCCCGCGACGATCCGGAGCCCGCGGACCGTGCCGATGTGCACGCGCAGGCGCGCGCCCGCGACGAGTTCTTCGGGTCCTGTCTCTCCGAGCACCGTGTCCAGGAGCGCGGAGGTCACCGCCGTGACGCGCTCGGGGGGCGGGCGCGCGTCATAGCGCTGCTCGATGTAGCCCAGCTCCATGCGCCCGATCGCCGCGCGCGGATCCGCCTGGGCGAGGCACGCGTGCCGCCAGCTGCCGATCGACGTGCCGAAGGCGTGCAGCGGCGCGCGCCTGCGCGCCGGCGCGAGCAAGCTCGAGCTGAGCACGCGATCGAGCTGGCTGAGCACGAGCCACTTGGGCCCGCCCGCAGCGCCGAGCAGCAGGGAGAACAGCGCGGGGTCCCAGCCGCGCTCGGCGATGCGAGCTCGAGCGACCGAGCCTGCGTAGACATGGAGCGCGCGTGTCACCGCGCCTGAGTACCTCGCGCGCGTGTGCACATCCAGCCGCACGCGCGCGCACGTGTGCACGTACACGCGCGCTTCGCTCTGTCCCCGAAAAATGCGTCGCCGACGGTCCGCGAATTCCCGGGCCTCGCGGCGCCTGGCCGCGAAATTCCGCGATCGCGCGTACGAGCGTCTCGCTGGCACCTCGTTTGCACAAGCAAGGGTGAAACGCGGACTCATCATGCTACACGCCCTCCTCCACACCGGTCTCGCCCTGCTCCTCTCCACCCCGCTCTCGCTCGTGCCCGCGACCCCCACGACCTCGTCCGCCGGGGTCTCCCCCCGGTCGCCGACGGCGGCCGCCAACTCGACCCGCGCGCCCGCGGCCGCCGAGATCGTCGTCGAGCTCAACGCGTGCATGCGCTCGTGCGCGGAGACGCCGCGTCGCCGCACCGATCGCCACACCTGCGCGCTGACCTGCGAGCTCGTCGCGAGCACGGAGATCGACGCGCTCGACCTCGAGCAGGCGTTTCAGGCGGACATGACGATCGCGTGGCGCGACGCGTGCGTCACGGGCTGCGAGACCGACCCGTCGCTGTCGGCGAACAACCGCCAGACCTGCCTGCTGACCTGCGAGGACACGGCCGAGGCGCTGTGCGGCGGCTGGGCGGCGCCGGTGCGCGACGACGGCGGGCTCTCCTAGCGCGCACGCCCGCGCTCGAGCGCGCCGGCCACGGACGGCTCACGGCGCGTCGGCCAGCCACGCCGCGACATCCTCGCGGAGCTCGAGCGAGCGCTCGAGCGTCACGGCGTGCGAGGCGTCGTAGGTCGGGAACCGGATCACGCGCTCGGGCGGGGCGTCGACGCCCGCGATCACGCCGGCCTGGTACTCGAGCACCAGCTCGCCAGGGCGCTCCGCGTCCGCCGGGGACTCCGCGTCGATCAGCGCGCTGGAGATGAGATCGTCCTGCAGCGCGAGCGCGCCCGGGATCGCCGGCGAGTAGATGGCGATGTCGCGCGGGCTGCTCGTGATCAGCGTCTCGGCGTGGGCCGCGTTCTCGAGGAACAGGCGCCCGTAGTACGGGTTGTCGAACTGCACGCCGAGCGAGCTGGCGGCGAAGCCCGCGAAGCCGTCGGGGACGCCCGGGTTGAACGGGATGAAGTAGCGGTCCCAGTCGCCCGCGAGCGCGCCGAGCACCTCCGGCAGGTCGCCGATCTCGCTGTCGAGCGGGTGGTAGTCGCCGGGGTCGACCCGGTACGCGCCGCCGCGCTCGCTCGCGGGCAGCCAGGCGATCGACGCGGGCTCGACCGGCGCGAGCAGGGCCGCGAGCGAGTCGTGGACGAGCGCGGCGTGGCGCGTGCGCGCGAAGATCTGGGTGAGCCACCCGTAGGGCGCCGTGAGGTCGTAGCGGCTGCGGCCGGCCTCGTTCTGGACGAAGGCCGCGGCGTTGCTCGCGGGGTTGCACGCCGGGCCCTGCTCCGAGCAGGGCACAAAGGTCAGGTTGAGCGCGTCGGCCAGCGCGAAGATCGGGCTGCCCGGCAGATCGAGCAGCTCGCCCGCGCGCGCGAACTGAGCGGAGCCGGCGACCAGCGGCTGCAGCAGCGCTTGGCGCCCGAATTGCCGGGCGGCCAGGCCCGGCTCGCCGGGGTCCTCGTCGGGGAAGACCGCGAGCAGGTGGTCCTCGATCTCCTCGCCCAGCGCCGCGTCGCGCAGGCGCCGGCTCGCGCCCGGCGGCGCGCCCTCGCCGTACCAGCGCGGCAGCAGCAGCAGGTTGAGCACCACCGTCGCGCGCGTGCCCCCGTAGCTCTCGCCGACGAGCACCACGGGGTTGTGCCGCAGCTGCGGGTGCGCGGCGAGGAAGCGCAGGATCACGCGCACGACGTCGGCGCCGTCGAGCATCGGGTTGAAGTTGCGCAGCGAGAACGCCTCGGCGCGCGCGAGGTTCGACGAGGGGTCCTCGAGCTGGCTGTACGAGAAGCCGGTCTGGCGCGCGTCGATGTACAGCAGGTTGCCGAGCGCGGTCCACGAGTCGGGGTTGTCGACCACCGTCGCCAGCGACCCGCTGGTCTCCGCGACCGTGCGCGGCGCCGTGTTGTTCGTCATCAGCATGACGCTCGAGGCCCCGGGGCCCCCGTTGAAGAACACGATCAGCGGGCGCCCGCAGGCGTCGTCGTCGGCCGGGAAGAACGCGTGGAACAGGCGCGCGCCGTCCGACTCGAGCAGCATGGCGTCGTCGCCCTCCCCGAGCCAGTAGCTGACCGGCTCGAGCTCGGTGAAGCCCGCCTCTACGGACAGCGGCTCGACGCAGGGGCAGCTCCACGCGCCGGCGTCGCAGGTCGGCGCCTGGCACTGCGGCGGCGGCTCGAGGCACCCGGGCTCGCCGGTGGTCGCCCCGGTCGTCTCCGACTCGGTCGTCTCCGACGCGGTCGTCTCCGACGCGCTCGTCTCGGTCGTCATCGGGCCGGCGGTCGTGCTCGCGTCGACGCCCGTGGTGCTCGCGTCGCTCGAGCTCGCCGCGTCCGTCGTCGCCGCGCCCTCGCTGTCGCTGGCCATCCCGCCCGCGTCGCCGCAGGCGAGCGCGAGCGTCGACGAGAGCGCCAGCGAGAGACGAGGCTTCACGAGGCCCACGAGTGTACCGAGCGCGGGCGCCCGCCGGCAATCCGCGGACGCGGCGCGCGGTGAACAACCTGCCCCATAGGACACTCACCATCGCGCGGCCGCCCGCGCGGGGCGGCCACGCCACCGCGCGCGGCTACTCGATGATCACGAGCTGCAGGCCCTGCCCGGTCATGTCCGAGTAGGTGTACGGGCCGATCAGCTCGGTCACGATCAGCTCGACGGCGTAGGTGTCAGGATCGACCTTGTAGGCCTTGTTGGCCTTGTCGACGACCCACACGTAGCCCTCGTTGTCGACGCTGACGCCCCACGGCGAGCCGCAGCCCGGCAGCGCGATGTTCGTGTTGGTGAACACCTTGGTCTCGACGTCGGCCTCGACGAGGCGGCACGGGCCCGTGCCCGCGCCCCACACGCGACCCTCCTTGTCGACCGCGACGCCGAGGATCGCGCCGCCGCCGGGCCCGAGGCCCTCCCACTGATTGGCCTGGAAGTCGTAGAAGTACAGGTTGTGGGCGCCGCTGAAGCTGCCGACCCACGCGTTGCCGTTCTGGTCGACGCCCATGCCGTACTTGTAGTTACCGGGCGAGAGGCCGAGGTCCTGGATCTCGAGCGTGGTCGAGTCGACCCGGATGCCGCGCTCGTTGTCGTAGCCGGTGGTGATGAAGTCGCCGGCCCCGTTGACGGCGCCGCCGTAGGGCGCCCAGCTGCTCGCGTTCCAGTTGTTGATCGGGACGTCGTCGAGCACCTGGCCGGTGTTGCCGTCGAGCCGCAGGATGTGGACGACCTGGCCGTTGTCGCGGTAGCCGACCCAGAGCCGCGGGACCGGGGTCTCGCAGGTGTCAGGATCCTGCGTCGTGCCCTCCCAGGCGGTCGCGCGCGCGCCGCCCTGGAACGCGGCGTTGTTGGGGATGTCGTGGTGCCAGAGCACGCACTCGTCCTCGCCCCACGGGCGCACGTCACCCAGCCCCTGGGACGTGTCGATCACGCCGTTGTTGTTGACGTCGACGCAGCGCGAGAGCACCGCGCTGATCTTCGTCACGCTCGAGGGATCGCGGTTGGAGACCGCGACGTCGCCGAACTGGTTGACCGAGGTGCGCGAGGGCTGGGCGCCGGCGTTCGGCCCCGTGCGGTACTTGGCCTCGGTGAAGCCGTCCGCGGTGCGGATCTTCGAGACCGTGCCCTCGCTCGAGTTCGCGATCCAGATGTACGCGAAGGTCGTCTCCTGCGCGTCGGGCGGGCAGACATCCGCGTCGCCGTCGCCGTCGCCGTCTCCATCGCCGTCTCCGTCGCCGTCTCCGTCGCCGTCGCCATCACCGTCGCCGTCGCCGTCTCCGTCGCCGTCTCCGTCGCCGTCTCCGTCTCCGTCTCCGTCTCCGTCGCCGTCGCCGTCGCCGTCACCGCCCGTGGACGAGCCCTGGGTCTCGCCGCCTGGACCGGCGGAGGTCATGGTCTCGCCCATGGTGCCGGCGCTCGAGTCCGAGGTGCCGGCGCTCTCGGACGCGGTGTTGGAATTGGAGTCCGACTCGCCCGACTCGCTCGTGGTGCTGTCGTCGCCGCAGGCGCCCGCGACGAGCGAGAGCGCGAGCGCGAGCGCAGCGCGGGTGGGGAGCGTGTACACTGTAAGGAGATGTTCCCGACGCATGTGTTCAGCACACCAGGGAATCCACCTGTCCGCAAGGAACATCTCGGATACACCGGCGTGACCACGCTCGTGTTCACGCGAGCCGCTTGGCCGCTCGGCCGAGGGCGCGAGTCGTTTCCCTACGGCGAGATACCCGCATCATCCGTGTTCCTGGATACACGGGGATCACCCGCCCGCGCTCGCACACGCACGAGCCCGTCGCCGCAGTAGGACAAGCCGAGCCCGCGCAGCGCGGTCTGCAGGCCGGCGTAGGTCAACGCGCGCAGCGGCGCGCGGCTCGAGGTGTAGGAGCACCACGCGACCGTCTTGTCCCAGCTGATCGCGCAGAACCTCGGGCTGCGCGCGCACGCGGTCAGGCAGCTCATCGACTGAAACGGCCCGCCCGCGATCGCGGCGAGCTGCTGGGGCGTGGGCGTGTCCTGCCCGCGCATCGGCAGGAAGACGACGCGCCGGTTGTCGATCCCTGCGGCGCGCAGGCGCGCGGCGGCCCGCGCGGCCGCGCGCGCGCGGGAGCGTCGGACGAGCAGGTTCACGCCACTTCGGATCCCGCGACTCGCGAGCGCGTGAACCTGCTCGATCACGCGCTCGACCTCGGCGGTGTTGCCCGGGAAGTGGATCGAGACGTGGACCTTGTCGGGCGCGGCGGCGACGAGGCGCGTCAGCGCGACCGGGTCGCGCAGCCCGAGCCCGTGGGTCGTGAGCGAGCGAAACAGCCGCCCGCGCGTGGCCGCGAGCGTCGGCCACAGAAGCGGGCTCTCGAGCGGCTCGCCGCCGCCGAAGGAGACGGCGCGCACGCCGAAGGTCGCGCAGTCGAGCACGAGCTCGCGCAGCGCGTCCGCGGTCCAGCGCGTCCCGCCGCCCGTGTGACTGCCGCTGTAGCAGAACCAGCAGGCCTTGCTGCAGCGCTGGCTCAGCTCGATCGAGAGCCGCTCGATGATCACGTCGTCGGTCATCACGTCACGTCAACGAGGCCAGGAGCGCGAGCGCGCCGAGGAGCACCGCGAGGTACACGAGCGTCCGCCGCGAGCGCTGGCGCACCGCGGCGGCGGCCTGCTCGCGCCGCTGAGAGAACGCCTCGGTGTAGCGCAGCGGGAGCTCGCCCCAGCGCGCCGTCGCGGCCTCGTCCATGTGGTCGGCGAGGTGCACGACGGGCGCCGCGTTGAAGTCGACCGGGAGGCGCGTGCGCGCGATCGCGACGCTCGCGGGCCCCCGGATCCAGTCGACGGTGAGCGGATCCTCGGGCGCCGCGCCGCGCTCGTACCGCCCGGGGTCGTCGCCGTGGTCGCGACCGAAGCGAAACAGCCCGTCGACCAGCTCGACGCCCTCGAGCAGCTCCGGGAGGTCGTCGACCGACAGCGTCCAGCGCACGTCGGCGCGCGCGCGCAGCTCCTCGACGCGCGCGAGCGCGAGCGGCGAGCGGCTCAGCAGCACGCGCGCCGGGTCACCCGACCGAGAGCGCAGCTCGAACGCGCCCGCGGCCCAGCCCGGGAGCTCCGCCTCCTCGTCCTCCTCGTCGGGCGCGAGCCCGACGAGCGTGCGCCCGGGCGCCGGGCGAAAGCCCTCGCGCCAGTGGACGTCATCCCCGGACGCGGCGAACCGGATCGCGCGCGCGACGTCGAGCTCGAGCAGGTCCACGACGCCGTCGCTCGGCCCGAAGCCCGTAGCGGCGTCGTGCGGCAGCGCGCCGTCCTCCCCGGTGTAGAACCGACCGACTCGCCCGTACTCGTCGACCGCGAACCACTCGGTGTCCATGCTGTGCGCGGCCGGATAGTCATCTGTGACCATACGCGCACCATAGACGATTCCCGCGCGCCTCCGCGCGCCGCCGCGTCGTCGCGAACATGCTGCGTCGGAGCGCACGGTCTGCGTGGCGATCTCCCGCGAAGCGCCACGCGTGCGCGAGATGCCGCGCCGAACGCGGCGGCGCGCGACACCGCCAAGGGTGGGTCCGCGCGGCGTACATACGCAGAAAATCCCGCGCGGCGTATACACGTACTCAATCCACGCACGCGCCCGCCCACCGACCGCGCAAATACGTCGCTGACGCGTAGGCCATCCGCGTCATGTCGCGTAACGGCGACACCAAGAAACGTGACCACACCTGCGCTATTGGGCACACCTCAACACAGCGTCGAATGACGAAACGTAGCACATATGCGCACCTTCCAAGAAAATCGCGCCATGCGGGTTTTCCCCCGGGTGCTACGTTATCCGCGCCCGGTTGGGGTGGAGGATAAAGATGAACAAGTCAGTTTTACTATCAGGTCTCATGCTCGCGGTCTCGGTCGCAATCGCGGCCCCCACCGTGTTCGCGTCTGGCGGCGGCGGCGGCGGCGGCTGGCACCCGTTCTCGAAGACCGCAGCGCCCAATCCCGACGCGCCGGACTTCAGCGCGATCTTCAACTGGGGCGTTAAGATCAAGAACATGGATGAGCTGTTCCTGATCGCGGGGCACGGGGCGCACGACGAGACCGGCGAGATCCAGTTCCCGGACGACCCGGTCGCGCAGACGCAGTACATCCTCGACAACTTCGACGTGTACCTCGCCGATAACGGCTACGATCGTGATGACATTATCCGCATCGAATTCACGATGACGAATGACGTGACCGAGTCCGACTTCAACCAGATCCTCGGGCTGTTCGCGGGCTACTTCGCGCCCGTCGCGGTCAAGCCCGCCGCCGGCACGCTGCGCATCGTCGACGCGCTCGCGATCCCCGGGATGAAGGTCGAGTACGAGATCTGGTGCGCGAAGTAGCGTTCACGCGCCGCCGCGCGCGTCGGCCGGTCGTCGCGTGACTGAATCCGCGCGCGCGCAGCGACGAGACCGTAACTTCGGCCTCGTCGCTCAGTTTATGGCGTAACGCGACCGAGCTCGCCGCTCCTCGGTCGCCTATACTCTGTCGCCACGGCGCCGCGACCGCGCCAAGAGGACTGACTACCCATGAGCCAAGAGAAGCAAAAGAGCGTGTTGATCACCGGCTGCAGCACCGGCTTCGGTCGCCTCACCGCGCAGGCGCTGGCGACCGCAGGGCACCGCGTCTTCGCGACCATGCGCGCCCCGGGGGGGAAGAACGCCGAGCACGCCGCGAGCCTCACCAGCTGGGCCGAGCGCGAGGGCTTGGCGCTCGAGGTCCTCGCGCTCGACGTGACGAGCGAGGCCTCGATCGCGGCGGCCGTCGCCCGCGTCGAGGAGTCCGCGGGCGGCGTGGACGTGGTGGTCAACAACGCGGGCGTCGCCGGGCTCGGGCTGACCGAGAGCTACACGACCGGCCAGCTCCGACAGCTGTTCGAGGTCAACGTGTTCGGCGTCCAGAGCGTCTGCCGCGCCGTGCTCCCGGGCATGCGCGCCCGCGGCTCAGGGCTGCTGGTGTTCATCTCGAGCGGCCTCGGGCGCATCGTGATGCCCTGCATGGGCGTGTACGTCGCCAGCAAGTTCGCGCTCGAGGCCCTGGCCGAGACCTACGCGTACGAGCTCAAGCCGGTCGGCGTCGACGTGACGATCATCCAGCCGGGCACCTACCCCACGGGCATCGGCGCCAACATGGCCTCATGGGCACCCGCCGAGCCGGAGCGCGCGGGGGGCTACGGCGCGGCCTCGGAGCTGCCGGCGCAGCTGCAGCAGGGCATCATGTCGGTGCTCGCGACCGACAACCCGCCGGACCCGACGGACGTCTCGAGCGCGATCCTCGACGTCGTCGCGCGCGACGCGGGCGCTCGCCCGCGCCGCGTGGTCGTCGACAAGCTGACCGGCGGCGCGGTCGAGGCGCTCAACCAAGCGGCGGCGACGGTGCAGGGCCAGGTGTTCTCGGCCATGGGGCTGGGCGCGCTGCTGCCCGACTGACGCGCGACGCCGCCCCCCGCGACGAGCCCACGATCCACCAACCCGGGAGCCCTCCAAGCCCACGATCGACGCCAGGTCCCGCGACGCGCGCGGCTCGGTGAGAGAGACGGCGATGCCCGAGCAGGAGCAGCCAGCGACTTCGGACGCGACCTCAGACGAGCTCGTCGCGCAGCGCGACGAGCTCTTGGCGCTCCGCCGCGAGCGCGACGCGCTCGCGCGACGCTGCGAGTCCCTCGAGCAGCAGCTCAACTCGAGCTCGAGCGAGCTGCGTCGCAACCAGCGGCTGCTCCACTACATCGCCGAGCACGCGCCCGCGGTGATCTACGTCAAGGACCTCGAGGGTCGCTTCCTGCTGAGCAACAACCTGCACGCGCGCCTGCTCGGGCTCGAGCGCGAGCAGATCATCGGCCGCCGCGAGCAGGACTTCCTCTCGGCCGAGGAGGCGGCGGCGATCGACGAGGTGTCGCGGCGCGTCGCGAGCACGCGCGAGCTCGCGGTGCACGAGTTCCAGGTGACGCTGGGCGACGGCCGCCACTGGTTCCTCGAGCAGATCTTCCCGCTGGCGGCCGAGGACGGCGAGCTGTTCGCGATCGGCGGGATCGCGACGGACGTCTCGATCCGCAAGCGCGCCGAGGAGCAGCTGGCGATCACGCGCGAGCTGATCGAGCACTCGCCTGACATCGTCATCGTCAGCGAGCACCCGATCACCGGCGAGGGCTCGCTGCGGCTCGTCAACGACGCCGGCGCGAGCCAGCTCGGCGCGCCCGCGCGCGTCGCCGCCTGGCTCGCCGCGCGCTTCGCCGGGGACGCGGGGCGCGCGTTCCGGGCGGCGATCGAGCGCGGCGAGGTCTGGCGAGAGACGCTGCGCTTCGAGGGCGACGCCGGCGAGCGCATCCTCGACGCGAGCGGCTTCCTGATCCGCGAGACGAGCGACTTCGACGCGGCGTGCGCCTGGATCATGCGCGACATCACCGAGAGCACGCGCCTCGCGTCCGAGCGCGCGGCGCTGCAGCGCCGCGTGATCGCGGCTCAGGAGGCGGCGCTCGAGGAGCTCTCGGTGCCGCTCTTGCCGCTCGCGCACGGCGTGCTCGTGCTGCCGCTGCTCGGGCGCTACAACGGGCAGCGGCGCGAGCAGCTGATCGCGATCCTGACGGAGGGCGTCGTCACGAACCAGGCGCGGGTGGTGCTGCTCGACGTCACGGGGCTGCGCGACGTCGACGTCGAGATGGCCGACGCGCTCCACAAGATCGCGCGGGCCACTCGCCTGCTCGGCGCGTCGATCGTGATGACGGGGGTCACGCCCGAGACCGCGCGCGCGCTGGTCGAGCACGACGTCGCGCTGCCGGGCGTGATCATGCGACGCACGCTCGGCGACGGCCTGCTCGCGAGCGGTCGCTGACCCGCGACGCGCCTCAGCGTCCGCGCGCGCCGAGCCAGCGCTCGACGCTCGCGAGCTCGCGCGCGAAGCCAGCTCCGCGCTCACGCAGTCGTCGTCGGGCCTCCAGGGCGTGCTCGACGGCCGCGCCCTCCTCGCCGAGCCCGGCGAGCGCGCGCGCGAGCTCGAATCGCAGCTGCGCGGCGGTCGGGCTCACGCGCGCGACGTCCTCGTCGAGCGGCGCGAGCGTGCGCTCCAGCGCGTCGCGGGCCTCGGCGTCGTGGCCGGCGTCGATGAGCACGGCCGCCGCCCGCGACAGGCCGCGAGCGCGCGCGCTGGTGAGCGCGGGCCGTCGGCGAGGACGCGCGCGCTCGCGGCGCCGCGTCGAGCGCCTCGGCCTTATGTCCCCAGCGTAGAGCGCGTCGGCCCGTGCTCGCTGCGCGCTGGCCGAGCGCTCACGCGGCGGGGGTCGCCCTGGAAGATCGCGAGCGCGCCGTCAAGCGCGGTGAGGGCCGCGTCGTGCTCGCCGCGGGTGCGCGCGAGCTCGCCCCGCAGCGCGAGCGCCTCGCCCGTGAGCCAGTGCGTCGAACCGAAGCTCGACTCGGCGATAGCGACGACGCGCTCCCCGCACGCGCGCGCCTCGTCGTGGTGGCCGCGCGCGGCCTCGGCGAGCGCGAGCGCGCGGAGTGTGCCGTACGCGTTGCTGGACGCCTCGAGGCCGTTGTGTCGGAGCACGGCGAGCGCTCGCGCCCCGTAGGCCGCGGCCGCGTCGCTCGACCGCGTCGCGAGCGCGCGCTCGGCCAAGGCCGTGAGCGGGTGCGCGAGGAAGTTGGCGCGCTCGTCATAGGTCCGCTCAAACGCCTGGAGCGCCGCCCCGAGGTGCTCGCCGGCGACATCGAGGAGGTCGCCCTCGAGCTCGGCGATGCCGAGGTTCAGCTGCGCGGTCGCGACGTAGGGGTGCTGCGGGCCGAGGGCGCGTTCGAAGATCTCCAGCGCCCGCGCGTGGTCACGCGCCGCGCTCGCGGGGTCACGGACCGCGCGCGCGATCCCCATGTTCATCAAGGTCACGGCGTAGTCCGGGTGCTCGCGGGTCCCGTGGGCTCGCTCCGCGGCCGCGAGCGCGGCGTCGTAGTGGACGAAGGTCTCCTCGACCTTCGTGAGCCCCGCGAGGAGCGAGCCGGCGTTGTTGTGAAACAACCACAAGAGCCGCGGGTCGCCCCGCTCGCGCCCCACGAGCGCCTCCGTCATCGCCAGCTCGCGCGCCGCGTCCTCCGCCCGCCCGAGCTGCCACTGCATCGTGTACAGGCGCTTCGTCGCGGCCTCAGCCGCGACCTCGGAGTGCCCGAGGCGAACGGCGGCGTACAGCGCCGCGTCGAGGTCCTGCATCGCGCCGGCGCCGTCGCTCGCCTTCATGCGCGCGCTCCCGCGGCGCAGCGACGCCTCGGCGGCGAGCGGGGGATAGCGCGTCGCCGCGGGCGACTCGAGGATCGCCGACGCGCGCTCCCGCGCGACGTCGAGCTGCCCGAACTCCTCGTGGACGCGCGCGCGCGCAGCTGCTCGCGCGCCGCCGCGACGGCCTCAGCGGTCCGGTCGTCGTCGGCGGGGGCAGCTGCGCGGTCAGGGCCTCGGCGTCGGCGCAGGGCTCGAGCGCGGGCAAGCCGTCGAGCGCGAGCACGGCGTTCTCGACCGCGCTCGCGTCAGCGCGCGTCAGGATGTCGACAGAAGTCTCGAGGCGCGGCGCGGCGCCGCTCGGGCACGCGACCCGAGATCGTGGAGGCGATCGGACACGCGCGCGTCCGCGTGGCGCTCACACGCCTGCTGGCGGGCGTCGAGCCACGCGCGCGCGTAGTCGTCGACGCGGGGCGCGACGCGGACCCAGGCGTCGTCCGCCAGCGCGGGCGCGGCGCGCGCAGCCCGCCTCCGCCGCCGCGCCCCTCCCGCTCCACACGCCCGCGAAATCGTCGGCGACGCCCTCGCAGGGCGCCGGCGCCTGCGCGCCTGTGCTCCGCGCGAGCCCGAAGCTCGCGCCCGAGGCGGAGAGCACGACAAGCGCGCCCGTCAGCCAGCGTCGCCGCCGCCGCGCCGGGTCGCTGGCGAGCGCGCGCAGCAGCTCGTCCATCGACGCGAAGCGCTTCGCGGGATCTTCAGACAATCCCCTTAGAACATGTCTACGAAGCCACGCTGGAACCTGCGCGCCCGCAGGCGCCGCGCGCACGCGCCCGCTGGTCACGGCCTCGATGATGGCGACGAGCGACGTCGTGGGGAACGGGTGCTCGCCGTAGAGCCCCTCGTAGAGCGCGACGCAGAAGCTGAACTGGTCGCTGCGCGCGTCGGCGACGCGCCCGAGGTGCTGCTCCGGCGCCATGTAGGCGGGCGTGCCCATGATCGCGCCGGTGCGCGTGAGGTGCTGCTCCAGCAGGGGGCGCTCCTCGCCCTCGGACGTCCCGATCAGCTCGTCGGCGGCGGCGTGCTCGAGCCCGCGCGCGAGCCCGAAGTCGAGGACCTTGACCACGCCGTCGTCGCCGAGCATCGCGTTGTGCGGCTTGAAGTCGCGGTGCACGATCCCCTCGCGGTGCGCCGCCGCGAGCCCGCGCGCGGCCTGCGAGAACACCTCGACGACCGCTCGCCAGGGCCGGGGGCGCGGCGGGTCAGCGCTCGCGCGCGTCGGCGCGATCCAGCGATCGAGGCTCTGACCGCGCACGAACTCCATCGCCACGTACACGCGCCCCGCGTGCTCGCCGGCCTCGTGGACGGTGACGATGTTGTTGTGGGAGAGCCGCGCCATCGCCTGGGCCTCGCGCAGCAGGCGAACGCGCCCAGTCTCGCTCTGCAGCGCCTCGGGGCGCAGCACCTTGACCGCGATCTTGCGGTCGAGCTGCTCGTCGTAGGCGCTGTAGACCGAGCCCATCCCGCCCTCGCCGAGCAGCGCGAGGATCGTGTAGCGCCCGATCTTCGCGCGCGCGACGCTGGAGAACAGGCCCGAGAGCACCATCCCCTTCATCAGCGCGTCGTCGGCGTCCGGGGGCGAGGCGAGCGCGCCGAGTCGCGAGGCGCGGTCGGTCTGGCCGACGCGCGCGGCTCGATCGCGTGAGTACGGCGTCGGGTCGCCGCCCGAGCGGGGGGCGCTCGGGTCGGGCGTCTGGGTCGCGGCGAGCACGAGCGCGCGCGCGTCCCCACCCGGCGCGGAGCGGTCCGCAGCGCGCCCGGACGCGCGCTCGCTGGGCGCGCGCGTTCGCTCGAGACCGAGCGCGCGCGCGTCCCCGGGCCCGCTGGACCACGACATGTCTCTTTGTTCCTCTTGCATGAGGCGCGTCTCGCTGAGCCCGAGCGACCGCGCGTCGCCCGACGGGCCGCGGTCCAGCACGAGCCGCGGGCCCGAGGGCAGCGTCTCGCGCAGCCCGACGGCGTCGCGCTGTCCGCCGCGTCTGGAGTGCTGTGTGGTCATGGTGTCGCTCGCTCGCCCGCGCGCTCGTCGGCGCGCCATCTACTCCATGCTCGGCGCGCGCCAACCAATTGCGGTCGCGTCCAGAGACCACGCGAGGGGCCGCGCTCGCTCGCCCGGAGACGAAAAACACGACCGCCCGCAATTGGTTTCGGCGCGCCGCGCATATCCCCTACGAGCGCCGTGGAGACGTGAGGCGCTCATCGGGAGACGGGACCATGAAGAGCACCACCGCTAGTTTGATCTTCTCGCTGAGCCTGATCGCGCCGGCGGCCGCGGGCTGCGACGCGGCGCCGAGCGACGAGGGCTTCGCGCTCGAGGACGACGCGCGCGAGCGCTGCGCGCCGAACTGCGGCCTGCACCTCAACACCAACATCACCGAGGTCCTCCCGATCCCCGAGCTCGACACCACGGGCGCGCTGCACGGCGGGCTCGTCTTCGAGTCGGTCACGCTCGACGGCCACAGCGGTCCCCTCGACCAGGTCTGGATGCAGAGCGGGGCGCTCCGCGGCGCCCGCGACGGCCAGAGCTACACGGGCGCGGCCTTCCTGCACTCGACCTGGCAGCTCACCAATCACCTCGGGCCGACCCCGCGCCCGCTGGTCCTCACCGTCGAGGACGTGGGCCCGTCGCACCCCGGCATCCCGCACACCTTTGAGTTCCACGCCTCGAACGGCGTCGACCCGGCCGTACCCCTGTGCCAGACGGGCCCGAAGGGCGCGGGCAACGACGTCGACGCGATCCTCTACGGGGACATCCACGTCGACGAGAGCACCGCGACCGTGACCGAGCGACCCAACACGATCTACATCGCCTGCCGCGCGGGGGCGACCGGCAAGACCGGGCTGCCCAACCTGTTCTACAGCGAAGGGTACCTGCCCCACGACGTCGGCGTCGACGCCTACAACGCGGCGCTGCGGATGTTCATCGCCGACTACTGCGGCGACGGGACGTCGTGGACCTCGGTGGGCCAGGCGTTCATGGTCCGCGACGCGCTCGGGGTCAACGGCGGCTTCCCGGCCGCGCAGGAGCCGATCACGGACCCGGTCACGGAGGCGCTGTGGACGCCGTCGGGCCCGAGCTGCCTCGGCGGCTCGCTGCGCAACGGGCTGACCTACGACGACGTCACCTGCGCCGGCCCGAAGCCGCCGCTGTGCCCGGCGGACAAGGTCATCCTCAAGCAGTTCGGCGGCGGCGCGCCGCTGCTGTGGACCAAGGTCCAGGACCAGGAGGGCGGCGTCAGCTGGCCGCTCCCGTGAGCGCGCGCGCTCAGGTCTCGGTCAGGTCCTCGAACTTCTTGAGCAGGCGGTTGAGCTGAAAGCGGTTGCGCAGCCCCAGCTCCCGCCACGCCCGCTCCTTCACGCCCTCGCACTCCTCGAGCGCGGTCATGACCTCCTCGCGCGAGAGCGAGTTCGGATCGGTGTAGGGGCGCGAGGTGGTCGGCTCCGGCGGCGCGCGGACCTGGAAGCCCGGCGGCGGCTGCAGGTACTGCCCCGGGCTCGTGGCGAGCGCGCGCCACAGGACCTCGTTGAGCTCGCGGACGTGGGTCGTGAACGGGTGCCACATCAGCCCGTAGACGAGCTCGGGGCTCAGGCGCGGCTCGTCGCCGCGGAAGAACCGCTCGGTCATGGCGACGTCGGACCTCGCGATCTGCCGCAGCAGGTGGCGGGCGACCAGCACGATGTCCTCGCGGTGCTCGCCGAGCCCCGGGACCTCGACGCGCAGCGTGAAGCGGGCGAGGAAGTCGTGCTTGAGCGCGGCCGGGTCGCGGTTGGTCGCGGCGATCAGGCGAAAGTCGGAGCGACGCGGGCGCGCCTCGCCGAGCCGCTGGTACTCGCCGCTGTCGAGCACGCGCAGCAGGTGGGCCTGCATCGCGTGGGGCAGCTCGCCGATCTCGTCGAGGAACAGCGAGGAGCCGTCGGCCTCGCCGAGCAGGCCGACGCGCACCGGCATCCCCGGGTTGGGGTAGTTCTTCATGTTGCCGAACAGCTCGGCGTCGACGAGCGTCTCCGGGATCGTCGCGGCGTTGCGCGAGACGATCTCGGCGCCGCGGCGCTTCGAACGGGTGTGCACGGCGTGCGCGACGAGCTCCTTGCCGCTGCCGCTGGGGCCGTGGATGAGCACGTGACCGTCGCGCGTGGCCACGAACTCCACGCGCTCGCGCAGCTCCCAAAGCGCCGGGCTCTCGCCGACCATGCCGTGCTCGTCCGAGAGCCCGTAGACGAACACGTCGTCGCTCGCCGCGTGCATCGGCCACGAGTTGGGTCGATGCGTGCACAGCAGGATGAAGCGGCGCTCGGCCTCGATCAGATCGCCGGCGCGGACGGTGGCCTTGTCGAGCTGATGACCGTTGACGCGGATCAGCCCGCGCCCGACGTTCTCGATGTAGAGCGTGTCGGCGTCCTCGACCTTCACGGTGAGCTGACGCCGCGAGACGCGAGACGCTCGAAACGGCCCGGTGACCTGGCGCTCGAAGGGCCGCAGGCGCGAGAGCATGAGCGGCGTGGCGCCGTCCTCTCCGCGCTCCGCGGTCCGCCCGATCACGAAGCTCGAGCCCCGTGCGCGCCGCGGCATCGTGATGACCTCGCCGATCCGCTCAGGCTCCTCGCGCGACCACACGAGCACGAGCGCGAGCGAGGAGCCGTCGGGCGTCGCCGAGTAGAGCATGGAGTCCTGCTCCGGCGCCTCGACGAGCGTCGTCTCGAGCGGTCCTCGTTCTTCCGAGCTCATGCGGTCCGCATTGTATCGCTCCGCCGTCCAGGCGCACCGGCGCACGCGGGAATTGCGGTGTTTCCGCGCGCAGCGCCGCCGCGCTCCCGCGCCCGCCAGCGTCGCTCCTGTGACGTATCGGGGCTATAGTGCGGCGCGCTCTGAGGCGTCCGCGTCATCCTGGCACCCATGCAGTTCGCGCTCACCCGTGAGATCAGCCCGGCCATCGCCCGCTGCGAATTGACCCACCTCGAGCGCGTCGCGGTCGACCTACACCGCGCGCGCGACCAGCACGCCGCCTACATCGAGCGCTTACACGCGCACGGCCGAACGGTGATCGCGTTGCCCGCCGACCCCGAGAGCCCCGACTGCGTGTTCGTCGAGGACGTGGCCGTGGTCACTGATGAGCTCGCGGTCATCACCCGCCCCGGCGCGCCCTCGCGGCGCGACGAGATCGTCCCGGTCGCGCGCGCGCTCGGCTACTTCCGCCCGCTGATCCCGATCGTGCCGCCCGGCACCCTCGACGGCGGCGACGTCCTGCGGCTCGGGCGGACCGTGCTCGTCGGGCTGACGCCGCGGTCGAATGAGCACGGGATCGCCCAGCTGCGCGCGGCCCTGGAGCCCCACGGCTACTCGACCCACGCGCTCCGCGTCGACGGCTGCCTGCACCTCAAGACCGCGGTCACGGCGATCGGCGACCACGCGCTGCTCTACAACCCGCGCTGGATCGACCGCGAGGCGCTCGCGTCGGTGTCGCCGGCGCTCGCGGCGTTCGAGCTCGTGGAGGTCGACCCCGAGGAGCCCTTCGCCGCCAACGTGCTGCGGCTCGACGACACGCTGCTCGTGCCCGCCGCGCACCCGCGCACCCGCGCGCGGCTGCTCGCCCGCGGCCTGACCTGTGAGACAGTCGCGGCGGACGAGCTCGCCAAGGCCGAGGGCGCGCTGACCTGCTGCTCGATCCTGTTCACGGGCTGACCGCTCGCGGACCCGTGCGCGCGCCGAGCTCCGGCAACAAGACCGTCGGGACAGCTCAGAACGCGCGTCAGTGGCGGAGCCGCGTGGGCCCGGTGATCACGAGCGCGCGCCCCTCGACGACGTCGACGTCGTGGATGACGACGCACCGCGGCAGCCCGCGCAGCTCCAGCGGCGCGTCGCCCTCCCGGTCCATGACGCCGAGGACCGCGCTCGCGTGCTGATAGATCCACGCGTCGTCGCCGACCGCGAGGCGCGTCCACGGGTCGCGCGGGGCCGCGCCGCCGCAGCGCGGCCCCTCGAGCTGTCCTTCGCGCCACGTCCACTCGCAGTAGCGACCGTCGACCACGCTGGCGACGCGGCGCGCGTCCACGCGCGCGAGCGCGCCGGCCCGCAGCGTCTCGGGACGCCGCGTGAGCGCGGCGCCGCGTCGCTCGAGCAGCGCGTACTCCCACGGTCCCTCGGCCGGGCCGCCGACGCGCACGAGCGCGAGCGCGCCGTCGCCCACGAGCGCGTTCGCCCCGTAGAACATCGGGCCGATCCCCGCGCCGCCCTCGTCGCGCGCCTCCTCGCGCCAGCGCCCGGCGTCATCTCGCGCCCACAGGCGCAGGCGGCCCGCGTCGTCGATCCACAGCAGGCGCGACTCGCTGGTCGCGAGCGCGTGGGCGAGGCCCGCGAGCGTGGCCTCGCGCGCGCCGTCGGTCGTGCGCTCGATCCGGCCGCCGCCGCCCGCGGGGTGCACGAACCAGGCGCCGCCCTCGGCGAGCGCGACCCAGCGCTCGCGTGAGGGGCCGCGCGGCAGACGACGCCGCGCGACGACGCGGCCCCGCCGGGTGTCGACGATGTCGAGCACGACGCGCGCGCGCTGCCCTCGCGCCGACGCGCGCTGGCGGGCGACGACCGCGAGCCGCCCGTCCGGCGCGAGCTCGCCGAAGCTCGCCGTCCGCGGCAGCCCGGCGCGGGCCAGCGCGCCGGCGCGCGTGTACACGCCGGTGGTGACCTCGCCCCGAGGACATGTCGGAGACCTCGCGCGGGCGTGGACGCAGCCGACGAGCAGCAGGGCGCCCGCGAGCGCCGCGAGCCCGCGCGCGCGCGCGAGTGGGCGCCGCGAGGAGATCACGGCCCACTGTACCCGAACCGCGACCCGCCGCCTCACGCGTCGAGCCGCGCGAGCTCTTCACGCAGCCAGCCGCGCAGCGCGGCCACGCGCTCGGTCAACTCGAGCACGCGCTCTCGACCCGCGCGCGCGATGAGTCGCCGCGCGACCGGCCTCGCCGCGCTGCCGCGCGCGTCCGCGGACGCGCGCCGCAGCCTCACGCTGCCGCGACCTCGAGGGCCCTGCCCGATCACCGCCGGCGCAGCGAGCGAGCCTGCTGCACGATCCCGCTGAAGCGCTCCTGCCAGCGCCCCGAGCTGATCGCGTCGAGCTCGACGCGCGCCCCCTCGCTATCACCCCGCGCGAGCAGGGTCTGCGCGCGACGCAGACGCCAGGTCGGGTTCGTCGGCTCGACCGCGATCGCGCGTCGCCACGCGAGGTCGGCCGCCGCGTCGCGGCCCTCGCTCGTGAGCAGCTCGGCCGCGCGCGCGTGCGCGGAGCCCTCGCCGGGGTGGCGCTCGTGCACGCTCGCCAGGTAGCGCCCGGCCTCGTCCGCCTCGCCGAGCGCGAACAGCAGCCGGGCGCAGCGCTCATCGATGTCGGCGTTGTCGGGGTCCTCCGCGCGCCAGCGGGCCGCGAGCGCGAGCGCGGCGTCGCGGTGCCGGCGATCCGACGTGTCCTGCCCGACACCCTGGGCCAGCCGCTCGCGCAGCGAGAACAGCCGCTGGTAGACCTGACGCAGCTCCGAGAGCGACACCTCGTCCTCGGCCCGCAGCTCGAGGTAGCGCTCGAGGTGCTGAGCCGCCTGCTCGAGGCGCCCCAGGGACTCGGCCGCCGCGGCCGCGACCAGGCGCAGCTCGACGTCGTCGGCGTCGCGCTCCAGCAGGCCGCGCAGCAGCGGGCTGGCCTCGCGCGCCAGGTTGGCGCCGATCAGCGCGCGCGTGAGCCCGAGCGTCTCGGCCGGCGGCAGCGCTTCGAGCTTCAGGCCCGCGAGCAGCCGGTGGACCTCGTCGTGGTCGCCGAGCTGCAGCGCCGCGTGCACGAGCAGCAGCGCGCGCTCCGGCGACTCGCTCGCCAGCGCCTCGCCGCGCAAGCGCGTCCACACCACGCTCCAGCCGGCCTCGCCGCGCGCCTGCGTGTACGCCTGCTTGGCGCGCCAGTCGACCCAGACCAGCTCACCCTGCTCCCGCGCCGCCGCGAGCATCTGGTCGTAGTACTCGACGGCCTCCTCGTGGTCGCCGCGCGACGCCATCACGTCGGCGGCGGAGCGCATCGCCGTGACCCGCCACTCAGGGTGCGCCTCGGCGAGCGCCTCCCAGGCCCGGGTCGCGCGCTTCGGCGCGCGCCACGACTGCACCTGCGCGAGCCTGTGCGCGGCCGCGTACGCGAGCTCGGTCTCCTCCGGGTACGCCTGGAAGAACTCCTGCAGCGCCGTCAGGCTGCGCGCGCTCGTCGGGTGGTGGTTGATCTGATCGAGCAGCGCGCGGTAGGCCGCGAGCCGACCGAAGGGCGTGCCCGCGTGGGCCGCGGCGACGCGCCCGAAGCCGCCGCCGCGGAAGCTCTTCCAGAAGCTGAACGCGGCGTCGACGTAGTCGCGCACCGGGTGCCCCTCGGGCAGGTCGCGCGTCAGCGCGCCGCCCCGCAGCTGCGCCGGCGCGCCGCTCAGCGCCCGGCTCGCGAGCGCGAGCTCCCCGAGCGTCGTGCGCCCGTCGTGCCGCTCGCGCAGCGCCGCGATGATCGACCAGACCTCCGCCTGCGGGGCGCGCACCGCCGCGAGCGTCGCGAGCCGCTGACGCTGGGCGTGACGCCAGTCGTCCGCGCCCGGCGTCATCGCCTCGAGCGCGCGCCGCCAGCTCGCGTCGCTGCGCAGCGGCAGGTCGACGACGGTCCAATCGTTCATGTCCGTGAGTTCATCACTCGTCGGGGCCGCCGGCGCCTCGCCGGCGCGCTCGATCTCGTAGCGCCGCGCGCCCGCGTCCGCGCGCACGGTGATCGACTCGTCGTCGCGCGCGATCTCGGTGCGCCGCGTCTCGCCGTCCGGGCCGCGCCGCCGCAGCTCGACCACGCGATCGCCGTCGTCGAGCACGAACTCGATCCAGCGCGCCTCGCCCCCGCGCGGCGTCAGCCGGAGCACGCGCGGCTCGGGCCGCGACACGTCGTACCAGCGCGCGAGCGTCTCGGCGCGCGGCATCACCCAGGGCGCCCACACGCCGAGCAGCGCGGGCTCGGTCGGGCCGACCCGCCGCCGCACGGCGAGGCCGAGCGCGGGGTAGCTCGCCACCAGCGTCTCGCCGTCGTAGCGCACGCGCTCCTCGAGCTCGCGACCGGCCGCGCGCGCGCGCCGACGAAGCCCCCCCGCGGCCGTCGAGCCACAGCCGCGCGCCCTCGGGCGTGCGCAGCCGCAGCCGGCCGATCGACGCGCGCCGGGCGGCCTCCAGCAGCTCGCGCGCGTCGTCGTCGACGCGGCCGCCCGGTCCCTCCGCGAGCGGGCTCGCGAGCAGCCGCTCGCGCGCCACGTCGAAGCCGTCCTCGAACAGCGCCGGCGCCAGCTCCGAGAGATCATCGAGGGTCGGGTCGCCGACGTACTGGTAGCCGCTCGGCCACGGCGCGTAGCTCGTGAACGCGGCGCGCCGCGGGCTGCGGGTCACCCCCCAGCCGAGCGGCCCGAGCAGCCCGCTCGACTTGCTGACCGCGTGCTGCTGCTGCTGCGGACGCGCGACGCGCTTGAAGCTGTCGGCCTCGCGCCACCCGCCGCGATCGAGCGCCGTCGTGACCCGCGTCCGCGTCTCGGCGTTCATCAGGTCCGGGAGGTCCTCCGTGATCACGCTCGCCCCCGCCGCGTCGAGGCCGATGACGCCCTCGCCCACGCCGCCCCCGCCGCGCCCGGTGCCGATCAGGCCCAGGCCGAGGCTCTCCCCGCCCGCCCACGCGCTGCCCCAGGGCGTCGTCGGCATGCCGCGCGCGCCGAAGCCCGCGCCGACGATCCCGAGCCCGCCGAGGCCGTAGCGCTCGGTGTACTCCCAGCCCGTCGTCATCGCCGGGAACTGCAGCACAGGCGCCGGCCGGCGGATCACGTGCTCGCCCGGCGTCCACTCGACCCAGCGCTCGGCGTCTCGCCGCGGCGTCCACTCGCGCGGCGCCGGGTAGCGCGCCCACGCGTCCTCGGGCGGGCGGCGGACCGCGAAGCGCTGGTACTGCTCCTCGCGCTCGAGCACCAGGAGCGACGTGTAGGGCGTGACGAGGAAGTGCTCGAGGCCGAGCGCCGTGATCTCGCGGCGCGCCGCGTCCTCGGGCGCCTCCTCGCCCCCCGCGTCAATGAACATGTCCCGACGCGCAGGATCCAGCAGCGCGTCGATCTCGGCCTGCGCCCACAGGCGCGGCAGGTAGCGCGCGTCCTCCCGCGGCGCCGCGAGCTCGAGCGCTGCGGTCCACGGCGCGCCGTCGACCGTCCCGGTCAGCTCGACGCGCTGCGGTCGCGCGTCCGCGGGCGTCCGCGCCAGCAGGACGAGCTCCTCGCCGTCGGCCAGCGACGCGCGCGACAAGAGCGTCGTCGCGCCCTCGAGCGGCCGCCCGTCGACGCCCTGCAGGCGCGCGGTGACCCCGAGCGCGCGCGCGGTGTTCAGCGTCGCGACGAGCTCGAGCGCGCTCCAGGCCAGGTCCGCGCCGATCGGCAGCGCGACGTGGAGGCCGCCGCTCGCGTCGGCCAGCGACTGCAGCGCGCGCGCGTCCACCGGGTCGCCGACGCTGACGCCGACGAAGGTCGCCTTGCCCGCGAGCTGCTCGCGCAGCGCCGCGAGCTCGGCGGTCACCGCCTCCGCGCCCGCGCCCGCGCCCGCCGGCGTCAGCATGCCGTCGCCGAGGTAGAGCACGTGCGGCTCCATCGGCGCGCCGTCGGGCCCGGGCTGCGAGGCTGCCCCTTCGAGCATCTCGAGCGCCTGCTCGAGCGCCGCGCTCAGGCCCGTGTCGCCGACCCGCGCCGCGCCCTCGCGCTCGAGGAACGCGCGCACGGCCGCGGGGTCCGCCTGGTCGACCCGCGTGAAGCCCTCGCTCAGCGCGCGCCGGGAGCGGTCGAAGGCGACGATCGTGAACTCGTCGCGCTCGTCGAGCTCGCCGAGCAGCCGCAGCATCAGCGCTCGCTGGGCGCGCAGCGCCGCCGCGTCCCGCGACGCGCTCGTGTCGTTGAGCGCGCCACAGCCGCGCTCTCCGCGCTGCCCCCTGCCGTGCTGCAGCTCTAGGCCCGTGCCGACGACCCGCGCCGCGCCCTCGCCCGCGTGGTCGTCCGGGGTCAGCGCGCGCCGCGAGGTGGCCGCGCGCGCCGGCGCGGTGTCGCGCCGCGGCCGCAGCTCGAGCTCGAGGTCGCGCCCCAGCGTGACCTGCTCGCTCGACCATGTCCCGACGCGCGCGCCCGCGTCGCGCGAGAGCGCGAGCTCGTGGCTGCTCGAGCCCAGCTCCCAGCGCTCCCCGTCGGCCACGCGCACCGCGATCTCCACGCGCCCGACCGGCTGATCGAGCTCGGGCAGCGGCACGCGGGCGCGGTAGCCCCCGTACAGCCCGTCGAGCCGGCGCGTGTACGACATCAGCACGCGCTTCTCCGTGCGCCCCGGCAGCGGGAACACGCGCACGCGGAAGCTGTTGCCCTGCATCCACTCGAGCAGCGCGGGGTCGCGGCGCCGGTGGACGATCGACTCGTAGACGTCGCGCCCGCGCTGACGCTCGATGATCCCGCCCTCCATCAGCGTCCCGTCGACGTACATCGCCAGGCGCGAGAGCGCGGCCTCGGGCGGCAGCGGGAAGCTGTACACGCCCTCGAGCTGGCTGTACGACGGGTTGAAGAACGTCTGGTCGACGGTCGTGCGCGCGACGCCGTCCTCGATGAACACGTCGAGCTTCATCGCCCGCAGCGGCAGCGGCCACTCGCCGCCCCAATTCGGGTTGCGCGCGAGCAGGTTGCCGCGCCGGATCGGCGGCGGCGCGTCGTCCTCGCGGGCCAGCGCCTCGCGGGCCCACTCGACGTCGTGACTCACGCGCGTCGCCGGCAGCCGCTGCGGCGCGCCGGCGGGCGCGACGAGCCCGTGCTCCCCCGCGCGCAGCACGAGCGACTCGTCCCCCGACTCGAGGCGCACGCGCCCGCGCAGCACCGCCGCGGTCGCGCGCTCGGCCGCCGCGCTCATCACGAAGCGCGTGCCCAGGACGACCGCGCGCCCGTGGGCCGACTCGACCGTGAACGGCGCCTCCCCGGGCGCCTTGGCCACGTCGAGCAGCGCGTCGCCCGAGCGCAGCCGCACCCGCCGCGGCCCGAGCTCCTCGAGCGTCGCGCCCGGGCGCAGGATCACGCGTGTTCCATCGGCCAGGTGAATCGTCTCCGCGTCCACGCCGCGCGCGTGGTGCAGCGCGAGCTCGGGCGCGCTCGCGTCGCCGCCGCCCAGGCGCCCGCCGGGGCGCAGCTGCGTCCACACGAGCGCGAGGCAGGCCGCGAGCGCCACCGCGACCGCCGCGATCGTCCGCCTCCGCCGTCGTCGGCTCGCCAGCTCGATCACCGCGCCGCCCGTCGGCGCCGCGTCGCCCGTCGGCGCCGCGTCGCCCTGGGCGGCCTCGCCCTGACCTCCGCCCGCGCGTCGGCGCTTGAGCTCGCCGAGGACCCGCGCGCGCGCCTCAGGCTCGAGGCGCGGCCGCGCGGGCGAGCCCGCCGCCCTCCGCATCAGCTCGTCGATGTTTCGCTCGAGCACGTCTGGCGTGCCCGTCTCGTGCTGCTGTGTCATCACGCGCCTCCTTTCACGGCGCGAGCGCTCGTCGCCGCCCCTGCCGGCTCCAGCTCGGCGAAGGCGTCGACCAGCGTCGTGAAGGTCTCGCGGAACGCTCGCCGCGCGCGGGCCAGCAGCGACTTCGCCGCGACCTCGGAGACGCGCAGCGCCCCCGCGATCTCGCGGAGGCTGTCCCCTTGTACATATTTACGCTCGAGCGCGTCGCGGTACATGTCCGGGAGGTTGGCGATCGTCATGTGCACGAGCTCCCGCGTCTCCTCGCGCGCGAGCACCTCGTCGCCGAGCGGCTCGTCCGCGAGCGCCTGGAACACCTGCGCCAGCGTCGCGTCGATCCGCGCCCAGGTCGCCGCCAGCTCGCGCGGCCGCCGGGCGGCCCGCAGCTGCGCGCGGATGATGTTGCGCGAGAGCGTGCACAGCCACATGTGCAGCGAGCCGCGGGCCGGGTCGAACTGGCTCGCGCGCTCGAGGCCGGCCAAGAACGTCTCTTGAAGCACGTCCTCGGCGAGGCTCGGGTCGCGGCCGACCCGGTAGAACACGAACGCGTACAGCCCGTCGACGTGCCGCTCGTACAGCTCCGTCAGCGCCGCGTCGTCACCGCTGGCCGCCGCGCGGAGGAGGTCTCTGGTTCTCTCGGATTCGCGCGACACCGCCCGGGCTCCTCGACGCGCTCCGGCGTCACAGTCCATGTCAGCGAGGGCCCCCGAGGTGTCGCACGTCTCGGGATTTATTTTTCAGGAGGACTTAAGCCAATGAATCCAAACCACAATTTCCCGAGACGATGTGGCGCGCGTGCGCGCGCGCGCGGTCAGGCCCGTGCGGACCCCCCACGCGCCGCGCCTCGGCGACGGCGCACGAGGGGCAGCGCCGCGAGCAACAACAACGACCACGCGTCGCCCGGCCCCCGCGCTCGGCACCCGCAGCCCTCCCCGTCCTCGTCCGACGTGTCCGACGAGTCCGCGCCGCCGCTCGTGTCGCCGACGTCCGAGTCCGAGCCCGAGCCGTCGCCCGTGGGCCCCGCGCTCGCGCTGTCCGAGGACGCGCCCGAGTCCGTGCCCGAGTCCGTGCCCGAGTCCGTGCCCGAGTCCGTGCCCGCGTCGCCATCTCCGTCGCCGTCACCGTCACCGTCGCCGTCTCCGTCGCCGTCTCCGTCTCCGTCTCCGTCTCCGTCGCCGGGGACCGGCTCGTCCGTCCACTCGTACGCGCCGATGTCCGGCGTCGCGTCGCGCGGGACCCCGTCGTGGTCGTCGTCGATCGCGAAGCCGTCGATCGGCGCGCCGGCGTCGACCGCCGGCGCGTCCACCTCGAGGTGATAATCGCCTCCCGCCGCGTCGACGAAGCCCACCTCGTCGGCGGTCCCGTAGGTCAGGTTGCCCTGCTCGAGCGCGTCGACGTCGCCGGCGATCGCGACCGGCGCCTCGACGGTGTCCGCGATCAGGTTGTTCGCGACCACGTTGCCCGCCAGCTCGGGGCCGAACAGCGAGATCCCGCTGCGGCCGACGCCGACGATCGTGTTGTGCGCGAAGCGGAGGCTGACCCCGGGGAACTCGTCGTTCGAGTTGGCGTAGATCCCGTCGGCGCCGAAATTCGAGAACACGTTGTTGTAGACCCAGGTGTCCTGGGGCGCGAGGATGATGATCCCCATCGCCGGCCCGTTGGCGACGTAGTTGTTGTAGACGCGACACGACGAGCCGCCGCCGACCTGCAGCCCCTGCGTCTGGTACTGCACGTTCTCGAGGCCGACGTTGATGACGGTGTTGTCGTAGACGTAGCAGTCCTTCGGCGTGACCCCGACCTGCAGGCCATCCCAGCCAGTGTCCTCGATCCGCAGGTGGTGCAGCCACGCCCCGTGATGCTCATGCGGGTAGAGCGTGACCTCCTCGCCGTCGCAGGTGTACACGCGCCCGCCGAAGCCGGTGCTCCCGAAGTACACGCCCTCGCCCCCCGTGTTGTGAATGTAGTGGTGATGGACGCGCGTGTTGTACTGCACGAAGGCGCCGAGGTTGGCGGAGCCGTCGCAGCGTGGCTCCGTCTTGAGGTTGAAGTCGGACATCATCGCTTAAGCCACTGATGTTGTTGCGGGTTCCTCACTCGCTCAGAGGCCGTGCCCACGTCGTGCCCAAGACGCGGTCGGAGACCACGGCGGCCTGGAGCACACGTACGCCCGACCACGCGGCGCCGCCGCCGCGACCGCGGCGGCGCCGGTCTTCTTGGCGGTCTGGACCTCGACATCGCCCCTGCTCGCGGCGCGCGACTCCTCGGGCTTCGCGTCGTCCGGCGCGCCCGCCGGTCCGCAGGCCACCACGGCGACGAGCGGGAGAGCGAGGGAGCTGTTCATGTTCGTCTCGCGATCGAGTGTACGCGCGCGAGCCGTCGCCTGTCCTCGAGCGCGGCTCGCTACCACCGGTCCTCAGAGACAGGATCTAGTCGCGTCGTCCGGCGCGGCGCGTCTCCGCACCTTCACGGCGCGTCCACGCGCGACGCGTTCAGCGGATCACCGCTCGGCCCCCCAGCGATCGAGCGGCAGCGCGTCGTCGGGGATCGTCCCCAGCTCCTCCTCGATGATCTGCGCCTCGCCCCACCCCCGGCGGGCCTCGTCCCAGCGCTCCTGCGTGATCTGAACGCCGTCGTGGATGCTGTTCCAGGCTTCGCAGTAGCGCGTGATCACGCCCGGCCGCTCGAGCTTGTAGCGAGTCGAGGCGCGCAGCGTGTCCTCCAGGAAGATGTACTCGTCGAGCTCGAGCTCGAGGACCTGCTCGAGCCGGCCGCGGTCGAGCTTGAACGCGAGCAGGCGCCGCCGCGAGGTGTTGACGCTCCAGCCCCAGTAGTGGGCCGAGTCCCACTCCTCGTGGGTCGCGGTCACCAGGATCTCCGCCCGCCCCTGCCCGGTGACGTGCTCGCGCCGCAGCGGCTCCAGGCGATCAAGACAGGACTCTTCAGTCAGGATACGACGCGCGCGCACGCTGCCTGGCGAGCGCATCAGCGCGACCCCGAGCGCGTCGCAGCGCGGCGACATGTCGTCGGGGGCCTCGGTGCAGGAGTGCTTGCCGCAGTCCGGCGGCGGCCGCTTGATGAGGCTCCAGGCGGCCCGCACGTCACAAGGCGGGAGCTGATCGTTGTAGGAGTCGCGGTCGGCCTCCGGGAGCGACGCGAGCGCCTGCTCCCGATCCGCCGTGCAGCTCGCCTCGAAGCGCTCGATCCGCGCCTCGGCCCTCGCCCGCGCCTTCGACGAGAGCTTGCCGAGGTGAGCGGCCAGGGTGTTGAAGCGGTACGCGACGAACGTCCCGTCGGGCGTGTCGACCGTATCGAGGACGGTGACGGGCGCGCGCGTGAGCTGGGCGAGCGCGGGCGCGAAGGGAGATGGGTCCGGCTCGGGCTCCGCGTCGGGCTCGGCGGTCTCGGGCTTCTCCTGCTCGAGCTTCTTCTCCTCCTCGAGCTTCTCCTCCTCGAGCTTCTTCTCCTCGAGCTTCTTCTCCTCGAGCTTCTGCTTGACCAGCTCCGCGAGCTGCTCCCCGCGCTCCTTCTTGGCCGCCTCCACGAGTTCCTTCGCGGCGGCGGTTGGCGCCGAGCTCGCCGCGCGATCGTCCTCTTCTTCGCTCACTGCGTCTACCGTGGCCGGCGGCGACGGCTCGACCACCGCGGGCGCCGAGCCGCGACAGCTCAGGCACGCGAGCAGAGCCAAGGAGCGACGACGGCGACGCACCCATCCATACTAGCTGCCGTCCCATGACGATCATCGGTAATTCTTGCTCGCAGCGGGGCGTAGGCTCGCTCGCAGCACGAGCTCGCGTTGCGATCGCGTGTCGCCATGACACCGTGACTCGGTGACGATCGACCGTTCGCTGCCCGGTCGACTCGATGACCCGCGAAGGATCCGCTCACGCCCGGCGAGCAGCCCTCGGCTTCGACCTGACGTTGAGAACAGGCCCGCAGCTCGACGGGCGCCGACCGCATGAAGCCTCGTTGCTGCTCGACGCGCGCGGCCCGGCTCCGCGACCCCTCAGGCCTGGTCGGGCCGCTCTCGCGCGGCGCAGCCCCGCGCGCTCGAGCTGCGCGCCAGGCGAAAAGACAAGCGAGACGGCGCCGTCGCGGTGAGGCGAACGCGGGCCGCGCGAGCTCAGGCCGGATCGAGCGACTCGAGGAACAGCGCGACGAACCGGTCGAGCGCCTGCCAGTCGGTGTAGATGTGGTCCTGCGTCGTGTCGACCGAGCCGCCGGAGGCCCTGGCGATCCGGCGCATCACCCAGCGGATCAGGACGTTGTACTCGCGGTACATCAGCGCGCCGGCGACCGGCGCCGCGCGGTCCGGGTGCCAGCCGGTGGCCTCGAAGAAGCGGTTCATCGTGTCGGCGACCTCGCGCGCGGCCTTTTGCCGGATCTCGGGCGCGTTAGACTCGTTCTCGGCGCCCGCCTCGCTCAGGCTGATCGAGAGGAACGCGGTGGGCAGCCGCGCGAGCGCCTCGCGGGCGCGTCGAACGAAGCGGACCATCGCTCTCTCGTGCGCGCCCACGTGGACCGAGGCCGCGAGGATCGCCGCCGAGAATTCGCGCAGCTCGAGCTCGGGATCGGCGTCGCCGGCGTTGAGGAGCGTGACGTCGCGCCCCTCGGCGCGCAGCGCCGCGGCGATGTGCTCGGCGACCTTCCGCGTGTGACCTTCGCGAGTGGCGAACAGGACGAGGATCGGCTTGGCGCGCGCGTTCACGACAGGACCTCCGCGCGGAGGGTCGCGCTCCGCTCGTCCCGCAGGCGCCGCGCGGGCTGTCGACACGAGCGGCTAGGCTCCGTGAGGCGCGTCCGCCCGCGGTTCACCTGGGCGCGGCGGCCGACGCCCGATCGATCGATGTCATCGCTCATGCCCGGTCGCAGTAGCAAGCCGTGTGCCACGAGGCGCGCTCGTACTCGCTCCAATCCCTCGACGTCGCGCCGGAGAGCGCGAGCGCTTTCCCGCCACCGGGAGAAGTTCCCCGAGCGCGACGTCGCGGAGCGGAGCGCTCGAAACGCTGTCCACGCGTCGCGTCGCCGTCAAGGGGTCCGCGGTCACGAAGGTCTCCACGCGTCCGCACCACGCCGCGAGACACTATACTCGCGGTGGCTCGTCGAGGATGGAGGCGAATGTCACGCTGGCGACAGGCGGAGGATCAGCTTCGCGAGCTCGAAGGCGGGCGCTGACGCGCTGACGTCGAGGACGCGGCATGGACCTGGAGCGCGCAGAGCGAGAGTTCGCCGAGGCTCGCGCGGCGTGTGAGCAGGATCCGACGAGCGAGGTGAAGCTCATCGTCCTGCGGGCCGCGTCGCGACGACTCGAGACCGCGCTGGAGCTCGCGCGGCTCGACGCGCTCGCGGCCGCGGGACCCGACGCGCCCGCGCTCGCGCGCGCGGTCACTCGCTCCCAGCGCGGCAGCCTGCCGGCGCTGATCATCCTGGTCCGTCACGGCGAGTCCGAGGGCAACGCCGATCACACGCTCTACCGGAGCAAGCCGGACAACCTGATCGAGCTGACCGACGAGGGCTCGGCCCAGGCGCGCGACGCCGGGCGGCGCGTCCGCGCCATCGTCGGCCCGCGGCGCTGCGCCTTCGTCGTCTCGCCCTTCGAGCGCACGCTGCAGACCGCGCGCAACCTCCGGCTGGCCTTTGATACCGGTCAGATCACGCGCGCGTCCATCGAGCCGCTGATCCGGGAGCAGGAGTTCGGCAACCTCCAAGGCGATGACTTCGAACGGTTTCGCCGGGAGCAGCAGCGCGTGGGTCGCTTCTGGTACCGCTTCCCCACCGGCGAGAGCGGCGCGGACGTCTATAGCAGGACGCGCGCGTGGTGGGACGGCGACGTGCTGCGCATCAACACGCGACCCGGGGTCGCGCCGGTCGACGCGCTGATCGTCGTGACGCACGGCCTGACGATCCGGCTGATCTTGATGCAGCTGTTCGGCTGGTCCCCCAACACCTTCGGCGCGGTGTGGAACGCGGACCACTGCGACTGCTACGTGCTCCGCCGGGACGACGCCAGCCCCGGCGTCTCGCCGTACAGGCTCGACGACGAGCTCGGCGACGCGCCGCGCTCGAGCATCAACCTCGGCGTGACCTTCAACGACGGCGCGCCGCCGCAGACGCTGCTGCTCAACGACTACCTCAGCGTGCCGGCGCCGCGCACCACGAACGCCGAGCTCGTGAAGCAGCTGCTCGCGGCCCAGCACGGGCTCGACGCGACGACGATCGACCAGATCGACTTCTTCGCCGGGCGCGCGGGCTACGGCGCCGGGGTCCCGCCCCCGCGCAAGTACCGGTGAGCGCCCGGCGGCCGCGACCGCGGCGTCGGCGAGCGCGAGCGGGCCGACGTCGTGGGCGACGGGGATGCGCTACAGTCCGCCCATGCGCGACGCGATCGCGGGGATCGAGTGTCACTGAGCGCGACGACCCAGCGCGTCGCGCTCGCGTGCGCGCTGGCGACGACGCCGACGCTCGCCTGCCATCGCGCGGCCGCGAGCTCGGCGCCAGACGGCGCGCCGACCCGCGTCGATGACGGCTGGGCGCTCGGCTCACTCGAGTCGGCGGCGATCGACCGCGACGCGATGGTGGCGCTCACCCGTCAGCTCGAGACGCGACGCGACCACCGGATCGACGCGCTCGTGATCGCGCGCGGCGGCGAGCTCGTGTACGAGGGCTACTTCCGCGGGACCTCCCGCGACACGCTCCACGATCTGCGCTCGGCCACCAAGTCGATCACCTCGCTGCTGGCCGGCGTCGCGTTCACGCGCGGCGAGCTCTCGCTGGCGACGCCGGTCTGGAGCGCGCTCGGGCGGACGCTGCCGGCCGCGGACCCGCGCGCGCGCGTGACCGTCGAGTCGCTGCTGACCATGGGCAGCGGGCTCGAGTGCGACGATCGAGACCGCCGCTCGCCGGGCAACGAGGAGCGCATGTACCGTCGGCGCGACTGGCTGCGCTTCTTCCTCGCGCTGCCGTCGGCGCGCCCGCCCGGAGCGCGCGGGGTGTACTGCACCGCCGGCGTCGTCGCGCTCGGCGCGGTGCTCGAGCGGAGCACGCGGACGCCTGTCCCCGAGTACGCGCGCCGGCACCTGTTCGAGCCGCTCGAGATCCGCGACGCGTCGTGGGCCTCCTACGATCGCGGGCGCGGGACGGACACGGGCGGGCACCTGCGGCTGCGCGCGCGGGACCTCGCGAAGTTCGGTCAGCTGATCCTGAGCGCGGGCGAGTGGCGAGGCGCGCGAGTGGTCGCGCGCGCGTGGATCGAGCAGGCGACGCGGGCGCACGCGCGGGTCGACGACGCCGAGTACGGCTACCTGTGGTGGCTCAACGAGCTGCCCGTACGCGCAGCCGACGGGCCCACGCGCTATCGCGTCGTGTACGCCGCGGGCAACGGCGGCCAGTTCGTGTTCGTGCTCCCGGAGCTCGAGCTCGTCGTCGCCACGACCGGTCGCGCCTACAATTCACCGAGGGCGGCCGCGCCGCTCGAGATCCTGCGCCACGTAATTGCGCCAGCGGTCACGCCGCGAGCGCGCGGCTCCTGACGGGCGCGCGGCGGACCCGTCCGCGCCAGCGCGCCTCGCCACCTCGAGCGGAGCCAGGGACGTCGCCGCCCCTGGCGAGGACGCGCGCGCCGTGCTGGCGCCCGCGCTCGAGTTCGCGCCCGCGCGATCGCGGCTGTCCGTAGAGCCACACATGATCTCCCGGTTGTGGACCCGCGCGCGCTCGCGAATACTGAGGCCATGACGCGCATGTGCGGGCGGGCGCGAGTGACCGCGAGCGGCGCGCTCCTGCTCGCGAGCGTCAGCGCGTGCCTGAACGCGAACCCGAGCTTCGACGAGGACGCCACCAGCGACGCGACCGCGACGAGCGGCACGACGACGCCCTCGACGAGCGCGACGACCTCCGCGGGCCCCACCGCCGGCACGGAGCCGAGCACGGACTCGAGCACGGACCCGAGCACGGACCCGAGCACGGACCCGACCACGGACCCGAGCACGAGCGCGAGCACGAGCGGCGTCGGGACGACCACGACCTCGAGCGGCGCGACGGACACGAGCGCGACGCTGGCGACGGGCGAGACCGACACCTCGAGCACCACCGCCGCGGGTCCGGCGTTCCCCGACGACTGGCTCTACCGTCAGAAGATCCAGTTCAACACGCTCACCAACGCCGTCGACCTGCTCGACTTCCCGGTGCTCATCCCGCTCGCCGCCCCGGACTTCGACTTCTCGCACGCGCGCCCAGACGGCGCCGACCTGCGCTTCGTGGACGACGACGAGGTGACCGTGCTCGCGCACGAGACCGAGGTGTGGATCGAGGGGCAGGACCCGCTCGCGCGGATCTGGGTGCGCGTGCCGACGCTCGACCAGCTCAGCGACCAGGACCACATCTGGCTGTACTACGGGAGCCCGGACGCGACGCCCGGCGACGATCCGGGCGCGGTGTGGACCGCCGACTACTGGGGCGTCTGGCACCTGTCGACGCTCGACGACTCCACGAGCCTGGAGCACCACGCGCTCGACAACCAGGGCGCGACGATGGGCCCTGGGCGCGTCGGCGACGGTCACGACTTCGACGGCGCCGCGTCCATCGACCTGCCGACGCCGAACGCCCCGGGGATCGTCGACACGAGCGACGGGCACGCGTCGATCTGGTTCCGGGCGGACGTGCCCCCCAACGACATCGCGCACGTCTTCTACCTCTCCGACGTCGTGACCGGCGACGGTCACGGCGCCGAGAACGAGCTCCACGGCAACCTCAAGGTCAGCGGGCAATTTCAGGGCTTCGCGTGCTGCAACGCGAGCAACGCCCAGGGGCCCGTCGCCGGCGAGGGCGGGTGGCACCACGCGCTGCTGAGCTGGACGCTGGGCGACTCCAAGCCGCTGAAGGTGTTCTTCGACGGCGCGCCGGTGTCGACGAACGAGAACCAGATGACGCTCTTCGACTTCACGGCGCTGATCCGGCTCGGGCGCCCGGGCGCCGCCGAGCGCTTCTTCACCGGCACCGTCGATGAGTTCCGCCTCTCGACCGCGGCGCGCGACGAGACCTGGGCGAAGACCGAGTTCATCACGGTCGACGATCCCGCGAGCTTCTTGAGCTTCGGCGCCGAGGAGCCGCTGTAGCGGACCGCCGCGACGTCAGGGGGCGTCTGACGAGCCGCTGCGCCAGGGGAGTTCGGGGACGGACTCCCGGAGCACGCGCGAGAGCTTGGCGACGGTGTAGGGCTTGAGGCAGATCGCCTTCACGCCCATGGAGAGCAGCGCCTGCGCGTCCTCAGGCGTGCCGTAGCCGGTCAAGATGATCACGGGCACCGACGGGTCGAGCGCGCGCATCTCCTCGTACGCGTCCACGCCGCCCTGCCGCGGCATCTTCAGGTCGAGCAGCACGAGGTCGAGCGCGTCGTGGTGGCCCTGGAAGCGCTCGACGGCCTCCCGTCCGTCGCGCGCCTCGATCACGTCGAAGCCGAGGTACTCGACGATCGCGCGCAGGGTCTCGCGCGCGACGTCTTCGTCGTCGACCACGAGCGCGCGCCCGCGCGCCCGCGCGACGAACTCGCGCGGCTCCTTCGCGGTCGCGCGCTCGCCCGCGCCGCGCGGCAGGTACACGCGCATCCGCGTGCCGCGGCCCGGCTTCGAGTCGCAGTCGAGCTCGCCGCCGTGACTCGAGACGATCCCGTAGACGACCGCGAGCCCGAGCCCGGCGCCGCTGTGGCCGCCCTCGCGCTTCGTCGTGAAGAACGGCTCGAACGCGCGGAGCACGACGTCGCGCTCCATCCCGACGCCGGTGTCCTCGACCTCGAGGGTGACCGAGGCCGGGCGCGCCCGGCCGTCGGCCGTCTCGACGCGCGGCTCGACGTTCGCGGTCCGGATCGTGATGACGCCGCCCCGCGGCATGGCCTCGGCCGCGTTGACGCACAGGTTCATGACGACCTGCAGCATCTGCGACGGGTCGGCGTCGACGACGTGCAGCGCGGGCGCGAGCAGGAGCTCGAGCTCGATGAGCTTGTCGATGGTGCGCGCGAGGATCTCGATCGTCTCGCGCACCACGTCGTTGAGGTTGACCGCGCGCTCGAGCGCCATGCCGCGCCGCCCGAACGCGAGCAGCTTCTTGGTCAGCTCGGCGGCGCGCTCCGACGACACCAGGATGTTGTGGACGTGGAGCCGCTTGTCCGGGTCGCGCTCGAGCAGCTCGAGCACGCTCGCCGAGCCCATGATGCCCGTGAGCATGTTGTTGAAGTCGTGGGCCACGCCGCCGGCGAGGTTGCCGATCGAGTCCATCTTCTGCGACGCGAGCAGCTTCTCCTCCATGCGCCGCTTCTCGGTGATGTCGCGCGCGATCCCCAGGACCGAGGCGACCGAGCCGTCCGCGCCGAATTCGGGCGAGCACCGCCACTCCATCGTCCGCGGCTCGCCGAGCGCCACCTCGATGATCGCCACGCGCGTCTCGCCTGTCTCGAACACGGCGTCGATCACGGCCTCGAGCAGCGCGCAGGCGTCGTCGGGGAGGCCCAGCTCTCGATGTGTCCGATCGAGCAGATCTTGTACGCGGCGGCCGAGCGCCGCGGACGCGACGCTGTTCGCGAACAGGTGACGTCGCGCGCGGTCGAAGCGGACGACGGAGTCGGGGAAATTCGCGGTGAGCGAGCGGTACTTGTGCTCGCTCTCGGCGAGCGCCTCCTCGACCTTCTTGCGATCGGTGATGTCGATCACCTGCGACACGAAGTAGAGCGCGCCGCCGCCGGCGTCGCGGACCAGCGAGACCGAGAGGATCACCCAGACGACGTGACCGCGCTGGTGGATGTAGCGCTTCTCCAGCTTGTAGCTGTCGATCTCGCCGCGCAGCAGCCGCTGGACGTGCTCGAGGTCGAGCCGCAGGTCGTCGGGGTGCGTGATGCGCTGAAAGTCGATCTCGAGCATCTCGTCGACGGTGAGGCCGACGATGTCGCAGAAGGTCTGGTTGACCTTGATGAAGTGCCCCTCGGGGGAGACCAGCGCCATCCCGTGCCCGGTGGTCTCGAACGCGCGTCGGAACCGCGCCTCGCTCTCCATCAGCTCCTCCACGGCGCGCTCCTGCGCCGTGATGTCGGTCGAGATCCCGCCGACGCCGAACACCTCGCCCTCGCGATCGTAGAGCGGGAATTTGTGGGTCAAGTAGACGAGCTCGCGGCCGCGCGGATCGACGTTGCGCTCCTTGTACGAGCGCGGCGCCCCGCGGAGGATCACGTCCTGGTCGTACTCCCTGTGCTCCTCGATGGAGCGCGGCGTGAGCCCGAGCTCGGCGCGCGTCCGGCCGAGGAGCTCGCGTTCGGGGCGCTCCATGAAGTCACGCACGCGCTTGTTCACCAGCGCGCACCGGCCCGCGACGTCGAACACGTAGACGAGCGCGGGCGCGGCGTCGAGGACGTCGCGGTAGAGCTTCTCGGCGTCCTGGGAGGCGCTCGCGCTCGCCTCCGAGCTCGCGGCCGCGTGACCGGCGGGCTCGGCCGCGCGTACCCGCTGCCACTCGGCGAGCGCCCGCTCGACGACCCGCGGGATGTCGGGCGTCAGCGCGGCGAGCCCGACGAGGTAGTCGATCGCCCCGCGCTCGAGCGCGGCCGTCACGAAGCTCGCGTCGCCCGCGTCGACGAGGACCACACATGGACGCTCAGGCCGCCCGTTTGCCCACAGCGCGGTCCAGGGGCCGTCGCGCAGGCGCAGCGCGATCAGGACGACATCGGGCGCCCGCTCCTGCAGCGCCGCGCGGGCCTCGGCGAGGGTGCTGCAGACGCTGAGCCGCAGCCGAGACGCCCGCACCGCCGCGCAGCCCAGGAGCTGGTCGGTCCACGTCTGGTCGCCGGTGACGACGAGGAGCTCGAGTGCTGCGGGTCTCGACACGATCTGTGGCTCGCTGTGCGTCGACGCGAGGCGCCAGCGTCGCGACAAAGTGTACCGATTGTCCGTCCACCCGCGTCGATTCGTTCGATTCCGCCCTGTACGCGCGCCCTCCTGGACGTGTGGGCTCACGCGACAGCCCGTTGGCGCGGCGCCGAAGACCCCGCGCCGACGCCGATAACCGGCTCGCCACGCGCTTGAGAGCGCCCTCGTCCTGGCTCCGCGCGCGCGCGCGGTGGTAGACTCTTGTCGACAGCGCGGGAGATACAGTGTCCGGAGACCGCTCGCAGTCGACGCCCGCGGAGGCGCTCAGGATCGCGGTCCTGGATGACGACGAGAACGTGCGCGTCGCGCTCGACTCGATGCTCCGGCACCTCGGCCACGACGTCCTCCTGTGCGACGCGTTTGAGCCGCTCGAGCGCGCGCTCGGGCGCGTCGACGTGATCGTGCTCGACCTCCGCATGCCGCGTGTCGACGGGCTCGAGGTGATCCGCCGGATCGCCGCGCACGAGACTCGCGCCGCGCTCATCCTGATCAGCGGCGTGGGCGAGCGCGTCCGCCGAGGCGCCAAGCGACTCGCCGACGAGCACGGGATCAACGTCATCGGCTCGCTCTCGAAGCCGTTTCGCGTCACGCAGCTCGAGCTGCTGCTGCGCGACGTGGAGCGAGTGGAGCGCAGGCCCGCCCGCCCGCCGCCGCCGCGGCTGCAAGCCGACGAGCTGCGCGCCGCGATCGCGCGCGACGAGCTGGGCGTGCACTACCAGCCCCAGGTCGAGCTCTCGACGCGCCGCGTCGTCGGCGTCGAGGCGCTCGCGCGGTGGCATCACGCCGCGCTCGGCCGCGTGACGCCCGACGTGTTCATCCCGCTCGCCGAGGCGTCGGGGCTCATCGAGGCGCTCTCCGACGCGGTGTTTCGACGCGCGATGCAGGACATCGCGTGGTGCGCCGCGCGCGGGCTCCCGCTGCGGCTCTCGCTGAATTGCTCGGTACACAGCTTAAAGGACATCTCGTTCGTGGACCGGGTCACGGCGTTGACGAGCGAGACGGGCTTCGACCACGCCATGCTCTCGCTCGAGATCACCGAGACCGCGCTCGTCTCGGACGACCCGGTCCCGCTCGAGGTCCTGACCCGCCTCGCCATGCGCGGCGTCGCCATGTCGATCGACGACTTCGGGACGGGGTACGCGAACCTCGAGCAGCTCGATCGCATGCCGTTTAGCGAGCTCAAGATCGACCACCGCTTCACCGCGCGCGCCGTCGAGGACGAGCACACCCGCATCATCGCGGAGAGCAGCGTCGAGCTCGCGCACCGGCTCGGCCTCCGCGTCGTCGTCGAGGGCGTCGCCGACGCGCGCGGCTGGAGGTGGGCGCGCGCGAGCGGCTGCGAGCTCGGGCAGGGCTTCTTCATCGCCCGGCCGATGCCGCGCGACGAGCTGCTGACGTGGGCCGCCGAGTGGGCGCGCCGACCGGGCTGACGCGCGACCGCGCCGTCGCTACTGGACGCTCCAAGAGACATCGATTCTGAGCGCGTCGCGGGCCCTCCGTCGCCCGCGGCGCGCGGCCGATACACGCCCCCGCCCCCGATCACGTCGCGGCGCTGCGCGCCCTCGCCACGCCCGACGGGCCGGTGACGCTGATCGGCGCGCGCCTGCCCGGAGAGCCAAGCGAGCTCGACAGCGGGATGAGCCTGAGCGCCGCCATCAACCTCCAGCTCGTCGACCCGCGGCCGCACGATCAGCGGGCCGGGCTAGCCCAGCAGCGGCTCGAGGTGCCCGCGCTCGCGCTGAAACGCGACGTGGCGGCGACGCGCGTCGGCCCCGTCGCGCAGCTGCTTCGGCGCGCGCCCCCGCTCGAGCGTGGTGATCGCCCAGGCGTCGACGCTCACCGCCGGCGCGCCGGGCTCGGCCTGCACCGCGCCCAGCGGCTCCCACGGGCGCTCGCAGAGCCAGCGCTCGAGCTGCCCACGCGCGCGCAGGAACACCACGTAGACGAGGCGCCGCGCCGCGCCGCGGGTGGTCCACAGCAGAAAGCCCGGGCCGCCGACGAGCGCGCGGCCGTGCTCGCCCTCGGGGAGCCGCAGGAGCGACAGCGAGGCCGCGCGACCCGGTGACGCCGCGCGCCATTCGCTGAGCGTCTGGACGAAGCGCGCCTCGTCGCGCGCGAGCGCCGGCGGGCGCGCGCGCGTCCCCGAGGCGTCCACGAGCAGCGGCGCGTACAGGTGCTCGGGGAGGTCGAGCGTCGGCGCGGGGACCCCCGCGGCGCCGTCTGTCTCTACGAGCAGCTCATAGGCGTCGGGCAAGAACGCGGCGCGCGGCGCCGGCGGCAGCGCGTGCAGCCAGGCGAGCGTCGCGCCGCGCAGCTGATAGCGGCGACGGTGATGGCGATAGAACGCGCTGGCGTAGGCGCAGACGAGCTCCTGCGCGAGCTGCTGCCACAGCTCGAGCTGCGCGAGCGAGGCGGGGCGCAGCAGGTGCGGGGGCGCGCGCAGCTCGTACCAGCCGCCGGCGCGCAGCAGCCCGCGCGTGAGCGGCTCCTCGCCGCCGCCCGGCGCGGCGCGCGCGGCAGGGGAGCGCGAGGTTGGTCCAGCCGCGCGCGCGCTTGAGCCGACGAGCGCCGCGTACAGGCGCCGATGATCGACGAACGCGAAGGCCGGCACGGGCCCGCGCGTCGCGTGCCGCGGCCCGCAGGCGCCCGGGCGCGCGTCGCCGTCGTCGCGCCGCTGCACCTGGGGATAGGCGTCGACGAGCACGCGCGGCACGGCGGGGTCGAGCGCGAGCGTCGGCCGCTCGCGCGAGTCGACGTAGGCGACCGACGGCGCGAGCAGGACGCGGAGCCTCGGCAGCGGCGCGCGCGTGACGATCGGCAGCGACCGCGCGGGCGCGGCGGCCGACTCGGGCGCGAGCCCCTCGGCGCGCAGCTCGTGCACGAGCCGGTCGATGTAGTCGGCGCGCACGCCGAAGACGTTGAGGGTCTCGAGCACACGCAGCCGCGCGCGCGGGGAGCCGGGCTCGGCGGGGTCCCCGTCGCTGGCGCGCCGCAGCGAGCGATCCTTGCCGAGCAGCCGCACGCCGCGCCCGAACAGCTGCACGATCTGGGCGCCGGGCGCCCGGCCGAGGTTGAGCAAGCCCATGTGGCTCACGCGCCAGCTCGACCAGCCCTCGGCGAATTTCCGCGAGCCGATCAGGATCGTGATCGGCGAGCCGGGCGCGTCGAGCCCGTCGAACAGCGAGCCGCGAAACCGCCCGTCCTCGACGCGCAGCAGCGCGGCGAAGCGCGCCTGCTCGCAGCGTCGACGCAGGCCGGGCGCGTCGCCGACGTTGATGACCGCGAAGGGCGGGCGCTCGCCGACGGAGAGCGCGAGCTCCCCGGGCGCGTCGAGCAGCGCGCGCACCCGCAGCGGCCCGGGCGCCTCGGTGTTGCACACGACGCGCAGCATCGCCGCGTGCAGCTGCTCGCCGGAGAGGCCCGCGCGCCGCAGCTCCGAGAACATGTCTCTGGGGTCAAATACGTCCGCGCCGTCACGTGCTTGAAAGCCCAGGTCCCCCGCGAGCAGCGCGCCGAGGAGCCGCGCGTTGTGGGCGCGCTCGCCGGGGTGCACGAGGCGCGCGAGCAGCTCGATGACGCGCAGCGCGTCGGTCTGCTCGCGCCGGGACGCGGCCCCCCCGGTCACGCTCGCGCCGACGAAGATCGCCAGCGGCCGCGCGAGGTTGTGCTCGCGCGCGAGCGCGGGGGACTGCGCGTAGACGCGGAGCTGCTGGTAGAGCGCGGCGAGGCCGGCGGTGAGGTAGGCCCGCGCGCCCGCGCCGTCGGGCGCGTCGCGGCCGGGGCCGCCGCGGAGGTTGAAGACGCGCCAGTGCTTGCCGTAGCCGTCGCCGTGGAAGCGCCGGTAGGCGTAGTCGAACAGCACGCTGCGCGCGTACTCGCGGGCGACCATCGGGTCGCGCGCCGCCTGGGCGAAGGTCGCGGAGTATTCGAAGCAGAAGCCGCGCGCCGCCAGGCGCCGACGCGCGCGCCGCCACTCGCCGTCCTGGCGCGTGCTCCCGCGGTGCCCCTCGTCGACGAGCACGAGGTTGCGCCCTTCGAAGTGGTCGGGGTGCATGGTCTCGGGGCCAGGTTTATCGCGGAAGCGCGTGATCTCGACGACGTGCACGCCCGGGCGCGCGCCGCCGGGCCCGGGCTTGCGAAGCACCGCGCCGACGATCCCGGAGCGCGCGAGCTCGCGGGCGTGCTGGCGCGCGAGCGCGGCGCTGGGCGTGATCAGCAGGACGTTGTCGAGCGGCGCGAGCCCGTGGCGCGCCCGCGCGGCGGCGTGCTGGTAGTAGTTCGCGTGCAGCTGCAGCGTCTTGCCGGAGCCGGTCGCCTGCCAGAACGCGAGCCGGGCCAGCTCGTCGGCGCCCGTGTCGGGGTCCTCGCCGTAGCGCGGGAGCTCGAGGCCGCGCGCGTCACAGAACTCGCGCAGGAAGTCGTTGAGCTCGCGCCGCAGCGCGCCCGGGTCGCCGAGGTAGCGCTCGAGGTACAGCTCGGTGAGCAGCAGCGCGAGGTACTGAAAGTAGCGCCAGCGGATCGGCGCCGCGCCGCGCCGCGCGTTGACCCGCCGCGTCGCCGCGAACACGCGCGCGTCGAGCCGCGCGAGCGCGTCGTCGGGCAGCGCGCCGGCGACCCCGCGCCCCGTCAGCGCCTCGGCGAAGGGCGTGGGCGTCGTCAGCCACGGCGCGCGCTCGGCCGCCTTGAGCGCGTCCAGCGGGAGCGCGTCCCACCGCGGCGCGCCGAGCCGCGCGAGCGCCCAGTGGGCGAGCGCGGTCTGGCGCGCGAACGGCACGTCGGGCGCGCGGCTGGGCTCGCGTCGACTCACCGCCGCCTCACCGCCGCCCTCGAGCTGTCCCCGCGCTCATCTGGCTCGCCTCGCGCGTCGGCCGAGGCCGCGCCCCGCCCTCGCCCCGCGCCGCCCGCCTCACGCCGGGTCCTCGTCGTCGAACATGCGCGCGTGGAAGCGCTCCTCGATGGGCTCGAGCGTCCAACGCTCGCTCGCCCGGCGCGCGCCGAGGGCGTGGCTGTCGCCGTTGAGGTACACGCGATCGACCGGCGCCTCGGCGTCGAGCAGCTCGCGGAGCACCGGCTCGATCTGTCCGTTAGGCCACTTGTCGCAGTCGCGCCAGAGCACGACGACGCGCGCGTCGTCCGGCGCCGCGCCGACGACCGCGAGCAGCCCCCCGCGCCCGAGGTCGTCGTAGCGGCGCACCCGCAGGCCGAGCAGCAGGTTGAAGGTCTCGACGAGGTCGACGGGCGCGTCCACGGCCACGCCGCCGCGCCGGACCTTGATCGTGTAGCGCCAGGGGTCGCGAAATCGCTCGAGCCGCAGCAGCGAGCCGCGGGACTCGATGTCGAGCATGTAGCGCAGCGTGTAGTCCTCGCGCAGCGCGGCGTCGCCGGCGAGCTGCGGCGCGACGCCCTCGGGCGCGGCGAGCTCGACGTTCTCGAGCGTGTCGTCGTAGCTCTCGAGGTACAGCACCTGGCACAAGAGGCGCGCGGGGTCGGGCGTCTGTAGCTGTCCTCCGGACCATGTGTCCCCCATCGCCGCCTTCTGCAGCCGCGGGATCAGCACGGAGTCCCCGTGCGCGCCCATCTCGACCAGCAGCATCCGCCGCGCGCCGCCGTCCTCGCGGTTGAGCGCGAGCACGGCGTGGCCCGTGGAGCCGCTGCCGGCGAAGTAGTCGAGCACGGTCGCGCTCGCGTCGCCGAGGTAGCGGATCAGGCGCGCGAGGTCGCGCCAGGGCTTGGGGTTGTCGAACACGCGCCGGCCGAACATCGCGTCGTGCTCGCGCGCGGCCGTCTGCGCGTAGCTGTAGTGCACGCTCGGCATCACCTGGCCGTCGAGCTCGAACAGGCGCGAGACGACCCGCGGGACCGTCGTGTGATCGGGCCCGAAGACCACGACGCCTGCGGCGACCTGGTCCCAGAGGCGCTCGGGCGTCGCGTAGCGCCAGCCGCTGCGCGGCGTCTTGCACGGTCGCCCGGTCTCGGGGTGCAGCACCTCGTAGCGCGGCCCGCCGCCGCCCGGCCAGTTGATGTTGCCGTCGTCGCGGTACGGCCCGCGCGGCCCGACCTTGGCGTAGCGACGCATCCGTCGGCGCGGGTCCGCGGGCGCCATGGCGTCGAGCCACGCGAGCCAGCCGCGACGGATCGCCTCCCAGTCGCCGCCGTGCTCGCGCGCGAGCTGGCGAAACAGCGCGCGCGCCTCCTCGACGCCCGGCTTCGGCTCGCGGAAGCGGACCCCCGACGCGGCGAGCGCCTCGCCGTCGCGCGCGTAGACCAGCATGTACTCGTGGCCGACCGAGAAGTAGCGCGCGTCGTTCTTGCGGTTGCGGTCCCACACCAGCGTCGCCAGCTCGCGCCCGTAGACGCGCTCGAGCAGCTCCTTGGCGCGGTGCAGCTCGGCGTCGTCGATGCTCACCGCGATCACGCCGTCCGGCCGCTGCAGCGCGCGCCCGGCCTCGAGGCGATCGGCCATCATCGAGAGCCACGACGCGCGCTGGTAGGCGTCGCGGTAGAGGAAGCCGTCGCCGCCGGTGTTGTAGGGCGGGTCGATGTACACGAGCGGGACCGCGCCGCGCCAGCCGGGCGTCAACAGGCGCAGCGCGGCGAGGTTCTCGCCCCGCAGGATCAGCCCCGTGCGCGCCTCGTCGAGGCCGTCGCGCCCGAGCACGAGCGCGCGCGCCTCGGTCGCGGAGAGCGGCCCCGTGAACACGGTCTCGCCGCGCGCGCCGGACTCGTCGGGCGGGCCGCCGGCGACGGACTCGAGCTGCCGGCGCAGCGCGGGCTGGGCGAGCACGCGGGCGCGCGCCTCGGCGGATAACTCGCGCAGCGGGAGGATCCAGTCGCTGCGGAGGACGAACTTCTGCTTGCGAAACAGGCGCCGCTGAAACTCCTCGAGCTGCGCGAGCCAGGCGATGATCTTCTCGCCGAGCCCCCGCGTCGCCTGCACGATCCGCGCGACCGCAGCGAGGGCGGCCGCGTCGCCGCAGTCGCGCGTCGCGGGGGCCAGCAGCTCGCGCGCCAGGAAGCCCTCGAGCTCGCTGCGCAGGAACCCGCCGAGGTCCTTGTGGATGAAGAAGTCAGCCGTGTTGCGCCGCGTGTAGCGACGCAGGTGGTAGCCGAGCACGGTGTACGCGTCGGGTCGCTGCGGGGCCGGGCGCGCGAGCGCGAGCCGCCAGGGCTCCGGCGCCGCGGCGAGGATCGCCGCCTCGGCGACGGCGCACAGCGAGCGCTGCGTCGGCGCTCGTCCCCCGCCCGCCGCGGACGCGCGAAATTCGAACCACGCGGTGAGCGAGTCGCCCGCGAGCTCGACGGGCTGCCGCGCGCGCAGGAGGTAACGACGCTTCTCGCTCGTCTTGCTGTTGTCGCGGTCAGCCTCGGCGGCCGCGAGCCGCAGCCGCAGCCGCGGCGACGCGACGTCGGCGACGCCCTCGACGCGCGCGGCGTAGTCGGCGTGCCGCTCGCTCGTCTTGACGTAGTGCTGCGCCGCGCTCGCCCAGTGCAGCGCGACCTCGCGGCCGTCGTAGGGGATCGCGTACACGCCCTCCTGCGCGCGCGGCTGCGCGACGAAGTCGCCGTCTTGGTAGTAGCGGGCGAAGAAGCGGGTGAGCGCGGAGAACACCTCGCGCGCGTCGGCCTCGGTCGACGCGAGCGCGCGCTGGACCTGGGGCAGCAGGCCCTCGTCGAGCAGCGCCTCGAGCTGCGCGCGTCGCTGCGCGAGCACGCGGTAGACGCCGAAGTCGAGGTCGGCGCAGTCGAGGCGGAACATCCGCTCCAGCAGGCGACGAAACTGTCGCGTGGCGTCGTCGGCCGCGTGCTCCCGCGTCACCGGTAGACCCTACCGCGCTTTCGCGCGAACGCAGAATTGCCCGCGGCGCGGCGGCGCGGGGCCACGCCGCCCGCGGTCGCCACGTGGTCGCGGCCCGGGATTTCGGCGAGAATCGACGGGCGCGCCCATGTCCTCCGACCCGACCGCCGATCCGATCGCGGGGCGACTCGTCGCCACGGCGACGTCGCTGGACCTCGCGCACGACGCGACCATCACGCCCGAGCTGCTCCGCGCCGCGACGCTCGACGCGGGGCCCGTGCACTCCGCGAGCGCGCTGCTCAGCCAGTCGCTGCGGCTGCCGACGCTCGCGGTCGCGACCGCCGAGACCGCGGCCGCGCGCGCGTCGGGGCCCCGGGTCGCGCTCGACCTCGAGCTCGGCGCCGTGCTCGGGGAGGGCGGCATGGGGCGCGTGCTCGCGGCCCAGCAGTGCGCGCTGCGGCGCGAGGTCGCGGTCAAGCTCCTGCGCGCCGGCGAGGAGACGCCGGCGCGGGTCGACGCGCTGCTCGGCGAGGCGCTGACCATGGGGCGCCTCGAGCACCCCAACATCGTGCCCGTGTACGCGCTCGGGCAGACCGAGTCGCGCGCGCCGCTGCTCGTGATGCGCCGGATCTCCGGCGTGACCTGGCGCGCGCTGATGCAGGACCCCGCGCACGCGTTCTTCGGCGAGCGCGCGCGCGACCGCGACCGCCTCGGCGCGCACCTCGAGGTGCTCGCGCGCCTCTGCGACGCGGTCGACTACGCGCACAGCTGCGGCGTGATCCACCGCGACATCAAGCCCGACAACGTCATGCTCGGCGAGTTCGGCGAGGTCTACCTCGTCGACTGGGGCATCGCGCTCGACGCCGCGGTCGAGACCGGCGCGCCGGACGTGCTCGTCGGCACGCCGGCGTACATGGCCCCGGAGATGACGCGCGGCGACTCGCGCCGCGTCGACGCGCGCACCGACGTGTACCTGCTCGGCGCCTGTCTCTACGAGCTGCTCAGCGGCGAGCCGCCTCACTCCGGCGCGACGCTACTGGACGTGCTGCGCGCGGCGCAGCGGACGTCGCCGCTGACGCTGCCGCCCTCGGTCCCCGACGAGCTCGCGGCGATCGTCCAGCGCGCGACCGCGCCCGCGCCCGAGGAGCGCTTCGCGAGCGCCCGCGCGCTGCGGCGCGCGCTCACGCGCTTCCAGGAGCACCGCAGCTCCCTCGAGATCAGCGCGGCGGCGCGCGAGCGGCTCGAGCGGCTGCGCGCGCTGGCCTCGGCGGTGACGCCCAGCGCCCAGCGCGAGCAGGGCGACGAGCTGCAGGCGTGCTGCAACGAGTGCCTGTTCGGCTTCCGCCTCGCGCTGCGCGAGTGGCCAGGCAACGCGGACGCGCGCGGCGGCCTGCGAGCGTGCCTCGAGGTCATGCTCCGCGTCGAGCTGACGCGCCGCGACCTCGAGGCCGCGCGCCGCCTGCTCGCGCAGCTCGACGGGCCGCGCGAGGCGCTGCGCGAGCAGGTCGAGGTGCTCGCCGACGCGATCGCGCGCGAGCGCGCCGACGTCGAGGAGATGCAGGCCATGCGCCGCGACCTCGACCTCGGCCGCGACGCCCGGGCGCGCGCCCGCGTGTTCGCGTTCGCGTGCGCCTGCGGGCTCGCGGTGACCGCCGCGATCTGGATCGCGCGCGCCCGCGGCGGCGACGTCACGCTCTCGCACGCGATGATGATCGCGCTCGCGGGCGCGCTCGTCGTCGCGTACGCCGGCGTGATCTGGTGGTGGCGCCGCCGCGTGCTCAGCACGCTCATCAACCGCCGGCTCGTGCTGCTCATGGGCTTCGTGTTGTTCGCGCTGGTGCTCAGCCGCGCGGTCGGGCTGCTGCTCGACACGCCGGCGCCCACGATGCTCGCGGGCGATCTGCTGCAGAGCGGCTGCCTCGTCATCGCGAGCGCGCTCGTCGTTCACCGCGCGCTGCTGCTCCCTGGGGTCGCGTTCATCCTCGGCGCCTACGCGGTCGCGCTGTGGCCCCGCTGGCACTTCGAGCTGTTCAACACCGCCATCGTCGTCGCCTCGTGCGCGACGGTCTTGGCGCTCCAGTCGCTCACCGCCGGCGCGCCCGCGACGGACGGCGAGCCGTGACCCGCGCGGCGCGCAGGAGACCGCCCCCGACGACGCGGGCGTTCCCAACCACGGTGCGTGGTCGAGGGCGACGAGCGAGCGGCGCGCGACGGCCAGGGGTCCGCGCGCGCGCGGGACGTCCCGCGCTGCTCGCCGCGCTGCTCGCCGCCTGCGCGCCCGCGCCGACGCGGCCTCCGGACCCGGGGTCGCCGCGCAGCCACGTCGGGCTCCCGCTCGACCCGCGACGGCGCCCGCCGACGCGGAGCGCCGCGCGCTCGTCGAGGACGTCCGCCTCGGCCGCCTCGATAACATGTATCAAAAGACAGTCAGCGACGGCGTCCTCGAGCTGACCGAAACTCCGCCTGCTGCTCTCGGCGGAGTCGCCCGAGCTCGACACGGCCGAGCTCGCGCTCGCGCTGCCCGTCGGCGCGAGCGTCACCCGCATGGCGCTCTCGGTCCACGGCGGCTGGAACGACGCGGTGCTCGTCCCGCGGACCGTCGGCCAGGAGGTGTTTCGTGAGCTCCGCGCGGGTCGCCGCGACCCCGCGCTGCTGCGTCTCCGGCACGACGAGCGCGGCCGCCCGCTGCTCACGCTGGAGGTGTTCCCCGTGCTCGAGGTCGCGCCGCGGCAGGTCGCGCTCAGCTACGTGGGCTTCGCGGACGCCGAGGGCAGCGTGGCCGCCCGCGCGGGCGAGCGCGCGCTCCTGCGGCTGCAGCACGGCGGCGACGACCCCGAGTCGATCGAGGGTCCGCTCGTGATCCTCGTCGACAGCTCCGCGTCGATGGGGCCCCGCTGGCACGCGACCGTCACCGCGCTCGAGCGTGTGCTGCAGGCGCTGCGCGAGCGTCGACGCGCGCCGCTCGAGCTCGAGCTGCTGGCCTTCGACCAGCGCGTCTCGTCGTACTACCGCGGACCGCTGGACGCGCTGGGCCCCGAGGTCTTCCGACGCCTGCACGGCCGCGGGGCGCTGGGCGCGACGAACCTGACCAGCGCGCTGCGTGAGCTCGACGCGGGCGCGGCCGCCCGGCTGCTCATCATCACGGACGCCGGCCGCGCGCGGGCGCCCTCGCAGCTCCTGGAGGCGCTTCGCCGGCGCGGGGCGCGGCGCGTCGACCTGCTCATCAGCGGCGACGCCGACGACGGCCTCGCCGGCGCGGTCTCGCAGGCCGCGCGCGCCGGCGCTCGAGCCCGGCCTGTCCGGGTGGACACGCTGGCCGCCCGCGCTCATCGCCCGCGCGCTCGCGGGGCCGGTGCGCCACGACGTCGCGATCACCGTCCCGGGCGCGCGCGCGAGCTGGCCCGCGCGGCGCGAGCAGCTCCACGCCGGCGCCGAGCTCGTCGTGCTCGCGGAGCTGCCCGAACAGACACCCGTGACGGTCGAGCTCGTCGACGCGCGCGGCCGTCGCGACGAGCTCACGCCGCGCGCGCGCCCGAGCGGCGGCCCGCTGTTCGAACGCGCCTGGAGCTCAAGCTGGCTTAACGTGCAGCTCGACACGCTCGCGCGACCCGAGCCGCGCCTGCTCGAGCTGCGCGACGCGGCTCTCCAGGCGCACGCGCTCACGCCGGTGACCGCCTTGCTCGCGCTCGAGTCCGGGATGGACGAGTACACCTACAAGGTCCGCAGCCGGCACGCGCCCGCGCAGCTCGTGATCGAGGGCGACCGCGTCGTCGAGCACGCGCGCCCGGGCGCCGCGCCGCGCGGGAGCGCCTCCAGCGGCGCCTATCTCGCGCCCGGCGAGCCGCCCCGCCCCGCCCCGACCGCGTCGCCGCCGAGCGGCCCGCCTCCGCGGCAGCACGAGCAGCTGGAGCGCATGGAGCGACGCGTGTACCCCGACGAGCGCGAGCGGCTGCTCAAGCTCGAGCGCGAGCTCGTGTTCGACCGACGCGTCGAGTTCTACTGGGAGGCGGCGCGGAGCGGCCCCGACCCCGCGCAGGCCTACGAGCAGCTGGCGCGCGTCGTCACCGAGAACGCGCGCGAGCACCCGGTGGACGAGGTGATCCAGCGGCTCGCGGCCCGCGTGGGTGACCCCGCGCTATCGCTCGCGCAGCGCGCCTGCTTCGCGCAGCTGCTCCGCGACGCGGTCCGCTTCGAACGCCCGACGCTCGGTCCGCACCAGCCGTACGCCGCGCCGAGGGCGAGCTCGAGCTGGCCCGCCACCCCGGGTCAGGTCGCCGAGCTGGTCGCGGGCCTGGTCGCCGAGGATCGCGTCGCGCTGGCCCGCCGCGCCGCGAGCTCGCTGCTCGAGTACGGCGCGACGCCGCTGGATCACGCCGCGCTGCTCGACGTGATCGAGGGCGCCGGCGCGGAGGCGCGCGCCGCGTTCGCGGCCCACGAGCGCGCGCGCCTCGACGGCGTGCCGGCGATCGACCGCCCGTTCACCCGCGAGTGGTACGCGGCGATGAACGACTACACGCCGTCGGAGCTCGGCATCGAGCTGTACTTCGAGCGCGCGCGCCTCTCGACGCTGCGCGCGGTCTCGTGGCTGCGCGAGGGCGACGCGGCGAAGGCCGCCGCCGCGCTCGAGGACTGGCACCCCCGTCGACCCCCCGGCCGCGAGCGGACCGAGTGGATCGGCGTGTCGAAGACCGGCGGCCACGTCGTCAACACGGCGCTCGCCGAGCAGCTGCGAGCGCCCAGGAAGCCCTGGAGCGAGGTGTACGTGCTCGTGCACGCGCCCGCCTCCCTGGAGCTGCGGCTCCAGGAGCTCGGCCCCCTGGGCCTGCTGAGCCGCGAACACAAGCCGCGAGCGCTGCGCGCGATCCCACAACCCTGGCCCGAAGCGCTGGTGCTGTCGGCGCCGGCGCGCGCGCCCGGTGAGCGCGACGATCGCTGGGCTCGCGTCGACTTCATCGAGAACCTCAGCGGCGCGCCGCGGGTGACGACGCGGCTCGTCCGCCTGCGGTCGCTGCCGGTGACGGTGCCGATGCCCGCGCCCGTCCTCGCGCGCGCGGGCTGCCCGACGACGGCCGCGTCGCGACCGGACGCGCGCGTGCCATAATCCTGTCCCTCAGGGCATATCACTGGCGACGGCGACCGGCGCGACCGGGCGCCCCACGCTCGCGCGCGCGCGCTCGCACTCCTCGCACGCGCGCGTCGGCGGGCACAGGAACACGAGCGGGTCGCGCCGCAGCGCCTCCACGGCGACCCCGCACGAGCGCGCGCGCGTCGACGAGGCGGGCGCGCGCGTAGCCGACCGGACCCTCGCGCTGCAGCCCGCCCGCGCGCAGCCACGCGTCGGCGCGCTCGAAGCCCGCGCAGCAGTGATCGGTCTCCGCGAGCAGCAGCGTGCGCGCGACGCCGTCGACGAGCACGACGCAAGGGTGCGTCACCGCGTAGGGGACGCGGGCGAGCGCCTCCGCGAGGTGCAGCGTCGTGCTCGCGTCGTGCCCGACGCCCAGCAGCAGCACCTGCCCGTCATGATCGTGCACGCGCCCCACCGGGCTGTCGGGCCCGTGGGGCGGCGAGAGCGGCTGCGGTCGACAGATGTCGCGGGCCAGCGGACCCGCGGCCGCGAACGAGGCGCCCGGGTGCCCGCTGCGGACGACGCCGGGCTGTCGCCAGAACCGCTCCGCGGTGATCCCCATGCCGTCGGTCGGCGTCGTCGCGGGATCGAACACCGCGTCGCCGGCGGTCATCGTCGGCATCACGAGCGTACCGCCTGGCCCTAACGCCACGCGCAGCGCCGCGATCAACCCGAGCGGCCCGCGCTCGACGGGGCGCACGGCCGAGAACGCGGTGTGCACGAGCACCACGCCGCCCTCGCGGACCCCCAGCGCCTTGAGCTGGGTGACGAGCTGCTCGGTGCTGATCGTCGTCGCCATCGGCCGCGCCGTGGCGCGACCGTAGCCGAGCTCGCGCGACCACGCGAGCCTGGTCGCGTGGCGCGGCCGCGCGTGCTCCCGCGCGCGCGTCACGGTCGGCGCAAGCGTTACTCACGGCGAGCGCAACCGCGAGCGCGTACGATTGGCCCCCCGATGCGCGACGTCTGGACCCTCGATCCCCTGCCCCCGCGGCCCGCGTGGGGCAGCCCCCGACCGACGCGGCTCACGGCCGCGCTCGACCGCGAGCGGTGGAGGCTCACGGGACACGACGCGTCGGACGCGGTCTGCTTCCAGGAGTACACGCTCACCCTCGAGAGCGCGCTGGAGCTCGCCGCGCGACGCTTCGGCGTTCACCGCAGCGCGTGGCGAGACCCGGCTGGCCTCCCGATCGCGCCCCCCGCTCCCGCGTCAGAAGAAGAGCTCGCCGCCGCGTTGTCCGCTGCGGAGGATCACGGCGGCTTCAACGACAAGTACCGACCGATCAAGGAGGTCGCCGGCGAGCGCGCGGGCGTCGTGCTGTGGGAGGCGCTGCGCCGCGGCTTGATCCCCGATCCGCGGATCGACGAGGCCTGGGCCTACTGCTGGCCGCACGGGGCGTGGAGCGCCGAGGAGCTGCTCACCTTGCTCTCGCGCCAGCTCATCCGCCCGCACAAGTTCGGCTGGTGGCGCGGCGACCACACCCAGCTCGTGCTCGGCTGCCTCGACGAGCCCGCGCGCCTGCTCGCGGCGGAGCACCCAACCATGCTCACCGCCCCGCTCCGCGGCTGCCTGATCACCCTCGGGGTCCTGGACGAGTCCGCGCTCACGCCCGACCAGCGGCGCGTCGTCGCGCGGAACTTCCTCCACGCCAGCGACCCGCGCGTCGCGGGGCTCGACGGCGTTCGCGTCGCGCCGCCGGCGTGGACGCGCGAGGCCCTCGCGGCCACCACGACCCGCTGGCCGCCGACGCCGCGTCGACTCGCGCCCTTCGTCGATCACTGGCGACCCGAGGAGGTCGTCGCGGCGCTGTGCCACCACCACCACGACATGGGCGACGCGCTCGCGCTGCTCGACGGTCGCCCCGGCCTCGACGACGCGCTGCTCGATCGCGCGCTCGAGCTCGTCGACCGCTCCTTCCAGGACTGGGCGAGCACGATCACCGCGCTCGCGCTCGCGGATCGCTGGGGCGCGGACTGGCCGCCTGAACTCGACGTGCTGCTCCGCCGCGCCGTCTCCGACAACACCTGCGCGCGGGACCCGGTCGCCTCGGCGCGCCTCGTCGCGATGATCCGCGCGCTCCCGCCCGAGCGCCGCGCCCGGCTCCTGCTCGAGCCGAAGATCACGAAGGACGACGCGCGCGCGCGCTACCTCGAGGCGCACCCGGCGGACGAGGTCCTCGACGCCTGGCTCGACGCGCAGCTGTCGATCGTCGAGCAGAAGTCCCTGGAGTGGCGCGATCTCAAGTCCTTCCTCGAGCACTTCACGCGCGTCGGCGACGTCGCGCTGCGCCGCCTGCTCGCCGCGCTCGAGCGTCACACCGGCGCGCGCGCGCGTCAGCTCCTGACGCGCGCGATCACCATGCACCCCGACCTCGACGCGGCGACGCTCGACGCCCTGCTCGCCGATCCCGCCCCGGAGGTGCGCGGGCTGATCGGCGGCTACCTGCGCGCGCGCAGGCCCTCGCGCCTGACCCCGCCCGCGCCGGAGATCGATCGTCGCGCCCGCGCGGCGCACGAGGCCTGGGTTCACCCGCGCCCGAACGTGTCCCGCTGCCGCCCCCCGGACGGCGAGCTCCCCGGCTACGGCCCCATCGATCTCGACTTCCTGCGCGCGCTGCTGTGCGAGCGAGCCGAGCGCTACGTCCGCGAGGAGGGCTCGCGCGCCGACATGGTCGGGCACATCCTCCACATCTTCCCGGAGGACCAGGTCGCGCCGCTGCTCGCCGCGCTGCTCGCGAACGCGCCGCCCACCGCCTGGATCGAGGGCCCGCTGAGCCAGTGGCTCTCGCCGAGCCAGCCGACGCCGCTCTCGCGCGCCACCGCGGCGGCCGTCGTCGCCGAGATGCGGGAGCTGCCGACGCCCCACGACGACCTGTTCGCCCGCTGGCTCGCGCGCGGCTGCTCGACCGGGAACGGCCTCGACAAGCCCCACGCGCAGCCGGGCGTCGCCGACGAGCACCTCGTCTCGCGCCTGGCCGCCCCGGGCGGCGGGATGGACCGCCTGTTCTTCGGGGCGCTGCGGCAGCGCGGCCTCGGGGCGCTGCCCGCCCTCCACGCCGGTCTGGGCGATCCGGCGACGCGACCGGGCTGCGCGGCGCTGCTGCGCCGCTCGCCGACCCGCGCTCGATCCCCCACCTCGCGGCGGTCGGCGCGAGCGAGGCGCTCCGCGCCTGCCGCCTCGTCGCCGCGCCCGACGACGACGACGCGCTCGCGGCCGAGCCGCCAGCGAGCCCCGGCGCGGCGCCGCTCACGATGCGCTGGGCTTTCGGGTCGCCCGCTCCTGGCCGCAGCGGCCGGCGCTCTCTACTCCTGGCTCGAGAGCCAGCCCAACGAGTTCACCGGCTGGTACGACGACCCCGGCCTGCGCCGCGCGGCCGCCCGGCTCCACCCCGAGACCCGCGCCGAGCTGCGCGCCGCGCTGCCCCCGGCCGCCGCGCTCGCGCTCGTCGACCCGGCCCCCGTAACCGAGCTGCTGGACGACGCAGCCCGCCGACTCTCCGCCACCTCCAACTTCAACGGCCTCTGGTTCGCCGCCTGGGACGGGACGCGCGACGAGGTCGCGCCCGAACGCTACCGGGACATCGGCGCGCTCGCGCCCGCGGGCTCCGCCCTGGGCGCGCTGCGGCAGCTGCTCGTCGCGCTCGAGCCCCACGGCTTCGTCTTCGGCGGTCGACGCCGCGCGAACACGACGCGCGCCGCTACGCTCCGTCGCGTGGACGTCGCGTACGCGCGCCTGCTGGCCGCGCGAGGTCGCGACCTGCCGTATCGCCACCATCTCGAGATCGATCACGCGCTCGAGCTGCTCGTCGAGGCCGCAGCGCTCGCTCGCATGGAGTTCTTCGAGCTGCGCGACGGGGCCGTCGTCGGCGACCCGGACCCGCAGACGCACGTGCTGCTCGCCGACCCCGACGGCGCGCGCGCGGCGGTGCTGTGCTGGGTGTTCTACGGGTAGCGCCCGAGCCGTGCCCGCGCCGCGCCAGGAGCTCCGCACAGCGCCGCCCGCTCCCGCGCGCTGCCGCGTGCTCGAGGTCCAGGCGGCCCCGCGGCGAGTCGCGCTGGACGACGCGCTGAAGGGCGCGAGCGACGAGCGGAGCCGCCTGGGCGCCGACTAGAGGTTGAAGCCGGCGAAGCCCGTCTCGTAGACCTCGAAGTGATCGAGCTCGTAGTCGGTGCTGAGCCCCGCCACGACGACGCCGCTCGCCGAATAATCCGGGCCGTCCTTCGACGCGCGGATCTTGAACCCGTACTCGTGCTCGTCGTCGCCGGTGCCGGTGACGCGGAAGAACGACGAGCCGTCGACCGTCAGCCCGTAGCCGCGATCGTCGTTGCTGATGTCGACCTGCCCCTCGCAGTTGCGGATCTCGATGACGCCGTCCTCCGCGCCGATGAAGTCGTAGAGCCGCAAGAACTCGCGCGCGCCGCCCTGCACGCAGACGCTCTCGCCCGGCTGCACGCCCATGTCGACGCCGTTCGCCGAGGGCGTGTCGGCCGTGATCAGGTGATCGCAGTCGCACGGTCCCGCCGCGCGCGCGAGGCTCGGCGGCAGCATGAACATGACTGAAGAGACACTTAGAAAAACGATCGTCGCGCGCACGGCCACCATCCTCTGCGTCGCGGCGCCCGACGGCAAGGGCCCGACGCCCCCAACGCCCGCGCGCCGTGTCGCGTCGAGCCCACGATCGGCCTCCCGGCTCGTGACGCGAGCGCCGACCGCCGCTCGCGGGCGACGTCCGCGTGACGCCGCCGTGACGTCCGCGAGCCAGTTCGTCTGGGCTCGCACGCCGCGGCGCCTCGCTCGCTCGCCGGCGATCGCTCGTGACGCGTCACGCCGCCCGAGCGCGACCCGACGCGCCGTCACGCCGACGGCGCTCGACGACGCGTCTTGGCGCGGGCTGATACCGCGCGTGTATCAGCACGTGATCGGCGGGAGATCGCGCTGCCTTCGTGAGCCGCGCGCGAGCGAAACGACGCGCCCGCGAGCGCGCCGGGGGCGGGCGCGCACGCGCTGAGCTCGAGCGCGAGCGCCTCGGCGATCGCACGCGACGCGCGGGGCTGTCCGCGCCCCCGCGCGCTGGCGGCACCTGCGGCGTCTCGCGCTAGTCCGGCCAGCCGTCGTCGCTCGCCCGAGGCGGGCGAGCGCCCTTCCTCACGGCCGAGGCCGCGCCGCGCCGCCGCCCGCTCCGCCGCCCGCTCCATCTCCTCCGCGCGATCTGGATGTGCGCATGCAAGCGCTTGGGGTGGGGCGCGCCTCCGCGGCAGCGCTTGCCGCCGCGCGGCGTCCTCTCGACCGCCGCGATCGCGCGCGCCCCTCAGCGCGCGCGCGCCTTGTACCAAACCGCCACAGCGCCCCACGCATCCCCTGCGCGAGCGCTCGCCGCCCGTGTATGTGCGCACGCCGACGGGTCAGAACCGCGCCTGGCCAGACCGCCCCGCGCGTCACCTGACTGCGGCCCCAGCAGGTCGCACGAGCGCGCGTCGATCAGGCCGCCCGCGCGACCCCGTCGCCGCGGGAGCCAAGGGACATGTCCTATACTCGGGGTACGCCGACAATCCCGGACCCACGCGGTCTGGCGCATGACACGGGTCACGCGGCCGAGCTCGCGCGGCGGCACGCCGTCGTCACGCATCTAGCCTAGAGGGACACTTGACTCAAGATTCCGCCAAGTTGATGCAGCTCGCCCAGCAGCGGGTGGGGAGCACGCTGCGCAACAAGTGGCGGCTCGACTGCGTCATCGACGTCGGCGGCATGGCGGCGGTGTACCTGGCGAGCCATCGCAACGGCCACCGCGCCGCGATCAAGATCCTGCACCCCGCGTACAACAAGGACGAGCAGGCGAGAACGAGGTTCCTGCGCGAGGGTTACGCGGCCAACGCGGTCGGGCACCGCGGCGCGGTCGCGGTCCTCGACGACGACGTCACCGACTACGGTGAGGTCTACATCGTCATGGAGCTGCTCGACGGCGAGTCGCTCGAGGGCCGGCTCGCGCGCGAGAAGGTCATCTCGCCGCTGCAGACGCTGCTCATCACCGATCAGGTGCTCGAGGTGCTCTCGCACGCCCACCCGAAGGGCATCATCCACCGCGACATCAAGCCCGCGAACATCCTGATCACGCGCGAGCAGATCGTGAAGCTGCTCGACTTCGGGCTCGCGCGCGTGACCGAGATGTCCCAGGAGAAGCTGCTCGACAGCGGCCACATCGTGTTCGGGACCGTGTCGTACATCGGGCCCGAGCAGGCGCGCGCGCAGAACGACCGCATCGACGCGCGCAGCGACCTCTGGTCGGTCGCGGCGACGATGTTCCGCATGCTCGGCGGCGACGTCGTGCACGGGATGGGCGGCACCGTCGTCGAGCGCCTGCTCCGCGCGGGCCGCAACCAGGCGCGCTCGATCGCCACGCTGCGACCCGACCTCGACCCGGCGCTCGTCCAGCTGATCGATCGCGGCCTGGCCTATCGGCAAGAGGATCGCTGGCCCAGCGCGAGCGTCATGCGGGCGGTCCTGCAGGACGTGATCGAGATGTACGATCCGGACTACCTCGCCCGCGAGATCGAGCCGCCGCCGCGCAGCCTCTACGACAGCCTCGACGAGGAGCCGCCGGCGACGTACGAGGAGCGCCGCACCGTGAGCGGGAGCTCGCCGCCCCCCGGGAGCGAGTCTCGCCCGCCCGCGCAGAGCCCGATTCACCACCGGCCGCAGCACAACCCGCTCCAGGCCGCGCCCCGCAACCCCCTCAACGCCGCGCCCCACAACCCCCTCAACGCCGCGCCCCGAAGCCCCCTCAACGCCGCGCCCCGCAACCCCCTCAACGCCGCGCCCCGCAGCCCCCTCAACCGCGCGCCGTCACGACCCCGGAGCCCGCTGCGCGGGCCGTACCAGCCGCCCGCTTCGCCGCCGCCGACCGCGAGCGAGTTCGAGATCGAGATCGACGTCGACGACGAGATCCCGATCGACGTCGCGGACGACGACGAGCCGAAGATCTCGCGCAGGGAGCTGCGGAAGATCCTCGCGCGCAAGCGCGAGCAGATGCAGGCGGCCGGGATCAAGCTGTCCCTTGGTGCATCCGCGAAGAACGCGGTCCACGCCGCCGCGCACCCGAACGCGAAGGTCACGATCGGGAGCAACGCGCGCTCCGCCGTGAAGGCGCGCGAGCACGAGCTCGTCGCCGCCCCCGCGCCGGAGCCCGCGCGCTCGGGCGCTCGCCTGAGCATCGGCGCCAACGCGCGCTCGGCCGTCGAGGCCGCGCGCGCGCGCGAGCCCGAGCCCGGCGCCGGCGACTCCGTCGAGCTGACGATCTCCGACTCCTTCGAGGTCGACGTCGACGAGGAGCGCGCCTCCACGTCGCGCGCGGAGCCGGCGTCGAGAACGGAGCCGAGCCCTGCGGACTCCTTGGTCATGGACCTCGCGGACTTCGAGGGCGAGCCCGAGGCCGCGGAGTCCAGCGAGGCGCTCATCGCCTCGGACTCCATGGTCATGGAGGTTCAAGACATCGAGGACGAGCCCCCGCCCGCGCCGCCGCAGGCGCCCACGAGATCTCGAACGCGCCCGCGCGCGGTGACGATGCCGCGCGGCGTTCGGCCGCCGCCAGGGCTCGCCGCCGCACCACCGCGCGCCACCGCCGAGCCCTCGGGCGCTCGTCGTGACGCGAGCCCGCCGCCCAGACCCAGGACCCCGTCCGCGCCCCGCGGCGTGACGCTGCCCGCGACCGACGCGCCCTCGGGTCGTCGCGACGCGAGCCCGCCGCCCAGACCCAGGACCCCGTCCGCGCCCCACGGCGTGACGCTGCCCGCGACCGACACGCCGACCCCGCGCGCGCGGGCATCGTCCGCGCCTCGAGTGCGACGCATCGGGGATCTCCCGCTGGTCGGAGACTTGACGTCATCGCCGTCTGGGAGCGGTGGCGACTCGAGCGACGCGGCGCCCCCTCGCGCGCCTGGGCCCTCGTCGACGCCGTCCGTCACGACGCCCGACGAGCGCGCCCCCGCGAGCGACTCGCCGACGAGCGCGCGCCCGAACTCCTCGCGCCCGCGCCCCGCCGGCGTCGCAGCGCGCCCGAAGTCCGGGCGCTCGACGTCCGCTCGCTCGACGTCCGCTCGCTCGACGTCCGCTCGCTCGACGTCCGCTCGCTCGACGTCCACGCAGTCACTCGCTCGCAGCTCCGACGCGTCATCCCGCGCCCGCGGGTCGTCGAGCGCTCGACCAAAGTCCTCGCCCGCCAGCGCGCGCGGCAAGAGCGGCCCCGTCGGCGCCGCCCCCACCGTCGCCCGCCCGTCGTCATCGCCACGTCCGCGCGCGACGAGTGGCGCCAGCGCGACGCCGTCGACGACCCGCCCGAGCTCGGCGCCCTCCATCCCGCGCACCAGCGCGACGTCTCGCGCCAGCTCCGGTCCGCACACGCGGGACGCGAGCGCCTCGAGCCCCGCCCCGCCGACCGTCGCGGCGCCCCGGGTGCCGACGCCCACGTCCCCCCGCGGCGTCACCCCGCCCGCGGTCTCCACTCCGACCGTCGCCGCTCCGCCCTCGGTCACCGCCCCCACCGTCTCACCGTCGCGCGGCGTCACGCCGCCGTCGCTCTCGGTCGGCGTCACGCCCCCCTCGCTCTCCGTCCCCGCCGTCTCGCCCGCGCGCGGCGTCACGCCGCCGTCGCTCTCTGTCCCAACGACCAGCCCCATCCGCGGCGTCACGCCGCCGTCAATCTCTGTCCCAACGACCAGCCCCGTCCGCGGCGTCACCCCGCCCGCGGTCTCGGTCCCGACGACCACCCCCGTCCGCGGCGTCACCCCGCCGTCGCTCTCCGCCCCAGTAGCGACGCCCCCGGTCGCTGCACCCCCCGTCGCCAAGCCGCCGAGCGTGGCGGCGCCACCGGTGTCCACGAGCGCCTCGAGGCTTCGCGCGCCCGGGCAGGGCGACACGCCGAGCGCCGCGTCGCGGGAGCGACTCGTGACAGCCCCACGCGGGATGCGACCTCCGGCCGCGCTGCGCGACGCGGCGCCCTCGACGTCCTCCTCGACGTCCTCCTCGACGACGTCCTCGACGACGACAACGACGCCCACGACAGCGACCTCCGCGTCCTCCTCGACGACCTCGAGCGCTCCGGAGCGCGCGAGCAAGCGACGCAGCAGCGCGCCCGCGCACGGCAACCGTCTCCCGAGCGCGCTCGCGGAGCCTGCCCCCGAGCCCGCGCCCGAGCCCGAGCCCGAACTCGCCGAGTCCGAGCTCGAGCCCACGCGGGAGGAGCTCGTCGAGCACGTGCGCAAGGCGATCGGCGACATCGACACGACGCTCTCGCTGCTGCTCGAGATGTTCTACTGGGAGAACATCCCGGCCAATCAGCTCTCGGAGCTGATCGGCATCCCGCGCAACAAGGTCGGCAGCCAGCTCGACGCGGCCAAGTCCGCGGTCCGCCAGAAGATCGAGCTCAGCGGGCTCACGCGCGCGACCCAGCGCCTGATCCTCAAGGACCTCACGACGCTGCTGCGCGAGTCCGGGGACTGACCGCGCTCACACGGGCGGGTTAAACGGCACCTGGCAGAGGCCGATCTCGAGGATCAGGTACATCAGCACCAGCTCCTGGGGCGTGAGCCCGACGTAGCCGCCGCCCTCGACGGTGTGATAGGCCGTGAACAGCACGCGGCCGCAGCCGTACTCGCCGGTGACCGTCAGCGGGTGCTGCTCCGACGGCGGCGGGACGCCCCAGGTCTCCGAGCCCCAGCCCTCGATCCAGACCTTGTGGCCGACGTCGACCTGACCGCCCATGCCGTCGTCGACGAGCACCGGGTGGACCTCGCGGACGCCCGAGTAGGCGTAGACCGTCTGCAATTCCGGCAGGCTGTCGACGACCGGGTACTGCGTCCCCTGCGGATCGTTGAGCGGGTTAATGTCCTTGAGCGCAGGTGGGAGCGCGTCGAGCCAGGCCTCGAGATCGGGGTCGAGCACCGTCCCGAGCGGATCATAGTGCCCGAGATCCGCGGTCGGGTCGTCCTGCCACTGCGCGACGGTCTCGCTGTCCTTGCGCTGCCAGAACGTCTGGTACTGCGGGAACGCGATCGAGAGCAGCTCGTTGGACCAGTCGGCGACGTAGAGCTTGCCGCCGTTGGCGACCCAGTTCTGCACGTTCTCCCGCGCGACGGGGTCGTCGAAGATCGCCGGGTACTCGCCCGCCTGCATCGTGCAGGGCACGAAGATGATGTGGTACTGCTCCATCAGCTCGTAGCTCGACAGCAGCAGCTCGAACGGGCCCTTGGCGCCCGGGAAGTCGCGCCCGGGCGAGTTGTCCCAGACGTCGAACTGCTCGCTGCCGGCCGCCAGCTCCTCTTCGAAACCGTCGATCACGGTGTCGCCGAGCCCGAGCTTGGCGAGGCCGTTCTCGAGGCGATCGTGATCGCCGAGCGCGAGCGCGACGCGCGGGATGTACTCGGCGGTCTGCGGGCTGTTGTGCCCCGGCAGGTCCGTCAGCGCGGCGGTCAGCGGGTTGTCGCCGGGCGCCGCGTCGATCGGGGTCACGCGCATGAACTGCCCCTTGCGCACCACGAGCTCGTGGGGTCCGGGCGGCACCCCGAGCGTGAACGAGCCGTCGGGGCCGGTGAAGGTGTGAGGTGTCCCGCAGGGCAGGTCTACACACTCCGAGCAGTACACCGTCTGCGGGATCGTCGGCTGCGTCTGCGTGACGTACACGAGCGCGCCGCTGATCGGCAGCTCGCCGTTGGGCGCGTGCACGATCCCGGTGAGCACGGCGTCGCCCATCGGGTTGCAGCCGTCGGTCTCGCCCCCCGTCGCGGGCGTGCCGACGTCGTAGATCGTGCCGGTCTCGCTCGAGCCGCCGGTCGGATCGCTCGCGCCCGTGGGCCCGGCGGTGGCGCCTCCGGCGGAGCCGCCGGTGGTGGCGTCGCGCGTGCTCGCGCCGCTCACCGTCGACCCGCTCGCGGTCGTCTGGCCCGCGGTCGCCCCGTCGCCGCTCGCGTCTCCGCACGACGCGAGCGCGAGCGTGACCGTGACCGTGGACACCGCGACGATCACCGCGTCGTGACCTCTCAACCTCCGTGCGCGCGCGCTGGGCATGGGCGTTCCCTCCTGCGCCACGGTACCAGACCGCGCGCGTGCATATGCAAGCGCGCGCGCCGGTGCAATTGCAGACGCGCGGCGCGACACGTGGCCCTACGGTCACCTGACGCGCGAGCGCGAGACGCCGGGTGGGGGCCCGGCCGACCGCGTCCCACACGGCGCGCGCACAGGCGCCAGGACGCCGGCACAGACGCGCCGCGGCGCGCGAAGATTCGCCTGGCGCGTCACGAATTTTCAAGTATCGTACGCCCCGTTGTGGACCGTGGAGACATCATCGCCGCGCCTCGTGTGCGGGTGCCCGCGAGCGCGCTGCGCTGGCGAGCGGTTCGAAGCGGCGGGCCCGGCGGCCAGAACGTCAACAAGGTCGCGTCCAAGGTCGAGCTGCGCGTCGAGCTCGCCGCGATCCTGGGGCTCGGTCCAGAGCAGTCCGAGCGCCTGCGCGCGCTCGCGGGCTCGCGCCTGACCAACGCGGACGAGCTGGTGCTGACCAGCGACCGCACCCGCGATCAGGCGCGCAACCTCGACGACGCGCGCGACAAGCTGCAGGACCTCCTGACCCGCGCCCAGCAGCTCCCGCGACCGCGCAAGGCGACGCGCCCGACCGCCGGCATGGTCCGCCGACGGCTCTCGAGCAAGCGCCAGCAGGCCGACAAGAAGCGCCTGCGACGCGCGCCCGCGCGCGAGGACTAACCACCGGCTCGGGCCCGCGAGCCGACGCGCCGAGCGATCCGATCACGAGGGCTCCGGCGCGTCGGGTCGCGTCATCCAGTACGCCCACGCGAATAGCAGCAGCTGCAGCGCGACCCGGAGCCACAGGACCCAGGGCGCCGCGTCGGGCGTGGCGCTGGTCTCGGGGTGCAGCGCGTGGTTGATGTTCGCCGGGTAGACCGCGATGAACAGCGCGAGCACGCCCCAGGCCGCCGCGCGCCGCGTCGCCGGGATCAGCAGCCCGAGCGCGCCGAGGAGCTCGAAGACGCCGCTGAGGTAGACGAGCTCCAGGTGCCAGGGGAGCGCGGCCGGCATGATCGAGACGAAGAAGCCGGGCGTGACGAAGTGCGCCACCCCGGCCGCGCCGACCAGCGCCGCGAGCAACACGCGCAATACAGACTTCACCCCGCGCACACCATGAGGGTACACCCTCGCGACAGCTCCGCCGAAGAAGACGTCCCGCCTCTTGTGCTACCGTGGCCGCGTGGTGAACCCGACGCGTACCCTCTGGCTTTCCTTAATTCCCTCGCTCGCGCTCGCGTTCGCGTGCGGCGACGACGGCGGCACGTCCGACTCGAGCACGGCCTCCGGCACGTCGCCCGGCACCAGCGAGGGGACGTCCATGACGACCGCAGGCTCGCAGACGAGCGCGAGCACGAGCACGACCGCCGGCACCAGCCCGAGCGGGACGGACTCGGACTCGGTCGGCACGACGCAGTCGCTGACGAGCAGCACGAGCGTCGGCGCGACGACGACCACCGAGGGGACGACCAGCGGCACGACGTCCGGCACGACCTCCGGCACCGGCACGACGAGCGCCACGGGGAGCACCGGCGGCGACCCGACCACCGACAGCGACACCGGCACCGGCACCGAGACCGGGATCGAGGAGCCCTGCGGCTGCGCCGACATCGAGGTCCCGCTCGACGACGGCATCTTCGTGCTCTCCGACGACGGCGAGCTGTGGAAGTACCGCCCCGAGCAGGATGACTTCGAGAACCTCGGCGCGATCGGCTGCGGCATGCCCAACACCTTCTCGATGGGCGTCGATCGCCTCGGCTACGCCTGGGTCATGTTCAACCCGCCCGCCGGCGAGATCCGCAAGGTCGACGTCACGAACCCGGCCGACTGCTCCGACCCGGGCTACAACCCGGGGCAGATGGGCGTGAACCTCTACGGCATGGCGTTCGTCTCCAACAGCGCGGTCGACCAGTGCGACTTCCTCTACGGCAACACCTACAACGGCATCGGCGGGTTCAGCGAGGGCAACAACATCGGCGACTTCCTGACCGTCGACCCCGAGACGCTGCAGCTGACGCTGCTCGGCAAGACCTCGTTTAACGGCGCCGAGCTGACGGGCACGGGAGATGGCCGCGCGTTCATGTTCGGCGGCAACCCGGCCAAGCTCGTCGAGGTCGACAAGACCGACGGCAGCTACATCGAGGTGCTCCCGCTCGGCAACCTCAACCTGACGAACGCGTTCGCGTTCGCGTTCTTCGCCGGCGACTTCTACTTCTTCACCGAGTCCGCTGGCTTCGGCAGCAACAGCAAGGTCACGCACCTCGACTACGACGACAGCGACAACAACGGCATCCAGGACCTGACGACCGTGAACCCGATGGGCCCGATCCGCATCGTCGGCGCCGGCGTCTCGACCTGCGCACCGTTCCTGCCCATGTAGCGGCGTGCGACGACGAGGCGCGATCGCGCGAGCGCTGGCCGCGGGGCTCGTCGCCGCGGCCTGCGGACGAGGGCGCGAGCCGGTCGCGCCCCCGCCGGAGGTGCGCGAGAATGCGGCGGTGAGCGAGGCCAGCGCGGACGAGCCCACGAAGGCGCCGAGGACGAGGGCGAGCTCCGACGCCGACGCGGTCGCGCGTGACCAGATGGTCCGTGAGCAGATCGCGGCGCGGGGCGTCGCGGATAAGAATGTCCTGAGGGCCATGCGAACCGTGCCGCGCGCGGCCTTCGTGCCGACGCGCGCGCGCGCGCTGGCGTACGAGGACCACCCGCTGCCGATCGGGCACGCCGTGACGATCAGCCAGCCGTACATCGTCGCGCTCATGAGCGAGCTGGCCGCGGTCACCCCGGGCGACCGCGCGCTCGAGATCGGGACCGGCTCGGGCTACCAGGCCGCGGTGCTCGCCGAGCTCGGCGCCGAGGTCTACTCGATCGAGATCATCGAGCCGCTCGCGACGGCGGCGCGCGCCACCCTCGCCGAGCTCGGCTACACGCGCGTGCACGTCCGCCACGGCGACGGCTACCGCGGCTGGCCGGAGCAGGCGCCGTTTCAGGTCATCATCCTCACCGCCGCGCCGCCGGCGATCCCGGCGCCGCTGCTGGAGCAGCTCGCGCCCGGCGGGCGCCTCGTCGCGCCGGTCGGCGAGCGGCACCAAGAGCTGGTCGTCATCCGCCGGACGCCGAGGGGGTTTCGACGCGAGTCGGTCATCCCGGTCCGCTTCGTGCCCATGACCGGCGAGGCTCAGACCGCGCGCGACGAGGCGAGACGAGACCGATAGAAGCGCTCCGCGCAGACGCTCCGCCCGGGAGCGGGAAGCTCGCTCTGGATCGACCGGAGGCCCGCGCGGCGCGTGCGTTCGAAGAGACGTGTGGATGCGCTTGTTTCGAGACGAGACGCGCTCGCGCGCCGAGCCCGAGGCGCAGCGGCGACGCCGATGCTGCTACCCTCCCGGGCCATGAGCACCCCCTCCTCGCCGCGCGCGCCCGAGGCCGGCTTCGTGTCGCTCGTGGGCGCCGGCCCCTGGGATCCCGAGCTGCTGACGCTCGCCGGTCGCGACCGGCTCGCCCGCGCCGACGTCGTCATCGCCGACTACCTCGTCAACCCGGCGCTGCTCGTGCACTGCCGACCCGACGCGGAGATCATCCAGCGCTCGCGCGGCCCGGGCTCCCGCGGCGGGATCGGCCCGAGCCTGCGGCAAGACGCGATCAACGAGCTGCTCGCCGAGCGAGCGTCGCGCGGCCTGCGGGTCGTGCGGCTCAAGGGCGGCGACCCGATGGTGTTCGGCCGCGGCAGCGAGGAGGCGGAGCACCTGCGCGCGCGCGGGATCGCCTATGAATTCGTGCCGGGGGTCAGCGCCGCGATCGCGGCGCCCGAGGCCGCCGGCATCCCGATCACGCAGCGGCACCACACGCCCTCGGTCAGCTTCATCTCCGGCTACGAGGCCTACGAGAAGAGCGGCCGCGCGGTCGGGTGGGAGCACATGGCGCGGCACGGCGGCACGCTCGTGATCATGATGAGCGTGCGCAACTGCCGAGAGAACGCCGAGCGCCTGATCGCCGCCGGCAAGGACCCCGGCACGCCCGCGGCGCTGATCCGCTGGGGTACGCGCGGGGTGCAGCGGACCGTCGTCGCGCCGCTCGCACAGATCGCCGACCGGGCCGAAGAGCAGGGGCTGCGCCCGCCCGCCGTGCTCGTCGTCGGCTCGGTCGTCGAGCTGCGCAGCCGCATTCAGTGGTTTGAGCAGCGCCCGCTGTTCGGGCGGCGCGTCGTCGTCACCCGCGCGGCCCATCAGGCCGGCGAGCTGCTCCATCAGCTCGCGGCGCGCGGCGCCGACGCGGTCGCGTTCCCCTGCCTCGCCGTCGCCCCGCCCGAGGATCCTGAGGCGGTCACCCGGGCCGCGCGCGCGCTCGACGAGCACGACGGCGTGATCCTCTCGAGCCCCAACGGCGTGCGCGCCTGGTTTAAAGGTCTCATCGAGGGCGCGGGGCTCGACGCGCGCGCGCTCGCGGGCAAGCGCGTCGCGGCGATCGGCACCGGCACCGCGCGCGCCTGCCTGGCGCACGGCGTGCGACCCGACATCGTGCCCGCGCGCGCGCGCGCGGAGGGCTTGATCGACACGCTGCGCGCGCGCGACCTCCTGCGCGCCCGCTGGCTGCACGTGCGCGCCGACACGGGGCGCTCGCTGCTCGGCGCCGCGATCGAGGCGGCCGGCGGTCGCTACACGCTGGCGATCGGCTACCGGACCGTGCGCCCGCAGGTCTCGCCCGTGCTGCTCAGCTCGCTGCGCCCGCCGAGCCACGGCAACAGCCACGAGGGCGTCGACGCGGTGTGCTTCGCCAGCGGAAAGACGGCGCGGCACTTCCTCGAGGCGCTCGACGAGGGCCTGCAGGGCGAGCTCGGGCCGGAGGCGGGGAAGCGGCTGCTTCGAGAGACAGGCGCGAAGCTCATCGCGCTCGGGCCGGTGACCGCCGCCGCGATCGAGGCGCTCGGGCTCACGGTCGACGCGGTGGCCGCCGCCCACACCGACGCGGCCATGGTCGAGGCGGTCAGCCACGCGCTCGCGCGCTGAGCCGTGGTCCTCCGCGCGCTCCCGCCCCGCCCGCGCCGTTCACCCCCGGCCTGCGACCGCTCACGGGGATCGTCGCCATGGGCGGCGCGCGCCGGGCGTACACCCGACGAGCGCGCCACGGTGACGGCGCGCCGGAGGACCGTGACCGTGACGACCGTGAGCTGGGCGACCTGGCGACGACACTTCGAATCCAACGCGCGGCGGCCGATGCCGCCCCCCGCCGAGCTCCCAGAGCTCCCAGAGGCCTGGCGCGCCGCGATCACGCGCTCGCTCGCGCGCTTCCAAGTGGGCGAGGCCGGCGAGGGCCGGATCGCGCATCAGATCGACCGCCACGCGCTGCGGGGCGTCGACGCCGACTACCGCGCGTCGCTGAAGCTGTTCGTGCGCGAGGAGGGACGTCACGCGCGCATCCTCGCCGGGCTCGTGCGCGGGCTCGGGGGCGAGCTGCTGCGCGCGCACTGGACCGAGCGCCTGTTCGTCCGCGGGCGCCGGCTCGCCGGCGTCCGGCTCAAGCTGCTCGCGCTGCTCGCCGCCGAGGTCGTGGGCATCGAGTTCTACGATCTGCTCGCGCGCCGCCTCCCGGCGGGAGAGCTGCGCGCGCGGCTCGAGGAGATCCGCGCCGACGAGGCCATGCACCTCGAGTTCCACGCGGACTTCTTCCGCGTTCACCTGCGCGGGCCCGCGCCGCGAGCGTGCTTCCTCGTGGGCTGGTGGGCGGTCGCCGGCGTCGCCGCGACGCTCGTCGTGATCGACCACGGACCGAGCCTGCGCGCGCTCGAGCTCTCGCGCGTAGAGCTCCTCCGCGGGCTGCTCGCGCGCGTCGCCAGCACGGCCCGCGCCGCGCTCGACCCCGCCGCGCGCGTCACGACGCCGCGCGCCGGTCAGGGCCCGACGACGGCGCTGCGCGACGCCGCCTGAGCGCCGGCGCCCGCGAGATGGGTTGATGGACGGATGGACGGATGGACGGATAGATCGATGGAAGCTGACCGTTCGCACCGGTCACGCTAGCCGCCGGCGGCGCGTTCTCTCGCTTCGGCGGACAGATCGAGGGCCGCACGATCGAGACGGTCGACGGCGAGCGCATCGTCCAGGCCTGGCGCGTCGCCGGGTGGGCGCCCGGCGAGTACAGCCTGGTGCGCGTCGAGCTCCGGCCGGAGGCTCGCGGCACGCGGCTGGTGCTCGACCACACCGGGATCCGCCCCGAGCAGCGCGAGCACCTCGCGAGCGGGTGGAACGCTCGCGACTGGGAGCCGCTCTCGCGTTACCTCGAGGGCCAGGCGAGCTGAGCCGACGTCGACCGCGTCCTCGGGCGGACGTCCGTTCGAGGTGGTATCGAGGATCATCGCGGCCGCGACGCGCGATCGAGGTGGTATTCCTCGCTGCGCTCGACCGCGCGACGCGGGCGCGCGCGTGCCGAGTGGCATGAGCTGCGCCCGATGTACCTGTCTCTTGAGTCTACTACCAAGGTCCGTCGGTCGCGGTTGATCCGGACACCGGCGACTACTCGCTCGCCACGCCGACGCGCGACGCGAGCGGAGCGCCGCGCGTCGCGAGCGGACGCGACGGGGACCCCGCGTCTCCCGCCCGCCTGCCTGCCGACACTGCGGACTCCCCGCGCGTGGGCCCAACGTGAAGGTCTCTCGAGACATGTCGAGCCCGCGCCCCCGGCACCTACGCGCGATCGCGCCGTCGCGCCGCGCGGGCCGTGACGGCTACGGGCGGCGACGCGGCCCGGTCCGCCCCGCCCCGCGCGGCCCTCGGCCCGCGGTCGCTACGGCGGTGGTTGTCTCGCGCGCGCGGATTGGCGATGCTCGCGGGCGCATGAGCGGGACTCCACCGACCGTGCGCGCCGACGCGCTCCCGACCGCGCGTCCCGACGTCGACGACGCGCTGAGCGAGACCGTGGCGGCCGATCCTCCCGTCGTGGGAGCGGACGCCGCGGTCGGCGACGCGCTCGCGCGCGGCCGCACGATCGGGCGCTTCACGATCCTGCGCGAGCTCGGCTCCGGCGGGATGGGGATCGTCTACGCGGCGCGCGACGAGCAACTCGAGCGCACCGTGGCGCTCAAGCTGCTGCATGGCGGGGACGCCTCGGGCAGCGGCGGCGAGTCGGAGCGTCGTCGACTCCTGCGCGAGGCCAAGGCGCTCGCGCGGCTCTCTCACCCGGCCGTCGTCACCGTGCTCGACGTCGGCGTGCACGACGGCCAGACCTTCTTGGCGATGGAGTTCATCGACGGGCAGACGCTCGACCGCTGGCTGCACGCGACGCGCCAGAGCTGGCGGGAGGTCATCTCGGTGTACCTGCGCGCCGGCGAGGGGCTCGCGGCCGCCCACGCGGCGGGGATCGTGCACCGCGACTTCAAGCCCGCCAACGTCATGGTGCGCGAGGACGGGCGCGTGGTGGTGCTCGACTTCGGGCTCGCGCGGGCCCCCTTGACGCCCCCGAGCGACGAGGAGCTCGCGGCCGCGGCCGCGCGCGACTCGACGCGCGCGCTCGACCTCACCGCGACGGGCACGATCGTCGGCACGCCGGCGTACATGTCTCCAGAGCAATTTACGGCGGGCGAGCTGACGACCGCGAGCGATCAATTCTCGTTCTGCGTCGCGCTGTTCGAGGGCCTGCACGGCGTGCGTCCGTTCGCCGGCCGCTCGGTCGAGGAGCTCGCGCGTCACGTCGTCTCGGGCGAGCGCCGCGTCGCGCCGCCGCAGTCGCTGCCGCCCGCGCTGGAGGTGGTGCTCGCGCGCGGGCTGAGCACGCGACCGGAGGATCGCTACCCGTCGATGGACGCGCTGCTCGAGCAGCTCCGCGCGCTGCTCGAGGCGCCGGCGCCGGCGCCGGCGCGCTGGTGGCCGCGGCTGCTGGCGGTGGGCGTGATCGCGGCGGTGACGATCCCGGCCGTGGGGAGCCTGCGGGAGGCGCCGACCCAGGCGGAGCTGGCGCTCGCCGACGTGTCGGGGCGCGACGACGGCGACGCGCTCCCGGGGGACGCGGCGGTCGCGATGCGGCTGCCGCTGCGCTACGTCGACGCCGCCACCGCGCTGCCGTTCGCCGAGGCCGTCGTCGAGGCGCCGTTCTCGGTCCGCGCGGCGCCAGGGGGCCACGCGCTGCTGCTCGTCGGGCCCGCGTCCGCGAAGTCCCAGGGGGAGGCGCAGGAGGGCCGCCTGCGCAGCCTGCTGACGGTCGTCGACAAGCTCGAGGACGCCGACGCCGTGCAGTCTGTCCCCAGCGACAGGATTCGACATCGGGCGACGCGGGTCGCCGTCAGCGACAAGCGACCGGCGCCGCGCCCGGCTCGCGGCGCGACGAAGGAGGCGAGCCGCGCCGAGGTCGAGCTGCGCGTCGAGCCCGCGGGCGACGAAGAGCCCGGCGCGCCCGCGCCCGACGAGACCGCGGAGCTGGAGCTGTCCGCCGAGCTCGACGGCGACGCCGAGCCCGAGCTCGCGCAGCTGCTCCAGCAGCTCGACGCGATCGCGGGGCTCGAGGAGGTCGACGAGAAGCACGTGCGCGGGCTGCTGGTCGCGCGCGAGCTCGCGGGGCTCGCCGAGGTGCGCGCGCACATCGAGGCCCAGGAGTTCCGCTCGGAGCGCGAGCGCGAGGAGGCGCTGCGCAGCCTCGAGGCCGGCGTCCGCGTGCTCAAGCACGGGCTCGCGAGCGGACCGAAGATGAAGTGGTGCTTCGAGATGCCCGGCGCCGAGGAGCCCACCTGCTTCAAGTCGCCGCTCGGCTGCCGGCGCGCGGCGGACCGCGCGCTCGGAGCGGGCAAGGGCGTGTGCCTGCCGGGCGAGTCGCCCTCGTGAGCGCGAGCGCGACGACGACCCGACGCCCGCAGCGCCGACGCGCTCGAGAGGACATGTCCTGCGAGCGCGCGTTTGGCTCGCGCTAGCTCAGCCCCAGGCGCTTGCGCAGACGTCGGGCGACCTGGCGCGAGACCGGCACCGCCGCGTCGCGGTCGGTGTAGGCGACGAAGCCGCCGGTCTCGACCGGCTCGAGCCGCGCGAGCCGGTCCAGGTTGAGCAGCGCCCGGCGGTGCACCCGTTCGAAGCGCGCCCCCGCGCGCGTGAGGCCCTCGAGCTTCTTCTCGAGCTCGCCGAGCGATCCGTCGGCGATCACGGGACCCTGCCCGGCGAAGACGGTGACGAGCGCGCCGTCGAAGAGCGCGTGGGTGATGTCCGCGGGGTCGAGCAGCAGGATCCCCTTGGCTGTCGGAACGGCCAGGCGGGCGATCGCGGGCGCGTCCTCGGGCGCCGCGTCGCGCTCCGCCTCCGCGCCCGCGTCGGCGCGCCCGCGCAGGGCCCGGCGCGCCCGCGCGAGCGCCCGCGACAGCCGGCCCGCCTCGATGGGCTTGAGCAGGTAGTCGACCGCGCCGACCTCGAAGGCCTCGAGCGCGTGCTCGGCGTGGGCCGTCGTGAAGATGACGTAGGGGCCGTCGTCGGGGATCAGCGCGCGCGCCTCGAGCCCGCTGATCCCCGGCATGCGGATGTCGAGCAGCAGCACGTCGACGCGCGCCTCGGGGCGCGCGAGCCACTCGAGCACCGCGTCGCCGCGGGCGCACTCCCCCGCGAGCTCGATCCCCGGCATCGCGCCGAGCAGCCGCGTCAGGCGACGGCGCGCGACCTGCTCGTCATCGGCGATCAGCACCCGCAGCGTCGCGCGCTCAGCCGACATCCCGCACCTCCAGCGCCGCGCCGGGCGTCGCCGCGACGGGCAGCCGCACCACCGCGCGCGTGCGCTCGTCGACCGCGCGCAGCTCGAGCGACGCGGCAGACCCATAGGCCAGCTCGAGCCGACGCGTCACCATCGAGACCCCCTCGCCGCCCGGTCGCGGCCCGCGGTAGCGACCGGGGTTCTCGAGCGTCACCTCGACGCGCTCCCCGTCGCGCGCGCTGATCTCCAGCCGCACGCGCCCGCGATGCCCCGCAGCGGGGCCGTGCTTGACCGCGTTCTCGGCGAGCGGCAGCAGGATCATCGGCGGCACCGTCACGCGCTCGAGCGCCGCGCCGCGCGGGACCTCCCACTCGAGCGTGAACAGCTCGTCGTCGCGAAACAGGTGCAGCTCGAAAAGGTCGCGCACGAGCTCCAGCTCGCGCGCGAGCGGCCAGCGCTCGAGGCGGACGCCGGCGAGCACCGTGCGCAGGATCGCCGAGAGCTTGAGGATCGCCCGCTCCGCGACCTCGCCGTCCTCCCGGCACCACTCCGCGATCGCGTTGAGCGTGTTGAACAGGAAGTGCGGGTCGAGGTGGCTGCGCAGCGCGAGCAGCTCGGCGCGCTCGGCCGCGCGCGCCAGCTCGCGCGCGCGCTCCTCGGCGCGCAGGAGCCTCGCCTCGATCTCGATGTCGCGACCCAAACCCCACCCCCCGACCCAGAACAGCGCGATCGAGACCAGCAGGCTCTCGCGCCCCGTCAAGAACGTCGCGCCCATCCCGAGCACCCGCGGGATCACGACGCCGAGCGTCACGACGACGGCCGCGCCGCACAGCCCGTAGATCGCCAGGCGCGCGGCGGCCCCTGCGGTCACGCCCTCACCTGCCCGTGCGGACATAAGCCGGCGCCAGAGGTACGGCGCGAGCAGGGCGAACAGCCCGCACATCGCGACGCCGAGCGGCAGCGCGAGCGGGTCACGCGAGAGGCTGCGCTGGGCGACGACCAGCGGCGTGCTCACGACCGCGATCGGGATCAGGCGCCGCGGCGTCGTCAGGGCCGCGATCGTCTCCGCGAGCAGGCCCGCGGCCGGCCGCGCTGGGGGCTCCTCGCGCGCGACCGCGCTCACCGAGCGGCGGCCCCCGAACGCTCCGCGCGGGCGGTCACGACCGCGGCGGACGGCATCGCGCCCCGGTCCTTCCCGACGAGGTTCATCCACAGCGTCCGCACGAGGATCCTCAGGTCCATGACGATGTCGCGCTCGCGAGCGTAGGCGCTGTCGAGCGCGGCCGTCAACGCGGGCCCCCGCGCGCGGCACACCTGCGCGAGCCCGGTGAGCCCCGGCGGGACCTCCTGCCGCTGGGCGAAGGGCGCGTGCGCGCGCGTAAGGCGTTCGAGGTCGTCGTGGGTCAAGGGCCGCGGCCCCACGAGGCTCATGTCGCCGCGCAGCACATTAAACAGCTGCGGCAGCTCGTCGAGCCCCCGCCCCCGCAGCCAGCGACCGAGGCGCGTAGGCCGGCGGTCGCGCGGATCGGCCTCGCGCGTCATCGTGCGGAGCTTCCAGATCCGGAACGCGCGCCCGCCCTGGCCCACGCGATCCTGCGAGAACAACACAGGGCGCCCGTCGAGCGCCAGCACCACCAGCGCGAGCGCGCCCGTGGCCGCGGCGAACAGCGGCACCGTGGGCCCGAGCAGGACGAGATCGAGCGCGCGCTTGCCCGCGAGCGCGCGGCGCCGTGAACCAGTCTCTCCAGTCATGTCGTGGTTGTCCCACGCGCCGCGCCTCGGCGCGCGCGCGCTCGCCACGAACGGCTCGCGCCCGCCCTTGGGCCGTCGTCAGCCCGGCCTGAGCGGCGACGCTACCAGCTCGGCGTCTCGACCGACGGATCGGGCGCCGCCTTGCCGCCGCCGTTGTTCGCGACCTCGCCCTCGCCCTCGCCCTCGCCCTCGCCCTCGCCCTCGCCCGCAGCGGCGGCGGTCTGCGCGGCGGCGGCCTTGGCCTCGGCATCCTTCACCTTGGCCTCGGCCTCTTTCATGCGCGCCTCGGCCTCCTTCGCGCGCTCCTCGGCCTTCGCCATCTCGGCCTCGGCCTCCTTCGCCTTCAGCTCCGCCTCTTTCACCTTGTTGCACCCGACCGGTCCTGCAACAGTCGTGGCGAGCAGCGCGGTCGCGGCCAGGAAACGCTCGAGATCGATCTTCATCGGCGGCATGGGGCGTTTATACATCCCGAACGGCCTGGGCGGCTAGGGCCCGCCGGCCCCCATCACCGCGCGCGCCGACCGGGCGCGCCCGCCCCTCTTCTCGTCGCGCTCTCGCGCTCTCGCGCTCGCGCGCTCGCGGCCGTCTGCGGGCGCGGGAGGCGTCGACGCGGGCGCCGGCGTCACGCCGCGACATGGACCACGAGACACCCGCGAGCTACCGTCGCCCCCCATGAGCAAGAAGCTGACCTTCGCCGATCGCATGAAGGGCTACGAGCACGCCGAGGCGGGCCGCCGGCTCATGCCGCTGACGCCGGTCATCGCCCGGCTCGACGGCAAGGGCTTCTCGAGGTTCACCGCGAGCCTCGAGCGCCCCTTCGATCGCCGGCTGTCCGAGCTGATGATCGACATGACGATCGCGCTCGTGACCGAGACCGGCGCGCGCGTCGGCTACACGCAGTCCGACGAGCTCAGCCTGCTGTGGTACAGCGAGGACTACCAGCGGCAGATCTACCACGACGGCCGCATTCAGAAGATGGTCTCGCTGCTCGCCGCGCGCGCGAGCGTGTGGTTCAACGCCGCGCTGCCGGAGCGCATCCCGGAGAAGGCCGGGCGCGCGCCCGTGTTCGACTGCCGCGTGTTCCCGGTGCCCAACAAGGTCGAGGCCGCGAACGTGCTGCTGTGGCGCGAGCGCGACGCGACGCGCAACAGCCTCAGCATGGCCGCGCGCGCCCGCTACAGCCACGCGCAGCTGCACGGCAAGGGCCACCGGGAGATGCACGACATGCTCATGGCCAAGGGCGTCAACTGGAACGACTACCCGGCGTTCTTCAAGCGCGGCACCTACGTGCAGGCCTGCACCGTGTCGCGCCCGTTCTCCGCGGACGAGCTCGAGTCGCTGCCGCCCAAGCACGCGGCGCACCAGAACCCGGAGCTCGTCGTCGAGCGCCGCGTCATCGATCGCCTCGAGCTCCCGCCGATCGGCCGCGTGCGCAACCGCGTCGACGTGCTGTTCGACGGCGCCAGCCCGATCCTCGAGGCCGACGCGCGCGACGAGCTCGACGACGACGACGACGACGACGAGCCCCGCGACGCGTGAGCGTCGCGTAGCGATCTGAACCTACAGACACGTCGTGACGCGGCCGCGCGCTCGCGTGGCGCCGCGCCGGCGAGCTCCCACGCGGGCCTACACGCGGGCGCGCGCGCTCGAGTTTTTCTCGCCGGGCGCGATCGTTCGGCGCGACCCCGGGTACTAGCAGCTCGAGACGCGCGGCACGCTATCGCCGCGCGCCCCTACACCGCGACCCGCTCGCCCCCGGAGACCCACGATGACGCGCACATCCACGAAGCTGCTCCTCTCGCTCTCGCTCTCGCTGCTGGCCCCGCTCGCTGGCTGCGACGACCGCTGCGAGCACCCCGACGCCGAGTCCTGCACAACCGACGCCGACACCGACACCGGGCTCCACGCCACCAGCATCATGCTGAGCGCGGGTATGGAGACCGGTGAGCCCGGCACGACCGGCATGACCGACACGACCGGCGCCACCGACATCGACGCGACGGACGGCGTCAGCGACACGGACGCCACGGAGACCGGCGAGACCGACGGCTGCCCGGAGCTGTGCGGCTGCGTGCCCGCGCTCCCGCGGCCGGAGCCGCCGAGCATCGTGCTCGTGCTCGACAAGTCAGGCTCGATGTTCGTCAAGACGTGGGATCACGATCACGACGACCTCGACGGGGACGGGATCAGCGACCTCGTCCCGGGGCAGCCGGCGACGCCCGAGGTCACGCGCTGGAACAGCCTCCACCGCGTCGTCGAGACGATCGCCAACGACTTCGACGACCGCGTGAGCCTGGGCGCCCAGCTGTTCCCCGCGCTCGACGCGAGCAGCGCGAGCCCGGAGCTGGCCTGCGTCGTCGACAGCCCGCCCGAGGTCGCGGTCGCGCCCGGCAACGCGGCGACGCTGCTCGCGAGCATCCCGAGCGCCGACGAGCTCGCGCTCGCGGGCGGCACCCCGGCCGAGCGCGGGATCGCGTCGGCGGCCGACCACCTCGTCGCGCTCGACGACGTCGAGTTCGCCGGGAGCAAGCACATGCTGCTGATCACCGACGGCGGCGCGAACTGCAGCGTGGACGCGGAGCCGAGCTTCGCGGGCGTCAGCCTCGCGGACCCGAAGCTCGTCGCGACGGTCGAGGAGGCGCTCGCGGGCTGGGGCGGCGACGCGCCGATCGAGACGCTCGTCGTCGGCATCGACATCGAGGACGCCTACGACGACACGCTGCAGGCGAACCCGCTCGAGCTGCTCAACGAGGTCGCCGACGCGGGCGGGCGCGCGCTCGAGGGCGAGGAGCGCTTCTACAACGCGACCGACGAGGACCAGCTGCTCGCCGCGATCGAGGGGCTGATCGGGGAGATCAGCTGCACGATCCCGCTCGGCGAGGACGGCCAGCCGGGCTTCACGACGCTCGAGCTCGAGGTCGACGGCGAGCCGCTCGCGGAGCTCGACGCGAGCGCGTGTGACGACGGCGCCGCGGGCTGGTCGTACGCGGACGACCTCGAGCCGCACATGAGCGTGCGGCTGTGCGGCGCGGCCTGTGAGCAGTTCAAGGCGTCGGGCGAGCTCCACGGCGAGTTCAACTGCGTGCCTCAGCCCTGAGCCCCGCGCGCCCGCGCGCGCGCCGGCACGCGGCGCGTCGCGACGGCGCGGGCGCCGGCGCGCGGCCGGGCGCGCGCCGCGTGCTTTCAGTTCAATAAGACATGTTTTATAAGTCATATTATGACATACAAAAATCTCGCCGCGCGCGCGCGCCCAGGGCTCGCCGCCGCGCTCGCGCTCGCGCTCTCGGCCTGCGGCGACAGCGGCCTGGGGACCACGACCGGCGACACGAGCGACACCGAGACGGACACCGAGGGCGCGACGTCGGACGCGACCAGCGCGGGGCCGACGACCGAGGGGCCCAACACCAGCACCAACCCCGACCCGACGACGACGACCGAGGACCCCACCACGGGCACGCCCACCACGGGATCGCCGGCGGTCTGCGGCGACGGCGTCGTCGAGGGCGACGAGGCCTGCGACGACGCCGGCGAGTCCGCGACCTGCGACGACGACTGCAGCCTCGCCGAGTGCGGTGACGATCAGCTCAACGCGAGCGCCGGCGAGGCCTGCGACGACGGCAACACCGACGACGGCGACGGCTGCACCGCCGCCTGCGAGCTCGAGCAGTGCGGCGACGGGCGGCTGCAGGGCGCCGAGGAGTGCGACGACGGCGACGACGACAACGCCGACGACTGCACCGACCAGTGCCTGCTCGCGGCCTGCGGCGACGGCTACGTCTGGACCGGCAACGAGGAGTGCGACGACGGCGGCGAGTCGGCGGCGTGCGACGGTGACTGCACGCCCGCGGCCTGCGGCGACCTCGTCACGAACATGGCCGCCGGGGAAGACTGCGACGACGGCGGCGAGAGCGTGGGCTGCGACGCCGACTGCACCGCCGCCGAGTGCGGTGACGGGCAGCTCAACGTGACCGCCGGCGAGCAGTGCGACGACGGCAACGTCGACGAAGGCGACGGCTGCAGCGCGAGCTGCCAGAGCGAGGTCGACCCGCAGTGCGGGGAGCCCTACCTCGAGCTCGACGACGCGAGCCGCAACGAGCTCACGGTCGGGAGCCCCTACTCCTGCGATCAGGGCGCCCCGGGCACCGACTGGCAGGGGCCCGGCTGGTACCGGATCACGGGCGACGCCGGCGCCCAGCTGCCAGAGTCCGCGCCCGAGCTGTTCCACTGCGGCACGCACTCCCCGGGCTGGCTCAACGGCGCGCACCCGGCCGCCCAGGACGGCGTCGTCGACATGCAGGCGTGCTTCGCCTGGATCGGCAACCCGTGCTTCTCGTCCTCGAACATCCAGGTCGTCAACTGCGGCGAGTTCTACCTCTACAACCTCGTCGACGCGCCGACCTGCACGCTCCGCTACTGCGGCCACGCGCCCTGAGCCGCGCGTCGCGACCGGGCGCGCCCGGCCGCGACGCGGCGACGATCACGCTGGCGTCGCGGCCTTGAGCGCGTGACGTGCTCGCGGCCGCGGGGCGGAGCTCAGCCGAGCACCTTGCACTCGCCGGTGTCGTTGTCGCTGTTGTTGTCGGTGCGGCACTCCTTCCACGGGTGCGCCGGCTCGTCGTCGTCAACGACGACCCACACCGGCGTGCTCCCGTCCTGCACCGACAGCGGCACCATGTCCCCGGGGACAACCACGTCCTCGGACTGCGCCGGGTAGAGCACGTTCATCGTGACGCCCTGGGCGAACTGCACGCCGCCGTTGCCCGGCTCGCCCTCGTAGAAGTAGACCGGGACGCCCGCGGGCGCCGGCGCCTCGCCGACGTTGCGCACGCGCCCGACGAGCGCGTACTCCTCGTTCGGCGGGCAGCGCCGCTTGAGCTCGACGATCAGGTCGGGCGCCGAGAACTCGCCGTCAGGCTGCACGTTCTGCCGGAACAAGCAGCCCCGCGAGAACGCCCGCCGCGCGCCCCGTTCCCGGGCGTTCGGCGTTCCGCCGCGGGCGTGTGCCCCGCGCGTGCCTCGAGCCGCGAGCGCGCGCGCTCCCCGACGCGCGCGTTCGAACGCGCGCGTGGTTAAAAGAGCATGTCGCGTCGGACCTGGTCGGCCTCGCAGGCGAAGTAGCGCTGGGCGTCACAGGAGATGTCGTTCCACACGCCCGTCCCGCTCTTCAGCTCGACGCAGTCCTCCGCCTCCTGGCTGTCGTTGGGCTCCCCCTCGTTCCAGCGCGTGAACTCGACCGGCGAGCCGTCGCTCCACACGTGCTCGCCCTCGACCTCGCGATCGTTGAGCCCGAGGAACACGCTGACGCCCTTGTCGGCGTAGGTCAGCAGCAGATCGTTCTCCTCCTGCGACTGCACGCTCGCCAGCTCGGCGCCGAGCGCCTGACAGCGCGCCTGCGCCTGCTCCCACGCCACGGGCGCCTCGCACATCCAGTAGACGTGCTCGCCCGCGCCGTCGAACAGCCAGCAGGCGCCGCACACCCCGTTGATCGTCGAGGCCTCGTCGAGCAGCCCGTCGCAGTCGTCGTCGCGCTCGTTGCAGTCCTCGAGCGCGCCCGGGTTGACGTGGACGTTGGTGTCGTCGCAGTCCCCGGCGATCCCGACGTAGCCCGCCGGGGCCTCGCACGCCGAGACCATCACCGCGTCGCGGCCGAAGCCGTCGCCGTCGATGTCCACGTACCACTGCGGCGCGTCGTCGCAGTCGACGGCGTCCGTGCTCGCGCCCGCGCTCGAGCCCGAGCCCGCGCTCGCGCCCGCGCTCGCGCCGTCGCCGGAGCCCGCGCTCGCGTCATCGCTCGAGCCCCCGCCGTCCGTGGACGCCGAGACCACGCTGGTGTCCGTGACGCGCCCCTCCTCGAGCCCGTCGCCCGCGCAGCCCGAGGCGGTCACGACCAGCACACCCGGCGCGATCAGGACCGCGGCTCGACGGCGACGCCGCCAACCGAGCGCGACGAGCAGCGCCGGCCCGAACAGCCAGCCCGCGCCCCCCGAGCTCGCGCGACACGAGCACCCCTCGTCCGCGTCGCCGCCCCCGAGATCCGCGCCGTCGCTGCCGACCGTGCCCTCGTCGTCATCATCGCCGTCGCCGCCGCCCGCGCTGCCGCCGTCGGCGGTGTCGTCCGGCTCGCCCGTGCTGGTCGCGGGATCCGGGCCCGTGTCGCTGTCGCTGCCCGGCTCCCCGCCCGTCGCCGACGTCCCGCCCCCCGTGCCGTCGCCTGGATTGGCGGGGGACATCTGCGGGTCGTCGATGAGGTAGAGCGCGGGTCCTGTCCCCTCGACCAGGCGCGGCGCCGGGCGCAGCGCCGTGCCCTCCGGGATCGCGTAGAACTCGGCGACGTCCAGCACCTCCACCGCGCCGAGGTCGAAGCCCCACGCGGCCGCGGCCTTCGAGCTCGGCACGTGCCGCCGCACGCCCGCGTCACGCAGCCACACGCCGGGGCCAGGCTCCTCGTCGGTCGTGATCAAGGTCGGCGCCGGCGCGATCGCGACCCACTCGGGCAGCGACAGCAGCGCGGCGTCGTCGACGACGTAGCGATCGTTGAAAAGGTCGAAGCTCCAGGCCTCGACCGCGGCGGGCGTCGGCACGTGCCGCCGCACGCCGGCGGGCAGCGGCGGCGCGGGGCAGACGAGGCCCTCGTCGAGGCCGATCTTCGGGTTGCCGTCCCCGTCGAGGTCGATGGCGTAGACGTGCACGGGGTGGGACGCGCCGTCCATCAGGCTCAAGGGGAAGGTCAACTCGAACGCGTGATCACACGAGCCCAGCGGCTCGCACAGGTCCTCGCGGTAGCGATCGGCGAGCACCTCGACCGCGACCGCGTCGGGATCGCCCGCGGGGCCGCCGAAGTAGACGTGCACCGCGATCGGGTCGTCGGGGTGATCGGGGTCCTGGGCCCACCCGCGGACGATCCCGCAGTCGGCCTGGTCGACGACGCCGTCGGGCTTCGAGGTGATGTCGCAGATGCCGCCGCCGGGCCCCCCGCCCCACCACTCCCAGTGCCAATTCTCGCCCGGCACCGTCTCGGTGAAGCCGTAGGCCGCGCCGTGGTTGTCGAGCCAGCTGTACACGCCCGGGCTGGAGGCGTTGAGGTCGAGCGCGTGGCCGCTCTGGTGATTGCTAAACCCTGGCTTCGCGGCCAGGTTGCAGTTGTTGCAGTTGCAATTGATGTAGCAGTTATAGAGGTACTGCTGCTCGGCGTAGGTGCGGAAGCCGCTGACGATGTGCATGTCGACGCCGTCGGCGGCCGCCGCCTGGCGCATCACCCAGTAGGCGTTGGCGGTGTCCTTCTCGACCGGCTTGTTGTCGATGTGCACCACCGTGATCGCGAACGGGTTGCCCTGCTTGTAGCCGGTGTCCTGGGACTCGCTGCAGTCGACCGGCGCGGCGTGCCGCGGCACCAGCGGCGCCTCGGCGTACTCGCAGATCGGCTGCGCGACGTCGTCGCCCGCCGACGCGGACGCGTCCATAAACTGATCGATCGACGGCGCGTCGTCGGCGAGCGCGACGACCGGGACGACGAGCGCCCCGCACAGCGCCGACGTGGAGACGAGCGGGATCATCCGTCTGCGAGGGTCTTCCATGACCATACAACTGTACCGAATTTGTGCCGAGATCGGCGCCGCGCGACGCGGCGTCGAGCTCGGGCCGTCGTCGCCCGCGCTCAGGCGCCGTGACGGGCGGCGAAGCGAGCGATCCGCGAGACCCACTCGGGGGAGCGCGGCACCGTGTGCTGCAGGCCCTCGACGATGTGCAGCTCGGGCTCGCTGAACTCACGCGCGAGCGCCTCGATCCCCGCCGGGTCCGGGAAGATCGCGTCGTCGGTCCCGGCGATCAACATCGCCGCGACCCCCCCGACCGGCCAGGCCTCGACGGCCGGGTGATCGAAGGCGGGCTTGAAGCCGCCGATGTACACGCCGAAGCGCAGCGTGTCGCCGAAGGGCAGCTGGCCGTGGACGGCGAGCCCGGAGGCGAGCGCCGCCATCGCGCAGCCCTGGCTGAAGCCGAGGATGCCGACGACGCGATGACCCTCGGTCGCCGCGCGCACGCTCGCTAGGCTCGCCTCGAGCCCCGCGAAGGTCTTCTCCCCGTTCGCGCCTGTGCGCGCGTCGAACCAGTCGAAGTGCTCCGCGCCCTCCCAGAAGACGCCCTCGCAGAACGCCGCGTCGGCGTCCTGCTCGCGCTTCGCGTAGGCCGTCCGGGCCCACGAGACGAGGCCGGCGACCTGCTCCGTCGACATGCGCGCGCCGCCGTCGGGCGCCACCAACGCGAAGCCGGCCGCGCGCAGGGCGTCCGCGACCGGTCCGAGCAGACGGAGCATGGAGCGCCCCGACATGGTGACGCCGTGAATCACGAGGATCGTGGGCTGCTGCATATCCCTCCGGGCGCCCCAGTGTACGTCGCACGGCGTCCGCGCGCGCGCGGGAACGCTCAGCGCGCGCGCGCCGACGCGAGCGCGTCGAAGTCCGCCGGCAGCAGCCCCTCCGCGCGCGCCTGGGCGATCGACAATTCGCGCGCCGGCCCGCGCTCGCGCAGCGAGAGCGCGCGCGCGACGTCCAGGCGGTACGGGAAGAACACGAGCTGCTCGCCGACGATGAGCCAGTCATCCTCGATCTCGAAGAAGTCGCCGTCGTCGCCCCACACGCGCGCCGCGTCCGACCGCGCGCCGCCGTCATCGGGCGCGCCGCCGCAGCGCAGGCGAAACGCGTAGGTGTCGTGCTTCTCCCGGTAGATCAGCACCAGACGATCGCCGCGCCACGCCATGTAGCGCACGTCACAGCCGAAGTACGGGTTGTAGCTCTGCACGGGCCCGCGATAGCGCTCGACGCCATCGCAGACCGCGACGATCGTGAAGTCGACGTCAACCCAGCCGCGCCGCTCCTGACAGCGCGACTCGACCCACGCGAGCCGCTCCGCGGCCGGGTCGAGCGCGGCGGCGATCAGCTCGTGCTCGTAGCCGTCCTCGTCTTCGAAGTATCGCGGTCGCCCGAGGCGCCGCGCGACCGCCTCGATCGCGGCCTCCGGCGGGCCGCCCCCGCCCCCCATCGCGGGGTCGAGGAAACCGAGCCGCCGCGGGTTCGGGACGCCGCCCGGGTAGCACGCGTCCGCTCGACCGTCGCCCTCGCCGTCGCCCTCGATCACGGGCCCAGTGTACGCGCTCCAGCCCGCGCCGCTCGATCACGACGCGGCGCTCGCAGGACGAGTCGCAGCGCGAGCGCGGGCGTCGTGACGCGCATCGCCGCGATCAGCCGCTCCCGCGCGCCGTCGCGCGCGGCGACGGTCAGCACGCAGGAGCCGCGCCCGCGCAGCGCGAAGCGGCCAGCGTCGTCGGTGACGGTCGGGACCGTGTCCTCGCCGCAGCGCGCGGTCACGCGATACGAGGCGAGCGGCGCGGCGGACTCGATCGTCCCGGTGATGTTCGCCGGCGGCGCGCCGTAGGGTCCGCACGCGTCGGCGACAGGCGCGGCCAGCAGGGCCATCGTGCAGGCGGAAGGAGGATGAGCGCGGTGGTTCGCATACCCGGTGACACGCGTCCCGGCGCGGATCGTTCGTCAATCTTCGGCGACCGCCGCTGATCAACAGCGCTACACAATCCGCGTCACGCGTGCCACGACCGGCGCACAGCCGCGCGCGCGCGCGCGCTCGTGCGTACTCATCGCGACCGTCGCGCGCGCGCGGCGAGGACGACGAAGCGCCCCCTGTCGCCGCGCGCGACCCCGTTCGCGCCGCGCGCTCGCGATATTCTGCCGGAAGTTGTTGAGCCCGGGCTCGAGCCAGTTCGCCAGCTCCTGCGACGGGATCGAGCCGTCCTCGTTCACGTTCGTGAAGTGATACGTGTGCTCAAAACCGCCCTTAGAAGGCCAAATCCCTGATATTATGGCTCTTCAGACACATGGCATTCCAGCTTGCGCTGGATCGATTCCCGGCGCGATTTTAATCCCGTGCCGACCATCACAGAGCCCCTCGTTCGCCGTGCGAAGCCTCGGGGCACGCGCGCGCTGGTCAGGCGCTGCGCGGCTCGTCGGAGCTTCACGCCTGGGGCGACCGCAACCTGTATCTCCGGCGGCAGCGCGAGCATTTGCTTCTCTCCATCGAGCACCGCGCCGCGGCGTCGCGCTCGGGGCCTCGACGCTCGTCGCCGACGGGCGCGCTCGTCGACCACGGCCGCTACACGCGGCGCGCGGCGGGACTCACAGCTCCAGCAGCGCCGCCCACCCGTAGCCCGCGAGCTCGCGCATGTCGGTGTCGAAGGTGTTGGTCGCGGCGACGAGCGCGATGCCGTCGCGGCGCCAGTAGTACGCGTACGTGATGTAGCCCGCGATCCCGCCCTCGTGGCCGTAGAGCGCGTCGGAGCCGTCGCGCTCGACAAACGACCCGAGGCCGTAGTCGACCGTCGACCCGTCGCTCAACACCGTCTGCGTCGTCATCTGCTCGAGCGAGGGCGCGCTAAGGAGCTCGCCCCCATAGAGCGCGGCGGTCCAGCGAGCGAGCTCGCGCGGGGTCGAGACCGCCGCGCCCGCGGCCCAGCCGAAGGAGGGGTCCGCGGCCGTGGTCAGGTTCGTGCCGTCGCGCTCGTAGCAGTCGACGAGCGCCGGGTTCATGTCGCCGGAGCCGGCGATGTACGTGCGCGTCAGGCCCATGGGCCCGGTCAGCCGCTCCTCGACCTGCCCCTCGTAGCGATCGCCGGTGGCCGCCTCGATCACCAATCCCAGGAGCACGAAGTTGGTGTTGGAGTACTCCCACGCCGAGCCCGGCGCGAAGCGCAGCGCCGGCTCGTGATCGACGGCCCACTGCACCAGCGCGCGCGGCTCCCACGGCCGCGAGTCATCGAACGAGCCGACGTAGTTGTAGCTGGCGATCCCGCTGGTGTTCGAGAGGAGGTGACGCAGCGTGATCCCCTCGCCGTCGTAGTAGCCCGGGACCCAGACCTCGAGCGGATCGTCCAGCGTCAGCAGCCCGTCCTCGACGAGCAGGAAGATTAACGCGGCGGTGAAGGTCTTCGTCACGCTGCCGATCCGGATCGCGCGCTCGGGCTCCCACTCCTCCATGGTCTCGAGCCGCGAGTAGCCGCTCGCGACGTCCCAGACCTCGCCGTCCTCGAACTCGACGGCCATGGCCGCGCCGACGAGCTCGAGCGCCTGCACGGCGCGGTCGAGCTCGCGCTCCAGATCCTGGGGCGAGTCCGCGAGAGCGGTGCACGCCGCCGCGACGAGGCACAGGAGCAACGGGGCGTGATGAACCGAGCGCATCACCACGGAGCCTAGCAGCGGTCGCGCGGGGCTTCGTCACGGACCGCCAAGCGCCGCGCGAATTCGTCCGACGCGCGCCGAAGACACGTTCGCGCCGATGGAGCGCATCCGAGCCGCCGAGATGCCCTTGCAGTCGGGCGCCTTCGGCCTCGTCGTCCTCGACCTCTGTCGCGCCCCCACGGCGCCAGAGCACCGCGTGGCAGCGGCGCCTCGGTCAGTACGCGCGTGAGCACGCCTCGGGCGTCTTGCTGCTCACCCCGACGAGCGACGAGTCCGCGGGCGCGCTCGTCCGTGTCCACGCCGCCGTGCACCACGGCTTCGTTGAGACGCGCCGAGGAGGGCTCTGCGTCAGGCGCTCTGCGCGTTCGAACGCGAGCAAGCGGCGGCCCTGCAAGCCGAAGGGTCCCAAGCGGCCGCGCGCCAACAAGGCCGAGAAGACGGTGAGGAAGAAGCGGGGCCGTCAAGATCTGCAAGACCGACAACCCGCTCGCCGGCATCGACGACGACGACTGCTGATCGCGCCCGCGCCCACGACCCGAGTCGCGATGTTGTCCGGACGACCACGGCGTAGCGAGGTAACATTCGCGCATGGGAATCCGTATCCACGCGCTGATCCTCGCTACTGTCGCCGGCCTCCTCGCCTCGTGCGGCGACGACGAAGGCAGCAGCGACTCGCAGACGACCTCCTCGTGCGGCGGCGATGAGCCCTTCGAGCTCGACGAGATGTTAACGGCCGACATGATCACGGGCTCGATGTCGGTCAACGGATACACGAGCGTCGACGAGCTGACCTGCGAGGACCTCTGCCGGTACGCGGCGCCGGTGATCGACGTCTCGACGATCGACTCGTGCACGCACACGCTCGAGGTCAACGAGGACGCCGACGACACCAGCGACGAAGCGGCCACCGGGACGATCTCGTGCGCCGGGGCGGCCGTCACCTGCGTCGACGGCCGCCGACCCCTCGGGCACGTAGAGGCCGAGGTCCCCGGTCACTCGCTCGCGGCCTACCTCGCCCGCAGCGCCCACATGGAGGCCGCGTCGATCGGCGCGTTCACCCAGCTCGCCGATCAGCTCACCGCCCGCGAAGCGCCCCTGGACTTGATCCGTCGCTGTCTCGCGGCCGCTGAGGACGAACGCGAGCACGCCCGCTTGATCACCGAGCTCGCGCGGGCGGAGGGCGCCCTGCCGCCGCCGGTCGAGCCGACGCGGCCCTTCGCAGAGACACGCTGTTGAACATCGCGCTCAACAACGCGACCGAGGGCTGCGCGGCGGAGACCTGGTCGGCCTTGATGGCGACCTGGATGGCGACGCGCGCCCGCGAGCCGCGGCTGCGCGCGGTCTACGAGCAAATCGCGCGTGACGAGACCCGCCACGCGCAGCTCGCGTGGGATCTTCACGCATGGCTCATCAAGCAGCTCTCACCGCGGCACCGCGCGCGCGTGGTCACGGCCCTCGACGCCGCGCTCGCCGAGCTCCCCGCGTTCGCGCACGCGCAGGCCCGCGGTCTCCCCCGCGCGCTGGGCATCCCGACGCCAGCAGTCTACGCGGCCGCCGCCGAGGAATTCCGCGCGCGCCTGCGAGACGCGATTCCGCGCGCTGCGTGACGAGGCGAGGCTCACGCCTCGATCGGCCGCGATCGTCGACGCGTGCCGGGTTCGCAGCTACCTCGCCTCGCCTCGCGGGCCCCCGCGCCCTCGGTGAGCGCCTCGGCGGCGGGGTGACGCGGGCCGTATCGCTCGGCGTAGTTGTCCTGGCCTCGAGGAGGAGCTCGAGTCCTCGCGCCGATCGGCCCGCGCGGAGGTGCACCGTCGGAGGACCGCGCCGGGATTCCGTGCGCCGCGACCACCGCTCGCGGACGCGATCGTGATCTCGACCAGGCGCGCGGCGACACCTCGAGACGATCGACGTGGACCGGCAGGCGCTCGCGCGCGACGACACAGGCTCGCTGGCCGATCGCGGCGCTTGGAATCTCCACGACGAAAATCGGGTCCAAGCAGCACGGGCGACAGAGCGCGCCCGGGAGCGAATCTACATGCGTGCACTCTCCTCGGTCCTCCTCGGCGGCTCAATCATGGTTTCTGGCCTCTTGGCCATGCCCATGGAGGGCCGCGCGGCTGAGCCGAGCTGTCGCGTCAGCGAGAGCGCCGCGCTGATCCCCCCGAGCGCTGACGCTGCGATCGCGGTTGATGTCGCGCAATTGACCCAGAGCGAGCCGTGGCGACAGGACGGCGCGATGCTCGAGGACGCCCCCGATCTCAAGGACGAGCTCCGCGCGCTCAAGCGCTGCGGCATCGACCTGCACTCGATCGACGACGTGTGGGTCGGCGCTGGTGAGGCCGCGGGCCGCGACAACGTGGTCGCGATCGTCCACGCGCCCGGCGTCGGATCGGAGAAGACGATGCGATGCGTCGCCGCGATCGAGTCACTCGCCGCGAAGCCGGCGAAGCTTCAGCGCAGCGGCTGCGCCAACACCCTCGAGGTCGAGGACGAAGCTCAGCTCGTCGGCCTCGACCTCGATCACCTCGCGATCGTCTCCAGGTCCTGGGTCAAGACCGTGATTCAGCGAGCGCGCGCCGGCGAGCGCGCGGACCGGCCCCGCCGCGACCGCCAAGCAGCTGTCCAGCCGCTCCCAGCTGCGCTTCGCCGCCAAGCTCGACGGCGCGCTCAAGCAGGGGCTGGGCCCGGTCGGCGAGCCGATCCAGTCGCTCGCGGGCTCGCTGCTCGTCGGCCGCGCGTTCCACGGTGAGCTGATCGCCACGACGCGGACGCCGGCCGAGGCCAGCGAGCTCGAGTCATCGCTCTCGGGTTATCTCGGCCTCGCGCGCGGCCTCGCGAGCTCGGTGGGTATGCCCGCGGAGCTCTTCGACAAGATCAGCATCTCGCGCGAGCGCGCGCGCGTGATCGTGAAATTCGAGGCCCTGTACAGCGACCTCAAGCGCGCGGCCGCGTCCATCGACAAGTAGCGTCGTGTCCGAGCCGCGACGACGCGGCGCCGCCGTGAGGCCTCGTCGGTCTGGCGACGGCGGCGGGGTCTTCTGGACGCCCGCGAGCGCGCCGCAGCGCAGCGCGACGTCGATAGCGTGGATCGTGCTCCCCGTCGAAGGCGCTACGAGCATCCACTGCCACGGCTGCCCAAGGCTCGAGGGCGACGTCCGGTCAGACGCGTCGGGTAATCCCTCGGAGCTATCGAGCGCCTACGGGCTACTAATGCGCAACTTGATGGACCCACTATCCGGGTAACTGTTTTCCGCGGCGACTGATATCTTCAACGTCAATGGCTCCATCAAGGGCTCGTCGACGGCGCGATAGCATGCCTCATATCGCGCGCAGTCGGCCGAATGCTCGACGACGCACTGAATTTCCGCGGGGTCCGGCGCCCGAAAGTACACGTTGCAGAACCCTGAGCCGTAGTCCGAGATCGTTCCTTCGACCGTGTCAAGGCGACCTTCAATCGGCACACTCTCGTCGACTTGAGAGTCGGCGCTAATCGAAACGCTGATCAAGAACGACCCCGTGCTGCTCGTGCACATGTCAAATGAGCTGCACGCTCGCTCGTCGCCGGCGAGCGTAACACCAGGCGCCGACTCCGAGACAGGTGCAACTTCTTCATCATCACCGTCACAGGCCGCTAGCAACGCCAGCAAGGCCCCTAGGCGCATCGTGTGTCTTGCTAGAACCTTCATCGGCGCTCCCTACTCAACGAGAAGCGAGAGCGCGCCGTCGCTCAACGCGCCTACTCGAACACTTGTCTCGATCTCAATCTCGCCGCCAATTTCGGCTTCAAGCCGCTCCACGGTGATCACCATCGGTTCATTGCACAGCGGCTTCAGGTGCCGCCTCAGGCTCCCCGGGGACAAGAGCTCCATGCTGACGTCTGAGCCCTGCGGAGTGATCTTCTCGTGATACGTATAGGTGCCTCGGCTGTATTGCAGTGTAATCCCAATAATCGCGTTAGCGTCACCAGCTGGTAAAACCGTCCAGTTCGCAGCGGCGCGGATTGACAGCCAGAACGTACTCTCTCCATCTTCCAAGCAGGCTCGAGCAAAGAACGTCGCTGCTGGATTGTCTGAAGTTAGTAAAAAATTTGGCCCGTCGGCCGATACGCCGCGACTTTCGGCATCGCAACCACACACCAGCACGAGAGACAGTACGCCGCTGAAAATACCGCCGATACGAGGCTCCCGAACTCTGTCGACCATCGCGGCGTTTCCTCATCCGATTCTATCTCGCTCCGTAGATTGCTGGAGAAAATCCGCGCGATCTCCGGCACAAAGGAGCAATTAGCGTGCTCGTCGCTGCACGAAGCGGTGGAAGCACGGAGCTGGCCCGGGCTGTCTCATCGCGTTACGTCGTTTCCGGCCAGGCGGCTCTGACGCTCGCACGTGCAGGCGATCGCGGGCTCGCCGATCACGTTGGGCGTGGAGTGGTAATGACGCTGAGAAGCGGTGTCTCGGCTTTGGAGTCGTCGCTCGAGCGTTCAGCACGCGTCCCGTCGCGCGCAGAAGAGCGCATGTGCGCTTGCGAGCGTAGTCACGAGGCCGCGGCTGACCCGCGCGTCGCTATATCGCCGCGCGCGTGATCACGGCCATCGGCAGAAGGTCCCGCTACAAATCATGCCTGGCGGACAGGTTTGCCCGTCCATACAGATCAGCAGGCAGATGTCGGCGTCCAGATCAAATGAGTGATAGCACTCCGGCTGCGCGGTCCCGCCCGGTGGAGGTTCGGGGCAGTCGGTGTCGTCCACGCACGTCGCCCCGCAGGTCGTGAACGACTGCGGCAAGCAGAACACGTCCGGCGCGACGCAGTCGGCGTCGTCCGTACAGTGCCCGTACGGACCCTCGTAGGGAGGGCCGGTGGTGCTCGACGTGTCGGACGTGGAGCCGCTCGTGCTCGGCTCGGTCGTCGCCAGCGTGGTCGTCGCGTCCTCGCTCGTGCTCGACCCGGGCGTGACGCACACACCATCGTCGCAAACGAGCGGGTCGTCGCACGCGCCGCCGTCGTGACACGGACACTCGAGCGCGCCGGGCGGGCACGACGTATCTGTGGAGGTCGAGGAGGCGGTCGTCGTCGACGGTTGCGTCGTCGATGACGTCAGCGTCGTCGTCGACGGGTCGCTCGCGTCCGTCGCGTTCGTGTCACTCAGCGACGAACTCTCGCCGTCAGAGAGACCACCCGAATCGGAGAAACAGCCCGCCAGGAGCGCGAGCGCGAGTCCGAGTGACATCGTCGTCGAGAAAACGCGTCGACGCGCGCCAGATACACCCGCGGACGCGTGCATACCTGTTACCGATCACGCCTGATGACCCCGAATCGATCACGCTTGTCGGACCTGAGCGAAGGGCGCACAGGCGAAGGCCGGCGATGGGATGCATCGCCGGCCTTCGTGTAGAGGTCCCGCTCGTTCAAAACGGGAGGCGAGCCGCGACGGAGGCGACCCGCGCCTCGGAGTAGCCGCGGAGCGCGGTAACGAGTTCGTCAATGAGCGCGGTCAGGATGAGACGGGCGGAGGCGACCTCCGGCCCGCCGCTGACCGCGAGCGAGAAGCTCGCGGCGGCGTCGAGGAGCGCGCGCTCGAGGGTCACGAGCGCGAGCAGCTCGGGGCAGAGCACGAGGACGGCGGCGTCCACGGGCGCGTTCACGAGCGACCCTCCGCGCGTTGGTCGGCCTCGAGGACGCGGACGAGGAGCTCGACATCGACCTTGCTCATCTTGCGTCGGGAGGCGGCGCGGAGCGCCTTGGTGGCGACGCGATCGACATCGCGGAGCTGGCCAGCGGTGGCCTCGTGGAGCGTAGAGAGCGCGTCGGAGGTAAACGGCATAGTCTTGGCGCCGGCGCGTTTGAGGCGGAAATCGACGTACTCGTTCGTGTCGCCGAGGCCCGGCGGCCCGATGGCGACTCGATGATGAATGCGGGACCACAGGGAGCGGTTCTTGCGGAGCGAAAGGCTGTCCCAGAGTTCCGGTAAGCCGACGAGGATGAGCGAGAGCAGCGGCTTCTGGTCCCACTGGTAGTTGCAGAGTACGTGGAGATGGTCGAGCACGTCTTGGCGGAGGAGGTGTGCCTCATCGAGCATGAGGACCGGATGCACGGCCTCGCGGCCGAGCTGCTCGACGTGGGTGCTGATCGAGTGGAAGACTGCGGCTGCGGTCGCCTTGGGAGAGAGGCCGAGCGCGACGCAGAGCTGGCGGTAGAAGTCGCGGCGGCCGAGGGTGGCGTTGTGGCAGTAGGTGAGCCGAAAGCCAGCCTCGGGGAGGCGCCGCCGGAGCGCGCGCAGGGTGCAGGTCTTCCCCCCACCAGGCTCGCCGACGAGCAGCGCGTGATGATGGTCCTTGATGGCCTCGGTCAGCTCGTCGACGAGCGCCAGGCGGGATGAGGGCATCCAGAGGTCGTCATCGGCGATGTCCTTGGAGAATGGCGCCTCGGAGAGGCCGAAGGTTGCGATCCAGCGGGGCTGTCTCATCGCGCACCTCCCTTCCGGGGCGCGCGGCCGACGAGCGCCTCCAGGAGCGCGCTCGGGGGGTCGAAGTGGATGGCGTCGATGCCCTTCTTGGCCCGCTTGACGCGGCGCTCACCGTGCCCGTTGCGGCGCGGGTCGACGCGGCGCAGCGCGAGGCGCTTGCCCTCGTGCTCGATCCAGGGCGCGTCCTGGGGCGCGGCGAGGGTGCGCGCGACGACGACGGTGTGCCCTGCGAGGAAGCCGTGCTCGGCCTCCCACTCCGCGCCGCCGACGGAGACCGTGCCGTCTCCGCGCACGCGCCGGTTCGCGCGCAGCGTCAGCGCGACGCGCAGCTGCTCCTCCGACACGGGCCGGAGCTGGCGCGCGCGCCAGACCGAGCGCGGGCTCTTGCCCATCAGCCCCGCGTGCGGGGCGTCGTGGTAGTGCTTCTCGAGGAACGCGATGAGCCGCACCTGCACGTCGTGGTGCGAGTGCGTCGGGCTGAGGTAGTCGAGACAGCCCGCGCGTAGCGTCCTCCAGAAGCGCTCCATCTTCCCGCGCGCCTGCGGGTCGTAGGGCCGCGCGTGCACGACCGCAATCTCGAGCCGCGCGCAGATCAGCGCGAGCGACTCGCCGACGTAGGTTGAGCCGTTGTCGAGGTACAGCGAGTCCGGCATCCCGTGCTCCCGCAGCGCGCGGAGCAGCAGCTCGATCATGTCGACCTCGCGCTCGCTCGACCGGGCTTCGAGCGCCGGCAGGAAGCGTGAGGCGTCGTCGAGGATCCCGTGGACCCGCAGCGGCTTCGTCGTCTTCCCGTGCACGCGCGCGGTTCCGTGACAGACGTCAGCGTGCCACACTCGACCAGGTCGATCGGCCACCCAGCGACGGCGCTCGCGGTTGCCGGTGCGCGCGAGCGTGCGCCGATCGAGGCCGTGCTCGGCGAGCAGCCGCCGGACGGCTGACGCCTGGACGTCGCCCTCACGCAGGTGCCCCTCCGAGGCGAGCGTACGCAGGATCAGCGGCACCGACGCGCCCGGGTGCGCCCGCCGGATCTCGACGAGCAAGGACCGCATCTCCTCGTCGAGCGCGAGCGCGTGGCCGCGTCGGCGCGACTGCGGACGCAGCCCCTCGAGCCCGCCTTTGCGATAGGCCCGGATCCAGCGCTTGAGCGTGCCGATCGAGTAGCTCCGCGTCCTGTGCTGCCCTGGAGGCGAGAAGCGCTGCGCGCTCAGGCGCCGCAGCTCGTCCGCCAGCAGCCCCCGCGGGAGGTGTCGAGACAAGACCGGACCGATGACCTGGGCGCGGTGCAGCGCCACGGCCTCGGCGTGGTCCTTGGGTTTGAGCCTTTGAAGCATGCCGGCATTGCGCCGGAGCGCTCGATTTTGAGGGAGGGATCGTGACTGGTGGGAGACTCCTTCGCGGTTGATCACGTCGTGATCCAGATCAGCGAGCATGGCCGCTCGCGCTCCAGATCCGCTCGGCGTCTGTGGGGGCCGGGCCTGCCCGCGCGCACAGGATCCTTGAGACGCGCTCGGCGAGCTCGCGCCGTGTGCCCTGGAGCGTGACCTGTATGGACGACCAGACCTCGCCCGCCGACGCTGCCTTCGCCCATCGCCTGACGGTTTGCCATCGCTCGGGTCGACTCGCGCCGCGGAGTCGGTTGATGCTGATCGCGCGCTGGACGTCCTCGTCGCGCTGCCGCAGCACGCCCCACAGCAGCAGCGCGAGCCCAATCGCCATCGCGGAGTACAGGTAGCCGGGCACGATTCCCCGTGGTCCCACGACCAGCACGGCGTCGCAGCGTTGGCACTCGTAGCGACGGAGGATGAGCCCGACCGTCTCGGGCGCCGCGCCGAGCTGGGGCGGTCCCGAGATCGTGCGCTCACGCAGGCCGTGCCCGTGCAGATTGACGCGCCCGTCGAGTCCGACGCCGGGTACACCACACGGCGGGCACCGGCTCGGGCGCGCTTCTCCTACTCCGGGGAGGCGCTCCATCCAGGACTTGACGTCTTGCTCGATCTGGACGAAACGATGTGTGGTCTGGCGTCCTGTTGATCTGTCCGCTGGACCCGACGAGGTAGGTGCTGCAACACCACCTCGTCACCTTCCGTGGTTCTGGGTCCGGCCTGCTTCCTGTACTGCTCCAGCTGCGCCCAGGCAAGATTGAGAACGCTTCTCCTCGCTCGTTGAGCTCGCTCCGTGATCCTGGGCCCACCGATTTCTCGTACTCCGGGATCATCGAGCGCGTTCAAATCACGCCGCTGCTGGGTTTTCAGGCGTGTCTATTAACAAAGAGTATCAGTACGCGCCGCCTGCTCAGCGATGCGTCCATGAAACCTGGAGTCGTCGTCGGGCGCGCGCGAAACCGCCCGGCCAGAACAGAGCGCTCGCCGAGACGCAGCGTCGGTGCGCGACCGAGCGACCGCGCGCAGCCGCCCGAGCGCGCTCGAGGGCGAGGTAGTCGCGGCCCGTAGATCCGCGAGCCAGGCGGACGACGTCCTCGCGTGGTGAGCGTAGACGGGTGTGCGCCAGGGAGCATGCGCCAGGGAGCGCGTTCCCGGCACGACGCTCCAGACTCCGACGCATGGGTGGGCGGGTCGTCTGGGCTGGCGAGACCAGAGCGCTGCGAGCGTGTCAGGGCACCTCACTGTCGACGCCGCAACACTCCGAGATCGACATCCGCGAGATGGACTCTTTACTGCTCAAATCGTAAAGTCTGTTCTGCCATTGAGGTCTCATGGGCTTGTTTCATGAATCGTCCCCAGTCTCAGGCCATCGCGCATGGCCTCGTGCGCGTCACGGACACCTCGTCGACGTTGACAGCGTGCTTCGTTCGACGCTCGCGCTACGCACAGTTTTATCGCTCGCTGTTCTCGGCGCGCTGTCTTCGTGTGGAGAGTCGCCACGGCCTTATATCTGGTCAGACGATCCTCCCCCGACGGGCACCAAGACGGACCTCGAGGGTACGGAGTGCGATGAGTTTGAAGCCGTCAACGCTTGTGATGAAATGCACGCTGCCCAGTATTGTATTCCAGCAGCAGAGGGGGGCGGCTACGCGTGGGGATCATGTATCACAAACCCCGAATGCCGAATTGGCGACCGAAAATACTGCGAAACGTGTGAAGCTTATGCACACTGTGGACTATTGATCGACGGTACACCTATTTTTAATTGCGACCTTGCTGAAGAGTGCGGATCGGATTGAAGCTGTGACGCGCTGGGTCGATCACGGCAGCGCGCAGATCCCGATGTTCTTGTTCCCGGGCGCGGGGTCAGGAAAGAACGGGACGCACTCCTCCAAGTCTCCCTGGCAGACATCGCCGTCGAGTGGGCAGTACTCGGTGCAGCAGCCGGCGTTCGATTGACAGCCCTCGACGACGTCCGCGGCCGCGCAGTAGAAGCCCGACAGGCACGCGTTCGTAAACTCGCAGGCCGAGCCCTTCACGCCGGTCTCGCCGTCGCGAATCTCCGGTAAATAGCAGAAGAACATGTCCTCGCCGGGATCACCGTAGCAGGCGAGCACGTCCGCGGGGCAATCCTGCGCGAGCGGATCGCAGTAGTCGTAGCACAGCGCCGGCCCAGAGGACAAATAGGTGCAGATCGCGTCGCCGAGGCACACGAACTCACCGGCCTCCTCGAGGCACGTGGCGATGCACGTCCCGTCCTCTCCGTCGTCGTTGGCGAACACGCACTGGTGGTGCGCGGCGCAGTCGTCGATACCGGTGAACGGCCCGCCCTGAACGACGCACGGCTCCCCGTGCTGGCCGTCACCGATGACCGCCACGCACTTGTACGCGTCCCAGACCTCGATGACGCTCACGATGGAGCACTTCTCGCCCTCGGGGCACGCATCCAAAACGAACGGGTCACAGTCTTCGCCGAGATCACCGTCACCGTCGCCGTCGCCGTCGCCGTCGCCGTCGCCGTCGCCGTCGCCGTCACCAGGCACCGTCCCGGGACCCGCGGTCGTGGTGGTCATCGCCACGCTCGTCACGTCCGTCGCGCTCGTTCCGTCAGTCGCGTTGACGGACGTGCTCGCGTCGCTCGCGTCGCTCGCGTCGCTGCTCGGACCGCACGCGGCCAGCGACACGACGACGGCGACGCCCACGCGCGCCACCTGGATCACCTGTTCCCGAAGAGTCATAGCGCGCGGACGCCCCGCGACGACCTCGAGAATTGTACACCATCGGTTCTAGCGGCCAGCGCGACGGGACCCTGGTGACGCCGCTCAGTTCCGCGCCGACGCTCCCTCGCTCGCACGACACGCGAGGCCTGCGCCGCTCTAGCGCGTACCGCCTACCCGCGCGTCGGCGACACGTCGACGCTCAGCTGGCCAGGAGTCCGATCAGCTCGTCCAGCTCGGCGAGGACGCCGCCGAAGAACGACGCGTGCACCTCGTCGCCGTAGTGGCCGAGGCACGCGTCGGCGGCGATGGGGTTGTCGACGGGGCCGCGAAGGGTGCGCGTCCACAGGCCCAGGTCGCCCCCTGTGGTGATGTACACGCCCGGGAAGTCGGCGCGCTCGTCGAGGAGCAGCACGACGGGGCCAGCCGGAATTCGCCGCGCCATCGACTCGAGGATCGCGTCGTAGGTCGTCGCGGTCGCGTGCCCGGCGATCGCGCTGACCTCGAGCGCTCCGACGTCGCCTCCGCGCAGATGCACGTCGACGCGCAGCTGCAGGTTGACCTCGGCGTAGAAGTCCTCGGGAGCGTCGCCCTGCACCACGTTGCCGGGCGCCACCCCGACGATGTGGGCGACGACCGTCAGGTCCGAGTTCTCTGACGCCTCGATCGCGGTCGAATAAGCCTCGGCCGCCTCGCCGCATATCGCGACTTGCTGCCAGAACTCGGCCTCGAGCTGCAGCTGCGCGTGGCTCGTCCCCGTGTCGGCGCTACCGTCGGTGGCTCCCGTCGCCGACGCCGAGGTGGACTCCGAGTCCGAGCGCGCTTCGTCCTCCCCGCAACCGCCCACCAGCGTCAGCGTCAGCGTCAGCGCCTGGACGTGCGTGCGCAGGATCGTCATTCGCCTCGATCGTAGCACGCGTCGGACGTCGGCCGCGACGTCCGCCGGCTCGCTACAGGCGGATCGAACCTGCGCTCAGAGACAGCCCGGCTCGTCCATGCAGTACGGTATCTGGGTGAACCCGCCGACGACCGGCGGCAGGCCCTCGAACTCGAGCGCGTACGAGCCGGTGACGCCGTCGCCGTCCCAGCTCTCGATGATGACGACGCCCACGTTCGTCTCGTACCACACGTCTTCCTCGGGCTCATACACAACCCAGTCGTACTCCGGGATGAGCGCGTACTCGCCGGGCGCGAGCGGGTCCCAGTTGTACGCGCCGAGCCGGATCTGCAGGCGGCCGATCCCGCCCTGCCCGCACGCCTCGGTCTCGAGCCCGAGGTTGAACGCGAGCAGCGGCCAATCGTCCGGGCCGCACGTGGCGTTCACGACCCCGACCGCGAGCTCGTCGAGCCCGCCCGTCGTCGCCTCGCCCGTCGTCGCCTCGCCCGTCGTCGCGTCCGTCGTCGCCGCGTCCGTCGTCGCCGTCGTCGCCTCGCCCGTCGTCGCCTCGCCCGTGCTCGTTTCGTTCGTCGTCGCGCCCTCCGTCGTCCCGGCGCTCGTGGCGTCGCTCGTGCTGAGGCCGCCCTCCGTGCTCTCTCCGCCCGTCGTCCCGGTCTCCGAGCTCGCGGTCACGCTCGCGCCCGCGTCGCTGTCCGAGCTCGCGTCGTCGTCACCGCAACCCGGAGCGACGCTGAGCACCACGAGGAGTTGGAGAGTTGATCGTCGCTGCATCGCGCCCCCGTCGCCTGCAAGGTGGCACGCGCGCCCGACTTCGGGCGGAACTTCTCGCTCGAGCGCCGATCGGAGCGTCGCCGCTCAGGCCAGGTCCTCGAACCACGCGGCCGCGCGCGCGCGCGCTCCCGCCACCGCGCACGAGCTCGGACCCGGCGCCGCGCGCGTCACACTCCGTCGCGAAGCTCCGCGACACGACGCCGACATCATTGGCTGCCCGTCGCGCTCGGAGTCGCGCTCGCCGGCTCGCGCGACGTCTCGGGGATTCGCTCGAGGCTGGTCAGCCGATCGAACGCGTCATCTCCGGCGCTCGGCTACCGGAGGCCCGCGACGCCTGATCGGTCGCGGCGACCCGCCGCGCGACGCGACCGGCCGAGCAATCGGGTTACCCCGCCTGCGCGGCGTCCAGCCGCGCAGGCGGGGTGACCGCCCACGTTGTGATGGTTGGTGGTTGGAGGGTGGAACAACACACGCTGTGGGCTCGCTCTGCTCGTCTCGCGAAGACCGCCGGCTCGTCGCCACTCACCGTCGCGGCCTCGCGTCTCCTGATAAAGCACGCGGCGCGCCGCCCGGGATTCCCGTCGAGTTTCAACATGTTCCATTAGACATGTCATAATCGCGAGACAGCGCGCCCGTCTCGCGCGAGACAACCCTGTCTCTCGCGGCCGCGCGCGCCCCCTCGAGGCGAAACACATGTGTCTCGCGGCGACGAGACGGCGCGTTCCACCTCCACGGCTCGCGGCGACGTAGCGCGCGGCCACGCGACAAGCGGCCCGCGACGCCGCGCGGCCGTGGTGGATCTCCACGACGTCGCGCCGACGCGCTCACGACCGCCACGACGCGCCTGGACGCGCGCGGCGAGCTGGGGCGACCCGAGGCGCCGCGCCTCGCCTCGCGCCGCGCGTGCGGGCGCCAGGCGGCCCGTGGCGAATCTCTCCGCGTCGACGCACGACGCGGTCGGGCGCCGGTGTACCGCGCCGTGCGACAGGCGTCACCCAAGCGGCCACGCGTCGAGCGAGCCGCGAGCCGTGAGCGCGCCGATACGGCGACGTCGCGCCGCTCAGGTGAGCGACGTGACGTCGAGCCCGAGGTGCTTGATTCGGCGGTAGAGCGTCGCGCGCCCGATCCCCAGCAGGCGCGCCGCCTTCGAGCGGTTGCCGCCCGCGCGGCGCAGCGCCTCGAGCAGACGCGCGCGCTCATTCGGCTCGGACGCCGCGCCCGAGGGGTCGTCGCGCCGCGCCGCGGTCATCGGCGGCTCCGGCCCCGATGACGCGCGCGGCGACGCGCGCGACGCCCCGAACACGAGCTCAGGGGGCAGGTCGCCAACGTCGATCGCGTCGCGCTGGCAGCGGACCACGGCGTGCTGGATCGCGCCCTTCAGCTCGCGGACGTTCCCGGGCCAGGCGTGCCGCTGCAGCCGCTCGAGCGCCGCGCGGCTGATCCCGCGCACGGCCTTGCCCCCGTGCACGCGCTCGTCGGCGAGGAAGGCGGCGATGAGCGCCGGGATGTCGACGAGGCGGTCACGCAGCGGCGGGACGTCGACGCGCGCGATCCGGATCCGGTACAGGAGGTCCTCGCGAAACTCGCCGTCCGCCGTCATCGCCTCGAGATCGCGGTGCGTCGCCGCGATCACGCGGACGTCGACCGCGCGCGCCCTCGTCTCGCCGACACGCGTGACCTCCCGCTCCTGGAGCACGCGCAGCAGCGAGCGCTGCATCGCCAGCGAGATGTCGCCGATCTCGTCGAGGAAGATCGTCCCGCCCGAGGCGGACTCGAACAGCCCCGCCTGATCACGCGTCGCGCCCGTGAAGGCGCCCTTGACGTGGCCGAACAGCTGCGAGCTCAGCAGCGTGTCGGTGAGCCCGGCGCAATTGACCGCGACGAAGGGTCCGCGGTGGCGGTGGCTCGCCGCGTGCACCGCCCGCGCGACGAGCTCCTTGCCGCTGCCGGTCTCGCCGCGGATCAGCACGGTCCAGTCGCCCGCCGCGACCTGGTCAATGGAGCGGTAGAGCTCCTGCATGACCTCGCTCTCGCCGATCATCCCGGCGTGCCGCCCGCCGGAGAGCTCGTGCAGCAGCTCGTGCAGCTCGCTCACGTCGTACAGGAACAGGACGCGCCGTCGTCGATCCCGGGGGTCATCGCGGACGTCGATCTCGACGACGTGCACCACGCCGTTGATCGAGGTGATCCGCCCGCCCACGCGCGTGCGCTCCGGCTCGGGCAGCTCCATGCACAGGCCCAGCGCCGCGACGGCGCGCGCGTCGAGGGGGAGCACGCGCTGCCAGCTCTGACCGCGCGCGGAGTCGTCGAGGCCGGCGCACGCCCGGCACATCTCGCTGATGTAGGCGACCCTGCGCTCCGCGTCGAGGATGACCGTGCCCACGCTCAGCAGGTCGAGGAGCTGCGCGAGCTCGTCGTGACTGCGGCGCAGCGCCTCGAGCGACGCGGCGAGCCGCGCCTGGGCCTCGGCGCGCGCGGCCTCGGCCCGGCGCGCCGAGATCAAGCTCGCGCACGAGGCGAGCAGCGGGCGCAAGAACTCGACGAGCTCCCAGTCGTAGCCGCGCGGGCGGTTGGCCACGCCGATCATCCCGAGCAGGTGCTCACCGCGGCGAACCGGCAGCCCGAGGAACCCGCGCAGCGGCGGGTGCCCGGGCGGGAGCCCGCCCCGCCGCGAGTCGCGGCTGGGATCGTTGGTCAGCACGGGCGCGCCGCTCTTGAGGACCGCGCCGAACAGCGTCTCGAGGTTGTGAAACTCGAGCCCGCTGCGGACGTTGTCGTCGAAGAATTTTCGCGTCGCGGCGCTCCAGGCGATGTTCGAGATCGCGTGGTTCTTGAGGTAGGGCAAGCCGTCGTCCCCGCGCAGCACCTCCCCCATGAAGCCGAACTCGCTCTCCGTGATCCGGAGGACGTGCTCGAGCAGCATCGAGAACACGTCCTGCACCGACTCACCGAGCAGGTAGGCCTGCTGCGCCGTCATCATCGCGTCGAGCAGCTGGTTGGAGCGCGCGAGCGTGCGCTGGTCGTCCGCGCGCGCGCGCTCGCTCGCCGCCAGCGCGATCAGCTTGCGCCGGAGCTCGAGCGCGTCGACGACCTGCCCCGCGAGGATGTCGAGCATCCGCCGCTGCTCGTCCGTGACCACGCGGCGCGCTCGATCGAGCACGCAGAGCGTGCCGAGCACGTGGCCCTCCGGCGTCCGCAGCGGGAAGCCGGCGTAGAAGCGCACGCGCGGCCCGCCGACGACGAGGGGGTTGTCCGCGAAGCGCTCGTCCGCCAGCGTGTCCTCGACGACGAGCGCGCGCGACTGCGCGACGACGTGCCCGCAGAACGAGACGTCACGCGACGTCTCCGTGACCTCGAGGCCGTAGCGCGCC
>JACKDW010000001.1 GCA_020633295.1 Myxococcales bacterium | reverse complement strand
CTGCTCGGCCCGGAGAAGGGCGGCTTCTATCGCGACGCCGCGCTCTACCACCAGGGGCGCGTGCTCGAGGCGCTCGGGCGCCAGGACGAAGCCCTCGAGATCTATCGCAAGTACAACACCGAGTACCCCCAGACCGAGATGTCGATGGCGCAGCAGGAGGTCCGCGCGCGCCTCGAGGCGCTCGATCCCGCGGCGCTCACCAACCCCGCCGCCGAGCCGCCCGCAGCGCCCGAGGGCGAGGAGGCGGGCGAGACTCCGTGAGCGCGAAGGCGGCCAACCCGAGACGTCGAAGCAGCGCGCGCGCGCGGCCGCAGCTCGTGGCCGCCCTCGGGCTCGCGCTGCTCGGCGCGCTCGCCGGCTGCCAGACGCGCCCGACCACCGTCGAGCTGTACCCCGAGGACGACGCGGCGCCGCGGCAGGTGATGGATCTGATGTTCATGCAGCGGTTGACGCTGCCGGACAACTTCGTGCTGCGGCCCGACGAATTCGCGGGCGTGACCACCGACCACAAGCGCGGCGTGCTCTACGTCGGCAGCCGTGAGGGCACGCTGTTCGCCCTCGACGGCAACGACGGCTCCGTCGCGTGGGAGATCCCGATCAGCGGATCGATCTCGAGCATCCCGGTGTTCGCCGAGGACGACAACGTGCTCGTGTTCGGCACCGACAACGGCGCCCTCGTCGCGCTCGACCTCGAGACCCGCGCGCCGCGGTGGTCCTACGAGACCCCGGGGACGATCCGCAATCAGCCGCTGATCCACGGCGAGATCGTCTACTTCGCCAATTCGCGCGACCAGATCTACGCGCTCGATCTCGCCACCGGTGATTGGCGCTGGCAGTACCCCGCCGACGAGAGCCTGTTCCAGACCAACTTCACGGTCCACGGGCGCTCCGGCCTCTCGCTGCTCGAGCTCGGCGACGGCGTCTCGAGCGACGGCGTGGTGTTCTCGGGCTTCGACGACGGGCGCGTCGTCGCGCTCGGCGCGAACTCGGGGGTGCCGCTGTGGACCACGAGCGTCGCGCCGCCCGAGCGCGGCGACTTCGTCGACGCCGACGGCACCCCGCTCGTCGACGCCAACGCCGGCGAGCTCGTCGTCTCCGGCGCGAGCACCGGCGTGTACGGCCTCTCGATCGACGACGGCAGCCAGCGCTGGCACAAGCCCGTCAAGGGCGCCGGCAGCGTGATCGCCGGGCCGGGCGGGGTGCTCGTGTTCACCTCCTCCCTCGAGGGCATCTTCGGGATCGAGCGCGGCGGTCGCGAGCGCTGGCGACAGCAGGTCGATCCGGGCGTGCTGTCGACGCCCGTGATCGTCGACGACCTCGTGTTCGTGACCCACTCGGACACCGGCCTGCTCACGCTCGACGCGCGCACGGGCGAGTTCCTCGCGCGGCTCGACACGGGCAGCGGCGTCTCGAGCGTGCCCAGCTACGACCCGGTGACGCAGCGCTTCTACGCGGTCACCAACCGCGGCGATCTGCTCGCCTTCGCGGTCCGCTAGCCGGCGCGCTCGACAGGCCGGCGCGCTCGCTCGCGCGTTGGATCGCACATGTCTCGTGGGCCAAGTTGCGCGCGCGCGCTCGCGCCGGCTCCCCGTCGCTTGGCCGGCCCGCGCGTCCGTGACAAGATCGCCGCGCGCATGGGGGCGACAGCGTGACGTCGTTGACGCGGAGCGAGCCGCTGCGGATTGCCGTCTCCGCGGTCGCGCCCGTCGACTGGCTGCGACGGCGATGGCTGCGCCTGCTCGGGCCGCTCGCGCGCCCGCTGATGGTCCGCCGCGAGCTGCGGGTCGCGCTGCTGGCGACCTGCGCGATCGCCTCGGCCGCGACCGCGACGCTGCTCATCCCGCTGTGGATCCTCGCGCTCGGCCCGATCGTCTGGGGGATCCCGCACCTGCTCGGCGATCTTCGATACCTGGTGATTCAGCCAGGTTTCCATCGACGCGCCGCGCTGTGGCTCGCCGCCGGGGTCCCGATCCTCGCCACGGCGCTCGGCGCCGACGTGCTCTTCGGCTTCCTCGGGGCCGCCGGCGCGGTGCTCGTGTCGCGCGCCGGGGCAGGGCGCAAGCTGCTCGGCCTGGTCACCGTCGGCGCGCTCGCGGCCGCGCTCGCGGCCTGCGGCGGCGCGCGCGACATCGTGTTCGCCCACGCGCACAACCTCGTCGCCGTGCTCCTGTGGTGGGCGTGGCGCCCTCGTACCACGCGCCTGCACTGGCTCCCGCTCGCGCTCTACGTCGGCGTCAGCGCGCTGCTGCTCAGCGACCTCGCGCTCGCGCTCGCGGCCGGCGGCCTCTCGCGCGCGCTCGGTCCCCTCGATCATGTCTACCAGGTCGCGCGTCTGTCCCCGGGGCTCTCCGGCAGCCTGGCCACGCGCCTCGTGCTGCTCTACGCGTTCGCCCAGACGATCCACTACGTCGTCTGGCTCGTGCTGCTGCCCGATGACGATCGCGCCCGCGTCACCCCGCCGACCTTCGCCGGCAGCGTGCGCGGGCTCTGGCGCGACGTCGGCGGCGCGGTCGTCATCGTCACGACGATCCTCTGCTGCGGCCTCGCGGTCTGGGCCGTGCTCGACCTGATGGCCGCCAATCACGGCTACTTCCGGATGGCGCGCTTCCACGGGCACCTGGAGCTCGCGGCCGCGGCCGCGCTGTGGATGGAGGCGCGGCGATGAGCGAGTGGTTCTGGATGTGGCTGTCGGCCTTCGCGTTGACGCAGCTCGTCGAGACGCCGGTCTACGCGTACGCGCTCGCGCGCGCGCGCGAGCGCTCGCTCGTCGTCTGTACTGGATACGGCTTCCTGGCCAGCGCGATCACGCACCCCGTGGTCTGGTGGGTCATCCCCGCGATCGTGCCGCTTTCGCGCTACGAGCTGTTCTTCGCGGTCGCCGAGGGCTTCGCGCTCGTCACCGAGGCGCTGCTCATGCGCGCGCTCGGCCTGCGACGCGCGCTGCTGTGGTCGCTGCTGGCCAACTCGCTCAGCGTGGTCGTCGGCTCGCTCCTGCGCGCGTGGGTCGGCTGGCCGTGACGTGGGCACGGCGTCCGAAGCCCGAACGGCGAACGGCCGCTGGTACACCAGCGGCCGCTCGATGAAGGCCTGTTCGGGCGCGCCGCTAGGCGGCTTCCTGGGCCTGCTGCAGCACGGTCTTCGCGTGCCCCTTGACGCGCACGGCCGTGTACATGGTCTCGATGCGCCCCTCGGGGCTGATGATGAAGGTGCTGCGGATTGAGCCGAGATCCGTGCCGCCCTTCTTCTTGCCGTACGCGCCGTAGGCCGTGGCGATCTTGTTGCTCGGGTCCGAGAGCAGCGGGAACGGCAGGTCGAGCTTGGCGCGGAACTTCTTGTGCGAGTCGACCGAGTCCGAGCTGACCCCGAGGACGATCGTGTTGGCGGACTTGAAGTCGTCGTGGAGGTCGCGGAAGTCACACGCCTCGGTGGTGCAGCCGGGCGTGTTGTCGCGGGGGTAGAAGTACAGGACCACGCGCTTGCCGTGCAGACGCGTGAGCGAGTAGGTCTTGCCGTTGTCCGCGTCGAGCTCGAAGGCCGGGGCGGGATCGCCGACGGTCAGCTCGACGGGCTTGCGCGCGTTCGCGCTGCGCCGGCGCGGCTTCTTGTTGGCGGCGGTCGTCTTCGTCGACTTGCGCGCAGCGGCCTTCTTGGCGGCTTTCTTCTTGCCCGCCTTCTTGCCGACCTTCTTCGTCGCTGCCTTCTTCGTCGCTTTCTTGGCGGCCTTCTTGTTGGCCTTCTTGGCGGCCTTCTTGTTGGCCTTCTTGGCGGCCTTCTTCTTGGTCGACTTCTTGGGCGCCGTGGTCGACTTCTTGGCGGCCTTCTTGTTGGCCTTCTTGGCGGCCTTCTTCTTCGCGGTCTTCTTGGCCGCCTTCTTCGAGGTGGCGACCTTCTTGTTGGCCTTCTTGGCGGACTTCTTGGCCTTCCTGGCGACTGTCATGGCAGACGACTTCTCCTGTGTTGACTCTCGTCGTGTTGGAGCGCCCGATGGTGCACTGGTGCTGCGTTGAACGAGGGGGGCAGCGACCGTGTTCGTGGCGCGGCGCAGGGTCGACGCTCGAGTGGGTTGCCTCGAGGCGGAGTGGACCCGCGCCAGTTGGGGGCAGTCTACAGGTTCGAGAGTGCCCGACAAGCAGGTTTTTTCGCCGTTCTTCGTCCCTGCTTCGTGTCCCTGCTTCGTGTCCCTTCTTCACGGTAGAGGCCTTGGGGGCCGGTCCCCCCGAAACTGCTTTACAGCCCGGGTGATCGCTCGTTACAGTTGGCACCAGAGGTCAGCTTCGGATCGTTGAACCTCACGACAGGGCAGGGAGAACCAATGAGATCAGGCGCGATGCGGATTGTTGGCACGGCTACATTGGGTGCGTTCACACTGTCGCTGATGTTGGTCTCCGCGTGCAGCGGAAAGGGTGAGCGCCAGTCGATCAAGGACGCGCTCGCCAGCGATCCAAAGACCGAGTTCGAAAAGACCTACACGCCCAAACCGAAGCCGCGTCCCAACGGGCTCCCGCCGCCCACCGACGCCGAGCTCAAGGCCTGGGACCGCAAGGACCCCGAGGGCGAGAAGCACCTCTACAAGTACGACAAGAAGAACTTGAGCAAGATGCTCAATTACTGGGAGGAGCTGGAGTGCTTCCGCGAGGCCGTCAAGGTGGAGGGCGCCAAGGCCTTCGGCGTTGAGCCCGGGACCCCCGAAGAGGAGCAGTGGTTCCAGTTCAAGCAGCTCTACGTGCCGAAGATCGACCAGTGGCAGAAGCGCCTGTTCTCGAAGGAGCCGCGGATCCTCGAGCAGTCCAAGTTCATCAGCTCGATCCTCGAGGCCCACGAGCACGTGATGAACAACTACCCGAAGGCCTACAACGACGGCGACAAGGTCGAGCTCGAGAAGGTCGAAGTGCAGTGGCAGGTGGTCGAGCAGAAGGTCGCCAAGTACGTGCGCCAGCTGACCGACAAGGAGTGGGAGCGCCTCGACCTGAGCGATCCCAAGCAGAAAGAGAAGCACGACAAGTTCTGCACCGAGGCGCTGGAGACCAAGAAGCAGGAGCAGCGCAAGAAGAAGGGCTCCGGCGGCAAGCGCAAGGCCAAGCGCCTCGATATCTAGCAGCCCGCGCGCGCGTGGCGGGGACGCGTTGTCGCCCCCCCACGCGGATCGCGTGCCCCGCGTCCGCGTGATCGGCTATGCTGGTGCGTACGTTGCTGATGAGCTCCGCGACCGCAACCCAGGTCAACTCGCCGAGTCAGCCCCAGGCCGAGCAGATCGCCAATCAGCTCGCCCAGGATCTGATGTCGCCCTACTGTCCGGGGCGGACCATCGCCACGTGCCCGTCGCCAGCCGCGCGAACGCTCGAGCGCGAGATCCTCTCGATGGCGGAGAGCGGCAAGACGCGCGACGAGATCGAGACCGAGCTCGTCTCGCGCTTCCCCGACATCCAGGGCTACCTCGGACGTCCCGATCTGATCTACGGCACGCTCGTGTTGGCGCTCCTCGCGATCGCGGCGCTGGTGATGATCTCGCGACGCTGGATCCGCCAGGGGCAGGCCGCGCGCGGTGGCGCGAGCGCGACCACGCCCTCAGGGGGACCCGCGAACGCGCGCGAGATGGACGCGCTCGATGACGCGCTTGATCGCGTCGACGGCTTCTCCTAGCGGGCTGCTCCCGTGACCGTTGCGTCTTCACGCGTCCCGCTCGCGTCGCGCTGTTTTTTTAACCGCGCCGGTCGCATCCGCGCGCGCGCGTAGGATCGGCGCTTGCTGGGGAGGAGGCGTTCGCGGTAAGCCATGGTGTGCTCTACGTTGTCGTCCACGAGAAGGGTGGTCAAACGCAGCGCTTTGACTTTGGGGGCGACCAATTCGCGATTGGGCGCGAGGAGGACAATGACCTCGTGCTCGACCGGGTCAACGTCTCCAAGCACCACCTGCGGTTTCGCAGGCACGAGGGCACCGTCGAGTGCATCGACCTCGAGAGCACCAACGGCACCTATATCAACGGTCGCCGGGTCGAGGGGGCGCGGGTGGTGCGACGCGCCGATCGGATCTACGTCGGCGACTACATCCTCATGCTCGAGGGGGACGACGCGGTCATCGACCCCGCGGAGTCGATCGAGAGCTTGACCGCCCGCGTCTCGAAGGAGCGCCCGCGCTTCGCGGACCTCTCGGCGGACGAGACGAGCCTCGTGACCTCGGCCAAGCGCGTCGCGGCGGCGGGGGTCGAGAGCACCTACCTCGACAAGATCGCCGACCGCATCATCCGCGACGTCCTGCAGGCCGCGCCGCGGCTCGACCCGATCAAGCAGCCCAAGCGCTCCGACGTCCCGGACGAGGATCGCAGCAAGGCGCTCGCCAAGCTCGACCAGGCGATCAACGCGGTCAAGGCCACGCTCGAGGACGGCGTCGACATCGATGAGCTCGAGCAGCGCCTCGCGGCCGAGCTGCTCGAGTACGGACCGCTGAGCTCGCTGATGCGTGACGACGCGATCCGCGAGATCAACGTCACCGGCGCCGGCCCGATCCACGTCGTCCGCGACGGCGAGCTGGGGAGCCGGCTCGAGAACCTCCGCTTCACGGTCCCGCGCGCGCTGGGGCTGGCGATCCGCCGACTGGCGCGCAAGCGCGGGCTGTGGTTCGAGGGCGCGCAGATCATCGAGGGCGTGGTCGACCACGGCTTCCACATGCACGCGCTGCTCCCTCCCCACCAGGGCCGCGTGCCGGTGCTGTGCCTGCGGCGGATCAAGACCGACGCGAAGAGCTTGGCGGCGCTCGTGTCCGAGGGCGTGCTCAGCGACGACATGCGCGAGTTCCTGTTGTTGATGCTGCGCAACAGCCGTCGCGTGATCGTGTCGGCGTCGGGCGGCGTCAACCTCGACCGCTTCATGGAGGCGCTCGTCGGCGAGATCCCGACGAACATGCGAGTGGCGCTCGTCTCCGACGGCGGGCTGCTGGGCGTGCAGCACCGCGGGTGGGTTCACATCCGGCGTATGCCTGATCCCGCCGACACCCTCTCGCTGACCAGCGTGCTCGGCTTGCTCCTCCGCGGCGGCCTCGACCTGCTCGTCTCCCACCAAGTGAGCCCCGTCGACGCGCCGGATGTGCTCGACGCCTTCGCCGGTGCCAGCCGCGGCGCGGTCGTCTCGCTGTGGGGTGTCAGCGGCGCGCACGCGCTCTCGCGCCTGGCCGCGTTCGGGACATCGGCGGGCGGCGGGCTGATGCCGTTGACGACAGCGCTGGCCCAGGCGGTCGATGTCGTCGTGCAGCTCAACACCGGCGTCAACGGCGAGTCGATGCAGATCCGCGAGATCACGGCGCCGCGCGTGGAGAAGGACGGCTCGATCGATCACCGCGTGATGTTCGCGGCCGAGCGCGACGCGAAGGACGGGGCGACGAGCTTCAAGGCGTCCCGCAAGGTCGCGCCGGCGCTCCGCGAGCTCTCCCGCATGGGCGGGCTCGAGATCCCGCCGGAGCTCCTGAAGCTGTGAGTCGGTCGGCGCGCCGCAGGCACCTGCAGTCGTCGTGAGTCCGCGCGAACGCGCCCGATCGTGCGTTCGCGCGTGACCCGTGGTACAGCGCGTGATGATGGACGGCCCCGCGCCCCTGGACGACGGTGAGCGTCGGGAACTCGAGGACAACCTCGACCGCATCTTCTTGCGCCTCCGTGACGCGCACAACGGGCTGCACGCCGCGCGGCCGCCAGCGGATCCCGCGCTGGTCGCGTCGCTGCTCGAGCAGGGGACGCTGCCGGACTCGGCCGCGGGCCTGTGGTCGCGGTGGGACGGCCTGGATCTCGGCTTCTCGCAGGTGGTGCTGTTCTCGCTCGCGCAGCAGGAGCGCGAGACTGCGGCGGCGCTCGCCGAGGGGCGGGCGCGCGAGGGCGACCGCGTCATCGGCGAGCGCGGACGCGAGCTGTTCGCGCTGTGCTCGGATCCCTACGCCGAGGGCGCGGACGTCATGCTGATCGAGGAGGACGGCACGCGGCTGCCCCACAGCTCCCGCGTCGATCGCATGGTCCTCGCGCTGCTCGGCGAGCTCGCGGTCCTGCTCGCGGATGACGGCGAGTTCCGCGACAAGCTGTTCGGAGACGACGGCGAGCTCACGTCGGTCGCCGAGCGCAAGCTGCTGCGACGGCACCTCGACTTTGATCCCGACGCGCCCCTCGCTCGCTATCGCCTCGCCCGCTGCCTGCGACGCGCGGGCGAGCTGCGGGCGGCGCAGTCGGAGCTGAAGCGCGCGGCGCGATGCGCCCCGGAGTTCCCGTGGATCGCGTACGAGCGCGGGCGCGTGCAGCTGTCGGGCGGCGACGGGGCGGGCGCGGCGAAGTCCTTTGAGAAGGCGGCCTCGCTGACCCCCGAGGATGAGCCCGGGCTGCACGCGTACTTCTTGGCCTGGGCCTGTCGCGCGCAGGCGCCCGGGCTGCGCGAGCCGCTGGCGAAGCGCGTGCTCGAGCTCGCGCCCGGCTTCGCGATGGCCCAGGAGGCGAGCGTCCGCGAGGCCCTCGAGATGGAGCAGGCCGACGACGCGCTCGAGCTGCTCGAGCTCGGGCTCGCGGTCCTCCCGCGACATCTGGGTCTCCTCGCGCTGCGCGACGAGGTCGCGCGCGCGGTCGCGACGGTCGAGCGAGAGCAGGCCGAGCACGCCGAGCGTGAGTCGACGCCGCCGCGAACGCCTCGCGAGCGCACGCGGACGTCCGGGGGGCAGCACACCGGCAAGACGCGCGCGCGGGGACGAGGGCGCGTTCGCGCGACCAAACATCGCGCGCGCTAGCTCCCGCCGAGCGGTTATCCCGCTGGCGCGGTTTCAGGGTCGCTCGTGCCAGACTCGGCGGGCGCGTCTTCGGCGTCCTCCTCGTCCCCCTCGGCGTCTTCCGCGTCTTCTTCCGCGTCTTCTTCCGCGTCTTCGTCGTCGTCTTCACCCGCCGCGGCCTCGGCCGGCTCGGGCGCGGCGCTCACCTGCGCGGGCATCGGCTTGATCTCGGCGGCGTCGGGCGCGAGCACGTGCTCGAGCAGCACCGGCTCGCCGCCCTTTCGCTGGGCGCGAAGCACGAGCACGAGGCGGCCGTCCTTCGGCAGCTCGGTCGGGAGCCCGCGCACGCGGTTGCGCTTCCCCGGCAGCAGCGTGACCTTCATCGCGATCGCGCGCTTGCCGTCGGCGGTCTGCGTCAGCACGAGCAGCTCCGGTGACTCGAGCGCCGCGTCGAGCTCGAACTCGAGCGTCCCGGCGCCCATACGAACCTGTATCTGCGGCCAGGCCGGGAAGATCGCGTCGAGCATGGCGCGGCTCGTGTCGAGCGCGCGCGGCAGCAGCCGGAGCAGCTGATCATCGTAGACCGCGTCGTCGAGGAACGCGCGCACGAAGCCGTCCTCGTCGGTAGCGAAGGCCATGAGCGGGCGTCCGGCGCCGCTGAGCACGTAGCCGCGATCGGCGGGCCAGGGGCTGAGGTGGGCGCCGACGAGCTCGGCTGGATCGAGCATGCTGCCCTCGAGCAGCGTCGCCGCGGCGTCCGTGTCGCTCTGCTCGAGATCGATCGCCATCGGCGGGGGCAGGGTGCCGGAGGACAGGAAGCGCGCGCGCGTGTACTCGGCGAGACCGGCGTCGCCGTCGCGCAGCCGGCCCAGCAGGAGGTCGTGCAGGCTCGCCGCCGGCAGCGTGCCGCGCTGCGCCGCGACCTCGGCCGCGCTGCGGACGATCGGCAGGTCGCTGCGTCCGTAGCGGAGCCGCGCGAGCTCCTGAAGTGGGAGGCCCCGATCGGCGCGGTGGTGCGAGAGGTTGCGGAAGAACGCGGCGACGTCGGCCCGAGCGTGGGCGGGGACGGCGAGGTTCTGCCCGACGTGCAGCAGCGCGCCCGCGCAGACGAGCGCGAGCGCGAGGTGGTGGTCGCGCGCGTCCGCGTCGGCGGCGAGGTACGCGAGCTCGAGGTGTTCGAACATGCGCGCGGGCGCGAGCGGGTCGCCGTCGTCGGCGAGCCACGCGGCCGCCGACGGACCGTCCCCGGCGAAACCCGTGCGCGTGAGCTGCTCGGCCGTGCTCCCGCCGTTGTGCCGGGTCTGCCGCGAGCGCAGCACGAGGGGCGGGAGCGCCTCGCCGCGCGCGCGCCAGCGCGGGGCGTCGCGGTTGTCCGGGTCGACGAAGTGGTGGACCTCGCGCGCGGGCGGCGTGAGCTCGGCGAGCACGCCGAACTCGAGCCACTGGAGCGCGGAGAGCTGCCAGAGGTCGCCCTCGACGCAGTAGCGCGACGTCACCGGCGGCGCGTCGGCGCCCGGGCACGCGCCGGGGCCACCGAGCGGGCGCACCCCGGACGACGCGTGCGCGTTGCTGGCTGTCTGCATGAACAGGCGCCACTCATCGCGACGCAGGCGGTCAGGATCGACGCGCAGCGCCGTGAACAGCCCGCGCTGGAATTCGCTGCTGGCCATCCACCGCAGGTGCACGGCGCTCTCGAGCGCGGCGCGATCCGTCAGGCCGAGGTGGGTGGTGGACGGATCCCAGGCGTGGGCCTCGGGCGCCGTCGGGGGCGCGAGCGCGAGCGCGACGCAGCCCACGAGCGCCCCGAAGGTCAGCGCGCGCTTGCCTGTGCGCCTCACGGCGTCTCCTCCTCGCGCGTTGCCGCGCCGGCGGCCGCCGGCGCGCCGGCGGTCGGCGTGCTGATCGCCTCCTCGGACAGCCGGTCGAGGTTGCGGTGGATCCACTTGGCGAGGATGATCGCGGTGTGGATGTCAGCGCACTGCTGATCTCCGCAGGTCAGCAGCACGCCGACCTTCGCCTCCCGATCGACGAAGCCGACCGCGAACACACCCTTGGTCTCGAACACCCAGGTCTCCTCGGTGACCTCGCCGCTGGGCTTGACCCCGGGGAGCGTCTCTTCGATGGTGTCGATGACGGGCTTCATGCCGCCCGGCGGGGCGCTCCAGACGCGATAGATGAGGTCGTGGGTCTGGCTCTGCCCCGTCGCTTGCAGGTGCACGCCGTGATAGAAGCTCGTGCGCTTGAGGTCGGTCGGCTCCGTGACCGTGAATTCGCCCGAATAGCCGGTGCGCGTGCGCACCTCGTCGGGGGTCAGCAGCGCGCTGGCGTCGAGCAGCGTGTCTTTCCTGGGCGACTTCGCGTCGGGCTTCTCGCCCGTCGCCCCCCCGCCCGCGGGGGTCTCCGCCTCGGGGAGCCCCTCGGCCGCGCCGCCCTGCGAGCGGAACAGCTCGAGGTTGGCGAGGTCTTGCTCCCAGTACGTCAGCTTCTGGATGGAGCGCGGGGCGGCGAGGAACACGAGGTGATCGACGTGGGAGTCGGTCTGGCGCCACTTCTGCAGGGCGATGCGGTTGTGGCGGACGGTGAAGTCGGTGCGGGCCGAGCCGTCGGTCATGCGGTTCGAGCGGTAGGCCACGTATCCGCGCTTGTAGACGACCAGCTCAAAGCTGACGAGGCGGGTCGTGGGCCCGCGAACCTCGAGCTTGGCCTCGGGGACGCGATACCGCCCCGCCTCGTCGGTCGTGGCCTCGAAGATCTCCGAGCCCGCGGGGCCGATGAAGCCGTCGCCGTGGTCATAGGACCACACGGCGACGATGGTCGCGTCCGCGATCGGCTCGCCGGTGCTCTCGTCGACGATCTGGCCGTCGAAGGGGCCGTGCAGGCTGGCGTCGGTGACCTGATCGCGGAAACCCTTGAACGGGGCCGGGCGCACGATCGGCGCGCACGCAAGCGCGCCCGCAGCGAGGCCTGAAACCAGTGCGACGCCGAGCACCGATTGGGCCCACCGCGCCGGCGCGCGGTGGTCTGAGTTTGCGTGTGAGGCGCTCAATTGACGCGGTAGGTGGTGGCCGATACCCTAGTATGCCGGTGAGAGCGCGGGTCTAGCTCACGCTGCAAGTGCTGGCAAGCCTTCCGGGAGCGATCATGTCGGAACGGATCCCATGTCCACTGTGCGGCACGGAGAGCGAGCCAGGCGATATGGGTTGTCGGGTGTGTGGGTTCGGCTTGGCCGGCGCGCAGGGTCCCGAGCAGGACTCGGGTAAGTGCGCTCGCTGTGGCTCAGCCCTGGGGAGCGGCTTCGAGTTCTGCCAGGTGTGTGGGCTTCGCGTGCAGTCACGATATCCGCGGCCGCCAACCGGCCGACTGCGCGTCGTCCCGCTCGCTGTGTCGGATGAGCGCACGCAGGAACCGGAACCTGACGCCGCGCAACCCCATTCCCGGACCGGGAAGACGGACCCGTCCCCCACAGCGCGTCCACGCGGCGGCTTCCACGACGCCGGCCACATGTCCTTCCGACCGGCGGAGTCTGCGGCCGAGGCCGAGGGCTTCGCGGTCGACCCGTACGCGACAGCGCAGCAGCGCTACCAGGCTCGCGGGCACCACGAGGTCACCCACGAGTACCCGCCGCCGGCCCAGGCCGGCCCGCTGCAGTCGAGCATCTACGAGGCCGGGATCGTCCCGAACCACGCGTTCGACGACGGGCGCGAGACGCCGCCCGAGCCGTATCACGCCTACGATCCTCAGTTCGCCAACCAATCCAGCGCGCGCGCACGGTCGCACTCGGACCCGCTCGAGCAGACGCTCGAGTACCCGCCGCCGGCGAGCCAACCGAGCAAGCCCGACGTGCACATCCCGGGTCTGGTCTCAGGAGGCTGGCAGCGCGCGGAGCAGGAGGTTCGGCTCGTGCTCGTGCAGCGCGACGGCAGCGACGGCGAGGCGTTCACGCTCACGGGACCGACCGTGACGATCGGTCGCTTCAGCGGCGACCTGCGGTTCCCCGACGATGAGTTCCTCGGCTCCGAGCACGCGCGGATCCAGCGCTCGGAGCACGGGCTCACCGTCCACGATCTCGAGTCGGTCAACGGCGTGTTCCTGCGCATCTCGGCGCCGGAGCCCGTGTACCCGGGCGACGTGTTCCTGCTCGGTCACCAGCTCCTGCGCCTGGAGAACGTGCCCGAGAGCGGGCGCGAGCGGCCGCCCCGAAGCGACGGCGTGCGCATGTTCGGCACGCCGCTGCCGCCGTCGTGGGGCCGGCTCGTGCTGCTCGGCTACGGCGGGTGCGAGGCCGAGTCGTACTTCCTGCGCCCGCGCCAGGTCGTCTTCGGTCGCGAGATCGGCGACATCCTGTTCCCGACGGACGCCTTCATCAGCCGGCGCCACGCCACGCTCACGATGGAGCTTCAGGGCGACAGCATGTCGGTGATGCTCGAGGACCTCCAGTCGGCCAACGGCACGTACCTGCGCGTGCGCGGCTCGGCGCACGTCGAGGACGGCGATATGTTCCGCGTCGGCGATCAGATCTTTCGCGTGAGGATCCGGTAAGTAAACAGGAGCGCGGGGACAGGGGAAGGTAGCGTTGGCTCGGCTCGAACTATTCGCACGCACCGAGGTCGGATGCGTCCGCAAGCGCAACGAGGATCAGTTCCTCGTCATTAACCTGGCGACGCGACAGAGCGGCCTGCAGCCGCACGATCGCGTGCAAGAGCTGACGCGCGCGGGCACCGTGATCGCGGTCTGCGACGGCATGGGGGGCGCGGCGGCGGGCGACGTCGCGTCGGACATGGCGTCGAACATGATTCAGCAGACCATGCTCGAGTACACGCCCTTCCGCGACATGGAGCACGCGCGGCAGGCCCTGCTCGCGGCGGTGACGGCGGCCAACCAGGCGATCCTCGACTACGCCGCCCAGGATCCCATGCGTCACGGCATGGGCACGACGATGACGGTCGCGCTGCTGTTCGCCTCGGAGCTCATCATCGTCCACGTCGGCGACTCGCGGGCCTACCTGCGGCGCGGTCGGACCCTCACGCAGCTGACCACCGACCACAGCATCGTCGGTCAGCTGCTCGCGGCGGGTCGCCTGACCGTCGAGCAAGCGCGCAACTTCGAACAGCGCAACGTGCTGCTGCAGGCGCTCGGCGTGCAGCCCCGCGTCGCGCCCGAGATCGTCAAGACCACGCTGCGCGCCGGCGACGTGCTCATGCTGTGCAGCGACGGGCTCACCGGGCCGCTGCCCGACGACATGATCCTCGAGATCATGCTCAAGTACGAGGACCCCGTGCGCTGCTGCCGTGCGCTGACCGAGGCGGCCTGCGCCGCGGGCGGCCCCGACAACATCACGGTCGCGATGACGCGGCTGACCGGGGACGGGCTCGAGCTCCCGCGCGGGCGCGAGGCCGTCAAGATCGACCGCTCGCAGGCGACGGCGTGACCGCGGTCGACGGCGAGGCGCTGCGCAACCGCCTGCGCAAGAACCTGCGCGCGCTCAGCCGCTGGGCGCGGCGCGAGGGCGTGCGCTGCTACCGCGTCTACGACGCGGACATGCCCGAGTTCGCGGTCGCGCTCGACCTCTACGAGACCAACCGCGGGCGCGCGCTGCACCTCCAGGAGTACGCGCCGCCGTCCTCGGTTGAGCCCGCGCGCGCCGAGGCGCGGCTCGACGCCGCGGTCACCGTCGCGGGCGAGCTGCTCGAGGTCCCGCCCGAGCGCGTGTTCGTCAAGGTCCGCGCGCGCCAGCGCGGCGCGGCGCAGTACGGGCGGCAGCGGGAGGAGCAGGGCGAGCTCTACGAGGTCCAGGAGGGTCCGTGCCGCCTGCTCGTCAACTTCACCGACTACCTCGACACGGGGCTGTTCCTCGATCATCGGCTCGCGCGCGCGCGGCTCGGCGCGCTCGCGCTGGGCAAGCGGGTGCTCAACCTGTTCGCGTACACGGCGAGCGCGAGCGTGCACGCCGGCCTCCAGGGCGCGCGCGCGACCACCAGCGTCGACCTCTCGCGGCGCTACTGCGAGTGGGCGACGGAGAACCTCGCGCTCAACCAGCTCGATCCGCGGCGCCACGCGGTGGTGCGCGCGGATGTCCTCGAGTTCCTGCGCCACGGCGCGCCCGAGAGCTTCGACCTCGCGTTCGTCGATCCGCCGACCTTCTCGAACTCGAAGTCGACGCGCGCGGACTTCGAGGTCCAGCGCGACCACGTCGCGCTGCTCCGCGGCGCGCTGCGCCTGCTCACGCCGGGCGCCACGCTGCTGTTCTCGTGCAACAAGCGGCGCTTCGAGCTCGACGAGGCGGCGCTGCGAGCGGGCCGGGCGGGCCTCGAGATCGCCGACATCACGCGCGAGACGATCCCCCGCGACTTCGCCCGGAACCAGCGGGTGCATCGCTGCTGGACGCTGCGGCTGCCCGGCCCCCCGGCGTGATCGGGCGCGCGGCCGCTGCCGTATCATGGCGGCGATGCCGAAGCCGAATCGTTGGCTGATCCCGCCTGCGGCCGTCGCCATCCACCTCTGCGTCGGCTCCGTCTACGCGTGGAGCGTGTTCAACAAGCCGATCGCCGCGCTTCACCCGGCGTGGACGAGCGTGTCGGCCTACACCTTCTCGATCGCGATCGCGCTGCTCGGGATCAGCGCGGCGTTCGGCGGAACCTGGCTGGAGCGACATGGTCCAAAGCGCGCGGCGACGCTCGCGGCGCTGCTGTTCGGCGGCGGCATGGCGGTCGGCGGGCTCGGGGTCGGGACCGGGCAGCTGTGGCTGCTGTACCTCGGCTACGGCGTGATCGGCGGGGTCGGCCTCGGGCTCGCCTACATCTCGCCCGTCAGCGCGCTCGTGAAGTGGTTCCCGGACCGCCGCGGGATGGCGACCGGCATGGCGGTGCTCGGCTTCGGCGGCGGCGCCGTGATCGCGGCGCCCGTGATGCGCTGGCTCATCGACAGCTCCGGCGTGCCCGCGACCCTCTACACGCTCGGGGGCGTCTACGCGGTCGTCATGCTGCTGGCCGCGCGCGCGCTCAGGCGGCCGCCGGAGGGGTGGACGCCGGAGGGGTGGACGCCCCCGGCGGTCGGCGCGGGCAGCAGGGCCGAGCCGGACCTCACGTTAGGGAAGGCCGTGCGCACGCGCCAGTTCTGGCTGCTGTGGTTCATGCTGTTCATCAACATCAGCGCCGGCATCTCAATTCTGTCCCAAGGGTCACCTTTAATGCAGGACGTGTTCGGGCGCACGCCCGAGCAGGCCGCGGTGATGCTCTCGGTGATCGGCGGGTTTAACGCGGGCGGCCGGTTTTTCTGGGCGACCATCTCCGACTACATCGGCCGGCGCGCCGTGTTCCTGATCTTCTTCGCCGCGCAGGCGCTGCTGTTCGTGCTGATCCCGCAGTTCGGCGCCAGCGGGAGCTGGCTCTTGTTTCAGATCGCGGTCGTCACGATCTTCTCGATGTACGGCGGCGGCTTCGCGACGATCCCGGCGTTCCTCGCCGACCTGTTCGGCGCCCGCAACGTGGGCGCGGTGCACGGCGTCATCCTGCTGGCCTGGAGCGCCGCCGGGATCGCGGGGCCGATCCTGATCACGCGCACCCGCGAGCTCGCGATCGCGGCGCTGCCCGAGGGCGCGAGCCGTGTGCACGTGTATGACACGACGCTGTACATCATGGCGGGCGTGCTCGTGCTCGGCTTCGTGCTCGGCTGGCGCGTGCGCCCGCTGCCGAGCGCCCGCGAGCTCGCGGGCGCGTGAGCTCGCGTGCGCCCGTGGGGCGCGACGCGACGCGGAAAAATTCAAACCTGTCCAAAAATGCAGCAGGTACAATTACCCGCGGCTCGGCGACGGTAATTCCTCAATTGTCATGTATGCTCATGAGGAGCGACGCGGTCGCGGGCGCGGCTGGTCAGCGGCAGGATCCGGGGACGTGCAGGAGAGCTTCACACGGGACCTCTTGACCGCGATTCACCGCGCGCAGATGCGGTACATCGACGACGTCGAGCCGAGGCGGCTGTTTCGCGCGCTGCTCGACAGCCTGCTCGCTCTCACGGAGAGCGAGTACGGCTTCATCGGCGAGGTTCACCACGAGCTGCGCGACGGCGTGTGGACTCCGTACCTGAAGTCGCACGTGATCACGAACATCGCGTGGGACGCCGCGTCGCGCGCGTTCTACGAGCAGCACGTCGAGAGCGGGCTCGAGTTCAGAAATCTCGACACGCTGTTCGGGCGCGTGATCACGAGCGCCGAGCCGATCGTCGCCAACGACCCCGCGCGCGACCCTCGCAGCACCGGGGTGCCGACCGGGCACCCGCCGCTGCGCGCGTTCTTCGGCGTCCCGTTCTCCCGGCGCGGCGTGATGATCGGGATGGTCGGGATCGCGAACCGGCCGGGGGGCTACGACGCGTCGCTGGTCGACGCGCTCGAGCCCTTGCTCGCGACGTGCGCGACGATCGTCCACGCGCACCGTGAGTCGCGAAACCTAGAGAGCGAGCGCGCGCAGCGGAGCGAGGAGCTCGAGCGGATGGTCGCCGAGCGCACGCGCCAGCTGACGGAGGCGAACCGGGCGCTCGAGCTCGAGGTCGCGCAGCGCCGCGCGGTCGAGCGGACGCTGCGCGAGAGCGAGGCGGTCGCGCGGGCCCAGCTCGTCGAGCTGCAGCGGCTCTACGGCACCACGCCGGTCGGCCTCGCGCTCGTCGGGAGCGACCTGCGCTACCAGCGGATCAACGAGCAGCTCGCCTCGATCAACGGCGCGCCGGTCCATGCGCACATCGGTCGGACGATCCGCGAGGTGCTCGGCCGCCACGCGGACCCGGTCGAGCCGGTCTTCGCCCGGGTGGTCGAGACGGGCGAGCCGGTCGAGTTCGCGTTCACCGGGGTCCCGCCGCGCGGCGGCGCGCAGGAGTACGACTGGCTGATCAAGCTGTACCCGATCATCGACGAGGGCGTGGTGCGCTCGGTCGGGATCGTGATGCAGGACGTCACCGCGATCAAGCGGGCCGAGCGGCGCGCGGCCGCGGCCGAGCGACGCGCGCGCGCGCGCGAGGAGCAGCTGCTGCTGATCACCGACAACATCCCGGTCATGATCGCCGCGCTCGACAGCGAGCTGCGCTACCGCTTCGTCAACAAGCGCTACTGCGAGGCGCGCGGGCAGACGCGCGAGCAGGTCATCGGCACGCGCTTCGGCGACATCGCCGGGGAGTCGCTGGTCCAGCTCGTGCGCCCGCTGTTCGACGAGGGGCTCGCCGGGCGGTTGGCCTCGAGCGAGGTCGCCGTGCCGATGCCGTCCGGGATGATGCACTTCACGGTGCACGTGATCCCCGAGCTGCGCGGCGGGCAGGTCGAGCGGCTCTACATGGTCGCGCAGGACATCACCGAGCTGAAGCGGGTGCAGGCGCAGCTGGTCCAGGCCGGGAAGCTCGCGGCGATGGGCGAGCTGGGGGCCAGCGTCGCGCACGAGCTCAACCAGCCGCTCACCGCGATCCGGATCTTCGTCGAGACCATGCGCTCCATGCCGAGCGCGCCGCTCGTCGCGTTCACGCGCGAGCAGGACCTGATCATCGAGCAGATCGAGCGCATGGCGCGGATCGTCGACAACATCCGCGGGTTCGCGCGGACCAGCGAGCTCGAGATGCAGACGATCGACGCGCGCGCGTCGCTGGACCGCGCGCTCATGCTGCTGAGCGAGCAGTTCCGCCTCGCCGACATCAAGGTCGTGCGCGAGATCGGCCCGCTGCCGCCCGTGCGCGCCGATCGGGTGCGCTTGCAGCAGGTCTTCCTCAACATCCTGAGCAACGCCCTCCACGCGCTCCAGGACGACGAGCGCGAGCACGCCAAGCGCGTCCTGATCGCCGCGCGCAAGGACGGCGCGCGGGTCGAGTACGTGATCGAGGACAACGGCCCCGGCGTCGCCGAAGAGCACGCCGCGCGCATCTTCGATCCCTTCTTCACGACCAAGGAGCTCGGGGACGGCACCGGGCTCGGGCTCTCGCTCGCCTACGGCATCGTCGCCGACCACCACGGCTCGCTGCGCCACGAGCCCGCGCCCGGGGGCGGGGCGCGCTTCGTCATCTCGATCCCGGCGGCCGAGTCGGAGGAGCGCGCGGTGCAGCGGCGCGGCGCGGCGAGCGGCGCGCGCGGGCGGCCTTCGGTCGAGCGCGGGCGCGTGCTGCTCGTCGACGACGAGGAGGTGCTCCTGGTCGCGCTCTCGGGCTACCTGCGTCGCTTCGGCTGGAGCGTGCGCACGGCGTCGACGGGGCCCGCCGCGCTCACGGCGATCGACGCCGAGCGCTTCGACGCGATCGTCGTCGACCTGCGGATGCCGGGGATGTCGGGCGTCGAGCTGTGCCGCGTCATCAAGCGCGAGCGCGCGACCGAGGCGCTCGTGATCGCGACCTCGGGCTTCGTGACCCCGGAGAACATGCTGACGCTGCGCGAGCTGGGCATCGCCGACGTGATGACGAAGCCGGTCTCGCCGGACGTGCTGGTCGAGCGGCTCAACGCGGCGGCGCGCGGCGCCTGAGCGGCGCGCGGCGGCGCGCGTCGGGTCGGCGCGATCTCGCCGGCGCGCGCGCGCGGAGCGCGCGCGCGTGAAAACGAGCCTGAGCTTTGGGACCTGTGGTTTTGGGATGTCTGTATAGACATGTACCCGGAGCGCGCGACGTCGCGGCCGGGCCGCTCGAGAACGTTGTGTGCACACGGAGTTCGGGGCCGCGGCGCGGCGCCGCGGTCGCTCGCCCGCCGCGCCTCGGCGCGCGCGCGTCGGAGCCCACGCGGCGCGGCTTCTGTGGTAGCGCAACAACATGCGTCGTCGTGGTCTCGTGGTGGTCGTCCCTTGGTGCGCGGTGCTCCTCTCGGGCACGCTCTTCACCTGCGTGGGCGCGGGCTGCGGCGGGGGCGGGTCAGGCGACTCGGACTCTGACATCGACAGCGGCGCCGTCTCGAGCCCCGGGGTCACGGCCTCGACGAGCGGCTCGGGCATCGACCTGACCAACTCGGGCGGCGCCGACATGAAGTTCGACATGGGCGACGGCTTCGAGACCGACGCGCTGCCCGGCGGCGGCGGCGACTGCTGGGGCGGGGGGCCGACCGGCAACACGCCTGACTTTTCGAACATCTGGATCGCGAACTCGCCGGAGGGCACCGTGTCGAAGATCGACACGAAGTCGGGCGTCGAGCTCGCGCGCTACAGGACGGGGCCCGAGGCGGTCTCCGAGCCGTCGCGGACCTCCGTCGGCCTCTACGGCGACGCGGTCGTCGTCAACCGCGGCGGCGGGATCGTCGGCAGCCCGTCGGCGGGCAGCATCACGAAGATCGCGGCGCGCCCGGACGACTGCGTCGATCGCAACAACAACGGCGTGATCGAGACCTCGAGCGGCGCCGGGGACGTGTACCCGTGGTTCCAGGACGAGTGCGTGGTGTGGAACCACCCGATCCCCTCGGACCATTATCAGCACGGGCCGCGGCCGGTCGCGTGGGAGGGCGCGGTCGGCCTCGACGGCTGCGCCAACGCGAACCCGCGCGTGTGGATCGGCTGGTACGACTACGCGGCCAACACGGGGCGCTTTCGCCGGCTGAGCAGCGTCACGGGCGAGGCCGAGGACGAGGTCGCGGTGCCGGGCTGGTCATCCGCGCTGGCCCAGCTCAGCTACGGCCCGTACGGCGGCGCGGTCGACAAGAACCTCGACTTCTGGGTCATCGGTTGGCAGCAGGGGCCGCTCATCCGCATCGACGGGGACACGCTCGACGTCGAGCGCGTCGAGGTCCCGCAGCCGCCCTCGGGGCAGATGTGGACCTACGGCATGGCGCTCGACCAGTACGGCAACCCGTGGATCGCGAGCGCCGGCGTCGCGGCGAGCTTCGACGCCGCGAGCGGGCAGTGGAGCTTCATTAACACGGGTAACCAGTCGATGCGCGGCGTGATGGTCTCGGACGCGGACCGGGCCTACTACGCCGTCGACGTCGGCGCCGGGCTGCTCGGCGGCTGCGGGCTCGCGGTCATCGACGTCAAGAGCAAGTCGACGGTCGCGCCGCTCGTGGCGATCCCGGGCTGCGTGTCGCCGGTCGGGGTCAGCGTCGACGTCGACGGCTTCATCTGGCTCGTAGACCAGGGCGCGAACCAGGCGTTCAAGATCAGCCCGCAGAACTACGCGGTCCAGCTGACCGTGACGGGCCTCAACCAGCCCTACACCTACTCCGACATGACGGGCGCCGGGCTCAAGCTCGTGACCTTCCCGCCGGTCGGCTGAGCGCCGCGCCTCGACGGGCGCGCGGGCGCGCGGGGGCGCGCGCGCTCGTGTGCACCTCCGGGCCGATCGCTCGCCGCGGGGCCCCGGGCCCGCGCGCTTCGCTGGTACGCTCGTGCGCGGGTGACGATGCAGCGGACGTTTGACGTCGAGCTCCGCGTGCTCAGCTGCGAGCGCTGCGGCGCGCCGGCGCGGGTGGAGGAGACCGGCGGCAGCGTGACCTGCGAGTACTGCGGCGTGCAGATGTTGATCGGGCGGCGACGCCTCGAGCCCGCGCGGCTCGCTCACACGCTCGAGGGCGAGGCGCGGCTCGCCGCGCTGCGCCTGCAGGCCGGGCGCCCGCTCCCCGACAACCCATACTCGACGGTGCGCCCGCCGCCCGGCTGCGAGTCGCTCACGCGCTCGGGGCTCGCGGACGTCCAGGAGCAGCTGGCGCGGCGCTTTCGCGAGGCCGCGGCGCTCGTCCGCGCCGCGCCGCGCGTCGAGCATCAGCGCCTGCTGTGGTGGTGCGCGACGATGCTGAACCAGGGCTACGGGATGGGCGGGAAGCACCTCGAGCGCCGCGCGGTGCTCGAGCGCGCGATCGAGGAGCTGCGCGACCCGGGCTTTCGCCACCTCCTGTTCGTCAACCTCGCCGGCGCGGCCGCGAGCCTGGGGGCGCTCGCGGCGGCGCGCGCCTGGATCGAGCGCTGTGACCCCGCGCCCGAGGACGTGGTGCTCGACAGCGCCTATCGCGTCGGGCTCGCGTCGGTGCTGGTCCGCGAGGGCGACGCGGCGCGCGTGCGCGAGCTCGTCGGGGCCCGCGTCGGCGACGTGCCCGAGGCCCACCAGTACCGCCTGATGTTCGCGATGTACCGGATCCACGCGCACGAGCGCCTCGGCGATCCGGACGCCGCGCTCGCGGCCGCGGCCGCGATCCAGCGCGACCCGGAGGTCGGCGGCGTGCTCGTCGAGGCGCTGGGGATGAACTCGCTCGCGCCCGCGACCGCGGCCGCGCTCACGCGGTCGTCGTCGGCGACGACGCCCGTGGGCGTCGAGGCGAGCGACCGGCGCGCGCCGGCGGAGGGGCCCGCGCCGCGCACGATCGCGGTCTTCATCGCGGTCGCGCTGATCGGCCTCGCGGTCGTCGTCGGCGTCGCGCTCGTCGCGGTGCTCCCGGCGCTGCGGTAGCGCGCCGCGGCGCTGCTCGTCGCGCGCGGGCCCGCGGGCTGCTCGTCGTCGCGGCGGTCCGCCTTGACCGCGCGTGATCTTTAATATGTCTCTATAGTCATGTAAAAGCGACGCGCCGGCGGGCGAGCCGGGTGCGCGCCGCGAGGGGATGCGAGTACCCTGCGACCGTGGGTGGAATCTCGAGTTCTCGTCGTCGCCGCGCCCGTCGCGGCGGTGTTCTGGTCTTCGCCGGCGTCACGCTGCTGACGCTCCAGCTCGCGCCGCAGGTCGCGTCGGCGGCGAGCGTCGACGCGAGCCCGACGCTCGTGCAGCGCCGCGTCGCGCAGGACGGGGTGGTCAAGCAGGGCGCGCTGTCGCTGCGCAAGCGCGACACGGTCAAGGTCGCGGGGCGCGGCGACGTCAAGGTCGAGGCGCTGGCCGACGAGGTGCTCGCGAACCATCACCAGCTCAACACGCAGCTCGCCGCGCTGCCGAAGGGCGCGCTGCTCGGCGCGCCGTCGATGGACGAGCAGGTCATCCAGACGCCGCAGGCGACGGTGCTCGTGTCGTCGACGACCTTCACCGTCACCGACGCGGACGCGCTGCGCGGCGGGCTGTCGCGCGTGGCCCCGCTGCCCCGGAGCGTGCGCCCGGGCGCGCGCATGCTCGTCAAGCAGCTGACCAAGACGCAGCGCGCGGCGCTCAACGCCTACAAGGCCGAGCTCGCGGGCAAGCCGTCGTCGCACCCGCTCGTCGCGGCCATGAACCAAGGCGGCGACCAGGCGCTGCTCGACGCGATCGGCGAGGGCCTCGGGGACGTCACGATCACGACGCGCGTCTCGGTGCCGACGAGCACGCTCGCGCGCGCGTCGGCGACGTCGCTGCGCGTGCCGACCGTCGTCGACGGCGTGCTCAACTACTCGAAGCTGGCGACCGCGGTGCTCAACCCGGCGCTGCCGCCCACGATCTCGCGCTTCCTGCCCGCGGTGCAGGGGACCGGCGCGGCCAGCTACGTGGCGAAGTTCCTGACGGGCTTCACCATCGACAATTCCTTCGAGTGGGAGGAGGAGTGGGACTTCGGCATCGGCGAGTTCGAGATCGGCGCGCACGCCTGGTACGGCTTCGGCCTGCGCGTGCCCGTGGAGTTCAAGGTCGACACCTCGCCGACCACGCTCAAGACCAAGGGCCGGACCTACGGCGCGACCGAGTACAGCACGGTCGTCGACCCGCACGTCCTCAACGCGGACGCGAGCTACTACTCGAGCGTCGGCCTCAAGCAGAGCGAGGTGTTCGACGGCAAGGAGCTGGTGCTGACCGCGGGCGCCTACGTCCGCGTCAAGCTCTGGGTGCTCGGGGGCAAGCTGCTCGACGAGAAGATCCCGAACAACCTGCAGTTCGATCACGGCAAGCAGTTCACCCCGCCCTTCGAGAGCTGCGGCAGCAACTGCGGGATCGACTGGTGGATCCCCGCGAGCGTCACGCGGACGCAGCTGAGCCTGCTCGGGCTCGTCTCCGGCAGCGCGCAGATCGGCTTCAAGCTCGGCGGCACCGGCAAGCCGAAGATCGACTACCGATCGGTGCTCGACGGCGAGCCGATCAAGAGCACCAAGGGCAAGACGACGCAGGTGAAGCACGAGCTGTCGTGGAGCAAGGACACGACCCGCGAGTTCACGACGACCATCCCGTACGAGGCCGACAAGGGCACGTACCCCTACGGCTGGCGGCTGAACAACCCGCGCTTCGACTGGGAGGTCACGGTCACGCCGGGCGTGAAGGGGACCATCGACATCAGCGCGTGGCCGCTCAACGAGCGCATCACGATCGGCCCGTACTGGCTCAACGCCTTCGCGGTCAACCTCGGCACGCTGCACCTGCCGACCCACGACGGCACGACCGACGAGATCCAGATGCAGCCGGGCCAGCGTATCGTCGAGTAGCGCCGCGTCGCCCGAGCGGCGCGCGGCGGCTCGCGTGAGCCGTCAGCGCGTCGCGTCCTCGAGGATCGCGGCCGCCGCCTGGTGGCCGCTCTGGACCGCAGACTCGATCGTCGCGGGCAGCCCGGTGCGCACCCAGTCGCCCGCGAGGTACAGCCCCTTGATCGGGCTGCGCGTCTCGGGGCGCCACTGGTAGGTCCCGGCGGCGTGCGAGATGGTCGCGCGCTTCTCCTTGATCACGCGGCAGCGCTGGATCGTCACCGGCGGGCCCGGGAAGTAGCGCGCGAGCTCGTCCTGCAGCAGCTGGCGCAGCGCCGCGGGCGAGTCATCGACGCAGCCGCGCGCGCCCGAGATCGTGCAGTTGAGCAGCACCGGCGCGCGGGGGGGCGCGCGCTCGATGACGTTGCGGTCGAACAGCCAGTGCAGCGGGCTGCCGACGAGGCCGATCATCTCGGCGCCGCCGAGCGGCGAGCGGTCGAGCTCGCACCACAGGTTGACGATCGGCGCGGTCTTGAGTTTTTTGATGTCTTGAAAGACAGGTGAGTCGGCGACGTCGTCGAGCAGCTCGAGCAGCGCGCGCGGCGGGACCGCGGCGACGATCACGTCGGCGTCGAGCGCCTCGCCGGACTTCAGCAGCACGCGCTGCGTCGCGCCCGCGCGCGCGACGGACCGCGCGGGCGCGCCGAAGCGCAGCGCGCCGCCCCGGGCGCGCACGTAGTCGGCGGCCTGATCGACGTAGAGCTGGCTCAGGGGCACGCAGGGCACGCCGAGGCGCGAGTCGTCGCGCGTGCCCATGAACGCGCGCTCGAGCACCGCCATGAACATCGCGGCCGAGCAGATCAGCGGGTCGTCGTTGAGCACCGCCCAGATCAGCGGCTCCCAGAACGCGTTGCGGATCGCGGTCGTCTGGCCCATGCGCGTGAGCCAGGCGTCGCAGGTCTCGTTGTCGTCGGGGCGCCGGACCTCGCCGCTGAGCACGAGGCCGGCGCGCAGCGCCGAGGCCCGGTGCACGACCCCGAGCCCGCGCATGGTCAGCAGCCCGCTGACGAGGTGCATGGGCGCGGGCAGGGCGGGGCAGCGCAGCCGGATCCGCCGCCCGCCCGGTCGCGCCATCTCGATGGCGAGGTTCTGCTGGAAGCGCACGCCGTCCTGCGTGCCCAGCGTGCGCAGGAGCGCGAGCGTCTCGCGGTAGCAGCCCATCATCAGGTGCTGCCCGTTGTCGAGCTCGCGGCCGAAGGAGGAGTCGGGGAACGAGCGCGAGCGCCCGCCGCCGCGCTTGGTGGCCTCGACCACCGTGACGCGCTGGCCCGCGCCCGCCAGGCGCACGGCGCAGGCCAGCCCGGCGAGTCCGCCTCCGATGATCACGACGCGTCGCACTGTTGCTCGCTCCTGCTTCCTTGCAGCTCTTGTGGCCTCTGCAGCCTCGACGGCCCGTGTCGCTGGGGCGCCGCGTCAGAGCGCCGCGATGCCGGCGCGGGCGATGGCCAGCGCCGCGATCCGCAGCTTGTCGCGGCGCCGAAGGCTCGCGCGCCGGGTGAAGACGTTGTAGTTGCGCGTCCGGATCTCGCGGAGGATCTCGTAGTAGGTGCGGCCCATGATCTCGGCGGGCAGCAAGACGCGCTGGTTGATCGTCGGCAGCAGCTTCCAGGCGGCCTGGTACTCGCGCTCGGCGGCCGCGGCGAAGTCGGCGGCGGCGGCGACGAAGCGCCCGTCGTAGCGACAGTTGAGGATGTCGTCGGTCGTCAGGCCGTGGCGCCCTAGCAGCTCGGCGGGCAGGTAGACGCGCTGGCGCACGGCGTCCTCGGCGATGTCGCGCAGGATGTTGGTGTACTGCAGCGCGAGCCCGAGGTGCTCGGCGTACGCGCGCGCGGGCGCGTCCTGCTCGCCGAAGATCGCGATACAGAGGAAGCCGACGCAGGAGGCCACGCGGTAGCAGTACAGCCGCAGGTCCTCGATGGTCTCGTAGCGGGTCTTCTCGAGGTCCATGCCGACGCCGGCGAGGATCTCGTCGAAGGCCTCGCGCGGGTAGCCGAACAGCGCGTGCGTGCGCTGCAGGCCGCGGCCGAGCTCGGTGCGGGGCGGGTCGCTGTCGGTGTACGGATCACCGAACACGCGCTCGAGCTCGCGGCTCCACTCGGCGAGCTGCTGACGCGCGCGCGCGTCGCCCTCAAGGCCCGGCTCGCGCTCGTCGACGATGTCGTCGACGACGCGGCAGTACTCGTAGACGAGCCCGAGCGCCTCGCGCTGCTCGGCCCCGAGGAACAGGAACGCGAAGCGGAAGTTCGAGGCCGAGCGCCGCGTCAGCCGGCGCACGAGCGCGGCGCCGCGTCCCGGGAGACTTCGGACCAGGTCGAGCGCTTCGAGGCCGGTCTGCAGTGAGATGCCCATGGTCTCGCTCATGCGCGTTCGCCCCCGCGCTCCTCCGTCCCTCGTCGCACGTCCGTACTCAAGCCTCCGCGCTCCTTCGCCTTCGTGCTCGTCCCGATCCTGGTCCAGTTCTGGTCCTGGTCTCAGACCTCGCCGCGGATGAAGCGGCGCCCGAAGCGGAACAGCGAGCGCACCGCGATGCCGGCCATGTCGCGCTTCTCGAGGGTCGGCCGGCTGTCGAGGACCTTGTAGCCCATGTCCTCGATGCGCTGCAGGATCGCCATGCCGCCGCCCCAGATGGTGTCGAGCTCCATGGACAGGCCGGGCGAGACCTGGCGGATCAGCGGGCGACCGCGCAGGAACATGGCGCGCGCGCGCACGACCGAGAAGGCCATGAGGTCGAGGAAGTTGCGGGTGTGGCGACGCGCGAGCAGGTCCTCGCGCGTGACGCCGAAGTGCACGAGGTCCTCCTCGGGCAGGTAGCAGCGGCCGCGGGGCAGGTCGACGGAGACGTCCTGCAGGAAGTTGGCGATCTGCAGGGCCGCGCAGATCTCGTCGCTGAAGCGGTGGAGATCGGGGGCGCGGTGACCGTGGACGTAGAGCACGAGGCGCCCGACCGGGTGGGCCGAGTGGCGGCAGTAGTGCCGGATCTCCTGGAAGGTGTTGTAGCGGTGCTTGGTGAGGTCCATGCGGAACGCGGTCAGGAGATCCTTGAGCGGGCCGATGGGGATGTTGTGGCGACGCACCGTGTCGCGCAGCGCGAGGAACACCGGGTGCTCGACGTCGCGGTGGTAGCAGGCCTCGAGCAGGGTCTCCCACCGGTTCAGCGCCTCGACGCGGCGGTCGGCGTAGCGCGGCTCGTCGGCGAAGTCGTCGGCCGTGCGCGCGAACGCGTAGATGGCCATGACGTTCCCGCGCAGGTGGGCCGGCATGAACCGCGAGGCGACGGGGAAGTTCTCGTAGTGGGTCGTGGCCAGGCGCTCGCAGTAGCGATAGGCGCTGGCGAGCGACCACGGCCCGGGCGGGGCGCCGTCCGGGGGCGTGTAGTCCTCGTCGCGCTCGTCAGCGGTCGGCGCGGGGACGCAGAAGAGGCGGGGTTCTGTGGCGTTCACCATCTCGCGGCTCCAAATCGGGAAGCGGGACGCAGTCCAGTCGATAGGTAGGGGGATGTAGCGGGCGCGGGCGCGCGATACCGGGGGAAGTGTGGGTGCATCCTACTGGTTCTGTAAAGCGGCGCTGTGACGGACGCCTCAGCGCGGCGAATCGATCACGCAAACCAGTCGCGTCGGTCAGCGGCGTGTCGCCCGCAGGGCGCGAAGTAGCTCGATCGCGCGTTCGTGCTTGATCTCGCCGGACGCGATCAGCTGCTCGGTGAGCGCCTCGAGCTCGTCGCTCGTGGCCCCGGCGCCGAGGGCGATCGAGCGCGCGTGCAGGGACATGTGCCCGCGTTGAATGCCCTCGGTCGCCAGCGCGCGCAGGGCCGCGAGGTTCGCGGCCAGCCCTGCGGCCACGATCACCTCGCCGAGCTCCGCGCTCGATCGACAGTCGAGCAGATCGAGCGCGAGGCGGGCGGCGGGGTGGACCTTGGTCGCGCCGCCGACCATGCCCACGGCCGTCGGCATCGACATGCGACCCTCGAGCCAGCCGTCCGCGCCCTTTCGCCAGATCGCCAGCGGCGCGTAGCGACCGCCCTGGGCCGCGTAGGCGTGGGCCGCCGCCTCGATCGCGCGCCAGTCGTTGCCGGTCGCGAGGATCACCGCGTCGACCCCGTTCATGATCCCCTTGTTGTGGGTCGCCGCGCGGTAGGGATCGAGCTCGGCGAAGCGCGAGGCCGCGACCACGCGCTCGACCACCGCGTCGGCGGTCCACTCGTTGGACGGCAGGTTGGCGCAGAGGGCCGAGGGGGGCACACGCGCGACGACGTGCGAGCAGCGGCGGTCGGCGAGGTTACTGAGGATCCGCAATCCTGCGGCCCAGCCGGTGATGCGCTCGATCGCCGGCGCCAGCTCCTCGGCGATCGTGTTGATGAGGTTGGCGCCCATGGCGTCGCGGCAGTCGATGATCGCGTGCACGACGAGCATGTCCTCGGCGAGCACGCGCACCTCGAGCTCGCGGGAGCCGCCGCCGCGGGCGCGCAGACGCGGATGGGCGCGATCGGCCAGCTCGAGCAGGGCGTCGCGCTCGCGCGTGATCCGAGCCGCGGCCTCCTCCGCGCGAAGTCCCCCCGCACGGCAGCGCGCGAGCTGGATCTGCGCGATCATCCACGGTGGATCGGCGTGGGCCACGAACCCGCCGCCGGCGCGGATCATCTTCGCGGCGTTCGACGCCGCGGCCACCACGGAGGCCTCCTCGACGCACATGGGCACGAGGAAGTCGCGGCCGTTGACGACGAAGTTGGTGGCGATGGCGAAGGGCAGCTCGAGGGTGCCGACGACGTTCTCGATCAGGTTGTCGGCGCTCTCGAGCCCGAGCGCGCCGATGTCGACCGAGGAGAAGCTCGTCGGCTCGATCCCAGCCGCGTGGGCGACCGCGGCCCGCCGCGCGGCGATGTCGAGCTTGAAGAAGCCCGCGAGGCGGGAGGTCGCCGGCTCGCGGGCCTCAAAGCGCAGCCCCGGCGCGGACGGTCGCAGGTGTCGAAGCAGCGCGAGCCCGTGCTCGCGTTGCAGCGCGACGGCGAAGCGGTCGAGGGCGGCTGGCTCGTGGGCGAAGACGACGACGAGGTCGCCCCCGCCGGCGCCGCTAGGCTTGGCGGCCAGGCCGAACTCCGTCGCCACGGCGAGGATCGTCTCGATCGCCTCCGTCATGATCGGGACATCGGCGGCCCGCTGCAGCTGGCGAAGCCCGTCGTTGTGCAGCAGGGTGGCGGCCCGAAGCTCGGCGTACAGCGCCGCCGCGACGTCACCGGGCGCGAACGGGCGAAACGCGGCGTGGAAGCGCGCGCTGGCCTGCGCGAGCTGGCTGATCCCTTGCTCGATCGCGTCCGCGTCGCGGGCTCGCGCGGCCTCGATGGCCCGGACAAACGACGTGGTGCTGGCGGGCGCGCCGGCGTCGACGAAGCCGATCGTGAGCCAGTCGGCGCGCGGTCGCGACTCGATCGCGCACCGACCACCCGCGAGCCGGACGCTCAGCGAGCCGCCGTAGACCGACGCCAGGACGTCCGCTCCGCTGCCGCGCCCGTCCTGGGCCGCGCGGTGCCCGTCGAAGGCGCGGGCGAAGATCTCGTCCCGCAGCGTCTCCGCGGGGGCGTCCGGCTTGGCGCGTCGAAGGTGATATGCGGCCACACAGGCGGCCACCGCAGCGCTCGAGCCGAGACCGAGCTTGCGGCGGCCCGGCGCGAACGCCCTCGTATCGACCGACGGCGCCGGTCCGAGGGACGGGATGTCACGCTCGAGGGCGTCGGCGACCGCCGCTCGAGTGCAGCGCACGATCGGCGTCTCGACGCCCGACCTGCTGGCGGCCTGGGCGAAGGCCCGTACGTCGACCGCTGTGACGATCGCCGGCGCCCCGTGCAGGATCGCGTACTCGCCGATCAGGAACGCCTTGCCGGGCGCCGAGACGAACACGTCCGTCACGGGAGGACCTCCACGTGGGCGTCGGGCCCGGGTCCCACGCGATCGATCCCGAGCACGCCGGTGACGCGCGCGAGTCGCTCGGAGAGCGCGGCGGCGATCTCGGAGCGGCAGAGGACCTTGACGTGTGGGCCGGCGTCGCTGGTCGCGTAGCCCTCGAGTCCGTCGGCCCGCGCGTCCCACAACGCGCGGATGACCTCGAGGGTCGTGCCGTTCCAGTAGAGGATCGGCGGGCGCGTGGCCAGCATGCAGGCGTGCATCTTGAAGCAGCTGTGCTCGACCGTGGCCCCGAGCGCGGTCAGGTCGCGACGTCCGAGCGCCTGCTCGGCCGCGTCCAGATCAGCCTTGGACTCGCGGACCCACGCGGCGTAGTAGGGCGAGGTCTCGCGGCTGCGGGTCATGCCCTCGGTCGAGCCGATCGACTTCTTGCCGCGCGCGGTGTGGACCACCAGCAACTCGAGGTCCCAGTGATCGCGAGCAAACAGCGGGCGCGCGCGGCAGTCCGAGCCGTCGTCGCGCTCACCGCGATCGAGCCGCACGAACCCGCCCCACAGGGAGCGCGCGGCCGAACCAGAGCCACGACGCGCGAGCGCTGAGAGCGGGGCAAACCGATCCCGCGGTGACGCCCCGTCGAGCGCGGTGGTCAGCGCGGCCGTCCCGGCGAGCGTGAGGGCGGCGAAGCCCGAGGCCGAGCTGGCCAGGCCGGCGGCCGTGGGGACGAAGTTGCGGGAGAGGACGCGCAGGGCAGGGCGCGTGGCCCCTTCGCCCCCGAAGTGGCGCCAGATCCGATCGAGGTGACGAAACGAGCGGGCCGCGACCGCGCCGGTCACGAGCTCACCGTCGAGTTCAAAGCGATCCTCGTCCGCGTCCGCCGGCCCGATCTCGGTCTCGCTGCGCAGCTGATCGAGCGTCATGGACAGCGAGCCGACCGCCGGGAGGTTGAGGTCCTCGCCCGCACCTGGTCGCTTGCCCCAGTACTTGACCAGCGCGATGTTCGCGTGCGCAACCGCGCGCGCGCTTCGAGCGTGCTGTCTGAGCTCTCCGACCATGGCTAGCGAACCTCCACCGCGAGGGGCTCCAGGCCGCGCGCGCGCATCGCGTCGATCACAGGGGACGGGTCGGCAGGAGGGAGCACGAGGAGGCAGCCACCGCCCCCAGCACCGGTCAGCTTCGCGCCAAGCGCGCCCGCTGAGAGCGCGTCGGCCTGGAGCGAATCAAGCGCCGGACACGAGACGCCGAGGCTCGAGAGAAGTTCATGTGTCACTGTGAAGATCTCACCCAAAATATTGTAATTGCAGGAATTGATGGCAGAGATGGCGTCGTCCGTCGCATGCCCGATCGCGTCCAAGATCGGGCGCACGATCGATGGGAGTCGCGCGAGGCGCTCCCGAACCTTGGTGACCTGGGCGGCCGTGGAGCGCGGGATGCCTGTCGGGACAACGAGCAAGGGGAGTGGCGCCTTCACCGCAATTTCCGCTGCGGGTTGGCCCTTCACGAAGCGGACGATCCCGCCCGTGGTCGCCACGAGGTTGTCGATCCCGGACGGGTTCCCGTGGAACACCCGCTCACCGGCCAGGGAGGCCTCGATGATGTCGGCCGGCGCGGCCTCGTCACCGAGCACCAAACGGGCGAGCGCGACCGAGAGCGCCGCCGACGATCCGCATCCGGCGCGGCTCGGCAGACGCGAGGTGCCGGTGATGCGCCAGCCCGTGAGCGGGCCGTCGCAGAACCCGAGGACCTCGAGGGTCGCGCGGGCGACGGGGTGGTCGTTGTCGGGCGTCAGCACGAGGTCGAGCTGCCACTCCGGGATCACGAGGCGCGTGGCGTCGGTGCGCCGGTCCAGCGGCGACGCCCACAGCTCGAGGCCGTCCGGGAGCCCGGCCGCGAGCGCAGGCTGCCCGTACACGACCGCGTGCTCACCGACGAGGATGACCTTGCCGCTCGCCGAGGCGTGGGGGTGAAGTCGCGGGGTCATGGTGCTCCCGAGGTTGACGTCGCGGCTCACACGCGCCAGCGCTCGAGCGTCGGTCCGATCACCCGGGGGCTCTGGCGCAGCTCGTCGATGGTCCGCGACCCCGTAAGCAGCATGATGCTGCGGACAGTCTGAACGACGCGGCCCAGGAACGCGCGGGCGCCCTCAAACCCGCCGGCGCGGTGGGCCTTCAGCACCGGTGAGGCGAGCCCGCCCGCGCTCGCGCCGAGCGCGACCGCGCGAGCCACGTCGCTGCCCGTACGCAGGCCGCCGGTGGCGATGATCTGCAGGCCGAGACCCTCGAGTTGCAGGAGCGAGGCCGCAGTCGGGATGCCCCAGTCCCACAATTCCTCGGCGATGTGCCGCGCGGTGTCGTTGTCCGCCCGGTGAGCCTCCACGGCCACCCAGCTCGTTCCGCCCGCGCCGCTCACGTCGACGTGCTCGACGCCGCAGGAGCGGATGAGCGCGCCAACCGAGCGCGACAGCCCGCAGCCGGTCTCCTTGGCGACGACCGGGATCGTCAGCTCCTCGACGAGACGGCGCAGGACGTCGGCGCCGCCCGAGAAGTCCCGATCGCCGCCGGGCTGGACGATCTCCATGGCCGGATTGAGGTGGATGCAGAGCGCGTCTGCGCCCGTCTCTCCGCACAGGTCCTGGATCTGCCCGGTGGTCATCTGCCGGGCCTGCACGAGCCCGAGGTTGCCGAGCAGCAGGACGTTGGGCGCCTGCTCACGGACCTTGAACGTCCAGGCGGTCTCGGGGCGTTCGAACATCGCGCGCTGACTGCCGAGCCCGAATCCGAGCCCCAGCTCATCGGCGGCGCGCGCCAAGTCCTGGTTGATCTTCGCGGCCTCGTCCGTACCGCCGGTCATCGCCGCGACGACGACCGGCGCGCTCAACCGCTTGCCCAGCAACTCGACCGAGCTGTCGACTTCGTCCGCGTGCATCTCGGGGAGCGCGCAATGCACCAGCGCGACTTCGTGCAGCAGCGTCGTCTTCTCGCGGAAGCTGACGTTGTCGCCAGCGCACAGCGCGAGATGGTCCTTTTTCCGCTGGCTGATGTCGTATCGGTCGGCCATCGGGCCCGAGGATACTCGGGAGCCCCGTGATTACCACGGGCCAGATCACGCGGGTCGCCTGCGTCTCCGGCGCTGTGGCGCCGTGAGCGATCTCTGACGCAAACACATCGCGCATGTTCCGGCCGTCGAGCCCGCGCGCGGACACGCCCCCGGAGAGGGGGAGAAACGGTGATATGTCGGTCGAACGCGCGTCGCGCGAAGCCTTCTTATTGCCCTTGTAGTGGCCGCTACGGAGAGTTCCACGGGATCGCGGTGAACCGGCCGCGTGTATAGTGAACGAACCTCTGAAGGAGCAAAGGTTGAATCAAGAACCTCCCCAAGGTCAGTCCAACCCCATCCTGCGTCCGCCGCACGCGCCGCTGCATCTCGACGCGTCGCTGGCCGTAGCCGCCCGTAGACACCACCTCGCTGTTCGCGCGGCTCCCGAGGACGTGGCCTCGATCGACGCCATCGTTCGCGCGACCTACGAGAGCGTCTCGTTTACGACCGGCGCCGGCCCGGATGAGGCGCGACTTGCGAGCCTGCTGACGGAGGACGCCAAGCTGATCGCCGTCAAGCCGACCGGCGAGACGGTTGAGACGCACGTCGCGGGCTTCGTCGCGCGCGCGCGCGAGCGGATCTCGCAGACCGGCCTGATGAGCTTTGTCGAGCGTGAGCTGTTTCGGCGCACCGAGGTGTACGCCGGGATCGCGCACGTCTTCAGCAGCTACGAGGGGCGGACCTGTCAGGGGGACGGCGAGCTGCTCGTCCGCGGGATCAACAGCATCCAGCTCCGGCACGACGGCGCGCGCTGGTGGATCCTCAGCATCGTCTGGACCGAGGAGCACCAGAGCAACCCGATCCCGGCCGCCTACCTCCCGCGCGCCTGGTAGGCGACCGTCCGCGCGCGCGCGTGGTATCCGGGCCCTCGACGCATGTCGACGCCGTCCGCCGCCGCGCCGCACCGCGGGCGCTACGCGCCCAGCCCGACCGGCCGCCTACATCTCGGCAACGCACGCACCGCGCTGCTCGCCTGGTTGTACACGCGCCAGCAGGGCGGGCGCTTCGTGCTGCGGATCGAGGACAACGATCCGACGCGCTCGCGCCCCGAGCTCGAGGAGCGCGTCTATCGCGACCTCGCGTGGATGGGGCTCGACTGGGACGAGGGACCCGACGTCGGCGGGCCGTTCGGGCCGTACCGGCAGTCCGAGCGCCTCTCGCACTACGAGCGCGCGATCGCGGGGCTCAGCACCTACGCGTGCTCGTGCTCCCGCCGCGAGCTGCGAACGCGCGCTCGCTTCTCGCCTGGCGGGGAGGTCATCTACCCTGGGACCTGTCGCTCGGGACCTGTCGCGGCCGGGCGCCCGACCGCGCTGCGCTGGCGCGCGCCCCCGGGGCGCGTCTCCGTCGATGATCTCGTGCACGGCCCGGACGCCGCCCGTGACGACATCGCGCGCGACGTCGGCGACTTCGTCCTGCGGCGCAGCGACGGCGCCTGGGCCTACCAGCTCGCGGTCGTCGTCGACGACGCGGCCATGCAGATCACCGACGTGGTGCGCGGCGACGACCTCCTGCACTGCACGCCCCGCCAGGTGCACCTGCTGCGCGCGCTCGGCCACCCGCCGCCGCGCTACGCCCACGTCCCGCTGATCTTCGGGCCCGACGGACAGAAGCTGAGCAAGCGCCACGGCGCGCCCGATCTCAGCGCGCTGCGGGAGGGCGGGGCGACGCCCGAACGCACCGTCGCCGCGCTGGCGCGATCGGTGGGGCTGTGGCCCGCGACGGCCCCCGCGATCTCGGCGCGCGCGCTGCTCGCCGAGCTCCCGCCGGTGTTCTCGGCGCGGCTGCGCGACGCGCCGCTCGAGCTCGAGACCCTGGCTTGAACAGACCGATCGGCCGCGGACGTCAGCGCGGCGAGCTCGCGGGCAACCTGATAGAACTCGGGGAGCGCGCCGCCGCCCGGGGCCCGCGCGCCGAGGTTTGTGCACCATGCCCACGATTCGCAGCGTCCTGCTCCCCGCCCTCCTGTCCGTCGCCTTCGTCGTCGCGTGTCGCCCGTCCGCCAGCGAGACGCCGGCTGACCGCGCGCCGTCGGCTGAAGGAGACGCGGGCGCGCCTGCGGCGGCGCCGTCGCCGTACAGCTACCCGGCGACGCGCCGCGCCGACACGGCCGAGGAGCTCCACGGCACGCGCGTCGCCGACCCCTATCGCTGGCTCGAGGACCTCGACGCCCCCGAGACGCGCGCCTGGGTCGAGGCCGAGAACGCGGTGACCTTCGGCTACCTCGAGACCATCGCCGCGCGCGCGCCGATCCGCGCGCGCCTGACCGAGCTGTGGAACTACGAGCGTTTCGGCCTGCCCATGCGCGAGGGCAAGCACTACTTCTACTCGCGCAACGACGGGCTGCAGAACCAAAACGTCATCTACGTCACCCCGTCGCTCGACGCCGAGGCCAAGGTCTTCCTCGACCCCAACACGCTCTCCGAGGACGGCACCGTCGCGCTCGGATCCTTCACGCCTGGCCCCAAGGGCAAGCTCGTGGCCTACGGGATCAAGCGCGCGGGCTCCGACTGGGAGGAGTTCAAGGTCCGCGACATCAAGACCGGCAAGGACCTGCCCGACCACATCCAGTGGTCGAAGTTCTCCGAGATCTCGTGGACCAAGGACGGCAAGGGCTTCTTCTACGCCCGCTTCGCCGCGCCCAAGGAGGGCGAGACCTTCGAGGGCGCCAACTACAACCACATGATCTACTACCACGCGCTCGGCGCCCCGCAGGCCGACGACGTCAAGATCTACGAGCGCCCCGACCAGCCGCGCTGGGGCTTCGGCTCGAGCGTCACGGAGGACGGGCGCTACCTCGTCAGCCGCGTGTGGGAGGGCACGTCGAAGAAGAACGGCGTGTTCGTCCTGGACCTCAAGGCCGGGCCGACCAAGGGGCAATTCGTCGAGCTGCTCAACCAGTTCGACGCCGAGTACTCCTTCGTCGGCAACCAGGGCAGCAAGCTGCTGTTCCGCACCGACAAGGACGCGCCGCGCGGGCGCGTGATCGAGATCGACCTCAAGCGACCTGACCCTGCGGACTGGAAGACGATCATCCCGCAGGCCCCCGAGACGCTGCACGGCGCGAGCTACGTCGGCGGCAAGCTGTTCGCGCGCTACCTCAAGGACGTACGGAGCCAGGTCAAGGTCTTCAGCCTCAAGGGCGCGCTCGAGCGCGAGGTCGAGTTCCCGGGCATCGGCACCGTCTACGGCTTCGGCGGCAAGCAGGACGCCAAGGAGACCTTCTACACCTTCACGAGCTTCACCGAGCCCGGCACGGTCTATCGCTACGACATCAAGTCCGGCGAGAGCTCGGTGTTCAAGTCGCCCGCGCTCAAGTTCAACCCGGACGACTACGAGACCCGTCAGGTGTTCTACAAGAGCAAGGACGGGACCACGATCCCGATGTTCATCACGGCCAAGAAGGGCCTCGAGCTCAACGGGCAGAACCCGACCTACCTGTACGCCTACGGCGGCTTCAACATCTCGCTCACGCCCGGCTTCTCGGTCCCCAACCTCGCGTGGATGGAGATGGGGGGCGTCTACGCGGTCGCCAACCTCCGCGGCGGCGGCGAGTACGGCTCGGAGTGGCACGAGGCCGGCATGAAGCTGCGCAAGCAGAACGTGTTCGACGACTTCATCGCCGCGGCCGAGTACCTCGTCGCCGAGAAGTACACGAGCCCGCAGAAGCTCGCCGTCGGCGGCCGCAGCAACGGCGGCCTGCTCATCGGCGCGGCGATCACCCAGCGCCCCGAGCTGTTCGCGGCCGCGCTCCCGGGCGTCGGCGTCATGGACATGCTGCGCTTCCACAAGTTCACGATCGGTCACGCCTGGACCTCGGACTACGGCTCGCCGGACGACGCCGAGGAGTTCAAGGCGCTGCTCGCCTACTCGCCGCTGCACAACCTCGAGCCGGGCACGCGCTACCCGGCGACGCTCGTGTACACCGCCGACCACGACGACCGCGTGGTCCCGGGGCACAGCTACAAGTTCGCGGCCGCGCTGCAGCACGCGCACCGCGGCGAGCCGCCCGTGATGATCCGGATCGACACCCGCGCCGGGCACGGCGCGGGCAAGCCGACGAGCAAGAAGATCGAGGAGTGGGCGGACCTCTGGGGCTTCCTCGTCGCCAACCTCGGCATGCAGCCGCCGGGCGCGTAGCGGCCGTCAGGGCGCCGGGGCGGCCGGCTCCGCCGGCGCCAGGTCACGGGCGCCGGCGGGGCGCGCGAAGTCCTTGAGGCCGCCACGCACGAACGCCTGCACGTCGTCACGCTCGCGGGCGTACCCGGGGCGCTCGCCGAGCGCCTGCAAGGCCGCGCGGGCGCGCGGCTCGGCCTCGTCGTCGCGCCCGAGCGCCGCGAGCGCGCGCGCGATGTCAAACTCGACGAGCGCGCGCAGCGGGTCGTCTGGATCGAGGAACGCGTCGTACAGCGCGCGGGCGCGCTCAAACCGGGCGAGCGCGTCAGCATATGCACCTTCGGTCATCTCGAGCTCGCCGCGCGCGCGGATGACCTCGACGACGTGCGGGTTCTGCTCGGGGAGCGCGGCGGTGATCAGCGCCTCGGCGCGCTCGAGGTGCTCCCGCGCGGACGCTTGATCGCCTGTCTGAAGGGATAGCTGTCCAAGTCGGTGGTGGGCGATCGCGATCCGGGCGTCGCCAGCGGGCAGCGCCCGCTCGCGGATCTCGAGGCTCCGGCGGAGGTGCTCATTGGCGAGCGAAGGGTCACCGAACCGGAACTCAAATTCCCCGAGGCGCTCGTGAGACTCCGCGACGTTCGCGTCCTCGCCGAACGCTTTCACCCGCAGCTCGAGCGCGCGCGCGTGTTCCTCCCGCGCGCGCTCGAGGTCCCGAGGCCCGCGAGCGCGTCAGCGTAGCCGTGCCGTGGGAGCACGCTCTCGATCGAGTCGCCCGCGCCGCTCGCCTCGAAGCGCGCGAGCGCTTCGCGAAGTGGTCGCGCGCGTCGGCGTATCGGCGCTCGAGGAGCGCGAGACGGCCCTCGGTCCCGTAAACGTAGCTGAGGATCGGCGCGTCGCCGCCGAGCGCGTGCCTCGATGAGCGCGCGCGCTCGCTGGTCACCTCGCGCGCGCGCGCGTGAAGTAGTCCGCGCGCAGCATCGCGACCGCGACATTGTTGCCTGATCATGCCCGCGAACGGGTGCTGCGGCCCGTAGCGTGACTCGATGATCGCGTACGCCCGTTCGTCGTGCTCGAGCGCAGCGTCGTAGTCGTGCTGATCGACGAGCAGATCGCCGAGGTTCACCAGCGTGAACGCGAGTTCGGGGTGCTGCGGGCCGAGCGTTCGCTTGAGTTCGACGCTCTCGAGGTAGCTCTCGCGCGCGTGCGCGTAGTCGCCGTTTGAGGCGTACGCGCTGCCGAGGTTGTTCAGGAGGAGCGCGCGGAGATCGCCGCCGCGCGAGCCCAACCGGTCGACGAGCGCCGTCGCCAAGGGGGCCAGCGCAATCGCGGCCGGTGGGTCGTTGTTCTCCGAGAGCGCGAACACGCGGCGCGCGATCGCCTCGGCCGCGGCCTCGTCGTGCTCGCTCGCAAGCGCGAGCAGCAGCGCGCGCTCGAGGGTCTGATCCGCCGGGACGATCTGGAAGCTCTCGATCTGGAGGCGGCCGCGCTCGAGGGTCGCCTCGGCCGCGAGCGGCGGGTATTGCTGGGCCGCGTCGCCCACGCTCACCGCGTCGGCGAGCGCGGACGCGTTGTCGAAGCGGCCCAGCAAGCCGAGTGACCGCGCGCGCGCCAGCTCCTCACGCGCCCCCGTGACCGCCGACGCCAACGCTGGGTCCTCGGGTGGCGCGACCGCGGCGGTCAGCGCCTCGGTGTCGCTGCAGCGCGCGACGGCGGGGAGCTGCGAGACAGCGGTTGGCAGGTTGATCACCGCGTCGGCGGAGACGCTCGCCATACCGTCGACGAGCTCACGCAGACCGGCGCGGCGCTGGTCGAGGCAGGCTGTGCGCTGGTCGAAGAGCGCGTCCGACTGTCGACCCTGGAGGTGCGTCTGACAGGCGTCCGCGCGCGCGCTCGTCCACGCCGCCGCGTAGCCGTCGAGCTGCGGCGCGATCCGGTCGAAGGTCTCTGCGGCGAAGGGCAGCTCGGTGGCGAGCAGCGCCGCGCGGACTTGCTCGCGGCGCGCGTCGTCCCACACCCCGTCGAGCTCGATCTGCGCGTCGGGACAGGTATCGATCGCGTCGGCGCTCACGCGCGCGACGCCGAAGCTGCCGACGGCGGCGAGCCCCGCGACGCCCGCGACGGACAGCCAGCGCCGGCGCGCGCGGGCCGGATCGCGTCCCAGCGCCTCGACCAGCGCGGCCATCGACGGGTGGCGATCCTCCGGCTTGACCGCGAGGCCCTTGAGGATCACGCGGCGCAGCCATCCCGGCACGCGCGCGCCCGCAGGCGGCTCGACGAGCGCTCCCGTGGTCACGCTCGCGACCAGGTCGAGCAGAGAGTCGCAGCGGTAGGGGTGCTGACCGTAGAGCGCCTCGTGCAGCGAGACGCAGAAGCTGAACTGGTCGGACGCGGGCCCGGCCGGGCGCCCCTCATGTTGCTCGGGGGACATGTACGCCGGCGTGCCCATGACGGCGCCGGTGCGCGTGAGCGTCGTGTCGAGCACGGAGTCGGCCGGCGGCCCGCCGGCGTCGTCGCCCGCGGCCGCCTCGAGCGCGGGCGTCGAGAAACCTGTCCCGCGCGCCAGGCCGAAGTCGAGGACCTTGACCACGCCGTCGTCGCCGACGAGCACGTTGTGGGGCTTGAAGTCGCGGTGGACCAGGCGCGCGTCGTGGGCCGCCTGCAGCCCGCGGCCGGCCATGCGGTAGACCGCGACGATCTCGCGCCAGCTGCGGGGCGCGGCCTCGACCCAGCTCTGCAGCGTGTGGCCGCGGACGAACTCCATGGCGACGAACACCTCGCCGTCGGGCAGCTCGCCGACCTCGTGCACCGCGACGATGTTCGGGTGCGAGAGCCGGCCCATGGCCTGGGCCTCGCGCAGCAGCCGGGCGTGCCCGGTCGAGCTCTCGCTCCCGCGGCCGCGCAGCACCTTGACCGCGATCTTGCGATCGAGGCGATCGTCGTAGGCCGCGTAGACGACCCCCATGCCGCCCTCGCCGAGGCGCCCGATGACCGTGAAGCGCCCGAGCTTGACGGGCGCGGCGCGGCGCTTGAACAGCTGCGCGCGGACCAGATCCTTGATCCGCGGATCCTCGGTGCCCGCGGCCTTCGCGAAGTCCGGGTGCGCCGAGTCCGAGGCGATCGTGTCGCTGACCGCGAGGTGATTCTGCGAGGCCGAGGCCTGGGTGTCGCGGAACGCGAGCTTGCGGTCGGGCTGCGTCGCCTGGGTGTCGCGCAGCGCCAGCGGCGCGTCGGAGTGGCGCGTATCGCTGAGCGCGAGCTCGTCGTCGCGCGACGCCGGGGGCGGCGTGTAGGTTCGCGCCAGTCCGAGCCGCTCGCGATCGTCGCCGAGCGCGAGCGGCTCGGCCGCGCGGCCCGACGAGCGCGCGCGATCATCTTCGCGCTCGCGCAGGATCGTGCGCGCGTCGGCGAGCGACGCCGCGTCGAGGTTGTCCTTCGGGTCGATCACGGGCTCGTCGTGATCATGCTGGATCAGCTGCGCGGGTTCCATGCGTTCACCGTGCCGGGGGCCGGCACCAAGGGGGCAGTGACCCGAGCGCGCCCAGCAATTGCGTCGACGCGCGCGCAAGAAATCTCGCGGGGGAAGCAATTGATTCCGCGGGAGCGAACACTTCCAGAGCACCTACACCCTGCGACGAGCGGTCACGCGACCGGCGGCGACGAGCTGTCGGCCCGACCTGTACGGGCTCGCGGGCTCGTGCGCGCCTCCGCGCGCGCTCGCCCCCGGCCCGCGAGCCGTGGGGCTGAGACCACGCGATCGAGGAATCGATCCCCGGTTTCTCGCCGTTTCGAACTTTTTTTCGAACGGGCGCAATTGTTGACCGCTCGGGAATCACTGCCCAAGTGGAGACGGTGGCGCGAGGAGACCGCGCCACACCCCCGGCTCCCCGGCCCGAGCCCCCCCGGCTACGCAGGCCCCGGAGCACGCGGGACGAGACATTTATACGCGGAGACGCGGGTGGAGGACGAACGATGAACAGCTTCTTCAACAAGTCGGTGCTGCTGGCCACGGGGCTCGCGCTGTGTGCCTGTGACGCGGATTCGGAGGACTTGGACTACATCGACGACGACGGTCACGAGTCGGTCGAGAACGTCGAGAACCGCGACGGCGGCGGCATCAAGTTCAACACCAACAAGCAGGGCGCCAAGCTGTTCTCGGCGATCAACGGCCTGTTCAAGGAGTACAACCACACCGAGCTCACCAGCGTTCGCCTCTCGTTCGGGGAGATCGAGGCCGACTGCGTTCACGTCTGGGCGGAGGAAGGCGAGCTGTTCTGCCGCGACGACAAGGGCGTCATCCACAACGGCTGGCAGTTCCTGGACTCGATCTGGAAGATGCAGCTCGACGGCGACAGCGTGCAGCTGACCATCGCGGAGATGAACCACAACGGCAGCGAGTACCTGTATCGCTTCAACGACCTCGCGTCCGGGCCCGACAAGATGCCGACCTGCGACGAGGATCCGGACCAGCCTGGCACCTTCTGGTCGGTCGTGCTCGACAACGTCGACTTCGACAAGGACGGCAAGATGTTCGACGTGTCGGACATCGTGTACCTCGCGTGCACGAGCGGCTCCATCGGCAAGACCGTCGACATGATGGGGGTCTCGCCCTGGGAGCACGGGCCCAAGGCGTACCAGGCCGGCATCTACATGACGATGCTGTCGCCGTGCGGCAACGCCGACTCGCTGACGATCCCGGGCACGCCGCTGCGCGTCATGGACTCGATGGGCGTCAACAGCTGGGGTCCTGGCTTCCCCATGGACAGCGAGGGCGTCTGGGACACGGACGGCATGGTCTGCAGCGGCAAGAAGCTGCGCACGGACTGGCTCACGGAGGAGATCGACTGCGGCGGCTACAAGATCCCGATCTGCGACGAGACCGAGCTCAAGACGCTGTACTACACGGAGCCGGACGTCGTGTTCTGGACCAAGCCGGCCTGAGCCCGATGACGCTCGCGGCGACTCGCCCACGGCGGGTCGCCGCGTCGCGCGTGCTGGCGGCGGGCGTCGACGCTCAGGAGTGCATGCCAGCGACGCCCGAGCGCACGCCCTCGCCGTCCTGGCGGGCCTGGTCGAACGCGCTGCGGATCAGCGGCGCGTAGCGGACCACGTCGTGGGCGACGCGCTGCACCCGGTCGAGCACCTTGTGGTTGACGAGCGCGCCGTCCTTGAAGTCGCTGCTGCGCGCGGCCGCGTGGAACGGCAGCGTGAAGCCGTGGCACCAGTTGAACGAGTTCTTGACGGACGTGATCGACATGTCCCCGCCGCCGCCGCCGGTGCAGGCGATCACGCCCGCGAACTTGCCGGCGAGCTCGCCGTACAGGAAGTCAAACCAGTTCTTGAGGCAGCCGCTCATGTTGCCGTGGTACTCGGGCGTGGCGAGGATGAAGCCGTCGGCCCAGCGCGCTGACTCGTGGACGCGCCGCACGCTCGGGAGCTCGCGCTGCGACCGGTCGTTGTAGTGCATCACCGGGAGGTCGAGCTCGTGCAGCGCGAGCGTCTGGAGCTCGGCCCCGGCCGCGCGCGCGGCTTCGGTCGCGATCCGCACGAGCTCGTGGAGGTTGCTCTCGAGGTGGCGTGAGCCGCTCACGACGAGCACGCGTGGGGCTCTCGCGGGTCCGTTGGTCATGTCGCCTGTCGTGCCCATGGGGGAGGTCGTGATTCGCAGGATACACCCCCTTCGCGAGCGCGCCGGCGCGGCGCGGCGCCGCTGGGCACGCGGCCGCGCTGCGGCTACACTCGCCGCGCGAGCTCCTCGCATCCGTGAGCATGACCGAGATCGCAAGCGCTCCGTCCGCGTCGTCCGGCCCGTCGCGCCCCGTCGCGCACGACGCACGCGCGCCTGAGCCTGTCCCCGTGACCACGCTCAGCGGGTGGGGCAACGTGCCCGCGCGTGGACGCGAACGACTCAGCGAGCGGATCGAGCGCGCGAGCGCGGGCGCGGTGCTCTCGCGCGGGCTGGGGCGCTCCTACGGCGACTCCTCGCTGCCGCCGTCGTCCGAGCCGATCGTGCTCGGCACGCGGCTCGCCGATCGCGTGCTCGATTTCGATCCCGAGACCGGCGCGCTGCGGGCCGAGGCCGGGCTCTCGCTGCTCGAGCTCAACCGCCTGATGATCCCGCGTCGCTGGTTCACGCCGGTCACGCCGGGCACGCAATTCGTGACGCTCGGCGGGATGGTCGCCGCCGACGTGCACGGCAAGGGGCACCATCGCGCGGGCTGCTTCGCGAGCCAGCACGTGCGCGCGCTCCGGATGCGCGTCGCGGACGGGCGCGTGCTCGAGGTCTCGCGCGACCAGCACCCGGACCTGCTGCTCGCGACCTTCGGCGGCATGGGGCTCACCGGGCACATCCTCGAGGTCGAGTTCACGATGCGGCGCGTCGCGTCGCCGTGGATCTGGTCCGAGAGCCGGCGCGTCGATGACCTCGACGAGTTCATCGCGCGGCTCAAGGAGACGAGCGTCGAGTGGCCGTACCAGGTCGGCATCGTCGACGGGCTCGCGCGCGGCGAGCAGCTCGGCCGCGGCATCCTCGACTACGGGCGCTGGGCGACGGCCGAGGAGGCGGGCGGGCGCCCGGTCCGCTTCAAGCGTCGCGTCACCGTGCCGTTCTCGATGCCCGCCGCGCTGCGGCAGCGATGGTCGGTGGGGCTGTTCTACAGCCTGCTGGTGCGCAAGCACGTCCCTCGGCACAAGCGCCACGGCCTGCGCCACTTCGAGGACTTCTTCTACCCGCTCGACACCTTCCGCCGGTGGAACCGACTCTACGGGCCGCGCGGCTTCACGCAGTACCAGTGCGTGCTCCCGAACGCCGCCGGCGTGAGCGCGGTGCGCCGGCTCCTCGAGGTCATGGCGCGCGAGGGCGGCGTCCCCTACCTGGCGATCATGAAGGACTGCGGGCCCGAGGGCGAGGGCATGCTCTCGTTCCCGATGGCCGGCACCTCGCTGGCGCTCGACTTCCCGATCACCGACGACACGCAGCGCCTCGTGGACCGGCTCAACGAGCTGGTGATCCGCGAGGGCGGGCGCATCTACTTGGCCAAGGACATGTTCACGCGGCCCGAGCACTTCGCGGCCATGGAGCCGCGGCTCGCGGCCTGGAGCGCCGTGCGTGAGCGCTGGGATCCCGAGGGCGCGCTGCGCTCGGCGCAGTCGGTCCGCGTTCTGGGGGACGCGCCGTGACAACAGGAGTCTGCGGGCCGCAGGCCCGCGCAGCGAGGACGAGGACGCCATGAATATCGTGATGCTGGGGGCCACGCGCGGGATGGGGCGCGCGCTCGCGCGGCTGCTCGCGGAGCGCGGCGACCGGGTGTTCCTGCTCGGTCGTGACGCCGAGGAGCTCGAGCGCAGCGCCGCGGATCTGGCCGTGCGCGCGCCGAACTTCAAGGGGTTTCGCGGGCACGCGCCCTGCGATCTCTCCGACACGCAGAGCTTCGCGCCGGCGCTGCGCGCGGCCGAGGAGGCGCTCGGGCGCGTCGACGTCGTCGTCGTCACGGCCGGGCTGTTCGCCACGCAGGAGCAGCTCGAGGCCGACATCGACCGAACCGAGCTGCTGCTGCGGGTCAACTTCACGAACACCGTCGTGTTCTGCGAGCACGCCCGCGCCACGCTCATGGCGCGCGGCGGCGGCACGCTGTGCGTGTTCTCGTCGGTCGCCGGCGATCGCGGGCGCAAGCCCGTGGCGCTCTACGGCGCGAGCAAGGCCGGCCTCTCGCACTACCTCGAGAGCCTCGACCACCGCTTCCGCGATCAGGGGCTCGTGACGATCTGCGTCAAGCCCGGCTTCGTCAACACCGGCATGACCGCGGGCCTCAAGCCGCCGCCGTTCGCGGGCGAGCCCGAGAAGGTCGCGCGAGATGTCCTCAAGGCCATCGACGCCGGCACGCCGATGATCTACACGCCCTCGATCTGGCGCCTGATCATGCTCGTGATCCTGCACCTCCCGCGCGCGGTCATGCGCCGCGTCGGCTTCTGATTCGCTCGCCGCGCCGGCGCGCGCCGGTGAAGCCCGCCGCGCGCCGCGCTCGCTACGGGTTGTCGACGCACGCGATGCCGGCCCAGGGCGCCGCGAGGTTGTCGCACTTGATGCCGCCGGCGAGCCCCATGGGGCCGATCGACGTGACCGAGCCCGTGTCGATGTCGACCTCGAGCAGATCGCCGTCGTTGGAGCACGCGAACAGCTGCTCGGTCGCCGAGTGGTACTCGATGCCGACGCTGCCGAAGTTGTAGTTGGTCTGGATCAGCTGGTTCGCCATGCCGGTAATGTGGTCGATGACGTAGAGCCGATCGTCGCTGCCGTTGATCGCGTAGGTGTCGTTGAGCGCGTCCGACCAGGTGAGCCCGCCGGTGCCCCAGTTGATCCCGAGCGCGCCGATCGGCGTCGCCATGCCGTTGTCGGTGTCGATGTCGACGAAGATGTCCTGGGTCGTCTCGAGCCCGTAGAGCCCGAACAGCTGGTCGGCGGTGATGCCCGGCAGCGCGTTGACGCCGGTCGGGCCGACCACCGTGCGCGCGCAGGTGCACGGGTCGATGATCTCGAGATCCTTGGTCGTCGCGTTCGCGGCGTAGAGGATGTTGTCGCGCGAGAACGTGCTCGTGTTGTAGTTGTGGTTGACGTCGAGCTCGCACAGCTGCAGGCCCTCGCCGGTCTCGATGTCGATGCGCCACACGCTCGACGGGGTGGTGAGGTCGTGGACGGTGATGAGCCACAGCCCGTCGAGGCCGCCGGTGTCGGTGTCCGTGTCGGTGTCCGTGTCGGGCGCGCCCGTCGTGTTGTCGCCGGTGGTCGCGTCGGTGTCGCCGTCGGTGGTCGCGTCGGTGGTCGAGGGGTCGTCGGTCTCGGTCGAGGGGTCGATCGTCGGGTCCCCGGTGGTCGACGTCTCCGGGTCCGTGATCGTCGGGTCGGTCATCGTCATCGTCGCCGCCGTCGCGCTCAGCTCCGTCGCCGAGGAGTCCGAGCTCGCGGCGGTGCCCTCGGTCGCGTCCGTGCCGGTCGCCGACGCCGACATGCCGGAGCTCGGGTCGGTCGCGGTGATCGAGGCGTTGGGGCCCTGGCTCGTCTGCGCGTCGCTCGACGCGGTCCCCGACTCGGTCTCCGTGCCCGTGCTCGTCGCGCTCGCGGAGCTGCCCTCCTGCGAGTTGTCACCGCACGCCGCGATCGCGATGGCGACCGCGGCACCGATCGCCGCTGCTCTCGTCTTCATGGCACGAGCGTAGCAGCGCGAGGTCTCGTTCGGGTTTCAATATGTCTAAATAGACATGTCCTTTTGGTGCTGCGAGCGCGTGCGGGGTGACGCGCGCGCAGCCTGTGGCGCATGGCCCCACCTCGGTGTGGAGGTCCTCGATCGACCGCGACACGCGATCGACCCTCGATCGGCGCGCGGAGGATCGCGGACGCGCGCGCGCGGCCACCCGGACGTCGGCCGCGCGGCGAGGGGAGCGTCGTCTCGCCCACCGCGTGGTGAGCGCCGCGGCCCGGCTGGCGTTATCGGCCGAAAAGACGCACACTCCGAGCGAGCTGCGGAGCCGGATGAAGCGCCCAGGGACGTTCATTGACGAGTTTGAGGGGGCCACCGAGGCCGAGATCAGGGCCTCGCGCCCCAAGGCGATCGATCTCGGCTCGCGGCGCTCGACCCTCTACATCTTTTTGGTCCTGATCCTCGCGGCGCTCGGCCTCGTCGTCGCGGCCGCGTTCATCTACGAGGACAAGGCGCTGGCGCTGTTCGAGACCGTGACGGGACGTCCGTTCTTCCCCGAGCTCGAGGGGGCGGGCGAGACGACCGGCGGGGACGACACCGACACCGCGACGCCGCCGGACCTCCCGCTGACGCCCGATCTCCCGCCGGAGCCGGTCATCAAGCCGCTGCAGCTGGGCGCGCTCGAGGTCTCGGGTCAGCTCGGGGAGGACAGCGTCAAGGGGTCGATCGAGCAGCTCAAGCCCGCGCTCGAGGGCTGCCTGGACGAGGCGCGCGGGCGCGCCGAGGAGTTCTCCGGGAGCCTCACGGCGTCGTTCACGATCAAGTCGACGCGGCGCGCGAGCGGGTTCAAGGCGGAGTCGAGCGGGGACGAGGACAAGAAGTTCGAGTCCTGTATCAAGAAGCAGATCACGAAGGCGAAGTTCGACAAGCCGAAGAAGGGCTCGGTCAAGGTGAAGCAGACGCTCGAGTACTGACCGGCGCGCGCGTCAGTACTCGCGCTCGGGCGGCCGCTCGGCGTCGCGCGGCTCCAGCTCCGGCGTCGCGCGCGTGAGGATCGCGTCGAGCTCGACGCCGGGGGGCAGCGCGCCGTAGGCGAGCCCCGAGGCGCCGCCGAGGCGCGCCGCGCAGAACGCGTCGGCGACCGGCGCGGGCGCGAGGCGGACGAGCAGCCCGGCCTGCAGCGCGAGCGCGAGCGCCTCGACGATCGCGCGCGCGCGGTGCTGGAGCTCGCGCTGGTCCGCGAGCGCGGCCTGGAGGCGATCGAGGTGCGCGTCGAGCCGGCGGTCGGCCCCGCGCGCGCGCGCGAGCTCGGCGAGCAGCGCCGCGAGTGAGTCTGGCTCTCGCGACATGGCGCGGAGGACGTCGAGGCACATGACGTTGCCGGAGCCCTCCCAGATCGAGCTCAGCGGCGCCTCGCGGTACAGCCGCGGCATGATCGACTCCTCGACGTAGCCCGCGCCCCCGTGGCACTCGAGCGCCTCGTAGACCAGCCCGGGGCAGCGCTTGCAGACCCAGTACTTGGCGATCGCGGTGGCGACGCGCGAGAGCGGGCGCGCGTCCTCACGCTCGTAGGTGCCCGCGAGCCACAGCGCGGTGGTCGTCGCGGCCTCGGACTCGAGCGCGAGGTCGGCGAGCACGTTGCGCATGAGCGGCTGCTCGATGAGGCGCTTGCCGAACGCGCTGCGGTGCCGCGCGTGGTGCAGCGCCTGAGCCACGGCCTGCCGCATGATCCCGGCCGAGCCGACCACGCAGTCGAGGCGCGTGTGGTTGACCATCTCGATGATGGTCGGGATCCCGCGGCCCTCGTCGCCGACCATGCGCGCCCAGGTGCCGTCGTACTCGATCTCGCTCGAGGCGTTCGAGCGGTTGCCGAGCTTGTCCTTGAGCCGCTGGATGCGGAGGTTGTTGCGGACGCCGTCGGGGCGCCAGCGCGGCACGAGGAAGCAGGTCAGGCCGCGCCGCGTGTGCGCGAGCGTCAGGAACACGTCGCACATGGGCGCGGAGCAGAACCACTTGTGCCCGGTCAGCAGGTACTCGGCGCCCGGGCCCTCGCGCGAGCTCGCCGGCGCGGCGCGGGTCGTGTTCGCGCGCACGTCCGAGCCGCCCTGCTTCTCGGTCATCGCCATGCCCATGAGGCAGCCGCGCTTGCGCTCGGGCGGGATCATCCGCGGGTCGTACTCGTCGCTGACGAGCCGCGGGATCCACTCGTCGGCGAGCTCGGGCTGCTTGCGCAGCGCGGGCGGCCCCGCGAAGGTCATCGTCAGCGGGCAGCCGACGCCGGCCTCGATCTGCGTGAGCATGTAGTGCTGGGCGACGCGCACCGTGTGGGCGCCGGCGGGCGGCGACTCGATCCACGGCAGCGCGTGCACCCGCGCCGCGACGCCCTTGGTCATCAGCGCGTGGTAGGCCGGGTGGAACTCGACCTCGTCGATGCGGCGGCCGTAGCGGTCGTGCGTGCGCAGCCGCGGCGGGTGCTCGTTGGCGAGGCGACCCTGATCGATGAACTCGGGCGCGCCGAGCTCCGCGCCGTAGCGAGTCAGGCGCTCGCGCGCCCAGTCGACCCCGGCGCGCAGGATCGCGTCGCGCAGCGGCGCGTCGCTCGTGAACAGGTTGTAGCCGGCGAGCGGCGGCGGTTGGTTGAGGACTTCGTGGGTCTCGTACGGCATGGCCTCGTGCGTGCTCTCTGGCCTTGGGGGAATGTCGAGCGAGGGCCGGCGCGAATCAGCGGCTGCGCAGGCGCCGGCCGCTCATCTCCGAGGTGCCCCAGCCCCAGAACTTCTTGATCCCCGGGCTGCGCGCGGCGAGCTCGGCGACCTGGGCCTGCGCGTTGCCGTAGCCGGGGAAGATGTCGACCAGCGCCACGTCGGCGCGCAGCTGCGGGATGACCTCGTAGGCGTCGCCGACGACGACGTCGACGGGCTTGCGCAGGAGCGGGGTGACGACGGGCATCAGCCAGTCGACGAGCTCCTGGCTCAGCTCGACCAGCGTGACGCGCTTGACCTGCAGGCGCCGCGTGACCTCGATCAGCTGGTGCGCGAGCCCGAGGCCGGCGACGATCGTGTGCCCGCGCGCCATCCGGGTCCCCGGGCGCAGCGTCAGGTACTCCCCGGGCGTCAGCGACATCCACGGGTGCTCGTTCCAGCGCTCTGGATCGTCGGGGGCGCGCCCGGGGCGGGCCTGGAACAGCGCCGGGATGCCGACGGGCGCGTCGAAGATGACCGTGCCGACCTGTGAGCCCCACCAGGTCAGCAGCGGGCGGCCGCGCGGCTGCACGCGCACGCAGTAGCGAAACGACCCGCCGGGCGAGTCGACGTACAGGCCCTCGGCGAGCGCGTGCACGGGATCGAGCGACGCGCCGACGGTCGGGAACAGCTCGCGGATGCCGTACGTCGCGCCCTGGAGGTTGAGCTGCGGCTGCCACTTCATCGCCGGGTTCCACGGCACGCACTGCGTCAGCCGCCGGCGGTAGTCTCCGACGAGCGCGCGAAGCTGCGCCGGGGGGAGCGGCGGGCGTCCGGGTGGACCCATCAGGCCGAGCGGCGGCGTCGTCACGGGCCGCATCGTAGCAGGCCCGGCGCTCGCTCCGTCCGCGCGCGATGTGAGCGGCCTGAGCGCGGCGACCCTCGAGACGCGGCGTCGGGTCGAGTGGTGCGTCGACGCGGGCGAGGGGTCGCCCGGGCGTCGACGCGGAGATCATGAAGGGCCCGCCCGACCGAAGAAGTTGTGTGCATCGCAGGGATTGAACCTGCAACCTACGGATTAAGAATCCAACGCTCTACCAATTGAGCTAAATGCGAAAATCCTCGCGCCCACGTGGCGAACCCTTCGCCGGCGATGATAGCAGCCGTCGAGCGCGGCGACGACGGGCGAGCGCGAGCGCGAAGATCACGGACAGCGCCAGCGGGGTCGCGGGGGCGTCGTCGCGCGTCACGGAGCAGCCCTCGCTCGCCGCGTGACGGCGCGGGTCCGTGTGCACGCAGCCGCAGCCGCCGCACTGATCGTCGTCGGGGTTCCACACGATCCCCCGCTCCGCGCCGATCCAGCACAGCGCCGGGTGCGCGATCCCGAAGTAGCCGCCCTCGCCGCAGCTGATCCCGCGCGAGGCCACGCCGGCGAGGAACCACTCGCCGTCGCGCGTGCGCGCGAACACGGGGCCGCCCGAGTCGCCCTGGCATCCGTCCTTGCCGTCGCCGCCGGCCTGAAACTCGAGGCCGCTGCGCGTGAAGCCGACGATCGGGAACTCGACCATCCGCTTCACGCCGCGCACGAAGCTGTCGTCGTAGCCGAAGCCGACGTGCGTCACGAGCGAGTCCTTGTACATCGTCTCGTCCCAGACCTCCTGGTCGACGAGCACGTTGGGGAACACGGCGTCGTCGGGCGCGGGCTCGCCGAGCACGATGTACGCGTAGTCGTAGAGGTCAAACTCGCATTCGAAGATGTTGGCGCAGAACGCCGGGTGAACCTCGTAGGACTCGACGGGCAGGACCAGCTCGGGGCTCGAGCGGTCGTTGCCGATCTTGATCTCGATGAGCTGAGGCGGCGGCTGCGAGTACAGGCAGTGCGCCGCGGTCAGCACGACGTCGGGCGCGACCAGCGTGCCGGTGCAGAGGTCGATGCCGAAGTCGACGACGACGACGGCGCGCCACGCCTCGGGCGGCACGGTGGTGCCGCCGTAGATCGGCTCGGACGTCTGGGGCGAGCTCGTGAGCGGCGCGCTCGCGAGCGCGAGCGTGGTCGCGGCGATCTCGAGGAGCTCCACGATCATCGGGTCAGGTCAGCGTAGCACCCACAGCCGCGCGCGCGCGCGCCCGACGAGCGTCGCGTTTCGCCCCGCGCGACGCGTGCTCGCGCGCGCGGCTCGTCGGCCGCCGCGATTTAGATGCATTTATGGACATGTACTATGGAACCGACAGCGGGTTCGCTGTCAGAATTCGTACGCCGGCCCGAAGACGCCCGGAGCCGCGCATGGACGCTGCCCCCAACGCGGGCACTGGAGGAACGGATGACTGGAATTGGTACCGATGATTTGAACTTCGCGCGGCCGCTCCGCTGGCTGCGCTTCGGCGGGCTCTCGCTGCTGCTGGCGACGGCGCTCGGCGCGACCGCCTGCAATGGCGGAGGTGGAAACACCGACACGGAGGACTCGACGGACAGCATGACGTCGCCGTCGACGACGGACGACACCGGGACGTCGGATCCCTCGGAGGGACCGGGCACCGACAGCGACTCGGACACGGTCGGTGACGGCGACGGTGATGGCGACGGCGACGGCGACGGCGACGGCGACGGCGACGGCGACGGTGATGGTGACGGCGACGGCGACGGCGACGGTGACGGCGACGCCTGCGATCCGCTCGATCCGGAGGCCTGCGCTGACGGCGAGAAGTGCTCGGCCGTGACGGACATGGAGGTCTGGGACTCGAACAAGTGCGTGCCCGTGACGGGCAACGGCCTGCACGGCGACGCGTGCACCGTCGAGGGCGGACCGTTCACCGGTCTCGACGACTGCGCGGCCAACCACCAGTGCGTGTTCGCGGACGACAACGGCAACAACGGCACCTGCATCGCGCAGTGCGAGGGCCCCGACGCCGAGAACGCGATCTGCACGGGCGTCGCGCCCGTCTGCATCGTCGCCAACGACGGCGTGCTGCCGCTGTGTTACGACCTCTGCGATCCGCTCGCGCAGGACTGCCCCGCCGACGCGCTCGCGTGCTACGGCGATCCCTCCGACGACGCGTTCATCTGCTTCACGCCGGACGTGCCGGACGGCGAGACGGGCACGAAGGGCGCCGCGTGCGAGTACACCAACGCCTGCCTCGACGGCTTCTTCTGCGCCGACGGGGCGGTGGTCGAGGGCTGTGAGACGCTCGGCTGCTGCACCGAGTACTGCGATCTCAGCGGTCCCGATCCGTGCTCGGCCGACACCGAGGAGTGCGTGCCGTTCTTCGATAACCCGGCGCCGGGCAACGAGGACATCGGGATCTGCGCGATCCCGGCGTGAGCGATCGACGACGGCGCGCGCCGTCGTCACGCGCGACGGGCTAGGCGCACGCGAGGTCGCGCGGGGTCGCGCCCTCGCGGCGCGCGGCCTCGCCCCGCGCGATTCATAGCAGGGCCTCCGGACACGTCGTCCGGGGGCCCTGTGTTATGGTCGACGTGCCAGGTCTCACGTGCCGATCGCGTTGGACCTGGCGCCAGGGGCAGAAGGGGCCGCGCGCGACGGTCCACGACAAAGGGACGTGACGGCGCCCATGAGCGGGAGCCCGATGATCGACGAGCGCGACGCCCAGTGGACTCCTCCCGACGAGTTTGACGAGTACCGGCTCGTCAGGCTGCTCGGCGGCGGCAGCATGGGGCAGGTCTTCCTCGCGCACGACCGCCTGCTCGACCGCGCGGTCGCCATCAAGTTCTTGACCTCGGTGACCTCGGAGAACGCGCGCGAGCGCTTCGTGATCGAGGCGCGGGCGGCCGCGCGGCTGCAGCACCCCAACGTCATGGGCATCTACCGGGTCGGCGAGCTCGACGAGCACCCGTACCTCGTCACCGAGTACATCCGCGGCAAGAGCCTCAGCGAGCTCGACGCGCCGATGCCGTGGCAGCGCGTGCTCGAGCTCGCGATCGGGCTCGCGCGCGGGCTCGCGACGGCGCACCGCCAGGGCGTGCTGCACCGCGACATCAAGCTGGCGAACGCGATCCTCAGCGAGGAGACCGGCGAGGTGAAGCTCGTCGACTTCAGCCTCGCGAAGCTCGAGGTCGACGCCGAGGCGCTCATGAGCGAGGGCGCCAGCAAGCAGCCCGCGCCGGTCCCGCTCGATCGCCTGAGCGACGCGCCCGCGCGCAACCCCGTCACCGGCGCCCACAAGTCGCTCGAGGGGCTGAGCAAGAAGACCGCGTTCGACGCGACGATCAGCGTCGACGAGTTCGTGCGCGAGGACACCGTCGAGCGCTCGCGCGTCGAGACGCCGCGGCGCTCGCCGAGCGCCGGCACGCTGCACCGCAGCGCGCTGCTCGAGAGCGCGGCGAAGCTCGAGGGCGACTGGCGGCACGGCCCCTCGGCGCTGACGCAGAGCGGCTCGCTCGTGGGCACGCCGCACTACATGGCGCCCGAGCTGTGGAACACCGAGCCCGCGTCGCGCGAGAGCGACATCTACGCGCTCGGCGTGCTCCTCTACATCCTGTGCGTCGGCAAGCCGCCCTTCGCCGCGCTCTCGCCCTTCGAGCTGGCGATGCTCGTGCGCGAGCAGGAGATCCCGCGCGTGCGCGAGAAGGCGCCGAAGGTCGACGAGCGGCTCGCGGCGATCATCGAGAAGTGCATGGAGCGGGACCCGGCGGAGCGCTACCGCTCGGGCGACGCGCTGCGCAACGAGCTCGAGAACCTGCTCGAGACCGACCAGCAGCCGACGGGCTACACGGGCAACCCGTACCGAGGCCTGCGCGCGTTCCAGGCCGAGCACCGCAACCTGTTCTTCGGGCGCACCGCCGAGATCCGCATGCTGCTCGACCGCCTGCGCTCCGAGTCCTTCGTGCTCGTCGCCGGCGACTCCGGCGTCGGCAAGTCCTCGCTCGTGCGCGCCGGCGTGGCGCCGCGCCTGGCCGAGGGCGCGATCGAGCCCGAGCGCAGCTGGGCCTACGCGAACATGATCCCCGGGCGCTACCCGCTGCAGGCGCTCAAGTCGCTGCTGGTCTCGCACTTCGAGCTCAACGAGGACACCATCCTGCCGCTCGTCGAGAGCAAGCCCGACACGCTCGGCTGGCTGATCCACAAGAAGCTCGGGCACGCGAAGGGCAAGCTGCTGTTCATCGACCAGTTCGAAGAGCTCGTGACGATCGCCGACAAGGAGGAGGCCCGCGTCACCGGCAAGATCCTCGCGCAGTTCGCCGCCGGCATCCCCGGCGTGCGCCTCATGGCGACGGTCCGCGGCGACTTCCTCACGCGCGCGGCCACGGTCCCGCACATCGGGCCAGAGCTCTCGCGCGCGATCTACCTGCTCACGCCGCTGGCCCCCGAGGGCATCCGCGAGGCGATCGTCGGCCCGGCGCAGACGCAGGGCGTGAGCTACGAGACCGAGGAGCTGGTCGAGGAGCTGGTCGAGGAGGGCGTCCAGGGCAGCCTGCCGATCCTGCAGTTCGCGCTCGCCGAGCTGTGGGAGGTCCGCGACCAGGCGAGCGCGCTGATCAAGCCCGCCGACCTGCGTGAGATCGGCGGCGTGACGGGGGCGCTCGCGCGGCACGCCGACGGGCTCATCGGCAAGCTGCCCGCGCTCCAGCAGACCGCGGCGCGCAAGCTGCTGATGCGGCTCGTGACCATCGACGACACGCGCGCGAGCTTGACCGAGGCCGACCTCGTCGGCGAAAGCGACGACAACCGCCACGCGCTCGAGGCCCTCGTCAAGGGCCGCCTGCTCGTCATCCGCGAGACCGATCAGGGGTCCGTCCACGAGATCGCGCACGAGGCCCTGATCAACGGCTGGGGCACGCTGCGGCGCTGGCTCGACGAGGAGAAGGAGGTCCGCTCGATCCGCCACCGCCTCGAGCTCCAGGCTGGCGAGTGGGAGCGGCTCGGGCGACCCCGCAACGCGCTGTGGGCCGCCGAGCAGCTCGAGGAGGCCAAGGTGCTCGAGCGCAAGGAGCTGCGGCCGCGCGAGGTCGCGTTCCTCGAGGCGAGCGAGCGCGCCGTGGCGCGGCGCAAGCTGATCATCCGCGCGGTCGCGGTCTCGGTCCCGCTCACGCTCGCCGGCGCCTACGGCTACGTGCGCTACCAGGCGTACCTGGAGCTGCAGGCCAAGGTCGACGCTCACGTCGCTCGCGCGAGCGAAGTGGCAGGGGCGGCGCGCGCTGAGGTCGAGGCAGTCGCACGCAGGCAGCGCCAGGCCTATGACCAATTTGACGCGCGCGAGGTCGACGAGGGCAACAAGATATGGAGCGACGTGCTCCGGGACGCACGCGCGGTCGACACGCAGCTCAAGGCGGCCGCGCATGAACTCGAGATCGCGCTTTCGCTGGACCCCGGGCGCGAGGAGGTCCGCGGGCTGATCGGCTCGGTCCTGCTTGAGCGCGCGCTGCTGGCTGAACGAGTGCACGCACGTGATCGCGTCGACGAGCAGATCGAGCGCCTCGCGCTCTACGATCCAGATGGGACGCTGAGGCGACGCTGGGAGATGCCGGCGACGCTCACGGTGGTGACGCGGCCCGCCGGCGCCGCGCTGACCCTGCGTCGCTACGTATCCAATGAGGACCGAGTCCTCGTCCTCGGCGAGCCCCAGGAGCTTGGCGTGGCGCCGCTTGGGGAGCGCTCACTCGCGTGGGGTTCGTACCGGCTGGAGATAACCGCCGATGGCGCGCCGCCGGTTGTCTATCCGCTGCAACTCACACGGGGTGAGCGACTCGAGGTCAAGATCACTATCCCGGGGCCCGACGCTGTGCCCGAGGGCTACGTGTACATCCCCGCCGGGCGCGGGAAGTTCGGATCGAGTGAGGAGGCGCTACGCTCGACCTTCCACCTGACCGCGCCCCTCCACGACGTGAGCACCGAGGCGTATATTATCGCCGATCACGAGACGACGTTCGGCGAGTGGATCGAGTTCTTGGAGGCGCTCTCGTCGGACGCGCGCGGCGAGCTCGCGCCCGTGGCCGAGGGGGAGTTCGGGCAGGTCCTGAAGCGGCGGGATGATGGCTCCTGGGAACTCGTGTTCACCCGGGAGGATAAGCGTTTCGCGGCCGCGCGTGGCGAACCGATCGTGTTCCCCGCGCGCGAGCGCAGGCGCAGCCAAGATTGGTACGAGCTGCCCATCGGTGGGCTCACCGTTGGGGAGATCGAGCGTTACACGAATTGGCTTGACGCCACCGGCCGCGTGCCAGGGGCGCGCCTGTGCAGCGAATTCGAATGGGAGCGCGCGAGCCGAGGCGCGGACGATCGCATTTACCCGCACGGATACTCGCTCACACCCGAGGACGCGAACATCGACATCACCTACGGCAAGAATAAGCTCGCGGCGGCCCCTGATCTCCCGGGCTCGCACCCGACCTCACGCAGCCCGTTTGGTCTCCACGATATGTCTGGGAACATGATGGAGTGGACCGTGTCCTCTCTCGCCGCCGACGAGTTCGTGTTGCACGGCGGCTCGTTCTTCTTCGACTCGATTTCCGCCCAGCTCGTGAATCGGCAGGCAATCCCCCCGATGTACCGCGACAGCCAGATCGGTGCCCGGGTGTGCGCCTCGTTTCCGCTCGCGCGGCGAGCGGACCGTACGGCTAGCGACGCGCCGGGAGAGGCCGGCGCGTCGACGGCGTCGGCCGAAGGGCCGGAAGAGGCGGCGGGGACCGCGGCGTCCATCGGCGTCGACAGCGACGCGGCGTCTTAGACGGCGCACGCAGAAAAAAAATAACATGTCTTAAAAGTCATGTTGAAAAGTTGGGCCGAGAACGGTGAGGCGATGCGACACAGCGCCGCGACGATGGCGCACGAGAATTCGTGCCGGTGCTTTGGATTTATCGGGTCACGGACTGCCATACTTCGATCAGGTCCCGACGCGGTGTCAGAAGAAGTGCGCAAGCCCGGGATAACGGGAGGAAACGCCCGAATTCAGGGCGGTTTTCCGAGTGTGACAGTGTGTGCGGTGGCACGGTGGAATGGTTGGGGGGCGTGAGCTACAGGTGACGCACCTGTGCGCGCGGGAGATCGTAGACCGCAATTTGGGAAGCGGAGGCACTACAGGCCGTCCCCGGGCGCGGAGAATTTACGTTCACTGAACCTAAATATCCTTAAGGACAGGTTGAAGAGAGGGGCGAGCCCCCCTATTATTTGGGTGATGCGCGCGATGGGTTGAGGGTAGCGATCGCTCAGCTGAGCGCCTCCGATGTGATGGTACGGAGGTTGCACCCTGACCCCGCGTATCAACTCGGAAGAGGGGCGGAGAAATGAAGGCAACAACGTATCTAGGAACTGGTCTCGTCGCGTTGGCGTTCGTGTTCGCGGGGGGGTGCGATAGCGTCGAGGACGTCGAGGACGGCGACTTCGTGGAGCCGCTGCCGAAGGTCGTGCAGATCACGGAAGGCGCGGATGGCGCGAAGATCGTGAGCTTCCGTGCGTTGGCGGACAACGGCACGGAGGCGAACGGGTACCGCATGAACGGATACCGCATGAACGGGTACCGCATGAACGGGTACCGCATGAACGGGTACCGCATGAACGGGTACCGCATGAACGGCTCGGCGCTCAACAACGTGTTCCTCAACCTGTTCGGCGTGCTCCAGGGGGACGAGGGCGTGATGGGCGAGAACGATGAGATCACGCTCGACTCGGACAATGACGTGCTCGAGGAGGACTACGAGATCAAGCTCTCCGAGCAGGAGACGGTCCCTGGCCGCTCGCAGTTCAAGTTCCAGCGCATCCGCTATCGCGTGAAGCCCGGTACGACCTGGGACGACGCCTGCCGCGACGGCTACGACAACCCCACCAAGGGCATCCTGGTGCGCTACGTCTTCGATGAGGATACCGGCGAAATTCTCGACACCCCGACGGACGGCACCTCCTGGGCCTGCCGCGGCACGGCCATGGGCAAGTGCATTGAGTGGGCGTGGCACCCCGATGACAGCGGTACTGATCGCTTCACGAACGACACAAACGTGTCCTTCTACGACATCTACCGCGCGTGCACGCGCATGGTTCGCGCCGACTACAACGGGAACGGCACGCATCACACGCAGAACGGCACGCCGATCGACATCGAGGGTCGCTTCGGCCTGCAGAACCACGAGACGCTGCTGGCAGATCGAGGCCGCGTGGGGTCCCGACGGCGCGCTGTGCCTGAACAGCCCGCGCAAGACCTTCCACACCCGGGCGGCCGTCGAGGGCAGAGCGCGGCGAGGCGATCCCGACGTGCGGTACGCACAACGGCACGCTCGCGGACCTGAACGCGAAGAAGCAGGTCTGGTATACGACGCCGGCGCGCTTTTGATCACGCTGAACGTCCCGTTCTTAGGCGCACCTAAACCAGGCGAGCTGAGGCGCGCTGGGGACGTTTGAAGGGGCGGTCGACGGAGTCGGCCGCCCTCTCGACGTCTGCGGCGCCCAGCGAGTCACGAAGGCGCCAGGCGAGCGCCCCTGGCTGCGCGCGGGCGCGACGGCTGTGCGCCCGCCCAGCGCGGGCCCGCTGCACATGTGCGATCGTACATCCGAGTCCGGGCGCGCCCCCCTGAGGGCGCGCGACGACGCGTCGGCGGGCGCGGCGGAGCCGAGCGTGCGCCCGCCCGTCGCCGGCCCCGTGCACATGTGCGAACGTACACTTCGGGCGGATCTGCGCGCGGGATCGGTCGATTTGAACGGGGGGCGCGCGAAGATGCGTGGACGCGGCGTCGCGCGGGCGCGGGGGCGACAGGGTTGCGCCAGCAAGTTTCGCGACGCGCGGACGCGCGTCGTGGCGACCTGACACGCTGACTCGGGCGAACACGCCCCGGTTGCGGGGCTCCTGCGCCGCTGGATAAACTTCGTGCTGTTCCGAGAGCCGCGCGCGCGCGGGGTGTCTGCCTTGTCAGGAGCGAACGAGACGAGCGAGCGAGCGGTGGGTCCCCGGGCACACGCCCGGTGATCAAGCCGACGCGAGCCGGGGCACGCATGGAACATGAGGCCGAGACTCCAGCGACCGTCGCGTCCGCGGATCCGGGCGAGCGAGCCCGGAGGACGCCGCGTTGAACTCGAGCGCCGCAGGACGGGTGCTGGCGACGGTCGGCGTGGTCTGTGCGATCGAGCTCGTCGGCGTCGCGCTGGGGCTGGCGGCGCCGGCGGCCGTGCCGGGCTGGGCCGTGCACGCGACCGCGGCGCTCGCGTTGCTCGGGCTCAGGCTCGGGGTGGCGGCGCCGGCGGTGCGGCTCGCGGAGGGGCGCACCGCCGAGGCGCGGCGGGCCCTGGCGCGCGCGCAGGCGCAGCAGCGTGAGCTGCAGCAGCTGGTGCTCGGGAGCCTCGAGGGCGTCGTCCTGCACCGCGACGGCTCCATCGTCGCGGTCAGTCAGCAGGTCGCGGACACGTTCCTGTTTCGACCCGAGGAGCTGCGCGCGATGCACGTGCTCGACCTCGTGGCGATGGACTCGCGGGAGCAGGTCGTCGGCTGGCTGCACGCGCGCACCGACGAGCGCTGCGAGGCCGAGGGCCAGCGCCGCGACCAGACGCGGCTGCAGATCGCGTTCGTCGATCGCGGGCCCGCGGAGGACGCGGGCGAGGGGGTGCGCGCGCTCGTCGTGCAGGACGTGGCGGAGTCGCGGCGCATCCGGGACGAGCTGATCGCGGCCAAGAACTCGGCGGAGGCGGCGAGCCGCGCGAAGAGCTCGTTCCTGGCCAACATGAGCCACGAGGTGCGCACGCCGATGAACGCGGTCATCGGCATGACGAGCCTGCTGCTCGACACCGACCTGAACAGCGAGCAGGAGGACATCGTCGCGACGATCCAGTCGAGCAGCGAGGCGCTGCTCGTGATCATCAACGACATCCTCGACTTCTCGAAGATCGAGTCGGGCAAGCTCGTGCTCGAGAGCAAGCCGTTCGCGCTGCGCTCGTGCATCGAGGACGTGCTCGACATGTTCGCGCTGCGCGAGACGAGCGGGAAGATCGACCTGCTCTACAAGATCGACGAGAGCGTGCCGACGCAGATCATCGGCGACAAGGCGCGGCTGCGGCAGATCCTGGTCAACCTCGTGGGCAACGCGATCAAGTTCACGGAGTCGGGCGAGGTCTCGGTGACGGTCGACAGCAAGCGCGAGGACGACGTGCACGCGATCCACTTCATGGTCCGCGACACCGGGATCGGGATCCCGCGCGAGCGCGTCAACTCGCTGTTCGAATCGTTCGTGCAGGGCGACTCGTCGGTCACGCGCAAGTACGGCGGCACCGGCCTCGGGCTGACGATCAGCCGGCGCCTCACGGAGATGATGGGCGGGCGCATCTGGGTCGAGAGCGAGGAGGGGCGCGGCTCGATCTTCCACTTCGTGATCTCGACGCCGGCGATGCCCGACGCGGACGAGCCCGTCGAGACGGCGCTCCGGCGCAAGCGCGTGCTCGTCGTCGAGCCCAAGGACAACGTGCGCACGTACCTCGAGGAGCTCGCGCACCGCTGGGGCATGCGCGTGTCCTCGGCGTCGACGAGCGCGCGCGCGCGCGTCTCGCTCGTGCGCGAGGGCCCCTTCGACATCGCGGTCCTGTCCGATCGGCCCGGTCGCTTCGACGCGCTCAAGCTCGTCGACATGGTGCGCGAGCAGTTCACCGGCACGACGCTGCCGATCATCCTGCTGCTCCCGCCGGGCGATCCGAAGCTGTTCCAGGAGGCCGCGGAGCGCGGCGTCTCGGCCAGCCTCGCGCGCCCGATCAAGGCCTCGCAGCTGTACAACACCGTGCTCGAGGTCTGCAGCGACAAGCACAAGCGCGTCTCGAAGGCGATGCGCACCACCGAGTTCGTGCAGCTCGCCGAGGAGCAGCCGCTCTCGATCCTGCTCGCCGACGACAACGCCGTGAACCAGAAGGTCGCGCTCGTGACCCTCAAGCGCCTCGGCTACGAGGCGGACGCGGTCGCGGGCGGGCACGAGGTCATCCGCGCGCTCACGCGACGCCCGTACGACGTGATCCTCATGGACGTGCAGATGCCCGGCATGGACGGGCTCGAGGCGACCCGGCGGATCCGTGCCAACAAGCCGGGCGGGCAGAGCCCGTGGATCATCGCGCTGACCGCCAACGCGATGGCGACCGATCGCGCCGCCTGCCTGGAGGCCGGGATGGACGACTACATCAGCAAGCCGATGCGCGTCGGAACGCTGATCACCGCGCTGCGCAAGGTGCCGGCGAAGCCGGCGGCCGGCGGCCGCTGAGCGCGGCGCCGAACGAGCGCGCGAGCGCGAGCGCTCACCGTCACGAACGCGCGCGTCGTCGCGAGCGTCGAGCGTCCGACGCGTCACGTGGAGCGGGCGCCCGCCGCGTCATCACGTCGTGACGGTCGCGGCCCCCCGGGGTAGACTGCGCACCCGAGGCGCGCCGGCGCGGGCTGGCGCTCGGCCTCATCGACCCCTTCACCTCTCACGGAAACGTACAGACGATGAGTGTAAAGCTGACCCTGGGCACGAGCACCGCAGAGCTCGGACCGCAAAATCCCCGTGTCCTGCTCGGCCGCGACGAGACCAAGTGCGAGCTGTGGGTACACGACAACAGCGTCTCGCGACGCCACGCCGAGATTTACCTCCAGGGCGGTCAGACCTACATCCGCGACCTCGGCTCGTCCAACGGCGTCTGGGTCGATAACAACCCCTACGACGAGATCCCGCCGGTCCGCGTGGGCATGGAGCCCATCGCCATCCAGCCGCACTGGAAGGTCTGGGTCGGGCACGCGCCGGTCGGCGTCGAGTGGGTCAACGAGGCCCAGCAGGGCGCGACCGTGATGGTCGCCGCGCCGCCGAACGTCCGCGAGATGATCGCGGCCGCGCGCGCGCAGATGGAGCAGCAGACCGCGAGCCCGGCCCCGGCTCCCGCCGCGCCCTCGTTCGCGCCGTCGGGCTCCCCGGCCGCGCACGCGCAGGCGCAGGCGGCGGGGTCCACCTCGGGCGGGAGCCTCGGCGTCGGCGGGACGGTCGCGCCGTCCGCCGCGGAGCTGACCTATCGCCGGCAGGGCTCGAACAACAACGGCACCCTGCTGATCGCGCTGCCGCAGGACACCTTTAACAACGAGGACATGATCCGCGGCTACCTCGAGTTCACCGCGACGGACCGCGAGCGCGTCGCCTCGATCTTCATCGAGCTGATCGAGCGCCACAAGAAGGGCCCGCGCGGCGGGCACGTGTGGGACCGCTGCCTCGTGCGCCAGGGTCCGTGGCGGACCAAGAAGGACGACATCCTCTCGATGCCCTTCGAGCTGCGCGTGCCCTCGGGGCCGTCGATCACCGGGCCGATGTGCCACTGGGAGCTGCGCGGCTACGTCGACATCGCGTGGGCGCTCGACATCGAGGCGGTGTGCCCGATCAACATGCGCAACACGGACATCGAGAAGATCCGCGACGCGCTCGGCGCCCTCGACTACCGCGTGGGCAACCTCGACTCGAAGCCGCTGGGGCAGAAGTTCGTCGGCAAGTTCAACCCGCCGGCGCACCTGCAGAAGCAGCTCAACATCACCGACGTGAACCTCGACATCGAGTACCTGGGGACCAACCTCAAGATCACGATGGTCGTCGAGAAGAGCCGGCTGTTCCACTTCGACAAGAAGCAGGAGTTCGTGTTCGACATCGCCAAGCTGCGCGCCGCGTCGCGCGACGAGGTCAGCCAGCACTTCCAGACCGAGATCAACCGGCTCATGAACAAGTAGCGAGCCGTCGAGTCGATGACGACGAGGCGCGCGGCCTGGGGCTGCGCGCCTCTTCGCGTCTTCAGACAGGCGGCCCGTCGACGCGGGTACGAGGCGGGGGCCGCCCGACGCGAGCCAGTTGTCCGAATGCAGGAGTTGAACCTGCAGTCCTCAGATCTCGAGTCTGGTGCGTTGCCAATTACGCCAATTCAGTAGGCCCCGCCCACGTGGCGGCCCCCGCAGTGGCAGGATAGCAGACGGCGGGCGCGGGCGCGGGCGCGGGCGCGGGACTTCAGGATGGGGGGCGCGGGGTTTCAGGATGCGGGGGTCGCCCGACGCGAGCCGTTGTTCCGAATGCAGGACTTGAACCTGCAGTCCTCAGATTGGGAATCCGATGCGTTCACCAGTTACGCTAATTCAGTAGGGCTCCGTCCACGTGGCAACCCCCGCGCGCGAACACTACCACGGTCACGTGGGCGTCGCGTGGGCGTGAGGCGTGACCACGCGCGAGCGTCGCGCCGACGTCGCGCGCGCCCGTCGCTGCGTCGAGCGTTGAAGCGGGGGCCGCCCGACAACGGCCGCTATCCGAACACAGGAGTCGAACCTGCAGTCCTCAGAGTACAAATCTGATGCGTTCCCATTACGCCAATTCAGTAGACCCTGCCCACGTGGCGGCCCCCGCGAGTTTAGGATAGCAGACGCGGTCACGGCTGCGCGACGGACGTCCTCGCGCCCCGCGCCACGAGCACGCGCGCGCGACGAACATGACGGATCCGCCATGTTCGCCGCGCGGCGAGCGTCGTCGCGTTCGCGCTACTCGTCGCCGTCGGACGACGGCGCGCGCTTGGCCATGCCCTTGCTCGCGCGCTCGAGCGGCGTGCCGCGGAGCACCTGCGAGAGCAATTCCGCGGGGCTCTTGCCGCCGAGCAGCGCGACGAGGTTCATGTTCTCGGCCGCGGCCTTCATGACCTCGCTGTCCGCGGCGGCGTGCAGCGCCCCGACGAGCTCGCGCTCGATCGCGCGGAGCCGGGTCGCGTCGGCGCCCGCGAGCACCTCGGCGGTCTGGCGCTCGATCTCCGCCATCGCGCGCGCGTGCGCCTGGCGGACGGTGTTGAGCTGCTCGCTCGCCTTGGCCTCGGCCTCGGCCTCGGTCAGGCGGTTCTTCGCGCGCGCCTCGGTCCCGGCGGCCTGCTGCAGCAGGTGGTGCTTGGTCTCCGAGGCCGCGCGCACGTGCTTGCGATCCTGGAGCTTGTCATCGCGCTCGGCCGCGTCGAGCAGCTTCTGCAGCTCGAGCTGATGGGTCTCGTGCGCCTCGAGCATGTTGGTCACGGACATGCGCTTCTGCGCCTCGCGCTGGATCGTGTGCTCCTCCTGGTCGATCGCGTCGCGCAGGCGCGTCGACTCGAGGCGGCGCGCGAGCTGGCGATCCTTGAGCTGCAGCGAGACGGCCTCGCGCTGCACGCTGGCGAAGGTCTCCGCGAGCGAGTTGTCCGCGATCGTGATCTGCAGGACGTCGACGGCCTCGACGACCATGCCGTTCTCGGAGAAGGTCCAGTGCGCCTGCTCCCCGAACAGCACGCTGCGGACGATCTTGGGCAGCTCGGTCATGAGCTTGATCGCCGGCTCCGTGCGCGCGGCCTCGCGCAGGCGCGCGCGCACGGTGTCCGCGAGCAGCTTGACCGGGTCCTCGACGTTGAACCAGCGCTCGGGCTCCCCGCCGAAGTGGCCCGAGAGCCCGAGGCGGACCTTGAACTTCACGAAGTCCGAGGACTCGAGCTCGAGGGTGTCGCAGAAGCGCCCGCCGTGGATGCGCAGGAAGCAGGTCGTGACGGTCTGGCTGCCGTCCTTCACGCGCCCCTTGGACAGCCGCAGCGTGGTCAGCTGCTCCTCGTACTCGAGCAGCTCGGCGCGCGGGCCGACGGCGACGCGACGGCCGTGGCGCGAGGTGATGAGCACCGCCTCGTTGTTCGGGATGGTGATCGAGAGCGCCCACGGCGTGACGACGTCGCGCGCCTGCTTCTTGTGCGGCTCGGCGTGCGCGATCCACAGGTTCCACTGCTCGGCGGGCACGCGCCGGTGGACGTGCTCGTCGGAGCGCGGGTCGACGAGGTACGAGGTCTCGCCGCGGACCATCTTGACCATGCCGGTGCCGCGGTCGCGCACGTAGATGCCCGACTTCTGGTCGATGCCGACCGCGTCGAGGATGACGTTCTCGTGGTCGTTGCCGACGTGCGGCTCGCGGGTGTTCGGGTTGAGGATCTCGGCCTCGATGAACGGGAAGAACACGCTCGGGAGCCCGCGCACGAGCATCTCGTCGCCGACCTCGTAGGTCTCCTTGGTCAGCTTGGCGCCCTTGGGCAGGCGGGTCGCCAGCGCCGCCTGCGTGATCGGCGAGATGATCCGCAGCCACAGCGCCTGGGTCTCGCCGAGCTCGTAGGCCGAGTACACGCGGCGGCGAGAGCCGCGGTACATGAAGGTGTCCGCGGGGCCAGGAAACACGCGGGCCGGGCCCTTGACGATGCGCGGGTTGCCGTCGGCGTCGAACAGGATGCAGAAGTGCTTCGGCCCGAGGATGACCGCCTTGCGCGCGTAGGGGTCCATGGCCGGCTGCGTGCTGCGGCGATCGGTCTTGCGGCGGCGGTCGGCGGCGCGCTCGCTCCAGGCGTCGTCGAGCGCGGTGAGCATGACCGCGCGCTGCCCGGTGGCGAGGTCCTGGCGGTGACGCAGCTCGTTCTTCAGCACGCTGAACTGCCGCGCGGTCAGGCCGCCGGAGACCTGGTTGAGCAGCTTCGCCAGCTCCTCGGTCGCGGCCGGCGGCAGGGTGGCGACGCCGTCGCCCGAGTCGCTCGAGCTGGGCTCGCTCTCCTCGATCGCGGGCACGACCTCGATGCCGGAGGGCGGGATGAAGAACTCGGTGTGGCGGCCCTGGATGACGATGCGCCGGCCGATCCGCAGGGTCCGCGGCGTCGCGCTGGAGGCCTCGAGCGCCTCGTCGTGCTCGGCGTCGCTCTCGGTGTCCGAGATGTCGATGACGACCGAGCTGAGCTCGGCGCTGCGCTTGACGAGCTCGTAGTAGGGCGCGCTCTCGTCGACGGCGGCGACGACCTCGACGATGAGGTAGTGGTTGGCGCTGAGCTTGTGCGCCTGCCGGACCTCGACGGTCTGCCCGGGCCACATCGGGAACGCGCACGGCCCCGGGATGACGCGGGTCGTGCCGAGCCGCAGCGACTTCTCCTTGTTGCCGCCGGGCACCCAGTTGCCGTTGGGGTGCTCCTCGTCGGGCACGTCGACGACCGGGCTCGTGATGATCGCGTACTCGCCGTCGCGCGCGAGGATGAAGGGCCGCGCCTCCATCTGCGCCTGCTCGAAGCCGCCGCGGTTGTTCGAGCGCACGATCCGGTCGTTGGCGCTCGGCGTGAACTCGGTCGGGCCTACGTGGGTGAGGATCTCGCCCGAGGTCTGGTTGAGCGACCAGAGGAACGAGCGACGCGGTACGGGGATCTTCTGACGGTTCTCCACAGCAACGGGCTCCAGTACAGACATGGCGTGGGTCGACGAGCGACGCGCGCTCGCCGTGCCGCGACGAGGCCGATCTACACAACGGCCAGGACGACGCGGGGTCCGAAGTCTGCCAGAGACTCACCACGGGCGCACGCGCAGGTTTTCAAGTCAACGCGCGGACGTGCGCCCACGGCTCGCGCGCGGAAATGATGTCCGCGCCGAGCAGCGTCGCGTTGGGTGAGCGCAGGTCCTCCGCACGTCGTGCAGGACGCCGCGATCGCGCTTTCTAACCGAGGCGGCGGCGGAACTCTTTGACCGCGTCGCGCCCGAGGGTGCGTGCGATCTGCTCGATCAGCGCGCGCTCTTCAGCGCACACCGTCTCGCCGATTCCGAGCCCGAGGAGCCCGCCCGCAGCGCGCGCGACCTCGACACACCAGTCGACGACCTCCTCCGCGCGCTCGCGATCGGAGACGACCTCCTTGAGAAGATCGAGCGACTCCTTGAGGAACTCCTCGGAGGGCCGCGACTCGAGCAGGCTCTCGATCACGCGGAACGGCTCGGTGCCGGGGCGGATGCCGCGGCTCTCGAGCAGCCGGAAGATCGACGCGCGCTCCTTTCGCTGGATCGTGCCGTCGGCCCAGGCGACGTGCACCAGCGGGAGGACGTCGAAGACCCGCGCTTTCTCGCCGCCAAAGCCGAGGGCACGGATGCGCTCGGCGATCTCCGTGGACGAGGGTCGCGACCCCGCGAGCTCGCCCGCGGCGCTGTTGAGCTTGTTCCGCAGCTTGGTGCGGAGCGCCATCTCCTGGCGCTTGAAGTAGGCGTCTTCCTCATCCGTCGGGGTGCGCGTGGACATCGAGGCTCCTCGTGTGCGGGCGACGGTACCAGGGGCGAGGCCGGCGGGACAACGGCCCGCTCACGCGATCGCGCTCACGCGCGCGCGCGCTCGCGCGGACCGTCGCGGACCGTCGCGGACCCGGCGGCGCTGGATGCCGGCGCCGGAGCTCCTGGCTCGCGCGCCGACGGTCCCGGCGCCGGCGCGCTCGCTCCGGCGCGCGCGCGACGGTCCATGGCTCCGAAAACCCGATCGGCGCCGGTCAGCCGATCGGCTCGGTGCTCGGCTTGCCGGTGGGCTCGCAGCCCCACTGGAAGTTGTCGAGGAACGCGTAGCTGTCGAGGATCGAGTCGCTGAGATCGAAGATCGCGAACACCAGCGTGATGCTCTCGCCCGGGCTGACGCTCGCGGTCGTCGAGAGCCAGGCGGTGCCCGCGTGCTGGCGCATGCAGGTGCCGGCGAACACGTTGAGCGTGCCGTTCTGATCCTTGTAGTCGAGGAAGCCGGCGTTGAGCGAGATCGGGTTGCCCTGGTTGTCGAAGGAGATGTTGCCGGTCCACAGCTCCGACGTCAGCCAACCGATGTACATGTCGTTGAAGGCAGAGTTCGCGTACCACGGCCACTCGGTCGTGAAGAACGCGAAGTCGTAGCTGAACGAGGTGACGTCCGGGGGCACGTTGGCGACGACGCGCAGCTCGGTGTAGTCGTTGGCGGAGCCGCCCTGCGTGAACTGACCGTTGATCGTGTTGGAGCAGTCGCCGGTGCCGATCAGGCCCGCGTTCTGGGTGCAGTCGCCGCCGACGTCGTTGGTCAAGATCGGCGCGGGCAGGGAGCCGCCGGGGTCGTAGTTGCCGAGGTCGTCGTTGCAGTGCGTCGGGCCGGCGTTGCTGTCGCCGCCGGGCGTCACGAGGTCGAGGTCGGCGATGTGACCGCTGCCGATGACCGCGTAGACGGAGCCCTCGCGCGGGTCGAACGCGTTGCTGCCGCCGAAGCTGCTGCGCACGCCGATCGCCGAGGGCGCGCCGTTCGTGGACGCGTTGACCTGGAACTCGCCGGGGCAGTTGAGGCCCATGGCGTAGAAGGGATCGAAGGTGCCGGCGTCGCAGGGCGTGTGCTCGGGGATGGTGCACTCGCAGCCGTCGGTGCCGTCGGTGTCGCAGGGGTCGTCGCCGGTCGTCGTCCCGTGGCTGTCCTGGCCGTCGCCGACGTCAAACTTGATCGTGTCGTTGGAGCCGCCCGAACCGTTGGAGGCGCCGGAGACGCCGGAGCCGCCCGTCCCAGGTCCGGTGCCCCCGTCGTCGGTGTCGGTGTCGTCGGTGTCGGCGCCCGAGAGGCTGGTGTTGGTCAGGCTGCCGTTGTTCGTGAGGCTGTCGCCCGGCAGCGTGTCGTCCGTGAGCGTGTCGCCGAGGCCAGGCTCGGCGCCACACGCGGCGAGCAGCAGCGCGGCGAGGAGGAGCCCGCGACTCGGTGGTAGATCAACGAATCCAGCGCAGGTCCAGCCGTGCATGCAACGACGCTACCCGTCGAGGTGTCGAATTGAAAAGTCGGTTTGTGCAGCTACAAGCGAGTCTCTCGCGGGCGGAGGTCGGCGCTCGTGGTCGTCGGCGGCGCGCGGGAACATCATTCCAACGCGCGCCGGCCGGCGGGCGCAGCGACGGGCGAACTCGCGCGCGCCCGAAGCGATGCGCACGCTCACATCAGATCGGACGCAGTCGAAGGGTCATGCCCGCTCGGGCAGACGAGCACGGGCGCACGGCGTCCGTGCGGGAGCGCGGCGCCGCGCTCGGCAGGCGCGCGCCCCCGTGTCGTATCATCTCGGCGCGATGACGCAGCTCGGCAACATCTTCGAGCAGGCGGACGGCGGCGCCGCGAGCGGTGACGCGCGCGGCCGGACGCTGCGCGCCGAGGTCACCGTCCCCGCGAATTCGCTCGGCGATGACGACGGCTTCTCCGTCGAGGTGCCGCTCGAGCTCCCAGTCGGCGACGAGCTGGTCGCGCGCACGCCGTCGCCCCACGACGACGGCGCGGCGATGACCCTCCGGCTCCCCGCGAGCTTCCCTGACGGCGGGACGCTGCGCCTGCGAGGGCAGGGGGAGCGCGCGCCTGGGGGACGCGCGGGCGACCTGCTCTTGACGGTGCGGGTCGACCACGAGAACGCGATCGCGCCGTTTCTGCCGCCGGGCGCGGTGGCCCAGGCGGGCGCCTCGCGCTCGCTGCTGTGGGTCGCGCTCGCGGCGATCGCCGGCCTCGTCGGCTACCTGGCGTTCGGGACCTAGCCGCCCGCGGCGCGTCCGCGCGTGGCGAAGCTCGTCGCGCCAGCGGTCGGCCTTCGACCTGGTCTTTTAAACCTGGCCGAAGGCTCGGGTGCTCAGAAGGTCACGACGGTGCGGATCGACTGCCCCTCGTGCATGAGGTGGAACGCGTCGTTGATCTTGTCGAGCGGCAGCGTGTGCGTGATCAGGTCGTCGATGTTGATCTTGCCGTCCATGTACCAGTCGACGATCTTCGGGACGTCGCGCCGCCCCTTGGCGCCGCCGAAGGCGGTGCCCTTCCACGTGCGCCCGGTGACGAGCTGGAACGGCCGCGTGGCGATCTCCTCGCCCGAGCCGGCCACGCCGATGATCACGGAGACGCCCCAGCCCTTGTGCGTGCACTCGAGCGCCTGGCGCATGACGTCGACGCTGCCGACGCACTCGAAGGAGTAGTCGGCGCCGCCGTCGGTGAGGTGCTGCAGGTAGGGGACGATGTCCTTGTGCTCGCGCGCGTTGACGAAGTGCGTCATGCCGAACTTCTCGGCGAGCGCGCGCTTCCCGTCGTTGACGTCGACGCCGATGATCTTGTCGGCGCCGACGATCCGCGCGCCCTGGATGACGTTGAGGCCGATGCCGCCGAGCCCGAACACCACGACGTTCGCGCCCGCCTCCACCTTCGCGGTGTTGAGGACGGCGCCGAGACCCGTGGTGACGCCGCAGCCGATGTAGCAGACCTTATCGAAGGGGGCGTCCTCGCGGATCTTGGCGACCGCGATCTCCGGCACGACGGTGTGGCTGGCGAAGGTCGAGGTCCCCATGTAGTGGAACAGCGGCTCGCCGTCGATCGAGAACCGGCTGGTGCCGTCGGGCATGAGACCGCGGCCCTGGGTCGCGCGGATGGCCTGACAGAGGTTGGTCTTCTCGGACAGGCAGAACTTGCACTGACGGCACTCGGGCACGTAGAGCGGGATTACGTGGTCGCCGGGCTTGAGGCTCGTGACGCCGGCGCCGACCTCGACGACGACGCCCGCGCCCTCGTGCCCGAGGATCGCGGGGAACAGCCCCTCCGGGTCCGCGCCGGACAGCGTGTACGCGTCCGTGTGGCAGACGCCCGTGGCCTTGATCTCGATCAGGACCTCGCCCGCGCCAGGTCCTTCGAGGTCGATCGTCTCGATGCTGAGGGGTTTCGTAGCCGCGTGGGCGACCGCTGCCTTGACTTTCATTCGCGTCCTCGCCGTGAAGTCCTGCGGCCGTGGCGGAGCTCGCCATCACCGCAGCGACCGAGCGTAGGCGGGTTGCAGAACGGCGTCAAACGTCGCGGTGACGCGGTCTGGAGGTCGCGCGCGATCCGGGAACACCGGCCGGAGGGGCGGCGGCCCCCCGGCTACGCCACCCCTCGGCCGGTGTGTTTCCGTTAAGCGGATCAAGCGTGGAGGTTCACTCGGGGCGATCGGGCGGGGCGGATCATTCGGGACAGATCAGCGCGCCGAGGTCCTCACAGCGCTCGACCCAGTTGGACGGCTGCAAGCAGCCCGGGTCGTGGTTGTCGAGGCAGTCTTGGAAGTAGTCGCGCGGCCGGAGCTCGCAGCGATACGGGTTGTTCGTCCAGATGCCGACGTCGACGCCGTCTCCGTGGGCCTGGCGCAGCGCCGCGTCGCTGCCGACGAGCGCGAAGTCGAGGAAGGCCGTCGCGTTTTCGAAGTCCGCGACCGTCTGGATCAGCGCGGGCTCGCCGCGCGCGAGGCTCTCGAGCACGCAGCGCTCGGTGTCAGAGTAGGCCGCCACGGACGCGTCGTTGGTCACGGCGCCGTTCTCGTCGCCGTGAAGGGGCATCGCGTCGCAGAGGACGGGCTGGCTGCACTGGACGAGGAGCGTGGGCTCGAGGTCCTCGTCCTCGCCGGCGCCGGCGGAGTCGTCCTCGGCGAGCTGCTCGGCGTCACTGTCGAGGGCGCTCGTGGCGTTGCCGAACTCCGCGCCGTCCAGGGTGTCGCAGCCCGTGGCTGCGGCCAGGGCGCAGGTCAGGAGCAGCGGAAAGATGCGTCGTGCGAGCATGGCGTCCCCTGGCAATGCAGGTGTCGAGCTATCCCAGGATGATCGTGGTTTTTGCCGTGATTTCAGCGTGTTGGACGATGTGGGCGGAGTCGCGCGGGGGCTCGACTGGCGCGTGTGTCAGTCGCGTGACCGGGCGAGGCCGTGACTCCATGACGCGAATGTCGTGCGTCCAGGGGGAGGCGCCGACGCAACATCGACCTGCGCGGGGCCGACCGCTGCGCGTGGTGAGACGACTGGAGTCCGCGCGCCCCGCCTTCGCGACCGAGACGATCACAGCCGAGGCCCTCGGACTGGCGACGCGGGACACGCTGGAGCGCGCGGGCTCGATTCCCTCCAGGCCTCGGCTCGCGATCATTGGCAGCCGCGCCGCGCGTCTCCCTCTGTGTGAGCTGGCGGGCGCAGCGGTCGCGGTCGCGGGGGCGCGCGGGTGGTCGGTGATCTCGGGCGGCGCGCTCGGGATCGACGCGGCGGTCCATCGCGCCGCGCTCCGCGAGGGGGTGCCGCAGCTCGCCGTGCTGCCGTGTGGACCCGATCAGCCCTATCCCGCAGCCCACGCCCCGCTGTTTCACGCCGTCGCGTCAGCGCCGGGCTCCGGGCTGCTGTTCGCGCATCCGCCGGGTACGCGGCTCGCCCGGGGGATGTTCGCCAGTCGCAATCGCTTCGTCGTCGCGCTCGCCGACGCGGTGCTCGTGGTCCAGGCCAGCTCGCGCTCGGGCTCGTGCGGCACCGGGCGCCTCTCGCTGCGTCGTCGCGTAGCGACTGCGGCGGTGTGCGGATCTCCGGGGTGCGGGCTGCTCATCGAGGCTGGCGCGCATCCGCTGCCCGGGCCGGCGCCGCTCGGGTTCTCGGTCGTCGGAGGCTCGTTCGCGCAGCGACTGGAGCGGTGGCTCGCGCGCGCGGTGCCGTCGGGGAGCGGGGAGCTCGGCGCGGCGGCGGCGGCGGAGCTGGCGGGGTGGCCGGAGTCGCTGCGATGGCTCGCGCGCGCGCTCGTGGACGCGGGTCCACGCGGGCTGGGCGTGGACTCCGCAGAGGATCCAGGTGCGCTCCTGGAGGCCCTCACGGAGGCCGAGGCGCTCGGCTTGATCGTCGAGACGCGGCCTGGTCGGTTTCGCCGGTGCGTGTAGCGTGTCGCCGTCTGGGGGCGGTTTGCATCATCGGCGACGCGTGCGAAGCTCGGGGCGGCTTCGCGGCGCACGCGGGGTCAGGAGAGAGCCGTTCGTGATCGAAGTAAAGCCCGCCATCGCCCAGTCCGCGCACATCAAGTCCATGGAGGAGTACCGCGAGCTGTACGCGCAGAGCATCGAGGACCCGGCCGGGTTTTGGCAGGCGAAGGCCGATGAGCTCGTGACCTGGTTCCACCCGCCGCACTCCACGGTGTCGGCGGACATGGAGCGCGCCGAGTTCTCGTGGTTCGGCGGTGGGCGGCTCAACATGTGCTTCAACTGCGTCGACCGGCACGCGGACGCGGCGCCCGACAAGACCGCGATCATCTGGGTCGGGAACGAGCCGGGGACCTACGAGCACATCTCGTTCGCGGAGCTGGCGCAGCACGTCGGTCGGATCGCCAACGTCCTCAAGGCGCGGGGCGTCCGCAAGGGCGACCGCGTGTGCATCTACCTGCCGATGATCCCGGAGCTGGCCTACACGATGCTCGCGTGCGCGCGGATCGGCGCCGTGCACTCCGTGGTGTTCGCGGGCTTCTCGGCCGAGGCGCTGCGCGAGCGAGTGCTCGACGCGCGCTGCTCGGTGGTCGTGACGGCCAACGAGGGCGTGCGCGGGCCCAAGCGCGTGCCGCTGAAGGCGATCGTCGACGAGGCGCTCGAGGGCGTCGAGTGCGTGTCGTCGGTGCTGGTCGCCAAGCGCACCGACGCCGAGGTGCCGATGGTCGCCGGGCGCGATCGCTGGTTGGCCGACGAGATGGCCCGCGAGCGCGCGGTCTGCCCGGCCGAGTGGATGGCGAGCGAGGATCCGCTGTTCGTGCTCTACACCTCGGGCTCGACGGGCAAGCCCAAGGGCGTGCTGCACACGACCGCCGGCTACCTGCTGTACGCGATGCTGACCCATCGCTACGTGTTCGACGCGCACGAGGACGACGTGTACTTTTGTGCAGCTGACGCCGGGTGGATCACGGGGCACAGCTACATCGTCTACGGGCCGCTGGCGAACGGCGTGACGACGGTGATGTTCGAGTCGACGCCGCTGTACCCGGACGCCGGGCGCTACTGGCAGATCATCGACGACATCAAGGCGACGATCTTCTACACCGCGCCGACGGCGATCCGCGCGCTGATGCGCGAGGGTGACGAGCCTGTCCGAAAGTACTCTCGCGCGAGCCTGCGCGTGCTCGGCACCGTCGGCGAGCCGATCAACCCGGAGGTCTGGCGCTGGTATCACGACGTCGTGGGCGACGGGCGCTGCGCGGTGGTCGACACCTGGTGGCAGACCGAGACGGGCGGGATCATGATCACGCCGCTGCCGGGCGCGACGCCGTGCAAGCCGGGCTCGGCGACGCTGCCGTTCTTCGGCATCCAGCCGATCCTCGTCGACGACGACGGCAACGAGCTCACCGGCAACGGCGTGTCGGGCAACCTGTGCATCGCCGCGCCGTGGCCGGGGCAGACCCGGACCATCTACGGCGATCACGACCGCTTCTATCGCACGTACTACCAGCGCTTCTCTGGCCGCTACTTCACGGGGGACGGCTGTCGACGTGACGAGGACGGCTACTACTGGATCACGGGGCGCGTCGACGACGTGCTCAACGTCTCCGGGCACCGCCTGGGCACCGCCGAGATCGAGAGCGCGCTGGTGGCCCACGACGCGGTGGCCGAGGCCGCGGTCGTCGGCTGCCCGCACGAGATCAAGGGCACGGGCATCTACGCCTACGTGATCATCACGCCGGAGTACGAGTCGACGGATCCCGGCGAGCTGCGGGGCGCGCTCAAGCAGCAGGTCCGCCACGCGATCGGGCCGATCGCGTCGCCGGACTTTATCCAGGTCGTGTCCGGGCTGCCGAAGACGCGCTCCGGCAAGATCATGCGCCGGATCCTGCGCAAGATCGCGGCCGGCGAGCACGACCAGCTCGGGGACACGTCGACGCTGGCGGATCCGTCGGTCGTCGACGAGCTCGTGAGCTCGGCGCGCGGCGTCACGGGCTGACCGAATGGTCATGCGTTGAACGCGACGGCGTGAACCGGCGCGGCGCGCCGCAGTCGCGGGGCGCCGCGCTCGCTCGTGGTCATCGCCGGGCGGCGCTCAGCCGCCGCCCTGCATCGAGCGCAGCCAGGCCTGCTCGCGCTCGTGGATCTCCTCCGGGGTCAGGACCTCCTTGTGGGTCGCGATCGCCCAGGTGTGCCCGTAGGGGTCCTTGAGCTTGCCCATTCGGTCGCCCCAGAACATGTCGGCGACGGGCATCGTGACCTCGCAGCCCGCCGCCGCGGCGCGGCGAAACAGCGCGTCGCAGTCGTTGACGTAGACCCAGAGGCCGGCGGTCGCGGCGTCCGTGGGGCCGCGCTCCCAGTTCCCGGGCCACGCGTCGGCGATCATGACGTGTGAGGTGCCGAAGCGCAGCATCGCGTGCATGACGCTCTTGCCGTCGGGTCCCTTGGCGACATCGCCGACGACCTCGGCCCCGAACGCGCGCTGGTACAGATCGAGCGCCGCTGCGGCTTCGCCGTTGAACCACAGGTGCGGGGTGATGGTGTGCATGCCCTCGGGCACGGGGGCCTTCGCAGGTTTGGCCATTGCGTCCTCCTCTACGCGCGGAAATCGGGTGCGCGTTTTCGCGCACGGTTGTACCGCGGCGACTTCGGGGAGGCGCGCGCAATCCTGGCGAGCGGGTCGTCAGCGCGCGGGGTGGGCCGCGAAGGCCTCGAGCGCGGCGCGGGCGACGGGCTCGCCGGCTTCCTGCACGAAGTGACCGGCGTTCGGGAGCATCATCGGCTCGGGGCAGCCGCGGATGACGGCGCGCAGCGCCTTCATGGAGGGCGGGCCGAGGACAGGATCGAGCTCGCCGACGGCCATGAACGTCGGGCCGTTCCACTTGGTCGAGAACCACTCGGCGGCGCGCCGCGACAGCGCGGCGCCAGGCATGTCGGGCGTCACCGGGACGATCTCGGGGAAGCGCTGGACGCCGGCCTTGTAGCGGACGTCGGGGAAGGGCGCTTCGTAGGCGGCGGCCTCCTCGGGCGAGATCCCGGGCACGGCGCGCTTCATGAGGTTGGCGATCGGCAGGTCCGGGTTCGCGGCGTTGTAGGCCTTCCAGGCCTGGAAGCCCTCGCCCGGGTCGACGCCCACGGCCAGGCCCGTGTTCATGACGAGCAGCCGCGCGAAGCGTTCGGGGATGTCCATCGGGATCGTGAGGCCGATGAGGCCGCCCCAGTCCTGGCACACGAGCGTGATGTTCTGCAGGTCGAGCTGCGCGATCAGGCTGATGATGGTCTGGCGGTGAAAGTCGAAGGTGTAGCGCTCCGGATCGCCGGGCTTGTCCGAGCGGCCGAAGCCGAAGAAGTCAGGCGCGACGACGCGCTGCCCGGCCTCGAGGAACACCGGGATCATCTTGCGGTACAGAAACGACCAGGTCGGCTGCCCGTGCAGACACAGGAAGGTGTGCTCGGCGTCTCGCGGCCCCTCGTCGAGGTAGTGGAGCCGCAGCCCCGACGGCGCCTCTCCGGAGAATTCGAGGTAGCGCGGGGCCCAGGGGAAGTCGGGGAGCGAGGCGAAGCGCTCCTCCGGCGTGCGGAGTTCATCGGGCGAGTGCGTCGTCATGGGGCCGCCGCGATCGTCGCTGATCGCGGCGGCGACGGCAAGCGCCGCGCCGGTGCGGTTGTGCGCGGCGCACGTGGCTGTTTGGGTCGGGTACGATGGCGACGTGGCGCTTTGGGACTACATCCTCGACGACGACTGGAAGCAACGCCGTGACATTCGCACGCTGCAGCTCAACACCGAGCTCGACGGCGAGACGCTGCAGCGGGTCGCGCAGGCGCTGGAGGCCGCCAATCGCCGCGTCGATCGCCTCGAGCTGCTGCTCGAGGGGCTATTGATGTACATGGAGAATCAGGGGGCGATCGATCGCCAGACCTTGACGGTGATCATGCGAGAGCTCGATCGCGCGGACGGGCGCGAGGACGGGAAGATCACCCGTCCGTCCGGTGACGGACCGTGACTCGGCGCGCGCGAGCTCACGTGTCGCCGGGCGGACCGGCGATCCGCGGCGCCCGCGAGCACGCCCGCAGCGCAAAACGGCGCGCGCTGGTCTCGCTCGCCGCGCTCGCGCTCTTCGCCTGCGCGTCGCCAGCGGTGGACGTCGCGTCCGCCGACGCTCGCGGGGGGCGGCCGCCTCAGGACGTCGCGCCGCGGTCGGCGTCCTCGGCCTCGCCGGCCGCGGAATCGGCCTCGGCCTCGGCCGCGGTCACGGGCGCGCGCGTCCGCGTCCTCGGGATCGCGCAGGACGGCGGCATCCCGCACGCGGCTTGTACCTGTCCTCGGTGCCAGGCGGCCCGCGAGCTGCCGTCGCGGCGCGAGTACGTGGCGAGCCTCGGGCTCGTGCTGCCGTCGCGCACGCTGCTCGTCGACGCGACCCCGGATCTGCGCGCGCAGCTCGACATGCTCGCGGACGTCGGCGCGCGCGGGCAGGGGGCCGCGCGCGGGGGCGTCGATCGTCACCCGGTCGACGGCGTGCTGCTGACGCACGCGCACATCGGGCACTACCTGGGGCTCGCGTTCTTCGGCTTCGAAGCGATCCACACGTCGCGCTTGACGGTGCACGCGAGCCCGGCGATGGGCGCGTTCCTGACGAAGCACGCGCCGTGGGCCCAGCTCGTCGCGCTCGAGAACCTCGCGCTCGCGCCGATCGCCGCGGGCGAGCGCGTGGCGCTGGGCGATGACGTGTACGTGACGGCGCTCTCCGTGCCCCACCGAGATGAGTACGCGGACACGCTCGCGTACCGGATCGAGGGTCCGCGCGCGCGCGTCCTGTATCTCCCCGACTGCGATCCGTGGGCGCGCTGGCCCGCGGACAACGACCCGCGCGCGCTGTTCGACGCGGTCGATGTCGCGCTCGTCGACGGCTCGTTCTACTCGGGGGATGAGCTGCCCGGTCGCGACCTCGCGAAGATCGGGCACCCGCTGATGACGGAGACGATGGAGCTGCTCGCGTCGCGCGTGGCGTCGGGGCGGCTGCGCGTGCGCTTCGTTCACCTCAACCACTCGAACCCGGCGCTCGATCCCGCGAGCCCCGCGCGACGCGAGCTCGAGTCGCGCGGCTTCGCGGTCGCGCGGACCGGCGAGGAGCTGCCGCTGTGAGCGATCCGGATGACATCGTGATCCGGCGCGCGTCCGCCGACGACGCGCCCGGGATCGCGGCGGTGCACGTCGCGTCGATCCGCGGGCTCGCGTCGGTGAGCTACACGCCCGCGCAGATCGACGCGTGGACCCAGGGCAAGACGCCCGATCGCTACCGGCAGGCGCTCGCCGGCGGCGAGGTGATGTTCGCGGCCGCGCGCGGTCGCGAGATCGTCGGCTTCTCGGCGTGGCAGGGCGACGAGGTGCGGGCGGTGTACGTCGCGCCCGCGTGGGCGCGGCGCGGCGTCGGTCGTCAGCTGCTCGCGGCGGTCGAGCGCGACGCGCTCGCGCGCGGCGTCCGTGCGCTGCGGCTGTCCGCGTCGCTCAACGCGGCGCCGTTCTACGCCGCGCGCGGCTACGTCGAGCGGCGCCGGTGCTCCCACGCGCTGCGCAGCGGCGACGTGCTCGAGTGCGTGGAGATGCACAAGCGCCTCGCGGGCTGACGTGGGCGCTCACGGCTCGCGGGCCGGCGCCGACTTCGGGACAGGCTGCGCGGGCGCGCGTCTCGTGGCCGGAGCGCGCGGCGTCGTCGACAGCGGCGGGAGCGGCTCGAGCCCCTCGAGCTGCTCGGGGGCGGCGGGACGCGTGAGCAGCCAGCCCGCGAACGCGAGCCCGAACACCAAGAACATGCCCAGCGGCAGCCACAGCAGCACGGCGGCGCCGTCGTCGGGGCGCTCGGGAGCGTTGGGAGGACCGTTGGGTGGCGCGTTGGGTGGCGCGTTGGGTGGCGCGTTGGGTGGCACCGGGCGTCCATCGTAGCCGCGCCGCGGCGACCTGGCGATCGACGCCCTGGCTCGGATTCGCGCGTGATCCGCATAAATTGCCGGAGTTTCAATGTCAAAATGATATCACTTTGAGGTCATCCTGCCTTCATGCAGTCGATCCGTGAATCCAAGGCGCTGTCGATCAACGGGTTTCTCGCCCTGTTGGGGTTTTTGGCGCTCCTGGGGGGAGGCATCTACCTCCTCGTGACCAACGCGATGGCGATGGATGTCAACCATCCGGACCCCTTCGCCATCATCACGCCCGTGGCCGTGCTCATCGGGAGCCTGTTCCTCACCGGCGGGTTCTTCATCGTCCAGCCGAACGAGGCCAAGGTCCTGGTGTTCTTCGGTCGCTACATCGGCTCCGTGCGAACCGCCGGCTTCTTCTGGGCCAACCCCTTCGCCGCGCGGCAGACCGTCAGCCTGCGCGTGCGCAACTTCAACAGCGACACGCTCAAGGTCAACGACGCGCGCGGCAACCCGATCGAGATCGCGACGGTCGTCGTGTGGCGCGTGACCGACTCGGCGCGCGCGCTGTTCGACGTCGACAAGTACACCGGCTTCGTCGCGATCCAGACGGAGACCGCGATCCGCCACGTGGCGACGCAGTACCCCTACGATCCCCACGACGACGAGGTGTCGCTGCGCGGCGACACGGACGTCGTCAGCAAGGCGCTGCGCGACGAGATCCAGGAGCGCCTCGAGGTCGCGGGCGTCGAGGTGATCGAGGCGCGGCTCTCCCACCTCGCGTACGCGACCGAGATCGCCCAGGCGATGCTGCGGCGTCAGCAGGCCCAGGCGATCGTCGCCGCGCGCCGCGAGATCGTCGAGGGCGCCGTCGGGATGGTCAAGATGGGCATCGAGCAGCTCAGCGAGTACGGCGTCGTCGAGCTCGACAACGACCGCAAGGCGATGATGGTCAACAACCTGCTCGTCGCGCTCGTCGCGGACCACGAGGCGCAGCCGGTGATCAACACGGGCACGGTCTACTGACGTGCGGCGCCGGCTCGCCGCCGCCGCGGGCGCGCTCGCGGTCGCGCGGCGCGTCCGCCCGCCGCCGCGCGCGTCGGCGCGCACGCGAGGTCTTCAACATGACCCAAAAGAAACGTTTTCCTTCGGCTCGACCCGCGGCTGCACGCGGCGCTGGAGCGCTGGGCCGCCGACGAGCTGCGCAGCGTCAACGCGCAGATCGTCTACGTGCTGACCGAGGCGGCGCGCCGTCAGGGCCGCTCGCGCGGGTGAGCGACGACCCGTTCCGCAGCGAGGGGCGGGCGAGTGAGCGCGGGCGAGCCGCCCGCCGACGCGCGCCGCGACGGCGCGCTGAGCTGCCCGCGCTGCGCGCGCGCGTGACGTCTGGATCGAGGGCGTGACGGTGACGGCGCGGGCGTGCTCGCCGCTGCCTGGCCTCGAGCGCCTGCGCTGCCGCGCGTGCGGCCTCGAGGGCGAACGCTGGCGGCGCGACGGCGCGCCCGTGAACTGGCGCGCGTGAGCGACCGCGGCGCGAGGCGGCCGCGACGCGCGGGCTCGATCGCCTCGCGCGCCGCGACGGCCCGCGCGCGCGCGCGCTGTCGCGACATTAACAAATGTACATAAATATTAGGACACTCTAGACTGGTCTCGCGCACGGGTAGCGTCGCGCGCCGCGAGGAGCGGATATGAGAGAGCAAGTCGACGTCGTCATCGCCGGGGGCGGCCCCGCCGGGTCTACCACCGCCTCCTACCTCGCGAAGGCGGGCCACAAGGTGACCCTGCTGGAGAAGGCGCAGTTCCCCCGCGAGCACGTCGGCGAGTCGCTGCTGCCGTTCTGCTACCCGATCCTGCGCGAGCTCGGCGTGATGGAGCGGCTCGAGCGCCGCTTCGTGCGCAAGCCCGGCGTCCGCTTCGTCGACGTCGACGGCCGGTCTCAAACGACATGGTGCTTTGGTCATGTGATCAAGGGCCCGGAGGCGCTCTCGTTCCACGTCCGCCGCGCCGAGTTCGACAACGTGCTGCTCGAGAACTCGAGCCGGCTCGGCGTCGCGGTGCGCCAGCGGACCAAGGTCACGGAGGTCGAGCTCGAGCGCGAGGGCGGCGGCGTGCTCGTGCGCTCGGTCGACGACGAGGGCGTCGCGCGCGAGCACGAGGCGCGCTTCTTCGTCGACGCGACCGGGCGCGACACCTTCCTCGCCGGGCGCCTGCGGACGAAGCGGCCGCACCGCGACCTCGATCGCGCGGCGCTCTCGACCCACTGGCTCGGCGCGGACATGGCCGGCGGCATCGACGAGGGGCTCCTGCAGATCGTCTACCTCGGCGGCGAGAAGAAGGGCTGGATCTGGGTGATCCCGGTCGCGCGCGGGCGCATCAGCATCGGCTGCGTGCTCAACCACGGCTACATCCGCGAGCAGAAGGCGAAGCTCCAGGAGCAGGGCGTCGAGGACTGGCAGGAGGCGCTGTACCGGCAGGAGCTCCTGTCGTCGCCCTTCGTCGCCAGGGTCATCAAGGACGCGCGCGTCGCGATGCCGCTCGCGTTCAACGGCAACTACTCGTACTACTCCGAGAGCAAGTACGGCGACCGCTACGCGATCGTCGGCGACGCGGCGGCGTTCATCGATCCGATCCTCGCCAGCGGCGTGTACCTCTCGATCAAGAGCGCGCAGCTCGTCGCCGGGGCGGTCGGCGTGCAGCTCCGCGAGGGCGCGGAGGCCGGGCGCGCGGCGATCGACGCCGCGTACGCCGAGATTAACGGCGCGTACAAGCTCGTCGACCGCGCGATCCACCTGTTCTACAACCCCGTCTCCATCAACTTCGCGCAGGCGGGCGGCGCGGCGAACCTGCTGCACGAGGAGCACAAGGACGCGCTCGCGGCCGGGCACTACCTGCTCGCGGGCGACTTCTTCGCCAACCACAAGAAGTACCTGGAGTTCATCGAGCTGCTGCAGAAGCCGAAGACCTACGAGCGCTACAAGAAGCTCGTGGTCAAGAACACGAGCTACGACACCGCGACCTGCGGCTACGACGCGGAGGCGGTGTTCGGCGCGATCATGGACGAGGCGGAGGAGCTCGCGGGCGCCGAGCGGTCCGCGGGCGCTGAGCGGTCCGCGGGCGACGACCCGGCGAGCTGACCTGCGTCGCGCTCGCGCGTGTAGACGACCTCGCGCGCCCACCTGCGCGGGCGCGCGATGTTCTGTGTTGTATACCGCCGACCGTGCCGCGGACGCTCGCGCTGGCCTCGCGCGCGCTCCCGCGGGCGGGCGACGGCCCTAGACCTTGGCGCCGACCTTGCCGCTGACGCTCGCGCTGGCCTCGACCGAGACCTTGACGCTGGCGGACGCGCTCACGATCGCGGTCGCGGCCCCGGTGACGCACGCGATCGCCTTGCCGCCCGCGCCCTTGAGCTCGCCCTTGAGCTCGCCCGAGAGCCGCGCGAGCGTCTTTACGTCGCCGGCCATCTGCTTCGCGAGCTTGAACTGCACGGCGAGCAGCGCGGGGAGGTTGGCCTTGAGCGTCGCGGAGAGCTTGGCGAGCGCCGCGGCGTTCCCAGATGTCTGAATGTTCAGGCTGGGCTTGGTGCACTGCGCCTTGAACTCGGCGCTCGCCTTGCAGCTCGCGCGGCAGTCGACCTCGGCCTTGGGGCCCTTGAACTCGCCCTCGCAGCGCGGCGCCTGCCACTCGCCCTCGCACTTGGCGTGGCAGGTCGCGCTGCACTGCCCGGTGCAGGTGCCGCTGCACTCGCCCGTGCAGTTGCCCTGGGCGTCCTTGGCGGTGCACTGGCCCTCGCACTTGCCGTTGCAGGTGCCCTCGCAGCGGCCAGAGCAGGTGCCCTGACATGTCCCGGAGATCTTGCCGGGCTCACACTTGGCGACGATCTCGGCGGGCGTCAGCTTGGCGCCGCAGTGACCCTCGCACTGGGCCTGCGCGTTGGCGTTGACCTGGCAGCGCGGGGGCTGGGCGTCGACCTTGATCTGCACGCCGCCCGAGAGGATCGACTGGATCTTGGCGGAGACCGCCGCGCACGCGCCCTTGCTCGCGCCCCCGGGGCCGTCAGCGGGCTTCATCTGATCGGCCGGGACGCCGAGGTCGGCGCCCATCTTCTTGCACGTGTTGGACAGCTCGATGTTGGCTTGGTTCGCGGCGGCCTCGAAGTCCTTGGAGGCCTGGATGAACGCGCCGATCGTCGCGTTCGCCTTGGCGTCGGCGGTGAACTTGCCCTGCAGCGCGTTCGCGCCGCTGACGAGCTCGGGGCAGGCGGCGCCCTTGACCGCGCCGACGAGGCTGTCCTTGCTGACACCCTGGACGTTGGTGTTGACGTTCCCGGAGCCGCCGAGCATCGCGTCGCACGCGATCGTCCCGGCGCAGGTGGCGGTGAACAGGGCGAGGTGAGCGGAGAGCGTGCGGAGCGTTCGGGCGCGGGGGAGCATGGCGACGATCAAGGCCCACGGCGGCGCCCGCGTCAACCTGCGCGGTCGCGCGACGCGCCCGCGCGGCGCGAAAGCTTTACCGGGCCCCCCTCCGCGCGCCTGGGGGCGCGCGAGCGTTCTCGTCGACGTCGGGAGCTGCTCGATCCGGGGCGCGCTCCGGGCTCGTTCGAGCGCTGTGGACTTCGTGTGCGGGGCTCGCCCGTCGCCTCGCGTTACTCCGGCGCGCTGGCGGGCGCGGTCTCCTCGACCGCGGGCTCGAGGCGGACGTCGTCGATGCGCAGGGTGAACGGCCCGGGCTTGGCGGGCGCGCCGAAGTACAGCCCGAGCAGATCGTAGGGCTCGATCCCGAGCTGTTCGAAGGAGACGGTGTAGCGCTTCCACTGCGAGCCGCCGCCCTCGAGCGGGACCTCGACGCGGGCTGGCACGGGGCCGAGCTGGGTGGCGAAGGCCATGACGACGATCGCCCCGGCGTCGCCGCGCGCCCAGAAGCTGACGTGGGTGCGCCCCGAGAGGTTGGCGGGCTGCATCGGCTTGGGCCCGGGCGAGAACATCGCGCCGGCCCAGGCGAGCGCGCCGAGGCCCGCGTCGATCGTGCCGGTGATGTCGAGCGCGTGCTTGCTGCGGGCGCCCTTGCGCGAGACCGTGAGCTCGACCGTCGAGGCGCCGCCGCGCAGCGCGTCGGTCGACGGCTGCCATCCAGCGCCGAAGGCGGTCGTGAGCGCGCCGTCGTCGAAGTCGCTGATGAGGCCAGGGCCGGCGCCGGGGGGCGGCGGGGCGTTTCGCTGGCGCTTGGCGGCCGCGTGCAGCTGCATGATCTTGACCTGGTAGGCGGCGCGGTCGATCGCGCGGCCCTGCTTGTAGACCGCGACGATGTCGCGCGTCGCCGTGATGTCGCGGGTCGGGTCGCCCTCGACGAGCAGCAGGTCGGCGCGCAGCCCCGGCGCGATCCGGCCGCGGTCCGCGAGGCCGAACGCCTTGGCGGGGCGCGAGGTCGCGGCCGCGAGCGCGTCGGTCGGGCTCAGACCTGCCTGTACGAGCAGCTCGAGCTCGCCGTGGAGCGAGAGCCCGTGGAGCATGCCGCCGTTGGGCACGTCGGTGCTCGCGAGCACCGGGGCGCCGGCCTCGTGCAGCGCCTTGACGGCCGCGGCGGCGTGCTCGCAGTGAAGCCGTGATCGGGTCGCGTCGGTGACCTGCGCCGCGGCGCTGAGCGTGCGCAGCTCGACGGGGGCGAGCAGCGGCCGCAGGCGCGCGTCGGCGGCCAGAGCCGCGCCGAGCTCCGGGCCGCGCAGCGCGTGACAGACCGCGAGCGTGTCGGTGACGAACGCGGGGCCGCCCTCGCGCCGGGTCGCGGCGGCGAGGAGCTCCGGGGACGGCGGGGTGTCGAAGAAGATGTGCGCGAGGCCGTCGGCGCCGGCCTCGAGCGCCGCGATCGCGCCCTCCTGCGAGCCGATGTGGACGATCGCGAGGCGGCGCTGGGCGTGCGCGGCGTCGATCAGCGCCTTGAGCGTGTCTGCGTCGATCGTCGGGAACTCGAGTCCCAGCGCCGCGCCGTCGTCGTAGACGATCTTGATGTAGTCGGCGCCCTCGGCGACGCGCGCGGCGACGAAGGCCTCGGCCTCGCCCGGCGACGAGATGGTCGGGATGTCGACGCCGTACTCGGTCCCGTGGCCGCCGGGCGCGGTCGCGAGCACGCCGGCCGAGCGCAGGTCGGCGAGGTCGGGGCTCTTGCCGGCCTGCTCGCGCTCGCGCGCGCCGGCGACCCAGTTCGGGTCGGCGAACATGTCGAGCTCGGTCGTGACGCCGAACACGGCCGCCTGGCGCAGCGACTCGCGGCCCATCGTGTGGGTGTGCGCGTCGATCAGCCCGGGCAGCAGCGTGTAGCCGACGCCCTCGATCAGCTCGACGCCGTCGGGCACGCCGATCTGCTTGCTGGTCGCGATGTCGAGGATGAGGCCGGTCTCGCCGACGAGCACGGTCATGTCCTCGAGGACTTGTTCTCCGTCGAACACGCGCACGCCGCGGAACGCGAGCGCGGCGTTGACGCGGTCGTCGGGATCCGGCGCCTCCTCGATGTAGAGCGGGGTCTCGGGGGGCGGCGTGGACTTCTTGCAGCCCGGCAGCGGGGCCGCGAGCGTGAGCGCGAGCGCGAGCGCGGGCGCGCGGCGCGGTCGAGGGAGCGGGGAGCGGGAGCGGGGCGCCCAGGACGTTCGCATCGCGAGGACTGTCGCGCCCCGCTGGGAGCGCGTCAAGCCGCGCGACGTCGCGCGGGCGCGTGACCGTGGGCTCAGCGCCCGCGGCGTTGCGGGCGGCTCTCGAGCAGCGCGCGGGCCCGCGTCGTCAGCTCGGGCATGTGCTCGCGCGGGTCCCAGAGCGAGTCGGCGATCAGGTGGCGGATGCCGTCCTTGCACACCTGCATGCGGCCGCTGACGCCGAGCAGCCCGAGCGCGCGGCCGATGACGGCGTGCCGCGCGAACACGCGACCCCAGACCACGAGGTTGACGAAGCCGGTCTCGTCCTCGAGCGTGAAGAACACCACGGTGTTCGCGGTCTGCGGCTGCTGGCGGCAGATGACCATGCCGACGAAGTCGACGCGCTGCTCGTCCTTGAGCGCGCTGACGCGGCGCGCGTCGGGCAGCCCGAGCGCGCGCAGGGCCGGCCGCAGCAGCTTCATCGGGTGCCCGCGCGTGCTGTGCCCGGCGCGGCGGTAGTCCCAGATGATCGTCTCGGGCTCGCTGAGCGCGGCGAACAGCGGCTGCGCGGCGGCGCGCTCGCCCGGCAGCGGGAGGCGATCCTGGATCACGTGGGCCAGCCCGCGCAGCGCCCAGATCGCGTCGCGGCGCCCGCTGCCGTAGCACGCGAACGCGCCGGCCTCGGCCAGCAGCTGCAGCGCGGCGGGGCCGAGGCGGACGGCGCGGACGAAGTCCTCCATCGTCGCGTGCGGGCCCGGGCTGGCCTCGAGGGCATCTTGCTCGCGGGCGCCGAGGCCCTTGACGAAGCGCAGCCCCATGCGCAGCGCGAGCCCGCCGGGCGAGCGCGCGGCGCCTGGCGAGCGCGCGGCGCATGGCTCGAGCGTACAGTCCCAGGCGCTGCGCTGGACGCAGACGGGGCGGATCTCGAGGCCGTGGCGGCGCGCGTCCTCGACGATCGTCGAGACGCTGTAGAAGCCCATGGGCTGCGCGTTGAGCAGCGCGCAGGTGAACGCGGCGAGGTGGTGACAGCGCAGCCAGGCCGAGACGTAGGCGATCAGCGCGAACGAGGCGGCGTGGCTCTCGGGGAAGCCGTACTCGCCGAAGCCCTTGATCTGCGAGAACACGCGCTCGGCGAACTCGGCGTCGATGCCGTTCGCGATCATCGCCCGGCACACGCGCTCGCGGTGGGCCTCGATCTTGTCCTGGGACTGCCACGCGGTCATGTCGCGGCGCAGGCGGTCGGCCTCGCCGGGCGTGTAGCCGGCGGTGAGGATCGCCAGGCGCATGACCTGCTCCTGGAACAGCGGCACGCCGAGCGTCTTGCCGAGCACGCGCTCGAGGCTGGGGTGTGGGTACGAGGCGCGCTCCTGGCCGGCGCGGCGGCGCAGGTAGGGGTGCACCATCTCGCCCTGGATCGGCCCCGGGCGCACGAGCGCGATCTCGACGACGAGGTCGTAGAAGGTCGCGGGCTTGAGCCGCGGGAGCATCGCCATCTGCGCGCGGCTCTCGATCTGGAACACGCCGACGGTGTCGGCGGCGCGGCACATCGCGTAGGTCGCGGGGTCCTCCGCGGGGATCGTCGCCAGCTCGAGGTCTTCGCCCTCGTGGGCGCGGATCAGCTCGAGGCAGCCGTGCACGTGGGTGAGCGCGCCGAGGCCGAGCAGGTCGACCTTGAACAGCCCGAGGTCCTCGACGTCGTTCTTGTCCCACTGGATCACGGTGCGCCCGGGCATGGCCGCGGGCTCGATCGGCACGAGCGTGTCGACCGGCTCGGCGCCGATGAGGAAGCCGCCGGGGTGGGTCGCGGTGTGGCGCGGGAAGCCGATCAGCTCGGCGGTGAGGCGGCGGAAGTGCGCCAGGCGCTCGCCGTAGCGAGATGTGTCTTTTGAGTCAGGCTTTTCCTCGCCGTCACGATCGAGCAGGCCGGCGGCGACCAGCGCGTCGGGCCGCAGCTCGCCGCCGTAGCCGTCGTGCAGGCGGGCCGCGCGGTCGAGCGCCGCGGCGGGCAGCTCGAGCACCTTGCCGACGTCGCGGATCGCCGAGCGCGGGCGGTAGCGGATCACGGTGTTGACCATCGCGGCGTGGCGGCGGCCGTGGCGGCGGTAGACGAACTGGATGACCTCCTCGCGCCGCTGGTGCTCGATGTCGAGGTCGATGTCGGGGGGCTCGGCGCGCTCGCGGCTGATGAAGCGCTCGAACAGCAGGTCCATGCGCACGGGGTCGATCGCGGTGATGCCCAGGCAGTAGCAGACCGCGGAGTTGGCCGCGCTGCCGCGACCCTGGCAGAGGATGTCCTCGCGCCGGCAGAACTGCACGATCTCCCACATCGTCAGGAAGTAGCCGCCGTAGTCGAGCTCGTCGATGAGCGCGAGCTCGCGCTCGAGCTGCGCCATGACGTCCGCCGGGATGTCGCCGCCGTAGCGCGCGCGCGCTCCGGTCAGCGTCAGCGCCCGCAGGCGCCCCGGCAGCGCGGCCGTGCCCTCGTCCTCGCGCAGGTCGCTGGAGGGGTAGCGGTAGCGCAGCTGGCTGAGCGAGAACCGGCAGCGCGCGGCGATCTCGAGGGTGCGCGTGATCGCGGCGGGGTCGTCGGCGAACAGCGCCCGCATGGCCTCGAGGGACTTGAGCTCGTGCTCGGCGTTGGCCTTGATCGCGCCGCCCGCGGCGCTCAGCGTCCGCCCGTGGCGCACGCAGCTGAGCACGTCCTGCAGCGGGCGGCGGGCGACGTCGTGGTACAGGACCTCGACCGCGGCGACGGTGGGCACGCCGAGGCGCTCGGCGGCGGCGCGCAGGCGGCCCTCCTCGGTGCGCTCGCGGGCCTCGCGGTGGCGCGCGCACAGGGCGTAGAGGCCGGCGCGCAGCGACGGGACGTCGGCGAGCGTGGCGAGCATGTCGGGGTCACGGCACAGGATCAGGATCCCGGGCTCGAGCGCCATGACGTCGCCCAGGCTCACCCGAGACTGTCCCTTTGGACACGCCATGCGCCCGCGCGAGATCAGCCGGCAGAGCTGGCCGTAGCCGCGGCGGGTCTCGGCGATCATCACGAGCTGACGGTCGTCGTCGCCGGCGAGCCGCGTGGCGCCGGCGAGGTCCGGGGCGCCGGCGAGGTCCGGGGCGCCGGCGAGGTCCGGGGCGCCCACGACCGCGGGGGCGCCCACCGTAACCTGCGCGCCGAGCAGCAGCAGCAGCCCGAGCTCGCGCGCGCGCACGTGGGCGCGCACGAGCCCGTGCACGCCGTCGCGGTCGGTCAGCGCGAGCGCGGGCAGCCCGAGCGCGTGGGCGCGCTCGACCAGCTCCTCGGGGTGCGAGGCGCCCTCGAGGAACGAGAAGTTGCTCTTGACCCACAGGGGCGCGTAGGCGGAGGGCGCGTGCACGGCGATCCGGTGAGGGGGTGGAGGGCGAGAAGAAGGAGGTCGCGGAGGAGGTCGCGGAGGAGGTCGCGGAGGAGGTCGCGGAGGAGGTCGCGGAGGAGGTCGCGGAGGAGGTCGCGATCAGTCGACCAGGCCGTGCCAGAACCAGCGGTCGCGCGGGCGGTCGTAGAAGATCCACATCAGCGCGCCGCGGGCGGTCTCGGCGTAGTAGTAGTCGCGCTCGACGGTCCGCGCCCACCAGCCGCCGCTGACGCGGAACGGGCCGTGCAAGCGGCGCACGGTCGTCATCCTCGGCTCAAACGTCTTGTTGGACATGTCGAACGGCGGGCGCTCCGGGACGCGCCAGGGCGCCGCGCCGTCGGGCGGCGCGGGCAGGGGCAGCGGACGCGGGAACACCCGGCGCAGCAGCGGCGCGCGCTGCAGCGGATCGTGATCGTTGGCTGGCCAAGGATCCGCGGGCGGGGCGGGGCGCGCGTTCGGGCGCAGCGTCTGCTCCCAGGTGAAGCTCGCCTCGGGGAGGATCGCGTCGCGCAGGCGCGCGCGCGTCACCGCCTGCTCGCCGAAGGCGGCGCGCAGGCGCGCGAGCGCGGCGGCGACGGCCTCGGGATCACGACGCGGGCGCTGCCCCGGGAGCAGCGCGACCTGGGCGTCGCGCAGGCGCTCGGGCTCGCCCGTGACGGTCAGCGCGCGCACAGGCGCCGGGAGGCCGCCGCGGGTGGCCTGCTCGCCGAGCCGCAGGCGCAGCAGGTCGACGAGCTGCATCAGGTCGCGGGTGGGCGCGCCCGGGCGCAGCTCGAGGCGCCCGGGGTCGCCCGCGGCCTGGGGCCTGTCCTCGAGATCGGATGTCTCAATGGACATGTCGAACTCGAATTCGACGGTCAGCGCGCGCAGGGCGTCGCGCTCGCTCGCGCCGCCCGCGTCGAGCTTGCCGAGCAGCTCGGCGAGCGCCTCCTTGAGGATGAACAGCAGGCGCTCGTGGTGGTCGTCGGGCGGATCGACGACGCGGCTGACCTCGAGGGGCTCCTGCAGCGCCGCCGGCGTGAGCGGGTCCAAGGTCTGCCCGCGCGCGCGCGCGTGCAGCTCGGCGGCGGCGCGCCCGAACCGGAGCCGCAGCGCCGGCGCGGGCAGGGCGAGGAAGTCGCCGAGCGTGCGCACGCCCAGGGGCGCGAGCGTCTCTCGCGCAGGCGCGGCGGGAAGTCCTCGCGGGGCAGCGCGGCGAGCGGCACGCGGTCCAGCGCCGCGCGCTCCTCGGCTGGCTCTTGGAGCATCAAGACGGGCGCAGGCGCGTCGCGCCGCGCGCAGGCGCGCGAGCGCGAGGGTGGCGAAGCGCGTGAAGCCGATGACGACGGTCGCGTCGGGCTCCGAAACTCGGCGACGGCCGCGACGACCGCGAGGCCCCAGCGCTCGAGATCTCCGAACAGCCGCTCGAGGCCGGAGGGGTCGAGCCAGAAGATCCTGGGCGCTCAGGGCGTAGGCCTCGACGCGCGGCGAGCAGCGCTGCAGCGCGGCGAGCAGCGCCGCGCCGGCCTCCTCGAGCGCGGGCGCCCGCGCGCGACCTCGGCGCGCAGCGCCGGGACGAGCCCTGCAGGCGGCGGCGTACCGCGTGCCGCGGGTGATCCGGGCCGCGCGCGCGAGCGCGTTGGCCCACAGCACCACGCCCTGGGGGCCCTCCTTGTCGACCACCACCACGGGCTGGTCGCGCCACGCCGGCCGCTCGCGCAGCGCGAGCTGCAGCGGCAGGGAGGGCAGCGCGAGGCAGGCCACGCGCGCAGGCGAGGCCCGAGGGGTCGTCATGGTCCGATCGCGGGTCGGCGTCAGCGGCAGCGACGGCGGCCCGGCGCGCTCAGGTGAGACCCCAGGGGCCGCGGCGCGCGTCGGGCGAGAGCGCCGGCGCGTCACCCGACTTGTCCTTGAGGACACGCGGGATGACTTCGAAGCCGAGCCCGCGAGGGCTGGCCCGGAGCACGCGGCGGGGCGCGACGCGGAGGTTGACGAGCGGTCCGGCGGAGTCATGGTGATCGGGCTTTTGGGTCAGGATGACGAGGCGGCTGTGGTGCTGCCGCGCGAGCGCGAGCAGGCGCGCCTGCCAGGTGGCGCCGCGGCGGCTGCTGCGAGGCGGCGGCGCCTCGCACAGGTCGAGCACGACGAGGCCGAACGCGCCCGAGCGCAGCAGGAGCTCGGCGGCGCGCGCCAGCTCGAGCGCGGCGCTCTTGGGTCGCCCGCTCGGGGCGGGGCGGGGCACGTGGACGACGATCAGCGACTCGAGGTCGACGCCCGCCTCGGCGAGGTCGGGCGGGAACAGCGGGCCGCCCGTGGGCTGCACCCACGCGGTGGTCTCGCGCTCGCGCTGGGCCTCGCGGACGATGGCGGCGGCGGTGGTCAGCAGCGCCGCGTCGCCGTCGCCCGAGAGCTCGAGGAGCTTGCCGGGTCGACAGAGCGCCCCGAGCCCCTCGCGCGCGCGCTCCGGCTCACCCGGCGCGCGTGCATGCGCATCGTCCCGATCTCGAGTCAGATCCTCGGCGACGGCGAGGCTGACAGGTGTTTGTTTTGTCGCCCGCTCGGAGCGTCGCTCCGCGTCTTCGCGGGCCTGTTCCTCCTGCGACGAATTCGCCCAGAGTGCGTGAATATGCGCGTTGGCGCGCGTTTTGAGCCCACCCATCACCCCATCCCCCCGACCTGTTAAGGATACTGAACTTCAAATCAGTATCCAAGTATCTGTAAGAATAATTTCGTTAAATTCACGCCCGCAGCCGCGCCGCGGCGCGGTTCTGCGCGCTCAGTGGCGCTATCGCGCGGCGCGAAAACGTGCGCGCAGAACCGCGCGGGAGCGCGAGATCATATGGGTGTCTAATGGGTCATGTGTACAGGCACATGTCACATGCGCAGGGCCGGGGCGCCGCGCGAGCGCCAGACCAGCGGCCCGCGGTGTACATGTCTTAATAGTCATGTCATCCGTCGTCGCGCCCGCGACGCCCTCGCCGCGAGGCGACCGTCACGCGCGAGGACGGGGAGGGCCCCCGCAGCGCGCCGACAGCCCCCGCCGCCCTCGACCGCCGCTCCGCCCGTGACCGCGGTCAGCTCGTCGCGGGCGAGAGCCCGCGCTCCGCTCGCTCCGGCTCGCTGTCCGGCAGCACGATCGTGAAGGTCGAGCCGCGGCCCTCCTGGCTCTCGACGTGGATCGAGCCGCCGAGCAGCTTGCACAGCCGCTGGCTGATCGCGAGGCCGAGGCCCGCGCCGCCGTACTCGCGCGTCGTCGACATGTCCGCCTGCGAGAACTCGGTGAACAGCCGCTCGACGTCATCGGGCGCCATGCCGATGCCGGAGTCGCGGATCTCGCACGCGAGGTGCTTGCCGTCGTGGCGCGCGTGCCAGCGGACGTCGAGCTCGATGACGCCGCGGTGCGTGAACTTGGCGGCGTTGCCGAGCACCGCGCGCAGCACTCGGAGCACGCTCTGGCGGTCGGAGCACAGCTCGCCGATGCCGGGCGGGCAGCTCACCTGCAGGTCGTTGTCGTTGCGCGCGAGCTCGCCCTTGACCGAGTCGACCGCCTCCTCCACGAGCGGGCCGATTTCGAAGCGGGCGCGATGCAGCTCGAGCTTGCCGGACTCGAGCTTGGCGAGGTCGAGGACGTCGCTGATCAGCTCGAGCAGGTGCTTGCCCGCGTCGCCGATGCGCGTCAGATCCGGCAGCGCGTCGGGGGCCCGCGTCGCCAGGTCCTCCGCGAGGATCTCGCTGTAGCCGATGACCGCGTTGAGCGGCGTCCGCAGCTCGTGGCTCATGTGCGTCAGGAAGGCGCTCTTGAGCCTGCTCGCCTCGAGCGCCTGGTCCCGCGTGATCCGCATGTAGCGGGTCAGCCGCGAGCTCTCGAGCGCGATCGCGATGTGGTTGCACATGGCGACGAGCAGGCGAAGATCCTCCGGGCCGAACAGCCCGCGGACGAGGCGGTTGTCGAGGTACACCACGCCGATGAGGCGGTCCTGCACGAGCAGCGGCGCCCCGACGACGCTCTTGAGCTCGAGGGACTCGACGCTCTCGGACGGCGCGCGCTCGGTCTCGTCGGTCCCGCCGATCACCCGGACCGCGCGCGTGGCCACGACGTGCTCGACGAGCGTCGTGCTGTAGCGCTCGCCGACCTCGAGGTCGCGCCCGCGGCTGTCGCGTCCCGCGATGCGCCGGAGCTGACCGAGCTCGCCGGGCTCGCCCTCGCGCGGCTCGTCGCGCCCCTCCTCGTGCACGAACAGCAGCGCGCGCTCGGCCCCCATCGCCGAGATGAGCGCGTCGAGCACGTGCCGCGCCTGCTCTCGCAGCTCCGCGTCGCCGCGCGCGACCGCGGTGCGGCTGACCTCGAGCAGCGAGTCGAAGCAGCGATCGAGCGCGCTGCCCCCGGCCGCGCCGCGACGGAGCAGCCGGCCGGGCGTGGGCACCGCGGCCTCGCCGGTCTCGAAGTCCCGCGAGCCCCCGAGCACGCGCGGGGCCGGATCCACGAGCTCGAACTCGGCGCGGACTCGCCTCGCGCGCGGCGCCCAGCCCTGCTCGAGCGCGAGCTGCAGCGCGGCGTTCGCCTCGCGCCGCGCCGCCGCGCCGTGCCCCATGGTCGCCAGCAGGCGCGCGCGCTCGCGGTGCACCTCGTACAGCGCCCACGGGCTGTCGACCGAGAACGCGGCGCTCTGCGCCCGCCCGAGCATCTCGAGGGCGCGCTGGAGGTCGCGCGCGTCGCGACCCTCGGCGTGATCCAGGCGCGCGCGCGCGGCCTCCAGCACGCGCAGGTGGCAGCCGAGCGCCGGCTGCTCGCGCGCGTTGGTCGCGAGGTCCGCGAGCGCGTCGTCGAGCTCGGCGCGCATGCGATCGCGCTCCTGCCCGCCCGTGCGGCCGCCCGCGCGATCGAGCGAGGTCTCGAGCATCGCGAGCCGCTGGCGCGCCCGCAGCAGCCACATCGGCCGCAGCAGGAGCGGCGTGCTCGAGACCCCGAGCGCCGCGCTCTCGAGCGACCGCGACAGCGTCGACTCGAGCTCGAGCGCGCCCGTGAGCGCGCCCTCCTCGACGAACACCAGGTTGCGCGCGAGCGAGTGCAGCGCCCGCGTCAGCCGCCCGACGTCGTGGTCGGCGAGCCGCTCCTGGGCCTGCTCGAAGCGCTGGCGGCTCTCCGCGCCGCGCCCGAGCAGCGCCTCGCAGGCCCTGAGCACGCTCGCCGCGCCCGCGCGCGGCGGCGGCCTCGGGCGCGCGCGCAGGCCCGCGCCGCTGCGCCGGCTCGAGCGCTCGAGGACCGAGATGGCTTCACGGACATGTCCTCGAAGGACGAGGCTCCACCGAGCACGAGCCGCGCGCGCGTCGCGTTCCACGGGTCGAGCCGCGCGCCGTGGTCCGCGAGCGCGCGGTCGAGCACGCTCGCGGCGCCCACGCTGTCGCCGGCGTGCTCGAGCAGCACGCCGCGCGCGACCAGGCTCTCGCCCTGCAGCGCCGGGTCGTCGAGCCGCTCGGCCTCCGCCTCGGCGCGCGCGCACAGCTCGTCCGCGCGCCCGAAGTAGCCGTGCGCGGCCCAGACCTGCGCGCCGGTGATGTCGAGGCGCGCGTGCGCGGGCCCCGCGGCAGCCGCCGCGCCGAGCCGAACGCCGCGCGGACGTGCTCGAGCGCGCGCTCGTGGTTGGCTCCGCCAGCTCGAAACCCGCCGCCCAGCGCCGCAGCGCGACGTCGGCCGCGAGCGCGCGGCGCTGATCCCCGTCGCGCGCGCGCGCGCAGGCGGCCGCGCGCACGACCGACCGTCGCAGCCGCGCGACCGCGCCGGTGAGCCCCGGACCGTCGGGCGTCGCCTGGGGCGGGTCGAGCTCCTCGAGCCCGCGCTTGATACTGGCGCGCGCGGACGAGACATCGGGCGCGGCCGCGTGCACGCTCGCGAGCGTCGCGCACACGCTCGCGCGCGCGGCCGGCTCGTCGCGCCGCTCGAGCAGGTGCCGCAGGTGCGCCTCGGCCTGGCGGTAGCGCGCCGTCCGGAGGCAGACCTCGCCGAGCGTCTCGTAGAGGTCGAGGTCCTCGCCGAGGCCGCCGACCATGCGGGCCTGCAGCGCCGCGGCGAGGAATTGATAGGCGTGCTCGGGGGCGTGGGTGCGCAGCGCGAGCGCGCCGGCGCTGCGGTTGGTCTCGTACACGCGACGCGCCGTCTCGTGGTCGAGCGCCTCGGCGTAGTGGCGCGCGCGCCCGAACAGCTGCGCGGCCGTCAGCGTCGGGATGGCGTCGAGCGCCGCGGCGATCCGCAGGTGGCACGCGCGGCGCTGCGTCCCCGAGAGCTCGCCGAGCAGCGCCGCGCGGATGCTCGGGTGCACGAAGCCGTACTCGTCGCCGTGCACGCGCTCGATCACGCCCGCGCGCGTGCCGTTCTCGACCGCGCGCACCACCGCGTCGCTGTCGCGCTCGATGATCGACGGCAGGTGCGCGAGCGAGAACCGGGCGCCGAGCACCGCCGACCAGCGCAGCACGTCGCGATCGCCGGCGTCGACGTCGGCGAGCCGGTGGAGCACCAGCGACGCCATGTCGCCGGGCAGCCCGAGCTCGCGCAGGCGATCGCTCTCGAACTCCCACGCCCCCCACGCCGGCCGCAGGATCCCGGCGGAGAGCATCGTCCGCACGCACTCGACGATGGTCTCGGGCTGCTCGCCGCTGCGCGCCAGCACGGCGCGCACGAGCGCCGCGTCGACCGGGCGCCCGCCGAGGCAGTCCGAGATCACGCGTCGCGCCGCCGAGCGCAGCAGCGGGCGCAGGCGCACGACCTCGTCGCCGTCCTCGTCCGCCGCGTCGTCGGCCCGCGCGTCGTCGGTCCGCGCGTCGCCGGTCCGCGCGTCGCCGCGCTCGCGGTCGCGGGTGGTGCACACGACCATCAAAGCCGGCGCGCCGGGACCCTCCAAGCGCCGTCGCAGCGCCGTCAGCACCTCGCGGCTCGACTCGTCGATCCACTGCCCGTCCTCGAGCACCAGCAGCACCGGGCTCCCCGACTTGGCCAGCTCGCACAGCACCCGCACGACCGCCGCGACCTGCTCGGCCGTGAGCCCTTCGCGGGCCGCGACGCTCGTCGCCGGCACGCCCAGGAGCCCGGCGAGCCGCGGGGTCAGGCGGGCCAGCGCGGCGCGGCGCTCCCCGGCTGCGGCGCGGATCAGGCCGCGGCGCGCGAGGATCGACGCGCGCCCGCCCGCCGCGTCGCTCATGAAATTGACGAGCGCCTGCGCGAAGGGGCCGAAGGCGAGGTGGAGCTCCTCGTCGCAGCGCCCGCGCAGCACGATCGCGCGCTCCGACGCGCTCGCGCGCTCTCGCAGCCCCGCGCACAGCGGCTGGCCGCCCGCGCCGGGGGAGCCCTCGATCAGCACGAAGCAACCACGGCCCGCCATCGTCCGCCGCCAGCGCGAGAGCAGCTCGCGCAGCTCCGGCTCCCGGGCCCTCAGCAGCGGGCTCATGCCGTCGCCCGAGGGCGCTGACAGCACGCCGAGCGGCGGATCGACGCGCTCCTCCACGAGCTCGGCCGGCGACGCGTCGTCGACGGCGCCGCCGCTCGGCAGCGCGTCGAGCTGGCCCGAGATGACGTCAACGCGCGCGAGGTCGGCGAGCAGCGCCGAGGCCGACTGGTAGCGCTCCTCAGGATCCTTGCGCAGGAGCCGGGCGATGATCGCCGCGAGCCCCGACGAGACGGCCGGGTTGCGCTCGCGGGGGTCACGAGGGCGCACGGCCGCGTGCATGTGCAAGAGGCTGCCGACGTCGTCGGCGACGAAGGGCGGCCGCCCCGTCGCGCACTCGTACAGCACCGCCCCGAGCGCGTACAGATCGGCGCGGCCGTCGACCGGTCGGCGCAGGATCCCGGTCTGCTCGGGCGCGCTGTACGTGAACGTGCCGACAGGTCGCTGATTGCCCGCGTCCGCTGACCAGTCCCCCGGGTCCCGCGACCAGAGCTCCGCGAAGCCGAAGTCGATCACCTTCACGGTCCCGCTCGAGTCGATCAGGATGTTGGACGGCTTCAGGTCGCGGTGGACCAGCCCGCGGCGCCAGACGTGATCGAGCACCTCGGCGACGGCGTGCGCGACCGAGAGCACGCGCGGGGTCGGGAGCGGGCCGTCGCGCGTCGCCAGCGTGGACGCGAGCGAGCGGCCCTCGATGAACTCCATCACGATGTAGGGGCGCCCCTCGTGCTCGCCGACCTCATAGATCTCGGCGAGCCCGGGGTGGTCGAGGCTGGCGAGCAGCGCGGCCTCGCGGATCACACGTCGGCGCAGCGCCTCGGCCGAGTCGTGGTGGGCCGGCGTGAACAGCTTGACCGCGACGACCTTGTCCGCGCCCGCGCGCGCGCACCGGCCCCGGAACACGAGGCTCGCGGCGCCCTGGCCGACGGACCGATCGAGCTCGATACCCGGGATCTCGAGGTGTGGCTGCATGTGCAACGAACGACCCACGCGCTCGGTCAGCGTAGCAAAGGCCCACGCGCGGCGGGCCCACGCGCGACGCGTTCGCGCGTCAAAGCGGGCGCGCCGCGGACACAGCTGCCCACGCCCGCGTACTCGCGCATACACGCGCGGCGGTCCCAGGCTCGGCGGCCGGCGGCCGCGTGCGCGCGCGCGCGCGACGCGCGGCTACGAGGCGCGAGCGCCCGCGTGGGAGGCGGCGCGCGCCAGCCCGCGAACGCGCCGGCGCTCGCGCGCCGCCCGCGTTACGTGCCGTCTTCAAGGCGTCGGGGCGGGTAGGGGCGCGTCGGCGCGTCGGGGCGCGCCGGCCTTCGCGCGCGAGCGAAGTCCGTCGATTTGATTCAACGCACATGGTTTATAAGACATGTCATTCGGGACGCGGCGTACGCCGGAAAGACGCGAGGCGCCGCCCCGTGCTCGGAGCGGCGCCTCGGGGTCTCAGGGAGCGGGCCGCGATCAGTCGTCCGCGTCGTCGCTGTCCCCTGGCGGCTCGGTCCCGAACACGAGGCGGTACGCGAACGAGCTCGCGACGAGGCGACTCGCGGCCTTCGCCAGCGTGGCGACCTGGTCGGCCGCGGCCGCGTCGCTCGACGCGGTGCCGATCATGTTCAGGATGTGGCGGTACGCGTTGAGCAGCGTCTCGCGCGTTGAGTTGGCCGGAATCTCGACCGGCCCGTCGGGATGCGAGGGCACGTAGTCCTCCACGGGCGCGTCGGGCTCCGGCGCGGCCGCGGGCTCGTCCGCCGCCTCGTCCGCCGGCGCGTCCTCGCCCGCGTCGTCACCCGCGTCGTCCGACGCGGCCTCGTCGTCCCCGCCGCCGTCGTCGGCGGCGACCTCGTCGTCACCCCCCCCGTCATCCGCGGCGGCAGCGTCGTCGCCCCAGGCGTCTGCGGCGGCTTTGTCGTCGCCCCGGCGTCTGCGGCGGCTTCGTCGTCGCCCCCTGGCGTCTGCGGCGGCTTCGTCGTCTTCGTCGTCGCCCCGGCGTCTGCGGCGGCTTCGTCGTCGCCCCCGGCGTCTGCAGGCAGCGTCGTCGCCCCTGTCATCCGCGGCGGCTTCGTCGTCGTCCCCCTGCGTCTGCGGCGGCTTCGTCGTCGCCCCCCGCGTCGACGGCAGCGTCGTCGCCCCCGTCATCCGCGGCGGCTTCGTCGTCGCCACCCGCGTCGACGGCAGCGTCGTCGCCCCGTCATCCGCGGCGGCTTCGTCGTCGCCCCCGGCGTCGACGGCAGCGTCGTCGTCGCCCCCGTCATCCGCGGCGGCTTCGTCGCCCCCGTCATCCGCGGCGGCTTCGTCGCCCCCGGCGTCTGCGGCGGCGTCCCCGTCATTTGCGGCGGCTTCGTCGTCGCCGCCCGCGTCTGCGGCAGCGTCGTCCCCCCGTCATCGGGGGCGGCTTCGTCGTCGCCGCCCGCGTCTGCAGGCAACGTCGTCGCCCCCGTCATCCGCGGCGGCTTCGTCGTCGCCCCCGGCGTCTGCGGCAGCGTCCCCGTCATCTGCGGCAGCGTCCCCGTCATCGGGGGCGGCTTCGTCGTCGCCGCCCGCGTCTGCGGCGGCGTCGTCCCCCCGTCATCATCGGGGCGGCTTCGTCGTCGCCGCCCGCGTCTGCAGGCAGCGTCGTCCCCTGGCTCCGCAGCAGCGTCGCCCCCGTCATCGGGGGCGGCTTCGTCGTCGCCGCCATCCGCAGCGGCGTCATCGCCCGCGTCCGCAGCGGCCTCATCACCACCGCCATCCGCAGCGTCATCGCCCGCGTCCGCCGCGGCGTCATCGCCCCCGCCATCCGCAGCGTCGCCGTCGCCATCAGCAGCGGCCTCATCACCACCGCCATCCGCAGCGTCATCGCCCGCGTCCGCAGCGGCGTCATCGCCCCGCCATCCGCAGCGTCATCGCCCGCGTCCGCAGCGGCCTCATCACCCGCGTCAGCAGCGTCATCACCACCGCCATCCGCCGCGGCCTCATCACCCGCGTCAGCAGCGTCATCACCACCGCCATCCGCCGCGGCCTCATCACCCGCGTCAGCAGCGTCATCACCACCGCCATCCGCCGGGTCGCCATCGCCATCCGCAGCGGCGTCGTCACCACCGCCGTCCGCCGGGGTCTTCGTCACCGCCGTCCGCCGCGGCTTCATCACCACCGCCGTCCGCCGCGGCGTCATCACCACCACCGTCCGCCGCCGCTTCGTCACCGCCGTCCGCAGCGGCTTCGTCATCACCGCCGCCGTCCGCCGCAGCTTCGTCACCGCCGTCCGCAGCGGCGTCATCACCACCGTCCGCAGCTTCGTCACCGCTGTCCGCAGCGGCTTCGTCACCGCCGCCGTCCGCCGCAGCTTCGTCACCGCCGCCGTCCGCCGCCGCGTCGTCACCACCGTCCGGCGCCGCTTCACCGCCGCCGTCGTCCGCCGCAGCCTCGTCACCATCATCGGCCGCCGCTTCGTCGCCGCCGCCCTCGTCCGCAGGCGCGTCGCCGTTCTCGGCGCCGTCATCCGCTTCGGCGGCCTCGCCGTCTTCGGGAGCCGCGTCCGCGTCGTCGCCCCCGGCAGCCTCGCCGTCGCCGCCGGACTCGACGGCGTCCGCGTCGTCGCCCCCGTCTCCGGCCTCGTCCGCCTCGTCGCCGTTGTTCGCGTCGCCCTCGGCGTCGCCGGCATCCTCGCCGCCGGCCTCGCCCTCGCTCTGCTGGTCACCCTCCGGCGCCTCGCTCTCGGCGTCGTTGGCGGTCACCGCGTCGTTCTCCGCCGTCTGACCCATGTCGCTATTGTCAGCCGCTGCCTCGCCCTGCTCGTTCGCGCGATCTTCTTCGCTCATTTGCCACCTCGCTGACCAGGGTCCCCGCGAACCCCAGCTCTTCTACCCAAGACCTGGAACCACTTTTCGAGTGTCATCGCGGCAGTGTCAACCGCAGAGCCCGGTCGATAACGATATAAATTTAGGGACATGTATTCGTGCACGCGCGCGTCGATGTGCGCTCTCGTCCGACGCACGCGCTCGCGCGAGGGTCTCGAATTTGGCCATCTGGGCGCGATTTCTCGCGGGGTCGTCCGCGCGCGAGACGATGTCGCGCGCGCGCGGTGAGGCGCGACGTGAACCACGGGACATGCAAGCAATCGGGCGCACTATCACCCGTCGCGGGCGCGCGGCCTCGGCCGCGTCCGCGTCCGCGCGCGCGCGCGGTCCGTGACTGCGCAGCAGCGCGCGCAGCTCGACTCGTGTCGCGCGTCGTCGCGGCGCGGGCCCGCGCGGCTCGCTCGCGCGCGCGCGATCACGGAACGATGAACATGTTTAATCGGACATGTAAATGTTCGCGCGCTCGAGCGAGCGCGCGTCGCCGCGACGTGGGCACCCGGCGCGGGCTTGGCTCAGCGCCCCGAGATCTCCGCGTCGAGCGCCTTCTCCATGGCCTCGAGCTCCCGCATCTTCCGCTCGAAGTCGTCGGCGGGCGGCAGCGCCTTGCGGCGCGAGCTCTCGCCCTCGCCGAGCGCTCGATCGCGGGTGAGCAGCTTGTAGCCGAGGTACCCGCCGCCGGCGATCATCCCGAGCGCGACGGTGGCCTTGAACAGCATGAAGAGCAGCGCGAACACGTAGTTGAAGACGAAGAAGCCCGCGCCGATGGCGAACAGCCCGCCGGCGACGAGCACGAGGCCTTTGGGCAGGGTGACCTCATCGTCCTTGTCGTTGTCGCGTCGAGCCATAGGCGTGTCGGGGAGCCCCAGCGAATCGAGCATAGGCGAGGCGCCTGGGCCGAGCAACGGCCGTCGTCGCCCCCGAGGTCGCCTCCGAGCGAGCCGAGCTCGGGACGCAGCTCACGGCGACTCGAGCTCGACGCCGACGCGCCCGCAGAGCGTGCGGAGGGGCTTTTGCTGATCGGCGGAGAGCTTGGCGTAGACCTTGCGAGCCTCCGGCGCCTTCCCGAGCTTGCACGCGGTGACGCCGACCAGCAGCAGCGCCTCCGTGGTCGCGTGCGTCCGGTAGGACTCGCGCGCGAGGCGATAGGCCTCGCGAACGCGTCCGTCGACCGAGGCCTTCCGGGCCTCGGCCAGCTGGTTCATGGCGACGAGCTTCGGCGAGGTCTTGGCCTTGGGGGCCGGCTTCTGGGTCGCCGGCGCGGTGTCGAGCGGGGGCGGCGTCTCGACCGGCGCCTCCGCGTCGCGCTTGCGGCGTTTCGAACCGCGCGCGCGCGGCTCGTCGTCAACGGCCGGCGCGGCCTTGGCGGGCGCGTCGGCGGGCTCCTCGGGGGCGTCAGGCTCGACAGCGGGGGCGGGCGCGGGCTCGAGCGCCGAGTCGAGCGGCGCGGGGGGAGCGGTGTCGGCCTGCTCGCTCGCGGTCGAGCTGTCGCTCGCGTCCTCCGCCGGCTCGCTCGGTGACGGAGGCGGAGTCGCGGGCGAGCTCGGCCCTGCAGGCCTGGCGACCGCGGGCGCGAGCTTGTTCGGGGTCTCGCGGGGGGTGGGGGGCCGGGTCGCAGCCGCGGCGCTCTCGGTCCGCTGCGGCGCGTCACCGCCGGTCCCGCGGACCGCGAGCACGCCGACCACGAGCAGCCCGAACACCGCTGCGGCGATCCACACCGCGCGGCGATTCGGCGGGACCTCGGCCGCGGCCGTCGCGTTCGGGTTCGCGCGCGTGGGGTAGAGGTTCTCGTCAAAGTCCGGCGTGGGCAGCTCGCGCGGCTCGACGATCGCGGAGGCCGCGACGACGCTCGGGGTAGCGCGGCGCATATCCGCGAGCGTCACGGCGGCCTCGTGCTCGCTGAGCTGGCGGAGGTGGGTCGCGGTCGAGCTCAAGGACGCGCGCTCGAGCGCGGACTCGCCCTCGATGACCCCGGAGACGACGAGGCCGTCGGCGCTCGAGATCGCCGCGCGCGGCTCGGGCTCGTAGTCGTAGTCGTAGTCGTAGTCGTAGTCGTCGGCGTTCTCGTCGTAGTCGGCGTCCTCGTCGTAGTCGTCGTCCTCCTCCGTCCGATCCTCATCGTCGTCCTCGTCGATCTCCGCGAAGCGACCGTCCGGCGCGGGCTCCTCCGCGAGCGCGCGCCAGAGCCCATCAAGGGAGGACCGCGAGCCGACGGACGATGGACGCAGCGCGGAGGCGGAGGACGCCGAGGAGGACGCCGAGGAGGACGCCGAGGAGGACGTCGCAGCGAGGGTCGTGGGTGAGGTTGAGCTCGACGCGTCGGTCGGCTCCCCTGTAACCGGCTCCCCTATAAAAGGATGCTCAGGCGCGCCGGGGTCAGGCGGCGCGAGCGTCCCGGGATCGACGGTCGAGCGAGCGATGTCCGCCGGCGCGACGGTCGGAGGATCGCCGGTCGGCGCAGCGACGATCGGAGCCGCGACGATCGGAGCCGCGACGATCGGAGGAGCGACGGCGGGGGGATCGACGGTCGGAGGAGCGACGGTCGGAGCGACGGTCGGAGCGACGGGAGGTGCCGTAGGCACGACTGCAGGGAGCGCAGACACGGGCTCGGGCGCGCCGGCTGCTGGGCTCGCGTCGGCGTCGCTCGCCTCGTCGACGGCGGGCGCGTCGTCATCCTCGGGCGAGAGGGAGAGGAACGGGCTGGATTCGTCCCCCAGGCCGCGTACGAGCGGGGGGAGGATCGCGCCGTGATCGAAGTTCGGCGGGCGGTCGATGCGCATCGCCGCGCTCGCGCGCGGAACGAAGCTCGGCAGGTCGTGGAAGCGGGGCGAGGGCGCGAGATCGACGGCCGGCGGCGTGGCGACCGTCGTCGTCTGGAGGTCGTGGGCGAAGGTGGCGAAGATCGTCGCGTCGAGCGGCGAGGGATCCGCAGCGGTGATCGCCGCGCGCAGCTCCTGAACGCTGGCGAAGCGTCGCGCCGGGTCCTTGTCGAGCAGTCGTCGCAGCACGATCGCGATCTCGGGCGGGACGCGATCGCGCGGCAGCGGGGGCGGGTCGGCGGTCAAGTGCAGGACCCGCAGCCGCGCGGGGTCGTCGTGGACGAACGGCGCGCGGCCCGTGAGCAGCTCGTGGGCGATCACGCCGAGCGAGTAGAGGTCGCCGGGCGGGCCCACGCGCTCGCCCATGATCAGCTCGGGCGACGCGTAGCGCAGCGCGTCGCTGGCCGCGCGCGGCCCAGGAGCCTGCGCTTCGAGACAGGCGATTTCGTCGAGCGCGCTCGCCAGCACGACCAGCGGCGGACCCTCACGTCGCGGCGGCGCGACGAAGCAGTGCGAGAGCCGCAGGACGACCGCGGCGCCGTCGCGGGCGTGGGCCTCCTCGAGGCGCGTCGCGATCTCGCGCAGGATCACGCGGACGAGCGGCCAGGGCTGCGGGCCGCGAGCTCGGAGCGCGCGCGCGAGGTCGTGACCGGTGATCAGCTCCATGACCACGAACGCCGAGCCGCAGTCGCGGCCGAAATCGATCACGTCGAGCAGCCCCGGGGCGACCGGCGCACGCGGGCGCGCGGCGAGCTGCGAGTTGCGCCACAGGCGGCTCTGGATCCTGTCGATAAGGTCATCTCGCCCGAGCGCCGCCTCGTCGATCTGCTTGAGCGCGACGTCGCGGCGGCGCAGGGTGTCCTCGGCCTGGAACACGGGGCCGAGCGCGCCGCGCCCGAGCTCGCGCGTCAGCACGTAGCGCTGGGCGATCAGCGTCTGGCGCGAGCGCGCGGGCGCGGACGCGTCCGCGCGTTCGGGCTCATCCACTTCGGGGAGCCCGAGCTCGTCCGTGAGCGCGTCGTGACCCCGTGTCGCTCCCCGATCGTCCAGTCCGTGACGCATGGGCGAAAACATACCGAAGTTGCGGGCGAGTTGCGATCCCGCGCGCGCGTGGGGCCTGCGAGCGGCGTTCGGGGGGCGCCGTCGACACGGGCGCGGGCGCCCCCGGCGGCGACGCCCGGTGCGTGTACATGCACGGCGAAGCGGGGCCAGAGGCGCCCGCGCGCGCGCTCGCGCCCCCACGCCCGGTCAGAGATTCAGGCATACTCGCCTGGCCTCGACAAGGAACTACGCGCGTGGCGACGAAGGATGACAAAACTAGCAGCGGTCCCGGCGGCAGTGCTTCGGGGGGGAGCGGACGCCAACCGCCCCCGGCGACGTCGACGAAGATGTCGAATCAGACAGGATCGAAGAACATCCCGGCCACGGACGTCGACGAGGAGCTGTTTCCGCGGAACCCGACGATCCCGCTCGACCTCGACGTCGAGGCGCTCGTAGACGGGGCGCTCGCGGACGCGTTGTCCCCGGCGAGCGAGCCGGACAAGCCCTCGCCGCCGCCGCGCAAGCCGAGCGCGAGCAAGAGCGAGGTCGCGAAGTCGCGAGTGCGAGCTAAGTCCCGCAGCAAGAGCGGCTCGGGCCGCGCGGCGCCGAAGCTCTCGCTCGGCCTGCCGACGCGCGGCAGCAAGAAGCCCTCGGGGCCCTCCGCCGGCGCGCTGCCTGTGCGGAAGATGCCGCCTGGCGTCAAGCTGGGCGGGCTGCCGACGCGCAAGCCCAGCGGGCCTTCGAAGGCCGCGGCGCTCGGCGGGCTGCCGGTTCGCGGCGGCGCGAGCGAGGCCAAGGGCCCCGCGCAGGCGTCGACCTCGGGCTCGCGCCTCAAGCTCCCGATCGGCGGCGACGAGCCGTCGCCGGCGCCCGCGCCGTCGACCGACGACGCGCCGCCCGCGATGTCGGTCGCCCCCGCGCCCGTGATGCCGGTCCCGCCGGTGACGCTGCCCGCGACGCCGCCGGCTCCACCGACAGCGGCACCGACAGCGGTACTTACAGCGCCACCGTCAGCGCCACCGTCAGCGCCACCGTCAGCGCCACCGTCAGCGCCACCGTCAGCGCCACCGTCGGCGCCGCCGGTGACGCCCACCCTGGCACCCCCCGCGCCCGTGCCCCCCGCGCCCACGCCGAAGGCCCCGCCGCCGCCGCCGTCGAGCGATGACAGCGACGCGTCGGCGAGCGGTCGCCGGCGACGTCCTTCGCTGAGCATCTCGGGGAGCATCTCGGGCGAGCTGTCGTCCGAGGGCTCCGGCGCGCGTCGACCACCGCCGCCGTCGCCGTCGATCTCCGTCAGCGCGAGCTTGGCCTCGGGTTCGCACCCGGTCGTGCCGCGGACGCGCGAGCCGAGCGCGCCGCGACCGCGGTCGCGCCCGATCAGCACGCCGAGCGCCCGTAAACCGCCGCCGTCAGGGCCCAGCGTGGCCGCGCGTCGATCGGCGCCGCAGCCTGCCCCTGGACCGCTGCCGCCGCCGTCGCTCACGGCGAAGTCTCCGCCCGCGACCGACGAGTCCGCGCGCTCGACCGCGTCGACGGCGAGCGACCCCTACGTTCGTCACGCGCACGCGCTGATCGCCGGCTACGAGCGCGAGCTGAAGCTGCAGCCCGATCTGTTCCGCGCGGCGCGGCTGCACTTCGAGTGCGGTCGCCTCTACGAGCACCCGATCGGCGACCTCGCCCGCGCCGTGGACGCCTACATGAAGGGGAACGGGCTCGCGCCGGATCACCTGCCGACGCTGCGCGGCGCCCGGCGAACGCTGCTCGCCCAGCGTCAGTACGCGAAGGCGCTGCCGCTGTTCGACGCCGAGATCCGGCTGCAGTCGGACTCGCGGCGCAAGGCGGCGCTGATGTTCGCCAAGGGCCGCGTGCTCGAGGACTACCTCGACGATCCGAAGCGGGCGCGGGCGGCCTACGCCGACGCGCGCGATCTCGAGGGCGGCAACCCGTCCACGCTCAAGGCGCTCGAGCAATTCGATCAGACCACCGAGCGCTGGGCCGGGCTCGACCAGACCTACACGCAGCTGGCGACCGCGGTCGAGACAGACGCGCGCCACCGGGCCGCGCTGATCGTCCGGCGCGCGCACCTGCTCGAGCTGCGGCACGACGACGTGCGCGGCGCGGTCGAGCTCTACGAGACCGCGCTGCACCTCGACCCCAACGTCGCCGGCGCGTTCTCGGCGCTCAAGCGCCTGCACCATGAGCAAGGTCGCTGGCGCGACCTGATCAACGTGCTCGAGCGCGAGGCCGAGCAGCTCAAGGACGCGGACCTGCGCGCGATGAGCTACTACCGCGTCGCGCGGATCTACTCGGAGCGGCTCGGCACCCGCGACAAGGCGATCGCGGCGCTCGAGCGCTCGATCAGCGAGTCGCAGCGCTACCGCCTGGTGCACGAGGAGCTCATCGCGCTCTACGAGGCCGCGGAGCGCTACGACGATCAGGTGCGCGCGTACGAGCGGCTGCTCGCGCTGATCGAGTCGCCGCGCGAGCGGATCTCGACGCTGTACACCCTCGGCGAGCTCTACCGCGGGCGGATCAACGACGAGGACGCCGCGATCGCCAAGTACGAGGCCGCGCTCGCGCTCGAGCCGACCTTCCAGCCGACGCTCAAGATCCTCACGACGCTGTACCGCAAGCGCAAGGACTGGAAGGCGCTCGTCGAGATGAACACGCGCGAGGCCGCGGCGGTCAGCGACAACGTGCGCGAGGCGGCCGCGCTCGCGCGGGTCGCCGAGCTCGTCGAGGAGCACGAGGGCGACAAGGAGCGCGCGATCACGCTGCACACCCGCGCGCTCGCGCTCTACGCGGGCTTCGAGACGTCGTTCAAGGCGCTCGCGCGGCTGTTCAGCGAGGGCGGCAAGCACCGCGAGCTGATCGAGCTGCTCGAGCGCGGCATCGACGAGACCAACGACGCCGACCGCAAGATCGCGTACCTGTTCCGCATCGGCGACATCTTCGAGCAGCACCTCGGCTCGCCGGTGCAGTCGGGGCACACCTACCGGCGGATCCTGAAGCTCGACCCCAACCACCTCGGGGCGATGCACGCGCTGCAGCGCGCCTCCGAGGTCGCGGGCCGCTACAAGGACCTCGTCGAGGCGCTCGAGCTCGAGGCGCGCAACACCTTCGAGAAGCCGCGCATCGTCGCGCTGCTGCACCGCGCCGGCGCGGTGCTCGACGACCGGCTCGACGACCGCGAGGGCGCGCTGGCGCAGTTCCGCAAGGTGCTCGAGCTGAACCCGAAGTACGAGCCCGCGCTCGCGAGCTGCGGCAAGCTGTACTACAAGGCAGGTCGCTGGGATGATCTGCTCGCGATCTACGAGCGCGAGCTCGCGCTCGACGCCGAGAGCCCCGCGGCCGTCTCGCTGCTGCACTCGATGGGCGCGCTGTGCGAGGAGAAGCTCGGGCGCGACTCGCAGGCGATCGGCTGCTACCGGCGCGCGATCCAGATCGACCCGCGCCACGGCCCCTCGCTGCACGCGCTGCAGCGCAAGCTCCGGCAGCGCGGCGACTGGAAGGAGCTCGTCGACGCGCTCGAGACCGAGCTCGAGGGCCTGCGCGACAAGCCGGCGCGCGCGCTCACGGCGTACCGGATCGGGCGCGTCTACGAGGAGCACCTCAGCGACCTCAAGCTCGCGCTCGACGCCTACCAGAAGTCGCTCTCGAACGATCTCGAGTACCGGCCCGCGGTCGACGGGCTCGCGCGCGTGCGCGCGAAGGAGAAGAAGTGGAGCGGCGTCGTCGAGGACCTCATGCGCGAGGCCAAGGCGACGAAGGAGCCGCTGGTCGCGAGCTCGGCGCTGCTGCGCGCCGGCGAGGTCTGGAGCGAGCACCTCGGCCAGGACGACCGCGCGATCGCCTGCTACGAGGCGGTGCTCGAGCGCGACGAGCGGCACCTCGCGGCGCTGCTCTCGCTCGAGCAGCTCTACCGGCGCAAGGGGGCCTGGAACGCGCTCGTCGACACCTACCTGCGCGAGGCGGTCGTCGTCGGCGACAAGGCGGCTCAGGTCGCGGCGCTGCGAGAGGTCGCGCGGCTCTACGAGACCAAGCCGCTCGGCGACAAGAAGGGGCTGCGCCGCGCGCACCTCGAGATCCTCAAGCGCGTCCCCGACGATCCGCTCGCGCTGCTGGCGGTCGAGCAGATGGCGCTCGCGCAGCGCGACGATCAGATGCTCGCGGCGGTCGACCAGCAGCTGGTCGGCGCCCCCGAGGACGACTCGCTGCGCGCGACCTACCTCGTGCGCCTCGGCGAGACGCTCGAGCGCCAGCAGCTCCCAAAGGAGGCGCTCGCGGCCTTCGAGTCCGCGCTCGATCGCGACAACGACTCGATCGGCGCGATGCAGGGCATGGTCCGCGCGGCCGCGATGTGCGACGACCCGCGCGCGATGGTCGTGGCCAAGAGCCGCCTCGCGGAGACCGAGCGCGACGGCGAGACGGCCGCGAAGCTGCTGCACGAGACCGCGCAGCTGCGGCTCAACCGCCTCGACGACTCCGAGGGCGCGATCCAGGACCTCGAGCGCGCGCTCGAGCGCTGGCCGGACTCCGCCGAGGTCGCCGAGGAGCTGCACCGGATCCTGCTCACGGTCGGCAAGGCCGAGCGCCTCGTCGAGCGCCTCTCGGCCGCGGCCGAGTCGGCGCGCGCGCCTGAACGGATCGCGCGGCTGTGGCTCGCGGTCGCCGAGCTGTACGCGGACGAGCTGGGCAACACCTCGGGCGGCATCGCGATCCTGCGCCGGACGCTGCGCGACCGCCCGGGCAGCGCGTCGATGCGGATGCTGCTCGCCAACCTGCTGCACCGCAACGAGCAGTGGGGCGACGCGGCCAAGACCTTCGAGCAGGTCATCGAGCAGTCGTCTGACATCGACATCCTGTGCGACGCGAACTCGACGCTGTCGGTCATCTACGCCGATCAGCTCAACCAGTACGACCGCGCGATCCAGTGCCTCGAGGCGGTCCTCGTGCTGCGCAAGGACGACCGCACGACGCTGCGCATGCTGACCGACGTGTACACGCGCAAGGGCGACCTGCAGGGCGCGGCCGAGCGCGCGCGCCAGCTGCTGCGCGCCTCGTCGACGCTCGAGGAGCGCATCGAGTCGATCATCCACCTCGCGGAGATCCAGATGAACGCCGGGCGCCGAGGCGAGGCGCTCGAGGTGCTGCTCAGCGCGGTCCAGCTCGAGGGGCCCGGCGGGCTCGCGGCGCGGGAGTACAAGCGCCGGCTCGAGGAGGGCGACAGCTGGGAGCCCTACGAGTCCGCGCTGATGAAGCACCTGCGCAGCGGCTCCTCCGGCAAGCCGCTCGCCGAGACCTATCTCGAGCTCGCGCGCGTCCAGTACGAGAAGCTCCAGCGCCCCGATCGCTCGCTCGCGACCCTCGAGATGGCGCTCAACGAGATGCCCAAGGAGCCGCTCGTGCGGCTCGAGTACGCGACGATGCTGCGCGCGGCGTCGCGCCACAGCGAGGCGATCCGCGCCTACCAGAAGCTGCTGCAGTTCGAGCCGACGAGCACGAAGGGGTGGCGCGGGCTCGTGCAGTCCTTCGTCGAGACCAAGCGCGGCGGCGAGGCGGCGCTCTCGCTCGCGCCGCTGGTGGTGCTCGGCGACGCGAGCGACGCCGACGTGCGCTCGCTCGGCAAGCTCGCGCCCGCGCCCGCGTCGGCGAAGCCGGGCACGCTGACGGCGTCGCTGCTGCAGTCGCTCGTCGACCGCGCGCCGCAGGCCGAGCGCGCGGAGGAGCTGCTGCGGACCATGGCGCCGGCGCTCGGCAAGCTCTACCCCGTCGACCTGCAGAAGTTCGGCGTCACCGCGCGCGAGAAGATCTCGGCGCGCTCGGGCCAACCGATCCGCAACCTGACCGACCGCATCGCGGCGATCTTCGGCGTGCCCGACCACGACCTGTTCATCTACCGGGGCGCGGGCACGCTGGTCTCGGCCGACTACAGCTACCTGCCGACGATCCTGATCCCGGCGACGGTGCTCAAGCTCAGCGAGTCGCAGCAGGTGTTCACGATCGCGCGCGCGATGGTCTCGGTCGCGCGCGGGCTGATCGGGCTGTACCGCTTCAAGCCGCTCGACCTCAAGCTGATCCTCGCCGCCGCGGCGCGCTCGGGCGCGCCCAGCTTCGGCGACAACCTGGCCGACGGCGCCGAGCTCGACGTCCTGCAGCGCCGGATCTTCCGCGCCATGCCGCGCAAGGATCGGCGCCTGCTCGAGGAGGCCTCGAGCACCTACGCGAAGTCACCCGCGGTCGACTTCGTCGCGTGGCTCAAGGAGCACCGCGTGATGACGACGCGCGCGGCCGCGATCCTCGCGTCGGATCTGCCCGGCTGCGTCGCGGTGATGCGCCAGGAGGATCAGTCGCTGATGTACCTCGAGGGCGCGGACATCGTGAACAACTCGGAGCTGATCGCCGACCTCATGCGCTACTGGTGCAGCGATCCGGCGATCGAGCTGCGGCGGCGCTCCGGCATGCTCGCGTAGCGAGGCGAGGGGCCCCCGGCGACGGCCCGCGTTCGGGCGCCGCGCGTTCGGGCTTGCGCCGCGTCTCGCCGCGTGTAGACTGTCGCTCGTCATGGCGCGCGCCCAGCTTCAGCGACTGGTCCAAAAGGACAGCTCCGCTCGCAGCGGTCGCCTGCCGGCCTGGCACCGTTGAGTGCGCGCGCGCGCGGGCGAGCGCGGGGGTCCCCGCCGCTCGTGGACGCGCGCGCGTCGTCGTCGTCAACGTCACGCCAGAGAACATAGGACATGCCCTAAGGGGCATATCCGACGCACAGGAGAGGAAGTCGTCATCATGGAGTCATCCATCATCGTCGAGATCCGCGCCGCCGAGGGCGGTGAGGACGCGAAGCTCTTGGTCGCCGAGCAGTACGCCATCTACGGCAAGCTCGCGGCCCGGGAGTGTCTTTAGCCTCGAGCTGCTCGATCAGCGCCCCGGGATCCTGACGTTCCGGGCGCGCGGCCGACGGGCGCGCGAGCTGTTCGCCAACGAGTCCGGCGGTCATCGCTGGCAGCGCGTCCCGCCGACCGAGAAGCGCGGCCGCGTGCACACGAGCACGGTCACGGTCGTCGTCCTCGACGAGCCGAAGGCGCGCGAGCTCGTGCTCGATCCGCGCGACCTGAGCGAGAAGTTCGTTCGGGGCAGCGGCGCGGGCGGGCAGCACCGGAACAAGACGTCGACCGCGGTCGCGCTCACGCACGCGCCCTCGGGGATCACCGTGCGCGTCGACGGCGGTCGCAGCCAGGCGCTCAACCGCGCGGCCGCGCTCGATCTGCTGCGCGCCAAGCTGTCCGCAGGGGCGCAGCGGAAGGACCGACGCGAGCGCGAGGCCACGCGCCGGCGACTCGCCGGCACGGGCATGCGGGGCGACAAGATTCGCACCGTGCAGGTCCGCAACGACGTGGTCGTCGATCACGTCCGCGGCACGCGGACCAGCTACAAGCGCTACGCTCGCGGGTTCCTCGAGGACCTCGGATCCTAAGGGCGCCGCGAGCTCGAGCGCGGGGGCGGGGCGCGGTCACACGCGGCCCGCCCCCGCGGCCGATGGTGCAATCCACGAGCGCGCGCGCCCCCGCGATCGGCGGCGCGGCGCATGGGGTACCGTGATCCCATGACTCGCCTGGACTCACCGCTGCTCGCGCTGCTGCTCATCCCGCTCATCCCGCTCATCGCGATCGGCGTCGCGTGTAAGCCCTCGACCCCGGGCGAGAGCGACACCGAGGCCGAGAGCGCGACCGAGACGACCGGCGAGGCCACGAGCGCGGGGCCGACGTCCAGCAGCGACAGCGAGCCCACGGGCGGCACCGGGGACCCCAGCGACGGCTCGACGAGCCACGCCGACGTCACCACCGAGACCGACACGGGGCCGCTGCCGAGCGGCAGCGCGCTCGACATCCTGTTCGTGATCGACAACAGCGGCACCATGGGCGCCGCGCAGTCTCGGCTGGCCGCGAGCGCCCCGGCGATCATCGCCGCGCTCGAGGGCGCCGAGCTCCGCTACCGGATCGCGGTCACGACGACCGACGTCGGCAACCCGCGCTGCAACCCGGGCAGCTTCCCGCGGCCCCCGAACGCGGGGCGCTTCGACATCCGCAGCTGCCGCGAGCACATCGAGGACTTCGCGTGGGAGCCGCTGATGATCGAGGAGTCGGCGGCGTGCACGGACCTGTGCGCGCACGACTCCCTCGGCGTCACGCCGACGATGATCCAGGAGGAGCTCGGGGAGGCGCCGCGCGCCTGGATCGAGTCGGACGACGGCGTCGCCAACGTCGACATCCCCGTGGCCGAGGCGCTCACCTGCCTCCTGCCGCAGGGCGTCAACGGCTGCGGCTTCGAGGCGCCGCTCGAGGCCGCCTACCTGGCGCTGCAGCGCGCGACGACCCCCGACGAGGAGAACTACGGCTTCCTGCGGCGCGAGGCGGACCTGCTCGTCGTGCTCGTCACCGACGAGGTCGACTGCTCGTACGTCCCCAACCAAGACAGCATCTTCGTCGACCCTGATCCCAACTGGTCCTGGGAGCCGGGCGCCTCGTCCGCGACCAGCGCGGTGTGCTGGAACGCCGGCGTGCAGTGCGACGGCGACGAGCCGGGCCCCTACACCAGCTGCTACGCGGTCAACCGCGACCTGTTCGGCGACGTCGGCGCGGGACCGGCCCTCTCGGTGCTGCATCACCTCGATCGCTACAGCGAGCAGCTCCAGACGATCATCGGCGACAAGCAGCAGTACGGCGCCAGCGTGCACTTCACCGCGCTCGCGGGCGTGCCCGAGGGCTACGCGGACGGGCAGTCCGAGATCGCGTACCTCGACGACCCGGACCCCGCGCAGCAGATCAGCTTCGGCATCGGCCCGGGCTGCGTCGACGGCCTGGGCGGTCGCGGGCTCCCGCCGGTGCGCATCCGCGAGCTCCACGACGCCGTCGGCGGCCCGCAGCTCGACTCGATCTGCCTGGCGAGCTACGACGGCGCGTTCACGAAGATGCTCGGCGAGGTGATCAGCGGGCTGTGACGCGGCTCAGCAGACCTTGCCGCCGCGGACCTCGAGGATCAGCGTCACCGGCCCGTCGTTGACGAGCTCGACCTGCATGTGGGCGGCGAAGACGCCTGTCTCAACAGTCAGGCCTTCGCCGCGCAGCGCGGTCGCCAGCGCCTCGTAGAGCTCACGGGCGCGCGCGGGATCCTCGGCCGCGTTGAAGCTCGGGCGCCGACCCTTGCGCAGGTCGCCCGCGATCGTGAATTGCGAGATCAGCAGCACGCCGCCGCCGATGTCGAGCAGCGTCTCGTCCATCGGCGTGCGCCCGGGGAAGATCCGCAGCCCGGCGAGCTTGCGCGCCGTCGCCTGCACGTCCGCGAGGGCGTCGCCGCGCTCGACCGCCGTCAGCGCGAGCACGCCGCGGCCCACGGCGCCCACGCGCGCTCCGTCGACGCGGACCTCGGCGCGGGACACTCGCTGAATCACCGTCTTCATCGCGCGCATCGTACTTCGCGGGGGCCTCGGCGACGCGCGAAATCACCGGTGACGACGCGGTTGAACTGTGTTTCGCGGCCGTGCGACGAGGGTGGGCGCGAGCGCGCAATCTCATTGTCGAGCGATCGCGCGATTCGGTAGTCTGCGCTACTTCGTGCCTCTACCCCCCGCCGCGACGATGGAGCGTCCCCGATGGCCGAGCTGCGCCCGTACCCCTTTCCCGCGCTGATCCGGCGCATGTTCGCCGAGCTCTCCGCGAGCGGCTCGATCTTCGATCTGCCGTCGCGCAAGTTCGTGCTCGACCCAGGCGGGCGCGACCTCAGCGTGCGCTTTCACGGGCTCGAGGCCGCGACGCCGCTGGGGCCCGCCGCCGGCCCGCACAGCCAGATGGCCCAGAACGTGGTGCTCGCGTGGCTCAGCGGGAGCCGGATCATCGAGCTCAAGACCGTCCAGATCAACGACACGCTGACGATCCCGCGGCCGTGCATCGACATGCAGACGGTCGGCTACAACGTCGAGTGGTCCCAGGAGCTGCGGCTCGGCGAGTCGCTCGTCGAGTACGTCAAGGGCGCGATGCTCGTCGAGATCCTCGCGGCCTCCGGCGCGCTGAAGGTCGCGCCGGGCTTCGGCCGGGTGCTCTACGACATGAGCGTCGGATATGACCTCAAGGGCATCCAGAGCGACCGCGTGCAGGAGTTCATCCGCGGGATGCTGGACGCGACGCCGGTCATCGAGCAGCTGCGCGCGCAGATCCCCGACGAGCTCGCGCGCTTCCGCGAGCTCGACTTCCAGCGCCGGATCAGCAACACGCTGACGCTGAGCACCTTCCACGGCTGCCCGCCCGACGAGATCGAGAGCATCATCTGCTACCTCCTCGATCACGTCGGCCTGCACTGCGTCGTCAAGCTCAACCCGACGCTCCTGGGCCCCGAGGGCGTGCGCTCCCTGCTCAACGAGCGCCTCGGCTACCGCGACGTGCGCGTCCCCGACGCCGCCTTCGAGCGCGACACGAAGTGGGATCAGGCGGTCTCGTTCGTCGAGCGCCTGGGGGCGCGGGCGCAGCGGCGCGGGCTCGGCTTCGGCGTCAAGTTCTCGAACACGCTGATCTGCGAGAACCACCGCGACTTCTTCCCGAAGGGCGAGCGCGAGATGTACCTCTCGGGCCCGCCGCTGCACGTGATCGCGATGAACCTGGTCGGCAGGTTCCGCGCGCGCTTCGGCGCGCGCTACCCGATCTCGTACTCGGCCGGCGTCGACCGCCAGAACTTCGCCGACGCGGTGGCGCTCGGGCTCACGCCGATCACCGTGTGCAGCGACTTCCTCAAGCCCGGCGGCTACGGTCGCGGGCACACCTACTTCAAGGAGCTCGACGCGCGCATGGAGGCCGTGGGCGCGCGTGACCTCGAGGGCTTCGCGCTGCTCGCCTACGGGCACCACGAGACCGCGCTCGGGCGCGTCGAGGGCCTCGACGACGACCGCCGCGCGGCCGCGCTCGCGTCGCTCACGGCCGGCGACGACGCGCGCGCGCGGCTCAGCGAGGCGCAGTGGCGCGCGTGGGTCGAGCAGGCCCAGCGCCTCAACACCGAGACCTACGTCGCGCGCGTGACCGACGACCCGCGCTACGGGCAGGCGCGCAACGCCAAGCCGCCGCGCAAGGTCGGCAGCGCGCTCGTGCTGTTCGACTGCTTGACCTGTGACAAGTGCCTGCCGGTGTGCCCCAACGACGCGAACTTCCGCTTCGTGCTGCCGCGCGGCGAGGTCGCCGTCGAGCGCCTGCGCCGGCTCCCCGGCGGGCGCTGGACGGTCGAGGCGTCGACGCCGCTGACCCTCGAGAAGAAGCACCAGATCGGCAACTTCGCCGACTTCTGCAACGAGTGCGGCAACTGTGACGTGTTCTGCCCCGAGGACGGCGGCCCCTACGTCATGAAGCCGCGCTTCTTCGGCAGCCGCGGCGACTGGGAGCTGTTCGCGCAGCGCGACGGGTTCTTCCTCGAGCGCGAGGGCGCGACGCTGCGCGTGTACGGTCGGTTCTCGGGGCGCGGCTACATCGTCGAGCTCGACGCGGCCGCCCAGCGCGGCCGCGACGGCGTGGCGCGCTACCGCGGCCCCGAGTTCGCGCTCGAGATCCCGCTCGCCGATCCCGACGCGGCGCGCGGCCGCGTCGACGCCGGCGTCGACGCCGTCGACCTCACGTACCTCCACATCATGCGCCTCGTCTCCGAGGCGGTGCTGCGCGAGACCGACAACTACGTCGTGCACCTGCTGGACCCGGCGCCCGCGTCGACCGACGCGGGCGCGCTCCGAGTCACGCGCTGACGCTCACAGCGCGAGCGTCAGCTCGTCGACCAGCACGCGCTCGATCGCGTCGGCGTCGAGGTCGTAGACGACGGCGTACTCCGTCGTCGACCGCAGCAGCGGGTCGGCGGCGATGGGCCGCGACCCGCAGTGCAGCTGCACCCGCGCGGCGCCCTCGTCCCAGAACAGCGCGTACCGGCTCGGCGTGTACGCGGGCGCGTTGAGATCGGCGTCGGCGTCGAGGTTCTCGTGCGCGGCGAGCAGCTCATCCCAGCGCGCGCTCGGCTTGATCAGGTTCGCGTCGATCTGGTCGACGCGCGCGTCGAGCCAGTCGCACGCGGCGGCCAGCGCGGCCGCGATCGGCTCGGGCGGCGCGAGCTGGAAGGCGTCGACCTCGAGCACGGGCGGCTGCTCCCCGTCCTCGTCGACCGAGATCAGGGTCGCGTGGACCCACGCCAGCGCGCTCTCGGTCGGCGCCTCCGCCAGGGGCTCGACGACGTGCGTGACCGGGCCGAACTGCACCCGGTAGTCGTCGTAGGCGTGGACGACGAACAGGATGAAGTCCCCGGCGTCCGTGAGGCTGCCGGACAGCTCGAGCGGCTGCCCGATCAGCGCGGGCGTGAGCTCGATCGTCGGCGCGCCGGGGTAGCGCGCGTCGATCTGCACGAACGAGACCTCCACGCCGTCGAGCGCGCCGGGCTGCTCGCCGGCGCTCGGGTCGGCGCTCGGGTCGGCGCTCGAGTCGTCGGTCGCCGCGCTCGTGGCGGACGAGTCATCGGCGTCGGAGTCGGTGGTGAAGTCTCCGAGGTGCTGCGGGGGCGCCGGGCAGGCGGCCGACAGGAGCAGGGGGAGGGTGAGGGCGGGGAGTCGAAGGGCGCTCAGTCGCGGGTCCATACTCGGGCTTCTCCGGCTCCGGGCCGGCTGATCATGTTCAAACAACGCGCGTTTCACGCGTTATAACAGGCTGTTTCTCACACGCGGGGGCGCCCCGGCCGTGGTCGAATGGAGTAGCTTGGGTGATTCCACGGGGATGCGCGATCTCGAACGCGTGTTTTCACCGCGGAGATGTGCGGGTTTTCTCTGTTTCGCGGCGCGGCCGCGGCGACCCGCGAGGGGGCGATCATGAAGCGAACGAATTACAGGGTTCTCTTGGCCGTCTGCGCGGCCGTCTCTTGCGGTGACAGCGGCGCGGGCAGCGACACCAACAGCGCCAGCGGGAGCGACAGCAGCCCGTCGACGAGCGCCAACGCGACCGAGACGACCGCGGGCACCGGCGACAACAGCGGCACGAACGGGACGACGGCGGGGACCGGCGGGCAGGGGATGACCGGCACGACGACCGCCGCGACCACGGCGGGGCCCGAGACCAGCACGACCACCGGTCCGGCGACCGGGAGCACCGGCCCCGACGGGACCAGCACGACGACCGACGGCGCGACGACCACGGAGGACGGCACCACCGGCGTCGAGCCGCCGGACTGCGACAACATGCCGCCGGTCATGCCCGAGGCCTCGTACCTGTGGGCGGCCAACAGCGTCCAGGGCACGATCTCGAAGATCGACACCGAGACGGTCACCGAGGTCGGCCGCTACATCGTGCGCCCCGACAGCGCCGGCAGCCCCTCGCGCACGTCCGTGAGCCTCACGGGACATGTCGCGGTGGCCAACCGCAACGGCGGCGTCACGAAGATCTACTCGGACGAGAGCCTGTGCCAGGAGTCCAACGGGATGCCCGGCATCCAGACGTCGACCGACAACCAGTTCCTCGCGTGGGGCGTCGAGGAGTGCATCGCCTGGCACACGCCGATGAACTACGCGAGCCAGCGCCCCGTCGCGTGGGGCCTCGGCGTGCAGAACCCGCAGACCTGCGCGTGGGAGGACGAGGAGCTGTGGACCTCGGGCAACAACCAGGGCGGCTCGCTCGACATCATCGTGCTCGACGGCGACGACGGCTCGATCAAGGAGCAGATCGCGGTGCCGACCGGCGGCGACGGCCTCAACTCCGACTTCTACGGCATCTACGGCGCGGCGGTCGACGGCGACGGCAACTTCTGGGGCTCGCAGCTGGGCACCAGCGGCAAGCTGATCAAGGTTGTCCGTGAGGACATGTCCTATAAGATCTTCGACACGCCGGACGGCCCGCACTGGTACGGCATGACGGTCGACTCCGACGGCTACGTGTGGCTGTGCAGCAACACGGCCGGCCGCTTCGACCCCGAGACCGAGACCTGGACGACCGCGGCGGTCGGCGGCTGGACCGGCTGCATGGCGGACGTCGGCCCCGACGGCCTCCTCTGGATGTCCAACGGCGACGGCGTGGTCGGCGTCAACCGCGAGACGCTGCAGGTCGAGAAGACCTGGGCGGCGGCGGGCTCGTACGGGATCAGCGTCGGCTTCGACGGCTTCGTCTGGGCGGTCGCCAACGGCTCCACGCTGAGCAAGATCAACCCGGAGACCGGCGAGTTCACGACCTACAGCGGCCTGACCGGCGCGTACACCTACTCCGACATGATCGGCTTCGCGCTCGCGGGCGTCATCATCCCGCAGTAGCGACAGGCACCCGGCGACCGGCGGGCGCGTCGCCGCGCGCGCCGGCGTCCACAATCGACCTCCTCGGCTCACCTCCGCGGTCGACGCGTCCGCGGTCGACCTCCGGCGGCAGAGGAGGGGCGCGGGTCTGCTACGGTAGTGAACCCCCAGGAGGAGTGCTGGACCGTGACTGATTCCGCGATCCTGTCCGTGACGCCGCTCGGGCGCCCGCCGTGGCCGACGCTCGATCCGTTCCTGTTCCTCGTTCACCACGACGACGCGTACCCGCGCGGCGACGACCGCATGGGCCCGGACGCGTCGCTCGCCGGCCGCACGATCGGCATGGACTTCGCCGGCAAGGACGGCTGGCGCATGTACCACGGCGACGTCATCCCCGGCTTCCCCCGCCACCCGCACCGCGGCTTCGAGACCGTGACCATCGCGCGTCGCGGGTACATCGATCACAGCGACAGCATGGGCGCGACGGCGCGCTTCGGCGAGGGCGACTGCCAGTGGATGACGGCCGGGCGCGGCGTGGTCCACAGCGAGATGTTCCCGCTCGTGCACCGCGACCGCGGCAACCCGACCGAGCTGTTCCAGATCTGGCTCAACCTCCCGCGCGTCGACAAGATGGTCGCGCCCCACTTCACGATGCTGTGGGCCCACACGATCCCGCGCGCGCGGGTCGAGGACGCGCGTGGACGTGCGACCGAGCTCACGGTCTACGCCGGCGCGCTCGCGGGGGCGCGCGCGCCCAGCCCCCCGCCGAACTCGTGGGCGTCGCGCCCGGAGTCCGGCGTGTTGATCGCCACGATCAAGCTCGGCCGCGGCGCCCGCTACACGCTGCCCGCCGGCCCGGCGAGCGTGAACCGGGTGCTCTACGGGATCAGCGGCGACGCGACGATCGCGGGCGTGTCGCTCGCGCAGGCGACCGCGGCGCAGCTTCGGCCGGAGTCCGAGGTCGCGCTCGAGGGCGGCGCTCACGGGGGCGAGCTGCTGCTGCTGCAAGGGCGCCCGATCGCCGAGCCGGTGGTGCAGCACGGCCCGTTCGTGATGAACACGCGGGCCGAGATCCAGCAGGCGGTGGTCGACTACCACCGCACGCAGTTCGGCGGCTGGCCGTGGGAGAGCGACGGCCCCGCGCACGCGCGCGAGAAGGGCCGCTTCGCGATCCACGCCGACGGCCGCGTCGAGACGCCGGCGTGAGCGCGCGCCTTGATATGTCACAAGAGACACGCGGTTGACCGCGCGCCGCTCGGGCGCGCGCGCGATCAGCTCGACCGGCGCCGCGGCTGACCGCGCGCCGCTCGGGCGCCGCGATCAATGAGATTTTTAAGACAGGTCATGTCACAGCGCGCCGCCCTCGAGCGCGTCGCAGGTGCCGACGAACGGCACCCCCTGCAGCTCGTAGGCGTACGTGATCAGGCCGACGTAGACCTCCGCGCCGTAGCTGGGCGCCGGCCCGGGCAGCGCGCCGTCGCCGTTGTACAGCGTCCACGCGTCGGCTTGATTGCCCGGGTCCGGGTTGGGCACCTGCCAGTAGACGGTGAGCGCGTGATCGACGTCGCCGACGATGCGGATGTCGGCGCGCCCGTCGGGCGCGACGCCGAAGCCGGCGTCGTTAACGCTCGAGCTGCCGTCGACCGTGTTCTTGCCCTCCACGGTGAAGTGCGCGCCGCCGCGGTGCCCGACGACGACGTGCGAGGAGTTGCGCGACTCGAGGTCGAGCACGTGCACCTGGATCCCGGCGAAGATGTACGGGTCGCCCGTGGGCGGCGGCGCGGCCTGGGAGTCCGCCTGGGTGCCGATGCCGATGTTGCGGGCGACTACGTCGAAGGGGAAGGTCACGGGGCGCGCGTCCAGCCGCCCCTGATCCTGGTTGAAGTGCAGCGTGACGTTGTTCGTGTTGTCGGTCAGGTTCGCGCGGTAGCGGCCGCCGACCCGCGCGACGTCGGGCAGCGCGTCCGGGTTGTTCGTGATGTAGCCGATCAGCGGCCCGTCGCCGGCGAAGTCGTCGGCGAAGCCGCTGTCGCCGTCGCCGTCGCCGTCGCCGTCGCCGTCACCGTCGCCGTCGCCGTCACCGTCGCCGTCGCCGTCGCCGTCGCCGTCGCCGTCGCCGTCACCGTCGCCGTCGCCGTCACCGTCGCCGTCGCCCATGGTCGTGCCGGTCATGCTGTCGCCGCCCGACGGCTGCGTGTCCGTCGCGCCGTCCGTCCCGGGGCCCGCCGAGGTCGGGTCCTCGGTCGTCGGGTTCGTGTCCGACGTCTCGGTGTCGGTCGCGGAGTCCCCGGTGCTGGCGCCTTCGCTGTCACCGCAGGCGAGCGGGAGCGTGGTCAGGCCCATCGTGAGGCCGAGGACAAGGACAGTTGATCTGCGCGTGTTGTCGCGTTTCATCGAGCCACCTCATGCAATGCGAGAGAGGCTCGGAGTCTATTTTAATATGTCTTTAAAGACATGTTAATCGTCACCGTCGCGTTTTGCCACGCGCCGATCCTGCGCGAGCGTGGCGCGCTGGTGCTCGGCCACGTCGCCGCGTCGAAACGAGAGCGCGGCGCAGGCCTGGAGCATGGGGTCGAGCCGGCGTCGCGTCGGCACGCCGTCGCCCGCAGAGCGGCAGTAGTAGGGGATCCCGGCCGCGTCGCCGCGGGCGACGAAGTGAAAGCTCGGGCCGCGGCCCGCGGGCCCCTCGACCGCGTAGATCAGGCGGTCGGGCCGGGCCTCGACGAAGCGGGTCAGCGCGGGCGCGCGGGCGCTCGCGAGCTCGCAGCGCAGCGCCCAGATGTCGAGCGCGCCGCGGCGCACGACCATGTCGAAGTCGCTGCCGCCGGTGATCCGCACCCCGTCCGCCTCGGCCGCGACCGACGCCCGCGCGGGGGCGACGATCGTCGCCCCCATGCCCGCCGCGTCGAGGTCGATCTCGACGTCGTCGACGGGCGCGCGGGGGCTCGCGTCTGGCCGGCAGCAGCACAGCAGCGCGACGGCGCAGCAGCGCCGCGCACTCGCTCGCCGCGCGCGCGCTGGGGCGTCGCGCTCGCTCACTGGGCTCCCGCGTCGTCCTCGTCGCTCGCGGCGCTGGCCTCCGCCTCGGCGCCCTCGCCCTCGACCGCAGCGACGGCGGCGCCGTCTTCGTCCGCGGCGTAGGCGGAGGCCTCGTCCTCGTCGCTGTAGGCGCTCGCGGCCGCGGCGTCGCCCTCCGCGGCGGCGTTCGCCTCACCGGGGGTCGCGGTCGCCTTGGTGTCCTTGGCGGCGCAGGCGCTGGTCGAGAGGAGCAGGGCGGAGAGGATCGTGATCGTGGTCTTGTACATCTTGGTGTCTCACAGAGGGTGTAGGCGCGCGCGCGGCGAGCTCGCGCGCTCACGTCAGGTGGTGGGGTCGGAGCCGCGCCAGGTCTCGCGCGCGCGGCGTGTCGGCGCGGAGATGGTCAGCTCGAGAAGTCGACCTGCGCAGATGTCTTGCAGTTCAGGTAGCAGGTGTACATGTTGGTGTCGCGCGAGGTGTCCGCGTCGCAGCTGCTGACGCACGCCTTCAGCTCGCCGAGCGCCGCGTCGTAGGCGGCCTTGTCGGGCGTGGGCTCGATGGTGTGGTAGGCGGCCTCGGCCGCGACGCCGCAGTTGAGCGTGCAGGTCGAGAGGTCGGTGCCCCGCTCCTCCTCGTGGCATCGCGCGTGACAGCTGGAGTAGCCCTCGAGCGCCGCGTCCACGGTCGTGGGCGGCGGCGCCGGGCGCCTCGCGTCGTCGTCGGCGTCGTCGGCGTCGGCGCTGGCCGGCCGCGGGGCGTCGGCGCTGGCCGCCTTCGCGGTCGGCAGCTCGACGTCGTCGCAGGCCGGGGCGGCGAGCCCGAGGAGCGTGAGCGCGAGGATGGGTCGGATGATGGGAATTCGAATGTGCATGGTGATGCTCGTGATCGTGTTGGAGCGCGGCCGCGCCGCCCGATGCACGACGCGGCGCGTACGCGTCGCGTCGTGCGTCGGGCTCGCGCGGCGAGGGACGTCGACCCGACATCGCGGGGACGTGCTCGACTCGCGCGCGCGTCGGCGCGGCGTCTCGCTCAGCCGCGGAGCGCGCCGAGGATCCCCGTGATGACGGCGACGACGAGGAAGACGAAGAACAGGGTCTGCGCGATGCTGATGCCGGCGCCGGCGATGCCGGTGAAGCCGAGCACGGCGGCGATGAGCGCGATGATGAAGAAGATGATGGTCCATTTCATGATGGTGTTCATGGGAGTCCTTTTGTGGGGGTGAGGGCGCGGCGGGGTTGTTGTCGGCGGCCCGGCGCCGCGCGAGCGGGCTGGCGCTGCTTGTGATCGCTGGGCCGCGAGGTTGTGGTGAGGGCGCGTTGGGTCGCGCCGGTCGTGTTGATGACACTGCATGGGCTGTGCCAGACGCCGAGCCGCGCGCGCGGGGACGAATCGCCGGCGTTACTCGGGCGCGCGCTCGGGGGCGCGCGCGGCGAGTGTGTCAATGCGAGCCGTCGTGACAATCTGCGGCACACGATCGACTCTGTCGCGGCGTGTGGCATGCTCGCGCTGGTGTCGAGTCGCGTGAGCCGTCGACAGCTGTGCATGGCCCTGGCGAGCGCGCCCGCGCTCGGCTGCCGGCCGCTCTCGAACGTCGTCGAGCCGTCCGTGGCGAACTACCCGAGCCCGTCGGGGGAGCGCACCGACGAGCTGCTGATCGTGCTACCTGGCGCGACGGACACGCCGGCGGACCTCGAGGAGCACGGCGTGATCCAGACGCTGCGCGACGCGGGCTGCGACTGGGACATCCTCGTGGCGTACCGGCTCGCGCCCTCCTACATCCTCGGCGACGTCGTCGCGGACCTGCGCGGCGATGTCGTCGCCCAGGGCGATCGCACGCGCCGCGTGTGGCTCGCGCTGTCCGCCGGCGGCCTGGTCGCGTTTGACTACGCGCGCGTGTACCCCGACCACGTCGATCGCCTGGTCGCGTTCGCGCCGTTCCTCGGGCCCGACGTGATCATCGACGAGATCTTCGAGGCCGGCGGCCTCGCCGAGTGGACGCCCGAACCACCGATCGAGCAGATCGAGCGCACGTGGTTCTGGCTGCGCGGGTACGCGAAGGATGAGCCGCGCCCGCCGCTCGATCTGTACTGGGGCATGGCGGACCCGTTCAAGCGGACGATCGGGCTGCTGGCCGAGGCGCTGCCGGAGGAGCGACGGCACACGCTGCCGGGCGACCACGAGTGGCCGACCTTCATCGCGATGTTCGCCGCGTTCGCGCGCGAGTACATCCCGAACAAGCTGTAGAGCGCAGCACGCCATGTCCGAGCGGACAGGACGCGAGATCAGCGGCTACGCGGGATCGACGTGGACGCGCACGCGGGCGGCGGCGGCGTTGGCGAGCGCGCGCGCCTCGGCGACGTCGTCGGCGTGGCTGATGGTCACGCCCATGCGCCGGTGCGCGCGCGTGCTCGGCTTGCCGAACAGGCGCAGGTGCACGCGGGGGTCGGTCGCCAGCGCCTCGTCGACGCCGGAGAAGCGCGGGTTCTGACCGGGTCCTTCGGCCAGGATCACCGAGGACGCCCCGGGCGCGCGCTGGCGGATCTCGCCGATCGGCAGGCCGAGGATCGCGCGCACGTGGAGCTCGAACTCGCTCATGTCCTGCGTCGCCATGGTCACCATGCCGGTGTCGTGCGGGCGCGGGCTGACCTCGCTGAAGACCACGCCGTCCGCCGCGTCGCCGGTGATGAACAGCTCGACGCCGAACAGCCCGCGGCCGCCGAGCGCGGTCGTGACCTGCTCGGCGATCTCCTGGGCGCGCGCGAGCGTGGCGGGCGAGAGCGCCTCGGGCTGCCAGGACTCCATGTAGTCGCCGCGCTCCTGCCGGTGCCCGACGGGCGGGCAGAACAGCGTGCCCTCGCCCTTGGTGCGCACCGTCAGCAGCGTGATCTCGGTGTCGAAGGACACGAAGCCCTCGACGATGATCCGCGCCGAGCGACCGCGCGATCCCTCGAGCGCGTAGGTCCAGGCGCGCTCGATGTCCTCGGGCGCGCGCAGGGTGCTCTGGCCCTTGCCCGACGACGACATGACGGGCTTGACGACGCAGGGCAGCCCGAGCGCCGAGACGGCCGCCTTGAGCTCGTCGAGCGAGGAGGCGAAGCGATAGGGGCTCGTGGGCAGCCCGAGCTCCTCGGCGGCGAGCCGGCGGATGCCCTCGCGGTCCATGGTCAGCCGGGTCGCGCGCGCGGTCGGGATCACGGTCCAGCCCTCGCGCTCGAGCTCGAGCAGCGTGTCGGTGGCGATCGCCTCGATCTCGGGGACGATGTAGTGGGGCTGCTCGCGCTCGACGAGCGCGCGCACGGCCGCGGGGTCCTGCATGTCGAGCACGTGGCTGCGGTGCGCGAGCTGCATCGCGGGCGCGTTCGCGTAGCGGTCGCAGGCGATGACCTCGACGCCGAGGCGCATGGCCTCGAGCGTGACCTCGCGGCCGAGCTCGCCGGAGCCGAGCATGAGGACGCGGGTCGCGGACGGACAGAGAGCGGTGCCGAGTTCCATCGTGTTCTCCCGGCCTCGACCCTCGTGCGCGAGGGCGCGGAGGCGCGCGGAGCATAGAGGGCCGGCGACGCGCGGCGCAAGCGTTCGCGCGTCGTGACGTCCCGTGACCTCGCGGGTCCCGCGTAGCGAGGGCGTGCGGCGCGACGCGCCGAGGGCGGCCGCTACTTGCCGAAGTGGAAGCCGAGCGTGATCATCGCGTCCACGCCGACCGCGACGACGTAGTAGCCGAAGTCAACCAGGCCGCCGATGCTGATGCGCTCGGTGATGTGCCCGTAGCCGCCCACGCCCGCGAGGGGGCGCCCGATTGGCACGATGATCGTGTCGCCCCCGTTGTCGCTCACGTGCCCGATCCCGAGGCCCGCGGTCGCGTGGAAGAACACCGCGAACTTCTGGTACTTGCCGCCGCCGATGATGAAGTCGCCGTTGAAGGTGAGCAGGCCCACGGTGTCGCTGGCGGCCGGGTCGACCAGGATGCTGTAGTGGAGGAAGGGGCCGCCGCCGACCATGAAGCCGCGGATCCACAGCTGCTTCCACGCGCCGAAGCGGAAGCTCGCGCCCTTAGCGAGGAACTGACCGGAGACGAAGAACTCGCCGCCGGCCTGGATCTGCAGGTTCCACTCCTTGTTCTTGCGCTTGCCGCCGGAGTCCTCGGGGGCCGCGGAGGGATCCGCGGGCGGGGCGCTGGCATCGCCGTCGCCGTCGCCCTCGACCGGGCCCTCCGCCACCTCCTCGTCCCCGGCGAGCGGGTCGTCGCCCTCCTCGCCGCCTTCCTCGCCGCCTTCCTCGCCGCCTTCCTCGCCGCCTTCCTCGCCCTCCTCGTCCCCGGGCTGCATGAAGCGCAGCTCGAGCGGCGGGAGCGCGAAGCCGGCGTGGGGGCTCGCGGTGAGCAGGACGGTCTGTAGCAGGGTCGAGGCGATCACCTGACCACGGTACGGGAGCCCGCGCGCGCGCCATAGTCGCCGCGCTCGCGCGCCGCGTGAGCGTGGTTGTTTGATTATGTTTGAATAAACATGTCTCTTTATTTATGTCTTATGGGACAGTGTTTGGCGGCGGCGCGTGCGCGCGTGCGCGCGGGCGACTGCTTATACATGTCTCTAGCGACATTTTTGCGCACGGGCAGATCCCCGCGCGCGCGCTCGCGGGCCGCGCGTGCGCGCGCTCCGAGCAGCCCGCGCGAGCGTCCGCGCGTCGCCTCGCGCCGCCGCCTCGCGCCGCCGCCTCGCCGCGGGCGAGGGCGTGAAGCGCGCTCGTGCCGAGCTGTATACGGGTCTCGCTGTCGAGATGGCGAGAGGGACAGCCAAGGCGTCCGCTTGCCGCTACGGCGCCGGCTTGCTGAGCACGAGCCGCGTGTACGCGGGGATGAAGCCGCAGCGCTCGGCGTTGCGCTGGGTCGCGGAGCCCGGGTCGCTGACGACCTGCGCGAGCGTGCAGCCGGCGCGCGCGGCCAGGACGAGGCGCGCCTCGATGAGCGCGCGCTGGATGCCGCGACGGCGGTGGTCCGCCCGCGTCCAGGCGCCGCTGAGGCAGGCGACGCCCTCGTGGAGGTTGAGCGCGGCGGCGGCGACGGGCGCCGAGTCACCGCTCGCCCAGGCCATCATCCTCGGGCCAGCCCGGCGATGAAAGGAGCTGCGGCCGACGTCGGCGATGAGCTCGTAGAGCTCGCGCTCGTCCGCAGTCGCGAAGGCGGCCGCGAGCCCGTGGGCGTAGGCCTCGGTGTGCTCGGGGCCGGCCTCGCGCAGCGTGACGCCAGCGGGCGGTTCGGGCGCGCGCGCGGGTTCGCCGGGCCGCAGCGGGCGGACGAGCACGGCTTCGAAGTGATCGGGGCGAAAGCCGCGATCGACGAGGCGCCCGGCGAGCGACGCGTCGGCGAGCGGGCACAGGTCGAGCTCGGCTCGCGAGCCGCGCGAGAAGTAGAACCGCTCGAGCTGATCGAGCGCCTCGTCGGAGACGCGGCGCCCGTCGAGGCCGAGGCCGAGCGCGTGGCTGAGGAAGGAGTCGACCCCGCAGAAGATCAGCGAGCCGCCGGCGACGCGCTCGATCGCGACGTCGACGCGGCCCGGGAACAGGGTGGCCTCCGCGCGCGCGGCGTCCTCCCCGTCGAGGGCGTTGGCGCGCTCGAGTCGACGCGCCAGCGCGAGGTCACAGTGAAACGCGGGCACCGAGCCGCAGGGTAGCGGATGATGGCCGCGCGCGGTGGAGCGCGCGCGGCTCAGCCGTTACGCGCTCGGCAAGTACCCCGGGCCCGCGCCGGCGAGGCCGAGCTCGGCGCGGACCTCCTCGAGGTCGCGCTCGAGCATGTCCTCGAGGCGCAGCGTGATCAGCAGCGGGGCGCGCCTCGCCATGGCGCGACCGCGGCGGAAGCTGGCCCACGCGCGGCCGAGCCGCAGCGGGCTGAAGAACAGCGCGACGAGGAGCGCGGCCACCCCGGCGACGCGGAACGTCCGGCTCCAGCGCTGGGCGCCGACGAAGGCCCACACGCCGACCTCGCCCGGCCAGCTGGTGTCGAAGCCGGTGAGCACGTGCACCATGTCGTGGATGATCCCGTAGCGGACGACGAAGGCGTTGCGCGCCACGAGCTCCGGATCGAGCGCGCCGGTGAGGACGATGGGCTTGAGCTCGTTGACCCGCAGGAAGCGGACGTACTCGTGACCGAATGTCCCGGCGGGCAGGCGCGCGAGCGCCTCGAGATCGAGCGTGGGGTGGAAGCCGCGGACGCCGTCGAGCTGGGCCTCGATCTCGGGATACGCGCGCGTGCCGCCGAGCTCGCTCTTGAGCGCCGGGACATCACCAAGACGCTCGGGATCGGCCATAGCGGCGCGAAATTCACGGAACACCTCAAGGCGCGTCATGTCTCAATTCTCCGATGTGACTGGGTAGTCATATGCTATGACTGCCCAGTCACATCGTCAAGGACCGAAGTGTGCCTCGCGCGACGTTCTTCAATCTCCCGGCGGACAAGCGGCAGCGGATCATCGAGGTCGCGCTCGAGGAGTTCGCCGAGCGACCCTACGATCAGGCCTCGATCAGCCGGGTCGTCTCGCGCCTCGGGATCGCCAAGGGCAGCCTCTATCAGTACTTCGACGGCAAGCGCGAGCTGTTTACGTGGCTGGTCGAAGAGGCAGGGCGGAAGAAGCTCGAGGCGGTCTCGGCCACGCCGCCGCCGACCGGCGCGGATCTGTACGCGCGCCTGCGCTGGCTGTACGCCCAGGGCCTGCTGTTCATCGCCGCGAGCCCCCGCTGGGCGCGGGTCGCCCTGCGCTCGGTCGAGCCGAGCCTGGACCCCGAGATCTCGCGCCTGCGCGCGTCGAGCGAGGCGGCGGCGCAGGCGTTCTTGCGCGAGCAGCTGGCGCGCGGGCAGGAGGAAGGCTCGGTGCGCGGGGACCTGTCGCTCGAGCTCGTGGTCCCGCTCGTCCACGGGCTCCTGAGCGAGGGGCTGATGCGCGCGTTTTTGGCCCGGGCCGGCGTGACGGATCCGCTCGACCCGGCGGCCCAGTCGCTGGGGCGCGAGGACGCGCTGGCGGTGGTCGACGCGGCGCTCTCGCTGCTCGAGCGCGGGCTCCGACGCGGCGCTCCGTGAGCGATCAGCCGACCATACAATCGCGGCGCAGCGCGGCGCGACCGAACTCGCGGAGGGATGAGACGGGCGTCGTGGCGCTCGCCGTCCTCCGGCGGCCCCTCTTCGGCCTAGACGCGGACGCGCGGGGTCGTCAGGAACGCGAAGCCGGGCGCGTAGATGTTGGCCCAGCGCTCCGGTCTTCGGACGCCGAGCCGCGCCATGAACATGTCGGCGGCGTCGACGAGCTGCTGCCCGGGCTCGCCGCCGATCAGCTGTCCGCGTCGACGGCGGGCGCAGGCGGCGTGCAGCCGCATGTCGGCGGCGTCGAAGTCCTGCGCGGCGGCGTCGAGGTGCGAGAGCGCGGCGGCGTGCTGTCGGCGACACGAGGCCACGCCGGCGCGGATCAAGCTGACCGCCGCGGTCTGATCGTGTCGCTGGGCGCCGCCGAGCTCGAGGTCGTGGGCGTAGCGCAGCGCGCTGGCGAGCAGGCGCTCGACCTGGCGCGATGAGGCGGTCGAGCGCGCGGCGGCGATCGCCGCCGACGCGCGCGCCTGCAGGCCGAAGATCCGCAGGAACTGCCAGCTCAGGATGCGCGAGTCCTCGACCTCGCCCCACGAGGTCTCGAAGCGCTCGTGGGCGGCGCGCGGCTGCCCCTCGTAGATGTCGCAGTAGGCGAGCATGACGAGCGCGAGCAGGTGCTGGAAGTGGAAGCCGTCGCGGGACCAGCGAGCCAGCGCCGCGCGCACGCCCTGGCGCAGCTCGGCGGGGCGGTCGCGGGCGAGCAGCGGGAGCGCGCGGAACAGCCCGGCCCACACGGCGCCGTTGACGTCACCTGTCCGATCGGACTGGCGCTCCCAGGCGCTCGCGCGGGCGGCGAGCGCGTCGAGCTCGCCCATCATCAGGAGCGCGCGCAGGCTCGCCATCTGGGCCACGCCGCGCTCCCAGCTGACGCCGACGCAGCGGTCCTGCAGCCGCTGCACGCCCTTGTCGATGCGCTCGAGCGCGTCGCGCCAGCGCCCGAGCGTGAGGCTCGCGGTCCCGGCGATGACGTCGGTGAAGCCGAGCAGGTAGGGGTCGTCGCGCCGCTGGGCGATGCGCTCGGCCTCGCCGATGAAGCTGGTGCCGCGCGCGATCGAGTGCTCGGTGCCGCGGCTCATCATGACCATGCCGACGCTCGCCAGGCTGCGCGCGATCCGGCCCGGGGTGCCGAGCTGCAGCGCGAGCAGCAGGCTGCGCAGGTAGAAGCTGTAGCCGCGGATCGGGTCGACGAAGCCGAGGCCCTTGCCCGCCGACCAGCACACGTCGACGCGCTGGAGATCCTCGACGCGGCAGTCGTCGCGCTCGCGCGCGCGGTACTTGATGCCGCGCAGGCTCAGCTGGGTGGTCGCGCGGATGATCGCCGCGTTGGCGTGGTCGGGGGTCTTCGGGTACTCGAGCCCGACCTCGGCGAGCAGCGGGCGGAGGATGCGGACGCCGTCGTCGATGTGCCCGCTGACGAGGAACTGCTCGGCGGCGGCGCGCCGCAGCTCGACGGCCTCGTCCGCAGGTGCCTCGAGGGCCATCTCTTCGAACAGCGGCGCCGCGTCGGCGCAGCGCCCGGCGTGCGCGAGCGCGTGGGCCTGCTTGACCCGCAGCGCGCGCGCGTGGTCGGGGTCGCGCGGGTCCCAGCGCGCGGCGAGCTCGTAGAGCTGCGCGGCGCGGTTGAACGCGACCGCGGCGACGGCTCGCTCGGCGGCCGCGAGCGCGTGACGGGCGGCGCGCTGGATCTCGCCGGCGCCGTAGAGGTGCTGCGCGATCGTGCCGAGGTCTGGCTGCGGCGCGCGCTCGAGCGCGTGGGCGAGCGCGCGGTGGCAGTCGCGCAGCGTGTCGGCGTCGAGCTGCGCGAGCACGGTCTCGCGGATGCGGTCGTGGTAGCACTCGAGCGAGATCTCCGGTCGCGCGCCGTGGACGCGCGCGAGGTGACGCGCGCGCAGGCTGTCGACCACGCCGCGCTGCGAGGGCCCGAGCTCCGCGGCGACGAGCGCGACCGGCCCCGGGAGCGGGCGGCTGGCGACCGCGAGCACGTGCAGCAGGCGGCGCGCGGCGGGCTCGAGCTGGGCGAGGCGCTCGCGGACGACTTGCTCGAGGGACAGCTCGGGTGAGTCCTGCGGCGGTCGGACCAGCGCGGCGCGCCCGCGCGTCGCGTGGCGCACGAGCTCCTCGACGAACAGCGGCGAGCCCTCGGACTCGCGCGCGATCACGCGGGCCTGCTCGCGCAGCGCCTCCTCGTCCGTGATCGAGGTCGGGCGCAGCTGCTCGAGCCGCGAGCTCGCCAGGCGCTCGGCGTCCTCGAGCGCGAGCGGGCCCAGCTCGACGGCGCGTCGCTCCGGCCGCGCGCCCGGCTGACACTGGTCGCGCAGCTCCGCGAGCGTCCGCAGCATCACGAGCGAGGCGTCCGCGCTCGGCTGGTCGCGGTAGGTGGTCAGCAGCAGCATCGCCGGCGGGTCGGGCGGCGAGAGCAGCTCGGTCAGCAGGCGCGCGCTGTCCTCGTCGCCCCACTGCAGATCGCCGATGTGCAGGACCAGCGGGCAGCGATCGGAGATGCGCCCGAGCAGCTCCTTGAGCCCGCGGAACGCCCGGCGCTGGACCTCCTGGCGATCGGGCACCGCGAACGCGCGCCGCGGGACCTCGGCGACGGCCGGCACGCGCTCGAGCACCGGGAACACGCGCGCGAGCTCGTGGATGTCGCGCGGCATCAGGCCGGCGGCGTCGACCCGCGGCAGCCGCCGGAGGTAGCGCGTCAGCGCGTCGACGACCGCGTCGAAGGCCTTGTAGGGCACCGACTCGCGCTCGTAGCAGCGGCCGCTGAGGATGACCGCGCGGGTCGTCTGGCGCAGCTCCGCGAGGTAGTGCTCGATCAGCGCGGTCTTGCCGATGCCCGAGCGCCCGCGGACCTCGACGATGATCGGCACGCCGCGCGCGTCCACGTCTTCGAAGGCGCAGCGCAGCGCGGTGAGCTGGGGCTCGCGCCCGACGAAGGGCACGCGCAGCGCGTGCGACTCGGAGACCGAGATCGCGCGCGGCCGCGGCGTCGGGACGGCGGCCGAGGACCCGCGCGCGCGCGCGCGCAGCTCCTCGCCCTGGGGGCGCCGGTGCGGGTCGCGGCGCAGCAGCTCCATGCACAGCGCGCACAGGTCCGCGGGCGCGTCCGGGGCCAGCTGCTGGGGCGGCTGCGGATCCTCCATCTGCTTCGTCGTGAGGATCTTGAGCGCGGTGCCGGTGAACGGCAGCTCGCCGGTCAGCGCCTCGTAGAGCATGACGCCGACCGAGTACCAGTCGCAGGCCTCGGTCGCCGGCGCGCCGGCGGCCTGCTCGGGCGCCATGAAGCCGGGCGTGCCGAGGATGCCGTCCTCGAGCGTGACGTCGATGAGGCGGTGCAGCGTGTCGCTCGCCAACCCGAAGTCGAGCAGCACCACGTGACCCGCGCGCGTCACGAGCACGTTCGAGCTCTTGATGTCGCGGTGGAGGATGCCGGCCTCGTGCAGCGCGCACACGCCGTCGACGAGCTGACGCAGGCTCGCGCGCAGGCGCGGGACGTCGAGCACCCTGGGCCCCGGCGCGTCGGGCTCGTCCGCGTCGAGCGAGCTCCGGAGCATGCGCCGCGTGATCGCGTTCTCGTCGACGTCGGCGACCGCGTCGTCGCCCTCGTCGCTGTCGTCGCTGTCGTCGCTGTCGTCTTCGCCCGGGTCGTCACCGACCTCGCCGACTCCGACCTCGCTCAGGGGCTGGAGCTCGTCGCGCGCGCCGATGGCCTGCGCGAGCGCGTCGCCGACCGGCCTGCGCACGTATCGGCTGAAGCGCACGCCCTCGACGAACTCCATCGTCATCAGCCAGCGCCCGTGGTGCTCGGCCAGCTCGTGGAGCGTGACGAGGTTCGGGTGGTCGAGGTTGGCCGCGCTGCGGAACTCGTTTTTTAACCGGTAGAGCGCGCTCGGGTCGAGGTGGTGCAGGGTCTTGAGCGCGATGGTCTCGCCGCGTCGCGGGTCAAACGCGGCGTACACGACGCCCATCCCGCCGGTGCCGACCTGCTTCAAGATCTGGTACCGGCCGATGCGCTTGAGCTCCTCGGGCTCGCGCGGGAGCACGGCCGAGTCCGCGGCGGAGGGGGTGATCGAGTCGACAGGCGGTGGCGCCTGCGCGGGATCCTCCCGCCTGTCCAGCTTGCCCACTGTCACAGCCCACCCAGTATGCCACTCCGTGTTCCTTGTGCGTGCAACGAAAAAATCGTCGCCGGCGGGCGCCGCTCGCGCTGTCGTCGCGATCAGCGATCGTCCCCGGCGTTGTGTAGGCTACAGCGCGTGAACTCGACGATCCGTTTCTGCGCCTTTGATCTCGGCGGCGTGCTGTTCGCGGACGGGACGCGCGCGCTCCCTGACTCCGGGCGTCTCGCGCCCGAGCACCGCGCCGCGATCGCGCTGCTCCGCGCTCCCGAGGCCAAGGCCTTGCGCGCGGGGACGATGGACGAGGATGCGTTCTGGCGCTGGGCCGCGCCGCGTCTGCCCGCCGGCCTGACCTGCGACGCGCTGCGCGACGCCTGGTATGCCAGCTATGCGCCGGATCCCGAGATCTTCTCGCTGCTGCGCGAGCTCCACGACGCCGAGGTCCCGCTGGTCGCGTTCTCCGGCAACATCCGCAGCCGCGTCGAGCACCTCGACGCCCGTCACCCGTTTCGCCACCTGTTTCGCCACGAGGTGTGGTCCTACGAGCACGGCGTGACCAAGCCCGACCCGCGCTTCGTCGAGATCCTCCTGGAGGTGCTCGGCTGCCCGCCGCCGGCGATCGCCTACGTCGACGACAAGGACAGCGCGCTGGCGCCGGCGCGCGCCCGCGGCGTCGTCGGGATCCGCTACGACCGCGGCGCGATCGGCCCGCTGCGTCGCGCGCTGCGCTCGCTCGGGCTGCCGGTCACGGCGCCCGGCGACGCCGATTGAGACAGGTCTTATGGGACATGTCGCGCGAGGCGGGTTGTGCCCGCCGCGCTACGGCCAGGCGACGGCCTCGACCGTCGGCGGCGTGTGCACCCAGTCGTGGCGCTGGCTCGCGCCCGCGTCGTCGAGCCCCGGCGCGTCGTAGTAGAGCACGCGGTGGCCGGCGAAGGTCTGGGCCGCCTGCATGAGCGGGTCGGTGTTGGGGATGTTGCCGGAGATCAGCAGGCCGTGCTGTCCGTACGCCCAGGTGTCGCCCGTGCACTGCGCGACCCCGTTGGGCGTCGTGTCGTCGAGGTACCAGTGGCCGAGCCCCGCCACGTTAAACGACGCCTCGACCCAGCTCACGTGGGTCAGCGAGCCCTGGTCGCCCGAGACGAGCTCCCACGTCGGCAGGCCGGCGGCGGGCGTGTCGGGGGCCCCGTCGATCGTCTCGCCGCCGCCCTCGAGCTCGCTCGTGTAGGTCATGCCCGCGGCCATGGGGCCGTAGTCGTAGAAGTCCATGATGCCGGGGATCCCGTGCACGCGCAGGTCGGTGATCACGTCCTCGCGGCGGTCGTAGAACAGGTGCGTGCGCTGGGTCAGCGGCCCGCTGTTGGCGCCGACGTAGGATCGCAGCGCGCGGATCGGGCCGACGCGGTTGACCACGAACGCGCCCTCGGCGTTGGAGAAGGTGTCCTCGCTGCGCACGCAGGTGCCGGGGAATTGCGCCTTGTGGCGATCGAGGATGTCGACCCCGCTCGCGTCGCCGGCGGTGATGTGCAGCGCGTCGGTGATCCAGCGGTCGGCGAAGCGGCGCGTGTAGGCGTCGGTCTCGATCGTCGTGTTCTCGGGGTTGGGCCCGTCGAGCGTGTCGTAGGTCGCCTTGTAGGCGCCCGAGAGCAGGTTGAAGCTGTAGGTGACGTAGGCGGCGCCGGCCGCGGGGTCGAGCCCACCTTCCTGTACGAACAGGTAGACGAAGCCCTCGCCCTGATCCAGGGGGTCGGTGACGCGCAGCTCGACGCCGCTGCCCGGCGTCACGCCGTCGGGCGCAGGCGCGGCGGCGCAGGCCTCGTCGCCGGCGTCGCGGGCCATCAGCACGAGCTCGTCGTTGTCGTCGAAGGTCGGGTCGGCGTCGGGCCCGGTGAAGGTGCCCGCGTCGGTGTAGTCCTCGCGCGCCCAGTCGAAGTTGTTCTGGACGTTGTAGACGTCGGAGAACGAGACCGTGTCTCGCTCGTCGATCTGCACCGGGATCTGCTGCCAGCCGCCCTCGTAGCGGAACGCGACGATGTCCCCGGGCTGCGGCGCGAGCCCGCCCCAGTCGGCGTCGCTCAGGTCGGCGCCGCGGAGCACGATGGGGTCGGCGGGGCGCGTGAGCGAGGCCGTGGCGCCCACGCACTCGCCCGTGTCCGAGGTCGCGCCGTCGGTCGTCAAGGTCGTCGTGGCGTCGGTCGTGGCGTCGGTCGCGGCGTCGGTCGTCGTCGGCGAAGATGTCGCGTCGGTCGGCGACGACGTCGCGTCGGTCGGAGAGGAGGTCGGAGAGGAGGTCGGAGACGAGGTCGGGGATGACGTCGCGCTCGTCGGAGACGAGGTCGCGCCCGCGGTCGCGCCCGCGGTCGTGTCGGTCGCGCTGCTCGCCGAGCCGGCCGTCGCGTCGTCGCTGGTCGTGGACGCGGAGTCGCTCCCGCTGGCGCCGTCGTCACCGGAGCAGGCGGTCATGGCCACGCACGCGGAGAGCAGCCAGCGTGGGGAGTAAGGTCGAGATGGGCGCATGCGTCGTTCCTCCGACCGGGAAGCTATCACGGCGGCGCGACGTCCTCGGGCGATGACGTCGCGGACCGCGTCGCGGAGGACCGCGTAGGAGGACGTGGTCGACCGACCTCGTCACTCGCTCGCGTCGAGGTCGACCAGCACCAGCACGCGGCCGTCGCCGTCGAGATCGGGCGTGAGCAGGCCGAGCAGGCGCATGTGGTGCGAGACGAGGCGCACCGGCAGCAGCGTCGCGAGCGGCACGCCGAGCGCGTCGGCGATGGCGGACGCCGGCGAGCCCGGCTTGTCGAGGAAGCCGTCGAAGAGCTTGCGCATCATCGCGTTGACCGGGCGGAAGCGGCGATCGACGAGGAAGATGCCGTCGAGCCCGCCGCGGGCGCGCGGACGGTCCGGGAGGAACCCGTAGCGCGCGTTCTTCAGCGTCTGCAGCATCGCGCGGCACTTCCACGCGCGGGCTTTCTTGCTGCGCTGACGGAGGCGCTCGGTCAACGCGACGCGCAGCGGACCCGCGGGGGTCGCGACGACGTGAAGAGTGACGAGCGGCGCTCCTGACAGCGTCGACTCGAGCGCGTCGAGTCGGCTGCGCAGATCGGCGAGCTCGCGCGCGTCGTCCGTCGCGTTCACGTCGTCCATCGCGTTCACTGTGCCACAGATCGGTCAGGCCGGGCGCGGACGCAGCGACTTGCGCGCCCGCGTGATCCGGACGGAGACGTTGGTCTCGCTGATGTTCAGGCGCGTCGCGATCTCGCGGTACGAGCAGCCGGCGAGCTTGAGGCGCAGGGCCTCGCGCTGGGTCTCCGGGAGCGCCGCGAACGCGCGCGTCAGCGCGGCCTCGCGGCGGCGCGCGTCGAGGGTCTCCTCGGCGCTCGGGCCGGCGTCGACGAGCTCGAGCTCGGGCTCGTGGCGCGGCTGCCGACGGACGAAGCGCGCGCCGCAGTAGCGCGCGATCCGCAGGGCGTAGGTCTTGAGCGAGGCCTCGCCGCGAAACGCCGGCAGCGCCCTCCACACGCCGAGCCGGATCTCCTGGTGGAGGTCGTCGCAGGCGCTGCCGCGGGCGTAGCGGCGGGCGACCGCGCGCAGCGAGGCGTCGTGCCGCGCGAGCACGGTGTTGAAGCGGCGCTCTCGCAGCGCGCGTGGATCCTCGGCGTCGTCGTCCTCGAGGTGCTCGCCGAGCTCGCCGCGAAGCTCGCCGCGAACCTCGCCGTCAGGCTCGTGGACATGACGCAGGCGCGGGGGCTCGGCCAGGGCGGCGCCGCGGTAGCGCAGCGGGGCGCGCTCGCGCAGGCCGAGGTCGAAGGAGACGAGCGCCTCGGCCACCGCCTCGAGTCGCCGCGTGAGCGGGACGCCGGAGAACAGCGCCGCGCGGACGCGGGCGATCGCGGGCTCGAGCGTCGGCTCGCTGGCGCAGTCGTCCCCCAGCGACTCGGCGCTCTGCAGCCAGGCCCAGACCTCGCCCGTCACGCCGATGGTCGGGGCGTACTCGCGGTCCGCGGGGTCGCCGAGCCAGCGCGGCGCGACGCCGTCGCGCCAGAGGTGCGCGCCCGCCAGCGCGGGCTCGAGCGCCGCGAGCAGCACGCGCGTGTGGGCGGCGAGCGTCACGAGCCCGCGCGGGAGGTCGGGCCGCAGCGGGTGCCGCGAGAGCGCGACGCGAGCGGCGGGGCGGCGCGTGACCGCGAGCGCGCGCCGGAGCGCGCGGCTGAGATACGCGGCCGCGGCCGCCAGCGCTTGCAGCACCGGGACCGCGGTCGCGAGCGCCGCGAGCAGGAGACCGGTCCACGCGGCGAAGCCGGTCATGAAGTGGTGCGACGATTCGAAGGCCTCGAACACGCCCCGGTCTCACGGCGCCGTCGCGTGGAGGTTCCCGGCGAGGCGCGCGTGGCCGTCGCGGGGCGCGAGCGACTCGCGTACGCGCGCGTGCCGGAAGCGCAGCACGCAGAGCGCCGCGACGACCGGCGAGGCGCACAGCAGCGCCCAAGCGGTCGGGTAGAGCGCGATCGGCAGCGCGCGCGCGAGCGCGCGTGGCCAAACAGCCAGGTCACCGATGGTCGAGAGCGCCATGCCGGTCTCGATGAGGCCCATGACCGTCCCGAGCGCGCCGAACAGCGCCCCGGCGCGCACGAGCCCGGCGGCGAGGTCGAGGTGGCGAGGCGAGCGCGCGCGCGTGGTGATGTGGATCGCGAGGCTCACCAGCGCGCCGACGAGGGTCAGCGTCACGGTGTGCATGAAGATCCCGCCGTTCTGATAAAATTCCATGAAGTTCGTCATCGTAGTTCGCTCCGTTGCCTGTCACGAGGGTGAGGGTGAGGTCCGCGAGGCCGCCTGCGGCCTCTATCCTCCCCGTGTCAGGCGGGAGCGAATCCCTACGCGCCCCCGTCGAATTTTTTCAAAAAGAGCTTCTCTTCGTCTGCGCGCTGACGCTGCGGCGCCGTGATGGACCTTCGAAGGGACGCGCTCGCGCTCGCGCGCGCTCGCCCGCAGGGGGGAGGTCGCTTGTGCAGCGGTCCGACGCCCGCTCGGGCGCGCGATCGTGTCGACGTGTTCGACGCGCTCGTCGCGGGGGCTAGCTCGCGGCCATGCAGCGGCGCAGGCCGTCGTGGAGCGTGGCCGCCGTCGACACGCGCGAGAGGTCGATGCCGGCCGAGACCAGCGCCTGGGCGACGTCGGGGCGGATGCCGGAGAGCTGCCCGTTCACGCCGAGCAGCTGCGCGGCCGCCAGCACGCGCAGGAGCAGGCCCGCGGTGTCGGAGTCGATCGCCTCGACGCCGGTGAGGTCGAGGATCACGTGCCGCGCCTGGCGGGCCGCGAGCTCGGAGAGCAGGCGCTCGGTCATCTCGGCCGCGCGCTCGCGGTCGAGCTCGCCGACGATCGGCAGCACGAGCACGTCCGCCCACACCTGGATGATCGGCGCGGCCATGGAGCGGATCGCCCGCGTCTGCGCCTCGATGATCTCGATGCGCCGCTGCAGCTCGGCGCGCGTCCGCTCGCGGTCGGTGACGTCGGTCGAGATCGAGAGCGCGCCGCTGACCTCGCCCGCGAGGTCGCGCAGCGGGATGAACCAGTTGTCCCAGATGCTCTCGCCGAGGTCCTGGGTGTTGTAGGTGGTCTCGCCCGCGAGCGCGGCGCGGATCTGCGTGAGCGCGGCGTCGGCCCCGGCGAAGGCATCAAACACGCTCTGGCCGACGAGCTGGTCCTCCGCGAGGCCGAGCTTCTCGAGGCCGCGGCCGGTCTGGAGCTCGAAGACCCCGTCGCGGTCGTAGGCGGAGATCACGATGGGCGCGCCGCGGGCGACGGCGGCGAGCAGCTGCTTGGCGCGTCGCTGCTCGCGGATGTCGGTGATGGTCCCGATCGTCACGCGCTCGCCGCCGAGCTCGGCGACGCGCGCCTCCATCGTCACGGGCAGGCGCGAGCCGTCGCGCCGCAGGAGGTTGAACTCGTAGTTCGCGGGGACGTCCTCGCCGGCGAGTCGACTGCGGTAGCGCTCGACGACGAGCTCTCTGTGTTCGGGCGCGATGAGCTCGGTGATCGGGGTGCCGTGGAGCTCGTCCGGCGCCTTGCCCAGCAGCTCGGCGAAGGCCGCGTTCACTCGCTCGAGGCGCCCCTCCTTGATGATGAACACGGCCGTCGGGAGCGCGGCGAACAGCGCCGCGTAGCTGTCGTTGTGTGCGTCGGTGCCCATCACCGCCGACTATAAATCAGCGCCGCGCTCGCGCTGCGGGCGCTCGACCGCGCGCTCGCTGTTTTCGCGCGCGCCCGCGCGGCGGGGCTCGTCAGCGGGCGCGGGTTTACGTACTCTGCCAGCGATTCCCGGCGGCGCCGGGCAGAAGGCGACGCGCTCGTGACGACCACGACACAGACAGACGGCACCCACACCGGTCCGAGCGCGAGCGTGCTCACGGATCGGATCCGCGGCTCGCTCTACGGCCTGCTGATCGGCGACGCGCTGGGGTGCCCCATCGAGGGCTGGTCTCCGGGCAAGATCCAGCGGCGCTACGGCGTGCTCGCCATGATGGAGGAGAACATGGGCTGGAGCCCCAGGCCGCGCGGGCTCCACTCCGACGACGGGCAGCAGGCGATCGCGCTGTGCGACGCGATCCTCGAGGACCCCGACGCGCCCGCGGTCGGCTTCGCGCGCGGGCTCGTGGAGCTGTACACCGACGGTCCCAAGGATCGCGACATGTTCGGGCACCACCGCGGGACCGGTCGCAACTTCCGGACCACGGTGCTCAAGCTCGAGGAGGGCGCCGGTGTGTACGGCGCGTCCCAGCCGTCCGCGGGCAACGGCAACGCCATGCTGATCGCGCCGGCGGCCTGGTACTGGCGCGACGACCTGGCGACCCTGAGCGCGCGCGTGATCGACATCTCGCTGGTCAAGCAGCACAGCACCTGCGGGGTCGGCAGCGCCGCCGCGGTCGCGTTCGTCACGGCCCACGGCCTGCAGGAGGGCGGCTTCGACGGCCTCGAGCTGACGGACCTGCTCGAGTTCGTCATCGACATCGAGACGCGCGTGCACGAGCGCGCGTCCGACCGCGGCCTCGTGCGCGGCGCGAGCCCAGACCGCACGTTCTCGAGCTCGCTGCGGCGCGCGCTCAGCCTGTTCGATCGCAAGCGTCGCCAGGCGCTCGCGGGCATCGCCAAGATCGCCAACGAGACCGCCGACCGGCGCGTGTTCGCGACGTCGGGCTACTCCGTCGCCTCGGTCATCGCGTCGCTGTACATGACGCTCACGGCGCGCAGCCTGTTCGACGGCATCCTCGACACGGTCAACCTCGGCGGCGACGCCGACACGACCGGCGCGATGGTGGGCTCGATGGTCGGCGCCGCGTTCGGCTTCGGCGCGGTGCCCTCGGAGTGGCTCGAGGACCTGGTCGCGCGCGGGGCGTTTGACGATCGGGTGCCGCCCATGGTCCAGCGCGCCCGCGGGTGGCGACCGGCGCGGTCGCTGGTCGAGCTCGAGCGCGCGTGGACCACGAAGCTGATCGAGCCGTTCGCGAAGGAGCGCCCGAAGTTCAAGCCGCGCCCGCTCGGCCTGGGCTTTGGGCCAGGCAGCAAGTTCTCCCTCGATCCCGGCTTCGACACCGACACCGCCGAGGACGAGGACGAGGACCCGCCGGCGCGCCTCGGCGGCTCGGGCCCGTTCGCCAGCCCGCTCGCCGACTTCGTCTTCGATGAGGACGAGGACAAAGACAACGACGACGCGCGGCCGAGCGCGCCCGCGAAGCAGGGCCCGCGCCGCGGGGTCAAGGCCGCGTCGGCGAAGCCCGCGCCAGGTGGGAGGTCCGCGCGCGCGGCGAAGCCAACGAGCGCCGAGCCCACGCGCGCCGGCGAGCCCGAGCGCGTCGCCAAGCCCGAGCGCGCGGCGAAGCCCGCCGGCGCCGCGAAGGCCGAGAAGCCCGAGGCAGCCGAGAAGCCCGAGAAGCCCGAGAAGCCCGAGATGCCCGAGGCAGCCGCGAAGCCCAGCGCGAGCGAAGCCGAACCTGAGCCCGAGGCCGACGCGCAGCTCTCGCTGTTCGGCGACTGACGCGGAGGAGCCACGCGATGTCCAACCTGCTCGTGCTGCTGCTGACCGCGGTCCTCCCCGCGCTCGTGCTGCTGCTGGTGTTCTACTTCAGCGATCGCTACCCCGAGCCCGGCCGCGTCGTGCTAGCGACCTTCGGGCTCGGCGTGCTCACGGTGATCCCGGTGGCCGCGTACGTGCTCGCGCTGCAGGCCGCGTTCGCGACCGTGAGCCAGGACCCCTTCGTGCTCGGGGCCATGGACGCCTTCGTGTTCGCCGCGATCCCGGAGGAGCTGTGCAAGTTCCTCGTGCTCGCGCTCTACGTGCGCCGGCACAGCGCGTTCGACGAGCCCATGGACGGCCTGGTCTACGGCGCCACGGCCTCGCTCGGCTTCGCCGCCCTCGAGAACGTGCTGTACGTGGCGACCGGCGGCATCGGGCTCGCGGTCGTGCGCGCGCTGACGGCGGTGCCGTGTCACGCGGCCCTCGGCGCGCTGCTCGGCTACGGGGTCGCGCGCAGCCGCTTCGAAGGGCGCGCGCTGATCCTGGCGCTGCCGCTGCCGATCTTCCTGCACGGCCTCTACGACTTCCCGCTGCTGACCCTGCGGGCTGGCGGCGACGCGCTCGGCGACGGCGTCATCGCGCTGCTGCTGGTGCTCGCGATCGCGGTGCTCGTGATCACGCTGATCGCGGCGGCGCGCCTGGCCCGACGGCTGCGGGGCGAGCAGGCGCTGGTCGGTCGCGCTGGCTAGCGAGCTCACGCGCCGCCGCGTACGTCGCGGCGATCGGGCTGACGCGCTCATCCGAGCGCCGGCTCGCTGCTGTCTGAAGGAGCAGGCGCAGCGTCTCGCCCGCCCGCGGCGCTCGCCGTGCACACGTCCCGCGACCACGGCGTCGCGCGTGGTCTTCGCGCTCGTGTTGTTCAACTCAACCGGTGTGCGAAGCTGCACCTCGGGCGCTCCTCCTCGCACGTTCGCGCGCCTCGATCGCGGGTGCGGAATCACCGAGCGGTCGACGCCCGACCCGCGAAGTGAAGGGGATTGTTCGTCGCTCGAGCGGGTCGCGCCGCGGCCGCGCAATTGGCGATCGGGTATACACCTGGATCAGCGCAGGTGGATTCACTCGATGACGCCGCGCGACGCCACGCGCGTGGGGGCTTGACAGGGTGCTGACGCCCGTTGTCTGCTACGCGGGAAATTTTGAACCTCGGTGACGATCGAGGTTCTGCGGAGCGGAGGAACGTGGCTTCGACGCTCGGAACCATTGCCTGCGCGTCTGCATACCTGCTGTTCATGGGCCCAGCGAGCGCGTCCGGAGACGGACGCGCTCCGGAGGGGCCGGTCGAGTCGAAGCCGTCGGAGCTCGAGCGTGAGGGGCCAGAGCCTGTGCGCGAGGAGCCCGCGCGCGAGGAGCCCGCGCGCAAGCCGGAGCGCGAGGAGACCGAGCGCGACGCGGACGACGACGACGATGACGACGGGGTGGAGGTGCGGACGATCGTCGTCGAGCCGCGCCGCCCGCGTCCGAGCGAGCCAGACCGGGCGAGCTCCGTCGTGACGCGGGCGGAGCTCGATGAGCGACAGCCCCGCTCGACCCCCGACGCGCTGCGCGGCGAGCCCGGCGTCTACATTCAGCAGACCGCGCACTCCCAGGCCTCGCCGTACCTGCGCGGGCTCACGGGGCAGCAGACGGTGATGTTCTTCGACGGCGTGCGCCTGAACAACAGCACGTTCCGCCAGGGGCCCAACCAGTACTTCTTCACCATCGACTCGCGCTCGATTCAGCAGCTCGAGGTGATCCGCGGGAGCGGCTCGACGCGGTGGGGCGCCGACGCGCTCGGCGGCGTGCTGCTCGCGACGCCCGTCGAGCCGACGCTGGACCTCGAGAAGAAAGTCGCGGTCCACGGCCGCGGGATCGTGCGCTTCGCGACCGCCGACAGCCAGGCCGGCGGGCGCGCGCAGACCTCGGTGTCCCTGGGCGGCAAGCTCGGGCTGCTGGTCGGCGCCGGCTACCGCGATCTCGGGCTCTTGCGCTCGGGCGGACGGATCATCGCGCCCGGGACCGGCGAGCCGCAGACGGTCCCCCCGGTGTTCGAAGACGACGAGAAGACGCAGCTCGGCACCGGCTTTCGCGAGGTCACCGACGACGCGCGGCTCGTGTGGCGGATGAGCCGCAAGCACCGCTTCACGCTCGGCTACTACGACTATCGCCAGCTCGACGCGCCGCGCACGGACAAGTGTCCGCCGCCGACGGCGCCCCAGGATGAGTGCCTCACGTACCTGCACCAGTTCCGCACGCTCGCGTACGGCGCCTACGATCACAGCCACGGGCCGTCGCCGGCGGAGCGCGTGCGGCTTTCGCTGTCGTATCAACGACAGCACGAGCTGCGCCAGGAGGACCGCGGCTCGAGCTCGCCGACCGAGCTCGACGGCGAGGACAACGTCAACAGCGCCGGGATCGCGCTCAAGCTGGACACCAAGGAGTTCGCGCTCGCGCCCTGGGTCACCTTCGGCGTCCGCTACGGCGTCGACGCCTACTACGATCGGATCTCGAGCAGCCTCGATCTCGTCTACACGAGCACGGGGATCACGTCGACGCAGCCGCGCGGGCAGTACCTCGACGGCGCCCAGTACCTGACCTCGGGCGTGTGGGCCGAGGCGCACACCGAGTTCGTCGATCGCGTCCGCCTCAAGGCCGGGGGCCGCGGCGCGCTCGTCGTGGCCCAGGCCGACGGCGAGCCCGAGACCGCGTCGGAGCCGGTCGATCGACACTGGGAGGCGCTCATCGGCAACGTCGGGATCGCCGGCGACGCGACCGAGTGGCTCACCTTCGTGTTCAACGTCGACCAGGGGTTCCGCGCGCCCAACCTCGACGACCTGACCTCGCGCCAGCAGATCGGCCCGGGGTTTCAGTACGAGAACGCGGACCTGAAGCCCGAGCGCTCGCTGTCCCTTGAGCTCGGCGGCCTCGTCCGTCACCCGTGGATCGAGCTCGACGCCCACGTCTATCGCACGACCATCCGCGACCTGATCCAGCGGACCTCCCGCGAGCTCGAGGAGTGCCCCGAGGGCGACCTGGGCTGCCTCGCGTCGCGCAACCGCTGGCAGCTGATCAACTACGACGAGCTCGCGGTCGTGATGGGCGCCGAGGGCGGCGTGCGGCTCTACCTGCCGCTGGACCTCGGCGCGCGCGCGACGATCTCGTACGCGTGGGGCGAGGGCGCCAACCCCAACGCCGGGCGGCCGCTCGAGCCCGCTCGCGTGCCGCTGTCGAGGATCCCGCCGCTCAACGGCATCGGCGAGCTGGGGTGGCGCAGCAAGCGGTTTGGCGCGTACGCGGTCGGGGTCGTCCGGTGGGCGCTGGCGCAGACCCGGCTCGCGCCCCAGGACGGCAAGGACGCGCGGATCCCCGACGGCGGCACGCCTGGCTACGTCGTGCTCGACATCCGCGGCGGGTACCGCTTCGATCCCTACATCCTCGTCGGCCTGACCTTCGAGAACATCCTCGACACCGCCTACCGCCACCACGGATCGAGCGTGAACGGGCCTGGGCGCGGGCTCATGGCCGAGGTGCAGATCGGCTTCTAGTCCGCGACAGGGACCGCGAGCTCGCCGCGCGTGCGCGCGTCTCTCGGTCTCGTCGCGCCGCGCGGATGCGGGATGTTCTTTCGAACATCTTCCGATCGCGGCGTCGGCGGCTCGACGGACGCTCGCGCGCTGCGGCGCTCGCTCGCGCGCGCCGCGAGCCGGCCGCGAAACACCTCGCGCGGCAGGGGGCATTTCTGGTCATGTCGACAGGTTGAAATTGCTGTGGTCCATCCGAGGCATATTGCACGATGACGCTGTGGACGCGTGGAACCCCCCGTGAGAGCGAGGGTCTCTCCCGTTGTTGTCGCCCGGCGCTTGTGAAATGTAAGGGGCGATGCGACTTGATAAAAATCAGATTCTTCGGTCCTCCCTGGGGGTTTTGTGCGCGCTGGTCCTGGCCGCGTGCGGCGACTCGGACACCGACACGACCGCGGGGTCGGACTCGGACGGCTCCGAGAGCACCAACGGCACGACGGCGGGCGGGTGCGCCGACGAGGACCCGACGAGCGCGCCGCTCGACGAGAGCGCGTGCCAGGCGGACGCCAACGACTACATGCCGACCGTGAACGGCTCCGCCGACGACGTGTGGCCGGCGTGCGAGAACGACGACGGGACGTATCACCCGTTCGAGCAGCCCAGCGCCGCGGCGCGCACCGAGGCCTTCGAGGAGATCATGGTGATCTTCAACGCGGGGCTCACGCCCACGGACTTCACCGCGGCGCGCGATCAGTACTCGCTGCCCCAGGGCCTCGAGTCGCGCCTCTCGCGTCGTGAGGACGTGCACTACCCGAACATCCCCGAGTCCGAGCAGGACGCGGGCGTCGAATTCGACAAGCAGTGCACGGTCCTCGAGCTGCGCGAGCAGTACCCCGATCGCTGCGCGGGCCCGATGAAGATCCAGCCGATCATCAACCAGGCCTTCGACGACGGGCAGAACGGCGTGGGCGACCCGATGGTCAACGCCGCCAAGGTCGAGGGCGCGATCACGTGGTTCCTCTACCTCTCGGTCATCAAGGAGGCGACCTTCAGCTGTCCGCCGGCCGACTACTCGGGCGACTGCGACGCGGCCTGGGGCTACTACGGCGGCGGTCAGCAGGCCGGCGGCGCGATCGGCTTCGGCGGCTTCGTCAAGCAGATCAGCTCGCAGGCGAACCAGCGCGTGTTCGACGGCCTCGCGGCGATGCGCTGCTGGCGAAACGGCTACATGTCGACCGAGGACGGTGACGTCAACGATCCGCTCTACGGCTACGGCAAGGCGCAGCTCGACCAGGCCAACAACCACGCGCTCGCGCTCGTCGTGCGCGAGCGGATGGCCGATCAGTTCGGGCTCTGCGGGTCCGAGGCCGACGCGAACTGGGCCTTCGTGCAGACGGCCGGCCAGGGCCTGATCAAGCCCGCGGAGGACACGGACGCCGGGAACGCGGGGATCTACACGAGCCTGCTGGCGAACGACAACCCCTCGGGGGACGAGATCATGGGCGGGATCGCGGCGCTCGACGCCCTGTTCCCGTGCCCGTAGCGCGCGGTCGCTTTCATCTCGGATCGAGCGCGCGGCGTCGTGGCCACGGGTCGCGACGCCGCTCGCGGTCGTGGAGGCGGCGCGCGATAGTCACGTCTTTTTGGACAGGTGATCGCGCGCCTCAGCGCAGCGACTCGTCGTCGCCGGTCGCGGGCGCGAGCTCGTCGACGCGCGCCTGCAGGCGGCGCAGCTCCGCGGCGAGCTCGTCGTGGTCGGCGCGCGCCGTCTTGAGCGCCTTGAGCTCGCGCTCGACCATCTCGCGGTAGGGCTTGGTCGTCCCGTCGATGCGGCCGAGCACCTTGTCGATCTCGACGTCGAGCTGGGCCGCCAGCGCCTCGCGCAGCTCCTCGCGCAGCCGGCTGACGCGGCGCTGGAAGTCGCGGATCGCCCGGCGACGCTGACGCGGCAGCACGGTGAAGCCGAGCACCGCCGCGGCGCCGCCCGTCAGCAGCCCGAGGCCGCCGAGCAGGTCGAGCGCGGTCGTCACGATCAGCACCGTGCCGATGATGCCGAGGCCGGCCGCGCCGATCTGCACGTTGCGGAAGGTCGCGGCGGCCTCCTGGGCGCCCGCGAGGAGGCGCCGCGCCTCCTCGCCGAGGTCGTGCACGGTCAGCTGCGCGTCGGTCTCGCGCTTCATCGCCTCGAACACGTTGGCGCGGTTGTAGTCGAGCGAGCCGCGCGGAGCCGCCTCGGCGCGCCCGGTCGCGCGCGCGCGCTCGGCGAATTCACGCAGGACCTGCTCCCACAGCCCGTAGGCCTGCTGCAGCAGCCGATCGATGGTCTCGCCGACCTTGCCCTCGAGGCGGGCGTCGAGCTTGCGCACCACCGCGCTCTCGAACTCCCGCTTGAAGCGCTCCTGGTCGCGCAGGAGCCCGAGGTTGCTCGGGCGGATCGTCTCGTCGAGGAAGCGGACGCCGCGGCGGTCCAGCTCGAGCATGAGGTTGTCGATGGAGTCGAGGTTCGCCTTGTAGCCGTCGCGCAGGCTCGCGCGCGTCTCGTCGAGGCGCCGCTGCAGCTCGCCGAGGTTGGCCTCGTCCCGCGCCAGGCCGCGCTCGCGGCCGGCGAGGCGCTCGCCGGCCGCGTCGAGCTGGCGGCTGGCGGCGTCGAGCGGCGCGATCAGCTTCAGGCGCATGCGCTGGGGGCCCGTGAGCGTGTCGTGGATGAAGTCCTGCAGCGGCGCGAACTGGCTCTGCTGCCACAGCGCGTCGTGGACCGACTGCTTGTCAGCCGACTTGGCCGCGAGCGCGAGCTCGGCGCTGACCGGGAAGATCCGCGGCGCGAAGCCCATGAGCTCCTCGCAGCCGCGGCGGATGTGCTGCAGCACCAGCTCGAGCTTGCTCGCGTCGCCGCGCGCGAGGTCGACCTTGTTGAGCACGAACACGAGCCGCCGACCCCAGACCTCGCGCATGAACTTGAGGAACTGGTGCTCCGACTCGCTCAGCGGGCGGTCGTAGGAGGTCACGAACAGCACCAAGTCGGCGCGCGGGATGAACTGCTCGGTCAGCGTCTGGTGGCGCCGGATGATCGAGTTCGTGCCCGGCGTGTCGACGAGGTCGACGTGCTGCAGCAGCGCGGCTGGGTGCAGGCGCTCGCGCAGGTCCTCCGACACGGTCCGGTCGGCGCGCGCGGGCCCGTGGCGCAGCACCGTGATCATGTCGGTGGTCGGCACCGGCCCCTCCTCCATCACCGCGTCGCCGAGCAGCGCGTTGACGACGGTCGACTTGCCGGCGTTGAACTCGCCGACGAAGATGACGAGGAACAGCCGGTCGAGCTGCCGGGTGATGTCCGCGATCGCGCGGGTGGTCTCGGGCGGCGCCTCGGCGTCGGCCTCGAGCAGCCCGTGGAGCCGCTGCAGCAGCGCGCGCTCGGCCGTCAGGAGCTCGGCGATGGGCGGGGAGACGAAGTCCATGTCCTGAGGCTGCGAGGATGCGCTCCGGGGGCGCGCGCGTCCAATTTCCCGGGGTCACTCTCCGGGTTACTCTCCGGGTCTCTCCGGGTCTCTCCGGGTCGCTCCGGGTCGCTCCGGGTCGCTCCGGGTCGCTCCGGGTCTCTCCGGGTTCGCGCTCCGGTTCTCACAGGAGGTCGAGCGGCGCGCCGATCCCGGGTCCGTCGAGCCGCGGCAGGCGAGCGGACCAGCGCGCCGGCGGCACGCTGCCCGGGGCCACGGGGTCGTCGGTCGTCAGCATGTGCGCGTCGAGATCGAAGTCGTCGACCAGCGCGGCGAGCTGGGCCGCGGCCGACAGCCCGACGCGCGTCTCGACCATGCAGCCGAGGAGGATCCTCCAGCCCTGGGCGCGCGCGACGGAGATCATCGCCAGCGCCTCGCTGACGCCGCCGCACTTCGAGAGCTTGAGGTTGATGCCGTCGACCGCGTCGTGCTCGCGCAGCGCCGCGAGCGAGCGGCGATCCTGGGCGTCCTCGTCGGCGATGATCGGCACTGGCGACGCGCGACGCAGGCGCGCGGTCTGCTCGATCGCGCCGATCGGCAGAGGTTGCTCGATGAGCTCGACGCCGAGCTCCGCGAGCGCGCGGCACAGCGCGAGCGCGTCGGCGAGGGGCACGGCCCAGCCGCCGTTGACGTCGACGCGCAGCGTCGCGTCAGGCGCGGCCGCGCGGATCCGTCGAACCGCCTCGACGTCGAAGCTCGGATCGCGCCCGAGCTTGATCTTGAGCAGCGGCAGCCCGGCTGCGGCGGCCGTGGTCGCGCGCGTCTCCATGGCCGCGAGCGAGTCGAGCGCGATCGTGTAGGTCGTGCGCGCGCGCTCGTCGTGGTCGCCGTCGGCAGCGTCGTGGCTGTCGCTCTGCAGCGGCGGCGCGAGGCCCAAGGCGGTCAGGTGGGCGTGCAGCGGCAGCCCGCGACGGCGCGCCGCAGCGTCCCAGAGCGCGATGTCGAAGGCGGAGCGCGCCGACGAGTGCGCGGGCGCGAGCTCGCGCCCGCGCGCCGCGTGCAGCTCGAGGTCCTCGAGGTTGTGGGCGTCGACCCCTGCGGCCATCGCCTGCAAGAGCGGCGGCGCGCTCGCGGGATCCTGGCCGAGGTAGCGCACCGGCGGCGCCTCGCCGAGACCGCAGTCGCCGAGCCGAAACAGCACCGTGGGCAGGCGCGTGTCGGTGCTGCGCGAGAGCCCGAAGGGGTAGCGCAGCGACAGCGTGATCAGGCGGGAGCGGGCGCGCACGCCCGCCTACGGTAGCAGATCGGTGACGCTCGAGGTCGCCAGGAAGGTCGTCAGGAAGGTCGTCAGGAAGGTCGTCAGGAAGGTCGTCAGGAAGGTCGTCAGGAAGGTCGTCAGGAAGGTCGTCAGGAAGGTCGTCAGGAAGGTCGTCAGGAAGGTCGTCAGGAAGGTCGTCAGGAAGGTCGTCAGGGCACACGCACGACCCACGCGGACGGTCGCGTCCGCGCGTCGACGATTCGTTGGTGAACGCGCCGCAGTGCGGTATGCCCGATCGTGGTGACCCAGGGCGCGCCGCGAGCTCCGACCTCCCAAGACACCGCGCGCCCGGACGGCGCCGACCCGTGGGGCGAGCGGCTGCCGCGGCGGCTCGGGCTGTTCAGCGCGGTGGCCGTGCTCGTCGGCTCGACGATCGGCAGCGGCATCTTTCGTACGCCGGCGGTGATCGCCGGGCACGTCACGGTCGGTTGGCAATTCGCGCTCGTCTGGATCGTCGGCGGCGCGGTCGCGCTCGCGGGCGCGCTGACGCTCGCCGAGCTCGCGGCCGCGTTCCCGCGCAGCGGCGGCACCTACGTGTACATCCGCGAGGCCTTCGGGCGCCTGCCCGCGTTCCTGTTCGGCTGGGCGCAGCTGCTGATCCTGCGCCCCTCGTCCTACGGCGCCATCTCGATCACCTCGTCGGAGTACCTCTGGCGCGTGCTGGGTCGCGACGGCGCGACCGAGCTCGCGCTGTTCTGGTCGTTCGCGCCGCAGGGCGTGACGGTCGCCCAGGGGACCGCCGCGCTGATGATCATCGCCGTGGGCCTCATCAACATCCGCGGCGTGCACCTCGGCGCGTGGGTGCAGAACCTGACGACGGTGCTCAAGGTCTTCGCCCTGCTCGCGCTCGTGGTCCTCGGGCTCGTCATGGTCGCGTCGCACCCCGTCGACATCCCCGCGCCGCCCGTCGACCCCGAGGCGCCGCCCTCGGGCTCGCTCGCGGCCTTCGGCGTCGCCACGATCGCGGTGCTCTGGGCCTACGACGGCTGGTCCGACGCGGGCTTCGTCAGCGGCGAGGTCCGTGACCCCCAGCGCGTGCTCCCGCGCGCGTTCATCCTCGGCACGGCGGGGGTCGTCGCGCTCTACCTGGCCGCGAATTACGTCTACATCACGGTCGTCGGCCTCTCGGACATGCCCGGTTCGAAGCTCGTCGCCGCCGACGTCGCCGCCGCGCTGCTCGGCCCGGTCGGCGTCACGCTGATCGCCGGCGCCGTCATGGTGAGCACCTTCGGCACGCTCAACGGCACCATGATGACGGGCCCGCGCGTGTTCTTCGCGATGGCCGAGGACCGCCTGTTCTTCCAGCGGATCGCCCGCGTGCACCCCGTCCACGGCACCCCGGCGGCCGCCATCATGCTCTCGGTCTGCCTCGGGATCGTGTTCGTCTCGATCCGCGACTTCGCCCAGCTCGCCGACGGCTTCGTCATCGGCATCTGGCCGTTCTACATCCTCGCGGTCGCGGCCGTGCTGCGGCTGCGCCGGCGTCGGCCCGAACTCCCGCGTCCCTACCGGACCTGGGGATACCCCGTGGTGCCGCTGCTGTTCCTCGTCGCCTCGGTCGGCCTGCTCACGAACTACGCGGTGACTCAGCCGGGGACGTTCTTCGCCAACCTCGGGGTCATCCTCGCGGGCGTCCCGGTCTACCTGCTGTGGACCCGACGCGCGCGCGCGTCCGCCTAGGCCTAGGAGCTTGGCCGCGGCGCGAACCAAAAAAAGCTGCGGGTACGGCCGGATGACCGTACCCGCATGCTGCGCCTTTTCGTCTCAAAGACCTCAATAAAGGGTCTTGACGGCCTTCTCGGGATTGAGCGGGCCGCCAGAGTGTGCCGCGGGCCAGCCAGCCAGCGCGCCGACCTCGGGCTGTCGCGATACTCTCGACGACCCGGTGCCGCGAACGCGCGCGTGCCCTGTGTACCGCTTCACCATCTTGATCCATTTCTATGCGAAGCCCGGGAGGTGTCAACTCGCGGTCTCGTCCACCGCCACGGATCGCGCGACGCAATGCGGGCGTAAATGTGTAGAGTTTGCGCCTGGTGTGCGCGGATGTTCAGCTCGCGAGCGCGCGCAAGCGCCTGATTTCGCGCCTAAATCGCCGCTACGGGGCGCACGAGCGCGCGATGGGCGAGTCCCGATCGCGCGCGGCTCTTGTGCACTTTTGCCACCTCGAGGTCGCGCGGAACTGTCACTTTCGCGGCGCGCGTTGGCTCGAACATGTCCCTTGGGCAATGTTTTAACCGACGCTCGCGCTGGCGCGCGTCGCTCGATAATCCGCCCCTGTGACCGCGGTGATGCCCGTATTCTCGGAATCGCCGATGGGCGGTCGAGCGCGGATCGCCGTCGGCGCGCGCGGTCTACCGGGCGTGGCCGTCGCTCGACGGGCGCGCACAAACGTGCGCGGCGGACCGCGTCCAGGAGCTCCTATTCCGCCCAATTATCAGGCGTTTTTTAATGCGTCTTGACCCTCGCCCAGCGATCTCCAAGGCCGGACAGCCGGCACATACGAAGATGTGAGTGATCGCATGTTTTTCTCGATGGGATTTTCCATTGCGTTGCTCGATCGCGCCAGTCGACATGACTCGTGAACTCACGTTGCGCGGTCTGCGATCGAGTCTGCTGCGCGGATCCGATTCCCCCTGTCAGGCTCGAATTTTGCCTCTAAACGCGTGTAGGGGGTTGGAAGCCTCATGGGCGCTGTGGGTGTGTGACCCGCGCACTCAATCTGCGTTCGTGTCGGGGAGCGCGCGGGCCGGAATTCCGGGCCGAGGCGCGATCGATAATCGCATGTACTGTCAGACAGTTTATGGCCCAGAGACAGTGTCGCGTTTACGGCGGCGCGACCGCGAATGCCCACACTTCTCGGCGCGTCGGTTGTATACGCGGCCGCGCCCGCTGGCAGACTCGCGGCCTGACGTCGCGCGGGCGACCCTCGCCGAGGGCCGCCCGCAGATCGTCGCGCGGGGCGACGGCGACGACGAGCGCGACTACATGCGCTCGAAGATGCCGGCGGCACCCATGCCGCCGCCGATGCACATCGTGACCATGCCGTAGCGACCCTCGCGCCTGCGCAGCTCGGCGAGCATCGTGGCCGTGAGCTTGGCGCCGGTGCAGCCGAGCGGGTGACCCAGCGCGATCGCGCCGCCGCTGGGGTTGACGCGCTCGGGGTCGATGCCGAGGGTCCGGATGACCGCGAGCGACTGGCTGGCGAACGCCTCGTTGAGCTCGATGACGTCCATGTCGGCGAGCGAGAGACCTGTCTGCTTGAGCACCTTCGGGATCGCGGCGATCGGGCCGATGCCCATGATCTCGGGCGCGACCCCGGCGACCGCGAAGCCGACGAAGCGCGCGAGCGGGGTCAGCCCGAGCTCCTTGGCGGCGTCGGCCGACATGACCACGGCCGCGGCCGCGCCGTCGCTGACCTGCGAGGAGTTACCGGCGGTCACGCTGCCCTTGACGTGGAACACGGGCCGGAGCTTGGCGAGCGCCGCGGCGCTGGTGTCCGCGCGCGGGCCCTCGTCGACCGCGAAGGTCCGGCCCTCGAGGGTCGTCACCGGCACGATCTCGTCCTTGAACTTGCCGGCGGCGATGGCCGCGATCGCGCGCTGGTGAGAGGTCAGCGCGAACGCGTCCTGGTCCTCGCGCGAGACCTCGTACTTGCGCGCGACGTTCTCGGCGGTCAGGCCCATCGAGATGTACAGCTCGGGGCGCTCCTCGGCGAAGCGCGGGTTGACCACGGCCTTGTTGCCGCCCATCGGCACCATGCTCATGGACTCGACGCCGCCGGCGATGATGCAGTCGACCGCGCCGACCATGACGCGCTCCGCCGCGATCGCGATGGTCTGCAGGCCCGAGGAGCAGAACCGGTTGACGGTCATGCCCGAGGTGGTGTCGGGCAGCCCGGCGATCAGCGCGATGTTGCGGGCGATGTTGAGGCCCTGCTCGCCCTCCGGCATCGCGCAGCCGAAGATCACGTCGTCGACGCGATCGAGCGGCAGGCCCTCGAGGTCCGCGAGCGCGCCCTTGACGACCTGGGCCGCGAGATCATCGGGGAAGGTGCTCTGGAGCGCGCCCTTCTTCCCGCGACCGACCGCGCTGCGCCGCGCGGCCACCAAGACGGCATCTTTGAGTTGTGTCATTGCGAGTTGTTCCTGTTGTTGACGGGTACGTCTGTGGTGGGTGGCGGGTCAGTTGCGCAGCGGCTTGCCTGTCTGGAGCATGTGCTGCATGCGCGCGCGGGTCTTCTCCTCGCCGCACAGGCTGACGAAGGCCTCGCGCTCGAGGTCCAGCAGGCGCTGCGCGGTGACGGTGGTCGCGGTCGGCGTCATGCCGCCGCTGAGGACGTACGCGATCTTGCGCGCGATGAGCTTGTCGTGCGCCGTCGCGTAGCCGCCCCACTCGAACAGCTGGGCGCCGAGCATGAAGCTCGAGCCGCGCGGCGCCCCGATCACGTGGATGGGCTCGTCGCGGTCCGGCGGCGTCCAGCCGGCCTCGGCCAGCGCGATCGCGCGGGCCTTCGCGGCCGCGATCACGCGGCTTTTGTGGAAGGTGATGCGGTCGCCCGGCGCGAGCCAGCCGTTGGCCTTCGACTCGAACGCGCTGGTCGAGACCTTGCCCGCGGCCGCGTTCTCGAAGCCGCGCCGCACGAAGGGGTAGGGGTCGCCGTCGGGGACCTGGCTCGCCCAGGCCGACGCGCGGCGGCAGATCTCCTTGAGCCCGCCGCCGGCCGGCAGCACGCCGACGCCGATCTCGACCAGGCCCATGTAGAGCTCCGCGTGCGCCTCGATCGCGGCGCCGTGCATCGCGATCTCGGCGCCGCCGCCGAGCGTCAGGCCGTGGGGCGCGGTCACGACCGGCAGCGGCCCGTGGCGCAGGCCCATCAGCGACTGCTGCAGCTGGTTGATCGCGGCGGTCAGCTCGTCCCACTGCCCGTTCTCCGCCGCGTCGAGCACCTGGTAGAGGTTGGCGCCGGCGCAGAAGTTGTCGGACTGGTCGCCGATCACGAGCCCGCGGAAGCCGCCTGTCTTCTCGAGCTGCTCCCACACGCCCGAGAGCATGTCCTGCACGCCCTGGTCGATGACGTTGATCTTCGGCCCGTGGAACTCGACGCAGGCGACGCCGTCGCCGAGGTCGAGCAGGCTCGCGGTGAAGGTGTTGTGGATGACCTTCGTGCGGTCCTTGACGGCCTTGAGGATGATGACGCCCGCGGGGGTCTCGACGTCGCGGTAGCCCGCGTCGTCGCCCGGGACGTAGACCGTCGGCGCGCTCGGGCGCCCGCTGTACCAGGTCGCGTCGTCGCCGTGCTGCTCGAGCAGCGCGAGCACGCTCGCGGCGGGCTTGATCCCCTGCTGCTCGAGCTGCGTGACGCCCCACTTCACGCCGACCGCGTCCCACAGCTCAAACGGCCCCAGCTGCCAGCCGTAGCCCCAGCGCATCGCGTCGTCGATCTCGCGCGCGGTCTCGCAGATCTCGCCCACGCGGTTGGCCGCGTAGTTGAACAGCGGCAGATAGACGGCGCGCAGGAACTCGCCGCCGCGGCCCTCGGAGCGCAGCGCCGCGGCCACGCGCTCGCGCAGGTCCCAGGTCTTGCGGATGTCCTTGAGGTCATCGACGCGCGGCTTGACCGTCGGGCGGTACTCGAGCGTCTCGAGGTCGAGCGCGAGGATCTCGCGCTTGCCCCCGGCGCCGCGCGTCTTCTTGTAGAAGCCGCCCTGGGTCTTGTCGCCGAGCATCTTGCGCTCGTACATCTTCTGCAGCATGCCCGGCACGACCATGAGCTCGAACAGCTCGTCGTAGTTGCTCGCCTCGGGGTCGGGGCTGAGCGCCTCGCGGAGGTTGCCGACGACGTGCCCGACGATGTCGAGCCCGACCATGTCGCCGAGCCGGTAGCTGCCGGTCTTCGGGCGCCCCATCAGCGGCCCGTTGAGGAAGTCGACCTCCTCGATGGTGTAGCCGCCCTCGGCCGTCGCCTTGAAGGTCAGCAGCATCTCGGCGATGCCGACGCGGTTGCCGATGAAGTTGGGCGTGTCGCGGCACAGCACCACCCCCTTGCCGAGCACGCGGTCGGAGAAGCGCGCGAGCGCGGTCGTGACCTCGGGGTCGGTGTAGGCCGAGGGCACGACCTCGAGCAGGTGCATGTAGCGCGGCGGGTTGAAGAAGTGCATCCCCACCAGGCGCGCGCGCGCCTTCAACGGCAGGCCCTCGGCGATCGATGAGATCGCGAGGCCGCTCGTGTTGGAAGTCAGGATCGCGCCGTCCTTGGCCGCCGCCGCCACGCGCGTAAACAGGGCCTGCTTGATGTCGAGCCGCTCGATCACCGCCTCGATCACGAGGTCGCTCTCGGCGACCGCGCGCTCGAGATCGTCGTCGAGGTTGCCCGGCGTCACGCGGGCGGCGAAGCTCGCGTCCATGAACGGCGCGGGTTTGGCCTTGCGCATCATGTTCATGGCGCCGAGCGCCATGGCGTTGCGCTTGCTCGCGGGCGCGTCGTCGGCGACGCCGCGCGGGACAATGTCGAGGAGGTGCGTCCGGATCCCGGCGTTGGCGAGGTGGGCGGCGATCTGGGCCCCCATGGTGCCAGCGCCGAGAACCGTGGCGACGAGCTGATGCGGTGGACGGTGTAGACTCACGGGCGCACGATAGATCAATCAACGTTTTCTCGCCCGCGGGAGCCAGAAACCGCGGAATTCCGGTGATCTGTAGCCCGCCCTATGAGTCCCGTGTGGCCCGGGGTGGGGCGAGAACGCACCTCGCTCGCGGGCCGGAGCGGCGGCGCGGCGATCGGGCTCGCTGCGTCGCTGCGCGCCGCGTTCGCGCGCCCGCGATCGGTGTTGCGCGGTTCGCCGGCAGGTTCGCGCGAGCGTGATCGGATCCACACCGCGTCACCTTCGTCTCGCCGCGCGCTCCGCTGCGCGCCCCCCTACGCGCACCCCTACGCGCACTCCTACGCGTCGCCCCCCTACGCGTCGCCCCGACGCGGCCGCGTGATTTGTTATCGCCGCGTAAGGGAGCGCGCGTCGCTGAATCAGATCGCACGCCCGCGCGTATGTACACGTAGGCCCCTCCTCGTTTTTGGCGAAAACTGTGGACGCGGTGGGTCCTATGCTAGGCTGATCTCAGTCTGACTTGATGTTCTAGGGGGAGTGGTGATGCGCGGCAAGGCGCTCGGGAGCAAGCGGTACTTCACAGCAGCGACGATGGCGTGCGCGCTGCTCTCGACATCGCTGTTTGCCTGCCGTCCCACCCATCAGAACCAGGCTCAGGGGCAAACCGTCCAGCCAGCCGCAGCGTCCAAGCCGGCGGCGAGTCAGTGGCCCGCTGGAGAGGTTGGCCACCCGCAGGTCGCCGCGCTCGACGAGGCGGCCGCGTCGTCCGCTTCGGCCGCCGCCGACGTGGCCCCAGGCGCCGCCGGCGAGCCGCACCAGCAGCTCCCGCCGCCAGGTCTCGACGGCGCCGCGTTCCTCCTGCAATCCGGTGAGCCAGCCGTCGCGCTCGCGCGGCTCGCCGAGCTCGAGGCGCCGCCCGCCGGCGCGGACGAGTGGTTCCGACACAAGGCCATCGAGGGGCGCGCCGCTCGGCTGACGGGCGCGCACGAGGTCGCGGTCACGGCCCTCGAGGCGCTCGTCGCCGAGAAGAAGCTCGACCATCACCTGCCGTCGGAGCGCGTGCGCTTCGAGCTCGCGCTCAGCCTCGAGGCGCTCGCAAGCAGCGGGGCGCTCCCCGTCGCCGACGCCGACGCGCGCCGGCGCGACGCGGTCCACCAGCTTGCGCTCGCGCGCAAGCACACGAAGATCCGCAACCTCCCCGAGGTCCGCGTCAGCGAGGCGCGCGTGCTCGCGGCGATCGAGGGCACGAACCCCTCGGCCGCGCGCGCCGCCGCCAACCGGGCGATCAAGGCGCTCGACAAGGTGATCGCCGACTACCCCAACTGCCCGCATATCGGCGAGCTCAAGCTCATGCGCGCCCAGGCGATGATCCGCGCGGGCAAGCAGAGCGAGGCCGCCGAGCGCCTGCGCTCGATCGCGCTGCAGCGCGCGGGCGAGCCCGAGGCGGAGGCCGCGTGGAGCGAGCTGACCGCGCTCGGCGAGCGCGAGCGCAAGATCAAGGTCCGCCCGTGGTCGCGGGCCGAGAACATGATCCGGGCCGAGAACGCGCGCCAGCTGAAGAACGTCGAGCTCTCGCGCGGCCTGCTCGACGAGATCATCGACGAGCCCTCGACCCCGCCCTCGATCCGTCGTCAGGCCCAGCGCTCGCGCGCGTGGACGGCCTACAAGCAGAAGGACTACCGCACCTGCGCCAACGACTTCCGCGCCGTCTACGAGCACGCTGGCGGGATCGAGCTGCGCGACGACCTGATCCGCTGCCTCGAGCGCGACGCGCAGTACGAGGAGGTCGTCGCGCTGCACCTCGAGCGCGCCGGCAAGAAGGGCATGATCGGCAAAAGCGAGCTGTGGGCGGCGATCGGCGTGGCCGTCCGCGGCGGGCTGTACGACAAGGCGCTCGAGCTGCTCGCGCGCTTCGACAAGCAGTACCGCGCCTACCAGAGCGAGCGGCGCTGGCTCGACGCCTGGCTCAAGATGCGCCTGGGCAAGGACGCCGAGGCGATCGCGGCGTTCGCCGAGGTCGAGCGCCGCGTGCACAGCAAGGCGACGCAGGCCAAGTACTTCCGCGGCAAGCTGCTGCTGCGCTCGCAGGACGCCGAGGAGCGTGAGGAGGGCGCGGGCCTGCTCCGCAAGCTCGCCGAGCGCAAGGCGCTGTCGTACTACGGGCTGCAGGCCCGTCAGCGGCTGCTCGACGCCGGGCTCGACGCCGGCGCGCTGCCGCAGCTCGAGCCGATGCCCGACGAGTCGGAGCGGCTCGACTACGAGGCGACGCGGGCGCTGTTCAAGGGACTGCGCGCGGAGGTCAGCGGCGCGTCCGAGGCGCTCGACCGGGCGGCCGCGCTGCACAGGATCGGCTACCTCGAGGAGGCGCGCCGCGAGTTCCGGATCGCCGCCGACGAGTACATCACGAGTGCGTACGGCAAGCGCGGCGGCTACACGCCGCGCAACGAGGACTACATCGCCGGCCTGGGCTGGAAGTCCGACTGGAGCCTGCCGAAGCCCAAGCCGAGCCGTGAGGCCCGCAAGCTCTACCGCAGCGGCGAGACCTCGGAGCGCGTGCGCGAGCAGCTTCGGACGCTCGCCGGCGCGCTCGACGAGCCGTACCGCCTCGCTCGGCTCACGCCGAGCGTCAGCTACCCGTATCAGTCGCGCTGGCACCCGCGCGCGTTCCGGCCGGTGCTCGAGCGCGAGGCTGACGTCCGCGGCGTCGATCCGAATCACCTGTGGGCGCTGATGTACACCGAGTCGCGCTTCCGCCGGCACGTGGTGTCGTCCGCCGGGGCCCGCGGCGCGCTGCAGATCATGCCCTGGACCGGCGAGCAGCTCTCGGAGCGCCTCGGCGAGGAGGGCCGCTTCGACGCCGACACGCTGTTCGACATCGACACGAACGCGCGCCTGGCCACCTACTACATCGCCGAGCTGCTGGCGAAGTTCCACGGTCAGGCGGCCATGGCCTACGCGAGCTACAACGGCGGCCCGTTCAACGTCTCGCGCTGGCTCGCGGCCAAGGCCGCGGGCGGGCAGCCGCTCGAGCTCGACGAGTTCATCGAGGAGATCCCGTTCGTCGAGACCGGCCGCTACACGCGGCGCGTGCTCGAGGTCAAGGCGGCCTACGACCTGCTGTACAAGGGCGAGCTGCCGCGCTGGACCAACTCGGTCGACGCGCAGTACGAGGACAACATCAACTTCTGATCGCGGCGACGGCGAGGCTCAGCGCGGCGTGACGGTGAGGCCCGCGAGCGGCAGCTCGAGCTCGACCCGCGCCGCGCCGATCGTCCCGCGCAGCGCGAGCGACCACAGCGCGTGCTGCTTGGCGGCGCGGACTATCTTGTGGCCGCGCGGCGCGAGCGGTCCGCCTTCGAACACGCGATCGACGGTCAGCTCCTGGCTCGCGCCCGGCGGGATCGAGAGCGCGATCGGTCGATCGTGGGCGCCGGGCTTGCCGTAGGTGCCCTCGTAGCGCAGGAGCGCGCGCAGCGGGCCGCGCTCGCGCGCCTCGATCGCGACCGCGAGCGGGTTGCGCAGGCGCAGCGTCAGGGTCTCGTCGTCGTGCGCCACGGGCTCGACGATCGAGAGCGAGCGCGCGCCCGTCAGCTCGAAGTACTCGAGGCGCCCCAGGATCTCGCGGGTCGAGCGGCCGATGTTCTGCCCGCACTCCGGGCTGCCCTGGTCCGAGCGCATCTGCGGGATGGGGATGTTGTCGTACTCGGGCGGACACGGGCCGACCTCGGTCAGCGCGGCGAGCAGCGGGCGGCGCACGTGCCCGTACAGGATCACGGGCGCGCCGCGCCAGCCCGGCTCTATTAAATCTGTCTTTCCAAACAGATTTAAATCGGCGGCGCGGTAGCCCGCGCCGCGGTACAGCGTGCCGTCGACGCAGTACTCCGAGGGGCTCTCGACGCGCAGCGGCGCGTTCTCGACGAGGCGCGCGATCAAGATGTCTCCAGGGCCATCAACAGCGTACGGCGGGCCGTCGGGCGCGGTCTCGGCGGTCTCGTCGGTCGCGTCGGTCGCGTCGCGTCGTGTCACCTGCTCGTCCTCGTCTCCCGGCGCGCGCGGGGGATCAGCGCGCGGCGCCGCAGCGCCCGGCTCGCGGTCGCTCGGCTCGCGCGCGCGGCTTCGTCGCCCGGCGCGGGCGCGCAGCCGACGAGCGTCGCGAGGGCGAGCGCGCGGAGCGGGTGCGACGACACCCGGGCAGCATAGCAGCGCGCCCGGGCGCGCGTCGCCGCGCCGGCGCGGATCTGGACGCCGCGGGCTCCCCTGCGGCCGCCGAGAACCAGCACTAAGGGTCATCTCGATCAGCGAGCGCGTGGTGGCTCGACCGCGCGCCCCGGACCGCGCGCTGGCGCTTGCGCCTGACGCCGGGCAAGCGCTAGCGTCATGTGGGGCGGCGAGTCGCACGTGACGCGCGACGGCGACGATCTGAACAGGAGCGAGGAGGAACTCACCATGGCCATCACCGAGCGACTGGTCGCCCTCGGTCAGGGTGCGAAGCGCCTCAACGACGGCTCGGATCGACTCAACCGCTTGATCTCCGAGATCGACAAGGCGCTCGGGCGCCTCAACATCGGGATGGAGTACACGCACCCGCGCCCGCTGGCCGAGAACTCGACGACGGACCCGGGCGGCAAGCGGACCATCGAGCTCGCGTACCTCGGCTACCTCGCGGTGCGCGGGCAGTACCACCTCGTGATCAAGACGGTGAAGATCATGGAGGACAAGGCCGCGATGGCCAACCAGACGCCTGGCTCGGTCATCCCGCTGTTGACCGCGCCGAGGGCCCTGCGCCACGCCGCGGTCGATGTGCTCCCCGATCTCGTCGACGCGATCTCGAGCCAGATTCACGAGCTCGTCAACCAGGTCGAGCGGCGCTGCGAGACGGCCCAGAGCTTGCTCGAAGAATTGCGCGACCTCGAGGCGGCGGCCGCGAGCGCGAGCGGCTCTCGGCCCGTCGCCGACGAGCCCGAGCCAGGCGGGTAGCGCCGCACCGCGGTGCATGTCGGGCGCGGACGGCTCGCGGCGCGCGGAGCTCGAGCGCCGCGCGCCCGACTGCTGGGGCGCTGGCGAGCGCGGGCTGGCAGCGGGGAACCGTGCTACAAGCCAGCATCATGTCCAAGCAGGTCCTCGTCACCGCCGCTTTGACCTACGCCAACGGGCCTGCCCACCTCGGGCACGTGCTCGAGGCCATCCAGACCGACGTCTACGTGCGCGCGCGCAAGATGCTCGGGGACGACGTGATCTGGATGTGGGCCGCCGACACGCACGGGACGCCGATCATGCTGCGCGCGCGCCGGGAGGGCATCACGCCCGAGGAGCTGGTCGCGCGCTCGCACGCCGAGCACCTCGCCGACTACCGGGACTTCGGCCTCGGCTTCGACATCTACTACACGACGCACTCACCCGAGGACCGGGCCCACTGCGAGGCGATCTTCGGCGCGCTCAAGCAGCGCGGACACACCGATGTCCGCGCGGTCGAGCAGCTGTACAGCGAGCAGGACGAGATGTTCCTGCCCGATCGCTTCGTCAAGGGCACGTGCCCGAACTGCAAGTCCGAGGACCAGTACGGCGACAATTGTGAGGTCTGCGGCGCGACCTACAGCCCGACGGATCTGCTCGATCCGTACAGCGCCGTCAGCGGTGACAAGCCCGTGCTGCGCGACTCGCCGCACGTGTTCATCAAGCTCGAGAGCTACGCCGACTACGTGCGCGAGTGGGCGAGGCCGCGGGCCGAGGGCGGCGGCTCGGATCTGCGTCCGGAGGTCCGCAACTTCATCACCAGCTTCCTCGAGAAGGGCCTGCGCGACTGGGACATCTCGCGCGACAAGCCCTACTTCGGCTGGGAGATCCCGGGCCACCCGGGGAAGTACTTCTACGTGTGGTTCGACGCGCCGATCGGCTACATCGGCGCGACCGAGAAGTGGTGTCGGGACAACGGCCGCGACTTCGACAGCTACTGGAAGAACGAGGGCGGCGACACCGAGATCGTCCACGTGATCGGCAAGGACATCCAGTACTTCCACTGCGTGTTCTGGCCGGCCATGCTGCACGGCGCCGGCTACACGCCGCCGTCGCGCGTGCAGGTGCACGGCTGGCTGATGGTCAACGGCACCAAGATGTCGAAGTCGCGCGGGACCTTCATCCTGGCCCGCACCTACCTCGACCACCTGAGCCCGGACTACCTGCGCTACTACCTCGCGGCCAAGCTCGGCGCCGACCAGAATGACCTCGACCTCAACATGGAGGACTTCGCCAACCGGGTGAACGCCGACCTGGTCAACAAGCTTGCGAACCTCGCGAGCCGCTCGATCAAGTTCATCGTCGGGCGGCTCGGCGGTCGCCTGGGCGCGCCGGCCGAGGACGCCGCGCCGCTGCTCGAGCGGGCCCGCGAGCGCTTCGCCGAGGCGCCGGCGCTGTACGCCGAGTTCGAGTCGGGCAAGGCGCTGCGCGTGGCCATGGAGATCGCCGACGACCTCAACGTCTACATGACCGAGGCGGCGCCCTGGAAGCTGACCAAGTCGGACCCGGAGCGGGCCCGTGCGGTCAACGCGGCGGCGGTCTACGCCAGCAAGCTGATCGCGGCGATCCTCAAGCCCGTCATCCCCAGCTGGGCCGAGAAGATGGAGCGCATGCTCAAGCTCGAGGCGCCGATGACCTTCGCCAACGCGGCCGATCCGATCCCGCCCGAGACGGTGCTCGGCGCCTACGAGACCCTGGCCGAGCGGGTGCAGACGAAGACGCTCGACGCGATCATCGAGGCCGGTCGGCAGCAGGCGGCGGCCGAGTCGGCCGAGGACCCGGCCGCGACCAGCCACGACTACGAGGTCGAGGCGCTGTCGGACGAGGTTGGGATCGAGGCCTTCGGCCCGGTCGATCTGCGCGTGGGCAGCGTGCTCGAGTGCACGGGCGTGAAAGGGGCTCGCAAGCTGCTGCAGCTGACGGTCGACCTCGGGCCGCTGGGCAAACGAACCATCTTCAGCGGGATCGCCAAGAGCTACCCGGATCCCGCGGCCCTCGTTGGCAAGCGCGTGGCCGTGTTCGCCAACCTCAAGCCGCGGACCATGAAGTTCGGGGTCAGCGAGGGGATGATCCTGGCGGCGGGGGCCAGCGATGACGCGGTGACGGTGGTCGAGCTCGATCCGCGCGCGCGGCCCGGAGAGCGCATCACGTAACCATCGATGCCGAGACTCCCAACGCAAAACGGCGCGACCCGAGGTCGCGCCGTTTTGTAATTGTGGTGATTCAATCTGCGTCTACGTCGAGGGGGCGTGCTTAGAGCGCCGCCTCGAGCGCGCGGTTGAGGCTCTTGTGAATCGTCGAGAGTCCGTCGCCAAGGCGGCCGTCACCGGCCATGGTGCGCACCTGCGAGAACATGCGATTGATGGCCTGCTCGGCGGCCGTGATCGCGCGACCACGCCAGCGCGCGCGCTTCTCGATGGCGTCGATGAGCTCGCGCAGGGCGGGCAGGAGGTCCTTCTCGATGCGATCCGAGATCGGGTCGAGGTCCGGCTCGGCGTAGACCATGTTGTAGTGGAGGAGGCCCGTGAGCGCGCCGCAGGCACGCGTCTGCGCCAGGCGGAAGCGCTCGATCTTGGCGCCGGGGTGGCTCTGCTGAAGGCCGTCTGCGAGGACCTCGAGGATGCCGCGCAGGGCTCGCTCGATCTCGCCGATGAGCAGCACGTCGCACGGCCCCTGGTGGCGCAGGAACGCGACCTCCGCGAGGATCCCAGCCGTGATTGTAAAACTGTCGAGGTCGCGCACGGTCTCGGCGGTGTGGTTGGGCTTGCGCCGTGAGTGGTGCAGCGAGGAGTCGAAGGAGACCGTGAAGCTCGCCCGCGGCGCGGCCACGGGGCGCGGCTGCGGCCGCGGCTGGGGGGCCTCCGCCGCGACCGCCGGATTCGGATCGGCGGATTCGCTCGGCGGCTCGGGGTCGGACTCGAGCGTCGAGGGCGGCGGCTTGCCCACCTTGATTGCCTCCGCGTCGGCCTGTTTGATGAGCCAACGCGAGCCGATCCGGCGGGCCGGAATTCGACCTGTCTGGGCCATGTGGCGAACGGTCCGTTGGCTTTTTTCGAGGAGGTCAGCAGCTTCCTTGATCGAGATGTCCATGAACTTCATTTCTCCCGGGCAGCGACCGCGCCGCTGCGTGGCTTCGCGCGCATCGTAACCGAAACGGGCATGCCAGTCGCGGAAAAGCGCCGCGCGATTTGCCGCAAGCGGATCAGGATGCCGGTTTCGGCGATGGACTTGCGTTGCGTGTGCGCGGTGGCCGCACAATGTGCGTGGTGGTCCACTCCAGTATCCTGACGACCATGCGGAAGCCCGAGCACCAGTGGGAGACGAGCAACTTTCGCGCGGTGCGAAGGGCGCAGCTCCCGGAGTCCTGGGCCGGTCGACCGCGCGCCGAGGTCTTCGATCTTCACCAGCACGGGGGCGAAACCGCAGGTAGATCCGCGCCGAGCGCGTGGTTCTCGCTGGGCGAGCAGGTGGTCGATCGCGCGGTGCTCGATCGCGACGGGGAGGACGTGCGCTTCGCCGCCATGGCCTGGCTCGCGGCCCGCGGCGCCCGGACGCTGCACCTGCGGGACGAGCGTGGCGAATGGACGGCCCGGGGGGCGTTCGAGGTGTCGGCCCTGTCGACGCCGGCCGACGACGCGGCGCCCAGGCGGCTGGTCACGCTGTGCCCGTCCAACGCCGAGCTGGTAGCGAGCCTGGGCTGCTTTGATCGGGTCATCGCCTGCGAGGACTCCTCGGATTGGCCGGATGAGATCCGGTCGCGTGAGCGTCTGGGGCCCGACCTCGGCCCCAACCTCGATCGCGTCCGAGAATTGGCCCCGGACCTGGCGGTTTCCTCCCTGAGCGTCCCCGGGATGGAGCGCGTCGTCACCGGTCTGCGCCGCCGCGGTGTGCCCCAGGTCGTGCTCGCGCCCCGCAGCGTGGATGATGTGCTGGCGAACCTCGCCGAGCTGGGCGTGCGCCTGGGCGTGCGCGGGGCGGCGGACGCGGCTCGGGCCGCGTTTTCGCGCGAACGCGAGGCGCTCGCGCAGCGGCGGCCCGCGGCGGCGGCCCGCGTGTACCTCGAGTGGTGGCCACGCCCGATGTTCTCGCCCGGCGCCGACTGCTACAGCAATGAGCTCATCGAGCTCGCGGGGGGTGTCAACGTGTTTCGCGGGCGCGAGGGCTCGAGCGTCCAGGTCACGCCGGCGGAGCTCGTCGCGGCGCGGCCCGACGTCTGCTTCGTGTCGTGGTGCGGCGTGGCCGAGGACAAGCTCGATCCGAACAATTTGATCACGCGCGCGGGGCTCGAGACCCTGCACGCGGCCCGGCAGGGGCGTGTGTATCGCCTGGACGAGCGGTTCTCGGGGCGACCCGGGCCGCGCATGCTCGAAGCCGCCCGGATCATGGCCGACGCGATCGCGGCGCTCGCTGATCGTCGATGACGTCGGCGCGCCGCCGAGCAAAATCGTCCGGTTTTTTGGCGGGCGATCGGCCGCGTGCCACCGTGCCGACATGATCGGCGTGAACATGGAGCGCGAGCTTGAGGATCTGGCCGAGGGACTGGCGCAGTTCCACGGCTATCGCTCGATCTGGTTGACGCTCAACGGGCGGCTGTGCCACGCGGAGCCCGACGACGAGCTCGAGGTGTACGGCTACACGCTGGTCGCCACGCTCCTGCGCCCCGATGTCGACACGCTGCGTGAACATCTCGCCGTGTTGCAGACGCCGCGGGCTCCGACGGTGCTGCCGCGGACGCCGACGGCGTCCGTGTTCCCGGGCTTCGCCCACGCGTGAGCGATCGAGCAGGTGGTTGAAGTCATCGCGGTCGTTGGCCAGGCGCGCCCGGGTCACGCGCGCCGCCGACGTCGACGCCGACGCCCGTTCGCCGTGAGCGCGGCGAGGATCGGGTCGAGCTCGGCGCCGGGCGTGCCGAGCCAGCCCGAGATCGCGCGCCGCAGCGCGTCGGGCTCCTGCGCGCGCGTCTCCAGGGCCGCGCGCGCGCGCTCGAGTTGATCGACTCGAATCGCGCGCGGACCGACGACCGGGAAGCCGGCCCGCTCGTACACGCGGCCGTCGGCGCCGGCCGGGAGCACCAGCGACACGGCGCCGGGTCCAGGCGGGGTCAGCCGCGGCCGACTCGGTGAGGTCAGCCCGGCGTGGGCGAGCGCGAGCGCGAAGCGCCGCCGCACCCAGGTCGGACGCAGCAGGCGTGGGAGGTAGACCCAGCCCAGGCCGAGCTGCACGCCGCGGGCGCGCAGCTCGTCGTGATCGCGCGGGGTGAGGTGCTCGAGCTGGGCCCGGGCGGACGCTCGGCCGACGCAGCCCAGCCCCTGCTCGAGCTGGTACAGCAGCCCGCGCAGCGCGGGGCTGGCGTCGTCGGGCGCGGGACGTCGCAGCGGCTCGAGCAGCTCGCCGATCGCGTCGATGGTCCAGGCGTGCAGGCGCCGGTGCAGGCGGGCGCGGCCCCCCGCGCTGGCGAGCTCGTCGCGCACGCGCAGCTCCGGGCGCAGCAGGTGGGCGCCGGCGGTGAGCCAGGCGAGCGGGCGATCGTCGTCGCGGCGGCGCACGAGCCCCGCCGCGTCGAGCGTGAACGCCTCGTGGCCCGCGTCGACGAGCGCGTGCAGCTCGTGCTCGCGGAGCGCGTGGCCGTCGGTCGTGTCGCCGTCGCCGGTCGCGTCGGGCAGCAGGCTCCCGAGCGCGCGCAGGGCCGCGAACGGGCCGTCGTCGGGCCCGTCCTCGAGCGCGCGCGCGTGCGTGTCGTCGGTCTGCGGCGCGCGCGAGCGCGGGCGCGCGCGTCGTCCCCTACGCGCGCCCGCGCCGGGCTCGACGAAGCGCTGCGTCAGGCGCTCGTGCAGCGCGTCGCTCAGGCGATCCTCGAGCGCGCGCGTGAGCTCCTGCCAGTGCCGCGCGTCCGCGAGCCAGCGCGCGTGGTTGGAGACGTACGTCCACGTGCGCGTGAACGCGATGCGATTCATCAGCGCGTCGAGGTCGCCCTCGATCGTGTCGAGCCGGGCGATCCGCTCGGCGATCCAGTCGGTCTCGAGGGCGCGCCGCGGCCCCGAGAGCTGCTCGTAGATCGCGGCGAGCAGCCCGACGTGGCTGCCCTCGAGCAGCTTGCGGAAGTCGGGGATCCGGCACACGTCCCACAGCAGCGCGACGCGTTCGGGTCCGCGCGCGCGCGCGCGGACCTCGGGTCGCTTGGCCAGCTGCACGAGCGCCTCGAAGTCGTCCGCGTGCTCGACTCGGCGCAGCGAGCGGTCGCGCGGTCGGGCGCTGAGGCTGGCGATGAGCGCGTCGACGGAGGAGAAGTCGAGCGCGTGGTTGCGCCACACGAGCCGGCGCTCGGGCGCGAAGCGGTGCCGCTCGAGCGCCGTGACGACGCGCGGCGGCAGCCCGCCGACCTCGGTCAGCGTGCCGAAGCTCCCGTCGCGGGTGTAGCGACCCGCGCGCCCGACGACCTGCGCGAGCTCGGCCAGCTCGAGCGGGCGCCGCTCGCGACCGTCATACTTGTGCAGCGACGCGAGCGCCACGCGATCGATGTCCATGTTGAGGCCCATGCCGATCGCGTCGGTCGCGACCATGTACTGCACCTCGCCGGACTGGTACATCGCGACCTGGGCGTTACGTGTCCTGGGAGACAGGGCGCCGAGGACGACCGCAGCGCCGCCGTGGCGCGAGCGCACGCGCTCCGCCAGCTCGTACACCTCGGGGAGCGAGAACGCGATCACGGCCGAGCGCGGGGGCAGCCCGCTGAGCGAGCTCGCGCCCGCGTAGCGCAGCCGCGACAGCCGCGGGTGGCGCTCGAGCGTCGCGGTCGGCGTGAGCTGCTCGATCAGCGGGCGCATCGTGTCGGCGCCGAGGAACCAGGTCTCGACGCGGCCGCGCGCGTGCAGCAGGCGCTCGGTGAAGGTGTGGCCGCGCTGGCGGTGGGCCGCGAGCTGGATCTCGTCGACCGCGAGGAAGTCGACCACGCGGTCCGTCGGCATCGACTCGACGGTGCACACCCAGTAGCGCGGGCGCGCCGGGACGCGCTTCTCCTCGCCCGTGACGAGGGCGACGAGCGCCTCGCCGACCTGCGCCGTGACCCGGTCGTAGACCTCGCGCGCGAGCAGCCGCAGCGGCAGCCCGATCATCCCCGTGGGGTGCTCGAGCATGCGCGTGATCGCGCGGTGCGTCTTGCCCGTGTTCGTCGGCCCGAGGTGCGCCAGCAGCGATGACGCGAGCGGCTCACCGGCGACAACCTCGTCTTCGCCGCGCCGGCGGGCGGGTCCGCCGGCCGCGCCTGCGGGGGCCCGGCGCATGGCCCCACCGTAGCAGCACCCGCGTGGACGCGCTTGCGCGGCGGGAAACTCAGTCGGCGGCGGCCCTGCGCGAGTTGCCCGCGATCGCCGCGGCGAACTCGGGCCACAGCGGCCGCGGGATGTCGTGACCGACGTCGTCGAACAGGCGCAGCTCGGCGCCCGGGATCGCCGACGCCGTGGCCACGCCGCCGGAGGAGTTGATGAGCGCGTCGGCGCGTCCGTGCAGCACGAGCGTCGGCGCGCGCACGCGGGCGAGCGCCGCGTCGCGCGGCGGCGCCGCGAGGGCGGCCGCGAGCTGGCGCGCGAAGCCGAGGCGATAGGGCGAGCGATCGAAGGCGACGAGGGACGTCTCGCGCACGCGCTGCTCGTCGAGCAGCGCGCCGCGGCTGCCGATCACGCGAAAGACCGCGACCGCGTGATCCGGCAGCGCCGCGCGCACGCGCGGCGGCTTCTGCAGCAGCGCGCGCATCGCCCTCGTCGACGGCCGCCCGACCCGCGGGTCGCCGGTCGTCGACATCCACGAGCACAGGCTGAGCACGCGCTCGGGCCGCCGCAGCGTCATCAGCTGCGCGATCATGCCGCCCATCGACACGCCGACGATGTGCGCGCGCCGGATCCCGAGCGCGTCGAGCAGGTGGAACGCGTCGTCGGCGAGGTCGCGCAGCTGGTAGGGCACCGAGAGCGAGAGGCCGAGGCGCTTGCGCAGCACGAGGCGCGGCACGTTGGGCACCCCGAGGTGGTCGAGCTTGCTGCTCAGGCCGACGTCGCGGTTGTCGAATCGAATGACCCAAAAGCCATGTTCAGCGAGCCGCTGACAGAGCGGCTCGGGCCAGTGCACGAGCTGGCAGCCGAGGCCCATGATCAGCAGCAGCGGCGGGTTCGACCGGTCCCCGAAGGTCTCGTAGCAGAGGTCGATCCCGGCGGCGGAGGCGAATTGCATCGATCCGCAGTGTAGCGCGCCGACGCGGGCGTCGCTCGTCGGCGCGCCGCGTCAGAACGGCTGATCCGCGCTGAGCATGAGGTTCTGCGCGATCCGGTACAGCGGGCTGTCCTCGGTCACGAGGCGCGGCGAGCGAGCGATGACCTCGTCGAGCGAGTGCACCACCGGGCGCGGGCCGGCGCAGCCGACCATGACGTCGCCGTCGACCGGCGCGTCGTCCGGCAGCCGGCCGTCCAAGATCACGTCGGCGGCGGCGGTGCCGAGCAGGCCCGCGAGCGTGTTGTCGAGCGCGCTCGGGCTGCCGCCGCGGGCGAGGTGCCCGATCGAGTTGAGCCGGACCTCCATCGGCGTGCCGCCGTGCAGGCGCACGAGCGTGGCGTTCGACTCGATGCGCCGCCGGAGCTGCTGGGCCCAGCCCTCGCCGTGCTGCTTGGCCACGCCCTCCGCGTAGACGATGATGAAGTAGCGGTAGTCGCGTTCGAAGCCGCTGATCAGCCTGCGCACGATGTGCTCGTGGTCGTGGCTCGCGGGCACCTCGGGGATCGCCACGACCGAGGCGCCGCCCGCGATCGCCGACTGCAGCGCGAGCCAGCCCGAGGTGTTGCCCATGACCTCGAGGATGATGACGCGCTTGTGCGACTCGACCGTGTCGCGGATCTTGCGGATCGCGTCGACCACGTTGTTGAGCGCGGTGTCGAAGCCGATCGAGTAGTCCGTGCCCCAGATGTCGTTGTCGATCGTGCCGGGGAGCCCGAGCACGCGGAACGGGCGATCGGGGAACATCTCGCGGAAGTGTCGGGCGATCAGCCGCGCGCCGGCGAACGAGCCGTCGCCGCCGATGACGACCAGGTCGCTCACCTCCATCTGGAACAGGTTGACGGCCGCGACCCGCAAGAACGACTCCTGCGCCGCGAGCCGGGCGACGCGGTCAGGCGCGTCCTCGCGCGTGACCTTGAGTTCGGGCACGCGCCCGGTGCCGAGGAAGGTGCCGCCGCGGTGGATGATCCCGCGGGTCTCCTGACGCTGGACGTTGCGCTCGGTCGACGAGTCGAGCTTGCGCGCGAGCCCGCGGAAGCCGCCGCGGAAGAACACGATCTCGCGCGCCGGCTCGCGCATCTTGATCGAGCGGAACACGGCGCGCACCGCCGCGTTCATGCCTGGCGCATCTCCTCCGCTGGTCAGGATCCCGACGCTCATGTCGGGCTGTCCTACCGCGCCGATCGAGGGCTCGTCCACCCGAGGTCGACGCGCGCGCGCGCGCGCCGGGCCGCGCTCCAAGCGAGACGCCGGAGACTCGGTGCTGTCCGAGCCCCCGGCGCGACGCGGCGCGCGATCGGGATTAGCCCTGCTTGGCGACCTGCAGCAGCATCTGCTGGATGCGCTTGACCATGCCGGCCGGGTCCGCGATCTCGCCCTCTGCGAGCGCGGCCTGGTCGTAGAGCAGCTCGACCCAGGTGCCGAGGCGGGCGTCGTCGGGGCTCGCGGACGCGAGCTCGTTCGCGGCCTGCACGAAGGCGTCCTTGGGGTTGAGCTCGAGCACGCGCGCGCGGGCGGGCACGCTCTGCTTGGCCATCCGCAGGATCCGCTCCATGTTGCGGCTGATCGCGCCCTCGGCGTCGACCAGGCACGAGGCGCTCTCGCGCAGGCGCTTGGACGCGCGCACCTCCTTGACGCGCTCGCCGAGCACGTCCTTGGCCTTCTTGAGCAGCGCGTCGATGTTGTCCGCGTCCTTGCTGTCCTCCGAGTCAGGCTTCTCCTCGTCGGCGGACTCGTCCGCGGGCATCTCGAGCTCGCCCTGCGTCACGCTGACGAGCTTGTGCTCCTTGTACTCGCCGAGCTCCTGCAGGACCCACTCGTCGACCGCGTCGGTCATGAACAGGACCTCGTAGCCGTGCGCGCGGCAGGCCTCGAGGTGCGGGCTGCGAGCGACCGCGTCGACGTTCTCGCCCGAGATGTAGTAGATGGCCTCCTGGCCCTCCTTCATGCCGTCGACGTACTGCTGCAGCGAGCGCAGCGCGCCGTCGGAGGTCGAGCTGCGGTAGCGCAGCAGCTCGAAGAGCTGCTTGTGGTGCGAGTTGTCGGTGTGCACGCCCTCCTTGAGGACGGCGCCGAAGCTCTCCCAGAACTTGGCGTACTTCTCCGAGTCCTCCGCCAGGTCCTCGAGCGCCTTGAACACCTTGCGCGTCAGCTGGCGGCGGATCGCCGAGATCTTGCGGTCCTCCTGGACCATCTCGCGCGAGACGTTGAGCGGGAGGTCCTCGGAGTCGACCACGCCCCGGACGAAGCGCATGTACAGCGGCAGCAGCTTGTCGCAGTTCTCGACGATCAGCACGCGGCGCGCGTAGAGCTGCACCGACTTGCGATCCTCGAGGAACAGGTCGGCGGGCGCGCGCCCGGGGACGTAGAGCAGCGCCTTGAACTGCAGCGGCGCGTCGAGCGAGACGTGCAGGCGCGCGATCGGCTCGTCGCCCGGGAGCACGAAGCCGCCCATGACGTGCTTGTAGAACTCCTTGTAGTCCTCCTCGGTCAGCTCCTTGGGCTCGCGGGCCCAGAACGCGGAGGCCTCGTTGATCTGCTTGGTCTCGCCGTCGGCCTCGCCGTCATCCTTGATCGCGGTGAGCTCGATCGGGTGCATGACGTAGTTGCTGTAGCGCCGGACGATGCCCTCGATGCGCCAGCGGTCGAGGTACTCCTTGGCCTCGTCCTTGAGCGTCAGCTCGATCCGCGTGCCGCGGGTCTCCTTGTCTGCCGGCGCGACCGAGAACCTGCCCGGGTCGGCGCACACCCAGTGCACCGACGGGTTCCCGGGGTGGGCCGAGCGCGTGTACACGTCGATGCGGTCGGCGACCATGAACGCGCTGTAGAAGCCGACGCCGAACTGGCCGATGAGGTTGAGGTCGGGCTTCTTGCCCTCGGCCTGATCCGACTGCACGCGCCGGAGGAACTCGAGCGTGCCCGAGTGGGCGATGGTCCCGAGGTTGCGCGTGACCTCCTCCTCGGACATCCCGATGCCGGTGTCCTCGATGATCAGCTTGCCGGCCTGCTTGTCGCTGGTGATGCTGATCTTCGGCGCGAGCTCCTTGCCCTCGAGCTCGCGGTCGGTCAGGCCCTGGAAGCGGGCCTTGTCGAGGGCGTCGGCGGCGTTCGAGATCAGCTCGCGGAGGAAGATCTCCCGGTTCGTGTAGAGCGAGTTGGTGACCAGGGAGAGGACCGCGCTCACCTCGGCCTTGAACTCGTGTTGCGTGGCGTGGCTCGTGGGCGTGTCGGGCACGAGAAAGCTCCGTCGTTGGATGTCGTGATCGTGCGGCGCCTGGCCGCGAAATTCAGTTGTTGTGGGCGCGAGCCGCAGCGCGATCGCGCGGGGCGACCGAATCAGCGCGGACTCGCGTTCGGAACTTAAGGAGGCCCCGGTGTGCGTCAAGGGGCGAGGTTCCGGCGCGCTCGCGCGTGATCGCGTGAGAAAACAGATTGAGGAATTGCACAACGCCGCGAGCGGAGCTCGCGGCGCCGTGGGTCCCTCCGCGCTAGCCGAGGATGCTCGAGAGCCGCGGGGCGGCGGCCGTGGACAGGCGACGGTGCCACAGCTGCGCGCCGACGAAGCCGTCGTCGCGGACTACGTGGTCGGTGAGGCGCGCGGAGACCTTGAAGCCGAGCGCGTTGTAGAGCTGGGCCGTCAGGGTCCAGTCGGCGGGGACGAGCGAGAACACGCTCGCGGTCTCGCGTCGGGCGAGCTCGTCGAGCAGGGAGCTCATCATGAATTCGAGCGCCGGCAGCTGGGCCTCGGTCTTGGGCGGCGTCAGGTAGTCGAGCTTGGCGTGGCCGAAGGAGCTGTCGGTCTCGGCGCCGACCCAGTAGCTGTTCTTGTTGTGGCGCGCGTGGAGCGCGACATCCGGGTGGAAGATGCCGCGGCGGAACGGCGCGTAGAGGCAGACCTCGGCCAGCTCCTCCGTGATCGCGGCGAGGCGCTCGGTGCTCTCGACCAGCTCGGTGTTGAGGCCGCGCGGCTTGCTCGAGGTCTTCTCTTTGGCGGAGACGCTCGGCGCGTTGAGCTTGGGGGCGCCGCCCTGAATCGGCTCACCGTCCTCGGTGTAGACGCGGCTCATGACGTAGGCGTCGGCCGTCCGGAAGTACCCGGGGATCGCGCCCTCTCGCGAGAAGCCGACGCTGCGCCAGCTCTTGGAGTCCTGCTTCTCGACGACGGTGAAGACCTTGCGCAGGCCCTCGGCGCGGGCGATACGATCGAAGAAGTCGCGCTTCTGCTGGTAGTTTCCGACGCGATAATCGAACACGCGCAGGTTCTGGTGACGCCGGTTGAGCAAGAAGCAGAAGTCGATATCACCTTTGCGGTAGTAAATCTCTTCGACGGACGGGGGCGCCTCGTCCTGAGCCGGTTCGGCGGGTTGACTGGACATGCATGCTCCTGCGCGCACAAAAAGACAAAAACGCTTCCCGAAGGGGAAGCGAGCGGACTGTGCGCTGTACCGCGAGGGCCCGAAAACGAGTACCAATTCCGGTTTTACCTGTCAAAGCGCTTGGAAGGAGCTGGCGCACGGTGCTGACGCGCGGAATTTCCCCGAGGGCCTGGCTGCGCGCGGGGCTGCTGCTGGTCGCGCTCCCCGGGTGCCGCGACAGCGCGACGACGACGGAGCCCGAGGCGCGCTGTCGACGTGACGCCGACTGTCGGCAGGGGCAGGTGTGCCAGGGCGGCGCGTGCGTGAACCCGGCCGACGAAGCCGTCGTCGAGTCCCCGGGCGCGACGCGAGCCGCGGCGGCCTTCGCCGACGCGTCCCCCGGCCCCGCCTGGCGACGCGGCGGCCCGGGGTTGCCGCACCCGGCGACCGCGAGCGGTCCCCGCACGGCCCCGACGGTCGCATGGGAGCTCTCGCTCGGCGCGGCGATCTCGGCGTCGCCGCGGCTCGTGACCGTCGAGGAGGAGGTGCTCGCGTGCGTCGGAGCCCACCAGGGGCGGTTTGTGTGCGCGGTCGTCGAGGGCCCGCGCGCCGGGACCGTCGCGCTCGAGCTCCAGCTCGACGGCGTCGTCTGGGGCACGGCGGCGGTCGGCCCGGGTCCAGGGGACGAGGCGCGGCTGTACGTCGGCACCGACGCGGACACGCTCCACGCGATCGACGTGGGGACGGGCGCGGTCGTGTGGTCGACGCGGCTCGGGCGCTGTGATCCCCCGCGCGCGCTCGGCCCGATGGGCGTGCGGTGTGATGTCGACGGCGGCCCGACGGTCGCGGTGGACGGCGCGCTCGTGGTGGGCGCGGACGGGGTCTATCGCGTCGAGCGAGACGGCGCGATCGCGTGGCGCTTCGACGGCGCGCCCGCGGACGCGAGCGCCGAGGACGGAGCCGACGGAGCTGTCGCAGAGGGCGGAGCCGAGGACGGAGCCGACGGAGCCACGGACGGAGACGAGTCGACGGAGGCGGCGACGACATCGAACAAGTCGGCGAAGAAGTCGACGAAGAAGAAGTCGACGAAGAAGAAGTCGACGAAGAAGAAGTCGACGAAGAAGAAGTCGACGAAGAAGAAGTCGACGAAGAAGACGTCGACGAAGAACAAGAAAACAGGATCGAAGGACCAGGAGGCCGCCGAGGACCTCCCGCCGACGAAGATCGAGCACGTCTACGCGGCGCCCGTGATCACGCCGCGCGGCGACATCGTCGTGGGGACCCAGGGCGCCGGGCTCATCGCCGTGGACCCGGAGGGCCGCGAGCGCTGGCGCGTCGAGCTCGTCGGCGACGTCGACAGCGCGCCGGCGGTCGGGGGCGACGGCACGCTGTACGTCGGCGATGACGGGGGGCGCCTGGTGGCCGTGGGCGCGAACGGGCAGCTCCGCTGGACGGCGCTGCTCGGCGCGCCCGTGCGCGCGGCCGTGGCGATCGACCCGCGGATCCCGGCTGGGCGTCGGCGCGCGCCGACCGAGCGAGTGTACGTGAGCACGCTGGCGGGCAACGTGTACGCCTTCACGCGCGCGGGTGAGCTGTTGTGGACGCTCGAGCTCGGCGCGCCGATTCAGTCGACGCCGGTCCTGGACGCCGAGGGCACGCTGTTCTTCGGGGCCCAGGACGAGCGGCTGTACGCGGTCACGCGCGAGGGCGACGTGCGCTGGCGCATTGAGCTGCCGGCCGACGTCGACAGCTCCGTGGCAATTTCTCCAGGCGGGCGGCTTGTGTTCGGCGCGGATGATGGCATGCTTCGCGCAGTCGCGGACCCGACCGCGCCGGTGGACCGATGAGCTCTCGCAGGCGTCACGCCCGAAGCTCGCTCCACCAGGCCGCCGGCGCCGCGAAGCAGAAACATTCGAAGGATTATCGTGAGAGAAAGTAAGACGAAGGCCCAGGGGCCCGTCGTCGCGCGGCTGCAGGTGAACCCGGGTGGGTACGCCTTCGCCAAGCGCCACGACGGCGAGGGCACTGTGTTTATCCCGCCGAAGGCCGTGGGTACGGCGATCGACGGCGACGACGTGGAGGTCGATTGTTACGAGGTCGAGCGCGGGTTTGAGGGGGCGGTGGTCGCCGTGCTCGAGCGCCGCCGCACGCGGCTGACCGGGATGATCCGGCAGGCCGGGCGCGCGTGGGTGCTCGAGGCCGATGACCCGCGGATCCTGCATCCCGTGGTCCTGCACGCGCGCAAGCCGGGGATCGTCGAGCTCGGCCAGGTCGTGGTCGCGCGCATCCTCGACTACCCGACGCCGGCGCAGCCGCAGATGGTCGTTCGGGTCGAGCGCGTGCTCGGGCCGCCCGACACGATCGCGACCGAGCAGGAGCGCATCCTGATCGAGAACGACATCAACCCGGAGTTCCCCGACGAGGTGCTCGCGGAGGCCCAGGACGTGCCGCGCGAGGTGCTGCCGGGCGACCTCGAGGGGCGCGTCGATCTGCGCGGGCTCGAGTTCATGACGATCGACCCGGACGACGCGCGCGACTTTGACGACGCGGTGTGCGTCGAGCTGCTCGGCGACGACCCGGTGACCGCCGACGCGCGCATCCACATCGCCGTCGCCGACGTCTCGCACTACGTGCGCGCCGGCTCCGAGATCGACAAGGAGGCGTCGCTGCGCGGGTTCTCGACCTACCTGCCGAACCGCGCGATCCCGATGCTGCCCGAGGCCCTGAGCTCGCACATGTGCTCGCTGGTGCCGGAGGCGGACCGCCTGGCGATGGTCGCGACGATGCGCGTCGATCCGGCGGGCGCGGTGACCGAGGAGCGCGTGCGCGCGGCGGTGATCCACAGCCGCCGGCGCCTGACCTACGGGCTCGTCGCGGACGTGCTCGACGAGGAGCAGCGTTCGAAGCTCCCGGACGAGGTGCAGGCGCGCGTGCGCGTGCTCCGGCGCGTGGCTGATCGGCTGCGCGCGAGCCGGCTGCGGCGCGGCGCGATCGAGCTCAACCTCCCCGAGAACCGGATCGTGCTCGACGAGGATGACCCGGAGCGCATCCGCGACATCATCCCGTCGCGCGCCTCGAAGGCGCTCGTGCGCGCCTACAACCTGATCGAGGAGTTCATGCTCGCGGCCAACGAGGCCGTCGCGCGCATCGCCCTGCGGGCCAAGCTCCCGCTCGTGTTCCGCGTCCACGACCGGCCCGACGAGAACAAGCTGGGCGAGCTCGCGGTCGCGGCCGCGGTGCTCGGCGTGCGCGTGGACCCGGAGCGTCTGCGCAAGCCGCGGGGGATGCAGAAGTTCCTGAACACGGTCGAGACGCAGCACCCGGAGCGCGCCGGCGCGCTCAACATGCTCTTGCTGCGGGCGATGGCGCAGGCGGAGTACCGGACCGAGAACCTCGGTCACTTCGCGCTCGCGAGCACCGGCTACGCGCACTTCACCTCGCCGATCCGCCGCTACCCGGACGTGCTCGTGCACCGCGTGCTCAAGGCGCACCTGCGGCGCGCGGGCGTCGAGGCCGGGCCGGAGCCGGTGCCGGCGATGCCGCGCAAGCGCGACAGCACGGCCCACGCCGCGCGCTGCAGCGAGCGCGAGCGGATCTCGATGCAGGCCGAGCGCGAGAGCCGGCGGCTGTACGCGGCGGCGTATATGCGCGAGCGCCTGGGCGACCGCTTCGAGGCCGTGATCACGGGGCTGTCGAGCGCGGGCGTGTTCGTGGCGATCGAGCACCCGGCGGTCGACGGGCTCGTGCGCCTGGGCTCGATCGAGAAGGACGAGCGCGAGCGCTACGCGCTCGACGAGTCGGGCGTGCGCATGGTCGGCGACCGCAGCGGGCGGACGCTGACGCTCGGCGATCGCGTGATCGTCGAGGCGATCGAGGCGAGCATGCAGCGGCGCAAGGTCGAGTTCGCGCTGATCTCGCGCCTGTCGAGCTGAGCGCGCTCGTTCGACATCACGTCGCAATTGAAACGCCGCGGGCGGCACCTAAGAAAGCGAGCCGCGCCGAGCGAGCGCGGGCTGGAGGACGCCTGTCATGCGACGTGATCAGCAGCGCGCGTACGCGCATTTAACGACATGTTGGAAGGAGCTGGTGCGATGGGGCGGCTGAGCGGCGTCAGCCTGCTCGCGCTGCTCCGGCGCAACGGGCCGAGCGGCTTCGGCTTCGCGTCGACGGCCGAGGAGGTGACCGCGGGCGTCGACCTGCGCGGCCGCGTCGCGCTCGTGACCGGCAGCACCTCGGGCCTCGGCCGTGAGAGCGCGCGCGCGCTCGCGCTGCGAGGCGCGCGCGTGTTGATGCTCGCGCGTGACGAGGCGCGCGCGCGCGCTGCGATCGCGACGCTGCGCGCGGCGCTCGGCGACGGCCCGACGCTCACGCCGATCGCCTGCGACCTCGGCGAGCCGGCGTCCGTGCGCGCCTGCCTGGAGCGGCTCCTGCGGCTCGAGCTGCCGATCGACATCGTGCTCGGCAACGCGGGGATCATGGCGCTGCCGCGCGCGGTCACGCGGCACGGGCTCGAGCTGCAGTTCCTCACCAACCACGTCGGCCACTTCATGCTCGTGACCGGGCTGCTCGGGCGGCTCACGGCGCGCGCGCGGGTCGTCATGGTGAGCAGCTCGGCGCACGCACAGACGCCGCCGGGCGGCGTGCAGCTCGACAACCTCGACGGCGGTCGCGACTACCACCGGTGGCGCTTCTACGGGCAGTCGAAGCTGGCGAACCTGCTGTTCGCGCGGGAGCTGGCGACGCGCCTGCGCCCGGGGCAGACCGCGAACGCGGTGCACCCGGGCGTCATCAACACGCGGCTGTCGAGGCACATGCCCATCGGGACAGGACTCGCGCTCGCGCTCGCCGGGCCGATCGGGCTCAAGAGCGTGGCGCAGGGGGCGGCGACGCAGTGCTACGTCGCCGCGCACCCCGACGCGGCGGGCGTGACGGGCGAGTACTGGTACGACTGCAACGTCCAGGAGTCGTCAGCGCTGGGGCGGGATCGCCAGCTCGCCGCCGAGCTGTGGGCGCGCACCGAGGCGCTCGTCGCGGGGCTGTAACCCACGCTCAAATCACATGGCTTTGTAGCCATGTGGTTACCTCGCCGAGGTCCTCGACGTGGTGCTCGCCGAGCGCCGCGTAGTCGTCGCGGGCGCGCCGGGCCTGCGCCAGGCTGCGCGCGCGGTCGCGGCCCTGTCCGCGCGGCGCGTCCCAGAGCGCGCGCGCGAGCAAGAAGCGCATCTCGGCCACGCTCTCGCGCCCGAGCGCGGGGTCTCCCTCGGAGGCCGCGGCGATCGTGTCGGCGCGCTCGAGCTGAGGTAGCGCGAGCTCGGGCGCGCCGCGCTCGAGGTGCGCCTTGGCGAGCGCGGTCAACGGGAGCACCACCTCTGCGTGCTCCGGGCCGAGCGCTTTCTCGTACACGGCCAGCGAGCGCTCGAGCGCGGCGACGGCCTCGGCGGCGCGCCCGAGCTTGATCAGCGCCTCGCCCTGGGTCCAGAACACGAGGCGGAGGCCGGCGCCGGTGGGGCCCTGGATCGGCTCGAAGATCGCCTGGGACGCGCGCGCGCGCGCCAGCGCGAGCTCGGGCTCGCCGCGGAGCAGCGCGACCATCGCGAGGTTGGTCAGCAGGTAGCCGACGCTGGGGTTGTCCGGGCCGAGCCGGCGCTGCATGCCCGCGCGCGCCTGCTCGTAGAGCGCGTCGGCGGCGTCGTAGTCCTTGGCGAGGTAGGCGACGTTGCCCATGCGGTGCACAACCTCGGTGTAGACGTGCTGCTCGCGCCCGACCGACGTCTCGATGATCTCGAGCGCGCGCTGGAGCTGCTGGCGGCCGCCGGCGTGGTCGCCGAGGTACGCGCGGTTCTCCCCGACCATCGCGAGCGTCGCGGCGTAGTTGGAGTGCTCGGTCCCGTAGGCCTGTTCGAACACGCCGAGCGCCGCCTCGAGGTAGCGCTGCGCCTCCTCGAGGTTGCGCTCGCGGCCCGCGAGCTCGCCGAGGTTGAGGTACAGGCGGCCGACTGCGGGGTGCGTCGGGTCGCGCGTGCGCGCGAGCAGCTCGAGCGCGCGCGTGTACAGCTCGCGGGCGCGCGCGAGCTGACCCGCGTTGAGCTCGGCGAACGCGAGCGAGCGCAGCGTCGAGTGCACGGCGGGGTGCTCCGGGTCGAGCGCCTGGTAGATCTCGAGCGCGCGCTCGTAGCTCGCGCGCGCCTCGTCGGGCTTGCCGTCCTGGAGCGCGACGGCGCCGACGCCCGCGTAGTGCTCGGCGAGCTCCTCGTCCCCGCCTGCGGCCCGCGTGAACGCCTCGGCGTGCAGCGCCCAGGCGCGCCCCTGCTCCGGCTGCACGAAGCCCGCGCCGCTGCCCCCCATGATCACGACCAGCGCGCGCGCGGCACTCGCTGCCTGATCAGGCATGTCCTCGAGGATCGCGGCGCGGTAGGCCCACCGCAGCGACTCGGCCGCGCGCTCGTTGTCGTCGGCGAGGTGCTGCAGGACGCCGAGGAGCGCGCGCGCGCGCACCTGCAGCGGTCGGTGCTCGAGCCGCTCGGCGTCTGCGGCCACGCGCTCGGCGATAGCGAGCGCGCCCGCGTCGTCGCCGAGGTTCTTGAGCGCGCGCGCCTCGACGAGCTGCTCGTCGAGCGCGTCGACCTCGCGCGCCAGCGCGGGGTCCGTCGGGCGCGGCCGCGCGGCCATCAGCGCCTCGAGATCGGCGCACGCGTCGAGCCGTGGGAGCCGCTCGACGGCCTCGACCGCGCGCTCGACCGAGGTGACGTCGGCCCGCGCGAGCCGCTCGACGGTCGCGGTGAGGTGCCGCTGCGCGCCGTCGAGGCACGCCATCCGACGATCGAGCAGCTCCGCGGACTGCTCGCCGCGGCGCGTGGCCACGCAGGCCGCGACGTGGGCGTCGACCCAGGCGCTCGCGTAGTCGTCGAGCTGTCGCTCGACCCTCGTCCACGCCCCGGGCGCGTAGCTCAGCCGGGTAGCGAGGATGCCCGCACGCGCGGCGCCGCGACGATCGTCGTCCCACGCGCCCGCGAGCTTGTCGGCGGCGCGCGTGCAGTGCGTCGCGTCCGCGCGCAGCGTCGCCGCCCACCAGGTCGCGCCGCCGAGCAGACTGACGGACGCCGCGAGCCCGAACCGCCGTCGCCGCCTCGGCACCGGGTCGTCGGCGAGCGCCTCGAGCAGCGCGCGCATCGACGGCCAGCGCCGCGCCGGCTCCCTGGCGAGCCCGCGGACGACGACGCGGCGCAGCCACGCGGGGACGCCGGCGCTCTCGGGCGGGCTGCTGATCGCGTCCTCGGCGACCGCCCGGGCGAGCGCGCTGACGCTGTCGCCGGCGAACGGGCGCGCGCCGTAGAGCGCCTCGTACAGCGCGACGCAGAAGCTGAATTGATCGCTGCGCGCGTCGACCTCCCCGCCCGAAAATTGCTCATGGGACATGTAGTACGGCGTGCCCACGAGCGCGCTGGCGCGCGTGAGCGGCGAGAGCGGCGCGCGCGGTGCTTCCTGGGTCGCGTCGACCGCGGGCGCGTCGTCGTCGCGCGGCGCGGCGAAGACGCCGTCGGCGCGGACGAGGCCGAAGTCCATGACGCGCACGCGCCCGTCCTCGCCGCGCATGACGTTGTCGGGCTTGAAGTCGCGGTGCACGAGGCCCGCGTCGTGGGCGGCGGCGAGTCCACGACCTGCCTCCATGAACACCTCGAGCACCGCCCGCCGCTCGCGCGCGCGCTCGCGCAGCCACTGCCGCACGGTCTGACCCGCGACGAAGTCCATGGCGATGAACAGCTGCCCGTCGTGCACGCCGACGTCGTGGACGCTGACGACGTTGGGGTGATCGAGCCTGGCGAGCGCCTGCGCCTCACGCTGCAGCCGCGAGCGCGCGCGCGCGTCCTCGCCGTCGCGGCGCCTGAGCAGCTTGAGCGCGACCTTGCGGTCGAGCTCGGGGTCATAGGCCGCGTAGACGATCCCCATCCCGCCCTGCCCAAGCCGGTCGAGCAGCGTGTATCGCCCGACGCGCGCGGTCCCGTCGAGTTCGGGGAACAGGCGCGCGTGGACCACCGAGGCCAGCCGCCGGTGCTCGCCGGAGTCGAGGTGGGCGAGCTCCCCGGCGCGGCGCAGCTCGTCCGCGTCGACGCGCGCGGGCGTGCGCTCGAGCGTGGCGTCGCCGCGGCGTTCGGGCGCGGTGACATCGCGCGCGGGATCGGACGGGACCGTGTCCACGCGTCGATTGTAGATCGGCGCGCGCGCGGGCCGACGTCGTGGTGATCGCTGCACGTTCATACGCGCACGCGGGCGCGCGGTGACGAGGTCGCGCTCGTCGTGATCGCGCGCGGTCGAGGCGCTTTTGGAGCGCGCCGCGAACGGGCAGACTGCGGGTCGGTCAACACGCTCCTGGAGTTCGCCATGGCCCGCACCGTCTTCATCGCCAACGCCGCGCTGACGCTCCCCTTCGCCGTGCTCGGGCTGATCGCGCCCGCGTGGGTGTTCCTGTTGTTCGGGATCGAGCTCGACGTCGGCGGTCAGCTCGCCGCGCGCGGCTACGCCTCGACGCTGCTCGGCTACGGCGCGGTGTACCTGATGCTGCGCGACTTCGACACCCCCGAGGTGGTGCGCGCGCTGCTCGTCGCCTCGGCGGCGTTCAACGCGGCCGAGACGGTGGTGCAGACGAGCGCGGGCCTCGCGGGGACCACGTCCCCGGTCGTCTGGATCACGGTGGCGGTGCACGCCGTGCTCGCGGTGCTGTCCGCGCTCGAGCTGCGCGATCGCTGAGCGCGGCACGGGGGTCACGCCATCACGACCCCGCCGCCGACGTGGAGCACGCTCCCGGTGCTGTATGTCGCTTCGGTCAGGACGAAGCGAGCGGCGCGCGCGACCTCCTCGGGCGCCGCGAGCCGACGCATGGGTACCATGCCGCGCAGCGCCTCGAGCTGCGGCGCGCGGAGGTCGGCGAGCAGGTCGGTGCGCGTGAGCCCGGGCGCGATCGCGTTGACCCGGATCCCGCGCCCGGCGGTCTCGACCGCGAGCGCGCGCGTCAGGCCGATCACCGCGTGCTTGGAGGCGACGTAGCTGCAGGCGCCGCGCTGGCCCATGAACGCGGAGGCGCTCGCGACGTGCAGGATCTGTCCGCGGCGCCGCTCGAGCATCTCCGGGAGCACGGCGCGCGCCGAGTAGAACAGGCTGTCGAGGTTGACGGCCATGACGTCGCGCCAGTCGTCGTCGGACATCTTGTGCGCGAGCTGGGCGCGCTGGATGCCGGCGTTGTTGATGAGCACGTCGACCGGCCCGAGCCGCGCGCGCGCGGCCTCGACGAGCGCGCGGTTGACCTCGGGGCGCGCGACGTCACCCTGCAGCAGCAGGACCTCGGGGGCGCCGGCGGCCCGCGTGCGCGCGGCGGCCTCGGCGGCGGCGGCCTCGTCGGCGCGGTAGTTGATCGCGACGCGCATGCCGAGCCGCCCGAGCTCGACGGCGATGGCCCGCCCGATCCCGCGGGAGCCCCCGGTGATGAGCGCGACCTCGCCGGCGAGGCGGGTCGGGGCGCCCGCGTCGTCGGAGGTCGAGGAGGGCGTTGCGGAGGAGGTCGGGGAGGAGGTCGGGGAGGAGGTTTCGGAGGTCATGATCACGATCCGCGGGTGAGGGCATCAAAGGTCTCGAGCTCGTGGATCCACGCGCCCGCGTGGCGGCGGCCGCTGGCGAACAGGCGCTTGACCGCGGCGAGCCCCTCGCGGGGCTGGGCGAGGCGCGCGCGCACGCGCTCGGCCACGGCGTCGTCGAGCGCCGCGTCCGGGACCACGAGGGTGAGGAGCCCGAACTGCTGGGCCTCGGCGGCCGTCAGCGCGCGGGCGGACATCACGAGCTCGCGCGCGCGCAGCTCTCCGACGCTGGCGATGAGCCGCGCGATCGCGCCGGTGGTCGGCACGAGCCCGAGGTTGGCCTCGGGCAGCCCGAGGCGCGCGCTCTCGGCCGCGATGACCTCGTCGCAGTGCAGCAGCAGCTCGAAGCCGCCGCCGAGGCAGTAGCCGTGGACCGCCGCGATCACGGGCGCGGGCAGGCGCTCGAGCGCTCGGAACGCCCAGGTCGCGTCGAGCATGAAGCGGCGCGCGGCGTCCGGGTCCAGCTCGCGCAGCGCGTGCAGATCGGCGCCGCTGCAGAACGAGCGACCGGCGCCGCGGATGACGACGCAGCGCAGCTCGTGCTGACGTCGCTGCAGCTCGCGCGCGGCCGCGAGCAGCGCGCGCTGCATGGCCGGGTTGACCGCGTTGTGACGCGCGGGGCGACGCAGCGTGAGCGTGGCGACGCCGTCCTCCAGCGTGAGCGTGAGCGGCTCGCCGGCGTCCGGCGCGGGCGTCGCGGGCGATCGGGACATGTCTGATGGGTCTGGTACGCCGAGGGCCGCGAGCGCGGCGCGACGCGACGCGGGGTCGAGCGTGATCGCCTGCAGGCGGCTGGTCTTCTCCCAGAACAGGTGACTCTCGCCCCCGGGGCCGCCGCTGCGTCCGGGGCCGCCCCACGGCGAGGCGTAGCCGGGCACCTCGCAGTGATCGCCGTTGACGACGAGCAGCCCGACCTCCGCGAGCTCCTCGACGCAGCGCTCGATGACCTCCGCGTCTTCGCTCCAGAGCGACGCGCGCAGGCCGAAGGGGCTGCCGCCGACGATCTTCAGCATGGCCGCGAGCGCGTCCTCGTCGCGCGCGCCGTCGCAGCGGACGATCGGGAGCAGCGGGAAGCTGATCTCGTCCTCGAACAGCCGGAGCGGGCGCGTGAGCACGGTCTGCGCGTCGAGCAGCGCGAGCGTCGGCGCGATGAAGATGCCCTCAGGGTCAGGCTCTCCGTCGGCGTCGATCGGGCCGCCGCCGCGCAGCTCGGCGACGGGCGCGACCTCGTCGAGGCACGCGAAGTAGTCCTCGCGGCGGGCGACGGGCGCGAGCACGCCGCGCTCGGGGTCGCGCGCGATCGTGACGGAGACCTCGGGGAGCCGGCGCTCGAGCGCCGCGACGAGCTCGTCGAAGCGCGCGCCGTGGACGAGCAGGTGCTTGGGCACGGCGCAGGGCTGGGTCGAGAAGTCGAAGGCCCGCAGCGCGCTGTCGACGACGCGCTCGAGCGGCGCGTCGCGCCAGATCATCATGTGGTCGCTGCCCTCGAGCTCGAGCACCACCTTCTTGCCGGCGGCGCGGCAGCGCTCGGCGACCGCCTCGCCGACGCGGGTGTTGCCGAAGAACACGAGCGTGCGCGGCTCGGGGCGCCCGAGCAGCGCGTCGAGGAAGGGGCGCGTGCCGATCGTCAGGACCTGCGCGAGCGCGCGGTCCATCCCGGCCTCCTCCAGGGCGCCGCCGAGCACGTCCTCGACGAGCAGCCGCACGCCGCGGTCGCGGGCGGGCGCCCGGGCGATCACCGCGTTGCCGGGCAGCAGGATCGAGAACAGGCACGAGGCGTTGATGGTCGGCGAGTTGCCGGGCGGCACGAGCAGCACGAGCCCGTCGGGGCGGCGCACGAGCAGCTCGGGCCCGCGGGGACCTGGCTCTTCGCGCACGAGCTGGGCGGCGTAGCGCGCGAGCCGGGCGGGCTCCGCCTGCGCGCACACCCAGTCGCCGTAGGGGCCGGCGAGCTTGCGCGAGAGGCCGTCGGCGGCGAGCGCCTCGTCGAGCGCGCCGCGCCGCGCCGCGCGAGGCGGCGGCCGGCGGCCTGCAGGACCTCGAGCCGGCGCGCGACGCCGGCGCGCGCCCAGGCTCGCTGGGCCGCGCGCGCGGCCTGGACCCGCGCGTCGAGCTCGGGGATGGGGGCGGGGGCGGGGGCGGGGACGGGGACGACGTGGTGATCACGCGGCATGGCTGCGCGCTCCCTCCAGGGTCAACAGGGTCGTGACGATGCCGGGCGCGAGCGCGAACAGGTGGCAGCGACCGCCGCGATCGAGCGCGCCCGCGAGCTCGGAGCTCAGCGCGCGCCGCAGGACCCACAGCGCCGAGGGGGCGCCGAGGTTGCCGTGCTCGCGCAGCGTCGCCATGGCGAGCTCGGCCGCGTCGGCGTGGTCGGGGCAGCGCGCGCGCAGCAGCTGCATGAGCGCCTTGCCGCCGGGGTGCATCGCGAGCAGGCCGGGCTCGAGCTGCTCGAGCAGCGGCGCGACCTCGGGCAGCAGGCGCGCGCGGATGTCCTTGCCGACCGCGATGAGCGGCTGGTTGTCGGCGTCCGCGGTGAGGTCGTTGAGCGCGAGCGTCCCGGGCCACAGGCGCGTGCGCAGGCGCGCGCGCGCGTAGCTGAGGACGCAGCGCGGCGAGGGCTCGCGCTCGACGACGAGCGCCGCGGCGCCGTCCGACGCGAGGCAGTGGGCGACGAGCTGCGACATCGTCGGCGCGCGCAGGTGCCGACGCGCGGCGCCGAAGGTGCCCATGACGTCGACGCAGATCAGCGCGACTTTTTTACATGTCCCACGGGACACGAGGCTGTCGGCGAGCTCCAGCCCCTGGGTCGAGCCGCCGCAGCCGAGGCCGGTGAGGTCGAGGCAGCGCGCGGCGGTCGGGAGCCGGTAGCGGTCCTGCAGGCGCCGGCTCAGCGCGGGGAAGCCGGCGTAGCTGGAGCTGACGACGACGAGGCCGTCGAGCGTCTCGGCGCGCTCGCCGGCCGCGAGCACCGCGTCGAGCGCCCGGCAGGCGAGGCGGAAGGTCGCCTCGTTGGTGAGCGCGTACCAGTCGTCGCGCCGCTCGAGCTCGTCGGGCGCGAGCTCGAGGTGACGCGCGCGGATGTCCGAGCGGGCGTAGACGAAGGTGATCATCTGGGCCACGCCCGCGGCCTCGGGGAGGCGCGCGAGCTGGTGGCGCATGGACTCGCCGAGCGCCGCCTGCGGCACCGTGTGGGCGCCCGCGACGGTCACGAGGCTCGAGAGGTGGACGCGGCTCACGCCGCCCCCCGGACGCGCGCGGCGTCGTCGAGCGCGGCGAGCATGCGGCTCAGCGCGCGCAGCGTGGCGAAGTTGTCGGGGCGGATCTCCTCGTCGGGCACGCGCACGCCGAGCTGCTCCGAGATGAACACGATGACGTCGATGATGGTCATCGAGTCGATCACGCCCCACTCGAGCAGCGGGGTCTCGGGCGTGAGGCTCGCGTCGCCGTGGAGGAACTCGCGGATGATGAAGCGCGAGAGCGGCTCGAGGAAGCGGTCGGCGGTCGTGGACGAGAGGGCGGGGGTGTGGTTGATGGTTTGCATCGTGAACTCAGCGGTGTGTCAGGGGTGCGTGTTCGATCCGGCGGCGGATCGGTGACGAAAATTCGTGGCGCGTCGCGTCGCGCCGTCGGCGGCGCGGCGCGGCGCGGCGCGGCGCGCCGCGGGAGCTCGCGGCGCGCCGATCGGGGGCGCGCGTCGGGTCGCGCGTCGGGCGGGCGCTAGAGCCCGAGGCCGCGCGCGATCAGGTCGCGCTGGATCTCGGAGGTCCCCGAGAAGATCAGGCTGCCGAGCGCGTCGCGCAGGCCGTTGTCGAGGCCGGTCTCGGACATGTAGCCGAGGCCGCCGTGGAGGCGGATGACGTCGAGCCCGCTCTGGACCGCGGCCTCGCTGACCGCGAGCTTGGCGAGGCTGATGTCGAGCGCCGCGAGCTCGCCGCGGTCGAGCCGCCAGCACGCGCGGTACAGCAGCAGGCGCGCGCCCTCGAGGCGGAGCTTCATGTCCGCGAGGCGGTGCGCGACCGCTTGGTGGCGCCCGATCGGCTTGCGGAACTGCTGGCGGCCGCGCGCGTGCTCGAGGCAGAGCTCGAGGTCACGCGCCATCGCGCCGACGAAGGCCGCGAACAGGCAGGCGCGCTCCCACGCCATCGAGCGCTGGAAGATCGCCGCGCCGCCGCCCTCGGCGCCGAGCCGGCGGTAGCCGGGCACGCGCACGTCTCGGAGGTACACAGGGCAGATCGGCGAGCTCCCGAGGCCGGTCTTGTGGAACGGCTCGCCGCGCGTGACGCCGGCCTGGCGCGCGTCGACGAGGAACGCGCTGATGCCCAGGTAGCCGTGCGCGGGGTTGGTGGAGGCGTAGACGAGGAGCTGATCGGCGACGGGGCCGTTGGTGACGTAGCTCTTCGCGCCGTCGAGCACGTAGTCGTCGCCGTCGCGGCGGGCCGTGGTCCGCAGCGAGAACACGTCAGAGCCGGCGCCGGCCTCGGTGATCGCGTTGGCGCCGATCTGCTCGCCCGAGGCGAGCGCGGGCAGCACCTCGCGCTGCAGCTGGGCGCTCCCGTGCTCGGCGACGGGGACGGCGCAGGCGAGCAGGTGGGCGCAGGCCGAGAACACGAGGCCGAGCTCGCGCGCGCCGTGACCGAGCCCCTCGACGACGCGCGCGGTGGTCAGCGCGTCGAGCCCGAGCCCGCCGTGGGCGCGGGGCAGGCAGGCGCCGAGCGCCCCGAAGTCGCCGAGGGCGCGCCAGGTCGCGCGCGCGAAGCTGCGGTCGTCGTCGTCGTCGCGCCCGCGCAGCCGGGCGCGCGCGAACTCGAGCGCCTGCTCGTGGAGCGTCGATTGCTCGTCTGTCCAGCTGAAGTCCATGATCCGCCTCGTCGCGCCGCGTCACGCCGCGTGGGCGAGGGCGCGTTCACTCGATCAGTTTCCGCGTCCCCGGGATCAATTGCGGCGGGCGGAGAATTTCTGCACGGGTCGATCATGCGCCGCGCGCCGCGATTCTGCGCATAAGGACATGTCTCGAAGGCGCGGCGCCCAGCGCCGCGCTCGCTCAGCGCGCCGCCGAGGCCGCGCCGGAGTCCTCGAGCTGCGCGCGCGGGATCGCGGGGAGCGAGAGGTTCGTAATGTCCTGGAACGGCGCGCCGCCCTCGTGGTTGCAGACCAGCTGCTTGCCGTGGCGGTCGAGGAACTCGACGCGCTTGATCCCGCGCTGGTCCATGACGACGCGCACGCGCTCGACCCGGCTGCGCGCGTGCTTGCCCCGCCCGACGGTCATGCGCAGGATGATGTTGATGTGATAGACGCGCGCGCAGGGGATGATCTGGATCTCCCCCGTGTTCGGGTCGATGAGCGGGTGGTCCTCGCGCGGCGCGTCCATGCGGTCGCGCAGGTGCCCGAGGTTGAAGCGGATGATGTCGTGCAGCCCCTCGAGGCCGGCGAGCTCGTCGCGCAGCGGCTGCGAGTGGAGCGTCACGTCCTTGGAGTAGCGGATGACGACCTCGGGCTTGCCGAGCCGCTCGATCGAGCTCGCGCGACGCGACTGCCGTGAGCGCCTGATCTCGTCGTCGACCTCGTCGACCTGCAGCATGTAGAAGGACTCGCGGCACTGCCCGAGCGCGCGGTCGCCCTCGTTGTCGTGCACGCGCACGAGCGTGTCCGGGAGCAGCCGCCCGAGGTGCCGGCCGCCGTAGCGCTTGCCCCAGTCCTTGAGCCGATCCTTGATCATGTAGGAGACGATCATGATCGCGACGAAGGCGCCGCTGAAGATGTCGAGCTCGAGCTGCGCGAGCAGGCTGACGGTGACGGCGAACGCCATCGCGATCATCGCCGCGACCGCGCCCACGAGGTCATACGCGAGCCGCCCGACCTCCTCGTGGCGCACGTCGAGGTACAGCGCGCTGAACACGATGCGCTTGATCGTCCGCCGCCAGTGGGGCAGCTCCTCGTTGCTCTCGCCGGCGATGAGCTGGCTGCGGTAGCCGCGGCTGCGGCGATACTGGTGGGCGTCGACGGCGGCCCGCACGAGCCGCGCGCGCGCGTCGAGGAGGTCGGGGTGGACGACGGGCGAGCGCGACGCCCGATCGTCGAGCGCGACGATGACGTCCTTGCACACGTCCTCGGCGATCAGCGCGCTGTACTCGTCGACCGCGCGCCACGAGTCGCAGAGCAGGTCGCCGTCGCCGCGCGCGAGGCAGCGCCCGTCGACGGCGCGCAGGCGCCGGAGCGCGCGCTCGATGTTGCGGACGAAGCGACGGATCCGCCGCGCGGTCGTCTCCTGCATGCGGCCCTCGGCGAGGGGATCGGGCGCCGGCGCGCTCGTGAGCTGCTGCCGGAGCGAGCGCGCGTCGTCGCGGAGCGCCGAGCGGTACACGCAGCCGAGGATCTTCACGCGCCGCGCGAGTCGCCTGATGTCGCGCTCACGCATGCGCGCGCGCGCGTCGAGCCCGGAGTGCAGCTGTTCGAACCACGCGTTGGCCCTGCCGACGGTCGCCAGCGCCTCGAGCGAGACGTGGGGCGTGCGCAGGCGCAGGAACGCGGCGGTGTCGGCGTAGAAGCGGCTCGCGTTGTAGCTGTGTCGATCGATCCCCAGCGTCTTGGGGATGAACATGTAGGTCTCGATGAGGTAGCGCTGGCGGCGCTCGCCGGGCTTGATGACGTAGCCGAGCTTGAGCTCGAGCTGGTTGGCGTCGTGGGGCTCGACGCGCGGATCGACGAGCTCTTGAACATGCTCGACCGCCGCCCGCCTCCCGGATTGGAGGGGGCGCATGTGCATCCCGTCACCCACGGTAAGCGAACAGCCTAGCACGCGGCGCGGCGCGTTCTCGGGCGACGCCGACGTCTCGCGTGGTTGTCGCGACCGCTCCACGAGGCGCGCGCGAGTGCCCGAGCGGCGCCGGGGATCGCGACTTCAACCGCGCGCGCGTGATACAGCGCGCGGGCGCAAACACGAGCTGTCTTTTGAGACAAGTCAGAGACGTCGCGCGAGTCGACGTCTCCGCGATGTCTTCAAACCGTGACGGCGCTGTCGTCTCCGTCGCTGACAGTGTTCCTCGCGGCGGCCGAGCGCCGCGTGATCTCCATGCTCTGGACCTTGACGGTGTTCTCGCTCGTCGCGAGCGAGCCTGCGCCCGCGTCGCGCGAGCGCGAGAGCGCGAGCGCGAGCGAGACGCTCGCCGCCGGACGAACAGCCGGTACGCTGTGTCGCAATTGGCTGGAGGATTCAGGTCGTGTGCGCGGGTGGTTCGCGCGTCACCGGCCCGACTGTCACCAGCTCGAGCTCGGCGTCTGGTTCGGCGCGTTCCTGCCGCCCCAGGATCACGCGCTCGTCAGCCGCGACTACGCGCCCGCGCCGCTGGTCGCCGCGTCCGCGACGATCGGCGTTCAGGGCTCGTACGCGCCGCTGCGCGCGGTCGCGATCGAGCTCGGCGCGGGCGTGATCCCGACGCAGACCGCGGCGCTGCGGCTGCACACGATGGCGTACTCGACCCGCGCGGCGCTGCGGCTCCAGCTCCCGCTGCGCCTGTCGCCGGTGCTGCTCGCGGGCGTGGCGCTCCTGTCGAGTTCGGGCCCCGGGGTCGGCGCGGCGGTCGCCAGCGGCGCGCACCTCGGCTGCGGGCTCACGCTCTACGCCACCGAGTCGCTGGCGCTGCGCGCTGAGCTGCGCGACACGATCGCGCCGGGGCTCGCCGGCCCGGCGCACCACCTCGAGGCGATGCTCGGCGTGTCCGTGGTGCTCGCGCGACGCGGCGCGAGCGGGCGTCCTTGACCCGCGCCCCGCCTCCGGGGCGCGCGATCAGAACTCCATCGCCAGGCCGACGAAGAAGGTCGTGTCGCCCATGGACACCGCGTCAGCCTGACCGAAGTTGTCGATCTGCGAGAACTGGAACTCGCCGAACAGGTACGTGTGGTTGATGCCGAGCTGGCGATCGAGCGTGTGGCTCTCGCCCTCGAGGAAGTCGAGCCGCAGCATGCCGCCGGCGTTGATCTGGTAGCCCCACGAGCCGCCGCGCGCGGGCTGCCCCGTCGCGTTCACCGAGATCTCGCCGTCGGAGCCCTTCGACCACCAGAACGCGTAGGCGACGCCGCCCTTGGCGTAGGGCACGATCGGCACGCGCAGGCGATCGGCGAGCAGCTCGAAGCGGAACACGAGCTGCAGCGCGAGCGGGATGCCGTTGAACACGATGGAGTCGGCGGTGCTGCGGATCGAGGTGTCGCCGGGGAGCAGGTCGTCCTTGGTGACGGTGCCGCTCTCCGCGTAGATCGCCTGATAATCCTTGTAGATGGCGTTGGCGCGGTCGCGGAAGAAGCTGAAGGTGAAGCCGAGGCCGAGCGGGCCGATGCGGCCGGGGTTGAAGAACTGCCACTCGAAGCCGAGGCCGAACATGAAGGCCTTGCTCGGCGAGTCGACGGTGTTGCCGATCGCGTCGGTCTTCCCGAAGATCAGGTCGTACGAGCCGAACTGCCGGTTGCCCGTGTAGTTGCGGTCGATGTTCGGCAGGTAGGGGCCGAACTTGAGCTCGACCGCGAAGCGCTGCGGCGACTCGTACTTGGCGTAGCCCGACTTCTGCTCGCGCTTGCGCTTGCGCTCGTCCTTGCGAGCCTCGCGGTTGTTGGCGGGCGCCTCGTCGGCGAGCACCTCGCCGACCTCGGGCGGACGGGTCTGGCGCTCGGCGGCCTCCTGGGTGGGCACGGCGGGCGGCGCGTCGGGGTCCGGCGGCGGGTCGGGCGCCCAGGGATCCGGGCCGTCCGGCACGACGCGCACGCGCTGCTCCGGGTCGACGGTGGCGGGCGCGGTGGCCGGCTCCTCGACGACCGCGTCCTCGGCGGGCGCGTCCGCTGGAGCGGGCTCCTGCGCGAGCGTGAGCGCGAGCGGGGCGATCGCGCTGACGTGGACGAGCGCGCCGACGATCACGTGGTCCTCCGGCGACGGATCCGCGTGGTCACGCCGAGCAGACTGAACAGGCCGAGCAGGCCGAGCAGGCCGAGCCCGGTGCGCCCGCGCCCCTCGCGACCCTCCACGCGGTCGCTGATGTTACAGAAGCCGGAGGCCCCGCAGGTGCCGTCTTGCTCGCACAGCTCCCACCAGTCGAGGGTCTCGCGCGGCGTGATGCCCTTGCGGTAGGCGACCGGCAGCGGGTTCCCGAACAGGTCGTAGGCGACCACCATGATGTCGTAGGTCTTGCTGTTGTCGAGCCCGGAGACGCGGTGGCTCGTGGTCGTGTTGGCCAGGTGCTCGGAGCAGACGTAGGACCAGTCGAGGCTCTCGATGCCGCCGCTCGGCAGGGAGAGCACGTCGTTGGCCCGGCACTCGGGGGTGCAGGCGCCGGTGAAGCTGTTGTCCGCGCCGTCATCACACGACTCGGTGGGCCCGAGGAAGCCGTCGCCGCACACGTTGGCGACGCACTTGCGCTGCGCGCTCTCGTCGGTCTCCGCGAGATCGATGGTGATGCAGTCGTCGTCGCTGAGCGTGTTGCCGTCGTCGCACTCCTCGTCGCCGCCGACGAAGCCGTCGCCGCACACGTTGAGCAGGCAGGTCGGCAGGCAGTCGGCGTCGACGTCGGGGTCGCACTCGTAGGGGATGGCGTCGCCGGTGCCGCCCGTGGTCGCGCCCGGCATCAGCGGGTTGCCGGTGGTGCCGGTGTCCGTGTCGCCGGTGGTGCCCGTGTCTGTGTCCGTGCCGGTGTCCGTGTCGGTGCCCGTCGTGGTCCCGCCGCCGCCGCACAGCGGCGAGGAGCAGAACGCGGTGCACTCGCTCATGTTGGTGCCGTTGAGGTCGCCGTCGTCGCAGGCCTCGCCGTCGTCGATGATCCCGTTCCCGCAGCGGTTGATGGTCGCGCAGGCCGCGTCACATGTCTCGGTGACCAGGGCGCCGTCGGGGTTGTTCGAGTCGTAGCCGCCGTCACACTGCTCGGCGCCCGCCTCGACGAAGCCGTCGCCGCAGTAGGCGACGGTGCACAGCGAGGTGCAGGCGGCGCTGTTGTTGTTGGCGTCGCCGTCGTCGCACTCCTCGGTGCCCTCGAGCACCCCGTTGCCGCACACCGGCACGTCCGACGGGCACAGGTTGCCGGGCGTGTAGTAGTTGGTGCCGTCGGGGCGAATGAAGCGCAGCTCGTCGCGGGTCTTGACCGGGCTGTCGGCGAGCGCCGGCGCGCCGGTGTCCGACTCGGCGCACAGGATCCGGTAGCCGTTGATGTCGCCCGGCGTCAGCAGCGACCAGCTGATCTGCACGGCGCCGTCTCCGACCTCGAAGCGGAACGTGCTCTCGTCAGGCGCGGTCGTCGGCGGGCGAAAGTCGTAGCTGATGCCCTGCGGCGACTCGGTGTTCTGCGTGTTGATGTTGGTCGCGCCGGTGATGATGAACTCTTCGGACTGGCAGTTGGCCGAGCCGTTGCTCTCGGCGCACATCCAGATGCCGCCCTGACCCTCGCTCGAGCCGCAGGTGCCGAAGGGGATCGCGGTGCTGGGGTTGCGGTCGTCGCCGCTGCTCGGGTCGACGCCGTTGACGAGCCAGACGGGCGCGAAGCGGGCGAAGTAGCTCGTCAACCACGTCGAGGTGTTCGCCGAGTTGAACTTGCCGCAGGCCCGGAACTGGCCGAACTGCATGGCCTCGGCGGTGTCGCAGTTGGTGCCGACGTAGGACGAGATCTGCGCGTTGTCGTAGGCCTCGCCCTGGCTCTTCTGCAGCAGGATCTCGGCCTCGACCAGCTCGCCGCACACGCAGCGCGCCTGGTTGAAGAACTGACGCATGTCCCGGCTGTCCATCTGCCGGATGCGCGCGTTGTTGTCGTCCTTGTCGATCAGCCGGTAGCGGATCGTGAAGTTGTCGGCGGTCGGGATGACCGAGGTCTGACCTGGATCCGCGTGCGCCGCCGGGGTCACGAGCCCGATCAGGCCCGCGACCGCGGCGGCCACGAGGTAGGGGGGGATTTGGTTCGGCTGTCGCGCGCGACGCATGCTGCTCGATCCCACGCGCGCAGGCACGCGCCGGTCTGTACGGTTTATGCCCAATGCAACCAGGGTGCCACAAGGGGCGCGTACAAACTCAAAGGCGAAACCGGCGTAGCGCATGATCTCCGCCGCAGGCTGGCGCGTCCGTGCCCGCGCGCGTGACAAATTGTCAACGCGCGCGGCTCGACGATGCCGAAGCGACGACGCGCCAGCGCGGGCCGGCGAGCCGCGCGGGCGACGCTGATGCCCCATATCACGCGATCTTGCGCGCGAGCATGACGCCGTCGCGGACCGAGAGCAGCACCTGCTCGACGCGCGGGTCGTCGCGGACCTTCTTGTTGTAGGCGACGAGCGCGTGGTCGGAGTCGGCCTGCGGGTCGATGACCTTGCCGCTCCACAGCGTGTTGTCGGCGAGGATCAGGCCGCCGATCGGCAGCAGCGGGAGCACCGCGTCGAAGTACTCGCTGTAGTTGGTCTTGTCCGCGTCGATGAACACGAGGTCAAAGCGCGCCCCCTGCTCGGCGAGCGCGGCGATGGTCTCGAGCGCGGGCCCGAGCTTGATCTCGATCTTGTGCCCGTGTCCGCTCTCGTCGAAGTAGCGGCGCGCCACCGACGTGGCGACCGGGTCGACGTCGCAGGTGATCACGCGCCCGTCGTCGGGGAGCGCCATCGCCATCGAGAGCCCGGAGTAGCCGCTGAAGGTGCCGATCTCGAGCACCCGCCGGGCGCCGCTGATCTGCACGAGCAGGCGCAGGAGCGAGCCCTCGACGCGGCCGACTTGCATCTGCGGCGAGTCGAGGTCGCGATAGGTCTCTTCACGCATGCGCGCGAACAGCTCGGACTCGGGCAGCGCGTGGGCCTCGATGTAGTCGGTGAGCGCGTCGTTGAGCAGGGTCATGCCGCGCGGGCGGGTGTCGCTCATGGGCCCGAGGCTACCACTGCGGCGACGCGTGCGGCGACGCGCGCGAGCAGGCGCGTGAGGCCGTCGCGGAATTGCCTGGGTTCACTCAGCAGCGAGAGCGCGAGCATGGGGCGCGCGCCGCCGCCATCGTCGAGATCGTAGAGATACCCGGGCTGCGTGAGGACGCGGGCGTGCTCCAGCAGATCGAGCACCCAGCCCGCGTCGTCGAGCCCCCCGATCGCCGGCAGGCGGACGAGCGCGGTCCAGCCGCCCTCGACCGCGAGCGGCGTCACGGCGCTCTCGGCCAGGCGACAGCACGTGCGCAGGTGCGCGTGGTTGTCTCGCGTGCGCGCGAGCACGCGGGCCTGCGTCGCGGGAGCGCGCTCCAGCAGCTCCGGCAGCGCGCGCTGGACCGGGCTCGCGACGCTCAAGAAGCTGTCGGCGATCAGCTCGAGGCGGCCCATGGCCGCCGTCGCCAGCTCGGGCGGGCCGTGGGCGACGAGCCAGGACAGCTTGAGCTGGGGCAGCGCGGCGACCTTGGAGAGCCCGGAGAGCGTGAAGCACAGGCAGCGGCGCGCGCCCGCGAGCGCGCAGCCGCGACGCGCGGCGATGGGGTCGAGCGGGTAGTCGTGGAACACCTCGTCGATGATCAGCGCCAGCTCGCGCTCGTGGCACAGTCGCTCGAGCGCGGCGAGCTCGAGGTCGTCGACGTAGTTGCCGGTCGGGTTGTTGGGCGCGACGACGATGACGGCGCGGACGCGGGCGCGCTCGCGCGGGCGCGCGAGCTGCTCGCGGACGCTTTCGAGGTCGAGTCGCCAGGCGCCGTGCTCGAGCTCGATCGCGTAGGGGGCGAGCGTGACGCCCTGGAGATCGGCGAGGTACGCGAGCAGCGGGTAGCCCGGGCGCGGCACGAGCACGACGTCCCCGGGGTCACACAGGACGGCCAGGAGGTTGGCGTAGGCCTCGCTCGTGCCGGCGCACAGGCAGACGCGCGCGGGCGTCAGGTCAGGCGTGAGCGCGTGCCGGCGCCGGTAGTAGTCGAGCACGGCCTCGCGCGCGCGCAGGCTGCCGAGCGGGTCCGGCGTGTAGCGGGGGTCGTAGGCGCGGTCGAGCGCCGCGCGGATCTCGTTCGGATCGGGGTGGAGGCCGACCGCGGTCGGGTTCGAGCAGGTGAGGTCCAGCAGCGGCGCGCCCGTGTCGTCCGCGCGCGCGCGCGCGATCGCCTGCGCGAGCGCGCCGGGGGTCGAGTCCCACGACGTCCGACGAGAGAACACGCGTGGGCCATACCATCGAACGGGGAGGGGGAGAATTACGAACGGCCCCAGAGGGGAACCCCTGGGGCCGCGCGCGGCGTCATGGCGCTCCGCGTCAGTTGGCCGCTTTGTGCTGGCGAACGAGCGCGGTGAGCTGCGGGATCGTGTCCTCCCACTTGGCGACGAGGCCGTAGTCGGCGATCTGGAAGATCGGGGCCTCCTCGTCCTTGTTGATGGCGACGATCGTCTTCGAGCCCTTCATGCCCGCGAGGTGCTGGATGGCGCCCGAGATCGCGACCGCGATGTACAGCTCCGGCGCGACGATCTTGCCGGTCTGGCCCACCTGAAGGTCGGCCGGGACCATGCCCGCGTCGGTGGCGGCTCGGCTGGCGCCGAGCGCTCCGCCGAGGAGGTCGGTGAGCTCCTCGAGCACCCCGAAGTTGGCGCCTTCACGCATGCCGCGTCCGCCGGAGACGACGACGCGGGCCTCGGTGAGGGCCGGGCGCGCGCTCTCGGTCTTGTGCACGCCGACCACGGTCACGCCGCGGGTGTTGAGCTGGGTGCCGCCGAGGGCCTTGACCGGGGAGCTGCCGCCCTGGTTCGGGGGCGGGAACTCGGTGGCGCGGGCCGTGAAGAACGCGACCGGGCCGCTGAGCTTCATGTCAACGAGCGCGCGGCCGGCCGAGATGGGGCGGGTGAAGGTGTCGACGGCCTTGACCGCGACGACCTCGCTGACGAGCGGGCTGTCGAGCACTGCGGCGGCGCGCGGGAGCGCGTCGCGGAGGGTCGAGGTCGCGGTCCCGCCCACGTGGGTGGCGCCGATCGAGCGCGCGGCGTGGACGATCGCGTCGCCCCAGGCCTCGGCCGTGAAGGGCTCGAGCTCGGCGGCGGTGAGCGTGTGCACGGCGGCGGCGCCGAAGCCCCGGGCCGCCTCAGCGGCCGAGACGTCGGCGCCGAGCACGAGGAGGTGCAGCTCGCCGCCGTCCTTCGCCGCGATCTGCTGACCGCAGGTGACGCCGGGCAGGCTGGCCGACTTGACCGCGCCGTTGGCGGTCTCGAGAACGACAAGTACGCGGCTCATAGAACCTTGGCCTCCTTCGTCAGCTTCTGGAACAGCTCTTCCACCGAGCCGACACGCTGACCCGCAGCGCGCGAGGGCGGCGCCGCGATGTTGACCATGCGCTCGGTCGAGGTGGCGGCGACCTTGAGATCGCCGAGCGTGACGACCTTGACCTTCTTGCGCTTGGCCATGGTGATGCCGCGCAGCGAGGCCAGACGGGGACCTTCTTGATACTTGTGGTTCGCGGGCGTGACGTTGTTGACGACGCTCGTCGGCAGGACGACGCGGAGGTCAACAGTGACGACGGCCGGGAGCGGGACGCGCTTGGTCTCGACGCCGTCGTCGACCTCGCGGCCCACCGAGATGTTGTTGGCGCCTTCGTCCCAGTTGACCGTGGCCGCGAAGGAGGCCTGTGGCAGCCCGAGGAGACCGGCGACCCGCTGGCCGACCTGGTTGCCCTCGTTGTCCTGCGACAGCTTGCCGATGATCAGCAGGTCGCAGGCCTCTTGTTTGAACACGCCGGCGATGGCCTTGGAGATGGCGATGGTGTCCAGCTCGTCGGGGTTGTGGTCGACCACGACGCCGCGGTCGGCTCCCATTGCCAGGAATTGTGTGACGTGTTGCCGCTGCTTCGCGGGGCACACGCTCATCACGATGACCTCCGCAAGCTTCTTGCCACGTTTGCCGGCGACTTCGGACAGGCGAAGCGCGGTTTCCACGGCGTATTCATCGAACGCGTTGGGGACCCACTTGCTCGACGAGGTGTCCAGCCCGCCTCCGGCGAACTTGAGACTCTCGTCGGGATCAGGGATCCGCTTGACTGTGACCAGAATCTTCAAAAGGGCTCCTCCCTCGGGCGGGTGTATCGCGCGTGCCAAGAACGTTGTCAATGGAGTTCTGGCGCCAGTGCCGCCCGTTGGTCGCGAGGGCAATTGTGACCGCCTGGTGTCGTGATCGGGCGCGTTTGGGCCGTGCGCGGGGCGTCGCTGTTCCCGCTCCGGCCAGGCCTCGGTCAGTTGCGGGCCGGCAGCGCGTGGGGTAGCGTTCTGCGCGCCCTCGGGTCCAACTCGGGGAGTGATCCCCGGCATCTGGACGGGTGCGGAGCAGTGTTTCGGCGCTGCCGGTCCCAGATGACGTTCTCGGACGGCGATCCCAGCGGCGTCCGCAGGCGAATCGAAGCAAACTCAGGATCGACGTCGATGACCCCATCCAGGTGCACTCTCGCGCTTTTGGTATTCGCGCTGGCGGCCTGTAACCCGGCCTGCACGGCGCCCGCCGCCGACAGCCCGGACGCCGCGAACCCGCGCTCGGGCGACGACTCGGCGGCCGAGTCCGGCGCTCCTGCAGCCAGCGGGAACGACGGTGGGAGTCAGGGTCCGGGTCCCGCGGACGGCGAGATGATCACGACGGCCAAGGGCGTCGACCTCTCGGGCCTCGACGAGAACAAGAAGACGAGCTTCTTCCAGATCATTAATAGCGAGTCGAGCGCGTGCGGGAAGCCGGAGAGCCTGGCCAAGTCGGTGCGCGATGACGCCTCCTGCCGCGACTCCCTGAGCGTGTCGCAGTTTATCGCCGACGCGCTCAAGGCCGGGCACGCGCCCGCCGACATCAAGGACGCGATGGAGATGGTGCTCGACTCGCTGCGCGTGCGCGAGATTCCACTCGAGAGCTCGCCGATCTACGGCAACGAGCGCGCGCCGGTGACGATCATCGTGTTCGCGGACTTCGAGTGCCCGCACTGCCGCGCCGAGGCGCCGAAGCTGCGGCAGACCGTCGATCAGTTCCGCGGGCGCGCCCGCCTCATCTTCAAGCACTTCCCGCTCAGCAGCCACCCGCGGGCCAAGCAGGCGGCGATCGCGACCGAGGCCGCGAAGCAGCAGGGCAAGTTTTGGGAGATGCACGACATCGTGTTCGAGAACCAGACGGCCCTCGAGGACGAGGACATCGTGCGCTACGCCCAGGACATCGGGCTCGACATGGGCAAGTTCCGCGCGGCCTACGAGAGCAAGCTCGGGCGCGATCAGGTCGAGTCCGATCGCGCGCTGGGCGAGAAGCTCGAGATCACGGGGACGCCGGCCGTGTTCATCAACGGTCGCTACTTCAATGACCTCCTGTTCGGCGGGACCTTCGCCGGCTGGGTCGACGACGCGCTGCGTCGCTAGCCCGTCACCACGTCAGGGACGATCGTGGGGATCATGGGGACGCACGGAGCGGCCGGGCCGTGGCGCGAGGCGTTCGCGCCGCCGACGCTGTCGAACATCGGCCCGGGCTTTGACTGCCTGGGGATCGCGGTCGAGGGGCCGGGCGACCGCGTGCGCGCGCGCAGGGTCGAGACGCCCGGGGTTCGCTTGCTCTCGATCGAGGGGGACGGCGGCAAGCTGTCTCGAGACACCGACAAGAACACCGCGGCGGTCGCGGTCGCGGCGCTGCTGCAGCGCTACGCGCCCAGGGCCGGCGTCGAGCTCGAGCTGCACAAGGGGCTGCCGCTGGGCAGCGGCCTCGGCTCGAGCGGCGCGAGCGCGTGCGCGGCCCTGATCGCGGCCAAGGCGGCGCTGGGGCTCGACATCGGCTCGCACCAGCTCGTCGACCTGGCGCGCGAGGGGGAGCGCGTGGCCTGCGGGAGCGCGCACCCCGACAACGTCACGCCCGGGATCATCGGCGGGATCGTCATGATCCCGACGCTCGAGCCGCTGCGCTGCATCTCATTACCTGTCCCCAAGGACCTGTGGTTCGCGCTCTACACCCCGGGCTGCGAGGTCTCGACCAAGCACGCGCGCGAGGTGCTGCCCGCGCGCGTCCGGCTCGACGAGACCGTGCGCCACGCCGCGCGCCTCGGCCTCCTCGTGCACGCGCTGCACGTCGGCGACCTCGCGCTGCTCGGCGAGGCGATCGTCGACGACATCGTCGAGCCGGTGCGCGCCGGCCTGATCCCCGGGTACCCGGACGCGAAGGCGGCGGCGGTCGAGGCCGGCGCGATCGCGTGCAGCATCAGCGGCGCGGGGCCGACGACGTTTGCGATCGCGGCCAGCGAGGCGCGCGCGGCGGTGCTGCTCGAGATCCTCGAGGAGTCGTTCACGAACGCGGGCGTGCCGGGCCAGGGCCGGGTGAGCCGCGTCAGCGAGGGCGCGCGCCTGGTCTCGCGCCCGCTTCACTGAGCGCGGCGCGCTCGCGGTAGCGACACGTTGACCGCCGAAGCGGCGCGTCACCGCGACGCGGCGGGTGACTTGTCCTGGCGATGATGCGCGCGCCGGTCCGAGAGCGCGGCGATCAACATGACGACGCCGGTCGCGAGCACGGCGGCGCCGACGACCGCTGCGGTCACGCCGGCGGGCTTGTAGCTGCGCGCGAGCATCGGGTCCGAGGCGAGCGGCACCTCGGGGCGCGTGGCGAGGACGACCCCCGTGATGACCGCGGCGCCGCCCAGCGTCGTCGAGACCGCGCCGAGCGTGAGCAGCTGACGGTCGCGTCGTGACGGCGGGCTCACGACCGGCGGGGCGGCGGGCGCGGGCGCGGGCCCCTCGGCGACGACCGGCGCGTCGGCGAGCAGCGCGACGGACAAGCCGAGCGCGAGGGCGTGTGTCCCGAGGGCCATGGGTGCGTGAGTCTATCGCGCGCCGCGAGGGCGCGCGAGCGTCGACGCGCCGGTCGTCGTCACGCCGCTCAGCGCGTGGTCGCGAGCCGCGAGACGTCGGCGACGGGCTGGACGACCGCGCGGACCATGCTGCGCAGCACCGGCTGATCCTCGATGACGTCGGCGAGCGGCGGGCTGTACGTGTAGTAGAAGCGCACGAGCTCGCTGCCCATGGGGTTGCTGCGCAGCACGAGGTCGCGGAACCACCGCAGGGTGGAGACCTCGGACTGCCAGGAGGCGCCGTAGGCGGCCGTGGCCAGGAAGCAGAAGCCCTCGACCTGCTGGAACTCCTGCGCCGGCGTCTTGGCGGAGGCGGTCGCCAGCTCGCTCTTGTTGGCGCACTTGTCCTCGTAGCGCACGCCGAACTGATAGGTGTAGTTGCCCCACAGCTGCTCGACCGTGACGGTGCTGCGCCCGCCGACGGTCACCATGTCGGCCGAGACGCTGGTCTCGGTCGCGGCGCCGAGCATCTCCTCGGTGAGCGTCTCGAGCGTCGGGATGTAGTAGACGCGCACGCGCGAGACCTCGGAGAGCGTCTCGAGCCCGTCGGGGTCCGGGGTCGGCTCGGGCACGGTGAACGAGAGCTCGACCTTGTCGAAGGCGACGCTCGCGGCGGTGAGGTCGGAGATCGGCGAGAGCGCGACGGGTCGGCACTGTCCCCAGCCGCCGCCGCCGCCGTCGGTCGGGTCGGGCTCGGTGCCGCTGGTGTCCGAGTCGCTGTCGGTGCCGGTGGTCTCGCCGCCCGTGGTGCCGGGCTGCTCGGGCTCGTTGCCGTAGCTGTAGACGCCGAAGCGGAAGGTCTCGCCGTTGAGGGTGTACTCCAGCAGGCGGTCGGCCCCGCTGCCGCCGCTGACGCTGATGCTGCCGTCGGGCAGGTGGATCGAGCCGGAGGCGCCGTCCCAGTCGCCGTAGCCGAAGAACTCCGACGTGCCCTTAAAGCCGGCTTCTCGCGCGTCGAGCTCGACCTTGTAGACGACCGAGGGCTGCCCGAGGTAGCCGATGCCGTAGCTCGACAGCTTGGGATCGACGTAGTGGTCGTCCTCGCGGTCGAAGGACCACTGCTCGTTCTGGTCGTCCTCGAGGCTGACCTCGATCCAGGCGGTGATCGGCCCCTTGGCGAGCGCCGCGGCCGGCACGGTCGCGGTCAGGAACTCCGGGATGTCGCCCAGCGGCGTCGCGCCCGTGTAGGCGTCGAGGTCGTTGATCTCGGCGTAGGTCTTCGCGTCCGCGGAGTCGTCTTGCTCTTCGAAGTCGATGAGATCGTTGCGCGGCGGGTAGCGGCTGGTCTGGCCGGGCGCGAAGCGCCCCTTGTCGCTCTGGAAGGTCGCCGGCGACGGGCAGGTCATCGTGTCGACCGAGATCGTCGCGTGCTCCTCGGGCGACAGCGGCCGACAGTAGTAGGTCTCGGGCGAGCTGGAGTTCTCGTGCCAGCCGAGCGAGTTCTGGTCGGACGCGTCGTCGTCGTAGAACACGACCTTGGGGTAGGTCTTGCCCCGTCGCGACGACCAGATCGGGAGCACCGACGGGCGCGCGCCGTAGGGCGCGCGCCAGCTCGAGAGGAAGTCCCAGCGTCCCGAGCGGTTCCCGATGCCGAGCTTCCCGGTCGCCTGCGTGACGAAGACGTCCTCGACGAAGTTGCCGTCGGCGTCCTCGACCCAGATCGCGATCTGCAGCTTCGGTACGGGTTTGTAGTGGAACTCGAGCAGCGCGTCTTCGTCCGCCGCGCGGGCGTCGGAGGGGACGAGCAGGAGCGCGCCGAGGAGCGCCGTCGAGGTCAATAAGCCAAGCGTCAGGAGGCCCGGAACCGTGATTTTTTGCAACAATGCACCGGCCACGGGTAGGAGTATACACGCGGGCGCGAGCGGCTCCGCGCCCGCGTACATTCGCGGCTGAGCCCCGCAGGTGTCCTGGATCACCCCAGCGGCGAAGACGGGCGCATAGCATGAAGTCACCGGGGTGCGGCGGGGACACGAGGACATGAGACGAAGGACAGGAGGCTCGCGGGGGCGCACGCTGGCGTCCGTCGTCGGGTTGCTCGCGCTCCTGTGCGCATCGGGCGCTTGTCGGCCCGGTGCGTCCTCACGGCGCGCGGCTCGCCCGGCGACGCCGATCGCCGGGACGCTTGCTCCTGGTCCGCCGCCGCCGCGCTCGGGCTTGAGCTTCTCGCTCACGGCGATCGACTGGGTCCCGCCGTCGGAGACCGCCGGTCACCTCGACGCGCTCGCGGAGCTCCTGCGCGCGCGCGCGGACGAGCCGCTGACGGTGCGCGTCGGTCCGGAGCTCGGCGCGGGCTGGGACGCGCGCGTCGAGGACATCGTCGAGACGATGACGGGTCACGAGCTGCAGGGGACCGCGTCCTCGGCCGCGACGCCGCTGCGGGCGGTGGTGCGCGGACTGGGGGGCGCCGCGCAGCCGCTGCCCCTGGCGCGCATCCCCGGGCCCGTGACGCAGCGGCCGCGCTACCGCAGCGACGTGCTGGAGCTCGACGCCGCCGCCGCGCGCGCGGCCGCGGGCGCGTCCGGGCGCCTGCTGCTCGTCGACGTCGCGGCGGTCGAGCTGGCTGGCTGGAACGCGCTCGAGACCCGCAGCGTGGGCAGCTGCGACGCGGCGCTCGAGGCCCTCGCCGGGGGACAAGAGCGCTCGCTCGCGCTCGCGGCCCCGTTCCTCGATCACGTCGACGCGTCGCTGTGGCAGGTGTTTCGCGGGCAGCTCGCCGCCTACGTGCCCGAGCTGCAGAAGGACCTGAGCACCTACGGCGCCGTCGACGGCTCTGCGACCCCGCGAGCGCGCTGCGGCGCCGCGTACCGGGAGCACGTCGAGGCCTACGCCGCCTGCCTCGGGACGCCCGGCGCGCCTGAGCCCCAGCGCTGCGCCTACGCGCCGCGGGCCTTCCTCGCGCAGAGCGGGCTCCAGCTCGGCATGGTCGAGCCGCTCGGGTCGATCGCGGACGCGTGCCCCGAGGTGTTCGGCCGCGATGTTCGCGAGGAGCTGCGGCGGATGGGGCGGGAGTCCGCGAAGGTCGTGACGGCGCGGCTCGACCCGGTCTGGACCGAGCTCGTCGATCGCCTCGGCGCGGTCTCGGAGGTCCACGGCGCGGTCTCCGAGATCTGCGTGCCGCGGCGCCGGAGGTTCAGCGAGGCGGATCTCGACACGCTGCACGGGCGCCTGGCGCGGATCGGCGAGACGCTGTCGCGCCCGCCGGACGCGACGATCGCGAGCGCGTGGCGAGTCGGCGGCGGGTCGTTCCCGGTGCCCGGGCTCGGCGATGTGTACCAGGTCGCCAGCGTCGCGCGCGGCCCCAACGCGCTCGCGGATCAGGTGCTCTCGCAGGCCCGCGGCATGCGGGAGTTCGCGTTCGCGCGCGCGGTCTGTCGCACGCGCCGGGAGTCGGTGCCGCTCGCGGTCGCGCTGGTCGACGCGCGCGCGTCGGAGCTGCAGTTCTTCGGCTACCTCTATCCGGAGGAGCTGCACTGCGAGGGGCTAGGTCCGCTGCTGCGGCGCGCGGAGCTCTCGCGGTGATCGGCGCGCCCGCGCGGCCCGTTCGAACGACGCAGGGGATCGATCCGGAGACCGATCCCCTGCCGCGCGCATTGACGGATTAGACGCAGGTCGAGCCGGAGAGGCCGCCGCCCATGATGTCGATCGAGCCGGGCATGCAGGTGCTGTTGCCCTGGCAGTCCTGGTCGCTGGCACACTCGCCGCAGATGTCGATGGTCAGCAGCGGCACGCCGTCGATCATCGTCTTGTTGCAGATGCCCGAGGTGCAGGCCTCGTTGCTGAAGCACAGCGAGTCGTTGGGCACGGTGCCCGGGTCGATGCACTGCGTGTAGCCGCCGAAATTCATGAGGTCGAGCTGGCCGTTGCAGACCTGGCCGTCCATGCACTCGCCGCCGTTCTTGGTGCACTCACCGCAGGTCTGGAACTCGGGGAACAGCAGCTCGATGCCGGGGATGACGCTGGTGCACACCAGGCCCGCGCCCTCGCACACCGCGTCGCTCGTGCACTGCACGCCCGGGGCCGCCTCGACGCACTTGGCCTGCATCGTCAGCGCGTCGAGCGAGCACGAGGGCGTCTCGGGCGGGCAGTCGGAGGACGTCTTGCACTCGGAGCACAGGCCGCCGAGCATCGGGATCTCGTAGCACTTCATCGACTCGCAGTCGGAGTCGGCGCTGCACATCGAGCCGTTCGGCAGCGGGCCGGCGTCGGTCGTCGTCTGCATGCCGTTGGTGAGGAAGGCGGCCGAGTCGTCGCTGGTGCCGGGGTCGGTGGTCGAGCTCGAGCTCGAGCTGCCGGTGCCGGGGTCCGAGGTCGGGCCCGCGGTCGTGTCCCCGGAGGTCGAGGACGAATTGCCGTCGGTGCTCTCGCCGTCCGACTCGGAGTTCGAGTCCGTCCGGCCGGGGTCACTGCTGTCGCCGCAGGCGGTGAGCGCGAGGGTGGTGGACAGGAGCGCCGCCGTGGCGACGTGAAAGAGGCGAAGGCGAATCGTGCTCACAATGAACTCACTGGCAGGAAGGTCCGAAAACGGAGCGATGCAATTGTTGTAGAAGCAGTCTCGAGTGGTGCGGGGACCCGAGGACTCGTTCCACAGTGGTGACCAGAATGCGGGATCGCGGGCCCGGCTGTCCAGCGCTGCGGAGGCCCGGGAGCCTCGCGTCGTCGCGGCGCGCGTCGATGGCTCCAGCGGTGTAGCGAGCGCGACGAGCGTGTCCGGGGGGCAGGTGTCGCCGGGGGCCCGACGCGGTCCTAGGGATGCAATTCGCGGCGCATGGGGAAGGAGCGCTGGGCCATGGACCAGCAGCGCGCCCGCAGGTGTTGGGTGATGAAACTCACCGGTCGAACGCCGTAGAGCAGGACGGGTGTCCCGAGCGCGCCAAGGGATCGCAGCATGTCGAGCGCGGCCGGGACGTGCGGGTCGACGGGCTCAGGGACGCAGAGGCGCTGCACGAGCAGCGCGCGGCCCTCCCGGGAGAAGTGGGCGAAGGCCGACGCGGCGCGCACGGTCGACTTTGGCGGCGGCGTCCGGATCCAGGCCTCCTCGCGCCAGCCGGCCAACTCGACGGCCGCGCTCGCGCACTTCCAGGGGCCCGCCGGCGCGGCGCGTCGCTCGTCGGCCGAGGGGCGCGCGCAGCCGTAGGTCAGCCAGGTCTCCCGGGGCGCCTGGGCGTGAAAGCCGAGCCGCTCGTAGAACGGTCGCGCGGTCGCTTCGGCGGGCAGCTCGAGCCGCGTGAAGCCGGCTCGCCCCAGGCGCGTGACGGTGGCGGCGACCAGCGCGCGCCCGAGCCCGCGCCCGCGCGCGTCGGGCGAGAGCCCCATGCCTGCTCCAAGGACCATGTTGGATTGAAGCCGCGACGGGCCCACGAGCATGTAGCCGCAGACGCGGCCGGTCGCGCGCTCGCGGAGGACCGAGGAGAGCGAGCCGTCGACGCCCTCGCGACGCAGCTTGCGCAGAAACCACCCGCTGGCGCGGTCACCCGGGCCGAAGATCTCGAGCGCGAGCGCCTCGAGCCGCGCCCGCGCGTCGGGATCCCGCAGGATGTCGCCGAGCGCGGCGGCGACCGTGGTGACCTCGTGCGCGGGGAGGTTCACCGCAGCCCGCACGCGCGCTTGCAGCGGTCGACGGTCGCCCGCGCCAGCGCGCGCGCCTTGGCGGCGGACTGACGCAGGACGTCCTCGACGCGTTCGGGGTTGGCCTGCAGCTCGGCGTAGCGGGCGCGGGCGTCGGCGAAGTGCGCGTCGATCTTGGCGGCGAGCAGCTGCTTGGCGTGCCCGTAGCCGAAGGGCTGACCGTCGCGCGCGCCGGCGCGGAAGTAGCCGGCGACCTCGGCTTGCTCGGCCTCGCTGGCGAACAGCTTGAAGAGGTCGAAGACGACGCTGTTGTCGGGGTCGAGCGGCTCGCCCATGGGGGTCGAGTCGGTGACGATCTGGCCGACGCGCTTGCGCAGCGCCTTGCCGGCGCGAAACACCCAGATGGTGTTGCCGTAGCTCTTGCTCATCTTGCGGCCGTCGATGCCGGGCACGTAGGGCGCGTGCGAGAGGCGGTAGCGCGGGAGCGTGAGCGCGGGCTTGCGCTTGCTGCCGTAGGCCTCGTTGAAGTGCGTCGCCATGTCGCGCGTCATCTCGACGTGCTGCACCTGGTCCTTGCCGACGGGGACCATGGTCGAGTCGTAGGCGAGGATGTCGGCGGCCATGAGGATCGGGTAGGTGAACAGCCCGACCGACGCGGTGAGGCCCTGGGTGACCTTGTCCTTGTAGCTGACGGCGCGCTCGAGCAGCCCCATGCCGGTGACGGTGGCGAGCAGCCAGGTCAGCTCGGTGACCTCGGGGACGTCGGACTGACGAAACAGCAGCGCCTTGTCGGGGTCGAGGCCCATGGCGAGGTAGGTGGCGGCGAGGTCAAAGACGTGCGTGCGCAGGGCCTCGGCGTCGTGGACGGTGGTCAGCGCGTGGTAGTCGGCGATGAAGTAGAGGCACTCGCCGGGGAACTCGTGCTGCAGCTCCATGTGCTGCTGGATGGCCCCGAAGTAGTTGCCGAGGTGGATGAGCCCGGACGGCTGGATGCCCGAGAGCACGCGCTGTCGCTTGGTCGCGCCGGTCATGGGCGCGACGATGCCATGGACATCCCTGGTGATCGACCCCCTTCGGATTCTCGGGTTCGGATTGCGAGCGCCGGTTTTGCGACACGCGTGGCTCTTGGAGCGAGGGGGCGGGGGCGCTCCATGCGGGACGCACGTGAACGACCCCCTCCGGGGGCCGCTCACATGGTCTTAAGTCCTCTTCCGACCCCGCCCCCTCTCTCTCGCCACGCTCCGCTCGTGGTGCTCGACGGAGGCTGGCTCGCTCGCGCTTCGATCACTCGCTCCCGCGATCGACCGTCACGACGAGCGACGCGGAGGCTCGCTCGTGCTTCGATCACTCGCTCCCGCGATCGACCGTCACGACGAGCGACGCGGAGGCTCGATCCGTCACGACGAGCGACTGGAGGCTCGATCTCCCACGAAGACGATCGACCGCCGCGACGATCGACGGAGGAACGCGATGATTGCGAAGCGAGCGAAGATCGACGCGCGCCGATCGTTAGCGCGTGATCCGGAGCGCGCGGCGGGCCTCGTGGCGCGCGAGCGCGAGCGCGCACAGGCGCGTGAGCTGCTCGCTGTAGGGCACGCCGGCGTGGGCCATGAGCCGCGGGTACATGCTGATGCTCGTGAAGCCGGGCATCGTGTTGACCTCGTTGAGGTAGGGCGCCAGCGTCACGCGGTCGACGAAGAAGTCGACGCGGGCGAGCCCGTGGCAGCCGGCGGCGCGGAAGGCCCGCAGCGCGAGCGCCTTGAGCTGCGCGCGGGACTCGGCGGGGAGCGTGGCGGGGATCTCGAGGCCGGCGACGTCCTTGAGGTACTTGTTCTCGTAGTCGTACCAGAGGCCGTCGGGGAGCACGATCTCGCCGGGCTCGCTGACGATGGTGTCGGGGCCGCCGTCGCCGAGCACGGCGAGCTCGATCTCGCGGGCGTCGACCGCTCGCTCGACGACGATCTTGGGGTCGTAGCGCGTCGCCATCTCGATCGCGACGCGCAGCTCGTGCTCGTCGCCTGCGCGGCTGATGCCGATCGAGCTGCCCTGGTTGGCGGGCTTGACGAAGCAGGGGTAGCCGAGCTGGGCGCCGACGCGGTCGATGGCCGCAGCGAGCTCGGCGACGCCGATGTTGCGACCGTCGAGCTCGACCCAGGGGACCATGGGGATCGCGGGCTCTTGCTGGGTGAGCGCCCGCTTCATCACGGCCTTGTCCATGCACATCGCCGACGCGAGCACGCCGGAGCCGACGTAAGGCAGGCCGAGGACCTCGAGCAGGCCCTGGAAGGTGCCGTCCTCGCCGAACGGGCCGTGGAGGACGGGGAGCACGATGTCGGGCGCGAGCGCGCGGAGGTCCTGCACGGGCTCGCCGCGGGCGATGATGTCGGCGAGCGGGAGCCCGAGCGCGCCGGTGCACCAGCTGCCGTCGCGGCGGACGCCGAGCAGCACGGGCTCGAGGCGCTCGCGGTCGAGGTTGTCGAGGATGGAGGTCGCGCTGCGCAGCGAGACCTCGTGCTCCGAGCTGCGGCCGCCGAACACGACCAGCAGCCTCGACCTGAACTTCGGGTCCTCTCGCCTCACGCGCGCTCCCTCGCTTGGGTCTCGCGCCCGCGGGCTCGCCCGCGAGCGCACGAATTCACGCCAGTGCGTCTACGCCGGGGTGACCGACGCGATTCCAGGCGCGGGTCACTTCTTCTTGGGGGGGGGGGCGCCGGCTCGCGTCTGGCGCTTCTCCTCGGCGCGGCGCTTGAGTCGGGCCTTGAGCTTGGCTTGGCGCTTGCGCTGGCGCATCTTCGGCGTGCGGCGATTATCGAGGTGTCCCATGCGTGTCGTTCTCCTGTGTGTCCAGACGCTCGCTCGCTCGCGCGCAGGGGCGATCCAACAAGCGGTACCGAGGGGCCGGTAGGGCGCGGAGAATGGCCCGCGAGCGTTGTTCGGTCAAGTCGCGCTGCGGCCGCGCGTTTTCCGCCGTGGCGCGTGAGAACTGTCCAGAAGCGCGAGCGGCGACTCGGCGGTATGGTCCGCTCCCATGCTCGACATCAAGCTGCTGCGCGACCAGGGCGACGCGATCCGTCAGAACCTCGAGGATCGCAACGTGCACGTGTTCCCCGAGCTCACGCCGGAGAGCGGGGCCGACTGGGCGGCGAGGACCGTCGAGCGCCTGCAGGCCCTCGACGCGCGCTACCTCGAGCTGCTGCACGACGGCGACGAGACGCGCCGCAAGCAGAACGAGAACACCACGGCGATGAAGAGCGTCGGCAAGCTGCCGAAGGCCGAGCAGGCGGCGGCGCGCAAGCCGTTGATCGAGGCGGGGCGGGCGCTGCGTGATCACGAGCGCGAGGTCCACGCCCAGGCCGAGGAGGCGCTCGTCGCCCGCGACGACGCGTGGTCGCGCGTGCCCAACCTGACGCACCCCGAGTCGCCGCGCGGCCACACCGACGAGGACCACCGCGAATTGCGACGCGTCGGCACGATCCGCGACTTCGCGGCCGAGGGCATCGAGCCCAAGGACCACCTCGACATCGCCGAGGCGCTCGAGCTCGTCGACTTCGCGGCCGGGGCCCGCGTCACCGGGCAGAAGCACTACTACCTGAAGAACGAGGCGGTGCTGCTCGACCTCGCGCTGCAGCGCTACGCCATCGGCGTCGCGCAGCGGCACGGCTTCACGCTGCACGTGACCCCCGACCTCGCGCGCGACTCGATCTTGCAGGGGCTCGGCTTCAACCCGCGCGGCGAGTCGACGCAGGTGTACACGATCGAGAACTCCGACCTGTGCCTGGTCGGCACCGCCGAGATCACGCTCGGGGGCATGCTCGCCGACAGCATCCTCGAGGAGGAGCAGCTGCCGGTGCTGCTCGCGGGGCTGTCGCACTGCTTCCGCACCGAGGCCGGCGCCCACGGCAAGGAGTCGCGCGGGCTCTACCGCGTGCACCAGTTCACGAAGGTCGAGCTGTTCGCGTTCACGGCCGGCACGCTCGAGGAGAGCTCGGCCATGCACGCGCGCCTCTTGGCGATCGAGGAGGAGATCTTCCAGGGCCTCGAGATCCCCTACCGCGTCATCGACATCGCCAGCGGTGACCTCGGCGGGCCGGCGTACCGAAAATTCGACCTCGAGGCGTGGATGCCGGGGCGCGGCTGCTTCGGCGAGATCACGAGCACCAGCGACTGCACGGACTACCAGGCCCGCCGGCTGAAGATCCGCTACCGGCCGACGCCGGTCGACGGCAAGAAGCAGAAGCCGCGCCACGTGTTCATGCTCAACGGCACGGCGGTCGCCAACTCGCGGGCGCTGGTCGCGATCCTCGAGAATCACCAGCAGCGCGACGGCAGCGTGGTCGTGCCGAAGGTTCTGCGCTCGTGGACCGGGTTTGACGCGATCGGCCCGCGGTAGCAGCATGCGACCGATGGCGGCAGCGATGAGCGCGGCGAAGACGATGATCCTGGCGCATCGCGGGGCCAGCGACGCGCGGGTCGAGAACACGCTCGAGGCGTTCTCGCACGCGATCGAGCGCGGCGCCGACGGGGTCGAGCTCGACGTGCAGCTGAGCCGCGACTACGAGGTCATGGTCTTCCACGACGATGACCTGCGGCGCCTCGCGGGTCGTCACGACCGCGTAGAGACCTTAACCTCGAGACAGCTGCAGCGGATCCGGCTGTGGGGCGGCGGGCGGATCCCGCGGCTCGCCGAGCTGCTCGAGCGCTGGCCCACGGATCGCTGGCTCAACGTCGAGCTCAAGCCGGTCGCCGACGGTCACGTGCTCGTCGAGCGCGCGCTCGCGCAGCTCTCCGGGCGCCCGCGCGTGATCCTCAGCAGCTTCGACCCGCGGCTCTTGCTGCGCGCGCGCGGGCTCGGCTCGCAGTACGAGCACGCGCTGCTGCTCGCGGCCGAGAGCCCGCCGTTCCTCCACGCGGGCGGCGCGAAGGCCTACGGCTGCGCCTCGGTGCACCTCGATCATCGCCTGTGCACCGCGCGGGTCATCGAGCACCACCGCGCCCAGGGCCTCGAGGTCGGCGCGTGGACGGTCAACGACGACGCGCGCAAGCGGGCGCTGGTCGAGCTGGGCGTCACGCGGCTGATCACCGATCGCCCGTGAGCCGGCGCCGGCGTCGCTAGCGCGGCAAGAACTCGCGCTCGATCGCGGCGTAGTCGACCTCGACGTTGAGCCGCGCGAGCACCGAGTAGAAGCCGAACTGCAGGCGGTTGAGGAAGAACACGCCGGGCGGGAACGAGACGAAGCTGCCGTCGCGCTCGCGCAGGGAGGCGGTCGCGATCTCGCGGAACTGCTCGACGAGCGCCGCGACGTAGTCACGCGTCATGCGGTAGGGGGAGTCGAACTGCGGGCGGAACGCCTCGCGCAGGTAGTCGAGCGCGCGGCGCTCGTGGGCGCCGCCGCGCAGCCCGAGCATCGCGCGGCCGGCCGCGACGAAGGCGTGGTGGTCGCCGGTCGACGCGGCGAGGTGCGTCGCGCTGCCGAGCCGACGGCGCTCGGGCGTGACCGGCTGCACGCAGCCGAAGTCGATGAAGGCGACCTGTCCCTCGGGTAAGAAAAAATAATTCCCGGGGTGCGGGTCGGCGTTGAACATGCCGCCCACGAGCGTGCCCCGGTAGACGAAGCGCCACTGCGCGCGGGCCCAGGCGGCGCGCTCCTCCTCGGGCGCGGCGCAGGCCTCCTGGAAGCCGCGGCCGCGGATGAACTGCGAGGTCAGCACGCGCCGGCTGCTGCGCGCGTCGTAGACGCGCGGGATCACGACCTGCGGGTCGTCTTGGAAGAACGCCGCGAACTCGCGCTGGCGCGCGGCCTCGGTCTCGTAGTTGAGCTCCTCGCGGAAGCGCGTGCGGACCTCCTCGAGGATGCGCCGGGACTCGAGCTTGCTGCCGCCGACGACCGCGACCGTGCGCTCGAGCAGCCCGGCGTTCTGAAGGTCGCTCTCGACCGCCCTGGCGACGCCGGGGTGCTGGACCTTGACGGCGACCTCGTCGCCCTCGGGCAGGCGCGCGCGGTGGACCTGGCCGATCGACGCGCTGGCGATCGGGCGCTCGTCCCACTCGGCGAACAGCCGGTCGAGCGGCGCGCCGAGCTCCTCCTCGACGAGCTGGCGCACGGCGGCGGGCGACGACGCCGGCGCGGCCGCGAGCAGCGTCTGCATCCACTTCTCGTAGGCGTCGCGCTGGCCCTCGGGGATGACGCCGTCGACGTAGCCGGCCATCTGCCCGACCTTGGCGGCGACGCCCCGCAGGGTGCCGAGCGCCTCGGCGGCCCGGCGCGCGACCTCGTCGGCGGCGGCCTCGCGATTCAGCAGCATGTTCGCGCCCGTGCGCGCGCCGACGCGGGCGAGCCGCGCGAGCCGCCCCAGCCGGCTCCCCGGGATCTTGCGCGAGCCTGAATCGGACATGACGAGCGCTCTGGCGGTGGGCCGCAGGCGTTATATCCGAGGCCCGCGGCCGCGTCACCCGCTGATGGCCACAAAGACAGGAGTCAACGCGGGCGCGGCCGGACGTCGCGCCCGCGAGCCGCGCGCGCGGGCCGGTCAGAACGAGACGTCGAGGTACAGGTTGGCGACCGCGATGTTCGACTTGTACACGCCGTTGGCGTCGGCCTGGCGGGTGGGCGCCTGGAACTGGTTGAGGACGTTGCGGCCCTTGGTGTCGAGCGGGAAGTAGATCAGGTCGGTGAGCGTGAGCGCGAGCGCGAAGTTGCGGACGATCTGAAAGCGCCCGCCGACCGAGACCGACATCTTGTGCATGTCGAGCAGCGCGGCGTCGACGGTCTGCACGGGCACCGCGGTGCTGTCGTAGCCGAGGCCGGCGTAGCCCTCGACCTTCTCGGTGAAGAAGTAGCTCGCGCCGAAGCGCACGCCGCCGCCGTTCTTCCAGAAGCGCGGGAGGTGCTGGGTGACGCCCTTGACGACCGTGTCGCCGTTGGCGTTCTGACCGGAGCCGAAGCCCGAGGGGTTGTCGAGCGCGGTGTCGGCCCCGGGGAATTCGCAGTTGCGATCCTCGACGCCGCTGTCGAGCACGCACTGCTTGTCCATCACCGACCAGCGCGTGAAGTCGCCGAACAGGCGCAGCTCGAGCTTCTCGAGCGGGCGGACGCGGAAGCCCAGGCGGATGATGTCGGGCAGCGTCTGCGTGAATTCGACCTCGGTCTCGTCGGGCTGACGCGCGCTCGCGAGGATGTTGACGAGCGTGCCCTTGAGCTTCATGCCGCCGACGACGTTGGGCTGGCTCGTGTAGGAGGCGCCGACCCAGAACTTGTCGCGCAGGTGCCAGACGGCGCCGATGCCGAAGCCGCCCTGCCAGCCGGAGACGTCGATGAGGCTGCGGCCCTCCTTGAGGTTGGCCGGGTTGTCGAAGTCCTGGCTGAGCACCAGGTCGTCGGTGCCGTCGGCGTTGCGCGCCCGGATGGTGTTGACGCCGCTGTAGATGGCGCTGCCGGAGACGCCGATCGCCAGGCCGATCTTCTTGAGGTGGAAGGCCAGCGAGCCGGTGATGTACATCGAGCGCAGCGCGCCGTCGATCGTGTACCAGCGCTGGACCCCGTCGACCGCGCCCGGGTAGCGGTCGCTGCCCTGATACTTCTCGTTGGCGTTCCAGACCGCCTGGCCGCCGAAGGGGACCGAGAAGCTCGCGCCGCCGACGACCAGCCCCTGCGTGCCGAAGTCCGAGGTGACGCCGACGAAGGGGGCGCCGATGACGTTGAACAGCGTCGCCTTGCCGGCGTTGGCGTCGATCGCCTCGTCCGGCGTGCCCGTGCCGGGGTTGTTGATCGCGGACTCGGGGCGCTCGTAGCTGGCCCAGCGCAGCGCGAGCGTGCCGTCGATGAAGATGTGCGTGCCGGTCGACAGCCCGATGCCGGCGGGGTTGTAGTAGGTCGCCGTCGGGTTGTCGGTGGTCGGGTGCCCGTGCTCGCCGCCGAAGCGCGCGGTCGCCAGCCCGGAGGCCTCGGCGCGCTGGCCAGCGGCGAGCGCGAGCGCGAAGCTGAGCGCGAAGGCGCCCCGCGTCAGCGCGCGCGACGTCGAGGTTCGGGGAGCGGTCGGCCAGGTCGACGGTGTCGGCATCGGGTCTCCTCGTCCATGAGTCGGCCGCGGACGGCCGCGCGTCGAGCAGCCAGGGCGTGGACCCGCTTCTCGACCCTGGGGCGACTCTACTATGAAAGTCGCGGCGTCGGGGCACGAAAGCCGCCGCGCCGTCGCGGGTCCGCGGAGGTGGTTGGCTACGCAACGATTCTCCCGGCCCGCTCGCCGCAGCGCGGGAGCGGTCGCGCGGGAAGGCGGGAGCGGTCGCGCGGGAAAAAGGAACTCGCGCGCGCGCCCGGAACTGTGCGACCATGCCCAAGGGACTCCTGAGTTCGATCGGGGCCCTGTCGTCGAGCGGGATCCAGAGCGCATGCAACAGGAAGTTTGGCCAGAGCGGACGCGTGGACAGAGGCAGCAGGGGCGCGCGGGGACGCGCGCGCGTCTCGGCTTGGCGGGCGCGCTCACGCTGGCGTCGCTCACCGCCACGGGCTGCCCGGATCCGCAGGGCAAGCTCGACGGCTTCCTCGACGACACCCGGGAGCTGCGGGACCTCCCGCTCCCGAAGGAGGACCTCGGCGGGCAGCTCGAGGACATCTCGGGCGAGTTCCTGATGGTCGTCGCCTCGGTGATCGACCCGACGCACCCGCTGCAGTTCCTGGCGACGCAGGAGTTCACGCCGGAGGGCCTGGGCGGGCGCCTGACGCTGACGCTGCAGCCGCTCGCCCTCGAGCCGCAGAGCATCGACACGCCGCGCACGCCGGTCGGCGACTCGATCGTGATCCCCGACATCGTCGTCGACGAGGACGGGCGCTACGCGTTCCCGGCGGGCGACGGCGTGTATCAGACCTTCATGGTCACGGGCGCTGCCAACCCGATCACGGGCAGCGACATCGTCACGGAGCTGCGCTACGTCGGCTCGATCCAGAGCGCGGACTTCGTGTGCGGGATCATCGAGGGTAACGTCATCGAGCCGCTGATGGCGAGCCTCGAGGGCTCGACCTTCTCGGCGATCCGCGTCGCCAGCTCGGCGCCCGGCGATCTGCCGGTGCCGATCACGGACTTCCCGACCGACTGCTCCGGGGTGCCGGACGGCGGCGGGACGACCGGCGGCGACACGGACACGGGCTCCACCGGCTAGCTCGGGTTCGGGTTCCTTACCGTCGGCCGAGCACGCTGCGCCGCGGGAGCGCGCGCATGAAGGCGAGCGACGGCGCCGGCGCGATGCAGGATCTCGACGCGGCGCTGTACGCCGCCGTTCGCCTCGGGCACTCCGAGGTCGCGGCTGAGGCCTACGAGCGCGGCGTTGCCAGGGCCACCGGGGGCCGGACTGGGCGGACGTGGGAAGAGCTTGAGCCGCTTAAAAAAGTGCGGCCAGCGAAGCCCCAAGGGGGTGGGAAAGGCTCGCTGGCCGCAAGCGGCGTCGGAAAAGCTCAACTACCAAGATGTCTACTTCAAGACCTGGGACATGGAAGGCTCACTGAATTCGCCCCTCATATATGCCTCGTACGGCGTACGGAACTTCGAGTGGCGACGTTGTTCCAGCCCGTCGCCGTACGAGGCATATATGAGGGACAGCGACATTCTGGAATAGCCTTCCTTGTGATGTGTGCGATGGAAGATGCCGGATCGGCGCAGCGCCGATCTTGATGCAGGGCATCAGGCTAGACCTACCTCCTGGTCGGGTGAGCAGTTCGTCCGCGTGCTGATCGGATAGCACGCCTCCGGCGCGCGGATCAACAGCTTCCCGCAGCTTCCCGCGCCTCCCGGCGCGCGCGGGTGAGTTTCTCCCGGCGCGCGCGCGCGGAAACCTGGTTTATGAGTCATGTTTTGTCGGGTCGCGGGCCCGACCGCTCGCGCTGGAGGCGGCGCGAGATCTCGTCGCGCGCTCAGTCGGGGTACGCGCGGATGCGGACCTCGAGGCGGTGGAAGCCCGCGATCCCGCCGAAGGTCCCGCCGATGTGCACGACCTCGACGGTCTCCATCATGTCGGGGAACTTCATCGCGGGCGGGGGGAGCTTCTTGAGCGCGTCGGCGAAGGCCTCGTCGAAGGAGAGCTTGTTCGAGTAGCCGACCGACTCGCGGTAGCGGACGCTGAGGTCGTTGAGCATGCCCGAGCCGCTCTGGCTCGGGTCGAGGTTGATCCCGCCCATCGCCGGGATGGCCTGGCCGACCATGACGTCTCCGCCGCCGCCCAGGGAGGACGCGTTGACCTCGACGCGGTGGAGGCCGGAGTCGTAGACCGAGGAGGACGGCTCGTCGCCCATGTCGTCGAGCATCGGGATCTCGAGGACGTCGCTCTGGCTGTCCTCGAGGCTGAGGCTGAGCACGATGTCGACGAGCTCCTGGTTGGTGAACTCGACCGGGACGCGGTCGTCGCCGTCGACGTGGCGGACGATGATGTGATCGGGCGGGCGGCCGATCGTGAAGATCTCGCCGTAGCGAAACGGGGTCTCCTCGTCGCCGGTGTCGGTCGGCCGCGGGCGACGTGAGAGTCGAAACGTCGGGACCGCCGCCTGGTTGTGATCCTGGCTGATGTCGATCTCCCAATCCGGCGTCGGCAGCTTGCCCTCGGCGATGATCAACAGCTGACTCCGCGAATAGTACGCGGTGATCGAGGTGCGCGTGGCGAGTTGGAACTCGGACATGGGCTCAACGCAGCATAACAGTTCCGGAACTCGTCCTGGCCGTGATTTCGGCGCGTGCCGGCGACGCGCGCGACAATATCTTCGGGCCAGGCGCGCGCTGTCGGGCGCGCTGCGGCGCGCGGCGTGTGCGGACGTGGTCGCGCGCGGCGGCTGCTCGCGCGCGGCGTCGTGCGGACTCGCGCGCGCGCTGCCACGCTCGCGCGCGGCGCTCGGCGTCACCGCAGCGGTCTCACGGCAGTCGGTTGAGGCCGTTGAGCGCGGCGACGCGGTAGGCCTCGGCCATCGTGGGGTAGTTGAAGGTCGTGTTGATGAAGTACTTCAGCGTGTTCGCCTCGCCGGGCTGGGCCATGATCGCCTGGCCGATGTGGACGATTTCGGCCGCCTGATCGCCGAAGCAGTGGATCCCGAGCAGCGCGAGCGTCTCGCGGTGGAACAGCAGCTTGAGCATGCCGACGGTGTTGCCGGTGATCTGCGCGCGAGCCAGGTTACGGAAATTTGAGACGCCGACCTCGTAGGGCACCTTCTCGGCCGTCAGCTCGCGCTCGGTGCGACCCACGGAGCTGATCTCGGGGCTGGTGTAGATCCCCGTCGGGATGTCCTCGACCAGCCTCGAGTCACATTTCCCCTCGACCAGGTGCGTGGCGGCGAAGCGGCCCTGGTCGTAGGCGGCCGACGCGAGGCTCGGGAAGCCGATCACGTCGCCGACCGCGTAGACGTGCGGCGCTGCGGGCGTGCGGTAGAACTCGTCGACCTCGAGCTGGCCGCGCCCGTTCGGCGTGATGCCGAGCGCGTCGAGGCCGAGGTCCTGCGTGTTCCCGGTGCGGCCCTGGGCCCACAGCAGGATGTCGGACTTCAGCGTCTTGCCGGACTCCAGGTGCAGCAGCACGTGATCGTCGAGCGGCTCGATGCGCGTGTAGTTCTCGTTGTGGCGGATCAGCACGCCCTGGTCGCGCAGGTGGTAGCTGAGCGCGTCGGTGATCTCGTCGTCGAGGAACGAGAGCAGGCGGTCGCGGCCGTTGATCAGGTTCACCTTGACGCCGAGCGTGCGGAAGATCGACGCGTACTCGCAGCCGACGACGCCGGCGCCGAAGATCGTCACGACCTGCGGCGTGTGCCCGAGCGTCAGCAGCTTGTCGCTGTCGAACACGCGCGGGTGCGAGAAGTCGATGTCGCGCGGGCGGTAGGGGCGCGAGCCGGGCGCGAGCACGAAGTGCTCGGCTTGAAAGCGCGCGCCGCGTCCGCGGCTGTCCTCGACCTCGACGGTGTGGGCGTCGACGAAGCGCGCGTGGCCGTGGATCACCGCGGCGTCGTTGCGGTCGTAGAAGCCGCGGCGCATCGCGACCTGCCGCGCGATCACGGACTCGGCGGTGCGCAGCAGCTGGGGGAAGGTACAGGTGACGTTACGAAACGCGCGCCCGACCAGCGGGCTGCGCTTGAACTCCGTGAGCTGATGAACCGAGTGGCGCAGCGCCTTGCTCGGGATCGTCGCCCAGTGCGTGCAGCCGCCGCCGACGTCGGAGTAGCGCTCGATGATGGCGACGCGCTTGCCCTCCTTGACGCTCTTCATCGCGGCGCCCTCACCGCCGGGGCCGCTGCCGATCACGATGACGTCGAAGCTCTGGGTGTTCGGGGGCACTGCGTGTCTCCTGCTGGCGACGACGGACGAGGTCGGGGCTCGCCTGGGTGGGGTCCGTGGCTGGTTGTGAAGAGGTGTCCGATGCCGGAGGCGCGCGGTCGTCTACGACATGACCTGGGACATGGAAGGCTCACTGAATTCGCCCCGAGAAGAGCCCGTAGACGGCGTACGGAACTTCGAGTGGCGAGGTTGTTCCAGCCCGTCGCCGTCTACGGGCTCTTCTCGGGACAGCGACATTCTGGAATAGCCTTCCTTGTGATGAATGCGGAGAGGTACGCCCGGGCGGCGCAACGCCGCCCTGGTGCAGGGCACCGAGCTAGACCTGGACCGGCGCACCTCCTGCATCGGACGCGGCGATGGTATCAGCGTCTGCTTGTGTGCTCAATTGGGCAGGCGCGCGTGACGTCGCGCGCGCGCGGACGCGGTCGGGTCGGGCGATCGTAGAACCACGCGCGAGCGCGCGCGCGTCCTGAGCTTCGGCGCCCCGCTGCGGGCAGGGGGTGTAGGCCTCGGGCTAGTCGCTCTCGAGGTCGCTCTCGAGGTCGCTCTCGAGGTCGCTCTCGAGGTCGCTCTCGAGGTCGCGCGCGTCCGCGTGGTCGCTGGGCGCACGCGCGACGCCGAGGCGCTCCACGAGCGAGCGCGAGGCGGAGAAGCGCACGGAGGTCGAGGCGCGCACCTGGATTCGCTCGCCGGTGCGCGGGTTGAAGCCAGGCCGCGGCGCGAGGCGGCGAACCGAGAAGGTGCCGAAGCCGGGGTGCGCGTAGCGGCCGTCATCGCGCATGGCGGTCGCGATCTGCTCGAAGGCGGCGTCGACGACCGTGGCGATGTCGTGCTGCGTCAGCTCGGGCAGCGCCTCGCGGACGGAGTCCTGCACGGCCTTGATCAGCTCCCTGCGCGTCATCGTCGGCTCTCCGGTGGTCGATCAGCGCTTCGGCTTGCGCCCGCCTCGACGCGGGGACGCGGCGCCCTCGCGCAGCGCCTCGCCGAGCGACTTGGCCCAGCCGCCGAGGTCGCCCATGGTGCTCTCGAGCTGATCCTTGTTGAGCGCGAGGTGGCTCATGGTCTCGCGCAGCAGCTCCTTGGCGCGGCGCAGGCGGCTCTTGACGGTGCCGGCGGGGATCTCGAGCACGGTCGCGATCTCGGTCGCGGACATCGCCTCCCAGTAGTGCAGCTCGAGCGCGATCTGGAGGTCGACGGGGAGCCTGCGCAGCGCCTCGAGCAGCAGCCGCTGCTCCATGTGGCGGGCGACGATGGTGCTGGGGGACGGGTCGAGGTCGTAGAAGGAGCGCGATTCGAAGCCGACGTGGGCGTCGAGCTTGCGCTTGCGGCGGTAGTGCGAGAGCAGCTCGAGGCGCGCGACGCCGAACAGGAAGGTGCGAAAGCTGGAGGCGCCGCGGAACCGGTCGCGGCTCTCGACGCAGGCGAGCAGGGTGCGCTGCATCACCTCGTCAGTGTCGTCCCCGACCTTGTTGCGCAGGAACCGGTGAATGCTCTCGAAGTGGCGATCAAACAGGTCGCTCCCCGCGTCGAGGTCGCCCGCGCGCCACTTGTCGAGAAGAGCAAAATCGTCCTCCATCGCGCGAAGGCTACCCCGGATAGCGCAGCGCGTCACGGGCCTCCCGCGGCGTTCGCGTGAACGGCGCGCTGCCGGGCGTGACGGCGGTTCTGACCCGATCGGCGGCGCGGGCCCTGGCGCGGGCGGTCGCCCTGAGCGCGGCGATCGTGTGGGCGCGCGTGTGGAGCTGACCTATGGAACATCTCGAAATGGCCGCGCTCGCGACCCGGCGCGCGTCGGCGAGTGGCCCCCGCCAGCGCAGCGGCGAACAGGGGTCGTCGGTCCCGAACGCCGCGAGCGCGAGGTGCTCGCGATCGTCGCGCGCGAGCGTCACGTCCAGCGCCGGCGTGCGCTCGCGCGTGAATCGGGTTGATGACCGCGAGGCGAGATGGCGACGCGCGTCGGGGCTCGGGGACGCGTCGATCGGTGCGCGTCGGTCGGTGCGCTCGGAGCCCGCCGCCGCCGACGCCGACGTCGATGAGCCGCGCGCGTCGTGACGTGGTTCAGCCCGCGAGCGCGCGCGACAGCGGCACGAGCCGCTCCGAGAGCTCGACCGGGGCGCGCACGCCGAGCGAGCGCACGCCGACGACGCAGTCGCGCTCGCCGCTCGCGAGCACGCGCGCGCGCGCGCGTGGGCGACGCGCGCGCGTGCAGGCGCAGGCCCGCGTTGTCGAGCGTGGTGATCGCCGCGGCGAGCTCCGCCGCCGCCCGCTCGCGCGCGCCCGTCGCGACCAGCAGCGAGGCGGAGGGCAGCGCGGCGAGGCCGGCCGCGCCGGGGTAGTCCTCCTGGGCGAGCGCCGCGAGGTCGCGCTCGGCCGCGCGACGTGACTGAGAGGTCATGTCACTCACGTGGCGGGTGACGCTGCAGAGCGCGCGGGCGAACAGCGCGTCGACGCGGAGCTGCTGCACGCGCCACAGCGTGCTGCCGGAGAGCTGCGACCAGGCGTCGGCGAGCGCGCGCGCGGCCGCGTCGACGTCGCGGCGCGCGAGCGCGACGTGGACCTCGGCGATCAGCACCTCCGCCAGCGGCACGCTCGGGCTGCGGATCGTCCAGTGCGCGCGCGCCTCGTCGAGCCAGCGCGCGGCCTCGTCGGCGGCCGCGCCCGCGAGCGCGAGCCAGACATCCGCGAGCCGGCTCATGGCCTTGAGCTCGCGGCTCTCGACCGCCTGCGCGAGCGCGGCGACGCGGTCGCGCTGCGCTCGCAGCTCGGTGAACAGCCCGGCGCGGCGCAGGCAGTCGAGCCGCGCGCGGCGCAGCTCGGTCAGCCCCCACGCGTCGTCGGGGCACGACTCGAGCAGCGCCGACTCGCACGCCTCGCAGCCCACGATCGCCGCGTCGAGATCACCCTGCAGCGCGTGCGTAAGCGTCTCGATCGTCCGCAGCCGCAGGCGCGCGGCGGTCACCTCGCGCGTCGCCGCCGACGCGCCGACGGCCTCGTCGTCCGTCGACGACAGGGAGGTCGTCGTGCGCGTCGGAGCTCGAGGTCGGAGCGACGAGTCGGAGGAAGCGTGGGAGGAAGCGTGGGAGGAAGCGTGGGAGGAAGCGTCGGAGGGCGACGCGGCCACGGCCGCCGACGCGCCGGCCGCGACGAGCAGCTCATCGGCGCGGGTGAGGAGGGCGCGCACGCGCGCGCGCCCGTCGACGCCGCGACGCGCCTCGGTCAGCGCCTCGAGGGCGAGCGCGCGGGCGACCCGGCGCGGGTCCCCGAGGTCGAGCGCGCTCCGCAGGTGACGAGCCTGGAGATCCTCGGCGGCGTCGAGGTCGGTGGGCGCGAGCCCGACGGCGCCGGCCTCGAGCACGTCGACGCGGGCCGCGGCCTCGGGCGCGAGCGTCGACGGCAGGCGCGCTTCGAATTCGTAGCCGCGCAGCTTGGCGCTGCCGCGGCGCAGCCAGCGGACGACACGAGCCGCGCCGGGCGGGCGCAGGTTGGCCTCGCGCATGCCCGTGATCAGCATGACGCGGCCGATGTTGGTGATGCCCTGCGCGAGCATGAGCGCGGCCGCGCGCGCGTACAGGCGCGGGTCGGCGCCGGGCTGCCCGCGCGAGAGGTCGACGTAGGTGTCGGCGGCGAGCGTCCAGCGGCCGCAGCGGGCGAGCACGTCCGCGAGCTGCAGGCGCAGGCGCTCGGTCTCGTCCGGGTCGTCCGCGGACAGCTCGATCGCGAAGTGATAGTGCTCGGCGGCCTGATCGTGATCGCCGGCGGCGGCGGCCTGGCGCGCGGCGGCGATGATGTGCGCGCGCGCCTGCGTGAGCTGCCCGGCGGCGCGCAGGTGCTCGGCGAGGATGACGTGATCGGGCGCGTCGGCGGCCGCGTAGATCTCGGCGAGGCGCTCGTGGTGGGCGCGCAGCGTGACGCCGTCGAGCTGCGCGACCGCGGCCGCGCGCACGCGCTCCTGGGTGTCGAGGATCGTGACGCCGTCGCGCTCGCGCGCGATCACGAGGTTCTCGTTGTCGAGGCGACGGACGACCGCGCGCGCGTCCTCGCGGATCTCGGCGGCCGCGAGCGCGAGCGAGAGCTCGATCGGGCGGCCGGCGACCGCGACGAGCGCGAGCAGCCGCCGCATCCGCCTCGGCAGCTGGGCGACGCGCACGTGCAGCAGCGCCTCGAGCGAGACGTGCGGGCGCCGGCCGTCAGCCTGCGCGACCGCGACCTCGCGCTCGACGAAGCGCACGAGCTCGTGCACGAACAGCGGGCTGCCCTGGGCCTCGCGGGCGATGGCCTGGGCGGTGTCGTCGGCGGCGTCGGGCGCCCGCACGGCGAGCAGGCGCTCGGCGATCGCCATGCACGCGTCCTCGTCGAGCGGCGTGAGCTCGAGGCGCGTGACGTGGGCCGCGCGCGCGGGGTCCTCGGCGAGCCGCTGCAGCGGCTCGAGCGCGGGGCTGCGCGCGGCGTCCTCGCTGCGGTAGCTGGCGAGCAGGAGCACGCGCGGCGTCGCGCGCTCGCGCGGGTCGAGCAGCTCGACGAGCAGCGCGACGCTGTCGACGTCACCCCACTGCAGATCGTCGACCCAGACGACCAGCGGGGCGCGCTCGCCGAGCCGCTGCAGGATCTCGCGCAGGGCCGCGAGCGCGCGCGGCTGCAGCTCGCGTCGGTCGAGCGCGGCGGGCTCGCGACCCGCGAGCGCGCGGACCTGCAGCAGCGCGGGGAACTGGGCGACGAGCGCGTTCACGTCGGCCGAGAGCAGCGCGCGCAGCTCGGGCTCGGGGAGCTGCTTGAGGTGTCGGGCGAGCGCGTCGACGAGGCCGTCGAGCGCCTTGAGCTGCATGGTGTCGCGCTCGTAGCAGCGCGTCTTCAGCACCACGGCCTCGCCGGCGTCGCGCAGCTCGCTCGTGAACCGGCGCAGCAGCGTCGTCTTGCCCAGGCCGGCGCGGCTCGTGACGAACACCGCGGTTGGTTGAACCTGTCCCGAGGTGCCCTCGACGCGCGCGTAGGCCTCGCGCAGCGCCGCGAGCTCGGCGTCGCGGCCGACGAGCCCGGCGCGGAGGTCGACCCCGCCGCCGCCGACGAGCGGCATCGCGGCCGCGGCGTCGCGAGCCCGCGCGCGCAGCGACATGCCGGGGGCGCGCTCGCCGTCCTTGCTGAACACGCGGAACACCGCGCGCTCGTCTGGCCTGTTCTTTGGGTCCGGCGCGAGCAGGCCGACGCACAGCGCGGCGATGTCCTCGGGGATGCCGTTGACGAGCAGGCGCGGCGCGATCGGCAGGCGCGTCTGCTTGGCCTGCATCATGTCGGCGAGGTTGAGGCCGAAGAACGGCGGCTGGCCGGTCAGCACCATGTAGAGCGCCGCGCCGACGCTGTACCAGTCGCTCGTCGGCGAGGGCGGCGCGGCGCGGGCCTGCTCGGGCGACATGAACGCGGGTGTCCCTACGACCATGTTCCCGTGGGTCGACTCGAGCGCGCCCTGGCCCTGCTCGCTGACGAAGCCGAAGTCCATGAGCACGACGCGCCCGCTGCCGGTGACGAGCGCGTTGGAGGGCTTGATGTCGCGGTGCAGCTTGCCGGCCTGGTGGAGCGCCGAGACGCCGGCGCACAGCTGCCCGAAGACGTCGCGCAGGCGCGCGAAGTCGGTGACCGGCGAGATCGAGAGCGCCGTGAGGCTCTGGGAGGCCTCGGGGGTCTGGGCCGCGAGGTCGCTCGTGTCCGGCAGCTCGAGGCCCCAGAGGTAGCGCTGCAGCGGGATGCCGCGCACGAGCTCCATCGAGAAGAAGTAGCGCTGACCGGCCCGGCCGAGCTCGTAGAGCGTGACGAGGTTGGGGTGGCTGAGGCGAGAGAGCGCGCGGAACTCTTTCTTGAACAGCGCGAGCGCGCGGGGGTTCTGGCTGCGCAGGACCTTGATCGCGACCGTCTCGTCGTCGCGGGGATCGACCGCCTCGTAGACCATCCCCATCGCGCCTGAGCCGAGCAGGCGGACGATCTCGAAGCGCCCGATCGTCACGGGTTGATGCTTCTGCTTGAACACGCTGGCGCGCATGAGCGCGCGCAGGCGATCCGCCTCGAGATCGAGTTCGGGCGGCGCGGGCGCATCGCCGGACAGCGGATCACGCACCGTGTGAGGGTACCTCGAATCGCGCACTGCAGGACGCGCGGCCCTGGAAGATCGCGCGCGACGAGTTCACCCGCGCGGGTCCGCGGGATCGACTCGGCGACCTGCAACGACGCCGCGGACCCGGTTGACCCACACACCGACGTACGCGACGTCGCGCGACGTGTCGTCCCGTGTAGTCCGCGTCAGCGTCGATGGACGCGGGGCGTCCTCTCGGTGGAGGTCGCGAACAACGCGGCGTCCTCGACGAACGGCGCGGCGAGGCGCCGCGCCGACGCACGCGGCGCTCGTTCGACGCGCGCGGCGTCAGCCGCCGACGGCGCGCAGGGCCGCCTCGACCGCCGCGTCCTGCTTCGCCATCTCGGTCATGAGCGCGTCGCAGGGCACGTAGTCCTTGATCGTGACCTGGTTCTCCGGCGGCTGGCGGAAGGGCACGGAGTCGCCGCCCTTGAACACGACCTCGCCCGCCCAGGGCACGAGCCGCGTGTTCACCTCGCCGGCGCCGGCGACCAGCGCGACCGCGACGCAGGCGTTGGCCTGGCGCGTGAAGAACACGTTGAGCGAGGGCGCCGCGCAGCCGCCCTTGGGGCACACGCGCTCGGGGTTCGGGCGCACGTTGATCGGTCGACCCGGCAGCGCGCGACCGGCGATCTGCTGCATGTGCTGCTGGATCGACGAGGCCGTGGCGGCGTTCTGGTCGGCGATGGCGCTGGGGATGATGCGCGGCCAGAGGACGACGACCCCGCCGGCCTGACCGGGATCTTTGGACACCTCGGGGCTGTGATACCGCGGGTCGTCCTTGCTGCCCGGCACGACGCCGTTCGCGTCGGCCTGCGGCGGCTGTTGCTGCGTCGGCTGACCAGCCTGGCCGCTGGTCGTCGGCTGGTCCGGCTGCCCGGTGTTGCCAGCGTTGGCCGTCTGGTCTGGCGGGTTGGTCTGCTGACCGTTGTTGTCTTTGCACCCGCCGACGCTGACGAGCGCGGCCAGAGCCAGAACTCCGAGGAACGAACCCTTTGGCATGGAGCCGAGTGTACCCGAAGGGCCTACCGGCACGATCGGCATCCGCACGCGTTGCGGGGGCGGGGCAGGCGTCATCAGCACAGGCGCGAATTCGCGCATTTTTCACCGCCGATCTACACTCGAGTCGGCATGAAGCGCGCTGAACGAGCCCGGCGGATTCACGAGATCCTCGACACGCTGTACCCGACGCAGCCGATTCCGCTCGAGCACGGCGATCCATACACCCTGCTGATCGCGGTCTTGCTCTCGGCGCAGACCACCGACGCCCGCGTCAACCTGGTGACGCCCGCGCTGTTTCAGCGCGCGGGGACGCCCGCGGAGATGGCCGCGCTGTCGGTGGACGAGATCCGCGGCTACATCAGGAGCCTCGGGCTCGCGCCGGCGAAGGCGCGCAACATTCATCGTCTGTCCGAGCTGCTGCTCGAGCGGCACGCCGGCGAGGTGCCGCGCGATTTCGCGGCGCTCGAGGCGTTGCCGGGCGTCGGCCACAAGACGGCGAGCGTGGTCATGGCCCAGGCCTTCGGCGTCCCCGCGTTCCCGGTCGACACCCACATCCATCGTTTGGCGGCGCGCTGGGGCCTGTCCAACGGGACTACCGTCGAGCGGACCGAGCGCGACCTCAAGGCGATCTTCCCGCGCGAGGCGTGGAACCGGCTGCACCTGCAGATCATCTATTTCGGGCGCGAGCACTGCCCGGCGCGCGGGCACGACCTGACGCGCTGCCCGATCTGCGCGTGGGCGGCGACGAAGAAGCGGATCCGCGAGGAGATGGGCGCGCGCGCGCGCGCGTGAGCTCGAGTCAGCGTTCGCGCGTCGCGTCAGCCGCGCTCGCGCGCGCGGTCGAGGTAGGGGCTGTCGGGCGTCGCCGCGCCGAGCAGCAGCTCCGCCAGCGCGCGCGCCTCCTGGCGGACCGCGCGGCGCAGCGCTCGATCGGCGAATGACCCTGGGGGCAGCTCGCGCGCGACGAACTTGCTGATGCGAATACGGTACACGTCCGCGCGCGAGAGGCTCTCGCCGGGCGGCGCGTCGGGATCGTCGGGCGGGCGACGCAGCGTCTCGAGCATCTCGGCGAGCGCGCGCGCGAGCGCGGGGTCGCGGCGCGAGCTCGCGTCGTCGGGGTCGTCGGGGTCGTCGCCGCGATAGCGGAGGATGAGCGCGCGCAGGCGATCCAGGAACGCGCGCTCACGCGCGGGCTCGTGCGCGCGGGTCGTCATCACGGTGAGCATGCCACGCGCGTCGCGAGCGTGCGCCGCGAGATCGGGCGCTGCGGCGCTTCGCGGTATGATGCCGCGGTGACGCGCAAGCTCCTCCCAGTCCTGCTCGCGGGGCTCGTCGCCGCCTGTCTCGAGGACAACGCCGCCTACACGGTGGGGCTCGGGGGCCCGACCACCGACGAGGTGACCGGCGAGCCGGGGACGAGCGGCGCGAACGCGACCGACGCGACCGAGCCCGGCACGCAGACCACGAGCTCGGGCCCGACGGGCGACGGGGACGGGGACGGGGACGGAGACGGGGACGGGGACGGCGACAGCGACACCGGCGGGACCGGGAGCGGCGACGGGCTCCTGGTCACATATGTCCCTGAAGGCATGTTTATCCGCGGGTCCAGCGACGCCAGCGACGAGATGCCGGTCGAGAGCGTCTGGCTGGGCGGCTTCGAGATCCACACGCTCGAGGTCACCGTGTCGGCGTACGCCGTCTGCGTCGACGCGGGCAAGTGCCAGGCGCCGAGCGGCGCGGACGCGCTGTGCAACTGGGGCAAGCCTGGGCGCGAGGAGCACCCGATCAACTGCGTCGCGTGGCAGGGCGCCGCGAGCTACTGCGCGTGGGCGGGGATGCGCCTGCCGACGGAGGCGGAGTGGGAGAAAGCGGCGCGCGGCGAGAGCGGCGCGGAGTTCCCCTGGGGCAACGCCGCGCCGAGCTGCGAGCACGCGGTCAGCAGCATCGCGGGCTGCGGCGCCGACATGAGCGAGCCGGTCGGCTCGCGCCCGAGCGGTCAGTCTCCATATGGCGTTTTGGACATGTCAGGAAACGTGAAGGAGTGGGTGCGCGACTGGTACGACGCCGACTACTACGCGAGCGGGCCGCTCGTCGACCCGCCGGGCCCGGACGCGTCGCCGATCGAGCGCCGCTCGCTCCGCGGCGGGAGCTTCGTCAGCACCAGCCCGTCGCTGCTGCGCGCGGCGAGCCGCGGCAACGGTGCGCCCGCCGACGCGCCGAGCGACGTCGGCTTTCGCTGCGCGAACCCGTTGCCATGAGCTGTACGCGACGCGCGCGCTCCGGGCAGATCCCCGCTCGCGTGAGCGCGACGGCGCGCGCGATCGCGTCTGCTCGTGGACCGCGTCGGCGACGCGCGCGGCGTGACAACGAGGGCGCCGCGAGCGAGCCGCCGGCGCGGGGCGAGGAGCTCTTTTCGAGCGCTCACCGGGCGCGCGGCGGGCGTCAACGCTCGTTGCGCCGCGCGAGCAAACACGCGATTCTTGTGAGTGCGATTGCGCGGCGGTAATGGGGATCTCGGATTCAGGATCATCCCGGGGCAGGCCCCGAGGCCGCGCGGTGGACGAGATGAGTCGGCGCGGGAGTGAGCCGATGTCGGGAGAGTACGGAGAGAGCGCCTTCAGCAGCCGCGGGCCATTGGAGATGGCCCAAGAGCTAGAAGTTGCGCTCGAGGACATGTCCGACGACGAATTCGCCCAGTCGCTGATCGCCGCCTGGCCCGAGGCCGCCGAGCCGCTGGCGCAGTACGAGGAGTCGCTCTCGGTCGCGCCGATCGTCCAGGTCGAGGGGCCGTCGCCGGCCGAGCTCTCGGGGCGCTTCGCGTTCGCGCCAGGCCGCGAGAGCTCGCGGCCCGACAGCGGCGCGCTCGCGGCCGCCGAGCTCTCGCGCAAGCTCGCGTCGGTGCTCGGCGAAGACGACGGGGACGGGGACCCGGCGGCTCGCTCGATGCGCGCCGCGGCGTCTCGCGGGTACACGCCGCCCGGCGTCGAGCTGGGCTACGGGCACGCGGACGACGACGACGAGCTGGAGCTCGAGGGCGTCGACGTCGACGTGAACGATGACGCGAACGACGACGCGAACGATGACGCGAACGACGACGCGAACGACGACGCGTACGACGACGCGTACGACGACGCGTACGATGATCGCGGCGCCGCTCGCAGCGGCGGGCCCGTGTTCGAGTACTCCGAGCCGCCGCAGGGCGACGACTTCGCGCGCGAGCCCTCGGCTGAGCCCGCGCCCGTCGACAGCATCGCCGAGACGCTGTTTCACCCCGAGGCGCTCGCGGTCGAGACCAACTCGGGTCGCAACTCGGGTCGCGACGCGGGCCTCGAGCGCGAGTCGCATCGCCAGCTGATCGAGTCCGGGCGCGCGCACCCGATGGTCGCCGCGCCCGTCGAGCGGCGGCTCGAGCCCGACGCGCCGCGCCTGCGCCGGCGCGGCCCCTCGGCGCTCGTGGACATCGACAGCGACGCCGGCACGATGCGCGCCGGCGAGATGAAGACGATCATGAGCGGCGAGCGGGCGCGCTCGGGGCGGCGCTCGATCGCGCCGATCTCGATGCGCCGCGGCGTGCCGGACCGCATCGGCGAGTTCCCGATCATCAGCAAGCTCGGCGAGGGCGGCATGGGGGTCGTGTACTCGGCCTTCGACGAGGAGCTCGACCGCCGGGTGGCGATCAAGGTCGTCCGCGGGATCAAGAGCCTCAACGAGAGCTCGCGGCAGCGGATGCTGCGCGAGGCCAAGGCGATGGCGAAGCTCTCGCACCCGAACGTCGTCCAGGTCTACCAGGCGGGGCTGTTCGACCAGGGCGTGTTCGTGGCGATGGAGTTCATCCGCGGCGAGACGCTGTCGGAGTGGCTCGGGCTCGACGACCCGGTGTCGACGCTCGAGGGCAAGCGCGGCGGCGGCGTGACCAAGCCGAGCGCGCCGGTCGTGACGCGGCCGTGGCGCGAGGTCGTCGACATGTTCGTTCAGGCAGGTCGAGGGCTCGCGGCGGCCCACGAGGTCGGCCTCGTGCACCGCGACTTCAAGCCCGACAACGTGCTGGTCGGCGAGGACGGGCGCGCGCGCGTCCTCGACTTCGGGCTCGCGCGCGTCATGGACGAGGAGGACGAGGTCGAGGCGCTCGGGCGCTCGTCGCTCGAGCAGCTCCGCGAGGAGCGGCGCAAGGAGACCGCGGACCTGACGAAGACCGGCACGATCATGGGCACGCCGGCGTACATGTCGCCGGAGCAGCACCGCGGGCTCCCGACCGACGCGCGCACCGATCAGTTCAGCTTCTGCGTCTCGCTGCACGAGGGCCTGTTCGGCGAGCGCCCGTTCCGCTCGAGCACGCTGATGAAGCTGCGCGTGCAGGTCGAGCGCGGGAAGATCGACCCGCCGAGCGACACGCGCGACGTGCCGAGCGCGGTGCTCGAGGTCATCCGCCGCGGGCTCGCGGTCGAGCCCGACGAGCGCTTCGCCGACATGAACAGCCTGCTCGACGAGCTCGCGCGCGCCGTCGAGCCGCCCGCGTGGCGCCGCTGGATGTGGCCCATGGTCGCGCTGCTGAGCGTCGTCGTCATGGCGGGCGCCGTGCTGTTCGCGGCGACGCGCGAGCCGACGCCGGAGGAGCGCAGCGTCGTCGAGCAGCTCGTGGCGCAGGCCAACGAGGCGGGCGCGCACGCGTGCTGGGTCGTGCCCTGCCCCGAGGACCACCTCGACACCTCGTACCGCAAGGTGCTGGAGCTCGAGGGCCTCGAGGGGACGGTCGCGGGCGAGGGGGACGAGCGCGCGGCCGCGCTGCGCGACGAGTTCTCGCGCTCGCTCGTCCGCCTGGGCAACCGCTTCTGGGAGCGCGAGGGCGGCCGCGGCTTCGCGCGCGACTACTACCTGCAGGCGCTCCTGTTCAAGGAGGATCGCAACGCGCTCACCCGCTCGGGCCTGACGCGCGGCGAGATCGCCGAGTACCGCGAGAAGGCGCGGCTGGGCCGCTTCAGCGAGGTCGAGCGCGTCGCCGCGCGGCCGATGCAGCTGCTCTCGATCGAGGACGAGGCGGAGCGCGTGCGCGCGCTCGTGGCGTACCGAGACGCCCACGGCGCGGCGCTCGGGTCACGGGCCGAGCGCCTCGACGCGCTGATCGTCGACATGGGCGGGCCCCCGCCGAAGCGTCGCGCGCCGAAGGAGCCCCCGCCCGCGCCCGTGCTCGAGCCAGAGCCGGAGCCCACGCCGCCGCCCGAACCCAGCCCGCCGCCGGAGCCGCGCCCGCGCCCGGAGAAGAAGGCGAAGAAGCCGCAGCCGGAGACGGGGCCGTCGCCCGCGGACATCGAGGCCTCGCGCCAGCTCACGACGCAGGGCGACGCGGCCAAGCGCCGGCGGCAGTTCAAGGAGGCGCAGACGCTGTACAACCGCGCGCTCGACCTCTACCCGCGCAATCACCACGCGCTCGACGGGCTGTGCACGGTGCTGTTCGAGCAGAGCGACTACGGCTCGGCGGTCGTCTACTGCGAGCGCGCGGTCGACCGCGCGCCCGGCAACGCGCGCTATCACGTGCACCTGGGCGACGCGTACTACAAGACGCTGCGCTTCAGCCAGGCGCGCGCGCAGTACCTGCGAGCCCAGCAGCTCGGCGATCCGAAGGCGAGTCGCAAGCTCGACAAGGTTCGTGAGAAGCTCGGCGAGTGACCGGGAGGAGCCGCGGGGACGACGGAGGAGCGTCGGAGGACCGACGGAGCAGCGAGCCGGAGAGAGAGCCGATGACAGGATGTCCGCCACCATCGCCCGCGCCCCGTCGCGCGCTCGCCCGCGCGCTCGCGACGACGATATCGCTATGCCTCGCGCTCGCGCCCGTCAGCGGCGTCGCGGCGCCCGCGGCACCTGGACGCCTGCGGCCGCGGCACCTGAGACGCCGGCGCCTGCGGCGACGACCGCCGCGCAGCAGAGCCCCTGCGCCCGCGCCGGCGCCTGCGTCGGTCGCGACGCCCGCGCCGGGCGCGACGCCCGGCCCGGCTGCGCGACGCCCGGCGCAGCGCCACCTGAATCTTCAGCCACGAGCTCGATCGACGACGACTCGGCGCTCGCGTCGTTCACCGTCGCGGTCCACCCGCTCGAGATCACGGGCTCGGACCCGCAGTTCCTCGTCGAGCCGCTGACCGACGCGCTGCTCGAGGGCCTCGGGCGCAGCAAGGTGCGCGTGATCGATCCGACGCGCGTCTCGGTCGCGGTCGGCTCCGTGTGCCAGGATCCGACCTGCTACCAGCGCCTGCGCGCGGCGACGGGCGCGACCCACATCCTGCGCACGCGCGTGGAGGCGGACGATCGCGACTACGCGATCACGCTCAAGCTCTACTCGCTCGACAACGGCGAGGTGATCACGGACGCGGCGGACCAGTGCGACACCTGCGGGCTGCCGGAGGTCGGCGAGTCGCTGGCGACCAACGCCGCGCTGCTCATCGACTCGCTCGAGACGCGCCCCGGCCAGCTGACGCTGACGACGAAGCCGCCCGGCGCGCGCGTGTACATCGACGGCGAGCTGATCGGGCTGTCGCCCGTGGAGGTCGAGGTCGATCGCGGCAAGCACGTGCTGCGCGTCAGCATGGATAACTACAAGGACGAGGAGCGCGAGCTCGTGACGGCGCCGGGCGTGCGCGACACGATCGAGGTCCAGCTCGAGCGCCCGAAGGAGTTCAAGCGTCGCCGCGGGCTCGCGTGGGCGTCGCTCGGGCTCGGCGCGCTCGGGCTCGGCGCCGGCGCGGCGCTGCTGGCGGTCGACGGCGACTACCAGCGGGCGAGCTGCGACGGCGCGACGGGCATGGACGTGTTCGACTGCCAGAAGCGCTACAACACCGACATCGGCGGCGCGCTGCTGCTCGCGGGCGGCGCGGCGCTCGTGACCCTCGGCGTCGCCGCGCTCGTGTGGACGCGCGACCGCAAGCCCCAGGCGACGCTGCGCGCCGGGCTGTCCCCGGGCGGGCTCACGCTGCGCGGGCGCTTCTAGCCCGAAACCAAGCGAACCCGACGTCTCGTCGAACGCACGCAGCGCGCGGCCCTCCGCCTTCGAGCAATTGGATCCTATGCGCGGCCTCCTCGGTCGCGCGCGCGAGCACACCTGACTAGAAGAACACCTGGAGGCCGAGGCTGCCGCCGACCGTGAAGTCGTGCCTCGGCGTCAGCGGGAGCTGCAGGCTGGCGATCAGCGAGCCCCAGCGCGCGAAGTTGTAGGCCGTGTTCATGGTCCCGATGATCCGCGTCGCGCCGATCGGTCGATCGTCCGACGAGCCCGGCAGGCCCTCGCCGGGCCGGGTCTCGGGCGTGAACTCGAGGCCGCCGTCGACCGTGGCCTTCCAGTTGGCGAGCCGGACGTCGACGAGCGCGCCGAAGCCCGCCGAGAGCTTGCTGTCGAGCAGGCGGGTGCCGACCTGCCCGCCGAGCGAGAGGTCGACGGCCACGCCCGCGGGTCGCGACTCGACGGGCAGGAGGGCGATCACCTGGTAGTAGGTCTGCGTGTACGTGCGCGTGAACATCACGTAGGGCGTGACCACCCAGATGCGCCCGGGGTCGACCGGGAACGTGATCGTGCGCGTCGGGATCGAGAGGTTGAAGCCCGTGCTGAGCACGCGGTGGATCAGCTTGCGCGCGTGCGGGGTCACGCGCAGCGCGACGCGGGTGTTGCCGTAGCCGACCAGCGGCGCGTAGTCGTTCTCCTTGAACGCCGCGACCTGCAGCGGCGCCTGGACGGCGACCGAGACGTCGGGGATCGGCGCGTACTCGCCGTAGAGCGAGAGGATGTAGGAGTGCCCCGGGTTGAGCCCCTGCCCCGTGTAGCTGTACTCGTTGAGCAGCAGCAGCCGCGTGCGCGCCCGCCCGCCGGTGCCGCCGAGGCTGTTGATCGTGCGCACGCCCTCCGACGCGCTGTGCCCCGGCGTGTGGTGGGCGCGCGCGGGCGCGGGCGTCAGGCCCAGCCCGGCGACCAGCGCCGCGGTCAGCAGGCCGGCGCGCGCTCGACGTCTCGCTCGACCTGGCGCTCGAGTCATGGCGCGCCCCCCCGCAGGCGGTGGCAGTCGAGGCAGCCGCGCGGCTCCTCGGCCATCCAGTCGCGCACGAGCGGCGCCCCGCCGCCGCGCATGGCCTGGGCCTCGGCGCCGGCGCGCGCCCGCGGGCTCATGTGCTCGAGCCGGTGCGCCATGACGCTCTCGAGCTCGTGGCAGGCGCTGCAGTCATCCCAGGTGCTGCGCGGCTCGAGCGACGCGTGGTGATCGCGGGCGCGGACGTTGGGCGCGAGCGTGGCGATGCAGCCGAGCAGCCCGCCGCTGACGCTCAGCGCGAGCAGCCCGAGCGCGACGACGCGCCGCGCCACCTCGAACGTTGTAGTCACACACAACTCCACGCCCAGGCTGCATATCACAGCGCCTGGAGCTGCGGCGCCCCGGGGACCGGGCGTCGGGTTGCGACGTCGTGTCGCAGCCGCGCCGAGGGGAAGCCCCCTTGCGCGCCGCGACGCTCGCTCGATACCGTGCCGGCATGCGACGCGTCACCACGGCGGTACTCGGTCTGCTCCTCGGCGTCTCCTTGGCTGCGGCCTGCGACGACGGCGTCGGCAAGGTCTGCGAGAAGGACTCGGACTGCGCGGAGGGGCTCATCTGCGACGTCCACGACGGTCAGGGCACGTGCCAGGAGGAGCACGGGCACGAGACCGACAGCGGCGAGTCGACCGAGACCGACACCGACGGCCACGAGCACGCGCACACCGAGTCCGACACGGACACGAACTGAGCGTCGCGGCGCCCCCTGACGCTTCGATCGTCCGGCGCGCCCGCGCGCGTGGCATGATGCGTCGGTGCCCGCCGCCCGGTCTTCGGCCAACATCGCGCTGCGGACCTTCGTGTTCGCGCGCTGGGTGCTGCTCGGCCTGATCGCGCTGGGCTGGACGGTGCAGCTGCTGCACCCGCCGACCTGGGTCCGGATCATCAACTGGTTCCCGCCGCCGCCCGAACCGCGAGGCACCGGCGCGGTGATGATCGTGCTCGTCGCGCTCAACCTCGCGACCCAGCGCTGGATCCTGAAGCCGGGCAAGGCGACGCCGAACATCGCCGGCGCGCACCTGATGATCGACGCCACCGCCCTGACGGCGCTGCTGGCCCTCTCGGGCGGGGTGTCCAACCCGTTCACGACGATGTTCTTCGTGCCCATCACGCTGGCGACCCAGATCTCGCCGCGCTGGATGTGGACGCTCGCGCTCTACTGCCTCGCCGGCTTCGCCGCGCTGTTCCTGGTCTCGCCGGGCGTCGGCGCCGTGGCCGGGCACGGCGAGCACCTCTCGGCGCACATCCGCGGCATGTGGGTCGCGTTCGCGATCTCCGGCACCTTCATGACCTACTTCGTGCACCGCATCGCGATGTCGCTCGCGCGCCAGCGGGGCGAGCTCGCGCGCCTGCGCGAGGAGGCGCTGCAGGATCGCAACCTCGCGGCGCTCGGGACCCTGGCCGCCGGCGCCGCCCACGAGCTGGGCTCGCCGCTGGGCACGATCAGCGCGCTCGTCGGCGATCTCGACTACATGGGCGAGGACGAGCGCGAGGAGTCGATCACGACCATCAAGCAGCAGGTCCGCCGCTGCAAGCACATCATCCACCAGATGGCCTCGCCCGAGCTGCGGCTGCCGCAGCTCGGGCGCGAGGTCGACGCGTGGTCCCTGCGCGACCTCGAGGACGAGCTGGTGGAGGCCGCGGTCGGGGTCCGCGTGCGCGTCGTGTTCACGCCCGCGGTGCGACCGCCCGACGAGGTCCGGCAGCCGCGTGAGGTCATCGGCCAGATCCTCCGCGAGCTGGTCTCGAACGCGGCGGCGGCCTGTCGCAACCACCCGGGCGCGCGCGAGGTCGTGGCGCGCTTCGACGTCCTCGACGGGGAGGTCTTCGTCGAGGTCGTCGACGACGGCGTGGGCATGGACGAGCAGGCGCTCGCGCGCGCCTTCAACCCCTTCTACTCGACCAAGGAGGAGGGCCGCGGGATGGGCCTGGGCCTGTACCTCGCGCGCGCGCACCTGCGCCAGCTCGGCGGCTCGATCGAGCTCGAGTCGAGCCCGGACCGGGGCACGAAGGCGCGCGTGCGCTTCCCGGTCCGGCCGCAGCACGCGACGCTCGCCGGCGTGTAGCGAGAAACCCCGAACCGCGGGCGCGCGCTGCCGATTACGCGGGGCGGCGGCGTGGGTGCGACGTCCGGTCGCGAGAGTCGGCTCACTCCCCTTGCCCTTACGTAAGATCAGCTGCACGCTTTTCTCACGCGGCGACGCGTCGTCGCGGACGGCTTCGCGGACAACTTCGCTGACAACTTCGCTGACAACCTCGCCGACAACCTCGCCGACACATTCGAAGACTGCCGAGACGATCACCGGAAGAGGGCTCGTTCACAACTGCAGGGGGAACGCCATGGGTGCCGAGACGCGCGAATACGTTCTGGTCGTCGATGACGACAAGCCGTTCTGCGGGGCGCTCGCTGGGTCGTTCCGTCGCCGCGGCTTCGCCGTCGTGATCGCCCACGGCTACGACGAGGCGCTCTCCGAGGCGCGCGCCTGGAACCCCGCGCGCGCCGTCGTCGACATGCGCATGCCCGGCCGCAACGGCCTCGAGCTGGTCGCCGCGCTCAAGCAGCTCGACCCGGAGATCGAGATCGTCGTGCTGACCGGCTACGGCAGCATCGCCAGCGCCGTCGAGGCGATCAAGCTCGGCGCCGTGCACTACCTGACGAAGCCCGCCGAGCCCGACGAGATCCTCGCGGCGTTCTCGCGCAAGCAGGCCTCGCTGATCGACCTCCCCGCGCCGACGGCCGCCAAGCCGCTCGACGAGCTCGAGTGGGAGCACCTGCAGAAAGTCCTGACCGACTGCCAGGGCAACATCTCCGAGGCGGCGCGGCGCCTCGGCATGCATCGGCGCAGCCTGCAGCGCAAGCTCGCGCGGGGCCGTCCGCAGCACGACGCCGCGGTGTGAGCGAGCCCGCGCTTCCGCGGGCGATCGCCGCCGTGACGCGCGCGCTCGCGGGCGCGCGCGGGGCGCGGGCGATCGCCGCCGTGACGCGCGCGCTTCGAGTGCAGACCGATCGGACAGGTTCTGAAGGGTCGCGTTGTGCCGCGCGCGCGCTCGCACGCGCGCGCGCGTCGGCGTGGACAAGCGGCCTCGAAGTGTACGAGTCTGGGTCTCCGCTCGCGCGCGCGAGCGAGACGCCTGAGCCTCGCCCATGCGCCTTGTGCCTACGCCCGCGCCCCCCGCGCCGCCGCCTGGCGCGCCCCACCGGCCGCCGGAGGTCGGCTGAGCCGTGTGCGGGATCGCGGGCTGGCTGCGCGCGGACGGGGCGACGCCCGAGCTCGTCACGCTCACGCGGATGGGCCGGGCGCTCGCGCACCGCGGCCCGGACGGCGAGGGCGTCTACGTCGACGGGCCGTGCGGGCTGGCGCACGAGCGCCTGGCGATCGTCGACCTCGGCGGCGGCGCGCAGCCGATGCTGCGGCGCGACCCGGGCGGGCGCGGCGGCGTGGTCGCGCTGGTCGCCAACGGCGAGATCTACAACCACGAGGCGCTGCGGCGCGACCTCATCCGCCGGGGGCACGAGTTCGCCACGCGCTGCGACAACGAGGCGCTGCTGCACGGCTACGTCGAGTTCGGCGACGACCTGCCGCGTCAGCTCAACGGCATGTTCGCGTTCGCGGTCTGGGACGGGCGCGCGGGTCGGGCCCTGCTCGCGCGCGACCGGGCGGGGCAGAAGCCGCTGTACTACGCGCACCTGCCCGACGGCTCGCTGGTGTTCGCCTCCGAGCTGAGCGCGCTGCTCGAGCACCCCGCGATCGCGCGCCGCGTCGACCCCCACGCGCTCGCGCTGTACCTGACCTACGAGTACGTCCCGAGCCCGCGCGCCGCGATCGCGGGCGTGCGCAAGCTGCCGCCGGGGCACCGAATGGTCTGGCACAACGGTCAGGTTGAGATCTCGCGCTACGCCCCCGACCCGTTCGCGCGGCGCTCGTTTCACGCGCTGGGGGAGGACGCGCAGCTCGAGGCGCTGCGCGACGGGCTGACGCGCTCGGTCAAGCGCCGGCTGATGGCCGACGTCGACCTCGGGCTGTTCCTCAGCGGCGGCCTCGACTCGGCCGCCGTGCTCGCGTCGATGGCCGCGCACGTCGACCCCCGGACGATCCGCACCTTCACGATCGGCTTCGACGAGCCGTCCTACGACGAGACGCGGCACGCGGCCGAGGTCGCGCGCATGTTCGGCACGCGCCACCACGTGCGCACGATGCTGGCGGACGACCTGCTCGAGCTGCTGCCGGCGATCCGCGGCTGGCTCGACGAGCCGTTCGCCGACCCGAGCCTGGTGCCCACGCACTTCCTCGCGCGCTTCGCCCGGGAGCACGTCAAGGTCGCGCTCGGCGGCGACGGCGGCGACGAGCTGCTGCTCGGCTACGACACCTTCCTCGCCGACACGGGCGCCCGCTTCTACCGCCTCGCGCCGAGATGGCTGCGGGACCAGGTTGCGCGCAGCGCCGACTGGCTCCCCGCGCGCCACGGCAACTTCCGGCCGGAGTTCATCCTGCGCCGCTTCGTCCGCGGCGCCGACGCTGAGAGCGCGCCCTCCCGGCACATGCGCTGGCTCTCGTCGGTGATGCCCGGCGCCCCCGACGACCCGCTGCGCGCCGAGCTGCGCGCGGCGATCACGACCGCCGCGATCGAGCGCGTCATGGCCGAGCCCTACACGCGCCACGAGGGGCTGACGCACGCGCAGCGCATGTCGGCGATGTACTTCTCCAGCTACCTGAGCAACGGGATCCTGACGAAGATCGACCGCGCGAGCATGGCGGTCGGCCTCGAGGTGCGCGCGCCCTTCCTCGACCCCGAGGTCATCGCGCTCGCGGTCTCGCTGCCGCCGACGCTCAAGCTGCGCGCGGGGCTGATCACCAAGTACGCGCTCAAGCGCTCCCTGCGGGGCACCCTCCCGGCGCACCTCCGGCACCGGCGCAAGCACGGCTTCGGCATGCCCGTGGCCCGCTGGCTCCGCACGACGCTGGCCGGGGAGCTGCGCCGGGCGCTCGCGCCCGAGCGCCTGCGCGCGGCCGGCATGCTCGACCCGGTCGTGGTCACGCGCCTCGTCGAGGAGCACATCAGCGGCCGCCACGATCACCGCAAGGTGCTGTGGACGCTGCTCGTGTTCGAGTGGTGGCGCGAGCGTCACCGCGTGACGCTGTGAGGCCGGCTGGCGTGTAGTATCGCCCGGTGCCGCGCCTGTTCATCGGCCTCGACCTCCCCGACCTCGTCGACCAGCAGCTCGAGCTCCTGCACGGCGGGCTGCCGGGCGCGCGCTGGGAGGGCCGCGACAAGCTTCACCTCACGCTGACCTTCCTCGGCGACACGGACGGCGGGCTCGCGCGCGCGATCACGGACGCGCTCGGCGAGCTCGAGGCGCCCGCGTTCGAGCTCGAGCTCGCGGGCGTCGGCGTGTTCCCGCCGCGCGGCCAGCCGCGCGTGATCTGGGTCGGCGTGCGCCACCCGGAGCCGGTCCGCGAGCTCAAGCGCCGCGTCGATCGCCTGCTCACGCCGCTGGGGATCGAGCCCGAGCGCCGCAAGTTCGCGCCGCACGTGACGCTCGCGCGGCTCAAGCGGACGCCCGAGCGCCGCGTCGCCGAGTTCGTCCAGGCGCACGCGCTGTACGCCTGCCTGCCGTTTCGCGTCGACGCGGTGCGGCTGTACTCGAGCGTGCTCTCCCGGCACGGCTCGAAGTACCGGGTCGAGGCCGCGTTCCCGCTCGGCCGCGGTCGCGACGGCGCCGACCATGATGACCCTGAAGACATGTAGAACGCCGCGCGCTCACAGCTCGCGCAGGCGCATGATCGACGAGTCCGACGGCCTCGGCGTGCGCGCGGCCCCGAGCGCGGGCGTCAGCTCGATCGTGCGGACCGGGCCGACGCCCTTGACGTCGACCACGCGCGCGTCCTGGCGCTTGTAGAGCTCGGGCTCGACGTCGGCGAGGCACTCGGGCGTGCACAGCAGGCGGTCGGCGGGCGCGGCCGTCTCGAGCCGCGAGGCGAGGTTCACCGCCTCGCCGATGACCGTGTACTCCATGCGCCGCGCCGAGCCGAGGTTGCCCTGGACGACGCGCCCGGCGGCCACGCCGACGCGCAGGTGCAGCGGCTCGGCGCCGCGCGTCGCCAGGACCTCGCCGAGCGCCGGCATGACGTCGAGCATGGCGAGCCCGCAGCGCACGGCGGCCGCCGCGAGCGTCGTCAGCGGCGTGCCGCGCTCGGGGTCGATGAACACGACCATGAGGCCGTCGCCCATGCGCTTGTCGACGATCCCGCCGTGGGCCTCGATGATCGACTCGACGCGCTCGAAGTACAGGTTGAGCTGCGTCATCACCTCGTCCGCCGGGGTCGTGCGGCAGCGCGCGGTGAAGCCCTTGATGTCGGCGAACAGCACGGCGCCGGTGTTGTGCTCGCCGCCGAGGCGCAGCTCGGCCTCGGGGTTGATGCGGATCGCCTCGACCAGCGAGGGCGGCAGGTAGTGCGCGGTCTTGCGCTGAGTGATCAGCGCCTCGCGGTGCTCCTCGTACTGCCGGTCCATGGACTCGAGCAGCGCGGGCAGGGCCCGCCGGATCTGCCGCCGCAGGCGCGCGAGCTCCTCGCTCGGGTCGACCTCCTGCGCGTCGTGGTAGCGGATGTCGTAGATGCAGTGCTCGGCCCGGTGGGCGCGGTGGATACACTGGTGCGGCGGGTGGACGACGCTCGCTCGCGGCAGCCGCCAGATCGTCGGGATGGCCTCGAACAGCCCGCGTCGGCTCCAGCACGTCCCGGGGCGATCGACGCGCAGCGGCCCCTCGAAGCGCGCGCGCACGAGCGTGCGCCCGGGCGCGTGCGCGACGACCTCCATGCGCGTGACTCGGTTGCCGCGCGTGTACAGGTTGTCGATGTTGGCGAAGAAGTTCGAAGGCTGCTCGAACGACCAGAGCAGCAGCCACAGCGGCCCCATGACGTCCTGGCGGTCGAACATCGCCGAGGACGCGCGGCGCCAGTGCTGCCACAGCGGGTGGTTGTAGGGCGGCGCGTCGACGAGCCCGCCGATCTGGTGCGCGACCGCGTCGCACAGGCGCCGGTCGAACTCGACCGAGGTCCAGCGCGAGGTGTCGTAGAGGTACGCGAGGCTGAGCCCGGCCTCCTCGACGATCGCGCCCACGCGGTCCTCCCCGAAGTGCTCGGTGAAGTAGCGGATCAGGCTGCCGAGGAAGCGGTTGCTGAGGTGGGCCCGCGTGAGCTCGGGCGCGTAGGACCGGGGCGGCATGGACCGGGGGGACGCTCGTGGTCCGCGAGCGTCGACACGCGGGATGATACGCCGAAACTTCCGCGTTCGCGGGGCGCCGCGCTGGTCTCGGGCGCGCGGGTTGGCGTAGGCTCGCGTGCATGCTGCGCCGAAGCTGGTCTCGTGATCACCGGATCCCCTCGCGCGTCGCGACTCCGCTCGCGCTGCTGCTGCTGCTCGCGCCGCCGCTCGCGGCCTGCGACGCGCCCGGCGGCGCGCACAAGGTCACGTTTCAGCCCGCGAAGGGCGGGCCCGCGGAGGCGCCGCCCGCAGCGGGCTCGGACGCGCTCGCGCCGGGCTCGAGCGACGACGCCGAGGAGGCGCCGCTCGAGCCGATCGCCATGAAGTCGCCGCACCCGTTCTCGGTGCTCGATCTGCTGGCGATGGATCGACTCTCGCAAGCGCGCGTCTCCCCGGACGGGACGCTGATCGCCTACACCCTGCGACAGACCGACATGGCCGCGAACAAGTCGCGCGCCAGCGTGTGGATCGTCCCGGCCGCCGGGGGCGAGCCGCGCAAGCTGACGACGCACCCCAAGGGGGGCGCGGACCCGCGCTGGTCTCCCGACGGGGAGCACGTGTACTTCATCTCCTCGCGCTCGGGCTCGTCGCAGGTCTGGCGCGCGCCCGCGGGGGGCGAGGGCGCGGCCGAGCAGATCACCGACTTCCCCGTCGACGTCGCGGGGCTCGTGCTCTCGCCGGACGGCGCCCAGCTCGCGGTCTCGGCCGAGCTGTTCCCCGACTGTCAGAACCTCGCGTGCACGGCCGAGAAGCTCCAGCAGCGCAAGGACAGCGGCGTGACCGGCGAGCTGTACGAGCGCGTGTTCGTGCGCCACTGGGACACGTGGAAGGACGGGCGGCGCGGGCACCTGCTCGTCGCCCGGGCGACGCCCGCCGGCGCGCCGTCGCGCGAGGCGAGCGTCGTGACGCGGGGCCTCGACGCCGACGTCCCGTCCAAGCCCTTCGGCGGCAGCGAGGAGTACACCTTCACGCCCGACGGCCGTGAGCTCGTGTTCACGGCCCGCGTCTCGGGCGAGACGGAGCCGTGGTCGACGAACTTCGATCTCTACGCGGTGTCCGTGGACGGCGGCGCGACGCCGCGCAACCTGACCGAGGCGAACGCGGCCTGGGACACGCACCCGCTGTTCTCGCCCGACGGGAAGACGCTCGTGTACCTCGCCATGGAGCGCCCGGGCTACGAGGCCGACCGCTTCCGCGTGATCGCGCGCCCGTGGCCCGAGGGCCCGACCCGCGTCGTCTCCGATCAGTACGACAACTCGATCCGCGACATGACCTTTCGACCCGACGGCTCCGCGCTGATCGCGACCGCGCAGGACCACGGGCAGACGCTGCTGCTCGAGGTCAAGCTCGACGGCGCCGTCTCGCCGCTCGTCGGCGACGGCACCGTGAGCGCGCCGGGGGTCGCCGGCGATCGCCTCGTGTTCCTGCGCAACGACCTCGGCCACCCCGACGAGCTGTGGTCCGCGTCGTCGCTGGGCGGCGACGAGCGCCAGCTCACCCACGTCAACGACGAGCGCGTCGCCGCGGCGCGCACCGGCGAGTACCAGCAATTCGACTTCACGGGCTGGGGCGGCGAGCGCGTGTACGGCTGGGCGGTCAAGCCCGTCGACTTCAAGGAGGGCGAGCGCTACCCGCTCGCGTTCCTGATCCACGGCGGCCCGCAGGGCTCGTTCGGCAACCGCTTTCACTACCGCTGGAACCCGCAGACCTACGCGGGCGCCGGCTACGCGGTCGTCATGATCGACTTCCACGGCTCGACGGGCTACGGCCAGAGCTTCACCGACTCGATCCGCGGCGACTGGGGCGGCAAGCCGCTCGAGGACCTCAAGCTCGGGCTCAAGGCCGCGCTCGAGCAGCACCCGTGGATCGACGGGGCGCGGGCCTGCGCGCTCGGGGCCAGCTACGGCGGCTTCATGATCAACTGGATCGCCGGGGTGTGGCCCGACCGCTTCCGCTGCCTCGTCAACCACGACGGGATCTTCGACCAGCGGATGATGTACTACGCGACCGAGGAGCTGTGGTTCCCCGAGTGGGAGCACGGCGGCCCCTACTTCCAGAACCCCGAGGGCTACGAGCGCCACAACCCGGCGCACCACGTCGACAAGTGGAAGACGCCGATGCTCGTCGTCCACGGCTCGCTCGACTACCGCGTGCCGGTGGAGCAGGGGCTGGCGACCTTCAACGCGCTGCAGCGGCGCGGCGTCGAGAGCCAGCTGCTGCACTTCCCGGACGAGAACCACTGGGTGCTCAAGCCCAAGAACAGCCGCCAGTGGCACGACGTCGTCGGGCGCTGGCTCGATCGCCACCTCGCCGCCGAGTAGCCCCGCGGCTCGTCGAGTTTAGCTGACCTTCGCGCCAGGTTTTCGCTCGCGCGGCGCGACGCGCTCGCGCGCTCGGAATCAGCCGTGGGGGCGCGCGGCCGCGGCCCGGCGCGCCGTCGCGGCGTGGGGACCTCTGCCCACGAATTTCGCGGGCGTTTGGAAAAGCGCCAAATGGACATGTCTAAATGAACATGTGAAAATATGCCCGAACACCCACGTCGACCGGGCGCGGGTGCCGGAGCGAAATACATGCAATTCGTAATTCGACGCGTTATCCCCGCGATCGGCGGGGTGTTCTCGTTCGCCGCCGCGGCCGTGGTCGTCCCCGCGTGCGGCAACAACTGCAGCGATGACGGCTTCGCGGGCAGCCAGAGCCTCGAGACGTGCCAGGCGATGTCGCTGAGCGACAGCAACGGCCCGAGCGACAGCAACAGCGACTCGGCGAGCGCGGGCCCGGCGAGCGCGTCGAACTCGGACTCGCAGACCGCGTCGGACTCGGCGGGCTCGGACTCCAACAGCGACTCGAACTCGAGCGCCGGGACCGACTCGAACTCCGACTCCAACTCCAACAGCGACTCGAACTCCGCGACGGACTCGAGCTCGAACTCGAACTCGAACTCGAACTCGAACTCGAACTCGAACTCCAACACGAACGGGGAGACCGAGACCGGCTCGGACACCGAGGAGATCTGCGGCGCGAACGTGCTGTTCGCGCCGACCGAGCCCTACGTCGTCGTGCTCGTCGATCAGTCGGGGAGCATGACCCAGAACTTCTCGGGCCAGACGCGCTGGGAGGCGGTCTACGAGGCGCTGTTTGACCAGGACGTCGGCGTCGTCGCGCAGTACGAGTCCCAGGTCCACTTCGGCCTCTCGCTCTACACCAGCTTCAACGGCTTCGACTTCGGCGAGTGCCCGGTCATGGCCGAGACGCCCGTGGCGCTGAACAACTCCGCGGCCATGGACGCGCTCTACTCGCAGAACGTCCCCGAGGACGACACGCCGACCGGCGAGGCGATCGACGCCGTGGTGCCGACGCTGCTCGCGCTGCCAGACGACGGACCCAAGGTCATCGTGCTGGCGACCGACGGCGAGCCCGACACCTGCGCCGAGCCCGATCCGCAGAACGGCCAGGCCGTCTCGGTCGCGGCCGCCGCCAACGCCTACACCGCGGGCGTGCAGGTGTTCGTCATCAGCGTCGGCAACGACGTGAGCGATCAGCACCTGCAGGACCTCGCCAACGCGGGGCTCGGCCAGATGGCGCCCGACGACGCGGAGTTCTGGAAGGCCAACGACAGCCAGGGCCTCGTCGACGCGTTCAACACGATCATCAACGGCGTGCGCGACTGCAAGCTCGCGCTCAACGTCGAGGTCGTCGACGGCATGGAGTCAGAGTGCCGCGTGACGATCAACGACGACGAGGTGCCGTACGAGGACCCCGACGGCTGGCAGCTCAACGCGCCCGACGAGATCGAGCTCGTCGGCGACGCGTGCGTTGCGATCCAGGAGGGCGAGGTCAAGGTCGTCATCGAGTGCGCGTGCGAGGCGATCATCGAGTAACGCGCCGAGGTGCTCGAGGAGGCGGCCTGGCGCGCGGCGTCGGCCCGCGACGAAAGGACAGCCAGACAATGAACGCCATGACCAGACGCCACCGCGCGCTCGCGCTCGCGCTGCTCCTCGGAGCCTGCGGAGACAGCGGGAGCGGGACCACCTCATCTGCGGGCACCGAGGACGCGGGCGGGATCGACTCGCTCGGCGTCACGTCGTCGATCTCCACCAGCGGGTCCGACACCGACTCGGGGACGACCGCGGGCGGCCCCGTGATGTGCGAGTCCGAGTCGGACTGCGACATCACCGAGATCTGCAACGAGGGCGTGTGCATGTTCGACGGCAACTGGTGCGGCGGCGCGGCGGTCGACATGCAGACCAACACCGCGCCCAACGTCATGCTGGTGCTCGACAAGTCCGGCTCGATGGTCAACGACAACAACAACTGGGACGACGACGCCGACGACGCGAACGACGACGGCTTCAAGGACAGCGACCCGATGACGCCGGCGACGCCGAAGGTCACGCGCTGGCGCAGCCTGCACGAGGTCGTCGAGCTGATCGGGACGCAGTACGACGGCAACCTCAACCTCGGCGCGCAGCTGTTCCCCTCGGTCGACGCCGTGCCCGCGCTCGGCCCCGACGCGTGCCTCGTCAACTCGCCGCCCGAGGTCCCGGTCGCGCCGACGAACGCCAGCAGCGTGCTGGCCGGGATCCCCGGGGCCAGCGACACGAGCCTCGCCGGCGGCACGCCGGCCGAGCGCGGCGTCGCGTCGGCGGTCGATCACCTGCTCGGCCTGCCGGACCCGATGACCGGCGAGGACAAGCCGCAGAGCCTGATCATCTTCATCACCGACGGCTCCGCGAACTGCAGCACGAACGCGAACAACGACGATCAGCTGCTCGAGTACGACGCCAACCTCGTGCCGACGATCACCGACGCGCTCGCGCAGGGCATCGCCACCTACGTGATCGGCGTCGACATCGAGAACGCGCCCGACAACCAGGGGATCAACCCCTTCGAGGTGCTCAACGACGCGGCCGTCGCCGGCGGGCGACCGAAGGACGACCCCACGGAGAAGTTCTACAACACGGTCAACAAGATCGAGCTGCAGGAGGCGCTGCAGGGGATCATCGGCGGCGTGCTGCCGTGCATCATCCAGGTCCCCGGCGATCAGCCCGACATGACGACGCTGCGGATCGAGGTCGGCGGCGACTCGTACCCCGACCCGCTGCCCGACGGGGCGGACTGCGCGACCGAGACCGGCTGGCGCTACACCGACGGGAGCGAGACCTTCATCGAGCTGTGCGGCGCGGCCTGCAACGCGTATCAGCAGTCCGGCGAGATGAGCTTCAACTACGACTGCCCGCCGCTCGGGTAGTCAGGGCGCGCGCGCTCGCGCCGACGCGCGCGGCTCGGTCCGCGTCGCGCGTCGTCGCGGGCGGGTGAGCGCGCGGCGAGGCGAGGCGCGCGCGCGTCCGCGTCGCGGCGCGTGGGCGCGGCGCGGAAGCGCGCGATCAGCTGGACCTGCGCGGGCGGCCAGGTCCGCGGTACGATAGCGACGGTGGTGCGTCGAGATCTGGAGCTGTGGGCCGCGCTGTCCGTCGCGGCGCTCGGTGCGGTGATGTGCCTCGGCGCCGGCTGCACGGCGACGCCCGGGCACTGCCACACTGACGGCCTCTCGTTCGAGAGCCTCGGCCTCGAGGGCTGCGACGGCGCGGCGACGAGCGAGGGGACGACGACCGCGCCCGCGACCGAGGGGCCGGGGACCACGGTCGAGACCACGGGGGACGCGTCCTCCACGGACCCGCTGACGTCGAGCACGACGGAGGGCCTGACGAGCTCGACGAGCTCGACCAGCGAGAGCTCGACGGGCACGACCACCGACGGCACGACGACCAGCGGTGGCGTGTGCGGCGACGGCGTGCTCGACGACGACGAAGAGTGCGACGACGGCAACCTCGACGACCTCGACGCCTGTTCGAACGCCTGCGTGGCCGCGAGCTGCGGCGACGGCGTGGTGCAGCAGGGCCCGGGGCTGGAGGAGGCCTGCGAGGGCGGGCCGATGTGCAACAACAGCTGCCAGTGGACCACCTGCGGCAACGCCGTGCACGATCTGCACGAGCAGTGCGACCCGTCTGCCGACGACGAGGACGCGGCGCTGTGCGAGTCGTTCTGCGTGTTCAAGGGCGGCGCGCGGGCGCTCGTCGCGGGCGATGAGCACACCTGCGCGCTGCTGTGGGGCGGCGCGATCCGCTGCTGGGGGAAGGGGAGCGACGGGCGCCTCGGCTACGGCGACACGAACACCGTCGGCAACAGCCCCGGGTCGCTGCCCTACCTCGACGTCGATCTCGGCGGCCCGCAGTACCGCGTGCTCGGGCTCGCGGCCGGCGGACGGCACACCTGCGCGTACACGGACGAGGGCGCGCTGTTCTGCTGGGGCGACAACGCCGAGGGGCAGCTGGGCTACGGCAACACGGACGACGTGGGGGACGACGAGGTCCCCGCCGAGGTCGGGCCGGTGCCGCTGCCCGTCGGCGCCGTCGTCGTGAGCGTCGCGGCCGGCGACGCGCACACCTGCGTGATGTTGAAGGACGGCGGCGCGCTGTGCTGGGGGCGAGGGACCTTCGGGCAGCTCGGTCGCGGCTCGGCCGAGTCGCTCGGCGACGACGAGTCGCTCGTCGACCTGACGCCGCTGTTGTTCCCCGACGACGCCCTCGTGCAGGCGATCGCCGCGGGCGGCGATCACAGCTGCGCCCTGGTCTCGACGCAGACGGGGGGCAAGATCCGCTGCTGGGGTCGCAACGATCAGGGGCAGCTCGGGCACGACGACACCGACGACTACGGCGCCATGGTCACGGAGAGCGCGGGCGCGAGCCCGTACGTGCTGGTCGACGCGGACGCGGTCGCGCTGCGCGTCGGCGGGCGGTTCTCCTGCGGCGTGTTCGAGGTCAACACCATCCGCGAGCTGCTGTGCTGGGGTCAGGGCGCCTCGGGTCAGCTCGGGCAGGGCGACACGGCGAACATCGGCGACAGCGCGCTCACCACGGTGATGAACGCGGGCTTCATCTCGACGGGCGGCGACAACGAGACGGTGGCCGCAGGCGCCGAGCACACGTGCACGATCCTCGCCGGGGGCGCCGGCGCGCTGTGCTGGGGCGCCGGCGCGAACGGTCGGCTGGGCTACGGCGACTCGGAGAACCTCGGCGACGACCCCGGGGAGGTGCCGAGCGCCGTCGGTGCGCTCACGCTCGAGACGCAGGCTGGGCTCGTCGCCGGCGGGGCGCACACCTGCGCGCGCGCCTTTGACGGCGCGGTGCGCTGCTGGGGTCGCGGGAGCGCCGGGCAGCTCGGCAACGGCGCGGTCGACGACATCGGCGACAACGAGGACCTCGACGCCGCGGCGCTCGTGCCGCTCGACCCCTGAGCCGGAACCGGGTCGCCAGCCGGGCGCTCGCGCACCGGGCGGGCGCGCGCTGCCCGTCGCCGTCGTCTGCGGCCGCGTGGCTTTATCCTGGTCTCACGGCCATGTTCGCTCACGTCGGCGCGCGAGCTCGCGGCGACGCGCGGCGCTCGGGGCGGCGACGCGCGGCGCTCAGGACCGCTTCCCGGCGGTGGCTCATTCAACTATCTTTTAAAACATGTCTTATCAAACCGGTTACTGGCGGGGCGCGCTCGGGCTCCTCGGCGCGCTGACCCTGATCGCGTCGGCGTGCGGCGACGACAGCACGCGCGAGAGCGAGTCCTCGAGCGACAGCGGCGACAGCAACGCGAGCGCCGCGAGCGACGCGTCCGCGGGATCGGTGAGCGACGGCGGCAGCGAGACGTCGGCGGGGCCGGCTGGCTCCGACTCGTCGATGAGCGGGTCGGGCTCGACCGCGGGTGACGGAGACGGCGACGGAGACGGCGACGGAGACGGCGACGGAGACGGCGACGGAGACGGCGACGGGGACGGCGACGGGGACGGCGACGGAGACGGAGACGGCGACGCGGACTGCAACATGGGCGGCGGCGGCAACGGCGACGTCGACTACAGCTACCTCTGGGTCGCCAACACCGCGCAGGGCAGCATCTCGAAGATCGACACCCAGTCGATGACCGAGCTCGCGCGCTACTACAGCGATCCCAACCCCGCGGCCGCGAGCCCGTCGCGCACCTCGGTCAACATCGACGGCCGCTACGCCGCGGTCTCCAACCGCGGCACCGGGACCGTCAGCATGTACGCGTCGCAGGTCGAGGACTGCATCGACAAGAACAACGACGGGATGATCACGACCTCGCCCGACAAGGACACGCTCGTCCCCTACGACCAGGAGGAGTGCCGGATCTGGACGACGACCGTGAACCCGCCGATCGCCGAGTACGTCGGCGGCCCGCGCGGGACGACCTTCGACCCTGGCATTTTTAACCAGGGTACCTGCGAGTACGACGCGCAGAAGCTCTGGGTCGGCTGGCACACGAGCAACGGCATCGCCTACATGGGCCGCATCGACATCAACTCGGGCGTGCAGGACGCGACGGTGCAGATCGACGGCTGGCCGGCCTCGCACGCGCCGTACGGCGCGGCCATGGACGGCGACGGCAACGTGTGGTTCACCGGGGTGTTCCAGGACGACCTCTGGCGCGTCAACAGCAAGACGCTCGAGCTCTCGCACTGGAACTCGGGCATGGGGCACACGCCCTACGGCATGACGGTCGACTTCAACGGCCTGCCGTGGTTCGGCGGCTACTGCGGCCCGATCTCCTACTTCGACCCGCAGCTGCAGACCTTCCACCTCATCCCCGACACGAACTCGTGTCACCGCGGGATCGCGGTCGACCTCAACTACCAGGTCTGGGTCGCGTCCAACGCGAACGGGGGCGCCGGCTGCGGGCTGATCCAGGTCGACGGCAACACCAAGACCTGGGTGAAGAACCACTACTTCCCGCAGTGCGGCACGCCCGTCGGCGTCAGCATCGACATCGAGGGCAAGGTGTGGATCGTCGACTACGACGGCTGGGCCTGGCGGCTCGATCCCGAGACCGAGCTGGCGGAGCAGCTGCCGATCGCCGGCGTGCACTACACCTACTCGGACATGACCGGCGGCGCGCTCAAGGCCGTGTTCGTGCCCGAGTGATCGCGGCCGCTCACGCGCCTGGCGCGTCCAGGAACGCGCGGATCCTCGCCATCGCGGCGCCGGTGTAGAACCCGGCGTGGACGTGGTTGGCCGCGGGCTCGAGGATCGGCTCCTCGAGCTGCGGGATGATCTCCCGCGCGCGCTCGATCGCCGCGCCGCCGGGGAACAGCACGTCGCGGCCCGCGGCGAGCAGGAGCACCGGCGCCTCGAGCCCGCGCAGCTCCTCGCGGGTCAGCGGCGCGCCGAGGTTCATCACGCTGCGCACGTGCTCGAGCACGAGGCTGAAGTGATCGATCGAGTCCGCGGGCACCGGCGCGCCCGCGGTGCTCAGCGCGGCGAGGAAGCGGCGCACGCTCGCGCGCCCCGGCGAGAGGCGGTAGCGCAGCAGCGGCCACACGACGCGGGTCAGCTGCGTCCACGCGCCCGCGCGCGAGAGGCCCTCTGGCGTGATCAGCACGACCCGGCGCAGCCGCTCGGGGATCGTCGCGCAGCAGCGCAGCGTCAGGTAGCCGCCGCCCGAGACGCCGAGCATGGCGACGCGCTCCAGCGCGAGCGCGTCGAGCACGTCCTCCATCCAGCGGCCGATCGCGTCGTCGGCTCGGGACTTGTCGAAGGCGCGCTCGCAGCTGCGGTTGGGCTCGCCGGGGATGTCGACGAACACGCAGCGGTGGCGCTCGATCAGCGACGCGAAGCCCCGCGCCATCATCACGCCGTCGCCGTTGCCCCCGTGCAGCAGCACGACCGGCGGCGCGTCCTCCGGCCCGGCGAGCAGCAGGTGCGTCTCGCCGTGACGCGTGTCGACGCGGCGTGAGGTGAAGCGCTGGCCGGCGCGCTCGAGCGCGGCGAGCTGGCGTTCGTAGACGTCGAGCAGCGCGCGCTTACCCTCGGGGGACGTGTAGATGCTCTCCACGCCGCGAGGGTAACAGAAAGCACCAACAGACCACAAAGAACCTGTCTCAAGGTTCCTGTGACCGCCGCGTCCCTGTGTCTGCGTGTTGGTTGTACAGGCCAGGATGTCGAGCGTCAAAAAATTTTTTCGCGCCCGGGAGCCTGGCCGTTTCGCCAGGCGCTCGGCGCTGCGAAGCTAGGCGCGCGCCATGGCGGTGACCGAGCACGGCTACCGCCCGCCGCGGGACCTTGTCGACGCGGTGGAGCGCTCGCCGCTGCCGCGCGAGCTCGCCTACGACGCGCGACTGCGCGAAGGTTTCCCGGAATTCTGGACGCTGCGCCAGCTGTGACCGCGATCACTCACAGGGCGCGCACGCGGCCGCCCTCGACCCGCAGCGTCGCGCTCGCGCCTGGGCGCGCGCGGTGGCTAGCGACGACGATCGTGCGGCCGGCACGGACGAGCTCCTGAAGATGTCCCTCGAGGTAGGCGAGCGAGTGGCTGTCGAGGCCGCTCTCGGGCTCGTCGAGCAGCAGCACGCGCGGCCGCCCGCACAGCGCGGCCGCGAGCGCGAGCTTGCGCCGCTGCCCGAAGGAGAGCGTGCCGACGCGCGCGCGGGCCAGCGCGCCGATCTCGAGGGGCTCGAGGGGCGCGAGCGCCTCGGCCCGCGTCGCGCCGCGCAGGCTGGCGACGGTCTCGAGCAGCTCGTCGCAGCGCAGGTAGGGGAACAGGTCGGCGGTCTCGGGCATGTAGCCGAGCGCGCGCCGGGCCAGCACGGGCGCGCGCGCGAGGTCATGACCGGCGACGCGGACGTGCCCGCGCGCGACCGGCAGCACGCCCGCGAGCGCGCGCAGCAGCGTCGACTTGCCCGACGCGTTCGCGCCGGTGAGGTGAAACAGCCCGGGCCCGCAGCGCAGGCTCGCGCCGTCGAGGATCCGCAGGCCGCCGCGGCGGACCACGATCGCGTCGGCGACGAGCGCCGGCGTCTCCGTGGAGTGTGCTTCTTCAGACATATCGTTCGCGTGCGGGCTCAGGGTTGATCGTGGTCATCGTCGTCGCGCGACGTTTCGAACCGGCGCCGCGCCGCGTCGGCGCGCGGGCCGAGCTGGGCGGCGCGCGCGAGCAGCAGCGCCGTCACGACGACCGGCCCCAGCAGCCCGAGGGGACCCTGCAGCGGCAGCAGCGTGGCGAGCCCGAGCGCCAGCGCGAGCGCGCCGGCGGCCGTCTGACCGCGATCGAGCGCGCGGCGCAGCTCGCCCCGCGCGATCAGCCAGGGCGCGACGCTGGCGAGCCACAGCGCGATCACGAGGCAGTCGGCGAAGATGAGGAGGTCGCGCGGACCCGTCATGGTGGTGAGCGCGGACGCGACGGTGAGCGCGACCACGGGCGCCGAGACGCACAGCGCGGTCAGCACGGGCGAGAGCAGCGCGGCGCGGCGCGACACGGGCAAGGCGTCGAGGTACCAGCGATCGCGGTCGAGGGCGCGCCGGGCCGCGAGCGCGAGCGCGGGGCCGGCGAGGCAGCCGAGCGTGAGCAGGAAGCGCGGCAGGCCGTCGCCGGGGCGCGCGGCCCCGTTGCGAAACGCCATCAGCGCGTGGAGGCCGAGCGCCAGGTGCAGCGCGCCCACGAGCGCGAGCGACCGCGGCGCGCGGCGGATCAGCATGATGAGCTCGAGGCGCGCGAGCGCGGCGGTCGGGCGTCGCGCGAGCCAGCCGAGCCCGGGGAGGCCGGGCGCGCGCGCGGGCTCGGGCGGGAGGCGACCGAGTCGCGCGATCGCCCAGCCGCAGGCGAGCGCGCCGAGGACCCCGGCGAGCGCCGGTGAGCCTCGCAGCGCGATCCCGGCGAGCGCGGCGTAGGTCAGCGCGCGCCGGCCGAGGCGCCAGGGCGCCCTGCGGTCGGCGAGGTGCACGAGCGTGACGTGGACGTCGAGCGTCGCGCCGGCCCACGCCAGCCCGTAGCCCAGCGCCGACGGCCACGGCAGCGGCGCGACGCCGTAGACCGTGAGCGCGAGCCAGGGCGCGTGCAGCAGCGCGAGCGAGGCCGTCAGCGCGCCCCTCCACTGACCTGGCGAGATGGGCAGCTGGCGCAGGTACGCGAGCCGACGCGACGCGATCGCGGTGCGCACGAGCGGCGCGGTCAGCCGCAGGTAGAGCGCGAGCGCGGCGATCAGCGTGAGCGCGCGGGGCAGCGGCGCGGCGGCGATGAGGTCGGCGCGCACCTGCGGCGGCGGGATGATCCGGTGCAGCCAGATCGACGCGGCGAGCGCGGCGGCGATCAGCGTCGAGAGCCCGCGCGCGACGTCGCGGGCGACGAGCCGCGCGATAAACAGCGCGACGCGGCGGCCGGGCGCCTGCGCGCTGGCGGTCTCGGGCTCGGCGTGCGCGGACGGGCTCACCGCTGTGGCATATACCGCAGCCCGGCGCCCGAACGGGCTCGGGCCCGCGCGCGCCTCGTGGCGCGGGCGGATCCGAGGAGCGCGCGACGGGGCTAGTAGCGGTAGCTGTCGCTCTTGTACGGGCCCTGCTTCTGCACGCCGATGTAGCTGGCCTGGGCGTCGGAGAGCTCGGTCAGCGTCGCGCCGAGGCGCGTCAGCTGCAGGCGCGCGACCTTCTCGTCGAGGTGCTTGGGCAGCACGTAGACCTGGCCGGTCGCGTAGCGGTCGCGGTGACGGAACAGCTCGATCTGCGCCAGCGTCTGGTTGGCGAAGGACGAGCTCATCACGTACGAGGGGTGCCCGGTCGCGCAGCCGAGGTTAATCAGGCGGCCGCCGGCCAGCAGGATGATGCGGTGGCCGTCGGGGAAGATGATGTGATCGACCTGCGGCTTGATGTTCTCCCACTCGTACTGCTCGAGGCTGGCGACGTCGATCTCGTTGTCGAAGTGCCCGATGTTGCAGACGATCGCGTTGTGCTTCATCGCCTTCATGTGCTCGTGGGTGATCACGTCCTTGTTGCCCGTCGCGGTCACGAAGATGTCGCCGTGCGGGGCGGCCTGCTCCATCGTCACGACCTTGAAGCCCTCCATCGCGGCCTGCAGCGCGCAGATCGGGTCGATCTCCGTGACCCAGACCTGCGCCGAGAGGGCGGCGAGCGCCTGCGCGCTGCCCTTGCCGACGTCGCCGTAGCCGCAGACGACCGCGACCTTGCCGGCGACCATGACGTCGGTCGCGCGCTTGATGCCGTCGACCAGCGACTCGCGGCAGCCGTAGAGGTTGTCGAACTTGCTCTTGGTGACCGAGTCGTTGACGTTGATGGCGCGGAAGCCCAGCTCGCCGCGCTCCGACATCTGGTTGAGCCGCAGCACGCCCGTGGTGGTCTCCTCGGTCACGCCGATGATGTTGCTCTTGACGCGCTCGTAGAGCCCGGGGTCCCTCTCGAGCTGCGCGCGGATCGAGTTGAACAGCGCCTTCTCCTCGGCGCTGCCGGGGTTGTCGAGCAGCGAGCGGTCGACCGCCGCGCGCGCGCCGAGGTGCACGAGCAGCGTCGCGTCGCCGCCGTCGTCGAGGATCATGTTGGGCGCGCCGTCGGGGTTCTTCGTGGTCACCGGCCAGTCGATGATCCGGTGGGTGTACTCCCAGTACTCCTCGAGCGTCTCGCCCTTGTGCGCGAACACGGGGGTGCCCTGGGCGGCGATCGCCGCGGCGGCGTGATCCTGGGTCGAGAAGATGTTGCACGAGGCCCAGCGGACCTCGGCGCCCAGCGCCTGCAGCGTCTCGATGAGCACCGCGGTCTGGATCGTCATGTGCAGCGAGCCGGCGATGCGGGCGCCCTTGAGCGGCTGATCGCCCCGCAGCTCGTCGCGAATGGCCATAAGGCCAGGCATCTCGGTCTCGGCGATCCGGATCTCCTTCGCGCCCCAGTCGGCGAGGGAGAGGTCGGCGACCTTGAAGTCGTCAGTCTTGGAGTTCTTGTTGATGGCGGTGTCCACAGCACATTCCTTCGGGAATGGCCCGCCGCGCCCGGTGCGTCGCGAACAGCGGAGGGCCGGTTCACGAGCGCCGTTGCGATCCCGCGCTGGTTCTCGCGGGGCGTCTCGAGCCTGGCGGCACACGGCCGTCGCAACGCTCCTCGAGACGCGGGGAGTGTAGCAGCAAGCCGCGCGCTTGACCACGCGCGGAGAGTCACACGCGGTCGCGCGCCGGCCCGTGAGCCGAGGCGACGACGCTCACGCGACCACGCACACGCCGGCGCGCCGCGGATCACCGGCGCCGCTCAGCGCGCCCGAGGCGGCGCGCACGACCGTGTGCACCCCCCCGAAGAACATGTTGCGCGTCGGCCAGGCCCGATGATCGGGGAACGCGCGCGCGAGCGCGTCGCGGGTCTCGCGACCCACGAGCGCTTCGAAGTCGAGGTGCTTGCCCTCCTGGTGCAGACGCGGGGCCTCGACGGCCGCGCGCGCGTCCATCCCGAAGTCGACCATGTTGAGGATCACCTGCAGGATCGCGGTGCGGATCCGGTTGGAGCCGCCGCTGCCGACGATCGCGAGGTCGCCGCTCGGGAGGTGGATCGCCGCCGGCGCCATCATCGACGTCATGCGCTTGCCCAGGGGCCAGGAGCCCATCCCGCGCGGGTTGAGGTCCTCCTCGCCGAGCATGTTGTTGAGCATGATCCCTGTCCCCGGGATCATGTGGCCGCAGCCCTCGCCGTTCGAGACGGTGGCCGCGGCCGCGTTGCCGTCGCGGTCGATGACGCTGATGTGCGTGGTCCCGCGCTGGCTGACCTTTGTGTCAGCCAGCGACGCGACGAAGCGATCGAGCCACACGTCGTCGAGCATCGGCGGCGTCTCGCCGCCCTCGACGAGCGCCTCCGCGGCCACGCGCGCGCGGTTGGTCTCCTGCTGGGTCCGCGCGAGCAGCAGCGCGTGGGCGGGGCTGCCGCGGCCGAGCCGCTGGAGGTCGCGCTCGCCGGGGTGCAGGCGCGCGAGCAGCTCGAGCGAGTGGGCGATCAGCAGACCGCCGAGCGCCGGCGGCGGGTTGAGCTCGAGCCGCGCGCCGCGGTAGTGGTGCACGAGGGGCGGGCGCGCGACGTCGCGGTAGCCGGCGAGGTCCTCGCGCGTGAGGTGGCCGCCGCCCTCGGCGCAGAGCTTCGCGATCGACGCCGCGATCTCGCCCTCGTAGAACAGCGCGTCGCCCTCGCGCGCGAGCACCTCGAGCGTGTCGGCGAGCTCGGGGTTGGCGATGCGATCGCCGGCGCCCTTGAGCGCCGGCGCGCCGTCGTCTCCCGGGCGCGCGAACAGGGCGCAGGCCTCCGGCGTGATCTTGTAGATCGGGCCGACCACCGAGAGCAGGTACTGCTCGTAGTCCCGCAGCAGCAGGCCCTCGCGCGCGGCCGCGATCGCGGGCTCGACGAGGCGGCGCATCGGCATCGTGCCGTGCTCGCGGTGGGCCGCGAACACCCCGCGCACGAAGCCGGGGACCGCCGCGGCGCCGAGGCCGATATGAAAGGTCTGCGTGGCGACGCCGAAGTCCGCGACGATCGGGTAGAAGTCGACGTCGCGCATGCGCTTGCGCCGGGGCGTGTGCACGAAGAAGTCGTGCACCCGCGTCTGGCCGTCGGCCGTGCGCGCGAGGATGAAGCCGCCGCCGCCCGGCGACGAGAGCACGGGCTCGGCCACGCTCGCGGCCCACAGCGCCGCGACGACCGCGTCGATCGCGTTGCCGCCGGCCGCCATCACCTCCGACGCGGCCTCGGCCGTGATCACGTGACCTGCGGCCGCGATCCCGCGCGCGCGCGCCGAAGTTGGGGTCGATTCCATGGAGGAGGCTCGCAGAGCCCTATACACCGGGCTCCCACGGGCCGGAAGACCCCGCCGTGAGCGCGCTGGGCCAGCGCGCGCGCTCGCGTCGCTCGAGAAAATCGCGCGTCGGTCGGTCGCGCGCAGGCTGGACGCGACGCGCTGGCGCGTTATCCTCCGGCGCGATGTCGCCAGCCAGCGTTCACCCGGCCTCCCCCGAAGCTCGCAGTCACGTCGTCCTCGGGGTCGTCGGCGGCTCCGGGCTCTACGACATGGACGCGCTGCAGCGGGTCGAGACCGTCGAGCTCTCGACGCCGTTTGGCGCGCCCTCGGCCGCCTACACCTGCGGGCTGCTCCCGCGCGCGAGCGGTGAGCCGGTGCGCGTCGCGTTCCTCCCGCGGCACGGGCACGGGCACACCGTGCTGCCCCACGAGATCAACTACCGCGCCAACATCCACGGCTTCAAGCAGCTCGGCGTCACGCACCTCATCAGCGTGTCCGCCGTCGGCTCGCTGCAGGCGCCGATCGTCCCCGGTCACCTCGTGTTCCCCGATCAATTCATCGACCGGACGAAGGGCCGTCCCGCGACCTTCTTCGGCGAGGGCGTCGCGGCGCACGTGCAGTTCGGCGACCCCGTCGACGCGGGCCTGCGCGGGCGCCTCGTCGCGGCCGCGCGCGAGGCCGGCGCGACCGTGCACGACGGCGGCACCTACGTCGTCATGGAGGGCCCGGTGTTCAGCACGCGCGCCGAGTCCAACCTCTACCGCAGCTGGGGCGCGAGCGTGATCGGCATGACCGCGCTGCCCGAGGCCAAGCTCGCGCGCGAGGCCGAGATCGCGTACGCGCTCATGGCCCTCTCGACCGACTACGACTGCTGGCACGAGAGCGAGGAGGAGGTCTCGGTCGAGGCCGTGATCGCGGTGGTCCGGCAGAACGCCGCGCGCGCCCGCGAGGTGATCGTCAAGGTCGCCGCCGAGCTGCCGCAGACGACCGCCGAGCTCCCGTACCCGCGCGCGCTCGAGCACGCGATCATGACGGACCCGAGCAAAATCACGCCGGCGATGCGCGAGCGCATCGATCTGCTCGCGGGGCACCTGCTGTAGCGAGCGCGTCGCCCCGCACCGTCTCGCCCACTCGTCTCGCCCACTCGTCACGCCCACTCGTCACCCGTCGCCTCGCGCGTCGCGAACGCGCCGGGGCGAGCCCGCATGAGCCCCGCACAAGCCTGGAAGACTCGCCCATGAACACCCCCAAGCGCCCCGAATTGCTCGTCGTCGGCAGCGTCGCCATCGACTGGATCATCACCCCCAAGGCCGTGCGCGAGGAGAGCGTCGGCGGCTCGGCGACCTACTTCGCGATGGCGGCCTCGTTCTTCGCGCCCACGCGGCTCGTCGGCGTCGTCGGCGAGGACTTCCCGGCCGCGACCGTCGACGATCTCAAGGGCGCCGGCGTCGACCTCGAGGGGCTCGAGGTCGTCGCGGGCAAGACCTTCCGCTGGAAGGGCCGCTACCACGAGAACATGAACGATCGGACGACGCTCGAGACGCACCTCAACGTGTTCGAGCAGTTCGAGCCCAAGCTCCCGGCGCGCTACCGCGGCAGCGAGTACCTGTTCCTCGCCAACATCCAGCCGGCGCTGCAGCGCCAGGTGTTCGAGCAGCTCAGCGAGCCGCGGCTGGTCGGCATGGACACGATGAACCTGTGGATCAACACCACGCGCGACGACCTGCTCGCGGTGCTGCGCAAGGTCGACGTGCTCATGGTCAACGACGAGGAGGCGCGTCAGCTCTCGGGCCAGGAGAACCTCGTCAAGGCCGCGCGCGCGATCCTCAAGCTCGGGCCGCGCAACCTCGTCATCAAGCGCGGCGAGTACGGCGCGCTGCTGTTCGATCGCGACGGCGACATCTTCGTCGCGCCCGCGCTCCCGCTCGAGGAGGTCGTCGACCCGACCGGCGCGGGCGACAGCTTCGCCGGCGGCTTCATGGGCTACCTCGCGGGGCAGGGCGTCGAGCCCTCCGGCTCGACCCTGCGGACCGCGATGATCTGCGGCTCGGTGATGGCGAGCTTCTGCGTCGAGGGCTTCTCGTACGACCGCCTGCGCGACCTCGAGATCGACGACGTGCAGGAGCGCTTCGACCAGTTCGCGCGGCTCACCGACTTCAGCCGCGCGAGCCTGACCTAAGCCAGCCCTCGAACGCGGCTCCGCTCGCGCCGCTTGTTGGTCGGTATCACCGACTTCGCGACGGCACGAAGAAGGAGCCCGGCGCTCGAGCGCTCAGGAGCCCGGCGCTCGCGCGCCCTCGTCCAGCGCCGCCTCGACCGCGAACGCGATCCGCCACAGCGCGAGGCCGACGGAGACGATCGCGAGCAGCCGCGCGGCCCACACGACCCAGGGCGCGCCCAGGTACCAGACGCCGAGCTCGAGCGTGGCGACCATCGTCAGCCCGCCGAGCAGCATGACGCCGGCGGCCGCGAGCCCGCGGCGCCGCGTGACGACCTCGAGGAACGCGCCGACGAGCGGGCGCGGATCGAGGGCCGAGGCGCCGCGCAGCACGACCCCCGCGCGGGCGCGGTCGAGCGCGAGCGTGCACCACGTCCAGCCGAGCCAGAAGACGATCAGCCGGGCCCAGAAGTTCTCCATTCCGAGCGGGTCGACGACGAGGTTGAAGACCACGAGCGCGCGCGGGATGAGCGAGTAGACGGTGACGAGCGCGATCTTCGGCAGGTAGCGCAGCGACGCGCCGAGCGTCTCGTCGAGCGAGCGGCGCGCGGCGAGCCGGGTGATCACGGCGCCCGCGACCAGCAGCCACAGCAGCACGCCGAGGATCGCGGTGAGGATCAGCGAGGTCACGAGCGCCGCGGCGATCGCCTCGTGCCGCGCGATGATCCGCGTGAGCTCGATGAGCAGCGCGCTCCGCCCGGAGGTGATCGTGAACGGGGCGAGGCTGGCCTCGAGCACCGCGCGCGCGGGGCGGACTAACACGAACGCGAGCGCGAGCTTCAGCGCCGCGATCGTGAGCCACAGGCCCGGCGCGCCGAGCACCCGCCGCAGCGCCGTCACAGGCCGAGCCCTCCGAGCAGCGCGAGCTCGACGAGCTCGACCGTGTCGCCGATCGGCCGCGAGAGCCCGTCGTCGCGCTCGAGCTCGGGGGCGAAGCGCGTGTTGTTGAGCGTGTAGCTCTCGAGCGCGATCAGGCGGTCGGGGTCGACGGTCGCGCGCGCGACCCGTCGCCCCGGCCACACGAAGATCCGGTACGCGTCGCGCCCGTCCCACCAGCGCCGGACGACCGCGCCGTCGGAGAACTCGATCTCCAGCTCGACCGGCAGCTGGAAGTCGCCCTTGCGGCGCACGACGACGACGCCCTCGAGCTCGTCATCCGCGAGCTCGGCGATCGACGTCTCCTCGGCGGGCGGCTCGCCGCCGACCAGCGCGCCGTGCTCGTCGCGGTGCCAGCCGGCGCTCGAGACCGCCCGGCGGTTCTGCACGCGCTCGAGCTCGAAGTCGACGCGACGCACGGTGTGCAGCGCCTGATCGAGGTAGTCGCGGACGTCGAGCTCGACGCGCTCGTCGCCCTCGCGAGTCAGCGTCGCGCGCGGGCCTAGCTGCTCGAGCAGCGTGGCCACGAGGTCGTCGCCGGTCGGGTGACGAAACCGCCAGCGCTCCGCGTAGACGCGCAGCGCCGCGTCGAAGCGCGGGTGGCCGACGTAGCTCCGCAGCGTCTGCATGAGCGCCGCGGTCTTGCGGTACACCGTCGAGCCGTAGGACTCGGTCAGCTTCGGGAACTCCTCCGCGGCGCTGTCGACGGGCACGAGGTCGGTCTTGACGAGCATGGTGAGGCGCCCGAGCTGATCGACGGTCGCGACCTGGTTGCCGAGGCGCGCGACGACGGGCGACTCAGACTGCGTCCAGTCCATGATCGCGAGGCCGTTGGAGAAGGTGTTCATGCCCTCGTCGAGCCAGGGCTGCCGCTGCTCGTTCGAGGCCAGGAGCCCCTGAAAGTACTGGTGCCCGAACTCGTGGATGGTCGTGAACACCCCGGAGAGCCGCTCGTCGAAGCCGACCAGCGCGTGCCACGGCTTGCGCGCGAGGATGTCCGACGTCGTGTACAGCGTCGGGTACTCCATGCCGCCGGCGCCCTTGGCCTCCTTGGGCACGTGGACGATCGTGATGGTCGACCACGGGTACGGGCCGAAGCGCGCCTCCATGCTCTCGAGCGCCGCGATCTGGGCCGCGAGGTGCTGCGGGGCGTCGCGCGCGTGCTCGGGCTGGAGCAGCTGGCGGATCCGGATCCCGTGCCACTCGCCGAGGTGCTCGACGAAGTCGGGGTCGGCGACCCAGGCGAAGTCGTGGACCATCTCGGCGTCGTAGCGCAGGCGCTTGCGGCCGTCCTCGACGCGCTCCTCGACGAGCACGCCGGACGCGCCGACGATCATGTTCTCTGGGACATCCAGGTGCACCGTGTAGTCGCCGAAGTCCGCGTAGAACTCGGCGTTGAGCGTGAACACGTGGTTGCGCCAGCCGCCCGTCTCGAGCACCGCGATCTTCGGGTACCACTGGCCGAGCATGTGGAAGTCGCCCGCGTAGCCGGTGCGCGCGAACACCCGCGGGAGCTGCGTCACGAAGTCGAGCTCGACCGTGACCTGGTCGTTCGGCCCGAGCGGCTCGTCGAGCGCGACGCGGGTCACGCTCGGGTCCTCGCCCTCGGCCCAGCGCAGCTGCACCGGCGCGGCCGCCGAGAGCTCGCTCGCGCCGCGGGGCGGCGGCGGGCTCTCGTGGTCGAGGCGGCGGACCGCGAGCAGATCGACGTAACCCCAGCCGGGCGCGTCGTCCTCGTGCGCGAGCGATGACCCGCGGTGACCTCCTCGCGCCTCTCGCATCCAGGCCGTGTCCTCGGCTCGAAACGCGTTCATGTAGGTGTGCAGCTGGAGGTCGTCGACGGTCCGGCTGGTCCGGTTGCGCCACGTGATGCGCACGGTGCCGGTCACCTGGTGCTCGTCCGCGTCGAGCCGCGCGTCGATGACGTAGTCGGCGACGCGCGCGTCACTCGGGACATGTCCGCGCGCCTCCGGTGGTCGCAGCGCCGCGCTCGGTTCGGGCACGGGCGCCGACTCCGGGACGCTCGGCGCGTCGCAGGCGAGCGTCAGCGCGAGCAACACCGCGAGCGCCGGCCCGCCGTATCGCCGGGCTCTCCCGTACGCCGCGACTCCCACAAACATGGGACCGCAGGCGTATCACCCCGGTTTCGTGGCGTGCAATGGCGGCGAGGGCGACGTTCGGCGCGCGGGGAGAAACGCCCCGGACTTGCGCTCACTCACGCATGCGATGACGAGACGCGCCGTACAATCGCCGCCCCAGACCCCCGCATGTGGTGCGAAGACCCCCGGTGATCGACATGGGTACCATGGGTGAGTACGCGGACGCGCTCGCAGGAGAGCTCACGCTCGAGCAGTTGACCGCGCGCGCGCGCGCGCTCGGGCGCGCGCTGCAGGGCGGCGAGGTGCTCCTCCTCGACGGGCCGATGGGCGCAGGCAAGACCACTTTTACGCGCGCGCTCGCCGAGGGGCTCGGCGTTGATGATCCCCGGCAGGTCCGCAGCCCGACCTTCGCGCTGTGCGTCGAGCACCCCGGGCCGGTCTCGCTGGTTCACGTCGATCTGTTCCGGCTCGACGCGCCGCGCGACGGGCAGCTCGCGGGCTTCGCCGCGTTCGAGGCCCTCGGGCTCGACTTCGAAGAGGACTGGTTCTTCGGCCCGGACCGGGTCGTCGTGGTCGAGTGGGCGGAGCGTTGGCGCAGCCCGCCCGCCGATCATCTCGCCCTGCGCCTCGACCACCACGCCGACGCGGCGCTGCGTCGACTCTCGATCACCGGCGCGGCCGGTCGCTCGCTCGCGGCCCTCAAGCGCTGGCGCCTCGAGCTCGAGTAGACGACGAGATCGTCGTGCCGACCATCCACGAGCTCCGACGCGCCCGATACGTTCGGGTTGAGGGTCGAGGTGGTTGAGGTCGGGTCGCGGTCGGGCCGAAGGCGCGTCGAGGCCGGTCCGACATGTCCCGCGAAACCGCCGAGATCGTCGTTTGTGGGGCGATTTGGCGGGGGGCGAGGGAGGACGCGGAGTGCATGCTCGTACAACTCGAGGGCTGCGCTTCGGGGGGTGATGACGGCACGAGGTGACGCCGAGAACCCCCCAGGTGGGGCCTGCAGACGATGAAGATGCACCCCCTGCGACTGCCGATCGCAGCACTTTTTTCGATTTTTGCGTCTCCTGGGGCTTTGCAGGCGCGTAGAACGGGTTTATGGTGCGTCGCGGTGTGTCGGACTCTCGCTCCGGCCCATGAAACCGCTACCACCCTCTCATTCGACAGCGAAGAACGAAAGAACACCGCAATGGCAAATAACAACAAGGAGACTCTTGTCGTGGGCAGCAAGGTCAGGGATGTGATCCGCCAGGCCGGTATGCGCAGCGACGGTGAGTTGGTCTCAGCTGTGTCCGAGAAGGTCCATCAGCTGCTTCAGCAGGCCATCGTTCGCTGCAAGAGCAACAACCGCAGCACGGTCCGCCCGCACGACGTCTAGCGCCCAGCCGGTCCCTTCGCCGCACGAGACAGGGCTCGCTGCCCGGGTTCGCGCGCGCCCCGGTCCGGGGTGACCGAAGGAAACACCTGGCTCCCGTATCACCGAGACGGAGCGTTTCCACTCCGGTGAGCGCGAAGACCCGAACGGGGCAGCCCCCGTCGAGTCGATCCTGTTAAACACCCCGCCTTCGAGGTCCTCGAGGCGGGGTGTTTGACGTCTCGCGTCACGTACACTGGTGCGGGCGTTCGATGGAGCGATTCAAGAGACTGCTTCGCCGGGGGGGGCGCGTCGTGATCGCGGCGGTCGCGGTCCTGCTCGTGATCGTCATCATTCGAGCCGCGAGCGTGCGCCCGATCCCCTTCGAGGTGACGCCCGGCGAGGAGCTCACCGTCGACGTGGACGCGGTGGCCGACAAGCTCGCGGGCGCGCTGCGCCTCGAGACCGTCACGCGCCCGGACGCCCCGCCCGCGCGCGAGCCGTTGCTCGCGCTGCACGACCACCTCGAGCGCAGCTTCCCGCGCGTGCACGCGACGCTCACGCGCGAGGTCGTCGCCGACTACAGCCTCCTCTACACGTGGCGCGGCAGCGATCCCGCCGCGCGCCCGATCGCGATCTTGGCCCACCTCGACGTGGTGCCCGTGGATCCCAACGAGCTCGCCGAGTGGGAGCAGCCCCCGTTCTCCGGCGCGGTCGCGGGCGGCTTCGTCTGGGGTCGCGGCGCGGTCGACAACAAGAACTCGGTGATCTCGATCCTGCAGGCGGTCGAGCAGCTGCTCGAGAGCGGCGCGCAGCCGCGGCGCACGATCTATCTGGCCTTTGGGCATGATGAGGAGGGCGACGGCGGGGGCGCGCGCGCCATCGTCGAGCGCCTGCGGTCACGCGACGTGCGGCTCGAATTCACGCTCGACGAGGGCATGCTGATCCTCGAGCGGCAGATGCCGATCGCCGCCCCGGTCGCGCTGGTCGGCGTCGCGGAGAAGGGCTACCTCTCGGTCAGGCTGCGCGTACGGAGCGAGAGCGGACACAGCTCGATCCCGGCGCGGGCGGGATCGATCACGACGCTGGCGGACGCGATCCAGCAGCTCCGCGATCACCCGCTCCCGGCGGATCTGCGACCGCCGACGGGGCTGCTGTTCGACGCGCTCGCGCCCGAGATGAGCTTCGGCATGCGCGCGGTGTTCGCGAACCGCTGGCTGTTCGACCCGCTGATCCTCCGCCTGCTCGCGTCGCGCCCGGCGACCGACGCGATGATCCGGACGACGACCGCGTTCACGATGATCGACGGCGGGGTGAAGGACAACGTGCTCCCGGGCGTAGCGAGCGTCGTGATCAACCACCGCATCCTCCCGGGGGAGACGATCGAGGACGTGCTCGCGCATGTCCGCCGCGTGGTCCCGGACCCGGCGATCGAGCTCGAGCCGCTCCCCGGCGGCCGCGACCCGACGCGCGTCAGCGCGGCCGACGGCCCGGGCTTTCTCGCGGTCCGGCGCGCGCTCGCGCGGACCTACCCCGAGGTCGTGACGGTCCCGGGCCTCGTGATCGGCGGCACGGACTCGCGCTTCTACGAGGAGATCGCCGACGACAGCTACCGCTTCAGCCCGCTGCGCTTCGAGCCCGAGGACAACCACCGCTTCCACGGGCTCAACGAGCGCATCCCGATCGAGGATCTCGCCGGGGGCGTTCGATTCTACGCGCAGTTCATCCTCGCGGCCGATCGCGGAGACTGACCTTTTAGACAGCGGGGATCCTCGCGATACTCACGCGCGCGTGCGCGGACAGCCACCCCAGACAGCGGCTCGCCGAGCGCTGCGCGGCGTCATCAGCCTCGCGCTGCGCGTGTTCTTTCGCCGGATCGATCGCGTCGGCGTCGAGCGCGTGCCGGCGCGCGGCCCGGTGATGTTCGTGCTCAACCACCCCAACGCGCTCGTCGACCCCGGGATCGCGTTGATCTCGCTGCCGCGCCCGGTCTCCTTCCTCGCCAAGTCGACGCTGTTCTCGATCCCCGTCGTCAGCGCGATGGTCCGCGGCGTCGACTCGATCCCGGTCGCGCGTCGGCAGGACAGCCAGGGCGGCGCAGTCGACAACACGCGGACCTTCGCGGTCGCGCGCGAGGTGCTGCAGCGGGGCGGCTCGATCGCGATCTTCCCGGAGGGCGTGTCTCACTCCGCGCCCCAGCTCAAGCCGCTGCGCACGGGCGCCGCTCGCATCGCGCTCGGCGCGGGGCTGACCGACTTGGTGATCGTGCCGGTGGGCCTGGACTACGCCAACAAGCACGTGTTCCGCAGCGCCGCGCTGCTCTACTTCGGCGCGCCGATCCAGGTCGAGCCGATCGCGTCAGGGCCGCTGGAGGCCGGCGTCGAGCCGCCGCGCGAGGCGGTCGCGCGCTTGACCGCCCGCCTCGAGCGCGCGCTCGCGGACGTGGTCGTCCAGGCCGAGCAGGCCGAGGCGCTCGCGCTGGCCGACCGCGCGGAGCGGATCCTGTCGTCGGTCGCGGCGTCAGCCGGCGCGGCCGCGCGACCGGCTGCGGGCGAGCGCTTCGAACTGCGTCGCCGGATCCTCGAGGGCTACCACGAGCTCAAGGAGCGGCACCGTGCGCGCGTTGACCAGCTCGTGCTCCGACTCGAGCAGCACGAGGACGCGCTGCGCTCGGTCGGGCTCGCGGGCTTCGGCGCGGGGCTCGACGCGGGGCTCGACGTCGGGCTCGACGCGGGGCTCGACGCGCCGCGCCCAGGTCGACGCGTCGCCTCGCTCCGCGCGCAGGCGTTCGGGCTCGCGCTGCTCGCCCCCTTCGCGCTGCTCGGCGCCGCGCTGCACTACCCGGCCTACCGCCTGATCGGCGTGCTCGCGGTCCGGTTCGCGCGCGACGAGGACGACATGATCGCGACGATCAAGGTGCTCACCGCGATGCTGCTGTTCCCGGTGACCTGGGTCGCGATCGGCGCGCTCGCGGCCGTCGTGACGTCGGCCTGGCGCGGCGTGGTCATCGGCTCGTTGGCGCCGCTGCTCGGCTACGCGGCGCTGCTGTTCTTTGAGGCGCTCGAGCGCCTCATCGGCGTGATGCGTGTGCGCCTGCTGTCGTGGCGGCGGCGGGATCGGGTCGAGGCGCTGCGACGCGAGCGTCGCTGGATTCACGACGAGCTCGTCGCGCTCGCGCAGCTCGTCGCGGCCTCGCGCGGCGACCCCGAGTAGCGCAGGGTCGCGCCCTGGCGCGATCGCGTCGGCGCGGCCGCGATGAATCGTTGTTCCTACAACCTCGCCGGCGTGCTGACGTCCGCGTCCTGGCTACCCGGTGAAGGGCGGGAATTTCGGGCGCTCAGCAGTTCTCGTATCATTCGCCGCGATGGTTGATCGAAACATCAAGAGGTTGTTTGTACACGCCTGTCTCGCGCTCCCGCTGCTGGCGTCCTGCGGGGACTCGGGCTCGAGCACGTCCGCGCCCGACACCGACTCGGACACCGACACCGACACGGACACCGACGGCGAGGAGACCGGCGAGTCCACCGACGGCAGCACGAGCGGCGATCCGTCGGCGGGCACCGACTCCGGCAACGCGTCCACGGGCAGCGACGTCTGTGTGCCGGGGATGAGCGTCGGCTGCGCTTGTCCGGACGGCGGCAACGGTGCGCAGGTCTGCGACGACGACGGCGCGGGCTACGGGCCGTGCGAGTGCCTGGGCGGCGAGACCGACACGGTCGGCGACGGTGACGGAGACGGCGACGGAGACGGCGACGGAGATGGAGACGGCGACGGAGACGGCGACGGAGATGGAGACGGCGACGGTGACGCGTGCGCGCCCGATGACCCGCCGGTCAAGATCACGCTCGACGGCGACGCGGCCGAGGTCTTCGGCGGCTGGGAGCACGCCATGAGCATGGTGGGCGAGGGCGCGATCGCGACGTGGCAGGGGGGCAACGAGCCCGTCGACAACGGCGTGGTCTGGACGCCGGAGGTCCCGTGCAGCGACAGCTACTGGATCTGGGTGCGCTACTTCAACCAGGGGTCGGCCGACTCGTACTTCATCAAGCTCGACGGGCAGCCCGAGGAGATCGCGATCTTCGAAGGCGACTGCGAGAACGACGGCGGGATGCAGGGCAACTACGGCTGGAACGACATCAACTGGCGGGCCGAGGACGGCGGACCGTGTGAGTACGTCGAGGACCCGTGGCCGCAGGACTGGGCGGCGGGCCCGCACGAGGTGGTGCTCAGCTTCCGCGAGTCCGTCGCGGTCGCGCGCATCATCGTGACGAACGACCCGGACTTCGTCCCCGGCCCCGGCGACTGATCGGGCGGCAGGCGGCGCGCCTGACTGAATGGTCAGGCGCTACGCCGGCGCTCACTCGGCGGTCTTGATCGCCGCGAGCTCGTAGACCTTGTTGGTCTTGTCGTCCTCGGCGTTCGGCATGGTCTCGATGACCTTGGCGTAGACGCCGGGCTTGTCGACGATCATCCAGACGGTCAGCTGCTTGCCGAAGAAGTCCTTGAGGTCCGCGACGACGCAGTCGAACTCGCCGGCCGGGACCGTGATGGTCTCGCGGCTCTTGAGCTCGTGGGTCGGCTTCTCGACGGAGAACATCGGGCTGAACTCGGACCACGTGAGCGTGGCGACCTGGCCGGCGCCCTTGTCCTTGCTCGGCTTCTCGACCGTGTTGCAGACGACGCCGACCTCCTTGTCGTTGGCCTTGGGGATCTTGCAGAGGAACTGGTCCTTGAGCTCCTTGCCCTTGGCGTCGGTGCCCGAGAGGTCGTAGGTGAACTCCATCCCCATCTCGAAGGAGCCGGAGACGCGCTCCCAGGTCCAGGGCAGCTCGACCTTGCCCGGCTCGAGGGTCTTCGGCTCCTTCTTGTCGTCGGCCTCGTCGGCCTTCGCGTCCGCCGCCTTCTCGTCGGCCTTCGCGTCGGTCTTGGTCTCGGCCTTCGCGTCGTCTTTCTTGCCGCCGTCACAGGCCGGCGCGGCGGTGAGGAGCAGAACACAGAGGGGCGCCAGTCGTCGCGTGGAGAGCAGCATCACGCGGACGATACCGAAGCGCGCATGCGTGATGTGCGCAATGTGCTCGGCGTCGGTTCGTGCACATACACCGAGCGCGCGCGATTACGCGATCGTCGGCCGGACGCGGGCGACGAGGTGAAGCAGCGCCTCGCGCAGCGCCCGGTGGCAGGGGTCGTCCTGGAACCGCGGGTGCCAGGCAGCCGCGAAGTGGATCGGCGGCGTCGGGACCGGGAGCGAGAACGCGCGCACGGGCAGGTAGGTCTGCATCGTCTTGGCGAGGCTCGCCGGCAGCATGGCGAGGAAGCCGGCGGTCGCGGTGATCCTCGCCGCGTCGTGGTAGCTGCCGACGACGAGCGGCACCCGCCGTGAGCGCCCCAGCGCCGCGAGCCGCTCGTCGACCGGGCCGCGCGCGCAGCCGCGACGCGAGACGACGACGTGCTCGGCGGCGCAGTAGGCGTCGAGCTCGGCGTGATCGAGCTCGGCGGCCGTCGGCTGCAGGCCGACCATGTGATCGTCGAACAGCGGGCGGACGACGATCTCGGCGCCGAGCTCCCCCTGCACGCCGAGATCGAGATCGACGGAGCCGTCGCGCAGCGCCTCCACGCTCTCGTCGCCCTCCCCGAGGAAGACCAGCGAGACGTCGGCGAGCTGGGTCTCGAGCTCGCGCAGCAGCGGCGGCCCGAGCATGCCGGCGACCGCGTCCGCGGCGCGGACGCGAAACGGTCGCCCGCGACGCGGGCGCGCGGTCGGCCTGGCGAGCAGCCGCCGGATGGCGTCGAGGTGTCCAGGCAGCTCCTCGCGCAGGCGCTCGGCCCGGGGGGTCCGCACCAGCCGGTGACCTGCCCGAACGAGCAGGGGATCGCCGAGCTGCTCACGCAGCCGCGTGAGCACGCGGCTCATCGCCGACGGGCTCAGGCCGCGCTGCTTGGCCGCGTCCGAGACGCTCGCGGCGTGGAGCAGCGCCTCCAGGTGATCGAGCAGGCCGGTGTCGACGGATTCCACTTCTTGCACTCCTTGGCTGAGGAATGTGCACGTGACGCACGCGACCCGGAGTCTATCGTGAAGCGCGAGTCGCTTCTCGGGAGCGGCTCGCTTCCGGAGGAGACGACGATGACCCTGGCCCTCGACCCTGTATCCGACGCCGTGCTGACCCGGCTTCACAGGCGCGCGCGCGGCGAGCAGCCCGCGCTCGCGTGGCTGTACGCGCGCCAGCTGCCCTCGCTGCTCCTGGGCCGCGGGATCCGCTTCTCGCCCGGCACGAGCGCGCGCTTGGACGACAAGCTCATCCCGGTCGGCCCCGAGGTCGGCGCGCTCCTGTACCTGCTCGCGCGCGCGAGCGGAGCCCGGCGCGTCGTGGAGTTCGGGACGTCCCTCGGGGTCTCGACCATCTACTTGGCCTGCGCCGTGCGCGATAACGGCGGCGGCGTCGTGATCGGCTCCGAGATCGTGCCCGAGAAGGCCGCGGCGGCGCGGCGCCATCTCGAGGAGGCCGGCGTCGCGGAGTGGGTGGAGCTGCGGGAGGGCGACGCCCGCGAGACCCTGGCCCAGCAGTCAGGGCCCGTGGACATGCTGCTCCTCGACGGCTTCCCGCCGCTGGCGCGCGAGCTCCTCACGCTCCTCGAGCCGCGCCTGCGCCCGGGCGCGCTGGTGCTCGTGGACGACGCGCGCCTGTTTCAACGCGACCTGGGGCCGCTGCGCGCCTACTTGGAGGCGCCCGGGAGCGGCTACCGCTCGACGGTGCTGTCGATCGACGACGGCTTGCTGCTGGCCGTGCGCGGGTCGTCGTCGGCGCGCGTGATCGATGCCTGACGCGCGCGATCACGGGCGCGCCGGCGCGCTCGTGGTCGCCGCGCCGAGCAGCAGCGCCCGCAGGTGCGCCGGGATCGGGCACGCGCGGCGCTGCTGCATGTCGGTGTAGACCCAGATGATCTCGCCGCGGTTGCACGGGGTGGATTCGCCCGCGCGCACGATCGTGAGCGCGAAGGTGATCGAGCTGCGGCCGAGCCGCGCGACGCGACATGTAACATCGAACAGATCATCGAGGCGCAGCGGCGCGTCGAACTCGAGGCTCGTGCGCTTGACGACGAAGTCGCGCCCGGGCTCCGGCGGCGTCGCGGGCTCGGGCAGGCCCTGGGCGCGCAGGTACTCGACGAGCGCGATGTCGTAGTACATGAGGTAGTGCGCGTTGTAGACGACCGCCTGGGCGTCGACCTCGGCGTAGCGCACGCGCAGCCGGTGCGAGAACATGGGAGGCTCGGCGGTCATCTCGGCGGTCATCTCGGCGGTCGTCTCGGCGGTCGGCTCGGCGGTCGTCTCGGCGGTCCTGTCGGCGGTCCTGTCGGCGTCGGGCCCCGTGTTATGAGTACCCGGTGGCGTTGTACCGCACTGGCGCGCGCGCGCGCGCACATCTCCGTCTCGCCCGACGCGCGCTGGGGGTGACCCTGGTCGCCGCGTGCTGCTGGCTCGGCGCGGGCCCGGCGGCCGCGAGCGAGTGGGCGGCGCCCGCCGCCGGCGATCCGATCCACGTCAAGCGGGCCGTGCTCGACAACGGGCTGACGGTGCTCGTGAGCGAGAACCACGAGCGCCCGAGCGTGTTCGGGGCGGTCGTCGTGCGCGCGGGCGGGAAGCACGACCCCGCGGACGCCACCGGCATCGCGCACTACCTCGAGCACATGCTGTTCAAGGGCACGCAGGCGCTCGGGACGATCGACTACGAGCGCGAGGCGCCCCACATCGCGCGCATCGAGGCGCTCTACGAGCAGCTGCGCGGGACCGAGGACGAGGCGGCGCGCGCCGAGCTGCGCGCGGAGATCGAGCGCGCGTCGCAGGAGGCCGGGCGCTACGCGATCCCCAACGAGCTCGACCACGTCCTGCAGGAGCTGGGCTCGACCGGGGTCAACGCGTTCACGAGCCCGGACATCACCGTCTATCACAACACCTTCCCCTCGAGCCGCACCAGCAAGTGGCTCGCGGTCTACGGGCACCGGTTTCAGCAGCCGGTGTTCCGGCTGTTCCAGTCGGAGCTCGAGGCCGTCTACGAGGAGAAGAACCGCTCGATGGACGGCTTCGACCCGATCGCGGAGGAGTTCCTACGGCACTTCTTCCGCGCGCACCCCTACGGTCGGCAGCTCGTGATCGGCTCGGTCGAGCACCTCAAGAACCCGTCGCTGAAGGAGATGCGCGCGTTCTACGAGCGCTACTACGTGCCCAACAACATGGCGCTGGTGCTCGCGGGCGACGTCGACGCGGCGGCGATCCTGCCGGAGATCGAGGCGCGCTTCGGCGGCTGGCGCCCGCGCCCGGTGGAGCCGTTCCCCGAGTACCGCGAGCGGCCGTTCGACGGGCGCGAGCAGGTCACCGTGCGCATGACCCCGGTGCGCATCGCGGGCCTGGGCTTTCGCCTGCCGAGCGAGAGCGACCCCGATCACGCGGCGGTGCTGGTCTGCAACGAGCTGCTGACGAACGCGCAGGAGGCCGGGCTGCTCGATCAGCTCGCGCGCGACGGCGACGTGCTGCTGACCCAGGCCGTGCCGATCCCGCTCAACGACTACGGCGTCGGCCTCGTCGCGGTGGTGCCGAAGATCCTCGGGCAGAGCTTCCGCGGCGCCGAGGGCAAGCTGCTCGAGCAGTTCGCGGTGCTGCGCGAGGGGCGGTTCACGGACGCTCAGTTCGCGGCGGCCCGGCGCGCGGTGATCAACCACTACCGCCGCATGTGGGAGGACAACGAGGAGCGCGCGCTGGCGATGGTCTCCGCGTTCGGGCGCGCGCAGCCGTGGCCCGACTTCGTCGCGTTCCTCGAGCGGCTCGAGGGGCTGACGCGCGAGGACGTGAGCGCGACCGCGCGTCGCTACTACGGCGACGACTACCTGGTGATGCGCTCGCGCGTCGGCTTCCCGAGGTCGACGAAGCTCGAGAAGCCCGGCTTCAAGCCGGTCAAGCCGGCCACGAGCGCGCGCTCGGTGTTTCACCACAAGCTCGCGACGGTCCAGGACGAGCAGGTCACGCCGCGCTACGTCGACTTCGCCGGGGACATCGACACCGCGCTCGTGACCCGCGGCGTGCACGTGCAGGCCAACCATAACCCGTTCAACGACCTGTACTCGCTCGAGCTGCGCTTCGGCGTCGGGCTGCACCACAAGCGCGGGCTCGACGTGCTCGCCGCGTACCTCGGCAAGGTCGGGACGCGGCGCCAGGACGCGCGCGCGTTCAAGCAGGCGCTGTGGGAGCTGGCGACGGAGCTGCGCGTGCAGACCACCCACGAGCGCTTCATCGTCCGCCTCGACGGGCCCGAGGAGTCGCTCGCGCCCGCGCTGCGCCTGCTGAGCGAGCTGCTCGAGCAGCCAGCCGAGGACCGCGCCGCGCTGCGGCGCGTGCGTCGCGAGACCTGGGGGCTCAACCTCGTCGCCAAGCGCCAGCCGACCGTCATCGCCGACGCGCTGCGCGAGTACGTCACCTTCGGCGACGACTCGTCCTACCTGCGCGTGAGCAGCCCGCGCGAGATCGCCGGGATGTCGCCGCGCGGCCTGAACGCGGCGCTCCAGGACGTCCGCGGCTACGCCGTCACCGCGCGCTACGTCGGCGCCCGCTCCGCCGCCGACGTAGCGACGCTGCTGCGCGAGAACGTGCGCTTCGCGGACTTCCATCGGCCGGCCTACCCCCGCGCGGTGCGCCCGCGCGTGGCCGAGAACGTCGGCAAGGTGTACTTCGTCAAGCGCCGCCGCAGCGTGCAGACGCAGCTGGTCATGACGGTCGAGGGCGAGGTCATGAGCCCGGAGATGCGCCCGCGCGCGCACGCGTTCAACGAGTACTTCGGCGGCAGCATGGCCGGGCTCGTGTTTCAGGAGATCCGCGAGCTCCGCTCGCTCGCCTACTCGGCCCACGGTCACTACGTCGATCACCCGGTCGCCGGTCACCCGGGGCTGCTGCTGGTCCGCGTCGGCACGCAGGGCGACAAGACCCTCGAGGCGGCGCGCGAGATGATCCGGCTGATCACGGCGATGCCGGAGCGACCCGAGCGCGTCGACGGCCTGCGGGAGGCGCTCGTGCAGAGCCAGCTCTCGGCGCAGCCGGGCTTTCGTCAGCTGCAGGGCGTCGTCGACGACTGGCGCTGGCTCGGGTACCGCCAGGACCCCCGCGCGGGCTGGACGCGGGCGTACAGCCAGCTCTCGTTCGACGACGTACGCGCGTTCTATCAGCGTTACGTCGCCTCGCGCCCCGTCACGATGATGGTCGTGGGCGATCCGCGCCGGGTCAGCGCGCGCGACCTGAGCCAGTTCGGCGACGTCGAGGTCGTCTCGGCGGGCCGCCTGTTCTCGCGTTGACGGCGGCCTCGCCGGGATATGACCATAAAGTCATGTATTCGCGCGCGCGGAGTCGGGTACACTCACCGTGATGAGACGCGCGCGCTGGGCCGTGTGCGCGCTGCTGTGCGCGGCGTGCCTGGATATCAACCCGGTGTTCAACGAGTCGAGCTCGAGCGGCTCGGCGACCACCGCGGGCCCGGCGACGAGCTCCGCGACGACGAGCGGCTCGAGCGGCGCGACGGCGACGAGCGCGGCGACGACGAGCGGCACGGGCGGCGCGAGCGAGGCGACCGCGCTCGCGTCGAGCGGCGGCACCACGAGCGGGGCCACGACCGCGACCGCGACCGCGACCGCGACCGCGACGATGACGACGACCTCAGCGACGAGCGCCGTGATGACGAGCGCCGCGACGACGTCTGCGCCGACGACGTCGTCGACCACGGGCGCCTGCGTCGACGCGCAGCAGTGCAGCGAGCTCGAGTGCAACCTCGACTGCGCGGGCTGCGACTGCGAGCTCGACTGTCACAACGCCGACAGCTGCAGCGTGCAGTGCGGGAACTCGGCCGAGTGCGCGGTCTCGTGCATCGACGCGCACACCTGCAACATCCAGTGCACCTCGACCTCCGACTGCGTGATCACCTGCGGCGGGGACGAGGGCTGCGACATGATCCAGTGCGTCGGCGAGGCGAGCTGCCTGCTGATCTGCGAGGTCCCCAACTGCGGGTTCTCGCAGTGCACCGGCGAGATGCTCGACTGCGGCGGCGACGTGTACGCGTGCAACCGGCCGTGCCCGTGAGCGCGCGTCACTCCATGGCCGAGACGGTCACGAGCGCGTCGGCGAGGCGCTTGCGCTTGTACCCGGCGCGGGTGAGCGCCTCCTGGATCTCGTTGTTCCAGTAGACCGTGATCGCGGCGTCGAAGCTCGCGCGCATGCGCTGCCTGGCGATCAGCTCGCGCACGCGCGGGTGACGGTCCCAGAAGTGCGCGAAGCCGCAGCTCTCGAGCCGCGAGAAGATCGCGGCCCAGGCGACGTCGGCGAGCGAGTAGGTGTACCCGGCGAGCCAGCGGCGACCCTCGAGCTCGTGCTCCATCAGCTGCAGCGTGACCGCGAGGTCGCGCACGAGCGTCGTGACGCGCCGCGGGTCGCGGTAGATCTCGGCGAAGGCCTCCATGTCGTCGAGCTTGGCGTGATAGCGGGCGCGCAGGTCGGGGTAGCGCTCGGCCATGCGCGACGCGATCTCGATGCGCTCGTCGATGATCTGGTGGGCGACGCGCGCGTTGAGGCCCTCGAGCGTGCCGAAGCACAGCTCCTGCAGCGGAAAGATGTCCTGCACCTCGAGCCACTTCTCCATGCACGCGCGCTCGTCGGGGTCGTCCGAGGTCAGCGCGGGCCCGGGCAGCTCGTCGTCGATGTAGCGGAGGATCGTGAGCGCGTCGACGATCACGAGCCCGTTGTGCACGAGCGTCGGGATCGTGCCGTGCGGGTTGATGCGCACGTACGCGGGCGCGAGGTGCTCGGCGCGGATCGTGTTGACGAGCTCGCTGCGCCAGCGCACGCGCTTCTCGGCGAGCGCGAGGCGAGCCTGCATGGAGCCGATCGAGGTCAGGTAGTGATAGAGTGCGACGGTGTGCTGCATGACCTGGCTCCGTCGGCACACGACGCGTGACCTCGAGGACATATGCCGCCGCGCGGGCGACTCGCTCGAGATCGCGGTCGTGGGCCGCGAGGGGTGCTATTGCGAATAGGCGACGCGAGGAGGTCGCGCGCGGGTGTACGCGCTCGCGTCGTGGGTGATCGTCGGGGGCTTTCGCGCCCTTGAGATCGTTGTGACACGCGCCGACCGCCCGCGCCACAGGACGCGAACCGGCGCGCTGGCTGACGCGACGCCGCGCGGGCGAGCGCCGCCCTACCCGACGCTGGGGGGCCCTCGGTGCGCGCCCGGGGCTGGATCACGCGGCGGCGTTGAATACACGAGGGGCGCGCGATCAGCCGAGGCGCGGGCGCCGGTCACCGTCGGCTGCCGGGCCTGAGCTGAGTCCAGCGTAGCCGCGCGTGCGGGGGCGGGGCGCGTGTACACGCAATCGGGGACCGGCCGCGACGGCCGCGTGGACGACGAGGTGGGACCCCGCCGGGTGATGTGAGCTGCGGCTGGACACGGGGCCGCGCTCGAGCGATGTCCGTCCCGATCATGCACGCCCACGCCGAGCTCATCACGCGCTTCTACGACGCCTTCGCGGCCAAGGACGGGGAGGCGATGGCCGCCTGCTACCACGACGACGTCCGGTTCTCGGATCCCGTGTTCCCCGAGCTGCGCGGCTCGGACGCGGGGGACATGTGGCGCATGCTGACGAGTCGCGCGACCGACCTCGAGCTCGAGGTCTCGAACATCACGGGGGACGACGCGCGCGGCGGCGCTCACTGGGAGGCGCGCTACACCTTCTCGGCCACGGGGCGAAAGGTGCACAACGTGATCGACGCGAGCTTCCGCTTCAAGGACGGGCTGATCGTCGAGCACGTCGACGACTTCGACTTCTACCGCTGGTCACGGATGGCGCTCGGCCCCGCCGGCGTGCTGCTCGGGTGGACGCCGATCGTCCGTAACAAGGTGCGCGCGCAGGCGGGCGAGCAGCTGCGCGACTTCATCGCCAAGCGCGGCGCCTGATCGCCCCTGCCCGCGCGTGACGGCGCGGCGCCGTCGCGCGTTGACGCGCCCGTCGGCTCAGACCGCGTGCGGGTCGACCTCGTCCGGCGCCTCCTCGATCTGCCAGCGCTCGAAGACCGCCGGCGCGTGGTCGCACTCGGCGAGGAAGCGACTCGGTCGCTGCCAGCGCGACGGGCCGTCGCCGGTCTCCTCGATCAGCGGGTAGCACATGTACAGCTCGTCGGCGGCGCGCGTCGCCGCCACGTAGAACAGCCGCCGCTCCTCCTCCTCGGAGGCGGGGTTGCGCAGGGACTGCTTCATCGGGAACCGGCCGTCGGCGAGCCAGATCGCGAACACGATCGGCCACTCGAGGCCCTTGGCCTGGTGGATCGTCGAGAGCACGAGGTGATCGTCGGGGTCGCCGGCGGCGACGACGTTCTCGGCGGTGAGGCCCTGCAGCAGCGAGAGCTCGCTGAGGAACTCGCGCGCGTCCGGGAAGCGCTCGGCGAAGCCGGCGAGCTGCTCGAGGTCGTCCTTGCGCACGGTCGCGTTGGTGAAGGTGCGCTCGGCGTAGTCGCCGTAGTGGGCCCCGACGATCGCGCGGATCATCTGGCCGGGGTTGACCTGCGTGGGGTCCTCGAGCACAGCCCAGAGGCGGGCGAGCCGCTCGAGCGCCGGGCGAGCGCGACCCCGGGCCATACCCGCGTGGTGGGCGAGGAGCTGCGCGCTGGTGGCCCGCGGCGGCAGCGGTGTGGCGCCTGGCCCGAGGTGCTGGTTTACGTCCTCCTCGCCCGCCAGCCGCCGCGCGAGCGTCTCGGCCGTCTGCACGCCGACGCCCGGCCACAGCCGCAGCAGCCGGACCCACGCGAGCGCGTCGCGGGGGTTCTCGCGCGCGCGCAGGTACGAGACGACGTCCTTGATGTGCGCCTGCTCGAAGAACCGCAGGCCGCTGCGGACCGAGAACGGGATCTGCCGGCGGGTGAGCTCGACCTGCAGCTCGAGGCTGTGGCTGTGGTTGCGGTACAGCACCGCCATGCGCGCCAGCGGCATGTTGTACTCGTGGTGCAGCTCGAGCACGCGCTGCGCGACGAACTCCGCCTGCTGGTAGACGTCGCGCAGCGGGATGACCGCGGGCGTCGGCCCGGCTTTCTTGACCGCCTGCAGGTCCTTCGGGTGCTGGCGCTTGTTGTGGCGGATGCTGCGGTTGGCGAGGTCGAGGATCTGCGGCGTCGAGCGGTAGTTGATGGTCAGCTTGAGCACCTGGGCGCCGGCGTGCCGGTGGCGGAAGTCGGCGATCAGGCGGATGTCGGCGCCGCGGAAGCTGTAGATCGACTGCGCGTCGTCGCCTACGCAGGTGAGGCTGCGGTGATCGAGCGCCATCGCGTCGACGAGCGCGCCCTGCAGCGCGTTGATGTCCTGGTACTCGTCGACGAGCACGTGGTCGTAGCGCGCGCGGATCTGGCGGGCGACGGGCGCGAGCGCCGGGTCCTCGATCAGGCGCATCCACTGGGCGAGGAGGTCGTCGAAGTCGCAGAGGTTCATCTGCCGCTTGCGCTCGGCGTAGCGCTGGGCGACGTGCTCCATGGCGACGGCCTGATCGAGCAGCTTGATCTTGTGCTCCTCGACGACGCGGCGCATCGGCGTGCGCGTGCCGGTCGCCAGCGAGATCAGGCTCTGCAGGACCTTGGGCGTGGGGAAGCGGCGCGCGGTCAGCTTGGCGAGGCCCTGCTCGGCGACGACCGCGGCGATCAGCGTGCGCGCGTCCTCGGGGTCGAGGATGCCGAAGTCCGACGAGCGCCCCACCGACTCGCCGAACTCGCGCAGCAGCCGGTTGCCGATGTGGTGGAAGGTGCCGGCCGAGCACCGCCGCATGTCGATGCCGAGCAGCTCCTCGACGCGCGTGACCATCTCGCGCGCGGCCCGGTTGGTGAAGGTGCACAGCAGGATCCGCTCGGGCGGGACGCCGCCGGCGACGAGCCGCGCGACGCGATAGGTCAGCGTGCGCGTCTTGCCCGTGCCGGCGCCCGCGAGCACGAGGATCGGCCCAGGCGGGGCCTCGACGACCGCGAGCTGCTGCGGGTTGAGGTCGCGCGAGAGGTCGAAGCGCAGCTTCTTGGGGGCCGCCGTCTTGAGGACGTACTTCATTGCGGGCGCGCGGCGAGGAGCGGGAGGAGGAGCAGTGAAGGGGAGGAGAGGTGGAGAGGGAGATGAGAGGAGGAGAGGAGGAGCGGAGGAGGCCGGCGCTACAGGTGCTCGCGGATGAACGCGAACAGCTGCTGCTCCATGTGCACGCGATCCTCGAGCTTGCGCGGCATGTGGCGCTCGCCCGGGAACAGCAGCAGATCGTAGGGCTTGCGCGCGGCGATCAGGCCGTTGATCAGGTGCGCGGTGTGGCGGAAGTGCACGTTCTCGTCGATGAGCCCGTGCACGAGCAGGAGCGCGCCGCGCATGTGCTCGAGGTGGTGCATCACGCTCGCGCGCTCGTAGCCCGCCGCGTTGGCCCCGGGCAGCCCCATGTAGCGCTCGGTGTAGTGGGTGTCGTAGGCGCGCCAGGTCGACACCGGCGCGCCCGCGATCGCGAGCTTGAAGGTCTCGGGCGCGCGCGCCAGCGCCATCGCGGACATGTAGCCGCCGTAGCTCCAGCCGTAGATGCCGACGCGGTCGGGGTCGGTGAGCTTCTGGGCGACGAGCCAGTCGACGCCGTCGACCTGGTCCTTGACCTCGATGTTGCCCATGTCGTGCTTGAGCGCGCCCTCGAAGTCGAGGCCGCGGCGCGAGGAGCCGCGGTTGTCGAGCTTGAACACGAGGACGCCGTGGGCGGCGAGGTACTGCGCGCGCATGTCGACGGTCATCGCCCAGTTGTTCTGCACGCGCTGCGCGTGCGGTCCGCCGTAGACCGAGATCATCGTGGGGTACGGCCCGTCGCCGAAGACGTCGGGGTCTGGGCTGTAGATCGCGCCGTGCAGCGTGGTGTTGTCGCGGCTCTGCAGCGTGACCAGCTGCGGGGGCGGCAGCTTGAGCGCGGCGACGCGGGGGTCGGCGGGGACCGGCAGCTCGGCGATGACGGGGGCCCTCGGGGACAGCTCGCGCAGCGTCACCGTCTCGGGCGCGGCGACGCTCGAGTGGACGTCGATGAAGCGCCTGCGCGCGTGGTCGATGACGACGTCATGCGTGCCCGGCTTCGTCGTGATCTGCGTGATCGCGCCGCCGGCGAGCGGCACCGAGTAGAGGTGCTTCTGCGTCGGGTCGTCCCGGTTGGCGAGGAAGTACACGAGCCGGCCGGGCTCATCGATCGCGACCACGCCGTCGACCTGCCAGGGGCCCATCGTCAGCTGCCGCAGCTCCTCGCCCTCGCCGGAGTACAGGTACAGGTGGCGGAAGCCGCTGCGCTCGGAGGCCCAGACGAAGCCGCCGGCGGCGTCGCCCACGACCTCGGCGGGCTCCTCGAGCGGCTTGAAGATGTGGTGGAGGTTGATCCACACGCTCGAGCGCTCGATCAGGAGGTCGCGGCCGGCCCCGGTCCGCGGGTCGAGCTTGATCAGGCGCAGCTGCGACTGCTCGCGGTCCTGGACCTGGGCGACGAGCGCGCCGTCGGGCGTCCAGTTCACGCGCGCGAGGTACTCGAACTCGCCGAGCTGCATCCAGACCGGCGCGCCGCCTGTCCTGGGGACCACGCCGAGGCGCACGCGCGCGTTGTCCTCGCCGGCGAAGGGGTAGCGATGATCTTCGAACTCGTGGGGACCGGCGCCCTGATGGACGATGCGGAAGCTGGGGATGTGGGTCTCGTCGACCTCGGCGAACGCGAGCAGCTCGCCGTCGTGGGACCACCAGTAGCCGTGGTCGCGGTCCATCTCCTCCTGGGCGATGTACTCGGCGAGCCCGCGGGTCGTGCCCGGCGCGCGCGGGCTCTGGATCGGCGCGCGCGGCTTGAGCGGCTTGTCGCCGGCGACGTCGGCGACCATCAGCTCGCCGCCCTGGACGAACGCGACGTGGCGGCCGTCGCGGGACAGGCGGGCGTCGAGCGGCGGCGCCCCGCCGTCGTCGTCGCCGCTCGCGGCGGCGTTCTTGTACGTCGTGCTCCAGCTGCCGGCGCGATCGCGCAGGTGCAGCTCGCCGGCGAGCGGGTAGAGCAGCACGTCGCCCTCGCGCGCCCAGTCGTAGCGCGTGATGCCGAGCCCGCGCACGCGCTGCCGCTCGCGCCGCAGCTTCTCCTCGCGCGAGAGGTTCTCCTCGGTGATGCCGTCGCCCTCGAGCGCGACGAGCTGCTGCTCTTGCCCCCGGCCGTCGCGCGGCGCGGGGTCGAAGTCGTAGAGCTGGCGCGTGAGCGTCAGCTCCGGGCTGCGCAGGTAGGTCACGCGCGCGTCGTCGGGCGTGAACGCGAGCTTGGTCGGGTGCGTCGCGCCGGGGCGCGGGTAGGCGGCGACCTCCTCGAGGGTCAGCGCCGCGTTGGAGGTCTTCTCGTCCGGTTCGTGCTGCCGTTTTTTCTGCATCGCGTCACCGTGGAGCGGCGGATCAGGCGTCGCGCCCGCGTCGGGGCCGTCGCCGGTCCGCGGGGCCGAGCAGGCCGAGAGGGCAGGCGCCGTGATCACGAGGAGCGCGCCCGCGAGCGTCGCCGCGAGCGCTCGACGCTGGCGAGCTCGTCGCGGTGGAGTCCCGAACTCGATCATGTCGACCGCATCATCGCAGTCGACGCGGGCACTGTCCACGCGCGACGTCTTGCGAACGGCGTCGAATTCCGCCATACCCGCGCTCCATGGCAACCCTCGCCGAGCTCCTCACGCAGTCCGAAACCCGCCCGCGCGTCGTCACGGCGTGCGTCTCGCTGGTCGAGTCCGAGGTCGCCGGCAAGCGCGGGCTGTCGGGCGCGGCGGTCCGCACGGGGTTCCGCGTGGTCAAGGCCGTCAAGCCGACGATGGTCGCCGAGGTCGTCGATCGCCTGCTCCCGGAATTCGCCGAGGCGCTCGAGCCCTTCTATGTTGAGGCCCAGCGCCGCGCCGAGGGCGAAGACGTGTCGGTCGGCGACGCGTTCGCCGACGCGCTGTCCCGCGACACGCGGCGCGCCGCCGAGGCGCTGCTCGTCGTCACCGATCGCCGCGCCGAGAAGGTCAGCGGCGCGATCAAGAAGGCCTACCAGCGCCTGCGGGGGACGGCGCAGGGGCACGTGGAGGCCGCGGCGCCGAACCTCGGGCGCACGCTCGGCGACTTCCTGGATTGAGCTCGATCGCTCGCTCGAGCGACGTCACGCTGACCGATGAACCCGCGCGAGGAGGAGACCGTCGTGAAGATCAAGCGCTCCGCAGACAACACTGGCTGGCGTCGAGGGGCCGCGCTCTCGCTGGCGCTCGCGAGCTGCGCGCCGCAGCAGGACAGCGCGCCCCCGGACCCGCGGCCTGTCGAGCCGCCGCCGGTGCAGGCCGAGGAGGTCCCGCAGGCCGCCTCGAGCGAGCCGGACCTGTCCTCCCGACTCGCGGAGGTGCTCGCGGGCTCGCATCGCTCGCCGGAGCACCGGGCGCGCGACGCCTACCGCCACCCCGCCGAGACGCTCGCGTTCTTCGGCGTCACGCCGCAGTCGACGGTCGTCGAGCTGTGGCCCGGCGGCGGCTGGTACACCGAGATCCTGGCGCCGCTGCTGCGCGGCTCGGGCGAGCTGGTCGTCACCAACTTCGACGTCGCGGGACCCGAGAAGTACTACGGCACGCGCCTCGGCAAGCAGCTGCGCGAGAAGCTCGCGGCGGCCCCGGGTCTTTATGACCAGGTCGCGGAGGTCACGGTCGCGCAGGACGTAACGCTCGACGGCAAGGGCGAGGTCAAGGCGATCTCGATCCACGAATTCGCGCTCGCGCCGGCCGGCAGCGTCGACGTCGTGCTGACCTTCCGCAACAGCCACGGGTGGTTCGAACACGGCAACGAGCGTCGCGTGTACGGGCTCGCGTTCGCGGCGCTCAAGCCCGGCGGCGTGCTCGGCGTTGTGCAGCATCGCGCCGCCGAGGGCGCCGATCCGAAGCAGACGGTCAAGCGCGGGTATTTGCCCGAGGCCGAGGTGATCGCGGCGGCCGAGGCCGTCGGCTTCACGCTGGCGGGCTCCTCCGAGATCAACGCGAACCCGAAGGACACGCGCGACTACGCCAAGGGTGTGTGGACGCTGCCGCCGCGGCTGAGCGAGGGCGACAAGGATCGCGAGAGATTCCTGGCGATCGGCGAGAGCGATCGCATGACGCTCAAGTTCGTGAAGCCCTGACGTAGGTGCGTGTGCTACCCGCGCGCGCGGGCAAAGGCGCGCGAACCAACGCCGCGGCTTCGATATACTGTCTCTAAAGACATGAGCTTATCAACGACGGCGAAGACACGCGCGCTCGCGTGGGCCGCGAGCGTCCTGCTCGCCGCGGCCTGCAGCGGCGATCCTGTGGAGGGCAGCGGCGGCGAGAGCGAGAGCGACGGCTCCGAGTCGACGAGCGAGTCGTCGACGAGCGGGTCGATGACGAGCGGGCCGTCGAGCGACCCGAGCACGACCGCCGGGACCACGCCGGGCACCACCGACCCCGACCCGAGCACGAGCGCGAGCACCGACAACCCGACGACCGGGGTCGACCCGGCGACGAGCGTCGACCCGTCGGCGACGACGACGATCGACCCGTCGACGACGACGGACGACCCGACGACGGGTGATCCGACGACGGGCCCGGGCTGCGTCGAGGTGGAGTGGTTCCTCGACGGCGACAACGACGGCTACGGCGACGACAACCAGACGACGCTCGCCTGCGATCAGCCGGACGGCTTCGTGGATCAGGGCGGGGACTGCGACGACGGCGACGGCAACCGCAACCCCGGCCAGGAAGAGCTGTGCGACGATCAGGATAACGACTGCGACCCGCTCGTCGACGAGTACTCGCCGTCCAACGAGATGTGCGCCGGCTGCACGCTCGGCGAGTTCGGCGACAGCGTCTACTGGTTCTGCGAGGCGACGGCGAACTACAGCGGCAGCCGCACGGAGTGCATGAACCTCGGCGCCGGCGTCGACCTGGCGATCATCGGCTCGCAGGGCGAGCAGGACTACATCGGCGGGCTGATCGCGGGCGCCGCGGGCGACGTGTGGCTGGGCGCCGACGATCTGGTCGACCAGGGCACCTGGGTCTGGGTCGACGACAGCAACGTCGCCGACGGCTACCAGAACTGGAACCTCGGCGAGCCGGACAACGCCGGCAACGCCCACTGCATGGTCGCGCGACCCTCCGACGGGCTGTGGGTCGATCGCAAGTGCGGCGACCCGAATCGTCGCCTGTGCGAGTCCGCCGGTTGAGCGCCGCCGTTCGCGGGTGGTATGCACGGGGCGTGCAGCTCGCCACTCGTCGCCGTTCTCTGTGCTCCTGCCTGATCGCGCTCGCGGCCGCGCTGACGCTCGGGGCGTGCTCGAGCACGTCCTCGGAGCCCGCGCCGTCGAAGGCGCCCGCGAACGAGCTGGCGGCGGGAGAGCACGCTGCGGGAGCGCCGGCGGTGGGAGAGCCGGTCGCGGGAGCGCAGGTCGGGGGAGAGCAGGCTGCGGCGTCAGCCGAGCAGGACGCGGCCGGGCTCGCCGACGGCGACGCTGCGCTCGCGCGTCGGCTCGTGCGCGACGAGGGCGCGCTGCTGCTCGACGTGCGCTCGGTCGAGGAGTTCGAGGGTGGTCACGTCGAGGGCGCCAAGAACATCGCGCACACGGACGTCGCCGCGCGCGTCGACGAGATCGCCGAGCTGCAGGGCGGCGACAAGCGCAAGCCCATCGTCGTGTACTGCCGCGCGGGCCGGCGGGCGGGGATCGCCAAGCAGGCGCTGCTCGACGCGGGCTTCACCCAGGTGAGCAACCTCGGCGGGATGTCGTCGTGGTGCGAGGACTGCTGAGCTGAGATGGCGCGCGCGCGTGACGTGATCCGGTTTTATCGCGAGGATCGGGACTACGGCGAGTTCTCGAACTTCTCGCCGCACCCGATCGAGCTCGACGGCGAGCGCTGGCCGACGAGCGAGCACTACTTTCAGGCGATGAAGTTCGAAGACCCCCGATCGCGCGCGCGCGTCCGCGACGCGCGGACGCCGGGGCTCGCGAAGCAGATCGGGCGCGGGCTCCCGGGGCTGCGCGCGGACTGGGAGGAAGTGAAGGACGAGGTCATGCTGGCGGCGCTGCGCGCCAAGTTCACCCAGCACCGCCGACTCCGGCGCGCGCTCCTCGGCACCGGCGACGCGCTCCTGGTCGAGCACACGTCGCGCGATCGCTACTGGGGCGACGGGGGCGACGGCTCCGGGGAGAACCGCCTGGGCCAGCTGCTGATGCGCCTGCGCGACGACCTCCGCGGACGCGACTGAGCCGCGAGCGCGACGCGAGCGAGCGAGGGCGGGCCCGCGCCTGCTACCCTCCCACCCCATGCACGCACACGAGTACGAGGCGCAGGACGGCGTCGGGCTCGCCGAGCTGGTGGCGCGCGGCGAGGTCACGCCGGCGGAGCTGCTCGAAGTCGCGATCGCGCGCGCGGAGGCCTGGGGCCCGCGGCTGAACGCGATCGTGATCCCGATGTACGAGGAGGCGCGCGCCCGGCTCGCCGATGGCCTGCCCGAAGGGCCATTTCGCGGCGTGCCGTTCCTGCTCAAGGACCTCATCTCGGCCTACGCCGGCGTGCCGCTGCGCGGCGCGAGCCGGCTGTACCGCGACTACGTGCCCGCGCGCGACGCCGAGCTCGTGCGTCGCTACAAGCGCGCGGGGCTCTCGATCTTCGGCAAGACCAACGCGTCGGAGTTCGGGATCCTGCCGGTGACGGAGCCCGAACTCTACGGGCCGACCGACAACCCGTGGAAGCCCGGCTACACGGTCGGCGGCTCGAGCGGCGGCGCGGCGGCGGCGGTGGCCGCGAGGATCGTGCCGATGGCCCACGGCGGCGACGGCGGGGGCTCCATCCGGATCCCGGCCTCGTGCTGCGGCCTCGTCGGCTTCAAGCCGTCGCGCGGGCGTATGCCCTGCGGACCCGACGCGAGTGAGCTGCTCCACGGCTTCGCGATTGAGCACGTGCTCACGCGCAGCGTTCGCGACGCGGCCGCGATGCTCGACGCGACCGGCGGCGCCGAGCCGACGGCGCGCTTCTGCGCGCCGCCCGTGACAGAGTCGTTTTACAAGGCGATCGCGCGCGCTCCCGGGCGACTGCGCGTCGCGTTCTGCCGCGAGCCTTTGCTCCCGGGTCAGCTGCACCCGGCGTGCGCGCGCGCGGTCCTGGACGCCGCGCGCCTGTGCGAGTCGCTGGGGCACGAGGTCGTCGAGCGCGGGCCCGCGATCGATCGCCACGAGTTCGCGAAGGCGTTCTTCCACGTCTACACCTCGGGCATGGCCGGCGAGTTCCGCTTCGCGCGCGCGATGCTCGGTCGGCGCGTGCGCCCGCACGACGTCGAGACATCGAGCTTTCTCTTGGGACAGATCGGAGACTCGACGCCGGCCGGCGCGCTGTCCCTCGCGCTGCGGCGTCTCCACGCCGAGGCGCGCAAGGTGCACCAGCTGCTCGAGGAGCACGACGTCCTGCTCACGCCCACGCTCGGCGCGCCGCCGGTGAAGCACTTCGCGCTGCAGGCCGCGGGGCTCGAGCGGCGCCTGCACGAGCTCGTCGCGCGCCTGCGGCTCAAGCCGCTCCTGCGGATCGAGGCGCTCGTCGACATGACGGTGGAGCGCGCCTACGAGTTCACGCCCTTCACGATGGTCTTCAACGTCTCGGGCCAACCATCGATCAGCCTGCCGCTGTGCTGGGGCGACGACGGCCTCCCGATCGGCGTGATGTTCACCGGGCGCTACGGGGACGACGCCGGCGTGCTGCGGCTCGCGCGGCAGCTGGAGCAGGCGCGGCCGTGGGCGGAGCGTCGCCCGCCGGGCCCCTGAGCGCTCGCGCGCCGCGGCCCGCCGGGGCGTTTCTCGAATGTCTCGATGGTCATGTCTCGAGTGTCGCGCGCGGGTCACGGCGACGTCGCGCGGCGGTCGCCCGCTCGTGTCGGTCACGCGGCGATCGTCCGCGCGGGGCGACGCGACGGTGAGTTCGCCGAGCTGTGACGCGCGCGCGGCTGGCTCGCCACGGCCCGCTCGCGTCGCGCCGCTACCGTGCGGGCGATGGCACGAATCGTCTACGCGCTCACGTCCCAAGGTCGCGGTCACAGCTCGCGGGTGTCCGCCATGGCCGAGCTGCTCGAGGCGCGCGGGCACGAGCTGCTGTTCATCTGCGGCGGGGTCGCGCGCGAGGTGATCGCCGCCGGCGGGCGGCGCACGGTCGAGGCGCCGGTGCTGCATCACCAGATGCACAACAACCAGATCCGCCTGTGGCGCAGCCTGGCCGCGATGACGCGGCGGCGCGTCGCCACGCGCGACGCGGTGCCGCGGCTCGCCGCGCGGATGCGCCGCTTCGGCGCCGACCTCCTGATCAGCGACTTCGAGACCTACTCGACCCGCGCCGCCGAGCGCCTCGGCCTGCCGATCGTCTGCCTCGACCACCAGCAGATCCTCACGCGCGCGCGCGTCGAGGTCCCGTGGCGATCGCGGTGGGAGGCCTGGGTCGCGCGGCGCGTGGTCGAGGCCGCGACGCCGCGTCGCTGCGAGCTCAACATCATCAGCTCGTTCTTCTTCCCGCGCCTGCGGCCCGAGCACGCGGGCGACAGCGTGCTCGTCCCGCCGATCCTGCGCCGCGAGGTGCGGGCGCGGCGGCCGAGCGTCGGCGACCACGTGCTCGTGTATCACAACGCGCCCGAGGGGCTGCGCGGGCTCTTGGAGGCGCTCGCGGCGGTCGATCAGCGCTTCGTGATCTACAACCTCGAGCGGCCGCCCGGCGCGGCGCGCTACGCCAACCTCGAGTTCCGCGCGCCGTCGACGGAGGGCTTCTTGCGCGACCTCGCGAGCTGCCGGGCCGTCGTCAGCACCGCCGGCTTCACGCTGATCAGCGAGTCGATCTACCTCGGCAAGCCGATGCTGCTGCTGCCCAACGGCGGGCTGTTCGAGCAGACCGTGAACGCGCTGTACTTCGAGCGCTGCGGCTGGGGCCGCGCGATCCAGGGGCGCGGGCCGACGCCCCGTGACCTCCGCGAGTTCCTCGCGCGCGTCGACGAGCACCGCGAGGCGCTGCGCGGCCACCAGCGCTGCGGCAACGAGCTCGCGCTCGCGCACCTCGAGCGCGTGCTGTCGCGGCTCGGCGTCGACCCGCGGCCGCGCCCGAAGCACGCGGCCGCGTGAGCGCGAGCGCGCGGCCGAAGCGGACGCGCGCGAGCGGCTAGCGCGGGCGCTGTCGCCACTCGCCCAGCCGCAGCAGCGCCGGCACGAACACGACCGCCGCGACCAGGCACAGCGTGATGCCGACGACCGAGACGACGCCGAGCGACGCGAGGCCCGGGTGATCGACGAACATCATGCCGGAGAAGCCGATGACGGTCGTCAGCGTCGTGAAGAAGATCGCGGCGCCGGTGCCCCGCAGCACGACCTTGAGCATGCCGGGGCCCTCCTCGAGGTAGCGATGGTACAGGTGGATCGCGTAGTCCTGGCCCATGCCGATCAGCAGCGGCAGCGCGATGACGTTGAAGAAGTGCCAGCGCCAGCCCAACAGCGCCATGAGGCCCGTGAGCCAGGCGAGCGCGGTGAGCACGGTCGAGAGCACGATCAGCACGCCGGCGACGCTGCGGAACATGAGCGCGGCCGTGATGATCAGGACCGCGGTCGCGAGCGACATGACGATCGGCCCGTCGCCGGCGAGCGCGTCGAAGATCTCCGGCGTGACGAAGAACGACGCGGCGACGGGGACGGGCTGCCCGCCCTCGCCGCGCAGCTCGAGGAACGCGTCGTACAGCACCTTCGCGCTGGCGTAGTCGGACTTGCGCCCCGAGAAGCGCAGGTAGACGAAGTCGCCGGGCTCGCCGCGCTCCGAGACGAACTGCGCGCGGATCCACTCGGGCAGGTCGGCCGCGGTGACGGGCGCGTCGACCGTGAGGTACGGGTACCAGCGATCGAGCTTCTCGGCCTGCTCGCCCGCGAACGAGCCGCGCTTCTGGTCGACGCGCCGGCGGATGTCGCGGATGACGGTGAGCTTCTGCTCCTGCAGCTCGGGGACGAAGGCTGACAGCGCGATGGCCTCGGTCAGCCGCGCACGCATGACGCGGAGGCGCTCGGGGCCGTAGGCGCGCAGCGTCTCGGCGACCGCCGGGTCGAGCGGCGCCTGGTTGGCCGCGAGCCGCTCGAGCTCGACGAACACCGGGTCGTCCTCGTCCTCGTCCTCGTCCTCGTCGCCCCAGCCGTCGCCCTCGTCGCCCTCGTCGTCGCCCCAGCCGTCGGCCTTCTCGCCGCCGGGCTTCTCGGCGTCGGTCTCGGTCTTGTCGTCGTTGGCCCCGCCTTCCTCGGCGTCGGGCTTCGCGGCCGGCTGCGCGGCGTCGGGCTGCGCGTCGCCCTTGGGCGCGGCGTCGTCGGCCCAGCCGTCCTCCTCCTCGTCGTCATCCCAGCCGTCGTCGTCACCCGCTGCGGGCTGACCCTTGGGACCTGACGCGGCGCGCTCGGGCGCTGCGGGCGAGGTGGGCTCTGCGGGCGGCAGCGGCTCGCCGCGGAGGAAGGCCTCGAACTGCGCGTCGGTCATGTCGACCAGCGCGCTGAGGTGGCGATAGACCGCGGCGGCCTCGGCGGGGCCGCTGGCGAGCGCGATCGCGGGGGTGCTGCTCTCGTTCGCGCCTACCGCCTCGCGGTACTGCTCGGCCCGGGCGCGCTCCTCGTCGGTCGTCGCCAGCTCGACCTCGAACTTCCGCAGGTCGGTCTCGAACTCGACGTCGGCCAGGCGCGCCACGCCGTAGCCGGCGCCGGCGAGCACGAGCAGCGTCGCCGCGAGCGCGAGCCACGGGAAGCGGGTCGGCAGCGACGCCGTCGGGCGGGTCTGGGCGCGGCGGGGCGGTCGCCACGGCCACACGCGCTCGAACAGCACGAGCATCGCCGGGAGCACGATCACGGCGCAGACGAACGCGAGCACGATGCCGACGCTGGCGATCACGCCGAATTGCGAGATGCCCTTGAACTCGGCGACGCCGAGCAGCGCGAACGCGACGGCGGTGCTGGCCGCGCCCGCGCCCGTCGAGACGCCGGCCGTGGCCAGCGTGGTGACGAGCGCCTCCTCGACCGGCGCCCCCTCGCCGCGCTCGTCGCGGTAGCGCGCGAGCACGTGGATGCCGAAGTCGATGCCGATCCCGAGCAGGACGGCGAACATGAACGCGCCGACGAGGTTGAGGTGCGCGGCCCAGTGATAGGCGAAGGCGAGCGCCGCGAGCGCGGCGGTGATCAGCGGCGTGAGGATCAGCGGCACGGCCCGGAGGCCGCGAAAGTAGAGCACGAGCGTGAGCGTGAGCACCACGAGCGCGACGGCGGTCCCGCTGGCGACGTCCTGCTCGAGCCGGCGCGCGAGCTGGGTGTGCTTCTCGTAGCCGCCGGCGTAGCTGATCGCGAGCTCGGGGTGACGCGCGCTCGGGTTGAGCGCGGCCGCGTGCTCGTCGATGCGCCCGAGCAGCTGCTTGGCGAACGCGAAGTCCGTGCTCGGCCGGCGCGGGCGCACGACGATGACGACCACGCGCCCCTCGTCGGTTTCGAAGTGCTCGGGCGGCCGGTCCTTGAGGCCATATCGCTCGCGCAGCTCGTCCTCGCTGAGGTCGACGTCGTCGACGTCCTCGGCGGTCTCGCCCAGCGGGCTGAGCTCGCGGCGGATCTCGGCCTGGATGCGCGCGATCACGCGACGGCGGATGTCGAGCAGATCCTCGAGCGACGCGTACAGCAGCACGTTGCGGTCGAAGAAGCGCGTGTCCCGGCGGAAGATCACGTAGCGGATGTCGTCGTCGGCGGCGAGCGCGTCGGCGAGCTCGCCCGCGAACGCGAGGTTCGCGTCGCGCGACGGGCTGCGGACGACGACGTAGAGATCCTCGTGGTTGCCGAACTCCGCGGCCATGCGGTCGAGGTGCACGACGCTCGGGCTGTCCTGGGGCAGCAGCACGCGCAGGCGCGAGTCGACCTTGAGGCCCGACGCGCTCACCCCGGCGAGCGCCGCGAGCAGCAGCGTCACGATCACGATCGCGCGGGGGAAGCGGAGGATGAAGCGAACCAGGGCGCGCGCGGCCCTTGTCGTGAGCGGGGACGGTTCAGACACAGGCGCCTCGTGCCGGAGCTCGCGTGCGGGGGGTTCTCGTTCTCGAGGTTCTCGCGCTCGACCTCTCGCTCGACTCGTTCGGGCTCGAGGGGCTCGCGCTCGGATCTCTGGTGGAGCGGACGCGGCGACGCGCCGCGGGGCTCAGCATACGGTCTGCGTCGGCACGGTACCCGACCGACCGCGCGAGCGAATGCGGGCATCGTGAGCGGGGTCTCCTGATGTGCAGAAACTTGCACGCCGGCGCGTGCGGGTGACGTGGTCCTCGTCACGCGGTGTTGCAGAAGATGACCGCCGCGGGTTCCGTCCAGAGTGTGCTCGAGTGGTCACGTACGGGTAAATTCTCGACGAAAACCGCGTTTGCCGATGTGTGACAGATCGGTTAATTATGCCATTTGTGTAACAAGCCCCAGCCAGACGGCGAGAACGCGTGAACCTGCAGCCTCCCATCCCCCAAGGTCGCCGCATGTCGACCGCTCGGATGTTTAACCTCGCGCTCTACGCGGCGGGGCTGCTGCTGTTTGTGTATCTCGTGCGCAGCTCGGGGCTGACCTGGTCGATGGTCACCGAGGTCGGCTGGGCCGCGCCCGCGCTGCTCGTCGTGATCTACACGCTCGTCGCGCTGCTCGACGCGCTCGCCTGGTACGTCGTCGCGCGCCCGGCCTACGCGCCCAGCGTCGGCGGGCTGCTGGTGCTGCGCACCGGCGGCGAGTCGCTGACCAACGGGCTGCCGGGCGGCGTGGTGTTCGGCGAAGCCTACAAGGCGGTCATGCTCAAGCGCTGGTACGGCACGCCCTACGCCGCCAGCGCGCCGAGCCTGATGGCGCTGAAGTTCGCGCTCGGCTACTCGCAGGCCGCGTTCATCGTCGGCGGGCTCGCGCTGTGCTACGGGCTGCTGCGCGAGCGCTCGGTCGAGCTGACCGGAGTGCCAGGTCTGCACTGGATCAGCCTCGCGGTCATCGTCGCGATGTGCCTGTTCATGGCCGTCCCGCTGCTGCTGCACGCGCGCGGGCGCTCCTTCGCCGGGCTCGCGCGCTCGCTCGCGCGGCTGCGCTGGGCCGCGCTGCGCGGCTGGCTCGAGGCGCGCGCGCCCGCCTTCGAACAGCTCGACCGCGGCGTCGGCGAGGTCCTCGGGCGCGAGCGCGGCCGCCTGCTCGCGGCGTTCGGGCTGTCGCTGCTGCGCTGGCTGATGAGCGTCTCCGAGGCCTACATCATCCTCTGGGCCATCGGCCTCGAGCCCTCGCTGGCGACCGCCTTCGCGATCGAGGCGGTGGGCTCGGCGTTCCGCCTCGTGTTCTTCCTGGTGCCCTCGGGCATCGGGGGCGTCGACGCCAGCATCTTCGCGCTGTTCAAGCTCTACGGCCTCTCGAGCCCCGCGGCCGGCCTGTTCATCGTGCTCAAGCGCCTGCGCGAGCTCGCGTGGATCGGCGTCGGCCTCGCGCTCGTCGCGGTCACGCGCGGCGTCAAGGCGCCTGTCCCAACCACCCTGTCATCGGGCGTGTCCGCCCCGATCTCGCCCCACGGAGAGCCAACGCATGTCTAACCCGAGCGGAAGCTTTCACGCCGAGCGCAGCAAGCAGTTCGACCTGATGCTGCTGAAGCACGTCATCGAGCCGATCTGGCGCCTGATCCCGGCCCGCGTCACGCCCAACAGCATCACGCTGATCACGCCCATCTTCGCCGGCATGAGCTTCTTGTTCGCCGTGTGCGCGCCGGGGCTCGAGCCGACGAGCGGCCTGGCCGCGCGCGTGCTCGCCGGCGTGTTCATGTTCCTGTCGATGATCACCGATCACCTCGACGGCATGCAGGCGCGGCGCACCAAGCAGACCTCGCGGCTCGGCGAGGTGCTCGACCACGCGCTCGACGCGATCCACGTGCCGCTGGCGAGCGCCGGCGTCGCGATCACGCTGGGCGCGTCTCCGGGCCTGGTGATGCTGATCATCATCACCAACGCGATGGTCTACAACTCGCAGCTGATCGTCTACCACCACACGCGGCGCTTCGTGTTCCCGCCCAGCGGCGGGGCCTCGACGCAGGTGCTGCTGTCGTGCTCCTACGTGGTCCTCGGCGTGTTCCTCTACCTGTTCTCGCCCGAGCAGGCCTGGGTCGCGACCGCGTGCACGCTGCTCGCGTGGAGCATCGTGTTCGTGCAGAGCCGGCAGATCGTCTTCTACCTGCCGTACCTGCAGGGCATGCTCGCCCACCTGCTGCGCTTCACCGCCCAGGCCGCGGCGGTCGGGCTGCTGTGCATGTGGGGCGCGCTCGGCACGACGATGGCGGCGACGCTGCTGGTGCTGATCTCGTTCCGCATCACCGGCTCGTACGTGCTCTACTCCGTGCTCGGGCGCTCGTACGACGGGATCGATCGCGGGCTCGTGTTCGGCATCGTCGGCATCGCGGCCGCCCACGCGCTGCTGTCCTCGGTGCTCTCGAGCGGGCTCGAGAACCTGCTCGCGCTCGCGCTGTGCGGCTACATCGTCGTCAGCAACCTGCTCGAGGTCATGCGCCACATGCCCGAGCTGCGCGCGCGCTGAGCGGTCTACCGCCGTGATCCTCGCACGCTTGTCGCCGCGCCCGGTCTCCGCGCGCGGCGCTGGCGTACACTGGGCGTATGAACGCGGGGACATGTTCAGCGCTCGTGCTCGCGGCGCTGGTCGCCTGCGCGCCGCCGAGCGCGGGGCGTGAGCCGGCGGCAACCGCGAGCCCGAGGGACGCGCGAGGAATCGCCGCGTCGAGATCAAGGTGATGGGCCTCGTGGCTGGGCCCAGCTCCGTCTGCGAGCACGGGACGCCGCGCGAGCAGGAGGTCTGCGGGTGTCCCAAGGGCCCGATGACAGCGAGCTGCACCTACGAGGTCGCGAAGCTGCTGGAGGAGCTAAACGGCGCTCGCTAGCGGCCCTCGACCGCCGCGCGCGCGAGCGCCCGCAGCATGTCCTCGACGCGCGCGCCGGTCTTCGCCGAGGTCATGAACAGGCCCGCGCAGCCCGGGCGCGCGCGCCAGCTGTGGGCGTCCTCCTGGGTCAGCTCCCAGTCGGCCTGGAGGTCGAGCTTGTTGAACGCGACCACGAAGGGCACGGGCCCGAGCTGCGCCTGCGCGCGCTGGTGGATCGAGTCGATGCCGGCGAGCGTCGACCGGCGCGTGCCGTCGGCGACGAGCGCGTAGCCGGCGGCGCCGCGCAGGTAGGCCGGCCGGATGGTCTGCTGGTCATCCTCGCCGTGGATGTCCCAGAGCATCAGCGTGACCGCGCGGCCGTCGAGCTCGAGCTGCTTCTTGTTGATCTTCACGCCGACCGTGGTGTGGTAGCGCGGCGAGAAGATCGAGTGCACGTAGCGCGCGACGAGGCTGGTCTTGCCAACCCCGTAGCGGCCGAGCATGCAGAGCTTCTTTTGCAGCGCGCCCACGGGCTCCTCGCGCAGTCTACCGCCTACGGCGTGTCCGCGAGCAGCACGCGGAATCGCACCGTGCGCGTGTTCGCGGCGCCGTCGTCGTCGGTCGCGGGGCGCGGGGAGAGCATCACGGCGGTGAAGCGGAGGCCGTCGAGCTGGCGCAGGACGTGCTCGGCTCGCTCGGCGCGGAGGATCGCGTTGCGCTCGGCCGTGCCGGTCTCGTCGGCGTTGCCGACGATCTCGAGCACGACGGCGCGGCCCAGCGCGCGCGCGAGCTGGTCGAGCTGGACGAGGCGCGGCTTGGCCTCGCCGAGCCGCGCGAGCCCGTCGGGCGAGAGCTTGGCGATGTCGTTCTTGAACTCGAGCGCCACGCGCTCGATCCACGACACGGTCTCGTCCCAGCCGCGCTGCGTCGTGTCGACGAGCGCCGCGAGCTCGAGCGCGTCGACGCCCGGCAGCGCGGCGGCGATTCGCCGCGCGTCGTCGATCCACGCCCGCGGCGCCTCGCCGGCGAGCGCGAGCCGGCCGTCCGCGTAGCTGATCGTGACGCCCGCGGGCGGCTGGAGCGCGCGCTCGGCCCGGGTGAGCACGAACGCGGGGTGCAGCGCGACGTAGCCGCGCCAGCGCGCGTGGACGCGGACGGGCTCGAGGCCTGTCCCTTCAAGCAGGCTCTCGGGGGCCGGCGCCAGCGGGTCGCGCAGGCCGCTGAGCGTGTAGCCGTCGCCCTCGGGGTCCTCCTGCGCCTCGACGACGACGAGGCCGGGCTCCGCCTCGAGGCGCGCGCGGTAGGCCCGGAAGGCGGCGAGGTCGGTCTCCCGGGGCGGCGGAGGCGGGAGCGGGGGCGGGCGCGTGAGCGCGTAGACGACCGCGGCGACGACGACGATGAGCAGCAGCCCGATCGCCCAGTAGGGCCGGCCGCGGCGCGACTCGTGGTGACTGGCGAGGCAGGGCTCGAGCAGCGCGCGGCAGCCTTCGAAGGGCGCGGTCTCGCCTTCGAAGCTGCGGACCGCGTCGCGGTAGTCGGCGGTCACCTGGGCGAGCGCGTCCTGCAGCAGCTCGCGCACGCTGCTGGGCGCGTTCCCGCGGATGACGCCCGCGATCACGAGCGCCGGGCCGTGCTCGACCCAGACGTTGAGGTCGCCGACCTGCAGCGCCTCGACGCCCTCCTCCTCGCCGACCGCGAAGGAGTCGTGCACGAAGTCGCGGATCGCGGTGAGCATCGCCGAGACCATGTCGGCGTCCTGCGCGTGGATCTCGGGCGCGACCGCGTGCGCGAGCAGCAGCCCGGTCTCGCGGTGGATCAGGAACACCTGCTCGACGCGGTAGATCAGGCTGTGCAGCAGCGCGACCTCGGCGAACGAGCGGCCGGTCCGCCAGGCCTCGACGCGCCACGCGAGCCCGCGCGGCGACAGGCTGTCCTCGAGGACCTGGTTGAGCGAGCGCGTCATGGCGCGGATCGCCGCGCTGACGGCCTTGCGGATCGCGGGCCCGATCACCGGCGACACCGCGTCGATCAGCGGCTGCGGGTCGCGCTTGACCGAGGTCTGCAGCGCGCTCTCGACCGGGGTCATGAGCGCGTCGGAGAGCTTGTCGTCCCGCCCCACGCGGCGGCGCACGGCCTCGGGCAGCGCGTCGCTGAGCGCGTCGACGCTCATGTGCTCGAGCGCCTCGACGCGCTCGCGCAGCGCGTCGATCCGCGCGCGGTCGGGGGTCAGCAGCAGCGCGCGCAGCTGCTCGAGATCACGCGCGGGCTCCTCGCGCTCACGCTCCCCGGGTCCCGCGCTCATCGCTCACTCGCGCGCGTCGCCCCGCGGGCCGTCATTTCGTCGGGTCACGATCGAACTGCAGACGCGACGCGAGCTCGGAGAACAGCTCGGCGAGCGCGAGGCGATCGACGCTGCGCTCGCGGAGATCGGCGCGCGCCGACTCGAGCGCGCGCGCCGACTCGAGGCGGTACTGTCGCAGCTCGGCGCGCAGCAGCTCGAGCTGGGTCACGGTCTGCTGGCGCGTCTCGAGGATCGCTAGGTCGATCTTCTCCTCGATCAGCCGGGCGCGCGCCGCGAACGACTCGGCGAGCTCGAGCAGCTCCTTGCGCAGCGCGCCGCTGGCCGACTCGCCGGCGCTGCGCTGGGCCTTGACGCGCTCGGCGAGCGACTCGGACGCGCTGCGCGAGAAGTGCTCGAGGCGATCGAGGCGCTCGTTCAGCCGCCGCTCCGCGTCGAGCAGCCGGCGCTCGAGCGCGCCGGTGCGGCGCGTCTGATCGCGAGTCTGATCGCCGAACAGGATGTCGCGGATCTTGCCGAGCTGACGATCCTGGACGTCGTCGGGCGCGGGCGCGTCGCCGCGGGGCGCGGGCTCAGGCGTCGTGGGCTCGGCGGCCGACGCCGCCGGGTCGCCCTCCGCCGCGCGCTCGCGCTGACGGCCAGGCTTGGCTCTTGACGATGTGCTCATGGCGTTCTCGACCTCCAACCCGCACATGGTACGTGTTCTTTGGGCCCGGTTATATGACGCGGATCGACGGCCCCGGGCGCGCGTGATTGCTACACTGACGCGCGACATGGAGAGCCTGTACCCGGCGCCGGTGCGCGCCTACGCGCTCGCGCTCACGCTGCGCGGGCGAGCGGCGGCGTACCTCTGTATCTCGGATGACCGAGGAGACATCTTGCGAGGCGGGCGGCTCGCGAACCTCGCGGGCGCCTGCGGGCTGCCGGAGGACGCGCTCGTCGAGCAGCTGCTCGAGACGCTCGACGCGCTGCTGCCCCACCGCGATCGCGCGCCGCTGGTGCTGCCGATGGTCGCGCTGAGCGACGAGATCGCGGTCGACGTGCACCTGTTTCGCGCGCAGGGGCGCTCGTGGGTGCTGCTGCTCGACGTCAGCGACGACGCGGCCACGCGCCGGCGCGCGCAGCAGGACGGCTACGACAAGGAGCTGCAGCTCGGGCGCAGCGAGAAGATCATCAGCCGCTACCTCGGCGGCGATCTGGCGCGCTTCGTCGTCGGCAGCGGCTCGAGCGTGCGCGACGTCGCGGCGCGTCGGGTGCTCACGATCCTGTTCGCGGATCTGCGCGGCTTCACGTCGTTCTGTCAGGGGCGCCCGCCCGACGAGATCTTCGGGACGCTCAACGCGTACATCGGCGTCATGATCCGCGCCGTGCACCGGCACGGCGGCGCGGTCGACAAGGTCATCGGGGACTCGGTGATGGCGGTCTACGGGCTCGAGGACCTGGGCGACGACGCGCCGCAGCGCGCGGTCATGGCCGGCGTCGACATCCTCGAGGGGGTGTCGGCGCTGGGTCGTCAGCGCGCGAGCGCGGGCGCGACGCGCCTGGAGGCCGGCGCCGGGATCGCGACGGGGCCCGTGATGGTCGGCGCCGTCGGGACCCGCGCGCGGCGGGCCCTCAGCGTCTTCGGTCACCCCGTCAACATGGCGTCGAGGCTGCAGGGGGCCGCGGGCGCGGGTGAGCTGGTGATCGACGCGATCACGCGCGCGGCGGTGCGCGACGCGCTCGCCTGGAGCGACGAGCGCCTCACGCTCAAGGGGGTCTCGTCGATCGTCGCGCATCGCGTGCGCGTCGCGTGACCGCGCGCGCGGGCGCCCCGACGCGGCGCGCGTCGTGCTGCGGGCCGCGGGGATCTGTATGATCGGCGCGCGCGTGGACACGATCCCACACCCTGTCCTGCAGTACATATCGGACTCGCTGCTGAAGCGGCGGCTCGCCGCGTACCTCGTGTGCGACGCGAGCGGGGCGCTCGCGCGGTGGGGCGGCTCGCTCGAGCGCTACGTGACCGGGCGGTCGGGCGCCGCGGCGGCGCGGGAGCTGCTCGACGGCGCGCTCGCGGGCTACGCACCACACGACGGGCCGCCGAGCGTGCTGCAGTTCGTTCATCTGCGCGCCGGCGTCGTCGCCGACGTGCACGTCTTCCTCGACGGCGCGGAGACCTGGGTGCTGCTGCTCGACGCGCGCGCGCAGCACGACGAGCGGGAGACCGCGCAGCTCGCCGAGTACGAGCGCTACGGCAGGGTCGTCGAGCTCGAGCGCGTGCTCCGGCAGTTCTTCGGGGGGGCGGCCGCGCAGCTCGACGAGCTCGCCGACTCCGAGGGCGACGGCGCGGAGCGCTTCGACGGCGCGGTCGTGAGCGCCCGGGTGAAGGCGAGCCCACGCGCGCTGGCGGGCTTCGCCAAGGTCGTCGAGGAGTGCGCGCGCGAGCGCGGCGGTACGCTCGAGTCGATCGGCGGGCAGTGCTTCACGCTGGTGTTTCGGGACGGGGACGGGGGCGCCGCGGCGGGCGACGCGGTGGAGGCCGCGCGCGCGCTGCTGCTGCGCGTGGAGCTCGACGCGTCGGTGGGCGTCGCCAGCGGGTCGATCGTCCGCGGGATGCCCACGGGGTCACGTCGTCGCTGGTTCGCGGTGCTCGGCGAGACGGTGGAGCGCGCGCGTACGCTGAGCGGGTGCGCAGAGCGTCGGGAGATACTGGTCGACGCGGGCGGGTGGGCGGCCGCGGCGTCGCGGCTGCCGCCGCCGACGGAGACGCGGCGCGTCGGCGGCGAGGAGATCGCGGTGTACCGCTGCTGGCCGGACGCGTCGTCCGAGCCGAGCGCGTGATCACGGCCGCGCGCGCGCGCGCGGCTCGGTGACGCGGCGCGCGAGCTCGCGGAGCATCTCCTCCACGCCGGCGCCCGTCTTCGCCGAGGTCCGCGTGATCACGGCCGCGCGCGCGCGCCACGGGTCGAGCGCGGGCTCGTCGATCTGCCAGTGCTCGTCGAGGTCGGCCTTGTTGAGCGCGAGCGTGAAGGGCGTGCCTGGCCCGAGCGCCATGACGGCGCGCTCGTGCAGCGAGGCGGCGATCGCCAGGGTGTCGCGGCGCGTGCCGTCGACGACGAGCACGTAGCCCGCGGCGCCGCGGAGGTACGTGGTCTGCACGCGGCGGAACACGTCCTCCCCCTGCAGGTCCCACAGCATCAGCTTGACGCGCCTGCCCGGGAGCTCGACGAGCTTCTTGTCGATCCTCACGCCGACGGTGGTGTGGTAGCGCTCCGAGAACATGGAGTGGACGAAGCGCGCGACCAGGCTCGTCTTGCCGACCGCGAAGCTGCCGAGCATGCAGAGCTTCTTCTGCACCTCGGGCGCGCGCGGCGTGGGCGTGGACGGGATCATCGCCGGGACTATACGACGTGACCGCGGCGGTCGGCCCGGCAGCCGCCGCGCGCGCCCGCGCGAGGCGGGCGCGTACGCCCGCGCGATCACGCCCGCCGCGGCCGCGGTCGCACCGAGGGGCCGTCAGTGGCTCGAGGTTCGCGAGCGGGTCGCGTCGACCCGCGTCGCCACGGCGGTCACGGCGGTCACGGCGGTCACGGCGATCACGGCGTCGGCGTCCTGCTCACGTCCCGTCCGCGCCTCCCAGCGCGGCCCGAGCTCGCGTGTTGAAATATGACTAAAAAGACAGGTTGTGAGAGCCTGGCTACGTCGCCCCGCTGGGCGGCGCCGCAGAAAGTTGGCTTACGATGACAAGACGAACGCTCCCATCGCTCCGGACCCTGGGCCTCGGCCTGGTTATCGGCCTCGCGCACACGCTCGTGCCGGGCTGCATCTTCATCGACGACGAGTTCACGGAGACCGGCGGCCAGGAGACCGACAGCGGTGACGATGACGACGACGATGACGAGGAGACGGGCGAGACGGGCGAGACGGGCGAGCCGGGCGAGACGGGCGAGACCGAGGGCGGCGGGAGCTGCGAGGAGCAGCTCGCGCAGTGCGAGGCGCTGGAGCTGAGCGAGGAGCAGTGCGCGGCGGAGTACCCGGAGTGCTTCGAGGAGCCGGGGCCCGGCGGGTGCGAGGAGAAGCTGGCGCTGTGCGAGGCGGAGGAGCTGAGCGAGGAGCAGTGCGCGGCGGAGTTCCCGGAGTGCTTCGGAGATCCGGAGCCGATCGGCTGCGAGGAGAAGCTGGCGATCTGCGCGGAGGAGGAGCTGAGCGAGGAGCAGTGCGCGGCGGAGTTCCCGGAGTGCTTCGGAGATCCGGAGCCGATCGGCTGCGAGGAGAAGCTGGCGATCTGCGCGGAGGAGGAGCTGAGCGAGGAGCAGTGCGCGCTGGAGTTCCTGGAGTGCTTCGAGGGCCCTGGGACGGCTGCGAGGAGAAGCTGGCGCTGTGCGAGGCGGAGGAGCTGAGCGAGGAGCAGTGCGCGATGGAGTTCCCAGGTGCTTCGGGGAGCCGCCGCCGCCGGACTGCGCGGAGCAGCTGGCGCTGTGTGAGGAGCTGCAGCTGTCTCCGGAGCAGTGCGCAGCGGAGTTCCCGGAGTGTTTCGAAGAGCCGCCGCGCCGCCGAGCTGCGAGGAGCAGCTGGCGCTGTGTGAGGAGCTGCAGCTGACACAGGAGCAGTGCGCGGCGGAGTTCCCGGGTGCTTCGGGAGCCGCCGCCGCCGAGCCTGCGAGGAGCAGCTGGCGCTGTGTGAGGAGCTGGAGCTGACTCAGGAGCAGTGCGCGGCGGAGTTCCCGGGTGTTTCTGGGGAGCCGCCGCCGCCGAACTGCGAGGAGCAGCTGGCGCTGTGCGAGGAGCTGCAGCTGTCTCAGGAGCAGTGCGCGGCGGAGTTCCCGGAGTGCTTCGGGGATCCGCCGCCGCCGCCGAGCTGCGAGGCGCTGGCGATCTGCGAGGAGCTGCAGCTGACACAGGAGCAGTGCGCGGCGGAGTTCCCGGTGTTTGGGGATCCGCCGCCGCCGCCAAGCTGCGAGAGGCGCTGGCGATCTGCGAGGGCTGCAGCTGACACAGGAGCAGTGCGCGGCGGAGTTCCCAGGTGTTTTGGGGATCCGCCGCCGCCCGAGACCTGCGAGGAGAAGCTGGCGCTGTGCGCGGAGCTGGAGCTGTCTCCGGAGCAGTGCGCGGCGGAGTTCCCGGAGTGCTTCGAGGAGCCGCCGCCGCCGGAGTGCGCGGACGAGATGGCGCTGTGCATGGAGCTCGAGCTGACCAAGGAGGAGTGCGAGGCGGAGTTCCCGGACTGCTTCTAGGCGCCGCTCGTCGCGCGTGACGGAGGCCCGCGCGGCGTGACGCCGGCGGGCCTCCTGCGCGCGAGTATGGCCGATCGGTCATGCCGCGTCTCAGCGACGGCGACGACGACCCAGGCCGGCGACGATGAGCAGCGCGAGCGTCCCGAGCCCGCGTGAGCCGTCGCCGCGCGCGCTGCAGTCACAGCCGTCGTCGTCGAGCCCGGCGCTCGGGCTCGTGTCGGTCGTCTCGTTCGTGTCCGTGTCGTCCGTGTCGTCCGTGTCGTCGTAGGGGTAGCACCCGTCGGTGATGCAGGGGTCCGTGTAGGTCGGCCCCGTCGTCGTCCCGGGGAAGGTGCACATGATGCAGTCCTCGCTGTCGTCGTCGCAGTCCTCGCCGTCCTCGAGCACGCCGTTTCCGCACACCGGGTCGCAGTCCTCGGGGCACGTGTTGTTGTTCTCGCCCTCCTCCGGCTCGCACACGCCGTCGCCGCAGGTGCAGTCGCTGGGGCAGTTGTCGGCGTTCTCGCCCGCGTCCTCGTCGCAGATCAAGTTGCCGCACAGGATCTCGAAGGACGTCACGTCGGAGCAGGCCTTGTTGCCGGCGACGTCGACGGCGCACACGCGGTAGGTGAGCGCCCAGACCTCCGGCGTCGGGAAGCGCGCCCGGAACAGGTTCTCGCCGTACCAGGCGGCGTAGACGGTGATCCCGTTGGCCTCGAGCTCAGCGGCGTCGACGAAGCCCTCGGCCCACTCGAGGTAGACCGCCTGCCAGTCGTGGGGCTTGTTGGGCGTCTTGAAGTCGTGCACGCGCGCGCGGACCTCGATGTCGCCGGGGAACGGCGCGCCCGCGAGCTCCTCGACGAGCGTGATCTCGGGGGGCACGGTGTCCGCGGCGGTGTCGAGCTCGTCCCCGAGAAACACCGCGTTCTTGAACGCGTTCTCGCCGCAGGCGAGCGCGACGTCGGGGCGATGGTCGCCGTTGAAGTCGACGGTCTCGATCGAGAGCGCGCCCTCGGTGTCCGGCATGTCGCCGAAGGGCGAGGTGTTCTGCATGTAGACGCCGCCGTTGTTGACCATCAGGCGGTCGGGCCAGATCAGGCTCGCGTTCGTCGTCAGCGCGATGTCGACGTCGCCGTCGGCGTCGTGGTCGAGGAACACCGCGCCGCGGTCGCCGCTGCCGGGGTTGTGGATCAGCGGCCAGTGGGTGTTGGTCTCGTCGAAGAAGTCGCCGAGGCCGTCGCCCACGAGCAGGCGGTTGCGGAAGCCCTCGAGCCCGCCGGCGCCGTCGCCGAGCGTCAGGAGGTCGAGCACGCCGTCGCCGTCGATGTCCATGGCCTCGAACTCGCGGTTGCCGACCGCCGCGAACGACGCGGGCGTGGCGACGGAGAACACGCCCGCGCCGTCGTTCTCGTACAGCAGGCTGCCGGTCGGGCACGCGCGGCAGGCGATGAGCAGGTCGAGGTCGTAGTCGTTGTCGACGTCCGCGAAGTCGAGGTCGAGCGAGTAGTTGACGTTGATGTCGGGCATCTGCGCCGCGGTCGCGTCGGTGAACGCGCCGGCGCCGTCGTTGAGCCAGAGCATCGTCTTGCCGCCGAGCGAGTTGACCTGGCCGACCGGCGCGGGGCCCCAGTTCGAGAGCGCGAGGTCGAGGTCGCCGTCGCCGTCGACGTCGCCGCAGGCGATGTCGCCGACGCTGGCGTCGATCGCCGGCAGGCTCGCGTCCGTGACGTTGGTGAACGCGCCGCCGTCGTTGCGCAGCAGCTGACTCTGGTCGCTCCAGGTGACGCCGAGGATGATGTCCTGGTCGCCGTCGCCGTCGACGTCGCAGGTCTTGACGACGTGCGCGGTGTCGGAGCCGTCGCCGAAGACGCTCGCGCTGATGTCGGAGAAGCCGGCGCCGGCGTCGTTGTGGAACGCCTGGTTGGGCATATCCGCGTCGTCGGTGCCCTCGAACACGCCGCCGACGTTGGCGAAGAGGATGTCGACGTAGCCGTCGCCGTCGAGGTCGACGAGCTCGACGTCGCGGGACCAGAACTCGCCGTCGTCGTCGAACACGTTGGCCCCGACGGGGTTCCAGGGCGCCGCGTCCGCGCGGGGCGAGACGAGCGCGAGCGAGGCGATGAGCAGAAGGGAGTAGTGGATACGGGTACGGGGTGCGGTCATCGGGATGACTCCTTCGCCCGCAGGAGATTGCAGCCGCGACGCCAGCCGGAGCGCGCGTCGCGTTTCCCCGTGATCACGATGGGTTGCGCCCGCGCGGCGGCGATCCGCTCGCGCGCGCGGCCCGAGGCGGCGGCAGACTATGTCGGCTCGAGGGCAGAGCTTGCGTTCGACGCGGTCGAGCGCGTGTGACTACATGGACGCGCGTCGCCTACCCGCGCTCGCGGCGGTCGGCGAGCTAGCCGTGCGACCAGATCGCCGCGAGCTCGCCCTGCTCGCGCAGGCGGTGGTAGAGCGCGAGGTCCTCGGTCGTGTCGACCTCGAGCCAGCCGCCGCGCACGGGCACGCCCTGGAGCGCGTCGCCCCCGTCGATGCGCCGCTGCAGGTAGCTCGTCATGTACATGTTGTCGCGATCCTTGCCGTCGTACGGCCCGCGCGGGTCGAGCTCGGTGTAGCCGCGCACGAAGCTCGGCGCGAAGCCGGCCGCGAGCTTGATGAGCCCCATGTACTGGGCCTCGATGTCCGCGAGGCTCCGCGGCTTCTTCCCGAGCTCGCGGATCGAGCCGTCGCCTGCGAACTTGAGCGTCTCGGCGTCCTCGATCGGGTCTTCCTGGCGCAAGGACCAGAGCGCGCGCCACTCGAGGTCGACGGTGGTCGCGAAGGGGCGCGGGCAGGCGAGCAGCGCGTCGACGATCTCGCGGCGGTAGACGATGTCGGAGTAGGCGACGAGCACGTCGACATCGCCCTGCATGTGGTCCTTGGCGCACATCAGCGAGGCGACCATGTTGGTGCGCGCGTAGTCGGGGTTGTGCGCGGTGACGTAGCCGAGCCGGTCCTTGTCGGCCTCGATGCGATCGGCGCGGTAGCCGGTGACGACGCAGATGTCGCGCACGCCTGCGGCCTGCAGCGTCTCGACCTGGTAGTGCAGCAGCGGCCGCCCGCACAGCTCGACGAGGCACTTGGGCTTGTCGTCGGTGTGGGGGCGCAGGCGCGTGCCTTGCCCGGCCGCCAGGATAATCGCTCGTGTCATCGGTGCGCTCCGCGTGCTTAAGAAGGAGGAGAAGAGGAGGCAGGAGAGGAGGCAGGAGAGGAGGCAGGAGAGGAGGCAGGAGAGGAGGCAGGAGAGGAGGAGGCCGGAGAGGAGCCGCGGAAGAACGCGGAGATCAGCGCGCGGTCGCGCGGATCGTTGGGGGCGCGCTCGGGGTGCCACATGATCCCGGCGATCGGCAGGCGCTCGTGGACGACGGCCTCGACGGTGCCGTCGGGGGCGCGCGCGAGCGCGAGCAGCCCTCGGGCGGACGCGAGGTCCTCGGGCGTGACGCCGTAGCCGTGGAAGCTGTTGACCTCGTCGCGGTCGGTGAGCGGCAGCTCGGGTCGGACCCCGGGCTCGCGGGTGATCGGGTGGCGCGCGCGGACGTGACCCTCGACGCGGCGCAGCGCGCCGCCGTGGTGGGCGACGATGTGCTGCAGCCCTCGACACACGCCCAGCACCGGGAGGCCGCGCGTTCGGGCGAGCTCCAGCAGCGCGGCCTCGAGCGCGTCGCGTTCAGGCGCCGTGTTGCTCGCGCCCGGGAGGCCGCAGAGGTCGTTGCCGCCCGTGAGGATGACGCCGTCGAGCGCGAGCGCCTCGACGTGGCGCGCCGGCGCGCGCAGGCAGCTGGGCAGCGGCACCGGGATCATGTCCATGCCCTCGAGCAGCGCGGTCCAGGCCTGGTCGAGGCAGTCGCGACGCTCGCCGTAGCTGGCGATGTGCTCGACGCGCTGCGTGAGGCCGATGCGCATGTTGGCTCAGGCGCCGCCGACGACGCGGATGCTGTGACCCTCGCAGTCGAGGACCACGATCTGCGCGCGCCGGAGCTGATCGTAGGTGGCCTCGCCGACGCCGATCGCGGCCGGCAGCCCGAATTCGGCGGCGCGGATCGCCATGTGCGAGTTGGCGCCGCCGTAGCGCGTGATGAGGCCCGCGATCTCGCGTCCGAACAGCCAATCGTAGCCGGGGTCGGCGTGCGAGATCAGGACGATGGTGCCCGCGAGCGCGACGCCGCCCGGGGTCGCGTGATCGAGGTCGACGAGCGGCGCCTGCACGGACTTGCGCGTGATGAAGTTGGCGCGCGCGGGCGCCTGCTCGAAGCAGAGGAAGTCGGCGACGGTGGTGATATGTCCCGGTAGACAGGTCGCCTGCGCGCGCGCGAACGCGTCGCGGCCCTCGTGCGCGCGCGCCTGCAGGAGGTCTCCGAGCCCGCGCTCGACGCTGGGCGCCTCGCGCAGGCGCAGCAGCTCGCGGATCTCCAGGTGCGCGAGGTCCTCGCGCGAGAGCCCGTAGCGCGCGCCGAACTCGGCCAGCGCCTCGAGCGCGACGCTGACGCTGCGGGTGAACACGAACTTGCTGAACTCGCGACCCTCGATGCTCGCGCGGAGGAAGCGGGCGAGCTCGTCCCAGCTCAGCTCGAGCTCGAGCGCCGCGCTGGTCTCGGCGGCCGCGCGCGCGCGCGCGGCCTCATCCCAGCGCGCGTCGCCGTCCTCGTCGCTCGCGGCGTCCCCGGCGAGCGCGACCATCGGGCGCAGGAACTCGTCGGCCGCGGCGCTATAGCTCGGCGAGGTGATGTCGTAGGTCCCGGGGCGCAGGTGCCCGTAGACCTCGAGCAGCGCCTCCCAGGTCATCTCGCCGCGCGCGACCGCGGCCGCGTCGCGCTGCAGCGCGCCGGAGACGGTGCGGAGCGAGCGGAGGAAGCCCTCGACCTGCGCCTCGCTGGCGAGCCCGGCGGCCGTCAGCGAGCGCAGCAGGCTGACGGCCACGAAGCCGCTGCGCGCGAGGTTGGCGAACACGAGCGTGCCGTGGCGGCGCACGTCCTCGAGCAGCAGGAAGGCGCGCTCGAGCGGCGGGAGGTCCCGGCTCAGGATCGCGCGCTGCCGCGCCTTGAGCTGCTCGACGGCCGCGAGGTCGCGGTCGACGCTGCCGACGCTGCGGCGCGTGACCTCCTGCAGCCCGGCGCGCAGCAGCGCGATGTCGTCGCCTGAGAAGCCGGCGTCGCGCAGCCTGGTCGCGCGGCGGTCGAAGTCCAGCGTCATGCACGTGAACACGACGTCGAACTCGATCTTGTCATGCAGCTCGGGCGCGTCGCGCAGGACGTCGAGGTAGTGATCGACGAGGCGCCCGGCGAGCGCGTCGGGCAGCGTCGCGGGCACGAAGCTGTTGAAGGTCGCGCGCACGTCGACGTAGGGGTGCCCGGCGATGTCGACGAGCAGGTTGCACGGGCGCACGTCGCGGTAGCCGTTTCGCGCGCGCTGGGCCGCCCACACGGCGTCGGTGATCAGGTGGCGGTAGAGCGAGAACGCGAGCCGGCGCGGCTTGACGCCGACGATCTCGGCCGGGTTCCAGTCGGACATCACGCTCAGCTGCGTGCTCTCGCCGACGATGAAGGGCGAGCGCGTCCGCTGCATCCGCTCGAACAGCTTCATCGCGCGCCGGAGCGTGCGCTCGAGCGCGTGATCGTCGACCGGGAGCTCGTGCTGCACCGCGATCGGGCGCACCTGCAGGACGTGCACGAGGCCGTCGTCGGTGATCGCGAATTCGATGTCGAGCGAGTCGTGACCGACGAGCGCCTCGAGCTCCTTGACGACCTCGACGACGTCGCCGAGCTCGGGCTCGAGGCGCGGCGTGAGCGGGGCGTCGCGGTGGAGGTACACGGTCCGCAGCGCGCGGCCCTCGCCCGAGGTCACGGTGTCGGTGCGCCGCGTCGTGCTGTCGAAGTTGAGCACGTAGTAGGGCGCGCCGGCCGTGGGCGTGCGCGTCATGACGACGCCGGAGACCTTGACGTCGCGCAGCAGCTCCTGGACGAGCACGTGGTTGTCGGGGTCGGCGGCGCCGTACGAGGCGAACACCTCGTCGATCGCGGCGGCGACGGCCGCCGGGTCGCCGCTGTCGACGTCGATCACGCTCGTGTACGCGCCGGCGGCCGACTCGGTCCAGCCGTCCTCGGACTGCGCGCTGCTGCGGACGATCAGGCGCGTCTGGGGGAACTTCGCGCGCACGCGCTCGACCAGCGGCCCGCGCTCGCTCGACCAGCGCGCGTGCGTGAACGAGAGCAGCTCGCCGATGGTGCCCCGGCGCAGGCGCGGCTTGAGGCGCTCGAGCGACTCGGCCTTGGTCCCGAGGACGAACTGCGCGAGGTCCTGCGGCGCGTTGAGCTCGGCCCAGTCGCCGGCGACGTCGGTGACGCGCGCCTGGAAGCCGCGCCCGAGCAGCGCGCGGATCAGCGCCGGCATCGACGCGGTGGCCGGGAGCTCGCTGCGGGCGAAGATCTCCCGGATCGCGGTGACGACCCGCGGGCGAAATTTGACGAGCCCGCAGAACTCACCAGCGGCCGCGCGGCTCTGGATGTGGGAGCCGATGTCGGTGACGCGGTCTCGGCTGCACGTCACCTTCTCCGCGCGCGCGAGCTCGCGAGCGCCGCGGCGATCGTATCGCCGGGTCCAGGCGCGGTCGATGGCGAGCACGATGTCGGCGTCGATCTGCTCGATCGCCCGCACGGTGCCGTCGCGGAACACGACGTCGGCGTAGCTCACCCACAGCGGCGCGCCCTCGGGCAGGCGCGCGTAGGAGAGCGAGATCGCCGGGCCGGTGACGCGCCAGTTCGGGTTGATCACGAGCTCGATGTCGGGGACCTCGTGATGGAGCGTGTCCGCTCGGAACCCGCCGACGACGCAGATCGAGGCCCCAGGGATGACCGAGAAGGCGCCGAGGATCCAGTCGATGACGCGCCCGCGCTGGCCCGTCGGCAGCATCGCGGTCGGCACGCCGCCGCGCTGGGCACGGCCGGCGCCGAGGATCACGATGCGTGCTGCTGGGGCGGGGGTGGCCATGCGCGAGGGCTGTTCGTATGCCGACCGAGAAAAAAAAGCAAAACCGCGGCGAGCGGTGTTTCGCGGGTCACGGGCGCGTCACGTCGCGTCGCGCGGGCGAGCCCGGTCCCGCTGCCGGGGTCGGGTTGGAGCGGGCGCCGGGGCGCCGACGTGTTCTCCCGGAGTGGCGCGCAATTGCGCCCGTGCGCGTGCTTGTCGCTGTCTCGACTGGGTGATACGAGGGAAGAGTAGGCAGCTAGGAGACGACGTATACGATGCAGCGCAGCCCGGGCTATGGGGCTACGGCGGCGAACGAGGACTACGACGCGCATCCAGCCGCGCGCGCGCCAGACGGCGCGCGCGAGCTGGACGACGACGAAGATCTGTTCGCCGACGATGACGAGGACGACGATGACGGCGACGGGGAGGGCGCCGATGACGACGAGGAGGGCGGCTCAGCGGGCGCACGCTGGCGCGTCCTGGTCGTCGACGACGAGCCGGAGATGCACAGCATCTCGCGGCTCGCGCTCGCGGGCCTGCGCGTTCACGGGCGCCCGGTCGAGCTCATCTCGGCCTACTCGAGCGTCGAGGCGCGCGCGCTGATCGAGGGCGGTCCGGCGCTCGCGGTCGCGCTGCTCGACGTGGTGATGGAGACCGACGACGCGGGCCTCGAGCTCGCGCGCTGGATCCGGGAGGAGCGCCGCGACGCGCTCGTCCGCATCGTGCTGCGGACCGGCCAGCCGGGGCTCGCGCCCGAGCAGCGGGTGATGGCGGAGTACGACATCAACGACTACCGGGCCAAGACCGAGCTCACCGCGCAGCGGCTGGTCACGACGATCATCGGCGGCATCCGCTCGTACCGCGACCTCTGCACGATCGAGGCCCAGAAGGTCGGGCTCGAGCGGATCATCAAGGCGACCGCGTCGCTGTTCGAGCGCCAGTCGATCGAGGACTTCATCGCGGGGCTGCTCGTGCAGCTCACCGCGCTGCTGTCGCCGCACCGGAGCGCGCTGTTCTTCCAGGGGCGCGGCGAGCTGTACCGCCGCGACGACGCGAGCCCGGTGGTGCTCGCGGGCACCGGGCGCTTCGAACAGGCGGTCGGGCAGTACGTCGCCGAGGTCATCGACGCGAACATCTTCATGGACCTGCAGGAGGCGCTCGAGCGCGGCGGCTCGGTCGCGCGCGGGAGCTACATCGTCTACGGCTTCTGCGCGAGCGAGCACGAGTGCGCCGCGCTGTTCATCGAGGGCGACGCCCGGCTGACGGAGTGGGACCGCCGGATCCTGCAGCTGTTCTGCAGCAACGCGGCGGTGGCGCTCGACAACCAGCGCCTCTACCACCACAAGGAGCGGACGCTGCGCTCGGTGTCGCGCTTCGTGCCGCTGCCGATCCTGGACCTGCTCGGGCGCGGGGACGTGACGCGCGTCGACATCGGCGACCACGAGGCGCGCGAGATGACCGTGCTGTTCGCCGACCTCGAGGCGTTCACGGGGCTGGCGGAGGCGCTCGGCCCGGAGCGCACCTTCGAGTTCCTCAACTCGTACTACGCCGGGCTCGCGCCGCGGATCCAGGAGCACGGCGGCGTCGTCGACAAGTACCTCGGCGACGGCGTCATGGTGCTGTTCCCCCGCGGCCCGCAGTCGGCGGTCGACGCCGCGCTGAGCATGCTCCGCTGGACCCGCGAGTTCAACGAGGCCGGCGCGTGGCCGCGCGTCGCGAGGCTCGGGATCGGGGTCGCGAGCGGGGCGGTGGTGCTCGGGATGCTCGGCTCGGACGCGCGGCTCGACTGGACCGTCGTCGCCGACTGCGTCAACGTCGCGTCGCGGCTCGAGCGGCTCACGCGACAGCTGCGCGTCGACCTGCTCGTCAGCGACAGCGTGCACGCGGCGCTCGTGCCCGAGACCGCGCGCTGGAGCCGGCCGCTCGGGCGCGTGCGCGTGCGCGGCAAGGAGGCCGCGCTGAGCGTGTTCGAGGTGTTCGCGGGCGAGGACGAGGCGACGCGGCTGCGCAAGGCCTCGACCGTCGGCGCGCTGCAGACGATCTGCGAGCAGATCGAGTCGGGGGCGCGCCTCGACGCGCTGGCGCGGCTCGAGACGCTGCGGGCGCGCGTCCCGGAGGACCTCGCGCTGCTGGGGATCGAGCGGCGCTGGGGCGCGGACGGAGGCGCGGAGGACCCCGCGTGAGGAGGCGGCCGGCGACCCGCGAGCTGAGCGTGCAGCCGCTGCTCGCGGCGATGCTCGCGGAGCACCGCGACGAGATCATCGAGGTCGGCGTCGACTGGGTGCGCGAGCACTCGGATGATCTGCGCGGGCGTCGACCGCGGTCCGAGACGCTCGCGCTCGTCCAGCGCGAGTTCGAGGTCTACCGCGCGCTCATCCTCCACGGCGACCCGGCGCCGCGGGCCGCGTTCATCGAGCACGTGACGTCGCTGCGCGCGGCGATGACCTTCAACATCTCGACGCTCGTGCGCGGCTTCCTGTGCTTCCGGCACGGCGTGATGCACGTCGTCGAGCGCCACGAGACGGTGACGCTGCGCCAGCGCTTGGAGCTGCTCGAGCTGCTCGACGACGCCTACCTCGAGACGATCCTGCTGATGACGGACGTCTACACCGACAAGCTCAAGGGCGCGCTGCGGACCGCGCAGCGCGAGCTCCTGCACAAGGAGAAGATGGCGGCGCTCGGCGGGCTCGTCGCCGGCGTCGCGCACGAGATCAACACGCCGGTCGGCGTGGCGATCACGGCGTCGTCGCTGCTCGCCGATCGCGTCGACGCGCTGCGCGCGAAGTTCGACGACAGGTCGCTGCGCCGCCGCGACATGCGGTCGTTCCTCGACGACGCGCGCGAGGCCTCGGCGCTGACCGCCGCGAACCTCAGGCGCGCGGGCGAGCTGATCGCGAGCTTCAAGAAGGTCGCGGTCGATCAGTCGAGCGAGGAGCGACGGTCGTTCGAGCTGGCCGCGTACGTGCGCGAGGTGCTGACGAGCCTGGGCCCGCTGTACAAGCGCACCGGTCACCAGGTGCGCTTCGAGGCGCCGGGCGAGCTCCGGGTCCACACGCACGCCGGCGCGATCTCGCAGATCGTGACGAACCTCGTCAGCAACGCGCTCACGCACGCCTTCCCGGAGGGGCAGGTCGGCGAGATCGTGCTGCGCGTGGAGCAGGGCCCCGACGGGGGCGCGCGCGTGGAGGCGCGTGACAACGGCCGCGGCATCTCGCCCGAGCTGCAGGCGCGCGTGTTCGAGCCGTTCTTCACGACCAACCGCGGTCGCGGCGGCAGCGGGCTCGGCCTGCACATCATCCACAACCTCGTCACCGAGCTGCTGGGCGGCGAGATCCAGCTGCGCTCGCGCCCCGGCGAGGGCACGACCGTCACGGTCTCGTTCCCGACGTCGGCGCCGGAGGGCGCGCCCGCGTGACCGCGGCGAACCGCAGGGTGTTCGCGTGAATTTTCGGCCGGGCGCTGGCAGGATCACGTGACGATGCACGGACGATCGTCAGCGCGTGTGGGCGGCTCGCGGGCGCGGCTCGGGGCGCGAGGCCTCTCGCGTCGTTCCTTCGCGCGATCGTTCGCGCGATCGTTCGCGCGATCGTTCGCGCGATCGTTCGCGCGATGTTCCTTCGCGCGATGTTCCTTCGCGCTCCTGCTCGCGCCGCTCGCGGGCTGCTCGCTCGCGTTCTCTCCGCCGATCCAGAGCACGCACTACGGCGCGCCCGAACGGCTGCGTGAGGGGGAGCTGGAGCTGCAGGGGGCGACCTCCGGCTTCGCGCTCAGCGACGGCGCCGACGCGCCGCGCTATGGTCAGGCGCGGATCGGCTACGGCGTCCGCGACTGGATCTCGGTCGAGGGCGGCGGGACGTTCGCGCACAAGCTGTGGGCGATGGGCTACGCCGGCCCGCGGCTCACGCTGTCGCCGAACCGCGACAACTCGATCCACGCGGCCGCGGATCTCGAGCTCGGCTTCGGGCTCGGCGCGGGCGGCTCGGCGATCGCGGAGTACGTCGACCCGGCGCGGGGCGACACGCGCCCGTGGAACAAGCGCCTCGCGTTCGGCGGCTACACGGGCATCGGCATCGGCCTGCATATCCACTGGTTCGCGATGTTCGGGCGCCTGCGCCTGCAGGTCTCGGCGGCCGACGGCCTGCCGACGACGATGTGGACGTCGGGCGTGGGCGGGCTGCAGTTCCGGATCAAGGACACGGTCGACCTGTACCTCGCGGGCGGCTACTTCAACATGGCGGTCCACGACTACACGCAGTACGCGGCGCTGTATGAGCTCGGCGTCGCGGTGCACTTCGACGTCGAGGCGCTCATGGCCAAACGGTCACGTCGTCCGCGCGCGCGCTGAGCGGCGCTACAGCGCGCGCGTCTCCTCGGCCTGCTCGCAGCTCCCGCAGTCCCTGGCGCGCCCCACCGACTGCAGCTCGTAGTCCGGCGTGATGGTCTCGTCGAGGAGCGTCTCCCCGTCGCGGCGTACGATGATCGCGACGTACTCAGGGCCCCCGAGCACGTCGGTCATGGCCTCCGCGCGGATCCAGAGCAGGCGCAGCGCGAAGGGGTCGCTGGACTCGCCCTGGATGACGAGCGTGCCGTCCCCCTGCGCCGAGCTCGTCTCGCGCAGGCAGCCCTCGGCGTCGCCGCCGACGACGGCGCACTCCCACGTGTCGGTGAACGGCTGCTCGTGGGGGTCGTTGAGCGTGAGCTCGAAGCGGTAGTCGCCGTCCGGCAGCGGCGCGCCGCCGGGGCCCGTGAGCGTGAGGAGCAGGCCGCCGCAGTGGAGCAGGTGGGCGCACACCTCGGGCGAGCAGGCCGACGCGAGCGCGAGCGCGATCGCGAGCAGCGGCGCCACGCGCCGCGCGGCGCGGACGCGCCGGCTCGTGGTCCGGCGGGATCGGTCGGGGAGAGGGTGCACGCGCGAGGGGCCCAGGAGCCCAGGATACCAGGCCGGGTGGCGCGCGTTGACGCGAGCGGCCGCGCCATCGAGGGCGCGCGCTCGTCCTGTCCACGAGGCCCTTGTTTATCCCCGTCGCCCATCGAGAACGCCCCTTCAAGCCCGAGCTCGCGCGCTACGTCGCGGACATCGAGGCCGCTGTCAACGCTCATCTCCGCGCCCACCCCGACGCGCTGATCCGCGGTCACGCCCGGCTGGTGCAGACGTCCGAGGGGGGACGCGCGCGCGTTCGCCTTACACACGCGTTCGTGGGCCAGCTCGTCGTGGAGCTGGTCGAGGACGACGGGTGCACCCGGATCACGGGCGCGCGGGTCCGTCGGAGACTCGGTCTCGTGTTCGCGCTCTTCGTCGTCGCGCTGGTGATCATCGTCGCGGCGTTGACCGCCGCGTCCGGCGACGTCTGGAGCTCGCTGTCGTTGATCGTCGCGCCGGCGCTCATGGGCTCGGTGTTGATCTACGGCAACTCACCGGCCGGGGAGGAGTCGGTCGCGCGGCTGCTCGCGTTGTGCGGGCGGGTGGACGGGCGCCCGATCCTCGGTCGCGCGAGTCGTCCGCCCGAGACGCGACCGAGCGAGTCCGGCGGCCGGACGGCGCGGGTCGACGCGGCGCTGCGGGCCGCGCCGCGCGTGACGAGCGACGGGTACCGACACGGCGAGGGCAAGGTCGTCGGCCGGGTGCGGCGCGGGGGCGAGGCCGTGCGCGCGCTCGCGAGCGGTCGACCCTGCGCGTACTACGAGCTGCGCGTGCACGAGTCGCGCGAGTCGGGCTGGACCTACATGGGCACGCTGCGTCAGCGCGAGCCGTTCTTCGTCGAGGACGAGACCGGGCGACTGCGCGTCGCGCCGTCCGGCGCGACGATCTCGACGCGCTTCGATCACGGCGAGACCTACCTGTGGTCGGAATTGCCGGGCGCGCTGCGACGCGTGCTCGAGGAGCAGGCGCTGTGCACGGCGGCCGCGATCGCGGAGCGTCGCTGGCTGTGGGTCGAGGAGGGCGTGCTCGAGGACGGCGAGTCGGTCGCGGTCATGGGCGCCTCGCGCGATGAGCCTGACCCCGACGCGGAGCTCGATCGCGGCGGCTACCGGGCCCACGCGCCAGGCCGACGCTGCCTGGTCCACGCCGAGCGCGCGCCGCTGCTGGTCAGCGATCATCCGACATGTCTCTAGAGACCTTTTAAGAAGCGCGGCGTCGAGGCGCGGGCGCCGGCCCGCGCGCGGGCGCGTGCGCGTCTCCGGCTCGCTCGCGCCGCGCGCCGAGGGCGACCGGCCGGCTGATAGATATCTGTACTTATGGTCATGTTAATCGACGCGCGCGGATTGACCGGGGGCCAGCGACCACAGACCATGCGCGCATGCGGTGCATGGTGAATGCGTGGTGGCGTGGCGGCGCGGCGGCCCTGATCTCGGTCGCGCTCGCGGGCGCGTGCGGTGACAGCGAGCCCGGCGCGAGCGAGGTCTCGGCGGGGAGCGAGTCGGAGGGCGGCACGAGCTCGGACGGGACCTCGGCGGGGCCGACGAGCGACAGCGGCGCGATGACGATGACGGGCGGCTCGGAGTCCGAGACGGCGGGCCCCGATCCGGTGTGCGGCGACGGCGTCGTCGACCCCGGCGAGGAGTGTGACGACGGCCAGGGCAACGACGACGGCGCGTCGTGCAAGAGCGACTGCTCGGTCAACGTGTGCGGCGACGGTGCGCTCGGGCCCGGCGAGGAGTGCGACGAGGGCCCGAGCAACGGCGCGGACGCGACGTGCAAGGCCGACTGCACGTCCAACAGCTGCGGCGACGGGGCGCAGGGTCCCGGCGAGGAGTGTGACGACGGCGCGAACAACAGCGACGCGGGCACGTGCAAGAGCGACTGCACGCTCGCGGCGTGCGGCGACGGCCTCGTGGGCCCGGGCGAGGGCTGCGACGACGGCAACCAGGTCGACGACGACGAGTGCTCCAACGCGTGCAAGCTCGCGACCTGCGGCGACGGCGTGGTCAACGAGGGCGAGGGCTGCGACGACGGCAACCTCGACAACACCGACGGCTGCACCGAGAGCTGCACGCTCGCGGTGTGCGGCGACGGCTTCACGCAGCCGGGCAACGGCGAGAGCTGCGACGAGGGCGTGGGCAACGACGACAACGGCGACTGCACGGGCGGCTGCGCGCTCGCGTCCTGCGGCGACGGCCTGCTGCACAACCTCGGCGAGGGCGTCGAGGAGTGCGACGACGGGAACGACGTCGAGGACGACTACTGCGACGGACAGTGCGTCTCGGCGACCTGCGCGGACGGGGCGAAGAACGCGGCCGAGTCGGACATCGACTGCGGCGGGGACACCTGCGCGCCCTGTGACCTCGGCCAGTCGTGCCAGGTCGACGCGGACTGCGTCGGCGTCAACAAGTGTCAGGACGGGCTGTGCGAGCTGGCCGTCAGCTGCAACGAGATCCTGCAGGTCGAGCCCGACGCGCCGTCGGGTCAGTACATGATCGACGTCGACGGTCAGGGGCCCGAGGCGCCGATGACGGTGCAGTGCGACATGGACACGGACGAGGGCGGCTGGACGCTGATCGGCTCGCTCGTCAACGGCGACGGGCGCAAGTGGAACAGCCTGCCGGCGCTGACCGACGCGAGCGCGTTCGGGGCGCTCGACACCTACACGAGCGGCGACTACAAGAGCCCCGGCTGGGCGCTGGTCTCGGCCCAGCACCTGCTCGTCCGCACGGAGGACTACGCGGTCGGCTGGACCTTCGACCTGCTGGCCGGGAGCAGCTTCGGCGACTGGATCGTCTCCGGCTACGACATGCAGGCGTGCAGCAGCGAGTTCGTCGGCGGCACGCCGCAGTTCGCCGAGGGCCTCTCGGACCAGCAGCAGCTGATCTTCGACATCGTCGTGCGCCCGCTCGACACCAACTGCTCGTGCTTCCCGGGCTGCAACGAGAACGCGCTGATCGGCTTCGTGTTCCCGGCGTGCTGCTGGACGTACGGCCTCGGCAACACGCCGGCGGGCCAGGGCACGTGGTCGAGCCACGATCACTCGATGCCGAAGGCGACCAGCCTGACGCGCCAGGTGTGCAACGGCGGCTACCCGTGCAACCCGGCGGGCTCGATCAACGGCGGCGTGACCTGCTACGACACGAGCTGCAAGACCAGCTACGCGTCGGTCTGGGTGCGCTGACGCGCGCGCGTCGTGCGGGCCGCCGCCGCGCGCGGGGCCCGGGCGCGCTCAGTTGAAGTCGAAGAACGGGATGTAGATCCCGAGCATGCCGCCGATCGAGATCGTGAAGTCGTCGTCCTCGTTCAGCGAGAAGGGCGCGAACGCGACGTAGGGCGCGACGAACAGCGGGGTCTCGCGCAGCGCGGTCCAGAAGCCGAGCTTGAGCCCGAGCGAGACGGCCTGCGCGAGCTGGGGCGTCTTGATGGTCAGGTCGCCCGAGCTGTCTGTTGTCTCAAAGGTCAGGTACTGCCCGAGCTCGAAGAAGCTCAGCTCGGCGTGCACGCCGCCCCAGCGCTCGCGCGGGCCGAGGCGGTGGTACGAGTCGACCGCGAAGCCGAGGCCGACGTACAGCGGCCCGACGAAGCCGCTGTAGGCGCCTGTGCGCGCGGACAGGCGAGCGCTGCCGCCGAGCCCGAGGCTGCCGCCGATCGAGACGACCGCGGAGTTGTGAGGCCGCGCGCTGCGGCTGACGGTGCGCTTGATCAGCTCCTCGATGATCGCGGTGCGCGCGGCGGTCGGCGCGGCCTGGCTGGAGCCCTGCTCGGGGCGCGCGAGCGTCGTTGCGTACTGGCCGATCGCGGTGAGCAGCGCGAAGTACTTCTGCAGGTTCCGGGCGCCGCGGCAGTCGTCGGTGCGCGCACCGTCGGCGCAGGGCTCGCGATCGGCGCGCGGCCTGGGCGGCGGGCTCGAGGTGTACGTCGGGCCCACGGCGGGCGGTGGGCTCGTCGTGTACGGGCTCGCCGTGGTCGCGGGGACAGCCGCGGGCGCGCAGGCGCCGGGCTCAGCGCTCGCCGCGGCCCTGGGGCCCTCGGGGCCTGACCGCTGGCGCGCGGCGACGCGGGCGAGCAGCAGCTCGCCCGCGGCCGCGGTCGCGGTCGTCCAGTCGCGGTCGAGCAGCCCGACGAGGAGGTGGCGCGCGGCCTCGAGATCCCGCGCGCGCACCTGGACGTCGCCGGCGACCGCCGCGTCGACGCGCGCCAGCGCGAACACGACGTTGACCCGATCGCGCAGCCCGTCAGACTTGAGCACGTCGGGGTTGGCGTCGAGCAGCGTGGTGTACTCGCGCGCGAGCGAGGGCTCGAGCTGACAGTCGACCCGGAGCCGGCGCTCCATGTCGCAGGCGAGGATGTCACGCTCGCCGCCGCCGCCGTCGACGATGCAGTCGACGAGCGCGCGCGCGACCCGGGTCCCGGGCGTGAGCGCGGGGTCGCTGCACGTCGCCTGGTCGGCGGCGTAGTGGAGCACGTTGTAGGCGTGGCGCTCGCTCGCGGACTCGAGGCCGCGCAGGCCGCCCGCGCGCACGGCCGTGCTCGCGGAGTCGGTGATCGCGAGCGCGCGGCGGATGAACTCGTGCCGCGGGCCGACGGGGCGCCCGAGCACGTCGGGGACGAGCGTGAAGAGATCCTCGATCGACGCGTTGACGAGCGCGGTCGGGTTGGAGAGCACGTCCTGGATGTTGGTGCGCCGCAGGACCTCGCAGGTCCGGCGCAGGCGCCAGGCGCTCGCGTCCTCGTCGCAGTTGGCGGCGCGCAGCAGCTGGTCCTTGAGGAGGCGCCAGCCGGCCTGGGTCGCGCGGTCGACGACGACCTGCGCCGCGACCTGCAGGAGCTCCTCGATCGCGCCGGAGGTCCGGTGCGTGTTGGCGAAGCTCTCGACGCACGCGCGGCGGAACACGCGGTCGAGCTCGTGCTGCGCGAGCTGGTTGGGGTCGCTGCCCGGCGCGCCGTAGCGCGCGACCTGCTCGCGCCGGAGCTCGTCGCCGCGCTCGCGCTCGCGCGCGGCGGCGCGCTCGGCCGTCTGCAGCGCGTCGCAGGCGGGCCGCGTCGCGTCGTCGACCTGGGCGAGGCACAGCGCGCGCGCGGTGATGTCGTCGCGCGGGTCGAGCTCGCAGGCCTCGCGCAGCCGCGGCGCGCGGGGCTCTGGCAGCGCTCCGCGTACGCGCGCACGACCGCGGCGCGGCGCGTCGCGAGCGCGCGCGCGCGCGCGCTCGTCACGGGGCCAGCGGTGAAGTAGGCGTCGCGGACGTCCGGCTGGCACAGGAACGCGACGTCGCGGTCGTCGTCCTCGTCGCGCTCGTAAGACCTGTCCATATCAGCAGGTCGAGCGAAGTCGTGGTCCAGCGCCGGCGCGGCGAGCGAGAGCGCGGACAGCAGCGTCGCGCGAGCGGCCGCGGTGATCGTCGCGCTGATCGTGATTCCGTACACCGTGGTCTCCGTGGGGTCTCGTGGGGCGCTCGTGGTCGCCCGCTAGAGGATGTAGACGCGCTCGTGACGCAGTCGCAGCGCCGCGAGCACAGGCAAGAGCGGGACGTGGCAGCCGAGCCCGTCGATCGCGCCGATCTGCATGCCGAGGAGCCGCCACTTGCCGTTCCTGGACACGTAGAGCGGCGCGCCCGAGTCCCCGGGGGCGCCCGCCGGGCGCGTGAGGATGAGGCCGATCCGGCTCTTGCGGAGGAACGCGGCGACGCGTCGGTTGTGCGCGGTGATCTCGACGGCGAGCGGGCGGGTCGCGCCGCGCCCGAGCAGGTACCCGCCGCGGCGCTTGATCGAGGCGTTGGGCTCGCGCACGTTCGTCACCCACCACTCGCGGTTGTGCGCCGTGTCGATCGCGTCGCGCCCGGCGTCGTTGAGGCGCGCGACCGCGGCGTCGAGCCACGGCGCGACGTGGCAGAAGTTGTGCGTGAGCGTCGCGACCTCGCGGCCGTCGTGATACAGCGCGCGGCCGCCGGTGAAGATGTGCCCGCAGGTCAGCGCGTAGGGCTCGCCGTCGAGCTGGAGGAGCGCGGTGAGCGTTCCAGGCTTATCGCCGACGATCGGGGCTCCGGGCGCCAAGGGCATCGTGTAGCTCTGATCCCGGGGCGAGCGCGCCGCGGAGAAACACTGTATCGAAGCGCGACGCGACGCGTCAATTCCCGGCGCGGCACCCTCGGCATCGGCGGGCGTCGTCGCGAGCGCGCGGTGATCGAACGAACAGGTCGAAGAGGTCAGGATGGTCGCGCCGAGACGCGCCGCGGCGAGACGCGACGAGGGTGATCGACGGACCTACACGCGGGCGCGCGGGCGCGCGGACGCGCGGGCGCGGGCGCGGGCGCGGGCAGTGTGCCTCTGGGGCCAGCGTCGCGCGACGGGCGAGTCGCGCTCGCGGCCTCGTGGGCGGCGTCGCCTCGCGGGCACGTCGGCGCGTGAGCGCGGGGGCGGGGTGCTACGCTTGTCGCGTGCGATCCCACGGTGGAGGCGTCTGCGCAGCGCTCGCGCTCGTGCTCGGCTCGAGCTGTCAAGGCGGCGGGGCCGAGAGCGAGACCGAGGGCGGCGCGAGCGATCCGAGCATCACGACGGTCGGCGCGGAGACGGCGGGCTCGACGGGCGAGGAGCTCCCGCCGCTGTGCGGGGGCCTCGACGTCTCGCTCGTGCTCGACCCGAAGGCGCCGATCTTCGACGAGGCGAGCCGGGCGGCGCTGCTCGAGTTCTTCGACGGGCTGGTCGCGGATACGCGCGCGCGCGTGCGCGTGCACGCGACGCCCGGGACCGAGGCGCTGGTCGTGACCGACTGCTCCGAGAGTCCCATCGTGGTGTGGGGCGAGGGCGGCGTCGTCGACCCCGACGCGCACGCGGTGCTGCAGTGCATGCTGGACCGCGCGGCCGACTTCAAGGGCGTCGACGGCTACAACCTGCTGGGCGGGCTGATGCACCCGGTGCTGCACCTCGAGGACTGGCCGCCGCCCGATCGCGATGACATCACGGGCCTCGCGATGCTGCTCTCGGCCGCGGAGGACCAGCCGGTCGGCGCGACGAACATCTACAACCGCCCAGGCATGGCCGCCGAGGCCTACACGCGGATCGTCGGCGGCGGCGATCGACGGCGGGTCGAGGGCTTCACCTTCGGGCAGTCGGCTGATCGCCTCGAGACCTTCTCGGTCACGCTCGGGGCGCTGAGCCACCACTTCGATCACGGCGCGCAGGCGGGCGGGCTGCCGGCGGCGCTCGCCGAGTGGGCGCCGCGGGCCGTCGCCGCCTGCGAGGCCCAAGACGAGCCGCTGCCGGTGAGCCGCGCGCCGGGCTGCGCGCGCCTCGACATCCTGTTCGTGATCGACGGGTCGGGCAGCATGACGGAGGAGCAGGCGGCGCTCAAGGACGAGGACGGCGGCGTGTCGGTGTTCGGCGCGTTCGCGCAGGCGCTGGTGGAGCACCTCGCCGACGTCGAGGACTTTCACGTCGGCGTGGTCTCGAACCGCATGGGCGCGACGGCGCTGCACACCCACCGCGATCAGCCCGACGGCGACATGTCCGTGGACTGCGGGCTGCCGCCGGGGCAGCCGTGGCTCGTCGGGCCCTCAGACACGCTGGTGGAGGACTTCGCCTGCCTCGCGTCGACGTACACCGACACCGCGCTCGAGTACACGGCCGCGAACGCGGCGCTGGCGTTGGTCGACGAGCAGAACGCGGGCTTCGTGCGCGACGACTCGCTGGTGTTCGTGGTGATCCTGACGGACGAGGACACGTGGGAGGAGCAGCCGACGCGCATGCAGACGCGCGCGACCTTCCTCGAGGCCGTCGGCGGCGATCCGGATCGCCTGCTCGTGCTCGGGATCGGCGGCGACCAGGGCGTGTACGAGGACCCGGCGGGCGTGTGCGACGGGGTGTACGGCGAGGCCGCCCCGGCCGCGCGCATCACCTCGATCGTCTACTCGCTGCGCGAGCGCGGGATCATGAAGGACATCTGCGAGGGCTCGCTGGCCGAGACGTTTAATTCGATCCTGCAGACGATCACGGTCGTGTGCGAGGGCGAGTCGTAGCGCCGCGCTCGCCCGCGCGCAGCGGCGCGCGGGCCCGGGAACCTGCGCGTGAGGTCAGGCGGCCGCGCGCGCGGCGGAGTCATACGCCCGCGCGAGCTCGCGGGCGCAGGGCTCGACCAGCTCGCGCAGCGCCTCGCGCCGCGTACGCGCGCGCAGCCCGTCCGAGGGCACGCCGTGGGCGAGCGCGGTCGCGTCCTCGTGATCCTCGCCGGCGGACGCGGCGAGCTCGGCCCTCGCCGTCGCGACCGCGCGCGCGAGCGTGGCGAGGAGCTGCGCTCGCTCCTCGGCGCCGGCGCGGTCGAGGATCCAGCGCAGCGCTCGCCAGCCGAGCGCGGCGTGCCGCAGCTCGTCCTCGGCGATCTGCTCGAGCGCGCGCCGGACCGTCGGATCCTCGCTGCGCGCTGCGGTCGCGCGGGCCTCGGCCGCGGCCAGCGTCTCGCCGACGCAGGCCTCCTGGATCAGCGTCTCGACGATCGCGGCGGGCTCGCGGGGGCACGGGGCGTCGCCCGTGATCGGCAGGGCGCCCGGGCCGAGCGCGCGCCCGCGGTAGCGGCGGGCGAGCGAGAAGCACAGGCGCGCGTGCAGCAGCTCGTCGGTCATGGCGCGGCGGCTCTCGGCGAGCAGCGTCGGCGGCGCGCCGAGCCGCGCGAGCTGGAGGTTGAAGCGCGCGAACGAGGCGATCGAGGCGTGCTCGAGCAGCGCGATCGCGGTCCAGCGCTCGCCGAGGTGGCGCGCGAGCGCGGGGGGGAGCGCGTGCGGGGCGTCGCGCTGCGCGAGCGACCAGTCGTCGCGCGGGCGCGCGGGCGCGGTCCGGACCTCGCCGTCGATCAGCAGCGGGCGACCGCAGTCACCCTGGCACCACTCCGGCGGCTTGCAGCTCCACGAGCCCTCCTGCGGCCAGCAGACGTGCTGGACCATGCCGGGGTCGCCGTCGAAGCAGCCGGCCTGCGGACAGTCCTGGTCGCTGAGGCAGCCCGCGCCGCCGCCGATGCACTGGACCTGGGCGATGAGCTCGCCGCAGATGCCCTCGTCCTGGGCGAGCGCGCAGAGGCCCTCGCCGCAGTCGTTGGAGTCGACGCAGCCGGCGGGGATGCAGGTCGCGTGGTCGGAGACGACGCCCGCGCAGGCGCACACCTGGTCGGGCCCGCAGTCCGCGTCGGTCTCGCAGCCGTAGTTACAGTAGCACCCGGGGAAGCCGCCGAGCTGCTCGAGGCACACGCCGTGGTCCTGGGCGAGGCAGTCGTCGTCGACCATACATGTGCCGTCGGGCAGGCTGCAGTTGCCGACGCCCTGGGGCTCGACGCACGCGACCTCCATCGCGCGGTGGATCACGCCGTTCTCGCAGCGCTCGAAGCCGCTCGGCTCGTCGGTGCCGAGCTGCGTGATCGGCTCGGCGTTCTCGCAGTCGAGGGGGACGTCGGTGGTGCCCGAGGTCGACGTCGGCGAGCTCGTCGACGTCGCGTCGGTGGTCGGCGCGTCCGTGGCGCTCTCGGTCGCGCCCGAGCCCGTGCTCGTGGCGCCCGAGTCCGTGCCGGGGCCGGCTGTCGACGCGGAGGAGGTCGCGGAGGAGGTCGCGGAGGAGGTCGCGGAGGAGGTCGCGGAGGAGGTCGCGGAGGAGTCGCTCGAGGCCCCCGAGTCGTCGCTGTCGCTCGAGCCGTTGGTCCCGTCGCTCCCCGGCCCGCACGCCGTGAGGCCCAGCCCGAGGGCGAGCAGCAGGGTCGTTCTCATCGTAAGCCATGCAGAGGTCATGGGGAGCACGGTACCAGCTCGCGCGCGCGCTCGGAGCTCGATCGCGCCGGCGCGAGCGAGCGTTCCCGGCGAGCCGCGACGGTTTGGGGAGTGATCGCGGCGACCCGGCCTGGGCTCCGGGTCGCCGTCGCCTCGCGGGCGCGCGGCCCCGCGACGAACCCGTGTATAACCGCCGCGATGGCGCGCGCCGGGCCCGAGCAGACCGCGGAGACGTCCTTCGGCTGGGGCTGGCGCGCGCTGCTCGGGCTCGTGCTGGTCGTGTTCACGTGGATGTACGCGCAGCATCCGGTCGGCCGGTTCACCCGCGGCGGGCTGATCCACGGCGACGGCGTGTACTACTACGCCTACGCGCGCTCGCTGCTGCGCGACGGCGACGTCGACTTTCGCAACGACTACGCGCTGCTCGGCAACCCGCACGCGCGGCCCGTGACCGCGACCGGGCTGCCCGAGAACCGCTTCACCATCGGCCCCGCAGTGCTGTGGGCGCCGAGCTTCCTCGTCGCCGAGGGCGTGATGCGGGTCGGCGCGGCCGCGGGCGCGCGCGTCGGGCCGACCGACGGCAGCGCGCCGCTGCAGCAGCGCATCACGCTGTACGCGAGCGTGCTGTGGGGGCTCGCCGCGATCGTGCTCTCCGCGCTGCTCGCCCGGCGCTTCGTCTCGGCGCGCCTCGCCGGGCTCGCCGCGCTCGCGATCCTGCTCGCGTCGCCGCTGCCCTGGTACATGCTCTACCAGCCGAGCTGGCCGCACGCCGCGAGCGCGTTCGCGGTCGCGGCGTTCGTCTATACCTGGCACTCGGGACTGATGACTCGAGGGACACGCGGCTGGATCGCGCTCGGGCTGCTCGCGGGCCTCATGGCGCTGGTGCGGCCGCAGAACGTGGTGTTCACGCTGCTGCCCGCCTACGAGCTGGGCGCCCGGCTCGCGCGCTCGCGCGGGCGCGGGGGCGAGCGGCCGCGCGCGGTGATCCTCGGCGCGCTCGCGTTCGCGGCGGCGCTCGTGCTCGCGTTCAGCCCGCAGATGCTCGCGTGGTGGTCGCTGTTCGGCGCGCCGCTGACGATCCCGCAGGGCGCCGACTTCATGCGCTGGGGCGAGAGCCGCTGGGCCGCGACGCTGTTCTCGAGCCGGGCGGGGCTGTTCGCGTGGACGCCGATCGTCTACGTCGCGATCCTCGGGCTGGTGGTCGCCGCCTGGCGCGGGGCGTCGCGCGAGCGCGTGATCGACGAGGAGATCAGCACGCACGTGCGCAGCCGCGTCGAGCCCGCGGAGCTACCCGAGGACGCGCCGGAGGACGCGCCCGAGCGGGCGACGACGACCACCACGATCACGCGGGTCACGACGACCGTCACGCCGCGCCCCGGGGCCCGCGGCGATCCGCAGGCGCGCCTGACCGCCGCGCTGCTGCTCGCCGCGTTCGCGCTGCAGTGCTACGTCAACGGCAGCGTCGATGACTGGTGGGGCGGCTGGGCGTACGGCGGCCGGCGCTACGTCGGCTGCACCGTGGTGTTCGTCGTCGGGCTCGGGCTCGCGCTCGATCGGCTGGGGCGCGCGGCGGGGCGGCGCGGGGCGGCGCTGGGGCGCGGGGCGGCGGCCGTGGTGCTCGCCGGCTTCGCGGTCTGCAACGTCGAGCGCATGCAGGACTACTTCACGGGCGCGCTGCAGCGCGGCGCGACGCAGTCGATGGCCGAGCACAACAAGCGCGCGCTGGCCCGCTGGGTCGACCGCTGGTACGCGCGCGTCGGTCACCCTGGCGCGGCGCCGGCGAGCTGGCTGTTCGCGCTGCGCTCGGGCGCGCCGCCCGGGCGCTACGACCTGGTCGCGGGGCGCGAGCTCGCGGTCAGCCGCGGCTACGAGCGCGGCTGGGACGTGCTGCGGCTCCCCGATGAGCGCTGGGCGATGTCCGGCTTCGGGCCCGAGGTGACGGTCGCGGGGCAGCGGTGCAGCATGGTCACAGGGACAGACGCGATCGCGGCGCTCCCACTGCGCGCGCCGACCGAGCTCGAGGTGCACGCGCTGCTGCGGCCCACGCAGCCGGGCGCGCGCGTGCACGTCGAGCTCGCGGGGCGCGACGTGCTCGAGACGCCGCTGGCGGAGGGCTGGCAGATCTACCGCTTCACGGTCCCCGCGCGCGCGCTGACGCGCGGCGTCAACCTGCTGCGCGTACGGCAGGAATTGCCGGGGCCGCGCGCGTCGGACTCGGTCGCGCTCGAGATCGGCACCACCGGCGCGCGCAGCCCTGTGGACATACGCGTCACCAGCGACGCGACCCGGGGCGGCGCGGGCGCTCGCTTCGAGATCGGCACCCAGGCGCCGCGCGAGGTCATCTCGCGCGGGGTGACGGCGTTCGTGCTCGAGCGCGGGGACGAGGCCGTGGGCGCGCGCGCGCTCGGGACCTTCGACACGCACCAGATCGACGGCGACGCGGCGCGCTTCGCCGACGCGATCGCGCGCTTGCCTCCAGGGACCGTCGTCGCGCTCGCGTTCGCCGACAAGGCGCTGCTGCGCTGGAGCCACGCGGCCACGGAGGCGCTTGGCTCGCTCGGGGCGCGAGGGCGGCTCGAGGCCGCCGACGAGCGCCTGAGCTACGCGCTCGTCGGGGTCAAGGGCGCCGCGCCCGGCACCGCGCTCGAGCGTCGCTCGCGGCGCGCGGCCGCGTTCGTCGAGGTCGGCCGCCCGCCGCACGAGCGGGCCCCGGCGATCTGCTGGGCGTGGCTGGTGGTCGCGCGCGCGGGCGTGGATCCGGTCCTTCCCGAAGTGCCAGGTCGCGCGCAGTGAGCCGCTCGGCGCCCCGCGCTCGCGCGCGCGCGTCGTGAGACATGTTCTTTACGACTGGTTACGCCTCGGTGTAAGAGCGAGACATGGTGTTCGTGCGCCGCTCGGTGTCGATGTCGAAACCACTGCGGGCGCTCGCGGGGATCGCCGCGCTGGCGATGGGCCTCGCGCTCGCGCTGCGCGCCCGCGGCGGCGGCCACGACGGTCGCGGCGCAGCAGCCGGCCCCGACGCAGCCGGCCCCTGACGCAGCCGGCCCCGATGACGCAGCCGGCCCCGGCGGCGCAGCCTGCTCCCGCCGGTCAGCCGGGCCCGATGACGCAGCCCGCTCCCGCCGGTCAGCCGGACCCGATGGCGCAGCCCGCTCCCGCCGGTCAGCCGGGCCCGACGACGAGCTCGAGCGGTCCGCCCACCACGCTGACGCCGGCGTCGACGACCCCGGCGGACCCCGCCGCCAACGACGACGGGCTCACGCCCGCCCAGCGCAAGCAGCAGGCGTCGCAGCGCAAGCAGCTCCAGGGCAACTCGGCGTTTCAGCGCGACGGCTTCGTCGCCGAGCTCGCGCTCGGCGCGAGCCTGTGCATCTCCGGCACCGCGGCCTGCTCCAACGACGGGAGCGCCGCCGGCACGCTCGTCGGGCGCAACGGGCCGGGCTTCGGCACGGGCGTGACGCTCGGCGTGCGCTTCAAGCAGTACATCGTCGTCGGGCTCGCCTACGACTTTCACATGCTGAGCCCGCGCTGGGGCTATGGCGTCGCGCCGATCACGGCCGACGAGCTGGTCTATCGCAACGCGCTCCTGCACAACGTCTTCGGCGTGCTGCGCCTCGTGATCCCGGTCAGCCGCGTCGACATCGGCCTCGAGGTCGCGCCCGGCTACTCGTTCCAGTTCTTCAACCCGCAGGAGGGGCGGCTCGTCCGCCAGCTGCCGCTGGAGAGCCAGGCGACCGCGATCCAGCAGGAGTTCTCGCGGGGCTTCGCGCTCAAGCTGGCGCCGGTGCTCAGCGTGTTCGTCAGCAAGCGCGCCTACCTCGGCGTGCGCGGCGACGTGATCCTCGGGCTGCACCCCACCACCTGCTACAAGGACGCGGTGTCGCTCAAGAACATCTGCGTCGAGCGCTCGTACGTCGACGACGATCGACGCGCGCCGGTCCACACCCTCGGGCTCAAGGCGCTCGTGGGCGCGGTGTTCTAGCCGCGGTGTTCTAGCCGCGACGCGCTCGCCCGGCGCGCGCGCGGGGGACATGTCCTCAAGTCCCTGCGCGCGGCCTCGGGCTAGTTCGTGTCGGTGTCGGTGTCGGACGGATCGCCCGTCGCGTTGCCGAAGCGCTCGCAGCCCTCTGGCAGCGCGCACGGCTCCTGGCTCTGCACGAGCCCGCCGTCCTCGCAGGCGACGCTGCTGCGGAAGCACTCGAAGTACGGCGCGAGGTCGCAGACCTCGTTCGCGAGCGAGTCGCAGTCGTAGCTGACGGTCATCTCGATCTCGCAGGCCTTGTAGGCCTCGTTGATCACGTGAAACGCGTCGTTGCACTCGGCGACCGGGTTGGTCCCCAGGCAGGCCGAGAGGCCGAGGCCGCAGGCGAGCGCGAGCAGGGGCTTGACTGCCATTCTCTGGATCACGGGCATGTCCTCCGGGCGCCAGGGCCGGCGCACGCTCGTCAGCCTATCCCGGATCGCGACGCAAGTCATCGGCGGTGTCGCGCGCGTGACGTCTCCGAGCGCTCGATCGCGTCGTGCAACAGGCGCGTGTCTGAAGTTGAACAATCGCGAGCGATCGCGCCGTCGCGGCTGATCGTCACCTGCGGGTGCGCCAGACTCCGCCGCATGCGAGCGCGCCGCGTCATCCGCGGGATCATCGTCCTGTTCGCCGCGTCGACCGTCATCGCGGGTTTGACGTTGATGGCCGGCGCGGGGCAATTCCGGCGGATCGACCCGCACTTCGAGGGGCGCTGCACGCCGATCGAGGGCGCCGTCGGGGTCGAGGATCTCGTCGTGACGCCGGGCGGCCGCGCGGCGCTGCTCGCCTCGGACGATCGCCGAGCCCGCGACGCCGCGTCGCGTGGTGGTATCTACATCTACTCGCTCGACGACGGCGTCGCGCCGCGCCTGCTGAGCGGTTCCGCGCCCGCGAGCTTTCACCCGCACGGGCTCGACCTCGTGGTGACGCCAGACGGTCGCGGCACGCTCTACGTCGTCAATCACGAGCTGCCGCGCGGCGCCGGGCACTCGATCGAGGTGTTCGACTGGCGCGCGACGCCGGAGCCGACGCTGACCCACCGCGCGACGATCCGCGACCCGCTGCTCGTCAGCCCCAACGACGTCGCCGGCGTCGACCACTCGCGCTTCTACGTGACCAACGACCACGGCGCCGCGAGCCCGCGCGCGCAGACGCTCGAGGACTACACCCGGCGCGCGCGCGCGCGCGTCGTGTACCACGACGGCGAGGAGACGCGGGTCGCCGCCGACGGGCTGCGCTACGCGAACGGGATCGCGCTGCGACCGGACGGCGCCGCGCTGTTCGTGAGCTCCACGACCGATCGCCGCTTGCACGTATTCGCGCGCGATCGCGAGACCGGCGCGCTCTCGCGGCGCGCCGACGTCGCGCTCTCGACGGGCCCCGACAACATCGACGTGGAGCCCGACGGGACGCTGTGGATCGCCGGGCACCCGAAGCTGCTCAGCTTCGTCGTGCACGCGCGCGCGCCCGGGCGGCGCTCGCCGTCGCAGGTGCTGCGCCTGCGCCCCGTCCCCGACGAGCCCCTCGAGTTCGCCGTGGAGGAGGTCTACCTCGACGACGGCAGCGAGCTCTCGGGGGCCTCCGTCGCGGCGCGTCGCGGTCGTCGGCTGCTGATCGGGGGCGTATTCGAACCCGAGTTCCTCGACTGCACGATGGACCGCGCGCGCGCCGGGCCGACGGTCGTCGAGACCGCGATGCTGGCGCGCTGACGGGCGAGCGGGTCCGTCGACCGCCGGAGGAGTCGCGGCGTCGCGGCGCGCCCGCGTATGCTGACGGCGTCGCGCCCGCCCGCGCGCGGGTACAGTGACGAGGACGCGAAGGCCCATCGAGATGCTCAAGACCGGACCTGATATCCCCGCCATCCCGCTCGCCAGAGAGTCGCGCACGCTCGGAGACATGTTCCTTCGGCGCGCGCGCAAGAGCGACGAGCGCCCGGCGATGTACGTGAAGCGCGGCGGCGAGTGGCGCCCGATCAGCTGGGCCGAGTTCGCCGCGGACGCGCGCAAGGCCGCGCGCGGGCTCGTCGAGCTCGGGCTCGCGCCGGGCGAGCGCGTGGCGATCCTCGGCCCGACGCAGACGCCCTGGTGCGTGTACGACATGGGCGCGCAGCTGGCGGGGCTCGTGAGCATGGGGATCTACCCCAAGCAGGCGCCCGACCAGATCCGCTACCTGCTCGAGCACAGCGAGGCGCGCGTCGTGTTCGTCGACTGCGCCGAGGAGCTCGAGCGCGTGCTCGAGGCCGCGCGCGAGCTCGAGACGCTCACGGCGATCGTCCCCTGGGACGCCGAGCTGCTCGCGCGCTTCGCCGGCCGCGACCCCCGGCTTACGTCGCCCGAGCGCTTCTGCGGCGCGCCGATCGACGACGACGAGCTCGAGCGCCGCCAGGCCGCGATCGACCCCGAGGACACCGCGATCCTCGTCTACACCTCCGGGACCACGGGCCCGCCCAAGGGCGCGATGATCACCCACCGCAACATCCTCTCGCTGCTCGGGCAGAGCTCGGGCGCGTTCGAGTTCCGCGAGAGCGACATCTCGCTCGTGTTCTTGCCCATGGCGCACGTGGCGGAGCGCGTGCTCTCGTTCTACGGGCGCGTCAACACCGGGACCGCGGCCGCCTACGCGACGTCGATCGGCTCGGTGCTGACGGAGCTCGGCGAGGTGCAGCCGACGCAGTTCGGCTCGGTCCCGCGGATCTTCGAAAAGGCCTACGCGAAGATCTACGGCGAGCTCGAGCGCAAGCCCGCCGCGGTCCAGCGCCTGTTCCGCTGGGCGGAGCGCGTCGGTCGGCGGCGGATCCGGCGGGTGCTCGACGGCGAGCGCGTGCCGGTGCGCCTCGAGCTGCAGTACAAGCTCGCCGACGCGCTGGTGTTCAAGAAGATCCGCGCCGCGTTCGGCGGTCGCGTCCGTCAGTTCGTGACCGGCGCCGCGCCGATCGCCTACGAGATCCTCGAGTTCTTCTGGGCCGCGGGGCTGCCGATCTACGAGGTCTACGGCATGACCGAGGCCACCGTGATGACCCACTGCAACGCGCCCGGCGCCATCCGGCTCGGCAGCGTCGGTCTCCCGCTCGACGGCGTCGAGTGTCGCCTGGCCGACGACGGCGAGATCCTGATCCGCGCGGACTGGGTGTTCAAGGGCTACCTCAAGAACGACGAGGCGACGCGCAAGACCGTCCAGGGCGGCTGGCTGTACACCGGCGACATCGGCGAGATCGACGCGAAGGGCTACCTGAAGATCACCGATCGCAAGAAGCACATCATCATCACCGCCGGCGGCAAGAACCTCGCGCCCGCGAACATCGAGAACGCGATCAAGAACACCGACCCGCTCATCAGTCAGGTGCACGCCCACGGCGACCGGCGAGCCTTCGTCTCCGCGGTCGTCGCGACCTCGCCGATCGAGACGCTCGAGTGGGGCCGCGACCGCGGCCTCGTCACCCAGGAGCTCGTCGAGCAGCACACGCGGGAGCTGATGGCCAACCCGTCGGGGCGCAGCGCGGCGCTCGCCGAGGACATGGCGCGCGTCGTCGAGCACCCGGAGTTTCGCCAGCGGATCCAGGGCGCGGTCGCGCGCGGCAACCGCGAGCTCGCGCGCGTCGAGCAGATCCGGAAGTTCGTCCTGCTCGGGCGTGACTTCAGCCAGGAGGAGGGCGAGCTGACCCCGACGATGAAGGTTCGGCGCGGCGCGCTCGAGAAGAAATTCGCCGACGAGCTCGACAAGCTCTACGACGCGAAGGCCGGCTACGGCCTCGAGCCTGGCTAGGGCGCGCCCGGGGCCGCGCGCGCCGCGGCGGTTCGGTACATGTCCCTACGTTCATGTTTAATCGGGCGCGGGGTACACTGCGCGCCCGATGACGCCGCTCGACGCGATCGCGCCGGACGTCTACCCGACCGTCGCGCGCTACCTCGAGGCGCTCCCGCGGGGCCTCGCGAGCTACCCGGAGTGCGTGAACAAGGCCTCGCTGCTGCGCAGCGCGCTCGACGTGCACCCGCTGCACGGCGCGCGCCCGAGCGCGCTCCCGAGCGCGCTGCTCGAGCTCATCCGCCGCCCGCCGCTCGTCTCGACGTGGATCCCCGCGGTGCACGATCTCGCGATCAAGCTCGTGATCTTCGACGCGCACTTCGGCTCGATCGACGCGTTCGAGCGCTTCGCCTACGACGCCCAGCTCGCGCTGTTCGACGGCCCGCTGTACCGCTTCTCGATGCGCCGCCTCGGCCCGCAGCGGCTGCTCCGGCGCGTGCCGACGCGCTGGCGGCACTTTCATCGCGGGACCACGCTGACGCTCGAGCGCGTCGAGCCCGGGCGCGCGGCGCTGCTGCACGACGCGCCGGCGGGCCTGTACGGCGAGGTCGCGTTCGCGGGGCTCTCGGCGGGCTTGCGCGCGGCGCTGGCGACGGCGGGCGCGCGCGAGAGCTCGCTCGAGCGCGTGCGCGTCGACGCGCGACGCAGTCGCTTCCACGCGAGCTGGCGCTGACGGGCGAAACCGAGCCCGCGACGACGGCGGGGTGATCCGGGACCCCGACACGGCGCCGTCACGGGCGTCTGTTATCCTCGAACGCCCCGCCGCCCCTCGGCACGATGCTGTCCCCACGTCGGCATAACGGGCGCCTCGCGGATCGCCGCGAGCGCCCGCGCGGCGCCTCGCGCCGGCTCGCGCTGCGGCGACGCGGGCTCGCGACGACGCGCGAGTCGTCACGCGGCCAGCGGGACGCGCGAGCGAGTCGTCGGGGAGCGCTGGTTTGGCTGTCGCTCGCGCTGCTGCCCGTCGCGTCGCTCGGCTGCGAGCCGACGATCGGCGCGGTTGAGCTGTACCCGAAGTCGCCGCCGAAGACGCCGCGTGAGCCCGAGCCCCCGACGATCCCGGCGCCCCCTGAGCCCGCCAGCGAGATCGCGCTCCCGCCCGGCGCGCGGATCGTCGACCTCACGTACCCCTTCAACAGCGAGACGATCTACTGGCCGACGTCGCCGCAGAGCTTCTCGCTCGTGCAGCTGCACAACGGGCCGACCGAGGACGGCTACTTCTACGCCGCGAACGTGATCTCGACGCCGGAGCACGGCGGGACGCACCTCGACGCGCCGATTCACTTCGCCGAGGGCAAGTCGACCGCCGACACGATCCCGCTCGATCGCCTGGTCGCGCCCGCGGTCGTGATCGACCTCCACGACCGCGCCGACGCCGACGCCGACCTCCTGATCGCGCCGGAGGACATCGAGGTGTTCGAATCGGAGCACGGCCGCGTCGCGCCCGACACGATCGTGCTCTTCTACACCGGCTGGGGAGCCCGCTGGCCGGATCGAAAGCGCTACCTCGGCGACGACGCGCCTGGCGACGCGAGCAACCTGCACTTCCCCGGCCTGTCGAAGGAGGCGGCCGAGACGCTCGTGGAGCGCAAGGTCGCCGCCGTCGGCATCGACACCGCGAGCATCGACCACGGCCCGTCGAAGGACTTCCTCGCCCACAGGGCGCTGATGGCCGCCGACATCCCCGCGTTCGAAAACGTCGCGTCCCTCGAGCGCCTGCCCGAGACGGGCTCGCTCGTCGTCGCGCTGCCGATGAAGATCGACGGCGGCTCCGGCGGGCCGCTGCGGATCATCGCCATCGTCCCGGCGCGCTCCGGCACCGGCGGGTAGCGGAGCGCGGGTCGCGGTCGCTCGCGCGGCGCCTCGCTCAGCCGCCGTCGAGGAAGCTCAGGCGCTTGATCCACAGCGCGCGCTCGCCGAGCGTCTTGAAGCACACGCGCTCGAGGTAGAGCGTGTTGCGGCGCAGCCGCTCCTCGCCGTCCTCATCTTGCTCGGCGTCGTCGCGCTTGAACTGGCAGCAGCCCTTGCGGCAGCGCAGCGCCTCGCCGATGACGAGCCCGCGGTGCTCCCGGGCCTGCCGGTGCACGGCTCGGTACCAGCGCGTGACCGCCTCGGCGCCGCGGGGTCGGTCGCGGATGTCGTCGCCGCCCGGGCCGGCGTCCTCGGGGTCGCAGGTCGTGCACAGGATCTCCGCGGCGACCGCGTGGCGCGGCGACAGCTGGGGGGGCGCCGCGTTCGCGAGCGGGTCCTCGAGCCACGCGCGCGCGAGCTCGGCGGCCTGCTCGACGGTGGCGAGCTCGTCCTCGACGCCCGCGGTGAGCTCGCGGTAGCGCGCGCGCGCGCGCGCGGGCGCCCAGTCGTCGTCGCTCGCCGCCGCGAGGATACGCTCCTGGCACTCCGGACACTTCGCCGCGCGCAGCTGCGCGAGCACCTCGAGCGCGGCCTCGAGCTCGCCGCCCCGCGCCAGCGCGCGGCCCAGGTTGTAGCGCGCCGCGAGGTGCCCCGGGTCGCGCGCGAGCGCCTCGCGGTAGCGCGCGCGCGCGCCCGCGAGCTCGCCCGCCTCGTGCAGCTTCACGCCTTCTGTCGTTGGCCGCGTCCGCGTCGCGCTCGAGCGCGCGCGAGACGGGCGCGCGCTCGATCGCCGGCAGCGCGCGCACCATCGAGAGCGCGGCGGGCTCCGGCGCCGGCGCCGCGCTGCCGTCGTCGCGACCGTCGTCTCCATCGTTGAATTAACGATGTCTTTTTGGACATGTTCTTGGGACTCGGCGGCCGCGGGCGACGCGGCGCCCGACGACGCGTCCGCGGACGCGCGCGTCGCGAGCGGCGGGCCTCGCGCGCCGCGGGGCCGCAGCCCCACAGCGTCGCGGCGCACAGCAGCGGCCCACCCCACCGGGTCGCGAGCGCGCGCCGTCTCCACGCGCGCGCCAGCGCCCCGCCCACCCGCGCTCGCCATGCGCCGTGTCCCACGCGGCCTGTACGCGTCAGGCGGCCGCTCGATTCCCGCGGCTGGACGGCGCGCGGACGATGCCCGACGATGGGCGCGGGCCCCGTTCGGAGGGTGAACCTTGAAGCAGCTGCGCGTACTCGTCGACGAGCGCTCCCCCGAGGCGCGACAGGACGCGCTCGAGCGTGCCCGCGAGCAGCCGACCGCGCGCCTGCTGCTCGATCAGGCCGTCGCGCCGCTGCGCCGCCTCGCGCGGCGGCTCGCCGAGGACCCCGACGCGGCGCCCTTGGAGGAGCTGTGGCCCGCGCTCGACGAGGCCTACGCGGCGCTCGATCGCTACCTCGGTCACCTGCTCGAACGGTCTGGTGTTACCCCGCGCTGCGGCGCCGGCTGCCCGGCGTGCTGCACGGCCGCCCCGACGATCCTGCCGATCGAGGGCCTGCGGATGGCGCGGGCGCTGCGGCGGCGCGACGACGGCCAGGCCCGCCTGCTGCGGGCCGCGCAGCAGTCGAGCCTGTTCCACGCGCTGCTGCAGCGCGCGCTCGCCCGCAGCGACGCGGACGCCCGCGAGGTCTACCTCGAGACGCAGCTGCGCTGGCGGGCGCGCGGCATGCCCTGCCCGGCGCTCGATGACGATGGGCGCTGCGCGGCCTACGAGTCGCGCCCGCTCGCGTGCCGCGCCTACGTCAGCGTCGAGGAGCCCGCGCGCTGCCTGCCCTCGGACCCCGCGTTCGTCGGCGCGCGCCGCCCCCTGCTGTGGCGCAGCGACGCGGAGGCGCGCTTCGAAGCGCTGCTGAGCGAGCTCGGCGACGCGCTCGAGCTCCCGCGCGCGCTGAACCTGCTGCTCGCGCTCCCGCGGCTCTTCGACCACCCGGCGCTCGACGCATGAGCGGGCGCGCTCGCGCGCCCGCCCATGGCGGGGGCGGGACGTCGAGCCCCGCGCTCTGCTGATTGGCCGCGAGCGGTGCACCCACTCGCACGCCGGGACGTAGATCTCCTTGTCGTAGGGACACAGCGGCCACGTCCAGCGCTTGCTCTCGATCGGCGCGACCAGCAGCTCGCTGCCAGGCCGCGAGCGCGAGGAGCAGCGCGAGCGGGAGCGCGGCGAGGTGGGAGGAGATCGAGGTGCGCAGGGATCATGGCTCGCGAGGGTAGCAGCGACGCCGCTGCCGCCGTTCGCGGATGGTGTCGCCTCGCGCGGTCGCTCGTGGACACCCGAGGTTCGCGGCGCTGCGGCCCCGGGCCGCGCGGCCTCCCGACGTGGGCGGCGTCGCGTTGGGTGTTTCCAAAACTGTGTGCATTAGTCTGAGTATTCAAACCGCGTCATTGTCATGAGTTGCACGCGCGGACACGCGGATGATCCGCCGCGCGATTGCGCGTACGCTGCGGCGGCCTCGCGTTCGCGCGCGCGAGATCATCGTATTGCCTCGGCGGGCGCAAAGATCGCGTATTGTCGAGCGAGCCGCGCACGAGCTACCCAATGAAGACAGTCGGCTTTTCGGCTATCAACGACGCGTATCGGGGTGAGGATAGCGATCTCGAGAACATACGCTCGAGTGCCTCGATTCAGGAATGCGCTGATCATGAAACAAACCACGCTGTATCTCTACTACACGCTCGCGCTCGCGCTCGCGCTCGGCCTCGTCGGCTCCTGCTCCGGCTCGGGCTCCGAGGAGAGCGAGACCGACGCCACCACCATCGACGACGACACCGACACGCTGACGACGGACCCGAACGCGACGAGCGGGGACCCGACGGGGGATCCGACGAGCGGCCCGATCTCGGGTGACCTCGACATCCTGTTCGTCATCGACAATTCGGGGAGCATGTCCGACGCGCAGCGCCGCGTCGCCGCGGGCGCCGGCGAGCTCATCAACGCGCTCGAGAGCGGGGGGGTCAATTACCGCATCGCGGTCACCACGACGGACTACGGCAACCCGCGCTGCTCCCCCGACAACTTCCCGCGGCCCGCGAGTCAGGGGCGGTTCGATCTCACGAGCTGTCGCGCGCGGCTCGACGACTTCGAGTTCGCGCCCGAGAACACGATGGAGCCCGCGGCCTGCACCGACGTGTGCGCGTTGGAGTCGATCACGACGACCGCCACCGGCATCGCGCAGGACGAGTCGATCGCGCCGCGAATGTGGATCGAGTCGATCGACGGCGTGGCGAACGTCGACGCGCCGCTCGCCGACGCGCTCGCGTGCCTCCTGCCCCAGGGGATTAACGGGTGCGGCTACGAGAGCCCGCTCGAGGCGATGCACCGGGCGCTCGCCCGCGCCGAGGAGCCGGGCGAGGACAACTACGGGTTCCTGCGCGCCGAGGCCGAGCTGCTCGTCGTGCTCGTCACCGACGAGGCCGACTGCTCCTATAACCCGAATCAGCAGAGCATCTTCCTCGACCTCAATAATCAGTGGTCGTGGGAGGACGGCGCGAGCTCGCCGACGAGCGCGGTGTGCTGGAACGCGGGCGTGCAGTGCGAGGGCGCCGCGCCCGGCCCCTACAGCGCGTGTGATCCGGTCGATCGAGACATCAACGGGGGGCCCGCGGGCCTCGACAGCGCGGTGCTGCACCCGGTGCTGCGCTACTCCGACGCGCTCGAGCTGCTCTCGGCGACCAAGCCGGCGGCGGACGTGCACGTCGCCGCGATCGTCGGCGTGCCGACGGGCTACTCCGGTGACCCCGCAGAGATCCCGTACGCCGACGACGCCGACCCGGCCGAGCAGATCAAGTTCGGGATCGGCCCGGGCTGCGCCGCGGGCGGCCCGGTGAAGGCGCTGCCGCCTGTGCGCATCCGGGAGCTGCAGGCCCAGGTCGGCGGTCCGGGGCTGTACTCGATCTGCGCCGGCGGCGACGCGATGGCGAGCGCGCTCGTCGACATGGCCTCCGCCGCGCTCGGGGGGTAGACCCATGTGGAGGGACCGGCTCGCGGTCGCGGTCTGTGGGGAGACCCACAGGTTGTCAGGACCCAACGGCGCTCGCGCCAGGCGAAGCGACAGGCGTCGTGGCGAGCCGTCACGCGACGCGCCTGCTCAGCCGTCGGCGCGCGTCGCCTCGATGATCAGTCGCTGTCCGCAGAGGCCCCGCGCGCCGCCGCGGTCTCGGTGGCGCAGGCCGGTCCAGGCGCTCGCGTCGACGGGTTTAAAGCTCGACCCGCAGCCTGGGCAGCGCACCCACCCGGAGGCGTTTGGGCGCACCGTCACGGCGGGCTGGTCCGCGCGCGAGGACGTGAAGTACCGCTCGACCTCGCCCGAGAGGCCGGTCTCCTCGCAGACGTCGCAGCCGTGAAGGCTCGCTACGCCGTCGCGCTCTACGCAGCACCGACGCCGCCCGCCGCAGCGCGCGCAGGGCTGCAGCACCAGCGGGTTGTGCTCGTTCTCCGCCGTGAGCGCGGCCTCCTCGCGTCGACGAAGCGCGCGCGTGTCGTAGCCACGCCGCTTGAGCGCGAGCTTGATCCGTCTGAGTCGGTCGAGGTGCATGTCGTACGGCGAGCCTACACGGGCTCGCGCGCCGGGAGTGAAGCTCCGGAGCGCGCGCTACGGGCAGCTCTCCTCGATCGTCGAGTTGGTGACCTGGGGGTCGCCCGCGGCGAGCACGAAGATCCCCGGGTAGCCCTGGGTCTCGAAGCCGTCGCTGGGGTTGGCGCACAGCAGCGAGTCCTCGATGACCATGGTGCCCGTGAGGTTGTTGCTCACGAAGAAGATCGCGCCGCCGCCCTCGTTGGCGTGGTTGTCGGTGATCTTCGTCCCGCACAGCGTGAGCGTGAAGGTGTTGCCGTCGTTGTAGATCGCGCCCCCGCTGCCGCCGCCGGGCGTGCCGGGCTGGGCCGGGTTGGCGCCGTCGCCGATCGCCATGTTGTGGCTGAACAGGCTGTTGATCACCGTGTACGAGACGCCGATGCTGCTGAGCCCGCCGCCGTTCGAGCAGACGTTGCCGAGCTCGGGCGCGCCGCCGAAGGTGCTGTTGACCACGTAGACCGGCTGACCCTCGTGCTGGCTGAGCGCGCGCACGGCCGCGCCGCCGACGTCGGGGCCGACGTCGTCGCAGGTGTTGTTGAAGAAGCGCGAGTTGATGATCTTGAACCGACCGCCGCGCACGAAGATCGCGCCGCCGCCTCCGCCGTCGACGTCCTCGCCGGTGGCGTCGCCGTGGACGAAGGTCAGGTTCTGCACGGTCAGGCGCGGGTGGTCCTGGTTCTGGCACATCGGGGTCGTCCACACCTGCGCCTGATCGCAGGTGTTCTGGTACAGGATGCGCTTGCCGCCGCCGTCGAGCGTCACGAGCCCGCCGCCGTCGATGACGATCTCGGGGCCCTTGTCGTTGAAGATCTTGGCCGTCTCCGTGAGCGTGATCGTCACCGGGTCGGGCCCGCAGTCGAAGGTGATGACGCCGCCGTCGGCGACGGCCTGCACGAACGCGTCGGAGGTGCAGCTCGCGGGCGTGCCGTCGCCGACGACCGTGGTCGGGTTGGAGCTGTCGGCGAGCTGCGCCTCGGGCGGGACCGCGCAGTCGCCGTCGGGGTTGCCCGCGGGCGGCAGACCGTCGGGCGGGATGTCGGGGCCCGTCGTGTCATCGGTGTCGGTGCCGTCGGTGGTCGTGTCGGTCGCGCTCGTCGGGTTCGTGGTCACGTCCGCCGTGGGGTCGGTCGCGGTCGTCGGGTCCGTCGCGCTCGTCGGGTTCGTCGTCTGCGACGCGCCCGTCGGGTCCGTGCCGGCCGAGGGATCCTCGGTGGCGCCGGAGGTCGCGGGGCCCTCGGTGGCGCTGTCGCTCGCGTCGCTCGAGGACTCGCTGGTCTCGCTCGAGGCCCCGCCGTCGTCGCCGGAGCAGGCGGTGAGCGACGCGGACAGCAGCAGGGCGAATGTAAGTCGATGTTTCACGGGAGCCTCCCACGTACAGGATATGTCCTTACCGACATGTAAGCGATCGGGCGCCGGGCCGCGGCGCTGGCGGGGCGACCCGGAGGCGCGCTACAATCTCGGCGTGCGGCCCCGCGCTCGATCTCCTCGATCTCCTCGATCTCCGCGACTCCGCGCGGCCGCGCTCGCGCTGTGCCTAGCGCCCGCGCTCGCGGGCTGCACGGCCCGCGCGCCCGAGGACCCGGCCCGCGCGGTCGCGCGCAAGTTCTGGAGCGCGCTCGCCAGCGGCGATCTCTGGGCGGCGATCCAGGTCTCGTCCTTCCCCTTCGCGCTCGACGCCCACGCCGACTGCCTGGCGGGCCCGCGCGAGCTGTCGGCGGCGCTCGAGTGGCAGCGCGGCGACGGGTCGCTGCGGATCGAGCTCGGCGCGACGCGGCGGATCACGCCCGACGTCGAGCTCGACGCGCGCTGGCGAGAGCGACGCGCGCGGTTCCTCGACCCGCAGGCGCGCTGCCTGTCCGCCCGCGACGCGCTCGCGCCGTCGCCCGGCGCGGACGGCCTGCACTACTTCCTCGTCGACTTCACGGTCGACGGCGAGCCGGTCGGCGCGCTGACGCGGGTGCGCTGCGAGGCGGGCGACTGCGGCGTCGCGGGGATCGAGAACTAGCGGCGGCGAACGCCGTGTTGACCCGCGTGCTCGTCGCGCGCGGGTTGATCCGTGCGCGACCGCGTCTCGTCGCCGCGTCGCGACGAGGCGCGACGCGACCGGACGGACGAGCGTTCGCCGCGTCGTCGGACGCGAGCTCGCGCCGCGGTTGAACGAGCGCGAGATGACGTAGGGACATGTCCCCGGCGCCTCCTCAGCTCGCGGCGAGGGCGAGCGCGCGCGACAGCGTGCACGATGTCGGTGATGGCTGTACACGGACTTCATCGTGCTCGCCGCGCGCGGGCGCGCGAGCGTGATGAGGGCCCGCCGCTCGTGTGCTCTCGTGACGCGCGCGGTACTATTTGGGGCCGGCGGTGTAAGGGAGAGAGCGCGATGACTGGTTCAGGTGATAGCCCGCTTCCGCAGTTCGTGGTCCACGACAACCTCTTCAAGTGGGACACCGAGCGGGGGCTCTTCTACGTCGGCGGCGGCCCGACGCTCGCGCTGTGGATCGAGAGCTCGCTCGCGGGGCTCATGCAGGGGATGCAGCGGATGGTCGGCACCGATCGCTTTAACGTCGCGATGCAGAGCGGCGGGCGTGACAGCGTCGAGGGCGACTGGCAGTTCATCTCGCGGTTCGAGACCTTCGAGGAGGGCCTCGAGCGCCTGGGGATCCTCGCCAACACCTGCGGGTGGGGGCTGTGGACGCTCGTCTCGCTCGATCGCGAGGCGCGCGTCGGTCGCTTCCGCGTGCACAACGGCTTCGAGGCGCTCTATCAGCGGGCGCTCGGCGTGAACTGGGGCTCGATGATGATGGCGGGGAAGTTCGCGGGGCTGTGCACGCGGCTGTTCGGCGTCAACTGCTGGAGCGTCCAGTCCAAGTCCCAGGCGCAGGGTGATCCCTGCGATGAATTCACGGTCTCGCCGTCGGACCTCACCATCGAGCAGCGACTCGACAGCCTCCTGGCCAGCGATCAGGCGACCCGCGCCGACCTCGCGGTCGCGCTCGAGCAGCTCAAGCAGGAGAACGCGGAGCGCCAGCGCGCCGAGCGAGCGGCGAACGAGCGCTTGGCGGTGATCGAGAAGCAGCGGGAGGACCTCGAGACCCTGTCGACCCCGATCATGCAGATCTGGGAGGACGTGCTGACGCTCCCGGTGCTCGGCACGCTCTCCAACACGCGCGCGCAGCAGCTGATGTCGCGGCTGCTGACCGAGATCCAGCGAACGCAGGCCCGCTACGCGATCCTCGACGTGACGGGCGTGGAGCTCATCGACACCGAGACGGCGGATCACCTCATCAAGGTCACGCGCGCGGTCGAGCTGCTCGGCGCGAAGTGTGTGATCACGGGGATCCGCCCTGCGGTCGCGCAGACGATGGTCGCCATCGACACGGGCTTCACGGGCGTCGTGACGCTGGCGACGCTGAGCGACGGGCTGCAGCACTGCCTCCGGGCGATGGGCTAGCCTGGCTGCCCGTGGCGAGCGTTGAGGTCGGCGCGCGTCGCCGTGATGATCGCGCGCGCCGACCTCTGGCCGGCGAGTCAGGTCATGACGACGGCGTCGAGCTCACCTCGGCTCCTCGCGCGGCCGCGAGCTCGCGTAGCGCGTCAGCGCGCGCCTCAGCTCGCGCAGGCGGAACGGCTTGCTGATGTACTCGTCCATCCCGGCGTCGAGGCACTCCTGGCGATCCTGCGTGGTCGCGTTCGCCGTGACCGCGATGATGTAGGGCTGCCGCAGGCCCGCGTCGGCGCGGATCTGTCGGGTCGCCTCGAGCCCGTCGAGCACGGGCATGTGCACGTCCATCAACACGACGTCGTAGGGGCGCTCGCGCACCGCGGTCACGGCCTCTTGCCCGTTGGCGACCGCGTCGGCGCGCACGCCGAGACGCTGGAGCGAGAGCTGCGCGACGCGCTGGTTGACGCCGTTGTCCTCGGCCAGCAGGACGCGCAGGGAGCTCGGGAGCGCGCGCGCCGTGGGTCGCGCGCCCGCCTCGCGTGGCGTCGGCTCGAGCTCGCGGGACAGCAGCGAGACGAGCTCGTTGTAGAGGCGCGACGGCTTGAGCGGCTTGGTGAGGAAGGCGCTGAAGTGCTCCTGCGCCGCGCCGCGCTCGCGCGGCCCCAGGGAGGTCAGCATCACGAGCGGGAGGTCGCGGCCGCGGGGGTGCTCGTGGATGCGCGCGGCGAGCATCAGCCCGTCCATGTCGGGCATGTGCATGTCGAGGATCCCGCAGTCGAAGCGGGCGTCGGGATCTGTCAGCAGCTCGAGCGCCTCGGGCCCCGACGACACGGCCCGCGCGCGCATGCCCCACGACTCGAGGTGGAGCTGCACGAGCTCGCGGTTGGTCGCGTTGTCATCGACGACCAGCGCGCGCAGCTCGGCGAGCGCCTCGTGCTCGCCGGCGAGGTACTGCGGGCGCGCGTAGGGGGCGACCCCGCCGCGGATGGTGAAGCGGAAGGTCGAGCCGACGCCGGGCTCGCTCTCGACCTCGACGCGGCCGCCCATCGCCTCGGCGAGCCGCTTGCTGATCGTCAGGCCGAGGCCTGTGCCGCCGAAGCGCCGCGTGGTCGAGGCGTCCTCCTGGGAGAACGCGTCAAACAGGCGCGAGAGCGCCTCGGGCTTGATGCCGACGCCGGTGTCGCGCACCGAGAACTCGAGCTCGATCTCGTCCTCGACCTCGACCTCGCCCTCGATCTCGCCCTCGCCCTCGCCCTCGCCCTCGCTCTCGTCCTCGCGCGCGGGGGCAGGGCGCGCGCGCACCGAGACGACGACCTCGCCGGCCTGGGTGAACTTCACCGCGTTGCCGAGCAGGTTGACGAGGATCTGCTGCAGCCGCGTGGCGTCGCTGTAGAGCGCGACGGGGACGTCGGGCTCGATGCGGTAGGCGAGCTCGATGCCCTTGTTGGCGGCCGCGACCGCGAGCACCTCGACCGCGTTCTCGACGCACTCGCGGACGTTCATGGGCGCGCGCTCGACCACGAGCTCGCCGGCCTCGATCTTGGAGAAGTCGAGGATGTCGTTGATGACGGCGAGCAGCGCCTCGCCGCTGCTGCGCACCGTCTCGGCGAAGCCGCGCTGCTCGCTGTCGAGCTCGGTCTCGAGCAGCAAGCCCGTCATGCCGATGACCGCGTTCATCGGCGTGCGAATCTCGTGGCTCATGTTGGCGAGGAACTCGCTCTTGGCCGCGCTCGCGCGCGTGGCCTGGTCGCGCGCGGCCTCGGCCTGGTCGCGCGCGCGCTGCAGCTCGCGCTGCGAGTGGATCCGCTGGCGTTCGAAGGAGACCGAGGCGACGGTCAGCACGAGCAGGACGATGATGTAGCCGATGAGCCGCTCGCGGTTGGTCGCGGGGTCGCCCGGCGTGATTGCGACGAACGAGGCGTACGCGCCGATCACGAGCGGCGTGAACACCCAGGCCGTGCGCGCGCCGGCGAGGAACACCCCCATGAACGGGATCAGCAGGAGCACGAGCGCGGGGGGGCTGTGGAGCCCGCCGAGCTCCTGCCCGGCCGAGAGCGCGAGGACGTAGAAGAGCGCGGCGAAGATGACGCCCGAGACCTTGGTGGGCAGCCCGAACCGCCCGGCGATCAACAGCGCGGCCGAGAGGGTCCAGGCGACGATGAGCTGGGTGGCGAGGAGGCGCTTGCCGCTGGCGACGTGGTCGATCGCCGGCGCCGGGATGACGAGCAGCGCGGCGAGCGAGACGGCGGTCGCGAGCCGCGCGCGGCGGAGCTCGTCACCCCTGCGCGCCAGGACGGCCAGCGCGATCAGGCGGTCTCGCAGCGCGGCGAGCCGCGACCGCGGCGTCGCGGGGGACGCCGCCGCCGCGTCGTCGTCGCGAGTCGCCATCGAAGGAATGTACTCGCCGCGGCCACGTGTGTGTGCGCGCCGGCGCGCGCGCGACGGGCCGCGCGGCCGACCGCGCGCGGTCGCGCGCTCGGGATACGCGAGCCTGCGCTCGGGCGCCGCGGCCGCGGGTCAAGATGTCTCTTGAGTCTGGTTGAACGCCGGCGCGCCGGGGCGAGCGCGCGTCGCGTTCGCGCGCGCGCCGGCGCGGTCACCGGCTACCAGCGCTCGACGTGCGGCCGCAGCTCGAGCTCGAAGGTCCAGGCAGAGCGTGGCTGCTGGGTCAGGTAGAAGGCCGTGCGCGCGGCGTGGTCGGGGTCGAGCTTGCCCGGGTCGTCGCCGCCGCGCGGGCCGACGCCGGCGTCGATGATCATCAGCGCCACGTGCACACCCTCGGGCCAGAGCTGGCGCGCGAGCGACTGACAGAGGCTGCGCTGGGCGGCCTTGCCGGCCGCGAACGCGGTCGTGAGCGGCTTGCCGCGGCGCGACGCGGTGGCGCCGGTGACGATGATCGCGCCCTCGCCCGCGGCGCGCATGTCGGCGACGGCGGCCTTGGCCGCGGCGAACAGACCGAGCGCGTTGGTCCTCCAGGCCAGCTCCATGCCGTCCTCGTCGACCGTGTCGAGGTCGCCCCAGACGGCGGAGCCGACGTTCCACAGCAGCGTGTGCACGGGGCCCAGGCGTCGCCGCACCTCGGCGAGCGCGGCGCGGATCGAGGCGGGATCGGTCGCGTCGCAGGCGACCGCGACGCCGTCGAGCTCCGACGCGAGCGCTGCGAGCTTCTGCTCGCGGCGCGACAGCAAGGCGACGCGGTAGCCCTCGGTCGAGAACGTTCGCGCCAGCGCCTCTCCGAGACCAGGACCGACGCCGACGACGACACACACGCGCGCTTCCATGGGCTGCCCTCTCCGGGAGCGTCGCTCCCCGCCGCGACGGTACCGCGCGACGCCGTGGTGGCCTACCCACCAACGCAGAGCCCCGCGCGTCGCGGACGCGCGCGCTCGCGGCTGCGCTATAACGGCTCCCGCATGCACACCGAGCACATCGACTACAAGCACGGCGACGCGACCCTGCAGGCCCTCCTCGCGCGCGAGGGCGACGCGAGCGCGCCGCGTCCGGGGGTCTTGGTCGCCCACGCGTGGGGCGGCCGCGACGCGTTCGCCGACGGCAAGGCGCGCGCGCTGGCCGAGCTGGGCTACGTCGGCTTCGCGCTCGACATGTACGGCAAGGGCGTGCGCGGGACCAACGTCGCGGAGAACAGCGCGCTGATGAAGCCGCTGATGCAGGATCGCGGGCTGCTGCGCGCGCGCCTGCGCGCGGGCCTCGAGACCCTGCGCGCGCAGCCGGGCGTCGACGCGAGCAAGGTCGCGATCATGGGGTTCTGCTTCGGGGGGCTGTGCGCCCTCGATCTCGCGCGCAGCGGCGCGGACATCCTCGGCGCGGTCTCGTTCCACGGCCTGCTGACGCCCTCGGGTGGACCGAACGAGCCGATCCAGGCGCGCGTGCTCGCGCTCCACGGCTACGACGACCCGATGGTGCCGCCGGATCGGCTCGCGGAGTTTCAGCAGGAGATGACGGCGTCGGGCGCGGACTGGCAGGTGCACGCCTACGGCGGGACGGTGCACGCGTTCACCGTGCCGGAGGCCAACAACGCGCAGTTCGGCACGGTCTACAACGAGCGCGCGGCCCGGCGCTCGTGGCGGTCGGCGGTCGACTTCTTCGCCGAGATCTTCTCGTAGGGCGCGTCTTCGAGGGCTCCCTCGCGTCGCGCGGGGACCATAGAAGATGCTTGAAGAGACATGTGATCGGCGCGCGCCCCGGGTTCACGGGGTGAGCCAGGCCTGGTAGCGCCGCGCCATGGCGCGCGCGTGGAGCTCGGGCGGCAGTGCGGCGGGGCGCGGCGGGGCGCGCAGCGCCTGGTCGAGCGCCGCGCCGAGGGCGTGCACGTCGTCGTCGTGACGTCCGCGGTAGGGGGCGAGGTGCAGCCGCGGCGCGACGTACTCGAGGAGGCCGCCGTGGGCGAAGGCGACGACCGGGATCCCGAGCGCGACGCCCTCGAGGGCGACGAGCGAGCAGCTCTCGGGCTCGCGCGAGGGGATCAGCAGGCACGCCGCGCGCGAGAGCGCGGCGACCTTGCGCGCGACGTCGTCGAGCGGCCCCTCGTAGCGGACGACGTCGGGGTAGCGCGCGCGCAGCTCTGCGAGGTACGCGAGATCGTTGAACACGATGTCCGCGGGCGCGGTCGCGCCGTGGCCCCCGTACACCACGAGCGCGCGTCCCCGGCGGGCGCACGCCTCCGCGGCCATGTCGACGCCCTTGAGGCGGTTGAGCCGCCCGATGTAGACGATGTCGCCGTCCGCGGCGCGCTCCTGCGGACGCGCGAGCGCGGCCGCGTCGACGCCGTTGCGCAGCAGCGGGCAGCTCGCGTAGCTGCGCCCTGCGTGGCGCGAGAACGCGTCGCGCAGGAAGGCGCTGACGAAGCCGACCCTCGGCGACGGCGCCGGACAGTACACGTACTGCGGGGCGACGTGAAAGACGCGGAAGAAGCGGGGCAGCGCGTCGCCCTGGGGGAACGGGCAGCCCGAGTGATCGCACAGGATCGCGGCGGGCCGCCGCGCGACGACCTCGGAGAGCGCCTCGGCGAGCCGCTCGTGACGCGGCACGGGGATCAGCGCGACGCCGGCCGGCAGCTCGCTGCCCGGCCGCGCGAGCACGTGCGTGACGCCGGGCAGGCGCCGCGCGAGCGCGTGCACGACGACCTCGACGCCGGCCGCGGCGGCGGGGCGCACGGGCGTGGAGCAGGGCGAGACGAGGATGATCGGGGCTGTCTCGAGTGCCATCTTTACGAGGAGGTCGCGGGGTCGCGGGCGCGGGCCGGCGGGCCGGCGGAGGGCTTGGCGCTCTCGGCGTTGCCCCACGCCGGGAGCGCCCCCGCGTCGACCAGCCGCCGCGCGTCGCGGTGGTTGCGGCGGTGCAGCAGCATGTACAGCGGGTGGAACAGGCGATCGCTCGGCGAGCGCGCGGGCGCGGGCTGGCGCGACGACGGGTTGAAGGCGTAGGGCCAGGCGTAGTAGCGCTCGAGGAATTCTCGCGCGGCGGGGAACCGCTGAAACGAGCGGAGCACGCCGGCGTGCACGCGGAGCTGCTGCCGCCGCCACTCCCGGTAGCTGTGCGGGAGCAGCATCCAGCCGACCGAGTCGGCGGGCTTGTGCGTCGGTGGGAGCGCGTCGCGTTCGAAGCGGGCGCGGCCGCGGACCGCGAAGAAGTTGCTCAGGTAGGTGTCGTCGGTGACGCCGCTGTGATCGGGCGGGTAGTCGGGCATGTGCTTGACCATCGCGCCGAAGCAGAAGCCCTCGCAGAAGCGCGGGACGACGCTGTGCGCCTGGTAGGGCGTCGCGATCACGCGCTGGAGGAACGCGACCGCGAGCGCGCGCAGCGGGCCGCGGTGACGCGCGCGCAGCTCAGCCCAGGAGGCCCGGCGCGCGCGCAGGGCCGCGCCGACGAGCACCGGCGCCTGGTCGACGCGCTCGCGCTCGAGGATGGCGTCGAGGTTGCGTCGCAGGGTGCCCGGCCGCACGCGGATATCGTCGTCGAAGCAGTGCAGGATCCCGTCGGGCGCGTGGCGGCGCGCGAAGGCCAGGATCTCGTTGAGCGCGCTGTTCCGGCCCGCGCGGGGCACCTCGAGCACCGTCACCGCGAGCGCGGCGTCGCCTCGGCCGGCTGTCTCGAAGTACCGCTCGATCGCCCGCCGCGCGCGCGCGCGCGCGGCCGCGTCGTCGCCGTTGACGCAGATCACCCAGCGCAGCGCGTAGGCGTCGGCGCAGCGCGCGAGCTCGCCGCGCAGGTGCGCGAGCGAGCCGGCGATGTGCTCCGCGCTGTCGATCGTCGGCGTGCCGACCACGACCGGTGTCTTGCCGGCGTTCACTCAGTCGAGGCCGATCAGCGCCATCGCCTGGTGGACGTCGCGGCGCGCGTGCTTCTGCTTGACCGTCGCGCTCGCGTAGCGGCGCAGCGCCGCCAGCAGCAGCGGCCGCGTCTCGGCGCTGGCGAAGGGCAGCTCGCGCTCGACCGCGAAGCAGGTCTTGAGGACATGTACGGGGAAGATGGGCAGCGGCTGCCCGTGATCGAGCAGGCGCGCGTGGAGCTGCTCGAGCAGCGCGGCCGCGTCGTCGACCCGCCAGCGCGCGCGCGCGTCCGCGATCGCGAGGTCAGGGTCGAGGTAGGAGCGGTTGCGCGCGAGGAAGCAGGCCATCTGCAGCAGGCCGCGGGGCCACAGCGCGGGGTCGAGCGCGCAGCGCTGACGCACCGCGCTGGCGAAGGTCAGCGAGTGCGTGAAGTCGAGCCAGCCGATGTTGTCGGCGACCTTGACGTGGCTCGCCTCGTCGTGACGCGCGTCGAAGCGCAGCATGGCGCGGGCGCAGGCCCGCAGCAGCGCGTCGTGGAGCGCGGTGGGCCGGTAGACGGTCGCGCGCGCGTGGACCCAGGCGAGCGCGTCGCGCAGCGGCGCGCCCATGATCGCGTCGAGCTCGGCGTCGGGGATCGGGCCCGGGTCATCGCCCGTCGCGACCGGGTAGTCAGCGACCGCCTGCGCGAGCGGTCGGAACTCGGGGATGAGGTCCTCGCGCTGCGCGTACACGACGCCGCGCACGTGGGCCGCGAGCGCGTCGTCGGCGATCGCCGGGCCGAGGCGCGCGATCAGCTCGCCGAGCTTGACCGTGTAGATGAGCGCGTGCCCGAAGCTGAGGTAGTGCCGCAGGGCCGCGCGCGCGAGCGGGCGCGCGAGCGCCTCGTAGTCGAAGCGCGCCGCGCCCTCGCGCGTCTCCCAGGCGACCGCGCCGCGGATCAGCGCGATCGCCCGGTCGGCGTCCTCGCGCTCGACGGCGTCCTGGAACGCGGGCTCGTCGAGCGGGGCCGCGGCGGCGGCCGCGGGGAACGGGAACTCGGGCCGCCGCAGCGCGTCGAAGGCCATGTGGTCGACGGCCTCGGCGACGCAGATGAGCTGGTCTTCGAGGCAGCTCCTACGATCGCGGCCGGCGCCCGCGCGGCGCTCGGCGAGCGCGAGCCAGTCGGCGGCCGCCGGGATCGCGTGCGTCATGCCCCACTCGAGCCGCGGCGCGCACCACGAGATCGCGGCCGGCAGCGCGTCCTCGGGCGCGAGGCCGGCGGCGCACAGGCGCGCGAGCTGGCGCGCGATCCAGCCGTGGTCGCGCTCGTCGAAGGCCTCGCGCAGCCCGGTCATCGCGCGCGCGCGCGTCTCCTCGGCCGGCGGGTCGCGGAGGTCGACCCACAGCTCGTCGCCGCGCTGCTCGAGCGGGTAGACGCGCGCGTGATCTCCGCCCAGGAGGTTGCGCCCGGTCGCGAGGTCGAACTTCCAGTTGTGCCAGTTGCAGGTCAGCACGCACGCGCCGTCAACTGTCCCCTGGGACAGCGGATAGCCCTCGTGCGGACAGCGGTTGGCGATCGCGAAGCACCGGCCGTCGCGCTCGAGCACGGCGAGCTGGTGGCGCCCGCGCTTGAACACGACCACGCCGCGGTCGGCGAGCTCTCGACGCGTGATGACCCGATGCCAGCTCATGCTCGTCGACTCGGTACGCGCTTGTACCACGCCGCGCTCGCTCGCCGCCGCGCCGGCGCGGGCGGGCTCGCGCGCTCTATCTCCTGGCGCGCGTTCACCCACCCGCGTTCACCCACCCGCGTTCACCCACCCGCGTTCACCCACCCGCGTTCACCCACCCGCGTTCACCCACGCGTGAGCCCCCCGCGCGAGCGCCCGCGGGGCGGCTCGAGAGCACTGGAACCGCGCGACAAACCATGCTCGACTGGGCGTCGCGGCGGGCGTGGGCGCGCTCCTCTCTCGAGGGCGGCGTCGCGCTCGCCTTGGGTACGACGGGGACCGGGGGGAGTCGAGCGATGCGCAGCCTGCACTTCGAGACGCGGGAGGGCGGCGTCTTGCTGCTCACGCTCAGCCGAGGCAAGGGCAACCGCTTTGATCTCGAGCTGATGCAGGCGGTCTCGGCCGCGATCCGCGAGGCCGCGCGCTCGCCCGCCACGCGGGCGCTCGTGCTGACCGGCGCCGGCCCGTGCTTCTCCAACGGCATCGACTTCCGGGCGATGGCGAGCGCGCGCGTGCAGGGCCGCCCGGCGGCGGATCGCTTCAACCGCGCGATCCGGCAGATGATCCTCGATCTGTGGACGTGCCCGCGCCCGACGGTCGCCGCCGTCAACGGGCACGCCGTCGCGATGGGCTTTTTGGTCGCCGCGGCCTGCGACTTCCGCTTCGTGCTCGAGGGCGACGCGGGCTTCGGGCTCACCGAGCTGTCGTTCGGGGGCGGGTTCTCGACGCTCGCGCTCGAGCTCGGGCGGCACGTGCTCGGGCGTGACCTGCCGCAGGTGGTGCTCGGCGCGGAGCGCTTCGACTGGCGCGCCGGCGTGCGCAACGGCGCCTTCACGCGCAGCTTCAGCGACGCGGAGCAGCTGGTCGAGGCGGCGGTCGCCCGCGCCCGCGCGCTCGGCAAGCTCCCGCGCGAGGCCTACGCGCAGGCCAAGGCCCAGCTGCTCGCGGCCCGCGTCGATCGAGTCCGCAGCGAGAGCGAGGAGCAGCGTCGACGCGTCGACGCGATCTACGAGTCCGAGGAGAGCGCGGCCGCCATGACGGCGCACATGCAGCGGCTGCTGCAGGGCTGAGCATCATGGCGCGCTCCCCCGACATCCTCGCGTGGCGCAAGTACCCGGAGCCCGACGGCACGGAGTTCCGCGCCAGAGAGCTCGAGACGGAGGACAGGGTCGAGGCGTTGTTCGACTCCTGCCAGATCCTCGAGTCGGTCATCTTCGCGTCGGGGTGGCGTCTCCTGTTCCAGCGCTACGGGCTTGCCGGGCTCGTGCGGATCAACAAGCGCAGCGGGTGGTTTAACGAAGAGGACGACGCGGAGGCCGAGGAGTCGCTCATCGACGAGGCCCGGTTGGCCGGCTACGATCCCGTCGGGGACGTGTTCGGCGCGCAGGGCGAGACGACCGGCGAGTTCTACGCGTGACGCGACCGCCGCGTCGAGCGGAGCGATCCGGGGAGGCGCCGGGCTCGTCATCTGCCGGCGTCGCCGAGCCGCGCGAAGACTCCGCACGCGCGCGCCGCTCGACCCCCCCTTGAGGCGCGCGCGCGAGACGATCTAGTGTTCGCCATGCGACATAGCCCTTACCTCGCGCTCGCCCTCCTGTGCGCGTGCGGTCAGTCGGACCAGACGACCGGGATCACGGACTCCTCGACCGGCGCGCAGACGAGCGGCTCCAGCGAGTCGACCGAGACGGGCGACGAGACGACGTCGAGCACGAGCGCCGGCCCGACGACCGACGGGACCGCGGGCTCGTCGACGGGCTCGACGAGCTCGATGACCGCGTCGACGAGCGCGTCGACGACGGACGCGACGACGGACGCGACGACCGGCGATCCGCCGCCGCTCGAGCTCTGGGATGAGCACCGCGGCGCGCTGCACGTGCACTCGCCGTTCTCGCACGACGCGTGCGACGGCGCGGGGCTCATGAACGGGGTCCCGAACGCGTCGTGCCTCGCCGACCTGCGCGCGGCGATCTGCGCGACCGGCCTCGACTTCGTGCACCTCACGGATCACCCGTCGTACATGAAGGAGCACCCGTTCGAAGCGCTGCTGCTGTACAAGCCCGGCGACGAGCTGGTGCTCGAGGACGGCGCGCCGATCGCGAATCGGATCGCGTGCCCCGACGACTCCTCCGCGCTCCTCACCGTGGGCTACGAGTCGACGCACACGCTGCCGCTGGGCCTGCGCCATCACGTCGACGAGGCGTTCTACGGCGGGCTCACGGACCAGGACGCGCTCGCCGACAGCCAGGCGCTCGTCGCCGCGCTGCAGGGCGCCGGCGCCTTCGTCGCGATCGCGCACTCGGAGGAGGAAGACCTCTCGGCCCAGCGGATCATCGACGCGGGGCTCGACGGGATGGAGTGGTACAACCCGCACGGGAACTTCCTGACCGCGCTCGGCGGCGACACGCTCGGGGGCGACCTCAACGACGTGCTCGGCCTCATCGACGGCCTGTCGGCGTTCATGGTCGGCTCCGACTCCGGGGCCCACCCCGATCTCGTGTACCTGTGGCTGCTGCCGTCGTGGCCGCAGGAGGGCTTTGACAAGTGGCGCGAGGTGCTGCGCGCGCGCCCGATCACCGGGCTCTTGGGCGACGACGTGCACCAGAACGTCTCGGTCGATCCGATCTGCGCGTTCGGTGACCCGCTCCTGCAGGCGGCCTGCGTCGCCGCAGCCGAGGCCGCGCTCCCACCGTCGCTGGCGGGGCTGGTCAGCGGCGGCTCGCTCATCATGCTCGACGGCGATCGCCTCGACAGCTACGCGCGCATCCTTCGTTGGCTCGAGAACCGCGCGCTCCTGCCCCCGGGCGAGGCGCTGACGCCTGACACGCTGCGCGCCGCGCTGCAGCAGGGGCGCAGCTACGGGCTGTTCTCGGTGTTCGGTGATCCCGAGGGCTTCGCGTTCGTCGCGGACACGGGCGACGCGACGCTGCAGATCGGGGACAGCCACGCGGGTCCGCTCGCGCTCACGGTGCAGACGCCGACGCCCGCGCCCTTCGGCAACGGCGGCGCCGAGTTCACCGACGCGCAGGCGAGCACGGTCAAGCTCCGCGCGGCGCTCTTTCACACCGACAGCGAGGGGACCGAGGAGGTCGCCTCGCTCGACGGGCCAGGCGCGCGGCTCGAGTACGACGCCGCGTCGCCGGGCGCGTACCACGTGGAGCTGTGGGTCTACCCGGAGCACCTCCGCGAGGCGCTCGGCGATCAAGAGGCGCTCGCGGACACCGAGTACCTGTGGGTGATCAGCAACCCGATCTTCGTCGAGGGGTGAGCGGCGAGGGCTTGGCGGCGGCCCCGCCCGCCGCCGCGCGGACCTCGACCTGAATAGAAGGTCAGCTCGGTACCCGGGATCTCCCCCGCGTAGCGAACCGGGGGCGCCGGGCCACAATCGTCGTTAAGTCGCGGACGCGACGACGATTGACGGCTTGCGCCCTGATCCGTCTGGTGTTCGTACGCGGTACACTTTCGCGCATGGCACGTTCGGGATCGCCCGCACTCACGGGATCGCGCGCTCACGCGGAGCGCGTGGACGCGCTGACCCAGCTGCTCACGGATGAGTTCACCCCGGAGTCCTTCGCGCGCTGCCTCGAGGCGAGCTACACGCGTCGCGGAGCGCTCGCCGAGCTGCCGGCGCGCGCGGGCTCGCTGACCGAGGCGGCGCAGCGGCTCGATCGCGCCGGGCTCGTCGACGAGACGCTGTTCACGCTGCTCGACGCCGAGCTCGTCAGCGACGACGCGCGCGCGCGGCTCGCCTCGCTGCGCGGCGTGTGGGGCTTCGACACGAGCGCGGTCCGGAGCGCGCGCGTGCAAGACTTCTGGCTCGGCGTCGCGCTCGCCAGTCACGACAGCGGCCGGCGCGACGCGATCATCGGCGAGCTGCGGGAGCGCGCCGGCGATCCGAAGCTCGCCTATCGCGGGCACGAGAAAGATCAGGAGCAGGGCGGCGAGCCGCGGCTGTGGCTGCGCCTGCGCGCGACGAAGCAGGGGCTCGCGAAGCTCCAGGAGCTGCGCGCGAGCGGCAAGCTCAAGCGGCTGCGCGGGCGCGCCGTGACGAGCGACCCGATCGCGCCGCCGCGCACCGTGGCCGAGCTGGCGCGGCGCTACAAGGCGGGCGAGCGCGCGTTCCCGGGGCTCACGCTCAAGGGGCAGACGATCGCGCAGCTCAAGCTCGACGGGCTCATCGCGCCGGGCGTCGATCTGCGCGGCGCGACGCTCAAGGGCGTGAGCCTCGACGACGCCGACCTGCGCGACGCGAAGCTGCAGCGCGCGCGGCTCGACGACGTGTCGCTGCGCGGCGCCTCCCTGCGCAACGCGGCGCTCGGGGGCGCGGTGCTCGGCGACTGCGTGATCGCGGGCGCGTGCCTGCGGGGCGTCGAGATGGAGAAGGTCGAGCTGAGCCGCAGCTCCCTGGCGAGCGCGGACCTGCGGGGCGTGTACGCGCCGGGCTCGCGCCTGCGCGAGGTCGACCTCACGGGCGCCGATCTCCGCTATGTCGACCTCGAGCGCGCGTCGCTGGAGTCGGTGGACCTGTCGCGCGCGGACCTGCGGACCTCGTCCTTCGAAGGCGCGCGCCTGCAGGCCGTGAAGCTCGACGGCGCCGACGTGCGCGGCAGCGACGTCGAGGCCGCGGCGCGCGGCTAGGCGGCTGAAACCTGCTGTTTGAGACAGGTTTGTAAAACGCCCGCGGCGCTCAGCCCGTGAGCTCGTAGATCGCGAAGTAGACCTGCGTGAGCAGCAGCGCGGCGACGTAGGCGACGCGGGCCGGGTGACCCGCGCGACCCGGGGGCGTCTGCGTCAGGCCCATGGCGATCAGCAGCCAGGCGAAGCCAGGGACCGGCGCGAGCGTGTAGGTCGTGGCGATGAAGAGCAGCAGCGCGAGGTCCCTCGCCGGGGGCGCGCGACCGGGGCCGCGCGGGCGCTCGGTCCACGCCGCGCGCAGGAACAGCGCCGCGATCGCGAGCTCGATCAGCACGGTCCACCAAGTGAGCGCGAGCGCGGTGGCGTGCAGCGCGGGGGCGTCGCGCAGCGTCACCTCGACCAGCTCCTCGGGGATCGCGTCGCGCAGCGAGAGGTTGTGCGCGCGCAGCTCCGCGTCCGCGCCGAGCCAGCGGGCGAGCGGCGCGAAGCGGGCGTCCTCGAGCAGCAGGTAGTGGAACGCGCGCCCGTCGAGGTAGTCGGGCGTGAGCAGCTTCCAGGCGCCCGCGAACGCGAAGCACAGCCCGATGAGCAGGCGCGCGGCGCGAGCGATGACGCGGCGGGGTCGCGCGCTCGCGAAGCCGCACGCGAGCGCGAGGCACCAGTAGACGAGCAGGAACTTGTGGTTGTCGGCCCACAGCCACGCGGCCGCCACGCTCACGCCGACGATCGCCGTGAGCGCGAGCCAGGTCACCGCGTGCTCGCGGACGCGAGGCAGCAGCGCGGCCGGGAGCGCGGCGACGATCATCGCGATCGCCAGCGCTCGCGACTCGACGGCGAGCGAGTGCAGCAGCACGAGCGCGAGCGTCAGCAGCAGCGCGAGGTCGAAGAGCGTGAGCGCCCGCAGCGGGCGCGGCCGCGTCACGGTCGACACGCCGCGCGCCGCGTCTCGCCCGAGGCGGGCGGCAGCGCCGAGACGGCGGTCGTCAGCCGCTCGGGGACGAGACGTGGCGCTTGGGGCATCTCGACGAGGCGGTAGCGCCAGACCTCAGCGCGGACGAGCCCGCAGCGCGCGTCGCCCTCGAGCGCGCGCGCGCGTGGCGCGCGACAGCGAGCTCGCGCGCGCGCGCGCGTCGGCAGGGCGCGCGCGCGGCCGCGGCCTCGCGCCGCGCCGCGTCCGGGACCGGCACGGGCCGGGCGCCGTCCTCCGTCACGAGCGCGAGCACGACGAAGCGCGCGCTCGGTGAGTCGACGGTCGAGAACATCCCGAACCCGCCGCCCTTCCACGGCGACAGGCCGTAGACGTGGGCGGCGGTCAGCTGCAGCGCGGCGACCACCGCGAGCGCGAGCGGGGCGGCGCCCGTGAGGAGCCGCTGCCGCGTGGACTGTGGGACGCGCCGCCGCACAACGTACGACAATACGCGGGCGCGGCGATCGTCATATTATGTACAAAGAGACATGTTTTCGCGGGCGTCGCGGGTGCGTTCGTTGTTCATACATCGGTCGAACACGGTCTCGTTTCGGCGCCGCCGGCGATCCGGCGTCGCTGCGCGGGATCGCCGCAAACTGTGCGCGAATTCGCCACCGACGCGGAGTCGGATGGGAGAAACCGCATCCGAACGTTGTTTTATCGCGTCTCTCGCGTATACTGGCCGCGAGCCATGCGCAGCGCCGACGATCTGTTTGACGAGTACTCCGAGAGCCACCGCAACCCGGTGAACAAGGCGATTCACTGGGTCTGCGTGCCGCTCATCACCCTGAGCGTGCTCGGCCTGCTCGCCGCGCTGCCCTCGCCGTTCGCGGCGGACTGGCTGAACTGGTCGGTCGTCGCGCTCGGGCTCGCGCTCGCCTACTACGCGCGCCTGTCGTGGGCGATCGCGCTCGGGATGGCGGGCGTGTCGGGGCTGCTGCTGCTCGGCGTGCGCGGGCTCGCGGGCTGCGACGCGCTCCCGCTGTGGGGCTCGAGCCTGCTGATCTTCGTCGGCGCCTGGGTCGGGCAGTTCATCGGCCACGCGATCGAGGGCAAGAAGCCGTCGTTCTTCCGTGACCTCGAGTTCCTGCTCGTCGGACCAGCATGGCTCTTGGCGCATGTTTATCGCGCGCTCGGGGTCCGCTACTGATCTCGCGCCGCGCCCGTGAGATCACCGGCGCGTCGCGGGCGTGATCCGGTCGCGCGATGCGCTAGCCTCGAGCGCATGGACACGCGCGAGCCCGAGCCCCTCGAACGCCTGATCGACGGCCTGCAGTCGGCGCGCGCGATCGTCGTGGTCAGCGGCGCCGGGATCAGCCTCGCGAGCGGCATCCCGACGTTCCGCGGCGCGGATCCAGGCGCCGTCTGGGCCAACGAGGTGCTCGAGCGCGGGACGCTGGCGTACTTCCTCAAGCACCCGGTCGAGCAGTGGCGCTGGTACCTCGAGCGCTTCGCCGGGCTCGCCGCGGCGCGCCCCAACCCCGCCCACGAGGCGCTCGCGCGGCTCGAGCGCTGGCAGGCGGCGCGCGGCGGCGACTTCACGCTGATCACCCAGAACATCGACTCGCTGCACGAGGACGCGGGCTCGCGCGCGCTGATCAAGATCCACGGCAGCGCCGACAAGGTCCGCTGCGTCAGCCGCGACTGTGAGCTCGGCGCGCCGCGGGGCCTGCTGCCGGCGTCGTCGATCGACCTCGAGGCGTTCATGGCGGACCCCTCGAACTACACGGTGCCGCGCTGCGACGAGTGCGGCGCGCTGCTGCGTCCGCACATCCTGTGGTTCGACGAGTACTACACGGGGCACCGCGACTATCGCGTCGACGAGGCGCTGCGCGCGGTCAAGCGCGCGGCGGCGATCGTCTACGTCGGCACCTCGTTCGCGGTCGGCATCACCGAGATGACCCTCGAGACAGCGCTCGCGCGCGGGCGCGACGTGTTCTCGCTGGACCCCGGGCGCCCGCCTCCCCACCGCCGCGTCCTGTGGCTGCGCGCGCGCGCCGAGGAGGCGCTGCCGCAGCTCGTCGCCGCGCTCGAGCGCGGCTAGTCGCGTCCGTCGGCCGACGAGCGACCGGCGCCGTGGGCCGGCACGGCGGCGTCAGGATCGACCGGGCGCGTCGCGGCTTTTTGGCTGGGCGGCGTCGCCGGGGCGCGCGCGGCAGTAGCGGCGGCCAGCGCCGCTCGCCGGCGCGTCGTCGCCGGGCGCGCGGCGGCGTAGCGACTGGCGCCCGCTGGCGTCGCGCGCTCGAGTGGCGCGCGCGTCGCCCGACTCGCCGGCGAAGCGACCGGCGCCGTGGGCCGGCGCGGCGCCGCCTGACTCGCCGGCGAAGCGACCGGCGCCGTGGGCCGGCGCGGCGTCGCCGGGCCGCGCGGCGGCGAAGCGGCCGGCGGCCTGGGTCAGGGCGCCGCCGGGGCGCGCGGCGGAGGACCGACCCGCGCTGGGCTCGTCGGCGCGCGCGGGCGCGGACGTCGGCTGCACCGACGGACCGAGCGCGCCCGCGGCCGTCGACGGATCCGCGCCGCAGCCGGTGAGCAGGAGCGCGGCGAGCGAGAGGGGGCGGGCGCGGGTCATCCGCGTGAGCGTAGCGTGGGAGTCAAGAGCTGTCTCTTAAACCATGATCATCGCTCGTCGCCCGCGGGCGCGCGCGACGGTCGACGCTCCGCGAACGCGGGCGGTCCCGGCGGCCGCCGAGCGCGGTAGGGTTGACCGGTGAGACGACGACTGCGCCGCGCGCTGTTCTGGGTCCTGATCGTGCTCTCGCTGCTGGTCGCCGGCGTCGTCAGCTTCGTGGCGATCTGGATCGCGCCGACGGGGACGGGCTTCGTCTCCAAGCTGATGTGCTCGGGCGTGTTCGTCGGCGGTCTCGAGCCGGAGCGCGTGAAGCGAGAGGAGCTGCTGCCCCAGTGGTTCGTCTCGGCCGAGGTCGATCGCGAGGCGCGCGAGGTGACGTCGACCCTCGCCGGGCTCGCGCCGCGCACCGCGGTGTACCGCGAGGGGCTCGGCTGCACGATCGCGGTCGGCGTGACCCCGGACGAGCTGCGCGCGGCGACGCCCGAGCAGCCCCCGCGGCCGCTCGCGTCGGAGCTGCCGTGGCCCCGCGGCGACGGCTCGCCGAGCGCGCTCGATCCGGAGATCGACCAGGACGCGCTCGCGGCCGCGCTCGACTTCGCCTTCGACGACGTCGACCCCGCGCGGCCGCTGTGGACGCGCGCGGTCGTGGTGGCGCACCGCGGCGTCCTCGTCGCGGAGCGCTACGCCCCGGGCGTGACGCCCGAGACGCCGCTGCTCGGGTGGTCGATGACGAAGAGCGTGACCGCGACCTTCGTCGGCATGCTGGCGCTGGACGGCGCGCTCGACGTCCACGCGCCCGCGCCCGTGCCCCAGTGGCGCGGCGACGAGCGAGCGGCGATCACGATCGACCAGCTGCTGCGGATGAGCAGCGGGCTCGAGTTCGAAGAGGTCTACGGGCCGCTGACCGACGCGACCGCGATGTTGTTCGAGAGCCACGACACCGTGGCGCTGCCGATGGCGAAGCCGCTGGCGCACGCGCCCGACGCGGTGTGGAGCTACTCGAGCGGGACGACGAACATCCTCTCGTGGATCGTCCGCCGCGCGGTCGAGCGCGACGGGGGATGGCCCGCGTACGCGTCGTTCCCCAGGCGCCGGCTGTTCGACCCGCTGGGGATGCGCACCGCGGTGATCGAGCCCGACGCGAGCGGGACCTTCGTCGGCTCGTCGTTTATGTACGCGAGCGCGCGCGACTGGGCGCGGTTCGGGCTCCTCCACCTGCAAGACGGCGTCTGGGAGGGGCGCCGGCTGCTGCCCGAGGGCTGGGTTGAGTACGTCCGCACGCCGACGCCCAGCGCGCCGAAGGGAGAGTACGGCGCGCAGTGGTGGACCAACGTCGGCGTCCCCGAGGGCGCGGCGGATCGCCGGTTCCCGAGCCTGCCGACCGACACCTTCCAGGCGAGCGGCTACCAGGGCCAGGCCGTCGTCGTGATCCCGTCGCGCGAGCTGGTGTTCGTGCGCCTCGGGGTCACCCACGATCGCAGCGTCTACGATCTCGACGCGACCGTCGCCCGCGTGCTCGCGGCGCTGCCGGGCGCGTGAGGAGCCGCGTCGGCGCGGGCCCGCGCTTGCAGACAGATCGCCGGCGCGCCCGGACCGGCGCCGGGGCCGACGTCCGATAATGATGTTCTTTAGGACATGTTGATGGGGGCGCGCGTCATCGGCCGCGCGCGCGATGCTTGCGGGCCGAAACACGCGCGTCGCGCCTCGGACCGTGATAACGCTTAACCGCGTGTCCACGCTCGCTCCAGTTCTCGCTCGCGTCGCGACGCCGGCGCGCGTCGGGCTCCTCGCGCTCCTCGGCGCGCTCCAGGGCGTCTCGGTCGCCCGCGCCGACGAGGTGCCCGTCGTCTCCGCCGTCCCGAGCTCGACGCTGGAGCGCGCCGCGCCCGCGCCGGCGAGCGCCGACGAGGTCGAGGTCGAGGGCGATGTCGAGGGCGAGGGCGCGACAGCCGACGAGGACGCCGAGCAGCTGCAGTACCTGACGCTCACGCCAGGTGTCGACGTGGTCGCGGGCTCGCACACCTCGGCCGCGAGCTTCACCGTCGCGCTCGACGGGCTCTACGAGATCCCGAGCGCGCGCGCGCCTGGCTTTCAGGTCGGCTTCGTGACGGCCTCGGTGTTCGGCGCCCACGCGCAGCAGTGGGGCTGGCCGTACCAGGGCCTGCAGATCGACCTCGCCGCGCTCGGGCTCATCGGCCACCGCGCCTTCTCGATCGGCGGCGGCGTGCACGTCTACTACAACCGCTCGTGGAAGGAGCTGCGGAGCGAGCCGGCGCACGGGATCGACGACCTCTCGGTCATGGATCAGCGCGTCGGGCACGTGTTCATCCAGTCCCAGTTCGGCGGCGACGACGGGCGCAAGAACACCCTGCGGCTGACCGCGCGCAACGACGTGTGGCTGCCGGGGGCGCTGATGTTCGGGGACGGCGGCGACTCGTTCCGCACCGCCGACCTGGAGCTGGCCTACCACCGCGTCAAGGGCATCTACCTGTACTCGATCGCCGGCGGCCTGAGCCTGCGGACCGGGCTCGTCGACCACGACACGACGCACCCCACCGACCCGCGCTACGTCGACATGGGCGGGCAGCCCTGGGCCAACTACTCGCAGGGCCTGATCTACGGGCGCTTCAACTTCGCGTTCCTGATCCCGCACAAGGACGGCGGCAGCGAGCTCGCGTTCGGCCTCGGCCTCGGCTACGACTCCGACGACGTGCGCGAGGGCATCCAGAACGGCTTTCACGACCTCATCGGCGACAAGCGGATCCCGCCGGTGGAGCGCGCGGACAGCTTCATGATCGAGCTCTCGCTGGCCTACCGCTTCGCGTTCAACCTCGCCGCGCCGCCCGGGAAGCGGGCGATGGGCGTGCACGTGCCCTCGCCGGCGCGCACGCTGATCGCGGGCCAGCGGCCGTAGGCGGCGCGGCTCAGCGCGCGCGCTCGTCGTGGGTGCGCTCGTAGGTGCGCTCGTAGGTGAGCTTGTCGGGGAGCGCGTGGCGGGGCGCGCCCACGACCTGGCGTTTGCGGCTTGATCCCGCGGGCGTCCGGTCGCCAGTCGGCGGCGCGGCGCTCGTCCTGAAGCATCACCCACGTAGGTCGCAAGCGGCGATCGCAACTCGGGTGCCGCTGGTAGACGTACACGAGGTCGCGCCCTGGCGGCGCTGGCCAGCGTCAGGCGTTAACCTCGCCGTGGTTCGCGTTCTTCACGAACCACTCGGCGCCTTCGCCCATCGCGGCTGGGAGGACGCGCGGCTCGAGCTCGCGGCGCCAGCGGTCGCGCTCCTCCGGCGAGAACGCGCACGCCGTGACGCACGCCAGGGCGAGCGTGAGGGCGGCGCGGCGCGATCGCGTGACGCCCCCCGTTACGCGGGGGCGCTTCGAATCTTTCACGGGCGCGGTCGCGCTACGCCAGCAGCGCGCTGAGGATCTCGGCGAGCGGGTCGTCGTAGCCGAAGCCGTAGGGCGAGAACGCGAGGTCGCGGCCCTCGAGGCGCGGCGCGACGTCGGCCGCGCGCGAGATCGGGGGGTCGCGCTGCGGCTCGCCCAGCGCGGCCGCGAGGATCGCCTCGGCGACCAGCGGGCGCGCACGGTCGGTGAACAGCTCCGCGGGCGCGCGCCCGTTCTTCAGCTCCTCGCCGATCGGGATCAGCAGGTCGATCGCCGACTGCCCGTGGCGGGCGAGCAGCCCCAGCCCGCGCGTGACGTCCTCGACCGTGGCGGGGTGCGTCCACTCGCACACCGGGCCGGCGTAGTAGCCGCCCGTCTGCCCGAAGCGCGCGACGTCGTGGTGCGCCTGGCTGTTGCGCATGACGCCGGCGAAGCACGCGGCCGCGAAGTCGTCGTCGTAGGCGCCCGAGCTGACGCGCAGCGTCACGCGGCCCTGCTTGAGCCACACGCGCGCCGGCTGGGCGCTCCCGCCTGCCTCATAGGCCAGGGCGCGGAGGCGGGCGACCAGGCGCGCGTAGAAGCTGCGGAGCTCGCGCTCGGCCTCTGGGAGCTTGCGCGGGATCACCTGGTCCTTGGCGCCGCTCGCGGTCGGGTTGAGGAGGTGCTCGCCGTGCCAGGGCAGGTACAGCAGCTGGTCCGAGAGCATCATGACGCGGCCGCGCTCGTCGGCCGCGACGCGCGGGGACGGCTGCGCGTCCTTGCGCAGATCGTCGAGCTCCGCGCCGCCCTCGAGCTCGAGGAGCTCCTCGGCGACGTCGAAGCGCTCGCGCGCGTCCGGCTGGTCGAGGCGAAAGCGGACGAAGCGGTTCTTGCGGGTGCGCAGCCCGACCCAGCCGTCGTGGTAGCCGGGCGCCTCGAGCGCGTCGAAGCGCCAGCGCGTGACCTCGCCCTCGGGGTCGACGCGCGCGAGCGTGGCCACGCCGCCGCCGAGCACCTCGCCCATGATCCACACGTCGTCCCCCTCCGCGCGCAGCTCGAGGCGCAGCGGGTCGAGGCCGTGGCGGATCGGGCGATGCCAGCGCAGCGTCACGCGCTCGCCCGCGACCTGTCCGCAGTACAGCCCGCCGTCGCCCGCGGCCACGAAGCGCCCGTCGGGCCACAGGTGCTGGAAGCGGGTGTACAGCGGGCGCGAGCCGGCGAGCTCGACGGGCGCGAGCGAGGCAGGGCAGGGGAGCGGCTCGCCGAGCTGGAAGCGCTTGCGCTGCACGATGTTGCGCTCGTTGAGCTCTTCGATCGGGAAGCGATAGGCGAACAGCACGCTGCCGCCGTCGCTCGCGCGCGCGAGGTCGAAGCGATAGGCCGCCTCGCCGTCGGCCGTGAACGCGTAGCCGTCGCTCGAGATGTAGCGGAGCGCCGTGGACGACAGCGCGGGCACGCTGCACAGGCGGCTGCCAGCCGAGACCTCTGCGTTGGCGACCACGACCGCGTCCGCGAGCTGCTGCAGGTGCCCGGACGCGGCGGAGGAGTAGTTGCGCACGTTCTTGACCTTCTTCGGGAGCTCGACGCGAGTCAGCGCGAAGGCGTCGAGGAACACGAGCGCGTGACGGGCGGCGAAGGACGCGGAGGTGATCATCGTCGCCTTGTAGCACGCGCGCGCGCGTCGCTCGTCGCCACGCCGGCGCGTACGCTCACGCGTCCTGGGCGAGCGGGTCGGCGCCCACGCGCGCGTCTGGGCAGCCCGCGCGCGTGGGGGCGCCCGCCCCCGCGGGGGCGCGCGCGTCGTGACGCCGGGGTTACGCGAGGGCGACGCGGGTCTGTCGACGCTCCCGCCTCGCGATCCTCGACGTCGTCGCGCTGGCGGTCGCGACGGTCGGGTAGGCGGCGCGCGCCTCGAGCCGCGCGCCTCTGCGGGTCGCTATGTCGTCGTCGTGGCGGACTCACGTCGTCGCGACGACGGTACGTACGCCGCCTGGGGCTCAGGCGCGCGCCTGGCGACGGCTCAGGGCGCGTGATACGAAATTCAGGTGCGCGCGCTGCTCTCCCTCGTCGACCGCGGGCTGCTCCCCGACGCGCTGATCCGGCTCGGGATCCGTCACCTGCTCCGCAGCGTGCTCGCCGAGCAGCGCGCGCGCTTCGGCCCGGCGGGGAGCCCGTCCTTTGACCGCGAGATGGGGCGCTGGATCGCCGACATGCGCCGCGCGCCGATCGCGATTCTGCCGGCGCGTTCGAACGAGCAGCACTACGAGCTGCCGCCGGCGTTCTTCCAGGAGGTGCTCGGCCCGCGGCTGAAGTACTCCTGCGCCTACTTCGCGCCGGGCGCCCCGCCGACGCTCGAGGAGGCCGAGGAGGCGATGCTCGAGCGGACCTGCGCGCGCGCCGAGCTCGCGGACGGCCAGCGCGTGCTCGAGCTCGGCTGCGGCTGGGGCTCGCTGTCGCTGTGGATGGCCGCGCGCTACCCCGGCGCGCGCGTGCTCGCGGTCTCCAACTCGCGCGCGCAGGGTCGCTTCATCCGCGCGCGCGCGGCCCAGCGCGGGCTCGAGAACCTCGCGGTCCTCACCCGCGACGTCAACGATTTTAATCTGCTTGAAGAGACATGGTCTGAGGGGCGCCCCGTCGATCGCGTGGTCTCGGTGGAGATGCTCGAGCACACGCGCAACTGGGCGGCGCTGCTCTCGCGCGTCGCCGGGTGGTTGACCCCGGGCGGGCGCCTGTTCACGCACGTGTTCGCGCATCGCCGCTACGCCTACCCGTACGAGGACCGCGGCCCCGCCGACTGGATGGCGCGGCACTTCTTCACGGGCGGGATGATGCCGTCGGAGGACCTGCTCGCGCGCGTGCCGTCGCCGCTGGAGACGGTCTCGCGCTGGACGGTCGACGGCACGCACTACGCCCGCACGCTCGAGGCCTGGCTGCGCAACCTCGACGACCGCGCGCGCGCGCCGGCGATCGACGCTGCGCTGCGCTGCGCCTACGGCGACGACGCGCCGCGCTGGCGCCAGCGCTGGCGCGTGTTCATGATGGCCTGCGCCGAGCTGTTCGCCTACGCCGACGGGCGCGAGTGGCTCGTCTCGCACCGGCTGATGCGCGCGCGCGCCTAGCCGCCCGCGGTCGACGACGACGAACGACGCCGCCCGGCCGGGGCCGGGCGGCGCGGGAGCGCGACGCGTCGCGCGTTACTCGATGATGATGCCGCAGTCGTCGACCTCGCTCGGCACGCAGCCGGCGCAGTCCCAGCGGAAGTTGTCGAGCAGGACCGCGGTCGCCAGCCACGCGTCGCCCATGTCGGCGATGAAGTAGCTGATCTGGAACGTCTCGTTGGGCGCGGCCGAGCCCTTGGCGAGGAACCAGCCGGTGCCGGCGTGGTTCTCGAAGCCGGTGCCGTTGAGCGCCGGGTCGTTGTTGGTGTGCGCGAACGCGTTGGCGTAGTGCAGCGAGGTGACCGTCAGCGGCGCGTCGTTGACGAACGCGAGGTTGCCCGTGAAGGTCTCGCTCGTCGACCAGGCGACGAACAGGTCGTTGAACGACGAGTCGACGTAGACCGGCCACTCGCCCGTGAAGTAGGCGAAGTCGAAGACGTAGCCGTGGGTGCCCTCGGGCACCGTGAGCTCGAACTGCATCAGCAGCTTGTCGTTCGGGTCATCCCAGCCCTGGTTGACCCACTGGTCGTAGAGGCTGTCGGAGCAGTCGTTGATGCCGTCGCAGTTGTTGAACGGGTCGCCGCCCATGCCGTTGTTGCTGCCCCGCAGGTGCGTCAGCGGCGGCGGCAGCGAGTCCGGCGTGTCCGGGTTGCCGTTGTTGCCGTTGTCCTCGTTCTGGTGGGCCTCGAAGTTGTAGAGGATGTGGCCCTGACCGTTCGGCGGCGGCACGCGCCAGGTGTCGAGGACGAGCAGCTGGTCGCCGTGGTTCGCGGGCGCGTCCTCGTACATGACCTGGCCCGGGACCCAGTTCGCGTTACCGAACTGCGTGCCGATACCCCAGGCGTTCTGGTCGGGCGAGGCCATGTTCGCGTTGGCGATCGGGATCGAGTTGGTCGCGTCGCCCGGGCAGCCGAGGCCGATGGCCTGGAACGGCGTCGGGTTCTCGCCCAGGCCGTCGCAGGTGACGTACTCGGCCGGCGCCTGGCAGTCGTCCGCGTCGCCGTCGCCGTCACCGTCACCGTCACCGTCGCCGTCGCCGTCGCCATCACCGTCACCGTCGCCGTCGCCGTCGCCGTCGCCGTCGCCGTCGCCGTCGCCGTCGCCGTCGCCGTCGCCGTCGCCGTCGCCGTCGCCGTCGCCGTCGCCGTCACCGGTTGTCGTCTGACCCTCGGTCTCACCCATACTCGGATCCGTCTCGGTCTGCCCCTCGGACTCGCTGTTGGAGCCGGCGGACGGATCGGTGGCGTTGGAGTCGCTCGCGCTCTCGGAGTCGGTCTCCCCGGAGTTGGTCTCCGAGGTCCCCTCGTTGTCACCGCAGGCGGAGAGCCCGGTGAGCGCGAGCGCCATGAGCGCTGAGGCGATCAGCCTGAATTGATTGGACGTGTGCATCTGTTAGAAACCCCCTTGAAGGTCGAGCATAGGTCGCCCTCGCTGGGTGGTACAACGAAATTGACAGTCGAGGCGCGAATCGGCGTTTCGTCGCGTCGGCCTGCGCGGCGCTCGAGTGTGACAGTAATGTCATAGGCCGACGACGGCCGGCGGTCCGGTGGCGCGCGATGGCGCGTCCATGCTCCACGCTGGCAGAAGGGCTCACGCGGCGTCGGGGCGTCGGGGCGTCGGGTCTTCGCGGTGATCCTCGATCGACGTCGGCGTTCGAAACGGGCGCGGGCCCCCGGCGTGAACCGGCGGCCCGCTCGATGCGTGGCGCGCGAGCGCGCGGCGTCACTAGCTCTCGCAGCGCTCGAGCACCGCGCCGGCGCCGAGCCCACCGGCGGCGCAGATCCCCAGCAGCGCGTGCTGCTTGCCGGTCTTGTGCAGCTCGTTGGCGACGGTGGTGACCATGCGCGCGCCGGTGGCCCCGAACGGGTGACCGAGCGCGACGGAGCCGCCGTAGAGGTTGAGCTTGCCTTGGTCGACCTCGCCCACGGCCTTGTCGCGTCCGAGCCGCGCGCGCGCGAACGCGTCGCTGGCGAGCATCTTGAGCACGCTGAGCACCTGGGCGGCGAACGCCTCGTGCATGTCGATGACGTCGATATCGGCGAGCGTGAGCCCGGCGCGGTCGAGCGCCTTGGGCATGGCGAGCGCGGGGCCCATCAGCAGCTGATCGGCCGGGTCGACGCCGACGTAGGACCAGCTCTTGAAGTACGCGAGGCCGGTGTAGCCGAGCGCCTTGGCTTTCTCCTCGCTCATGAGCAGCACCGCGGCGGCGCCGTCGGTCAGCGCGCTCGAGTTCCCTGCGGTGAGCGTGCCGTTCTTTGCGAACACGGGCCGCAGCTTGCCGAGCGCGGCGACGCTGGTGTCGGCGCGGACGATGGTGTCGCCGTGGACCCACTTGCCCTTCGGCGTCTGCACCGGCGCGACCTCGTCGCGCAGCCGCCCGGAGGCGATGCCCGCGGCCGCGCGGTGATGCGAGCGCGCCGCGAACTCGTCCTGCTCCTCGCGCGAGACGTTGTTGCGCGTCGCCATCTCCTCGGCGGCCTCGCCCATGACCTGCCCCGTGGTGCGCTCGGCGATCTTCGGCATCTTCGGGAGGATCTGGCTCAGCGGCATGAGCTGCGCGAGCACGCCGAGCATGTCGCCCGGCGTCGCCTTGCCGAACGCGAGCGGCGCGAGCGCGTGCACGACCTTCTGCGGCAGCTTGATCTCGGCGTTGCTGGTGGAGTCGGAGCCGCCCGCGATCACGACGTCCGCGTCGCCGCGCTCGATCGCCGCCGCCGCGCAGGTGATCGCCTGCAGGCCCGAGGCGCAGGCGCGCGTGACCGTGAAGCCCTCGACGGAGGCCGGCAGCCGCAGGTCGAGCGCGATCTCGCGGGCGACGTTGGGCGACAGGCCCGGGAGGATGACGCCGCCCCAGACGATGCTGTCGAGCTCGCGGCGCGGGAGGTCGGTGCGGCTGAGCAGCGCGCTCACGGCCGCGTCGCCCAGCGCGATGGTGTCCATCTTCAGGAACTCTTTGAACGCCTTGACGAACGGGGTCCGGACGCCGCCGACGATGACGGCGCGGCGGCCGGGGCGGATGGAGGGCTGGCTGGTGGTCATGGTCTCTGCTGCTTGTTGGGGTCTGCGTGGCTGCGGCCGGGGCTGCGGCTGGGGCGACGACGGCGCGCTCACGCGCCGATCAGCGCGCCGCCGCACACGCGGATGACGCTGCCCGTCAGGCCCTGGGCCTGCGGGGTCGCGAGGAAGGTGAGGACGTCGCCGATGTCGCGGGGGAGCCCGCCCTGGCCGAGCGCGCTCAGGCGCCGCCCGGCCTCGCGGATCATCACGGGGATCGCGGCGGTGAGGCGCGTCTCGATGAAGCCGGGCGCGACCGCGTTGACCGTGATCCCGCGGGCCGCGAGCTGCACGGCGAGGCTGCGCACGTAGCCGACGACGCCCGCCTTGGAGGCCGCGTAGTTGGTCTGGCCCATGTTGCCGGCGATGCCGGCGACCGAGGACAGGCAGATCACGCGCCCGCCGTCGCGCAGGACCTGACCCTCGAGCAAGGCGCGAGTGATGCGGGCGACCGCGCCGAGGTTGATGTCGACGGCCTGGTCCCACTTGTCGCCGGACATGCGCGCGAGCGTCTTGTCGCGGGTGACGCCGGCGTTGTGGATCACGACGTCGACGCCGCCGTGCGCCTCCTTGAGCTCGCGGGCGATCCGCTCGGGCGACGCGGGGTCGCTGACGTCGGCGAGCAGCACCGAGCCGCCGATGTCGCGGGCGACGCGGCTGACGAGCGCGTCGTCCTGCGGGCGATCGAGGCAGACCACGTGCGCGCCCTCGTCGGCGAGCAGCTTGGCGGTCGCGGCCCCGATGCCGCGCGCGGCCCCGGTCAGCAGGACGACCTTGCCCTCGAGCGCGCGGACCCACGCGGGCGCGCCGGCCGAGCTGGGCGCGGCGGCGGGGGGCAGCGCCGCCGCGCGCGTCGTGATGTGCAGCGGCTGGCCCGTGAGGAAGGCCGAGTGCACGCTCAGCACGAAGCGCAGCACGCCGGCGGCGCGCGCCTCGGCGCCCTCCTCGACGTAGAGCAGCTGCGCGGTCGAGCCGTGCTTGCCGATCTCCTTGGCGACGCTGCGCACGAAGCCGTCGAGGGCCGCGCGCGCGGCCGCGACCTCGGGCGCGGCGCCGGGCAGCGGCGGGCGGCCGAGCACGACGACGCGACCGCAGCGGGTGACCTGGCGGATCACCGGGTGAAAGAAGTCGTAGAGCGCGCGCAGGTCCTCGGGGCCCTGCAGGTCGCTGGCGTCGAACACGAGCGCGTGCGGGCGCGGGCCGCGGTCGCCCTTGCCGCCGCCCTTGCCCTTGCCCGGCTTGTGCTCGCTGCTCGTGTCGACCGCGAGCGCCTCGAGGTCGATCGGCCGCGCGGGTCGACCGTAGGCCTCACCGCTCTCGGCGAAGACCGCGAGCGCGGCGTCGCCGGACGCGACGAGCGGGTTGGCGCCCGCGGTCGTCAGCGTCGTGGCGATGACCGGGAGCAGCGGGCCCGCGCCCGCGGCCCCGACGATCACGTCGAGGTCTTGCAGCGGGCGCGCCGGCCACGGGCCGCGCGCGCGCCGGAGCTGCTGCGGCATGGGGAGCGGGAGCCCGAGGCCCTTGATGACCTTGCGGGCGGTGGGGTTCTGACCGAGTTCGAGCAGGAAGTCGTTCATGGCGATATGTCTTTTGGAGAATGTCGTGGGCGCGCCGGCTCGTGGTCAAGAGGCGCGCGTGAAGGTGCCGACGAGGTAGGCGGACGCGCCCGGCGCGTCGCCGACGTAGACGGTGTCGCCGTCCTGGTACAGCCCGACCTTGGCGGGGAGGATCAGCGGCTTGGTGAACTGCACGTCGAAGGTCGCGAGCTCGCGCGTCGAGCCGGCGAACGCGGTGCGCTGCAGGCCCTCGACGGCGCGCGCCATGGTCGAGAAGCCGTGCAGGATGGTGCTGCGGAAGCCGAACATGCGCGCGTAGGGGCGGATCCAGTGGACCGGGTTGAAGTCGCCGGTGAGCATCGCGAAGGCGAGCCCGGCGTCGCCGGGGATGCGCCAGTACGCGAGCTCGCGGGCGCCCGCGGGCACGCGCTTGGGCTCTTTCTTCACCTTCGGCGCCGACTTCGTCTCTGACTTCTTCGCGCCCTTGCCCCCGCCGAGCGGGACGATCGCGTAGAGGTACGAGACGAGCGCGTCGGGGCACTCGTCGGTGCCCGTGATCACGCGCTGCTTGAGCACCGCGCGGCGGCCGTTGTCGTCGATGTCCTCGAGCCGCGCGCGGACCCGCAGCGGCACGCCGGCGGGCAGCGGCGCGTTGAGCTCCATGCGGCAGCCGCCGTTGAGCACGCGCGCGAGCGGGTAGGGGAGCCCCGCGAGCGTCTGGGCCGCGAGCGGGAAGCCCCACTGCGGGAACAGGTGCGCGGGGATCGTCTTGCGGTACGACGACGGGTCGCCGCCGACGTGGCGGACGTAGTCGCGGACGAGGCTCGCCGGGCGCGGCGGGATCGTCGTGGTGATCTCGGGCCCGGGCGTGACCGGCGTGCTCGGGGTCTCGCCCGAGAGCTTCTGGCGGAGCGCGGACAGGACGGTGCCGCCGAGCGAGGCGAGCACGGGGCCCTGGTGGATGATGTGCTTGGTCGGGAGCGCCATGGTGTCTCTTTGCTCAGGTACTCAGTTAGCGGAGCGCGCGGGGTCGCGACGCGAGCTCAGCTCGCGGCCTGCTCGTCCTGACGGTTCACGCCCGCGAGCGCGCGGAGCAGCCGCTGGCCGGTCGTGGTGATCTCGTCGTGGAGGTAGCGGACGCGCGGCTCGGCGCGCTCCAGGTAGCGCTCGAGCACGTCGCGGCGCTCGGGGTGCTTCTGCGCCTGCTCCAGCAGCAGCTCGCAGACCAGCTCGTCGGTCAGCAGCTTGCAGAGGCGCTCGGCGTGCAGCATCGCGTAGGCGAAGTCGCGCTTGGGGTTCCAGTCCTTGAGGAAGGCCTGCGACCACTCGGCCAGCGGCTTGCTCTGGACGGAGCGGAGCTTGTCGGCGGCGGTCTTGGCGATCAGGTGCTGCTGGGTGCTCAGCGAGAGCTGCTGGATCTTGGCGACGCGGCGCTCGAGCGGGTCGCGGGCCGAGAGCGCGCGCCAGCGGGCCTGCGCGGTCCGGCGCACGAAGCCCTGCGGGTTCTTCATGATCCCGCCGAGCGTGTCCTTCATCGCCATGAGCGCCTGGATCTGGCTGGTGCCCTCGTAGATCGGCATGACCAGCGCGTCGCGCAGCAGCTTCTCGGCGCCGTACTCCTTCATGTAGCCGTTGCCGCCGTGGATCTGGATGTTGCGGCGGGCCATCTCGACGGCCTTCTCGGACGCGAAGTACTTGAGCAGCGGCGTCGCGCGCCGGGCCTTGCGCTTGTGGGTCTTGAGCGCGCGGTGCAGCTTCTTGGCCTCGAGCTCGTCCTCGGGCTGCGCGATCGTCAGCATCAGCTCGATCTTCTGGGCCAGCTCCTCGTGCCAGGCGCCGTGCATGCAGAGCGCGCGGATCGCCTGGATGTCGGTGCGCATCTCCTCGAGGTAGTCGGCGATCATCTCGTGGCGGTCGATGGTCTTGCCCATCGACGGGCGCTCGGCCGCGTAGGCCTTGGCCATGCGGTAGGCGCACTCGCACAGCCCGAGCGACTCGAAGCCGACGCCGAGGCGCGCGCCGTTCATCAGCGTCAGCATGTGGCGGAAGCCCTCGCCGCGCTTGCCGATCAGGAACGCCGGCGCGCGCTCGAAGGTCAGCGACGCGGTCACCGAGCCGTGGTGCCCGAGCTTCTCCTCGACGCGGTCGAGCGTCGCCAGGCGCGTGCGCGTGCCGTCGTCGTTGTCCTCGTAGGCGGGCACGAGGAAGAAGGAGAGCCCGCCCAGGCCCGCGAAGGGGTCTTCGGGGTCCTCGGCCTTCTCGGTCCGCGCGATCACGAAGTGGTACTTGCCGTGACCCGAGGTGATGAAGATCTTCTGGCCGCTGACGAACCAGTTGCCGTCCTCGTCCTGCTCGCCCACGGCGCGCAGGCGCGCCATGTCGCTGCCGGCGTCGGGCTCGGTGATGTCCATGCAGCCCCAGGCGTCGCCGCGCCCGATCTCCTCGATGTACTCCTGGAAGCGCGTGCGCGTGATCTCGAAGGTCTCGGGGTCCCACTCGGTGGTGCCCTCGCGCAGCGAGAACGCGAGCATCGCCATGGCCATGCCGCCGTGGAAGCCGTGGTGCGCCATGACCGAGACGTCGGCGCGGCCGAACAGCTCGGTGTTGATGAAGTAGAGCATCAGCGGGCTGTTCATGCCGCCGAGCTCGCGCGGGAGCGTCATCCAGTGGAGGTCGAGGCCCTTGATCTGCTCGAAGATCGCGGTCATCGCCGCGGGCTCGACGGCCTCGCCGTCCTCGAGGTGCACGCCGACCTCGTCGATCTCGGCGGCCTTCGGCGCGATCTCGTCGGCGACGAACTTGCCGACCATGGTCGACGCGTCGCGGTAGAAGTCGACGGCCTCGCGCGCGTTCTTGTAGCCGTCCTGGGTGCGGTAGTCGTACTCGGTGAAGCGGACGATCGGCTCCCAGTCGATGCCCTTCTCGAAGTAGTACTGAAGGTCCTCGTTGTCGGTGAAGTAGTTGGCCATCGATGTTCTCCGTGGGCTCGCCTCAGCGAGCGGCTCGTCCGTTCTCTCGCCCGTTCTCTCGCCCGTTCTCTCGCCCGTTCTCTCGCCCGTTCTCTCGCCCTTGCGCGGTCGCGCTGGCTGGGCTTATGAACAGGCTGGACTTGGCGACGCGACACAGCTCGAGGATGTGTCGGCGCCGCATCTCGTCGGGGCTGACGCCGCGGGGCGCGACGTCGCCGATGCACTTGTAGGTGGCGACGCTGCTGATGATCAGGTTGATCATCTGGCCGACGTAGGCCTCGGGGTCGACGTTCGGGTGCACGCGCCCCTGGGCCTGGCCCTTGCGGATGTGCTGGCAGACGACGTCGGCCCACGGGCGCACGTGCCGCTGCACGAGCGCGCCGATCTCGTCGGGGCGGTCGAGCGCCTCGCGCACGAGCAGGCGCGCGCGGTCGGGGTCGGCGGTGAAGAAGCCGACCGTCTCGCGCAGCAGCGCGTCGTACTGATCCTCGCCCGAGGTCGCCGCCTTGAGCAGGCGCGGCACCAGCTCGTTCCAGTGCGAGAGCATGTGCTCGAGCACGCTGCGTCGCAGCGCGTCCTTGGACGGGAAGTGGTAGAGCAGCGAGGGCTTGCGGATACCGACCGCGCCGGCGATCTCGGAGAGCGACGTCCCGTCGAAGCCGCGCGCGGCGAACAGGCGCGTGGCCTCTTCGAGGATGCGAGTCGGGACGTCGCTCGCGGCTGTGGACTTGCTGGGAGGCAAATGTCTACCGTGCGCTTTATAGCTGTCTACCACTCGGTAGGCAGCTTGGCAAGGTAATTTCGCGCGCAAATCGGCGTTCCGCGGGTTGTCCGCGGTTTTGGGCGGCGGAATATCGGATTTGCGCAATTTGCGCGGGGTGATGGGCCGCTGAATTTCATAGAGTCGCAGCGTGCGTGCTCGGCTCCTCGCAACAGGTCTCGCGCTCGTCTTGGCCTGTGGCCCGGAGCGCGAAGGCGCGAGCTCCGACGGCGCTGAGGACTCGACGACCGGCGGCACGACGAGCGACGGGACCGGCGTGATCAGCGTTGAGTGCGAGGGCGCGGAGCTCCCCGGGAGTCACCTCGCGTATGTCGACGAGTCGGGGCCTGACTACGTCATCGTGATCACGTCGCGGCAGAGCAGCTGCGCGGACGCGCCGGGGGTCGGTTGGGAGCTGCGGTTCACCTTCCCGGGCGGGCAGCCAGCTCCGGGCGCGTACGACTCGCTCGACGAGGGGGGACCCGAATTGCAGGTCGGGTGGATCGAGAGCGACGATGACACGCTCCACGCGGGCGGCGGGCAGCTCTTCATCTGCGCGATCGATGGCGACGGCGTCGTTGACGGCGCGGTCTCGGTGCGGTTCACGACCCCCCTCGACGAGATGTTCGTGTACGGCGCGTTCTCGACCACGAGCTGCGCCGCGCCCTGAGCGTCGACGCGCCCGCAGGGCGCGCCCAGGATCTATTATCATCGCCGCGTGACGGCGAGTGAGCACGACGTGGAGTCGCCGGTGCGCGCGCTCGCGCGGATGCCCCGCGCCGTCTCCCCGTCGCTCCGGTTTCACGACAACCCGCGCTCGCTCGACCTCATGCAGCACCTCGTGGTGCTGATGTTCTCGGGGACGCTCGCGCCGTGGCTGTTCTTGATCATGGGCATCCCGACCATCGCGTCGGCGCTGTTCGTGCTCGGCTGCGTGGCGACGTCGGCCGCCTACAGCGCGCGACGTCAGCAGTGGCGCCCGGGCGCGCGCGTGCGCCTGCGGGCCGCCCAGCTCGCGCTCGCGCGGGACCGGGAATCTGGCTTATCGGCCATGCGGGAGCTGGTCGCCGCGCCGGCCGACGACGTCGCGACCGAGGCGCGCGGGCGGCTCGCGCTCGACGCGTTGACGCGCGGCGAGCTCGCCGAGGCCATCGAGCTGAGCCGCACGAGCCGCTACAACCCGGGGCTGGAGCGCCAGCGAAGGGCGCTCGGGCGCGGCCTGCTCGGCGAGCTCGTCCGCAGCCTGCTCGCGTGGATCAGCCCCGACCGCTTCGTGAGGGTCGCGCACTCGTCGGCGTTCCGGCTCGACGCCCATCAGCGCGAGGGCGCGAGCGAGGACGCGCTCGAGGAGTTTCAGGCGCTGGTGGCCGCGCTGCGCGTGCTCGAGGCGACCGCGGCCGAGCCGGGCGCGCGGCGGGTCGCGTGGGAGGCGACGCGGCGCACCGAGCTGATGACGCGCCTCCCCGCGATCGGGCTGCTCGCGCTCGCCTACGTCGTCCAGACGACGCCCGCGCTCCAGGGCGAGCTCGACGAGGCGCTGGCGCGGGCGAGCCCAGCCGAGCGCGCGCTGCTCGAGCGCGTGTTCACGCGCTACCGGGCGCAGCGCGAGGAGCTCGGCGATGTCTACCGGGCGGCGCCCGCCGAGCTCGCGCCCTCCGAGTCGAGCCGCGCGCTCGCGCTCGTCGCCCCGGTCGAGCTGATCGACGCGGTCGCGCAGCCGCAGGTCACCGAGGCGATCCAGCGCTGGCGCGGCGCGACGCGGCTGCGCGCCGTCATGGGCCCGCTGCTCGTGATCGCGGCCGTGCTCGGCGGCGCGTACGGGTCGTGGCCGATCGCGCTGGGCGTGCTGCTGAGCTACGGCCTCGGGATCGCGGGCTGGCAGCGGTGGCTGTGGCGCGCGCGCGTGCGGACGCTCGCCGAGCTGGAGCCGCCGCCGAGCCGCCCGTGGCTCGCGGAGTTCCGACACTGCCCGACCTCCGGGATCCGCGGCGCGGGCGGCGACGACATCCACCCGCTGAGCGAGACCCAGCTCGCGCTGTTCGTCGCCTGCGTCCGCGCGGACCAGGCGCTCGCGCGCGGCGAGCTCGAGGCCGCGTGGGACCACGTGGCGTGGTGGTTCGACGTGTTCAAGACCGGCGCCTACGAGCCGGAGCCGCTGTACGCGGTCGCCTCGTGCCTGCTGCGAGTCGCCTGTCTCTCTGGTCATGACGATGAGGCCGAGCGGCTCGCGCCCGTCGTGCGCTACCTCGCCGGGGGCGACAGCGACGCGCACACGCGCACGTGCCACGGGAGCGCCGCCGGGGCGCGCGCGATGACGCTCGCGCTGGTCGCCGCGCGTCGCGGGCAGTGGGACTGGGCGGGTCGCTTCCTCGGCGACGCGAGCATCGAGCCGCGGGTGTGGCAGTCGCCGCACGTCGAGGCGCTGCACGGGCAGCTGGTGCGACAGGCGCGGGCGCGGGGCTTCACGGAGCACCCGGCGTGGGCGCGCCCGTCCGCCGCGCGCGCGGACGCGTGGACGAAGTGGATCGGCGGCTTCTGGCCCGAATTGCTCTCGGACGACGAGTAGTACGCGGATCTCCTTCGCGCGCGGGCGTGAACCGACATGTCGTTGTGGGCAGGTTTGAAGAGGCGCCGCGCGCTGTGAAGCTCTCCGCGTCGGGCGCGTCGAAGCCTACGGATGCGCGCGGCGAATTCAGCGAGGCGACGGCGTGTCGCGGGGAACCGGGTCGCGTTCGCGGGCGGCGTCGCGGGGACGCTCGCGGTCTCGGTGACCGCCGCCTTGCTGCTCGGCTTCAGCCCGGACTCACGCGCCCGCGTCACGGCGCCGCCGCGCCCGGCGATCGCGTTTCAGCCGGGGGAGATCATCCGCCTCGGGCCCAAGCCGATCGACGCGCTCGTGCCCGACAAGATCGTCGTCGACACCCGACGCGCGGCGGCGACGAGCCCGCCGGAGTCCGTGACGCGCACGGACGACGCGCCGCCGTCGCGCGCTCGACCGTCGCGGGCGCGCGGCACCATGGCCGCCGGCGAGGACGACGGCGAGGATCGCGAGGACGTGGAGGGGAACAACGCCTTCGACGAGCCGCCGACGCGGGCGCGGCTCCCCGGTGATCCACGCGGCGAGGCGGCGGGGTGGTCGGAGCGGCTCGTCCAGGGCGATCCCTGGGCGACCGAGGTCATGAAGCGGCTCAACGGGCTGCGCGTCGGCGTGTACGCCGGGGGCGCCGTGCAGGCGACGCTGCGGTTTCGCCTCTCGGTCTGCTCCAGCGGACAGGTCGGCGTGGTCAAGCTCGTCGACCGCAGCGGCGACCCGCGCCTCGATCGCGCGCTCGTCAACGAGCTGCGTCGTCTCGAGCTGCCGCCGCCGCCCGCCGAGATGATGACGCGCGCGCGCGGACGCTGCGTCAAGATCGACTACGTGTTCTCCTGGGGCGCCGCGGGCGTCCGCTAGCTCCTGCGGGGCACGGCTGCCGACGTTCTCGGGAGCAGCGCGCGCGCCCGTAGGCGCGCGCGACGGACCTGTCGCTGGCCTCGTCGCCGCGGCTTCGGCTCGACGCGCTGCGCCGCGCTCATCGATACGTGCTCAATGGGACGCGTGGGCGTGGGGCGGCGCGCGCGCGGGCAGCGACGCCGCGAGCGTGACGTAGGCCGCGCCGCCGGGGCTCCAGCCGTCGAAGGTCGACAGGGTCTTGAAGCCACGTCCGTGGAGGAACTCGAGGTCCCAGTAGCTCGGCAGCTGCGTCCACGCGCGGGGCGTGCCGAGCTCGACGACGCGACGCTCGAGCGCGCGCGCGAGCGCGCGCCCGACCCCTCGACCGCGGCGGTCGGGCGCGACGATCAGGTTGGTGATGAAGAACCACGGGAGGACGCCCGCCGCGTCTCGATAGGCGAGGCCGCTCGCGCAGCCGATGAGCGCGTCGCGCTCGAGCGCGACGAAGCCGACGCGCTCGCTCGTGGACTCCGGGTTCTCGAACAGCAGGCCGTGCTCGACGAAGCCCCGCTCGACGCGCGCGCGCTCCGAGGCCGTCAGCGCGCGCTCGTCGAGCGCGAGACCTGCTGCCTGTGCGGGGGGTGACCGTGGCGTCAGCGTCTTGCGCAGGCCGACGAGCGCGTGGCGCGAGCGGAAGTACTCGGGCAGGACGAAGCACCGCGCGTAGCCCTGTCGGAGATAGAAGCCAGGCGCCTCGTAGCCCGCGGTGCGCGTCCACACCGCGCGCACGCCGAGCGCGTAGGCGCGGGCCTCGATCGCCCCGAGCAGCGCGGCGCCCAGCCCTCGCCGCCGGTAGGGTCGCTCGACGAAGAGCTCCTCGAGGTACGCCCAGCCCGTCGGCGCGTCGTCGACCCAGTGCATCGCCAGGACGGCGCAGCCGACCATCGCGCCGCCGGCCTCGGCGACGACGGTGAGCCGCGTCCGCGCGGGGTCTTCGTCGCCGCGCGTGTTCGCGTCGGCGCGCTCGAGCGCGCGCACGCGTTCGAATTCCGTCGCGCTGACGTCGCGCTCGACGATCGAGACGTCAGCCACGCGTAACCCTACACGACCGCGCGCGCGCGGCGACGCCGAGCTCGCGAGCGCCCGGCGGTCACTCGGGCGGCGCCGGCTTGCACACGCCCTCCTCGACCTGCGCCTGCGTGCGGAAGGTGTTGAGCAGCTCCCAGCTGCGCGGCTGCACCTGCGGGATCGTGGCGTCCTCGCGCACGTTGGTCACGTGGTACGCGTGCTGGTTCCAGATCCGCCGCGCCGGGATCCAGCGGTCGCGGGCCTCGCGGATGACCTGCACCGTGGGCGTGTTGTTCTGGTCGGACTCCGAGACGACGACGATCTCGGCCGAGCCGTCGTTGTCGACGTCGGCGACCACGGGGTACTCGGTCGTCGTCCGGCTGCCGCGCGGCACGGTGAGCAGCGGCGCGCCGGCGCCGTCGTAGACGAACAGCTGGGTCTCGTCGCCGTACATGGCCTCGGCCTCGCCGTCGCCGAGGAAGTCGAAGGCCGTGCCCGCCGCGGAGCCGGTGAGGTCGGCGACGGGCGCGGACCACAGGATCGAGAGGTCGTCGCGGTAGACCGCGTAGGTCGTCGCCGACGACATCGCGAATTCGGCGAGGCCGTCGCCGTCGACGTCGAGCACGGCGGCCGGCCGGCGCCAGTTGTTGTTGCTCGGCGGGTCGCCGGTCGGCGTTTGGTTGACGTACTTCGGGGTGCCGTCGTGCTCCAAGATCGAGATCCCGGCCTGCCCCGTCATCAGGATCTCGGGCTCGGGGTCGTCGTCGAGGTTGGCGACGTGCGCGTGCCCGGGGCCGAGCTGGGCGTTGATGAACAGCGGCGTCCCGTCGTGGTGGTAGGCCGAGCGGCCGACGACGACCTCGAGGTCGCCGTCGTCGTCGAGGTCGGCGGCGGTGGTCGTGTGATAGAAGTTCAGCGGCTCGTCCGCGGTCCACAGCAGGGCGCCCTGGTGGTCGGCGACGCTGCTGCCGATGATGATCTCGACGTCGCCGTCGGCGTCGAGGTCCGCGAGCGCGATCGCGGGGCTCATGCTCGCGGCCCACGGGGCCGCGACCTGCCACTTGATCGCGCCGTCGTGCGCGAGCGCCATCAGCTGCCCCGGCGTGGTGACGGCGACGATCTCGGGGAGGCCGTCGCCGTCGAGGTCGCCGATCGCGGGCACCTGCGAGAACCGGAAGCCGCCGTCGTAGTCCCAGTGGACCGCGCCGGTGGCCCCGTCGAGCACGAACATGCGCTCGGGGTCGCCGGTGAGGCCGACGTGCGCGTAGATCAGCAGGTCGGGGGTGTCGCACAGGTCGATCTGGCCGTCGTCGTTGTCGTCGGTCAGGTTGGCGACGAGCGGCGTGGTCAGGCTGTTGGTGTGCGCGCCGTCGCCCCACCACTCCCACTGCACGATCGGCTCGAAGCTGTCGGGCGGCGTCTCGATGTCGCAGGGCGGCACCGCGTCGAGCTCGCCCCGCGAGACCGTGCACGACGGCTGGTCGCCTGTGTCCTCAGGGACATCCTCGGCCGCGACGTCGAACTTCGCGTCGTCGGTGTCGGTGACCTCGGTGGGCCCGGTGGGCCCCGCGCTCGTGCCCGAGCTCGTCGCGCCGTTGGTCCCGCCGGTCGAGGGCCCGCCGGCGTCGCTCGAGCTGCCGGCGCCGGTGCTGGGGCCCGCGCTCGCCTGGGTCGTGGCGACGCTCGTGGAGCCGCTGGCCGCGTCGCTGTCGCTGGTCGCGTCCGCGTCTCCGCACGCGAGCGCGAGCGCGGACGTCAGCGCGATCGTGGCCCCCGCGCGGCGTAGGTGACTGTGCATGCGTCGACGGTAGCACTCGCACGCCGGGCGCGCGCGGGCGTCCGCGTGCGCGCGGGCCGGGCGGCCGGAGACGCGCGGGTGCGCGGAGGTCGTACCTGTACTTTGAGACCGATTTGGTGGCGGTCTGCATATGCTCGTGCCGGCGTGAACCCCAGGTCTGCTACAGTCGCCAGACCATGCTCGCCGCAGCCCGTCGTCTCGCTCCGGTCCTCGTCGCGCTCACGATCTCGCTGGGGCTCGCGTGCGGCTCGTCCGACGACGGGATCGCGTCCGCCAAGGGCGTGATGGGGGACGCGGCGGCGAAGTCACCTGACCTGAAGAACCCCTTCGCCAGCGGCGACACGCCGAACGTCGACTCGCGCCGCGCGTTCGCTGCGGAGCTGAAGGACCCCTTCGCGGGCCAGCCGGCGGCGGCGGCAGGGCCGGAGCCGGAGTCGTCGGCGGCGCGCGAGCTGAAGGACCCGTTCGCGGAGCAGCCCCCTGTGGGCGAGTCGCGGCGCGCGGAGCTGAAGGACCCGTTCGCGGCCCAGCCCGCCCCGCGCGACGAGGCGGCGGCGGTCGAGCTGAAGGATCCGTTCAAGCCGTCGCCGACTTCGAAGGCGCCCGCGCAGGACGAGGAGCGCGGCGCGCTGAAGGACCCGTTCGGGCCGTAGCCCGCGGCGTGCTCCCATTGGGCCGGACGCGCGCGCGCTGGAGCGCGCCCGCGACGGGCCGCGGCCCAGGTCTCGTGCGCGACGCCGGCGGGCGGCGAGCCGCCAGGCATAGGCCGGCGCGAGGTAGCCGGCGCGACCTCTCCCCTGCCTCGCTCAAGAGGCTCCGGCGCGCGCGACCGTCGGGGTCCACGCGCCGCGATCGAGCGCGAGCAGGGCGGCGGCGAGGCTCACGAGGCCCACGGTAGAGAGGGTCAGGGGCACAAGATCGCCGTGAGGGGCCTGGCTCGTGTTGTGCAAGTGAGCGCCGACGTGGAGCACGACGGCGAGCAGCAAGCTTCCGCCGGTCCGCTGGTGGAGCCACGTGAACAGGATGCTGCCCGCGAGAAAGTACGGGAGCATGATCAGCATCTCGCTCACGCTGTCGCCGACGCTGACCAGCATCGGCACGTGCCACAGGGCCCACAGGAGACCGAGTCGCAGGCTGGCACGGACGGGGCCGTGACGCGCGATCAGGCGGGGCAGCGCGTAGCCGCGCCAACCGATCTCCTCGCCGATCGGCAGCATGATCGCCGCGATCAGGTACTGCGGCTCGCCGGGCAGCCACAGCCAGGGCTGCGGGGCGACACCGGGCACAAGTTCGTACGCGGCGCGGAAGGGGAGGTACGCGAGCGTGGGCAGCGAGAGCGCCAGCAGGTACCAGCGCGGACGAACGCGCCACGCCGTGAGACCGGAGAACAGCGCGCGCACGCGCGCGCGCCCACCTTCCCGCGCGCTCGCCCATGTCGCCGCGATCGTGGGCCCGAAGATGGCGATCGGCGCGCCCGCGAAGTAGTCGGTGGGCTCGCCCGCGAGGACGCCGACGGCCGCGAGCACCGGCGCGAGCAGAGCCAGGCTGGTGATCGCAAACGCTGCAACGAAGAAGAACGCGGTCGAGGCGGCTCGCGGCATTGCCGCGTACAGTGTATCGCCGCGTCGGCGCCCGTAATGATCTGGTCGCCGCGAGGTGATTCACCGCCTGACGATTCACGCCGCGGGGCCGCGCGGCGGGCTCGCGCGGCGCCTCACGGCTGCGCGATCCCGAGGAACTCGAGGACCTCACGCTCGCCGCCGCGGAGCAGCTCGGGCTCGACCCCGGGCGCGATGACGCCGTGGACGCTCGCGATCTCGGCGAGCGCCTCGGGCCAGCGCGCGAGCTGAACGCCGCCGACGCGCTTGAGCGGCTCGCCGGCCTTGAGCTCGAGGACGTAGACGCGCCGGCGCAGCTCGGCGCTCGCGCTCGACATATCAACGACGATGAAGTCGCCGCAGAACAGCCGCTGGTTGCAGCGGAACACCCACAGGTTGGTCTTGGCGCGCAGCAGCGTCTGGACGAAGCGCCGTTCGGGCCCGCTGACGTCGAACTCCTCGCGCAGGCGAAACGCCTCGCCCGAGTTGTACGCCGGGTCGGCGGCGAGCAGCTCGTGGAGGCTGAAGCGCTCGCAGAGCTCGAAGGGCAGCAGCAGGGTGTAGGGGCGCGACGCCATCGCTGACGCCTGGATACCACGCGCGCACGGGCGCGCGCGAGCGTCACGGGCGCGCGCGCGCGCGACGGCGCGGCCTGGCGCGCGGGGACAAGACATGTCTCCAGGGACACGGTGATAGAGTGCGCCATGCCTGCGAAGACCTCGCGACGTCACGCTCTCAAGCTCCTCGGCGCGTCCACGACGGCGCTCGCGCTCGGCCTCGTCGGCGAGCCCGCGCGCGCGACCGCGGGGGACGCCGTCAGCTACGCGGCGGGGCGCTTCGCGTTCGGGATCGACGGGGAGTTCGCGGGCTTCATCAAGTCCGCGACCGCGCGCGACGTGGACGTCGTCGACGCGCTGCGCGCGACGCAGCCGAGCGCGACCCAGCTCGCGACGATCTCGCACGAGCCGCTGACGCTCGAGCTCGCGCCGCGCCCCGGTCCGATGTTCGAGTGGGTCCGGCGGAGCTTCGACGAGGGCTACGCGCCGCGGAGCCTGACGCTGCGCGGCGACGGCTCGGCGCTCACGCTGCGCGACGTCTCGATCGAGTCGCTGCGCGTCCCGGCGCTCGAGGGCACGAACAAGGACGCGATGTACTGGACCGTCGCGGTCACGCACGGCGGCGCGTCGACGGCGACGCGCGGGCTGACGACGCCGTCAGACGGGAGGCCGTGGCTGCGCTCGAGCTTCCGGCTCGAGATCGACGGGCTGCCGTGCGATCGCGTGGCGAAGATCGACTCGTTCACGCTCGCGGCGGCGCGACCGGCGGAGGAGGAGTCGCAGTGGCCGGGCGCGCAGAAGCTCCCGACGCGACCGCCGACGACGCTGCGGCTGACGATCGACGCGCGCGACCTCAAGCCGTGGCAGGCCTGGCGCGATCAGGCGCGCGCGCTCGGGTACCGGCTCGCGCCGCGCGTGGGCGCGGTGCGCCTGATCGGGCCGGAGGGTCAGGAGCTGCGCGTGCGCCTCTCGGGCGTGCGCGTCGACTCGCTCGAGAACGTCGCGCCGCGGGCGGACGGGGTGGCGCGCTTCGACGTCCAGCTGCGCGCCGAGGCGTTCGCGCTCGAGCTCGTGGAGCCGGGCTAGGCGCGGTCGCCCCGCGCCAGGGGCACGCTCCGTCGTCGAGCCTGTCGCGGGGATCAAGGATGCGCGGAGCTGGCCGAGGGCTCGCGCGGGCGCGGGCGGCTCGCCTCCGCGTCGCGCTCGTCGTCCCCGCGCTCGAGGCCACTCTCGCCGAGGGGCGCGGCCGCGCGGGCTCAGGCCTGGGGATCGTCGCCGCGCGGGTGGTCACGCCGGCGCGGCGAGCCGTCGCCGGCGGGCAGCTCGAGCGGCCCGAAGGTGCGCTCGACGATCGCGAGCAGCTCGCGGATGTCCCGCTCACGCTGCGCGCGGCCGTAGAGCAGCACGCTGCCGAGCACGCCGAGCAGCATCGCCGCGGCGAGCCCGAGCGCGATCGGGTTGGCGCCCGCGAGCGCGATCGGGGCGACGATGAAGACCGCGAGCCCGAGCGCCGCGACCGCGAGCTCTCGCCGCTGCGCCGGCGTGACCGCGAAGCGCCGCACGTCGACGTCGAGCCGCGCGCCGCGGGCGGTGGCGACGAGGCGCCCGGTAACGGCTGGCCCTACGCGCACGTCGCGTGTCAGCATCGCCTCGGCGCTCTGGAGCCGCGCGCGCCAGGGCTTGTAGAGGGTGAAGGCGCGCTCGCGGAGCACGATGAAGGGCTCACGGTCGGCGGCGCGCTTGGCCTCCTCCAGGCTCAGCACAGGCGGGCTCGTCGGCCCGCGCAGCCGCGCGAGCGCGGACTCCGGCGTCTCGGCGAGCTCGTAGGAGCGGCCGCGCCTCGGCGCCAGCGCCCGGGCGCCCGTGCGAGCGAGGCTCTTCGTCACGCGCGCAGTCTAGCCGGTCGCGGACCGTCACGCGCGCGGATCGAGCGGGCGCCCGGGCCCCGCGCGCTCGAGCTCGCGTGAGATCCGGGGCTCCTCGATCGCCACCGGACCGAGCGCGGCGCGGCGCTGCGGATCCTTGTGCTCGCGCACCACCCGGAACAGCGCGGTGCCGAACGCGACGTCGGGCGCGGCGCGCACGAACTCGATGCGCTCGCGCAGGCCCGCGCGATCCATCTCGACGGCGCGGTGATGGCAGAACGGGTTGTTGCCGGGGCGCCCCATGACCGGCTCGGACACCGCGGTGCAGCCCGCGAGGCACACGTCGGCGTAGTAGCAGCCGTGGCAGTAGCCCCAGAGGTCGGCGCGCGTGCGCTGGCGCAGGCCCGAGAGCTGCGCGGTGTTGTGCCACAGGTGATCGAGCGTGTAGTCGCGGATGTTGCCGCCGATGTTGACGTCGCCGCCGAGGCTGGGGCACGGCTTGATCGCGCCGTTGCTCTCGATGCCGATGCTCGACGAGCCCGCCTGGCAGCCGTTGTAGTGCCCGGTCTTCTGCATCACCGGCGCGCGGAGCCGTCGCTCGAGCGGGCCGAAGTAGCCGAGGCTGTTGGCGGGCCAGATCGCGACGCCGAGCTCGCCGGCCCGCGTGATCAGCGGGTCGAGCACCTCGTACAGCTCGAGCAGCATGTAGGGCTGCAGCAGCAGCTCGCGGTGGTCGGCCGCGTTGCCGTGGGGCACGGTGATCTGCAGCTGCCACGAGCGCACGCCCTCGGCGCCCAGCAGCTCGAGCAGCGCGGGCAGCTCGCGGCGCGTGTAGTCGTTGATCTGCGTGTTCGCGTGGACCGTGCAGCCTGCCTCTCGGAGCAGGCGCAGCGCCGCGAAGGCGCGCCGCCAGCTGTTGGGCGTGTTGCGCACGCGGTCGTGGCTCTGCTCGAGCCCGTCGATCGAGACGCCCGCGACGAGCAGGCCGGCCTCGACCGCCGCCTCGGCGCGCGCGCGCGTGAGGTTGTAGCCGCCGGTGACGATGCTGGCGAGCATGCCCTGGGCGCGGATCTCCCGGAGCACGAGCAGGAAGTCGTTGCGCAGGTAGGCCTCGCCGCCGATCAGCGAGACCTCGCCGACGCCCATGCGCGCGAGGTCGCGGACGAGCTGCAGCGCCTCCTCGGTGCTCAGCTCGTCCGCGCGCGGACGCCCGGCTCGCGGCCCGCAGTGCAGGCACGCCTGATCGCACGCGAGCGTGAACTCCCACACCGCGAGCCGCGGCTTGGGCGACTCGCCCGGCGCGAGCGGCAGGATCGCGCGGTCCTTCGGCCGGGGCAGCGCGTCGACGATCGGCAGGCGGCGGCGGACGTCGTCCAGTCCCATGCGGCGCGCTACCCTGAGCTCGAGCCGGAGTCGCCGGTGGTGCCGGTCTCGGTGTCGCCCTCGGTCTCGGTGCCGCCCTCGGTCTCGGTGCCCTCGGTCTCGGTGCCGCCCTCGGTCGTGGTGCCCGCGGTCGTGTCGGTCTCCCCGCTGTCGGAGTCGCTCTCCGTCTCGGTCGAGGTCGCGGTCGTCGGGTCGCTCGTCTGGGTGTCGCTCGTCGGGTTCGTGTAGGAGGGGCCCGAGACCGTGTAGAAGGCGCCGCCGTAGTCGGTGGCCGGCGACGAGCTGGTCTGCGGCGTCGAGTCGCTCATCGCGCCCTCGGTCGTGTCGGTGACCGTCTCGGTGGCGTCGGTCTCCGACTTCGAATCGCCGCAGGCGGTCAGCGCGACGCCGAGCGTGAGCCCGAGGCTCATGAGCAGGCTGCAGCGCGGGGCGGCGCACGGCGCCTTGCAGAACGGACACACGGTCGTCCGCTCGAACACGTGTCGATCACAGGAGGGGCAGGGGCGCATGCCGCAACGCTGGCACCCCGCGCCGGTCCCGTCAACCACGGTCGCGGACCCGCGCGCGCGCTCGCGTCGCGGATGAGGGCTGTCCTGATAGTCATGTGAAGACCGGGGCGCGCGACGGCGGTATGATCGCGCGTGTCGGCCATGGACATCCTGCGCGGCCTCGCGGCCGGCGATCGCACGGCGGGCCGGTGCGCCTGGCGACGCTGCTCGCCGAGAGCCTGCTCGCGCGCCGGCGCTTCGACGCGGACGACGTGCTCGCGCGCTACGTCGGCTGGCGGCGCGACGGCCCCTTCGACACGGGGCCGGTCGCCTGGCGCGTGCTCGGTGCGGTCGCCGACAGAACGCCTGTCCTCGAGGCCACGCGGCGGGTGCACGTCGCGCTCGGGCGCCGGACCGCGGGCTGCAACCCGGCCCACCGCGCGCCGGCGCTGGCGATGTCGCCCGACGTCCCCGACGACGCGCTGGCGCGCTGCGCCCGGGTCGAGGCCCAGCTGACGCACCACGATCCCGTGGCGGGCGAGGTCGCGGCGATCGTGGTCGTGCTGTGCCGCGCGCTGATCCGCAGGCGCTCGTGGGACGAGGCGCTCGCGCGCGCGCTCGCGGCGGGCTCACCCGCGACGCGCGACGTCGTCGGCGACCTCGAGCTCCCGCCCCACGACCGCGGCGGCTTCGCGCCGGCGGTGCTGCGCGCCGCGCTGCACTTCGTCGACGCGGCGCGGGACTTCGACGGCGCGCTCGCGCCGGCGCTGCGCTTCGCGGGCGTCGCCAACGACTGTCCCGTGCTGGTCGGCGCGCTCGCGGGCGCGCGCTGGGGCTGCGCGCGCTGGGCTGAGGACCCGCGTCTACGTGCGCGCCACGAGGCGATCGCGGACGCGCTCGCCGGGCTAGAGCCACCGGCGGGCGCGTGAGCGCTTCGTCATCGCGATCGTGGTAGCGTGACGCTCTGTGACGACGCGATCGACCTGGGGACGCGCGGCGACCGGGTGGTGCCTGGCGCTCACGCTGGGCGCCGGCGTCGGCCTCACTGGTTGCTTCAACGAGGACATCTGCTGGAAGTGCACCTCCCTCGCGGAGGGCGGCGTGAGCCACATCGAGCAGGCCTGGTTCGACCAGCTCTTCGTCGCCACGGATCGGCTCACGCGGACGTTTGACACGATCCGCGCGGACTTCGACGCCGACGCGCTCGCGCTCGCGCGGACCTTCGGCGTGCTCGACCCGGACGAGGTCGCGGTCGTGCACGCGGACTTCATCCGCGAGCTCAAGCTGGTCGTCGACGCCGACATCGACGCGCACGTCGAGGGCGCGCTCGCGGTGCTCTACACGCCGCCGCGCTGCAAGGCCGACATCCCGGCGGCGGTTGACGCTCAGCGCACGTGCGAGGCCTCGCACGAGTGTGACGCCCCGGACCTCGACGTGTCGGTGGCCTGCCTGGGGATCTGCGAGGGGAGCTGCGAGGGCGAGTGCGCGGGCGAGCGCGCCTGCGAGCTCGAGTCGTCGGGTGACGCGTGCGACGGCCTGTGCGCGGGGAGCTGCGCGCTCGCGGGCGCGGCCGCGTGCGCGGGGACGTGCCGCGGCGCGTGCTCGGGCGTCTGCACCCAGCGCGATCAAGACGGCGCGTGCGCTGGCGCGTGCGCGGGCGCGTGCTCGGGCGTCTGCGAGTCGTCGACGCCGGCCGCGTGCGAGGGGGGCTGCTACGGCGCCTGCCTCGTCGACGCGGGCTCGCCGAGCTGCGCGGGCGCGAGCCGCTGCCGCGGCGCCTGTGACGGCCTGTGCGCGGGCGTGTGCCGCGGGCCGCTGCGTGTGCCGAGCGAGGAGGTCGGCGTTCGCTGCGAGCAGGAGGCGGTCGAGCGCTGCCGCGGGGCGTCGTCGATGTTCGGCGCGCTCGGCCTGCGCTGCGATCCGCCCGCGCTCGACCTTCAATATGTTTTCAAGGACAGCATTGACGCGAGCGCGCGCGCGGCCTTCGCGGTGCGGCTCGGCGAGCTCGAGCGGCGCGGCGCGGCGATCGTGCAGGCGTCGGCGCGTCTGCGGGCGCTCGTCGAGGGCGAGCTCGAGGGCGAGCCGCTGTACGCGACGCCCCCCTACGTCAAGCTGCGCGCGACGCTGGACGAGCTCCGCGCGCGCTCGCTCGCCGAGTACCCGGAGATCGCCAAGCTCCGCCTGCGCTGCATCTACCCCGCGCTGGACGAGGGGAGCGCGGTGCTGCTGGGCTACGCCCTGGAGCTCGGGGTGCTGCGCGCGGCCCAGGACGAGTTCGCCGGCATCCTCGGCCTCGAGTAGGGGCGCTCAGCGCTCCGGGTTCGTGTACATCGACACCCCGCGCACGTCCTCGCGCAGGCGCAGCGGCTGGCGCAGCGAGGGCAGCACGCGCTGCTCGCAGTCCTGGCGATCGCACAGGCGGCAGGTCACGCCGACCTTGAGCATCCCGTCCTCGTCGTCGAGGTTCATGCCGTCGGCGTAGACGAGGTGGCGCGCGTCGCTGAGTCGACAGCCGAGCCCGATCGCCAGCGTCGCCCGCGGCGCGCCGAAGCCTCCGCGCCCGTGCGCGACCGTGCGGGCCACGCAGAAGTACCGCTCGCCGTCGGGCATGACCGAGATCCGCACCTGGGTGAGCCCGGGCGTCTGGAACGCCCGGAACACGTTCCAGCGCGGGCACGCGCCGGAGAAGCGCGCGAAGCGGATGCCGGAGGCCGAGAAGCGCTTGGAGATGTTGCCGGCGATGTCGACCCGCAGCATGTGGAACGCGACGCCCTCGGCCTGCGGGCGCCGCAGCGTCGTCAGGCGGTGGCAGACCTGCTCGAAGCTCGTGCCGAAGCGGTTGGCGAGCAGCTCGATGTCGTAGCGCTGCGAGACCGCCGAGCGCAGGAAGTGCTCGTAGGGCATCAGCACCGCGCCGGCGAAGTAGTTGGCGAGCACGAGGCGCGCGAGCGTGCGCGAGCTCGGCGTCGAGAGCCCCTCGTCGTCCTCGGTCAGCCGCTCGAGCAGCGCGTGGTGGCAGCACAGCGCGATCTGGACCGCGAGCTGGAAGTTGCGGCTCGAGGGCGGCAGCGCCTCCGAGAGGCTGATGAGGCGGCGCTGACGATCGAAGCGGCGGACGACGCGGCGGTCGCCCGCGCTCAGCTCGACGCGGTAGCCCTGTCCCTCGAGCCAGTCGGCCATGCCCGCGAAGCGAGCGCCGCGCTTGAGCCGGGCGTCGACCCACAGGCGCTCGGCCTCGTCCTCGAGCTCGCGGAAGCAGTTCATGTGCCGCTGGATGAACTCGTTGACCTCCTCCGACGGGAGCGTCTCGGTCAGGCGCGGGGCGAGCGTCTCCTGGTGCGAGTAGCTGTGCTCGGCGAGCTCGACCAGGGAGGCGCGCGCGCGCTGAAATTGATCGTAGAGCGCGAGCACGGCCCGCGCGATCGCGGGCGCGTCGCTCGCGAGCTCGCGGACCTCGGCCGAGTTGAGCGGGTGGTCTTCGAACACCGGGTCGCTGAACGCCTCGAGCAGGTGCGCGGCGAGCCGGCGGTCGTCGTCAACCGCGAAGTCGCTGAGCTCCAGGCCGAACTCCTGCGCGAGCTTGATCAGCAGCGCGGCGGTCAGCGGCCGCTGGTCGTGCTCGATCAGGTTGAGGTAGCTCGGCGAGATCTCGAGGCGCCGCGCGAGCTCGGCCTGCGAGAGGTTCCGGCTCCGACGCTTCGCTCGCACCTTCGAACCCAGATGAGTGGTCGACACGGCCCAAGAGTAGCTCGTTACATTTACAAGATTTACAGCTTGACTGGCGAAAATACACAAATGTTTACTTCTATAACTATTTGAAAACACTTATTTTATTGCGGTTTACAACGTTCCTGTTCAAGCTCTTGTCAAGATGATGAGCACGAATGAGGCCGGGTTGGTCGTCGTTGGACCCAGGGTCCTCGGCGACGAAGAGATCCTCACCCCCGCCGCCCTCCGGCTGGTCGCGGCGCTGTGCGTCGAGTTCGCCGGGCGAGTCGACGAGATCCTGGCCCGAAGGACCGCTGTGCAGGCGCGCTACGACGCCGGCGAGCGCCCCGGCTTCGCGCCCGAGACCGAGGAGGTGCGCCGCGGCGCGTGGCGGGTCGCGCCGCCGCCCGCGGACCTCGTGCGCCGCACCGTCGAGATCACGGGCCCCGTCGACCCGAAGATGATCATCAACGCGCTCAACTCGGGGGCCGACCTGTTCATGGCGGACTTCGAAGACGCGAGCGCGCCGAGCTGGGCCAACATGATCGGCGGGCAGGCGGCCCTGCGCGCGGCGGTGCGGCGGACGCTCGTGCACCGCGACGAGGCGCGCGGCAAGACCTACCGCCTGGGCGCGGAGGAGTCGCTGGCGACGCTGCTCGTGCGCCCCCGCGGGCTGCACCTGCGCGAGGCGGGGCTGCGCTGGCGGGACCGGCCGGCCCCGGCGTCGCTCGTCGACTTCGGGCTGTTCATGGCGCACAACGCCGCCGAGCTGCTCGCGCGCGGCAGCGGCCCGTACTTCTACCTGCCCAAGCTCCAGGGTCACCTCGAGGCGCGGCTGTGGAACGACGTCTTCGTGTTCGCGCAGGCGCGGCTCGGGATCCCGCGCGGCTCGATCCGCGCGACCGTGCTGATCGAGACGCTGCCGGCGGCGTTCGAGATGGACGAGATCCTGTTCGAGCTGCGCGAGCACAGCGCGGGCCTCAACTGCGGGCGCTGGGACTACATCTTCTCCTACATCAAGACGCTGCGCGCCGACCCGACGCGCGTCGTCCCCGACCGCGGCGAGGTCGGCATGACGCAGCCGTTCATGCGCGCCTACACGCAGCTGCTCATCAAGACATGTCACCGCCGGGGCGCCCACGCGATGGGCGGCATGGCGGCTCAGATCCCGCGCAAGGACGACCCCGTAGCGAACGCGGCCGCGCTCGCCAAGGTCGCCGAGGACAAGCGGCGCGAGGCTGGGGACGGTCACGACGGCACCTGGGTCGCGCACCCCGGGCTCATCCCCGTGGCGCGCCAGGCCTTCGCCGAGGTCACGACCGCGGCCAACCAGCTCGACGCGCTGCGCGAGGACGTCGAGGTCACGGCGGCGCAGCTGCTCGCGCCGCCGACCGGCGCGCGCACCGAGGCCGGCCTGCGGCTCAACCTCCGCGTGGGCGTGCAGTACCTCGAGGCCTGGCTGCGCGGCAGCGGCTGCGTGCCGCTGTATCACCTGATGGAGGACGCGGCGACGGCCGAGATCTCGCGCGCGCAGGTCTGGCAGTGGCGCGCCCACGCGGTGACGCTCGACGACGGCCGCGTCGTCGACGCCCCGCTGATCCGCGAGCTCCTCGAGGAGGAGCTCGCGGCGCTGCGCGAGACGCTCGGCGCCGACCGCTACGACGGCGGGCGGTTCGGGCTCGCCAGCCGCCTGCTGCTCGACCTCGCGCTCCAGCCCGAGCTCGCTGACTTCCTGACCCTGGGCGCCTACGCCCACCTCGATCCCACCGCCACCGGGAGCTGACGCATCATGACCACGCAGACCTTGTCCTTCACTCACCCGCGCTTCAACGGCATCACGCGACCCTACAGCGAGGCGGACGTCGACCGCCTGCGGCCCTCGGTCGTCGTCGAGCACACGCTCGCGCGCGTCGGCGCCGAGCGCCTGTGGACGCTCCTGCGCGAGCGCGACTACATCAACGCGCTCGGCGCCCTGACCGGCAACCAGGCGGTCCAGCAGGTCCGCGCGGGGCTCGAGGCCATCTACCTCTCGGGCTGGCAGGTCGCCGCCGACGCCAACCTCGCCGGGCAGATGTACCCCGACCAGAGCCTGTACCCGGCGAACTCGGTGCCCTCGGTGGTCAAGCGGATCAACAACGCGCTGCTGCGCGCCGATCAGGTCGAGCGCAGCGAGGGCGGCGCGCCGAGCCGTCGCTGGCTCGCGCCGATCGTCGCCGACGCCGAGGCCGGCTTCGGCGGGCCGCTCAACGCCTTCGAGCTGATGCGCGCGATGATCGAGGCCGGGGCCGCGGGCGTGCACTTCGAAGATCAGCTCGCGTCGGAGAAGAAGTGCGGCCACCTCGGCGGCAAGGTGCTGGTCCCGACCGCGCAGTTCGTCCGCACGCTGAACGCCGCGCGCCTCGCCGCCGACGTGTGCGGCGTCCCGACGGTGCTGATCGCCCGCACCGACGCCTTCAGCGCCAACCTGCTGACCTCCGACGTCGATGAGCGCGACCGGCCGTTCATCGCCTCGCGCGAGCGCACCCCCGACGGCTTCTTCCGCGTGCGCGGCGAGCTCGACTCGGCGATCGCCCGCGGCCTGGCCTACGCGCCATACGCCGATCTGCTGTGGTGTGAGACGTCGACGCCCGACCTCGAGGACGCGCGCCGCTTCGCCGAGGCGATCCGCGCGCGCTTCCCCGGCAAGCTGCTGGCGTACAACTGCTCGCCGAGCTTCAACTGGAAGCGCAAGCTCGACGACGTGGCGATCGCCAAGTTCCAGCGCGAGCTCGGCGCCATGGGCTACAAGTTCCAGTTCGTGACGCTGGCGGGCTTCCACGCGCTCAACCACTCGATGTTCCAGCTCGCGCGCGGCTACCAGGCGACGGGCATGAGCGCCTACGCGGCGCTGCAGGAGCAGGAGTTCGCGTCCGAGGCCGACGGCTACACCGCGGTGCGGCACCAGCGAGAGGTGGGCACGGGCTACTTCGACGGCGTGACCCGGGCGATCTCCGGCGGGCAGGCGTCGACGCTGGCGATGACGGGCAGCACCGAGGCGGCGCAGTTCGACGCGGCCTGAGCGCGGTGCATCCTGTCTTATCAGGCATGTCATAGCGAGGCGAGCCCGGGGCGCGCGCCCCGGGCTCACGCGCGTCGCGGTCGCGCGTCCGCGACGCCGTCGCGGGGACAGGGCGCGGGGCGACGAAATCGCGCGAGTCGGTGGTGCTCGGCGCTCGCGGACCTTCGCCGCGGCGACGCGCCGACGTAGGATTGCGCGCCGTGACGCCAGACATCCTCCCCGACATCGATTTTACCGCGCACCGCGAAGGCTCTATCTGGAGCGGCTGGACCGGGCTGCGCGTCGACGTGGGCCGCTTCTACGAGGTGCTCACGGCGCGCGGCTGGAAGATCGATCGCGAGGAGTCCAACTGCATGCGCGCGCTGTGCCGCGCCTGGCCCGACGCGGGCGTCAAGGTGTACCTGTCCCTCGAGCTGTACGTGTGCGCGCCGCCCTACGGCGAGGTCGAGGCCGTCGAGGCGCTGCGCTGCTATCGCTTCGATCCGGCGGAGATGCCGAGCGCGTCGATGTACGAGCAGACCTATAACCCCGGCGACGAGCGCGAGGACTGGTACCCGGGTCACTACGAGGAGTGGGAGTGGCTCGTGCTGCACGGCGATCCCCACGACGACGCGCGGGACCTGCTGCGCCCGCTGGCCTTCGACGAGGCGCCGGCGGAGGTCCTGGCGCAGCTCCGCGAGGAGCTGATGGCGGCGGCGCGCGCGAGCTGAGTCGCGGCGGAGTTCGGCGCGCGCGTCGAGGCGTCGGAGAGGCGTCAGCAGGTCTGAGGACGCGGCGGGGATGATGACGTCCGCGTCCGCTGCGAGGGTTTTCGGCGGCGCGCGAAACCGCTAGCGTGGCCCCATGCCGAGGCGCGAAGAGGTCAATCGCTGGTTTCGTGACTACGACAACCCCATGAAGGACGTGGTGCTCGCCGTCCGCGACGCGGTGCTCGCTGCGGATCCGCGCATGGACGAGTGCATCAAGTGGAAGGCGCCGACCTTCATCGCCCCCGGGGCAGGCAACCTGGCGAGCTTCTTCCCGCGCAGCAAGCAGCACGCCTCGTTGATGTTCCACGAGGGCGCCAAGATCCCGGGGCGCCACGCGCGACTCACGGGCGACGGTGAGACGTCGCGCGTACTGAAGCTCGGCACCGTCGCGGAGGTCGCGGAGGCCCGCGCGGAGATCGAGGCGATCGTCGCGGCCTGGCTCGGGTGGAAGCAGGGCGGCGCGAAGAAGGCGGGGGTGAAGAAGGCGGGCGCGAAGAAGGCGGTGGCGAAGAAGGCGGCGGCGAAGAAGAAGGTGGCGAAGAAGGTGGCGAAGAAGGTGGCGAAGAAGGCGGGCGCGAAGAAGGCGGGCGCGAAGAAGCTGGGCGCGAAGAAGTCGGGCGAGAAGAAGCCGGGCGCGAAGAAGACGGGCGCGAGGAAGAAGACCACCAGGGCCACGGTGTAGGCGCTCGGCGTCTCGAGCCCGCGAACACGTACGACCCATGGCATTCCTGCTGCCGCTCCCGCTCCCCGAGGAGGCCGTGCGTGAGCACGGGATCGTCCCCGCCAACGACTTCTCGCACCAGCACCTGCGCTTCGTCAGCGCGGGCGGCCAGCATCATGTCGTCAGCGACCTCTTTTATAATTTCTACCGCTACGACTCGGGGGATAACCGTGACTACCGCGCGTTCGTCGTCACGACCATGGACGCGAGCTTCTCGATCACCCGCGTGCGCCCGCTCGAGGCGCTGACGCGGGAGATGACCCACGCGCCAGGTCCTGATGGCGTCGAGCGCTACTCGTTCGGCGACGAGATACGCTGCGGCGTGACGCCGCGCGGCGAGCTCGCGTTCTGCTCGCGGAAGAACCGCGTGTTCGTGCTCGACGCGGCGACGCTCGAGCGCGTGGCGACCTACGACCCGCTGCGCGGCGGCGCGGCGGGCTTCAGCGACCTCGCGCCGCGCCCGGGCGGCGGGCTCCTCTGCTCGCGCGATCGCGACGAGCTGCTGCTCGCGTCGGCTGAGCACGCGCTCGCCGACGGCGTCCCGCCGCTTCGATCGATCGCGCGGGCCTACAGGGGCGCGCGATCGATCGCGGCGCGGATCGAGTTCAAGCCGCTCCGCCCCGCGCTCGGCGAGCTCACGGCGCTCGCGGACGATCGCGTCATGGTCCCGCTGCTGGCGGACTCGGGGCGCTCCGGGTGGATTGACGACGGCGAGTTCCGCTACGTGATCGTCGACGCGTCCGGCGAGGTCGTGGGCGCGCTGCCGCTCGGCGCCGCCGACAGCCCCTATCAGCCGAAGAAGCACCCGCACCCCGAGTGCGTCGCGCACCGCGGCCTCGGGGTGTGGCTCACGCGCTCCGCCCAGGCGCTGCACGTGTTCGATCGCGACGGCGAGCGCGTCGAGCGGCTCGCGCTCGCCGAGGACCCGGCGATGAAGAACCTGCGCCACCTCGCGCTGCTGGGCGCGGCGCCCGGCGGCGAGCTCGTGCTCGTGCACCGCGGGCACCACGTGCTCGTCATCACGGACCCGATCGAGACGATCGACGCGCTCGGGCCGGCGCTGGCGAAGGTCAGCGCGGTCTATCGCGGGGAGCACTCGCGCCTGAAGAAGGTCGCGCGCGGCGAGGGCGGGCGCTTCCTCGGCTACGAGGCGCGCTCGACCCCGGCGGCGATGAAGCCGGCGAAGACGTCGAGGCGAAGCGCGCGGGCGCGGCCCGACGCGTCGGCGCCCGAGCCGGAGCCGAAGACGCCCGAGGAGGCCTGCGCGGCGCGACCCTCCCAGCTCGACCTTCGCGACGCGCTCGCCCGCGCGCTGCGTGGGCGCGACGACCCGCTCGGCGAGTACCTCGAGCTCGCGTGTCAGCTCGAGCGTCTCGGTGACGACGACGGCGTGTCGGCCGAGCGCGACCGCCTGGTCGCGCGCGTCCGTGCGCTGTGGAGCGCGCACCACGGCGCGTGGCTGCGGCGCTGGAACGATCCGATCGCGCTGTTCGACGCGTCGAGCGAGCGCTTCGCCGGTCTGCCGAGCGCGGCGCGCCTCGAGCGGCTGCCGAGCTCGCTCGAGGGGCTCGATCGGCAGCTCGCGCGTCTGCCGATCCGCGCGCTGTCGATCGACGGCCTGGGCACGCGGGAGCTGGGCACGCTCACCGCCCTGCGGACGCTGCGGTGGGTCGAGAGCTTGATCATCTCGGGGAGTTCGAAGCGCAAGCTCGGGAGCAAGGCGGCGGGGTGGCTCGCGGCGCAGCGGCTCCCGCGGCTGCGCGCGCTGCAGCTGTACCGGGTGGCGCTCGACGGCGCGGGCGCCCGCGCGCTGCTGGAGAGCGCGCCGGCGCTGCGCGAGCTTCGGCTCACGCGCTGCTCGCTCGGCGCCGAGGGCCTGGCGACGCTGTCGGCGTCGCCGGCGGCGGCGCGCGTCGAGGCGCTCGCGCTGGCCTACAACCCGCTCGGGAGCGCGGGCCTCGGCGCGCTCGCCCGCTGGACCGGGCTGCGCGAGCTCGATCTCACGGGCGGCGACCTCGGCGACGACCTCGTAGACGTCGGGCTCGACGCGTTCGCGCTCGACGTGACGGCGCTGCGGCTGCGCGGCAACCCGCGCCTGGGGGCGCGCGGGCTCGCCTGGTTCGTTGCGACCTGTCCCAAGGTTCAAGAGCTCGACGTGCCGCGCTTGTTGGCGCCGGAGGCCGTGGACGCGCTGCGGCCGCTCTCGTCCGGGCTCACGGCGCTGAACCTCTCGGGCGTGGGCGCGGCGACGCGGCGGCGGGTCCTCGAGCGGCTGCTGCCCGACGCGACGCGCCTGCGCGAGCTCGACCTGAGCCTGGCGACCGCCTCGGGGTTGCTGGCGCCGGCGCTCGCGGGCGGCGCGGTCGAGCGCGTCCGCGCGACCTTCGGCGAGCTCACCGACGACGACCTGCGCGCGATCGCGGCGGCTCCCGGCGCGGCGAGCCTGCGCGAGCTGATCGTCGGCGGGACGTTCACCGACGCGGGCGCGACGGCGCTCGCGCGCTCGAGTCACCTCGGGGCGCTGCGCTCGCTGGAGCTGCAGTCCGGCGCGATCACGGCGCGCGGCGCTGCGGCGCTGCTCGAGAGCCCGCAGCTGCCGAGGCTCGAGCGCCTGATGCTCTGGGGCGCCCAGCTCGATGACGTGGGGCCGCTGTGCACAGGGGGCGAGCGTGTGACGCTGCGCCTGTGGAAGTGCGGGCTCGGGGCCGCGGGGACCCGGCGCCTGCGCGCGCGCTGGGGTGACCGGCTCTCGATCGGGTAGATCGCCAAGGCGGCGCGGAGGGCCGGGGCGAGCCGACGGAGCGAATGGGCTCCGTCGCGCCCGCCGACCCGACGCCGCTAGCCGCGACGGGTCATGAACCAGAACCAGCGCGGCGACGTGTCGCAAAATTCAGGTGGGTCGAGGTACTCGCGCGACGCGCCGATCCACGCCTCGAACTCGCCGCCCCCGACGTCCGCGAGCGTGTGCGTGCCGTGCCAGGCGGTCACGCCCTCGCCGTCGATGTCGAAGCGCAGCTCGTAGCCGAGCTGCTCGCCGCAGTTATCCTGGCCGATCATGTCCATGAGCAGGAACGGCCCGCACTGCGACTGCGTCAGCGACGGTGACCACGGCGTCGCGTAGTCGCCCTGGGTCGGCAGCAGGACCGAGCTGGCCTGGAAGCTCAGCTGGTCGCCGCCCTCGACGTCGACGTCGATCCACAGGTCCGGCCAGTTGAGCCAACCGGGCTCGTGGTGCAGGCGCACGTGCGCCTGCGCGCCAGGCTCGGGCAGCGTCGGCATCGGCGTGGCGGTCACGGTGAGCTCGAACTCGAGCGACGGGCAGTCGAGGCGGAGACCCGCGCCCGCGACGACGGTGCAGCCCTCGTCGAGTGACTCGGGGACGTCGCCCGGGAACACGCCGTCGATCACGTTGATGTACCACTCCGCGGGCAGCTCGCCCTCGCCCTCGCAGACCGGCTGGTCCCCCGTGTCGGTATCAGTGGCGTCAGTGGCGTCGGTGGTGGCGTCGGTGGCCCCGGTGGCGTCGGTGGTCCCGCTCGCGTCGGTGGTGGCGTCGGTGGTGGGCGCGTCGGTCTCGGCGGTGTCGCCCGTGGTGCCCGCGCTCGTGCCGACGCCGGTGGTGGAGCCGTCCGTGCCGGCGGTGGTGGACTCGGTCGCGTCCCCGCTCGTCGTCGCGTCGCTGGTCTCCGAGGTGCTCGCGCTGTCGCTGTCGCTCGCGCTGGTTGTACTGTCGCCGCAGGCGCAGGCGAGCAGCGCGAGCCCGGCGAGCGCGGGGAGGAGTGGTGGGTTGTGTAGTGAGATCATGCGGCGCAAGCTATCGCGCGCGAACACCGTTTCAAGTCTCAACGGCGACATCGCCGGGCGCGCGTCGTGGGCGTGGTGGCGTCCGGGGGGAATCGCGATGCGCAGGTCGCGGGGCGCCGCAGCGCGAGGATCGCGAACCGCGCGCCGGCGACTCGGCGCGCCTCGACGTGACGGTGGATCTGTCTACCTGGACATGTCTCTCGAGGCCGCGTCGGAGACGCGCTGGCTCGACGCCGGTCGACGCGGAGCTGAGCGCGTCGACCGGCGCCGGCTCAGCACAGCCCCGCGCTCCCCCAGCGCAGCCAACCGACCAGCGCGCTGACGAGCACGCAGGCGAGGAGCACCGGCCTGCGCGAGTCGTGGTGTGGGTCGCGGCGGTGGAGGGCGCGCGAGAGCGGGTAGGTGATGGCGATCACGAGGACGCAGCACAGCGGCCAGACGTTGACGGGATCGATGAACGCGAGCGGGTGATCGCGGCAGCGCGCGGCGCTGGCGACGAGCGTCGGCGCGAAGGCCAGCAGGGTGATGAGCGCGGGTGATTCGAGCACGGCGCACCTCCTCTGAGCCCGTCGCGCGGCGGCGCGGGGGGCTCGCTTGGGGGGTGACGGGGCGCGCGGGTAGGATTGGCCTCGCGGGAAAAAACCTCGTCGCGTCCGGCCTCGGCGAGTCGGCGGGTCGGGGCCCGGGACTCGCTCTCGGCGCGGACGTGTGGTGCGCGTGTTTACGTCGCGTCGCGCTCGGCGAAGAACTCGGCGTTGCGCGCGATGTCCTCGCGCAGTGGTTCCGGTACCGCGTAGTCGGGGTAGATCGCGTCGACCGGGCAGACCTCGACGCAGCCGCCGCAGTCGATGCACTCCTCGGGGTCGATGAACAGCTGAAGAGTGGGGTGGTCGCGCGCGCGCTCGCGGGGCGTCGCGGCGGGGAGCTGCGCGAGCGGGATCGGGCCGTGGATGCAGTCGACGGGGCAGACCGTCGCGCAGGCGGTGTTGCAGGTTCCCTGGCAGGTGCGGGTGATGACGTGGGGCATGCCGTGACCGGGGAGCACGCGCCGCGCCGCGGCCGAGGAGCTGTCTTTTCAGGCACATGCGCGCCGTCGCGCGCGCCGTCTCACTGAAATGAAATTGCAGGGCCTCGGTATATCGTTGCCACTGAGATATCATGACCTCGTGTCGCGCGCGCTCGACGGGGCCCTGGAGCGGCTCGGCGGGCTCGCCGAGCTCGTGAGCGGCGCGGGGGCGCTGGACCTGGCGCTCGCGCGCGGGCTCGCCGAGGAGCTCGCGCGCGCGGCCGCGGTGCGGCGCATAGAGCTCGCGCTCCCCGGCCGGGCGCTCGTCGCTCGGCGTGTCGAACGATATGGCGCATGGGACGTGTTCGAGGAGCGCGGCGCGTCGGAGCCCGCGGCCGCGCTCGCGATCGCGCCGGTCGACGCGCGGGAGGGCGCGGCGTGGCGCGTGATCGTGCCGCTCGCGCAGGTCGGCGCCCTGCGCGTGTGGCTCGACGAGGCGCCCGGGGCCGCGTGGACGGTGACGCCCGCGTTCTGGCGCTGCGTCGCGCGCGTGCTGGCGCCGGCGCTGCGGGCCCGCCAGGTCGTGCGGCGCGTGGCGGAGCTGTCTCGGCGCGCGCACCGGGGCAACCGCGAGCTCCGCGATCACATCGAGAAGATCGAAGGGACAGGTATCCCGGCGGCGCGAAGCGAGGTCATGCGGCGCGTGCTGGCGCGCGCCGAGCGAGTCGCGGGCTTCGACACCACCGTGCTGCTCGTCGGCGAGTCGGGCACGGGCAAGGAGGTGCTCGCGCGCTGGCTGCACCGGAGCTCGCCGCGCGCGAGCCGTCCGCTGCTGCAGGTTAACTGCGGGGCGCTCCCCGGCGCGCTGATCGAGAGCGCGCTGTTCGGCCACGAGCGCGGCGCGTTCACGGGCGCGAGCCGGGCCCACCGCGGCCTGTTCGAACGGGCGGACCGAGGCACGCTGCTGCTCGACGAGGTCGCGGAGCTGCCGCTCGCCGCCCAGGTCAAGCTGCTGCGGGTGCTGCAGGAGGGGCGCTTCGAGCCGCTGGGCAGCGAGCGCGCGCGCGAGGTCGACGTGCGGGTGATCGCCGCGACGCACCGCTCGCTCGAGCAGCTCGTCGAGGACGGCGCGTTTCGCGAGGACCTGTACTACCGGCTCGCGGTGTTCCCGATCGAGCTGCCGCCGCTGCGCGAGCGCGTCGACGACCTGCCGGCGCTGGTCGCCGCGCTGCTGGGGGAGCTGTGCGCGAGGCAGGGGCGCCGGCCGCCGCCCGTCCCGCCGCGCGCGATGGCGCGGCTGCGAGCGCACGCGTGGCCGGGCAACATCCGCGAGCTGCGGAACGTGCTCGAGCAGGCGCTCGTAATGTCTCATGGGGCAGCTTTTGAGCTGCCGGCGCGCCTGACCCGGAGGGCGCCGGGGCCGGCCGCGCGGGTCGACGGACGGGCGCTCGAGGAGGACGTCCCCGAGAGCCTCGAGGCGGCGACGCGCCGCTGCATCGAGCGCGCGCTCCGGGCCTGCGAGGGCAAGATCTACGGGCCAGGCGGCGCCGCGGAGCGCCTCGAGCTCAAGCCCGGGACGCTGCAGAGCAAGATGCGCAAGCTGGGCGTCGAGCGGCGCGCGTTCGTGCGACGCGCCGGGCGGTGAGCGCTGACGTCGACGCGCCCGTGTCGGCGTCCGCGAACGCGGAGCCCGTCGCCGCGCCACAGACCGGCGAGGCGCGACATGGTAGACCGAGCCCGCCACGGGCGAGCGCGTCTGCGTGACGCGCGAGGACAACCGCATGCTGAACACGCTCCGCGTCATCATCACCGGCGTCGCCGGCTCCCTCGGTCAGGCCACGGCGGCGCGCGCCCGCGAGCTCGGCGCGCGCGTCGTCGGCGTCGACATCGCGGAGGCGGATGGCGTCCCCAACGTCGACGAGTACCACCGCGTGGACCTGCTCGACCGCGGCGCGCTCCGGGACTGCTTCGCGCGCCTCGGCACGATCGACGCGCTGTGCAACATCGCCGGCGGCTTCGCCATGGGGGACACCGCCTACGACCCCGAGAGCGCGCAGTGGAGCGAGATGTTCAAGATGAACGTCGAGACCGTGCGCAACGCGACCATGGCCGCCGTGCCGCTGCTGCTGCGCCGGCCGCGGGGCGCGATCGTCAACGTCGGCGCGAACGCGGCGCTCAAGGGCATCGCCACGATGAGCGCGTACTGCTGCAGCAAGGCCGCGGTCATGCGCCTGACCGAGAGCCTCTCGGGCGAGCTGCGCGGGCGCGGGATCAACGTCAACGCCGTGCTGCCCAGCGTGATCGACACCCCGGCGAACCGCGCGGCGATGCCCGACGCGGACTGGTCCCAGTGGGTGACGACGCGCCAGCTCGCCGACGTGATCTGCTTCCTCGCGTCGCCCGGCGCGAGCGGCGTGCACGGGGCGCTGATCCCCGTCGTCGGGCTGTCCTGAGCGTCAGGTAGCGCCTAGCTGCACAGGCACTGCGAGCTCCAGGCCGGCTGGAACACGTCGGCGCACGAGCCCGACTGGTTGGCGTTCGGCGGGTTGCAGGCGTCGTAGTCGGCCTGCGCGGCCCGGTACACGCAGCTCTCAAAGCCCATCGCGCAGCACACCTGCTCGCAGGTCACGCCTGGCGCGCTCGCGCTCTGCCCGACCTGCTGCGGCGGGTTGTCGCACAGCTCGAAGCTCGCCAGGATCAGCGCGACGTCGGCGTCGCCGCAGTCGAGCGCGCCGGTGGTGCCGCCGGTGGTGCCGTCGCCCGTGGTCCCGCTGGTCGTCCCCGGCCCCGTCGACGCGCCGCCGGTCGTCGGCGCGCCGGTGGTCTCGATCACCGAGGTCGCGCTCGAGGTCGTCGTGTCCTGCCCCGTCGTCACGGTCGGGTCGGTGGCCTCGCTGGTCGTGGGCGCGGCCGTGGTGCCGCCCGACGACGTGCCGCTGTCGGTCTCGCCGCCGGTGGGGCCAGCCGAGGTCGCGCCCGCGGTCGTCTCGGTCGCGCCGGCGCCTGTGCTCGCCTGGGTGGTCGCGGCGCTCGAGTCGCTAGCGCTCGCGCTGTCGGTGCCGCCCGCGTCGCCGCTGCAGGCCAGCAGCAGCGCCGCCGCGAGCGTCAGCCCCCGCGGCGCGCGTCGGCGCGTCGCCGTGATCCTCCAGCCGTTCACGCCATCGAGTGTGGCGGCGGCCGCCCGCGCGCGCAAGCGCGGTGGCGCTGGCGCGCCGCCTCTCAAAGACCATGTTCGAGAGGACATGTTCTACGGGTCGCGGCCGCGGCGGCCGCCGGGCCGGGCGCGACCGGGGGCGCCGTCCGTCGCCTCGCGGGCGAGGTGAACCGCTCCCAGGGCGCGTAGGTGAAGACCGCGAGGATCGCCATCTGGCTCAGGAAGTCGATGCGCAGCGTCACGTGGATCGCGAGGTGCATCCCGAGCAGCGCCGAGCCGACCAGCAGCCGCGCGCGGCGGCCGAGCAGCATGAGCGGCGCGAGCAGCTCGAGCGCGAGCGCGAGGGTCTGCGCGGCGCGGGCGTAGAGCCGATCCGACAGCAGCAGCCGCGTCAGGAAGCGCTCGCGGTCGCCGAGCCACTCGAGCCACAGCTGCAGCGAGAGCCCGTCGCCCCACGACGGGCCCACGAGCGTGAGCTTGGCGAGCCCGGCCTGGGCGTAGAACTGCGCGATGAGGAGCAGGTACAGCGTCGGCGCCCACGCGGGCGCGCGGGCGCGCGCGGACGCGCGACGCAGGTGCGCGTGGCTCCACAGCGCGTGCCCGATCAGCAGCAGCGCCGGGACGACGTACTTGTGGCGAAACCACGGGAGGTTCTCCCAGTACAGCGAGCCGAGCGCGATGAAGCTGAGCGCCGCCGCCCAGGCCGACCACGGCAGCGCGCGGCGCAGGACCCAGAGCAGCGCCGCGCCGAGGAAGCCGAGCTTGCAGGCGGCGAGCAGCGCCGGGCTCGCGAGCAGCCAGGGCGGGAGCAGGTAGCCGAGCAGCGAGACCGGCACGCCGCGCGCGTAGCCCGGGTAGCGGAGCTCGACCGCGAGCGCGAGCCAGGCGCAGATCAGCAGGAGCGCGGTGAGGATCGCCAGCGGCCAGCGCGAGCGCGGCTCGCCCGGGCTCACCGCGAGGCCTCGCGCGCGCGCGGGTTGTGGACGCGCCAGCGCGCGCGCGCCCGCTCGCCCACGCGGCGCCCGTCGACGTCGCCGATCACCCGGCGCGTCAGGTCGACGTACGCGAGCTCAGGGCGTCGCGCGAGCAGCCGCGCGACGTGCCGCCGCGCCGCCGCGTCCGACGGCGCGACGCCGGGCGTGTGGAGCGACGTCGGGCTGCGCTTGCCGTAGCCGCGGCGGCCGAGGGTCGTCACGGGCGGGTCGTGGGGGTTGTTGATCTGCAGCGCGAAGTCGGCGGCCGGCAGCCTGCGCCCGTCCGGCGCGCGCAGCTCGTAGACGACGCGCTGGCGCAGCGGGTACGCGAACATCGTCGGCGCGGAGAGGGGGTACAGCTCGCGCACGAGCGGCGCGAGGACGGTGATCGCCGCCGCGAACGCGAACGCGGCGCGGCGCGCCGGGGCGTCGGGCGCTCGCGCGGTCATGGGCGCAGCAGCGCGGCGACGGTCTCCGCCAGCGCCTCCTCGTCGCCGGGTTGAAACCCGGGGAACACGCGCGCGACCTGACCGTCGCGACCGATGACGAAGGAGCTCGGCATCTTCGGCGGGGACCAGCGCGTCGCCACGGCGCCGCGCTCGCCGTCGAACGCGATCGGGAAGCTGACCGGCACCTGGTCCAAGAACCGCGCCGCGTCGCCGCGCTCGCCGTCGATGTTGACGCCGATGATGACCAGGCCCGCGTCGCGGCGCTCGCGGTACAGCGCCTCGAGGTGGGGCATCGCGTCCTTGCACGGCGCGCACCAGGAGGCCCAGAAGTCGACGATCACGACCTTGCCCGCGAGCGCGGAGAGGGTGATCGTCTCGCCGTCTCGCCCCTCGAGGCTGAAGTCCGGCGCGGGCGCGCCGGCCGTGACCGCCGGCGCGGTCGTGTCGGGCCGCGTCGCGCGATCGCAGGCGGCGGCGCACAGCGTCGCGCTGAGGAGCAGCGCGGCGCGTCGAGAGGAAGCGTGAGCGGAAGCGTGAGAGGAAGAGAAGGAGGACGAGAAGGAGGACGAGAGGGAGAGCGCGTGCGGGTAGAGGGGATCGCGTGGGTTGTCGTGCTTCATGGCGTGCTCAATTGCTTTGGTGGACCGACGCGAAGGCGCGCGGTCAAGAAGCGCTCGTGGTCGATGACGAGCGCGGGGTCGACGGCCTCGAACAGCGCGTACGACTCGCTGTAGACGAGGCCCAGGGAGATCCAGGGGTGCAGGCGGATGAACGCGCTGACCGCCCCGCCGACGCCGAGCCCGTAGGCGCGGACCTGGTCCTGGGGATATCCGCCCTGACGCAGCCGCAGCGCGAGCTCGGGCGTGACCGCGAGCTCGAGCCGCGCGGCGTTGATACGCGCGCGCACCGGGACGCCGAGCTGCGGCCCGTGCACCAGCGTCTCCGCCGGCGCGGCGAGCAGCGCCTCGGCCATGAACGGCCGCAGCGCGTAGCCGAGCTCGAGCCCCGCGAGCGCGCGCGCGTCGACGCGCCTGCTGGCGAGCAGCCCGACGGTGAGCGCGACTCGCTGGCTGCGCCCGGTCGTCGTCAGGGTCGAGCCGTCGGTCCGCGTCTCGCGCGTTCGCGTGGCGATCGAGCTCAGGTACTCGAGCTGTCCATACAGACATATCGATCGACGCGCCGCCCGCCGGGAGATCCGGAGCTCGCCGCCCAGCGCCAGCGCCGGGCTCACGCGCGCGCGCGTGAGCTCGCCCGCGAGCGTCGGCAGGCGGCGGGTCGTCACGCCGATCGCGGGCGCGAGCGTGAGCTCGAGCGCCGGCGCGCGGGTCGCGACCGACGTCGCCGCGCTCGGGTCCGGGCTCCCCAGCGTCGTCATCATCGCCAGCGCCGTCGCGAAGCTCGTCACCTCGTGCCCTCCATGGTCGCTAGAAGCTCACGCCCAGCTGCGTCGAGAGCTCGAGCGCGTACACGCGATCGAGGCCGATGAAGTCGTCGTAGCCGAGCAGCGCGCCGCCGAGCAGCGCGCCGAGGGACAGCGCGCGCGCGCCTCGATCCCCGAGCGCGCGCTGGTAGCGGAGCACGAGCTCGGCGCGGTGCGAGAACATCGACGAGAGCTCGCGGTCGCGGGTGACGAAGCGCAGGTCGTCGCCGAGCTGGTAGCGCGCGCGGTAGAAGCTCGCGCCGGACTGGAAGTAGCCGCGGTAGCGCAGCCACAGCCACACGTCTCTGGCTGGCGATACGGCCAGGTCGACGAGCGGCGTGTGCGAGCGCAGCGCCCAGGTGTCGACGTAGAAGCGGTAGCTCGCGCCGAGCGAGACGCGGCGGTGCAGCGCGCGGCGCAGGCCGACGACCCAGGCGTTGCGGTGACGCGCGCGCGGGAGGACCTCGGGCACGCACCACGTCGCCGCGGGCGTGCACAGCCCCGGCGAGTCGAGCGCGACGAAGCGGTACGGGCTGGCCTGGTAGCCCAGCCGCGCCCGCAGCTCGTAGGCGAGCTGCAGCACGGTGTCGCGGTCGAGCAGCTGCGAGAGCCCGAGCCACGCGCCCACGCCCGTCGCGCGCTCTTCGAACAGCGCGTCCTCGGCCCGGCCGATGGCGTCGACGCTCGCGAACACGCGCGCGTCGAGGGTGGTGTTGCGCGACGGCGTCTCGTAGGCGCCGCGGAGCGCGACCGCGTGCGAGAGGAAGTCGGGCTCGTGCGAGAACCGGTAGGCGATCCCGATCCGCGCGTGGTCGTCGGCGAGCGCGCGGTCGAGCCCGAGGTTGAGCTCGTCGCGCTGCTCGGTCACGCGCTCGGTGGCCGCGGTGCGGATGTCGACCGACGCGCTCGTCCAGACGTCCGCCGTGTACACCACGTCGATCCCGGTCTTGACGCCCGCGAGCTCGTGACGGACGTGGGCCCGCGGCGCGACCACGGTCGTCGAGTCTGTGTCCGTTCGGACATACAGCGCGCCCTCGGCCGTCGTCTCGCCCGGCTGCCCGCGCGCGGCGGCGGAGCCCAGCAGCGCGCACACGAGGATCGCGAGCCGAGCGCGAAGCGGCCGCGACCGGCGCGCTCTCAATTCGAAAATTGGATTCAATGCTCGATTTAAAACGCGGTTTAAGCGCGTCAGGAGAGATTTCTTAATCCTTGTTTAATGAACTTGAAAATTAATTTCAATTAAGAAATCGTGCCCCGGACCATGACGCGCGACGACGATGACAAACGCTCCTGCTCGGCCATGCGGCGCGCCCGCGTGGCGGTCTCTCCGCTGACTGCGGCGCTGTTGACGGGCGCCTGCGGCGGGCTCGGCAACCCCGACGACGGCGGCAACCCGTTCGTCACGGGCGCGAGCGACTGGGGCTCCCAGACCGACGCCCTGTCGCAGGCGCCCGGCTCCGACGGCGGGACCGCGGGCCCCGGCGGCTCCGACTCTGACTCCGACTCCGGCGCCACGAGCTCGACGACGACCGACGCGTCGACGACGACCGCGTCGACGACGACCGAGTCGACGTCGACCGCGTCGACCTCGTCGACCACCGACTCGACGCCCCCGCAGCCGAAGCTCGATCTCGGCGTCCCGGCGACGACGACCGGGGACGACGACGACGACGACGACAAGGACAAGGATGACGACAAGGACAAGGACGACGACAAGGACAAGGACGACGACAAGGACAAGGACGACGACTAGCGCGGCGCGGGGGTGACCATGGTCGCCAGCGGAACCAGGCCCTTCGTCCGCCCGCGCGAGGCGGTCACGCTCGCGTGCGCCGGCGTCGCGATCAGCGTGTCGCAATTCCTGCTGATCCGGGAGTTCACGAGCCTGCTGTACGGCGAGGAGCTCGTGATCGTGACGGTCACGGCGTGCTGCTTCGCCGCGATGTCGCTCGGCTACGCCTGGGCCGCCCGCGCCGCGTTGGCGCGTCTGCGCGGCGCGCTCGCGCTCGCGACGCTCGCGCAGCTCGCCTTCCCGACGATGACGCGCGTCGCGGCGGCCGGGCTCAGCGAGCTGCGCTTCGCCGGGATCTGGCTCTTGGGACTCCTCATTGTGCACGCGCTCGTGTTCGCCACGCCGCTCGCGGCGGTGCTGCCCGCGCTCCTCGATCGCGCCCGCGGGGCCGCGCCCGCGCTCGACCCCGCCGCGCGGGTCGCCCGGCTGCGGCGCTGCTACACGGCGGAGCTCGTGGGCTTCGCGCTCGGGCTCGTGCTGCTGACCGCCTGCTTCAGCCGCGCGCCGGCGCTCCTGCTCTCGATCCACTGGGCGCTGCTCGTGCTGCTGCTCGGGCTCGTCGGCGTCGGGTGGCGCGCGGGCGTCGGGGTCGGGCTCGTCGCGCTCGCGGTCGCCTGCGCGCTGCCGCAGCTGCTCCCGGCCAGCGCGCGCACGGTCTATCAGTTCAAGCACGGCCTCGGGCCGTGCGAGGTGCGGCTCTCCATCGACTCTCCCTACCAGCGCGTCGAGGTCGTCGATCATCCGCAGCGCGGGCGCTACCTCTACCTCGACGGGCTGCAGAACCTCAACGCGCGCGACCTCCAGGCGCTCAACCACTACCTCACGCGCGTGCCGGCCGAGCTGCTGCGCCCGCGCGCGGCGCTGATCATCGGCAACGGCACGATGTCCTCGGCGGAGCTCCTCGCGGGGCTCTCGGGCCAGGTTACGTCGGTCGAGCTCGACCCCGGCGTGCTGCGGGCGGGCGCGCGCCACTTCGTCGATCCCCGCCGGCTGGGCCGCCTGGATAACTGGTCGCTGCACGTCGAGGACGGCAAGCAGTTCCTCGCCCGAACCGCGCGCCGCTACGAGCTGATCATCATCGACGTGCCGTCGCCGCTGACCGTGCAGGAGGCGTTCATGCACACGCGGGAGCTCTACGCGCTCGCGCGTCGCCGGCTCGCGCCCGGGGGGGTGCTCTCGGTGCAGCTCAGCGGCGAGCTCGCGGCCAACGAGCGCACGCCGGCGCGGGTCGCCGCCGCGCTGCGGGCGGTGTTCCCCGAGATCCTCGTCGTGCACAGCGAGTCGGCGGATCGCGGCTTCGCCTACGCCTCCGACGCGCTGCCGTTCACCGCGGACGAGGTCCGGGCGCGCGCGCTGCCGGGCGAGCGCGGGCTCGTGCTGCTCGACGACGCGGAGGTCACGGCGCGCACCCGCGGCGTCGCGGCGCTCTCGCTCGACACGCTCGACCTGGTGCTGCGCCGCGGGCTCGAGCGCGTGCTCGATCGCTACTTCGACGACGCGCGGAGGGGCTCGTGAGCGCGCGACGCGTCCGCGTGATCGGCCTCGTGTCGGGGCTGCACCTCGCGCTCCTGCAGTTCGGCTACCTGCTCACCGGGCAGATGCACCTGTCCTCGGGTTACCTCACCTACGCCGTCGTCACGCTCCTGTGGATGCTGGGCTGCCTGCTCGGGCTCTGGCTCGCGCTGCCGGCCGCGCCGATCGTCGCGCTCGGGGTGCTCGCCTACGCCGCCGCGTTCGCGGCCTTCAACCTCCACCCCTTCGCGCCCTGGCTGCCGTGGGTCGCGGCGCCCTGCGTGCTCGCGAGCGGGCTGTGGGCGGGGCGGTACTTCGCGCTCGCGCTCGCGCGCGTGTCGACGACGACCGCGAGCGGGCGCGTGTTCGCGGACGAGAACCACGGCTTCACCCTCGGGATCGTCGTCACCTTCGTCGGCTACGCGCTGCGCGGTCGGTGGTTCTTGCTGCTCGCGCCGATCGTCACCGGCGCAATCCTCCTGCTCGCGCTGCGGCGCTGGCGGGCGCCTGGCGCTGCGGTGGCGGTGGCGGTGGCGCTGACGAGCATCACGGGCTGCGACGCGCCCGAGGACACGCGCTTGCCCGCGCCGGATCGCGCGCTGTTCGAGCGCCAGGCCTACCCGGCGCTGCTGCGCGACTGCGGCTTCTCGGGCTGTCACGGCGACCCGTCGCGCGCCTTTCAGGTCTATGGGCCTGGACGCGCGCGCCTCCCTGGTGACGGCGAGGACGAGGTCGTGGGGCACTTTGACGCGCCGACCGAGCGAGAGCTGTCGCGCAGCTACGAGCGCGCGCGCGCGATGTTGACGACGAGCGACGACCCGCTCGCCGCGCCGCTGCTGCGCAAGCCGCTCGAGGACGCTGGGCACCGCGGTCGCGACGCGCAGGGGCGCAACGTCTATCGCGATCGCCAGGCCGACGGGTACCTCGCGCTCGAGGGCTGGGTGCGCGGGCTCGAGGTCGAGGAGGCGGGGGCGCCGTGAGCCGCCGACGCGTGCGCGTGATCGCGTCGCTGCTGACGGCGCTCGCCGGCGGGGGCGCGTCGCTCGGCGTCGCTGGTCCGGCCGTCGCGTACTCCGAGCCCGCGCTGTTCCCCGCCGACGCGGTGACCTACGGGGGCGGCGGCGGCCGGTGGTTCACCGGCTCGCCGCGCGACGGCTTCACCTGCGAGGTCTGCCACGTCGACGCGACGCCCCTCGAGCTCGAGCTCACCGGCCTGCCGTCGGAGCCCTACGCGCCCGGGGCGTTCTACGTGTTCGAGCTGCGCTGGCCGACGAGCGAGCGCGTGACGGTCGTCGGCGAGCTCGTCGACGCTGCGGGCGAGGCCGTCGGCGAGCTGACGGTGCCGCCGCCCGAGAGCCAGCTGCCGGCCGACCTGTGCGAGGGCGGCGGCTTCGCGCCGGCGGTCGAGACGACGCCGGACGGTCGCGTCGTCGCGAGCACGCCCGCGTGCGGCGCGGCGCGACTTCGGCTCGGCTGGCGCGCGCCCGCCGACGCCGTCGACGTGTGGCTGCACGTCGCCGCGGTCGCCGGCGATGGGTCCGAGGACCCGCGCGGTGATCAGCTCCGCGTGCTCGCGCGGCCGCTGGTGGCGCCCGCGGGCGAGCCCGCCGGCTGCCGCGTGGCCGACGGGCCGCGCGCGCCCCGCGACGGCGCTCCTCGTGCTCCTCGCGCTCGCTGCTCGCAGGAGGAGATCGTGAAGATGAAGAGACATGTCTCGTTGGTCGTGTTCATGGTGACCGCGTCCGTCGCGCTCACCGGCTGCGCGCGCGTCAAGCCGCACGAGCGCGGCCGCCTCGCGCAGCCCGACATGGCGCAGACGGGCGCGGGCGAGCTCGAGGCCGGGCCCGAGCACGCGCTCGAGTACCGCGAGGGCTCGGCGGGCGGCTACGGCGGGGGCGGAGGCGGCTGTGGCTGCAATTGAGCGCGCGCTCGGCCTCGGGCTGTGCTCCCTCGCCGCGCTCGGCTGCGAGCTCGGTGGCGCGCTGGCGATCGACGGCTCTCCACCGCCTGTCTCCACGGGCAGCACCGGAGGGCAGGGGAGCGACGAGCCGTGGAGCGGCGGCGTCGACTCGCTCCCGGGGCCGCCGACGGGCGACCCGAGCGCGGGTGATCCGAGCGCGGGTGAGGACAGCGAGGGCGGCGACGGGGGCGGCGCGCCCGTCATCGTCGCCGGCGCGCGCTGGCGCTACCGCGTCGGCGACGCGCCGGCGGACTGGAGCGCCCTCGAGCTCGACGACGGCGCCTGGGAGGAGGGCCCGGCGCCGCTCGGCTTCGGCCTCGAGGTCGCGACCGAGCTCCCCGCCGGCGCGGTCGCCTATTACTTTCGCCACCGCTTCGCGGCGGCGGAGGTCGACGAGATCGCGCAGCTGCTCGTGCACCTGCGTCGTGACGACGGCGCGCTCGTGATGCTCAACGGCGTCGAGCTCTCGCGGTCGAACATGCCGGAGGGGCCCACGACGAGCGCGACGCTTTCGGACAGCGCGGCCGGCGGGCTCGACCCGCTGCGCTTCTACAAGCACCCGGTCCCCGCCGACGCGCTGCGCGAGGGCGAGAACGTGCTCGCGGTCGCGGTGCACCAGCGCGCCGCCGACAGCGGCGACCTCGTCTTTGACCTCGACCTCCGCCCGCTCGATCCCGCCGCGCCGCTCGAGCGCGTGTACGTCCGCGCGCGCACGCGGACGTGGGGCGGCAAGTACGGCCCCCGCAACGTCGGCGCGATCTGGATCGAGCGCGAGGACGGGGGCTTCGTGCGGACGCTCGAGCGGTGGGCGGCCGTGCGCGCGCAGCACTTGGTGCAGTGGAACGCGGCGTCGGGCGGGAACCTCGTCGACGCGATCACGTCGGCGACGAGCGATGATCACCGCGCCCGCGCGCTCGAGTGGGACCTCCGCGACGCCGACGGGCAGCCCGCGCCCGCAGGGGTCTACCGCCTGCGCGTCGAGGTCACGGAGGACAACTCCAACGGCGGCGGCGCGGACAGCCGCCACGTAGCGATCCCGTTCACGCTCGGGCAAGGGCCGACCGTCGTCGCGCCGGCCGACGAGAGCAGCTTCCGGGACATGCTGCTCATGGTCCCCTGACGCGCGCTCGCGCGCCCGAAGTTGCGCGGCGCGGGCGCTTCGGGGACAACGTTCGCGTGGGCGGGGCGCCTCGAGCGATCTGATTTTTTCCGCGCGTCGCAATCCGATCGAGCCGCGAGCGTGACGTCCCCTTGAGACCGGGAGCACGACGATGCACAACACGCCCACGGAGCGACCCGACGAGACCGCGCCGCAGCGCCTGAACCCGCTCGCGCGGACCGAGCGCGCCACCGACGCGGTCGGGCTCGATCATGAGCTCGCGATCGTCAAGCGACAGATCGCGCGCGAGCTGTTCCCCGACCAAGGGTCCGGCGACGCGCCGGAGGCCCGCGAGGTGATCGGCCGCTTCGTGATCGAGCGCCGCGTCGGCGCTGGCGCGATGGGCGTCGTGTACCAGGCGCGCGACACGACGCTCGCGCGGCGCGTCGCGCTCAAGCTCGTGCGCCCGGCGTATCACCTGGGCGCGACCGAGCAGCTGCGGCTGCTCCGGGAGGCCCAGGCGCTGGCGAGCCTCTCGCACCCCAACGTGGTCGTGGTGCACGAGGCGGGGCTGTACGAGCAGCAGGTCTACCTGGCGATGGAGTTCGTCGAGGGCGAGACGCTGCGCCACTGGCAGGCGCGCGCGCGCGGCTGGCGACCGATCTTGGATATGTACATAGAAGCAGGTCGTGGACTCGCCGCCGCCCACGACGCGGGCCTCGTGCACCGCGACTTCAAGCCCGACAACGTGCTCGTCGGCGACGACGGCCGCCCGCGCGTCGCGGACTTCGGGCTCGTCGCGGTCGACGGCGCGCCCGCGCGCGGGGAGGAGCTGGCGTCCACGCTCGAGGACATCATCGACGGCTCGCCGATCCCCTCGCACCTGACGCACACGCGCGCGATCCTCGGGACGCCGGTGTACATGGCGCCGGAGCAGCACCTCGGCGAGCTCGTGGACGCGCGGGGCGATCAGTTCAGCTTCTGCGTCGCGCTGTGGGAGGCGCTGCACGACGAGCGACCGTTCATCGGCGACGGCTACGAGGCGCTGCACGGCGCCGTGCTCGAGGGGCGCGTGCAGGCGCCGCGCCGGCGCGGGATCCCGCGGGCGGTGACGCGCGCGCTGCTCCGCGGCCTCGCGCCGCGACCGGGCGATCGATTCCCGACGATGCACGAGCTGCTCGAGGCGCTCGCGCGGGCGCGCGTGGGTCGGCGCGGGCGTTGGTGGGTCGTCGGCGCGCTCGTGACCGTCGGGGCGCTCGGCGCCGCGTGGCTGGGTCAGCGACCGCGCGCGGCGACCCTCGAGACCGTGAGCGCCGCGACGCGCGAGCCGTGCCCGACGGAGTCCGCGATGCGGGGAGCGTGGGACGACGCGCGTCGGTCGGCGGCGCGGGCCCACTTCGAGGAGGTCCTCGGCCCGGAGCGCGGCCCACGGCTGTTCGCGCGCGTCGGCGCGTCGCTCGACGACTACGTCGCGGGCTGGCGCGCGTCCTCGGATCGCCAGTGCGCGATGGCGCCGGGCGAGGACGAGGCGCTCGCGCGCCGCCTGTGTCTCGGCTGGCGACGCGCGGAGCTCGAGGCGGTCACGGAGCTGCTGCTCGAGGCCGATCCGATCGTCGCCAGCAACGCCGAGCAGCTGCTCGCCGCGCTCACGCCCGTCACGACCTGCAGCGACGCGCGAGCGCTCCGCCTCGCGCCCACGCGCGTGGCCGCCGAGGGCTCGGCGGAGGCCGCGATCGATCGCCTGATCGTGCGCGCCGAGGCGCTGTGGCACGCGAGCGCGCCCGAGGAGGCGATGCGGGCCGCGGCCGAGGCGCTCGCGCGGGCTCGGGACGAGGGCGCCGGTGGCCGGGCGGCTGAGGCGTCGACGCTCGCGGCGATGATCGAGCGCTTCGGCGACTGGCGCGACGAGCGCCCGAGCGAGGAGACGATGATTCACGCGCTCGAGCGCGCTTCCGTGGACGCGGAGCGGGCTGGCCTCGAGCGCGTCGCCGTGCGCGCGCGGCTGCTCCGGGCGCTGCACCACGACGGCCTCGACGCGCGGGCGCGGGCGCTCGACGTCGTCGCGCCGCGGGTCGAGGGGCTCGACGCGCCCGTCACGACCGCGGTCTATCACCTCGCGCGCGCCGAGGTGGAGCAGTGGATCGACCCGGCCGCCGTCGCCGAGCACGTCGCCCGCGCGCGGCGAGTGTTGCCCGCCGGGCACGCGCTCAATTATGTGACCTTTTGGACACGTGCAGGTGAAGCCCGCCGCGGGGTGACCGTCGCGCAGGCGCGGCGCGCCCTGGCGACCGCGCGCGCGGAGCACGAGGAGGACGCGCCGCCGGTTCAGAAGGCCCGCGAGGCGCTGGCCGAGGCGCTGCTCGACGCGGGCCACGCGATCGAGGCCTACGGCGAGCTGATCGCGCTGCACGAGGACATCGTCGCGCGCGTCGGCGGCGACGACCGCGACGCGATACACGCTCGCTGGACGCTCGCGCGGGCCCGTGATCGCGGCGGCGATCACGAGGGGGCGCTCGAGGAGTACGAGCGCGTGCTCGCCGACGCCGACCGCCTGCGCGACCCGGACCGCGCGCGCCTCCGGCTGCTCGGCGCGATCGCGGAGGCGCAGGCGCGGCGCGGCGATTTCTCGGCCGCGCTCGCCTGCAGCGATCGCGCGCGGGCGCTGTGCGAGCGAAGCGACGTGTGCGGGGCCAACTTCGACGTGCACGCGCGCGGCCGCTACCTCGTCGGCGCGGGGCGACCGCGCGAGGCGCTGGCGCTCTATCGCGAGTACGCGGCGGAGCTCGAGGAGCTTTCGCGCGCGCGGCCGGACGAGCCGCTGAAGCGTCGGCTCCACGAGCAGCTCTACGAGGCCGCCGCGCTGAAGACGCGGCTCGGCGTCGCCGAGGCGCGGCTCGCCGCCGCCGAGCCCGGGGCGCTGGGCGAGCTCTGGGCGCTGGCCGCCTCGCTGTCCACGCGCGCGTCGACGCCCTCCTTCGACGCGCCGCTGCACCGCGCGCGCGTCCACTTCGCGCTGGCCCGCGCGCTCGAGGGGAGCGACGCGCGCGCGCGCGACGAGGCGCGCGCTGGCTGGCGCGCGCTGGCGGGGATCGAGAGCGCGCCCGCCCGGGCGCTCCGCGGCCAGATCTCCGCGTGGCTCGAGCGACAGGCGTAGCCGGCTACGGCGTGACCGCGAAGGCGTTGATCGTCCGCAGCTGTTCGTCGCGGAACGCGGTCGGCGTGCTGTCGACGTTGCGGGCGAGCGCCGCGGTCGTCGTGTCGAGCAGGATCGTGCCGGGGCTGGCGTTGCGCTCCATCAGGTGGGCGCGCTCGACCGCGTCGCCCCACAGATCGAAGGTGGCCTTGCGCGTGCCGACGACGCCGGAGAACACCGAGCCCGTGCTGACGCCGACCCGGATGTCGAGGCCCAGCGCGCGCCCCTTGCCGATCTCGCGGGTTGCCTTGAGCATGCCGCGCGCGAGCGTGAGCAGCTGCGGCGCGGACGGGGCCCCGCTCCACAGCCCGGCCGCCGCGACGTAGCCGTCGCCCACGGTCTTGATCTTCTCGATGTCGAGCTCGACGCACAGGCGGTCGAAGCGGGAGAACAGCTCGTCGAGGATCTGCACAGTGTCCTCCGGCGCGCGCTCCTCGGCGAGCCCGGTGAAGCCGACGATGTCGCAGCAGACGACGCTCACGCGCTCGTGCACGCGCGGCGCGATCTTCTCGCCGCGCAGCAGCGACTCGGCGACGACGGCGGGGAACAGGTCGTGGAGCAGCTGGGCGTAGGCCTCGCGCTCGGCGCGGATCTCCGCCTGCGTCGCGGTCGAGATCCGGCGCGCGAGGTAGCCGATGACGAACACGACCAGGACGATCTGGCTGCTCGTCGAGCGGAACATCGCGGCGTCGGCCATGACCGCGGCGTGCTCGACCCGCAGCGCCGCCGCGTTCGCGCCCACGTACAGCGCGCCGACGACGGCCGCGAACAGGATCGCGAGCCAGCGCTTTCGGTGGTGAAAGATCAGGAACGCCGCCCAGATCTCGGCGATGAAGCCGAAGTGCACGCCGCTCTCGGGGCCGCTGATGATCACCCCCGCGACCGTCCCGAGGACGACGGTGCACATGAAGATCAGCGAGGCTGCGGTCGCGCGCCCGCGCTGATTCAGCGCCAGGATCGTCGCGTAGATCGAGAGCACCGCGGCGTGCAGGCCGATCATCGGCAGCGAGAAGTTCCGCGTGAGATCGAAGGGCGCCATCATCGTGTCGGCCGCGATCGCCACGAGCGTCAGGGTGTTGACCACGACCACGTGCCGGCTCTCGAGCGGGGCGGCGCGCGGGGCGACGCCGAGCCGGGTCAGTCGGCGCCACAGCGGGCTTGGCGGCGGGGCGTCACTCATGTCGGTCGTCGCCCGCGGATGACGTAGGTCTTCATCGGCTCGCGCCCCTTCACGTCGACGTGCTCGCGGGGCTTGCAGATGTAGCGGTGGTTGATCTTCGAGAAGGTCAGCGGCGTGATCTGGGTCTCCCCGGGCCGACCGTGCAGCTCCATGCGCTGCGCGATGTTGACGGTGTCGCCCCAGAGGTCGTAGGTGAGGCGCGTCCGGCCGATCACGCCGGCGACGAGCGGCCCCGAGTTAATGCCGACGCGCAGCCTCACCGGCGTCCCGCTCGTCGAGCAGACGCCGACCGCCGCCTTGTGCATCTCGAGCGCGAGCGAGGCGAGCGCCTCGGCGTGGTCCTCCCGCGGGCGCGGCACGCCCGCGGCCACGAGGTAGCGCCCGCCGAAGGTCTTGATCTTCTCGACGCGGTGCTGGACGCACAGCTCGTCGAACTTGACGTAGAGCGCGTCGAGCAGGCGCAGGAGCTCGCTCGCGCCGCCCTCGTTCATGATCTCGTCGAACTGGTCGATCGCGCAGAACAGCACGCTCGCGTCGCCGTGCCGGCGCGCGCGCGTCGGCGTCTTGTTGATCACGCGCTCGGCGACCGCCTCGGGCAGCAGGTCGTGCACGAGCCGCGTGGACTGCAGGCGCTCGCGCTCGAGGTTGAGCTCGGCGGTCACGTCGATGCGGCGGTGGAAGTGCCCGATCAGCGCCATCAGCAGCGCGACGATCGCCGGGTTGATGACCGCGAAGTCGCCCATGTAGTCCTGCATGCGCCGGACATCCAGCGCGAGCTCAGCCTGGGTGACGATGGCGACGTAGGAGGCGACCGCGAGCGCCGAGAACACGAGCGCGGCGCCGAGGCGCCGGGACGTGACGAGCAGCCAGGGCAGCGCCGCGATCGGGAACAGGTTGAAGATGTGGCCGCCCCAGGGCGAGACCAGCAGCGGCGGCAGCAGCGTCACGAACAGCCCGGCGGCGAGGAAGGAGACAGCGGCGACGCCGTGATGGCCGCGGGCCTGGAGCGCGAACACGGACGCGGCCGCGGCGATCATCGCGCAGACGGTGAGGAGGACGGCGGGGGAGGCGTAGGTCGAAGGGACCAGGAGGCCCGCGGTCGACCCGACGCCGGCGACCAGCGCGAACGCGTTGAGCAGCACCACGCGGCTCGCGTCGGTGCTCGACATCTCGGGGGTCACGCCGGTGCGCAATAGCGCGGTGACCTTCGAGCTCGCCACGGGGTGATTATCCCCGAGTCGCGCGGGCGCGTCATCGCCGGGGCGGCGCGCGATCCTGAACTACATGCTCATTTCGCCAGGTCGGATCGCCGCGCGACGCGGGCGAACGCGCTCGCCGATCGCGCTCGCGTCGCGCGCCTGAACGTCGCCGCGCGGCGTGCTTGGGAGCTGCGGCGGAATTGAATCGGGTCACCGTTGCGGTGACCCGAGTAGCGAGCCCGCGGGCGCGCGCGGCTGCTGCTTCGGCTGCTGCTTCGGCTGCTGCTTCGGCTGCTGCTTCGGCTGCTGCTTCGGCTGCTGCTTCGGCTGCTGCTTCGGCTGCTGCTTCGGCTGCTGCTTCGGCTGCTGCTTCGGCTGCTGCTTCGGCTGCTGCTTCGGCTGCTGCTTCGGCTGCTGCTTCGGCTGCTGCTTCGGCTACTGCTTCGGCGCCGGTTTGGGCTGCTTGGGCTTGTCGCCGCCCGCCGACGCGCCGCTGTCGGCCGCGCTCGCGTCGGGCATCAGCACGGCCTCGACGTAGCTCTTCCCGAGGTACTTCTTGGCCGCCTTCTGCACGGTCTCGCTCGAGACCCGCGCGACGTTCTTGTTGGCGTCCTCGACGATCTTGCTCGGGTCGGTGCCGTAGCGGTAGTGCTTGGCGAGCTGGCCGGCCCAGAAGCTGTTCTCCTTGAGGTCGGTCTCGAGCGAGCGCTTGCGCTGCTGCCGGACCTTCTCGAGGTAGACGTCGCCGACGCCCTCCTTCTTGACCGTCGCGATGATGTCGAACACGGCCTGCTTGAGCTTGTCGACGTTCTCCGGCGCGCAGCCGAAGCCGATGGTGTACTCGTACTCCTGCTTCGGCCGGCGCGCGAGGTCACCGAAGCTGAACGCCCCGTAGACGCCGCCCATCTCCTCGCGCAGGACCTCGCGCAGGCGGATGTCGAGGACCTCCGAGAGCATCTCGAGGTCGTCCTCGGCCTCGGCGCTCCACTTCGCGGGGCCGTGGTAGCGGATCATCACGAAGCTCTTGGGATCTTGCCCCTTGGTCACGTCGAGCTTCTTGACGCCGCGCGGGTGCTTGACGCCGACGTCCTTCCACTTCTCCTTGCGCCCGGTCGTCGGCAGGCTCGCCAGGTAGGTCGCGCTCAGCTCCTTGAGCTTCGCGAGGTCGACGTTGCCGACGAACACGAAGGTGAAGTCGCCGGCGTCGGCGAAGCGGTCCTTGTAGAAGTCGAACGCGGCGTCGAGCTTGACCTCCTCGAGCAGCTCGACCGTCATCGGCTGCCGGCGCGGGTGGTCGCTGTTGAAGAACACGCCCAGCTTGTCGAAGAACACGCGCTGCGGGTTGAGGTCGCGGTTCTTGACGAAGGTCGCCTGCGTGCCCTTCCACGCGCCGAAGGCCGCGGCGTCCTTGCGCGGCGCCGTGAACGCGAGGTGGACCATCTGCATCATGTCCTCGACGTCGTCGGGCGACGCGCTGCCCCACAGGCCCTCCTCGAGCTCGTTGATCCACGGGCGCACGCCGGCGACCTTGCCGGCCATCATCTTCTGGATCGTCGGCTCGTCGAACTCGCCGAGCCCGGCCTCGGCGACCACGCCGCCGGCGCTCGAGGCCGAGCGGTAGTTCTCGTTCTTGGCCAGCGAGTGACCGCCGGGGCTGAAGGCCTGCATGCGGATCTCGTCGTTCTTGAAGTCGGTCGGCTTGACGATGACGCGCGCGCCGTTCGACAGCGTCCAGATCGTCACGTCGATGGGCTCGACGCGCTCCTCCTTGACGATCGTGCCGGCCTTCGGCGCCTGCGCCATGAGCGACTCGGCCATGAGCGCCTCGGTGTACGGCTTCACGTCGGCCGCGCGCGCGGCGTCGAGCGCCGCGAGCAGCTCGGCCTCGCTGGGCGCCTTGTCGCGCGCCGGCAGGCTCGCCATGACGACCTGGTCCTTGCGGCTGGTCCAGGTCTCGGCGAGCTTGTTGACCTCGTCGAGCGTGATCCCGGGGACGTACTTCTTGGCCAGGCCGAGCTCGGCGTCGCGCCCGGGCGCGGCCTCTCCCTCGAGGAAGTGGAACGCGAGCTCGAAGGCGTAGCCGCGCGACTCGGCCTTGTCCTTCTCCTTGACCGCGCGCTCGAAGTCGCGGAGCGTCTCGGCTTTCTGCCGCTCGAGCTCGCTCGCCAGGAAGCCGTGCCGGCGCACGCGCTCGACCTCGGTCGCGAAGGTCTCCACGGTCTCCTTGATCTTGTCGGGCTTGACGAAGCCGACCAGCTGGAAGGTGTCGACGGCGCGGCCCATGTCGCTGGTGCCGCTGAACGCGAAGGCGAAGGGCGCGTCGGGCTTGAGCCGGATCTCGTCGAGGCGCGCGCGCAGCATGCCGTGGAACAGGCGCTCGACGAGGTCCGCCCGCGCGTCGCTCTCGGTGTGCACGGGCGAGTAGGGCCCCTTAATCGAGAGCGTGACCTGCGGCATGCTCGTCTCCGGATCGGTGACGACCGCGGCCCGTCGCTCGCTCAGCAGCGGGACCGGCACGTTCTCGCGCGGGCGCGGGTTGTCGGGTCCCTTGAGGTCCGAGAAGCGGCTGCGGATCTCGCCCTCCATGGCCGCCGGGTCGACGTCGCCGACGACGATCACGGCCATCAGGTCGGGGCGGTACCAGTCCTTGTAGAAGCGCGTGAGCGCCTCGACGGGCGCGCTCTGCAGGATCTCTTTCTCGCCGATGGGCTTGCGGTCGGCGTACTTCGAGTCCTTGAGGTAGATCGGCCACTGCTTGTCGAACGCGCGCTGGCTCGCGCCGCGACCCAGCCGCCACTCCTCGATGACGACGCCGCGCTCCTTGTCGACCTCGACCGGGTCAAAGCTCAGCGCGCCGGCCCAGTCCTCGAGGATGTCCATGCCGGTCTTCATGGCCTCGGCGTCGTCCGTCGGCACCGTCAGCATGTAGACGGTCTCGTCGAAGGAGGTGAAGGCGTTGAGGTCGGCGCCGAAGTCCATACCGGCCTTCTCGATGAAGTCGATCAGCGTGTTCTTCTCGAAGCGCGCCGTGCCGTTGAAGGCCATGTGCTCGACGAAGTGCGCGAGCCCGCGCTGGTCGTCGTCCTCGAGCACGGAGCCGGCGTTGACCGCCAGCCACATGGAGGCGCGCTGCTCGGGCTTGGCGTTCTTGCGGATGTAGAACGTGAGCCCGTTGTCGAGCGTGCCGGTGCGCACGTCTGGATCCATCGGCAGCGGCGGCTCCACGGTCTTCGCGGCGGCGGCCTCGGCCTCCGCTGCGGCGCGCTCCTGCTTGGTCTGGCCCGTCGCGCAGGCGCAGGCGAGCAACAATACGATGCCGAGGTGTCGTGACAGCTTCATCGCGGGCGTACTTAGCACGCGCGCGCGACGATCGTCATCGCCGTCTCGGCGTTTTCGCGTCGACGTCGCTCGTTCGCCGCGAACCGTTGATATTCGCGGTTCGTCGGCGGTCCGTGTTCGCGCAGCGTCGCGCGCAGCGACGCGCGAGCGCGACGCATTTGCGGAGCGCTCCGCGGTGACGTGACGGCGCGCGAGCCCTGCCGCAGCGGGGCGCGACGGGGGCGACGACGAGCGTGATCGCGTGGTGAGCTCATCGCGAGGTAGCGAGGTAGCGAGGTAGCGAGGTAGCGAGGACGACGCGGTCGGGCTCGAGGCGCGCGGCGAGCTCGCGTCGCGCTCGGCGGTAGACGATCGCGGGGACGTCGTCGAGGCCTCGGCGGACGCCGCCGCGTCGTCGGCTCCGAAGATCGTCACTCGCCGGCCCGGCCGTTCCCGCGCGAGGCGTCGCTGGGTCCGCGCGCGCCTCTCGGGCGCCGCCTCGGCATCAATTCTCGAATCCTTTTGCGCGGCTCGGGACTCCAAGGTGGCAGGCGCGTCGCGCCGCCCCGCAATGCATCGTCGACCCTCCGCGCTCTCGGTCCCAGCGCCCTCTTCGCCCTCTCCGGAGCACGCGCCCGGTCTTCGGAGCTCCGAGGACTCGGTCCAGGAGTCGTGGACGGAGGGCGCGCTGCCGGCGGACTTCTCGGCGGAGCGCGCCCATGAGCACGAGCGCCCCGGGGCGTCGCTCCGCTCCTACCGCGGCGAGCTGCTGCTGCTCGCGGTCCTGTTCGCGCTCGGGCTGGTGACGATCGCGGCGCTGGCGGTCCGCGAGCCCGCGCCGTCGCGGCTCGGGTCGGCGGTCGCGGCGAGACCGGCGAAGGGCACGCCGAGCGCGGCCTCGCCTGCGCGCGACGGGGAGCTCGGGCCCACGCCGAGTCCGCTCGGGCCCGTCGAGGCGCTGAGGCCCGCGCGCGCGCCGACATCGGAGGCGCCCCCGCCGAGCACCGGCGCGGGCACCCCGGTCGGCCCCGCAGGGAGCGTCGACGCGAAGACCCCGGAGGCGCACAAGCGCGCTTCGAAGCCCGCGGCGCCGGTCGCTAGCGTGCCTCCTTCACGCGCGCCGGCGACTCCCAAGGCCACGCCCGCGACCGCGCCCCAGCCGGCGTCGGAGCCGACGGACGACGGCGAGCCGCTCCCGAGCGTCGAGGACGAGGAGCCCGATGAGCGGGTCGACGCGCCCGCCTCGCGGGGCGCGAGCGAGCCGTCGTGGGTCGCGGACGAAGAGCCCGCCGACGACATCGCCGAGTGAGCGGCGGCGGTCGGAGCACGCCGGTACGAGGTCGCCTCAGCCGCGCGCGTCAGCGACCGCGACGGGCTCGTCGCCGGCGATCGCGGCCAGCGCTCGCTCGACCTGCACGTCGCGACCCGCGAACACCTCGGCCGCGCGGGTCGGCACCACGAGATCGGGTTCGAAGCTGCCGACGCGGACGTTCCAGCGGGGCGTGTGGACGTGACAGATCGCGGGATCGTGGCAACCGGCGCCGAGGTCGTGGAGCTGGGTCGCGTAGGTCAGCCGCCAGCTCGTGGTGGGCAGCAGCGCCGGCGGGCCGGTCTCCGCCCAGAAGCGCTCGCGATCTCCGACGTGGCCGCCGATGACGACCGTGCGCGTCGGGGCGACGCCGCGGGGGAGCATCGCCGTGTAGATGCCGGCCGAGAAGGTCGCGTCGGAGGTCAAGGAGTAGAGCACGCCGTCGTCCGGCAGGCGCTCGGCGAGCGAGACGACGAAATCTGCCGTAATGGTCAGGTCGCCGCCGCCGTTGTGGCGGTTGTCGAGGATCACGTGACGCGGACGATCGCGGCGGAGCCACCCGCGGGCCTTTCGCAGCCACCGCGGGAGCGAGTGGCGCTCGTCGCTGTGATTGCGTCGCAGCTGGATGTGGGCCGCGTCGCGGTCCGCGAGGAAGCGGTAGCGAAACGGCTCGTCGGGCTCCTGCAGGGACCACGGCCGCGGGTCCGTGGGTGAGAGCGCCGCGATCCAGCCCGCCTCGCCCTCGTCGGGCAGCGGCTCCGGCAGCATGTAGCGCCAGCTCGGCGCCCAGGGGTGCGGCGCGCCAGGCGGGGGCTGATAGGTCGCGAGCTCGACCGTGACGCGCGCGCCGCCCGGCTGCTCGACGGTGAGCGACGCGCGACCCGGATCCTCGGAGAGGCCGGCCGCGTGCAGGAGCGCCGGCGAGAGCAGGTAGGGCGCGTGGAAGTGGGCGCGGCGCAGCTCGTCGGTGCCGCCGACGTGCGCGGCCATGGAGGCCAGCAGCGCCTCGACCGGCTGCCCCGCGATCGCCACGACCCTCGCGCCGACGAGCTCGCGCTGCGCGGGCGCGGCGCGGACGATGAACAGGCCGTCGTCGAACCACGCGGTCCGGACCGGCAAGAGGCCGAACGCCCGGTACGCGGCCCCGAGGGAGACGTTGGAGTGGCCGTTGTCGGCCAGCGCGACCACCCGCGTCGCGGCGAGGAAGTACTGCGCTTCGGACATGTCCGAAGCGTCCTGCGCGAGCGCCTCGAGCTGGGCGCGCGCGCGCGCCTCGGCGCCCTCGGGCCAGCTGTTGTCGGCCTCGATCCAGCGCCGCATACACTCGAGATCCGCCGCGCGCGGTCGGCTGGCGTCCGGCGTGAGGTCGGCGCACAGCGGGCGCGGATCGTGGGCGCAGGCGCTGACCGTCGCCGTAGCGAGCGCGAGCCCCAGCGTGGTCGTGCGTCGCACCATCGATCTCAACATCGGCATCGGCACGGTAGAGGCGGGGGGGCGCGCGCGCAAGCGACTGCGACGCGCTGCGGTCGGCGCGCCTAGCCCGGCTTGTCGCGTCGACGGCGTCGAACCGCCGGCGCGCGCGGGGGCGGCGGCTCGGTCGCGATCGGGGTGAGCTCCGCGTGCAATGGGCTGCCGCGCCGCACGACCACGAGCGCCGCCTGGCGGTACCACTGATCGGCGCCGCCGCCCTCGTTGCCGGTCCAGAGCGTGTAGGTGCGCTCGTAGGCGGCGCGGTCGAGCGCCCTGGTGGTCGTCACGACGTCGTCGCCGAGGTCGAGCGCGTCCGGTGTGGCGCAGCGCCTGCCGCGACCGTCGATCCAGCGCTCGAGCGTGACGTCACGCCCGAGCAGCTCGCCGTAGCCGCCGGGCGGCAGTCCGTGGACGACGTCGTCGAGGTCGTCCGTGTCGTCCTGCTCCACGTCGGCGTCGAAGCTCTCGTGGACGTCCGCGAGCGCGAGGAAGCAGTCGCACTCGAGCGCGTCGGCGACGGCCCGCAGGGCGCTCGCGCGGACGCGGTCGGTGTTCTTGAGGCGCTCCCACTCGATGCTCTGCGGCGCGTACTCGTGGTCGAGGAGGTAGACCAGCTGGGACGCGCGGGCGAGGTGGCTGGCGAGGCTCTGCCGCAGGTCGAGCAGCGCGTCGTCCGGGCGCAGCGGCAGCGGCGAGGACGTCTCGACGGTGAGCGCGAAGGTCAGCGCCAGCCGATAGCCGCGCGCGACGGGCCTGGTCTCGTGGACGCAGTCCGCGTAGAGGCCGAGGAAGCCGACCCGCCCGCTCGCGGCGTCCTCGGCGGTGTCGTAGCGCGCGGTGGCGCCGGCGTGCGAGATCACGACCTCGCCGCCGCGGTAGCGGCTCGGCAGCAGCACGACGAGGGTGGCCGCCATCCCGGGGTGCTTCTCGGTGTCGCGGTGCGGCGCGAAGAATTGCCCGGGGCCGTAGATCAACAGCTTCTGGAGCGTCGGCGTGACGACCGCGTCGGGCGGGAAGCCCAGCGCCTCGGCGACCCGGGCGACGCCGCGATCGAAGCGCTGCGACCAGCGCCGCGGGTCGAGGTGTACGCGCGCGCCCGGGAGCTCCCACGAGTCGCGGACGGCGGTGTCAACCCGCGTCTCGTCGCGGTAGCCGAAGGGCGAGGGCGACGCGCGCTCGAGCAGCGCCGCGAGATCTTCGTCCGACGGTGGCAGCGCGCAGCGCCCGACGCCGTCGACCTCGAGATAGAGCCCCAGGCCCGACTCGAGGTGGTAGTGCGAGAACGAGCCGGAGCCGTCGAGGCGCGCGAGGCTCCGCGCAATTCGGTCGATCGTCGGCTGGCGGCTGCGCATCGTCACCCGCGATTGTAGCGAAGCTCACGGGCGCGGGTCCCGAACTGTGGCGCTGCGGCGCGCTGGCGGTGCAGCTCGCCGCGCGGGTGACCTGGCGCGACGGGATCGAGTTGATACCATCCGGCGGGTGCGAGCCCCTCCCTGGCGACTTGCTCTCGCCGCGCTCGGCGTCGTGACGGCGTGCGAACCGACCGCGCCCGAGCCCGCGCTCGAGCCCGCGGCCGAGCCCGCGCCGCCCGTGGACGCGCGTCGCTGCAAGCCGGGCCCGGGCGCCACGGGATCGCCGAGCACGATCGCGGAGGCGGTCGCGCTGACCAACACGCTCCCGTTCCCGGTGACCGCGGAGTGCCTCGTGGAGGCGCTCGATCGACCGCTGCGGATCGAGGCGAGCAAGAGCCGCCTGAGCGTGCAGCCGGCGGACGGCGAGCGGAGCCCGCGGGTGTTCGTGTGGACCGCAGACTCCCTCGTCATGACGATCGCGGTCGACGGCGAGGGGCGTGACCTCGTCGAGTTCGGGCAGTTCGTGACGCCTCGTCGCTCGATCAAGGGCGAGCTGAAGTTCCCGTTGACGGCGCCCGCCTCGCTCGCTGACGCGCTCGCGCGCGTGCGCAACCCGGAGTTCCCCAACATCACCTCGTGCTTCGTGTGCCACGACCGCGAGCGCGACGAGCCGACGATCCCGGGCGCCCGCAGCTCGCTCGCGCTGCGCCCGAAGCCGTCGTCGCTGGTCGCGATCGAGGCGCTGCGGGACGAGCGTGAGCGCTGCGACGCGACCGTGGAGCCAGCCCGCTGCCAGTGGTTCGCGGCGCTCTTCGATCACGGGCCGATCGAGCACCGGCCCTTCGATCCCGAGCTGCGGCTGTTCTAGCCGGTAGACACCGCGCGCGCGCACCTCGACCTGGGCGAGCAGCGCGGTGTCTCGATATTAATATGTTCAATCGGACATGTATGTCAACCGCCGCGAGGGTCCTCAGTTGAACGCGAAGTGCAGGCCGAAGACGACGGCGTGGCGCGGCTGGTCGACCGCGATGAAGCGCAGATCGTAGTCGACGCCGAGCCCGAGGCGCGTGTTCGGCTTCTTGGACCGCTCCTCGCGCGTGATGTTGAACTCGTAGCCGAGGCCGGCGAGCCCGCCGAACGCGGCGCGCAGGCGCGTGCCCTCGGCGCTCGGCGTGCCGGCGTACACGCCGACGCCGCCGCGGAGGTACAGCCCGCGCCAGGCGTAGCCCGTGGCGACGACGTCGACGCCGCCGCCGAGCTGCTTGGCGCCGCGCCCGAAGTAGCCGGCGATGTTGCCGTAGGTGCCGAGCTTGAGCCGTGGCGTGAGCGCGCCGCCGATCGCGACGCCGAAGCGCATACCCGGGAGCGTGTAGCTGGGGGCGAGCAGGTGCGCCTGCGGCCGCAGCCCGATCTCGCCGAACAGGCCCTTGCGGAGGATGCCCGGCGCGCGCTGGCGCTTGGCGTCGGTCGCGATCCCGACGACGTCCGCGCGCGCGTCGTCGGGGCTCAGCGCGACGAGCAGCCCGGCGGCGATGGTCCCGGCGAGCGTGAGGCTGAGCGCGCGCCGACGCGCCGTGAGCCGTCGAGCGGCGCGCGGGGTGACGTGGGCGCGAGCACGGGGGGGACGCGCCTCGTGGCGGGCGCGGCGTGGAGAGCTCGAGCGGGTAGGGGTAGGGGACATGGCGGCGCTCCTCGTGAATGCGTCAATGGTCGCGCCCTCGCGCGGCGCGATGTCTCGAGACGCCCTGGGCGCTGGACTCGCGCGCCGACCCGGGGCGCCTTGTCGCGGCTCGCCCCCCAAACGTCGCGCCCTCCTCGGCGCTTACACGTCGCGGCAGAAAATCCGCGTCGCCTGGCTGGAGAGCGAAGGCGCGCGAGCGAAGGCGCGGCCCGAGCCTGGCGTCAGCTAGATGCAGATCGTCCGGTACGCGGCGCCCGTGCACACCGAGGACGCGACCGTCTTCGCGTCGGCGCCGTCGCGATAGCACGCCCCCGAGACTCGACGGTCCGCGTCTACCCGGGAGCGCGGGCGGCCGCGTCGCGGAAGGCCGCTCGCGGTCCCCGGGCCGCGGCGTCGGCAGCTCCGCCGGGGGACAGCACCTCCAGCGGCCCGTAGCGCTGGTACTCGATCGCTCGCATGCGTGCTTCTCCCTGTCAGCACGCGGAGCCGATCGACGCCGCCGCCCGCCGCCCGCCGCCCACCGCCCATAACCGAACCCGGGGCGCTTCAACATCTTGCCGGGATCGCCGAGCGTCACCGGCCACCCGCGCGGCGTCTCGAGAGCTGCGCCGCCCACGACGGCGGCGCGTCACGAGGCGGCCGCGCGGAGATCACGAGAACATGTTCACATGGACATGTTCTTGGACGGCCGCGAGTTCGCGAGGCCCACGGGCGCGCGCCGCCGCCTACGCGACGACGATCGGATCGTGCAGACCGGAGCGGCGTCGGCCCTGCGCGGGGTCGCGTGTCGCGTGATCGTCAGTGGGCGTGGTCCGCGTGCTCGTCGGCGTGACCCGTCGCGACCACGTCGCCGCGGTGGTTGAGGGTCAGCGTCGCGCGGTAGTCCGAGCCCGCGCGCAGCACGACGTGCCCCGCGCGCTCGCCCATGACGCGGAAGGTGACCAGCTGGCCGTGGTTCTCGGCGAGGCAGGGGGCGTGCACGGCCAGCGGGTACTCCGTCGCGCCGGGTCGCGTGGCGCGGAGCCGCACGACGACTTGGTGCGCGTCGACCCGGATGCCGCCGCTGCCGAGCGCGAGGCGGCCGTCGCTCGTGGACAGCTCGACGGTCTCCTTGAGGTAGCGAATGAAGCGCTCCTTGCCCGCGACGGTGTCGAGCGCGAGCGGGGGCTCGCCGGCGTAGCGGCGGTTGAGCGCCGCCTGGGCGCTCGCGGTCGGCGCGATGACCTCGAGCAGATCGACGCCAGGCGCCTCGTGCAGGCGGATCGACATCGCGTGCTGGTGGTGAGCCCGCGCGGGCGCGGCCGCGAGCAGCGCGAAGACACAGACGAGGAGCGCGCGCCTCATTTCCGCACCAGGAAGTTCGTGGCCAGCAGGCCCTTGAGGCAGGTGATGTTGTTCGGCGCGTCCGTGGCGGACACGTGGTAGTGGTAGCCGCCCAGCGCGTCGTGCCCGTGGCACTCGTCGAGGTCGCCTGGCGTGGTGCCGTCGGGGTCCTGCGAGCCGTAGATCGGGAAGCCGTCCGCGCCGTAGCCGATCACCGCGTCGGAGACCTGCTCGATCGCGCCGCAGCGGACGTCGTCGCGGATGCCGTTGGCGTCGAGGACGTGGTTCGACTCCTGCGGGGTGAGGTGCCAGTGGAAGGGGCCGTCGGGCTCCGGGTGGCCGCCGCAGGGATCGAGGGCGGGCAGCGCCGCCATGCCCCCCATGACGGTCGGCGGCGGCGCGGGGGCGAGCGGGAGCCCGTCGAGGGAGATGCCGGAGTAGGGCACCGCGGGCACGGCGACCTGCGTCGTGCTGCCCGAGAGCGCGGGCTTGGCCGGGATGAAGTACGTCATCTCGAGGGTGTCGACGAGCTCGGCGTCGAGGCACGCGCCGTTCGTCACGGGCGGATCTCCGCCGCCCATGCCCGGAGGGCCAGTCGGCGCCACGACGTTCACGTTGCCCTGGTCGTCCACGATGTCGAAGCCGTCGGCCTCCATGAGGGCCCACAGCTCGGCGTCGAGCGCGTAGAGCACCGGCACGCCGTCGGGGTCGTAGAAGCCCACACCGCCGACCTCGCTGTCGGTGCTGGGGCAGCCAGGTCCCCACTGCGCGGGCTCGTTGCGGACCGTCACCGTGTAGCAGGTCGAGGACGATCCGTCGGTCAGGGTGCAGTCGACCTTGGTGAAGTCGCTGACGAGCGCGAAGATGTGGAAGAGCGCGGGATCGAGGACGTCGGGCGTGGCCCCGGTGTCGCCGGTCTCCCCGTCGGTGGCGCCGCCCTCGGTGGCGCCGTCGCTGGCGGAGGCGCTGTCGGTGGTGGACGCGCTATCCGTGGTGGATTCGTCGCCGGCCGTCCCGCAGGCCGTGAACGCCAGCAGCGCCAAGCAGGTGATCTTCTTCGAGTACGTCATGGGTCTCCAGGTCAACGCGCCCGCTTCGAGTGCAACGGCCGTACCACCGCTCGCGTGCTCTGTAGGGTCAGTCGCGACGGTTTGGCCCGGCATGACCCGCGGATATCGCAGGTGGGCTGCGGGTTCCGCAGCGTCGCCGCAGGTGTTGCTCCAGCCAGGCAGCGTCGCCCGTCACGGCGGCGCTGCACGAGCGCGCGTTCGTGCGCGCGCGCGCTCGCACGCGCGCGTGATCAGGTCATGTGCGCAGCGGCGGCGTGAGGGCGTCCATCACCAGCCGCGTGGTCCCCGGGAACCACCGGGCCAGCGCGTTCATCCGCGGGTAGATCACGCGCGGGCGTCGACGCTCGATCGCGTCGCGGATCCGACGCGCGAGCGCTCGCGCGTCGCCCTTTGGTTGCAGCCGCAGCGCGAGGCTGGACTCGTACTTCTGCAGCCCCTTCTCACCCATGTCGGTGAGGATGATCCCGGGGTAGACGGTGACGACGTGCACCCCCGAGCCGCGCAGCTCGCCGCGAAGCGCCTCGGACGCGGCGGCGATGCCGGCCTTCGAGGCGTTGTAGTAGGTCATCCCGGGCGTCGGCGCGAGCGCGGCCATCGAGGCGACGTTGACGAGCACGCCGCTGCGGCGCGCCAGCATCGCGGGCAGCAGCGCTCGCACGAGCCGCAGCGGCGTGAACACGTTGAGTCGGAGCAGCCGCTCACCGTCCTCGACGTCACCGTCGGCGGTGGCGCCGATGATCTGGACGCCGGCGTTGTTGATCAGCACGTCGATCGGACCGAGCGCGCGCTCGGCCTCGTCGATCCAGTCTGCGGCCTGCGTCAGGTCGGCGAGGTCACGGGTGACGACGTGCGCGCGCGGGAGCTCGCCCGCGAGCTGCTCGAGCCGGGCCCGGCGACGCGCGACCAGGGTGACGCTGGCGCCGGCGCTGGCGAGCTCGCGCGCGATGGCCTCGCCGATCCCCGTCGAGGCGCCTGTGACCGCCACGTGCACGCGCGCATCCTAGCAGGACCGCGTGCCGCGTGGCACTGACCCCGGCGCGCGACCGGTCGCAATTTTTTTGGCCCATCGCGGGCGCGACCGGATAGCGCTCTTCGTGCCCCTGAACCGAAGATCGTTCCTCGTCACCGCGTCGTTCTCACCGCTGGCGTGCGCGCGACGCTCTCCCGCGTCGGGCGCGGCGACGTCGGCGTCGGCGTCCTCGGCCGAGGAGCGAGTCCTCTCGGCGATGCGGCGCGCGCTCGCGGAGGACGGCGGCTCAGCCGTGAGCGTCGCGATCGCGGTCGCGGGGCGCGAGGTGTTTCGCGGCGCGGTCGGCTTCGCCGACCTCGAGCAGCGGGTCGCGGCGACCGCGACGACGCGGCTGCGGATCGGGAGCGTGAGCAAGACGATCACCGCCGTGATCGCGGCGCGCATGCACGCGCGCGGTCAGCTCGAGCTCGACAGCCCGATCGCGCGCTACCTCCCCGAGCTGCCGACCGCGCTGCGGGGGATCACGTGCGAGCAGCTGGCGCGGCACACGTCGGGCGTTCGCCACTACGACTTCGGCAACCTCGCCGAGGCCAACAACACGCGCACCTACCAGGACCTGCTCGAGACGCTCCCGCTGTTTCAGGACAGCCCGCTGCTGTTCGCCCCGGGCGCCGGCGAGGCGTACTCGAGCTTCGGCTACAACTTGCTGGGGATGGCGCTGCAGCGCGCGGCCAACAGACCGTTCCTCGAGCTCGTGGCGAACGAGGCGCGCGACCTGGGGCTGCGCGACACCCTGGGCGATCACCCGCTGGCGGTCATCGAGCGGCGCGCGCGGTTCTATACGCGCTACGAGGGGCAGCTCATCAACACGATCTGGCGCGACAGCTCCGACTTCTATCCCTCGGGCGGTCTGCTGACGACCCCGCGTGATCTCGTCGCGCTCGCGCTCGCGGCCTTTGAGTCCGAGAAGCTCGCGCCCGCGCGTCCGCTGTTCACGTCGTCCGGCGCGCTCGCGTCGGGCGAGCGAGTCGACCGCAGCGTCGGCTTCGACATCGAGCGCGACGCGAGCGACGCGATCGTGCGCTACGCGAAGGGCGGCGAGACCAACGGCGCGCTCGCGCTGCTGACCTACGCGCCCGCGCGCCGGGTCGCGATCGCGGCGGTCAGCAACTACAACGTGTGGCCGGCGAAGCGGCTCGCGTTCGATCGGCTCGCCCGCGACGAGCTGCCCGCGCTCGCCTCCGAGCTGGCCGCGTGAGCCTGGCCGCCTGCGGATCGACGCGTGTGCGCGTCTGTACGCGGGCGCGAGGTCCCGTCGGCGCTGGGCAGTTTCTCGCGCTCCTGGAGGACGATTCCCCGGTGGGCATTCACCTCGCCGTCGCAATCCCGAGCCGCGAGAACGTGCGTGCTGGCGCTCGTCTTGCACATCGCGATCGTATGAGCCCGAGCTGTCATCGCCCCCTCCTGCTGCTCTGCTGCGTGGTCTTGCTCGCCGGAGCCTGCGGCGACGACGCGGCGACGACCGACTCCGGCGACAGCGAGCACGGGAGCGAGGGCGACGGCGATGGTGACGGCGATGGTGACGGAGACGGAGACGGCGAGGGCGACGGCGACAGTACCGGAGACGGAGACGGAGACGGAGACGGAGACGGAGACGGAGACGGAGACGGCGACGGCGAGCCGATCGAGATCTCGGGTGTGGTCTACAAGATGATCCCCAGCCTGCTCAACAGCAACCCGCCCGTCTCGGGCGCGGAGGTGTGCTTTGTGGCCGAGGGCGTCGAGGAGTGCGGGGCGACCGACGGCGGCGGCGGGTACTCGCTGACAAACGTGCCCTCTGGGACAGTCGGAATGCTGCGCTTCCAGCACGCGGAGCTCGCGACCTTCTATCAGGTGCTGACGACGACGACGCAGGACCTCCTGGTCGAGATCTCGATCGACACGCCCGACACCATCGCGGGGTACTTCGAGGCGACCGGCGTGGTCGCGGAGCCCGACGGGCTCGTCGTGCTCGCCGAGATCTACCCCGACAAGCGGCCCGACTACACGGCGACGCTGAGCCCCCCGAGCGGCGACGGGCCGTTCTACTACGCCAACAGCAAGGGCGGGATCGATCCCGAGCAGACGGCCACGAAGGTGAGCGTGGCGATGGCGGTGTTCCTCAACGTCGATCGCGGCGGTGGTCCGTACGCGGTCGAGTTCTCCGACGGCGGACCGCCCTGCACGACGCCCGCGCTCGGCGGGGAGCTCCCGGACTGGACGGCGCCCGCGGACGCCGACATCGTCTACGTGCAGTTTCAGTGCCCGTAGACGTCGCGTGGGAACGTCGCCGCCGTCGAGGTCGATCGCCGCTCGCGGCGACCTCGGCCGCGATCCGTGGGCGTCACCGCCGTCAGGGGTCCTGCATCGGCCCGGCGCAGCCGCGGCCGAGCCCGCGGCTGAGGATGTGCGGCGCGCCGCCATCGTTGACCCACAGCGTCTCGGTCCGCTCGTCACCGTTGAAGTCCCCTTGCACGATCGCGGCGGGGACAAAGCCCTCGGGCAGCGGCGCCGAGCGGATCCCCGTGATGACCCCGTCCTCGACGAGGTACGTCGAGACCAGCCCGTACCAGACGTCGACGCCGCTCGGATCAACCGCGTACTGCTTGGAGACGACCTGCGCGCACAGCCGACGACGCGACGCTGGCTGCAGCCGATGGGTGAAGATCGCGACCGGCGTCGTGTCCTGGCCCAGCGGCGCGAGCTCGAGCTGCACGTCGAGTGGATCGCCGCGACGACGCAGCAGCCCAACGCCGGCCCGCTCGAGGCGCAGCGGCACCCCGGGCTCACCGCCGAGCTCACCCGGCAGGCTCGCGCACGCGCGCTGGACCGTGTGCGTGCGCGGCTCGCCGAGCTCGAGCCGCCCGTCACGTACTCGCGTCGGCCACTCGACGACCTGCAGCGCGCAGCGATTGGTTCGCGGTCGTCGCTGCGCGAGCAAGACCAGGCGCTGCGCCCCGTCACCGTCCAGGTCCGCGAGCGTGAGGCGCTCGAGCTCCCCCGTCGCCGGGATCGGCCAGCTGCGCAGGACGTGCAAGGCCCCGGGCTGCGCGGCCGCGCTGCGCCACTCGAGCTCCACGAGCGCGCCTGGCCCGGCCGCGTACGCGATCCCCTCGTCCAGCGCGCCGCGATCGTCGAGCAGCTCGACTCGCGCTCGGTCCGTCTCGTCGGCGCTGTCGCGCCAGTCGTCGAGCTCGACGCGCGTGGTCTTCACCGCCCACCCGCGCGCTCCCTGCACGGTCTCCAGCACCACCACGCTCGCCCGCCCGCGGCCGCCGAGCACGAACACCGGGGCGGGTTCGCGAGCGACCAACGCCGCCGAGGAGAGCAGCCTGTCCAGCGAGTTGGTATGAAGCTCGGGCGTGAGGGTGCTCGGCGCGCCCAACGACACGGTCAGCTTGTTCGAGCAGCCCAGCAGGAGGTCATCGCGTCCGTCGGCGTTGAGGTCGCGCACGAGCGACGCGAACCACGGCATCCCGTCGCAGGGGCTCACGGGCTCGTGGATTAACCAGGAGCGGCGCTCGCGGTCGCGCTCGCCCGGCGACGCGGTGCGCTCGGAGTGGGCGGCCGATCCCGCGCTCCGTGTGCACGTCGACCCGGCGAGCACGCCGACGCCGAGGAGCGCGACGAGCCCCAGCGATCGACCCGTCGACCTCACGCCGGCCGCGGGTTTTCGCGGGCGCGCCATCGATGAGTCAACGTCGCGGCCGCGAGTTTGATTCGTTCGTCACCGTCGGGCGTCTGCCCGCGCGTATCCACGCCCGGTCGAGGACCTCGGCGATGGGACCGACGCCGGGCGCTTGCGCGCGCGAGCGGCGAATTCAGCCGGTTGAGCGCGCCGCGACCTGTCCAGGAACGCGCTCGATGCTCCGTCGGGCGCTAGCGAGCGCGCGCCCCTTCCACCGCGACGAGACCCCGCGGCCGCGAGGTCGCCGAGAAATTTAAAAAAATCCTCCTCCCGCAATCCCGCCGACGACCCCCGGTACCCCCCAGATGAGCGGCGCAATCAGCCCGCCGCCGCAACGGAGACACCGCCATGAAGACCTCGACCACCATCCTCACCGTCCTCGCCGCCCTCACCGTCAACCTGTTCGCCGCCGGCGCGGCCCAGGCCAACGAGTGCGCGCTCCCGATCGTCGGCGAGACCCACCTCCTGCGCTCGCACGACACCGGCGACTACGTGCAGAACAACGGCGGCGTGGCCGTCACCGACGCCATCTCCAACCTCGCCGACGCGCAGCTCGAGATCGTCCCCGGGCTGCTCGACCCCAGCAAGGTCTCGCTGCGCCTCGCCAGCGACCCCACGCGCTACCTCGCCGTGACCAGCGGGAGCTCCCTCGAGGTCGGCCTGTTCACGGACGACGGCACCGCCGCGTTCGACCTCCGCGCGACCTTCGAGATCATGCCGGGTATGACCACCGGCGACTGCAACTACACCGGCGTCTCGCTTCGCTGGCACTACGCGCACCAGCTCGGCCAGGAGTACTACCTGACCCTCGGCGGCAGCGGCGACGGCAGCCGCCCGCTCTACGTCTACCCCCAGGCCCCGAACCAGGCCGCGAAGCCCAGCGAGCAGACCTTCGCCATCGACTTCCAGGAGCACACCGGCCCCATCTGCGCGCCGTAGTCACCCGCCGCGAGGCCGCGCCGTCGCGCTCACCGGGGGGATCCACGATCCTCCCCGGTGTCGCGATCACGGGCGCGTGTCGGCGAGGCGCGCCTGCGTCAGCGGACGTAGATCGTGTACCGCCAGCCCGGGTTCGCGATCTCGCTGTTGTTGCCGGTCGTGCAGCAGCCCTTGTTGGTCAGCCAATTGCCCCAGTGGCCGTACTGCGTGTTGTTGAGGTCGTAGCCCCAGACGATCACCTGGCCCGAGAAGCCGATGCCGACGTGCGGGTAGTTGGGGTTGTTGCCGGTCTGGTACGGCTTGGCGAGGTCCTCCGGGTAGGCGTGAATGGTCCCGATCGTCTGGCCGACGCCGCAGAAATTGTCGACGTAGCAGACCCCCGCGAGGCCGTCCGGATCGGTGAGCACGCCCCAGCGGCTCACGTCCTCGTCGGACGACGGCGCCCAGCCCCACACGACCTCGGTGAAGTCGTCGAGCAGCAGCCCCTGGCTGTAGATCGCCGCGCTCGTCGAGTCCGGCAGCACCTCCTGGACGGGGCCGAAGGCCGTGATCGAGGCGTACATCTCGGCGGCCGAGGCGTTGACACCTGGCTTCTCCATCATGTTGTAGATCGCGGTCCAGCCGCCGCCCGCGAAGGTCATCTCGCAGAACACGTCGGTCGGCCCGTACTGATCGTCCGCGCCGTCGGGGTCGACCGCGTAGGTCCCGTCGTCGGTGAAGCCGAACTCGTAGAGGTCTCGGCAGTGGCGCGGCGTCTGGCAGCTCCCGTCGACGCAGTAGCCAGACAGGCAGTCGTCGTCGATCCCGCAGGCGGCCGCGTCCCCGCAGGCGTCGCAGAGCTCGCCGCCGCAGTCGACGTCGGTCTCGACGCCGTTGCGGACGCCATCGTCGCAGGTCGCGAGCGCGCAGGCGTTGGAGCAGTCGTCGTCGTCGACCTCGTTGCCGTCGTCGCAGCCCTCGACGCCCTCCTGGACGAAGCCGTCGCCGCAGCTCGCGAGCTCGCAGCTCGTCAGGCAGGCGTCGCCGTCCTCGGCGTTGCCGTCGTCGCAGCCCTCGACGCCCGCGTGGACGTAGCCGTCGCCGCACGACGCCGCGACGCACGTGTCGAGGCAGCCGTCGCTGTTGTCGGCGTTGCCGTCGTCGCAGACCTCCTCGCCGAACAGCACGCCGTCGCCGCAGGACGAGAGCGCGCACTCGTTGTTGCAGCCGTCGTCGTCGATCGCGTTGCCGTCGTCGCAGCCCTCGCCAGGGCCGACGAGCCCGTCGCCGCAGGTCGCGAGCGTGCACATCGTCGTGCAGACCCCGGCGTCGTCGTTGTCCGGGCCGATGTCGCACTGCTCGGCGCCCTCCACGACCCCGTCGCCGCAGACCGCCACCTCGCCGCCGGTCGTGGTCGCGTCTCCGGTCGTCGCGTCCGTGGTCTCGCCGCCGGTCTCGCCCATCGTGCTGGTCGGGCCGGCGCTCGCGTCCGTGGTGCTGGTGGTGTCGCCCGTCGAGCTCGAGCTCGCGTCCGTCGTGGTCGTGCCGGTCTCGGTCGCGTCGCCGGTCACCTCGCCGGCTTGATCATCACCGCACCCGCCGGCGACGAGCGCCCACGCGATCCCGGCCGCGACGCGGCGCGCTTTCATCCAGTGACTCCCCATCGCTCCCCCTGGTCCCGGCTATAATAAACATGTCTGTTTGGACATGTTTAAAATTGCGAGCCGCGGGGCGAGCGCTCGAGGAGGTCTCTCGACGACATCGGGGGGCGGAATTGTACTATGTGCTCCATGTCGAAGCGCACAGCGAACAGACTCAAGCTTCTGAGCTGGAATGTCCGCCACCAAGGAATGGCGAAGCGAGTGGACAATGTGGTCGCCGCAATTGCTAGCGAGTGCCCCGATATCATCAATCTCCAAGAGGTGCCCCGTAAATTCTACGATCAAATCGCCCGCGGGCTCGTCGATGCAGGGGCGGGACACCATTGGTATTCGCACGTTGGCACCGAGAGCGCGCACGGAGGACACGGCGTGCTTATCGCGTCTCGCTTCGACGGCCGGCCGACAAAGAAGTGGGCCCATGGTGCGAAATACCCCAACCTGTTCGCGCGTGTCACGCTTCAGCTCCCTGGAAACCAAGCGGTCGATGTCCTGAACGTGCACATCCCCAACGGAGCCTCGTATGGCTGGGTGAAGGTCGAACATTTCCACATCCTTGGCCGCGCGCTCCTCGAGGCGCCCGATCAGCCGCGAATCCTGACCGGTGACTTCAACGAGCCGCAGGAGTTCCGGGCGTCCGGTCAGATCGTCCCGTTTTGTCTCAAGCCACAGGAGAACGGGGGCGCGAGAACAAGCGGCGGGTACACGAAGGGGCTCCCAGGCGGGGTTTCGCACAAGCGAATTGACTGGGCCCGGGCGGTGCGCGAGGTGTTGAGCCCGTACGCGCATGGCCTGCAGAACATCTACGCGGCCAAGCACGAGATGAGTCCGACGCCTGTGACCCACGTCGTACGGAGAACACATTGGCGCTGCTTCGACCATGGGTTCGCCTCACGGCATTTCGAGATCCTGGAGAGCCGCTATCGTCACGACTGGCGAGTCAAGGAATACAGCGACCACTCGGCGCTCGTTGCCCAGTTGGCGTTCCGAGCGAGTATTCCGGCGCTCACGACGTGGGCAACGTGAGCGCTCGCCAGGCGTAGCGCTGTCAGCGTATCGATGTAAGCGACGCCTACTCAACGGCGAGCGGCGCCACCTCACTCGGAGCAGCGAAAGTCGGTCACCGAGCACTCGTCGCGGGTCTTGCAGCACACGATGCCGCACAGGCGCTCGGGGGGCTCGTGCGGGGAGTACTGGCGTTCGCCCTGGAAGTGCGCTCGCCCCGCGCGGCATGTCCTCGTATACAGGACCTCGGTCAACGAGACGTCCTCGATGTCCTTCCACTCCTCGTCGAGGGCGCGTTTGAGGCGGGCGCTCGCGCAGGCGCTGATCGCGAGGGTCATCACCGACAGGATCAGGAGCAGATGGAGCGTCGCGCGTGGCGCTCGCGCCGGACCGACGCGAGGGCGTGATCGACAGTCGCGGCCTCGTTCACCGTCGACGATGTCGCGCCGCGAGGGCGCGCTGGCGCGTCTGGTCGGTGGGATGCCGGCCATGCGCGGCTGAGCATCGCCAATCCCCGCGCCGGAGACAACCGCGTCGCGCGGCCGGACGAGGCCGTCGAAGCCATCGCCCGAACCGATCACGCGACGGGAGAAATTGTGGAGAAAGAGCCGGCGAAGGCGAAAAAACGCCGTGGTCGCAGGACGTCGAACCCGCCTACTGCTGGAAGCAGTACAGGCGCGCTGGCTTGTCGCAGCCGCGCTCCGGGCAGCCCCCCTGCGTCCACTCTTGATTCTGCTTGTCGGCCGCGCCCAGGACCAATCCGGAGAGCGCGGGGTCGGTGCTGTGCCAGCCGTCGCAGTCGTCCTCGCCGGCGTAGGTGCCCTGCGCCGTCGTCCCGGTCCAGACGCCGTGCTCCTCGCAGGTGCCGGCGGGGAGCGGGTTGCCGCTCTCGGTGATGATGATCGCGGACTTGATGCTCCCGCTGATCAGATCATCCCAGTTGTCCGCGATCACCGTGTCGTCGAGCAGGACGTACGGACCCTTGGACGGGGTGAAGCGGGTGGACGGGCTCGTGAACTGGTCGCTGAGCCAGGCGGCGTAGGTGCCGGGGAGGCCCGCGACGCTCGCGCGTCCGTTGCAGAACGAGTCGGCGCCCTCGGGTCCGCCGAGGCCGGCGGCGGACACGGAGCTGACGAACACGAGGCGCGGGCCGGCGCAGACGCCGTCGATGCACGCGCCGTCGCACGGGGTGTCGCACGCGCCGCAGTGCGCGGGGGAGGTGTTGAGGTCCGTCTCGCAGTCGCCCTCGGGGTCGAGGTCGCAGTTGGCCGAGGGCGGGGTGCACTCGATGACGGGGTCCGTCGTCGCGCTGGCGGTCGTGACGGAGCCGGTGGTCGTGGTCGTCGTCGCGCTCGGCGCTCCGGTCGTCTCGTCGACGGCGGTCGTCGGGCCGTTGGTCGTGGGCTCGCCGGTGCTGCTGGTCCCGGAGGTCTCGCCCGTGGTGGTCGTGGTCGCGGCGTCGGTCGTCGAGCCGCTCGTGTTCGATGTGTCCTGTGGGCCAGGGTCCTGGAAGCAGGAGGCGAGCAGCAGCGCCGCGAGCAGCGACGCCGTCGAGCGCGGGCCGAGGCGTGCGGTCAGAGGGGGCCGCGAAGGCATGGGCGAATTATGCAGGATCTGATCGCGTCATCCCGCGCGGGGCGCGGCGCCGCGTACGCCGGCTCGAGTTCGCTCGCGTCGAGGATCGGGCGAGGGCGCGGGGTGAGGACCCCGGGGCGACACGTCCGCGTGTCCGCGTCGGCGGTCGCCCGCGCGCCGGTGCGCCCGCGCGGAGCACGAGATCGCGTCGCCGGTTCGCATGGTCTTGGGGCTAGGTCATGCTCACTGCGGGGGCGGCGGTCGATGACCGCGTCGAGCGCGGGCAGGCGCCCGCGACGGTCGAGCCGACCGCGAGCTCGTCGGCGCGGGCGCGCGACGCCGTCGAGGATCGCGCGCGCGTGAGCGGCTCGCGTCGAGTCGCGCTCCCTTGTGTGCCCTGGCAGGTCTCGTGTGATGCCGCCTCGTCGAGCTCGGCGCGCGCGTCCCGGCTGCGTGATGACGTTGACCGTCGGCTGTACGGGCACGATACTGCGCGTCCACGGACGCAGGCGCGGGGGCGAGAAGCATGCAGCTCAAATTTGTCGGCGGCGCGAGCACGGTCACAGGCTCGAAGCACCTCGTGACCCAGGGGGAGACCCGCGTGCTCGTGGACTGCGGGTTGTTTCAGGGGGTCAAGACGCTGCGGCTGCGAAACTGGCGGGCGCTGCCGTTTAACCCCGCGTCGCTCGACGCCGTCGTCTTGACCCACGCGCACATCGATCACAGCGGCTTCCTCCCCGTGCTCGTGCGCGAGGGCTTTCACGGGCCGATCTACACGACTGCGGCGAGCAAGGAGCTGTGCGAGATCCTGCTGCTGGACTCGGGTCGGCTGCAGGAGGAGGAGGCGGAGTACGCGAACCGCAAGCGCTTCTCGCGGCACTCGCCCGCGCTGCCGCTCTACACCGAGGCCGACGCGCGCCGGGTGCTGCGGCGGATTCATCCGGTCGAGTACGACGCGCCGCGGTCGGTCGGGGCGCTGGAGTTCACGCTGACGCCGGCGGGGCACATCCTGGGCGCCGCCGGGGTCGCGCTGCGCGGCGGCGGCACCTCGGTCCATGTCTCCGGGGACATCGGGCGTGACAACGACCTGCTGATGGTCCCGCCGCGGCCGCCGGCGGGCGTCGACTGGGTCGTGATGGAGTCGACCTACGGCGACCGACGGCACCCGGAGGACGATCCGATCGAGGCGCTGGGCGCGGTGGTCCGACGGACCTTCGAGCGCGGCGGCGTCCTGCTGATCCCGGCGTTCGCGGTCGGCCGGACGCAGCTGCTGCTGTACTGTCTGCACGAGGTGTTCGCGCGCGGGTTGGCGCCGGCGGTGAAGGTCTACGTCAACAGCCCCATGGCGACCGACGTGACGCGGCTGTATCAGCGGTATCACGAGTATCATCGCCTCGACGAGGAGCAGACGCGCGGCGTGTGTCGTGACGTGGTGTTCGTGCGCACGGTGCAGGAGTCGAAGCGCCTCAACCAAAGGCGCGGGCCGGCGGTGATCGTCTCGGCGAGCGGGATGCTCACGGGCGGGCGCGTGCTGCATCACCTGCGAGCGTTCGCGCCGGACCGGCGCAACACGATCCTGCTCACCGGCTACCAGGTCCCGGGGACACGCGGCGGCGCGCTCGTGGGCGGCGCGCGCTCGCTCAAGATGCACGGCGATCACGTGCCGGTGCGCGCGGAGGTCGTGCAGCTCGACGTGTTCTCGGCGCACGCCGATCAGGAGGGGCTGCTGGCGTGGCTCGGCGCCAGCGCGCCGCGCCCGCGCGGGGTGTTCCTGGTCCACGGGGAGCCGCTCGCCGCGGATCACCTGCGGCTGCAGATCGAGGAGCGCCTCGGGATTGACGCCCGCGTGCCCGAGCACCTCGAGACCGTCGAGCTCTAGGTTCCGAAGATCACGAGCGAGGACGCGATGCCGACGCAGCTGCTGTCACTGCTCCGCTACCTCCCACGCCGCGCGCGGCAGGAGCGTCACGATCACCAGGTCCAGGGCGAGCTCAACTGGCGCGGCGGCGCGCCGTCCGGGGTGCCGCGCGGGCTCTCGCTGCAGTGGCTCGGGACCTCGGGCTTTCGTCTGCGCAGCGGCGGGTACTCGCTGCTGATCGATCCGTACGCGACGCGCGTGCCGCTCGGGGTCGCGCTCGGGCGGGCGCCCGTGAGCCCCGACCGCGAGCGCGTCGATCGACACCTCCCGCGCGCCGACGCGGTCCTGATCGGGCACACGCACTTCGATCACGCCATGGACGCGCCGATGATCGCGCGGCGCGACGGCTGCACGGTCTACGGCTCGCGCTCGCTGGTGAACCTGATGGCGGCCGAGGGCCTGACGGCGCAGGCGGTGGAGGTCGAGCCCTACCGCGTGTACGAGCTGGGCCCGTTCCGCGTCAGCTTCGTGCCCAGCGCGCATTCGAAGCTGATGCTCGGCCTCTCGGTGCCGTCGAGCGGCGACATCACCTGCGAGCACGTCGACGGGCTCGCGTGCGGGGCCTATCGCTGCGGACAGGTGTACGGGATCCACGTCGAGGTCGACGGCGTGAGCCTGTACCACCAGGGCAGCGCGGACCTGCTCGAGGACGCGATCCGCCACCGCGACGTCGACTTCTTCCTGGTCGGGATCGCGGGCCGCGGGTTCACGCGGGACTACACGCGCCGGATCCTCCGCGCGCTGCGGCCCCGCTGCGTGATCCCGCACCATCACGACGACTTCTTCCGGGGGCTCGACGCGCCGATGCGGTTCTCGTTTAACGTCAACCTCGGCGGCTTCGTCGACGAGGTCGCGGCGGTGTCCCGGGAGTTCTCGATCGTCACGCTCGACCCGATGCAGGAGGTCGAGTGACGGACGGCGGCGCGGGCTACTCGGCGCGGGCGCGCGCGAGCTCGCGGTCCATGGTCCCGCGCAGCGTGTGCCAGGCCATGCGGAAGTTGGCGAGCACGCCGTAGAGCGGCTGCCGGGTGTTCTCGGGCCAGTTGCCCTCGAACAGCGGGTGCGCGAACACGGCGAGGCCGAGGAACAGCGCGCCGGCGAGCAGCAGCGGTCCGAGCGACGCGCGGCTGATCGCGAGCAGCGCGCCGAGGCAGAAGATCACGACGCCGGCGGTGTGCATCCACCGTGTCCCCGGCTGGGTGTGCGAGCGGACGAAGTGCAGCCAGAAGCGCTCGAAGTCGTCGTGTTGCGTCCCCATGCGCGCGCATCGTAGCAGCCCGCGGGGCGCCGCGGCGGCGGGCGTCGTCAGGGGTCGTCGAGCTGGCTGATGACGGCGCGCAGCTTGCCGCTGGGCGTACGCGGGATCGCGTCGACGAAGTCGAGCTCGACGCGCATGGCGACGCCGAGGCGCTCACGCAGGGCGCAAAGCAGCGCGCGCGCGTCCTCGGGTCGGTAGCCGGGGGCCTTGACGATCTTGACGCGCAGCTGGTCGGGGGCGGTCTGGATGATCTGGCTCTCGCGGACGCCGTGCAGGCCCTTGTAGACGTGATCCAGGCGCCCGACGAGCGCGCCGTCGGGCGTGCGGACGTAGCTCTCGACGCGGCCGTCGACGCGCTCGGCGGAGAGGCCGACGCGGCCGCAGGGGCAGGGGGTCGTCGCGCGGCGGACGATGTCGCCGGTGTCGTAGCGGATCAGCGGGGTCGCGTCGTTGAGCAGCCCGGTGCTGATCAGGCGACCGGTGTTCGGGAGGCCGGGGAGTGGTTCGAATTCCGTGACGCCGACCTCGTGGTCGAAGTGATAGCGACCGCGCGCGCACTGGCCCGCGGTCGCGACGAGCTCGACCATGCCGTAGAAGTCGCCGACGGGCGCGTCGAAGGCCCGCGCGACGGTCTCGCGCTGTCGCGCGCTGAGCGTCTCGGAGCTCGTGAGCACGGCGCGGCAGCGCCAGGGCAGCGCGGCGCCGCGTTCGAGCATGGCGCTGGCGATCACGTACAGCGACGAGGGGTAGCCGGTGACGTATTCGAAGCGCCCGCGCTGGAGCGCGGCGATGTAGGCCGGCAGCGCGTCGGGGCGCATGTGGTGGTGGCTGAACAGGGTCTGGCCCGCGGCCCAGTTGCGCGTCCAGTAGGGCGGGCGGCGCTGAGCGACGGGGATGATCGAGCGGCCGTTGAAGGTCGCGTGGGGCATGTCGCGCAGGAGCCCGAATCGCTCGCGCATGCGCCAGGCGATCGCGAAGGAGCGCGCGACGGCCTCCCGGGTGACGCGGATCGTCAGCGGCGTGCCGGTGGTGCCGCTGGTGTGGTAGTCGACGCAGAGGGCGTCAGGGACGTCGTCAGCGCGCAGCCGCGGGCCGAGCTCCTGGACCTCGGCCTTGCGCAGGATCGGCAGCGCGCGCAGGGCCTCGAGGTCAGGCAGCCGCGCGAGCGCGTCGGCGTCGAGGCCGAGCGCGGCGAAGCGCTCGCGGTAGTAGGGCACGTGACGCGCGGCGCGGGCGAGCGCGCGGCGCAGGCGCTGGAGCTGGTGCTCGCGCTGGGCGTCCTCGTCGCGCCACTGCGTCCAGCGGTACTCCTGGAGCGCGCGCGAGAACGCGGGGCCGAAGCGCAGCCGCTGCAGGCGGCGCCCCTCGAGGGAGCAGGCGACGTCCTTGAGCGGCGCGGGCAGGCGCGGGTAGATCGAGCGCGCGAGCTCGCGGAGCATCAGGCGCGCGCCTCCGCGGGGTGGGCGGGGTCCGGCGGACGACGAGCCCAGGCGAGCAGCTGGGCGAGCTCGGCGAGCGCGAGCGCGAGCGGCGAGGCGGCCGGGCCGAGGCCGAGCGCGGCGGCGCCGGCGATCAGCAGCGCGGCGCGGCCGAGCAGCCCGAGCAGGTCCCAGGGCACGAGGCTGCGGGGGGCGTGCGCGACCCGCTGCTGGCGGCCGACGGTGTTGGCGAAGCGCAGCGCGGCGAAGGGGGCGCTGTAGAGCACGAGCGGGCGGATGCTCGCGGTGATCGCCCAGCCGGCGGCCGCGTCGATGGGCGCGGCGAGCCGCGCCCAGCCGAGCAGCAGCCCGACGCCCGTGACGGCCGCGCCCATGAGGACGCCGCCGAGCAGCGACCAGCGACGGAGCGTGACGTGGGCGCGCGCGGGCGCGTCGGCGTGCGCGGCGGCGTAGCGCAGCGCGACGATGGTCGCGGCCGCGGTCGGGACCATCAGCGCGGCGTTGACGAACAGGTAGGCGTAGTTGAGCAGCGCGAAGCCGCCCTCGTCGAAGATGTGGGGCGAGCACGCGGCGTCGAGCAGGCCGAGGTTGACGTAGAGCAGCGTGTCGAGCATCAGCCAGCGCGTGAAGCCGGCGCGGCGCGCGGCCTCCATGGAAGATGTCGTATCAGTCAGGTCGTTGTGTTCGGGGCGCCGGAGCGCCGTGGGCGCGAGCACGAGGCCGCCGAGCGCGAGGCCGCCGAGCAGCCCGACGGCGGGCCCGAGCGCGCCGCCGGGCAGCAGCAGCGCGCCCGCGATGGTGCCGAGCGGCACGCCCCACTCGAACGCGAAGCCGCGCTTCTCGTAGCCTGCCCGTTCAGACAGCACGCGCAGCGCGCCGCCGAGCAGCGCCGCGGGCACGCACAGCGCGATCGCCCAGCCGGTCGGGGTGCGCCAGGCGTCGGCGCCGACGATGAGCGCGAGCGCGAGCGCGGCGACGCCGAGGATCAGCGCGAGCGTGGGCAGCTCGGCGCGCAGGAGGCCGCGGGACGCGACGGCGCGCGGGACGGGGATCCAGCGCGCGCGCAGCAGCGCGAGGCCGAAGCCCCGGGTCGCGCCGATGACGACGAGGCCGCGGAAGAACAGGTCGGCGGCGCCGCTGGCCCGCAGCTCGCGGGCGATGACGAGCTCGCGCAGGACGCCGAGCAGCAGCGTGACGATCGAGAGGATCGCCATCCACAGGAAGGTCTCGCGCGCCCGCGCTGCGCCGTGCTCCGACATGCGCGCCTAGCCCTCGTCGGGGTCTCGCCCGCGCGGCGCGAACTCGCGGGCGAGCGCGCCGGCGCGGCGGAGCTTCTCCTCGTAGATGAACAGGTCGACGAGCAGCGGGAACCAAAACGCCTTCATGCTCGAGTGCACGAGGCCGGGGACGCCGTCGCGCCAGGCGCCGCGCAGCACGAGCCCGCGGACGCTGCGGATCAGCGGGCGCGCGAACAGGGGCGTCTGGTTGTAGAGCCAGCGCAGCCCGATCATCCGCCCGGCCTTGGTCCGCAGGTGGAAGCCGTCGAGCGTGCCGCCGACGTCGCGCTCGAGGTAGGCGAGCGCCTCGCGCTGGGCGTAGCGGATGTGCTTGTGGAACAGCTCGGCGAGCGGCTTGGCGTCGCGGTGGATCAGGCGCGCGTCGAGGGTGGTGACCCGCAGCGCGCGGTCGTCGACGCGCTCGTTGACCGCGCGGTGGAAGCGGGCCTTGTCGGGGCGCATGAGCCGGAGCACGCGCGCGTCGCGGTACTCGCCGTGGACGAGGCGGTGCCCGAGCCAGCGCACGTCGAGGCGCACGTAGGCGCCGTCGACCGCGTCCTCGCGGATGGTGTCCTCGAGCGCGCGCCAGAGCGCGGGCGTGAGCTCCTCGTCGGCGTCGAGGAAGAACACCCAGCGGTAGCGGGGCGCGGCGCGCTCGAGCGCGTAGTTACGCTGCGCGGCGTAGTTCTCGAAGGGGTGCTCGAGCACGGTCGCGCCGGCGGCCGCGGCCAGCGCGACGGTGCGGTCGGTCGAGCCGGAGTCGACGACGATGATCGGCGCGCGGCCGTCGATCGACGCGAGCGCCTTGGGCAGGTTGAGCTCCTCGTTGAGCGTGAGCAGGATGATCGCGAGCGGCGCGCGCGGCCCGGCGTCGGCGCGCTCAACGACATGGTCTTCTGGTCCTGTCGCGTGGGTCATGGCGCGCTCGCTCCCGCCGGGGCGTGGAGGCGGGCGCGCCGGGCGTCGAGGCGCAGCTCGGCGAGCAGCGCCAGCGTCGCGCCGACGACGACGCCGAGCAGCGGCACGAGCGTGTAGCTCTTGTACGACGCGCACGTGACGAGGTAGGCGAGCACGCTGACGGCCCCGCCGAGGATCGCGGCGCGCGCGTCGTGGGGCGCGCGCGCGGCCTGCTGGGCCATGGCCCACAGCGGCGCGCTGAGCAGCGCCGAGCCGAGCAGGCCGAACTTCCACAGGTGGTACGCGATCATGTTGTGCACGTAGCTGATGACGTGGCTGTCGACGACGAACTCGGCGCCGAGCCCGAGGCCGAGCGCGGGGCGCGTCGAGAACACGTAGAGGCAGTGGATGATCTCGCGCATGCGCCCGCCGACCGTGCTGAGCGAGCCGAGGCGCAGGTAGTGCTCGCCGAACTGCGAGAGCGCGGGGGTGAACAGCAGGAGGCCGAGGCCCGCGAGCGCGGCGAGCGAGAGGCCGCGCGACGGCCTGCGCAGGTACACGGCCGTGCCGACGCCGAGCGCGAGCGCGAGCAGCATGCCGCGGCTGACCGTGGCGACGACCGCGAGCACCAGCAGCAGCGCGAGCAGCGACCACAGCCGGCGCGCGCGCTTGGACTGGGGAGGAGGTCGGCCGCGCACGCGCGCGCGCTCGCGATCGAGGCGCGGCAGCGCGGAGACGATATAGAGCCCGACGAGCGGGGTGCCGCCGATGATCCTGAAGTAGAAGTACGTCGAGCGGACGCGCGAGAGGTCGTAGCTCGGCATGCGGTAGAGCGAGATCGCGCTGTCGGCGAGGCACACCAGCAGCGCCGCGAGCAGCAGCGCGCGCGGGCGGTGACCGCCGCGCCCGGCCGCGAGCCCGAGCGCGAACAGCAGGTACGGGAGCGCGTCCTCGAGCAGCTGACGCGAGGGGTTGCCGTGCGCGAGGCCGACGCAGGCCGCGAGCGCGAGCGCGAGCGCCCAGGGGATCAGCAATACGAGCTGCTTGCGCGCGGCGGTGGAGCGCAGGAAGCCGCCGACGCCGGCGAGGCCGAGCAGCGCGAGGTAGGCGAGGATCGACGGGCTGAGTCCCTCGGGGAAGAAGGGCAGCGCCAGGCTCAGCAGGATGGCGGCTGCGGTCAGCAGCGTCGTGATCATGGCAGAGGCGGAGGACGAGACCCGATGGCGGAGGACGAGACCGGACGGCGCGCGCGCGCGCACCCACGCTAGCACAGCGCCCGCCGGTCGCGGAGGAATCGCCGGATGTCGCCCCGGCGGGCCGTGGCGCGGCCGCGCCAGGTCTCGATATGCTGCGACGGTGACAGGTTGGCCCCGGCACGCGGCGCTGACGGTCGGGCTCGCGCTGCTCGGCGCGTGCTTCGTCGATCCGGGGGGCGCGAGCGGCGGCCCGACGGGCTCGACGTCGTCACCCTCGAGCGCGTCGCCGAGCTCGACCGGCGGCGACGACACGACGACGACGACGGGCGGCGAGAGCGAGCCGACGGCGAGCGCGACGACGGCACCGATGACGAGCGCGGGCACGACGAGCGGCGGGCTTGGCAGCAGCTCGAGCGGGGTCGCGTCGACGTCGGAGGCGGTGACGACAGGCGCGGGCACGACCGACGCCCCCGCGGCGCCGTGCGACGCGGACGATCCCGAGCTGGTCGCCTGCTACGAGTTCGAGATGGGCCTCGAGGACGGGCTCGCGTGGGACGGCTCGAGCTACGGCCACCACGGCGCCGCGCAGGGGGTGACGAGCGGGGCGGGGATCGCCGGCGCGGCCGCGTTCACGGACCAGCGCTCGCTGATCGTCATCGACGACGCGCCCCAGCACGCGATCATGGGCGCGTTCACGGTCGCGGCCTGGGTCCGCCCCGAGGCGCTGCCCGAGACGCGCTTCGGGATCCTCGACCGCCCCAGCAGCGTCGGCCTGTTCCTCTACGCGGGCGGCGAGCTGCGGTGCCTCGCGCAGGGGTCGACGCTGGGCGTGACGATCCCGATCGGCGCGTGGAGTCACGTCGCGTGCGTGTTCGACGGCGCGGGCGAGCTCGCGCTCATGCTCGACGGCGACGCGGTGGTGAAGACCGTCGCGGAACTCGGGGAGTTCAAGCCGGGCTCGCCGATCGTGCTCGCCAACGACGCCCCGGCGCCGTCTGCTCAGAACGCGTTCATCGGCGGCATCGACGGGGTGCGGATCTGGTCGCGCGGGCTGTCGTCGGCGGAGCTGTGCGCGGTGTACCCCGGCGCGTGCTGACCCGCGCGGGCGCGACGACGTCGTGTCGACGACGTCGGTCGCGGCGCCGCGCGGTCGACCCCGAGCCCGTTTGGATATGACGCTTTGGACATGTCGCCGGGGTCGTCGACGGGTCGCTACGCATCGGCGGGCCGCTCGTCACACGCGCCGCCCTCGCCGGGGCGATCGCGCGACCAGCGGACGCCGCCGTCGCGGTGTTGTTCCCGCGCGCTCAGCCCCCGAGGGGCTTGCCGCGGTAGTCGACCGTGCCGAGGCGGTCCCACTCGGCCGGGATGGCGCGCCCGCCCTTGGTCGCGAGCGAGTAGTCGACCTTGAGCCCGAGCTCGGCGACGGCCCAGACCGCGACGTTGCTCCACAGCTCGGAGCCGGGGTCCGAGATGCGGCTGCTCGCGTAGTTGCGGTGGGCCTGGATATGCTCGATGGGGCAGCCGAGCTTGCGGCCCTCCTCGACCGCGTACTGGACCGCGCGCCGGGCCGCGAAGGTGAGCCGGTCGGTGAGCACGTGCGGCTCCTGCTTGCCCCACACCGTCTTCGGGTCGCCGGCGACGCCCGCGTACAGGCCCTCGATCTCGATGCCGATGGAGAAGCGGTTCGACGAGTTGCCGTGGTAGACGTAGCGCCGCAGGCCGTTGACGAGCAGCACGTCGCCGTTCATCAGCGCGGCGACGTGGCAGGCGACGTTGTAGAAGCGCCGGTGCAGCGCGCCGCGCTCGCCGTACTTCGCGCGCGCGCTCTTGGTCGTGCCGAACTTGACCGCCGTCTGGTGCAGCACGATGGTCGTGATCTTCTCGGGCGCGCGCGGCGACTTCTTGCCCTTCTTCAGCTCGTGCTCGCCGCTGATGTCGAAGACCTCGATGTCGGAGAGCTCGGGCCACTGCTCGTCGCCGAAGCTCGTCGCGAAGTCCGGGTAGTCGTCGAAGATCAGCTCGTCGTCGTCGTCCTCGAAGGGCAGCGGCCCGTCGGGGTTGAGCAGCGCGTCGACGACCGCGGCCGGCACGCCGCCCTCCTCCTGCTCGAAGGCCTCCTCGTCCCACGCGAGCGCGCGCGCCTCGGCGTAGCTGTACAGCGCCGTCCAGGTCTCGGGGTCGAGCGTGTCGTCGAGCTCGCGCTCGCGCTCGAGCAGGCCGTTTCGCTGCAGCGCGTGCTTGAGCGCGGTGACGTCGCGGTGCGCGTCGCCGACGGACAGCGCGGGGGTGTTGGTCTCGATCGGTGGCATCGCGGTCGTCCTCTGGCTCCCAAGGGTATCAAAGCCGCGCCGAGCGGCGCCCGCCGAGGCGCGGGGTCGCGGCCGCGCGTCGTCGCGTTCGTCCGATCGGCGGCGGCGTGATGACGTCGCGGGCCCGCGTCGGGCTCGGTCGCGGGCGCGCGCCTCGAGCGGGATCGCGACCGCGCCCCGGTGCGCGACGCGTGAACCCGCGCGTCGACGACGACGCGCGCTTACGACACGGCGGTCCTGGTATCGTCGGCGTCGTGCTGCACCACGAGCTCGTGATCCCGGGCGCGCCGGCGACCGGGTACTACGTCGCGCCCCCGAGCCCTCGCGGGGCGGTGGTCGTGCTGCACGAGATCTTCGGGCGCGCGCCGGACATCGAGCGCGCGTGCGATCGCCTGGCCGAGGGCGGCTACGCGGCGCTCATGCCTGACCTGTTCGGCGACGGCTTCAAGCCGCTGTGCGTCGCGCGGTCGATGCGACAGATCGCGAGCGGCCGCGGGCCCAGCGTCGACGTGATCCACGCCGCCGCCGACGTGCTCGCCGAGCGCTCCGGCGTCCCGCGTGCGCGCGTCGGCGTGATCGGCTTCTGCCTGGGGGGCGGCTTCGCGCTGGCGGTCGGCCGCGCGTTCGCGGCGACGTCCGCGAACTACGGGCAGCTCCCGGAGGAGGAGACGATGGCGGGCATCGGGCCGACCATCGCCTGCTACGGCTCCCGCGATCGCAGCACCCGCGCGGCCGTCGTCACGCTGCGCGGTCGACTCGCGCGGCTCGGCGTGCCCCACGAGGTCCACGAGCTCGACGCCGGGCACGCGTTCCTCACCGACGGCGCGCGCCCGATCGCCGAGTTCCTGACCCGGCCGCTGCTCGACGTGAACGCCCAGCGCGACGGCGCGGCGCGCGAGGAGGGCTGGGCGCGGATCTTCGCGTTCTTCGAGCGCCACCTCGCCGAGTGAGCCGCGGCGGCTACCAGGCGCGCTCGATCTCGGTCCCGCGCTGACCTGGCTGTCCGGGCATGCAGCGAAGCGGGCTGGTCGGAGAGACATCACACCAGACCAGCCGCGACTCCGCGGTGATCGGCCCGTAGCTGCCGGGCGCGCCCAGGACCGTGATCTTGCACTCGACGCCGGGCGCGGGCGCGGGCGAGAAGGTGACCCAGCTGTGGCGGCGCCACTCCTCCTCCATGGCGAAGGGCTGCTCGACGCGCGCGCCGTCGGTGCAGCGCAGCTCGAGGTGCCCGGCGACGGCCTGGCGGGTCGCGACGGTCACGCTGCTCTCCGGCGTCGGCGGGATGAAGTCCGGTCGCGGATCCTCCATCGGCGGGCGGCTGTCGCGGGGCGGCGAGGTCGCGACGCACAGGAGCGCGCCGGCGCACAGCGACGCGGCCTCGAGGCGCCGACGCGGGCGGGCGCGCGGCGTCGTCACGGGCGCGGTCGCGGGCGCGAGCACGCGCCACGCGAGCCAGAGCGCGGGCAGGGCGACGAGCACGTCGGTCGGGTCGCAGACCGTGACCCAGCCGATCCCGACGCGGGCGAGCAGCGCCGACCAGAGCTCCGCGGCGGCGGGGGACAGGTTGATCAGCGAGAACACGCCGCCGACCGCGAGGTAGCAGGCGGCGAGCGCCTCGCGGCTGCGCACGCGCAGCAGCGCGGCGAGCAGCGCGGGCGCGACGAACATCCCGGCGATGTCGCTGAGCTTCCCCGTGATCGCGCCCGGCAGCAGCGCCGCGTGCTTGAGCGCGTGGTCGTTGACGCCGAGCACGAGCAGCGCGATGAGCCACGTGCTCGTGGTCAGCGCCTGGGCGGGCGCGAGGGGGGCGTGTCGGTCGGCGTTCATCGGACCACCTCCAGCGCGGTCTCGCCTCCGGCGGCCGCGGTCTCGCTCGGCGCGCTCGTCGGGCTGATGTTGACGGTCGCCACGTCGGCGAGCGCGCCCACGCGCTCGAGCGTGAGCGCGTGACGCTCGACCGCCGCCCGGGGTCCGCCGACGTCGCGGTAGATCGTCACGAGCGCGCGCGCGGCCTCGTCGTCGCGGTGGCGCGCGCCCGAGAAGTAGCGCGTCGAGATCCGGTACTCGCCCGGCGCGGCGTCGTGCAGCGCGAAGCCCTCGGGCCCGTAGCCCTCGGTCGCGTCGAGGCCCATGCGCGCGCCCGAGATGGCGCAGCCGCGGTAGTCGCAGGTCGCGCCGTCGGGGCCCGTGATCATGAGGTCGACGTCGGTGCCCGGCGTCGTCCACTGCAGCGCGACGACGAGCGCGGCGCCCTGGTAGCTCGAGTAGGAGGTCTCGGCGGCGCGGCGCTCGGCGAACACGCGCAGCGGGCCGTCGCCGCTGGCGAGCGTCTCGAGGAAGCGCCGGTAGTCGAGCGCCAGCAGCTCGCGCGCCTCGACGCCCTCGACGTAGGCGCCCAGCCGCTGCTGCGCCGCTTCGAAGTACACGATCGCCTCGACGTCGCGACCCTGCGCCGCGAGCCCGAGCGCGTAGGCGTGGGCCAGGTGCGCGCGGCCCAGCAGCGCGCGCGCGCTCGGCTCGAGCGCGCTGGCGGCGAGCGCCGGCTCTCCCCAGGCGAGCGCGCTGTAGGCCACGTCGACGGCGACGCGCGTGTCGCCCGGCTTGGCCTCGATCAGCGACGAGAGCACGCGCACCGCGTCGGCGGCCCCGTGGGCGCGCGCGTGGCTGACGGCCTCGAGGTTGACGAGGCGGAAGTCGGGGGCGCCGCCGCGCAGCTGCGCGGCGAGCTGCTGGCTGAGGTCGGACCCCAGGTGCGCCGGCAGGGCGCGCGTGGAGTCTGGCGCTTGGAACATGTCGATGGGGAGCGCGGGCAGCAGGACCTCGAGGCGCGGGTCGAGGCGCAGCTCGATCCCCGGCGCGTCGCGCAGGCGCTCGAGCTCGTCGAGGAACGCCGCGCGCGGGTCGCTCGGCCGGGCCGCGAGGCCGCGCGCGACGACCTCGGCCGCCGGGCGCTCCCGGACGAACTCGGCGTCGCGCGCGGGGACGATGCCGTAGCGCTGGTAGTCCTCCTCGGTCTCGAGCATGAGCAGCGAGCTCGACTTCCCGGGCACGCGGAAGTGCCGGGCGAAGACCTCGGCCTCGGCCTTCGCGTCGGGCAGCGCTGACTCGAGCTGATCGACCGCGACCTGCCCGTAGATCCGCGCGGCGAGCCTCCGAGGGTTGCGGCGCGGCGAGCCGGTCCGGACGACGCGCGCGCGCGACCCCGCGCCGGCCGGGCGCCGCAGCGCGCGAGCTGATCGCGGCGCCCGGGCGGCGGCGCGCCGCGCCCGACGAGCACGAGCTGCTGACCCGGGTAGACGACGCGCGGCGCCCCGTCGAGCAGGAGGTCGGAGGCGCCGTCGAGCGTCACGCGCTCGATGGTCCACGGGCGCAGCCGGTGCGCGCGCGCGACGGGCTCGATGTCGGCGGCGCGGGTGATCGAGAACACGGCGCCCGAGGTCGCGTCGGTGAGCTGCTGCAAGAGCCAGGGGTCCCCCTGCACGCCGGGCGCGCGGTAGGCGAACAACGGCCCCTGCGCGCGCGCGGCGAGGCGCGACGCGAGCGCGGCGGCGTCGGTCGGTCCCCAGGTCGCCGCGCCGTCGCTGAGCAGGAACATGTCCCACTGCGGCGGCGTCTGGGCCCAGCGCGGGCGCGTCGCGGCGTCGAGCGCCGCGCCGATGTCGCTGCCGCCGTCGAGCGCGAGCGCGCGCGCGTGCTCGAGCGCGGCGGCGACGTTGGCGGGCGTGTTGGCGACGAGCTGCTCGCGCCACCACCTCGCCTCGATGTCGAAGAAGACGATCGCGAACTCGCGCAGCGAGCTGCGGTTGCGCTCGAGGATCGCCTGCATGAGGTCGAGCCAGGTGTTCATCTGCGCCGGGTTCGTGCTCATCGAGGTGTCGAGCAGGAACACGGCGCGACGGCTCGTCGGCGCGCTCGCGTCGGCGGGGATCGTCGGCGTGAAGCGGGTCGCGAAGAACGCGCCCGCCTCGTCCCCGCCCGTGAGCAGCGGCGCGCGCTCGGCCGGGATCCGCAGGCGCACCGGCCCGCTCGGGTTCGTGAGCTCGTAGCGCAGCCCGCCGTCGCGCGCGGTGTTGGTGGCGCTGGGCGCCGGGGACAGCTGCACGCTCGCGCCGGGCGCGACGCGGACGCCGAGGTCGACGTGGACCGAGGGGACCTGCTGGGGCATCGGCAGCACGAGCTCGAGCTCGTCGCCGACGCGCTCGAGATCCATGTCGTAGCCGATGACGACGCGGTGCGCCTTGCGCGGCGCGATCGGGAAGATGCGCGCGTTGAAGACGCCCGCGCCTGCCCATTCAGCCAGGGCGGGGTCACGCACGATCCGCGGTGGGAGCGGCGCGGGCGCGTGGATCGTCGGCGGCGGCAGCCGCGGGTGCACGGTCTCGTCGTAGGCGAGGTTGGCGAGCTCGCGCGGGACGATGCGCGCCTCCTTGGGCGTGATCCACTGGTCGGCGCGCCGGGCCATCAGCGAGCGCGGGTCGAGGTTGAGGAGGTCGACGTCCGTGGTCACGAGCGGGCGCCCCAGCTCGTGGGCGCTCTGGCCGAACGCGAGGAAGTAGGGCGACGCCTCGCCGGGCAGGCGGATCTGGAACGTGCCCTCGTAGGTCTCGTCCTCGGGGTTGTCGAACACGAAGTCGATCAGCACGCGCGCGCGGAAGCCCTCGATCCGCGCGCGCACCTCGACGTCGTGCAGCTCGAGGTGCTTGTGGTCGCCGACCATGAGCCGCGTGGTGTTGCCGGTGAGCTGGGACCGCTGCCACGCGCGCGGCCCGTCGTCGACGACGAGCAGCGCCTGCGTCGGGTCGAGCTCCAGCGGGGCGCTCGGCGGGGACGGCTCGGCCGGCGGGCGGAAGTCTCGCGGCGCCTTGCTGGCGCAGCCGAGCGCGAGCGCGAGCGGGATGAGCCGCAGCCAGCGACGCGAGGGTGGGGGCGGGCGGAGCGACGGGGCGAGCACGGCACCTGAACGTACCGCGGCCGCGCCGGCTTACAGCCGCGTTCGCGGTTTTCTCGCGTCGTCACCCGCGGGCGAACGCGCGCGGCTCACCACGGTCGGCCGCTGTAGACCTGCTGACCGCGATCGTCGTGCACGCTCGCGTAGTCGACGTTGTAGCCGCAGTTGCCCGGCACCCCGTCCGCGATCGCGCGCGCCCGCGCGAGCGTGTCCGCGTCGACGAAGCACACCGGCCGCTCGTCGTGGTCGATGTGCCAGGCGTAGACGCGCAGCGCGGACGCGGGCGCCCGCAGCTCGCCGGCGGGCTCGCGGTTGAACGAGATCCCGGTCGCGCGCGCGATCGGGTCGTCGTCGTAGGGTCGCCAGTCGAGGCGTCGGCTCATCAGCGCCGATGGTACCGCGGTCGCGCGGCTCGAGGTTGGCGACACGGCGTTACGGATCGTCGGCGCGCGCGATGTCGGTCCCGTCGTCGTGGGGAATTCGCGGACACGCACCCACGGCGCCCCGCCTCGACCGCCTCGCGCGAGCGCGAGGGGGCCGCAGATGCTCGGCGATGGGCTCCGCGCGCGGGCTATGATCGGCGTGATGGGGTGGGTAAAGAGGGCGCTCGTCGGCGTCGCGATTCTCGTCGGGGCGGCGGCGCTCGGCGTCGGGGGCTTCGTCGGCTACAGCGCGCTGACCTTCAACCGCAGCGTCGCGCGGGTCTACGAGGTCGCCGCGCCGGACCAGCTCGTCGCGCGCGACGACGTCGAGGTGATCGCCCGCGGACGTCACCTCGCGGAGTCCCTCGGCTCCTGTCTCGAGTGCCACGGGGAGAACCTGGGCGGCAAGCCGATGGACGACCTCGGCCCGCTCGGGCGCTACTACTGTCCGAACCTGACCAAAGGCGCTGGTGGTGTGGGCGCCCGCTACACCGACGGCCAGCTGATCCGCGCCGTGCGCGACGGCATTAAAGCCGACGGGACGACGCTGCTGCTCATGCCGTGCAGCGATTTCAACTGGTGGCCCGACGACGACTACGTGGCGCTCGTCTCGTACATCCGCGCGCAGCCGCCGGTCGACGGCGAGCTCCCGCCGAGCGAGGTCGGGCTCCTGGGCAAGGTGCTCGACCGGCTGGATATGCTCGAACTCGACGTCGCGCGCCGGCTCGATCACGACGGGCCGCGGCCGGAGGCGCCCGCGCCCGCGCCGACCGCCGAGTACGGGCGCTTCGTCGCCAAGCTCTGCGTCGGCTGCCACGGCGCGGGCTACAGCGGCGGGCCGATCCCCGGCGCGCCCTCCTCGTTACCTGTCCCGACGAACATCACGCAGCACGAGTCGGGGCTCCTGGGGTGGACCGAGGACGACTTCTTCCGGCTGCTCAACGAGGGCGCGCGGCCCGACGGGACGAAGCTCGATCCCTTCATGCCGACGCGGGCGACCTCGGCGATGAACGAGCTCGAGAAGCGGGCGCTCTGGGCGTACCTGTCCAGCGTCCCGCCGCGGCCCTTCGGCGAGCGTTAGCGGCGCGCGGCGAGCGTCGAGCGTCAAGCGGTCGCGGCGCGCTCACGCTGGAGTCGCGCGCGACGCATCGCGGTCAGGATCCACGCCTGGAGCACCGCCGCGCCCGCGAGCGTCGCCCACGCGCCCGCGCCGAGCCAGCGCTGCGCGCCCGCCAGGCGCGTCATCTCGAGCTGCGGCTGCAGGACCACGAGCGCCTCGGCGCCGAGCGAGAGCGCCGCAGACAGGCACAGCAGCGCGTAGGTGCGGACGACCGCGCCGTCGAGGATCGGCGCGGCGATCGCGAGCAGGCGCGCCGCCGCAGTGAACACCGCGGCGTCGGCGAGCATGATGAACGCGTCGGAGCCCGCGATGAACACGCGGTCGACCGTGATGTCGTCGGCGATCAGCTTCGTCCAGACGCCGATGTAGATGACCCACAGCGCCAGCGAGAGCGCGGCGAGCCCGAACAGCCACGCGAGCGCGCGCCCGCGGCGGCCGCCGAGCTCGGCGAGGCCGCGGTCGAGCGCGTGCCCGAACACGAACAGCGCCATCGGCCAGCACACGTTGGCGAGCACGATCAGCGCGCGCGCCCCCGGGATCGTCCAGGGCGGCGCGACGAACGCGGCCCACACGCGCCCGAGGCCGAGGAACCAGTGCGTGCCGGCGACCAGCCACCACCCGAGGTTCGGTCCGTCCTCGCGGTCGAAGTGCGACGCGGCCCAGACGGCCGCGAGGCCGCCGAGCAGATCGAAGCCCACGCGCGTGTACGGGCCCGGGATCGGCAGCTGGGTCGCGAGCACGCGGAGGCACAGGAGCGCGGCGAGGAGCGCGACGGTCCCCGCGATGGACGACGGCTTCATGTCGCTTCGACGCGTCCGCGCGCGCGCGGACATACAAGAGAATACCCGCTTCGACCGCGGGGCCGCGCGCGCGCGGTGGCGGTGAAGCCTGCTGGCGCGCGTCTCGAGAACCTGTCACTTGGCGCAGGACGTGCGCGCTCGCGCTGCGGTCGCGAGGACGTCGGCGTCGCGCCCGACCTGGGTCCGGTCGGGCCCGCGCGCGCGCGCCAGTCCGCGCCGCGCCGCCGCCCGCCACCGACCGCCACCGACCGCCACCGACTCCTTCTGGGCCGCTGCTCGCGTCGCGCTCGCGGCGGCGCGCCGGGTTGCGGCGCGGCGGCGAACTGGCGAAGCTCACCCTGTGTCTGGCTTTAAGTGCATGTTGAAACTCGCGCGGCCGCTGCCGCTGCTCCTGCTGCTCGCGTGCGGCGACGACGACGCGGGCGCGAGCGCGACGATGACCACCGGCGACAGCGCGACGACGAGCGCGACCGCGTCCGCGTCCACGAGCGACGCGAGCGCGACCGAGTCGACGGCGACGGCGGCGACGACCGCGGGCCCGATGACCTCGGGCGCGACGAAGACGAGCGCCGGCACCGACACCGACCCGTCGACGAGCGACAGCGGGAGCACGACGGACGAGCCGACCGAGCCGCCGCCGCCCTCGTGCGCGCCCGCGCCCGGCGGCTCGAGCGGCGACGTGCAGGCGCCCGCGCTCATCAAGACGCTGCCGGGCAGCTGGGACGAGAACTGGTTCGCCTCCCCGGCGCTCGTCGACGTCAACGGCGACGGCCTGCGCGACATCGTGGCGGCCCGACACTCGGTGCTCTACGTCTACGATCACGCCGGGGCGCCGCTGTGGCAGACCGCCTGGTCGTACAGCGCGTCCGACTCGCCCGAGCACGGCACCGTGCGCATGTGGCCGTCGGCGGTGGTCGGCGACCTCGACGGCGACGGCGACGTCGAGATCGCCGTGAGCGCGCACCCGGACGACAACGGCTACAACGTCGCGGTCTACGATCACGCCGGCGAGCTGCTCCCGGGCTGGCCGCAGGCCTACGGCGGCGCCGAGGTGCGCAGCGTCGCGGCGGCCGACGTCGACGGCGACGGGCAGCGCGAGATCCTGATCACGAAGCAGGCGACCGGGCCCGCGACCGCGGTGTTCAAGCTCGACGGCGCGCTCGCGCCCGGCTGGCCGCAGGTCGGCGAGTGCATGGCGCCCGAGGGCGACTGCATCGACTACGGCGGCTTCAACCAGAACATCGGCGCGGGCGACCTCGACGGCGACGGCGTGCTCGACGTGGTCTCGACCTACGACGCCATCGGCTTCGGCGCCTGGAACGGCGACGGCACCAACCTGCCCGCGCACGAGGACTTCGCCGACAGCTGGGTGACGGGCGTCGAGGCCTACCACGACCTCGCGCTCGCCATGCAGGGCTGGGGCACGGGGGACCGCTCGGAGTTCACCTACTCGCCGCCCGTGATCGCGGACATCGACGGCGACGGCGATCACGAGGTCGTGCTCGGCGGCGATCACGAGCACAGCGAGTCGACCGAGAACCAGGGCGTGAGCGTCTGGGTGCTCAACCACGACATGACGCGACCGCCAGGTTGGGAGTGGCCCAAGGACAGCGGCCCGCCGCTCGCGTACGGCGCGATCGGCAACAACATCGACCCGACCTACCCCGCGCCGGCGGTCGGCGAGCTCGACGGCGCGCCCGGGCTCGAGATCGTGATCCCGGCCTACGACGGGCTGCTCTACGCCTACCGCGCGACGGGCGAGCTGCTGTGGACCTACTCGTTCGGCCAGGCGGATCCCTACGTCGGCGCGAGCGAGGCGCTGATCGTCGACCTCAACGGCGACGGCGCGCCCGAGATCCTGCTGACGACCTTCTCCGAGGGGGCGCCCGGCGCACCGCTGGCGCCCGCGCACCTCGTCGTGCTCGACAGCGCCGGCGTCGAGCTGCACAAGATCGAGCTGTTCGCGCGCGGCTCGATGGCGGCGCCCTCGGTCGCGGACCTCGACGGGGACGGCGAGCTCGAGCTGGTCCTCTCGCTCAAGGACGCGCTCGGCGCGGGCGAGGGCGGCGTGCAGATCTGGTCGCTCCCGGGCGCCTCGGACAATTGCGTGCTCTGGGGGACAGGTCGCGGCAACTGGCTGCGGCAGGGCTACGTCCCCGCGGGGTAGGTGAGCTGGCGCGCGCGCCGGCGAGCGAGACCTCTTCGTTTGTGGCGCCCCCACGCTCCGACGCCGCGCGTGCGCATCGCCGGCGCGCGGCGCCCGGCGCTCGGTTAGACACCGCGCACGGTCTCGACGTACGCTGGCCCCGATCGAGGGAGCGCGCGGACCGGCGGCGCTCCTCCTCACCTCGCCGCGACCCACGACAGCCGCGTCGCGAAGACCGACGCGACGGCGCGCGGTGACGGGCGAGGGCAGCTCACGAGCTCACCGCAGCCGGCACTCGAACTCGGAAATCGCAATGCCAGAGAACAATGGAAGCGCAAGCAAGTGCCCCGTGATGCAGCACCGCCACGCGGCGATGGGGTCGACGGCGAATCAACACTGGTGGCCCCACCAGCTCAACCTCAAGATCCTGCACCAGCGCGCGCCCCAGTCGAACCCGATGGGCGAGGGCTTCAACTACGCGGCGGAGCTCAAGACGCTCGACCTCGAGGCGCTCAAGCGCGACGTGATGGCGCTGATGACGTCGTCGCAGGACTGGTGGCCGGCGGACTACGGTCACTACGGGCCGCTCTTCATCCGCATGGCGTGGCACAGCGCCGGCACGTACCGCGTCGGCGACGGGCGCGGCGGCGGGGCCTCCGGCACGCAGCGCTTCGCGCCGCTCAACAGCTGGCCCGACAACGTGAACCTCGACAAGGCGCGCCGGCTCCTGTGGCCGATCAAGCAGAAGTACGGTCGCAAGATCTCGTGGGCGGATCTCATCCTGTTCGCGGGCGACTGCGCGATCGAGTCGATGGGCCTCAAGTCCTTCGGCTTCGGCTTCGGGCGCGAGGACGTGTACGCGCCCGAGGAGGACATCTACTGGGGGCCCGAGAGCGAGTGGCTCGGCGACGAGCGCTACCGCGGCGATCGGGAGCTCGCCAACCCGCTCGGCGCCGTGCAGATGGGGCTCATCTACGTCAACCCGGAGGGCCCAAGCGGCACGCCGGATCCCGTCGCGGCCGCGCGGGACATCCGCGAGACCTTCGCGCGCATGGCGATGAACGACGAAGAGACCGTCGCGCTCGTCGCCGGCGGGCACACCTTCGGCAAGTGTCACGGCGCCGCCGACGCGGGGAAGTACGTGGGCCGCGAGCCGGAGGGCGCGCGCGTCGAGCAGCAGGGCTTCGGGTGGGAGAACCGGCACGGCAGCGGCCGCGGCGGCGACACGATCTCGAGCGGGCTCGAGGGCGCCTGGACCATGAACCCTGTGCAATGGGACAGCAACTACCTCGACAACCTGTTCGGCTTCGAGTGGGAGCTGATCAAGGGCCCGGGCGGCGCCCACCAGTGGACGCCCAAGGACGCGTCCGCGCAGGGCACCGTGCCCGACGCGCACGACCCGGACAAGCGGCACGCGCCGATGATGCTGACGACCGACCTCGCGCTGCGCATGGACCCGATCTACGCGCCGATCGCCCGGCGCTTCCAGCGGTCCCCCGCAGCGTTCGCTGACGCGTTCGCGCGGGCGTGGTTCAAGCTGATCCACCGCGACATGGGGCCGCGCTCGCGCTACCTCGGGCCGTGGGTGCCCGCGGAGGAGCTGCTGTGGCAGGACCCGATCCCGGCGGTGACGCACGCGCTGATCAACGACGCGGACGTGGCCACGCTCAAGCAGGCGCTGCTCGGCGCGGGCCTGTCGATCGCGCAGCTCGTGACGACCGCGTGGGCGTCGGCGGTGACCTTCCGCGAGAGCGACAAGCGCGGCGGAGCCAACGGGGGGCGCCTGCGCCTCGCGCCGCAGCGGGACTGGGAGGTCAACGCGCCGGAGGATCTGGCGGGCGCCCTGCGGGCGCTCGAGTCGATCCAGGCGGAGTTCAACGGCGCGCAGAAGGGCGACAAGCGGGTCTCGCTCGCCGACCTGATCGTCCTCGGCGGGTGCGCGGCGATCGAGGAGGCGGCGCGCAAGGCCGGGCACGACGTGCGCGTGCCGTTCTCGCCGGGGCGCGCCGACGCGACGCAGGAGCAGACGGACGCGGACTCATTCGCGGTGCTCGAGCCGACCGCGGACGGCTTCCGCAACTTCCGCTCGGAGCGCGCCGGGTCGCGCCCGGCGGAGGAGCTGCTGGTCGAGCGGGCCCAGCAGCTGACGCTGTCGGCCCCGGAGATGACGGTGCTGGTGGGCGGCCTGCGGGCGCTCGGCGCCAACACGGGGCGCTCGTCGCTGGGTGTCTTCACCGATCGACCGGAGACGCTGACCACCGACTTCTTCGTGAACCTGCTCGACATGGCCACCGAGTGGCGGCCGTCGGAGGACGACCCGGACGTGTTCCTCGGGCGCGATCGCACGACCGGCGCGCGCAAGTGGCAGGGCTCGCGCGTGGACCTCGTGTTCGGCTACAACTCGCAGCTCCGCGCCATCGCCGAGGTCTACGCCGGCGCCGACGCGCAGGCGAAGTTCGTCGCCGACTTCGTCGCGGCCTGGGCCAAGGTCATGGAGCTCGATCGCTTCGAGCTCGCCTGAGCGGCGCCACCTGAAGGTCGCAGCTTCGCGCGCGGTCGCCGAGCCCGGCCGCGCGCGTCTCCGTGATCACGACGCGCGCGATCAGTCGAGCCGTCGCAGCCGCGCGCCCGGGTACACGCGATCGTCTCGCTCGACGAGCACGCCCGAGGACGTGAGCGCGGCGATCAGCGGCGCGACCGGGCCCGCGGGGAAGGGCGCGTCGCGGAGCAGCCGCTCGAGCGCCGCGCGGGGGACGCCCGGGTTGGCGAGCAACCAAAACGCCAGCGACGCGCGGAGGTTTCGCCGCGCGGTCTGCTCCGGCGCCTCGACGTAGTCCGCGAGTCGACGTCGCGCCCGCGCGATCGCGGCCTGGAAGTCGCGAAACGGCCTGCCGTGACCCGGGATCACGAGCTCGACGTCGAGCGTCGACAGGACGTCGAGCGTGCGCCGCGTCAGCGCGATGGTCTCCGGGCCCTCGAGCGGGATGTTGAGGATGCCGAAGCCGTCGCGCCACAGCGCGTCGCCGGAGATCAGCAGCTTGCGCGCCCGCGCGTAGAAGCACAGCCCGCCGACGGCGTGCCCCGGCGCGTCGATCAGCTCCCACTCGATCCCGCCCGCCGTGACGCGCTCGCCGGGCGTGAGCGCGTCGTCGATCCGAAACCGCGGCATGCGCTGGCCCATGCCCTCGAGCCACAGGCGACGCGGATCCCAGTCGCGCACGAGCGCCGCGCAGTCGGGGTGGGCCCAGGTCCGCGCCGGCGCGCGCCGCTGCAGCTCCGCGCAGCCGCCCGCGTGATCGCTGTGCACGTGGGTCAGGAGCACGGTCGCGAGCGACGCGATCGGGAAGCCGCCGAGCGCCTCGACGCGGTCGATGAGCTCCTCGACGCCGGTGACGTAGCCGGTGTCGATGATCGCGGGCGCGGGCCCCGGGAGCACGACGGTGTTGCTGTGCAGCCAGCCGCGCGCGATCACCCCTACGCCGTCGTAGACGCGGTCCGAGGGGGGCTCGCTCGCGGTCGTGGGGTCATCGCGGCGCATACGCGCGTCGCCGCAGTGTACTCGCGCGCGGGCGCGCTGTCGCGGCTCAGGGGGTGTTCTGCTCGCGGGGCTCGCTCGCCGGCGCGTCCCCCTCGGCGCGGGCGCGCAGCTCCGCGAGCGCGCGCCTGGTGCTCGCGAGCGGCTCCGGGTCGAAGGGGCGCGCGCGCAGCGAGGAGCCTGTGCTCTCGAGCAGGCGCATGAAGGTCGGCGCGACGCCGGTCAGCTGCAGCTCGCCGCCGCGCTCTCGCACGCGCGCGTCGAGCCGCTCGAGCGACATGAGCGCCGCGTAGCGGAGCGCGCGGGCGTGGGAGAGGTCGATCACGACGTGGCGCGCGCGCTCCGGCAGCGCCGCGATCACGAGCTCGCGCAGGGTGCTCGCGGCCGCGAAGTGGCAGTCGCCGCTGACCTCGATCACGACGACCGACCCGGCGTCCTCGCGGCGCGTCGGCACGAGGCGACACGCGTGCGCGTCGGGACATGGCTCGAGAAGCAGCACGCGCGGGCGCCGGCCGGCCGCGAGGTGCTGCGCGACGCCGAGGCCGACGCCGAGGAAGATCGCCCACTCGAGCGGCAGCAGCAGCGTGGCGAAGAAGGTCGTGATCAGCAGGCCGCGCGTGATCGGCGAGGCGCGCCACATCCGACGCAGGCGGCGGAGGTCGACCATCCCCATCGCGGTCACGAGCAGCACGCCCGCGAGGCTCGCCTGGGGCAGCGCGGCGACGAGCGAGCCGCCGAGCAGCAGGATCGGGATCAGGATCAGCGCGGCGACGCCGGCGGCGACGCGCGACGCGGCGCCGCCGAGCCGGAGCAGCGCCGAGCGCGTGAGGCTGGCTGAGGCCGGGAACGCGCTCGCGAACGCGCCGATGAAGTTCGCCAGGCCCTGCGCGAGGATCTCGCGGCGCATGTCCGGGCGCGCGCCGCCGCGACGGGCCGAGACCGCGAGCTCCATGGTCCCGAGCAGCGCGATCGCGGCGGCGGGCCCCACGAACGCGCGGATGAGCTCGGGGTCGAGGGAGGGCAGCGCGCCCGGAGGCCAACCGCTCGGCACCGCCGCGCGATCCGAGACCACGGGCAGCCCGACGCGCGCGTCGAGGCCGAAGATCATCGCGGCGGCGGCGGCCGCCGCGACGGCGAGCAGCGCGGCCGGGAACGACGGCCGCAGGCGCTTGCCCGCGAGCACGACCGCCACGGTGAGCGCGCAGACCAGCACCGCCGGCGCCGCGACATCACCTTGGGACAGGTGGTGCGCGATCGCGGTGAACTCCTCGAGCAGGCCGCCGCCGCGCACGCCCGTCATGCCCAGCGACTCATCGAGCTGCATGACCGCGATCAGGGTCCCCGCGCCGGCGGTGAAGCCGGCGAGCACCGACTCGGGGATAAACTCGACGAGCGCCGCGCCGCCGGCGTAGGCCGCGAGCAGCCGGATCAGCCCGGCCATCAGCGTGAGGGTCGCGAGCGCCGCGAGCCCGTCCGGGCGCAGCAGCCCGTTGTCGCCGAGGAACGGCCCGAGCGCGGCGAGGATCAGCAGCCCGGTGGTGTTGGTCGGCCCCGTGATGATGTGCGGGCTCTTGCCCGCGAGCGCGGCGATCAGGCCCGGCACCGCCGCCGTGGCGAGGCCGTAGGCCGGCGGCAGCCCGCTCATCAGCGCGTACGCGAGGCACTGTGGGAGGCCGACGAGCGCGACGGTCAGCGCCGCGAGCAGATCGCTGCGGAGTCCGCCTGAGCTCGCCGTCATGCGGGCATTATTCGCACACGCGATCGCGCGGGTCAGGTGTTTTTTGGCGCGCGACGTCGGCGAGCCGCAGGGGCCTCGACAGGAATAGGCGCGCGCGCGCGGCGGTATCGACGGCCGTGCGGAGATGGCTCGCGGGCACCGTCCTGACGTTCGCGCTGCTCGAGCAGCCCTCGCTCGCGGCCGCCCAGAGCCCGCACCCGCCCGCGCACGCGCTCGGCCCGTCGGGCGGGCCCGCGCGCGCCCCCGTCGACGTCGAGCTGCTCGACGGGCGCATGCGGCTGCGCAGCGAGTATCTGCTGCGCTGGCGCGTCGTCGAGACCCAGGGGCGCGGCGCGATGGTCGTCCCCCACGACGCGCTTCGCCTCGAGCTCAGCTTCCTGCGCGGGTGGCTGCGCTTCGTCTCGATCGCGTGGGAGACGACGCTCCCGCGGGAGGACGCCGCGGGGCCCGGCGCGTTCGCGCTCGAGCTCAGCGCCGCGCTCGACGAGCGGTCTCGCTGGTCGCTGTTCTCGACCGTCGCGATCCCGGCCCACCACAGCTCGGCGAGCGACCCGCAGCCCACGTCGACGCCGCGCGGCGCCGGGACGCTGCTGCGCCTGGGCGCTCGCCGTCGCTTCTAGCTGGGCGCGCCTCCTGAATTCGCGCGGATCATCCCCTGCGTCTCCGCGCGGACGGACGCGGCGGGCTTGCTGGGGTGTCGGGCGGCGGCGCGCGCGAGGGGTCGGCGAGGGGTGCAGCGCGTGGTCGCCGGGATCTCGGTCTCGATCGCGTGCACGTCGACGACGCCGTTGTTGAGCGATCGGGTCGCGCGGGCGAAGTCCGCGATCTGGCGATCGAGACAGGCGATGCGCAGCGCGAAGCGCTCGTCCGCCAGCTCGCCGCGCGCGTGCTCGGTGCACGCCTCGAGGTACGCCGCGCTCCAGTCCGCGCGGTAGGCGTCGAGGCGGTCGAGCGCGCGCTCGGCCTCGACGCTCACGCCCGCGCCGCGCGACCGCGAGAGCGCGCGCTCGACCCGCTCGCGCCGGTCCACGCTCCACACCTCGTCGATCGTCCTCGGCGACGCCTGGCAGTGCGCGGCGGCGGAGCTCGGCTCGTGCGCGACCAGGAGGCCGACGCACACCGCCGCGCCGAGCAGCGCCGCGCCGACGAGACCGCGTCGCGTCACGCGTCGGGAGCCGCGCTCGAGCGCCGTGATGAGCGCGTCCATCGACGCGTGACGGTCGCCGGGCTCCACGCTGAGACCCCGCACGACGACCGCGTGGAGCCACCGCGGCACTCGCGAGCCCGCGGGGCGCGGGAGCACGCGCCCGCGCGAGACCGCCTCGGCCAGCGCCTCGTAGGACTCGTCGGTGAACGGGCGCTCGCCGTAGAGCGCCTCGTACAGCGCGACGCAGAAGCCGAATTGGTCGGTCGCGGGTCGCGGCGCGCGGCCGGCGAATTGCTCAGGGGCCATGTAGTCGGGCGTGCCCATGATGGAGCCCTCGCGCGTGAGCGCGGTCCGCGACGACGCCTCGTCCGTCTCCGCGCGAGAGGCCGTCGCCGCGAGCTCGCGCCGCGTCTCGTCGGCCAGCGCGACGAGCCCGAAGTCGAGCACGCGCGCGCGCCCGTCGAAGCCGAGGACGATGTTGCTCGGCTTCACGTCGCGGTGCACGAGCCCGAGGCGATGCGCGGCGGCGAGGCCTCGCGCCGCCTGGATGTAGACGTCGAGCACCTGGCGCCAGCTCGGCGCGCGCGCGGCCTGCCACGCGCGCAGCGTCCAGCCAGGGATGTACTCCATGGCCACGAACACGCGGTCGCGCGTCACGCCGATCTCGTAGACCGACGCGACGTTCGGGTGCGCGATCAATGCCATCGCCTGCGCCTCGCGGATCAGGCGCTCGCGCTGATCAGCGCTCTGGACGCTCGGTCGCAGCAGCTTGACCGCGACGTGGCGCGTGAGCGTCGAGTCGCGGGCGAGGAAGACCTCGCCCACCCCGCCGCGACCGAGCGGCCTCAGCACGAGGAAGCGCCCGATCATCTTCGGCAAGCGGGTCGAGTCGGGCGTCTCGGTCGGGCCGGCGCTCCCCGTGATCCGCGTCGTCGGCAGCGCGAGCTCACGGGGTCGCGGGCCGCGATCGGAGCGCGTCGGCTCGCGGTCGTGGTCGCGCTCGACGAGAGGTTCGACGGGAGGTTCGACGGGAGGTTCGACGAGAGAGGGGACGGACATGGTTCACACGCTCATGCCGCCGAGACGACGGCCGCGGACACCGAGGGCGCGAGCTCGTCGCGCGGTACATCGCTCACCAGCGGTCGCCGCGACGGGCTCCGACGCGTGGAGCCCGTCGCGCGCGACCAGTTAATGCGCGCGCGCGGGGAGGGCACGCGGCGCGCGGGCGACGACGGAGGGCGCGGGGGGGAACGTCCGCGCGCGGCGGCGCGGCGCGTCGCGGCTGTCGACTCAATCGCCCTCCACGGCGGCGTGGTTCTCGATCGTGCGTCGCTGCTTGTCCGCGGGATCCTGTCGACGGATTCGCTGCGCGACGATCACGACCTCGGGCCGGAGCGGGTTCTCGGTCGCGACGACCACGCGCCCCTGGACCTCGACGAGCGCGTCCTCGACGACCTCGACCGGGGCGCCGGTCTCGTTGACGATCCGGACGCGGTCGTTGAACGCGGGGCCATCGTCGTCCGACAGCTCAAAGCTGTCCGTGGGCGCGTCGGGCAGCAGCGGCTCGGGGTTGTCGTTGTCGACCTTGACGAGCCCGGTCACCGAGACATCGTGACCTTCGAACATGCCGGGCCTGGTGGCCACGTCATCGACGCTGAGCCGGGACATGCTCCAGCCGAGGTCGAGCGTCGACTCCGAGCCGTACTCGTTGGCGACCGCGCTGATCATCCAGGAGGTGCCCACGACCGTGATCAGGATCGCGAGCGTCACGTAGGCCCACGCGCGCAGCTGCGGGCGCCCCGAGCCGAGTCGCGCGCGCTCGAGGTCATCATCGTAAACAGAGGATCCGTGGGGGGGCGCCTCGGCGCGCGCGCCTGCGGCGGTTGATGGCACATTCGCGTCAGATGTATCATTGGTCGGAGTGTTCGGGCTCATTGTGCTCCTTGACGTCGAGGGGCGCGCGCCGGCACACCGGCGCGGCCCACGATTGCTTGCATGGACACTGACAGTATAGAGCGTCGAAACACATGTCTTTTTGGGCAGTCGATAGGTGCAGAGCTCGGCATCGCGAACGCTGGGGGGGAGCAACCCCGGCGCGGCGGAGCGACCCGCGGTCGCGTCGCGCGCGGTGCGTCCGCCGGCGGTCGGACGGTGTACCGGGTGAAGGTGGGGGGTGGTGGGGGGACCGGTCCCACCCGCGATCTCGCGCTGGGGAGCAACGGCCTCATTCGCGCTGGGCGCCGGAAATGTCGCAAATTATTCCGAAATCTCGGTATGCCGCGCGGAGTTGTGCGCGGCTCGCGCGTCTGGCGAAGGCGATCCACGAAGGGGAGGCTGGCCGGTACGTGATCGTTCGGACCGCGCTCGATGCGTTGGTCGAATCGCGCTATCGCGTCGCGCGCGAGCGTCACGCGAGGTGGCGCGCTGGTTCATGCACGACGGCGAGCGCGTCCGCGGCTCTGACTCGCGGCCGCGAGCGGGGCGCGGCGCTCGAGCGGGTGATGAGCCGCGGCGCCCGGTCGCGCGACATTTTTTAAAAATGTCTTTATGGACATGTCGTGGAGGCGGCCGGGCGGCGCGGCGATCGCCCGGCGACCGCGGGCGGCCACGCGCGCGCTCGCGTGGCTCTCGGCGCGGCGGGGATCGTCGCGCGACGCGAGCGCCGAGCCGCGCGCGTTTGCAGACATGTTTATAAAGACATGTTTACGCGCGCGCTCACGCGGGGCGAGCGCGCGCGCTCGCGTTCACGCGCGCCGCGAGGACGCGCGCGCGCGGATTCGCGGGATCGGGGCGCGCGAGGGCGCGTCGCGGCGACGGTCGCCGCGCGCTCAGTCCGTTTCGCGCGCGAGCTGACGAATTCGCGCCGGCGCGAGTTCGTCCGACATGCAAGTGTTTTTATCTTCTGGCCTTTCGGGCACGCTCTCTGACGTACGATGTACGTCAGGAGGGTGACTCGTTGAGGGAACTCGCGGCCACAGCAGCTAGCACTTGGTTGGACTTCACCGAGCAGCACCGGCGCGTCCGGGAGCGGGCGACCGCCGTCGCGACCGGCGAGGACCCGGTGTCGACGGCGGCGGTCGTCGGCGTGTACGGCTCGGGCAAGTCCACCTTGCTCTTTCACCTTCTCAACACCGCGCCGGCGTCCGGCGTCGTCGCGATCTGGGAGGAGGCGGCGGCCTTCGTCGAGCGCCTCGTCCCGGCGGGCGAGCGCGTTCCGGCCCACGAGTTCGCCAAGCGCGTGCAGGAGTGGGTCGAGTCGGTGAAGGCCGGCGAGGGGATGGTCGAGCTGATCGACTCGCTCGCGGCCCGCGGGCGCGCCGACATCGGTCACGCGCTCGCGCGGCAGACCGAGCTCGATCGGCGCGCCGTGCTGCTGCTCGACGAGATGGAGCAGGCCTATGAGCTCCTGCGCGAGCGCGTGCGTACTGATGATCGCAACCCGCTGCGCGCGCTGCTCGACTCGTGCGGTCGCGACCTCGCGCTGATCGTCGCCTACGCGCCCGAGTCGTTCCTGTCGCTCGGCGACGCCGACAAGGGCCGCCACCGCGTGCTGCACGTGCCGGCGCTCCGCGCCTCCGCGATCGCGTCGGTCTTCGAGCTCAGCCGCGGCGAGGCGAACTTCGCGTGGTGGGCGAGCCGCGGCCGCGCGCGCGGGGTCGTGCAGGCGATCGACACGGTGATCAAGCCGGCGCAGTCCGGTGAGTTCGAAGGAGATCCGCAGGCGCTCGCGGACGCGATGGACAGCCTCCCGCCGATCTTCGGCGTGCCGGCGGTCGTCCGAGATTACGTTTCGCTGACGAAGCTCGGGCGCCTGCTCGATCTCGCGCCGGTCGAGCTCGAGTCGAGCATGCAGGGGATCTCGTTCGATCTTCGCGATGAAATAAAACTTACGGAGTCGCTCGAGGAGGCGCTGATGGCGACGCTGCCGGCGGACGCTCGCGCGACCGCGCAGCGGCTGCTGCGCGAGGTCATCGCGATCCTCGACGCCTGCGTCGACGAGGACAAGAAGGCGTACGTGCCCTTCGACCAGCTCGACGCGCTCTACGGGCTCGCGGCCTCGCGCGCGCAGGAGGTCGGCCTCGGGATGGATGTCCCGGAGGACTGGCGCACCCGCGCGGTCGCGGTGCTCGTCTCGGAGGGCGCGAGCTCGCTGTCGCGCGCGCTGCCGCTCTCGATCCCGAGCCTCGCCGAGGAGGTGTTCCCGTCGCCGTTCACGAACCCGCTGCTGCCCGTCGCGGGGCGCCAGCCGACGCGCGTCGAGGTCGAGCGCGAGTTCACCAAGCTGCGCGAGCGCGACGAGGCGCTCGTGGTCAGGTGGACGTCGCGCGCGACCGTGTTCGCGGCCGACCCGGCCGCGCTCGAGCGCTGGCTCGAGGGCACGACGCTGGGCGCGGGCGGGCTGACGGCGCTGCTGATCGAGCGGCGCGACGGCCCCGCGACGCCGCTCACCTCCGTGCTGAGCGAGGCGGGTCGCCTCGAGGTCATCTCGCTCCCGAGCTTCTCGGCGGAGTTCGTGAAGTCGGTGCTCGTCGCCTCCGACGCGGTGCCGGGCGGGGATGATGACTTCGACGCGCGCGCGCGCGCGCTGGCGACGAGCAAGGATCTGCGGCGCAAGATCAACTGGCACATCCGGCGGCTCGATCTCGTCGTCCGCCAGGGCAAGCCGCAGCAGCCCCCGAATTACGAGACGGCCGTGAACGAGGCGAAGAGCCAGCTCGTGCCGTTCTTGCAGCGCGGGCGCCTGCGTCAGTCGCCGGCCCTGTTCGCGCTCGTGCCGCTCGTCGCGGAGCCCTCCGAGATCACGCAGACGCGGCTCAAGGACGTGGCCGGGCTGCTGCGCGAGGGCGGCACGCTGCGCGGGATGATCGGCGGCGAGCGCCTGCTGCGAGGCGCCGACGTCGTCGTCGACGAGCTGCTGCCCGGCAGCGGCGAGAGCGAGAGCTGGGTGTACGACGAGCCCTACGCCGAGCTCAAGGCGCTCGTGATGCGACACAGCGCGCCGCAGGCCCGCCGCGCGCTAGCGACGTTGATCGACGACACCGTGACGTCGCCGCTGTCGACGATCCTGATCGGCGACCCCGCGGCCTTCGACAACGACCCCGAGCTCGACGGTGGACTGCGCGCGCTCAAGGAGCTGTGGCGGCTGCTCGACCGGATCTCGCGCATCCGCGACGGTCTCGGCGCGATGCTCGACGAGAGCGTCGAGCGCGTCGAGGCCAAGGTGAACCTCGGCGAGAGCATTCAGCGGATCGCCGCGGCGCGCCCCGAGCTCGAGAAGATCCAGCTGATCATGATCACGCTCGGCGACCTGCCGGAGCCGTGGGCGCGCCGGCTCGTCGAGTGGGTCGTCGGCCGCTACGCGCACTCGATCCACGCGAACGCGGAGGAGGAGATCCCGACGCTGCAGAAGTGGGAGCGCTGCGCGCAGGCGGGGCGCAAGCTCGGCTCGCGGATCTCGCAGTTCGCCGACGCGATGCGCGAGCGCGGCGTCGAGGGGATCGCGTACGCGGCGGAGCGCCTGCGCGAGGCGATGCGCGACGCGATGGGCTCGGCGGACGCGCTGCACAAGGCGCAGCAGGCCTGCGCGGAGCGGCTCGGGGAGCTCAAGGAGCTCAGCGACGGGCTCGCGGATCTCGAGCAATTCGTCTCGGAGCGCGGGCTCTCGATCGAGGGGCTGATCCGCAGCTTCGAGCCCGAGTCGAGCGCGATCAACGTCGAGCTCGGGCGCGTGCGCAAGACGATCGAGCTGCTCAAGGTGTCGGGCGAGAAGCCGCCCGCGCCGATCGGCGGCGAGCTCGGCGAGTGGCTCGACCGCGTCGCGCAGTACCTGACGCGCACCCGCGTCGAGCGGCTGCAGAAGCGGCTCGCGGAGCTCGTCGGCGAGTACGTCGACGCCGAGGCGCTCGATCCGGTCTACGACGAGGAGGTCTCGCGCTTCGAGCAGGGCTGGAAGACGCTCGAGGAGGACTTCAAGGCCGGCTACCTCAAGGAGCTGCGCGTGCACAAGCCCGAGTCGTCGGGGGACCTCGCGCGCGGGCTCGACGAGGTGCTGGCGATCCAGGGGCTGGTCGTCGGGCGCTCCGAGGAGCCCTGGGCCGCCGAGCACGATCGGGCGCTGCGCGGCGCCGCGGCGTCGGGGCGCAAGCAGCGGGAGTGGGTCGCCGAGGAGCTCGAGGCTCGCAAGGCGCTCAAGGACCTCATCGTCAACCACGCCGAGGTCTCGGCGCCGGGCGAGGTCATCCAGGCCGTCATCGACGGCGAGTCCAGCTTCCGCGCCGCGCTGAAGAAGCTCGAGAGCTTCCTCGGCGAGGTCTCGAGCGCGCGCAGCGTGCTCGACCGGCTCGACCTCGAGCCGACCTTGCCCGAGCTCGACGACGAGGTCAGCGCCGCCGGCTTCCTCGCCACGCTCGCCAAGCAGGCCGAGGGCGCGGAGCGAGAGCTGTCCGAGCAGACAGCGAGGATCGAGAGCCTGCGGAAGATCCTCGCGGAGTTCAGCGCGGAGCCGCCGGCGACGTCGACGCCGACGAGCCTCAAGACCGCGGTGCGCATGATCGAGGACACCGAGGGCAAGCTGCGCAAGGCGCTCGCCGAGCAGTCTCGCCTGGCCCGCGAGCGCGCGTTCCGGCTGGGCGTCGCCCCGACCGCGGTCGTGTCCAACGACCTCGAGCAGTGGGCGCGCATGCTGATCGAGTGGCAGGGCCAGCTGAACGCGGTCGAGCACGCGCTCGCGGAGCTCGAGGCGGTCGGCGTCACGCCGAGCTCGACCGAGGCGAGCCCCGCCGATGAGGTCGTGACGCGCCTGCGCGCCGAGAAGAACGCGATGGATCAGTACCTCCAGGGGCTGCGCTTCGAGCTCGACAGCCTGCGCGTGCGCGGGCGCCTGCTCGGGGAGGACCTCGTCACCGAGATCCCGCCGCCGCGGATCGACGCGCTCAAGACCGCGATCGACGAGGCGACCAAGCAGCTGCAGGCCGCGATCAAGCTGCGCGTCGCGAAGCTCAACGACCCGGCGCGCAGCGTGTGGGTGCGGCTGCAGGAGAAGACCTCGCTGCCGCCGCAGATCGGCGAGCTCGTCGACTCGGGGCTGCTGATCGTCGTCGGCGCGCCCGCGGAGGAGCCCGACGCGAGCGCCTGAGCCTCAGGCGTCGGGCTCGCTCGGCTTGCGCACGCGCGCGCCGGGGTGGCGCGCCAGGAACTCCTCGAGGAAGGCGTAGCCGCGCTGCGGGCCCTCGCGGCCGAGCCGCTTGATGTTCCCGAGCACGTCCTCGACGCTGCCGCCGCGCTCGGCCTCGCCGATCGCGCGCGTCAGCAGCTCGAGCGTCTCCTCGCGGCGGCGCGCGCTGTACACCGCCCAGCGCCACATCGCGACCACGAGGCCGAGCGCGAGCGCGAGCGCGAGCGCGATCAGCCCGGCGGCCCAGGCCACGGAGTCCGCGGCCTGCTGACCCCCCGCGAGCACGCCCGTGGCGCTCGTCGAGAGCTTGTCCGTCTGCTGGTCGAGCGACCGGAGCAGCTGGTCGTGCGCGCGCTGGATCGTCAGGCCGAGCCCGGTCGGCTCGCCGCGCTCGTCGACGAGCGCGTCGTTGACCCCGAGCAGCGCCTGGCGCACGACTTCACGTGTCCCTGGGGCCACGTCATCCTTGAGCACGCGCTCGAGCCCGGGGCCGACGCGGCGCGAGAGCGCGTCGTCGAGGGACTCGCCGAGCTCGCCCTTGAGCTCGCGGGCGACCGAGCGCAGCGCCGCGTCCGTCACCGCGTCGACGATCAGCGCCGCGTCGCGTCGGTGCTCGGCCGACAGCGCCTCGTCGAGCAGCGCGTCGACGGTCTTCGTCAGCTCCTGGCGCAGGCGCTCCGGGACGACCGCGCCGGCCTCCTCGAGCGCCCGCGTGACCGCGCCGACGAAGCGATCGGTCGCCTCCTCGATCTTCGCCGTGCGCTCCTCGTCGCTCAGCGCCTCGATGCCGCCCTCGATGAAGCCCTGGGCCATCTCGCGCGCGGCGTCCTCGAGGCCCGGCATCAGCTCGCCGAGCTCGGCGAGCTCCTCGCGCGTGTCCGGTTGGTTCAGCTCGCGCAGCACGCCCGAGACGACGCGCCCGCTCGTGTCCTCGATCGCGCACGCGGGCGTGAGCAGCAGCGCGAGCGCGACGCCGGTCAGCCGCGCGAGGCCTCGTCGCGCGCGCGCGTGGGTCGAGGGCCGCTTCCCCATGTAGACCACGGTACCGGGAATGCGACCGGCCCGCGCGCCCCGCCGAGGAACGCTGTACTCGCCCACGCGGCTCGCGCGCGCGCGCGTCCGCGTGCGCCCGCGCCCTGTTTGGGTGTCCTCATGAACATATGCAAGCTTCGCGCGAGGCGGCGCGCCACCTCGCGCGCGCGCGGCGGGGTCGTGCGCTACCGTCGAGGTCGCTGGCCTCGCTCGCGGGGCGTCAGGAGCCGTATGTCGTTCTTCTCCGATCTGTTCGGACGTCGGCGCGAATCGTCCGCGTCGAGCGTCGCGCGTCCCGAGTTCCTCCCGTACATCGAGGCCCCGCAGGGTGAGCGGGCGATCGAGCTGCAGCGCGTCGAGATCCGCGCGCGCGTCACCGGCGTGCACGCCGAGACCAGCCAGACGCTGCACTTCCACAACCCCAACCGGCGCGCGCTCGAGGGCGAGCTGGTGTTCCCGCTGCCCGACGGCGCGGTCGTCACCGGCTACGCGCTCGACGTCGACGGCCGGCTCGTCGACGGCGTCGTCGTGCCCCGGCGGGAGGCGCGGCGCATCCTCGAGGCGGAGGCGCGCAAGGGCGTCGACCCGGGCCTCGTCGAGCAGGTCCAGGGCAACATCTATCGCACGCGCGTGTACCCGATCCCCGCGCGCGGCGGCAGGACGGTGCGGGTCACCTACGTCAGCGAGCTCAACGTCCAGGGCGACGACGCCGGCTATCACCTGCCGCTCGCCGACGCGAACGCGGCGGCGCCGATCGAGCTGCGCGTCGAGGTCGTGCAGGCGCCGGTCGAGCCGGTCCTCAGCGAGGGCCTCGGCAACCTCGCGCTCACGCGCTTCGAAGAGCGCTGGGTCGCCGAGGCCACGCTGCCGCGCGGGCTCGCCGGCGACGACCTGCAGATCCGCTTGCCGCGCCTGCCGCCACGCTTCACCGCGGTCGAGCGCCGCGCCGGCGACGGCGCGTTCTTCTGCGTCAGCGCCCGTATGCACGACGAGCCAGGGGAGCGCGCCGCGTTCTCACCCCGGCGCGTCGCGATCGCCTGGGACGCGTCGGGCAGCCGCGCCGACACGCGCAAGGAGCTCGAGCTGCTGCGGGAGCTGCTGCGGCGCTGGCGAGCGCTCACGATCGATCTCGTCGTCGCGCGAGACGCCTGCGCCCCGGCCGAGCGCTTCGTCGTCAAGGACGGGCGCTGCGACGCGCTGCTCGAGCGACTCGCCAGCGCGTCGCCGGACGGCGGGACCGACCTCGAGGCGCTCGACCTCGGGCGCGCGCCGCACCCCGACGTCGAGGCCTGGCTGCTGTTCACGGACGGCCTCGGGACCGTGCGGCGCGGCGCGCCGGCGCTCGGGCGCGCGCGCGTCTTCTGTATTAACAGTCAGGCCGCGAGTCACGGCGGGCTGCTCGAGCACGTCGCGCGCGCGACGGGGGGCTGCTACCTCAACCTCCTGCGCGTCACGCCCGAGCTCGCGGCCGCGCGGCTGTGCTCTCACCAGCCCGCGCTGCGCGTCGTCGAGACGCGCGCCTGCTCGGAGGTTCATACTCGCGTCGCCGACGGCCGCCTGATCATCCTCGGGCGGCTGCACGAGCCGCGCGCGCGCGTCACCCTCGAGAGCGCGCGCGGCGACGTGGAGGAGCTCGAGATCGAGGCCGACGACCGCTGCCCGGAGGGCGGGCTGCTCGCGCGGGCCTGGGCGGGCCTCGAGGTCACCGCGCTCGCGCTCGACGAGCAGCGCAACGCCGACGAGCTCCTGGCGCTCGGGCGCCGCTACGGGCTCGTGACGCCGGGCACCTCGCTGCTCGTGCTCGAGACGCTCGAGCAGTTCCTGGAGTACGACATCGAGCCGCCGACGACCTGGCCCGAGATGCACTCGCGCTGGCGCGCGCGGACCGGCGAGCTCGCGACGCGCGAGCGCGGGCGGCGTGAGAAGCAGATCGAGACGGTGCTCGGGATGTGGCGCGCGCGCGTGCAGTGGTGGGACACGGACTTCCGCCCGAAGTGCGGGCGGTCCACCGTGGCGCCGGCGCGACGCCGCCGCGTGACCCCTCCTGTAGCGACGCGCGCGGACGCGAGCGTCACCGGCTGGTCTGACGCGCGCGTGAGCACGCGTGGGGCCGCCCCCGGGCTGGAGCTGCGCTCCAGCGGCGCGCTGTACAGGTGCTCCTCGCGCCCTCCTCACGACCGGCGTTCGCTTCGTTGCTAGCATCAGCCATGGACAAGCTCCTCCGGGTCCTGAGCGCGGTCTGGTTGCTGTGTGGTTGCGACGCGGTCGCGGGCGGAGCGGGCAGCGCCGACGCGCCGACCAAGGCCGCGCCCGCGCCGGCGGGCGACAGCGCGGCGGCGCCGGGCGAGGGGGACGCGAAGATCGCCGGCTCCCAGGGCGGCGGCGCCGACAAGACCGCGGTCTGCACCTCGCTCGCCGACCACGTGCTCGGGGTCCTCCGCGCTGTCGATCCCGCCGCCGAGCTTCCGCCGATCGCGGAGCTCGTGAAGGACTGCGAGGGCAAGACGCTCGACCCGGCGCTCGTGACCTGCTTCATGGGCGCGAGCGACTCGGCGGGCCTCGACGCGTGCAACCGCAAGGGCTTCGAGGGGGAGGTCGACACGACGATCAAGCGGCGCTTCGACGCCTTGGCGGACAACGACAGCGTCACGCCGCCGCCGCTGACGGTCGACGGCGACTACATGTCCTACGACGAAAGCTGCGGGACGCTCTTTCGCGAGGCCCCGCCCGCGAGCGCGCTGTTCATCGTCTGTGACGGCAAGGCGCAGATCGGCCCGATGGTCAACGCGCAGGAGCTCATGACCGTGATGAACGCGCTCGCGGAGCAGCAGCGGCGGCATCACGAGACGATGATGGGGATCATCGGCAACATGGGCGGGACGCCGACCGGCGTGCGCGTGCACAAGTACGGCCCGGACGGCGCGTACCTCGGCTCCGAGGAGCGGTGAGCGACCGCGCCGCGCGGGCTCACGGCGCGGGCTCGCCGGTGATGTGTTCGAAGAACAGGTCGCGCAGCGCGGCGTGACCGATCGCGTTCGGGTGCGTGCAGTCGGGCGCGTACCAATTGGGATCGGCGTGGTAGCCGTGACCGTAGAAGTACCCGTGCATATCCACGGGCGCCTGCTCGCGCGCGTCGACGGCGTCGGCGATGACCGCGTTCCAGGCGTCGAAGTACATGTCGACCGGGAGCATCGGGAGGCCCTCGCCGAAGGAGCAGCCGTTGGCGCCGTAGTCGCCCTGGCCGTCGCTCGCGTCGTAGATGTTGCCCTCGAACACGTGGACCTCGACGCCCGGGCCGAACCGCCCGGGCGCGAGCAGCTCACCCAGCGCCGCGTCGATGTTGCTCGCGACCGCCATCTTCACCGGGCCGTCGAGGCCGAGCGCGACCTGCAGGATGTTGGCCTTCATGTCGTTGCCGCCGCTCGTGATCACGACCGCGACCGGACCCGGGAGGCTGTCCGGCAGGCTCTCGGCCTGCCCCTTGAGCGCGTTCGTCTGCGAGCCGCTCTTGGCCGCGTTGTGATAGGCGATGGGCCCGTAGTGCGTCGTCAGCGAGTCGCGCAGGAGATCATAGTAGTACGGCGGCTGGCCGCCGCCGTCGCTGATCGAGTCGCCGAGGACGACGAGCGAGCCGAGCGCGTCGAGCCCGACCGGCGGTCCGTCGGTGGTGGCGCCCGCGCTCGTGGCCTCGGTGGTCGCGTCGCTCGTGGTCGCGCCCCCGGTGGTCGTGTCGCCAGCGGTCGCGGCGGTCGTGTCGCTCGCGTCGCTCGGGTCGCTCGACGATGACGTCGCCGTCGAGCCCGCGCTCGTCTCGTCGGTCCCGCCGGGCCCGGCGGTCGTTACGGTCGTGGTCGCGGTCGATCCGGCCACGCTCGTCGCGCTGGGCTCGGTCGGGCTCGTGCTGACCGCGTCGCTCTCGGAGCTGGCGAGGGTCTCGGTCCCGGCCGCGTCGCCGCACGCGAGCGCGAGCGCGAGGACGCCGAGCGAGGCGACGACGCGCGGCGAACGGAGCGCCGAGTCACTGCCAAGGCGATCGCGACGCGGGGTGTCGTGCTCGATGTACATACCAGCTGCTCCCTCTCGCCACGCTGCCGCTCTCGAGGTTCCGACCGACTCGTGGCCGACGAGCCGCGTCTGTCGCGTTCGCGTCATCATCCAGCTCATCCAGCTCATCCAGCTCATCCAGATCACCCGTTGCCCTCGAGCTGGATCACGATGCCGCCGAAGCGCGCGTCGCTGGCTCGACACGCGCGGCCGTCGATCCAGCAGCGGGTCTCGCGATACGGGTCACGGGTGTCGAGGTACACGCCGACGACGCCGCCGTAGAGCCCCTCGTTGAAGAAGCCCACCGGGCGTCCGCCGTCGTCACGAGTTCGTGCCGCGCACGCGCGGCAGACGTAGCGAGGGTAGCGCGAGAGCGCGCGCAGGCCGTCGGCGCCGCAGATCGGACAGCGATGGGAGTCGTCCACCGCGGGATCATAGCCGCGGCGGGGTCGTTCGCGGCGCTGGAGCGCCCGTGGAACCGCGGCCTCGAGCGCGCCGTAGAGCGCTTGCATCGCAAGCGTTCTCGAGCCGCGTGATCTTCCGCCCGAAGTGGGCGCGCGCGGGTCGGCCGCCCGAGCCGAAGCCGGTTGCGCCCGGTCGGGCGAGGCTCGCCCGGCCCGACGCGATGCGGACGATGGCCGCGGCGGCGCCGGCTCCGATGGCGCGGGCTCCGGCGCCCCCCGCCTCGCCGAGACCCGCCCCCGCGATGGACATGATGATGGCGGAGGCCGCGGCGGCGCCGGAGGAGCCGTTCGCGGCGTCCGCGGAGCCTAACGGGATCGTGGCGGAGAAAGCGGAGGCGAAGGGCGGGGGCTCCGCGCGCGCGTCGATCTCGATCAAGCCGTGGTCGCCCGACACGCCCTACCTCACCGAGATGCGCCGCGCCGAGGATCCCTACGCGGCCTACCTCGCGGCGCGCCCGGAGTTCGCCGCGAGCCCGGCGTTCTTCCTCGACTGCGGCGACTTCCTGCTGTCGCAGGGGGCGCGCGAGCTCGGGCTCCGCGTGCTCTCGAACCTGCTCGAGCTCGGCCTCGACGACCCCGCGCTCATGCGCATGTACGCCTGGCGTTTGAGTCAGGCTGGTGAGCTCGACGCGGCCGCGCGCGTGCTCGAGCGCGTGCTGCACGAGCGCGAGGACGAGCCGCAGTCGCACCGCGACCTCGCGCTCGTGCTCGGCGATCGCTGGCAGCGCGACGGCGACCCGGCCGACGCGACCCGGGCGATGGAGCTGCTGTACGAGGTCGTGCTGCGCCAGTGGGAGCGCTTCCCGGAGATCGAGCTCATCGCGCTGATGGAGCTCAACCGGCTCATCCACCTCGCGCGCGGGCGCGGCGTGGAGATCCCCGAGGCGATCGATCGTCGCGTGGTCCAGCTGCTCGACCTCGACGTCCGCATCAGCATGTCGTGGGACGCGGACCTCACGGATGTCGACCTGCACGTGTTCGAGCCGACCGGCGAGCACGTGTACTACGGCCACAACCGCAGCGACATCGGCGGCCTCGTCTCGCGGGACTTCAGGCAGGGCTACGGGCCCGAGGAGTACGTGCTGCGCCGCGCCTACCCCGGCGTCTACGCGATCAAGGCCCACTACTACGGCTCGCACCAGCAGAAGCTCACCGGCGCGTGCACGGTGATCGTGACCGTGTTCACCAACTACGGGCGCGCGGACGAGCAGCGCCAGGTGCTGACGCTGCGGCTCGAGCGTCCGCGCGATCAGGTCACCGTCGGCGAGATCACGATCGCGGGCTCCGTCGATGAGGCCCGCGACGCGACGCCGCAGTGGCGCGAGCGGTTCTCGCGGCTCGAGCGCGGGATGACGCTCGACGCGATCACCGGGCTCGTCGGACAGCCCGCGTCGATCGGCGGCGAGGGCGAGATGGTGCTGATCTATCGCCCGGAGCGCGGCGTGACGATCAAGGTCCGCGTCGGGCCGGCGCTGCGCGCGGTGCAGGCCGAGGTCGACGGCGCTACGATTGACCTGGTGTGACGCGCGCTCGGCCTCGCCTCGGTACGCGCCTCGGGCTCGGGCTCGCCGCTGGGCTCTCGGGCGCGTGCGCCCGGACGCCCGCGGTCGAGGGCCCGCCGCGCGGGCGCGAGCTCGTGGCGCTCTCGCTGCACCTCGCGGGGGAGACGAGCGGGGCCGCGCGCGCGCGGGCGCGCGGGTACGACCAGGTCTTCGTCGAGCTCACGACGGGCTGCACGCACCAGCTGCTGCACGATCACGGCCCGTTCTGGCACGCGCGCAGCTGCGCCTGGACGGGGGAGCTCGACGCGCCGCTCGCGGCGCTGCTCACCGTCACGGAGGCGGAGCTCGACGGCGCGGCCATGCCCCGGCTCCCGCAGCAGCCGGTCGCGGCGTGGTGGGTCGACGTCTACCGGGCCGACGGGACGATGGAGCGCGTGAGCAGCGATCCGGTGCGTCGCTACGCGACGGCGCTGCTCGACGTCATCTATCACCCGCCGTACCTGGGCGACGAGGACGTGACGCCCGCGGGGTGGCGCGAGCTGTACATCGACTCGCTCGCGCCGAGCGAGGAGGAGTTCACGCTCTACGCCAACGGGGTCTGGAAGTGCCACGTCCCCGGCACGCCCGCGCTGTGCGAGACGGACTTCGGGCGCGACCCGGCGCCGTGCCGCGAGGACGGCGCGGAGGAGACCCACTACGCGGTCCGGTACGGGCGGCTCGAGGGCGACGTCGCGGCGCGGATCGACGCGCTCGCGCGCGCGCCCGGGATCGAGGCGCCGACCTCAGGGCGCTGGCGCGCCACGCTCTCGCGGCGGGGCTGGACCGACCATCACTACGTCGAGCCGGCCCGCGCCGCCGCGCTGTGGAACGAGCTCGTCGGCCCGCTCGACCCCTACTGCCCGGTGCTCGGCGAGTAGCGCGATCGGCCAGGTCGCGCGCGCACGCGCGGCGCCTACACGTGCACGTCGTCGCCCTTGACCTCGCCGGCGACCGGGCGGTCGCGGATGTTGAGCAGCAGCTCGATCTCCTGCTCGAGCCACAGCGCCTGGTCGAGCGACTGCAGGCCGGCGAGCAGCAGGCGCCCGTGGTGCTCGCGCGTCACCGCGCGCAGCTCGTAGGTCACGGTCGCGGTGTTCTTGCCGTGCTTGATCTTCTTGGTCGCGTAGAGCTGCTCGAGCGAGTCGACGGGGATCTTCGGCGCCGGCCACCACGGCAGCGGGAAGTGGCGCACGCTCAGGGTGCGCTCCTCGACCACGAGCGTGGTCGTGTTCAGGAGCCCCGCGAGCGCGCGGTACGTGATGCCGACGCCGACGGCGACGTGCGCCAGCGGGAACACGTACATGATGATCTTCATCGGGCCCGGCGCGTCGTTCGCCAGCGACATCATGGCGTAGAAGCCGACGAGGAACGCGTCCCAGGCGATCGCGAAGAACAGCAGGAAGATGTCGGACCACTGGAACCATCGCCAGCGCACGGCCAGGCGCCCGCCGTCGCGCTCGACCCGGAAGTGGCTCGGCATCGCCACGGGCGCGCGCTCGGGCGTGTCGCCGCCCCGGGGGACCTGCGGCTCGCCGGCGCGATCGCTCGTGTCCTCGGCGGTCGAGGCCGCGCCGTTGACCCCGCCGCCGCCGCGCCGCGCGAGATCGAAGATCGCGCCGCAGTGCGAGCAGGTGATGATCGCGAGCCGCCGGTCGAGCTGCCCGCCGTCGAGCTCGGCGCCGCACGAGCGGCAGCTCAGCTTGCGCACGCGGCCCTCCGGGCGCGCGTCGGCGCCTGAATTGTCGGGGGAGAGGTGATGTCGCCCGGACCGCGTCGCGTCACGCGATGGAGCATACCACCGGCCCGCGCGCTCGCGTCCGCGGACACAGGATCGAGAAGCTGGGATACTGCGGGGGATGGAGAATTTGGACCCCGCGGGCGCGCGCGAAGACGAGGGCTACCCGGGCGCGCTCACGATCAAGCTCGTGCGCCACGGCGAGTCGGAGGCGAACGTCGGGCGCGCGTCGCCGCAGGAGGTCGGCGACCACAACGTCGCGCTGACCGAACGCGGGCGCGCGCAGGCCCGCGCGGCCGGGGTCGCGCTCGGCCGCGCGTTCCTCCACGGCGCTCAGATCTACTGCTCGCCGTACCGGCGAACGCGCGAGACGCTCGACCAGCTGTGCCGCGGCGCGGGCTATGAGCGCGGCGCCGCGGCGCTGCGGGTGCTCGAGGATCCGCGCCTGCGGGAGGTTGAGCACGGCTACTTCGACTACGAGGCCCAGCAGGAGGACCGCGCGCTGCACGGGTGGTTCTACTACCGGTTCCGCGGCGGCGAGAGCCCGGCGGACTGCTACGACCGTACGTCCGGCTTCCTCGACAGCCTCATCCGTCAGGTCGAGCGCAAGGACGCGCGCCGCGTGCTCATCGTCAGCCACGGCCTGACGATCCGCTGCTTCGTGATGCGCTTCATGCACATGACCGTCGAGGCGTTCGAGGAGCTCGCCAACCCCGGCAACGCGGCGGTCATCACGATCGGGCCCAGCGACCAGCTCGCGGCGCCGCGCTTCACCTGCGGGCGCTGGGGCGTCGATGGCGTTGAGCTGCGCACATAGACAGGTTCTCGGCAGCGCGCCGCGTTCGCTATAGTCACGACATGTCTGACCTCGGCCTCGACAAGCGCGTCGTCCGCCTCGCCGCGCACAACCCGAGCTGGGCCGCGCTGTACGAGCGCGAGCGGCCGCAGATCGTCGCCGCGCTCGCCGGGCTCGCGCGTGGCGTCGAGCACGTCGGCAGCACCTCGGTCCCCGGGCTCGCCGCCAAGCCGGTCCTCGACATCGCGGCGCGCGTGGTCGCGGAGACCTCCAACGAGGAGCTGATCGCGCGGCTGTCGGAGATCGGCTACCTGTTTTGCGGGGACAAGGGCGCCGACGGGGGCGTGCTGTTTGTCCGCGAGCGCGCGCCGCTCGTGCGCACGCATCACCTCCACGTCGTCCGCGTCGGCGAGCCGACGTGGGCGCTGTACCTGGGGTTTCGCGCGGCGCTGCGCGCAGACGCGGGGGTCCGGCGGGACTACGAGCGCCTCAAGCGGTCGCTGGTCGAGCGCTTCGCGGAGGATCGGGCGGGCTACACCGCGGCGAAGGCCGCGTTCATCCGCGGCGTGCTCGCGGGCGCGGACCCTGACGCGCGCGGGTAGGCGACGCGCGGTGACGTCGCGTCGGTCGCTCGCGTCACGTGGTCGTCACGCGCCTCGTCAGCGCTAGGGCGCGCGCGTGCGGGTGAGCGCGACCAGCCGGTAGCTGTTGGCGCCGTGGTTGTGCACGTGGAAGTGGAGCGGCGCGCCGACGGGCTGGACCTCGTCGGCGACCCACTGCGGCCGCAGGATGTCGGCCTCGCCAGGGATGGCGATCGACTCGGTCCACGCGATCGCGTCGCCGATCGCGAGCGCGACGTGGGCGGTCGCGGGCGCGTCGGCGGCGAGCGCGTCGTGCACGAGGACGAGCTCGATCGCGTCGCCGGGCTCGATCGACGCGAGCGACGGCTGGGTGAAGGCGCCGTAGGCACACGCGTCGGTGTTGACCTCGAACAGCCCGCCCTCCTCGCCCCAGCCGGTCGCGCACGCGACGTCGGCGGGGCGCTCGTCGAGGAAGGGATCGTCCGCAGGCGCGCTCGGCGTCCAGGCCGAGGGGATCGCCAGGCTCACGACCTCCTCGGTCGAGCCGTCGGTCGTCATCGCGTCCGCGCTCGTCGTCGCGAGGTCGCCCGTGGTCTCCGAGGTCGCGCTCGCGTCGCTCGCGTCGTCGGGGCTCGCCGGGCAGCTCGCCAGCGGGAGCGCGCACAGCAGCCGAAGCGCGTGACTGGTGGACCGGCTCACCCCCAGCAGCGTAGCAGCTCTGATCGCCGGGGCGCGGGCGCGGGTCAGAGCCCCGCGCGTATTGTTATATGACCAATGAGTCATTTTTGATCACCCGCGCGTGACGATCGCCGCCGGCGGGCCGCGCGGACCGTCCGCGAACGCGTCGCGGCCTATCGCCGCGCGGCGCGTGACCTGACGCGCTCGCGTCGCTCGCGTCGAATCCGCTATGCTCGCGGCGGGTCCGCGTTCGCCGGGCCGACGAGTCTGCCATGAACTTGATCACGCGATCCTACAACACCGCCCCGTCCCGACGTCGCGCGCGCGCGCGTCACCTCGCAGCCGCGCTGCTCCTGGCGGCCTGCTCCGGCTCGACGGAGGAGACCGAGACGGCCGCGAGCGCGACCGACGGGGACGAGTCGACGGGGACGAGCGACGCGAGCTCCGACGCGAGCGCGGGCTCGAGCACCAGCTCGGGCGACGAGACGGCCACGAGCTCGACGTCCGAGACCACCGGCGAGCCCACCGAGGACGCCGCGATCACGTACCACCGCGACGTGCGGCCCGTGCTCGCGCAGCGCTGCCTGCAGTGTCACGCCGACGGCAAGATCGCCCCGTTCCCGCTGACGACCTACGACGAGGTCTTCGAGCTGCGCGAGCTCGTGGCGCTCACCGTCCTGAACCGGCAGATGCCGCCGTGGCTGGCCGCGCCCGACTGCAACAACTACGAGGGCGACCCCACGCTGCCGCAGGAGACGATCGACATGATCGAGGCGTGGGTCGCTGACGGCGCGCCCGAGGGCGACCCGGGCGACTTCGTCGAGCCGCCCGCGCCGCCCAGCGAGGAGCTGCCGCGCGTCGACGTCGAGCTGACGATCCCGGAGCCCTACACGCCCCAGGGCACCACCGACGACTACCGCTGCTTCATCCTCGACTGGCCCGAGCAGGGGGACGCCTACGTCACGGGCTTCCGCGCGGTCCCGGGCGCGATCGAGGAGGTCCACCACGCGATCGCGTTCGCGATCCCGCCGAGCAAGCTCCCCGAGTACGAGGCGCTCGACGCCGCGTCGCCGGGCAGCGGCTACGAGTGCTTCGGCGGGCCCGGCGGCGAGATCAACGACCCCGAGGACGCCGGCATCTGGCTCGGCGTGTGGGTCCCGGGCGCCGCGCCGGCGCTCTACCCCGAGGGCACGGGCCTGCGCATTGAGCCAGGTTCAAAGGTGGTCCTGCAGCTGCACTACAACATCCCGCCGGGCGGCGCGGTGCCGGACACCTCGACGGTGCAATTCCGCATCGAGCCGACCGTCGCGCGCGAGGCCTTTATGATGCTGTGGGCCGACATCGCGTGGCTGCAGGGCGACATGCAGATCCCCGCGGGCGCGCCGTCGACGACGCACGTGTGGGAGTTCGACCCGACGTCGATCATGAGCTTCTTGACCGACATCATCCCGTCGAACGTGCCGATCGAGCTGCACAGCGCGGCCCACCACATGCACACGCTCGGCGTCCGCGGTCAGCACTCGATCCGCCGCGCCGTCGGCGACGACACGTGCCTGCTCGACATCCCGCGCTGGGACTTCAATTGGCAGGGGAGCTTCAAGTTCTCCCAGCCGATCACCTTCTACCCGACCGATCGCCTGCGGCTCGAGTGCGAGTACGACAACTCGGGCGGCGCGGGCGACGTCAACTGGGGCGACGGCACCTCCGACGAGATGTGCCTCGGCGTCTACTACGTCACCGAGGTGGAGTGAGCCGTGCGCGTGTTCATCAGCGCGGACATCGAGGGCGTGTGCGGCATCAGCTGCTGGGAGGAGGCGCGCCCGCGTGAGCCCGACTACGCGCCGTTTCGTCGGCAGATGCAGCTCGAGACCGCCGCCGCCTGCGAGGCGGCGCTCGCGGCCGGCGCGACGCACGTCGTCGTCAAGGACGCCCACGGGCCCGCGCGCAACCTCCGGGGGGCCGAGCTGCCGGCGCCGACCCAGCTGATCAGCGGCTGGAGCGGGCACCCCTTCTGCATGGTCCAGAACCTCGACGAGAGCTTCGACGCCGCGCTGTTCATCGGCTACCACGGGCGCGCCGGGGTCGGCGGCAACCCGCTCGCGCACACGCTCTCGTCGCGGATCGTGCGCGAGATCCGGCTCAACGGCGAACCTGCCTCGGAGTACAGGATCCACGCCTGGGCCGCCGCGCTGGTCGGCGTCCCCGTCGTGTTCGTCTCTGGCGACCAGACGCTGTGTGATGAGGTCGCGCGGCACAGCCCGGGCGCGCGCCGCTTCGTGACGAAGTGGGGCGAGGGCCCCTCGCAGCAGAGCGTGCACCCGCAGGTCGCGATCGACGGGATCCGCGACGGCGCGCGGGCGGCCCTCGCGGGCGATCGGGCGGCCGCGCGCCTCGAGCTGCCGCAGCGCTTCACGCTCGACGTCGTCTACAAGGAGCACGCCCGCGCCTACGCGCGCTCGTTCTACCCTGGCTGCGTCCAGCTCGATCCGCACACGATCCGCCTCGAGACGGACGACTACTTCGAAGTCCTGCGCGCGCTGAGGTTCGTCGTCGCCTGAGGCCGCTCAGCGAGGGACGCGGACCGGCGGCTCGATCAGCCGCGGCGCGGTCGCGGGGTCGCCGGGCGCGGGCACGAACGCCGGGCCGCCCGCGTCGGCCTCGGGCCCGTCGCTCCAGCGCCGCGGGACGCGATCGATCCCGATCGGGTAGATCGTCAGGCTCCCGTCGTCGTCGATGACGAGCCGCAGGAAGTGCTTGTAGTCCTCGATCGCGAGGCCGCTGAAGCCCTCGGTGGTGTGGGTCTTGAACACGCGCAGCGAGAGGAACAGGTAGGCGCCCATGATCAGCGAGCCGATCAGCCAGCCGCCGATGAACAGCGCGACGATCGACGCGCCGAGGTGACCCAGCCCGAGGAGCTCCCATCCGAGCGCGCTGGCGGCGGCGCCGAGCAGCCCGACGATGATCGTCATCGCCGTGACGTGCGCGACGCCGTGGAGCCCCCCCCCGAGCACTCGGTACCAGCGCTTGCGTGTGTCGGTGAACAGGATGAAGCCGCCGATGACGATGGCGAAGCTCGTGCCGGCGCCGGGGGAGCTCGCGAGCGCGCGCGCGACCTCGCTCAGTATGTCGACGGGCGCGTAGCTCTCCGGCCTGCGCATCTCCGCGATCATGTACCAGCCGACATAGAGGTACAGCAGGCCGGTGAGCAGCCCGAAGGTCGGCGAGACGATCGGGAACAGGAGGTCGCGCCAGGTCAGCCGCCGCGAGGTCGCGGGGTCAGGGTAGGCGCTCCGCAGCGCGCAGCCGTCGGCCAGCGGCGTCGTGGAGAGGTTGTGCGTCGGGTGCAGGAAGGCGCCCCCGCCCCCCGCGGTGACCCGCTGCGTGCGCGCGTCGTCGCTGGCGTGGCGGCGGTAGTGATGGAGGTCGCCGGCGAGGTAGACGCGGATCGGGTGATCCTTGAACACGTGGCGCTCGAGGAAATTCAGGTTGTTCTCGAGGACCGCCCGCTGGAGCGCGCGCGCCTTGGGGTTGTCGAGATCGGCCTCGTGCTCGTAGATCCAGTAGGGCTCGGCCGTGCACAGGATGACGTTGGCCGGCTCATCGCGGCTCGTCGCGCGCGCGCGGACGCGGGCGGCGACCTCGCGGAAGTACGCGACCTGATCGCGGTCGATGTCGGACGAGAGCTGGATGTCGACGCCCAGCAGCCACCAGCCGCGGGGCAGCTCGAGCGCGAAGTAGCTGCGGCGCTGCGGCGCCGCGCGCCCGGCGACCTCATCCGCGTCGACGAACAGGCGCGTGAAGTGGGCGAGGTTGTCGTACCAGTCGTGGTTGCCGGGGATGGCGAAGACCTGCGGCCGCTCGCCGTGCGGCTCGCCGAGCGCGCTGGTGAAGGGCGTGACGAGGCGCTGCTGGTAGGCGCCGCGGTTCGGCGCCGGGTAGACCAGGTCGCCGCCGAAGATCAGCACGTCGCCGCGGCGCGTCGTCACCTCGGCCCCGCCGTCCGGGGCGCGCACCGTCAGCTCGGGGCGCGCGGACCAGTAGGCGACCGCGTAGGTCGAGTTCCAGCCGTCGCCCGTGTCGGCGACGTAGTCGAGCACCAGGCGCTCGCGCGGGCGCCCGCTCTCGTCGCGCGTGAGGTCGTGGATCAGCGGCTCGCCGCTGCTCAGGCGCGCGTCGAGGCGGCGGCGATCGAAGACCGCGCCGAACACCTTCGAGATCACGACGCTGCCGGCGGTGCGGAGGAGCTGCGCTGGTCCGAACCAGCGCACCATCGGCGCGAACTCGGGGCGGGTCGGCATCGGCGGGAAGCCTCGAGCGTAGCACGGCGCCCCGGCGGCGCGGCGTCGCCTGGCCGTCGGCGGTCATTGTCGCGCCTCGCCTAGTCGCATACATACTGGCGGAACATGGATCTCGACGGCTTTGATCCCCGCTACCTCGTGACGCTCGACGAGCTCTATCACCCGCACTGGGCCGCGCGGAAGCGTCGCAGGATCGGCTGGCTGCGTGACGTCGTCGAGCGCGTGTGGCCGCACGGCCCGCCGGCGCGGCTCATCCAGGTCACCGGCACGAACGGCAAGGGGACGGTGTCGCACTTTCTCGAGCAGGGGCTGCGCGGGTCGGGGCGCGCCGGATCGTGGACGGGGCCGCACGTCTTCGACTACGCGGAGCGCTTTCACCTCGACGGCGAGCAGGCCTCGCGCGCGGAGATCAGCGCCGTGTACCGCGAGCGCCTGATCCCGATCCAGGACGCGTTCTGCGAGCGCAACCCCGGCGAGTCGCTGAGCTTCGCGGAGCTCGGGATCCTGCTCGCGCTGCACCTGTTCGAGCGCCACGGGCTGCGCTGGGGCGTGATGGAGGTCGGCGCGGGCGGGCGCTACACCCCGCTCATGGCGCTGCCGATGGCCGCGTGCGTCGTCACCAACGTGGGTCACGATCACCCCAAGACGCTGGGGACCGAGCTGTGGCAGCGGGCGCTCGAGAAAGCCGGCGTCGCGCGCCCCGGGGTGCCGCTGTTCACGGCGGCCGAGGGCGACGCGCTCGGCTACGTCACGCGGGCCGCCGAGGCCGAGGGCGCGCGCGTGCACGCGATCGACGACGCGGCCGCCTCGCGCCTCGAGCTCCCGGCCGAGCTCCTGGATGGGCTCCCGCGGTTTCAGCGGCGCAACCTCGCGCTCGCGTGCGCGGTGATCTCGACGCTCGACCCGACGCGCGAGCGTGGCGAGCTGCTCGCGGCCATGCGGGCGCGCCTGACGGGGCGGTTCTGGCAGCCCGCGCCGAACGTGCTCGTCGACGTGGCCCACAACGCCGAGAAGATCGCCGGGCTCGCCGAGTCGCTGCGGGCCGCGTACCCGGGGCGGCCGCTGCGGCTGATCGTCGGGCTCACGCGCAGCCGCGACGTCGTCGAGACCTTCACGCCGCTGCGGCCGCTCGCGCGCCGCGTGGTCGTGACCTCGGCCTCCTACGCGGGGCAGGACCCCTCGGCCATGGCCGCGCGCCTGCGGGAGGTGTTCCCCGAGGTCGCGGTCGAGCCCGCGCCGCGCCGCGCCTACGAGCTCGAGCGCGCCGCGCTCGCGCCGGGCGAGCTGCTGGTCGTGACCGGCTCGGCGTACATGATCGACCTCGCGCTCAACCCGAACCCGTACATCCAGCACACGAACGCGAGCTTCGGACGTCGCGGGCCGAGCCTCGCGTGAGCACGCCTGACTGAAGAGTCCTGTTGTTGATCGCGGCGCGTCGACGCGCACCACTCGCGCTCGATGTTGCGATGCACAAAACTCACGCGCTCGGTCGGGTCGCGGGCGTTGTCGTCGCGGCCGCCGTGGCGTACTCCTGAGGCATGAAGATCGAGCTGCAGGATCGGGTCGTCGTCGTCACAGGCGGCGCGCAGGGGATTGGAGCGGCCACCGCGCGCGCGTTCGCGGAGGCCGGTGCCAACGTCGCCATCTGGGACCTCAACGTCGAGGCCGGCGAGGCGCTCGCTGTTGCGTTGCAACAAGAGCGCGGGGTCGCGGCGAGCGTGCAGCGCGTGGACGTCAGCGACCGCCAGGCCGTGACCGCAGCCGTCCAGGCGACCGTCGCGCGCCACGGCGCGATCGACGTGCTCATCAACAACGCGGGGATCGTGCGCGACGCCCAGCTCGTCAAGGTGAAGAACGGCGAGCTCGCGGGCATGATGGACGAGGACGCGTTCGACGCGGTCCTGCGCGTGAACCTCAAGGGCGTGTTCAACTGCACGCAGGCGATCACGCCGGGCATGATCGCGCGCGGTCGCGGGCGGGTCGTCAACGCGTCGTCGGTGGTCGGCCTGTACGGGAATTTCGGCCAGACGAACTACGTGGCGACGAAGGCGGGGGTCATCGGCATGACGCGGGTGTGGGCGCGAGAGCTCGGCCGCTACGGGATCACGGTCAACGCGGTCGCGCCGGGCTTCATCGCCACGGAGATGGTCAGCTCGATCCCCGCGCGCGTGCTCGAGCGCATGGTGAAGTCGACGCCCGTCGGGCGTATGGGACAGCCCGAGGACATCGCGCGCGCGTACGTGTTCCTCGCGTCGGACCAGGCCAGCTTCATCAACGGCGCGGTGCTCAGCGTCGACGGCGGCGTGGTCCTGGGGACCTAGGCCCCTGGCTCGCGCGGCCGTGAGCGTCGACGTTCCGGACGTATGGCATCTCGAGCGCCTGCGGCGTACGGGCATGGCATGGAGCTTCGACGTTCAGGACATATGCATCTCGAGCGCTCGCGGCATGCGGGCGCGGGGCCGCTGCTTAACGCCAGGGGACCTTCCCCCCTCCGGGCGGCGAGCGTCTGGGCGGGTGAAGGGGACGAGGGCAGGAGCGCTCGCCGTCCTCGGGCGGCCCCTCCCTGGCTCGCGCGCGGCCCGTGAGCTTCGACGTTCCGGGCGTATGGCATCCTCGTGTGCCTGCGGCGTCGGGGCGTCGGGCTCCGGCGAGTGCGTAGTCTTGACGTTCCGGACGTATGCTCTCGAGCGCCGCGGTATGCGGGCCCGTGTCGGAGCGGCGCGCCAGAAATGTTGCGCTGCGAAAAACGCGCTCGACGACGCGCGCGATCGCGGGTACGGTCGCGGCGGTGCTCCTTATACCTGGCTCGCGCGCGGCCCGTGAGCTTCGACGTTCAGGACGTCGAGCGCCTGCGGCGTACGGGCATCGGCCTCCCGGGACGTATGGCACCTCGAGCGGCGGCTTTGCTTCGACGTTCAAGACGTATGGCATCTCGAGCGCTCGCGGCATGCGGGCGTTGGGCCGCTGCTTTACACCAGGGGACCTTCCTCCGGGCGGCGAGCGTCTGGGCGGGTGAAGCGGACGAGGAGCGCGCTATGCAATGTTGCGCTGCGAAAAACGCGCTCGACGACGCGCGCGATCGCGGGTACGGTCGCGGTGGTGCTCCTTATAAAAAAGTACGGCAACAGGCGCCTGTACGACACGAGCGCGAGCGAGTACATCACGCTCGAGCAGCTCGCGCAGCGGATCCGCGAGGGCGCGCTCGTCAAGGTCGTGCACGCGAAGTCAGGCGAGGACCTCACCCAGCCCACGCTCACGCAGATCATCCTCGACAGCCGCGGCGCGGCGCGGCTGCTGCCGGTGCCGTTGCTCGTGCGGCTGATCCGACTCGGCGACGACGCGCTCGCCGAGTTCTTCGGTACGTACCTGACCTGGGCGCTCGATATGTATCTCCGGCTGCGCCGCGGCGCGGGCGCGATGGCGAGCTTCAACCCCTTCGCCGGGCAGATGATGTTCCCCATGCCGTTCGCGGACTTCTTCACGGGTCGGGGGCGCGCGGAGCCGGCGTCGAGCGCTGCGGACGTCGAGCCGCCGGCAGGAGGCCCGACGGAGCAGGTCGCGGACGAGCTCGCCGAGCTCCGGCGCGAGCTCGAGGAGCTGAAGCGCGAGATGTCCCGGGGTCGCCGCAAGCGCTCCTGAACATCCTGGAAATTGTGCGCTGCAAAATTTAAGTCTTGACACCCCGTAGGCGCGACATACTCTCTTGATCGCCGGAGCTGCCCTTCTGGCGATAATCAGGAGAGATGAGTCATGGAGAGCAAGCAAGAAGCGCGCGGTGACGAGGTGCTGACTTCGCAGGTGCAACATGAGGGATCGAGCGCCTGGAGCGAGGTGTTTGACGACGCGGTGCGCCGCGGCGAGCGATTCTTCGCCGACGTCGCCCAGGCGCAGCGGCGCGGCGTTCAGCAGCTCGGGGAGGTCAGCGAGGAGCTGGGGCGACTCGGGCGCGGGAGCGCGTCGGCGCTGACGGCGATGACGTCGGCGTGGTGTGATCTCGCGGCGCTGGGCGTTCGCACCTCGCGCGAGCTCTGGCCGGACCGCTGGCGGCGCTGAGCCGGCGGGCGCCCGCGCCGTCCGCCGCGAGCTCGCGAGCGGATGGCCAGGGCGTCCGGAGTTTCGATTACAGTACGCCCTGCAAGGAGGCTGTCCGTGTTCATTGGAGACTGGATGGAGAGAGGCGCGCGCTACTGGCCGCGCGCGGTCGCGGTCGTCGATGAGGGGCGGGGCGCCGCGGGGCGCTTCACCTACGCGCAGATGAACGATCGCGCCAATCGCCTCGCGCGCTGGCTGCGAGACGTCGCGGGCGTGGGGCGGGGCGATCGCGTTGGGCTGTACGCGATGAACGGCGTCGAGTACCTCGACGCGCTGTTCGCCTGCGGCAAGCTCGGCGCGACGCTCGTCCCCTACAACTGGCGCGAGCACTGGCGCGAGCTGGCCGAGCGCCTGGAGCAGACGACGCCGCGCGTGGTGATCTTCGACGCGGAGTTCGCCGACGCGGCCGCGGAGCTGCAGCGCGCCTGTCCCTTCGTGCAGCGCTGGCTGCACCTCGGGGGGCGCGCGGTGGGCGTCAGCGCGGCCTACGAGCCGATCGTCGCCGAGGGTGACGCGACGCCCGTGGTCAACGAGCGCGTCGACGCGGAGGACATCCTGTGCCTGCTGTTCACGGGCGGGACCACGGGGCGCCCGAAGGGGGCGCGGGTCTCGCTGCGGATGATCGCCTGGAACACGCTCAACACGCTCGTGCACGAGCTCGAGCGCGGCGACGTCACGATCACGCACACGCCGATGTTTCACACCGGCGGCCTGCTGGTCTACACGCTCCCGCTGCTCACGCTCGGCGGGACGGTCGTCATCATGCGCAAGTGGACGGCCGAGGCGATGCTCGAGCTGATCGAGCGCGAGCGCGTCACGATCATGTTCTGCGTGCCCACGCAGTACCAGATGATGATGCAGTCGCCGGGCTTTTGCGCGCGCTCGCTCGAGTCGATCCGCTTCCTGACGAGCGGCGGCGCGCCGCTGCCGGTGCCGGTGATCGAGGCCTACCGCGCGCAGCACGACGTGGTGTTCAAGCAGGGCTTCGGCATGACGGAGTTCGGCCCCGGGATCTTCTCGATGGGCCCCGAGCACGCGGCGCGCAAGGCCGGGAGCATCGGCCAACCGAATTACTTCATCGACGCGCGCGTCGTCGACACGGACGGGCGCCCGGTCCCGACCGGCGAGGTGGGCGAGCTCGTGCTCAAGGGCCCGTCCATGTCCTCGGGGTACTACGGGTTGCACACGAGCGCGCGCGGGGCCGCGGACGACGACGGGTGGTTCCACACCGGGGACATGGCGCGCGTCGACGAGGACGGCTTCTACTACATCGTCGATCGCAAGAAAGATATGTTCATCTCCGGCGGCGAGAACGTGTACCCGGCCGAGGTCGAGGCGGTCCTGTACCGCCATGAGTCCGTGGCCCAGTGCGCGGTGGTCGGCGTGCCGCACGAGAAGTGGGGCGAGGTCGGGCGGGCCTTCGTGGTCCCGAGGCCCGGCGCGAGCGCGACCGAGGAGGCGCTGCTCGAGCACTGCCGCGGCCAGCTCGCCCGCTACAAGGTCCCGAAGTCGGTGGTGTTCCTCGACAGCCTCCCGATGTCGGCCGCCGGCAAAATTCTCAAGCGCGCGCTGCTGGAGCGCGAGGAGACAGGATGACGCAAGCGAACAAGTCCCCGCGGCGCACGCCGCTGGCGCTCACGCTCAAGGCGGTGGGCTACTTGACGGGCCCGAGCTCCGTCACCGGCAAGACCTACCTGTGGTGGGAGGAGCAGTCGACGCGCGCGCTCGGCTGGCTCGCGCTCAACCCGACGTACCTGCGCCTGAGCGGCGCGATGATGCGTCAGGGCTTTCGCCGGCGCGCGATGATCAACGGGATGATCGAGGACGCGCTGCACCGCGCGCGCATGCCCGCGCTGTCCGACATGGAGGCGCTCGAGCGGCGGCTCGCGCGGGTGCTCGACAAGGTCGAGGCGCTCGAGCATCAGCTCGAGTACGCGACGCGACGCGCGGACGCGGAGGAGCGCGCCGAGGCTCGAGCGGAGGATCGAGCGGAGGATCGAGCGGAGGATCGAGCGGAGAAGCCCGCGGGGGAGGCCGCGGCAGGAGGTGATGCGTGATGCGTACAGACAGCGCAGGACAACGCGAGTCCTTCGGCGCGCGCGTCTCGGGCGCGCTCGGGACGTTGCAGGAGCTGGCCCACGCCGCGCGCAGCGGGGCGACGGGCCCGTACCCCTACCTCGCGCCGCTGGTCCGGCGCGCCGCCGGCGTCGGCGAGCCGCCGCTGCACCCCACGCCCTACACGGTCGTGTGGACGCGCGGCCCGGCGCGGCTGCTCCGCTTCCAGGGCGGCGGGCCGCGGAAGTTCCGCACGCCGATCTTGTTCGTCTACTCGCTGATCAACCGCTACTACGTGCTCGACTTCCTGCCGGGGCGCAGCCTCGTCGAGTTCATGCTCGAGCAGGGCTACGACGTGTACGCGATCGACTGGGGCACGGCGGGACCGGCGGAGCAGCAGCTGACCTGGGACTACTACCTGGGGACGTTGATCGCCGGCGCGGTGCGCTGGACGCTGCGGACGAGCGGCGCGCGGGACCTGACGATGTACGGCTACTGCATGGGCGGGACGATGGCGCTGGCCTACGCCGCGCTGTACCCGGCGGGGCTGCGCAACTTCGTGGCCCAGGCGACGCCGGTCGACTTCAGCGAGGGCGGGGTGTTCACGACGTGGACGCGCCCCGAGTTCTTCGACGTCGACGCGCTGGTCGACGCCTACGGCAACATGCCGATCGACCTGATGGAGTCCGGCGTCTCCATGATGGCGCCGATTCAGCGGCTCTCGAAGTGGTTCGAGGTGTTCCGGCAGATCGACAACCCGGGGTTCATCACCACGTTCCTGGGCATGGAGCGGTGGGCGAGCGACAACGTGCCGTTCCCGGGCGAGGTCTACCGGCAGTACATCAAGGACTGCTACCAGGAGAACAATTTCTGTAACGGGCGCATGGTCGTCGGCGGGCGCCGGGTCGACCTCGGCGAGATCCGCTGCCCGCTGCTCACGCTGACGGCCGATCGCGACACGACCGCGCCGCCGCGCTCGAGCGAGCCGCTCAACGAGCTGGTCTCGTCGGAGGACACGACGCTCATGAACTTCCCCGTGGGACATGTCGGCCTCTCGACCTCGTCGAAGGGCCGCACGCAGATCTGGCCGCGCGTCTCGGAGTGGATCGCGGCGCGCAGCGAGCCCGAGTAACGCCCGCGCAGCGAGCCCGGCAGGGCCGAGCGCGCGTCGAGTCGATGCGAGCGCGTTCGAGGGGACGCGTCGTGTGGGAGGCCTAGCCCCCGAGCCAGCTCTCGATGAGCGCGACGGCCTCGGGGTGCCAGCCGAGCTTGAGGTGGTTCTGCACGATCAGCGCCGAGTCGGCGACCGCGCCGATGCCGGTCTCGTCGGCGCAGCTCTCGATGAACACCACGCCGTCGCTGGGGCCGGAGACCTCGTTGGGGATCACGGGGATCTCGTTGGCGTCGTCGCCCATGGTGTCGCCGCAGAGCAGGTAGGTCTGGACGCTCGCGGGGACGCCCGCGTCGAGGATCTCCTGGACCAGCGAGCCCTGGCCCATGGCGACGTCGATGCCGAGCCCGCTCGAGACGAAGCCGTCGCCGCCGTGGTAGGTCGTGTACCAGTCTTGGTTGGTCACCGGGATGTCGTAGACGTCGTCCCAGCGGAACAGCATCTGCTTCTGACCCGGGTAGAAGTCGCCGGACTCGACCTCGTTGATCGAGAGCTCGGGGTGGTCGTAGACCATGCCGAAGCACATGCTCGAGGTGTGGGGCGAGGGCGCGTTGATGGGCGCGACCATCAGCGGCTCGGCGCACTCCGGGTAGATCAGCGTGTTGTGGTTGATGCCGTAGCGGAAGATGTAGTCGAAGCCGTGGTTCGGCCCGCCGATGAGGATCAGCCGGCGCACGTCGTCCTGGTACGGATCGCTCCACGGGCCGCCGACGCTCGAGGTGTACATGCGGGCCGAGAACGCGCCCATGCTCCAGCCGAGGAGGTCGACCTTGTCGGCGCCGGTGCGGTCCTTGACGATCGCGATCGCGTCGCGGATCAGCTGCGCGGCGATCCGGTTGTCGCCCTGGCGGTGCCCGAGGCCGATCGCGAACACGCGGTGCCCGGCGTCGGAGAGCGCCTGCATCATGCCGGTCTCGGGGCACGCGACGTCGCCGCAGCCGTAGGCGCCGCTCTCGTTCGGGTTGGCCCAGGCGCGGTCGGGCGAGTCGTTGGCGCCGTGCACGAGCAGCACCGGCGTGTCGTCGGCGGGGCCGTCCCAACCTGGCGCGTAGTACAGGAGGAACTGCGAGGAGGGCGGCTGCGCGACGTTGTCGAAGAAGGTCAGCCGCTGACCGCCGACGTCGCCGCGCCCGTCGAGCGGGTAGTCCATCTCCGGGATGTCGGGGCGCGGATCGTCCCAGCGCTCGACCTTCGTCCAGCCGAACTCGACGTTGGCGTACTCGTCCTGACACTCGACGAACGCGGGGTCGATGCCGCCCTGGCAGCCGCCGAAGGTGCCGGTGTCGCTCGTGGTCCCGTCGCTGGTCTCGCCCGCGGTGGTCTCGCCCGTGGGGTCCGATGAGGCGCTCGGGTCACCGCTCGTCGGGCCGCTCGGGTCGCCGGTCGTGCTCGCGGTCTCGTCGCTCGTGGTCGCGCTCGCGTCACCGGAGGTCGCGCTCGCGTCGCCAGAGCTCGGCTGCGCGCTGGTGATGCCGTCGGTGTCCGTGCCCGCGCTCGAGTCGCCGCACGCGAGGAGGGGGAGGAGCAGGAGCGCCGTGAGGCGCGCGCGAGGGTGCGTGGAGGTCGTCGTGTGCATCAAGCCACCGTCGAAACCTGATAACTGATTCAGTTTTTATTTTCAACGCGAGCTCGACGGCGCGCGCGGCGATCCTTCAGCAGTCGCCGCTCAGCCCGAGCTGGTCGACGCCGGCCGCGTGGGCGTGGCAGACCGACTCGTAGATGACGCAGTCACAGCCGTGGACGATCGCCATGAACTGGCAGTCGCTCGGGCGCGGCTGACAGACGCCCGCGGAGGCTTCGCCGCAGAAGAGGTCCGGGAAGTCGCAGAATTCGTCGCTGTCGCAGTCGTCCGGGGCTTTGCAGGCGGCGCCGCCCTCGGTGTCGGTGCCGCTGCTGGTGTCCGTCGATGCGCCCGTGTCGCTGCTGTTCGTTGTGAACTCGGTGGTGGCGCTCACGGTCGCGGCGGTCGTGCCCTCGCTCGAGCTGACGTTCGCGGTGGTCTCGTCGGCGTCCGTGCTCCCGACGGTGTCGGTGTCGGAGCCGGTGGTGCCAGCGGAGCTGCCCGCGGCGGTCGTGAGCGTGGTCTCGCCGTCTCCAGGGCCGCCGTCGGAGAAGCAGCCCGCGAGCGCCACGAGCATGAGCCACGGCCCCAGACTGCTTGCGATGCTCCCGGCCGCGCGCATGGGTTCAGCCTTCGCTGGCTCGTGTACCACGCCCGCGCTCGAGCGGGTGCTGCGTCGAGCGCTTGGGCTTGCGGGCGGGCTTCTGCGCGGCGGGCTTCTGCGCGGCGGGCTTCTGCGCGGCGGTCTTCTTCGTGGCGGTCTTCTTCGCGGCGGGCTTCTTCGCGGCGGCCTTCTTCGCGGCGGTCTTCTTCGCGGCGGTCTTCTTCGCGGCGGTCTTCTTCGTGGCGGGCTTCTTCGCGGCGGGCTTCTTCGCGGCGGGCTTCTTCGCGGCGGCCTTCTTGGTCGCGGTCTTCTTCACGGTCTTCTTCACGGCGGTCTCCGCTGCGACGGCTCGCCTGGCCGAGCGCGTCGGCGTGGATGAAGACCCCTGCTCGCGCTGCGTGTCCGCGGCGGGGTCGCGCGCTGTCAGGGTGGCGGGTCCGAGCCCGTGGCGGATCAGGCGGAACACGTCCTCGACCACGCGACGGGGCGGGAGGCGGTCGTTCCACAGCACCCAGCGCATGCCGAGGAAGTCGAAGATCCCCATGAGCGCGTAGGCGACGGTCTCGGGGTCGAGGTCGCGGATCTCCCCGGCATCGACGGCGCGCTCGAGCCCGCGGACGTAGCTCGACGCGAGGCGCTGGTAGTAGCTGCGATACAGCGACTCGTCGACGAACTCGGCCTGACGGACGATGCGGTAGAGGTTTCGGTGCGCGCGCACGAACTCGAGGAACGCGCGGCAGCCCGCCTCCTCGATCTCGATGCGGTTGGAGAGCTCGCCGATGGCCTCGGCGAGCCGGCGGCGCAGGCCGTGCCCGAGCTCGGTGACGAGCTCGCTGAAGATCGCCTGCTTGTTGGGGAAGTACACGTAGAAGGTGCCGAGCGCGACGTCGGCGTGCCGGGTGATCTCGACGATCGACGCGCGCTCGTAGCCGGACTCGCCGAACACGACCTCGGCGGCGTCGAGCAGCCGCTGGCGAGTGCGGCGACCCTTGGTGGTCGGCGGGCTCTGAACTGGAGCTTTCTGCTTGCGCGCCGCGCGTTTCGTCATCCTCGAATGATGATGGGGGCCTGCCGGGAGCTTGTCCATGATTTTCCTTGATCTGAAAACTGAACCATGATTCAACTTTTGACAAGATGCACCACGGACGGCGCGCGCTCTCGGCACTCTTGGTTCTCGCGGTGATGACCCCCGCGTCTGCGGGCGCGGCTGGTTGGGAGCAGCGCGTCGTCTCGGGCATGGACACGCACGTGTACACGCCCGACGCGCTGAGCCCGGTCGGCGACGGGCGCGGCCTGCTGATCGTGCTGCACGGCTGCGTGCAGACGGCCGCGCAGCTGCGGTCGCTGGGCAACCTCGAGGCCGCGGCCGACGGCTTCGGGGTCGTCGTCGCGGTGCCGCAGGTGCCGAACGGGGGCGTGTACGCGGGCTGCTGGGACTACTACGGCGCGAACCACAGCCGCGACAACCGCCACAACGACGACCTGCTCGGGCTCGTCGACGAGCTCTCGAGCGAGCCCGGGCTGGCGATCGATCTCGACCAGGTCTACCTCTCGGGCTTCTCGTCCGGCGGCGGGCAGGCGATCGCCACGGGCTGCCTCGCGCCCGACGTGTTCGCGGGCGTCGGGATCGCGGCGGGGCCGTCGCTGGGGACGGAGGCCGTCGAGATCGGCTTCGTCTCGACGACGAGCGAGGCCGCGGCCGCGCTGTGCGAGACGCTCGCGGGGCCGGCGAGCGCCGACTTCGCGACGCAGCTGACCGCGGTGCACACGGGGACCTTCGACTTCACGGTCGCGCAGGACTACGCGCAGATCAACGCCGAGGCCTTCGCGACGCGCTACGGCCCGGGGCTCACGGAGTCGCCGCTCGACGTCGCGAGCCTCGAGGGATTCGAACCCGCGGGCGAGGGGACGTGGTGGTCGGACGCGGACGGGCCGCGGATCGCGAAGATGACGATCACGGGGGCGAGCCACGCGTGGCCGGCGGGCTCGGGCGCGGGCGGGGTCACGAGCTTCGTCGAGGCCAAGGGCGTGAACTACGGGTGGTTCCTCGCCGAGTTCTTCACGATGAACAACCGCCGCGTCGAGGCGCCGGTCGAGCCGGGGACCACCGGGGATCCGACGGACACGACCGGCGACGACAGCTCGAGCGGGGGCACCGACGGGAGCACCGGCGGCGACACCAGCGGGGAGCCCGGGACCAGCAGCGGCGAGCCGACGGACGACGGCTCGAGCACAGGGGACGACTCGACGGAGCCGACGGGCGCGCCGACGGGCCCCGGGATCACCGGCGGGGGCGGGGGCAGCTCGACCGACGGCGCGGACCTGGACGAGGACCTCGATGGCTGCTGCTGTCGACACGATCCTCGCGGCGGCGGGGCCACGGGCGGCCTCGCGCTCATGATCTTCGGCTTGCTCACGGCGCGCGGGCGACGACGGTCGTCGCCCGGCCGCTGAGCGGCGCGAGTTCATCCGACATGGAGGTAGCGATGAGCGTTCATCAACTTGGGAGACGAGGCGTGCTGTGTGTGACCGTGGCGGCCGCGCTGGCGGGCTGCGGCGACTCGACCGGCGGGAGCGACACCGACGCGGGCACGGGCACGGACTCGAGCGCGGAGCCGAGCACGAGCGCGGGCACGAGCGACGCGCAGACGAGCAGCACGGGCGGCGAGACGGGCAGCACCACGGGCGAGGAGACCACCGGCGCGACGGCGACGACGACGACCGAGACGGGCAGCACGAGCACCGGCGAGGACACGGAGTCGGCGACGGACTCGGAGGGCACGACCGGCGATCCGCCGCTCGATCTCGACGCGCTGATGGAGGGCCTCGAGGACCCGTACCTGCGCGTGTACGAGGGCGCGGGCGACGGCGGGCTCGGGCACGTGACGTACTTCGGCCTCGACACGGAGAGCCCGGAGTTTCTGGCGCTCGAGCCCCAGGAGCAGGCGAAGGTCGTCAAGATCCAGGCGACGAGCCTGCACAGCGCGCTGCTGCAGCCGACGGAGGAGCACCCCGGGGCCGAGGTCACGGGCGCGCTCGAGGTCACGGGCGATGACGGCGTGCGTCGGCAGGAGCTGACGCTCAAGCTGCCGTCGGAGTGGAACGGTCGGCTCGTGGTCCTGGGCGCGCCGGGGACGCGGTCGGAGTTCAGCAACGAGGCCGTGCTGACGCCGTGGCTGCTCGCGCGCGGCTACGCGATCGTCTCGGGCAACAAGGGCATGACGAACGCGGGCGCCGACGGCAACGCGACGATGCTCAACCAGGCGCACCCGACGGCGCACTGGGGCGAGATGATGATCGACATGGGCCTGTGGGCCCAGGCGCGCCTCGAGGCGGCGACGCAGGTGCCCGCGCCGCCGGTCTACGCGGCGGGGCTCTCCAACGGCGGCTACCAGGTCCGGCGCGCGCTCGAGCTCGATCACCTGCGCGTTGGGCAAGGCGAGCCGCGGCTGTTCGCGGGCGGGCTCGACTGGTCCGGGGCGTACTGGCCCGACGCGCGCGCGATGGACACCGACGACGACCAGGAGGTCTCGCCGGCCGAGTTCGCGGCGGCGAACCACTTGGTGTCGACGAACGAGCGCGCGGCGCTGACGATGGGGTGGCTGCACGCGCCCGACACCCTGAACACGCCCGCGGGCTACGCCGAGGTGCCGCCGTACTCGGCGGCCCACCCGGCGATGCTCGACGGCGGCTTCTCGGCCGAGTCCGCGCTGATCTGGGGGGCCTACAGCTCGACCTTCGACTACCTCAAGGACTACGGGCTGACCGAGTTCAAGGGCGTGGGCTACTACAACATCACGGCCTACGTGTTCCGGGCGGAGCTGCTCGGGCACGACGCCGGCCAGAGCCTGGCGTACAGCTGCTACTCGGACGGCGGCGACGAGCCGCCGCCGTTCTACCCGTGGCTCGAGCAGGCGCAGGACGGGGGCTGGACGCCGGAGAGCGTGACCTGGGCGCTGCGCAACGCGAACACCGGCGAGTTCTCGGCGCCGCTGATCTCGGTGCACGGGCAGCGCGACGGGCTGCTGGGGCTGCAGGCCAACGCGATCGCCTACGAGGACGCGATCCTCGAGCACGGCGACCCGGACATGTTCCGCCTGTACGTCATCGAGCACGGCGGGCACGTCGACCTGCACAGCGACGGCGGGCTCGACTTCGACGCGAACGGGATGTTCGGCGACGAGGGCGCGGCCGACTCGTTCACGATCATGCAGCCCTACGCCGAGCGCGCGTTCGACTACCTCGTCGCGTGGGTCGAGGACGACGCGCCGGCGCCGCCCGGCAAGCTCGTGGCGACCGACCCCGTCGCCGACGAGCTCGACGCGAGCCAGCTCTCGTTCGAGTGACGCTCAGGCCGGCTCGTCGAGAGCACCTGTCCCGCGCGACAGGCCCTCGGCGAGCAGGTCGAAGACGACGCGGATGCGCCGGCTGGTCCGCAGCTCGCGGTGGCTCGTGAGCCACAGCGGCACGGGGATCGGCGGGAGCGCGGGCAGCACCTGGCGCACGCGCGGCTCGGCGTCGCCGATCTCCTCCATGATGATGCAGATCCCGAGGCCGCGCTTGGCCAGCTCCCACTGCACGAGGTGGTTGCCGGTGACGATCGGGAAGTTGCGCGGCGTGACGGGGAGCCCGAGCGCCTTGAGGCCGTCGAGCATGAGGTCGGTGCGATCGAAGGCGAAGATCTCGGCGTTCGCGACGAGGTCTTCGGGGCTGGTCGGGTCACCGAGCCGCGCGAGGTAGGCGGGCGCGGCGTAGAGGCGAGCGCGGCCGTCGTGGATCTTGCGGGCGTAGAGCTCCGCGTCCTTCGGCCGGAAGTTGCGCACGGCGATGTCCGCCTCGCGTCGCCGGAGGTCGCTGACGCTGTTGGAGACGACGAGCTCGAGCTCGAGCGCGGGGTGGGCCGCGCGGGCGCGGGCGACGATCGGCGGGAGCAGGTAGGCCGCGATGACCTCGCTCGCCGCGATCGAGACGGCGCCCTCGAGCGACATGGCCTGGCCCGCGGCGGTCAGCGCGACCCGCTCGGCGCCCGCTCGCATGGCGCGGACGTGCTCGGCGAGGTCGAGGCCGACGCTGGTGGGGCGGACGGCTCGCCCGACGCGCTCGAACAGGTCGACGCCGAGCTCCTCCTCGAGGGCGGCGATCTGACGGCCGATGGTCGGCTGCGCCACGCCGAGCGCGCGCGCGGCGGCGGAGAAAGAGCCCTCCTCGGCGGTGGCCAGAAACGCGCGGGCGTGGTTCCAGTCAAAGCCGATGTGACGCCAGTTCATGCAAAAATGCATATCAGAGCTGCGAGAAAAGGCAATTCCTGTATCGCTTCTGCATGAGTAAACCAAGGGCGTCGGCCGGGGTGCCCCGGTCCACGAGGAGCAGAAACGATGAAAGCCGCCACCCAAGACACCTATGGTTCCCCCGACACCCTCCGGATCGTGGAGGTCGCGGCCCCTGAGCCGGGCGAGCGCGAGATCCTCGTGCAGATCCACGCCAGCGACGTGACCCAGGGCGATCGACGGCTCCGCAGCGGCGATTTTCCCGGTATCTCGTGGCTGCCCGGCCGGCTGATGATGGGCTTCTTCGGGCCGAAGCACCGCCCTGGGACCATGTTCGCGGGCCGGGTCGTGGCCGTCGGCCGTGGCGTGACCCGGTTCTCCGTGGGCGACGACGTGTTCGGCAGCGTGGACCACGGCGCCCACGCCGAGCTGGTGGCCATGGCGGAGGACGGCTCGGTGGCCGCGATGCCGGACGGGCTGTCCTACCGTGAGGCGGCCGCGATCCCGTACGGCGCGGGGACGGCGATCGTGTTCCTGCGCGACCTCGCCAAGCTCCAGGCCGGGGAGCACGTGCTGATCCTCGGCGCGACGGGCGGGGTGGGGCGCTACGCCGTGCAGCTCGCCAAGGCGCTCGGCGCCGAGGTGACCGCGGTCTGCAGCGCGCCGAATCACGCGCTCGCGCGCTCGCTGGGCGCCGACCACGTGATCGACTACCAGCGCGAGGACTACCGCGCGAGCGGGCGCCGCTACGACGTCGTGTTCGACACCATCGGCGCGAGCCGCTTCGAGCGCCGCGTGTTGACGGAGACGGGCCGCTACCTCTCGCTGATCGTGACCGCGCGCCTGCTCGTGCAGATGCTGATCACGTCGCGCGGCCGCGGCCGCAAGGCGATCGCCGGGGTCGCGTTCGGCAGCCAGGCGCTGACCGAGGACGTGCGCGAGCTCGCGCAGCGCGGCGCGCTGCGACCGGTGCTCGATCGCACCTTCCCCTTCGCGCAGCTCGCCGAGGCGCACCGCCACGTCGAGACCGGGCGCCCGGCGGGCAGCGTCATCGTCGAGCTCGTGCCGCACGCGCCGACGCTCGTGCGCGCGTCGGCCTGACGCGGGCGCGCCGCGGGCCGGCGCGCGCGGCGCGCGCGGGCGCGCCGGCGCCTCCCTGGCCCGCGCGTGACGCTATGTCTCACTGGACATGTTGTCGCGCCGCAGCGGGGTCTCGACGCCCTGCGCGAGCAGGACGGCCGCGAGCGTGCGCGCGAGCAGCTCGGCGACCTCGGCGACCTCGGCGTCGCGGTGGTCGAGCCAGTCGAGGCTGACCGCCTCGACGAAGCCGATCCAGCCGCGCAGCATCATCCGCAGCGGCGGCGGGGGCGGGTCGACGCCGAGCCGCTCGACGATCCCGGCGATGAAGCGCAGCCGGACGTCCTCGACGATCGCCATGACCTCGGCGTCGGTCCCGAGCCCGCCGCGCAGCAGCGTCGAGTAGGCGTTGCCGTGGCGCTCGACGTAGTCGAGGAAGACCCGCAGGCCGAGCGTGAGCCCCTCGAGCGAGGGCGTCTGCGCGCCGAGCTGCTCGCCTGCCTCTTCGGTCTTCTGCACGAGCTGGTCGGCGGCGTAGCGGATCGCCGCCACGTAGTAGCCGCGCTTGCCGTGGAAGTAGTGGTACAGCAGCCCCTTGGAGACGCCGGCGGCGCGCGCGATCTCGTCGACCGAGATCTCGTCATAGCTGCGGTCGCCGAACAACTCGATCCCGAGTCGGAGCAGCTGCTCGCGGCGCTCATCGACCTGCAGTCGACTGCGCGCGCTCGCGCGGCTGGGCGCGGGTGAGGGCGCAGAATTGGGTTTCTCGGGCACGCGGGGAGAGTGTAGCCAACTCGACTATTGACTCCTGTTCAATACGCGCTATACAGTTATTGAACAGGAGTCAATAATGTCAGACGCCTCCACGCGACCCCGGCCCGAGGTCAAGCCCCGCGTCCTCGAGCTCCCATTCGACGGCCTGCCGCGTCACTGGATGGCGGGCGAAGCTGTCCCCACGCACATCTCCAACGCGGTCAACCTGCTGTTCCCGCTCGGCGAGCGCTTCTTCGTGCGCAGCGTCAAGCGCTACTTCCACTCGCTCGACGACCCCGCGCTGCGCGCCCAGGTCAAGGGCTTCTTCGGCCAGGAGGGCCGCCACGCGCACGAGCACGAGCGCCTGTTCGCGACGCTCGAGCAGCAGGGCTACCACATCCGCGGGTTCCTGCGCGCCTACGAGCGCGTCGCGTTCAAGTGGCTCGAGCCGCGCTTCGGCCCCGAGATGGCGCTCTCGGTCACGGTCGCGCTCGAGCACTACACCGCGATCATGGCCGAGGGCGCGCTCGCGCACGGGGTGCTCGAGCACGCCGACCCGCGCGTGCGCGCGCTGCTGCTGTGGCACGCCGCGGAGGAGATCGAGCACAAGGCGGTCGCCTTCGACGTGCTCCAGAAGGTCAACCCGAGCTACGCGCTGCGGATGGCGGGCCTGACGATCGCGACGCTCGGCCTCGCCGGGTTCTGGGTCGCGGCCGCGATCACGCTGCTGCGCCAGGAGCCCGAGCTGCGCTGGCGGGACGCGCTCCGCCAGCTGCGTCGCCAGGAGCGCGACTCGATCGCGCGGCGGGTGTTCCTCCGGGGCATCCGCGAGTATGTCCGAAGGGACTTCCACCCGTGGCAGAACGACAACTACGAGCTCGCGCGCGGGCACCTCGAGCGCGCCGAGCAGGCGGCCTGATCGCGCCGGCGCGGCGCGGGTCGGCCTCGCGCCGCGCGTCGCCGCGCCGCCCTCGACACGCGCCCTCGCCCCGCGCCCTCGCCCCGCGCGCGGGCTACAATCCCTCCGCGGCTCGCGACGCCGCGGCGAGACGAGGGTCGAATGGACGCGGGCACGTTCAAGCACTTCACGCTCGTGGAGCTGCTGCACGAGGGATCGACGACGGTCCTCTACCGCGCCCGCGATCGTCGTGACGGCGCGTCCGTCATCCTCAAGCACCTCGAGCCGGAGCGCGCGAGCCCAGCCGCGATCGCGCGGCTGCGGAGCGAGCACGAGCTGCTCACGAGCCTCGAGGACCCGGGCTTCGTCGAGGCGATCGAGCTCGACGAGCGCGGCGGCGGGCACACGCTCGTGCTGCGCGACGTCGGCGGCGAGACGCTCGAGCGCCACCTCGAGCGCGCGCGCCCGGGGCTGCTCGCGGCGCTCGAGCTCGGGGTCCAGCTCGCGGAGCTGCTCGCGCGCCTGCACGCGCAGCGCGTGATCCACAAGGACATCAACCCGCGCAACGTGCTCGTGACGCCGGCGGGGCGCGTGCAGCTCATCGACTTCGGCCTCGCGACCCGGCTGCCGCGCGAGCTAGCGAGCCCGCGCAGCCCGAGCGCGCTCGAGGGGACGCTCGCCTACATCGCGCCGGAGCAGACCGGGCGCATGAACCGGCCGCTCGATCACCGCGCGGACCTCTACTCGTGCGGCGCGACGCTCTACCACATGATCACGGGGCGCCCGCCGTTCACGACGACGGATCCCGCCGAGCTGGTCCACAGCCACATCGCGCTCACGCCCGAGTCGCCGCGCCGGGTCGCGTTCGTGCCGGCGCAGCTCTCGGAGATCGTCATGCGCCTGCTGGCGAAGGCCGCCGACGCGCGCTACCAGAGCGCCCACGGGCTCGCCGTCGATCTGCGCGAGTGCCTGCGTCAGCTGCGAGAGCGCGGCGTGATCGAGGGCTTCGCGCTCGGGGGCGAGGATCACAAGTCGTGGTTCGAGCTGCCGTACACGCTGTACGGGCGCGAGGAGGCGCTCGCGGAGATCGAGGCGGCGCTCGAGCGCGTGCGCGCGTGCGGCTGCGAGCTGCTGTTGATCCAGGGCCCGGCCGGCGTCGGCAAGACGGCGCTCGTGCACGAGCTGCAGCGCGACCTCGCGCGACACCGCGGGCTGCTGGCGGTCGGCAAGTACGACGTGGTGCAGCGCGACATCCCCTACTCGGGGCTGCTGCGCGCGCTCTCGCGGGTCGCGACGTACCTGCTCGCCGACACGCCCGAACACCTCGCGCGCTGGCGGGCGCGCCTGGCCGCGGCGGTCGGCGCGTCGAGCCGGGTGGTCACCGACGCGCTCCCCGACTTCGCATCTCTGTTTGAAGAGACAGGCGCTCTGCAGGCGCTCTCGCCGACCGCGGAGCGCAGCCGGATGCACGAGACCTTCCGGCGCTTCATCCACGCGCTCGCGCGCCAGGGTCGCCCGCTCGTGCTGTTCCTCGACGACCTGCAGTGGGCGGACCGCGCGACGCTCGAGCTGCTGCCGATCCTGGTCGACGCCGACGCGCGCTGCAGCCTGCTGCTGCTCGGCTCCTTCCGCGATGACGAGGTCGACGCCGCGCACCCGCTGCGCGCCGCGCTCGCGGCGCTCGCGGGCGCGGGCAAGGTCGTGCACTCCGTCACGCTCGGCCCGCTCGGCGAGCTCGAGATCTCGCGGCTGCTGCAGGACGCGCTCGCGCTCGGGGCCGAGGACGTCGCGCCGCTGGCGACGCGCGTGCTGGCGAAGACCGGCGGCAACGCGTTCTTCGTCGGGCAGTTCCTGACGGCGCTGCACCGCGAGGGGCTGCTCGAGTTCGACGCCGAGCGCGGGCGCTGGGTGTGGGAGCTCGCGGCGATCGACGCGGCGCCGATCACCGACAACGTCGTCGAGGTGCTCGAGCGGCGCGCGCGTGCCCAGGGCGCGGCGACGCTGTCGACGCTGCAGCTCGCCGCGTGCTTCGGCGTCCGCTGCGAGCTGCGCACGCTCGCGCGGGTCGAGGGCCGCGCGGAGCCGGCGGTGCGGCGCGCGCTGCAGCCGGCGCTCGAGGACGGGCTCATTAACGTCGTCGAGGGCGGCGCCTACCAGTTCCTCCACGACCGCGTGCGCGAGGCGGTCTACGGCACGCTCGAGCCCGAGGCGCGCACGCGCCTGCACCTCGCGATCGGCCGCTTCCTGCTCAAGCGGCTGATCAGCGACGACGCGCGCGCGGAGCTGTTCGACGCGCTCAGCCACGTCAACCGGGCCGAGGCGCTGATCGAGGACGCGCGCGAGCGCGAGCGCGTCGCGTGGCTCAACCTCAGCGCCGGGCGCAAGGCCCAGGCGGCGGCGGCCTTCGACGCGGCGGCCGAGCACTACGCCGTCAGCCGCCGCCTGCTGCCCGCGCACGCGTGGTCGCGCGACCACGACAGGGCCTGGCTGCTGCTGCGGAGCGCGGCCGCGTGCGAGTTCGTGTTGACGCGCTTCGAGGCCGCGCGCGCGCTGTGGGGTGAGCTGCACCGGCGCGCGCGCGACGAGCTCGAGCGCGCCGAGATCGAGATCATGCGGGTCGCGCTGCACGTGCACCGCGGCGAGCACGAGCAGGCGATCGCGCGCGGCCGCGTGGCGATGTCGCTGCTCGGCGCCCCGCTGCCGCGCAGCCCCGGCCTCGCCACCGTGATGAAGGAGTACGCGCGCGCGCGCCTCGCGATCGGCCGGCGCACGCCGGCGGAGCTGCTGCAGGCGCCGCGCACCGACGACCGCCGCGTTCAGATCCTGCGCGACGCGCTGCACAGCATCAGCGGCGCGGCCTGGTCCCACGACGAGAACCTCATGCTCGTGCTCGGGATGCGCGCGGCGACCCTGGCGGCGCGCCACGGCAACACCGCGACCTCGGCCGCCAGCTACCTGACGTACGGCCTGTTCGTCGGGACCGCGACGGGCGATCTCGGCGTGACCGAGTCGTACAGCCAGCTCGCGCTCTCGATCCTCGAGCGCATGCCGGACCCGGCGATCGAGGCGCTCGTGCGCTTCCTGTACGCGGCGATGGTCTCGCACTGGACCCACCCCGTCGAGCGCGGGCTCGAGCACGCCGAGCGCGGCTTCCAGCGCGGGCTCGAGGGCGGGAGCATGCTCTACGCGGCGCTGTGTCGGGACGTCTCCTGCACGATCATGCTGCACGCCGGGCGCCCGCTCGAGCGCGTGCTCGAGGCGATCGAGACCGCGCGCGCGTTCGGCGAGCGCGTGCGCATGCCGGAGGCGATCGACAACGTCGTGCCGCTGCACCAGATGATCCGCGCGCTGCGAGGGGAGACGCGCGCGCTGGACTCGCTCGACGACGACGACTTCGACACGCGCGCGTTCCTGACGCGCGTGGCGAGCCAGCGCGGCGGCACGGTCGTGGCGATCACGGCGCTGCTGCGCGCGCGTCTGCTGATCTACGCGGGCCGTCACCGCGACGCGGAGGCGCTGCTCGACGAGCACGCGGCGGACATCAAGCGCAACCTGTCCTTCAGCTTCGAGCGCGTCGAATTGCTCGTGCAGCGCGGGCTGATCGCGGCCGCGCTGCGACGCGGACGCGCGGCCGCCCGCGCGATCCGGGCGCCGCTGCGCGAGCTCGAGAAGCTCGCGGCGCGCTGCCCCGAGAACCTCCGGAACAAGGTCGCGCTGCTGCGCGGGGAGCAGCTGCGCGCGCTCGGGCGCGGCGAGGAGGCGCTCGTCGCCTACACGCGCGCGATCGAGGAGGCGCGCGCGCGCGGCTTCATCCACGACGAGGCGCTCGCGCGCGAGCTCGCCGGGCGCTTCTTCCTCGGCACCGGCGCGAGCGAGGCGGCGCACCCGTACCTCGCGCGCGCGCGTCAGCTGTACCTGCGCTGGGGCGCGTTCGCCAAGGTCGCGCAGCTCGACGAGGAGTTCCCGGAGCTCGAGCGCGCGCAGGGGCGCGCGCCGGGGCAGCCGCTGACGACGACCTTGTCCCGCGACGTCGACCCGCGGCGGACGACCGGGAGCTCGACGCGGACCAGCACGACGGCCGGGGGGCTCAACCAGGTCATCGACCTCCACTCGGTGATGCGCGCCTCGGAGGCGTTCGCGACCGAGATGAACCTGGAGCGCCTGCTGACGAAGATCATGCAGATCGCGGTCGAGAACGCGGGGGCCGAGCGCGGCGTGCTCGTGCTGGCGCGCGACGACGGGCTCGTCGCCGAGCTCGAGTACACGGCGCGCGGCGGCGGGCAGATCAAGTCGCTGAGCGTCCCGCTCGAGCAGTGCGACGCGCTCTCGAGCGCGATCGCGCTGCTCGCCCACCGCAAGCGCGAGCCCGTGGTGCTCGAGGACGCGTCCGCCGACCCGGTGTTCAGCGAGGACCGCTGGGTCGCGACGCGCGGCGCCGCGTCGATCCTGTGCGTGCCCGTGCTCCACCAGGGGAGCAGCCTCGGCGTGCTGTACCTCGAGAACCGCCTCGCGCCCGGCGTGTTCACCAAGGCGCGGCTCGAGACGCTGAAGGTGCTCGCGGTCCAGGCCGCGATCTCGATCCAGCACGCGCTGTTCTACGAGCGGCTCGAGGCCGCGCGCGCCGAGGCGGAGGCGGCCAACAGGGCCAAGAGCCGCTTCCTCGCCAACATGAGCCACGAGCTGCGGACGCCGCTCAACGCGATCCTCGGCTACACCGAGCTGACCGTCGAGGAGCTGCGTCAGGCCGACGGCGACTTCGGCGACATCATCGACGACCTCGGGCGCGTGCATCGCTCGGGCGAGCTGCTGCTCGGCATCATCGCCGACATCCTCGACCTCACGAAGATCGAGGCCGGCACGCTCGAGCTGCAGCCGATCGAGGTCGCGCTCGACGAGCTGCTGAGCGAGATCGCCGACACGGTGCACCCGCAGCTGCAGTACGCGGGCAACGAGCTGCGCTGCGAGTTCGCCGGCGAGCTCGGGCGCCTGCGCTGCGACCCCCAGAAGCTCCGGCAGGTGCTCTACAACCTGCTCAGCAACGCCAACAAGTTCACGGCCGAGGGCGTCGTCACGCTCAGCGCCCGCCGGCGCGTCGACGGGGACGGGCGCGCGTGGGTCGACATCGTCGTGCGCGACACCGGCATCGGCATGAGCGACGAGGAGCGCGAGGCGATCTTCGAGGCGTTTCACCAGGCCGACTCGTCGTCGACGCGGCAGTACGGCGGCGCGGGCCTCGGGCTGACGATCGTGCGGAAGCTCTGCGAGCGCATGGGCGCGCGGGTCGCCGTCGAGAGCGCGCGCGGCGAGGGCAGCAGCTTCACGGTCTCGCTCCCGGCGCTGACCTGAGGCGCCCGCGCGCGGCACGAGCCGCGGCATCGAGTCACCAGTCTCAAAAGACAGACAAGGCGCGGACGCGCGCGCGTCGTCGCGTCGACGCGTCGACGCGCGTTCGCGCCCTCGAGAGCGCCGCGCGCCGCGAGCTGCGGACGAGCGCCGATGGCCGCGACGCGCGACGAGAGCTGCGGATGCGGACGTGGGCCGCCCAGGCTGTCCAGCCCGCGCGCGTCGTCTACTTCGGGCCCGCGGCCCGAGGTCCACAAGCCCGTGATCGGCGGGTGTGCACGCGCGTGCACGGTGCGCTGAATTCGGCGAGCGCGAGCTCGACCCGCGACCTTACGCGCCGACGTCGGTATGCTTCGCGTGGCGAACGGTGACGGTAACGTCGCGCGCGTCGTCACGTTTAAGTTCGCTCCACCCAGGAGGATCGATGCAACTACTACGTCAAGCGTCCGCGCTCGCGGTCGCGTCCATTCTTGTGATCGCGTGTGGTGACAGCTCGTCGACGACGACGGACAGCGACAGCGCTGGCACGGACTCAACGACCGAGGGCGGCGACAGCGAGACCGCCGGCGAGGACGGTCGAAAGTACTACGACGGCGCCGAGTCGATCGCGCTCGGGGCGTCGGGTAACCAGGTGAGCTGCGCGACGTGTCACAGCGACGACGGCACGCAGGCGGGGCACTCGGGCAACACGTTCATGGACATCGCGTACCACGAGTCCTTCAAGGGCAACGGCGCCGATCTCCTGACGGCGGTCAACGCCTGCGTCACCGGCTGGATGGGCGGGACGGCGCTGGCCGAGAGCGATGACGCGTTCGTCGGGCTGAAGTCGTTCATGGAGTCGATCTCGTCGGTGGACGCGACGACCCCGAACGTGGTCGCGCCCGAGGTGCTCGACGACGAGTTGGCCTACGAGGCGGCCTACGGTGGCGGCGACGCGGCGGCCGGCGCCGACGCGTACGCGACCTCCTGCGCGATCTGTCACGACAACGCGCTGATGGTCGGCGCGGTCGCGGCGTACCCGAAGGCGTCGCTCATGGGCTACACCACCGGGCGCATCGCCCAGAAGGTGCGGACCTCGGGCCCGCCGCCCTCGGGCGCGCTGGACATGGCCGACTCGACGCCGGGGCCGATGCCGTTCTTCGAGGTGAAGGACGTCTCCGAGGCTGACCTCGCGAACATCATCGCCCACCTCCAGGGCGGCTAGCGAGCTGCTCGTCGCGATCGACCCGCGGGCGCTGGCGCCCGCGGGTCGAGCTGACGCGCGCGTCGTCTACTGGTAGGCGGGCGTGCGCGTCCAGATGTAGCCGTCCTGGTACGTGGCGAAGAGGTCGAGGGACTCGTCGCCGCACAGCGGGATCGGGTCGGGGTCGGTGAGGGACCCGCAGTTCAGCGGCGCCGCGAGCAGGCCGTTGTCGTTCTTGCGGATCTGGTTGACGCACACCGGGCGCCCGCCGACCTCCCACAGCGCCTCGCTCTCGAAGCCCTGGATGTTCGCGCCGTGCTCGTTGTGGCCGTCGCGGTCGGCGATCTTGATCATCTCGCCGGTGATCGTCCACGAGCGGTCGTCGTCGCAGTAGGCGGCGCGCACCATGTCGATCGCGGTGCTCTGCGTCGGGATGTCGAAGAACGGCGCGTTGGGGCGGTCGTGCCCGTAGCCGAACACGAACGACTTGCCGACGGCGCCCTTCGAGCAGGCGAAGTAGACGCGGTTCGCGATCGAGTAGAGGTCGCCGTCCTCGTCGACGTCGACGTCGCCCGAGAGGATCGTCCAGCGGTGCCCGAACTCGTCCGCGGGGCACGTGTGGAGCTCGCGAGGGCTGTCGAGATCGCGGAACGAGTAGACGAGGCGATCGGGGCTGAGCATCAGGATGTTGGTGGGATCGCTCGGCGCGTGCAGGCCCGAGAACTCGCCCCACTCCATCTCGGAGATCTGGAGGTCTCGCGGCGAGCCGTTGATGTCGAGGTGCCAGACCGACTTGAGGAAGTCGAAGCCGCTGACCGTGAGCGAGCCGCCCATGCCGTCGTCGATCACGCCCTCGACCGTGCCGTTCTGGACCTTGAGGGTGCCCGGGAGGATCGGCTCCAGGTTGTTGTTGAACACGACCTCGACCCCGCCGAGCGACACGCCGTTGATCGCGTTGCCGAGGGTGTCGAGCGAGGGGACCTCGGTGAGGTTGACGAGGTGGGTGTTAAAGACGGGTCCGCCCTGGCCGGCGCCGTCGCGGAGCTCGGTGCCCGAGAGCTCCGCGTCGAGCTCGGGCTCGGGCGCGCCGTCGCAGGCGGTCGCGAGCGCGCAGGCGGCGAGAAGGGAGAGGGTGCGCGTGATGTTCATGATGTAGCTCCTGTTCGCGGGCGAGTACCGTGCCCGGCGCGTCTCGTCTCCTCTGTTTCCGCCGGGCGTAGATCAATTGCGGCGCGCGGGAGTTTTTTTCGTCGTCGCGACGAGGCGCGTCGCCGCGCGCGCTCGCGCGCCGTCGCGCCGCGCCGATCGGCCGCCGCGCCGGGCGGGTCGAGGTGAGCTACACATGACGTGGCGGTGACGGACGAGCACGAGAGCGAGCCGCAGGTCGCGGCGGAGACGTGGCTCCAGCGGGCCCGGAGCGAGTCCGACGAGCTCGCGCGCGCGCGCACGCGGCGACCCGACGCGGCTGCGGAGGGCGGCCTCGGCAGCGAGAGCGATCGCATCGCGGCGATGGTGCGCGCGCGGCTGTTCCCGAGCCTCGCCAAGCCGGTGCGGATCGGCCGCTACACGGTGCTCGACCGGCTCGGGCAGGGCGGGATGGGGGTGGTCTACTCGGCCTACGACCCGGAGCTCGATCGCAAGGTCGCGATCAAGATCCTCCGCGGCGAGCGCGGCGACGTCCGCGGCAACGCCCGGCTCGTGCGCGAGGCGAAGGCGATGGCCCGCGTCGCGCACCCGAACGTGATCGCGGTGATCGAGGTCGGCGAGCACGAGGGCCACACCTTCGTGGTCATGGAGTACCTGCGCGGGAAGAGCCTGGACGAGTGGATCACGGGCGCGCGGAGCTGGCGCGAGATCGTGGCCGTGTACGCGCAGGCGGGCCGCGGGCTCGCGGCGGCGCACCAGGCCGGGGTGGTCCACCGCGACTTCAAGCCGCACAACGCGATGATCATCGAGGGCGGCGTCGACGACGGACGCGTCAAGGTGCTCGACTTCGGGCTCGCGCGCGCGCGCGAGGAGCTGACGCAGGGCGCCGAGCCGCTCGCGCGGGGGGCCGGCGTCGACGCGTCGCTGACGCGCACGGGCGCGATCATGGGGACCCCGCTGTACATGGCCCCAGAGCAATACTTGGGCCTCGAGGCCGACGCGCGCAGCGATCAGTACAGCTTCGGGGTCTCGCTGCACGAGGCGCTCTACGGCCAGCTGCCGTACACCGCCGGGGAGCTCGCGGAGCTGCGCGAGCTCGTGCTCGCGGGGCAGTACGCGGCGCCAGAGCGCGGCGCCGACGTGCCGCCGTGGGTGCTGCGGGTGCTGCGGCGCGCGCTGAGCCGCGAGCCGGAGGCGCGCTACCCGTCGATGCACGCGCTGTGCGAGGCGCTCGAGCGCGATCCGACGGCGCGACGTCGACGCGTCGCGGTGACGGCGAGCCTGGTCGCGGCCGCGTGCGTCGGCAGCTGGGCGATCGCGCGCGCGGGCGTCGACGCGTCGCGGCCCTGCGCGGGTCCAGAGTTCACGCTCGAGGACGTGTGGAGCGCGGGGCCGCGCGCGCGCATGCACGAGAGCTTCGCGCGCCCGGGTCGGGCCAGCGCGCTCGAGACGCTCGCGCGCGTCGAGGCGCGGCTCGACGTGTACGCGACGGGCTGGCGGGAGCAGCGGCGCGAGGCCTGCGAGCAGCACCGCGCCGGGCTGCAGTCCGACGAGCTGCTCGACCTGCGAATGCGCTGCCTCGACCTGCGCCGCGCGAGCTTCACGGCGCTGGTCGACGTGTTCGCGGCGGCCGACGACGCGGTGATCAGCCGCGCGGCGGAGGCGAGCTACGGGCTGCCGGAGCTCTCGCGCTGCGCCGACGCGGCGGCGCTGCGCAGCGCCGTCCCGCTGCCCGAGGACGGCGCGCGGGCGCGCGGGGTCCAGGCGGCACGGCGCGCGCTGGAGGGCGCGCGCGTGCTGACGAGCGCGGGCCGCTACCGCGACGCGCTCGCCGGGGTCGACGAGGTGTACGCGCGGGCGGGCGCGCTCGAGTACCCGCCGCTGCGCGCCGAGGCGGCGCTGGCCCGCGGGACCGCGCACCTGTTCCTGAACGACGCCGAGCAGGCCGACGCGGCGCTGACGGAGGCGTTCACGGTCGGCGTGGTCACGCGCGCGGATCGGGTCGCGGCCGAGGCGCTCGCGCGGCGCCTGTTCGTGCGCGGCGCGTATATGTCCGAACAGTCACGCGCGCTCGCGGACGAGGAGCTGGCGCGGGCGCTCGCCGACCGCCTCGCGGACGACGGCGCGCTGCGCTGGCTCACCTACAACAACATCGGCGCGGTCGTCCTGCGCAGCGGCGACTACGCGCGCGCGCGCGCGCTGTACGAGCAGGCGATCGCGATCGAGGACGGCCCGACCCCGATCGATCGCGCGCACACGCTGGCGAACATCGGGCTGCTCGAGTTCGAACGCGGCGCGCTCGCGGCCTCGGTGCGCGCCTATGAGCGCGCGCGGGCGCTCGCCGAGGACGCGCTGGGCGAGGAGCACCCGCTGCTCGCCCACATCCTCTCGAACGAGGGCAACGCGCTGTACGAGCACGGGCAGCGGGAGGCCGCGCGCGCGCGACACGAGCGCGCGATCGCGATCTTCGAAGCGTCGGGCATGGGCGAGAACGTCGCGATCGTGTGGTCGCTCGTGAAGCTCTCGCAGCTCGCCGCGCGCCGGCGTGAGCACGCGCGGGCGCGGGAGCGGGCCGCCGAGGCGCTGCGGATCGCCGAGCAGCCAGGCGCCGGCGAGCCGCTGACGATCGCGTACGCGCGCGCGGCCTTCGCCGACGCCCTGGTCGCGCTCGGCCGCGGGGAGGAGGCGAGCGCCCACTACGAGGCCGTGCTCGCGCTCGTGCGCGACAAGGTCGGCGCGGAGCACCCGGTGCTGGCGACCTACCTCGTGCGCGCCGCGGACGTCGATCGAGCGCGCGGGGCCGAGCGCGCGCTCGATCGGCTCTGGCGCGCGCGCGCGATCGAGGCCGGCCAGCGGGAGGTCTCGCGGGCGGAGCTCGCCGATGTCGATCGCAGCTTCGCGCGCGCGCAGCCTGCTCGCGGGGCGCAGGACGAGGCGCTGGCGCGCGCGCGCGCGGCCAGGGACGCGTACGTCGAGACGACGGGGCGCGAGACGGTCGACCTGGGCGAGGCGGCCGCCGTGCTCGCGGCGGTGCACGTCGCGCGCGGGGAGCCGAGCGCGGCCCAGGCCGCGTACCGCGAGGCGCTCGCCGCCATGACCGCGCGGCTCGACGAGGACGACCCCGAGCTCGCGCAGCTCCGCTTCGCGCTGGCGCGCTCGCTCGCGGCGACGCCGGAGGCTCGCGACGCGCAGCTCGCCGAGGCCGTGACGCTCGCGCGCGCGGCCCAGCGCGCGTACGCGTCGCTCGGCGCGGCGTTCGAGCCCGAGCGCGTGGAGGTCGAGCGCTGGCTGCGGGCGCGCGCTTGATCGTAGCGACGCTCGAGCTCCCGCTGTCGAGGTTGATCCGCGCGCGCGGACGACGAGACGAGGCCCGGTGACGGGCTTACCTGTCCGAACGGTCTTGTCTGTGAGGCGCTCAGCCGCGGCCGCGCAGAGCCGACGCGAGGATGGCTGAGCCCACGATGATCGCGCCGGCGATCGAGTACAGCCCGTTGTGCTCTTCGAAGCCGGTGATGAACAGGCCGATGGTCAGGAGCAGCACGATCGCGGCCCCGACGCTGTAGAGGAAGCTCTCCATACCGCGGTGTCCCGACGCGATCGTAGCAGCTATACGCCGACCGCGTCCCCGCGCGCGGCGGGTCGAGGGGCGCGCGCGGGGACCTCCGCCGCTCGCGATCTCGCGCCTCGCCGCGCCTGAGCTCCTCGCGCTCGCGCGCGGGCGGTCCTCCGGCGCCGACGCGCCTCGCTCGTGATAGGTCTGAAGAGCCAGGTATAGCGACGCGGCGCGTCGAGATCCGGTAGAGTGCGGACGCCGGCGGGGTCCGGCCGGAGTCGACGTGTCGCATCCCAAGCATCGCTTCTCGCCCTGCCGCGCGCGCGCGTCGCTCGCCGCGCTCTCGCTCCTCGTGCTCGCCTGCGGAGGCGCGCCGGCGCCGTCGGGCGAGGGGCCCGCCGAGCCTGCCGCGCAGGCGGAGGAGGCGAAGCCGGCGGACGCGAAGCCGGCGGAGGACGCGAAGCCGGCGGAGGACGCGAAGCAGGGCGCGCCGGCGGGCGCGCTCGTGGCGACGCTCGGCGACGCGCGCTACGGCTTCGAGAAGCGCGGCGAGGACTGGATCTTCTACGACGCGAGCGCGCCCGCGCCCGCCGAGCACACCCCGGAGATGACCGTGCAGGCGCTGTGCGACCGGCGTCAGAGCGAGGGGCTGCTGTCGGAGGAGGGCGTGTTCGTCTCGGTCACCGAGGTCGCGGTCGCGGGCGGCGAGACCGTGACCGCGAAGCTCTCCGTCACCTTCGACGACACGGGGCATCACTCGACGCCCACGGCGACGCTCAGCCTCGACGACAAGGGGCAGCTCGTCTGTCGGCACGAGGACAACCGCTGACGCGCGGCGCGTAGCGACCTCCGCCCGTCGGCCGCGCGGCGACGCGCGTCGTTGGGCCCGCGTGCGCTCTGCTACGCTGCGCGGCGCGTCGAGGGTGACGCGTCGGCGATGAAGACGTTCCAGCTGCGAGAGACCTGGGCGCCGGAGGACGGCGTGCTGCGGCGCGCGCTGGGCCGCGACGGGCGGCGCTACGCCGAGGTGCGCGAGGACCTGTTCCTCGAGCTGCGCACGACCGCGACGCGCGAGCGGACCGCGCGGATGAAGCTCTCGGAGCTCCCCGACGCGGTCGCGATCAGCGACGACGGGCAGTACGTCGCGCTCGTCCGTCGGGATCCCTACGAGGTGCACGTCCGGACCCGCTCGGGTCGCGTCGTGTGGCGCACCGCGGAGGGGCGGTGCGGCTCGACGCACGAGGACGGCACGTACGAGCTGGACGAGCGCCACGTGGCGCTCTCGCCCGAGCCGCGCGCGCTGCTGCTGGCGGCGGACGAGCGCTTCCGGGAGCAGACCATGCGGCGCCTGCAGTCGGCGCGCCGCCACTACCTCTTTGACCTCAAGGGCCGCGGGGGGCCGCGGAGCTTCGAGGTGTACTCGAACATCGCGCTGCAGGAGGGCCGCGCGTGCTGGAACGTGCCGGATCCGCTGCGCAGCAACGCGTCGTTCTCGGCCGACGGTCGCTGGATCCCGCTGTGCATGGGAGACGCGTCCGTGCGACTGTGGGATCGCGAGCAGGCGCGGCTGCGCGAGCCGGCGACGCGACGCGGCGCGCGGCTTCGCCAGAAGCGGGACGGGGACCTGTGGCGCTGGTGGGACCCCGTACAGGCGCGCTTCGTCCCCACGCCGCGCTACCCCGATCCGATCTACGCGCAGATCCCCCAGCTGCTCGCCGTCTCGCCGGGCGGCCCGACGATCGCCTGGCTGCGCGAGGGCCTGCTGGAGCTCGGCGCGCTGCTCGGGACGGACTACGTCGAGCACCCGTGTGAGGCTCACTGGGTGCGGGCGATGGCGATCGACCACGTCGGGGAGCGCGTCGCGCTCGCGGCCGAGTCCTCCGTGTACCTGTACAGCGCGCCGCGCCGGGCGGCTCGAGAGATCTTCGACCAGCAGGCGCAGACGCTCGCGTTCAGCCCGAGCGGCCGGCTGTACGCGCGCGCGCGGGATCACGCGATCTACGTGTTCGGCGAGGAGGCGTAGCCCGCGCGATCAACATGTCGAGAAAGTCAGGCATGAGGTCGCGGCCCGCGCGCTCGGCGAGCGGCGCAGCCCGCGTGTTCAACATGTCGAGAAAGACAGGCGCTAGGTCGCGGCCTGCTCACTCGTCGGGGCGCGCGGCGAGCCAGCCGTCGATCTCGTCGAGCTGCTCCTGGTGCTCGGGGCCGAGCGCGGCGAAGCCCTCGCGCGCGCGCAGCGTCTCGGCGCGCCCGTCGGCGCGCTGGCCCGCGTCCCACAGCGCGCCGCCGCGCTCGCGCCGGGCGCGGTGCAGGAGGCGGGAGCCCGGGTCGTCCTCGGCGTACAGCGCGACCGCGCGCGCGAGATCCTCGAGCGCGTCTTCGGGGTGTCCCATGCGCCATATGGAGATCCCCCGGAACATGTGCGCCGTCGCCGTCTCGCGGCGCTTGCTCGCGGTCTCGGCCTCGGCCAGCAGCGCGAGCGAGCGCTCGGCGTGGGCGCGCGCGGCCGCGAAGTCGCCGCGCGCGCGCGCGTTGTCGGCGAGCGAGTTGAGCGTCTCGGCGAGCTCGGGGTGCGCGGGGCCGAAGATCCGCTCCTCGGCCGCGAGCGCGCGCTGGAGGTAGCCCTCGGCGAGCTCGCGCGCGCCGTCGGAGACGTGCAGCGTCGCCAGGTTGTGCAGCGTGCTCGCGGTGTGGGCGTGGTGCTCGCCGCGCGTCTCGAGCAGGATCGCGAGCTGCCGCTCGTAGAGCGCGCGCGCCTCGTCGCGCCGGCCCTGGAGGTCGTAGACGCTGGCGAGGTTGCCGATCGCGAGCGCGGCCTCCGGGTGCTCGTCGCCGACGCTCGCGCGCCAGGCCGCGTGCGAGGCGGCGAACAGCTCGCCGGCGCGGTCGAGCTCCCCGGACATCGCGTAGGCGCGCCCGAGGTTGTTGAGCGCGGCGCCGGTCCGGGGGTCGCGCTCGCCGAAGCGCGCGCGCGTCAGCTCGAGCGCGCGCTGGAGGTCGGCGCGGGCCTCGTCGAGCTCGCCGAGCCCCGCCCAGGTGTTGCCGCGGACCGTGAGCAGCGTGCGCTCCTCGGGCCCGCCGGGGCCGAGGCGCGAGAGCTCGGCGTCGGCGTTCTTCGCCCAGACGCGCGCGAGCTCGCCCTTGGCGAGCCCGAAGCCGGTGGCGTAGATCAGCTCGGCGGCCGCGTCGACGGCGACCTCGCGGTGCCCGGACTCGCGGGCGGTGAAGTGGGCGCGCTCGAGCGTCTCGGTCGCCTCGGCGAAGGCCGAGAGCTTGACCTGCATGCGCCCGAGCAGCAGCGCCGCCTCAGCCACGACCGGCGCGTGGCCGAGCGCCTCGGCGCGCGCGAGCGTGTCGGCGGCGCGCGTCGCCAGCTCGCGCTGGTCGCCGCCGTAGGTGAGCGCGCGCAGCTCGGCGAGCTCGTCGCGCAGCGCGGTGACGCGCGCGCGCGTCACCGCGTCGGCTTCGTCCTCGGACTGATCGAGCAGCTGCTCGCGCTCGAGGCAGCGCGCGGTGGGCTTGAGCGCCGCGGCGTGCCCGAGCGCGCGCGCCCCCGGCGCGTCGCCGGCGCTCGCGAGCCCGCGGGTGAGCGTCGCGAGCCTCGCGTCGGCGCGCGTCGAGGCAGGCCATGCGCCGTGACTGCAGCGCCGCGCTCTGCTCCTTGCGCACGACGGTCGCCTCGCACGCCTCGGTGTAGGCGTCACGCCATCCCGCGGCGTAGCCGTCGGCTCGCCGGCGAGCTGCTGCCACACGCGCGTCGCGGCCCCGTCGCCGCGCGCGTCGCCGACCAGCGCGCGCTCGAGCCGGCGCGCGCGCCGGCGCGTCCCAGACGCCTGCGAGCTGCCGCGTCGCGCCGCCGCAGGGGATCGGCGCGCGCGCGCGAGCTGGCTGTAGCCGAGCGCCGCGGTCGCGACCGCGAGCGCGCCGGCGGTGGCCCACGCTCACCTGGCGCGCGCGCCAGGGGCTGAGCGCGCGCGCAGCGCGTGCATCGACGGGAAGCGCCGCGAGGGCTCGCGCGCGAGCCCGCGTCTCAGCGCGACGCGCACGCGCCGGGGCACCGCGAGCGAGCGCGGCGGCTCGCGCGGGGCGCCCTCGGTCACCGCGCGCATCAGCTGCTCGAGCGTCACGCCGGTGAACGGGCGCTCGGCGAACAGCGCCTCGTACAGCGCGACGCAGAACGAGAACTGAGCCCCACGATCGCGCCAACACCCGACAGGACGGGTCGTTGCTCCCAACAAGGCGAAATCGCGGGGCTTTTTCTTGGTTGGCTGGCCCGCGGGAGTACGCAGCCGATCGCAGCGAACAGGCCGGGTACTGGAGCCGAGGCGGAGCCGGAACCAGACCAAGCAGTTCAGCAACGGATCATTTTCTCACCTGCTGCATAGTAGAAATACATCTGATTTCGTTCAATGTTCACTCTTTCTTCGAGCATCTTCTGGCGTGCGCGAAGTAAGACACTCGCTCCCGCAGCAGCCGAGGTAGCTAACAGTGAAAACTGAAGCATGTCGGGCAATTGTTTTAACGGGGAGAGTATGGCGCTTATTGGACCAGCCAAGCCGACTGGCGTAAGAGTTTCATTCAAAGCATGCTTACTAAACTTATTATTCAGAAGCAATTCTTTGATCTCTTCTACAGCAGGCACAACATCTTTCCTAAAGATTCGGTCAGCATCGAATTCAAAACCTTCATGCCATGCCGCGTGTTTTACGTTGTCTGAAAACTCAATTAGTGCGGCGCGAAACCGTTGAAGCGGAGCATTCAGCTCTTCCCTAATGGATATAACCTCGTCGAGAGTGACGTTTTGGAGGCCGGGAAGCCGACTTAGCAGATGAAAGGCTACTCCTGCCTGTTTGCTACGCGATACTCCACCGATGGGGATTGCGTCGTCACCAGCCGAGAGTCGGGAGCGAACTAGCCCTCGAATATCGGGATCCAGCATCGGATATGTATTTGGCGACTTCACAGAATCTATGACTGCATCCACAAACGCATCGTATATTGGCTTAATAGAATTGCGAGAAACTTTCCCCTCTACCGAAGAAGCAATCAAATTCTGCAGCGTGCTCGCGGCGTGCTTGGCGGGGCTTTTTTTTCTCCCGAACACCTCAACATGGAGTACACCTCTTTCAATTGCGCCCCTTAACTGACGATATTTACTAAGATCTGCAAGGCTGGCAATTTTGGTTGTAATCTTGGGCCATTCTTTTGTAATTCGGCGCTTCATGTTTTCATAGGCGTTTATCAGCTTTGGCTCTCTGCGCCTATTCTTTCGCGCTCTGATGACCTGCATCAGGGCACTAGCCTCTGACTGCGAGAATATGTACGGTGATACATTAGCGGCAAGCCTTACCTTATCATCGTCAGCAAGATTCTCAAGCTCGATCATTGAGCTTATCAAGCTCGCTCCGCCACTGTTTAAGGTTACGCTGTCGGCGTATAGCAGCGCAGGTTTTATCATTTCTATCTCATGGTCAAAACCGTGCACCCCTCCGGATGAAGAGTTTACAGTGATGTGTAATGGAGCCCGCATTCGCTAATCTCCGATTCTACGTGGTCGATTTCTCTGCGGCGCGCTTTGCGGCTGCGCGAGCGAACATCCGGTTCATTTCCTCTAATTCCCCCATGAGATCAGGCGGAAAAAGGTCGACTTGGATATTCGCGTTACGCAACATGAGGATTCCTATGCCGCGAATTCGCACATCTGGATCCAACATGCCAATAACAACACGTCTAACCTTCCGCGAAAGCAAGTGATCGACGCAAGGTGTTTTCCCTTTACCGCGCGCCACACATGGCTCAAGAGTCGTGTAGATTGTTGCACCAACCAACGAGTCCTGTGATAGCATACGCTCCAGAAGCGTGTATTCAGCGTGTTCACCGGCTTTGAGCTGACCGCGGTGCGCAACCCCGAGGATTCTATCATTCAAAACAGCAACAGCGCCAACTTTGGGCTTTGCATCTTCGGCTCCAGGCTCGTCTTCTGATTTTTTGGCAGCATCGACCGCCAAACGCATTGCCTCCATATCAATCTTTTTCTGTTGGTAGAGGAGGCGACCCTCACGATCGATAGGCAGAGGGAGTTCGATAGTTCCATTCCACTCATCGGGACTGTCTATCGTTGGGTCCCAGCCCCCAGAGACTAACACGATATTCTTGCAGTTGGTACACCGAAGTATTTCATAGTGTACCCCATGCTCGTACCTGTAATTTCCGTCCGTAGACCAATCCTTATCGGTTATTTCACCGATAAGCCACATTTTATTCGTCACTCCACAATGAGTGCACTCGTAAGCTTCATAGGAGCAAGTGTATTCTTTCATCGGTTTCCTCCTAGCTTTGGTGGGCGAGCCCGATGCAAGGCGCTCTCCCGACTTGTCGCTGACGCTATTTCCGCAAATGCAAGCGAACGAGCGATCCATCCTCGAATCTGACCTCTGTAGGCACGGCGTTCGCAGAATTTGCCGTCGTGATCACGAACTCGACGCCGCCGCGCTCTAAAGCTTGCCGCATAGCTCCGATCGTGCGCGGCCGCGTGTCTTGGTGACCGCGCTCGAACGACACGACCGTTGTCGTCGCAACCTTGGCCTCCTCGGCCAAGCGGCGCACCGTCCATCCGAGGAGGGAGCGCGCGCTTTTACACTGTGCGGGCGTCACAGCACGAGACTATACGGCGCGCGGCGTATACGTGCGAATTCAAACAGGAAACCGGAATTTTGTTTCATATGCAAAACAAATGTAGTCTTTGTACATGGCAACGAACAGCAACGCTCCCCCAGCGCTCGAGGTTCCACTCGACGCGCAAACCGCAACCTGCCTCCGCAGCAACGCCCACCTGGCGCACGAGATCGTCGAGCGCGCACTCATCGATCACGGCTTCCCAGCGCGCCTCGTGATCTTCACGCACGAGCGTGAGCTACTTGCGTCGGTCAACGGCCCCGAGATCACGTTCCACGTTCCGCTGGCTGCGACCGTCCAGGAGGTCACGCTCCCGCACGACGCCCCGGGTGTCGAGGAGGAGAAGGTCGATGTCCATTCATGACCTTCCGGTAACCTCGATCGCTCGCGTCCGCGAAGCACTCCGGCGGCACTTCGGAGAGAACGCCGATGTCGAAGGCTGGCTCGAGCGGTGGTTGTGCTCCTGCGCGAGCAGGGGCGAACACGTTCGCCGTGAGATCGAGGAGGTCATTCCTCCCTCGGCTCACTGGCTGATCGCCTACGTCGACGTCGACGCGGTCGCGCGCGATTGGTCAGACTGCAACCGCGTCGTTTACGCGTGTGACCGGCTCGATATCGTGCACGTCTTCGAAAACGAGCGCGCGCACGAGCTAGATCCGGCGGCGAAAAGGTGACCGCCCGCGGCGATAGCCGCGGACGATCGACACGCGCCTAGCCTGCAAGCACAACGCGTGTCACCGTAGAGAGTAGCACGGGGCCGCGCGGCCCCGTGCGTTTTTGGTTGCCCATGTCGATCAACACGACACCTGTCGCTGACGTCCGTCGCAACACGACGTCAGTCAGCGACTACCGTCCTGACCACGACATCCGTCTGCTCGGTACGCTCGCATTCGCGATGCTTAGCACACACTTATACATGTCTAAAAAGACATGATTACGGTCGCAGTGAATCATCGCCGCGCTCGGGAGGCTTATGAGACGCGACTGACGTCGACGCGCTCGTGTTGGCGAGGCCGCGTTCGCGTCAGCGAGGCCAAGCGAGCGGGGAGCTAGGGTATCCCTACTGCCCGATCGCGTCGGCACGACGACCCCACGCCCCGCGGTCGCGTTCGTCGGCGAGGCGCTAGCACTACGAGCGGAGCGCGACGCGAACGGGGAGCTAGGGTGTCCCTACTGCCCGATCGCGTCGGCGCGACGACCCACGTCCCGCGGTCGCGTTCGTCGGCGAGGCGCTCGCGCAACTACGAGCGGAGCGCGACGCGAACGGGGAGCTAGGGTGTCCCTACTGCCCGATCACGTCGGCGCGACGGCCCACGCACCGCGGTCGCGTTCGTCGGCGAGGCGCTCGCGCGAGTACGAGCGGAATGCGACGCGAACGGGGAACTAGGGTGTCCCTACCGCCCTATCGCGTCGACGCTGGGGGAGCGTTACGAGGCGCAGCTCGACACGCACCGCGGTCGTGCTCGTCGGCGAGGCGCTCGCCCGCGGGCGGAGCTCGTCAGAGGTCGATGCAAACGAGCAGTAGACCCGCCTACGCTGCCCGTTCGCGGCGACTTGGCCTTCGCGCTTCGTTGTCGAGCTCGTGAGACACGACAGACGTCGTCGTGGTCGATGGAAACGAGCAATAAGCCTGCCCGCGCCGCCCGTTTGAGCCGACTTGACCTTCGCGTCTTCATCGGGCTCATGAGACGCGACTGACGTCGTGCCGCGTCGCCTGGGCCTCGCTGACGAGCTCGAGCGCGGCCTCGCTGACAAGCATGCCGAGCTGCGCGCCCTCGACCTCGCCGGACACGACAGACGTCCGGTCGACACGACAGACGTCCGATCGGAGACGACAGGTGTCGCATCACGACGTCTGTCGTCTCGCGCGCGCTCGCCAATGCCCGAATACGCGCTTTATTGACCAAATTTGCTTGTATTCGCTCATTCATGCGACACGACAGACGTCGTTGTCAGGTGACAGGTGTCGTGATCACGACGTCTGTCGTGTGACAGGTGTCGTGATCACGACGTCTGTCTCCGACTGACGTCCGATTTTCGGAAAAACACGACGTCTGTCGTCTACACGACGTCTGTCGTGTCGCATTGGACAGGTGTCGTGATCACGACGTCTGTCGCCGACTGACGTCGTCAATTGACGTCCGTCGCCGACTGACGTCGTCAATCGACGTCCGTCGTCGACTGACGTCGTGATCACGACACCTGTCACCTCGCCGATCCGTGAGGACGACAGGTGTCGTATGCGCGGACTCGCCTCGCCACCGATCGGGTCGATCATCGTGGCCGACGAGAGGAGGCTAGATCGCGCTTGACAAGTTGTGCGAATCGCGCTAACATCGTTCTCATGCTTAAATTCGTTATAAGAGACCGACTTCCCCTTTCAGCTCGCCTGCTGGATCGCGCGAAACGAGCCCTAGGGGCGGTCGACGTCGGGCTCACTCGAGAACCCCGAGGGTCTTGGTCCGTAGATCTCGCTATGGTGGTGCCCCTAGACAGTTTGAATGACAAACATCCGCTCGCTACAGTCGCGCGGCAGCATCAGCACGCGCCTCGATTGCTAGGTCGCATAGCTGGCCAAATACGCGTGCAGCGGATCAAGGGACGGCGTGTTGCGCACATCTACCTTCGTGTCCCATTAGCCACGTAACCTAGCCGGAAAGCCACAGACGACTCGCTCGTAGGTTCGGTCGGACACGAATACTGTCCGGTCGGATACGAATGTGCTGCGAGGCTCGTAGTAGAAGATAGACGTCGTGCGACACGACAGCCGTCGTGTCTCACGCCCGCAATCTTCGGGATCCCACACGCGGAGAAGATCGGCGATGATGCTGACAGGGGTTGATCTCGAGGCGCGAAAATGCGTGGATGGGAGCGGAGCAACGGCCCGTGTTGTCACCAACTCCACGCAAGGAAGAGGCAATGACAGTCAAGGTCCGTACACGTACACGGAACGGGAGAACCCGGTGGGTCGCAGACATCCACGCGCGTCTCCCAGACGGAACGGTTCACCGGGAGCGACGAGATGTCCCGACAGCCACTAGCCAGCGCAGCGCGCTCCGTTGGGCTCGCAGTCGCGAGCGGGAGCTCATTCGCAACGGCACAAAACCCAAGAAGGAGGCACGGACGTGCCCCACGCTCGCCGAGTTCGCGGACGCGTTCATCGAGCACGTGCGAGCACGCGGACGCAAACCATCGACGATCGACAACCATCAGACCAACCTCCGCGTTCACCTGCTCCCGCGCTTCGGGCGGGTGCGTCTTGACGAGATCGACGAGACGCACGTGGCGAGCATCGTCGAACTGCCGCGCGTCTCGCCGGGGACGCGCAACAAGATCCTCGCCACGCTCTCGGCGCTCTTGCGCTCGGGTAAGGCCAAGGGGCACCTCCGCGAGGTCCTGCGGATCAGCCACATCCCGTCGCCCAAGAAGCCGGCGGCGTTCTACGAGCGCGCCGACTTCGAACGACTCGTCGCGGCCGCGAGCGTGCTCGGACATGACCATTTGGCCATCGTGCTGCTCGGCGGCGAGGCCGGCCTGCGCGCCGGTGAGATGGCCGGCCTGCACTGGCGCTCGGTTCAGCTCACGCGCGGCGTGATCGTGGTCGAGCACTCGTTCTGGCGTGGTCACCTGACGACGCCGAAGAGCAATCGCTATCGTTCGGTGCCGCTCTCCGAGCGGCTCTCGAGCTTGCTCTGCGCGATGCACCCGGAGCGTAGAGGCGAGACGGTGCTCGCGCGCGACGACGGGTCGCTCACCGGTCGCAACTGGATCCGGCATCGGCTGTGGCAGGCGCAGTCACGGGCGGACCTGCCGCCGAAGGGCGCTCATACCCTCCGGCATACGTTCTGCTCGCATCTGGCGGAGCTCGGCGCGCCGGCTGCGGAGATCCGCGACTACGCGGGGCACTCGAGCGTGGCGGTCACCGATCGCTATATGCACCTCGCGCCAGGTCGGCGAAGCTCAATCGCCTTGCTCGATCGGGCGGCCGCGGAGTCGAAGCTCGAGAGTGAGCCAGGCGGAGCGACAGACCGTACTGGAGCCGATCCGGCGCCGGCTCATCGTCCGAAGAAGAAGCGCAAGTAGATCAACAACTTAGACAGCTAGACTCAGTAGAACGAGAACTGATCGCTCGCCGGCGACAGGCGCCCGCCTAGAAATTGCTCTGGGGACATGTACGAAGGAGTGCCGAGCACGGCGCCCGTGCGCGTCAGCTCGTCGAGCGGCCCGGCGCCCTCGGTCGGCAGCGTCACGAGCTGCTCGGCGAGCACGCTGCGCGCGAGCCCGAAGTCGAGCACGCGCGGGCGCCCGTCCGCGCCGACGATCACGTTCTCGGGCTTGAAGTCGCGGTGCACGAGCCCGACGGCGTGGGCGGCCGCGAGCCCGGCGCCGGCGCCGGCGAACACGTCGAGGATCTCGGCCGGCGTTCGTGCATGCTCCTCAAGCCAGGTTCGGAGCGAGCGGCCCTCGACGTGCTCCATGACGACGAACACCGCGCCCTCGTGCACGCCGGTCTCGTGCACCGCGACCACGTTGGGGTGGGCGACGCGCGCGATCGCCTGGGCCTCGCGCTGCAGCCGGCTCGCGGCCTCGCGCCCGCCGCCGCGCTCGCGCAGCACCTTGATCGCTACCCGGCGGTCGAGCTCGGGGTCGTGCGCGAGGTAGACGACGCCCATGCCGCCGGCGCCCAGGCGGTCGACGACGCGGAAGCGGCCGATCGTCGGCGTCGGCGCGTGGCTGGGGAACAGCGCGCTGCGGATCCGCGCGCGCGCGAGGTCGGCCTCGAGCGCGAGCTCGGGCTCCGTCTGGTGCTCGGGCTCCGGGAGCGTCTCCGCGAGCCCGCGCGAGACGAGACGTCGGTGGTCGACCATGGCGCTCCCTCGGGAGACCGGGCGTCGCCGGAATCGATCACGGGATTATCACGAAGGGGCGCGACACGGTCGACGCCGCCGCCGCGCGGCTTCGCGCCGGCGGCCGCCGCGGCCGGTGAGGGCCGACGGCGTGCGTCGACCGCCGGGCCGGTCTCGTGACGTCACGGGGCTCGGGCGCCGACGCGAAACGTCGTTGAGGAGGACGCGGCGGCCGCTGGATGTCTCGATCGTGGATGTACCTGCACCGCGTCTCGACAGCGCGGGCCTCGACAGCGCGTGCCTCGGCAGCGCGCGCCTCGACAGCGGATGTATCTACACAGGCAGGCGGACGCGCGCGCGCGCGACGACGCGACGACGCTACACTGCGGCCCATGCACCCGCGCCCGGTCGTCGTCCTCACGTCGTTGTTGTCGCTCATGGTCGCCTGCGGACCGAGCTCGAGCGTGACGCTCACCGACGGCGGCACGAGCGGAGGGGACGAGTCGACCAGCGCCGGGGGCTCGACGTCTGGCTCCGGCGGGGTGAGCGACGGCGAGACCACGGGCGCGCCGCCCTCGACGACCGGCGCCATGACGAGCGGGGTGTCGACGACGACGACGACGACGACGACGGCGACGTCGGACGACTCGAGCGCTGACTCCGAGTGGTGCGAGCACCAGGAGGGGCCGAAGTTCGACATCGGGCCCCTCGAGATCGAGTGCTCCGACGACTACATCTCGGACGCGGAGCTCTCCGACAAGCACTACTTCTGTGACCTGCCGACGCCGTGCCCCGTCGTCGCGGCCGCGGTCGACGAGAATCACGCGCTCGTCTCGCTCGACGACCCGGGCGCCGCGAGCTGCTTCCTCGAGACGCTCGCCAGCGGCGAGGAGGCGGCGCTCGAGCTGCGCGCGTACCAGGCGGACTTCGTCGAGGTGCGCTGGAGCGAGCGCCTGTACATCGTCCGCCCCGGCGACGGCACCGTGATGTTCCAGGCGAACTACGATGACGGCGTGACCGAGTCGCAGCACCGCGCGACGCGGGCCCAGCGGGTGCCGAAGGACGTCCTGCTCGCGTGCGCCAAGGTGTCGTCGGACGTGACGCTGTGGGACTGCGTGGTTCACTGGCGCGAGCACTGCCTGACGACCCAGCTCAATTGTCCCGGCTGCGACTGACGGCGCCTGGAGCGCCCGCGGCCGGCGGCGTACCATCGGGCGTGCCCGATCGCGCCGCGCTTCGCCCCTGCTTTCGCACCGCCGACGGCCAGGCGATCTTCGATCGCCTGTACGACGAGGCGCTCGCCGGGTGGTCGTCGCCCGCGGAGGAGCGCGACGTGGCGACCTCCCACGGCCGCACCCACGTCGTCGTCAGCGGGCCCGAGGACGCGCCGCCGGTCGTGCTGCTGCACGGCGCGGGCTGCAGCGCGGCGATGTGGGTCGACGTGGCGCGCGCGCTGTCGCCTCGGTTTCGAACCTACGCGCTCGACACGATCGGCGACGTCGGGCGCAGCGTCGCCACGCCCGGGGCCGCGCCGCGCGACCTCGACGGCTACGCCGACTGGCTCCTCGCCGTGCTCGACGCGCTCGGGCTCGAGCGCCCCGCGATCGTCTCGCACTCCTACGGCGGCTGGGTCGCGCTCGGCTTCGCGTCGCGGCACCCTGCGCGCGTGCGCCGGCTCGTCACCTGCGCGCCCGCGGCCAGCCTCGCGCGCATCCAGCTGCGGTTCTTTATCCGCACGGTGCCCGCGTTCTTTATCCGCTGGCCGTCGATGATCCGCTGGATGCTCGACGGGATCTCGGCTCGCGGCCCCGAGATGCGCGCGCACGTCATCGGTCGGATCTGCGAGGCGATCGCCAAGCACGGCTACCCGATCTCGGTGTACCCGACCCTGATCGCGCCGGCCCGCCTGGGCCTGATCACCGCGCCGACGCTGGTCATGATCGGCGCGCGGGAGCTCCTCTACGACCCGGCGACCGCGCTCGGGGTGGCCCGCGCGTCCTTGCCGAACGTACAGGCGGTCGAGATCGCGGGCGCCTCCCACGCGGTCACGTACGACGCCGCCGAGGAGGTGTGCCGGCGCGCGCGCGAGTTCCTCGAGCTCGCGTGACGCGGGCCGGCGCTCACAGGCGCACGGTGACCGCGAGCCCGAGCGCGCGGATGTCGTCGGCGAAGGCCTCGATCCAGCTCGAGGGCGCTCGAGAGAGCCGCTCGGCGCCCGGCTGATGCGACGGGCGCGCCATCCCGTAGAGCAGGACATCGGCGATCGGGGTGCCGGCCGCGAGCTCCTCGCGCACGAGCTCCAGGTAGGCCGCGCGCTCGCGCGGGCTCGGCGGCGCGCCGTCGATGGCGACGACGCAGGTCTGCAGCCGGGTGCGGCAGGCCGCGGCGCTGATCCGGAGGTTCTGCCGCGCCGTCTCGGGCGAGGAGCTCGTGTCGTTGACGCGGCGTCGCCCCTCGGCCGTCGCGCTGTCGAGCTTGAACCAGACCTCGCCGCCAGCGGCGGCCAGGCGCGCGAGCCCCCGCTGGACCTCCTCGCGCTGCATCATCGAGCCGTTGCTGATCAACACCTTGTTCAGCCCCTGGAGCCCGCGCTCGTCGAGGACCTCGAGCACCGCGGCGACGATCTCGTCGAAGGGGCGCGCGGTCGTGGGCTCGCCGTTGCCCGAGAACGCGACGTCGACGATCCGGCGGAAGGGCGCGTCGACGTGGCGCGCCAGCCAGGCCTCGGACTGCACCTCGTCGAGCAGCGCCCGCAGCTCCCGTGTCAGCGTCGGCAGCTCGATCGGCGGCGCGGCGCCGCGGACCAGCCCGGGGACCTGACAGTAGACGCAGCGCCAGTTGCAGGCGTTGTTCGGGTTGAGGTTGACGCCGAGCGAGACCCCGCCCGCCCGGCGCGACACCACCGGGTAGACGTAGGTGTAGCCGGCGACGTCGCGGTCGTGATCGCTGACGGTCAGGCGCTTCATCGTCGCGCGCGGAGTGTGGCCCCGCCGGTCGGGGACCGTCAACGGCGGCGCTCGCTCCGCCGTCGGGGCGCGCCCGGTCGGGTGAGAGCTGGTTCTGCAGCCATGTGATCGGGTCGCCGACGACGGTCCACAGCGGGGCCCCAGATGCTCACAGCGTTATCCACAGGCCCTCCCCGGGCGACGTCGCGGCTCGCGCGAATTCGCGCCCGCGTCCGGCGCCCCGCCGGTGTGCGCTCGAGTCGGTCTGTGTGCTCGTCGCGACGGTCGGGTGGATCACGAGCGGCGCCACCGGGACTTATGCACAGCGCGCTCGGGCTCCGGCGCCTGTGGACAGGCGCCAGCCCCGACCCCTCGGCCAGGTCGCACGGGGAGAAATTATCTGCACACACATCGAATCACCGGCGCCGCGGGTGGTACCCTCGGCGCGAGGCGTCATGGACGGCGCATGGAAGACGAAGCGTACCTCGCTGCCCCCGGTCGGACGCGCCGAGCCGGGCACGAGCTTCGCTCGCTCGCGGGCGCGCCCCGCAGCGCGCCGTCCCGTAGGTCCACGACGCGATATCCCATGGAGGTCGGCATGCGCGAGGAGTATCTGCTGTATCACCTGCGAAGCGGGAACCTGGCGGCGGGCGACGAGCTCAAGGCGGAGCACGAGCGCCCGCTGCGACGCTATCTCGGCCATATCATCGGCGACGCCGAGGCGGCGCGCCTCGCCGAGTCCGTGATGGCGCGCGGCCTCGCGGCGGCGCGCTGGTCTGAGACCGAGCAGAGCTTTCGCAACATCCTCCTGCTCGTCAGCGAGGACGCGGTCCGCGAGCACATCAGCGATCGCTGCGCCCAGCGCGGGCTGGAGCTGCGCGCCCGCAGCCGGCAGCGCGATCGCCTGTGGCGCGAGGCGCTGGCGATCCTGCCGCTCGAGCTGCAGGTCGTCGTCGAGCTGTGCGTCAAGCACGTGCTCCCGATCAAGGCGGTCGCCGCGGTCCTCGGTCAGCCGACCCGCGCGATCCATCGCAAGCTCGCGCAGGCGAACCAGCTGCTCGCGCGCATCCAGGATGACCTCCGGGCGCGGGCGTACGCGGCCGTGGCGCGGCGGACTCGCGAGCTCGCCGAGTCGCGCGCGATCGCGGTCGAGCCGCGCGCCGCGAGGCACGAGGCGCTGCGCCTGCCCCGGGTGCCGCCGTTGACCGGCTCGGCGGTGCTCAACCAGATCCAGTTCGAGGGCTCGCTGTAGCCCGGCTCGACGCGGCTACTTCGCGAGCAGCTGCGGCGTCTCCCACACGAGGCGGTCCCCGGCGAGCCCCGTGTTCGCGATCACGACGAGGCTGATCATGACGGTCTCTCCGACGTAGGGCTCGAGGTCGGCGTAGATCGGCTTGATGAGCCCGTCCGGCTTCTCGACGCCCTCCTTCACGACGAACGCCTCCAAGGTGTCGGCGTCGCGCACGACGAACTGCCAGGTCGCGTCGCAGGGATCCCCGCCGCCCTTGCAGGCGACGAGCGAGATGAACTCCGCGGGCTGCGTCAGCGGGAAGTCGTGCAGCGTGCCGCTGATGACCGCGCCCTCCAGGTTCTCCGGCGCGAGCTCGAGCGCCTGCACGAACACCTCCGCGCCCTCGACGTTGAGCGGCGCGAGGTGCCGCTTCTCCTCCCAGCCGAACTGGTCGTTCTTGGTGTCGCAGGGGATGACCTCCGGCTCGTTGTTGGAGGTCACGAACCACTCGAGCGCGCAGTGCTCGGCCCAGAAGTCGAACAGCACCAGCTCGTCGAAGCCCGTGCTGCTGCCGACCCCGGACGTGGTCTGCGGATCGAGGGTCGTCGACGTGCCGAGCGAGGTGGAGGTCGCGGGGCTGGAGGTCGCGGGGCTGGAGGTCGCGCTCGTCTCCGCGGTGCTGGAGCTGCTCGTCGCGCCGGCGGTCCCCGGCTCGCTCGTCGTCCCCGGCGCGGTCGTCCCCGCGCTCGTCTCGGGCGCGCCGGTCGAGCTGCCGGCGCTCGCGTCGTCGGGCGCCTCCCAGTCGCTGTTGAGCGCGACGCAGCCGCTCGCGGACAGCGCGAGCGCGAGCGCGACGACTCGGCGCTCGACGCCGCCGCGTCGACCGTGTTTATTAAGACATGTCCAAATAAGCATGTTTGAAAGTGTAGCGCGATCACGCGTGGCGGCCGCCGAGCTCGCGTCGTCGCGTCGTCGCGCCGCGCCAGGCGCGGGGGCGCGCCGGGACTCGTCCCGTCGCGCCGCTTGGGTGACGCCCCGCGGCCGGACCCCGGGGTCACCGCGCCGCCTCGGCCGGCGCGATGGGAGGCCCGCGCGATCGACGTCGCGCGTTCGCGACGGGTGAGCGCTGGGGCGACGCCGCCTCGGCCGGCGCGACGGGAGGCCCGCGCGATCGACGTCGCGAGTTCGCGACGGGGTGAGCGCTCGGGCGACGCGTGTATCGCCACGTTGCTCGCGCGCGGCCGGCCACGCGCGCCACGCTCGCGTCGCGTGGATTCGCGCCGCGTGGAATTCTCGTGTTGTCGCGGGGTCGACTCGGGTACGCTCGTGGCGAGGCGCGACCATGGAAGACGGCAAGATCGAGCGAGCGTTCACGGTTCAACCCGGCCACGTGAAGTGGCTCGAGGAGATGGCGGCGAAGTACGAGATCGAGGACGTGAGCAAGGCGATGCGGATCGTGCTCGAGTACGCCATGCGCGAGGGCGACGAGGAGACGATCTTCGAAGAGGTCCGCTGTCACTACTGCGGGTGACCGCGCTCGATCGGCTGCGCTGGCGCTGGCGCGTCTCCGCTGCGCTCAGGCGCCGGGCGCCGGCGCAGGCTGAACGTCCGGCTGTGGCGCGGGCGTAGGCTGTGGCGCGGGCTGAACAGGCTGTGGCGCGGGCTGAACAGGCGCGGGCTGAACAGGCGCGGGCTGAACAGGCGCGGGCTGAACAGGCGCGGGCTGAACAGGCGCGGGCTGAACAGGCGCGGGCTGAACAGGCGCGGGCTGTTCTGTGGCGTCGAGGGGCGGCGCGCTCTCGGGCGGCGGCTCGGTCGGCGCGGGGTAGGGCTCGTAGGGCGCGGGCTCGACGTAGCCGGGCTGCTGGGGCGGAGGCGTCGGCGTGTAGCTCGGCGTTGACTGCTGCTCGTTCTCCGGACGACGACTTCGTCTTCGCTTGCCGACGTCGAAGGCGAGCACGAGCCCGAGGCGCAGGCCCCAGCCCCAGTTGCAATTGAACGACGCGTCGTAGAGCTCGGAGGTGTAGGTGTCGACGCAGGCGTCCTGGGTGTACAGGCCGTTGAAGCTGACGCCGATGTCGATGAACACCGGCCCGCCGGTGCCGATGTAGAAGCCCGGGCCCACCGCCCACTGCCCGAGCGTGCCGCCGCCGTTGTTGTGGATGACCGGGCCCGTGCCGGCGAAGGCGTAGGGCGAGAACCACTGGTTGCGGAAGAACACGTACTGCAGCGTGGGCAGCACGCCGAACTTGTAGGTCGGCAGCTGCTCGTTGATGCCCGGGTACTGGAGCTTGAAGTTCTCGGAGTAGAACTGCCAGTCGTTGCTGATGCTGAGCCCGACGGCGAGCCCGTTGATCACGTAGTAGCTGACGCCGGCGCCGATGTAGAGCTGGCTGATGTCGCCGCCGAACGAGCCGCCGGCGCCGAGCGAGGGCATGAGGATGCCGCGCGACCACGGCTTGCCGTCATCGCGGCCGTCGGGCTGTTGAGCCTGGGCCGAGCTGGGCGCGGCGAGCAGCGCGAGCAGCCCGAGCGCGGCGGCGAATGGGAGCGTGAGCGGACGAGGCATGCGCGCGCTGATCGTGACGCGGAGAGGGGGCGGAGGTCAACGGTGCGCGCGCGCGGGCACGCGGCGGATCGCGGGCGCACGGGGGGTTCCTGGGGCAAGCGCCGGCAGACGCCCGCGCGCGCCGTTGTGTTTCCAGGCGCGCGCGGCGAGACTGTCGACATGCGGAGCGGGCGTTGGAGTGATCTCGTGGGGGCGGCGCGTTCAGGGTGCGCGATCGCGATGGCGGCGGCGCTGGCGTCGGCGTGCAGCGGCGGAGAGGACTGCGCGGACACGTCGCGCTGCGCCCCGACGGACTCGGGCGCGACCACGGCGACGACGGGCGGCGCGACGGGCACGACGACCGCGGGCGCGACGGAGGGCGCGACGGAGGGCGCGACGGAGGGCGCGACGGGAGGTCCGACCGGAGGCGCGACGGAGGGCGCGACGACGGGCTCCGGCGGCGCGACGGGCACGACGACCGGCGACGCGAGCACGAGCGGGAGCGCGACCACGAGCGGCACGACGACGACGACCGAGACCACCGGGCTGACGACCGGCGCGGTCGACATGTCGATCCCGGTGCACGAGATCCCGGGGCTCGTCTCGATCACCTTCTACGAGCGCACGGGCGGCGACGCGCCCACCGAGTACACGTTCACGGTCCTGGGCCCGGAGCTCACGACGCAGCTCGCCGACCCGCTGAGCATGAACAACCGCGACATCCAGGGGACCTCGGTCGAGTTCTACGATGTCCACTACTCCGACATCGACGGCAACTTCGACATCGACGGCAGCTACCTGACGATCGCGGGCTCCTTCGGCGCGAAGCTGCCGGCCGGCGGCGGGCTCAACCTCGCCGAGATCAGCCTCAACTACGAGGACAACTCGGTCGAGTACGGCAGCTTCCTGGCGAGCTTCGTCGCGCTGGGCGACAACGCGTTCCCGGACACGGCCGAGCTGGCGATCGACGGCGACCTGCAGACGCACACGGTCATGGGCAACAACGTCGACGAGCCCGACAAGCGCCTGCGCGTGACGCTGGGCTTCATGTCGTCGCTCGTGCCCGAGTAGGCGGGCGCTAGAAGCTGACCGCGAGGTTGTGGCGGTAGGTGTCGGCCGAGGCGGTGTTGCCGAGCGCCTCGGCCTCGCGCAGCAGCCACAGGAAGATCGCGTCGGCGAAGCCGCGCTCGTCGTGGACCTGCCAGACCCACAGCGCGAGCCGGCCGAGCTGCTTCTCGAGGGTCGGGAACGCGAGGCGGCGGACCTGCTCGCCGCCGACGCGCGCGACGTCCTCGTAGACGTCGCGGACCGCGAGCCAGGCGCGCCACAGCTCGATGGAGTGGAAGTTGCCCGCGCCGTCCGGGTCGACGAGGCTGAGGCGCTTGTGCTGCTCGGCGAGGCGGTGCTGTCGCTCCGAGAGCGCCTGCGCGGTCTCGTCGATCTCGGCGAGGAGGTCGCCGGTGACGCGGTCGATCGCGCGGGCGAGCACAGGCGACGGGCGCTCGCGCTCGTGCAGGAGCGCGCTGAGCCGCGAGAGCGGCACGCGGTGGTGCTGCAGCGCGCAGGCGAGGTCCGCGGCGACGTCGCTCTCGAGCTGGTCGCGCAGCTCCTCGGCCGCGTGCGAGGCTCGGACCTCGAGCACGCGCCCGCTGAGGTGCTCGAGCAGGAAGTTCGAACGCAGCGCGCGGTCCCAGGCGAGCGCGAGGCGAGCGACGAGCGCGGCCTGCTCGTCGGGCTCGCGGCGCTCGAGCGCGGCGAGCGTCTCGACCTGCAGGCCGACGACGTCGGCGCACGGCGTGTGCCCGTCGTTGGCGGCGACGGCCGCGTCGAGCGCGGCGAGCGGCGCGACGACGGCGAGCCGGTCGAGCGCCGCGTCGCCGGTCTCGCGGGTCTCGCTCACGCTGGGCGCGGCCTGGCGCAGCGCGAGGCGCAGCAGCGAGAGGTTGCCGAGGCGGCGGGGCGCGAGCAGCCAGGCGCGGACGAGCGCCGCGTCCTCGGCCCACTCGCCCGTCATGCGCGCGGCGGCGAGGGTGACGAGGCGAGTGGTGCGCGAGGTCTTGAGGCCCGTGCGCCCGAGCTGCAGCACCTCGCGCCAGGCGCCGCGGCTCGCCGCGTCGGCGACCCGCCAGTCGATGGCGATCTTCCAGGCGGCCTGCGGGCACAGCTCGGGGTCGAGCGCCTCGACGCTCTCGAGCAGCACGCGGGCGTCGGCGACGTCGCCGCGGCTCGCCGCGAGCAGCCCGGCCGCGGCCACGCCGGCGCCGCGCAGCGGGCCGTCATCAAGATGACCCTCGAGCCAGCTAGCGAGGCCCTGGTGGTGCTGGCCGCGGCGCACCAGCGCGAGCGCGCCGGAGAGCACCGCGCCGCCGGTCGGGTCGCGCAGCCACGGGTGACCGCCGAGGCGGCTGAGGCGGTACGCGAGCTCGACCTGCCCGAGCGGGATCAGCAGCCCGCGCACGAGCAGCCACGGGTGGATCAGCGCGATCGAGACGACCATCATCACCGCGAGGTAGCCGACCGCGCGCCAGTCGGCGCCGCGGCTGTAGGCGTACAGCGTGAGGAACAGGAAGCTCGAGATCGTCAGGAGCGTGTAGGCCCAGCGCCGCTCCGAGACCCGCATGGAGCGCGCGCGCGGGCTCTTGGGATCCATGAACTCGGGCGAGGGCAGCGGCGCGACCGTCAGGACGACGCAGCCGAGCACGCACAGCAGCAGCAGGACCGCCTCGATCATGGCGTCCTCCACCCGAGCGCACGGAAGCCGCCGTGCCAGCCGTCGCGCTCCGCGTCGTCGTCGCTCAGCGGGCTCGTCCGCGGTTGGCGGGGCGCGGCCGCGGCCTGGTCGCGGCTCGCCCAGAGCTCGTGGACGACGCGCCGCGTCGGCTCGCGCAGCTCGGCCATGGCGTGACGCACGAGCTCGGCCGTGCGCGCGCGCGGTCCCAGCGGCGTCATGTACTCGCGCGCGTCCCTCATGTCGACGGCGAGCATGTCGAGCAGGGTCTGGCCGGCGCGCTCGAGCTCCGCGCGCGAGCAGCCCGGCCGGAGGCCGAGCACGTGAAACGGGTTCTGCGTGATGCGGGCGATGTGCGGCGGCTCCACGGCGTTCTCTACTTGTTGGCTGGGGCGCTCGCGGGGGCGCGGTGATCTGGTTTAGCGCAGACCTGACTGAAAGGCCCGCTGACGTTGCCGGGCCTCGGCCGGGAGCAGCGTCCAGAGCTTGCGGACGACGCGCTCGAGCTTGCGCCGGTCGCCGGCCCGGACGGCCGCGCGGCCCTCGTCGACGAGCGCGTGCGCGCGGGGCAGGTCGTGGGCGCGATCGGCCTCGGCGGCCGCGTTCTCGAACAGCGCCGGCCAGGCCTCGGGGTCGCGCAGGAACGCGTTGAAGCCGAGGTCGTAGGCCATGCTGATCTGGCGCTCGAGCTCGACCGCGTCCTGCTCGCGCTCGGCCCGGTCGGCCCCAGCGGCTGCCTCTTCAAACAGGCGGTTCTCGTGGTCGTTGCCGTACTTCTCGAGCCAGTGGCTCGACCACGCGAGCTTCCAGCGCGCCTCCTCCTTGAGCTCGGGCCACTCGACCTGGCCCTCGAGCCGCTCGAGCTGCGCGTCGAGCTCGAGCAGCGTGCGCCGGGCCTTGAGGCCCGCGTCCGCGTCGCCGCCGGCGGCCGCCGCGATGTCGCGCTCGACCGCCTTGTAGGTGTCGACGAGCGCGTCGAGCTGCTCGATGACCTCGCCGAGGCGGCCCCGGAACGCGCGCGTGCGCATGGCCTGGAGCCGCCGCTCGGTCGCGCTGAAGCTCGCGGTCAGGGACGCGTGCGAGGCCTCGGGCACGAGCAGGTGCGCGATCTCTTCGAACACCTGGTCGATGTCGGGCAGCAGCGCGCGGGCCGAGAGGTTGCCGCCGCGGTCGAGCTCGAGCGTCAGCTCGACCGGCGCGCCGGCGGGCACCGTGCCCTTGAGCTCGCGGCCGCGGATCTCGAGGGTGCCGACGAGCCGGCACAGGTGCGCGCGCTCGAACTCGCCCTGGACGATCGGGATCTTCAGGAGGCAGTCGTCGCTGCCGGCGGCGACGGTCTCGACCGTGTGGTGCCGGAAGGTGCGGCGGGCGGGCAGCGGCTCGCCGCGGTCGAAGTAGACCTGCACCTTGTCGCTCGCGAGCGCGACGCCGATGCGCCGCGAGAGCGGCGGGTCGCTGAGCGACATGCCCTGGACGATCGTGAGCTGGTCGGGCTGCACGGGCACCGGCGCGCCGTCCGGGTCGCGCGCGAGCACTTCGAACACGTTGGGCCGGCGCGGCTCGAGCTCGACGCCGATGATGAAGCCGGCCTCGTGGTTGAGGTCGGTCCACGCGCTCTCCCAGCGGCCGTCCTTGCGCCTGAGACGGATGGTCTCGGGGACACCTTTGCCCTGCTGCGCGGCGCCGGTCACCTTGCCGACGACGTGCGGCTTGAGGTCGGCCGAGACCGCGGGGTGGCGCAGCCACAGCTTGGCCGCGGGCCCGCGCGCGTCGTTCGCGGCGCGCGGGCGCGCGTCGAGCCCCGCGCTCGCGGCGTAGAGCGCCGCGCCGTGGGCGACCGCGGTCATCGGGTCCAGCTCGCGCTGCAGCGGGACGCCGAGGCGCGCGGCGACGCGCTCGCGCAGCAGCGGCATCGCGGTCGGCCCGCCGACGAGCACGAGGCGCTCGATGTCCGCGGGCCGCAGCCGGTGCTCGGCGAGCAGGCGCTGGCAGATCTCGACGGTGCGGTCGATCAGCGGCGCGCACAGGCGCTCGAGGTCCGCGCGCGTCACGGTCAGCTCGAGATGTCCCGAGGGCAAGAAGCCCGGCAGCAGCAGGCTCGCGTCCGCGGCCGCGCTGAGCTCGATCTTTACGTCCTCGACGGCCGACTTGAGCCGGCGGATCGCGGGCGCGTCGCCCGGCTCCTCGCGCGAGAGCGTGACGCCGTGCTCCGCCTCCATGCGCGCGAGCACCCAGTCGACGATCGCCCAGTCGAGGTCGCGCCCGCCGAGGAAGTTGTCGCCGCCGTGCGCGACGACGTTCAAGAAGCCGCCCTGCGTCTCGAGCAGCGAGACGTCGAAGGTGCCGCCGCCGAGGTCGTAGACCATCCAGTGCCCCGACGAGTCGTCGGCTCGCCAGCCCGACGCGAGCGCGGAGGCGACCGGCTCCTGGATCAGCTCGACGACCTCGAAGCCCGCGAGCGTCGCGGCCTCGCGCGTCGCCGCGACCTGCGGGAGCTCGAACAGCGCGGGCACGGAGATGACCGCGCAGCGCGGCGCGACGCCGATCTGGGTCTCGATGTCGTGCCGCAGCGATCGCAGCAGCTCGGCCGCGAGCTCCTCGGGACGTCGGTGGAGCCCGGCGGCGGGGAAGTCGAGCTGCTCGCGGGTGCCCATGAGGCGCTTGAATTCGCCGCGCACGCTCGTGGGGTCGAGCGCGAGGAAGCGCCGCGCGCGGTGGCCGATCGTCACGCGCCCGGAGCCGTCGACGCGCACGAGCGAGGGGGTGAGCGCGGTCCCCTGGCTGTTGCGCACGCTCTCGACGCGGTCGCCGTCGAACACGGCGGCCGCGGAGTTCGTGGTTCCGAGGTCGATACCTACATACAGCGCGTCGGTCATGGCACTCCGGTCTCGAGTGGGAGACGCTGGCGCGGGGGGAGATGTTCCCGAACCCGCAGGTTTGAGCGTTTCGAGGGGGCGCGCGCGGGCTTGTGACGCGCTCGCGCGGCGACGCGCTCACGGGCTCGCCCGACCGCGCGCGCGCGTGAGGACGAGATGTCTTAATAGACAGATTTTCCCCATGACGAGGACGCCCGCGGCGTCGGGATCTCGCCTCGGATAGCCGGTTTCACGCAACTGAGTGATAATACACACGCGGCAAACGCGCCGGCGTGACTCGATGGACGCCGAGGTACGAGATTTCCCGCGAATCTCGCAGGAAAGGCCGTTTATTGCGAAACAACCAACACTGGCGTTTCACGCGTTCCCGGCGCAAACGAGTGCGCAATGGTAGGTATTCGTGATTGCGACGCGATCTCGCGCTGTGCGATGGTGCATCACGAGGGGGAAACCAAATTTGATGAACTTGCGAACGGCTCTGTTGGGTGTCGTTGTCGGGTCTCTGACCCTTTTACCGTGTGATTATGCGCATGCCTCGGATGGACCCGGGGCTTTTTCGCTCGCGCCCCAGCAGTCCGAGATCTACGGCGGTGAGCCGACGGACTACTGCGAGTGGCCGACGACCGCGTTCCTCGGCGGGTGCACCGGGACGCTCGTCCACCCGCAGATGATCATCTACGCCGCGCACTGCGGCGCCGGCATCGGGCAGATCCGGCTGGGCGAGAGCGGCAACAGCCCGGAGCGCATCCTCAACCCGGAGTACTGCCGGGTGAACCCGGGCGGCGGCCCCGGGCAGGGCAACGACTGGGCCTACTGCAAGCTGCAGGAGCCGGTCCTCGACGTCCCGATCGTCCCGCCGCTGATGGGCTGCGAGACCAGCGTGCTGCAGCCGGGCAAGGAGGTCGCGCTCGTCGGCTTCGGCAACACCGACGACAACACCTTCGGCATCAAGTACGAGGTCTTCACGACGATTAACTCGATCACGCCGCAGGACGAGGCGCACATCGGCGGCGGCGGGCTCGACACCTGTCAGGGTGACTCCGGCGGGCCCGTGTACGTGCAGCTGAGCGAGGCCGACAACTCCTGGCGCGTGTTCGGCATCACCTCCTACGGCGGCGCCTGCGGCGGCGGCGGCTACTACTCGATGATGCACACGGGCATGGAGTGGTTCGAGAGCGACAGCGGCCTCGACATCACGCCCTGCCACAACGCCGACGGCACGTGGAACCCGGGCCCGGACTGCAAGGGCTTCCAGCTCGAGCCCGAGGTCGGGCACGGCTCGTGGGCCGACGGCTGCAGCGGCGGCCCGACCTCCGGGCTGAACTCGATCTGCGGCGACCCCTTCGACGTCGGCCCCGCCGACACGCCGCCGATCGTCAACATCATCAACCCCATGGACGGCGAGACGTTCACGACCGACGGCGGCAACCAGCCGATGACGATCGAGGCCGAGGCCATGGACGACGGCGCGGTCCAGTACGTCGAGCTCGTGATCAACGACAAGGTCATCGACGGCTCGGCGGACTACTCGGCGCCCTACCAGTGGCCGGTGCAGATGCCCACCGGGCAGTACTACATCAGCGCGCGCGCGGTCGACTTCACCGACGCCGAGGGCTTCGCGCCGCCGATCGCGATCGGCGTCAACGCGGACGCGCCCGAGCCCGACCCGACGACGACCGGCAGCGACAGCGACAGCGACAGCGGCACGGACAGCGGCACGGACGGCGGCACCTCGGACAGCGGCACGGACGGCACCTCGGCGGGCCCCGGTGACGACGACGACGATGACGACGACAACGGCACCGGGAGCGGCACGGACTCCGGCTCGCAGGAGACCGGCGGTTCGGGCGAGGGCTGCGGCTGTCGCTCGGGCGACGGCGGCGGGCCGCTGACCCCGGCGCTGCTGGGGCTCGCGCTGCTCGGCCTGACGCGTCGGCGTCGCGGCTGATCGTCACGCGCTGTACGACGACGCGCGGCCCCGCGACCTCGAGGAGGGCGCGGGGCCGAGGCGTCTGGGGGTCTGCGTCGTGGCCCTAGATACGCGACAGGCGAGCGCCGGCGGCTGGCGCTCGCGCGCGTCGTCGGGGGCGCCGCTTCTGTCGGCTCAGCGGGCGCGCGGCGTCGGACGTCTCCGTCGCGTCGTCGGCTGCGGGCGCGGTCACGAGGTCGCGCTCCCCGAGGATCTCGCCGGGCCGCCCCTCGAGCGCGCGCGCGGCCTGCAGGCCGCTGACCGCCGCCGTCTCGACGCAGCCGAGGCCGAGCCCCGAGCGCGTCCAGTCGCCGGCGAGCGCGAGGTTGTCGAAGCCGCTGTCGCCGGGCGCGAGGCGATGGGCGGCGGCGCCGGGCTGCGTCTGCACGTAGCGGCTCGAGCCGGTGATGTTCGCCCACCAGTGCTGGCCGTCGAAGCGGTGCTCGCCGGCGCGCTCCTGCGGGTCGACGAGCGTCTCCCAGCGCGGCTTGCCGCGCTTGTCGACGGCGCCGGGCGAGAGCCGGCTCGCGTGCAGGTGCAGCCAGGTCAGCGCGCGGCTGCGCACGCGCTCGCTCGCCAGCGCCTGCCCGTGATCGTCGAGCTGGCGCACGCTCTCGAGGAACAGCTCCGGCATGACGCCGCTGAGGTGCAGGCAGGTCTTGGGCCACTTTCCTTGTGGCCATGTCTCTTGTGACACGTTGTCCGAGGCGTCGTCCCAGCGCGCGAGCGGGTCGGGGTAGCCGAGCCCGACGGTCGCCGGCGCGGCCGGGACGTGCCGGAGCAGCTTCGCGCGCTCGGGGCCGAGCCACAGCGTCACGCCCTGGGTCGCGACCGTGGCGACGCCCTCGATCATCGCGCGCCAGCGCGGGCTCGCCTCGACGAGCCCTCGCGCGACCGAGGGCAGCGCGCCGAGCGAGATCCCGAGGATCACGCGGTCGAAGTCGACGCCGGCGCGCAGCGTCAGCTCCTCGACCTCCGGGCTCTCGGGCGACTCGAAGTCGATCGCCCGGATCGCGGGCTCGTCGCCGAGCACGATCTGCTCGTAGCGCGGGGCGCTCGGCCAGCAGGGCAGCCCCTTGACCGTGATCAGCGGATCGTAGTCACGGGTTCCTCCGGACAGCTCCACCTGGCGACCGAGCACGATCTCGGCGACGCGCGCGCGGTCCTCGGACGGGCGCAGGCGCTTGACCTTGTGGAAGAAGCGGAAGCGGACGCCGCGGCGCTTGAGCACCTGGTAGAGCGGGGCGAAGAGCGCCTCGCCGGCGCCGGCGCGCAGCTGGTAGGCGATCGCGCCGCGCCCGCCCAGCAGGCTGCGCAGCGCGACGCGCAGCGCGGCGCCGGCGGCCAGCGAGGGGCGCTCTCGCTCGCCGCGCTCGTAGGCGAAGAACAGGTCGTACAGCGCCCGGATCGCGGGGTGCTCGAGCTCGGGCTCGCGGGCGCCATGGCGCTTGAGCCAGGTGCGGAGGTCGAGCTCGTCGAGCGCGTCGAAGCCCGACGGCGCGCGGTACACCTCGTCCTCGAGCAGCCCGCGGGCGGTCGCGAGCGCGAGCCGCAGCAGCGGCAGCAGGTGGGCCTCGCGGACGCGCTTGCGATCGTCCTCGAGCAGCGCGATGTCGTGTCGCGCGATCGTGAGGAGCGGCGCGGCCCAGGCCTGACAGCGCGGGTGCTCGGCGAAGGGCGGGCGCTCCCCGTGAATCGCGATCGCGTCGAGCAGCATCGCGTCGAACTCGATGGCGTCGAGCGTCGTGTCGCGCGTCTTGATCTCGAACGGCGAGATGCGCTTGGCCCGGGCGGCGCGCAGGCTGTCGCGCAGCTCGCCGCGCGCCTGCTTACTCCAGCGCAGCACGAGCGAGGCGTGGCTGTGGTGCTGCAGGTGCATGCGGGGGATCGTCGTCAGGATCCAGTGCAGCAGGTGGCGGACGCAGTCCCAGACCGACAGCGGCAGCGCGCCGTCGCCGGGGAAGCCGGGTCGCGAGGGGAGCACGTACGAGGGCCCGAGGCGCTTGCCGGTGTCCTCGAGCTGCACGCGCGGCACGGGCTGGAACAGCTCGCGCCAGGTCGCCATCGGGGTGCCGGGCGTGCGGCCGAGCTCCTCGTAGCAGCGCCGGACGAGCGCGAACGCGTTCTCGTAGCAGCGCAGCCACGTCTGCGCGCCGTGGGCCTCGCTGCGCTGGTAGACGCCCTGGTTGCGGCCGCTCGTCGCCTTGCCGCCGAGTCGCCAACCCAGCTGGTAGACGGTGATGTCGTAGCGGCGCTTCCACCCGGGCGTCTCGGTGAGGGCGAAGACGGCGCTGAGGGCTCCGAGGCCGCCACCCAACACGGCGACGCGCTGCCGTCGGCTGGCCAGCGGCGTCGGAGCTTCGAGGGGTCGCGGGGTGTTGCTCGAACTCGAACTCTGGCTCATCGGTTTGCTCCGTGAAGGCGCGAATGCGCCCGCACGGTTGACCGTACCGCGGCTCGAATCCGACCATGCGCGCAATTGCTGTGGCTGCGGGCCTGGCGCGCTCGACCGATTGCGCGCTGAATTGCGCTATGTCCGCATTCGCGCTGCGCGATCCCTATGGGCCAGTGACAGCCTTGGAAGCGTCGATATCGATAAAATTCTGGATGTAGCCGCAACTTGCGCAGACCAGCGATCGGATCGGCGCCGAGTGCGTGAAGCCCCCATCTGGGGACGTGAAGCGGAGGGTGCTCATCTTGAGCGGCAGCGGCGCTCGGACGTCATGGCCCGCGAAGATCGCCACCGGCAGCAGGGTCCCTCCACACAGCGCGCAGGCGTCGCGGGTGCCGAGTCGTCGCTGCTCATGACCGTCGGTGTGAGCCTTGCGCAGTCGTTCTTGGGTCAACTCGAGCTCCTCGCGCAGCCGCGTGTTCTCCCGCTCGAGCTCGGCGACCTGCAGCGCCAAGGCCTGACGGTCATCACGGTAGACCATGCCGGATTCAACGGTAGCAGACCCGGGCGCGACGACGAAGGACCGTGGCGCGACCGTGTCGCCACGCCGGTGACGTCGACGCGGGCGCGGCTGATATCGTGCGCGCGACGTGACGCGCTATCAGACGCGCCTGTGCAGCGACGCGAGCTGCGGCCTGCGCTTCCCCGTCGCGGCCGGGTCTCCGCTCGGGGCCGCGTGTCCGCATTGCGGCGCGCCGACGGGGTTTGACGGCGACAGCTACGTCACGCACGAGGCGCGCGACGACGCCGGCGCGCGCCCGCGCGGCGTCGAGCTCGAGGTGCTGCTCGATAACATCCGGAGCCTGCGAAACGTGGGCTCGATGTTCCGCACCGCTGATGGCGTCGGCGTGCGTCACCTTCACCTGGGCGGCTTCACGCCGACGCCGGAGCACCCGCGCATGGCGAAGACCTCGCTCGGGGCCGAGCGCGCGGTCCCCTGGACCGCGCACCGCGACGGCGTGCGCGCGGCGACGGAGCTGCGCGCCCGCGGGCTGCGGCTGTGGGCGCTCGACGGCGGGCCGCGCTCCGAGTCGTTGTTTGACGTGGTTCATGAGACATGGACATGGGGGCAGGATGATGCGCTCGCGCTCGTGCTCGGGCATGAGGTCTCGGGCGTCGACCCGCGCATCGTCGACCAGTGCGAGCGCGTGGTCCAGCTGCCGATGCTCGGGGTCAAGGGCTCGCTGAACGTCTCGGTCGCGTTCGCGGTCGCGGTCTACACGCTGCGCCACGGGCTCGCGGCGCCCGGCAGCGGCGCGAGCGCCTGACCCCGCGTCGGCTGCGCGCTGGCTCGAGCGCGACCTCGTCGCGGACGTCGATGAGGTCGAGCGCGACCGGCGAGCCCGAGACCGACCCGACATGAGCGCGGGTGTGATGGTGTGTCCTCAGGGCCAGAACATGTGCGAGGACGGCGTCGCGCGGCTCTGCGACGGCCTCGACTCCGAGACGGACTGCGCCGACGAGTGCCGACGGCCTCGGCCTTTACCCTTAGTAGCTGTCCTCGACGAGCTCGGGCTGGCGTCGGATGCGGTCGATCGCGTCCGCCGGCGCCAGCCCGCCGTCGATCAGCGCGCGCGCGGTCAGCTGCCCGAGCGCCGAGTAGGGCAGGTAGGCGGTCGCGAAGTCGACCTTGTTCGCGCGCGCGTAGGTGATCGACTCCTCGAGCTCGCGCACGACGGTCGGCAGCACCTGGTCGTGGGCGGCGCGCTCCTGGGCGTCGCCCTGGCAGTAGCGGTCGGCGTGGAATTTTTTGGTTACGCGCGTGTTCCGGAACTGGAACAGGCGGATCGGGTTGTCGTCGACGATGATCACGCGCGTGAGCGTCGGGTCGAAGATCCGGAGGTCCTTGGACGCCTCCATGATCGGCGCGCGGCGCTTGTCGCCCTGGATCAGCGGCGCGGCCGACTGCTGGACGAGGTGGCTGTTGGACAGCACGCCGGCGACGCTGGGGTGGTCGCGCAGCGGCGTGTTGTCGAGGCGCCAGGCGCCGGTGTTCTGCAGCACGTTGTCGTCGAGGTTGGCCGAGAACAGCGCGACGGCGCCGCCGAGCTTGTGGATCTGGCGGATCGCGGCGTCCCAGCCGGGCGCGAATTTGATGTAGCGCGGCGCGCCACCAGGTGGCTCAACGACCAGGTCGTGACAGTCGGCGCTGGCGCGGTACTGGTCGTAGAGCGTGTCGTCGAGGTCGAAGACGACGATGAACTCGCGCTCCCGCAGGCTCTTGAGGTCCCGGCGGTCCTCGAAGCGATCCTCGCGGGCGCGCTGCAGCGCCGCGTCGAATTGGCTCTGCGGCTCTGCGGTGGGCGCGGCGCGGCGGAGGTCGAAGAAGTGATTCTGCAGCTCCACGGCCTGATCGCGGCGCAGGCCGTGGCGCGCGATCACGGCGTCGATGTCGAGCCGCGGGGTGTCGGCCGACGGCGTCCCGACGTACTTGAGGCTCCACGCGGGGAGCAGCGGGAGGCTGAGCGCGAGCGCGTCTGCGGTCTGCGGCTCCGGGCTCAGCGGCGCGCTGGCGCACGGGGGGCAGCGCGCCGGCGAGCGGCTGGCGCAGGCGGCGGAGAGCGCGGTCACGACCGCGAGCGCGACGGTCGGCAGCGCGCGGGCGAGGAGCGGGCGAGGTGTTCGGGTGCTCGCGGGGCGCATGACCGGGTTGTACACCCGATCGTGCGCTCGTGCGGCCTCGCGCCGCGCGCGGGCGCTACTGCGGCGTGCCGCAGCGCGCCCAGGCGTAGAGCTCGTTCTTCGCGTCCTCGCTCAGCCCGCCGCCGGGCGGCATCTCGTCCTCGGCGACCTCGGCGGCGGCGTGGTCGGCCTGGGCCATCGCCGCTTCGAAGCTGTCGAAGTCGACGCCCTCGGGCGCGCTCTGGCGGGAGGAGCCCGAGAGCGCGGAGGAGTGGCAGCTGGTGCACGAGCCCCACACGGTCATCTCGGCGAAGCTCTTGACGTCGGCGGTGGAGCAGTCGACCTCGGGGTAGTCGCCGCCGTGGTCTTCATCGCAGGCGAGCCCGGCGAGGCCGACCAGCGCGAGCGCGGCGGCGATGATGAGGTGCGAGCGGGAGCGGAGCTGGGCGGTGTGGATCATGAGGCCTCGGGTCACGCGTGCGCGTGCGAGGGTGAGTATGGTGGCCCGAGTCCGCGTCGGTCAACGCGGCGCGCCGTCACTGCCGTGAGCGGCCCGAGGGAAAAATTTCCACGCGCTAGCCGAACGGGTCGAGGGCGTCCATCACCTGCTTGCGCAGCGTCCGCTTCTTCTTCACCGCCGGCGCGCCGGTGCGGCGGCTCGTGGCCTCCTCGGCCTTCTCTCGCTCGCGGCGCGCCTCGAGATCCGAGAGCGCTTGCTCGAGCACCTCGGGTTGCCCGGCGACGGGGTCTGGCGCGTCTGGCTCTAGCTCGCCGGCGGCGGCGCGCTTGTTGTGAAGCTCGCGCTGGTCGCGGACGACCCCGAGCTGACGCTCGATCGCGGTGCGCGCGGCCGCGTCGTCCCCTCGATCGAACATCGCGCTGGCCTCGTCGAGCGCGCGCACCGTCTCGCTGCGGGTGATCCGCCCGAGCACGTGGGCGTCGAGCGAGGCGACGCCGCGCGGGTCCTCGACGAGCGTCGTCGCCAGCGCGCCGTGAGCCTGTCCCGAGGTGCCGGTGGTGAGATCGTTGTAGTGCAGCGCGACGTCAGCCACGTCGCGCGGGCCGAGCTCGCCCGGCGGGAGCTGCAGCTTGACCAGCAGCGTCTTGCTCTCGCCGGCGGAGAAGGTGCCGAGCGGCGCCGAGAGCCGCGCGCCGGCGCGCTGCACCGAGCGATCGTAGATCTCGAGGACCTCGACGCCGGGCGCGAGGTCGACGGTGAGCACCGCGCCGCGGGCGACGCTGGCGACGAGCGAGCCGAGCTCGGCTTCGAACACCGGGGCGAGCTGCGAGGGGCGCTCGACGAAGTAGTGATGCCCGTTGGACTCCTTCGAGATGGCCGTGAGCGCGTCCTCGTTGTAGTCGGCGTCGACGCCGAGCGTGGAGATCGCGACGCCGGCGGCGCGCGCCTGGCTGGCGAGCGCGCGCAGCTCGTGGGTCTGGGTGCGCCCGCGGTTCGCCTCGCCGTCGGTGAGCAGGAGCATGCGGTCGATGCCGCCCTGGCGGCGCCGCAGCAGCTCGAGGCCGGTGTCGATGCTGCACGAGAGGCAGGTGTGCCCCTTCGACGGCGCGAAGGTCAGCTGCGAGAGCACGCGCGCGCGCGACTCGGGCGTGATGACGGTGGGCTGCACGAGCACGTCGGCGCGCCCGCTGAAGGTGAGCACGCTGACGGAGTCGCCGTCGCGCAGGCGGCCGATCATCCCGCGCGCGGCCGCGAGCGCGTTGTTCTGCCGATCGCCGCGCATGGAGCCCGACTGGTCGATGGCCAGCGCGAGCTCGACGGGCGTGCGCGCGACCTTGGCGTCCGCTGCCGCGTTGATGTCGATGAAGAGGAAGGTCTCCTCCGGGGCGCGCGCGAGCAGCGAGGCGTGGCCGAGCCGCCCGTGGACGGCGAGCGTCTCGCCCGCGCGGAACTCGGCGAGCGCGGGGTCGATCTTCACTGCGGGGCTAGCGAGCTCGGGCGCGCCCGCGGGCGTGGGCGTGCTCGCGGGCGCGGCGGACGACGCGAGGGGTTTCCTGAGAGGGCCCTGAGAGGGCCCTGAGGCGCCGTCGGGCGCGGCGACCGCCGGCGACGCGCCGGCGCTCGGGTCGGTGAGCGTCCAGACCGTCATGCTCGTGGCGGCCATACCAAACAACCCCAGGACCAGGACGCTCGCCAGCTTCATGGCTGCTGTGAACGCGGCGCGCGGCCCGACGATCTGCGCGGACGCGCGAGCGCGCACGCGGCTCGATCGCGGGTGTAAGGGGCCGCGGGCGCGGGGCGTTCGAGCCACGAAACGACGGAGCGCCGAAGCCATGCTGACCCTTCCCTTGAGCCTGACCCGACGAGTTCGCGAGACCGCGTTCGCCCCGCTGCTGATCGCCCTGACGCTTTCGAGCGGGTGCGTGCGCAAGCAGCCGCCCCCGGAGGTGCCGATCGCGGTCGAGCACGAGCAGGACGGCGCGCGCCGTAACCCGGTCGTGGCCGAGCCCGCCCGCGATCCCGAGCTGCTGCAGCTCGCGGTTCAGTCGGCGCGCGCGAGCGTGCCGACGGCGGGCGCAGAGCTGCTCGTGCGCGTGCGCGTCGACACGCGCGAGCTGCCCGACGCGACGCGGCCGCCTGTCAACCTCGGGCTCGTGATCGACACCTCGAGCTCGATGGCCGGCGACGGCATCACGGGCGCCCGCGAGGCCGCGCTCGAGCTGCTCGACGCGCTGCGCGAGGGCGACCGCCTGAGCGTCGTGACCTTCGGCTCGCGCGCGCGGGCGCTGGTGCCCTCGACGCGGATCGACGCGCGCAGCCGCGGCGACGTGCGGGCGGCGATCGAGGCGCTCGAGCCCTCGGGGACGACGGCGCTGGCCGAGGGCCTGCAGACCGGGCTCGCCGAGGTGTTCCAGCACCAGGTGCAGGGCGCGATCAACCGCGTCGTCTTGCTCAGCGACGGCGTGCCCAACGACGGCGCGCAGATCCCCGCGCTCGCCGACAGCGCGTCGGCGCGGGGCGTCTCGATCACCGCGCTGGGGCTGGGGCTCGAGGTCGACGAGAGCGTGCTCGCCGTGCTCGCGCAGCGCTCCGGCGGGCGCTTTCACTACCTCGAGTCGTCGACCGAGGTCGCGGCGGTGTTCAGCGAGGAGGTGCTGCGCATGCAGCGGGTCGTCGGCCGCAACATGGCGCTCTCGCTGTCGCCGGGGCCCGGCGTGCGCGTGATCGAGGTCGTCGGCACGCCGATGAACCCGACCGGGCGCGGCGCGACCGTCTCGCTCGGCGACCTCAGCGAGGGCGAGACGCGCGACGTGTTCGTCAAGGTGCAGGTCGACGCCCACCGCGAGGGCGCGACCGTCGAGCTGCTCGACGCGCGCCTCGACTTCGATGACATGGTCGTAATCCAGGTCGCTGGGATCGCGGCGCGTTCTCTCCGGTCGCCGCGACCGACGACGAGGGCGCGCTCGAGCAGGGCGTCGATCCGGACGTGCTCGGCGCGGCCGAGGGCGCGGTCGCGGCCGCGGTGATCGTCCGCGCGGTCGCGACGATGCGCGCCAATCGCCCGGCCGAGGCGCGCGCGCTGCTGACTCAGGAGCGCGCGCGCATCGACGAGACGCTGAAGCACAGCGGCGCGCTCCAGCCCGCGCGCCGGGGCTCGCTCGAGCAGCAGCTCGCCGAGCTCAAGGCGCTCGACGAGGAGTGCGAGAAGCTCGAGAAGACGCTCGCGCGCGCGCTCCGAGACGCGCAGCGCGCCCCGATCAAGGGCAAGGCGTCGGCGCCCGATGTCGTCGGCAGCGGTCGCGCCTACGCGCCGCCGCCCCCGGCGATGCCGCAGGCGGCTCGCCGCTCGCACGCCCGCGCGATGCAGGCGCTGCAGGCGAACTGACGCCGGCAGGCGATACGTCGCCGTTCGTGGCTGGCGGGGGCCGATGCGGTCGGTGAGGTCGACGAGCTCGCCGGTCTCGGCGTTCCGGATCCTGGCGGTGAGGTCGTCGCTGGCGGTGGCGATGGCGGAGCCGCCGGCGGCGAAGGTGATGTCAGCAACACCGCGTCGCGCGCGTTACTCGACCCAGCGCTCGTCGACCGCCAGCGTCCCCGCGTCGAGGGCCCGGCGCAGCGCGGCGACATCCCCGGTCCAGTCGAGCTGTGGTGCCAGCGGCGCGGCGAAGCTCGAGCGCGCCTGGTACACCGGCAGCGAGCGCGGGGTCACGCAGAGCAGCACGGCGCGCTCGCCCGTGTCAGGGTCGACGGCCGAGTCCGCGTCGCCGGGCTTCAGCTTCTCGGCGCAGCTTACCTGAAAGACATATTGCTGGCGGCGCGCGTCGACCTGGAACAACACGCTGCAGTGTCGCTCGAGCCGCTCGAGCCCGTGCGCGCGCAGGAACTCGCTGAAGCCGCGGTGCAGGGCGACGCGCGCCTCGGCGACGCGGGCGTCGAGCTCGGCGTCATCCATGGTCGCGCTCCGTCGTCATCACGAGCTCGGCTCGTGGGTCGCGAGCGCGGCGCGGAGGCCCGCGGTGACGCGGGCCGGCCCCGCGGCGTCCCGCTCTCGTGCGATGGTCGTTGGCGTGATGCATCGGGGAGGGGTCGATGCCGAGGGCGTCATCTATGGCATCGACATGCCCGCGAGTACAGTTTCGAGCGCGGGGCGGGTGCGCGAGAGGTCGGCGTACGTGAATCGGCGCGCTCCGCTGAAGATCCGCTCGAGCCGCGCGCGCGCCTCCTCCACGCGACCGTCTCGCGCGTCCAGCTCGGCGAGCTGGAACTCGAGCTCGTCGAGGCTCGGCGCGAAGTCATCGCCGTCGGAGAAGTCGGGGCCGACCCGCGCGAGCAGCTCGCGCTGCGCGAGCAGGTCTCGCCGCGCGCGCTCCCGCAGATCAAGCCGCAGCAGGACGTGCGCCCGCATCGCCAGGTATCGCAGCCGCGCCTCGGGCGGGAGCTCGAGCGATTCGAATCCGCGAAGGCTCTCGAGCACCGCGCGCGCGGGCGCGTTCGCGTTGGGGGTCGTGAACAGCGCCCGGCGCCACGCGTCGCTCACCAGCGAGTAGCCGCGCGCGGCGCCCCCCGCCCTTGAAATGATCGGGAACAGCTGCGGGCGCACGTGGAGCTGGGCGAGCAGCTGCTCATACAGCGACGCGTCGAGCGCCGCGCGCTCGAGCACGGGCGCGAACGCGACGGTCGCCTCATCGCGCTCGTGCTGCTCCGCGCGCGCGACGGCGCGCCACAGCAGCAGCTCACCGGTGAGCGCTTGCTGGGTCTCGATCGTGGCGATCACCCCGAGGGCGTCATCATACGCCCCCTCGACGAGCAGCGCGCGCGCGCGCGCGTCGCGGCTCGGTGACTCGCTCGCCGCCGTCGGGGTCGCGCCGAGCACCTGCACCGAGCGCACTGCGGTGGAGAGCACGTTGCGCGCGACGCCCTCGGACGAGAGCACGAGCTCCACCGCTCGCTCCGCGCGCGCGTCGATCTCCTTCACCACCACCACCTCCTCGGCGCGCGCCGGGATCGACTGACGCTCGTAGAACAGCTCCTCGCCGGCCACGCTCGTGATCCTGCACGTGAGCTCCTTCGCGTCGGGCTCGAGCGCGACCCGGATCCGCACGCGACGTCGATCGGGGGTGAAGCTCGACTCGCCGTCGGCATCCTGCCAGAAGACGCGAAGATCCTCGGCGCGGCAGAGCGCGGTCGTCCGCATGGACTGCGTGCCGCCTCGGGTCGCGAGCTGCACGGCGAGCAGCGGCGCTACGTCCTCAGCCTCGACGCCGCTCGGCACCAGCGCGATCTGAAGCGCGGTCGCCCACTCCGCGCGCAGCAGCTCGGCCTCGACCTCGATCGCGACGTGACCACCCGACCATGTCATCGCGCGCGCGGCGATCACCTGCGTGCCCTCCGCGTCGATGTTCAGGGCGCGCGAGAAGCGATCCCGGCGGATCAACAACGGGCGCGCGAGGCTCCAGCCGGGGTCGAGCGGACGCTCTCCGGTGACCGAGTACACCGCGTCCGGTCGGCGGAGTCGCTCGAGCTCCGCGAGCGTTCGGGTGACGCGCGCGCGCGCGTCCTGCGACAGCGGCGCGCCGGTCGTGAGCGCGACGGTCAGCAGCCGCGCGGCCTCGTCGTAGTCGCCGCGACGGACGAAGCTCCGCGCGGCCGCGAGCGTCGCCTCCTCGCGCAGCGCGGGCGCGAGCGTCGCGTCGCGGTACAGCTCCGCGGCCGCTTGGTCCTGGTGCAGCCCCTCGCGCAGCGAGCCCGCGACGTAGCGCGCGCGCGCCCACTCGAGCTCATCCTCGGAGATCGCGGCCAGCGTTTCGAAGCCCACCGCCGCCTGCTCGCGCAGCCCCATCTTCACGAGGTCGCTCGTGTGCTCCCAGACGGTCGCGAGCGCCGCGGCGCGCGGGCGCCCGTGGGCGCTGGGCGCCGGAGACCGCGCTGGGCTCATCGGCAGCGTCTGCTCGCCAGCGCCGAGCACCCACACCGGCGCGTCGGGGAGGTCGCGCAGCGACGCGATCAGCTCGTCGTCACCGTCACCGTCGAGGTCATGGACTCCGACGGCGTGGAGGTTCCGGAGCGCGAGCGGAGGCTCCAGCGCCCCGCCTGGCGCCGTGGCGTAGATGTGCGTCGCCGCCCCCTGGTCCTGCGGAGCGACCACGAGCTCCTCGAGCCCGTCGCCGTCGAGATCACCGGCGAACAGCCTGACCGGACTCGACCGGGGCGGGGTCGGCACGAACGCCGTCTGCACGAGTCGGTCATTCTGGAGCGCGAGCAAGTAGAGCCCACGCGTCGCGCCGACGCCGTGCTCGTCCGCGAACAGCCGCTGGTTCGCGTTGTCATCGGACTTGATGAACGCGATCTCGAGGGGCAGCTCGCGCGCGCGCCGAACGAGCGCGGCGTCGGGCACGTTGCCGTACTGTCGCCGCGCGATCGAGCTGAACTCGCGCCGCGACCTGTCGTAGCGGAACACGTGGAGCTCGTAGGCGTTCCACGGCCCCAGCGCCGCGACCAGCTCATCCTCGCCGTCGCCGTCGAGGTCGCCGGCGAGCAGGCGCGCGACGTCGGACTGGCGGGCGTCGAGCTCCGGGGCCGGCGCGCGGATCGACCACGGAGCACCCGCCCGCGTCGGCGGGACGAGCTCGCGGAGATGCCGAGTGTAGGGCCCCGTTCCGACATAAAATTCGGGGAGCCCGTCGCCGTCGAAGTCGTGACTGAGCGTCGCGGAGATCAGGTGCTCATCCCACGTGAACACGTCCGTCGGAGACCCGCGCTCGAGGCTCTGGAGCGCCCCGACGGCGCCCTTCACGACGCCGCCTCGATTCGCGACCAGCAGCGGCCTCGAGCCGGCTGCTGGCTCGAGCACGTGGGCTTGGTGCTTCGAGAAGCTGAAGCTGTCAAAGCGCGGGAGGCTCGGCTCGACGCCCGTGAAGATCAGCTCGGTGCGGCTGTCCCGATACCCCGAGAACACCAGGGCGTCCCGTGAGCCCCACGCGACCCGGTCGCTCTTGAGCCGCGTCAGCGCGCGGAGCTCGGTCGGGGTCGCGGGCGCGAGCGCGCGGACGATCGCGGCTCTCGTCGCGCTCGTCTGCTCTCCGGCACCCGGCGCGAGCCCGTCGGCGATCGACAGCTCGCGACGCGCGACCGCGGCTTCGAAGCGCAGCGCGCGAGCCCTCGGGTCGTCGACGAGCTCGGCGGCGCGGCGCGTGAGCGTCTCGACCGCGAGGCAGAACTCATCCCATCGCTCCTGGGCTCGCAGGTAGCGGGACAGCTCGATGAGCGCCGAGACCTGGTCGCGCGGCGAGGTCGCCAGGGTGTACGCCGACGCGTAGGCGTCGATCGCCGCCGCCTCATCGCCGGCCGCGCGCTCGCGCTCCGCCTGCCGCAGCCACGCGCGCCCGAGCGCCGCCGTGTCGCGGTTCTGCGGGTTCTCGACGAAGCGCGCGAACACCCGCCGCGCCTCCGCGAGCTCGCCTCGCTCGGTCATCGTGTCGAGCTTCCCGTCGAGCTCGGCGAGCCGCGCGAGCGCGTCGGCCTGGCGGCTGTGCTCCCGCCAGCGAGCCGCGAGCTCGAGCCCCGCGAACAGCAGCGCGACGCTCACGGCCGCGACGACGACCACGCCGAGCAGCAGCCGGGCACGCCGAGCGAGCAGCAGGTCGGGGTCGTCGGCGAGCGCCTTGAGCAGCGCGCCCATGTCGGGGTAGCGATCCTCCGGCGCGGTGGCGAGGCCGCGGATGATCTTCGCGTGAAGCCACGCGGGGACCCGCGCCTCGCTTGGAGGCGCCCGCCGCACCCCCTCCGTGACCGTGTAGCGGCGCTCGTCGAAGTTCGCGCCGGCGAACGGCAGCTCGCCGTAGAGCGCCTCGTAGAGCGACACGCAGAATGAGAACTGGTCGGTGCGCCCGTCTGTCTCGAGCGCCAGGAACTGCTCCGGCGCCATATATGCCGGCGTGCCCATCACGGACCCCGTGCGCGTCAGCGAGCTCGTCAGCGTGTCGGCGCGCGCGTCGCGTTCGGCGCGCGCGCGCGGCTGCTCGCGCCCCGCCGCGGCGAGCCCGAAGTCGAGGACCCGCGGCCGCCCGTCCAGGCCGACGAGGACGTTGTCCGGCTTGAAGTCGCGGTGCACGATGTCGCGCGCGTGCGCGGCGAGCAGGCCTTGACCTGCCTGAACGTACATGTTCACGAGCTGGCGCCGGGCCGCGGGCGTCGTCGGGTCGAGGCGGCGCTGCCACGCTCGCAGCGTCTCGCCCTTGACGTACTCCATCGCGATAAACACCCGGCCCTCGTGCTCGCCGACGTCGTGCACCTGCACGACGTTCGGGTGCGACAGCTGCGCCATCGCCTGGGCCTCGCGCTGCATCCGCGATCGCCCGAGCGAGTCGTCGCCGAGCCGGGAGTGGACGAGCTTGATCGCGACCCGACGCTCGAGCTCCTCGTCGTACGCGGAGAGCACCTCGCCCATGCCCCCCTCGCCGAGCTTGCTCAGGATCGCGTAGCGCCCGATGCGATGGAGCGCGCCCGTCGGCGCGGCGTCGGAGCGCGTGACGCTCGCGGCGAGCGTCGCGGCTCCGTGGAAGGGCGTCGGCTCCGGGGCCGCCCCAGGCGCGCCGGGGGCGATCGTGGCCTCGAAGCCGAGCTCGGCCTCCGCCGGGGGCGCCGAGGCGCTCGCGTCAGCGCGCGCCTTCGTCAACGAGTGCGCGCCGTGGACGTCTCCGTCGACGCGCGATGAATTGTTGTCCATCCGCGAGACGTCGATAGCATGACGACGTCGACATTCACGCGCGCGCCGTCTCCCCGCGATGAGCCGAGCAGCGGCGCGCGTGATGGAGTCGCGAGCGCGTCGAGTCACATCCGCATTTGCTCTACCTCTGCGCGGGAGCGCGATGGTCGCTAGGAGCCAGCTCCCAGTCGTCGGGGTCGCCCTCCGGCTGGAGCGCGTTCGCGCGAGGTACTCGCGCGTCAACGTGTCGTCCGGGGTGCCGGCGCCAGCTCAAGGACGAGTTCCTGGCGAACACCTCGCACGAGCTCCGCACGCTGCACGGGATCATCGGGATCATCGGGATCATCTCGATCATCGAGATCATCGAGATCATCTCGATCATCGAGATCATCGGGGTCATCGGGATCGCGGAGTCGCGGAGTCGCGGAGTCGCGCCCGCGCGGTCGCGATAGCGAATTAATTGTCGAACTGCTGGGTGTGCAGGTGCAGGCCCTGCTCGCCACGGACGAAGTAGAGCACGAAGCTGCCGTCATCGATGTCGCGCCAGCTCGCCGTCAGGAAGGTCTGGGCGCTCGTCGAGCGCGTGAACGGGCCGATCGTGAGCACGCCCTGTCGGCGCGGGCCGAGCTCGAGCGGCGCGTCGCCGAACACCGTGTGGCGGAGGTGGAGGTCCCAGAGCAGCTCGAGCGCGGCGACCGCCAGCTCGCGCTGCGCTGCGGTCGGCGTGAGCGCGCCGAAGTCGACGGCGCCCATCAGGCCGCCGACGTGATCGACGTGGCCTTGGTCGACGCGCAGCTCGCCGACCCAGCCCCGCGGCGGCTGGCCGGCGGCGGCCCGCTCGGCCGGCTCGGAGTAGCCCTCCTCGTGGGTGAAGCCCGTGAGCCGCGTCCACAGCGGCGCGAGCCGGACGCGGCCGGGGAATTCGTCCCACAGCAGCTCGTCGACGAGCAGGCGCGCGCCGGCGATCGTCGCGCCCGCGGGGTCGAGCAGCTCGAGGTAGGCGTCGTCGCCGTCGGTCGTGGTGAAGATGGCCCAGAGGTCATGCCCGTCGATCGCGCCGCGGTGGAGGCTGACGCTGGCGATGTCCGCCGCCTCGGCGCGGTCGTAGAAGTCGAAGGCCGCGAGCAGCTCCGCGGGCAGGCCCGCGCGCCCGGGCTGACCGGCGCGGGCGTCGACACGTCGCCCGCCGGGCAGGCCGCGGACGGCGAAGCGCGCCTCGGAGCGATCGGAGAAGTCGACGCCGTCGAACCACGCGCGGAAGCTGGCGAGCGGGTCGCCTGTCCGCGCGAGCAGGCGTGAGCGCAGCGCGCGGGTCAGCGCGCCGAGCACGGGGTCGTCGCGCTCGATCGCCGCGATCTCGTCGAGCGCCAGGAACCGCGCGTCGCGGGCCCGCGCCGGCGGGTTGTGTTCGGCCCAGGTCGCGAGCGCCGCCGCGTACGCGCGCTCGACCAGCGCGTCGACGTGCACGCGCGTCCCCGGCCCGCCGCGCTCGCGCAGCGCGTCCGCGTGGCGCAGGAGGAAGGGGTGCAGCGCCGACTGCTCGTCACGGGCGACGAGCGCGTTCTCGTCGGCGGCCGCGCGCGCGTTGGCCTCGAGCTGCGCACGCAGGGCGGCGGCGGCGTCGGCGGTGCGGAGGAAGCGAGCCATGGCGTGACGCGATCATACACGCACGAGCGACGATGTCGTCGGCGTGACGCGGCCGTGACGTTCAGCTCCGCCCGTCGCGCTGCGAGCCGGCTCGCGCGTCAGGGGACGCGCAGTCGACCGGGGTCGTAGCACTCGCCGGCTGTCACCGCGCACACGCCGTGAACGCAGTATCCGTCGCACTCGCGGCTGCTCGCGCAGCTGCGGTGCTCACAGACGCCGCGGACGCAGCTCAGGTTCGCGGAGCGGCAGTCGCTGTCGAGCTCGCACGCGGTCGCGCGACACTGACCGTAGGGGGCCTTGTCGGGCTCGTGCGGCGGCGCAGGCTCAACCACGCAGGACTCGCGCTCTCGACAGCTGCCGGAGCCGGCGGGCTCGCACGAGCTCCAGCGTCGCATCTCCTGGCAGCCCGCGGGGCCGCAGGGGAGCGGGCCCCAGTGGCACTGCGCTGCTGGATCGCACGGGCGCTCCAGCCAGCAGGAGCGCTCGTCGTTCGGCGCGCGCGTGAGCTCGACGCGCGCGCCGACCAGCGTCCCGACGGGGCCGTACGCGCTCGTCGTCGGGGGCGCTGTGACGTCGCGCGCGTCGTCTGGCGCGCGCGCTCGCGGTGGCTGTTCGCGCGCGCGCCTCGTGTCGCACGCGCCGAGCGTGAGCGCGAGACCGAGGATCGTCGCGACGCGCGGTACGCTCGGCGCGAGGCGACCGGGCGCGCGAGCGCGGGCTGGATCACGCAGGTCGCCAGGACGAGCGCCGCGGGACCCACGGGTGTACTGCGGACGACGCACGAGCGCGGGCAGCGTAGCACGCGGGGCGCGGCGCCGCGTGGTGTACATATGGCGCTTTAGTCATGTCCACGAGCCGCGCAGCGGACGGAGCAGCTCGACGAGCTCGGCGCACCCGAGCTGTCGCGGGCCGTGGCACGACCGACGCAGCGCGTGCGTGGCCGGGGCGTACATCCGCAGCGCCGCGAGGCGCCCGAGGACCGCGCGCCGGTGCCACGCGCCGCTCCACGCCGCCGGGTCGCCGACGCAGCCGTGGACGAGCAGCAGCTCGGCGCGCGCCCGGAGCTCGCGCGCGCGCGTCGGCTCGCCGTCGGCCGCTCGCGTGGCGGCGTACAGGCAGGCGCTCGCGTCCCCGGCCGCGCAGGCCCGGTCCTGAAAGGCGAAGTTCTCGGATTCCGTGAGGTCGCGAAAGCTCGAGATCGCCGCGGGCGCGAGGTCACAGCTCACCGGATCGCCGAGCTCGCACGCGGCCTGGTACCGGCGCGCCGCGGCCCGCGGGTTCGTAGCGACGACGGCGCTCCCGAGGTCGCGGCACGACAGCGCGACGCCGCGATCGCACTCCTGTCGCCGCGCGCGGTCGCGCGCGGCGACGAGCGCCGACGCGGCGCGGACCTGACGCTGTCGCGCGCGGCTGCCTCGCGCGCACGCGTCGACGCCGTCGTCGCCGCAGCCCGTGTGGACGAGGACGGTGCGGACCGCGTCGCAGGCCGCGGACGAGCGCAGGCAGAGGCTTCGGGCGTCGCGGACGAGCGCGCGCGCGAGCCTGCGCGCCGCGTCGCGATCGCGGCGCGCGAGCGCGAGGAAGGCGAGGTCACAACGCTCGAGCTGCCCGGCCTCGCAGGCGGAGATCGCCGCGTCCTCCTCGGCGCGCTCCTGCGGCTCACAGCTCGCGTCGCCGCGCAGGACGCAGGCGCGCGCGAGGTAGCCGGCGCGCGCGTCGGCGAGCGCGGCCGCGTCGACGTCGTCTCCGACGTCATCTCCAACGTCATCTCCAACGTCATCTCCAACGTCATCTCCAACGTCATCTCCAACGTCATCTCCAACGTCATCTCCGACGCTATCTCCAACGTCATCTCCAACGTCATCTCCAACGTCATTTCCGACGTCTTCGCCGACATCCTGCCCGGCGTGGCGGTTGTCGAGGTCGGGGCTGACCTGGCCCCGTAGGTCCCCGCGAGTCGTCGCCATCGCGGCCGCGTCGCAGCCTCCGGCGTCCCCGAGGTCACACGCGCGCTCGAACAGCGCGCGCGCGCGCTCGCGGGCGCCGCGATCGAGGAGCGCGTGGGCCTCTCGTGTGCACGCCGGGGCCACGTCCCGCGCGCACGCGTTCGCGATGTCGCTGGCGCGCGTGGACGCGGGGTCGCAGCTCTCGGCGTAGCCGAGCTCGCAGGCGCGCGCGCGCAGCGAGAGATCTGCGCTCGCCTCGGCGAGCAGCCCACAGGCCCGCGGGCGCGCGGCGTCGCCGCGTCGGGCGAGCGCGTCCGTCAGCGGCCGCGCGCGCGCCTCGAGCGTCTCTTGGAGGCTCGAGTCCGAGGGCGCCTCGAGCACGTCGCAGGCCCAGCGCTCGCGCTCGCTGCACCGCGCGATCAGCTCGATCCCTGCGGCGCAGGCGTCGTCGTCAATGTTCTCGCACGCGCGCGTGAGCCCGGGCCAGTAGACGGCGCGCGGCGGGCGTTGGCGCAGGCGATCGCGGAGCAGCGGGTGGTCGTGCGCGAGCACGCCGAGCAGCGCGCACGCGGGCTCGATCGCCTGCGCGCACGCGCGGGTGAGCTCCTGCAGCGCCGCCTCGAGCTCGTCGTTTCGACCTGTCCTTATGCGCAGCGCGGCCGCGTGGGCGCAGCCTCGCGCGCGGCCGAGCTGACACGCCTCTTGGTGCAGGCGGAGCGCGGCGTTGACGTCGCGCGGCGCTCGATCGCCGTGCTGGCGCCGCAGCGCCGCTGCAGACACGCAGGCGTCGCCGTCCCCGCGGCGCAGCGCTCGAAGACGTCGGCGCGCGCGGGCTCGGGCGCGGTCGGTCGGCTCAGGTCGGGCGGGCGCCGGCGCGGGGCTGCGCGATACGCCGCAGGCGAGCCTGAGGAGCGCGGCCGCGAGGGCGCCGCGACGCCACCTGGCAGCTGCCGCCGGTGCGCGCGCGCGGCGTTCGGTCGTTCGCGGCGATGGTTCGCGTCACGCGGCGGCCCTCGGGCTCGCAGCATAGCACCGCGTGAGGCCGTCGACGCGCGCTCTCGCTCAGGGCGTGACGCTCGCCCAGGCCGGGTCGTCGTCGAGCAGCTGCGTGATCCAGTCGAGCAGGACGACGCCGTTCTGCGAGACCAGGCTCGGCGCGCCGATCATCACGTGATCGCTCGCGTCGACGACGAACACCTGGGCGTGATCGTGGGCGTCGAAGGTGTTGGCGATCAGCGCGTCGAGGCCTGACTTATAGGTCAGGGAGTCGATGCCGAAGTACAGGCTGACCACGGGGTCGTCGGCGAACGCGAGCAGCCCGGCGCGCCCGCCCGAGAGGCGCGCGAGGTCGTAGTCGAGCGCGGCGCCGAGCTCGTCGGCGCACGCCTCGCAGCCGGGCGGGAGCGTGCCGTCGAGACCCCAGGAGGAGCGCCAGGCGCCCTCGAGCGCCTCGCTGAGGTACGGGTTTGGGAGCAGCGGGCCGCAGTCGTTGAGCAGGTCGACGCGGACGTCGCCCAGGTGCTCCTGCACGCGTCCCCAGTTGTACTGCGCCCCGTAGCCGCCCGCGCTGCTGCCGGAGAGCACGACGCGCTCGGCGTCGGGGAAGGTCGGCGCGAGGCGCTCGACGAGCGCGGTGATGTTGTCGTAGCCGACGTGGTGGGTGGCGCCCGTCGGCCCGTAGCTGGCGATGTTGCTGCCCGCGTGGAGGTCACCGGTGCAGTAGGGGACGTAGATGTAGCTGTAGTCGCGCAGCGGGTTGTTGGGGTCGCTCCGGTTGAACAGGCTGCCGTTGAGGTCGACGGCGCGCGCGGCGAACTCGGCCTGGCCGAAGCCGGTGGTGACGAACGCGGCGCTCTCGAGCGCGTAGCAGGTCACCTCGTCCCAGCACGCGCCGCCGCCCTCGAGGTAGATGATCACGTTGGGTCCGCGGCTCGTGAGGTTGACGCCGACGCCGGTCGTGTCCCCGTTCGCGCAGCGCGTGTCGGCGAGCTCGATCCAGGTCCACTGCTCCTCCGGGGCGGTCAGCGGCTCGCCGGGCCCGGGACCCGCCGTGGACGCGGTGTCGGTCGCGTCGCCCTCGGTGGTCGCGGACGCGCCCTGCTCGCTCGTCTCGGCGTCGGTGCTCGAGCTCGTCGCGTCGCCGCAGGCGGGCGCGGCGAGGGCGGCGAGCAGGGCGAGCAGGGGGGCCTCGGGGAGCCAGCGCGGGCGCATGCCCGATCGAAGGCCGCGCGGGCGCGGCGGTCAAGCTGAAAACGACATGTCTAGTGTGACATGTGTGGGGCGCGCCGCCCGGCGGGCTCAGTAGGCGGCCGCCTTGCCGCCGTCGCGCTCGACGTCCGCGACGGCCTGCAGCGCGCCCGAGGCGGGGTCGCGGCCGATGCAGTTGGCGTGACCGATGCGGCCCCAGCTCTTGAGCTCGTGGCCCTTGGCGCGCAGGCCCTCGAGCGCCGCGTCGTCGAGCGTCTCCTCGTGGGTGATGCGGTCGGGCAGCCACTGGTGGTGGATGCGGGGCGCGGCGACGGCCTCGGCGACCGTGCGGCCGTGGTCGATCATCTGCATGACGATCTGCGCGACCGTGGTCGTGATCGTCGGGCCGCCGGGCGAGCCGATGACCGCGCGCAGCTGCCCGTCCTTCTCGAGGATCGTCGGCGTCATGCTGCTGAGCATGCGCTTGCGCGGCGCGATCGCGTTCTGTGGCCCCTGGACCAGGCCGAACATGTTGGGCTCGCCGGGCTTGGCGGTGAAGTCGTCCATCTCGTTGTTCATGGTCACGCCGGTGCCGGGGATCTGCACCTTGGCCCCGAACCCGCCGTTGAGCGTGTAGGTGTTCGAGATCGCCATGCCGGACCTGTCGACGACGGAGAAGTGGGTCGTCTGCGCCGACTCCTTGTACTCGACGCCGGCGCCGATCTCGCTCGAGGGCGTGGCCTTGTTCGGATCGATGCCGCGCATGCGCTCGCTCATGTAGCTGACGTCGAGCAGCGTCCTCATGGGGATCTTGATGAAGTCGGGGTCGCCGAGCAGCAGGTTGCGGTCGGCGTAGGTGCGGCGCAGCGCCTCGACGTAGAGGTGCATGCGGTCGACGGAGTCCCAGTCGTGCTTGTACAGCTCGAGCGCCTCGCTCGCGGCGAGCACCTGGCGCAGCACGACGCCGCCGGCCGAGGGCGGCGGCATCGTGACGATGTGGTAGCCGCGGTAGTCGAACTCGAGCGGCGCGCGCTCGATGGGCTTGTAGCCGGCGAGGTCCTTCGCGGTCCACAGCCCGCCCATGGCCTGCACGCGCTCGGCCATGGTCTTGGCGAGCGGGCCCGTGTAGAACGCCTCGGCGCCGCCGCGGGCGACCGCCTCGAGCGTGTCCGCGAGCGCGGGCTGCCGCCACACGTCGCCGGCCTGGTACGCGCTGCCGTCGGGCTTGCGGAAGCTCGCGATCGTCGCCTCGACGCTCTTGATCAGCGTCTCGAGCTGACGCTTGTCGACCGGATCGAGCGTCGCGCCCTCGGCCTCGAGCTTCGACTTGAGCTCGGCGAGGTACTCGTCCATGCGCTTGGTGCCCCACTCGAGATCCTCGGCGTGGTCGGGGTCGAGCGCCCAGCCGTCGCGCGCGAGCGCGACCGCGGGCTCGACGAGCTCGGCCCAGGGGCGGCTGCCCCAGCGCTTGTGCGCGTAGGCGAAGCCGGCGAGCACGCCGGGCACGCCGGCGGCGCGCGGCCCGAGCCGGCTCTCCTTGGTCACGCGGCCCTCGGCGTCGAGGTACATGTCGCGGCTGGCCTTGCCCGGCGCCATCTCGCGGTAGTCGATCGCCTTGGATGTCCCATCGGGCAGGCGAATGACCATGAAGCCGCCGCCGCCGATGTTGCCCGCCGAGGGGTGCGTGACGCCGAGCGCGACGCCCACGGCGACGGCCGCGTCGACGGCGTTGCCGCCCCGGCGCAGGACCGCGAGGCCGATGTCGGTGGCGTTGGCCTCGGCGCTCGTGACCGCGCCCTGGGTGCCGGTGGCGAGCGCGTCCTTGGCGTTGATCGCCTTGCGCGCGCCGCCGTCGTCGGGCCCGGTCTGGCCGCTGTCGCCCGCCTTGGCGCCCCCGCTGGGGTCGGTCGCCGGTCGCTGCTCGTGGTCGGCCGCCGGCGCCTGCGGGCGCACGCTCGCGCGCGGCCCCGAGCGCGGCGCGCCGCGATCGCAGGCGGACAGCGTGAGGACGAGGGAGGAGAGCGCGAGGGAGGAGAGCGCGAAGGAGGAGAGCGCTCGCGCGGCGAGCCGCGCGGGCGAGGACGAGCGTCGAGCGGTCCGCATGCTCGGCAGCATAGCGGATCCGCCGCGCGCCCGGGCCGAGTCTCAGGGCAGCCCGTGCGCGCGCGACTCGTCGTAGCCGTCGACCGCGTACAGCTCGACGGGCGCCGTGCGGCCCTTGACGGTGGCCGCGGGCAGCGAGCGCACGGCGAAGCGCTCGTCGAGCTCGCGCTGGACCGCCTCGCTGATGAGCACGGGGAAGGGCGGGTCGTGCGAGAGGCCCTCGAGGCGCGCGGCGGTGTTGACCGTGTCGCCGATCACCGTGTACTCGGCCAGCTCGTCGCTGCCGATGACGCCGGCGACCGCGGGGCCCTTGTGCACGCCGACGCCGACCTCGATGGGCGGCAGCGCGAGCGCGGCGAGCTGCGCGTTGTACTCGTGGAGCCCGCGCTTGATCGCGAGCGCGGCGCGCGTGGCGTCGAGCGCCTGCCAGGGGTTCGGCTCGGGCGCGCCGAAGGTCGCCATTACGCCGTCGCCGATGAACTTGGCGACGCGCCCGCGGTGCGCGGTGACGACCTGGCTGACGACGCGGAAGTAGCCGTTGAGCAGCTCGACGATGCGCTCCGGCGCGAGCTCCTCGCTGAGGCCGGTGAAGCCGATGATGTCGACGAACAGCACCGTGACCTCGCGGCGCGTCGCGTGGCGGCGGACGGCGCCGCGGCGGATGACCTCCTCGACGATGTCCTCGGGCGCGAAGCGCTCGAACGCGGTCTGCAGCTGCTCGAGGCGCAGCGTCGAGGCCTGCAGCGCGCGCGTCAGCTGGCGGTAGCGGGCGCGCAGGCGCAGCGCGGCGCCGAGGGCGGTGAGCGCGAGCGCGGCGGTCAGCGCCAGCGCGATCGTCACGCCTGTAAGGCCTGTCTTAATGAGCATGCTCGAGCGTCTCCAGACGACAGAGCATGTTCGCCTGCGCGAACAGGCCGGCGGCCTCGATGACGGTGACGTCGTCGAGGCGCTCGCTGAGCGCGGCGAAGCGCGGCTTGATCAGGTGGACCTGGTAGCGCGCGGTCTCGCGGGCGAGCGGGATGAGCTCGCGCTCGAGCGGGCTCATCTCGGGGCCGGTGAGCCGCCGCAGCCAGCCGCGCGCGGCGTCCGGCGCGAGCCCAGCGGCCTCGGCCTCGGCGAGCGCGAGCGCCTCGGTGTGCGGGCTGCCGAGCGCGCGCGCGATCACGGCGGTGATCATCGCGGCGGTCCGCCGCGGGATCCGCTGGCTCTCGAGCGCGCGCGCGAGCGCGGCGCGCACGATCGCCTGCGCGAGCGAGACGGGCGCGAGTGGTGCGAGCAGCGGCTCGTAGGCGCCGGGCGAGGCGGCGGGCGGCGGCGTCGCGGGGCGGCGCCGCTGCGCCCGGACGCGCCAGCGGATCAGCGGCGCGATCAGGCGAAACAAAAGCCCCCTGGGCCGCTCGGCGATCGCCTCGGGCGGGATGTCGAGGAAGGTCGCGATGCGGTTGGCGTGGGTCGTGCGCGCGGCGACGAAGACGAGCTCGACGATCGCCGCGTCGTCCATGCCGAGCGCGCGCAGGCGCGCGAACTCGGGGGCGCGCGGCGGCGGGTTGAAGCGCGAGAGCTTGCGCGCCACGTCGAGCGCGGGGTCGATCTTCGGGTCGAGGTCCGCGATCGGCAGCTCGCGCTCGAGCCGGTCGATGGTCCGCTCGCGGTAGCCGAGCGCGCTCAGCAGCACGCGCCCGAAGCCGGCGCAGTAGCGGCACGCGTTGTCGCGGGAGACGACGTAGAAGACGAGGTCGGCGAGCCCGCTTGGGAGCGCGCTCGGGTTGAACGCGCCGAGCGTCATGAACTGGCGTAAGAGCCAGGGCGCCTGCATCAGGTGACGCGGCAGCTCGGGCACGCCGCCGAGCGCCTGCTTGATCTCGAGCTCGAGCGCCGGGTCGCTGACCCGGCGCACGATCGAGCGGCTCACGGATGGGCTCGACACTTGCTCCCGCTCGGCCGCGCGCCCAGGTCGCGTCGGCTGACGACATGGTACCCGCTGCGGGCCCGCCTCCGACGGGCGCGGGTCACCAGGGCGCGGGCTGATAGTCCTTGAGCAGCTGCCCGTGCACGCAGCGCGACTCGTCGTCGGCGCCGACGAAGATGGGGTCGCACACGCGCGCGGCGGCGTCGACCACGTCGATGGGCGGGTGGAAGCCGCGCGCGGTCATGCGCGCGGCGATCGGCTGCGGGTTGTCGTTGCTGATCCAGCCGGGGTCGACGCTGTTCATGAAGATGCGGTCGCGCGCGTAGTCGTCCGCCGAGGTGCGCGTGAGCATGTTGAGCGCCGCCTTGCTCATGTTGGCGTGCGGGTGAAAGGGGCCCTTGTAGGCGCGGTAGAACTGCCCCTCGGGCGCCGAGACGTTGACCACGAAGCGGGGGCGCGCGGGCCCGCGGGCGAGCGCGCGGCGCAGCCGGCTGCACAGGATGAAGGGCGCGGTGATGTTGATCAGCACGACCTCGAGCAGCTCGACGGCGCCGATCTCCTCGAGCTTGAGCCGCCAGCTGTTGGCGCTGCGCAGGTCGAGCGGCGCGGCGAAGGGGTCCTCGCGCGCGGGGTCGTCGGGGAACAGGCGCGGGTCGTCGGCTCTCGCGGCGCGCCAGCGCGCGCCGAGGCGCGGGTCCTCGTCGACGCGCGCGAGCGCGACGGGCTCCGAGGCGAGGACGCGCTCGGGCTGGTCGGGGTCGCCTGGCAGCGCGCGCAGGCACGCGCGCAGCTCGGGGGGCAGCGGCTCGAGCTCGTGGGCGACGGCGCGCGCGTGGAAGCTCGGCGGCTTGTAGACGGTCTGCGCGGCCAGGTTGATGAGGATGTCGAGCTGCGGGAGCGCCTGCTCGAGGTGCGCGGTCAGGGCCTCGACGCGCGGGACGTCGATGAGGTCGAGGCGGTACAGCTGCAGGCGCGCGCGCAGGCGATCGAAGTCGGGCTCGCGGGCGAAGCGGCGGACCGCGTCGCGCGGGAACCGGGTCGTGACGATGACGGTGGCGCCGGCGCGCAGGAGCTTGAGCGCGACGGCGTAGCCGGTGCGCACGCGGCCGCCGGTGAGCAGCGCGACGCGGCCGCGGAGGTCGCCGGACTGCTCGCGCTTGGCGAGGTTCAGCGCGGCGCACTCGGGGCACAGGCGGTCGTAGAACGCGTGCAGCTGGCGAAACGGGCGCTTGCACACGTAGCAGCGCAGGTCGCGACTCAGCGTCGCGGGGGAGCTGTCCGCATCGCCATCTTCCACCGGCGTCGGCGGGCGCGACGCGGCGGCGCGCGCGTCGGTTTGGCGAATGCCGACGCGGGCGATCAGCGCGGCGTCGCGGTCGCGCTGTCGCTGCCGCTTGCTCGGCGTGAGCGCGGCGCCGGCCGGCAGTCGTCGCAGCGCGCGAGCGGCCGCGACGACTGCGTCTCGCAGCGCGCGGGCGGGGCCGTCGGGAGGATCGAGCAGGCGCTGCGGCGTAGTCGTCCAGCGCGCGCAGGGTCGCGGCCGCGGTCGCGAGCGCGGCGTCGTCGTCGGCGCGGCCTCACCCGCGGCGCGGGGCGTCGGCGCCGGCGCGGGCCGTGAAGCCACGGGGTCGCGGCGCGCGGGCGCGGCCTTGCTGTCCGCGGCGCGGTTTCGGTTGGCGCACAGCAGCGCGACCTTGCGACGCGCGAGCGCGGGCGGCAGCGCGGGCGGCAGGCCCAGCCGCTCGAGCCGCGCGCCGGGGAGCGCGTCGATCAGCGCCGCGGCGCCGCGCGCCCCTGATCGCCGTGCCGTCGGCTTCGAGGCGCGTCAGCGCCGGGTGGGCGCGCACGATCGCGGCGAGCCGCGCCGCGCTCTCGCAGGTGAGCGGGTTGTCGCCGAGGTCGAGCGTCGCGAGCGCGGGGGCCGACGCGAGCGCGGGGGCGAGTCGCGCGAGCGCGGCGTCGTCGAGCGAGCAGGCGCGCAGCGCGAGCGAGCGCAGCCGCGACGCCGGGCGCGAGATCAGGCGCGCGAGCGCGGCGAGCTGCTCGGGGTCCAGCGGCTCGCCAGAGAGCTCGAGGACGCGCGCTGCGGCCAGCAGCGTGGGTCCGGGGGACGACACGGGGGAGACGATACTCGATCGCTCGCGCGCCGGTCGCGAGATTGCTGCTATTGGTTGCAAGAGATGATCGCCGAACCGCCCGCGCCCGAGGAGGCGCTGAGGATCGTCGTCGAGGGGACGGCGCGGGTCGTCGGCGCGGACTACTTCCGCGCGCTCGTCCGCGAGCTCGCGCGCGCGCTCGGCTACCGCTTCGCGTTCGTCGGCGAGCTGCTCCCGGGGCCGCGCGAGCGCGTGCGCACGCTCGCGGTCTGGAACGCCGACCGCCACCTGGATGACTTCATCTACGATCTGGCCGGTACGCCATGTGAGAACGTCCTCGGCAAGCGGATCTGCTCGTACCCGCGCGACGTCCAGCGCGAGTTCCCCAGCGACGCGATGCTCGTGGAGATCGGCGCCGCTTGCTACCTCGGCGCGCCGCTGATCTCGAAGGCCGATCGAGCGGTGGGCCTGATCGCGGTGCTCGACGACGTGCCCCGGACGGAGCGCGCCCACACGCGCTGGCTGCTGCGGAGCTGCGCGGATCGGGCGGCCGCGGAGTTCGAACGCATGGGCGCCGAGGCGGCGCTGCGCGCGAGCGAGGCCCGCTACGCCGCGGCCGTCGCCGGCACGAGCGACGGGCTGTGGGACTGGGACTGCAACGGGGACGAAATCTATCTGGCCGACCGCTTTCGCGAGCTGCTGGGCTACCGCGGGGAGGACGAGCTCCCGGGGACGCGTTCGGCGTGGCGTGCGCTGCTGCACCCGGACGATCGGGCGCGCGCCGAGAACCGCGTCGAGCGTCACCTCGTCGCGGGTGAGCCCTTTGACGTGCAGTACCGCATGCGGGCGCGCGACGGCGAGTATCGGTGGTTTCGCGTCCGCGGGCGGGCGCGCCGCAGCGAGAGCGGCGAGTTCGAGCGCATGGCAGGGTCGATCACTGACGTCTCCGAGCTCGTGCGCGCGACCGAGGAGCGCGAGGCGCTGATCGACGAGCTCGCGCGCAAGAACGCCGAGCTCGAGCGCTTCATGTACACGGTCTCGCACGAGCTGAAGAGCCCGCTGGTGACGATCGAGGGCTTCGTCGGCTACCTCCGCGAGGACCTCGACGCGCGCGCGCCCGAGGCGGTCGACCGCGACCTCCACCACATCTCGCTGGCCGTGCGCCGCATCCAGCAGCAGCTCGACGGGATCTCGTCGCTCGCGCGGCTCGGGCGGATCGTCGGCGAGCTGACGCCGCTCGACATGACCCAGATCGTCGACGAGGCCTGCGCGCTGGTCGCCGTCGACGCGCGCGCGCGCGGGCTCGAGCTCGCGGTGACGCGCCCGCTGCCGGCCGCGCACGGCGACGGCGTGCGCGTGCTCGAGGTGGTGCAGAACCTGCTCGAGAACGCGATCAAGTTCAGCGAGGAGGCCGCGCCCGCGCGGGTCGAGGTCGGCGGCGAGCTCGACGGCGCGCAGGCGCGCTACTTCGTGCGGGACTTCGGCCGCGGCGTCGAGCCGGCGTACCGAGAGCGGATCTTCGAGCTGTTCGAGCAGCTCGACGTCTCCGTCGACGGCAGCGGGATCGGGCTCGCCGTGGTCAAGCGGATCGTCGAGATCCACGGCGGGCGGATCTGGTGCGAGTCCGCCGGGCGCGGCGCCGGCAGCACGTTCTACTTCACGCTCCCAGCCGCGCGCGCCGGGGGAGGAGAGGCGGCGTGAGCGAGCCCGCGACGCGCACGGTGCTGCTCGTCGAGGACGACCCGGGCCACGCGGAGCTGATCTGTCGAGGGCTGCGCGCGGGGGAGGTCGACGTGGCGATCGAGCACGCGCGCGACGGCGTCGAGGCGCTCGAGCTGCTGCGCCTGCGCGGCTCCGAGGGCCGCGCGCTCACGCGTCCGCCCGCGCTCGTGCTGCTCGACCTCCGGCTCCCGCGGCTCAACGGCTTCGAAGTGCTGCGCGCGATCAAGTCGTCGAGGCTCGCGCGCGTGCCCGTGGTGGTGCTCTCGACCTCGGACAACGCGCGCGACGTCCAGGAGGCGTACTCGCTGCGCGCCAACAGCTACCTGGTCAAGCCGGTCGACTTCACGCGGCTCAGCGTCATGCTGCGCAGCGTTCGCGCGTACTGGCTCGAGTTCAACCGGGTCTGCGACGAGCTCGAGTAGCCGGGGCCCGCGAACCGAGCGCGCGCCGACTCGCTCGACGCCCGCGCGGCTCACCGCCGCGCCGCGGTCGCGGAGCTGATCGCGGAGCTGATCGTGGAGCTGATCGCGGAGCGGGGCGCGCCGGTGTCCGCTGTGCGATCATGTATGTCTTGAGAGTCATGTTAATGCGGTGCGCGGCCTCGCGCGCGCCGTCGCGAGCGCGCGGCTCGCTCGCGCGGGCGCGCGCGGGCCGCGGACACACGCAGGCGTGCGCGAGCGGGCCGCCTCGAGCACCGCGGGCGCGCGCGGCGTATCCCACGGGTGTGGACGACGGCTTCGCGCGCGCGCGCGTCAGCCTGGCGGGTCCGGGCTGGACGATCGCGAAAACCCGCGCGGGGGCGCGCGCGCCGGCTTGCGGGGCGGGTGCGGGTGGCGTGCAATCGGCGGACTCGATGAATCAGCGGGCGCCGACACAGCTCCACCCGGGGGTCGTCCTCGACGGGCGCTACCGGATCGAGCGACGGCTCGGCGTCGGCGGCATGGGCGAGGTGTTCCTCGCGACGCGGCTCTCGCTCGGCGACGCCGTCGCGATCAAGGCGCTGCTGCCCGCCTGCGACACGCCGGAGATGCGCGCGCGGTTCCTGCTCGAGGTCCAGACGGCGGCCCGCGTGCGACACCCGAACGTCGTCGAGATCCACGACTTCGGCGACCCCGAGGGCGGGGTCCCCTACATGGTCATGGAGTACCTCGAGGGGCCGACGCTCGCCGATCTGCTCGAGCGCGGCGGCCCGCTCCCGGTGGCGCGCGCGCTGGCGCTGCTGTCGGAGCTGTGCGCCGCCGTCGAGGCCGCGCACCGGCGCGGCGTGATCCACCGCGACCTCAAGCCGGCCAACGTGATCATCGCGCGCAGCGACGACGGGCGCGCGCGCGTGAAGGTCCTCGACTTCGGGATCGCGCAGCGCACGGGCGGCGCGGGCGGTCGCCTGACCTCCCCCGGCGCGCTGGTCGGCACCGCGAGCTACATGGCGCCCGAGCAGGCGCGCGGCGACGAGCTCGGGCCCGCGGTCGACGTGTTCGCGCTCGGCGTGATCCTGTACGAGCTGGTCACCGGCGCGCGGCCCTTCGACGGCGCGCGCCCGGTCGAGACGCTCCTGCGCGTAACGCAGGGCGACTACATCCCGCCGCAGGCGCGCGTGGCCGAGCTGCCCGCGGCGCTCTGCGACGCGATCGCGGCCGCGCTCGCGCAGGACCCTTCGGACAGGCCCAGCAGCGCGCTCGAGCTCGCGGCGCGGGCCGGCGCGGGCGACGTCGCGTCGGGCGCCGAGTCGAGCGCGACGAGCTCGACGCTGACGGCCGAGGCGCTCGAGGAGATCGGCGCGACCGTGGTCGGCGGGCACGCGCCGACGATGTTCGCCAAGGCGGACACCGAGCCGACGCGCGCGACGACCTCGTCGGGCGTGAACGTGACCGCGGCGCGCGAGCGGGCGAAGACGCCGCGCGTCGCGACGAGCGCCCCGCGCTTCGACCGCTTCGCCGGGCGCGCGCGCGAGCTCGACCGCCTGCGCGGCGCGTGGTCGGCCGCGGCGCGTGAGCCCGCGCCGATCACCATCCTCACGGGCGAGGCCGGCGTGGGCAAGACGCGGCTCGTCCGCGCGTTCATCGAGGCGGCGATCGAGCCGCCCGGCGCGGGCGAGGCCGGCGCGCCGCCGCTCGTGCTGCGCGGGCGCTTCTTCGCCTACGAGGGCGAGCAGGGCTCGTCCTACGCGGTCTTTCAAAACATGATTGTTGGGACAGGAGAGGAGCGGCGCGCGCCGTCGAGCTCCGGCGACGTCCGCGTCTCCGCGCTGCGGGAGGACGGCCCGCGCTCGCGGGCCGAGCTCGTCGAGGCCTTCGCGGCGCGCGTCGGCGAGCGGCGGGCGCTGCTCGTGCTCGACGATCTGCACGCGGCGCGGCGCGACGCGCTCGAGCTGCTCGAGCACCTCCACCGCCTGCTCAGCGCGCGGGGAGGGCTCGTGCTCGCGACGCTGGATCGCGCGCGGGCCGGCGCCGACGTGACGACCTGGCTGCGCGACCAGGGGCGACGACGCGGCTGCGCGCTGATCGAGCTGGGTCCGCTCGACGAGGACGAGCTCCGCAGCTGGCTCACCGGCGCGTTCGGGTCGATCCGGATCCGCCCCCAGGCGCTGCAGCGGCTCGCGCGCGCGACCGGCGGGAACCCCTACTACCTCGAGGAGATCATCCGCCACCTGGTCGTGCGCGGCGTGATTCGTCGTGAGCGCGCGGACGCGGGCGGGAGCTGGGTCTACGAGCGCCGCGGGCCCGAGGACGACGCGCTGCCCGAGACCATCGGCAGCCTCGTGCGCGCGCGCCTCGAGGCGCTCGACGGCGAGCCCGACGGCGCCTCGCTGCGCGTGGTGCTCGAGCAGGCGGCGGCGCTCGGCGACGAGTTCTGCTTCGACACGCTGCAGCTGGCGACCGGCGTCGACGAGCACGCGCTCGAGGAGCTGGTCGAGCGCGCGGTCGAGCGGCGCCTGCTCAGCGAGCAGGGCGTCTCGCTGGGCAACGACTACCGCTTCGACGGGCCGGCGCTGCGCGAGGTGCTGTACGCGGACATGAGCCGGAGACGCCGTCGCCGGGCCCACGCGCGCGCGGTCGCGGCGCTGGGCGAGCGCTACCCCGGCGAGGCGCGACGGCTCGCGCACGCGCTCGCCTATCATCACGAGGCGCTGCAGGACTGGCCGTTGACCTTCGCCCACGGGCTCACGGCGCTGGAGGTCGCGTGCGCGCGGCAGGACAACGCGCGCGCCGAGCAGGCGCTCGCGCGGGTCGAGCGCGCGCGCGAGCAGCTGCAGGGCCGCCCAGACGCCGCCGGCGCCCGGCGACGCCGCGCGCGTCGACTGGCTCGCCGGCGTCCTGCACACGCGCGCCGGCGCCTTGGAGCAGGCGCGCGCCGACCTCATGCGCGCGGGCGAGGCGGCGCGCGCGGCCGGCGACGGGGCGCTCGAGCTCGAGGTCCGCTTGACGCTCGCGCGCTGCCTGCTGGGCCTCGCCGACTACGAGCGCGCGGTGACGACGGCGGACGCCGTCGACGCGCGCGCGCGGGCGACGGGCGCGCGCGACGTCTCGAACAAGGCGCGCGTGTTCGCGGCCAGCGTGCGCACGCGACAGGGGCGGATCGACGAGGCCGCGCGCCGGATCGAGGAGGTGCTCGGCGCGCTCGGGGCCGGGGATCCGGAGGCGCTGCGGGCCGAGGCCCACCGCGAGCGCGCCTGGCAGCTGCTCAAGCTCGGCGCGTACGTCGAGGCCGAGCGCCACGTCGAGCGCGCGCTGACCTGCGCGCGCGCGAGCGGCGATCGCCACGCGATCTACTCGGCGATCGGCGCCAAGGCGGCGCTGCTCTCCGAGAGCGGCCGGCTCGAGGAGGGGCTCGAGGTCCAGCGCGAGGCGCTCGAGCTGGCGCGCGGGCTGTGCCTGCGGCGACGCGAGGCGATCGAGCTGGCCAACCTCGGCGAGGCCTATCTCGAGCTCGAGCAGCTCGACGAGGCGCGCGCGCGCTTCCACGAGGCGCTCGAGATCTTCATCGAGATCGGCGACCGCGCGTGCGAGGGGGACTGCCGCGTCAACGTCGGCCGCGCGCTGCTGCGGTCCGGCGCGCTCGAGGACGCGATCGCGATGCTCGAGCGCGCGCGAGAGCTGTGCGTCGCGCTCGAGCGCCACGAGTACGCGGCGATCGCCTCGCTGCACCTCGGCGAGGCGTTCCTGCGCCGCGGCGCCCACGACCAGGCCGAGGACGCGCTGGCGAGCGCCTACGCGAGCTTCGCGGAGCAGGGCTCGCCGCTGACCTGGCGCGCGGCCTTCCTCCGCGCCCAGGCGGCGCGCGCGAGCGGGGCGACGGAGGCCGCGCGGACCTGGGCCCAGGAGGCGCGGACGCTGCTCGAGCGTCGACGTCAGCAGCTGCCGGTGCACGTCGACCCGCGCGGGCTCGAGCGCGACGCCGAGGCCGTGCGCTCGCTGCTCGCGTCGCTCGCGTGAGCTCGCCGCCGGCGTGCGATCAAAGATGTTTTAAGAGTTATGTCATTGGGACACCGCGATCGCGAGGTCACGCCGCGTTCGCCCGCGGCCGAAGGTCGCGGTGACGCGCGCGGCACCCGGTCGCCGCGCGCCGAGCCGTGCGCGCGTCGGCTGCCGAGCGTGCCTCGCTCGCGCCTCGCTCGCCCCGCGGCGCCCGCGAGACCGACACGCGTCGCGGCGAACGACGCGCCCGGCTGGAGCCCGACGCGTCGCGGCGTCGCCCGGAATTGGCCAGCGCGATCAACGACTTGAGCAGGGCCGCGGCGCGCCGCCGCTGCCCTTGACGCGCACCGGCGCGCGCCGGCGGACAGGCGCGTCGGCGGCGAGCGGGTACAATGCATCCCGGATGCGCGGCCGATGTCTCAGCAGACAGGCAGCGACGCGGCGCCTGGTCGCGTCCGCGGGCCTCGTCGCGCTCGCCTCGAGCTGCTTCTCGGGCGCGTACCTGCTCGGCGAGCCGTGCGTCACCGATCGCGAGTGCGCGCCCATGTTCCTGTGCCAGGACGGCGTGTGCGGCGGGCAGGAGAGCGAGAGCGAGAGCGAGACCAGCGGGACGACGGCGGACGAGGAGACGACCGCGAGCGAGGAGGCGGTGTGCGGCGACGGCGTCCCGCAGCTGCCGGAGCAGTGCGACGACGGCAACGACGACGACCACGACGCGTGCACGAACGCGTGCACCCTGGCGTACTGCGGCGACGGCGTGGTCGGGCAGGGCGAGGAGTGCGACGACGGCGACGGGGCCGACGACAACAGCTGCACGAACGCGTGCACCCTCGCGGTCTGCGGCGACGGGCTCGTGTCCCAGGGCGAGGAGTGCGACGACGGCAACGCCGAGGAGCACGACGCCTGCCTCAACGCCTGCACCGCGGCGCGCTGCGGCGACGGGGTCATCTGGGTCAGCCTCGATCCCGAGGAGAACGAGGAGTGCGACGACGGCAACGAGGATGACGACGACGCGTGCGCCAACAACTGCGCCGGCGCGCGCCTGATCAGCTCGGTCGCCGTCGGCCTGCAGCACACCTGCGTCGTGCACGGCACGGGGCGGGTGCGCTGCTGGGGCGACAACAGCTTCGGGCAGCTCGGCTACCCCCTCGTCGCCACCATCGGCCAGGAGACCACGCCCGCCGACGCCTACGAGGCGTTCGCGCCCGGGCTCGAGGCCGACGTCGAGCTCGGCGCGGGCGTCAAGGCGATCGTCGCGGGCGAGCAGCACAGCTGCGCGCTCGGCTTCGACGGCGGGGTGCGCTGCTGGGGGAAGGACGGGCGCCTCGGCTACGGCGAGACGGAGCCGGTCGGCGACGACGAGACCCCGGACGAGTTCTACAGCGGGCTCGAGGGCGGCGGCGTGGTCCCGATCCTCCAGGGCGCCAACGTCGTGCAGCTGACGGCCGGGCGCGCGCACACCTGCGCGCTGCTCGAGAACCAAGAGGTGCGCTGCTGGGGCAGCAACCAGTACGGGCAGCTCGGCTACGGCGAGGGCGAGCTCGGCGGCGCCGTCGACCTCGGCACCGAGCGCGTCGTCGACGAGGTCGTCGCCGGCGACTGGCACACCTGCGTCAAGCTCGAGGTCGGTCCCGACGAGCCCGGCGAGATCCGCTGCTGGGGGCGCAACACCTACGGGCAGCTCGGCTACGGCGACCTGAGCACGATGTACGCCAACCCCTCGGACCCGAGCATCGGCCTGCACGAGACGCCCGGCGAGTTCTACGCGGCGCACGACATCGGCCCGGTGGGCTACCTCGCCGGCGACGAGACCTACCGCGTCTCGCACCTCGCGGCCGGCGAGTACCACACGTGCGCGCTGCTCGATCCCGACGCGGTGCGCTGCTGGGGGAACAACAACCACGGGCAGCTCGGCTACGGCGCCAACGACGTCGTGGGCTCGACCGTCGGCCTGCACGAGACGCCCGCGGAGTACTACGCGACGCTCGACGCCGCGCTCACGCAGCTGACCTTCGGCAACGTGCAGCTGCGTCAGCCGATCTCGGGGCTCGGCGTCGAGCGGATCTCGGCGGGCGCCCACCACACCTGCGTCGTGCTCTCCGACAACACCGTGCGCTGCTGGGGGCGCGACGACCTCGGGCAGCTCGGCTACGGCAGCGCGGCGGTCGACAACGTAGGCGACGACGAGACGCCGCTCGACTTCTACCTGGAGCAGGGCAGCGACGACTTCGAGGTCAGCGTCAGCGTCGGCGACCGCGTCAACGACATCGCGACCGCGCGCGAGCACAACTGCACCCTGCTGACCCACGGCGGGCGCGTGCGCTGCTGGGGCCGCGGCGACCAGGGGCGCCTGGGCTACGGCAACGACGACGACATCGGCGAGCAGACGACGCCGCTCGACTACTACAAGCAGCAACTCGGCGGGAACGGCGACGTGCAGGTGTTCTGATTCGCTGCGGCGCGAGCGGACGAGCGCTTCCGCGCGACGCGCGAAGTCGCGAGAAACCGATCACGTCGCCGGGAAATTTCGCCGCCGGGTCGCGCGCTCCGTCGGGCCGGCCCGAACCCTTCGCGGCCCACGCGGCCCCAGGGCCGGCCCATCGCCGTGGTCGCGCTCCAGGCGCGAAAACGGCGGAAAAAACAATCAACAATTCTTCGCCCATCGCAATTGCTCGAGGGGGTGGCCGGTACTGTCACCGTGGGCCGCGACCCCCGGACCGACCGTGATGCTGGTGCAACTCGCCGACACCCCCGCACTCCCCACCGCGAACGCGGGCGCGCGCGCGCTCGCTGGCGCCGGGCCGGATCTGCGCGCCGAGGAGCGCGCGCTCCTGGAGCGGATCCGAACCGGCGATCGCCGGGCACAGCGCGTCTTCTACCAGCGCTATCACCGGCAGGTCCGCGGGCACCTGTTCCGTCTGCTGGCGAGCGAGGCCGACGTCGACGACGCGCTGCAGACCGTGTTCGCGCGCGCGTTCGCCGGGTTGGCGCGCTTCAAGGGGGAGTCCTCGGTCAAGACCTGGCTGTATCGCATCACGGCCAACACGGCGCGCAACTCGATGCGGCATCAGTTCCGGCAGAACCGGCTCAAGCGCGCGTTTCACTGGTTTCACCAGAGCCGCGCGCATCAGCACACGGGCAGCCCCGCCGAGGTCCATGACGAGGCGCAGCGCATGCTGCACCAGCTGACGCCGAAGCTGCGCGAGATCTTCGTGCTCTACCACCACGAGGGCTTGAACCTGCGCGAGATCGCCGAGGTCGTCGATCGCCCCATCTCGACGGTCGGCGACCGCTTGACGCGGGCGCGGCGGCAGCTGCAGGCGATGGTCCGCGCGTGACGGCGTTGAAGCGGTCGGCGCCCGCGGTCTACCATCGCTTTGGGGCGCGAGCGCGTGACGAGCACGATCAGACGGCGGGCGCTGTGCATGTTGCTTCGGCCAGGTCGAATGACGGCGCCGCGCTGGCTCGCGCTGACCTCGCTCGCCGCGCTCGCCTCGCTCGCGCCGGCAGCCGAGGGGCGAACGGCCGCCTCGCCCGCGGAGGAGCCCGCCGCGGCTGCGGTCGGCTCGGGTGATCCGGCCGCGGCCGCGGGTGATCCGGCCGCCGACATGCAGACCGCGATCAAGCTCTACGAGCAGGCTCGCGACCGCCAGCGCCGCGGCGACTACGTCGGCGAGATCGCGCTGCTCAAGCACGCCCTCGCCATCAGCCCCGACGCGCCCGAGTACGCCAAGTACCGCGGGACGCTGCTGTACGCGCTGGCCAGCGCCTGCCATCAGCTCCACGATCAGACCGGCGACGCCGCCGCGTTGAGCGAGGCGCTGCGCTGGTTGGCCGCCTACGAGCTGCAGCTCGCCGACGACGACCGCGCGAGCCGCAGCGACATCCAGCGCCAGCGCGCGATCATCGAGGCCAAGCTCCAGGCGGCGGCCGCCGCCGAGGAGGTCGAGGAGCGCGCCGCCGAGGAGGCGCGCGCGGGCGCGTCGACCGTCGCGCCCGCGCCGACCCCTGCCGCGCCCGTCGCCGCCGCGCCGCCGACGCGCGATCGGTGCCCTTTAGCCGACCGCCTCGCGCCTGTTCATCGCGGGCGGGTTCGTGACCGGCTACGGCGTCGCGGCGCTCATCATCATGACGTCGGGCATGGCCATCGGCGCCCAGCGAGACCGCGACATCCAGGCGCTCATGACCCAGCCAGACCACGACCACGCCCGCGTCGATGAGCTGCAGGAGGAAGGGCTGCGCGCCAACACGGCCGCCTGGGTCGGCGGCGTCGCCGGGGCGTGCTGCTCGTGACGGGCGTCTCCCTGCTCGGGGCCGGCGCGTACGAGCGCCGGCGCGAGCTCGCGAGCGGCGCGAACGAGCGTCGCCGCGAGCTCGCGATCGCGCCCACGTTCGGGCGCGCGGGCGCGGGCGTGCGGCTGCGATGGCGATTCTGAGACGCCGTGGTCGCGATCCTGCGCGCGCTCGTTCGTCTGCACGCGCGCGCGACGTACCGGCCGGGTATCCCGCAGTCGCCCGCGACGCGGCGGCGCCGCGCCGCTCGTCGCATCCCCCTGGGGTGGACTCTCTTCGCGCGGGCCGCTCGTGGGCGCTGCGGCGGGCACCGGGTGGCGCCGTCGCGCGTTGAACACTCCGGTGAGATCCGCGATCCTGAGCGCTCGAATGCGTCGCGGCGACTCCAGCACTCGCGAGCCGGCGACCGGCGTGGACGCCGGCGCGGTCTCCGAGTCCGCGACCGCCTGGGCGCAGACGATCCGCGCGCAGAACCATGACGCTTCAAGCATGTCCCAAGAGACGCTCACGGAGCGCGGGCGCGCGCCGCGAGCGGGGCTCGGCACGCTCGACGTGATGGCGAGCCCCGAGGACCGGCGGCTCAAGGAGATGATCAAGTCGAGCCTGTTCGGTGACCTCTCCGCGCCCGTCCGGATCGGCCGCTTCACCGTCACCGAGCAGCTCGGTTCGGGCGGCATGGGGGTCGTGTACGCGGCGCGCGACGAGGAGCTCGACCGCAAGGTCGCGATCAAGCTGCTGCGCTCGGACCAGGGGGATCAGGGGGACCAGGGGGACCAGGCGCGCGCGCGCCTGCTGCGGGAGGCCCGGGCGATGGCCCGGCTCTCGCACCCCAACGTCGTCACGATCCACGAGGTCGGCAGCTACGACGACCAGGTGTTTCTGGCCATGGAGTACCTCGAGGGCGAGGACCTCGCCGCGTGCCTCGCCCGCGAGCGGCGGCTGCCCTGGGCCGAGGCGCGGGCGCTCGCGCTGCAGCTGTGCGACGCGCTCGCGGCCATGCACGAGCGCGGGCTCGTCCACCGCGACATCAAGCCGCACAACATCTTCCTCGTGACGCCGCCGGGCCGGTCGTCGACGCCGAGGCGTCCGCGCGTCAAGGTGCTCGACTTCGGGATCGCCAAGCTCACGCGGGCCGACGCCTCGAGCGTGCACTCGAGCTGGCGGCCGGCGGCGAGCTGGTCGGGACCGCCGCCTACATCGCGCCCGAGCAGGCGCGCGCGGGCGCCGTCGACGGCCGCGCCGACATCTACGCCGTCGGCCTGGTGCTCTACGAGCTCCTCACCGGGCGCGTGCCGTTCTCGGCGCCTACCTTCATGGCGGTGGTCTCGCAGCACCTCAGCGAGCCGCCGCCGCCGCCCCGCGCCGTCGCGCCCGACGCCGACATCCCCGATGACGTCGAGCGGCTGATCCTGCGGTGTCTCGAGAAGCAGCCGGATGATCGCTACGCCGATGTCCACGAGCTGCTCGCGGCGCTGCGCGCGATCCCGGAGGCGCCCGCGGACCCGGTCGCGGTCGCGGCCGCGGTCGCGCCCCGGCGCCCCGCGCTGCTCGGCGCGCTCGGGGCGGTCCTGGTGCTCGGGCTCGGCTTCGTGGTGGTCCGCGGGCGCTCGACGGGGCCGCGGGCGCGGGCGCGGTGGAGCCTGGCGAAAGGTCATGATGGACCCGCCGCGCGACGCCGAAGCGAGCGTCTCGGCGTCGCGCGAGACCGCGGTCGCGGGCGCGTCGCGGGCGCCCGACGCCGCGCTCACGGGCGCCGAGGCGGCGCCCGACGACGCGGCCGCAGACGAGGAGAGCGAGGGCGGAGGTGAGGTCGAGCCGATGGCCGACGACGACTCGCCCGAGGCGAAGCCCAGGGCCCGCGCGCTGCCGACGACGCTCGACGAGCGCGCGCTGCATCGCGTGCTGCGTCGGCGCGCGCGCGAGGTCCGTCGCTGCGGGCAGCAGAACGGCGGGCTGCCGAACACGCGCTTCGAGGTGCGCTTCACCGTGCGTCGCTCGGGCGACGTCGAGCAGGCGACGGTCGAGGACCCGCTGCTGAGCCCGCCGCTGCGGCGTTGCCTCGAGGCGGTCGTGCTGCGCACGCGCTTCCCCCAGGCGCAGGAGCCGACCAGCGGACGCTACACCTTCAGCTTCTAGCCCCTGCCGCGACGACCCGCGCGTCACGCCGGAGCTTCGTCGCGCGACGCGGCCGGATGTTCGGGGCCGGAGGTTGGGGCCGGATGTTCGCGGTCGGATGTTCGTCGACCCTGTTCTCGCCGCCGGATCGTCGCGGCCGGATCTTCGCCGGCCGGATCGCTATACTCGCGCGGTGACTGTCGACAAGCGCCTCGCCGCCCTGCTCGTCGTCGCGTCCGCGCTGGCCGGCGCGCCGCTCGGCGGCTGCGCGACCCAGCCCGAGACCTCGGACAACGAGCGGAGCTACCGCGACGCGGTCGAGACCAAGCTCGCGCGGCTTCGCGCCCAGATCGCCGACGAGGGCGTGACCCCGCGGCTCGCGGCGGCCTACGCCAACCTCGCGCGCGGGGTCCATCGCGCGGATGTCCGTGAGGGCAGGACGCCTGATCGCGCCGTGACCGACCAGGCCATCTTCTACCTGCACGAGGCCGCGCGCGCGCACCCGGAGGAGGCCGTCTCGCTGCACTTCGTCGCCAAGACGCTGTACCAGCAGCGCGGGCAGCCGGCTGAGGCTGCGGCCGAGCTGCTCGCGGCGCTGACGATCGAGCCCGACCCGCTCGTGTTCCGCGAGCTGCTCGAGGTAGAGCGCGGCGAGGCCGTCGACGCGACGATCGTCGAGGCCTGCGCCGCGATGCGTGACGACGTCCCCGACCGCGAGCTCATCGACTTCTTGCTCGTCTGTCACGACGCCGCCGGCGGCGACTTCGGCCGCATGCAGTGGATGGCCGCCTCGCTCGACGTCGGCGAGCTGCAGGAGCACCTCGCGGCGCACGAGCCCGCGACGCACGGCGAGCTCGTCCGGGTCGCGCGCGCGCGCGTGTTCACGGAGCGACGTCGGCAGTACACGATCGCTGCGGTGCTCGGCCTGGGCGTGTGTCACGTCGACAATTGCGTCCGCGGCGGCTGGACCGGCGGCGCGCTCGCGGGCGGCGACGTTCAGGTCCGCTGCGGCGAGGCGGGCTGCCTGCGCGACGGCTGGGAGGCGCGCCTGCCCGGCGGCGAGATCGCGGCGACGACCTGCGCGGCCGCGGGCGACTGCCTGCGCGCCGGCTGGCGCATGTCGCTGCCCGACGGCAGCCTCGCCGAGACCCGCTGCGACGAGCGCGGCTGCGTCGAGCACGGCTGGACCACGAGCCTGCCGGACGGCGAGTCGTTCCGGACGAGCTGCCGCGGGGGCGACTGTCTCCAGAAGGGCTGGGAGACGCGCGTCGGCGACGAGACGCTGACCTGCGCCTGCGTGCGTAAGAGCTGTCAGAACTACGGCGCCACCTGTCGCGTCGACGCCAGCTCGTGACGGCGACGCGAAGCGTCCTGGCGCGCGCGCGCGGCTCGCCGTGGTTGGCGTCACGATATCGCGCGCGGATCTCGAGCATACTCGAGCGATGCAACGGCTCCTCGGCTCCTCGCGTCGAACCTGGCTCATCGGCTCCCTGGGCATGCTCGCGCTGCTCGGCCCGCTCAGCTGCGGCGGCGGCGGCGGGCTCTCGAACGAGCTCGACGCCGAGCGCGCCTACCTCGGGCTCGACGAGGCGGTCGATCGCGCGATCAAGCTCGGCTTTGACGGCTTCAACGCGGCCACGAACGCGAACATCCCGGACCAGTCCGAGGGCGGCGCGCTGCAGGGGACGATGGTCGTCGGCGGCCAGGTCGACCAGGGCAACTCGAACAACAAGGAGATGCGCCTGCTCGTCGAGCTCACCGACTACTCCGACGTGGTCGTCGAGAACGACTACAACATCATCTACAACGGCGGCCCGGCCAACCTCGACATGAGCCTCAAGGGCCTGCCCAACGCCGAGCTCACCGGCACCTTCGTCGGCACCTTCACCATGGACGGCGACCTCGTGGGCCCGGTCGAGCTCAACCTCGAGATCGTCGGGATGACGGAGGACGCCGGCGGGATCATCCAGCGCGCGCCGGGGACGACGCGGATCTTCGGCACCGCGACCTCGGACTTCGGCGTGTTCGACGTCGACGTCACGCGCTGACGTCACGCGCAGCCGCGGGTCAGCCCGCGAGCGCGCCCGGCTTGTACCAGTCGTAGGTGTTCGGGCGCCGCAGGTTGTTGAGCCCCAGGCTCACGCTCAGCTCGAGCGCGCGGACCTGGTGCCACCAGCCGACCGGGATGAAGAGCGTCTCGCCGGGCGCGAGCACCAGCTCGCGCACGCCCGCGTCGCGCCGCGCGCCCGCGTCGAGGCGCTCGCAGTCCGCGTGGTTGTAGACCCCGCGCGCCGTCGCCAGCAGCGCGCGCGAGCGCGGCGGGCCCAGGTAGATCCGCTTGCGCCCGAGGATCTGCACGAACAGGATGTTCGAGGTGTCGTGGTGCAGCGGCGTGATCGTCCCCGCCGGCCCGAACCACAGCGCCGACGCGCCGGGCAGGCGCGCCGCGTCGAGGTAGCCCGGCGGCGGCGCGATGTCCTCCCACAGCGGCTGCAGGCCGGCGCGCGCGGTGTTGCGGTTGTTGGCGATCGCGTACAGGTCGTTGGACGCGCCGAGCGCGAGCACGCGGTCGACGTACGCGGCCATCGTCACGGTCTCGCGGTGGCGCTGGAAGTTGATGTCCGGATCGGGCGCGCCGGCGCGCCCGCTCGCGACCTCGATCTCGACGTCTCCGAACCTGTCTTTAAAGTACTCCGGTCGCCAGCGCGTCAGCGCGGGCCAGCCATCCGCGAAGCGCCCCAGCACCACCGGCGTGTTGCCGGCGTAGTAGCGGCGGTAGAACTCGTCCGGCGCGACCGCGTCGCGCCGGCGCTCGACCGCGTCGCCGTCCGGTGACTCCTCGGCCAGGCGAGACTGCAGCTCGAGGACCAGCTCGAGCTGCTGGACGCGGCGCGCGAGCGCGGTCGCGGCCGCGAAGGCCGGCGAGCGCGTCAGCTCGTCGAGCCGCGCCTCTGCCTCGGCGCGCGGGACGTCCTGGGCCATCAGCCCCGCGAGCAGCTCGGCCCGCGACACGCCGCGCAGCAGGTTCTCGGCCGCCCACACCCGCCACGCCCGCGACAGCGTAAGCGGCGCGTCTGCGTCGGCCGAGCGCGACTCCTCCCCGACCACGCGCTCCTCAGGGGCCGGAGGTCGGCGCGGGCATCGGCGGGATCACGGTGGTGCCGCCGTCCTCGGTCGTCGTGCCCGTCGAGTCGCTCGTCGTCGTGTCGCCCCCGCTGCTCGTCTCCGTCGCGGTGGGGTTCGGCATCGGCGGCAGGCCGGTGGTCGGCCCCGGCATCGGCGGGATGTCGGTGGTCGGGTCCGGCATCGGCGGCTCGCCGCTGGTGTTCGAGCTGGCGGTCGTCGTGCCGCCGCCGGTCCCCGCGGTCGTGCCCTGGGTCGACGACGGATCGGGCATCGGCGCGGTCTCGGCCGAGGCGCCGCTCGAGCTGTTGGTCCCGCTGTCGCTCGTGCCCCCGCTGTCGCCGCAGCCGGCGGCCGAGGCGAGGCCGGTCGCGGCCGCGAGCACGGCGACGCGCACCATCGCGGGCGCGTTCGGGGGCGGCGAGAGCCGGGGAGCGTCGGGGCGCGGACGATCGTGGGAGCTGCTCACCCGGGCATCGAAGCCGATCAGGCGACCGTCTGTCAAGCGCGGCCCGCAGGCCGTGAGCTGGTGCTCAGGACATATCATCCTGGAGCCGGGCTCGCGCGCACGAGCTCGACCCACGCGCCGGTCTCGGGCGAGCCGCCGCAGGCCCACAGCTCGCCGCGGCCCGGGACCATCACGACCGCGCCGTTGGTGCTCGTATCGTCGTAGTCCTCGCGCAGGATCGCGTCCTCGCCGTTGGCTCGATCGGCGAGGAAGCCCTTCGCGGCCGCGAGGTCGAGCCGCCCGCGCGCGCCGGCCAGCAGCGCCTCGATGCGCGCGAGCCGGGCGCGCGACGAGCTCGAGGGGGCGCTCGCCTGCGCCGCGACGTTGGCGGGGATCCGGCAGTGGTTGGTCTGGCCCCGGGCGCCGCGCTCGAGCTCCACGCGCGCGGCCTGGGTCGCGCTGCACTCGATCACGCAGGCGCGCTCGTCGCGACACGCGACGTAGTAGAAGTGCGCGCCCGCTCGCGGCGCCGCGCAGATCGACGCGACCGCGTCCTCGTAGCGCCGACACGCGAGCGCCCGGTGGATCAGGCTCAGGTAGGGGACCCCGGGCCGGGCGTCGAGCGTCTTCAGGTTCGTCGTCCCGACCGCGATCCCGGCCTCGTTGAGCCCGATGAGCGAGAGGCAGCCGACCGTCGTGAAGCTCCAGGTCGCCAGCCCGCCGCGCGGGCGCCGGTGCACCGCGAGCACGTACGGCATGTTGTCGGTCTGCAGGTCCCAGGTCTGCCCGCACAGCGTGTGGCCGTCGCGCGTCACGTCGCCGCGCGCGACGAAGGCGGTGCAGCCCTCCTGATCCGGCGCCGGCGACCAGGTCACGACGTCGCGGATGTCCGTGAGCCCGTTGAGCGTCAGGATCTGCGCGAGCGAGCGCCCCGCGCCCTCGGCGACGCCCGTCAGCTCATCGAAGCCCGCGGGGTCGTGGGCGCGGGTCGGCTCGAGGCACGCGCGCGTGACCTCGAGGACATGTTGTTCGGTGAGCGCGCGCCCGGCGTGCGCGCGCGCGTGCGCGATCGCGTTGGCGAGGCGCAGCTCGTAGAGCGCCGCGATCTCCTCGCGACACTGCTCGCCGAAGGCGCGGCCGATCTCGCGCGGGCGGCCGCTGAAGCTCAGGATGCGCACGCCGCCATCGTTGCGCCGCGCGACGAGCACGTCAACGCGCGCCCGGGGCCCCGGGCGCGCGCAGCCAGGCCAGCGTCTCGACGTGCGGCGTGTGCGGGAACAGATCGAAGAGCTCGAGCCCCGCGAGCTCGTAGCCCGCGGCTCGCCGCAGGCGCGCGAGGTCGTCGGCGAGCGACTGCGGGTCGCAGCTCACGTAGAGCGCGTGGCGAGGTCGCAGCGCGGCGAGCCGGGCGAGCGCGGACTCCCCGGCGTGGCGATCGGGCTCGGGCCCGCGCGCGCGGCGGGTCGAGCAGCACGGGCTCCAGGGCGCGGGCCGGCTCCGCGCGCAGCTCGGCGAGCGCGCCCGCGCGGCCGACCGGAGCTGGTAGCGCTCGGCCGGCGCGCCGATCGACGCGAGCCCGAGCCGCGCGGCCGCGATCGCCTGCGGGCTGGTGTCGACGCCGTCGACGGCGCGCCCGCGCGCGCCGTGCAGCAGCAGCGAGAGGTTGCCGTTGCCGCAGTGCAGGTCGAGCACGCGCGCCGGCGCGAGCGCGTCGACGCGGCGACGCACGGCCGCGCGCAGCGCTCGGTTGGCCGCGCGGTTCGTCTGCTCAAACATCCCCGGGGCCGCGAAGAACGTCGCGCCGTCCTGGGCGTCGCAGGGCTGCGGCGTCGCGTCGGCGGCCCGCGTGTCGACGGTCGCGAACAGGCCCGCGCGACGCATCCGCTCGGCGAGCGCGAGCGCGGGCGCGGCGGGCTTGGTCGCCGGGGTGACCAGCGCCCGCACGTGTTCGCGCTGCCCGGACCCGGGCGCGGGCGCGGTCGCGAGCGCGAGGCGCACGCGATGATCCGGGAGCCCGCGGACGTCGAGCGCGTGCAGCTCGGCGAGCGCCGCGTTGATCGCCGGCGCGGCCGCCTCGCAGCGGCGCAGCGCGACGAGCTCACGGCCGCCGCGCGCGAACAAGCCCGCGCGCAGCCGGCCGCCCGCGACGTGCACGCGCAGCAGCACGCGCGTCCGGTGACCCGCGTCGGGCGACGCGGTGATCGGCGGGTCCTCGGGCAGCGTGTAGCCTGCCCGCTCAGACAGGACCCTTCGTACCATCGCCGACTTCCAGCGCCGCTGCGCCGCCGGCTCGACGTCCTGCCACAGGCACCCGCCGCAGCGCGGGAAGGCCTCGCAGCCAGGGGACCGCCGCGCCGGGCTCTCGCCCGCGCGCTCGAGCGTGGCGAGCGTCTCGGGGTCGTCGTCACGCCGCGGGCGCGCGCGCACGCGCACGACGTCGCCCGGGAGCGCGCGCGCGACGTGGACGAGGTGCCCGTCGAGCTCGAGGCGCCCGCGGCCGCGGGGGTCCACGCCCGAGATCGTGCAGGTCACCGAGTCGCGCACGCGAACACGGTAGCGAGCTCGACGCGGGCGCGCGAGCTGTCTCGCGGTCGCCGGCGACGCGGCGGCGCCGCGCCGCTCGTCGTCAACGCGCGCTGAAGCTTCCCCGGTGGCGCGCGTCGAAACCAGTAGCCGCCGGCCGCCCCGGGCGGGACCATGATCGTCGTGTCGTGGTCTCGTCAGCGGTGTCGTGACCACGCTGGCGCCGCGCGAGCGACTCGGTGAGTACGCCCCGAATTCCCGCCGCGCACGGGTTGGTACAAATCTTGATAACCACTGGGGCCGCCGCGCCGAATGCATCGCGCGGCGCGGTCGTCCGCGCGCGGGCGTCCTCATCACCTCCCATCTTTTATCGACGAGAGAGCGCCCCCACCATGGACTTCGCCACCTGTCCCCGCTTGGTTTCCACTTCCTTCGCCTGCGCGCTCGTGGGCGTCCTCGGCCTCGCGTCTGGCTGCGGTGACAGCGGGGGCGACTACGGCGGCAGCGAAACCGGGGCGGGCAGCGGCTACGAGGGCGACTCGGCGAGCTACGGCGAGTCCTCGGGCGGGGGGACGACCGGTGGCGGCAGCGCCTCGGACGGCAGCGGTGACGGCGGGTTGAGCGGGACCGACGGCGGCGACGACAGCGGCGCGGACCCGAGCGACGGTGAGACCTCGGGCGGCGAGCCGATCGAGCCCGGGCAGCTGACCGCAGGCGAGTGGCGCGACCTCGATCACTGGGACTTCTGGACCAACATCCTCGAGGTCCTCTCGTGGACCGAGTACGAGGAGCGCTGGGGCTACTTCACGACCGAGCGCTACGCCGTGGTCGTGACCGACGGCGAGGTGCCGCTGGCCGACGCCGAGGTGCGCCTCGTCGACAACAGCCAGGCGATCGTGTGGGAGGCGCGGACCGACAACCTCGGCCGCGCCGAGCTGTTCGCCGGCCTGTTCGGCGAGGCGGTCGGCGACGGGCTCCAGGTCGAGGTCAGCTCCGGCGGCGCCCAGGCGAGCGCGGACGCGGTGCCCTTCGCCGGCGACCCGCAGGTGATCGATCTCGAGGGCGGCGCGCAGCCGCCGGCCGCGCTGGACCTGATGTTCATGATCGACACGACCGGCTCGATGCTCGACGAGCTCAAGTACCTGCAGAGCGAGCTCGCCGACGTGATCACGAACGTCAAGGCGAACGCGGGCGAGCAGGTCGACATCCGCCTCAGCGTGAACTTCTACCGCGACGCCGGCGACGAGTACCTCGTGCGCTCGTTCCCGTTCACGACCGACATCGACCAGGCGCTGGCGCAGCTCGCGGACCAGACCGCCGACGGCGGCGGCGACTACCCCGAGGGCGTGCACTGGGCGCTCGAGGACGCGATGTTCAACCACGAGTGGAGCGACTCGGCGCGCGCGCGCCTGATGTTCCTCGTGCTCGACGCGCCGCCGCATCACCACGAGGACATCGTCGCCGACCTGCACACCGCGACCGAGGAGGCCGCGCGCCAGGGGATCCGCGTGATCCCGATCGGCGCGAGCGGGGTCGACAAGGAGACCGAGTTCCTCACGCGCTTCATCGACATCGCCACGGGCGGCACCTACGTGTTCCTGACCAGCGACAGCGGCATCGGCGGGGAGCACATCGAGCCGACGATCGGCGAGTACGAGGTCGAGCTGCTCAACGCGCTGCTGGTCCGGCTGATCGGCGCGGCGATCGCGAGCTGAGCGCCGCCTCGCCAAAGCGCGCGCCCGCGTCTCGTCGACGCGGGCGCGCGCATTTTTTAAGTGGGCGCGGGCGCGGACAGGCGGGCGCAGACAGGCGGGCGCGGACAGGCGGGCGCGGACTGGCGGGCGCGCCTCGCAGCGCCGCGCGCGGGCGCGTCGCGTTCGAATCGAGCGCTCGCCTCGCGCGAGGTAGGTGCGACGCCCACGCCGCGCGGCGCGTGCTCGCGGGCCGGGTCGCGCTTCTGATTGATATGTCCAAAAAGACATGTTTGAATCATCGCTGCGCGGCGCGCCTCGCCCGGCGCCGGGAGTATCTCGGCGGGGAGACGAGCGGTCGCGTCGTGACAACACGCGGGGGTCGACATGAGCGAGCGAGTGAGCTGGGGATGGGTGCTGTGCGCGGGGCTGTTGCTCTCATACGGCTGCGGCGACGACGGGACGTCGACCTCCGGCACGACCGGCGACACGACCGGCGAGGAGACGACCGAGGATCCCGATCCGTCGGTCGGGCCCACGTCGGTCACGACGACGATGGGCGCCACGGGCAGCACCGGCGGGACCATGGGCGAGACCGGCACGACCGCGGGCGAGACCGAGACGGGCGTCGGCCCGTCGACGACGGAGTCGACCATCGAGCCGACCACCGAGGACCCGTCGACCACGGACAACACGACCGAGAACCCGACGACGACGACGACGGGCGAGCCGACGACGACCGACGGCACGTCGACGGGCGATCCGACGACGGGCACCACGGGCGACGAGCCGTACTGCGAGTTCGTCGACGAGAAGGTCAGCTGCGACGGCGACGACAACGACCCGCTCAAGGCGCTGGGCTTTAACTGCGACGGGGACGACTACGCGGTCACGCTGACGCCGATCGTCGACATCCAGGACGCGCCCGACTCGGACTCCTGGCGCGTCGTCACGGGCTTCGGCCTCGCCAAGGATCCGGACGACCCGGCGCTGCCGTTCTGGGGCCCGCAGGAGGGCGAGAAGTTCCTCGTCATCAGCACCGGCGACCTCCGCGATCCGTTCATGCAGACCGGCCTGCTCGTCAACGGCATCGACGACGCGTCGCCGGGCCTCGACAACGACAACCCCAACGACGTCGGCATGCTCCCGGCGCCGGTCAGCCCGGTCGACGGCAGCAACAACGGTCAGGGCGGCACCCCGTTCCAGGACTGCGACGGCGTCAACGACTGCTCCGACACGCTCCAGGCCCAGTGGATCATCGGCAACGAGATCGCGCACGACGTGCTGCACTTCGGCGGCTCGCTGACGGTGCCCGAGGATCCCGATCCGCTCAACGCGACCGGCTACGAGTTCGACTTCGCGTACTTCTCGGCGGAGTACCCGAACTTCGTCGACTCGCAGTTCAACGACGTGTTCCTGGCCTGGTCGACGAGCGAGACCTACACCGGCAACGTGACCTTCATCGACGGCCAACCGCTGACGGTGACGGCGCTGCAGGACAACTTCGACTACAACCCGAACGACCCGGTGCTCGCGGGCACGGGCTTCGACCACGTCGGCGGCGCGACCAAGTGGTTCACCGCCGAGGGCTCGGCGACCCCAGGCGAGACCTTCGAGATCCACTTCATGATCTTCGACATGGGCGACCCGGACCTCGACACGACCGTGCTCCTCGACAACTTCCACTGGGTGTGCGAGGGCTGCGTGCCGAGCGAGGTCATGGGCTGCGGGATCATGTAGCGCGGGGCCGCGCGGGAGTGTGCTAGCGTCGACGCGCGCCCGCGCGCGTCGACCATGCGCCGATCGAAGGTCTCCTCGCTCTCACGGCTCTCACGGCTCTCGCGGCTCTCGCGGCTCGCGCCGCTCTCGCTGCTCGTGAGCTGCGCGCTGCTCGTGAGCTGCGCGCTGCACGTGCTGCTCGGCGCGCCCGCGCGCGCGCATCAGGCGGGGCTGTCCCGGGGGACCTACGCGGTCGAGCCGGACGGGGTCGTCCTCGCCGACATCGCGCTCGCGCGCGCCGACGTGCGCGCGCTCGCCCGCGAGCTCGACCGCGACCGCGACGGCGCGCTCTCGGAGCTCGAGCTGCTCGCCGCCGGCCCGGCGATCGCCGCCGGCGTCGTCGGCGGGGTCGCGCTGCGGCGAGGCGAGGCGCGCTGCGAGGGCGCGCTCGAGTCCCTCGAGTTCGACGGCGACGACGGGCTGCGGGTGCTCGCGCGCTACCGCTGCCCGTCCGCCTCGCCCGGCGCGCGCGCGGAGCCGCTCGAGCTCGACTTCGTCGGCCTGCTCGAGCGCGTCGACGCGGGTCACCGGCACGTCTTCGACGTGGTCTTGGAGACGGGTGAGACGCGCGCCTTCGCGGCGCACCGCGCGGCGCTGCGCCACCGCCTCGAGCGCCCCGGAGCGCGCGCCCGCGGCGAGCCGCGCGCGGCCGACTCGCGCCCGCCGTCGACGCCCGCCGTCGGGGTCTCCCCGTACCTCCCGATCGGCGTCGAGCACATCCTCGGCGGCGTCGACCACTTGGTGTTCCTGTTCGGCCTCGTGCTCGCGCTGTGGCGAGCGCGGCCGCTGCTGCTGGCGATCACCGCGTTCACGGCCGGGCACTCGCTGAGCCTCGCGCTCGTCGCCCTCGGGCGCTGGGCGCCGGATCCGGCCTGGGTCGAGCCCGCGATCGCGCTGTCGATCGTCTACATCGGGGTCGAGAACTGCGTGCATCTGCGACGACCCGAACGCGCGCGCGCCGATCGGCGCTGGCGGATCACGCTGCCCTTCGGCTTCCTGCACGGCCTCGGCTTCGCCGGCGCGCTGCTGGCGATCGGGCTCCCGCCCGGGCGCGCCGAGCTAGCGCTCGTGCTGTTCAACCTCGGCGTCGAGCTCGGGCAGCTGCTGGCGCTGGCGCCGATGCTCGCGCTCGTGCTCGTGCTCGGGCGCGCGCTCGGCTCGCGGGCGCGGGCGCTGCAGCTGGCGCTCAGCCTGCTGGTCGCGCTCGCCGGCGGCGTGTGGTTGACGCTGCGCGTGCACGCGGCGTGGGTCGTCGCGTGACGAGCCGTGAGTAATTGCTGTCCTCGAGGACCGCTGAGAACATTCGCGGCGCCGCGCCGTATACTCGAGGGCCCGTGCCTCGTCGCCGCGACCTCCGCTCCCTCCGCGACCTCGTCCGGGTCGCCTCTCCGCGCGCGCGTCGTCGCGCGCGCGCCTCGGCGCTGGCGGTCGCGCTCGTCGCGGGGCTGACGAGCTACGCCGGCGCGCCGGCGCCGGCCCGCGCCTGCTACGTCGCGTACCAGTACCGCGTGTTCCCGCTGGGCGTGACCGACGACCACCTGATCGCGGTCGTGTTCAGCCACCGCCGCTTCAGCCGCAGCATGAAGGGCGCGATCCTGCGGGGCGGCGACGCCGAGCTCGTGGAGATGAGCTTCTTCGGCGAGGTCGAGCGCGTGATCACGAGCGAGCGCGTCGAGTTCCCCGACCGCAGCTTCATCGGGGGCCTTCGACCCGCGCTCGCGCGGGCGCAGGCGCGGGCCATGACGATCGACGGCTTCACTCGCTTCGCGCCCCCGACCGCGCGCTTCTGTGACTACGAGGGCCGCTGCGCGCACGCTCGCTGGACGCGGACGGCCGCGGGGCAGCTGGCCGTGAGCGCGCGCGTCGGCGGGGCCCGCGGGGACGCGATGCCCGTGGTCGTGCCCGAGGTCGCGCGAGACGAGATCTATGAGAGCGCGACCAGCGGGTTCTCGCTGTACCCGCGGCGGCTGTTTAGCGACGCGCTCGCCGATAACCCGTTCCTGTTCAGCTCCGTCCGCGCCTACCAGGCGCGCGGGCGCACCGTGTTCGTCGTGCACGCCGGCTCGGGGCAATTCACCGCCGAGGGCGACGACGAGCACGACATGGTCACCGGCCGTCTGCGCGCGCTCCCGGTCGGCGCGTGCCGCAGCACCGTGGCGTCCTGCGCCTACAACGAGCCGACGCCGCATCACGGCAGCGGCTTCGACATCGTGCTGACCGCGGGCGCGCCCGCGCCCGAGATCCCGCCGGTTCGCACGATCTCCGAGGATGACTACGGCTGGACGGACGCTGATCACGCCGAGCAAGAGGAGCGCGAGCGGCGGGAGGAGGAGGCGCGGGCGCGAGCGCGGCGCGAGCGAGAGGCGCGCGAGGAGGCCGAGCGCGCGCGGCTCGAGGCGTCGACGCAGTGGCCGGACTACGGCGACGACGATGACGACGACTCGGCGCTCTAGCCTCTCGCGACGATCCGGCGGCGTCGCGGACCTCACCACCGGCCGCCTGTGATACACCCGGGTCATGACCGCCGACCCGCACGCCCACTGCGGCTACTGTGGCGCCGCGTTCCCGGCGGGGGTCGGCTGGCCGCGGGACTGCGTGGGCTGCCTGCGGCGGTCGTATCGCAACCCGATCCCGGTCGCGGTCCTGCTCGTGCCGGTCGCCGACGGCGTGCTCATCGTGCGACGGGCGATCGAGCCGCGCCTCGGCTGGTGGGCGCTGCCCGGCGGGTTCCTCGAGGCCGGGGAGAGCTGGCGCGTCGGCGCGGCCCGGGAGCTGCGCGAGGAGACCGGGATCACGATCTCGCCGAGCGCGCTCGACGTCTACGAGGTCCACACCACGGAGGACGGGCGCCTGCTGCTGCTGTTCTGCACCCCGACCGGGCCGGGGTTTCGCGCGCTGCCCTCGCTCCCGGCCTTCGCCGGCACGCCCGAGGTCACGGCGCTCGACGTCCTGCGAGCGCCGCGGGAGCTGGCGTTCCCGCTGCACTCCGAGGTGAGCGCGCGGTACCTGGTCGGCGACGCGACGCGGTGAGCCCGGCGCGACGCGGGCGGTCGCGTCGAGTCGACGAGCTCCCTCCCGTGAGTGGTGGCGCGCGTCGACCCTCGACCCGGCTCGCGAGCCCGGGCTACAGTGCGGGGCGCGATGACGCGCCCAGACGGCGAGAGCGGGGCGGAGGCGCCCGAGGACCCGTCGCCATCGACGGTCAAGTTCGCTGACACGCCGGAGTCAGCCGACGCGCGTCGCGAGCAGCGGGTGCGCGAAGAGACGCGGACCGCGGCCCGGCGCGCGCTGTCGGAATCGCGCGCCGACGAGTCGATGAGCGCCGACGTCGACGCGTCCTACACGACGCTCAGCCTGTCGGGGACGGGCTACCACAAGCCGCTGCCGCCCAGCGGCCGGGTGCAGCGCTGGCTGCAGGCGCTCGGGCTCATGCTCGGTCGTCGCCTCGCGTTCGTGATCCGCGACGACCACGTGTTCCTGCTGATCATGGCCGCGGTCGTGGGGATCGTCAGCGGCGGCGCGGCGGCGCTGCTGCTCACCTGGCTCGAGCAGGCCCGCGCGATCTTCCCGGAGATCGAGGGCCACGGCTTTCGCGAGCTCGGGCTGATCATCGCGCTGCCGACCATCGGCGGGCTGCTCGTCGGCGGCCTGCGCCACGCGGCGACGCGCTGGCTCAAGATCGAGATCGTCGAGGGGCCGCCCGGCGTCGTCGAGGCCATCGATCAGCGCGGCGGTCGTCTCCAGGGGCGCGGCGGGCTGGTGATGGGCGTCGGCACCGGCGTGACGATCGCCAGCGGCGGCGCGGTCGGGCACGAGGGCGCGACCGTGGCGCTCGGGGCGACGGCGGGCAGCGTCGTCGCGCGCTTCTTCGGGCTCCGCTTGCGCCGCAACGCGGCGATGGTCGGCGCCGGCACGGCGGCCGGCCTCGCGGCGGCCTTCAACGCGCCGCTCGCCGGCGTCATCTTCACGATCGAGCTGATCTTCGGGCGCGCGGCGGCCGGCAGCGCGACGTCGATGTCGCTGTTCATCCCGCTGATCGTCGCCGCGGTCTCGGGCACGTTCACGTCGCACGCGATCTTCGGTCGGCGCGCCGAGTTCGACCTGCCCGTTCACACAGGTGGGAGCGTCGCCGAGCTCGGCTTCTACATCGCGCTCGCGCTCGCGGCCGGGCTGCTCGGGCCGCTGATGGCGCGGGTCATCACGACGAGCCAGGAGCTGTTCACGCGCGCGCCGACGCCGGCCTGGCTGCGCCCGGGGCTCGGCGGGCTCGCGCTCGGGGTGCTCGCGGCGGTGACGACCACGCAGGTGCTCGGCTCGGGGCGCCCCGTCATCGATCTCGCGGTCCACGGGCAGCTCGCGGTCGCGACCGCGCTCGCGCTGATCTTCCTCAAGATCATCGCCTCGGGCCTGACCTTCGGCAGCGGCGGCTTCGGCGGCGTGTTCATGCCCTCGCTCTACGTGGGCGCGTGCATGGGCACCGTCGTCGGCGTGGCGGCCGAGGTGGCCCTCGGGCCAGGCGTCACCTACGTGGGCGCCTACGCGGTCGTCGGCATGGGCGCGGTGCTCGGCGCGCTGCTGCACGCCCCGCTGACGCCGATCGTGATGATCTTCGAGCTGACGCAGGACTACAGCGTCGTGCCGGCGTTGATGCTCACCTGCATCATCTCGTCCTTCGTCGCGCGGCGCTTCCAGCCCGACAACCTCTACCGCCAGCTGCTCGGGCTGCGCGGCGTGATCCTGCAGGCGGAGGCCGAGGTCGACGCGATGAAGCGCGCGCGCGTGCGCGAGCTGATGTGCGCGCCGACGCGGGTGCTCGGCGCGGACGCGCCGCTCGCCGAGGTCCGTGACGCCCACCTGCGCGGCGAGCAGCACACGCACTACGTGCTCGCGCCCGACGAGCGCGTCATCGGCTACATCGACGGCGATCAGCTCGCGCGCGAGCTGCTGCGCGGCGAGCTCGCCGCCGACGCGACCGCGCGCCAGCTGATGTCGCGCAAGCGCCTGACGCTGCTGTACGCCGAGGACACGCTCGCGGGCGCGATGCTGGCGTTCGGGCGCGCGCCCGTCGACGTGCTCCCGGTCATCGATCGCGGCGGCGCGCTGATCGGCGTGCTGCGGCGCGCCGACGTGATCGCGCACTACAGCGATCGCGTGCTCGGGGCGCAGGAGGAGGTCGTGCAGGTCTCCGGCGGGGTCTGGGGGCCCGATCAGGAGGTGGGGCTGCGGGCCGGCGTGATCCTCGAGCGCGTGGTCGTCGGGCGCGAGTGGGCGGGCGCGTCGCTGGCCCAGCTCGACCTGCGCGGGCGCGCGGGCGTCAACGTGCTCGAGTGGGCGCGAGACCGCAGGGTCCTCGACGTCGACCCCCGCCGGCCGCTGCGCGAGGGCGACGTGCTCGCGCTCGCGGGCACGCGCGACGCGCTGCTCGACGCGCGGACGCTGCGGCCGCAGCCGGCGTGAGCGATTGAACATGTTTATATAGGCATGTTTAATAAGTCATATTGCTAACGCGCGCGAACACGGCGCGGGCGCGCGTGCGATAATCCGGGGCGGCCGCGCGCGACGCGGCCGAGGAGTGGGATATGCGTACCATGGGAATTTCGCGGGTGATGGGCGCGCTCGCGGCCGGCGGCCTCGGGCTCGCGCTCGCGGGCTGCGGCGACAGCGGACAAGAGACGACCGGGGGCTTCACGACCGCGTCGACGAGCATGTCGACGACGATGATGGCGACGGGCACGACCGCCGCGTCCGCGACCACGGACGACAGCACGGCGGGCCCGTCGGGATCTGACTCGGAGGCGAGCGCGGGGACGACGGGCACGACGATGAGCGTGACGAGCGGGCCGGGCTGCGACGAGCCGATGATCGAGTGCGGCGAGGAGTGCGTCGACCCGCAGGGCGATCCGCTGCACTGCGGCGCGTGTGACAACGCGTGCGGGAACGGCGAGGTGTGCGAGGCGGGGGCGTGCGCGCTCGACTGCGCCGTCGGCCTCGACGAGTGCGCGGGCTCGTGCGTCGACCTCAATTCGGATCCGCTGAATTGCGGCGCCTGCGACAACGCCTGCGCCGACGGCGAGATGTGCATCGACGGGGCGTGCTCGCTCGACTGCGAGGTCGGCTTCGTCAACTGCGACGGCGTGTGCGTCGATCCGCAGCTCGACCCGATGAACTGCGGCGGCTGCGGGGTCATGTGCGCGGCCGACGAGATGTGCGAGGCGGGCGCGTGCGCGTCGATCTGCGCGCCGGCCGAGCTGTTCTGCGACAACACCTGCATCGATCCGCAGTCGGATCCGATGCACTGCGGCGCCTGCGGGGTCATGTGCGCGGCCGACGAGCAGTGCGCCAACGGGGTGTGCGAGTCGATCTGCAACATGGGCGAGCTGTACTGCAACAACCAGTGCGTCGACCCGATGTCGGATCCGGCGAACTGCGGCGCGTGCAACCAGGCCTGCCAGATGGGCGAGCAGTGCGTGAACGGGGTGTGCGAGGCGCTGCAGTGCGGCAACGGGATCGTCGACGCGGTCGAGCACTGCGACACCGCGCTGCCGGATCCCTACGTCGGCGTCGGCTGTCAGGACGGCTCATGCCTGTACGACTTCTCGACCGTTGCGCAGCTGTACTGCAACGGCTCCTGCACCTGGGCGGGTCCGAATCACTGCGATCAGGCGGACGCCGACATCTTCTGTAAGCTGCGCACGGGCAACCCGCAGAGCACCGCGACGAATTTCCAGCTGGGCACCGCGCTCGATCAGCACGGCTTCGCGTGCCACTTCTTCCCGAACATCAACCTGGGGCCGCTGCCGGAGTTCGGCGTCAACATCGACGTCATCTACCAGGAGACCAGCATCCTCGCGAACCATGGCGCAGGCACCGTGATCGTCAACCCGACCTGCACCGACCCGTAGCGCGCTCCCGGGTGCTCCCGCGTCGCGCCGCCTGGTCTTCAATATGCTCTAATAGACATGTTGTATGGGCGGCGGCGCGGCGCTGCGCTGCAGGCCCGGGCCGCCGACGCGCCGCTACAGCAGGCCGCGCTCCGCCTCGCGCAGCGCGGCCCGCTGCGCGGGGTTGAGGCCGGCGTTGGCGCGGTGCAGCAGGTCGCGCTCGTCGGCGGCGTGCTGGATGTAGGCGTCGTCGAAGCGCCCGAAGGTGTTGATGACCTGGTCGAGCTGCTCGATGAACTCGTCGACCTCGCGGTCGGCGAGGTAGCCGAGCCGCAGCAGCGCGCCGCAGATCTGATCGTGCCCGGCCTCGAGCGCCTCGATCCGCGCGCGCAGCTCGGGCAGCGTGTCGCAGAGGAACGGGAACAGGCACTCCTCCTCGCGCCCGAAGTGCTCGAGCAGGTCGTCGCGCAGCTCCTCCACCGCCTCCGAGAACGCCGGGTGCAGCGCGCGCACGGACGCGGGGGAGGGCTCTCCGCGGAGGTCGCTGATGTGCTGGCGCAGGGTCTCGACCCACTCGGTGAGCGGGCCGTGATCGTGTTCGAGCTGGGAGAGCAGGTCCGGGTCGGACATGGAGGGCAATTGTGAGCGCCGCGCGCGGGCGTGACAAGCCCCCGCGTCCGCGTCGTCCGGGCGCGTCCGTGGGCTCGCAGCTTCGCGCTTGACCGTCGAGGGCTCCGCAGTCACCGTCGCCTCGATGACCGGCACGGGGCTCCAGCGCGTGCGGGCGAGCGCGCGGCGACTGCTGGGCGCGAGCCGCCTCGGCGCCGAGTGGATCTCCACCGGCGTCACCTACAACCCGCTCGCGCCGCGCGTGATCCAGGATCCGTACCCGACCTACGCGTGGCTGCGCGCGCGCGACCCCGTGCACTACAGCGGCTTGGCGCGCGGCTGGCTGCTGCTGCGGCACGAGGACGTCGAGCGAGCGCTGCGCGACCACGAGCGGCTCTCGTCGGATGATCGCCACGACCCGCTCCTGCGGGCGCGAGACGCGATCGTCGAGACCCGCAGCATGCTCACGCTCGACGCGCCCGACCACACGCGCCTGCGCGGGCTCGTGATGCGGGCGTTCACGCCGGCGGCGATCCGCGCGATGCGGCCGCGGGTCGAGGCGCTCGTCGCCGAGCACCTCGACGCGCTCGCCGGGCATGACGAGACGGAGCTGCTCGACGCGCTCGCGCGGCCGCTGCCGGTGCGGGTCATCGCGGAGCTGCTCGGGATCCCGAGCGAGGACCTCGCGCGGTTTCGGCGGTGGTCTGACGCGCTCGCGCGGACGCTCGAGCCGATGAAGTCGGAGTCCGTGCGCGGGCGCGGGCGCGCGGCCGAGCGCGCGCTGCGGGCCTACTTCGCCGAGACGATCGCGCGTCGCCTGGGGCGCGAGCGGGGCGATCTGCTGAGCGCGCTGCTGCGGGCGCGCGACGAGCAGCAGGATCGGCTCAGCGCGGACGAGCTGCTCGCGCTGCTGCGCCTGCTGCTCGTCGCGGGCAACAGACGACCACGAACCTGATCGGCAACAGGGTGCTCGCGCTCCTGCGCGACCAGGCGCGCTCGCGTGGCTGCGCGCGCACCCGGAGCGCGCGTCGAGGACGCGGTGGAGGAGCTGCTGCGCTACGACTCGCCCGTGCAGCTCGACCGCCGCGTCGCCCGGGCGCCGCTCGAGGCTCGGCGGGCGCCGGATCCGGCCAGCGAGCGCGTGTTCCCGGTGCTCGGCGCGGCCAACCGCGACCCGGCGGTGTTCGACGAGCCCGACGCGCTGCGGCTCGATCGACGGCCGCGCGCGCACCTGTCCTTCGGGCGCGGCGTGCACCACTGCCTCAGGGCCGCGCTCGCGCCGCGCTCGAAACGCCGCGGCGATCGGCGCGCTCGTCCGGCGGTTCCCGCGGCTGCGGCTCGCCGGCGCGCCGCGGTTTCGCCCGCAGGCGCTGCTGCGCGGCCTGAGCACGCTCCCGGTCGCGCTCCGCTGAGGCGGGCGCGCGCCGGCGCCACGACTGTAGACCATGTTCCCACAGACATGTTGGTAAAAACATGTATTTCGTCGCGCCGCCGGCCTTGCCGAGGCGGTCGAGATCGTTCGAGAATGCTCCTGTCCGTTAAAACTAGTCGCTGGAGCACTTGAACATGCGCACCGCACTCGGCCCGCCGCCGCGCTCGCTGACCCTCACGGCGCTCGTCGCCCTCGCCGCGCTGACGCTCGGCTGCTTCCCGGAGCCCGTCGAGGGCAGCGGCGGCGAGGACTCCGACGAGAGTGAGTCCTCGTCGTCGTCGGGCGACGCGACGACCACGACGACCAGCGCGGGCCCGACCTCGTCGGGGCCCGTCACGACCGACACGACGAGCGGGGAGACCACCACGACCGCGGACCCGACGCTGACCACCGACCCGATGACGACGGAGACGACCGAGCCGGGCCCGCTCTGCGGCGACATGACCGTCGATCCCGGCGAGGAGTGCGATCTCGGACCGGCCAACAGCGACGAGGGCCTGTGCACCTCGATGTGCCAGAACGCGTACTGCGGCGACGGCCTCGTCGGGCCCGGGGAGTCCTGCGACGACGGCAACATGACGCAGGGCGACGGCTGTCACGAGTGCAAGCTCGAGAGCTGCGGCGACGGCGTGATCCAGGAGCCGGAGCAGTGCGACGACGGCGACGCCGATAACACTGACGCCTGCCTCGACACCTGCGCGCCCGCGAGCTGCGGCGACGGCTTCGTGCAGGATGGCGTCGAGGACTGCGACGACCAGAACGTCGACAACACCGACGCCTGCACGACGCTGTGCCAGGCGCCCGCGTGCGACGACGGGCTGCTCAGCGGCGTCGAGACCGACGTCGACTGTGGCGGCGACTGCGGCGGCTGCGCGCTCGATAAAGCCTGCGTCGACCCGGACGACTGCCTCAGCAACACCTGCTACATGGGCGAGTGCGAGCCGCCGCCAGTCGACTACACCTCGTGCAAGGACTACTTCGAGGAGGACGACTTGCTGCCGAGCGGCGAGTACGACATCGACCCCGACGGGCTCGGCGGGATCCACCCGTTCAAGGTCTACTGCGACATGAAGGCCGAGGGCGGCGGCTGGACGCTGGTGCTCAAGGTCGACGGCACCGCGACCACCTTCCGCTACGGCCAGGAGATCTGGACGAACACGGACACGCTCAACCCGCAGAATCACGACCTCGACCACAACCAGACCAAGCTGGCGAGCTACCACACAGTCCCCTTCGACGAGATCATGATCGGGCTCGAGGAGCCGATCGCGAACATGGACCCGATCGTCCCGCAGCTGCTCGTGCTGCCGATCGCCGGCGACTCGCTGCACGCGCTGATCGCCCCGGGCGACCACATCCCGACCTCGTTCGGGCCCGCGACGTGGCTGAGCCTGATCAACGGCAGCGCGCTGCAGCCGAACTGCAACCTCGAGGGGCTCAACGCGCGCGGCACCGACGACAACCAATTCCACCGCGCGCGGATCGGGATCATCGGCAACGAGAACAACGACTGCCTCACGCCGGACTCGCGCCTCGGCATCGGCACGGCCGGCTCGTCCGGGTTCAACGACCAGGGGCCGAGCGCGGGCAACGCGGCCGCGTTCAACCCCATGCCCCAGGACACGACGCTGAAGCCCGCGTACGGCGTCGTATTCGTCCGCTGAGCGCGTGCGGGCGCGCCTCGTCTGCGGGGCCTGCGGCCCGTCGCGATCGGCGGTACCATGCGCCGCGATGGCCGATAGGCCCAAAGTCACCCGCGCGCGCGTCGGCCTGCGCCGGCGCGGGCGAGCGACGCGAGCGTGGCGACGCGCCGCGCTCGGGCTCAGGCTCGGGCTCGGGCTCGCCGGGCCCGCGCGCGCGCGCGCGCAGCCGAGCCTGGGCGCGACGCCGGCTATCACCTCGACCTCGTGCTGCCGAGCGTGCGCCTCGGGCTGGGCGCGGGCTTCGTCCGCGAGGACGTGGGCTTCGGCGCGGGCTTCGGCGCGCAGGTGCAGCTCGGCGCCCAGCTGCACCTGGTCTCGGTGCCGCGGCGGCCGATCGTGTTCCTGCAGCCGCTCGCCGGCTACGCGCACGTCGGCGTGAGCTCGGGCCCGCTCAACGCGTTCACGCTCGGGCTCGGGGTCGGCGTCGGCGGTCGCCTGCTGCGCGGGATGCTGCGACCGCAGGTCGTGCTCGGCGGCTACGGGCCGAGCTTCACGGCGGGCGCGCGCACGAGCGTCGCGCTCGAGGTGTGGATGGGCGCGCTCGGGATCGAGGCTGGTCACGACTACCTCGGGCTCGGCGGCGGCGGTCGTCACGGCGGGCACCTGATGCTGACGACCGACCTGATCGCGGTCGGGCTCGTGGCGGTGCGCCGCTGGTGGCAGGGTTAACCGGCGCGCGCGGACGCCAGGAGCGCGCGCTGTGAGCCCCAGCGCGCGAGGTAGGGCTTGGTGTCGAGCTTGCGGGCCGTGTTCTCCGAGCTCATGTAGCGGACCTTGCCGAAGATCGGGCGCTCGGGCCCCCACGCGCGATCGAAGCGGCCCAGCGTCCAGAAGATCCCGCTGTACGAGTTGGGGTTGCGGCCGTCGAGCGCGTAGCGGTTGTTGAGCTCGATCAGCGCGTCGAGGGCGTGCTGCGGGCTCGGGGACCACTCGAGGATCTTCTTGCCCCACAGCATGCGCAGGTAGTTGTGAACCCGCCCCTCCTCGCGCAGCTGCGTCTGCGCGGCGTTCCACAGCGGGTCGTGCGTCCGGGCCTCGTCGAGCTGCGCGCGCGTGTACAGGTGAGGGCGCTCGTCGCCCTCGTGGTCCTCGAGCGTCTGGCGCGCCCAGCTCGGCAGCGACGCGTAGCGGTCGTAGTCGCGGGGGCGCTGGTCGCAGAACACGTAGCCGAGCTCGCGCCAGGTCACGAGCTCGTCGAGGAACGACTCCGCCTCCGAGGACATGCCCCACCAGCCATGTCGACTCCCGCTCGCCCTGGGCGCGAGCGCGCCGGGGTCCCAGCGCTCGCGCGCGATCAGCCGCGCGACGACGTCGTGCGTCGAGATGTGCCCGAAGTGCAGGTAGGGCGAGAGCCCGCTGGCGACGTCGGCGCCCGGCTCGTTGCGCTGCTCGCCGTAGCGGGTGAGCCGCTCGGCGAGGAAGCGCGCGCACGCGCGCTCGGCTCGCGCGGCGCCGCCGGCGATCGGCGCGGGCGCGATCGCGTGATCGATCGGCAGCGACGCGAGCAGCCGCGCGCGCCCGGACTCGAGCGCGGCGCGGGTCACCGGCGGCCAGCGCAGCAGCGCGGCGCGGGGGATCACGGCGCGGCGCTCCGTCGAGAGCGCGCGCAGCGGCTCGGCCGCGGGGAAGCGCGCGAGGTGCTCGGGCAGCGTCTTCTGCAGGTGGCGGCGGAACGACGCGGCGGTCGTGAACACGCGCCCCGCAGCGCGCAGCGGCAGCAGGCCGTTGCCGTCGACGACCTCGAGCCGGACGTCGACGCGGCGGGCGGCGGCGGCGACCATGCGCGGGAGGAAGAAGCACGGGAACTCGTCGGTGACGACCACGCAGGCGCGCTCGGCCAGGGCCGCGAGCAGGCCGGCGCCGGGGTGCTCCGCGCCCTCGACGAAGGGGTAGTAGCGCACGCCGGCGCGCTCGAACCCGACGAGGTTGTCGAGCATGCCGTCGAGGACGAAGTCGTGGTGGCGATCGCAGGCCCAGCGGTAGCCGTGGCGCAGCGCCTCGAGCACCAAGAGCGGCTTGTCGAGCTCGGCGCAGCGGGCGACGGCGCGCTCGAGCGCGAAGCTGTAGCGCGTCCTCCGGCTCGAGATCATCCAGTAGAGCACGTAGTCGCCGTCTGGGCGGACGGGGCGGTCGTTGGCGGCGCGCAGGCGCGCGGCCGGGATCTCGGTGATGGTTCCCTCAGTGCTTCGAGTCATGGGTGCCCTCCTTGGGCGGCTGCGCCCGCGCGTCCGTGCGGGCGAGGTGTGGCGTCGCGAGCGGGGAGGTGTCGGCGAGGACGGTGCCGCCGCGGGCGGCGAGCGGGGAGGTGTCGGCGAGGACGGTGCCGCCGCGGGCGGGCGGGCCGGCGTGGTCGACGACTACGGGCTCCGCGAGCGCGGGCGGGCCGGCGTGGTCGACGACGACCGGCTCCGCGAGCGCGGGCGCGTCGACGCCGGCGTCCGCCAGCGCGGCGTCGACCTCCGCCTCGAGCTGTCCTCGAAGACATGCTGACGCCGAGATGACCGCGGGGCGGAACAGGAAGTTGAGGCCAGGTACCGCGAGCATCGCCGCGATGCCCAGGCCGAAGCCGCTCGTGACCGAGGGGTGCTTCTCGAGCAGGTTGAGCTCGCCGGTCCAGGTGTGCCCGAGGCGCGCGAGCAGGCGACCGAACAGGCGCAGCGGCGCGAGCGCGTCGTCGACGGTGCTGCGCCCGCGCAGCTGGTACATGCGCCCGAACCAGGCCATGCGCTGCTCCTGGCGGGCGGCCGCCGCGGCCGCGGACTCCCCGGGCGCGAGCGAGCGCCCGCCGTCGAGCGCCGTGACGACCATCCAGTGCAGCGTCCACGCGGCGCCGAGCGAGAGCGCGAGCAGCGAGCCGACGCCCCACGGCACCAGCCGCGCCAGCAGCACGAGCGGCGCGAGCCCGAAGGAGATCAGCAGGACCTTGTACAGCGCCTTCTTCTGGGCGGCGATGAAGCCGCGCGGGAACGGGTCGCGGGGGCCGAGGCCCTCGACCGTGCGCGCGCGCGCGGCCATCCGCGCGTAGTGACGGGCGAACAGGAACGAGGGGATCGGCGCCAGCGCGAGCAGGGCCGCGTACCCGCGCCCGACGTAGAAGCCGAGCGCGCTCCACCAGCCCGCGTCTGCGGGGGGCGTGCCGAACCATGCCCACAGCGAGCACCACGCGATCAGGCACGCGACCGGCAGGATCGCGTCGGAGCGCAGCTCGCGGTCGCGGAGGATCACCCGGAGGCCCAGCAGCGGCAGCGCCAGCCCGTAGGCGAACTGCCCGACGCGGCCGCGGGGCACCGGCAGCGTGCGCTGCGTGTACTCCCAGAGGCGGGGTGACGCGCTGGGCGTGGGCGGTGTGGACATCGCCGCAAGCGTAGACCGCAGCGCGGGGGCTCGCCTCGCGCACGCCGGGCGCGGGCGCGAGCGCGGTCGCGGGGCGGCTGGCGGGCGGCCGGGCGCGCGCGTACGCACGACGCACACCCCCTGCTGGATGTCTCAATGGCTAGGTTCCGAGGGGCCCGCGCGGCGGCGCGCGCTTGGGCGACGTCCTCGGCTTGTGAGCCCTCGCACTGTGAACCGGCCGCGCGGGAGAAAGCTCCAGCGGCGCGGGCCCGCAGCGTTTTCGCGCGACAGGGGTCACGGGTACAATCCGCGCCGTCGCGGGCGCGCTCGCGATGCGAGGAGGAACTGCACCGTGGCCCGTGACATCGTTCTGACCGACCCGCGCGACAACGGACGATCCCGACCCTACGGCCGCTTCGACCGCTTCGCGCTCCGCTTCATCAAGGACGAGCGCGACCTGCCGTTCGCGCACCTCATGGTGCAGATGACGCTGACGCTGCTGCCGGGCGCGCTGCTGCTGTACTGGCCCGGGATCCTGAGCCCGTGGGACGCCTACAGCCCGCTGTTCGCGGTCGGGTACTGGGCGGCGCTCTACCTCCTGTTCGTCGATCGCTACATCTTGATGCTCCACTGCGCCTCGCACCGGCCGTGCTTCTACAAGCAGCACCGCTGGCTCGATCGCTGGATGGTCTGGGTGCTCGGGCCGCTGTGCGGCGAGACGCCCGAGACCTACTACGTGCATCACATGGGCATGCACCACGTCGAGGGCAACCTGCCGGGCGACCTCAGCTCGACGATGCGGTTTCGCCGGGACAGCCTCTTCGACTTCCTGCGCTACTTCCTGCGCTTCTTCTTCGGCGCGATGTTCGAGCTGTCGCTGTACCAGTACCGGCGGGGGCGCCTCGCGCTGCTGCGCCGCATGCTCGTCGGCGAGCTGTCGTTCCTGCTCGCCGCCGTCGCGCTCTCGCAGGTAAACCTCGAGGCGACGCTGGTCGTGTTCGTCGCGCCGCTGGTGACCACGCGGTTCTTGATGATGGCGGGCAACTGGTCGCAGCACGCGTTCATCGACCCGATCGATCCGGCGAGCGACTACAAGAGCAGCATCGTGTGCATCAACACCCGCTACAACCGGCGCTGCTTTAACGACGGCTACCACGTCGGGCACCACGTCAAGGCCAACCGCCACTGGACCGAGATGCCCGACGACTTCTTGAGCAACCGGGCGCGCTACGCCGCCGAGGGCGCGGTCGTGTTCGAGGGCATCGACTACTTCCAGATCTGGGTGCTGCTGATGCTCAAGCGCTACAACGTGCTCGCGCGGCACTTCGTCGATCTCGGCGAGCGCCCGCGCTCGCGTCGAGAGATCGTCGAGCTGCTGCGCGCGCGGACGCGACCGGTGCGCGCGGTCCCGTCGTGAGCGCCTGCGGCCCCGCGGCTGTGTAGAAATTCCACAGCGCGCCCGCGTGGCGCTCGCGACAGGTGCGCGCGCCTCGGAAGCGCGCGATGATGTCGGCATGAAGAACGTCGCCGCCGTCTCGATCCTCCTGCTCGCGTCCACGCTGGACGTCGCGCCGCGCTGCGGAGGCTGCGGCGCGAGCGACCGCGACCGCGAGCTCGCGCGAGAGGTCGATCGCCCCGCGCCCGCGCCCGCGATCGTCGAGCCCGCGCCCGAAGCCCCCGCGACGCCCGGCGCCGCGGCGGCCCAGCGCAGCCCGGACGACGATCACGAGCCCGCCGCGCCCGCGTCGTGATGCTGCTGATCGGGCGAGCGATCGGACAAAAAGCGGCGATTGCGCTGCTGGGGCAAATCGTGGATTCGCGGGCTCGTGGTGCGTCGAGCGACGATCACCCGGCTCAACGCGCGCGCAGGGCCACGAGCGCCGGAATTGCCGCAGATGATCCGTTCCCGTCGCTGAATACGCTCATGGGCTGATGCTCGAGCTCGCCCCGCGCGCGCGCCAACTGAGCGCGCCGGTTTTTGCGTATTGTGTTTTGCGCACCGAGTTCGGGGCGCCGCGTTCATGAAGAGCCAGGATCTGCACGAGTTCTTCGGCGTCGCCGCCGTGCTCGAGCTCTCGCGCTTGAGCGGGCGGGCCGGGAAGCTCGTGCAGCGGCTCGAGAACGATCCGAACCCGGTGTTCTACCAGGCGGTCCGCGATCGCGAGCGCCCGCTCAAGAGCGTGCCCGCGGTCGCGCTCGTCGCCGAGTACATGATGAAGGAGTGCGTCGAGGCGGGCGAGGTCGACGACGACGGCGTCTACTTGATGTTCCTGCTGACGCTCTTCATCTGGATCATCGACGAGTACGTCGACCTCGACCTCGACCCGCAGATCGTCACGGTCGTCGAGCTCGAGGCCTACATGCAGCGGATGATGGACGCGTGCAAGGGGCTGATCGCCGAGCAGCCCGATGACGTCATCATCAACTACATCTGGTCGCTCTCCAACGCGCTGCGCGAGTACCCCGCCTACGACGCGTTCGAGGCCATCTACCTCGAGTCGGTGCAGCGCATGCTGCACGGCATGGTCCAGGAGTACCGCCTGCGCGGCGACCCGGCGGTTAACCTCGACAACTACATGGAGCACGCGCGCGCGTCGATCGGCAGCTCCGTCGGCTTGACCGCCGCGCTGATCGTGCTCGGCGACACGACGCTCGAGGGGCGCCACCGGCAGATCCGCGTCGCCTACGACATCGTGTCGTCGATCCTGCGCTACTCGAACGACATGGGCACCTACGAGCGCGAGCTGCTCGAGGGCAACGTCACCTCGCTGCAGCTCGCCGCCAAGAAGTTCGGCATCCCCGCGGACCGCTTTCACTACGAGCTCGCGCTGGTGCTGCAGATCGTCCGCGCGCTGATGCAGTCGGAGGTCTACGACCTGAAGGACTGCCTGTGCTACATCGACAGCAAGGGGCGGCTGTTCGAGTCCGTGCTCGTCAACGCGGTGCTGGGCGTGGTCAAGCTCTACGAGCAGGCCGACTTCCACACGCTCGGGCTCGACGCGCCGGGGGCTTGACACCGGCGCGCGGCGATCCCTATCGTGCGCGCGCGATCGGTGCCGCGACAAGCGGCTCTCGCGGGGTCAGCCCCGCGGGAGCGGGAACCCGGTGTGAACCCGGGACTGCCCCGCAGCGGTGAGCAGGTTCGAAGATCACGACATCGTGATCCGAGGCCCGCGAGTCCGAAGACCGGCCGATCGCGCGGGACCGAGAGACAGCGGCCCGCACGACCCGGGACCTCGAGGGAGGGCGGCCGGGGCAGCGCTCGCCCTCGCGACGCTCGCGCTCCGCGTGCTCCCTCGTCTCGACGTCACTCTCGGCGTCGTCCAGCCTGCACAGGACGAGAACATGCGTAGACACCCACGCACTCGCGCGCTCCTCCCTCTCGCTTCCCGGGCCGCGCGCGCCGGCGCGCTGACGGCCGCCGTCGCGCACGGCGTCGCGTGCATCGTGCCCTACGACCCCGGCGACAGCGACAGCGACGACGCGAGCGCGGGCGCGACGTCGGAGACGACCGCGATCGCGACGAGCGCCAACCAGACGAGCTCGAGCACGGGTCACGGGCCCGACGGCGGCGGCACCGAGGGCGCGAGCGCGGGCACCACGACGACCGGCGGCGCGGCGGCGACGGGCTCGAGCGACGCGGCGACGACGACCGGCTCCACGAGCGGCGGCGAGACGGACGAGACGGGCGCGGCGACCGAGACCAGCGGCGGCACGACCGGGATCGACTGGGGCGTGTGCGCGCCGTCGGGCGGCGGCCCGAGCGATCCGTTCATCGACTGCGTCGAGCAGTTCGAACCAGCCCCAGAGGCCAGCTTCGGGCACGAGCTGCTCCCCGACGTCGTGTTCGGGCCGCCCGAGGGCATGGGGCAGGGCGGCGGCAGCCTCGACGTCGCGTCGCTCGGCTGCGGCGGGAGCGTGACCGTGTTCTTCGACGACCCGATCATCGTCGACGGGCCCGGGCCCGACTTCATCGTGTTCGAGAACGCGTTCGGCGACCCCATGAACGGCACCTTCAGCGAGCCGGCGATCGTCTCGGTCAGCCTCGACGGTCAGGACTGGCACGCCTTCCCCTGCGCGCTCGACGGGCAGGGTGACTGGCCGGCGACCGGCTGCGCCGGGATCATGCCGGTCGAGGCCAACTCGATGAACGGGCTCGACCCGACCGATCCCGCGGAGGCCGGCGGCGACGCGTTCGACCTGGCGACGATCGGCGTCGCCGCGGCGCGCTACGTACGGCTCGACGACGTCGCGCTCGAGTACGACGAGGACACGCCTTTCTGCGGGGCGTCGGGCGGCTTCGATCTCGACGCGATCGCGATCGTCAACGCGGCGGGCTGACGGCGGCGGCGCGCTCGCGCGCGTCGCCGCGCGGGCGCGTGAACGACTCGCGCACGGACGCTGGGATGCGCGCCGGTCCGCCTGTCTCGAGGGACGTGAACACCCAGAGCGTGGTCGCGCGCGCGACGAGCACCTCGTCGCGCAGGCGGACGACGCGGGTCTCGCGGAGGCTCGAGGCGGCGCGCCAGCGCTCGACCCAGGTGACGAGCTCGAGCTCGTCGCCGGCGAAGGTCGGCTGAAGAAACTCGATCTCGTGCTTGCGGACCACGAACGCGGCACCGAGCGCGCGCCACTTCGAGATCTCGAAGCCGACCGCGCGCGAGTGGGCGAGCGCCGCGTCCTGAACCCAGCGCAGGTAGACGACGTTGTTGACGTGCGCGAGCTCGTCGAGGTCATCCTCGGCGGCGGTCAGGCGGTGGCGATACTCGTGGTCGGGCATGCGACGCGAACCTACCGCGCGCGGCGCGGCCACGCCAAACCGTCGGCGCGGTCGGTGATGCGCGTACGGACATGTCGTCGTCCGCGCGCGAGCGGCTCGCCGACGACGGGCGCGGACGCCGGGCGCGAGCGCCTTCAGGTCGCGTCGCCCTCCCGCGTGTTGAGCAGCGCGGCGAGCGTCTCGATCAGCGCGGCGTCGACGGAGCGCGCCGGCGGCCGCGGCAGCGCGCGCTCCTCCTGCTGCACGAGCCGCAGGAGCTCGAGCGCTCGGGCGCCGCGCGCGATCCAGCCGGGCTCTCCGCGGCGCAGCGCGATCGCGGCGCGGTACCCGAGCACGCTCGCGTAGGCGCGCAGTCGACCCAGCGGCCGCACCATCCCGGTCACCGAGGGCGCGTCGAGCCGCTCGAGGTGCGCGTGCACGGCCCCGAACTCGCGCTCGAGCGCCGCGTCGAGCTCGTCCCCCGCCTCGTCGAGCGCGTCGTCCTCGAGCGCGTGGGTCTGCTGGCCGCCGACCAGCGCGCGCAGCGTCTCGCCCAGCTTCTCGATCATGACCAGGAGGAAGTCCCGCTGCTCGACGGATGAAAACGACATGCGTGCGCTGCTCCGGTCCCCATGCTACCGGCGCGTCGCCGGGATCTGACGAGCGGGGCGCGGCGTCGAGGGCCGCCTCGAGGCGCGGTGACGCGGGCGCCGAAGCGAGCGCGTCCGAGGCCGTCGGCGCGCGTGAAGAGCCCGACGGGATCGCGGACGCGGAGGCGGCCGCGGGTCGCGGGCGCCCGCGCGCTCCGGCGGCGGCGGGCCGCGGCAAGCTTGCATGCGCACAATTCCGCCCGAGCGGAGATCGTCGAGGATCGCCGCGGGCGCGGTCGGGTTGCTTGCATGTGCGTCGGCGAACGCCGGGTGCGCATGTGCCCCTCGGCGGGGCGCGGCGGGGTGGCCTGGCCGTTTCGCCATGACGGCGCGGCGAACCCGGTTCGCGTCGGCGCCTCGGGCCAGGAACCTCGGGCCAGGCTGCGCGCGGCGGCGAGGGCACGGCGCGCGAGCACGCGCGCGCCCGCGATCCGCCCGGCGCCGCGACGGTGATTTTCGCCCCACGGGCGAGACCGCGTCTCGCACGCGCGAGGATCGCGACGACCCCGTCAGCGCGTCTCTGATGTTTCGTAAGCCGGTCGCGACGCGTATGCTGTTCGAGCTGAAGCGGTTCCATTTCGCGCGATGGTGAAATGAACTTCGAGCAACACGAGATGCTGACCGTCGCGGGCTACGAGCTCGAGCGGATCGTAAGGCGGGGTCGCAAGACCACCGTTTATCGCGGCCGACGCGAGCTCGACGGCGCGCAGGTGATCCTGAAGTGTCTCCACGAGCAGGACCCCGAGCCGCGTGAGGTCGCGCGGCTGCGGCGCGAGCACGAGATCCTCAACCGCTTCGACGACGACAACGTCGTCCGCGCCTACGCGCTCGAGCCCTGCGGCAACGGGCTCGCGCTCGTGCTCGAGGACTTCGGCGGGCGCTCGCTGCGGCACATCGCCAAGGAGGGGCGGGTCTTCATCCGCCAGTTCCTCGAGTACGCGCTGCGGATCTGCGACGCGCTCGCGATCGTCCACGGCCGCGGCGTGATCCACAAGGACATCAAGCCCGACAACATCATCGTCAACGTCGAGACCGGGCGCCTCGCGATCATCGACTTCAGCATCTCGACGACGCTGACGGAGGAGCGGCAGTCGGTCTCGAACCCGGACGTGCTCGAGGGCACGCTGCTGTACATGTCGCCCGAGCAGACCGGGCGCATGAACCGGCGGCTCGACTACCGCACCGACTACTACTCGCTCGGCGTCACGTTCTACGAGCTGCTCACGGGGCGCGTGCCCTTCGACGTCGACGACCCGATGGAGCTCGTGCACTGTCACATCGCCCGCGTGCCGCCGGCGCTCTCGACCCCGCAGCGCCCGGTCCCGCCGACGCTCGAGGCGATCGTCCGCAAGCTGATGGCGAAGACCGCCGAGACGCGCTACCAGAGCGTCGTCGGCATCCGCGCGGACCTCCAGCGCTGCCTCGCCGAGCTCGAGCGGCTCGGCGAGATCTCGACCTTCGAGCCCGGCGCCAACGACGTCTCCGAGAACTTCCAGATCCCGGAGCTGCTGTACGGGCGCGACGCGAACAAGAAGTCGCTGCTCGAGGCCTTCGACCGCGTCAGCGGCGGCGGCAACGAGATCGTGCTGGTCGCGGGGCCCTCCGGCATCGGCAAGTCGGCGGTCATCCACGAGATCCACAAGCCGATCGTCGCGAGCCGCGGCTACTTCATCGCCGGCAAGTTCGACCAGTTCACGCGCGACTCGCCCTACGCGTCGATGATCCAGGCGTTCCGCGAGCTCGTGCGCCTGCTGCTGACCGAGGCCGACGACGAGCTCTCGCGCTGGCGCGAGCGCCTGATGGAGGCGCTCGGGCGCAACGCGAAGGTCGTCACCGACGTGCTCCCCGAGCTCGCGCTGATCATCGGCGAGCCCGCGCAGGTCCCCGAGCTGCCGGCGGCCGAGTCCGCGAACCGCTTCCGCAGCACCTTCCGCAACCTCGTGCGCGTGTTCGCGACCGAGGAGCACCCGCTCGTCATCTTCCTCGACGACCTGCAGTGGAGCGACATCGCCAGCCTCAAGCTGATCGAGCTGCTGCTGACCGACCCCCGCACCTCGCACCTGCTGTGGATCGGCGCGTTCCGTGACAACGAGGTCGGGCCGGGGCACCTGCTGCTCGAGACGCTCGACGACCTGCGCGACGCGGGCGTGCCCGTGCACCGCGAGGACATCACGCCGCTGTCGCTCGAGCACACCGCGGCGCTCATCCGCGACACGCTGAAGCCGAGCCTCGGCGACGTCGACGCGCTCTCGGTGCTGCTGCAGGGCAAGTCCGGCGGCAACCCGTTCTTCCTGCGCGTGCTGCTGCAGTCGCTCTACGACCAGGGGATCATCGGCTTCGACGCGGAGCGGGCCGGCTGGCGCTGGGACGAGCGCCGCGTCGAGGACGCGCGGCTGAGCGAGGACGTCGTCGAGATCATGGCCGCCAAGATCGGCGAGCTGACGCTCGACACCCGCGAGGTGCTCAAGCTCGCCGCGTGCATCGGCAACCGCTTCGACCTCAGCCTGCTCGCGATCGTCGCGCAGGAGCCCGACGTGATGATCGCGCAGCACCTGTGGGAGGCGCTCGAGAAGGGCCTGATCCGCCCGGTCGGCGACGCCTACAAGTACGTCGGCACCGCCGAGGACACCTCGGCGTCGGGCGCCGAGTCGAACCGCGTCATCTACCAGTTCGTGCACGACAAGGTGTACCAGGCCGCGTACTCGCTGCTCAGCGAGTCCGAGCGCCGGCTCGCGCACCTGCGGATCGGCCGGCTGCTGCTGCGCGGGCGCACCGAGGACGAGCTGCGCGAGCGCGTGTTCGACATCGTCAGCCACCTCAACATCGGCATCCCGCTGATCGAGAACCCCGAGGAGCGCCGGCGCGTCGCGGAGCTCAACCTGGTCGCGGGGCGGCGCGCGACGAAGTCGGTCGCGTATGACTCTGCGGTCAGCTTGCTGCGCCAGGGGATCGAGCTGCTGCCGCGCGACGCGTGGCGCGAGGCCTACGAGCTGACCTTCTCGCTGTACCGCGGCTGCATGGAGGCCGAGTACCTCAACGGCAACATCGACGGCGCGAAGGGGCTGTACGAGCCGCTGCTCGGCAGCGCCGCGACCAACCTCGACCGCGGCGACATCTACGCGCTGAAGGTCACGCTCGACGCCGGCGAGAAGCACAACAAGGAGGCGCTGGCGACCGCGATCGAGGGCCTGCAGGCGCTCGGCTTCGGGCTCCCGAGCGCGTCGAAGTCCTCGCTGCTCCGCGAGGTCGCGCGCATCAACATCAACCTCCGGCGCCACCGCTTCGAGGACATCGCGCGGCTCCCCGAGATCGAGAGCCCGATCATGCGCGTCGCGCTGAAGGTCATGCAGGCCGCGGTCGCGCCCGCGTACTTCGAGGACACCTTCTTCGCCGCGCTGATCATGCTGCGGATCGCCAACCTCACGCTGCGCAACGGCATGTCGGAGGTCTCGCCCTTCGGCTTCGCGGGCTACGGGCTGTTCCTCTCGGGCATCCTGCGGATGCACCGCTCGGCGCACAACTACGCGGTGCTGGCCGAGACGATCCTCGAGCGCTTCCAGAACCCCTCGTCGAGCGTCAAGGTCACCTTCGTCACCGCGCTGTTCATCAACTCGTGGGTCAAGCCGTTCAGCGAGGTCCGCAAGCAGCTGCACGAGGTCTACCTGCAGGGCTTCCAGATCGGCGAGCACAGCTTCGCGCTCTACGCCGGCGTCAAGAAGGTGACCTTCTCGCTGCTCGAGGGCATGAACCTGCGCATGGTCGCCGAGACCGCGGACACCATGTTCCCGCAGGTCCAGCGCCTCGGCGAGCTCGACGGCATCGGCATGCTGACCGCGATGAAGCGCGCGATCAGCTGCCTGCGCGGCGAGCTGCCGGCGGCGCCGAGCTTCTCGGGGCCGGAGTTCGACGAGCGCGGCTTCGAGCGCGAGCTGCACGAGAGCTCGGTCCACCAGCCGCAGGCGATCTTCTACTTCCACCTGTTCAAGGGGATGACGCTGTACCTGTTCGGCCAGCACGGCGAGGCGCGGCGCCACTTCGGCGAGCTCGAGCTGCGGCTCGAGACGATGCTCTCGCAGCCGGTGCTCGTCGACTTCCACTTCTACTACGCGCTCAACGAGCTGGCCGAGCGCGCCGCGGGCTCGGGCCGCCAGCGCCGCGCGGACCGGATCGTGTCCCGCAGCGTCCGCCTGCTGCGCAAGTGGGCCGAGAGCTGCCCCGAGAACTTCGGCGCGCGCAGCCAGCTGCTCGAGGCCGAGCGCGCGCGCGTGCTCGGGCGGCAGGGCGAGGCGCTGATGCGCTACAACCGGGCGCTCGAGCGCGCCCGCAGCAGCCGCTCGAGCGCGCTCGAGGCGCTCGCGGGCGAGCTCGCGGCGCGCATGTGCATGAGCACCGATCAGCGCGCCGTCGGCGAGTCCTACCTCCGCGAGTCGCGGCTGGCCTACCGCCGCTGGGGCGCGCTCGCCAAGGTCGAGCGCCTGAACGAGGAGTTCCCCGGGATCCTGCCGCGCAGCGCGTCGCTCGGCATCACGGGCGTCGAGCTCGACGTGTTCACGCCGCGCGACACGACGACGAGCCAGGCGAGCTCGTTCGACATCCGCTCGGTCGTCCGCGCGTCGCAGGCGATCTCGAGCGAGATCAAGATCGAGCCGCTGCTGCGGGCGCTCGTGCGCGAGGTGCTGCGCAACGCGGGCGCGCAGCACGGCTCGCTGCTGCTGATGAGCGAGGACGGGCTGCGGCTCGAGGCCGAGTTCGTGGCCGAGCCGGAGGAGATCCACGTGCTGCAGTCGCGCCCGCTCGACGACTGCACGGAGCTCTCGCGCTCGATCGTCAAGTACGTCGCGCGCACGCGCAGCGACGTGGTGCTCGACGACGCGGCGCACGAGGGCGCGTTCACCAAGGACCCCTACGTCGTCGAGCGGCGCCCGCGGTCCGTGCTGTGCACGCCGCTGATCTTCAAGAGCGAGGTCTCGGGGATGCTGTACCTCGAGAACAACCTCGCGACCGGCGCGTTCACGCCGGACCGCACGCACGTGCTCAAGCAGCTCTCGTCGCAGGTCGCGATCTCCGTCGCCAACGCGCGCCTGTACGACGACCTCGACAAGACGGCGCGCGAGCTGGAGATCGCGCTCGAGAGCGCGCGCGCGGCCGACCGCGCGAAGACGCAGTTCCTCATGAACATGAGCCACGAGCTGCGCACGCCGCTGAACGCGGTGATCGGCTACACCGAGCTGATCGAGGAGGAGGCCGAGGACGGCGACATGGAGGCGTTCCTGTCGGACCTCGGCAAGATCCGGCAGTCGGCCAACCGCCTGCTGCGGACGCTGACGAGCATCCTCGAGCTCTCGCGCCTGGAGGTCGGCGACTCGACGCCGCAGTACATCTCGGTCGCGCTCGGCGACCTGATCCGGCGCGTGCGCGAGGAGGTCGGCGACGAGGCGCGCAAGCGCAGGAACACGCTGGCGTTCGAGCTCGAGGACGGGCTCACGACGGTGCAGAGCGACAGCTGGATGCTCTACTACTGCCTGATGAGCATGCTCGACAACGCGGTGCGCTTCACCGAGAACGGCGCGGTCACCTGCCGGGTCTCGCGCTACATCGACGGCGGGCGCGCGTGGGTTCGCTACGACATCCGCGACACGGGCATCGGCATCGCGGAGAAAGATCGCGGCAAGCTGTTCGCCGCCTTCGATCAGGCCGACTACTCGACGACGCGCACCTTCGAGGGCTCGGGCGTGAGCCTCGCGGTGGTCTACCGCTACGCCGAGCTGCTCGGCGGCGCCGTCACGGTCGAGAGCGAGCCGGGCGCGGGCTCGACGTTCACGCTGCGCCTGCCGGCGGAGCCGCCCGGGCAGGGCCACGCGGCGGAGGAACTCAGCGAATTAAGGGCAGCATCTCGATGATGCGGACGAGCAGCTGGCGCTCGTCGTCGGTGATCTTCCCGTCGGCGAGCGCCTTGTCGAGCACGTAGTCGAAGATCTGCTTGCGCGCGTCTCGCATGCGCAAGAACTCCTCGAAGTCGACGCCGCCCGCGCGGTCGACGGAGCGCACGAGGAGGTCGAAGCGGTCGAGCTGCTCCTCGACAGCGCGCAGGAGCGTGGCCTCGTCCTCCGTGATGACGTTGTCGAGGAGCGCGATGGCCCACAGCTCATCGAGGATCTTGTCTCTGCTCTCCACCGCCCTCCTCTGGCACTCGGCCGCTAGCGTACTCTCCAATACCGCGTCGGCCGCGCTCGCGTCCAGACGAGCGCGGTTCTGCGCGCGTCTCCGCGTACAGGTCTCCTGCGACAGGCGACCCCGGCAGTGTAGCGAAACTCGAGCGCGGCGGGCTCGCCACGCACGCCGCAGCGCTCAGGGGTTGAAGCGCTCCGCCGACGCCCGCGCCCAGTCGGCGGCGTAGCGCGCCGGGGGCTCGTCCGCGAGCAGGGCTCCAGAGGCGAGCTCCGGGTAGAGGTCGGCATACGTGTTAATAGTAGCGTCGTCGAAGCGTCGATGGATCATCTCGCGGCACAGCTGCTCCGGCGCGGTGCAGCCGGCGGCCGCGAGCAGCTCCAAGAAGTGGCGCACCGTGTTGCCGTGGAAATTCGCCACGCGGGTGCGCTTATCGGCGACATCGAGCCCGCGGATGAGGCGCGGATCCTGCGTGGCGACCCCGGCCGGGCACTCGTTGGTGTTACAGCGCAGCGCCTGGATGCAGCCGAGCGCGAACATCATGCCGCGCGCGGAGTTGCAGAGATCGGCCCCGAGGGCGATGCGCACCGCCATGTCGAAGCCGTCGATCACGCGGCCGCTGGCGATGATCTTGATCCGGTCGCGCAGGCCCACGCCTACGAGGCAGTTGTGCACGAGCGTGAGCCCGTCGAGCAGGGGGTAGCCGACCGCGTTGGTGAACTCGAGCGGCGCCGCGCCCGTGCCCCCCTCGGCGCCGTCGACGGTGATGAAGTCGGGCGTGATGCCGGTCGCCAGCATCGCCTTGCACACCGCCATGACGTCGACCGGTCGCCCCACGCACAGCTTGAAGCCGACCGGCTTCCCGCCGCACAGCTCGCGCACCCGGGCGACGAAGCGCAAGAGCCCCACGGGGGTGTCGAACGAGCTGTGCCCGGGCGGCGAGAGCACGTCGTGGCCCATCGGGACGCCGCGGATGCGCGCGATCTCCTTGGTCAGCTTGCTCGCGGGGAGGATCCCGCCGTGCCCGGGCTTGGCCCCTTGGGACAGCTTGATCTCGATCATCTTGATCTGGTCGCGCGTCGCGGTCTCGGAGAATTTGTCGGCGTCGAAGTTGCCGTCGGCGTCGCGGCAGCCGAAGTACCCGGTCCCGAGCTGCCAGATCAGGTCTCCGCCGGGCTCGAGGTGGTAGGGGCTGACGCCGCCCTCGCCCGTGTTGTGGGCGAAGCCGCCGTCCTTGGCGCCGCCGTTGAGCGCGAGGATCGCGGCGGTGGACAGCGAGCCGTAGCTCATGGCGCTGATGTTGAGGAGCGAGGCGGAGTACGGCCGCCGACAGTCGGGGCCGCCGATCAGGATGCGCGGCGGCTGCTCGGGGGCGTGCAGCGGCGCGAGCGAGTGGCCGATCCACTCGTAGCCGCTCGCGTAGACGTTGTGCTTGGTGCCGAACGCGACCGTGTCGCGGGTCGCCTTGGCGCGCTGATAGACGATCGAGCGCTGCTCGCGGCTGAACGGCTGCCCGTTGGTGTCGGACTCGATGAAGTACTGCTGGATCTCGGGGCGGATCGCCTCGAGCATGTAGCGCAGACGTCCGATGATCGGGAAGTTGCGCCGGATCGTGTGCGTGCGCTGGAACAGGTCGGCGTAGCCGAGCACGGCGAGCACGACGACGAGCACGAACATGTAGATCGTCGGCGGCCAAAACCACGCGGCGATCCCCGTGAGGAGGACGATGATGGGGGCCAGGATGAGGAACAGGACGCGGACCATGGCGTGCGAGCGGCCGGACGGCCTCCCGAGCAGTCTACCCGCAACACGCGTCCCGGATAATAATGCGCGGTTCGGCGCGGCCGCGTGGGCTTCGCCGAGGGCATCGGCTATGGTGCGCCCATGAATTCTCTTATCAATCCCAATCATCGCGCTCGAGTCGACGGCTTTCGACGCTCGCTGCTGCGCGCGCTCGGGCTGCCGACGGCGCTCGTGACCATGACGTGCATGGCGCCCGCGTGCGGCGACAGCTCAGGGCCCACGAGCGCGAGCGAGAGCGGCGAGTCGACCGAGAGCGGCGAGTCGACCGCAGGCCCGGAGACGACCGGCGGCAGCCAGGCGACCGAGCCGGGGACGACGAGCGCGGGCTCGGAGACGGCCGGCGCGACTTCGACCACGACCGGCGGCGAGACGACCGAGCCGGGCACCGGCGGCGAGACCACGGCGCCGGCGACGAGCGGCGAGACGACCGAGCCGGGGACGACGGGCGGCGAGACGACGTCGCCGGGGACGACGAGCGGCGAGACCACGACCGGCGGCGAGACCACGGACGCGGAGACCTCGGGGACGACGGGTGACCCGGTGTGCGAGGTCCCGCCGCTGCCGGGCTACACGATCGAGGACGCGTGCTTCCCGATCCCGGACGGGCTCGAGAGCTGCGATCAGTGCGACGCGGCCTGCACGGAGTACAACGTCAGCGCCGCGATCACGATGGACCCCGACTTCTGCTGGGCGGACGGCCTGATGATCCTGTGCGGACCCGAGGACGGCGTGCCGCAGCAGCAGGGGATGTGCTGCTACACCGCCGGGTACACCGGGATCCTGTGTGAGGGCAGGCCGTGCCTGGTCGACGGCGCGCCGCGCGTGGCCGCGCTCGAGCGCCGCAGCGACTGGAGCGATCGCACCATCCGGCCGCACGTCGACGCGCTCGATCCCGCGACGCGGGAGGCGCTCGCCGCGGCCTGGCGCCACGACGGCCTGATGGAGCACGCCTCGGTGGCCGCGTTCTCGCGCTTCATCATGCAGCTCATGGCCGTCGCCGCGCCGGCCTGGCTGGTCGACGAGTCGACGCAGGCGATCGACGACGAGATCAACCACGCGCGCCTGTGCTTCGGCCTCGGCGATCGCTACGCCGGCGACGCGATGGGCCCGGGCGAGCTCAACATCGACGACCTGCTCGAGGAGCCGTGCACGCTCGCCGAGGTCGCGGCCGCGACGGTGCGCGAGGGCTGCGTGGCCGAGACGATCGCGGCGCTGCTCGTCCGCGACGCGCTGGCGCGCGCGCGTGATCCCGAGGTCGTCCGCGCGCTGACGACGATCGCCGAGGACGAGGCCCGGCACGCCACGCTGGCCTGGCGCTTCGTGCAGTGGGCGCTCGCCGAGGGCGATGAGGCGACGCGCGAGGTGACGCGCGCGGCGGTGCGCGAGGCCTTCGACGGGGCGGTCTCGGTGGTCCCCGAGGCGCGCGCGTGGCCGGCGGGCGTGGACGCGGCGGCCATGGGCGCCCACGGTCAGCTGGACGCCGCGCGCCAGCGCGTCGTGATCCAGGAGGCGCTGGTCGAGGTGATTCAGCCGTGCGCGGCGGCGCTGCTCGACGCCGGGGCGCGCGACCACCGAGCCCTCGAGATCCTCCCGTTCGCGCCCGGCGTGGTGCACTGACGCGTTCGGCTCGACGCCGGTTTTACATGTCTGAATGGTCATGTGAAACCGGCGCTCGCCGGTGCGCGGCCCGGCGGTCGCCGTCGACGCGAAGATCGTGGTAGCGTGCGCGACCCCGTGCCCCGCGCTCGCCCAGCCCCGCGAACCGCACGCCGCGCAGACGACGCGCAGGCGCGCGCGGGCGACGGCGCGCTGGCCGTGGACGAGCGCGTCGCGTCGGCCTTCGGCGCGGCCCGGGTGAGCGTGTGGTTCGAGGAGCGCCGCCCCGTGCGCGCGCTGTCCGGCTTCGACCGCCGGTTTCACCGCCTGCCCGAGCGCAAGTCCGAGTCGGCCGATCGCTTCGTGGCGGCGGTCGGGCGCGCCGACGTCGAGGAGCGGCTGACGCGGATCAGCGCGGCGCTGCGCGAGCACTTCCGCCTGCGGCGGCGGCAGCTGCGGCGCTGCGAGGACCACCTGATCACGCCTGGCTTTGAGTACAGCCTGTCGCTCGCGGTCGACCCGGACGACCCGACGCTCGCGGTCTTCGTCGGCGAGCTCACGCACATCGACGACCCGGCGCTGCTGGGCTCCGACGCGTTCGCGGCCGTGTTCGGCGACGCCGCCGCGAGCATGACCGTCGCGCTGCCGGGGTCGGCGCGCGGCCCCGAGCTCGGCGCGCCGACGGTCGACCTCGAGGGGCTGATCGACGCCTGCGAGGACGCGGGGCTGCGCGTGCGCTACCCCGAGGACTGCAGCGAGGCGCGCCTCGTGCTGCCGGCCCGCGGGCAGGCGGTGGAGCTGCGCTTCACCCGACGCGCGATCGAGCTGCGGCCGGCGGGGGGGAGCTCGGGCGTCGCGCTGCTCGACGCGTTCACGCTCGCGGTCGCCCAGCTCGCCGACGCCGGAGTGGCGCTCGTCGGCGCGTAGCCCCGCGTAGCGAGAAATGTCTCTTCGGACATGTATTGCTCTCGCGCGCGCGGGTCAGCGAGAGATCGTGAAAAATTGGTGCCCCTGCTCGCGGAGGTAGCGAGCGCGCGCTCGCTCCGTGCGCTGCGTCGGGATGGTATCGTGGGCGCGCGACCATGACGACGGAATCGACTTCCCCCAAGCTGCTGCAGGACACTATCGACTTCGACGCCGCGCGCGGCACTGGAGATGCAGACGTCCTCCACCGCGCCCAGATCTGGTTCCTCAAGGAGGTTATGGGCGCGACGGACGTCCCGGTCGCGCCGAACCTCGAGGAGCAGCGCAAGATGCTGCCGATCCTCGAGGGCTACGCGAAGGCGATGGTGCTCTGCGCCTCTGGCGACGGCGAGCTCGCGGACGAGGAGCGCGAGTACATCCTGGGCTACGTGGCGAACTGCGGCGCGACCTTTGAGCTGATCGAGGAGCTGCGCACGCTGAACCCGGCTGACCTCGACCCGGCGCAGCTGATGGCGATGACCGAGCGCCCCGGGCTGTTCACGCACGCGCTGATCTACTACGCGATCAAGGCGGCGGACGGCGACGACGTGCTGCACGAGAGCGAGATCATGGTCGTGACGATGATGGCCCAGGTGCTCGGCGTCTCGCCCGAGACGGTGCAGGAGCTGGTCGCGCTGCACAAGGAGGAGAAGGCCTTCCACGCGCGCAAGATGCGGCTGCTGTTCCCCAACGGTCACCCGTGGTCGGCCAAGTGGGCGCGCAACATGCCGCAGGGCGAGTAGGCGAGGGCGCGCGAGCGACCCCGTCGGGGTCGCTCGAGCTCGTCCGCGCCCGTCCGCGCTACATGGTGAGGTCGAGCGCCTTCACCAGGTACGCGAAGTAGGGGCGCGCGCTCTGGAAGCGCTCCATCAAGACGTCGACCACGTCGGGCCCCATCAGCGCGCTCACGGGCAGCGGGCTGGTGGCGATGTGATCCTTGCGCTTGAGATCCTCGAGCGCGGGGTGCGAGGGGTCGACGCCGCGCGGGGGTCGCTTGAGCGACTCGCCGGCGAGGCTCCAGCGCTCCGTGAACGCCTTGTCGTCGCGGACGCGACACCAGGCCTTGGGGTCATCCGTGATCGCCGTGCGGATCGCGGCCAGCGGGTCCTTGTCGGGTCGCCATAGACCTGCTCCGAGGAACACCTCGCCAGGCTCGACGTGGATGTAGAGCCCGGGCGCGTGGACGTCCTTGCCGGCGCCGTGACGGAACTGGATCCCGACGTTGGTCTTGTAGGGGGTCTTGTCGGGCGAGAAGCGGGTGTCTCGGTGCACGCGCATGAGCGAGCCGCCGACCTTCCGGTCGCTGGCGACGAGGCTGGGCGCGTAGCGGGCGAGGCGAGGCGCGAGCGCGCGGATCAGCTCGAGCGCCGGCTCGCGCACGTGCTCCTCGTAGCGGCGCTTGTTGGCGGCGAACCAGTCGCGGTCGTTGTGAAGCGCGAGCTCGCCGAGGAATTGAACGAGCGCCGGCGTGAAGATCGGCCCGCGCGCGCTGGCCTTGACGGGCTTGGGCTTGGCGGGCTTGGCGGTCGCCTGCGGCGCGGTCTTGGCCGCGCGCGCCGGCTGCTTCGCGACGCGCTTGGTCGCGGCGGCTTTCTTCGCGGCGGCTCGCGTGGTCGGGGCTCGCGTCGCGGCGGTCTTCTTGGTCGCGGCCTTCTTGGCGGACTGCTTGGTAGCGGACTGCTTGGTAGCGACCTTCTTGGCGACGTTCTTCGTGGCCTTCTTGGCGACGGTCTTCGCGGTCTTCTCGGCGGCCTTCTTGGCGACCTCCTTGGCGACCTTCTTGGCGGCTCTGTTTGCTGCGTTCTTCGAGACCTTCTTCGCGGCGTTCTTCGCGGCGTTCTTCGCTACCTTCGTAGCGGCCTTCGTAGCGGCCTTCTTGGCGACCTTCTTGGTCGCCGTCTTCTTGTTCGCGGCTTGCTTCGCGGCGGGCGTTCGTCGCGGCCGCGCGGTCGCGGCCTCCGTGGTCGTGCGTGCTGGGCTCATGCGTGCTCCCTCCGTGGAGTCGCCATGGTTGTACCGCGACGGTGCCGGAAATTTCTCGACGCCGCGCGGGCTCGTGTCGGGGCGCTCGAGTATCATCGCCGCGTGCGGGATCTGGAGGAGCTCGAGCGGCTGCTGCGACAGATCGATGGTTCGGGCTACGGGGCGTACAAGCGGATCGCGGGCGAGTGGTACTCCCGCGGCCTCGTGCTCGCGCTCGACCGCGTGCAGGGCGATCCATTCGCGGCCGCGTCGTGCGTGCGGCTCGAGCTGCCGCAGCAGGAGCACGGGCTGCCCGAGGCGCTGTGGGCCAGCCGCCCGCGTCGCGTCGCGCTCTGTGACTTCGTCGCGCGGGTGTTCGCGCGGGCCGCCGCGAACATCCGCGAGGTCGGCGGGAGCGGGGGGTCGGGGCGTGTGTCGATCGACGCCGGCGGCGCCGAGATCCTGGCGCGCTCCGCCTGCGAGCTCACGGAGGAGGGGGCGCTGAGCCTCCGGCTGCGGGTCGGTCTGCCCGCGCGCGGGCGCAGGGTGATGGGGCGCGCCGCCGCCACGCTGCTGCTGCGGGCGCTGCCCGAGGCGGCCATGGCCGTGTGCGCGGCGCGGCTCGACCTCGAGCGCGCGCGGGCCTGGACGCTGCTCGCCGAGGACCACGCGCGCCTGCAGGAGGAGGCGCGCGCTCGCGGTCTCGTGTGCTTCATCCGCGACGGCAGCGTGCTGCCGCGGGCGTCCGGGGTGAGCGCTCGGCCGCTCGAGGGCGCGGTGCCCTTCGAGTCGCCCGCGAGCCTGCGCGTGACGCTGGAGACCTCGCACCACGGGCCGGTCACCGGCATGGGTGTGCCGCGCGGCGTGACGGTGATCTCGGGCGGGGGATTCCACGGGAAGACGACGCTGCTCGAGGCGATCCAGTCGGGCATTGACCCCCACATCCCGGGCGACGGTCGCGAGTGGGTCGTGACGGATCCCGAGGTCGTGAAGGTCCGGAGCGAGGACGGGCGGGCCGTGACCGGGGTCGACCTGCGGCCGTTTATTCGGGTCGAGTCGCTGCCGGGGCGCGCTGGCCGCTCAGGCCCCGCGCTGACGACTCGGGACGCCTCGGGCTCCACGAGCCTGGCGGCGGCGATCCTCGAGGCCGCCGAGCTCGGCGCGCGCTGCCTGCTGCTCGACGAGGACACCTCGGCCACCAACCTGCTGGTGCGCGACGCGAGGATGCAGGCGCTGGTGCAGCGGGAGACGATCTCGCCGCTGATCGACCACGTGCGCGAGCTGGGGGCGCAGGGCGGGATATCGACGATCCTGGTGATCGGCGGCTGCGGCGACTACCTCGATGCCGCGGACACGGTGCTGCTGCTGGAGGACTACCGCGTGCGCGAGGTCGGCGAGCGCGCCCGCGCGATCGCCCGCGAGCTGCCGACGCGGCGCTCGCCGGAGGCTTCGACGGGCGGCGTGCCGCTGGCGCTCGCGGAGCGCCCGGCGCGTTGTCCGTCGGCGGCGAGCTTCGACGCGCGACGCGGGAGTCGCGGCAAGGAGACGGTGCGGGCGCGGGGGCTGCGGGAGCTCGCCTTCGGCGAGGGGACGCTGGACCTGGGCGCGCTCGAGCAGCTCGTCGACGAGAGCCAGGTGCGCGCGATCGGGGCGCTGCTGCGACGGCTCGGGCGGCTCGCCGACGGACGCACGCCGCTGCGCGTGCTCGTCGGGCGGGCCCTCGAGGAGGTCGACGCGCGCGGCCTGTATCACCTCGACCCGCGCCCCGAGCTGGCGCGGGTGCGGGCCCTGGACCTGGGCGCGGCGGTCAACCGCCTGCGCAGCCTCGAGATCACGAGAAATTAACCTCGCTCGCGTAACGTGGAGCGGACGCGCGCGTCGCGTGGCGCCGGCTCCATGTTCTCGCGCCGCCGCTCGCGGGACATGCCCCGAGCGGCTTGTCGGTGCGCCCCGCCGGGGGTAGCTTGAAAATATGCATCGGCTTGCTCTGACGTCTTTGGTGGTCTGCTCCCTCGCGCTGGTTGGCTGCGGCGACGATTCGAAGTCCTCGACCGACGCGAGCACGACCGACGGCGACTCCGACTCGACCACGAGCGCGGACGCGAGCGAGAGCGACGGGACCACCGGGGAGCCCGAGCCGGTGCTCCCGGTCGACGTGCCGGCCCGCGGCGGCATCGTGATCTCGTGGGTCGAGGCCAACCAGGGCATCGGCGTGCGCATCGGCGAGGCGGGCCAGGGGGTCGCCGGGGCCGATCGCACCGCCTACCTGCCGCAGGGGCGGACCACGCTGATCCGCGCGTTCTGGGAGATCCCCGACGACTGGAAGCCGCGCAAGATCGAGGCCCGGCTGACGATCGAGTACGCCGACGGGACCACCGTCGAGCAGAGCCAGAAGCAGACGGTGGAGGGCGAGTCCTTCGAAGGTGACCTCAAGCGCAGCTTCTACTTCGGGCTCATGGCCGACGAGGTCGTCCCGGGCATCGACTACAAGATCGAGCTGTACGAGGTCGAGGCCGGCTTCGAAGAGATCCCCGAGGGCGACGTCCCGCCCAACGCGCCCTACGAGGGCACGGCCGTGGTGGGCATCGAGGACAGCTACCAGGTCATGCGCGCGGTCGTGGTCCCGTTCAACATCACGCAGGGCACGAGCGAGCAGCCCGACTGCATAAGCGACCTGAGCACGATCTCCGACGCGGCCAAGCAGCGCTACTACGACTACATGTTCATGATGAACCCGGTCGACAGCCTCGAGATCGAGTGGCACGAGGCGATCGACTACCCGGGCGTGCTGCAGTCGTTCGCGCAGACCAACCAGTACCTCGCGAACCTGCGCTTCGAGGCGGGCGAGCACCCCGACGACCCTGAGGTCTACTACTACGGCGTCGCCGACGTGTGCGCGGGCGGCATCGGCGGCGCGGGCGGGCTGGCCAACGGCATCCCGACCCAGCCGATCAAGAGCGCGGCCGCGTCCCGCGTGTCCTCGGGCGTGCTGTGGGAGGTGTCCGCCTCGGGCGAGAACGACGACGCGCTGAAGATCAACGCCGACACCTTCGTGCACGAGGTCGGGCACTCGCAGGGGCGCCGGCACGTGACCTGCTCGGGCGAGGAGGGCGGCCCCGACAACGCCTACCCGATCCCGGGCGGCGACATCGGCGAGTGGGGCTGGGGCGTCATCGACTTCGGGCTCAAGCACCACACCGTCTACAAGGACTACATGACCTACTGTAACCCGGCCTGGGTCTCGACCTACGGCTGGAACAAGGTCTACCCGGTGATCAAGACGCTGAGCGCCTGGGACTTCGAGGACGCGCCGGCGCAGCCGCAGGGCGACCTGTACGCGCGCTACGGCGGGGCCTTGCTCATGGGTCATATCAATACGGACGGGAGCGCCGAGTGGTCGACCGTCCCGGGCGCGCTCGACGGGACGCCGCCGTCGGCGGTCCATCGCGTCGAGCTCGCGCACGCGGACCAGGAGGGCGGCGCGCTGTCGCTGCCCGTGATCGTCGACGCGCAGGAGGACGGCGGCACGATGATCTGGGCCGAGCTGCCTGAGGGCGTGGACCCCGACACGCTCGACGGCGCGAGCGAGATCGTCTGGGTCGACACGGTGAAGGACACGCGCCGCGCCTACTCCGCGACCCAGCTCAACGAGCTGCGCGCCGCGATCCGCGGGCGCGAGGCCGCGAAATAGCGCCGGCGGCCGCGCGCGCGCGAGGCGACCCTGGCGCCGCGAGCCCGCGGCCCGCTCGAGGCCGTATAGTGGGGCCCTTGGCGAGCGCGAGCACGACAGGCGAGCCCGGGCGCGTCCGGGTCTACCACGGCGATAACGCCGAGATCCTGCCGCAGCTCGCGGCGGGCTCGTTCGCGCTCATCTACATCGATCCGCCCTTCAACACCGGCAAGGTCCAGCGGCGCACGCAGATCCGCGCCGTGCAGGACGACGAGGGCGATCGTCGGGGGTTTCGCGGCCAGCGCTACCGGACGACGCGGGTCGGGACCAAGGCGTTCGGCGACCTGTTCGATGATTACCTCGAGTTCCTGGCGCCGCGGCTCGAGCAGGCCCATCGCCTGCTGAGCCCGAGCGGGAGCCTGCTGCTGCACCTCGACTACCGCGAGGTGCACTACGCCAAGGTCCTGCTCGACCAGATCTTCGGGCGCGAGTGCTTCCAGAACGAGATCATCTGGGCCTACGACTACGGCGCGCGGACCAAGAAGCGCTGGTCGGCCAAGCACGACAACATCCTGTGGTACGTCCGCGACCCGCAGCGCTACGTGTTCAACTACGACGAGATGGACCGGATCCCGTACATGGCGCCGGGGCTCGTCGGCAAGAAGAAGGCGGCCCGCGGCAAGACGCCGACCGACACCTGGTGGCACACCATCGTCAGCCCCTCCGGCAAGGAGAAGACCGGCTACCCGACGCAGAAGCCGCTCGGGATCGTGCGCCGCTTCGTCAAGGTCCACTCGCGACCGGGCGATCAGCTGCTCGACTTCTTCGCGGGCAGCGGGACGCTGGGGGAGGCCGGCGCGCAGCTCGGGCGAGACGTGACGCTCGTGGACGAGAGCCCCCAGGCGATGCGCGTGATCATGCGCCGCCTCGCTCGCTTCTCGCCGGAGTTCGTCGGGCTCGCGCCGGAGCTGCGCGAGGAGCTCTGGGCGCTCGAGACGACGACCTCGTCGACGCCGCCTCCGCCGGACGTGCCCGCGGCGGCGGAGACGGCCTCGTCGAGCGCCGCGCCCCAGGGCGCGAGCGTGGACGACGACACGGACGACGCGCGCGCCGATGAGGACGACGACGCGCGCGCCGGCGAGCGCGACGACGCGGTGGAAGACGAGCGCGAAGCTGCGGGCGACCGCCGAGAGGACGTCGACGAGGCCGCGGCGGACGGCGTTGACGCGGGCGTCGCGTCGAGCGACGCGGGCGAGGGCGGGCCGGCGGCGATCGAGCTGCGGAGGCGCGCGCCCTCCGTGTTCATCCGCAAGCGCACGCGCAGCTCGTGAGCCGGCGCGCCGGCGCTACGTCTCCGGCTTCGCGAGCCAGGCCAGCGCGTCGGCCTCGGTCTTGAAGAAGTTGGTGTGCCCGGCCTGCCCCGTGATCGAGACGGCGATGCGGGCGGCGATGCGGTTGAGGTTGGACATGCCGAAGAACGCGAGCTTGTCGAGCTGCGGCGCGTCGGTCTGAAAGAAGCGTCGCGTCTCGACGGGCAGCGCCCCGGGGCTGCCGCGGTGATCGACGAGCAGGTGGCGGCGCGGCTTGCCCTCGAGGATGCGCTCGAGCTCCTCGGTCATCGCGCGGGCCTCGTCGACCACGAGCGGGCCGTGGACCGTGAAGCGGACGCAGCCGTGCTCCGCGTCCCAGGACACCTCGTGCTTCATCGCGTCTTTCCTCCTCGCCTCATGGTCGCCAGGCAGGTCCGCAGCGCGGCCTGGAGGTCGCGGCGGATCAGCAGCTCGTCGAGGTTGACCCCGAGCGCGACGAGCGACTGGGCGACGACCGGCTGGACGCCGGTCAAGATGCACGTGCTGCCGAGCAGCTCGGCGGCGCGGATGACCTGCAGCAGGTACGCGGCCGTGCGCGTGTCGATGAGCTCGACGCCGGTGATGTCGAGGATCGCGAAGCGCGCCCCGCCGCGGCGGATCGCGTCGAGCAGCGTGGCCATGATCTCGGCGCTGCGTTGAGTGTCGATGACGCCGATCAGCGGCATGGCGATGACCTCGTCCCACAGCTGCAGGATCGGCATCGAGAGCGCCTGGATGGCCTCGCGCTGGCGCTCGATCAGCGCGTTCTTCCGCGCGAGCTCGTCGAGCTGGCGCTGGAGCTCCTCGGTGCGCTGCGCGACGCGCTGGTCGAGCTCGCGGTTGCTCCGCTCGACCTCGGCGATTCGTCCGCGCAGCGCGTCGACGAGCATGTTGACGCCGAGCTCGATCGCGCCGAGCGCGTCGTCGTGATCGAGCTCGAGCTGCTGATACTCGCCCCCGGCCGCGCCGACGAGCGCGTCCTCGAGCTCGCGCAGCCGTCGCTCGAGATCGGTGATCCCGTCGCTCACCGCGGCGCTCCCCGCCGCGCGGCGCCGGCGCCCCGGCGCTCGCCGAGCGCGCGGACCCGGCGAGATTGTTTGGTCATGTCTACTGAGACATGTTTTATGGGGCTAGCTATGATCGCGCGCGCGCGTCGCCATCGGCGTCGAGGTGGCGTCGCGACCGCGCTCATCAGCGTCATGATAGAGCAGCTCGCGGCGCGATGGAGCGCGTCGACGCGCGCGGGCCTCGTCGACCCTGGGGTCCGCAGCGGCTCGACCGCGTCGTCGTCGCGGCGGCCCGCTCAGTCGCGGCGCTCGTCATCGCGCAGCAGCGCGTCGATCGCCGCGCGGGCGCGGGCGAGCCGATACGGCTTGGGGAGGAAGGCGACCGCCTCCGTGCCGATCACGCTGTTGACGAACTGGTCGTCGGTGTAGCCGCTCGTGAACATGATCCGCGCGTTCGGGTCGAGCGCGCGGATGGCCGCGAAGGCCTGCTCCCCTGACATCCGCGGCATCGTGAGGTCGAGCAGCACGAACGCGAACTCGCCCCGGTGCTGGGCGAACAGCTCGACCGCCTCGAGCCCGTCGGCGGCGAGCAGCGCGTCGAAGCCGAGGCTGGCGAGCACCTCTTGGGCCACCGCGCGGATCTCCGGCTCGTCGTCGACGATCAGCACGCGCGCTGGGCCGCGCGCGGGCTGGGGCGCGCGCGTCGTCGTCGCGCGGGCGGGCGCCGGCGTGTCGTCGCGGGCTGCGGAGGTCGCCGGCAGGCACACGGTGATCGACGTCCCGCGCCCGCGGGCGCTCTCGACGATCACGACGCCGCCGTGACCGCGCACGATCCCCTGCAGCGCGGCGAGGCCGAGCCCGCGCCCGCTCGTCTTCGTGGTGAAGAACGGGTCGAACATGCGCCGCTGCGTCTCGCGGTCCATCCCGCAGCCGTCGTCGCGGACCTCGAGGCAGACGTACGGCCCGTCGCCGAGCGCCCCGTCGATGAGGGCGTCGCGCCCGTCGAGCGCCGCGCGCGTCGACGAGAACGTCCGGACCGCGACCTCCCCCGGGGCGCCGCGCAGCGCCTCGGAGGCGTTGGTGACGAGGTTGACGATGACTTGGTGGAGCTGCGCCGCGTCGGCCATGACCCGCGGCAGCGCGCGCGCGAGCTGAACCCGCAGCTGGGAGGTCTTGGCGATCGAGGTCTGCAGCAGGTTGGCGATCGCGTCGACCTCGCGCGAGAGGTCGAGCGGCGCGACCGCGAAGGCGCCCTTGCCCGAGTACGCGAGCATCTCGCCGGCGAGCGAGGCGGCGCGCCGCGTCGCCTCGAGCGCGTTGCCCAGGAAGGCGCGCGCCGGGGCGCCGGGGGGGAGCGCGCGCTCGGCGAGCTCGACGTTGCCGACGATGACGGTGAGCAGGTTGTTGAAGTCGTGCGCGATCCCGCCGGCGAGCACGCCCAGGCTCTCGAGCTTCTGCGCGTGCTCGAGCTGCTGCGTCAGCTGCAGGCGCTCGCGCTCGATCCGTCGCTGGGTCGTCATGTCGGTGAGGACCGCGAACGAGCGGGTGAGCCGACCGCGAGCGTCGCGCTCCGCGGTCGCCGAGAGCAGGACGTCCATGACCTCGCCGCTCTTCTTGTAGATCTGGTGCGGGATGTCGGACACCGCCCCGGTGGCGAGGAATTCGGGGAGGAGGCGCCGCGCCGTCTCGCGTGACGCCGGCGTCAGCAGCTCGAACGACCGGCGGCCGATGACCTCGGCGCGGGTGTAGCCGAGCGCGTCGAGCCAGTGGTCGCTGACCATGGTGAGGCGCCAGTCGGCGTCGACGGTGTGGATCATCGCCGGCGCGCTCGTGAACATCGCGCGGAACTCCTCGAGGTCGAGGAGGCGCTGGCGCTCGCTCTCGCGCAGCGCCAGCTCGGCGCGCCGCAGCTCGCTGATGTCGCTCGTGACGCACTGCATCACGGTGCGCTCGCCGATGTCGACGGGCATGACGTTCGTGACGTAGTAGCGCAGCTCGCCGGCGCGCGTGAGGGTGTCTTCGAACACCATCGACTCGCCGCGCGCGAGCACCTCGGCGAAGCGCGGCATCATCAGCTCGTGGGCCCACGGGGTCAGCTCCGCGAGGCGGCGGCCGATCGCCTCCGCCGGCGGGACGCGCAGGCGCGCGGCGCCCTGCGCGTTGAGCATGAGCACCGTCCCGTCGAGCTCGATCAAGCCGATCAGCTGACCTGGGCTCTCGAACAGCGCGCGGTAGAGCCGCTCGGCGCTGCGGGCCGCGAGCTCGCTGCGCTTCTGGGCCGTGATGTCGGCGGCGACCCCGATCATGCCGGTGACCTCGCCCTGCGCGTCGAGCACGGGGGAGTCGGCGACGAGCGCCGGGAAGCGCGTGCCGTCCTTGCGCGTGAGCAGCAGCTCGCCTCGCCAGGTGCGCCCGGAGAGCAGTCGCGCGACGATCTCGGAGACCTGCTCGCGGACGCTCGGCGGCGCCATCGGGCTGCGCGCGATGTGCAGGCCGATGAGCTGCTCGGGCTCCCAGCCGAACATGCGCGTACAGGACAGGTTCGCGTACTGGATCATGCCCGCGCTGTCGGTCGCGAGCACGGCCTGGCCCACCGCGTCGAGCAGTCGCGCGCGGAACTCGGCGAGCTCGCGCGCGCGCGCGCGGGTCGTGACGTCGAAGACGACGCCGATGAACCGCTGGGGCGCGCCGTCGCTGAAGAAGGTGCGCCCGAAGGCCTCGAGCTCGCGGAGCTCGCCGTCGTCCTCGCGGATCAGGCGGTAGCGCGCGTAGTACGGGCCCTCGGCGAGCGAGCGCTCGATCGCCGCGCGCACGCGCTCGCGGTCCTGCTCGTGCACGTGCGGGAGCGCGTAGTCCTGCGGCGGCCCGAGCGGCGGGGCGCGCCCGTAGATCCCGAACAGCCCGCGCGACCACCAGACCGCGCCGGTGACCACGTTCCACTCCCACAGCCCCATCTCGATGGCGCTGGCGAGCTCGTCGAGCAGCGCGACGAATTCCCTGGGGTCTCGCGGGCCGTCGTCGACCCTGTCGAGCGCGAAGTCCTCGAACGCGACCATCGGCGAACCCCGACTATAGACCCCCGCGCGCGGGGAGGACAGCGCGGCGAGCCGCGGCGGCGGGCGGGTCGCGCTCGCGCCGATTGTAGGACACTCGGCGAGTGTTGTTACGTGTCTAAAAAGACATGTTATTGCGCCGGCGCGGCGCCTACGCGGTCTCGCGCGAGTGCCCGGCGAGCCCGAGCCGCTCGATCGCCTGCTCGCGCAGCTTGTACTTCTGGATCTTGCCGGTGACGGTCAGCGGGAACGCGTCGGTGGTCGCGACGTAGCGCGGGATCTTGAAGTGCGCGATCCTGCCCTGGCAGAACGCGCGCAGCTCCTCGGCGTCCATCGGGCCGCCGTCCTCCGTCTGCACCCACGCCATGAGCTCCTCGCCGTACTTGAGATCGGGCACGCCGATGACCTGCACGTCGCGGATCCGCGGGTGCCCGTGCAGGAACTCCTCGATCTCGCGCGGGTAGACGTTCTCGCCGCCCCGGATCACCATGTCCTTGATGCGCCCGACGATGTTGACGTAGCCGCGCGCGTCCATGGTCGCGAGGTCGCCGGTGTGCATCCAGCCGTCCTCGTCGATCGCGGCGGCCGTGCGCTCGGGGTCGTTCCAGTAGCCGCGCATCACCGAGTAGCCGCGGGTGCAGAGCTCGCCGGGGGCGCCGCGGGGCTGGACCCCGCCGGTCTCGGGGTCGACGATCTGGATCTCGACGTGCGGGTGCACGCGGCCGACGGTGCCGACCTTCATCTCGAGCGGGTCGTCGACGTCGGTCTGGGTGCTGACGGGCGAGGTCTCGGTCATGCCGTAGGCGATCGTGACCTCGCGCATGTGCATGCGGCTGATGCACTGGCGCATCACCTCGATCGGGCAGGGCGAGCCGGCCATGATGCCGGTGCGCAGGCTCGAGAGGTCGTAGCGCTCGAAGTCGGGCTCGGCGAGCTCGGCGATGAACATGGTGGGGACGCCGTAGACGCTCGTGCAGCGCTCCTCCTCGATCGCGGCGAGGGTCTCGCCCGGGGTGAAGGAGGGCGCGGGGATCACCATCGTCGCGCCGTGCGAGACCGCGGCGAGGTTGCCCATGACCATCCCGAAGCAGTGATAGAAGGGGACGGGGATGCAGACGCGATCGTCGGCGGTGTAGCGGCAGGCGCGGCCGACGAAGTAGCCGTTGTTGAGGATGTTGCGGTGGGTCAGCGTCGCGCCCTTCGGCGCGCCGGTCGTGCCCGAGGTGTACTGGATGTTGATCGGGTCGCGGCGGTCGAGCGCGTCGACGCGCGCGGCGAGCTCGTCGTCGCGGACCCCGGCGCCGGCGTCGAGGAGCCGGCGCCAGTCGTCTGTCCCTAGGAACACGACCCGCTCGAGCGCCGGCAGCTCGCCGCGGACCTCCTCGACCATGGCGACGTAGTCGCTGGTCTTGAAGCGCGTGGCCGCGACCAGCCCGCGGCAGCCCGACTGGGCCAGCGCGTAGCGGACCTCGTGGGTGCGGTAGGCGGGGTTGATGCAGACGAGGATGACGCCGACGCGCGCGGTCGCGAGCTGGGTGAGCACCCACTCGGCGTGGTTCGGCGACCAGATCCCGAGTCGGTCCCCGCGCTGAAACCCCAGCCCGAGGAGGCCCTTGGCCACGGCCGCGACCTGGGCGTCGAGCTCGGCCCAGGTCCAGCGGATCCCCTGGTGGCGTACGACCAGCGCGTCGCGCTCGGGGTAGCGCGCGACCGTGTCCGCCAGCGCGGCGGGGATGGTGCGCTCGAGGAGGGGGTGGTCGGTCGGTCCGGCGGCGATGCTGGGGGTGGACATGGGATCCTTCGGCGAGCCGCGGGATCATACTCCGTCGGCGCTCGCGGCGCGTACGCCGGCGCAGGGCCGCAGCAGGGGCGTGCGCCCGGAACTTCGGGGCCGCGACGCTGTCGCGCTGGTTCGTGAGGAGAGCACGGACGACGCGCCTGGGGCTCACGCTCGCGCTCGCGTGGGTGCTCATCCCGACGCGCCCCGCGGACGCGTCCACACCCACGACGGCCGCGGCGTCGCCTTCGACCGCGTCGTCGTCCGCGTCGTCGTCGTCCGCGTCGTCGTCCGTATCGGTATCACCGCAGACGCTCGAGGCGCTGCGGGCGACCATCCAGCGCCTCACCGCGATCCTCGGCGACGGGCAGGCGGCCGCGCGCGCGCGCGCGTGCACGACGAACATCGAGGGCGTCTGCGTGTACCGGTCGACACGCGCGCGATCGAGTGAGCGCCTGGAGCTCGACGCGCCGCCGGAGCGCGCGCCGCGACCCGAGTCGCGCGCGCTGATCGACGCGTACGCGGCCTACCTCGAGCACCCGGGCGCGGCGCAGGCCCCCGATCGCGCGGCGGCGCGCTACCACCTCGCACAGCTGCTCATAGAGACAGGTGATGACGAGGCCGCGCGCCCGCACCTCGAGCGCCTGATCGCGGGTGATGACCCCGAGCGCGCCGCGTGGGCGGCGTTGCTGCTGATCGACGCGCGCGTGCTCGAGCTGACCGCGTCCGACGCGACGCTCGAGCACTCGCTCGCGGCGGGCGCGGCGATCCGCCGCGAGCTGGCGCGCCTGGAGTCGCTGCCGCTGTGGCGGCACGAGGCGGCGGCGCCGCTGCGCGAGCGCGCGCCGACGCTGGTGGCCGGGATCCGCTGGCGCGAGGCGATGGCGCTGCTCGAGCGCGGCCGCTCGGCGGGCGATCCGACCGGCGCGTCGCGGGCCTTTCGCGAGTGCGGCGCGGCCTTCGTCTCGCTCCACGAGGACAGCGCCTCGGGACACCCCATGGCCGACACGCTGCTGTGGAGCGCCGCGAGCTGCTTCGACGCGGGCGGCGACGCCGAGTCCGCGCTCGCGCAGCGGCTCCGCCTGGTCGAGCGCTACCCGCTGAGCGAGCACGTCGAGCGCACGACGCTCTACATCGCGGAGAGCCTGCGGGCGCTGGCGCGCTTCGAACGCGCGGCGGCGTGGTACGAGCGCTACGCGGCCCGCTACCCCAGGCACGAGGAGGCCGCGGACGCGCTGCGCGTCGCGATGTGGGTCCGCGGCGAGCTCGGGCAGACCCGCGAGCTGCGGGCGGCGCTCGAGATGTACGAGCGCTACTACGCGCGGCGCGACCCGCAGCGGGCGGCGGCTGCGGTCTGGGCCGCGTACCCGCAGCTGACCGACGGGCCCGACGCGCGCGAGGCCTACCTCGAGGGCTTCCTCAAGCGCTACGGGTCCAGGGGCGGGCGCGGGCGCACCATCATAGCGAGCGCGGCGCTGGCCCGCGCGCTGTGGTCCAAGACATGTCTTCTCAAGCAGGACGTTGTCGACGCGGGCGCGGGCCTGTGCGCGGCGCCGCAGCCCGGCGGCTCGGTGGCGCTCGACGACGCGGGCGCGGGGCGAGCTCGCCGTCACGAGGCGCGCGCGCTGGACGTGCGGCGGCGTGGCGGCGCGGACCTGGCGGGGGCGATCCGGTTGGCGCAGCGCGTCGTGGTCGACGCGGCGAGGGGGCGAGTCGACGTCGCGCCCGAGGACGTGGCGCAGCAGCGGGCGCTCGCCGACGCGGTGACGGGCGCGTGGCTGCTGCTGGCCGACGCGCGCTTCGAGATGCTGCTCGAGGGGGCGCACGAGGCGTCGCGCGAGGGGGCGCACGAGCGCGACGATCCGCGGGCGCGGCCGTGGTTCGTCCCGGGGTACACGCTCACGGGGCACAGGATCGCGACGCTCGAGCGAGACGCGTCGCTGGCGACGGAGGCCGGCCTGGCGTCCGCGCTGGCCGAGGCCGTGCACGAGCTCGACCGCGCCTACGCGTCGATCGAGCGCGACGAGCACGGGACGACCGCGACGGCGATCGCCTGTGTGCGTCGCGCTCAGCTCCGCGAGTGGCTCGCGGAGCGCACGCTGACGCGCGAGGGCGCGTGCGAGGGACGCGGGCGAGACCGGCGGTGCGCGAGCGCGACGCCGCGCTTCGACGCGCTGCGCGGGCGCGCGCGCGAGACCTACGCGCGGTGCCTGGGCGACGCGCGTACGCGCTTCGCGTCCCCGGAGGCCGCGGCCGTCGCGGCGGCGCGCCTGACCGCGCTCGGCGGACATCATCCCGCGCAGCTCCGCGAGCTCACGGGGTGGACGCCCGCCGAGGACGCGGCGCCGTCGCTCGAGCGCGTCGGCGTCATCACCGACTACGAGGCCGCGCGCGGGCGCTGGCCGCCGGGCTGGGTGCCGACGCGCGCGCGCGAGCGATAGCGTGTCGGCGAGCCGCCCGGCGGTCGCTACAATCCCGGGTATGTCGTTGCGCGCGCTGATCACCGCGTTGCTCGTGGGTCTCTCGTGCGGGGCGGCGGGCTCGCTCGGCGGCTGCGCGCCGCTGGATGAGCACTGCGACGCCGCTGGTCGCTGCGTGTGCGAGAACGAGAGCGCGTGCGACCTCGAGTGTCCGGGCGACGGCTGCGACATCGACTGCGCGTCGATCGACCGCTGCGCGGCGACCTGCGACAACGGCTGCAGCTTCGACTGCCACGACGCGCCCGACTGCGACGTCGGGTGCCTCGACGACTGCGCGGTCGACTGCCGCAGCGTCAGCACGTGCGCCGCGAGCTGCGGGGCGCGCTGCGACTATCACTGCGAGAACGCGAGCAGCTGCGAGGTCACGGTCGGCCCCGAGAGCTCGGTGCGCTGCCAGAGCGTCGGCAGCTGCGTGGTCGACTGCCTCGGCGCCTGCACGGTCGACTGCGGCGGGGGCGGCTGCGAGGTTCGCTGCGCCGGCGGCGTGACGCCGGAGGACATCGAGGGCGGCAAGCGCTGCCCGTGAGCGCCGCCCGAGCGCGGCGAGCTCTGGTCGGTTAACGCGAGAGACCCCGCGACGCGAGCGCGCGCGGGGTCTTGCTTGCTTGCTTGAAGGACCTCTTCGCGTCGCGAAGCTCAGCGCTTGCTGCCGCCGATGTAGACCTCGGAGACGACGCTGAAGATCGCGTTCACGCGCTTGTCGGTGCCCTCGATGAGCACCTTGTAGACCTTGCCCTTGTCGTCGACCTGGACGTCGCCGCTGAGGACCGTGCCGTTCTTCAGCACGATCTGGCCGCCGGTGGTGAGCCCGGCGGGCTCGGTGCCGTTGGCCCACGTGATGTCGCTGACCTCGCCGACCGGGATCGCCCGCACCTCGCCGTGGAGGTTGGCCACGTAGAACGCGGAGTTCTTGTGGGTGATCTTGGCGCGGATGACGGTGCCGGTGCTGAGCTTGATCTCGTCGAGCCCGGGCTCCTTGCACGTCTTGCAGACGTTGCCGCCCTCGGTGAAGGGCTTGAAGCCGACGGCATGGGCCGACCCCGCGAGCAGCAGCGGGACGAGGAAACACGCGGAGGTCAGGAGACGGGCGGCGATCTTCATGAGCGTCCTGGCCGGCGCGGTTGCGCACACCGGCGCCCTGATTGTACTCGGGCCCGCGCGCGCGTGACAAGTTCGCGGACGGCCTCCGAGGCGCCCGCGCGCGCGCGAATTTCTCATTCGCGCACGAGCGCGGCGATCGAGATCGCCACCACGGCGGCGAACACGAGCCAGCGGAGCACGTCTTGCCGGGTCTTGACGGCGAAGCGCACGCCAAAGCGCGCGCCGATCATGGTGGCGACCGCGAGCACGGCCGCGGGCAGCCAGACGACCTGCCCGGCCCAGACGAACACGCCCAGCGCGACGAGCCCGAACAGGAACACGCAGGTCAGCTTGAGCGCGTTGGCCCGCACGAGGTCGTGGCGCAGCACGCCGCCGATCGCGAGCAGCAGCACGAGGCCGACGCCGGCCTGCACGAAGCCGCCGTAGAAGCCGGCGAGCAGCAGCGTCGCGGTGGAGGCGAAGGGGCGGTCGCGCACCCGCAGCGGCGCGGCGCCCTCGGGCGGCGTCACGAGCCCGGGGCGCGCGACCATCAGCGTGGCGATGGTCAGCATGGCGCCGAGCAGCAGCGGCTTGAGCAGCTCGGGCGGCGCGGCCGAGGCCGCGAGCGCGCCCCCGAGGGCGCCGACGATGGTCGGCGCGGCGACCGAGAGCGCGGCGTCGGTCGCGAGCCGCCCCTCGCGGTGGAACAGGTAGGCGCCGAGCGACGACTGCGTGACGACCGAGAGGCGGTTGGTGCCGTTGGCGAGGTCCGCGGGCAGCCCGAGCAGCATGAGCGCCGGGAGCGTGAGCATGGAGCCGCCGCCCGCGAGCGTGTTGAGGAAGCCCGCGGCGACGCCGGCCGCGGTGAGGATCGCCAGCTGCAGCGGGAGCTCGGGCGCGCCGAGTGTCATGGCTGCGGGGTCCATGGGGTGATTCAGTATGCCACGGCGCGTTTGACACGCCGGGGGGCCGCTGATACGCGAGCGCTCCAGGATGGCCACGCACGGAGAGCTGAGACGACGCTACGAGGAGACGCCGCGGACGATCGACGGCGAGCTCGTGGACCTCGCCAAGGGCGAGCGCGGCTGCCTCGGCGACGGGCTGATCGCGCTCGGCGTGCTGCTCATCGCGCTGTTCGGCTTCGTCGGGCTGTTCTTCGGCGTCGGCCAGGGTTACGCGCTGGTCGGCGCGGGCCTGTTCATCGCCGGCTTCCTGCTCAGCACGCGCGCGCAGGCGATCTCGACCCGGGTCCGGCGGGCGGCGTTGACCTCGGGCCCGCTGGTGCGCGGTCAGGTCGTCAAGGGGCGACCGGATCTGTGGGAGCGCGAGTCGGTGACGGGCCCGGCGGCGGTCGTGTTCTCGGTCGAGCCCAGGGGGCGCTTCGACGGCGCGCTGCTGGAGCGCGTCGCGGCGCGCCTGCGCGCGCTCGAGCAGGCCGAGGGGCTGCCGCCCGAGCAGGAGGACGTCGCCCGTCAGCTGCGCCGCGAGCTGATCGAGCGAGTGATCGCGCTGCCCGACTCGCTGGTCGGCGAGGACGCGCCGAGCGTCTACCTGGCCACGGTGATCGTCGACACCCACCGCCTGCCGGCGGGGCGCCTGACCGACGGGGCGCTGACGCTGATCGTCGAGCCGTCGGTCGAGTTCGTCGAGCACGTCTAGAGCCCCGACGACATGAACTTTCGAACACTCACGCTGCGGCGTCGGGTCGCCGCGCGCGGCCGCGTAACCTGGCGCTACGACCAGGACGGGAGCGGGTAGCCGCCGCGCGCGGCGACGCGCGTGATGTAGTCGGCGAGGCGCGCGTCGCCGCGCAGCGCCTCGCGCGGCGGCGTGGCGTGGTGGGTGTACACGAGCCCCACGAGCTGCGCCCACACGCAGCAGTCGACCACGCGGGGCGCGTCGCCCGAGAGGAAGGGCGCGTCCCCGAGGGCCGCAGAGACCTCCTCGACCGCGGTCACCCCCTTGGCGTAGTCGGCCGCGCTCGTGAAGCCGTTGGCGGCGCACTTGATCACCTGGCTCCGGCGGATGAAGGCCGGCACGATCGGCCGCAAGAGCCACGGCAGGCCGGCCTTGACGTACTCGCGGTGCGTCATCCAGCCCTCCTGGTCGACGAACGCCGAGAACAGCGTCGAGAAGTAGATCGGGCTCTCGACGCGCGCGACCAGCTGCTCGCCGCGCGCGCGCGCGGCCTCGGGCAGGCCGTCGTCGAGCGCGGGGCCCTCGCGCTCGAGGCGCTCGAGGATCGCGCTCGAGTCGGTCGTCACGCCGCCGTCGGACCACGTGACCCAGGGGACAGTCTTGCTCGGCGACTTGCGAGGATCGGGCGCGCTGACGACCTCGTGCTCGCGCGCGGTCAAGCGCAGGTAGAGCTCGACCTTGGTGCAGTACGGGCTCGCGCTGACGGGCAGCCCCTCGGGTGGCGGGAATTGATGCAGTCGGATCATGACGGGGCCTGCGCGCGTCGGGACTCTACACCGCGGGTTCGCCCCGCGGGCGCGGACGCGAGGCGCCCGCGGGGCGGCGGCACGACGATCGCGGGCGCCGACGGACGCCGGCGCCCGCCTGTGGCACGATCACGCGATGACGCGCCTGAGCCGGAGACGGGTGACGACGGGCCTCGCCGCGCTCGCGGCCGCGTGCCGCGTGGGCGCGCCGCCGGCCAAGCGCACCGTCGTCGACGCGCCGCCGCGCGCCGTCCCGCCGCTGACGCTCGTCACCTACAACGTGCTCGCCGATCGCGTCCGCGTGAGCGAGCGGCTCCCGCCGCTGCTCGAGCTGCTCGCGCGTGCCGACGCCGACGTCATCGCGCTGCAGGAGGTCACCGACTGGATCGCGCGCCTGATCCACGAGCAGCCGTGGGCGCGGGGCTACTACGCCTCGACGATCGGCGGCCGTCGGGCGCACCCGGGCGGGCAGTACATCCTGTCGCGGCGGCCGATCCTCCGCTCGAGCGCGATCGAGCTGGCGGGCCGGCAGCGGCGGACGGCGGTGCTGTCGACGATCGAGGCCGGCGGCGTCGAGCTCACCGTGGTCACGACGCACCTCGAGAGCTTCCTCGAGGACGGGCCGACGCGCGCGCGTCAGCTCGACCAGATCTTCGAGCGCCTGCAGCTCGAGGACGACGCGACGCTGCTCGGCGATCTCAACTTCGGCGACGGCGAGCCCGAGGAGGGCTCGATCAACGCGGAGTTCGACGACGTGTGGCGGGCGCTGCGGCCGGGTGAGCCGGGCTTCACCTGGAACATCGAGCGGAGCGAGATGGCGCGCGCGGGCTCGTTCGCGGGGGAGGCGAGCCGCCGGCTCGATCGCGTGCTGCTGCGCTCCGACCACTGGGTCGGCGCGTCGATCGAGATCATCGGCGATCAGCCGGTGCACGCGGGCGCGCGCGACCTGTTCCCCTCGGATCACTTCGGGCTCGTCGCGCGCCTCGAGGCGCGGCCGCCGTGTGACGAGTGCGCGCGCCGATGAATACGTCTATAAAAACCTGTCCTAAGAAGCGTGTTCTGGCTCAGGCGACCAGCGCGTAGGCGAGCGCGGCGCCGAGCAGCGTGGTCGCCAGGTTGACGCCGTCGTTGGTCAGCCAGCGCAGCCCCGAGAGCACCTCGAGCGGCGCGCCGCCGGGCGGCGGCCACTCGCAGGGCGTGTTGGTCACGGGGTCGCGGTAGCGGACCTGCAGCGTCGCCCCGAGCACGCTGTCGAACAGGCTGGCCGCGAAGCCGATGAGCGCGACGAGCACGACCGCCCCGGGGCCGACGCCCGCGCGCGCCAGAAACGGCCATGCGACCAGCGTCGTGACGAGCGCGCCCGCGGCCGCGCCGAGCGTGCCCACGCCGGTGACGCCGCCCGAGGTCCCGGGCTCGACCTCGGCGAAGGGCGGCCACAGCCGGCGCGGGCGATCGTGGGCGAGGCGCCCGAGCTCGGTGCCCCAGGTGTCGGCGGTCGCGGCCGCGAGCGAGCCGACGAGCGCGGCGTACCAGGCCGCGCCTTGCGACGCGTCTCCGAGGACAGCAATGAGCGCGCACGCCGTGGCCGGGCCGCCGTTGCAGAACACCTGCACGATGTCCCGGCGCGCGCCCTTGGCCTCCGGCTCGCCGGGGAGCTGGGCGAGGCGCTCGCTGACGCGGGAGAGCGCGCTCGAGAGCGCGAAGAAGGCGACCAGCGGCGCCGCGCCGGCGAGGCCGAGGCCGCCGAACACGACGCCGCCGACGAGGATGGTCCCGACCGCGCCGCCGCCGGTGAGCGAGCCGAGCCGCCAGGCGCCGAGGCCGATCGCGAGCGCCGCGAGGACTCCGAACGCGAGGCCCGCGAGCTCGCCGGGCGCGAGCGCGGTCTGTCGGAGCAGCAAGAGCGTCAGCGCGGCGCCGAGCGGCAGCGTGAGGTTGTCGGAGCCGCGCGACGAGGCCCCCTCACACAGCGCGCAGACGAGCCCAAGGCAGACCGCGAGCGTGAGCATCACCGGGCCCGACGCGCCCGCGAACACGGGGTCGAGCCGCGGCAGCAGCACGAGCGCGATCGCGGCGCTGGTCATGCCGACGGCGACGCTGCCGGGGCGTGACTTGGGGTCGCGCCACCAGCGAAACCGCGGCGCCTCGGGCCGACGCTCTCCGACGAGCGCGCCGACGGTGTCGGCGAGCGCGAGGATCACCATCGACACGACGAACACGCCCGCGTGATCGAAGCAGAGCCAGACGAGCGCGAGGAAGCCGAGCGGGAAGATCACGGTGCCGCGCGACTCGGGGGCGGCGTCGTGCATGCCGGCGAGCCGCTGGCTGCGCAGCGCGAGCCCGTTGACGACCAGGAACAGCCCGCCGAGCGCCCACAGCGGCCAGGCGGCCGCGCTGACGAGCGGCGCGCTCGCCAGCGTCAGGCCGACGAGCGCGTGCACGAGCTTGCGCGACGTTCGGGGATCCCAGCCGCGCGCGCGCGTCCACTCGCCGAGCCCGACGATCGCCAGGAGCACGAGGAGGTAGGCGACCAGCGCGTGCCAGGGATCGAGCGGCTCCATCGCGTCTGCATAGCCCGGATCGCGAGGCGCGTCACGACGACGCGCGCGCGGCTCAGGCCTCCCACGCGACCTCGCCCGCGGCTCAGGCCTCCCAGGCGACCTCGCCGGCGACGATCGTCGCCCGGATCGCGGCGTCCCGCAGCTCGACGGGCGGCAGCGTCGTGATGTCCCGCTGGAAGCAGGTGATGTCGGCCTGATAGCCGCGCGCGAGCACCCCGAGGCTGCGCTCGCGGTGCACGGCGTAGGCGGCCCCGCGCGAGAAGCCTGCGATCCCCTGCTCGAGCGTGAGGCGCTGATCGGGCAGCCAGCCGCCCTCGGGCTGTCCCTCCGCGTCCTGGCGCGTGACGGCGGCGTACAGCCCGTGGGTGATGTTGGGCTGCTCGACGGGGAAGTCGCTGCCGAGCGCGAGCGCGACGCCGGCGTCGAGGAAGCGGCGCCAGGCGTAGGCGCCCGCGAGGCGATCGGGGCCGACGCGCGCGGGCACCCACGGCATGTCGCTGGTCGCGTGCGTCGGCTGCATGCTGGCGATGATGTCGCGCGCGGCGTAGCGAGGGATGTCCTCGGGCGCGACGATCTGCGAGTGCTCGACGCGCCAGCGCGCGCGCCGGGCCGCGTCGCCCTCGCCGAGCGCGGCCTCGTAGATGTCGAGGGCCTCGCGAATTCCGCGATCACCGATGGCGTGGCTGGCGATCTGCCAGCCGCGCCCGTGCGCCTGCGCGCACAGCCGGACGAGCTCCTCGCGCGGGTGCTGCAGCATGCCGCGGTGGCCCCGGCGGTCGCTGTAGTCCTCGAGCAGCGCGGCGCCGCGTGAGCCGAGCGCGCCGTCGATGTACAGCTTGACGCCCTTGAGCGCGTAGCGGGCCGCGGGCTCTACCGCGGGAGCTGGCCCCCCGACCAGATCGCGCGCGAACCAGTCGTGGTCGGCGTAGGCGTGCACGCGCAGGCGCAGCTCGCCGGCCTGCGCGAGCGCGCGGTAGAGCGCGTCGCCGGCCGCGCCCACGCCCATGTCGTGCACGCCGGTGATGCCGAGCGCGAGCGCGCGCGCCTGGCCGCCGAGCAGCCAGCGGCGCAGCGCCTCGGGGCGCGCGGCGGGCACGGGGACGAGGCCCATGGCGGCGTCGACGAGCACGCCCGTGGCCGCGCCGCGCTCGTCCCGGAGGATCTCGCCGCCGCGCGGGTCCGGGGTGCCCTCGGTGATCCCGGCGAGCTTCAGGACTGTCTGATTGGCCAGGCCGGCGTGACCGTCGACGCGCCGCAGCCACACCGGGCGATCGGGGAAGGCCTCGCTGAGCGCGTGGTGGGTCGGCATGGCGCCGGCGAGCGCGGGCCAGCGGTTCTGATCCCAGCCGCGCCCGACCAGCCAGCCCTCGGGCTGCTTGTCGGCCTGCGCGCGCACCCGCGCGAGCAGCTCGGCCTCGGAGCTCACGCCGGCCAGGTCGATGTCCTCGAGCTGCTTGCCGAGGCCGCTCAGGTGGGCGTGCGCGTCGGTCAGGCCGGGCACCGCGAGGCCGCCGGCGAGGTCGAGCACGCGGGTGTTGGGGCCGCGCAGCGCCTCGACCTGCGCGCGCGAGCCGACCGCGATGAGCTGCCCGCCCGAGGCCGCGAGCGCCTCCGCGCGCGGGGCCTCGGGGTCGAGCGTCAGGATCGCGCCGCCGACGATCAGCAGGTCGGCGCCCTCCGGCTCCGGGGGCGGAGGCGCCTTCGCGGGGGCGGGGGCCGGCTGGTCCCGCGGCACGGGCGACGCCTCACACCCGAGCGCGGCGGCGGTCGAGGCCAGCAGCGAGGAGTGCACAAACTTCCGTCGAGACAGCGCGCCGGACATCGTCACGCGCGCACTGTAGCGCGAAACCTCGCGCGAGACGCCGCGGAGGACGTCGTGGAGGACGTCGTGGAGGACGTCGTGGAAGACGTCGTGGAGGACGACGTGGAGGACGACGTGGAGGACGTCGTGGACGTCGTGGAGGACGTCGTGGAAGACGTCGTGGAAGACGTCGCCGCGATCACGGGCGGACGAGGGCGCGTCTCGAGCGTCGCAGCTCCAGCGCGCTCTCTCGCGTGATTCGCGGGCGCATCAAAGATGCGCGAGGAGACAGGTTGAGCGTGCGGCTACGACTTGACGTCGTTGCCGAAGTCGCCGCGCTCGCGCATCTTGTCGAGCGTGTCGCCCTGGAGCTTCTCGCCGACGTAGGCGCCCGCCAGCGCCATCGCGAAGCCGACGCCGGCGGTCACGCCGAAGCCGATGTAGATCGCGACGGGCAGCGGACCCTCGGCCATGGCGATGATCACCAGGGAGTTGAGGACGACCGCGACGACCGCGGCGAGCGCCGGCTCGCGCACGGTCTCGCCCGGGCTGAAGTAGCCGCACAGGAGGCCGCCGATGAAGAAGGAGACGAAGGCGACGAGGCCGACGATGAGGTAGACGCCGGCGGCGCCCATGGACATCACGATCGAGGGCGCGATGCTGGGCGCGATCAGGGTGGCGATGACGCGGTTGAGAAAGACGATCGCGACCACGCTGATGGCGATCCACTGCAGCGAGAGGCCCTGGTCTGAGTTCGTCATGCTCGTCTCGTCTCCTCTTTGCGCGCGCGCGCGCGCGCGCGGTGTGGCGTCCGTCGGTGGTGCGTGCGCACGGCGGACCTCACGCTATTTCGCGGGTCCAGGCATGTCAATGTTTTCGCCGCCCTGACGACGTTCTCACAGAGGCTCACCGTCGCCGTCGTGCGTCTTGGGGGGCGTAATCGGCGGCGTGAAGGTGACCCGAGGCGGCGCGACGGGGACCGGCGCGTCGGCGTCCCGAGCTCGCGCGGGGGAGGCCGCGCGCTGGGGCGCCGAGGGTTCTGTGAGCGTGGGCGCGGCGATCTGGGGCGCGGAGGACTCCGCGACGATGGGCGCGGCGATCTCGGGCGGCGCGCTGATCGGGCCGCTGTCCTCGGCCATGAGCAGCTCGGGGACGAGCCCGGTCATGCTCTCGGCGGCCGAGACCGCGGGGAGGCTCGCGGTCGTCGTGATCACCTGGTGCGCGCTCGTCAGCGACTTCGCGGCCTCCTGCGGCGGGGCGGCCTGGGGCGCGGAGCCCTCGCTCGGCGTCGTCTGCTGGGGCGCGTCATCGAACAGCACCGGGTCGCCCTGGAAGCCGCGCGCGCTGTGGACCAGCAGGGTCGTCGGCAGGGCCGAGAGCAGGTCGTTCATGCGGTCGAAGAACTTGTTGGTCTCCTCGGTCGGCTCCGGCAGGCGCATGCCGACGATCGCCAGGTCGACGCCGGTGCTCATGATCTCCATGATGTCGCGCACGCTCCGGCCCTTGCGCAGCAGCACGCGCGGCTCGGCGATCAGGTGCGCGGAGGCGACGACCGAGCGGATCGTGCCCTCGACCTGGATGCGCTCGGCCTCGTTGTCGACGATCGTGACGATCTCGACCGTGGCCTTGTTCCAGCGCTGGTGCGCGGTGATCAGGAACGCGAGCAGCAGCATGAGGCCGCCGTTGTGCTGCAGGCCGCCCCACCAGATCTGGATGCGCCGGCCGGCGCCGAGCTTGCGCTGGCTGTCGTAGTGGACCAGCAGGAGCGAGCGGTCGAGCCGCGCGAGGTCGCGCAGCATCGACAGGTACGAGGCGTAGTTGGCCGTGTTCTTCGGCCAGCCGAGCATGATCGTGTTGGTCTCGAAGCTGCCGACGCCGTAGGACTGCGAGACCGCGACCACGCCCTTGTAGAGGTCGTCGACGATGTCGACGCGGCAGAACACGTGGGGGAAGCGGTTGGTCAGCGCCTCGTCGAGGTTCTCGCGCAGCTTGACGCGCGAGTCGGCGTTCTCGGCCACGGAGCCCTGCAGCAGGTACATGTACGTGACGATGCCGCGGTCCTGGACGATGGCGCTGCCGAGCTCGAGCAGGTGCAGGCGCTTCTTGCCGCCGCCGCCGAGGATGAGCAGGTTCGGGCGCCAGTTCGAGGGGTGGAACTTCTCCTTGCGCAGGCGGTACAGCGCCGTGCGCACGAGCGCGGACCAGATGCCGTGGCGCGCGTCGCCCCAGGTGGCCTCGAGCGCGCGCCGCTGCACGAAGATGTAGATGAGCGAGCAGAACACGAACGCGGCGATCATCGCGCCGAGGTCGATCATGCTCATGATGTAGAAACAGCCGAGGCCGCCCGCGAGGCTGATGACCGCCGGGACCTTGAAGGTCGGGCGAAAGCTCGGGTTCGCGGCCCAGGACTCGAGCCCGCTGGCGAGGTTCGTGAAGCCGTAGGTGGCCAGGAAGAACATCGTCAGGATCGGCGCGATCGCGCTCAGATCCCCGAGCAGGACGCCGAGCTGCGCGAGCAGGAAGGTGAACACGGTGCCGATGCGCGGCTCGTTCATCGGCCCGTGACCGCGCCCGAACAGGCGCGGCGCGAGGCCGTCGAAGGACAGCGCCTGCAGCGTGCGCGGGGCGGTCAGGAAGCTGCCGAGCGCGCTCGAGAGCGTGGCCCCCCAGACGCCGAAGAAGATCAGCAGCGGGACGCTCGAGATCTCGGCGACGACCGTGGTCGTGTGCGAGACGAGGTGGTCGAGGTTGGCGTTCATGGCCAACCAGATGGGGAACACCAGGTAGATCGTGAACCCGGTGAAGACCGCCGCGAGGGTGCCGAGCGGCAGCGACTTGCGCGGGTCCTTGAGGTCGCCGGACATGCCGACGCCCGCCATGATGCCGGTGACCGCGGGGAAGAACAGCGCGAACATCGGGCCGAAGCCGGCGCCCTCGGTGTTCCACCAGATGACGCGCTCCGGTCGCAGCGGCTTGGCGTTAAACAGCCCGGTGACGTCGCCCCACATCTGCGTGGCCATGGCCTGGGCGCGCGGGCTCTCGAGCCCGGCGATGTAGGCGTCGAGCGACTCCACGCCGCTGCCCGTGAAGAACGAGATCAGCGACAGGCCGATGGCGGCCATGACGATGAACTGCGTCTTGATGGCCAGGTCGGCGCTCTTGATCGTGATGAACGCGAGCAGCCACAGCGTGATGCTGCTGTAGACGTACTCGGGCACCGTCGCCCACCAGCCGGGCAGCACCGGCATGAGCGACTCGGTGAAGCCGACGATGTAGAAGGTGATGCTGAGCGCCTGGGCGAGGAACAGCGGGACGCCGATGGCGGCCCCGGCGGGCGCGCCGAGCGAGCGGCTGATGATGTAGTAGGCCCCGCCGGCGCGGACGGTGCGGTTGGTCGCGATCGCCGAGATCGAGAGGCCCGTGGCGATGGTGATCAGGTGCGCGACGACGACGATGGCGATCGTCTGCCCGAGCCCGGCTTCGCCCACGACCTCGCCGAAGCGGAGGTACATGATGACGCCGAGGATCGTGAGGATGCTCGGCGTGTAGACGCCCGCGAAGGCGCCAAAGCCCTGTCTCTCCTGGCCCGTGCCCGCCTGCGTGACGGCGGTCTGCGTCGATGACGCCTGTTCTGATTGGCTCATGTCGCGGACCGTGATTCGTGCACACGGTACACGGACCGGAGTCGGGTCAACAAGGACCCCCCACAGGCGCGCGTCGCACCGCGGGATCTGGCGCGCAAAACTCTGAAATTAGACGCGAAATGGCGCTGGCGCGCGGCCGTCAGGGCGAGCGCCCAACGCCGAGGCGCGGAACCGGACTCGGCCGCGCGTCAGTCCTCGAGGTCGAGCGCGAGGTTCTCGTAGAAAGCGTCGTCCATGATGAAGTTCTGCCAGTAGCGCTCGATCGACGGGAACCCGCGACGCTGCTGAAACAGCACGACGTCGTCAAACTCGTTCTGGTACCAGCCCCACAGGAACCGCACGCGAAACACGTCGATGTTGCGCCGGACGAGCTCCTCGACCATGTCCTCGACGTCCTCGTCGTCAAACTCGTCGACGTAGGCCTCGGCCTCCTTGATCAGCGCGCCGATGTACTGCGTGCCCTTGGCCGTCAGCTCGTAGCGACGCTTCCGCTTGTTGATGGTGATGTAGTCGTGGACCGTCAGCTCGTCGAGCACGTCCTCGATGGCGGCGTTCATGCCGGCGGCGACGGGGATCTCCTCGCCGCCGTCCTTGGGCTTGAGGTCGAGCTTCTTGAGCACGAACATGCCCGCGTACATGCGCTTCTGGGCTTCAGTGAGCTGGCCGTATTCGTCGTTCACGTCGGGCTCCCTTGGCGACCTCGGCGCGGGGGCGCGCCGAGTCACGGGAGTCTAAGCCACTCTTCGGCGTCGAGACACAGCGTCGCGTCCGGATCCCAGACTTCGCGGGCGCGGTCGCTCTCCATGCGCGAGGTCGCGTTCCCGATCGGGTAGTAGATCGGCGGGGTCACGAGGCCGGGCGGGCGCTCGATGACCGCGCGGAACGGGTTGCACAGCGCGAGCACCACGTCGGCGATGGGCGGCGCCCCCGCGCGCGCGGCCCGAGCGTTAAAGTCGGCGACGAGCTCGGGCAGGCGCTTGCGCAAGAACAAGCGCAGCGGCGCGAGCACGACGAGGTTGTCGTCGTCGGGGTCCTCCTCCTCGTAGTACTCGTCGTCGTCAAGCCAGAACGAGAGCTCGATGTCGTGGGCGTCCGGCTCGGCGTTGTCCCAGGCGTGCAGCGCGAGGACGAGGGCGTCGCGGACGACGCGAGTGCGCTGGTCACCCGCGTGCTCGACGAGCGCGATGGCGTCGAGCCGCCCGTAGCCGAAGCCGTAGTTGTCGAGGTCCGCGTCCACACGATCCGGCGAGAGGTGCAGGAGCGTGAAGCGGTCGAGCTCCGGGAAGGGGAGGTCGCGGACAGAGCGAATCTCAGTCTTTGCCATGGCGGGCTGGATCTGGTCCTACCGCATTCAGGGGGGATTCTTGACGGATTTTCTCGTGGTTGTTTGTGCGCTTGAATTCGCGTGACCGCGATGCGTGATGCGGACGGACGAGCGACGGCGACGGCGGGCGTCCGTTTGGGACACGCGTGGCTCTTGGAGCGGGAGGGCGGGGGGCCTCCATCGTTGATGGTCGCCCGTTGAGCAGCGGGCGACGGAATTGGTCCGGCCCCGCGACGCGCAAAGGACGAGCGCGTCGGCGGGGCCGGGGCGTTGGTTCGAGATGAACCGAAGGACAGGACTAGCTGGTCAGGCGGACGATCTTGATGCGGCCCTTGGCCAGCACGCCGAAGCCGCCGCCGCTGCGGGAGCTGCCGCCGAACGAGCTGCGGGAGCCGCCGCTGAAGGAGCTGCGCCCCTTGGAGCCGTAGGAGCTGCCGCTGCGCGAGCTCTTGGGGAACTTGCTCGGGTTCTTGGCGCGGTACGAGTTGCGCTGCGTGGCCAGGGCGCTGGTGCGGGCCGGGCTCGTGACGTAGGCCGTGGTGTACATCGGCGTGTACGTCGGCATGAACGCGCGCGAGATCATCGAGCCGACGATCACGCCGCTGGCGACGTCCCAGAACGGCGAGCGGTAGTGGGCGTAGTGGTTGTAGCCCTGGACCTGGTAGCGAGCGCTCTGGTCCTCGACGGAGGTGATCTCGCGGTTGATCTCGAAGACCTTCTCGTCCTCCTCGACCTGCCCGTTCTTGTTGGTGTCGAAGAAGCCGACGACGAGCTGCGAGCGGTCATCCTTGTCCTGGACGCTGACGCTGATGACCTCGTCGCCGGTGTAGATCTCGTTGACGCGGCGCTCGAAGTCCTCGGGCCCCTCCGCCTTCTTGTACGCCTCGGAGACCGCGTCCCAGTCGATGTCGGCGTTGGTGTTCTTGGTCGTCACCCAGCGCTCGTTGCCGGACGAGCCGCTGCCGCACGCGGGCAGCCCGGCGAACGCGAGCGCGAGGGAAAAGGCCACGGTGAAGGAACGGAGCGTCATCGAGTTCTCCTGGAAAAGTTCTGTCCGAAGGCGACCAGTCGCGCGATCGTGCCCGACTTATACATCGCGGCAAAATCGTCTCGTATGAGTGGATCTTGCGCTGTTCGCCAGCTCGCGGGTAGTGCGCTTGCAGTCTAATTTTGGCCCCCAGAGGCGTCAAGCACGGCGTCCTCGGGATGCTGTGCGCAGAGGTCGCGGGCCACGCGATGAACCAGAATGCACCACCCGCCCTCGTGGTCTGACACGTCGAGCGAATTTTGTGATGTCGCGCATGTTGTGCGCAACAGCGCCAGGTGTGGCAGGCGCGGGGTCTGGCGCTGTATAGCGACGGTCGTGCTGCTGTCCCTGCGCGGCGTCTGTAAACGCTTCGGCGGCTTCCAGGCCCTTCGCGACGTGACCGGCGAGATCGAGGGACGAGCCGTCGGTCTGCTGGGCCCCAACGGCGCGGGCAAGACGACGTTGATGAAGATCTGCGTGGGGCTGCTCGCGGCCGATGAGGGCGAGGTGCGGGTGCTCGGGATCGACGCGCGGCGTGAGCCCGGGCGCGTGCGGGCGCGCCTCGGCTACGCGGCCGAGGGACCGGGACGGATCCCCGGGCTGACGGGGCTCGAGTCGGTGGCCTACGCGGCCGAGCTGTGCGGGCTGACCCGCCGCGACGCGTTTCTGCGCGCGCACGAGGTGCTGGATCTCGTCGGCCTCGACGAGGCGCGGCAGCGCGAGGTCGAGCACTACTCGACGGGGATGCACCAGCGCGTGAAGCTGGCGATGGCGCTGGTGCACGACCCCGAGCTCGTGCTGCTGGACGAGCCGACGAGCGGCCTCGATCCGTCGAGCCGCGACGAGCTGCTCGAGCTGCTCGAGCGCCTGCGCGACGGCGACGGCCCGGCGTTCCTGCTGTCGACGCACCTGCTGCACGACGTCGAGCGCACCTGCGACACCTGCCTGATCATGGATCGCGGACAGCTGCGCTTCGCGGGCACGCTCGCGTCGCTTCGCGAGGGCGCGCCGCGGGAGTTCGAGCTGCGCCCGCTGGCGTCGGCGCGCGCGGATGATCGACGCGATCGCCTCGGGGCGCTGCGCGCGGGCCTCGAGCGCGCGGGCGCGCGCGTCGACGTCGGTCGGCGACCAGGGACGCTGGTCGTCGCGCTGCCGCCGGCGCGCATCTGGGAGGTGTCGCGCGCGCTCGACATCCCGATCGCGCACCTCGAGGCGCGCGCGCTGAGCCTCGAGGAGGTGTTCCTGCGCACGATCCGAGGGCGCGACGACGACGACGCCGGGGCGGAGATGTCGAAACAGGCAGGTCACGGGGCGTGAGGAACCAGATCTTCTCGACGGGCTACCGGCCGCTGCCGCCGGCGGAGGCGCGCGCGCGCGGGCCGTGGCCGGCCTGGCCGATCGCGCGCACGGCCCTGACGCTCGCGTGGCGGCGCACCGGCACGAAGATCGCGCTGATGCTGTGCGCCGCGGTGGTGTTCGCGGTCGGCGTCGGCCTCGTCGCCCAGGTGCTGGCGGAGAACGCGGCGCAGCAGCTCGCCGAGGGCCAACCGCTGGCGGCGGGCATGATGCGCGCGGTGGTCGGGAGCGTGCAGGACACCTTCGCCATCTTCCTGCGCACGCAGTTCTTCTTCAGCGCGGTGGCGCTCGCGGTGATCGGCGGGGGGCTGATCGCCGATGACCGCCACGCGGGCGCGCTCGAGCTGTACTTCTCGCGCCCGCTGACGCGCCGCGACTACGCGCTCGGCAAGCTGCTCGCCGCGCTCGCGGTGCCGCTGTGCACGATCGTCGCGCCGTTCGTGCTGCTGTGGCTGATGACCGTCGGGATCGCGCCGCCGGCGCTGCGCGGGCCGATGCTGGGGCTGCTCGCGCCGGGGCTCGGCGGCGCGCTGCTGGCCTCGCTGACGCTCGCGGCGACGGTCGTCGGCGTCAGCGCGCACGGCGAGCGCCGGCGGACGGTGGGCGTGATCTTCGTCGTGATCCTGCTGGCGCTCTCGGCCGTCGGCGAGGGGGTGGCGGACGCGGGCTTCGAGCTCGCGGGCTACCTCTCGCCGACGCGCGACGTGCAGACCGTGGTCGACAGCCTGCTCGGCGTCGGCGTCGGCGGGCTCGCGGCCCAGCTGCTCGAGCTGCGCTCGGGATCCGTGAACGACAGCGCCTGGCTGTCGGCCGGCGCGCTCACGCTGATGACGCTCGCCGGCCTCGGGGCCGTCGGCGCGCGCCTGCGGCAGGAGGTCGCCGGGTGAGCGCGATGACGCCCTCGACAGAGATGTCTGAAGAGATGTCTGAAGAGATGTCTGGAGAAGTGTCTGGAGAAGTGTCTGAAGAGACACCTGAAACCGCGCGCCTGATCGCGCGCGGCGTGAGCAAGTCGTTCGGCCCGATCCGCGCGCTCAACGAGTTCGACCTCGAGATCGGCCCGGGCGTCACCGGCCTGCTCGGGCCCAACGGCTCCGGCAAGTCGACGCTGCTCAAGCTGTTCTCGGGGCAGCTGCGACCTGACACGGGGACCGTGCGCGTGCTCGGGCGCGACCCGTTCCGCGACGTCTCGGTGTTCGCCGCGCTCGGGCTGTGCCCGGAGCAGGACAAGTTCTACGAGGAGCTCACCGGCCTCGACTTCGTCACCGCGCTGACGCGGCTGCACGGCTACGACGCGCGCGCGGCCCGGGAGCGCGCGGCGGCGGCGATGGCCCGCGTCGGCATGACCGCGCACGAGCGCAAGCCGATCCGCGCGATGAGCCGAGGCATGCGTCAGCGGACCAAGATCGCGCAGGCGATCGCCCACGACCCGGCGATCGTGCTGCTCGACGAGCCGCTGACCGGCGCGGACCCGGTGGCGCGCGCGGAGCTTATCGAGCTGATCGCGCGGCTCGGCGCCGAGGGCCGCTGCGTCGTCGTCTCGAGCCACGTGCTGCACGAGGTCGAGGCCATGACGCATCAGGTCGTGCTGATCCGCTTCGGGCGCCTGCGCGCGCAGGGGGACATCGTGCGCCTGCGGACGCTGCTCGACGATCGCCCGTACCGGATCCGGGTGACGACCGACGCGCCGCGGCCGCTGGCCTCGCGGCTGCTCGAGCGGCTCGACCACGTGCGCGCCGTCTCGGTGGTCGCCGACGACGCGCTCGAGCTCACGACGCTCGAGCTCGACCGCGCGTGCTTTGACATCCCGCAGCTCGCGGGCGAGCTCGGGCAGACGGTGCGGGGCTTCACCTCGCCCGACGCCGACCTCGAGAGCCTGTACCGCTACCTGATCGAGGAGGCGTGAGCGATGACCGAGCGCGCGCGTCTTGATGACCTCGCCGGGCGCCAGCCCCCCGCGCTGCCGGCCGCGCTGTTCTGGACGCGGCTGCACCTCGTCCGCAACCTCCGGCGCCGCGCGTTCCTGCTGTGGGCGCTCGGCCTGGGGATCACGCTGGTCGCGCTGCGCCTGGTCGGCGCGCCGCACCGCGTGCTCGAGCAGCTCGCGCTGGTGTACCTGACGCCGCTGCTCGGGCTGTTCTTCGGCTCCGGCGTGCTGCGCGAGGAGCTCGAGGATCAGACGCTGACCTACGGCTTCACGCGACCTGTTCGAAGGGCCTGGTTGTACATGGCGCGCGTGCTCGCGGCCGCGGGGCCCGCCTTGACGCTCGCGGCGGCGGCGGCGGCCGTGGCGGCGCGCTCGCCGGGCGTCGCGCCGCGGCTCGTCGCGAGCGCGCTGCTCGGCGGGCTCGCGTACACCTGCCTGTTCGCGGCGGTCGGGCTGCGCTCGCGCGGCTCGACCTGGATCGGGCTCGGCGTGTTCCTCGTGTGGGAGCTGGGCGTCGGCGCCGTGCCGGGCTTCCTCGGCCGGCTGACGCTCGTCACGCACGTGCGCTCGCTGTCCGGGCTCGGGCTCGACGCCGGCGTGCTCGGGCGCCTCTGGGAGCCGGTCGCCTGGCCGATCAGCCTGGCGGCGCTGCTCGGCGTGACGGCGCTCAGCCTCGCGCTCGGCGGATTCTGGGCCGAGCGCCGCGAGTTCCCGCTGGCCCGCTAGCACGCGCGGCCGCGTGCGCGCGCCGAGGGGCGCTCACGGCCCGTAGGGGTGAAACGGCGCGCGACTGAGTCGACGCGCGTTGAGCCGCGCGAGCTCCTCGTCGGTGTAGCCGCGCGCGTCGCCGCGGGGCGCGTTGCGGCGGATGAATTCCTCGACGCGCCGGCGGGCCTCGCCGGCCAGCGCGCGACGCTCTCGCTCGAGCGCGCGGACCTGCTCGGCGAGCGCTTCGTCGTCGCCGCCGTCGGCCCCGACGTCCCCGACGTCCTCGGAACCTGTCTTTTGGGTCGCATCAGCACCGGGCGCCGCGGCGGGCGGATCGAGCATGTCGTCCCAGACGGAGAAGATCAGCTCGCGCCGGCGCGCGAGCGACAGCGTCTCGTCGCGCCAGATCTCGAGCAGCAGGTCGCCGAGCCGCGTCAGCTCCTCGCGCATGCGCTCGCGCTGAAACCCGATCGCCATGCGTCGCCGTATGGGCTCCGTCTGGCTCAGGAATTGTCGCTTGTGGTACTGGTGACGCGTCTTGCGGTCGAGGAGGTCGGCGAGGCCGCCGAAGCTCGTGCCGAGGCGGATGAGCTGCGGCACGGCCCCGTAGGCGCTCTGGGTGCTCTCGTCGCGCCGCGCGGCCTGGTCGCCCTCGATCGCCGCCCCGACGTCCTCGCGCGGTCTGGAGCCGCGGATCAGCTCGAAGCCGAGGAAGCGCATGCTCGGGTTCTGCACGCGCGGCGCGGGCGCGAAGCGGACGCTGCCGTCGTCGCGGATGATCGCCTTGAAGCCGCGATCGCGCGCCTTCGAGGCGCCGTCGTCCTCGCGCAGCTCGAGGCGCGGGAGCTGCTGGGGCGCCTCGGGCTGGGGACGCTGCGCCCAGCCGGTCGCGGGCGCGCCGACGATCATGAGCGAAAGCAACCCGCACGGGGGCCGTCGCCGACGACGCGCGGTGACGCGTGACGCGTCGACGCGGGCTGCGGCGCCCGTGGGCGCGCGCGATCGGTCTCGCCGCTGCGCGGCTGCTCGCACCAGTTCCCCTCCGCTCGTCCGTCCCCGGTCGCCGCGCGGCGCCGTGGCTCCAGCGTCAGGGACAGACCGCGGGCGCCTGCGGTCTATTCCTCGTGACGCGCGGCGGCTCGGCGCTCAGTGGTTGGACTCGGAGCTGTCGGTCTGCACCGGCAGGTTGTGGCGCGACGCGGTGGTCGTGATGGGCGCCATGCTCGGCATCGAGAAGCCGCTCTGCGAGGCCATCATCTGGCGGCGGCGGCGGTGGACCGCGCGGCCGACCAGGGTGTCGATCACGAACAGGACCACGCCGCCGATGATCTGCATGAGCCCGAGGTTGAAGCTCTGGCTGGTGACCACGAGGCCGACGATGACGTGACCGACGGCCAGCGCCGGCATCCCGCGGATCCGGTTCTTGCGCAGCACGACCAGGAAGTACGCGAGCAGGTAGAGGCCGGTGAACGGGAGGTACGCGAACAGGTCGAAGAGCAGCAGCATCGGCCCGATGAGCGACTCCCGGGGCGCCGGCGCGACGTCGGCGAGCGCGACGTGGAGCGGCGCGAGCCACAGCGCGATCGCGACGCCAGCGAGGGTCGCGAGCGCGCGCGCTCGCCCGCCGCGCGCGCGCGGAGACTCAGCCCGGTGGAGGTGCGCGGCGACCATCGCTGTCGGCGAGTATAGGGGCTTTCGCGACGCCTGTCCTGATCGGCGCGAGCGAGTCGCGACGCGACCGCGCGGCGCGTTCGCTTCTGCGCGAGCTCGCGGACGCCACCTGCGTGTCCTATGGACCATGTTCTGGCGACGGCGTGCGCCCGCGACCGCGCTCACGCGCCCACGAGCAGGCTCCAGAGCGCCTCGACCCCGTCGCGGGGGGGAGCGCTGGCGCGGCGCATCGCGTCGTAGGTGCGGCGCCCGAGCTGCGGCGCGGGGATCGTCGTCAGGCCGCGCGGGAGCCTGCAGAATTCGTTGACGAACGCGAGGCCGACCCCGAGCGCGACGAAGTGCAGCGTCAGCGGCCAGCCGGTGACCTCGACCGCGACCTCCCACGGCACGTCGGCGTCGGCGAGCAGGCGGTCGATCGCGGTCCGCAGCGGTCGGCCGCGGGGAGGCACCACGAGGCGCGCGTGCGCGAGCTCCTGCAGCCGCAGGCGCCGGCGCCCGGCGAGCGGGTGATGCCCGGGCATGACGAGCACGTGGCCGACGTCGGCGACGGGCTCGAGGCACAGCTCGCTGACGAGCGCGTGCGTCTCGGGATCGTCGGCGGCGGAGGGGAGCGAGGCGACGCCCAGGTGCGCGGCCCCGGTCGCGACCGCGAGCGCGGTGCCGGCGGCGTCGCGCGCCATGAGCTGCAGCGGCGCGAGCTCGCGGTCACGGTAGCGTCGGATCGCGTCGCCCAGGAGATAGAGGAAGGCGCCCTCGCCGGCGCACATGACCACCGGCGCGGCGTCGCGCTGGCCGCGGACGCGACGGAACAGCTCCTCGCGCTGGATCTGGAACTCGCGCCCGACGGCCGCGACCTCGCGCCCGGCGGCGGTGAGCTCGAGCCGGCGTCCGCGTCGCGCGTACAGCTCGACGCCGAGCTGCTCGGTGAGCTTGCGTACGTGCACGTGCAGCGCCGGCTGGCTGAGACCGCGCGCGCGCGCGGCCCGGGTGAAGTTGAGGTGGTCGGAGAAGACCACGAAGCTCTCGAGCCACTCGAGGTTGAGGGGGAGCGATTCCGCGCCGTGGTTATCTATCACGTTTCGTGAGTCTATCTAAAATATTATTTGTTTTCATGATTCTTGACGCGTCGTAGGCTCGTTCACGTCGTCGGCCGTATCGGCCGAATGCGAAGAGGTAGGTCGTCATGGACCGCGTCGACACAATCGTATCCAGAAGCAAGAAGTTGTCGTGGCTGCTGCGCCACGGGGCGCCGTCCGTCGGCGTGGCGATGGACCCCGCCGGCTGGGTCCCTATCGAAGATGTCCTTGAGTACATGAAGATCACGCGGCGCGCGCTCGACGAGATCGTGCGCAAGAACAACAAGCGGCGCCTGCAGGTGTACGGCGGCAAGATCCGCTGCAGCCAGGGGCACTCGATCGAGTGCACCGCGGTGACGCGCGAGGCGCTCGAGGCGTCGTGGCGCGAGGTCACCAGCGACGCGTCGATCTGGCACGGCACGCGGACCGAGGTCGTCGAGGCGATCGCCGAGGAGGGCATCCGGCCGCAGCAGCGCACCCACGTCCACCTGGCCCCGAGGACCAACAGCGTCGTGGGCAAGCGCGCCGAGGTCGGCGTGCTGCTGGAGGTCTCGCCGGCGCGCCTGCGCGACGCCGGCTTCAAGGTCTACGCCGCGCCCAACGGCGTCATCTTGGTGCGTCACGTGCCGCCCGGGTGCATCGTCGGCGTGCGCGCGGTGAGCCGCCGCGCGCGGTCGATGGAGCCGCGGCTGCGCGCGGCGCTGGGGCTCACGCCCGCCGCGTAGATAGGGGGATCCAGTACGCGCCGCGACAGCGCGGGTTGGCGCCACGAGCGTCGCCTGCGCTGTCGCGCGTTCGGGGCAGGTCACTCCAGCGCGCCTGTTCGCAGCGAGGCCGCCGGCCCCGCGGCTCGCGTGGGACGCTGCGCTCGCCAGGCGAAGGTGAGCGCCGAGGATCCACGTCGTGTTCAAGCGTGCAGCGGGTTGCGCGGCGCTCGAGAGCGTCGCGCGCTCACGGCGCTGATCACGAGTCGCTGCGGAGCGTTGCATTGCCGTCGTGGGAGCGGCAGTCTGCATTCGTCACGCCATGGCACGTCGCAACCGATGGTGCGCGAGCCAAATAGGACGCTGCGCGGCGACGCGGCGACGCGGCGCGCGTGACGAGTCCACAACCCAGTTCTCCCAGGACTTAACTCGATGAAACTCAACACTTCTCTCTTGGCCTCCTTGCTCCTCGCGCTGCCGCTCCCGCTGCAGCTTAGCGCCTGCTCCGGTGATGACGGCGCCTCCGAGACCGACAGCGACAGCGGGGTCGACACCGACGACAGCACGACCGAGAACCCGACGACTGCGGGCCCTGGCGACGGCGACGGCGACGGCGATGGCGATGGTGATGGCGACGGCGACGGCGACGGCGACGGCGACGGCGACGGCGACGGCGACGGTGATGGCGACGGCGACGGCGACGGTGATGGTGATGGCGACGGCGACGGCGACGGCGACGGCGACGGCGACGGAGACGGAGACGGCGACGGCGACGGAGACGGCGACGGAGACGGCGACGGAGACGGAGACGGAGACGGAGACGCGTGCTTCGACGCCTTCCAGATGGTCTACAACGACATCATCGCCAACAACTGCAGCTGCCACACCGGCCTCGGCGCGGGCGGCCTGGGCATGCAGGACGCGCAGACCGCCTACGACAACCTCATCAACGTGCCCGCAGTGGCCGAGATGGGTCCCATGCCGATCCGCGTGGTCCCGGGCGACTCGGCGGGCAGCGTCCTGTGGATCAAGGTGATGAACGACATCATGCCGCAGATCGGCGGGCCGCTGTCGATGCCGCAGAAGATGGCGATCCAGCAGTGGATCGACGGCTGCGAGTGACGCTGACGCGCGCGAGCCGGGCGCGTCGGCGCCCGGCTCACCGCCGCAGCACGTTGTAGGCCGCCTGCGCCGTCGCGATCGCGCGATCGTGACGCTCGGGATCGTCGAGCGGCGGCCGCGGGCCGGAGAACACGAGCACGCGGGCCACGCCCACGCGGTTGCCCATGCGCACGAGCGTGGCCTCGCAGTGCAGGTCCTCGCCGGGTGTCCCTGGGCGCAGGTAGTCGATGCGGAGGTCGATCGTGCTTACGCGGTCGCGCGGGTTCGTGAGCGCGCTGAAGCACACGAGCCCGCCCGCGGCGTCGGCCAGCGCCGCCGTGATCCCGCCGTGCAGCGCGGGCCGCTGGACGTCGCCGATGTGCTCGGGCTTCGTCGCCATCGAGAGCACCGCGCGGCGCTCGTCGAGGTGGGTGACGCGGACGCCGAGGTGCTTGTTGAAGGGGATGCCCTCCTCGAAGAACTGGATCAGCTGCGCGCGGTCGGGCTGCTTCGCGTCGGCGTCGGTCACGGGTGCTCCTGCGGGCCTCGGGGTGAGCGATCAGGTCGTGTGTTTATGTCGCTTCGGTCAGGTGTCGAGGACGCGGCGCTCGACCGCGCGCGCGTGCCCCTCGAGGCCCTCGGCGCGCGCGAGCGTGGCGATCGCGCGCGCCTGCGCGCGCAGCGTCTCGGGCGCGAGGCGCAGCACGCTCGTGTACTTGACGAAGTCCCAGACCCCCAGCGGCGAGGCGAAGCGGGCGGCGCCGGCGGTCGGCAGCACGTGGCTCGGCCCGGCGGTGTAGTCCCCGGCCGCCTCCGGCGTCCAGGCGCCGACGAAGATCGCGCCCGAGGTGCGCAGTCGCGGCACCAGCTCGTCCGGCGACTCGACGAGCAGCTCGAGGTGCTCCGGCGCGTAGTCGTTGGCCGCCTCGATCATCGCCGCGCGGTCGTCGACCAGCGCGAGCGCGCCGTGATCCTCGAGCGCGCGCCGGGCGATGTCGGCGCGGGGCAGCGCGGCGAGCTGTCGCCCGAGCGCCTCCCGTACGGCGCCGCGCAGCGCGGGCGCGTCGGTCACCAGCACGGGGCACGCGAGCGTGTCGTGCTCGGCCTGCGCGATCAGATCGGCGGCCACGAGCTCCGGGTCCGCGTGGGCGTCGGCGAGCACGAGCACCTCGCTGGGGCCGGCGATCGAGTCGATGTCGCACAGCCCGAACACCTGGCGCTTGGCGGCGGTCACGTAGGCGTTGCCCGGGCCGACGATCTTCTCGACGCGCGGGACGCTCTCGGTCCCGAGGGCTGCGGCCGCGATCGCCTGGGCGCCGCCGATCGCGAACACGCGGTCGATCTCGGCCAGCTCGGCGGCGAGCAGCACGACCGCGCTCGGGCGCGGCGTCAGCAGGATGACCTCGTCGACGCCCGCGACCTTGGCCGGGATGCCCGTCATCAACACCGAGGACGGGTAGGCCGCCGTGCCGCCGGGCGCGTACACGGCGACGCGCCGCAGCGGGTGCACGCGGCTCTCGAGGCGCGTCGCTCCGCCGGCGCGCTCGAGCCCGGTCGAGCGCGGGATCTGGGTGCGGTGGAACTCGCGGACATGTCGCGCCGCGAGCTCGAGCGCGGCGCGTGTGTCCTCGGGGACCTCCGCGCTCGCGGCGGCGCGCGTGCTCGCGTCGAGCTCGAACGCGCCCGGCGTCAGCGCGCGCCCCTCAAAGCGCCGCGTGAGCTCGGCGACCGCGACGTCCCCCCGCGCGCGCACGTCCGCGATGATCGTCCGCGCGGCGTCGTCGGCTGGCCCGTCGAGGCCCACCGAGCGCGCGCACAGCTCTCGCCAGCGCGCGTGGTCAGCCGGCGCGCGCCCGCGGCGGAGGTCGAGCGTCGGGATCGAGGGCGCGGGCGGGTGGCTCATGGGCCGTGAAGGTAGCGTGATTCTCCGGGTGCGTCGTACGTGGACGGCGAAGACCGCGGGCTGCTACCCTCGTGCGGCCCTGTCGTCGTCTTTGCACGCCCGCGTGACGCTCGCGCTGCTGCGCGCGCGCTCTGTCTTGTCGCCGCGCGCGTGCACGCGCGCGGACGTAGCTCGTGGACGCGGCGCGACGAGGTCGTGGTCATGGCGGTCCGGCCTCGCATGTGCGCTCGCCTGCGCGACGGCCTGTTCCGGGGGCGGCGACGGGACCACCAGCGGCTCCGGGGACGGCACCGGCGGCGGCGGTGACGGGACCAGCGACACCGACGCCGTCGTCTACGAGCCGGTGAGCCCGAGCGACGCCTGCGAGCTCGCGCCGGTCGTCGAGCCAGGGCGATACCACGGCGAGCTGTTCGTGAACTCCGAGACGCTCGCGGGCGTCTGCGGCATGGGCGGACCGGACGCGTTCCTGCGCGTGACGATCCCCTATCGTCTCGACCTCCGCGTCACCGCGGCGGCCGAGGGCTTCACGCCGCGCGTCGAGGTGCTCGGCGACGCGTGTGCGCGCGGCGTGAGCCTCGGGTGTGGGCTCGTCGGCGACGAGGGCGTCACGGTGCGCGACCTCCTGCCGGGCTCGAGCGTGCACGTCGTCGTCGGCGGCGCCGCCGATGATCCGGCGATCCTCGCGCCCGGCGACGACCGGCTGCCGTACTACGTCGACGTCGCGTTCCAGCGGGTGCTCGACGTCGGCGCGCGCTGCAAGCCCGACAAGCTCGGGCGCTGCGTCACCGGGACCGTCTGCGCGCCCGTCGACATGACGGGCGACGACTCGACGTGGCGCTGCACGGAGACCACGGCGGACGCGTGCGTGGACGCCGAGGAGATCGACCTCGAGGGGACTCTCACGACGCTGAGCTTCCCGGGCCCACCAGCGCAAAGTGATGCACACCAGCACTCCTGCGCCGGCGCGGGCCTCGTCGAGCGGGTGTTTCGTCTGCGAGCCGTCGCGCCCGTGGGACCGGATGAATCGCTCGTGGTCCGCACCTCGGCGCCGGGCGTGGGTCTCGCGCTGCGAACGCCCGGCTGTCTGCCGGAGCATGAGCGCGCCTGCGCCGCGCCCTCGGACGCTGGCGCTTCGTTCACCCTCGAGAGCCTGGCGACCGAGGTTGAGTTTGGCGCGCGGCCCTACCTGTTCGTCGAGTGGGCGGCCGACGAGCCGGCGCTCGACGGCTTCGTCGTCGAGCTGGAGCGCACGAGCGAATAGATAGAAGGAAGAAAGCACGCGCACGATCGCGGGCGAGACAGCGAGCGGCGCACCGCGAGGGCGCGCTCGTGTGAGCCCTCGCGCGCCCGCTGGCGTGCTTGCCCTCGCCGGCGGACCCGCCTATGCTGCCGCGCCTCACGGGCGATCGTGAGCGAGCGACCAGACTCGCGCGCACCGGCGCGGTCTGGGGCTCATCAGTCCCAAAGAACAGACATCCTGAAAGAAAGCACCCGAGGTCCATGGCTAGCCGTCTCTTCACCAGCGAGTCCGTCACCGAAGGCCACCCCGACAAGATCTGCGATCGCATCAGCGACGCGGTGCTCGACGCGATCATCGCTGGCGACCCCACCGCGCGCGTGGCCTGTGAGACGCTGGTCAAGACCGGCTACGTCAACGTCGCGGGCGAGGTGCGCACCAGCACCTACGTCGACATCCCGAAGATCGTCCGCGACACCGTGCGCGAGATTGGCTACGTCCACTCCGACATGGGCTTCGACGCCGACAGCTGCGGCGTGCTCGTGTCGATCGAGGGGCAGAGCCCCGACATCGCCGTGGGCGTCGACGCCGCGGACAGCAAGGAGCAGGGCGCGGGCGACCAGGGGATGATGTTCGGCTTCGCCTGCACCGACACCGATGAGCTGATGCCGCTGCCGATCAGCCTGGCGCACAAGCTCACCAAGTGCCTGACCGACGTACGCCGCGCCGACGCGAACTCGCCGCTGCGCCCCGACGGCAAGTCGCAGGTCACCGTCGAGTACATCAACGGCAAGCCGGCGCGCGTCGACACCGTGGTCATCTCGACCCAGCACAGCCCCGACATCACGCAGGCCGAGCTGCGCAGCTTCATCCTCAAGAACGTCATCCGCGCGACGATCCCGGCGGACCTCCTCGACGACAAGACGGTCTTTCACATCAACCCGACCGGCATCTTCGTCGTCGGCGGCCCGATGGGCGACGCCGGCCTCACCGGCCGCAAGATCATCGTCGACACCTACGGCGGCATGGGTCGTCACGGCGGCGGCGCGTTCTCGGGCAAGGATCCCTCCAAGGTCGATCGCAGCGCCGCCTACTACGCGCGCTACATCGCCAAGAACCTCGTCGCCGCCAAGCTGTGCTCGCGTTGCGAGGTCCAGCTCGCCTACGCCATCGGCGTGGCCGAGCCCGTCAGCATCGCGGTCGACGCCTTCGGCACGAGCAAGCTGACCGACGACCAGCTCGCCGACCTCGTGTCCGAGCACTTCGACGCGCGCCCCGCCTCGATCATCCGCGAGCTCGACCTCCTGCGCCCGATCTACAGCGTGACCTCGGCCTACGGGCACTTCGGCCGCAGCGAGCCCGAGTTCACCTGGGAGCGCACCGATCGCGCCGAGGCGCTCGCCGCCGCCGCCGCCAAGCTGAGCTGAGGCCGCGGTGAGAATTCGCGCCGGTTTGCCGCTGTGCAGGCCGGCGCGTTCTCGTGGTTTTTCGCCGCGCGCGCGGTACGATGGCGCGGTTCCCATCGACATGACGGAAGAGCCAGACATCGGCGTCCCGCGGCCCGCCGAGCTCGAGGAGCCGGTGGTCATCTACACGCGCCCGCTGTGCGTCTACTGCACGCTCGCGCTGCGGCTGCTGCGGGCCCGTCACGTCCCGTTCCGCGAGGTCTGCGTGTCGAGGAACACGCGCGCGCGCGCGTGGCTGCTCGACGCCAGCGGACAGCACACGGTCCCGCAGGTGTTCATCCGCGGGCGCTCGGTCGGCGGCTACACCGAGCTCGCGGCGCTCGATCGCGCCGGCGGGCTCGCGGGGCTCTAGCCCGAAAACAAGCGGAACCAGCGCGTATCTTCGAACGCATGCGCCGCGCGCGAGTCATCGTCCGCGGGTGCCACGTCGGCGACTACAGGGAGCTCGCGGCGCTCGCTCGCGGCGGCGGGTTCGCGGGCTCTAACGAGCTCCCCGTGGGCTGCTGAAGATCGCCCCGCGATCGCCACGTTGATCGAAGGTGGAGGGCCGCGCGCGAGCCAGGGAGGGGCCGCCTGAGGACGGCGAGCGCCCTGACGCCCAATGTACGTCGCCGGACCAGACGCTCGCCGTCCGGAAGGCGGAAGGTCCCCTGGCGTCGTGCAGCGGCCCGATGCCCGCGCGGTGAAGGCGTTTGAAGTGACGTGCTGGAAGTGCTCGTCTTCGGGCTAGACCGCGCGGTCACGCGTCCGAGCAGTCGCGCGCGCGACGGGGCAGCGCGCCGATCGAGAACGCGACGAGGGCGGACAGCGCGATCCACCACGGCCAGGCGATCACGCTGCGGCCGAGCCACACGGGCTGGAGAAACAGCGCCGCGCCCGTGGTCGCGCCCACCAGCATGCCGACGGTCACGCTCCCGTCGCGGCCGCGGTTTGGGGTCAGCAGCGCGACGAGGAAGCTCCCGAGCAGCCCGCCGTAGACCACCGACATGGCCGCGAGCGCGAGCTCGACCAGGCTGAGCCCGTCCTGGCTCGCCGCGAGGCGCTCGTAGGACACGAACAGCAGCGCCGCGAGCACCAGCAGGGCCGTGAACACCGTGGTCGCGCGGCGCAGCGCGGGAGGCGTGGGCGCGACGCCGGCGGTCCCGCGGATGTCGACGGCCCACGAGGTAGCGAGCGCGTTGACGGCCGAGTCGAGGCTCGACATCGCGGCCGCGAACAGGCCGGCGAAGACCAGGCCGCGCAGACCTGCGGGCAGATACAGGAGCGCGAAGCTCGGCAGCACCTGCTTTGGATCCGCCGGCGGGGGGAAGGCGCCCGCCGGGGCGAGGCCGAGCGTCGGCTCGTGCAGCGCCCACAGCCCCGTGCCGATGCACAGAAACAGCGCGACGAGCGGGACGTTCACGAACCCCGAGATCACGAGCGCCCGCGCGCCGCCGCGGGCGTCGCGGGTGGTGAGCAGGCGCTGCACGAGGTCCTGGTCCGTCCCCTGGGCGGCGAGCGTCAGGAACAGCCCGCCGATCAGCGCGCTGGGCAGCACGCCCGCCTGCCCGAGGGTGCCGTCGACGAAGCGCCGCCAGCCGAGCGCGAGGCGCTCCCACAGCAGCGTCGAGGATGTCCCATCAGGCAGGGCGTCGAGCAGCGGCGCGGGCCAGCGGATCACCGTCAGCTTGTCGCCTGCGGCGGCGACCACGGCGCTCAGCCCTGCGGGCGCGAGGTGACCGGCGATGACGGCGAGCACCGTCAGCCCGGCGACCAGGAACACGCCGCCCTGGAGCACGTCGGTCCAGATCACCGCCCGGATCCCGCCCGCGCGCGTGTAGATCCCGGCGACCCCGCCCGCGAGCACGATCGAGAGCTCGATCGAGAAGCCCGTCAGCTGCGCGAAGGCCAGCGCGGCGATGAACAGGCGCACGCCGGAGGCGAGCACGCGGCCGACGAGGAACAGCCAGGCCGCCGCGCGCTGGCTCCGGAGGCCGAAGCGGTGCCCGAGCAGCCCGTAGACCGTCACCAGCTCGAGCTTGAAGTACTGTCCCAGAAGCCAGGTCGCGATGAGCAGGCGCCCGACGATCGAGCCGATCAGGAATTGCAGGTACGTCCAGTCGCCGGTGTAGGCCGCGTGCGGTACGCCCAGGAAGGTCGCGGCGGAGAGCTCCGTGGCGATCAGCGAGCACAGCGCGGCCCACGGGGGGATCGAGCGATCGCCGAGCATGAACGCGCTCGCGCTGTCCGTGCGATCGCTGGCGCGCCACCCGATCCACAGGACCAGGCCGGCGTAGGCCAGCATCACGAGCCAGTCGAGCGCGTGCATCGAGCGGCATCATAAGCCGCGCGGCGCTCAGTTCATCAGCACGTACAGGAGCACGCCGAGGGTCGCGAACAGGATCAGCCCGCCGACGATGAGCTGGTTGTTGCGGTTGGGCTTCCACTCGACGGCGTCGTCGATGATGTAGGCCGCCGGCGGCGGCTGCATCGGCGGACCGGATCCGGGTCCGGGCGCGGCGCCGGGTCCGGGGTGCTGCTGCTTGACCTGCGTGCGCTGGTACTGCTCGGTGACTACGCTGTCGTCACCCGGGACCGCGATCTTACCCCCGGCGCGCAGCTGCGCGAGGGCCTCGGCCATGGTCTGTCCTCCCGGTCCAACCTGGGCGTTCGGGTCCCAGTGCTCGGTCGGGCGCTCGCCGTCGTCGAGGATGTCGGTGTACTCGTCGCGGTTGAAGGTCTCGGGCTCGCCGTCGCTGGGTCCCGGCGTCGCGGGCATCGACGCGGGGCGTTGATCGGCGAATTGCATCGCGGCCTGGAGGTGCGCGATTTCGGTGTCGATCTTCTCGATCTCCTTCGTGTGCGTGCGCAGCACGTGGGGATCAACGGACGTCTCCAGCGCGTGTACGTACCGTACTCGCAGGGTGTGGAGCTCCTGCAAGCGGGCGTTTGTTTGTTGAATCCAGTCGCGGGAGGCCATCGGGCAACCTCAAGTGGCGCGCGGGAGGGGCGCGGCCCCGTCATCTCGAGACGGGACGGTGTGATAATACACAGGACCAGCTCCAGATTGATGAGCGTCTTTAGCGCGGTGCGGGCCCGTCCGGGCAATACCGCACGTGCGAGCCCGCGCAATTGCGTGCGAGCCGGCGATCTTGTGGCGCGCGCGGCGAATGAGCACCTGACCTGCGGGCCCTGCCCCCCAATCGTCAGGGTGCGTTTTTCTTCTTGGCCGCGCCGGCGCGCTCGGCTGGTCCGCTGGTCGCCGTGACCTCGCGGGGCGCCCGTGGTTTCTCGACCTTCTCTTTGGGGAAGGCGCCGAAGCTGACGAGCTGCTCGGGTTTGACCTCGGTCACCGGGCCGATCTTCTTCAGCGCCTCGAGGTCGACTTTCTCGCGATCGCCGACGACCGAGATGATCACCGGCGTCTGCTTGAAGCGGTCGGCGAAGGTCTGGACCTGCTCGACGGTGAGCGCGGCGGTCGCGTCGCGCATCCACGGGCGCGGGTCTCGCTCCTCGCCCAGGCGATCCCAGCTCTGCACCCAGTAGACCACCCAGCGCGGGTCGACGCGGCTCGAGCGGTACTGCTGCTCGAGCGCCGTCTTGGCCGCGTCGAAGCGTTCGGGCTTGAGCGGCCACTGCTGCACGAGCTCTATGTAGGTAGCGAGCGCCTCGGGCGTCTTGTCCACCTGTGTGCCCATGCCGCCCATCAGCGCCCACTGGTCCGCGGGCTTGCTGCCGGTGCTCGCGTAGCCGTACGCGCTGTAGGCGAGGCCGCGGGCCTCGCGGATCTCCTGGAAGATCAGCGAGCCCATGTCGCCGCCGACGTACTCGCCGTAGGCGTTAAACGCGGGGCGGAGCGCGCGGTCGAGCGCGCTGAGCGGGAAGGTGACGCTGACGCTCGACTTCGCGGTCTCGCGGTGCACGAGGTAGATGGCGACGCCCTTCTGGGCGCGGAACGCCCGGTCGGGCTCCGGCTTGACCTTCTTGTGGCTGGGGCCGAGCCCGACCATGCCCTCGATGTCCTCGGGCGCGCGTGGCCCAAAGTACAGGGTCCGGTGCTCGTAGTCGGGGAGCGTGGTGATCAGCGGCTTGAGCTTGCCGACCGTCGCCGCCTTGAGCTGCTTGTTGCTCGGCACGGCGAGCTGCTCGCTGTCCTTGCCGAAGCGCGCGTAGTTGCTGGCCGCCCAGCCGAGATAGTTGGAATTGTCGAGCGCGTTGCGGCGCTCGGCGATCTCGTTCTCGGTCAGCTTCGCCAGCGTCTCGGGCGCGAGCGCCGGGATGCGCAGCCACGCGCGCAGCAGGTTGAGGCTCTCCTCCATGTTGGCGTCGACGCCCTCGACCGAGATCGTGCTCTGGTCGGCGCTGCAGCTGAAGTCGATGCTGGTGCCGAGCGCGAACAGCCGCTTCTTGAGCGCCTCCGCCGTGAGCTCGCCGTAGCCTGACTGATCGAGCAGGTCGAGGGCGTGGCACAGCAGGCGCGCGCGGCGCGAGCCGAGGTCGAACACGTACTCGAGGCTGAACAGGTCGTTGCGCGTGTTGGTCGCGTAGATCATCGGCCCGGCCGGCAGCCCGACGTGTCGGTACTCGTTGCCCTCCTCGAGCCAGTCGGGCTCGAGCTGCGGCGCGGGCATCTCGAGGATCTGGCTGGCGAAGGCGCTCTGGCGCGACGGGTCGACCTGGATCGGGGTGATCGACGGCTTCTCGATCTTCGGCAGCTCTTGCTTGCCCTTGGTGCGGCGCAGCGCGATGAAGTTGTCGCCGAGGTAGGCGTTGGCCACGCGGAGCACGTCGTCGCGCGTGACCGCGCGCAGCGCCTGATCGCGGGCGACCACGTCGTCCCAGGGGCGGCGCTCGATGAACGACGCGGCCATCTTCCACACGCGCCCCTGGTTGGACTCGAGCTGGCGCTTCTCGCCGATGTCTTGATTGACCTTGATCGCGTCGATGTCGGCCTGGGTGAACTCGCCGGCCTTGAGCTTGCCGACGACGCCGAGCAGCATGGCCTCGACCTCGCCGAGGTCCTGCTCGTCGCGGGCCGTGGCGCGCACGCTCCAGAAGCCGGCCTCGTTGAAGAACTCGTTGTTCGAGCCGGCGTTGGGGACCTTCTGCGTGAGCTCGAGCTCGGTGTTGAGCAGCCCGCTCGTGGCGTTGTCCATGAGCCAGTCCATGACGACCAGCGCGGGCTCGTCGGCGTGGGTCACGGGCACGGTGTGCCAGGCGAGCGTGACGCCCTTGCGGTCCTCGACGACGACCTCGCGCTCGACGCGTCCGGAGATCGGGGTGAGCGTGGCCGCCTCGGGCGACGGCACGGGCTTGGGCGCGAGCCGCCCCAGGGTCCGCTCGAGCACCGGCAGCGCCGTCGCTGCGTCGACGTCACCGGCGAGCACCACCGCCATGTTGTTGGGCACGTACCAGCGGTGGAAGTAGTCGACCATGTCCTGGTAGGCCGGCGTCTTCAGGTGCTCGACCGTGCCGATGGTCGGCTGCGTGCCGTAGGGGTGCTGGGGGAACAGCGCGCGCAGCAGCGCCTCGCTGACGCGGTTGTAGGAGCTGTCGAGCGAGAGGTTCTTCTCCTCGTAGACGGCCTCGATCTCGGTGAAGAACAGGCGGAAGCTCGGATCCGCGAAGCGCTCGGATTCGACCGTCGCCCAGGCCGCGAGCCGGTTGGAAGGGACATCCGCGATGTACACGGTCTGCTCGTCGCTGGTGAACGCGTTGAGCCCCTCGACGCCGAGGTTGCTGTAGATCCGGGTCAGCTCGTTGGGGACCGCGAATTGCGCCGTGGCCTGCGTCTCCTGATCGAGCTGGGTCTCGATGGCCGCGCGCTGCTGCGGGTCGTCGGTCGTGCGCAGCTCTGCGTAGAGCTGCTGAATGCGCTCGAGGTGGGGCCGCTCGGCGGCGTAGTCGAGGGTGCCGAGGTTGCCTGTGCCCTTGAACAACATGTGCTCGAGGTAATGCGCCAGTCCGGTCGAGTCGCCGGGGTCGTTGCGGCTCCCGGCGCGAACCGCGATCCAGGCGTTGAACCGTGGTTTCTGCCGATCGGTGCTGATGTAGACGGTCAGGCCGTTTTTGAGCCGATGGATTGTGACACCCATCTTGTCGGCCTGCAGCGGCGCGCCGATGGTCGGCGGGAGGTTCGACGCGGCGATGATCGCCTCGGGCCCGGAGGGCGCCGTCGTCGGCTCGGGCGCACGCGTCGTCGGCTCGCTCGGGGCCTTGGCCGGGCACGCAGGGAGCAGCGCGAGCGCGGCGAGAAGCGGGAATGAGCGAGCCAGGTGGTGATGTGGGCGCATGTTCCTTGGCACTATACAGGTCCGCGCCTAGCGCCGGAAGCACGCGCGAACGCTGACTGTGCGTTGGAGCAGCCCGCTGAGGGACCGGCGAGCGATCGCGGCCAGCCGAGGACATCGCGACGCGCGAGCGCGGTGGCAGAGTCGGCCGCGTCGATCATCACAGTTCGCGCGACCCTCACAAGCCTCGCATAACATTGATCGCGCGCGCCTCCAGCCGCGCCGTTTCAGCGGAGGACTCGTGTAGGCGCGGCGCGAGGTGGTATGCTGATCGCGCGATGCGTCGTGTCGCTCTCATCTCGCTGCTGCTCGTGACGAGCGCAGGACTGGGCTGTCTCCTCGAGCTGACGCCGGGGGTGAACTGCGGCGACGGCTTCTGGGACGCGGCCGAGGAGTGCGACCCGGGGGTGCCGGCGAGCTACGAGGACGCCTGCGCCGAGAAGAACCGACCCGGCGGCGTGGCCAAGTGCAACCCGGAGTCCTGCCAGATCGAGGCGTCGATCCTCGAGTGCGCGCGCTGTGGCGACGGCTTCGTCGACACCGAGGCCGGTGAGGAGTGCGACGGCAACAACTTCAACGGGCAGGCCTGCGTCGCGGGCGGACAGCTGCAGTGCATCGGCTGCCGCGTCGATCGCACGGCCTGCTTCGAGTGCGGGAACGGTGCGCGCGACGAGGGCGAGGAGTGTGACTACCGCGAGTCGAGCCCCGGCGACTTCAAGGAGATCAAGTCGTGCAACGAGCTCGACTCGCCGTACTCGCCGATCGTCGAGTACGGCTCCGGGACGTCGAACAAGTGCGGGACCGACTGCCGGTGGGAGCGCAGCACGTGCAGCTACTGCGGCAACGATCAGCGCGACGACCCCACGCCGCTGACCTTCCAGGGCGGGCTGCCGAGCCTCGACGAGGTGTGCGACGGCGAGGAGGTGCGCGTCCCGGATCTCGAGGAGTACTGCCGGCTGCAGTGTAACGACGTCGACGACCTCGCGCTGCGGTGCTCGTACAAGTGCGCGGAGGACTGCCGGACCTTCGAGCCGAGCGAGGACATGGCGCTCGGCTGCTGCCGCAAGTCCGGCGAGCTGTGCCCGGTCGACGGCGACCCGTTCCCGTGCTGCTGGGAGCTCGACAACCCGGAGAAGATCGGGATCGAGAACGCCTGCACCAAGGACCTGGTCGAGGGGCAGCCGCAGGGCAACTCGCGCTGCCGCTGACGCGCGGGTCTTCGACCTGGTTGTTCGGTCAGGATTTAGAGGACTGTCGAGGGCAGCCGCAGGGCGACTCGCGCTGCCGCTGGCGCGCGGGTCTTCGACATGGTTGCTCGGTCAGGTGTCGGACGCGAGCCCGCGCGGGCCGTGCAGGCGCCAGTGCTCGGCGAGCGCGACCGCGGCGGCGCAGGCGACGTTGAGGCTCTCGAGGTGCCCGGTGCCCGGGATCGCGACGACCGCGTCGGCGAGCTCGAGCAGCGCCTCGGACAGGCCGTCTGCCTCGGAGCCGAGCATCACCACGGCGCCGGCCGGGAGCGCGGGGGCGCCCGAGAGCAGCGTGTGGTCGCCGCGCGGCGAGGTCGCGATCAGCGAGAGGCCGGCCGCGCGCGCGCGCTGCAGCGGCGCGACGCCGGGCGCGACGGGCACGAGCTCGACCCACTCGGCGCCGCCCTGGGCCGTCCGCGCGAGCGCGCTCGAGAGGCGCAGACCGTCGCCGCAGGCGAGCACGGCCATGGCCCCGAAGTGCGCGCAGACGCGGAGGATGGCGCCGAGGTTGTGGGGGTTCTGGACGCGCTCGAGGTAGAGGAGCACGGCCGGCTCGCCGCGGGCCCGGGCCGCGCGGACGCGCTCGAGCACGTCGTCGAGGCGCGCGGCGGGACGCTCGCGCACGAGCATGCAGATGCCCTCGTGGTGCACGGAGCCGGTGACGCGCCCGAGCTCCTCGTCATCGACGACGTGGTAGGCGACGCGGGCCTGCGAGGCCGCCTTGAGGACCGCGCGAAACTGCGGGATCATCGGCTCGGCGATGTAGATCCGACGGATGTCCGCGGGGCGCCTGCGCGCGACGGTGAGGCAGGCGTTGACGCCGCAGACCTTGAGCTCGGGGGGGCCCGATCGCGGCCTGCGTGGCGCGTCCGCGCGGCCCTCGGCCTGTGATGGGCGCGGGCGATCGCCGGGGCGACCGGGGTGAGCCCGATCGTCGGACCGGGGTCTGCGAGGCGCGTCCGCGCGACCCTCGGCCTGCGATGGGCGGCGATCGCCGGGGCGACCGGAGTGGGCCCGATCGTCGGACCGGGGTCTGCGAGGCGCGTCCGCGCGGCCCTCGGCCGGCGGGGGGGGAGGGCGATCGCCGGGGCGACCGGGGTGGGCGCGATCGTCGGACCGCGGCCGGGGCTGCGTGCCCGCGCGCGGGTGGGGACGTCGCCGGGTCTCGGGGGGGCGCTTGCTCACGGGGGCGGCAGCATAGCTCAAGCGCGCGCGCGCCCGAAGACGCGCGGTCACGGGCCGCCCCACGCCATGGCCCGCGCTCGCGGAGCGCACGGGCGTGCACACCCAGGCGTACGCTGTTTCCCGAGCAGGGCGGTCCGGACGCGCCGCGGGGTCGCGGCGCCGCGTTTGGGCCGGGAGGCCGCGCGGTGCCGCTGGCGCGTCCGTCGACGGTGACGTCCGGCTGTATGATCCCGGCGATGCCTGACACGAGGGTTGCGCCCGAGCCCGAGAGCAAGACGGTCCGTCTGACGATCGACGGTCGCGAGGTCGAGGTCCCGGAGGGGACGACGATCTACGAGGCCGCGCAGCGGCTGGGCGTCGAGATCCCGGCGCTGTGTCACGACCCGCGCTATCGCCCGGTCGGCGTGTGCCGGATGTGCGTGGTTGACGTCGGCGGGCGGGTGCTCGCGGCCAGCTGCGTGCGCGCGGCCGAGGACGGGATGCGGGTGACCGCGAGCGGCGAGGCGCTCGACGGGCACCGGCGCCTGCTGACGGCGCTCTTGATGTCCGATCAGCCAGATGAGCCGACGCAGCGGCGCCCCGAGGGCAGCGACCTGCACGCGCTCGCGCGCGGCTATCAGCTCGCGCCGGGCGAGCGGGGACGCGGTCCGCTCGGGCTGCCGCGCGGGGCCGCGCGCGGGGACGACATGTCCTCCCCGGTGATCGGCGTCGACCACCAGAGCTGCATCCTCTGCGACCGGTGCGTGCGCGCCTGCGACGAGCTGCAGTCCAACGAGGTGATCACGCGCAGCGGCAAGGGCTACGGCGCGAGGATCGCGTTTGATCTCAACCTGCCCATGGGCTCGAGCAGCTGCGTCTCGTGCGGCGAGTGCATGGACGCGTGCCCGACCGACGCGCTCGTCAACAAGCCGCTGACCGTCGCGCTGCGCCCGCCCGCGCAGCTCGCCCAGGTCGAGACGCTGTGCCCCTACTGCGGGGTCGGCTGCGCGGTCACGACCCACGTCGACCGCGAGGCCAACAAGGTCGTGTGGATCGACGGCCGCGACAGCCGCGTCTCCGACCGCCGGCTGTGCGTGAAGGGCCGCTACGGCTTCGACTACGCCAGCCACGCGCACCGCCTCACCGTCCCGCTGATCCGCAAGGACGCGAGCTACCCCAAGGGCCCGCTGTCGGGCGCGGTGCGCCAGCAGCGGGGGCGCCGGCCGGGCGGGCTGGTCGACTACCGCGAGGTGCTGCCGCACTTCCGCGAGGCGAGCTGGGACGAGGCGCTCGAGCTCGCGGCTCGTCGGCTCGTCGCGCTGCGGGATCAATATGGCGCTCAGGCCATGGCCGGCTTCGGCTCGGCGAAGTGCAGCAACGAGGAGGCCTACCTGTTCCAGAAGCTCGTGCGCGTCGGCTTCGGGACCAACAACGTCGACCACTGCACGCGCCTGTGCCACGCGTCCTCGGTCGCCGCGCTGATGGAGACGATCGGCTCGGGCGCGGTCTCGACGACGTTTCGCGACATCCAGAACAGCGACGTCGCGCTGCTGACCGGGACCAACACGACCTCGAACCACCCGGTCGCGGCGACCTTCATGAAGCAGGCGGCCAAGCGCGGCTGCAAGCTGATCGTCGTCGACCCGCACCGCCCGACGCTGGCCGACCACGCGTATCGCTACGTGCGCATCAAGCCAGGCACCGACGTCGCGTTCTACAACGGCGTGATGCACGAGGTGATCCGGCGCGGGCTCGTCGACCGCGAGTTCATCGCCGCGCGCACCGAGGACTTCGACAAGCTCAGGGTCGCGGTCGAGGACTACCCGCCCCGGCTCGCGGCGCAGATCTGCGGCGTGACCGAGGAGGAGATCGTCGACGTCGCGGTGACCTACGGCGAGGCCCGGGCCGCGATCGTGTTCTGGGGCATGGGCATCGCCCAGCACACGCACGGCACCGACAACGCGCGCTGCCTGATCTCGCTGACGCTGATGACCGGCAACGTCGGCCGCCCGGGCACCGGGCTGCACCCGCTGCGCGGGCAGAACAACGTGCAGGGGGCCAGCGACGCCGGGCTGATCCCGATCGTCTACCCCGACTACCAGAAGTGCGACGACGCGGCGGTGCGCGAGAAGTTCGAGCGGGCCTGGGGTCGCCCGCTCGATCCGGCGCCGGGGCTGACGGTCGTCGAGATCATGCACGGCGCGCTGAAGAAGGCGATCCGCGGCATGTACATCATGGGCGAGAACCCCTTCATCAGCGACCCGAACTCGAACAAGGTCCGCGAGGCGCTCTCGGCCCTCGACTTCCTCGTCGTGCAGGACATCTTCCTGACCGAGACCGCGGAGTTCGCCGACGTGATCCTGCCGGCCTCGTCGTTCTTCGAGAAGACCGGCACGTACACCAACACCGACCGCCGCGTGCAGATCGGGCGGCCGGCGCTCGCGCTGCCCGGCGACGCGCGGCACGACTGGGAGATCACCTGCGAGCTCGGGCGCCGCATGGGCGCGCCTGGCTTCGAGTTCGAGCGGATCGAGGACGTGTTCGCCGAGTTCGCCGGGCTCACGCGCAACTACAACGGGCTGACCTACGAGCACCTGGGGCGCACGGGCAAGCTGTGGCCGTGCCCGGACCCCGAGACCAGCGACGGCACGATCGTGCTGTTCGGCGAGCAGTTCCCGAGCGGCCGCGGCAAGTTCGTGCCCGCCGAGTTCGCGCCGGCGGCCGAGCTGCCGAGCCCCGACTACCCGATGGTGCTGACGACCGGGCGCCTGCTCGAGCACTGGCACACGGGGACGATGACGCGGCGCTCGAAGGCGCTCGGCACCATCGAGCACGAGCCGCACGTCGACATGCACCCCGAGGACATGGCGATCATGGGCCTCGGCGACGACGACTGGGTCGAGGTCGCGAGCCGCCGCGGGAGCATCACGCTCAAGGTCCGCGGCAGCCGCTCGCCCGGCCGCGGCGCCGTGTTCATCCCGTTCTGCTGGCGCGAGGCGGCGGCCAACGTGCTCACGATCGACGAGCTGGACCCCTACGGCAAGATCCCGGAATTCAAGTTCTGCGCCGTGCGGGTCACGCCGGCGGCCGACGCGGCGGGAGCGGCGCAGTAGCGTGCGCGGGTCTGCGGCGCGCGGCTACGGGGTGGCTTTGGGGACAGGAGGTCACGCGTGATCGTCGAGGGCCTGCTGCTGGCGATGGTCAGCTACGGCGCGTATCGCATGATGCGCTACCAGGCGCGCGCGCGTCGCTACCTCGAGCAGTCGGGGGACGAGCAGCCGCTCGAGATGGACCACCTCGAGCCGGCGCTGGCGCGCCTGCTGCAGACCACCCGCTCGCTGCGGCTCAACCTCGAGGGCACCGCGCGGCTGGCCGAGGAGCTGCAGAAGACCGACCTCATGCGCACGCAGGACGACATGGAGGCGGCGAGCCGCGAGCTGATGGACGCGTCGCGCGACGTCACCAGCTGGCTGCAGGACGTCGACAACCTCAGCGAGCGCGAGCGCGAGCGGCTCGGCGACATGGGCGTGAGCCCGGAGCCGGTGCGCGCCGCGATGAGCTCGGAGGGCTGGTCGTTCGAGCTGAAGCGGCTCAAGCGCGCCAAGGGCCGACAGAGCCTCGATCGGCGGATTCGCGGGATCATCGCCCAGCTCGCGACGATCGAGGTCGCCATGCAGTCGAGCACGCGCGTGTATCGCTGAGCGCGTGGTTGCGCGGCGCGAGCGAGTGACGCACTGTACTCGCGTGCGCGCCCGCCTCGTCGTCGACAGGTCCTGTGCCACGCTCGCGCTCGTCGGGCTCGTCGCGTGCGGGTCGCCGCCGCCCGACCGACCGGCCGCGACACCCGGTGCGGCGCCGGCGTCGTCGTCCGCGTCCGAGGAGGACGAGGGCGCGGGGGACGTCGGGGAGGAAGTCGGGGAGGAAGCCGGCGAGGAAGCCGGCGAGGAGGACGCCGCGAGCGCGCCGCCGGCCGTGGACCCCGAGGTGCGGGCCGCGCTTGATGCTGTCTTTTCGGCCAGCACGGAGCGCTCGACGTCCAAGGGCTCGCCGATCGACGGCGACCTCGAGGGCGGGCTCGCGCTGCCGCTGGTCGGCCCCGGCTTTCGCTTTAACCCGGCCAAGGACCCGGGGTCGCGCTACGGCACCGTGGAGATGGTCCAGGCGCTCGTGCGCGCGGCCGGGGCCGTGCACGCGCGGCTGCCCGGCAACCCGCTGACCTTCGGGGACCTCAGCCGCGAGCGCGGCGACGTGATCAAGGGGCACGCGTCGCACCAGGCGGGGCGCGACGTCGACGTGCTGTTCTACCTGCTCGACGGCGAGGGCGCGGCCTTCCCCGCCAAGGCGATCCCGATCGATCCCGCCGGGGAGGGCACGGACTACCGCGACCTGGCGACCCCGGACGACGACATCCCGGTGCGCCTCGACGTGCCGCGCACCTGGGCCTTCGTCGAGGCGCTGCTCACCGGCGAGGGCGGCGAGGACGTCCAGCGGATCTTCGTCGTGGAGCACGTGCGGGCGCTGCTGCTCGCGCACGCGCGGGCCGAGGGCGGTGACGAGGCCGCGATCTCGCGCTTCGCCGACATCACCTGCCAGCCGGGCTTCCCCCACGACGATCACATGCACGTGCGGTGGTTCTGCGCGCCGGGGGACATCGCCGCTGGTTGTAAGGACATGAAGCCGATCTACCCGTGGCAGCGCGAGCGCCTCGCGGCGGCCGGGCTCAAGGTGAAGCTCGCGGGGCCGCGCCAGCGCACGCGGCCGAAGCTGAAGACGCCCGCCGAGGCCCGCGCCGCCGCCGGCCCGATGGACGAGCGCGTCACCGAGTTCCTCGACCGGCGCGAGGCCTGGATCAAGAAGCCCCACCCGGGGCGGACGTACTGCAAGTAGCGCGAGCGCGGGCCCGCGCGCGCGGCCGCCAGCGACCGCGCGAGCGCCGGAGACGCGAGAATTCACGCCTGTCGCCAGCGCGCGGCGCACCCAGGCGATGCCCAGGCGAGGCCCTGTTGATACTCTGGCGCTCGGCCGGCGCTCGTGTCGCTCGGCGCCCACGAGACTGCGATGGAGCGGGAGATCAGCGCGCGGGTGCTCCGGACGATCCTGCGCTACGCGGACAGCGTGGGCGGGGCGCCGGTCGTCGGCGAGCTCGTCGCGGCGGCCGGCGTGCCCGAGGACGAGCTGCTGGACGAGAACTCGTGGTTCAGCAGCGCGCTCGTCGTCCGCGTGCTCGAGCGGCTCGTGGCGCTGCTCGGCCCCGACGCGCCGCTGCACGCGGGGCGCCTGGGCATGGCCGCGGGCGAGCTCGGCACCCTCGACACCGCGATACGCGCGTTCCTCGAGCCCGGGAGCGTGTTCCGCCGGCTCCCGTGGGTCGTCAGCCGCGTGTCGCGGGTCGGCGTGATGGAGGTGAGCGCCGCGCGGGCGCGGGAGGTCACGCTGAGCTTTCGCTACCGGGGCGAGGGCCTCGGTTCGAAGGCGATGTGTCTCCATCGCCAGGGCGTGATCGCGGGCGTCCCGTTGATCTGGGGGCTCCCGCCGGCGACGGTCGAGGAGGAGGAGTGCATCCACGAGGGCGGCGCGCGCTGCCGGTACCGCGTGCGCTGGCGGCGGCTGCCGGTCGCGCGTTACAGCCGGGTGCTGGTGGTGACGACCGGCCTGATCGCGCTGGCGACCGTCGGCCTGTTCATGTGGCTCGGCGTCGAGGACCCCGGCTGGATCGTCGTGGCGAGCGTCGAGCTGGTCGTGGTCGGCGGGCTGCTCGGCGTCAGCCTCGACGCGGCCTACCGCGCGGGGCTGCAGCAGGCGGTGATCCGCCGCCAGCACCAGGCGCTGACGAGCCAGCTGGTGCAGATGGAGACGATCAAGGCCAACCTCGAGGACTTGGTGCTCGCGCGCACCGAGGAGCTGCAGCACGAGTTCCGCCGGCTCGCGCTGCTCGCTCGCTGGACGCGCACGCTCGGGGAGTGCCGCGAGAGCGCGGATGTTTTAAAGGCCATGTTTGAGGGGATCCGCGAGCTGCTCGACGCCGCGGGGGCCGCGTTCGTGATCAAGGAGAGCGGCGCGCGGGCGCTCGAGCTCGGCGACGACGCCTGGGACCCGGGCGCCTTCGGCATCCGCGCCTACGCCGAGAACGCGGTGCTCGTGTACACGAGCGGCGAGGTGCCCAACGACGTGGGCGCCGAGCTCGCGGGCTTCTGGCCGCACGCGGAGCGGCTCGAGGTCAGCGCGTCGCGGGTGCGAGTGCGGCTCGCGTCGAGCGGCGTGGCGCGCGGGGTGCTCTCGATCTGGCGCGTGCCGGGGGGCGAGTTCACGGCGCGAGACGTCGACACCGCGCGGACCTTCGGCGACGCGCTCGCGGCCGCGTTCGGGACCGTCAGCCTGCTGCTCGAGAAGGAGCGCCAGGCGACGGTCGACCCGCGCACCGAGCTGTTCGTCTACCGCCACTTCCGGGCGCTGCTCGAGCTCGAGGTCGAGCGCGCGCGGCGGTACAAGCAGCCGCTGACGCTCGTGTTCATCGACCTCGACGACTTCAAGGCGATCAACGACACCTACGGGCACAGCGCTGGCGACGCGGTCCTCAAGGCGATCGGCGCGTCGATCCGCGCGACCGTGCGGGCGACCGACGTGCCCGCGCGCTTCGGCGGCGACGAGTTCGCGGTGCTGCTGCCCGGCGTCGATCGTCGGCAGGGGCGGGTGATGGCGGGGCGGCTGCGGCGCGCGATCCTGGAGCGCGAGATCGAGTACCGCGGCGAGCGGCTGCGCGTGACCGTGAGCGTCGGCATCGGCGAGTACGTCCACGGCGATGACGCCCAGCGCGTCATCGACCGCGCGGACCGGGCGCTCTACGCCGCCAAGCACAGCGGGAAGGACACAATTCGCGTCGACGACGTCAAGGACGACGACGATGGCGGTGACGCGGACAGCGAGGACGCGGAGGGCGAGGGAGTCGGCGAGGGAGTCGGCGAGGGAGTCGGCGAGGGAGTCGGCGAGGGAGTCGGCGAGGGAGTCGGCGAGGACGGGGTAGGCGACGACCCGCGGCCGCCCGCGCGCGTCGGGAGCTGAGGCGCGGGGCCGCGCGGCCCGGGGCGCGCGACCGCGAGCGCGCCGCAAACTCGCGAATTTCGCGGCGATCATGGCGGATCGCGGCCCCCAGGCGCCGGCGCCGTGGCATGCTTGCCGGCATGAGTGGCGGCGCGTCCGAACTCCGTCTGTTCAGCTTCCGGCAAGCGCCGAGCCCCTTGAAGGTTCGGCTCGCGCTCGCCGAGCTGGGGATCGAGTACGACTTGATCGAGGTCGACCTGTTCCGCGGGGAGCACACGGACCGTCGCTTCGCCAAGATCAACCCGTTTCAGCGCGTGCCCGTGATGCACTGGGGCGAGCTCAAGCTGACCGAGTCGGCGGCGATCATCTCGTACCTCGGGCGGCGGTTTCAGGGCTACTGGCCGACGGACCTCGAGGGCGACGCGATCGCGACGCAGTGGCTCTCGTTCGAGGCGGCGCACGTCTCCCGGCAGTGCTACCTGCTGTGGTGGTCCGACCGCGTCGCGCCGGCGACGGGGCTCAAGGGGGCGAGCGACGCCCGGATCACGAGCGTGATGCGGGAGCTCGAGCCGGCGCTGCGCGTGATCGAGGGCCACGTGGCCAAGACCGGCTACATGCTCGGCCCCGAGTTCTGCCTCGTCGACTCCGTCTACGCGGTCACGCTCTCGCTCCTGCGAGGCACTCGCGGCGAGCTGCGCACCCCGGGGATCACGTCGTTCCTGCAGCGAGTCTGCGCGCGCCCCAGCTGGGCGGCCGCCGAGGGCGACGCCCTGCAGGATTTCGCCAGCAAGAAGTGAGCGCCCAGGCGGTGCCGCGCGCGTGATCCGTGGCGGATCGCGCCAACGTGCTAGTACAGGACGTGTGGTCGCGCGACTCGACGCGCGAGAGCCTGCCGATGCGCGAGAGCATGCAGAGCGCCCCCTGGAGGGCTGTACCCTGGAGACAGTACGCGATCATCCCGCTCGCGGGCGCGATCCTGTCCGTCGGGATCGCGGTCGGTCAGTACCGGCTGTCGACGCGCGACTCGAGGATGGAGGAGATCGGCCACGCGCTGACGCTGCGCGCGGTCGAGGATCACAACTGGGGCCGCGACGACGACGCCCGTGACCTCGAGCGCGTGCACATGCGGGCGGCGATGGAGTCGACCTACCGGGCCCAGGCCGACGCCGCCGAGCACCGCGCGCGCGCGCTTCGCCTGCTGCTGTGCGCCGCGTTCCTGCTGGCGCTGAGCGTCTGGCTGGGCCGCGCTCGCGCCGACGAGCCGGCCGCAGACGCTTGAATGTACAACGAGTCGCGCGTCGGCCCGGGGGCCGCAGCCGACACGGCTTGTCACGCGGGGCGCCGTCGCCCAGGGCGCTCGCCTGGCCGCGCGCGGCGCTCGTCGGGTCGCGCGCGGAGAGCGCCGCGGCGCGCTCGTGCGCGCCTCTCCGGAGGCGGCCCGGCGGCCGGAAGAACATGTCCCAAGGAGCAGAACGCTGTCGCCCGGGCGCCGCGTCGAGCTCGCGCCGGCCAGCGGGCCCGCGCGGGCGCCCGTCGGGGTGTAACCCGCGCACAAAACTTGGCATACTCGGGGGCCCGCGAGAATGTGGCCTGTCCGCCCGGCGGCGGCGCTTGGTGTGTCGATGAAGCTCGTCGAGAACCCGTATCGAATCGGACGCCCCGTCGTCCAGGCGGACGCGTTCGTCGGGCGCACGCGCGAGCTCGCGGAGCTGCGCGCGACGTTGACCGAGGGCGCGCGCGGGGTCTGGCTGCGAGGCCAGCGACGGATCGGCAAGACCTCCTTGCTCCATCGCGTGCGCGTCGAGGCGCCGACGTGGTCGCCGACGGACCTCGTCCCCGTGTTCTACGATCCGAGCCGCGACCAGGGGAGCGCGGAGCTCGTCCGCGGGCTCTCGCTGGCGATCGCGCGAGCGCTGCGCATTCAGCCGCCGACGCTGTCGGGCGATCCGATCGTGGCGTTTGGCAACAACTGGGCGCCGCGCGTGTGCGAGGGGCTCGGCGCGCGGCGGCTGCTGCTGGTCGTCGACTCGATCCCCTCGCTCGCGAACCCCGCGCGACGAGCGCTCGCGCTCGAGCTCAAGCTGCTGCTCGAGGGACTGGGCGCGACGGCGCCCGAGCTGCGCTGGGTCGCGGCGCGCGAGCTCGACCTCGGGCGCGCGAGCGCGGCCGCGGGGCCCGGGCTCGACGCGACCGACCACGTCATCCTCGACGTCCCGCCGCTCGAGTTCGCGGACGTGTGCGCGCTCGTCCGTCGATCCAAGCAGCGCGGCGGCATGCGCTGGTCGGCCAAGGCCGAGGCCTCGGTGTGGGCGCTCGGGCGCGGCCACCCGGAGCTGACGCAGCTGCTGTGCTCCGAGGTGTGGGAGGAGCTGAACTACTACGATCCCGCGAGCACGCCGACGGCGACCGACGCCGACGTCGTGTCGGCGGCGGAGCGCGTCGTGGGGGCCGCGGAGCCGATCGTCCGCGCGGTCTGGGAGAGCCTCTCGCCCGAGGCGCGGGTGGTGCTCGCGGCGGTCGCCGACGCCGATCACGATCAGGTGTCGCTCGGGGAGCTGCGCGCCGCGCTCGACGCCCGCGGCGTGCACGACATCGGCCTGCGCTTTCAGGGCGCGCCCGCGCAGCTCGAGCGCTGCGGCTTGATCGAGCGCCTCGGCTACGGGGGCGAGGAGCAGCGGCTGCTGCGGATCTACTACCCGCTGCTGCGGCGCGCGGTGCAGCGTCACCGGCCGCTGCGGCGCGTGCAGGCCGAGCTCGATCACGTCGAGCCCGAGGCCGATCGCTACTACCGCGACGCGCACGCGATGTCGCACACCATCGAGCTGCGCGGCTCCGACGCCGTCGTCGCGCGCCTGCGCGCGGCGCTGGAGCTCAACCCGAATCACGCGGGCGCGATGGCGCTGCTCGCCGACGTGCTGCTCAAGGACGGCGAGGAGGACGAGGCGATCCGGCTGCTCGAGCGGCTCTACGAGATCCAGCCCGAGGCCGCGCGCCCGCAGATCGTCGAGGTGCTGCTGAGCGCGGTCGAGCGCGAGGACGACGAGGAGCGGCGGCTCTCGCTGCACGAGCGCGTGCTGAAATTCTCCCCGAACCACGCCGACTCGTTAGAGGTGCTCGAAGAGACCTGTAGGCGACGGGCCGAGGAGGCGCTCGAGCTCGGCGACCTGCTCAGCGCCCACGCGGCCTACGAGCGCGGCGGGCTCGAGCAGGAGGCGCGCGCGCTCGAGCTCGAGCTGCGCGCCGAGGCCGTCGAGGACGGGCTCGCCGAGCTCCGCGAGCTGCGCGAGCGCGGCGAGATCGCCGACGCGCTCGCGCTCGCGCGGGAGCTCGCCGAGCGCTACCCCGAGGGCCACGAGGACTGGGACGCGCTGCTCGATCGACTGCAGCGCGAGGGCGTCATGGTCGGCCTGTACGAGCAGGGCGTCGAGGCGCTGCGCGCCGGCGATCGCTCGACCGCGCAGGCGCTGCTGAGCCAAGTCGCGAGCCAGGACCCCAACTTCCGCGAGGTCGCGCGCTACCTGTATGAGGCCGTCGACCCCGACGCGAGCGCCTCGACGCGCGGCGCCGTCGCGGACGCCGAGGACGACGAGGTCGACGAGGTCGACGAGGTCGACGAGGTCGACGGCGAGTCGACGACGATGGCGAGCGGCTCGCGGACGCGCGCGAGGAGGGTCGCCACGCGTCCGCGTCGGTTGAGGGCGCGCCGACGGCCTCGACCTCGACGCGCGCGGTCGCGGCCGAGACCGTCGAGGCGGAGCAGGTGCCCCCGGTGACCCGCGAGCGCGCGAGCGCGCGGCTGTGGTACGTCGGGCTCGCGGCCGCGTGCCTGCTCGCGATCTGGTACGGCTCGGGGCTCGGCGCGCGCGTCTCGGGGCCGCCGGACGCGTCTGGCACGCTCGCGGCCTCGCTCGTCGACGTCGACGCGCCGAGGGGACCGACTCCCGGGCAGGTCGCGCCGGAGGTCGCGCCGGAGGTCGCGCCGGAGGTCGCCGAGGCCGAGGCGCGCGCCGGAGGACGCGGCGAAGGTCGTCGTCACCGCGTCGCCCGAGCCCACGCCGGCGGTCGAGGAGGTCGCGGACGAGCCCGGGGCGACGCCGACCATCGACACCGTGCCCGCGGCCGGCGACACCGGCGGCCGCGACATCAGCTCGGTCCTCGAGCACGCGCGCGGCGGGCTGCGGTCCCTCGACCCGGCCGCGCTGCGCGCGAGCGACACCGAGCTGCTCGCCGCCATTCACGATCGCGCCCGCGGCGTGCCGGCGTCCGAGCAGCTCAACGAGGCGCGGCTGCTGCGAGCCGAGCTGCTGCTCACGCGCGCGCTCTCGACCCAGATCGCGCGCTCGATCGAGCCGCGGATGATCAAGAGCGATGAGCTGGCGCGGGCGGCCGAGGACATCACGCGGGCGCGCGCGCGGCTGCAGGGACGTGCCGGAGGGCGAAACTCTCGCCAGCCGGCGCCCAGCAGCTCGGCCGCGTGCGCGCGCTCGGGCGATCGCCGACGGGCAGCCGATGGAGCGCGCGCTCGACCGGCTGCCGCCGGCCGGCGCCGAGGATGTGCGCGCGCTGGCGCTGGCGGCCCCCGCGTGGCGCGACCACGAGGCGCTCGACGTCGACGCGCTGACGCGCATCGGCGAGAGCGTCGCGAGCGACGCGCCGACCCGCGTGCACCGCCTGCTCGAGGCGCTCGTCGCGTTCCGCGTCTACCGACGATCGCAGACCGGCACCGACAAGAAGCGCGCGCGCGTCCTGGCGCTCGCGCTGCGCGACGAGGTCGAGGACGAGCCGATCGCGTGGGCGCTGCACCGCGCGCTCACGCGGCCGCCGACCGCCCGCGACATCCACGGCGTCTTCCGCATCGTGCGGGCCGACATCAAGCGCAAGTGCGCCAAGCCCTCCGGCAGCGACGCCGTGAAGCTGACGCTGCGGATCGAGCCGCGGAGCGGTCGCGCTGCGGTGACGAACATCGCGGGCGGCGGCGACGCGCTGACGGCGTTTCGCGCCTGCGCGCGCGCGCGCGTCGAGGCGCTGCGCTACCAGGCGTTCGTCGCGGAGCCGCTCGACGGCACCGAGCTCACCATCGAGTAGCGCGGTCGATCGCGCGCGCCGGAATTTCGCGATTTCGTTGCGTTTGAGGCGGTACGATCGTCGCGCGCGGACGTCGTGACGCGGCCCCGTTGACCGACGCGCCCCGTGACGTCCGCCGTCACCAGGAGGTCTCGATGCCGCAGCCTGAACAAGACGATGAACTGAGACCCGAGGACCTCCGGCGGTTCCGCGCGCTGCTCAAGCAGCACCGGGTGGAGACGGTCCGGCGGATGAAGGGGCACGTCTCCGACGCGCTGGCGGACAGCGGGCGGCAGGCCGACGACGTCGACAGCGCGACCGTCGAGCAGAACCAAAAGCTGCTGCTCAAGCTCAGCACCAAGGAGCGCAAGCTGCTCAAGCTCATCGACAACGCGCTGGGCAAGCTCGAGCGCGGCGAGTACGGCTACTGCGAGGGCACCGGCGACCTGATCGCCTACCGGCGGCTCGAGGCGCGCCCCTGGGTCCGCTACAGCGTCGCCTACCAGGAGCAGCTCGAGCGCGACCGGGCGCTGCACGTCAAGCCCTCGTAGCGGGCGCAGCTGCTCGACCCGCGCCGCCGGCTCGACCCGCGCCAATCTCGCGCTAGCGCAGGTCGTCGAACACGGCGTACAGCGCGTCGAGGGTCGCGACGCCGAGCGTGCGGCAGCGCGTGGGCGACCAGCCGTACCTCGGGTCAGGCGCGTCGGCGTTGTCCTTGAACGGCTGCTCGAGCGTCATCGACAGGCACTGGAACGCGTCCGCCACGTGGTTCGTCGCCATCGTCATGTTGGCCTTGCCCGGGGCGGCGCGCGGGTAGCCGTACTTGGTCTGGAAGTCCGGGCACAGGCGCGTCAGCGCGCGCTCGTACTCCTGCTGCAGCGCGAGCACCTCGCGGCGGAGCCCCGGCACGCCGTCGGGGCCGGCGATGAAGTTGTAGGGCAGCCCCTCGTCGCCGTGGACGTCGAGGAAGAAGTCGACGCCGGTCGCCCGCATGCGCTCGCGGACCAAGAACACCTCCGGGCTGCGCTCCATCGTCGGCGTCTCCCACTCGCGGTTGAGGTTCGCGCCCACCGCGTTGGTGCGCAGGTGCCCGCGCGCGCTGCCGTCGGGGTTCATGTTGGGGACGACGTAGAACGCCGCGCGCTCGAGCAGCGCGCGCGCGACCGGGTCGTGCTCGTCGAGCAGGCGATCGAGCACGCCCTCGATCAGCCACTCCGCCATGCTCTCGCCGGGGTGCTGCCGCGCGATGATCCAGCACGCACGCTCGGCGCGCGCCGGGTCGCCGATCGTCAGCAGGTCGAGGTCGCGGCCGTCGAGCGTGCGCCCGAGCAGCTCGAGGCGGCACCGCGGCGAGCGCTGGCTGCGGGAGAGCAGGTCCTGGTGGCGCTCGTGCGAGTAGGGGGCGAAGTACGCGTAGTAGACCGAGTCGGCCTCGGGCGTGTGCTGGATCTTCAGGACGCCGCCCTCGTAGCTCGTCGGCACGCGGAACCACTCCTGGCGGTCATACGAGGCGACGGCGCGGTAGTTCTCCCAGCCCTTGGGGTAGCTGGCCTGCGCGGCGTTGACGAGCTTGAGCGTGAGCGGCTGGGCGCGCGCGCCGACGACCCGGAAGTGGAACCACTGGAGGAACTCGGAGCCGTGGTCGACCCGGATCTTGAGCTGCACGTCGTCGGGCGACGTCGCCTTGATGACCTCGATGTTGCCGCTGTCGAATCGCGTGGAGATGTGCATGCTGAGCGCCGCCTTGGGCCCGTCACGTTGCAGGAAGCGGCGCCGCGGCGCAAGGCCTCCGCGGTCGCGCGCGCCTCAGTTGCAGTCGCCGAGGGTGCCGCGCGGCGGGAACTCGGGCAGCTCGAGCGCGGCCGAGACGACCGTGAATTCGCCGACCCGGATCGCGCCGAGCGCCCGCTCCCAGATCGGGAAGTCGCGCGCGCCGCCCGGCAGGAACAGGATCTCCATGCCGCGGCCCAGCGTGTCGAGGATCCCGCGGGCCATGAGCGCGCGCAGCATCGGCGCGTCGTGCAGCGGCTGCACGAACTCGATCCGGTCGAGGATCAGCGGATCGCAGCAGACCTCGCCGAGCGCCTCGGAGAAGCTCGCGTGCGGGTTGCCGTCGCGGTCGAGCGCCTCGTCGCAGACGTGCTCGAGCAGCTCGGTGTAGCCGTCGGCGTCGGCGGCCTTGAGGATGTCCTCGGCTTCGAAGCGGCGCACGCGGTAGACGAGCGCGCGCGCGGCCAGCTCCTCCTCGCCCTGATCGTTGACGTGCAGCAGCTCGACGAGGTGGTGGTCGAGCGCCGCGTCGCTCGGATCGGCGGTCTCACGCAGCAGCGGCACGCGCAGCGTGATGCGAAGCGCGTAGGACAGACGAGCCTCGGTGAGCATGCAGTCTCGAGTCGCGCGGGCCGGCGTCCGCGCCAAAACCAGGCCACCACGCGGAGGCGGGGGAGCGCAAGCCAAGAGCGACCGGCCGGGGGTCCGTCAGGCGTGAGCCGAGTCCGCGCGAACGCGGTCGAGCACGACATCGAACAGCGCCGACGGCTCGACCGGCTTCTTGAGCAGCGCGACAGATCGCGCATGGCCTTTGTAGCATGTGGGCGCGAGCGCGGTGAGCACCACGAACGACGTGCTCGATAGGTCAGGCTCGTCCAGCAGCGCGGCGAGCAGCTCCCAGCCCGGGTCCGCGCAGCAGCGCACGCCCTCGCCGTCCGTGAACCTGCTCGCGAGCGGATCGATGATGATCAGCCGCGGCCTGAGCGCGCGGGCGCGCGACACGGTCTCGGCCGCGCGCGCGCGCGAGAGCTCGGTGACGCCGTGGACCTCGAGCCCGAGCTCGCGCAGCGGCGCGCGCAGGACCTCGCGCGCGCGCGCCTCGTCGTCGATGATCAGCGCGGCGCCGCGCTCGGGCAGCGGGGCGCGCGGCACCGAGCCCGGCGAGCTGGCGAACACCGGCGGCCTGGGCGGGCTGTGGGGCAAGAACACCGAGAAGGTCGAGCCGACGCCGGGCTTGCTCTCGACCGTGATGTCGCCGCCCATCAGCATGCAGAGCTTGTGCGTGAGCGCGAGCCCGAGCCCGGTCCCGCCGAAGTCGCGCTCGGTCGAGTCCTCGGCCTGGCTGAAGGAGGTGAACAGGCGATCGAATTTGTCGGGGGCGATCCCGATGCCGGTGTCGCGCACGGCGAGCTCGAGCGCCGCCGGGTGCCGGCGCAGGCGGAGCTCGACCGCGCCCTCGCTCGTGAACTTCGCGGCGTTGCTGCCGAGGTTGTAGAGGATCTGGCGCAGCTTCGTCCGGTCGCCGACGAAGCGCCCGCAGTCGGCGGGCGTGTCCTGGCTGAACTGGTTGTCGTTGCGCAGCGCGAGCGGGGTGATCGTGCCGACGATCTCGCCGAGGAACTCGTTGAGGTCGAGCGTCTCGAGGAACAGCTCGGTCTGCCCGGCCTCGATCTTCGAGAGGTCGAGGATGTCGTTGATCAGCGCGAGCAGGTGGTGCGCCGACTGGTGGATGCGCTCGACGTCGTCGAGGTTCTCGGCGGGCGGGCGGTCCTCCTGATCGGCCTCCTCGCGGATCAGCTCGCTGTAGCCGATGATCGAGTTCAGCGGCGTGCGCAGCTCGTGGCTCATGTTGGCGATGAACGAGCTCTTCGCCCGGCTCGCGCGCAGCGCCTCGTCGCGATCCTCGCGCAGCGAGTCGCTGAGCCGCTGGAGCGCGGCGACGCGGGTCTGCACGCGCTGCTCGAGCAGCTCGCCGGCGCGGCGCGCCGCGTCGCGGGCATGGTTGAGGTCGGCGATGACCTTGTGCAGCAGCGACTCCTTGCCGCGGTGCTTGGCCTCGAGGATCGTCCGCTCGCGCTCGGTCCGGACGAGGCGCTGCTCGAGGATGCGGTTGTGCCGCTCGAGCTTGCGGATCCTGCGATGGAGCTCGTCTTCGGTCACCAGCGCATCCTGACCGCGCGGACATAGAGCCCGCGCGCGTCGACGAGACCACGGCGCGCGGGCGTCCGCAAGCGCGAAGCCTTCGGCCGGGCCGGCCGGCCGAATTCGCGCCGCGCCGCGGCCTGTTGGCGGCACCGTCGACTCGCGGTAGGTTGACCTGACTGGCGCTGGCTCGCTCCGCCGCGCCAGCGCGGAACCGGCAACAAGACACGGCTCACGATGGCGCTCGACTCACATCAACAGAAATCTCGCATGCAGACCTGGTTGCTCCTCGGCCTGGTCTTGGCGGTCGGCGTGGTGGTCGCGAACTTCGCGATCAGCAACCCCGACGTGGCCAAGAACGGGATGGACGCGTTCATGGGCCTCCCGAGCTGGGCGTTCCCGACCATCGCCGGCGTCGCCGGGCTCGTCGTGTACCTGCTCGGGCTGCGCGTCGCGACCAACTGGCCCGAGGCCGTGGGCGCGCTGCTGGTCTCGGGCGCGGTCGTGTTCGCCGAGATCCTGTTCGGCTGGAACAACTTCGCCGTCGGTGGCGTCGCCGCGATCCCCTACGTCCTGCCGATCGTCGTGTTCCTCGGCATGCTGCTGTTCGCGGTCACGCGCAGCCGCTAGCGCGCGCGAGCTCGCCGGCGACGCGCCGCGTCGGCGGCAGTCTTTTGAGTCAGGTGAGGCGTCGCGCGACGTCGCGGCGGCGCTTCGCGGCGGCTTCGCGGTCGCGACCACGGCGTCGTGAACACTCGAGCGCGGCGGCGAGGCGCGGCGGGGGTGACGGCCTCCTGCTGTACGCCCGCTCCTGGAACGGGATGACCGCGCCCAGCCACTATCTCGTGAAACAAGCGGAGAACGGCGCGCCGATCTGGACGCTCGAGATCCAAGCGCCGAGACCCGGGCGACTTGACCTCCGAACCTTCGGGTCCTCCGCCCTGGTCAGCTTCGGCGACGAGCGACAGCTGCGCGTGGACTTGGAGACCGGCGTGACCGCGACGCTGACCAGCGAGCAGCTCTCGTCGCCAACGGACCTTCGCGTCGACGGAGACGCCGCGTCGGTGGTCCTCGCGTGGGTCGAGAGCCGCGAGTCGCCACGGCGGCTTTTGGAGGTGGAGGTCGCCGCGTTTGACCACGGCGTCAGCGGGCGGTGGTCACGCTCAACCCGCGCTGGCGCGCTATCTCCTTGAAGATACGCGGGATTTCGACGGCTGCCGCGGGGCCTGATCAGGTTCGCGGCGCGCCGCTGACCCAGAGTACAGCTCGTCGATCGAGGTAGCCGGGACGCGCGAGGGCGATCCGCGTCGAGGCGCGCTCGGAGTGGCGGCGCGACGCTCGAGCGCCTACGCGAGCCGCGGGCTGTTCACGTCGCGGACGCACGAAGCACGGGTCGCGGGCGTCAAGCGGGAACCTGTGCATGTGCATGACGCGGCGCAGCGCGGGCGCCCGACGTTCTCGACGCCAGCCTGAGGTGCGCCTGATCGGAAGTGCCTCTTGATCCCCTGGTGAGAATTGGCGAGGGTCACGCCTCGCCACATGGACTCGACGACGACGCGTAGCCCCACCGCGCTCCTCCGGCGAGCTGCCTCGCTGGCGCTCTTGCTGGCTCTTCACCTCGGCCTCCTCGCGTACTTCGTCGGCGTCGAGGTGTGGTTCGGCGACCGGCCGATGGCCGTCGTCGACTACGACACCCACATCGCCCAGGCGTGGCGGGTGCTCGAGGGCCTGGAGGGCTGGGGGCGCGCCTGGGTCTACGACGTCCAGCTGCTCGCGGGGCAGCCCGCGGGCGTGATCTTCGACGCGGACAACAAGGGCTGGGAGCTGTGGACCTACGCGCTGCACCGCGCGGGTCTTTCGAAAGCGGCCGCGTTCAACACCTTCGTCCTGCTCGCGCACCTCGCCGTGATCCCGGTGCTGTACGCGGCCGCCCGGCTGTTTCGCCTCGAGCACCGACCCGCGCTGGTCGCCGCCGGGCTCGGCGCGGGCCTGTGGTGGTTCGACTCGTTCGCCCACTGGTGCTGGGTCGTGGGCATGGTCTCCTACGCGTTCGCCTCGTACCTCGTGGTCCTCGCGCTCGCGCTCTTCTACCGCTACACCGAGCAATTCCGCCCGGCCCACGGCGTGGGCGCGGCCGTGACGCTGGCGCTCGCGCACCTCGTCCACCCCTACAGCTTCTTCATCGCGGTCGTGCCGATGTTCGCGCTCTACGGGCGCGCGTTTCGGTCGATGCGGGCGCGTCAGCACGCGTGGGTGCTGGCGATCGCGGGCTTCGTCATCGCGGTCAACGCGTACTGGCTGCGCACCGCGTTCCGGTTTTGGCACTACATCCTCGACTCGGCGTACTTCGGCGAGTCCGGCGCCTCCTTCATCGTCGGTGACCTGCTGGCGCTCTTGCTCGATCCGAAGACGAGCGGGTTGATCGGCACGCGCACGTCGCTGCGCATCGCGGTCGTGGTCGCCTGCGTGCTCACGCTCCTCCGCTGGCGACGCGAGCGGGACGCCCGGACGCTGCCGCTGGCGACCGCGGCCCTGGCGATGTTCGCGTTGGGGTACTTCGGCAGCTACAGCCACGCCGTCGCGCAGATCCAGCCCTATCGACACGTGCTGCCGCTCGCGTTCTTGTGTGTGATACCCGCGGCGGCGTGCGTCGAGCTGGCCGCCGCCTGGATCCGCGCGCGTCCTTGGCGAGCTCGACGCGAGCTCGCGCTGGTGCTCATCCCGGTCGCGCTCGCGCTCCAAGATGTCGCGCGTGACGTCACCTACTACTTCGCGCCGCAGCTGCCGACGCCCGCGCCCATGCCCGACGGCGCCCCGACGCCGCTCTCCGCGTCCGGCTACGGGATCCACCCCGACTTCCGCTGGTCGGCCTTCAACGCGGATGTCCGCTCCATCGAGGACTGGGTCCGCGCGCACGATGACGGCCAGGGGCGGTTCCTGGTCGAGTTCCCGCCGCTCGGTGACCGCCTCGCGTGGGCGACGGACGCCCAGGTGCTCGGCGGCTTCACGCTGCGCAACCTCGAGCACTCGGACGCGAACCTGTTTCGTCGCCGCGCTCGCGGGCTCGCGTCGGACGCGGAGCTGCGGGAGTACTTCGAGACGTACGCGGTGCGCTGGGTGATCATCTCGACGGTCGAGCCGTTCTGGACCAACCGCCCCGAGCTGCTCGAACTCGTGCACTCGGAGCACCTGCTCAAGATCTACCGCACGCGCGTGGACGTCTCGTTGATCGCCGAGGGCGACGGGGTCGTGACCGCCGAGACCAACCGCCTCAGCGTCGCGGGGAGCGATCCGGAGGCCGACGTCGTGCTGCGCTATCACTGGCTCGAGACCCTCGAGTGCGCGCCGGGCTGCGCGATCGAGCGCGAGCCTGTCCCGCACGACAGGGTGGGATTTATCCGCGTGCCCGCGCCACACCCCGCGGACTTCGTGATCGAGAACGGGTACTGAGCGGCGCCGCGCGGGTCTCACTCCGCGCGCGCCGTGGCCCGGCTCAGTACCCGTTCACCACCGTGAAGTCGGACGGGTGCGGCGCCGGGATCCGGATGAAGCCCACCGGGTCGCCCTCGATCGGCTCCCGCGTGATCGCGCAGCCCGGCGCGCACTCGAGGGTCTCGAGCCAGTGGTAGCGGAGCACGACGTCCTGATCGGGGCGCGTGCCGGTGACCGTCAGGAGGTTCGTGTCGGCCTCGACGCGCCCGCCGCCCGCGGCGACGAGGTTCACCGGGAAGCGCGTGCGGTAGATCGTGTGGAGCCCGATGGTCCGGATGCGGTCGAGCTCGTCGCGGCGCCACTCGCTCCACTGCGGGCCGTCGCGGTGCACGATGACCCACTGCACCGCGTAGCGCTCGAGGTACGCGCGGAACTCCTGCTTGGGGACCGCGCCGAAGCGGTTGTCGCGGAACAGGTTGGCCGCCGAGTGCTCGAGGTTGCGCAGCGTGAAGCCGCCGAGCACCTGGGCGTCGGTCGCCCAGCTCAGGTGATCGCCGAGGTGCGGGAACTCGACCAGGAACCGCCCCTGACCATCGTCGTGCTCACGAACCCACTGCTCGATGTCGCGGGTCTCGATCATCAGGCTCCGCCACCGGTAGTCGGGGTGGAGCACGAAGCCCGTGGCCTGCAGCAGCGCGGGGTCGCCATCCGGCAGCGGGGCCACGCTCGGGATCCACGCGGTCATGAAGTACATCACGTCGCGCGTTTGGTTCTGGACGACCGGCAGCAGCAGGACGCCGGTGAGCACGGCGCCCGGCGTGACGCGACGCGGCTCGTCGCGTCGCCGTCGCGTCCCGAGCCAGTCGAGCAGCCCGGCCGCGGGCACGAGCGACAGGTACATGAGCGGGAGCACGTGGCGGTAGGGCTGGATCTGCGCGAGCGCGTGGCTGTAGCTGCCGAAGTAGCTGAGCGCGAACATCGCGACGAGCGCCACGGTGAAGGGCAGCAGGCGGGGGTCACGGGCGCGGCGCCAGATCAACAGGCCGCCCACGCCGGCGCCCAGGACCAGGAGCCGGGTGCCCGTGCGCGTGCCGACGAAGCCCGAGGTCTTGGGATCCAGCAGGAGCGCGCCGATGTCGGCCAGCAGGAACTCGACGCCCGACTGCCCGAAGTACGCGGAGTCGAGGATGTAGTGCCAGTAGCGGAACGCGACGATCAGCCAGTAGCTGTTGGCGACGATCGCGAACAGCGCGATCGCCCAGACGGCGAGGTGCTGGCGACGGTCGAGCCGGCGGAAGGCCGCGCCGTAGAGCGCGACCATCGGGAACACGAGGATCACGAAGCTGTAGGGGTGAATGAGGAGACAGGTCGCAAGGGACAGCGCGACGCCGACCCCCTGTCGCCAGCGCCACTGGCGGAGCATGCGGAAGAACAGCGCGAGCGGGATCAGCGAGAGGTAGGCCGCGAAGCTGTACGCGACCATGCCGACGACCCAGCACCAGTGGGCGAAGGAATCAAAGAACCACAGCGTCGAGCCCGCGGTCGCGGCCGCCAGCGCGGGCCAGCGCGCCGCGCCGAACAGCCGCGCGGCCGCGTACACCGTCGGCGCGACGAGCGTGTGCGCGAGCAGCACGAAGCTGTTGAACGCCAGCCCGCGCGGCAGCCCGAGCCGCCACAGCGCGTACGTCCACAGCTCCCACGCCTTGTTGTCCGCGTCGAAGATCACGCCCGCGGGCTGCCCGGCGAGCAGCTGGACGTCGTACACCCAGGGCTTCCCCCAGCCCGCGAGCCCCTCGAGCACGCGCCACGTCTGCGCGATGTGGGTGTCGAAGTCGAGCAGGTACATCGGCTCGTGGCCGAACATGATCGCGGGGTCGATGAAGTAGAACAGCAGCCAGGAGTGCGCGCCCATCAGCGCCAGGGCGGCGAGCGCGAACGCGACGTGCGACCCCCAGCTCGGGAGACGTCGTGCGGTGACGGGGGCGTCGCGGCTCACGAACGCGCATGATAGCGCCGGGGCGCTCGCGGGCTCAACCGGAACACGGTCGCGCCGCGTCAGCCCCGCGCGGTGGTCGCGGTGGTCGCGGTGGTCGTGACTGTCGGGACTGTCGGGACTGTCGGGATCATCGGCAGCGACACGACGACGCTCCCACCCACCTGCGGCATCGTGAGCGGCGTGAGCCCGTCCTTGGTCGAGGCGAAGAAGCGCAGCGCGGGGTCCTCGAGCGGGCGCTTGAAGTCAAACTCGATCGCGAGCGGCTGACCCGGCTCGCGCTCGGACTTCACGGTCGCCACGAACAGCCCCGCGTCGACGGCGTCCCCGGGTCGAAGCGCGCGGTCGGGGGGGCGAAAGCTGCGCTCGTCGCGGGTGCTGAGGATGCTCGAGCCGATGGAGGACAGGACGAACGCGGTCGACGAGGTGCGCTTGAGCATGTAGGGGCGCCAGCCGAAGGTGAGCGTGTGCCACGTCTGCGGGCGCGCGTCCGTGTAGATCCTGTTCATGCTCATGCCGTGCACCCCGAGCAGGAGGCTGGGGGTCGACAGCACGATGACGTGCGCGCCGTCGATCGCCGGTGGCTGCAGCGCCTCGGTGCTCACGTGCGCGGCCATGCCCGCCTGCCCCCGGGCGAACGACTCGGCGAACCAGCGCGTGCGCTGACCGTCGAGGACCGTGTCGACGAACGCGAGGCCGCCCGCGCCGAGGAGCCCCGCGAGCGCGACGGTGACGTGGGTTCGCGAGCGCCGCGCCCGGCGGTCCCACAGCGCGCGCGCCGAGCCGACCAGCAGCGCCGCGATCGCCACGGCGGCGCCGAGGCTCGGGAACACGAGCAGCCGCGTCTGCGGGTTGGTCGAGCACAGCGGGATCGTCGCGAGCAGCGAGCCGAGCGCGGCGGCCCACATGATCCGCGCGTCACGGCGCGACAGGACGCGTCGACTCAGCCACGCGAGCCCGAGCAGCGGCGGGAGCCCGGCGGCGCACAGCAGCGCGTGGCGCCACGGCGACGTCGGGAGCGACTCGCCCCATGGACCGAGCCAGCGCTCGAGCGCCGGCCAGCGCTCCAACCGCGCGCCGATCCAGGCCGAGTCACACCCGATCGAGAGCCAGGTCTCGCCGAGCATCCGCGGGAGCTTGTGCCCGAACGCGCGGATGAACCGTACGGGGTCGCGGAGCGGGTCGTTGTACTCCGCCAGCCCGCCGGGGCTGCCGTAGATCGAGAACACGACGAGGAACACGAGGGTGACGGCCGCACCGATCGCACACGCCCGCGCCCGCGCTGCCCAGGGCGCCTCGTGGGCGCACAGGTGCCAGGCCACGAGGTACCCGACGCCGCACAGCGCGTACTCACCCCCGCAGAACGCGAGCGCCCACGCGAGCGCCTCGAGGACGGCGGCGCCGCGCGACGGCGTTCGCGTCCGCGTCCTCCGCACGTTGATCGCCAGCGCGAGCAGGGCGAAGGCCATGCTGACGAAGGCGCAGCGATTGGCGATCCAGGACATCGCGATGCCGACGCTGTCGTCGATCGCGAACAAGACGACGGCCACGCCGGCGACCGCGAGCGACGCGAACTGCCGCAGCCACAGCGCGGCCGCGACGATGACGAGCCACACCCACGCGAGCGAGTGGAGGTGATGCAGCCACACCGCGCGCGGCGCGAGCCGGTGATCGAGCGCGATCGTCAGGCTCGAGAGCGGACGGACCATGACGAACTGCCAGTCCGGGACGGTCCACCACGGCAAGGTGCCCCGATGGAGATGCGCGGCGGTCTCTGCGGGGTCGCCCTCGGCGAACGCGTAGAGCTTGTACGGGGCATCGTCGCCAGCCTGGAGCCCCTCGAGCGTCGCGATATGCCAGAAGTCGTCGGCGGCGTAGTCGAGCCCCAGGCACGTCGCGTACAGCCAGCTCACCCCGAGCAGGACGACCAGGGTCCACAGCCACAGCGCGCGCGCGCGTCGAGGGGCGCCGAGCTCGGGCTCGCGCGGGCTCTCGTCGTGACGCGACACGCGTGGGACCGTATCACAGCGCGAACCCGGCGCGCGTGACCACGAGAAACATCGTGTCGCTCAGCGCACGCGCCTACCTTCGATGCGTCAGTATTCTGTTGTACGTACATTGCTTTCGCGAACGCGACTCGATCGTGCGAGCGCCGGCGACGGCCCGTGAAGTCGTTCCTCCCGTGACCCCTCCGCGACGGGACGTCGACGACCTCGACCGCGAAGGCGCCCGCGAGTCCGCCTGCCTGATCGCGCACCTCGTTGCGGAACCCCGAGGCAACGCTTGGCGCGCGCCCGGGCCGCGAGCCGCGTGCACGAGGCGGCCGAGGAGCCGCCGCCTGGAGGGGGGCAGTTCGCGGCCCCTCGTGCCTCGTGCCTCGGCCTGCGCGCGCAGCCCCAGCCGGGTCGCTCGCGCTGACGCGACCCGGCTCGCGTCGACGCCCGGTCACGTGCTGGCGCAAGAGACATTCCGGGGCGCGAGCGCGCGCGACGGACGAGCGGTCGCGGTTCGAACGACAGGCGCAGGCGGTCGCGCGGCGGCTTCGAGGTCGTCGCGGTGGTCTACGCGTCGCTGGACAGCGCGCTCGCGGAACTCCTACGATGGGCGCGTGCGCGAGCCCTCGTTTGGATTGCGTCGAGGACGGTTCGGGGTCGGGCTCGCGCTCGCGCTGGTCGTGAGCGGCTGCGTCGAGGACTCGTACGCCGACGGGCTCTCGCCGCAGTGGACGTCCTTCGGCGAGCGATCCGCGGAGGGGATGACGGTGTCGGGCGCGGGCGATGTCGTCGTGTTCGGCGCGGCGTGGGTGGACGCCGATGTCGAGCTCCCGTGGATCACGCGCGTGAGCGCGGCGGGCGAGGAGCGCTGGACGCGTTGGTACAGCGCGGCGACGGAGATCCGCGACGTCAGGGTGACGACGCGCGGCGAGCTGTTCGTGGCGAGCGAGCCAGCGTTGCAGTTTCCGGATCTACAGCCGACCTGCTCCTCGCTCGCGCGCTTGCACGCGAACGGGGCGTCGATATGGGCGCGGGACTACGACTCGCCCGGCGAGGGGTGCTTTCGCGGCGTCCTGGACATGGTCGCGCGCTCCGGCGGCGGCGTGGAGGTCGTCGACTACTACGGCGCGTGGCTTCGCTACGACGACGACGGCGCGGCGACGCTGCGGTCGCCGGCGGAGCTCCCAGCGCAAGAGCTGTGGGACCGCGGCGGCGCCGTGCTGCGCGGCGACGGCTCCCGCGTCGTGGCGATGTCGGGCTCCAGCGGGGGGTCGGCGATCGTCTACCTCAGCCCCGAGGGTGAGGTGCAGCGCGTCGTCCCCACGACGGGGAGCATCGTCCGCGCGATCGCGGCGCGCGGCGACGGCGGGGTCGTGATCGCGGGCGCGGTCGAGCTGCCCGGCGAGATGAGCCACTGGACGCAAGACCGCTGGGTAGGCTCGCTCGACGCCGACGGCGAGCAGCAATGGGAGCAGCTGTTTCCGGGCGAGGGCAGCGTGCGCCGATCGGAGATCGCGGCGATCGCGATCGCGCCGGGTGACTACGCGATCGCGGTCGGCAGCGAGGACTCGCCGGAGTCCGAGAGCCTGTTCGGGGACGGCTGGATCGGCGTGTTCAGCCCGACGGGCGCGCTCGTGTGGGAAGAGTTCCCGACGCGTCTCAGCGCGGTCACGGGTGAGCTCATAGCGGCGCGGCCACGCTGGGTCGCGGTCGACGACGACGGCGCGGTCTATGTTGGAGGCGACGGCGGCGGCCTCGGCTTCTGGGTGAGCCGCTACGAGGTCGGGGCGTGATCGCGCGCGCGTCGGGAGCGAGCCGTCGGGCGAGCGGGGCGCTCTGCAGCGCGCTGCTGCTCGCGTGCGTCGCCTGTGGTGACAGCGCGCCGGTCGGCGCGAGCGACACCGACGGCCCGCTCGACACCGGCGTCGGAGAGCTCTCGGAGCACGGTCAGCGCCTCCCGAATCCGCCGATGCTCGATGTCGTGCTCGTGATCGACAACTCGGCGTCCATGGCGGTCGCGCAGGCGCGGCTGCAGGCGAGCGTGGGGGCGCTCGCGTCGGTGCTGCGCGCGCCTGAGCTCGGCGTGGACTACCGGATCGCGATGACGACCTCCGACATGGGCCACCCGAGCTGCAGCGGCCCGGCGTACACGCGACCGCCGGATCGCGGGAGCTTCGCGCTCGAGAGCTGCCGCGCGCGGATGGGCGTGGACGGCGACCGTGACGACTTCCTGTTCGACGGTCCGCAGACCGTCGACGCGCGCTCGGTGTGCAGCGACTGGTGTGAGCCCAGCGTTCACGCCGCGCTCGCGGAGGGCGTGACGCCGACCGCGGTCGAGGGCGACGACGCGCCGCGCCCACGGCCCTGGCTGCAGGGTCAGGGGGCCCGGAGCAACCTCCCCGACGCGGTCTTCGAAGCCGTGGCCGCGCTCCCCGTCAACACGGATGAACTCGAGGACAACGACGTCGACGCGCTGACCGCCGCGCTGCGCTGCCTGCTCCCCCCGGGTGTCACCGGGTGTGGATTCGAGGCGCCGCTCGAGTCCCTGCACTTCGCGGGCTCGCGGTCCTACGCGCCGGGTGAGTCGAACGCGGGCTTCTTCCGCGACGGAGCGCACCGCGCGATCGTGTTCATCACCGACGAGGTCGACTGCTCATGGAACCCGGAGCAGGTCGCGCTGTTCGGGCAAGAGGACAGCTGGAGCTGGGAGCCGGGCGCGGCCGTGGCGACGAGCGCGGTGTGCTGGAACGCCGGCGTCACCTGCGACGGCGTCGCGCCAGGTCCCTACGCTTGTAACCCGACGCAGCGCGCGCTCGACGGCGCGCTCCTCAACGACGAAGACCCCGACGCGGTCCTCTACCCGCTCTCGCGCTATGTCGACGACCTCACCCCGGAGGACGAGTACGGGCTCGTGCGCAATCCCGTCGTCTCGCTGATCACCGGGGTGCCGCGCGGGTACCACCTCGACGGCGCGGCGGCGCTGGAGTACCGCGACGATCCGGATCCGGTGCAGCAGATCGAGTACGGCATTGGACCTGGCTGTACGGGCAGCAGCGGCGACACCGCGCGCCCCCCTGTGCGCCTCCGCGAGCTCGGGCTGCCGACGACGCCGGAGGATCGGCGCGCGCTGTTCTCGATCTGCGACGACGACTACAGCCCCGCGCTCGCGCGGCTCGTCGACGGCGCGCGTGAGGTCGCCCTGCCGATCTGCTTCGAAGGCTGCGCGCTCGATCTCGACCCGGCGACGGCGGTCATCGACGCCTCGTGCACGGTGGTCGTCGAGGACGACGCTGCGGGGCCGCCCGTGGAGCTACCGCTGTGTGAGCGCGCACCCGGGACCGGAGCGCCCGTGGCCCCGAGCGGCGCGGGCGGCTGCTTCGGGTTCTTCAATGACAGCGGGGGCGCGACGCCGGAGCTGTTCGACGACCTCGCGCCGGAGTGCGCGTCGGTCGGCTGGAACCTGCAGCTCTTCCTCGTCGGCGTACCGGGCGACGCGGGGGCCGTGCGAGCGCGGTGTCTGCTCAGCGACGAGCTCGCCCGGGACTGCCCGAACCTCGCGCTCGAGTGAACCCCCGCGACCGCGCGCCGGCGCGACCACGCTCGCGGTCCGAGCTCGGTTGAGGCTCGCGCACGATCGCGCCCGCCGACCTCCCGGGGCGACTCGCGCGCGTCGTCGACGCGACGCGCTCAGCTCGCGCTCTTGTTCACCACGCCGAGCTCGGCGCCGATCTCGGTGAAGGCCGCGATCGCGCGGTCGATCTGGTCGGGCGTGTGCGCCGCCGAGAGCTGGACGCGGATCCGCGCCTGGCCCTTGGGCACGACGGGGTACGAGAAGCCGATGACGTAGATGTTGCGGGTCAGCAGCTTGTCGGCGAACTCGTTGGCGAGGCGCGCGTCGCCCAGCATGATCGGCACGATCGGGTGGTCGCCGGGCGTGATGGCGAAGCCGGCGGCGGTCATGCGCTCGCGGAATTGCTTGGTGTTGCGCTCGAGCGTGTCACGCAGCTCGGTGGTCCCGGTCAGGAGGTCCATGACCGCGAGGCTCGCCGCGACGATCATCGGCGCGAGCGAGTTGCTGAACAGGTAGGGCCGCGAGCGGTTGCGCAGGAGATCGACGATCTCCTCGCGCGCGGCCGTGAACCCGCCCGAGGCGCCGCCGAGCGCCTTGCCGAGCGTCGAGGTGATGATGTCGACGCGGCCCATGCAGCCGCGGTACTCGGCGGTGCCGCGCCCGGTCTTGCCGACGAAGCCGGTCGCGTGGCTGTCGTCGACCATGACCATCGCGCCGTACTTCTCGGCCAGGTCGCAGATCGCGGAGACGCGCGCGATGGTGCCGTCCATGCTGAACACGCCGTCGGTCGCGATCAGCCGCAGGCGCCGCCGCTGCGTCCGCTTGAGGATGTCCTCGAGCGCGTCGAGATCGTCGTTGGCGTAGCGGTGCCGCTCGGCCTTGCACAGGCGGACGCCGTCGATGATCGAGGCGTGGTTGAGCTGGTCAGAGATGATCGCGTCCTCGGGGCCGAGCAGCGTCTCGAACAGCCCGCCGTTGGCGTCGAAGCAGGAGCTGTAGAGGATGCTGCTGTCTGCGCCGACGAAGTCGGCGAGCTTGCGCTCGAGCTCGCGGTGGCGGTCGAGGGTGCCGCAGATGAAGCGCACGCTGGACATGCCGTAGCCGCGGTCGGCGAGCGCGTCTCGGGCCGCGGCGATGACCTTGGGGTGACTCGAGAGCCCGAGGTAGTTGTTGGCGCAGAAGTTGAGGACCGCGTCGTCGCCGACCGTGATCTCGGCGGCCTGCGGCGAGCTGATCACGCGCTCGTGCTTGGTCAGGCCGGCGTCGTCGATCTCCTTGAGGATGGCGGCGTAATGCTCACGGGCTTGCTCGAACACGGGGGCTCCTTCGGGCGGGAGGGCTCGCTGGGCGGGGCTCAGCTCGCGTTGACGCGCAGCAGCGCGCGCAGCTTGGGGACTAGGTCCTCGGTCATGCGCTCGAGGTCGAACTCGGGCGCCCAGCCCCAGTCGACGCGGGCGTGCGCGTCGTCTAGCGCGTTGGGCCAGGAGTCGAGGATGGCCTGACGGGTGGGGTCGGACTTGAAGGTGATGCGCGCGCCAGGGACGGCCCGCGCGACCGAGTCGGCGATCTCCTCGGCGGTCGGCGAGAACGCGGCGATGTTGTAGGTGGTCCGCTGCAGGCGATCGCGCGGCGCCTCGGACAGCTCGATGAGCGCGCGGATGCCGTCGGGCATGTACATCATCGGGATGCGCGTGTCGGCGCGACAGAACGCCTCGTAGGCGCCGGTGCGCATGCTCTCGACGTACATCAGCGGCGCGTAGTCGCTGGTGCCGCCGCCGGGCAGCGTCGCCGAGATCAGGCCCGGGAAGCGGACCGCGCGGAAGTCGAGGCCGTAGCGCTTGTTGTAGTACTCGCCGAGCAGCTCACCGCCGACCTTGGTGACGCCGTACATGGTCGTCGGCTGGAGGTGGACGTCGTCGGGCACGGGGTCGGGCAGGCCGGGGCCGAACACCGCGATCGTGCTGGCGAACAGCACCTGCGAGACGCGGTGCTCACGGCTCGCCTCGAGCACGTTGTAGACGCCGCCCTGGTTGACCCGGTAGGTGAGCCCGGGGTTCTCCTCGCCGCGCGCGCTGAGGATCGCGGCCAGGTGATAGATGATGTCGGGGCGCTCGCGGGCGATGAGCCGACGCAGCGCGGCGAGGTCGGTGACGTCGAGGAGGTGCCACGGGAGCTCGCGATCGCCGAGGCCGAGCGCCGAGGGGCGCGAGGCGACGTCGCTGCCGTGGACCTCGTGACCGCGCTCGAGCAGGCCGCGAATGAGGTCTTGCCCAACTTGACCACCGGAACCAGTGACGAGGATTTTCATGATTTCGCGGTCCGCGCGCCTTTCGGCCGCGAGCATCATGGCCGATCGCCGCGAAGCATCGCAAGCGCCGCCGCGCGCGGGCGGCTTGCGCAAACTCCCGCGAACGCGGCTGCGCGCGGCGGAGCGGCCGCGCCGGTGTGGACGAGCTCGTCGCGCGCGGCGCGGTGACGAGCGCGCGGCGACGAGCCCTCGCGCGTCAGCGCGTGATGTCGATCTCGGGCTCGCTGCGGAAGAACGCGTTGAGCTTCGGGTCCTGGTAGCGGCGGTAGTCGATGGCCCACGGCGTCGCGGTGGTCTCGCCGTCGCGGATCGTGATCGTCAGCGCCATCGGTCGCACGTCGCGGTAGTTGCTGTCGCGCGGGATGTCGTCGTTGGCGACGCCGCCCGCCGAGAACACCGTGAGCAGGCGGATGTCGTCGTCCTTGTAGTGGCTCTTGAAGCCCGCGTTGATCTTCTCGTGCCCGCGGACGAGCGTGTGGCAGCCGAGCTGGCCCATGAATTTGCGGAATTGCGTGCGCCCGAAGGCGAAGCGCGCGCTCGCCTTCTGCAGGTCCTCGGGCACGAATTCGGCCGAGCTCGGGTCGCTCCACAGCATCTGGAAGCGGATGTCCTCGTTGTTGAGCGACGAGAGGTCCTCCCAGCTCTCGCGCAGCTGGGCGTCGCGCGGGATGCCGGCGTGCACGAACAGCAGCTGGTCAAACAGCAGCATGTTGGGCATGGAGTCGAAGAAGCCGAGGTAGCGCGCGAACACGTCGCCCGGGAGGTGCGGCGCGAGCGTGTTGATGGCCTCGGCCGGGCGCACGCCGCCGTACACCTTGCCCTTGTACTCGATGTAGTACTCGTGGTTGCCGCGGAGCACGAACACGTGCTCGGGCACGGTCAAGAACAGGCTCAGGACCGTGCGCAGCACGCCGTTGTAGCTGAAGCGGCCGCGGTCGATGTAGTCGCCGAGCAGCACCAGGCGGACGTCGGGGTTGTTGTCGGGGTCGGTCCGGAACTTGCGGACCTTGTCCATGAACTGCGACTGCTGGATCGCCGCCTTGAGGCAGCTGTAGCAGCCGTGCAGGTCGCCGAGCACGATCAGCTCGTAGGCCCGCCCGGGCTTGGCCGGGGTCACGTAGACGTGGCCGTCGAGGAATTCATCCTGGCCGGCGAACTCGGCGACGTCCTTGTGACCGCGCAGGCGCCCGTTGCCCTCGCCGCGCTGCTCGTTGAAGCGCGCGCGCGCGCGATCGATCAGCGTCAGATCCGCAGACATCTGCTTGCGGATCATCTCGGGATCGCTCGAGTAGTGATGCTCGAATTTCTGGAAGAAGGGGTGGTTGTCCTCCGCCGGCGCGAGCCGGATCGGCTTGTTCAGCTCGGTCCCGACGCCCTCGATCGCGGTGTCGTCGATGAGCATCTCGGCGCCGAGCAGGTCGGCCAGCTCGTTGCGGAACTCCAGCTCGTTGGGGTGGACCTTGCCGTCGGCGGCGATGAAGTCGTCGACGACCTGCATCAGCGCGTCGCGGTTGTCGGACTCGAACGCCTGGAACAGCTCGAAGCAGCGCAGCTTGAGCTTGCCGAGCACGAAGGTCCGGGGATCCTCGCCGTCGGCGACCGCCTCGGTGAACAGCGCGCGGACGTCGTGGTCGATCTCCTGAAAGCGCTCGACGTAGTGCTCGTGCAGCTGCTCGATCCGTTCGAAGCGGAGCTCCGGGCTCATCTCGTCGTCCAGGCTGTCGATGCGGGCCGTCACGAGCTTGCGCAGGTAGGCGCGCACGAACGCCTTCTCGGACAGGTCAAACTCGCTGTCGATGTACCCGCACGCGGTCAGATAAAAGATGATCGCCTCAATTTGCTGCTCTGCGATCTGTGGATCGGCGTTGAGCTTGATCATGCAGCCCCCAATACCCGGCGTCGTCCGGGGCGCAATGATACCGCGACGTGTCGACAAATCGGGTCGTCGGCTGGCCCGCCGCGCGCGCTCGGATTCGCTCCAGCGCGCGCGGGGTCACGCGGACGCGATCGCCTCGCGCGAATCGCCGTGCGCTGCGGCCCTCGGCGTCGCGCGCGGGCGGTCCGCGCCGCGATGTGCACGCACGCTCACGCCAGCGCGCTCGCGGCTCCGCGTCAAGACCGTCGCGGGGTGACGCGTGCTGCTCGCGCGTCGAAGCGTTTTTCGCGCTTGGCGGCCGCATGGCTTTGGCCTCGGCGGGCTCGTGAGACGCGCCGAACCTAGTTGTGGAGGGTTTAGCGAAATTTCGGTAGCGTCGGGGTCCCTTGCGTGTTCACGCGTACCTCGTCCGCGCGGAGCGGTTCCTCAAGGTTGAGGACAGGGTGCTCGAGCGCCTCTCGCGGGCCAGTCGCGAAGAGCTGCTCGAGCTGCTCGGCAAGGGATACGTGAAGCTCGAGTTGATGAGCGGCGAGTGGCGATCCCTGTTTGACCAGGTCGGCGTCTACGAGCCGGTGATCAACGGGCGCTTGCGGATGGCGCGGATGGTCGTCGCGCCCGATCGTCTGGCCAAGCTCGTCAACGTGCTGTGGCGCCACGAGATTAATGACCGGTGGCTGCCGATCGCTCACGGCCTCACCAACCTCACCTACGCGCTGCCGCTGGCGTCGGGCCTGATCGGCGTCGTGTTCCTCGAGGAGTCCGAGGACTGGCTGCAGGCCGAGCCGGCCTACGAGATGATCGCGGTCCGCCCCGACGTCTTCGCGCTGCTCGAGCCGCACGTGCGCCGGCTGATCAGCGAGGGGGACTTCACCGCGATGGCGCGGCTCGTCACGGATCACGCGGACTCGTCCGTCGAGTTCACGGCGGCGCGCTGGCTCAACTTCAAGGAGACCTGCGCGGTCAAGGCGCCCGAGCTGCTGAACCTCGTCGAGAGCCACGTGGCCACAGCCGACCAGTACACCGTCGTCGTCGAGGGGATCCGGCGCATGCTCGATCCGCATCAGCAGCCGAGCCTCGACGCGTGGCTGCGCGTGCACTTCGGCACGTACCCGCAGGCGCTCGTGTTCCGCGACATCCGGCTCGAGCGGCACGCGGCGCGCAGCGCCCTGCCGACGCTCGTGGTCGCGGCCGTGCAGTAGCCGTTCGTCTCGCAGTTCGCGTGCTCGCTGTTGTTTCGGACGTTCGTCGCGTGCCGCTGGTTAACGCCGGGGGCCCTTCCGGCCTCCGGGCGGCGAGCGCCTGGGCGGATCAAGCGGACGGGTGACGTCGCGCTCGCCGTCCGCGGGCGGCCCCTCGCCGGCTCGCGCGGTCCATGAGCTTCGATGCTCGCGGCGTGCTCGACACGCGCGCTCGCCGAGCACTCGTTCTTCCTTCACTCATCGTTTGGATGGTTACGTCCAGGCGAGCTCGGCGAGCGTCTCGCGGGGCGAGAAGCGGCCGCGCGCGTCTCGCTCGAGCCTGCACGCGGCGACGTCGGCGTCGTGGGTGAAGAAGCACCAGCCGTCCTCGGCGAGCACGCGCTCGAGCATGACGCGCTTCTCGTCGATCAGGCGCTCGGGGTAGCGGTCGTAGCCCATCGTGATGGGCAGGTGCACCCAGGGCGCGCCGGGGATGAGGTCGCCCATAAAGGTGATGGGCCCGCGCGCGTGGCCCTCGACGCGCGTGAGCATGAGGCCCGGGGTGTGGCCCTCGGACATCGTGAACCCGTAGCGCGGCCCGAGCGTCTCGCTGCGCGCGAGCGCGCCCGGATCGGGCGCGGCGACGCGCTCGAGTCGACCGGTCGCGGCGAGCAGCTCCTGAAGCGCGGGGATGAAGGAGGCGCGGTCGCGGGGGTGGGGGTGGAGCGCGCGCTGCCACGCGTCCTCGGAGACGACGTAGCGGGCGTGTGGGAACACGAGCGCCGGCGCCTGGTCCTCGGCCCAGGGCGTGAGCAGGCCGCCGGCGTGGTCGAAGTGGAGGTGCGAGAGCACGATGATGTCGACGTCCTCGGGGCGCACGCCCCGGGCGGCGAGCGAGCGCAGCAGCACGTGCTCGGGCTCCTGGACGCCGAAGCGCTCGCGCAGCTTGGGCTCGAAGAACGCGCCGATCCCTGTCTCGAGCAGGACCGTTCGCGCGGGCTCGCCGGCGCCGGGGTCCTCGCGGATGAGCAGCCCGCGGCAGGCCAGCGGGATCCGGTTGTGCTCGTCGGGCGGGCACCAGCGCGACCACAGCGCGCGCGGGCAGTTGCCGAACATCGCGCCGCCGTCCAGGCGCTGCGAATTGCCCTCAACAGAGAAGAGCTGCATCGCCGGAGCATAGCAGCCCGTGACGGCGCGCCGCGGCCCCGCGAGGCGTCAGCGCGCGCGGCGAAATTGATACACTGCGCGCCCATGGAAGCGGTCTTCATCCTGCTCGTGATCTTCGGGTCGATCACCATGTGGATCCGGATGAAGAACCAGCACCGCGAGCGCATGGCGGAGATCGAGGCCGCCAAGTACAGCCGGCTCGCGCTGCCCCAGGGCGCGGCGGACCCGGCGCGCGCCGAGCAGGTCGATCAGCGGCTCGCGCACCTCGAGTCGATCGTCTGCAGCGTCGACTTCGAGCTCAACGCGAAGCTCAACCGCCTGGCCTCGCGTCAGCTGATGATGGCCAACCCGACGCGCGCGTCATCGGCGGACCCGACGAGCGGCGACGCGCTCACGGTCGAGGTCTCGCGCCCGGCGGCGCCCTCGCTCGGGCTCAACCCCGGCGACCGGCTGGCCGAGCGCTTCACGGTCGAGCGCGTGCTCGGGCACGGCGGCATGGGCTCGGTGTTCCTCGCGCGCGACGAGCAGCTCGGCGAGTCGGTCGCGGTCAAGGTCATCGGCGGCTTCGCGCTGCTCGACCCCGCGGCCGCCGGGCGGATGCGCCGCGAGGTCACGACCGCGCGCCGGATCTCGCACCCGAACGTGGTCCGGATCCACGACATCGGCGAGTCCGGCGGCGTGCTGTTCCTGTCGATGGAGTTCGTCGCGGGCCCGAGCCTGCTCGACATGCTCTCGCGCTACGGTCGCCTGCCGCCACGGCAGATCCGCGAGCTCTTCGGTCAGATCTGCGACGGCCTCGAGGCCGCGCACGCGCAGGGCGTTATCCACCGCGACCTCAAGCCCGGCAACATCCTCACGGACGAGCAGCAGCGCGTGAAGATCATCGACTTCGGGATCGCGCGCACGACCCACGCCGAGGGCATGACGTCGACCGGCGTGATCCTGGGGACGCCGGAGTACATGGCGCCGGAGCAGGTCCGCGGCGGCATCGTCGACGCGCGCACCGACGTCTACGCGCTCGGGGCGGTGCTCTACCACGCGCTGTGCGGGCGCCCGCCGTTCTCCGGCGCGACGCCGATCGCGGTCAGCCTCGCGCAGCTCAACGAGCCGCCGACGCCGCCGCGCCGCTTCGTGCCCGATCTCGATGAGGAGTGGGAGCAGATCGTGCTCAAGGCGCTGGCGAAGGATCCGGCGCACCGCTTCCAGTCGGCGAAGGCGATGCGCGACGCGCTGCCGCCGGTGTGAGCACCCGAGACGGTCGCGCTCACGCCGTGACCGGGCCGCCGATCGCGGGAAGATCGATGGTCACGGTGGTGCCGACGCCGAGCTCGCTCTCGAGCGAGATCCGGCCGCCGTGGCTGTTGACCGTCTTGTGCGCGGTCGTCAGCCCGAGGCCGCGGACGCGCACCTTGTCGGTGCGCGTCATCGACTCCTCGCTCTTGGACTTGGTCGTGAAGTAGGGCTGAAACGCGCGCGCGAGCGTGGCCTCGTCCATGCCGGAGCCGGTGTCGCGGATCGTCAGGCGCACGACGCCGAGCGAGTCGCGCGCGGGATCATCGGGGCCGGGCGGGACGTGCTCGACCGCGAGCGCGAGCGTCCCGCCGTCGTCCCGCATGGCCTCGACGGCGTTCTGGCACAGGTTCATGAGGGTCTGGCCGAGCTGCACGGGGTCGCCGTTGACCTCGGGCAGCGTCTCGGGCGGGGCGTCGAGCTCGAGCCGCACGTTCGCCGGGATCACGCGCTTGAGCAGGCCGGCGACCTGGCGCACGGCCTTGTCGAGGCGCACGCGGTTCTTCTGCAGCTTGTGCTCGCGAACGCGCTCGACCAGCTCGCGCACGAGCGTGCGCCCGCGCAGGCTGACGTCGAGGATGCTCCCGAGGTCCTCGCTCCACGGGTGCCCGTCGGGGACCTCGGCCTTGAGCAGCTCGGCGATGCCCATGACCGCGCCGAGGATGTTGTTCATGTCGTGGGCGACGCTGCCGGCGAGGCGCACGGTCGCCTCGAGGCGCTCGCGCTGCTCCAGCTGCTCGAGGATCTTCGCCGAGCGCGCTGGGTCGTTCGCGCGCGAGGAGCCAGCGTCGCTCATCGCCGACAGTGTAGTCCGCGGTCGCGGCGATTCCGGGAAAAACGTCGTCGTCACCGACGGGCCGAGAGCGCGCCGCGTCGTGACGGGACGCGTCGCGAACGGTCGTCGCGCGCGCGCGCGATATCGAGTCTCGTCGTGCGAGCGCGAGCGCGAGCGCGCGCGCGGGAGTTCATGCGCGCGCGCGACGACTCGCCCGCGTTGAATCGTGGCACGATACGCCGCTGTCGCTCGTGGTGAGCGGCGCGAGACGCTCGGTACGTACAACGATCGCGAGTGGGCGCGGGGCGTCGCCCCGTCGCCCCGCGAGCGCGATCCAGGGAGGACTCATGGAACCATTCATCGGACAGATCGTGATGTTCGGCGGCAACTTCGCCCCGCGCGGCTGGGCGCTCTGCGACGGTCAGCTGCTGCCGATCTCACAGTACTCGGCGCTGTTCTCGATCCTCGGCACGACCTACGGCGGCGACGGGCGCACGACCTTCGCGTTGCCCGATCTGCGCGGCCGCGTCGCGATGCACGCGGGCCACGGCCCCGGGCTCAGCGATCGTCGACTCGGCTCGAAGTCCGGGCAGGAGACCGTCACGCTCACGGAGGCGCAGCTCCCCAGCCACGATCACTCGCTGACCGTGTCGAACAACAACGACTCGCCCAAGCCCCAGGCCACCGGGTACCTCGGGTCGGGCAGCTTCGGCAAGACCGGGGACGTAGCGATCAAGGGGAGCGGCAACGCGGGCGGCGGTCAGGCGCACAACAACTTGCAGCCGTATCAGTGCGTGAATTTCATCATCGCGCTGCAGGGCTTGTTCCCCTCGCGGAGCTAGCGGCGAGCCCACGCGTCGACGCCCGCGAGGGCCGACGCGGCTGCGCAGCGACTGCGGTCACGAGCGCCAAGGCTGCGCTCGTGGCCGCGGCGTGGCCCCGCGGCCGGGCGAGGAATCGGGTAGACTCCCCGCGCCGCCACGCGGTGGAGAGCACGATACATGGACCACGTCTCGCGCACACAGCTTCGCCAGATCGGCTTCCTGTTCCTGACCTTCGGTCAGGTGACGGACAACCAGCTCGACGCCGACGAGATGCGCGTCATCGCGGAGCGGCTGGTCGGCTGGTTACCCGCGGGGCTGGTGGTCACCGACTTCCTGCGCGAGGTCATCGACGAGTACCGGACCTTCGGGACCGAGGACGAGCGGCGCATGCAGGCCTCGGAGTACGCCCACGCGCTGCGCGAGTCGCTGAGCCCCCTCCAGCGCAAGCGCGTGATGGCCGACGTGATCCTGATCGGCAAGGCCGACGGGCGCGTGTCGGACGGCGAGCTCGGCTTCGTGTCGGCGCTCGCGTCGATCTTCGGCATGGACGACGTGCAGCTCGAGCTGCGTCGCTGATCCGCGCGGGCTGCCTCTCCGGTTCAGGTCGCGGGGATCGGGCGGCGGACGTTGGGGCGCAGGCTCCAGGCGCCCGCGGCCGCGCGGTCGCGTCGTCGCGGCGCCGCGGCGCCGGCTCGCGCGCCCGCCCTCGCGTCGACGCCCGCCGGCGCGGTCGCCGGCGCGCTGATCGCTGATCCGCCAGGGGGCGGGGCGGCGCGAGATCGAGAGCAGCAGCCCGGCCGCGGCCATGCTGATGAGCAGCGAGGAGCCGCCGGAGGAGAGGAAGGGCAGCGTGATGCCCTTGGCCGGGATGATGTCGAGCACCACGGCCATGTTGATCAGCGCCTGCAGGCCGAACAGCGCGGTCAGGCAGATCGCGAGGTAGGCGCCGAAGCGATCGGGCGCGTCGCGCGAGATCGTCAGGCCGCGCCAGACCAGGAGGCCGTAGAGGCCGATGACGAGGCAGATGCCGGCGAAGCCGAGCTCCTCGCCGATGCTGGCGAGGATGAAGTCGGTGTGGTTCTCGGGCAAGAAGCCGAGCTTCTGGCGCCCGCTCCCGAGCCCGAGCCCGAACGCGCCGCCGGAGCCGATGGTGATGAGGCTCTGCTTGATCTGGAACGAGTGCTCGCCCGAGAGGAAGTCGATCACGCGGCCGCGGCGGTAGCTGACGCCGACGATCTGCTGCCAGACGAGCGGCGCGGCGATCAGCGTCGCCGCGGCGACGTAGGTCAGGCGCGTGCCGGCGATGTACAGCGCGATCAACGTCAGCGCGCCGAGCAGGATGGTGGTGCCGAGATCCTTCTCGAGCAGGACGAGCAGCATGGTGAGCGCCGCGACGCCCATGACCGGCAAGAAGCCGGTCTTGAACTTGCGGACGCGCTCGCCCTGGCGCGCGAGCGTGGCCGAGAGGAACACCGCGAGCGCGAGCTTCGCGATCTCGCTGGGCTGCACGCTGACGCCGAGCTGCAGCCAGCGGCGCGCGCCGTGGGACTCGGTGCCGATCATGAGCACGAGCACGAGGCCCGCGAGCCCGAGCACCATGAGGTGCTTGGCGAGGCGCCGCAGGATCCGGTAGTCGATGCGCGAGACGGCGAGCAGGACGCCCACGCCGAGGCCGAGGAACGCGCCTTGGCGACGGAGGTAGAACATCCAGTCGCCGTAGCGGGTGTGGGCCATGGCCGCGCTCGAGCTGTAGACCATGACGAGGCCCAGACACGAGAGCGCGAGCGTGGCGAAGAACAGCCACGGGTCCATGCGTCGCGCGCCGCTCGCGGGCTGGGCGCGCGCGCTCGCGTCCTCGGCGGGCGCGCGCTCGCACCCGAGCCCCGGGGTCATGGTCGCGTTGATGGGTGGCGCGCAGGCGGCGGAGTCCACAGCGCCGACCACGACAGCACGCCGCGGCGACGAACGCTATTTTTTGGCTTTTTCGGCCCGCTCGCGGCTGCGCGGACAGCGTGTGAGCGCGGCTCGCGGCTGTCAGAAAGACAGCCGCGGCGTGACGCTCCGACAAAATGGCAGGGCGGCGCTCGGCCAGATTCGCTCGAACCGCGAGGATCAGGCCGTCGCGGGGACCGTCGCTTGCGGATCGCTTCTTGCTTGGCGATGCTTGACGTCCAGGAGCGTCGCGCTCCTGCGTAACCCCGACGAGATGTCCCAGCTATCCCCTGTTCGTCGAGCCCCCCTCCGCGTGTCCGCCTCCTCGTGCGTGTCCTCCTCCTCGCGAGCTTCGTCCGGGGACGCGCCGCCGATGGAGCCCGAACTGCGCGCTGTTCTGGACCGTGGCCGCGGCGCGCCGCGTGGGCTCGCGCGCGGGCTCGCGGCCGTGCTGGGCCTCGTGATGGCGACGAGCTCGCCGGTCGCCTCCGCGCGCGCCGAAGTCCGCGTCTCGGCGGAGGAGCCCGACGACGAAGTCGACGCGGAGGACAGTGACGACGTCGAGACCCCGGCGGAGGGCGCGATTCCGCCGCCGAGCGACGACGCGATCGAGGACCCGATCCTGCTCGACAGCCAGGCGCGCGCGGCCTTCGACAGCCAGGACTACGCGACCGCCGCGGCGCGATGGGAGCAGGCGGCCCAGGCGACCGACGAGCGCCGGGACACGAACCTCATGCGCGTGGTCATGACGCTCAACGCCGTGACCGCGTACGAGCAGGTGTTCGCCGAGACAGGTGATATCGGCAACCTCGACCGCGCGCGCGACCTGATCCGCGCGTACCTCTCGACGTGCAAGGAGGTCTACACGGCGCCGGGCTGCAGCGGCCTCCACGAGACCGCCGAGGTCCGCAGTCGGCTGCAGGCGCTCGACGAGGAGATCCTCGCCCACACGCCGCCGAAGGTCGTGCGCGTGCCGCCCGAGGGCGACGTCGCGATCGGCGGGCGCCCCTTCGACCGCGCCTACGAGCCGTACCCGATCCCGCCCTGGGGCGTGCTCTCGGTGTTCCTCGGCGCGGCCTCGATCGCCGGCGGCACCGCGATGATCCTCCACGGCAACAGCGCCGCCTTCGCGTCGACGTCCACGAGCGCCTTGGGGCAGTGGAGCGTGCGCGCGGACGGGGCGACGACGGGCTCGGGCACGGGGACGGGGACGGGCACGGGCACCGGAACAGGCACGGGCACGGGCACGGGCACGGGGACGGGCAGCAGCTCGACCTTGAGCGCGACCTCGCTGTCCCCCGAGACCAAGGGCAAGCTGCTCATCGGCTTCGGCTCGGTGATCGCGGCGCTCGGCGTCGGGATGATCGTCTACGGCGGCATCACGCTGGCGAAGTACCGGCGGCTCAACCGGCGCGAGCGCCTCGCGTTCACGCCGAGCATCGGGCGCGCCGGCGCGGGCCTCAGCGTCAGCGGTCGCTTCTAGCCTGGAGCCCAGCGCGCACCCGGGCCGGCTGTTCGACGATGTAGGGCCGCGAGCTCACCGTCGGCGAGGCGCGCGTCCACGTTCGTGACGCGGGCCGCCGCGCGGGCGCGCCGCCCGGGGGCGCGCGCGGTGGTTGTACACGCACGGCGCGTCGCGCTTTGTGGTCGTCGTCACGCGATCCTGGAAACATGTCTTAATGTGCATGTGTGACCGTGTGCGCGGCGAGCCGCGGCGCGACGTCTCGACGCCGCGTCGCGGGCTGCATTCTCTTCGGCGTTGGGTAAATATGAACCAAGGGACATGTTTACAAGATTCTGAACGTCGTGCCCGCGGCGCGGCCCCGCGGCGCTCGCCTTCGGCGCGCGCCGCGTTCTCCGTACCATGGAGGGACCGCTGGAGGTTTTGACATGCGTAGTAGAAGAGGGAATTTGCGGGTCTTGCTGCTCTCGTCGGCGTTGCCGGTCGCCTGGTTCGGGGGCGCCGCGTGCAGCGGCGACGACGGGGGCACCGACACCGAGATCGCGTCCGCCACGGACACGGAGCCCGACCCGACGACGATGGGTCCGGGCGGAGACGGAGACGGAGACGGCGACGGCGACGGCGACTCGGAGTCGGGGACGACCGCGGGAGACGGAGACGGAGACGGAGACGGAGACGGAGACGGAGACGGAGACGGAGACGGAGACGGAGACGGAGACGGAGACGGCGACGGAGACGGCGACGGAGACGGAGACGGAGACGGAGACGGCGACGGCGACGGTGACGGCGACGGAGACGGTGACGGCGACGCGGTCTGCGGCGACGGCGTGATGGAGGGCGACGAGCAGTGCGACGACGGCAACGACGACAATTCGGACGCCTGCACGACGCTGTGCGCCCCGCCGGCCTGTGATGACGGCCTCATCAGCGGCGACGAGAGCGACCTAGACTGCGGCGGGAGCTGCGGCGGCTGCGAGCTCGGCGCGATGTGCAACGCCGCCCCCGACTGCCTCGATCACGGCTGCAGCGGAGGGCTGTGCGCCCTCCCGCTGAGCTGCGCGGACATCCTGGATCAGGACGCGAACGCGCCGGACGGCGAGTACATGGTCGATCCGGACGGCGAGGGCGGTGAGGAGCCGTTCACGCTGTCGTGCGACATGACGACGGACGGCGGCGGCTGGATCCGCCTGACGCTCAACCACTCCGACAACCTGCTGGTGGCCGAGAACGACGTGACGAACCCCTGGCACAAGTGCGCCGACGACTCGGCCAAGCACTTCGACTGGATCGCGGAGGACCAGGTGACGCCGGACTTCAGCATGGGCAACTTCGTCGAGGACGTCCCGCTTGTGTTCATGAACCCGGACTCGATGGTCGACTACACGCCGGCGCAGCTGGGGCTGATCCGCGGGATGATCAGCGAGCTGAACCCGGCGACGCGCATGGTCGGGCTGACCTCGGACGACGACAACGGCGACTACCAGAACGACATGAGCGGCGGGCACGAGGTCTACGTGACCGGCGACGATCAGAACTGGACGCTGCTGACGGTCGGCGAGGACGGCCAGTGCGGCGGCGGCCAGGGCAGCTGGCCGGCGGCGAACTCGGAGTCAGGCTACTACCTGTGGAACCACGCGGACGCGGACTCGGTGGTCGACGGCATGACGACCGCGACCGACGCCGACGTGACGGGCCTGGCGAGCATCGAGCTGCTGCCCACGCAGGTGCGGCTCGTGGTCGACACCGGCGGCGGCGTGGCCTTCGGCTACGAGACGCAGGTGCTCCTGGTCCGCTGAGCGGCGCGGCGACGCGCCCTGACTCTCGAGACAGGGCGTGTCGTCGGCGATCCAACCTGTGGTCTACCCACAGACTGCGACCGCGAGCCGGTCACTTCATAGGGTCTAGGTCGCGAGCGCGAGGGCGATCAGCGCGAGCGTCTGCGCCGCGATGATCGTCAGGTAGATCTTCTCGCGGGCGCCCATCGGCGCGACGATCGGGACGTCGACGCCGCCGGCCGCCGGCCGCACGTCGGTCGCCGCGAGCGTCTGCCCGCTGAGCACGCCGGCGCCGAACTCGAGGCCGTTGCGCGGCGTCGGCGTGCGCGTGGGCGGGATCAGCGTGCCGCCCTTGCGCGGGTGCGGGTGCGGGGTCTCGTTGCTCGGGACGCGCGCGAGCGCGGTCGCGAACTCCTGCATGGTCTGGTAGCGATCCCTGGGGTCCTTCTCGAGGGCCTTGAGGATCACGCGCTCGAGCTTCGGCGAGATCGCGCCGGGCGGCGCGAGCGTGCGCGGCGAGCGGGGCGCCTCGGTCGCCTGCATCGCCAGGACGTCGAGGAAGTTCTCGGCGAGGAAGGGGACCGTGCCGGTCAGCAGCTCGTAGAGGATGATCGCGGTCGAGTACAGGTCGCTGCGCGCGTCGGTGGGCTCACCGCGAGCTTGCTCAGGGGACATGTACTCGGGCGTGCCGAAGATCGTGCCGGCGCTCGTGATCGGCTTGCTGCCCGCGAACGAGTCGTCCTGCAGGAGCTTGGCGAGGCCGAAGTCGTAGACCTTGATGAAGTCCTTGTTCGCGCCGCGCTTGGTCCGCCAGATGTTGTCGGGCTTGAGGTCGCGGTGGAGGATGCCCTTGGTGTGCGCGGCGTGCAGCGCCCGCGCGATCTGCAGGATGATCGGCTTGGCGCGCCGCCAGGGCATCGCGCCCTCGCGGTCGACGATGGCCGCGAGCGTCTCGCCGCGCAGCAGCTCCATGGCGATGAACACCGAGCCGTTGGGCGCCTGGCCGAAGTCGAGGATGTCGACGACGTTCTCGTGGGCGATCTGCGAGCAGGCCCGGGCCTCGCGCAGGAGGCGCGTGCGGTGCTGCTCGGAGCGCGCGCACTTGAGGCTGAGGATCTTGATCGCGAGGCGCTTATCGATCGCGGTGTGCTTGGCGTAGTAGACGTAGCCCATGCCGCCGCGGTCGAGCAGGCGCAGGAGCTTGTAACGGCCGCCGATAAAGGAGCCGGTCAGATCCTCGGGGTCGTCGTTGGTCGACTGATTGGCGCCTTGCGCGCTGGTGATCGCCTGGCCGACTGGGGTCGACCCGCGCCCGATTCCGACCCACTTCTGGTTGCCGCGGGTGCTCGGGGGCGCGCCGGGGGTGTGGGGTGTGGTGTCCTCGTCAATGGACACATCGATCGGCGCGGTGGAGTCGCGCAGGCGGACGACAGCCGCCGGCTTCGGAGCCTCTTGAACGTTGTTCTGAGGCCTAAATCCGCCGAGACGAGGGGGCGTGTCGGTCGTGTTGTGGACCGCTTCTACCTCGTTGGAAATCATAGGTGTGCGCATATATCACACAGGGTACGCGTGCGCGATTCGCCGGCGTGTGAGCCTACAAGCGCCAGCGAACACTGGTTCTGGGGCAATTTCGCGCGCGCGTGCGCTTTGATCGCCTGCGAATGTGGTTGTCACAATGTTCCGGGTCGCGCGCGTTCGCTCGATTGCGCGCAGGAGCAAACCGTGCGGGGGTATTCCGGCGCGGCGGCCGAAGATTGCGCGACGCTACCCGGCTCGTCGACGGCGCCAGGAGCGGCGCAGCCGCGGGACTGGCCGCTGGGCGCCCGAACACCAGCTCTGCGGGATCCCGCCGGTGATGAGCTCGGCGACCGCGAACAGCTTGATGCCGGCCTGACGCGCGAGGTTCTCGGCGAAGGGGGAGCGGTGGAAGCTGCGCGCGACGATGTAGGCGTCGGGGTAGCGATTGGCGAGCCGGAGCGCGACGCGGAGGTTCTGGCTGTCGTCGCCGGAGCCGATGATGAGGACCGGCTCGCAGGTCGAGAGCGAGTGCGACGCCTCGAGCCGGTGCCAGACTCGTGGGTCGCTGAGGTCGTCGTCGACGATCTCGCGCGCGTAGCCGTCGCGGAAGCCGACCTCGTCGGCGAAGCCGAGGCTGAGGCGCGTGGCGTCGAGATCGAGGATGACGACCTCGCCGAAGCTCTCGCCGCCGTGCTGCTGGAGCTGGTCGAGCACGGTCTGACCGAAGCGCCCGAAGCCGGCGAGGATCACGAGGTCGCGCCGCGGGGTGCTGTGGAAGCGGGCGATGAGGTGCTCGCGCACGAGGTGCTCGGCGGCGATCTGGTGCCCGTTGAAGAACTCACAGCCCTCCGTCGCGCGCGTCTCTCGGATGGTGCGCAGGAGGCCGATGTCGCTGATGTGGACCTCGACGCGCCCGGCGAGCTCGGGGGCGTGCTCGAGCACGCGCGCGGCGGCGTCGAGGTTGGCGAAGTCGTCACCGGTCAGCAGGAGCACGCGCCGCGCCATGTGGAGCTTGAGCTGCATCAAGCAGGCGCGGGAGCGGATGTCGCCGTGGACGATGGTCGCCCGGAAGTGATCGCGGGCCTCGGACAGGCGCGGGTTGTTGGCGTTGACCTCGACGACCAGCACCGGGGCGCGCGGGTCGAGCTGGCGCAGGCGCAGGAGGTAGAGGCTGGCGAGGCGGCTGCAGCCGGCGACGACGGTGTGGTCGCGAAGCCGTCGGATCCGCAGCGCGAGCGGGGCCATGAGCCGAAACAGCGCCTCGAGCAGCGCGCCGGCGGTGACGCTGGGCGCGAGGAAGTAGGCGGACCACAGCAGCCCGCGCGCGAGCGCGGGGCCGGCGCTCGGGGTGCCGAGGTCCATGCCGCCCATGACGAAGAGGCCGAGCGCGTAGTAGAGGCGCACGCCGGCGCTGGTCCCGGCGAGCTCGCGCTCGCTGACGCCGGCGCCGAGCATGAGGCCGGTGAAGCCGATCGCGAGGACGGTGAAGAAGACGACCAGACGCCAGGTGATCGAGCGCGCGAGCTTGGCGAGCTGCGCCGAGGGAGGCGGGTCCGCGTTCGCCGGCGGTACGGGGTCGATCGGGGGCTCCACGCGCGTGTCACAGGGTACGCGAATCGCGGGCGAGGGGCGCGAGTTTCCCCGTCGCGAGCGGCCGCGCCGCGAGGACGCTGATCTATAGTGAGCGCGGCGAGCCGACGCGATCGCGGCGCGCGAGGGACCTGCGATGGCGTACGACGAAGAACTTGCAGAGCGGACCCGACGGGCGCTGGCGCGACCGGAGCTGGAGTCGGACCTGACCGAGAAGAAGATGTTCGGCGGGCTGGCGTTCTTGATCAACGGGAACATGGCCTGCGGGATCGTGCGCGACGAGATGATGATCCGCGTGGGCCCAGAGCACCACGACGAGGCGCTGGCGCAGCCCTACGCGCGACCGATGGACTTCACGGGGCGGCCGCTGAAGGGCTTCGTGTACGTGGACAGCCAGGGCACGGAGACGGACGACGCGCTGACGGGCTGGATCGAGCGGGGCGTCGAGTTCGCGCGCACCTTGCCGGCGAAGCGCTGAGCCTCGAGCGCGTGCTTCGATCGCGCGCGTCGGTTGAGCCGAAGGCGCCGCGCGTGGCCGGTTGCTTCGAGTGGTGCTCGTCGTGTGCGACCTGTCCGAACGCGCATGGTCTGGGCGTCGCGATTCGACACGCGTGGCTCTCGGTGAGCGGGAGCGGGGGGCGCTGCTTTCGGGACGCACGTGAGCGACCCCCTGCCGGGGGCCGCTCACATGGTCGTAAGTCCTCATCCGGCCCCTCGCTCCCGCTCACTCGCCGCGCTCCGTTGGTGCGCGCTCGGTCGCTGGTTTGGTTGTGTCCCTTGGGGCCTTGTGGGACGCACGTGAACGAACCCTGTCGGGGCCGCTCACATGGTCTTGAGTCCTCATCCGGCCCCACTCCCGTTCACTCGCCACGCTCCGTTGGTGCGCGCTCGGTCGCTGGTTTGGTTGTGTCCCTTGGGGCTCGCGGGACGCACGTGAGCGACCCCCTGTCAGGGGCCGCTCACATGGTCTTGAGTCAGCTTCGCGACTCGAGGTCGCCGCGGGGCTGCGTTAATTCGGGCGCGCGCGCGAGGTCTCGTGCGGGCGGGATGTCGCGGCGCTCGGCGACCTGACTAGAAGCGCATGTGGAGCTGGAGGCCGGCGCCGTGGCGGCCGCCGTAGGGCGTGAGCGAGAGGCCGCGGTAGCGGGCCGCGTCGCGCTGCTGCTTGCCGATCGCCAGCATCGCGATGCCGCCGCCGAAGGCGAGGCCGCCGAACACCGCGGTCGTGACGGCGAGGCGCGTCAGGTTGTCGTACTTGGACTGCAGCTGGTCGATCTCCGCGCGCTCCGCGGTGGTGAACGGGCGCCTATTGTCGACGACCTCGGCTTGGTACTGGATGTCAGCGACGCGCTGATCGGCGCGGTCCATCTCGACGAAGGCGTAGGTCATGGTCACGAGCAGCCCGACCCCGACGGTCGTCGTCACGCCGCCGGCGATGAAGAGCGGCACCGGATCGCGGGGCTCGTCGCCGCTGAGCGCGAGGCCGGGCGCGGGCGGGCCGTCGGCTCGAGGCCCTTCGACGGGGGAGGGATCTGATCTGACTGAAGGTGCAGGTTTTGCGGAGGGCGGCGGCGCGTCGGGGTTGAGCAGCGGGGTCGTGGGCGCGGGCTCGGGATCGTCCTGCGCGGGTCCGTTCGCCAGCGTGCGCTCGGGGCAGATCTCCGCCATCGAGCTGTACTCGTCGGAGCTGGCCACGTGGTCGACGAGCAGCTGCGTGATCTTGTCCTGGTGCTCGCGCGCGCGCTTGAGCTCGGGGAGCTGCTCGGCCTCGTCCTTGTAGGTGTCGACGAGCGCGCGCGTGTAGTCGCCCAGGGTGTCCTTGAGCTCGCAGAGGTGGATGGGGTCGCCGTCGAGGTTGTAGGCGGCGATCTGCGCGTTGTAGAGCTCCGAGAGCACGGCGGCGCGGCCGTAGAGGTACACGCGCGGGTCGTCGAGGATGACGAGCGCCTTGCGGAACAGCTGGGCGGCCGAGTCGTAGCGGCCCTTCTCCAGCATGTCACGTGCCTCTTCGAACAGCTTGCGGGCGCGCGGGGGCGGGCTCTCGACGCCCTCGCCGGCTGCGGGGGCGGGCTCCGCGGCGCGGGCTCGCGGCGACGCGCTCACGGCCACGAGCGAGACGCCGAGCGCGAGCGCGAGCGCGGGGCTTTGGGCGGTCGTCGAGAGTCGGCTCGGCATGCGGCTCCCTCGATACTGAACCAGGGGGGGCGTCGATGGCAACCACACGCCTGTGCAGGGGTCGCGCGCCTGTCCGCGCGCGCTGGCCGGGTATGGCTCAGCTCACAGCTCGAAGGTGTAGCGCTGGACGGTGTCCTGGCGCGCGCGCGGGAGCTTGATGCCGAGGCGGTCGACCGCGCGGCTGATGCACTGATCGATGGCCGTGAGCGCGCCGCGGGCGGGGACCTTGGTCGACTTGATGGAGCCGCTCGCGGCGTCGATCGTGAACACGACCTCGAGGCTGTCGGCCCCGCCGAAGCCGCCGGTGTGACGCTGGTAACAGGCCCGCACGGCGCCGCGCGCCCGCGTGATCGCGCGGACGAATTGGCGCCGGGAGACGGCGCGCGGGAGCGCTTTCTTCTTGGGCTCGGCGTCGTCCGCCGCCGTCTCGGCGTCGCCCGAGTCATCGTTCTCGCCGTCGCTGGCGCCCGTCTCGGCGGCGAGCTCGTCGGTCGCGGGCTCGTCGGTCGCGAGCTCGTCGGTCGCGGGCTCATCGTCGCGCGCGTCCGCAGCCGGCGGCGTGAGCGGTTCGTCGTCCTCGACGTCGCGCGCGGCCGGCGGCGTGAGCGGATCGGCGCCGGCGAGGAGGGACGGCTCGGGCGTTTGCGCGCCGGGCTCGGGCGCGCGTTCGTCCGTCGGCACGGTGACGGGGGCGGCTGCGAGCGCGCCTGGCGGAGCGGGCAGGTTGGGGGAGACGCGGGGCGGCGGCGGGGCGGCGGGCAGCTGCGTGGGCGCGATGGGCGTGAGCGAGAAGCGGGCGAGCAAGATCCCGGCGATCAGCGCGAGCAGGACGAGGACGATGGTCCAGGTGGGGGAGCGCGCGCCGGCCTGGGCGCTGTGCAGCACAGGCGCGTCGGTGCCCCAGCTGAGCGGGTCTCGGGTCAGGCGGCTGGGCGGTCGCAGCTCGCGCTGGAGCTGCCCGAGCGCCTCGCGGAACTGCAGCGCGCTCTGGTAGCGGAGGTCGGGGTCGGGCGCGAGCGCGCGCAGGATCGCCTGCTCGAGCCCCTCGGGGATCTCGACCCCGGAGACGGCGGCGCTCGGCGGCACGGGCGTGTGATCACCAGGGGCGGCGCCCGCAGCCGCGCGCGCGCGCGCCGGCACCGGCATCTTGTTGGTCATCAGGCGGTACATCAGCGCGCCGAGCCCGTAGATGTCGACGCGCGGATCGAAGGGCGCGTTGTCCAGCTGCTCGGGCGCCATGTAGCCAGGTGTCCCAAGGAACTGGTCCGTCGGCAGCTCGGTCCCGGACTCGTCGGGCGCGCCGAGCTGGCGCTTGTGGTGGTAGTAGCTCGGCGTGAACTTGGCGATGCCGAAGTCGAGGACCTTGATGAAGTCGCTCTCGCCCCGGTAGGCGATGCGCATACAGTTCGCCGGCTTGATGTCGCGGTGGATGATGCCGCGCCCGTGCGCCGCCGCGAGCGCCTCGCAGATCTGCGCGCCGATGTCGAGCACGCGCCACCAGTGCAGCGGGCCGTCCTGCCACAGCGTCTCGCCCAGATCTTCCCCTTTGAGCAGCTCCATCACGAGGTACACGAGGCCGTCCTCCTCGCCGATGTCGATGACGTCGACGATGTGGTCGTGCTCGAGCTGGCTGATCGCGCGCGCCTCCTCGAGGAAGCGCCGGTTGAGATCCGCGCTCTCCTTGTGCTCGGGGTTGAGCACCTTGACCGCGACGTGCTTGTGCAGGAGCTTGTCGAAGGTCTCGTAGACGGTCGCCATGCCGCCCTTGCCGAGGCGCCGCTTCAGCTCGAAGCGCTTGTTGAACACGCGGCCGGTGAAGTCGTGCTCCTGCCAGGCGCCGACGCCGGTCGTGCTGGGCTCGCGGGTGTGCTCCAGCGGCGCACCTACGGGCGTCGCGCTGGGCTCGCCGGGCGGGCGGATACGCGTGGGCTCATCACCGCGACGACGCGCGCGACCGTCCGCGCCGGAGCTCGGCTCGCGTCTCGGCGTACGCGACGGGACGGGGCCTTGGTGGCCCTGGTCGAAGGTGATGGAGTGGCCCGGCGGCATGGCGATCAGTGGGCGCCTGTACTGTGTACCATGTGATTTGTATTACCGAACATGCAGGTTGCTACCAGGTCCGAAGGCCATGCTCGAATCCGGCCGCGCGAAGGTAAGCATCGAAAATTATGTCCTTCTAGATACGAAAAGTTCGTTATATAAAATACTGGATGGCCGCCGCAAAATCGCCCCTCGCGGTCACAGAACGCCCCTGTGGACAGTTCTGTGGACAGGCTGGGGATAAGCGATCGGCGCGGTCGTTGAAACCTAACATGTCCCCTGGGCGCGATTTTAATCCGGGCGGCGGTGTGAGGGAAGTGCGCTGGCGCGTCGCGTTGAGCTCGGCGGCGCTGGTCGTCGCGCTGTCGCCGACGGCGTGTTCGACGGCGTTCGACGAGGCCTATGCATACGCAGCGATGGTCACCGACTCAACCACCGATGAGCCGGTGACGGTCACGGCGACCGAGCCGGGCGAGACGAGCGCGACGACCTCGATCGAGAGCTCGACCAGCGGCGACGCGACGATCGACGACACGAGCGGGACGACCGGCGAGCTGCCGGTGGACGAGCCGCCGACGCTCGTGGACCTCCGCGTCGGCGGGAGCGTGGCGCCGGGCGTGTTCTCGACGCCGGGGCTGGTGCACGTCGTCGCCGAGGCGATCGACGACGACGAGACGCCGCCGGCGGTCGTGTTCTACGAGTCGCGCGACGGCGGGCCGTGGACCGAGGTCGCGGCGATCAGCGAGCCGCCGTACACCTACGCGATCGAGATCACCGGCGCCGACTACAGCAACGGGGCGCGGAGCGTCCGCGCGGTCGCGCGGGAGCAGCTGCAGGGCCCGGACGAAGACGACGCCGGGCCGATCGACTTCACGATCGCGGTGCCGCCCGGCGGCACGCAGTGGTGGAGCGCGCAGCGAGGCGCGGACCAGGGCGACAGCGAGGCGCTCGACCTCGTGTTCGACGGCGCCGGCAACCTGTACGTCACGGGCTACACGTCGCAGCTGCAGGGCGGGCGCGCGATCTGGGTCGCGCGCTACCTCGTCAGCGGGCAGCTGCAGTGGCAGGCGGAGGTCCAGCGCGGCGCGAAAGATCTCTCGGTCGGGCGCGGCGTCGCGGTCGACAGCCAGGGCAACGCGTTCGTCGTCGGCAGCATCCAGGAGCTCGACGGGCAGATCGACTACGGCGTGCCCGAGCTGTACGTCGCGCGCTTCAACCCGTCGGGCGAGCTCGCGTGGGAGAGCGACCCCGGCAAGTTCACGCTGCGCGCCGGCTACGCGGTGGTCTGCGACGAGAGCGACAACCTCGTGATCACGGGCGAGCGCCACGTCGACGGCGTCGACAGGGACGTGCTGCTGATGGGCGTCAACGGCGACAGCGGCAGCCAGCGGTTCTCGTTCTCGTTCGGGGGCGAGCGCGGCGACGTGGGTCACGACCTCGCGCTGACGGGCGACGGCGACGCGGTGATCGTCGGCGCGCTCGCCAACGCCGACGACCAGACCCGCGCGTTCGTGCGTCGCCATGATCTCGACAGCGACAGCAAGGACACGCTGTGGGTGTGGGAGTCGGACGTCAACAGCAGCGGGTACCAGGACGAGGCGCTCTCGCTCGCGATCCTGCCGGACGAGCGGATCATCGTCGCGGGCAGCAAGCGCGCGCTGCCCTCGGGGACGCCGAAGCGGATCGCGTTCGACGTGCTGCCGACCGGCGTCCTCGGCGACGCGCTCGACCTCGAGCTCTCGAATCAATATGGCCCTGAGTCCATGCGGGCCGCGGCCGCGAACGCGGCCGGGCGCTTCGCGCTCGCGGGCGTCGAGTCGCACCCGCAGGGGACGCGCGCCGCGTGGACGCAGTACTACCCGAGCGTCGAGCTGTACGCCTGGATCGATCCCGAGGGCGGGCCCGCCGGGCCGCTCGAGATCTCCTACGAGGCGAACGCGGTCGCGGTCGGCCCCCAGGGGACGGTGGCGATCGCCGGGCACGCGACCGACGAGGAGGATCCCGGTCGCACGCTGATCCTGGTGCGGACGTACTACCCGTAGGCGCGGTCCGGTACCGCCGCGGCGCGTCGCTTCGCCCGCGACGAGCGACGCGCGCGCGCGGACCTTCAGCGCGGACCTTCCCCGCGGGCCAGCGGCGGCGCGGCGGCGCGGCGGCTCAGCGCGCGGGCAGCTCGAACCACAGCGCGAGGTCGAGGCCGAGCGCGAGCTTCGAGGCCGCCGACGCCGACGAGCAGCGCGCGTCGGTCGCGGCGTCGCGCAGCTCCGCGGCCTGTCCTGAGAGCAAGGCGCTCCCGGCCAGCTCGAGCCGGCCGCCGACGCGCAGGTGGAGCCTGGGCGCCGCGCCGGCTGGATCCGGTAGCCGACGCTCGCGGACGCGAGCGCGCCGAGCAGCAGCGGCGGCGAGTCGCGCTCGCCCGCCGCCTCACCGCCGAGCAGGCGCCAGGGCTCGAGCGTGAAGCCGGCGAGCGCCGCGACCTCGACCTCGCCGAGGCGCAGCGTGTAGCCGCCCGCGAACAGCACGCGGCTGCGCAGCAGCCGGGCGTCGCCCGCCCCGCGGGTGAGCAGGCGCAGCCCGACCCCCGCGGTGGCGCCGATCGGCGCCCGCGCGAGCAGGCGCAGCTCGCCGCCGCCGCCCGAGAGCCCCTGGATCCGCCCGGGCGCGAGGACCACCGAGAACGCCGGGCTGAGGTCGACGCCGAGCTCGACGCGCGGGGCGGGGCGGGGCGCGGGGTCGGGGTCGAGCTCGGGGGCGGGCTCGCGTCGCGTCGGCGGGGACGGGTCGGGCGTCGCGTCGGCGGTGTTCGAGGGCGAGGTCTTCAGCGAGACGTCGTACTCGGGCGCGGACGCGTCGACGGGCAGGGGCGCCTGCACGCGATCCGGCGGGATCGTGTCCTCCTCGATCGCCGCCAGCGTGTGGGCGAGCGTCAAGGCCAGCGCGCGCGTGTCCCCCGGCGGCGCCTCGACGACTCGCTCGTAGGCGCGGCCGTCAGTGAGGATGATCGTCATCCGCAGCCGCGCGCCCTCCAGCGCGTCGCCGTCGGCCTCGAGCGTCGCGTCGGAGGTCGCGTCGGAGGTCGCGTCGGAGGTCGCGTCGGAGGTCGCGTCGGAGGTCGCGTCGGAGGTCGTGTCGGAGGTGTCGAGCGCGATGTCGAGGAAGGCCGTGCGCGGGCCCCCGGTCTCGGTGAGCGCGCGCGCCTCGGCGTCGCCGAAGCGGTGGAGCGCGACCCCCGGGGCGCGGACCGAGAGCGCGGCGCGGAGGGCGTCGAGCTCGACGGGGCCGGGCCGGACCAGGACTCGCTCGATCGGGCGGGCGTCGCCGGACGTGGGCGCGGCCTGTTGAGCGCGCGTCACCGCCGGCGCGCCGACCAGCAGGATCGACGCGAGCGCCCAGCTCCACCAGCGCAGGCCGCGGGGGCGCGCGCGGTGGTGGAGACGACGGCGCGACACGGGAGGCGAAGCTTCCACCGGCGCGTCGGCGTCGTCAATGACGCGCGCCGGCGCTGCGCCTGGATCGCCGCTCGCGCGCCGCACCGTCACGGCGCGTCGGGTTCGCTGCTCGAGTCGTTGCCGCTGCCCGCGAACACGCCGGGCAGCAGCGGCGAGAAGCAGCAGCTCGAGTCGTCAATGGCCGAGCAGCAGCCTGGCTCGCGCCCGAAGCAGCACGGGTCCGGGGAGCGCGGATCTTCGAGGCAGCACTCGTGCTGCGGATCGAGGCAGCAGGGGTGGCGGAGGTCGATACAGCAGGGGTGCTCTGGGCGCTCGCAGCAGAAGCCCAGCGGATCCTCGCAGCAGGGGTCTTCGGGGTCGAGGCAGCAGGGGCCGCCCGGATCGAGGCAGCAGGGGTCGTCGGGCTCGAGCAGGCAGGGGTCGTCGGGCTGCTCGCAGCCAGGGTAGCCCGGCTCGAGGCAGCAGACGTGTTCGGGCTGCTCGCAGCAGGGGCTGCCCGGGTCGACGCAGCACGGCCCCATCGGATCCTGACAGCAGGGCTCCTCGGGCTGCTCGCAGCAGGGGCCGCCTGGATCCCAGCAGCAGGGGCTCTCCGGGTTCAGGCAGCAGGGATCGCCGTGGCCCTGACCATCACAGCACGGGTGGCCGGGCTCCACGCAGCACAGGCTCTCGGGATCGAGGCCGCTGTAGGGATCGCAGCAGGGGTGATCGGGCACGAGGCAGCACAGGCCCTCGGGGTCTTCACAGCACGGATCGATCGCCGCCGGCTGGCCGTCCATGGGATCTTCGATCGAGACGTCGCAGCAGTGCGGCAGCTCGCCCGTGCAGCAGGGGCTGTCGGGCTGCTCGCAGCAGGGGCCCGCGGGGTCCTGACAGCACGGATCGTCGGGGCGGTAGCAGCACGGATCCTCGAGGTCCTCGCAGCACACCTGTCCTTCGGGGACGCCGCAGATCGGCAGCGGGAAGCCCTCGTCGCCGCCGCTCTCGGGCGCCTCGGGCGCGCAGGGGCCCTCGTCCTCGCCGCTGTCCTCGCCGTCGGTGACCGCGAAGCGCTCGGTGCCGCAGGCGAGCGCCAGCGACGTGACCAGCGGGAGGACGAGCGCGAGGCGCTGACGAAGCGCTCGCCTGGCGCGGCGTGGGGCGGCGGCGGTCACGGGTGCTCGGCGGAGTCGATCGCGCGGCGTGCCAGCGCGGCGTAGGTGCCCTCGGGGTAGCGCGTCAGGTAGTCACGCCAGCAGTCCGCTCGGCCATGTTCGGCGACGCGACAGAGCCCGGCGCGCGCGTCCTCGGCGAAGCGGCCCCGCGGGAAGCGCTGGAGATACTCGCGCCACAGCGCGACGCGTCGCTCGCGATCGCCGGCTCGCCGCGCGAGCGCGATGCGGTCGCCGTAGGCGAGCTCGACGAGCCGGTGACGACCGCCGCGGCGGATGATCTCGCGGTAGACGGCGTCGGCGGCGTCGAGCTCACCGGCGCGCAGCGCCGCCTCGGCGTCGTCGTCGAGCGCGGCCAGCTGCTCGCGCAGGGATCGGGGCCGCGGCGACTCGAGCTCGACCTCGACGGCCTCGACGTCGTCTTCGTCGACCTCCTCCTCGAGCGTCGGCGCGTCGTCGCCGTCTGGGCACAGCGGCTCCCGGGGGGCGGGATCGCTGCTGACGAGCTCCTCGAGCGGCGGGTCCTCCAGCGCCTCGAGCAGGGCCGCGTCGAGGCGCTCGGCCTCGCCGAGACCGTCGTCGATCGCGTCGTCGATCGCGTCGTCGAGCGCGTCGTCGTCGCGCTCGGTCGCGTCGCGTCGCGCTCGGCGTCGGGCGCGGGACGTCGCGGGGGGGGGCGCGTCCTCGTCGGCGCGCTGCTCGACCGGTCGCGCGGTGCCCTCGTGGGCGCCGCGCCCGAGGGTCAGGTCGACCACCGACTGGAAGAAGCGCTGACCCGACTCGAGGCGCAGCGTCGCGTCGGGCGCGGCGAGCTGCGCGAAGAACAGCACGGTCGCGGCGGCGGCCGCCAGCAGGCCGAAGACCGCGCCGAGTCGTCGGGCGCGGCGCGGCCTTGGACGAGGGGTGAGCGCGGGCGCGTCGCCCACGAGCGCGATGTGACTGCGGATGTCGTGCTCGGCCTCGGCGCGCGCGTCGACGATGAAGCGCGCGAGCGGATCGTCGCGGTCGGGCAGGGGGAGGTCGGGCAGGGGGAGGTCGTCCTCGAGGTCGTCGGGCTCGAGGAGTTCGGGCGCGTCGGTGTGCTCCTCGGGCACCCAGGCGCGCGGCACGACGTTGGGATCGAGCCGGTGGGCGCGGGCGATGATCGCGGTGAAGGGCGGCGGCGTGAGCTCGTCTTCGTCCTGCTCCTGCTCCTGTTCGATCGTCCAGCTCGCGTCCTCGATGAGCGTGTCGAGGACCGTGTCGAGGAGGTCGTCTTCGTCGTGACGGGGCGCGTCAGTCATGACCGCCTCCGGTGGTGATCCAGCCGTCCGCGCGCAGGAGGTCGCGCAGGCGGGCGCGCGCCCGCGTGACGCGGACGGCGAGGTTGCCGGTCGTGATGTCGAGCTGCGCGGCGGCCTCGGTCGTCGAGAGCCCCTGCAGCTCGCGGAGCACGAAGGCCTCGCGCAGGCGCGGCGGGAGCTCCTCGAGCGCGGTGTACAGCGCCCGGCTGCGCTCGCGTCGGAGGTAGCCGGCGTCGGGGTTACCAGTTCCTTCAGACAGGTCGCGCTTGAGCTCGGCGAGCGTCTCGAGGCGCTCGTGGGCGCGGGTCGTGTTGCGCTGCTTTCGCCAGTGCTTGCGCACGACGTTGAGCGCGATGCCGTGCAGCCACGGGCGAAAGCCCTTGCGGCCGTCGTAGCGCCGGCGCGCGGTCATGGCCTGGGCGAAGGTCTCCTGCGCGAGCTCCTCGGCGATGGCGCGGTCGCCGGTGAGGTAGCGGAGCTGGCGGAACAGCCCGGCGTACGAGCGCTGATACAGCTGACCCCAGAGGACCGGGTCTCCGGCGCAGGCGCGGCGCACGGTCTCGGCGTCGTCACACGGCCCCCGCTCGGGCGCGCTCTCGCTCGCCGCGCCGGCGTGCGCGTCGGGGTCGGGCGCCGGGCGGAGGCGATGAATCGTGGCGACGTTCGACATGAATGATCGCGAGGAGGCGAGGTCGTGGGTGTCGGAGCCTGGCCGCGCGGCCGGCTCGATCGGACATTACCGCGGCGGCCGCTCGCATTACACAGGCCACGTTCGCGCGCGAGCGGGCACCCGAAGGCACGCCCGCGCTCGCGCGGTGAGCGCTTGTGCACGCGCGTTCGTGTATGATGCGGGTCTTCCGTGGGCGATGGGCGATCTCGACGAAGCACTCGAGGAGAGGTCCGAGGAGAGGTCCGAGGAGAGGTCCGATGAGGCGCTGCTCGACGCGTGGTGCGGAGGGGATCGGCGCGCTGGCGCGACGCTGTTCGAGCGCCACTACGAGCCGATCGCGCGGTTCTTCCGCAACAAGGTCGGCGACCGCGACGGGCCCGACCTGATCCAGAAGACCTTCCTCGCGCTGGTCGAGTCGCGCGAGCGCTTCCGTGGTCACTCGAGCTTCCGGACGTTCCTGTTCGCGGTGGCGCGCAACGTCCTCGGCAAGCACTTCCGGACCCGGCGTCGCGACGGCGAGCGGCTCGACTTCGGCGTGACCGCGGCCCACGACCTCGGGCCCTCGCCGACGCAGATCCTGGCCAAGCACGGCGAGCAGCGGCTGCTGCTGCAGGCGCTGCGGCGGATCCCGCTCGATTATCAGGTGATCCTCGAGCTGTACTACTGGGAGTCGATGACGGCCGCCGAGGTCGCGGCGATCGTCAGCATCCCGGAGGGCACGGCGAGGACGCGGATCCGGCGGGCGAAGCAGCTGCTCGAGCAGCAGCTGGGGGTGCTCGCCGACTCCCCGGCGAAGCTCGAGAGCACGATCTCGCGGCTCGACGACTGGGCCCGGCGGCTCCGCGCTCAGCTGGTCGAGCGGCCCGAGGCGTCGCGATGAGGTGCTCGCGGGCGCGCGGGCCCTGCCTCGCGGGCGCGCTGCTGCTCGCGCTCGGCGGCTGCCACGACCACCCGTCGCCCCGCGCGAGCGGGCCTGGGCGCGGCGGCGGGCCGTCGCGTCCGGCGATCGTCACGCTCCAGGTCGGCGAGCACAGCGTGCGCGTGGAGCCGGGCGACGGCCCCGCGGCGCGTCGGTTCACGGTCACGCGCGCGGGTCAGGTGCGCGCGCGGTCGCTGAGCGAAGGCGAGTTCGCGCAAAAGTTCCCGGCGCTCGCGGCTCGCTACCGGTCGGCGCTGGCGGAGGGCGACGCCGACGGGTCGTGGCTCGACGCGGGCCTGTAGCGCGCGTCACAGCGGCCGCGCGACCGGACCGTATCATTCGGGCTCAGTGTGCGGCCGACCGTGACAGGGATGTCATGCCGGCGTCGGGGGCCTGGGGCCACAGATGGTGCCAGACCGAATCAATCGCGGCAGCGAGATCGCGGTCCTGACCGCTGCGTTGGGATCGAGGAACGAATCTCCACTTTTTTTCCGAATGGCCCGTTCCGTGCAAACCCTAAGAGCGACTGACGCGAGTCGCGTGAATCTTCGGACGCGGCCGCGCGTCCTGCAGTCGTCCACCACGTAGGCCCAAAGGAGGACAGAACGATGATCTGGCTGTCCATCATTGCCCTCATGCTCCCTTTCTACCTGTACCTCGAGTTCTCCAAGCGCTCCCAGGCGCGCTGAGCCCCGCCTCCGTGCCCGCCGGCGCGGCGGGTGTCCTCGTGGTCAGGCGACCCCCGTCGGGGTCGCTTTTCTCATCGCCGCAGCGCGCCCTCGCCGGGCCGCCGGCGCCTACACCAGCCCGCGCGAGCGCTCGCGCGGGCTGTTGTTTATGGTTCGCTCGACCTGTCTTGAGGGACCTGTGAGCCGACGACGCGACGGGCGGCGCGGCGCCGCGCGATCACGCCGGCGATCCAGGCGTAGCCCTCGACCGCGAGCACGAGCGCGAACACGTCGTACGGGGTGCGCAGCCGGATCGAGCCGAAGAAGAAGGACGACACGAAGTACAGGCCGAGCAGCTGCAGCGCGCAGAGCACCAGCGCCGGGTTCTCGCGCCGGCGCCGGAGCGCGAGCGCGATGCCGAGCATCGACGGCAGCAGCACCACCGCGTTGAAGATGACGATGAACGCCTTCGAGTAGCGGTGAAAGTACTCGCGGTTGCGCGAGGAGTCGGGCCACTGGCTGTTGTAGATCCACAGCCCCGTGAGGTTGACGAAGGCGTAGCGCAGCTGCTCGAGGGGGCCGGTCCGCTCGATGCACAGGCGCTGCAGCGCGCGGTGGATGTCGGGGTCGCCGATGTAGCCGACGAACTTGATGCCGAAGCCGTCCTTGGCGATGCGCACCGGGATCCACTCGCGCGTGCCGTCCTTGCGCTCGACCTCGATCGTGAAGGCGCGCGCGCGGGTGCCGAGCGCGGGGCGCATACCGAGGAAGTGCTCGTGCGAGACCTTCCGCATGCGCGTCTGGAACGGGATGATGCCGATGAGGCGCCCGTCGTCGACGCTGCGGCTGCGGTCGAGCTGCGCCTTGGTGCGGAACGCCTGGGTGCGCGCGTTGTGGCAGCGGGCGGCGGTGCGGTTGGCGTTGGCGGCCTCGGCGATGCCGCCCCAGGTGCCGGTGTGCTCGTGGAAGCGCCAGAGGCTGAAGCCGAAGATGCCGGCCAGGCAGGCGCCGACGACCAGCACCTGCCCGAGCTTGGCCGTCGTCCCGCCGCGCCAGCGCGTGAACGCCCAGAGGACCACGGTGAGCGTGAAGAACACCGCGAGCTGAGGCCGCAGCGCGAAGGCGAAGGCGGCGGCGACGCCCGCCTGCAGCGCGCCGCGCCCGTCTTGCAGCAGGACCGCGAGCCGCCAGGTCGCCCACACGCCGAAGCACAGCGCCGGCGTCTCCGAGGTGAAGAAGCCGGTGGTGACGAGGTTGGGGTGCCACAGCAGCGCGGCGAAGCCGACGACGGCGGCCATCCACGGGCGCGTGCACACGCGGGCCGCGAGCGCGTAGGCCATCGGGATCACCGACGCGCCCATCAGGCCCCAGACGACGCCGGCGGCGTAGAGGTTGGCCTTGCCGACGATCGCGAGGATGCCGGCGAGCAGGTAGTGCGTGCCGTAGGACTGCCACGCGAGGTCGCGGGTGCCCGGCTGAAAGCCGTGCTCGACGAGCCGGAGCGCGCGCGTGACGTAGCCGTGCATGTCGCTAAAGACATAGGCAGACGGCGGGTGGATCCACAGCACCCACAAGAGGCGCGTGAGCAGGGCGAGGCCGAGCAGGGTGAGCAGCACCGTGCGGTTCGGCCGACTCAGCAGGTCGACGAGCCGCAGCAGCGCGCGACGCGGGGATTGCTCGGGGGATTCGGTCATGCCGCAGGTCGAGGGCGGTGATCGCAGCGCGGAGTCGTCGAGTCTCCGAGGCCGTCCGGCTGCGGATTCCGGGGAAGATACACAGTGCGGGCGCGTCCCGGAAGCGCGTGACGGCGCGTCCGCGCGCCCTCGAGCCGAGCGCCCCGGCGCACGTGGCCCGCGGGCCCGAAATCCCCCGAGGTCAGCCCGCAGCGCGCTCGAGCGCGCGGACGATCGCCCGGAAGTCCTCGCCGCGGTGGTGGTAGCTCTCGTACCAGTCGAAGCTCGAGCACGCCGGCGACAGGATCACGGCGTCGCCGGGCCGCGCCATCTCGCGGGCGCGGTCGACGGCCTGGGCCATGGTCTCGGCCTGGGTCGACGGCACGATCCCGCCCGTGGCCGCGAGCACGGCGGAGGCCGCCTCGCCGATGGCGACCAGCCCGCGACCGCGGGACGCGAGCAGCGCTCGCAGCGGGCTGAGGTCATCGCCCTTGGGCTGCCCGCCGGCGATGAGCACGAAGGGGCGATCGAAGCCGTCGAGGCTGGCGAGCACGCTGGCGACGTTGGTCGCCTTGGAGTCGTTGTAATAGAGCACGTCGCCGTAGGCGCCGATTCGCTCCATGCGGTGGGGGAGGCCGGAGAAGCCCGCGAGCCCGCGCTCGCAGTCCGCGAGCGACGCGCCGAGGTGGCGCGCCGCGGTCAGTGCGAAGAGCGCGTTCTTGCTGTTATGACGACCGGCGAGCTGGAGCCGCGCGCGCGGGAGCTGCTCGCCGCTCGCGAGCCGGAGCGCGTGACCGGGGCCCTCGCCGAGGATCTCGGCGACCGCAGCGTCCGCGATGTCGCGCGGGGACAGGCCCGAGGGATCGACGAGCACGAGCTCGGCGCGCGGGGGGACCTGCGCGCGCAGGCGCGGCGTCCAGGGATCGGCGGCCTCGAGCAGCGCGAGCCCGCCCGCGGTGAGCCCGTGCAGCACCCGGCCCTTGGTGTCGGCGTACTCGGCCATCGACGCGTAGCGGCTGAGGTGGTCGGGCGTGACGTTGAGGACCATGCCCACGTGCACGGGGAAGTCGCCGCGCACGGTCTCGAGCTGGTAGCTCGAGCACTCGAGCACGAGCGCGTCGGGGCGCGCGCCCGAGAGGCTCTCGAGCACGGCGTCGGACAGCGGGGTGCCGAGGTTGCCGCCGACGAAGGGCCGCTGGCCGGCGGCCTCGAGCAGCGCGCCGAGCAGCGCCGTGACGGTGCTCTTGCCGTTGGTCCCGGTGATCAGCGCGGTCGGGATCCCCGGCCAGCGCGCGCGGATCGCCAGCAGCGCCAGGCTGAGCTCGCCGTGCACGAGCGCCTCGGGGGCGTGGGCGCGCTGGCGCTCGAGGATCGGCGCCGGCGGGACGCCGGGGCTGAGCACCATGACGTCGATGTCCTGGAGCGCCGCTGCGGGCACGGCGTCCTCGCCGAGGAACAGCGCGCAGCCGGGGGGCAGCGCCGCGACGCCGGGGTGCGGCGCCGCTTGAGTATGCGGACGGCGATCGTACACGCGCACGGGCACGCCGGCGGCGGCGAGCAGGCGCGCCGCCGCGACGCCGCTGAGGCCCGCGCCGATGACGAGCGCGGCGCGCCAGCGCGGCAGCAGCCCGGGGACCTGGGGGGTGTTCGCCTTGGCCATGCTGAGTCTCCCGCGCGGCGTCTCGTCGCTAGCGCAGCTTGAGGGTGGCGAGGCCGATGAGCGCGAGCACGAAGCTGATGATCCAGAAGCGGACCACGACCTTCGGCTCGCTCCAGCCCTTGAGCTCGAAGTGATGATGGATCGGCGCCATCTTGAACACGCGCCGGCCGAACAGCTTGAAGCTGACGACCTGGACGATGACGCTGACGGTCTCGAGCACGAAGATGCCGCCGACGATCACGAGCGTGAACTCGTTCTTCGAGGCGACCGCGAGGAAGCCGAGCCCGGCGCCCAGCGGGAGCGAGCCGACGTCGCCCATGAACACGCTGGCCGGGAAGGTGTTGTACCAGAGGAAGCCGACGCCGGCGCCAACCATGGCGCCGCAGTAGATCGAGAGCTCGCCGACCCCGGGGATGTGCGCGACGTTGAGGTAGCGCGCGATGTCGAAGCCGGCGATCAGCGTGCCCGCGAGGTACGTGAGCAGCAGGAAGGTGCCGGAGGAGAAGATCACCGGGCCGATCGCGAGGCCGTCGAGGCCGTCGGTGAGGTTGACCGCGTTGGAGAAGCCGACGATGACGAACACGGCGAAGCCGAAGTAGATCGCCATGGGCAAGAGCGGCGCGTGCTCGTAGAAGCCGAGCAGCGGGAGCGCGAGGCGGTAGCGGATGTTCGCCGGGATCACGCCGGTTACGTCGGTCGGCGACGCGAGGCTGCAGGTGTCGGTGACGTACCAGGCGCAGCGGTCGAGGACGTCGGCGAGCTGGACGTCGAACAGGTACCAGCAGGTCAGCGTGGAGACGAGGATCTGCAGCAGGAACTTGACCTTGCCCGGCATGCCGCCGGAGCGCTTGCTGCGGACCTTCATCGCGTCGTCGATGAAGCCGATCACGCCGGTGCCCGCGGTCACCAGCGTCGCCAGGACCACGAAGGGGTTCTTCATGTCCGACCAGGCGACGGTCGGGATGATCAGGCAGAACAGGATCAGGCTCCCGCCCATGGTCGGCGTGCCGCGCTTGGAGAAGTGCGACTCGGGGCCGTCGTCACGCACCACCTGGCCGAGCTGGATGCGCTGCAGCGTGCGGATGAACCACGGGTACAGCAGCAGCGAGAGCAGCAGCGCGGTCATCGTGGACGCGATGATGCGCGTCGACGTGTAGCGGAGGACGTTAAGCCACGACAGCCAGGAGAACTGATCGTGGAGCGAGAAGAGCAGTTGATAAAGCAATCCCTGGCCTCGTCCCGTTACAAGTGACACAGAAGCGGCCCGCGACGCAAAATTGTCTATCGGGCGCGCTCGCCGGCCGCGGGGCTGCCGTGCGGTGCCGGGCGGCGGGCTGCTCGGTGTACGCCGGCCGCTTACTCAAAAATCCACCCGCGCCACGCGTCAGGCACGCGCTGCGGCAGGCGGTACGAGAAGGACATGGGGTTCCAGTGCGGGCGGGCGGGTCGCTTGCGCAGCGAGAAGCCGGCCTGCTCGGGCGTGCGACCGCCCTTGCGTCGGTTGCAGTCCTTGCAGCAGGCGACGACGTTGGTCCAGGTGGTCGTGCCCCCGTGCACGCGCGGGACCACGTGGTCGAGGGTCAAGTCGCTCTGCGAGCACTCCTTGCCGCAGTACTGGCACTCGTGGTCGTCGCGCAGGTAGACGTTCTGGCGCGAGAACCGCACGCCGTGCGGGCGCGGGCGGTAGTGGCTGCGCAGACGAACGACGGCCGGGACCGGGAACGCGACCGTCACCGTGCGGACCGAGCGTGCGTAATTCTCGAGCACCTCGACCTTGTCGAGCAGGCTCATGCACAGCGCGCGCTGCCACGGGGTGATCGTGTGGGGCTGATAGCCCTGGGTCAGCACCAACGTCTTTTGGTCCAAGGCCACTGCGCCGCAAAGGCTACCACGCGATTCGTCGCTCGCACGTGACAGCGCGGTGTCGCGCGCACGCCCCCGCGGCGGGGGCTGGGCTCCCACATCTCCCGCCATAGGTGCTCTTTGGGTCAGGTCATCGCGGCGCCGAACGCAGCGAAAAATTGGGGCCGCGGCGCCGGCTTGATACACCTCCCGGGTGCGCTGGACGGTCACGCGGTTGGCTGAGATCACGGGCGGTCGGGCGCTGCGCGACGCCGGGCGCGAGGTCGAGGGCGCGTTCTTCGACTCCCGCAGGCCGCGGGCGGGCGGGCTGTTCGTGCCGATCGTCGCCGCGCGCGACGGCCACGACTTCATCCCCCAGGCCGTCGCGGGCGGGGCGGCCGCGATCCTCCAGGTCCGCGGCCGCGCGCTCCCGGCGGGCGACACGAGCGTGATCGAGGTCGAGGACACGCTGGCCGCCTTCACCGCGCTCGCGCGGGACGTCCGCGATCGCTTCACCGGGCCGGTGATCGCCATCACGGGCAGCAACGGCAAGACGACCACCCGCGGGATGATCGCCGCGGCGCTGGCCTGCGAGGGCGGGTTTCAGCGCGTCCTCTGCACCCAGGGTAACTTCAACAACAACATCGGCGTGCCGATGACGCTGACCAACGGGCCCGACGAGCCCGACGCGATGGTCATCGAGCTCGGCATGAACGCGCCCGGGGAGGTCGACGCGCTGGCGAGCGTCGTGCGACCCACGGGCGCGGTGATCACCAGCGTGGCGGTGGAGCACCTCGAGTTCATGGGCTCGATCGAGGCGATCGCCGCCGCCGAGGCCGAGGTCGTGCGCCATGTCGAGCTTGCGCCCGCGCGCGAGTCGGGCGTGGCGGGCTTCGTGCTGATCCCGGGCGACGAGCCGCGCCTTCGCGCGCACGCCCCGGTCGAGGTCGGGCGGGCGCGCGTGCTCGGCTTCGCCGACGTGAGCCCCGGCTGGTCCGGGGACACGCGCGTGACCGTCGCCTCGGTCGAGGTCGGGCGGCGCACGCGATGTCGCCTGCGGCTGCCCGACGCGCGCGAGGTCGCGCTCGAGCTGCGGCTGTTTGGGGCGCACAACGCCCGCAACGCGGCGGCGGCGCTGTCGGTGGGCCTGGAGCTGGGGCTCCCGCTCGCGGCGATGATCCGCGCGCTCGAGGCCTTCGAGCCGATCGGCGATCGCGGGCGCGTGCTCGAGCTGGGCGCGGAGCAGGGCGGGCACTGGATCCTCGCCGACTGCTACAACGCGAACCCGGGCTCGGTGGAGGTCGCGCTGGCGAGCCTGGCCGCGCTCGAGGTCCCTGGCCGACGGGTCGCGGTGCTCGGCGACATGCTCGAGCTGGGGCCGGACGAAGATCGCTATCACGCGGAGGTCGGCGCCGCTGCGGCGCGCCGCGGCGTGATCGTGCTGGGCGTCGGACCGCGCGCGCGCGCGACGGTCCGCGCGGCCTGGGCCGCCGGCGGCGTCGCCGAGCACCTCGGCGCGACGCTCGACGCCGACGCGGTCCGCGGGGTCGCGCGCCTGATCGCCGCGCGTCTCGGTTGTGATCAGCGGGGCGCGGTGCTCGTGAAGGGCAGCCGCGGGATGGCGCTCGAGCGGCTGGTCGAGGCGCTGCTGGAGTCGCGCGGCTGAGCGCCGCGCGGTCTCACGAGGGCCGAGTCGCGAGCGCGTCACGTCGGCGCGCGTCACGTCGGCGCGCCGCGTCGCCCGGCTGCGCTGACGCTCCGCCCGCGCCTGTGCGCATTAAAGGAATTTCGTGCGCAGCGAGTGCGCAGCGTCAATCTCGGGCGGAACGTGTAGACTCGCGCCTGTGAGCGCCCCCAAGCAGCACGCCGCGCCGAACCGGACTCGACGACCTCAGCCCTCGCTGTCGCGATCGCGCCGCGGCGGGGCGCGGCTCGTCGCGGCGTGCATGGGCTTGGCGCTGCTCGGGCAGTCGCCGGTGGCGCTCGCCCAGGAGCCGGTGCAGCCGCAGCCGGTGCAGCCGCAGCCGGTGCAGCCGCAGCCGGTGCAGCCGCAGCCGGTGCAGCCGCAGCCGGTGCAGCCGCAGCCCGTCGAGTCCGCGCAGCCCGAGTCCGCGCAGCCGTCGGTCGAGTCTCCCGCGTCACCGCCGAGCTCGGAGCCCGCGCGCGCGCGCCCGCGCACGCCGCCGAAGCCCGCCGTCGTGGCCAAGGCGGAGGCTGGCGCGAAGGGCAGCCGCGGCCCGGACCGCGGAACCCGTCCGCGATACCACCACGCGCCCATCGACGATCAGCTGTGGCGCGAGCTGGTGCCCTCGACGGTGCTCATGCAGCTCACCACGGGCCAGCGCGTGTGCGTCTACGTCACCGAGGTGACCTCCGACGAGGTGTTCTACGAGGGCGTCGAAGGCGGTCGCAAGCACGTCAAGCGCTCGGCGATCACGGCGCTGCACGAGAACTCGTGGGAGTGCGACGAGAAGAGCATCGTGCCCAAGAAGGAGTGGGCGCGCGCCGGCGTCGCCGCCGGCCTCGCGCTGGCGGGCATCAACACGGCGCTGGCCACGACCTACACCGCGGTCGAGGACATGGCGCCCTATCAGTACGCGCTGTTCGGCATCGCGTTGACGCTCGCGCCCCCGCCGATGGTCTGGGCCGCGGGTCGCAGCGCGGCCTGGGACCTGCGCGTCTCGGGGATCGGCTGGGCGCGCTGGGCGGGGTGGGGCTTTTACGCCGTGTCCGTCGCGGGTCTCGGGATGTGGGTCGTCGGCGATCTCGGCCAGGTCGACGCGCTCAGCTATCGCGGGAACGCGCTCTGGCCGGCGGCGGCGGGCCTGGTCTCGACGGTGCTGTTCTCGGTCAACGCCCTGCGCGCGCGCAAGGAGCTGCAGGCGGTGCGAGCGCGTGACGCCGAGCCGCCGGATCGCGCGGCGAAGACCGGCGTGCAGCAGCTCGGCTTCAGCGTCGCGCCGATGCGCATGGGCGCGCGGACGCACGGCTTCAGCTTCGGCGTGAGCGGTCGGTTCTAGCGGTCGGTTCTAGCGGTCGGTTCTAGCGGTCGGTTCTAGCGGTCGGTTCTGGCGGTCGGTTCTAGCGGTCGTTCTCGGCGGTCGATTTCGGCGGTCGTTCTCGGCGGTCGATTTCGGCGGTCGATTTTGGCGGTCGATTTTGGCGGTCGATTTCGGCGGTCGATTTCGGCTTCGTTTCGGGCTCGATTCGCGGTCGAGAGGCCGCGCGCTGTGGTTGAATGCTGGCCCAAGGACCAGATCAAACAAGATGGCGCAATCGCAACCTCTCCTCACCCTCCCGGCCCGCGACGAGCACGACGAAGACCCGAACTACGCGGCGCCGCTGCGCGACATCAAGGGCATGTTCGGCATGCTCCCGAACATGCTCGCGCGCATGGTCAACCTCCCGGGGCTGCTCTCGACGTACCTCGCCGGCTACAACGCGTTCCGCGGGAGCGGGCTCGGGCCGGTCGAGCAGGAGGTCGTGCTGCTGACGATCAGCCGCTTCAACCGCTGCACGTACTGCGTCGCGGCCCACAGCATCGGCGCTGACATGGCCAAAGCGCCAGCCGAGCTCGTCGAGGCGCTGCGCGCCGGCGCGACGCTGCCCGACGCCAGGCTGGACGCGCTCGCGGTGTTCACGACGGTGATGCTCGAGCGCCGCGGGGAGCCCTCGCGGGATGAGCTGGCGACCTTCCTCGCGGCCGGCTTCGCGGAGCCCGACGTCCTGGCGATCGTGCTGGCGATCGCGGTGAAGACGATCAGCAATTATACAAACCACCTGTTCTCCACGCCGATCGACGCCGTGTTCGCGCACCGCAGCTGGGACGCGCCGGGGGACGACGAGCCCCGCTGATCCGCCAGGCGCGCGAGCCGGTGACGAACCGCGCCGAGGCGGCGTGGAAACGCGCGCGATGGCGCCCGCGCGAGGGTGGTATCCTCGCGCGGGATGGGTTCGGCGTCCCCGGACCGAGCTGCCCGTGTCCCTGACGTGCCGGCGATTGAGGACAACAGCCCTGACCACGGGGCGCCCGCAGGCGCCCAGGCCGACGATGCACCGAGACCCGAGGACTTCGTGAGCGAGGAAGCAGCGGGGCGAGACGCCACACTCGAGGTGGACGACGGCGCGACGGACGAACGGCCCGACGCGGCCGCGACCGACGGCGGCGCGGCGTTCGCGACCCAGATCGCGCCGGCGACGCCTGAGCGGGACATCACCATCGAGGGCACGATGATCGCGAGCCCGGAGGACGAGCAGGCGAGCGCGGCCGCGAGCGTGGTGCACCCGGGGAACGACTCGCTGATCGGCGCCGAGATCGACGGCCGCTATCGGATCGACGAGCTGCTCGGCGAGGGCGGGATGGGGGCGGTGTACGTCGCCGAGCACCTCAAGCTGCACAAGCAGGTCGCGTTCAAGACGATCCGCGCCGAGTTCCTCGGGCACCAGGACATCATGGGCCGGTTCGAGCGCGAGGCCATGGTCACGGCCCAGCTCGATCACCCGCACATCGTCAGCGCGCTCGACTACGGGCAGCTGCCGGAGGACGGCGGCGCCTACCTCGTCATCCAGCTCGTGCGCGGCGAGAGCCTCGAGAAGGTGCTCGGGCGCGGCGCGCTGCCCTGGCCGGTCGCCTGCGACGTGTGCTCGCAGATCGCCGACGCGCTGACGGTCGCGCACGCCCGCGGGATCGTGCACCGCGACCTCAAGCCCGACAACGTGCTGCTCGAGCGGCGCGACGACGGCAAGTACCGCGCGCGCGTGCTCGACTTCGGGATCGCGCGGATCCTCGAGGGCGACGGGCCGACGAGCGAGGCCGGCGCGCTGACGCGGGTCGGCACGGTGATCGGCACGCCGGGGTACATGGCGCCCGAGCAGGCGATGGGCGCCGAGGTAGATGTCCGCGCGGACATCTACGCCCTGGGCGTGATGCTGTGGGAGTGCGTCGCCGGTCGGCGGCTCTGGATCGCGGACGAGCTGACGACGCTGTTCTCGCGCCAGCTCACCGAGGACCCGCCGGCGCTCGAGCGGGTCGCGTCGGGCGTGCCGCCGGAGCTCTCGGCGCTCGTCGCGAGCATGCTGACGCGCACCACCGAGGACCGCCCGGCGAAGGCCGCCGACATCCGCGGTGAGCTCAAGCGCCTCTCGATCGTCGGCGGCAGCCTCGCCGGCGTGGAGACCTCGCAGCTCTACCGGGTCAACGAGGCGACCAACCGCGGCGTCTCGCTGCGCACGCTCGCGGAGCAGATCCGGACGCACGCGGACCCGGTGCTGACGACGGTGCGGACGACGACGCTCGACGCGGTGGAGGAGCTGCGCGAGGGCAAGCCGGGGCGCAAGAGCCTGTACGTGGGCGGCGGCGCGCTGCTGCTGCTGCTGTTCGCGATCTGCGTGCTCACGCGCGGCGGCGACGACGAGGCCCCCGAGGACGACGTCGCGGGCGACGAGGCCGACGCGGACGACGAGGGCGGAGACGACAAGCGCGACGGGGACAAGAAGAAGCCCGAGTCGAAGAAGAAAGCGTCGCCCTCCGAGCCAGAGCCCTCGCCCGAGCTGGCCGCCGAGATCGAGACGATGATGGAGAACAAGAGCCGCACGAAGCGCAAGAAGGCGGCGAAGGCGATCCTCGAGGACTACGAGGAGGCCGAGGTGCCCGCGTACGCGCGCCTGAGCGCGAAGCTCGAGAGCGCGAAGAAGTGCGAGGACAAGGACGAGGTGATCGTCGAGCTCATCGAGCTCAAGGACGAGCGCGCGACGCCGCCGCTGCAGCGCCTGCACCGCTACCCCAAGGACAAGTGCGGGAACCTGTTCAATCGGACCGACTGCTTCGCGTGCCTGCGCACGAACCTCGATCGCGCGCTCGAGGAGCTGGATCCCGAGTTCGCGGAGAAGAAGAAGAAGAAGAAGTAGCCGTCGACGGCCGACCGCATTTGCAGGTCCGCGCGGGGTCGCGCGCGATCGATGACTGTACACGCGATCCGAGCTACGCTCGGGCATGCGCTCCACCGCCCGCGTCGCCGACTGGCAGCAGGCGCTCGCCGACTTCGCGCCGCGCGCGTTCGCCTGGGACGAGTCGCGCCGCGCGGTGAAGCAGCTCCAGCGGGTAGTCTCCGCGCTGCGTCAGGGCTCGCGGCTCTCGCCGGCGGAGGCGGCCGAGCTCGCGGCGGGCTGGCTCGCGCGGCTCGAGGACGCGATCGCCTGCGTCGACGGCAGCTCGGGCGCGCTGGCGAACGCGGTCGCGCGCGCGCTCGACGTGGCGATCCCGTTGATCGCCGGCGCCCCGGTCGCGGACGAGACGCGTGACGCCTGGCTCGAGCGCCTCGGCGCGCGGTTTTTTGAGGTCGGGGAGGTCGGGGAGGTCGGGGAGGTCGGGGAGGTCGGTGACGTCGGCGAGGCAGACGCGCGCGCGCAGGCGCGCGCCGACGAGGGGCTGCTCACCGTCGAGCGCGGCCTGGTCCACGAGACGCTCGGTGAGCGCTGGGGCGCGCTGTGTGGGGACCAGGCGCGCGCGTCGGCCTGGGCCGACCGCCTGCGGCCGGCGGTGCAGCGCGCCTGGGAGCAGGGCCTGCACGCGCCGGGGGCGCTCGCCTGTCTCTCGGCGCTGCTCGCCGCCGGGCGCGGGGAGGAGCTGCTCTCGCTGCTGTCGCTGCGCACGATCGCGTGCTGGCCCGAACGACAGTTCGGTGTGCGCGCGCTGGCGGCCGAGGGCTCTGTCGACGCGGCGATCGACTACGCCGGCTCGTCGAACCCGCTCGGGCACCACCACGGCCAGGCGATCGCGCGGCTGTGCGAGTCCCTGCTGCTCGCGGACGGGCAGCGCGCGCGGGCCTACCGCGAGTACGCGTTCGCGGCCAACGCCCGCCAGAACTGCCTCCAGACGTTCAAGGCGCTCGTCGTCGCGTACCCGGAGCACGCGCCCAGCACGATCCTCGCCGACCTCATCAGCGCGAGCCCGGGGCAGGAGGGCAACTGGTTCGCGACGGCTCGCGCGCTGCGGTTCTTCGAGCTGGCGGTCGAGATCGCGGCGCGCTCGCCCTGCGACCCGCGGACGCTGTGCCGGGCCGCGAGCGAGCGCCTCGACGTCGATCCTCAGTACGCGATCGAGCTCGGCCTGAGCGCGCTGCGCTGGTTGATCGAGGGCTACGGCGTCGAGATCGGGGCCGCGGACGTGCTCGAGGCCTACGACATCGTCATGCGCGCGGGCGTGCGGCTCGGCGACTCCCCGGAGCTGCGAGGCCGCCTGCGCGCCGAGGTCCTGCGGCTGTGCGAGCTGCCGGCGCCCTCGGCCACCTGGGTCCGCGAGCTGCTCGCGAACGAGCTGTGACGGCCGCGCTGACGCGCGTCGTCGTCGCGTACGCGGGCGCGCGTAACGGCGTCGCGACCGTAGGCGCTCGCCGGCCGCCGGTGTTATCGTCGCGCGAGGATGCAGGACGTGAGCTCGCGCGGGACCCGAGTCGCGGGCGCGAACGAAGTCGACACGCGGCGCCCGAGGGCGGCGCCAAACGTTCGCGTCTCGATCACACGGCTGTCACCTTCGTCTGCGAAGCTCCCGGCGATCCAGCCTGAGCGGGGAGCCAGCCGCCGCGCGCGGCCCTCGGTCAGCCGCGTGATCACGGAGGTGGGATGATGAGCCGCTACTCGGTACGAGCCCTGCGCAGCGACGACTTCAGCACCGTGATGGCGATGGAGGACGAGCTGTTCGAGATCTGCCGCGAGGGCGTGCTCGGGCCCTACTACGTGCGCCTGTGCTGCGACTTCTTCGCCGACTGCTGCTTCATGCTCGAGGACGAGGGGCGACCGGTCGGCTACCTGCTCTCGTTCGTGCGCGGGCGCGAGGCCTACTGCACGACGCTCGCGCTGCGACCTGGCTGTCAGGGCACCCGCGCGATCATCTACCTGCTGCGCGCCTTCATCACGCGCATCATCGACGACTGCGACGTCTGCTGGTTCACGGTCGACGAGGACAGCCCGGCGGTCCGGGCGCTGCACGCGATGCTCGGCGCCGAGGAGCGCGAGCTCCGGCCCGACTTCTACGGCCCCGGCAACGCGCGCATCGTCTCGCGGATCGACCGCGAGGGCTTCGAGCGCGCGCGCCCTCGGCTCGAGCGGCTCGGCGTCGTCCCGCGCCGCGAGGGCGCCCAGGGCGTCGCCGAGGTGCTGCAGTGAGCACGAGCGCCCCGCCTGCGCGCGACGCCGGGCTGCTGACGCTGGCGCGACGGCTCACCGTCGACGGCCTCTCGCTCGGGGGCCTGGCCGCGCGCGGCCGCAGCATCGTCGCCCACGACGTGGTCCGCGTGCACGAGCAGGTCCGCCTGCTCGCGGCGTTCTGTCGGCGCGTCTGCGAGCGCCACGGCGTCGAGCTCACCGTTCGTGGACGCCCGCCCCGGCGGCCGTCTGTCATCGTCGCCAACCATCTCGGCTACCTCGACGCGATCTCCATCTGCGCGGTCCAGGGGTGCATCCCCGTGGCCAAGCGCGAGGTCTCGGGCTGGCCGCTGATCGGCGCCGCCGGGGACGCGACCGGCGTGATGTTCGTCGAGCGCGGCAACGCGAACAGCGGCGCGCGCGTGCTCCGGCGCGTGCTCCGAGCGCTGCGCAACGGCGTCTCGGTGCTCAACTTCCCGGAGGGCACGACCACCGACGGCGCCGGCGTGCTCGCGTTTCGCCGCGGCGTGTTCGGGGCCGCGCGCATCGCCGAGGTCCCGGTCGCGCCGGTCTGCGTCGCGTTCGAAGACCCGTCGCTGTGCTGGATCGGCGACGACGAGTTCATGCCCCACTACGTCGACTTCTCGCGGCGCCGACGCTCGCGCGTGCACGTGACCTTCCTCGAGCCGCTCTCGCCCGGCCGCTTCGCCGACGTCGAGTCGCTGACGAGCGCGGCGCGCGAGCGCATCGCCTGCGAGCTCGGCGGGGACGCGGGCGCGCCGACGCTCGAGGCGGGCGCGGCCTGACGCGGCCGAGCGTGCGCCGACGCTCGAGGCGGGCGCGGCCTGACGCCGATGGCGCGAGGGCGTCGCGGCCTCACGCGCGCCGGGCTGGCGCCGGCGCGCCGCAGTGCACTATGAGTCAGGCATGCCGCAGCAGCCCGCGAGCGTCTACCTCCGACACGGCCAGACGCCGTTCTTCCGCCTCCCCGTCGTCGACTTCGCCGCCGCGGGGCCGGCCGCCTACGCGGGCGCGGACGCGATCGTGATCGGCGTGCCGTGGGACGCGAGCGTGACCTATCGGCCAGGCGCTCGCTTCGCGCCCTACGAGCTGCGCCGCGTCAGCGCGATGGTCCAGACCTACCACCCCGGTCACGGCCTCGACGTGTTCACGACGCTCGACGCGCGCGACGGGGGCAACGTCGCGTTCCCGCCGTTTAACGCCGAGATCACGCGCGCGCTGATCGAGCAGGAGATCGGCCACGTCGTCGCCGCGGGCGCGATCCCCTTCGTCGTCGGCGGCGACCACTCGATCGCGCTGCCGGTCATGCGCGCGCTCGCGGCCGCCCACGGCCCGCTCGCGGTCGTCCACGTCGACGCGCACCTCGACACGAGCACCGCCGAGGTCTGGAGCGAGCCCTATCACCACGGCACGCCGTTTCGCCACGCGATCGAGCAGGGGCTGGTCGCCCGCGGCGCGCTGCACCAGGTCGGGATCCGGGCGACCTGGGGCGGCGCCGACGAGGGCGACCTGGCCCATGAGCACGGCGGCGTCGTGTACTCCGTCGACCGCCTGGCCGACGAGGGCGTCGCCGCGGTCGCGAACGCGATCTACTCGGCGGTCGGCGACCAGCCCGTGTACATCTCCTTCGACGTCGACGGCGTCGACCCCGCGTTCGCGCCGGGCACCGGCACGCCCGTGCCCGGCGGGCTCAGCTCGCGCGAGGCGCTGCGGCTGCTGCGAGAGCTGCGCGGGATCCAGCTCGTCGGCATGGACCTCGTCGAGATCGCGCCGGCGCTCGACCACGCCGACATCACGCTGCACCTCGGCGCGCACGTGCTGTTCGAAGGCCTCGCGCTCGCGGCCGTGCGCAAGCGCGATCGGGACGCCGCGGACGAGTAGCGCGCTTGCGCGGGCCGGTCCGCGCGGGCGACACTGCGCTCGGTGCGGCGCGCGCGTTTGCTCATCGGTCTCTTCGGACCTGTCCTCATGCTCTGCTGCACGGGCGCGCCGATCGAGCGCCGGGCCGGGCCGCGCGAGCCCAAGGCGCGTCGGCACCCCTGCGCCGCGCAGCAGTGCGGCAGCGACGACGGCGGCTGCGACGCGGTGCTGCTCGAGGGCCTGTGGCGGTGGAGCGGGGAGGACTGCGTGCCGGCGGACGTGAGCGGCTGCGGGGTCGTGGGCCCCGACTGCAAGCGCCTGTACGAGGACCGCGACGCGTGCCTGCTGGACAAGGGGTCGTGCGCGCTGGAGCGGTACTAGGCCCGGAGGAACGCGCGCGGCGGCGCCGCGGCGGCGGGTGCTCGAGTGAGCGCGCGTGGGGGCGGCGTGGATCAGCTCGGCCCGCGACGGCGCGCGAGCGCGGCCGCGGCCTCCTCGCGATCGTCGAGGTGGTGCTTGGTCGCGCCGACGATCTGGTAGTCCTCGTGGCCCTTGCCGGCGATCAGCACCATGTCGCCCGGCGCCGCCTCCGCGATCGCCCAGGCGATCGCGGCGCGGCGATCGGGCTCTCGGGTCAGCTTGTGGCGATCGGCCGAGGCGACCCCGGCGATCATCTGCGCGATGATCGACGCGGGTTCCTCCGTCCGCGGGTTGTCGGAGGTGGCGACGAAGCGATCGGCGTGCGCGGCCGCGAGCCGCCCCATGAGCGGGCGCTTGGCCGGGTCGCGATCGCCGCCGCAGCCGAGCACCACCCACAGCTGCCCGCGGCAGGCGGGGCGCACCGCGTCGAGCGCCCGGGCCACGGCGTCGGGGGTGTGCGCGTAGTCGACGAGCACCGCGGGACCTGTACTTCCGGGCACGTCGACGGGCTCGAGGCGCCCGGGCGCCCCGCGGGCGCGGCGGAGGCCGGCGAGCGCCTGCTCGAGCGTGAGGCCGAGGCCGAGGCCGAGGCCGACGGCGACGAGCGCGTTGTCGACGTTGAAGCCGCCGATCAGCGGGGTCCGCAGCAGCCCGCGGCCGCGCGGCGTGACGAGCTCGGCGGCGGTCTGGACGGCGGGCGCGTCGGGCTCATCATCTTCGGGGAGGTCCTCCGGCGCGAGCCAGCGGACGACGCGGAGCGCCGCGTCCGGGCGCTCGCGCGAGGCGAGCCAGGCCTCGCGGCCGCGGTCGCGGGCGCGGTCGAGGAAGCGCCGCGCCGCCGGGCCGCAGTCGGCCGCGATCGCGACGCCGCCGGGCGCGAGCTGGTCGACGAGCAGGCACTTGGCGGCGAGGTACTCGTCCATCGACGCGTGGAAGTCGAGGTGGTCTTGCGAGAAGCTCGTGAGGCCGACGGCCTGGTAGGCGAGCGGGCGGGCGCGCCCCTGCGCGAGCGCGTGGGACGAGACCTCCATGACGCCGCAGGTCGCCCCGCGGGCGCGGGCGCGGGCGAGCAGCGCCTGCAGCTCGAGGGGGAAGGGCGTGGTGAAGCCGGCCGGCTCGTCGCGGTCGGCGACCCAGTTGCCGGTGGTCCCGACGCGCGTGAACGTGCGGCCGGCGGCGCGCAGCATGGCGTCGACGAGGAAGGTCGTGGTCGTCTTCCCGTTAGTACCTGTCACTCCGGCCAGGCGCATGTGGGCGCCGGGGCGGCCGTGGGCGCTGGCGGCGATCTCGGGGTACGCGGCGCCCGTGTCGGCGAGCCACGCGACGCCGCGCCCGCGCAGCGCCGGGTGCTCGGGGTCCAGGCGCCCGCGCTCGAGGATGAGGACGCGCGCGCCGGCCGAGGCGGCCGCGGCGACGAAGTCGTGGGCGTCGCGGGCGACGCCGCGGGTAGCGAGGAACGCGACCCCGGGCCCCACGCGCCGCGAGTCGACCTCGACGCGCTCGACGACGGTCTCGGGTCCGCAGGCGACGTAGGTCGGGTCGAGGTCGACGAGCAGCTCGCCGAGCGGGCGCGGCGACGGCCGCTCGCTCACGGCTCGCTCCCGCGCGCGCGCAGCTTGAGCAGCGCGCGGTGGATCATCTCGACCTCGTGCATGTAGAGCTCGCCGCCGACGTTGCCGCGCGGGTTGATCAGCAGGGAGCCGACGCGCTGCGCGTCCGCGAGCGCGAACACCTCGTCGGCGGACTTGATGAGGTACGGCCACCCGCGCGGCCGCCACAGCCGCAGCGCGGGCCAGTCGGTGAACACCCCGAACACCGGGCGGTCGCGCAGGGTCTCGAACACGAGCGGCTCGTCGGAGTCCCGCGACTCGGCGAGCGGCAGGAGGTAGGTCGCGCGCGCGAGCTCGCGGTACAGCTGCATGCGCGAGTCGTTGTCGCGCCGCTGGGCGACGCGTCGCATCGCCCGGATGAGCTCGGCGTTGCGCGTGCGCTCGGCGTCGCCCAGGGAGACCGCGAGCTCGACGGCGTCGCCCGCGTCGACGCCGAAGGCCCGCGCGAAGATGTCGGCGAGCTCGCGCCCGAGCGCCGCGCGCTCGTCCTCGGTCGCGACCTTGTAGGTCTTGCTCGGGCCCGGTCGTCGGGTGGCGCGGCGGAAGCCGTGCCCGTCGATGACCGCGGCGCGGCCCTCGGTGAGGCGAGCGGCGCGCGAGAGGTCGCGGTTGCCGACGAGCTCGACGGTGACCGAGTCGCGCCCGCGCGCGCTGCTGACGATCGCGTGGTACTCCCCGGCGATCATCGTGACGCGGTTGTAGTCGCCGCCCGCGCGCGTCAGCGTGTCGATATGGTCGAGCAGGCGGGTGATGTGAGCGTCGTTCACGGTGCTTCGCGCGAGCCTGGAGCATACCAGCCCGGCGCGAACTCGACCGTCGCAGCGGCCCCGAGAAAACGCGTGACGAGCGGGCGGCGGCCGAGCGCGCCGCGTTGCCGTCGAGCAGCTGGGCTAGACCGCCGAGAACGCGTCGGGATAGCGGAGCGCGGCGCGCTCGCCGGCGAGGAAGGCGGGCGTCAACGGCAGCGCCATGAACGCCTCGCTGCCGCTGTACGGCGACTCCAGGCCGCGGGCCGCGGCGGCCGAGAAGCCGAAGCGCGGGTAGTACTCGGGGTGGCCGAGCACGACGACGACATCCACGCCGCGCGCGCGACAGAGCTCGAGGCCGCGGCGTATCAGCGCCCCGCCGACGCCTCGCCGCTGGTGCTCGGGCGCGACGCCGACGGGCGCGAGGCTCGCGGCGCGCGGGTGTCCGCGGGTCGCGTGGCACTCGAGCTCGGAGAACAGGACATGTCCGATGACGCGCGTCGACGCGAGCGCGACGAGGCTCACCACCGTGAGGCCAGCGGACCGCAGCGCGTCGACGAGGCGGGGCTCCGCGTCGCCGGCGAAGGCGAGTCGATGAACCTCGCGGATCGCCACGAGGTCGCCTGGCTGCTCCGCGCGTATGTCGATCGCGGGACCGTGGGCGCTCGTGTTGTTCACCGACGCCGAGCATGGCACGCGGCCGCGACGCTGTCTTCGGAGCGGGCGTTCGACGGTTCGCGAGATTGATGTGTAGGCAAATAGATCACACGCTCGCGAACTCCCGATGAAGCACGTGTGTCCTCATTTGAAGACGGTGGTCCGCGCGGGTATTCGCTTGTGCGAGTTCGCGTATTCCTGTCTATCCTTGAGCCATGTCGAGCGACGGGTTCTGGGAGCGGTACGACCAGAAGGTGATCGAGGTCCAAGCCCTCCGCGCGCGGGTCCAGGCGCTCGAGAGCACCATCGAGGACCTCACCGGCGACCGCGACCGCTGGGTCCAGACGTGCAACGGCCTCAAGCAGAAGCTCGCGTCGGTGCGCAGCTTGGCCGAGAAGCTGGCGGAGACGCCGACGCGCAACGTGGTCATGCAGCTCGAGCAGGACCTCGTGCGCGCGCGCGGCGTCATCGGCCTGATCCTGATCGCGCTCTCCGACGCGTGGGTCGAGAAAGAGCTGGCCTGGAAGGTGTCGTCGCGCGGCGGCGGGAAGCTGCTCGGCAGCATCACCGGCGGCCTGCTCGAGGTCGTGCCGAGCGACGGCTTCGTCAGCCGCGAGTGGATCCAGAAGCTCAACCTCGACGAGCTGCGCAACGAGCTCACGCCGGCGGACATGCCCGAGAGCGACTCCAACCTGCGGCTCGACGAGGACGAGGACGTCGAGATCAACCTCGACCCCGAGGCCCACCACCAGACCGAGACCGGACGCTACGAGACCGCCGAGATCCGCCCGTTCCAGGCCTCGCGGGTGACCATCGTCGGCAAGCCGAGCTTCCCCAAGGACGAGGCCGAGATCGATGAGATCGACGTTGATCTCGAGGAGCCGCGCGCGACGGGCTCGTCCCCGCTCCCGCCGCCGCCGCCGTCCTCGGCCCTCAACATCAGCGTCCCGCCGCCGCCGCTGATCTCGACGCCGAGCGAGTAGTCAGGCTCGCGCTTCGCGCGTGTGGGAGGACGTGGACCCGCGACGCTGACGCGTTCGCGCCTCGAGCTGGCGCCAATGCGCTGGCGGCCGGCGGTCCGCGTATCGCTCCCGCCCAATCCGTGGTTAGCTCGTTCGAGGCCGACATCGGCCGGGCGGGACGAGGCGGAGCGGAGGACGGCGATGCGCAGCTTCTATATGGCAGGGTGTTCGGTGCTCGGCGCGCTCGCGGCGTTCGGCGTGCTCGCGTCGCCGCCGGCGGGCGCGACGAGCGGGCTGATGGCGGGCCCGCAGGCGAGCGAGATCGTCGGCGGCGAGCCCTCTGCGGTCTGCGGTTGGCCGTCGATCGTGTCGATCAGCGAGTGCACGGGGACGCTGATTCACCCCGAACTGGTGATCTACGCGGCGCACTGCCCGATCTTGACGATGGAGGAGCCGACCGAGGTGCGCTTCGGCGAGCTCGTGGACAGCCCGGAGCGCGTCGTCGCGACGGCGGACTGTCAGGTCAACCCGAACTTTGACCTGTTCTCCGATCCGCCCGGGGGCGACTTCGCGTACTGCACGCTGGCCGAGCCGGTGACGGACGTGCCGATCGTCCCCGTGCTCATGGGCTGCGAGGCCGACGAGCTGGTGCCCGGCGCCGCGACCACGCTCGTGGGCTTCGGGCTCGACGAGAACCAGCAGTTCGGGACCAAGCGCGAGGTCGTGACGACGGTCGGCGATTTCGTCAACCAGTCCGAGATCATTCTCGGCGGCGACGGAAAGAACGCGTGCAACGGGGACTCCGGCGGGCCGGCGCTCCTCCAGCTCGCCGACGGCAGCTGGCGCGTGTTCGGGATCACCTCGCGCGGCGTCGGCTTCGACTGCGGCGCGGACCCGTCGATCTACGGCGTGATGCACCTCGAGGCGATCGCGTGGGTCGAGCAGACCTCGGGGCTCGACGTCACGCCCTGCCACGACGCGGACGGCACCTGGAACCCGGGGCCGGACTGCGGCGGCTTCCCGCTCGAGCCGGGCGCGGGCCTCGGCGCGTGGGAGGCGGCCTGCGTCGGCGGTGAGCTCGAGGGCCCCGGCGACCACTGCGGCGCGCCCTTCGACGACTCGGGGACGACCGGCGACGACACCGCGACGACCGGCGGCGACGACACGGGGACGACCGGCGGCGACGAGACCGACGGGCCGCAGACGACCTCCGCCGGCCCCGACGGCACGAGCTCGACGGGCGACGACAGCGGCTCCACGGGGGTCGAGCCGGGGACCACGGACGGCGAGGAGACGACCGCGTCGGGCACCGACAGCGGCGGCGAGGGCAGCGGCGACGGGGGCGGCGACTTCACGCTGAGCTGCACCTGCAGGCAGGACGCGCAGCCGGCGGGCTCGCTCGCGCTGCTGCTGCTGGCGCTCGGGCTCGCGCGCGGGCGTCGGCGCGCGCGCTGACGCTTCTAGCTAGATCAGACATGTCGAAATAAACATGTCCATGGCGACGCGCTCAGCCGGGCCTCGCGGTCGTCACTCGCGCGCCGCGATCTGAGCCCGGACGTCGTCCATGTCCAGCGCGAGCACGCGCTCGATCGTCCGCGTCAGCGCGGCGACGTCGACGGGCCCGGCCTCGTGGTAGAGCAGGATCTGCTCGCGGAAGATCTGGACCGTTGGGAGCGCGCGGACGCCTGCCTCTTGGGTCAACTTCGCCTGATCGGCGACGTCGATGAAGCCGAAGCGCAGCGGCCCGTGGTCGCGCGCGAGCTGCTCCCACGCGGGCGAGAGCGCCTCGTCGTAGCAGAGCAGCGCGACCGCGCTGTCCGTCACGAGCTCCTCGAGGTTCCCGCGCGTCACGCGGGCGACGGGCGCGCGGGGCGCGGGCGCGGGCGCGGGCGCGGTCAGGGCGACCCACGGCGTCGGGAACCACGCGAAGCGCTCGCCCTCGACGCGCACCAGCCCGTCGTAGTCGCGGCGCTGGTCGTCGCCCTCAACGCGCCACGAGACCCAGTGCAGGTCGGGCTGCAGCGCGGCCGCGATCTGGCGGTAGCCGCCCTTGTGCTGACGCGAGGCCGGGTTGTCCGTCGCGAACATGCCCGCCGGGATCACGCCGGTGACGGTGACGCGCGCGCCGTGGAGGCCAGGGTGGGGGACCAGCGGCTCCTCGGCGTGCCACGCCTCGTAGCGGACGCGCGCGCGCTCGGCCCACTCCCCCGCGAACACGCGCGCCCAGTCGCCGGGCTGCGGCGCGACGCGCGAGCGCGCGGCGAGCCGCTCGGGCCACGGCAGGCGGGCGATGTCCTCGAGCAGCGCGGTCGCAAGCGCCTGGGTGGCGCGCAGCTCGGCGATCAGGTCCTCGCGCACAGGTTTGGCTCCTCCGGCGCGCGACGGCGCGACCGCGGTCGCGTGCATGATGCCTGGACCACGCGCGCGCGCTCAAGGCGCGAGCTCGCGCGCGCCTGCGCTGCGCCCCGTTTCGTCCGCGGGGGCTACGCCGACGGCTCGAAGACGACGCGCACGACCGCGCCGCGATCGGCGGGGCCCGGCGCGGTGTCCTGCATGACCGCGACGCCCGAGCCCTCGGGGCGCAGCGAGACGTGGGCCTGCTCCGCGGCGTCGAGCGCCTGCGTCATCGACATGCCCGTGAAGTCAGGCACGCCCACGGTCGGCTTGACGCGCTTCTTGGTCCCGGGCAGCGGCGGCTCGGCGCCCTCGAGCTCGGCGAGCGCGACGGGGACGACCTGACCTTCAGGACCTGCCTGAACGACCCGGGCGCGCGGCGCGGGCGCGCCGTCGTCGGGCGCCACCGCGAGGTGCGCCATGATCTGCGCGCCGAGGCGCGAGAAGCTGGGGGCCGCGACGTCGTTGCCGAAGTGCCCGCCCTCGGGGTTGTCGACGGAGATCAGGATCACGACCTCGGGCGCGCGCGCCGGCACGGCGCCGACGAAGCTCGCGTAGTACTGATCCTCGGTGTAGGCGCGGCGCTCGAGGTCGGCCTTCTGCGCGGTCGAGGTCTTGCCGGCGACGCGGTAGCCGGGGATCGCGGCGTTCTTGCCGGTGCCGTGGCGGTCGGTGACGACGCTCTCGAGCATGCGCAGCACGGTGCGCGCGGTCGAGCGCCGGACGACGCGCTCGCGCGTCGGCGTGTGCTGGTAGACGGTGCCGCCGCTGTTGTCGACGACGCGGCGGACGATCGTCGGCGCGTTGTAGAGGCCGTCGTTGGCGAGCACCGCGAACGCGGCCGCGACCTGCAGCGGCGAGGCGCTCATGCCCTGGCCGAAGGAGACGTTGGCGGCCTGGATGTCCGACCACTTCTCGGGCTCCGCGAGCAGGCCCAGGGTCGCGCCGGGCAGCTGGATGTCGGGGCGCTCGCCGAAGTGGAAGCGCCGCGCCCAGCGGTACTGCGAGCGCTTGCCCAGGCGCATCGCGATCTTCGTGGTGCAGATGTTGGAGGACTGCGCGAGGATCTGCGTGATGTCGAGCCACTCGGCGCGGTGCGTGTCGCGGATGACGTTCTTCTTGGTGAACTGGTAGCGGCCGTTCTCGCAGAAGAGCGTCTCGTTCTCGCGGATGACGCCCTCCTCGAGCGCGGCCGCGACGGTGATCGCCTTCATCGTCGAGCCCGGCTCGTAGGCTGCCTGTGTGGCCAGGTCGGTGGTCTGCGCGAGCGTCTCGATCGGGTGGTTGGGGTCGAAGGTCGGGCGGTTCGCCATCGCCAGCACCTCGCCGGACTTCGGCTCGAGCACGATGACGCTCGCGCCGACCGGGTTCCAGCGCTCGACGACCGCGTCGAGCTCGCGCTCGACCATGGCCTGGATCGCGGAGTCGATCGTCAGCTCCACCGTGTCGCCGCGCGAGACCTCGGGGTCGGGGTAGCCGTCGAGCAGCAGCTTGCGGCCGTTGGCGTAGTACGCGGGGCTCTGGGTGTCGCGGCCGCGCAGGTGCTCCTCCATGCCCAGCTCGACGCCGAGGTGCCCGACGCCCTGGCCGTTGACGCGCCCGAGCACGTGCGCGGCCAGGAGCCCGCGCGGGTACACGCGGCGCGTCGCCGGCTCGAGCCACACGCCGGGCAGCCCGCGCTGCATCAGCGCCTCGCCCTGCTCCTCGTCGATGGCGACGCGCTTGAGTCGCCGGTACGCCTTGTCGCGCGCGAGCTCGCCGCGCAGCTCGTCCTCGTCAAGATCATCCCCGGGGATCAGCGCGCGCAGGCTCTCGACCACCGCCTCGCCCGCCGCGCGCGCGCGGATCTCTCGCGGGTTGAGGACGACGTTGTAGACGCGGTCGTTGACCGCGAGCGTCACGCGCCCGCGGTCGACGATCTCGCCGCGCGAGGCGGTCAGCGTGTAGCTGCGCAGCTGCTGGCGGTGGCTCTGCTCGGCGTAGCTCTCGTGCTCCTGGACCGACACCGCGTAGGCCTTCGCGCCGATGCCGAACATGCACGCGAGGATCAGCGCGGCGACCCGTCGGGCGCGGCGGTGCACCGCCCGGCGATCGCTCGCCATGGGCCTGGGGACCAAGGATGTGCGCAGACGGTTCACGGGCGTTCCTCCGGTCGCGCGGCGGCGGGCTCGGCGGGCTCAGCGGGCTCAGCGGGCTTCGGTGCGCGCAGCTCGATGGGCTGCACGCGATCGGCGGTGGCCGGGACCATGCCCCGAAGGTTGAGCGCGAACTCCTGGACCTGGTCGGGGTGGCGGAGGAACGCGCGCTCGGCCTCGAGGCGGCGCTTCTCGTCGAGCAGGCGCGCGTGCTCGGCGGTCAGCTCGGTGATCTTCGCGCCGGCGGCGAGCACCTGGGTGCGCGTGTGCACCCGCGAGATCGCGGCGGCGGAGAGCAGCGAGAGCGCGACGAGCATCAGCAACGGCAGCCCCGAGGCGCGCGGCCGCGGTGGCGGTGGCGGTGGCGCGACGGCCTGCGGCGCCTGGGCGACCTGGTCGGTCGCGCGCGCGAGCCCGTGCTGGAAGCCCTCGGCGCGCTGTCGCCTCTGGCTGCGCGAGCGCGAGTCGCGGCGAGAGTGCGGAGACGCGGACATGTGGTGCGGTTTCATGGGCGGGACCGTGGGGCGGCGGGCAGACGACGGGATCAGGTGCAGCGCTCGAGCGCGCGCAGACGGCTGCTGCGGCTGCGCGGGTTGTTCTCGAGCTCGAGGTCGCCGGGGGTCTGGCCGCGGCGCCCGAGGGGGAGCGAGAACGCGGCCGAGGGGCGCTCGGACTCGGGGATGGGCAGGCCCCGGGGAACGGCCGGTGGCCGCGAGAGCGCTGAAAAACGCTGTTTTACGAGGCGGTCTTCGAGGGAGTGGAACGAGATGATGGCCAGCCGCCCGCTGCCGCGCAGGCGCTCGGGGGCGGCGTCGAGCAGGCGCTTGAGCTCGTCGAGCTCCCCGTTGACGTGGAGCCGCAGGGCCTGGAAGGTGCGCGTCGCCGGGTGGATTCGAGCGCCGAGGCGTCGGCGCTGACGGGCGCTCATGGCCTCGCGGACGGTATCGGCGAGCGCGGCGGTCGTCCGCGGGCGGGCCGCGACGATGGCGCGGGCGATGCGCGTCGCGTCTTCCTCCTCGCCGTACTCGCGGAGGATGCGTGAGAGTTCTCGTTCCTCGATGGCGGCGAGCACGTCCGCCGCGCTCATGCCCCGTGACCGGTCCATGCGCATGTCGAGGGGCGCGTCGGCCCGGAACGAGAAGCCCCGCGCGGCCGTGTCGAGCTGGTGGGAGCTGACGCCCAGATCGGCCAGGATCGCGGAGACAGCGGTGATCTGCAGGTCGTCGAGGACCTCGGCGAGGCTGGAGAAGGGCGCGTGCACCAGGACCAGGCGGACGCCGAGCGCGTCGGCGCGGGGCCGCAGCGTGTCCTCGGCCCAGGCGATCGCGTCGGCGTCGCGGTCCATGGCGACGACCGTCCGCGGCCTCGTCCTCGCGTCCTCGAGCAGCGCGAGCGTGTGTCCCGCGCCGCCGCAGGTCGCGTCCACGAACACGGGCTCGGGGTAGGCGGGATCTGCGGTTGTTGGCGCGTCACCCCGCGCGGAAGATGCCTCACAGGGCGCCAGCGCTGGCGCGAGGGCGTCCACGACCTCGGTGACCAGCACGGGGGTGTGATAGCCCCGGATCATCTCTACGGGATTGCCAGCACCCGGGGGTGGGGTCAAAATTTTGCGAATTCACGAAACTGGCGAAACGCCCGCGGGAAACGCCGCCCTGGGGCATTTTGGTTGACCCGGTGAAGGCGTCTCAGTAGCGTGGCGCGGGCTTGGAGCGACACCAGGCCACTCCAGAGAAATTCCATGCCGGCGCGGACCAGAAACTATCGACAGATTCACGAGGCCTCAGAGCTGCTGTGGGAGAAGCTCGGGATGCTCTCACCGACGCAGCGCAAGGTCTTCGACGAGCGATTTATGATGTCGTGGATCTATCACGACTTCGCGCTCGAGGGCACGGTTCTGAGCGTCGCCGAGATCAAGGCGGCCGTCGACGACGAGATCATCTCGTCCTCCAACTTGATCCCGGCCTACGACGAGATCATCGCCATGCGCGACGGCATCCAGTGGTGCCTCGACAGCCGCGGCGACAAGCCCGAGCAGCTGTCGCTCGAGTGGCTCAAGCGGATTCACTTCCTGCTGCTGCCGACGGGCAAAAAAGATCAGGTTCAGTACCGCAAGGACAACCCGATCCACCGCATGTACTTTCACGACCTCGCGCAGGCCGACAAGATCAGCTACCGGATGCGCAAGCTGACCGACTTCTTCCGCACCGACGAGTGCAGGAAGGCGCACCCGATCGAGCTGGCGGTCGAGGTTCATCGCGAGGTGATCCGCATCTTCCCATGGCCCGACATCAGCGGGCGGGTGGCGCGCCTGGCGATGAACGCGCTGCTCGTATCCGAGAGCTACTGGCCCTCCATCGTCCACGCGATCGATCGCCACAGCTACTACGACGTGCTACGCCTCGATCAAGACCAGCTGCTCAATTTGGTGGTCGACGGCATGGAAGAGGGAATTCGCTCGTCGAACCGGCTCTATCAGAGCATCGTCGACTCCACCCGGGGCTTCTGAAACCGGCACACGCGGTGTAGGTTTCGGATAGTCCCAAGAGACAGCTAAGCCGCAGCCGACCCGCGCATCATGCCCGTCCCCCACGCCATCGCCCTCCGCTTCCCCTTGTCGCGCGCTGAAGTCCGCGTCCTCGCCCGCGCCAAGCTCCCCAGCCGCCACGGCGAGTTCGAGATCTTGTCGTTCTGCGACAGCGCAGGGCGTCCGCTGGACGACGTGGCGCTGATCCGCGGCGACGTCCGCGGGGCCGAGGAGCTCGACACGCGCGTGCACTCCGAGTGCCTGACCGGCGACGTGTTCGGCTCCTACCGCTGCGACTGTCGCGCCCAGCTCGAGCTCGCGCTCTCGCGGGTCGCCGGCAGCGCCCGCGGGGTCATCCTGTACATGCGGCAGGAGGGGCGCGGGATCGGCATCGCCAACAAGATCCGCGCCTACGCGCTGCAGGAGGCCGGGCTCGACACGGTCGACGCCAACCGTCACCTCGGCTTCGACGACGACATGCGCGACTACAGCGTGGCCGCGGCGATGCTGCAGGCGATGGAGGTGCGCTCCGTCGTGCTGCACACCAACAACCTGCTCAAGGTCGAGGGTCTGCAGAACGGCGGCGTCGCCGTCGCGCGGCGCGAGCCGATCGTGACGCCGCCGCGCGCCGAGAACGCCCGCTACCTCTCGACCAAGCGCGACCGCTCCGGTCACCTGCTGTAGCGGCCAGGCGTGTCCTCCGAGCGCACGCGAGCGCGAGGCTCGCTCTGGCGAGCTCAATTGACAGGTCACAGGGCCGCGTGTAACCCCGGCTCGTGTCCTCGCAGGGCTTGGAGAGCAGCACCGCGTCCGCGCAGGACGTGACCCCGGACCACCTCGCGATCGCGGCGACGCCGAAGCGCTTCGGCCTCGAGCTGCAGGCGCGGGGGGACGCGCGCGAGCTGGCGATCGACGGCGTGCCGCTGCGCGCGATCGTCGAGGCCGTCGGCACGCCCGCCTACGTCTACAGCGCGTCGCACATCGCCGGGCAGCTGCAGGCGCTCAAGGCGGCCTTCGCCGGGCGACCCACGCTGATCTGTTACGCGATCAAGGCCAACAGCGCGCAGCCGATCCTGCGCTTGCTCGGGCAGCTCGGCGCGGGCGCGGACATCGTCTCGGGCGGCGAGCTCGAGCGCGCGCTCGCGGCCGGCATCCCCGGCTCGCGGATCGTCTACAGCGGCGTCGGCAAGCGACCCGAGGAGCTCGACGCGGCGCTCGGCGCAGGCGTTCGCGGCGTGCACGTCGAGTCTGCGGGCGAGCTCGCGCAGCTCGCCGCGCGGGCGCGGGCGCTCGGCGTGGTCGCCCCGGTCGCGCTGCGGCTCAACCCCGACATCGACCCCAAGACCCACCCGTACCTGGCGACCGGGCTGCGCAAGACGAAGTTCGGCATCCCGATGCAGGGCGCGCTCGAGCTGGCGCTGCAGGTCGCGCGCACCGAGGGCCTGCGGCTCGTCGGGCTGACCTGTCACATCGGCTCGCAGATCATGGACGCGCAGCCGTTCCTCGACAGCCTCGCGCGCCTGCGGCCGGTGATCGACTCGCTCGCGCGCGCCAACATCTCGCTCGACTACCTCGACCTCGGCGGCGGCCTCGGGATCCCCTACGCGCCTGGCGACGAGGTTGTGGACGTCGCCAGCTTCGGCCGTCAGCTCGTCGACGCGACTGCGGACCTCGGCATGGAGCTCGTGCTCGAGCCGGGGCGCTTCCTCGTCGGCAACGGCGGCGTGCTCGTGACCCGCGTCATCGGCCACAAGCGCAACGACGAGCGCGCCTTCGTGATCGTCGACGGGGCCATGAACGACCTCGTGCGCCCGGCGCTGTACAGCGCGCATCACACGATCGTGCCGGCGGTCGTGCCCGGCGACGTCCCGCTCGTGCGCGCCGACATCGTGGGTCCCGTCTGCGAGTGCGGCGACTTCTTCGCCCGCGATCGCCCGATCCCGTGGCCCGCAGTCGGTGACGTCCTCGCCGTGCTCGGCTGCGGCGCGTACGCGATGACGATGGCCTCGACCTACAACACTCGCCCGATCGCGCCCGAGGTGCTGGTCTCGCGCGGGCGCTTCGCGGTCACGCGTCCGCGTCGCGCCGTCGCCGAGTTGATCGCCGAGGAGCGCTACCCCGAGTGGTTGTCGTCGCTCGCCTAGCGGGCGCGGACAAACCGGCGCGCGGGCCTGTGGTCGGCCGCTGCGGCGCCGCGGCTGGATGCTAGATCGGCGGTGGAGGAGCGGGCCCCGGCGCCGGTCCGCGCGCCATGCAGCCGAGCAGTCGACGCCTTGCGATTTCGCGCATCGGCCGGGTAGTATCACGCGCTCGGCGCTCAAACGCGCGCGAGGAAGCCTCAGTGAACAGCGCGAGCGTGACGCCTGTGGGGGAGGCGCGGCTTAATAAGGGGCACGGGCGCCGGGCACGAGACGGCCGGCGTTCGGGCGCTGCGCCGCGATCGGGGCGTCAGAGGATGTGCGCGTGAAAAATCGCCGAACGAGCATGGGCAAGCGCGCCGTCGTGATCGGCGGGAGCGTCTCGGGGCTGCTCGCGGCGCGGGTGCTCTCGGAGCACTTCGAAAACGTCATCGTGCTCGAGAAGGATCGGCTGCAGTCCCGCGCCATGAAGCGCAAGGGCGTGCCGCAGGGCAAGCACACGCACCTGCTGCTGCGGCGCGGCGCCGACATCATCCAGGGGCTGTTCCCGGGGCTCGCGGGCAAGATGGAGACCTGGGGCGCCTTCCCGGTCAACGTCACGCGGGGCCTGCGGTGGTGGCACTACGGCGTGTGGAAGGCGCGCGTCGACGTCGGCTTCGACCTCTACGTGCTCAACCGCATCGAGTTCGAGTTCAAGCTGCGCAAGAAGGTCAAGTCGATCCACAACGTCGAGCTCCTCGACTCGCACGAGGCCGTCGGGCTGTGCCTCGACGACTCGGGCGCGCGGGTCGTCGGCGTGTTCGCGACGAGCCGGCGGACGAAGACCAAGGAGCGCTTCGACGCCGACGTCGTCATCGACGCCGCCGGGCGCGGCACGCGGGCGCCCAAGTGGCTCAAGAAGTGCGGCTTCGGCAAGCCGAGCGAGTCGGAGATCAAGGTCAACGTCGGCTACGCCTCGTGCATCTACCGGATCGGCCCGAACTTCCGCAAAGACCAGATCCCGCTGGCCGTGTTCCCGCGCGCGCCCGAGACCTCGCGGCTCGGGATCATGTACCCGCTGAGCAGCCGCGGGCTCATGGTCACGCTCAGCGGCTCGGGCAAGGACTACCCCTCGCGCCGCTACGCCGGCTTCATGAAGTTCGCCGAGAGCCTCGAGCGGCCCGAGTTCGCCGAGCTGCTCGGGGACGCGAGGCCGTCGCCGACGATCCACACGCACCAGTTCCCGTCGAACCTCTGGCGTCACTACGAGCGGATGCGCCGCTGGCCCGACGGCTACATGGTCGTCGGCGACGGCGTGGTCAGCTTCAACCCGATGTACGGCCAGGGCATGACGGTCTGCTCGCTCGAGGCCGACCTGCTCGCGCGCACGCTGCAGCGGCTCGCGCGTCGCGGCAAGTCCATGCGCGACCCTGGGCAGACCAAGCGGCTGCAGCGGCGCCTCTTGCCCATCGTGATCGTCCCCTGGCTGCTCGCCAGCTGCGAGGACTTTCGCTCGCCCAAGGCGACGGGCTGGCGCTACCCGGGCCTGCGGCTGCTGCAGTGGTACGTCGCGCAGGTCCACGAGCTCGTCGCCTACGACAAGCGCGTCGTGAAGCGCTTCATGGAGGTGATGAACTTCCTGCGCTTCCCGACCGCGCTGTTCGCCCCGCTGATCGTGCTCAGCGTGATCCGGCACGTGTTCCGCCGCTCCTTCGTCCGCGCGCTGCGGCAGGCGTCGGAGCCCATACTGATCGAGACGGCGGAGCCGGCGAGCGAGACGCGCGCGACCGCGGCGGTCAGCGAGGAGACCGAGGAGGCGCCGCGTCGCGCCGCGGGCTTCGAGTGGCCCAAGCGCACCGGGACGTTCGAATGGCCGGGCGGGCGCCCCGAGGACTCGCGGCGCCGGACCGGCGCGATCACCCGCTCCGACACGCGCAGGATCCCGCGGACCGGGTCGATGGAGCGGCGCGTCGGCACCGGGCCGTTCCAGCAGGTCAGCTCTGGCGAGCTCGAGCGCACCGGGCCGGTCGACATCCTGCGCTCGCCGGCCGGCGGCACCAGCGAGCCGAGCGCGCTCGAGCGCACAGGCAAGGTCGAGATCCGGCGCGTCGGCGGCGAGGCGCCGGCCCGCAACAGCCTCGAGCGCACGGGCAAGGTCGAGCTCTTTCGTCCCGGCGAGCCGCGCCCCGAGGTCGACGCACCACGACCGCTGCCGACGCGCCAGAGCTCCGCGGCGAGGAGCGGCGCGGTGCAGAGCGGCGCGGTGAAGAGCGGCGCGGCGAGGAGCGGCGCGGTGAAGAGCGGCGCGGCGAGGAGCGGCGCGGCGCAGAGCGGCGCGGCGCGGAGCGGCGCGGTGCAGAGCGGCGCGGTGCAGAGCGGCGCGGTGAAGAGCGGCGCGGTGAAGAGCGCGGCGATGGAGGCGGCGCGGCGACGGTCAGAGCCCCTGGACGCCGCTGGCGTGCCGAGCGGCTCGCGGCGCGAGCCCTCGTCCAAGCGCCGCAGCGGCGTGACCTTCGAGGAGTGGCGCGCGGCCAAGCGCGCGGGGCGGCTCGAGAGCCTCGGGGGTCGTCGCGACGCGCGCGAGCCGGACGCGGCCGGCGAGTCCTCGTGAGCGTTCAGCGCTCGACGGGATCGAGGCAGGGCGCGACGATCTTCATCAGCGGCCTGAACAGCAGCGCCTTGACGGCGTCGTTGGTCAGGTGAACGCCGTCGTCCCCGTACGCGGGGTACGACTTGCCGCCGAGCGTGACCGTCTTGATGTACTGCCCGCGCTTCGGGCTCGTCGTCGTGAACGCGTCGACGTAGAACGCGTCGCCCTCGAAGGCCTCGATGCGCTCCTTGAGCACCTCGTTGACCATCGGCCCGATCTGTCGGGAGTTCTTGCTGGGGAACGCGGTCGGGCCGACCCAGACGATCAGGCGTCGGTGATCCTCGCCGGCCATCAGCTCGAGGATCGCGTCGACGCGCTCGCCGTAGCGCCGCTTCCACTCGGGCGTGGTCGCGTGGATCCACTTGTCCTCCGCGTCCCACAGCGGCTGCGCGTCGTTGGTGCCGAGGTTGACGATGTAGACGTCGGGGTCGTAGTCCTCGTTGAGCCCCGGGATCTCCTTGATCCAGTCGTGGAAGTCGGGCCGCGCCATGCCGCTCGAGGCCTTGCCCCACTTGCGGAACTGCACGTCGCCCCAGCGCCTCTGGAACGTCTGCTTGAGCATGGGGCCGAGCAGGCTGGCCATCGTCGAGCTGCCGAAGGCGTAGACGAAGCGCGTGTCGCCCATCGCGGGGCAGTGCGCGCGCGGCCCGTCGGGCGCGGCGGCGAGCTCCGTGTCGCCCGCGTCACTACTCGCGACTTCGCTCGCGACGTGGTCGTCGCCAGCGGCTTCATCGTCGCCCGGCTCGCCCGCGGCCGCGACGCTCGCGGCGTCGGCGTCGCCAGTCTCTTCAGACATGTTGTTCGCCGCGGGGTCGTCAGTCGTGGTCACGCCGTGCGGCGCGGGCTCGGGCGGCGTCGGGGGCTGCTTGGGCGCGCACGCGAGCAGCAGCGCGCCGGTCGCCGCGGCGACGATGCGAGCGCGCGACCGCAGGCGCGCGAGGTGTAGTGATGACACGTCGGATCCTCCTCGATCCAGGCGAGCGCGCCGCGTCCGCGACCGAGCGCGCGCGGCGATTTTTAGATGTCCCAACGAGCACGTCGCGAGGACGCGCTCCGGCGCGCGGGCGCGCGCGTGAACGCGCGCTGCTGGGCCGTGGTTCTCCGGCAGTGTACCCGCCCGCGCCGACGCTTCGAAATCGGTCGGCGGGCCGGGCTCGGCTGTCGGGCGCGGCCCGGCGCCGCCTGGGCCGCCTGCCGCGGACCTGAAACGCGGGCGCGCGGGTCCGTATTTCACGGCGCCCGGGCGGCGAGCGCGTCGCGAATGAGCGCGGGGGACGTCGCGCGCGGGCGCCCGGCTGCGCTCAGCTCGCGGGCGCGTCGCGCCAGAGGAAGCCGCCGCCGCCGATGTTGAGCCGCAGGTACAGCGCGAGCATGCGGGCAGGCGCCGCGCCGACGACCGGGACGTCGGCGGCGTCGCGCCAGACGCTGTCGCCGAGCGACATCAAGAGCCCCAGCTCGCCGCCGTTGATCAGCCCGCCGCCTTGCTGGCGCCCGTACATCAGGCGCTCGAAGCCGAGGCCGAGCTCGAAGGTCGCGAAGCCGGCGCCGAAGCTCGCCTCGGCGCCGCCGTCGATCGTCGCGGGGGCGCCCGGCGACGTCGCGACCGGGGCGCCGCCGAACACGAGCGGCGCGTTCGTGTTGTTGCGGACGTCGAGCGTGTAGCCGAGCCCGCCGACGCCGGCGAAGGGGAACACGAGCCAGCGGCGTCGGTTGACGATCGCGACGCCGAGGTCGAAGCCGCCGCCGCCGCCCGTGACCGCGGCGCTCCCCCAGTCGGCCGCCATCGTCGGGACGAACAGCCCGAAGCCCTTGCCGCCGAGCAGGTAGCGTCCCGCGATCAACGCTCGTCCGCCGCCGCCGATCGTCACCGCGACCGGGGCCGGGCTCGCGGTCGGCTCGGGCGCGACGGGGTGGGAGAAGCCGGCGGCGAAGTCACCCCAGTCGCCGATCAGCGCGCCCGGGGCGAAGAAGCCGAAGCCGCCCCACGCCGGTCGCTTGGGGCGCTCGGCGACCGGCTCGCGCCGCACGTTCGGGGCCAGCTCGACGGGGTACCGGTGCCCCCGCGCCGGCACGGGCGCGTCGTACGGGATCGCCACGGTCACGCCGGCGCTCGAGCTGGACTCGGGCGTCGGCTGAGCGTCGGGCGCGACCGCCGGGCGGTCGAAGGGGTCCTGTAATATGACCTGTCCGCTTGTACCTGTCGTGGAGTTCGCGTCGATCGCGGCGCCGGTCGGCGGACCGTCGGCGAGCGGATCGGTCAGCGGCGCGTCGCGGGGGCCGGCGGGCGACGGGGCCGCCGCGTCGCTCGTCGCGGCGGCGTCGCTCGTGACCGGCGCGGGGCCGAGCAGCGCGGACGCGAGGACGAGCTCGAGCAGCGATGGCGTCATGGTCACCGAACCATATCCCTGCGGACCCGGGCGCGGGGCGCAAGGATGGCGCTGTGCGGTTTCGTGCGACCCGGCGTCACGAGCCGCAGCTGCGGTTGTTGACCCGGTCGAACTCCGCGTTCGCCTGCGCGTCGATCTCGTCGCGGTCGCGCTTGCTCCCGGCGAAGCGCAGCTGCTCGTGGCGCAGCCACCAGGACCGGGCCTCGTCGCAGCGCCCGAGCGCCACGAGGCACTGCGCGGCGCGCTTGACCACGAGGCGCGCGTCGGAGTGCAGCCGCCGCGTCTGCCCGTCGTTCGGCGTCGACTCGGCGAGCGCGGCGCCGCGCGTCGCCGCGTCGACGCAGACCGTGGGTCGATCGCGGTTTCGGCCCTCGCGCACGAGCGCCTGCAGGCGCTCGATCTTGTCGGCCGGTCGCGCGAGCGCGTCGAGCGGGCAGCGAGCGCTCGCCGCCTCGCCGACCTTGTGATCGAGCTGCTCGTCGGTCATGTGGCGCTGGACGTCGCGGCTCGCGAGGTGCTCGCGGAGCAGCGCGCGGCCGCCGTCGCAGTCGCCCGCGCGCATCGTGCAGAAGGCCTGCGTCTCGAGGTACGAGGCGCGCCCCTGCGGGTGCAGCGAGTCGGCGCGCGTGAGGTCGTCGAGGCAGCCCGGACCGTCGCCCTCGAGCTCCTTCTTGCGCGCGCTCAGCCGCAGCTTGAGCGCGCGGTGCTGCGGGCTGCTCTCGACCGCCGCGATCGCCTGCTCGGCCGACGGCGCGCTCGGGGTCTGCTCGTCGCCGGGCTCGCCGGCGTCGTCGATGCGCTGGAGCACGAGCCGGATCGGCACGCGACAGCGTCGCTGCGACTGCGTCTCGCAGTCCGCGAGCGAGCCCCCCTGCTTGACGTTCTCGCTCTCGCTCTTCGTCCGCGCGCCGCCGCCCGCGAGCGCGCTGCCGGCCTCGACCCCCGCCGCGCGGTTCTTGTACGCCTCGAGCGCGAAGGCGCCGAGGTTATAGGCCGAGACGAAGTGCGTCGCGCCCTCGCAGCGGCGGTTGTCGGCGATGGCCGAGCGCGCGACGTAGCTGCGGGTGCTGTTGACCGCGCCGCTGACGTAGTAGCGCAGCTCGAGCGTCTCGCCGATCTGCACGTTGCCGGCCAGGGACAGCGCGCCGAGCGGGAGCTTGGCGTACAGCTCGTCCTCGTTCTTCATCTCGAAGCTCTCGACCGCGCCGCTGGTGAAGGTCGGCGGCTCGTAGCGCCCGTAGGCGCCCGGGATCCCGTTGTCGGCGCAGCTGTACATCAGCTCGATCGCGCAGTCCTCGTAGCGGACGAACACGAGGTCGCGCGCCGCCTTGGCCTCGAAGGTCGAGAGGTCGGTCGCGTCCCACTCGACGACGAACGGCGCGAAGTTAGCCTTCCCGGGATCCTCGCAGCGGCTCTTCCCGACCGCGACCGAGTCGAGCATCTTGTTGGGCCCCGCGCCCGCCGGCTGGGTGTCGACGTGTCGCGTGGCCGCGCAGCCGCAGGCGAGCGCGAGGGGCACGAGCGCCGCGAGGGCGGCGCACGAGGAGCGTGGGGAGGAGCGTGGGGAAGAGCGTGCGGAAGAGCGTGCGGAAGAGCGTGCGGAGGAGCGTGCGGAGGAGCGTGCGGAGGAGCGTGCGGAGGAGCGGGCGGAGGAGCGGCGCGCGAGCATCGCGGCGGAGTGTGGGGGACGCCGCGCGATCCGTAAAGGGAGCGACCGTCAAGCGGAGGTCAAGCGCGGAGGTCACGGGGAGGGCGCGGAGGTCACGGGAGGAGGTCAAGAAGGAGGAGGTCGAGGGAGGAGGTCGAGGGAGGAGGTCGAGGGAGGAGGTCGAGGGAGGAGGTCGAGGGAGGAGGTCGAGGGAGGAAGCCAGGGGGAGAGGACGTCGGCGGACTCCACGATTGCGAGGCCGCGCGCTCGCTCCGTACAATGCCGGCGATGTCGATGGCCCCGATACCGCCGCCGGGCTCCGACGCGGAGATCCGCCGCTTCCATGAGCTGCAGGAGCAGCTGCGCGCGAGCTTCCTGCGCTTCAGTCGAGATCCGGCGCAGCCGTACACCGCGGTCGTGATCCCCTCGCAGAGCTTCGACCCGCGCGAGCTCGCCAAGATCCCTGGCGTCGCGCACTACGAGGAGCGCTCGCTGTTCAACCTGATGCTGCTGCGGCACCCGCGGCTCAACGTCGTCTACGTGACCTCGAAGCGGCTCAACCCGCTGATCATCGACTACTACCTGCACCAGATGCGCGGGGTGCCCTCCGAGCACGCGCGTCGGCGCCTGCTGCTGCTCGACTGTGACGACGCGTCGACGCGCCCGCTGACCTCGAAGATCCTCGAGCGCCCGCGCCTGATCCAGCGGATCAAGGAGCGGATCCAGACCGGCGACATGGCGCACATGGTCGTCTTCAACTGCTCGCCGCTCGAGCGCTCGCTCGCGGTCAAGCTGGGGATCCCGATCAACGCCTGCGACCCCGACCTCGCGTCCCTCGGGAGCAAGACGGGCTCGCGGCAGATCTTCAAGGAGGCGGGGCTGCGGCCCGCGCCGGGGCGCGAGGGCCTGCGCGACACGGGCGACCTCGTCGACGCGCTCGAGGAGCTGTGGCGCGAGCGCCCGGCGATGCGGCGCGCGGTCGTCAAGCTCGACGACAGCTTCTCCGGCGAGGGCAACGCGATCCTCGAGCTGCGCGGGGATCCGGCGCTCGCGTCCGTGGCGCCCGGCGAGGCCAGCCCGGCCGCGCGCGCGCGGGCGCTGCGAGAGGCGCTCCCGCGGCTGCGCTTCGAGGCGCGCGGTCTCACCTGGCCTGAGTACCAGGCGCAATTCGAAGCGATGGGCGGCGTGTGCGAGCAGTGGCTCGACGCGCCGGACGACGCCGGCGCGCTCGAGAAGCGCTCGCCCAGCGTGCAGCTGCGGATCAACCCGGCGCGCGAGGTCCAGGCCGTCTCGACCCACGATCAGGTGCTCGGCGGACCCGGCGGCCAGGTGTTCATGGGCGCGAGCTTCCCCGCGGACCGGCGCTATCGCCTGGCGATCCAGCGCGAGGCGCTGAAGGCCGGGCGCGCGCTGGCGCGTCGCGGCGCGATCGGTCGGGCGGCGATCGACTTCCTCGCGGTCCCGCGCCCGGAGGCCGAGCGCGCGGCCGCGGCGAAGCGCCCGCGCGACCCCGACGAGGCGCCGGAGTACGAGCTGTACGCGGTCGAGATCAACCTGCGGCAGGGCGGCACGACGCACCCCTTCAACACGCTGAAGTTCATCACCGACGGGCGGTACGACGAGCGCTCAGGCCTGTTCTTCACGGCCCAGGGGCGCGAGCGCTGCTACTTCGCGACCGACACGCTCGCGCAGCCCGAGTACCGCGGGATCCTGCCGTTTGATCTCATGGACCTGCTCGTGGTGCACGGCTTCCACTTCCGCTCGGACGAGACCGGCGTCGTGTTCCACCTGCTCGGCTGCCTGAGCGAGTTCGGCAAGCTCGGCTGCACCGTGATCGCGCCGACGGTGCCGGAGGCCAAGCTGCTGTACGCCGAGACGATCGCGCTGCTCGACCGCGCGACCGGGCGGACGCCGAGCTGAGGCGATACCGGCGCTCGCTCCTCGGCGGCCCGGATCGCGCGACCAGAACAGCGACATGATCGCCAGCGCGGCCGCCGAGATGAGCCGCGACGTCATGGCGCTCGAGGGCGCGGCGCCCGGAGACGAGCGTCGCGCGACGGCCGTCGCGCGCCGTCGAGAGCGCGCAGGTTCACGCGGGCTGATTCGCGTGACGCCGGCTCGGCGGTCCACGGGCTCGCGCTGGCTGTGAGACGCCCTGGCGTCGAGCAGGACCCGGGTCGACGAGGCGCCACGGCTGGAGTAGAGACATGTTCAAAGAGTCATGGATTCGAGGTCGCGCGCGTTGGGGGGCTCGTCCCCCGAGTCCGCGGCGCGAGACCCCAGCGCCGCGATTGGATCTTCATCCCGCAGGGGCGTCCAAACGGTACATGCGCGGACACTTCTTGATCCTCGGGGCCTCGCTCGGCATCGCGCTCGGCGCGGCGCTCTCCCTCAACGCCTGCACCAGCGGCGGCGGCGGCACGGTCGGTCAGGGCGGAGAGTGTGACTATCTGGCGGATCCCGAGGATCCAGAGGCGCGCGTGTGCGCGGACGGGCTCACCTGCGATCCCGTCGCCGGCGCGGACACCTTCGTCTGCGGCCCGCCGGTGATCGTCCGCGGGCAGATCTTCGACGCGCTCAACGGGCTGCCGGTCCCCGACGCCTACGTCACGGCGCTCGATCAGGCGAGCGCGCCCTCGAGCGACGTCGCGGTCACGGACGCGACGGGCCACTATGAGCTGCTCGTCTCCGCGTTCCGCAAGGAGGACGGCGAGCTCCTCGGCGACGCGATCTACACGCTCCAGGCCTTCGCCGCCGATTATCAGCCGTTCCCCTACGGCGTGCGCCCGGCGCTGCCGATCAACACCGACGACGCGATCGTCGAGAGCGGCGTCTACGTCGTCGACGGTCGTGAGTTCGACGCGGAGCTCAACGTCATCGACAACCCGACGACGTCGGTCGCCCTGATCCCGCTGCCGGCCGCGAAGCAGGGCGGCGGGACGATCTTCGGGAACGTCGGCGGGCGCTTCCCGGGCGGCACGCTCGTGGTCGCGGAGGGCGGCGAGCAGCCCGCGCCCTACGGCGTCGCGGACCTCTCGGGCGACTACGTGATCTTCAACGTCCAGCCTGGCGCGGTGACCGTGAAGGGCTACCGCCGGGGACTCGAGCTCGAGACCGCGTCGGTCTCGATCGGCGCGGAGACGCTCACCGGCGTCGACCTGCTCGACGTCGCCGAGGGGGATCAGCACCTCGGGACGGTCGCGGGCTCCGCCAACATCGTCAACGCGCCGGGCGGGAGCGTGACGAGCGTGGTCCTGGTCCCGAGCAGCGTGTTCAACGAGGTGTTCGAGCTCGGCCCGGTGCCCTTCGGCCTGCGCGTTCCCGATCCCGGGCTCGCGCCCGACGTGTCCGGCGCGTTCCGCTTCGAAGGTGTCCCCGAGGGCACGTTCAAGGTGCTCGCGGCGTTCGAGAACGACGACCTCGTGCGCGATCCAGACACGAACATCTCCGGGACGCAGATCCAGGAGGTCACGCTCGGCCGCGGCGGCGCGGTCGAGGTCGACGAGAACTTCAAGGTCACGGAGGCGCTCGCGGTCGTCAGCCCCGGGGCCGACGCGCCCGAGGAGGTCTCCGGCGCGCCCACGCTCGTGTGGGCGGACGACTCGAGCGAGGACGGCTACGAGCTGGTCGTCTACAACGCGCTCGGCGAGCTGGTCTGGGATGACCTGAACGTTCCAGGCGTCTCGGGGAGCGCGACGGTCGAGGTCGAGTACGGGGGGCCCGCGTTGATCCCGGGCATGTATTACCAGTTCCGCGCGAAGTCCATCAAGAAGGACTCGGCGATCTCGCGCACGGAGGACCTGCGCGGCGTGTTCGTGGCGCGGTAGCGCCGTCGCGACGAGCGGCTACTCGATGATCACCTCGCAGCAGCCGACGAAGCAGAAGTAGCCCTCGGGGCAGTCGTCGACGCCCTCGTTGTCGACGGTGCACGACTGCTTGCCCTCGTCACACTCGGCCCCGTCGCACTCGGGCGGCAGGTCGTCGGGGTCTTGCCCGAAGCACAGCTCACACAGCTCGGGGACGCAGTCGTCGTCGCAGTCGTCGTTCTTCGTGCACGGCTGGCACTGCTCGATCATGGCGAGCGAGCAGTCTGGATCACCCAAGTAGATGTCGTAGGTCATCCCGTCGCTCTCGACGCTGCAGCAGCCGAAGCAGTCGCAGCCGTTGGGGACCTGGCAGTTCATCACGCACTGCTCGTTCTGCATCTCGGGGCAGTTGCTGAAGTCGGGGTCGTAGGGGCAGTCGTCGCCGCCCGGGTTCTCCGGGTCACACTTCAGGTTCCACTCGCACTTGTCGTCGCCGGCGCCGCTGTTGCCGTCGAAGAAGCAGTCCTGTTTGCAGGCGTCCATGTTGTCGCCCGGCAGCCCGGTGGCGAAGCTGCTCTCGTCGTCGTCACAGGGGCCGATGCACTCGGGGTCCGCCTGATCGACGAGGCCGTCGTCGTCGTTATCCTGGCAGTCGCCGCAGGCGTACAGCTTGCCCTTGCACTCGGTCTGCACGCACTCGCCGCCGCCGCCCTGCGTCGTCGTCGTGGTGCTCGCGTCCGTGGTCGTGAGCGCGTCGGTGGTCGACGTGAGCGCGCCGCTCGTCGTGGCCGTCACGGTCGTCGTCGACGCGGAGGCGCCCGTCTCGCCGCCCGTGGGCGAGGAGGCGTCCGAAGACCCCGACCCGGTCGTGGTCGAACCGGACGAGGGGCCGGCGCTCGTCGGCGAGCTCGTGGTCGAAGGATCCGTCGTGGAGGTCGCGGCGTTGGTCTCGCCGCCGCCCTCCTCAACGGGGCCGCAGGCGAGGACGAACAAGAGCGCGAGGCCAGCAGTGCGCGAGCTACCCATCCATGAGTATGACCCCGCGCGTGTCGGTTTCCAGCGCAGGTCGTGCGTCGGTTTCCTCCAAGAAGTGGCGACCTGGCCTGCGCCGCCGGTGGCTGCGCATCCGTATCGACGCGAGAGGCGACTCAGGAGTCGAGGAGGGCGCCTGCGTTAATCAAGGACGACGCGTGGGCGGGTACGTGGTGGCGTCGTGTACGCGGCCTGCTCGGGCCGCCCAGACGAAGCCCAAGGGATCCTGGCGACCTGGTCTCGCGGCCACTTCCGGCAGCACGCCGTATCCGTCTATTCCAGCCGCGAGATCGGGCTTTTTCGTGGTTCGGCGAGTACGCGCCGGGTCGCGCCGGAACGCCGGACCCTCCAGGGATCGCAGCTCGGGACGCAGTAGTTGAGCGTCCCAGGCGCCGCGCGCCAAGACAGCTTGTGCGTCCCCGAGCGCGAACGCGACGCGGCGTCATCATGGGCGGTGCGTTCGCGTTGCTCGCCGCGGCCTGCGGCGTTGTGAACTCGCCGAGCGAAGCTCCACGTCCACTCATCGAACTAGGTTGGGTCGCCTGTCTCCTTGGACATTCGTTCGAGGAGCACGAGGGCGACGGGGGGCGCGGGGGCACGGCTACACGAGTCAAGCATCATCCCAAGACCCGACGACAGCGTCGAGGTCGGCCGGTCGAGCGAGGCAGAAAGCACGAGGGCAGGGGAGTCGCGGGGGCACGGCTACACGCGTCAGGCATAATCCCAAGACCGACGACAGCGTTGAAGTCGGCCGGCCGAGCCTCTACACACCGACGCCACGATCATGACTCTCCAGCTTTCATTCGCGAACAGCCGACTGGCCGCTGCTGTCACTTTCGTGCTCCTGCTGGACCTGTCGTCCTGTTCGAGCAAGCCAGCTGAGCTCCCGCCACCGCAGGACGCGACCGCGCGAGTATCGATTGCACCCGGCGACGGGGATTTCAACGTGAGTCTCGCACACGGGGCCGAGGTGCTCGAAACCTGGCGCACCGATACCATCGATGCTGCGCTCGGCGGCGTGGTCGCCGCGAAGCTGTCGACGAGTCCCCGCACCCCTCGGGCGAGCGGGATCATCGTCTGCGGTGATCGCGAGATTCCCGTCGATCGTCTTTCTCTGATCGCCGGCGGCCTGCCGAGTGAATACGACGTTGTGATCTGTACACCTGATCGGAAGAATTGCCGTAATAGCTGTCCCGACTCGTAGCGGTCGCACGTGCACCGTCGGGCTATCCGGCCTCGTTTCGCGTTCTCACTCGACTCGTCTCGGAGGTCAGTGTTTCGATTGTGCGAGACATGCCGCCGCCGCGATGACCGACGAGGTCGGCTTCGCCCGCGCCGCGCCGCGCCGCCTGACGAGGCGCACGAGCCAGACGCGCCGTACATCGCCCTCCGCGCTCCGGGCGGGCGCGTCCCCGAGCTTCACGCCGACGGTCACGCCGACGGTCGCGCCGACGGCGACGCGCGTCCCGTCGAGTCGGCGCGGGCTCATCAACGTATACAAGGGGACAGGTCGAGATCGAGCGCGCGGGACGACGCCCGAGGAGCGCGGGCGCGTGACCACGCGACGCGGAGCGGCTCGCGAACGCCGGCGACGCGGAGCGGCCCGCGAACGCCGGCGACGCGCCGCCGCGCGCGGGGTGTCGCGCGCTACGACGCCGTGTGTTCGAAGCGGTAGACGATGTGGAGCCCGTCGTCGCCGGCGGCGTTGATCGCCGAGAGCGAGGGCGCCTGCGCGTTCGTGACGCCCGCGTCGCCGGCTGGCTCGAGCACGAGCCCGCGGGACTCGGGGCAGCTCCCGACGTCGAGCTCGAGGCCCCGCGAGGCGCAGTCGAGCTGCGCGCTCGTGACCGCCTTGGGATCGCCGGCGAGCGAGGCGATCGCGGCGCCGAGCGTCGGGATCGCGGCGCGCGAGACGACGACGTGGACCTCCTCCGCGCCGATGTCCTCCGCGTTGAGGCGGAAGGACGAGGGCGCGGGCGGCAGCGAGAGCGTCGCGCCGGCGCGCACCGGGTTGCTCACGCCGATGCGCGCGTCGGGGAACAGCGGGCTCACCTCGCCCTTGGCGGTCACCTGATAGAGGTACACGTGCGCGTCGGCGGCGAGCGTGAGCTCGAAGCGCATCCGCGTGTCGGTCGGCGCGCTCGCGCCCTGGGGGAGCACCGTGAACGCCTGCTCTCCGGGTCGCATCGCGACGACGCGCAGCTCGACCCCGAGCTCGACGGCTTTCTCCGGGGCCGCGGTCGCGTAGGCCTGCTTGAGCGCCTGCTGGTAGGTCGCCGCGTCGGGGGCGTTGGTGAGCACGAGGTAGAGCTCGTCGAGGCGCTCCATCTTCTCGGTCAGCTCCCGCGAGCGCCGCTGATACTCGTCCTTATCGAGCGCGCCCGCGTTGTACTCGCGGCAGAGGTTGCCCCAGCGCTGGGCGTAGCGCTCGACCATCTGGTCGACCTCGCGCAGGACCTCGCGGCTGCTCTCGAATTGCGCGCTGAACTTGGTGACGGAGACGCCGCCCGAGAAATTGCGGCTGTCGTACTGGAAGCCGGCGTCGCAGTCCATCGGCCCGCCGACGTCGCGCCGCTTGCAGGCGGGGAGCAGGGACAGGGTGATCGCGGCGGCGCACAGCAGCGCCCCGCCAGCTCGTCGCGCGCGCGGGCGCGACGGCTGGCGCGACGCTTCTTCGCGCCGCGCCGTGGACGGCGTTTGAACAAATTGAACACGCTTCACTGGTGGTCTCCTGTTCAGAAGTTAAGACCGAAGCCGCCGCCGGCGGTCCATCGCCAGTTGCGGAGGATCCCCTTGGTCTCGATCGGATTGTCTCCGCTGATCGCCAGCCACGGTCGCGTGATCCCGCCGCCCAGGCGGATGTCGGCGCGGTCCGTGACGCGGATGTGGAGCTTGAGGTCGGCGCCCCAGATCGCGGCGATGCCCCACTTGCGGCCGTCGTCGGCGAGCGGGGTGGTGCTCCCCTCCGGCGGGTTGTACTTCCCCCAGCCGAGGCCGGCGGCGACCCAGGTGTTGAGCGACGGGCGAAACGGCCAGGTGCGCGGCAGCCCGAGGACGTCGACGCCGACGAGCAGCCCGAAGCGCCCGCCGATCAGCGTGCTGTCGCCGGCGCCCTCCTTGAGCGTGAAGGTCGAGCGCTCGTAGTCCAGCCCCGCGATCCAGCGCGGCGCGATCTCGGCGTTGATCCGCACGTAGAAGCTGGCCGCGTCCTCGGCGGTGACGCCCTGGTGATCGCCGGTGTTGATCCCGCCGATGTAGCCGCCCTCGAAGGCCGCGCGCGGCGCGGAGGGCGGGTTCCTCCAGTAGTCGCGCACGCGCAGGCGCGAGCGGGCGCCGCTTCCTTCTTCGCTCGAGCCCGACGTCGAGGTGCCCGCCGCAGCGCTGCTCGCCTCCAGGGTCACCGGCGCGTCGACGCCCGCGTGCACGAAGGCCGCCCAGTAGTACGGGTGCGCCCACTTGGCCTCGCCCGCGATCTTGGCCTGGGCCGCGCGCAGGGCCTTCGCCGACGAGTCGCCCTTGTCGAGGCGCTTGTAGAACTCGGTCATCAACGCCTTGGTCGCCGCGTCGTCGACCTTCCACAGCGAGAGCACCTGCGTGCTCGCGCCCGCGAGCCCGAGGGCGCGTCGAAGGCCGAACACGCCCTCGCCCGGCTCGCTGTCGCCGAGCCCGGTCTCGCAGGCCGAGAGCACCACGAGGTCGGTGGCCTGCAGGTCCATCGTCGAGATCTCGAGCGCGGTGACGATGCCGGCGCGCTCGCCCGTGCGCTCGTTCGCCCCGGCGACCGCGAGCCCCGAGCGCAGCATGGGCCCCGCCTCGCTCAGGATCCCGAGCGTCGGCGCCTGCGCGGGCGCGGGCGCGAGCTCGAGCTCGAGGCCGCGATCGTCAGGCGCCGCCGGCGTCGCGGCGTCGCCCGCGGGCACGCCGATCGCCGCGCGCGGGACGAAGAAGCCGTGGGTCGCCACGTGCAGCACCGCCGGCGCTCTCGCGGCGACGAGCGCGTCGCGGGTCGCCCCGTCTGCCTTGAGCAGCGCGGGGTCGTCGACGAGCTCCGCGATCGCGTCGACCTCCTGCCCGGTGCCGGGCAGCGGCGAGAAGCGCAGAACGCCCGTGGATGGCGTCGGGCCGAAGTCGACGCCGCCGACGAGCAGCGGGGCGGTCTTGTCGCCGGTGGTCCGCCTGGCCTCGAGGTCACGCGCCGACGTGACGTAGCGGACGTCGCCGACGCCCTTGGCCGCGAGCGCCGCCAGCGGCAGCGCGTTGAACTCCCCGTCGGGGCTCACGATCGCCGGCCCGCCGCCGAGCGCCTCCATCAGCGCTGGCATCCGCGTCTTCGCCAGCTGCGCGATGTCCTCGCGCGCGCGCGTCGGATCCGTCAGCGCGGCGCGCAGCTCGGCGATCGCCTCGTCGAGCGCGCCCGCGGGCCCGAGCTCGATCGCGCGCGGCTCGCCCTTCGCGGGCACGACGATCGCGGTGTAGAGCTCGGGGCGGTCGAAGTAGCTGACGCCCGTGGGCCGCGCGTCGCGGTGACGGACGATGTCGACGAAGACGCCGCCCTTGGGCAGCGCCGCCGCGATGTCGCCGGTCGTCATGGCGCGGAAGCTCGCGCCGCCGCCCGCGGCGGCGGCGGCCTTGTCCTGCGCGCTCGAGAGCTCGCGCCGGGCGCTCTCGATCGCCGCGTCGCTCGCGGTCGCGCCCGGGCTGTAGATCGCGCGCGAGAGCTTGGCCTGGGCCGCGCGCAGCTCGGCGAGCGCGCTCGTCGACGCGCCGTCGGTGCGACCCAGCAGGCGCGCGCCCTGGCCGGCCGTCAGCTCGAGCACGAGGCCCTTGGTCCCCGCGCTGTACCTGGCCGCGAGCGCAGGTCCATCAGGGATCGCGGAGCTCAGCGACGCGAACTCGTCCGCCAGCGTCCGCAGCTGCGAGGCCGCGGCGAGCCGGACGCGCTCGTTGCCCTTGTTGAGCACGAACTCGACGCCGACCGGGAGCCGGCGCAGCGCCGCCTCCAACGCCTCGCGCGCGCGCTCGGGCGCGCCGCTGGCCGCGAACAGCTGGGCCGCGGTCCCGTAGGTCAGGGGCGCCAGCATCCCGCCGGCCGCGGCGTCCCCGGAGAACGCCTCCTGCGCGCGCGCGTGCTCAAACTCGGCCTCCGCCTGATCGCGCGTACGCCCGAGCAGCGCCATGCCCGTCGCGCGCATGCCCCAGATCGTCATGTCGACCACCGCCTGGGTGTCGGCGTCCCAGCCGGCGCGCTTGGCCTGGACGAACGCGCGCGCCTCGTCGAGCCGCGCGACCGCCTTGTCGCGCTGCGCGTCGGTGCTCGCGCGGCGAGCGAGCAGCAGCCCGCGCAGGCTCAGGAGCTGCACGCGCTCGCGCGGGAGCAGCCCCACGGCGCCGGCGAGCGTCTTCTCGAGGTAGCGCTCGTAGGTCTGCACCCGCTTGTCGTCGAGCCGCACCACGGAGCGCCCGAGGCTGATGACGACCGGCGCGGCGAGGGGGTCGGAGAGATCGAGCGCGCCGAGGAGCTCGAGCGCGGCGCGGCGGTCCGTGACGGTCATCTCGCCGAGGACGCCCGCGACGAAGTTCCGGGTCAGCAGCCACTCGACGAGCACGACGGTGTTCTCCGGCGTGCGCGGCATGGCCATCGCCTGCTCCCGCGAGATCGCGCCGATCGCCTTCGCGGCGGCCTGGAGCTCGCCCGCGTGGACGAACGCCTTGGCGGCGACGGCGGCCCAGTAGAGCTTCTCGGCGAGCGGCGTCTGGGCGGCCTCGTCCGCGCCGATGATCGAGAGCAGCTCGACCGCGGCGACCGCCTCCGCGCGGCTGTCGCGAGCCTTGCGCGCGCGCACGAACGCGAGGTACTGCTGCCCGATCGCGCCGTCCTCGGGCCGCGCGTGGGCCTGACTTCGGGGCATGTCCGCGAGGTCACCCGAGCGCAGGCGCTGGGCGCCCTGCGCGTCGCCGATGCCCGTCGCGAACTCGATCCCGGACGTGATGAAGCTGTCGATGTTGACGTCGCTGCGGCCGGCCGCCGAGAGCAGGTAGGCGACGCCGCGGCGCTGGTACTCGCTCGCCACCGAGTCCTTCGCGCCCTCGAACGCGACCGCGCGTTCGAAGTACTGGCGCGCGCGCTCCTGCAGCCAGTAGCTGTTGCGGGTCGGGCCCGCCGGCGCGCGCGCGAGGAAGACCTTGTGCCCGACGTCCCACGACTGCTCCGGACGCGCCGCGGGCTGCGGCGCCGCGCCGCTCGAGGAGCCGCGCGCCTTGGCGAGGATCGCCGCGGGGTCCATCCCCGCCGACTGGAGCGCGCGCTCGGCCATCTCCTTCAGCGACTTCATCGCCTCGGTGGTCTTGTGCGCCGCGCCGTTGTGCTTCAGCGAGAGCTCGTAGGCGTCGACGCAGTTGACGTACGCCTCGACCTTGCCGGCCGACATGCCCCCCATGCAGGCCTGGGCGTTGCGCTGGATCTCTTGAGCAGGATCAGCGCGCGCCGTGGTCGACGCGGAGCTCACGATGAACGCGGTGATGAGGGGGAGCGTGCGGGCGAGAGACATAGCGTTGGCGTGGACGTCGACGGTCGCCGTGACGGGCGAATAGCAATATCAAGTTTCGCGTCCACGGGCGCGCGTTCACGGTCTCCACGGGCGCGAACGCGCGCGGCCGCGGGTCGACGCGCGCGCTCGAGGTTCGCGTGCGCGCGCGTACTCGACCGGACTGAGGCTGCTCCGAGAATCCTGCGCGATGATTCAGGTCGAACGCGCGCGGCGGTCGTCGCGCGACGCGGGCCCGCGACGCGCCGCCGCGACGCTCGCTCGTCACGGCGCGAGGCGAGGCTCGCGTAGCTCGGCGATCGTCTCCGAGGCTGCGGCGCCCACGTCACCGCGAGCGCGACGGAGCCTCGGCGAAGGGCTCGACGCGCTCCTGTCCCGTGACACACTGGTGCGGCGTGGAGGAAGGGAGCGACGCCGATCGGACGCGCGTCGACGCGCAGCGGCGACGCGGCGCAGGAGCCCTCGGCACGGGTCATCGCGCGGAGAGCTCGTCCGACGAGACCCTCCCCGCGTACGCGCGGCGCGGGTCTCCTGACGCGCCGCTCGCCGTGACCGCGCCGCGCTCACCCGATCTCGACGAGACGCTCGCGCGCGGCGGCGCGGCGCCTCCTGCAGCCCTCGCGCCCACGCTCGACGACACGGCCGTCGCGGCTCCGGACGCGACGCCTGAGCCCCCCGGCGTGGCCGGGCCGCTCGATGACACCGTCGACTCGTCACCCGGGGACGCCATCTCCCCGCCGCGCGACGCGGGCGCGGGGCTCGAGCGCGAGCTGCCGCGCGACTCGTACATCGGTCGTCTCCGCGTCTTGCGGCCGCTCGGCGCGGGCGGGATGGGGGTGATCTACGCCGCGCACGATCCGAAGCTCGAGCGCGAGGTCGCGGTCAAGCTGATCCGCGGCGGGCAAGACAGCGACGCGGCGCGACTCCGGCTCAAGCGCGAGGCGCTGGCGCTGGCCAAGCTCGCGCACCCCAACATCGTCGCGGTCTATGACGTCGGGGAGCACGACGGGCAGGTGTGGGTGTCGATGGAGCTCGTCCACGGGCGCACGCTGGGCGCCTGGGTCGCGGCGGAGCGCCCGCGCTGGCGACAGGTCCTCTCGGTCATCAAGCAGGCGGCGCGGGGGATCGCGGCGGCCCACGCCGAGGGCCTGCTGCACCGCGACATCAAGCCCGAGAACATCATGGTCGGCGACGACGGGCGCGTGCGCGTCATGGACTTCGGGCTCGCGCGCGTCGAGGCGGCGCGCGCCCGCGGCGACGCGCGCGACGGCGAGCCGAGCGCGCTGGCGATCGAGCTGACGACCGCGGGCGCGATCATGGGGACGCCGAGCTACATGGCCCCGGAGCAGTTTCTCGGGCTCGCGGCCGACGAGCGCACCGACGAGTTCGCGCTGGCGGTGACGCTGTGGGAGGCGCTGTACGGACGGCGCCCGTTCGCCGGCGCCTCGTTCACCGCGCTGCGCGAGGCCGTGACTGCGGGGGCGCGCGCGCCCGCGCCGTCCGACGTCCGCGTCCCCGCCTGGCTGCGTCGCGTGCTCGAGCGCGCGCTCGAGGTCGATCGCAACAAGCGCTTCGAGTCGGTGCGGGTGATGCTCGAGGCCGTCGAGCAGCGCGAGCGGCAGGCGCGAGCGCGGGGCGTCGTCACCGGGCTCTCGCTGGGTCTGCTCGTGGTCGCGACGCTCGGCGTCATCACGGTGTTTCAGTGGCGCGCTGCGGAGGCGGCCCAGGCCGAGCTCCAGGCGATGCTCGCGGAGCTCGAGCGGCGCGAGCTCGAGAACCAGCGCTCGCTGAGCGTGCAGCGCGGCCTGCGGGCGAAGATGCTGATCCCCGAGAACCGCGAGGGAGAGGCGCTGTCGCTGGGCGTGCTGGCGGTCGGGAGCTACGCCCCCGAGTTCACCGCCGCGCCGCCGGAGGCCGTCGACGCGCTCGAGCACGTGCTCGCCGAGGACGCCGTGATCATTCGGCCGGCGCTCACGCTCACGGGTCACGACGAGCCGATCTGGGCGCTCGCGTTCGCGCCCGACGGGGCGCGCGTCGCCACGGCCTCGTGGGACGGGACCGCGAGGATCTGGGACGCGCGTTCGGGCGAGCTGGTCGCCGCGCTGCGCGGGCACGAGGGCGGCCTGTACTCGGTGGTGTACTCGTCCGACGGCGCGCGCGTCGTCACCGGCAGCGCCGACGAGACCGCGCGGGTCTGGGACGCCGACACCGGCGCGCTGCTCGCGACGCTTCCTTCGCAGGGGCGAACGCTGCTCGCGCTCGCGCGCGCGCCCGACGGTGCGCGCGTCGCCACGCCCGGCGGAACGAGCGGACAGATCTGGGATGCGCGCGCCGGCGAGCTGCTCGTCGCGCTCGAGGGCCACGAGCGGGGGGTCACGGATCTCGAGTTCTCACCCGACGGCGGGCGCCTCGCGACCGCGAGCTTCGACAAGACCGCGCGGCTCTGGGACGCGCGCACCGGCGAGCTGGTCGCGACGCTCGCCGGCCACGAGGGCATCGTCGTCAAGCTGACGTACGCGCCCGACGGCGCGCAGCTCATCACCGCCGCGCGGGACCGGGCCGCGCGGATCTGGGACGCGCGCACCGGCGAGCCGCTCGTCACGCTCCACGGCGTGGCGAACCCCGTGAACGCGCTGACGTACTCGCCCGACGGTGCGCGCGTCGCCACGGCCGGCGCCGACAAGACCGCGTGGATCTGGGACGCGCGCACCGGCGAGCGCGTGGTGTCGCTCGAGGGGCACGAGAGCTACATCTTCGCGCTCGCGTACTCGGCTGACGGCGCGCGGATCGTGACCGCCAGCGAAGACAAGACCGCGCGGGTCTGGGACGCGCGCACCGGCGCGCCGCTCGCGACGCTCGTGGGGCACGAGAGCATGGTCTACGCGGCGACCTTCTCGCCCGACGGGGCGCGCGTCTTCACGGCGGGCGCGGACAAGACCGCGCGGGCCTGGGACGTCGATGTGGAGCGCCCCGTCGCCACGCTCCGCGGCCACGAGGACTACGTCTACGCGCTCGCGTACTCGCCGGACGGCGCGCGCGTCGCTACGGCGAGCGCGGACAACACCGCGAAGGTCTGGGACGTTCACTCGGGCGAGCAGCTCGCGACGCTGCGTGGGCACGAGGACGCCGTCAAGGCGCTCGCGTTCGCGCCGGACGGCGCGAGGCTCGCGACCGTGAGCCGCGACAAGACCGCGCGGGTCTGGGACGCGCGCACCGGCGAGCCGCTCGCGACGCTGCGGGGTCACGACAGCATCGTGTTCACGCTGGCGTTCTCGCCCGACGGCGCGCGCGTGGTGACCGGGGCGGGTGACGACACCGCGCGGGTCTGGGACGCGCGCACCGGTGAGCTGCTCACGACGCTGCAGGGGCACGATGGCACTGTCTACGCGCTCGTGTGCTCGCCTGACGGGGCGCGCGTGGCCACGGCCAGCGCCGATCACACCGCGCGGGTATGGGACGCGCGCACGGGCGAGTCGCTCGCGACGCTCAGCGGGCACGAGGGCCCGATCTTCGCCGTCGCGTTCTCGCCGGACGGGGCGCGCGTGGCCACGGCGGGGCGTGATCGGGTCGCGCGGGTCTGGGACGCGCGGGGCGGCGCGCCGCTGGCGACGCTCGAGGGCCACGAGAATGTCGTCTACGCGCTGAGGTTCTCGCCGGACGGCGCGCGCGTGGCCACGGCCAGCGAGGACAAGACCGCGCGGGTCTGGGACGCGGTCACGGGCGAGCTGCAGGCGACGCTGCAGGGTCACGAGCACGGGCTCGTCGAGCTGGCCTTCTCGCCCGATGGATCACGACTCGCCACGGCCAGCCGGGACACGACCGCGCGGGTCTGGGATGTGGCCTCGGGGGCGCTCGTGGTCGTCCTCGACGGTCACCGCGGCGAGCTGAGCGCGGTCGCGTTCGCGCCGGACGGCGCCAGCGTCGCGACCGCGAGCTACGACGCGACCGCGAAGGTCTGGGACGCGACGACCGGCGCGCTGCTCATGGACCTCCGCGATCGCATCGGGCTGCGCCAGCCGGACGGGGCGATCCGGTGGCCGATCCCCCCGCGCGCGCTGACGCGGATCGGCTGCGCGCGCCTGGGGCCCTTCGACAAGCACTACCCGGACGCCGCGACGGTCTGTGATCCGCTGCTCACGGGGCGCGAGCGAGGCGCGCGTTGAAGCATGTTTGAATGAACATGTTTCTTAGATCGACTCACTCGCTCGGGAGCGCGTCGTACTCGTACCCCAGCGCGCGGTACTCGAACAGCTCGTCCGCGCGGACCTCGTCGAACACGAACAGCGGGCCGCGGTAGTCCCCCTCGGGGTAGCCGGGGTTGCCGTGGTCGACCACGCGCGCGGCGTCGCCGGACGCGAGGTTGGCCTCCTGCCACGCCGCCCACATCCGGTCGACGTTGTTGTGGTGAAGGAAGAACATCGGGTCGTTGGGCGTGGAGTTGATGGTCATGTCCCCGCCGATCCACTCGTGCCCGCGGCCGTGCAGGGTGCAGCCGGCGGCGACGCAGATCGGGTCGAGATCGCCGTTGTTGAAGCCCTCGAGGTACTGGCGGAAGGACACGTCCTCCTCGGTGTAGCAGCTGTCGTAGGGCGCGGCGTCGTAGACCGGCCGCGCGAAGATCCCGGCGATCTCGGCGGCGTCGGGCGGCCCGACGACCGAGCCGCTGCAGCCGACCTCGCGCACGATCGGTCGCGGCGCGCACACGAGCCCGCCGCCGGTGAAGTTCATCAGGCCGCCGACGGAGGCGACGTTGACCGTGAAGCCGTTGTCGGGCAGGTAGCCCTGCACGACGCGCGTGGCGTCGTCACAGCCGCCCGCGGTGCCGAGGAACTCGGCTTCGAAGATCGGCGCGCAGGTGCCGGGATCGCCGTCCTCCCAGCAGTCCTCCCAGTCCCAGTAGGGGAGCGCGAAGTCGGGATCGCCGATCGCCTCGGCCATGTCCGCCTCGAGGCGCAGGAGCAGATAGCGGTGCCAGGGCAGGAACTGCGGCGCCATGTGAGCCATGCGCGACATCGGCATCTGCTCGGTGCGCATGGACACGAACGCGTTGATGTGGGCCTCGACGTAGAAGTCGTAGAGGTTCTTCGCGTAGGGGGTGAGGCCGAGCTGCGCGTCCTCGCAGAAGCTGTTGTAGGCGGCGCGCGACGAGCCCGGGTCTCCGCTGTCCACCGTGACGCTCTTGAGCGCGAGGAAGGCGTCGACCACCTGCTGCTTGTCCGCGGCGCTGAGGCTCGACCAGGAGCGTCGCACGCGGGGCGCGGGCGGGGGGGCCGGGGGGAGACCCCAGCGCGGCGCCCCGGCGACGCCGGGCACGGCGTAGCTCTCGTCGGGGTCGCCGAGGGCGCCGAGCTGGCCGCAGATCATCTCGTGGATGGGGTCGATCTCGCCCGTGCTCTCGGTGCCGTCGGAGGTCTCGGCGTCGCTGGTGCCCTCGGTGCCGTCGGAGGTCTCGGCGTCGCTGGTGCCCGCGGTGCCGTCGGAGGTCTCGGCGTCGCTGGTGCCCTCGGTCCCGCCGTCGCTGGTGCTCGCGTCGGTGTCTCCGGGGTCGCCGCTGCACGCGGCGAGCTGCGCGAAAGTGATCAATACGAGGAGCTCCGTGGTCCAGCTACGCATGGTCCCTTTCTAGGACCTCAGCCGCGGGGCTTCGACGTCGGTGATGACCAGCGTCGACGCAGTTTTTGGCCACGCGCCGCGTCGACCGTCGGATACTCGAGGGCGCGAGAGCTCCATGAACCTCGAGCGAATCCGCGCGCTCGTGGGCTTCCACGCCCACGGGAACCTGCCGAGGGCGGCCGCCGCCCTCGGCGTCAGCGCGCGGACGCTGCGGGGGCGGCTCGCGGCGCTCGAGGACGAGGTCGGCGTGGCGCTGTTTCATCGCGAGGGGCGGCTGCTCACCCTCACCGCGCACGCGATCGAGCTCGCGCGCGGGGGTCGAGAGCTGCTCCGATCCGCCGACGCGGCGATCGAGCGCGTCGTGAGCAAGACGGAGGAGATCATCGGCGACTTCCGGGTCGCGATCCCGGTCGGCCTCCCGCCGCCGATCCTCGTCATGATCATGCGCTTCGGGCTCACGCGGTACCCGAGGCTGCGCTCCCAGGTGTTCCCGGTCGCGCGCCCGCTCTCGCTGCTCCCGGACGAGGCGGACATCGCCATGACCTTCGCGCGTCGCCCTGCGGACGGGCCGTGGTTGAGCGCGCAGCTCATGCAGACCCGCGAGGGGCTGTACGCCTCCCCCGAGTATCTCGCGCGCGAGGGCGCCCCGCGGAGCCTCGAGGAGCTCCATCGCCACGACCTGTTCTCGTGGATCCCGCCGGACCAGCCCGCGGATGAGTGGCCGCTGCGCGACGGCGGCGCGCTGGTCGTGCAGCTCGCCCACAGCTCGCCTGACATGGGGCTGATCCGCCAGTGCGGGATCGCGGGCCTCGGGATCGTTCGCTTCCCCCGAGGAGAGTTTCCGGATCCGCTCGTGCCCGACACGCTCGTGCCCGTGCTCCCCGAACTCGTGCGGCGCGAGGTACCTGTCCGCGCGGTCATGCCCGATACGCCGCGGATGCGGCGCTCGTTCCTCGCGTTCTTTGGCAACGTCCGCGAGGGGGTGAAGGGGCTCGGCGATGGCTGATCTCGACGAGCTGCGCGCGTTCCTCGCGATCGTCGAGCACGGCAGCGCGAAGGCGGCGGCGGACGCCACGGGCCTCCCACGCTCGACGCTGAGGCGTCGGATCGACGCGCTCGAGCAGCGGCTCGGCGCGCCGCTGCTCTGGGCCGACCCTCGCGGGACGCGCCTGAGCCCGAAGGGGCGCCTGATGGTCGAGGAGGCGCAGGCGATGCTCGCCGCGTACGCGTCGCTCCTCGAGCGCGCCCGCCGTGCCGGGCGCGGGCCGGAGGAGTAGGTCGGAGGAGCAGGCCGTAGGAGGAGGCCGTAGGAGGAGGCCGGAGGAGCGGGCCGCAGGAGCAGGCCGGAGGAGCGGGCCGGAGGAGCAGGCCGGAGGGGCAGGCCGGAGGAGCGGGCCGGAGGAGCGGGCCGGAGGAGCAGGCCAGAGGAGTTCGCCTCGCGTGGGCGCCTGCTCGGCCTAGCCTAGCCCGGCGTCGGCAGGGCGTCGTACTCGTAGCCGAGGGCCTTGTAGTCGAACAGCTCCGCGGCCTTGACGTCGGGCCACACGAACAGCGAGCCGCGGTAGGGGTCGGGGTAGCCCGGGTTGCCGTGGTCGGTCGTGGCGTCGCCGCCCTTGGCGAGGTTCGCCTCCTGCCAGGCCGCCCACAGGCGGTCGACGTTGGCGTGGTGGAGAAAGAACATCGGGTCGTTGGGGCTGCCGGACGACTCGTACATGTCCGCGCCGATGTAGATGTGCCCGCGGCTGTGCATCGCGCAGCCCGCGGCCACGCAGGTCATGTTGGTGTCGTCGTTGTCGTAGCCCTCGAGGTACTGCCGGAAGGACACGTCCTCCTCGGTTCGGCAGTGATCGTAGGGCGCCGCGTCGTAGACGCTGCGCGTGAAGATGGCGCGCTCTTCCTCGGCGGTCGCGGGGCCGGGTACGAGGTCCTCGCAGCCGACCTGGCGGTGGAGCGCGCGCGGCTTGTCGCAGACGATCGCCGAGGGCACGAACATGTTGTTGCCCTTCGTGGTCAGGTTCACGCGGAAGCCCGCGTCGGTGAGGTAGCCCTCGACCCCGCGCTTGTCGTCGTCGCAGGTGCCCGGCGTGCCGAGGAATTCGCGCTCGAAGATCGGCGCGCACAGGCCCGGGTCGGCGCCGTCCTTGTAGCAGTCCTGCCAGTCCCAGTAGGGGAGGGAGAACTCGGGATCGCCGAGCTCCTCGGCGATGTCGGCCTCGATGCGCAGCAGCACGTAGCGGTGCCAGGGCAGGAACTGCGGGCCCATGTGCGACATCGAGTGCATGCTCTCGACCGGCGTGCCCATGGACAGGAACGCGTTGGCGTGGGCCTCCACGTAGTAGTCGTAGAGGTTGCGCCCGGCGCCTCGACGCCGTCGTGCGTGCCGATCATCTTGTTCATCACCTCGCACAGCGCCTTGTGCGTGGTGCTCGTGCTCCAGTTGTAGAAGCCCTGCTTGGTCTCCGCGAGCTTCTCCTTCACGTCCGCCTTTACATCGTCTGTCTTGGCGGCCAGCTCGTGTTTGGCGTCCTGGGCCTTGCGCTCGAGCTCGGCGCGCCGCTCCGGGTCCTCGGCGGCGCCGTTGCAGCCCTGGAGCGCGGGCGCGACGAAGGCCGCGGTGATGAGGAGGAGACGGGGTGCGTGCGTGTGCATGGACAGAGAATCGGCAGCGTGGCCGGGGGACGCAAGGCCTCCGCAGCCGCCAAGCACGGCGCGAATGCGCGCGAGCTCGGCGACGCGCGCGCGGCAGCGCCTTGGTTCAGGCCGAAACGGAGCTTGCCTGCGCCAGCGCGGCCAGGCAGGCGGCGCGAGCTCGCGTCAGGGCGCGGGCGCTGGCTCGAGGGTCAGGAACTCGCGCAGCAGCGCCTCGTAGCGCGGCGGGTCGACGAGCGGCACCTTGCTGTGCTCGGCGCCTTCGAACCACTCGAGGCGCGCGCCGTCGCCCGCGGCGCGCTTGAGGAACTCGGCGTGGCGCGGCACCACGAAGCTGTCGGCGGTGCCGTGCAGGATGTAGGTGCGCAGGGACGGGTCGAGGGCGGCCACGCGCCCGCAGTTGTCGAACGCGCCGTCGACGAGGAACTCGCCGGAGAAGTTGAGCCAGGTGCCGTCCTGGACGAGCGCCTCGGCGCTGCAGAACGCGGACTCGGTGAGCAGACCACGTGGCCGTATGGACACCTCGCCTCGCTGGGCGCGGATCGCCATCTCGGTCGCCGGGGCGCCGCCGAGCGAGAAGCCGATGAAGAACACGCGCTCGGGGTCGACGCCCGGGAGCGTGGGCAGCAGCTCGAGCGCGGCCTCGGCGTTCTCGTACATGGTCTGCTCGCTGGCGTCGCCGGTCGAGAGCCCGTAGGACGGGTAGTCGTAGATGAGCACGTTGTAGCCCCAGCTCCACATCAGCTCGACGCGCTGCCAGTAGAAGCCGAGGTTGAGGTGGTTGCCGTGGCTGTAGAAGATCGTCGCGGCGGCGTCATCGCGGTGCGCGTAGACGTAGTGGACCTCGCGACCCGCGAGCTCGATGACGCCCTCGACGCGGCTCTCGGGGCCGATGCGCGAGGGGTGGGCCTCGTCCTCGAGGTCGCCCTCGAGATCGGGGTCGGGCGGGTCGGCGTCCCAGTCGTAGCCGTCGACCTCGCGCCCGTTGAAGAAGAACGGGTCGGCGGAGAGGCACGCGCTGAGGGTCGCGAGCGCGAGCAGGGCGAGCGTGCGCCGTGGGCGAGCTAAGCGGCGCGAGGTCATCGGTCGAGCCCTCCGAAGCGTACGCGGTAGTTGAGGTAGAGCGCGAGGCCGCCGTAGCCGGGCTGGTAGGAGACGACCGCGGTCGCGTCCTGCCAGGGGTTGGTCCAGCCGAGGTGGAGCGCGAGGCCGTGCTGACGGTTCGTCTCGCCGCGCGGCGGGATCAGGAACTCGGTGCCGAAGAACGGGGTGAGGAACACCGGCGGCTTGCCCTCGGGCGGCGCGAACTGGAAGGTGCTCGTGACGCCGCCGTAGAGGTGCAGCCAGCGGAGCACGGGGCCGCCGAGGTGCAGCCCGAGCTCGGGGTAGCCGCGATAGCCCGGCGCGTCGTCGAGGTCGCCGTAGCTGTACAGGCGCACCGAGGAGGCGACCGCGAGCGCCTGCGGCTTGCGGTAGAGCTGGAAGTTCGCGGCGACGTCGAAGGCGAGGATCGAGTAGGCGAGCGCGGTCGCGTTGAAGCCCCCGTCGACGTCCATCCAGTCGGTGACGCCGTAGCGCCCGCCGAGGTTGACGTTCGGGGTCGGGAGCGCGGGGCCGAGGCTGTCGAAGAACGGCCCGCCGAGGCTGCTGTGGAACTCGCCGTTGCCCTTGCCGACGGTGCGCGAGAGGTTGTGGCCGGCGCAGGCCGGCAGCGCGAGCGCGCCGAGCAGCGGCAGCGCGAGCGCGGCGCGCCGCCGCGCTCGCGTCCGCGGGAGCGCGCGCTCGCGACGGCGGCTCGAGGCGCGATGATCGGTGAGCTGCATGGGCGCGGGTGAAACTCCGGTCAGGGCGCTATGGACAGGTCGAGAGTACTACGGGACGCGGCGCGCTCGAGGCGCGGAGACGAGCGCCGCGCGAGCGCGAGAGCGCGCGCGTCGGGCCTTGGCGCGCGACGGTCGCGCCCATCGATGGAGCCGGCGCCGGCGACCGCGGGCCGTCAGGAGATCTCGTGGTGGCCGAGCAGCAGCCGCAGGAGCTCGAGCCGTGAGCTGACGCCGAGACGCTCAAAGATGCCGTCGACGTGGGTCGTGACGGTGCGACGCGAGATCCCGAGCGCGGCGGCGATCGTCGCGTTGCCGAGGCCGCGGACCATGTGGGTCGCGACCTCGAGCTGGCGCTCGGTCAGGAGGGGGCCGTCGCTGTGGGCCTTGAGCCCCGCGGCCTCGTCCGGCGTCGCGAAGCCGACGCGCGCCCGCGCGGTGGTGCCGAAGGTGATGATGTCGCCGTCGTGCAGCGTGGAGTGCTCGACGCGTCGGCCGTTGACGAAGCAGCCGTTGGACGAGCGCAGGTCGACGAGCGCGAGTACGCCCAGGGGCGAGCGCACGAGCTGGGCGTGTCGTCGGGAGACGCTGGGGTCGACGAGCACCAGCGTGCAGCCGCTGCCGCGCCCGACCGTGACGTCGTCGGCAGCGAGCGCGACGCGGACGCCGGTCGAGCGACCGGCGATCACGGCGACGTACGGCACGCGGTCGACGGGCTCGAGGTCGGGCTCGTCGACGAGCGTTGAGCCGGTGATGTGCTTGCTCCGGATCATCACCGCGTCCTAGTCAAATCAAGTCAGCGCGCGCACGCGTGCCCGCTCGCGGGGGGCCGTGGTTGACGCGCTGCGCTGGTTCATGCTCCGATCCGTCGTGTACTTGAACGTACACCGACATTCTCCGAGGCGCTGCGTGTATGAGCAAGCGTCGCGACCGTGTACGCAGTCCACGTACCGCGGGTCCGGCGACGCGCGCCGGGCCGACGCGCGCGACGTCGACGGGCCGCGCGGCCTCGCTCCTGGCACGCGCGTGGCCCGGTACGTCGCGCTCGGCGAGCTCGGGCGCGGCGCGATGGGGGTCGTGTTCGACGCCTATGATCCCGAGCTCGATCGACGCGTCGCGCTGAAGCTGCTCAACCCCGCAGGCCGGCCGCGCGACACGTCGCGGCTGGTTCGCGAGGCGCAGGCGCTGGCGCGGCTCTCGCATCCCGCCATCGCGTCGGTGTTTGATGTCGGTGTCTGTGAGTACGGCGCCTTCGTGGTCATGGAGCGCGTCGTCGGCCGGAGCCTGCACGAGCTGCTCGGCGGCCGCGCGCGGCGCTGGTCGGCGCTGCGCCCGTTGTTCCTCGAGATCGGCGACGCGCTCGCGGCCGCCCACGACGCGAACCTGGTCCATCGCGACATCAAGCCCGCCAACATCATGATCGATCAGCGCGGGCGGCCGCGCATCATCGACTTCGGGCTCGCCCACGACCCGCGCGAGTCGGGCTCGACGATCGCGGGGACGCCCTCGTACATGGCGCCCGAGGCCCTCGAGGGCGCGCCGATCGACGCGCGCGCCGATGTCTACTCGTACTGCGTGGTCCTGTTTGAGGCGCTGACGGGGACGCGGCCGTTCGTCGGAGACACGCTCGCGGCCCAGCTCGCGAGCAAGCGCTACGCGCGGCCGTGGGAGCGGCTGTCGCGGCGACTCCCGTCGCGGCTGCGACGCGCGCTCGAGCGCGGACTCGATCCAGACAGCGCGCGACGGCACGGGTCGATGTCGGCGCTGCTCGGCGAGCTCCGCAGGGACGTCTGGCGCGCGCGGACGATCACGACGGTGGCCGTCGTCGGGCTCGCGGGGGGCTGGGCGGTCTACTCGCGCGCGGCCGGTCCGCCGCCGGCGTGCGCGGCGTTGGGCGCCCAGCTCGAGCAGGTCTGGTCGCCGGCGCGCCGCGACGCGGTCGAGCGCGCGTTCTCGAGCTCGCCGCGGGCCCGCGCGGCGTCGACGTGGCGGGCCGTCGCGACGCAGCTGGACGCGTACACGCAGAGCATGATCGAGACGCTCGGCGAGGTCTGCGACGCCGACGCCGAGCCGCGCCAGGTGATGTGCCTGCGGGCGCGCGCCGCCGAGCTCGAGGGGCTGGTCGAGAGCCTCGACGGCTACGCCGCGGGGGAGCAGGGGCTCTCGGTCGAGCTGGCGGCGAGCGAGGCGGTGAACCTGGTGCCGGCGCGCTCGTGCCTCGAGACGACGCCGCGCGCGGCGCCCGACGACGTGGCTTCGAAGGCGCTGCGCGAGCGCCTGCGGGCGGCGTCGACGCTGTCGTTCGCCGGTCGACACGACGAGGCGCGCGCGGCCGCGGAGTCGGCGGTCGCGTCGGCGCGCGCGAGGACGCCGCTGCACGCCGAGGCGCTGCTGACCGAGGGCCGCATCGCGCTGCGAGCCGACGCGAGTGAGCGCGCGATCCAGGCGCTGCGCGAGGCCGCCTTCGTCGCGCAGCGGGCCGACGATCACTACCTCGCGGGCGTCTCGGCGACCGAGCTCGTGTGCGAGCTGGCGCGCCGACCCCAGCGTCACGACGAGGCGCGCGTGTGGGTGCGGCTCGCCCAGGTCAACCTCGAGCGCGTGAGCTCGGCGCCGCTGCTCGAGGCCGAGCTCCTCGAGTGCCGCGGGCAGCTCGAGGAGGCCGCGGGCGCGTACACGGTCGCGCGCGCGTACCATCAGGCCGCCTACGAGCTGCGCGCGCGGCAGCTGTCGCCGCCGCACATCGCGATCGCGCGATCGGAGTCGCGGCTCGCGATCGTGGAGCTGTTGCTGGGGGAGCACGACGAGGCGCTCGCGCTGGTCGAGCGCAGCCTGCGGACGCATCAGCTGCTGCTGGGGACCGAGCACCCCGTCGTCGCGTCGCTGCTCGAGAACATGGCGGCGATCCTGCGCGCGGCGGGGCGCGTGGACGAGTCTTTGGCGGTGCTCGAGCAGGCGATCGCGATCTTCCGCGAGAACGCGGACCGCGATCCCAGAGGGCTCGCGGGGGCGCTGCGCAGCCAGGCGATCCTGCGGATGGCGCGGGGCGAGCTCGACGAGGCCGCGCGCGCGCTCGACGAGAGCGACGAGGTCGCGCGCGAGGTTGGCGACCCGGGGATGCTGCGCCTGGTCGCGACGACGCGCGGCTCGCTGCGCATGCGTCGGGGCGACTTCGACGGCGCGATCGCGGCGCTGCGCGGGCCCGCGTACGGCCCCGAGGTGCCGCGGCGGCACCGCTTCGTCAGCCGGAGCAACCTGAGCCACGCGCTCGAGCGCAGCGGCGCGTGCGACGAGGCGCTGGAGGTCGCGCGCGACACCCTGGAGCTCGCCGCGACGCCCGAGGACACGGACCCCGCCTACACGAACCTGGGCTACGCGCGCCTGTGCCTGGGGGACCTGGAGGAGGCGACGCGATGGTTCTCGGCGGTGCGCGAGCGCGGCGGCGCGCCGCTGCACCGCGCCGGCGCGATCATCGGGCTGGCCCGCGTCGCGCTGCGGCGGCGGATGTTCGCGCGCGCCGAGGTGCTCGCGCGCGAGGCGGCGGCGCTCCCCGATCGAGGTGCACACGCGGGCGCAGGCCGAGTGGGTGGAGGCGCAGGCGCTCGCCGGTCGCGGTCGCGTCGCGCGGGCGCTCGCGGTCGCCGAGCGGGCGCGCGCGTCGATGGAGGCCGCCGGCGGCTACGCGCGCGCGGAGCAGGCGGAGCTCGAGCGCTGGCGTCGCGGCCTCGCGCGTTGAGCTCGCGCCGTCGGCGAGCACATGGCCTTTCGTTCTCCTGCGAGCTAGAAGACGACGACCGGGGCGGGCGGCATCTCGCCGGGCTCATCGCCGACGTCGCCCGGGGCGCCGGAGCCGAGCTGGCCGGCGTTGGCGTCGCCCCAGCACAGCAGCGCGCCGTCCTGCCGCAGCGCGCACGCGTGCGCGAAGCCGGCCGCGATCATGACGGCGGGGCCGCCGAGCTCGATCAGCGCGGGCGGCATCTCGCCGGGCTGGTCGCCGATCTCGCTGAGCGAGCCGACGCCGAGCTGGCCCTGATCGTTCCGCCCCCAGCACTGGACCGCGCCGCTCTGCAGCAGCGCGCAGGAGAAGCTGGCGCCCGCGGCGATCTGCGTGGCGGAGCCGCTGAGCGCGACGTCGGCGGGCGGCATCTCGCCGGGCTCATCCCCGACGTCGGCGGTGTTCTCGTAGCCGAGCTGACCGTCGCTGTTCTCCCCCCAGCAGCGGACGCGCCCGATCGAGAACAGCGCGCAGGTGTGCGAGCCGCCCGCGGCGAGCTGCACGATCGGTCCTGACCCGAGGTTCAGCATCGGCGTGGGCAGCTCGCCGGGCTCGTCGCCGCGCGCCTCGGTGTCGCCGTAGCCGAGCTGACCGCTGCCGTTTTGTCCCCAGCAGCGCGCGGCGCCGCCCTGGAGCAGCGCGCAGGTGTGCGACCCGCCGGCGGCGAGCTGGGTCACCGCGGGCTCGCCGAGCGGGAGGACGCCGACGCTCGCCGGCGTCTCGTCGTCGCCGATGTCGAGCTCGAGGCCGTAGCCGAGCTGCCCGTTCACGCCGCGTCCCCAGCAGTTGACGGAGGCGTCGTCTCGGAGCGCGCAGGTGTGCGCGCCGCCGGCGGAGAGCGCGACGGGGGGGGCGCCGAGCTCGACGGCGCCCGCCGACGCGGGCAGCTCGTCGTCGCCGACGGTCTCGGTGTCGCCGTAGCCGAGCTGCCCGAACTTGCTCATGCCCCAGCAGCGAAGCTCGGCGTTCGCGAGCGCGGCGCAGGTGTAGTCGTAGCCGGCCGTGAGCAGCTCGGCGGGCCCGCCGAGGACGACGACGCCGGGCGGCATCTCGTCGGGCTCGTCGCCGAGGAACTCGACGACGCTCGGGCTGCCGATCTGCGGGCACGCGCCCCAGCAGCGCACCTCGCCGCTGTCGGTGAGGACGCAGGTGTGCGCGAGGCCGAGCGCGAGCTGGACGATCGCGCCGCGCCCAGCGCCCTCGAGCTGGCACAGCGGAGAGCAGCCGTCGTCGGGCTCGAGGTTGCCGTCGTCGCAGGCCTCGATGTCGAGGTGGACGTGCCCGTCGCCGCACGCGGCCAGCTGGCACTCGGTCGTGCACGCGCCGTCGTCGCTGTTGCCCGGCCCGTCGTCGCAGCCCTCGTCGTCGTCGAGCAGGCCGTTGCCGCAGTCGTGCTCGTTGTTGCAGGTCGCGTCGCAGCCGTCGCCGTCCTCGGTGTTGCCGTCGTCGCACTCCTCGGACGGGTGCAGGAGGCCGTCGCCGCAGACGCCCTCCTTGAAGCAGAGGCTCGAGCAGCCGTCGCCGTCGTCGTTGTTGCCGTCGTCGCACCACTCGTCGGCGAGCTCGTTGAGCACCCCGTCGCCGCAGACCGGGTAGGTGCAGTCGGCGTCGCACTGCCGCGACGCGCCGCCGTCGTCGCACTGCTCGCCCGGCGGGTCGCGGTCGGAGTCGGACTTTAGGACGTGGCCGTCGCCGCATGTGGCGACCTGACACTCGCTCGTGCAGAGCGCCTCGTCGCTGTTGTCGGGCCCGTCGTCGCACTGCTCGCCGATGTCGATGACCCCGTTGCCGCAGCCCCCGTCGCCGGCGGAGGTCGAGGTCGAGGTCGAGGTCGACCCGGGCGCGGAGGTCAGATCGGTGGTGCTCGGATCGTCGCTGTCGGTGGACAGCCCGTCACCGGCTTCGCAGCAGGAGCTGGGCTGGACGGGCGAGAGGCCGGCGAGGCCGACGAGGGCGTAGGAGAGGAGCCTCGCGTTCATCGCCGCGCTCCGTCCGCGCCCGGTCTCGACGAGGGGGCGACTCGAGGTCTCGTTCGCTGGGTCGACATCGCGAAACACCGTAGGCAAGCCGCGTCGCCCTGGATATCGGGCGCTGTACGTGTTTCGCGACGCGCGCTGTCGCGCGCGTGACGTCGCCCGAGGATCGCCGCGCGCGCGAGCTTGGCTCCAGCGCGTCGCCCCGCGTCGGCGCGCGCGCGCGCCGTGGCGCGAGCGCGCGCCGCGTGCCCGAGCCCTCTGCATCGGAGGTCGGTCGCGATGCGTAGACGAGCGCGACGCGGCGCCTGGATCGGTCCGCGGCGATCGGCTGCCCGCGGGCGCGGCGGCCCCGTCAGGGCAGCTCGCGCCCGGGCAGCGGGCGACGCAGCGGGAGGCGCAGGAGGTTGGCGAGCCACAGGCGCGCGCGCGAGAACTCGCGCGCCATGAAGAAGCCGTCGTTGCCCTCGCGCTGGTACAGCGGCATCAGCACGCGCCCGGTCCAGGGCGCGCGGATCGGGCCGCGCTTGTCCTCGGCGAGCCGCTGGCCGCGACGCACCCGCTGGAAGCTGCTGAAGCCGGGGTCCATGACGAAGCCCTGGGTCGGGTTGACGCGATGCCGGTAGCGGGCGTCGACGATCCGCGGCAGCCCCTGACAGACGCCCGCGAGCATGTCGCGGCGGCGCTCGTGGCCGCCCGGGACGTGCTCCGGCGTGAGCATCTCGGCGCCGACGAGCGCGAGCCAGAGCGCGGCCTCGAGGCGGTCGACGGTCTCGGGGCGGTCGTGCTGCCCGCCCTCGATCGAGACGCCGACGTGCCCGAGGTCGTGGAGGTAGGCGAGCATGGCCCCGGCGACGAGCTCGTCGAGGCCGATGATCGTCGGGATCGGCAGCGCGCTGGTGAGCTGGCGGTTGCGGTACGAGTCGCCCATACCCGAGAACGGCGCGCCGGGGGCCGAGGTTGTGTGCAGGTCGAGGATCCTCAGCGGGTGGCCGCAGCGCTGCTCGAGCTCGTCGATCGCGCTGAGGATCTCGAGCTGCTCGACCTCCTCGGAGACGGCGGGGTCGGGCCCGCGGCGCCGCAGCGCCGACAGCAGCGCCGGCGTCCAGGCGCGGTTGAGGTCGCGGTCGATGAAGCGGCGCCCGGCCGCGAGCGCGCGCCAGTTCCCCGAGATCGCGACGAGCTCGCCGCGCATGGGCGGGCGCCGCTCGGCGAGCTGCGCGAGCACCCGGCGCGCCGCGTGCACGCCGGCGGGCTCGTTGCCGTGGAGCCCGCCGACGACGAGCAGCCCGGGGCCGCCGCCGCCCTCGCCGTGGCGGTAGCGGCCGAGCACGCGCGCGGGCGGCCAGCCGTCGTCGTCGCCGGTGAGCGGTCGCGCGGGGACGCCGTCCTCGTCTCGCCCGCTGCCGACCTCCTGCTTCACAGACCCCATGGGTACCCCGAAACGCCCACGAGGTCATCCCCCGCCGGCGCGCGTGGCGAGCGGGGGCGACGCGGCGCGCGTCAGCGCGTCGGCTGGCTGGCTGGCTGACGCGTCGACGCGCTCGCGCTCTCGCTCTTGGTGTCGCGCGGCAGCGGGAGCACGAACCAGAACTTCGTGCCGTGCCCAGGGCGGCTCTCCGCGCCGAGCTCTCCGCCGAGCACCTCAATGATGCGCTGACAGATCGCGAGCCCGAGCCCGGCGCCGCCGATCGAGCCCATCGCGGTCGTGTCCTCGCGCGCGAACGGCTCGAGCAGCGCGCTGAGGCGATCGGGATCGAGGCCGATGCCGGTGTCGATGACTTCGAAGCGCACCCGCGCTTCACCGGCTGGCCGGACGTGGAGCTCGACCGAGCCGGCGCGCGTGAACTTGATCGCGTTGTCGATCGTGGCGACGAGCAGCTGGTGGAGGCGCCCGGGGTCGCCGTACACGCGCGCGGGCAGCTCGGGCGCGAGCGCGATCGAGGCGCGCAGCCCCTTGCGAGCGGCGAGGTCGAACAGCGCCGCGGTCGCGCCGAGGATCTGCTCCTCGAGGTCGAAGGCACGCATGGTGATGTTCGCGCCCGCGCGCGTCAGCTCGGCGAAGTCGAGGATGTTCTGGATCCGCTCGAGCAGCTGCTCGCCGCACTCGACGATGGTGCTCGCGTGGGCGCGCAGCTCCTCGTCGAGCTCGCCAGCGAGCAGGAGGTGCGCCGAGCCGAGCACGCCGTTGAGCGGCGTGCGCAGCTCGTGGCTCATGGAGGCGAGGAACTGGGACTTGGCCGCGTACGCGCGCGTCGCGTTGGCGCGCGCGCGCTCGACGTCGACGAGGGAGCGCTCGAGCGCCTCGCTGAGCCGCTCGGCGCGGTGGCGGCGGCGGTCGGCGAGCACGAGCAGCGCGAGCACGATGACGCCGAAGATGATGGCCGCGAGCGCGACGAGGTACAGCGACGTCCAGCGCTGGCCGAGCCGCCGCGAGACGTCGCGGGTCTCGACGCGCGCGGCGTTGACGAAGCGATCGAGCGCGCCCGCGATCGCGGCGCGTTCTCCCGGGTCAAGCTTCGCCGCGGTGGAGCGCTCGAGGGCGGTGACCGCCTCGCGCAGGATCTCGCGCAGCTCGAGGGGCGGCGCCGCGTGGGCGGCGAGCTCGCCGTCGAGGGTCGCGAGCTGGCGGACGAGCTCGAGCCGGCTCGGCGCGCGCGGCGGGTCGAGCGCGCCGCGCAGCGACTGGGCCTCGACCATCCAGCCGACGCGCGCCTCGACCTCGGCGCGCTCGTGGCTGACGACGGTGATGAGGTAGGCGCACCACGCCGTGAACGCGACCACGAGCGCGAGCGCGATCCAGAAGCGAGTGGGGAGCGGCGGTGTCTCCAGGCGCGCGGTCGACCCGCGCAGCGAGCTCGCGGCCCACGTCGCGCTCGCGGCGACGTCGCTCGTGTTCGCTGGACCGCGCGCGCGTTTCACCCAGGCTCGCTCCGAAGGACTCGGCGCCCGGAGTGTATCAAGCGCGCTGGTTATCGTGTTTCTTGGGTCATGTACAAATGCGCTCGTCGGGCGCGGCGCGCGTCGTCGTCAGGGGCGCTCGCGGGCCTCGCACGCGGCGAACGAGCGGCGCGCCTGCGCGGGCGTCTCCGCGAGCAGCGCCTCGCGCTCCTGCGGCGCGACGCAGAGGCCGGGCGATCGCCAGAGGCTCGCATGCAGCGCGACCGGCTCGAGGGCCCACGCGCGCGCGCCGTGCTGCCCGTGGCGGGTGACCGCGAGGCGCCCGTCCGCGCTGACGCGGGTCGAGGCGAGCGCGGGCCCGCGGATCACCCGCGGCGACGCGTCGCCCCGCGACGGCCAGATCCACAGCGCGTCGTCGTAGGTCGTCGTGATGACGCGGCCGTCGTCGAGCAGCCGCGCGGACGCGACCTCGGCGTCGTGCTGCAGCGCTCGCGGGGTCGCGCGCGGGCGCCCCGGCGCGTCGAGCCGCCACACGCGCGCGCGCTGATCACCGGAGGCTGTCACAATAGACATGCCGTCGGCGGCGTAGTCGACGTCGTGCACGCGCCAGTCGTGGTCGAGCCGGGTCGGCGCGCCGCGGCCGTCGGCCGGCTGCAGCAGCGCTACGCCGTCCTGCCCGCCCGAGAGCAGCCAGCGGCCGTCGGGGCTGAACGCGAGCGCCCAGACGACGGCGCCGTGGCCCGCGAGCACCAGCGGCTCGTCGTCCTGATCCACGCGCCAGCGCCGGATCGTGCCGGTCTGCGTCGCGGTCGCGGCCCAGCGCCCGTCGGCCGACAGCGCGACGGCGGTGACGGGCGCGCCGTGGCCCCGGAGCGTGGTCACGGGCGCGCCGTCCTCGGCGCTCCACACCCGCGCGCTGCCGTCGACGCTGCCGGTGATCACCCGCGCGCCGCCGGGCGCGAAGGCGGCGCTGCGGACCCAGCCGGCGTGGCCGCGCAGCGTCGCGATCGGGCGCGCCGGCGCGCTGCTCCACAGGCGCGCGGTGTGATCGTCGGCGCCGGTGATGATGCGGGCGCCGTCGCGGCTCGGCGCGCGCGACCGCGAAAGCTCGCCGTGGTGGCCGACGAGTTCGGTCGCCACGCCGGGCAGGCTCGCGTCCTCGCGCCGCGGTCGCTCGCCGGGCGCGGCGGCCAGCCGCCAGCGCGTCGCTACGCCGTCCTGCGCCAGCGTCAGCAGGGTCTTGTTGTCGCTCGCGAAGCGCAGCTCCTCGACGGGGCTCGGCGCGTCGGGCGAGGGAGCGCGAGCGCGTCGAGGACCGCGGGATCGCTGCTCCACACCCGCGTCACGCCGTCGTCGCTCGCGGCGGCCACGAGCGCGCCGTCGGGGCTGAGCGCGAGCGCGTTCGGCGAGACCTCGCGCGCGAGCGCGCGCGGGCGCGCGCCTGGCTCATCGAGCATGTGCAGCGCGAGCGCGCCGCCGCGCGTGAGCGTGGCGACGCGCGCGACCGAGTCGGCGCACGCGACCGCGTAGATCGGCGCGCCAGGGCCCCTGAGCACGCGCGGCTGCCCGCTGCCGTCGGCGGACCAGACGCGCGCGGTGTCGTCGTCACGACCGACCGTCACGACGCGTCGCCCCGCGTCGGTGAAGCACGCGGCGCGCAGGCGACCGGCGTGGCCGCGCAGGATGACGGCCGCGCTCTCGCGCGCGCGCGCGAGCGCCCACACGCGCGCGGTGCCGTCGTCTGCGGCGCTGACGAGCGCGCGCCCGTCGGGGCTGAACGCGACGCTGCGCACCGTGCCCTCGTGCCCGAGCAGCGCGCGTCCGGGCGGCTCGTCGTCCCCGTCCAGCGGCCCCCAGAGCCGCACGGTGTGATCCGCCGACGCCGACGCGATCCAGCGGCCGTCGGGGCTGAAGCTCGCCGCGAGCACCGGGCCCTGGTGACCGCGCAGCGCCACGCGCGTCGGGGCCTCGTCGTCGTGATCGAGGCGCACGAGCTCGAGCGAGTGATCGGCGCCCGCGACCAGCAGCGCCGCGCCGTCGGGGCTGAACTCGAGCACGCGGCCCGCCGCCGTCGCAAGCCCGAGTCGCGTCGGCTCGCGCCCGGGCTCGGTCCACAGCAGCAGCTCGCCGCGCCGATCGCGAGTCGCCACGCGGACGCCATCGGGGCCTACGGCGGCGCGCTCGAGCGGACGCTGCGGGGCGCCGAAGCGCGCCGGCGGGATCGACTCGAGCAGCTGCGGCACCGCGAGCTCGAGCCACTGCGGGAGCTGACCGGGGTCGGCGGTCTCGACCTCGCGCAGCAGCGCCGCGCGGGTCCGCGGGTCACCGGCGGAGCGCGCCGCGACGACGCGCAGCATGTCGCGCGCGCGCTCGGCCTCGGCGTGGGCGCGGGCGGCCTCTCGCTCGGCCTGCTCGATCTGCTCGATCGCGTCCATCGCCCTGGCCTCGGCGGCCGAGCGCTGCTCGAGCGCGCGATTGGCCTTGCGCGTGGCCACGTCGGCCTGCCCGAGCCCCCACCACCCGAGCGCCGCGAAGGCGGCGGCGCCGGCCAGCGCGAGGACGGGCGCCACGCGCCGGAGCCTCGACGGCGCGGACGGGGCGGACGTGGACGAAGACGAAGTCGTGGCCGAAGTCGTGGCCGAAGTCGGCGGCGCGGACGACGAGCTGGCCGCGATGTGCGGAGACGCCGCGACGGTGTTGTGCGGGCGCGAGAGGTGCGACGCTGCGGGCGCGTCAGGCTCGCGCGCGGGCCGTCGCCGGGTCGATGGGGTTGGCTCGATAACGGCGTTCTGCTGCGGCTCGATCCCGGGCGTGGCCACGAGGTCGAGCTCCGCAGCGCGCGGGGACCCGTCCTCGGGCGCCGCGGGCTCGTCGGCCCCCTCGAGGTCCGGCGGTGTGTACAGCTCCTCGACCCAGCGGGCGAGCTCGTCGGCGCTGCCGAGCTCCGCGTCCGAGGGCTCTCCGGGGCGCGGTGGTGCGCGGTGGTGGAGTCGGCGTGAGCTGGACGAGCTGGGCACGGCGGCAACCTATCACCGGCCGATCCACCGACCCAAAAACTCGCGGCGGCGCTCGCGGCTCGTGGCGAGCCCGCGTGTCGTCGTGACCGTGAGCGCGAGCGTGGCCTTCGCCCGCCGATCACTGCGTCGCGGACGGGCTCGGCGCGCGCGAGGTCGTGACCGCGAGCGAGCCGTTGGCGTGCGCGTCGACGACGACCGTGCCGTCCCAGCTCGTCGCGTACACGGCCCGCGCGATCGTGCGGCGTTCGAACACCTCCTGGCGCGCGCGGCTCGGGTCCTCGCCGGCGCGCGGCACCCAGGCGCCCTTGATGCCGACCCAGACCTCCACGGCGCGCTCGCGAAAGCCGCCGACGCCGTGCTCGTGGTGGACCAGCTCGCGCAGCGCGGTGATGTTGGGGTGCCCGTAGCGGCGCGCGGTCCAGTCGAGGTCGCGCTCGTAGGGCCCGGCCGAGATGACCGCGAGCTCCGGGCTCATCGCCTGCATCAGGTAGTGCGTCGTCGCGTTCTTCGAGCCGTGGTGCCCGACCTGGTAGATGTCGACGTCGAACAGCCGCTCGTGGCCGCGGTAGTGTTCGAACAGGCGCGAGAGGCCGATGAACTCGAGGTCGCCGGTGAACAGCGCCGAGGCCTCGCCGAACTCGACGCGCGTGACGACGCTGTGGTTGTTGGGGTCGTCGCCGTAGGTCTCCAGGTCCTCGGTGACCTGTCCCCAGAGCAGCGTGAACTTCGGGTCGACGCGCGAGCGCTCGCACGCGCCGATCGGGTCGATCAGCGCGCTCGTGTTGCCGCGCGCGGGGTCCATGTCCGCCGCCTTCGCGTGCAGGTAGCCGACGTCCGCGCGCGCCGGGTCGGCGAGCCAGCGGTGGACCGCGATCTGCTCGTCGCCGCCGATCTCGCCCGCGCGCTCGCTGCCGTTGTCGACGATGTTGCGCACGCGGTAGCGCTCGAGCACCGCGTCGGCGCCGCGCAGGTGGTCGATGTGCGGGTGCGTGAGCACGAGCAGGTCGAGCGTGCGGTCCAGGTCCTCGCGGCGCGCGAAGAAGGCGTCGAGGTACTCGACGAGCGCCGCGACGCCGTCGAAGCGCTCGTTCTGCTCGCCGCCGGTGTCGATCAGCGCCGCGCCGCAGGGGAACTCGAGCAGCGTCGCGTCGCCCTGGCCGATGTCGATGAAGTGCAGGCGCATGACGTCGCGCGCGTCCTCGGGCGGCGCGCGCAGGGTGGCCGCGCGGACGATCGTCGGTGGGAGCGGGAGCGCCGTGTCGATCGGCGGCGCGGGCTCATCGCGTGAACCACCCGCGCAGGCGATCAGCGCGCCGCAGGCCAGCGCCAGGAGGGCGTGTCGCGTCACGGCCAGAGTGTACCTGCACGCGCGACGGCGCTCACGACCCAACGCCCTCGAGCCGCCGCCGCCCGCGCCTCACCAGGTGAAGGGGATGAGCGCCCGCCGCCGCGCGGGGTAGTCGGAGAAGCGCTCCTGGTACCAAAGATGGTGGTCGCGGGCCCGCGGGACCAGGGTCGCGGCCACGTACAGCGTCCAGACGGCGCCCGCGGCGGTCCACGTGGCGAGCGACCAGCCGATCCACATGATCAGCTCGCCGAGGTAGTTGGGGCTCGAGACCCACTCGAACAGGCCCCCGCGGGGGATCGCGTAGTCGCGACCGCCGGGCGGTCGGAGCTGGCGCAGCGCCCGGTCGGCGTGGCGGTTGAGGACGAAGCCGACGGCGAACAGCAGCGCGCCGATGAGGAAGTATGGCGACGAGAACCAGGCGTCGGGGTAGGGCATCGCGGCGATCGCCAGCGCGTTGAGCGTGGCGAAGATCGTGAGGGGCACGAGCGCGCTGAGGCCCAGCTCGAGGGGCAGCGCCCGCGCGCCGTAGCGCGTCACGAGCGGGTGCACGAGCCCGCGGTGCACGAAGTGCGCGAGCCAGAGCAGCAGCAGCGCGCCGCCGACGACGGTCGGCGTCAGCCCCAGAGACTGATATGTCGCAATGTACAGCCAGAGAAACAGCCCGACGCCCGGCAGCCCGTTCGCCAGCGCGTGCGCGAGGCGGCGGGGGACCTGCGGACCCCAGGCGGGCTCGCGGCTGGCGTGGCGACCGTAGGGGGTCGGCGCGCGCATCTGCGAGGCGAGCGAGATCACCGCGAGCGCGGCGCCGATGGCCAGGAGCGCCAAGTACAGCCGCGCGAGCTGATCGTCGGCGAGCAGCGGCGGCGGGATCAGCCACGGCGGCGCGCCGCCAGGCGCCGCGTCGAGCGTGCTCGTCGGGACGATCGTCGAGCTCGTCGTGAAGACCGACGTGGAGACCGTCATGAAGACCGTCGTGAAGATCGTCGTGGAGATCGTCGTGGAGATCGTCGTGGAGATCGTCGTGGAGATCATCGTGGAGATCATCGTGATCGTCTCGTCGTGATCATCTCATCGTGATCGTCTCGTCATGATCGACCCGTCATGATCGTCGTCTCTAGATCGCCGCGTCCTCGTGGTCGTCGAGGGCCGTCGCGACGCGCGTTTATCCCGATGCATGATCATACCAGCGCGACCGCCAAAAGGGCAGAAAACGCGACGTAGCAGGGCCAGACGCAAGGTGTACGGAGGTGCTCGGCTGTCGCACGAGGTCTCGCGCCCCCACTAGCGACCCGGCGGGGGAGGGCACCGTTGCGTGTACATCGGCTCAACGACGCAGGCGCGGGATCAGCATGGGCGTGCGCCGGCGGTAGGCGGCGTACTGCGGGCGCCTGGCGAGCATGCGTCGCTCCTTGAGCGGGATGCTGATGAACAGGAACAGCGCCGTCATGCTCAGCGCGCCGATCACCGTCCACGCCGACTCGGGCGCGCCCGCGCCGATCAGCCACAGACCCCACCAGAACAGCAGCTCGCCGAGGTAGTTCGGATGCCGCGCGCGGGCCCACAGCCCGCGCGCGAGCAGCTCTCCAGGCGCCGGTCGCGTCGCGCGGAAGGCGTGTAGCTGGCGGTCGGCGATCAGCTCCAGCAGCACGCCGACGAGCGCCACCGTGACGCCGAGCGCGTCGAGCGGCCCCAGCGACCCGCCGCGCGCGAGCGCGGTCCACAGCGGCAGGCAGCCCAGGAACACGAGCGCGGTCGGCATGAGGTGGATGCCGAGGAGGCTGGCGAGCCAGTAACTCCGACCAGCCTGGCGGCGTATGTCGCGGTAGCGCCAATCCTCGTCGTCGAGGCCGCGCCAGCGCCGGAGGCAGTTATAGGTCAGCCGGATCGCCCACAGCGAGACGACGAGCAATACCGCGCCGGCGCGCCACGGGTTCGGCTCGAGCGCGGGCCTCGTGACCAGGTACAGCGCGATCACGGGGGGCGCGACGCTCCAGTACGGATCGTAGAGGCTCGAGTTGTTGCACGTCACGCTGAAGCCGAAGACGATCACGGTGGCGACGACGTCCGCGAGCGCGATGACGGCGAGCGGGTGCCAGGAGGGCACGACGGCCGTGGTGACCGCAGCCCCCAGGAGCGCGACGAGGTATGCGACGCCGCACCACATCAAGGCGAGGCGGCGCGCTGTGACGGCGTTGTTCATGGGTCGACGTGTGGGTGTCAGGTTGTGTGGGAGAGCGCGGCCGCAGGATCTTCGGGCCCGCGCGACGAGATCTGCGATCGGTCGTTCGACCTCGAGCGTCCTCGATGCGCGCTCGAGACTCGAGCGGCTCGAGAGCGGCTCGAGAACGGCTCGAGAGCGGCTCGAGAGCGGCTCACGAGCGCGGTGGATCTACCGCTTCGCGCGCGCGTCGTCGACACGTCACGCGGGGGCGCGCGGGGTGATCAGTGCAGCGCCTCGCGCCCGCGCGGCAGCCAGATCGTGAAGGTCGAGCCCTCGCCGGGCGCGCTGACCAGGGTCACGCTGCCCGCGAGCAGCTCGACGAAGCGGCGGACGACCGCGAGGCTGATGCCCGAACCCTCGTACTGTCGCGAGGTGCCCTCGTCGGCCTGGGCGAACGCCGCGAACACGCGCTCGTGGGCCTCCTCCGGGATGCCGATGCCCGTGTCCTCGATCGCGAACTCGACGCCCTCGACGTCGGCGCGCGCGCGCGCGCGCACCCGGCAGCGCACGCGCCCGCCCTCGGTGTACTTGCAGGCGTTGTCGAGCACGCTGAACAGCGCGTAGCGGGTCATCTGTACGTCGGACCAGATCGTCTCGGGGGCGTCGCCCTCGAGCTCGAGCTCGAGCGAGTCGCCGCGCTGCTCGGCCAGCGGCGCGCACTCGTCCATCACCTCCTGCAGCAGCGGCGCCAGCTCGATCGGGCTGTACGTCGGCCGGACGTCCTCGGACTCGAGCCGGGAGAGCTCGAGGATGCTGGTCAGCGTGCGCACGAGCCGGCGGGCGCCCTGGCGGATGCGATCGAGATCCTCCTGCACCGCGTCCATGTCCTCGTCCTCGAGATCCTCCTCGACCAGGTCCGCGTAGCCGATGACCGCGTTGAGCGGGGTCCGCAGCTCGTGGCTCATCGTCAGCAGGAAGCGAGACTTGGCCTTGTCGGCGGCGACCGCCTGGTTGTGCGCGCGGTCGAGCCGCTCGTAGAGGCGCGCGTTCTCGATGGAGATCGCGATCTGGGCGGCGAGCTGCGTGAGCAGCAGGAGGCGGGGCCGGGTGAAGACGGCCGCGGTGAGGCGGTTCTCGAGGTAGAGCAGCCCCTGCAGCTCGCCGTGGTGGAGGATCGGGGTGCACAGCAGCGCGCGCGGGCGGTGCTCGAGGATGTAGGGGTCGCGCGCGAAGTCGCTGGACGCGGCGGCGTCGTCGAGGACGAGCTCCTCGCGGGTGCGCGCGACGAAGTCGATGACCGCGCGGCTCTCGCGAGCGCCGGGGGGACGGGACTCGAGCACGCGGACGCCGCCCGCCTCGAGGTCGCACTCGGCCTCGACGACGAGCGCGCCGTCGCGGACCAGGAGCAGCGCGCCGCGCTGGGCGCCCGCGTTCTCGAGCACGATGACGAGGAGGCGGCGCAGGAGCTTGTCGAGCAGGAGCTCGCCGGAGATGGCGCGGGAGGCGTTGAGCAGCGCGGCGAGGTCGATGGACTCGTTGAGCGCGCGCGACGAGCTGGGCGTGACGAGCGTGCTCGTCGCGGGCGCGGTCGCGGCCCGCGTGAAGTAGGCGCTGAACTCCGAGGTGAGCGCGTCGAGCTTGGCGCGCGCCCCCCAGCGGTCGTAGGCGTGGCGAGCGGCGCGGAGGTAGAGCTCGCCGATCAGCTCCTGGCGGGCGGCGAAGCAGCAGCGAGCCGCGCGCTCGAGCGCGAGCGCCTCGAGCATGCGCTGCCCCTGGGCGCGGGCGTGCTCGATCGCGGCGTCGTAGGCGGCGCGCGCGGTGTGCTCGTTGCCGGCGACGCGATCGCGCTCGGCGCGGAGGATGAGCTCGTGGGCGCGGAAGTTGTCGGGCTGGATGTCGGCGGCGCGGGTCGTCGCGCGGACCGATCGCCGGATGATCCGCAGCAGCGCGCGGCGCTCCGCGGGCGCCGCGTCCGTCGCCCGGACGGCCGCGACGAGGCCGCAGTAGAACCGGTGATACAGCGCGGCCGGGGAGTTGTGGATCGCGGGCGCGTCGTACCGCGCGAACTCGTCGGTCCAGCGCGCGGCGCCCTCGAAGTCGCTGTGGAGGACGTGGAGCTCGACCTTGAGCAGCGCGTGGATGGCGAAGTACAGCGGGTTCTCGGCGCCGCGCAGGCGCGTCATGTAGGCGCGCTCGCTCCATGACTCAGAGGACATGTCGAAGCGGCCGCGCGTCTCGCCTCGCAGGCAGCGCGCGGCCCGGTCGGTGAGCACGGTCACCGCGAGCATGTCGTTGTCCGCGCTGAAGAACTCGACGCCCTCCGCGAGGTAGCGCTCGGAGAGCGCGCGGACGTCGTCGAGCGGGAGCCCCTGGAACCAGCGATAGAGGATGTCCCAGCCGGCGTAGTAGATGGCCTCCGGGAGCATCGCGGCCTGGCGCGCGCGCTGGTGGGCGCGCTCGAGCAGATCCGTCGCGTCGGCGAGCGGGCGGCACCACGGGTACACGGTGGTGCCGACGAACGCGAGCGCGGTGGAGTCGGCGTAGGGGTCGCCGCCCTGGAGCGCGAGCTCGGCGGCGAGCAGCCCGAGGCGCGCGCCCTGCTTGAACGCGCCGAGGCCGGAGACGAGCACCACCGAGACGCCGGCGAGCGCGAGCGTCGTGAAGTCGTCGGGCTCGCGGCGCAGGGACTCGGCGGCGAGCCGGAGCACCGCGACCGGGCAGAGCGTGGTGTCGATCTGCAGCGCCGACTGCCACATCAGGATGTAGAAGCGCATCGCGAGCGCGTGCGCCGGGTCGCGCACGCGGGGGCGCGCGAGGTAGCGGGGCAGGTCGAGCCGACCCAGGCGCCACTGCACGAGCGCGAGCTCGCGCAGCACGATCGGCGTCGCGCCCGAGCGCGGGACCGGGTAGCCGAGCGCCTCCAGGCCCTCCTGGACCGCGCGCAGGCAGCGATCGTAGCGCCCCTGCTGGAGCGCGAGCACGATCTCGATGTCGCTGACGCGGGCGCGATCGAGGGGGGCCTCGGCGCGGCGCTTGAGCACCACGACCAGCTCGTGCGCGCGCTCGAAGCCGGACTCGGTCCCGCGGGCGGCGGCGACCTCGGCGAGCCCGCAGTGGAGCTCGAACGCGATCGCGGACGCGCGTCGCCACGCGTCCTCGGGGAGGAGATCGACGCCGCAGGAGTAGTACTCGTCGGCGAGCACGAGCGCGCAGGCGCGCTGGGCCTTGCGACCGGCGCGGAGGTTGTAGCCGGCGACGCGCAGGCGCTCCGCGGCGTCGTCGATCAGCGGGAGCGCGCGGTTGAGGTGCTGGGTGAGCAGCAGCAGCGTGTCGTCGTCCTCCTCCTCGTCCTCGACGGCGCGCGCGAGCAGCAGGCGCCCGGTCTTGAGGTGAACCTCCGGCAAGCTCGCCTGGGGGATGAGCGCGTAGGCGGCCTGCTGGATGCGATCGTGCAGGAAGCGGTAGCGGACCTGCGCGGCCTGGCGATCGCCGGCGCGCTCGGCCGCGTGCGAGACGTACTTGTAGGCGCTGTCGAGCGGCCGCACGAGGCCCTTGCGGGCGGCCTCGAGCAGGCCGTCGGCGACGAGGACGGGGTCGCGGTCGAGCGAGAGGGAGAGCAGGTCGAGGTTGAAGTCGCTGCCGATGCAGGCGGCGAGCTCCAGTAGCTCGCGGACGTGCGGGGAGAGCTCGTGGAGCCGCGCGGCCATGACGACGCCCATGTCGTCGGAGAGCTCGGCGGCGCGCAGCTCCAGGAGGTCCCAGCTCCAGCCGCCGCGCGCGTGGTCGAAGCGGATGAGCGCGCGCTCGTGCAGGGAGCGGAGCACGACGCCGAGGAAGAACGGGTTGCCGGCGGTGAGCTCGTGGAGGAAGCGCGCGAGCGCGAGCGTGGCGCCCGGGCCGGCGGCGGCGGGGCGCAGCGCGTCGGCGGTGAGCGCCTCGACGTCCTGCAGCGACAGCGGGGTGAGGGCGCGCGTGGACACGCGAGCGCCGCGCTCGCGGGCGCGGCGAACTGTTGAGCGCAGCGGGTGGTCGAGGTCGACCTCGTTGTCGCGATAGGCGCCGATGAGGAGCACGTGCGAGAGCGCCTGCGACGTCACGAGCTGCTCGAGCAGCAGCAGCGTGGGCGGCTCGGCCCACTGCAGATCGTCGAGGAAGAGCACGATGGGGTGCTCCTCGGAGGCGAGCGCGCGCAGCGAGCTCGCGAGCGCGAGGCGCAGGCGGGTCTGGGCGTCGGCGACGGGCGCGGCCGCGTCGGGGACGGGGACGTCGAGCAGGCGCGCGAACTCGGGGACGAGCGAGGTGAGCGCGGCGAGGTTGTCGCCGAGCGCGTCGGTGAGCTCGGCGCGCCAGCGGGCGATGACCGGCTGGGGCTGCGTGAGCAGCTGACGCGCGACGTCGCGGAGCGCGAGCGAGAGCGCGGCGTGGGGTGTCCCATGGGACAGCTGATCGAATTTGCCGACGCCGAAGAGGCCGCGGCGGACGCTGATCGAGCGCAGGAGCTCGTGCGCGACCGCGGACTTGCCGACCCCGGGGGCGCCGGCGATGAGCGCGAGCTCGACGTGCCCCGCGGCGCAGCGCTCGAACGCGGCGCGCAGCGCCTCCACGTCAGCCTCGCGCCCGTAGAGGCGCTCCGGGAGCTGGAAGCGCTCGGAGACGTCGTGCAGGCCGGGCGTGAACGGCTCGATGGCGCCCTGGGCGTCCCACTCGGCGAGGCAGCGCTGGAGGTCCGCGGCGAGGCCGCGGGCGCTCTGGTAGCGGAGCTCCGCGGTCTTGGCCATGAGCTTGAGGACGATGTCCGAGAGCGCGCGCGGGAGCTCGGGGCGCCGGTCGTGCGGGGGCGCGGGGGCGCGGGCGATGTGGGCGTGGACGAGCGCGCCGGGGTCGTCGGCGTCGAAGGGGAGCGTACAGGTGAGGAGCTGGTAGAAGGTGACGCCGAGCGAGTAGTAGTCGGAGCGGTAGTCGACGCTGCGGTTCATGCGGCCGGTCTGCTCCGGCGACATGTACGCGAGCGTGCCCTCGAGCTCGGAGGTCGCCGCGAGGTCACGACGCTCGCGCGAGAGCTGCGAGGAGATGCTGAAGTCGGCGATCGCGACGCGGCCGGTCGCGGGGTTGAGGAGGATGTTGCTGGGCTTGAGGTCGAGGTGGACGACGCCGCGGGCGTGGATCGCGGCGACGCCGGCGGTCAGGCGGAGCGCGAGGCGGAGGAACTCGCCGATCTCCATGGGGTCCGCGAAGGCGCGCTCGCGCAGCGAGACGCCGCCGAAGTCCTCGAGCACGAGCGCCTCGTGCTCGCCGAGCCGCTCGAGGCCGAGCGCCTTGACGACGCAGCCGTCGTCGATGCCGCGCAGGATCTCGTACTCGCGGCGCAGCCGGGCGCGGCGCTCGAGGTTGAGTCGACCGGGGTTCGCGATCTTGACCACGACCCGCTGACCGTCGGCGGCCCGGCTCGCCCGGTACACTCGCGAGTTCTGTCCGTCGTGGAGAAGGTCCTCGAGCTGGTATCCGCCCATTCGCGGCATGCCGCATCCCCCAAGCGCGTGACGCAACGACGCCCGCGCAGAGTATCACGCGTCGTCACGCGCACGCGCTCGATATCGGGCGCCCGTTCGCCGCGCGCGGCGGCGGAGCGCGGGCGCCTCACCGCGATCCTCAGCGCAGGTACGTCCGGTAGCGGTCCCGGACCTCGACGATCACCTCGCCGTCGGCGAACTCGCCGGCTTCGAAGCGCGTGACGGCGACGCGGCGCGCCTCGACCATGAGGACATCGCCGGCGCCGCCGAGCCCGAGCTCGCTCAGCTCGCGGAGGTTGAGCCGCGCCTCGCCGGTGTCCGGGACCAGGCAGGTCAGCTCGCGGCCCGTCACCGCCGCGCTCGAGAGCGAGGTGAGGCGCAGCGTGATCGGCAGCGCGCGGTCGCCCGAGCGCTGGTTCTCGCGCCAGCGCAGCGTGAGCGTGTCGCGGTCGAAGCTGCCGCTCGCGTCGCGCAGGTCGAGCGCGGTCGGCATGTCGGCGAGGTGGGTGAAGCCAGGCAGCTCGTCGTCGCCCGCGCCCTCGACCTCGATCGCGATCGCGTCGGCCTCGCCCGGGAGGAAGCCGTCGATCGCGTCGAGCGTGTGCACGTACTCGACGCCGGCGACGTAGGGCAGGAGGTCGGGGACCAGCGTGAGCCCGAGGTCGAAGCGCAGCTCGCCGAGGTTGACGCGGATGTTGCCGGCGTCGAGCAGCAGGATCTCGCGCAGCGCGTCCTCGCCGTCCTCCTGCGGCTCGCCGAACTCGTAGGCCGTGAGCTCCTCGAGCGCGTCGGTGGGGACGCAGTCGCCGGTCGCGAGGCGCTCGTGGACGGGCGCGATGAGGTCGAAGCTCGAGCGGACGAAGCCCTCGTCGACGCCGCGGAACTGGATGAAGCGCGCCGTGACCTCGAGCGCGGGCTCGTCCTCCTCCGGCGTCGTCAGCGAGGGCTGGATGATCAGGTGCACGCGGCCGAGGTGGAGGGTCTCCGGCGCGGCGTCGAGGGGGCCGACCGCGTCGCCCGGCGCGACGTCAGCCGAGCACGCGGCCGCGCCGGCGAGGACGAGCGCGAGCGCAGCGAGGCCCGCGCGCGCGCCAGGGTGGGCCGTGCTGGACACCAAATCAGTGTAAAGCGGGGCGACGGAGCTGTCATCTGTCCGCGGCGCGCGGGGGCCTCGAGGCGCCGGGACGCGGTCGAAAACGTGCCGGGCTTGATGGCCGGCCGATGGGGTCGGGCGCGCGGCGCTTCGCGCAGGTGCCGCCCGTGTCGGCGGCTCTGGGCGCGGTGGCGATGACGTCGGGCCGTCGAGCACCCGCTCGCGGCGGCCGCGAGCGTCCGCGGTACGCCGCAGCTCCTCACGCCCGGGCGCCTGCTCGCGAACACGCACGCCACAGGAGTGCCACGGCGCGCGCGACCCGGGAAATTTCACGCTAGCCTGCGACTCCCATGGCGAGCGACGGGAGCGCGGACGAGGACGAGCGAGCGGCGGCGCGATCGAGGGGCGAGGCGACGGCGCGATCGACGGAGGGGCCCGAGGAGCGCACGCGGGCGCTCGCGCGGCTCGCCCGGCTCTCGCTGTCGCCCGACGAGGTAGCGAGCTTCGGCGCGCAGCTCACCGACATCGTCGGCTACATCGAGGCGCTGCAGGAGGTCGACATCACGGGTGTCCCCGAGTACCTGTCCGTTGAGCAGCCCGGCTCGGCGCTGCGCGAGGACGTGGCGACGCCGCCGCTGCCCCGCGAGCTCGCGCTGGCGGGCGCGCCGGCGACCAGGGACCTGCAGGTGCGCGTGCCGAAGTTCAAGGAAGACTGACCCGGCGCCCCCGCGTCGACAGAGCGAGCGACGAGATGAACAGCGACGAACACGAAGAGCGCGGCGAGGCCGGGGGGGGCGGCGACGGGCGACCGGCGACCGAGCTCAGCGCGCGCGAGATCGCGGCCGCGGTGCGCGGCGGCAGCCGCAGCGCCCGCGCGGTGCTCGAGGATCACCTCGAGCAGGTCGACGCGCTCGAGCCCGAGCTGCGCGCGTTCCTGCGCCGGCCCTCGGCGCTCGCGCGCAGCCGGGCGCAGGCGCTCGACGACGCGCGCGCGCGCGGCGAGACCCTGGGGCCGCTGGCCGGCGTCCCGATCGCGCTCAAGGACATCTTCGTCACGCGCGGCGTCGAGACCACCTGCGGGTCGAGGATCCTCGCCGGCTGGGTGCCGCCCTACGACGGCGCGCACGCCGAGCGGCTCGAGCGCGCGGGCGCGGTGCTGTTCGGCAAGCTGACGATGGACGAGTTCGCGATGGGCTCGTCGAACGAGAACACGCCCTTCGAACCGCCGCGCAACCCGTGGGCGCTGGACCGCGTCCCGGGCGGCTCCTCGGGCGGCTCGGCGGTCGCGGTCGCGGCGCGCATGGCCGCGGCCTCGCTCGGCACCGACACGGGGGGATCGATCCGGCAGCCCGCGGGCTTCTGCGGGGTCGTCGGGCTCAAGCCGACCTACGGGCGCGTGCCTCGCTTCGGCATGATCGCGTTCGCGTCGAGCCTCGACCAGGCCGGGCCGCTCACTCGCGACGTGCGCGACGCGGCCCGCGTGCTGCAGTGCCTCGCCGGCCACGACCCGCGCGACGCGAGCTCGCTGCGCGACCCCGTGCCCGACCTCGAGGTCGCGTGCGAGCGCGGCGCCGACGGCCTGCGAGTAGGTGTCCCAAGAGCCATGATTGAGCAGCCGGGGCTCGACCCCGCGGTGCGCGACGCGTTCGAGCGCTCGCTCGCGGCGCTCGAGCGCGCGGGCGCCGAGCGCGTCGACGTCGCGCTCCCGCACGCCCGCTACGCGGTGGCCTGCTACTACGTGCTCAGCCCGGCCGAGGCCGCGTCGAACCTCGCGCGCTACGACGGGGTGCGCTACGGCCTGCGAGTCGAGCGCGCGACGCTGCGCGAGACCTACGAGGCCACGCGCGACGCCGGCTTCGGCGCGGAGGTCAAGCGTCGGATCCTGCTCGGGACCTTCGTGCTGCGGGCCGACAGCTACGATCGCTACTACGGCCGCGCGATGCGGGTGCGCACGCTGATCGCCCGGGACTACGAGGCCGCGTTCGCGAGCTGCGACGTCATCGCCACGCCGACCTCGCCGACGCCGGCCTTCCCGTTGGGACAGAACGCCGGCGACCCGCTGGCGATGTACCTCAGCGACGTCTTCACCATCGGCGCCAACCTGGCGGGCCTGCCGGCGATCTCGATCCCCGGCGGCCTCGCGCCCGCCACCGCCGACGCGCCGCCGCTGCCGATCGGCTTCCAGCTGCTCGGGCCGCGCCTCGGCGAGCCGACGCTGCTCGCGGCGGCCGCAGCCCACGAGGCCGAGACCGGGTGGCACGCCCAGCGCCCGCCGCTGCTCGGCGGCCTGACGAGAGGAGCGCTGTCGTGAGCGCGCGTGACTACCAGCCCGTCATCGGCCTCGAGGTCCACTGTCAGCTCAACACCGCGAGCAAGATGTTCACGGGCTGCCCGTCGCGCACCGACGCCGCGCCCAACGAGCTCACGGACCCGTACACGCTCGGCCTCCCGGGCACGCTGCCGGTGCCGAACAAGGCCGCGGTCGAGTACGCGCTGCGCATGGCGATCGCCACCGACTCGACGATTCAGCCGGTGAGCCGCTGGGCTCGCAAGCACTACTTCTACCCGGACCTGCCCAAGGGCTACCAGATCACGCAGAACGACCACCCGTACGCGCTCGGCGGCGGGCTCGAGGTGCCGGGGCCCAAGGGCGCCGAGCACGAGACGACCTACGTGCGCCTGATCCGGATCCACATGGAGGAGGACGCCGGCAAGAACACGCACCTGCACGGCGAGCCCGACAGCCTGGTCGACTACAACCGCGCCGGCGCGCCGCTGATCGAGATCGTCAGCGAGCCCGACATCCGCTCGGCCGCCGAGGCGGCGCGCTACCTCAAGGAGCTGCGCGCGATCGTCCGCTACCTCGGGATCTCCGAGGCGAACATGGAGGAGGGCACGCTGCGCTGCGACGCGAACGTCTCGCTCGGGCCCGCGGGCGGCCCGCTGGGGACGCGCTGCGAGATCAAGAACCTCAACTCCTTCAAGTTCCTCGAGCTGGCGATCAAGGCCGAGCTCCGGCGCCAGCGCGACCTGCTCGAGCGCGGCGAGCCGGTGCGGCAGTGCACCCTGAGCTACGACGTCGCGCGCGACGTGACCCGCGTGATGCGGATCAAGGAGGCGGCCGCTGACTACCGCTACTTCCCCGAGCCCGACATGCCGCCGCTCCTGGTCGACGCCGCCTGGGTCGCGCGCGTCCGCAGCGAGGTCCCGGAGCTGCCGGCGGCCCGGCGCGCGCGCTACCGCGGGCTCGAGCTCACGGCCTACGACGCCGCGGTGCTCACGGCCGACGCCGCGCTCGCGGCCTACTTCGACGCCGCGCTCGCGCGCGCCGAGGGCGAGGACGCGATCACGCCGAAGAAGCTGTGCAACTGGATCACCGGCGAGCTGCTGCGTCGCGCCAAGGAGGACGAGGGCGCGAGCCTCGAGCCCGGTCGCGCGCCGGTCGAGCCAGCCTGGCTCGTGGACCTGGTCGCGCTGGTCGAGCGCGGCGTCATCTCGGCGCGCGCCGGCAAGGAGGTGCTGGGCAAGAGCTACGCCGAGCGCGTCGCGCCCGCGGACATCGTCGAGCGCGACGGCTATCGCCAGGTCAGCGACACGAGCGAGCTCAGCGCGCTGATCGAGGGCGTGCTCGATCGCGGCGCGAAGCAGGTCGAGCAGTACCTCGGCGGCAAGGACAAGCTGCTGGGCTTCTTCGTCGGCCAGATCATGAAGGCCACGCGCGGGCAGGCGAACCCCCAGGTCGTGCGCCCGCTGCTGCTCGAGGCGCTGCGCCGCCGCGGGTCGTAGGCCGTCGCCGTCGCCGTGTCGCGTCTCGGCCGAGGCGCGCGCGTGCACCATGCCTCTTTGGGCATGTTAGGGCGCGGCGTCGTCGTCGGCGAGCTCCTGCGCGGCGCAGCGCGGATCGCCCCGCCAGCGCGGGTCCTGCTGCAGGCGCTCGAGCGCCGCGCGCTCCGCCGCGATGACGGACGCGCCGCCGCCCGCGCGCGCGTTGGCGTAGACCCTCGCGTACCACTCGCACAGCGCGGCGTCGGCGGGGTAGCTCGTGATCAGCGTCTTGAGGATGAAGGTAGACTCGACGAGGAGGCCGGCGGCGTCGTAGTGGCCCGCGAGCGCGAGCAGCATGGCGCGCGTCTCGTCCTGGGCGCCTGGCCCCGCGCCGACCTTGGCGAAGAACGCGAGCGCCTTCGACGGCTTGCCGGCCTGCGCGTAGGGATAGGTCAGATCGAGGCGCGCGCGCGCGCGCAGGCGGGCCGCGAGCTCGGGGCTCAGCCCGCGGCGGGACTCCGTCGCCTGGAGCGCGCGGACGTAGTAGTCGAGCGCCCGATCGTAGCGGGCCTCGCCGGTGTCGACCGGGCGCTCGTGGCAGCGCGCGAGCATGTAGAGCGCGTAGGGGAGCGTCGGGCTGTCGGGGAATTGCGCGGCCTTCTCGTAGAGCCGCAGCGCCTCGGGGAGCTTGTCGCGCGCGAAGTAGAAGTCGCCGAACGCGGCGTAGGCGTACGGGATCATCGGGCTCGCGGGGTAGTCTCGGACCAGCCGCAGCATCGTGACGCGCATCTCCTCGTCGCGCCCCTGCGCGGCGAGCCCTGCGGCGTGCAGCAGCAGCGCCTCGTCGATCCGCGCGTACGCGGCGTACTGCGGGCGCTGCAGGAGGTGTTCGAACGCCTTCGCGGCCCGCTCGAGGTGCTCGCGCGAGCCGGTCTCGACCGCGAGCTCGCGCAGCGCGAGCCCGAGACGAAACAGCAGCTCGGGGTAGTCCGGCGCGCTCTCCGGGGTCGCGGCGAGCAGCTGCTTGGTCGCGTCGATGTGCCGCGTGAGCGCGGCCGGATCGCGTCCGCGCGGCTCGTCCAGGAAGCTCAGCGCCGTCAGCGGCGGCCCTGCCTGGGCGTCGCGCGGCGTCGCGTCGTCGTCGCGGTCGGGCGCGATCGCGATCGCGGGCGCGGGCGCGATCGCGGACGCGGGCCGGGCGGCCTGGGCCGGCGCGACGGCGTCCTCGGCGAGCGCGCGCGGCGACGACTCGACGTCCTCGGGGGTCGTCGAGCCCGTGTCCTCCACGGCGTCGAAGGGCGTACAGGCCAGGGTCACGGCCAGCGAGAGCGGCCAGAGCGGGGATGGACGCGGCATTGCTTCGGTGCTCGATTCGCGCGAGGAGCTTCACCGAGGTTGAACGCGCGTGTCGACGACCGGTTCCTCCGGCGGGCTGCGGGCGCGATCGCGCGTCAGCGCGCGGCGGGTGCGGTGCGCTCGAGGCGAAAGGTGCAGACCGCCGCCCCGGTCGCGAGCGACATGTTCGTGGGGACCGAGCGGTGATCCGTGAACACGCAAGGACTCGCCCGGGCGGGGCGTCCGTGGACGTCCGGGAAAAAACTTCGCGCGCGGCTGTTCGATAGCGCCCGCCAGCGCCCGCGCTCGCTCCGTACACTCGATCGCGTGGTGGCGCAGCGGTCGCAGCCGTGGTCCGAGGAGCCCACGCTCGTCGCCGACGAGCCGTCGGCGTCGGTGTCCGCGCGACGCGAGGCGCTCGCGCGCGGCTCGCTGCTCGGTCGCTACGTCGTGCTCGAGGAGCTCGGCGCGGGCGGCATGGGCACCGTGTTCGCCGCCCACGATCCCGAGCTCGATCGCACCGTCGCGATCAAGGTGCTGCACAACCCCAGCGAGGTCGGCTCGCGGGAGCGCCGGACCGAGGGGCGCGTGCGGCTGCTGCGAGAGGCCCAGGCGCTCGCGCGCCTGGCCCACCCCAACGTCGTCGGCGTGCACGACGTCGGCGTGCACGAGGGGCGCGTGTTCGTGGCGATGGAGCACATCCGCGGGGTCACGCTGCGCGCGTGGCTGCGCGCGCAGCCGCGATCGTGGCGCGAGGTCGTCGACAAGTACCTCGCGGCGGCGCGCGGGCTCGCGGCGGCCCACGCCGCCGGGCTCGTGCACCGCGACTTCAAGCCCGACAACGTGATGCTCGGCGACGACGGCCGCGTGCGCGTGATGGACTTCGGGCTCGCGCGCGCGCCCGCGGTGTCGGAGGAGCCCGAGACCACCGGCGAGTTCGACATGACCACGAGCGTGTTGACGGCGCCGATGACGGTGGCCGGCGCGCTCGTCGGGACGCCGCGCTACATGGCGCCCGAACAGCACCGCGGGCAGGGCGACGCGTTCTCCGATCAGTTCGCGCTGTGCGTCTCGCTCTACGAGGGGCTGTTCGGCTTCTACCCGTTCGAGGGACAGACCTTCGCGGCGCTCGTGCTCAACATCTCGGCGGGTCGCGTGCGCGACCCCCAGGCGACCACCTACACGAGCGCGCGCGCGCTGGCGGAGGGCGCGGCGGCGATCGAGGTCGCCGAGACCGCGCCCGGCGCGTCGGCCGTGCCCGCGTGGGTGCGGCGCGTCGTGCTGCGCGGGGCTCGCGGCGGACCTGTCGCGGCGCTGGCCGTCGGTCGCGGCGCTCGTCCACGCGCTGGACCGCGACCCGCAGCAGCGACGACGACGCCTGCTGCTCGGGGGCTGCGCGGCGCTGGGGGCGTCGGGGCTCGCGCTCGTCGGCTGGTCTTCGTACCAGGCGCACGCGCGCGTGTGCGACGGGGTCGAGGAGCCGCTCGTGGCGGCGTGGACCGCCGAGCGCCGCGCCGCCGTCGAGCAGGCGCTGCGGGCGAGCGGGCGCGTCTACGCGGACGAGGTCGCGACGAAGGTGCTCGCGTCGCTCGACGCGTACACGCGCGACTGGGTCGCGAGCAGCCAGGACGCCTGCGCGGCGGCGCGGCTGCGGGGGACGCAGTCGACGGCGCTGATGGACGCCCGCGTCGCCTGCCTCGAGCGCCGCCGTCGCGCGTTCACGGCGCTGGTCGACGTGCTCGCGGCGCCGGCGGACGCCGACGCGGACAAGCAGCCGGATCTCCGCGTGAACCGGGCGATCCAGGCCGCGGCGGAGCTGCCCGCGGTCGCGCGCTGCGACGAGCTCGAGTACGTCACCGCGCGCGTGCCCCCGCCCGACGACGAGGACGTCGAGCGCGCCGCCTCAGCGCTCGAGGATCGACTCGCGCGCGCGCGTGCGCTGGGCGCCGCCGGGCAGTACGGCGCCGGGCTCGAGCAGGCCGACGCGCTGCTGCCGGAGGCGGAGGCGCTGGGCTACGCGCCGCTGATCGCCGAGACGCGCGTCGCCGTCGGGATGCTCCGGTCCTCCACGGGAGACCACGCGCGCGCGGTCGAGATCCTCGAGCGCGGCTACTTCGAGGCCGAGTCGCTCGGCATGGACGAGCTCGCCGTGCACGCGGCGCTCCGGCTGGTCGGCGACCACGCGGCGCGGCTGCAGCAGATCGAGACCGGCCTGCGCTGGTCGGAGCACGCGCGGGCCAAGGCGACGCGGCTCGGCGACCCGTCGCTGCGGGCCGGGGTGTTTAACAACGTCGCCATGGTGCACAGCGTCGCCGGCGAGCCCGAGCGCGCGCTCGAGAGCTTCGAAGCCGCGCTCGAGCTGGTCGAGCGCAACGGCGGGATGGGCGTGCAGAACGTCCGCGCCATCCACGACAACCTCGGCATCGTGCTGCGCGAGCTCGGGCGCGTCGACGAGGCGCTCGCGCACCAGCGGCTCGCGCTCGAGGCGTCGTCGCGCGAGCTCGGCCCGCGTCACCCTGACACCGCGAGCGTGTGGAACAACATCGGCGTCACCTACCTCGACAAGGGCGCGTACGACGAGGCCGAGCGCGCGTTCGAGGCGGCGCTCGCGATCCGCCGCGAGGCGCTCGACCCCGGTCACCCGTTCATCGGCTCGACGCTCATGAACATGGGCAACCTCGCGTCCGCCCGCTGCCAGCTCGCGCGCGCGGTCGAGCTGTACGAGGAGGTCGAGGCGATGCTGCGCGCGCGCTTCGGGCCCGAGCACCCGAGCGTCGCCAGCACCGTCAACAACGTCGGCAACGTGCAGCTGCAGCAGGACGAGCCGGCGCGCGCGCTCGAGTCGTTCACGCGCGCGTGCGCGGTCTGGGTGAAGGCGCTCGGGGAGGACCACCGCTACGCGGATCTGTGCGCGATGAACCACGCGCGCGCGCTGCTCGGGACCGGGCGCGCCGCCGAGGCGCTGCCCTACGCCCAGCGCACGCTCGCGCTGCGCTCGCGCGGGGAGTCCCCGAACCCCGGCGATCTCGCGATGGCGCTGACGCACCTCACGGACGTCGAGCTGTCGCTTGAGATGGTCAAAGAGGCAGGCGAGCACAGCGCGCGCGCGCTCGCGCTGGCCGAGACGGCGGTGATGGAGCCCGGCGACGTGGCGCACCTCCGCTTCACGGCCGCGCGCGCGCTGTGGGCGGCGAAGCGCGCGCCGGCGCGCGCGCGCGAGCCGCCGAGCCTGCGCGCGACGGCCTGCGGGGCAAGGGCGCGTGCGGCCCGGAGCTCAAGCGGATCACCGCGGCGCTGCGACGCGCCCCGTAGCGCGCGGCCGGCTCACGCGGTGCAGCAGAAGGTCACGGCCCCCAGCGCCGTCGCGGCGCCCGTGGGCGGCAGCGCGTCCTGAACCGGCGGGCACGCGGTGTTCGGGCTCGGCGTCGCCATGAGCATGTACGAGCCGACCTGCGAGACGAGCTTGCACTCCTGGAAGGCGACGCCCTTGCCGATGGTGCAGAACTCGGAGGACAGGTGCAGCGACGTGTCGCAGCTCGGCGCCGGCGCGCCGCACTGACAGTCGGCGTCGTCGCACGCGCGCGCGTCGTCGACCGACGTGTAGCGCGTGACCTGGACGGCGTAGTCCCCCGCCGGGCACGCGTGCTCGCCCTCCTGGTACACGCAGAGGCGATCGTAGCCGTCCGGCAGCGTCGGCGCGCACACGCCGTCGCCGCAGGCGCTCACCGTCGCGCCGCCGCACGCGGTCCAGCGCGTGGTGAAGGCGGCGTCGTCGAGCGCGCTCGTGACCTCGGGCGCGCAGTCCCCCTCCACCGGCGCGGGGTCGACCTTCCAGCCGCCGAGGTTGCCGCCGAACCACGCATGACACTCCTGGTCGCCGATCATGAGCTCGATCGTGGGCTCCTGCCCGCACGCGGCGTAGCGGTAGGCGGTCGTCGGTCCGCAGCCGCTCGCGTCGAGGTCGAAGGAGCACGCGCACGCGCACTCGCCCTCGGCCGTGAGCCCGCCGTAGAGGCTCCAGACCGCGTCGGGGTAGGCGCCCAGGCAGCCCGGCGTCGCCGCGTCGACGTCGTTCTCGCGCGCGGCGACCGGGCCGAACCACCCGGGCGGCGGCGGCTCGACGCACGCGCCCGCGCAGTCGTCGGTCCCGCCCGTGGTGCTGCCGTCGTCGGTCGCGCCGACCGAGCTCGCCGTGGTGGTCGCGCCCGTCGACGACGACGACACCTCGCTCGCGCGCGTCGTCGCCGACACGCTCGAGTCGTCGCTCGTCATCGTCGTCGTGGGGCTCGCGTCGCCGGTCGCGAGCGCGCTCGAGGAGTCGGAGGTGCCGCCGCTGCCGCCGGGATCGCTGAAGCAGCTTGCGAGCAGCGCGGCGGCGAGGAGCAGCGGCGTCCGCGTCGCGCCGCGGCGGTCGTTCGCGACGATCACGAGCGTGAGCGTATCTACTTTGTCACCCGAGGATCAACGCGCGGCGGACAGCTCCCGCGGCGCCGGCTCACTCGAGCACGAAGTGCAGCTGACGCCAGGGGGAGCCCGGCGGCGTCGAGCTCGAGCGCGGCGCGAAGCCGAGCCGCGCGAGCATGGCCCGCGAGGCGTCGTTCGGCTCGTCCGTGCTCGCGCGCACGGTCGTGTGCCCCGCGTGAGCGCGCGCCCAGTCGATCACCGCGGCCGCGAGCTCGACCCCGAAGCCCACCCGCCAGCGCGCGCTCGTGACGGCGATGACGAGCTCCGTCACCGGCGGGTCGTAGAACTCCGTGAAGCCGACGAGCGCCAGCAGCCCCGGCGCGTCGCGCTCGCGCGCGACCCACAGCCCCGCGTCGCCGCGCGCGAACGCGGCCGCGCTCCGCCGCGCCCACTCGGCGACGAGCTCGCGCGACACGAGCTCGCCGTCGCACAGGTAGCGCAGCACACCTGGCTCGTGGAGCAGGCGCAGCAGCGCGTCGAGGTCGTCGCCGTGGACCGGGCGCAGGCGCGCCCGCGCCGTCGTCAGCTCGCGTCGCATCGCCGCCCGAGTATGGCACGGGGCGTGTGCGTGGGCTCGCGCGCGAGCGCGTAGGCCGCCGTCAGCCCGGCGGCGGCGGCTTGCACACGCCGCCGCCCTCGATCTGCGCGTTGGTGCGGAAGGTGTTGAGCCACTCCCAGCTGCGCGGCTCGACCTGCGGGATCGTGCCGTCCTCGCGCACGTTCGTCACGTGGTAGGTGTGCTGGTTCCAGATCCGGCGGGCCTGGATCCAGCGGTCTCGCTTGTCGCGGATGACCTGCACCGTGAGCCCGTCGGCGACGTTGCCGGTGGTCTCGTTGCTGACGACGACGATCTCGGCCGAGCCGTCGTTGTCGACGTCGGCGACGACCGGGTACTCGATCAGCGTACGGCTCGTGCGCGGCACCTGCAGCAGCGACTGCCCGGCGCCGTCGTAGATGAACATCCAGAACTCGTCGGCGTACATCGCCTCGGCCACGCCGTCGCCGAGGAAGTCGAAGGCCGTGCCCGCGGCGATGCCCGAGGGGTCCTCGATCTCGGCGGTCCACACGAGCGTCGCGTCGCGCTCGTAGACCGCGTAGTGCGACGACGAGGAGAGCGCGAACTCGGACACGCCGTCGCCGTCGAGGTCGTGAATCGTCGCCGGGCGCGACCAGGTCAGGCCTTCGGGCGGATCGCCGGTGGGGCGCAGATCCTTGAACTTGATCGCGCCGTCGTGCTCGAGCACGGTGATGCCCTCGTAGTTCGTCAGCAGGATCTCGGGCTGCGGGTCGTCGTCGAGGTTCGCGACCTGCGGGTAGCCGTTGGAGAGCGCCGGCTGCGAGAAGTACAGGCTGCCGTCGTGGTGGTAGGCGCTCGCGCCGATGATGACCTCGAGGTCGTCGTCGCCGTCGAGATCCGCGAGCGTGGTCGCCGGGACGACCACGAGCGGCGCGTCGACGGACCACAGCAGCGCGCCCTGGTGGGTGAACAGGCTCGCGGCGATCGCGATCTCGACGTCGCCGTCGTTGTCGACGTCCGCGAGCGCGACCGCGGCGCCGTGGAAGTCGTTGACCTTCGGCACGACCGGGCCGGTCCACTTCTTGGTCCCGTCGTGCTCGTAGGCGACGAGGCGCCGCGCGGCGTCCACGTGCACGATCTCGACGAGCCCGTCGCCGTCGATGTCGCCGATCGCCGGCGTGCTCGCGCCGACCACCTCCTCCTCGATCTTGAAGTGGAGCGCGCCGGTCTCGCCGTCGAGCAGGTAGAGGTGCCCGGGGAGCGGCGGGTTGCCGAAGTCGGGCATCGTGGAGATCAGGATGTCTGGCTTATCGCACAGGTCGATCTCGCCGTCGCCGTTGTCGTCGGTGAAGTTGGCGACCAGCGGCGTGGCGACGCTGTAGGGGTCATCGGGCGCGGTCCAGGTCCACTGCACGTCGGGCTCGAAGCTGTCGGGCGGCGACTGCTCGCCGCACGCGCCGCCGGCGTTCATGTCGTCGACGACCTTGCAGCTCGGCGGCGGCGGCTCCGTGGTGCCGTCGCCGAAGTCCTGGTCGGTGCCGACGTCGTACTTCAGCGGGTCGCTCGAGCCGCTCATGCTCACGCCCTGCGTGCCGCCCGTGTCGTCGGTGGTCGAGGACGAGTCGTCGGCGGTCGCGGCGGTCTGGGCCGCGCTCGCCGGCGAGCTGACGCCGCTGTCGGAGCCCGCGAGGCTCGAGGCGCCGCTCGAGTCGCCGCACGCGAGCGCGAGGGGGGCGAGGGCGAGCAGCGCGAGGGGGGCGCGACGGCGCGCCCATGCGTTCAGGATCGTCAACGGCGGTACCTCCCACGCGATCGAGCGCCGCGCCGACTCAGTGTACATACAGGGAGTTGGCCGCACGAGGTCGGCTGACGCGGGGGCGTCATCGCGCGCTATCGCGCGAGCGCGGCGCCGCGGCGTTGTGGCGTCACGCGCGGGGCAGGGCGCAGTCGTCGTCGCGCAGCGCGACGAGCTCGTTGGCGTCGCGCCACAGCGCGTCGGCGAGCTCGTCGCGCAGCGCGTCCGACGACGGCGGCTTGACGCGGTCGCCGTCGAGGTAGGCGAAGCCGCGTCCGGACCACTGCGGCGCGTCGATCAGCGCGGCGACGTGGCGCGCCGAGACCCGCGACAGCCGCATGTTGTCGACGAAGGGCGTCGCGAGCCGGCCGACCGCGCGGAACAAGAGCCGCAGCGGCGCCGGGAGCTCGCGCGCGAGCTCGGTGTCGACCATGAGCCCGGGATCGACCGCGAACACGTCGACGTCGCGGCCGCGCGCGCGCAGGCGTGCCTGCAGCGCGCGCGCCTGCAGCACGTTGCCGAGCTTCGACGTCGAGTAGCGCTGCGGGCCAGGCGGGAGCCGATCGGCGGGCGCGGCCGCGTCGGGGCGCGCGAGGTTGTGCGCGCCCACCCAGCGCGGGACGGGGATGCCCGCGCGTCGCGCCAGCTTGTTGCCTGGCTCGTGCACCCCGGAGCTGATGATGACGACGCGCGCGCCCTGGACGAGCTGGCCCTCGAGCAAGCAGAGCAGCAGCTGGTGCGCGAGCACGTTGACCGCGAAGGTCAGCTCGTAGCCGTCCGCGCTGCGGACGTCGCGAGTCGTGGTGACGCCGGCGTTCGCGACGATCCCGCGCAGCGGCAGCCCGTCGAGCTCGCGCGCGGCGGCGCGGACCTCCTCGAGGTTGGCGAGCTCGGCGACCCAGGGCCGCGCGCGGGCGCCGAAGCGCGACTCGAGCGCTCGGCACTCGGACTCGAGCGCCTCGCGTCGACGGCCGCCGAGCACGAGCGAGTAGCCGCGGCGCGCGAGCTCCTGCGCGGTGGCGCGGCCGAGTCCTCCGGTCGCGCCGGTGATGAGCACTGCTGGGTTCGTCATCGTGTCTGCCTCCAAGATGTATCGTGTACACCTTGATTGACGAAGGTATACTCTGTCAACCTTCGTGCCGTATCCGGCTCAGATCGACCCGAAAACCCTGGGAGAGCGGGCGCTCGCGGTCGCGGAGTCCCGCGGGTGGGGGGCCTGGACGCTGCGCGATGTCGCGCGCGCGCTCGGGGTCACGGCGAACGCGCTGTACCGCCACATGGGCGATCGAGCAGGTCTCGAGATCGCGATCGGCGAGGCCGCCGTGCGTGCGCTGCAGGCGAGCCTGCGCGCGCCTGAGCTCTCCGCGGGCGCGGGCGCGGACGCCGACGCGAACGTGGTCGCGCTCGCGCGCCGCTTCCTCGCGTTCACGGCCGCGCGGCCCCACGCGTTCACGGCCTTCGTCTCGGCGAAGCCGTCGCTCGAGCACCCCGCCCACCAGGCGTGGATCGGGCTGTGGCGGGAGGTGCGAGGGGTCGTCGCCGCGGCCGCGCCCGACGCCGCGGACGCGGCCGCCTTCGCCCTGATGGCGCTGCTCCACGGCCGCGTGGAGCTGTCTCGAAGGATAGCTAAGCACGCGCGCCCGGACGCCGGGATCGACGAGGCCGTGCGGGCGCTGCTCGTCGGCTTCCGCGCGCTCGGCCCCGTCGAGTCCCCGCTGCCCCCGCACGTCCGCGCCGACGGGCCGCGGGGGCGTCAGGACGCGAGCTGAGCGAGGACGACGCGCGCGGGGTGAACGCGCGGCACAAAGCGCGAGGTGACGCGCGAGCGGGCTGTTAGCATGCGCGCCATGTCGACCTCCGCCCCGGAACTCTCGCCCGAAGCCCTCGCCCACGTCGGGCTCCGCCCGGTGCTGCTCAGCGACGACGGGCGCGCGCTGCGGCTGCTCGATCAGCGCGAGCTGCCGGCGCGCGAGACCTGGCTGACGCTGACGGCGGTCGAGGAGGTCGCGGAGGCGATCGAGCGCATGGCCGTCCGCGGCGCGCCGGCGATCGGCTGCGCGGCGGCGATGGGGCTCGCGGCCGCAGCCCACGGCTTCCCCGAGGATCCAGACGCGTTCCGTCGCGCGTGCCTGGCCGCGATCGATCGCCTCGCGCACACGCGCCCGACCGCGGTCAACCTGTTCGTCGCGCTCGAGCAGATGCGCCAGGCGCTCGACGGGCTCGCGCCCGGGGCCGACGTGGCGACGGCGCGCGCGGCCCTCGAGTCCACGGCGCGCCGCCACGCGCGGGCGGACATCGCCGCGTGCCTGGCGATGGGCGAGCACGGCGCGCCGCTGCTCCCCGAGGGCGGCACGATCCTGACGCACTGCAACACCGGCGCGCTGGCGACCGCGGGCTGGGGCACGGCGCTCGGCGTCATCCGGCGCGCGCACGCGATGGGCCGGCGGATCCGCGTGCTGGTCGATGAGACACGTCCCGTGCTGCAGGGCGCGCGCCTGACCGCGTGGGAGCTGGTCCACGACGGGATCCCGGCCGAGGTCATCGCCGACAACATGGCCGGCGCGCTGATGGCCCGCGGGCTCGTGCAGGCGGCGATCGTCGGCGCCGATCGAATCGCGCGCAACGGCGACGTCGCCAACAAGATCGGCACCTACACGGTCGCGGTGCTGTGCAGGCATCACGGCGTCCCGTTCTACGTGGCGGCGCCGTGGACCACGATTGATCTCGAGCTGGGATCGGGCGCCGAGATCCCGATCGAGGAGCGCGACGAGAGCGAGATCCACGTGCACGGCGATCGTCGGATGACGCCGATCGGCGTCGGCGCGCGCAACCCCGCCTTCGACGTCACGCCGGCCGCGCTGATCACCAAGATCATCACGGAGCGCGGCGTGCACGAGCCCTCGGCGCTCGCCGAGCTGGCGTGATCGCGCTCGTGTCGCCGCGCGGACCAACAACATGGTTCCTCGCGGTCTGTCGCGCGGGCGCGCGCGTGAATCCGCGCGAGCTCCTGGGCCCGCCGCAGACGGGGTGAAGCCGGAGCCAATCGCGCGGGCGCGCCTGCGGTAGACTCACCCGCGCGACCCCGGGCCTAGCGGCGCCGGGGTCCGCACGTGAAGGTCCAGTGCAAGCGCGCGAACAGGCGAGTGCTCCGAACACCGGCGCGGGCGGCTACATCGGCCGCGTCATCGATGACCGCTACAAGATCGTCAAGGTCCTCGGCGAGGGGGGCATGGGCGCGGTGTTCGTCGCCGAGCACCTCAAGCTGCAGATGGAGGTCGCGTTCAAGATCATCCGTCCGCAGTTCGCCGACGACCCGACGTTCATGGCTCGCTTCAACCGCGAGGCCATGGCGACCGCGAAGATCGACAACCCGCACATCGCCAGCGCCATGGACTTCGGCGCGCTGCCGGAGGGCGGCGCCTACTTCGTCTCGCAGCTCGTGCGCGGCGGCGACCTGCGCTCGATGATCCACAAGGGCGGCCCGATGCCGTGGCCGCGCGCCTGCGAGATCGCGTCGCACATCGCCGACGCGCTCGTCACGGCGCACGGCGCGGGCATCGTGCACCGCGACCTCAAGCCCGAGAACGTGCTCGTCGAGATCCGCGACGACGGCAGCCCGCTCGCGCGCGTGCTCGACTTCGGGATCGCGCGGCTCGAGGCGGGCGACGAGGACGCCGGCGACGCCGCGCCGCTGACCCGCGTGGGCACCGTCGTCGGCACGCCGGGCTACATGGCGCCCGAGCAGGCCGTGGGCGACACCGTCGACGCGCGCTCCGACCTCTACGCGCTCGGCGTGATCCTGTGGGAGTGCGTCACCGGGCGCTCGCTGTGGCGCGCCGACACGCTCACCGAGCTGTTCACCAAGCAGCTGCGCGAGCCGGCGCCCTCGCTGCAGCGCGAGGCGATCGCGGGGCTGCCCGCGGACCAGGGCCTGCCCGCCGAGCTGGTCGCGCTCGTCGACCAGCTGCTCGAGCGCGCGATCGATGACCGACCCGAGAGCGCGGTGCCTGTGCGCCAGACGCTGCGCACGCTCGCGGCGCTCGGCTCGGCGTCCGCGCTCGGCTCGACGTCCTCGCTCGGCTCGCAGCCGATGATGTCCGCGAGCGGCGGGCGGCTCGCGGTGAGCCCGACCCCGCACGCGCCGACGACGGTCCCCGACAGCGCCGGCACGCTGGCGATCGCGGCCGCGTCGATCCGCAAGGACCCGACCACCCGGCGCGCGCTGACCTACCTCGGGATCTTCGTGGCGGTGGTGCTCGCGCTCGTGCTCGTGCTCGTGTTCGTGTTCGGCGCGAAGCAGTCGAAGGGCGGCGGCGGCGGGCTGCTGTCCTCGCTCGGGCGCGATCCGGTGCCCGAGAAGCTGCAGGAGTCGCTCGAGGAGCTCGCGAGCGAGAAGAGCACCGCCAAGCGGCGCCGCGCGGCCAAGAAGATCGACGACTACAAGCCGTCGTCCGAGGTGCCCGCGTTCGCCAAGAAGGTCGCCGAGCTCGAGCTCGAGCGCGACTGCGACGACAAGAAGAAGGTCGTCGTCGAGCTCGGCGCGCTCGGCGACAGCCGCGCGCTCCCGGCGCTCAAGCGCATCGACGGCGTCAGCCGCACCAGCTGCGGGCGCGTGTTCAAGCGCGACTGCTACGGCTGCCTGCGCGAGGAGCTCGAGGCGGCGATCTCGGCGCTCGACTAGCCTCGCGCGCCCGCTAGAAGTAGAGGAGCTCGACGCGCCCGGTGGGGAGCTATCGCCTGACCTGGAGGCCCTTGCTGAACGGGCATATCGCGCTGGGGCACAAGCCGGGCAAGCGGCTGCGCGCGCAGCTCGACGCGGCCGGCTGCACGCTGGTCGTCAACCTGCTCGGGGCGCGCGAGAGCCGGGCGCGCGCGAGCGCGTCGCGGATCCGCCTGCCGCTCGCGGGCGCCGAGCCGCCGGGCCCCGAGCGCGCGCCCGAGGTGCTCGCCTGCTTCGCCGCCATGACCGACGCGCTCGCGGCCGGCGGCAAGGTCTACGTGCACTGCTCGGCCGGGCTGCACCGCACGGGGATGATCGCGTACGCCTACTTCCGCCACCTCGGCGACGCGCGCGAGCAGGCGGTCGCGCGGATCGCCGCGCTGCGCGAGCAGACCGCCGCGGAGCTGCGGGAGGCGCGGATGGCCTGGGGCGATCAGCTCGCCCCAGGCCCGGGCGCGGGCGAACCTACTGCGGGATGAGGTCGAGGTCGAGGCCGCCCGGGTACCAGTAGCTGCCGTAGTTGAGCACGCCGTACACGCTGATGCCGACCTTCTGCGCCGAGCTGACGCTGTGGTTGCCGTCGCCGTTGTTGCTCAGCTTCACGTGCTTGTAGGAGAAGCCGGTGCCGGGGATCTGCGTGAAGCCGGCGACCGCCTGGCCGTCGACGTCGACCGCGGCGCCGTCGGGCGCGATGATGTCGACGTAGTTCGCCGACCAGCCGATCGGCGCGTGGAACAGGTAGTTGTCGCGGAACTGCTCGGTGCTGACCGCGAGCAGCATCGCCGGGTCGCTCGTGCCGTAGCCGCCGTCCTGACCGACCATGTACTGCGCGACGAGGATCTTCTTCGCCGACGAGACCTTGAACTTGTTGATCGTCGTGCTGATCTCGACCCAGTCGCCGGCGTTGGCGAGGTTGGTGTTCACGCCCTGGTCGGGCTCGAAGACCAGCTGCGTGTCGTCCTCGACCGCGATCACGCGGACCATCTGCGCCTTCTCGAGCGCGTCGTTCGGCGACTGCACGGGCGGCACGACGATGTACTCCTTGGCGAGCGTCTCGATCGGGAACATCGACTCCTCGAGGTGGTCGCAGGCGGTGACGTTGATGGGCACGTTCGTGCACTCGTGCCCCGCGATCACCTGGATCGGCTTGTCGGCGTTGACGATGGTGCCCGTGAGGTCGCCGCCGCTGGCGCTCATGACCTGCAGGACGTCGCCCTGGTCGAGCATCACCTGCCCGGTGCCGTTGTTCGCGACGCCGCCGCCGGCCTGGACGATCCCGCCCGTCGACGAGGGGTTGAGCGTCACGGTGGTGCCGTCCTGGCTGGCGACGACCGCGTAGAAGCCCGGGTAGTTGAAGGTGCTCCAGAACTGCCAGGACGCGACCAGGTAGTTGCCGGACCAGGTGTTGACCGGCAGCAGCACCGAGGCGTCGTTGGTCACGCTCGCGGCCAGCGGGTTGTACTGGTAGACGGTGACCGGCTGGTCGGAGCGCAGGCGGTACGCGCCGTCGACGACCATGACCGAGGGACCTGTCGTCTCGGTCAGCTCAGGCACCCACGGCAGGACGATGATCTGCACGCTCTGGGCGGCGACCTGCTGGGTCGTGATCGTGTTCTGCCCGCGCGTGACCGTGACGTTGGCGACGGCGTTCGTGGTGTTCGAGACCGCGACCGCGAACTGGTGCGGGTTGTTGTTGTAGGAGTCCTGCTGCTGCGTGACGGTCGGGTAGTAGTCGCAGCCGATGTAGCTCACGCCGAGGTTCTGCTTGGCGCAGGGGCCGTCGCACAGGCCGACGTCGGGGTCGCAATTCTGACCCTGCAGCGCGTCGCAGGTCTCGGTCGGCTCCCACTGCTGACCCATGCCGTCGCAGGTCAGCACCTGCTCGCCCTCGCACATCGTGCTGCCGGGCACGCACAGCACGCAGCCGAGGCCGTCGGCGCACTCGTTGTCGCAGGCCTCCTCGGTCTCGTAGCCGCCCATGCCGTCGCAGATCTTGGCGACGCCGTCCTCGCACACGACGGTGCCCTGCTCGCAGAAGTTGTTGCCCGTGGTCGCGTCGGTCGTGCCCGTGCCGTCGGTCGTCGAGGGGTCGGTCGCCGAGGGATCCGTCGAGGGGTCGGTCGCCGAGGGGTCCGTCGAGGGGTCCGTCGACGAGGGATCGGTGGTCGTCGACTCGGTGGCGCCGCCGGTCTCGGTCCCGGAGTTCGTCATCGTCGACGGCCCGGCCGTGGTCGCGCCCGAGGTCGGCGAGATCGTGGCGTCGCTGGTCCCGGACGCGGTCTCGGTCTCGCCGCTCGAGGCGCCGTCGTCGCCGCCGCAGCCGCTCGCGAGCGCGAGCGTGAGGATCAGGGAGGGGAGGAGCGCGCGCTCAAGGCATGGCATGGCGCGGATGGTATCACGCGCGCGCGCGCGCGCTCGTTATGAACATGTTGAAAGAGACATGTTTTGAACTACGCCGATTTCCCCGCGCGGCGAAGGCCGCCGGCTCGCTCGTGACACGCGCGTCGGCGCGTGCGAGCATCGACGCGCCATGGCGCCCTACCGCGACCCCAAGCGCTACCTGTGGCTTGTCGGGCTGCTCGTCCCGTGCCTGCCGTTTATCGGCGGCGGGCTCGCGCTGCTCACGGGCGAGGGGCTCTACTGGTACTTCGCCCCGATCTTCATATACGGGATCGTCCCCGTGCTCGACCTGGTCGTGGGGAAGGACCCCTCGAACCCGCCGGAGTCCGCGTTCGCGTCGATGGCCGCGGATCCGTACTACATGCGCTGCGTGTACTGGTTCGTGCCGCTGCAGTACGCGGGCTTCTTCTGGACGCTGTGGATGATCGACGCCGGGGGCATGCGCCCCGTGGACATCGTCGGCGCGACGATCTCGATCGGGATGGTCGGCGGCATCGCCATCAACACCGGGCACGAGCTGTGTCACAAGAAGCCGGCCTTCGATCGCTGGATGGCGAAGATCACGCTGGCGCAGAGCGCCTACGGGCACTTCGCCGTCGAGCACATCCGCGGTCACCACCGCCACGTGGCGACGCCCCGCGATCCCGCGAGCTCGCGGCTGGGCGAGGGCTACTGGCGGTTCTTGCCGCGCGTCGTGATCGGCAGCGCGCGCTCGGCCTGGGCTATCGAGCGCGAGCGGCTCACCCGGGAGGGGGCGGGGGTGTGGAGCGTGCACAACGAGTGTCTGCAGGGCTGGGCGCTGACGGCCGCGCTGTTCGCCGGCGTGGCGCTGTGGCTGGGGGCCGAGGCGCTGTGGCTGCTCGCGCTGCAGGCGGTGGTCGGCTTCTCGCTGCTCGAGGTCGTCAATTACATCGAGCACTACGGGCTGCTGCGCCAGCCGGGCCCGAGCGGTCGGGCCGAGCGCGTGCGCCCCGAGCACTCGTGGAACAACAACAACATCGTGACGAACGTGCTGCTGTATCACCTGCAGCGCCACTCCGATCACCACGCCTACGCGAGCCGGGCGTACCCGATGCTGCGCAACTTCGACGACGCGCCCCAGCTGCCGACCGGCTACGCGGGCATGATCGTGCTCGCCTACGCGCCGCCGCTGTGGCGCTGGGTGATGGACCGCCGGGTGCTGCGGCACTACGACGGCGACGTCTCGCGGGCCCACGCGACCCCGCGGGCGCGGGCGCGCTTCGGCGCCTCGCGGCCCTGAGCCGCGCGCGCTCGGGTCGCCGCGCTCACAGCAGGCCGGCGGCGCGCACGGAGGCGATGGAATTGGCGACGATGTCGCCCTCGCCGAACACGCGGTCGCCGAAACGAACGATGCGCGGCTCGCCCTCGCCGAGCGCGTCACGGATCGCCGCGCGCAGGTTCGCGTCTTCGCCGTGGTCGTCATCGAAGGATTGGCTGACGAGCAGGAACTCGCCGCCGCAGGCCTCGAGCGTCGCGCGGGAGGGGTGCGAGGTCGGGTCCCAGCCGCGCGGTCGCGCGAGCAGCTCGGCGATCGGGTCGTCGGCGTCGGCGAGCGCGGAGTCGCGCGCGGCGTGCTCACGGGCGAGCTGGGCGATGACCGCGGAGGGCACCGCGGTCACGAACTCCTCCTCGGCCGTGTCGGGGTCGTAGCCCTCGTAGGCCTCGAAGAACGCGCAGGCGGTCGCGCCGTCGGGCGCGAGCACGAACCAGTCCTCGTCGTGGTCCTCGGTCGTGACCCAGTACAGACGCAGGCTGGCGAGCGCGCGGAGGTTGTCGCGCAGCTCGTCGAGCGCGTCCGCGCGGTGCTCGAGCAACCGCTCGAGCCGCGCGACGTCGTCGGCCGCGAGCGCGCCGAGCTCCCGCAGCCGCTGGCGCACCTCGTCGCGGGCGCGCTCGGACGTGTCGTGACGCGCGCCCATGCGCGGATCTGTACCACGTCGCAGCGCGCTCGCGTGGCTTCGTGGTACGTTGGCTCCCCGGCACCCCATGGCTTGGAAGCGCTACGAGGTCGACTCCTACCAGGTTCGGATCACGGCCCAGCACACGCCTGGCTACGACGGGCTGGTCGCGTTCATCTACTTGAACTGGGGCGGCGAGCGGCGCGCGACGCTGTGGTTTTACGAGGAGGGGGCGGAGATCCGGGCGAACGCCGAGATCCCGCGGGAGCACTTCGTCGAGCACTACGCGCGCTTCAAGGCGGCGCAGTACGCCGGGTGCATCGACGTGCTCCGCTACGAGCGGCCGGTGTACTTCTACTGGGATCCGGACACGCTCGGCGCGTTCCTCGGGACGGCGGACGAGCCGGTCGGCGATCGCGAGAGCCCGGCGGAGCCCGCGGCGAATTGATCCGGCGCCGCGCGGGCGGCGACGGACGAGCGCGAGGCCGCAGCTCAGCTGGCGGCCTGCAGGCCCTGCTTGATCCCGTAGCGTCGCGCGAGCGCGTGGAAGATGGCCCTGAGGTCACCTTGATAGACGCGCACGTGCGGGATCTCCTTGCCGCGCGCGGTCCGGACGAGGCCCGCGTCGATGCGCTGCGACTGGAAGCCCGTGCCGACGATCACGAGCTCGTAGGCGTGGCGCGAGAGCTCGCCCTCGGCGGCCTGGACCTGATCCGGGCTGCCGTCGCACCACTCGAGCTTGATGCTGAGCAGCTGCTCGAGGCGCATCTTCTGCTTGGGATCGTCGTGGTCGCTGACGTAGAGGACCCGCTTGCCGCGGACCGTCTCCATCACCTGGTCGATGAGCAGCTTCTCGGCGATCGCGCCAGGCGTGGTGTTGTGGTCGCTGTTGTTGCTCGCGCTGTGGCCGAGCAGCCGTGACCAGGTGTCCTGTGGGACATACTCTGGGTCGAGGAACTTGCGCAGCGGCGTCGCGCGCTGACCCAGGCGCGACGCGAGCCAGCGCAGCCGACCCATGGTCGCGCCCCACAGCTCGGGCTCGAGCGTGAAGGTGCGGATCCAGCGGAGCCGCTGGACGTGGACCGCGAGCGCGACGAGCGTCTCCTGCGTGATGTCGTCGACGTTGCTCGAGCGATGATGGGGCGGGAACGCGGTGACCGAGCCGGCGACGCGCTCGATCGCCGTCTGGGCGTCGTGCAGCAGGCTGTCCGGGTTCGGCGGCGCGGTGCCGATGTGCTGGTGGTCGGCCCAGCCGTAGACGTCGAAGCTGGCCGGGACGTCCGGGTTGTGCTCGCGGTGCTCGTCGACGAATTGGCTGGCCTGCGTCCAGGTCCGCAGCACGGCGCTGCTCGACGGGTTGATCTCGGACAGCGCGCACTCCGGGAGCGCGTTCATCTGCAGCGCGCGCACGGAGCCGGGCCACAGCGTCTTGCTGAGATCGGTGAGCACCCGGGCGACGCGACGAACGCCGGTGGTGACGCGGGCCTCGCCGACGAACTGCTCGTCAAAGCTGCGCGTACGGCAGATCCACGCGACCATGAGGCGCTTCTGCAGGCGGGGTGCCATGAGCGCGAGCTCGGCGCGGGCGTCCTCGATCTCGCGGTAGATGTCGTCGAGCGCCTGGCAGGCGCCCGCGACCGAGACCACGGTGGTCGGGGCCGGCGCCGGGACCTCGTCCGCGACCACGGGCGAGGTGTTGGCGCTGACGTCGGGCGTGACGGGGGTCGAGAGCGGCAGCGGGTGGACGGCCGCGCGCGCGCTGTCCGGCGCGCTCGCCTCCGGACCGCGCGGACGCTCGGCCCGGACACCCCGGGGGTCGAGCTTGTGCGCGCCCTCTCGATCCTGCTCTAGCTGCGCCGTCAGCAGACGTTGCGCCGCGAGCGACGGGAACATCTGTGAGAGCACGTCGCGGATCGCTGACACCTCGTCGGGACCGCGACCGAGCCAACGCTCGCGATCGCTCCAGACGAGGCACTCGATCCAGTTATCGCGACGAATAGAGCAGCGATATCCGCTGTCGAGTAAACAACGCGGGAGCCAGCGCTGACTTTCCTCTCCCATGTGTGGATACACGCTAGACGTTTCGTTGCCCGACTGCAATCAGGCTGTCGCGTTTCGTCTGCGCCTGCACGACCCGCGAGTCGAGCACGTTTGCAGGCGCGTTCGTGGATGCACGGTCGTCGGCACTCGACAAGCCCCACAACACATGTTCCCTCGAGCGGCTCGCGAGTCGCTGGTCCCAGAACGTCGTGCCGCCGCCGGGCAGCACGTAAATTTGGCGCGCTTGTTGGCGACAAAGATGCACGCGGTGTGCGCGCAGGAGTCGGCGCGAGGACGTTTCGCGGCGGCGTCGGCGAGCTTCGCCGCGGCATTCTGGGTCACTGGACGATCGCCACTGCAGCCCGTAGGATGCGCCCTTAATGGTGTCAGGAACTCCGCCCGACGCGCAGAACGCAATCCCTGATTCGCTTGTGCGCGAACTCAAGGAGCTGATTATCGAAGCGTTGATGCTCAACGATATGACGCCCGATGAGATCGACAGCTCGGCGCCGCTGCTCGCAGAAGGGTTGGGGTTGGACTCCATCGACGTGCTCGAGTTGGCGATGGCGCTGAACAAGCGCTACGGGGTCAAGACCCAGGCTGACGACGAGCGCAACCGTGAGATCTTCGCCTCCGTCGACAACCTCGCCCGCTTCATCGCCGAGCAGCAGCGCCTCGGGCTCGCCAACGCCTGACGAAGAATCGGCTGGAGCGTCGACGCCCGCGCCGCGTTCGCGGGCGCGTCACGTGGTTGGCGTGCTCTTCGCGATCGTGTCTTCGATCTTGGTGATCGCCTATCCGATCGCGATCTACCTCGGGCTCGGGCGCTGGAGCACGCGCACCCTCGGCCTGGTCCTCTTGCTGCTGCTGGGCGCCACCCTGGGCACGCGGATCGCCCTGCGCATGCGCGGACTCGACCCCGCCGAGCGACGGGCGCACCTGTGGCCGGTGATCCGCGTGCCGCTGTCGGTCGTGGGGCTCGTGGCGCTCGCCACAGCGCTCGACGAAGCGCGGTTTTTGTTGATTCTCCCCGTCCTCGTCAACGTCCTGTTACTCGTGCAGTTCGCGGCCTCTCTGCGCGGTTCGGTATCGCTCGTCGAACGCTTCGCGCGGCTACAGGACCCCGAATTACCCCCTGGGGGACCGCGTTATTGTCGGACGGTCACGAAGGTCTGGTGCGGCTTCTTCGTCATCAACGGCGCGATCGCGGGCGCCCTGGGCGTGCTAGGGCTCCTCTCGTGGTGGGCCCTCTATAACGGGCTGATCGCCTACATCCTCATGGGCGCGCTCTTTACCGTCGAATACATCGTCCGCAAGGCGACCTTTCGCCGCTTTGACGATACACTCGCGGACCGCGTGCTGGCGGCGGTCCTCCCACCCCGTACCGCCCCCGTTCACGCCGGGGTCGATTCCGCGCATGAGTCCAACGAATGACCGAGCGACCCTATAGCCTGCTGCACAACCTGCGTGGCGACACGCTCGTGGCGGTCGGGCGCACTGGCTCGTGTACGGCGCGCGCGCTGCTCGCTGATATTCGCCGCGTCGCGCTGCGTTTGCAGGGCGTGCCGCCCGGCGAGGTGCTCGTCGTCTGTGAAGATCGCTACCGCTTCGCGGTGGGTCTGCTCGCGGCCTGGCACGCGGGTCGAGCGGTCGCGCTGCCGCCCAACACCCAGCGCGAGCTCATCCACCACCTCGCGTCGCAGCCGGGGATCGTCGAGGTCCTGCGCGACACCGACAACCTGCCAGGGGTTGATCTACGGGCCCTCGAGCGCGGGGATGACCCCATCGACGGCGCGGACGAGCCGATCTCGTCTGTGCTGCGGTTGGCGCCGACGCAGCACCTGGCGACGGTCTACACCTCGGGCTCGACCGGTCAGCACCAGGCGTGCCCGAAGACCACCGCGCAGCTCGTCGGCGAGGCCATGGTCCTGGCCGACCAGTTCGGCGTCACCCCCGGTCAGCGCGTGCTCGCCACGGTCCCGCCCCATCACATCTACGGGCTGCTGTTCGGCGCGCTCGTGCCGTTGGTCGCGGGCGCGTGCTTTATCCGTGACACGCCGTTTCACGCCGAGAGCGTGGCCGCGGCCGCGCGCGCGCACGCGGCGGACATCCTCGTCAGCGTGCCGGCGCACCTGCGCAGCCTGACCGTGCTCGAGCCCGGGAGCACGCCGGCGTTTAGCCACGTGTTCTCCTCGGGCGCGCCGCTGCTCGAGAGCACCGCCCGCGCCCTTCGCGAGCGCCTCGACCTCGTGGTCACCGAGGTGTTCGGCTCGTCCGAGACCGGCGGCATCGCCTACCGCATTCACACCGCCGCCGATGAGCCGTGGACGCCGCTGCACGGGCTCGAGGTCTCGCGGCACCCCAACGGCCACCTGATGCTCGACTCGCCCTTCCTCGCGCCGGACACCGCGCGGCCGTACGAGAGTCAGGATCGCATCGACCTGCTCGAGGACGGGCGCTTCGTGCTGCTCGGTCGCGTCGACGGCGTGATCAAGATCGGCGGCAAGCGGGTCGCGATCGCCGAGCTCGAGCGTCGCCTGCTCGACGTTCCTCAAGTGCGCGACGCGGCGGTCGCCTCGATCGCGGTCGGCGGCGCGCGCGGGCAGAAGCTCGTGGCCGCGGTCGCGCTCGAGCCCGACGCGGTCGGCGACGCGCCGACGCCCGCGTCGCTGCGGCGCGAGCTCTTGAAGTGGTTCGACCCCGTCGTGCTCCCGCGGCGCGTCAAGATCGTCGACGCGCTGCCCCGCGAGGCCAGCGGGAAGCTCACGCGCCGCAAGCTGCTCGCGCTGTTCGAGGCCGCGGCGGGCGAGCCCGCGCCGGCCGAGCTGCGTGAGTTCGAGTTCCGCAGCCACACCGTGCGCTCGCGCGGCGCCGCGGAGATCCACGAGTTCACCGTCTACGTCCCGCCCGAGCTGGTCTACTTCCACGGCCACTTCGACGGGCACCCGGTGCTCCCGGGCGTCGCGCAGATGCTCGGCCTCGTGCTCGATCGCGTCGGCGCGCTCGCTAGCTCCTTCGGACATCCGCGGCGGCTGCAGAAGCTCAAGTTCCGCCGCCAGATCCGCCCGGGCGACGAGCTGCAGCTCGTGCTCGAGGTCGATCACGAGGTCCGCCGCGTCGTCTTCGTGCTCAGCCGCGAGGGCGAGCCGTGCACCACGGGCACCGTCGACTACGCGATAAGGGCGAGCGATGCCCGTCGCTCCTGAGCCGCCGACCGCGGGCTTTCGTCCGTGCGTCGTCATCCCGACCTACAACAACCCGGCGACGATCCGCGCGGTCGTCTCGCGCGTGCGCGAGCACCTGCCCGAGGTCGTCGTCGTCGACGACGGCAGCGCCGCGCCGGGGCGCGACGCGGTCGCGGCGCTCGGGCGCGAGGGGCTCGCGCACGTCACCCACCGCGAGCGCAACGGCGGCAAGGGGGCCGCGGTCAAGACCGGCTTCGAGCGCGCGCGCGCGCTCGGCTTCAGCCACGCGCTGCAGGTCGACGCCGACGGGCAACATAGCCTCGAGGACATCCCGACCTTCCTCGAGGTCGCGCGCGCGCAGCCCGAGGCGCTCGTGCTCGGGGCGCCGGTGTACGACGCGACCGCGCCGCGCGGGCGCCTGATCGCGCGCCGGATCACGCTGTTCTGGACCAACTTCGAGACCCACGGGCGCGTGATCGCGGACCCGATGTGCGGGTTTCGAGTCTACCCGCTGCACGTGCTCGGGGCGCTGGGGTCCGTGATCGATCGGACCGGCGACCGCATGGACTTCGACATCGAGGTCGCGGTCCGGCTCGCGTGGGCCGGCGTCGAGGTCGTCAACCTGCCGACGAAGGTCCGCTACCTGCGGGAGGACGAGGGCGGCGTGTCGCACTTCGACATGCTCTGGGACAACCTGCGGATCGGCTGGCTGCACACGCGGCTGTCGACGCGCGCGGTGATGATCCAGCCGTGGATCAAGCTCGCGCGGGCGCTCTCGCGGCGCCCGCCGCCCTGGCGGGCGCTCTCGAGCTCGTAGCCGCGCCCGACGAGGAGTCGTCGCGTCGCGCTCAGCGATTCCAGCGCGTACAAAAGTAGTCGTCGGAGATGCGGAGCAGCTGCTCGCCGTCCTCGCCGCGCAGCTGCTCGGGCTTGTAGAACAGGAGGTCCATGGTGGTGAGGAGGCGGGCGCACGCGCGGTCGCTGTCGACGAGGGGCTCGTCGAGCAGCGCGCCGCGACACCGCGCGATCGCGGACTCGATGAACCGCCGGCACTGCGGCCCGAAGCCCAGCGCGCCCACGCCGGCGCCAGGCGTCGGCGGGCTGAGGTCGTAGGAGTCGACGAGCGCCTCGCACAGCTCCGGCGCGACCGGGTTGTGATTGACGCGGTCGACGAGGGGCGCGTAGAGCAGGCAGTGCGCCGGCCCGTAGTCGCCCGTGGCGTAGCCGGTGCACGCGTCGGCGACGCGCTCTCGGAGCCGCGCGCACGCGGGCGCGTCTGGGCGCTCGAGCTCGGCGAGCGGTTCGGGGTCCCAGCGCACGCCGGCGAGCAGCCCGACGAGCGCCTCGGTCAGGGACGCGACGGGCTCGGGCGCCGCGCGGTCGCGGTTCTTGATCACGTGGCGCTCGCCGTCGAGCACGAGCCCGAGCGTGTCGATGGGCCCGTGGGTGCGCCGCGAGTCGTAGATCAGGTCGAGCGTCGCGAGCTCGTCCTCGACGACGCGCGCGGCGAGCGTGCCGACCAGGTGGCGCGGCGCCCAGCCCGTGTACGCGCCGACGCGCTCGACGTGCTCCAGGCCCCAGTAGAGCGCGGAGCCGTCGGCGCGCACGATCAGGAGATCCATCGGACAGGTCCCGTTGCACGGGCTGCGGACGAGCGCGAGCTCGGGGACGCGCGCGAGCTCGGGCGCGACCGGCGGGGGCGGCGAGGCCTCGGTCGACGCGGGCGCGGGCCGCCCCGACGGGGCGCTGCTCGTGCACGTCAACGCGAGCAGCGTCGCGGCGGCCGCGACGAGCGCTCGCGGCCCGAGTCTCGCGGAGGAGCTCACGCGCGTGATTGTCCCACGCCGACGATCCGCCGTCGCGCTCGCGCCCGCGTGATCCGGGCGGCCGCGCCCGCGACCGGCGCTCGAGCGCGCCCGCGTCGACGCCGGCGCGCGTTCGTTTCGCGTCGGCGACGATCTGCTCCTGGGGCCAGGAGCGTCGCGCTCAGCTCGCGGCGGCGTCGGGCCGCGCCGCGCGTTCGCGACGCCGCGCGATCAGGATCGCGACGCCGCCTGCGATCGCCGTGAGCACCGCGCCGACCCCGAAGGTGAACGCGAGCTTGTCGTTGCGCGTCGCGTCTGCGGCGGCCGCGTCGAACTCGGCCTCGAGGCGCTCGAGCGCGCCGTCGGGCAGCGGGTCGCCCTCGTTCTGGCGCAGCTGGGCGTCGTTGAAGTTGTTCGCGGCGATCTCGAGGCGGTCTCCGTGCTCGGTGCCGGCGCCGTAGTAGACGCCGGCCGCGACCATCTCGATGAGCGCGATCGCCAGCAGGATGCTCGAGAACCTCATCTGCGGATGGATGGTAGCGCGAGGCTCGTCGAGATGGGTGGCGCGTCGTGCGCGTAGGTGCGCGGGTCGTGATCCAGTTCGGTGCGTGATGTGCGCAGATGCACAAAGAGCAGCGGCTGACCGTCCAAGCGCGGACTGGTACACAGCGGGTCCGCGGACCGGTGTCTCGGTCGCGCCGACCCGCCAGCGCGTCTCCCCATCGAAGCCATCATGACGACGAACACAGGCCCGACTGCGCCGCTGACCCGCGCCGCCGCTGCCGCGCCCGCCGAGGCGGGCGACCAGGCCTGGATGACGACGCCCGAGAAGGGCACGGTGCTCGGCGCGCGGCTGGTCGTGTGGACTTGTCGCGTGCTCGGGCGCCGCGGCGCGGGCGTCCTGCTGCGCGTGATCGCGTTCTATTACACCCTGTTCGCGCGGACAGCTCGTCGCGCGTCGCGGGACTACCTCGAGCGCAGCGGGCTGCCGAGCGGGTTCTGGGCCAGCTACCGGCACGTGCTCGCGTTCGCCCGCTGCGCGCTCGATCGCGTGTTCTTCGTGCAGGGGCGCTTCGAGCCGTTCGAGATCCATCACCACGGCCTCGAGCACCTGCGCTCGGCGTCGACGTCGGGCGGCGGCGCGATCCTGCTGGGGGCGCACATGGGCTCGTTCGAGGTCATGCGATCGCTCGCCGGCGAGAAGGCGCTGACGATCAACATCCTCGTGTTCTGGCAGAACGCGCGCATGATCTCGAGCTTCCTCGCCGAGCTCGGCGCCGACTTCAGCGCGCGCGTCATCGCGATTACGCCCGATGACCCGAGCTACATCTTCGCGGTGCGCGACGCGATCGAGCGCGGCGAGTTCGTCGCCATGCTCGGCGATCGCGTGGGCCTCGGCGAGAAGTCGGTCAGCGCCGAGTTCTTCGGCGCGCGCGCGCGGTTTCCCGCGGGGCCGTACACGCTCGCGGCGATCCTCAAGTGCCCCGTGTACTTGACCTTCGGGCTGTTCACGGCGCCCAACCGCTACGATCTCTATTGCGAGCCGTTTGGTGAGCGCCTAGAACTCCCCCGGGGCGCCCGTACGGAGGCCCTTCAGAGCTATGCCCAGCGCTACGCAGAACGACTCGAGCACTATTGCCGCCAGGCCCCCGACAACTGGTTCAACTTCTTTGACTTCTGGGGGGGCGCGTGAGCGTGGCTGACGCTGGGCCCCAGCTCCCCGCGGTGGTCGTCGGCGACGGGCCGGTGACCATCGAGCAGATCCTCGCGCTCGCCGACGGAGACGCGCGCGTTCGCGTCACGGCGCGCGCCGAGGTGCGCGCGCGGATCGAGCGCGGCGCCCGACTCCTGGCGGAGCGGCTCGCCGACGGCGGCACGGTCTACGGCGTCACGACCGGCTTCGGCGACTCGTGCGAGACCGACGTCCCGCGCGAGTCGATCGCGGCGCTGCCCTACAACCTGATGCGCTTTCACGGCTGCGGCACCGGGCGGATCTTCAACGAGCAGGAGGCCGCGGCCGTGCTCGCGGTCCGCCTGGCCGCGCTCGCCGGCGGCTGGTCGGGCGTGCGCCTGGTGGTGCTCGAGCGCCTGTGCGACCTGATCAATCACCGCGTGCTCCCGCAGATCCCCGCCGAGGGCTCGGTCGGCGCGAGCGGGGACCTCACGCCGCTGTCCTACGTCGTCGCGGCGCTGGTCGGCGAGCGCGAGTGCACCTACCGCGGCGAGGTCATGGACGCCGCCGCCGCGCTCGCGGCCGCGGGCGTCGAGCCCCTCGAGCTGCGCCCGAAGGACAGCCTCGCGCTGATGAACGGCACCTCGGTGATGACCGCGCTCGGCTGCCTCGCGTACGCGCGCGCGCGCCGGCTCGCGCGCTTCGCCGCCGCGATCACGGCGGTCGCCAGCGACGTGACGCGCGGCAACCCGGCGCACTTCGACGACCGGATCTTCGCGGCCAAGGCCCACCCGGGTCAGCGCGCGTGCGCGCGCTGGATTCGCGACGACCTCGAGTACGACCGCCGCGAGGGCGAGAACGGGCAGCGGCTGCAGGACCGGTACTCGATCCGCTGCGCGCCCCACGTGATCGGCGTGCTGCTCGACGCGCTGCCGCAGGCGCGCGCGCTGCTCGAGACCGAGCTCAACGGCGCCAACGACAACCCGCTGATCGACCCCGAGACGGGCGACGTGCTCCACGGCGGCAACTTCTACGGCGGGCACGCGTGCTTCGTGCTCGACGGCCTCAAGACCGCGGTCGCGAACGTCGCCGACCTGCTCGACCGCCAGCTCGCGCTCGTCTGCAACGTCAACACCAACCACGGGCTCCCGGCCAACCTGGTCGCGCGGACCGGTCCGGATCGCGCGGCGCACCACGGCTTCAAGGCGATGCAGATCACGGCCTCGGCGCTCGCGGCCGAGGCGTTGAAGCTCTGCATGCCGGCGTCCGTCTTCAGCCGCAGCACCGAATGTCACAACCAGGACAAGGTCAGCATGGGCACGATCGCGGCCCGCGACTGCCTGCGGATCCTCGACCTGAGCGAGACCGTCGCGGCCGTGTGCGCGCTGGCGATGGTCCAGGGCGTCGACATCCGCGCGGGCGAGCGCTGCCACCGGCGCAGCCAGGCGCTGCGCGAGGCCGTGCGCGCGCGCGTGCCGGTCAACGACGGCGATCGCCGCATGGACCACGACATTCACGCGGTGCTCGAGCTGCTCCGCAGCGGGCGCCTGCCGATCGGCGAGATCGACTTCGGGTAGGCGTGGACGTGGCGGTGGACGATCGCATCACCTCAGCGAGCCCGGTGCCGCGGCGCCTGCACCAGGTCGAGATCGAGCTCGACGTGCCGTTCCACGACGTCGACATCCTCGGCGTGGTCTGGCACGGGCACTACTACAAGTACCTGGAGCTGGGGCGCACCGAGCTGATGCGCCAGCGCGGGCTCGACGTGCCGGAGATCGCGGCCTGCGGCTTCCGCCAGGTCGTGGTCGAGTCGCGCTGCCGCCACACGTACCCGCTGCGCTACGGCGAGCGCGCGCGCGTGAGCGCGTGGCTCTCGGCGCTCACGCCCCGGATCATGATTCACTACCGGGTGCGCAACGTGACCGCGGGCCGCTGCTCGGCGCGCGCACAGACGACCCTGGTGACGACCGCGCCCGACGGTACACTGTTGATGGAGACCCCAGATGTCCTGCTCGCGAAACTCCGGCCCTGAGCGCTTCGCCCGCCGCGCGGCGGCGGCCCTGATCGCGGTCGTCGTGCTCGGGGCGCCGAGCGTCGGCGGCGCGGGCGAGCCTGACCTCGGGGCCACGAGCGTCGCGCCGTCCGCCTCGGCCGGCAGCGCGCGCGCGCCGGCGACGGAGATGACGCTCGCGCGCCTGCTCGAGTCGATGTCCTCGGTCCAGGGGCTGTCGGCGAAGTTCCGCGAGGAGAAGCACATGGACCTGCTCGCGGTCCCGATCGTCAACGAGGGCGAGCTGCACTTCGCGCCGCCCGGTCACCTGCTGCGCCGGACCACCGCGCCCTCGCCGTCGACCGTGCTGATCACCGGCGACACGCTGAGCTTCACCGACGCGGCCGGGCGCGAGAGCATCGACCTGGCGAGCAACCCGGCCGTGCGCATGTTCGTCGACAGCTTCGTCAAGATCTACGCGGGCGATCGCGCCGCGCTCGAGCGCATGTACGGCATGGCGTTCCAGGTCGACACGGCGGGCTGGACGCTGACGCTGACGCCCAGGCTCGCGCCCATGGACAAGATCATCGCCAGCATCGTGCTCACCGGCGAGGGCGCGACGCTGCGGAGCATGCGGATCCTCGAGCGCGGCGGCGACGAGACCGTCACGCAGTTCTCCGAGGTCCGCGCGCGCGAGTTCAGCGAGGCCGAGCGCCGCGAGCTGTTCGCGCTGCCCGGCGCCGCGTCCGAGCATGGTTAGCCGAGCATGATCAGCCGAGCGGGTCGCCGCGCGGCGACGGTGTGCGCGAGCCCTGCATGAGCAGCCCCTCCCAGCCCGAAGTCGACCCGCCCCGGCCGCGCGCGCGACCGCTGCGGATCGCGCTCGGGCTCGCGCTCCTGCTGGCCGCGCTGATCGTCGTCATCACGCGCTGGTCGGTCACGAGCGACATCACGAGCTTCCTGGCCCAGGACGTCGAGGACCCGCGGCTCGCGAAGATCGCGTCGCGGCTCGCCGAGTCCGAGCTGACGCGCACGGTGATCCTCAGCGTCGAGGCGCCGCGCGCCGACATCGCGACTGCGGGGGCGCGCGCGCTGGCCGAGAAGCTCGCGCCGCACCCCGAGGTCGCGTGGCTGCGCGCCGGGATCGAGGACGGGCAGGGCGAGGCGATCCACGCGCTGTACTTCCCGCGGCGGTTTCAATTCCTCGCCGACAGCGAGCAGACCCGGGCCCGGGCGCTCTCGGACGCCGGCCTCGGCGAGGCCGCGCGCGAGCTCCGGCGCCAGCTCGCGCTGCCGACCTCCACGCTGATCAAGCCGATCGCCAGCGAGGATCCGCTGCTGCTGTTCCCGGCCCAGCTACGGCGGCTCGAGGACGCCCGCGGCGGCGATCTCGATCTCCTCGACGGGCAGTTCATCAGCGCCGACGGGCGCCACGCGCTGATCTTCCTGGCGTCGAAGCACTCCGCCTTCGCGACCGCCCACTACGCGCCGCTGCAGGAGGCGATCGACGCGGCCTTCGCCGAGGTCAACGCGGCCCACGGGCAGCAGCTCAAGCTCGAGCAGAGCGGCATCGGGCGCTTTAACCTGGTGGCCGCGTCGAGCCAGCAGGCCGACGCGCAGCGGATCTCGATCATCGGCACCGTCGGGCTCGTGATCCTGTTCCTCGTCATGTTCCGGCGCCCGCGCTACGTGCTGCTCGCGCTCACGCCGCTCGTGTTCGGCGTGGTCACGGCCGCCGCGGTGGTGCTGCTGGTGTACGGCCGCCTGCACGGCTTGACGCTGGCGTTCGGCGCCACGCTGATCGGCGTGTGCATCGACTACGTCGTGCACCTGTTCAACCATCACATGCTCGAGCCCGACCCGCGCGGGCCGATCGGGACCGCGCGGCGGCTGTCGCCCGGGCTGTGGCTGGGCGCGATCACGACGATCGCCGGCTTCGGCGGGCTCGCCTGGACGTCGTTCCCCGGGCTGCGCGAGATGGCGGTGTTCGCCGGCGTCGGCGTGCTCGCGGCCGTGCTCGCCACGCGCTACTGGCTGCCCGCGCTGATGCCGATGCGCCCGCGGCCGGGGCGGGTGCAGGCCGCCTGCGCGGCGGCGCTGGGTCGCCTGCTCACGCGCCTGCATCGGCGTCGCGGCTGGCTCGCGCTGCTGCCGACGGTCGCGGCGGCGCTGTGCGTGATCGGGATCAGCCGGATCGAGTGGGTCGACGACCTCTCGGTGCTCAACAAGCTCGACCCCGAGCTGCTCGCCGAGGATGAGCGCGTGCGCGAGCGCGTCGCCCGGATGGACGCGGGGCACTTCATCATCTCGATCGGCGACGACGAAGAGGTCGCGCTCGCGGTCAACGATCGCGTGTACGCGCGCCTCGAGCGGCTGCAGCGCGACGGCGAGCTCGCGGCGTTCCAGTCGCTGCACACCTTCCTGTGGTCGGGCGCGCTGCAGCGCGAGAACCTCGACGCGGTCGCGCTCGACTTGCAGCTCATGGTCCGCCTCGACCGCGCGTTCGCGGCCAACGGCTTTCGGCCTGGCGCGTTCGCCAAGCTCGAGGGCGCGCTCGCCGAGCTGCGCGCCTCGCCGCCGGCGCCGCTGCGCTTCGAGGACCTGCTCGCGTCGCCGCTCGGCCCGCTCGTGCGCCCGTTTCGCGTCGAGCTGCCGGCGACCGCCGAGCACCCGGCGCAGGTCGGCGTCATCACCTTCGTGCGGGGCGTCGCGCCGGGCGTCGATCTCCCGGCTGTACTCTCGGACATCCCGGGCGCCTACTTCTTTGACCAGCGCGCCACCATGCGCGCGGCCTACGGCCGCTACCGCCAGCGCACCGTCGAGCTCGTGGGCGCCGGGCTGGCGCTCGTCGGGCTGCTCGTGCTCGCGCGCTACCGCCGGCTCGGGCTCGCGCTCGCGGCCTTCCTGCCCGCCGTGCTCGCGGCGGTCACGACGCTCGCCGCGCTCGCGCTCGCCGGCACCGCGATCCACATCCTCCACGTCGTCTCGCTGCTGCTCGTGCTCAGCATGGGCGTCGACTACGGCGTGTTCCTGGCCGAGAGCCGCGCGGGCGCCGGCGTGCGCGAGCTGGCGGCCACGACCCTCAGCGTCGCGCTCGCGTGCGCCTCGACGGCGCTCGCGTTCGGGCTGCTGGCGATGTCGAAGTACCCGGCGCTGCACGCCATCGGCGTCAGCGTCGGGCTCGGCGTGCTGCTGAGCCTCGTGCTCGCGCCGACCGGCCTGCTGCTCGTCTCGCGCGAGCTGCCCGAGGACGACGCGCGCGCGCGCGACCCGGAGGAGCCATGAGGCGCGCGCGGTGGATGATCCTCGGCGCGCTCGCGCTGACGCTCGCCTGCACGGGGCGCGGCGAGACGCGCTCGCCCGGGTCGGCGCCCGAGGACGCGGCGGCGGGCGAGGAGGCCGCGCCGGCGGAGGAGGGCGCGCTCGAGGTGCCCGACCGCGCGGGCGCGGAGGCCGAGGCCCGCGCCGCGCTGCCGCGCGTGCCCCCGGACGCGCCTGACTTTATGGCCAGGCAGAAGCTCGTCGGGCGCTACGGCGAGCGCGAGTTCCGGGCCGAGGTCGTGCTGCAGAAGCAGGGCGACGCGCTGACGCTCATCGGCCTGAGCCCGTTCGGGACCAAGGGCTTCGTGCTCGAGCAGCGCGGCGACGAGGTCAAGTACACCTCGCACATGCCCGAGGGGCGCGAGCTGCCGTTCCCGCCCGTGTTCATGCTCGTCGACGTGCACCGCAGCCTGTGGCTCTCGGGTCAGGACGGCCCGCGCCCCGACGGCGCGCACGAGCGGCGCGCGGGCGAGCTCGTGATCGTCGACGAGTGGCGCGGCGGGCTGATCCGCGCGCGCCGGATCACGCCGGCGGGCGCGAGCGCGGCGACGGTGACCATCGAGTTCCCCGAGGGCGCGACCTACGGCGTGCCCCCGCCGTCCCAGACGCTGCACCATCACCGCTACGGCTACTCGGTCGAGGTCCGGACGGTGCAACATCAGCCGCTGTGAGGCCGCGGGGCGCCCCGGGCCGCGGCGGCGGCTCGCGTCGCGCGTCACCTCGGCGCCGCGCGGGCGGGCGGTCCGCACAGTGTGCACGCGCGCGCGCCCGGCGATCGGCGCTATCGTGCAGAGGATGTCCGGAGGACCACGTACCCGCTGGAGCGACGGCACGCTGCACTTCGCCTACACGCGCATCGAGGAGCTCGACGCGATCGCGAGCATGCTCGCCAAGGCGCGCGTGTGCGAGCACGTGTACTTCGGCCCCAACACGCGCGCCGAGACCCGCGCGTTCTTCCTGCCGCTGCTCGAGCCGATGCGCGCCTCGCTGGCCTGCGGGAGCCTGCCCGAGGTGCACGTCTTCACGATCCGCCACGGCCCCGGCGAGGACTTCGTCGGCGAGTGCGCCGTCGTCCCGGTCGCCTACGCGCCGGGCAACTTCACGATCGGCTACCAGCTCGACGAGCCGTGGTGGCGCCAGGGCATCGGCACGCGGGCCGGCGAGTTCCTGGTCTGGTACGGCTTCGCGCGCCTCGGCGCGTACCGGCTCAACGCCGACTGCCTGGCGTCGAACCTCGGCTCCGCGCGGATCCTCGAGCGCTGCGGCTTTCGCCGCGAGGGCCTGCAGCGGCGGCACTATCGCGTGCGCGGGGAGTACCGCGACCAGCTCTTGTTCGGGCTGCTGCGCGAGGAGCTGCGCCCCGAGCTCGAGGACGTCGGCGCGCGCTACGGCGACGCGCTGCGCGTCGCCAGCCGCGAGACGTCGGCGACCGGCTGAATCACCGCGCGCGTCATGCTGCGCAGCAGCGGCTGCGCGCGGATCAGGTCCGCGAGCGGCGGGCTGTGGGCGTAGTACAGCTGGATGAGCGTCTGCCCGAGCGCGTCGCGGCGCAGCACGAGGTCGCGCAGCGCCCTGAGGGCGGAGACCTCGGGGCGCCAGCTCGCGCCGTAGGACGCGGTGGCGAGGAAGCACGCGCCCTCGATCTGCTGGAACTCCTGGCGCGGCGTCGTCAGGCTCGCGGTCGTCAGCGGGCTCTGGTTGCCGCACTTGTCCTCGTAGAGCACGCCGAACTGGTAGGTGAAGCCGCCCCAGAGCTGATCGACGAGCAGCCGCGTCGGCTCCCCCGGCGTGATCGCGTCCTGCGTCACGGTGGCCTCGGTCGCCGCGCCGAGCATCTCGGCCGAGAGCGGCTCGAGGGTCTTGAGGTGGAACAGGCGCGCGCGCGCGAGCTCGCCGAGGGGCCCGCGCGCGGGGTCGGGCGGGGGGACCGTGAACAGCAGCTCGACGGTGTCGAACGCGGTGCTCTGGGCCAGCAGCGCGGGGATCGGCTCGAGCGGGCCGTCAGCGCAGAACTCGGCGCCGTCGAGGCCGTGGCTGACGACGCCGAAGCGCACGCGCTCGCCCTCCATCGTGAACTCGCGCAGGCGGTCGACGCCGCTGCCCCCGCTCGCGCTGAGCGTGCCGTCGGGCGGGTGGATCGCGCTCGTGGCCCCGTCCCAGTCGCCGTAGCCGAAGTGCTCGCGGGCGCCGGCGAAGCCGGCCACGCGCGCCTCGAGCTCGACGCGGAACACGACCGAGGGCTGCCCGAGGTACTCGACGCCGTAGCCGGCGAGCTTGGGGTCGACGAAGTGCTGGTGGCGCGTGAACGTCCAGTGCTCGTTCATGTCGCCCTCGCGGCTGACCTCGATCCACGCGGTGATCGGCCCGCGGTCGAGGACCGCCGCCGGCACGGTCGCGACCATGGTCTGCGGCGCGTCGCCGCTGGGCGTCGCGCTGGTCACCGAGTCGAGATCGTTTACGTCCGAGAACGTCGGCGCGTCCGGCGAGTCGAAGCCCGTGTCGACTTCGAACTTCATCAGGTCGTTGCGCGGCGGGTAGGGGCTCGTCTCGCCCGGCGCGAAGCGGCCCTTGTCGGAGCGAAAGCTCGACGGCGACGGGCAGGTCATCGTGTCGAGCGTGACGACCTCGTTCGCGTCGGGCGTCAGCGGCACGCAGAAGTAGGGCTCGGTCGAGCTGGTGGCCTCGTGCCAGCCGAGCGAGTCTTGATGCTCGGGGATCGGGTCCCACCAGACGACGCGGGGGTACGACGCGCCGCGCCGGCCCGCCCAGATCGGCAGCGTCGACGGGCGCGGCCCGTAGGGGAAGCGCCAGCTCGACAGGAAGTCCCAGCGGCCGGGCCTGTTGCCGATCCCGAACTTGCCGACGGCCTGCGTGACGAACACGTCCTGGACGAACTCGCCGTCGGCGTCCTCGATCCAGATCGCGATCTGCAGGTTCTCGGCGGGCGTGAAGTGGAACTCCAGCACCGCCTCGTCGGCCGCGCGCGGCTGCGCGGGCGCGCTCGCGAGCGCCGCGGACACGAGCGCGAGGCCGGCTGCGAGCATGCGGTGACCATATCGCGGCCCGGGGAGCCGGTCGAGACCGCGCCGTCGCCTTCGCGGATCGGGCGAGCCTGCAGGTTTTCGGTCGCCGGGCCGCTGCGCCATGGGCGGGCGCGTCTCGTCCCTGCGGGTAGAGGTCAAGATGCAGCCCAGTCCACCCGTATCCACCCCGTATCTCGCGCCCCCCGCCGCCCCGCAGCTCGCCACCCGGTTCTCGCGCCTCAACGCCCAGATGGTCGACGCGGGCCTGACCTTCGTCGCGTGCCTCCCGTCCCTCCTGATCTTCGTGCTGGCGACGCCCGATGTCTTGTGGCTCGACGCGCCGAGCGGGACGCCGCCGACGAGCGCCGAGATCGCGCTCGTGCTCTCGCTGCTCGTGCCGCTCGTGTTCCTCGTCTACAACACCGTTTATCTGGTTGCGAGGACAGGTCAAACCATGGGCAAGCGCGGCGCCGGGATCCGGATCGTGCGCACGAGCGGGGCGCCCGTCGGCTTCTTCGACGGGGTGGTCCTGCGCGGCTGGGTGGTGCAGACGATCGGCGCGGTCATCGGCCTCGTCAACCTCGTCGACGTGCTGATGATCTACAACAAGGATCGTCGCTGCCTGCACGACTACATCGCGGGCACGATCGTGATCGAGGCGAGCTGAGCCGCGCTCGCGCGTGCGCCTGTCAGCTTACGAGCCCTGCGGGGCTCGCAGGAGCCCGCGCTGCCCGCACCAGACGCAGTAGGCGGCGAAGCCCACGGTCATCGCCAGCAGCCCGACGTCGAACCAGCCGACGAACGGGCCCAGCGCGCTCCAGCGGCCGCGGAGCGTGAACGTGATCCCGTCGAGCACGGCCATCGCGGCGGCGGAGAGTACAGCGAGCCCGACCGCGAACCGCGAGCGCAGGAGCAGCGCGACGGCGGCCCCCAGCGCGCCGAGGACGTTGGCGGCGAACAGCAGCATCAAGGGGATCGGATAGTCGGTGAAGTAGGCCTCCGCGCCGTCCGCGAAGCCCTTCGCGCGCAGATACCCCGCGTCGGCGGTCATGGTCTTGACGAAGTCCCACGCGCCGTTGGCGTACATGAAGAGGATGACGGCGGCGACGAGCCACCCGTGCCACGGCAAGCGCTGTCCCGTCGATCCCTGCGCCATGGGCAGGGAGCCTAGCCTAGCCTGCGGGCCAGCCCGAAGCATGCGGGGGGCGTGAGCGTTTGAATCGCGTCGCCGGTTCGCCTGCGGCGCAGACCGGTGATCAACCGCGCCCCGGTATCCGATTGACGTCCAGCGCGTGACGGCTCAGGCGCGCGGCAGCGCGCCGCGCTCGCGCGCGTGGGTCAGCAGCCGGCGGACCGCGCCGCGCGAGCGCAGGTGCAGGAACGGGAGCGCGGGCGCGAGCGCGTCCTTGAGCGCGAGCAGGCGCGGTCGCTTGTCGCGGGCGAAGCTCCACACGTAGCGCAGGAACGCCGGGTCCAGGCGCTCCGTGCAGCCCTCGGCCATGTCGGCGCGCGTGCGCCCGTGATAGACGAGGCTGCGCCAGAGCACGCGGCCGACGTACACGCGCCGCGGCAGGTCGAGCAGCACGACCGCGGTCGCGCGGGTCAGGCGGAGCTCGAGCGTGCCCCCGTAGTTGCCGTCCATGACCCAGCGCGGCTGGGCGATCAGCTCCTCGACGCGCGCGCGCCAGGGGTCCGCGGCGGTCTCGACCCACCCGGGGCGCCAGTACTCGCGATCGAGGTGCACCAGCGGCAGCCCGAGCGCCGGCGCCAGCGCGCGCGCGAGCGTCGACTTGCCCGCGCCGCACGGTCCGATGATGAGCACGCGCGACATCGAGGGCCCCGGTATAGCGCCGGCCGCGGGCGCGGGGAAGCCCGAGGCTCGCAGCTCATCAGCGACCCGCTGTAGAACGCGCTCGACCACGCATTTCCCGAAGGACAGGTCGGTGACGTCGCGCTGCGCGTGCGCGCGCGGCGACGGCGTCGGGGCCCCGTCGCGCTCCACGACCGCGTGCTCGAGCCGTTCTTCACCATCGCGCGCAGCCGCAGCGGCCTCGGGCTGCAGTCGTCCACAACACCAGCGTCAGGTTGCTCGGGGCCGCGTCGCGCTCGAGTCCGGGGCGGGGCGCTACGATCACGAGCGGCTGCCCGCGGACGCGCGCGGGTTGAGCTGCTCGTTAAACGCGAAGGCCCGCGAGCGCGCTCGCGGGCCTTCGACGGCGTTACGCGTGCGTCGGCTACTTGTTCGCCGCCCACTTGCGGATCTCGGTGCGGAACCACTCGTCCGCCTCCTTGGTCCACTTGTAGTTGTCGCGCACGTACTCCATCGTCGCCTTCTCGACGTCGGTGTAGCGGCCGCCGTCGGTGACCTCCGGGAGCAGCTTCTTGGCGTCCGCGAGCGAGATGCGGCCGTCGCCCTGACCCTTGACGGCGTCGTCGGCGGCGTCGAGCAGGCGCTTGTCGTACTTGTGGCCGTCGATGACGCGGTAGTAGCCCTCGGCCTTGGCCGGCTCGAGCTTCGCGATCTCGGCGTTGAACGACTCCTCGCCGCTCTTGGTGAACTTGTAGTTGCGACGGATGTACGCGACAGTCGCCTTCTCGATGTCGGTGTACGAGTGGCCGTCGGTGACCGCGGGCATAATCTTCTTGACGTCGTCAGCCGAGATGCGGCCGTCGCCCTTGCCCTTAACGGCCTCATCGGCGAGGTCGAGCATGCGCTTGTCGTACTTGTTGCCGTCGATGACTCGGTAGTAGCTCTCGTTCATGAAGGACTCCTCGCGCGGGAACATACTTGATCGAGCCGTGAACATACAAAGGGCGTTCGCGCGCGTCGCCCGGCGCGACTATGAGCTGCGTCATCGGGCAGCTCCCATGCGTCGCCCCCGCGGCGTCGGCATGCGAGGAGTCCGCATCGAACGCTGCTCTCGCGGACGGCGACGGGGCCCGCCCGCGATTAACCCGTCGTGTCCGGGAGTTTGATACACCACACGAGCGGATCGCGGGGGCGACGGCGCGGCGACGCGTCTCACCCGCGTCTCGCCCCTCCGCCCAAGGACTCGCCGTGCCCCACAAGCTGACCAACCTCCGCGATCCTGTCCCCGCTGACATCGACATCGCCCAGTCGGCGACGCCGCTGCCGATCTCGTCGCTCGCCGCGTCGATCGGGCTCGAGCCCGGCGAGCTGGTGCTGTACGGCGAGAACAAGGCCAAGGTCTCGCTCGCGGTCCGCGATCGCCTCGAGGATCAGGCGCGCGGCAAGTACGTCGTCGTCACCGCGATCACGCCGACGAAGTTCGGCGAGGGCAAGACGACCACGACGGTCGGCCTCAGCCAGGCGATCGGCGCCCACCTCGGGCGCCGGGTGTTCACCTGCGTGCGCCAGCCGAGCCAGGGCCCGACCTTCGGGATCAAGGGCGGGGCCGCCGGCGGCGGCTACAGCCAGATCATCCCGATGGAGGACTTCAACCTCCACCTCACGGGGGACATCCACGCGATCTCGGCGGCGAACAACCTGCTCGCCGCCGCGATCGACACGCGCATGTTCCACGAGCAGTCGTTCAGCGATAAGGGGCTGTTCAACCGCCTCTGTCCCAAGGGAAAGGACAAGAAGCGGCGCTTCGCGCCGATCATGCTGCGCCGCCTCAAGAAGCTCGGGATCACCGAGACCGACCCCGACGCGCTGACCAAGGAGCAGCGGCGCGCGTTCGCGCGGCTCGATATCGACCCCGCGACGATCACGTGGCGGCGCGTCGTCGACGTCAGCGACCGCTACCTGCGGGAGATCACGATCGGCAAGGGCCCGGCGGAGAAGGGGCGCACGCGGGAGACCGGCTTCGACATCGCGGTCGCCAGCGAGATCATGGCGGTGCTCGCGTTGACCACGAGCCTCGCCGATATGCGTGAGCGCCTCGGGCGGATGGTGATCGGCAGCAGCAGGGCCGGCGAGCCGATCACCGCCGACGACCTCGGGGTCGGCGGCGCGCTCACGGTGCTGATGAAGGACGCGATCATGCCGACGCTGATGCAGACGCTCGAGGGCACCCCGGCGTTCGTGCACGCCGGCCCCTTCGCCAACATCGCCCACGGCAACTCCTCGATCGTCGCCGACCAGATCGCGCTCAAGCTCGTCGGGCCCGAGGGCGTCGTCGTCACCGAGGCCGGCTTCGGCGCGGACATCGGGATGGAGAAGTTCTTCAACATCAAGTGCCGCGTGAGCGGGCTCGTGCCCAACTGCGTGGTGATGGTCGCCACGGCGCGGGCGCTGAAGTCCCACGCCCAGCCCGCGCCCGAGGGCCAGCCCGACGCGCGCGCGCAGCTCGAGCTGCTGCGGGACGGCTGCAGCAACCTGCGCGCGCAGATCCGCAACGCGCGGGCCTTCGGCGTGCCCGTCGTCGTGTGCATCAACCACTTCAGCGGCGACGCGCCCGAGGAGCTCGCGCTGATCCGCGAGCAGGCGATCGCCGCCGGGGCCGAGGACGCGGTGGTCTGCACCCACTGGGCCAAGGGGGGCGCCGGCGCCGTCGCGCTCGCGGAGGCCGTGGTCGCGGCCTGCGACAAGCCCAGCCACTTCCGCTTCCTCTACCCCCTCGAGATGGGCATCGCCGAGAAGATCGAGACGATCGCGACGCGCATGTACGGCGCGGCCGGCATCGCGCTGTCGGACAAGGCGAAGGAGCAGATCGAGCGCTACACCCGGCAGGGCTTCGCGGGCCTGCCGATCTGCATGGCGAAGACGCACCTCAGCCTGAGCCACGACCCGGCGCTCAAGGGCGCGCCCGGGGACTTCGTGGTGCCGGTCCGGGAGATCCGCGCGAGCGCGGGCGCGGGCTTCCTCTACCCGCTGCTGGGCACGATGAGCACGATGCCGGGGCTGCCGACGCGGCCCGGCTACTACAACATCGACCTCGACCTCGAGACCGGCAAGATCACGGGCCTGTCCTGAGGGGCGGGGTCGGGTCGGGTCGGGTCGGGTCGGGTCGGGTGGCTGGACCGCGCGCGCCGCGGTCGAGCAGCGGGCCTGTTCTCTCGGTCAGGCGGGAGCGCCTGGGCGGCGACCCCCGGCTCAGCCCTCGACGACGTTGATGTTGCCGACGCCCACGTCGATCGAGAGCTCGATCGTCCGCGCCGCGCTGCCGTAGGCCGCGTTGACGTAGCCGCCCTCGACGCGGCGCAGGCCGGCGGCGGTGATGTTGCCGACGCCCTTGTCGGCGCGCACGCGCACGCCCGCGCCGCGCGGCACGTGGACGGTGACGTTGCCCGTGCCGCCGTCGATGTCGACGTGAAGGTCGGTGCGGTAGTCGCCGCGGAGGTCGAGCTCGGCGTTGCCGGCCCCGAACTCGAGCTCGAGCGAGCGCAGGTCGAGCGCGGCGACGTTGAGGGCGCTGTTGCCCGCGCCGAGCTCGACCCGCACGTGCAGCGGCGTCTCGGTCCCGAAGCACAGGTCCCAGCGCGTCTCGGGCCGGTCGCGGCCGCCGTGACGCGCGCGCCGCTCCTCGATGACGAGCTCGCCGCGGGCCTCGCGGACGCTGTAGCGCACGCGCGTGTCGCTGCGCTCGGCGTCGTACTCGAGGTCGGTGTGGACGAGCGCGCAGGCGCCCGAATTGACCTGAAGTGTCCCTGAAGCCATGTTGATCGAGACGTCGACCGCGCGCACCGGGCCGGGCTCGATCGCGCGGGTGAGCTTGACGGGTCGGGGCGCGGTGGCGTGGGCGCAGGCGAGCGCGCTCGCGGCCACGAGCAGGGCGAGGGGGACGACGCGAGGGCGCGCGCGGCGGTCGAGCGGTGCCATGTACCCGCGACTATGCACCAGCCCGCGATCTGGGTTGGTTCTGGCGCGTCGACGGTGTCGCGTGCGTCGCGCGGGCCTACGGCGTGGCCTCGGGCTCGACCGGGATCGTGAGCATGAGCTTGTCGCGTCCGCTCTCCGGCGGCGGCGGCAGCGTCATGCTCAGCGCGCTCTCGCGGACGCACTCGAGCAGCTCGGGCTGCTGCAGCGCGTTGGGTTCGGGGAAGTTGACGAGCTCGACGACGCCGCCGAGCTCGTCGTCGGCCGCGGTCTCGATGCCGACGGCGAGCAACCCCTGCAGCGCGGGGTCGCGCTCGCGCGCGTCCTGGATGCACTCGTCGACGAGCGGCATGAGGTCGTGGTTGAGCTGCTTGAGCATCTCGCCGCGCCCGCCGATGCGGTCCTTGAGATTACCGGGCGCGGGCGGGGCGTCGTCGTCACGACGCGCGCGCTTGGGCTCGTCGTCGTGGTCGTCGCGCGTCGAGAGCGCGTCGACGATCTGCTGGCGAAGCGCGGCGGCTCGCGCCGGATCGCGCGCGACGGCGACCTTGGGCACAGCGGGCGCCGCGGGCTTGGAGGAAGGCGAGGAGGAAGACGGGGAGGAAGACGGGGAGGAAGACGGGGCGGGAGCTGCGGACGAGGACGGCGTGGAGGTCGCCTGCGCCGGCTCCGATGCCGCGTCGCCGCGCGAGCGCGCCAGCGCGAGCGCGGTCAGCAGCAGCGCCACGACGGCGAGCACGGCGACGACGCGACGATCGTACATCGCCGTCGGTCTACCACGAGACATCGCGGGGTCTGCCCGGTCACGACGGCGCCGGCTGGAGGATCGAGAACTCGGCGCCCTGCGGATCCCCGATCACCGCGAAGCGCCCGACCGGCGGGATGTCGGTGGCGGGCGTGCGCACGTCGCCGCCGAGCTCGCGCGCGCGCTCGACGACGTCGCCGGCCTTGGCGACCTGGAAGTAGACCATCCAGTGCGGGGGGACGTCGCCCCACGAGGGATCCATGGCGACCATGCCAGCGGTCGCGAGCGCGCCGCGGTGAAACGTCGTGTAGCGCGTCCCGTCGATCTCGACGGTCTCCGCCCGCCAATCGAAGAGCGCGCAGTAGAAGCGGGCGGCCTCCTCGGGGTCGTGGGTCGCGAGCTCGTTCCAGCAGCTCGCGCCGTCCTCGTCGAGCCGGTGCGCGCCGATGTGCGCGTGCGCTTGCCACAGCGCCAGCGTGGCGCCGGTCGGATCGAGGATGACGGCCATGCGCCCGATGTGGTCGACGTCGGCGGGCTCGAGCACGACCACGCCGCCGAGCTCGGCCGCGCGGCGGGCGGTTTCGTCCACGTCGTTGACGGCGACGTAGCTCAGCCAGTGCGAGGGCACCCCGGCGCGTCGACGATCGCGGCGCATGCCGTGGAGCGCGGCGACGGGCGAGTCTCCGAGCGTCAGCATGGTGTACACGCGCTCGTCGGTCATCGGCGTGTCGCGGCTCGACCAGCCCAGCAGCGCGCCGTAGAAGTCGCGCGCGGCGCTGGGCTCGGTGGTCGCGAGCTCGGCCCAGCAGAAGGTCCCCGGTTCGTGGTGATCGATGACAGCCATAGGCGCGAGATCGAGCCTACCAACGACCCGGCCGCGCGCGCAATCTCGCGCGGCGCGGACGTCGGCGCCGCGCGCTCACGAGCGGCGCGAGCACGGCGGGCTCGCGCGCCCGCGCTTCGCTGTAGGCTCTGCGCATGAGCGTCTTCAAGGGCGATGTGCTGGCGGGCCGAGTCGCGTTGATCACCGGCGGCGGGACCGGCATCTGCAAGGGGATCGCGCGCGCGTACCTGCGCCACGGCGCGCGCGTGTGCATCACGAGCCGCAAGCGCGAGGCGCTCGCGGCCGCGGTCGAGGAGCTGTCCCGAGAGACCGGAGGCGAGGTCATGTACGCGCAGGCCGACGTGCGCGCGCCGGAGCAGCTGGACGAGGCGGTCGCGGCCACGGTCGCGCGCTTCGGGTCCCTCGACACGCTGGTCAACGGCGCCGCCGGCAACTTCCTGGCGCCGGCGGCCGCGCTGTCGCCGAAGGGCTTTCGAACCGTCGTCGAGATCGACCTGCAGGGGACGTTTAACGCGTGTAAGGCCGCGTTCGCGGCCCTGAGCGAGAGCGGGCGCGGCGTGATCCTCAACATCTCGGCGACGCTGCACTACTTCGGCACGCCGCTGCAGATCCACGCCTCGTGCGCGAAGGCAGGCGTGGACGCGCTCACGCGCAACCTCGCGGTCGAGTGGTCGGGGGTCGGCGTGCGCGTCAACGCCATCGCCCCCGGCCCGATCGCCGGGACCGTGGGCGTGGACAAGCTCGTGCCGTCGGGCATGGGCGAGCGCGTCACCAGCCAGATCCCGATGGGGCGCTTCGGCACCGTCGACGAGGTCGCGAGCCTGGCGGTCTACCTGACCACGGAGGCCGCTTCCTATATCACCGGGGCGATCTTCGTGATCGACGGCGGCCAGTCGACCGCCGCGCTCGGGCTGCTCGGCGCGGGGCTGGGCGCGCCGGAGTAGGCTCGCGCGCGGCGATCGTGCTAAAACCCTTTGTCGGGTGGGCGAGCAGGACCGAGGGGAAAGCGCGGGGGAATCGGTGATGACGCCGCGCCCCGACGCGGACGCGCGGTCGGGTGACCCGACGCAGCGATCGCCGCGCGTCGAGGCGGCGCCGACGCAGCAGGCGCCGACGCGCCAGCGGTCGTCGGACGAGCCGACGCAGGAGCGACCGCCGCGGCCTGACACGTCGGGCGTCTTGGTGGTCGACGAGGCCCGACCTGACGGCGGCCCCGCGTCGACCGCCGCGGGCCGCGAGGCGCTGCCCCACGACGACCTCCCGCAGGAGAGCCGACCCGACGAGGGCGCGTCCAAGGCCACGCCCGAGGCGAGCTCGGAGTCGGCGCCCGAGCCGGCGGCGGCGGAGCCCGAGGGCGCGCAGGCCTCCGCGACGTCCAAGCCGGACGCGACGACGGAGCCCGACGAGGGCAACAAGAAGGCGAAAGAGACAGGTCGCTTGGCGCTGCTCGTCGGCGCGAGCTTGCTGACGATCGTGGTCGCGTTCTCGCTGTTCGTGCCGCGGCCGACGCCGAACCAGTGGCTGGTCTTCGGCATGCTCGCGGCGCTGGGCGGCGCGTGCGTGGCCTCGGTGCTCTCCGGCTTCCTCGAGTTCGATCACAAGGGCGTCAAGGCCGGCGGCACGCTCGCCGTGTTCGTGCTCGTGTTCTCGGCCTTCTATCGTTACAGCCCCGAGGAGAGCGCCTCCGAGACGACGCTGGCGGTGCGCGCGGAGACGCCGGCGCTCACGCCGGACGAGGTGCCCACGGTGCTCGACATGCTGCCGGCGCCGAACGGCGACGGCGCGGAGCAGCCGACGCCCGTCGAGCACGCGGGCGAGGAGCCCGTCCCGCTCGAGGTCCCGACCCCCGACGGCGAGTCGGTGCTCACCTTCAAACCCTCCGACGTCGACGACGAGGGCGAGGGCGCCGACGCCGGAGGGGGCGCCCCGTGAACGACGCGGCGCAGCAGGTCCGGGCCCGAGCGGCGTACGTGTGGGAGGCGGTCGGCGTCGTCGCGTGCCTCGTGATCCCGCTCGTGCTGTTGATCGTGCTGCGCGACCCGACCCGCGTGCAGCTGTTGATCCTGCGGCTGGTGTCGGCGCTCGGGGTCAGCAGCCTCGCCGCGTTCGCGGTCCGCGGCTTCCTCGGCGACTCGCGCTGGGGTCAGCTCGGGCTGCGCGCGCTGGTGTTCGCGCTGTCGTTCTTCGCCCTCGACCTCTGGGTGATCCCGGCGCTGCAGCACCGCGCGACCGGGGGCGTCAAGGAGAACCAGGGGCTGGGCGGGGGTCTCGAGGTCGTCGACGCGGCCCTCGACGCGCGGGACCTCGATCGCGCCGAGCGTGAGCTTACGGCGCGCTGCGACGACGAGGCGGACGCGGGCACGCGGGGCCTGTGCGCCTATCACCGCGCGCGCCTGGCCCTGTACCGCGGCGAGCTCGCGCGCGCGCGCGGCGAGCTCGAGGTCGCGCGCGCGAGCGAGGCGCTCGAGCCGATCCGCGGGCGCGTGCACGAGCTCGCCGCTGACGTCGCGCTCGCCGAGGTCGCGAAGGCGCCTGGCACCTTCGCCGCGCGCAAGGACGAGATCTACGGCGCGCTGCGGGACGCGATCGCGAGCTACGAGCAGGACGGCGAGACTCAGGGGCGCGCCAACGCGTACCTGCGCCTGGCGAACGCGCAGATCCAGCACGGCGAGCTGGACGCGGGCGAGGACAGCCTGCGCGCGGCGGAGCAGCTCTACGGCCAGAACAAGTCGCCCAAGGGCCTGGCCGCGGTCGCGCGCGCGCGCGGTGATCTGCTGGCCCAGCGCGAGTCGCCCGACGACGCCGTGGCGGCCTACCTCGCCGCCGAGCAGCAGTACCTCGCGATCGGCGACTCGCAGGGGGTCGCGAGCGTGAAGCAGGCCCAGGCCAACATGGCTGCTGGGTCAGGTGATCGAGACGCCGCGCGCGAGCTGCTGCAGGAGGCCGGGCGCCTGCTGGACGAGGACACGCCGACGCAGCGCGTGATCCAGCAGCGGATCGAGCAGCAGATCGAGCAGCTGAGTCAGCCGCTGCCGACCTTGCTCAAGCCGTCGCTGGGCGCGTCGTGGGGCTGCGACTCGACCGACGCGTCGCGCGGCGATCGGACGGGCGCGCGCGCGCGCTGGCGCGACGGCAACGAGCGCTACAAGGCCGGCGCGCGCGAGCAGGCGATCGCGAGCTACCGCGAGGCCATGACGCTCGACCCGAGCTACGCGCCGGCCTACTACTCGCTCGGACGCGTGGCCATGGACGTCGCCGCCTGGGATCGCGCCGAGCAGTGCCTCAACGCCGCGATCAAGCGCGATCCGGAGTACCTCGCGGCCTACAACAACCTCGCGATCGTCTACGCCACGCAGGACAAGGTGCCGATGGCGCGGGAGCAGCTCGAGCAGCTCGAGAAGATCGCCGACGGCGAGGACCCGCAGGGGCTCTACACCCGCGCGGTCGTCGAGGCGCAGACCGGCAAGCACGACGACGCGCGCAGCTACGCGAAGCGAGCGGCGAAGTCGGCGAAGGCGGCCCCGCGGGTCGAGCAGCGCGCCGTTGAGCAGCAGGCGCTGCAGCTGATCCAGACCGTCGACGGCAACCCGCCGCGACTCGAGCGCCCGCCCACGCGCGAGCGCCCGAGCCTGCCGGCGCCGACGCGCCCGACGCCGGCGCCGACGCGCCCGATGCCGACGCCGACGCCGACGCGCCCGATGCCGACGCCGACGCGCCCGCAGTGAGCGGCCGGGTCGCCCGCGCGGCGGCTACGGCTTGAGCTTGACGACCCCGAGCTGCACGCCGCGCTGCAGCAGCTTCATCACGCTCGCCTGCTCACGCGCGAGGTTCTCGGGCGTCAGCGGGAGCTCGATGTTGAGCGCCTCGAACAGCTCCTCCTGGCTCGTCACCTTGCCCACGCGCTGCATGGCCTCGGAGACAGAGATGATGATCGGCTTGAGCTTCTTCGGCGGCTGCGGGTTGTTGAGGTACTCGGGGTCGATGCAGACCGAGAGGTCGTTGGCCGCGCCGGCGCGCACGTTGAGATCGGGCAGCTTGAAGCGGCGCGTGACGGTCGCCGGGATCGAGCTGTGCTCGAGCACCGTGCTGTTGACGCAGCCCCGGCGGACGTGCGGGCCGATGACGACCGAGGGCACGCGGAAGCCCATCTGCGCGTACTCGGGCCCCTCGGAGTCCTCGGTCGCGGGGGGGCTGACGTGATCGTAGAAGCCGCCGTGCTCGTCGTAGGTGATGACGAGCAGCGACTTCTCCCAGTACTCGCTCTGCGCGAGCGCCTCGTAGATCGTGGCGATGAACGCCTGCCCGAGCATGATGTTGTGCGACGGGTGATCGTCGTTGGCCATGAAGTCGGGGTCGATGATGATGACCTGCTCGAGCGTGCCGTCGTCGAGGCGGTCGAAGAACTCGTCGAGCCCGGCCGTGCGGTCGTCGAAGGGGTTGAGGAACTTCTGCGGGAACGCGCCCCACTGCCACGCGACGAGCCCGTCGAAGTAGTTGCGGTGGGAGATGCCGCCGTCCTCGGCGGCGTCCTGGATCGTCGGGGGCTCGATCGGGAACGCGGGCACGTTCTCCTGCACGCCCTTCGACGAGGCCGCGTGCAGGTAGTAGCGGTTGGGCCAGGTGCCCGCGAGCAGCGAGCAGAACCAGGCGTCGCAGAGCGTGTAGTTGTCGGCGAGCTCGTACAGCGTCGGGAGGTGCTCGCGGACGTGATAGCCCATGACCTCGTGCTTGATCGCGTCGCCGTGGACCTTGATCTGCTCGGTGACGAAGCCGTCGAGCGCGCCGTCGTTGTACTGCGCGTGGACCTCGGTCCACTGGTGCGGCGGATCGGCCGGTTCGAAGTTCTCGAGGACGGCGACGACGACCGGGTCGTTGTTGGCGTCGGGGTTGCTCTCGTCGCCGTTGAGGCCGTCGCTGTCCTCGCCCTCGAGCAGCTTGCGCGCGCCGAAGTAGTGGTCGAAGGAGCGGTTCTCCATGCAGATGACGATGATGTGCTCGATCGGCGCGAGCAGCTCGTCGACGCTCAGGTCGCTGCCGTCGACGCACGCGTCCGCGTCGCCGTCGCCGTCGCCGTCGCCGTCGCCGTCGCCGTCGCCGTCGCCGTCGCCGTCGCCGTCGCCGTCGCCGTCGCCGTCGCCGTCGCCGTCGCCGTCGCCGTCGCCGTCGCCGTCGCCGTCGCCGTCGCCGCCGGCGGTCGTCCCGCCCTCGCTGCTCGAGCCGTCGCCGTCGCCGTCGCCGTCACCGTCGCCCGCGGTGTCGCTGCCCGCGGTCGTCTCGCCGTCGTCGCCGCTGCAGCCGACCGCCGCCGCGCCCACCAGCGTCGCCACGCTCTGCATGGCCCGACGGCGGGAGAACATCTTGCGTACCGAGTCCAGGTATTTCCTCGTCATGATCGCGTCCGGCTAAATCGTACACACTCAGCTGTAACTCGGCTCGAGAAACCTACCGCCGTCGCGCGCTTGGGAGACGAACGCGTCAGCTCGCCTACACCGGCGTCGCGGCGCGTCGGTCTTCGTGGGGGCGCGCGCGGAGCGTTGCGTCCGGCGCGGAGAATTTCATATGTCGTATAAGACATGTCGTGACGTGTCGGCCGCGCGGCCGACGACGACTCGTGACGCCCGCGCGTCCGTCCTTCGCTCGTCGTGCGTTCGTCGTGCGCTCGTCATGCACTTTTCGTGCGCTCGCGCGGCGACGCGTCGGCGCGCGGGTCGACGCGCACGCCGACGCGCGCGCGGTTACGCGCGCCCGCGATCCCGCCGCGCAGGCGATCGCCGCCGGGCGCGGGCGCGCGATCCAGTTGTACAGTCACATGACTGAAGGACCCGATCGCCTGCGCCGCGGTGCGCCGACGAGGCCCGCGAAGCCGCCGGCGCGTCGCGTCGTCGCGGGCACGCGCGCGACGCATTCGCGATGCGCGAACGCGAGCGCGTGGAGGCGGAATTATCCCGACGCGGACGAAGCACGCGTCGCCACCGCGCCAGAAATTTCCCCTATAGTTCAGGTCCCGATCGTTTGTTCACGGCGCGCCGTCACGAGTGGATCACGATGTCCGAGTTTCCCAAGCCAGAGTTCCCAGAGCTCCGCGTCTCCGAGCTCAAGGATGGGCTCGAGCGACTGACCGAGCTGATCAAGGAGCATCTCGACGCCGACTCGGCGCTGCCCGACATCAGCGCGCTCATCAGCGCCGCCTACGCGACCCAGGACCCGGCGCTGAAGCAGGCCGTCCGCGCGATCCGAGATGAGCGCTCCTTCCGGCGGATGATCGCCAAGGAGGTCGAGCGCTTCGGCCGGCGCGTGTCGCAGCGTGACACCGCGCTGCCCGGCTCCTTGACGACCAAGGAGGTCAACAAGGTGCTCGAGGCGCTCTCGCAGGCGCACCGCTACATCGAGGGCCTCGACATCAACGACAACGACCTGATCGACGCGTTCGAGGCCGAGGACCTGGTCGGGCTCAACGGCCTCGCCGGCGAGCTGTCGAAGGCGATGCTCGAGATCGGCGGGAAGCTCCGCCGCTACCGCGACTCCCTCGAGGCCTGGAACGCGTCGATCGTCGACGCGATCGAGTCGCTCGAGAAGCGCGAGCGCGCCATCGAGTTCATCGACAGCCTCGCCGACTTCCACGCCGAGACGCCGCAAGGCGCGAACGCGCTGCGGATCTCGCTGCGCGAGGAGATGACGCACAACGGGGGCGAGGTCGACTACTGGGAGATCCGCCGCCGGCTCGAGGAGGCCGAGTCGTCGTTCGGCTCCGGCGCGCCCAAGTGGCTGCTCAACGCGTTCTCGTTCATCGGCGCCGACCGTGCGAACCCGACGAAGAAGGGGCACCTGTCGGACGCCGAGATCCGTCGGCTGATCCGGGCGCGCGACCTCGGCGAGTTCTGCAAGGAGCACGAGGCGAAGGTGCTCGAGAACATCCGCGCGCTGCCCAACGTCAACACGTGGTCGGACTTCGTCGCGGGCAAGGACATCCCGAACCTCGAGCAGCGCTTCGACCCCGAGTTCCACCCGCCCAAGCGGTAGCGGCTCGCGGGGGTGGGCGCGGGCGCTAGCCGGCCGCGTCGCGCCGCACGGTGTCGGGCGAGAACGCGGGCAGGCACACCGCGATGTACTCGGCGCCCTCCTCGGTCGGCGTGCTGTAGCGAACCCACTCGCCGGCGCGCGTGATCACGGCTTGCCCGGCCGCGACGTCGAGCTGACCGCCCTCGTGCTCGACCCGCAGCAGCCCGCGCAGCACGACCGTGTACTCGTCGAAGCGCGGGCGCTGACCCGGCTCGAGCCAGCCGCCGGGAGAGCGCATGTGGGCGACGCTCACCGCCTCCGTCTGCGTGTTGACGCGGCCGATGTACTCGTCGATGAGCTTCGGCTTGTTGCCGGCGGCGGTGATGCGGGTCGGTGCCTGGACGTGCGTGGGCATGGCGTCACGGTGCATCGCCAGCCGCGGGCGCGCAAGCGCGGCGTCACGACGGGGCGCGCGGGCGGGCCGCCGCCCAGCGGAGGCGCCGGCGGAGGCGCCGTCGGAGAGAGGTCGTCACGCGCAGTCTATCGCGCTCGCGCGCCTCCGCGCTCGCGCCGGCCGCGAGGCGGCGAGCGCGGGCGCGTCATTTTCTATGATCTGTTTGTTCGGTCTTGACTGAACAAACTGATGTGTCACGCTGATCCCGTGACGAGCCCGAGCGCGCCCGAGCTCGAGTACATCGAGCGCTTCGCCCGCCTGTTCGAGGACAGCGGGAGCTCGCGGATCATGGGGCGGATCTTCGCGTGGCTGATGATCTGCGAGCCGCCCGAGCAGAGCCAGCCGGAGCTCGCCGCGCGCCTCGGCGTCAGCAAGGCCTCGGTCAGCACCGAGGTGCGCGCGCTGATGAGCCGCGGGCTCGTCGAGCGGACCACCCGGCCGGGCGATCGTCGAAGCTACTACCAGATCCCCGCGGGCGGCTGGGCCGCGCTGCTCGAGCGGCGCCTGCGTGTGTTCGAGGAATTCCGCGAGGTCGCGCGCGAGGGCCTCGGGCTGCTCGCCGACGCGCCCGCCCGTCGACGCGCGCGCCTGACGGAGATGCGTCGCGTGTACGCGCACATGGAGCGCGCGCTGCGAGCCGCGCTGGTCGAGCTGCGCGCGCACGCGGGGCGTCGCACGCAGAGGAGGTGAGCCGTGTCGTTCGATCCCCAGCGCGCCGAGCACGAGCGCGTCATCATCGTCGGCGCGGGCCCGGCCGGCGCCGCGCTCGCGTACCTGCTCGCGCGCAACGGCGCGCGCGTGCTGCTGCTCGAGCGTCACGAGGACTTCGCTCGTGAGTTCCGCGGCGAGGGCCTGCAGCCCAGCGGCTTCGCGTGCCTGCGTCAGATGGGGCTCGAGCGCGCGCTCGAGCGCGTCCCGCAGACCCGCATGCGGCGCTTCGTCTGGGGCTTTCGAGGCGGGCGGCGGGTGACGATGCCGATCGAGATGAGCGACTTCGAGGCCGTCCGCCTGGTCTCGCAGCCGCGGCTGCTCGAGGCGCTCACGGGCGAGGCGGCGCGGCACCCGGGCTTCGAGCTGCGGATGGGCGCCGCGGTGCGCGACCTGGTCGAAGAGGACGGTCGCGTCGTGGGCGTGCGGATCGCCGGCGCGCGCGGCCCGGAGCTGCTGCGCGCGGCGCTGGTGATCGGGGCCGACGGCCGGCACTCGGTGGTCCGCAAGCGCGCCGGGATCGAGCTTCGGCAGCTCGAGCAGGGCTTCGACGTGGTGTGGGCGCGGGGTCACCTGCGCGGGCCGCTGATCGCCGACGAGACCGTCTACGTCGAGCTCATGCCCGACGGCGGCGTGGTCTCGGTGTTCCCGTCGCCGCTCGGCGGGCAGCAGGTCGGCGTGGTCATCCGCAAGGGCGAGTTTCGCGACCTGCGGGCGCGCGGCGCGACGGAGGGGCTCGAGTGGCTGCGCGGGCAGTGCTCGGTCGCGCTGGGCGACGCGCTCGCGAGCGCGGGCGATGATGGGTCGGGGCTCGGTCGACCGGTGGTGCTCGACGTCGTGTGCGGGCGCGCGAGCACATGGCGCGCGCCGGGGGTCCTGCTGCTCGGCGACGCGGCGCACCCGATGTCGCCGGTGGGCGGGCAGGGCATCAACATGGCGCTGCGTGACGCCGTGGTCGCCGCCAACCACCTCGTGCCCGCGCTGACCGCCGCCGGGGGGCCGACCGCCGCGGCCCTCGACGCGGCGTCGGCCGCGGTCGCCCGCGAGCGGCGCCCGGAGATCGTCGAGATCCAGCGGCAGCAGACCGAGCGCGGACGTCGGTTCGGGCGTCCGCCGGGGCGCGCGCTGCTGACGACGATCGTCACGCTGATGCGCTGGCGGTGGTTCGCGCGCCTCCTGCTGCGCCGTCGTCGGCCCTTCAGCCACGGGCTGCGGCCGGTCGAGCTACGTGTATGACTGTTTGAGCAGGTCGATCAGGGCAGCTCGCCCGTCGCGAGCCAGCGCGCGCAGTCCTCACCCAGGCGTTCGCGCGCGGTCGCCTCGTAGCGCGCGACCTCCTCGTCGCTGAGCGTGTCGCGCCAGCGCCCGTTGGTGCCCTTGTGGATGAAGGTCCCGGCGCCGCCGTCCCACAGCCCGCCGCCGAGCGGCGCGACCGCGGCCGCGTTGCGCTTCATGTAGTCGAACGAGCAGTGCTCGAGGATCGCGTCCCAGCGCAGCGCGTCCGCGTCGAGCCCGAGGAACTCGGCGATGCGCCGCGCCTCGCGGGGGAAGTCGCGCTTGAGGTCGGCGTAGTGCGTCAGCAGGAGGTTCGGGAGCGCGCGCAGCTCCCACCAGCCGCGGACGTGGTCCCAGAACGGCCAGAACGGGTAGCCGTCGCGCGCGAGCCAGGTGTTGAAGTACTCGCGGATCGACGCGGGCGGGCGCGGCATCGGCGGGCCGACGAGCCCGGGGGTGTCGTTGAGCAGCGCGTACCAGTGATCGTTCGCGCGCGCGTGGTGGTTGTAGAGGCTCCAGACCACGTCGCGGCCGTCTCGCGCGACGAACACGTAGCGCGCGCGCGGCGAGTAGACGAGCGCGTCGACCGGGAGGTGCGTCTTCACGAACCGGCGCCCGGGCGCCCGCGCCAGCGCCTCGAGCTTGACGTGCTTCGGCGGCACGCGGAGGTCGAGCCACGGCGACGCGGCGGCGACGTCGACGTCGGGCGCGCCGTCGTGGAGCAGCTGGCCGATGAGCTGCTGCACCCAGGTCGTGCCCGACTTGGCCCAGGTCGAGATCACGACGTCGCCGTCGCGGAACTCGAAGTCGTTCCAGATCGTCGAGTCCATGTGGTGGTTGTGCAGCTCCCGCGTCTTCTGGGGCCACGGGGTGTCGGCGGTGCTCATGGTCCTCCTCGGGCCCCGGCGCGCCCGCGTCGCGCGGTCGAGCCGGCGACGCGCCGGCGGTCTCGCTGCGCGTCGCGTCCTGGGGATGTCGACATCATACGTCGCGCGCGAGCGCGGCTGTCCGATGGGGCAAGTACGGGCTCAGCCGCGCGCCGCGGACCCGCGGAGCGACGCGCGGCATCGCCCCGCGGCGGAGCGGCCGCGCGGCTCGCCGACGCGGGATCGCGCGCTCACGGCTCGCGGTGGAGCGCTCGATCGCGGTCGCGCGGGCCACGGAGGCCCACGCGCGGCGCTCGCCGGCGTCGCGCGTCGAGAATCGCTTGTATACACACCGGGACCCTCGGTAGAAGGAAGGGGTCACCGTGATGTTGTTCTCGCGCTCACCCTCGACCTCTGCGTACCGCGCGTCGGCTCGGCTGCTCGCGCTCTGCCTGGGCGTCGCGGCGTGGCCCGGCTGCTCGACGCCGATCGAGGGCTCCGGCGCGTCCGCGTCCGCGTCCGAGGGGTCGAGCGACGACGACGCGAGCGGCGCGGCGACGACGAACCAGGCGAGCGCGGGCACGAGCGGCGCGGCGACGACGGGTCCGTCGGGCTCGGGCTCGGAGAGCCAGACGGGCGCGAGCGGCGAGACCGGCGCGCTGACGCTCACCGGCGCGCACGAGACGACGACGACGACGACCGGCGTCGACACCGACGCGAGCACGGGCGGGTCGTCGACAGGCGCGCCGACCAGCGGCGCGTCGACGGGGACGACGGCGGAGCCGACGACGATGGATCCCGTCGACCCGACGAACGAGCCGCCGATGTGCGTCGACGACCCGGGCGACAGCGCGTGCGTGGCCTGCACGAAGACCGAGTGCTGCGGTGACTACCTCGCGTGCGAGGGCGTCAACGGCTGCGTGTGCTACATGGACTGCCTGAAGTCGAGCGGCGCGATCACCTGCGGCTTCCTCTGCGGCCTCGACCCGAACCTCGACGTGATCGCCGGGATCGGCGAGTGCATGATCAGCAGCTGCGGTCTCCACTGCTTCTGAGTCGCCGCAGTCGCTCCCGGCGCGCCGGTCTCGAGGCGGAGCCCGCGGCGCGAGCTACTCGCAGCAGAACGTCACGGCGCCGGTCGGCGTGACGTCGCCGATGACGTCGACCTCGGGGGCCACGGGCGCGCAGCTCGACGCGGGCGGGACGGTCGAGAGGAGCGCGGCCGAGCCCGTGGTCAAGTCGTTGTAGAGGCACTGGTCGGGCGGCAAGGTCGTCGACTCGCCGGCGCAGTTCATGGTGGAGTAGAGCTGCATCGTGTACTGACAGCCCTCGGACGGCGGCCCGCACTGACAGGCGCTCGGGCAGCCGCGCTGGTCGTCGAGGTTGAGGTGGCGGACCTGCTGCTGGGTGAAGGGGCCGGGCGGACAGCCGTGCTCGCCCTCCTGGTAGATGCACAGCGCGTCGTCGAAGCCGTCGGGCGCGTCGCCGACGCAGCGGCCCGCGTCGCACGCGGCGCCCGGGCTGCCGACGCAGGCCTTCCACTGCGTCGTGAACGAGGGCTCCGCGATCGCTGGCGTCTCCGCCGGAGCGCAGGTCGGCTCCTCTCCCTCCGGGGCCGTGTACCGGAGCCGCGCGGGGGTCCAGTTCAGCGTGGTGCACGCGCCGATCGGGTAGTCGATGCTCGGCAGATCGCAGACCGGATCCAGGAAGCGCACGAGCTCGAGCTCCTGGGCGCAGGCGCCCTGGTCGACCGGTCCGCACGAGCAGCTGCAGCTCGCCGCGCCCGGGTCGAGGCCCCCGAACAGCGCCCAGGCCTCGTCGGGGTAGTGACCCTGGCAGCCGGGCGTGACGCCTTCGATCGAGCTCTCGCGCACGGCGACCGGGCCGGACCAGCCGTCGGGGGGCTCGGGGAGACAGCGCTCGTCGTCGGCGCACGCGTCGAGCTCCTCGGCGGTCGCGGCCGTCTCGCCAGCGCTCGTGGTCGCGTCGTCGAGCGTGGTCTCCTCCGCGGTGGCGTTGTCGCTCGTGCCCGTCGAGGTGAGTCGCGTGTCGTTCGTCGTCGCGAGGCCGGTCGTCCCGAGCGTGTCACCACCGCCGTCCGTGAAGCACGCGCCGATCACCAGCGTCGCGACGCATGCCGTCGCCCACGTCCATCGCGCCATGCGCCCAGTGTAGCGGACGGTGTGTGTACAAGCGGCTCGGGCGGGGCGGCGCGCGGCTCCGCGAGCCACGGCGTGGGAGAAGGGACATGTCCCATGAGCCTGGAGTCCGCGACGCGCCCGCCCGAGCTGCGCGCGCCTCCGCGCGCGGTCGAACGAGCGCCCGCGCGGCGTCGCGGCTAGGAGCGCGCCGCGAGCCAGCTGTCGATCGCGCGGGCGAGCGCGTCGGGCTCTTCGGGCAGGCGCGCGCGCGCGAGCGGGCGAGCGCCTCGGCGCGCGCGGAGGCGGGGTCCGACTCCGCGAGCGCGCGCGCGAGCCCGAACTCGGCCTCCGCGTGGTCCTCGGCGTGGAGCGGCTGGCGCTCGTACAGCGCGAGCGCGCGCTCGAGGTCGTCGCGGGCGAGCGCGTCGTCGCCGTGAGCCAGGCGCGCGAGCCCGCGTCCGCAGTAGGAGAGCGCGGCGCGAGGGTGACCCTCGGGCGCGAGCGCCTCCCAGACCCGCAGCGCGCGGGAGTAGGCGGCGATCGCCTCGTCGAGACGCGCGAGCTTGCGCAGCGCGTCGCCCAGGAATTGGCTGTTGACCGCGATCTCCTCGTGCTGCTCGCCGTAGTGCCGCTCGACGATCGCGAGCGCCGCCCGCAGGTGCGCGAGCGCGTGTTCGGGCTGACGCCGCTGCAGCGCGTTGTAGCCGAGCGCGGAGCGGGCGAGCGCGACGTCGGGGTGCGCGTCCCCGTACCGCGCCTCGTAGATCTCCCGCGCGCGCTCGAGCGGCGCCGCGGCGAGCGCGTGCTGGCCCCCGGACGAGAGCGCGACGCCCAGGTTGAGCAGCGCGCCCGCGGTCTCGACGCCGTCCCCGTAGACGGCGCGCATCGTGGCGAGCGCGCGCCGCTGGTGGGCGACGGCGGGCGCGTGGCGGCCGAGCTGCGTGTAGACGAGCCCGAGGTTGGTCTGGAAGTCGGCGAGCAGCGGGTGCGCGCTCCCATAGGTCTCTTCGAGCAGCTCCATCCCGTGCTCGTAGGAGCGCAGCGCGTCGTCGTAGGCGCCGCGCGCGGTGTCGAGGGAGCCCTGGTTGAGCAGCAGCTGCGCGAGCCGGACGTCGCGAGCGCCGTACAGGCGCCGCGCGAGCGCGACGGACTCCGCGTGGTGGCGCCGCGCGAGCTCGAGCTCGCTCGTCTGCTCGGCGAGCACGCCGAGCAGCGAGAGCAGCTTGATCTCCCACTCCGGCCCGAGCGTCCCGCGACGCACCGCCGCGCGGGCGTGCCGGACCCAGCGCGCGCCCTCCTGCGGCCGCGCGAGGCCGTAGCCGACCGCCCAGCCGAGCGCGTAGGCGTTGCGCGCGGCCAGCTCGTCGTGCTGGATCGCGAGCGCGTCGAAGTGCGTCTCTTCGAAGTCGCGCGCGGCCGCCTCGAACTCCCCGCGCGAGAGCGCGAGCCAGCCGCGCATCGTGTCTCGCTCGAGCGTGAGCGGTCGATACTCGAGCGCGGCGACGGGCTCCTCGACCGCTCGCAGCACCCGCTCGGCGTCGTCGTAGCGACCCGCGGCGTCGAGCGCGTCGACGCGCGCGAGCTCGTCGCGGAGCGCGGCGACCTGGGGGCGCACGGCCGGATCCTCCGGGGGCGGCAGGCGGGCGCTGACGTAGCTCGGGTCGGCGCACGGCTCGACGCGCGGGAGCTTGAGCGCGGCCTCCGGCGCGCGCGCGACGACCTGCGGCGCCTCGTCCGCCTCCGCGAGCACGCTCGCGAGCGCCGCGAGGGCGCGGCGGCGGTCGGCGAGGCAGTGCAGGCGCGCCTGCATGATCGCCGGCGTCTGCAGCTGGCGCACGCGCGTGTCCTCGCACGCGTCGCGCCGCGCGGCGAGCCAGCGCGCGGCGTACGCGTCGAGCTCGGCGAGCGCGGCGTCGCGGGCCGCCGGCGCGTAGGGCAGCTCGGAGCTCGACATGGCCGAAGAGACAGTAGATCGGCGATCCGCGTCCCAGGCACCGGCGAGCGCGTCGTCGGCCGCGCACCGGCGGTCCAGGGAGCGCGCGTAGAGGACGAGCCCGGCGGTCGCGCCGGCGAGCAGCGCGACGATCGCCGCGCCGAGCATGCGCCTGCGCCTGCGCGCGCGCGGATCGTCGGCGAGCGCCGCGAGCAGGGCGCGCATCGACGACCAGCGCGCGGCGGGGTCGGGCTGGAGCCCGCGCGCGAGGATCGGCTCGATCCACCCCGGGATCGCGGCGCCGCTCGGCGCCCGCCTGCGCCCCGCGAGCACGCTCTCGGCGAGCGCGTGCAGGTCCGCGCCGGCGAAGGGGCGCTCGCCGTGGAGCGCCTCGTGCAGGCTCGCGCAGAAGCTGAACTGATCGCTGCGGGCGGTCGCCGGCTCGCCGCGAAATTGCTCCGGGGACATGTACGCGGGCGTGCCCATGAGCGCGCCGTCGTCGGTCAGCGTGCGCGAGTCGAGCGGGGACGCGCGCGTCGTCAGCAGCGCCTCGTCGTCGTCGGGGCGCGCCGCGAGCGGATCGTCCGCGTCGTCGCGCGCGAGCCCGAAGTCGAGGACCTTGACCACGCCGTCGTCGCCGACGACGACGTTCGTCGGCTTGAAGTCGCGGTGCACGAGCTCGGCCGCGTGCGCGGCCGCGAGTCCTCGACCTGCCTGAATGAACACGTCCACGATCTCGCGCCAGCCGCGGGGCGGCGCGTCGTCGGGCGCGAGCCAGCGCGCGAGGCTCTCGCCGCGCACGAGCTCCATGGCGACGAACACCTGGTCCTCGTGCTCGCCGACCTCGTGCACCGTCACGACGTTGGGGTGAGAGAGGCGCGCGAGGGCGCGCGCCTCTCGCAGCAGGCGCGCGCGCGCGTGCTCGCCGACGCCGCCGGGGCGCTGGCGCACGACCTTGATCGCGAGCGTGCGATCGAGCTGGTCGTCGTGGGCGGTGTAGACGGTGCCCATGCCGCCCTGGCCCAGCACGTCGAGCACGCGGTAGCGACCGATCCTCGCCGGCGACGCGCTGCGGAACAGCCGCGAGAGCACGAGCGAGCGCAGCTCGGGCAGCTTGGCCGCGTCGTCGAGCGCCCCCGGGGAGACCGCGATCTTCGAGGCGCTGCTGCGGGGTTCGGTGGACATGGGGCGCCTGCGCGGCCGCGCCCCATTCTCGCATCCGTTCGCGCCGCCGGTCCACGCGCGGCTCGACGGCGATCGCTCCGCGCGTCTCGTCGTCGTCGGCGTCTAGAGATCGACGACGGAGAGCGCGCGCTGGGGGCAGTAGCGACAGGCCTCCTCGGCGCGCGCGCGCAGCTCGGGCGGCGGCGTGTCCGTCGTCAGCTGGACGGCGCCGTCGACGACCGAGAACACCTCCGCGAGCTCGCCCTCGCACACGCCGTGCCCCTGGCAGAGGTCACGGTCGACGATGACGCGGAAGGGTCGGGCGGCGGCGGGGCGCTCGTGCGCCGCGTCCTCGACCGCGTCCTCGATCGCGTCCTCGATCGCGTCCTCGTCGGCGTCCGCGTCGGCGTCCTCGTCGGCGGGCGCCTCGGCGTCGACGCGCGCGGCCTTGGCCCGCCGGCGGTAGCGGACGCGCGCCGGCAGCTTGGGGCCGATCACGAGGCCGTGGAAGTCGGCCTCGATCGGGTCGCCGAACAGCTCGAAGTCGAAGCTCTGCAGCAGGATGGCGAGGATCGCCTTGATCTGCAGCAGCGCGAACGCGTTGCCGAGGCACTTGTGGCGCCCGCCGCCGAACGCGATGTAGGCGAAGGGCTGCAGGTCCTCCGGCTCCGGCGGCCCGTAGCGGTGGGGGCAGAAGCTGCCGGCCTCGGGGAACACCTGCTCGATGCGGTGGGCGACCGAGGGGGAGAGCGCGATCCAGTCGCCGCGGCGGATCTGGTAGCCGAGCACGGTCGTGTCCTGCAGCGCCGCGCGCAGCAGGATGAACAGCGGCGGGTGCAGGCGCAGCGCCTCCTTGACGACCCACTCGGTCTTGACGAGCTCGCGCAGCGACGCGAAGTCGACGGCGCGGTCGCCCGCGTACACGCGGTCGAGCTCGCGCCGCACGTGCTGCATCCACTCGGGGTTGCGGAGCAGCTCGAGGATCGACCACGCCGCGGTCACCGAGCTGGTGTGGTGGCCGGCGAACATCGCCGCGACGAGCATGCCGGTGATCTCGTGGCTCGTGAGGCCGCTGCCGTCCTTGTAGCGCGACTCCATCAGCGTCTGGAGGAAGTCCTCCTCGCGTCGACCGCTGCTGCGGCGGCGCTCGACGATCTCCGAGACCATCTCGCCGAGCCGCGCGCGGGCGCGGTCGCGCTTGCGGAACGCCGGGATCGGGAGGTGCGCGTTGAGGTAGCCGATCGGCACGATGCCGCGCTCGAGGTCGGCGTAGACGCGGCTGAACTCGGCGCTCATCTCGCCGCGGAACTCGGGCCCGAGCAGGCAGTGGCTCGACGTGAAGCTCGTCAGCGTCTGCATGTACTCGTAGATGTCGATGACGCCGCGCTCGCCCCAGCCGCGCAGCGACTGCTCCGTCTCGCGCGCGACGATCCCGCTGTAGGTGCGCATGCGACGGTTCTTGAGCGCGGGCATGAGCATCATCAGCTGCTCCTGCATGCGCGCGTCGTCGCAGTCGTAGACGACGCCCTTGCCGAACACCGGCACCATCATCTTGTAGGCGGCCTTGGGGCTCAGGACGTCGTCGGGCGCGCGGAACACCTCTTCCTGGCCCTTCGGACCGGTCACGAGGATGATGCGGCGGCCCAGCACCTTGATCGACGCGACCTCGCCGCACTCCTCGCGCGCGCGCGTGAGCAGCCCGGTGAGGTCGCGGATGAACGAGAGCGTGTGCCCGAGCAGCGGCAGCCCGCCGCGGAGCTGCGGCGCGGCGCGGCGCGGGCGCGTCGCCGCGGCGCGGGCGTCATGGGCGGGGCGTGGGGAGGTCGTCGTGTCGGGCATGGGCGGATCGCGGGATCGTGTAGCAAGTCGCCGCGGCGCGAGCGACATCCCGCGCGGTCGCTTGTGGGCGCGGTCACAGCCGCGGCGCCGGGATCACGCGCCGTCCCCGAGGTCGCTGGCGACTCCGCGCGCGCGTGGTCTGTCGCGCGCGGTCGCGTGTAGAGGTCATCGGCGGCGACGGGCGTCGCCAGGGGTCCGGCGCCATCGAGTATCCTGGCGTCGAGATGACGCGCCTGGCGAGGCTTCGCGCGATCGCGCCCGCGATCGCGAGCGTGTGCGCCTGCTTCCATGACGCGGGCTCGCACGCGGCGGGGCCGGACACGCTCGACGCGGACACGCGCGCGACCGAGACGAGCCCGCTCACGGGGACCACGGAGGTCGGCGCGACCGCCGTCTCGACGACCTCCGGGGCGATGACCTCCGTCGACGCGACGAGCGAGGGCGCGAGCGGCTCGACGACCGCGGCGATGACGTCGAGCGAGATGTCGAGCGAGATGTCGAGCGAGACGGCGAGCGCGTCGAGCGGCTGCGACGCGAGCGCGTGGTACGGGGACGCGGACGCCGACGGGTGGGGGGCCGACGACGACGTGGTCTGGGCCTGCGCGGCGCCGGAGGGCTACGCCGCGCAGGGCGGCGACTGCGACGATCTCGCGCCGGAGACGAACCCCGGCGCCGACGAGCTCTGTGACCTGTTCGACAACGACTGCGACGGGCTCGTCGACGAGTGGGCGCCGACGCTCGACGTCTGCGGCGCGTGCTCGCTGTTCGAATACAGCGGCAGCGTCTACTGGGTCTGCGGCGCCGTCGGCAGCTGGATGATCGCGCGCGTCGCCTGCCAGGAGCGCGGCGGCGAGCTCGCGTCGCTGACGAGCGCGGCCGAGAACAGCTACGTCGCCGCGCGGCTCAAGCTCGCGGACGCGCCCTACTGGATCGGCATGAGCGACGCGGCGCGCGAGGGTTCTTGGATATGGCCGGACGGACAGCCGCTGCTGCCGGGCTACGTCAACTGGAACGCCGGGGAGCCCAACGACTACGGCGTCGGCGAGGACTGCGGGGAGATCGCGGCGAGCGGCGTGTGGAACGACGAGGACTGCCCGTCGGCGCGCGCGTTCGTCTGCGAGGCGCCGCTGCGCGGACCGTGAGCCGCGCACGCGGTCGCGCGCGGCGAGCGAGGCGAGCGCGCCTGACCGCGAATCCCGACCGCGAACCCCGACCGCGAACCCCGACCGCGAATCCCGACCGCGAATCCCGACAACCAATCCAGACAACCAATCCCGACAACCAATCCCGACAACCAATCCCGACAACCAATCCTCCGCTCGCGCGTTCAAGCGTGGGACCCACCGCTGTGACGTGAGCCTCTGGCGCGAGGCGAGCGTCCGCGCGCGGCGGGTGATCGCTACGCAAGGGAAGGAAACAACCATGACGACACTCAGTACGCGCGCACGCGCGTGGGGACGGATCTCGTTGGCGTTCGGGCTCGTGGTCGGGCTTTGCGGCTCGCTCTCGCTGCCCGGGGAGGCCGGGGCGTCGAGCCTCTCGCGGCTCGAGCAGCCGGCGCGCACGGTCAAGCCGGCGAGCGCGAGCGCGGCCGCGGACGCGGTTCGCTACACGCGCAGCGGCGCGACGGTGCGCACGCGCGGGAACCTCGATCGCCGGTTCGCGCGGGCCCGCGCGGCCGAGGAGCGCGCGCGAAGAGAGGCGGCGCCGGCCGAGCCGCCGCCGGCGCGCGCGAGCGACGACCAGCAGCAGCAGATCCGCGAACGCCAGATCACCATGCTGAAGAAGCTCATCCGGCAGACGCCGGTGAACGATCCAGAGTACGCCGATCTCGTGTTCCGGCTCGCGTCGCTCTACATCGACAAGAAGATGTACTTTGAGCGCCGCGTCGGCGAGCTGTACGAGCCGATCTATCAGGCCGATCTCGCGGAGGAGGCGGAGAGGGCGAAGCCGGCCGCGCGGCCCAAGCCCGCCGAGCCCACGCAGTCGGCGCCCGGCGCCGGCTAGCGCGTCGTCGTCGCGGGCGCGCTCCTGGACGCGCGCCCGCGCTGATGTCCTGTCACAAATGTCCTGTCACAAGTGTCCTGTCACAAGTATCCTGACACAAATATCCTGTCACAACAGACAGGTAATAACAGCGTCGCTCAGGGCAGCGGCTGGTGCGGGCCGCGGGCGAGCAGCGCGCCCGACCCTGGGCTCGCCAGCAGCTCCCCGTGGGCGAAGGCGACGCGCCCTCGCCGGATCGTGTAGACCGGCCACCCCTGGACCTCGCGGCCCTCGTTGATGTCGTAGCCCGCGCGCGAGCGGAGCATCGCGCGCGTGATGGTCTGTCGCAGCCCGGGGTCCCACAGCGTGATGTCCGCGTCGGCGCCGGGGCGCAGGACCCCCTTGCGCGGGTACAGCCCGAACAGGCGCGCGGCGTTGCTCGAGGTCAGCGCGACGAAGCGGTCGAGCGAGAGGCGCCCGCGCGCGACCCCCTCGGAGAACAGCATCGGCAGCATCATCTGCATGGCCGGGGTGCCGGGGAGGTAGTCCTTGACGCTCTTGCGCGGGTCGAGCTTGGTCTCGGCGAAGAACGCCGCGTGGTCGCTGCCGACGGTGTCGATCAGCCCGCGGCGCAGCCCGTCCCACAGCGCCTCGATGTCGCGGCTGGTCCGCAGCGGCGGCTGCCCGACGAACAGCGGCCCGTCCTCCTGCTCGTAGCGCGCGCGCGTGTGATAGAGGTACATCGGCCGCGTCTCGACGTAGATCGGGACGCCGCGGCGGCGCGCGGCGACGCACTCGACGAGCGCGTCGGCCGAGGAGAGGTGAACGACGTAGATCGGTGAGCCTGTCTGTTCAGACAGCCCGATCGCGTCGCGGACGGCCTGCACCTCCGAGCGCACCGGGCTCGTGTCGGCGTAGTAGCGCAGCGACCGCTTGCCCTCCGCGACGAGGCGCTCGGTCGACTGCCGGTTGATGTCGTGGCGCTCGCAGTGCAGCAGCGTGAGCATCTGGCGGCGGCCGGCCTCGCGGATGATCTCGGTGAAGCCCGGGCGCTGGCGCTCGAATTGCACCATCACCGTGAACAGCTTGACGCTCGTGTGCCCGCGGCGCGCGAGCGTCGCGAGGTTGGCGCGCCAGCTCGCGGCGGCCGTGAGCGCGACCGGGTGCAGGATCACGTCGGCCATCGCCTGCTCGTGCACGCTGCGCGTGTGCTCGTCGATCCGGGACAGGATGTCGTCGTGCTCGTCGGGGAACACCATCGCGCCGATGGTCGTCAGCCCGCCGGCGAGCGCCGCGGCCGACCCGGACGTGTAGTTATCGCAGTACTCGTCGGGCTCGCGCGGCGGGTCGAGGTCGGGCGACAGGTGCACGTGCGGATCGATCCCGCCGGGCAGCGCGAGCAGCCCGCGCGCGTCGATCACCGTCTCGCCGTCGCGCGGCTGCAGGTCGCGCGCGAGCTCGACGATCACGCCGCGCGCGGCTCGGATGTCCACGGGCCGCAGCCCGTGCTCGGTGAAGACCTGCGCGCCGCGGACCAGCGCTTCGCCGCCGCTGGCGGCGGCGCCTCGCGGCTTGTCGGGCGGGATGATCTCCCCGCCCGGGCGGAGCGGACGGCACCCGATCGAGAAAGCCATGACGCCCAGGCCCTGGCAGAACAGCCGGCGCGCAAGCCCGCGCATGGAAGTTCGATTGTACCTTCACGGCGTTTTCAATGTGGTCCACAGGACACGTGTTTATCGCGCGCCGGCGTCGACGCAGACGGCGCTCGCCGGCGTCGACCGGGCGCCGGCGCGGCTGGGGCACAACGCCGCACGCGCGGCGTCCGCTAGACCGAATCGGCGCACCACGGTCTCCGGCGACCGTGGCCGCAGCGGCACGAATTCGCGCGATTTGACCGGGCTCTCGGGCGCGGCTACGGTGCCCCTCCATGATTCGCGTGCGCGGCCTGCACAAGTCCTACCGCTCGGGGGACGGCAGCAGCCAACGGGTGCTCCGGGGCGTAGATCTGGACATCGCGCGCGGCGAATTCCTCTCGGTGGTCGGGCGCTCCGGCTCGGGGAAGACGACGCTGCTCAACATCATCGGCGGCCTCGACTCCGACTACGAGGGCGCGGTCGAGGTCGAGGGCAAGCGCCTGCACGAGATGACCGACCTGGAGGCGAGCGCCTACCGCAATAACCATGTCGGCTTCGTGTTCCAGTCGTTTCACCTGTTCGACTACATGTCGTGCCTGGAGAACGTGATGCTGCCCTCGCTGTTCGACCGAAAGGGCGGCGCGGCTGCGGACGCGCGCGCGCGTGCGCTAGACCTGCTCGATCAGGTCGGCATCGCCGAGAAAGCGTCGCAGCCGCCGATGAACCTCTCGGGCGGGCAGAAGCAGCGGGTCGCGATCGCGCGCGCGCTGTTTAATCGTCCCTCCATGATGATCTGCGACGAGCCGACCGGGAACCTCGACCGCCGCAGCGGCGACGCGATCCTCGAGTTGTTCCGCGCGCTCAACCAAGAAGACCGGATCACGCTGCTGATCGTCACGCACGACCCGCTGATCGCCGACGCGGCGACCCGCTGCGTCCGCATCGAGGACGGCCAGGTGCGCGAGGACTCGGGCGCGAGCGTGCGCGCGTCGGATGAAGACGGGGGCGCAGACGGGGGCGTAGACGCGGGCGAGGGCGCGTTTGAGGCGGAGGAGCGCGCGTGAGGGCGGGCGGGCTGCGAACGCTGATCGTCGGTGACCTCCGGCGCAACGCCCAGCACTTCATCCTGGCGTCGATCGGCATCGTCGTCGGGATCGCGGCGTTCACGTTCTTCCTCGCGCTCGGCTCCGGCGTCCGCAACGTCGTGCTCGGCGAGATCTTCCCGCTCGACAAGCTCGAGGTCGTCCCGAGGACCACCGACATCGACCTCGGCCCGCTGCGCGTCGGCATGGGCAAGGACACGCTCGACGATCAGGTGGCCAAGAGCCTCGGGGCGCTGCCGCACGTCTCCGGCGTGTTCCCGAAGATGAAGCTGACCGCGCCCTCGACCGCGGTCGGCGGCGAGAGCCTGCTCGGCAACGACATGCGCACCGAGCTGATCGCCGACGGCATCGACCCCGCGCTGGTGCAGGACGACGTGGCGAGCGGCTACGCGTTCAAGCACTTCGACGACGGCGTCGCCGAGCTCAAGGCCTGCGAGAGCGACGAGGGCTGCGACGGCAAGATGGAGTACTGCGGGCTGCGCCCGCGCTGGCGCGCCGACGGCAGCGAGCTGACGCCGGCCGAGCGTCAGCAGCGGGTCTGCCGGCACTACGTGCCGGTGATGGCCTCCAACCACCTGGTCGAGATCTACAACGGCACGATCCGGCGCGCGCACAACCTGCCCAAGCTCAACCCCGAGTTCGTCGTCGGGCTGCGCTTCGATCTGCGCGTCGGCGAGTCGATGGTCGACGCGTCCAAGAAGGACAAGATCATCGTCGAGCGCGGGCGCCTGGTCGGCTTCAGCGCGCGCGCGATCCCGCTGGGGCTGACGCTGCCGCTCGGCTACGTCGGCCAGTACAACGTGTTCTACGGGTCACCCGAGGCCGCGAGCACCTACCACTCGATCATCGTCGACATCGACTCCAAGGACAACGTCGCCGCGGTCGCCAAGTCCGTGGAGGACATGGGCTTCGACGTCGCCGACAGCGGCGCCGAGCAGGCCGCGCTGCTGATCACCATCTTCATGATGGTGTTCGGCTTCGTCAGCGTCGTGATCGTCGGGATCGCGGCGGTCAACATCATGCACGTGTTCTTCATGCTGATCTATCAGCGCCAGCGCGAGATCGGGATCATGCGCGCGGTCGGGGCCACGCGCGCGAACATCCGCGCGCTCATCCTCGGCGAGGCGGCGCTGGTCGGGCTCGTCGCCGGCTGCTTCGGCGTGGTGCTCGCGTTCATCGCCGGCGCGCTGTTCGACACGGTGTCGGCGCGCTACATCCCCGACTTCCCGTACAAGCCCGAGACCTACTTCAGCTTCGACCCGCCGCTGCTGCTGGGCGCGTTCGCGTTCGCGATCGGCTTCTGCGTGCTCGGGGCCGCGCTCCCGGCCCGCCGCGCCGCGCGGATGGACCCGGCGCTGGTGCTGACCGGTCACTGATCGGCGCGCGGGCGCGCCCCCGCGCGCGGCGTGCTTGTGTTCGGCGCGCGACTGTCCGAGTCTGGCCTTGAAGCCAGATGATGTCGCGGACCACGATCGCCCTCCTCCTCGCGCTGATCGCCCTGAGCCTCGGCTGCGCCCACGCCGACTGCAAGCGCGCGCTCGACGCCGTCGACGCCTCGCTCGGCGAGCTGGAGGCGCTCTCGACCGGGCAGGAGGAGACCGAGGACCCCGCCCGGCTCCACGCCCAGGTGCAAGCGCTCGGCGAGGAGTTCAAGCGCCAGGGCGCCGCGCTGGCGACCGTCGAGCTCGAGAACGAGGACAACGCGCTCAGCGTGCGGTCGATCAGCGAGTCGATGACGGAGCACGGCGCGCTGCTGCTGGAGTCGGCGGAGGCCGCGGCGGCGATGGTCGAGCTCGCCGGCAAGCGCGGACGTCAGCTCGAGGAGCTGGAGCGCGCCGGCCAGGCGCTGGAGCGCGCGTGCGAGGAGGATCCGCACGCGTGCAACCTCGGCTTCGCCAAGAGCATGCTGCGCTCGGCGGACGACGAGGGGAGCGCGCTCATGGCCCTCAAGATGGTGCGCGAGAAGGCCGAGGAGGCGGCGGCGCGCAGCGAGTTCACGGAGATCGACGAGGCCGCGGCCGAGCTGATCCGGGTCATCGACGAGAACCTGGAGCGCGCGGGCGCGACGCTGGACGTCGAGGCGACCATGAACCGCGTGAAACAGCGTCAGGAAGAGCTCCTGTTCGAGCTCGACCGCGCGATCGGGGGCCTGCGCGCCTACTGCGAGTGAGCGCCCGGCGGCGCGCTTTGCTCTTGTTGTGTAGGCCCGTTAAATACATGACCCTGACGACATGACGATCGCCAGAGCGCCCCAGAGCCTACCCTTGAATTGTCTGATCGCGTGCGCGCTGACCCTCGCTGTGGGCGCGTGTGGCGACAGCGGGACGATGAGCACCGAGAGCGACGCGAGCGCCTCGAGCGACGGGACCACGGCGGGCTCGAGCGAGACCGATCCGAGCGCGGGCCCGACGACCCAGGACCCCGCGGGCGGCGAGACGATGGGCATGACGACCGGCGGTGATGGAGACGGCGACGGCGACGGAGACGGCGACGGCGACGGAGACGGCGACGGCGACGGGGACGGCGACGGAGACGGGGACGGAGACGGCGACGGAGACGGCGACGGGGACGGAGACGGCGACGTCCAGTGCGGCGACGGGCTCGTCGAGGGCGACGAGCTGTGCGAGTCCGGAGAGCCGTCTGGGCAGTGTTTCGACGGCGGCGCGATCGAGGTGTGCAACGACACCTGCGACGGCTACGTCGCCGAGCCCTGCGGGCTCCAGGCGGGCTGCATGGACGGCGAGTGCGTGCAGAATTTCTGCCTCCCCGGCGCGACGACCTGCGAGGACGAGGACACCTACATCACCTGCGCGCAGGACGGGCAGATGTTCGAGGATCCGGTGGACTGCGCGAACACGGAGGGCTGCAGCGGCGGCGAGTGCTACCCGCTGTGCGACCTCGTCCAGCAGGACCCGAGCTCGATCGGCTGCTCGTTCATCGCCAACCGCATGCTGAACATCTTCAGCAACCAGTCGGACTCGCTGATCGTCGGCAACACGTCGCAGGACAAGACCGCGAACGTCCAGCTCTACTTCGTCGCCAACGGCCAGAACAACGAGGCGCCCCAGGGCGGCGTGATCCAGCTCGGGCCCGGCGAGACCCACCAGTACAACCTCACGAACCCGGCGCCCGACGGCGTGTCGGCGCTGCGCGTCGGCGGGGCGTACCGGGTCGAGAGCGACATCCCGATCATCGCCTACCAGCACTCGCCGCTCGGCGCCCAGGCGACCAACGACGCGTCGATGCTGCTGCCCGAGCACGCGCTGCGCTCCAACCACGTGATCGCGTCGTACGCGAACTCGCTCACCGGCGACTACCCGAGCTACTTCAACGTGATCGCGGCGGAGGACGGCACCACGGTCAACTGGACGCCGCGCGTCAACACGGCGGCGGGCGCCGGCGTGCAGGCCGTCAACGCCAACGCGACGGGCCAGGTGACGCTCAACCGCTTCGACCTCTTGCAGGTGCGCGTGGCCAACAAGAACCACGACATGTCCGGCACCTACGTGACCGGCAACGGCAAGAAGCTCTGGGTCGTCGGCGCGACCGAGTGCGTCAACGTGCCCGCGCTCGTGACCTGGTGTGACCACATCGAGGAGCAGATGATCCCGCTCGACTACTGGGGCGAGACCTACGTCGGCGCGCACTCGCCCGACCGCGGCAACGAGCAGCACTTCTGGCGCGTCTACGCGGGTGAGGACGGCGTGATGATCTCGACCCAGCCGGCCCAGCCGGGCACGCCGTTCACGCTGATGAACGCGGGCGACTACATGGACCTGACGGTGCCCAACGGGACGAGCTTCGTGATCACCGGCGACGGCCCGTTCCTGCCGGTGCAGTACCTCGGCAGCCAGAACGGCGGCGCGTCCACCGGCGACCCGTCGATGTACCAGATGGTCCCGGTCGAGCAGTTCCTCAGGAGCTACGCGTTCGTGACCGGCACCAACTACCCGCAGCACTTCGTGCAGATCATCCGCGAGGCCGGCGCGGCCGACGTCACCGTCGACGGCCAGATCGTCGACGGCTACTACCAGATCGGCAACTACGAGGTCTCGGACTGGACGATCAGCGAGGGCTCGCACTTCGCCTTCAGCGACAGCCCGTTCGGCATCGTCGGCATCGGCTACTCGCAGGCGACCTCCTACGCGTACCCCGGCGGGCTGCGGCTGCAGACGATCAACCCGCAGTAGCGGGCGCGCCCCGGGGCGACGCGGAGCTCGTCTCGAGCCCGCGCGCCCGCGCGGCGGCGACTCAGAGCGCGCGCGCGAAGCTCGTGACGGCCTTGAGCTCGCGCTCGCTGAGCTTGCCGCCGTAGGCGCGCATCTTGGTCCCCGGGACGCCGCTGCGGATGGCGCGGGCGAGCCGCGCGCTGGGCGTGCGGGTGATCGACGGCACGCCGAGGCGCTTGCCGACGCTGGTCTGGCCCCTGCCGTCGCCGCCGTGGCAGCCGGCGCAGCGCTTCTTGAAGACCGCGCGGCCCAGCCTGCGCTGCCCGCTCGCGCGTCGGCGTCGCGGCGTCACGCTGGCGACCGCGGTGGCGTCGGCTACGTCGTCGGCGATCACGTCGTCGTCGGCGACGACTTCTTCGAGGGCCTCGTCGGCCTCGTCGGCCTCGTCGGCCTCGTCGGCTTCGTCGTCGGAGATGACCTCTTCGTTGATTTCGTCACCGGCGATCACGTCGTCGTCGACGTCTTCGTCGTCGTCTTCGTCTTCGTCGAGGCCTTCGCGCGCGGTCGGGTCGATCGCGGCGACGGGCAGGTCGTCACGCGCAGCGGGGTCGTCCGCAGCGTCGGGTCGGTCGAGCCGGTGGCCCTCGGCCGCCGGCGCGACGCGTGGGCTCGGCGCGGTCTGGACGTCCGGGGCCTCCGCGGTCGCGGGGGGCGCGGGCGCGCGCGCCAGCCTCGCCGTGGAGCAGGCGTTGGCGACGGGGAACATCGTCACCGGCGGCGCCAGCGTCCACTCGACGAGCTCGCGGAGCCCGAAGACCACGATGAGGGCGAGGCAGAGGTCGACCAGCGTGCGCGTGCGTGACATGGCGTCTGCCGGTGATGTTCCCGGCGCGCGCCGATCGGATCACGCGGGGCGAGTTTTTTTGCGACGTCCGCCACGCTACGGCCCGCTGAGGGCGCGTTCGCGCGCCATGGCGCGACGGGGCCGCAGGCGTCAGGCCGCGAGCGAGGCCTCCCAGGCGGCGGCGGCCGGGAGCCCGTGATCCTCGAGCCCGGGGATGATCACGTCGCGCACGGTGTCGAGGAACAGGCGGCGGGCCTCGTGACCGTCGCAGACGCCGACGGCCTCGGCCGCGCGCGAGGGCGCGGGGCGAGCGGGGAGGTGGGCGAGCTCGTGCTCGCGCAGGTGGGCGAAGGCCGTCACGAGGTAGACGCCGAGGCGGCGCTTCATCGCCGCGGGCAGGCGCGGCGCGAGCTCCTCGAGCAGGCGCCAGCCGAAGCGCGCGTGCTGGACCTCGTCGGCGAGGATGTCCCCGAGGACACGCTTGAGCGCGGCCGGGCCGGTGTTCATGCGCTCGGCGGAGATCAGCGCGACCGCGACCGTCTCGCTCATGCACGAGACGCTGATGATGTTGCGCAGCAGGCCCTCGAGCGGCTCGGCGTCGGCGTGCGCGGGCACGTCGGAGAGCGCCGGCAGCTCGCCGATCGGCGCGCCGCCGAGGGCCGCGACGACGGCGGCGCACTGCCGCGCGTGGCGGAGCTCGTCGGCGATCATCTCGGCGACCTCGGCCTGACGCCCGGCGTCGAGCTCCGCGCGCATCAGCTGCGGGATCAGCCCGGCGAACACCCGCGCGGACGCGTGCTCGTTGACCATGCGGCCGCGCCACGTCTCGATCGCGGACGCGCGCGCGTCGCTGGAGAGCGCGGCGAGCTCGGGCGCCTCGCGCTCGAGCTCGGCCGCGAGCGCGGCGGACTCTCGGGTCAGGTCGAGGCGCGCCATCAGGCCAGCCCTCCCACGGCCGCGGCGTCGTCGAGGCGCAGCGCGAGCAGGGCGCGGGCGCGCGGCGAGAGGGCGCGGGCGGTCGGCGGCGCGGGCGGGCCCCAGGGCGTGCACTGCGGGGCCGGCAGCCAGTCCTGGGCCTCGCAGCAGGCCCAGTCGACCTCGCCGTTGTCGGTGAGGCAGTCCTCGAGCTCCTCGCCCGTGGTCGCGCCGTCCCCGGTCGTCGCGCTGTCCTCTCCGGTCGTGGTCGCGAAGTCGGTCGTCGCCTCGCTGGTCGCGGTCGTCGTCGCCGCGCCCGTCGACATGCCGTCGCCGCCCGTGCCCCAGTCGGTCGCGTCCGTCAGCAGCGTCGTGCTGTCGCTCGAGTTGTCGCCGGACGAGGTCGACGCGATCATGTCGTCGTCGGTCTCGCTCGCGCTCTCGGTGCCGGACTCGGTGCCGGCGGAGCCCGTGGTGACGCCCTCGGGCAGCGGGCCGCAGGCGAGCTGCAGCACCACGAGCCCCGTCCACGGCAGCAGCGCGCGGGCGCTGGCGCGGCGCCTGGCGCCGCGGGCCAGGCCGGCGGCCGCCTGCAGCGCGCGCGCGTGGACGCGCGCGCGCGCGTCCGCCTCGTCGCTCACGTCGCGCTCCCGATCTCGATCCAGCTCCAGCTCTCGGTGATTCAACCAGTCCATCGCTCGCTCCTCAGGTGTAGGCGCCCCGCGGCTCGGCTCGGCTTGGCGGGGCGACTCGAGGTTGGATCGCGTCGCGTCGCTTGAGAAGCGATACCTCGTGAACACGCGTGTTCACGATCGCTGCGTAATCGAGCTCAGCCGCGGACGGGCCCGTAGCTCGCCGGGAACGCGGTCGCCGACGCGCGGTCGCGCGGCCGCTGCAGCCGCGACGCCGCCGGCGCCCTCAGCAGATCGGGATCCCGCGCAGGACCTCGGCGATGTCCTCGTACGCGCGGCGGCCCGGGTCGTCGGCGCGGAAGACCAGGCGGAAGAAGTCGGGCAGCGGCTGGATCGTCGGCAGCAGCGCGGCGAGTCGACCGGCCTCGAGGTCCGGCGCGATCATGTAGCGCGGCAGCACGGCGACGCCGTGGCCGGCCAGCGCCTGCTGGCGGATCGCCGCGCCGAGCCCGAGCCAGCGAAACCGGCCGAAGCGCAGGGTCTGCTCCTCGCGCGTCACGGTGGTCAGGTAGCGCGCGAGCGGCATGCTCGGGTCGATGTCGAGCAGCGTGTGGCGCTCGGCGTCCTCGGGCGCGTCGAACGGCTCGCGCTCCAGCAGCTCGGGCGCGCCGACGAACACGTAGCGCTCCTGGTGCAGCGTGAGCGAGTCGAGCGCGGCGTCGGTGAGCCGCGCCGAGGTCACCGTGCAGTCGAGCCGGCGGGCGTGCAGCCGCTCGAGCAGCTCTGGACCGGATCCAAAGAACAGGTGAATCGTGATGTGCGGGAGGCGGCGCTCGAGCTCGTGCAGGCTCGCGACCAGCCACGACATGCCGAGCTCGAAGCGCGTCCCGATGGTGAGCTCGATCGGCGCCGGGCCGCGCGCGCCCCGGACCGCCTCCGCGCACTCGCGCCCGGCCGCGATGCAGCTGCGCGCGACCGGCAGCAGCGCCCGCCCGGCCTCGGTCAGCTGGACCGAGCGCGTGCTGCGTTCGAACAGCTTGGCCTCGAGCTGCTGCTCGAGCTGCTTGATGCGCTGGCTGAGCGCGGCCGGCGTGAGCGCGACGGACTTGGCCGCCGCGCGGAAGTTGAGCAGGCGCGCGGCTGCCTCAAAGCACAGGAGGCTGTCCATCGCCGGGAGATCGCGGGCGCTCACGGTGCGCCTCCTGGAGCGCGTCGCGTCGGGTCGCGGCCGCCGGGCCCGACGCGCGCGCGCGACCGAACGCCCGCGGCCTTGGGCGAGGCTGCTCTCGGCTGGACGCGCGCGCTCGCCATCGCGCCGCCATGGTACCTCGGGATCGGGGCGCAGGGATCGCGGCCTCGCGGTCGCGCCGCGCCGCGCGAGCGGGCATGGTTGGGAGAGACGATCGGAGCTGCCGTGCGCCCCATTCACCCGTTCCTCGCCGCCCTGCTGATCCCCCTCGCGCTCACGCTCGCGCCCGCGGCCTGCGGCGACGACGAGAGCGACGAGGCCGCCACGCTCGAGAAGTTCGAATCCGCGTGCGAGGACTACTGCGTCGCGCAGGCGGCGTCCGGCTGCGCGATGAGCCTCGACGCCGGCCTCTGCGAGGCGGGCTGCGCCTACGCGCCGATGCAGACCAACGGCCTGTGCCTCGAGGAGTACGCGGCCTCCTACGAGTGCGCGGCGGCGGGCGAGTTCCAGTGCATCATGGACTTCCCGAGCCCGGTCGGCGCCGAGTGCGTGAGCGAGGCGCTGTCGCTCTCCGAGTGCATCGACACGATCAACTGCACGAGCTACTGCGAGTCGGCGGTCGCGGCGAGCTGCGGGGCGACGAGCGCCGACGCCTGCCAGAGCCAGTGCGAGGCGGAGCGCGTGAGCTACGACGACGACGCGTTCTGCCGGTTCGAGTACGACCAGCTGCTGCTGTGCTGGGGGCGCGAGGGCGTAACCTGTCAGAATGGGCAGGCCGGCGCGACCGGCTGCGAGTCCGAGGTCCTGAGCATGGGCGAGTGCCTCAGCTGGGACAGCGTCTGCGCGGGCTACTGCTGGGCGGCGGAGCGCTTCGGCTGCGGCGACGGCTGCACGGCGGACTGCGAGGCCAAGGTCGCCGACGTCAGCTGCGGGCGCGACTACGAGTACGTGCTCGAGTGCTACCTGCGCGCGTTCGACGAGCCGGCGTGCGTGAACGGGGCGCTCGTGGTCCCCAACGACTGCGACTACGACCTCGACAACTACGATCAGTGCGTCGCGGGCACCACGCCGTAGACCGCCTGTCCGCGCGCGCCGATCCGCGTCGGCGGTCGTCCGCGCGCGCGGAGCTGACCCGCGCGCGGCGGCTCGCTCAGCGGCGACAGCGAGGGAAGTCGAACATCGCGGCCTGGACCTCGCGGGTCAGGTACGCGGCCTGCTGCGTCGTCAGGTACATCCCTGGCAGCCCGCCGAGGGCTCTCCGGTGCGCGCGCGCCTGTTCTTCTGACCAGAAGAATACCGAGCGCCGTCAGAAGTCGTCGATGATGCTCCTGGCCCGCAGGCGTTCGAAGTTCACGAGCGGCACGAACACCAGCGGCGCGGCGCCCTCGTCGAGCACCTCGCAGCCCAGCTCGCGGTCGAGCCGCAGCCGGATGCGTCGCCCCGTGTGCGCGCACTCGGTCTCGAGCTCGCAGCCCAGCGGCGCGCGCCGCTCGGCCCCGCGTGACTCGTCCTCGCCCGTCTCGTCCTGAAGTCGCCCTTGCACGAAGGGCGTCGCGTACGCGTCGATCCCTCAGGCCGCGTGGACTGGTTCGGGCGGGCCGCGGTCGAAGCGGACGCGGTGCGGCGTCTCGCTCGCCGTGAACGGGTAGGCCCACTCGACCGCGCCGGCGGCGTCGCGGAAGAGGTAGGTCAGGCGCCGCTCGAGCTCGTCGAGCAGCGCGGCGACGCGGGGGAGCGGGAGCTCGAGCGCGTCGGCGATCGAGGGCGGGGGCAGCGGCGCGCCGGTGCGCGCGAGCTCGCGGACGGCGTGGTCGCGGACGCGGTGGTGCTCGTCCGTCATGAAGCGCTGGGCCGCGCGCGTGCTCGCGGCCGCCGACCGGATCGCGCGGCGCCAGGCGAAGCCGGGGATCCGGATCGTCCGCCGCCAGAAGCCGACCAGCACGCTGCCCGTCACGCGCCCATCATAGCGCGACCCGAGGCCCGCCTCGAGTGCTGCGTGCCGCCGCGTGGAGTCCTCGCGAGCGGACCAGGTCGTCACGGGGCCGTGACGCGCGGCGGCGCGGGGCTGCTATGGTCGCCGGGCGGCGTCGACGGACGACGCCGTCAGAGCATGAACCTGCAGGATCGTCGATGATGTCACGCGCCCTCCCTCGCCTCGCGCCTCGCCGCCGGCCGGCGTCTCTTGAAGTGTTTTTTACGACATGTCTCTCGGCGCTGGCGGTGACGCTCGCGCTGCCGGCCTGCGGCGACGACAGCGGGCGCGGCAGCGACAGCGGCGACAGCGGCGGGACGATCACCGAGGGCGCGACGGGACCGGGCTCGACGACCGCGGGCGGCGGGAGCGACTCGATGACCGAGAGCAGCCTCTCCGCCGGCTCCGAGTCGCAGGGGCAGACGACGTCGGGGACCACGACCGCGGGCGAGACCGAGGGCGTGAGCGACACAGGCGGGACCACGGGCGAGCCGCCCTCGTGCGAGGACGAGCCGCCGCCGGGCTTCATGGTGCCGCCGGACCCGGCCTGCGAGTCCGAGCCGCAGGTCGGCATGTTCAACCCGATCATCGAGTGGCACAAGGAAGTGTGGGAGGTCGAGCCTGGCTCCAAGAGCAGCGTGACGACGCCGATCCTCGTGCAGCTGACCGACGACAACCTCGACGGCGAGATCAACACGCTCGACATGCCGGACCTGGTGTTCATCACCTACGACGGCGTCGGGGTGCTGCGCGCGGTCTCGGGCGACGGCCAGACCGAGATCTTCAGCGTGCCGGGCAACGGGCTGTGGCGCGACGAGTCGGTCGCGGGCGCGGACATCGACGGCGACGGCGTCGTCGAGATCCTGACCGTGAACCAGAACAAGGTGCTGCTCGCGTTCGAGAACGACGGCGCGCTCAAGTGGCAGTCGGCGCCGCTCGGCAACCACGTCGGCACCTACGACAACGCGCCCGCGATCTCCGACATGAACGGCGACGGGACGCCGGAGATCGTCGTCGGCCGCGCGATCCTCGACAACCAGGGCAACCTGATCGGCGCCGGCGAGCACGGCATCGGCGTGCACACGGGCAACGCCAACGGCAGCGCGTCGATGTCGTTCGCGGTCGACCTCGACGACGACGGCCAGCAGGAGGTCGTCGTCGGCGACGCGCTGTACGCGATGGACGGCACGACGATCTGGTACAACGGCCAGCACGACGGCTACCCGGCGGTCGGCGACATGTTCGGCAACGGGATCCCGTACATCGTCGTGGTCTCCAACGCGACGGTGCGCGTGCAGACCTCGGTCGACGGGACGGTGGTGTGGTCGTCGGCGATCCCGGGCGGCAAGGGCGGCCCGCCGACGATCGAGGACTTCGACGGCGACGGCCTCGCCGAGATCGGCGTCGCCGGCTTCAACAAGTACACGGTGTTCGAGGGCGACACCGGCGAGGTGCTGTGGAGCAACACGACCCAGGACAACTCGTCGGGCATCACCGGCTCGTCGGTCTACGACTTCGAGGGCGACGGGATCGCCGACGTCGTCTACTGCGACGAGACGACCTGCTGGGTCTACAACGGCCAGGACGGCGCGGTGAAGATGAACCTGACCGAGCACAACAGCGGCACGCGGCTCGAGTACCCGATCATCGCCGACGTCGACAACGACGAGCAGGTCGAGATCGTGTTCGTGAGCGAGCCCTACAACGGCAACTACCGCGGCATCACGGTGATCGGCGACGCCGACGAGTCCTGGCGGCCAGGTCGCAAGATCTGGAACCAGCACGCGTACCACATCACCAACGTCGCCGACGACGGCACGGTGCCGGCGCTCGCGGAGCAGAACTGGAAGTCGTACAACAACTTCCGCTCGGGCGACCTCTCGGCCAACGACGGGCTCGCGGCGCCGGACCTCGCGCTCGAGATCGCGGAGCTGTGCGACAAGAGCTGCGGGCCCGGCGGGGTCGCGACGATCTGGGTCCACCTCGGCAACGTCGGCGCCGCGCCCTTGACCGCGGGCGCGGTGATCGAGGTCTACGGGACGATCAACGGCATGGAGATGCTGCTCGACGAGGTCCCGTACAACGAGACCATCGAGCCGGGCGTGTTCACGGACTCGCTGCCGATCGAGGTGCAGGCGGCGAACCTCGAGTCCGCGCGGCTGGTCGCGGTGCCCAACGAGGAGGAGTGCAACGTCGACGAGGACAACGAGATCCTGCTGATGCCGCCGTTCTGCATGGTGCCGGAGTAGCGTCACCCGCCGCGGAGCTGCTTCGCGGCGCGCGTCAGCGCGTGGCCGACGCGATACAGCTGATCGCAGCCGACGTCCTCCAGCGACGCGTCGGGGGCGCGAGCGCGGAGGTGCTCGAGGCCGCGCGCGCACAGGCGCAGGACCTCCTCGATCGCGCGGACGTGCGTGTACCCGCGGTCGCTGGCGAGCAGCGCGTTGGCGAGCAGGAGCAGCTCGGCCTCGCGCGCGGCCCGACGCGCGTCGGGGAGTCGCGCGAGCGCGCCCCGCAGCGATCGGCCGACGTCCGCCGGCGGCGTGACGGCGGTCTCGATGACCTCGGCGAGCGCGCGGGGTAGCGCGCGGGTCCGCGACGGCGCGGCGCGGGACGTCTCCGTCGCGGGCAGACGCTGGAGATAGGCGCGCGTGATCGCGTCGCGCGGCGGCGGCGGGCCCGAGAGCAACTCGCCGGGCGACTCGCGCTCGACGAGGCGCGTGAACGCGATCGCGTCGGCGCGGCTGACGTAGCCCCGGGCCGCGTGTCGATCCTCGCGCTCGCCGAGCGCGTCGTCGGCGAGCGCGTCCATGGCGGAGAGCGCGTTGTGCAGGCCGTCCTCCTCGACGAGCTCGGTCGAGGCGCGGCAGCAGTCGGCGAGGACGCGCTCGGTGAGCTCGTGGTCGACCTGATCGAGCGCGAGCAGGGTCTCGGTGACCGCGTCCCAGCCGAGCGAGCGGCGCGCGACGAGCGTGTAGTTCTCGAGCTCGAGGTAGTGACAGGCGTCGAGCGCCTTCTCGACGAGCTCGGCCTCGCGCGCGGAGGCGCCGGCCATGTCGATCCCGAGGGTGTCGCGGTCGAGCACGAGCAGCTGGCCGGCGAACGCGAGCGCGACGGTCTCCTCGGGCAGCGCGCGCAGGCGCGCGCAGGCGAGCGCCTCGCCGCCCTCGAGCATGACCTCGAGCCAGATCGGGAAGCGCGCGTGATCGAAGGCCTCGTCGTCGCCGTCGGGGCGCCACAGCGAGGTGTCGATCAGGTGCTCGAATTGTTCGGGCGTCGCCATCGCCAGCAGCTGGCCGGCGTCCTCGAGGCCGACGGCGCGGACCAGCGCGTCGAGCTGTTCGGGCGCGAGCGCCTGGACGGCGGGGACCAGCCCGGGCTCGTCGAGCGCGCGCTGGAGGATCCTCTCGGTGGTCGTGGGCATGGGTCGGTACGTCGGCGGCGCGCGGCGGCTCGCGTCGCGACGCGTCTCACCATGGTCGCGGCGCGCGGTCGCGGCAACGCGGAATCGCGGCGCGCAGGGCCGCGAGAGGTCACGCGGCGAGCGTGGGCGCGGCGCTGTCGCGGGGGCCCGCGAGGGTGGTACGATTCGAATCATCGGGTCGTGAGCAGGTCGGTGACGTTCGAATCACGCGCGCGCTCGCATCGCGGTGCGGCGCGCGGCGGTGCGGCGCGTGGCGGTGCGGCGCGCGGCGGTGCGGCGGGATGACGCGGGCCGCGGTCGACGTCATGATCGTCGGCGCGGGCCCGTCGGGCCTGACCTGCGCGCTGTGCCTGGCGCGCGCGGGCGTCCGCTGCCTCGTGCTCGAGCGGCGCGCCGAGCCAGACCCGCACCCGCGCGCCCACGAGATCAACGCGCGCACGCTCGAGATTCTCGACGCGCAGGGCGTCTCGCTCGAGGCGCTCGCGCGGGAGGCCGCGCCGCTCGCCGACAGCGGGCGGATCCTGTTCTGCGCGGCGATCGGCGACGAGCTCGGGCAGGTCGACCTGCTCGACGAGGCCATCGCGGGGAAGTACCGCGAGCATGTCCGCGTCTCGCCGCCGTTCCTCAACCTGTCCCAGGTCGCGCTCGAGCGGCTGCTGCGGGCGCGGGCGCGCGCGAGCCCGCTGATCGAGCTGCGCGAGCGCGCCGAGTGGGTCGGCTTCGCCGACGACGCGGGCGCGCGCAGCGAGCTCCGCGACCTGAACGATGGGACAACCGGCGTAGTTTCGCACCGGTACCTGGTCGCGGCCGACGGCGCGCGCAGCCGCGTGCGCGCGGCGATCGGGGTCGCGATGGAGGGGCCGGCGCGGCTGCTCGACCTCGTCAGCGTGCACATAGAGCTCGACCTCTCCGAGCACGTGCGCACGCGCGGCAAGCTCTACTGGATCTTCGAGCCGCGGGGCGCCGGCACCCTCATCGCGCATCACGTCGCGCGCTGCTGGGTCTATCACTTCCCGCTGCTCGCGGGCGAGCGCGCCTCGGAGCTCCCGCGCGAGGCGATCGAGCAGCGCCTGCGGGCGGCGCTCGGGCGCGACGTCCCGCGCGCCGCGATCCGGTCGATCGCGCCGTGGCGCATGACGGCGCAGGTCGCCGAACGCTACCGCGCGGGCGGGACGTTCTTGATCGGCGACGCGGCGCACCGCTTCCCGCCCGCGGGCGGCCTCGGGCTCAACACGGGGGTCGCTGACGCGCACAACCTCGCGTGGAAGCTCGCCGCGGTGCTGCGCGGCGCGGCCGCGCCGGCGCTGCTCGACACCTACGAGCTCGAGCGACGTCCGGTCGCGCGGCGCAACTGTCACTACAGCCGCGAGAACGTCGACCACGTGTTCGCCGTGCTGACGGCCTTCGGGGTCCCGCGCGCCGCGCTCGAGCAGCGCGCGCGCGTCGACGCCTGGATCGCGCGCAGGCCCGCGTGGCTGCAGCCCGCGTTGCGACGCGGGCTCGACGTGCCGGCGCGCGCGCTGCTGTGGCGCGCGCGCCACAGCCGGGTGATTCGCGCGCGCGTGCGCCAGGCGATCGCCGATCAGGTCGCGCACTTCGATCGCCTCGGGCTCGACATCGGCTACGTGTACGAGCGCGGGGCGCTGGTCCCTGACGGCGCCGCGCCGACGCCCGTGGATCCGGCGCGGGACTACATCCCGAACGCGACGCCGGGCGCACGGCTCCCGCACCTGTGGCTCGACGACGCGCGCACGCGGTCGACCCATGATCTGCTCGAGCCCCGCGCGCTCACGCTGCTCACGGCCGACGCGCCGCGCTGGCGCGAGCTCGTCGCGCGGGTCGCGGGCGAGCTGCGCGAGCCGCCGCGCGTCGTCGCCATCGAGGGCGCCCCGGAGGCGCGCGCGCGGCTCCTGGAGGTCGCGGAGATCGGCGAGCGCGGGGCGCTGCTGATCAGGCCCGATGGTCATGTCGCCTGGCGCCAGCGAGCGACGACCCAGGAGATGACCCAGGAGATGACCCAGGAGATGACCCAGGAGACATGTAAGTCGCTGCGGGCGGCGTGCCGCGCGTGTCACCTGGCGCCCGCGTGAGCGCGAGGGCGCGTCGCGCTGGACCTCCGACGCCGGGCCGGCCCCCGGGCGGGCTGGTGAGATCGATGCCCCACGCCGGACCCGCGGGGGTCACAGTGCGATGCGTGGGAACAACAACCCGGGGACCGACCCGACGACAGGAGCTCGGGCGCGGCGGGGCGGACGAGGCGGCGGGGCGCGTCTCGTCGTGGTCGGGGCCCGCGTGCGCGGGCGGGTGGAGTCGGGGAGGGCTGGCGTCGATCCTGGGGCGGCGCGGCGAGGCGAGGACGCCTCGAGCGCGCGTCGCCTCGCTACGGGCTGCTAGCGACCAGGGAAGGGGTCAGCGTGATCGCGGCGGCGGAGCTCGTTGTAGTCTGGCCGGCTGCGCTCGTGGAAGAAAGCGGCCCCGATCACACCGATGTTGCGGGGGCGCCCCGTGCGGCCGGCGTAGCTGTCGTCCATGGAGCTGAAGCGAAACGCGGCGACCGACGCGTCGCTCGTGCGCCAGCCCTCGATCACGAAGCTGGTGAAGGGCTCGACGACGTAGCCGCGCTTGTCGAAGCTGCCGCTGTCGCCGTCGATGACGTCGAGGCCGTCCACGGTCGTCACGACCTCGTAGCGCTCGCCGCTGTTGTTCTCGATCCCGATCATGTAGCGCTGCCCGGGCTCGCCGACGGCGTAGGTCTCGCCCCCGACGATCGCGCCCTGGAGCGAGCGACCTGAGCCGTCGAGCAGCGTCATGCGGAACGGGCCGACCTCGGCCGCGGCGCTCGAGCGGAACGCCGAGCCGCGCGCGCTGGCGAGGTCGCGCACGCCGTCATGATCGTTGTAGCGCATGCTGAGCACGGCGTCGGGCGAGCCCGCGTTGCCGCGCTGGAACGAGACCGAGCGGACCTCGGACCAGCGGTGCTCGCCGTAGGAGGTGCCGAGCCCGGGGCGCTTGCGCGGCTCTGGCTCAAAGGACTGCCGGCTGGAGACCGCGCTGTCCTCGGCGAGCTCGCCGGCGGCGTCGTCGCGGAAGCCGCCGTCGAGGTCGCCGCCGTAGCTCTCCTCCGCGTGGGGGGCGGCCGGGGCGTCGAAGCTCGACGAGGAGGACGACGGCGCGGCGTGGCTGTAGTGGCCGCCGCTGGGCGCCGAGCCCACGTCGCGGCTCTCGGTGCCGAGGCCCTTGTGGGCGCACCCGGCCGTCAGCGAGATGGCCGCGAGCACGCCCAGGAGCGCGGGCAGGTGGGGGGCGAGGCGGCGCGGGGTGGCGTGGGAGGTGGTCATCGCGGTCTCCTTCGGGGCGGCTCGGCCCCGTTACACCCCGCGAACGCGGCGCGTCGCGGAGCCCTTACACCCGGGGCGCGGGCGCGACGGTTTTTCTCGCCGCGCGCGATCGCCCGCGCGGGCCCGGGCGACGGCGCGACGGCGCTCGCCCGTCGCCTCGAGCGCGGCGCGAGTCGGCGGCCCTCGTGGCGCGCTCGGTCCACGCGCGTGGATTCAGGCTAGGATGGCTCCATGATTGAAGGCGCCGAGCAGCTCGACATTCTCTACCCCGTGTTCGCGATGGTCGCGTTGACGTACCTGGTGTGGCTGCGGCTGTTCTCGGTGCGCATCCCGCTGATCCTCTCGGGCAAGGTGCGGGTCAAGTACTACGTCGCGCGCGAGGGCGACCCGCCGCCGGCGCGCGAGCGGCAGCCGACGCATCACCTCGCCAACCTGTTCGAGCTGCCCGTGCTGTTCTACGTGCTCGTCGGCCTCGCGCTGATCACGGGCGCCGCGGACCCGGTCGCGGTCACGATGGCCTGGGTGTTCGTCGTCGCTCGGGCCGCGCACGCGCTCGTGCACCTCAGCTACAACAAGCCCAACCACCGCTTCGTCCCCTACCTGCTCAGCAGCGCGGTGCTACTGGCGATGTGGCTGCGGTTCTTCGGCTTCGTGCTCGCGCGGAGCTAGTCATGGGCTGGTACGACGTCTTCTCGCGCTTCTACGACGCCTCGGTCGAGCGCCTGTACATCGAGTCGCGCGCGCGCGCGGTCCTGGCCCTGGCGCCGCGCGCCGGCGAGTACATCGTCGACTTGCCCTGCGGGACAGGTTTAAGCCTTGACGGGCTGGTCGCCGCGGTCGGGCCCGAGGGCCGTGTGATCGGCGTCGACTACAGCGCCGGCATGCTGGCGCAGGCCCAGCGTCGCGCGTCGCAGGCGGGCTGGGACAACGTCTCGCTGCAGCAGGGCGACGTGCTGCGGTTCGGCGCGGACGAGCTCGAGCGCGCGTGCGGGCGCCGGCAGGTCGACGCGCTGCACGTGTTTCTGGGGCTGTCGGCCTTCCCCGAGTGGGAGCGCGCCGCAGAGCGCCTGTGGTCGCTGCTGCGGCCGGGCGGGCGGGTCGTCGCGGTCGATGTCTACGCCGCGCGGCTCGGCTTCCACGGGCGGATGGTGAACCTGACCGCGCGCGCCGACATCACGCGGCGCTTCTGGGAGCCCTTCGAGCGCCTGGCCGAGGACTTCTCGTGCGAGCCGCTGCCCTCGCTGCGAGCGCACGGCGGTGAGCTGCGCCTGCTGCGGGGCGTGAAGCCAGCCTGACGCGCGCTGGCTCAACACTCGCGAGGGAGCCGCGTGCGCAGCTGCGCCTCGCGCTCGGTGGCGACGCGCAGGCGCTCGTTGAGGATGGCGACGAGCGCCATCCCGATCTCGCCGCACTTGCACACGAGCTCGCGAAAGCGCGGCCCGGCGAGCAGCAGGCAGCGCGCGGGGGCGCGCGTGATGACGCTCGCCGTGCGTGTGCTCTGACCCAGCGCCGCGATCTCGCCGACGCACTCGCCCGGGCCGAGCGTGTTGATCCGCGCGCCGTCGCGGAGGATGTCGACCTCGCCCTCGAGCAGCAGGCAGAGCGCGTCGTCGGACTCGCCTTGGCGGAAGATCTCCGCGCCGGCGGGGTAGCGGCGCTCCTCGCAGGCGTCGGCGACCTGCAGGAGGTTGTGGGGCTTCATCGCGTGGAACAGCGGGACGCGGCGCAGCTGCTCGATCCGCTCGACGAGCGGCGCGAGGGCCGAGAGGCGCGCGTCCTCGACGAGCGCGCGCGCTGGGTCCACGGCGCGCGGGTCATCCTCGTCCCCCGCGGGGGTCGCGAGGCAGAGCTCGTGGACGATCGAGAGCCAGGCGTCGTCGTCGCTCTCGCGCCCGTCCGCGGCGACGAGCTCCAGGTGCCCGCGGGCGCGGGCCCGACCGACGCGCACGATCGCCGGCAGCACGCGCTGGCTCAGGCGCGCGAGCAGCTCGCGTTGGCGCCGGCGCGCGCCGTCGGGCGCGGACCCGTCGCGCGCGTAGGCCTGGGTGAAGACGCGCCAGTACAGCTCGCCGCCGAGCGCCTCGATCGGCCCGGGGTCGGCGTCGTGATCGAGCGCGTCGAGCAGCGCGTCGACGCAGCGCGCGTAGCCGTCGGTCCGCCGCGCGCGCGCGTCGTCGACGTGCCCGGGCGCGCGCGGCCGAGCGGCCTGAACGGACATGTGTTTTCGAGGGGGCGTGCGCGGCTCGATCGTCGGCTCGATCGTCGGCTCGATCTCCTGCTCGAGCTCCTGCTCGAGCTCCTGCTCGAGCTCCTCGAGCCAGGTCCGCACTCGCGCGGCGGTCTCCTGGGCCAGCGCGACCCGGCGGGCGCGCGCGCGGCTGCCCTCGAGGTGCGCGTCGACGTCGAGGAGCAGCTCCGCGACCGTCGCGTAGCGCCGCTCGGGTCGCCGCGCGAGCGCGCGGAGGCACACGCGCTCGAGCTCCTCCGGGATCTCGCGCTCCGGCGCGCGGGCGCGCGGGCGCTGCAGCGGCGTCGAGAGGATGCGCGAGGCGACGCCGCGCATGCCCCCGCCGCGGTAGGGCAGCCGCAGCGTGAGCAGCTCGTAGAGGATCACGCCCAGCGCCCAGACGTCGACGCGCTCGTCCAGATCCTCGCCGAGCAGCTGCTCGGGCGCCATGTACTCGGGCGTCCCCGCGAGCAGCTTCGAACGGGCCTGGCTCTGCCCGCGCGGCCCGAGGACGAGCGCGAGCCCCCAGTCGACCACGACGATCTCGCCGCGCGGGCCGACGACGATGTTGTCCGGCTTGAGGTCCGTGTGGATGACGCCGCGCTCGTGCGCGTACGCGATCGCGCGGCACAGCTCGACGAAGCAGCCGAGCAGGCGGCTGAGCGAGAAGTACGCGCCGGTCTCGGGGTCGCCGGCGCGCAGCCGCGAGAGCACGCGCGCGAGCGGCTCGCCGCGCAGGCGCTTCATCGTGTAGTACAGCCCGGCCTCGGGGCTCACGCCGAGGTCGTGGACGGTGACGATGCCGGGGTGATCGAGGCCGGCGGTGATGATCGCCTCCTCGACGAAGGCCTGCACGTGCAGCGCGCTGCCGAGGTGCGCCGTCGCCAGCGACTTCATCGCGACGGTGCGCTGCAGGTCGCGGTCGACGGCGGCGCGGACGAGCCCGCCGCCGCCCTTGCCGAGCTGCTCGACGATCGCGTAGCGCGGGCTGTCGTCGTCGACCCGCGGCGCGGCGTCGAGGCCCGGGCCGATCGCGGGCTCGATCGCGAGCTCGCGGCGCAGCCGCGCGACGGGCGTCTCGCGCTCCACGGCCGCCGACGGCGTGACGAGCGACGGCAGCTCGTCGACGCGCGCGAGGCTGCGCTGCAGCGCGTTCGTGACGCGCGTCGCCAGGACGCCGGCGCCGTGGAGCGCCGTCGTCGGCTGCGTCGAGTCGGAGAGCGGCGACTCGCTCGCGTCCTCGCGCGCCGGCGTGACGCGCCGCGTCGCGACGACCGCGGTGTCGAGCGAGGACAGCGAGGGGCGGCGCTCGTCCGCGTCGCTCGGTCGCGTCGCGCGATCGACTCGCGCGAGCGCGGGCTCTCCATCACGCCCCCGCGTCATCTCGTTCACTACCGTGATTACTGTACGGCGGCGCGTCGCGGCTGGCAACGCGACATCGCGTGCGTTCGCGGTGTGGCAAGACGCCTCGTCGCCGTCGCGCGTCGCGGTACTCTCGACTCCCACCCGCACTGCCAGTCGCGCCGACCGACCACACGCGCGCGCCTCGAGTCGAGGGCCGCGCGCTCGCGAGGAAAATGTCCACGCCCACGAGCAACGAAGACGCGCGCGCGCTCGCGACGACGAGCTCCGCGCCCGCGCGCGACGAGGACGCGCCAGACCCCTTCGCGCCGTGGAGCCGCCGCGCGCTGCGGCGATGCTGGCGCGCGCTCGCGGGGCCGCCCACCGCGTCGACGTACTGGCTCACGCGCTTCGTGATCCTGCGCGGGATCGGGCTGGTCTACCTCGTCGCGTTCCTGGTCGCGGCCTTCCAGCTCGCGCCGCTGATCGGCGAGGGCGGGCTGCTGCCGGCGGGCCCCTACCTGGAGCGACTCGCCGCGCACTCCGGCGGGCGCGGGGCGGGCTTCCTCAACGCGCCGTCGGTCTTCTGGCTTGACCACAGCGACGCCGCGCTGCTCGCCGTCTCGCTCGTCGGCGCGCTGCTGTCGGCGGCGGTGGTGCTCGGGCTCAGCAACGCGGCGGTGATGATCGCGCTGTGGTGCCTGTACCTCTCGATCCTCCACGTCGGGCAGCGCTGGTACAGCTTCGGGTGGGAGACGCAGCTGCTCGAGACCGGCCTGCTCGCGGCGCTGCTGTGCCCGCTGCTCGGCTGGCGCCCGCTCTCGGCGAGGCACCCGCCGCCGCGCGTGCCGATCATCCTGCTGCGCTGGCTGATCGTGCGCATCATGCTCGGCGCCGGGCTGATCAAGCTCCGCGGCGACCCGTGCTGGGTCGAGCTCACCTGTCTCGAGACGCACTTTGAGACGCAGCCGCTCCCGAACCCGCTGTCGCCGCTGCTGCACCACCTGCCGGCGTGGGCGCTGCGCGGCGGCGTGCTGATGAACCACGTCACCGAGCTCGTCGCGCCGCTGTTCGCGTTCGGCCCGCGCCGCGCGCGACACGTCGCCGGCGCGCTGATGATCCTGTTTCAGCTCGTGCTGATCGTCAGCGGCAACCTCTCCTTCCTCAACTGGCTGACGATCGTGCCGTGCCTCGCCTGCTTCGATGACCAGCTGCTGCGCCGGCTGACGCCGGCGCGCTGGCGCGAGCGGATCACCGCGGGGCGCGGGCCGGCGCCGCCGAGCGCGGCGCACCGCTACGTGACCTACGCGTTCGCGGCGCTCGTCGCTTATCTCAGCCTGCCCGTCGTCGCCAACCTGCTCGGCCGCGAGCAGGCGATGAACCGCTCGTACGACCGCCTGCACATCGTCAACACCTACGGCGCGTTCGGGAGCGTCGGCCGCGAGCGGCTCGAGCTCGTGTTCGAGGGGACCGCGGACGAGCTCGACGACCCGCTCGCGCGCGAGGACGCCGATTGGCGTGAGTACGCGTTCAAGTGCAAGCCCGGCGATCCCGCGCGACGCCCCTGCGTGATCTCCCCCTACCACTACCGGCTCGACTGGTTGATCTGGTTCGCGGCGCTGGACGTGCAGGCGCGCGGCCGGATCGAGCGCGAGGACTGGGTGCTGCACCTCGTCTACAAGCTGCTCGTCGACGACCCGGGCACGCTCTCGCTCCTCGAGCCGAGCCCGTTCCCCGAGGGGCCGCCGCGCTACGTCAGGATCCTCGTGTACCGCTACTGGTTCGCGGCGCCCGGCGAGGACGGCTGGTGGAGGCGCGAGCGCGTCGGCGTGCTGGTCCCCGCGACGCGTGTCGACGATCCGCGCCTGCGCGCCTACCTGCGGGCGCGGGGCTGGAGCGCCGAGTAGCGCGAAGGGCCGCGCGCGCTCGTGGCCGCGCGAGGACGCGCGCGCGCGTGACTTGTGGGCCTCGCCCCTTCGCCTCTACCATGGAGCTCTACCCGGAGGAGCCGGCGTAGGGAGTCCGAGCGGGAGATCCGGTGAATGAGCTCCAGTGAAGGAGCTTCGGTGAGGGAGCTTCGGTGAAGGAGCTTCGGTGAGGGAGATCCAGTGAAGGAGATCCAGTGAAGGAGATCCGGTGGGGGAGATCGCGGGACGCGTTCGCGCCGTCGCTCGCGCGCGCTGGTTCGCTGGCGTGATCGCGGCGCTCGTGGTCGCGCTCGCGCTCGCGCCGGCCAGCGCGAGCGCGCGGGCCGGCGACGACGCCGAGGCCTCGCGCAAGCGGCAGGAGCTGCACAACGCCGGGCAGGAGCGCTTTGACGTCGGCGACTACGAGGGCGCGCTGGGCCTGTGGCTGCAGGCCCACGATGAGCTGCCGCCGGACCCCGAGCTCGAGGCCTACCGCGCGGTGCTGCTGCACGCGATCGCGGAGGCCGCGTTGCGAGCGAGCGAGCAGCGCGGCGACGCGGCGCCGCTGGAGCGCGCGCAGGAGGCCTACGCCCACGATCTCGATCCTGAGCGCGGGCCGGGCGAGGGCGTCACCGATCCCGACCAGCGCGCGCTGCTCGTCGAGCGGCAGCGCCAGCTCGACGCCGCGCTCGCCGAGCGTCAGCCCGGCGACGAGCCGCCGTCGGACCCCGAGGAGCCGCCGCCCGAGGAGCCGCCGCCCAAGGGCGGGCTCGACACGCCGCGCCCGAGCTACATGTACGTCGCGCCAGGTCTGTTCGCGATCAACGTCGAGATCCCCAGCTGGGTCGGCTTCCAGTACGGCTTCGGCGGCGGGCGCCTGTGGCGACACGGCGGCGGCTTCACGCTCGGCGTCGGCGGCGCGTTCGAGCACTGGCTGCGCGTCGGCGACGACTACAAGGCCCACGTGTTCGGCGTCGGCGGCGAGCTCCGGCTCGGCGCGAGCGCCGAGAAGTGGTTCGCCTACGGCATGACCGGCGTGTTCCTCAACGTCTACAACACCAAGATGACGGGCATCGTGCTCGGCGAGCGCGCGGGCACGAAGGTCGGCGGCGGCTTCCCGATCGTCGGCGGGTTCTGGTGGCGCTTCACGCCCGGCTTCTTCGTCGGCGGCGAGCTCGGGCCTGACCTCGACCTCCGCCCGCGGACCGATCTGCTCACCGTCACGACGACCGAGCTGATGGTCGCGTTCCAGGTCAAGCTGCTGATCGGCGGGCGGTTCTAGCGTCGCGCCGGCGAGGGCGCTGCGATCGCGCGCTTCCTGACCAGTGAGCCCGGCGAGCGCGTCAAGGCGCCTTCATGGCGACCGCGCGCCAATCCGTGACGCACGCGCTGACGACCTCCACGGCGCGCAGGCAGTCCGCGCGGCTCACGTCGAGATGCGTCACAAAGCGCAGGACGTCGGGGCGCACCGCGAAGAAGTGAACACCGCGGGTGCCCGCGCGGCGCACGAGCTCACGGCCCTCGACGGCCGCGCCGGTGAGCGACACCATCACGATGTTGGTGTCCACCGCGTCGAGCTCCACCCTGAGGCCCTCGATCTCGTTGAGGCCGCGAGCGAGCAGCCGCGCGTTCGCGTGGTCCTCGACGAGGCGCGCGCGGTGATGCTCGATGCCGTAGATCCCGCCCGCGGCGAGAATCCCGGCCTGGCGCATGGCGCCGCCGAGAATTCGACGCACGCGACGAGCCCGCGCGATCAGCCCGCGGGAGCCGCACAGCACTGAGCCCGCAGGCGCGCCGAGGCCCTTGGAGAGACACAGCGAGACCGTGTCGAAGCCGTCCGCGAGCTCGGCGAGCGAGCGCCCGCTCGCGGCGGCCGCGTTCCACAGCCGCGCGCCGTCGAGGTGGCACGCGAGCCCGAGCTCGCGCGCCGCCGTGACCACGGCCGTGACCGCGTCGGCCGCCCACACGCGCCCGCCGCCCATGTTGTGCGTGTTCTCCAGCGACACCAGCCGCGTGGGTGAGAAGTGGGGCTGGTCAGGCAGCGCGGTCGCCCGCACCTGCTCGGCGGTGAAGCGCCCGTCTCCCGGGATGATCAGGACCTGGATCGACGAGATGAAGCCGGCGGCCCCGGCCTCGAACATCCAGTTGTGCGCGGCCGCCCCGGCGATCATGCTGTCACCAGGTTGGGTTTCGCGCGCTCAGCGTGAACGTGAGGATGATGCGGAACTCCCACCCGGCGCGGGCGCTGTACGCCTGGATGCGGCGCACGGCCTCGCGCACGACGCTCGGCTGGGTCAACCCCTTGAACGCCCGCTCGCGATCCTCGGTCCCGTGGCTCGTCATGATGATCGTGTGGATGCCGTTGTCCACGCACAGGTCGAGCAGCGCTTCGTGGTCATCCCCGAGCAAGGGTCGACCGCTGCTCCAGGCCGCGTTCCCCATGTACCAGTCGTTGTTGTTATTCAGCAGCCCCGAGCGCAGGTACTTCCCGCGCTCGGCGAAGCTGTCGGACACGATCGGGACGACCTTGAAGCCCTGCTCGCGCAGCCGCGTGATAACGCGCGCGGCCTCGTCGACGTCTTGATGAAACCCGCGCACGTTGTCGCGATCGAGCCAGCAGAACTCGCACCGTGCCTGGCACGTCTGTTTCCCGACCCGCGTGTCGATGAAGTACTGAAGCTCGATTTTCGACAGGTCCGTGTGATCGTCGAAGATGATCGGGGCCTTGGCGGCGGATGTGTGCTTGGGGCCAGACGAGTGTGACATCGATCAGGGAGTAGCGAGGGCGCCGGATTTTCTTCAGCCGGCGCGCGCGCCCGTGTCGCTCGTGAGGACGGCGGGCTCGATGAGGCACGAGCTCGAGGAGGCTCGAAGGTGATACGCTTGCGCTCCATGGCGCTTCACCTGCAACGAGCTCGCGCGGGCAAGGACCTCGACGAGGTGTTTCGCCTGCGTCACGAGATTCTGGTCGGCCTCCAGCGCGCCCTCCCTGGGCGCCCGTCAGGGCGCGTTTTTGACCGCTTCGACGCGTTCGCGGAGACCGAGAATTTCGTCGCGCGGATCGGCGACTCGATCGTCGGGTCGATCCGCGCGACGGCCATGAACCCCGTCGGTACGCCGCTCGGAGATCTCTCGCGCTATCGCGCGGCGCTCGGCGAGGACGCCGCGCCGATGGCGACCTCGCTGCTGTGCATCGCCGCGAGCCACCGCTCGATGTTCGAGCTGCCGGTGAGCTTGCTCGGGCTGGCGACCTACTGGGCCAACGCGAGGGGGGCGACGCACGTGGTCGCCGGGGTCCCGGTGGAGTATGTCTCTTTGTTCACGAACCACAATTGGGCGCCGCTCGACGGCCCGATCACCACGGCGCTCGGGCTCTCGGTGATCCCGCTCGCGCTCGCGCTCGCGCGAGCCGGCGACCGCTTCCTCGAGTTCCTCCGCCAAGCGCACGCGCAGCCGTTCATCGAGAGCTTCGAGCGGATGGTCTACGCGACCGGAGAGATCATCCTCGAGCGCGGGGATCCGGGCGAGAACGCGTTCGTGCTGCTCAGCGGGAGCATCGGCGTCTACGCCGAGTATGGCGGGGTCTCGGGCGCGAGCCGACGCGTGTCCGCGATTCATCCCGGCGAGGTGTTCGGCGAGCTCGCGCTGCTCGCCGACATCCCGCGGACCGCGACGCTGGTCGCCGAGTCGCCGGTCGACGTCATGATGCTGCCGCGGACGCAGTTCGAGCGTCAGGTCGCGGCGAGCCCGGAGCGCGCGCTGTTTCTGTGTCGCCTGCTCGCGCGTCGTCTGACGGAGCGCATCTCCATGTCCGCCGAGGCGCCCGCGACGACCCGCGCGCCGAAGGAGGGGTGAGCCGTGGACCCCTTCCCTCCTGCTAGCGGCTCTCGCGAGACGAGCGACGCGCGCGACGGTGTTGACGGCGCGGCGAGCTTCGACGCGCTCGTCGCCCGGTACCGCGCGACCATGCCGATCGTCGAGGCGCAGGTCTACCTCGACAGCGCCGGGCTCGCGCCCCTGTCGACCGAGGTCAGCGACGCGATCGCCGACAACCTGCGTCTGCGCGCCCACGGCGGAAAGCTCGGGGTCAAGTCCACGCTGCGCGAGCACATCTCCAGCGCGCGTCGGCTCGCCGCCGAGCTGCTGCGCGCGTCGCCCGACGAGATCGCGCTGCTGCACAACACGACCGAGGGGCTCAACGTCATCGCGAACGGCGTCCCGCTCGCGCCGGGCGACAACATCCTCGTGCCCGCCAACGAGTTCCCCGCGAACGTCTACCCGTGGATGGCTCAGCAGGCTCGCGGCGCGGAGATCCGGCGCGTGCCGGTCGACGGCGGGATCGTGCGCGCGCGCGACGTCGAGGCGACGATGAACGCGCGCACGCGGCTGCTCACGATCAGCCACGTCGGCTACGTCTCGGGCTACCGCGTCGAACTCGGCGAGCTCCGCGAGCTGTGCCGCGCCCGCGGCGTTCACTTGATCGTCGACGCGGCCCAGAGCCTGGGCGTCGTCGATATTGATGTCGCGGCGCAGGGCGTCGACGCCCTCGCGGGCAGCGGGTGGAAGTGGCTGCTCGGGCCGGCCGGGACCGGGTTGTTCTACATCTCGCGCGAGCTGCTCCCGCGGATCCGCACGGTCTTCCTCGGGGCCGGCTCGATGCGTCTCGGCGAGAGCGTCGAGGCCGAGGATCCGGAGGACATCAAGCTGACCGCTGAGCGCTTCGAGTACAGCACCCTCGATATTGCGACCGTCTGCGGCCTCGAGCGCGCGCTCCTGTGGATCACCAAGCTCGGGACCGAGCGCATCGCCGCCCGCGTGGCCGCGCACGTCGACCGTCTGCGCCGCGAGCTCCCGGCGCGCGGGCTGGAGCTCTACATCCCCGGTGACGAGCAGCCGCGCGCGGGCATCGTGTCCGCCCGGCCGTCGAAGATGTCCGGTGAGCAGCTGCTGGCGGCGCTCTACGAGCGCGGCATCCACTGCGGACACTGGCACGGCTACGTTCGCTTCGCGCCGCACTTCTACACGACGAATCGAGATCTCGACGAGCTGCTCGCGGCGCTCGCCGAGCTCCACGGCTGAGGCTGGATCCTCCGCGAAGCGCGTCCGGTTTGAGTCGGGCGACCAGCGCGACGCGAGACCTCGCCGGGTTTCGGGGCGCTCCCCAGGATTCTCGTCGCGTTCGCCGGCTGATCGCGCTATGGGGCGTCACGAGGATCCCATGCACGCACCGGCCCACGCTCCGCTCCTGATCCCGACGCTCCCGTTGATCTCGAAGATCTCGAAGATCTCGAAGATCTCGAAGATCTCGAAGATCTCGCTGCTCTCGCTCGCGCTCGCCTGCGGCGACAGCGGGATGACCAGCACGACCGAGGGGACGAGCGACGCGTCGGCCGGCTCGAGCGACGGCTCGAGCGGCGCGTCGACGAGCGCCACGAGCGACGGCGCGAGCTCGAGCGACGCGTCGACCACCGCCGGCACGACCGAGACCACCATGGAGCTCGACGAGCGCGGCTGCTGGGTCGACCTGAGCCCGGGCGAGCGCGTCGTGTTCTCCGACGCGTTCTCCGGCGGCAGCGAGGGCGTGGCCTTCGGCGCCGACGGTCGGCTCTACGTCAGCTCGGACGGGCGCGTCTGGCAGCTGACGGCCGACGGCGCGCGGGTCGAGCACGTCGCGATCCCGACCGCGATCGGGATCGCGCGGCGGGGCGCGGGGCTCGTGGTCGCGGCGCTCGGGGAGAGCATCGACGCCGACATGATCGACGGCGGCGTGTTCTCGGTCGCGCAGGACGGCGCGGCGACGCAGCTGACCGCGAGCATCGCGAGCCCGAACTTCGTCGCGATCACGCCCGGCGGCGACGCGCTGGTCTCGGACGACTTCGACACGCGGGTGTTCCGCGTGACCCAGGGCGGGCAGGTGAGCGAGGCGCTGAGCGTGGTGCCGTCGCCGAACGGGATCGCCTACAGCCCCGACGGCGCCGCGCTGTACGTCGCGTCGACCTTCACGCCCGACGGCCAGCTGACGAAGTACGACGTCGACGCCGACGGGCTCCCGATCGAGGCGAGCGCGCGCGAGATCCTGCAGCTCGGCGCCGCGTCGACGCCCGACGGGATCGCGGTCGACGAGGACGGCATGGTCTACGTCGCGGCCAACATCCGCGGCGAGCTGTGGCGCGTCGACGGGGCCGCGGAGACGGTGCAGCCGGGCGAGCTCGTGGCGGAGCAGCTCGGCTACCCCGCGAGCCTCGCGTTCGGCGACGGCGTCGGCTTCGATCGCTGCTCGGTCTACGTGACGCAGCTGATGGAGCCGGTGGTCTGGCGCGTGTTCATCGGGGTCCCCGGGGCGCCGCTGTACGAGTGAGCGGGGGCGCGCGGGCCTGACCGGCCGCCGAGCTTCGCGTCGGCTTCACCGGCGTCGTCGCGGGCTGTGGCACCCTCGGGTATGCCACGGACACCGCCGCGGAGGTACTCGCCCTACGGACTGCCGCTCGTCGGGCACACCCTCGCGTTCCGCCGCGATCCGCTCAACTTCATGCTCCGGATGACGCGGGAGCTCGGCGACGTCGCGCCCGCGCAGATCGGGCCCGCCAAGCTGCTGTTCCTGAGCCGGCCCGAGCACGTCCGGCGCGTGCTGATGCACAAGGACGGAAATCTGTCCAAGAGGACACCCGTGTATCGGGCGCTCGCGCGCTTCCTCGGGCGCGGGATCCTGACCTCCGAGGGCGACTTCTGGCTGCGCCACCGACGGATCATCCAGCCGATGTTCAGCAAGCAGCGGCTCGCGCGCTTCGCCTCGGTGATGACGCGCGCGATCGAGGACATGCTCGCGCGGCGCTGGCGAGACGCGATCGCGCGCGGCGACGCCTTCGACATCGCCGACGAGATGACCAAGCTGACGCTGCGCATCGTCGTCGAGACGCTGCTCGGCTCGAGCTCCACCCAGGACATGGAGGACCTCGATCAGGCCACCGAGAGCGCGCAGCGCTACGTGCAGACGCGCATCGGCAACGTGCTCGTGGCGCCGCGCTGGCTGCCGACCGCGATCAACCGCGCGGCGACGCGCGGCGACGCGACGCTCGATCGCATCGCCTACGCGCTCATCGACGATCGGCTCTCCGGCCAGGTCGAGGGCGGCGACGACCTGCTCTCGGCGCTCGTGAGCGCGCGCGACGACGAGGGGCGCCCGATGTCTCGCCAGCAGATCCGCGACGAGGTCGTCACGCTGCTGGTCGCCGGGCACGAGACGACCGCGAACGCGCTCGCCTGGGCCTTCATGCTGCTGTCGCGGGCGCCCGACGTGATCGCGCGCGCGCGCGAGGAGCTCGCGCGCGAGCTCGCCGGCGCGACGCCCGACGCGGCCAACATCCGCCGGCTCGCGTACCTGCGCGCGGTCGTCAGCGAGTCCCTGCGCCTGTACCCGCCCGTGTGGGTCACGGGCCGGCTCGTGCTCGAGCCGACGCGCTTCGGCGACGTGACGGCGCGCGTGGGCGACGTGGTGCTCGTCTCCCCGTGGATCTCGCACCGGCGCGCGGACTTCTGGACCAACCCCGAGGGCTTCGATCCGGCGCGCTGGATGACGGGCGAGAGGCCGGCGCCGTACACCTACTTCCCGTTCGGCGGCGGGCCGCACAAGTGCATCGGCGACGCCTTCGGGCTGCTCGAGATCATGCTCGTGCTGGCCACGCTGCTGCCGCGCGTGCAGCTCGATCTCGTCCCGGGGGAGCCGATCATCCCCGACCCCATGATCACGCTGAAGCCGCGCGGCGGCGTGTGGGTTCGCGCGCGCGCGGTCGGCTGAGCGACGCGACGAGCGTCGCGCCCGTCGTCGACCGAGGTATGCTCGCGCGGATGACTCGACGACAGCCCCGCGGGATCGCGGCCGCGCTGCTCATGAGCGCGGCGCTCCTCGGCTGCGGCGAGGACAGCACGAACTGCGCTGACGACACGAGCGCGTGCACGAGCGGCTCCGCGACCGACGAGGGCTCGACGAGCGAGGCGGCGACGTCGGGCGCGACGAGCGAGTCGGCGACCACCGCCGCGGGCTGCGGGTCGGCGCTGGTGACGGTGCACGTCGTCAACGACACGTCCTGGACGCTCGCGGCGCTCGAGTACGCCGCGTGCGGCGGGAGCGAGCTCGACACCTACCCGTTCCCCGGCGGGGGCCTCGAGGCCGGCGCCTCGATCGACGTCCCGCTGCCGTACTCGGGCTGCGTCCTGCTGAACGTGAACGAGCCGAGCGGCTGCGAGCTCGACCCGCTGGTCTCGACCGGCGCGCTCGAGGACTGCGCGACCTTCGAGCTCGCGCTCGACGACGACATGTTCATCTGCCCGGGCGGCTAACCCGCGTCGCGCGTCCGCGTCGTGGCCGTCGCGCGCGCGCCTCGCCGCTCACGCGCCCGGGCGGGGGAGCTGGAGGCGTTCGAAGACCGGCGCCCACGGGTGTCCTGAGCGCCAGGCGGCGCCGTCGCCGGGCTCGCGCCCCGCGGCCTCGAACAGCCCGCCGCGCAGCGTCTGCAGGAGCTCCAGGTTGTCGCGCAGGCGCCCGTAGAGCGCCGGGGCGTCGACCGGCTGCACGAGCGTCGCGTTGAGCTCGCGCAGGAACGGGATCGCCAGGTAGTCGACGAAGCCGGCGGGCGGCGGGCTGGCGTCCCCGGCGGCGCTCCACTGCCGGAGCAGGCGCTGGACGCTCGCGTTGAGGCCGGCGAGCGCGAGCAGCAGCGGCCGCGCCTCGGTCATGAACACGTCGTCGGTGAGCCGCCCGTTGATGAAGAGCTGCGAGAGGAAGCCCCAGTAGACCGTGAAGTCCCACATGATCTTCAGGGACATCACGCGCGGCGTGCCGAGCACGCTGTACTGCCGCTGGTAGACCGGCAAGAAGCCCATGTAGAAGTTGCGGTAGTCGGTCTCCCACAGCCGCGCGCGCGCGCTGATGTCCTCGCCGCGACGCGCGCGGGTGATGAGGTCGACGATGTACGTGTTGTTGATGGCGATGAAGTCGTTGCCTGGCGAGTACAGCGGGTCGAGGAAGCGCCCCGCGTCGCCGGTCAAGAACCACCCGGCGTCGCTGAAGACCTGGCGCGCGTCGTACGAGACGCGCTTGAACGGCTGGAAGTCCATGACGCGCGCCTCGTCGCGCGCGAGCAGCTCGGCGAACTGCGGCTCGTGCCGCCGCAGCCACGCCTGCGCGCGGTCGCGGGTGCGCAGCGCGTCGAAGGGGTGCAGCTTGGGGTCGGCGACGACGCCGACGCTGGTGCGATCGCCCGCGAGCGGGATGAACCACATCCAGTAGCCAGGGCCCACGAGGTGGTTGGTCGAGAGCCGGCGCGGGATGGTGTTGCGCGCGCCGAAGCCCGCGTCGGTCGACCACTGGTCGAGCTCGTAGGGGCGATCGACGCGGAGCCACGCGGAGACGATGTCGTGGCGGCTGCGCTGGCGCAGCTTGAGTCGGCGCGCGAGCAGCTCGGCGCGCCCGGAGGCGTCGATGACCCAGCGGCAGCGCAGCGCGCCCTGGCGCGCGCCGTCGTCGAAGCGGAGCGTGTGCGGCGGGCCGAGCTCGATCTCGGTGACCTTGCAGCCGCGCCGCAGCTCCACGCCCGCTCGCGCGCAGCGCTCCTGCAGCGCGCGCTCGAAGCGGCCGCGGTCGATGTGGAACGAGGGGTGCGCCGAGGGCCGGCTCGGCCCGAGCTCGAGCCGCGCGCCGAGCTCGTCGTTGCCGCCGCGCGTGAAGAAGAACCGCAGCCCGTACTTCGGGAGCTGGTCCTTGAGCTCGTCCTCGAGCTCGAGCGTGCGCAGGAAGTAGTGACTCCCGATCTCGACCGACGACTCGCCGATCTTGAACGCCGCGTCGGGCGGCGGCGCGGCGCGGCGCTCGAACACGACGACGCGCAGCGACGGGTCGGCGCGGCGCAGCTGGAGCGCGAGGCAGAGGCCGGCGAGGCCCCCGCCGATGAGAGAGACGACGTCGCGCATGTCGACAGGGCACCATAACACGCGGACCGCTCGCCGCGCCTCGCCGGGCGCGCGCTCGCGGCTCTTCGCCGCGCGCGGGCGGGAGGCTCGCTCGGGGCGCTCCGCCGCGCGGGCGCCCCCCGAGCGACGGTGATGGTCGAAACGACAGCTTCGTCGCGGCGTCGCGCCGCGCTCACGCTCTCCATGTCTCTTCGGGCACACGGGTGACGCTCGCTCGGATCGCGCGCTCGGTCGCCGCGAGCCGGTGCGGACGCCGCGCGCGACCAGGCGCCGCGGTGGACTCGTCGGCGGAGACGACGTCCGGCGAAGACGTCGATCGTCTCGGCGTAGCGACGGCGCACTCGCGGCTCGTCCGACTCGGCGCCGCGTGAGCTTCGGCGGCGGCGCGCGTCGAGGCGGTCGCGTCGACGCTCGGCGGAGACCTCCGCCTCCCGACGCGGAAACAACGCCCAATCCAGCTCCTCGGCGCCGCCGCGCGCGACGTCGGCGCCTGGGCGCGGGCGTGATCGCGGGCTGGTAAACTCCCGGGTATGGACAGGGACCTGCAACTCCTCGAGGCCTGGCGGGCAGGCGACGCGCACGCGGGAACGCTCCTGTTCGAGCGCCACTTCACCAGCGTCTACCGGTTCTTCCGCAACAAGATCGGCGACGACGCGGAGGACCTCGTCCAGCAGACCTTCCTCGCCTGCGTGCAGACCAAGGACAGCTTCCGCGGCGACTCGAGCTTCCGCACGTACCTGTTCAAGGCCGCGCGCAGCAAGCTCTACACCTTCCTCAGCAAGCGCCAGCGGCAGCGCGAGAAGATCGACTTCGGCGTCACCTCGGTGATGGACCTCGGCATGACGATGAACCGCATGCTGGTGCGCAACGAGCAGCACAAGCAGCTGCTGCACGCGCTGCGCACGCTCCCGCTCGACCTGCAGATCATCGTCGAGCTGCACTACTTCGAGGGCCTGCGCGGCCCGGCGCTCGCGGAGGTGCTCGAGATCCCGGAGGGGACCGTCCGCAGCCGCCTGCGACGCGGGCGCGAGCAGCTGCGCAAGCAGCTCGAGAAGCTGCATCGCTCGCCCGCGGTCGCCGAGACGACCATGACGAACCTCGAGGACTGGGCCCAGCAGATCCGCGACGGCGTGCTGGGGGGCGGCGGCGACGGCAGCGGCGGCGGCGGCTAGGCGGACGCCGCGGGCTCAGAGCCCGGCGACGTCCGCGAGCAGGTCGGTCGGGGTGCCGGACTGGCTGAGGTTGTCGCGGAGGCGGTCGGCGAGCGCCTGGAACTCGTCAGGCCACACGACCCCGTCGGGCGGGATGACGACGGGCTGATCGATCGAGTCCGACCACTCGTTGATGTTGACCCCGAACGCGGTGGAGGTCGCCGGCTGCATGAAGAGCACCGCGGAGGCGTCGATGATCGAGCCCTCGGCGACGTTCTGCAGGCGCAGCGAGGGGATGACGCGCACGTACTCGCCGATGAACTCGCGCAGCGAGAGCTGGTGCGAGCCGGCGAACTCACACTCGCCGAGGCTCGCGCCGCACACCTCTTTCTTGCCGAAGAGCACGCCGACCGCGGGCGCCATGGGCTCGTTGACGTTCAGCAGCGCGATGTAGCCGCTGGTGGTCGCGACCGCCTGGTCGTTCTCGGTCGGGATCTCGCCGACCTTCTTGAACTGGACCGCGGTGCCGAGGTCGCTCACCGAGTAGGCGAGGTGCGCGAACGGGGCGGTGTCGATGAAGTTGAGGGAGTCGACCGAGAAGTTGTCGAAGCTCACGGTGTCGCCGTCGAGCACGACCCGGTCGACGAGCATCGTCCGCCGGATGAACAGGCGCCCGTTGCCGATCATCCGGAAGCGCGTCCGCACGCTCAGCTTGTTGTCGATGAAGGGGTCGAGCTCGGGGTGCCACTGCGCCTGCGGCACGGAGAACACGTCGATCGTGCAGCCGCCGAAGTCGAGGTCGACGGCGACGGTCGGCGCGAACACGCCGTCGACGTTGCCGGCCTGGTCGACGCGGTAGCCGTCGTCGGACGCGATCAGGTCGGGGTGGTCGTACTTGACGCTGCTCGAGGACATCTCCCACTGCATCACGCGCTCGGTGATCGGGCCGGTCCCGAGCAGCTCGACCGGCGGCGTCATGTCGTCGGGCGGCACGTCGCGCACGCTCGTGATCGTCCCGCCCGCGCCGATGCGGACCTCGAAGCGCGCCTCGCCGTTGGCGAGGGTGCGCAGCACCAGCACGCCCGCGTCGCTGACGATCTCGCAGGTCCAGCCCGCGCCCGTCGGCGTCTCCTCGAGCGTGGGGTCCATGACGTGGTCGTAGAGGTCGAGGCTCTCGAACTCGAGGTCGTCGGGGTCGAGCGCGGCGTAGCCGTCGTCGTCGCTCGTCACGGGCCCGAGCTCGACGGTGAAGAGCTGCGCGCCGTCAGGCTCGCCGTCGTCGACGCCGGTCACGGTGACGTCCTGCGGCTGGTCCCAGTCGTCGGCGGTGAAGGTGAGCGTCGCCGGCTCGACGGCGCCTTCCTCCTCGTCGCTGCTCGCGACCGCGATCTCGACGTCGCCGCTCGGCGGGCTGTCGAGCACGACGCTGATCGTCGCGGGCGCGCCGAGCTCGCGCACGACCAGCGAGCCGGGCGGCGTGACGGAGATCCCCGGGGTGCCGCCCGCCGAGGGATCGGAGGTCATCTCCCCGCCGGTCGAGCTGGGGTCATCGGTGGTCGTCGCGTCGCTCGTGCCGGACGAGCTGCCGCTCGGGGTCGTCATCGAGGCCTGGGTCGCCGTGTCCGTTTCTGTGCCCGTCGCGCAGCCCCAGCAGAAGCAGACGGCCATGATCCCGAGCGCGGGTGAGAGCACCCGGTTCCCTACGAATGCCATGCCCTAACCCTCGCACGCGGATAACCTTGTCTCAAGGACAGGCATGGATGAAAAGGCGCTTTCGCTTGCCGGGCACCTTCGCACCCGGGTACCTTCCCGGCGGCTGGCGAAGCCGCGCGACATGGCCCCGAGACGACGACTGAGCGTGAGAGACTACGTATCCGGCGTGCTCGCGGGCGAGCGCGCGACGCTCGCTCGGGCGATTACGCTCGTCGAGAGCCAGCGCGCCGACGATCAGGCGCTCGCGCGCGAGGTGATCGAGCAGGTGCTCCCGCGCGCGGGCGCGGCCCACCGCGTCGGCGTGACCGGAGTACCAGGTGTCGGAAAGAGCACCTTCATCGAGGCGCTCGGGAAGCACCTCACCGGCCGGGGGACGCGCGTCGCGGTGCTCGCGGTCGACCCGAGCTCCGCGCGCAGCGGCGGCAGCATCCTCGGGGACAAGACGCGCATGCAGGAGCTCGCGCGCGACCCGGCCGCGTTCGTGCGCCCGTCGCCGACGCACGGCGCCCTGGGCGGCGTCGCTCGGCACACGCGCGAGACCATGCTGCTGTGCGAGGCCGCGGGCTACGAGGTCGTGATCGTCGAGACCGTCGGCGTCGGGCAGTCCGAGGTCGTGGTCGCGCAGCTCGTCGACAGCTTCCTCGTGCTGATGCTCGCGGGCGCGGGCGACGAGCTCCAGGGCATCAAGCGCGGGATCCTCGAGCTCGCGGACGTGCTCGCGATCAACAAGGCCGACGGCGACAACGTCGCCGCCGCCGGGCGGGCGCGCGCCGAGTACGCGGGCGCGCTTCGGTACATGTCACCGAGGACACCTGGTTGGCGGGCGCCGGTCGTGACCTGCTCGGCGCTGACGGGCGCGGGCATCGACGCGCTGTGGCGGACGCTCGGCGAGCACCGGGCGGCGCTGGAGCGCGCCGGCGCGTGGGAGCGTCAGCGGCGAGCGCAGCGGCTGCACTGGATGTGGCGCGCGGTCGAGGACGGGCTGCACCAGCGCCTGCGCGCGGACCCGGCCGTCGCCGCGCGCGTCCCCGAACTAGAGGCGGCGGTGCGCGACGGTCGGCTGAGCCCGGAGCGCGCGGCGGCCTCGCTGCTCGACGCCTTCGACCGGCGCGGCGCGTGATCGATCACCGTCGTCGCGAGCGCGCGCGTCGGTTGGGCGAATTAAACTCGGGCTCTCGCTTCGCCACCCAGCGGATGAACTTGTCGATCTCCGGGTGTGAGCGCAGCGCGGGCCAGGTGTGATAGCGCTTGAGGAGCTCGCGCTCGCTCAGCAGCGAGTGGATCTTCGAGTGGCAGACCTTGTGGATCCAGAACGCGTCCCGACCGCCGAAGGTGCGCGGGATCAGGTGGTGCTGGTTCACGCTGGCGCCGGGGATCAGCGGGCGGTCGCACAGCGGGCACGGCCCGAGCGTCTGGTCGCCGTTCATCCCCGCGATCCTAGCCTAGCCCGGATCGCGTCGCGGCTCCGCGCGCGTCCGCGTGCCTCGAGCGCGCGCCCCTGATCCGCGCGCGTCGAGTCGCGGGCGCGCTCGGGCTCGCGGCGCGCGCAGCTTCGCGCGCGTTGATTGTGCGCCGTGTAGCGATCTGGGACCGCGGCGATGTTCACGGTGGAGGCGACGGCGAAATCGTTGATCATAAGGCGTGGCGCGGGGAGACGACGAGCGCCCGCGGTCGCGGCGGAGCCCGGCAGACCTGTTCTCGTCGGTCATCCGGCGGCTCGAGCGATGGGTCCCGCCGGTGGTGCGCGACGACGCGTACGAGCGGCGCCGGGCGCTGCTCGCCGTCGGCGTCGCCGCGTTCATGGCGATCATGTGCGTGGCCGTGGCGCCCGTGCTCGTCGTCGCGATGGGGCGGCCGCACGGCATCACGGCGGGCCTCAACACGCTGCTGGTCGCGGCGCTCAGCGGCGTGACGCTCCCGGTCGTGCGGCGCACGGGCTCGCTCGTGTTCGCGGGCAACTGGCTGGCGCTGCTGCTGTTCGTCGGCGTCGGCTACTCGCTGCTCGGCGGCGGCGGGGTGCTCGCGCCGTTCATGTCGGCGATGCTGGTGTGCCCGGTGCTCGCGCTCGTGATCTCGGGGCGGGGGTCGGGCTACGTGTGGATCGGGATCTGCGCGGGCTTGATCGCGTCGGTGCACCTCTCGGCGCGCCTGGGCGCCGAGTTCCCGAACCTGCTGTCGGCGTCGGTCTACACCGACATGATGGCGCTCATGTACGTCGTCGTGCTCGTGCTGCTGACGATGATCGCGGCGTTCTCGGAGTCGACGACGGAGATCGCGATCGACGACGTCGCGCGGACGGCGGGGCGGCTCGGCGACGCGCGGCTCGCCGAGGAGCACCTGCGGATCGAGGCCGAGCGCGCGCGGGCCGAGAACGACGCGAAGTCGGCCTTCCTCGCGCGCATGAGCCACGAGCTGCGCACGCCGCTGAACGCGATCATCGGCTTCAGCGAGCTGCTGCTCGAGGAGATCGAGGGCGACGCGCCAGGCGACGGAAAGCCCGAGGAGGGCGGGCTTCGCGGCGATCTTCGCGGCGATCTTCGCGGCGATCTTCGCGGCGATCTTCGCGGCGACCTTCGCGGCGATCTTCGCGGCGACCTTCGCGGCGACCTTCGCGGCGATCTTCGCGGCAATCTTCGCGGCGATCTTTGCAACATCCTCGGCGCGGGTCAGCACCTGCTCGAGATCATCAGCAACATCCTCGATCTGACGCACATCGACGCGAGCCGCATGAGCCTGGCGATCGAGTCCTGCGCGGTCGGGCCGATCGTCGACGAGGTGCTCGAGACCTTCGCGCCGCTCGCCGCCGCCGCTCGCGTGACGCTCGCGCGCGAGGGGGCGCGCGAGGAGTCGCGCGCGGGGGTCGGCGCGCTGCGGGTGATGGCGGACCCGGCGCGCGTGCGCCAGGTCGTGGGGAGCCTGGTGAGCAACGCGATCAAGTTCGCGCCCGGCGGGCGGGTCACGGTGCGCCTGCGCGCCGAGGGGGACTGGATCGAGATCGCGGTGCGCGACACCGGCATCGGCATCCCCGCAGACAAGCTCGACGCGGTGTTCAGCGCCTTCGACCAGGTCGACACCTCGACGACGCGCCGTCACGACGGCGCCGGCTTGGGCCTCACGATCAGCCGCCACCTGATCGAGCTGATGGGCGGCCGCGTCGAGGTCTCGTCGCGCGAGGGCGAGGGCAGCACCTTCACCGTGTACCTGCCCCGCGACGCGGCGGCGGCGGCGGCCTGAGCGGGCGCGTCGCGGGCCCGCGAGGGCGCGCGCGCGGAGTATGTATGTTCGGGCATCTTCGGTCGGCGGCCCGAGCGGGCGCGCCGCGGGCCCGCCCTAGAGCACCGGCACCGGCGCGACCGCGGTCGGCAGCTCGTTGTCGCCGAGGCGCCCGGGGAAGTCGTAGCCGAGCTGGCCGTAGACGTTCCAGCCCCAGCAGCGCACGGCGCCCGTCGTCAGCAGCGCGCAGGTGTGGAGGAAGCCCGCGGTGATCTGGCTCGCGGCGCCGCCGAGCTGCACGGCGCCGACCGACGCGGGCTGCTCGTTGTCGCCGATCTCCTTCGTGTTGCCGTAGCCGAGCTGGCCGTAGTCGCCGTTGCCCCAGCAGCGCACGGCGCCCGAGGTCAGCAGCGCGCAGGTGTGGTAGGTGCCGGCGGCGAGCTGCTTGACCGCGCCGCCGACGTTGACCGCAGAGACGTACTTGGGCGGCTCGTCGTCGCCGATCACGTCGGTGTGCCCGTAGCCGAGCTGGCCGTAGGTGTTGTCGCCCCAGCAGCGCACGCTGCCGTCGTCGAGCAGCGCGCAGGTGTGGTCGCCGCCCGCCGCGAGCTGGGTGATGAGGCCCTCGGCGCTGACCGAGACGGGCCCGGCGATCGCGGGGTACTCGTCGTCGCCGATCGACTGCGTCGTGGCCTGCCCGAGCTGGCCGCGGTCCGAGGCGCCCCAGCAGTAGGCGGCGCCGCCGAAGGAGCGCGCGCAGGTGTGCTCCCGGCCGGCGGCGAGCTCGACGATCCAGCCGCGCTCGAGCACGACGCCGCCGGCCTGCGACGGCGACTCGTTGTCGCCGATCGTCTCGGTGTGGGCGAGGCCGAGCTGACCGGCGCCGTTGCGCCCCCAGCAGCGCACGCGCCCGCCGATCACCGTGGCGCAGCTGTGCCGCTCGCCCGCGGCGATGACCATCGCCGCGCCGGCGAGGTTGATCGGCGGGAACTCGTCGGGGGTCAGCTCGTCGCCGACGTTCTTGGTGTGCCCGAGGCCGAGCTGACCGTCGTAGTTGTGGCCCCAGCAGCGCGCCTCGTCGTTCGTCGTGACGACGCAGGTGTGGCGGCCGCCGGCCGCGACCATGTCGACGCCGACGCCCGCGGGCATCGGCACGTCGCCGGCGACGGTGATCGGGATCCCGTCCTCGCCGCCGACCTGATCCGTGTGCCCGTAGCCGAGCTGGCCGTACCAGTTCGCGCCCCAGCAGCGCGCCGTCTGGTTGTTGAGCAGCGCGCAGGTGTGGAAGTCACCGGCCGAGATCGCGAGGACCTCGATCGCCGCGCGCGAGGGCGCCGCGTCGGCGAGCTCGCCGGGCCCCGTGTCGCTCGGCTCGAGCTCGACCGCGTCGACGTCGCGGCCCGGCGGCTCGGGCTCGACGTCGCACGCGGGCGCGAGCGCGACCAGCAGGAGGATCCGCGAGCCGGCGCGCGCGCGTGTGCAGGTGCATGGAGCGCGAAGCCAGCCGATCACACGCGCAGACTACCGCATTCGCGCAGCTGGATGGTGAGCGCGCGTCGCCCTAACCGTGTTCGTGACAGCTGGTCCTTCAGTCATTTGGATCGGCGCGCGCGATTGTGCGCCGGGACGTCGAGCGCGGCGCGGCGCGAGTCCGACACGCGCGTCTTCGTGGGGGCGCCGCACACAGACCGCGCGGTCGCGGCGACGAGCGCCACGGTGAGCGCGCGACGAGCTAGCGACCGCGTCGCGCCGCGTGCCGCCGCGCGGGCGTTCACGAGCGCGATGTCATCGACGGGCTCGGCGCGCGTCAGGGCTCGACGCGAGCGCGGCGCGAGAAGGTCGTCGAGGACGGGTCACCGCCGCCGCCGCGCTGCACGTCGGCGCGGGTGAGCGCGAGGCGACGGAGGATCTGCCAGGCGGTGAACGGCGCGAGCCCCTCGGCGGCCGCGAGCTCGGCGGCGGTCCGCGGCGCGGGCGAGAGCGCGGCGAGCAGGCGCGCCTGCGCCTCGAGGACCGCGCGCGCGGCCTGCTTGCCCGCCTCGACGCCCGGCTGGTGATACGCGTTGATGTTGATGAGCTCGGCGTAGAGCCCGACGGCGCGCTCGAACAGCGCGACGATCGCCCCGAGCGCGCGCGCGTCGAGCCGCGTGAGCACGAGCGTGGCCGAGGCTCGACCGCGCTCGCGCAGCGCCGCGCGCGTGCCGAGGTAGAAGCCGTCGAGGCAGTCACCCGAGCGCACGCCGGGCTCGACGAAGGGCGCGTCGGGCTCGCGATCTTCGAGCACGCGCACGAAGATCGCGAAGAAGCTGTCGAGGCCGTCGCGGAGCTGCTGGACGTAGGCGTGCTGGTCGGTCGAGCCCTTGTTGCCGAGCACCGTCAGCCCCTGCCAGACCTCCTGGCCGGCGCGATCGAGGCGCTTGCCGAGCGACTCCATGATGAGCTGCTGGAGGTAGCGCGAGAGCAGCACGAGGCGGTCGCGGTAGGGCAGCACCACCATCACCTTCTCGCCGCGCCCGCCGGCCTGGCGATGCCACATGCGCGCGAGCAGGGCGGCGGGGTTGCGCCGAGCAGGGCGCGCTCGCGTCGCGTCGTCCATCGCGGCGGCGCCCGCCAGGAACGCGCGCCAGTCGATCCCGAGCAGCGACATGAGCACGAGGCCGACGGTCGAGCACACGCTGGTGCGCCCGCCGACCCAGGACCACAGGGGGAAGCGCGCGAGCCAGGGCGGGCCCTCGCCGCCGGCGGCGAGCTGGTCGAGCGTGCTGCCCTCGCCGGTGATCGCGACGGCGTGCGCGGCGAGCTCGAGCCCGGCGCGCGCGTAGGCGTGCATGACCTCGCGCATGCCGTTGCGCGTCTCGACGGTCGAGCCCGACTTGCTGACGACGACCACGAGCGCGCGCGCGAGCGGGCAGGGGAGCTGCGCGAGCGCGCGCTGGATCCCGTCGGGGTCGGTGTTGTCGAGCACGGTCAGGCCGCGCGCGGCGTCGCCCGCGAGCGCGTCGGCGAGCAGCTGGGGCCCGAGCGCCGAGCCGCCGATCCCGATCCAGATGACATGCTCAAACGGGCAGCCATCGCTGCCCTTCAGCGCGCCGCCGTCGAGGCGCGCGGCGAACTCGTCGAGCTGCGCCCAGCTGCGCTCGATCGCGTAGTCTTGCGCCGGCTCCGGCGCGCGCGCCGGGGCCCGCAGCCAGTAGTGACCGACGCGTCGGCCCTCGTCAGGATTGGCGACCGCGCCGGCCTCGAGGCGATCCATGGCGTCGAGCGCCGCGTCGATCGCGGCGCCGGCGTCGCCCGTAAAGTCGTCCTCGCGCATGTCGGCGTCGGCGAGGTCGAGCTCGATCGCGGGGTCCTCGAGCTGCGCGCGCCAGCTCGTGTAGCGCGTCCAGAGGTCGTCTTCGTGCGGCCGTGCTCGTTCACCGGTCATCGCCGGCGATGGTGCGCGCGCGCCCGAGGCCCGCGCAAGCCGGTGATCGTTCGCGCGCAGTCAGCCAGGTCACGCGGGCACGAGGCAGACCCCGAGGCCCTCGAAGCCGGGCGCGGGGTTGGGGAACACCGGGAAGCAGCTCATCGGGCTCGCGCACTCGTCGAGCTCGCTCACGTCGCACAGCGAGGTGCAGCACAGGCCGGTGGCCGAGAGGCAGTCGGGGATCAGCTCGCCCCACTGGCACGCGAAGCCCTCGGCGCAGCCGCGCGTCTCGAAGCCGAGGCACGGCTCAGCCTGGGCGCCGATGTCCTCCTCGGTGCCGACCATGCAGCCGAAGCGATCGCTCGTCGCCAGGCAGCGCATGGCGCCGGGGCAGGTCGGCAGCAGCGGATCGCAGGGGTCAGCGCAGTGCGCGATGTCAGAGAACGGCCCGACGATGCACACGCCTGTGCCGCAGTCGCCGCTGGTCTGGCAGCCCGGGAGGCAGCTGCCGTAGTCCTGATCCTCGGTGATCGGGATGCACAGCGTCCCGCCGGGGCAGCCGTCCTGGCCGTCGTTGATCGAGAGCTGACAGGTCTCGTAGGGCGCGAGCGAGCTGTCGTCCGGGACACACTTGTAGATCGTGCGGTCGTTGTTCTCGTCGAGCACGACCGCGCACTTCTCGTCGGCGGCGCAGGCGTCCGCGTCGCCGGGGTTGCACTCGAAGATCGGCTCGCCGCCGTCGCCGCCGCCGCCGCCGTCGCTCGTCCCGCCGTCGTCGTCGTCGTCGTCGTCGTCGGAAGCGCCTGACCCACCGGTCATGTACGGTTCGGGGTAGCTGTCGGCGCCGGAGTCGTAGTCGAAGCCGCCGCGATCGATCTTCTGGCAGCCCGTGAGCGCGAGCGCGAGCCCGAGCAGGCAGGCGCAGGTGGACGCGCGCGTGATGCTCATGGGTCGCCCTTGCACGCGGGCGCCCTCGTTCTGTCGCAGCGCGTCCGCGAGCCGCCTACCCCCGTGCCCAACTCTCTCGCGCGCGCGCTGCATACGGGGCAAGGCTAGCGCTGAAGCACGCGCCTTCGCCAGGACATCCTGCGCCGCGCGAGTTCGACCGCCGCGGCCCGTCGCGGGAGGTCGCGAGCTTGACTCAGGTCCGCGCCTGGTCGGCGTCCGCGACGACCTCGGCGCAGGCGCGGACCAGCGTCTCCGCCAGCTCGAGGGCCTGGCGCGCGGGCGCGTGGGCGCCGGCCGAGAGCTGCACCAGCCCGCGCTCCGGCATCACGCCGATCTCGAGCAGCGCGCGGGCGCTGGCCGCGGCGGCCAGGGAGAGCGGCGCGCGGGTCTCGTCGTCGCCGCCCGCGAGCGCGCGCAGGTGATCGATGTAGCTGCGTCCCCAACGTGTCTCACAGGACATGCGATCCGCGCCGGCGCCCGCGATCGCGACGAGCACGCCGTTGAGCGCCATGCCGGCGGCCCGGCGGGCGTGGGTGATCGCGGTCCGGCGGCTGCCGACGCGCGCGGCCCCGGCCTCGAGCTCGCGCGCGGCCGCCTGGCACCAGCCGGACGCGCTCAGCCGCCACAGCCAGTGGCCGGGGTCGTGCGGCGCGTCGCTCACGAGGGCCCCCGGGGCGGCGCGGTGGAGCGGCGGACGAGCATCGAGCCTGCGCTAGTTCGTGTCGGTGTCGGTGTCGGTGTCGGTGTCCGTGCCGGTGCCGGTGTCCGAGGTCGACGAGCCGCTCGAGTCGGTGCTGGTGCCCGTCTCCATCGACGTCGTGGCCGTGGTCGACGTCTCCGTGGCGCTCGTCGTGTCCTGCGTGGTCCCCGAGGTCGTCTGCGTCGCGCTCGACGTCATCATCGTCGTCGCGCTGGCGTCGGAGGTCATCGTGGAGGTCGTCGAGCCGGAGCTGCCGCCGTCGCTCTCGCCGTCGTCGGGCCCGGCGAGGTCGCGCTTCGACGCGTCGAAGTTGTCGTCGGGGCTCGGCGCGGTCAGCATGCCGTCGCTCTCCGCGGACTCGTCGGCCTCGCCGCAGAACCCGGGGGTCTCGGCGGGGTAGCAGCAGCCCTCACCGCCGCCGGCGCACGCGTTGGGATCGAGCGGCGCCTTGCCGACCGCCTGACAGATGAGCCCGCCGCGGCAGTCGTCGGCGCACCGGCACGCGGCGTCGGCCCCCGCTTTGCAGCCCTGCAGCTGCGTCACGGCGGCGAACAGGCCGAGCACGAGCCCGGCGAAGCCGAGCCGGAGCGCGAGCGCGGCGAGGGGGCGTGACGGGGCCTGGGGCTGCTCCGAGGTCGGCATCAGTCGATGGCTTTGTACTCGATTTTGATGACCTCGTACTCGCGATCGCCCTTGGGCAGCTTGACGATGACCTCATCGCCCTCGCGTTTGCCGAGCATCGCCCGCGCAATCGGCGCGGTGATCGAGATCTTGCCTTCGTCGGCGTTGGACTCGTCCTCGCCGACGAGCTTGTAGATGACCTGGACCTCGTTATCGAGGTCCTCGAGGGTGACGGTGGCCCCGAAGATGATCGTGTCGGCTTTGACCGAGATGGGGTCGATCACCTGCGACTTGTTGATCTTGTAGCGCAGGTACTTCATCCGACCGTCGAGCTTGCCCTGCATCTCCTTCGCGGCGTGATACTCGGCGTTCTCCTTGAGATCGCCGTGGGAGCGGGCCTCCTCGATCTCGGCCACGTTCTTGGGCCGCTCGATCTCGATGATTCTCCTGAGCTCTGCGCGCAGCTTCTTGAGCCCCGCTGGCGTGATGGGGGATGAGTTCGCCATGTACGACTTCTCTCGGGCTGGACCTCTTGGGCCAGGTAATCCGGGGTTACAGGGAGCCCGGGTTAGCGGTCCTGGATGCGTTCGTTGCGATACCCCGCGAGCTTGGCGGGGGCGTCGGCCGGGAGGTGGCCGGGGATCTGGTGATATTCCTGCAGCGGTATAGCCGCCAACGCGCGCTCGCCGGTTCGCGCGGCCTCGATGGCGTGGGCGGCGGCCATCGCGCCGGAGACCGTGGTGAAGTATGGCACACGGTGGACCAGGGCTGTACGCCGGATGCTGAAGCTGTCGGCGATCGCCTGGGCGCCGATGGTCGTGTTGACGACCATCGCGATCTCGCCGTTGACGAGCGCGTCGACGATGTGCGGGCGGCCCTCCTTGACCTTGTTGATCTGCTCGCAGTCGAGGCCAGCCTCGCGGATCGAGCGGGCGGTGCCGCGCGTGGCGACGAGGTCAAAGCCGAGCCGGACCAGGTGGCGGGCCACCGGCATGACCTGCGGCTTGTCGTCGTCGCGGACCGAGATGAACACGGTCCCGCGCTGCGGGAGGTCGGTGCCGGACGCCAAGAGCCCCTTGTAACACGCGGCGCCGAAATTCGTCGCCACGCCCATGACCTCGCCGGTGCTGCGCATCTCGGGGCCGAGGATCGTGTCGACGTTCTTGAACTTCATGAACGGGAACACCGGGACCTTGACCGAGATATGCCGGGGGATGCGTTCCTCGAGGCCGAGCTCGGCCAGGCGCTCGCCGGCCGCGATACGCGCGGCGAGCTTGGCGAACGGCGTTCCGAGGGCCTTGGCAACGAAGGGGATCGTCCGGCTCGCGCGCGGGTTGACCTCGAGGACGTACACGGTGCCCTCGTGCAGCGCGAGCTGCACGTTCATCAGGCCGATGACGTGGAGCTCTCGCGCGAGCGCGCGCGTGACTCGACGGACCTCCTCGAGCGTCGCGGGCGGCACGTTGACCGGCGGCAGCGAGCAGCCCGAGTCGCCCGAGTGGATCCCGGCCTCCTCGATGTGCTCCATGATGCCGGCGATGACCACGTCGCGGCCGTCGGCGATGGCGTCGACGTCGAGCTCGGTCGCGTTGTGCAGGAACTGGTCGACGAGCACGGGGTGGTCGGGCGAGGCCCGCACCGCGGTGCGCATGTACTCGTCGAGCTCGCCGTCGCTGTAGACGATGACCATCGCGCGCCCGCCGAGCACGTAGCTCGGGCGCACGAGCACCGGGTAGCCGATCGAGTGCGCGATCTCGAAGGCCTCCTCGCTCGAGCGCGCGACGCCCCAGCGGGGGCAGCGGATGCCGAGGCGCGTCACGAGCTCGCCGAAGCGGCCGCGGTCCTCGGCGCGGTCGATGGAGTCCGCGCCGGTCCCGAGCAGGCGGTAGCCGGCGTCCTCGATCGCGCGCGCGAGCTTGAGCGGCGTCTGCCCGCCGAACTGCACGAGCACGCCCGCGATCTCGCCGCGCCGGGACTCGAGGTCGAGCACCGAGAGCACGTGCTCGGCGGTCAGCGGCTCGAAGTACAGCCGGTCGCTGGTGTCGTAGTCCGTCGACACCGTCTCCGGGTTGCAGTTGATCATGATGGTCTCGAGCCCGGCGTCGTGCAGCGCGAACGCGGCGTGACAGCAGCAGTAGTCGAACTCGATGCCTTGCCCGATGCGGTTGGGGCCGCCGCCGAGGATCACGACCTTGCGCTTGTCGGAGATCCCCGCCTCGCACTCCTCCTCGTAGGTCGAGTAGAGGTAGGGCGTGAACGCCTCGAACTCGGCCGCGCAGGTGTCGATGCGCTTGTACACCGGCGTGATCCCGAGGCGCCGCCGCGCGTCGCGGACCGCGTCCTCGGTGGTCTCGAGCAGCGCCGCGACGCGGTGATCGGTGAGCCCGAGGCGCTTGGCCCAGCGCAGGCGCTCGCCGAGCGCGTCGAGCGGCGCGCCGGCCGAGCCGCGCAGGTGCTCCTCGAACTCGACGATCGACGCGATCTGGCCCAAGAACCAGGGATCAATGCGCGAGAGCTGATGCACGCGCTCGCGCGAGAGGCCGCGGCGCAGCGCCTCGCCGACGTACCACAGGCGCGCGGGGTTGGGCCGGCTGAGCAGGCCCTCGACGCCGCCTCGCGGCGCGCGGTCGAAGCCGTAGGTGTCGATCTCGAGGCTGCACATCGCCTTGCCGAGCGACTCGCGGAAGGTCCGCCCGATCGCCATGACCTCGCCGACCGACTGCATCTGGATCGTCAGCGTGTCGTCGGCCTGGCGGAACTTCTCGAAGGTGAAGCGCGGGATCTTGGTGACGACGTAGTCGATGCTCGGCTCGAAGCTCGCCGGCGTGACGCGCGTGATGTCGTTGCGCAGCTCGTCGAGCGTGTAGCCGACCGCGAGCTTGGCCGCGATCTTGGCGATCGGGAAGCCGGTCGCCTTCGACGCGAGCGCCGACGATCGCGAGACCCGCGGGTTCATCTCGATCACGGTCATGCGCCCGGTCTTGGGGTCGATCGCGAACTGGATGTTGCAGCCGCCGGTGTTGACCCCGATCTCGCTGACGACGGCCTTGGCCGCGTCGCGCATGCGCTGGTACTCCTTGTCGGTCAGCGTCTGCGCCGGCGCGATCGTGATGCTGTCGCCCGTGTGCACGCCCATCGGGTCGAGGTTCTCGATCGAGCAGATGACGACGAAGTTGTCCTTCGCGTCGCGCATGACCTCGAGCTCGAACTCCTTCCAGCCGAGCACCGACTCCTCGATCAGGATCTCGCCGCGCATGCTCGCCGCGAGCGCCCGCTGCACCTGATCTTCGAACTCCTCGCGGTTGTAGGCGATCGCGGCGCCCGTGCCCCCGAGCGTGAAGCTCGCGCGGATGATCGCCGGGAAGCCGATCTTGTCGAGCGCCGCCCAGGCCTCCTCCTGCGAGTGACAGTAGATGCTGACGGGGACCTCGAGGCCGATGGAGACCATCGCCGCCTTGAAGCGGTCGCGATCCTCGGCCTTCTCGATCGCGGCCAGGTTGGCGCCGAGCAGCTCGACGCCGTGGCGCGCGAGCACGCCCTGCTTGCCGGCCTGGATCGCGAGGTTGAGCGCCGTCTGCCCGCCGACCGTCGAGAGCAGCGCGTCGGGCTGCTCGGCCGCGAGCACGCGGTCGAGGAACTCGACCGTCAGCGGCTCGATATATGTCCGATCCGCCAGCTCGGGATCCGTCATGATCGTCGCCGGGTTCGAGTTCATCAGGATGACCTCGTAGCCGTCCTGGCGGAGCGCCTTGACGGCCTGGGTGCCCGAGTAGTCGAACTCGCAGGCTTGCCCGATGACGATCGGGCCGGAGCCGAGGACGACGATGCGGCGAATATCGGTGCGGCGTGGCATGCGTGCGTGAGGGCGACGCGCGCGTTCTCGCGCGAGCGCCCGGCCCTTCATAGCACCCGCGCGCCCGGGTGACGGCCGTCCGCGCGCCCGATATTTCGGGGACGAGCGGGGCGCTCACGGACCCGCGGCCGGCGAGCGCGTGCCGCGTGCGCTCGCGTCAGCCGCGGCCGGAGCCGGCGTGCTCAGCCCGCGTGCACGAGGGTGCCGTTGAAGGTGTGCCCCTCGCTGCCGAGGTTCGGCCGGATCTGCTCGGCGTACGCGCTGACGTCCCACTTGTGGCGCGCGAGCCCGTTGAGGATCGCGGTGCGCAGGCGCAGCGAGTCCTCCTCGGGGTTGGCGAGCTGCCGCACGAGCGGCTCGATCGAGCTCGGATCGCCGATGTCGATCAGCGCCTCGACGCAGTAGAAGCGCACGTTCTCGTCGGTGTCCTTGAGGTAGCTGGCGAGGATCCCGGGCACGCGCGGGTTGTCGATCTCCGAGATGTGCGTGAGCAGCTGGATCTTCTTCGACGGGTTGCGCTCGTAGCCGGGCGGGTGCTTCTCGAGCAGCGCGTCGAGGATGTCCCACTCCTGCTGCTCGTCGGCGAGGTCCTCGACGATGCGCAGCGCCCAGCCCCAGCCGGCGTAGCGCTCAGGGCCGTCGGACTCGATCAGCTCGCTCTCGAGGCAGTGCTGCTTGACCGCGCTCAGCACGAGCGCCGGCTCGAGGCCGGTGAGCCGCCGGTAGATCCAGCCCTTCTCCTCCTCGTCCTCGATGCTCTTGCTCGAGGCGATGGTGAAGCGGCGCAGGAGGCCGACGATCGCCGGCGGCGTGCCGATCTTGAGCAGGCGCTGCATCGCGTCGTAGCGGTCGCCCGACTGCGCGTAGCGGTTCTCGACCTTGCGGATGAGCCGGTCGAGCCGCGCCTGGCTGCGCCCGCTGCTGCTAAAAAATTTCGAAATGCCCACGACCAGTGCTCTCGCTTGTTTGGACTCTGCGTTGAGGGAAGTTGGTAGGTGCTCGCGGCGCGCTCGCGCGCTCGCGGCGACGCGCCCGGTCGCGCCGTCCTCCGAGGAGGAGTGTGGCGCAGGGACGCGCGGATCCGACGGACTCTACGGGTCGGTGTCGGTGTCGGTGTCGGTGTCGGTGTCGGTCGTCGTCGAGCCGCCGGTCGAGCTGCCCGTCATCGCGTCGGACGAGCTGCTCGTCATCGCGCTCGTCGTCGCGTCGGTGCCCGAGGAGGTCGGCGCGCCCGTGCTGGAGGTCGGTGAGGAGGTCGGAGAGGAGGTCGGAGAGGAGGTCGGAGAGGAGGTCGGAGAGGAGGTGTCGGAGGTTGTGGACGAGGTCGGAGACGAGGTCGCCGAGGTCGTCGGGGACGTGGATGTGTCGGTGTCCTCGGTGGTCGCGCCCGTCATCGCGCCGGACCCCGAGCCGGGGACGTCGGTCATCGTGAAGTTCGCGGACACCTTGCAGCCGTTCTCGTTGCTCGCGTAGTCGGCGCCGTCGCGGTGACAGCAGCCGTCAGGCTGGCAGGTATACCCGCTCGGGCACACGCCCGCCGATGGATCGCAGCTGAACATCACGTCGGCCTCTGGCGCCGTGAAGCAGCCCGCCACGAGCGCGCCGAGGCTCAGCGTGGCGATCGCTCCCAATCGCCATCGGGCGACGCGGCTCCGCGTCGCCCGCCAGGGCGCGACGATCAAAATCGAACCTCCAGACCGCCGGGTCGCAGCTGGAGGCGGCTCTGCGCGCGATTGCGCGCGAGCCGCTTGCGACGTCCGTGGACGCCGAAGAGCGCGATGCTGGCGATCAGCGTGGCCCCGCTGGCGACCAGGAAGCCGGTCGCCAGCGCGTCGTAGGTGTCGCCCTTGGACAGCGCCGCGTTGTAGTCCTCCTCGACCTCGGTGAAGGGGATCGCGTTGCCCTGATCGTCGAGCAGCATGGTCAGGCGGTTGGCGTTGTCCTGCTGCACCTGGGACAGGCCGACGAACAGGCCGCCGGTGGTAGCGAGCGCGAACGTCCCGAACAGCGTCCACCAAGCGGCGGCCTGCAGCGGCTCCATGCGCTCGGGGACGCCGGGGGGGGCGTCCGAGAGCGAGGTGCCCTCGAGCTCGGCCTGGGCCCGCTGCGCGTCCGGGTCATCGGCCGAGATGACGTTTCCCCCCATGCCGGCCGACTCGGGCGTCGAGGATGTGTCGTCGTCGGACGCGTCACCCGCCTCCCCTGCCTCTTCATCGTCGCCGTTGTCGCCGTCAGGGGCGTCCTCGCCGTCGTCCTCGCCGGCGTCCTCGGACGACTCGGCGTCTTTGCCGGGGGCGGCCACCGCGGAGTCGGGCAGCAAGCCCGTGATGATCGCGAGCGCGGCGAGGACGGCCACCGGCGCGCGGGAACGCGAGCCACGCGTATCCCTACGCCGCGCGCTGCCGGGGAGTGGACGGGTCGCCATGGAGTCGCCCGATTGTAGTCGTGGTTGTTTCTCCCGACCAGCGCGCGCGCCGAACGGTTTTTGCCGGGCGATACCGGGCGTTCGCGTGCACGGCACCGCGGGATTCGTGTATTCAGCTCCGCCGTCTCCGCTCGGTGTGCCACCATCGCCCCGGTTCGGTACGCGAGTTGCGCCAGGAGAACATCCCGGGCTCGCGTCGCGTCCAAACCCACGACCTGCTCTCGATCGCGCCTCCGACATTCGTCTCGACCTTCGCCTTGACCTCTTCGCTCGCGACCTCGACCTCTTCGCTTCAACCTCGATCTCGAGCTCTCTCTCGAGCTCTCTCTCGAGCTCTCTCTCGAGCTCTCTCTCGAGCTCTCCATCCGCTCGCTCGGCTTCGTCCGCTCGTGTCTCGTCCGAACGCACCCCGCTCGTCCCTCCTGCGCCGCGTCGCGCTCGCGTGCGTCGTGCTCGGCGGCTGCGCTGTGAGCAGCGGCGGCCCGGGAGGACGCTCAGAGCCGCCGCCGCCGGTCGATCTCTACGGCGAGGTGCCCGACTTCACCGGCGTCTGGCTCGGCGAGATCGGCGGGCAGATGGGCGAGCTCGGCGTGTCCAAGCTGGGCGACACCCGCTACTACGGATCATTTAAGAGTGATGACGGCGCGATCCGCTTCGTGCTCAACATGAAGCAGCGCACCGCGCCTGATAACTCGGGCCAGGCGACGCCGGGCAACCTCGTGACCTTCGATTGGCAGGACGGTCAGCAGGGCGATGTCTGCTCGGCGCAGGGCTGCGGCCAGGGCAAGGGCTGGGTGCTCATCAACCCCGAGGACACGGCGCTCAGCGGGATGCTCGGCTTCGGCGAGTCGAACGCGAACCGCGGCACGATGTCCTTCGTGCGCGTGGAAGACACGCCGGAGTGAGGTCGCTCAGCCGACGCCCTTGCTGTCCTCGGCCTTGGCGTCGGCCTTGGCGTCGGCCTTCACGTCGGCCGTGCTGTCCCCCTCCGGCAGCTCGACGTTGAACTTCGGGCCCGCGTACTCGTGACCCGCAGCCTTGTTGAGCGTGACCGGCGGGGTCTGATAGGGGCGCTCGTCGGTGCGCGTGAGGACCTCCGGCGGGCCGGGGTCCAGGCGGGAGAACTGCGTCTTCGTCGTCGTCTGGGTCGCGAGGCCGCGCTCGTCGTTGATCGACAGGCTGATCTTCTCGGTCATGACGTGCGGCTCGCCGGTCGTGACCCAGAAGAACAGCGTCCCGGTGACCGCGCCCGAGCGCTCGCCGAGCTTGGGATCGGTCGTCTTGTACGAGCCGATGTACTTGATCTCGGCCCGCTGCTCGCCGGTCTCGGGCTCCACGTCCAGGGTCTTGAGGATGTAGACGAGCTCGCGCTCGTCGACCTTCCCGCCTACGCGACGACGGCAGCGGCTCTTCCAGCTCGCGCGCTCGGCGATCGGCTCGGCGGGCAGGCGGATACAGAAGAAGCGCTCGGCGACGGCGAGCGCCTGGCCAGCCGGGGCCTCCGCCTGCTCCTTGGGTCCCTCGACCTGGGTCGGGCCCCCGTAGCGGCCGTCGGCGAACAGCGTGTGACGCGTGACCAGGTCGGCGACCTGGGCCTCGTCCTGCCTCATGAACGTGCCGGTCGGCGGCTCCGCGTCGTAGTTGAGGTAGCGATGCTCGAGCGTGCAGCGGCGGTCTTGTCCCTCGCCCGAGCAGTCCTTGAGCGCGAGCTCGATCTGGCGCGCGAAGCCGGTCGGCGTCTGCACCGCTGGGAGCTGCACATTGCCGATGGTCATGACGCGGTACACCGAGTCGTCCTTGAGCCGCAGGCGCAGCTGTACGCGCTCGCCGTCGGGGTTCTTGACGAGCAGCACGGAGCCGTCTTCGGGCGTCTTGGTCGACTCGGGCGTCGCGTTCGGGTCGGCGGGGCGCGGCGTGAGCTTCGGCCGCGCCTCCTTCGCGGGCTCGCCGGACTCGCCGGGATCCGGCGTCTCGCTCGGGGTCGTCTGCTCCTGGCTGCGGCGCTCGAGGCTCGAAGGCGCGTCTTCGCCCGTACAGGCGAGCAGGATCAGGGACAGGGCCGAGAGCGAGAGCAGGGCGCAGGGGGGAGCGGCGAGTGCCGACAAGGACGAATGCACGGCGCGAGAATGACACGCGTCGCGGGGGGTGCCTAGCCCGGATGTCCAGCGGCGAAGCGCCGAGAGCGGGTGAAATGAGCCGCGATTTCAGGGCTTCTGCGTGCTCGTGGGAGGGCCGGCGACGGCCGCCGATCGCCGCGCTTCGTCGGTTCGGAGGCCCTATGCGCAGATTCGCGCGTGGGCGGACATTACAGCGTAATGTTGGAGGAACTGATCACATTGCGGGCGGAGAAATGTATGCTGCGCACCATGCGAAGCCCCCCCCGCGCTCGTACGTTTCATGGTCCCCTGACCGCCCTATTGCTCGCGGTCCCCTTCGTCGTCACCGGTTGCCAGCAGGTCAAGGATCTGGTCGGCATGGGCGAAAAAAAGGAGGAGGTCAAAGAGCCGGTCGCTGAGCCCGAGCCCGAGCCCGAGCCCGAGCCCGCGCCGGTTATCGCTGAGCCGATCGCGCACGAGGAGCTCCCGGCGCTGCCCGACGAGGTCAAGGCGGTCGACGATCTGTTCGAGCTCGTCCCGGCGGGTGAGAAGGGGATGTACGTGATCGTCCGTCATCCGGATACCTTCCTCGGCTACGCGGACCAGCTGTTCAAGACCTATGACAAGCCGCTCGCGGCGCTCGCGGCTGCGGCCGCGGACGGTCCCGAGCAGCTCCAGGACGCGTCCGAGGCCCAGACCAAGTTCGCCGAGGGCAAGACCAAGTACGACGCCGCCGCGAGCAAGATCAAGGAGTCCGGCATCGACTGGAGCCACGGGGTCGTGTTCTCGAGCTCCAGCGGCAAGAGCGACGACATGGTCGCGCTCTTCGTCGCCGAGAACGCCGACGCGTTCAAGGAGCTGATGGTCGCGCTCGACGCCGACGACGCCGAGAAGCTCGTCTGCGGCGAGATCCCGAAGACCGATCGCAAGGGCTGCGCGGATTCGAAGAAGGCGCTGTCGAGCTTCAAGCCCGGCGACGCGAAGAAGCACCGCGAGGCCGCCGAGCAGGCGCTCCCCGGCGTCAGCCTCGACGACGCGAACATCATCGCGCACGTCCAGGACAACTCGGACGGGCCGATCTACCTGGCGATGACGACGCCGCCCGGCACCGGCATCTTCCACGTCAGCCTGCCGACCAAGGACAAGGAGCTCGCGCAGGCGGTCGCGATGTTCACGCCGGCGAAGGGGAAGACGCTGCGCTACGCCCAGCCCGGCGCCGGCTTCATGTGGGCCAACGTCGACATGGAGAAGGTCAAGGCGATGCCGGGCGTCAGCGACGCCCCGCCGCCCCTCGACTCGGTGGTCAAGGGCGCCAGCGGCGAGTTCTTCCTGGGCGGCTCGGTGGACCCCGCCGGCTTCCAGTTCCACGCGGGCATCACCGACGCCTCGACCTTCGAGTCGCTGATCGAGATCGCCGCGATGGCGAAGGACGGCGTCCCGAAGGAGATCCCGGACGTCCCGGGCAGCAAGATCGCGTTCGGGCGCGAGGAGCTCGAGCTCGCGGGCGCCAACCGCAAGGCGCTGCACATCGCGGTCAGCGGCATCAAGGAGGCCGCCGTGCTCGCGCAGCTGACCGGCCTGACCCTCGACGGCTGGTACTACGCGACCGAGGACACCGCGTCGCTGGCGCTCGGCTTCGACCAGGCCAACCTGCAGAAGCTCGCCGCGACCGAGGGCGACGGGCTCTCGGAGTGGACGCGCATCACGCTGCCCACGTCGCTGGTGGAGAGCTACGACAAGGGTGAGATCAGCATGATCGCGCATGTCCCCGTGGACAGCCTGCAGAGCCCGCAGCTGCGCGACGTGGTCAAGGCCGGGCTCAAGAACGTCGAGATGGTCAAGCCCGCGCTCGTGGAGTCCGTGCTCGACCTCATGGCGCCGCTCTCGAGCTCGACGATGTGGATGACCGAGTCGGAGTCGAACGCGGTGGTGCACTTCGCCGTGCGCGGGATCGGCAACAGCAGCACCGAGGAGGGCAAGGAGGCGCTCGCGGCCATGGAGCGCGTGCTCGCCGGCGGGAGCCGCCAGGACGTCTACGGCGCGCTGGCGACGAAGTACCCGGCGACCGCGCACACCAACGCCTACAAGATCCGCGGCGGGATCGAGAGCCGCGGCACGCTCGCCGGTTCGGGCGTCGGGCTCGCCGTGGGCGCGGCGGCGATCGGCGTCGCGCTGGCGATGAAGCAGGTCAACGAGTCGCTGGCCGAGGATCTCGGCGTGACGCTCGAGGCGCCGAAGCCCGAGAAGAAGGCGGTGGAGAAGAAGCCGGTGACGAAGAAGCCGGCGGAGAAGAAGCCGACCACGAAGGAGCCGACCACGAAGGAGCCCGAGAAGGAGCCCGAGACCGCGACTCGTCCGACCATCAAGAAGAAGGAAGAGACGAAGGAGCCGGAGAAGGAGCCGGAGAAGAAGCCCGAGGTGAAGAAGTTCGGGCTCAAGGTCGACGCCATCGGCCGCAAGAACTAGCCTTCGGTCGGTCACCCGCGCGCCCGCGCCCCCGTTGTCGGGGTCGCGGGCGTCGTCGTTTCGAACGGACTGTGGCCGCCAAGCGCGCAGCCGGAAACCTCACGCATCGGTGCGATTCCCGGCGATTGGCGCCAGACCCCCGCGAACGGTCGAGAGCCGGCTTCCTCGGGATAAGTACACCGTTCGATCGCTTGACAGCCGCAGGCTTGGGTGGCAAGTCAAAGTTAACCTCACGTTAACGTTTGAGTGTGAAGTGACGAGCGATTCCAAGCAGTCGACGCGCATCAAGATCGGCGAGCTGGCCCGAAAGACCGGCAAGACCGCGCGCGCGCTTCACCTCTACGAGGAGATGGGGCTCTTGTCGCCGGCGGAGCGCACGACCGGCGGCTTCCGCCTGTACGGCCCCGACGAGCTCGCGCGCGTCTCGTGGATCAGCAAGCTCCAGGACATGGGCTTCAGCCTCCCGCAGATCCAGGACCTGCTCGCGTCGGTCGAGGCCTCGAGGACCGCGCCCAAGGCGATGCAGAGCGTGCGCGAGCTGTTCCGCACCAAGCTCGACGAGACGCGCGCCCAGGTCATGCGCCTCTTGCAGCTCGAGCGCGACCTCGCGGAGAGCCTCGGCTACCTCGAGGGCTGCCGCGTGTGCAACGAGCCGCACGCGCCCGAGGAGGTGTGCTCCTCGTGCTCCTCGGACCGCCGCCACGACGAGCCGACGCCGAGCCTCGTCGCCGGCATCCACCTCAGCCCGCGCCCGGTGAGCGGCGTCGGCAAGTAACCACAGGTCTCCACGGAGAAGGCGACACGCGATGAACATGAGCATCAAGACGCCCATTTACTTGGACTACGCCGCGACCACGCCGATCGATCAGCGCGTGCTCGACAAGATGATGCCGTACCTGACGAGCCACTACGGCAACGCGGCGAGCCGCACGCACGCCTACGGCTGGGCGGCCGAGGAGGCGGTCGAGGGCGCGCGCGTCGAGATCGCGAAGACGATCAACGCGGACTCGAAGGAGATCACCTTCACGAGCGGCGCGACCGAGTCGAACAACCTCGCGCTCAAGGGCGTCGCCGAGTACCTGCGCGAGCAGGGCAAGCACATCATCTCGGTGGTCACCGAGCACAAGGCGATCATCGACACCTGCAAGCACCTCGAGCGCAACGGCTGCGACGTCACGATGCTCCCGGTGAACGCCGAGGGGCTCGTCTCGATCGAGCAGCTCGCGGCGGCGATGCGCGACGACACGATCCTCGTCTCGGTGATGTTCGCCAACAACGAGACCGGCGTGATCCAGCCGATCGCGGAGATCGGCGCGCTCTGCCACGAGCGCGGCGTGCTGTTCCACACCGACGGGGTGCAGGCCTTCGGCAAGGTGCCGATCGACGTCAAGAAGATGAACATCGACCTGATGAGCATCAGCGCCCACAAGATCTACGGGCCCAAGGGCGTCGGCGGGCTGTACGTCCGGCGCCGGCGCCCGCGCGTGCGGCTGTCGCCGCAGATCCACGGCGGCGGGCACGAGCGCGGCAACCGTTCGGGCACGCTCAACGTCCCGGGCATCGTCGGCTTCGGCGAGGCCGCGCGCCTCGCTCGCGAGGCGATGCCCGCCGAGTCCGCGCGGACCTTCGCGCTGCGCGAGCACCTGCGTCAGCGGCTGAGCGAGATCCCGCACGCGATCCTCAACGGCTCGCTCGAGCATCGCCTGCCGGGCACGCTCAACATGAGCTTCGCCTACGTCGAGGGCGAGTCGCTGCTGATGGGCCTCAAGGACATCGCGGTCTCATCGGGCTCGGCCTGCACCTCCGCGAGCCTCGAGCCGAGCTACGTCCTCCGGGCCATGGGCCTCGACGACGAGCTCGCGCACTCGAGCCTGCGCATGACGATCGGGCGCTTCACGACGCGCGACGAGCTCGACTACGTCGCCGACCAGATCAAGTTCCACGTCGAGCGGCTGCGTGAGATGTCCCCGCTGTGGGAGATGGTGCAAGAGGGCATCGATCTCAGCAGCATCGAGTGGACGCCGCACTAGCATACCCCCCAACGTTCGGGGCCGCGCCCCGAGGAGAGAGTCACCCATGGCGTACAGCGACAAGGTCATCGACCACTACGAGCAGCCGCGCAACGTCGGCAGCCTCGACAAGAACGACGACACGGTCGGCACCGGGATCGTCGGCGCGCCGGCCTGCGGCGACGTGATGAAGCTGCAGATCAAGGTCGAGGACGGCGTCATCAAGGACGCGAAGTTCAAGACCTACGGCTGCGGCTCGGCGATCGCCAGCTCGAGCCTCGTGACCGAGTGGGTCAAGGGCATGAACCTCGAGGACGCCGAGAAGATCCAGAACAGCCAGATCGCGGAGGAGCTCTCGCTCCCGCCCGTCAAGATCCACTGCTCGGTGCTCGCCGAGGACGCGATCAAGGCGGCGATCAAGGACTACCGGAAGAAGCACGGCGGGGGCGACGAGGCCTGAGCCGCGCCCCGCGTCGCGCCGCGTGAAGGAGCCAGTTTGATATGCTCGCCGTCGCCCGAGAGCCCATGACCGAGACGACCACCCCCGCGCCCGAGCCCGCGCCCGCGCGCCCGCTGCTCACGGTGACCTCCAGCGCCGCCAAGGTGATGCGAGACCAGCTCGCGCGCCGCGGGACGCCGCAGGCCGCGATCCGCTTCGGGATCCGCGGCGGCGGCTGCACGGGGTACTCGTACCTGTTCGAGTTCGAAGACAGCCCGAGGGCCAACGACCACGTCTTCGTCAAGGACGGCGTGCGCGTGGTCGTCGACCCGAAGAGCATGATCCTGCTCAAGGGCACCGAGATTCACTTCGAGACCGGCATCCGCGGGCACGGGTTCCGCTTCAGCAACCCGAACGTCCAGGACTCCTGCGGCTGCGGCGAGTCGATCGCGTTCTGACGGCCCGCGGCGAGCTGGCTCCGCGGACGAAGCTCCTCGCGGCGCGGCCACGACCTCGCCCACGACGAAAGTACGGCTGTTAGCCGCGCATGAGGCCACGATGGTGTCCTTCGATCCCACGGCGGATTTTTTTCAGATCTTCGCGCTCGACCGCGGCTACGCGCTCGACCGCGACGCGCTCGAGCGGCGCTACCTCGAGCTCGCCAGCGCCGTGCACCCCGATCGCTTCGTCGGCGCGCCGGCCGGCGAGCGCCGCCTGGCGATGGAGCGCAGCAGCGCGCTGAACGAGGCCTACCGCGCGCTGCGGGACCCGGTGCGGCGCGCCGAGTACCTCGTCAAGCTCGGCGGCGTCGACCTCGACTCGAGCGACCCCGAGACCGGGGCGCCGAGGCCCACGCAGGCGTTCCTCATCGAGATGATCGAGCTGCGCGAGCAGCTCGAGGAGGCGCGGGGCGACGACGACGCGGTCGACGAGCTGCGCGACGCGATCGAGACGCGGGCCGACGGGGCGCTCGACGACGCGATCGCGGCGCTGGGTCGCGGCGAGACGCCCGCGGCCGCGCGCGCGCTGGTCGTGCACCGATACCTGCGCCGCTTCCTCGAGGAGGTCGACGGCGACGACTGAGCTAGGCGCGCCCGCGCGGCGCGACGGACTGTGCTGATGGCTTCACAATCGCTCTCGATTCACGACACGGGCGGGCTGTTCCAGATCGCCGAGCCCGAGGACCGCAAGGGGCGCGCGCGCAGACCCGGCTTCGGCGTGGGCATCGACCTGGGCACGACGCACAGCTTGGTGGCCGTGGCCCCGCGCGGCGCGGAGCCCAGGCCGCTCGCGGACGCCGAGGGGCGCGCGCTGCTGCCCTCGATCGTCAGCTACGCGGGCGACGCGGCGGTGGTCGGCTACGCCGCCGCGCGCGAGCAGCTCGAGCACCCGTCGCGCGTCGTGAGCAGCGTCAAGCGCTTCATGGGACGTGGCCTCGAGGACATCACGTTCTCGCACCCCTACCGCGTCGTGCCGGACCCGCAGACGCCGGGCCTGCTGCGCCTCGACGTCGGGCCCGCCGCGCCGGGCGGCGCGCCGCGCCTGCGCACGCCGATCGAGGTCTCGGCCGAGATCCTCGCGGTGCTCAAGCGCCGCGCCGAGGCCGAGCTGGGCGCGCCGGTCGACGGCGCGGTGATCACCGTGCCGGCGTACTTCGACGACGCCCAGCGGCAGGCGACGCGCGACGCGGGGCGCATCGCGGGGCTCAAGGTCTACCGCCTGCTCGCCGAGCCGACCGCGGCGGCGCTCGCCTACGGGCTCGACCGCGGCGGCGAGGGGCTGTTCGCGGTCTACGACCTCGGCGGCGGGACCTTCGACATCAGCGTGCTGCGGCTGCGCGCCGGCGTGTTCCAGGTGATCGCGACGGGGGGCGACAGCGCGCTGGGCGGCGACGACTTCGACCGCGCGCTCGCGGCTCACCTGCTCGAGCGCGCGGGCGCGACGGCGCCGAGCGATCTGCAGCGCGAGGAGGCGCGGCTGGTCGCGCGCGCGGCCAAGGAGGCGCTGAGCGAGCGCGAGCGCGTGACGGTGTCGCTGCCGGGAGTCGGGCTGCGCGACGCGGTCGTGACGCGCGACGAGCTCGACGCGCAGATCGACGCGCTCGTGCGCCGGACCGTCAAGGCCTGCCGCGCGACGCTGCGCGACGCCGGCGTGCGCGCGCAGGAGCTCGACGGCGTGGTCATGGTCGGGGGCTCGACGCGCGTGCCGCTGGTGCGCGCCCGGGTCGAGAAGCTGTTCGGGCGCCCGCCGCTGACGGACATCGACCCCGACAAGGTCGTCGCGGACGGGGCCGCGATCCAGGCCGACATCCTCTCGGGCTCGGCGCGCGAGGGCGTGACGCTGCTCGACGTGGTCCCGCTCAGCCTCGGGCTCGAGACCATGGGCGGCATCGTCGAGAAGGTGATCCCGCGCAACGCGACGATCCCGATCCGCGCGCGTCAGGTGTTCACGAATTACTCCGAGCAGCAGACCGGGATGACCTTCCACGTCGTCCAGGGCGAGCGCGAGCTGGCCGCGGACTGTCGCAGCCTCGCGCGCTTCGAGCTCAAGGGGATCCCGCGGCTGCCGCCGTCGATGGCGCGCGTCGAGGTCTCGTTTCAGCTCGACGCCGACGCGCTGCTGACGGTCACGGCGCGCGAGCTGATGACGGGCGTCAAGCAGTCCGTCGAGGTCAAGCCGACCTACGGGCTGTCGAGCGACGAGGTCGACCGCCTGGTGATGGAGAGCCTCGACAACGCGGGCGAGGACTTCGCCGCGCGCGACCTCGCCGAGGCGCGCGTCGAGCTCGGCCGCGTGGTCCTGGCCGTGCGCGCGGCGCTGCAGGAGGTCGGGCACCTCGAGGCGATCCTGCCCGCGGACGAGCGCGCCGGGGTCGAGGCCGCGCTCGCGGGCGCGGACGCGGCGATGCACCAGCCCGACGCGGACGCGGCCGCGATCCGCAGCGCGCTGGGGCAGCTCGAGCGCGCGAGCGAGCCCTTCGCCCGCCGCCGCATGGAGCGTGCGCTGAACGCCGGGATGGAGGGCAAGAGCCTGTTCGAGGTCGAGGACACCCTCGCCGGCGAGGCGGCGCTGGACGAGCGCCGCGGCGGGCACTCGCCCGAGCTGGTCGACGACGATCCCGGTGCGCCGGCGCGCGCCGAACAAGATGTTCAAAAGGACAGCTGATGCCGACGATTACCTTCATCGGGCCGGACGGCGAGCAGAAGATCGAGGCCAAGGCCGGCGAGACGCTGCTCGAGATCGCGGAGGACCATCACGTCAAGATGGGCTCGGCCTGCGGGGGCGTGTGCGCGTGCTCCTCGTGTCACTGCTACGTGCGCGTGGGCCTGAGGACGCTGCCGGAGATGGAGGAGGCGGAGGAGGACCGCCTCGACATGGGCTTCGACGTGCGGCCCTACAGCCGCCTCGGCTGCCAGGTGAAGGTCGGCGCGCACGATCTCACCGTCGAGCTGACGCAGGAGACGGTGCAGACCTGGTTTAACGAGCACCCGGACGAGCGGAAGCAGCAGGACGAGTAGCTCGTGCGCCCGCGGCCCGGGCTCGGCGGCGAGCGGGGGAGGCCTCCTCACGCGCGCATCTTCGGCGTTCGCCTCCGGGCCGCGAAGTGCGGTAGATTGCCGCGATGTCGGACGACCCCGAGCGCGCGCGGATCGACGCTCTCCTGGATCAGGTCACGCGCGGCGCGGTCTCGGACGCCGAGACCGAGGAGCTCGCGCTGTACGCCGCGAGCGACCCGGCGCTGCGCGAGGAGATCGTCACGCGCGCGCGGCAGGCCGATCTCGGCGCGGGGTGGCTCGCGCGCGTCGAGGCCGATCACGCGATCGCGCAGGTCGAGTCGAGCGGGCGCGCGAGGGTCGAGCGCGGGCTCGGGCTCGCGCTGATGGCGGGCGGCTTCGTCGCGTCGACGCTCGCGGGCGCGGTCTCCCCCGTGCTCGGGCCGGCGCTGCTGCTGCTCGGGCTGACGATCCTGGTCTGGTCGTTCGCGCGCGTGCGGCTTGCGACGTTTGCGAGCGACCCGTACAAGGACGTGCAGCGATGAACACCCCCGCGATCCGTCACTCCGCCGATCTCGCGCAGCGACCCGCTGGCGCGATGATGATCACGACCATCGACAGCGTGCCGAACTACCGGGTCGTCCGCGTGCTGGGGCTCGTGCGCGGCAACACGGTGCGCACGCGCAACGTCGGCATGGACATCCTCGCGGGCTTTCGCAACCTCGTCGGCGGCGAGGTCAGCCAGTACACGGCGATGCTGGCGCAGAGCCGCGAGCAGTCCCTCGATCGCCTGCGCGCCGAGGCGCTCGCGCTGGGCGCCAACGCGGTCGTCGGCCTGCGGATCACGACCTCGACCGTGATGGCCGGCGCCGCCGAGATCCTCGCGTACGGGACCGCCGTCATCATCGAGCCGGATCTGTAGGCCGCGACGGCGCGCGCGAGCGATCGAGAAGAGCGAACGGGAGCCAACGAGATCGGACGAGCTGGCGTGGGAAGCAGGTGTAGGTGAGCTCGAGTGGTTCAGCGCGCAGGCGCGCGCGAGAGCGCTTCATCGCGATCGCGGAGGGGCCCGACAGCGCGATCGACCTCGGCGAGGCGATGGCGGTCATCGCCGCCGAGGACCAGCCCGAGCTCGCGGTGGTCGAGCAGCTGCACGGGCTCGATCGCCTCGCGTCGCGCCTGCGCGACGAGCTGCGCGGCGCCAGCGAGCCGCGCGCGCGGCTCGAGGCGCTGTGCCGCGGGATGTTCGACGAGCTGAACTTCCGCGGCAACAGCGAGGACTACTATGACCCTCAGAACAGCTACCTGCACTACGTGCTGAAGCGCCGGCTCGGCATCCCGATCTCGCTCTCGGTGGTGCTCATCGAGGTCGGGCGCCGGCTCGGGCTGTCGCTCGAGGGCGTGAGCTTCCCGGTGCACTTCCTCGCCTGCGACCTCGACGCGCCGGGCGTGTTCGTCGACGCGTTCCACGGCGGCGCGCTGCTCGACGCCGCGGAGTGCGAGGCGCTGCTCGAGCGCATGACCGCGGGGCAGCTCGCGTTTGAGCCGGCGATGCTCGAGCCCACCGGCACGCGCGAGATCCTGGTGCGCGCGCTCAACAACCTCAAGGCGATCTACGTGCGGCGCCGGTCCTACGGGCTCGCGCTCGCGGCGATCGATCGGATCCTGCTGCTGGTGCCGAGCGCGACCGCGCAGCTGCGCGACCGCGGCCTGCTCAACCTCCACGCGAGCCGCTTCCGCGACGCGATCGACGACCTCGAGCTGTACCTCGACGTGAACCCGCGCGCCGACGATCGCTTGGTGGTGCAGGCGCGCATCGCCGAGGCGCGCGGCAAGCTCGGCGGGCGCTGACAGATCGCCGCGCGCGCTGGCGCGTTGGCGCTGGTATGCGACGCAGGCGACTGCTGACCCACGCGCCCGCAGCCCTGGCGCTCGGCGGCGCGGCCGCGCTGGGGCTCGCGCCCCGACGCGCCGCGGCCCGGACCGCGGGCGTCCCCTACGAGCAGACCCGCGCGCGCAACCGCGCGATGTTCGAGGGCATGTTCGAGCTCGACGTCCCGCTGCTGCCGTACGAGTGGATCGTCGTGCATCACACCGCGGCCGAGTACGCGACGCTCGAGGGCATCGATCGCTACCACCGCAACCACTTCGGCGACCCGCTGGGCGCCGAGTATCACTTCGTGATCAACAACGGCAAGAAGCGGCCGCAGGAGAAGCCGCTCGGGCTCGTGGAGCAGGCCCGCTGGCGCTACCAGGAGTGGGCGGCGCACCTGTTTCACCCGGAGCGCGCGCCGGCCTCCTGCGCGATCTGTCTGATCGGAAACTTTGAGCAGCGCGCGCTGCCGGAGGAGATGCTCGACGCGCTCGTCGAGCTCACGCGCGTGCTGATGGCGCGCTTCGAGATCCCCGCCGCGCGCGTGACGACGCACCGCGGCGTCGACAAGCGCCTGACGCAGTGCCCGGGCAAGCTGTTCCCGCGCGAGGAGTTTCTCGCGAGGCTCGCCGCGCCCGCGGTCGTCGACGACGCCGAGCCGCACGCGTGATCCCGGGCCCCGCGCTCGCGCCTGCCGACGCGCGCGCGCGTGCGGTATCGTGCGCGCGTGCGCGGGATCGATCGGCGAACACTCCTCGGCGGCGCGGCGGCGCTGGGCGGCGCGTGGATGACGGCTGCGCCTGGGCGACGAGTACGTGCCCCGAGCCGTCGGCGCCCGCGCTCGCGCCGGCGCCCACGCCCGCCGTCGACGCGCCGAGGTCGCCGACCGACGACGACTCGTTCCCGGCGCTGCGCGGGTTCTGTGACGGCGTGCCCGCGGCCGACGAGGCCGAGCTCGAGGAGCGGCGCGCGCGGGCGCAGCGGCGGCTCGCGGACGCGGGGCTGGGCGCGCTGATCGTCGAGGCCGGGCCGACGCTGACGTACCTCTCGGGCGCGCGCTGGGGTCAGAGCGAGCGCCCGCTGCTGCTGATCCTGCCCGCGTCGGGGGAGCCCGCGTGGGTCGGCCCGGCGTTCGAACGCCAGCGGCTCGAGGAGCTCGTGGGCGCGCGGGCGCGGCTCTTGACGTGGGAGGAGGACGTCTCGCCCTACGGGCGCGTCCCCGCGGCGCTGGGCGAGCTCGGGGTCACGCGCGCGGCTCGGGTCGCGGTCGACCTCGACGCGCGCGGCTTCGTGCTCGAGGGCCTGCGCGAGGTGCTGGGGGCGCGGCGGGTCGTCGGCGGTGCCGAGGTGATCCGCAGCTGCCGGATGATCAAGGGCGCGCGCGAGCTGGCGCGGCTGCGCCGGGCCAACGAGGCCACGAAGGCGGCGCTGCGCGAGGCGGCCGCGCGGCTGCGGCCGGGCATGCGCGAGGACGAGCTCGCCGCGCTCGTGCGCCGGGCCCAGGAAGAAGCTGGCCTCACGGACATCTGGGTGCTGGCGCTGTTCGGCCCGAACGCGGCGCTGCCCCACGGCACGCGCGAGCGCCGGGCGCTGCGGGAGGGCGAGCTGGTGCTCGTCGACACCGGCGGCGCGCTGCACGGGTACCGCTCCGACATCACGAGGACCTGGTCGATCGGGCCGGTCGAGGACGAGCTGCGGCGCGCCTGGGACACGGTGCTGCAGGCGCAGTCGGCCGCGCTCGCGGCGCTCCGCCCCGGCACGCGCTGCGCGGCGGTCGACGCGGCCGCGCGCGCGGTCGTCGAGCGGGCGGGCTTCGGCGGGGGCTTCGAGCGCTTCACCCATCGCCTCGGGCACGGCATCGGCCTGCAGGTCCACGAGGAGCCCTACCTGCGCCCGGGCAACGAGCGCGCGCTCGCGGCGGGCATGACGATGTCCAATGAGCCAGGTATCTACGTGCCGGGGCGCTTCGGCGTGCGCCTCGAGGACATCGTCGCGGTCACCGAGGACGGCGCCGAGGTGTTCGGGCCGCGCGCGCAGAGCCTCGAGCGGCCGTTCGGGTAGCGCGCCGCAGGCTACACCGCGAGCGTCTCGATTCGCGCGAGCTCCTCGGGGTCGAGCTCGAAGTCGAGCCCGTGCAGGTCCTCGCGCATGTGCTCCGGGTCGGTGGTGCCCGTCAGCGGCAGCATCCCGAGCTGCTGCGCGAAGCGGAACACGACCTGCGCCGGCGTACGACGCCGGCGCGAGCAGATGGCGCTGAAGTCAGGGTGACGCGGCACCTCGGGGTTGGCGGTGAGCAGCGAGAAGCCCTGGTACACGACCCCGCGGGCGCGACACAGCGCCCGAATCTCGCCGTCCCAGCGCGCGCGCGCGTAGCAGCGGTTCTGGACGAAGGCCGGAGGCCGCCGGGCGTGCTGGCAGAGCGCCGCGAGCTGATCGAGCGCGACGTTGCTGACGCCGAGCAGACGGACCGCGCCGCGCTCCTGCAGCTGCTCCATCGCCCGCCACACGCGCCAGTCGTCGACGGTGAGCCCGCGACTCCGTTCGGGCCCGTGCAGCACGAGCGAGTCGAGGTAGGTGGTGCCGAGGTGCTCTAGGGAGCTGGCGAAGGACTGCGCGACCTGGGTCGCTGTGTCGGCGCGCGGGTCGTAGGGCAGGCGATGATCCTGTCCGCGGCGATAGGTGAACTTGGTCTGGAGGAACAGCGCGCCGCGCTCGACCCCCTGATCGAGCGCGCGCGCGAGCCCGTCGCCGACGCCCTGCTCGAAGTAGTGCTTGCGCTGGTTGGCGGTGTCGATGGCGCGAAAGCCCACGCGGATCGCGTCGAGGACGCAGCGCGCCGTGTCGCGCTGCTTCCAGGCGGTGCCGTACATGAACTCGGGAACCGTGACGCCCTGGACGTGGATCGCGGCCATGGCTCGAGGGTGCGGGCCGGGGGGGCTGGGCGTCAAGCGAGCGGCGGTGCGCGCAGACGCGATCGGCGACGGACCGCGTCGCCGCTCGTGCTCACCGAGCTCGACGTCGCGCTGACCCCCGGGCGCCCGGCGCGTCCGCGCGACCTCGAAGTCACGTCAACGTTAGCGCAGGTTGTCGAGCGCGGCCGCGGCCGCGTCGAGCGAGCCGGGGTCGCGCCGGATGTCGCGCCACGGATCGCCCACCGCGTTCAGGCGCGGGCGCACGTTCGTGACCGTGAAGCGGCGCGCGTGCATCTCGGGGTCGCGCAGCTCCTGCCAGGTGATCGGCGTCGAGACGGGCGCGCCCTCGATGGCGCGGACGCTGTAGGGCGCGACCACGGTCTGCGCGTAGCCGTTGCGCAGGTAGTCGAGGAACACCTTGCCGACGCGCTCCTCCTTGCTCACCGAGGTCGTGAAGGTCCCCGGGTACTGGCGCGCGATCACCTCGCACACCGCCTTGCCGAAGGCGCGCACGTCGTCGACGTGCGCGCGGCGGTCGAGCGGCGCGATCACGTGCAGCCCCTTGCTGCCCGAGGTCTTGACGTAGGGGCGCAGGCCGAGCTGACGCAGCAGCTCGCCGACCTGCTGCGCGCCCTCGCGGACGGCGGCGAAGGAGGCCTCGCCCTCGTCCGGCGGGTCGAAGTCGAAGATCACCTGGTCCGGGTGATCGAGCATGTCGGCGCGGACAGGCGGGACGTGGAGCGTGACGCAGCGCTGGTTGGCGAGGAACACGAGCGTCGCGACGTCGTCGCAGACGACGTGCTCGACCGGCGGCGCCTGGGTCTTCTTGCGGTGCACGAATTCGCGGCGGACCCAGCCGGGGTAGCTCTCGGGCGCGTTCTTCTGGATGAAGCCGCCGGCCTTGACGCCCTTGCGGAAGCGCTCGACGGTGAGCGGGCGATCCTCGAGGTGCGGGAGCATGTGCGCCGCGACCTCGAGGTAGTAGCCCACGAGGTCGCCCTTGGTCAGCCGCGGCTCGCGGAACATCACCGCGTCCTCGTTGGTCAGCTCGATCATGTGATCGCCGAGCCCGAGCACCGTTCCGGGTCGCTTGCCCACGCCGTTCCTCCGTCCGCGGCCGCGCCGCGAGGGTCAGTGTAACGACAAGGGTTCTGCGCTGTAGGACAGGATGTCTTTAGGCGCATATTCGAGCGTCGGCGCGCGCTCCCGCGCGCGCGTCAGGCCAGCGGGAGGCGCACGGGCGCGCGCGCGGGCGCCGGCGCGCGCTCTCGCGCGACGCGACGGAAGACCGGCTCGAAGCCCTCGGCGCGCGCCTGCGCGAGCACCTGGTCGATGTCGCGGTTGATGGTCGCGCCGGCCATCTGCGTGACCTCGTCCTCGAGCGGGATGTCGAAGTCGTCGGCGCCGAAGCGCAGCCCGCGGAGCGCGTTTTGGTTCTGCGTCAGCACCGAGGTCCGCACGTGGCGGACGTTGTCGAGGTACAGCCGCGAGACCGCGAGGTGGCGCAGGTAGTCCTCGGGCCGCAGCTCCTGGCCGCCGAGCTCGTTGCCGTAGGGCTTGTAGGTCCAGCTCAGGAAGCTGAACAGCCCGCCGCCGGTCTCGTCCTGCAGCGCGCGGACGCGGCGGAGGTGCTCGACGCGCTCGGCGACCGTCTCGTCGAAGCCGATGACCATGGTCGCGGTGGACTTGAGCCCGGCGTCGAGGATGGCCCGCTGCGCGATCATGTAGTCGTCGGCGGTGTACTTGAGCGGGCTGTGCCGCGCCCGGAACTCGTTGGTCAGGATCTCGGCGCCGCCGCCGGTGATCCAGCGGACGCCGGCGGCCTTGAGGCGTGCGCAGGCCTCGGCGTAGGAGACCTTGCAGAGCTTGGCGACGTACATCATCTCGGCGACGGTCATCGCGTAGAACTCGACCGTGTCGCCGTAGCGCTCGCGGATCGCGGCGAAGGTCTCCTCGTACCAGGGCAGCCGCAGGCGCGGGTTATGCCCGCCGTTGAAGCCCACGAAGTCGCCGCCGAGCGCGAGGATCTCGTCGATCTTTTCGAAGATCTGCGCGCGCGGCAGCACGTAGCCCTCGGGCGACTTCGGCAGCCGGTAGAACGAGCAGTAGTCGCACTTGGCGACGCACACGTTCGTGTAGTTGATGATGCGCATGATCAGGTAGGTCGCGCGCGCGGGCGCGTGGAAGCGCGCGCGGCCCTCGGTCGCCCAGCGCTCCAGGTCCTCGAGGCGCGCGCGCGTGTAGAGGTAGGTCGCGTCGGCGTCGTCGAGGCGCTCCTGCGCCTCGAGCTTGCGCGCGAGCTCGCGCTCGAAGAGGGGATCACGGGCGTCGCCGGGCGTGCTCATCTCGCGCGGAGGATAGCAGCCGGCGCGCGCCGGCTCCCGGCGCCGAGTCGGATCGTCGCAGCCCGCGCTCCTCGCGTTGACGGGCTCGCGACGGGCCCGCGCTCACAGCGTCGGGAAGATCCCGTAGATGAACGCGATCAGCAGGATCGAGCCGATGCCGGCCCACATGAACGCGCTCGCGAGCGGGTGACGCGAGCGGTGGTTCTCGCCGGTGATCCCGCCGACGCCGAACACGATCGGCGTCAGCCACAGCGGGCTGACGCGGACGAGCTGCGTCTCGGAGAGCGCGTCGAAGAACACGATGTAGACGAGCCCGGCCCCGAGCCCGCCGAGGCCGATCGCGGCGGCCCACAGCCACTGGAGGTCGCTGCGGCGCAGGTGCGGGAGCGACTCGCTGGGGGAGAGCGCGCGCGGGCGCAGCGGGGTGAGCCCCGGGCCCGAGGGCGCGCGCGCGGGCAGCTTGCCGTCGAGGAAGTCGAGCGCGGTCTGGGCGTTCGGGAGGCGGTTGCCGACGATCGGCTCGAGCATCGCGTCGAGCGTCGCCTGCAGGCGCGCGTCGAGCTGCGGCGCGACCTCGTGCACGCCGATCTTGCCGGTGCGCTCGTCGAGCGGGAGCCGCTCGGGCGGCGCGCCGCTGACCGTGACGAGCATCGTCATCGCCAGCGAGTACAGATCGGAGGCCGGGCCGGCCTTGCCCATGATCTGCTCCATCGGGAAGTAGCCGAAGGTGCCGACGTTGGTCGAGCCCATCGACGTGCCGACCTGCACGCGCGTCTGGATCGCGCCGAAGTCGATGAGGTAGGGGCGGCCCTCGGGCGTGATGATGATGTTGCTCGGCTTGATGTCGCGGTGGACCAGCGGCGGGTGCAGCCCGTGCAGGTACACGAGCACCTCGAGCAGCGCGCGCAGCAGCTCGCGGACGCGCGCGCCGTCGAGCTGCAGGCCCTCGTCGATCAGCTGCTTGAGCGAGCGCCCGGGGATGTAGTCCTGCACGAGCACGAGCTGCAGCTCGGGGACCGAGCCGGGCGTCTCGTCGAGCTCGCCGATCGCGGTGGGCGGCAGCGGCTGCTGGCCGTCGAACGCGAAGTACTCGTGGTGCCGCGGGATGTTGGGGTGGTCGAGCGACGCGAGCGCGCGCGCCTCCCGTTCGAACAGCTCGAGCGCCTTCCAGTCGGCCATGCGATCGATGCGCAGGACCTTGAGGTTGACGGCGAGCCCGTCGCTGCGCCGGCGCGCGAGAAAGGTGTGCCCAAAGCCGCCCGTGCCGATCGGGCGCTCGACGGTATAGCTGTCGCAGAGGCCATGTACGGTCTGCTGGGGGGTCAGCACCGGGCGCATGCCGTTTCCCCGTTGTACCGCGGGGGCCCGAGAGCGGCCAGTGATCCCGCCGGCATTTTTCGGCGGCCGGGGAAGCCGACGCGCGCACGGTCTCCACGTCGCACCTGCACGTCTGTGCCGCTCCTCGCCGCAGCGCGGTCGCTGCGGCTCGCTGACCCCGCGGGCTGTGGCCTCGCGCCCCACCGATCGCGGCGTCCTGGCGCCAAGGCCATGTGTGTACGCTCGCGCGAGCGGACGCCGCGTCGCGTGGTCACGGCCGTCGACGCGCCGACGATGGAGCTCGCGGCGCGCTCCTCGACGGAGGCCGCGAGCCCTCGCGCGCGTCATCGCCCGTGACCACGCAGCGACTCTCGCGCGCGCGAGGCCGCTGCGTGCTACGTCGCCGCCGCCGTGGCGCACGCGCTCCGACCGCCCGCGACGCGGCGCTCGGCGCCCGTGCGCAGCGCGGACACGTCGTCGTCGAGGCGCGCCGTGAGACGTCGCCGTTGACGCGCGTCGTGAGCACGGCGTCGTCGAGCTCGCGCGCGCGCTCGACCTCCACCTCCACCTCCACCTCCACCTCCACCTCTACTCCCGCGCGCGCGAAGAGCTCGCGACGCGCGTGACGGCGCGGCGCTCGACGGGAGCTGTGCGCCGAGCATACACTCGCGCCGTGGCGAGCGAACAGCCCGCCGGCGTGCATGTACATCGCGTCCCCGTCCGCTTCGGCGACTGCGACCCCGCCGGCATCGTGTACTTCCCGAGGTTCTTCCACTTCTTTCACGAGGCCATGGAGACGTGGTTCGGCGACGCGCTCGGGCTGCCCTACGCGGGGCTGATCGGCCCGCGCAAGATCGGCTTCCCGGCGGTGCACACCGAGGCGGACTTCAAGATCCCGTGCAAGCTCGGCGAGTCGATCGACATCGAGCTGCGCGTGCTGGGGCTCGGGCGCAGCTCGATCCGGCTCGGCTACACCGTGCGCACCGCGGGCGCGGGGCCCGAGGCGCCGCCGCGCCTGAGCGGCGCGACCGTGTGCGTGGTCATGGACCTCGATCCGCAGAGCCCGGGCTTCCGCGCCGCGCTGCCGATGCCCGAGGACCTGCGCGCGGCGATCGAGGCCTTCGGCGTCTCGCCGCCCGCGTGACGCGGCCGGCGAGAACCAGATACGCTGCGCGGCATGGCGCTCTCGTTCATCGCGGGGCTCGGCGTCCGCGCGCGTCGCGGGTTCGGGCGCGTCACGCCGGAGCCGTTCGCGATCGCGGTCGCGCTGACGGTGCTGGTGCTGGTCGCGACGCTCGCGTGGGGTGAGCTCCCGCCGCCGAAGGTCGTCGCCCGCTCGCCGCTCGACCCCGAGCCGAGTTTGCTCGAGGCGCTCGCGCTGTGGCTGCGCGCGTCGATCCTGGCCTCGCCGCTGCGCGTGCTCTCGCTGTGGCACGCGTCGGGCGGGCTGTGGAAGCTGCTCGCGTTCGCGATGCAGGCGAGCTTGATGCTCGTGCTGGGCACGGCGCTGGCCTCCGCGCCGCCGGTCCGCCGCGCGCTGCTGCGGCTGATCGATCGCGCCTGGAGCCCGCGCGCGCTGGTCGGCCTCACCGCGCTCGTCTCGATCGCGCTCGCGGTGCTCAACTGGAGCCTGGGGCTGATCGGCGGGGCGCTGCTGGCCCGCGCGGCGGGCCTCGAGGCGGCGCGCCGCGGCTGGCGGCTGCACTACCCGCTGCTGTGCGCGGCCGGCTACTCGGGGCTGATGGTGTGGCACGGGGGGCTGAGCGGCTCGGCGCCGCTGAAGGCGACCAACGAGCGCGACATGGTCGAGGTGCTCGGCGCGGAGCTGGCCGCGCGCGTCGGCACGATCCCGCTCGACGAGAGCCTGTTCGGCGCGCTCAACCTCTGGGTCACCGGCGGGCTGCTCGTGCTCGGCCCGCTGTTATTTATGGCTCTTACGCCAGGTGACGGGGAGGACCCGGAGCCGACGGCGCCGCCCGACGTGCTCGCGGCGGAGGCGGCGGCGGAGCGCGCGGAGGACCTTCCGCCGGCGGACGCGAGCTGGCTCGACGCGGTGGAGCGCTCGCCGGTCGTCACGGTCGCGCTCGCGCTGCCGCTCGGCGGCGCGCTGCTGTACTACCTCGCCGACCAGGGGATCGGGCGCGTCGATCTCAACACCGTGCTGCTCGCGCTGTGGGTGCTGGCGCTCGCGCTGCACGGGCGCCCGCATCGCTTCATCGCCGCCTGCGATCGCGGGATCCGCAGCTGCACGGGCATCTTCCTGCTGTTCCCGCTGTACGCGGGGATCATGGGGCTGCTGTCCGGCTCCGGCCTGATGGCGCGGCTGGCCGGCGGCTTCGCCGACGCGAGCGCGGGCCTGTTCACGACGCTCGCGTTCCTCTCGGCGGGCCTTTTAAACCTGCTCGTTCCGTCCGGCGGCGGGCAGTGGGCGATCCAGGGGCCGATCCTGCTGACGGCGGGGCTCGAGCGCGGGATCGAGCCGGCCCACGCGATGATGGCGATGGCCTACGGCGACCAGTGGAGCAACATGCTGCAGCCGTTCTGGGCCGTGCCGCTGCTCGCGGTCACGCGCGTGCGCGCGCGCGACATCGTCGGCTACTGCGCGCTGTGGATGCTCGTCGGCGGGCTGTGGATCGTCGGCGCGCTGCTGCTGCTGACCTGAGCGCCAGGTGACCCAGCGCCGCGCTCAGCCGCCGTAGACGCGCTCGACCGCGGCGGTGAGCCGCGCGTGCGCGTCGCCCAGGATCGGCGGGCCGTGGGCGCTGATGAGGTGCCGGAAGGAGCGCTCTAACAGGCGCGCGAAGTCCATCGCGCGGACGCCGGTCGCGTCGCGCCAGACGTGCGAGATGTTGGTCGGCTGAAACAGCCCCTGGGCCTTGAAGATCTTCGCGCAGGCCGGGCTGAAGAAGCGGTCGGCGGCGCCCCAGTTCTGCACGCTGTCGCAGGTCAGCAGCACGCCGCCGTGGCGATCGACGTGCAGCGCGGCCTCGGGCGCGCGCGAGGTCTCGAAGGCGAACGCGCTCGCGTTCTCGAAGGGCGCGGATCGACCTGGCTCGAGGATCATGTCCGCGCGAGCGCCGTGCTCGTGGCGGACGCCCGGCAGCGCCCACAGCGGCGCGCCGTAGCGGTCGCGGTAGAACGCGTCGTCGCGGCCGTGGAAGGCGCCGAGGCGGACGATCGACGCGACGGTGCCGAGCGCGTCGAGGTCGTCGAGCGCCGACTCGCTCAGCCGCACCGTGTTGATGAGCGCGAGCTCCTGGTCCGTCCGGATCACCGTCATGTTGCGGCTGAACTGCAGCGCGATGCCGGCCTGCTGCGTCTTGTTGGTCCCGGTGACGAGGAACACGTCCGGCAGGATCTCGGTGAGCGGGCCGTGGGGCCAGACGGGGGTGTACTCGTGCATGGGCGCGCTCGTGATCGTACCGCGATTTCGCGGCGAGGCAGCCCGGTCCGCTCCAACCGCGTTTCGCCGCCTCGCCCGCGCCTCGCCTGCGGCGCGCCGCGGGCTCGTCGGCGAGGACGTCCGCGGCCGGGCGGGCCGCGCTGCGCTGCGCTGCACCTACACCTGCACCTACACTTACACCTACAAGGGCTCCCCGACCTCGAGCTTGACGGTGTCGCCGCGCGCGAGCCCGAGCTCGACGGTCGCGCCGGGCTTGTTGGTGACGAGCCCGAAGTACTGATAGGTCTGCTCGCCGGTGACGTCGTGGCCGTCGACGGACGTGATCACGTCGCCGACCTTGAGCCCGGCCTGCTCCGCCGGGCCGCCGGGGCGCACGAACGCGACCGCGAGCTCGCGCTTCGCCCAGTCCTCGTCGGGCTTGGGCTCGCGCAGCTTGTAGCCGAGCTCGCCGGCGCGCTCCTCGTCCTTGACGCGCTTGCGGATCACCTTGATCGGTGGCAGCTCCTGCACGGCCGGTTCGGGGGGGAGCACGCGCATCAGCGAGGTCCAGCTGTAGTCGCTGCTGGCGCCCCAGTTCTGCGGGCGCACGAAGATCCGCACGTCGCCGGCCGGCGCGTTCTCGACCTCGAAGTGACCCTGGGCGTCGCTGACCTCCTTGCGATCCTCGCTCTCGCCGCCGCCCCACATGCCGCCGGTGCGCGGCGAGACGCCGACCTGGAGGCCGACGACGGGCTCGCCGGTGTCGAAGTCGACGAGCTGCCCGCGGACGGTCACGCGCGCGGTCAGCTCGAGCTTCACGTCGCGCTTCTCCTCTCCGTCGCCGAGCGTGACGGTGGTCTCGGCGTTGCCCTCGCCGGCGGCCGCCGAGAGCTCGAACTTGCCGCCCGGCAGCTCCTCGAACAGGAACGCGCCGCCGGTGCGGAAGAAGGTGTCGCGGCGCCACAGCCCCGACTCGCGGTCGCGCAGCGTGACGGTGAACTCCTCGGGCGCGGCCGCGCCCGCGAGCGCGACGCGACCGGCGAGCACGCCCGTCTCCTGCAGCGCGACGACGACGTCGCCGCCGGTCTCGACGCCCTCGACGAAGCCCTCGCCGCCGCCCTTGCGCCGGGCGCGGACGGTGTAGGACCCAACGGTCAGGTCCTCGAGCACGAAGCCGCCGTCGTGATCGGTGAGCACCGGCCGGCGGTCCCAGTCGCCCCAGCGGCTGCTGCGGATGTTGCTGCCCTCGGTCTTGGTCGCGCTGTCGCTCTCGCGCGTGGCCGAGATGAACGCGTCGGGCACGGGCCCGCCGCCCTCGTCGACGACGCGCCCGCGGATCGACGCGCCCTTGGCCTCGACGCGCAGCTCGACGTCGGTCGTCTCGCCGTCGACGACGCTGAGCTCGACGCCCTGCACGTCGTCGTCGCTCGTGCCCGGGCTGCGCAGCGTCGACGTCCAGTTCTGCGACGCGGTCGCGCGGTAGCTGCCGGGCTGCACGAACTCGAGCTCGAAGGTGCCGTCGTCGGCCGCGCGCGTCGAGGTGCTGCTGGTGCCGAACACGAAGCGCACGCCGCCGCCGCGCTCCTTGCTGCTGAGGTCGACCTGGACGTCGCCGACCGGCTGCCCGCGCTCGTCGACCACGCGCCCGGTGACGGTGCCCGAGCCCGGCAGCTCGATCGTCACGCCGTCGAGGTCACGGCCCTCGGGCAGCGCGACCTCGACGGGCTTCTCGGTCCCGGGGCGCTCGCCCGAGACCTGGAGCTCGTAGGTCCCCGGCTTGAGCCCGTAGATCGCGAACGTGCCGTCGTCCTCGGTGTCGCGGCGCCACGACGAGGTCTGGCGCGCGCGCGGATCGTTTACGTCGGTCTTCATGGACGCGCGCACGTACATCTTGTCGGCCGGCTCGCCGCGCGCGGTCAGGACCACGCCGCGGATCGTCCGCCCGCTGTGCACCGTCCACTCGTGACCGTCGCTCGGGGCCTCGACCGTGAGCGGCTCGTAGCGCTCCTCGGGCACGTAGCCGCCGCAGGAGATCTCGACGTTGTAGGTCCCGGGCAGCACGCCGTGCAGCTTCACGGAGCCGTCGCGCTCGGTCCGCGCGCGGAACGAGCGCTTGGTCTTCGGATCATTGAGCGACGCGTTGCCCTGATCGCAGCCCTCGCCCTCGTCGATGATGATCCGGCCGGCGACCGTGAACGCGGGGTGCACCTCGATGATCACCGGCTCGCTCGTCTGGCCGAGGCCGAGGTGGACCTCGGCCGGCGCGATCCCGTAGTGCTCGTCGCTGAAGGCCGTCGGCTTGTAGGAGCCGGGCTCGAGGCGCTCGATCCGGAAGTTGCCGTCCTGGTCGGTCATCGTCTCGGGGCCGTAGCCCCAGCTCATGCGCGCCGCCCAGCTGTCCGAGTCGACGCTGACGCCCGCGACCGGCGTCTGCGTGCCCGCGAGCACCACCTTGCCCACGAGCACCGACTCGGGCGTCAGCAGCAGCTCGAAGTCGTGACCCGGCGCGGCGCCGCGGCTGGTCTCGGAGGCGTAGCCGTCGGCGCTCGCGTTGACCCACGCGACGCCGGGCTCGACCCACATCGAGAACCGACCGTCCTCGCCGGAGCGCGTGAAGCCGCCGTCCGCGGTGACGAGCGCGCCCTCGAGCTCGCCGCCGCTGAGGTCGCGGACGACCCCGCTGATCTCGACGCCGCCGGGCTTGAGCTCGATGTCGACGCCGGCGCGCTCGTTGCCCGCGACCAGGTGCACCGAGTAGCGCTCGTGCTGGCCCTCGCCGTGCTTGTGGCCGGCGGGGATGAAGGTCGGGGCGGTCGCCTGCACGCTGTGCTCGACCGGGAACAGCCCGTCGATGCGGTAGTGACCCTCACCGTCGCTCGTGGCGCAGAAGGGGTCACGCAGCTCGTTGCGCAGCAGCGTGCGGGACTTCGGCGACGCGCAGACCTGCGCGCCGGCGATCGGCGCGCCGTCGGGATCGCGCACGGTCCCGCTGAGCGCGGCGCGGCGGGCCGCGAGCACGTCGTCGCGCGCGACCAGCAGGCCCTTGCGCGCGGGCCCTCGCGCGTCGTCGCCCGTGACGCGCGCGGCCGCGTGGCCGTTCGCGCCGCGGTCGTCGTCGTCGCGCGGCTGGGCGTCGGGCGAGCTCCGCGGCCAGAGCCAGAGCGCGGCGCCGCCGACGGCCGCGGCGAGGAGGATGAGCAGGAGCGGGGAGGAGGAGCGTGAGTCGGTGTCGTGCATGGGGGCGGAGCGCGAGATGGTTGTACCGGCTGGGCGCGCGGAGCGGGGCGTGATGTCCTCGAGTACACGGCGCCGCGCGCGAGAGGTTCCGCCGTCTGCCGCCGGCGCGGCGACGGGAATACGCAGAAGGACGAGAGGAGAGCGGCGCGCTCGCACGAGGGTGATCGAGCGCTCCGCGTCGGGCGTGTTCGAGGCGAGGGGCGCGAGGTCCATGGGAGAGGTGCCTGTTGGGGCGGTTTGGGATCCGCGAAATTCCTTCGGCGGCACGCCGTGGGCGCGTGTCGTTGTCTGCATACGCGGGGCGCGTCAGCTCGCGTGGCCGGTGGTCGCGCGCGACCGCGCGAGCGTGGCGAAGCGGAGCTCACCGAGACGCCGGGATCACTCGGGCGCGCCGCAGCAGATCCAGCGCTCGATGTGCTCCCGGAGCGGGTCGAGCAGCGGCGCCGAGTCGGCGGGCATGCGGTCGCCCCCCACGCCGGCCACACAATTGTGCGTGCCGCGGAGCTTGTGCCACAGGTAGCTCTGGGTCGGCGAGTAGGGCGTGACGCGCTTCATCCCGCAGTCACCCGAGGGCTCGAGCGCGCAGGCGTCGACGAGATTGTCGTACGCGGTCGCGCCCGTCAGCGTGAACAGGATCGGCTCCGCGTCGCCGTGACAGAACGAGCAGTACGCGGTCCAGATCGGCTGGATCGCGGTCGCGTGCGACGGGCACGCGTCGCTCGCGTAGGCCTCGCACAGCGCGTCGCTGAGCGAGTCGCATGCGAGGCACGCGCCCGCATCGTCGTCCGTGCACGCGCCGCTGTCGACGACTGGCTCGCTCGTGCTCGTATCGGCGGCCGGCTCGCTCGTCGCGCCGGCCCCGGTCTCCGAGGTCCCGCCGTCGCCGTCGCCGCACGCGGCGAGCAGCGCGAGCGCGAGCAGTCGGCGGGGGTGCGCGTGAGTCACGGCGTCAGCATATCAGCGCGTCGAGAGCACGCCCGCGCGCGCCGGTCGTGCGCGTCGTCTCGGTGATCGGGGAAGTTCTCGCGCGTTCTCTCGCGCGCCGCCTCGCGCGGCGCGGGCTCACGCGCGCGTCGTCCTGTGCGACAGTCGGGACCCGCGGGCGAGCGCTCGCGGGGCGGAGCACCGATGGACGAGACAACGCTTGCGAAGATCTACGACCGCGTCGCGGCGGGCGGCGTGACGGCGGTCCTGGGCTGTGAGCCCGGGCGCGTGGCGGTCGCGCCCAAACCTGGCCTCGAGGTCATTCGTGTCGAGTGCGACGCGCTCGGCGGGACGCTCGGGCTGCTGCCGCGCGCGCGCCAGCAGCTCGAGGCGTACCTCGAGGCGTACCTCGGCGGCGACGAGCTCGACGCGCCGCTGCTGCAGCAGCTCGAGCACGCGCGCGGTCGCGTGGTCTCGGGCATCCGCCGGCGGCTGCTCGGCGACGCCGCGGACACGCGCGCGGACGCGCAGTTCGTGGCCGCGTGCACGCGCCTCGCCGAGCTCACCGGCGGGCGCGCGGCGCTGGTCTTCGACGGCATCGACGTCGCCGACCGGGGCTCGCTCGCGCGGCTCGGGGTGCTGCTCGCCGAGACCGCGCCCGCGGGCGGGGCCTTCGTCCTGCCGCTCGTGCTGTGCTTTCGCGCGCGCGCGCCGGAAGGCGTCCCCGGGGAGCTGCTCGCGGTCGTGCGCCGCGTCGGCGGCGACGCGGCCGTCATCGAGGCGCCGGAGCGCATGGCGGAGGCCGCGGCGCTGCTCGACGCCGACACGCCCCGGGCGTGGCCGGCGGAGGTCTCGTGGATCCTGCGCTGCGTCGCGGTGATCGGCCCCGCGATCGAGCTGGAGTTTTTGGGCCGCCTGCTCGAGCTCGACGAGCTCGCGATCCTGCGGCTGCTGCAGCGCGGCGTCGAGCTGGGCTGCCAGCTCGTCGACGACGGCTGCGGCCGCGTCGTCATGGATCGCCGCACCGCCGAGATGCTGCGGGCGACCACGCTGCCCTCGCTGCGCGCGGCCTGGCACCGGCGGGCGGCCGCGCTGCTCAGCGATCAACCGCGGCGCCGCTCGCCGCTCGTCGACGAGTCCGCGCCCAACGAGCCCGAACCGGAGGAGCGGTCGCGCGCAGCGGAGGTCGTCGCGGAGGTCGTCGCGGCGCCCGAGCCGAGCCCCGAGCCGCGCGCGGACGCGGGCGCGTCCCCTGGCGGGGAGGCGGGCGTGCCCGAGGCGGGCTCGACGACCGGCGCGGCCGCGGTCTCACAACAGGAGCCCAAGGACAGCTCCGACGAGACGGCGCCCCGCGAGGAGCCCGCGCCGGATCGTCCGGCCCCGCGCCCGAGCGCGCTGCGCTTCGCCGAGATGTTCGTCCCGGGCGCGGCCGCGTGGACCGAGCCCACGCCCGCGGACGAGGTCGCGGAAGAGGGCGACGAGGCGGCGACGACAGGCCCGGGCGCGCGACGTCGTCATGGACCTCGGCGGCACCGCCGGCCGCGGCCGGCGCGGCGGGCCGACGCGGCCCGGGCCGCGCGGCACCTCGCCGCCGCGGGCGAAGCTGGCCGCGGCGGCCTCGCGCTACCTCGACGCCGCCCGCGAGGCGGCGGAGCACGGCGACTACGCGCGCGCGGCCGAGCACGCGCGCGCGGCCTTCAACGCCGCGCAGGCGATGCCCCGCGAAGTCGCGGCGTCAGCTCGAGCTGCACGTGCACACCGAGTTCGCGCGCCTGCAGTGGCGCGCGTCGGGCCCGGACCCGGCGTTCACCCTCGCGGGCGCGCTCGAGACCGTCGAGCGCGCGCGCGCGCTCCTGCGTGACGACGACCCGCTCGAGCCGCGCGTCGAGCTCGCGATGATCGCGGCCGGCGTGTTTTATGACCTCGGGGACATCCCCTCGCTCGAGCGCGCGCTGGCCGAGCTGAGCGCGGCGAGCCGGCTGCTCGACGCGAGCGGGTCGCCGCTGCAGGCCGCGAGCCTGCTCAACGACCAGGCCGCGGTCTACATCCGCCTCGGCGACCCCGTGCGCGCGGTCCACCTGCTCACGCGCTCGCGCGAGGTGTTCGAGGCGGCCGAGCGGCGCGCGCCGCAGGACCCGCTGGTGCGGCGCGAGCTGGCCGAGACCCATCACCTGCTCGCGCGCCTGCCCCTGCACGCGCGGCTTCGGGCGGGGCGAGAGGGCGACGCGTTCAGCATGGCGCTCGACCACGCGCTGATCGCCGAGCAGTACTACGAGGGGCTCGCGCGGCGGCGCGAGCTGGGTCGCGTGTGGGAGACCTGCGGTCGGCTCGAGCTGCGCAAGGGACGAGTCGACCGGGCCGCCGAGCGCCTGGAGCGGGCGCTGAAGCTGCAGCGCGAGCTCGGCGACGCGACCGGCCTCGCGCGCACGTCGGCGGCGCTCGCCGACTACCTGCTCGCCGCCGGCCGCCCGGGCGACGCCCTGCAGGCGCTCGCCGGCTCGATCGCGTTCAACATCGACAAGGGCTCGCCGATCGGGCTCGCGTTCAACCGGCGCGCGCTCGCGGGGCTGCGCCACGCGATCGCGCCCTCGGGCCCCACGCCGGCGAACGCCGGGCTGCTCGGCTTCCTCGAGAAGGTGCACGCGCAGCTCGAGGCGGGCGAGCGCAGCTACGGGCGCGTGCACCTCGCGGGCGAGGGCGGGTGAGCGGCCGCCGGGACGAATGGACAGGGTCGATTTTTTGACATGGTACAAAGTGCAGGTTTGAGGTGAGCGGCCGGCGGTCCCGCGGACCCCCGCGCATACACTCGGCGCATGCACCTGACCTCACTTCGCGCCGCGCGCTTCGGCGCGCTTGCACCCCTCCTGCTCCTCGGCCTCGCGCTCCCGGCGTGCGGGGACGACGGGACCGCCACGGATACTGAAGACTCGGCTGGCTCGAGCACCACCGACGACGCGACCGCGGGCCCGACCACCGCAGGGCCGGCGACGTCGAGCACATCCGGCGACGGAGACGGTGATGGAGACGGCGACGGAGACGGCGACGGAGACGGAGACGGCGACGGCGATGGCGATGGAGATGGAGATGGAGACGGAGACGGAGACGGAGACGGAGACGGCGACGGCGACGGAGACGGAGACGGAGACGGCGATGGCGACGGAGACGGCGACGGCGACGGAGATGGAGACGGCGATGGCGACCTCTGCGGCGACGGGGAGGTGACCGGCGACGAGGTCTGCGACGACGGCGTCAACGACGGCGGCTACAACGGCTGCGCCGCCGACTGCCTCGCGCTCGGGCCGTACTGCGGCGACGCGCAGGTCAACGGGCCCGAGGCCTGCGACGACGCCAACAACGCGCTCAACGACGGCTGCTTCGACGACTGCACGATCCCCGAGACGTGCGCGGACATCCTCGCCTACAGCGACGCGGCGCCCGACGGCGAGTACCTGCTCAAGCCGGCGGCCTACGACGGCGACCCCTTCCCGGCCTACTGCGACATGGCGGGCGGCGGCTGGACGCTCGCCATGCGCTTCGCGCCGACGAACAGCCAGTTCCACTTCTACTCGACCCACTGGACGCAGGAGTCGCTCGTGGGCGAGAACGAGCTCGCGCCCGAACACCCCTCGGACGGCAAGTTCTGGGCCTTCGACTTCGTCCCGGGGGACGAGCTGCGGGGCTGCCTCAAGCACCCGATGACCGAGGAGTACGGCTGCAAGGCCTATCCCCTGGGCCAGGAGTACACGCCGCGGTCGCTGTTCACGACCGTCGAGGTCGGCTCGGACATCAACAACAAGGCGCTGTACTTCAACGAGACCCAGGCCGAGAAGCTCGAGTGGCTGACGATCCAGGGGCGCACGCTCGCGCAGGCGTCGGTGCCGAACCCGCAGTACGTCGAGGTCGGCGTCAACATCGACGACGACATCTCCTGCTACGACGCGCGCGTGCGCTTCGGGCTCGTGCTCAACAACGAGAACAACATCAACACGCTCAACGACGCGGCCGGCTTCGGCGCGCAGGCCTACTACACCGCGGCCTGCGACATCCCGAACGGGCAGGACTCGCCCTGGGCGACCGCGTGCGGCTTCGCGGCGGGCGCGAACATCTACCAGGTCCCCGGCACGATCTGGATCCGCTGAGCCGCGCGGTCGCTGCGTATACAAACACGCGGCTTGACCGGGGATCGTCGCGCGTCTGAACATGGGCGCATGCCCGAGCGGACGACGCGACGATCCGGCCTCCATCGCTCACCGCGCGGTCGCGCGCGGCTGCGCGCCCTGACGCTCGCGCTGTTGTGCGGCGCGACGAGCTGCGCCGCGCTCGCGGGTCCGCGGGCCGACCGGCGCGGGCGCGACACGCTCGACGTCGCCTACGGCGAGGCGATCGCGGCCGCGACCACCGAGCCGCGCTACCTGACCGCCTGGGTCGATCACCTGCCGACGTCGCGCGCGGTGCCCTCGCCGCTGCAGTTCCTCGGCTACCCGATCGGCGCGCCCGACCACCTCACGGCGCCCGAGACCATCAACGAGTACTTCCGCGAGCTCGCGCGCCGCAGCCCGCGGGTCGAGGTGTTCTCGATGGGGCGCTCGCACGGCGGGCGCGAGATGCTCGTCGCGGTCATCGGTTCGAAGAGGCACCTGCGGGCGCTCGCGTCGATCAAGGCGCGCAACCACGAGCTGGCCGACCCGCGCGCGACCGACGAGGCGCGCGCGACCGCGATCGCCCAGGGCACGCCGCCGATGTTCTGGATGACCGCCGGCCTGCACTCGCCAGAGACCGGCCCGCCCGAGATGGTGATGGAGCTCGCGTACCGGCTCGCGGTCAGCGAGCAGGATCACATCCGGGAGATCCGCGACAACGTGGTCGTGATGATCACGCCCGTGCTCGAGATGGACGGGCGCGCGCGCATGGTCGACTGGTGGAAGCGGCACCTGCAGGGCGTGACGGAGCTCGAGGACGCGCCGCCGCGCATGGCCCCGTACTGGGGGGACTACACGGCGCACGACAACAACCGCGACGGGCTGCAGGCGACGCAGCCGCTGACGCGCAACTACATCGAGACCTTCCACGAGTACCTCCCGGTGGTCACGCTCGACCTCCACGAGTCGGTCCCGCTGCTCTACGTCTCGACCGGGACCGGGCCCTACAACAGCGCGATCGACCCGATCACCGTGGCGCAGTGGCAGCTGTTCGCGAGCCACGACCTGGCCCAGGCGAGCGCGCTCGGGCTCCAGGGCGTGTGGACCTGGGGTTTTTACACCGGCTGGTACCCCGGCTACCTGCTGTGGGTCTCGACCAACCACCACGGCGTCGGCCGGTTCTACGAGACCTTCGGCAACAGCCACCCCGGGACCTTCGAGCGCGACCTCTCGCGGGCCGAGTTCGCCGATCAACGGCTCAACTCGCGGCAGTGGTACCGGCCGTGGCCGCCGGACAAGAAGGTCACCTGGAGCCTGCGCAACAACACCAATTACATGCAGACCGCCGTGCTCGCGTCGCTGCAGCTGACCGCGCGCCACGGCGATCAGCTGCTGCTCGACTTCTGGCGAAAGCACCGCAACGCGGTCGCGCGCGGGCGCGAGGGCACGCCGCGCGCGTTCTGGATCCCCGCCGCGCAGCGCGATCGCGGCGCGCTGCACGAGCTGCTCGCGCTGCTCTCGCGTCACCGCGTCGAGGTCCACGAGCTGACCGAGGCGCGCGCGCTCGAGGAGCCCGGCGGCGCGGCGATCGAGGTCGCGGCGGGCGACCTGCTCGTGCGCATGGATCAGCCCTACTCGAACCTCGCGCGCACGCTGCTGCTCGCGCAGGCGTTCCCGAAGAGCGCCCAGCACACCCCCTACGACGACGTGGCCTGGAGCCTCGACTACATGCTGGGCGTCGAGCTGCGCGCGCTCGCGAGCCCGGCGGCGCTCGAGCTGCCGGTCCGGCCGCTCCCGGGCGTGCCGGCGCTCCCCGGAGAGGTGGCCCAAGGGTCATCTTGGGTCATCGACCACCGCGGCCAGGCGGCGCTCGCGTCCCTGGTCTGGGGGCTGCCGGCGGGGGCGCGGGTCCAGGCGCTGCGCGAGCGCTGGGAGCAGCACCCGCCCGGCTCGCTCGTGATCTCGGGCATAGATCGCGACGCGCTCGCGGACGTCGCGGGCCCGCTGCACCTCGACGCAGCGGCGCTCTCGGGGCGCCCGCCGGCGCGCGCGCTGCTCGAGGTCAACCGCCCGCGCGTCGCGCTGTTTCACACCTGGCGATACACGCAGGACTCGGGCTGGGCGCGCTACACCCTCGAGCGCCTCGGGGTGCCCTACACGCTGATCGACAAGGACGACCTGCGCGCCGGCGGCCTCGGCGAGCGCTTCGACGTGATCCTGGTGCCCAGCCAGGGCGGCATGTCCCTTCGGGACATCGTGCACGGGATCGACACGCGCTGGGGCCCGCTCGAGTACACCAAGACCGACGCCTACCCGTCGCACGGCGTGATCGACTCGTCCCCGGACATCACCGGCGGCATGGGCTACGAGGGCCTCGGCGCGCTCGAGCGCTTCGTCACCGGCGGCGGCGTGCTGCTCGGCCTCGGTTCGGGCGGCGCGCTGGCGAGCGAGGGCGGCCTCGCGCGTCCTGTCTCTACGAGCAGGCCCGGCGGCTCGCCGGGCTCGCACGTGACGACGAAGGTGCTGCGCCCCGAGCACCCGCTCGCGTGGGGCTACCCCGAGCTCGACTGGGTGTTCCGCGGCAACCTGCCGGTGTACGACCTGCGCGAGTACGACCGCGGGCACGTGATCGCGCAATTCGGCGACAAGACCTTCGACGAGCTCGAGCGCGAGCGGGACCGCGAGGGCGACGTCGCGCTCGCGGGCCCCGACGCCGGGGACGTCGCGCCGGCGAAGCAGGACGTCGCGCCGGCGAAGCAGGACGTCGCGCCCGCGGAGCAGGACGCCGCGCCCGCGGAGCAGGGCGGGTCGGCGCCGGCCGGCGAGCGGCCGCCCTTCGTCCGCTCGGGCCACGTCGAGAAGCCCAAGGCGCTGCAGCGCAAGCCGGCCGCGATCGACGTCCCGGTCGGGCGCGGCCGCGTGATCCTCTACTCGTGGAACCCGCTGCACCGCCACCAGAACCAGCACGACTTCGCCTGGGTGACCAACGCGCTGCTGTTCTTCGACGACATGCCGTGCACGCCGACGCGCGAGGCGATGCGCGCGCGCGAGCGGCCGGACGGCGCGCCGGCGGAGCGCGCGGCCTGTCGACGGTGACGCGCGGCGCGACGCCGTATTACATGTCGTTACAGTCAGGTGTTCGGGATCGCGTCAGGGGGTGACGCGAATTCGGTCCCCCGCGCGGGCCCGCGTGCGCGGGCGGGCGGATACACTGAAGCAGCGGCGGCGCGACTCGGCGACGGCGACGGCGAGAACCTCGCCGCTGGACCAGGACGATTGACGATGGCGCCCCTCCCACGCACGCGCGGCCCCAGGCGGGCGCTGGCCCTCGCCGCGCTCCTCGGCGCCCAGGGCTCGTGCGTGGCGCTCAACAGCGACTGGGCGCCGCCGGAGGAGGGCGTGAGCAGCGAGACCGGGGGCGACGACGAGAGCTCGACCGGCGCGGACGCGAGCTCGAGCGCGGGGGCGTCGACGTCGACGAGCGGCGCGGCGGTCTGCGGCGACGGCGAGCTCGACCTCGGCGAGGGCTGCGACGACGGCAACCAAGAGGACGGCGACGGCTGCGACGCCAGCTGCGCGCTCGAGACCTGCGGCGACGGGCAGCTCGACCCCGGCGAGGCCTGCGACGACGGCAACGACGATGAGCTCGACGCGTGCACGAGCGCGTGCACGCTCGCGGCGTGCGGCGACGGCTACACCCAGCCCGACAACGGCGAGCTCTGCGACGACGGCAACGCCGACGACCTCGACGCGTGCACGGCGAGCTGCGCGCCCGCGGCGTGCGGCGACGGCTTCGCGCAGGCGATCAACGGCGAGGCCTGCGACGACGGCAACGACGACGAGCTCGACGCGTGCACGGCGAGCTGCGAGCTCGCGGCGTGCGGCGACGGCTTCCCGCAGGCGATCAACGGCGAGGACTGCGACGACGGCGACGCGGTCAACAACAACCAGTGCACCGACCTGTGCCACTTCCCGCCGTTCGGGGTGCTGTACGGCGACGAGGGCGAGACGCCGAAGGAGGGCGACAACCTCCTGCAGGACAAGCTCGGCGAGTGCGGCGAGGACGAGGTGCTCGCGGCCATCGAGGTCCACGGTCAGGACGTGTTCCCGCTCGGCAACCTGTTCACCCAGGTCACGCCCTACTGCGCGCCCGCGCTGATCGAGCCGGCGGACGACGGCTGGATCGTGACCACGGGCGAGCCGGTGAAGGGGACCCCGATCGGCTTCGGCGGCCCGTCGCTCGGGTCCGCCGCGTGTCCCGTGGGCCACGCGATCACGAGCTTCAGCGGCCGTCGCGACAGCTTCCTGTTCAAGAAGCTGCTCGTCGCCTGCGCGCCGCTGCAGCTCGTCGAGGACCCAGACGGCTTCGCGATCGAGCTTGGCGCGCCCGTCGAGACGGCGCCCGTCGGCTTCGGCAACAACGACCTGAGCTTCGGGCCGCAGGAGTGCGACGTCGGCGTGGCGACCGGCTTGATCATCGGGCTGTCGGTCAGCGGCCTGGGCGCGGTGCAGCTCGCGTGTCACGAGCTCGACGTGCTGTGGTGAGCCGCGCGGCTCACGGCGCGCCGGGGGGCGACGCCGCGGGCAGCGGGTGGCGCAGCGTGACGAGCTCCGCCCACGCGTCGTCGCGCATGATCACGAAGGGCCGCGCGTCGAAGCGCAGCTCGCCGGCGCCGTCGTGCTGGACGATCTGCACGGTGCCCATGCCGTAGCCCATGGGACCGCGCCGGTAGTAGTGCACCATCAAGCGGTAGGGGTAGGCGGAGCGGCGCCCGTACATCGTGAAGCACTCGGGGCCGTAGCCGGTGGTCACGTCGGCGATCAGCGCCCCGCCCGAGGCCAGCGCGAGCTCGGAGAAGTAGGCGTGGTTGTCGTGCTTGTCCCAGACGTGGAGGTCGACGTCGTTGGCGTCCGACTCCCAGCTGAGCATGAAGCGCGTCGAGGGGCGGTGGTTGATCCGCGTGTAGCGGGCCCGCACGCGCGCCTGGATCTCGGGCTCGCGCGCTGGAGCGCGCGCGAGCCAGGCGGCGCCGAGGATGCCGAGGTCCTCCCGCAGGATCCGCTGCAGCCCCGGGAAGCGCTCCTCGGGGTAGTCCTGATCCATCGCGCGCTCGATCGCCGCGAAGGCCTCCTCGTGGCGGCCCGCGCGGGCCAGCGCCCACGCGTGCAGGCGGTGGCTCGAGGGGTGATCGGCGCGCTGCTCCACGGCGCGCGCGTAGGTGTCGATGGCGAGCCCCAGGCCGTCACCCTCGAGGGTCTCGAGGCGCTCGCCGGCCATGCGCCGGATGTCCGCGCGGGTCGGGTAGAGGTCGATGAGCGAGCCGTAGGCGCGGGCCGCCTCCTCGCGCTCGCCCGCGCGCGCGAGCGCCTCGCCGAGGATCGTCAGCGCGAGCACGTCACCGGGCTGTCTCTTCCGCCAGGCTCTCGCGCTCGCGACGGCCTCGTCGACGCGGCCCTGTCGCAGCAGGCGCTTGATCACCGCGAACTCGCCGGTCCACGCGTTGGGCTTGGGTCGCGGCTTCTTCGGCGGCTCCCGTCGCGCTCGCGCCCGTGATGGCTCCTGACGCGCGCGCACGGGGGGTGACTCCTCCGCGGCGCCGCTGGCGGGCGCGGGGTTGGCTGCGGCGCTGCTGGGGGCCGCGGTCGCCAGCGCCTCGCCGTTGATCGTATTGGCGTCCTCGTAGGCGAGCTCGCGGCGCTCCACGACCTGGGCGGCCGCGCGGCGGACGGAGACGCCGCTGCCGGCCCCGCGCCCGTAGCCCTCGCTGGAGCTGATGTGCGGGCTGCTGGCGACGCCCCCCAGGACGCCGCCGACGACCCCGCCGACGACTCCGCCCGGGATCCCGCCCGCGACGCCCACGGCGTCGCCCTGGAGCCCGGGGTCGACGGCGCCGGCGGGCGAGACGTCGGGCGCCGCGGGCCTGCGCGCGCGCGGACGATCGCGCAGCACCACCGGCGTCGTGCCCCCGCGCCCGCGCAGCTCGAGGCCGCGCTCGCCGACGGCGAGGATGTCGACGAGCGCGTCGCGGGCGATGCCGAAGCGCCGGTAATCGGCCTCGGTCTCGAGCACGAGCAGCGCGGTCCGCTTGCTCAGCACGCGGCGCGAGGTCGAGAGCGCGACGATCTCGTCCGCGAGCGCGCTGCGGGCCGCCTCGTCCTCCTCGCGCTCGAGCTCGAGCTCGAGCGCGGCGACGCGGGCGCGGGCGTGGGCGCGTCGCACGAGCGGCGCCTCGACCTCGACGAGCGGCAGCTCGACGCGCTCCGCCGCGGCGCCGGTGAGCGCGAGCGTGATCGTGGGATCCTCGGCGTGCTCCTCCGAGATCGCCGCGTAGACGAGCCGCGAGTCGCCGGGCTGCACGCCGTCCAGCGTCTTCGGCCAGCTCCAGCGCGCGCCCGGGATGTCGACCGCGATCCCGGAGCGCGTGCCCCGGGCGAGCCGCTGCACCTGCTCCGCCGGGTCCATGCGCGCGTCGATCAGCACGCCGTCCTCGGCGAGGCCGGCGGTCGTCAGGGACTCGAGCAGCGCGCGGCTCGAGTCCGCGCCGTCGACGAGCGCGTCCACGCGCTCGAGCCCGAGCTCGGCGAGCGCGGCCAGGCGCTCGCGCAGGGGCCCTGCCTCGGTCTCGCCGGCCGTGAGCACGCCGTCGCTGACGAGCAGCAGGCGCGGGTGCAGGCCGCCCGACGTCGCCAGCTGGCCCAAGGCGCGCTCGAGGTTCGAGGCGCCCATGGCCCCGCGCGCGCGCAGCTGCGCGAGCTGGGCCTCGCCGAAGCCCGAGGCGACGCCGCGGTAGATCTCGTGAGCGTCCTGGTCGAAGGCGAGCACGCGCAGCTCGAGCTGCCCGCCCGTCGCCTCGCTCAGCCGCTCCAGCAGCGTCCGCAGGCGCGCGAGCTGGCCGTCCTGGTCGAGCGCCCGCGAGGCGCTCGTGTCGAGCAGCACGGTCAGCGCGCGCAGCGGTCGCGAGGGCAGCTCGAGCGCGGGCGTGACGCGGGCGACGACGAGCTCGCCGCTGCGCAGCCCCGCGATCGCGCCGGCGGCCCCGCGCGACACCTCGAGGTCGCGATCGGGCGCGAGCGCGAGCTCGTGCACGGCGACGTGCTGGCGGCGCTCGCCGTCGCGCGGCGCGTCCCCGGTCGCCTGTCCCTCGAGCCACACGTCGACGTCGAGCGCGCCCAGCTGCGGGAGCCCGCAGAGCGCGAGGCGCCAGGGCTGATCGAGCTCGGGCAGCTCCTCGGAGTACGAGACGATCAGCCGCTTGCGCCCGCGCGCGGGGATCGGGAACACGCGCGCCGAGACCTTGTTGCCGGCGCCCTGCTCGAGCAGCGCCGGATCCTGGGCGCGGTGGAGGAAGTCCTCGTAGGCGACGCGCGCGGCCTGCCGCTCCACGACCTCGCCCTCCTGCCAGCGGCCGTCGAGCTCCATCGCCAGGCGGCTGACCGCCGCGCGGTCCGGCAGCGTGATCTCGAAGCGCCCCTCGAGCACGCGCGCGGCCGGGTTCTCGAACTCGAGCTGCAGCTCGGTGAACGCGAGCGGCCCCTGGATCACGGCGCGCGCCTGCAGGCTCGTCAGCTTCAGGCCGGCGCCGTCGCTGGTGGTCAGCGCCAGCGGGGGCGCGTCGCACTGCCCCGCGCGCGCCCAGCGAGGCTGGGGATCCGCCGGCGGCGCGGGCTTTGGGGACGCGGGGGGCGTCGCGCTCGGCGTGGCGGGCGGGGTCTCGCTCTCGGTCGCGGCAGCGGTCGCGCGCTCGGGCAGCGGCGCCGCCACGTCGACGCGCGGCTGGGGATCCGCGGGCGGCTCGGCGCGCTCGTGACCGTCGCAGGCCGCCAGCGCGAGTGAGCAGAGCAGCGAGGCGAGCCCGTGCCGCGCGCGTCCACGTCGATCCTGTGCGGCGCCCATATGATCGACCGGACAACGCCGCGTCGTGAGAGTTCCGGCGCGCGCCCGGGGACACGACGCGCGTTGAGGCGCGGGCGCGCGGGCGCTTCGGCGAGAGGTCGGGCGAGGTGACACGCCGATCCCTTGCGCCCTCGCTCGGTCGATCTTTCCGCGCCCGGGCGCATGGCCGATCGCGCGGCGGCTGTGTTACTTCCGGATGGGTGGCCGATCCCGAGCTCGACAAGACCCTGATGGCGACGGACGCGCCCGCGCGCGGGCGCGAGCTCATCACGCCCGGACGGCTGTTCGCGGGCCGTTACCTGCTCGAGGCGCTGCTCGGCGAGGGCGGCATGGGCACGGTCTATCGCGCGCACGATCGCGAGGTCGACGAGCAGATCGCGCTCAAGCTGCTGCGCGACGGCGGGAGCATGGGCGCGACGCTCGTCGAGCGCTTCCGTCGCGAGGTCCGGCTCGCGCGACGCGTCACGCACCGCAACGTCGCGCGGACCTATGACCTCGGCGAGCACGCCGGCGTCCGCTTCCTGACGATGGAGTACATCCGCGGCGAGAGCCTGCAGGCGCGGCTCGAGCGTGAGGGGCGGGTCGGGTGGCGCGAGGCCGCGCGGCTGTGCGCGGAGATCTGCGCCGGGCTGATCGCCGCCCACGACGTCGGCGTCATCCACCGCGACCTCAAGCCCGCGAACATCCTGATCGAGGCGCCCGGGGACGCGCGCGCGCGCGTCGTCATCACCGACTTCGGGATCGCGCGGGGCGTCGGCGCGGGCGCGTCGCTGCAGACCGGCGCGATGATGGGCACGCCCGCCTACATGGCGCCCGAACAGGTCGCGGGGCTGCCGGTCGATCACCGCGCCGACCTCTACGCGCTCGGGATGATCCTCTACGAGCTCGCGACCGGCGCGCTCCCCTTCGAGGGCGAGAGCGCGATCGCGGTGGCGATCGCCCGCCTGCAGCGCGCGCCGATCGATCCGCGCGCGCGCGTCTCGGGGCTGCCCGAGCCGCTCGCGCTGCTGATCCTCGCGCTGCTCGCCCGCGAGCCCGAGGAGCGCCCCGCGGACGCGCGCGCGGTGCTCGACGCGCTGACGGGCCTCGGCGCCGCGCGGCCGGGCCCCGGCGCGACCGTGCTCTCGTCGCCCGACGAGCCCGAACGACATGGCCATACGACCACGTCGTCGTCGAGCGCCTCGGGGGCGCGGTGGGCCGCGCTCGACCCGGGCGAGCGCGCGCTCGCGGTGCTGCCGTTTCGCTACCGCGGCGCGCCGGAGAGCGCCTACCTCGCGGAGACGCTGTGCGACGAGCTGATCGACCTGCTCTCGCGGACCCGCGGGCTGCGGGTCACGAGCAGCGGCGCGACCGCGCGCTACGCCGACACGCGCGGCGGCGAGCGAGACCCGCGGGCGATCGGCGGCGAGCTCGGCGTCGACATGATCGTCGACGCGACGCTGCAGCTGGCCGGCGCGCGCCTGCGGATCGCCGCGCGGCTGCTCGACGTCGCGAGCGGCTTCCAGCTGTGGAGCGATCGGTTTGAAGGCGGTCTCGAGGACATCTTCGAGCTGCAGGACACGATGGGCCACCGCATCACCGAGGCGCTGCGCGTCGAGCTGCAGGCGATCGTCCACCGCGGCGAGGCGCCGGCGGAGGCGATCGAGCTGTACCTCCAGGCCCGCAGCGCGCTGCGCTCGCTGTGGAGCGCCGGCGCGCGCGCGGACCCGCTCGCGCTGCTCGACCGCTGCCTCGAGCTCGCGCCGCAGTTCAAGCCGGCGATCGCCGCCCGCGCGTTCGCGGCCGTGCAGGCGTGGTTCTCGCCGGACAACGACGGCCGCGTCAACCACGAGGCCGACGCGCGCGCGGCCGTCGATCGGGCGCTCGCGGAGGCCCCCGACCTCGCCGAGAGTCACTACGCGCTCGCGCGCTTCGCCGCGCAGGTCGGCGACTTCGGCGAGACCGCGCGAGCCCTCGCGCGCACGCTCCAGATCGCGCCGACCAGCGCCGAGGCGCAGCGCTACCTCGGGCGGCTGCAGTGCGAGGCCGGGCGCTCGCGGGAGGGGGCCAAGCGCATCCGCCTGGCGATGGAGCTCGATCCCAGCAACACGGTCGGCTACTTCGAGCTGTGCCGCGAGCGCGCGCTCCGTGGCGACCGCGAGGGCTACGACGCGACGCTCGCGAGCTTCAAGGCGACCAACCGCGGCGACCCGGTGTTCATCAACCTGCTCGACGCGCGCGTCGGCCTGTGGTGGGGCGACGCGCCCCGCCTCGAGCGCGCGACCGACTTCCTGCGGCGCCTGCCCGCGGACGACGACCGCCCGATCCAGGCGCTGCTCGCCATGTGGGCCCGCGACGCGCGCGGCGATCGCTGCCAGGGCGAGATCCTCGAGCTCATCGGCGCGCGCGTGCAGAACCCGCGCATCGCGACGGTCTGGTGGCAGCTCCTCGCGGAGTCGAACGCGGCGCGCGGGGACGACGGCGACGCGCTCGAGTTCATCGGCCGGGCCGCGAGCGCGACGCTCGTCGATCGCGAGTGGCTCGAGCTCAACCCGCTGTTCGCCCGGCTGCGCGAGCGCCCCGAGTTCCTCGCGGCCCACGAGCGGGTGAGCGCGCGGGCGAACGCGATCTGGGCCGTGCGCCTGTGAGCCGCCTGGCGGGCGCGAGCCGCTCGCGCGCGTGACTGCCCAAAGAGACATGTAAATTCGGCCCGCGGGCGCGGGGTTTCCCGGGGGCGCGCCCGCGTCATCGCGCGTATACTTCGCGCCATGTCCCTTACGACATCTCTTATCCCGGCGCGCGCGGGCGCGCGCCACCCCCGTGTCCCCCTCGGCGCCGCGATCTCGCTCGCGGTCGGCCTCGCGCTCGGCGCCTGCGGCGACTCCACGGGCGAGACCAGCGCGGCCTCGGAGTCGGACGCCTCGACGGGCGAGAGCGACAGCTCGCCGACCAGCGCCGGACCGGACGGCGGGACCGACTCCGCGACCGACTCGGGCGTCTCGATGTCCGCGAGCGACTCGATGGGTGACAGCACCACGCAGGGCGTGGGCGACGGAGACGGCGACGGCGACGGCGACGGAGACGGAGACGGCGACGGAGACGGAGACGGAGACGGAGACGGAGACGGAGACGGAGACGGAGACGGAGACGGAGACGGAGACGGCGACGGAGACGGAGACGGAGACGGCGACGGGGACGGCGACGGAGACGGAGACGGAGACGGTGACGGCGACGGCGACAACTGCCTCGACGCCGAGGTCGCGTGCGACGGCCTCGACGAGGACTGCAACGGCATCGTCGACGATCTCGATGTCGGCCAGGACGGCTTCTGCGACTGCTACCGCATCGGCATTATCGGCAACAAGGGCGCGAACCCGGCGGCTAACTTCGAGGAGTGGCTGACGGACAAGGGCACCGAGACGACGCGCTTCGGCACCATGGCCAATCACCAGCTCACGGCCGTTGAGCTCGACGCCTACGACATCCTGATCGTCGACCGCCTGACGCATCAGTACTCGCCGGCCGAGGCCGCGATCCTCCAGACCTGGCTGCAGGAGGGTCACGGCATGATCACGATGGCCGGCTACGCGAACAACCAGACCGACGTGAACCAGCAGAACTCGCTGGCGACCGCCTCGGGCCTCTCGTACTCGCAGCCGATCTACATCAACCCGACCGAGGTCTGGCAGGATCACCCGATCGCCATGGGCGCCGAGGCCGTGCAGATCTACGGCGGTTGGCGGGTCAACGGCGCCGGCCAGGTGTTCGTGCGCCCCGGCGGCGAGCCCAACAACTCGCTCGGCACCGCGGTCGAGCTCGGCGAGGGCGCGGCGATCGTGTTCTCCGACGAGTGGATCAGCTTCGACTCGGAGTGGCAGATGATCCCCGAGGTCGAGGTGTTCTGGTCCAACATGATCAGCTGGGTCGGCCCGAAGACCCTGTGCACGCTGCCGCAGTAGCCGGGCGGCGCGGGCGGACGCCGTCCGCCCGCGCGCGCGTCGGGTCGCGCGACGCCTCGGGTTACGCGACGCGTCGGCGCGCGCTCACGGCCGCGAGGCGGCGCCGAGCCACTGCTTGTCGCTCTCGATCACCGTCGTCGTGTACGCGTCGCCGCTGGGCTCGAGCACGATGATGTCGCCGTAGAGGTCGAAGGCGAACAGGCGCGCCGGCGTGGCCGCGAGCCCGCCGACGAACAGGTGCCAGTCGAGGTCCGAGCGCGGCGTCAGCGTGCCGAGATCGAGGGGGTCGAAGCTCGCCAGCTGGTCTGGCGGGAACGCGCCCTTGAGCGCCGCGAGCACGCCGAGCTCGGGCGTCGTCGCGAGGTCGCCGGCGTGGAGGTAGAGGTTGGGCAGCTCGGCGAACACCTCGCCGCTTACGACGTCGCCGTCGATGGTCAGCGTCAGCAGCTGCGCGCCGCTCGACGCGATGAGCACGTCGGGGTCATCCTCGACGCCGCCGAATAGCGGCGCGGGCGCGAAGCTGAGGCCCTGCGGGTCGCTGACGCCCGCGAGGTTGCCGACGAACCAGCACGTCGCGGTCAGCGGCTCGCAGCCGTACAGGAAGGACTTCGAGACGGCCGCGAGCGCGCCGCAGCTGTTGAGCGCGATGTCGTTGATCAGCACCGGCTGGCCCGCGACCTTGAACGACCCGATCTGCGTGCGCGCGTGGGGGGGCGCGATCTTCATGCGGTGCAGGCTGCTGGTCTCGTTGACGTAGATGACGTCCTCGGCCGCGGCGCCCGGCTTGTCGGGGTCGAGGTCCCAGTCGGGCACGAGCTCGCAGCGGCGCGGCAGCCCGTCGCCGTCGCGGTCGTCGTCGCAGGCGTCGCCGAGGCCGTCCTCGTCGAGATCCTCCTGCAGCGCGTTGGGCTCGGCGGGGCAGTTGTCGTCCTCGTCGAGCACGCCGTCGTCGTCGCTGTCGAGCGGCGGCGGCTCGCCGGTGGTCGGCGCGCCGGTGCTCGAGCTCGTCGTCGGCGCGGGCCCGGTGCTGGTGCCGACGCTGCTGTCCGAGTCCGAGCCCGAGGCCTCCGTCGCGCTCGTGGTCGTCTCGCTCCCGGTCGTCTCGCTCCCGGTCGTCGTGGTGCCCGGGGACGTCGTCGTGCTGCCGTCCTCGCCGGTGGAGCTGGTCTCGCTGTCGTCGTCGCCCCAGCCCGGGTTGACGCGCTGGCAGCCCTGCGCGAGCGCGGCGGCGGTGAGCAGGAGCGTGAGGCGGCGAGCGGCGGCGGCGGGTGACATCATGGCCGTCACGACGTCCGCGCGCGTCGTCGTGCGCGGGCGTCAGCAGGTGTAACAAAAGCCATGTTACAGCAGTCCTGGCCGCGCGCGACGACCGTGTCCCAATAGACATGTCCACACGTCCTGCGCGCGTGTGCGACCGGTGTGCGCGCGTGCGCCGGGCCTGGCGGGGCGCGGAGGCGGGGGCGCGGCGAGCAGGGGCGCTCGCGCCCCCCGCGTGCGCCGGGCTGCTACAGTGCGACCGTGCGCGCAGACGAGGAGTCGATCGCTCGCGGGCGCCGGTGGATCGCGGTGATCTCGGCGCTCGTGATCATCTCGGCCCCGATCGCGCTCGGGATCGAGACCGCGATTCGGCTCGCCGTCGCGCCGCCGATCTTCGGGCGAATGCGCGTGTACCTGCGCCCGACGCTGACCCTGATCGCCTGGGCCTTCGTCGGCCTCACGGCGCTCGCGGCGATCCTCGGCGGGCGGCTCGCGAGTCGCCAGCTGCCGCGCGTGCTCGCCGAGTCGGCGACGCGACCGACCGTCGCCGCGCCGCCGATCCCGTGGATCAGCCGGTGCCCCGCAGCGGCGCGCGCGGTGCTCGATCGACTGATGATCCTGTGCGCGATCCCGCAGGTGCCGGCGATCGCCGCCACGCTGCTGTTCATGTTCGGCAGCGAGCTGCGACCCGTGCTCGTCGCCATGGCGGCGTCGTCGGCCGGCGTCGCGGTCCAGACGGTGATCGCGGTCCGCGGCTATAGCGAGCACGAGCACGGCCGCGAGCACGGTCGCGAGCACGGTCGCGAGCACGGCGGCGATCACGAGCTCGCGCGCCCGCGCGCGTCGGCGCGCGAGCCAGCGCGCGCGTCGGGGTCTGCGCCGGGATGAGCGCGGCGCCGTCGCGGAGCAATTGTCATCTTGTCACTCGAGGTCTGATCGAGTTGTCGCGCTGACAGCGGGCGCCTCGCCGCCCCCGTGAGATCCGCCCTGAACGGGCCTTGTTGCGCCGCTGGACGGGGCCCGCATATTGCAAGAGAACGGCGCGGACCTGCCTGATGCTCGTGAGTGACGGAGAGCGCGCGGACGCGCGCGACGCCCGAGACAAGAAGTCGGCCTCGGGGAAGACCTCGGGGAAGACCTCGGGGAAGGCCTCGGGGAAGACCTCGGGGAAGACCTCGGGGAAGAAGTCCTCGTCGTGGCGAAGCCTCGCGCGCTGGTTCGTGATGGGCTCCTGCTCGGCCTTCCTCGCCAGCGCCGCGGTGACCTACGCCTTCGCCGAGCTGTACCTGCGCGCGTCCGAGGCCGCCGCGTCCGATGACGGCGTCGCGGTCTTGGCCGAGGAGGACGGCGAGGACGAGAGCTCGATCGACGCCGCGCTGGCCGAGCCGCTCGCCGGCGAGGACGACGCGGTCGCGTCGCTCGCCCCGCGCGACGGCGCCGCGTCCTTTGGCGAGGTGCTCGATGGGACAGATTCATTGCCGCTGCAAGTGCTCGCGACGCTCGACGCGTCGGGCAGCGAGGACCCCGAGGCCTCGACCGCGTCGATCCTCGATCGCGAGCACAACACCGTCGACGGCTACCGCGTCGGCGACGAGCTGCGGCCCGGCCTCACGCTCGAGGCGATCGGGCGCCAGCGCGTGATCCTGCGGCTCGAGGACGGCTCGCTGCGCTCGCTGCAGCTCGCCGGCGCCGCGCCGCTCGTGCTCGCCGAGGGCCCGACCCCGGGGATCCGCGCGCGCATCTACAGCGGCCCGCTCGAGGCGCTGCTCGCCCCCGTGTCGGCGGGCGGCGTGGGCGTGGGCGGTCCCAACGGCGGCCGGCTCGTCAACGCGGTCCAGCTGCCCGAGAACCCGCAGCTCTACACGCGCAAGCACCCCGCGAACGCCTGGGGCTCGACCCACACGATCACCGCGCTGCAGCGCTCGGTCGCCCGCTTCCGCAAGCAGAGCGGCTACCAGGGCGCGGTCGTCATCGGCGACATCAGCAAGCGGCACGGCGGGCGCTTCTACCCGCACAAGTCGCACCAGAGCGGGCGCGACGTCGACATCGCGCTGCCCGGGAGCCCCGGCGCGCGCGACTGGGACGCGACCTGGGGCCTCGTGCGCGCGCTGATCGACAGCGACCGCGTCGAGCGGATCTTCCTCGACTACGGCCGCCAGAGCGAGCTGTACGAGGCCGCGCGTCGCGTGGGCGAGTCGACCGAGTCGCTCGCGCGCGAGCTGCAATTCCCCGAGGGCCGCTACGCGCCCGCGATCGTCCAGCACCAGTCGGGACACGAGGAGCACATCCACGTGCGCTTCAAGTGCGGGCCCGACGAGCGCGGCTGCACCGGCGTCCACGGCTGAGTCAGGGCGCGTAGTTCGGGTCGTTGGTGATGAGCAGCGCGGCGAGGCCGTCGCAGTCGTGGTGGCGCAGCACGAGCTCGTGCGGGCCGACGTCCCAGCTCTGCAGCCAGGGGTCCTCGGTGAACTCGCAGACGCCGTCGTCGGCGTCGCGCCAGTTGAGCAGCGCCCAGCGCCACGTCGCGTCGTTCGGGCCGCAGTCGCCCTCGAACAGCGCCGGCGCCAGCGGGAAGCCGTCGACGGTGACGAAGAACGCGTCTTTCTCGCCGTCGTCGAAGAGGTGCAGCCAGACGTACCAGGTGTCCGCGCAGGGGATCTCGGGCGTGAAGCGGATGTAGTCCTCGCTGTCCGCGAGGTAGCGGAGTACGGGCTTGAGCAGCGTCGGGCTGTCGTACACGCTCCAGCCGCCGACGTACTCGGCGTTCACCGCCTCGATCGAGATGTAGGTCAGGTTCTCACAGCTCGCGTCCCCGGTCGTCGCGTCGCCCGTCGTGCTCGTGGGCCCGCCCGTGAGCGCGTCGCTCGTCCCGGTCTCGCCCGTCGAGGACGAGGTGAGCGCGCCCGACGTGTCGCCTGTCGAGCTCGAGCCGTCGCCGCCCGTGGTCGCGGAGGTCGTCGCGAGCGTCGCGCTCGACGCGGTCGCGTTGTTCGTCGTCGTCGCGGTCGTCGCGTCGGAGGTCGTCCCCGCCGTCGCGCCCATCGAGTCGACGAAGCACGCCGCGAGCAGGCTCGCGAGCGCGAGCGGGGCGAGACGGCGGCGGCGTGGGAGCGCGGGCATGGCGAGCTGCGCGCTAGATTATGACTCAAAGGCCACGCGCCCGGTCGCGGCGCGGGCTCGCGCGCGGAGGCGCCCGAGCGCGCGCGTCGACGCGCGCCCGCGGAGGCTAGATCAGCCCGAGCAGCTCGAAGATCCCGAGCGCGTAGAGCATGACCGTGATGATCGCCAGCGGCACGAGGTAGCGCAGCAGCTGCAGCCACGTCAGGTACAGCCCCTCGAGCGCGCCGAGCGTGGAGCCGGCCGCGATCTCGGCGCGGCGCGCCTGCTCGCCGATCCGCCACGCGCTGAACAGCGCGATGCCCAGCCCGCCGAGCGGCAGCAGCAGGTTGCTGGCCACGTAGTCGAAGGTGTCGAACCAGTTCATCCCGCCCTTGCCGACGAGCCCGAACAGCGGCGTGGTCAGCTCGCTGAAGCGCGCGCCGAACAGCGCCGTGCCGCCGCTGAGCGCCGAGGGCACGCCGAGCGCGAAGATCAAGGTCCCCAGGACCACGACCGCCTGCCGCCGCGTCCAGCCGCGCTCGTCGATGAAGTACGCGGCCACGACCTCGAGCAGCGAGATGCTGCTGGTGAGCGCGGCGAAGCTCAGGAGCACGAAGAACACCGTCGAGAGCGCGGCGCCGCCGGGCAGCTGCGCGAACGCGGCGGGCATGTTCTGGAACACGAGCCCGGGGCCGCCGGCGGGGTCGATGCCGAGCGTGAAGGTGATCGGGAACAGCACCAGCGAGGCCATCAGCGCGACGCTCGTGTCGAGCACGCTGATCGAGATCGCCGAGCCCACGAGGTCGTCCTGCTTCGAGAGGTAGCTGCCGTAGGTCAGCATCGCGCCCATGCCCAGCGAGAGCGTGAAGAAGCTCTGCCCGAGCGCCTCGAGCACGGTCGCGCCCGTGACCTGGTCGAGGCGGAAGCCGAAGATGAAGTCGAGCGCCTCGCCGAAGCCGGGCAGCGTCATCGCGTAGATCAGCATCCCGGTCATCATCAAGAACAGCGCCGGCATGAGGATCGTCGCCGCCCGCTCGACGCCCTGCTGCACGCCGCCGATGACGATGACCGCGGTCGCGATCATGAACATCGCGTGCCAGAACACGTTGAGCGTCACGTCGCCGTACATGCTCCCGAACAGGCCCTTGACCGCCTCGGGGTCGGCGCCCCCGATCGCGCCCGTGAGCGAGAGGTAGATGTAGTGCAGCGACCAGCCGGCGACGACGCTGTAGTACGACAGGATGATCATGCCCGCGATCACGCCGAGCCAGCCGACGAGCGGCCAGCCGCTGCGCGGCGCGAGCGTTCGAAACGCGGTGACGGTGGACGTCTGGGCCATCCGCCCGATCAGGATCTCGCCCATCATGATCGGCAGGCCGACGAGCGCGATCGCCAGCAGGTACAGCAGCACGAACGCGCCGCCGCCGTTCTGCCCCGTGACGTAGGGGAATTTCCAGATGTTGCCGAGGCCGACCGCCGAGCCCGCCGCGGCGAGGATGAAGCCGATCTTGGAACCCCACTGCGCGCGCTTGGCCGCCATGATTGAATCGTCGCCCCCCTACGACCGGCCCCGCAGCCGGCGCGTGCAGCGATTCACTACCGTCGCGCGCGCGCCCGTGTCAACGCGACGTCGGCTTCACGCCGGCACGGGCGCGTGCTGCTGGAGGAACGCGAGCACCTTCGCGGGGTCGTGTCGCGGTCCGTCCTCGAGCGAGCCGGTCTCCTGCCGCGTGACCACGCCGCCCTGGGCGTCGAGCACCGTGAGGAAGGGGACCCCCTCGTCGAGCGGGACCTCGAAGCGCGCGGCGATCGTCTCGCCGTGGTGGCTGTCGATCATCACGAGCACGTAGTCGCGGGCGAGCGCCTCGCGGATGCTCGCGTCGGACTCGAACAGCTCGTGCAGCTTGTGGCACCAGCCGCACCAGTTCCCGCCGAACATGAGCAGCACGCGCTTGCGCTCCGCGCTCGCCTGGGCGAGCGCGCGCTCGACCAGCGCCGTGTTGTCGGCGTGCTCGTCATAGATCGGCGGCTTGTCGCTGGCGCGCTCGTGTTCGCTGTTCGGGGCGCTCTCGGTCTTGGCCTCATGCGTGGCCTCGGGCGTGGCCTCGGGCGTGGGCTCGGGCGCGAGCTCGGGCGCAGCGCGGGACTCAGCGACCTCGGGCGTGGGCTCGGGCGGCGCGTCGCAGGCCGCGACGGAGCACAGGGTCATGAGCGCGAGCGCGGAGCGAACGGCGTGGATGCGCACGCGCGGAGCGTAGCAAGCCGGGCGACCGGTGACGACGAGCGCGCGGCTCAGCAGTAGTCGACCGGATCCGCCGCGTGCTTCTCCAGGCACTCGGCGACCGTGTCCGCGTCCTTGCGCGACTCGGTCTCGATCACGAGCAGGATCGGACCGTCGCCGAGCTGCCGCTCGATCTCGAGAATCGGCTGCTTGGCGATGCGCGTGCCCGCCATGATCACGGTGTAGAACGCGATGATGACGCCCGACGCCGCGCCGAACAGCGTATTGAGCACGGGGCCGAAGCCGGGGAACACGTAGAACGCGGTGCTGACGAGGCCGAAGATCGCGCCGAGCACGCCGCCCCAGATCGTCGAGAGGACGATGTTGCGCCCGAATTCGGTCGCGCCCTCGGGCAGGTGATTGGCGTCGATCGGCTGATTCTCGAAGGTCTGCACCGAGAACGGCGGCGTGTGGTTCACGAGCTCGTGGATCGCGGGCTCGCTCGCCTCGTTGGACGGAAACACTCCGTAGACGACGTTCGCCATGGGGCGACGAGCATCGCGCACGAGCGGCGAGCCGGCAAGCCCAGTGCGCTCTCGCGTCACACCCAGACGCGGGGAAGAATTCGCGCTAAGGTGCGCGGACTCACTTGGCGCGCATCGCGTTCATCACGCGTGCGGGCGCGGCCGTCAAAAAATGGTTCTAGGGCCATGTTCTTGAGGACTTATACCCTGCCACGCGGAGGCCGCGGCGTGGTAGCACTGAACCCTAAGGGGGTGTGGACTTGAATACTACACAGATCAGCATGGGGATTTTCGCCGCAGCGCTCCTGGTGAGCGCCGGCTGCGGTGACGACTCGGCGACCACCGACGTGAGCGGGAGCGACTCCAACACGGAGTCGGGGACCGAGACCAACACGACGGCGGGGACCACCAACACCACGAACACGTCGAACACGACCAGCGGCATGAACACCGGCGGCTCTGACGGGATGACCGAGGGCACCACCGCCGGGAGCAACACGACGAACGGCCCGACCACGGATCCGGGCACCACCACCGACGACCCGAGCACGACCGCGGTCGACCCGAGCGAGACGGACCCGACGGCCACCTCGTCGACGACCGGGCCGATGTGCGTGCCGGAGTGCGGCGACAACAACGAGGTGCTGTGCGACGGCGAGGTCATCGACACCTGCGACCCGGACACCGAGGTCTGTGAGTTCGGCGAGTGCGTGCTCAACCCGTGCGCGCAGGCGGCCGAGGATCAGAGCTCCGAGGGCTGCGACTTCTGGTCGGTCAAGACCGGCCTGATCCCGGAGGGCTCGGGCGCCTGCTTCGCGGCGTTCATCGCCAACACCTCGGACCAGCCGGTTCACCTCGAGGTCGAGTACAACGGCAACCTGCTCGACGTGGAGAGCTTCACGCGCATCCCGAGCGGGCAGGGCGCGAACATCACCTACGACCCGCTCGACAACGTCGCCGGGCTGCCCGTGGGCGAGGTCGCGATCCTGTTCCTCTCGCGCGGCAACGGCAACCTGCCGGCCTGCCCCAACAACCTCGCCGGCTTCAACGGCGAGTCCGCGGTCGTCGGCACGGGCCTCGGCGAGGCCTTCAACATCCGCACCGACTTCCCGGTCGCGGCCTACCAGATGCTGCCCTACGGCGGCGGCTCGGTCGCGGCGACCTCGGCCACGCTGCTGCTGCCGACGGGCACCTGGGACGACAACTACGTCGCGGTCAACGCCTACACCAAGAGCCAGGCGGCGGCGACCGCCAACCCGCTGCTCGTGTTCGTGGCCCGCGAGGACGGCACCGAGGTCACGCTCAACCCGAAGGTCGCGGTCCAGGGCGGCAACGGGGTCCAGGGCGGCCCGGCGAACAACCCGATCGTCTACAACCTCGATCGCGGCGACACCATCCAGATCGAGCAGGCGCAGGAGCTGACGGGCTCGCCCGTGACCGCGAACAAGGCGATGGGCATGTTCGGCGGCGCGAGCTGCCTCAACGTGCCGATCAACGCCTACGCCTGCGACGGCGCGCACCAGCAGATCCCGCCGGTCAACGCGCTCGGCAACAACTACACGGCGGTGCGCTACCGCAACCGCACCAACCAGGACGAGGCGCCGCCGTGGCGCCTGGTCGGCATGGTCGACGGCACGCAGCTGACGTGGACCAACCAGCCGCCCGGCGCCCCGAACTCGCTCGACCTCGGCCAGGTCGCCGAGTTCACCTCGACCGGGCCGTTCCAGGTCGCCAGCCAGGACGAGGATCACCCGTTCTACGCGGCCGCGTACATGACGGGCGGGCAGTCCTACGGCGGCGCGGGCGACCCCGAGTGGGTCAACATCGTGCCGTCCGAGCAGTACCTCGAGAAGTACGTGCTGTTCACCGACCCGACCTACCCGGAGACCAGCCTCGTCGTCGTGCGCAGCCCGGACGACAACAACAACTTCGCGGACGTGAACCTCGGCTGCTACGGCAACCTCGACGGCTGGATGCCCATCGGCAACCAGGAGTACACGCGCGTGCAGCTCGTGACCGGCAACTTCCAGGATCAGGGCAACTGCTCCAACGGCCGCCACGAGATGTCGAGCGCCAACCCCTTCGGCGTGACCGTGTGGGGCTGGGGCTCGAGCCAGTCGCAGGTGTTCACGCAGTACGTGTCCTACGCCTACCCGGCGGGCGCGCGCGTCGCCGCGATCAACGACGTCATCATCCAGTAGACGTAGAAGTCCCTCGGGACAGGTGTCTGCGGGCCCCGCCCGCGGGCGGCAGCGCCGGGCGCCCTCGCGGAGCCCGGCGCTCGCCGTCTGCGGCGTGTTATGGTGGATGGGTCATGTGGGGGGGCGCGCGCTCGCGGCTCGGACGTCTCGGCGCGCTGCTCGGCGCGGCGGCGCTGGCGAGCGCGTGCGTGGACGACGAGGCGGGCGAGACGTCCGACACGGACGCGGGCGCGCTCCTCGAGCCCGTCGCGCCGCCGCCGCCCCTCGAGCTCGGCGTGCCCGCGGCGTACGACTACTTCGACTTCGACGCGGGGCCCTACGAGTTCACGCCGCTGCGCGCCGGCGGTCCCCTGCGCGTCGAGTTCATCCCGCCGGGCGCGTGCCTCATGTACCGGGACTCGATCGTGCTGCTGCTGCGCAGCGAGGGCTTCGAGCTGCCCGAGGAGCGGTTCGACTGGAGCGACCCGCGGACTCCGCGGGCCGCGGCGGTCCTGTCGACGACGGACGCGCGCGGCGAGCCGCTCGAGGAGGTGGTGTCGATCCGCGAGTACCCGGTGTGGTTCGAGCCCGACGACGACGGCGCGCTGCTGGGCGAGCTGTGGTTGATGCCGACCCTCGCGTCGCGCACGCCCGCGGAGCTCGAGGGCGCGGCCGTGCGGCTCGAGCTCGAGCTCGCGGTCGCGGGCCGCGAGCCCGCGCGGCAGGTCCTCGAGTTCACGCTGGAGTTCGAACGGTTCATGACGGTGGACCGCGACGGGGTGTCGATGCTCCAGGCGCCCGATTGACGCGTAGGCCCGCGCGCTTGCGCGCGCCGGCCCGCTCGGGCACAGTGGTCGCGCCGTGAAGCAGAAGCACCTGCGCATCCGCATCGAGCAGTGCCTCGCGCTGTCCAAGGCGTCGAACTGCCCCCGGCGGAAGTTCGGCGCGCTGCTGCTGGATCCCGGCCGCAACGTCATCCTGATGGACGGCTACAACGGCGGGCCGCGGGGCGGCGGCACGCTGTGCGGCGGCGAGGTGTGCCTGCGCGACGAGCTGAAGGTGGAGAGCGGCACGCGGATGGAGATCGGCTGCCACCACGCGGAGATGAACGTGATCTGCAACGCGGCGGCGAGCGGCGTGGCGACGCGGGACGCGTGGATCATCGTCACGGGCGAGCCGTGCATGATGTGCGCGAAGCTGATTCACCACGCCGGGATCACGCGGGTGATCGTGGTCGACGGGGGCTACGGGGGCGCGAACGGGGTCAGCTACCTCGAGGGACATGGCGTCGAGGTCATCAAGACCGAGGGCCCGCGAGACCCGCGCAGCTTCACGTGAGCGCGGGCGCGGGCGCGACGCGGGCGACCGCGGGGAGGCGATCGGCGCGCAGCGATCGGCAGAGCTGCTCGAGCCGCGGCACTACGCCCTCCCACGCGCCGGCGGCCCGGGCCCCCGGGGGCAGCGGGCGGCGGCGGGCGAGCGCGCGCTCCCACAGCGGCGCGCCCACGGCGAGGCCGAGGCAGGTCCAGAGCGCGGCGCGGGCGGCGAGCGAGAGCGCGGTCTCCAGCGGCAGCAGCTCGAGCCACGCGAGCGCCGTCATCAGGAAGAACCAGGCGGCCGCGCAGGCGGCGAGCTCGATCATGACCGCGGTGAACAGCACGCCGGCGCGGTGGAGCTGCTGGCTCGCCAGCGGCGCGCGCCTCGATCGCGCGTCGGACAGGATTGAAGAGGCAGGTCGCTGTTCGGGCTCGGGGACGAGCGCCTCGGCGATGATCCGCACCTGGGCGCTGACGCCGTCGAGCTCGCGGTAGCCGCCGCGGCCCTGGGCCGGCACGACGAGGATCACGCCGGCGAGGTGGTCGCCGCGGATCTCGAGGCGCACGCCGCCGTCTTCGCGGGGGAGCGTGATCGCGCGGCAGCTGAAGCCGCGCTCGCGCGGGAACCGGCTCTGGCAGGCCTCGCGCACCCAGCCCGCGAATTCCTGGATCGAGAGGCGCGCGCCCGCGGCCGTCAGCGGCGCGCTCCAGACGTGTCGGCGCTTGCGCTGCGCGGGCGCGCCGGGGATCGCGGGCGAGGCGGTCAACCTCCGCAGTATAGCCAGCGGCGCCGGCGGTCGGTCACGCGGGCGCGCGGGTCGACGCCCCAGGAGCGTGGCGCGACGCGGACAAAGAGGAATTCGCCGCGGACGAAGATTAATTCGCCGCGCTCGGGATGCGCTCCGTCGACGAGGACACTCCCTCTCCAGGGGGCGACGCGCGGGGTGACGCGGCTCCCGGGGAGAAGCTCGATGCTCGCTGGCGCCGCGTTCTCGTATCGTCCTGTCCGGATCCCGACGCCGTTGGCGTCGCCGCGCGCGCCGCGTCCGCGGGCGACGCCGCAGGCCGGGGCCCGGACCGAGCGCGTGCGCGTCGGCGCGCTCGAGCGCGCGCGTCGGGAGGCGCTCGTCGGCGATATGTATCGCCTGTTCACTCGGACATGTACGGGCTTCTCGCGCCCGGAGTTCGAGCGCCTGTTCCTGACCCGGGGCGACGTCGAGTTCGAGCTGACCTACGACCGGCGCGGCGAGCTCAGCGGCTTCAGCGTGGTCCAGGAGCGCGCGCGTCTGTAGCCGAGTCGGGCTGGGCGACCGCGTCGCCTCCGGGGCGCGTGGACGGGGCGAGCGCCCGGAGGAGTCGCGGTCGCTCGGCCCGATTGGCGCGCGAGGTCAGCAGCGACGTCGCGCTCGGCTGACTCGCTCGTTCGGTCTACGGCGCGCTCGCGAAGCGCCCGACCCAGGAGTCCGGGGACGCGCCCGCGAGGTAGACCGCGCCGCCCGGGGCGCCGTCGTCGACGACCAGGACCGCGCGCGTCGACGCGAGCGCGTGATCGGTCGCGGACCACCAGGCGAGCGCGCCGTCGTGCGAGAAGCTCGCGTACACGAGCTGGTGCTGGCTCTCCTCGTCGGTCGCGCTCGAGCCGGCGACGACGATGTGTTCGGGGTGCAGCGCGACGCGCTGCCCGGACGAGGAGGGCAGCGTGGTGAGCGTCGTCGACCAGAGCGGCTCGCCGTCCGCGGTCGCGCGGACCAGCCAGAGCGCGTCGCGCTGCTCGAGGGCGGGCATGTCGTCGTCGTCGATGACCTGCTCCACGTCGACGCCGGCGTAGCCGGTGAGCACGATGTCGCCGCCCGGCGCGAGCGCGAGCCCGTTGATGACGTCGTGACCCTGCTGGCCGCCGTCGAGCCGACGCTCCCACGTGATCGCGCCCTCGGGCGTCAACGCGGCGAGCCACCCGTCGGTGTCGAGATCCTCGTCGGGCTGGTAGCGCTGGAGGGCGCCCGCGACGATCAGCGCGCCGTCGCCCCGGGTCTCCGCGGCGTTGAGGCGCCCGTGCGTCGGCGCGCCGCTCGGGACGATCGTCATGGTCCACAGCAGCGCGCCGTCGCCGGTCAGGCGCATGAGCTGCATCCGCGGCGGCACCCAGTCGTTCCAGTCATCGCCGACCGCGTACACGCTCCCGTCCTCGCCGATCGCGACGTCGTGCATGTAGCCGTCGATCGGGCCGAGGGTGGACCACAGCAGCGCGCCGTCGGGGCTGAAGCGCGACACCAGGCCGTAGTAGCAGCCGTCGGTGCACGTGGAGTCGTGGGCGACGCCGGCGGTCACGAGGTCGCCGTCAGGCGCCGTCTTGACGGCGTAGAGCTGATCGCTGTACGGCGAGAGGTCGGGGATCGTCGACCACAGCAGCGCGCCGTCGGGCGAGTAGGCGCGCAGCCAGCCGGTGTAGGGCATCGTGTCGACCTGCTCGATGGGCGAGAGCTCGTAGCCGGCGGCGATGATGTCCCCGGTGAGCGAGCGCGTGAGCGCGTTCGCGTCGACGGCGGCTCCCTCCGCCCCCTCGTAGAGGTCGAGCCAGAGCGCGGCGCCGGCGTCCGAGGAGCACGTCGCGTCGCAGCCGTCGTGCTCGACGGTGTTCCCGTCGTCGCAGCGCTCGGGCGCCTCCACGAGCGCGTCGCCGCAGACCGGCGCGTCGTCGGTGGTCGCGTCGCTCGTCGGGTCGGTGGTCGCGTCCGTCTGCGTCGTGACGGGATCCGTGGCGTCGGCGGTCGTCGTGACGGTCGCGCCCGACGAGCTGCTCGTGGCCGGCCCGGCGCTCGTGGCGTCGCTGTCGCCGGCGGTCTGCGCGTCGCTGGTCGCGGGCGCGTCGGTCGTCGCGCCTGTCCCGGTGACCCGGTCGGCGCACGCGGAGCACGCGAGCGCGGCGACGATCCACGACACGCGACGCACCGCGTGATTGTAGCAGGCGCCGCGCGAGCAGGCGTCGCGTCGGCGGGCGCCCGTGCGGCGCTCAGCCGAGCACGCGATCGACCACGCGCTCCTCGAGGCGGAACGGCAGCAGCTTGCGGATCAGCAGGCGCGGGCGGACGTTGGGCCCCAGCGGGTAGCGCAGGCGCGGGGTCGGGTCGTCGAGCAGGCGCACGATCAGCCGCGAGACCTCGCGCGCGTCGCCCATCTTGTGGCCCATGCGGTCGAACAGCGCGGTGACCTTCGCCTGCAGCCGCGCGTAGGGTCCGTCGGGCAGCTCGCTCGCCGACGCGCGGCACATCCGGCGGTTGCGCGCGAAGATGTCGGTCTTGTAGGGGCCGGGCTCGACGAGCACCACGCGGACGCCGAACGAGCGCAGCTCGTGCCGCAGCGCCTCGCTCATGCCCTCGAGCGCGAATTTGCTGCCCGCGTACATGCCGAGCCCCGGCGTCGCCATGCGCCCGGCCATCGAGGTCACGTTGACGATCACGCCGGCGCGACGGTCTCGCATGTTCGGCAGGCACAGCTTGGTCAGCGCCCAGGCGGCGAACACGTTGACCTCGAACATGCTGCGCAGCTCGTCCTCGTCGAACTGCTCCCAGAAGCCGGCGATGGCGATGCCGGCGTTGTTGACGAGCGCGTCGATCCGCCCCTCGCGCGCGAGGATGTCGGCGACCACCGCCTCGCGTTCCTCCGCCCGGGTGACGTCGAGCTGGACCGGGGTGATCGGCAGCTCCCCCGCCTGCGCGCGCAGATCGTCGGCGGTCGACACGTCGCGGAGCCCGGCGTAGACGCGATAGCCCGCGCGGGCGGCGTCGAGCGCGGTGAGCAGGCCGAAGCCGGAGCGGCAGCCGGTGATCAGGGCGACTTTCTGGGAGCTGGCGGTGGGCGGCATGACGGGCGGGCTTGTAGCACGCGCAGGGGGGCGACTTGACGCGCGGCGCGGCGGGTGGTCGGATGTGTGCACCCTTTTTGGGTCCAGGTGTCTCCAATGACCGTGGAACGACGCTTCACAGGGGATCGCCCGCGTCCGCGTGCCGCCGCGCGGGGGGCTGTCCGCCTCGCGCCGCTCGTGCTCGTGGCCTGCTCCGCCTCGCCGCCCTCGCGGCCCGCCGTGGACCCGGCGAGCCCCACGCCCGCTGCGGCGCACCAGCCCGCAGAGGTCGTCGCGTCGACGCCGGCTGTCGTCGCGCCCGAGCCGGAGCTCGCGGCCGCGGCCGCGCCGGCGCCGAAGTCCGCGCCGGAGCCCGCGCCCGAGCCCGAGCAGCCCAAGGTCGCCCCGGACGGCAGCGAGATGAAGCCGTGCGGCGAGGTGCCTGACGGCATGGCCTGCATCCCCGGCGGGCCGTTTCTCCGCGGCAGCGACGACGGCCCGGAGAACACGCGACCGCAGAGCACCATCTGGCTGCAGACCTTCTACATGGACAAGAACGAGGTCACGTACGCCGAGTACAAGGCCTGCGAGGCGGCGCGGAAGTGCGACCGCGCCGGCCCCAAGTACGAGGACTTCGATCGGCCGCAGCAGCCGATCAACGGGATCAGCTGGTTCGACGCGCGCCGCTACTGCGAGGTCCAGGGCAAGCGGCTGCCGACCGAGGCCGAGTGGGAGAAAGCCGCGCGCGGCGTCGACGGGCGCCTGTACCCGTGGGGCGACGAGACGGCGACCTGCGAGCACGCGATCATCATGGACGAGCGCGGGCGCAGCTGCGGCGTGCCGAAGGCCGGCGAGCACCCCGAGAAGGGGCGGCCCTGGGAGGTCGGCTCGCGGCCGCCGAATCAGTATGGTCTCTACGACATGGCCGGAAATTCCTATGAGTGGGTCGCGGACTGGTACTCGCGCAGCTATGAGGCGTGCGGGAAGGCGTGCGCCGGCGTGAACCCGAAGGGCCCCTGCGAGGGCCGCGACGACTGCCCGATGCACCCGCACCGCGTCGTCCGGGGCGGCTCGTGGTACTGGCCTGCGGACAAGGCGACGACGATCCACCGACGCGTGCACATCCCGGCCAATCACCCGTTCTTCCACCACTTCGGCTTCCGCTGCGCGAGGGACGTGCCGTGACGCGCGGGGCTCGGACGACGGCGCTCCTGCTCGCCGCGCTGTTCGTGAGCGCGGGCTGTCGAGCCCACGCGGACGCGGCGCGCGAGGCCAGCGTGGAGGCGCCCGCCGGGGGTCCCGCAGCCCCGGTCGCGGGGGAGCGCGAGCTCGCGGATCGCGGCGGCGAGGACGACGCGGTCGACGGCGACGCGGTCGAGGACGACGCGTCGAGGCCGGCGGAGGGCGACGCGGGCGCGGCGACGGCCCCTCGCGGCCCCGAGATCACGCTGAAGGTCAGCCCGAACATGCGCGAGCGGCTGGTCCCGATCGAGCGCGAGGTCTACGAGCAGGGCGAGATCGGCCCGCTGTTCGGGCTCCTGCGCGAGCGCTCGGCGGGGCTGTGTCGCTACCTCCACGGCCTCGAGGCGCTCGACGAGGGCGCGGTCGCGGCCTACGTCAACCCGCCGGATCGCTTCGCGCGGCGCAAGCTGGGCGAGAAGTGGAGCCTGATGGCGGGCTGCTGGAACTACGTGCGCCTCAACGATCGCCGGCCGCACCGCGACTTCGATCTCGTGCGCCGCATGTTCCCCGCCGAGGACGGCTACGACTGCTACGCGGTCGGCGTCGTGCAGCCCTACCTCATGAGCGAGCGGCTCGGCTGCCGCGAGCTGACGATGATCGACTTCGACTGGCAGATCCACGCGATCCACTGGCAGCTGCTCGAGGCCTGGGGCGGCGGCGGGCTCGCGCGCGAGCGCCTGGACGCGACGCTCGCGGGGCTGCGCATCGACTGGATCGCCTATCACGAGCCGCAGGAGCAGCACGAGGCGTCGCTCGAGTCGCTGTGCCACGCCGGCTTCGCCGAGCGCTGCCGCGCGACCTTCGACGCGTTCTCGTCGCGGCAGCGCGACGAGGGGCTGCGGCGGATCACGCTCGCGCTCGCGGCCCTGCACGAGCTCGAGCTGTCGGCGCCCGAGGCCGGCGATCGCGTGCCCGTGGTGTTCCTGAGCAACGCGACCGAGAAGCACTTCATGACCCGCAGCGAGTTCCGGCAGCTGCTGCAGCGCGTCAGCGCGTCGCTGCTCCCCGGGCAGCGCGCGGCGCTGATCCACCACGTCGCCGGCAGCCCGGCGCTGGGCGTCTACGAGCTCACGCCGAAGACGGGCGGCGGCTACAAGGTGCGCACGCGCTGCCGCGACGAGTACGTCAAGGGCACCGGCACGGGCCCGCGGACCTCCTACGAGACGTGGTTCGAGGAGATCGCGAGCGGCGACGAGTCGGCGCGGGCGTGCACGCCGACGCTCGGCGCGTCGAAGTAGGCGTCAGGCGTCCAGGCACGGGGCGTCGACCGTCGGCGGGCGCGTTAAATTGAGAGAGGCGCGCGCGGGCGACGGCCCACGACGCGCCTCTCCGCCGCGGCGCGACTAGCCGCGCTTCTCGATCGACACGTAGTCGCGCGCCGTCTCGCCCGTGTAGATCTGGCGCGGGCGCCCGATCACCTTCTTGGGGTCGAGCATCATCTCGCGCCACTGCGCGATCCAGCCGGGCATGCGGCCGAGCGCGAACATCACCGTGAACATGTCCTCGGGGATCTTGATCGCCTTGTAGATGAGGCCGCTGTAGAAGTCGACGTTGGGGTACAGCTTGCGCTCGACGAAGTAGGGGTCGCGCAGCGCGATCTCCTCGAGGTTGCGCGCGATGTCGAGGAGCGGGTCGTCGACGCCGAGGCGCGGCAGCAGGCTGTCGGCCATCTGCTTGAGGATCTTGGCGCGCGGGTCGTAGTTCTTGTAGACGCGGTGCCCGAAGCCCATCAGGCGGGTGTTGTTCTTCTTGTCCTTCACGTCCGCCATGAACTGCTTGTAGTTGCCGCCCGAGGCCTGGATCTCGCGCAGCATGCCCATCACGGCCTGGTTGGCGCCGCCGTGCAGCGGGCCCCAGAGCGCGCAGATGCCCGCGGAGATCGAGGCGTAGAGGCTCGCGTTCGACGAGCCCACGAGGCGCACGGTCGAGGTCGAGCAGTTCTGCTCGTGGTCGGCGTGCAGGATGAGCAGGATGTTGAGCGCCTTGACGACCTCGGGGTCGATCTCGTAGGGCTCCGCCGGGACCGAGAACATCATCCGCAGGAAGTTCGCGCAGTAGGAGAGCGAGTTCTTCGGGTAGACGATGGGCTGGCCGATGCGGCGCTTGTAGCCGAACGCGGCGATGGTCCGCACCTTCGAGAGCAGGCGCGCGATGTGCATGTCGTGGTCGTGGTTCGGGTCGAGGCTGTCGGGGTAGTAGGCGGACAGCGAGCCGACCATCGACGCGAGCATCGCCATCGGGTGACCGGCCGACGGGAAGCCGTCGAAGAAGTGGCGCATGTCCTCGTGGATCATGCTGTGATAGGTCAGGTTGTGCGAGAAGGTCTTCAGCTCCGCGGGGCTGGGGAGCTTGCCGTAGATCAGCAGGTAGCTGGTCTCGACGAAGGTCGAGCGCTCCGCGAGCTGCTCGATCGGGTAGCCGCGGTAGCGCAGCACGCCCTGCTCGCCGTCGAGGAAGGTGATCGCGCTGATCGTCGCGCCGGTGTTCTTGTAGCCGCTGTCCAGCGTGACCAGGCCGGTCTCGTCGCGCAGGCGCGCGATGTCGAGGGCGCGCTCTCCCTCCGAGCCGGTGGTGATGGGCAGCGTGATCTCTTTACCGTCGATGATCAGGGTAGCGGTGTTCGACATGGCGTGTTCCGGGTTGTGAGTGCCTTCGCGGGCGGTGCCTACATTCGCGGTCCGGCGTTCCGGACGTCCTCGGTGGTCGCGTCGCTGTAACGCTTGAAGTTCTCGTGAAACAGCCGCGCGAGCGTGCGCGCGGTGGCCTCGTAGGCCGCCGCGTCACGCCACGCGCGCTGGGGGATGAGCAGCTCGGCGGGGACGCCCGGGCAGCTCGTGGGGATCGCGAGCCCGAAGCGCGGGTCCTCGACGGTCTCGACCTTCGCGAGCTCGCCGGAGTGGATCGCGTCGACGATCGCGCGGGTGTACGAGAGCTTGATGCGGCTGCCGACGCCGTAGGCGCCGCCGATCCAGCCGGTGTTGACCAGCCAGGTGTCCGCGCCGTGCTCGCGCAGGCGGGCGGCGAGCAGCTCGGCGTAGCGGGCGGGGTGCCAGACCAGGAAGGGGCCGCCGAAGCAGGGCGAGAAGGTCGCCTCGGGCTCGACGACGCCCATCTCGGTGCCCGCGACCTTGGCCGTGTAGCCGCTGATGAAGTGGTACATCGCCTGCGACGGCGTGAGCCTGGAGACCGGCGGGAGCACGCCGAAGGCGTCGCAGGTCAAGAAGATCACGTTGCGCGGGTGCTCGCCCACGCACGGGATCGTGGCGGTCTCGATGTACTCGATGGGGTAGGAGCCGCGCGTGTTCTCGGTGATCGAGGTGTCGCTGTAGTCGACGCGCCGGGTGTCGGGGTCGAACACGACGTTCTCGAGGATCGCGCCGAAGCGGATCGAGCGCCAGATGTCCGGCTCTGCCTCTTCAGACAGATCGATCATCTTCGCGTAGCAGCCGCCCTCGATGTTGAAGATGCCCTGGTCGCCCCAGCAGTGCTCGTCGTCGCCGATCAGCAGGCGCTTGGGGTCGGCGGAGAGCGTGGTCTTGCCCGTGCCCGAGAGGCCGAAGAGGATCGAGGTGTCGCCGCGCTCGCGCCCCGCGGTCGCCGAGCAGTGCATCGAGAGCACCCCGCGCTTGGGCATGAGGTAGTTCATGACCGTGAACACGCCCTTCTTCATCTCGCCGGCGTACTCGGTCCCGAGGATCACGAACTCCCGGCGATCGAAGTGCAGCACGACGCTCGTGGTCGAGGTCATGCCGCTGGTGTAGCGGTTGGCCGGGAACGCGCCGCCGTTGAAGATCACGTAGTCGGGCTCGCCGAACTCCGCGAGCTCCTCCTCGGTCGGGCGGATCAGCATGTTGTGCATGAACAGCGCGTGGTAGGCCCGCGCGCAGATGACCCGAACCTTGATGCGGTGCGTCGGGTCCCAGCCGGCGAAGCCGTCGACGCAGTACAGCAGCTCGCGCGTGTTGAGGTAGTCGATCGCGCGCTCGCGGTTGATGAAGAACGTGTGCTCGTCGAGCTTGACGTTGACGGGGCCCCACCAGACCTCGTCGCGCGAGGACGGCTCGTCGACGATGCGCTTGTCCGCCGGGCTGCGCCCGGTCTTGCTCCCAGACATCGCCACCAGCGCCCCGGTCGAGGTGATCGCGGAGCCGTGCTCGTTGCGGAGCGCGGCCTCGTAGAGGGCGGCGGGGGTGGCGTTGCGGACGATCGTCTCGACCGCGATGCCGTGCTGCTCGAGGGAGAACGGGTGCTTCATGACAGTTCGTGGGTGCGGGCGTGGGTGAAGGACGCGAGCGCGCACGCGGCTCGGCGTGTGACTCGCAGAGGGTCGCTCCGCGCGGGCGCACACGCCAGGGCCGACGATGTGGAAAAATCACGGTCGGCCCGTGACCCCTGGGGTACCACGCGCTCGCGCGCGCCGATATCAGGGCGCGCGACGCCGCGGTCCAGCGCGCTTTGGAGCGAGCCGAGCCGGGCGATCATCCCCGTCGACGGTCCGCGATCGCCTACGCCCCCCGCCCGGATGTCGCCCTGGGCCAGGGCGCGCGCCCCCGCGAATCCATCGCGTTTAGCGCAGATCGCGGCCGCAGCGCGCGGTGTGGGATCTCCGACGCGCGGGCTGCCTGGATCCACGGGGGAGTGAGAGCCGCGGGCGCCGGAAAAGGATGCAGACGGGTCGGCGCGGCGCCGCGACCCTCGATCGCGCGCGCGTCACGTCGGCCCACGCGCGGCGGCGTGTGAGCACGCGGCGGTCGAGTCGAGCGGCGCGGGGCTACGGCTGGCTACGGCTGGGCTACGGCTGGGCTACGGCTGGGCTACGGCTGGTAGAGGACGCGGTCGCGGCTTCGCCGGATCCGTCGCACCGCGTCGCGCTGGATCCCGCCGGTCGCCTGGATCGCGGCGGGCCGCTGCGGGAGGCCGCTTACGCGGTCGACGACCGGGCTCGCCGGGCCGGGCTCGCCGGCGTGCCCCGAGAGCCGCGCGAGCGTGCGCTCGAGCTCGAGCACCGTGTCGCGCTCCTCGTGCAGGGCGCTGTCCTGCACGTGCCGCATGCGCGAGGCGAGCGAGTGCACGAGCTGGTACGCGCCCTCCTGGTCGTTGTTCTCGTGGTGCAGCTCGGTCGCGCGCTTGAGCGCGCTGACCTCGTCGACGAGCAGCCGGCCGCGGCGCAGCCCGAGGCCCGCGCGCTCGGGCGCGACCTGGGCGAGCGCGACGCCCTGCCGGTGCTGGCGCCCCGCGGTGTCCTCGTAGGCGAGGCCGACGTGCGCGACCGAGGCGCCGAGCGCGAGCGGGCGCGTCGGCAGGCTGCTGCTCCCGGCGGGCGCGAAGGCCAGGTAGATCGCGCCCTTCTTGCGGCTGAGGAAGATCGTCGCGACGTCGAGCTCGATCGCGTCGCCCTGCCAGCGCAGCGCCGAGCCGGGGATGCCGTAGACGCCCGCGATCTTCACGCCGGGAGATGGCCGAACGGTCAGCTTGAGGTCGTAGGCGAGCTCCGTGACCATGGTGTCGAAGGCGTCGCGGAACTTGTCCTGCATCTTCGCGGCGTCGGGGAAGAAGAACAGGTTGCCGCCGCGCACGCTGCTGACCTTCTGCGCCAGCTCGGCGCCGAACTGCGTCGACACGCCGACGGTCGTCAGGCCGATGCCCTGCAGCGACGCGCGGGTCGCCATCGCCATGAAGCCCTCGGCGTCGGTGCGCCCGACGTTGGGGCGCTCGTCGGTGAACAGCATCACGCGGGTGGTGCCCTGAAAGCCGCGGGCCGAGTCGCGCGCGACCTTGAAGCCGAGCCGCAGGCCGTCCTCGAGCGCCGTCGCGCCCTCGCTGACGAGCTGCTCGATCGCCGCGTCGATCGCCCGGCGCTGGCGGATCGGCGTCGACGGCAGGACGACGTGCGCGACGCTGTGATAGCCGACGATCGCGAGCTGATCGCCGGGCCGCAGGTGGCGCTGCACGACCTCGCGCAGGCTCGCGCGCACCAGCTCGAGCGGCTGCCCGGACATCGAGCCCGAGCGGTCGACGACGACGACGAGGTTCAGCGGCGCGCGCTTCCAGGTCTTGGGGTCGAGGCCGGAGGAGAAGCCGAGCTGCGCGAGGTAGCCGACCTCGGGCTGCACGAGCAGCGAGCTCGCGATCGCCTCGCCGCCGACGCACAGCGTCTGCTGGCACTTCTGCGCGTGCGCGCCGGGCCCGAGCGGGAGGTCGTGCTCGCTGAACAGGCCCTCGGGGGTGAACGCGTTGGGGTGGGGGACCTCGCCGTCTTTGATGCGATCGCGGGCGTAGCCGATGTCCTGCGCGCCGCCGGGCGTGGCCCCCATCGACGCGCTCGACGGCGCGGCGTACGGGTTGAGCATCGCGCCGTCGACGGCGTCCATCTCGAAGTCGTAGACGGAGGTCGCGGGCGCCGGCGCGGCCATCTTGTGGCGCTTCTCCTTGTCGCGCGGCGGGCTCGCGTCGGCGGCCGGCAGCGCGGAGCAGAGCGCGAGCGCGGCGGCGACGCTCAGGGTTCGCAGGACAGCCCGAGGTGCGCGCGAGGAGGTCGTCACGTGTCCGGACTACGCACGAGCCGCGCCCGCGATCTCGACGGCGGGAATAAAATTCCCGCGCGGGCGACTCGGGCGGCCCTGGGCGGGCGGCGGCGATGGTCACGAGCGCGCGCCGCTGTTACCCTCTCGCCCATGTCGACGACACGGCGCGCCGCGAGGCGCCACGGGGCCCCGCTCACCACCCTCTCGCTGCTCGGGCTCGCGGTCGCGCTCACCGGCTGCCTCTCAGGACAGCACGGTTGGCCCGACCCCACGGGCGAGTCGTCGACGGACAGCGAGACCACGGACGCCGAGAGCGGGCGCTACACCGCGACCATCCGCTGGACCGGCGACGGCGTGCCGCACGTCACCGCCGAGAGCTACGGCGACGCCGCGTTCGGGCTCGGCTACGCGTTCGCGCGCGACCACGCGTGCACGCTCGCCGACCAGGTCGTGAAGGTCCGCAGCGAGCGCGCGCGCTTCCACGGCCCCGGCCCGCTCGAGAAGCACGTCAACAGCGACATCGGCCACAAGGTCATCGACGTCATGGGGCGCGCCGACGCGGCGCTCGCGAGCCTCGACGAGGACACGCGCGCGGTCGTCGACGGCTACGCCGCGGGCTACAACGCGTACCTCGAGGAGGTCGGGCCGGGCGGGATCAAGGGCTGGTGCGCCGGCGCCGAGTGGATCCGGCCGATCGAGACGCGCGAGCTGGTCGCCTACCACCTGACCCTCGGGATGGTCGCGAGCAGCACGCAGGTGATCGAGTTCATCGCCACCGCGACGCCGCCCGGCGCCGGCGATCAGCTGCCGGGCAAGCCGCTGCGCGAGCTCGGGGTCGCCAAGAACTCGGGCTTCGGCAGCAACGGCTGGGGCCTCGGCAAGGAGAAGACCGCGGGCGGGCGCGGGATGGTGCTCGTCAACCCGCACTTCCCGTGGTTCGGCGAGCTGCGCCTTTGGGAGTCGCACATCACGATCCCCGGCGAGCTCAACGTCTACGGCGCCGGCCTGCTCGGCGTGCCCGGGATCAACATGGGCTTCAACGAGCACGTCGCGTGGACGCACACCTTCTCGCAGGCCGGGCAGCGCCTGACGATCTACTCGCTCAACCTCGTGCCGGGGGAGCCGACCAAGTACTACTACGGCGACGAGGTCCGCGAGATGACGTCGCAGGCGTACACGGTCTCGGTCAAGCAGGACGACGGCTCGCTGACCGAGGTCTCGCGCACGCTGTACCGCACGCACTACGGCCCGGTGATCAACGTGCTCGGCTTCGGCTGGAACGAGACGCTCGCGGCGACCTACCGCGACACCAACCTCAACAACGACAAGCTGATCCCGATGGTGCTCGAGATGAACCGCGCGGGCAGCATGCAGGAGTTCCAGGGCGCGCTGGCGAGCACCAAGGGCATGCCCTGGGCGCACACGATGTCCGCCGACGACCAGGGCCAGGCCTGGTACATCGACGCGTCGGCGACCGCGAACCTGCGCCCGGAGACCGTCGCGAGCTGGGTCGAGTCGATCAAGCAGGCCGGGATCCCGCGGCTCGTGTACGAGGAGGCGGGCGTGATGCTGCTCGACGGCAGCGACCCGCTCAACGAGTGGGTCGAGGAGCCCGGCGCGCGCGAGCCCGGGCTGATCCCGCACGACCGCCTGCCGCAGCTCTCGCGCGCCGACTTCGTGTTCAACGCCAACGACAGCCACTGGCTCACGAACCCGGCCGCGCCGCTCGAGGGCTACCCGGCGACCCACGGCTTCGAGCGCGTGCCGCAGAGCGTCCGCTCGCGCACCAACCTCGACATCCTCACGGGCCCGGCGTTCGCCGGCGCCGACGGCAAGTTCACGCTCGACGAGCTGGGCGACGCGGTGCTGGGCAACACGAGCATCGCCACGGGCTTGCTGCTCGACGACGTGATCGCGCGCTGTCAGGGCGAGGACGTGGTCGCGCTCGACAACGAGACCTACTCGATCGCCGCGGCCTGCGGCGCGCTCGCGGGCTGGGACGGCCGCGCCGACCTCGACAGCCCGGGCGCGCTCGTGTGGCGCGAGTTCATGGGCTCGTACTCGGAGGCGAACCACGAGGACAAGGGCGCGCTGTTCAGCGTCGCCTTCGATCCGGACGCGCCGGTGGCCACGCCGAACACGCTGGCGCCGGCGCCCGAGGAGGGGACCGACGACGTGCTGCGACACCTGGCGATGTCGGTGCGCTCGCTCGGGGAGGCGAAGCTCGCCGTGGACGCGACGCTGCGCGACACCCAGTACACGCTGCTGCTCGGCGGCGAGCGCTTCCCGATCCACGGCGCGGCGCACTCCGAGGGCGTGATGAACCAGGTGTTCGACTCGGTCCTGCAGACCAGCAGCGAGCCGCAGCCGAAGCGCGCCGAGGTCATCAACCCGTCGACCGACCTCACGCGCGACGGCTACATGGTCACCTACGGCTCGAGCTTCATCATGGCCATGGAGTTCACGGACGACGGCCCGCGCGCCAAGGCGATCCTGACCTATGGGCAATCTGAAGATCCGGGCGCGCCGGACTACGGCCGCGAGACGCAGGCCTACGCGGCCAAGCAGTGGCGAGCGGTGCGCTTCACCGAGGCCGACATCAGCGCCGACCCGGCGCTCGTGACTCAGACGGTGTCGGGCGGGTAGCGGGCGAGAGCGCGGGGTGAGGCGGCCTGAACGGCTCGCGCGCTGGGACGACGCCCGCGCGCTCACGCGGGTGCTCGGGCCCGGCGCGCGCTTCGTCGCGGAGTACGACACCGAGGGGGTGGTGTACGTGCGCGCCGCGGCGACGCAGCGGCTCGTCGGGCGGTTTCAGTCGCGTGACACGATCCTCGCGCTCGCGGTGGGCGCGGACGGCTCGCGCGTCGCGATCGCGCACGCTCGGGAACACCTCGGCGTGTACGAGAGCTCGACCGGCGCGCTGGTGCATCGCCTGTACGTCCCGTGCGGACGGCGGGAATTCAGGAGGGGAGACGAGCCCCCGCCGCTCTCGATCGTCAACGAGGACATCGCGCTGGCGCCCGACAGCCGCGCGCTGCTCGTGCACTCCCGGCGCGACTATCCGCGGCATCCGCCGCCCCCGCCGATGCCGCTCGGGACCTACCTCTGCGAGCTCGAGGGCGAGCGCCCGCCGCAGCTCCTGCCAGGCGCGCAGTCGACGGTCGGCTTCTCGCCCGACGGGCGCTCGATCCCGCTGATCGTCGGTGATCGCGTCGCGCTGTGGGATCGCGAGCAGGGCGCTCTGCAGCCGCCCATCCCGGCGCGGCGTGACCGGATGTACCTGCGGATGTCCGAGGAGGGCGAGCGGGTCTGGGATCCGGCCCATGAGCGCTACCGCGACGAGATGTGGCGCTGGACCGAGCTGTTTCAGCGCCGGCTCGGCAACACCACGCCGCCGCGCAGCGTCGCGATGTCTCATGACAGCTCGGTGATCGCGTGGCTGCGCGGCGACTTGCTGGAGTTCGGCCCGACGCGCGGGCCCGACACGGCGGAGGTTCACCACGCGTTCTTCCAGGGCGCGGGAGTGGTCGCGCTCGACAGCGCCGGCGAGCTCGTGGCGGTGACGGGTCACGCGTACGAGCGGCCGATCCGCTTGATCCACCTGCCGACGCGCGCGGTGGAGACCGTCCACCTGTACAACGAGTACATCGAGGCGATGGCCTTCGACGAGCGCGGGGCGCTGTTCGTGCTGACCTTGAACAACGGGATCGAGGTGTTCGGCCCTGCGCTGTGAGCTCGATGTCGCCCGAGGCGAGGAGGAGCGCGCGCGCTGACCACCGATGACACGTGCGCGGCGGGCTTTTTTCGGCGCGAGTGAAGACGTCGACCGAGCGTTGTCCGATCGGCGCTCGGTCGTGGTACGCCATGCCCATGCGCGGTTCGCTTGTTCCCCTCACGCGACTCCACACGGCCGCCGCGGCGGCGCTCGGGCTCACGCTGTGCGCGGCCCCGGGCTGCAAGGCGCCGCCGTCCGAGACGACCACGCCCGAGGAAGGGGCCGCCGCGAGCGCGGGCGCGGGCGCGGGCGCGCCGGTCCACGAGCGCCGGGAGCACCTGTGGGAGGGCGGCGTCGCGCTGCCCAACGGGCAGGTGCTCGGCTTCGCGGTGAAATTCACGCCCGAGGGGGACGGCTACAAGGGCGCGCTCTCGATCCCGCTGCAGGGGCTGCTCGAGGGCGAGCTCAGCGACGTCGCGCTGGGGGACGGGAAGATCGCGTTCACGCTCGCGAGCGTGGGGGCGCGCTTCACCGGCACGGTCGACGAGGACTACGCGGTCGAGTGCGAGCTCGCGCAGGGGCCCGCGCGCCTGCCCTGCGAGATGGACGAGGTCGACGCGCGGCGCTACGCCTCGCTGATCACGCCGAACCGCCCGCAGGAGCCGAAGCCGCCGTTCCCCTACGAGGTCCGCGAGGTCGAGTACGACACGCCCGCGGGCGTTCACCTCGCGGGCACGCTGACGCTGCCCGAGGGGCCAGGTCCGCACCCGGCCGCGCTGCTGATCTCGGGCTCGGGCGCGCAGGACCGCGACGAGGCGCTGATGGGGCACAAGCCGTTCTGGGTGCTCGCCGACGCGCTCACGCGCGAGGGCGTCGCGGTCCTGCGGGTCGACGACCGCGGCGTGGGCAAGTCGAGCGGGGACACGGCCGCGTCGACGACCGACGACTTCGCCGGCGACGCGCTCGCGGGCCTGGCCTGGCTGCAGCAGCAGCCCGAGATCGACCCGAAGAAGATCGGCTTCATCGGCCACAGCGAGGGCGCGGTCGTCGGCCCGCTCGCGGCCTCGCGCTCGCAGGACGTCGCGTTCGTCATCATGCTCGCGGGCACGGGCGTGACCGGGGCCGAGGTCGTCACGCACCAGGGCAAGCTGATCGCCGAGCGCTCGGGGGCGCCGAGCGACGCGGTGGCGCGCTCGGTGAAGGACAACGAGGCGGTGTTCAAGATCGTCGCAGAGTCGAAGACGCCCGAGGAGGCGCGGCCGAAGATCCGCGCGTACCTCGAGCAGGCGATCGCCGAGGCGGACGCGAAGGAGCTGGCGGCCGCGGGCGTCGCGGATCCGAAGCAGCACGTGGAGGACACGGTCAAGCAGGTGACGCAGCCGTGGTTCTGGTACTTCCTGACCTACGACCCGCGCCCGGCGCTGCGCGCCCTCAAGGCGCCGGTGCTCGTGCTCAACGGCGAGCTCGATCTGCAGGTCGACCCGGCGCAGAACCTGCCCGAGATCGAGAAGGCGCTGAAGAAGGCGCGCAACCGCGACGTGACGATCAAGCGGCTGCCCGGGCTCAATCACCTGTTCCAGGAGGCGAACACGGGCCTGCCGATGGAGTACGCGACGATCGAGCAGACGATGTCGCCGCAGGTGCTCGAGCTGCTGGCGACGTGGATCAACGAGCGGGTCGGCTCGGGGACGCCTGCGAAGGCTCCGGCGAAGGCTTCGGCGAAGGCTTCGGCGAAGAAGTAACGACGTCGTCCGCCTCGGCGGCGGCGCGGTGGAGGAGCGCGCGCAGCAGCAGCTGACGTCGGTGCTCGAGCTCGGCGCGCGCGAGCTGCTCGCCGAGCGCCTGCACGGCGGGCGTCGGGTGCTGAAGCAGGCGTCGCGTGAGCGCCTGACGGACGTCGAAGCGCTCGCGGAGGACCACGAGGGCGGCGGCGTGCTCGGCCGAGAAGGGCGCGGCGGTGATCGCCAGGGGGAGGCGCGCGCCGCTCCCAAGGCCGTGAACGCGCGCGTAGGTGTACAGGAACTGCGACGAGGGCTGGTCGCCGAGCAGCGCGGGGATCAGCGAGTCGGGCCAGGGGATCACGAGGTTCACGCGCGCGGCGATGCGGCCGGTGTAGCGGCGCACGAGCCGATCCTCGTGGGCGGCGAAGCGCACCAGGCGATCCTCGTCGACGGGGGCCCCGTAGTGGTCGAGCACCAGCAGCGCGGCGCGCAGGAGCTCGGGGTTCGCGTGGTCGAGGAGCGCGCGCGCGAGCGGCTCGACGCGCGCGCGCGGCAGGTGAATCTCGCCCTCGCGTAGCGCGACGAGCCCGAGCGCGTCGGATCGCGCGAACGCGCCGCGCATGGCCGCGGTGGCCTGCGGGAGCTGGTTGCGGACGAGCATCACGAGGCAGCTCTCGGCCGCGTATCCGCGGACGCTGCGGTACACGAGGTACAGCAGCTCGCCCGCGAGCGCGCGCTCGGGGCCGCGCACCTCGTACGCGAGGAGATCGGCGAGCTCGCGCGCCGGATCGTCGGCGGACGCCACGATCACGCGGGGCAGCGCGCGCAGCAGCAGCCGGCGCGCGCGCTGGTAACCGGCGTCGCTCGGCGGCTGCTCGGCGAGCGTGATCCCGTAGCGCTCGGCGAGCTCGCGCAGCGCGCGGATGCTGTTCTCGTAGAACTTCCCGTGCTCGGTCGAGGGCGTCCGCGTGCGAGGCGCTCGCGCCTGCGGGTTGTCGCGGGCGAGGAGCGCGCGCGTGAGCAAGTGGCGCTGGTGCGCGAGCTCGGCGCGGTGCAGCTGCTCGGCGAGCGCGGGGGCCTCAGGGCCGGGGCCGCCGCGCAGCAGCTCGATCAGCGCGCGGCGCAGCGGGCCGGGCGTGATCGTGATCGAGAACGCGACGCGGTGCGCGTGAGAGCATGTCCGAACGGTCACCTCGGGCGGCACGGGGGCGTCCCAGCGGAAGCCGCGGTGATCGGTCTCTTCGACCAGCTGCGAGGTGGTCGCGCGATCGTCGACGAGCGCGAGCAGCAGCACCTCCGGCCAGGTGAATTGAAGCTCGATCTCTCGGGCGAGGCCGAGCGCGAGGCGCCGGAACTCGGCGCGCGGGTCGATGAGCAGGCGCCGGATCAGCGCGGGCGGGAGCCGGGCGCGCCAGGCCAGCAGCCGCTCGAGCACGCGCGCGGTGAGCTCGAGCGCGCCGGAGGTGATCAGCGGGAGCACCAGCGGGAGCAGCTCGCCGCCGTGGTAGCGCGTCACGACGTGTTCGAAGGCGTGGGGCCACATCGGGTGATCGGGTCGCGAGAGCAGCGCGAGCGCGACGCGGTTGGCCCGCGGCTCGTCGCGCGCGGCGAGCGAGCGCAGGTACGTCGGCGCGACCTCGATCGGGAGCTCGGGCAGCACGCCGGCGAGCAGCGTCGCCGCGAGCTCGAGCTCGCGCGGGTCCTCGGCGCTGCGGACCACGCCCTCGAGCAGTCGGGCGAGCTCGTCGTCGACCCGGCTCGCCGCGCGCGGGATGTCGGCGGCGAGCGACTCGAGCAGCGCGCGCCTCAGCGCGCGCGTCCTCGCCTCGGCGGCGTGCCGGTCGAGGCGCGCCGCGAGCCAGGTGGTGTGCGGTCGGCTCCAGGCGGCGGGGGGGCGGACGCCGTGGCGCCGCAGCAGCCGCTCCATCGCGCGGGTCTGGGAGAGCGCGCGACGGTACCCGTACCAGTCGTCTCGCAGCGTCATTCGCAACCCGCTCAGCGGAGCACCGGCGCGTCGCACGACTCGTACAGCACGCCGCCGAAGCAGCCGTCGAGCGCGTCGACCTTGCCTTGGTGCTGCGCGAGCGAGGCGAGCGGCACCAGGATCCCGGTCACGCCGACGCCGGGCGCCTGCCCGGGCCCGGGGCCGCGCCAGCGCGCGAACGCGACGAGCGCGTGGGTGGCGGCCTCGCAGCCCCGCGGCGGGGCGCCCTCGCCCTCGACCCGACCGCGGTAGTACGTGCCCTCCCACGTGCTCGTGATCGACGCGGGGTCGCGCGAGGGTTGTGCGCTGCGGGTGCGCCGGGCGAAGGGCTCGAGCTCGCTGCGGACCTGGGTGGCGAAGGCCCGGGCCTGGTCGTCGGCCTCGCGGCTCTCGAGCACCTCGTCGACGCGCCGGAGCGCGCGCTCGAACGCGCCGGTCGGGAACGACTCACCCATCGCGGCCGCGAGCGCCATGGCGTGGGCGGCGTTGAGCGCGATCTGATACTTCGGCGCGTGCGCGTAGGCTGCCTCGAAGGCCATGAAGGCCTCGCGGTAGCGCCCGGCGTCGAAGGCCTGCTGGCCCTGGATGTACGCGCGCTTGGCCGCCTCGACGTCCTCGTGGCTCGGGCTGGGCTCAGGCGCGCCGCGCGTCGACGCGCCCGTCGACGTCTGCGCGCCGGGGCCCAGCGGATCGGGCGGGCGCACCGAGACGCCGTGACGGACCTCGACGTACTCGCCCGGGAGCCGACAGTCGCGGACGACGACGCGGCGGCCGCCCTCGACGCGCACGCCGGCGATCCCCTCCTCGGGCTTCCACGAGGCGAGCGTCGCGAGCGAGGCGCCGTCGAGCGCGCTCGACTGCAGCCACGGCAGCCCCTGGGCGCGACAGCGCGGGCCTGGTGCCAGGGTGCAGCGGCCCCAGCGCTCGCGTTGCGCGACCGGCTCGGTCGGCTCGGCCGCAGACGCGGGCGCCGAGGACGTCGCGGGGTCGGGGCTCGAGGCGGGAGAGCTCGCCGCGCTGATCGGCGCGGACGAGGGCGGCGCCTCGACGTCCACCGAGGCGGGGCAGGCCGCGAGCGCGCCGACCACGAGTCCCAACCAGATCGCGTCACGGGTTCGCATCGCCATCGCGGGCGATGGTACCAGGCCGCGCCGCAGCGGATCGCGGCGACGCGCTCAGGCGGCTGGCTTCGGCGCGTCGGGGGCGGGCGGCTCCGCGCTGGGGGCCTGCTCGAGCCGCAGCGCCTCCTCGGCCGCGAGGCGCTTTTTCGGGTGGTCGATGACCCCGACGATGTCGCCGCCGCAGCGCGGGCAGCTCGTGTGCTCGGCCGTGAGCTCGGCGCCGCACTTCGGCTCGGAGCAGCGGCTGTCGGTGAGCATCCAGCCGATCAGGAGGCCGAGCAGCGCGAGGCCGGCCGACGCGGCCATGATCGCCCACATCGGGATGTCGACGCCCTGGAAGCCGCGGGCCACCATGCCGCCGCCCATCAGCACCGGCAGCGCGAGCAGCTTGGCGACGCGCAGCGACGCGCGCCGCTCGACGCGGAACACCGGCTTGCCCGCGTTCATGCCGACCACGCCCTTGTCGACGCCCTTGCGCTCCTCGACCGCGTTCTCGTCCTCGCCGTCCTCGGCCGCGATCTCGGGGATCAGGCTGCGCATCGACATCGGGTCTGGCCACTCGTCCATGTCGGGCACGCCGAGGCGCGCGCGCACGGACTCCTCGGGCGCGAGCACCTCGAGCGCGCGGCGGAAGAACGCGGCTTGGTTGTCGGGCAGGCGGCGCGCGATGTGTCGGTGGCCCTTGCGGTCGAGGCCGCGGGCGTGCGCGTGCGCGGCGAGCAGGAAGCCCATCGCGTGGGGGCCGAGCACGCCGACGCGCAGCAGCTTGGGCTTCGAGCGGAAGCTGCCGTCGGCGATCGTGACGTGCTTGCGCGCGGCGTCGGTCGTGAGGATGCCGAAGCCGAGGTAGTGGGTCGTCACGTCGACGAGGCGCTCCTCGGTGACGCGGTCTGGGACCTTGAGCCCGTGGTGCGCGCGGTAGGCCGCCGCGACCGCGCGCGCCGTGATCGCGACGAGCGACGCGGGGTCGCGCATGGCGACGCCCTCGACGCCGAAGCGGCAGGTCCGGCGCCCCTGCGCGTCGCGGGCGAAGCCGCTGAACCACACGTCGATGGTCTCGCCGGCGATCGCCTGCGGCTTGTTCTCGTCCTCGCCGCGGCGCTCGTCGCTCTCCTCGAAGATGTGCACCACGGCCGTGAGCTCGCCGAGGCCGGCGTAGTGCAGCAGGCGCTGCGCGAGCCGGCGCATGCTCGGCTCGCCGCCGGCCCAGCGATCCGGGAAGAACATCGGCGTGGGCTCGAGCATCGGCGCGTTGACGAGCGTCTCGAAGCCCTGGCGCTTGATCAGCCGCGCGAGCTCGCCGAGCAACCACGCCTGGTCGTCGTCCTGCGGCAGCAGGATCTCTTCGTTCGCCTTGGGCAGCGGGGAGGCGCCGAGCATCGCTCCTCGCTCCATACCACGGCTCTGCGGGCGCCTGACGGCGCGCGGTGACCGCGGGGCGCGGCGGGGTGCGACCTGACTGAACGCGCAGACTCGCGGCGGCGGCGACCCCAGGGCGCCGGGCTCACAGGACGCGCACGCCGGCGCGACCCAGCGCGCAGGCGACCCGCGACATCACCGACGGGTAGAAGTTCACGACCCCGCGCCGGTCCTGGATGAAGCCGGCCTCGAACACGCGCGCGGTCGGCAGCTCGTCGTGGAGGAAGGGGTTGCGCTTGGGGCCCGCGCCGTGGTCCCAGAACCGCGTCTTCATCCCGCCGAGGTTATAGATGATGAGGTCGAGGTCGCGGTACTCGGCGTTGCGCGGCAGCTGGTTGACGTACCACATGCTCAGCGCGTAGTCGCCGGTGTAGGGGAAGCACGAGAACAGCGAGCCGAACAGGTGGAACTTCGTGCGCGCGGCGCAGCGGCGGAACGCGTCGAGGATCTGCAGGCGCGCCGTGAGGTTGATCTGCAGGCCGTCGTCGGAGAACCGGAACACCGGGCCCTTGTCGGCGTAGTCCCAGTTGAATTTGCCGTAGGTCGGCATGACGTGCTGACGCCGGGCGTCGCTCGCGTGCTCGGCGACGATCGCGTCGACCCGCTCGCGGAAGCTCACCGGGTTGCTGCAGTCGAGCGCGATCGAGACGACGTCGAAGTCGCGGTAGACCGCGGGGCACTCGGCGTCGCGCTGGGTGACGATCAGGCGCCGCGCGTGCTCCTGGAACCAGGGCTTGTGGCGCTCGATCAGCGCCTGCGCGAAGGTGCTGGTCGAGCCGAAGATGAACAGATCAAAGCGCTCGGACATGGTGGCGTCGCTCCGGTGGGTGTGTGTCCTTTCGGACATGCTCAAGGTCGCGCGCGCCCGCGCGTCGACCAAGACACCCTAGGGGGCCGCGGCGTCGCGCGATTGTACGTTTTGAGCCCGGCCTCCCACGGACGCGCCGCGCGGGGGCGCGCCGTCACGCGCGGCCGCGCGGGCTCACGGCGCGCGCGCCGGCGCGACGCGGAGGAACTCCCGCGGCGTGACGCCGGCGACCCGCTTGAAGTGCCGGATCAGGTGGCTCTGATCGTAGAAGCCCACGCGCGTCGCGACCTCGGCGCCGCCGAGCCCGTCGTAGAGCAGGCGCTGGGCCTCCTCGACGCGTCGCTCGAGCTGGTAGGCGTGCGGCGGGAGCCCGAACTCCTCCCGGAACGCGCGCAGCAGCGTCGCGTGGTGCAGCTCGGCGAGCGCGGCGAGCTCCTCGAGCGAGACGGGCTCGGCGAAGCGGGCGTCGAGGTGCTCGCGGACGCGGCGCAGCGCCGCGCGGGGCCTTCGGCGCGCGCGCTGCTCGACGCGCGCCCGGTCGAGCGCGCGCGCGATCGCGTCAGTCATCTCGGCGCTCGCGGTCTCGAGCGCGAGGCGGGAGGCGGCCCTGGCGAGCGCGCGTTCGAAGCGCCGGTAGGCCGCGACGACGCTCGCGACCACGTCCGCGTCGGCGTCGAGCTGCGCGGTCGGGAACGGTCGCCGGTGCCGCGAGGCGCCGAGCAGACGCCCGAGCTGCGGCGGGTCGATCATCAGGATCGCCATGGTCGACGGGCCCGCGAGCGCGACGGTCCGGAAGTGCTCGCCGGGCTCCTTGAAGCGCACGCCGCCGGGCTCGGTCACGCGGCTGCGGCCGCGCGCGCGCCACTCCGATCGCCCGTCGAGGATCAGGCTCACGGTGAAGGTGTCGGGGGTGCCGCTCCACAGGCGCAGCGAGTCCTCGACGCGGACGAGCCGCAGCCCGGCCGTGCGCGTGCGCAGCGGGATGACGCGCTCGCGGTGGCCGGGCGCGGGGGGACGTCGTCGACTCGCTGCGCGCATGGGGGGCTGCACCGCGCCCGGGCACCGGCGCGCTCGCGCAGAGGACACCACGTCCGCGGCGCGCGGTCTACCGCTGCGGCGCGGGGTCGAGCTCGCGGAGTCCGGGCCGCGCGCCCAGGAGTCCGCGGCCGGACGCGGCGCGCGCCGTTGTTAATAGGACCTATGGGTCATGTGTGTGACGCGGCGCCGGCGAGCAGCGGGCGATCGGCGACGATCGCCTCGCGCAGGAGCTCGACGACCGCGCGCACGCGCGCGGCCCCCCGCAGCTCGGCGTGGTAGAGCAGCCACAGCGGCCCCTCGCGTTCGGGCGCGAACAGGCGCTCGACGCCCGGGCGCGCGTCCATCAAGAAGCACGGCAGCGCCGCGATCCCGGCGCCAGCCGAGACCGCGTCGGCCTGGACGAGCAGGCTCGGCGAGCGCAGCACCCAGCGCGCGGGGTCGAAGCGCGCGCGCGCGATCTGTCCGTAGAGGATGTGCGCGAGGCTGTCGTCGACGACCACCGCGTCGTGGCGCGCGAGCTCCCGCTTGCGCCGCGGCCGGCCGCGCCGCTCGAGGTAGGCCCGCGCCGCGTAGAAGCCGAACGCGACCTCGCCGAGCTCGCGCGCCACGACGTCCGGCTCGCGCGGTTTGCCGCCTGGCCGAAGGGCGATGTCGGCCTCGCCGCGCCCGAGCCGGTAGTGGCGGTTGTCGACCGCGACGTGCAGGTGGACCTCGGGGAGCCGCGCGCGCAGGGTCGGGAGGTAGCGGGTGAGCAGCGCGTGCGCGAGCGTGTCGGTGGTCGTCAGCACCACCGTCCCGCGCAGCGCCTGGTCGCGCCCCGCGAGCGCGCGGGCGATGCCCGCGAGCTCGTCCTCGATCCGCGCGGCGCGGCCGACGAGCGCCTCGCCGGCGGCGGTCAGCGCCTGCCCGCGACCGCGGCGCTCGAGCAGCCGCGTGTCGAGCTCGGCCTCGAGCGCCGCGAGCTGGCGGTGCACCGTCGAGACGCTGCTCTCGAGCTGCGCGGCGGCGGCCGCGAGCGTCCCGTGGCGCGCGACCGCGAGGAAGGTGCGGTAGAGGTTCCAGTCGCGGGCGATTGTTTCAGTCATGAAAATTTGATTGCCATTTGTGCTTATAGACCATCATGCATGGAAGAATCATCCTGAGCGCATCAGGAGGTCCCGATGTCCACGCTCACCACCACCCCCGCCGTCGCGCCCGCGCTCTCGGCCCGCGTCTTCACCCCCGCCGCCCCCGCCGCGCTCGCGCGCGCGCTGATCTCGACCGAGGCGACCCTGGCCCCCGCGATCGCGCGCGTCACCCTCGGCGCGGTGATCCTCCCCCACGGGCTGCAGAAGACGCTCGGCGTGCTGGGCGGCTACGGCTTCTCAGGGACCATGGGCTTTTTGACCGGCGCGGTCGGGCTGCCGTGGCTCGTCGCGTTCACGGTGATCGCGATCGAGAGCGTCGGCGCGCTCGCGCTGCTGCTCGGGCTCGGCAGCCGGGCGGCGGCCGCCGGGGTCGCGGTCGTCATGATCGGCGCGACGCTCACCAGCCACGCGCAGCACGGCTTCTTCATGAACTGGTCCGGCGGCCAGGCGGGCGAGGGCTTCGAGTACCACCTGCTCGCGCTCGGGCTCGCGGCGGTCGTGATGATCGCGGGCGGCGGCGCGGCGTCGCTCGACCGCTGGCTCACGCGCCGCGCCTAGCCGAGCGGCCAGCTCCACGGCGACTTGACCCCGCCGCGCGCGCGCCCGACCAGCTGCAGGAAGCGCGACCAGGCCGCGGCCTCGGCCTTCGTCCGCGGGCGCGCGCCGGCCGGCCAGACGCCGCGGAGCTCGAGCGCGCGCGCCTCAGGCGCCTGGCCCAGCCGCCCTGGCCGGCGGCGCCGAGCGTCGGCAGCAGGCGCTCGGCCTCCGCGATCGTCTCGCGGGACATGTCCTGCGCGCCGCGGCCGATGAGCGAGCGCGTCGTGGCGCCGCTGTCGAAGACGACGCAGACCTGGCAGCCGCCGGGCGCGGCGTGCACGAGCTGGGCGCCGGCGCTGGCCGCCAGCGAGCCCCGCGGCGCGTCCTCGCGGGCGCGCGCGAGCGCGGCGACGGCGTCGAGGAAGCTCGCTGTGCCGGGCCCGATCGCGACGTACAGGATGTCGCGCTCGACGAGCGCGCTGTATTCGAGCACGCCGTCGGGCCCAAAGGTCAGGTATGAACCACGCTCCTCGGGCACCAGCGTCGGCGGCAGCGCGATCGCGACGTGCTGGGCGCGCAGCGAGCCGTGCTTGCGGGGGCGCGAGCTCACGTCGAGCTTGTCGTCGGGCCGCGCCGCGCCGGTCAGCGCGTTGAAGAAGCCCGAGTACCGGCTCGCGAGGTCGGCGCTCTCGCGCAGCAGCGTGGCCAGCGACGCGCGCGCGCGCGTCGGATCGCGGACGGTGGCCGCGAGCACGAAGGCGTGCTCGCCGGCGCCGTAGACGTAGACGCCGAGCGCGACGTCGTCGACGAGCTGATCGAGCAGCTCGTTGAGCTCGCGCCCGAGCTCGCGCAGCTCCTCGTCGAACACCGGGCGCTCGCCGGGCGCCTCGACGACGTCGGCGAGCGCGCGCTGCACGAGCTGCGGATCGGCGAGGCTGATGATCGCCGCGGCTGCGGGCGCGCCCGGGAGCCGCCCCTCGAGCCGCGTGGGCGCGACGCGGGGCGGGCCGAGCAGCGCCATGAGCCCGTCGAGCTCGCGATCGAGCTCGGCGAAGCGGCCGCGCAGCGAGAGCTCGGCGACGAGGTCCTGCTCGCGATCGATGGTCAATGACGCGCGGGCGCTGTCGAGGCGCTCGGCGACCGCGAGCGCGCGGGCGCGGGCCGGCTCGTGGAGGTTGTAGCCGAGCGCGCGCGCGAGCTCGGGGGCGATGGCGGCGAGCCCGTCGAGCTCGAGCCACAGGCCCTGACCCGCGCGCGCTTGCTCGGCCAGCGCGCGCGCGTCGGCGAGGCCGGCGCGCGAGCTGCTGAGCTCGACGTGGCCGCTGGCCTCGCGCAGGAAGATCGGGAGCAGCGAGCGCTCGGTCGGCACCCACTCCGACGACGGCGCCGCCCCGTCGCGCGCGCCCTGCATCAGGTTGAGCGCCGCGGTCGTCTCCGCGAGCGCGCGCGGGTCGGGGCTCGGGATGACGATCGCCAGCTCGCTGCCGGGCGTCGCGCTCGCGGACGGCGCGGGCGGGCGCCACGGGTAGACGGTGGAGACGCGCAGGCTGCCGTGGGGGTCGACGCCGTCGATCAGCGGGCCGGGGATCCCGAGCTCGATCGACAGCTCGCGCAGCCGGCCCATGACCCCGTCGCGCTCGCCGGACGAGCTGCCGTAGAGGCTGGTCACGCGGTCGAGCGCGGCCGCGAGGCGTTCGGGGTCGTTGATGACGACGCGCATGTCGGCGCGCGCCCGGACGTCTTCCCACGGATCCTCTTCGGGGGCGCGCTCGCCCGGCGGCTGCGGCTGCGCGGCGGTCGGCGTCGCGTCGCGGTCGTCGGCGACGCGCGACTCGCCGCGCGCCGGGCCGGTCTTGCATCCCGGTGTCGCCAGCGCGCAGGTGACCGCGAGGCCGAGGCCGAGGCCCGGGCGCGCCCAGCTGACGGCGCGCGCGTACCAGGATGAACGCACGCCCGAAGGTACCAGCTCACTCGACTGGATTCACCAAGACGCTGCGCGGATGTTCCGCGCGGCGTATCGCGGTCCTCCTCGATCGAGTATGATGCCGAGCCAATGGCACGCGCGCGCAGCCGCGGACGCGTCCGGGCGCGACCGCGGAGGTCGCTCGCGTCCCCGCAGACCTTCATCGTCGCGCTCGCGCTCGCGCTCGCCGCAGGTTCGTCCGCGTGTCGCCGTGACGCGCCGGTCAAGCCGCCCGCGGGCGCCGGACAGGGCGAGGGCGACGCGAGCTCGCCCGCGTCCACGCGCCCCGCTCGCCCGGTCCCGCCGGGGTGGCGTCTGCACGCGTCGCCCGCGTATCACTACTCCGTGCTGCTGCCGTCCGCCGGCGAGCTCACCGTCGAGCGCGTGGCCGCCGACGGCGAGCTCGGCGAGTCCGCGCGCGTCGAGCTGGCGCCGGTCTCCTATCACGTCGGCGTGTTTGTGCAGGACGTCGGGCTCGCGCCCACCGACAACGTCATCGCGTTCTTCGACGAGCGCGTGCGCTGGTTTACGCAGTCCGCCGGCGGCGAGGTCGTGGCCCAGCGCGACGCGCCGCTGCGCGGCTACCCGGGCGTCGGCGTCGACATCCGCGTGCCGACGGGCGAGGGCAGCTTCGGCGCGCTGCACCTGCGGATCATCCGCGCGGGCCTGTATCACTTCGAGCTGCTCGTGATCTCGCCCGACGCCAACGAGCCGCGCTACGAGGAGTTCTTCGACAGCTTCGAGCTCGCGCCCGAGCTCGATCGCGTGGTCTACGGGCAGTACCCCGCGGGCCAGCGCGACCTCGTGCTCGCCGAGCTGCACCGCGAGCGCGACGAGCCCGCGCTCGCGCACGACTTCTACACGCGCGCGGCGGAGTCCGGCGCCTACGAGGACCGCGTGCTCGGGGCCATCCACCTGTCCCGCGGCAACGCGCTCGATCGCATGGGCGAGTCCGCCAAGGCGATCGCCGCGTTCGAGCGCGCGGCCGCGCTCGGCGTCTCGCCGCTGTTCGTGCAGGCGCGGCGCGGCGCGCTGCTGCTGGCGCTGCAGCGCTACGGCGAGGCCTTCACGATCTTCGACGAGCTGCTCGGCGGGGCGAGCGGCACGAAGTCGAAGGCCGACGAGCAGAAAGCGGTCACCGACGACGGCGCGCTCCTGGCCGAGGCCTACCGGCTCCGCGGGATCGCGCGCTACGGGCGGGCGATGTCGTCGTCGCGCGGGGTCGTGGCGTCATCGTCGTCGGGTGAGCCGTCACAGGCCGCGCCCGCGCCGGCGTCGTCGTCTGAGCCCGCGCCGCCGCGCCTCGAGCTCAAGGGCGACACGCCGCCGGCCCGCCCGGTCAGCGTCGACGCCGAGTCCAAGCGCCTGCGCGAGGGCCACGCCGAGGCGCTCGAGCGGGTGATCGCCGATCTCGATCGCGCGATCCACATCGAGCCCATGAGCACGCGCGGGCGCGCGTGGCGGGGCGTGCTGCGCTTCGAACGCGGCGACGGCGAGGGCGCGCGCGAGGACCTGATGCGCGCGACCTCGGCCGCGCCCCAGCAGCTCGGCGTGCTGTGCCGGCTGCTGTGGCGGCTCGGCAGCCGCGACGCCGCGAAGCAGGCGCGCGCGCTCGTGACATGGCTCGAGGGTCATCCTCCTGCGGCGCTCGAGCAGCACGGCTACCGCGCCCACGTGTTCCAGGTGCTGCTCGCGGAGCTGTGGATGATCGAGGGCTCGATCGACCGGGCGTCCGCGGCCTTCCAGCGCGCCCGCGCGCTGCGGCCCGGGGACCCGGCGCTGATCCACCGTCACGGCAGCGCGCTCGACCGCCACGGCGCCCACGCCGAGGCGCTCCGCGCGTTCGAACGCGCCCACGAGCTCGCGCCCGACAGCCTCAACTACCGCAACTCGCTCGTGTGGCTGCTCGCGACGTCGACGACCGACGCGGTCCGTGACGGCGCGCGCGCCGTCGAGCTCGCGCGCCCGCTGCTGCAGCGCGACGATCCGACCGCCAGCCACGTCGACACGGTCGCGGCCGCGTTCGCCGAGGCCGGCCGCTGGCAGGAGGCCCAGGACGCGCAGCGCCGGGCCATGGAGATCCTGCGTCGCCGGGGCGCGAGCGCCGAGCAGCTCGCGGACTACGAGCGCCGGCTCAGCGCCTACGCGGCCCACGAGCCCTGGCGCGAGCGCTTCGACGACGTGGAGGAGTAGGCGCTCGCGCGGCGTCTCGCCGACGGCCGGCAGCGGCGCCGGCGAGCCGCGCGGAAGGTTGCGTATACAATCCGCCCATGTCGCGACCTTCGCTCCCCGTCGGCTTCGTCCTCGCGCTCGCGCTCGTCGGCTGCTCGCCGGGGGGCGACGGAGACACGACGGGCGGCGCGTCGACGACGAGCGAGGCCGGGAGCGAGACGGAGGCCGAGAGCGAGAGCGAGAGCGAGGGCGGGAGCGGGAGCGACAGCGACACGACGAGCGTCGAGGATCCCTTCCCGGGCGCCTTGCGGGTGATGAGCTTCAACGTCCTGTGCAGCTTCTGCTCGAGCGACTTTGATCCCTGGGATGACCGCGTGCCGTGGATCGCCGACACGATCGCGCGTCACGAGCCCGCGCTCGTCGGCCTCCAGGAGCTGACCTTCGCCGAGGAGGTCGACGAGGTGCTCGCGGCGGTCCCCGGCTACGCGGCGATCTACTGGGACCCCGACGAGGGCGCGGCGTACCCCGACGCGACCGTGCTGTACCGCGAGGCGCTGTTCGAGCCGGTCGACGTCGGCTTCTACTGGCTCAGCCCGACGCCCGACCTGCCCATGTCCAAGGGCTTCGCCGACGGCTTTCAGCTCGCGCGCCTGGTCACCTGGGCGATCCTGCGGCGCCTCGAGGACGACGCGGAGCTGCTGTTCGCCACCACCCACTTCGACAACAACCCGCCGAGCCAGGAGCTCAGCGCGCCGCTCGTGCTCGAGCGCACCGCGCCGCTCGTGCAGGGGCGACCCGGCGTGCTGGTCGGCGACTACAACTCGAAGCCCGACAGCGTAGCCTACGCGACGCTCACGGGCGGCGAGCCGCTGGCGCTCGTCGACGCCTTCGAGCTCGCGCCGCAGTGGGCGGTGGACAGCAACATGGAGCCGCCGCTGCCCTACGACACGTCGACCCGCATCGACCACGTGCTCGTCACCGACGACGGGTGGCGCGCGACGCGGTGGGTCGTCGACACGTGGGTGTATGGCCCCGAGGACAACTTCGTCTCGGACCACTTCGCGATCATGGCCGAGCTGGAGCGAGGGTAGGGCGCGCCGCGATCGCGCGTCGCTTAACCTGGCCGACGGAGCCGTGACGGGCGTCGCGTGGCGCCCGCTAGCGGGTGATGGCGGCGGCCGGCTGGTCGACGACGAAGACGCCGCGCGGCGTGGTCGCGGCGTCGCCGTCGACGCCCGCCGCGTAGTAGCTCGACCACCAGCGGCACGCCTGCCAGAACGCCTCGGGGCAGGCGACGCGCGCGTCGAGCCCCGGCGTGAGGTCGACGCCGGCCTCGCCGAACACCGCCTCGACGAAGCGCGCGCTCGGCAGCGGCGCGCCGTTCAGCAGCGGGTTGTCGCGCAGGCCCCAGACGAAGCCGAGCCACGGGAGGATCGGCGAGAGCAGGTCCTCGGCCAGGCGCGCGCCCTGCAGGCGCGACACGGCCGCCTTGACGACGCGCGTCGTCACCCGCGGGAACGAGAGCAGCGCGAGGTTGGGGTAGCGCGCGGGATCGTCGAGCGCGCGCGCGGACTCCTCGACGATCCCGTTGGTCGCGGGCGCGCGCGAGAGGTCGTCGCCGGTCCGCAGCGGGACGTGGAGGATCTTCTTGCGTCGCGCGCCGACGAGGATGACGGCGTGGCTCCAGCGGCTCGGCGTCATGTCCGCGCGCAGGTGGCTCTGGGCCACGCGCGCGCGGAACGAGGCGAGGTCACAGCCGCCCGCGAGCAGCAGCGCCGGCGCGGCGATCCCCGACGAGTCGAGCGCGCGCTCGATCCACGCGAGGTTGGTCTCGCCGCGGCTGCGGCGGAGCGGCTTGAGGTCGTCGTTGGGCTCGGCGTGGGGGAGGTGTCGGCCTGGGATCATCGGGTGCTCACCTTCATCGCAACACGAGTCGCGCGCTCTGTCTCAGGATCGGTCCGGGGGGTCGTCGCGCGCCGTTCTTCACGGGCAGCCCGCGCGGGCGCCAGAAGTCGATCGTCACGTGCACCGCGTCGCCCTTGCGCAGCAGCTCGAGCGAGGCGACGTGGTCCTCGGCGACGATCGCCTGGGTCGTCACCGCCGCCCGCTGCCCGCGCCAGCCCGTGACGACCTTGCCCGCGGGGAAGGTGCCGTGCGCGGGCGCCTTGGCGTACGCGCTGGGCCGCGTGAGCGCCATCGGCGAGGCGATGAGCTCGTGGATCGTGGTGGGGGCGGGGGCGCCGTGCGAGCGCGTCAGCTCGACCCGCGCGAGCCGCCCGCCGTGGATGTCGCCCGCGAGCACGAGCACGTCGTGGCGCGCGCGCTGCAGCGCGCCGCACAGCGCCCCGTAGTCCTCGAACTGTGGGAGGACGCCGGGCTTGGCGCGCGCGAAGATCGGCTGGTTCAGCACGAGCACGCCCGGCCGCGAGAGCGCGCCCAGCCAGTCGCGCACGGCCTCGAGGTCGGCGGGCCAGAACGCGCGCGCCCGCGTGCGGAAGTAGCGGCCGTCGAGCACCTTGATCTCGAGATGTCCCGAAGTACCAGGCTCGCCGACCTCGATCGTGCGCAGCGTCCTGGTCCCGTCGCCGCGCCCGTACGCCTCCTGAAACGCGCGGAACAGCTCGCGGGAGATCCGTCGCCGTCGCTCGCGACCGTCCCGCGACCACGTCCCCGAGAGCTGGAGCTGCTTCATCGGGTACTCGTTCCAGAACTCGTGATCGTCGGACACGAACACGGTCGAGCCCCAGCGCAGGAACGAGCCGAAGCCGCGGTCGCCCGGCCCGGCGCCCTGGTCCCACGTCTCCTGGTACTTGCGGAGGAACAGCTCGCGCAGCGCGTCGTCCTTGTTCGGCTGCGGCTGACCCACGGGATAGTCGAGGTAGACCTGATCGCCGCACAGCAGCTTGACGTGGGGGGCGCGCGCGAACGGGAGGATGCCCGGGAGGTCGCCCACGGCGCCCTGCTTGTCGCTCCGGTAGCTGAAGCACGAGCCGAGCAGCAGCGAGAGCGGGCGGCTCGGATCCGACGGCAGCTCGTCCGGGAGCGTGCGCGCCATCGCCGGGCCGACGCGGCGACCGCCCAGCTCGGCCCAGATCTGGTAGCGCTCGTCGGGCTCGAGGTCCTCGACGAGCAGCGAGGTCCACCACGCCGCGAGCGGGCCGTCGCCGACGCGCTCCCACGTGACCGCGAAGTCGAGCTCGCGCGCGCCCTGGGCGGAGCGGAGGAGGACGTGCGCGGCGGGGGGCGGCGGCGCGTTCGTGACCGTCAGGCGCAGCGCGACGGCACGAGCGCCGCGCGGGCGAGGGACGATCCACATGCGCACACCAATGAGTCTACATGGGCGCGACGGGCGAGGGGAGGCGAACTCGTCGAGGGAGGCGTCGAGGTGGAGGCGTCGAGGTGGAGGCGTCGAGGTGGAGGCGTCGACTCGATGCGGCGATTGATCTCGTCCACGATGTCGCTCGCGACGCTCATCCGCGACTCCGTCGCCGGGCACCGCCGCGCTTGATGATACTGTTGGCGCGCGTGACGACCTCATCAACACAGGCGCCCGGGGGACGCGAGACGCTGGCGCGCGCGCGCGCGCTCGCGCGGACGCTCGAGCCCGGGCCCGCGCGCGACGAGCTCCACGCGGCGCTTCGCGAGTTCGACCCCCACGCCGCGGCCTTCGAGCTGATCTGGCTGGCCAAGGACGCCTACCGCGATCGCAGCAAGGCCGAGACCCACGAGCGCGTCCGCGTGCTCGAGCGCAGGTCCAACCTCTACGCGGCGCTCTACCGCGACCGGGAGGACGCGCGCGAGCACGTGCTCGCGTTCCGCGGCTCCGACAGCGGCGCGGACTGGATCACGGGCAACCTCCAGAACCTCATCGGCCGCGCGCCGCAGTACACCGAGGCCGCGGCGCTCACCGGCGACCTCCTGCTCGAGGTGCTCGGCGCCGGGGGGCGCCTGCGCGTCACGGGTCACTCCCTCGGGGGCGGGCTCGCGTCGTTCGCCGCGTACGCGCACGGCCTCGTGGCCGCCACGTTCAACGCCGCAGGCGTGCACGACGAGCTGCTCGCCGCGCGCGGGCTCGACCGCGACGGCGCCGCGGCGCTCGTGCGCAACTACCACGTCGCCGGCGAGCTCGTGAGCGCGGTCCAGCGCGGGAAGCTCCCCGACGCGCTCGGGCTGCAGCTCGAGGTCCCCGCGATCGATGAGCGCGGGGAGCCGCTCGGCGCGTCGATCGGGCCGCGCCAGGCCGCGGCGCTGCACCACGTGAACGCGGCGTGTCGCGGGGTGCAGGCGCTGGAGCGCGATCACCTCGCGGCGCTGCGCGACGCGATCGCGGGCGCGGGCGGCTGAAGCCGGCTCGCCGAGCTCGCGCGCCGTCGCGGCGGCGTTCGGCGACCTAGCCTAGACTAGACGCGCTCGACCGAGTCCGCGCGGATCGTGACGAGGTGCGGCGCGCGGCGGTGGGGGGCGCCCGCGTCGCGGCGCGTGACCACGCCGCGGACGACGACGCGCTCTCCGGGCGCCAGGTAGTCCGTCTCGGCGTGCAGCGCGAAGCCGTGCGTCTCGAGCATGCGCCCGTGCAGCGCGATCAGGTCGTCGCCGGCGCGGACCTGGATCATCGCGGCGCCGGTCTCGTCGCGGATCAGGAAGTCGCGCCCTTGGTGGGCGCGGATGATGATGTCCTGCCCGTCGCCGAAGAAGCCCTCGGGCGCCGACACGCCCCGCGCGCGACCGAGGTAGCGCACGATGACCGCCGGCTCCCCGGTGAGCGGGCACAGCAGCGCCTCGTCCTCCTCGAGCGTCTCGATGGCGCCGACGAGCTCGACGCGCCCCGCGGTCGCGGCGGCGATGGAGTCGAGCGCGTGGTAGCGGCGCGAGAACAGGTCGAGGAACGCGGAGAGCAGGCCCACGGCTCGTGCACCATATCGGAACGCGCGCGCGTCCTGAACCCGTCGGGTCGCGCGCCGCGACGAGCCGTCCGCGCGATCGCGGGCGTCGCGGGCGACATCGTCCTGCGGAGCCGGGGACGGGAGCCGCGCGCGCGGAGGCGAGGTGTTCCGTCCATGGAGCGCGGCCGCCCCCGCGCCGCCGACACGACGACGCGGGGGACGGAGCGCGCTGAGCCGGTGCTCGCTCCGCCGGAGCTCGCTCAGCCGAAGCTCTTGGTGATCGAGGTCGGGTAGGTGGTGAAGTCGAGCGTCTGCGTGGTGAACTCCTCTCGCGTGACCACGGAGCCGTCGTCGCGCTTGATGGTGAGGCGATTGCACAGCACCCAGACGGCGAGCCACTCGCCCGGGTCGACCTTGAACTCGCGGCTCACGGAGTCCTCCTGGAGCTGCGTCAGCGACGAGCTGTTCTCGAAGCCGAAGTTCAGGTGGAACTCCGTCGTGACCTTCGCGCCCGCGATCCCCTCGACGCCGACGCTCGCCTCGGCCGAGACCTTGATGCCCGTGTCGACGCTGAACTTCTGCTGGTTCGTCTTCGACCAGCCGACCTTCGTCGTAGGGCGCAGCACCGACTGGTTGCTCGTCCCGTTGCGCTCGACCCACGTGCAGCGCCAGCACTCCTCGCGCTCGGCCGTGTAGAACGGCGAGTGCTGGACCTTCCAGTCGACGTTGCGGTCGGGGTCCTTGACGGCGAGGAAGGGGATCTTCGTCGAGCGTCGGACTCGCCACGGCGTCTGGTCATCGCGCACCGGGATCCCCTGCTCGCGCAGCGGCGCGCTCGGGCTGTGGCGCTCGGCGACGGGGTGCGGGAGCCGCAGCTTCAGCACGTTGGCGACCGGGCTCGAGGTGGGCTTACCGTAGCTCGCCACGCCGACGAAGCTGTTGACCCCCAGGCGCGTGAAGCCGTCGCCGCTGGGGTAGTTGTTCATGACGTTGATGAAGTAGGAGCTGAAGTCCTGATCGGCGCCCGAGCCCCAGTCTCCGTAGAGCAGCTCCCCGATCGCGCCCTCGGACACGAGGTCCTCGCGCACGCACATGACGGGCGCCGCCTGGGCGATCCGCCCCTGGTTGTCGTCGTAGCTGCCGAGCACGACGCTCCCGAGCGCCTTGTACCCGCTGGGCGCGACGGGCTGCCAGAACCGGCCGTCGCCGCTCGAGCCCGAGCCCCAGTCGCCCCACACCGATTGGTAGCTGGTGGGGCGGCGGAGCGCGTCGCCCTGGCGCGAGTTGTCCTTCGCGACGACGACCGCCTGTCGATTGGAGGGGTTGTCGTAGCTTCGCCAGCCGAAGTGGCCGAGCGCGTGGAAGCCCGCCGGGACGCGCGGACGCCACCAGGAGCCGCGCTGGTTGGCGCCCGAGCCCCAGTCGCCCCAGGCGAGCTCAAAGTCGGTGACGAACGCGATCGTCAGATCGCCGCAATCGATGGTCTTCATGATGCTCTCGTTTCGCGTGTGGACGGAGTCGTCCATGGTCTCTCAGCGGGCGCGGAGACGATTCGCCGCGCCCCTCGTCGTCGGGGTACCCACGCGTGGACGAGGGATTGCGCGGCCCGAAAAAAGCCGCGGCCCTCGACCGTCACGCGTGGCGCTCCGTGGCGCGCGCGGACGCGAGTCGCGGTTCAGCGAGTCGCGTCCGTGCTTCTGCATCGATCCGCGGTCGCGCCATCGCGGCCGCGCGAGCGCCCGCGCGCCACCACGGGCCGCGGTGCTCAGGGAGCTTCGGTCCCGAACGCGTTGAGGGTGGGCTGCTCGAGAGCAGCGCGCGTGACGTTCGCGTCGACCCTCGGCGCGCCGTCGAAGCACCGCAGGCCGAGCGTCGCGACCGGGCCGCCGCGCGTCGCTGAATGTTCATGTCCGAAAAGCCCTGTTCATCGGCGGAGCTCGTCGCGCGGTCGCGACGACGCTCGCCTCGAGGGGACGCGGCGCGGGCTCCGACGGCTCCGGGAAGAAGATCGTCGCGGACGCGGCCTCGCGCGGGCGGCCTCGCGACGCGGGCGGGCGGGCGGGCGCTCGCTCGCCGCGCCCACGCGCGATCGTCGACACGATCGCCGCGCGCGTAGAGATCCGGCGCCCGGATCACGCGGCGCGCCGGGGTTGACGCCGCGCTCCCGCGGCGGCAACGCGCTCGTAGGACCCCCTGGGCCGTGATCACGGCCTCAGGCCATCGGGGCTTGACGGGGCGGAATTGACCGTGGATGCTCCATCGACTCAGGAGCGCGGAAACGCGCCCACACGACACCAAGGAGATTCCCCCATGCGAAATCTACTCATCGCACTCCCGCTCAGCCTCGCCCTGACCGCGGCCGCGGCTTGTGACAGTGACTCGAAGCCCGCCGAGAACAAGACCGCCAAGGCCGACAAGAAGGCCGACGCCAAGGGCGACGAGAAGGCGCCCGCCGACGAGGAGGCCGCGCCCGCCAAGCCCGCCGGTCCCAACCTGCTCCAGCTCGAGAAGCTCGGCCTCAAGGCGGAGGTCCCCGAGGGCGCGACCGCCGGTGACGCGATCATCGGCGAGGGCGTCATGATCCAGGGCCCCGGCATCGTCGTCACCGTCGAGGAGGCCTCGGACTCGCGCCCGAAGACCGCCGACGACGCGAAGGAGGACGCCGAGATGTACACGCCGCAGAACCTCAAGGCCGAGGAGCTCGCGGACGGCTGGGCCGTCACCTTCGACAACTCCGGCAGCATGGGCGCGAACTACTTCGTGCAGGTCCGCCGCGACATCGGCGGCAAGACCTACTGGTGCGAGACCACCGCCTCGCAGCCCGAGCAGCAGGAGAACGCGCTCAAGGCCTGCAAGAGCCTCCAGGCCTAGGCGACTCGCGCGAGGATCCCAGCTTGGATCCTCGCCGTCCGCAGACGGCGAGCCCGGCACCGCGCGGTGCTCGGCTCGCCGTCGCCAATTCTCCCACGGGACGCCGCGCATCGCCGCGCGCGCGGCTGTCACACCTTCGTGATAGATGCCCGAACGGTCAGCTTGGATATGCAGACGCCCGCGTCGTCGCGTGACGCTCTGCACGGCGAGCCGCTTGCGCGCGCGCGCGGCTCCGTGGGACATAGCCGTATGCGTCGTCCACGGATGGAATGGAGCGTCGTCGCGCCGAGCTCCGCGCTCGCGCTCTTGGCTTGTGTCTGCGCCGGTCCGCTCGCATGCGGCGACTCGTCGGGCCCGAGCTCGTCGGGCGAGACGGAGGGCACCTCGTCGGGCGAGGGCACAGGGGACAGCGCGCCGTCGACCGAGTCCTCGGGCGCCGCGACCGAGGATCCCACCGGCGCGACTTCGTCGGGCGTGACCTCCGACGCGAGCGCGTCGACGACCGCGGGCCCGACCGAGACGACGGGCGAGCCCGACCCCGAGCCTGACCCGTACCCGGAGCCCGACGCGTTTGAGCCGAACAGCGGGCCCGGCGGCCCGAGCACCCCGTTCACGCCCGAGCAGCTGTGGGAGCACTGCGCCTACCTCGACGGCGGCGCCGACGATGACATCGGCAACGGCGAGACCCACGACACCTTCGACCACCACAACCTCGTGGTGATGTTCGACGGCTACCTGATGATGCCGTGGTCGCCGGAGTTCGGGCTCAACAGCGGCATCACGTTCTACGACGTCAGCGACCCCTGCAGCCCGACCGCGGTCGGCACCGGCACCTCGAGCACCATGCGCGAGAGTCACACGCTCGGCGTGGTGCCGATCGACGGGCGCTGGTACGCGGTCGTCGACTCCATGAGGCTCGACTTCCCTGACCTCGAGGGCGGCGTCGAGTTCTGGGACGTGACCGACGTGACCGACGCGCACGTCGTCTCGAAGCTCAACGTGCCCGGCTTCGTCTACCCCGACGCCTACGCCCGCGTGACGCTCAGCGCGTTCTGGCAGGCGCCCTACGTCTACGTCGGCGGCTCCGACAACGGCGTCTACGTGATCGACGCCCGCGACCCGATGAACCCGATCCTCGTCGATCAGTACAAGTTCGACCCGGTGCTGCGGGTCGGGCAGGTGCAGGCGATCGGCAACATCCTGATGGCGAGCGCGGCCGAGGGCACGCGCACGGCGCTGCTCGACATCAGCGTGCCCAACGCCCCGCAGCCGCTGCCGGGCGGCGAGTTCGACATCGAGCGCGAGTCGTACTTCAGCAACATGCAGGGCGGCTACGCCTACTACGCGCCGAAGGAGGGCGGCGGCGGCCTCATCGTCTGGGACATCTCCGATCCCCAGAGCCCGCAGCCGGTCGCGGACTACTCGAGCGGGGGCAACGGCGGCTACGTGTTCGCCAAGGACGAGTACGCGTTCGTCGGCGAGTCCGACTTCGCCAACGTCTACGACCTCTCCGACCTGCCCGAGGTCACGCCGATCGGCACCGGGCTGCTCGAGGGCGACCTCGACACGATCACGCCGATCGGCAACGTCGTGGTGCTCAGCGTCGACGACAAGGCCAACAAGGACCAGGCCTCGGCGATCGTCCCCTGGCAGGAGGAGGTCGACACGAAGCCGCCGCGCGTCACCTACGTGTACCCGCCCGACGGCGCCGAGGGCGTGACGCTGCTGTCGCGCGTCGGCCTGACCATGAGCGAGTTCGTCGACCCCAAGAGCGCGTGGGAGGGCTCGGTGCGGCTGTACCAGACCGGCACCGACCCGGCGGTGACGCGCGTGCACGGCTACATCAGCGTGGGCGAGGTCATCATCAACTTCGCGCCGATGCAGCCGCTCAAGCCGGCCACGCAGTACACCCTGGAGCTGCCCGCCGGCGGCGTGCGGGACTACAACGACAACGCGCTCGCCGAGCCGTTCACCATGACCTTCACGACCGCCGGGTGACGTGATGCGGCGACGATCGGATCGATTCACCACGATGCCGCTCGCGCTCGCGGCCGCGCTGCTCGGCTGCGGCGACGACGACAGCGGCGCGAGCGAGGGCCCGACCGGCGAGGCGACGAGCGACGCGAGCGAGGGCACGAGCGCCGGCGTGAGCACGGACGCGAGCGCGACCGAGACGACGGGCGACGCGAGCGCGACCGAGACGACCGGCGACGCGACCTCGGACACCGACGGCGACGCGCTCGCGGTCGACCCCGGCGCGTCCCGCTACGCGCTGGTCGGCGAGGAGGTCGTGCTCGACGGCTCGGGCTCGCAGGGCGCGGCGCTCTACGAGTGGTTCCTCGACAACGGCGAGACCGTCGGGCCGTCGCCCGACCCGGTCGTGACGGTCAGCTACGACGCGCCCGGGCGGCGCAAGCCGATCCTCACGGTCTACGACGAAGACAACAACAAGCTGTCGGCGAGCGTGACGATCTCGGTCACCGACCCGCCGGTGTGGACGCCGCGGCAGAGCGCCTCGGTGCGCTGGCTCGGCGTCGGCACGCGGGTCGCCGTCGTCAGCCCCGACTCCGATGAGCTCACGCTGATCTCGGGCGACCCCGGCGCGGGCTTCCAGGTCGACGGGCGCCTCGCCACGGCCGCGGGCCCGCGCACGCTCGCGCCGCTGCTCGGCCCGGCCGAGGGCTGGATCGCGGTCGCGGCCCAGGACGCCGACGCGCTCGAGTTCTTCAAGCCGAGTGAATCCGGGGACATGACCGAAGAGCACTACGCGCTCGCGCTGCCCCGCGGCGCGCGGCCCTACGGCGTGATCGCGCGCGAGGGCGGCGGCGCGCTCGTCTCGCTGCAGGCCACGGGGCAGCTCGCCGAGGTCGACTTCGACGGCCAGGGGCCGCCCGCGCTGATCACCGCGCACGCGGCGGTCACCGACGCGCGCGGCGTCGCGGCGCTGCCCGACGGGCGCGTCGCGGTCACGCGCTGGCGCTCGCCGACGGCCTACGACGACGCCGACGCGACCGGCCACGGCGAGATCGCGATCGTCGATCTCGAGGGCGGCGCGCCGGGCGTCATCGAGCTGCAGCTCGATCCGCAGGCCTCCTCGGACACCGAGATCGGCGGCGTGCCCAGCTACCTCGACCAGCTGCTCGTCTCGCCGGTCGGCTACGTCGCGGCGCTGCCGTCGACGCAGGCCAACATCGCCGAGGGCGCGTACCGCAGCGGCGATCCGCTCGTCCACGACACCACCATCCGCGCCGTGATCTCGCAGCTCGAGCTCACCGGGCAGAATCCAGGGCCGGCCGGCAGCGAGCGCTTCGACGAGCGCCGGCAGCTCGACAACCGCGGCCTCGCGTCGGCCGGCGCGTTCAGCAGCCGCGGCGACTACCTGTTCATCACGACCCGCGGGAGCCGGACCGTCGAGCGCATCGACTTCCTCGAGGACATCCAGTCGGGCAGCGTCGTCGACCTCGGGCTCGCGCCCCAGGGCGTCGCGCTCGCGCCCGATGACGGCGTGATCTACGTCGACGCGTACATGTCCCGCGAGCTCGTGATCTACGACACCGCCGCGTTCAGCGAGCCGGGCGAGCCGCTCGCGCGCCTGCGGATCCCCTCGAGCGAGCCGCTGAGCGCGACGCTGCTGCGCGGCAAGCAGCTGTTCAACGACAGCCTCGACACGCGCCTGAGCAAGGACGGCTACATGGCCTGCGCGCACTGCCACCTCGAGGGCGACGCCGACCTGCTCGTCTGGGACTTCACCGATCGCGGCGAGGGGCTGCGCAACACGATCTCGATGCTCGGGCGCGCGGGCATGGGCGACGGCCCGGTCCACTGGAGCGCGAATTTCGACGAGATCCAGGACTTCGAAAACGACATCCGCGGCCCCTTCGGCGGCCTCGGGCTGCTCGACGACGCCGACTGGGAGGCGGGCACGCGCTCGCACCCCATGGGCGATCCGAAGGCCGGCCTCAGCGAGGACCTCGACGCGCTCGCGGCCTACGTCGCGTCGCTCGAGACGCCGCAGAAGAGCCCCTACCGCGAGCAGGACGGCGCGCTCACGCCCGCGGCGCAGAACGGCAAGACGCTGTTCGAATCGCCGGCGCTCGGCTGCGTCGACTGCCACGCCGGGCCGCGCCTGACCGACAGCGCGTTCCTCGAGCCCCAGGAGCCGCTGCTGCACGACGTCGGCACGATCAAGCCGAGCTCCGGGCAGCGCCTGGGCGAGCCGCTCACCGGCCTCGACACGCCGACGCTGCACGGGCTGTGGCGCACGGCGCCCTACCTCCACGACGGCTCGGCGCCGACGCTGCTCGACGTGCTCACGAGCGAGAACCCGGACGAGCAGCACGGCGGCACCGGGGGGCTCAGCGACGACGCGCTCGCCGATCTGATCGCGTACCTCATGAGCCTCGACGGCACGCAGGACTAGCCGAGCCTCGCCCGAAGAGAAGCGCTCCGTACCGGACAGGCTGATCGAGGGTGTAGCGCCGCGCGCGAGCCAGGGAGGGGCCGCCTGAGGACGGCGAGCGCCATGACGCCCGTCCGTTTCACCCGCCCAGACGCTCGCCGCCCGGAAGGGCCCGCGCGGCGCATGCGTTCGAAGAGACATGCTGGACGCGCTTGTTCGGGCCTCGCAGGCGCGGCCGATCGCCCGAACGCCCGATGCCGTCGTCGCCAGGCTGCTCGCCGCGCTCAGCTCACGAGCAGCAGCTCACGGCGCGCGCGCACGAACTCGGCGAGCGCGGGGCGCAGCTCGTGCTCGATGAGCCAGTAGGTGCCGCCCTCGCGCCAGTGATCGATGGTCGACCACGTCCCGCGCTCGCCGTCGCGATGCTCGTCGAGCCAGTCGTCGTCCGCCTGCAGCTGGAACTCCGAGGCGCCCTCGGCGATCGCGAGGCGGAGGCCCTCGCGTGCGCGCGCCGTGAACCGCTGGCAGCCGGCCGCCTCGAGCGCCGCGAGCACGCCGATGACCTCCTCGAGCGGCGCCTGCAGCAGGAAGCTCTCGAGGCCGTTGCCGCCGAGCATCGCCTCGGCGTGCCAGAGGTAGTACGCGTGCGCGGCCTCGGCGGGCCAGTCCTCCAGGCACTCGAAGCGCGCGTCGAAGCCCCGCGCGTGCGCCTGCTCGCGGATCGCGTTGACCACCGCCTGCACCCAGTGGCGTGGCGTCGGCGCGTCGAACGGGCCCACCGGGCGATAGGGACAGGGCCTGCGCAGCAGCTCGGAGGGCATCAGCGCGCGCGGGTCGGCGCGCACGAGCCGGTGACGCACGCGCGCCTCGAGCTCGCCGCGGTCGGCGAGCTCGAGCGCCGCCCACGAGAGCTCCTGCTCCTTGACGTCGCAGACGGCGTCGCCTTCGAACACCACGAGCCGGATCGTCACGGTGTCGTCGGCTTCGCCCACGACCTCGAGCGAGACGTCATCGACGCGGAGTGGGAGGACGGCGGCGGGATCGACGGGTGAGCTCGACACGCGCCAGCATACTCGCTGGGAGCTGCGGCGCGCGGCGGCGATCACTCCCGCGGGACGATCGCGGGCGGATCGACGCAGCGGCGCGCGAGCTCGACGCGCGCGAGGATCTCCCGCGCGTGCCGGAGCAGGCGCTCGCCGGTCGGCAGCAGGCGCATCCCGCGGGGCGTCCGTTCGAACAGCTCCACGCCGAGCTCGTCCTCGAGCAGCCGGATCCGTCGGCTCAGCGGCGGCTGCGAGACGTGCAGGCGCCGCGCGGCGCGGCCGACGTGGCCCTCCTCGGCGACGGCGACGAAGGACTCGAGCTGGACGAGCGACATCGTCGCGATGCTAGCAGCGCCCGTCGTCGGCGGTCGAGGCAGGCGCGCCGCCGCGTGATTCAAAAACGGTATTGGACGCGCGCGGGCACGCCGCGCACCCTGGGCGCGTGGCCGTCTATGTCCATGATCCCCGCGAGCGCGCGGGCATGCGCGCGGCGGGGCGCGTGGCCGCGGCGACGCTCGCCCACGTCGGCGAGCGCCTGCGCGGCGGCGTGACCACGGCCGACATCGATCGCTGGGTCCGCGAGGACACGGCGCGTCGCTCGGCCCGCCCGAGCCAGCTCGGCTACAAGGGCTTCCCCGCGGCCGTGTGCACGAGCCGCAACCACGTCGTCTGCCACGGGATCCCGACGGCGCGCGAGCGCGTGGAGCCCGGCGACATCATCAACGTCGACGTCACGAGCGAGTTCCAGGGCTTCCACGGCGACACCTCGGCGACCTTCCTGATCGGCCCGGTCGACGCGCGCGCGCGGGCGCTGGTCGACGCCACGCGCCGCTGCCTCGCGGCCGGGATCGCGGAGGTCCGCGCGGGCGCGCGGCTCGGGGACATCGGCGCGGCGATCGAGGCGCTCGCGCGGGCCGAGGGCTTCGGGGTCGTCCGCGACTTCGGCGGGCACGGGATCGGGCGGCGCATGCACATGCCGCCGCACGTCTCGCACACCGGCGCGCGCGGACGCGGCCTGCGGCTGCGCGCGGGCATGGCGATCACGATCGAGCCGATGCTGACGATCGGCTGGCCCGCGCTCGAGCTGCTCGCGGACGGCTGGACGGTGGTCACCGCCGACGGCTCCCCGTCGGCGCAGTTCGAACACACCGTCCTGGTCACAGAGACAGGTTGTGAGATCCTCACCGCTCAGGACGCGCCGCTGACGCTCGCGCGCCCCTGAGCTACTGCGAGACGGGCGGCGCCGCGGCCTTGAGCGCCTCGGCGACCTGCGGCTCCTTCTTGTCCATCGTCGAGAGCAGCGAGCTGCACGGGATGTAGTCAGCGACCGTGATCTGCTCCTCGGGGTACTCGCGGAAGCCGACGGTGTCGTTCTTGAGCTTCACGTCGCCGGCCCACGGCACGATCTTCACGGGCGCCTGCCCCGGTCGCGAGATCAGCGCGAGCACCAGGCAGCCCTGCTTGTGGCGCGAGAGCAGCGTCCCGACGCTCATGGACGTGCAGCCCTGTCGCGGGCACACGCGTTCGGGCTCGGGGCGGAAGTCGATCTGGCGGCCCGGGAGGTTCTTCTCGACGACGTGGCGCACGTGCTTCTGCAGCGCGGCCGCGAGGTCGCGGTTCTCCGGCACGATGTCGCGGGGGATGATCCGCGGCCAGAGCACGACTACGCCGCCCTCGACGCCCACCGAGCGAGACACGTGCGCCTCCTCTTGCGTGGTCGCCGGGGCGAGCCCAGCGGTGTTGTTCTCGTCCGGCGTCGTCCCGTCCTCGCCGCCCGCCTCGGGGTTCGTCGCCCCGGGGTCGTCCGCAGGCGCGTCGCCGGTCGGCGCCGGCGCGGCCCCGGTGTCGGCTGCGGTCTCGGATGGGGACGTCGGCGTGTCGGCCGGTTGATCGGGGGGCGGCTGCGTCGTACCCGCAGGTTGGCAGGTGACGAGGCTGACGCAGCACGCCGCGAGGAATAGGGAGCGCCGGAGCATACGCATCCCCTCAATGGTACCGGACTCCGCGAATTGTGCCCCAAATTGCCTCACGGCGCTGAATCGCGCGCTCTCGGGGTCGCCTGACGGTGACCCCGGCGACCGGTTCACGAAATCAGGTTGACCGCCGCCCTCGACGAGCGCGGCGGCGGAGAGTCCATGTACCTGCACAGGCGGGCGCGTCGCGGGCTTGGACGAAATCGCTCCATCGTCTACTGTCTCCGTGATGGGTGTCACGGCGCGCGCGATTCTCACCGCTGGAGCTTCCGCGTGGCTGAGCGCGGGCGCGAGCGCGTGCGTGTTCAACTCCAGCGGCATCGGCAGCGGCGGATCGTCGGACGGCGGCGCGACCACCGACGTCGACGCGACGACCATCGGCGCGACGACGAGCGTCGACAGCGACGGCGGCGTCAGCGGCACCGGCACCGGCACCGGCTCGACGAGCTCGACCAGCGTGGATGGCTCATCGACCAGCTCGGCGGTCGAGACCACCGGCTGCGTCGCCGCGGACTGGTTCGAGGACGCGGACGGCGACAGCTTCGGCGCGGGCGCGCCCGTGAGCGCGTGCGAGCCGCCCGACGGCTACGCCGACAACGGTGACGACTGCGACGATGACGCGGCGGGCGTGAACCCCGACGCCGACGAGCTGTGCGACGGCGTCGACAACGACTGCGACGACATCGTCGACGAGTACGCGGCGACCAACGCCGAGTGTGGCGGCTGCGCGATGAAGCCGTTCAACGGCCGGCTGTACTCGTTCTGCGACGCCGACACGCCCTGGGACAAGGCCCGCGTGATCTGCGAGGCGCGCGGCGGGACGCTCGTGGTCGTCAACGACGAGGACGAGCACGCGTTCATCGTCAGCGAGGTCACCGTGCGCGTCGGCGAGTGGTGGCTCGGCGCCACCGATCGCGAGGTCGAGGGGCAGTTCTTCTGGATCGACGGCGTGCCGCTGCCCGACGAGGATCCGCGCTGGGCGTGGTCGCAGCCCGACAACGGCATCGAGCTCAACGACGAGGACTGCGTCGTCATCGGCGGGCTCAACTCCCCGGTCAAGGGCCGCTGGCACGACACCGACTGCGAGCTCGGGACGATCGTCGGCGCGACGCGGCCGATGTGCGAGAGCGACTGGACACCATGACCAGAGGAGCGGTTCGCGGTCGACACGTGTGCGCGCTCGGGCTCACGCTCGTCGCGTGCAGCTTCTCCGGCGTCGGCGCGACCGCCGGCGGCTCCGACGGCGCCGGCGAGACAACCAGCGCCGACGCGAGCGCGACCGCGTCGACCACGCAGGCCGAGGGCACCACGAGCGTGGCGACCACCGGCGGCGCGACGTCGAGCTCGAGCTCGAGCGCCACCACGCCCGACACCTCTGACACGAGCACGACGCAGACGGACCCCTCGACGAGCTCCTCGACCGGCGAGCCCACGACCGAGACGACCGGCTGCGCGCCGACGCTGTGGTACCCCGACGGCGACGACGACGGCTTCGGCGCGGGCGAGCCCGTGGAGTCCTGCGAGGCGCCCCCCGGTCACGCCGATCAAGCCGGCGACTGCGACGACGGCAACCCCAACATCAACCCGGGGCTCGACGAGCTCTGCGACGGCGTCGACAACAACTGCAACACGCTGAGCGACGAGTGGTCGCCCGCCAACCAGATGTGCCACGAGTGCGCGCTCGGGACGTTCGAGGGCCACTTCTACGCGCTGTGCGGGTTCGGGCGCTCGTGGGGCGAGGCGCGCGACGACTGTCAGTGGCGCGGCGGCGACCTCGTCTTGATCTCGGGCGAGTCCGAGAACGACTACGTGTTCACCGAGGCGACCAAGATCGCCGCGGCGAGCTGGTGGCTCGGCGCGCGCGACGACTTCGGCTGGAAGTGGGTCGACGGCGCGAAGGTGGGCGACGGCTGGGAGCACTGGGCCGACGGCCAGCCGGGCGTGTTCGACAACTGCATGGCGATGGAGGGGCTCGGCGAGTGGTACAGCCAGGGCTGCGGCGGCGAGCGGCGCTTCGTCTGCGAGATCACGCCTCCGTGATCGCCGAGGCCTGTCGCGTCGGCCAGCTCCCTTCGAGGTAGCGCATCACCAGCCCGGCGTGCGAGAGCGGCTTGTCGAGCTTGTTCACGTCGACGTTGGTCTCGTAGTCGAGCAGCACGATCGGCGCGTCTGGAGCCGCGCGCGCCGCGAGCTCGCGCAGCTCGGCGAGCTCGCGCTGCAGCTCGTGATCGAGCACCCAGCGGTAGGCCGGCAGGTAGATCGTGTGGCGCGCCTCGAGGTAGCCGAGCAGCGCCTCGCCGTCGACGCCCGCTTGATGCCCGAGGCAGCGCCCGTACTTGCGGACCGTGCGCTTGAGCCGGCGCATGGTCGTGTTCTCCAGCGCGCTCAGGTCGACGCCCGCGCGTTCGAACACCTTGAGCCCCTGCCAGATGCCCTCGACCGACTGCCCGACGCGTCCCGGCGAGAGCGGCACGGGGATCTCGCCGTGCGGATAGAACGGGCTGAACCGGACCCACGGCTCGGGCGCTCGCGAGGTCAGGTCGACGCGCGGCGAGTTCGGGAAGCGCTTGTCGAGCGACTGCGGCGGCGTGTGCCGGCTCTTGACGATAAAGCGTCGCTTCTTTTGGCCACGCGTGGGCGCGCCCATTCGGTCTCCTGCAGCGCGGGCGCGTGCACGCGCCCGCGCGGGTCGCTGGGCTTTGGCGTTGGGCTCAGGCGCGACGGCGACGGCGGGCGCTGATCAGCCCGATGCCCAGGAGCAGCGCGAGCGCGCCGCCCTGACGGTTCTGCGAGACGTCCGTGGTGGCGGAGCAGTTACAGGCGATCGAGCCGCCCGCGCCGGCCTCACAGGTGTTGCCGTCGCACTCGGCGTACGCGTAGCCGTCGACCATGATCTCGAACAGGGCCTGGAGCGCGGCGACGCACTCGTCGAGGTTGTTGCCGTGGTCGATCCACTGCCCGTCGCAGAACAGCGCGCCCTCGGGCTTCTGACACTCGGCCTCGCAGCCGCCCTGGAGGTCGGCCTTGCAGTCGATGTAGCCGTCGCGCTGGCACTCGACGTAGCAGCCGCCGCGCACCTCGGCGTAGCACTCGCCCTCGCAGCTGGCCTCGCACTTGCCGGAGCACTCGGCGCTCGGCGGCGTGCCCTCGCAGGAGGCGCCGCAGTCAACATCGCAGCTGGCCTCGCAGCTGGCCTCGCACTCCGCGCGCGCCTCGCTGCCGCTGGCCTCCGCCTCGCAGCTCGCCGAGCAGTTCGCCGAGCAGTTGGCGCCGCAGCTGGCCTCGCAGTCGAAGTTGCCCGGGTCGACATCGCACTCGCCCATGCAGGCGGCCTGGCAGTCGACGGCGCACTGGGCCTCGAACTCGAGCGGCTGACAGGTCGCCTCGCAGCCGACGCGCAGCTCCGCGGAGCAGGAGGCGGTCAGCGCGATGGGCTCGCACATGATCTCGCAGCCGCCCTCGAGCTCCATGGTGCACTGGGCTTCAGCCTCGATGTGAATGTCACCGCAGGCGGCGACGCTGGCGGACCCGTTGGCCTCCGCGACCTGGGGCGCGAGCAGCAGCCCGGCGAGCGGCACCGCGAGGGCGATGGGAGCTATGAGACGGCGAACGATGGATGGCATCACGAGGTCCTTTGTATCAAGCGGGAAGGGGACACTGGGGTCCTAAAGAGCGCCCGAGTGCATGGACGTGGGGCAGGTGGAGAACATGCAACAGGTCGACGGGAAATCGTCGCCGCGTCCGCCGCCGCGTGGGTCCATCAAAACGGCCGCAGAACGCCGGTTCCTCGCCCGAGGTCGCGTCGTCAGTCGCCCGCGCGCAGTATCGTTCGGATCTCGCTGGCCAGGGTGCCCTCGCGGACGGTCCCTTGGTGCACGTAGCGGATCGTCCCGGCCGGATCGACCAGCACGATATGCGGGTACACGCGGACGCGCAGCGCGGCCTGAAGCCGTCCGTCGTCGAGCGCGACGGTGAACGGCAGCTCGCGACGCGCCCCGTACTCGTGGATCTTGACGAGCTGATTCCCGCGGTCGCAGTTGACCGCGATGACCTCGACGCCGTGGGCCGCGAAGCGCTCCTGCAGGCTGGCGAGCACGGGCATCTCGGTGTCGCAGTTCCCGCACCAGGTCGTCCAGAACACGAGCACGCTGACCTGTCCGCGCAGCGCCTGATCGTCGAGCACACCGCCCGCGCGCGTCGGCAGCTCGAAGCTCGGCATCACCTCGCCGCGGCTGACGGGCGCCATCTGGGTCCAGTCGCGCTGGACCACGTGGACCTGGCGCGCGAGGTTGACCGCGAAGACGAGGCAGAGGAGCAGCCCGGCGAGGCGCGCGAGGCTGCGCAGCGCGGGCGGGCGCGAGGATGGCGTCGCGGGCGGCGGCGTCTCGTCGCGCACTCCGACGACATCGCGCACGAACCACGCGAGCGTCAGGCACAGCGCGCCGCCGAGGATGTCCGGCGCGAAGCTCGGCCCCGGGATCGTCGTCACCCCGGCGAGCGCCGTCGTCAGCAGCGCCACGACGACCAGCGGCGCGCGCAGGAGCTCGTCGCGGTCGTCGAGCGCGCGGCCGAGCAGGATCTCGAGCGCGAATCCGGTCAAGACCCAGGGCAAGATCACGAACACGAGCGGCAGCAGCGCTTGCAACGAGCCGAGCCCGTGCATCGCCCAGGCGTCGGCGACCGCGTCCATGATCGGGATCAGGCGCGCGCCGAGCAGGTAGATCAGCAGCAGGATCCAGCCGTCGAGCAGGGTGGCCGCGCGACCGCCCTGGCGCGCGCGCGCGTCGGAGTTCGCCGCCGCGCCACGGCGGGCGGGACCGAGCTCGAGCAGGGTCGCGCGCGGGTCGAGCAGCGCGCCGCCGAGTCGCTGGAGGAACCCGCGCACAGCGAGGGAACGCCGTCTCGTCGGGGGAGGTTTCACGGTCTGGTCGCCTGCGGACATCGTCGCGCCTCCGCCCGTCACCCGCGTCGCGACGGGGCGCCGCGATTTCGCGCGTGCACGAGGCGCAGCCCCTCGAGCACGAGGGAGTCGTCGACGATCTCGATGCACCGCGACTCACGGGCGACGTCGACGGCGAAGCCGCCGGTGCCGATGACGACGACCGGCCAGCGCAGCTCGGAGCGAATCCGCTGCAGCACGCCCTCGACGAGGCTGACGTAGCCGTACACGAGCCCCGACTGGATCGCGCTCACGGTGTTGCGGCCGATGACGCTCGCGGGCCTCGTGATGTTGACCCTGGGCAGCTTCGCGGCCCGCGTGAACAGTGCGTCCGCGCTGATGCCGATGCCCGGCGCGATTACGCCGCCGAGGTACTCGGGCTTCGGGGACACTACGTCGAAGGTCGTCGCCGTCCCGAAGTCGACGACGATGACGCCGCGCGGCTCGTCGCCCGCGGTCTCGACGCGCGCGGACGTGCCGCCGTAGCGATGGTAGGCGGCGACGGAGGAGGCGATGCGATCCGCGCCCACGTCCTGGGGCGGGTCGTAGCGGATCGGCAGGCCGGTGCGGACCCCGGGGCCGATGATCAGGGGGTCGATCTCGACGTAGCGCGACAGCGCTTGTTTCCACGCGGGCACGGCGGGCGGCACGACGCTCGCCATGACCGCGTCGTCGAGGTCGGCGAAGCCGAGCTCGCTCAGCGCAAGCGCGCGCTCGAGGGCAATCGCGACCTCATCGCGCGTCCAGTCCCTGCGCGTGCTGAGGCGCAATTCGCAGCGCAGGGACTCGCCCGCGAACACGCCCACGCAGGTGTTGGAGTTCCCCACATCGATGGCGAGCAGCATGGCGCGTGCACTGTAGCCCGGATCGCCAGGCGCGGCACAGCGCGATCGGGAGCACCCACCTGTCCCGCCTTCTGCTACCGTCGGCGTGGTGGCGAATCCGACGGGGAGCGGCGGTCCGGGTGACTCCGGCGACGTGGGACGCGGCGGGCCTCGCCCCGCGCCGCCGCCCGTCCCCAGGGTCATGTCGGAGGCCGAGGTCGAGCCGCACGCGGACTGGAACCACCAGGCGCTGACGATCCACCCCGACGACCAGTTCAAGTTCCCGCTGCGCACCTGGGGCACGCCGATCTTCGCCATCCTCACGGTCGCCAGCGTCATCTTCGCGCTCTCGCTGTGGATGGACCTGGTCACCGCGGTCAAGCCGGCGGAGGACCCGACCTTCAACCAGCTGGTCGACTCGCTGATCCATCAGGACATGGACCAGGCGCGCAACACCCTCGGCGGGCTCGGCGAGGTGATGGCCGCGGTCCTGGGCCTCGCGCTGACGGTCTCGAGCATCATCGTGCAGCTCGCCGCGACCCGGTTCACGCCGCACATCACGGTGCTGTTCTTCCGCGCGCGCACCAACGTGCTGATCATCGGCTTCTTCGTCATCAGCGCGGTGTTCGTCGTCTGGGTCAACTTCGCGGTCAGCGAGTACGTGCCCCGCTGGGGGGTCATGTTCTCGATGATCCTGATGACGATGAGCCTCGTGCTGCTGTTCCCGTACTTCAGCTACGTGTTCGACTTCCTCGACCCGGAGAAGATCGTCGGCCGCATCAGCGCCGACGGCCTGCGCGCGTGCACGCCGACCCGCGGCACCGCCGGTCAGAACCTCGACATGCGCAAGCAGCAGACGATCGAGGCGGTCGAGCACCTCGCGAACATCAGCCTCAACGCGATGCAGCAGAAGGACAAGAACATCGCGTCGAGCGCGGCCGACTACCTCGGGCGCTTCGCGATCGTCTACATCGAGACCAAGGCGGGCATGCGCAAGGACTGGATGCAGATCCCCGAGTGGATCCGCCAGAGCCCGGACTTCGTGTCGCTCTCGAACGAGGCGATCGGCGACCTCGTCACGCGCCGCACCTGGCTCGAGTGGAAGATCCTGCGCCAGTACCAGATGCTGTTTAACGAGGGGCTCGCGCACATCAAGGACGTCTGCTACCTGATCGCGATCGACACGCGGCGCCTGGGGCAGAAGGCGAGCGAGGCCTCGGACATGCCGGCGCTCGACCTGGCGATCAAGTTCTTCAACACGTACATGCGGTCGACGATCAACGGCAAGGACATCCGCACCGCGTACAACATCCTCCACCAGTACCGCCAGCTCGCGGAGGTCATGCTCGACCGCGCGGCCTACTACCGCACGCAGGAGCGCGAGCTGCTGAGCCGCGGCGACCCGGGCGCGAACAAGCGCGCGCTCGAGGTGCTGAAGAAGAAAGAGCAGGATCTCGAGCGCCGCGTGGTGCGGATCGCCGGGCACATGCGCTACTACGGCGGCATCACGTTCGGGCGCGGGATGGCGTTCATCACCGAGGTCGTCGCCTACGACATGGGCTCGATCTGCGAGACCGCGTTCGAGCTCGGCGCGAAGTGTCACGACGAGCTGCTCTCGGTGTTCTTGCGGGTCGACGACGCGGCCAACGACGCGACGCTCAAGGAGAAGACGCTCCGGGGCGTGCGCATGGCCCAGGTCAAGCTCGCGACCTCCTACCTCAACGCCGGCGCCGAGTACCTCGCGTTCCAGATCGCGGAGGACCTCAAGGGCGAGTCGGCGAAGCTGCTGCGCTCGATCTGGCACGAGCTGCGCACGCTCGACGACCGCGAGTTCTGGGAGGTCCAGGACCGCGGCTCGAACTTCAATTACCTCACGCCCGACCGCAAGCAGGCGCTGCCGCGGTTCTTCTCCTACTTCTCGGCGCTGCAGAAAGAGGCCGCCGAGGGCCGGGAGAACGAGGCCGAGGCGCTGTAGCCGGCGGCCTCGCGGCTCAGGGGCGCACGAGCGCGACGGCCTGCTCGATCCGCAGCGCGCCGGTCATCAGCGCGGGGAGCAGCGTGTCGCGCAGGCGCGCGAGCTCCCGCGAGGTGATGTCGTTGACGATCGCGCGGTCGAGCAGCGGCGCGACGCGCCGGTGGAAGCGCTCGACGAGCCGGCGCGGCGGGTGCACGACGAACACGCGCTCCAGGTCCTGCTTGCCGACGTGCCCGAGGCCGACGGTCTGGTGGTCGCGCGCGATGTTGATGAAGGTCGACTGCAGCTCGCGCAGCTGGCAGTAGACCAGCTCGCGCTCGATCGGCGCGTGCGGCTCGACCTTGTAGATGTGCTGGTTGAGCCAGGCCGGCCCGCCGCTCCAGATGTGCGTGCCGATCGACTTCTCGGGCGTCCCGGACCACGCGAACAGGAGGTCGCCGCTGTCGATCGCCAGCTTGCCGCGGTGGCCGTGGACGCTGTAGCGCGTCTTCTCGTTCACGCCGCGCTTGAGCTCCGCGATCTTGATGACCGGGAGCGCGCGCGGGTTCACGTCGCGGCGCGGCACGAAGTCGCGGCTGGTGAAGGTGGCGCCGTTGCGCAGGCGCGCGCAGTCCCGCGCGCTGCGGAGCGTCCAGCCGAGCGGGACGCGGTGCCCGTCGATGTCGGTGAAGCCGTCGGGGAACAGCGCCGCGCACTCGCGGTCGGTGCTCGAGTGGCGGCGCCCGTGCGCGTTGGCGTGCACCGGCGCGAAGTGGACGAACCACGCCCGGTAGTGGGCGAGGATCATCTCGTCGAGCGTGTCGTTCATGCGCCGCCCGAGCGCGATGCGGCGATCGATCGTCCCGAGCAGCTCGGCGATCGCCCGCTGCTCGCGCAGCGGCGGCAGCAGGATCGGCGTGCGCCGCAGGATCCCGAGGTTGATGTGCGGCACGCCGGTGGCGATGGTGTTGCGGCGCACGTAGTCGCGCACCCGCGGGGCGCGGCACTGGTAGTAGATGAACTCCGGGTCGGCGCGGCTGCGGTCGCAGGTCAGCTTCATCTGGCTCTGCGAGAGCACGAAGCGGCGCCACGGCAGCCCGCGGGGCAGCAGCCCGACCTGGTCGAGCGTGCCGCGCTGCGTGAACAGGACGTCGCCGGGGCGCGCCGTGTTGCGCTCGAGGTCGCGCGCTTTCTCGGGGCTGACGAACACGAGGCCGTCGGCGACGAAGCGGTCGTCGTCGCTGCCGAGGTTGCAGCCGCGGATCACCGGCACGCCCTCGGCGCGGTAGTCCGCGCGCCCGAGCTTGGAGCCGAACGGCCCGCCGACGATCGCGGCGCCCTGCGGCGCCTTGACGTCGTCGAGCGTGCACGAGAGCCAGTCGGGGGGGAGCGTCGGCCTCACGTTGGACTCCAGACCTTGCCGAGGAGGTACTTGATGCGCTGCTCGAGGCGCGTCGCCTCTTCGAATTGGGCCTCGAGCTCACGCGCGAGCTCGCCGACGCGCTCGTCGTAGGCCGGGCCGTCCGTGCGCGGCTCCTCGGCCGGGGTGACGTAGCGCCCCGGCGAGAGCACGTAGTCGTTGCGCGCGATCTCGTGGATCGTGGCGACGCGACAGAAGCCTGGCTGATCCTCGTAGGCGCGGTGCAGGTCGCCGCCGCGGAACGCGTGGTAGGTCGCGGCGACGCGCGAGATGTCGTCGAGCGGCAGCTCGCGGTGCGTGCGGTCGACCATGACGCCGAGGTCGCGGGCGTCGATGAAGAGCGTCTGGCCGCGGCGGTCCCGGAACCGCGGGTCTTGCTTCGAGCGCGCGAGGATCCACAGCGAGACCGGGATCTGCGTCGAGTAGAACAGCTGGGCCGGGAGCGCGACCATGCAGTCGACGAGGTCGTCGAGCACGATCGCCTTGCGGATGTCGCCCTCGCCGCCGCTCGTCGTCGACATCGCGCCGTTGGCGAGCACGAAGCCGGCGAGCCCGAGCGGCGCGAGGTGGTGGATGAAGTGCTGCACCCAGGCGAAGTTCGCGTTGCTGTTCGGCGGCACGCCGTAGCGCCAGCGCGGGTCCTGCTCGAGCTTCGCGGCGCCCCAGTCCTTGGCGTTGAAGGGCGGGTTGGCGAGCACGTAGTCGGCGCGCAGGTCGGGGTGGTGGTCCTCGTGGAAGCTGTCGGCGTGGCGCGGGCCGAGGTCGGCGGCGAGCTGACGGATCGCGAGGTTCATCTTCGCCAGGCGCCAGGTCGTCGGGTTCGACTCCTGCCCGTACAGCGCGATGTCGGAGCTCTCGCCGCCGCGCTCGGCGACGAAGCGCTCGCTCTGCACGAACATGCCGCCCGAGCCGCAGGCCGGGTCGTAGACGCTGCCGCGCTCGGGCGCCATCATCTCGACGAGCAGCGCGACGACGCTGCGCGGCGTGTAGAACTGCCCGCCGTTGCGCCCCTCGGCCGCCGCGAACTTCGTCAGGAAGTACTCGTAGACGCGCCCGAGCACGTCGCGCGCGCGGTGACGCCTCTCGTGGAGGTTGATCGTGCCCACGAGCTCGACGAGCTCGGCGAGCTTGCGCGGGTCAATCGAGGGCCGCGCCGGGTCGCTGTAGCGGCGTGGGAGCACGCCGCGGAGCTCGGGGTTCTCGACCTCGAGCGCGGCCATGGCCGCGTCGATCGTCTGCCCGAGCGCGGGGTCGCTGGCGGCCGCGGCGTCCGCGATCGTCTTCCAGCGGGCGGCGAGCGGCGCCCAGAACACGCCCGCGCCGCGAAAGCGCGACGGGTCGTCGGCCTGCCGCTGCTTGTCGCGCGTCCGCAGGAGCTGCTCGCGGTGGTCGGCGAAGGCGTCGGAGATGTACTTGAGGAACAGCAGCCCGAGGACGACGTGCTTGTACTCCGCGGCGTCCATGTTGCTGCGGAGCTTGTCGGCGGCCCTCCACAGCTGGGACTCGAACTCGAGGGTCGTGCGCCGCTCGCTGATCGTCCCGCTCGGGTTCGTCGGCAGCTCCGTCAGCGCGCCGCTGCCGACGAGCTGACCGCGCTCGCCGGGGCGCGGCGGCGGCGGCTTGGGCGTGACCTGGTAGCGCGTCCCGGACTCCTCGATCGTCGCGCCGGTGTCGCTGGGGACGAGGCTCAGGTAGTCCGGCTGCTCGCCGATGAGGCGGACGATGAGCTCATCCTTGGTGCGCGCGCTGTCGGGCAGGTCGTGGGCGCGGCAGATCGCGCGGAGGTCATCTCGGCGCAGGCGCTCGAGCAGACGGCGAAAATCGCCCGGTTTGAGCGAGACGAGCGCCGTGACGATCTTCGACTTGGCCTGCGAGGACGCGATCGCGATCCCGTGTCGGCGCGCGAGATCGATCAGGGTCGCCTTGTTGAGGGCGTCCAGGACCGCGCGCTTGGATGGTCGTGGCATTCGTCTCGATCGTACCGCGGGGCGCCCACGGCGTGGTGATTGTGCACCAAATCGCGCGCGCGTGTCGGCTGGAGGAATTCGAAATGCGGAGCGCCGAGCCCCGCGAGGAGCCCGGCGCATCGTCGATGCGAGCCGCGCCGCGGATCAGCGCTTGCTGAACTGGAAGCGCGCGCGGGCGCCCTTACGGCCGTACTTCTTGCGCTCGACCTTGCGGGAGTCGCGGGTGAGGTAGCCGTTGGAGCGCAGCGGGTCGTGGTGCTCGGCGGACACGCGGAGCAGCGCGCGGGCGATGCCGAGGCGGATCGCGCCAGCCTGTCCCGAGAGACCGCCACCCTTGGCGGTGGCCCACACGTCGTACTTCTCGCGCGCGCTGATCGAGTTCAGCGGCTGCTCGACGAGCTTCATGTGGGTCCCGCGCATGAGGTAGGACTCAGCCTCGCGGTTGTTGATGAGGATCTTGCCTTCGCCGGGGTACAGCCAGACGCGCGCGACGGCGGTCTTGCGGCGGCCCGTGGCGTAGTACTTCATCGTGTCTTTAGCCATCGAATCAGAGCGTTTGCTAGGGGTCAGGGAGCTACAGCGCGAGCTTGGTCGGCGTGGGGCTCTGCGCGTCGTGCGGGTGCTCGGCGCCGGCGTAGATCTTGAGCTTGCGCATCGTCGCGCGCCCCAGCGGCGAGCGCGGGAGCATGCGACGGACGGCCAGCTTGATGACCTGCTCGGGGTTCAGCGCCAGCATCTCGCGGGCGGTCCGCGTCTTCATGTTCCCGACGTAGCCGGTGAACTTGTGATAGCGCTTCTGATCGAGCTTGCGACCGGTGAAGTTCACCTTGTCGGCGTTGATGCAGACCACGAAATCGCCGACATCGAGGTGCGGCGTAAACGTGGGCTTGTGCTTGCCACGGAGGAGAGAGGCGATCTGGCTCGCGGCCCTACCGACGTTCAAACCGTCGAGGTCCACGAGCAGCCAATCACGCTTGATCTCGGCGGCGTTCGGATAATGCGTGCCCATGGGAAACGGAGGGATACGGGAACGGCCCAGGACTGTCAAGAAGCCGCAGACGCCCCCGAAGCGAGGTTGTTCGGGGTCGTCGCGGGTTCACCGGGTGGTCGGCGCCCGCAGCGCTCGAACCTGCGGGGGCGGCCGCAATCCAGCGTGTGGGGGTCGAAATTTGCGAGTTGAGGAGAGGGCCGCGGAGCGAGGCGCGAGGCGTCCCCGTCCCGGCTCGTGGGCGGGCGCACAGGCTCGGGACTTCTAAAGAAGATCGGACGGGAAGATCGCCCGTCCGACGCGCAGGGAGCCGAGGGGGGTTTTCGCGCGGGCGATCTCCGGCGCGCTCGCCGGGGATTGTCGCAGGTGAGTGCTGCGCGAGCCCACACGGTCGGTCCATACTCTTGCGAGCGTGCCCGCGTTCCCTCCCGCCGCGTCTGGCCCCGGGTCGAAGATCAAGATCCTCGTCGCCGATGACTCTCAGAGCGACCGCACGGTCGCGCGCGCGGTGCTGCAGTCGGTCGGATACGAGGTCGTCGAGGCGACCGACGGGCAGCAGGCGATCGAGGTGTTCGAACGTGAGCGGCCGGCGCTGGTCGTCATCGACGTCGTGATGCCGCGCCTGGGCGGGCTCGAGGCCTGTCGTGTGCTGAAGTCGCGGACCACCCGCTACCTGCCGGTGCTCATGGTCAGCAACCGGAATTCAGTTCAGGATCGGGTGAACGGCCTGCGCAGCGGCGCGGATGACTTCATCGGCAAGCCCTACGACCCGGAGGAGCTGCGCGCGCGTATCGAGGTCCTCGTGCGGACGCAGGCGGTGTTCGACGGCCAGGTGATGGCGGCCGGCGCGCAGCGGCGCTCGCGTCGGGATGACCCCGGGCTCGAGCCAGGCGAGCGGGCCCACACGCCGATGTCGATGGAGGCCTTCGAGCAGCGCATGGCCGGCGTGTTCGCCGAGGCCGAGCGCAACAGCGACCCGCTGGCCTGCGTCCTCGTCGAGCTTGACCACCCGCCGTGGGGCAAGGACCCGGTCGATCTGGCGCTGCGCGCCGAGGTCGTGCACGGCGTGATCACGGGCTCCATCCGCAAGATCGACCTGGTCAACCCGCGCAGCGAGAGCGGCTACATCCTGCTGCTGCCCAACACGCACTTCCCCGGCGCGCTGACGGTCGCGGAGCGCATCGCCCGGCAGGTGCGCCGGCGCAGCCGCGCGAGCGGCGGGCGCGGGTTCACCGTCAGCATCGGGATCTCGTTCTACCCCAACCGCGACACGCGGACGCTGGGGGACATGCTCGGCCTGGTGGACGCGGCGCTCGAGCGAGCGCGGCGCGAGGGCGGCGGGAAGATCTGCCTGTTTCAGCACCAGGGCTACCTGTACGCGCCCGACGACGACGAAGCCGACGACGACGCTTGAGGTGAACTACGCATGCTGCCCCGCCACTCGATCGCGCCTGTCCAGTCCGTCATGATCTACCCGCGCGAGGACGGTCGCGCGATGAGCCACGTGGTGCGCGCCGCGGCCTGGCTCGTCGAGCGCGGGATCAAGGTCACGCTGCCGAAGTCGCTGTACGAGAAGCGCCAGGCCGGGCTGCCGGCGGCCTGTCGGGGGATCGAGCAGGACGCGCTCGACACCAGCGTCGACCTCGTGATCGCGCTCGGCGGCGACGGCACGCTCCTGCGAGCGGCGCGCTGGGGCGTCGATGTCGGGCTCCCGGTGCTCGGGATTAACCTCGGGGACCTCGGCTTCTTGACCGCCTACAGCGGCGACCAGCTCGAGGACGGGCTCGCCGACGCGGCCGCCGGCAAGCTCGTGTGGGAGCCGCGCCTGCGCATGCGCGTAGAGCTGCGTCGCCGGGGCGCGACGCTCGCGAGCTTCAACGCGTGCAACGACGCCTACGTCAAGCACGGCAGCATCCCGCGGCTCCTGCAGTTCGCCACCGAGATCGGCGGGCAGTACATGGCGACCTACCGCGCCGACGGCCTGATCATCTGCACGCCCATGGGCTCGACCGCGTACAACCTCGCCGCCGGCGGGCCGATCGTCGACCCCGGGACCGAGGTGTTCACGCTCGCGCCGATCTGTCCCCACAGCCTCACGCACCGGCCCGTCGTGGTCGCGTCGGACACGACGATCCGGATCACCTACGTCGGCCCGACGGACATCAGCGAGGCCTACCTCACGGTCGACGGCCAGCAGACCGAGGCGCTCGAGGTCGGCGACGAGGTGCTGATCACGTCCGCCGAGCTCCCGCTGAAGCTGTGCTCGCCGGAGAGCAACGTCTTCCAGGTGCTCGCGGCGAAGCTCGGCTGGAGCGGCCCGCGGTGACGATCAGCGCCGCCGCGATCGAGTCCGTCGCGCGCCCCTTCGGCCCGGACATCTGGACGGTCGAGGGCGACCCGGTGCGCCTGCTGACGATCCCGTTCACCACGCGGATGACGATCGTGCGCCTGCCCGGCGGCGGCCTGTGGATGCACTCGCCGGTCGCGCCGGCGCGCGCGCGCGCGCTGGCGATCGGTGCGCTCGGCGAGCTGCGCCACGTCGTCGCGCCCAACCGCTTTCATAACCTGTTCGTGGGGCCATGGCTCGAGGAGCACCCCGACGCGACCAGCTGGGCCGGGCCGGGGCTCGCCGAGCGCTGCCCGCAGCTGCGCGTCGACCACGTGCTCACCGACGAGGCGCCCGCGGCCTGGCGCGAGGTCATCGACCAGGTCGTGTTCCGCGGCAGCCGCTTCATCGAGGAGGTGATGTTCGTGCACAGGCCGTCGCGCACGCTGATCGTCACCGACCTGATCCAGAACCACGACCCCGCGCGCGAGAGCTGGTTCTGGCGCTGGATCAAGCGCTGGAACGGGATCCTGGCGCCCGGCGGCGGGGTGCCCCGCGACTGGCGGGCGACGGTCCGCGACCGCGAGGCCGCGCGGCGCTCGCTCGCGCGGGTGCTCGAGTGGGACTTCGATCGCGTGATCCTCAGCCACGGGCTGTGCATCGAGCAGGGCGGGCACGACTACGTCGCGCGCGCGTTCGACTGGCTCTCACCAGTCGCGTGAGCGGGCGCGGGCTCGAGCGGTCCCTCGAGCGGTCCCTCGAGCGGTCCCTCGAGCGGTCCCTCGAGCGGTTCCTCGAGCTGTCCTTCGAGCCACCACGTCGGCATCTCGCCCTTGCCCTTGATCTTGACGACGCCGCGCGCGGTCAGGCGCAGGCCCGGGGCGTCGGCGAGCGCGTCGCGGGTCGCCGCGGTGATCTGGATGCGCCCCGGGGCGCCGTGCGACTCCATGCGCGCGGCCGTGTTCACGGTGTCGCCCCAGAGGTCGTAGATGTACTTGCGGCGGCCGATGACGCCGGCGACGACCGGGCCCGAGTGGATGCCGACGCGCAGCTCGAGCTCGGGCTCGGCGCGGCGCGCCGCGTCGAGCATGGCGACCGCGAGGCGCGCGAGCGTGCGCGCGTGCTGGGGGTCCGGGCGCGGGATCCCGGCGGCGACCATGTACGCGTCGCCGATGGTCTTGATCTTCTCGGCGCCGAAGCGCTCAGTGAGCTGATCGAAGCTCGTGAACAGGACGTTGAGGCGCGCGACGAGCTCGGCGGGCGGGACGCGCTGCGAGAGGCGCGTGAAGCCGACGATGTCGGCGAACAGCACGCTGACCGACTCGAAGCCCTCGGCGATCGAGCGCTGCGTGACCTTGAGCTGATCGGCGATGCTCTCGGGCAGGATCCCGTGCAGCAGCTGCTCGGCGCGCTCGCGCTCGCGCTCGACGCTGCGGGTGGTCGCGAAGTGCTGACGCGCGAACAGCTCGATCAGGTAGGAGCCGAGCGCGCCGCCGACGTTGGCGGCGAGGCCGAAGCCGAGCAGCGAGTAGACCGCGAAGCCGCCCTCGGGGTCCCGCGCGAGGATCATCGCCAGCGCCGCGACGAGCATGAACGCGCCGAGCGCGGTCGCGTAGATGAAGCGGAGGCGGATGACCATGTGCACCGCCATCAGGCAGATGAAGTAGACGAGCCCGCCGTACATCAGCACCTCGGTCGAGAGGCGATCGAGGATCAAGAAGCCCATCGCGCCGAGCCCCGCGAGCTCGAGCAGCGTGCCGGTGAGCATGAGCTCCTGAAACCACGGCTCGGACCAGCGCGTCATCGCCCGGCGCGCGAACAGCAGCGGCGCGAACAGCAGCAGCACCGGGAGGATCAGCGTGAAGCGGATCGCCCAGAACTGGAGGTAGTGCTCGGGGAACACCGCGCGCTCGATCGGGATCCAGAGCGTGTGGATCGTCAGCAGCAGCGCCCAGCTGCTGCGCAGGTAGCGGAGGTTGCTCGTGAAGAAGTGTCGCCAGTACTCGCGCTCGAGCGCGCGCGAGGCGAAGGAGAGCGTGACCGGGTGCAGGCGCTCGTCGGGCGGCGGGTCGAACAGCTCGCTCAGCGCGATGTCGTCGAACGACAGTGTCGGCGTCGCGTCGGTCACCTGCGCTTGATAGTGCCAGGGGGCGCGGCGCGGCGGTCACATGACTCAAGGAGCAGGATCGCGCGCGGCGTGGCGCTCACGCGCGCGCGCCCTCGAGCCAGTACACGCGCATGGGCCCCTTGCCCTTCACGTCGACGACGCCGCGCTCGCGCAGCACGAACTCGCGCTCGAGCCGCGCGCGCGCGTCCTCGGAGACCTGGATCTGCCCGCTGAGCGCGTGCGACTCCATGCGCGACGCGGTGTTCACCGTGTCGCCCCAGAGGTCGTAGATGAACTTCTTGGCGCCGATGACCCCCGCGACGACGGGGCCGGAGTGGATGCCGACGCGCAGTTGCACGCGCTCGCCAGGCGCGTCGGCGGCGGCGAAGCGCTCGACGAGCGCGCGCATCTCGAGCGCGACGCGGGCGATCGCCTCGGCGTGGTCCGGGCGCGGCGTCGGCAGGCCGGCGGCGGCCATGTAGGCGTCGCCGATGGTCTTGATCTTCTCGACGCCGTGGCGCTCGCAGAGCTCGTCGAAGCTCGAGAACAGGCGGTTGAGCACGGCGACCAGCGCGGCCGGGTCGAGGCGCTGCGACAGCTCGGTGAAGCCGACGATGTCGGCGAACAGCACGGTGACCTCGTCGTGGCCGTCGGCGATCGGGCGCCCGGTGTCCTTGAGCCGCCGCGCGATCGGCCCGGGCAGGATGTTGAGCAGCAGGCGCTCGACGCGGCCGCGCTCGAGCTCCAGGTGCTGCAGCGCGAGGTAGTGCTGCCGCGCGAAGCGGTCGACGAGGTAGCAGCCGAACATCCCGAGCAGGTTGGCGACGAAGCAGAACGAGAACATCAGCATCATCGTCACGAGCGAGGCGCCGCCGAGGCCCACGATGATGGCGACGGAGAGCAGGTAGGTGCTCCAGCCGAGCAGCGTCGCGTAGGTGAAGCGCAGCCGCAGCGCGAGGTAGATGAAGACGGCCGAGAGCATGTAGGCGAACGCGCCGTACAGGTGGTGCTCGAAGCCGCCGCTGCGGAGCACGACGACGCCCATGCTGCCGACGCCCGCGAACACGAGCGCGCTGGTGATGAGCACCCACTCCTGCGGGTGGCGCCGCGTCACGCGCTCGGCGAGGCGCGGGACGACGATGAGGATCATCGCCGCGGTCGTGACCGGGACGATGAAGCCGTAGCGGATCAGCATCAGCGTGGGCGCGCGCGCGGGCAGGAGCGTCGCCTCGATCGGGCCGAGCCCGATCATCACCGCGAGCACCAAGATCACGCCGATCTGCAGGTTGCGCCGGTTGCTGTCGAAGAAGTACGTCCAGTAGGCGCGCTCGAGCTGGGGGTCGCGGAACGCGAGCGTGAGCGGGTGCAGCCGCTCGCCCTCGTCGACGCCATCGGTCCCCACCACCGCGGACGAGCCTAGCAGCCCGAGGCGCGGCCGAGGCCGACGCGCAGCCGCGCGCGAGCGTGCCCGAGAAAGCGCGCGAGGCGGCCGCACGCCGTGCGACCGCCTCGTGGGGCGCGATCCCGGCGGCGTGTCAGGCCGCTCGCAGGAAGCGCGCCATCGGGCGCGCGAACATCAGCGGGACGATCAGCAGGCCGCCGGCGAGGATCGGGAAGATCGGGCCGGAGAGCAGCAGCGAGCCGGCGGGGTCCATGAGCATGTAGCCCTGCGCCGTGGCGCCGATGTAGCCGAGGCCGTCGGCCAGCGCGAGCGCGCCGGCGGCCCCGAGCGCGAACACGCTCCAGGTGCGGCCGCGGACGAGGCCGGCGGTGCCGAAGACCGCGAGGCCGAGCACGACCACGTGCAGGAGCTCGGGGCGCGGGCCGAGCGTGTAGAGGATGATGAGGGGCAGCGACATGCCGGCCGAGCGCACGGCGCGACGCATCAGCGCGAGCGAGTCCTCCTGGAAGTTCCAGCGCTCGGCGGTCGCCTCGGAGTGCTCGTAGCGGGCCGCCATGCCCTCGCCGGCGAGCAGCACCCAGACGAGCAGGTGCGAGACGCCGAAGAACACGATCGTCGGCTCGGGGCCGATCTGCAGGAGCACGAGCAGGAAGAAGGAGCCGAACTGACCGACGCCGGTGGCGAACCATCGCGCCCAGAACCACTCGGCGGCGAGGCCGACGAACGCGATCCCGTAGACCGCGGACATCCCCACGGACATGGCGAAGAAGTCATCCGGGCCGATGAGCGCGGTGAGGACGTATTGCCAGAAGAACAGGCTGAGCAGCAGCAGGACGATGGCGCGGCGAATTCCGATCATGGGCGGATGCCTCTCACTCCGAGCGGTTGAACGCGAGTAGCTTATGTCGACGGCTCGACGCGCGCAACGCGGAAAGCGCGCGTGCGCGGGCGTGCGGGCGGGTTCACAGCGGCTGGCGCGTGGGGCGGATGAGGATGTCGTGGACCTGCATGTGGGGCGGGGCGTCGAGCGCGAAGCGGACCGTACGGGCGATGTCGCCGGCCTGCAGGCAGGGATAGCGCGCGTAGGTGCGGCGCGCGTGTTCGGGATCGCCGGTGGCGGCGAGCGCGAACTCGGTCTCGACGTAGCCAGGGCTGATCGCGGTCACCCGGATCGCGCTGTCCATCGCCCGCAGCTCGCCGCGCAGCCCCTCGGTCAGGGAGCGCACCGCGTACTTCGACGCGGAGTACATCGCGCTGCCGACGGGGACGCGGTGCGCGGCCATGGACGAGAGGTTGATGACGTGGCCCGCGACGTCGCGGCGGCGCATATCCGCGATCGCCTCGCGGCTGCAGATCGCGAGCGCGAGCACGTTGACCTCGAGGATCGCGCGCCAGTCGGAGCTCGCGCCGTCGAGCAGGCTCGCGCCGCGAGCGAAGCCGGCGTTGTTGACGAGCACGTCGACGCCGTCCCAGCGCGCGCGGAGCTCCGCGAACATCGCCGCGATCTGGACCTCGTCCTGCAGGTCGCAGACGAGCGGCAGCGAGCTCTGGGCGTCAGGCAGCTCCTGGGCGAGCGCCTCGAGGCGCGCGCGCCTGCGCGCGCAGAACGCCACCCGCATCCCGGCGCGCGTGAGCTCGCGGACGATCTCGCGCCCAATTCCGCTCGACGCGCCTGTGACGAGCGCCACCCGGCCGCGCCAGCGCGACCCGCCTGGGGTCGAAGAACCGGGCTCAGGGGTGGTCTGCTTCGCCTCGGGCGTCATTCGTGCCGGTATACCCGGGTCTCGCGAAAATCGTCCGCGAATTGCTGGCGCAGGCTGGAAAAATCGGGATTTGACAGAGGCGAGGTGTGACCGGGTTAATCGACCCCGTGACGGCGAACCGTACTCCCCTCCGCTTCACTCCCTTCGCGCGCGCGCTCGCGCTGACCGCCGGGCTCTGCCTGCCGCTCGCGGGCTGCGCGTCCCTCGATGTCACGCACATCAACTCGTCGTCCAAGAAGCCCAACAACGTGTGGGTGTTCTTCACGGTCGAGAAGGGTGACGAGCCCGTCGCGGGCCTGACCGCCGACGACTTCGAGATCTACGAGGACGACCAGCTGGTCTCGAAGTTCGAGAGCAAGCAGGTGATCCAGAACCCGGATGTCGCGGCGGTCATGTACACCATGCTCCTACTCGACATGAGCGGCAGCATCACCGAGTCAGGTGAGCAGGACACGCTCGTCGACTCGGCGCAGCTGTTCACCGAGCAGGTCGGCAAGACCCAGAAGGTCGGCGTCTACGCGTTCGACGGCGACGAGAAGGTCCACTCCGTCGTGCCCTTCAGCGAGAGCCAGGGCTCCGTCGACGGCGGGCTCGAGGGCCTGCGCTCGTACAAGGCCAAGGACCCGTCGACCAACCTCCACGGCGCGGTCGTGCAGGGCCTGCAGATCCTCGAGAAGGAGCTCGAGAAGGACGACCGCCCGCTCAAGTTCGGCACCCTCGTGGTGTTCTCCGACGGCACCGACCGGGCCGCGCGCGTGACCAAGCAGGACATGCTCGACGAGATGGACAAGACCAACTACGACAACTACGAGATCTACGCGATCGGCGTGGGCGCGGAGATCTCGGAGGGCGAGCTCGACACGCTCGGGCGCGACGGCTACGAGCTGGTCGAGGAGAAAGACGACGACAACGTCCGCCTCGCGTTCCAGAAGGTCGCCGATCGCATCGAGCGCCACATGAAGCGCTTCTACCTGCTGTCGTACTGCACGCCGGCGCGCAGGGGCGACCACGAGGTGACGATCGTCGCCAACAGCAAGAACGATCCCAAGGGCAAGGGCGAGCTCGAGTACCAGTTCAGCGCCGACAAGTTCGGCCCGCCGCCGGAGTGCGATCCGGAGCGCAAGCCCGACTTCCGCCTCGACGTGGCGACCGAGGACCAGGCGAAGAAGGGCGGTCGCAAGGGCGGCGGCGGCGGGAAGGTCAAGGCCAGCGCGTCCGCCGAGGCCAGCGTCGAGTAGGCCGGTCGAAGGCGAACGAGCCGAGCGCTACGGACTTGAGCCAGACGCTCGCGCGGTCCCGATCGGCGCCTGTGCGCGCGTGTGTTGACGCGCGCCGGGGTGGTTTTTTCGTCGGCGCTCTGCGAGGGTCGGCCCGATGTGTGGAGCCCACGGTCACCCGCCCTGGCGCCCCCGCTGGTGTCTCGCCGCGGCCGCCTCCCTGCTCACGCTGGCGCCCGCGCTCGCCCGCGCCGGTGAGCCGTCGGCGGTCGACGCGACCGTGCCCAAGGTCGAGTCCCTTTCCTCGGGCATGCGCGCGACGTTCGCGACCTACGCGCCCTGGCTGATCGAGCAGACGTTCCTGGGTCGCGAGCTGTGGCGCTACATCGTCGCCGCGCTCACGGTGCTGCTCGCGTGGGGCCTGCGGCGCGCGCTGATGAACCTCGTGCTCGGGGTCCTGCGCGAGGCGACGACGCGGACGCGCACGAAGATCGACGACAAGCTGGTCGAGGCGCTCGACCCGCCGCTCGCGTGGTTCATCACCGCGTTCGGGCTCTACCTCGCGGCGCTGTGGCTGAACCTGCCCGACGCGGTGTTCGGGACCGTCGAGCGGCTCTATCGGCTCGCGGTGATCGCGATCGTCGGCTGGGCGCTGCTGCGCAGCACCGCGCTGCTCGCCGAGATCCTCAAGACGGTCACGGCGCGCACGAAGTCGGACCTCGACGACCACCTGGTGCCGCTGATGTCGCGCGTCGGCCGGGTCGTGGTGTTCATCCTGATCGCGGTGTTCGTCGCCCAGGAGTTCGGCTTCAACGTCGGCGGGCTGCTCGCCGGGCTGGGCGTCGCGGGCATGGCGTTCGCGCTCGCGGCCAAGGACACGCTGGCGAACTGGTTCGGCGCGATGATGATCTACACCGACCGGCCGTTCGACATCGGCGACTGGATCAAGACCAGCTCGCTCGAGGGGGTCGTGGAGGACATCGGGCTGCGCTCGACGAGGATCCGGACGTTCTCGAAGACGGTCGTCTCGGTCCCCAACAGCAACCTCGCCAACGACGTGATCGAGAACTTCTCGCGCATGCCGATCCGGCGCGTGTACTTCAAGTTCGGGGTGACCTACGCGACGACGCCCTCGCAGATGCGCGAGACGATCGAGCGCATCAAGGACATCCTGCGCGAGCACCCCGACGTCGACCAGTCGTTCTGGCTGGTGAAGTTCAACGAGTTCACCGACTCGGCGCTGAGCATCATGCTGTACTTCTTCACGACGACGACGGACTGGGAGCGCTACCTGGCGATCCGCGAGGAGATCAACCTCGCGATCCTCGAGCGCGTCGCCGAGATCGGGGTCGCGGCCGCGTTCCCGAGCCAGTCGATCTATCTCGAGAAGCCCGACCTCGAGGAGCGCGCGCGCCTCGACGCCCGCGCGCGCTCGCTGCTGTCGGCGCGGCCGCGCGTCGTCGATCGCCAGCAGCCCCAGACCGCGCCCAGCGACGACGGCTGACGCGAACGCAATTCACTGTCTCTTCAGACAGACTCACGCGCGCGCGCGCGAGCCCGCGCGAACGCGCGCGCGCAATCACGGCGGCTCTCTGGCGCGCGCTTGACCTGCGCGCCGCCGCCGTCCGAGGGTGATGATGATGTCCCTCACGACGCGTCTTCGACCGCTCGCGCTCGCGCTCCTGTTGGCCCTGACCGGCGCGCTCGCGTGCAAGGCCTCGGCGGAGAGCGAGGCGAAGCGCTGGACCGAGAACGTGCAGTCGCTGAAGCGCTACGCGTCGGAGTACCCGAACTTCAAGCTCGCGATGGACGCGCACCTCGCCGAGGTCACGCGGGAGTTCGAGGCGGCCGAGGCGCTCGCGGACGAGCAGCAGAAGGCCGACGCGATGCAGGCCGCGAACGCGCGCCTGAAGGAGCTCGCGGGTCAGTTCACGCGCCTCGACCGCGAGACGCGGGCGATCGAGCGCCTCAAGCGTGACAGCGATCTGCTGTCGCTCTCGGCGCGCGTGGCGACGCCCGCGATCCGCCGGGCCGAGGAGGCCGTGCGTGAGGCCGACGTCCGCCTGCGCGGCGCCAACCCGCAGACCCCGCTCGAGGCGACCGCGCTGCTCAAGGCCGTGGTCGCCAAGGTCGACGACGCCGCGCGCGAGCTCCGGCGCCTGCGCGACCGGGCCAAGCGTGAGCGCAAGAAGGCGAGCTCGGCGAGCGAGACGACGACGAAGACGACGACGAAGACGACGACCAAGAAGACCGTCAACAACCTCCACTGACCCGAACGGAGCGCGCGCTCCCCGGACCCGCGAGCGCGGCGCCGGCTGATACACTCGCGCGCCATGACGCGTGAGCCCGGCCCCGCGATCGGAATCGTCAGCGCGGGGCGCTACGTCCCCGAGCGCTCCCTCTCGGCGGCCGAGCTGGCCGCGCGGACCGGTATCCCGGAGCCGGTGATCCGCGAGAAGTTCGGGCTGCGGCGCAAGCCGACGCCGGGACCCGACGACCACACCGGCGCGATGGGGCTGTGGGCGGCCCAGGACGCGCTCGCGCGCGGCGGCGTCGACCCCCTCGAGATCGACCTCGTGCTGTGCACCACCGAGGAGTGGAAGGAGTACCCGCTGTGGACGGCGGGGATCAAGCTCGCGCATGACCTCGGGGCCAGGCGCGCGTGGGCGATCGACGTGCAGCTGCGCTGCGGCACGACGATGGCCGCGATCAAGCTGGCGTCGGCGATGATGCGCGCGGAGCCGGACGTCGAGACGGTGCTGATCGCCGGCGGCTACCGCAACTGCGACTTCGTCGACCTCCAGAACCCGCGCTCGCGCTTCCTGACCAACCTCAGCGCGGGCGGCGGGGCGCTGCTCCTGCGACGCGGGCACCCGCGTAACCACGTGCTCGGGAGCGCGGTGATCACCGACGGCTCGTTCTCGCTGGACGTGATCGTCCCGGTGGGCGGGACGGTCGAGCCGCTGACCGAAGGCAACCGCGCGCGCTACCGCCTCGACGTCCCGGACCCGGAGGGCATGAAGCGGCGCCTCGACGCGCGCTCGATGGCCAACTTCCTCGGCGTGGTCGACGACGCGCTGGCCCGCAGCGGCCACACGCGCGCGGACATCGGCTTCCTCAACATCCTGCACATGAAGCGCTCGGCGCACGAGTACGTGCTGGGCGAGCTGGGGCTCGGGCCGGAGCAGACCTACTACCTCGAGGACTACGGGCACGTGGGGCAGCAGGACCAGGCGCTGGTGATCACGCGCGCGCTCGAGGAGGGGCGCCTGCGCGACGGGCAGCTCATGGTGATGGTCGCGGCGGGGATCGGCTACGCGTGGGCGGCGAGCGTCGTTCGCTGGGGGCCAGGCGAGCCGCGCGCCGCGTCGTGAACGCGCGGCGGCTCCCTGCTCATGGACTCTCACGCGCGCGGCGGCGAGTTCCTCGCGCGCTGGGCGTGAGCGACGCGAGCGATTTGAGCTGAACGGTCGGACATGTCACTCGGGCGCGTCGGCCTCGGGCGCGGGCGCCTCCGGTCGCGTGCGAGTGCTTCTGATCCGCGCTCCGCCAGTGCTCCCGCGCGCAGCCGCGCAGCCGCGCTCACCAGCGCACGACCAGGCCGGTCGTCCACGCGCCGTGACGCGTGCGGCCGAGGCTCGGCGCGAGCCGGGCGTGCCCGCCGACGCGCGGTCGATTGGCGCGGCGCACGAGGCCGATCGCGAGCAGCAGGGCGCCGCTCGCCGTCGCGATCGCGGCGGGGTACACGAGCTCGTCGACGTCGGAGATCCCGTAGAGCCCGAAGGTCAGGACCCCGGAGCTCAGCAGCACGCCGCCGGGCATGAGCAGGAACGCGGCGCGGCGTGCGATCGCGGGACCCCGCGGATCGGGAGCCGGGTACCCCGCCCAGCGCGTGTACTCGCCGCGCCACTTGCCGTAGCCGCCCGCCGCGAGGCCGGCGCCGAGCAGCGCCGCGCCGCCGCCGAGACCGAAGGTCGGCACGACCGTCACCGCGCGCACGAGCACGCCGAAGCCCGAGTCGAATTCGCTGGCGACCATGTACGCGATCCCGACGCCGACCAGCGTCACGCCGCCGCCGAGGAGCGACCACCCGGTGATCATGAGCCCCTCGCCCACGCGCGGCGGCGGCTCGCGCTCGATCGTCGGCTCGGCGCGCGGTCGCGCGGCGTCGGTGACGTGCGCGGCGTCGTCGAGCGCGGGCGCGTCGTGGAGCTCGGTCGCGGTCGCGCTCGCGTCGTGGACTTCGGTCGCGGTCGCGGGCGCGTCGTGGACCTCGGTCGCGCTCGCGGGCGCGCTCGGTGAGGGCGGGTCGCTCGCAGGCGGCGCGTCGGGGACCTCCGCGCCCTCCTCCCACGCGGCGTCGGTCGACGGCGCCTCGGTCGCGACCGGCGCGGCGGGGCTCATCGAGTCCTCGCTCGGGGACGTGACGAGGGCCGCGACGAGCGCGATGGCGTCGACGGGGAGCATCGGAGCCCCACGAGCGTATCGCGTCGCGGGTCTCCCGCGATACGACGAGCGCGCGGGGCCAGGGGCCGCGCGCGCTCGTCGGTGGTTGCTGAATGGGGGACCCAGGAATCGAACCTGGATGTTTTCTGGAACCCAAATCACGTGGGCAAGGGGTCGCCCCGCCCCATTTGACTTCAAAGATGTTGTTCAAACGGTCTATCAGCCGTTCGCGTCTACCATTCCGCCAGTCCCCCGCGGGAGTGTAGCAGATGCGGGCGGCGGGGCCTCTCGCGGACGCGCGCGCCGGGGGGAAATTGTTCGCCGGCGCGCGATCGAGTACTGATCCCGGCGAGCGCGCGACGGGCCGCGCGCGAGCAGCACGAGCGAGAGGGAGGCAGCATGAAAATCGACCTCAGCGACCGCGTCGCGGTCATCACGGGCGGCGCCCAGGGGATCGGCGCCGCGACGGCGCGCGCGTTCGCGGCCGCCGGCGCGACCGTCGAGATCTGGGACATGAACGAAGAGTCAGGCGTCGCGCTGGCCGACCAGATCGTCGGCGAGCAGGACGGCGAGGCCGGCTTCACGCGCGTCGACGTGGGCGACCGCGCGGCGGTCGACGCCGCCGTCGCGTCCGCGCGCGACCGCCACGGGCAGATCGACATCCTCATCAACAACGCCGGGATCGTGCGCGACGCCCAGCTCGTCAAGATCAAGGGCGGGGCGCTCGTCGATCAGATGAGCGAGGAGGCCTTCGACGCGGTGCTCAAGGTCAACCTCAAGGGCGTGTTCAACTGCACGCAGGCGATCGTCCCGACGATGATCGCGCGCGGCTACGGGCGTATCGTCACGGCGTCCTCGGTCGTCGGGCTCTACGGCAACTTCGGCCAGACCAACTACGTGGCGACCAAGGCCGGCGTGATCGGCATGACGCGGACCTGGGCCCGCGAGCTGGGGCGCTACGGGATCACGGTCAACGCGGTCGCGCCGGGCTTCATCGCCACCGACATGGTGAAGTCGATCCCCGAGAGGGTGATCGAGCGCCTGGTCAAGGCGACGCCGGTCGGGCGCATGGGCGCGCCCGAGGACATCGCCAACGCGTACCTGTTCCTCGCGTCGGAGGCGGCGGGCTTCATCAACGGCGCGGTGCTCAGCGTCGACGGCGGCGCGGTGCTGGGGACCTAGTGGCCGTGGTCGGCGATTGGCTCGCGCGCCGAGCCGCGCTGAGCCCCGAGCGCGTCGCGCTGATCGACGCGACGCGCGAGCGGGGCGGCGGTCGGGCGTGGACGTACCGCGACTGGAACGCGCGCGTGAACCAGACCGCGTGGGCGCTGCGCGGGCTGGGCGTGGGCAAGGGCGATCGCGTGGCCGTGCTCGCGCGCAACTGCGTCGAGTACCTCGACCTGTGGTTCGCCTGCGGCAAGCTCGGCGCGATCCTGCAGGCGCTCAACTGGCGGCTCTCGGGGCGCGAGCTGGCGGCGCTGGTCGAGGCCGGCGCGCCGACGGTGCTGGTCTACGGCCCCGAGGACGCGGCGCTGGTGGACGCGCTCGCCGACGGTCCGCAGCGCGTCGCGCTCGCGCCGAACGCGGCCCGCGGGGCGCCGACGCTGGCGACGCTCGTCTCGGCGGCCAGCGACGCGCCGCCGCCCGCGGCCGGGCTCGACTGGGATGACCCATGGGTCATCTGCTACACGGGCGGGACCACGGGGCTGCCGAAGGGCGCGATCCTGACGCACCGCAGCGTCACCTGGAACGCGATCAACACCGTCGCGAGCTGGGAGCTCGACGCGGGCGACATCGCGATCCTGAACGCGCCGCTGTTCCACACGGGCGGCCTCAACGTGTTCACGGCGCCGCTGGTGCACGCGGGCGGGACCTCGATCGTGTGCGCGGGCTTCGACCCCGCGCAGGTGCTCGAGCTGATCCGGGCGCGCGGCGTCACGGTGATGTTCGGGGTGCCGACGATGTTCCTCGACCTGCTCGCGCGGCCCGAGATCGCGGACGCCGGCCTCGAGCGCCTCAAGATCGTGATCAGCGGCGGCGCGCCGTGCCCGGCGCCGGTGTTCGAGCGCATGTGGTCGCTGGGCGCGCGCTTCAAGACCGGCTACGGGCTGACCGAGGCGGGGCCCAACAACTTCTGGCTGCCCGACGCGCAGCTGCGCGAGAAGCCAGGCGCGGTCGGCTACCCGCTGATGCACGTCGACCTGCGGATCGCGGGCGAGGGGCACGACTTGGCGCGGGCGCTCGGGCCCGGCGAGGTCGGCGAGCTGTGGCTGCGAGGGCCGCACGTGTTCGCGGGCTACTGGAACAACCCAGAGGCCACCGCGGCCGCGTTGACGCCCGACGGCTGGCTGCGCACCGGCGACCTGGCGCGACGCGACGAGGGCGGCTGCGTGACGATCGTCGGGCGCTCGAAGGACATGTTCATCTCGGGCGGGGAGAACATCTACCCGGCGGAGATCGAGAGCGCGCTGGCGGGTCACCCGGGGGTCGAGGCCGTCGCCGTCATCGGCGTGCCGCACCCGCGCTGGGGCGAGGTCGGCCGCGCGATCGTGGTGCGCCGCGCGGGCGCGGCCGGCGAGGGGCTCGACGAGGCGCGCCTGCTCGAGCACGCGCGCGGGCAGCTGGCGCGCTACAAGCTGCCGCGATCGGTGGTGTTCGTCGAGGCGCTGCCGCGCACGGGCGCGGGCAAGATCGACAAGCGCGCCCTGCAGGCGCGGCATGGTGACTAGGCCAGGCTGACAATTGAGAAGGGCCGCGGGTGCTCCCCGCGGCCCTCCGCTGGCGACGCGCTCGCGCGCGTCAGCCGAGGCCGAGGAAGCGGCGCACGGCCTTGTCGAATTGCTCGGGGTGCTCGATGTGCGGCGAGTGCCCGCAGTTGTCGAACACGAGCTCCTCGTAGCGGCCGCCGGCGTTGGCGTAGGCGTCGAGCACGTAGCGGGTCTGCGAGACCATGGGCTGGGCGGGGAAGACGCTCGCGCCCGGCCAGCCGGGGACGAAGCCGAGCTCGCCGAGCACGCCGAAGTCGAACATCGAGCGGTCCGAGACGATCTGGTCGTCGGCGCCGCGGATCCACAGCACCGGCGGGCGCGGGCTGATGTCGGCGAAGCCGCTGAGGTTGCAGTGCTTGGGCGAGATCGTGTTGTTCACGCCGCGACCGCCGGGCGCGACGCCGGGCCAGTTACCCGAGGTCGTGAGGTCGCCGGGGTAGTTGTCGGGGCCGATGGTGAGCTTCAGGATCCCGTCGACGAACGCGTCCTCCTGGTCCGACGGCGCCCGAAACGGCGGCTTAAAGTAGAAGGCGTTCATGACGTTGCGCGGGCTGACCTGCGAGTCGTTGCCGCGGTCGCCGGCCTGGATCAGCTTGACGAACTCGGGGTTGGCCGTGCCGCCGCCCGAGCCGGCGAAGTCGGCGTAGCAGGGGGTGCCCCGGACGTCCTTGGTGCCGCCGAAGCCGAACGGCGAGCCGGGGTTGATGAGCACGAGCGAGGCGACGTCGTCGGCGTGGTCGATCGCGTACTGCATGACGACGCTGCCGCCGACGGACCAGCCGACGAGGTGCACCGCGCGGCCGTCTCCGACGAGGCCCTGGGCGGTGAGCAGCGCGTGGAGGTCGTCGGAGAAGTCGCGCAGGCCGCGGGTGGCGTCGACCGGCTTGCCCTCGGAGTCACCGAAGCCGCGCATGTCGGGCGCGACGACGTGGGCGACCTCGGCGAGCCGCGACATGGTGTCCTCCCAGAACACCGACGACGAGGCGTTGCCGTGGATGAGCACGATCGTGGGGCGACCGGCGTCGCCGGCGCTGCGGACGTGCGTCGTGAGGCGGGGGGTCTCGATGGAAGTGGACGTGATCTCGCTGGGCACCGCGGCTCCTCTCGGGGGGACGTTGGTCAGGGAGATTGGGCCACAGGTATCGGTGCGTGTACAGCGGAACGAGCGGGGAGAGCGCGCGTTGTCGCGCGAGGTCGCGTGAGAAGCGGCGTTCGCGTGGGCTTCGTGGCGAGATTCGGTAAAAACTGATATATGATTCAATTTTCATAAAGTCGGCTTGAATCAGCCCCTGATCCATGGTTCAAGTCTCGCCACGTGAAGCCTGAAGCCGGTGTAGAGCTCCGCGCGCGCGCGGTCGAGACGCCCCGCCTGCGCCAGCGCGTCGGCCTCGCCGGCGATCGGGCGGCCGCCGAGGTCGTGCTGCTGATCCACGGCAACCTCGCCAGCGGCCGCTGCTGGGAGGACACGCAGCGGGCGCTCGCGTCGCGCTCGCGGCTGCTGGTGGCGCCGGACCTGCGCGGCTACGGCGGGACGGAGGCCAAGCCGGTCGACGCGACCCGCGGGCTGCGCGAGTTCTCCGAGGATCTGCAGGCGTTGCTCGAGACGCTGGGGCTCACGGGCCGCCGCCTGCACGTCGTGGGCTGGTCGCTCGGCGGCAACGTGGCGATGCAGCTCGTGATCGACAGGCCGGCGTGGTGGCGCTCGTTGACGCTGGTCGCCTCGGGCTCGCCCTACGGCTTCGGGGGCACGCGCGGGCCCGACGGCCGCCCGTGTCACCCGGACTTCGCGGGCTCGGGCGCGGGCGCGACGAGCCCGGCGTTCATCGAGTGTCTGCGCCGGGGCGACCGCGGGGACGCGTCGCCGCGCTCGCCCCGGGGGACGGTGCGGCACCTGCTGTTCGCGCGCTCGTTCACGCCGCCGCCGGCGATCGAGGAGCTGATGATCGACGGCATGCTCGAGACGGCGCTGGGTGATGACCACTACCCGGGGGACGTGCAGCCGTCGGCGAATTGGCCGGGCTTCGCCCCGGGGCGGCGCGGGGTCAACAACGCGCTGTCGCCGAAGTACCTCGATCAGTCGGTGATCGTCGACGTCGAGCCGAAGCCGCCGGTGCTGTGGATCCACGGGCCCGAGGACGCGATCGTGTCGGACTGCTCGGTCTCGGAGCCGGGCGGGCAGGGGGCGCGCGGGCTGTTCAAGCACGGCGGTCGCGCGGCGTGGCCGGGTGCGGACGTCCACCCGCCGCAGCCCATGGTCACGCAGCTGCGCGCGGTGCTCGCTCGCTACGCGGCGGCCGGGGGGACGGTCCGCGAGGAGTCGTTCGCCGGCTGCGGGCACTCGCCGCACCTCGAGCGTCCGGAAGAGTTCCGCGCGCTGCTGAGCGGCTTCCTGGGCGCGCGCGCGTAGCTCGCGGGGTCCGCGGCGGTCGCGGAAGACCCCCACGAGACGTCTCGAGATTCTTTTTCGAGATTTTTTCGAGATTTTTTCGAGATTTTTTCGAGATTTTTTCGAGATTTTTTTTCTGCGTGTGTCGATCGCCCGGGGTCGCGGCGTCGTGCTTGTGCGCGCGGGAGTCCGCGCCGCGATACACAGACACTCACCAGCCAATGCGGCGCTCTTTCACGGAGCGAGAGAGACACGAACAGGAGTTGATCATGCAGTACACCCTCCTCATTTACAGCAACGAGCGACAGGATCAGGACCGGAGCCCCGAGGCGATGCAGGCCGAGATGGGGGAGTGGTTCGCGTACACCAAGGCGCTGCGCGACTCAGGCGCGTACGTCGCGGGGGAGGCGCTGCAGCCGACGGGGACGGCGACGACGGTGCGGCGCCGCGACGAGCGGCTGCTGACCACCGACGGTCCGTTCGCGGAGACCAAGGAGCAGCTCGGCGGCTTCTACATCATCGATGTGGAGAACCTCGACGAGGCGATCGCGTGGGCGGCGAAGATCCCGAACGTGCACCGCGGATCCATCGAGGTCCGGCCGATCGTGAAGTTCGAGTAGCGCGAGGAGCCGGCCCCGCGCCCGCGTGAGCGTCCACGCTCGCGCGGCGCGGCCGTGCTCGCCTCGGTCGACGGGCGTGTTGAGGACCTGCAGCGAGGGCGTGGACGCGTCGGTCGAGGCTTCGACGGGCGACGGGTCGCTCGCGTACGATGGGCGCGTGTCCGAGCAAGCCGACGCGCAGGCCGCTCGCGCCGTCGAGCGCGTGTTTCGGGAGGAGTCGGGGCGCGTGCTCGCCGGGCTCGTGCGGGTCTTCGGCGAGCTCGAGCTGGCCGAGGACGTGCTGCAGGAGGCCTTCACCTCGGCGCTCGCGCGCTGGGCCGAGGGCGGCGTGCCGCGGAGCCCCGGCGCGTGGATCACGACGGTCGCGCGCAACCGGGCCCGCGACCGCCTGCGCCGGGCGCAGGCGTCGACGCGCCGCGCCGAGGCCCTGCGGGCGCTCGCGGAGCTCGAGCGCGAGATGGCGTCGACGCGCGCGAGCGAGGCGCTCGAGCACGCGACCTCTGGGACAGGTCCGGAAGATCTGTTTCCCGACGAGCGCCTGCGCCTGGTGTTCACCTGCTGTCACCCCGCGCTCGCGCCCCACGCCCAGGTCGCGCTCACGCTGAGCGCGCTCGGCGGGCTCTCGACGCGGGAGATCGCGCGGGCGTTCCTCGTGCCCGAGTCGACGATGGCGCAGCGGCTCGTGAGGGCGAAGCGCAAGATCCGGGCGGCGAAGATCCCCTACCGCGTGCCGCCGCCGGAGCTCTTGCGCGAGCGCGTGGGCGCGGTGCTCGCGGTGCTCTACCTGATCTTCAACGAGGGCTACACGGCGACGGTCGGCGACGCGCTGATCCGGCGCGAGCTGTGCCGCGAGGCGATCCGGCTCGCGGACGTCCTGGTCACGCTGATGCCCGGCGAGGCCGAGCTGCTCGGCTTGAGCGCGCTGATGCTGCTGCAGGACTCGCGCCGCGACGCGCGGGTCGACGCCGAGGGGCGGCTCGTGACGCTGGAGGAGCAGGCGCGCGCGCGCTGGGATCGCGCGCAGATCGAACGCGGCCTCGCGCTCCTCGATCAGGCGCTGACCCTGCGCGCGCCGGGGCCCTACCAGGTGCAGGCCGCGATCGCGGCCTGCCACGCGCGGGCGGACCACGCGGCCGAGACCGACTGGGCGCAGATCGCCGCGCTCTACGGGGCGCTGATGCGGATGCAGCCGTCGCCCGTCGTCGCGCTCAACCAGGCCGTGGCGCTGGCGATGACGGGCGCGCTCGAGGCCGGGCTCGCGCGGCTCGACGCGCTCGCGGCCGAGGGGTCGCTGGCGCGCTACCACCTGCTGCCGGCCGCGCGCGCCGACCTGCTGCGTCGCGCGGGGCGGCGGGGCGAGGCGGCCGCGGCCTACCGCGAGGCGCTCGCGCTGACGGACAACGCCGCCGAGCGGGCGTACCTGGAGCAGCGGCTCGCCGCGCTGACGCGGGGGGGTGGCGTTTGAGCCATGTGACGGGCGCCGCGCGGCGAGCCTGGAAATTTTCCCTCGCCTCGCTCACTCGCGAGTTTCTCGAGTCGACGCGGCCGCGCGGCTACTCTGCTCGAGATGCGCGCCCCAACGCCCTGCATGACTGCTCTCGCGTGCCTGTGGCTCAGCGCCTGTGACCCCGCGGACGCCGGGCAGCCCGCGAAGCCGGCGGCGCCGGAGTTTCGCGTGCAGGCGCCCGATGGGAAGATGGAGGCGAAGTCGGCGGCGCCGACGTCACAGGCGCCCTCGCCCGCCGCGGTGCGCCACATGCGGGCGCTGTTCGAGCAGACGACGGCCGTGAAGCAGGCGATCGTCGAGGGCGCGCTCGCGGACGTGAAGGCGCCGGCGCAGGCGCTCGCCGAGCACACCATGGTCGGCGGCGCCGCGACCTGGGAGCCGCACGCCCAGGCGCTGCGGCGCGAGGCGACGCGGGCCGCGAACGCGCGCGACCTCGCGACGGCGGCGCGCGCCCTGGCGATGCTCGGCACCAGCTGCGGCGCCTGTCACGTCGCGCACAGCCAGTCGCCCCGCCCGAGCGGGAGCCCGACGCCCGCGGACGAGCCGGCGCCGGCGAAGCAGATGCTGCTGCACCAGTGGGCCGCCGATCGCATGTGGGAGGGGCTCGTGCGCCCCTCGAGCGAGAGCTGGAGCGACGGCTGCGGCGCGCTGGCCGAGGCGCCGCTGGCGGAGGAGCGCGACGAGCTGACTTCGAAGGCCGCGACCGAGCTGATCGGCTCGATCCGCGCGCTCGCGGACGAGGCCTGCGAGGCGGAGCGGCCGAGCGAGCGCGCCGAGCTCTACGCCAAGCTCATCACCACGTGCTCGAGCTGTCATCGCGGCTGAGCGCCGCGGTCGCGCGAGCTGTCGTCAGGGCCAGGGCGGCCACGGGCCGGCGGGCGCCGGCCACGGGGGGATCCACGCCGGGCTCCACAGCGCGGGCGGCCGCGCGGCGCCCGGCAGCGTCGCGACGCGGGCGCGCCACGCGGTGATCCGGGGCGCAGCGCGTCGAGCGGGGCGTAGGCCTCGCTCGCCAAAAATTGCGCGCGCTCGGGATGCGCGTCGACGTAGCGCGCGAGCTGCTCGGGGCGCACGCCGTGCCGCTCGAGCACGCGGGCGCCGGCGGCGGCCTGCTCGGGGTGCGCGAGCGCGAGCGTGGAGATCACGGCGTAGGCCTGCTCGCGCGTGCTCACGGGGCGCGCGAGCGCGACCCTCGTGTCGCGCGCGAGCTGGTCGGCGAAGGCCCGCGTCAGCGCCAGGAAGGCGTCGTCGTCGAGCGGATCGCTCGCGGGCGGCTCGCGCGTGGGCGTCGCGTCGTCGTCGGCGCGAGCGGCCGGCGGGGGGCGGTGCGTCGGCGTGCACGCGCTGGCGAGCAGCGCGAGCGCGAGCCAGGCGCGCGGGCGAACGGCGGGCATCGGGCTGAGCGTAGCAGACCTCCCTACCGCTCGCGCCGCGTGCGGGCGGGGCGGGCGAGCTCGTCATCGGCGGGCGCGAGCGGGCGACCTAGTTTACATGTCCAAAAATACATATAATTGCCCGGTCCGGATCATCTGCCCCCTGGGCCATGATCACGGGCGCTAGGTGGACCAGGCATTGCGTACCCGCGCCGCGATCACCTCGACGCTCCTGCTCGGCGCGCTGCTGACGTCGCCTGGCTGCACCCGCGACAACCCGGCCTGGATCACGGTGACCGCCGGCGAGAGCGGGGCCGAGGAGACGACGACGGGGACCGGCGGGCCGGTCGCGACGACCGAGCAAGGCGAGACGATCGCGGACACGACCGCGGTCGCGACGACGGAGGTCTCGACGACGTGGCCGACGACCTGGACCAGTTCGACCGCGACGACCGCGACGACCACGGCGCCCGAGACGTCGGGCACGACCGAGCCCGACGCGGACTTCGACGCCGACGGCGTCGCCAACGGCGACGACAACTGCCCGCAGGTCCCCAACGACGGCCAGGAGGACCTCGACGACGACGGGCTCGGCGACGCCTGTGACCCCGACAAGGACGGCGACGGCCTCGAGCTCCACTGCGAGCCCGTGGCCGCCTGGGACCTGGACGACGCGCGCCCGGGCGTCGCCGCGCCGGGCGTCGCCTACGTGACCGACGGCGCGCAGCTCTACCGCGTCGACCCGAACCCGCCGTACGTGCCCCAGCCGGTCGCGGCGTTCACCGAGGGCGACGAGGCCGTCTCGGTGCTCGAGCTCGCGATCGACCGCTGCGGCGTGCTGCACGGGGTCCGCGAGGGCGCGCTGCTGGCCTGTCACCCCGAGGACGGCCGCTGCTGGGCGCTCGCGTCGCTCGGCGAGAACGCGCCGCCGCAGGGGCTGAGCTTCGTCGACGGCGCGCTGCTCGACGGCGCGCCCGCGGACGTCGAGTTCCTGCTCGGCTCGAGCGGCAAGCTGCTCTACCGCGTCAGCGAGCAGGGCGGCGCGCTCGAGTACGCGCCGCTGTTCGAGTACCCGGAGCTCCTGACGATCGCCGGCGATCTGCTCGAGAGCGAGGCGGGCGTGCTCGTGTCGATGCACGACCTGTTCGAGGACAAGCTCGGGCGTGTCCAGGGGGACAGCTTCGACATCGTCGGCGGGCTCGGCGAGAGCGAGAACGTCACCGGGCTCGCGCGGGCGGGCGGGCAGCTGCTCGGCTTCGACGGCGACGGCACCGTCGTCGTGCTGACGCCGCAGAACGGCGAGATCGCGATCGAGACGATCGCCACCGAGATGTCCTGGCGCGGCGCGGCCTCGCGTCCGTGAGCGCGCGCCGCTGGCGTGGCGCCGCGCCGCGGGGCATGCTCGTGGCGTGCACGCGCTCGCTCCGCTCCTGCTCGTCGTGAGCCTCGACGTCGCCGCGCGGCCGGACGCGCAGGAGGACGACGCCCGGACCGACGAGGCGGCCGCGCCCGAGGAGCCGGCGCGCGGGCGCGGGCTCGTCCGGCGTGACGGGCTCGTGTACATGCGGGTCGCGCCGGGCTTCCTCGGCGTTCGGCTCGACGGCCCCGGGGGCGCTGGCTACACCTACGGCGTCGGGGCCGGCGGCGCCCGGATGATGCGCGAGCGCGGCTTCTCGTACATGATCGGCGGCCGCTTCACGCATCGCTTCTCGCGGATCGCGATCGCCGACGGCGCGCTCGACGAGCTGCAGCACTGGTTTCACGTCGGCGTCGAGTTCCGCCCCGGCTTCCGTCAGCGGCGCCTGTTCGCGTTCGGGCTGCTCACGCCCTCGCTCGTGATCCAGCGGCGCACCGGCGATCCCGCGCGCCGCGACGGCACCCACGTCGGCGCGGGCATCGGCGCCGGCGCGGGCGTCATCGGCTGGGTCACCGAGCTGCTGTTCATCGGCACCGAGGTGGAATTCCTGTTCGACGGCTTCTTCGCGACCGAGGGCGGGGTGCCGGACTCGCCCTGGACGCAGCAGTTCCAGTGGTTCGTGATGTTCGGGTGGGCGTTTTGATCGCGCGGCTCCTCGGCTCGCTGACGCTCGCCGCGGCGCTGCGCGTCGAGGCGTCGGACCAGGCGGCCGATGATGTCCCCGCGACCACGCGGCTCGACGTCGAGGTCCCGCCCGCCGAGCCGCGGCCGCCCGAGGACCCGTTCCCGCGCCGCGCCTGGGGGCTCGGCGCGACGCTGGTCGGCGTCGGCGCGAGCACCACGACGCGGCTGTTCAGCGACCCGGGCGTGTTCCCCAACTTCCTCGCCGTCAACACGCCGACGCTCGAGCTGCGCGCGTTCCTGCGGCGCGGCGACGCCCGCGAGACGAGCTCGATCGACGTCTCGATCCCGGTGATCAACTCGCTGATCTTCTCCGTGACCGGCCGCGGCTTCGGGATCGGCGCGGACGTGTACTACTCGTACGAGTTCGGGCGCGGGGTCACGCGGCTGATCATCGGCCCCGGGCTCGGCTTCGCCGTGAGCGTCGCCGACGACCGCGCGCTGGGGGCCGCGCGCGTCGTCGGGCAGGCGGGGCTCTCGCTCGTCCCGCGCGGCGCGAAGTTCAGCTTCCAGCTGCTCGGGCGCCCGTACTTCGCGGTCGTCCCCGGCACCTACACCGGCGAGGCCGCGGCCGAGCACGCGCCCTACAGCGGCGGCGTGCTGTTCGTCCTCGGGCTCGTCGTCTATCGTCTGCGGAGCGAGCAGGCGCGCGCGCGCGAGCTCAAGCGCGCGCGCGCGCGGCCAGGCGCGGCGCGCTGAGTTCGTCCGCGAGCTCGCACTCGAGTCACTCGCGTCCGCGCGGGCGCTCGACGGCGCGGCGACGAGGTGCTAGGCCCTGCGCGTGTCCACGCGCTACGGCGTTCTCGCGCTCTTGCAGCTGGCCTGGCCCGTGGTGCTGGCGCGCTCGGCCCAGGCCGTGATCGGCTTCAGCGACGCGGCCATGAGCGCGCCGCTCGGCGAGGACGCGCTCGCGGCCGTGACCACCGGGTCGATGAACACGCTCGCGCTCGCGATCTTGCCCATGGGCGTCGTGTTCATCGTGCAGAGCTTCGCGTCGCAGCTCAGCGGCGCGGGCAAGCCCGTGGCCGCGCGTCGCTACGCCTGGTACGGGCTGATCCTCGCGGCGATCACCGGCGTGCTCTCGCTCGCCGGCGTCCCGCTCATCCGCGACGTCCTCGGGCTGCTGCCGTTCTCGCCCGCGGTCCACGGGCACATGTCCGACTACATGGAGCTCCGGCTGCTCTCGATCGCCGGGATCGTCGCGACCGAGGCGCTCGGCAACTGGTACGGCGGCCTCGGCAACACGCGCCTGCACATGATCGCCGCGCTCGTGCAGATGGTGCTCAACGTCGCGCTCAACTGGATCCTGATCTTCGGGCACCTCGGCGCGCCGGCGCTCGGGGTCGAGGGCGCCGCGTGGGCCAGCGTGATCGCGACCTGGGGCGGCGCCGCGATGCTCGGCGGGCTGTTCGCCGCGCGCTTCGGCTACGAGCGCGGGCCGGGGCCGCTCGCGCTGCGGCTCGACGAGTTCCTCCGCATGCTCCGCTTCGGCGTGCCCAACGGGCTCAACTGGTTCCTCGAGTTCGCGGCGTTCTGGCTGTTCATCAACGTCGTCGTCGCGCAGCTCGGGACGATCGTGCTCGCGGTCCTCAACGTCGCCATCCAGATCAACTCGGTCGCGTTCATGCCCGCGTTCGGCGTCAGCTCGGCGGGCGCGATCCTCACCGGTCAGGCGATCGGCGCGGGGCACCGGGACGAGGTGCCGCCGCTGCTGCGTCGCACCGTTCGCGTGAACGCGGTCTGGATGTGCACGGTCGGGCTCGTCTACGTGTGCGCCCCCGGCGTCGTGATCGCGATGTTCGAGCCGCCGACCGCGGCCGCGGCCCAGTTCCACGCGGTCGGCGTCGTGGTGCTCCCGCTGTGCGCCGCCTGGCAGCTGTTCGACGCCGTCACGATCTCGGTCAGCGAGGCGCTGCGCGCCGCGGGCGACACCGCGTGGCCGCTGTGGGCCCGCGTCGTCATCGCGTGGCTCTTGTTCGTGCCCGCGTCGGCGCTGTTCGTGCTGCGCCTCGAGGGCGGCTACGTCGCCGCGATCCTGTGCATCGTCGGCTACATCGGCGTGCTCGGCGGGGCGCTGCTGTGGCGGTTTCGCAGCGGCGCGTGGCGCGACATCGAGCTGACCGGAGAGTCGGGCTAGTCGGGCGCGCAGCAGGTCCGATCGGACGCGTCCGGCGTGCACCAGCCGAAGCCGGGCTCGCAGTCGCAGAGGCCGTCGCCGCCGCCGCACGACGCCGCGCAGCGCGGACGGCGTCGCCCTCGCTCGTCGTGCTCCCTCGGGGCCGCCGGCGCACAGCAGCGCGCCGGCGAGCAGGCGCGCGCGCGTGATCCGAGACATGGCTCATGATGCACGAGCGCGGCTCAGCTCGCGCGTGAGCGCGACGGGCTCCGCATCTGCCGGCGCACGTCGGCGAGCACCTGCTGCGTGATGCGCTTGAGCGTCGGGAACACGCCCTCGCCGATGATCGCGACCGCCGGCTGCTCCGGCAGCCCGCGCGGGTTCAGCAGGTCGCGCAGGACCGAGAGCCCGAGCGCGCTCGGGGCGTCGCGCTTGTTGTACTGGATGATCCGCGGGTGCCGGTCGAGGTCGTAGCCGTAGGCCTCCATGTCCTCCTCGAGGTTCTCGAGGCTCTCGCGGTTGCGGTCCATGGCCGGCTCCTGCGAGTCGGCGACGAACACGACGCCGTCGGCCGCGCGCATGACGAGGTGACGCGTCGACTGGTAGAAGATCTGCCCCGGCACCGTGTAGAGCCGCAGGCGGATGGCGAAGCCGTTGATCTCGCCCGCGTCGACCGGGAGGAAGTCGAAGAACAGGGTCCGCTCGGTCTCGGTCTCGAGCGTGATCAGCTTCGTCGGCTTGGCCAGGCGCCGGTGGACGTACTTGACGTTAGATGTCTTTCCGGCCAGGCCAGGGCCGTAGTAGACGATCTTGAGGTTGAGCTCGCGCGTCGCGTAGTTGAGGAACATGGTGGACTCTCTCCGTCACCGTCGCGCCCGCGGCGCGCGCGGGCGCGGGCGAGCGGGTCGACGGGCTGCTACTGGTTGTTTTTTGACCGATCGGTCTTTTTAGGTGTAAATAAAAACAGTTCGCGCTAGCCGTCGAGGATCGACAGCGTCGTCGTGATCAGCTGCCGCACCGCCGCGCGCGAGGTCGTCCGCGCGCCGCGGCCGAGCACGCTCAGGCCCATCAGGCAGTTCGTCAGGTAGCGCGCGAGCGCGACGGGGTCGGCGTCGTCGCGCAGCTCGCCGAGCTGCTTGGCGTTGCGCAGCACGCGGGTGAAGGCCGTCTCGAGCCCGAACAGGTAGGCCTGCACCTTGGCGCTGACCTCGTCGTCGCGCAGCCCCAGCTCGAGCGCCGCGATCGCCATCATGCACGCGCCGTGATCGTGCACGACCTGCGCCCAGTAGTACTGCATAAAGCCGTGCAGCTCGTCGATCGAGGCGCTGTCGCTGCCGATGCTGTCGTCGATGAGGCGGCCGACCTGCTCGGCGTAGAGGTCGAGCACCGAGAGGAACAGCCGCCGCTTGTCGCCGAAGGTGTTGTAGAGGCTCTGGCGGCTGATGCCCATGGCCGAGAGCAGATCGCGGAGCGAGGCGGCCTCGTAGCCCCGCTCCCAGAACAGCCCCATCGCGCGTTCACGGGCGAGCTCCGGGTCGAATTCTTTGATGCGCGGCATAAGCGGGACGACCTGCGAGGTCACTGACTCATACTGGTTTTGGACCATGCGGTCAAGATAGCAAGCTGGACCAATCGGTCAAGTATAAAATCGACGCGCGCGAATTCGCTGATGTAGGCTTGCGCCGTCCATGCCCCGCACCCGGTTCCTCCGCGCCTCGCTCCGCGAGGTCGAGCCCTACACGCCCGGCGAGCAGCCCAAGCTGCCGACGCTGACGAAGCTCAACACGAACGAGAACCCGTACCCGCCGCCCGCGAGCGTGCTGCGAGCGCTCGCGGAGCTCGACGGCGATCGCCTGCGCCGCTACCCCGACCCCGTCGCGCTCGAGCTGCGACGCGCCGCGGCCGAGCTGTACGGCTGCGCGCCCGAGAACGTGATCGCGACCAACGGCAGCGACGAGCTGCTGCGGCTCGTGCTCACGGCCTTCGTCGAGCCCGGCGACGCGGTGGTGCTGCCCGACGTGACGTACTCGCTGTACGAGACGCTGATCGCGATCCACGGCGCGACGATGACCCGCGTGCCGCTGCGCCCGGACTTCAGCTTCGACGAGGCGATGGTCGACACCGCGGGCGCGCTGATGTTCCTCTGTCACCCGAACGCGCCGACGGGGCAGCCCGCCGCGCCGGCGCTGATCGAGGCGGCGCTCGAGCGCTTCGCCGGCGTGGTCGTCGTCGACGAGGCCTACGCCGACTTCGCCGAGCGCAGCTACGCGAGCGCGCTGCCGCGGCGCCACGACAACGTGATCGTGCTGCGCACGCTGTCGAAGTCCTACAGCCTCGCGGGCATGCGCGTGGGCGTCGGGCTCGCGGACGCGGCGCTGATCGACGCGCTGATGGCGGTGAAGGACTCCTACAACCTCGACGTCGCGGCCCAGGTGACCGCGACGGCGGCGCTGCGCGATCAGGCGGCGCACGCGGAGTCGCTGGCGAAGATCAAGGCGACGCGCGCGCGCCTGACCGCAGCCCTGCGCGCGCTCGGGCTGGACCCGCTGCCGTCGCAGGCCAACTTCGTGCTGACGCGGATGGGCTCGCGAGCGCGGGCGCGGAGCGTGTGGGCGGCGCTGCGCGCCGACGGGATCCTGGTGCGGTACTTCGATCGCCCGCGCGTGGACGACTGCCTGCGGATCTCGGTGGGCGCGGACGCGGAGATCGATCGGTTGCTCGCGCGGCTCGAGGTTCACCTGGCGAGTGCGCCAGGTTAGTCGCTCGCGTTGCTTTGATCGTGTCTTTGTTCGCGTCTTTTGTTCGCGTTCGCGACGCGGGGGCTGGGTTGCGACACGCGTAGCTCTGCGCGCGGGCGGGCGGGGCTCTTGCGGGACGCACGTGAGCGACCCCCTCTCGGGGCCGCTCACATGGTCTTTTGTTCGCGTTCATGAGGGGGCTGGTTTTCGACATGGTCGCTTGTTCGCGTTCACGATGCGGAGGCTGGTCTGTGACACGCGTGGCTCTGGGCGCGCGTGGGCGTGGGGCGCTCCTTGCGGGACGCGCGTGAGCGACCCCCACATGGTCTTAAGTCCTCATACGGCCCCCCGCCCACGCACGCTCGCCACGCTCCGTACATGTGCGGACGGGCTGTAGGGCTGTACTTCGACGCTCCGTAGGCGCGCGGACGGGCTGTACGTGCGGCGGACGCAGTCGGGGCGGGCGTTCGTGCCGAAGGCGGATGTCCGTCATCCCTTGGTTGGATGCGTCGCGCGGCGTCCGTGGAGGAAGCGCTCGACGTGCGCGCTGGGGTCGGGGGGCTCGGGTCGGGTCGCGAGCGGGCGCAGGACGCCGGCGAGCAGCACGGGGCCGAGCAGCGCGGCGACGGACTGCAGCGGCGGCTCGGGCTCGAGCGCGCCCTCGCGTTGGTAGCGGCGGATCAGGCGGGCGACGGCGCGGACGATCCGCTGGGGTCGCTCGATCAGCCCGCCGAGCTCGTCCGCGCTGGGGAGCTCGGCGAGCAGGACCGCGAGCAGCCGGCCGCGGCGCATCACGAGCTGGGTGTAGAGCGCGACGACGCGCGTGAGGTCGTCGCGGAGGTCACCGGTGTAGCGGGCGCCGCCGGCGGCGTCGAAGCGGTCGACCTCGGCGGAGAGCGCGGCCTCGAGCAGCTTGGCCTTGCTGCCGAAGCGGCGGAACAGCGTGACCTCGTTGATCTCGGCGGCCGCCGCGATCTGCTTGGTGGTCGCGCCCGCGATCCCGCGCGCGGCGACGATGTCGAGCGCGGCGGCGAAGATCTGCTCGTCGGGAATCTGTCTGGGCATGGCTTGACGGGGTGGGTCGCGTACTTTACCGTAATGCAAGCAGACACTTGCATTAACGCGAGCGGTGCGCCGGGAGTCCGCGATGCGAATTGATCTCGAGGGTGGGGGCCGTCGCCCCTGGTACTTGAAGCTGGTGATGTTCGTGGCCAAGCGCGCGCTCGGCTTCCTGCCGCCGCCGATCCTCGCGGTCACCTACCGACCGGCGCTGATGCGGCCCGAGCTGCGCCGCTACGTGCTGCGCGGCGTGTCGTCGCGCGGCGCGAGCTGGTCGAAGGGCGAGGCCGAGCTGTTCGCGGCGTTCGTCTCCAACCTCAACACCTGTCACTTCTGAATTGAGGCGCACGCCGCGGTCGCGGCGCTGCACATCGATCAGGCGACGATCGACGCGGTGCTGGCCGACTGGACCACGGCGCCCGTGACCCCGCGTCAGCGCGCCGGGCTGCGGCTCGTGGAGCTCCTGACGACGCGCCCGCGCGAGCTGGACGCGGCGACGATCGCGGAGCTGCGGGCGGCCGGCCTCGACGACGCGGCGCTCGAGGACGCGGCGAACGTGACGTTTCACTTCAACTTCATCAACCGCCTGGCCGACGCCTTCGACTTCCCGCGGCTCGACGCGGACCAGCGGCGCCGGCTGGCGCGGATGCTCGACCGCGCGAGCCGGGTCGCCGCCGGCGCGCGCCCGCAGCCCTCGTACGCGCGCGGCGAGGACGGGCTGCTGCGGCCGGCCGAGGTCGAGCTCGGGCGGGCGCACGCGCTGTCGTGCGCGGGGGGGACCGCGCCCGCGCTGCGTCGCGCGGCCGAGGCCCACGCGGCGCGGGTGTTCGGCGCGACCCGCAGCGCGGAGGAGGACGCGCTCCCAGAGCCGGCGCGCGGCTACGTCGAGAAGCTCGCGCGCTGGGCCTACCGGATCATCGACGAGGACATCGACGCGCTCAAGGCCGCGGGCTACGACGAGGAGCAGATCTTCGAGCTGACCTTCGCGGGGGCGCTCGGCGCCTCGGTCGTGGCGCTCGAGCGCCTGTTCGCGGTGTTGCACGGGCCCGCGGCGCGGGGCTCGAGCGACGCGCCGGGCGCTACTTCTGCAGCGCCGAGTTGAGGTTCGCGCGCCGCGAGATGTAGTCGATGAAGTCCATCTTCGTGAGCACGGAGGTGACGGCGCGATCGCTGTTGACGACGATCGCGACCTCGCCGCGCTCGAACATCGGCGGGAGGCGCTGCGCGTCGTCGTTGGGGAGCACGGTCGAGACCTTGCGGACCATGACCTCGGCGAGCGGGGTGTCGCCGGCGCGGCCGTCGACGAGCAGCTGCAGGACGTCGCTCTCGGTGACGATGCCGCTGAGGCGCCCGCCGGTGACGCAGGGCATCTGCGAGATGCCGTACTGCTTGAACAGGCCGACGGCGTGCGCGAGCGTCTGGTCGTCGTCGATGGTGATGACGGGCTTGCGCGGCAGCGTGCGGATCATGTCCTGGATGGTGCCGAGGCTCGAGGCCGCGTCGACGAAGCCGTTCTGGCGCATCCACGCGTCGTCGACGAACTTCGTCATGTAGTTGCGCACGGAGTCCGGCAGGATCACGACGACGCGCGAGCCCCTGGGCATGTCCTTGGCGACCTGCAGCGCGGCCCACACCGCGGTGCCGCTGGAGCCGCCGCACAGCAGGCCCTCCTGGCGGATCAGCTGACGCGCGACGCGGAACGAGTCGGCGTCGTTGGACTTGATCCAGCGGTCGACGAGCTCGCGGTTGAGCACGTCGGGGATGAAGTCGTAGCCGATGCCCTCGACCTTGTAGGAGCGGATCTCGCCGGGGCCGGCGAGGATCGAGCCCTCGGGGTCGACGCCGATGATCTCGCAGTTCGGGAGCTCGCGCTTGAGCACCCGCGCGACGCCGGTGATCGTGCCGCCCGTGCCGGCGGCGCAGACGAACGCGTCGAGCTTGCCGCCGCACTGATCGATGATCTCGCGGCCGGTGCCCTCCTCGTGCGCGCGCGGGTTGTCCTCGTTGCCGTACTGGTCGAGGATGTGCGCGTTCGGGAGGACCTCCTTGAGCCGGCGCGCGACCGAGATGTGGCTCTCGGGCGCGTCGAAGGCGGCCTCGGTCGGGGTCCGGATGATCTCGGCGCCGAGCGCCTCGAGCACGACCTGCTTCTCGCGGCTCATCTTCTCCGGCATCGTGATGATCATCCGGTAGCCGCGGACGGCCGCGGCCATGGCGAGGCCGATGCCGGTGTTGCCGCTGGTCGGCTCGATCAGCGTGTCGCCCGGCTTGATCTCGCCGCGCCGCTCGGCCTCGAGCAGCATGCGCACGCCGATGCGGTCCTTGACCGAGCCGCCGGGGTTCATGAATTCGATCTTGCCGAGCAGCTCGCACGGCAGGTCCCGGCCGATGCGGGAGAGGCGAACCATCGGGGTGCAGCCGACGGCGTCGAGGATCGAGTCATGGACGGAGTCGTGGGTCATCAAGGGGGGAGCTACTGCGAATCGTGGGCAAATTCCAGCCCTATCCGGGGGCGAGGGGCGTCGCGAGGCGAGGGCGCGTGTGCGCGAGCGCGCGCGCCGGGACCCTCGACGCGTGCGCGGCCCCCCGAACGCGTGATCGTCCCCGAGACCCGCGGGCGTCGGCGGCCGCGGCCGTAGGATGGCTCACAGCGCGAGGGGCACGCGAGCGGGGTGCTCGAGGGCTCAGCCAGGGTGCCGCAGCGTCAGAAAGTGACCGGCGAGACAGGTCGTCGCGCTACTCGATGATGATCTCGACGTCGTTGATCGGCTGCACGTTCATGCCGGCGGGGTAGCCGTACGAGACGTTCTGCGTGCTCGGGTTGGTCATGGTGGTGCCCCAGCCCCAGATCCACAGCCCGAACGGCGCCTGGCTCGTCATCTCGTGGCGCCCCGTGGAGCAGTTGCCGTTGTTCTGGAAATTGCCGGTGATCAGATCGAAGCGCGTCCACTCGTACTCGCCCACCGGCTGCCAGCCGCCCAGCACGCCGGCGCAGTCGAGCTCGACGTCGTAGAAGGTGTTCTCGAGCGGGCGCCGGACGATCACGAGGTTGGTCTCGGGGTAGGTCGGGTCGGCGAAGAACACGTAGTTGTAGAGGTACTGATCGGGTGGGTAGTTGAGCACGTAGTCCGGGTCGCCGCGGTCCGACAGCGTCGGCTGGTAGGGCGCCCACTTCGAGCCCGACATGACGTTGAACAGCAGGAAGGGGTGCTCCTCGTCCTGGCTCGTGACGACGAAGGGCTCGCCCGTGATGAACTCCTGGATCTCACCCTGGCCGAGCGTCGCGGGCCCGCCGACGTTCGGCGTCCACGTCAGCGCGGTCCCGTCGACCGCGCCGACCATGCGCCAGATCCCGGGCTCGCCCCCGCGCGGGCGGTGCATGACGCCGACGTACTCGTGCCCGAGCGCCTTGATCGGCGGGATCATCTGCTCGCCGTGGTCGCAGTAGGCGGTGCCGACGGGCGCGCGCATGCACGGGTGCCCGCCCATGAGGCCGATCGGCTTGTCGGACTGGATCACCGAGCCCGTCAGCTCGGCGGTCTGCGTGATCTGGGCCTGCTGCCCGGCGTTGAGCATGAAGTTGAGGGGCTGGTTCGCGGGCCCGGCCGGGACGCCGCCGCCCCCGACCACCGCCGCGACCGGCTCGATCGTCACGAGCGTGCTGTCCTCGGCGGCGATGATGTTGAGCGAGGGCCCGGCGAGGTCGGGCTCGTAGGCGTTGACCGCGATGTAGTTGTCGCCCCAGGCGCTCGTGGGCAGCAGCAGCGAGCCGGCGGTCACGGCCACGTTGCCGCCGCCGTAGGGGTTGAGCTGATAGGCGACGACCGGCACGTCGGAGGTGATGCGGAACGAGTTCGACATCCCGGTGCCGAGCTGGATCACGCTGTTGGGGAACGCGGACGGCAGCGGGCAGCGGCCCGAGCCCTGGTTGCCCTCGGGCCCGGAGAGCAGCAGGATGACGACCTCGCCGGGCGCGATGCCGGCGACGGGGTCGAAGGGATCGTAGGTGAGGTTTGGACCTGCTCCGTTGGGCAGGTAGCCGAAGCTCGCGGGATCGAGCGGCTGGCCGGCGTACTCGACAGTGACGTGCGCCGGCGTGTCCCAGGTGTTGGCGACGAACGCGGCGAGGCAGCCGTCGGGCTTGTACGAGTCCATGTGCGTCGCGTAGTAGTTGCAGCCGATCGACTGCTGGTTGTTGGCCGCCGCCTCGCACGCGTTGATGCAGGTGTTGGACATCGGGTCGCAGCCCTGATCGCCCTGGCACTGCTCGTACGGCTGGCCGTCGCACAGCACCTGGTGAAAGTCGTTGGAGCAGCTGAACTCCTGGCAGCTCTCGCCCGTCGTCGGGCTCGTGGTGGTGCCGGGGTCTGTGCCGCTCGGATCCGTCGCGGCCTCGGTGGTCGAGGGGTCGGTGTCAGTCGACGGCCCGGAGCTCGCGGTCGTCGGCTCGCCGGTGGTGCTCGTCATGCCGCCGGTGCCCGCGCTCGTCGGCGCGCTCGCGCCGGTGGTGTCGGTCTGCGCGCCCGTCCCCGCGGTCGCGGCGGTCCCGGCCGTGGTCGACGCGGTGGTGCTCGCGGTGGTGCTCTCGGACTCCCCGGCCGTCGAGTCGCCGCAGGCCGCGAGCGGCAGCAGGAGCGTGAGCAGCGGGAGTGCGAGCGACGGGCGGTGCAGCGGTGAGGGGCGCATGGCGTGTCTCCGAGGGTGGGCTCCATGGTACGCCTCGGCGCGCGCTCGCGCGGCGCCGAGTCGTCCCGTCGTGGTGGCGCGGGCGGCGATGTCGACGCGGGCTTGCTCGCGCGACGACGCGCGTGACGACGCAGCCCGCGAGCTCGTCGCCTGGGATCGGCGCGCGGGCAGCCGACGCGGCGCGACCGCTCAGGGCTTGCAGCCGGCGACGGCGAGATCGCTGACCGACATCGTCACGCTCGCCGGGATCCACGGCGACGGCTGTTCGAAGAGCAGCTCGACGTCGATGTCGAGCAGGCAGGGGAAGCCGAAGTTGCTCACGCCCGGCCAGGTGATCGCGCCCGACGCCGCGCCGGCGATCTGGAACGCGCCGGGGTTGGAGCAGCTGTCGACGCCCTCGAGCACACGCGCGGTCTCGACCGACCAGCCCGCAGGCGTGGTGATCATCAACGGGCCGGCGTTCTCCTGATCGCGCAGCGTGAGCTGCGTGCAGATGTTCTGGCCGAAGTCCTGCTTGGAGACGATCACGCGCTTGGTGTTGAGATCGGCGTCGATGGCGTTGGCGTCGTACTGCACGTCGCCGTCGCCGTCACCATCACCGTCACCATCGCCGTCGCCGTCGCCGTCACCATCGCCGTCGCCGTCGCCGTCACCGTCACCGTCACCGTCGCCGTCGCCGTCACCACTCGTCCCGGCCGTGGTCGCGTCGCCGTCGCCGTCGCCGTCGCCGTCGCCGTCGCCGTCGCCGTCGCCGTCGCCGTCGCCGGTCCCGTTGGTCGTGAAGCCGGTGTCGTCGGGCGTCTCGCCGCTGCAGGCGGCGCCCGCCAGCGTGAGCAGCACGGCCACGGTCATGACGGTCAGCTCGGCGTATCTCTGCATGTCTCGTTTGTACCCTCTGGCGAGGGCGCTGACGGGCGCCGTGGGGCGCTCGGCGCGAAATTGTGCCGCCGCGGCGTCGAGGGCGTGCGCCCGCGCGCGTCGATCACCGGCCCGGGAGCTCGCGCGGGGCCTCGCCGTGGAGGCGGTCGATCACCGCGTGGACGCGGGCCGGGGGCGCGAAGGAGAACAGCAGCGCGATGATCGAGAGCGCGATCGTGTCGAGGTCCATGAGCGTGTACAGCAGCAGGTACGCGCCGGCGACCAGCGTGATCGCGGGGAGGCGCGCGCGCGGCCACCACGGGCCGAGCGCGCCGACGAGGTTGATCGCCAGCATCGTCCACGCGAGCGGGGCGGCCCAGGCCGGCGCGGGCGCGCCGGGCCGCGCGAACACGTGACCGCCTAGCCAGGTCGGAGAGAGCTGCCCGAACGCGCTGGTCAGGAAGAGGACCGAGGCGCACAGCTGCAGCAGGCGCAGGGTCCACAGCGGCCCGCGCTCGTCGTGGGCGCGGCCCCGTCGCAGCGCGCGCAGGCGGTCGAGCGAGAGCGAGCGGCCGCAGGGCGCGAGCGCCAGGACGACCGCGAGCAGCAGGCTGAGCTGGCGCTCCTGGGTGAGCCAGACCGCGGGGTCCGCCGCGCCGAGCAGCGCGGCGGCGGCGAGCAGCGTGAGCGCGACCGTGATCGCGGCGACGCGCGTCCACAGGCCGAGCAGCAGCAGCAGCGAGCTGAGGTAGAAGCTCAGCGCGAGCGCGAGGCGCAGCGGGTGGAGGTCGAAGTGGAGGATGAACGGGAAGCCCCAGCTCGACCACAGCAGCGTCGCGGTCGCGAGCCGCAGGAGCCCGAGCGAGCGCGTGGAGCCCTCGAGCTCGAGCCAGAGCGCGGCGGCCAGGCGCGACGGCGCGGGCGCGGCGGCCTCGCTCACGCGCCCCTCCACTTCTGCATCTCGCGCCGCGTCTGCCGCTGGCGACGGCGGCGGGCCTCCTCGCGGGTCGCGCCGAGGTCGCGCCAGCGGCCCTCGAGCAGGCGCAGGCGCGGCTGCGGTCGCGGCGGCTCGTCACCGTTTATTTCTGTCTCTTGTGACACGTCGCTCGGGACGCGGTGCTCGTAGGCCGCCGCGGCGACGAGCGCGAGCAGCACCAGCGCCACGCCGGCGGCGCGGGCCAGCGAGCGCGCGCGCCCCGGGGGGCGTCTGCTCGGCTCGGCCGCGCTCCTTGGCCCGCGCGGGCACAGGCGCTCGATGCCCCGCGCGAGCTCGTCTTGATCGTAGAACGGCGCGTACAGCAGGAGCATGTTGGTCGAGAAGGTGTAGACGCGGAACAGCGCGTAGAAGCTGCCGTGCAGCGCGGCGCCGGCGAGCGTGAGCGCGGGGCGCAGCCGCGGGAGGTACAGCCCGAACGCGAGCGTGAGCTCGAGGGCCCAGACCAGCGCCGACGCGATCAGCGTCGCGGCGACCCACGCGGTCCCGTCGAGGTAGGCCGAGCCGGTGTAGTGGAAGCCGGCGACGGCGGCGAGGCGCTCGCCGCTGAGGAACGCCCACGAGGTCTTGTCGTAGGCGGTCGCCATGTAGACGCTCGTGATCAGCACGGCGAGCAGGCGCGCGCTCCACAGCGGCGCGCGCTCGACGGGCGGCGGCTCGCCCCGGCGGGCGGCCCGGCGCAGCGCGAGCCCGCGGTCGAGGGAGTAGGAGCGGCCGCACGGCGTGAGCGCGAGGATCATCGTCGTCAGCGCGAGCAGCTGCATGTTGTGGCTCTGCCAGTCGAGCGCGTACTTGCCGTAGGCGACCGCGAGCGCGCTGAGGAGCGCGGCGGGTCGCGTCGCCAGGCCGACGAGCAGCAGCGTGGTGCCGAGGTAGAAGCCGACGCCGTGCGCGAGCTGGGCTGCGGTCGCGTCGGCGTGGAGCGTGACGAGGTCGCCGAAGCGCGCCCACAGCATGAGCGCGACGCCGATCCGGATGAGGCCGAGCGGGCGGGTCGAGCCGCAGTCGTACAGCGCCCAGCGCAGCGGTCGCGAGAGGAGCGCGCGCGCGGACGAGGTGGCGGTCACGGGCGTCGCGCCCTCCGGCGCGCGCACAGGTCGCGGGCTTCCAGGCGTCGCTCGGGTCGCCAACCGGTGAGCGCGCCGGTGCGCGCGGTCACCCGCAGCTGCACCGGGCCCAGGCCCTGCGCGCGCCGCTGCGCGCGGAGCCGCGCGCAGAGGCGACGTCCGAGGCGCCGCAGCTGCTCGGGCCCGCGCACGCGCCAGACCCGGCGCGGCTGCTCGAGGGGGTCGAGCTCGAGCACCGCGTAGGGGTCCACGGGCGCGCGAGCGCCTGTCTCATCGACCATCTCAAAGCGGTACTGCGTGAGCCCGATCCCGGAGCCGCTGAACATGACCCACCGGGGCAGCGGCGCGAGCGAGACGCCGGCGAGCTGCGGGCGGCGCAGCGCCTGGCGCAGCGCGCAGCCGGAGAACAGCAGCGCGCTGACGAGCAGGAACACGACGCCGCGCGCGAGCAGGACGCCGGCGCGCGGTCGCTCGTCGTCGTCGTTCACGCGGCGATGCTAGCCGGTTCCGCCGGGGCGCGACAGCGGCCGGCGCGGGCGAGCGGGGCCGCGTCACTCGAGCCCGAGCAGCCGCTTGAGCGTCAGCAGCTGGCGGCGGCTGACGACCGCGCGCTGCCCGTCGGCGAGCTCGACGTGGGCGTGCCGCCCCTCGAGGTGCAGCGACGCGATCGCGTCGAGGCGCACGAGCTCGGCGCGGTGCGTGCGGACGTAGCCGTGGGCGGCGAGGCGGCGCTCGAGCTGCCCGAGCGGCTCGTCCGTGAGCTGCTCGCGGCCGTCGACGAGGAAGCTCGTGTACTTCTGCTCGGCGCGGAAGCGGAGCACGCGGCGGGCGTCGAACACGTGGACCTGCGCGCCGCGGCGGGCGGTGACCGGCACGAAGCCCGCGGGGCGCTCGGCGGGCGCGCGCGCGTCGAGCCTCGCGCGGGCGCGGGCGAGCGCGCGGCGCAGGCGGTCGGCGCGGACCGGCTTCACGAGGTAGTCGACGGCCTCGGCTTCGAACGCGGTGACGGCGTGTTCGGGGTAGGCGGTGACGAAGATGATCGGCGGCAGCGCGTGCCCGAGCGCGAGGTTCATGCCGTCGAGGCCCGGGAGCTCGATGTCCAGGAGGACACACTCGGGCGCGGCCTCGCGGACGCGCGCGAGCGCCTCGTCGGCGTCGGCCGCCTCGCCGACGACGGTGACCTCGGGCCAGGGGTCGAGCAGCCGGCGCAGGCGCTGGCGCGCGAGCGGCTCGTCATCCACGATCAGCACGCGCATGCGGGGCTCCTCCGGGGGCCGCGGGGCGCCGCGGCAGCTGCAGGGTAACGCGGTAGCCGCCGCCCTCGTCCGGCGAGCGGGGGCCGTGCGCGAGCGAGGCCGCGTCGCCGTACAGCAGCGTCAGGCGCGTGGCGAGCTCGGCGAGGCTCGAGCCGGTCCCCGAGGACGCGCCGGCGTGGGCGCCCGCGCCGTCGTCGGTGATCTCGATCGTCACGCGCGAGGCGGTCGCGCGCGCGCGCAGGTGCACGCGCCCGCCGCCCGCGCGGCTGAGCCCGTGACGGATCGCGTTCTCGACCAGCGGCTGCAGCGACAGCGGCGGGATCGTGGCGGTGAGCGCCTCGGGGTCGAGCTCGCTGGTGAAGCGCAGGCGCTCGCCGAAGCGCAGGCGCTCGAGCGCCACGTAGTCGCGCACCGCGTCGAGCTCGCGCCGCAGCGGGACGCGGGTCATCCGCGAGGCGCTGAGCGTGTAGCGGTACAGCTCGGCGAGCTGCAGCAGCGCCTCCTCGGCGCGCGGGGGCGACTGGTGCACGAGCTCGCTGAGCGCGTTGAGGCTGTTGAGCAGGAAGTGCGGGTGCGTCCTCGCCTGCAGCGCCTCCGTCTGCGCGCGCTCGGCCAGGCGCTGGACGGCGCGCTCGCGCTGCTCGGAGCGGTAGGCGCGGAGCGTGAGGCGATCGACGAGCAGGAGCACGAGCAGCAGCACCACGCCGAGCGGCAGGCTGTTGCGGTAGGCGAGCGCGCGCAGCAGCGCGTCGTCGAGCCCGGGGTGGCGCGGGCGCTCGAGCAGCAGCGAGAGCTCGGCGCCGACGAGCACCGCGGCGAGCAGCACGCCGACGTGGATCACGAGGCGCGTGTGCGGGCGGTAGCGGCCGCTGAAGATCCGCGGGAGCGCGAGCGCGTACAGCAGGTGCGCGACGCCGGCGATGCACAGCGTGCCGATCGCGTTGCACGTGATGTTGAAGCCGACGCGCGCGGGGCTGGCGAGCTCGTCGGTGGGCGTGAACAGCAGGCCCAGCACCGGTGGGAGCACGAGGTACGCGCCCCACATCACCCACGAGATCTCGCCGAAGCCGCGGCTCCACAGCGGCCCGCGCCCGTCGTCGTGATCAGGGGGGCCAGCCCGCGCAGTAGTCACAGAGGTCGCGGACGTCATCGGGTTCACAGCTCGCGCACAGCGGGTCTTCGAGGCAGCTCTCGTTCGCGCAGTCGAGGTCGCCCGGGGCCGCGTCGGCGTGCAGCCACGGCTCGAGCCACGCCTCGAGTGTCACGCCCTCGACGCTGCGCGTCCAGAGGTGCTCGTAGGGCGTGACGCAGTGCGTGGGCCCGGGCGCGAGGATCGTGCGCAGGTTGTCGGCCTCGCCGCGGGCTGTCTCGAGCAGCGCGCGCGCGAGCCCGGGCCAGGCCTCGGCGTCGCCGCCCATGGCGGTGAAGTAGAACGTCTGGTCGGCGTCGAAGGCCGTGGTGTGCAGCGCGAAGCGGTGGTCGGGGTAGGCCTGGGCGACCCCCGCGAACAGGTCGACCGCGTCGATCTCGTCTTCGTGCAGGCGCGGGATCTCGTCGGGCATCTGCACGCCCCAGATCGCGCGGGTGAGCGCGAAGAAGCCGTCCATCAGGACCCCGACGCCGCCGTCCCCGAGCACGCGCAGCGAGCTCTCCGGCAGGCGCTCGGCCATGTAGGGCGCGTGGAAGTACGCGCCGTAGCTGCCCGCGCTGCAGCCGCTCATGGTCACCTCCGCGAGCGCGCCGTGGTGCTCGAGCACCCAGTCGAGCGCGCTGCGGGCGTTGGCGGCCCCGCGGTGCTGGATCGCGACGCCGCCGTCGTACTCGACGTCGGCCGCGCCCATGTGGATGTCGCCCGTGCAGTAGGGGACGTGCACGTAGGTCCACCCGTACATCGGGCGCGCGGGCTCGCCGACGTCCTGCAGCCCGCCGATGAAGTCGAGCTCGAGCACCGACAGGTAGTCCTCGAGCGAGCGCACCGACGGCTTGTAGATCGGCGCCCCGATCCCGCACAGCTCGCCGCTCCAGCACGCGCCGCCGCCTTCGAAGTCGATGATGACGCGGTTCGGGTCGCCGCCGCGCACGAAGAAGTGATAGGGCGAGCCGTCGGCGCAGCCCGTGTCGCCGCCGGGCGCGACCTCGATCCACTCGCCGGGCGGCAGCGCTGGGCCCGTGGTCTCGCCGGTCTCGCCGGAGGTCGCGCCTGTGGTCGCGCTAGTCGTGTCGGAGGTCGCGTCGGTCGCCGCGCCGGTGGTCTCGTCCGTCGCCGCGCTGGCGGTCTCGTCGGACTCGGTCGCGTCGTCGCCTGGATCGCCGCAGGCCGGCGCGACGCAGAGCGCGAGCAGCAGCTGTCGACGCGCGCGTCGGCGCGCGCCGACGGCTCGGCGTGGTTGGGTGTCGGTCGTGATGTAGGGCATGCGCTCGTTGTGACGCCCGCGCGCGCGCACCCCCAGCGCGGGGCGACGAGCGGTCCCGCAGCGCCGACGAGCGGGCCGAGGTCCGTCAGCGCGGGCGTCGGCGCGCGAGCCCGAGCAGGACCAGCGCGAGCAGCCAGCTCGGCGCGCGCCCGCGTTGGCTCGCGCAGCCGCAGCCCTCGTCCGCGCCGTCGTTCGCCGCGCCGCCGTCGGTCGCGCCCGCGTCGCTCGTGTCGCCGCTGTCGCCCGTCGCGCCCGCGTCGCCGGTCTCGCCGCCCGAGCTCGCGTCCCCGCCCGTCTCGGTCTCGCCGCTCGCGGGGTAGTCGACCTGGGCCGAGACGGTGATCTCGCCGCTGAGCAGCCCCGACTGCCCGGCGCCCGTGGCCGCGAGCGCGAAGTAGTAGGTCTCACCTGGCTCGAGCGCCAGCGGCGACGTCGCGTCGATCGTGAGCTCGAAGCCCGCGCCCTCGCCCGTGACCTCGAGGTCGAAGTCGGCGGGCCGCGGGATCTTCAGGATGCCGAGCGACTCGACCTCGTGGCGGATGAACGCGCCCTTGCGCGCGCGCACCACGTAGCCGAGCCCGGGGTCGCCCTCGAAGGCCTCGACGACCAGGCGCAGCGCGCTCGCGTCGGCCGGCGCGGTCACGCGGAACTGCGCCGTCGTCGGGATGCTGTCGAGGTCGGGGAGGAAGCCGATGAAGGTGAGGTACTGCGCGCGCGGCTGCCCGTCGTCGAGCGAGATGACGCGCTCGCAGCCGGGCATGCCGGAGGCCGCGACGTGGTCGACGATCGCGTCGTGCTGGGCCTGGTCGATGACCGCGGCGTCGAGCATGTCGGCGGCGGTCGTCAGCAGCGAGTCACCGGCGCTGTCCCAGCCGATCTCGACGCCCCAGCCGGCGACGGCGCCGTAGATCAGCTGCGCGGTGATGTCGGGCCCGAGCGCGGGGTCGTCGATCATGTTCCAGCCGGTCGCGCCCCACAGCTCGCCGTCCTTGTGCGACTCACCGTGGAGGTCTTCGGGACAGGTTCGGTCGGCCTCGAGGTCGCGGATCGCGTCGAGCTCGAAGCCCAGGCCGGCGTACTCGCCGAGCTTGGGGTCCTGCGTCAGCGCGAGCGCGAACAGGTCGGCGGTGCCCTCGTTGAGGCCGCCGGCCGCGAAGTGGATGCCGTACTCGTCGGCGCCGAAGAAGCCGAGGTTGGTGAGGCCGGCGAACACCGAGTGCACGTACTCGTGGTAGATGACGTCGGCGTCGTAGGCGAAGTCGATGACGTCGCCCTGGCCGAACGCGACCTCGGCCTTGCCGTCGCCGTCGGCGTCGCCGAAGAACGCGTTGTCGAGCTCGAAGTTGACGATGCCCTCCATCGGCGCGCCGTGGGCGAAGCCGAAGGTGGTGTCGAAGTAGTGCGCGACCTTGTCGAGGTGGTGGTACATCTGCACCTCGGCGAGCGGGTCCGCGGACGAGGTCGGGTCGGGGTCGAAGAAGTAGTCGCCGCTGGGGTCCGGCGTCGCCAGCGGCGTGACCTCGAGGCACTCGCCGCCGCCGCTCTGCGGCTTCCAGTCGGCGCACGAGCGCACCGTCGCGTACTCGCCGTCGAGCGCCGCGTCGCTGGTCAGGCGCGCGAGCGTGACCTCCGTGAGCGCCGAGTTCGCCGGGTTCTGCGGGTAGACGTTGGCCTGGGCGACCCGGGAGCTCGGGCGCGCGTGCAGCGGGGCGCCGTCGTGGGCGTCGATCAGCACGCGGAAGGTCTCCAGCGCGCCCGGGCCGCGGCGCGCGAGGTCGACGGCCCAGCTCAGGCGCGGCGCGCCGTCGTCGTCGATCCAGACCCGAAGTTCATGTCGTGGGGGCCAGGGCTCGGCGGACGCGGGCGGCCCGAGCAGCGCCTCGAGCAGCGCGCGGCGCGGGCCTCGGCCTCGGCGGGCGCGAGCGTCGGCGTGACGTCGAGCGCCGCGCGGGTCAGCGGCGCGCCGCGGACGCGACAGGGGCGCAGCGCGGGATCGAGGGAGACGATCACGCGGTGGTTCGCGACCGGCACGCCGCGCACGCGCTGCTCGAGGTGCACGTGGGCGCCGGCGGCCCAGCGGTAGACGCGTTGTGTCTCGAGTGACAGGTCGCTGGGCAGCGGGCGCGCGGCCGCGAGGTGGGCGCGCGCCCGCGCGCCGGCGAGGCGCTCGACGTCAGGAGACGACGCGGCGAGCGCGGGCGCGGGCGCGGGCAGCAGCAGCGCGAGCGCGAGCGCGAGGGGGGGCGCGATGAGGAGGGAGCGTGGTGAGCGAGGCATGGCGCGAGCGGGTGCGTGGTGGGGCGTGGGGTCAGCGCGAGAGTAGTGCGAACCCGCGCCGACGCGGCGGTCTGCATCTGCGCGCGCGAAGCGTCGGTCAGGCCCGCGCGCGCGGCTGATACTGTCTCGGCGATGGAAGCTTCACGGGCGATCGCGGTGGTCACAGGGGGAAATCGCGGGATCGGGCGCGAGGTCTGCCGCCAGCTGGCGGCGGCGGGGACCCGCGTGCTGCTGGCCGCGCGACGCGAGGACCAGGCCGCCGAGGCGGCGCGGGCGCTCGGCGCCGGCGTGGAGCCGGTGGTGCTCGACGTCACCGACGCGGGGACCGTCACGCGGCTCGTCGAGCTCGTGCGCGCGCGCTACGGGGCCGTCGACGCGCTGGTCAACAACGCCGGCGTCGCGCTCGACGGCTTCAACGCCGACGTCGCGCGTCGAACGCTCGCGGTCAACGTGCACGGCGTCATGGCCGTCACCGACGCGTTCCTGGCGGCCGAGCTGCTCACGCGCGGCGCCGCGATCGTGATGGTCTCGAGCGGCATGGGCGAGCTCGACTGCATCCGAGACAAGGGCCTGCGGGCGCGGCTGCTCGACCCGGCGCTGACGCGCGAGGGGCTGCGCGCGCTGCTCGACGAATTCCTCGCCGCGGTCGAGGACGGCACGCACGCGCGGCGCGGCTGGCCGAGCTCGGGCTATCGCGTGTCGAAGGTCGCGCTCAACGCCTACACGCGGATCCTCGCGCGCGAGCTCGGCGACGACGCGCAGGTCAACGCGGTGTGCCCGGGCTGGGTGCGCACCGACATGGGCGGCGCGTCGGCGTCGCGCTCGGTCGAGGAGGGGGCGCGCGGCGTGGTGTGGGCGGCGTCGCGGCGCGGCGTGGGGACCGGGCCGACGGGCCAGTTCCTGCGGGACGGCGAGGCGATCTACTGGTAGACGAGCGTGGTACAACCTCGTCGTGGGACGACGAGACAACGCGATCGGGCGGCTGTGTCTGATCGTCGCGCTGCCGCTCGCGGGGTGCCAGGGCGAGGGCGCGACGACCAGCGACGCCGCGACGAGCACCGGCGAGACGGGCTCCAGCGGCGAGACGACGAGCGGCGAGACGACGAGCGGTCTGACGGGCGACGCCGCGACCGCGCAGGCGACGACGGAGGGCGACGCCGGGACGAGCTCGGGAGAGCCTGATCCCGCGCTCGTGCCTGACTTCTCGCTCGAGGACGTGAGCCCGAGCTCGAGCCGCTTCGGCGAGCAGGTCTCGCCGCGCGACTACGAGGGCCGGGTCTCGGCCTGGTACTTCATCCACGCGACGTGAAGCTACTGTCGTGCTCAGTTTGAGCACCTGGGCGCGCTGCAGGAGGAGCTGGCGGGGTCGAGCCCGGAGCTGGCGCTCTCGATCCTCGCGGTCAACGCGGTCGGCCACGAGAGCGGCGTGGAGGTGGCGTCGACGGTCGCGAGCCTGCCGCTGCTCGCCGACGTCGCCGAGGTCGACGTGTGGGGGCTGTGGGCGGTGACGTACCGCGACGTCGTCATCCTCGACGCGAGCAACCACGCGTACGCGACCTACAACCTCACCGAGCACGACCTCCAAGATCCCGCGAGCTACGACGAGCTGCGGAGCCTGCTGCTCGCGGCCGGCGGGCTGTAGCGAGCGCGACGCGAGGGCGACGCGTGAATTTCGGTTGAAGTCGCCGCGCGCGCGGGCTAGAGCGCGAATATGCGCTCGTCGTCGCACAAGCTCGTGTGGAACCATCGAAGCGCCCGCTGCGGCGCGCTGGCGCTCGCGGTCGCGGCGCTGGCCTGCACGGTCGGCGGGCGCGAGCCGACCGAGACCGACGCCGCCTCGGCGCCCATGAACTCGGGCTCGGGCATCGCGTCGCTGGGCTCCTCGGCGGGCACGAGCACCTCGGGCGGCGAGACGACCGGCGCGACCGTCGGGGGGGGGGCGGGGGCGCCCTGCGGCGAGGGTGATGCATGTCCCAATGGACAGGTGTGTGCGCCGGCCTCGGACGTCTGCCTGCCGCCCGGCGCCTGCCTGATCAACCTCGACTGCGAGGACGGCATGGTGTGCGAGGAGGGGAGCTGCTCGATCGGGGGAGAGTGCGGCGCCGACGAGTTCATGCTGACCAAGCTCGCGCCGAACCTCATGATCGTGCTCGACCGCAGCGGCAGCATGGAGAGCGAGATCCAGGGGCTGACCCGCTGGCAGGTGGCGAAGGACGCGATCACGGCGGTGACCAACGGCTTCGACGCGGAGATCCGGTTCGGGCTCGACACCTACTCCTCGTGCCTGCCGGGCGGCTGCTCGGCGGGCTCGATCGTGGTGCCGATCGCCGACGCGAACGCGGCGGCGATCAACGGCTTCCTCGCCGACAAGGTGGGCGCGGGCAGCTCGGACGGCATGGGCGGGACCAACGGCGGCGTCGCGTACCTGTGCGACAGCGGCGACCCCGAGACGAGCACCGGCAAGTCGCTCCACACGCTCGTGGGCGAGCCGACGCTGCAGGACCCGGCGCGCGGCAACGCGGTGCTGCTGATCACCGACGGCGAGGAGAGCGGGGCGTGTGCGAACCCCGACGGGCCGACGGGCGCGGCCGCGCTGCTCGCCCAGGCGCGGCCGGTGAAGACCTACGTGGTCGGCTTCAGCCAGGACGTCGACGCGGGCGAGCTCAACGCGGTCGCGCAGGCCGGCGGCACGCAGCAGTACTACCCCGCCGACGATCTGCAGCAGCTCGAGCAGGCGCTGCAGCAGATCGCCGAGGACGTCGCGTCGTGCGAGTACCTGCTCGACGACGTGCCGCCGAACCCGGACGACGTGCACGTGTTCTTCAACGACGACCCCGCCGGCGTCGCGCGCGATCCCGTCAACGGCTGGGACTACGATCCGGAGACCAACAAGGTCACGTTCTACGGGGAGGCCTGCGCGCTGATCCAGAACGGGCAGGTCGAGGACATCGACATCGTGTTCGGCTGCGAGCTGCCGATCCCCGGCTGACGGAGGCGCCCGCGGGGGCGCGTCGCCTCAGGCCTCGGCGAGCGCGGGCTGGGTCGCGCGCGGCGTGACGACGCGGAGGCTGCGGGGCGCGACCGTGACCTCGAGGGGGGTGGTCCCCAGCGACTCGCCGTCGACCTGGGCTGGCTGTGGTGGCGTCGCGTCCACGCGGACCCGCGTCCCGCGGTGGTAGACGATCGCGGCGTCGTCCTGGGGCTCAGGGCTCGGCGCGTCCCCGGCGAGCAGCCCGGCGCACAGCGTCCGCGCGGCCTCGAGGCTCGCGCGTCGGATCAGCAGCACGTCGAGCGCGCCGTCGAAGGGCGAGATCGGGCCCGGCAGCCGCAGGCCGCCGCGGCCGATCCGGCCGATGTTCGTGACGATGCACGAGAGCGCCTCGCGCTCGATCACGCGGTCATCGAGCGTGACGGTGAAGGGCACCGGCTCCGCGACGGCGGCCTGCTCGAGCGCGGCGATCAGGTAGGCGAGCCACCCGAGGCGGTCCTTGCGGGCGCGGGTCGAGCGCTCGATCATCTTCGCGTCGGCGCCGACGCCGACGCGGATGAGCGCGTGGCGATCGCCCACGCGCAGCGTGTCGATCCAGGTGGCCTCGGCCTGATCCCCGCCGACGAGCGCGGCCGCGTCGGCGAGCGCGAGCGGGATCTCGAGCGCCTGCGCGATCACGTTGTTGGTCCCGCCGGGCAGGATCGCGAGGGGCACCTCGCCGCCGACGAGGCCAGCGGCGGCGCTCGAGATCGTCCCGTCGCCGCCGTACGCGGCCACGAGCTCGACGCCCTCGCGCACGGCCTCGCGCGCGAGCGCGGCTGCGTCGCGCTGCGCGCTCGTCACGGCGGCGTCCCACGCGATCGAGCGCTCCGCGAAGGCGCGGTTGAGCTCGGCGAGCACCGGCTCGGCCTGGCCGGCGGCGGGGTTGATGATCACGCGCACGCGCACGCTATCGCGACCCTCGCGGGTGAACGCGCTGCATGGGCATGACGACCGCGGTGATGATCGCGAACGCGATGAGGCAGAGGAGCAGGACGCCCGCGATGTTGGCGCTGACGGCCGCGACGCCGGTGTAGCCGAGCGCGCCGCTGACGAGCGCGAGGAAGCAGAAGAAGAGGGTCCAGTGGAGGAGCAGGGGCATGGGTCTCTCGTCTCTCGCGGCGCCCGGCCTGGGCGTCGCGGGTTCGGTGAGCGGAGGAAGGATCGCCGGGGCGCGGCGCGTTCGCACGAGCTGGCTTAGCAGCCAGGCTCACGCGCGGCGTCGTACTCCCGGTCGGTCGAGGTGAACGCGTCGGGGTCCTCGCTCGCGCACGAGCTGTCGCAGAGCTCCGCGAGGTTCTCGCAGCGCAGCTCGCAGCTGGCGACGTCGGTGGCGCGCGCGCCCTCGAGGTCCTCGCAGGACTCGCGGCAGGTCACGGCGTTGACGAAGCAGCCGCGCTCGCACGCGCTCGCGGCCTCGCTCGCGCACAGCTCCGGGTGCTCATCGGCGTCGGGGCCCTCGCAGACGTCGGGCGTCGTGGTGAGCACCGACCAGCTGACGGCGCAGTTGAGCCGGCAGGTCTCGCGGTCGGTCGCCGACTTGGACTCGTCGTCGCAGGTCTGCAGGCACCAGTCGTGATCGGTCGGCGAGCTCGGCGTGTCGGCGCTCGCCGGCATCCAGTCGGGCGCGTCGACGGGCGGCGTTTCGAACTCGAAGCCCGTGTGCTCGTCGAGGCACTGGATGTCGCAGCGCAGCGCGGCGCTGTCCTCCTCGAGGTACTGGAAGCACGCGTCGGCGCACTCGCTCGCCGACTCGGCGTCGATCGCCGAGGTCGTGGCGATGGGGTTGGGGAAGATCAGCGCGGCGGCGGTGAGGATCGTGGTGAGCATGATGCGGAGTCCTTTCTTGTGTGGGGTTAGTAGGGCGAGACGAGTTCTCGCGTCGGCGCGCGAGCGGGCGAGAGCCCGCGCGCGTCTGCGGACGCGGCGGCTCAAGATCGCGGCTCGCGGCTCGTGGATTAACAAAGCAAGCGCTGTGCCAGGCGCTGGGGCCCGCACGCGCGGCGCGTTCCGAGCGTCTCGCGGCGAAAGGGCCGGGTGAGGCGTGTCAGCTTGACCCGGTGTGACAAGCGTGCACGGCGCGCTCGAGCGTCGGCGCGCGGTCATGACGCGAGCGCGGCGCGATCGACCCGCGCGCGCGCGCGTGATCCTCCTATGCACGACTCACGTGGTCGTTTGGTCATGTCGTTTCGATGGCTGGCACCGCGCTTGCAGTGTGCAGGGGCGGGGCGTCGCGGACGCCCAGAGCCTTCAGGAGAGAACCCAAGAACATGTACAGACAGCGAACACGATCCCTGACCTCCCTGGTCCTCGGCGGGTGCCTGGGCCTCTGCGCCGCGGCCGCGTGCGCGACCGCCGACGCGGACCACAATCACGGCGAGCCGCACGAGCCGATCCCCGTCGTCGATCCCACGCCCGAGTTCGAGCACGACAACGTCGAGGATCACTCGCACTCGCGGACCGACCTGCAGACGACGATCGCGCGCCTGAACCCCGAGTTCGCGGCGATGCTCCGCGACACGGGCGTGGCCGCCGACTTCGGCCGCGAGGGCGCGCTCTACACGGTGTTCGTGCCGAGCCGCGAGAACTTCACGCCGGCGCTGCTGCGCGTGGGCGACGAGGCCGAGCGGCGCGAGCTGCTCGCGTACTACGTCGTGCCGGGCCGCATGACGAGCTCCGAGCTGACGAACCTCAAGGAGGTCCCGACGATCACGGGGCGCTCGCTCAGCATCCTCATCGACGAGGGCGCGACCTTCTTCGCGGTCAACCAGGCCCGCGTGTTCCGCCCGAACATCGAGGCGACGAACGGGATCGTGCACAGCCTCGACGCCATGCTGCTGCCGCCGGATCACCCGGCCGCGCCGGCGCTGCGCGACGAGTCGCCGACGTCCTTCGTGCGCGTCGACCTCACGCTCGCCAACACCTGCGGGATCACGCAGCCGCGAGCGTTCTTCGCGTTCGACTCGGCCGCGCTGCGCGCGACGGCCTACGACTCGCTCGCCGACCTGGCGACCTGCCTCACGACGGGGCCGCTCGCGGGCCAGCGCCTGCTGATCGAGGGCTTCACCGATCCGCGCGGGAGCGAGGACTACAACAAGTCGCTCGGGAAGCAGCGCGCGGCGGCGGTCAAGGACTACCTCGTCGGCGCGGGCGTCAAGAGCGGTCAGGTCAAGCTGCGCTCGCACGGCGAGGAGGACGCGCACGACGACATGCCGATCTACTGGGACTTCGATCGTCGCGTCGACATCAGCCTCGACGCCGACCTCAAGCGCTGAGCCAGACCACCACCACCACCACCACCACCAACGCCACCGCCGCCGCGTCGCGGCGGAACCAAGAAAGAAAGCGAGACATCATGAACTGGAATCAAGTCGAAGGAAACTGGAAGCAGGTCAAGGGCAAGCTCCGCGGCAAGTGGGGCAAGCTGACCAACGACGACCTCGAGCAGGCGCGAGGCCGCCGCGACCGCCTCGTCGGCATCATCGAGGAGCGCTACGGCGAGGCGCGCGAGGCGATCGAGCGCGAGCTGGACAGCCTGATCGATCGGTTGGCGGCGTGAGCCGCTCGCCGCGATCACGCGCGAGCTCGACGCCGCGGGGGAGCGAGATGAACAAGCAGACAGGAGATAACCGATGACGCTCGCGCGACACAGCCCCGGCGCCGCGCTCTCGCGGCTGCTCGAGAAGGTCACCGGGTGGCTCGACGGCTTCATCGTCATGCTCCCCAACATCGTGATCGCGGCGCTCGTCATGGTCGGCTTCGGGATCGGGTCGCGCTACGTGCAGCGGCTCGTGTCCCGGATCCTCGGCCGCTTCTCCGACAACGTGGCGATCGGCAACCTGCTCGGCTCGATCGCGCGGATCGCCACGGTGACGGTCGGGCTGTTCATCGCGCTCGGCCTGCTCCAGCTCGACAAGACGGTGACCTCGCTGCTCGCGGGCGTCGGCGTCGTCGGCATCGCGCTCGGCTTCGCGTTCCAGGACATCGCCGCGAACCTGATGTCGGGCGTGTTCATGGCGCTGCGCAAGCCGTTCTCGGTGGGCGACATGATCGAGGTCGACGAGACGCGCGGCGTGGTCGATCGCATCGAGCTGCGCGCGACCCACATGACGACGCTCACCGGGCTCTCGCAGATCATCCCGAACAAGGAGGTCTACCAGAACCGGATCACGAATTTCACGAAGACCGCGGAGCGGCGCGTCGACGTCGAGGTCGGCGTGGCCTACAGCGATGACCTCCGGGAGGCGCAGGCGGTCGCGCGGCGCGCCGTGGCCCGCGTCGAGCTGCTCGACGAGCGTCGCGAGATCGACGTGTTCTACACGGGCTTCGGCGACAGCTCGATCAACTTCACGCTGCACTTCTGGCTCACGAAGCCGGACGAGCGCAGCTATCTGCGCGCGCGCTCGGACGCGATCATCGCCATCAAGGAGGCCTTTGACGAGGCCGGCATCACGATCCCGTTCCCGATCCGCACGCTCGACTTCGGCGCGGGCGCGGTCGGCGGGCGCCGCGTCGACGAGATGCGCCTGCGCGTCGTCGAGGACGACGCGTCGCCGCGCGCGAACTCGGAGCGCTGATCCGTCACGAGACGGCGACGAAGCCAGCTCGGATCCACCTCGAGTTCGTCACGACCCAACACGAACCACCTCGAATTCACCACGACCCATCACGAACCACCTCGAATTCACCACGAACCGCCACGAACCGCCACGAACAACCACGAACAACCACGAACAACCACGCCCGGCGAGCACGCCGGGCCGCCTCGCGGGTGAGCGCGCGCCGACACGAGCGCGCCGAGACTCCCCGACCGGGGCCATCCACGAAAGGAAGCGACATGAAGCAATCAACGAATCACGCACTCCGGAGCTCGAGACGCGCGAGCGCGGCGCTCGCGGGCGTCCTCCTCGCGCTCGGCGCGACGCTCGGCGCCTGCGCGGAGCCGGAGGACTTCCCCGACGAATTCGACAGCGAGGCGCGCTCGATCGAGGTCGACCCGGACGCGCCGCTCGACGCGATGTCGACCCCGGCCGCGGCCTGTGAGGGCGCGTGGGCGCCGGAGGCGGTCGTCAGCAACGATGATGGCTACATGGATGTCGCCGCGGATCCGACGACGCGGACGATCGCGCTGATGACCCCGCTGCAGATCGAGCTGTGGACGCTGACGTCGGCCGGTCGCCCGATCCTGCGCACGACGATCCCGGCGAGCGAGCTGGGGGCGCTCGGGCGCTGGCACGACATCAGCGCGTCGCCCTGTGAGGCCGGCGTCGTCGCGCTCGGCTCGGCGGGCGTCGGCGAGGACCGACCTGATCAGGTCGTGTTCATCAGCGACCGATCGGCGACGATCGACGCCTCCGATGAGCTGGCGAGCCCCGATGTCCCGGTCGCCGGGGTGCCCGGCGCGACCGACACGCTCACGCGCCCGAACCCGTCGGAGCCGAGCGAGTGGAGGATCCGCGGCGTGCTCGAGCTCGACAAGCCCGCCTCGCTGGTGGCGAGCCAGTGCGGCGGCGCCATGACGCCGGCCGAGCAGAACCCGCTGGTCGCGGCGGGTGACTGGGGCGTCGCGTTCATGGAGCGCGCCGGCGACGACGCGCGCGTGACCAGCTGGCGCGCGTTCAATGACGCGTCGCTGGGGCCCGTGACGAGCCTGGCGATGCTCGAGGACACCGCGGTCGTCGGCTTCTCTTCGAACCAGCTCGCGCTCGCGCCGCTGCGTCCAGACGGTCCGCTCGAGACGCTCGCCACGCGCGCGACCCCGCGTCAGCCGCTGGCGCTCGGGAGCAGCTTGCTGATCCCGGAGACGCGCGTCGGCTGGCCGGCGCCCGACGTCGGCACGCCGCGCGACGGCGTGCCGTCGGTCGACGCGGAGCGGCGCGCGCCCCAGGGCCCGAGCGGCCCGACCGAGCTCGTCGCGCCGCCGTCGACGGAGCCGTCGCCCTGGACGGGCTTCGAGCTGCTCGACCCGGAGACCGGCGAGCTGCTCGAGTTCGGCGAGGCGCCGGCGATCTCGGCCTTTGACGCGCCGGACGGCCCGTTTGATCTGACCTGGGTGAACGGCCGAGTGGTCGTCGCCAACAGCGAGAGCGGGCTGCTGTCGGGGACGCTGTCAGGCGACGGCGTGACGCTCGTCGAGGACGCCGCGCTGACGCAGGACGACTGGCCGGATCTGCCGTCGCGCCCGCAGGCGCTGGCGGCGCTGGAGGACGTGATCGTGGCGCTCGAGCCCGGACGCTCGAGCGCGGCGTTCGTGCGCCTGTGCTCGCAGTAGCGTCGGTCGACGGTAGATGGCCGAAGCGCCATCTCGCGCGCGCGCGTGACCGCTGGGTCGCGCGCGCGCGCGCGCGAGGATCGGCGAGGATCGGCGCGGCCCGGCGCGGTCGTCGTAGACTGCGGGCGTGCAGGCGCGTGAGCCGGTCCGCGGACATCTCGAGGCCTACTGGGAGCAGGGCTGGGAGGGGCGGATCGAGTACGCGTTCATGCCGGACGGCGGGCGGGGGATCCACGCGCTCGTGTGGCTGCGCGACGGCGACGAGCTGACGATCTTCGAAGCCGACGGGCTGCGCGTGCGCTGGTCGGGGACGCTCCGCCTGGTCCGCCGCGGCTGGCTCTCGCGCCCGCCGCCCGAGCTGAAGACGTGGAACGGCCTGACCCAGCGCGGCGTACCCTACGCGTCGTGGCTGCGGTGGTTCTGTGAGCGCCCGCCGCTGCCCGCCGCGCACGCGCGCCCCCCGGGCTAGGACCGGCGGCGCGCGCTGTGCTCGCGACGAGGAGCGCGGGAGATGAGCGGCGAGCAGCCGCGACGCATCACGGTGGGCGGACGCGCGTACCGCTGACCGGCTCGCCCGCGTGAGCGGCCGCGGGTCACGGCGCGAGCAGCCGCGCGACCGCCTCGTCGAGCCGGCGCTGGGCGGCGAGGCGCGCGTCCTCGACGCGCGCGAGCCAGCGGGCGCGCGCTTCGGGGGCGCGCGGCGCCGGGCCGAGGCGCTCGCGGAGCAGGTCGATCGGCGTCTCCGGGAACGCGTCGGCGACCGGCGGCTGGGCGGCGGCGTGGAGCTGACGGAGCCAGCGCGCGTCGGCGACGAGGCGGGGCGCGAGCGCGCGGCCGAGGCGGTGATCGAGGCGCGGCAGCGGGAGCATCGGCTCGGCCTCGCGGGCCGCGTAAGCGCGGCCGTGCGCCGAGTTGTAGAGCGCGGCGACGAGGTGCAGCAGCGCGTGATCGCGCGGGGTTTCAGGACATGTCTCACAAAGCATGTCTAAGAGCGCGAGGCCGGCCTCGTCGAGGTTGCCGCGCGCGTGCAGGTAGTGAAACTGCTGGCTCGCCGCGCCGTGCAGCTTCGCGTACCAGCCGGCGTCGACGACGTGGGCGCGGAAGCCGTAGCGCGGGTTGCTCGACGTCGTGAAGATGAGCTTCGGGAACACCTCGTGGCTCGCGGGGTCGCGCCACTGCTGCATCCAGCCCCAGCCGGTCGCCTTGTTCGCGTGGGTGTTTCGCGGGATTCGCAGGCGCGGCTCGTAGTAGATCCAGCGCGCGTGGCTCAGCGGCGGCGCCCAGGCGCGCGTCGCCGGGATCGAGCCGGCGAACACGGGCTTGAGCCGCGCGGGCTCGAGCTCGAGGTGCTGCTCGCGGACCTGCGCGGCCACCAGCTCGAGGCGCGCGCGCTGGCGCGGGTCGAGCTCCAAGGACTCGGCGAGCGCGTCGAGCTCGGCGGCCCGTCGCGACGGGCGGGCGCGCGCGACGTCGACGAGCCGGGCGATCCGCGTACGCAGCTCGTCGCGCTCGCGCGCGGCGAGCAGGCGGTCGAAGGCCGTGATGACGCCGGGCCACTTGCGGCGAAACAGCGGCGCGCGGACCGTCGCGTCGCGGGCGACGAGCTGCAGGGGCAGGCGCGCGGCGCCGGGCTCGGGCGGGACGAGGCGAAAGCTGTGCTCGCGCGCGGGCGTGAAGTGATGGGGGCGCGGCTTCGTCGGCGCGCGACCGCGGGCGGCGGCGGCCAGCCACCGCAGGCGCGGGTCGTCGGGGGCGCCCGTCGCCGCGCTCGCGGCCAGCGGCGCGAGGTCGAGGAGCTCGACGCGCTCGCCGGAGAGCGCCTCGAGGCGCTCGTCGAGCGGCGCGGGTCGGCGCAGCAGCGCGATGATCGCGAAGCCGATCCGAGGACCGACGCCCGGGAACACGCCCGCGCCCAGCCGGGTCAGGCGCACGACGCGGTAGCGCCGGAGCAGGTCCTCGCGAAACAGCCGGTAGCTGGGCTTGCGCAGGTAGGAGTCGGGGGTGATGAGGCAGATGGCGCCGCCTGTTCGCGTGCGCGCCTCGGCGAGCGCGAAGAACCAGGCGTAGTCGTCGCGGATCGTTCGGGCCTGCGCGGTCGCGGCCGCCGACGCGCGCGCGAGCAGGGCGGGGAAGCGGGCGGCGACCTGCGCCAGCGTGCGCTCGCTGTTGTTGCGGTAGGGCGGGTTGCCGAGCACCAGCGTCCAGGTCGGCGCGACGTCGTTCGTGTCCTCGAGCTCGAGGGCGTCCGCGCGGCGCAGCGTGAGCTCGACGTCGCGGGGGCGGTCGCGCGTGAGCAGGCGCAGCTGGCAGAGCACGTGGGGGACGACGAGCAGCTCGACGGCCTCGACGGCGCGCGGGGCCTCGACGTCGTCGCGCGCGCGCAGGCGACGGAGCAGCCCGCGGAGGAACGCGCCGGTGCCGGCGGCGGGCTCGAGCACGTGCACGCAGGGCGGCGCGCCCGCGCGGCGCCGCAGCTCGTCGGCGAGCTCGAGCATGTAGTCGACGATCGCGTCGGGCGTGTAATAGACGCCGCGCGCCCGTCGACGCGCGCCGTCATAGGCGGCGAGCAGCGGCTCGTAGAGGCGCGCGAGCGGGTCGCTGCCGGGCTCGACGGGCGGGCGCGCGGCGAGCCGACAGGCGAGCTGATCGAGGCGCGCGATCACGGCGCGCGTGGGCTCGTCGGGTGGATTGTTGGAGGGCGCGTTGGAGGAAGCTTCGGAGGAAGCTTCGGAGGGCGCGTTGGAGGAAGCTTCGGAGGACGCGTCGAGCCGCAGCGTGTCGACGACGAGGGCGCGCGCGAGCGCGGTGAGCTCACCACCCGCGCGCGCGAGCGCGTTGGCGGCCAGCAGCCGCGTGAACGGGCGCGCGGCGTCGCCGTGAAGCGAGCGCGCGACCACGAGCGCGCAGGTCGAGCACTGCGCGAAGACGTCGGCGAACACGTCGTCGGGGTCGCGCCGGTCGGCGTCGTCGCGGAACCGGACGTCGTGCGCGGCGACGACCTCCCGCAGGCGCCGCAGCGGCGTCGGTCCCTGTTCACACGGCACGCGCAGCGCCGCGAGCACGCGCGCCCGCAGCTCCTGGGCGTCTGCGGCGAGCTCGCGCGCGAGCGCGGCGTGTGACGTCGAGTCGGGCATGCTCGAGGAGGCGCGGGCGGGCGTGACGGTACCGCGAAACGAGCCGTCCATCGATCACGCGCGCGGACGCGGGGGCGCGCCCGACGTCGCTTGACTTCGCGGTACCGGTCCTCGAAAGTCGACGCGCGTCATGTCGCGCGCCGGGGCCGGGACTACGAGGGAGCGCGCGGCCGAGGAGGTCGCGGTGAGACGTCGTGGCGCGCGCTGGATCTGGGCGCTGGGCCTCGCGGCGTCGCTGTGGGCCTGCGCCGATCGGGGCCCGGTCACGCTGTCGCCGCTCGACGCCGGGCGCCGCAGCGAGCGCGTGGCGATGGGCAGCGTGGAGGCGGTGCTCGAGCAGCCCCGCGGCGGCGCGCGGGCGCGGGCGCTCGCCGAGCTCGCGCTCGAGCTCGGCGATGAGGAGGCGGCCGCCGACGCGGCCTGGCAGCACCTCGATCACGCGCGCGCCGAGCTGGCGCTCGCGCAGCTCGACGGCGCGGGCGTCGACGAGGCCCGCCGCCGGCTCGTCGAGGCCAGCGCGTTCGCGGTCGCGCTCGGCGACGCGGCGCGCAACGGCTACCTCACGCTCGCGGGCGCCAGCTACGTCGCGCGGCCGCAGCGTCACGCCGACGCGATCGAGCGCGCGCTGCGTCGGGTCTCGGCGATCGATCTCGAGTCCGCCGAGATGCGCGCGCGCTGTGGGACGCGCTCAGGGGCCCTCGGGGCGCGCGGGTGCGGGCGGCGATGGAGGTGGCGGCGAACAACGGCGGCGCGCCGCCAGCCTTTGCCGCGCGAAGGCGCTTGAGACAGGTCGACGCGCGGGCGCTGCGTCGCGCGGGCGGACGAGCGCCGGCGCTCTGGGGCTCGCGGCTGCGCGCGGCCGCGGGCAACGACGCGGTCGGGCAGCCGGGCTCGCGCGCCGACGTGCGCGCGGCCGCCTCAACGCTGGTCCGCGGCGATCCGCTGAACGTCGCCGCCGCCGTCACGGTCGCGCTGCTCGACGCGGTCGACGGTCGACTTTCGGTCGACACCGGTCGACTCCGGTCGACGAGGCGCGTGCGCGGCGGACGAGCGGCTCCTCGGCGATCTTGTTCAGCTGTACGAAGGGACATCATTCGTCGGGCTCGGCGGGGCGCTCGCGCGCTGGGAGCAGCGGGGCGGGCGCTGTCCGGAGGCCGACGCGGTCGCGCTGGCGCGCGGCCTCGCGCTGGTCCGCGCGGCGCTGTTCGCCGACGCGGCGGCGGCGATCGCTGCGGCGCGCGAGCGCGGCTGGCGGTCGACGTCGTCGGCCCGGCTCGGCGACGCGATCGAGTGGCTCGCGCGGCTCGGGCTGGGCGAGACGCCCGACGGCACCTGGCCGCGCTTCGCCACGCGAGGGCAGCGCGCGCGCTCGGTCTACTGGAGCGCGTTCCTGGCGAGCCTCGCGGGACCCGTGGAGGTCGCCGAGCCCGCGACGCGGCGCGGCCTGGAGCCGTCGGTCGACGCCGCGCGCCGCCGCAGCTTCTCTGGGCCTGGGCGCGCGCGCCATCGCGGCGTCGACTGGCAGCGCGATCCGGCGCACGGTCGCGGGAGCGCGGGCCTCTCGAGCAGCGGGCCGCTCTCGGTCGCCGAGCAGGCCTGGGCGACCGCGCTGGATGATGACGCGCGGCGACGCGTTCGCGCGCGCGCCCGCGATCGTCTGCACGCGACGGACACCGCCGCCGAGCGGACGCTCGCCTACTGTTTGGCGCGCGGCAGCGGGCGGGGCGAGTGCGCCGGCCTGCATCGCGCGCTCGGGGACTACACGCGCGGCGACGCGAGCTTCAGCGAGCGCCGCGAGGCGCTCGAGCGCCTGCTCGACTCGCCCGAGGCGCAGGGCTCGTGGCTCACGATCCTCGATCGCGCGCAGCCGCGGGAGCTCGCCGAGGTCGACGCCGTGCTCACGTCGCTGCTCGACACCCGCCTGGCGCTCACGCCCGAGTTCGCGGAGCTGCGGCTGCTGTCGGCGCTGGCGCGCGGCGACGCCGACGGGGCCCGCGACGCGCTGCGCGACGCGGGCCCGGTGCTGCCGGCGCACACGCGGCTGTGGGCGACGCTCGCGGTCCAGGACCTCGCCGAGGCGCCTGAGTCGGGGCCGGCGCTGTACGAGCTGCTCCGCGACGAGCGCTGGCGGGTCCGCTACCTCCAGGGCGCGCTCGACTGGGGCGCCGAGGAGGGCGCGGCGCGGCGCGGCACGGCGCGCGTGACCCGGCTGATCGCGGGTCTCGAGCGCGCGTCGACGGGCGACGACGCGGCCGCGCTCGCGCTGCTGCGGCCGCTGGTGAGCGCCGTCAAGCCGCGCGCACGGCAGCGGACCTGCTCGCGTACGTCGTGATCATCGCGCACCGCGCCGGCGACGTCGCGGCGCGCGACGAGGCGCTGGCCTCGCTCGAGCGCGCCGCCCTGGACTCGCTCGCGCGCCACCACGTCGTCGCGTGGCTGAAAGACCAGGAGGGGCGCGGGCGCGGCCGACGAGGCGGCGCGCCTACGCCGCCGACGCGCTGCGGCGGCTCCCCGGCAGCCGCCCGCTGTGGCGGGGGGCTCTTGCGGGCGCGCGCGGCCGCGGGCGAGTCGCCGTCCCCCGCCGCGCTGGTCGGCGCCGTGCGCGGCCTCGCGGCGCGCGGGGACTACGAGAGCGCCCGCCTGCTGCAGGAGCTGGAGCGGCGCCCGCCCGCGGACATCGCCGGGCTGCTGACGCTCGCCGACGCGCTCGACGGCGACGGCGCGGCGGCGCACGAGCTCGGGGCTCTGGGCGCCGAGATCCCCGAGGTCGCGAGCGCGGCGTCAACGTGGCTTTACGAGCAGGTTGTTGAGGCGCGCGACGACGCGGCCGCGCTCGAGCGGGCCCGGATCGCCGCGCGCTACTTCGACGCGCACCCCGACCCCCGGCGCGATCGCGACGCGCTGAGCTGGGCGCTGTTCGTGCTCGGCCGGGGCGCCGACGCGCGCGCGCTCGCGCTCGCGCCTCGCGAGCGACCCCTGCACGAGCCGGCCGCCGACGAGATGTCGGCGGTCCCGCTGCTCGCCGAGGCGCGAGACCGCGGGCAGCTCGACGACGCGCTGGCGCTGGCGCTCGCGCGGGCGGGCGGTCAGCTCGACGAGGTCACGCAGCCGCGCTTCACCGACGCGTCCGCGAGCCCCGCGCTGCGCGCCTTCGCCTGTGAGCGCCTGGCGCTGCGCGAGGCGTTCGCCGAGGCGCTGCCGTCCTGCGTCGCCGCCTGGCGGGCGCGGGTCCCCGCGCGCGGGCTCGACTCGACGCTCGCGTACCTCGTGATCGAGCAGCCCGACGCGGCCGCGGCGGCGGGCCTGCGCGCCGATGAGCTGTTTGAGGAGACAGGTCGAGACGCGCTCCGCGAGCCCGACCGCTGGTGGCACTACTACCGCTCCTCCTGGCTCTCGCAGCGGGATCGCCACGACGACGCGGTCGCGGCCATGCTCGCGGCCCGGGCGCTCGACCTGCCTGGCGACGCGAGCATGACCGGCGACGGCGAGCGCCACGAGCTCGCCGCGCACGGCGCCCTCAGCCGCGCGACGTTGTGGCAGCGCGGGCGCCACCGGACGATCGCCGGCCTCCACGCCGACGCCGGCTACACGGCGCTGCAGCAGGGCGACCTCGAGCTGGCGCGGCGCTACGCCGCGAGCGCGCTGCGCTGGTCCGCCGACGCGCGCGCCGACGAGCCGGCGGGCGTGTGGTCGACGCGGGCGCGGGTCACCCTCGAGCAGGCGTCGAACACCGCGCTACTGATCGAGCCCGCCAGCGAGCTCGCCCGCGGCGACATGTCCCGCGGGTCACTCGACGCGCAGGGGCTCTACGAGGTGCTCGAGCGGCACTCCGAGGGCGACGCGCGCGAGCCGATGCTCGCCCTGCGGGCGCGCTACCCCGACTCGACGCTCGTCGAGATCATGGCCCAGACCTGGTTCGCGCCGGAGGACTTCGACGAGGGCGCGCGGGCGCGCGGGCGCGCGCTGCTGGCGGCCTACCCGGGCAACATGCTCGTGGCGACCGCGACGCTGCCGGCGCTCTACCGCGCCGGCGAGCTCGATCGCGTCAAGCAGGCGGTCGCCGAGGCCCGTGACCGCGACCCGGAGCACCCGTGGATCGATCAGCTCGCGCTGCCCGAGGACGTCCTGGGGGCGCGCGCCCGCACGCCCGCGTGGATCCGGTCGCCGGAGCCCTTCGATGAGCAGCTCGCGCGCGAGGGCGCCCACCACGAGCAGGACTCGTGGCGCCGGCACGCGCGCGTGCACGACTCGGTCGAGCTGTTCCTGCCGGCGCGCTACGAGCCCGGCAAGGGCCGCGAGCTGCTCAGCGTCGACGGCTACAAGGTCCTGTTCGCGCGCGAGTCGCGAGCGTCGCGCTGCGTCGGCGACGCGTGCATCGAGCCGTCGCTCGAGCTGTGGCGGGCGAGCGGGCTCACCGTGCACTGGACGCGCGCGGTCGAGCTCCCCGGCGGCGCCGCGATCGAGGCGGTCGCCAGCGGGCCCGAGCAGCTGCTGTACCTGCTCGTGATCCCCAGCGGCGGCAACCTCTTCACGCTCACCGCCGGCGGGCGCGCGGCGCAATTCACCCGTCACCTCGGGCTGCTCGACGCGCTGCGCGACGGGCTGCGCCCGCTCGACCTGGTCCAGGGCAGCCAGGCGGCCGAGCTGCTGCGCGTCAACAGCCCGCCGCAGACATGGCCGAGTGACCAGGATCGCGTGCAGGCGCGGCTCGAGCTCGCGGCGCTGCGCCGGCGCGTCCAGGGCGGCGAGGCCCCGCCCTCGGGCTGCCCGCTCTCCGCGTTCTCGCGCGCGGGGGAGCGCGCGCTGCCCGTGCCGACGCGCGCGGACCTGCTGCTCGACGCCTTCCTGGCCGCGCCGACGACCACAGAGCGTCGCGCGCTGCTCGAGTGCGCCGCGCCCACGGAGCCCGCCGCCGCCCGGCTCGCGCTCGTCAGCCTGCTCTCGGAGTCGCCGTCGATCCACGACTACGGCCGCCAGGCCGCGCGGGCGCACCCGCAGCAGGTCATCGCGGAGAGCCTGCTCGTGCTGCGCGGTGAGCCGGCGCCCGCGGTCTCGGCCGCCGACTTCCTGAGCCGCCAGAGCGACCTCCCCGAACACGGCCTCGCCCAGGTGCTCGTCGCGCTCGAGCCGAGCGCGGCCCAGCGGCTGTGGGTGAGCGCCGTCAACGGCCCTGATGAGCGCCAGCGCCTCGCCGCGCTCGCGGCCGGCTTCGTGCGCGCCGCGGTCGTCGACGACGCCGCGCTGCGCAGCCTGACGGAACGGCCAGGCACCACGCGCGACGCGGCGCTCGGGCTGCTCGCCGTGCGCCTCGATCAGCCGGAGAACGCCGCGCGCGCGCGCGCGGTGCTCGACGGCGTGGTGCGGGGCGACGACCTCGCGTCTCCCGAGGCCGCGCGCGCGCTCGCAATATGGCTCTCGAGGAGGGTCGATCCGCAGGACCGCGCGCTGCTGGCCGCGCTCGCGCGTCCCCGCCGCGCGCCGCGTACGCCCGCCCGCGCCGAGACCGGCGAGTCGAAGCGCGACGAGCCGCGCGACGAGCCGCGCGACGAGCCGCGCGACGAGCCGCGCGACGACGCCGTCGTGCCGTCAGCGCCCGCGCCGCTCGGCGGCGAGACGCTCCAGCGCGTCGCCCAGGATCACGCGAAGGCGCTCGCGCTCGTCCGTCGCCACCGCGGACACCCCGAGGCGCTCGGCGAGCCCGAGGAGGACGACGAGGACGCGCGCGCGATCCGCTGGGCCCGCCGCGCGCTCGCCCGCTCCGGCGACGCCGAGGCGACGGAGGTCGAGGCCGCGCCGCGCGGGCGTCGGAGCGCGCAGCAGCTCGCGACCGCGCCGCTCGCCGCGCTGCTGCCCGGCAGCGACTGGACCTTCGCGCGCGTCGCCAACCCCGGGCTGTTCGTCTCCTCCGTGACCGCGCTGCTCGGGCGCGTCGAGCTCGGCTCCGCCGTCGGCTCGCTCCCGCTGCCGACGATCGCGCGCGAGCTCGTGAAGAGCCAGGGCTGGGAGCTGCTCACCGACGAGGGCGGGCTCGACCTCGCGCGGCCTATCGAGTGCGCGTCTCCAGATGGTCTCGGGGCCAGCTCGTTCGTCTGCGTCGCGACCGTCGCCGATCGCGAGCGCGCGCTCTCGGTGCTCGGGCGGCGCGCCTTCGACGGCGACGCGGGCCTCGCGATGCCGCTCAACGTCGGCCCGTCCGCCGGCTTCGTCCCGGCGCTGCTCGTGCTCACGCCGACGCTGCTGCGGCTGTACCTCGACGGCTACTGGGACGAGGACGACGAGGACGACGAGGCCGAGGACGACGTCGTGGGCCCGCCGCCGCGGACGCTGCGGGAGCGCGTCCGCACCCGCCGGTCGCTCGCGGGGCAGACGCTCGACTACTACGCGCTCGTCGACATCACCGGCGCGCGCGCGGTCGTCGATCGCGAGCTCTACCTGTTCGCCGGCGACCGCCTGCTCGTGTTCTCCGGCGCCGACGTCGCCCGCGAGGTGCTCGCGCCGCCGAAGGACGGCGTCGCGCCCTTCGCCGCGTTCCCGGCCTTCAAGCGCCTCGCGGGCAGCTGGGCCGAGGGCGCGAGCCTGCAGGCGCTGCTGCGCGACGCCGACTTCCCCGTCGACGAGAACGCGGTCGCGGTCGAGGTCGCGCTCGGGGCCGCGGGCGCGCGCGTGCGCTACTCCTTCACCGACAAGTCCGAGGTCCGCGAGGGGTCGCAGTCCTCCTCCTTCGCCGACGTGGTCCCAGAGTCACCTGTCTCCAAGGTCTCCCTGACGATCTCGCGGGACACGCGCGAGCTGCTCGACAGCCTGCGCGACGAGCTCGACCCCGCGGCGAAGTCGAAGAAGTCGAAGAAGAAGAAGAAGAACAAGTCGAAGTCGAAGTCGAAGTCGACGCCGAAGTCGACGTCGGCGACCTCGCGCGCCGCAGGCGTCAGCGACCTGCCCGCGTGGCTGCTGACCGGGCGCGACGCGATCACGGTGGCCTGGTACGCCGGCGACGACGCCCACGTGGAGGGGCGCTGGGTCGGCGTCACCGGCGTCGGCGCCCCGCTGCGCGCCGCCGCCGGCGAGGCCGGGGTCCGCCTGCCCGTCGCCGAGGGCGTCGTCGAGGCCAGCGGCTCGCTCGCGCTGGCGCGTCAGGGTGACGCGCTCATCGTCGCCAACGACCCCGCGCTCGTGCGGGCCACGCTCGCGCGCTTCGGCCAGGGGAAGGTCACGCGCACGACCAGCCAGGCGATCGAGGGCGTCGTCCACGGCGCGCGCGCGGCCGAGGCGCTCGGCGGCATGGCCGACGCGCTCCCGGCCGGTGACCCCAAGCGCATGGTCGGGCAGATCGGCGTGCAGCTGCTGCGGCTCGTCGAGACCAGCTCGTTCGCCGCGGCCTGGGACCCGGCGACCGGGAAGGTCGAGATCGACGGCGGCCTCGAGCTCAAGCTCGCGCCCGAGGGCAGCGAGCTCGCGGTCATCAGCCAGTGGCTCTCGAGCGGCGAGCTGCGCAACGCGCTGCCGCTGCCCCGCGACCTGCCGCGCGCGCAGCTCGACGCGCCGCGCACCTACGTGCTCGAGGTCGACGACCCCGAACGCTTCGTGCGCTACGCGGTCACGCCCTCGCCGCGGACGCGCGCGCGCGTCGTCGGGCCGCGGCGCGTCGAGCCACCGTTCAGCTGGCCGCGCCGGCCGCGCGCGCGCCCCCTCGACGAAGCGCGCCCTGGGCCGACGCTGCGCGGCGGCGGCAACATCGTCGTCGGCGGCGCCGAGTTCGAGGCGCTCGTGAGGCCCATGCGGTCGCGCGCCGGCGCGCCCGCCGAGCTCGCGCGGCAGGTCGTCGCGCTCGTCCAGTCGCGCCTGCGCTACGAGCTGACGCCGAAGGCGATCGACGCGAGCGCCGTGCTGCGCCGCGGCGCCGGCGACTGCACCGAGTACTCCGTGCTCACGGCCTCGCTCCTGCGCACCGCCGGCGTGCCCGCCGAGCTGCGCGAGGGCATGGTCGCCAGCGGCGGCGAGCTCGTCGCGCACGCCTGGGTCGCCTACCACGACGGCACCACCTGGCGCGAGATCGACCCGACCGCCGGCGAGCTCTCGGTCAGCGCCGGGCACATCGAGCTCTCCGTCATCGACGTGCTCTCGCTGCTCTCCCTCGATAAGATCAAGGTCGTCGAGCTTCGCTGAGGTTCGTGTGCACAGGAGCGCGTCGCCCATGCTCGAGAGGTCACGTCGCCGTCGCGCGCGCTGGTCGCTGGCCGTCGCGATGACGCTGCTCGCCTGCGGCGGGCCCGATCACGCCACGACCGACGTCGGCTCGACGTCGACGGACGCCGCGACGAGCGAGGGCGCGAGCTCCTCGAGCTCCTCGAACTCCTCGAGCTCCTCGAGCGGCGGCGACGGCTACCTCTGCGAGGACCCGCAGCCGATCCTGCAAGCGGGCGCCGACGCGCCGAGCGGCTTCGTGCGCTGCGCCGACGGCTTCATCCACCGCGCGTCGCTCGAGCAGTGCCAAGAGCCCCAGGGCGTCGGCGACTGCGCGGCGTCCGACGGGGGCGGCGACTGCACGGCGGACGGCGACTGCGTCGCGGCGGCGCACGGGCGCTGCGTCCAGGAGGGCAGCTACCCCGCGTGCTGGTGCGAGTACGGCTGCGCGCGCGATGATGACTGCGCCGAGGGCCAGGTGTGCGTGTGCGCGGGCGAGGGGCTCGGGCCGCGGGCGCGCTGCGTGCCGGCGGCGTGCGAGCGCGATGAGGCATGCCCCGAAGACCAGCTGTGTGGCGTCAGCGCGCGCGCCGACGCCTGCGGCGTGATCTCCCGGGCGCTCAGCTGCGCGCCGCCGGGGGCGTGCCACGCCGACCTCGAGTGCCCGGACGCGGCCTGCTACGCGAGCGAGGGCAGCCCGATCGGCGAGCACCGCTGCGGCGTCGAGCAGGACCTCGAGGCCTGGGGCTGCTACCCGACCGTGAGCTGCGGCGGCGTGCCGCCCTGCGGCTGAGCGGGGACGCGGGCGCGCGTCAGCCCTGCGGCGTCTGGCTCGCCAGCGCGAAGCCGGTCATGTCCGAGTACGTGTAGGCGCCGGTGAGCCCCTCGACCGTGTCGTAGACGCCCGTGTCGGGGTCGACCCGGAACGCCCGCGCGCCGAGCCCGAGCCCCGGCTCGCCGCCGACCCCCCAGACGTAGCCGGCGAAGTCGATGCTGATGCCGTGCACGTGCTCGGTCATCGGGTGGCTGTTGAGCAGCTGGAGCGTGTTGACGTCGTAGCTCTGGATTGTGTAGGGGCCGTTGTTGGAGCCGGAGACCCAGAGGCGGCCGATCGCGTCGACCATGCAGCCGCCGTACTGCAGCGACGTCGCCGTCTGCTGCCACTGCAGCGTGACGGGGTCATAGCGCGCGATGAGCCCGCCGCCGCAGGTGAACAGGCGGCCGGAGGCGTCGATGGCGATGCCGTAGCCCGTGCGCCCAGGGGCGCTGATCAGCTCGTAGCTGAGGTTGTCGAGATCGACGCGGATCAGCTTGTCGCCGAACACGAACATCTCGTTGAACCACAGGTTGCCCTCGGCGTCGACGACCGCGCCGTAGCCCCCGTAGGTGTTGATCAGCGCGAGGTTCGGCACGGTCGTCTGGCCCTCGACCGCGCCGGTGTCACCGTTGAGCAGGAACACGTCGGCGGAGCCGCCGGCGTTCGTGCCGGTGGTCCACACCTTCTGGTCGGTCCACGCGCAGGTCTCATCGTTGTAGCTCCCCTGCGTCCACGCGATCGGTCGCTGGCTCTGGTAGTTCATCGGGGTGTGCCAGGCGACGCACTCCTCCTCGCCCCACGGCAGGATGTCGTTGGCGCCCGTCGAGGTCTGGAGGCCGGGGATCCCGTTGCTCTCGCCGCACTTGTCGTGCAGCGCGTAGACCTTGGTGATCCCGCCGGAGCGGTTGGCGACCGCGACGTCGCCCGCGAGGTTGACGGACGTGCGCGACGGCAGCCCGTTGCTGTCCGGGCGCACGCGGTAGCGCCCTTCCTCCACCAGCGTCTCGGTGTTCACCTTCGACAGCGTCCCCTGCTCGCTGTTGGCGATCCAGATGTAGCTGAACTCGACGTCGCCGCCGCCCATCCCGCCGCAGCTCTCGCCGGGGACGTCGGGGATCGCGAGATCGAACTTGGGCCCAGCGCTCGTGTCCTCGGTGTCGGTCGAGGACGCGCCGCCGGTGCTGTCGTCCGCGCTGGTGCTCCCACCGCTGCCGCTCGCGCCGCTCGTCAGGCTCACGCCCCCGCCGGTCAGCCCGAGCCCGCTCGTCGAGCCGGTCGCCGAGACGCCGTCGGTGTCCTCGCCCGCGTCTCCGCAGGCGCCCGCGGCGAGCGCGAGTGATGGCAGCAGGATGTACAACGACTCGCGCGCGCGGCCCACGATCGTCACGGTATCACGGCGCCGGCGCGCGTCGCGAGGGACGCGTCCTCGAGACCCTCCGCTCGCGTCACGCCGCGGCCCGCTCTCTTGAGTATGCACGGACAGGTACGCTGTTACGCCGGGCGCGTCGGCCGAGACCGCGAGCGATTTGGAGCCTCGACGCCCGACGACGCGCCCGCGCGTGGCCGCGGCGCCTCGTCACTCGCGCGCGCGCGCGCCGACGAAGCTCGCCCACATCTCGTCCTCGACGCGGCCGAGCAGCCCCCGCGGGTAGAGCTCGGGGTGCGGCGCGAACAGGTCGACGTGGTCGCGGCCGGGCACGAGCACGATCTCCGCGTCGCTCCCGAGCGCGGCGAGCTCGTCGGCGAGCAGCTTGACGGCCCCCTCGAGGTGATACGTGTCTTCGGTCCCGACGAACACGTGCAGCTTGCCGCGGAGCAGGGGGCCGCGCGCGCTCCACTCTCGCCGCAGCTTGTCGCGGATGTCGTAGCGCCGCCACGCCTCGGCGACCTCGTGATCAACGCGGCCGCTGTCGCGGTCGAACAGGCGGCGCGGTTGGCCGTCGGGCCCGCGCGGGCTGAAGACCGCGTCGAAGCTGTCGAAGACGCGCTGTCCCGGCGGCGCGTCCTGGCGCTCGTGCTCGACGAAGGCCCGCAGCGTCATGGCCGCGTCGGCGTCCCCGCGCACCAGCGGGATCGGCTGCCCGTCTGTCCCTTGGTACATGCTCTCGAAGCGGTAGAGGTCGACGTTGCAGAAGTCGCGGAAGTCGACCGGATCGGGCGCGAGGCTCCACGCCCCGCCGAACACCGCGGGGTACTCGACCTGCAGCCACAGGCTCGACCAGCCGCCGCTGCTGTGCCCGCTGACGAAGCGCGCGCGGGGCTCCGCGATCGCGCCGTAGCGGGCCTCGATCGCCGGCAGCAGCTCCTCGACGAGCGCGGCGCCCCACGGCCCCGTGTTGGCCGAGTCGGCGAAGACGTGGTGGCCGAGCGGGTGGTTGGCGTCGAGGTACACCCGCACGAGCGGCGGCGCGACGCCCTCGGCGTGACGATCGAGCGCGTCGCCGCCGTAGCCCATCCCGGTCCGCAGCGCGCTGCTGCCGAAGCCGTGCACCACGTAGTGCGCCGCCCAGCCGCGCGCGGGATCGTAGTCCGGCGGCGTCAACACGGTCGCCTCGAAGCGCACCTCGCGGCCCGAGAACTCCGACAGCCGCGCGGAGCGGAGCGAGAAGTGTTCGAAGCGCGGGGTCGCCGACGCGGGCGCGCGCGCCGGTGCGCTCGCGCGCGCCTCGGGCGGCGTGACCTCGCGCGCAGGTCCGCCGGCGCAGGCGCCCAGCGGCGCGAGCGTGAGCGCGACGAGGGCGGGGGCGCGGAGCCGAGTACGCATACTAGAACGTGCGTCCAATCCCGAGCGTGACGTCGAAGCCCGGAAAGAACTGCTCGGGGATCCACAGCTCGGCGTTGAGCGGTCGAAGCCACAGCTCCCACGTGTCGTTGAGGACCACGCGCGTGGTGAGCCCGAGCTGGACGTCGAGCGCGACCGAGTCGTTGAAGTAGGCGGGCAAGGGCAGCGCGCCGCCGAGCGCGAGCGTGGGCCCCAGATACCAGGAGCGCCCGCGCAGCACCTGAAAGTCGTAGTGCAGCGTGGGTCCAAACGCGAGCGTCCCGCCCTCCGAGAAGCCCGCGTAGTGAATGTACAGACCGATGGAGAAGCCTGTCGCCTGGCGCTTGAGTCGCGTCGCGAGCTCGAGGCTCGCCTTCCCCAGCACGAAGGTCTGGCTGCCGTGGTACTCCGTGTACTCCGGGAACGTGAGCACGCCGCCGCCGAGACGCAGCTCGATCGCGCGGGTGGCCTCGCGCGCGCGCTCGGCGGGCCCGCTCGCGTGATTCCGGTCCGGCGACGACGCGTCGCGGGAGCCCGCGCTCGCCTCGCCGGGGTCGTCGTCGCCCGCGCGCGCCGCCCCTGGAGACGGCGCGGCGATCATGAGCGCGACGACGCTCGCGGTCGTAGCGAGGACGCGTCGGCGAGATCGACAGGAGCGCACGATGGGACCAGTATCACACGTCCGTCGCTCGAGTCGCGATCGCGGCGCGGTCACGCGTGCCGGTATCATCCCGCGCATGCGCGCCCGCTCGTCTCGCCTCACGACTTCCTCCCTCGGCCTCACGCTCGCGTTGTTGTCCGGCTGCGCCGCGCAGAGCCGGGGCGCGCCGGCGCAGCGCTGCTCGGAGCCCGCCGCGCTCGCGCCGGCGCCTACCGCCGCGCCCGTCGCGACGGCCGCGCCCGGGCTCCCGGCGTTGATGGCGTTTGAGCCAGCTGAGGACACGCTCCCGGCGGTCCGCGAGCAGTTCGGTCAGCTCGTGGGCGCGTGGCGCTGCCGCGGCGAGGCGCGGCAGCCCGACGGGAGCTTCAAGCCGTCGCCCGGCGAGTCGCGCTGGACGTTCTTCTACACCCTCGGCGCGCAGGCGATCGGCGACGTGTTTGAGCCCGCGGCCTCGGGCGCGGCGGTCGGTATCAACCTGCGCGTGTACGATCCCGAGCGCGAGCTGTGGGTGCTCGCCTGGACGACGCCCGCGCTGCGCCGCTACGAGCAATTCGAGGCGCGCCGCGAGGGCGACACGATCGTCATGCGCGGCGACATTCCGGCCAAGGGTCCGTTCCCCGATCACCGCGCGCGCATCACGTTCTTCGACATGACGCCGCGCGGCTTCGAGTGGCGCTACGAGGCCGCCGCGCCCGGCACGGACGGACCCTGGCAGGAGTTCAGCCGGATTCACTGCGTCGCCGCGGGCGCCTGAGCGCCGCGGAGGCCGGCGCTCACACGTCGAGGCCCTCGGTGATCCACGCGCGCGCGTCCTCGGCGTGCTCGACCGAGAAGTGGCGGATGACGAAGGGCGTGATCGGGTCGGCGAGCCGCGACCACCACTCCGCCCAGCGCTGGTCGCCGATGACCGCGACGCGCTCGAGGCCCGCGAACAGCGAGCCCGCCGCCTTGAGCTTCTCCCACAGCGCGCCGAGCTCGAAGCCGTCGTACTCGGCGATGTCGAAGAAGACCCGCAGGCGCCCGGCGCGGCTGATCGCCTCCTGCATGCGGACGATCGCGCCGGCGGCGTCGTCGGTGACGAGCTTGCCGTGCAGCTTCAGCGCCACGATCCCGACGTTTACGTTGCTCGGGGAGACGTACTCGATCGATGGCTGCGACACACCTTCACGGCTCTCGTTCATGGCGTCCCTTCAGAGTTCCCCTTCAGAGTTCCCCTTCAGAGTTCCCCTTCGGAGTTCCCCTTCAGAGTTCCCCTTCAGAGTTCCCCTTCAGAGCTCCCCTTCACGGCTCACCTTCATGATAGGAGACATCCGCGCCGACGCGCGTCGCGAGAACGCTGATATCGGCGACGCGGCCGGCGTCGCGAGCGGCCGGGCGCGCGGTACCGTCGCCGGGTCGCGGTGATCTCGGGCTCGCTCGTGTTCGCCCGGCCGCTCGATCATGTCACGCGAACGTGGCTGTTCGGTCACGCGCACGCGCGCGCGCGACGTTGACGTCTCGGGGCGCGCCGCGGGATGATGGTGCACGCGCGCACGCGCGACGCTCGAGTCTCGCTCGAGCTGCCTCCTCGCGCAGGCGAGGGTCCTCGCGGTCGAGCGCGGCGTTGGGTGCCCCATGATCGACAAAGACAAGCTCATCAGCGGACCGAGGCTCCAGGCGCGACCGGAGCGACGGATGATCGACACGCGGATCGTCAACGTCAATCAGCTGCAGGCGCGCATCGGCGCCAGCTCGGGCGGCGGGGCGACCGTCGACGCCGAGTACGTCGAGCGGTTCAACAAGGCGGTCGGCGACCCGGAGCGCGTGAAGTCGATGTGGGCGAACCCGGCGACCGCCGAGCTGCTCAACCGGGCGCTCGGCGACAAGGTGCTGCGCGCCGCGATCTGGAACGACCCGTTCTTCACGCGCCTGTTCAGCCGCGTGCTGCCCAACCCGCTGCTCGTCGGTCGCCTGTGGGAGACCCCCGGCGTGGTCGTCGAGCAGGTCGGGCTCTCGCTCACCGACGTGCAGAAGAACCGGCTGTTGGCGATCCCGGCGCCCGTCCGCGAGATCATCCGCACCATCGCCAGCGGCGGCTGAGCGCGGGCTCGCGCGCGCGCGCGCGTTCGCGGTACGCTCCGCGCGATGTCGCCCGCTCGCGCGCCCCGCCTCGTCCGCTCCTCCGCGCCCGTCGCCCTCGTCGTCGCGCTCGCCCTCTCGCCGCTCGCGTGCGGAGACGCGGGCGCGGGCGACGGCAGCGACGCGGGCTCCGGCGGCGCGAGCGACGGCGTCGCCGCGAGCGCGTCGTCGTCTTCGCAGGGATCCTCGGGCGCGGCGTCGTCGTCGTCCGCGAGCGCGACGGGCTCGAGCGGCGGCGCGAGCGAGAGCGACGGGGAGGGGACGGACGGGGAGGGGACGGGCGCGACGACGAGGGCGACGGACGCGTCGACGACGGCGGTCGAGCCGAAGTACGACGTCGGCGTCGGGGGCGACCTCGCGCTCGATGACTGCGGCGGCCTCGTCGGCGGGCCCGAGTTCTCGTACATCTGGATCGCCAACAGCGTCGAGGGCACGATCTCGAAGATCGACACCGAGACCGTCACCGAGCTCGGGCGCTACATCGTGCGCCCGGACAGCGCGGGTGACCCCTCGCGGACCTCGGTCAACCTCGCCGGCGACGTCGTCGTCGCCAACCGAAACGGCGGGCTGACCAAGCTCTACGCGCGCGCGGCCGACTGCGTCGAGAGCAACGGGCAGCCGGGGCTCCAGACCTCCGACGGCCCCGCGCCGCTGCCCTGGGGCGAGGAGGAGTGCGTCGCCTGGCACACGCCCATGGCGTTCTCGACGCAGCGCCCGGTCGCCTGGACCGCCGGCGCGCTGAACGAGGAGACCTGCGCGTACGAGCACGCGAAGGTGTGGACGGTCGGCGCCGAGGTCGGCGTCCCCGGCTCGGCGCGCGCGATTCGGGTCAACGGGGACACCGGCGAGATCGAGGAGGTCATCGGCTTCCCGGAGCTCTCGATCGGCTCGTTCGGGCCCTACGGCGGCGCCGTCGACGGCGACGACAACTTCTGGTTCATCATCGGCGATCACGAGCCGTACCCGCTCGTCCGCGTCGAGGCCGACACCCTCGCGGTGACCGTGTGGGACGTACCCAGCCCGCTGGAGCCCTACGGCATCACGGTTGACCCGAGCGGGCGCCCGTGGATCGCGTCGACCGGCCACGGCTCGGCGCGCTTCAACCCCCAGGACGAGACGTGGAGCGTGGCGGTGGGCCCCACGGGCACCGGCATCCAGGTCGACGGGGAGGGGCGCGCGTGGATCGCCTACCCGAGCGCGGGGCCCTTCGGCGTGTACGCGCTGGACGTCGAGACCATGGAGCAGGTCGACAGCGTGCTGCTGCCGGCCAAGGTCAAGGGCATCAGCGTCGACTTCTACGGCTACGTGTGGGCGGTTGGCCTCGAGGACAGCGCGTTCCGCATCGACCCCGTCGATCACGCCGTCGAGGTCGTCGACGGGCTCGTGCAGCCCTACACGTACAGCGACATGACCGGCTGGGGGCTCTCGAGCGTGCAGCTGCCGGGCTGAGCGTCGGCGGGCGTCCGCGACGCGCTCGCGTCGCGGCGGCGCTACCATGGCGTCGTGAACTCCGGGCACCCCTTCGATCACCCGCTCGTCAGCGCGCGCTACTTCTTCCCGCGCCGCGACGACTGCCCGTGCGACCTCGTCGTGGACCGCGGCGACGCGGCGCTCGCCTGCCGCCGGCGGATCGTCGACCCCGCGCGCCGGACGGTCGTGTTCTTCCACGGCAACGGCGAGGTCGTCGGCGACTACGTGCCTGACTTTGAAGACATGTTACTCGAGCTGGGCGTCAACGTCGTGCTGGCGGAGTACCGCGGCTACGGGCGCTCGACGGGGACGCCGCGCATGGCCGCGATGCTCGACGACGTGGTGGCGCTCGCCGAGGCGCTGCGGCTCCCGCCGGCGCGCGTGATCGCGTACGGACGCTCCGTGGGCTCGATCTACGCGCTCGAGTGGGCGGCGCGGGTGGGCGCCGCCGGGCTCGTGCTCGAGAGCGGGATCGCGGACCCGCTCGAGCGCGTGCTGCTGCGCGCGGCGCCCCACGAGCTCGGCGTCACCCCGGCCGAGCTGCGCGCGGCGGCGGCTGAGCGCTTCGATCACCGGGCCAAGCTCGCGCGGCACCGCGGCGCGACGCTGATCCTGCACGCCCGCCGCGATCACCTCGTCGACGTCTCGCACGCCGAGCGCCTGCACGCCTGGGCGAGCGCGCCGCGGCGCCTCGAGCTGTTCGCGCGCGGCGATCACAACAGCGTGATGGCCGTGAACGCGAGCGCGTACCGGGCGGCGCTCGAGCGCTTCTTCTCGTCCCTGTCCTCTTGAGCAGCTCAGGCCTGCGCCGGGACGCTCGCCGTCGCGGTCGCCGGCTTGCTCACCTGGACCGGGCGGAGCATCAGGATCACCGCGCAGACGAAGCCGAGGAAGCCCGCGACCATCACGCCGTCGAGCGCGGCGTACTGGCTGCCGTGCATCGCGACGAGCATGAAGCAGGGGATGCACAGCCCGGCGGACACGCGGGCGATGATCGGCGAGCTGAGGCCGCTGGCGATCCCGAGCGCGGCCGGGACGAGGCTCAGCACGAGCGCGAGCCCGCCGCCCGGCGTCAGGGTGATCCCGGCGACCATGCCGAGCGCGGCGCCGGAGAGCGCGAACGCGATCATGATGTACTTGATGATGGACATGCTGCTCGCGGGGGACCGCAGTTGTCCGCGCGGCCACGTGCAGCACCGTACCGCCTCGGCGCGCGCGACACCAGGAGTCGTCGGGCGCCGCGCTGGTCTGCGATCGGGGAGCGCCGCGCTCACACGCGTCGCGCAGCGCGCGACGCCTGCAGCGTCAACGAGCGCTCGCGGGCGGCGGCGCGAGCCCGAGGCGACGCGCGACGTCCGGGTCCTGCACCGGGTACACGCGCTCGCGCGGCGTCGAGAGCTCGTCGAGCTGGCCCGCGCGCACGCGGGCGTGCTCGGCTCGCACGCGCGCGCTGATGTCGGTGATCGACAGCGCCCAGGGCTCTGCGTAGCTGGCGAGCGTCGGCCCGCGCAGCCCGAGCTGGATCGCGCGGCGCGTCTGCTTGGCGCCGTGGGGGTCGTGGTCGGGGTCCCACTGCAGGCGGACGTCGGAGCGCTTCACCGCGGCCTTCCAGCTCGCCTGATCGCCGTAGAGCTCGGGCACGTAGCTCGAGTGCACGGCGGCGGCCAGCAGCGCGTCGAAGCCCGCGCGTCGCATGCGGACCGCCAACACGACCTCTTGGCCAGGTTTGCTGGCCCAGCCGCAGCGGTACATCATCCACAGGAAGTTGGGCTTGATCCAGCTCATGCGGCTGAACGACCAGGGGCCGCCGAAGCGCTGGTGCGTCACCGCGAACTCGCCGATCTCGGGGCGGTACGCCTGGTAGACCACGACGGACTCGTCGTCGAATTGCGCGAGGATGTGGCGACCGGCGTCGGGCCAGCGCGCGCGCTGCTCTCGGTACGGTTCGAACTCGAGGGTCCGCATGCCCAGAGTCTACGGCGAGACGCGCCTACAACACCCCGCCGCTCGATCTAGCCGTCCGAGTCGGGCGGGCTCGCGCGGCGCTTGAGCGTGACCACGCGGACGTCGTCGCCGCTGCGGATCGTGACCTCGAGGGCGTTCGCGCGCCGCCGCAGCGCGTCGGCGATGTCGTCGGGCTCGTACAGCCGCACGCCGTTGATGGCGAGGATCGTCGAGCCCGCCCGGATCCCGAGCTGATCGGCGAAGCCGCCCGCGGTCACGCGCTCGACCAGCAGCCCGTCCTCGGTCGCGAGCGCCGAGATCCCGAGCTTGTGCTCGTCGCCGTTGTACAGCGGCGTCTCGCGGTCTTCGCCGCGCTCGCGCCCCTGCGCCGCCACGCGTCGCTCGCCGCGGCGCGTCTCGAGGCGGCGGTCGCCTTCGGGCTGACGCGACGCGTCGCGCGAGGCGGCGTCCCGCTCGCCCGCGCGCGCGAGCGCGCGATCGGGCTTGTACTCGGCGCCGACGGTGACGCGCACCGATCGCGACTTGCCGTGGCGCAGGATCTTGAGGCGGACGCGCTCGCCCGGGCTGCGCGCGGAGATCTGCTCACGCAGCTCGGCCGCGGTGCGCAGGCGGTCGCGGTCGAGCGCGACCACGACGTCGCCGACCTCCAGCCGCGCGGTCGCGGCCGGCGTCCCGCTCGGGACGTCCTCGATCACCGCGCCCGCGTCCGAGTCGCCGAGCGCGACGCCGAGCCACCCCGGGGTCTTCGGCGCGAGCGGCTCGCGCGGCGTCGTCTCGCTCACGGTCGGCAGCCCCTCGGCGCCCACGAGCTGCAAGACCGCGACCTCGCCGTCGACGTGCACGGTGCGGGCGGCGAAGCTGCGGCCGTCAGCGAGCGTCGCGACCAGCGGGCCCGCGGCCTTGACCACGCGCGCGTCGGCGGCGACGAGGCCGTCGGCGGTGAGGATCAGCCCCGAGCCGAGCGCGGTCGCCTGGGGCGTCGAGGACGTCAGCGCGTCGCCCAGCAGCGTCGTCGTCTGCTCGGTCGTCGTCGTCGCGGCCCGCAGCTCGACGACCGCCGAGCGCGTCGCCCGGGTCTTCTCGCGCTTGCTCAGCCGCTCGCCCGCGCGCTTCGCCAGCCGCGCGCCCGCCGACTTCACGGCCTGGTCGAGCTCGGCGGAGCCGGTGGAGGGGAGCTCGCCGGCGCAGCCGCCCGCGAGCGACAGCGGCGCGAGCAGCAGGCAGCAGGTCGCGAGTCCAGCTGCGAGTCCAGGTGCGAGTCCAGTTGTGAGTCCAGTTGTGAGTCCAAGTAGTCCAGCGCGCATGTCGTGATGCTATCAGACGCGCGCGCGCGCCGGCGTTGTCACCAGGTCCGCGCCGGCGCCTCGCGCAACCATGTTCTCTCGCGTCCGCAGGGCGTCGGTGATCCGCGCCACGCGGCGCGCCGCCCTCGTTCGGCTCTGCCTGCGCTGCTCTATGTCTAAACAGACATGTTTGGGAAGCGCGCCGTGAACGTGGCGCCCTCGCCGGGGGCGCTCGCGACCTCGATCGAGCCGCCGAGCAGCGCGCAGATCTTGTGCGTGACCGCGAGGCTCACGCCCGTGCGCGGCGCGTCGCCGATGGTCGACTCGTCCGCGCGCGCGAACGCGTCGAAGATCGTGCGCTGCACGTCCTTGGGGATGCCGATCCCGGTGTCGCGCACGCGCAGCGTCAGCGCGCCGTCCTCCCCCACGACGGCCGAGACCTCCACGCGCCCGCGCTCGGTGAAGCGGATCGCGTTGTCCACGAGCGTCTCGGCGCAGAGGCCGATGAGCGAGGCGTCGCTCGTGAGCGTCGCGCCCTCGTCGACGTCGAGCGCGATCGTGTCCTCGCGCGCGCGCGCGAGCTCGTCGAGGCGCTCGGTGACCTCGCGCGTCAGCGCGGCGGGCGAGAAGCGGCGCGGGTTGATGGGCACGCGCCCCGACTCGAAGCGCGAGAGCTGCAGGATCCGGTCGAGCGTCCGCTGCAGGCGCACGCTCGAGAGGCGGACGCGCCGCAGGTCCTCGCGCAGCGAGGCGAGGTCGCCCTCCGCGGCGTCCTCGTCGATGAGCTCGATGTAGCCGACGATGCCGTTGATCGGCGTGCGCAGCCCGTGGCTGATGTTCATGTAGAAGCGCGACGTGGCGCGCTCGATCGCCGCGGTCTCCTCCGCGCGCGCGCGCTCGGCCACGGCGAGCTCGAGCGCGCGCGAGGTCGCGAACACCTCGCGCAGCGAGCGGCCGATGACGCGGAGGAACTGCACCCCGAGCAGGTTGGTGCACAGCAGCAGGATCACGCTGAGCCCCTTCTCGCCGGGCGTCGCGGCGCTCAGGCGCGCGTGCACGCCGAGGAACAGCAGCGTCATGAACGCGCCCGGCAGCAGGCTCAGGCGCAGGCGGTTGGGCAAGAACACGTAGTTGACGATGATCAGCAGCAGGACCGTCAGCAGCAGGTACATCAGGCGGTCGCGCAGCGGAAACGTCGGGATCAGGAACAGCAGCGACATGGCGAAGCCGAGCGCGACGAGCACCCAGTCGGCCGCCGGCGTGTAGCGGCGGCGGCGGCGAAACCACGTCGAGGCCGCGAGCAGGAGCGCGACCGACAGCCCGCGCATCGTCAGCGCGGGCCACAGCCACGGGCTCCCGGCGTGATCCGAGAGGTCGAGCACCAGCGTCGCCGCGAAGCCGAGCGCGCCGATGAGGCAGGTCGTGGCGAGCTGCTTGGCGCGCGGCCGCCAGCTCCACGCCCGGTACTCGCGCTCGAGCGCCGGGTCGCTGAATTCCCCGGTCAGGGCCGACAGCGCGTGCTCGCGCGGCGACCTGCGTAGCGGCGCCTCGGCGAGCGCCGAGCTTGTAGACGCGCTGTCGCTCACTCCATCCCGAGCCTGGCTCGAACGCGGATAATTCTACAGGACAACCGGCCGGTGACGGCGCGCGGCGTCGCGGCGCGCTCGCGCGCGGCGCCGCGCGCGGGTCCGGCGGCGCGCTCGCGGGCGCGCCTCGGAGGACCGTTTTTTTGACCCGAAGCGGGGGCCGGAGTGAACCGCCCCGGGGCCTGCGGGACTACCCACGCGTACCCGGAGAGCCCGCCATGAAGAACCGCCCGATTGTCCTCGCCACCCTCCTCGTCGGCGCCATCGCCTCGATCGCCGAGAGCTACGACATGTACCAGACGGTCGTGAAGTCCGAGTCGCAGCTGCTCGAGGACGTGCTCGAGGACGACGACGCGCTGCGCTTCGTCGTCCAGACGACGGTCGCCGGCGAGTCCGACGAGCTCGACGCGGACCTGCACGCGGCGCTCGTCATCCGCTCGGCCGCGGTCGAGAACCCCGCCGACGAGCCGCTCGAGCTGATCGCCACGATCGCGCCCCTGCTCGACCCCGAGCGCGCCGTGACGGTCCGCCTGCCGCTGCACAACGTCGCGCCCGCCCCCGAGGAGACGCCGGAGGACGAGGCCGCCGAGGACGCCGAGGACTTCGACGAGTGGCGCGGGCCCTACGTGCACAGCGACGCCGACGCGCTGAAGGTGCTCAACCTCACCGAGTTCCCGCATCGCTGCGAGGACGCCTTCAACTGCGTCTACTCGTCGGTGATCGCGCTGGAGCCCAGCCGCCCGCTGGCGGAGGGGGAGCGCATCGAGGTCAGCTGGGCCGCGGTCTCCGCCGGCGACTTCTGGCGCTGGACCGGCGACAGCAGCGACGCCGAGATGTTCGTGGACCAGGTGCTGTTCGGCGCGTCCGAGTAGTCCGGTCAAACCCGCGCCGCGCGAAGCCACGCACCATCCACGCCGATTGTAGGAGCACCACCGATGACCGCCGAAGCCCGCTCGCTTGGACCCGGAGACTGCCTCGCGCACGTCGTCCCGCTGACCGCGATGGTCATGGTCGTGCTGAACAACCAGTGGTGGAAGTACGCGTACAACAACGTCTGGACGGGCAAGCTGAGCGACGTCGGCGGGCTGGTGTTCTTCCCGCTGCTGCTCGTCGCGGCCCTCGAGGTCGCGCGCGGGCGCGTGCTCTCGCGGCGCGCGGTCATCCTGTGCGCGCTGGCGACCGCGTGCGCGTTCACGGCGGTCCAGCTGTGGGCGCCCGCGACGGCGGCCTACGGCCACGGCGTCGGCGGGCCGCTCTGGCTCGCGCGGACCGTGGGCGCGTGGCTGCACGGCGCGGCCGCGCCGATGTACCGCCCGGTCTGCTCCGTCGCGGACCCGAGCGATCTGCTGGCACTGCCCGCGCTGCTCGTCGCGCTCTGGGTCGGGCTGCGAGATCGCCCGTAGCTCCGCGCGCGCACGCGGCCCGCGTCGCGAGCGGGCGCCGTGATATATCCCCTCGCGAGCGGGGTGCAGATGGTGAGTCACGAGGTCGTAGCGGGGAACCAGGGCACGAGCGCGCGGCGGACCGCGAGCCGAACAACCGCCTCCCGGCGGCGCTCGGGTACCGCCAAGAAGGTCGCCAAGAAGGTCGCCAAGAAGGTCGCCAAGAAGGTCGCGAAGAAGAAGGTCGCGAAGAAGAAGGTCGCGACGAAGAAGGTAGCGACGAAGACGGTCGCCAAGAAGCCGGCGAAGAAGCGGACCGCCAACAAGCCCGCCGCGAAGCCCTCCAGGAAGACGGCTGTACGAAAGGCGACCAAGAAGACGGCGAAGAAGAAGGTCGCGAAGAAGAAGGTCGCGAAGAAGAAGGTCGCGAAGAAGAAGGTCGCGAAGAAGAAGGTCGCGACGAAGAAGGTCGCCAAGAAGAAGGTCGCCAAGAAGAGCGCCGTGCGGAAGACGACGAAGAAGAGAGTCGCCAAGAAAGCGGCGAAGAAGAGAGTCGCCAAGAAGAAGGCGGTCCGGAAGGCGACGAAGAAGCCGGTCGCGAAGAAGCGCGTCGCCGCGGCGCCGCGCGCCGCTGTCGAGCCCGAGGTCATCTCGATCGAGAAGAGCCGCGTCTGGAGTCGGAGCCTCTCGACCGTCAGCGAGCCCTCACGCCCGCGGGTCTGCGACGGGCTCGTCGTCGTGACCTGCACCGACGCCGTGGTCGCCCTCGACGCCGCGCGCGGCACCCCAGCCTGGCGGACGCGGCTCGACGACAACGCCTACCACGCGCCCGTCGAGCGCGATGAGCTGCTGTACGTCGCGGACTTCGCGGGGCAGCTGTGGGCGCTCGAGACCGCCACGGGCGACGTCGTGTGGAAGTCGCGGATCAGCGCGCACAAGTACCCGGGACTGTGGACGCCGACCTTCGCCGGTGACGACCACGGCGCGCTCGCCTCGAGCGACGGTCACGTCTACGGCTTCGAGCGCGAGACGGGCCGCGTCCTGTGGACGTACGAGTCGCCCGAGGCCGCGCGCGAGGAGGAGTTCTCCGACACGCTCGTCGGCCACGACCGGCGGATCTTCGGCACGAGCTGCGCGGGCGAGCTCCTCGCCTGGTCGGCCGAGGACGGCGCGCTCGCGTGGCGTCGCGCGCTCGGCGAGCGCTTCGACCGCCTCGGCTACCGCCGCGACCTGTTCCACGTCGGCTGGGGGAACCTGGTGGTGATCGGCAGCAGCGGTCGTCACCACGCCGTCGTCGACATGCTCGAGCAGCGCGCCGGCAGGTCGCACTGGGCGATCACGGTGCACGACACGGGCGTGCCGCAGTCCATCGTCACGCGCGGCGACGAGCTGCTGCTCGTCGCCGAGCACTGCATCGTGTGCCTCGCGGCGGACGACGGCGAGCAGCGCTGGCGCTACTACGGCGACTCCTGCGACGTGTGCGTGACCCCGGACGGGCGCGTGCTCGTGCTCTCGACGCACGCGCTGCTCGAGCTCGACGCCGACACCGGCGCGGTGATCCGCCGGAGCGCGCCGCAGACCAAGCGGTACTTCAGCTCGCTCGCGTGGGCCGACGGCGACGCGCTGATCTCGACCTACTCGGGCGTCCTGCGCCTGCGCTGGCCGTCGTAGTCAGGGGCGCCGGGCGACCGCGCGCTGGCGCCGATCGAGCGCCTTCACGCGGCGCTCGCTCGCCGCTCGCCGCTAGCCGCGGCCGCGCGCCTTGTCGTAGAGGCGCCGCAGGGTCCGCTGCTTCTGCAGCGGCGAGAGGGCGACGAGCGGCACGCCGGGGTCGCCGTAGATGCTGCAGTGGTTGAGCCAGTCGTACGCGGAGATCGACGCCTCGAGCAGCTCGTCGTCGGGGTGATCGCCTGCGGGCTCACCCGACTTGAGCAGGAACTGCCGCTCGAGCAGCCCGCGCAGCCGCGGCGCGTCCTGGAGGCTCTCGACGGTGTACTCGAGGATCTCCTGATCGGAGCCCTCGCGCAGCTTGACGCGCAGGACGTGCTCGTCGAGCGGGAGCACCTCGCCGGTGTCCCGGAAGTGCGCGAGGTTGCCGGCGAACACGTGGCCCAGGGCGCAGAACTCACAGCCGTTCCACAGCGACGCGTAGCCGAGCACGATGTGGGCGTCGCGCTCGCCGAGGCGCGTCTCGAACTCGGTGACGATGTGCTCGAGCGCGCCGGCGCGCTTGAAGCCCTCTTTGAACCCGTAGACCTTGACGATCTCGTCGAGGAACGGGACGTTATAGCCCGCCGAGAGCTTCATCATGCCGCTGAGGGCGCGCAGCGTCAGCCGCTCGCGCAGCGTGAGGCGCTCTCGTCGGGTCATGCGGACTCCGCGGCGCGACTCGTGCTGCGTTGTCGAATGCGCTCGAGCAGCGTCTTGGCGCGGTCGAGCGAGGTCTCCGCGTAGGAGCGTTCATCCTGGCGCGTGAGCCAGGCGCGGGCCATCGCCAGGTTGGTGACGGGCCGCGTGCGCTCGTCCTGGGTGATGTGGATGACCTTGAAGACCATGCCGCGGATCCGCGGCCTGGAGATCAGGTACGCGGTCCGGCGCTCGCTCGACTTCAGCTCGCGCTGCGCCGCGACGAGGCGCTCGTAGCCGACGTCATCGAAGTCGCGGAGCTCGCGGAGATCGATGACGAGCCCGAGGCGCTCGCCCTCATCGTCGTCCTGCGGGGCGTCGCGCAGCCGCTCGAGCAGCCGCGCGGCGAGCGAGCCGTTGAGGAAGCCGGACACGCGAACGCGCACGAGTCCGGCCTCGGGCGCTTCTAGCTCTACCTGGGAGTCGGCCACGGGCGAGCTCGAGTATATCACCTGAGCTTCACCAGGGGACATGTTCGGGCGCGCGATGTCGCGCTCACGCGCGTCGGCGTCGGCGCCGGCGGGTGAGCGCGAGCGCGAGCAGCAGCGCGAGCGCGCTGGAGCCGGCGCGCGCGCCCTGGCGCTGGGCGCAGTTGCAGCCGTCGTCGTCCGCGTCCGCGTCGCCGTCGGTCCCGCTGTCCGTCGACGACGCGTCGCCGGCGCTCGCGGAGCCCGCGTCGCCGTCGGGGCCGCCGCTGAGCGAGTCGTCGCCGGAGGAGCCGGCGTCGCTGCCCGCGTCGCTCTCGCTCGCGCTCGCGCTGTCTCCGTCGGTCGCCGAGCTTGTTTCTTCGGACATGTCTAAAGAGATCGCGCGCGGCGTGCTGCAGGGCGCCTCGAGCAGCGCCGCGTCGGCCGCGCAGACGCGATACCAGAGCTGCGCGGCCGGGGCGGGGGTCGGGATCGCGACGCGGCCGCGGTACAGGTGCTCGCCGTACCAGCGCATCTCGACCGCGTCGTCCGCGGTGAACTCGTCGCCCGCGGCGCCCCATCGCCACTCGAGCCGCGTCCACTCGAGATCGACGGCGCGCGCCGGCCACTTGTGATCGTGGACGCGCGCGCGCACGACGAGCTCGTCCCCGGGGGCCAGCGGCGTCTCTGGGTCGGGGCCGAGCACGCGCGCGATGACGGGCGGGCGGGCGTCCGCCGCGTTCTCCTCGGTCGCGAGCAGCACCACGTTGGCGCGCGGGAGCTCGCCGCCGCGCGCGATCACGACGTCGAGCCGACCGTCGCGGTCGAGATCGGCGAGCTCGAGATCGCGGGCGCCCGCGAGCTCGACCGACTGCAGCGCGGCGGCTGGTTCCGGCGCGAGCGAGAGCGAGGTCTCCGAGCCGCGGTAGAGCCGGAGCGGGGGGTCGCCCCCGTCCCACAGCAGGAGGTCGACGAAGCCGTCTTGATCGACGTCGAGCGCGCTGGCGACCGCGTGCTCGCTCGTCGTCGGCTCGCTCCACAGCCCGGGCGCGCCCTGGAGCCCGCCGACATCGTCGCCGCGCAGCGCGAGGTGGGGGGCGCCCTGCCGCAGCAGCAGCAGGTCGAGCGCGGGGTCGCGCCCGCCGTCGAAGGCCGCGACCACGAGCCCGACGATCGGCTGGCCCAGCGCGCTGGGGGGCGGCGGGCTCGCGACGTCGAAGTTGCCGAGCCCGTCGTTGCGCAGCAGCGTGAGCGCGGGCCCGTGCTGCCCGCGGGCGCTGACGACGAGGTCGAGGTCGAGGTCCGCGTCGAGGTCGATCAGCTCGATCGCCCAGGACCAGGGGGCCGGCTCGAGCGGGAGCTTGAACAGGGTCTCGTCGAGGAGCACGCCGTCGTCGTTGAGCCACAGGCGCGCGCCGCCCTGGTCGTCGTCGGGGCCGCCGTGGCTCGGGCCCGGGCCCCAGTCGACGAGCGCGAGGTCGAGGTCGCCGTCGCCGTCGACGTCGCCGGGCGCGGCCGCGCCGACGCTCGCGGGCGAGCTCGGCGTCGCGCCGAGGAGCGGGGCGAAGCGCGGGAGCCAGGGCGTGAGCGCGTCGGCCTCGGGGAGCTGGACGAGCAGCTGGCTGCGCGTCTGCCAGCCTGACCCAATAAACAGGTCAACACGATCGTCGCCGTCGAAGTCGCGGGCGAGGATCACGCGGGCGGCGTCCACGCCGGGGAGCAGCGCGTCGCTGACGTCAACGAGCTGTCCTTCGTGCCATATAAACGCCTGGTTGGGCTCGTCCGCGCCGCCCGGCGGGACGAGGTCCTCGCCGCGGCTGTTGGCGAACAGCAGGTCGACGCGGCGGTCGCCGTTGAGGTCGGCGAGCTCGACGTCGACGGAGGTCCCGGGCTGCGCGTCGGAGAACACGCCCGCGGTCGCCACGCTCCAGCGCGGCGCGGCGGCGACGGGCGCGGCGAGGGCCGGGCTCACGAGCAGGAGCGCTCCGCCGCAGACGCCGAGCCGTCGTCGCATGCTCCGAGTGTAGCGCACGGCGGCGACCGCAGGTTGCCGCGCGCGCGCGGACTGAGCTACGGTCTCCAGGACGATTCGGAGTCCCCCGAAGCGGTGCGCTCGCGACCACCAGAAACCACCTCGGGCCCGCGCGCGGCCCTCTCGGGCCCGCGCGTGACCGTGGCGGTCGCGCTCGCGTCGCTGTGCGGCTGCGCGTTCCCGATCTGGGCGCGGATGGAGCCCGAGGCGGACGCGACGACCGATATGTTCACGGAGACATCTGGGTCCTCGAGCGCGTCGAGCGAGGCGACGGCGGCGACGGGCGGCGGCGACTCGACCGGCGGCGTCGAGACCGGGGTCGAGACCACGGGCGACGCGACGCCGTCCTGCGATCCCGTGATGATCTCTGCGGGGACGCGCCACACCTGCGCGCTGCTCGGCGACGCGAGCGTCCGCTGCTGGGGCTACGACGACGGGAGCGGTCGGCTCGGCTACCCCGGCGAGACGCAGATCGGCGGCTCCGCGGGGCTCGAGCTCGCGTCGGTCGGGCCCGTCGCGCTGCCGGGCGCGCTCGTCGGCGCGCCGCGCCTGCTGACCGCGGGCCCGCAGCACAGCTGCGTCGCGACCGACGCTGACGAGGTCGTGTGCTGGGGGCGCGATCGCTTCGTCGGCGGCGGCGGGGACGCGGGCGCGCCGGTGGCCCCCGCGGACGCGCCCGTGCTCACGCTGCCCGGGAAGGTCATCTCGCTGCACGCCGGCAACGAGTTCACCTGCGCCGAGCTCTCGACCGACGCCGGCGAGGAGGTGCGCTGCTGGGGCGTCGGGCACCGCGGCGAGCTCGGCAACGGCGGCACGGAGAACGTGCTCGACATCCGCAGCGCGCCGCCGCCCCCGGTCCTGCTCGGCGAGACGTCGGAGGTCTACGCGCTCGCGGTCGGGGCCTATCACGCCTGCGCGTCGCTCGAGGAGAACGGCGCGTTCATGATGTGCTGGGGCTCGGCGACCGAGAGCCTGCACGGCGTCTACTACGAGGACGAGCAGGACGCCCAGGCCGTGCCGACCCCGCAGCTCGTCGCGCTCGACGGGCTGCTCGGCGACGTCTTCGTCGATCAGCTGGTCGCCGGTCGACGGCACACCTGCGCCTTCGACAGCAAGGAGCGCGTGCGCTGCTGGGGGGCGCGCGAGTACCTCGGCGACAACGGGCTGTACGCGCCGGAGCTCCGCGTGCCGTTCGAGGCGGACGGCCCGGCGGTCCTGGTCGAGCTCGACGGCGCGCTCGCGCTGCCGCGCCCGCTGACGGCGGGGCCGCAGCACACCTGCGTCATCTACGACGACAACTCGATCCGCTGCTGGGGCGACGGGTCGCACCGCGAGCTCGGCTTCTGGGTGTGCAGCGGCGACCTGGACGAGGACTGCGTCTACGGCGACGACGAAGACGAGCCGATCGTCGTCGACAAGTCGGTGCTGTGCTTCCGTCACCCGGCCAGCTACACCGGGCCGTGCGCGAGCACGCCGACGCAGGAGCGCCTGCGGCCGCGGGCGCTCGCGCTCGGCGAGCGTCACAGCTGCGCGCTGCTCGAGCGCTACGAGGACGACGCGCTGCGGACGACGGTGCGCTGCTGGGGCGAGAACCAAAAGGGCGAGCTCGGCTACCCGGAGGACGGGCCGCACGCGGCGGTCGACGCCGAGGACCTCGAGTTCCAGTGCGACGCGTCGCGCTGAGGCGTGTCCCAGATCGCCACGGCGGCGAATTTTATACATGTCTTTAGGGGCATGTTAAACGGTACGCTGCCCCACGCGATTTCGTACCAGCTTCTTGATCTGCGCGGCGTCCCTCGTGGTCGCGTGCGGCGACGACGGCACCGCGACGACCGACGACTCGACGACGGGCGGCTCGACCTCCAGCTCGACCGCCGGCACGGAGGGCCAGACGAGCGAGGCGCCGACCAGCGAGACCGACGACAGCACCACCGACATGCTCACGAGCGGCTCGGTGTCGGAGTCGGCCACGGAGGGGACGACCGCCGGCCCGCCCGTGTGCGGCGACGGCGAGCTCGACGACGGCGAGGAGTGCGACGACGGCAACGCCGACAACACCGACGACTGCCTCGACAGCTGCGTGGCGGCGTCCTGCGGCGACGGCGAGCTGCAGGCGGGGGTCGAGGGCTGCGACGACGGGGCCGGCAACGGCGACGATCAGGCCTGCACCTCGGCGTGCGCGGTCGCGAGCTGCGGCGACGGGCTCGTGCAGGCGGGCGTCGAGGAGTGCGACCAGGGCGACCTCAACGGCGACGACCAGGCCTGCACCTCGATGTGCGTCAACGCGGCGTGCGGCGACGGCGTCGTGGGCCCCGGCGAGGGCTGCGACGACGGCAACGACGTGGACGACGACGAGTGCACCAACGGCTGCGCGCTGCCCAGCTGCGGCGACGGCATCGTGCAGGTGGGCGAGGAGTGCGACGACGGCAACCTCGAGAACACCGACGGCTGCCTCGACACCTGCGTGCCGGCGGTCTGCGGCGACGGCTTCGTGCAGCAGGGCGTCGAGGACTGCGACGACATGGCGATGGACTCCGAGCTGTGCGACTTCGACTGCACCGCGGCGCTGTGCGGCGACGGCTACGTCAACATGGTCGCGACCGAGGAGTGCGAGGACGACAACGACATCGACGACGACGCGTGCTCGAACGCGTGCATCCTGGCGACCTGCGACGACATGGCGCAGAACCAGGGCGAGACGGACGTCGACTGCGGCGGGGCGGCCTGCGACCCCTGCGAGCAGGGCGACTCCTGCGTCGAGAACGGCGACTGCGACACCAATTACTGCGACGACAACATGATCTGCGAGATCATCCCCGAGATCCGGATCGCCGCGCTGATCGGCGCCTACCAGGGTGACTTCGGCGGGATCGACCAGGCGAGCACGATGTGTCAGACCGAGGCGGACGCCGCGGGTGTCGGCGGCACCTGGGTCGCGTTCCTCTCGGACAGCAACAACGACGTGATCGACGTGATCCAGGAGCCCGCGGCGTCGATGGCCCCGGTCAACAACCTCAACGGCGTGCAGCTGTTCCCCAACTGGAACGCGATCTTCAACAACGGCAACGGCGACGCGGCCAACGACGTGTTCGCCTTCGACGGCGACGAGGTCGAGGAGGGTAACGGCAACCCCAACGACTGGTTCGACGCGGACGGCTGGACCGGCACGCTGCAGAGCGGCCTCTCGGACGTCGGGCTGAATTGCAACGACTGGACGTCCAGCGCGGCCAACGTCCAGGGGCGCAACACCGAGCTCGACGCGCGCGACCTGCTGCGGCAGGAGGTCTCGCCCTGCGACCGCTTCCTGGCGATCGTCTGCGTGCAGACGGCGCCCTAGGCGCACGCGCGTTCAAGATTTCTTTTCGAGCACCCATGGCGCGCGGGCGTCGGGCCGCCGCTTGACCACGGGCGTCGGGTCGCCGCGCGCCGCAGCGCCTTCACGCCCTGCGGGCGCGCGCGCGTCAGCGCACGCGCAGCGTCACGTGCATGATCGCCGCGCCGCACACGTAGCTCGTCGGCCAGGACCACTCGCGCAGGCGCTGCTTCACGCAGCTCGCGAGCTTGCCGCGGCTGCGCGTCTTGTCCTCCGTCACGACGACGGCCCGCACCGCGTCGGGCGTGTCGGTGAGGTGCAGCTGCAGCGCGAGCGTGCCGCGCGGATCGTCTCCGGCCGCGGCGACCCGCGCCGCGCAGGCCTCGAGCGAGCGGCGGTGTCGCTTGAACACGCGGCGCGCCATCTCGCGGTCGATCGGGCCCTGGATCCGGATCGACGTGGGCGCGATGGAGTAGCGGCGCGCGGGCGCGGCCTCGTCGTGGGCGTCGGCCTCCGCGTCGCTGGGTTCGTCGCTCGCGTCGTCGTTGGGGTCGTCGCTCGCGTCGTCGTTGGGGTCGTCGCTCGCGTCGTCGTTGGCGTCGTCGCTCGCGTCGGCGACCCGCGCGGTCGCGGGGGCGGGCTCGTCGTCGTCGTTCGCGGGGGTCGCGTCCGCGCTGGCGGGGGCGAGCTCCTCCGCGGCGAGCTCGGCGACGACGGCGTCGGCGACGTCGGGCTCGGCGGCCGCGGCTCGCTCGCCGCTCGCGGGCGCGGGCTCGGGCGGCGCGTCGGGCTCGGCGACGTCACAGGCCAGCGCGCCGCACAGCAGCGTGAGCTGGCGCCACCGTGCCCTCGTCCTCCCGCGCGCGACGCCGTCGATCATCAGAGCCTGCCCGCGTAGACACATTGGACCGCCCGATGTTCCCACGGCGCGCGCGCGCGTGCGCGTTCGCGTGGTTTTTGAACCAGGTCGAGCTTCCGCCTCGTCCGGTTACGCCATCCGGTCGACCGGCCGCTCAGCGGCGCAGCGTGAGCTCGACGACGCGCGCGCGCGCGGAGCCCCGCGCCTCGTCGTCGAGCGTGACGCGGAGCTTGCGAAACAGCTCCTCGAGACATCTTCGCGTGCGCAGCTCGACCTTCTGGCTCAGCAGCTCGAGGGACTCGAGGCGCCCGGCGCCCGTGAGCGTGACGCGGGCGCGCAGCTCGGTGCGGAACTCGCCGCCGCTGTCGAAGCAGCCGCGGATCGCCCGGCGCTTGCGATCGCGGAATCGCTCGACCTGCGCCCGCGGCGACGGCGTGCTCGGCGTGCGCTTCGCGGGCGCGGCCTCGGTCTCCGCGCTCGCGCCCGCGTCGGGCGGCGTCGCGGGCTCGTCGGTCGTGGGGGCCTCGCTCGTGGCGCTCGTCGTGGCGCTCGCCTCGCGCGCGCCGGGATCCGCGTCGACGGTCGTCGCCTCGGTCGCGCGCGCCACCGAATCTCCTCCGGGCGAGGCCGCGGGCGCGTCGTCGCGCAGGTAGGCCGCTGCGGCCACGCCCGTGACCCCGAGCGCGAGCAGCCCGATCAGCGCGGGGCGCCACCGGGGGCGCGCGGGCTCCTCGGCGACCGGCGCGAGCGCGCCCTGGGAGCCTCGGTCCGTCGTCGGTGAGTCGGGCTCGATCGCCTCGAGCGCGTCGATGACCGCGGCGGCGCTGGCCGGGCGGTGCGCGGGGTCCTTGGCGAGCAGCTGGTCGACGAGGGCCGCGAGCGCGTCGGGGATCGGGCGGCTCTCGGAGGGCGCGCGCAGGGCCGGCGGCGGGTCGTGCAGGTGCTTGGCGATCACGGCCATCGAGCTCGGCCCCGTGAACGGCAGCCGCCCGCTGAGCATCTTGAAGAGCATCACGCCGAAGGCGTAGAGGTCGGCGCGGGCGTCGAGCGGCTGCGCGAGCGCCTGTTCGGGCGGCATGTAGGCGGCCGTGCCGATCACCGCGCCGCGCTCGGTCACGCTCGTGGTCTCGCTCGGGGCGTCGTCGTCGACCGCGCGCTTGGCGATGCCGAAGTCGAGCACCTTGATGAAGTCGTCGCTGTCGAAGCGGCGGATCCGGAAGCAGTTCGCCGGCTTCATGTCGCGGTGGATGATGCCCTCGGCGTGCGCGGCCGCGAGCGCGCGCAGGACCTGCAGCGCGAGCGCGCGGGCGCGTCGCCAGGGCAGCGGCGCCTCGCGCTCGAGCAGCGCCGCGAGGTCCTCCCCCTCGAGGTACTCCATGACGAAGTAGGTGAGGCCGTCCTTGGTCTCGCCGTAGTCGGTGATGTCGACGACGTGCTCGTGGCGGATCTTCGAGGCCGCGCGGGCCTCCCGAAGGAAGCGCTTGCGCAGGTCCTCGGTCTCGCGCACGTCCGGGCGCAGCAGCTTGATCGCCACCGGCTTCTCGATCGAGATGTGCTCGGCGAGGTAGACCTCGCCCATGCCGCCGCGCCCGAGGCGCTCCTGGATCCGGTAGCGACCTTCGATGACCGTGTCGACCAGCGGCGCCCGGTCGACGCGCGCGACCCCCGTGACCTCGAGCCCCAGCGACGCCCCGTCGGGCATGTCCTGGGTCTCCTCCTCCACGGCGTCGGTCGTGGCGTCGCCCTGGACGCTGAGCGCGTCGCGCGAGTCGCCCTCGCGGGCGTCGGCGCCGGGCTCGTGGGGCGTGCTCACGGCCAGGACTATATTCGATGCGCCCCTAGCCGGCGCGGCCGGGCGCCGCGTCGTGCCAGGCGGCGATCCACGGTAGGATGGCGCGGTGCTGCGAGCGCTCGCCCGGCGACTGGTGTCGATGTTCGCGCGTCGACGCCGAACCCCCGCGCGGGCGCTGCTGGTGGCCGCCGCGCTGGTGCCGGGCGCGGCCGCGGCGGACGGCGAGCAGGCGCCCAGAAGTGAGCCTGACCCGGCGGGCGAGCGCGATGGGGCGGACGACGACGCGACGCGCGACGACGCGGCGGGCGACGACGCGGCGGGCGACGACGCGGCGGGCGACGGCGCGACGGAGGACGACGGACAGCGTGATGAGGGCGCCGTCAAGGTCGTCACCAAGGAGGGCGGCAGCGGCAGCTTCAAGGCCGCGCACGACGCCTACGCCCGCGGCCGCGGGCTCTACGAGGTCGCCAAGTACAGCGAGGCGATCGAGGCCTTCGCGCGCGCCTACCAGCTGCTGCCCGCCGGCTCCGAGCACGACGGCCGGCGGCGCATCATCCTCCGCGACCTCGTGCACGCGCACCTCAAGGCGTTCGGGATCGATCGCGACCCGAAGCACCTGCGCATCGCTCGCGAGCAGCTCGACCGCTACCGCGCGGCGCTCGGCAGCGCGCTGCCCGAGGAGCGCGCCGAGGCCGAGGCGCTCGGGCGCGAGATCGACGCTCACCTCATGCTCGCCGACGCCAAGCTCGGGACCGTCACGGCCGAGGCGGCCCGGCAGGCCGCGGTGGTCGCGGCCCAGAAGCGCGAGGCGACGCTGCGCGCCGAGCTGCGCGCCGAGGTCAGCGACGATCTGCGCAAGGAGTTCAACAGCCGGCTCGCGCCCGAGGGCCCCTCGATGCTCGATATCGGCGACCCGCTCGACCGGCCGGAATTGCTGATCGGCGTCGGCGGCGTGCTCGTCGGGCTCGGGGCCGTCGCGACCGCGGTCATGGCGTTCACCGCGTTCGAGGTCCTCGACGCGAGGAACCGCTGGGAGACCGACTTCTCGTACCCCGACGCGGGCCGGGACGCGCTGCGGGACTACGACACGTTCTACCCGCTCATGATCGCGCTGGCGATCCAGGGGCCGGCGCTGCTGCTCACCGGCGGCACGCTGCTGGGCGTCGGCATCAAGCGCAAGCGCATCGCGACCTTCGCGGTCTCGCCGAGCTACAGCGGCGAGGGCGGCGGGCAGCGCTTCGGGCTCAGCCTGCGCCTGCGCATGTAGGGCGCTCAGGTCAGCGACGGATCCGTCAGGCCGCGGCGCAGGTCGAGCGCGAAGGGCAGCAGCACGAACAGCCCGTTGACGATGAGCAGCAGGATCACGACGCGGCGCTCGAGCGTCGCGCGGACCTCCTCGACCGAGGGTCGAAAGCGCAGGAACACGGGCGCGTTGACCCTCGCGTTGACCCTCGCGTTGACCCTCGCGTTGACGTCAGGCTCCGCGTCGACCTTCACGACGCCGCGGCTGGCCGCCTCCGCGGCGGCCCGCTGACACCGGCTCACCTCGCCCAGATCGCGCACGGGCAGCCCGGCGACGACGCCCGCGGCCTCGACGTCCTGTTGATAGCGGGCCGAGAACTCGGGCAGCGAGCGCGGGCTCGAGGCCTTGACGCACAGCCACGCGCGCGGGGTCGCGTTCGGGAGCACGACGTCGCGGATCGGGTAGGCGAGCGCGTAGTGGTGATAGGTCGTCGTGCTGTCCTTGGGGCGCGACGTCCAGTGATAGGTGCCCACGTCCTGCCAGCGCACCTCGGCGCCGGCGAGCGACGCGAAGCCGGCCTCGCGGTGCTGCGGGAGCTCGGTCGGCCGCACGCCCGCGCGCGCGCCGTGGACGCGGAGCATGCCGTAGTCGTGCAGCCCCACGCTCAGGCCCGCGGCGGCGGCGAGCCAGAGCGTCGCGCCGGTGATGCCGGCCCCGATCAGCAGGCGGTGCTCGAGCTCGGCGGCGCGCGGGTCGAATTGTCTTATGAGCCATGTCCCAGCGAGCATCACCGCGACGGCGCCGGCGATCGGGATCACGAACAGGAACACGAGCCCCGCGAGCGCGCGCAGCGGGATCACGCTGTACCAGCGCGCGATCAGCAGCAGGCAGCCGTTGACCAGCGCGGCCTGCAGCAGCAGCAGCAGCGGCGTCAGGGCGAGGTAGGTGGCGCGGCGCATGGCCTCGACATCGTAGCGGGTCGGCGGCGCGCCGTGCCGAGACGCGCGCGCGGCGGGTCTGCTAGGATGCGCGCGGACTCGCGATGCCCGACAGCGCCAAGATCTACCTGCAGATCGTCACCCGGGACCGCGCGAGCACGCGCGCGCTCCCGGACGACGGCGCGCTCACGATCGGCCGCGGCCAGCAGGCCGCGATCCGCCTCGACGACAAGGCGGTCTCGCGCCAGCACGCCGAGCTGATCGTCGAGCGCCGGCGCGTCCGCATCGTCGACCTCGGCGGGCGCAACGGCACGCGCGTCAACGGCAAGCGCCTGCTCCGCAACGGCGAGCGGCCGCTGGCGTCGGGCGACGTCATCTCGATCGGCGGCGCGACGCTGGTGCTGCACGCCGACGAGGCCGAGGAGACGCAGACGGTCGAGGCGGCGCAGAGCGTCGCGCCCACGCGCATCGAGCTGGGCGAGCGCGTCGTGCTGATCGCCGCGCCGGTCATGGCGCGCGTGTTCGAGCTGATCCGGCGGCTCGCGGCCAGCGAGCTCCCCGTGCTGATCCGCGGCGAGACCGGCGTCGGCAAGGAGCACGCGGCCTACGCCGTGCACCACTGGTCGAGCCGCGCCGCCGGCCCCTTCGTCGCGGTCAACTGCGCCGCGATCCCGCAGACGCTCGTCGAGAGCGAGCTGTTCGGGCACGTGCGCGGCGCGTTCACGGGGGCCGCGGGCGCGCGCGAGGGCCTGTTCGAACGGGCAGGCGGCGGCACGCTCTTCCTCGACGAGCTCGGCGAGCTGCCGCCGGCGACGCAGGCCAAGCTGCTGCGCGTGCTCGAGGACGGGCTGATCACGCCGGTCGGCGCCGCGCGCCCGCGCGAGGTCGACGTCCGCGTCGTCGCGGCGACCAACCGCGACCTCGCGGTCGAGGTCGAGTCCGGCGGCTTCCGCCGCGACCTGTACTTCCGCCTCGCCAGCGCGCCGGTCGAGATCCCGCCGCTGCGCGAGCGAGTGCACGAGGTCCCCGTGCTCGCCAGCGCGTTCCTCGAGCAGGCGAGCGCGCGGATCGGCCGCGCGCCGCCGCAGTTCGGGCCCGGCGCCGTGCGTCTGCTGCTCGGGCACCCGTGGCCGGGCAACGTTCGCGAGCTGCGCAACCTCGCCGAGTACCTCGTCGCGGCGATCCCCGGCGAGACGATCGAGGCCCGCGACATCCGCGAGCGCCTGCGAGAGTCGGCGGTGATCGCCGGCGTTGGCCCTCAGCGCGAGTCAGAGCCGGAGCAGGAGCCGGAGGGCGCGCCCGAGCCGACGCCCGACGAGCGCCCGCCGCTGGCCGAGGAGCTCAAGGCGCTCGAGCGCGCGCGCATGATCGAGGCGCTCGAGCGTGCGGGCGGCGTGCAGAAGCACGCGGCCGCGCTGATCGGCATGCCGCTCCGGACCTTCTCGGCCAAGCTCAAGCAGTACGGCCTCAAGAAGGGCTGAGCGGCGGCTGAGCGGCGGCTGAGCGGCGGCTGAGCGGCGGCTGAGCGGCGGGCGGCTGCGGCGCGTCAGCCCGGCTGTCCGAGAGGACCTACGGGAATTCCTCCGGGTGCTCCTGCTCCCACTTGGTCAGCCACGGCAGGATCTCCTGCTTGCGGAAGAACACGCTGCGGCCGATGTACAGCACGCCCGGCATCTGCCCGCGGTAGACCCGGTCGTAGACGGCGCTGCGCGTGCGCTTCATCCGCTCCGCGACCTGGGTCGCGGTCATCAGCGGCGACGGGTCCCCGTCCTCGAGCTCCGCGAGCCCGGGCTCGTCCTCGGCCTGCTCGTCGCGGTCGTCGTCCTCGTCGCGGTCGTCGTCCTCGTCGTCCTCGTCTTCGAGGTCCTCGAGATCGTCGAGGTCCACGAGGTCCGCGAGCGCCCGGGCGTCGTCCTCGGCCAGCTCCATCTCGTCGACGCCCACGAAGCCCTGCTCGTCGGCCGCCTGCTCGTCGGCCGCGTGCTCACTGGCCGCTGCTCCTGATCGCCTCGCATCCATGTCCGCCTCCCCGATAGTCCCCAAGACCAGGTAGATCCAGGGTACCCGGTCGCCTGGCCGATCAGGAAGGTGTCAGCGAGGTGTCAGGGAGGGACAGGAAACGCGCGCGGCCCCGCGGCCGCAGGGCCGCAGGGCCGCCGCGCGCGGGCCGCAGTGGTGCGCCGCGCAGTCGAGGCGGCCCCGCGGCCGCGCGCGCGCGCTCGCCTGCGGACGACCGGCCGCGAAGCTCGCGCGCGAAGGCGGGGGCTGCACGCGACATGGCATGGTTTGCGATCGCCGGGGCGTCCGTGTCGCGGCGCCCCGGACGCTCGCCGAGAAACGTCGTGCAGCGGTCACGCGCGCGGCCCCTCGCGTTGGCCCGCCGCGTGCATTCTCTCGGCGTGACATCACGGAGATCGAGTACAGGCGCGCGCTGGTCACGGCGCGCGGCGCTCAGGGCGTCGCGCGTCGGCGCGAGCTCGCGCTCTTGCTGGCGGTGCTCGCGATCCTGATCGCGGCGCTCGTCGGGCTCGCGCGCGCGCCGGACCCGGCGCTCGCGCGCCGCGGCGCACTCCCGCTGGGCGCGCTCGCGCTGATCCTGTACGGCCTGTGGCGAGCTCGCGCGCCCGCGTCGTCGGGTCGATCTCCGGGCGCGCGCGCGCGCTACCAGCCGCAGGCGCGCCCCTGATTCTGCTCGGCGAGGTACCCCTGCAGCGGCTCGAAGTAGCGGAGCATCGGGCCCGCGTCCATGGTCCGCGTGCCGGCGACGGCCTCGAGCGCGTCGGGCCACGGCTTGCTCGCGCCCAGCTCGAGCATCGCGCGGAGCTTGTCGCCCGCGGCCTCGCTCCCGTGGATCGAGCAGGTGTGCAGCGGGCCCTTGTGCCCGGCGGCCTCGCACAGCGCCGCGTGGAACTGGAACTGCAGGATGCGCGCGAGGAAGTAGCGCGTGTAGGGGGTGTTCGCGGGGATGTGGTACTTCGCGCCCGGGTCGAAGTCCTCCTCGCTGCGCGGCGCGGGCGGCTCGACGCCCTGGTAGACCGCGCGCAGCTCCCACCAGGCCGCGTTGTAGCGCGCCGGCTGGATCGAGCCCGAGAACACGCCCCAGCGCCACTTGTCGATCAGCAGGCCGAAGGGCAAGAACGCGATCTTGTCGAGCGCGTCCTGCATCTGCTTGTTGATCACCGCCTTCTCGTCGCTCGAGGGCGCGGCGAGCAGCCCGAGCTCGTGCAGGTACGCGGGCGTGACCGAGAGCGCGAGCGTGTCGCCGATGCCCTCGTGGAAGCCGTCGTGCGCGCCCTGCTGAAACAGCACCGGCAGCTGGAAGTAGTAGTGATAGTAGTAGTTGTGCCCGAGCTCGTGGTGGATCGTGATCAGATCCTCCATGTTGATCTTGATGCACATCTTGATGCGCAGGTCGTCGCTGTAGGTCACGTCCCACGCGCTCGCGTGGCACACGACGTCGCGATCGGGCGGCTTCGTGAACATCGAGCGCTCCCAGAAGGTCGCCGGCAGCGGGTCGAGCCCGAGCGAGACGAAGAACGACTCCGCGGTCTTGACCAGCTTGCGCTCGTCGTAGCCCTCGCGCTGCAGCGCCGCGGTCACGTCGATGCTCGGCTGGCCCTCGTAGGGCTCGAGCAGCGGGTAGATGTTGCCCCACTCCTGCGCCCACATGTTGCCGAGCAGGTGCGCCGGGATCATCCCGTCGGCGCTGACGACCGCGTCGCCGTACTTCTCGCGCAGCGTCGCGCGCACGTGGCAGTGCAGCTGCTCGTACAGCGGCCGCACCTGCGTCCACAGGCGCTCGAGCTCGCGCTCGAACGCCTCCGGGCTCATGTCGTACATCGAGCGCCACAGCTGCCCGACGTCGGCGTAGCCGATCGCGTGGGCGCCCTCGTTGCCGAGCTCGACGAAGCGCTCGTACTTCTCGCGCATCGCCCCGCGCGAGACGGTGCGCCAGCCCGTCCACGCGCGCGCGAGCTCCTGCGGATCGCGGCTCTGGACGAGCACGTCGCTGAGCTGCCCGAGGTCGCGGCAGACCTGCTTGCCCTGCACGGTCTCGCAGTGCTCGCCCTTGCCGTAGAGGCTCTGCATCTCGGTCGCGATGCGCGCCAGCTCGGCGCGCCTCTCGGCGTCCTCGGGCGCGGGCAGCGTGGTCGCGGTCTTCAGCAGGTCGAGCTGCCGGCGAGACGCGGGGCTGACCTTGACCCCGTCGAAGGAGCGCGCGCGCGGGATGGCCTCGCCGATGTACTCCATCACCGCCTCGTGGGCCGCGGCCGCGGCCTTCTCGGTCTCCGGGGTGATGTTGGTCGCCTGCTCCCACGCCCGCGACTCCGCCGCGACCCACAGCGCGCGCAGCTTCGCGTCGTTCTCCTTGACGAACTGCTCGGCCTCCTCGGGGGTCCTCGCGTGGATGTCGGGCGAGGGCTCGCGCGCCGCGTCGAGCTTGGCGTCGGCGGCCGGCGGACCCTTCGCGGCGCCGCCGCTCGAGTCACAGGCGGCCAGCGCCAGGGTGGTCAGCAGCGCGGCGGCTGGCGTCCACGCCCGCAGGCGCGATCGGGGCGTGAGGGGCTCGGTGCGATCCATCGCGTCGAGGCTACACGAGTTACCCGGGCGCGCGTAACGAACGCTGTTATCGTGGGGGCCCATGTCGGCGCTCATTCACTCGTCTGTCACCGGCGCGCTCGATCCTCGCGATCCTGCGCCGCTGCCCGGCTGGATCGCGCGCACCGTGGCCGCGCCGCCCGTCGAGATCGCCGCGCCGCGATCGCGCGTGTGGGCGGTGCTCACCGAGCTCGAGGCGTACCCCGAGTGGTGCCCGTTCACGCGGCGCGTCGAGCTCTCGACGCCCTGGGAGCTCGGCGCCGACGTCCACCTCCACCTGTGCTGGGACGCCGCCGCGCTCGGCGAGCCCACGCGCGTGCAGGTCGAGCGCCTCAGCGTGTACGAGCCCGAGCGCGCGCTCGGGTGGTGCCTGCGGCTCGCCGGCGGCGCGCTGCGGACCGAGCGGATGCAGTACCTCGAGCCGCGCGAGGGCGGCACGCGCTACTACACCCACGATCGCTTCGCCGGCCCGCTCACGCCGCTGGTGCTCGCGCTCTACGGCGCCAAGATCGCCGCGGGCTTCACCGCGGTCGGGCGCGCGCTCAAGCGTCGCGTGGAGATGTCCTGAGGTGCAGCCGTGAGCGCGCGGCGAGTCGGCGCGGCGATCCTCCTGCTCGTCGGGCCCAAGGGCAGCGGCAAGACGACCCTCGGGCGCGCGCTCGGCGAGCTGCCCGGCGCGACCTTCCTCGACGTCGAGGCGGTCGCGCGGCGTGAGCTCGCGGCGCGCGGCGGCGTCCTCGATCAGGCCTACGTCGACGGGGTGCTCGACGCGACGGTCGCGGAGGCGCGCGCGCGGCTCGTCACGACGAGACGGCTCGCGCTCGAGACCACGGGCGCGTTCGACGGGGCGGCGCGCTACCTCGCGCGCCTGCGCGCGCTCGCGCCCGTGATCCTCATCCGCGTGCGCGCCGGGCTCGAGACCTGCGCGCGGCGGATCGCCGCGCGGGACGCGTCGCGTCAGGTCGCGATCCCCGACGACATGATCCGCGCCATGCACCGCCGCTGCGAGGCGCTCACCTGGCCCTGGGACCTGGTCATCGACAACGACCCGCCGCAGGCGCCCGCCGCCGTGGTCGCGCGCGTCTCGGCCTATCTCGAGGGGCGCGCCTGAGGAGCGGCCGTCTCGCTTGCCTCGCCGTCGCGCGCCTCGATACTCTCGAGACGAGGCGCGCGACGGCGCGCGTCCGCGACCGCGCGGCGCCGCCGCGAGGCAGGTGACCCCATGGCAGACCAGCGCGCGACCATCGTCAGCTTCGACCCTCGCACAGGCGCGGGCACCCTGAAGACCGAGGACGGGGCGCTCCGGCGCTTCGACGCGCGTCAGCTCGAGCTCGTGGGCATCCGCGCCGACGCGCTGAAGGTCGGCCTCCCCGTCACGGCGACGATCTCGGGCGGCGGCGTCGGCCGGACGGGCGCGGACGCCAGGGCGGTCTCGGGCGGCGGCGTCGTCTGCCGGACGGGCGCGGACGCCAAGGCGGTCTCGGGCGGCGGCGTCGTCTGCCTGACCGCAGACACGCGCTCGAGCTCGGGCGCCGGCGTCCGTCGTTGATCACGTCGTCGGCGAACGCGGCGGCTGTCAGCCCGCTCGCCTGTCGCGCTACAGTCGCGCGACATGACGAAACCACGGCTCACCTACTTCGACTTCTCCGGGCGTGGCGAGGACGCCAGGCTCGCGTACTTCATCGCGGGCGTCGACTTCGAGGACAACCGCATCAAGGGCGCCGCGTGGCGTGAGCTCAAGCCGAGCACGCCCTTCGGCGGCCTCCCGACCCTCGAGATCGAGGGCAAGGGGGTGCTCGCGCAGTCCAACGCGATCCTCACCTACATCGGGCGTGAGCACGGGCTGCACCCCCAGGACAACTGGGAGGCGGCGCGCCACGAGGCGCTGATGGCCGCGGTCGAGGAGCTGCGCGGCGCGATCTCCCGCACGCTGGGGCTGTCCCCCGACGAGAAGCGACGCGTCCGCGAGGAGCTGGCCGCAGGCGAGATGCAGACCTGGGGCGCGAACGTCGAGCGTCAGCTCGGCGACGGCCCGTTCGTCGCCGGCGAGGCGCTGAGCGTCGTCGACCTCAAGCTGTTCGTGCTCCTCAACTGGTTCGTCAGCGGCACGCTCGATCACGTCCCGGCCGACGTGTTCCGCGGCTTCCCGCGGCTGATGGGGGTGTTCGAGGCGGTCCGGCGTCACCCGCGAGTGGTCGCCTGGTACGCCCGATAACGGCGCGCGTCCGCGCCGCGCGGGCCGGGCTCCCTCGGAGCTCGGCCCGACGTCGTCGTGGGCGGCGGCTCGCGCCGCGAGCCCGCGGGCCGGTTTAATATGTCTTTTTAGTCATGTTTGTTGGCTCGCGAGAGATCGTCATCGCTCGCTCGCGCGGCCGCGGCGCCACCCTATCGACCTGGCTAAAAAGACACTTCTTTATCGGCGCGCGAGTTCCCAGTAGAGTGGGAGCAGGCGCCGTGTGGCGGCGCCGTGTGACGTCGACGTCGCGCGCGGCGCCCGAGTGAGCTGGAGCATGAAACGAGCACGTCCCGTCGCGACCGCGATCCTGATCATCGCGCCGCTGCTCGCCGGCTGCGACGCCGCCGCGAGCGATCCGTCGGGTCAGGGGCCGCCCGCGGCCGTCGAGCCGCCCGCGCCGGTCGACGCGGGCTCCAGCGCCGGCGCGCCCGAACCCGCCGCGGCCGCCGACGAGCCGGCGGCAGCCGCCGAGCCGCTCGAGGGCCCGCTAGGCGCGGTCCAGGCGTTGCCGGCGATCGATCGGGCGCCGGTCCCGGGGAGCAAAGCGGCGCAGGCGCAGGAGGCCTTCGACGCCGCGGCGCGGCTCGCCAGCAACGCCAAGCAGCGCGACGAGGCCATCACGCAATTCACCGAGGTCCTCGCGCTCGACGCGGGTCACGGCGAGGCGCGCTACGAGCTCGCGGGCGCGTTCGCGGCGGCGAAGGAGCTCGACGCCGCGCTCGCGGTGCTCGAGCAATTTCGCGACGCGGGCTGCCCCGACTGTCTCTACCGCGTGTTCGCCTCGCGCGCGGACAAGCGGTTCAAGGAGCTGCACAGCGACGAGCGCTACGCGGCGCTGCTCGAGGACGTCGGCCGGCGCGTCCCCTCCTTCGAGCAGGCGAACACGGTGCTGCGCCTCTGGCTGCAGGATCCGAGCGCGGTCGATCCGCCCGCGATCTTCGAAGCGCGGGCGTCGGTCGCGGTCGCGGTCGGCTGTCGCAAGTGCAAGGACAAGTCCCGGCTCAAGCCCGAGCCGGAGGCGCTCGAGGGCGGCCGCGCCGTCGCGCGCTGGTACAACAAGCGCTACGCGTCGAGCGGCGGCGCCGGGCACGTCGAGGTCCGCGAGGAGCCGGCGTGCAAGCTGCCGAAGAAGAAGGCGAAGAAGAAGCAGCAGCAGGCGCAGGCGTGCTGCGAGTTCCTGGGCAAGCGCGAGCCGCTCGAGCCCGACCGCCTGTACCTCGAGCGCGTCTGCTTCGAAGCGGTCGACGAGGGCCCGCTGTGGGTCGCGTCGATGCAGTTCGTGACCCGCGAGTAGCGGGCCGCGTCCAGCGACGCGCGACCTCGAGGGACAGAGCGCGCCGCTACTCGTCGCAGGCCGCTTCGAATTGACTCTGCTCTTCAGGACAGATCACACCGTGCCCGAAGTCCTCGCACGACGTGTTGAACCTGCAGGTGTTGAGAAGCACGTAGGCGTCCGCGCAGGCCTGGGTGATCATCGCTCCGTAGGGCAGGCAGTCTTCGACGCAGACCTCGAGCGGGACCGGGAACGCGTTGCACTCGTCAACCTCGTGAACGCAGACGGTGCAGCAGAGCAGCGGGTCATCCCCGCAGAGCTCGGGCACCGTGGGCTCTGCGCCGGTCGCGTCGTCGGTGGCGCTCCCGGGGCCGCTCGACGAGAGGCGCGTGCTGCTCACGTCGTCCGTGGTCCCGACGTCCGTCGCGCCGCGGGTCGAGCCGCTGCCTGAGTTGCCGTCGGTCGACGCGCCGTCGGTCGCGCCGTTGGTGGTCAGCGGACCTCGGCCGTCGCCGCACGCGAGCGTCGACACGGTCGAGAGCGCGAGCGCGAGCGCGGCGCCCAGCGTCTGCGTAGTCGACGACATCGTGAGCGAGCGTATCGAATCCCCCGGCGGGCGCGCAATTGTAGCCTCCGCGTGCAGCTTGGCGCGCGTGACGGCTCGACTGCGCGGGCCTCCTCGGCGACGGCTTCTCACGCAGCGGCCTCGCGCCTCGATCGCCGGCATGGGCTGTGTTCGAGCTTCGCGCGTGGCGAATCCTCCTCGGGAGGAAGTCGCTCGCCGCGATCTCCGGAGCGCGCGCGCTCGCGCGTCGATAGGCCGCGGCGAGCGGCCTCGCTGCGTCTCGCGCGTTCGCGTCGTCGTGGGCGTCGCCTTCGAGCGCCCGCTCCAACCGCGTTTCGCCGCCTCGCCCGCGGCGACGACGTCAGGACAAGCTCGGCCGCTACGCCGAGGCCGAGGAGTTGCACCGCGCGGCGTATCAGCGCGCGGCCGCGGCGCGGGCCTGGAGCCTCGCGGCCGAGGCGGCGGTGCGCCTCGTGTACGTCGTCGGCGTGCGCCTGGAGCGTCACGCCGAGGGGCGGCTGTGGGCCGATCAGGCCGAGATCGCGTACGCGCTCGCGGGTGACCCCCGGCGTCTCGGCGAGGCCCAGCGTTTAGAGAAGCTCTCGGGCATTCACCATAACCTGGGCGAGTACCGCGAGTCACTGGAGCGGTCCGGGCAGGCGCTCGCGATTTACGAGCGCGTGCTGGGCCCCGAGCACCCTTACCTGACGACGACGCTCAGCAACCTCGCGCTCGCCTATCAGCAGCAGGCGGACCTCGCCCGCGCCGAGGAGACCTGCGAGCGCGTCCTCGAGATCCGGACGCGCGCGCTGGGTCCCGAGCATCCGCAGGTGGGGCGCGCGCTGTTCAAGCTCGCCGCGGTGTACGAAGACCGCGGCGCCTACGCCGAGGCTGCGGAGTTATACCGGCGCGCGCTCGCGCTCCAGGAGCGCGCGCTCACGCCCACGAGCGACGAGCTGACCTCGACCCTCAACAACCTGGCGACGGTCTACACGCGGACGCGGGAGTACGCCGCGGCCAGGGCGCTGCTCGAGCGCGTGCTCGAGATTCGCGAGCGATCGCTGGGGCCAGACCACGCGCGCGTGGGCACCACGCTCCTCAACCTCGCCGGCGTGCTGGCGGGGATGGAGGACCACGAGGCGACGCGCGCGACGCTCGAGCGAGCGCTCGCGATCCTGGAGCGCGCGAAGGGCCCCGAGCACCCCTTTGTCGGCTACGCGCTCAACAACCTCGGCGAGCTTCACTCCCGGCTCGGCGAGTATGACCGGGCGCAGGAGCTGATCGAGCGCGCGCGCGGCATCGGCGAGGCCAACTTCGGCCCGGACCACCCGTTCACGGCCGCGGTCGTGGGCAACCTCGGCGGGGTCGCGCTCGCGCAGGGTCGACCCGGGGATGCCGTGGCGCTGCTCGAGCGCGCGATCGGCATCTTTGACGAGCACGAGGGCGAGCAGGAGGTCGAGCTCGAGCACCGCTTCAAGCTCGCGCGGGCGCTCGTGGCGTCGGGCGGCGATCGGGCGCGCGCGCTCGAGCTGGCGCGGGCGGCCGCCGCTGGTTGGCGCGACGCCGGCGACGCGATGGCGCGCGAGCTCGCGGAGGCCGAGGCCTGGATCGCCGAGCACGACGCGTCCGAGTGATCGGCGTCGCGCTACGCCTGGCCACTCGAGCCGCTCGGGTGAAACGCGATTGCCGACGCGGGCGCGCTCGGTGATCCTCGGGCGTGTCTGGACCTCCTCGCAACGACGTCACCTACCGCACGCTCCGTGTCGCGCGCGCGACCGATCACCTCGCGGAGGCCGTGCAGTTCTACCGCGACGGCGTCGGCCTCCAGCTCCTCGGCGGCTTTGAAGACCACGAGGGCTTCGACGGCGTCATGCTCGGCCAGCCCGACCTCGACTGGCACTTGGAGCTGACCCACCAGCGCGGGCACCGAGCGGGTCGAGCCCCGAACGCCGAGGCGCTGCTCGTCCTCTACCTCCCCGACGAGCTCGCCTGGCGCCGCGCCTGCGCGCGCATGGAGGCCCACGGCTACCCGCCCGTGGCGGCCGCCAACCCGTACTGGGATCGTCTCGGTCGCACCTACGAGGACCCGGACGGCTACCGCGTGGTGCTGCAGCGCGGCGAGTGGCCGCCGGCGCGCTGAGCTCGAGCTCGCGTGTGGCTCGAGGCGGTCCAGCGCGTGGGCTCGCGTCGCGCGTGCAGGCGCGGTTTGGTGCGCCACCCGATAGGTCCATTCGCGAACCGCCGATCGGCTCGCTCTCCGTGCGCCGGTGGCCGCGGCTTCGTGAAATTGATAGGCTCGACCGCCGCCGCGCGCGGCGGAGCACCATGCCGAACCGTACTCGTTGTTCTCGCCGCTCTCGCAGCCCTCGCAGCCCCGGTACGACGTGGAGCGCCGCGCTCGCGCTCGCGCTCGTCGCCGCGCCGATCGCCGGCTGCGCCGCCCAGCAGGTCGACGTCCGGCAGCTGCAGCTCCCGGCGCCCGCCGCCGCGTCCGCGACCAAGAGCGCGCTGCCGCTGCACATCGTCCTCGATCCCGCGCGCGTGCCGGCGTCGATCGAGGCGACCGGCGGTGACGTGAAGCCGGTGACCGTCGACGGCCTGCACGCGTTCGTCGAGCGCGACCTCCGGAACGCGCTCTCGAGCGTGTTCACCAGCGTCGACGTGGTCCCGCCCAACCAGAGCTACCCCGACCAGTACTACCTGCTCGCCGAGGTCGAGATCACGCAGCTGCGCTTCATGAGCACCGGCGGCGGCTCGCAGACCGCCGGGCGCCTCGAGTGGACGTTTCGGCTGCGCGCCGCCGGGCGTGACCAGCACATCTATCAGACCACCGGCACGACCGGGCCGGCGGTCGGCAAGGGCGACGTCGAGGCGGCGATCGCCGGCGTGCTCGAGGCGGCGGTCGACAAGGTCATGACCGCCTACGTCGAGCGCGACATCGTCGGCCGCGTGGCGCGGCTCGAGCAGAGCCTGCCGCGCTGACCGGCCGGCGCGGAGTCGTCGGCCGCGAGCACGATCGTGATAGCGCGCGCCGGCGCGTCCCTCGTAGGCTCCGTGCATGCGTGCTCTGCTTTATGAATGTGGCTCCGCGCGCGCGCGCGCTCACGCGCTCGCGCTCGCGCTCCTGACCGCCGCCGCCGCGCCGAGCCTCGCGCGCGCGGCCCCGGGGGAGTTCCTCGAGGACGACGTCGAGGTGCTCCACGTGCTCGAGGGCGCCTCGCCGGGCGAGAACTTCGGCTGGGCGGTCGCCGAGCTCGCCGACGTCGACGGCGACGGCGCCATGGACGTCCTCGTCGGCGCGCCCTTCAACAGCGAGATCGGGCCCAACGGCGGGCGGACCTACGTGCACTCCGGCGCGACCGGCGAGCTGCTGCGCAGCTTCACGGGCGCGCCGGGTGAGCTGCACGGCTACGCGATCGCGGACGCGGGCGACGTCGACGGGGACGGCACGACCGACATCGTCGCGGGCGCGCCGGGGGCCGGGCGCGTCTACGTGTACTCGGGCGACGCCGACCAGTTGCTGCACACGCTCACCAGCGACAGCGAGGGCATGCTCGGCGTCGGCTTCTTCGGCGGCGCGGTCTCGGGCGCCGGTGACGTCGACGGCGACGGGCACGACGACATCCTCGTCGGCGCGCCGGCGTTCCCCTCGGCGGGCGCGGCGGGCGGTCGCGCGTACCTGTTCTCGGGCGCCACGGGCGATCCGCTGTGGACCTTCGACGCCGCCCAGGACGACGCGAAGCTCGGCAGCGCGGTCGCCTCGCTCGGCGACGTCACGGGCGACGGCGTCCCCGACGCGCTGGTCGGCGCGCGCGATGACGGCTCCGACGCGCGCGGCCGCGTGTACGTGATCTCGGGCGCCGACGGCCTCGTCGTCGATCCGATCATCGAGGCCGACGAGACCGGGACTGACCTCGCGTGGTTCTTCGTCGGCGAGCTCGGCGACCTCGACGGCGACGGGCTCCCCGAGATCTACGCGGGGGACTTCGAGAACACCGCGCTCGGGCCGTCGACCGGGCGGGCCTACGTGTACTCGGGCGCCACGCACGAGCCGCTGTTCGTGTTCACCGGCGAGCAGGCGGGCGACGGCCTGGGCCCCGGGCGGCGCGGCGGCGACATCGACCAGGACGGCGTCCCCGATATCGTCGCCTGCTCCTACAGCAGCAGCCTGGGGGCCATGAACGCGGGCCAGGCGTCGATCTTCTCCGGGGCCGACGGCGCGCGCCTGCGCACGATCACGAGCACCCGCGTCGGCGAGACGCTCGGCTTCGACGCGGTCACGCTGGGCGACGTCAACGGCGATGGGGTCGACGACCTCGTCGTCAGCGGCGCGTCGCTCGACGTCGCCTACATCATCTCGGGCGCGACGCAGACGCCCGGCGAGACCGGCACGACGACGGGCGAGCCCGGCGCGACCACGGGCGACGACACGAGCGCGGGCTCGGAGACCGACGCGACCACGACGACGGGCACGGGCGCGAGCACGGGCGCGGGCGGCTCGACCACCGCGGGCGACACCAGCGGCACGACGGCCGAGACGACCGCCGGGACCAGCGCGAGCGACTCGGGCGGCGAGGACGACGGGGGCGGTCAGGGGTGCGCCTGTGAGGTCGCCGCGTCGCGCCTGTGGGGCGAGTGCGCGCTCGTCTGGAGCGTGCTCCTGCTCCTGCTCGCGTGGCGACCACGCGCGCGCCGCAGTCGCTAAGCCGTCGCCGACTGCGGCGCGCTCGTTCGGCGCTCGCGCGGCGCTGTCCTCCGCGGCCCGGGTTCGCTACGGTGGCCGCGCCATGATGTTGCATACCCGCGGCTCCGTGCTTCGCCTGCTCCAGTGGCAGTGGAAGCTCACCACGGTCTTCGTGCTCTCGGCGACCGCCGTGTTCCTCGCGCACGAGCTGCTCGGCTGGTCGTGGGCGACGCTCCCGCCGATGCCGCTCATCGTCGTCGGCGGCGCGATGGGCATCTTCGTCAGCTTCCGGACCAACCAGTGCTACGACCGCTGGTGGGAGGGGCGCAAGCTGTGGGGGCGCATGGTCAACAGCTCGCGGCACCTCGCCGATCAGGTCGTCGCGTTCCTCCCCGCCGGGCCGAAGGAGCAGGCCAGCGAGCTCCAGCAGCGGCTGATCCACCGCCACGCCGGCTACGTGCACATCCTCCGCTGCCTCCTGCGCGGGCACGACCTGTTCGCCGACGAGCGCGTGCGCGCCTGCCTCGACGCCGGCGAGCTCGACGCGCTGCGCCGGCGCAGCAACCCCACGCACGCGCTGCTCGAGCGACAGCAGCGCGAGCTCGCCGAGCTGCACCGGCGCGGCGTCATCGACGGCCACATCATGGAGGCGTTTGACCGCACGCTCGCGGCGCTGCTCGACATCCAGGGCGGCTGCGAGCGCATCAAGAAGACGCCGCTGCCGCGCGGCTACGGCTTCATCGCCAACCGCCTGATCCTCGCGTTCGGGCTGCTGTTCCCGTTCGCGCTCGCGACCAACCTCGGCTGGACGATCATCCCGATCAACGTGCTCGTCTCGCTGTCCTTCGCGCTCATCAGCGAGGCCGGCCGCGTGCTCGAGGACCCGTTCACGATGTTCTGGAACGGGCTGCCGCTGAGCCAGCTCTCGACCATGATCGAGGTTAACCTCCGCGAGACGCTGGGCGAGGAGCGCCTGCCCGAGATCCCGGGCCCGAGCCCCCAGGGCGTGCTGATGTGAGGCGCGGGCGCGCGCGACGTGTCGTAAAGGTCATGTTTCTACGGGCGCGCCCCAGACCCGGCGCGCGACCGCGTCGCAGAAGCCCGTGAGCGCCGGGCGCTCGTTCACCGCGCGCTGCAGCGGCCCGTCCCAGGGGGGGCAGCGCGCGGCCAGCAGGAAGCCGTAGACCGTCGCGTCGACGCTCGACGGGCGACCGAGCACGCCGTCCGGGCCGTCGATCAGCTCCACCAGCGCGTCGAGGTCGCGTCGCACCCGGTCCATGATCTCGGCCTCCGGCATGCGGCCGAAGCCCTGCCCGTGCAGCGCGCGGAGCATGCCGCGGCGGAGCACCGGCGGCGCGATCGTGGGCAGCGGCCACGGCAGGCCGACGAAGTAGGCCGCGCGGGTCACTCGCCAGTGGGCGTCGACGGCGATCCGATCCCACGCCAGCGACCAGTAGAAGTGATCCTCGAGCGTGCGCGTGATCGCGGTCGCGAGCGCGCGCTGGCGCGGCGTCAGCCCGTCGTCGAGCGTCACGCCGCGCTCGCGCGTGAGCGCGTCGATGATCACGCCGCTGTCGGCGAGCAGGCTGCCGTCGGCCCGCTCGATGTACGGGATCTTGCCCGTGGACGAGCGCGGCGGCCTGGTGAGCGAGCGCGCCTCGTACGGGAGCTCGGCCATGCGCAGCCACGTCTCGAGCTTGATCGAGAACGGGCTCGTGCTCGGGGCGCCCCAGCACGCCGGCGTCTGCCACAAGATCAACCGGTCGTCGTCGTTCACCCGGCCACGATACCCCCTGGCGCGCGTGGCGGGGCCGCGACCGCGTGTCGCGTCACGGGCCCTTGAGGTGCTCGAGCAGCCGCGCTCCTCGACGGTCAGCCGAAGGCGTGATCGCTCGCGTCGAGGTACGGCCGTCCGTCGTCGCCTCCTCGTCGGTCGGTCGGTGCTCGCGTCGCTGTCGTCGGGCGGTCACGCGAGCGGCCCTCGCCGCACGCAGGCGATCGCGCGGGGCGTCGAGGCGAGTCGCCTCGAGTCGCGTCGTCGGCACACCGAGCCGCCGATCGCGAGCGACGTGATGGCTCGGGCGAGCCGCCAATCGACGCGCCCTGTCGCGCCTGCGCGACCGCGACGAGCTCGCGCGCTCGGAGCGAAACTGCCCATAGGGGAATGTTCGCGTGGGCGCGGAACAGCGTGTTCTCGGGGCTCTCAGGCCTCTTCTGAATAACTTGCTAGCAGCAAGCAAGTCGTATATCCAGGGATCATGGACGCGCGCGTGATGGTCGCTTCATTCGTTGTGTGTACGGCGGCTGTCTGCGTGACGTCGCTCGGCTGCTCGCAGGGGGACGACGCGAGCTCGGTCGCGGACTCGAGCGACGGCGAGAGCGGCGCGAGCACCGACGACAGCAGCGACTCGCAGGCGTCGACGAGCGCCGGCACCGGCGACGGGAGCGTGGGCGAGAGCGCCAGCTCGAGCGGCGGGGACGAGAGCGAGACGGACGCGACCACGACCGGCGAGCCGCTGAGCTGCGCCGAGCTGCCGGGCCCGTGGCACCTCGGCTACTCGATCCCGCGCGCGGACTCGCCGCCCGGCGATCCCCAGGCGGGGCTCGACGCGCTCCTTCAGGAGGACTACGTGTCGTGCGGGATCCCGTGGGAGATGTTCGCGCTCATGCGGCCGTTCCTCGGCTCGTTCGCCGGCGGGCCCGAGCTCGACTGGCGCGAGGGCAAGAACGCCCAGGTGCCCGTGGGCTGGAACGTCCTCGAGATGCAGGACGGCTCCGAGATCGTCGCGCCCAACTGCTTCAATTGTCACTCCGCCGAGTTCAACGGCGAGCTGGTCCTCGGGCTCGGTCGCCACGACGCCGACTTCACCACCGACCTGTTCACGCTGATGCAGCTCGTGCCTCAGCTGCCGCCGCTCAACGACGCCGGCGACGCGTTCAACAAGTTCCTCGAGCGCTTCTCGGTCGTCGGCCCGGACTCGTCGATGCTCACGGTCGGGACCAACCCCGCGGTCGAGTACGCGCTGATCCTCGTCTCGCACCGCAACCCCTACACGCTCGAGTGGTCCGAGGAGCCGCTCCAGGAGCTGCCGCCGGACCTGCACGTCCCCGCCGACCCGCCGCCGTGGTGGCGGGCGAAGAAGAAGGCGTCGCACTTCGCCAACGGCATGTCGCGCGGCGATCACCGCGGCACGATGATCCTCGCGTCGTCGCTGTGCACCGACAGCGCCGCCGAGGCCTCGCAGATCGTCGGCTACTTCGACGACGTGCAGGCCTACCTCGAGTCGATCGAGCCGCCGAACTACCCGCTCCCGGTCGACGAGGCGCTCGCGGCCGAGGGCGCCGCGCTGTTCGAGTGCCACTGCCAGGGCTGCCACGGCAGCTACGACACCGACGATCCCGAGGCCGAGGAGTACCCGAACATGCTGATCCCGCTCGAGGTGATCGGCACCGACCCGGTGTTCGCCGCGAACGCGGCGGGCGACCTCAACTACCTCCAGGAGTGGTTCGAGGAGAGCTACTTCGGGACCGTGACGGAGCTCGCGACCGACGATCCGTTCCCGGGCTACGTCGCGCCGCCGCTCGACGCGGTGTGGGCCAGCGCGCCGTACTTCCACAACGGCTCGGTCCCGTCGCTCGAGCTCGTGCTCGACAGCGGCGCGCGCCCGACCTACTGGAAGCGCGTCGACCTCGACAGCACCCACTACGACTGGGACGAGCTCGGGTGGCGCTACGAGGCCGTCCCCTACGGGCAGGACGACGCCCCGCTGACGCAGCGGCGCTTCATCTACGACACGACCAAGCCCGGTCACTCGGGCGCCGGTCACACCTTCGGCGACGCGCTCGACGATCACGAGCGCGCCGCGGTGCTCGAGTACCTCAAGACGATCTAGCCTTCGGGGCATCCGCGGCGGCGGGCGTGCACGCCCGCAGCGGCAGCGCGCGGCGGTCGAGCAGGCGCCCGCCGAGCTCGACGGGGAGCTCGAGCTGGACGGCGAGCCGGCAGCGGTCGCGATCGATCTCGACCGCGCCCGCCAGCGCGCCGGCGATCGACGGCGCGTAGCCGCGGGCGCACTCGCCCAGGGTCGCGCTCAGCACCCGAAAGCCGGGCGGCGCGGCGAGCCGCGGCTCATCACGCGCGTCGGTCGGGCCCGGCGCGAGCTCGAGCGCCAGGCAGCTCTGCGGCGACTCGTGGGGCCGGCGCGCGTCGATCACGATCGTCGGGGAGGGGCGCGCGCGCGTCTCGTGGAGCCGCGCCGTGACGCGCCAACCGTCGTCCTGGGTCGCGGGGGGCGCCCGCGGGGCGGGCGGGTCGTCGTCGCGCCCGTCGTCGCGGGCGGGCTCGGACGCGCTGGCGCACCCGCTCGCGAGAGCCACGCGAGGACCACGGAGGCGAGCGCGCGCGGTGACATCGCTCGGGGGAACGCGCGCCCGCCGGACGCGATTCCATCCTCAACCTCGCGCGGCGTCATCCTCCGCCGCGCGGCACCCCCTTGAGCCGGATCGCGCCCGTGAGCTGACCGCAGTCCTCGGGCTCGATCGCGCAGCCCTTCTTCAGCCACCGGCGGGCGGCCCCAAGGTCTCGCGTGACGCCCGCTCCGTTCTGCAGCGCGACGGCGTAGCTCTCGCACGCGTAGGCGTCTCGCCGCTCGCACGCCCGCTTGAACAGCGCGGCCGCGCGCGGCTCGTCCATCGCGGTCCCGCGCCCGAGGTTGAGGTTGTAGGCGAGGCGCGAGCAGTCCATGACCTCGCCCGCCTCGCAGGCGGCCTCGAGCCGCGGGATCGACATGCGGTAGGCGGCCTGGCGCTCGGCGCCCTCGAGCCGCGCGGCCCACCGGTTGCAGGAGTCCCCGTAGCCCCCGCGACAGCCCTTTTCGAACAGCTCGAGCTCCCAGGCGTCAGCCCACTCGGTGTTGGGGTACGAGCCGAGCCCGAGCATGCCGAACATCTCGCCCTGCTCGTAGCAGGCGCGCGCGTGGTCTCGCTGGCAGCCGAGCCGGAAGTAGACGAACGCGAGCTGGCGATCCTTGTCGATCCCCCCGTACAGGTCGAATTGCTCGTAGCCCTTGCGCAGGCAGTCGTCGCCGCCGTCGCAGCGCGCGTCGGGGTACTCGTGGATGAACCCTGGCTCGTGTCGCGCGGTCGTCGGGGTCGCGCCTGGGTCGCCGCGCTCGGGTGCGGGCTCGTCAGCCGGCTCCGGCGCGGCCTCGCGCCCTGGCGGCTCGTCTCGCTCCGCGGACTCGGGCGCGAGCGGTGCGGGCGCGGATGACTCGGGCGTGGGGCGGGCCTGCGCGCCGGCTCGCGGCGTGGGGGCTGGATCGCAGCCGAGGGCGCCGACGAGCGTCAGCGTCAGCGCGAGCGGCAGGCGCGGATCGTGGGCGTGGGGCACCTCCACATCCTATCCCAGGGGCCAGGTCTGGCGGCGGTCGCTCAGGAGAAGCCGCGCAGCGGCAGCTCGGGCGGCCGCCGCAGCCAGTTGTCGTCGGCGTAGCGGGCCGCGCCGTCGATGACGTGCAGCGTGTACGCGCGGCGCGTGCGGGTCGAGCGGTTGGGTCCGCTGCGGTGGGGCGTCAAGCCGTGGAACACGACGAGCGCGCCCGCTCGCACCTCGGCGGCGCGCCAGCCCGCCTCGGGCCACGGGCGCGCGTCGAGCTCCTCGGTCCAGGTGCGGTCGCCGTCGCGACGGTAGCGGCGGCGCAGCCCCTCGCGGTGGCCGCCGGGGAGCAGCTCGAGGCAGCCGTTCTCGCGCGTCGCGTCGTCGAGCGCGAACCACAGGCCCAACACCGAGGGTGGCTCTGTGACCAGGTAGGTCGCGTCCTGGTGGGCGGTGACCTCGCCGCCGACGCGCGGCTCCTTGAAGATCAGCATCGACTGCAGCAGCAGCGGCCGCGCGACGCCGAGCTCGCGGACGAGCGCGGCCAGCTCGGGCGTGCGCGAGAATCGATCGAAGCTCGGCAGGCGATCGTGGAGCGCGTGCCCGATCTTGTTGATCCGGACCGCGTCGCCGTCCCGCTCGGGCTCGAGGAAGGCCCGGACCTCGCCGCCAGAGTCGAGGAACCAGCGATCCTCGCCGTGACGCTGCTCGCGGACGTCGAAGATCGTGCGGACCTCATCAAGATCGGTCTCTGCCGCGAGCGCGTCGGCGGCCTCTCGCAGCGCGGCGCAGGCCCCGGGGCCGACGAAGTCCGGCAGGACGAGGAAGCCGTCGCGTTCAAACTGGGTCCTCAGCGCGCTCACGGCCCGGAGGCTACCTGGATTCCCCCGGCGTGAACACACGGGGTGACGCGACCGCGTCGTCGGCGTCACGGCGGCGACACGGCGTGGGTCGGTCGGGGAGCGGCGTTTCCGTTCTCGGCGCGGGGAATTTTCGTCGGCGGACGCGCGGGCGGAGATCCTTGCTAGGCTCGCGCGCGATGTCGAAGAAGGCGTTGGAAGTGATCCGGCAACAACTGTCTCGTCGCTCGATGCTCGCGGGCACGGGGACGATCCTCGCGGGCGCGGTGGTCGGCTGCGGCGACGACGCGGTCGGCGGCAGCGACAGCGACGGCACGAGCGGCGGCGAGGGCGAGACCACGGACGGCAGCGCGGGCTCGAGCTCGGACGGCACGTCGGCGGGTCCGGGCACCACAGGCGACGGCGACGGCGACGGAGACGGTGACGGAGACGGAGACGGAGACGGCGACGGCGACGGAGACGGAGACGGTGACGGGGACGGCGATGGGGACGGCGACGGCGACGGAGACGGAGACGGAGACGGAGACGGAGACGGCGACGGAGACGGCGAGTTCGCCTGCGACGACAACGGCGGCTACACCTTCGACGAGCTGATGGCGCCGATCGAGCACATCATCGTGCTCGTGATGGAGAACCGATCCTTCGATCACTTCTTCGGGGCGCTGCAGCTGATCGAGGGGCGCGACGACGTCGACGGGCTCGACGGCGGCGAGAGCAACCCCGACGACAACGACCAGCCGGTCGCGATCAACAAGATGGAGAACTTCACCCCGGACGATCCGCCGCACGGCTGGGGCTCGGTGCACAAGCAGTGGAACGACGGCGCGATGGACGGCTTCGTCAAGGAGCAGATCAACGCGCACGACGCCTCGATCGGCCACGAGGTCATGGGCTACCACGTGCGCGAGGACCTGCCGGTCGTCTACCAGCTCGCCGACGAGTTCACGCTGTGCGACGCGTGGTTCTGCGCGCTGCTCGGGCAGACCTGGCCGAACCGCTACTACGTGCACAGCGCGAGCGGCTCGGGCGCCACGAGCAACAACCCGGCGAACCCGCTGCCCGAGAACATCATCGATCACTGCAACGACAACGGCGTCAGCGCGCACAACTACTACGACGGCCTCGTGCCCTGGCGCTGGGGCGCGTACCCGGTGATCGGCTTCGCGAGCACCTCGGGCATCAACAACTTCTTCGACAAGCTCGAGAACGGCGGGCTCGAGCAGGTCGTGATCCTCGATCCCGACTACCTCTCGAATGACGATCACCCGGCCCACAGCGTCGAGCTGGGGCAGGTGCTGATCGGCGCGATCTACCAGGCGCTGGCCAACAGCCAGTACTGGGACAAGAGCATGCTGATCATCACCTACGACGAGCACGGCGGGTTCTTCGACCACGTGCCGCCGCCGACGACCGTCGACGAGAACGGCCCCGAGTTCGAGCAGATGGGCGTGCGCGTGCCGAGCCTCGTGGTCGGCTCGCGCGTCCGCAAGGGCTGCACCAACCACACCGTGTTCGAGCACTCGTCGATCCCGGCGACGATCTGCCGCAGGTTCGGGATCCCCGAGCTCAACGCGCGCTCCGAGGCGGCGGCGGACGTCTCGAGCGCGATCGACCCCGCCGCGCTCGATCAGCCGCGCCCGCCGATGCCGCTGCAGCCCATGGACATCTCGGTCTCGCGGGTGATGCCGCGCGTCGGCGTGGTCAACAGCCAGCCGGAGCTGTTCGAGGCGGCCGGGCTGCCCGCGCAGCCGACCCCCGCGATGACGGCGCAGGCGCGCGCGCGGACGATGGCGCTGCTCGAGCGCGCGGCGTCCCTCGGCGTGGTGCGGCTGCTGCCGTGACGCGCCCGGCCTGCCTCCTGTGCTTGGGGGCAGGTCACTCGGGCCCGGAGAGGACCTCGATCCGGTGGTCGACGGCGCGCCCGAACAGCCGCCCGCGCGCGTCGAAGGCGAGCGAGACGAGGTACGGGGGCACGCGCGCGTTCGTGACCCGGCGCGACGCGAGGTTGACGAAGGCGACGCCCTGCCCGGTCGAGACCGCGAGCACCTCGCCGCTCGGGTGCAGCGCGGTCGCGACGGCCGCGCTGATCCAGCGGTCGTGGAGCTCGGTGAAGTCGGGCCCCCGCTGGGGGCCGTACTCGATGAACGGTCCGCGGAGCCAGGCGATCACGGCGCCGTTCGCCGACATAGCGATCTCGCGCGGGCGGCCGCTCGGGCGCACCGCGAGCCGCCTGAGGAAGCGCTTGCGGACGGGATCCCAGCGGAGGTCCGGGTCGCGGTCCCAGAGCCGCATCATGCGCTCGCGGCGACGAACCAGCGGCAGCAGGAGGCGGTCGCGGTCGCGGTCCCAGTACTGCACGTGCACGTCGTCGACGTTGAGTGGGAGGTAGCGCCCGTCGGGGCTGAAGAGCGCGCGGTTGAAGGGCTGCGACGAGCCCTCGCAGCGCAGCGGGAGCGCGCGCCGGGGGCTCATGCCGGTGAGGTCGCAGAGGAACGCGCTCGCGGCCGGGCGCGTGCGCTTCTTGGAGTACGTCTCGGCGGTCACGAGCAGCGCGCGGTTGTCGGGCGAGAACGCGAGGTAGCGCTCGTCGAATTGATACTCCTGGCGCGTGGTCTCCGTGCCGCAGGGGATCCGGGTCGTGCGCCAGACCTCGTGGCCCGAGGCGACGTCGCGCACGCGCACGCTCGTCCGCCCCTGGATGAGCGCGACGAGCGAGCCGTCGTCGCTGACGGCGAGGCCCAGCGTCTCGCTGGCGTTGTGGAGGCGCCCGGCGATCTTCCGCGTCGCGGCGACGCGCACGAGCACCACGCCGTCCTGGTAGCTCTCGGCCACGTACGCGCCGTTGCGCGCGAGCGCGCGCGCGGTGAGCCCGTTCGGGACGTCCCAGGTCTCGAGGATCTGCGGCGCTCGCATGACGCGTGTCCTCGATGGTCGCACAGCCCGCGGGCGCCACGCGACGCCGCGCTCAGCCCTCGACGCGGAGCCCGGCGTCGGCGAGCAGCGCGTCGACGCTGGCGCGGCTGATCGCGTGGTAGCCCGGGCGCGCGCGCGCGTAGATCTCGAGCGCCTGCGCGCGGCCCTCGGGCGTGGTCAGCAGCGCCCCGTACAGCGGCATCAGGAACTTGCGGCGGCCGACCTCGATGAGGAACCGCTCGAGCCGCGGCAGCGCGGGCGCGTAGCGGACCCGCGCGGCGATCGTCAGCCACTCACACGCGATCTCGGCGTTGCGGGTCTGCGTCAGCGCATAAGCCTCGTCGAGGCTCGCGAGCTGCGCGGGCGTGACCGACTCCGGGAGCGCGCGCAGCAGGTGCTGCCACTGCTGGGTCACCCAGCCGCTCGTGTTGAGCGCGCGGGCGGACGTGGTCCCGGCGAGGAAGGCCGCGAGCTCGCGATCGACGTCGGCGAAGGCCGGCGAGCTCGCGCGCGGCGCGTCGGCCGGGAGACCTGGCCCATGGATCCACTCGCGCAGCGAGGGGACGCGCGCGCCGGGCAGCGCCTCGCGCGGCTCGAGCAGCTCGCGTCGCGCGTAGGCCTCGAAGTCGGCGGTCGTCACGGCGCCGAAGCGGTGGCGGTCGAACCACCCGCGCAGGAACGCGTCGAAGGTCTCGCGCCCGTAGGCGCGCTCGAGCGCGGTCAGCAGCAGCGCGCCTTTCTCGTAGGCGATCGAGCTGAAGGTCTCGTCGGGGTCGCGCCCGGCGAGCGTGACGCGCAGGCGCTGGTCGTCGGGGCGCGCCGCGAGCTCGCCCGCGAGCTCGGCCTCGAGCTCCTGCAGCCCGAGCATCGCCTCCATGGCCGCGCGCGCGGGCCCGTAGCTGGCCTCGACGATCCTGCGCTCGAAGTACACGGTGAAGCCCTCGTTGAGCCAGAGGTCCTCCCAGGTCGCGTTGGTCACGAGGTTGCCGGACCACGAGTGCGCGAGCTCGTGGGCGATCAGCGAGTTGAGCGAGCGGTCGCCGGCGATGATCGTGGGCGTCGCAAAGGTCAGGCGCGGGTTCTCCATGCCGCCGAAGGGGAACGCGGGCGGCAGCACGAGCACGTCGTAGCGGCCCCAGGCGTAGGGGCCGTAGAGCCCCTCGGCGAGCTCGAGCATGCGCTCCATGTCGGCGAATTCGTCGGCCGCGGCCGCGAGCGCGGCGGGGTCGGCCCACACCGCGGTGCGCGGCCCCAGCTCCGCGCGTCCGAGCTCGCCGACCGCGAGCGCGATCAGGTACGCGGGCACGGGCTGCGACATGGCGAAGCGGAACGCGCGCGCGCCGTCGGCCGCCGATGGCTGTGTCCCATCGACCATGTCCGCGGACATCACCGCGACGTGGGGCGCGGGCGCGCGGACGCGGGCCGTGTAGGTGACGCGCGCGCCCGGGCTGTCCTGGCAGGGGATCCAGGTGCGCGCGTGGATCGCCTGGCTCTGGCTGAACAGGAAGGGGTGGCGCTTGCCGGCGGTCTGCGCCGGCTCGAGCCACTGCAGCCCCGTGGCGTCCTGGGTCGTCGCGTAGCGCACGCGCACGCGCGTCGCGTCGCCCGGGAGCGCGATCGTCAGCGCGCGCCCGAGCACCGGCTCCGACGCGCCGAGCTCGAAGCTCGCCTCGCGCCAGGCGAGCGATCGCGCCGCGTCGTCGAAGGAGCCCGAGAGATCCGGCGCGCCGCCGGCTCCGACCTCGACCGCCTCGATCGTGAGCCCGCGCGTGTCGAGGATCAGCGGCGCGCGGGCGTCCTCGCGCGCGAGCCACAGCGACGCGGTCCCGCGCAGCGCGGCGGCGTCGAAGTCGACGTCCCAGTCGAGATCCATGTGCGTGACGCGGACCTGGTCCGGGCGCGCGTGGGAGTGGGGATCCGGAGGGTCGGTGGCGGGCACAGGCGTGTTCGGGGGCGCGGCGAGCTGGGGCGGGCGTCGGTTCCGGGCGCCGGGCGGGCCCGTCGGCGCCGCAGCCGAGCAGCGCGAGCGGCAGCGCGAGCGGCAGCGCGAGGGAGGAGGTCAGCGGGGCGGTGAGGCGGCGCAAGGGCCCGCGACCATACCGTGAAACACGCGCGGCGTCTGGCCCCGGCGCCGCGTCGCTTCGATCATGACCCTGCGAGCAGGTAGCTGGCGACGAGCTCGCGCAGGTGCGCGGCCAGCAGCTCGGGCTCGCCGCGGCGCGGCGCGCTCGGGCAGGAGCATGCCGTGGACGAGCTCGCCGACGACGAACACGGCCACGGGCGTCGGCTTCGTGGCGCTGGCGCTCGCGGGCCAGAGGCGCTCGCGTCGCTCGTCACGCGACGCGGCGCTCGCGTATGATGCGGCGCGAGAGGAGCGCGAATGACCTACTGCTGCATCTACTCGATGCGCGCCAAGCTCTGGATGTGCGACGACGCCTCGGGGTGGTTGCCGCTCCAGCGCGCTGGCGACGCGGTCCCGGTGATCTTCGTCCAGGAGGGGGAGGGAGCGCGCTGCACCTTCCGCCGTGCGGGACCGGGCGACGGGGTGCAGCGCGCGTGGCGGTACCGACCCGACGCCGCGTCGCTCTACCTCAGCTACTCCAGCGACGCGAGCGGTCGCGTCGGCCTGTACGCGACCGATCGCCACGCCCAGTTCGAGGTGACGCAAGAGCGCGTCGCGCCGCGGCGCTGGACCGGCCCGGAGCGCGAGCGAGCCATGACGCCGGTGACGACGCTGCGCAACCTTCACTGGGATCTGTTCCTGAGGATCGCGCGCGGGGACGCCTACGCCCACCTTCGACGGGAGCAGGAGGACGAGATCGACGGGGGTCACTGGTGGCACCTGCTGACGATCGATCCGGCCGAGACGAGCTCAGGCGGCTGGTTTCGCGGCAAGACGATCCCGGCGCTGTGGGGGAGCGAGACCACGACCTGAGCGGCGCGCGCGTCGTCCGTGACACGCCTGCACTTTCGAGCGGCTTTATGATCCGCCAGCGCGGCCTGGTCAGCGCTCGAGACGCTCGCAGGGGATCCCGGCGAACACCGTGGCGTGGCCGCCCGGCGTGAAGGGGGCGCGCGCGAAGCTCCAGCGGTAGTCGTCGCCGAGCGGCGCGACCATGTCGAGCAGCTCGCGCCGCGTGTACATCCGCATCATGCTCACGACCCCGTCCCACAGCCCCAGCGCGGGCAGCAGCGGGACCGCGTAGGTGAACAGCGCCTTGCGCAGGCGCGCGCGCGGGGTCAGGAGCGGGTTCGCGTACATGCCGATCGCCAGCGCGGGCAGCAGCGCGAGGAAGCCGGCGGCGCGGCGCGGGCACGGCTCGACGATGAACACGGCGCGACGGCTCGCCACCGCGTCGCCCAGGATCGCGGCGGCCAGCTCGGGCGTGAAGTGGTGAAACGCGCTGATCACCGTGCGCGCGTCGTGCTCGCGCGCGAGCGTGCGCGAGACGTGGGTCGCGTCGACCGGGGTGTGCACCGCCTCGACGAGCCCGGGCCAGCGACGCGCGACCCGGTCCATCGCCGGCGCGTTCGGGAGCAGGTCGGTGAGCACGAAGCGCGGCGTCGGCAGGAGTCGCTCGCGCAGCGCGTTCAGCAAGATGTCCACTGGTTCACCTGAACCAGAGCACATGTCGACCACGGTCTCGCAGCGGGCCTCGCGGCAGAACTCGGCGAACAGCGCGCCGACGCCGTGGTAGATCCGCCCCCAGCGCAGCCCGTTCCCGAGCGTCTCGACGATCGACTCGCGGATGAAGCGGGGACACTCGCCGCGCTCGTGAAACTCAAACGCGTGGACCCTGCGCATCGTCGGTGATGGTAGCGGCGATCGTTCGCGCTCGCACGCGTCCGGGCCATCGCGTGGGCGTCAGGTCTCGGCTGGGGGCGACCGCGCGGCGTCCCGCGCGTCCGCGTACGCGACGAGCCAGTCGCGCGCGAGCCACAGGTACGCGATGATAGCGACGACGAGCGAGGCGACGAACACGATCGTGTTCGCGCGCTCGCCCGCGCCGGTCGTCAGCCCGCGCAGGATCGTCAGCATCACGAAGCCGGATGCCGCGAAGGCCCACAGCAGCACGAGGACGCGCGCGCGCAGGACGGCGTAGAGCGTCGCGCGCAGGAGCGAGGGGGCGCCGACCGGCGGCGCGGAGGTCGACGGGGGCGCGTCGCGTCGCATCGACGTCCAGCATACACGGGCGCCGGGCGCGGTACACTCCGCGACCATGAATCAGCCGGCTTCGGACACCCTCGGGTTTCAGGACAAGGTCGCGATCGTCACGGGGGCGTCGAGCGGGATCGGGCGCGCCACGGCGGCGCTGCTCGCCGAGCGCGGCGCCGCGCTCGCGCTCGTGGCCCGCGATCGTGCGCGGCTCGAGCGGCTGTCGGCCTCGATCGCCGAGCGCGGCGGCGCGCGCTCGCGCTCCCGGCGGACGTGACTGATGAGACAGCTCGCGCCGCGTCGCGCGGCGCGTCCTCGGCGAGTTCGGGCGCGTCGACGTGCTCGTCAACGCCGCCGGCATCATCGCCGCCGGGCGCGTCGACGACACTCGCCTCGAGGACTGGCGGGCGATGTTCGCGCTCAACGTCGAGGCCGTGTTCCACCTGACGCAGCTGCTGACGCCGGCGCTGATCGAGTCGCGCGGCGCCGTGGTCAACGTCTCGAGCGTCTGCGGGCTGCGGGCGTTCCCCGGCGTGCTCTCGTACTGCTCGAGCAAGGCCGCGCTCGATCAGTTCACCGGCTGCGCCGCGCTCGAGCTCGCGCCCCACGGCGTGCGCGTCAACGCGGTCAACCCCGGCGTCGTCGTCAGCGAGCTGCACCGCCGCAGCGGCTACGACGACGAGCGCTACGCGGGGTTTTTAAAGCACTCCGAGACCACGCACCCGCTCGGGCGCGTCGGCCAGCCGCGCGAGGTCGCCGAGCTGATCGCGTTCCTCGCCTCCGCGCGCGCGTCGTGGATCACGGGCGTGACGATCCCGATCGACGGCGGGCGTCACCTGACCTGCGCGCGCTGACGAGCGCGCGCGCTCGTCCCGTCTAGTCGATCGTCGAGATGCAGTCGGTCAGCGGCCCGGTGATCCCGCTCCAGCCCTTCGGCTTGTCGCCGACGACGTCGGGGCCGACCGCGAGCACGTCCGAGAGCGCGAGGTCGACAGGATCCGCCTCGAGCAGCTCGGCGTTGAGCGTGAACAGGTACAGCCGCGCCGCGTCGTCCGTGAACAGCGGGCCGCCGAGGGTGTGGATCCCCCAGGTGCCGCCCGCGCCGAGGAGCACGCCGGTGCCGGTCGTGTAGTCGAAGTCGTAGACCTCGCCCGAGTCGATCGCGAAGCCGGTGCCGTCGGTGATCTCGCCCTGCTGGTTGAGCCCCGGCGCCATGTCGTCGATGTCGGCGACCGACGCGTTCTGCAGATCGGTGATGACCTCGTAGTTGAGATCGCCCTGCAGGTAGTCGCCCGTGAAGCGGATCAGCCGGTTGCCGATGGGGTCGCTGCCGTTGGCGCCCGTGTCCATCAGGTACACGCGGCCGTCGCAGTCGGTGTAGAGCGCCTCGATCGCGAGGTTGTCGGGGACGACGCCGATGATCTCCACGGTGATCTCGGCGGCGACGAGCGGCGGCTCGGGGATGTGGAAGATCTCGGTGCTGTCCTCGGTGATCGCCATCCGCGCGCCGAGCAGCGAGCCGTCCTCGAGCATCGTGATGCTGTTGAAGCCCTCGATCAGCGGCGTGAGGATCGTGCTCGTGACGATCTGGTCGACGGTGCCGTCGTCCTCGTTCAGCGCGACGTAGATGAGCTTGTCCTCGACCGAGTACCAGAGGTTCGGCGTGTTCCACAGAAACGGCTCGTCGCCGTCACCGTCGCCGTCGCCGTCGCCGTCGCCGTCGCCGTCGCCGTCGCCGTCGCCGTCGCCGTCGCCGTCGCCGTCGCCGTCGCCGTCGCCGTCGCCGTCGCCGTCGCCGTCGCCGTCGCCGTCGCCGTCGCCGTCGCCGTCGCCGTCGCCGCTTGAGCTGCCGGTCTCGCCGCCGCTCGACGCGGAGCTGTCGGTCACGCTCGCGTCGTCGCTCGTGCCGGTCGCGCTCGCGTCGCTCGTCGGGCCGGCGCTCGCGTCGTTCGTGTCGCTCGCGGTCTCAGCCCCCTCGCTGTCGCCGCACGACAGCAGCGCGAGCGCGGCGAGGCCGAGGAGCGCGTGGGCGGGGCGTGGGCGCGCGGTCGCGGCGTCACTGGATGTATGTTCGTAGGGCCAGATCACGTCGACCATCATGCGGAACTCGCCCGGCGCGGGCAAACCCGCAGACGCGGGCGCCGGGCCGGCCGTCGCGCTCATTCGACCGCGACGCCGCGCCACCCGTCGCCGCCGGCCTCGGCGATGACGAGGCCCGCGCCGGCCTCGCCGAGGCGCCCGAGCAGCGCGCCCGCCGGGGACCAGATCTCGCTCGCGCCCGCGGACGGCAGCCCGCCGGACGGGCCGCCGAAGTTGGCGAACGCGACGAGCATCCCGTGTCGCGTCGCTCGCTCGCGCAGGCGCTCGCGCTCGCGCTCGTGGTCCGCAGGGATGACGAAGGCGCAGGCGAGGTAGAGGTCGGCGCCGCGGGCCGCCGCGGCCTCGGCGTGCGACGGGCGCCCGAGGTCGGCGCAGATCGCCACGGCGGCGCGGTGTCCCGCGAGCTCGATGAGCGGGTCGCGATCCCCGGGGGCGAACACGCTCGGCTCGGGCGGCGGGACCACACCGTCTGGCGCCGCGCTCGCCGTGAACGCCCCGAGGTGACGCTTCGTGTAGACGTCGAGCGCGCCGTCCGGCGCGACGATCAGCGCGCCGATGTGCAGCCGCGGGCCGAGCCGCACCGGCGCGCCGACGACCAAGGTGAGGCGACGCGTCCGCGCGAGCTCGCGGAGCGGCTCGAGGCGCGGGTCGTCAAGGGTGAACGCGAGCGCGCGCGCGCGCGGCAGCTCGTAGCCGGTCAGCGACAGCTCTGGGAACGCCAGCAGCCGCACGCGCGCGCGCGCGGCCGCTTCGGCGAGCGCGAGGTGCTGTCGGAGGTTCCCGGCGATGTCGCCGGCGATCGGGGTGGTCTGGGCGACGGCGACGCGGAGCACGGGCGAGCTCTACCGCAGGACCGCGCCGCCGCCGAGGGGATGTTCAAAGCGCCATGCCGGGGGGCGGCGTCAGGCCCACGGCGTCGTCGATCATGAACTCCATGGTCCGGTGCTCGACGTCGTAGAGCACCCCGACGATGCCGATGCGGCCCTCGTCGACCAGGCGCTTGAGCGCCGCGCTGCTCGCCAGCAGCCTGTCCACGACCGAGAGCACGTTGCGGCGCGAGGTCTCGCGCACGAGCGCCGCCTTGCGCTCGCGCGGCAGCCCGGCGAACCCGCGCAGCGCGTCGGCGTCGGCCGAGCGCGCGAGCTCGTCGAGGATCGCGTCGAGGTGCGCGCAGCTGCGCTCGAGCTCCGTGCTCGGCGCGACGGCGCGCTCGAGCGCGCTCATGACCGCGCCGCAGCGCGTGTGGCCGAGGACGACGATGAGCCGCGAGCCCGCGATCGCGCAGCCGTACTCGAGGCTGCCGAGCGCCCCGGGGCTGAGCACGTTGCCGGCGACGCGCACGCTGAAGATGTCGCCGACGCCCATGTCGAACAGCAGCTCCGCGGGGGTGCGCGAGTCGATGCAGCTGAGCACCGCGGCCAGCGGGTACTGGCTCTCGATGTTGACGTTGACCTGGCGCGCGAGGTCGCGGTTGAGCTGCTGCCCGGCGGCGAAGCGCTCGTTGCCCTTGCGCAGGATCTCGACGACCTGCGCCGGCGTCACCTGCTCCTGCAGCTCGCGCGTCGAGTAGTCGACGAACTGCACCTCGTCCTGGATGTCGTAGTCGCCCTGGAAGCCGACCATCGAGACCTTCACGTGGCGCGCGGGCGCTCGCTCGTCGCGGTAGTCCTGGAGCAGCTCGAGCACGTCGGGGTCGATGTACTCGGTGTGCCCGGCGTCGATCAGCACGTGGCTGCCGCGCGGGATCTTCTCGAGCACGCGATCGAGCGCCGACTGGTTGAGGAAGCTGACCTGGTCGGGCAGCTCGATGTGCAGGATCTCGCCGCCGAGGTGCTTCTCGCTGATCCGCCGCAGCGGTCGGCGGCCCTGCCGGCGCAGGATGAAGCCGAGCGCGACGGCCATGCCGATGCCGAGGCCGATGAGCAGATCCGTGAACACGATGGCGAGCACCGTGGCCGAGAACGGGATGAACTGCTCTCGGCCCGCGCGGTACATCTTGCGGATCAGCGTCGGGCTGGCGAGGCGGAAGCCGGTGACGAGCAGGATCGCGGCCAGGCACGAGAGCGGGATGCGGTTGAGGAAGGTCGGCAGCAGCGCGACCATCAGCAGCAGCAGGACGCCGTGGAAGACCGCCGAGATCTTGGTCTTGGCGCCGGCGTGGACGTTCACCGAGCCGCGGATGATGACCGAGGTCACGGGCATGCCGCCGATCAGCCCGGCGACGAAGTTGCCCACGCCCTGGGCGAGCAGCTCGCGGTTGGGCGGCGAGGAGCGCTGCTCGGGGTCGAGCTTGTCGACCGCCTCGAGGTTGAGCAGCGTCTCGAGCGACGCGACGATCGCGATCGTCACCGCCGCGGTGTAGACCTGCGGGTTGGACCACTGCGACCAGTCGGGGAAGCGCACGAAGCTGAGGAACTCCGTGAGGCTCGCGGCGACGGGGACCTGGACCAGGTGGCTCGCCTCGATCGCCCACGGCGCGCCGAGGCCGTCGAAGGCCGCGCCGAGGCCGAGGCCGAGGCCGACCACGGCGAGCGGCGCCGGGATGCCCGAGCGCTTGAGCGGGCCGACGCGGCTCCACAGCACGAGCAGCGCGAGCGAGAGCAGCCCGATGACGGCCGCGCCCATGTGGAGGTCGCCGAGCAGCGCGAGCAGCTCCGAGAAGGTGTTCTCATGGTCAGGCTGCGAGAACGACATCTCGCCCTCGGGGTCGGTGTCGTGCCCGAACACGTGGGGGATCTGCTTGAGGATCAGGATCACGCCGATCGCCGCGAGCAGGCCCTTGATCACGTTGGTCGGCACGAACGCCGAGAGCGCGCCGGCGCGGGCGAGGCCGAGCCCGATCTGCATCAGGCCCGCGATCGCGACCGCGAGCAGGAACGCTTCGAAGCTGCCGAGCGTCGCGATCTGGGCGAGCACGACCGCCGCGAGGCCGGCCGCGGGGCCGCTGACGCTGGTGTGCGAGCCGCTCAGCGAACCAATGACGATGCCGCCGACGATGCCGCTGATCAGGCCCGAGAACAGCGGCGCGCCCGAGGCCAGCGCGATGCCGAGGCACAGCGGCAGCGCGACGAGGAACACGACGAGGCCGGCGATCAGGTCGCGGGTGACGCTGCGGGGCGTGACCGGCGGGAACGTGCCGGTCTGAAACACGGAGGAGGCGTTGGGGGGTGGGGACGGATCAGGAATGGAGCTCATATCCAGCGAGGAACCAGTTGACGGGTGACGAGTTGTGGTCGAGGGCGCGCGGAGCTCGGCGGCGCGACGGCCCGCAGGGGCCGATCACGTCGCGCGAGCTCAGGCGTGCCCGTCGCCGTCGTCTTCGTCAGGCGGCACTCGCCGGGGCAGGATCCAGCGTCGCGTCGGCGGGGTGTGGAGGCGGATCGCGGCGCGCAGATCGACGCGTCGTCGCGTGACGCCGCGCTCGCAGGGCGGCGCCGAGAGGTCGGCGTGACGCGTCGAGCGAGCGTCGTCGTCCGTCGACTCGCTCCACTCGCCGTCCTCGCCGCCCTCGGCCACGAAGTCGGTCTCGCGCTCGCTCTCGAGAAAGCTCGTGCCGGTCGCGGCGAGCGCCCCGATCACGAGGACCAGGAGGCACGCCAGACGGGTGAACATCCGCTGCAGCCGAGCGCGCGCGGAGAGGCGCGGTGTCGGGTCTGGTCGCTGGGCGAGCGCGGCCATAAACCGCGACCTCTATAGCACGCTCCGCCGGAGCGCCGCGCGCGGGCGCGGTTTTTTCCGCACAATTCAATCCACGCGTCGCCATGAATCGAGACGACGCCGCGTCCGTGGTGTCGCGCTGAGCCCGTCCAACCGCGTTCTGTCGGCTCGCCGACGCTCACGACGCGATCTGTGCGCGCGTGAGGACCCAGACCGCGGATCTCCGCCGCCGCCGGATCGCTCGGAGCGCGTCGGGCCAGCCCCTTACCGCGGCGCCGCGGCGACGCGGCGACGCGTCGCTGGAAATAACATGTTCTATCGGTCAGCTTGATCAGGCGACGCGCCCGCGCGCGCCGAGCACGAAGCGCTGGCGATAGCCGCGGGTCGCGTTCTCGATCTGCAGCGCGATCGTCCCGTCCTGCGCGTAGGTGTAGGTCTCGATGACGTGATCGCGGGGGGCGTCGGAGCGGCGCGAGACCGGGCAGGCGCCGAGGTCCGGGTGGTCGACCAGGATCGGGTCGTAGGGGAACAGGACCGTGGGCCACGGGGTCAGCTCCCCCTCGGGTCGCCCGCCGGGGCCGAGCGCGCTGCACTCGAGGAAGCGGAGGTGCCCGACCGCGTGGGCCGGCGCGTAGTGGCGCTCGGCGACGCGCGCGTCGTCGTCCGGGATCGCGTCGCGCGAGAAGATCGGGTCGAAGACGATCTCGCGCCCGCCGGCCGCCTCGCGCCACACGCCGAAGTAGCGGGTCGCGGCTTCGCGCACGAGCACGCCGGCGTCGGGGTCCCCGGCGACGGCGAGGCCGACCGCGGTCGCGGCGTGGGGCTGCGGCGCGAGCAGGATCTTGCGGCCGTAGCGTTTACGCAGCGCGCGGGCGACGGCGGGGAACGAGGTCGCGCCGCCGACGAGGTACAGGCCGCCGAGCTCGCGCGCGTTGTCGGGGTCGATCCCGTGGGCCTCGAGGCTCGCGAACAGCCGCGCGACCGGGGCGAGCGTGCGCTCGATCAGCTCCGCGCACGCGCGGTAGAGCTCGCGCGTGTCCAGGACCGCCGAGCCCGGCGCGTCGACGAGCCCGTCGAGGTGCGGCGAGGTGTCGACGAGCACCCGGCGGCTCGCCGGCGACAGCGTCTCCTTGGCCTCGCGGCACCGCTCGAGCAGCGCGACGAGGGTCGCGGGCGCGAGCGACTCCGGGCGCACGCCGAGCTGGTCGAGCGCGAGCTCGAGCAGGCGCGCGTCGAAGTCCTCGCCGCCGAGCGCCGGCACGCCGTCGCTGTGGAGGAGCTGAAAGCGTCGCGCCCCCTCGAGCGAGACCGCGGCCGTGTCGAAGGTGCCGCCGCCGAGGTCGTAGATGACGACGTAGCGCTTCGGGCTGCGCTTGCCGACGCCCTTGAGGTGGCGATGCGCGTACTCGACCGCGGCGGCGGTCGGCTCGTTGACGAGCCCGGCGACTTCGAAGCCCGCGCGCGTGAACGCCTCGAGGGTCAGGAAGCGCTGGCGCGAGCCGGCGCCCGCCGGGACCGCGATCGTCACCTCGAGCGGCTCGTTTGGGGCGACCTCGAGGTTGCTGCGCGTGCGGATCGCGTCGCGCAGCCACGCGAGGTAGGCCGCGGCCAGCTCGAGCGCGTCGACCGGTCGCCCCGCCAGCGCGTCGACCCGGTCGTCGGGCGCGAGGCCGGTGATCGCTCGCTTGACCGAGCGGACGACGCCCGTGATCCCCGCGGCCCCGTCGGCGAGCAGCGCGGCGGCCTCGTCTCCGAAGTGCAGCGCGTCGCCGGTCTGCACCGCGAGGCCGCGCAGGTAGTCGCGGTAGCCGTCGGCGAGCTCGAAGCTCGCGACGGGGTAGCGCCCGTCGAGCGCGGCGCTGACCACCGTGCGTGTCGTCCCGAAGTCGATGCCCAGTCTCATGCGCCTCCGCCCTCTCTGCGCCGCCGCGCGGGCGCGAGCGGGGCGATTGTGGTGGGGCGGCGGATCCTCGTCCACGCCTCGCGGCGCGAGCGGGCGTGAGTGTACCTACACGCAGCGGCGCGCGGCTCGAGGGCTCGCGCGTCGCGTCGCGACGCGCGCGCGTCGTGAGCTTGCGCAGGCGCGGCGAGCTCGCGAGCGATCGATCAGACATGTCGAAAGAGCCGTGCATGTACAGCGGCCCGTGAGCGGATACGAACAGGCGGGGCGGGGCGGGGCGGCGCGCTCGTACGGCGCGCTCGCGAATGTCGTGAATAAACCGCGGCAGCGGCCGTCTAGAGCCTTTTCGAGCATGTCTTAGGAGCCAGATCGTTCGAAGCGCGTCGCGCCGCGCGCACGCGATTGGGCCCATGAAGCGCGTCGCCGAGGAGCGTGCGGCGGGCCACGGCGAGGCGGGTCGGGGCCGACGCCGCCGGCGGCTAGATCTGGCGGAGACGCCAGGAGAGCGGCGTCTCGTTCGACTTCATGGCGCGCGCGCGGACTCGTCGACCGGCGTGCCAACGGGCCCGAACGGTTCGCCGCGGGCAAACACTTGTCTTCGCCGATCGAAGCCTGCACCATGGTGATATGGCCTACGAGACTACGAGATCCTCATTTTCACTGGCGTTGGCATTGGGCGCGTGCTTCAGCCTCGGGCTGACCGCCTGCGGTGATTCGGATTCCGGGACCTCGGACACGACCGAGGACCCGACCGCGGACCCGACGACCTCGACGACGGGCGGACCCGGGACGGGGTCGACGACGGGCGAGCCGACGACGCAGGGGCCGGGCGGCTCTGACAGCGAGGCCTCGAGCTCGACGACCGAGGCGCTCACGAGCACGAGCACCGGGCCGGCGCCGGTCTGCGACGACGGCGAGGAGGTGTGCGGCGACGGCGGGCACCAGACCTGCGTCGACGGGCAGTGGAGCGACACCCCCTGCGAGGCCGATCAGTTCTGCGACACGGGCAACGGCATGTGCGCGGCGTGCGTGTGTGACCCCGGCGCGAGCGGCTCGTGCGTCGACGCGGACACCATCGAGGTCTGCAACGCGGAGTGCAGCGCGTACGAGCCGACCGCGTGCGGGCTCAACCAGATCTGCGCGAACGATCAGTGCATCGATAAGTTCTGCGATCCAGGCGCGAAGATCTGCGACGGCAACGAGGCCTATCAGGTGTGCAACGCCGACGGCACCGACTACGAGCCGTCGGTCGACTGCGCGTTCGGGGAGCTGTGCGACGTCGGCGAGTGCATCCCGGCGTGCGACCTGGTGAAGAACACGAACTCGAGCGAGGGCTGCGAGTTCTTCGCGGTCGACCTGCCGAACCTCACGCCGAACCAGGCCAACTACGCGATGGCCGTCGCGATCGGCAACCCGAGCACGAACTACGCGGTCGACATCTCGATCTACGACGGCAACAACAACGGCCAGGAGCAGCTGCTGATCTCGGACACGATCCAGCCGCGCCAGGTCAAGCGCTACCCGCTCGCCGGGCAGCACGGCGCCTTCGTCGGCTACTACCAGACGGACGCCGGGCTCTCGAACACGGGCATCAACTACGGGCGGGCGTTCCGCATCGCGTCGAACCTCCCGGTCGTCGCCACGCAGTGGAACCCGATCGGCGGGCAGTCGGCCTACACCGGCGAGGCCTCGCTGCTGCTGCCGACGCACGCGGTCGCCAACGACTACATCAACGTCGCGTGGCACAACGGCGCCGGCAACATCCCCGGCTCGTACCTCGTCATCGCGGCGACCGAGGACAACACGCAGGTGAAGGTCAAGCCGTCGATCCCGGTCGCGGCCTCGCCCGACACGCCGGCGATGAACCCCGCCGCGTTCACGATCCTCAACATCGACCGCTACGACTACATCCAGGTGATGGTGCCCGAGGGCTCCGACCTGTCCGGCTCGATCGTCGAGACCAACAAGCCCGCCTACGTCTTCGGCGGCCACAAGTGCGCGTACATCCCCGACTGGCCGCCCTACGCCTGGTGCGACCACCTCGAGGAGCAGGTGCTGCCGCTCGAGGCCTGGGGCACCGAGTACATCGCCGCGCGTAACCCGATCCGCACCCCGGCGAACCAGCAGGGCGCGCCCGACAAGGACCGCATGGTCTGGCGCATCATCGGCTCGAAGGACGGCACGACCGTCAACTTCACGCCGACGATCGAGATCGGCGCGAGCGTCAACATCGACGCCGGCGAGGTCATCCAGTTCGAGTCGGAGTTCGACTTCCACGTCGACGCGACCGACCCGGTGCTCGTCGCCGGCTACATGACGGGCGGCGACCTGTTCGTCGGCAACGAGGGCGACCCCTACATGGTCCAGATGGTGCCGGTCGAGCAGTTCCGCACCGACTACGTGTTCCTCAACGACGAGTCCTACGCCGACGACTACGCCAAGCTGATCCGCCCGACGGGCGCGGCGATCGAGGTCGGCTGCCTCGGCGTCGTCCCGGAGAACATGTGGACGCCGATCGGCAACAGCGGCTACGACGTGGCGACGATCGACATGCACAACGACGGCAACTGCAGCGTCGGCGCGAACGAGGCGACGAGCGACGAGAAGTTCGGGATCATCGTCTCGGGCACGGGCGCGGCCGCCAGCTACGCCTACCCCGGCGGGCTCGTCGTCGACCCGATCAACCCGCTCGACTAGCTCGCGCGGCGCCGCGGCGCGAGCCCGCCGCGCGTGACCACGGGTCGCCCGCGCCCGCGGTCACGGGATCGCGGCGCGCTCGAGCTCGCGGGTCGTGACCTCCGCGAGCCACTCCTGGAAGCGCGCGGGGTCCTCGGGGCCGGCGCTCCGCCACAGGCGGACGCCGGCGCGCGGCAGCGCGTCCGCCAGCGAGCGGTCCGGCGAGAACGCGATCGGCTCGTGCAGCGGCGGGAGGTCGCGCTCGACCCCCGTCTCGAGCTCGAGCAGGCGGTGGATGTCGGCGCGCTCGCTGTCGGGGCCGCGCGCCCGGATGAGCGCGTGGCTGCGGTCGAGGTCGGTGAGGAAGTCGACGATCCCGCCCTCGATGGTCGGGAGCACGTGCAGGCGATCGTCGTCGAGGCTCCACAGCAGGTTGCGCAGCTCGCCGGTCCGCAGCAGCAGCGTCGGCGCGTTCGGGCTGGCCGAGACGTGCCGGAGCGCGCGCTCCTCGAACAGCAGGTGCGTTCGACCTGTCTCGAGGTTCCAGCTCCAGACGCGCAGCGTCTCACCGGCGGCCTGCTCGCGCGCGGTCGCGATCCGCAGCTGCGCGCCGGCGTCGACGAACGCGATCGCGAGCCGGCGCGCGTCCGCGTCGAACTCGGGGCGCCAGCGGGCCGTGAGCGCGCGCGCCTGTTCGAAGTCCCAGACGAAGGGGGCCTCGTCGCGCGGGCTGTCGCCGACGAGCCGGCGCCCGTCGCCCGAGAAGCGCAGCGTCGTCGGCGGGCCGAAGCAGGGCCGCGGGAACCGGATCGGCGGCCGGTCGTCGACGAACACGCGCTCGATCACGCACATGGTGTCGCAGTGGTCGAGCGCGACGCTCTCGCTGTCCGGCGCCCACGTCAGCGGCCCCGAGGCGAAGCGCTCGCCCTGCTCGAGCCAGCGTCGTCGCGGGCCCGCGACGCCGTCGGGCGCGCGCGGCCAGCGGTCGAGCTCGTGCGCGTCGCTCAGCGCGGCGAGCCAGCGCCCGTCGGGGGAGAACTCGAGCTGCGCGTGGTGGGGGCCGCCCTGCGTGAGCGGCTGGTGCTCGCCCCCGGTGAGCGACCACAGCGTCAGCGCGCCGGCGCGGTTGCTCGTCGCTAGCGCGTCGCCGTCGGGCGCGAACGCGAGGCGGTCGATCATGATGTCCGGCGAGAACAGCAGCTCTGCGGTCTCCTCGGACGCCGACCACAGCTCGAGCTCGCCGGCGCTCGTGGCGAGCGCGGCCCACTCGCCGCCGCGCGAGAGCGCCGCCGCCGAGAGCCGCGCGGGGTCACCGAGGAGCGCGCGGCTCGAGGAGCGCGCGGGGAACTGCAGCACGCGCGCGTCGTCGCGGGCGACCGTGAGGCGCGTGTCGCCCCCGCGCGCGACGTGCAGCCCGCGCGCGCCCGCGAGGTCGTGGCGCTCGGCGCCGCGGCGCGTGGCGAGGTTCCACTCGAACACGTGGCCGGCGGCGTCGAGCGAGAGCAGCGCCCCGTCGCCGACGAAGGCGAGCTCGCGGACTGGCTTTCGATGCTCGCGCAGCTCGACGTGGGTCGCGCGCGCGGGCGACCAGAGGATCACGCTGCCGTCGGCGCCCGCCGACGCGAGCGTCTCGCCGTCTGGCGACCAGCGCAGCGCGAGCACGGGGCCCTCGTGGTCGGTGAGGTTCGTGGATGACCCATCGGACATGTTCCACAGGCGCACGACGCCGTCGTCGCCGGCGCTCGCCAGCACGCGCCCGTCGGGGCCGAAGTCGAGCGCGCGGGCGGGCCCCGCGTGACCGACGAGCGCGCGCGCCCGCCGCTGGCGAGGGACCAGAGCTGGATCGCGCCGTCGTCGCGCGCGGCCGCCAGCAGCAGCGGCGCGCCGTCGACGAGCGGCGCGCTGACGGCGGGGCCGGGGAAACTCGTCGCCCTGCGTGAGCGCGAGCGCGTGCAGCGGGACGTCGAGGCGCGGGCCGGCGACAGGCGGCGTCGCGAGCTCGGTCTGGAGGACGTCGATCTGTCCCTCGGGACCCGCGATGGCGAGCGCGCCGCCGTCGGGTGAGAACGCGAGCGCGCGGGCGGGGCCGGCGAGCGCGAGGCGGCGCGCCGGGATCCCGCGCCGCAGCGCGTCGCCGGCCAGCGCGCGCGCGGCGGGGAGCCAGCGCGTGTTGCCGGGCGTGAGGTGCTTGAGGGCCGCGAGCGCGTCCTCCGGGCGGCGATCGAGCTGCTCGCGCGCGTGCGCGAGGACGAGGTCGTCCCAGCGCTCGCTCAGCGTCCGCGCGCGCAGGTCCTGGAGCTCGGCCTCGGCCGCGCGCACGCGGGCCTGGTCGAACTCCGCGCGCAGCCGGGCGCCCTCGTCGCTGCGCTCGCGCTCGCGGTCGGCCGACTGCCAGGCGAGGTAGCCCGCCGCGATCAGCCCGAGCGCCGCGAGCACGACGAGCGCGCGACGGAGCAGCGCGCGCGGGTCGTGCTCGAGCGCCCGCAGCAGCGCGTCCATGTCGGGGAAGCGATCGGACGGCGCGCGGCTGAGACCGCGCAGCAGCACGCGGCGCAGCCACTGCGGGACCTTGACGAACGCGGGCGTCTCCGCGAGCGCGCCGTCGACGATGTTCGACGCGAGCACCGCGAGGCTCTCGCCCACGAACGGGCGCTGGCCGTAGAGCGCCTCGTAGAGCGCGACGCAGAACGAGAACTGATCGCTGGTCGCCTCGACGCGCGCGCCCAAATATTGCTCTGGGGACATGTACGCGGGCGTGCCGACCAGCGCGCCCGCCTGCGTCTTGTACGTGCGGTCGGCGGGCGCGTGCATCGTCTGCTCGTCGCCGCTGATGTCGAACACGGCGCTGGCCGACCACGCGTCGCCGGCGGCGCGCGAGCGGCCGCCGCGTCGCGCCGCGAGCCCGAAGTCGAGCACGCGGACCTCGCCCTCGGCGCTGACGAGCACGTTGTCGGGCTTGAAGTCGCGGTGGACGATCCCCGCCCTGTGCGCCGCCGCGAGGCCGCGGCCGGCGGCGACGTACTTCGGCAGCACGTCGCGCCAGGTCGCGGCGCGCTTGAACTGCCACTCGCGCAGCGTGACGCCGTCGACGAACTCCATGGCGACGAACACCTGGTCGCGGAACGTGCCGACCTCGTAGACCCTGACGATGTTGTTGTGGGACAGCTTGGCGAGCGCGCGCGCCTCCTGCTCGAGCCGGCGCGTGGGGTCGTCGCTCGCCGAGGAGCCGCTGGGGCCCGGGCGCACGAGCTTGACCGCGACCTTGCGGTCGAGCTTCGGATCATAGGCGGCGTAGACGACCCCCATGCCGCCCTCGCCGAGGCGCGAGAACACGACGTAGCGACCGACGGTCCGGGGCGCGCCGCGCAGCGGGTTCTCGGTCGTGGGGGCCGAGCCGGAGCGCGCCGCGTCGTCGCTCGCGTCGCCGGGCCGCGGGCCGGTCTCGTCGCGGGGCGGGGCGTGCAGGGTCGCGTCGATCGCGAGCGCCTCGTCCGCGCGGCGCTCGGCCCCGTCCTCGGCGCGCTCGCCCCCGTCCCCGGAGGCGCCGGCGCGCTGCGTCACCTCGACGCCCCACGAGCGCGCCGCCGGATCGGCGGCGCGCGGCGTCGCCACGTCGGCGTTCGGGTGAGGGCTCGACACGTCGCGGTATCCTAGCAACGCCGCGCGAAGCCCTCGCGCCCCTCGTGCGCGCGCGCGCGCGCTCACCCGCCGCGCCCCGGTCCAGATGTCCTCCGCGTCATGAACCGTGTCACGCGCGGGGCCCCGGCGCGTTCCACTGCGGGGGAGAAGCTTGCGCCGGACAGCGCGCGCGACACCTGCGACAATCACCGCCGTGCCGCGAGGTTCCTTCACGAGAGCGAGCGAGGCCGCGGTCGCGCGCGCGTTCTCGCGCGGGGCGTCGCTGGTCTTGCTCGCCGCGCTCGCGGGCGCGTGTCGCTCCGGCGAATTCCTCGAGCTCGAGCTCGACGACGAGTGCGAGCCGGGTGACGCCGCCTGCGAGCTCGAGACCGAGACCACGGGGGGCGACGACGATGACGACGACGACGCGCTGCAGCCGTTGTCGGCGCGCTTCGAGCTCGCGCCCGCGGACGCCGACTTCTTCCGCGCGCCGTGGCCCTCGGATCTGCGCCTGCTCGAGGACGGCACCGTCGACCTCCACGACTTCCCGGGCGCCGAGCACTACTTCGTCGAGCAGGTCCGCGCGGCGCTCGAGCACACGCTCGTCGGCTTCTCGACGTCGCCGGTGGTCTACATCCAGCTCGATCGCGACCCTGGCCCGGGCGCGACCGGGTCGATCGAGCCAGCGGAGACGCTGGCGCCCGACGCCGCGATCCAGCTGATCGAGCTCGGCCCCGGCTGCGGCGCGCGCACGCCCGTGCTCGCGCAGATCGACGCGGTCGGCGACGCCTTCGCGTCGCCGCCGCTGCTCGAGGTGACGCCGGTCGAGGGCTTCGCGCTGCGGCCGCTGACGACCTACGCGCTCGTGGTCCTGCGCGGCTTCGGGGCGCCCGTCGGCTTCGAGCTCGCGCGACCGGCCGCGATGGACGAGCTGCTCGATGGGACACACTCGGACGCGCGCGCCAACGAGGTCTACGCGCCGCTGCGCGCGTGCCTGGAGCAGGGCGCGGGCGGGCTCGCGGCCGACGACGTCGCGGTCGCCACCGTGTTCACGACCCAGGATCCCGTCGGCGAGATGCGCGTGCTTCGCGAGTTCGTGCGCGACCCGGCGCGCGTCCCCGCGCCCGTCGTGACCGAGTCGTGGGTGACCGAGTACGCCGGCTACGCCGCGCTCGAGGGGCGCGTCGACCTGCCGATCTTCATGCGCGGCAAGTCGCCCTACGTCACCGGCGGCGGCTTCGAGTACACGCCCGAGGGCGACCCGATCATCCAGCGCTGGGAGTCCGCGCCGTTCGTGATCCAGCTGCCGAACACGCCGCCGCCGCACCCCGTCGTCCTCTGGCAGGACGGCACGGGCTGGTCCGAGTGGGGTCACGCCGGCGACGATCCCAACCTGCGCTTCCTCGAGGAGGGCTTCGCGGTGCTCGCGTTCATGCCGCAGTTCCACGGCTCCCGCGCGACGCCCGGCTCTGATCCCGAGATCAGCACGTACAACTACCTCAACGCCGAGGCCGGGCGCACGACCCTGCGGCAGCAGGCCGCCGAGGTCATCTACGCGCTGCGCCTGATCAAGGACGTGCTGCCGACGCTCGAGGGGCTCAAGGGCCTCAAGGAGCTCGACACGGACCGCGTCGTCTACGGCGGCCACTCGCAGGGGACCATCCCCGGCGCGATCCTGGCGGCGGTCGAGCGCGACTTCGCGGCCTACGTGATCAACGGCGCCGCCAGCTACCTCTCGATCACGATCGTCGAGCGCATGGACTACGACATCCAGGGCATGCTCAAGGCGGTGCTCGGCGTCGATCGCGACTTCGATCGCTTTCACCCCGCGGTCCAGGTCGCGCAGATGGGCGCCGACGCGGTCGAGCCGCACAACTACGCGCTGCAGTGGGGCGGGACGCCCGAGCGCCCGCGCGGCGCGAACGTGTTCATCATCAACGGCTACAACGACGTGACCACGCACCCCATCGGCATGTCGTACCTGACGATCGCCGGCGACGCGGCGCCGATCGAGCCCGCGGGCTGGGAGGTCGATCCCCACGGCGTGTGGGCGCGCGAGCCCGAGGCGCTCCCGATCGCGGGCAACCGGGTCGGCTACGACGACGCGCCGCACACCGTGGCGACCTACCTCGACCCGCTGTACGGGCACCACACGCTGGGGAACCAGCCGACGCCGCGCGAGCTCGCGGTCGGCTTCTTCCTCTCCGCGATCGACGGCCAGGCCCAGCTCGCGCTGCCGTGAGCGGCGCGGGTTAACGCTTGTCGCAGCTGCTCGCCTCGTCGCAGGCCTGGGTGCAGCCGTCGCCGGTGCAGGTGATCTTGCACGTGGTGCCCTTGGCGCAGGTCTGGGTGCAGCCGCCGCCCGAACACGAGATGTCGCAGGTGCCCTCGGCGCAGGTCTGGGTGCAGCCGCCGCCCGAGCAGCTGGCGTCGCGATCCGCCAGCTGCTGCACGCAGGAGCCCTTGGAGCAGCTCAGGTCGTCGTCGCCGTCCACGTCGCTGAGGCCCTTCGCGTCGCCGAGCGCCTTGAGGCTGTCGAGCTGGCCGAGCTCGCCCGCGGCCTTCAGCGCGGCGTCCGCCTCGTCGAGGGCCTCCTTGGTCTCGTCGGCGGGCGTGGCGGGCGCGGCGTCGGCGGGCTTGGCGGGCGCGGCGTCGGCGGGCTTGGCCGGGGCCGCCTCCGCAGGTTTGGCCGGCGCCGCCGGGGCGCTCCCGCTGTCACAGGCGAACAGCGAGAGGGAGAGCGCGAGGGGGAGAATAGCTGTCCATTGGTTCATGATGTACTTCTCGTCACTGCTTGGGGCAGATCGTCAGCGCGCCCGCGCCGACGTTGTTGTCGGGGTGGCAGTCCGCGAGCTCGTCGTCGGGGTCGACCTTGACGTGGATGTTGCCGCCGCCGCCGAACTCGCCGGCGCAGGAGACCTGCTCGCAGGTGTCGGGCGGCAGCGCCTGCGTCGTCTGGGTCGTGCACACGACGTCGCCCGTGTAGTAGGGGTCGTCCTTGTTCTCCGTCTGCAGGATCTCGACGCCGATCCCCGGGCCGGCCGGCGCGGTCCCGCGGTTGCAGACCTTCGCGGTGATGACGTGCTCACCGGAGAGCGGCGGGCACAGCTCCTCGTCGGGCACGAGCTCGACGGTGATGTCGGCGAGCGCGAGCACGCCGAACTCGCCCTGGACGTTCTGGCGGAAGTTGTTCAGCCCCTCGGTCAGCCAGTTCGCCGCGACCTCGCTCGACTTGGGCGAGCGCGCGTCGTCGGTGACGTGCGTGATCGAGTAGGCGTGCTGGTTCCAGACCGGGCGTGACATGGCCCATCGGTCCTGTGGATCACGGAGCACGATGAAGCCGGTCGCGCCCGGCTCGAACTGCCCGGAGCCCGGGAACAGCGGGTCGACGAGCGGGCAGTCGACGTCCATGTCGGCGCCGCGCGCGACGACGAGCTCGGTGGCGAAGTCGCCGTCGACGTCGGCGATCACGGGGTACTCGAGGCCGGTGCCGCTCAGCGCCGGCGTGCTGAACACGACCGCCCCGGACGCGCCGTCGTAGACGCGCAGGTAGCACTCGTCGCGGTAGACGGCCTCGCCCGCGCCGTCGCCGTCGAAGTCGAAGATCGAGGAGCCGGTGATGTTGGACGAGAAGTCCTGCGAGGGCTGGGCCCAGAGCACGCCGTCGGGCATGTCGGCCATCTCGGGCGCGCGCTCGCACGCGCCGCCCGGGCGCTCGGGCGCGGGCTCGGCCTCGCAGTCGGGGTCGTACACGGCGAAGTAGTAGGCGCCCGCCGTCGCGATCTCGACCTGACCGTCGCCGTCGAAGTCGCTGATCGTCGGCGGTCCGCCGCGGCCGGCGTACGGCTTGTCGCCCGCGTACAGCGGCTTCGGACCCCAGACGATGTCGCCGGTGATCGTCTGCACGCGCACCGAGCCGGAGTCCTCCTGGCTCGCGTCGGGGACCGAGGCCGAGACCAGCACGACCTCGGGGAGGTCCTCCGCGGCGAGGCCGTCGACCTGCGAGTAGAGGCCGAGGTTCGCGACGCCGATGTGCCCGGCGCGCGCGGGCCCGGGCGGCGGGTCCCAGAACTCCTCGTTGACCCACTCGGTGGTCTGGGCGTCCCAGCGCGCGACCCGATCGTGGCGCACGAGCTCGGGCACGCCGTCGAGGTCGACGTCGACGACCGCCGACATCATCCCGAGGCCGGCCTCGAGGTACCAGAAGTCCTCTTCGTCGTTGAGCAGGCAGCCGTCGCCGTCGAACACGAGCTGGTCCATGATGACCTCCGGCGCGCCGTCGTCGTCGAGGTCGAGGATGCTCGGGCCGTGGTTGGCGTACGCGCTGGCGAGGCCGACCGGGGACTCCGTCATGCAGTCGCGGCCGTACCAGGCGCGCGTGAGCGTCGGCGTGTCGCCGTCGGAGTCGATGCGGAACGCGTAGAGGTTCGCGGGCGCGAGCGGGTCGTCGGGGTCGACTCGATGGAGCCCGACGATCTCGGGGTGACCGCCGTCGAGGAGGTCGTCATCGAGGTCGGCGACCGCCCACTGCGTGCCGTAGGTCGGCCAGTCGGCGAGCTTCTCGGCCTCAGGCAGGTCGGGGCCGCCCGCGCGCAGCTGCTCCTCGCAGGTGCGCCCGTCGAACACGCGCAGCATGCCGTAGCGATCCATGGGGCCGTTGTCGCGCCAGGTCGTGACGATGATCGACGGCGTCGACGCGAGCGAGCCGCCCGGGAGGTTGAGGTTGGCGACGATCGGCGTCGAGTAGATGTGCGTGTACGCGCTCGTCGGGTCCGCGCCGCCCGGGCCAGTCCACTTGCACTGCAGCGCGGGCTTGATCCCGTCGGGCAGGTCGTCTTTCTTGCACTCGGGGTCGTGGCCCTGATCCTCGGGGACGTTGTAGGGCACGCAGGTGCCGTCGTCGCAGTAGCTGTCCCCGGGGCAGTCGCCGTTGGACTCGCACGGCCCGAGGTCGGGGATGCAGACGTCGTACTTGCAGAGGTAATTCTCGGCGCAGCTCTCGCAGGGCTCGAGGCTGCCCGTGGTCTCGGGCGCGCCGGTGCTCGACGACGAGCTCTCGACGGGCTCGCCGCTCGACGACGTGGGCGCCGGGCCCGAGGTCTGGCTCGCGGTCGTGATGCCCGCGTCGGAGTCGCTCCCGGAGCCGGAGTCGCCGCAGGCGATCAGCGCGGGCAGGAGCGCGATGGAGAGCGAGGACAGGCGCGCGCGACGACGGTTTCCCTGCACATGCATGGATGCCATATAGCTCGAATCATACGGGAGGCTCGTGAGCGCCGCGAACCCGCGGCGATCCGTGCAGCGGCGCCGAGGGTCGCGCGCGCGCGCGCGTCGACAAGAGTCCTAAAGGACATGGCGCCGGGGACGGCGGCGCGACGCGGCCGACTCCGGCGCCGCTGTAAGGACGGCTCCGGCGGCGGCGTTTCTCCAAGGACGCGCCGCGGGCGGTCGGCAGGCGTTCGCGCGATCACGCGCGCGGTTTACGGGAGCTTTACCGCCGCTTCATGCGTACCCCTGAATGCGACAATGTGTGTTTCGTCTCGAGATACAGAACCCGACGCAAGGATTCGAATCATGGACTTCCTCAACCCCTGCCTGTTCTCCCTCGGTCTCCTGTGCAGCGCCGGCATCTCCGACACACCGACGGTCGCGGTCGATACCGTCGCGCGACCGGCTGAGGCGCCGGTTGCGCCGGTCGCGCCGATAGCGACCTCCGCGCCGAACAAGCCGCGATCGGCCTCCGCGGTGCTCGCCGCCGTGCAGAGCTACTACAACGGCACCCAGGATCTCCGCGCGAGCTTCGAGCAGATCTACACCAACGTCGTCTACGGCTCGCGCAAGACCAGCACCGGCACGCTCCTGCTCAAGCGCCCCGGCATGATGGTCTGGGACTACGACGGGGCCGCCGACGCGGACTTCTACGTCGACCGCGAGTCGCTCTGGGTCGTCGAGCACGACACCCGCCAGGTCGTCACCAGCGACGCGGCCGCGAACGGCAACATCGCCGGCGCGATGAAGTTCCTGTTCGGCGGCGAGGCGCTGGTCAAGGACTTCCGCGTGCGCCTCGCCAGCAGCGCGCTGGTCAAGCGCTACGGCCAGGACGGGCACACCGTCGTCGAGCTGAAGCCGCGCGCGGCGAATCCTGACTACAAGACCATGTTGCTGGTCGTCGACGACCGCAGCGGCCGCGTCGACGCGTTCGTGGTCCGCAACCAGGACAACGCGGTCAACCACTTCAAGCTCGCGAGCACCACGCGCAACGCCGGCGTCGCCGACGCGCAGTTCAGCTTCGTGACCCCGGCCGGCTACGTCGAGAGCCAGGGCTAGCAGCTGCCCCGTACTCACCCCGTATTCTCACCCGTATTCTCACCCCCGTATTCTCACCCCCGTATTCGCCTCGCACTCGTCGTATTCGCCCCGTATTCACCCCGTAGTCTCCTCTCCCAAAACTCCCGTATCGCGCCTCCCATCCCCCGCACCTCGCTCGCCCGCGCCTCGGCGCGGGCGAGTTTTTTTTGGGGGTTCGCGGCGCGCGACCCCAGCGCGGACGATCAGTGGGTGATCGGGCCGTCGCAGAGCACGAAGTCGTCGAAGTCGATCACCTCGTCCGCGGTCGGTCCCCACTCGGGCCCGCTGCCGCCGAAGAAGGTCGAGAAGTACATCGCGTCGATCGCGTAGGCGCCGTCCTGCAGGCGGTAGCGGAAGTCCTGCACGTCGAGGACGAGCTGGCCGTCGAGCCAGGCCTGGAGCACGCCGTCGGCCTCGCCCGGCGTGTTCATGACCAGCCGGTGCTCGAGCGTGTGCCAGACGCCCGCTTGGAACAGCGCCGGCTCGCCCGCGAGCGCGTAGTCGAAGTCGTCGCCGCAGCTGCTGAGCTTCTCCGGGAAGTACATGTACTGCACGCCGTGGCCGTCGACGCGCCACATGCTGCGGGCCGAGAAGCCGCCGTCGTCCTGGACGCAGCCGGTCGGCGCCGTGCCGCCGACGAGGCCCGGCAGCTTGCCGCCGAGCACGAAGTCGAAGCCGTCGCCGAAGCGCAGGCGATAGGCGAGGTAGAGCTCGTCGCGCGCGTCGTCGAGCTCGAGCCGCCACTGCGCGCCGCCCTCGCCCGGGCCGACCCCGCCCGCGGGGTAGTGAACCCGCAGCGAGCGGCCGGAGTAGGCGGCGTCGCCGTCGATGATCTCGACGCGCCCCTCGCCGACGCCGTTGTCCCACGGCGGCGTGTTCCAGTCGTCGAGGTCGGAGTAGACGCCGACGGCGTCGTCGTCGAAGTCGTTTTCGAACACGGGCGCGCCCTGGCAGCCGTAGTCGTCACCGCCGCCGGTGGTGCTCGCCTCGGTCGTCGCGCTCGCGGTCGTCTCGGCGCCGCGCGTGGGCTCGAGCGTCGTCGTCATCGCGGTCGTCGTCACGGGGGCGTCGGTCGTCACGGGGCCCTGGGTGGCGTCGCTCGAGGTCGACGCGGGTCCCGCGGTGGTGTCGCTCGAGGTGGCGCCGGTCGTCGCCTGCGTGGTCGCGTCGGCGCTGCCGTCGCTGCCCGCGCTCGTCCCGTGCGCGCCGTCGTCACCGGCGCAGGCCGCGAGCGCGAGCAGGCCGAGCAGCGTTCGGTGGGGGCGGGCGTGATGAGGCATGTCGTCCTCGGCCTCAGAGCGCGCCTACGAGGTGCACGCGCACCTCGGCGACGCTCTGGTAGAGCTCGCCCGACACGACCGCGCGGACGTCGAAGTCGTCGTCGAAGTCGGTGCCGGACAGCGGGATGAAGATCGGGCCCGCGACGAGATCGCCGGCGTCCTCGGAGAACTCGAAGGCGTTGCTGATGGACGCCTCCTCGGGCCCGCTGGCGGTGAAGCGCACGTGCAGGCAGCGCTCGGCGCGAGCGCCCTGATCCGCGAGCCGCAGCGTCGGCGCGAGCATCACCGCGCCCTGGGAGCCGTACCTGGCGCTGACCACATCATCGTCCGCCCAGGTCACGAACGCGCCGTCACTCGCGTCGGGCTCGCCGATGATCAGCGTCGGCGCGCCGTCCTGCAGCGCGGGGTCCAGCGCGGGCTCGCCGGGCAGCGAGCAGTCCGGGTTCTCGTCGAGATCTTCGTAGTGATCGCAGGAGCCGAGCGCGCAGGGCAGCGCGAGGACGAGGAGCAGCCGTGTGCGCATGGGGCCTTCGCCGGCAAGCGTACCCGCTGCGTCGCGCTGTGTCGCGCTCGTCGCCGGCGCTGGGCGTGCGTCGGCCGCGGGGACGGCCCCGCGGCGCGCCCGCGCGGCGGCGCCGCGGTCGATCGCTAGATGGTGTCTCTCCGACCATGTCCCAAAAAATTCGCGCACCCGCGGAGCTGGAGCGCGCGCGCGCTGCTCGTGCTCGTCGCGCGCGGACCGGGCGCGCGGAGACCGACGCGAGCGAGGTCGCGAGCGGCCGGCGGAGACACGCGCGGACCTCCTCGCGCTCGTCGACGGGTGGCGATCCACGCCGCCGCTGACGCCGGCGGCTTCGCGACGCGACGAACTCGTGCGCGCTGACGGCGGACGAGGACGCGGACGGCTACCCGCGGTAGGGATCGAGCGCGCGCCCGGTGAGCGCGCACTCGAAGCGCTTGAGCTCGTACATCGTCCGCTGCAGCTCGCTGCAGACGTAGTCGAGGTCGGGCGCGCGCGGGAACAGGACCTGCTCCCACGGGTCGTCGCTGCGGTCAAACACGCCGCGCTTGTAGAGCACGGCGCGGAACGGCGCGAGCGAGAGCCCGAGCTCCGCGAGGCGCGTGAGGTCGCCCTTGTCGAGGTGCTTGAACGCGTGCATCCACTCCCACAGCGCCCGGCGTGCGTCGATCATCGCGTTGTCGTACTCGTCGCAGCGCGTGCGTCGGCTCCAGGGGGTGTCGCTGAGGACAGGCGCGCTGTAGCGTCGCAGCGGCGTCTCGAGGGTCAGGCGGACGATCCGCGTCTGCTGGGCGAGGCGCGCGAGCTTGGGCGAGAGGTTGCGCGTGTTGAGGGCCTCTACGTCCTCGTGCGCGGCCGCGAGCGCGCGGTCACGCGCGAGCTGCTTGCGCCTGTTGTTCCACCAGCGGACGGCGGCGACGGTCCCGAGCGCGGCCGCCGAGGCCGTCAGGTCCCAGCTCACCTCGACGCCTCCGGCTGAAGGCGCGCGCGGCTCGCGGGGTTGCTCGTGGAGTTCGACAACGCGTCCCTCTGTCCGGATAGACAGGGCGAGGACACCTGGCTCGAACGTCACCCGTGACGACGCGCGTGAGCTCTGGCACGCGCCCACGAGAGCCAGGCGAGGATGGGTCGCCCCTCTCAACCATGGGCCATGCTCGAGGGGTCCTCAAGCAGAATGGGGGCGTTTCTCGGGTTGTCGCCAGCGCGCGCGAGGTCGGGGGGACGAGCCCCCAGCGCGCTGTGATCCGCAGCGCGCTCGGCCTCAGCTCGCCGACGAGCTCTCGAGGGCGCGGACCGCCTGGCCGACCGCGTCGTAGTCGGGCTCGACGCCCGGGTTGGGCGCGATCCAGGCGTACGCGATCTTGCCCTCGCCGCTGACGACGAACACCGAGCGCTTGGCGGCGGTGTAGCCCTGCATGCCCGCGAAGTCGTCGTGGGCCACGCCGTAGGCGCGCACGGCGTCTCGGCGGTAGTCGGAGAGCACGGCGAAGTTGAGGTTGTTGCGCTCGACGAACGCGGCGTTGGCGAACGGCGCGTCGACGCTGATCGCGACCACGGCCGCGCCGACCTCGTTGAGGCCCGCGAGCGAGTCGCGGAAGGTGCACAGCTCTTTCTCGCAGACCCCGGTGAACGCGGCGGGGAAGAACGCGATGACGAGCGGTCGCCCGCGGAAGTCGGCGAGCGTGCGCTCCTCACGAGCGGTGTCGAGCAGGGTGAAGCTGGGTGCCTGTGCGCCAATTTCGAGCATGGTGTCGCCTTCTCCGGTTCTCGGGGCGCGGCTCGTCGACGGCGGCGGGGTGGGGCGGGCCCACTCGCCGAGGTCGCGCTGCAGCGCCGCGCGCTGCTCGGGTGAGAGGGGTGTCTCGTCCGTCAGATCAGGGTGGTCGCTGCCGATCGCCACGGGGGCCTCGTCGCCGACCGGGAACTTCAGGTACTGCACCGAGGACAGCCGCGTCTCGCCGACCTGGCGCGGGTCCCAGATCGGGCGCACGCGGCGGCCGTCCGCCGTGAGCAGGTACAGGTGGCCCGGGAGGTCGAGCCAGCGCGTCAGCTTGCGATCGCGCTCGTCCGGGTCGTCGATGCCGACGAGCAGCGTGCAGCCGAGCTCGCCGCGGCCGCCGAGCAGCTCGTTGTAGGTGTCGAGCTCGTGGCGCACGTCGGCGTCCTTGACGATGCGCTCGGTGCGGACCATCTCGAGCACCTGGTAGCGGACGGTCTCGCGGTTTTCGAACAGGAACGCGAGGCAGCCGGCCGTCGTCACGCGGCGCAGCCGCTTGGTCTCGAGCGCGCGCGCGCGGAGCTCGGCGCGCTGCTCCTCGTAGGTCTCGTAGTCGAGGATCTCGTGGCGCTGGACGGCGGCGGGGGAGCGAGAGCTGGTCATGGGGACAGGGAGAGCTCGAGGAGTCGGGTGAGGCTGACGAGGATACAGCGCGCGGGGCCGCGGCGCGCTCAGGATTCAGGCTCGGGCTCGCCCGGCGGCAGCTTGTCGGCGAAGCCGGTCGGGCGGTACGCGCGAGCGAGCAGCGACATGGGGTGCAGCGGGCGCACGCCGGCGTGCTGGGCGAATTGCGTCGCGGCGAGCGGGCAGTCGGTCGCCCAGACCTGGGCGCCCTCGGACTTCATCTCGTCGAAGGCGCGCCGGCCGATGCGCTGCGACGGCTCGAAGCCCTCGGTCGTCATCGCGTAGGTGCCGTCGTGACCGCAGCACTCCATGACGTTGTGGACCTGCTCGACCCCGGGGATCTTCTTGATGAGGTTGCGCCCGCGGAAGCCGATCGCCTGCGCGCGCAGGTGGCAGGGCGCGTGGTACGCGACGGTCTTGCCGGGGGTGCTCTTGAAGTCGGTGTTGAAGCGCGGCTCCGCGCGGATCGACCACAGGAACTCGCTCGGGTCGCGCACGGACTCCGAGAGCTGCTGCGCGCGCTCGCGATCGACGCCCGTCAGCAGCTCGGGCCACTCGCGGCGCAGCATCATCGAGCAGGTCGGGTTGATCGCCACGACCTTCGCGCCGCGATCGACGTAGGGCATCAGGAGGTCGAGGTTGTGGCGGGCCTTGGCGCGCACGGTCTCGAGGTCGCCGTGCTCCCACGCCGGCATGCCGCAGCACTTGAGGCCGCCGACGCAGCGGACGTCGACGCCGTTGCGCTCGAGCACCTCGACGGTGTCGCGGCCGATCTGCGGCTCGTTGTGCTGCACGTAGCAGGTCTGGAACAGCGCGACCTCGCCGCCCGGCGCGGCGTCGGGCTTGATCCGGCCGTCCTTCGCGGCCCAGCGCTCGAAGGTCTCGGACGCGAAGTCGGGCAGCAGCTTGTCGCGGTGGATGCCGACGACCTTCTCCATGAACCACCGGTGCAGGCGCACGCGGTTCATGACGTTGGCGAGCCCGAGGCTCGTGCGCGCGACCGCGGCGGTGCGATCGGGGTCGCCGAGCACCTTGTCGCGCAGGCTCGCGCCCTCACGCTTGGCGCGGATCGCCTGGTAGCGGTGCACGAGCTTGGGGAAGTCGAGCTGGAACTCGTGGCTGTCGCGCGGCGTGTACGGGCACTGGACCTCACACAGCTTGCACTGGAAGCAGTGGTCCATGACCTGGTCGGTCTCGGGGCCCGTGAGGCGCGTGACGTCGCCGTCGTGCTTGTTGTCGATGAGCTCGAAGAGCGTCGGGAACGAGTCGCAGTACTTGAAGCACATCCGGCAGCCGTGACAGACCTCGAAGACCCGCGTCACCTCCTTCTCGAGCGCGCGCGCGTCCCAGTACTTGGGATCGCTGGGGTCGTAGGAGAGGCCGTCGGTCGGCTGGTACGAGATGTTCTTGCTGCTCATGGCTGCTCGCGCGTCACAGCGCAGGTGGGCCGCTCGCCCGCCGACGCGCGCGTCGGCGGGGCGTCGCGATCATCGGCTACGAGATGTCGTCGAGCAGCTTCTGGAAGCGACCGGCGTGGGACTTCTCGGCCTTGGCGAGGGTCTCGAACCAGTCGGCGATCTCCTCGAAGCCCTCCTCGCGGGCGGTCTTCGCCATCCCCGGGTACATGTCGGTGTACTCGTGGGTCTCGCCGGCGATCCCGGCCTTGAGGTTGTTCTCGGTGTCCCCGATCGGCAGGCCGGTGGCGGGGTCGCCCACCCGCTTGAGGTAGTCGAGGTGGCCGTGCGCGTGCCCGGTCTCGCCTTCGGCGGTGTCGCGGAAGTTGCCCGCGACCTCGGGGTAGCCCTCCACGTCCGCCTGCTTGGCGAAGTAGAGGTAGCGGCGGTTGGCCTGGGACTCGCCCGCGAACGCGGCCTTCAGGTTCTCGTGGGTCTTGCTGCCCTTGAGGTCTTTCATTGAGTGTCTCCAGCTTGCTGGGGGTTGCGTGCGATCGCGCGAGTCGATGCCCGGTGTGCGGACCCGGGCGCCGCGCTTCGAATCGGTTGTGAAGCGTCGAAGTCAGCTCGCGGACGCGGGCATGTGTAGCACGCCTCGCGAGGCAATTGACGCAGGGGAAGTTTCCACCGCCGGCGAGCGCGCGGGGGAGCAAGCTCACTGCTGAGCGGGCCGGCGTGGGCGAGCGCGTTGATTGTTTTGTGATTCTGCCAACGCCGCGGTCCACGCCCGGCTGCCGCACGATCTTCGCGCGTCGCGCGGGGCGCTCGCGGGCGACGCGAGGGGCGCTCGCGGGGCGCGAGCGATGTACATGCACCACGGGACAGGTGTTCGGAGGCGGCGCGGAGCATCGATATGTCTTTTGGGTTAGGTCGAAGTTCGCGCGCACGACCGCCCGGCGCGCGCGGATTCTGCGGACGTCGATCGGCTGCGTCGTCCCGCGAGGTGACTATGATCTGCACGTGGTGACCCGGACCGGCACGCTCGCGGTCGCGCTCGCGGTCGCGCTCGCGGGCTGCGCGGGGGCGACGAGCGACGCGGCGCGCCCACGCGCGCCGCGGCCCTCGGTCGCCTCCGAGATCGGGCCGTGCGGCAGCCTGCTCGGCGACGGCGCGCCAGGGCACTACTTCTCGGTCGCCTACGCGCGCGAGGACCCGGCGCGCGCGCCCGCGCTCACGCTCGCCGAGCCGCCGTTCACCGTCGAGTACTGGTTCCGCCTCGCCGGCGCCCAGCAGCGGACCTTCGTGGGCACGCGCGAGGGTGAGGCCCAGGGCTGGCGGCTCGGCGTCTCGGCGGCGGGCGTCTCGGGCGCGGTCTTCGGCGGCTTCGATCACCTCGTCACGACGCCGCTGCGCGACGACGCCTGGCATCACGTGGCCTGGACGTACGACGGGCGCGAGAGCGTGCTGTTCGTCGACGGCCGCGTCGTCGGGCGTGAACTCTACCGCGTCGAGGTCCGCCCGAGCGCGCGGCCGATCGTGCTCGCGGGACTGCACGCGGGCGCCGACACGCGGGGGGCGCCCGGGCAGCTCGACGAGGTGCGCGTCTCGAGGGGCGCGCGCTATCGCGGCCCGTTCGCGCCGCCCCGTCGTCACGCGGTCGACGGCGAGACGCTCGCGCTGTGGCACTTCGATCCGCGCGCGCCGTCGCGCGACGCGTCCGCGCTGGCGCACCCGGGGCGGATCGTCGGGCCGCTGCTGTCGCGGGACGACGCCGCGCCGTTCTGCGAGCGCGGCTGAGCGCGCCGAGACGGAGACGACGGCCTCGAGCGGGCGCGACAGGCGACGGGTCGGCGCTCTTCGCCGGGCGCTAGTAGTGGTGCATGTTGATGAACTGGGTCGCCGAGTGGATCGGGTGCCCCTGCATCTTGCACTTCCAGTCCTCGGCCGGGTCGACCGGGTAGTACAGCCAGGGCTCGGTGCTGGGGTCGCCGTCGACGACGCCGGGGGCCGAGTCCGCGGCGACGTCGTAGCCGCACTTCGAGCCGCCCATGTTGCTGACCATGTAGTCGCAGGTCTCCTGCGGGACGATCGCGTAGTGCAGGTGGTTGTTGTCGGGGTAGGGGTCGGGCCACTGCATGACCGTGCCGATCGCCTGCCCGCGCGTGATCGGGTCGCCCGGGTCGACGAGCGGCGCGTCGATGTGCCCGTAGAACGAGCACACGTAGGTGCCGTCGCCCATGTCGTGCTTGATCAGGATGATGTGCTTGTAGAGCGAGGCGTTCTCGCTCTGCACGAGCACCTCGCCGTCGGCGACCGCGTAGAAGTCCTGGTAGGCGCCGTCGGACCAGCCGATGTCGCTGGCGAGGTGGGCCCCGCCCTGGTCGTCGATGCGCACGCCGAGGCCGCGCCAGTAGGCCCAGGGCGCGCCGCCGGCCGGCGACGTGGTCTTGTCGCCGAGCGGGAAGCCGAAGCCGGGGCCGCCGTCGCCGCCCGTCGACGTCGTGTCGTTGCCCGTGGTGTCGTTGCCCGTGGTGTCGTTGCCCGTGGTGTCGTTGCCCGTGGTGTCGCCGGTGGTGTCGCCGGTGGTGTCGCCGCCGGTCGTCGGGTCCGGCGGCGGCTCGTCACAGCTGCCGATGTTCGCCCAGCCCGCCGGGCCGCACTGCCAGCGCTGGTTCTGGTTGCCGCACACCTGCATGCCGCAGTAGGTGTCGTTGGGGTTGATCGGGTTGTTGTTCTGATCGAGGCCCTCGGAGCACTTGCACGAGACGTCGGGCGAGGGCTGCAGCGGGCACGCGACCTGCGTGTTGAACCAGCCGCTGTCGCGGCACGAGAAGAACGTGCCCTCGAGGCTGCAGACCCGGAACTCGCACTCGGTGACCTCGGTCGGGATCGGCGTGCCCTGGTGGTTGATGCCCTGGGCGCACGAGCACTGGTTCTGCCCGCAGGTGAGGCCGGCGACCGCCTGCCAGCCGGCGCCGGTGCACTCGTAGATCGAGTCGTCGAGCCCGCAGACCCGGAAGCCGCAGTGCGTGTCGCCGACGGGGATCGGCGTGCCGTTGTGGTAGGTGCCGCCGTCGCAGGCGCAGTCGGCCTGCCCGATGCCCTCGGGCGCGACCTCCCAGAAGTCCGCGCCGTGGCGGATGATCAGGCTGCGGGTCGCCGCGCGGTAGACCTTGTGCAGGTACTCGGGCCCGCGGCTCCCGGCCGCGCCGGGCTCGTGGTAGCGGGTCGCCAGCACCGTCAGCCAGCTCTCGTAGTCGGGCGTGCCGTGCTCCAGCGCGTTGATCCAGTCGATCATCTCCGACTCGGTCGCCCACGCGGGCGTGAACGAGGTGTCGGCCCAGAGCGCGTCGAGGATACGGTCCCGCGCGGCGCGGATGTTGCCGCGCTCGGTCAGCGGGTCGTGACCGCGCGCGACCGCGTCCTCGAGGTCGACCTGGAACATGCCCGCGCCCGCGGTCATGTCGCAGCGGCGCAGCAGCGGCCCGTCGGCGCAGTCCGGGGAGTTCGGGCCCGCGCAGCTCCACTCGCCCTCGTCGGCGCAGTGCTTGATGCCGCCGCTCTCGTGGCGCGCGACCGCGGCGAAGGGCAGCGCGTTGAGGATCCCGCGCTCGCTCAGCACCTGCTTGATCAGCTCGAGGCGCGAGAGCTCGGTCTCGGTGTGATCGCCCGCGCCGGTGTCCGCGTCGTCGTTGTGCGTGTGCCCGTCGGAGGTGCCGGCGGGGTCGAGCGAGCCGCCCGACTCGCTGCCGGCGGTGGTGCTGGCGCTGTCGCCCGCGCACGCGCCCGTGGCGGCGCAGAGCAGCGCGGCGAGGAGGTAGCGCGAGGTGTCTCTTGCGTTCATGTCGGCTCCGTCGTGGCGAATAGTAACAAAGTACATGTTTTAAAATTCATGTTAACCAGCGGCGCCGGGCGCCCGGCAGGCGAACCGCCCGGCCGCGCGTCGCCGCCAGGCCGCTGCGCGCGGGGGGGCCCGCGCGCGGTCTCAGGCGTCGCCGCGCGCGCGTCGAGCTCGTCGTCGACGCGGCGCGCCCACGCGGCGACCCACGCGGGCACGGACTCCCGCGGCATCGGCCGCGCGATGAAGTACCCCTGGCCGAGCTCGCTGCCGGTCCGCCGCGCCCAGGCCCAGACGCGCGCGTCCTCGACCCCCTCGACGACGACGTGGAGGCCGAGGCGGTGCGCGAGCTCGACGCTGTTCTCGGCGATGATGCGGGTGTGCTCGTCGACGAGCGCGCGCGCGGCGAAGCGGCGGTCGATCTTGAGCTCGCCGAAGGGCATGCGGTCGAGCTGCTCGAGGTTCGCGTACCCGGTCCCGAAGTCGTCGATCGACATGGTGACGTCGCGCATCGCGAGGCGCGTGAGGACCTCGAGCGGGAGCGGCTCGGACCCGACGAGCGCGGTCTCGGTGACCTCGAGCGCGAGCTGCGAGTACGCGCACCCCGTCTCGCCGATCAGCGCGTCGAGGCGCGCCGCGAAGGCGGGGTTCTTGAGGCTGTGGACCGAGCAGTTCAGCGAGAGCCGGAGCGCGAGCCCCCGCGACGCGCACCACACGATGTCCTCCATGGCGCGCCGGAACACCCAGTCCGAGAGCGCCTCGATGAGCCCCGCGTCCTCCGCGAAGGGCACGAACACGCCCGGCGAGATCGGGCCGATCGTCGGGTGCTCCCAGCGCGCGAGCGCCTCGAGCCCGACGACGCGCCCCGTCGCCAGCTCGACCTGCGGCTGGTAGTGCACGCGCAGCTCGTCGCCCGCGATCGCGGCGCGGAGCGCCGCCGCCTGCAGCGTCGGCGGCGGCGCGCGGGTCGGCGCGCGCTCGGTCGGCGCGACGCGTCGCAGCAGCCGCTCGAGCGCCGCGAGGCGAAACGGCTTCGAGAGCGCGCCGAGGACGACGACGCCGTGCTCCGCCGCGAGGCGCTGCGCGCCTCGACGGACGCGCTCGTCCATCCCGCTCAGCAGCACGAGCGCGGGGCGCGTGGCGAGCGTGGCGATCCGGCGGATCACCTCGAGCCCGTCGACGCGCGGCATTCGCAGGTCGAGCATGGTGACGTCGACGCGCCCCTCGAGCGCGCGCGCGAGCGTCGGGAAGTCCTCGCAGAGGACGACCTCGTGGCCGAGGTGCTCGAGCGTCGACGCGATCGCGTCGCGCACGTGCTCCTCGTCGTCGAGGACCGCGATCTTGAGCGCCGCGTCGGACGCAGTCTTCACGCGCTTGTCAGACACCAGGGGGGGACATCAGCTTATCACCGAGACCGCCGAGCGGGGCGCGTGCGAGCGCGCGCCGCCTCGGCCCAGGGCGCCGAGCGGCGCCCGCTCGCCTCGCGACAGGGGCGGCGGCGCGGCGGCGCGGTGGTGATATGTATGTCTTTTGGGATATGTCACAGTATTGGAGATATCATCCGGGTTGTGGCGTGACGCCGCAGCGCGAGCGCTCCCGAGGCGCGCGAGTTGCCCAGCTCCCGCGACGTCTGATACAGAGACAGATGGATCCGTGTACGACGCGCTGTTCAACCACATCCCGATCGGGATCTTGGTGGTCGCGCCGACGGGCGCGATTCGCTTCGCGAGCCCCGCCGCTGAGTCGATGTTCGGCTTCTCGCCCGGTGAGCTGACGGGCGTCGGGATCGAGGCGCTGGTGCCGTTGCTCCACCGCGAGGCGCACGTCAGGTTTCGCGCGGACTTCTTCCCGGCGCGGCTCGCCCGGCAGATGGGCGCGGATCGCGAGCTGCTCGCGGTCCGCAAGAACGGATCGGAGTTCCCCGTCGAGGTCGGCCTGTTCCCGTCGCCCCGCAACCTCGACGTGTTCGCCACGGTCATCGACGTCTCCGAGCGACAGGACGCGCGCGAGACCCTGCGGGACGCGCTGCGGATCAACAAGACGGGCACCTGGCGCTTCGATCTCGAGCAGGACGAGGTCGTGTGGTCGCCCGAGCTCTTCCGGATCCTGCGGCTGCCGGAGGCCGACCGGGCGCCGCCCTTCGAGACGCACCACGAGCTGTTCAAGCCCGAGTCGTGGGCTCGCCTCGCGCCCGCGGTCGCGCGGGCCGCTGCCGACGGGATCCCGTACGAGCTGGAGCTCGAGCTCGCCGCGGCGGACGACGAGGGCCCGCGGATCGCGGTCGCGCGCTGCGAGCCGAAGCGCAACGGCGAGGGCAAGGTGATCCGGCTGGTCGGGACCTTCCAGGACGTCACCGAGCTCGTCCGCGCCCGGCGGCAGCGCAACAACCTGCTCGATCGGCTCGCGGTCGCCAAGGCGGCGGCGGGCCTCGGGATCTGGGAGTGGGACATCGCGACCGACGAGCTCGTCTGGGACGAGCGCATGTACGAGCTGTACGGGCTGCCGCGCCGGCCCGTGACGTATCGCGACTGGCGCGCGGCGGTGCACCCCGCCGACATCGACGCGGTGGAGCACGAGGTGCGCGCGGTCCTCGACGGCGACGGGCAATTTCGTCACAAGTTCCGCGTGCGCCACGGCGGGGGCGAGCGCCACATTCAGGCGGCCGGGCGCGTCCACCTCGATCCGAACGAGGGGACGCGCCGGATGGTCGGCGTCAACATGGACATCACCGAGTCCGCGCTGACCCAGGAGCGCCTCGGGCAGCGCGACGCCCACCTCGCGCTCGTCATGCACTCGCTCCCCGACGCGGTCTTCACCGTCAACATGCCCGACCGGCGCATCGAGTTCGTCAACGACGAGGTCGAGAACATCCTCGGCTACACGCCGCGCGACGTGATCGGCAGGACGACGCGGATGTTCTACGCGGACGATCGGTCCTACGCGTCGTTCGGGCGGCGGCTGAGCGAGAGCCTCGCGCGCGGCGACTCGCGCTTTCGCAGCGAGGAGCTGCTGCGCCGCAAGGACGGGCGCGCGCTGCACTGCGAGGTCACCGTCACCTTCAAGCGCGCCGGCGGGGAGCTCGTCGGCGTGATCAGCACGGTGCGCTCGATCGAGGAGCGCTGGCAGGCGCAGCGGCTGCTGCGTGAGCGCCAGGAGCAGTGGGACCGGTTCTCGGCGGCGACCAGCAACATGCTGTGGAACTGGAACCTCGCCGACGACTCGGTCGAGCGCAACGTCGCGTTCCAGTCGGTGTTCGGGTACACGGCGGACGAGGTCGACTCGAGCATCGCGTGGTGGGTCGAGCGGCTCCACCCGGACGACAGGGCGCGCGTGCTGGGGACCTTCGAGCGCGCGCTCGAGACGGGGCAGGAGACGACGGGCTACACCTACCGGTTTCGCTGCCGCGACGGGCGCTACGCGTCGATCCGCGATCGCGTGTTCCTGATGCGCGACGAGGAGGGGCGGGTGTACCGGGCGCTCGGCGCGATGGAGGACATCACCGAGCAGACGCGGCGCGAGGAGGAGACGCTGCGGAACAACAACCTCGAGTCGCTGGGGCTGCTGGCCGGCGGGATCGCGCACGACTTCAACAACCAGCTCACGAGCATCCTGGCGCGCGCCGAGCTGCTCGAGCTCCGCGCCGCCGATCCGGACGTGGTGCGGCGCCAGGCCGCGCAGATCATCCGCGCGGTCGAGAGCGCGTCGCGCCTGACGGGCCAGCTCCTCACGTTTTCGAAGGGGGGCGGGACGCCGATCCGTCAGGCGGTCTCGATCGAGGAGCTGGCGCGAGAGCACGTGACCTTCTCGCTGCGCGGCTCCGCGACCCAGGTCAGCTTTCGCTTCGAGGCGGGGCTGTGGTCGGCCGACGTCGACCCGGGGCAGATCGGGCAGGTGATTCAGAACCTGGTGCTCAACGCGGATCAGGCCATGGCGAAGGGGGGCGCGCTCTCGATCGCCGCGCGCAACCTCGCGCTCGAGGGGCAGCCGGGGCGCGCGGGCGCGCGTCGTTACCTCGAGCTGCGGATCACCGACTCGGGCCCCGGGATCCCCGCCGACGTCGTCAAGCGCATCTTCGATCCGTACTTCACGACCAAGCCCGAGGGGCACGGCCTCGGGCTCTCCATCTGTCACTCGATCGTCGACCGCCACGGCGGCTCGATCCAGGTGGAGTCCGCGGTCGGCGTGGGCACGAGCTTCGTGATCCGGCTGCCGGCGACGGAGGTGTCCCCGAGACCAGGTGATGTCGAGCCCACGCCGCGCGCGGGCCGTGGGAGGATCCTCGTCGTCGATGATCTCGACGACGTCCGGCGCACGATCTCGCAGACCCTGCGGGCGCTGGGGTACCGGGTGACCGGCGCGGCGGCGGTCGACGACGCGGTCGCGGCGCTGCGCCGCGCGGTCGACGAGGGCGCGCCCTTCGACGTGGTGGTCACCGACCTCACGATCCCGGGGACCGGGGGCGGGCTCGAGGTGCTGCGCCGGGTCAAGGAGCTCGACCCCGCCGTGCGGGTCGTGGTGACGAGCGGCTACGCCAACGACCCCGTGATGGCGCGGCACGAGGCGCACGGCTTCGACGCCAAGCTCGTGAAGCCGGTCCGGCTGCGCGCGCTCTCGGCCGTGCTCACGAGCCTGCTGGGTTGAGCCGCGCGCCGCAGGTCGTCGCGTCGCCGCGTCGTCGCGGCGCCGCGCTACCCCGCGGTCGCGCCGGCGGGCCGCGGCCACGGGACGGCGCGCGGCGAGAGGCCCGAGGAGCGCACGGGGGACTCGCGCGCGGTCTTCCAGGGGATCGCGGGCCACCAGCGCTCGAGCGGCGGCGGGGCGCCGGGCTCGACGCTCTGCCCGAGGCGCGGGATGACGACCGCGGCGCCGGCCTCCTCGGCGGCGGCGAGGATCCGCTCGGCCGGCTCGGTCCAGGCGTGCAGCGCGAGGTTAAAGGTGCCCCAGTGGACAGGCATGAGCAGCGCGCCGCGGACGTCGAGGTGAGCCTGCAGCGCCTGCTCCGGCCCGAGGTGCACGTCGGCCCACATCTGGTTGTACGCGCCCGACTCGATCATCGTGAGGTCGAAGGGCCCGAGCCGACGACCGATCTCGAGGAAGCCGGGGAACATCGCCGTGTCGCCGCTGAAGTAGGCCCGGCGGCGCTCGCCGAGGAACGCCCAGCCGGCCCAGAGCGTCGCGTCGCGGGTGCTGAGGCGGCGACCCGAGAAGTGACGCGCGGGCGTGGCGACGAGGCGCACGCCCGCGAGCGCGTGCTCCTCCCACCAGTCGAGCTCGACGATCTTCTCGGGCGCGACGCCCCAGGCCTCGAGGTGCGCGCCCACGCCGAGCGGCACGACGAACGCCGGGGCGCGCGCGGCGAGCTGCGCGACGGTGCCGGCGTCGAGGTGGTCGTAGTGGTCGTGCGAGATCACGACCGCGTCGAGCGGCGGCAGCTCGTCGAGCGCGAGCGGCGGGCGATGGAAGCGCGCCGGGCCCATGAACGACCACGGCGACGCGCGCTCGCCCCACACGGGGTCGACGAGCAGCACCGCGCCCTCGAGCTCGACGAGCAGCGTGGAGTGCCCGAGCCACGTGACCCGGAGGTCATCTTCGGGCGCGCGCGCCAGCGTCTCGAGGGTCGACGGGAACAGCGGCGGGGGCTGCTCTGGAGTCGTGCCCGGCGCGCCCTTGATCCAGTCGCGGAGCAGCGGGCCGATCCGCGGCTGGATCGCGGGCAGCGCGTTGACGAAGCGCCCGCGCGCGTCGTCGAACTGCGGCGACTGGCGGGCGCGCTCGAGGCGGGCGCCGGCCGGGCGGGCGCCGAAGCTGGACCATCCGGTGATCATGAGGACTCCTGCGAAGGTGACGAGCGCGAGCGTGAGCAGCAGCAGCGCGACGACGACGCGACGCAGCCAGGGCCGGCGCCGGGGCGCCGATGATTCTGTCTCACTGGACATGTTGATCGTCGCGTCGGGGCGCGGAGCACCTCGACGGGCGCTCGCCCGTCGAGAAGTACACTGCACAGTGTAGTGCCGACCCCGGTCGGTCAAGGGGAAAAGTAAACTCAGCGGTGTAGTTTTTCGCTATGCTCCCGCAGGAGGGCGATGGCGGACGAGAGCGAGGGTGAGACCCGCAGCGAGCGCAAGCGCGCGGCGATCCTGCGCGCGGCGACGACCGCGTTCCGCGACGAGGGCTACGAGTCGACGAGCATGGATCGCATCGCCGCGCTCGCGGGCGTCTCGAAGCGCACGGTCTACAACCACTTCGGCGGCAAGGAGGCGCTGCTGGGCGCGGTGTTCGAGCACCACCTCGCGCGCCTCGCCTCGCGCGCGCGCGTCGACTGGGAGCCGGCGCGCCCGCTCGCGGCGCAGCTGCGCGCGTTCGCGCGCGCCAAGCTGGCGACGCTCGAGGACCCGGTGTGGACGGGGCTCTTGCGGGTCGCGCTGGGCGTGTTCATGCACCATCCGGACCTGGTCCGAGAGACAGCCCTTCGCGCGAGCCGGAGCGACGACGCGCTGGTCTCGTGGCTGCGGGCCGCGAGCGCGGCGGGGCGCGTGCGCGTCGACGATCGCGAGCGCGCGGCGGCGCAGTTCTGGGCGCTGATCAAGGGCGAGCTGTTCTGGCCGGTGATCTTCGGCGTGCGCGAGCCGCCGACGCCCGCGCAGCGCGACGCGGTGATCGACGGCGCGATCGAGCTGTTCCTGGAGCGCTACGGCGCCGAGCGCCCGGCTACAGGTCGAGGCGCGTCGTGATGGTCGGCGCGCCGCCGGCGGCCTCGCCGCTGACGACCTCGGCGTAGACGGTCTCCTCGCCCTGCTCCTTGAGCGCGGCCGTGATCACGCCGAGCTGCTGGGTGCAGGTGGACTTGCAGGTCGCGTCGCCCTCGGCGCAGACGCAGTTGAGCGTGAGCTCCTTGGCCGCGAAGGTGCGCGCGGCCGCGTGGATCGTCTCGACCACGCGCGCGCCGTCCTTGGTCAGCTCCGCGCCGTCGAAGCTGGGCGTGGTCCTGATCTCGATGGTGTTCGGCGTCAGGCGCTGGATCGTCAGCAGCGCGCCGCCGGTGTCGGGGCAGCCGTCGAGGTCCTTGAAGCCGTTGAAGCCCTCGGCCGCGTCGGGGCACTGGTCGTCGACGAAGTCGATCCCGTCGGCGTCGGCGTCGGGGTCGAGGCTCGCGGCCCAGTGGGTGAGCGAGCTGATGCGCTCGTTGTCGGCGTTGACGCACAGGCGGTTCTTGCCGGCCTGGTCGACGGCGCAGGCGCGCAGGCGCGGCTTGGGCCCGGGGACGTCCTTGATGTTGATCTTGATCGGCTCGCCGCCGATCGCGAAGGCGGCGTGCAGCCCTCCGGCGGCCGTGACCTTGTCGGCGAGCGCGGCCGGCGAGCGGTAGAACACCTGCTTGCAGCCCTCGCCGTCCTGGATCTCCGGGGGGCACAGGTCCGCGAACAGCTCGCCGCTGGCGCTCGCGTTGGCGAGCAGGCCGCTGATGTCGTTGGCGGCGATGGCCTCGACGATGCCCTTGCACATCTTCGTGCTCTCCTCGCGCACGACGCCGCAGTCGGCCTCGACCGGCGCGCGCGTGCGCGAGTCACAGGCGAGCGAGAACAGGGTGACGAGGGCGAGCCCTGCGCAGGAGACCGGGAGCGGGCGAGTGAGCTTCGGCATGGTCAGCACGTCGCGCGGCGTGCCGCGCAGAGGCGTTTCTTTCACAGGTGCGCGCCGCCACGCAAGTCGCCGGCGCTCACGCGAGCGCGCGGCGCAGCTCGAGCTGCGCGATCGCCTGGCGCACGAAGCCGCGCGCGACGAGGAAGCGCTCGAGCGGCGGCGCGGCGGGGAAGCCCGCGCGCAGGACCTCGAGCCCGAGCGCCCGCGTGATCTCGGCGAGCAGGCGGGCGCCGAGCCCCTGGCGCCGTGACCCCGGCGCGACGAAGAAGAACGCGAGGCGGCCCTGCAGGTCGACGCTCGCGGCCGCGACCGGGCGGTCGTCGACGAGCAGCGCGAAGCGCCGCTGCCCGGGCACCTGGTCGACGCAGAAGGGTTGGTTCTGCCAGTTGAGGTGCAGCCCCGCGAGTGCACGCCGCGCGCGCCGGTGACAGCGGCGAAGCGCAGCGCCGCCGAGCTGCGCGCTCCAGGGCGCGCGCGTCGTCATGGGCGCCGGCGCGCTGGTAGTAGCGCAGCCGCCCGAACTCGCTGTAGCCGCGCCGGCGGTAGAACGCGAAGCGCGCGCGCGTTGCCCTCGATGACCTCGAGCCACAGCTGCGAGCAGCCGGCGGCGCGCGCCGACGCGAGGTGGCGTTCGAACAGCGCGTCGCTGATCCCGAGCCGCCCCCGGTGCTCGGGCGCGATCGCCATGGCGCCCATCCGCAGCGTGGGGGCGCCGGCGAACGGGCGCGCGCCGCCGAGGATCACGCCGACAGGCGCGCCGTCGACGAGCGCGACGTGGGAGCGCTCGGGCGCGTTGCACTCGACGCCGAAGAAGCGCTGCTCGAATTGCTCGAGGGACAGCTCGAGCGGGACGGCGTAGTCCGCGAAGCCGCGGGTGAAGGCGGCGTGGCAGGCCGCGATCCCGAGCTCGCTCACCGGGCGCACGACGACGCCGGTCACCGGGCGCGACCTCGTGACCGCGTGTGTGAGCGCGGAACTCTGGCGGGCGATGGCGGGTGCACTGGAGCATCGCGCGTTCTTGACGACGCGGGCAATCGCGGTGAGCCGGGCCTCGCGCGCGCGCACGAGGTGGTGTTGCAGAACGTCGCGACGCGGCCGCCGTGTTCGCGAATGATCGCGCGAGGTGGCGACGAGGGGGCCCCGGAGCGCGGCCTCGTCCTGGCACAGGCCTTGCTGACTTGTCGCCGCGGAGTGTTCAACATGTCTATTTGCCCAGGTCCTATTTGCGCGTCGCGCGGGGCCCGGCGCGCGCGTGGGTGGGCGCCGCGGATGACCCTCGCGCTCGCGCTCGCGGGGAGCGTCGCGAGCCCGGCCCGCGCGGCCGAGGCCTCGAGCGACGCGGTGATCGAGCGCGCGGGGTGGCGGGCTGACGCACACGACGTGGCGTCGGCCGTGGACGAGCCCGACGCCCACGAGGCGAGCGCGCGCGGCAAGAACCTGGTGGGCGCGAAGGGGCTGGGCGCCCTGGCGATCACGCGGGGCCGCGCCGGTGCGGGCCTCGAGACCGCGTCGCACTTCGGCGTCAGCTCGTTCTACGAGCGAGAGGTCGTCGCCCGCTGGCTTGATCTCGAGCTGAACGTCGGGGTGTTCTCGGCGACAGGTGGCGTCCACGTGCCCGTCGACCTGCTGTTCAAGAAGGCGTTTCACGTCCATCGCCGCGCGACGCCGTACCTCGGCGCGGGCCCGACCCTCGAGACGCGGCTCGAGGACGAGCGCTCGCTGGTCGGCGGCCTCACGGCGTCGGCCGGGGTCTACGTGTGGGTTACGAAGAACTTCGGGATCGACGTCGAGCTCGACTACACGCTCCACTTCACCGACGAGGGGCGCGAGCACGTCCCCACCTTCGGCGTCGGCCCTGCGGCGCACTTCTGACTCGACCCGCCGCGCCCACGCGCGTTCACCCGGCGGCGTAGCGACGACGCTCCGCCGCGGTCGCGCGACGAAACGGCGACAGCGGGCGCGCCCACGCGACGTCCGCGTCGCCGCCGACCCCCGCGCCGAGGTTCGGGATGAGCGCGTCTCGCTCGCGTCGCAGGGCGAGGGTCGGGCCGCGCCCAGGCCGACCGAGCTCGACGACGAGCGCGTCTCGACCGAGGCGCGCGAGCAGCCGGCGCGCGCGGGCGAAGGGCCACCAGCGTCGCAGGCGAACAGCGCGACCCGCCGACAGCGACAGCGTCACGGTCACGCAGGCGCGCGCGGGGCCGTCGGCCGCGATCCACAGGTGCGTCCGCGCGCGTCGAGCCACAGGCCGACGAAATCCGCGAGCGCGAGCAGCCCAGGCGTCGGCTCGGCGACCGAGGCGAGGGCGCGGGCAGGAGGGCGCGGTGAGCTGCAGCAGCCGGGCGTGCTGCGGCGCCGTCATGCGCCCGTCGCGCGCAGCGATTCGAGCAGCGCTGGCTCCCCGCGCTGCAGCTGCTCGAGCAGCGCGCCGACGCGGTCGAGCAGCGCCGGCCGCTCGCCCGCGCCCGCGCACGCGACCGCGATCACGGCGCAGTGCTGGATCAGCGCGTCGACGTCGTCGCGGGCGCGAGCAGCTCGCGCGCGAGGCTCGCGAGGCCGGGTCGGCGACGCTCAGGCCGTCCTCCGACGCCGCGCAGGAGAGCGCGCGAGAGTCGGAACAGCTCGCCCTGACGCCGCGGACGTCGACGCGGAGCGGCAGGCGGATCAGCTTGAGCGCAGCAGCGGGATCCGGCGCAGACGCGGCCCGCGTCGAGTTCCGCCGGCGAAGGCCTCGCGCACCGCCGCGGAGCCCAGTCGCGCGCGCGCGAGCGCGAGCGTCACGCTGCCGCCGCCTGGGCGCGCCCGCACCGCGGCGAGGCGCTCGACCGCCGTCCACCGCGACTCGCCTCGCCACCGTCGCCAAACCGCAGGCGGCTGCGCCCAGCGGACGTCATGTCGCCCGCCAGGACGTGCTCGGCGAGGTCGTCGAGCGCCGCGTCAGAGACCTCGTCGGAGGACCTGGTCAGCGACCTTGTCGAAGACCTGTCGAGACCTTGAATCGAAGACCTTGTCGAAGACCTTGTCGAAGACCTGGTCAGCGCCCTTGTCGGAGAGTTCGCGAGCGGGCGCGTCGTCGATCCCTCGATCGTGACGAGGACGTCGAGGCCTCGTCGCGCAGCGCGGCGGCGATCGTCAGGGCGGACCAGGGCGCGAGCGCCGCGCGCCAGGTGGGGCGCGCGCCGAGCTTCACCAGCGCGACGCCCTCGCGCGCGCGCGCGCGAGTCTGGCGTCAGCCGCACGATGACGCCGCCGCGCTCCGGTGCTCGACGTGCATGGCTCGCAGCGCGCGATGTCGGTCGGCTCGCGCGCCTCCGGTCACCAGCAGCGGCGCGCCGCTCGGGAGGCGGCGGACGAGGTCGACGCTCAGCAGCCCGGTGATCCAGCGCGCGCCCATGACGAGCCGCGGGCCCGGACCCGGCGGGAACACGCGGCGCGCCGGCGCGTCGAGCTGGGGGCCGCCGTCGAGCGGTCGACCGAGCACGTCCAGCGCGCGCCCGAGACAGGCGCGACCGGCCGGCAGCGCCAGCGGCCCGTCGGGTGTAAGGGGCTCGCCGACGACGGCGTCGCCGGCGAGCGCGAGGATCGAGCACGAGCGCGACGCGAGCGCGACCACGAGGCCGCGCGCCCCCGAGGCGCTCGTCACGAGCGCGCCGCTCGCCAGCCGGGCGCCCTCGGCGATCCAGAGGTCGCGGCGCACGGCGGCGACGCGCCCCTGCTGTGCCCGAGGCTCCACGGCGCGAGTATCCCACGCGCGCGGCTCGGGTCCGCCCCGTGTTCGTTTTCCGCAGGAAGAAAGGTAGGGTCTCGCGGTGACGATCAAGATCATCGGCGCGGGCTTCGGTCGCACCGGCACGACCTCGCTCAAGGCCGCGCTCGAGCGGCTCGGCTTCGACAAGTGCCACCACATGTCGGAGGTCGTGCAGAACCCCCGCGAGGCGCGGGTGTGGCGGGCCGCGTACCGCGGCGAGCCGGTCGACTGGCGCGCGCTGCTGCGCGGCTACCAGGCGACCACCGACTGGCCCGCGTGCACCTTCTACCAGCAGCTGATGCGCGAGTTCCCCGACGCGAAGGTGCTGCTGACGGTCCGCGATCCCGACCGCTGGTACGCGAGCGCGCGCGAGACGATCTTCTCGCTCTCGGCCGTGTCGCCCACGTGGTTTCGCGCGCTCGTGCCCCGCATCGGTCAGGTCGTGAAGCTGTCCGAGCACAACATCTGGGAGGGCACCTTCGCCGGGCGCTTCCTCGACCCCGCCTTCGCGCGCGCCGTGTTCGTCGCGCACATCGAGGAGGTCAAGCGCGTCGTCCCGCCCGAGCGCCTGCTCGTGTACAACGTCGCCGAGGGCTGGGCGCCGCTGTGCGAGTTCCTCGGCGTGCCCGTCCCCGACGAGCCGTTCCCGCGGCTCAACGAGCGCGAGTTCCTGCGCGCGATGGCCCGGCGCATCAAGCTCGCGTCGATCCTCGGGCCCGGGCTGCTGGTCGCGCTCGCGCTGGTGCTCGCGCTGCTGCTCACGTGACGAGCGGCGCGGGTCGGGAGCTGTCCGAACGAGCATCTCGTGAGGTCGTGTCGGCTCGCCGTGCTGCGCCGAGTGCCTCGACCGCGCGGGCCCGCCGACGGCCTTCGTCGCGCTCGGGCGCGGCGGCCGAGCCGCCGCGTCACGGGTTCTTCGCGTTCACCCAGGCGCCCACGAAGTCGTTGTTGGGCACGCCGCACTGCGTGCCCGCGAACGGCGGGCCGAGCGTGCCGCCGACGCGGAAGTCGAGCTTCGCGTTGGCGTCGAGGCGCAGGCGATAGGAGCGACCCGCGATGAAGGTCTTCTCCTTGGCGAACGCGAGGGTGATGACGAAGCGCCGCGTGCCGCCGTTCTTCACGACGCGCGCCGCGAAGCTGCCGCCGCAGGGCCCGAGCACCCCGTTCTGCGGGAACTGGAACGGGTTGCCGGTGAGGCAGAAGTAGAAGTCGCCCGGCGTCTCCCAGTCGGCGCCGCCGAAGTCCTGGTACAGCTTCAGCGAGGAGACGTCGAAGCTCGAGCCGCCGCCGAGCGTGTCGAGCTGCAGCGGGATCTTGTCGAGGTAGAGGTCGTCGGGCGTGTTGTTCTGGATCGTGATCGTCAGCGAGCCGACCTCGCGGAAGTCGACGCCGTCGGGCGGGAGGAAGTCCTTGTCGACCGGCGGGTCGACGTGCTGCGTGATCACGACGTTGGCGACGCACTGCCCGCCCACCGTGGTGCCGCAGTTGCTGAGGGTGTTGAGCGCGCACTGCCCCGAGTCGCAGTACCACTGCTGGCAGCCCTGAAACACGCCGCAGTCGCTGAACTCGGCGCAGTCGAAGAACAGCGGGCAGCCCTGCCCGGTCGCGGGGTTGGGCGGCGCGTTGAGGCAGGCCGCGCCCGCGGGCCCGCACGTGCCGCCCTCGCAGTTGTCGGTCTCGCAGTCGTCGTTGACCTCGCAGCCCTGCCCCTCCGCGCACGCGTCGGGGCAGCCGCCGCCGCAGTCGACGTCGGTCTCCGCGCCGTTGTGCACGCCGTCGTCGCAGCTCGCCGCCTGGCACACGCCGTCCTGGCACACGCCGCTGGGGCAGTCGCCCGGCTGCAGGCACTCGACGCACAGGCCGTCGCCGTCGCACAGGCCGTCGCCGTCGCACGGGGTCGCGGCCGGGCTCGGCGTGGTGCCGCACTGTCCCTGCGTGCAGGTCGCGTCGGAGCAGGTCGGCGGCGCCGGGCAGTCCTGGGGGCCGAGGCACTGCGGCCCGCCGCTGTCGCTCGACTCACCGGAGTCGCTCGCGAGCCCGGTGCCGTCGGTCGCGCTGGCCTCGGTGTCTCCGCTCGTGTCGGTCGCGCTGCCGGTGGCGCTCGCGTCGGTGACGCTCGCGTCGCTGCTGGCGCTGGGGTCGGTCGCGTCGGAGGCGTTCGTGGTGACGCTGGTCGAGGCGCTCGTGGCGTTCGTGGCGGAGCCCGTCGCGCCCGCCGTCGTCGCGCTCGCGCCGGTCGCGTCGCCGGTGCCGCCCGTGCTCCCGACGCTCTCGCCCGCCGTCGTCGCGCTCGCGTTCGTCGGCGAGCTCGTCGCGCCGCTCGTCTCGCTCCCGGAGCCCGCGTCGCTGACGCTCCCGCCGCCGTCGTCGCCGCAGCGCGCGAGCGCGAGGGTGAGCAGGGCGACATGCGCGAAGGAGGGCGGGCGACGGGGCGCGGCGTTCGTCACGGCGAACTTGTATCATGGGACATGTTCGAAACGCGGCCCGGACCGGCGGCCGCGACCCACGGCCTCGCGCGCGGCGTGGGTGCGTCGCGCGCGACGGCGCGGCGCCTTGCGAGCGCGGCGCGTCAGAAGGTGTACGCGAGCCCGAGCCACGCGCGCGGGCGGACCGGCCAGGGCGACAGCGCGAGCGCGGCATCCCCCGGCGCGCAGGTCTCCTGTCCCTGTGGACACAGCACGTAGTCGAAGCTGTTGAGCACCACGACCGCGCCCACGCCGAGCTCGAGCGAGAGGCCGAGCTCGGGGCGCAGGCGTACGCGCGCGAGCCCGACGGCGGCGAGCTTGGCGAGCGCGCGCAGGCCGTCGCGCGCGTCCGCCTCGGCGCGCCAGCGCGCCAGCCCCAGCGTCGCGGCGAGGAAGCCCTCGAGCGTGAGCCAGGGGGCCACGCGGTCGCCGACGCCGAGCCCGAGCGTCACGTCGTGCTCGGAGAGCGTGAGCGGGCGCGGCGTCTCGATGCTCGCGGGCGCGAGGAAGCCGTAGTCGAGCGCGAGCCGCAGACGCCGGCGCGGCGCGAGCTCCAGCGCGACGCGCAGGCCGCTCTGCCACGGGATCGGCGAGGCGAGGGACTCGCCGAGGTACGCCAGGATGATCGTCGGCTGGAGCGCGGGCGCGGGCGCGGGCTCTGGGGGCGTCGGCGTCGGCGTCGGCGTCGGCGTCGGCGTCGGCGTCGGCGTCGGCGTCGGCGTGATCACGACCGGCGCGGGGGCGGGCGGCTCGACCTCCGTGGGGGCCTCGGTCGCGGCTCGCTGCGCGACGTCGACCTCGAGCATCATCACCTCCTGGCCGCTCGTCAGCGCCTGACCGCTGGCGCTGACGATCAGCGCGATCGCCTCGATCGAGGCCTCGGGGGCGCCCGGGTCGAGCGCGACGCGGCGCTCGAGCAGCTGGCCGCCCTCGGGGCGCAGGGGTACGATCGCCTCCTGGGGTCGCGGAGGTCGATCCAGAACACGGCGCGGGGTCGCCTGCGGCCGCGAGGCGCTCGGCCGCCGCGAGCTGCTCGGCGAAGCTCGCGTCGACCGGCGGACCCGCGGCCGGGTGGAGCGTCAGCGCGCTGCTCCCCAGGTGCGCCGCGATCGCGTCGACGATCGCGCCCGGCGCGGCCTGCAGGGACCGCGCCTCCGGGGCGCGGCGGCGGGGCCGGGCGTCAGCACCACGAGCTCGCGCGCTCGCGCGGCGCCGGGCGCGTCGTGGTCCAGGCGCCCGGCGGCGGCGCGCCGCTCACGAGCGTGAGGCCGAGGAGCGAGGCCGCGCGCAGCACCGCGAAATCATGCCACAGCGCCCGCCGCGTGGGCGCGACCTGGCACATGAATAATCAGACATGTTTGATGGGCGCGCGCGCGCGGGCGGGCTCGGCGGCGCCGCGCGAGTACTGGCGAGGTTTTTCACCCGCGCGCGCCCGCGACCGTATCCAGGCCCGTGAGACGGTGCGAGGGCAAGGCGCGCAGGTATACGCTTCCGCAGGCATGCAGGACCGGAGCGCGCGCGCGCGTCCGCAGGGCGCGGACGTCGAACGTCGCCGCGCGGACGCCGAGCTGGTCGCGGCCGTCCTCGCCGGGGACGCCGGCGCCGAGGAGCGGCTCGTCGCGCGCCTGCTCCCGCGGATCAAGCGGGCGTGCCAGGCGCTGCTGCGCGGCAGCGCCGACGCCGATGACGCGATGCAGGTCGCGCTGATGCGGGTGCTCGAGAACCTCCCGAGCTTCCGCGCCGAGGCCAGCCTCGATCGCTGGGCGCGGCGCGTCACCGTCAACGTGTGCCTGCGCCAGCTCGAGCGCCGCCGTCGCTATCGCCGCCCGCTCGAGGACGACGCGGACCTCGAGGGGGTCGCCTCGCCGGCGCCGGCGCCAGAGCGGCTGGCCGAGGCGCTGCCGCGGCGCGTGTGGGACTACCTCGATCACCTGTCGGAAGAGCAACGTCAGGCGATCGTGCTGCGTCACGTCTACGAGTACTCCGTCGCCGAGATCGCGGAGCTGGTCGCGGCGCGGGTCGACACGGTGAAGTCGCGGCTGCTGTACGGGCGGCGGCGGCTGCGGAAGCTCGTGCGGCGAGACGTGGCGCTCGGGGCAGGAGGGGGGACACGATGAGCGAGTCGAGGAGCGGCGACGCGCGCGACGCGGACGCGCGCTGGTGCGAGCTCGAGGATCTCCGCGCGATCGAGGGCGAGCTCGGGGCCGCGCGCTCGCGCGAGGATCGCGAGTTCGCGCTGGCGTTCGACGCGTCGGGGCCAGACTACGCGGCCGAGCGCGCGCTGTGGTCCGCGCTGCGCGAGCTCGACGAGCCCGCGGCGCTCACCGACGAGGATCGGGCGCGGGCCGCCCGACGCTCGAGCCTATCGCGCCGCGCGTCGGCCGGCGGCGCCGCGGATGCACGCGGCCGGCGCGGGCGCGTCGCGATCGGGCTGTTCACGGTGGCGGCGGCCGCCGCGGCCCTGCTGTGGCTCGGACCTGGTAGCCGCGGCGCGACGCCGCTGCCGACGATCGCCGAGGGCGCGCTGCTTCGGCACGACGGGCTGAGGCTCGAGCGCGGCGCGGTGGTGCGGCCGGGCGCGCGGCTGTCGGTCGACGGTGACGCCCGCGCGTGCGTGGAGCTCGGCGACGATCGGAGCTGCGCGGCGCCGGGCGCGAGCTTCGCGTTCACGAGCCCGACCGCGGTCGCGCTCCACGAGGGCTCGCTCTCGACGCGCGGCGGCGTGGACGTCGAGACCCCGCGCGCGCGGATCGAGACCGAGGATGGCGGCGTCGACGTCACCGTGACGGCGCGTCGCGTCGAGCTCGTGGTCACGCGCGGGCCGGTGACGTTGACGAGCGCGCTCGGCAGCGAGCGGCTCGAGACCGGCGCAAAACGTGTCCTCGAGGACATTCTACTGGCGAGCGCGCGCGGCCCGGGCGAGCGAGAGGTCGGCGACGCCCTCGAGGCGCGCGGCGACGTCGAAGGAGGCGCCGGCGAGGACGTCGGCGAAGACGTCGGCGAAGACGTTGACGAGGCGGTTGACGAGGCGGTTGACGACGACGGCGCGGGCGCGCTGCCGGGCGGGGCGAGCGACGGCGACGCGCCTGGCGCGGACGCCCCGAGCGCCAGCGCGAGCGAGATGCTGGCGGCCGCGCGAGCGCTGCGCGGCGCTGGCAAGGGCCGTCAGGCGGCGAGCGCCTACCGTGCGCTCCAGCGCGAGCACCCGCGGAGCGCCGAGGCCCACGCCGCCGCCGTCTCGCTGGGGCAGGTCTACCTCGAGCTCGGGCGCGAGCGCCGGGCCGCGCGCGCCTTCGACCGCTACCTCGCGCGCGGCGGGCCGCTCGCCGAGGAGGCGCACTGGGGGAAGATCCAGGCGCTCGCGGGGCTCGGCGACGGCGAGGCCTCGGCGGCGGCGCTGCGCGAGCTGCAGCGCGCGTTCCCGCAGAGCGTGTACCTCGGTCGCGCGCGGGCGCTGACGCTGACGGAGGAGTCACCGTGAGGCGCGCCGGCGGCCCGAGGCCGTGGTTGGCGTTCGCGCTGGTCCTCGCGAGCTGCAACGATCAGATCATCGGCGCGCTCCCGCTCGAGACGACCGGCGCGACCGACGACGAAGCGTCGACCGGCGAGGGCGCGGGGACGAGCGCGGGCGCGACGACGGAGGCCGCCTCCGCGACGACCGCCGGCGAGCCCGCGGCGGGGGTGTTCGTCGCGGTCGGCGAGCGCGCGCGTCGGCTGACGACGCTCGACCTCGGCGAGACATGGCCATACGAGCAGCTCGGACTCGAGGGGGATCCCGAGCAGCTGCTGCGCGCGGTCACGGTCGGCGAGTCGCGCGTCGTCGCGGTCGGCGGGCTCGACTTCGGGCGCAGCGCCGCGAGCGACGACGGCGTGAGCTGGGAGGTCGCCGAGGACGCGCTCCCGGTGCTGCAGGACGTGGTGTACGGCAACGGCACCTTCGTCGCGGTCGGCGTCGACGGACGGCGCGCGCGCTCGACCGACGGCCTGGTCTGGGAGGAGGTCCCGGTCGACGAGCTCGACTTCTTCGTGTCGATCGCCTTCGGCGCGGGCGTGTTCGTGACCACGGGCTACAACGGCGTGCGGCTGCGCAGCGTCGACGGCTGGACCTGGACCGACCGCGTGCTCGAGTTCGGCGAGGGCTACACCGACGTAGTCCACGGCAACGGGCGGTTCTTGGCGATCAGCCGCGACAGCGGCCGCGTGGTCGTGAGCGAGGACGGCGCCGAGTGGAGCTCGGGCGCCGCGCTCGGGACGCTCGGCAAGGGCCTGTGCTTTGGCGACGGCGTGTTCCTGGCGCTGGGCGAGGGCGTGGCGCACCGATCGCCCGACGGCCTCGAGTGGACCAGCGCGGCGGCGCCGGTGGAGCTCGAGCGCTGCGCCTACGGCGAGGGGCGCTTCCTCGCGCTCGCGTACCCGGACGCGCGCTGGCGCTCGCTCGACGGCGTCGCGTGGGAGCCGCTGGACGAGGGCGCGGCCCAGGGCCCGGCGCTCGGCGACATCGCGTTCGTGCCGTGAGCGCGCGGGGTCGCGGCGAGGAAATATTTTTCTTCACCCCCGTCGCGACGCGCCCGTATCGAGGTCTGCGCGGGCGCGACGACGCCTGGTACCCGGCGCCCGCGCACGAGGAACGACTTATGATGAGATCAAGATTGCGTACACGCGGCGCGCTCGCGCTCGCGCTCGCGCAGGTGATGACGATGACGGCCTGCGGCGACGCGGGCGACGGCGACGAGACCGACGGCGGCGGCACCGAGGGCGCGACGACGGGCGCGAGCGGTGACGGTAGCTCGAGCGGCGAGGACACCGACGCGCCGCCCGGCGCCTGCGAGGGCGAGCTCGGCGTGACCGCGCCGATGCGGCGGATGACCGGCGCGCAGTACCGCAACACCGTCGTCGAGCTGTTCGGCGGCGCGGTCGCGCCTTCGGACCTGTTCCCGGCGCCAGACTCGAGCTACCAGTACAGCAACAACCCCGAGGCCAACGTCGTCACGCAGCTCCGGGCCGAGAACATCATGCTCGCGGCCGAGGAGGTCGGCGCCGCGGTGGCCGACGGCCTCGACGGCATCTGGCAGTGCCCGCCCGAGCTCGCGAGCGACGCCGCGTGCGCGGCCGCGTTCATCGAAGAGCACGGCGCGCGGGCCTATCGGCGGCCGCTCGAGCCCGTGGAGGCCGACGCGCTGCTGAACGTCTACAGCGACGCGCGCGCGACCCTCGAGCACCACGTCGCGCTCGGCGTCGTCGTCGCGACGATCCTGCAGTCGCCGCAGTTCCTCTACTTCATCGAGCGCGGCGACGGCCCGACGCCGGAGGACGGCGCGCTGCTCGAGCTCACCGACTGGGAGCTGGCGACGCGCCTGAGCTACCTCTTGTGGGACACCGCGCCCGACGCGGCGCTGCGCGCGAGCGCGGCCGCCGGCGAGCTCCAGGATCCCGCGCAGCTCGAGGCGCACGCGCGGCGGCTGCTCGCGGACCCGCGCGCGCGCCCGGCCGTCAGCCGCTTCTTCCGCGAGTGGCTCGAGGTCCACGAGCTCTCGCCCTCGGCCAAGGACCCCGCGCTGTTCCCCGGCTTCGACCAGACGCTCGCGGCCGCGATGGTCGAGGAGTTCGATCGCTTCGTGCTCGGCGTCGCGCTCGCGCCCGAGGGCGGCACGCTCGCGGAGCTGCTGACGAGCGCGGTGACCGAGGTCGACGCGACGATGGCGAGCTTCTACGGCGTCCCGCAGGACATGACCCCTGGGCCTGGTCAGTGGGCGGCGATCGAGCTCGACCCGGCGCGGCGACCCGGCGTGCTCACGCGCGCGGCCGTGCTCGCCGAGCACGCCAACGCGGCGACCAGCTCGGCGATCTTCCGCGGCCACCTCGTGCGCGAGGGCCTGCTCTGCGACGTGATCCCGCCGCCGCCGCCCGGCGCGATGGCGATGGTCAGCTTCCCCGAGGGCAGCACGCAGCGCGAGCAGTCCGAGATCCTGCACGAGGACCCGGTGTGCGGCAGCTGCCACGTCTACATGAACCCGATCGGGCTCGGGCTCGAGCACTACGACGCGATCGGGGCCTACCGCGCCGACGAGAACGGCGCGCCCGTCGACGCGTCCGGCGAGATCCGGCAGAGCTCGAGCGGGCTCGCGGCGACCTTCGACGGCGCCGGCGAGCTGGCGACGCTGCTCGCCGGCGCCGAGGCGACGCACGCCTGCTTCGTCGAGCAGTGGCACGCCCACGCGCTCGGCCTCGACGACCGCCGCGACGCGCGCTGCAGCGTCGACGGGCTCACCCAGACCTTCCTCGACGCCGGCGGCGACCTCGACGCGATGATGATCGCGTTCGTCACCAGCGAGACCTTTATGACCCGTCGCCTCCCGGAGGTGTCCCCGTGAACCGCCCGCGTAAGCCCGCCGCTCCCTCCTCCGCACCTCGCACCTCGCCGCGCGCTGGCCTGCGCCGGCGCGCCTTCCTCCGCGGCGCCGGCGGCATCGTCGTCGGCCTGCCGTTCCTCGAGCTGCTGCGCCCCCGCACTGCGGTCGCCGGGCCCGACGACGCGCCGATCCGCTACCTGCAGTTCATCCACCCGCAGGGGACGGTCTGGAACCAGTGGGCGCCGACGGGCGGGGAGACCAACTTCACGCTCACGCCTGTGCTCGCGCCGCTGCAGCCGCACGCGCAGGAGCTCGTGTTCATCCGCGGGCTCAACAACGAGAGCATGTGGCTCAACCAGCTGTCCAACGGGCACAACGCGGCCGGGCGCACGCTGCTGACCGCGATGCCGTTCAGCGGCAACCTCGACGGCCAGGGCGACCTGCTGCCCGTCGAGCAGCAGGTCGACAACAGCCACGCGGGCGGGCCGTCGATCGATCAGGTCATCGCGCAGCAGCTGCAGGCGCCCACGCCCTACGCGAGCCTCAACTTCGGGGTCGGCGGCGCGTCGGTCAACGAGTACCAGATGCTGTTCGGCGCCGCCGACGAGCCGATCAGCCTCGACGGCAGCCCGCAGGAGGTGTTCGACAAGCTGTTCACGAACGGCGACCCGATGGCGCCGACGACCGCCGAGCTGATCCGCTCGCGCCGCGCGAGCGTGCTCGACGCGGTCGGCGAGAGCTTCACCAAGCTCAACAGCCAGGTCGGCGCGGCCGACCGCCAGCGCCTCGAGGCCCACGCCGACAAGATCCGCGAGCTCGAGAAGTCGCTTTCGAACACCGGGAAGCCGGGCATCGGCTGCGGCACCCCGGAGGTCGCGCTGCCGCCGGGCTTCCAGCCGGAGACCGACGGCGGGCTGTACGACGCCGACGCCTCGCGGGCGTTCATCGACCTCATGGTCATGGCGATGGCCTGCGACCTCGCGCGCGTCGGCACGCTGCAGTACACCAACTACCACGGGCCGACGTACCCGTGGCTCGGGCACGGCATCCCGGGGGGGTACGACAGCTGGCACACCTGGGTGCACGCGGTCGCGGATCCCGCCGCCGACCCGACCGTGCTCGACGTCTACCGCTGGTACATGGGCGAGCTCGCGTACTTCCTGCAGCGCCTCGGCGAGACGCCCGAGGGCGAGAGCACGCTGCTCGATCACTGCCTCGTGCTGGCGACCTCGGAGTTCGACAACGGCTCGGTCCACAGCGCCTACTCGCTGCCGATCATCCTCGCGGGCAACCTCTGCGGCCGGCTGCAGACCGGGCGCTCGATCGACCGCGGCGGTCACTACCACGGCGAGCTGTTCGCCGCGCTGCAGCAGCTCTTCGGCGTCGAGTCGAGCACCTTCGGCTGGGGGCCGCTGTGCCCCGGCCCGATCTCGCTGGGGTGAGCGTGCGTATGACTAGCTCCATGAGACATGTTTGTGCGGTCGCGCTCGTGCTCGCCGCGCCCGCGCTCGCGTGCCAGCCGGGGGGCGACGCGACGAGCGACGACGCGACCGGGGAGGGCGCGACGGGCGAGGCGAGCACGAGCGCGGGCTCGCAGGCGACCGACGCCCCGCAGACGACCGGCGGCGGCGACACGACCGGGGGCCCGACAGACACGACGACCGGGGGCCCGGCGGAGACGACGACCGACGCGATGGCGACCGACGCGACCGACGCGACCGACGCGACCGGCGCGACCGGGGCGGCGCCGCTGGATCGCGTGCCGGCCTTCGTCGCCGTCGGCCACGTCGGGCGCACGACGCTGTCGTGCGACGACGGGCGCAGCTGGATCGAGAACCACGCCTACGACCTCGACGGCGACCCCTACACCTGCGACGAGCTCGCGCCGGTTCACTGCTGGCAGGACGGGGGCGCGTGCGCGATCAAGAGCGGCGACGCCTGCGAGACGCTCAGCCCCTGCGACTGCGACCACCACCCCGGCGCCGCCCAGGGCGTGGCCTACGGCGGCGACTACTTCGTCGGCACGTGGGGCTGGGGCCCGCCGGGCACGGTCCGCCGCAGCCGCGACGGGATCACCTGGGAGCCGGTGGTGCAGGACACGACCTTCGGCGGCGTGGCCCACGGCGACGGCCGCTTCCTGCTGGCCTCGCGCGAGCCCCGGGTCTCCGACGACGATGGCATGTCCTGGGGGCCAGGCGCGCCCGCGGACGTCATGCAGAACGGGCAGACGATCTGGAACGTGCGCGCGGTCGGCTGGGCGCCGGCCGGCGGCGGGCGCTTCGTCCTGACCGCGCGCGACGGCGACACCCTGGACGTGCTGCTCAGCTCGACCGGCGGCGACGACTGGTGGCGCCCGGCCCAGCCGCCCGTCGCGTGCGCGCCGTTCACCCGCGGGATCACGCACGGCGACGACGTGATCCTGCTCGTCGACGGCGACGGCGCGGCGTGCTCGTCGACGAGCGCCGGCGACGCGTGGACGACGTCCGCGATCGGCGGGCCGATCGAGTCGAACCCGATCTGGACCGGGACGCAGTTCATGGCCTGGGGCCTGCAGACCGCCTACAGCAGCCCCGACGGCGTGAACTGGAGCGCGCAGCCGGTGACGCCCCCGGGCGTGCAGGTCGGCCCCGCGGCGATCGATCCCGGCACGGGCACGATCGTCGCGGTCCGCGGGGGCTGGGACGTCTGGTACGAAGACCAGGTGTTTTATCGCAGCGAGGACGGCATCACCTGGGAGGAGCTGGACGCGTCGGCGTACACGGGCGGGCACCCGATCCGCGCGATCGCGTTCGGCTACGTCGACCCCTCGCCCGCGTGCCCGCTGCCGTAGCCCCGAGACGTCCGGCGCCGCGCGGCGCGAGCTCAGTTGTAGGGCGCGGCGCGAGCTCAGTTGTAGGGCGCGCCGTCGAGGATCCAGCGCAGGATCACCTGCGCCTTGTCGGCGTCGAGCGGTCCGCCGCCGAGCGGCATCTGCCCGCCGACCGCCGGCGTCGCCTGGACGATCTTGAGCAGCACGTAGCTGCCGAGCGGGTCGCCTGGCGCGATCCGGTGCATGCCCGGGACCTGCATCGCGGACTCGCCGACCAGCTTCTCCCACAGCTTGTCGGGGTCGCGATCGAAGCGGAGGTCGCCGGGCTCGACGCCGTCGACGTGGCAGCCCGCGAGCGCGCAGGAGCCCTGGAGGACCGGCAGCGCGCCGCCGAGGAAGCCCTCGGCGGGCGGGTCGTGATCGATCACCTCGACCACGAGCGGCGCGCTCTCGACCCCGCCGGCCGACGCGACGACCTCGACGCTGCCGGGCGAGACGCCGAGCCCGACGCCGTCGCGGTCGATGAACAGGCGCTCGCCGCTCGCGCTCGTCCAGGTGATCGGGACGTCGAGCGGCTCGCCGTCGCCGTCCGTGGCGATCGCCTCGAGGGTCACGAGCTCACCGACCAGGACCGAGACGTCGTCGCCGAGGATCTCGACCTCGGCGGCCGCCGCGTCCTCGCAGTCCTGGAACGGCTCGGTCTCCGGCGCGCCGGCGACGATCCACGCCTCGATCAGCGCGAGCTCTCCGTCCTGGAGCTGACCGCCGAGCGGCATGGACGAGCCGGACGCGGGGCTCGGGCCGAGCTTCTCCCACAGGTAGCTCGCGTCGAGCTCGCCCGGGGTCACGCGCTGCATGTCGAGCTGCACGCTCGCGACGCCGACCAGCGCGGCGTAGGCTGAACCTGCCTCCAGTGACATGCTCGCCTGGGGCCCCGCGCCGCCGTGACAGCCCGAGAACGCGCAGCTCGCCGTGAAGATCGGCTGGATGGCGCCCTCGAAGTCACACCCGCCGGGCAGGGCGCCCGCGGTCGTCGAGTCGCCGTCGCCGTCCGTGCCGCTCACCGCCGAGCCGCCGGTCGTCGCGTCGGCGTCGGTGGTGCCGGCGTCGGTGTCTTCGCCCGCGCCGCTGTCGGTCACCCCGCTCTCCACGCCGGTGTCGGCGTAGGGGATGTTGCAGGCGAACAGCGCGAGTGGGAGCGCGAGCGCGAGGGGCGAGGGGCGCGAGTGTGTCGTGTGCATGCGGAGTTCTCCGGGGCGCGCGGTCGGTGGAGGAGGTGGGCGGGCGCGTCGCGAGGTTGGACGACGGGCCCGTCTAAGCATGCACAGGCCGCGCGCGCGAACATAAAGCTTCCCTGAGAACTCTCTCAGGTTGACGCGCGTCGCCGCGATCTTGAGAGCGCTCTCAGGAGACGCTCAGCTCGGTCGGGCCCGCCCGTGTCATGCTCGAGTCCCGCGTCGCGCGTCGCGCGAGGGCGTGTCTGGCTCGAGCGTGGAGCGACGCGGACCTGCCCGCGTCGCGCGTCGCTCGGGCGACGGCCGCGAGGCGAATCGCCGCGATCGTGGTCGTGACGGCGCGAATCGCCGGCCGTGCCAATCGCGGGCGTCGGTGGCATGCTCGCCCTGCCCATGCTCGGAGGTCGCCCCGCGCCCGTCGCTCCCGCGCTTCGCGTCGCGCTCGCGTCGCTCGCGGCGCGCGGCGTCGCGGGCGCGTCCCGTCGCGTGGTGACGCGCGCGGGCGCGAGGCCGGAGGTGCGCGCTTGAGGATCCTCGCGGTCGAGGATGACGAGCGCCTGGTCCGCCTGCTCCAGCGCGGGCTCGGCGAGGAGGGGCACATCGTCGACGCGTGTACGACCACCGCCGACGCGCTCGAGCAGGGGCAGATGATCGCGTACGACGTGATCCTGCTCGACTGGATGCTGCCCGACGGCGACGGCCTCTCGCTGCTCCGCAGCTGGCGCGACCGCGGCGTCGACACGCCGGTGCTCATGCTCACCGCGCGCGGCACCGTCGGCGAGCGCGTGCTCGGGCTCCGCACCGGCGCCGACGACTACCTGGTCAAGCCCTTCGACTTCGACGAGCTGCTCGCGCGGATCGAGGTGCTCGTCCGCCGGCGCGCCGGCGCGATCGCGAGCTCGCGCGTCGGCGACGTCACGCTCGATCAGCGCCGGCGCGCGCTCGTCCGCGGCGCCGAGGAGGTCGCGCTCACGCCCCGGGAGTTCGCGCTCTGCGAGCTGCTGTTCCGAAACGCGGGCGACGTCGTGACGCGCTCGCAGCTGCTCGCCGGCGTGTGGGGCCCGAACTTCGACGGCGAGCCGAACATCCTCGACGTCTACGTCGGCTACCTGCGCGGCAAGCTGCAGCGGCTCGGCGCGGGGGCGCCGACGATCCGGGCGCAGCGCGGCGTCGGCTTCCGCCTCCTGGCCGGGCGCGCGTCATGACGCTGCAGCGCCGCCTGCTGCTGTTCGGCGCGCTGCTCCCGGCGGCGCTGCTCGCCCTCGCGCTGTTCTTGATCGGGCTGTTCCTCGAGCACCTCCTGCTCGAGTCGATCGACCGCGGGCTCGCGCTGCAGGCCGCGAGCGAGTCGGTGAGCCTGTTCGATCGACCCGGTCAGGACGCGCACCTGCACTTCGGCGACTCCTCGCTCGCGGGCGACCTCCGGCGGCTCAACCACCAGGGCGCGCTGTACGACCCCGAGGGCGTCATGCTGATCAGCCTCCCGGCCGGCTCGTCGGCGCCCGAGCGCCTGCCGCCCGAGACGCTGGGGCGCGCGCCGGCGCTGTGGACCACGACGCTGGCGAGCGGCGAGCGGATCCGCGAGCTCGCGATCGTCATCGACTCGCCGCGCGGCGAGCCGCACGCGCTCTGGCTCGCGGTCTCGCTCGCTTCCAATGATGTGGCGCTCGCGGCCTACGCCCGCGCCGCGGGGCTCATCGGCGTGATCGTGACGCTGGCGATGCTGCTGCTCCAGATCTGGCACGCGCGCGGGCTCGCGGCGCGGGTGCAGCGGCTCGACACCCACATGCAGCGCCTGCGCGACGGGGACCTCAGCAGCCCGCCCGCGGAGGATCGTGGCACCGACGTGATCGCGGCGCTGCGCAACGCGATCGCCGACGCGACGGAGAAGCTGCGCAGGGCGACCGACGCCCAGCAGCGCCTCGTCGCCGACGCGGCCCACGAGCTGCGGACGCCGCTGACCGCGATCCGCATGGAGATCGACGTCACGCTCCGCCGCGAGCGCGCGCGCGAGGAGCTCGTCGGCGCGCTCGAGCGCGTCAGCAGCGAGGTCGACCGCCTCAGCGCGCTGGCGACGAAGCTCCTCGACATGGCGCGTTTGCGCGGCGCCGAGTGGGAGCGCGTGCCCGTCGATCTAGTCGAGGTCGCGCGCGCGGCGATCGACGGCGCGCGCCCGCTCGCGGACGAGCGCGCGGTCACGCTGCGCGCGGACGGCGTCGAGACGGCGCCGCTGCGCGGGAACCCGGGGCCGCTGCGGCAGGCGATCGACAACCTGCTGAGCAACGCGATCAAGTTCTCGCCGCGCGGGGGCGCCGTCGACGTCTCGATCCGCGACGACGCGCGGCGCGTGGTCGTCACGGTCGCCGACCGCGGGCCCGGCGTCGCGCCTGAGCACCGCGACTCGATCTTCGCGCCGTTTCATCGGCTCCAGCGCGGGATCGAGGGCGCCGGGCTCGGGCTCGCGATCGTGCGCGACGTCGCCGAGGCCCACGGCGGGCGCGCGTGGGTCGACGCGCGCGAGGGCGGCGGCGCGGCGTTTCACCTCTCGATCCGAAGGTCCTGACGCCGCGCGCCGGCGCGCGCGGCTCGCCGCGGTCGCGACCGGCCCGCGCGTCGAACCGGTACGAAGGGTCAGGTCGTAAAGACGATGATCGTGGTGTGGGCCGCGATCCCCAGCAGCGCCAGCGACGACAGCCCGAACGAGAGGGTGCGCCAGGGCTGCACGCCGCGCAGGTAGGCGAACGAGTGCAGCCAGCGGAGCGCCGTGAACGCGGCGAGCAGCGAGATCGCGATCGTCTCCGGCGGGCTGACGAGCGTGTAGGTGAGCCCGGCGACCAGGAACATCGGGATGTTCTCGAGCGCGTTGCGGTGGGCGCGGACGTAGCGCGCGCCGGCGTCAGCGTCGCCGCTGACGACGGTGCCCTCCGCGTTGAGCTTCTGGTCCTCCGGGTTCAGCATCTGCTGCGCCTTCGAGCGCGCGACGGCGGTGGAGCCGGCGAGGAACAGGAGGTTGAAGATCAGCGCGGCGGAGCACGCCGCGTACGCCTGAAACGAGGTGGATTGCGCGATCTCCAGCATGGGCTCCCTTTCGTCTGGTGCGAGGTGGTCGGGCTGTCAGCGTCCCACAACCGCGACGACGCGACGGCGCCTGATCGACCTCGCTCGCGCAAATAACTCTGTCAACGCAGCGTTTGCGCGACCGACTTCGCGCGCGCGCGCTGCTGGAGGAGGCGTGTACGTTCGCGCGCGTCCGCGAAGGGTGACGGTGCGACGCGCTCGCGTCGGCTCGGGGTTATGTCCGAGTGAGCATGTCCGTTGTCGCTCGCGGACGAGGCGCGCCGGCGCTGGCGCGCGCGCGGGGCCGCGGCGCGCCCGTGAATCGGATGGCGAAACGGGCAGGTTGATGGCGCTCAGCCGTCGCGTCGCAGCGCGCGCTTGATCTCCGCGAGCTCGTCCTCGATCCGCCGCGCCTGCTCTCGCTGCGCGCGCTCTTTCTCCTCGCGGACGCGCTCGCGCTCTCGCTCGAGCCGGACGCGCTCCTCCTCCGCCGCGCGCTGCTCGGCCCGCTCACGCGCGCGCCGCTCGGCCGGGGTCTCGGCGTCGTCGTCGTGCTCGTCCCGGCGCGATCGCTTGAGGTCCTTGATCGCGTCGCCGGCGAGCGTGCTGCCGATCTTCCACCCGACGCCCTGCACGATGTACTTGAGGAAGCCCATCCGGACGACGAGTATATCAGCAGCCGGCGGCCCGCCGCGCGCGGCCCGGGGCCCAGGCGAGCGCCTGGTCGCGGTCGCGACGGGGGCTTGCCTGGGTCGCGGGTTCGCGCGAGCGTGGGGGCATGCGCCGCCACCACGCCGCCCCCTCCGCGCTCTCGTTCGTGTTCGCGCTCGCCGGTCCGCTGGCCTGCGGCGGCGGCGACGGCGGGAGCGCGAGCGAGACGAGCGCCGCGTCGAGCGACAGCGACGCGAGCTCGACGGCCGCCGCGACGACGGGCGGGAGCGCGGGGTCGACCACGGCCGGCCCGACGACCTCGGAGATGACCTCCGCGACAGCTTCGTCGAGCGCGACCGGGAGCGCGACCGGGAGCGCGACGACGGGAGCGACGGGCGCGACGACGATCGACGACGCGACGACGATGGGCGTGAGCGCGACGGTCGGCGAGACGACGATCGGCGCGACGACGATCGGCGCGACGACGATCGGCGCGACGACGACGGACGAGACGACCGGCGCGACGACGGGCGCGGACGGCGAGCTGGGCGAGCTCGCCGGCGAGTGCGGGCTGATCGACGCCATGGAGATCAACGCCCCCGGCTCGTTCCTGTTCGCGAACTCGATCGACTTCGGCGACCTCGGCTTCGACTACGACCTCCTGACGCCGGGCGGCAAGGAGGTCTTTGACGACGGCAACCTCAACCAGAATTCACTGCACTCGGAGGTCATCGCGTTCGAGGTGCTCGCGCGCTGCGACATGGCGACGCTGCTCAAGACCGAGGGGGAGGTCGTCTACACCGATCCCATGGGCAAGAAGACCGACCTGCTCGTTGAGCTCGACGGCCTGAAGGTCGGCGTGAGCGTGACGCGCGCGTACGGCTTCCCGCCCGACGACCCGTACACGGTCGCGCAGGCGGAGGCGCTGCTGACCGACAAGCTCGGCGACATCCCGCTGAGCACGGCCAACGTCGCGCCGGAGGATCAGTGGATCAAGCAGATCCTGCACGTCATCGCCTACGAGGAGATGCACGCCGAGAGCGTGGCGACGGCCTACGCGGGCCTGCCGGCCAACGTCAAGGGCGACACGATCGTGCTCGTGACGGTGACGTACGGGAACGACGAGTTCATCTACTAGGCGTCCAGCTCTTCAGTACCGAAGCCCAGGTCGCGCGGAGGGGCAGACCCGCGCGCGACCCTTGCGCAATTGTGCTGAGGTGGTAAGACCGACGAGCCGCCGCCGATGCCGTTTCGCCCCGTCACGCGTAGATCTTTATCGGATGACGTCTTCGAGCAGCTGCTTGACCAGATCGTCCACGGGAAGATGGCGCCGGGCGACAAGCTGCCGGCTGAGCGAGCGCTCTGCGAGATGCTGCAGGTCAACCGCGGCGCCGTGCGAGAGGCGCTCAAGCGGCTCTCGCAGATGGGGCTGATCGCGACGCAGCACGGCGAGGGCACGCGCGTGCTCGACTTCCGCGAGTCGAGCAGCCTCGAGCTGCTTCCGCGTCTGCTCTTTAAGTCAGGTGGTGAGATTGACCTCGCGGTGGTGCGCAGCCTGATGGAGCTGCGCGCCGCGATGGCGCCGGACATCGCCCGGCTGTGCGCGCGGCGAGCCTCGCCCGAGATCGCCGCCGGGCTCGCCGAGGTCGCCCGGCGGATGGAGCGGCACGAGGGCGAGCTGACGACGCTGCAGGCGCTCGCGCTGGAGTTCTGGGACGTGCTGGTGCGCGGCGCCGACAACATCGCCTACCGGCTCGCGTTCAACAGCCTGCGCGTCGCCTACGACGGCTTCCAGGAGGAGCTGGCCGAGGTGCTCCGCGGCGAGCTCGAGGACGTGCCGTCGTACCGCGCGATCGCGGTGGCGGTCGCGGACGTCGACGAGGCGCGCGCGCGACAGATCGCCGGCGAGCTGATCGCGCGCGGGACCGGGGCGCTCCTGGAGGCGATCGCGGCGCTCGAGTCCGACGGCGCGTGAGCGGCCGAGCGGCCGCCGCGAGCGCTGGGCGTGGACGCGCGCGTGATCCGGGCGAGAGCACGGGCGGGCCGCGGGCTTGACCGCGGCGCGACGTCGGCGGCCTACTGACCTGGACGTGGGGAGGCGCGACACGAGGAGGAAGCGCAAGCGCGGCGGCGAGGTGATCGACGTCGAGCGCTGGCGGGCGGCGACCGACGCCGAGCTGCTCACGCCCGACGCGCTCGCGTCGCGCAAGGCGGCGTCCGGGTGGCACCTGCTGGGCGTGGTCGGCTTCGCCGGGCGCTGGCGCGGGCCCGTCGCGCGCCACAAGGAGGACGCGCGGCGGCTGCTCACGGCGGAGCTCGAGGCCGCGCGCGCGCGCCACGGCGACGCGCTCGTCGTCGTCAGCGGCGCGACCGATGCCGGCGTGCTCAACCTGACCTACGCCGCCTGCGCGCGCCTGGGCATCACCGCCATGGGCATCACCGCCGGGCAGGCGGTCGAGCTCACGCTCGCGCCCATGCGCTACGTCGTCCCCGTCGGCTGGCGCTTCGGCGACGAGTCCGGCGTGTTCGTGCGCTCGATCGACGGGCTCGTGATGCTCGGCGGCGGCGAGCAGTCGCGCCGCGAGCTGATCGCCGCGAGCCGTCGCGGGGTCCCGATCACGGTGATCCAGGGCTTCGGCGGCTCCGCGGACGCGCTGACGATCGAGGAGCTCGCCGACGCGCGCGTCGTTCGGTGGACGCCGCAGGCGTAGCCGCGGGTACGGAGCCGACGCGTGTCGGGTCGGCGCGCGAGGGCTTGTCGCGCGCGCGACGGGGTTCTATGAGCATCGTCGAACGCTCGAGGTCCCTCGACGTCGCCACGGAGGCTTGATCATGCACGCGCCCAACGAACCTCGCCCGCGCTACGGCGTGCTCGGCGACCTGGAGGTCCCGCTCGCCCTCGGCCTGCTCCGGCTCTCGACCGAGGGGCGGCCCGCCGAGGCCGACGCGATCAGGGTCATTCACCACGCGCTCGACCACGGGATCCGCGTGCTCGACCTCGCCGATGTCTACGCGCTCGACGAGGACGACCTCCACTACAGCGAGCGCCTGGCCCGCGAGGCGCTCGCGCAGTGGAGCGGTCCGAAAGACCAGGTTCACCTGGTGACGAAGGCCGGGCTCGCGCGGCCCAAGGGCAAGTGGCGGCCGAACGCCACGCCCGAACGCCTGCGCGCGTCGGTCGACGGCAGCCTCGCGGCGCTCGGCGTCGAGCAGCTGTTCCTGTTCCTGCTGCACGTCAACGACCCGGGCGTCCCCTTCGAGGACTCGCTGACGACGCTGGCGGCGCTGCAGCGCGCCGGCAAGATCCGGCACCTCGGGCTCTGCAACGTCTCGATCGCCGAGGTCCGGCAGGCGCAGCGGCACTTCGACGTGACCGCGCTGCAGTGCGAGCTCAGCGTGATGAGCCGCGCGACGGGCAAGGCGGGCCTCGTGGAGCTGGCCGCGCGGCGCGGGATCCCGCTGCTCGCCCACCGCCCGCTCGGCGGGCACGCGAAGGTCGAGAAGCTGCAGAAGAACCGCGCGATGAAGCCGCTGGCGAGCAAGCACAAGATCACGCCGCACGAGGCCGCGCTCGCGACGCTGCTCGACCTGCCCGGGCCGGTGCTGCCGCTGATCGGGGCGACGCGCGCGGAGAGCGTCGACTCGTCGCTGCGCGCCCTCAGGGTGCGGCTCGACGACGCCGATCGCGAGCTGCGCAAGAAGATCAGCTTCGCGCCGAGCCCGGAGGCGCTGCGCGAGCTCGAGCCGCCCGTCGACCCGGCCACGCTGCCCGCGCTCGACATGAACGCGGGGCCAGGTGAGCAAGACGAGGTGGTGCTGGTCACCGGCATCCAGGGCGCGGGCAAGTCCTCGCGCGTCGACGCCTACGTCGCGGCCGGCTACGCGCGGCTCAACCGCGACGCGCTCGGGGGCAAGCTCGCCGACCTGCTGCCGCGGCTCGACGCGCTGCTCGTCGGCGGTCAGCGGCGCGTCGTGCTCGACAACACCTACCCGACCCGGGTCTCGCGGGCCGGCGTCATCCAGGCCGCGCACCGCCGCGGCGTCCCGGTCCGCTGCGTGCACCTGACGACCCCGCCGCGCGAGGCGATGATCAACGTCGTCGCGCGCATGCTCGAGCGCTACGATCACCTGCCCGGCGGCGACGAGCTCAAGGAGCTGGCGAAGTCCGACCCGAACCTGCCGCCGCCCGCGGCGCTGAGCCGCTACGCGCAGTGCTTCGAGCCGCCGGGCGCGGACGAGGGCTTCGCGGCCATCGAGTCGGTCCCGTTCACGCGACGGCCGGCGCCCGAGGACCACACGGGCAAGGGCCTGCTGCTCGATGTCGACGGCACGCTGCGGGTGACCGCGAGCGGCGAGATCTACCCGCGCGCGCCCGACGACGTGCGCCTCCTGCCGGGGCGCCGCGAGGTCCTGCAGCGCTGGATCGACGACGGCTACCAGCTGTTCTTCATTTCGAACCAGAGCGGGGTCGCGTCGGGAAAGCTCAGCCACGACGACGCGGCGGCCTGCTTCGCGCGCACGCGAGCGCTGCTCGACCTCCCGATCACGGAGGTCGTGTTCTGTCCGCACAAGTCGTTCCCGGTCGGCTGCTTCTGTCGCAAACCGCTGCCGGGCTGGGGCGTGTACCTGACGCGCAAGTACAAGCTGGCCCAGGAGCACCTCGTCATGGTCGGCGACATGGAGTCGGACCGAAAGTTCGCCGAGGCGATCGGCGCGCGCTACGTCGACGCCGAGGCGTTCTTCGCCTGAGCGCGCGTCGGGACGCGCGTAGCGAGCGATCGGCGTGCGCGCCGCGGCTCGTCGCGGACGCTTGCACATTTTTTTCGAATTTCGGCGCGGCTGCGGCGATCGATGGGGCGCCGAAGCGGACCTATCCTTGTGCCATGCACAGCCGAACATCGCTGATCGCGCCCGTGCTCGCGCTCTTCGCCTGCGCGCCCGAACCTGCAGGGACGAGCGAGGGGACGAGCGAGACGTCATCGAGCGGCGCGAGCGCGAGCTCGAGCGCCGACACGTCTGGCGCCCAGAGCACCACGGTCGCCGCCTCGACGGGGACCAGCTCGAGCGGCGCGACGACGAGCACCACCGCGGTCGGCGCGACCACGACGACCGGCGGAGACGCGACCACGGGCGAGCCGGCCTGCGAACCACCGCCGGAGGACATCACGCTGAACGTCGACTTCGACGAAGACCTCGTGAACTTTCAAGACATCACGCTGACGCAGCACTGCGCGGTCGGCCTCGTCGACGCGCTCACCGTGCAGCTCGTCGACTGCGACCAGGAGCCGACGACGCACACGCTCGCGATCGACGCCGCGCCGGTGATCGGCGAGCTCGATCTCGAGCCGGGCGAGCCGGTGATCTTCGACCTGGTCATCGTCGCGCCGTGGTGGTGGGAGTTTCAGTTCGCGCTCCGTCGCGAGTCCAGCGAGCTCGTGCTCGCGGGGCTGAGGGCGAGCAGCGTCCCGATCTGGGGCGGGCTGCCCTCGCTCTCGCCCTTCGCGGTGAGCGAGCGCCAGGAGTGCCCGGATCCAGAGATCTACGAGGACGACACCGACTGCTCGTTTGTCTGCGGGCCGCAGTACGACTGGCAGAGCGCGCGCGCGGTGATCGAGTTCACGCGCGACGGGCAGACGCAGGAGCAGATCGATCACAGCGCCGGAGCGTGGCCCGACAGCCCCTACGGCTTGCTCGTCCGGACGGCGGAGTACCGCTTCGATGTTCAGGTCTCGGACACACCGAGTCGCTGGTTCGAGTTCCTGATCTACCGCCACAAGTGAGCGGTCCGCAGGACTCGCGCGGCGGCGCCGGGACCCCGAAGTCGTCCCTACATGTCGCGCTGCGCCGCCTTGCACGCGCCCTGGACCGTCACGCCGACGAGCACGACGACGTCGGCGCGCAGGCCCGTCGCGTCCTCGGGTCGCTGTCCGCCCGCCTCGAGCTCGAAGGTCATCGCGGCCGAGACCGCGTAGTCCGTGAGGTCGACCTCGTCGAGCTCGAGCTCGACGCTGGACTGTCCCTCCGGGAAGGCGTCACGGTGGGCGACGCGGCGGCGCTCGAGCCCCTCGCTGGCGACGTACACCTCGATGGAGTCGATGAACGAGAGGTCCGCGCCCTCGGGCGAGGTCGTGCTCAGGGTGAACGCGCCGAGCGTCACGTCCTTGATGTCCCCGGGCTCGGCGCCCTGGTTCTGGATCTCCTCTGCGGTCGTGATGTCGAGCATCGAGAACTCGCTGAGCCCGAGGTCGCCGATCAGCGTCTCGACGAGGGTCGCGGCGGGCACCTCCGCCAACGCGGAGCGCTCGAGCTCGATGGTCGTCAACGTGCCCTGGCAGGAGCCGGCGAGCAGCGTGAGCCCGAGCGCGAGTCGGCGCGCGCGTGTCGAGCGTCTCTGTGGATGCGTGTGCACGCGGAATCGTACCGTGGCGCGCGCGCGTGCGCTCAGCGCCGGGTCGGCTTGCTGCCCTCTTCGCCGACGAGGGCGTTACCAGCCTTGAGCCCCTCCTCGCCGATGAGGGCGTCGCCGGCCTTGAGCCCCTCCTCGCCGATGAGGGCGTCGCCGGCCTTGAGCCCCTCCTCGCCGATGAGGGCGTCGCCGGCCTTGAGCCCCTCCTCGCCGATGAGGGCGTCGCCGGCCTTGAGCCCCTCCTCGCCGACGAGGGCGTTGTTGGGTTTTTGGTTCGTGGGTGCGCGCGCGCGGCTCGTGTCGAGCTTGACGCTCGGCGCCTGCTTGCCGCGCTTGAGGCTCCCCGCGAGCTCCGAGGCGTCGCTGGGAGCGCCGCAGGCGAGCGCGGTCGTGGAGACGAGCAGGAGCACGGGGAGCTGTGACAGCGCGCGCGGCATGATGCAGGATACCGCGATCATGACGCGCTCGCGCGCGCTCGTGCGCCACGCTCGGCGTGTGGACCGCCGCGCGTTGCGGTACAACCGATCGGTGATAGAGCGCGCGTCGAGCGAGGGAGTGGTTCGTGCATTAACAAAGCGACAGGTTCAAGCGCTGCGCGCGACAGCCCGGATCGCGCTGCTCGGCGCGCTCGGCTGCGCGGCGCAGGGCTGTGATCCCGGGAGGTCGCCGCCCGCGGAGTCGCCGGAGCCGGCGACCCGCGCGCCCGCGGAGGACGACGCGGTGGAGGGGAAGGCGAGCGCGGAGCCGTCCGCGCCGGCGACGGACGAGGCGAAGGGCGAGGCGCCGGCGAGCGCGAACGAGGCGGCGACGGCGGAGCCGCCCGCGGACGCCCGCGTCGCGAGCAAGCTCTCGGATGAAGAGCTCGCGCGCTGCGACGCGGTGATCAAGCAGACCTTCCCGGACGGCGCGCGCAAGCCCGCCGAGCAGGTCCCCAAGGAGGCGCTCGACTGCTGCATGGCGCGCGCCCGGCATGAGGACGCGCTCTACGACGACCGGCTCGAGCGCGCGAAGCAGGGCGAGACGGGCAGCGGGCTCGCGGAGTGGGAGGCGCGCAGCGCCTGCTGCGGGGCGCTGAGCTGGCGCGGGAGCATGACGTGCACGCCGTGGGGGCCGCCGCCGCCGCCCTGCGTGGGCGACGAGCGGCCGACGCGGGCGAGCCCGCCGCGCGTCGATCTTCGCGACGTGGCGAGAGAGACAGCCGCGTCGCGTGGCCTCGCGTTCGCGGCGCTCGACGTCGACGCGCGCGAGCTGGCGATCGCGACCTGGCGCGGGCGCATGGTCAACGAGCACGAGTCTGCGGCCGTGTTCGAAGCGCTCGCCGGGCAGCTGCGGCGCGCGGGCTTTGAGCGCGGGATCACGGCGCAGCTCGCGGGCTTCGCCGTCGAGGAGCGCGAGCACGGGATCGCCTGCGGCGCGGTCGTGGAGGCGCTGGGCGCCGAGGCCGACGCGCCCCCGGTCGGTCAGCCCGCGCTCCCCGAGCACCCCGACGCGAGCCCGCGCGAGGCGGCGCTGCGCAACCTGCTGAGCGTGTGCTGCTTGAGCGAGACGGTCGCGGTCGCGCTGATCGGCGCGGAGCGACTCGAGATGCCGGCGGGGCCGCTGCGCGAGCTGCTGACGCGCCTGTGGGCCGACGAGATCGGCCACGCCAACCTCGGTTGGCGGGCGCTGCGGGACGCGCTCGCGGTCAGTGACGACCCAGGGCTGCGCGCGCGCCTCGGCGTCTACCTGCGCGTGGCGTTCGCGGCGCTCGAGCGCCACGAGCTGGCGCTGCTGCCGGCGCGCGCGGAGGTTCCTCCCGGCGGCGCGGCGCTCGGCCTCTGCGACGGTCGCGGCGCGCGGGCGCTGTTCGCCGCGACGGTCGTCGAGGTGATCGTGCCGGCGCTCGAGCGGCTCGGGCTGCCAGCGCGCGAGGCGTGGGCGCGCCGGGCCGCGCCGCCGCCGTGCTGAGCGTCCTTGGTGCGCTGAAAACCATGTTATTTAAGACATGTCTTGAGGGTCGAATTCGCGCGAGCGCGGACGGGCGGGTCGAGACGCACGCGTGCGTGTCGCGCGGCGCGCGATGTGTGACGCGCTCGCCCACGTGTCATGATCACCCCCATGCGTGGTTCCTCCGCTCTCCTCCCGAGTTCGCTCTGCCTCGCGCTGGTCGCCGGCGCCCTGCTGGCGTGTAACGGCGCGCCGGCGGGCGCGGACGCGGCCGCTGGTCTCCGACCGTCGCTGGTCAAGCAGCGCCTCAAGCCGAGCGCGGCGGCGGCCGACTACAAGCGGGTCGCGGCCGACGGGAACAAGATCATCGCGCCCGACATGGTGCAGGACGACGGGACCAAGATCATCGCGCCCGACATGGTGCAGGACGACGGGAACAAGATCATCGCGCCCGACATGGTGCAGGACGACGCGCAGAAGATCATCGCGCCCGACATGGTGCAGGACGACGGGAACAGGCTGATCCCGGCGGAGCTCGAGGAGAAGGCGCGGCCGCACGAGCTCCCGGGCGGGGTCGATCGACCGTCGCTGCAGCGGCCGCTGAAGTGAGCGCGGGGCGAGCGTGAGGGCGCCTGACGCGACGGCGCTGCGCGAGCTCGCGGTCTGGTCACGCGACGTCGTGATCGGCCTCGCCCGCCAGTTCAACTCGCCCGGCGTGGCGGTGTACTGGCTGTACCTGCTGGGCGCGCTCACGCTGGGCGCGCTCGTCTACGCGGCGCGGCGACGCTCCGCCCGCGGGCTGCTCGGCTACCTGGTCCCCGCGCGCGTCTGGCTGCATCGGTCGACGCGCAACGACCTCCTGATCTTCGTCGGCAACACGCTGCTGTACTCGTTTCTGCTGTACGGGCCGCTGCAGTGGATCTCGCGGGCGGTCGGGCAGCGCACCTGGCTCGCGCTGCACACCTACGCGGGCCCGTGCGCCGCGCCGTGGTCGGGCGCGTGGGCGATGCTGCTCTACTCGCTGGTCGCGTTCCTCGTCGCGGACCTCGCGTTCTACCTGTACCACCGCGTGATGCACCGCGTGCCGGCGCTGTGGGAGTTTCACAAGGTGCACCACAGCGCGCCGGTGCTGCAGCCGCTCACGGTGCTGCGCCAGCACCCGGTCGACGTCGTGCTGCACGGCGCGCTCGCGGGGCTCATGCTCGCGCCGGTGCACGGGCTCGCGGGGTGGCTCGGCGGCGGCGGGCTCGACCTGTGGACCGTGCGCGGGGTCAACGGCCTGCTGTTCTTCGCGCTGCTGCTCGGCTTCAACCTCCAGCACTCGCACGTGTGGTTGAGCTTCGGCCCGCTCGATCGCTGGCTGATCAGCCCGGCGACCCACCAGCTGCACCACTCGAGCGACCCGGCGCATCACGACCGCAACTACGGCAACATGCTCGCGCTGTGGGATCGGGCGCTGGGCACCCTCGTGCTGCCGCGCGCGGTGACGAGGGCCGGCGCGCCGCCGCAGCTGCGGTTCGGGCTCGGGCCCGAGGGCGGCGCGTGGGAGCGCGAGTACGGCAGCGCCTGGCGCCTGTACCTCTGGCCCTTCGTTCAGCTCGCGCGGCGGCTCGCGACCGGCGCGCGCGCGCTCGCGCGTCGCGTCCGCAGCTGAGCGTGGGCGCTCGATGGCCGTGCCGCTCGACCGTCGCCGACGCCTGCGCCCGCGCGCAATCTCTCCGCGCTTGACCCGGCGCGCGCCGACGTCGAAGCTGCTCGCGGCATGCGCCGACCGTTTCTCCGCTGCGGCCTCGTCGGGCTCGCCGCCGTGCTCATGGGCTTGGTGCTGCTCGCGGTGCTGCCGAGCCGCGCGCTCGCGATGCCCGAGGGCTTTAATAACCCGCTTGTCGCGTTTGAGTTCGCGCGCGCGCCCGCCGAGCTGTACGCGCTGTTCGGCCCGACGCCGACGCCCGAGGGCGAGGCCGTCGCCGCCGCGATGGATCTCGGCAACAAGCTCGACTTCGTGTTCTTGCTGCTCTACCCGGGCTTCTTCCTGTACCTGTCGGTGGCCGCCGCGCGCCTCAGCGGGCGCCGGTGGCTGTGGATCGGCGCGGGCCTAGCGGTGGTCATGGCGGTCGGCGACGCGCTCGAGAACGTGCAGCTGCTCGCGCTCACGTCCGCGTGGTCGAGCGGCGCGCCGTTCGAGCCGGCGCTGACGCGGCTGCAGCGGTTCACGTGGGTGAAGTGGGGCGGGATCGCGGCGGGCTTCGCCGTGTTCGCGGGCTACCTGCTCTCGCGCGCGACCGAGGGCGCGCTCGCCCGGGTCACCGGCGCGGCGTGCCTCGTCACGAGCGGGCTCGGGCTGTGCGCCTGGCTGCTCGGCCCCGCGTGGCAGCAGATCTACGCGACCGCGGTGCTGGTCGCGTTCGCGGCGCTGGTCGCGTTCGCGCTCGCGTTCACAGGCCGACGCGCGGGCGCGTGACCGCGGGTCCGCTCACTCGCTCGGCGTCCGCAGGCGCGCGAGGTGCTGCTCGACGCGCGCGCGTTCGACTGGCTCTCGAGACATCTCTCTCGCGGGGCGCAGGCGCAGCAGGTGAAAGCCCATGGCCGTGGTCGCGAGCCCGGTCGCGATGATCACGAGCGTGGGGAGCGGGCCCGGGTCGGTCTGGATGTCGGGGACGAGCGTGAACACGAGCGCCGCGCCGGCGGCCGCGGCCGCGCCGCTGAGCGACGTCCAGAGGATCACCGAGCCGCGCGGGCTGCGGCCGTCGCTCGCGAAGCGCGTGAGCTCGCGGCGCGAGAATTGGTCGAGGCGGATCGCGCCGGCCTGGGCCGCCTCGTCCTGGGGCGACAGCGTGAGCCCGGAGATCGGATCGACGACCGTCTCGCCGGCGGCGCGCTGGGCGACGAGGACGCGCACGCGCGCGTGGATCGTCTCGCTCAGCGGGTACAGGAGCATGACGAGCAGCGCGGCCGCGTCGAACAGCGCCGGGAACACGGCGAACATGATCCGCAGGGACCACACGACCGCCGGCTCCTGGAGCGCGACGTTGGGCTGGTAGCCGACGACGCCGAGCGTCGCCATGCCGAGCGCGGTGCCGGTGGCGACCGCGAACTTCGGGATGATCTCCCACAGCGAGACGTACATGGCCTCGCGGCGCTCGCCGGTGCACAGCTCGTCGTAGTCGATCACGTCGGCCTGCATCGCGCGCAGCAGCATGACCCAGACGTGCAGCTGGATGCCCACGAGCGCGCCGAAGCAGATCAGCAGCGTCAGGTCGCCGCGGCCGACGAGGATCGTGAGGCCGTTGCCCAGCACCCCGATCGCGCTGGCGACGATAAAGGTCTTGCGCTTGCCCCATCGACGCGCGAGCCGGATCCAGATCGGCAGCACCGCGAAGCCGGTGCCGAGGTAGGTCAGGATCAGGATCCCGGTCCAGATCAGGAGCTTGTCCTGCGGCACGCCGAGGACGTACTGCAGGAAGAAGGGCGCGAGCGCGGCGGGCAGCGCCGCGGGGAAGGCCTTGAGCACCTTCGTCGTGAACAGCACGCGGAACGGGCGGTTGCGGAAGATCTTGCGGATGCCGGGGACGAGCGGCGGCCAGCGAGTGCGCGCCGGCGCCGGGCGTTCGGGCACGCGGTAGACGAGCCAGAGGTTGGTGAGCGCGTAGCCGATCACGGCGACCGGCGCGATCAGGCGCATCTGCTCGCCGAGCTCGTGGATCCCCAGGCCCATGGCGAGCACCGCGGGCGTGGCCGCGCCGAGCAGCACGCCGAGGGCTTCGAACACCGTGACCACGCCGAACAGCCGCAGGCGCTCGAGCGCGTCGAAGGTGAGCTCCTTGCCCAGCGCCTGGCGCGGGATGTGGCTGATGGTCACGAACAGGAAGCTCGCGCCGTAGCAGGCGAGGAACCAGATCATCACCCAGCTGGTCGCCGGGTCCACGCGCGGCACGAACAGCAGGTAGAAGGTCAGCGCGTTGCCGAGGACGCCGAGCAGGATCCACGGCTTGCGCCGCCCCCAGCGGGTCCGCGTGTAGTCGCTGATGTAGCCCATGACGGGGTCGGTCAGCGCGTCGAAGGAGCGGCTGACCGAGAGCCCGACGGCGAGCAGGCCCGCCGGCAGCAGCAGCGTGTCGATGTAGAACTTCCCCAGGTAGACGCTCATCAGCAGCGCCATCGCGCCGCCAAAGAACGCGCGCGCGCTGAAGGCCAGCACCACGGCCCACGGCAGACGCTCGTGATCCACGACGGGGTCACGCGCGGGCGCTGAGTCGCTCATCTTGATGCCCTTCGTCTGGTTCGCACGACGAGTTACCGCGATCGATCGGCGCGCGTCCGCGTCGGGCCCACCGGCGATCGTCGTGCTACTCTACGCGCGTGGATGGATCTCGTCGCGGCCCGCAGTCGGCGAGCTGGCGCTTCGCCGTGCGGACGCGGTGGCCTCTGGTGACGCTGCTCGCCGTGGCCGTCGCGGTCGACGTCGCCGCCGCTATCGTCATGTCGATCTTCTTGAAGGAGATCTTCGACGTCGCGCTCCCGCACAGCGACGGCGCGTACTTGCGCACGCTGATCGCGGGCGCGAGCGCGACGGTCGTCGTCGCGGGCGCGGCCCTGGCCGCGATCGCGTGGGCGCTCGCGCGCCTGAGCGCGGGGGTCATCAGCGCCGTGCGCGACGCGCTGTACGTGCGCCTCGGGTCAGCTCCCAGGGAGGTCGCGCCCGACGACTTCCTGCAGCGCATGGTCGGCGACCTCGACGCGCTCGAGATCGTGCTCACCGAGGGCACCCCGCGCGCGCTCCGAGGCGTGCTGCTGTGCGTGACCTGCCTCGTGATCATGTTCGTGCTCGAGTGGCGGCTGACGCTCGCGCTGGTCGGGACGATGGCGGCGCTGGCCCTGCTGCCGAAGCTGTTCGCGGGCGCGGCGACGCGGGCGAGCGTGCGGCGACGCGAGTCGAGCGCTCGGCTCGCGGCGCTGATCGACGAGGTCGCGCGCAGCCAGCAGGTGATCCGCGCGTTCGACCTCGGCGCGTTCTGGCGCGCGCGCTACGACGCCGAGAGCCAGACGCTGACCGGCGAGCTGCGACGGCAGGTGTTCTCGGGGCGGCTGGTCCTGTACATCACGACGCTGTCGTCGCACACGATCACCGTCGTCACGGTGGGCGTCGGCGCGGCGCTCGCCTACGGCGGCATGCTGTCCCCGGGCGCGCTGGTCGGCTACCTCGTGCTGCTGATGCCGCTCTCGCGCGGGATCCAGAACCTCAGCGCGGCCGCGCCGATCCTGCTGCGGGCCGTCGGCGGCATGCGGCTGGTCGACGAGGTGCTCGCCTGGCCCGCGGGCGACGGCGGCGGGGAGGCGCGCGCGCCCTTGCCCGCGCTCGCGCGTCGCGTGCGGGTCGAGGACGTGACGTTCACCTACGAGGGGCGCGAGCGCCCGGCGCTCGATCACCTGACCCTCGAGATCGCGCGCGGGGAGTCGGTGGCGATCGTCGGCCCGAGCGGTTCGGGCAAGAGCAGCTTCCTCGCGGTGCTGCTCGGCTTTGTGCGCCCGCAGGGCGGCGCGCTGCGCTGGGACGACGCGACGCTCGACGCGGCCGCGGGCGATCACCTCGCGCACCTCGGCGTGGTGTTCCAGACGCCGCAGCTGTTTGATCTCAGCGTGCGCGAGAACATCGCGCTCGGGCAGCCCGACGCCGGCGACGCGGCGATCCAGCGCGCGGCCCAAAAGGCCGAGGCGCACGGGTTCATCGACGCGCTCCCGCAGGGTTATGACACGGCGGTCGGGCGCGGCGGCTCGCGGCTCTCCGGCGGTCAGCGGCAGCGCGTCGCGCTCGCGCGCGCGCTGGTGCGAGACCCCCAGGTGCTCGTGCTCGACGAGCCGACCGCCGCGCTCGACGTCCGCTCGGAGGCCGCGATTAACCAGACGCTCGATCGCCTGCGGAGCAGCCGCACGGTCATCCACGTCACCCACCGGCTGCACGCGGTCCGCGACTACGATCGCATCGTCGTCATGGACGCGGGCCGCGTGGTCGAGTCCGGCACCCACGACGAGCTCATGGCGCGGGGCGGCACCTACCGCGAGCTGATCGAGCAGCAGACGGGCATCGAGCTGAGCGAGGACGGGAGCCACGCGACGGTGACCGCGGCCCGGCTGCGCCGGATCCCGCTGTTCGCCAACCAGGAGCCCGAGGACCTCACGCGGCTCGCGGCGAAGTTCGCGACCGAGCACTTCCCGGCCGATCGCGTCGTCGTCGCCCAGGGGGACCCCGGCGATCGCTTCTACCTGGTCGCGCGCGGGCAGCTGAGGGTGCACATCGCGGACGAGTCCGGCGCGAGCCGGGTCGCGCGCGTCATGGGCCCGGGCGAGTTCTTCGGCGAGATCGCGCTGCTGCGCAACGCCGCCCGCAGCGCGACCGTCGACACCAAGGGGCCGTGCATCCTGCTGTCGCTGCGGCGCGAGGACTTCGACGAGCTGCTCTCGGCCAACGCGTCGATGCGGCGCTCGATCGAGGAGGTCGCCGCGGCGCGCATGGGCTGAGCCCGCGCCGCGTCGGCGCGGCTCGAGAGCGCGGTCGATCACCTCGCGAAGGCGGCACGCTCGGCGTGCGCGCGGCGTCATCACGGCGCATCGTCACGGCGCATCGTCACGCGGCGTCGTCACGCGGCGTCGTCACGGCGCATCGTCACGGCGGATCGTCGCGGCGCATCGTCACGGCGCATCGTCACGGCGCATCGTCACGGCGCATCGTCACGCGGTCACGCGGCGTCGTCACGCGGCGTCGTCACGGCGCATCGTCACGGCGCATCGTCACGGCGCGTCGATCAGCGTGGCGCGGGCGCGAAGGCGTCGTGCAGGACCGCGAGCTGGCGCTGCAGATCCTCGTCGCCGAGGCGCGCGAGTCGACGCTCGAGCGCTGCGGCGCCGCCCTCGACCAGCCCGGGGATGACGGCGCCGTCGGCCCCGAACGCCGCGTCGCCGCGCGCGTCGGCGTGGAACAGCGGGATGTCGCCCGCGAGCAGCTGCCGCAGCTCGGACGCGACGAGCCGCTCGGCGAGTCGTCGCGCGCCAAGGGGCGCGGCGGCGAAGGGCCGGAGCAGGGCGCGGCGCGCCGCGGTCAGCGGGGCGTCGTCGCCGGGCCCGCGCGGGCGCGTGAGCAGCTCCTGGACGGCGACGTAGGCGGCGGTGGGGCGCGCGACGAAGCGTCCGCGGTGATCGCTCGCGCGAGCGACGAGCGCCCGCGCGAGCGAGGGCGTCGCCTGCCAGGCGCGGTAGGCGTGGAGGAAGCCGGTGAGCACCGCGTCGCGACGGTCACGCTCGGAGGGCGCGTGTCCCTCGCGCCAGGGCGCGTTCGCGCCGGAGTTCCCCCGCGCGTAGCCCCGCCGCAGGCGCATCGCGTCGGTGTTGCGCGCCGCGAGCTCCCATCGCCCGCGCCGCGGCTCGAACGGCCGCGGGTCGGAGAGCCCCGCCTGGCTGTACCAACGGCCACGTTCGTCGCGCGCCCAGCGGGGCAGCAGGCCCGCGCGCGCGACCGTGTCGTCGTCGGCGTCCCCCGCGAGCGCGCCGCAGAGCGCGGGGTGCAAGGCGCACTCGGCGTCGATCAGCACCGGGTGCTCGCCGTGGGCGATGAGGTTGTCGGCGTGCGCGTCGGTGACGCCCGCGACGTAGAGCGCGAGCAGCAGCGCGCCCGCGCGCCGGTGATACGCGCGCCAGGCCGCGCCGGTGTCGAGGGGTCGATGGGTCACGTGGGCGACCCAGGCGTAGTCATCGCGCTCGAGGGAGCGCGGCGTCACGGGCGGCGCCTCGCCGAGCGCCGCGTGCAGCCCCTCGAGCAGCGGCGCGAGCAGGCGCTCCCCGGACAGCGGACGCGGCTTGTAGTAGAGCGCGGCGCCGCTCGGCGCGAGCACGCGGATCACCGCGCGGCCGCCCGCGTGGGGATCGGAGAGGCCCACGTCGAACTCGAGCGCGCGCGCGCGGAGCAGCTCGGGGAAGGCCCGCGCGAGCGCGTCGCGATCGCGCTCCCAGCGGGCGAGGAACAGCCGCGTCGCGGCGATCGTGCGCTCGAGGCGAGCGCCGAGCAGGCGCGCCCAGGCTGGCGCTCGAGTCAGCTCGTCGATGAGCCCGCCGCGCGCGAGGTCGGCGACGAAGCGCCGGTAGAGGCGATCGTCGCGGGCTCGCGCGCGCCCGCCCGCGGCGCCGTTGCGGAGCCGAGTGAACGCGCGCATCAACACGCGCAGGCACAGGCGCTCGAGCTCCTCGCGCAGCCATCGGGTCATCGCCGTCGCGACCGCGTCGCGCGTGGAGCCCGGCGGCGCGTCGCCCTGCACGGCCGCGCGCGCGTCGGCGACGAGCGGCGCCCAGACCGGCTCGAACGCGCGTTGTTCTGCGGGCGCGGCGACGGGCGCGGGCGCCGGGCGCGCACCGCCGACCGCAGGCGCGTCGCCCAGGCCGGGAGCCGGGCGGGCGCTGGCTCCTCGGGCAGGCGCGCGCCGGCGACGACGTCGTGGATCCACTCGGGCGAGCGCGCGCTCGCCAGCGACGCGCTCATGCGGACGCGGCCTTGACGTAGACGCGCAGCAGGTGGCGCGGCGCGCTGTCGGGCACCGCGTCGCGGCCGTGCATGAAGCGGCCGTCGTCGACGATCAGGAACTCGCCGGAGCGCAGCGCGATCGGGCCGCCCTGGACGCGCTCGCGCTGCGTGTGCTCCTTGACGCGCGCGTGGAAGCGGCGGAGCGTGTCGAGCACGACCGGGTCGCCGTCGTGAAACAGCGCCCACGGCACGTAGAACAGCCGCGGCGCGCCGCCCTGCCAGCGCACGACCGTGGTCCCGCCGCCCTCGTGATTCGGCAGCACCACGCGCACGCGCGCGAGCCGGGCGAGCTCCTCGGGGCTCAGCGACGCGAGCAGCGGCGCGGCGTCGACGATGAAGGTGCGATCGCCGGCGCCGCCGTCGTCGCGGCAGTACCACGCGATGAAGTCGGCGTAGTAGTTACAGTCGTTGTGGGCGAGCAGCGGTCGTCCGGACTCGAGCACGGGGTTGGGGCCGCGCGGCCGGATCTCGGTGGGCTTCTTGACGTCGCCCAGCGCGCGCATGCAGGCCAAGAACTCCTCGCGCGAGAGCTGGACGTCGCTGCGGTAGAAGCCGCGCGCGCGCAGCGACGCGAGGATGGTGCTGGGGGCGGGGAGCGAGCGCATGGTCGACCTCACTCGGCGCGATCGGCTCGATCGGCCTGGTTCGCGTGATCTGGTTGAAACGCCAGCTTCGCCGCGCGCAGGCGCGGATCGTGGAGGCGCAGGTAGCAGCGGAACAGGTGCCGCCGCGAGCCCGGCGGGAGCGGGTCGCGCCCGTGGAAGAAGCGGTGGTCGTCGATGATCAAGAACTGCCCGTCGTCGAGCGCGATCGGGCCGCCCTGGATCCGCGCGCGCGCGCCGACCTCGTTGACGCGGCTGCGGAAGGCCTGCACCAGCTCGATCAGCCGGGCGCGCTCGGGCGAGCGCGGGACCTGCACGGCCGAGAACGACCAGAACACGCGCACGCGGTCGTCCTCGCGGCGCACGACGCGGGTGCGCGCGACCTCGTGCAGCGGGAGGCGGATGCCGATCTGCGCGAGCGCGTCGAGCTCGTCCCCGGAGAGCGCGGAGATGACCTCGGCGATCTCGGTGATGAAGGTGCGGTCGCCGGCTCCGTCGGCGCGGCGGCAGTACCAGGCCACGCAGTCGGCGTAGTGGTTGCAGTCGTTGTGCGGCGTCATGCCGCGCTCGCTCTCGAGCACGGGGTTGCGCCCGCCGGTGCGCAGCTCCATCGGGCGCTTCACGCTGGCGATCGACGCCATGAGCCGCTCGAAGGCCGCGAACGGGGCGGGCGTCGGGCTGCGGTAGTAGCCGTGGCTCGCCAGGGCGTCGAGGATGGCGGCCGCGTCGAATTCAGTAGAGATGTCCGTTCGGGCATCTATAGAGATGTCCGTGGAGGGCTCGGTGGCGAAGCTCGTTGCGGTCTGCATCCTGGACTCCTCGCGGTGGTGCTGGTCGCGCGCGCGGGCGCGAGGCTCGTCGCTCGCCGCGAGGCTCGCCGCGGCCTCGGGGGCGCGCGTCGAGCTCCCGCGGCGCGCGAGAGCGGGGCCCGGCGAGCTCGCCGGGCGCCCTGGCTACGGGTTGGTGTAGCCGGCCCCCTGGATCGCCTCCATGTCCTGGTTGTCCAGGTCGAAGGCCTGCAGCTGGTCACCGATGAGCCCGAACTCGGTCAGCACCGCGGTGCGGTCGGTCAGGAACCGCAGGCGGATGTCGGGGTTCGAGCACAGCGCGCCGACCATGAGCCCAACGGGGCTCTGCGTCGAGACGCCGTTGTCCGCGAGGTTGTCGTGCACCGAGCTCGCGACGACGCCGAGCGCGTCGGTGTTGTGACCGACGCGCTCCATGAGCGCGTCGAGCAGGGCCTTGTCGCCGTTGAGCGCGGCGGTGAGCATCTGATCCGAGATGGCTTTAACTTCCTGGGTCGTGAGTGCCAATGTCGTTCTCCTGGTTCGATCGAACAGCGCGCCGCGACGACCGCGGCGCCTCGATGATGGGTGCTTGTTATTCGGCGGACCTTACAGGATGTTTCTTAATTTTTTCGCGGTAACAACCGGGCGCGCCGCGACGAAGCGACCTCTTTTCAATATGTCTATACAGACATGTATATGAATTAATATCGTCAGCGCGCGCGTCGGCGCGGCGCGGCGCGCGGCCTGTAACCTCGGCGCGCGTCGTGACGTACGCCCCCGCCGCGCGCGCTGCAGTCCCCTGTAACACCGGTCGGCGCGCGGGCGCATAGCGGACACGTGTTCACTGAGGTGCTCGACCGGCTGACGCCCACGCTGTGGGCGGCGTCGCTGTTCCGCTGCCCGGCGCTGCTCGCCGCGATCGGGCTGCCGGCGCTGCGCGAGGCGTTTCGCTTGCCCGACGATCCGCGCTGGGATCCGCGGGAGCTGCGGGTCGTCGGGATGACGGACCTCGGCGCGGTCGCGGTGAGCGCGACGGGCGTCACGCTCGGTCCTCCGGAGGCGCTCGCGCCGCCCGGCGGCCTGAGCCTCGGGTCGCTCGCGCGACGCGAGCCGGCGCTCGCCGAGCTCGAGGGGACGGGCGTCGACGGGCTGATCCTCGCGCGCGCCCCCGGCGGCGCGTCGACGATCGCGCTCGCGCGGCTCGACGGCGACCTCGCGCGCGTCGAGCTGCACCTGCCCCGCGCGCCCGCGTCGGCGAGCGTCGAGCTGCTCGGGGCGATCGGCGCGCGCGCGCTCGAGACGGCGCCCACGCGCGACGCGGGGAGCGACGCGCCGGCGGACGGCCCCGTCACGATGCGCGTGGAGGTCTCGCTCGCTCGTCACCTCGCTCGAACGGTGCGTGAGCTGTCGAGAAGGACGGATCCCGGGGCGTGCAACGCGTTCTTCCTGTTCGGCGGGCGCTCGCCGAAGGCGGTCGGCGCCATGCTGCACTCCCTCGAGCGCGCCCGCGCGGCGCACCGCGATCGCCTCGCGGCGCAGGAGAGGCGCGGTCGGTCACCCGCCCCCGTCGGCGGCGGACGCGGCCCGCGCGGCGCTCGCGGGCGCGGCCGCAGGCGCGCGCCTCCGCTGCGCGTCGCCGGGGCGCTCGCCGGGCTCGTGCGCGCGCTCGACGATACAGTTACATGTCCCTTTAGGCATGATGAGAACGCCGCCGTCGACGCGCGCGTGATCCAGGACGCGCTCGCGCTCCCGCTCGATCGGTCGCCGCGGCGCTCGCCCCCGCGAGACGTCGTCGCGCCCGCGCGGACGTCGCTGGTCGACGCGCTCGAGCGCGCGGCCGATCAGCTGACGCCGCGGCTCGTGCCCGCGGCCGCGCGCGCCGAGCTGCGCGCGCTCGCGGAGCGGATTCCTTCGCGGCCTGGCCCTGATCCGATCGCGCTCGAGCTGCGCTTTGGGTCGGGTGGACCAGGGCCCGTCGATCTCCTGGCCTGCTGGACGTGGAGCGGCGGCGGCCTCGCGCGGCCGCTCGCGCTGCGCGACGCGCCCGCGCCGCTCGAGCGGCTGCCGTCGCTGTGGGAGGAGCGGGGGGGCGCCGCGCCGATCTCGCGCCTCGATCAGCTCTGGCTCGAGTTCGACGCGGGCGGCGGGGGACGGCCGACGCCCGCAGTGTTCTTCGCGGCGCGCGAGCGATCGGGCCGCCCGGCGGATCGCCTGCTCCCGCTCGCGGCGACCGTGGCGGCGCGGCTCTGCGCGTCGCTCGGCGAGGATCCCTTTCACGCGGCCTGCGAGGCGGCGCGGCGCAGGGCCGGAGGCGTGCACGTGCCGAACATCGGGCTGATGTTCCCGCGCCCGCGCTCGCCGCTTCGGCTGATCGTCGCGCCCGGCGTCGGCGAGGATCGCTCGACGGTCGAGGGCTGGCTCGGCGACGACGCGTCAGGACGCGCGCTGCGGGCGATCTGGCGCCGGCTCGCCGGGCGCTTCAACCTCGCGTTGCCGGCGCTCGATCTCGGCGCCGCGGGTCCGCTGCCGACGCGCGGGCTCGAGCTGCAGATCGATCGCGGCCCGCTGCGTCGCTCGGCGATCGCGTGGCGCGAGCCGCTCGCGGCGCTGCGCGACGAGGGCCTCATCGACGAGGACGAGGCGCGGGCGTTCGGCGGCTGCTTCCTGCAGCGCCGCGTCCCCGGGGGCGGCTGGCTGACGATCTTCCCCGCCTACGTGAAGCTCGCCGTCGACGCGGCGGGGCGCCTGCGGGCGAAGGGCTACGTGTCCATTCAGCGCGGCGGGTGGCCGATCTACGAGCTCGGCGCGTAACGTTTTGAGGCGAACGGCGACGGACGTTCGAGGAGGTGACCATGACGATCGACGCGCAGGAGATGTTGGCGCGCTACATCCAGGATGGCTACTACAAGAGCCCGCAGCCCGTGACCCGCGAGCGCTTTCAGGCGCTGCTCTCGGAGATCGCGGAGCTGTTCGACCCGATCGACATTCGCCTCGGGATCCGCCACCCCAACCTCGGGAAGCCCAAGGAGCTGCACGCGCACAACGAGTGCAACCACTTCGCCGACGGCATCGCGTGGTACTGCGTCGACGACGGCGGCGCGAGCGGCAGCTTCTACATCAGCCCGATGGCGCCGGTCGAGGCGCGCCTCGACGAGGAGGACCTCGCGCACCTCGAGCACGCACACGTCACGCTGCTGCGCCAGCGGGCGCCGCACACGACCGTCGCGCGATGGGAGCGCGGGCGCCCGATCCTGCTGTTCCCGTTCGGCCCGTGCAGCTTCGACGAGCGCGTGCCGGGGCGCCGCGAGGCGATCGAGCGCTTCTATCGCGTCGTACGCGAGCTCACGCGCGCGAACCGGCTGCGCGGACCCGACATGGCGCTTCGGACCGGTGAGTTCATCCTCGTCGACGACCGCCGCTACGCGCACGGCCGCGACGCGCTGCCGCCGAACACGACGCGGGTGCTGCACCGCGCCTACATGCACCTGCGCGACCGCGAGCGCTGGCTGCGGCGCACGGTCGACGAGCGGCCGTTCGGCGCCCAGTTCCCGCGCGCCGCGGGTGGAGGTGCGCCGTGATGACCGCGCGCGCCGACGCCGTCGACGACGTGATCCGCTACTACGGGCACGTCACCGACAACTACAACGCCTACGCCGACGGCACCTTCGGCTGGCACTACGGGATCTGGGACCCGGGCGTGCGCAGCAACGCCGAGGCGCTGCTGACGAGCAACCGCCGCCTGATCCGCGGCGCGCGGCTCGACGAGGGCGCGCGCGCGCTCGACGTGGGCTGCGGCGTGGGCGGCTTCGCGACGTGGCTCGCGCGCGAGCGCGGCTGCCAGGTCGAGGCGATCACCGTGGTCCCGCACCACGTCGACGCCGCCCGCGAGCTCGCGCTCGAGCGCGGCGTCGCGGCGCGCTGCCGCTTCCGCGTCATGGACATGAACGCGCTCGTGTCGCCGCCGGGCCGCTTCGACCTGGTCGTCAACCAGGAGACGGTGATGTACGCGCTCGACAAGCGCGACTACCTCGCGCGCGTGCGGCGGGCGCTCGTGCCCGGCGGGCGCTGGCACGCGATCGACATGTCGATACGGACAGGATCGCTCTCGGGCGCCGAGCGCCGCATGCACGAGCTCGCCTGCCGCAGCTGGGCGATGACGCCGCTGCTCTCGCCGCCCGCGGCGATCCGGCTGATCCGCGGCGCCGGCTTCGAAGACGTGAGCGTCGAGGACGTGACCGAGCGGACGCTCCCGAGCGCGCGGCGGATCCTCGAGTACTGCGACGTCGCCGAGCGACACCTCAGCGCGCTGCCCGAGGTGAAGCTGCGCGCGGTGCCGGAGCTCGCGGCGCTGCGGCGTCACGTCGCGGGCGGTCGCGCGTACAGCCTCGGGCTCCTGCAGGGCGTGTTTCGCCACACCTGCTACTACGCGCGCGCGCCGGGCTGAGCGCGCCGGTCACGAGAGCTGCCCAGACGCTGATTGGACACACGAGCTGCGCGCCGTGATGGAGCACAGGATGAACGCCGCGATATTTCAAGAGATGAACCGAGGATTCACCTCGCTGCAGGAGATCACCGAGGGCATACGGCTGACCCCCGCGCAGGAGGCGAAGCTGCGGGCGATCGAGCTCAGCGTCGGGCTGTACCGACGCTGCGTGCTCCCGCTCCGGCGGCGAAAGACCCATGCGTTCGAGGAGAACCTGGCCAAGAGCGTGAACCAGACCATCCAGGTGCCTCGGTACGAGCTGCCGAGAGATGAGCCGGGCAACCACTTCATGTCGGAGCAGGAGCTGCGCTCGTTCGAGGAGACCGGGCTCGCGGGGCCCTTCCCGGTGCTGTCCGCCGAGGACGCGGCGGCGCTCCGCGACGAGCTCGTCGCGGCCTACGAGCGGAAGTTCGACGGCTTCGTGTATATCGGCGACGAGGTCTACGACGCCCTCGACCGCCACGGCCAGATGTCGATCGGCTTCGCCGGCCTCTACCAGGCGCTGCGCTACAAGCGGTTTCGAGACGTCCTGAAGGCGCCTCCGATGGCGCACCGCCTCGCCAGCCTGCTGGGGCCCGAGGTGATCTGCTGGCGCAACCAGATCTTCGAGAAGGGGCCCGGCGCGCCGGGCACCTACTGGCATCAGTCCGGCGCGTTTCGAGAGCTGAGCTCGACCGAGAAGCTCCGCCCCACGAGGCCGGGCTCTCACGGGATCCTGCAGCTGACCGGGTGGATCGCGCTGACCGACGTCACCGTCAAGACGGCGGCGCTGCGCATCATGCCGGGCACCTTCGCCGACGGTCGCATGGAGTACCTGCAGGCCTACGCGCAGGACAACCTGCTGGACTACCTCGCGCGGCTCCCCAAGGAGTTCCTGCCGCTGATCCTCAAGGCGGCGCTGTTCTCGACCGGCGCGTTCATCCGGGCGCAGGCGCTGGTCCTGTCGCTCCCCATGCTCCTGCCCGACATCTACGCGGACGCCGAGGTCGTCGATCTCGAGATGAAGGCGGGCGAGGCGATCATCTTCACCTCGATGAACATGCACGCCTCGTACGGGAACACGACCGAGGATCAGACGCGCTTCGCGGTCGTGGGTCGCTACACCGCCAACCACGTCGAGGTCTTCCCGGGCGCGACCCACTCGCAGATGGGCACGCCCGAGGGCATCATGGACTTCCCCATCGACGCCGTCTCGAGCATCCAGATCTACGGCGCGGACTCCTACGGCTACAACAGGATCTTCCAGGAGCCCGAGGAGGCGGTGAGCGCGGCCGCGCACGAGCCTCTCGGCGCGGGCGCCCGGGCCTGAGCGCGAGCGCGACTCGGTCGATTCGCCGGCGGCGCGGCGCCGGAGCGCGCGGGGACGCTCCGCCACTCAGGTCAGGCGGACGCCGGGCGCACGCGCACCGGGATGGCGCACAGCCGCGTCATCCCGGAGATCGGCTCGAGGCTCTCGGGCCCCGAGGGCGCGATCCGGTTGACGTTCACGCCGCTCGTCTCGCGCGCGATCGTCAAGCCGCCGGCGCGCTGGTGACCCCAGCCGTGCGCGATCGCGACGGCGCCGCGCATCATCTGCTCCGTCGTGCGCACGGGCAGCTCGATCGCCGCCTCGTCGCCCGCGCCCACCCGCGTCACGCGGGCCAGGTCCCCGTCGGACAGCCCGGCCTCGCGCGCGTCGTCGGGGTGCATGTCGACGCGGTTCGTGTCGCGCGGCGCCCTCACCATGGGCTCGACGTTGTGCATCCACGAGTTGTGGCCGTGGCGCTCGCGGCGTGAGATCAGGCGCAGCGCGCCGCGGGTCGCGACCGCCTCGAGCTCGCGCGCGTACAGCTCCTCGAGCGTGCCCGTCGCGAGCGCGAGGAGGTCGGGCGGCGCCAGCTCGACCTTGCCGCTCGGCGTCATCACGCGCCGGCCGAGGAAGCCCTCGCGACCGCGTCGCGCGGGCAGGACCACGCCGCTGGGGCGCGCGCGCAGCCGCCACGGCGTCACCTGGCCGGAGGCGAGCACGAGGCCGTCGAGCACCGCGCGCGTCGACGGCCACCCGTCGCCGCCGCCGAGCCGGGACGCGAGGCCGAGGCCCGCGCCGATGAGCCGGGAGCCGAACAGGCGGACGTCACAGGCGCGCGCGAGCGCGTTGTAGATCCACCACTCGTCGCGCTGCTCGCCGTCGACCTCGGCCACGGCCTCCGTCAGCTGCACGCACAGCTCGGGCGAGAAGCCCTGGCTCGAGAGCGGGAGGTCGGGGCGCTCGAGGAACGAGGTCGCCGGCAGCACGTAGTGGGCGAGCTCGGCCGTCTCGTTGCGGAACATGTCGACGCTCACGAGCAGCTCGAGGCGCTCCAGCGCCGCGCGCAGGCGCGGCTCGTCGGCGCAGGAGAGCAGCGGGTTGCCGGCGCTCACGAACATCGCGCGCGGCTGCCCCGGGCCCGGGGTCTCGATCTCGTCGGCGAGCACGCCGGCGGGGAAGGTGTCCATGATCGCCTCGAAGCCGCCGATTCTCGACCTGTCACTTCGGACACCAATTCCCAGGCGCCGCAGCTGGCGCGGGAGGTCGAGCAGGCCGCGCGGGACGAGCACGCCGCCGGCGCGATCGAGGTTGCCCGAGACCGCGTTGATGACGTTGAGCAGCCAGAACGCGAGCGTGCCCTGGCCGCCCTGGTTCACGCCGGTCGAGCAGTACAGCGCGGCGCCGCGGCCGTCGCGGGTCGCGTGCAGGTAGTCGCGGGCCATCGCGCGCGTGACCTCGGGCGCGACGCCGGTGACCGCGGCCGTGCGCGCCGGCGTCCACGGCTCCGCGAGCGCGGCGAGCTCGTCCCAGCCGCGCATGTACCGGGCGACGCGCTCGCGGTCGACGCCGCCGGCGCCGACCAGCTCGTGGAGCAGCGAGAGCAGCAGGAAGACGTCGGTGCCTGGCCGAATGAACACGTGCTCGCCGACCGCCCGCGCGGTCTCGGTGCGGCGCGGGTTGACGTGCCACAGCGCGCCGCCGCGCCGCGTCAGCGCCTTGAGCTGCTCGAGCGGGCGGGGCAGGTGGATGAAGCTCGCGTGCGAGACGGCCGGGTTGGTCCCCAGGCAGATCAGGCAGCCCGCGCGCGCGACGTCGGGGACCGGCTGCAGCGCGGGCGCGCCGTACATGCGGCGCGCGACCAGCAGCTTGTTGTTGCAGTCCTGTGAGCCCGACGAGTAGAGGTTGCGCGAGCCGAGGCCGCGCATGAACCCGTAGATGCCCAGGGAGTGCGGGAGGCTGAACGCGGCCGGGTTGCCGATGTACATCGCCAGCGCGTCGCCCCCGTGGGCGCCGCGGATCGCCTGGACGCGCGCGCCGATCTCGGCGAGCGCCTGCTCCCAGGGGATCCGCCGCCAGCCGGCGGCGGTCCGCTTCATCGGGTGACGCACGCGATCGGGCGAGTTGTGCACGTCGCGGAAGCGCACGCCCTTGACGCACGCGTAGCCTTGGGAGCTCGGGTGCTCGGGGTCCGGGCGGATCTCGGCGACCGCGCTGCGGTCGTCCTCGAGCGTCACGCGGAGCCCACAGCCGGCCTCGCAGATCCGGCAGAACGTCGCCTTGGTCTCGCCCATGCGCCCAGGATAAACCGGGACGGCGCCGCGGGTCGCGGCGGCGCGCGCCCGCGCGCGCGGGCTCAGGACAGCGAGCGCTCGGCGAAGAACGCGACCGCGGCGTCGATGAACGCGCGCACGCGCGGGGAGACGTGGCGCGTCGCCGGCCACAGCAGCGACAGCGTCGCGCTCGTCTGCAAGGTCCACGTCGGGAGCACGCGGACGAGCGCGCCGGCGGCGAGCGCCTCGCTGCAGAGGAAGCCCGGGAGCGAGGCGATCCCGGCGCCGGCGAGCGCCGCGTCGCGCAGCGCGTGGTGATCGTTCGAGCGCATCGCCGCCCGGACGACGAGCTGGGCCGAGGCGTCGTCGCGCGCGCGGTGCAGCCGCCAGCTCGGCAGCACCGCGTCCATCGAGAGCAGCGCGTGGCGCGAGAGGTCGGCGGGCGCCCGCGGCCGCGCGCGCCCCTCGAGGTAGCGAGGCGCGGCGAACAGGCCGACCTCGACGGCGCCGAGCCGGCGCGTCCGCACGCTCGTCGCGTCCGCGAGCGCGCCCAAGTGGATCCGCAGCGCGACGTCGAAGCCGTCCGCGAGCAGGTTGACCGCGGCGTTCGACGCGACGAGCACAACCTGTACCTTGGGGAAGTCGAGCAGGAAGCGCCCGCACAGGCCGCCCATGAGCGCGGTCGCCAGGTCCTCGGGCGCCGAGACGCGCAGCTCCCCGCTGGGCGCCGCGGGTCGATCGAGCACGCGCTGGCGCAGGTCGTCGAGCTCGGCGAGCAGCGGCTCGCCCTGCGCGTGCAGCCGGCGCCCGAGCTCGGTGATCTGCGTGCGCCGGGGCGTGCGGATCACGAGCTGCGCGTCGAGCTCGTCCTCGAGCCGGTTGAGCCGTCGACCGAGGGTCGACTTGGGGATCTTCAGGCGGCGCGCGGCGGCGGTCAGGCTCCCGGTCTCGACCACGGTGAACAGCGCGCGCAGGTCCTCGGTGCGCATGCGGGCACTGTTGCGTTTTTGCAACGAAAAATCCAGAAAACGCGATCTGGTTGCGATGTCGGGACAGCCGCATGCTGGAGGCGTACCCGAGAGGAGCCCCGCGATGACGACCCACCACACGACCCACCACACGACCCACCACAAGACCTTGCGCACGACCTTGCGCACGACCTTCCGCGCCCATCGCAGCAGCGCCTACGCCGTCGGCGCGCTCGCGCTCATCGCCCTCCTGGGCGCCTGCAGCACCGAGATCGACGGGGCGCCGCGGGCCGAGCTCGCGGCGGCGCCCGCCGCCGAGGCGCCCGCGCGGGCTCCTTCCGCCGCCGCGCGGACGCTCGAGCTGGACGGCGCCGCGAGCTCCGTCGAGTTCGTCGGCGCCAAGGTCACGGGCTCCCACCGCGGCCGCTTCCCGGGCCCCAGCGGGCGCGTCGAGCTCGGGGCGGACGGCGCCGTCTCAGCCATGGAGCTGAGCGTCTCGACGACGGAGCTCGAGATCGAGCCGACGCAGCTGCGCGACCACCTCAAGAGCGCGGACTTCTTCGACGTCGAGGCGTTCCCGAGCGCGCGCTTTCAGCTCGCGTCGATCGCCGAGGTGAAAGACGACGGCGCGAAGGACGACGGCGCGACGCACCGCGTCACCGGGGACCTCACGATCCACGGACGCACGCACCGCGTCAGCTTCCCCGCGACCGTCCAGATCCGCGACGACGTGGTCACGGCCGCGGCCGAGTTCTCGATCGATCGCCGCGACTTCGACATCACCTACAAGGGCATGGCCGACGACCTGATCAAGCACGACGTCCTGCTCGATCTCTCGCTCCGCTTCGGGCGCGGCGCGTGAGCGGGGCCTGGCGCCCCGAGCATTCAGACCCGCAGCGAAGACCCGCAGAGAAGACCCGCAGAGAAGTCCGCAGAGAAGACCGCAGAGAAGACCTGCAGCGAAGACCCGCAGAGAACGGAGCCGAACATCATGGACACGCGAACCAAGCAATTCTTCACCCCCGCGCGCGCGCTGCTGGCGAGCGCGCTGACCCTGGGCCTCGCCGCCGCCGCGTGCGACGACGACGCCGGCGAGACGACCGCAGAGCCCGGCGCGCTCACGGAGCAGGAGCGCGAGCACCTCGAGACCTTCGACGACCTCGACTTCAACGTCTTCAGCGGTCAGGAGTGGGAGCGGCTCGGGCACAGCCACGCGCAGGACATCATCGTGCACTGGCCTGACGGGCGCACGACCGAGGGCATCGAGCCGCACCTGGAGGACCTCAAGGCCATGTTCGTGTTCGCCCCGGACACGCGCATCGTCGAGCACCCGATCCGCGTCGCCTCGGGCGAGTGGACGGCGGTGATGGGCGTCATGCAGGGGACGTTCAGCGAGCCGATGCCGCAGGCCGACGGCACGGTGATCGAGCCGACCGGGCGCGCGTTCGTGATCCCGATGTCGACGCTCGCGCACTGGCAGGACGGCACCATGGATGAGGAGTGGCTGTTCTGGGACAACCTGCTCTTCTACTCCCAGCTCGGGCTGATCGAGTAGCCGCCGAGGATCCGCGATGCTGATCAACGGACAGTGGACCGAGCGCTGGCAGCCGGTGCAGGCCGCGGATGACCGCGGCCGCTTCGTCCGCCAGCGCTCCTCGTTTCGCGGCTGGATCGGGCGCGCCGAGGGCGACGCGCCGCCGCGCTTCCCGGCGACGCGCGGGCGCTACCGCCTGTACGTCGCGCTCGTCTGCCCCTGGGCCTCGCGCGTGCTCATGGTCCGGGCGCTCAAGGGCCTGGAGGACATCATCCCGGTGACCGTCGTCGAGCCGCGCATCGACGATCAGGGGTGGCGCTTCTGCCCCTCGGGGGAGCCCGAACTCGACGCGCGCTATCTGCATCAGCTCTACACCCGCGCTGATCCGCGCTACACGGGTCGCGCGACGGTGCCGGCGCTGTGGGACCGGGAGACGCGGACGATCGTCAACAACGAGAGCGCGGACCTCATCCGCATGCTCGGCCGCGCCTTCGACGGGATCGGCGGGGACCCGCGCGTCGACCTGTACCCGGAGGCGCTCCGGGCGGAGATCGATCGACTCGCGCCGCGCGTGTACAGCCGGCTCAACAACGGCGTGTACCGGGCCGGCTTCGCGTCGACGCAGCTCGCGTACGAGGAGGCGGTGACGGACGTGTTCGCCGAGCTCGACGCGCTCGAGCGTATGCTCGAGGACGGTCGCCGCTTCCTGCTCGGCGAGCGCCTGACGGAGCTCGACGTGCGGGTGTTCGTGACGCTCGCGCGCTTCGACCTCGCCTACGTCGGGCTGTTTCGCTGCAACCTGCGGACGCTGGCCGCGTACCCGCGGCTGCGGGGCTACGCGGGGCGAGTGCTCGAGCTCCCCGGGATCCGGGCGACCGTCGACGTCGAGCACATCAAGCGCGGCTACTACTCGATCCGCGCGCTCAACCCGAGCGGGATCGTGCCGGCCGGCCCGGCGGAGCACGTCGCGGCGTGACGCTCGCCGCGTCGCGCGGTCCTTCGCCGGCGCCGCGCGATCGCGAGGAGGGCGAGCAGCGCGAGCGGGGGCGCCTCGCCGCGCGCGCGCGCCTGGCAGGCGCAGCCGACGTTGTCGTCGCCGCGGTCGTCGCCGCCGGGCGGGCGCCACGGACCGCTGTCCGTCGCGCTCGCGCCCGCGCTGTCGGTCTCGCTCGGGTCGCCCGAATTGCCGTCGCCGCTCGTGCCGCCGTCGCCGTCGCTGGTCGCGGTGCCGGAGTCGTCGCTGGTCGCGGTCTCGGTCTCGGTCTCGCCGTCGCTGTCGTCGCCCGTCGTCGCGCCGTCGAGCGGCGTGACGGTGACGGTCAGGCGCGGCGCGTCGACCACCGAGGCCTCCTTGGAGAGGAAGTGCACGCCGTTGCCGTCGGTCGGGCGCGGGGCCACGGCGAGCGCGTAGGCGCCGGGGCCGTCGATCAAGGCGCTGACGTCGAGGCTGTAGGACGCGCCCGGCGTCACGCCGTCGATCCGCGCGAGCTCGGGCCCGACGGCGCCCGGGCGCGTCGCCCAGGTGAGCGTGTCCTCGGACCACTGGAGGTGCGCCGCCGCGTGCACGCTCGCGCCGTCGCCCTCGGCCGAGGGGAGCTCGAGCGCGCGCAGGTGCAGCGTCGCCTGCTCGACGACGCCGTCGAAGCCGCCGAGCTGGAACTTGAGGTAGACCTCGCTGTCGTCTGCTCCAACAGACAGGTCACCCTCGTCCGGGTACACCGCGTTCGGGTACAGCAGCGACGCGGTCACGTCCTCGATCGCCGCGAACTCGAGCTCCTGCGGCGGCGGGTCGCCGCCCGGCTCGGGCGCCTCGAAGCAGAACTCGGCCGACACGAGCTCGCTCTCGAGCGGGTGATCGCCGATGATGCCCTCGAGCACGGAGATCCGATCGACGCGCTGCGCCCACTTGTTCTCGCCCTCGGCGGTGTAGGGGCCGTCGGCGCCGCAGGTGATCTCGTAGCCCTGCAGCGCCGGGTCAAACCAGAAGCGCGCGGTGCAGGTGCCCTCGGCGCTGGTGAAGATCGGGACCGAGTGCAGCGGGTCGGCCCAGGTCTCCTCGCCGGGGGCGGGGCAGAGGTTGTAGACCTCCTGCTTGACCTTGCCCTCGCAGGGGCCGCCCGAGCACAGGCAGGGCTCGCCCATGCAGTCGAGCGGCCCGAAGATCTTCGGGTAGATGCCGCGGCACGGGTTGTCCTCGACCGTCTTCTCGGTCCCGTCGGACAGCTCCGCCATCACGGACTTCTTGCCCACGGGCCAGCTCGTCGCGTCGACGCGCGCGAATTCGATGGTCAGCGCGCCCGCCGTGACGGCGACGCCGCGCTGGCTGGCGTAGGCGTTGAACGCCTCGGGGGTCATGCACTGCTCGGCCGCGCGCGCGCGCGCGCCGAGCAGCAGCGCGCTCGCGGCCGCGGCCGTCGTCATCGTGATCATCGTGATCATCGTGATCGCGCGGATCCTCGCGCGCCGTGCTCGTGGACCTCGTGTCGCTGCTCGCATCTCGCCCCCTCGCTCCGTGCGAGGCTCCAGCGTGCCACAACGCGCGCGTCGTCGCGCGCGCCCGAAATCGCGCGCGGGCCGGGCGTGCACGCGCGCGCGCGTTGACGGCGGCGCCGGGCTCCGTGCATAGACAATTGTATGGACACGCAGAGGGGGGCGCGGCGCCGGCCGCAGCACGCGGAGGTCGCCATCACGGGCGCGCTGCTCTGCGCCTGCTACACGGGTCCCGACGGCGCGCAGGAGGTGACGGGGACGCTCACGCAGGCCGGCAGCGCCGACGCGTCGCAGGGCACGAGCGCCGGCGAGACGTCCTCGGGCGGGGACCCGTCGGGCGGGGGCACGACGACGGGCGGACCGACGACCGACGGGCTCGACACGACGAGCGCGCTCACCGACGCCGCCGGCACGACCGACGCGCTGACGGGCGGGGTCGTGACGACCGGGGGCGACGCGACGACGGAGCCGAGCGGGACGACGACCGGCCCCGACGCGACGACCACGGGCGGCGACACGGGCGACGGCGTGTGCACCGACGGCTCGCCGGGCGCCGACACGGGGCAGCCCGACAACCACGACGACGCCGCCCAGGTCTGCGCCCGCTGGGCGAATGATCTCGCGGACTCGGCCTATGGACCTTGGTGCGGCGACGTCGCGAGCTGCGACGCGGGCGACGTCGCCGCGGCGGGGCGCACCAACACGCTGCGCGCGCTCAACCTCTATCGCTGGCTCGCCGACCTCCCGCCGGTGACGAACGATCCGACGCGGGACGCGAAGGCCCAGGAGTGCGCCCTGATGATGCACGCCAACGGGCAGCTCTCGCACAGCCCGCCGCAGAGCTGGGACTGCTACTCGAGCGACGGCGCGAGCGCGGCGGGCTCGAGCAACATCGCCAGCACGTCGGGCTTCGCGGCGGTCGGCCTGTACATGCAGGACCCCGGGAACCCGCAGACGATCGGGCACCGGCGCTGGATCCTCTCGAACTCGCTCGGGCCCGTGGGCCTGGGCTCGACGAGCAGCTACTCGTGCATGTGGGTGATCGGCGGCAACGGCAACGCCGGCAAGCCGTGGACGGCCTGGCCGCCGCCGGGCCTCGTGCCGCACGCCGCAGTCGCGGCCTTGAACAGCACGGGCTGGACGGTGCAGAGCGACGGCGTGGGGCTCAACAACGCGGTCGTCAGCGTGACGGAGAACGGCGAGGACCGGCCGGTGCAGGTCAACCAGCTGCTCGGCGGCTACGGCAGCAGCGCGGCGATCTCGTTCATCCCGATGGGCTGGAGCGCGCAGCCGGACACGACGTACTCCGTGTCGATCACGGGGATCAACCAGCCGATCGCCTACGACGTGCAGGTGATCTCGTGCCCCTGAGAGGGGCGCGCGCGTCGTGAGCAGATCGACCGGGTCGCGGTCGCGTATCCTGGGGAGGAGGCGAGACCCCGATCGTGCCACGTAGCTTCACTCGCGACGCGCGCGCGCGCGCGGTCCCGATCGTCGCGCTCGCGCTCGCGCTCGCGGGCTGCCGCGCCAACACCCCGAGCGCGCCCGAGAGCGCGCCGCGTCCGAGCCCGCGCGGGCCGACGAGCCTGTCGCGCGCCCCTGAGCCCGCGCGCTGCGAGACGGCGGCGTGCTGGCGCGAGCGCGCTGAGGAGGCGCGGCGGCGCGGGGTCGATGATGTCGCGGCCGCGCACCTCGAGCGAGCCCACCGCGCGCAGCCCGATCGGGGAGCTTCTCCGCGTGGCTCGACGCGCTCGATGCCTCAGGTCAGCGCGCGCGGGCGCGCGGGCGCCATCGCGGACCGTCGCGCGCAGCTCGACGAGCGCGCGCCGATGCTGACGAGCTGAAGCAGCTGTCCCAACGCGCAGGACAATTCGCGGGCGCGACGGCCCGCCCGACGCGCGACGACGCCGCGCTCGCGGCCGCCGAGACCGCGCTCGCGCGCGCGAAGCTCGGGGAGGCCGTCACGCGCTACGACGCGCTTGCGCGCGCGGCCGATCGAGCCGAGGACTGGGCGCGGCTCGGCGACCTGCGGTGGCGCGCCGGTGATCCGTGGGCGCGCGGCGGGCCTGGTCGCGGGCCCGCGTCGCGCTCGACGAGCGAGGTGCGCGCGCGCGCCTCGTGCCGGTCGAGAAGTGGTTCGTCGCGCGCGCGTTCTGGGTCGGCGATCAGCTCGCGCTCGTCCGTCACTGGCGACCGGTCGCCTACTCCGAGCCGCTCACGGGCGAGGAGCTGCAGCTGTGGTCGCCCGCGCGCGCGGATGCGCCTGTCCGAAACTTCATCTTCCCGACCACCGCCAGCACCTGGGGCGTGTCCCACGACGACCGCTGGCTGCTGCGCGTCGGCGACGGCGCGCTGCACCTGCACGACGTCGTGACCGGCCGCGCGCGCGCGCGCGTGCCGTACGAGGGCGGGCGGGCGCTCGCGCTGGCGACCGCGGGCGCGGGCGACGAGCTCGTCGCGCTGATCGGCGCCGAGGAGGGGACCGAGCTGCGCCGCGTCGACGGCTCGCTGCTCGCGCGCTACACCCTCGAGGGCACGACGCCGACGATCACGCGCGTGTACACGGGCGAGGGCACCCACCACAACAACATCCTCAACGACACGCCGAGCTGGCCCGTCGCGGTCGCGCTCTCGGCCGACGCGCGCTGGGTCGCGATCGGCGGATCAGACTCCAAGGTCAGGTTGTTTGATCGCGCGCGCGGGGATCGGCGACGCGTGCTCGAGATCCCCTGGCGCTACGAGGAGCGGCGGCACGGCGGCGCCAACGCGGACCGCAACCCGCCGCTCGACATGCGCTTTCGCGGCGGCGGGGACGAGCTCGTGGTGGCCTTCGGGCGCGGCGACATCGTGACGTGGCGGACCCGTGACGGGCGCGAGCTTCAACATGTCCCTGGGGACTGCTCTCGCGCCGAGGCGCGCCGCGAGCAGACGCGCTACGGGCCGCAGCCCGACGCGGCGCCGCCGACCCCGGAGCAGCGCGCCGGCTGCGGGCGCGCGCACCTCGGCGCGCTGAGCCGCGACGTCGGGCTGCTGGCGACCTACGGCGGCGGCACGCGGGTGCGCACCGCGGGCGCGGGCCAGCCGCTCGCGCTCGAGTTCGAGAACGAGTTCGTCGTCTCGTACCTCGCGTTCTCCCCCGGCGGGACGCTCGCGATCGCCGACATCTACGGGCGCGTCGAGCTGTGGACGCGCGAGCGCGGGCGCGCGGGCCTGCTGCGCGCGGGGCCCACGGGGCCGTCGAGCCCGCGGCTCTCGGACGACGGGCGCGCGCTGCAGTTCAGCGAGTACGGCTTCGGGCGCGCGCCGGTGACGTGGGACCTGCTCGAGCGCCGCGAGCTGCGGCCGGCGCTGGGCGAGGGCGAGCGGATCGTCGCGCGCGCGGGCGAGCGCTACGTCGTGCGCAGCGGCGACGCGCTGGAGCACCGCGCGGACGGGTGCCCGCCGGTCACCCTGCGCGCGGTCCGGCCCGAGCAAGAGGCGAGCGCGTGGCTGGCGAGCGAGGGCGAGGTCGTCGCGCTCGACGTGCGTGAGTACCAGCAGCCCCACGAGCTCTCCGTGCACGCGCCGGCGTCGCGACGCGCCGTCGCGCTGCCCGCCGCGCCCAACACCCGGATCGTCGGGCTGAGCGCGGACGGTCGCCGCGTCGCGGGGATCGAGGACGACGCGCGGCTGCGGGTCTGGGACGCGGAGAGCGGCGCCTCGCTGCTCACGACCGAGGCGCCGCGCGTGCGGGCCACGGAGCTCGCGCGCGACGGCTCGCTCGTCGCCTGGATCGAGGACGTCACGCCGCGCCGCGCCGAGGTCACCGCCCGGGCGATCGCGCTCGACGGGTCCGCGCTGCCGATCGCGTCGATCACCGCGCGGGGGTGGAGCAACGGGCTCACGCTCTCGCCGCGGGGCGACGAGCTGCTGATCTACACGGAGCAGGCGCTGACGCGCTGGAACGTCCGGACCGGCGAGCACGGCGAGCTCCCGCGGGAGGGCCGCGTGTACGCGCGGCGCGTGCACTACTCGCGCGGCGGCGAGCTGCTGATGTTCGAACACTTCGGCCGCGTCGAGCTGTACCGCGACGCGCCGACGCTCCCACCCGTGGGCGCGCTGTACTCGCTGATCCGCGGCGACTGGTACTTCGAAAACGCGGCCGGCGCGGTCACGGGCAGCGAGGCGGCGCCCGAGAGCTTGATGACGCTGGCGGAGGGCGCCGACGGCCTCGAGGTGTACGACGGGCGCCTCCTCTGGGACCGCCGCGAGCGGCCCGACGCGTATCGCCGCGCGCTCGCGGGCGAGCAGCTCACGCCGTACGTCGAGCTCGGCGAGGACGCGCCCGCGCCCGCCGACGCGCCCGCGCGTTAGCAGCGCGTCGTCGCGTCTGGGTGTCATGGCCCTCGGCGCGCGAGCGCGGCTCTCGGGCCGTCCGCGACGACGCGGTGACGCGCGTGTCCCTCGCGACATGCGGGTATCGCACGCGCGCCCGTGACAGAACCAAGACTCGGCGCGACTCGAACGCGACCGAGGCGGCGAGGCGCGCCTGGCATGGTGCCGAGGTCGAATGGCGTTCCTCTCCCGCTTTATCCCGGCAAAACCTCCTGTTCGTGAGCGCTTCGCGGGGCTCCCGCGAAGGCCCCCGCCGAATTACCGCAAGGGCTGGATGCTCTCGATCCCGTTCGTGGTGATGCACGCGCTCCCGCTGCTGGCGCTGTACACCGGCGCGAGCTGGCGCGACTGGCTGTGCTGCGCGCTCGTCTACTGCCTGCAGATGTTCGCGATCACGGCCTTCTATCACCGCTACTTCTCGCACCGGACCTACAAGACGAGCCGGTGGTTTCAATTCGTGATGGCGGTCTGGGTCATGACCAGCGCGCAGAAGGGCGTGCTGTGGTGGGCGGCCACGCACCGCGAGCACCACAAGTACACCGACCAGCCCTGGGATCCGCACTCGCCGGCGCAGCAGGGCTTCTGGTACTCGCACCTGCTGTGGATCGTCGACGACACCGGCGAGACGGGCGAGGACTACGTGCGCGACCTGGCGCGCTACCCCGAGCTCGTCTGGCTCAACAAGTACTGGATCATCCCGCCGGTCGCGCTCGCCACGTGCATCTGGCTGCTGCTGGGCTGGTCCGGGCTGCTGATCGGCTTCTTCCTCGCGGTCGTGCTCCAGTTCCACATGACCTTCTCGATCAACTCGATCGCGCACATGATCGGGCGACGCCCCTTCGCGACCGGCGACACCAGCCGTAATAACTGGCTCTTGGGTCTGCTGACCTTCGGCGAGGGCTGGCACAACAACCACCACCGCTACGAGCGCTCGACGCGGCTCGGCTTCTACTGGTGGCAGATCGACCTCGGCTACTACGGGCTCGTGCTGCTGTCGTGGCTCGGGCTCGTGTGGGACCTGCGCTTGCCCTCGGCCGCGGTGCTCGCCGAGGGCCGTCGCGCTGACGCGGCGGACGAGGCCGCGGGGGAGCCCGCGCCCTCGTCGAGCCCGGCGCGCCCCTAGGGCTCCGCGCGGGCGTCGCTGACGAAACCTGACGTCGCGCGAAGGACTCGGGCGCGCCCCTAAGGCGTCGGGTCTTGGTGTCTCAAGGTTTATGTCTCCAAGGCGAGGCGCGGCGGCCCGCCGCGCCTCGCGGACGCGCGCTCGCGGCTCGATGACGAATCCGCGCGCGCGCGCCGTGATACGATCACGCGCTCGCGCGCCCTGATCGCGCCTGAGCCGAAGGAGGACTCGGTGCGTCCAGTGCTCGTAGTCGACGCGACGGTGTTGAGGAGATCGAGCGCGCCTCGACGCGCGCGTGTCCTTCGCGCGCGCTCGCATTCTCCAGCCGCGCGACGCGCCGGCGCGGCGCCTCGCGTCGCGAAGGTGACCGCGCGTTCGGAGCGTCGGGCCCGTGACGGACGTTGACGACGACGGGCGCGCGCAGCTCGAGCACCTCCTGCCGACGTCGGTGCCGACGATCGACACGCTGGACGTCGGCGGCGTGGCCATCCTCGATGAGGAGCTGCGCGTGCTCTACACCACCCCCGTGTTCCGCGAGTGGTTCCCGGGCGCGGCGTCGCGTCTCGGCGCGCCGGTCGACGAGGTGATCGTCGGCTTCCCGCGCGCGCGCGCGCGCAAGCGCATGCGTCGGCGCGGGTACTTCACGTGGATCGTCGAGCGCGAGGCGTCGTCCCCGAGCAGGAGGTCGACGCCGGCGCTGATCGGCGTCTCGCTGCGCGCGCTGACGTGGGAGGGGCGCGCGTTCGTCCAGCTGCACGCGCGCGACGACACGCCGCTGATGGAGAAGGACGCGATCATCCGCAGTCACACCCAGCTGCTCGAGGAGAGCAACCAAGCGCTTCGACGCAAGACCCAGGCGCTCGAGCGGACTAACGAGCGGCTCGAGACGCTCGTGGCCGAGGTCCGCCGCCTCTCGAAGACCAAGAGCGAATTCCTGGCGACGATGAGCCACGAGATCCGCACGCCGCTGAACGCGGTGATCGGCATGACCGGGCTGCTGCTCGAGACGCGCCTCGACGAGGAGCAGCGCGACTACGCCGCGATCGTCCGCGAGAGCGGCGAGGCGCTGCTGGGCCTGATCAACGACATCCTCGACTTCTCGAAGCTCGAGGCGGAGGGGCCGACCCTCGAGCGCGCGCCGACGCGCGTCCAGGAGTGTGTCGACAACGCGCTCGACGTGCTCGCGGTCGCGGCGGCGAAGAAGGGGATCGAGCTGACCGCGTGGGTGCGGCCCGAGGTGCCGCGCGTGATCGTCAGCGATCCGGCGCGGCTGCAGCAGGTGCTGCTGAACCTCATCGGCAACGCGGTCAAGTTCACCGAGCGCGGGGAGGTCGCGGTCGAGGTCTCGCGCCGCGGCGGCGGCGACGAGGCGCCGATCGAGTTCACGATTCGCGACACGGGCATCGGCATCCGGGCGGACGCGCTCCCGACCCTGTTCGACGCCTTCACGCAGGCGGAGGCCTCGACGACGCGCCGCTTCGGCGGCACGGGGCTGGGGCTGGCGATCTGTCGTCGGCTGATCGAGGCGCTCGGGGGTCGCGTCTGGGTCGAGAGCGAGGAGGGGCGCGGCTCGACGTTTCGCTTCACGATCGTCGGCGCGGTCCCGCCCGACGCGTCGCCCGAGCGCGACGCGGGCGTACCGGCGGCGCTCCGGGGCGCGCGCGTGCTGGTGGTCGTCTCGCACCAGGTCACGCGCGACATCGTGCGCGCGTGGCTCGAGTCGTGGGAGATGACGCCGACGCTCGCGGCCTCGGCAGACGCGCTCGTCGACCCGGCTGAGCCGCGGCCCGCGTGCGCGATCGTCGATGCTGGGCGCGAGGGCGCGTCCGCGCTCGAGCGGCTCGTCGCGGCGGGCGTGCCGAGCATGCCGAGCATGCCGAGCATGCCGAGCATGCCGAGCATGCCGAGCATGCCGATCATCGCGTTGACGGCGGTAGGGGAGCGCGAGCGCGTGTCGAGCAGCCACGTGATCGTGAGGAAGCCGCTCAAGCCCTCGAGCCTGCGCGGCGCGCTGGTGTCGGCGCTCTCGCGCGGCCCGAGCGAGACGGCGCCGGAGCCCGTGCACGCGTCGCCGCTTGATCCGCCGCCGCGGGGTCTCCGGCTGCTCGTCGCCGAGGACAATCGCCACAACCAGCTCGTCGCCAGGCTCACCCTCTCGCGGCTCGGGATCCGAGCTGACGTCGTCGGCAACGGCCTCGAGGCCGTGCAGGCCGTGACGCTCGCGCCCTACGACGTGATCCTCATGGACGTGCACATGCCGGTGATGGACGGCCTCGAGGCGACACGAAGGCTGCGCGCCAACCCGAACCTCACGCGGCAGCCGTACATCATCGCCGCGACCGCGAGCGCGACGCTCGAGGATCGCGACGCCTGCCTGCGCGCCGGCATGGACGCCTACATCAGCAAGCCCTACCGCCTGCCTGACCTCCGGCGCGCGCTGAGCCAGGTCGCGCTACCCGGGGGGGCGCGGCGGGATCCCGCCGCGTCCGACGACGAGCGGGAGCCGGGCGACGACGAATGATCGACGAAGAAGGATCATCGAGTCGACCGAGGAGCGACGAGTCGACCGAGGAGCGACGAGTCGACCGAGGATCGACGACGTAGGATCGACGCCCGCGAGGCCGGTCCGCCGCGGGGCTGCCCGCCGCCTCGCGGGGTCGTGACGCGCTAGTGGCCGCGGCCGATCGGGCGCTGGGCCGCCGCGCGCCCGGCGAGGTAGCCGAACACGATCGCGGGGCCGATCGTTCCACCTGCCCCAAAGTACCCGTGTCCGGTCGGCGACGCGACGCAGTTGCCCGCGCCGTACAGGCCCTCGATCACGCCTCCGTCCGGTCGCAGGACCTCGCCGCGCGCGTTGATCACCGGGCCGCCGCAGGTGTCGAGCGTGCCGGCGCCGAGCAGCAGCGCGTAGTAGGGGCCATCGCTCGCGAAGGCGGTCATCGTGCGGTTGGGGGCGCCGCGCGAGGGGCCCTGCCACACCGGCTCGAGCGGGGTCTCGCCGCGGTGGAAGTCGAGGTCGACGCCGGTCTCGGCGAAGCCGTTGAAGCGCGCGACGGTGGCCGCGAGGTTGCTGGCGAAGTCGGGCGAGAGCGCGACGTCGGGGCCCACCGCCGCCGAGAGCCCGCGCTTGCCTCGCAGCGACTCCAGGCGCGCCGCGATCGCGGCCGAGAGCTCCTCGAGCGTCTCGCCGGCGACGACGAAGGGGCTCGTCATGCCGGGGAACGGCACGCCGCCGCGCCACGGCCAGAAGGTCGGCTCCTGCATCACCGGCTCGTCCCAGATCATGATCTGCACGAGGTTGGGGAACTCGTTGTACGTGTAGACGAAGTGGCTCTGCGCGCGCTCGTGGTACATCGCCTTCTCGTTGACGATCCGGCGACCGCGCTTGTCGACGATGATCATGCTGTCGCCGTAGGGCAGGAACACGAACGCGTCGGGCCGCGCGATCGCGCCGCCGCGCTCGAGCGCGGCCTCGAGCGCGACCTGGAAGAAGAAACCATTGGACAGGTTGCTCAGCTCGGCGCCGCGGCGCGCGGCGATCTCGAGGAAGCCGCCGGTGCCCTCGGGTACGGCGCCGGTGCCGAAGATCGGCCCGCGCGTGTACGAGCTCACCTTGCGCGGGTCATGCGAGAAGCCGCCCGTCGCGAACACGACGCCGCGCGTCGCTCGTACGCGCACCTCCTGGCCCGCGTGCTCGGCCACGACGCCCACGACCTCGCCGCGCGGGCCGTCGATCACGTCGACGACGCGGTGCTCGAGCAGGATCGGGATCCCCTTGGCCCGCGCGTGCGCGATCATCCCGTCGGCCAGGAACACGCCGGGCCACTCGAAGGAGCCGGGCGGCGTCTGGGCGGTGAGCACACGGCCGACCGGCGCCGCGTTCTCCGGCAGCTCGGCGTGGTAGTCGGGGTCGGAGATCGGGCTGTCGCCGAAGCCGAGCGGCGGCAGGATGATGAGGTCGAGCGCGCCCGCCTCGGTCAGCGCGTCGACGACGTCGGCGCCGTGGTCGTAGAACGCGGCCAGCAGCTCGTGGGCGCGCTCGCTGAGCCCGAGCGTGGGGCTCTCCGGATCGAAGCTCGCCGGGTAGGCGAGGTGTGCCATGAGCGCGAGCGCCTGCGGTCGCGGGTCTTGCAAGCCCGCGGCGCGCATCGCCGAGTTGTTGGGGATCCACATCGCGCCGCCCGAGCGGCGCGTGGTCCCGCCCGCCTGCGCGGCGGCCTCGAGCACGACTACGCGCACGCCCTCCGCCGCTGCGGCGCTCGCCGCCGCGAGGGCGGCCGCGCCCGAACCTACGATCACGACCTCTGCCTGGTGGTGCCACTGCGTCATCGCCGAGAGCATAGACGAGTCACGCGCCGCGCGTGACGACGCGCGTCGTCGCGCGAGGTGCCTCGGGCGCGCGCTACGGGTGAGGTGCGGAGACCTCCGGCGAGGGCGCGCGACCACTCGAGGGAGCGTCGACCTGACGCAGCGCCGCCGCCCTCGTCGCGTGCCGCTCGCAGACCGCCCAGGCGGCGTCGGGGCTCAGCGCGCGCTGGTGGCCTTCGAAGCGCGGGCCCATGCGACTGCGGACCGGCTGCGCGCGGGCGTGCGTCTCGGGGTCGCCGAAGCTCACGTCGCGCGGGAGCCCGAGCTCGGCGACGCGCAGGGTCTCGGGGAGCATCCAGCCGTCGCCGTCGTGCTGGGCGCAGAAGCTCGCGATCCCCTCGTCGCGATCGCCCGCGGCGGCGGCGATCTTCGCCTGCAGGTCGTCGTAGGCGACCAGCGTGAGCACGGTGTGGCGCAGCTCCGGCGGCGCCCGTCGGTGGACGCGCCAGAAGCCCTTCGGATCGAGTCGGCGGGTAAGCGCCTTGTCGGCGAGGACCCGCGCCGGGTGATCGCAGTCGCGGAGGATCCAGGCGAGGTCGTCGCGGTCGAGGCCGTAGAGGGTCGCGACGATGGCGTCGAGCGTGCAGCGCAGGCGCAGGCGCTCGTGGCGGGTGAGCGCCCAGCAGCGCGGGGGGCCGTCGGGGTAGCGCGGCGCCACGGCGAGCCACTCGGGCGCGAACGCCCACGACGCGCCGCCGAGGCGGAACGCGAGGTCCTCGACGCGGTCGGAGCGGACGGCGGCGGGCGGCGGCAGCGGGACGTCCTGTATGAACGACCAGCTCAGGTTGGTGCCGCCGACGCGGCTGCGCACGAGCCAGTCGAACACGAGCGACGAGACGAGCGCGGCGAGCCGCCACGGCGCGAGCGGCCCGGGCAGGCCGGTGCTGAGCTCCGCGAGGCTGTGCCCGCTCGGGAAGCCGGGCACGACCGCCGCGATGAAGGTGCGCGAGTTCGTCGCCGGCGCGACGTTGCGCATGACGCAGCGGGTCCGCGCCGAGCGGGGCTTTCGCGCCCGGGCGAGCGCGGGGTCGATCAGGAACTGGGGGCGAAACGGCGACGAGGGCGGCAGCGCCTTGGCCCACGTCGCCTGCGCGCCGGCGCCCTCGAGCCAGTGCGCGCGGTTGGCCGCGAACAGCTCGATCATCACGCCCTGGTACAGCGGCACGAGCACGCGGCCGTCGTGTTCGAAGCGACCGTCGGGCGACGGCTCGCGGCGGCGCAGCTCGTCAAACCGCACGAACAGCGCCGAGTCATCCGTCATGTGGAATTCGCGCCCGTGGGTGACGCGCCAACCATCGGGGCCCGGGTCGCCGAGCCGCACGGCGCCCGCGTAGGCGCGACCGAGCGCCGCGAGGTGACGCCGCGAGGTGAGCTCGAGCAGCGCGCGTGAGCGCGGGCTCATCGCGGCGATCTGCGCGGCCGGGTACACGAGCGCGCCGGCGGCCGCGTCCCAGTCGGCGAGCGCGTGACGCATGAACGCGGCGCGCACGGCCACGGTGGCGCCGCCGCGCTCCGCGATGACGACGCAGAACTTGAACCGGCTGTCGATCGCGAAGATCTTCTGCCGGTTCTCGAAGCCGTACACCCAGCGCCACGCGCAGCGCTCGAGCAGCAGCCGTCGCAGGCGCTCGCAGCCCTTGTCCGTGTAGAGCCCGCTGGGGACCACGAGCCCGAATTGACCGCCCGGTCGCAGCAGCGCGTGCGCGAGCTCGACGAACATCTTGTAGCTGTTGAGATCGGCGGAGCCCTGAAGCCGGAACGGGCGCTCCACGTCGCGGTCGCCCGCGCGACGTCGCCTGCGCGCGCGCCAGATCCGGTGCAGCGCCGCGCCACGCTCGCCGCGCGCGAGCGGGACGTCGCCGCCCCCGTGCCCGGCGACCGCCCCGTCGCCGAAGGGCTCGGCGGCGTGCTTGATGAAGTTGCCGCGATCTTTGAAGGCGGCGCGGTAGGAGGTCCACGCGCGCGCGAGCGCGGGGTCGGCCGCGAACAGCCGCGCTTGCACCCGCAGCGCCTCCTGCTTGTCGTAGGCGCGGTACAGCGGATCGTGCTCGCTGAAGAACTCCTTGCTGCTGGGCTTCTGGATCTCCCACGGCGGGTTGCTGACGATCGCGTCGAAGCCGGCGCGCGGCCCCGTGAAGACCTCGGGGAACTCGAGCTCCCAGTGAAAGAAGCGCATGACGTCGCGCAGCCGTCGGGCGACGGCGCGCGCGGCCTCGATCGGCGCGCTGAGCTCCCGCGGCGTCGGCATGACGTCGAGCTCGGCGCGCGGCCAGAACCACAGCGCGCACCAGAGGTCGAGCGCCTCGCGGACGCGTCGCGCGGCGGGTGAGCCCGCGCCGGCTGGCGCGACGCGGAGGTCGCGAAGGGCCCGCGAGAGGTCGTCGTTGTCGTCGTCGTCGTCGTCGCCGCGCGGCTCGCTGAGCAGCGCCGCCTGCTGGGCGACGGCGACGGCGCGTCGCTCCTGCAGCGTCGCGGCGTGGTCTACGGGCGCGCTCGTGGGGTGGGGGCGGGCGAAGCACAGCAGCGGGTAATCACGGGCGCGCTCGGTCCACGCGCCGACCAGCGCGTCTCCGCAGCGGAGCGCGTGGTCGACGAAGTCCAGCGGCGCGCTGGGGTCGCGCGTCTCGACCCAGAGCGCCGCGCGCCCCAGCTCGACCGCGAGCGGATCGAGATCGACGCCGTAGAGGCAGCGCTCGGCGACGGCCCGTCGGACCGCGGTCTCGAGGCGCGCGGGCGGCTCGTCCGCCGCGAAGCTTCTGTCTGTCTCAGGGAGCATGTCGCACGCGACCGCGACGCGCCCGCGCGCGCGCGTGATCCGGCCGTGGACGCGCAGCGACTCGAGCACCGCCGCGGAGAGCTCGCGCGCGGCCGCGAGCAGGAAGTTGCCCGAGCCCATCGCCGGATCACAGATCGTGAGCGCGAGCAGCTGTTCGGGCGGCCGCAGCGTTCGGGCGTCGTCGGCTCCCGAGCCGCAGGACGCGTAGAGCAGCGGCGCGAGCGCGCGGCGGACCGTGGTCCGCGTCAGCGGCGGAGGCGTGTAGAACGTCCCCGCGCCCTTGCGCGCGCCGCCCGAGCGCACGAGGTAGAGCTCGCCCGGGAGCGTGACCTCGGCGATGAGCCGCCGCGCAGCCGCGTCGAGCTCGTCCGCGCCGCAGAGCGCGTCGCGGGCGAGGACGCGGCGCGCCCACGCGACGGCGCGCGCGCGCGCGGTCGCGCGGGCGTCGTCGTGGTGGTTGTCGTGGTGGTTGTCGTGGTGGTTGTCGTCGTCGCGGACATCGTCGTCGTCGCGGGCATCGTCGTCATCTCGGTCGTCGTCGTAGCGAGCGTCGTCGTCGTAGCGAGCGTCGTCGTGGTCGCGCGCGGGCTCGTCGTGGTCGCGGGGGCGGGCGCGCGGCTCGTCGTCCGCGTCGACGCGGGCGGGCGAGGACGCGGCGCGCCCACGCAGCGCGCGGAGGGTCTTCGCGTCCATCGACTCGAGGCGCTGCAGCGGGAGCGCGAGCCCGTCGCCGAGGTTCAAGGCGATGATCGGCTGGTCACCGGCGCGGCGCAGCGCGTAGTCGAGCAGCCCCTCGTAGAGGCGCCCGAGCGACTCGCCCGTCAGCGCGCGGAAGTCGACCGGCCAGGCGCGCGCGCGCCAGCCCGTCGCGACGCGCTCGCGCCACGTCACGCGGGTGAGCAGCGCGAGCGCGCGATGGACCACGCCGTCGTCGGGCGGCGCGGTCGTCGTCGTGAGCAGCGCGAGCGCGCGCTCGACCGCGCCGTGCTCGCGCCTGTCCTCACGATCGGGCGCGCGGCACCGCGCGAGCAGGACGGGCCAGGCCTCGCGTCGCCGCGCGCGCTCGGCCGGCGCGCGCGCGTCGAGCTTCGCGAGCAGCGCGCGGAGACCCGCGCGCGGCTGCTCGCCACGCGCTGGCGCCGGCGCGAGCGCCTCGGCCAGCAGCGTCACGAACAGGCGCAGGACGAGGCGGCAGGCGGCCCCGTAGAGCGCGTCGCGATCGTGCGCCTGACAGCGCCGGGGCAGCGTGGCGGCGCGCGCTCCGCAGCAGGAGCAGCGTCGCGCGCCGGAGCTGCTCGCCGAGTCGCCGGGCCCGCGCGCGTCGGTGAGCGGCGCGTCCTCGTCCTCGTCCTCACGCGGGCGCACGGCCGTCGCTCGTCCGGGGGCGCGGGGGGACGCGCCGGCTGCCTGTCGCTGCGCTCGTGACACCGCGCGAGGGTATCACCCGCGATCGTGGTCCGCGTGCTCGCCTAGAGCCGCGGAGTCGGTCCGTACCGAGGCGAGGCGAGGCGAGGCGAGGCGAGTCGGCGTTCGCGAGCACGAGACGCGTGCTCGCGCGCCGACGGAGGAACTGTGCACCTACAGCGACTCGCGGGCCGTTTCCGCGCCGCGGCGGTGCGCCTCGAGCCCGCGGCGACCCGCGAGCGCCGCTTGCGGGGCGGGGGCGACTGCGCGACGCTGGACGTCTGGATGAGCGAGCGTGACACCCCCGCGCTCGAGGTTCGCGTCGCGGGCCTCGAGCTCTCGCCGATCGCCGCGTGGGTCCTCGATCCTGACCAGCTGCGCTTCGTCTGGGCCAACGCCGCCGCGATCGAGATGTGGCGCGCTCCGAACCTCGAGGAGCTGCGCGCCCGCGAGATCGCGCAGGGACCCAAGCTGGTGATGACGCGCCTCGAGCAGGCGCTCAAGGTCCTGCGCGACGGCGGCGCGCTGTGGCAGGAGTGGACGTTCTTCCCCAAGGGCGTGCCCGTGCGCACGCGCCTGCACTTCGCCCCGTTCACGCTCGACGACGGCCGCCTCGGGATCCTCCAGCACGCCTACGCGCGCGACGAGGGGATCGATCCCGAGCAGCTGCGCGGGCTCATGGCGCTCAACCTCACCTCGGTGATCGTCGCGCTCGTCGACTTCGACGGGCGCGTCGAGCTGCGCAACCCGGCGGGGCTCGCCGCGTTCGGCGACGAGCACGACTGGCGCGCGTGGATCGGCGATCGCGAGCTCGCCGCCGAGCTGCTCGCGAAGGCCCGCGCCGGCGAGACCGTGCGGCGCGAGCTCGCGGTGATGACGACCGGCGGCGAGCGCTACCACGCCGTCGAGCTGCAGCCGATCCGCGACACGGTCAGCGGCGAGATGATGGCGCTGATCCACCACGCCGATCAGTCCGCGCGGCGCGAGGCGGAGGCCGAGGCGGCCAGGCAGCAGCAGCTCGCGACCGAGCTGCGCGCGACGCTCTCGCTCGTGGACCGCCAGCGACGCGAGATCATCGCCCTGGCCGCGCCGATCCTCGAGGTCGCGCCCGCGGTGCTCGCGGTCCCGGTCATCGGCGCGCTCGACGGTGATCGCGGCGCGGACATCGAGGCGCGCCTGCTGACCGCGATCCGCGAGCGCGCGGCCCGGAGCGTGATCGTCGACCTCACGGGCGCGGACGCGACGGACGCCGCGACCGCGACGCGGCTGGGCCACATGACTCGCGCGGCGCGGCTGATCGGCGCGCGCACGATCGTCACGGGCCTGCGGCCGCGCCTCGCGGCCGCGCTCGCGGAGGTCGGGTGGGCGCCGAGCGGCACGAGCTTCGCGCGGACGCTGGCCGAGGGGATCCGCATGGCGCTCGCGTCCGACCACGCGTGACGCGGCGGCAGACGAGGTGGTTCGACGTCAGCCGGAGGACGCGGACCCCGTGAGCGCGTAGGCCGGGAAGCTCGCGCCGTCGAGCGCTCGGAGCTCGCCGAGCGGCGCGGGCGCGTCAGGATCGGGCAGCGCGACCCTCGTGTCGTCGTCGAGCGCGATCCCGTTGACGGGCGCGGCGGCCTCGAGCGCCGTCGCGCGGTGCACCGCCGGGCCCCACAGGTCGTAGCTCAGCCGCCGCTTGCCGAGCACGCCGGCGACCGCCGCGCCCGTGCTGACGCCGACGCGCACGCCGAGCGCGAGGCCGCGACGCCGCGCGAAGGCCTCGGTCACGCGGATCATCGCGCGCGCGCAGGAGAGCGCGCGCGACGAGCTCCGCTCGGCGTCGCCGCGCAGGCCGGCGGCCGCGATGTAGGCGTCGCCGATCGTGCGGATCTTCTCGACCCGCGCGCCCAGGCACAGCGCGTCGAACTCGCTGAACAGCGCGTCCAGCAGCCCGACGAGCTCCTCGGGCGCCATGGTCTCGGAGAGCGCGGTGAAGCCCGCGATGTCGCAGACGATGACGCTGACGCGGTCGTGCTGCTCGGCGAGCGGCTCGCGCTCGTGCGCGCGCGAGCCCTTGAGGCGCGCGGCGACGTGGCTCGGGAGCACGGTCCGAAGGAGCAGGTCGGTCTGCGAGCGCTTGAGCTCGGTGAGCCCCTCGGCCTCGCGCGCGATCCGGCGCGTGTAGTAGCCGATCAGCGCGGCCAGCAGCGCCGCGCCGGTGACGGCGCTGGTGAACACGAGCGGCCCGGCGGAGGTGGCCTGGTTGAAGGTCGCGTAGAAGAAGCCGGCGACGACGAACGCCGCCGCCGAGAGCGTGGCGATGAGCAGCGCGAGCCCGGTCCGCTCGCGCGGGAAGGTGAAGAACGGCGCGCACGCGATCACGAGCGCGAAGAACTGGCTCCCCAGGTTGACCCCGGAGCCGACGAAGGTCTGCGCGCACACGCCGACGAGCGCGACGGTGTTGAGCAGCAGCGCGGCGAGGGCGTGACGGCGGCGGTGGTTGAGCGCGAGCACCAGGAGCACGAGGGCGCCCACGAGGAGCAGGATCAGGCGTCCCGACAGGGGCTGCGGGAGGAGCACGAGGCACGGCGTGAGGACGGTGTTGATCAGCACGAAGGTGTTGACCAGGATGATGTACTTCGCGTCCGCGGGGGACATCGCGCGCGTCACCCCGATCCGCGTCAGGCGCTGCCACAGGCCGCGCGGGGTCGGCAGCGAGATGCGCGCGGCGTCGACGAGCTCGACGCGCGTCTTGGCCCCGGACTCGCTGGCCTCAAGCGGCGCGCGCAGCAGCGTCGGCGCCTCGTCGGCGAGCGCGGTCACGGCGTCCTCCCACCGTCCGGCGCGCGCACGAGGTAGGTCTGCATCGGGATCTTGCCCTTGATCTCGATGACGTCGCGCAGCTCGCAGCGGAACTTGTGGTTGATCTTGCTGTACGTGACGAAGGAGACCTGCACGCGCCCGCGCACGCCGTTGGCCTCCATGCGCTGGGCCGTGTTCACCGTGTCGCCCCACAGGTCGTAGGTGAAGCGCATCTCGCCGATGACGCCGGCGACCACCGGGCCCGAGTGGATCCCGACGCGCAATGGGAGCGCGCGCCCGCGCCGTCGCGCGTACGCCTCGGTCGCGGCGACGAGCTCGAGCGCGAAGGCGGTCAGGCGCTCGGCGTGCTCGCCCCCTGACGACTCGAGGCCGCTGGCGACCATGTACACGTCGCCGAAGCTCTTGATCTTCTCGACCCCGTGCCGGTCACAGAGATCGTCGTAGACGCGGAACAGGCCGTCGAGCAGCGTGACCTGCTCGAGCGGCGCCAGCCCGGCGGCGATGGTCGCGAAGCCCTCGATGTTGGCGAACAGCACGCTGACGTCGCCGTGTCGGCGCGCGCTCGCGCCGTCGCCCGCGATCATGGCGTCGGCGATCGGCGCGGGCAGCACGTCGTGCAGCAGCAGCTCGGCGCGCGCGCGCTCGGCCTCCGCGGCCGCGTCGGCGCGGAGGTTGATGCGGCGCATGAACAGGCCGATGCACACCATCACGACCGCCATCGACACGTACTGCGACTGCAGGTACGACGTGTTGAGCGCCATCAGCTCTTGATAGGTGTAGCGGGTCGCGTCGCGGTACGTGAGCAGCCCGCACAGCAGCACCGAGACCAGCGAGAGCGTCTCGGCCGTCCGCCCGAAGCGCACGGGCAGGACCAGGAAGGGCAGCATCGCGTTGACGATCAGGAAGTCGTGGCTGCCGGGGAGGTCGAGCGCGAGCAGCGGGCGCGCGACGCCGGCGAAGATGACGACGAGCGGGATCATCACCGCGGCCTCCCAGTAGCGCCGCCGCCCGTGCAGCCAGAGCACGAGCAGCAGCACCGCGGCCGCCGAGAGCTGCACCGCGAGCGCGAGCTCCGTTCGCGTGATCGCGCTGATCGCCGTCAGCGACGCGATGATGGCGATACCGAGCAGCGCGAGCACGTTGATCAGCACGACCCGCTGCGCGTCGACGCCGGTCAGCGCGTCGTCGACACCGAGCCGCGTCAGACGCGTGACGCCACGACCGCTCATCCTCGACTCGGCAGGGTAGCACGCGCGCGCGCGCGTCGGCGCGAGGCGGGGGCGCTTGATACCGCGCGGCCGCGCGCGCTCACGCGCTCGCCATGGTCTAATCGATAGAGTTCGCGCGCGCGCGTACGCGCGATCGTTCGAATAGCGTCGACTTCATCTGGAGATGGTGCGCGCGATCGTCGATTGCTCTATAGTCACGACGCGTGGCGCAAGCCGAATCATGCGGATTCGCGCGAGGCTTCGGAATGTGGAGAGTTTGCGATGCGAGTGTGTGTAATTGGCGCGGGCGTCAGCGGGCTCGTGACCGCGAAGACCTTTCTGCTCGCGGGGCACGACGTCGTCGTCTTTGAGAAGGACAGCGGGCTCGGGGGCGTGTGGGGCACGGCCCGCGCGTACGCGGGGCTCACGGCCCAGAACCCGCGCGACACCTACTCGTTCTCGGACCACGCGATGCCGCGCGAGTTCCCGGAGTGGCTGACCGCGGCGCACGTCCGCGAGTACCTGCACTCGTACGCGCGGCGCTTCAAGGTCTTCGAGCGCATCCAGTTCTCGCGCCTCGTCGCCGGGGTCCGGCGCGTCGGCGAGGGCGCGGACGCGCGCTGGCAGGTGCGCACGGACGCGGTGGGCGGCGGCGAGGAGCGCGTCGAGAGCTTCGACAAGGTGCTGGTGTGCAACGGGATCCACTGCACGCCGAACGTCCCCGAGCTCCCTGGCCGCGAGGCCTTCGAGCGCGGCGGCGGGGTCGTCGTGCACTCGAGCCAGGTGACCGAGGAGTCGCAGCTGCGCGGCAAGCGGGTCGTCGTCGTCGGCTTCGGCAAGTCCGCGTGCGACCTCGCGATGCTCGGGCTCGACGCCGGCCGCGCGTGCACGGTCGTCTATCGCCGCGCGCACTGGAAGGTGCCGAGCTACTGGTTCGGGCTGATCAATTACAAGTACATCCTAATGGCGAGGCATTCCGAGATGTTGTTTCGCTATTATAAAATGACCGCAGGTGAGCGGGTGCTGCACTCGGTCGGGCGGCCGGTTATTCAGCTGATGTGGCGCGCGATCGAGGGCTACCTCAAGCGCAGGCAGCACCTCGCCGCGACGAACATGCTGCCGCCGGCGTCGATGCAGTCCTCGGCGAATTGCAACACGAGCCTCGAGTCCGACGGCTTCTTCGACGCGGTCAAGGACGGCCGGATGGGCGCCCACAAGGGCGAGATCGTCCGTTACCACGCGGGCGCGGTCGAGCTCGACAACGGCGCGCGCGTCCCCGCCGACGTCGTGGTGTTCGGCACCGGGTGGATCGAGGGCGCGCCGTTCATCGAGGACCGCTTCCGCGATCGCTTCACCGACTCGTCGGGATACATCCACCTCTATCGCCAGATCATGCACCCGGACGTCCCGGACATGGCGTTCATCGGCTACAACTCGAGCTTCCACGGCCAGCTGAGCTCCGAGATCGCGGCGCGCTGGGTGCTCGAGGTGTACAACGGCCGCGTGCGCCTGCCGGGCCGGCGCGAGATGCTGCGCGAGGCCGAGGCGGTGCTCGAGTGGCGCGCGCAGGAGCGCCCGATCGGGCGCGCGCGCGGGACCTGCGTGATCCCCTTCGACACGCACTACATCGACCAGCTGATGCGCGACATGGGCCTGAGCCCGAAGCGCTTCGGCGCGAACTTCATCAAGGAGTGGCTGATGCCGGTGACGGCGGCCGCGTACGAGGGCCTCGCCGAGGAGCTCGACAAGGTCCACGGGCCCGTGTCGGCCGCGTGAGCGAGCCGCGGCGCAGCGCAAGCAGGAGACGCGACAGTCACGATGAAGGAAGACACGCAGGAGCGCAGCCTCGCCGCGACCCTGGCGCTCGCGGCCGCGAGCCGCGAGGAGGAGGCGTGCGAGCGGTTCCGCGTGCTGCGGCACGAGGCGGCGCCGCTGGACCTCTACCTCGTCGAGACCTGGACCACGGCCGCGCAGCGGGATGAGCACAAGAGCGCGGCGCATACGCAGGAGTTCTTGGGGGCGTACGGCGAGCTGTTCGACGGCGCGCCGGTGTTCTTGGTCTGCGACGAGCTGGCGTAGCCGTTCGTTCGCGCGCGCGGCCGCCGAGTCGTGACGTGACGGCGCGCGCGGACGCGGCGAAGATGGGGGCGTGACGGCGCCAGCTCCTGACGATCCGCAGACCCTGACCGCGCTGTCGTTTTATCCCTCGCAGTACGACTACATCGAGCAGCTGCGCCTCGACCCCGAGGAGGGCGCGCTCGAGTTCTGCCGCGGCGGCGGGCAGCGCCTGTACTACCTGCTGCGCGGTCGCTACGCGTGGCGCCGCGAGTCCGAGGCGCGCTGGCGGCTGGAGATCGGCGCGCTCGACGTCCTCGACCCGTACACCGAGGCCCGCCGGATGGAGCTGCCGCCGCGCAGCGTGGGCTGCCGCGTCGAGCGCGGGCCGTTCGCGATCCGCCGCGACGTGGTCTGGCGGGTCAAGAGCATGGCCGCGTGGCCATGTTCCGTGTATCCGCTGCGCCTGCGCTTTGACGAGCACCCGCTGTTCGGCCGCGCGCTGCACAGCGAGCTGCCGGCCGGCGGCTACGAGGAGGTGGCGTACCCGTCGCGGCTCGGCGAGGACCGCGAGGCCGCGGCGGTCCGCGCGTCGATGACGACGCGCGGGCTGCTGCTGCTGCACGACCGCACGACCGGCGCGGCGCGGCCGGACGACGCGGAGCAGCCGAGCTTCGTGCTGTGCCCCGAGCGCATGGGCGGCTCGATCCTCGGGCGGATGCGCCGGCAGCTCGAGGGCGACTTCTTCGGCCTCGCGCTGGGCCTGCGCGGCGGCGAGGAGCGCTCGGTCGACCGCGCGATCGAGGTGCTCGCCGAGGTCGGCGTCGACGAGGTCGTCGCGCTGACCATGAGCCCGCTGCCAGAGCCTCGACCCCCGGTCGTGCTCGCGCAGGCGAGGGGGGCGCTCGCCAAGCGCCTGCCGGGCGCGCCGCTGCGGGTGCTGCCGGCCGCGTTCGCGCGCGAGCGCGTCGCCCATCACCTCGCCCGCCAGCTGCGGCAGCTCGGCGCGGTCCCGGAGCGCGTCTCGCAGGTCCTGCTGTGCGCCTCGCCGGCGAGCGCGGTCGGGGCGGAGTACGTCGCGGCCGCGCGCGCGATCGCGGACGACGTCGCCGCGCGCGCGCGGCTGCCCTGTCACGTGGCGTTCTCGCGCCGCGCGGGCGCGCGGCCCACGGTCGACGAGGCGCTCGCGGCGATCGGTCTCGGCGCGCCCGGGGTGGCGCTCGCGTGGATCTCCCCGCTGGCGCCGACGCGACCGCAGGTCGACGAGGCGCTCGCGGCCGCAGAGGAATTTCGCGGCGCCGGCGGGACGCTGTTGCAGCTGCCGCAGCTGATCACGGAGCACGTCGCCGAGCTGCTCGTCGACCACGCGCGCGCGCACCTGTGACGCGAGGCGCGTGTCGAGGTGCGGGGCGGCGGGCCGCGCTCAGCGGGGCGCGTGCTCGATCAGCACGGGCTGCGTCGGCACCATCAGCGCGAGCGCCTCGATGCCGACCGGCACCGGCCAGGGCCGCCGCAGGGAGAAGCGCCGCAGCGTCATCGCCAGCGCGAGCGTGGCCTCGTAGAGCGCGAAGCGGTTGCCGATGCAGATCCGCGGGCCGCGGAGGAAGGGCAGGTAGGCGTACTTGTGGCGCGCGCGGACGGCCGCGGGCTCGAAGCGCTCGGGCCGGAACTCATGGGGCAGGTCCCAGAAGTCAGGGTGGTGGTGGGCGAAGTAGATGCCGGTCGCGACGACGGCGCCCGCCGGCACGCGCACGCCCCGGAGCGTGTCCTCGGCGGTCGCGGTCCGCGTGAGCACCCAGGCCGAGGGGCGCATGCGCAGCGTCTCGTCGATGACCATGCGCGTGTAGGGGAGCGCGTCGAGCTGCGCGAGCGTCGGCGCGGCCTCGTCGAGCGCGGCCGCCGAGACCTCCTCGCGCACGCGCCCGAGGACCTCGGGGTGACGCGTGAGCAGCTCGAGCGCCCAGGTCAGCAGGCCCGCGGTCGTCTCGTGCCCGGCGATGTAGAGCGTGATGGTCTCGTCGCGCAGCTGCTGGTCGCTCATGCGCTCGCCGGTGTCCTCGTCCTCGGCGGCCATCAGCGCGCGCAGCAGCGTCGGCGTGTCGTCGCCGACGTCGAGCTGCCCCTCGCGCGTGCGCGTGATGATCGAGTAGACGATCTCGTCGAGCAGGCGCAGCGAGCGGAAGTAGCGGCGGTTGCCGGGCGTCGGCAGCCACAGCGGCGGCGCGAGGCCTTGGTTGACGCGCGAGACGACGTGGACGAGCGCGTGGTCGACGGCCTTCGCCGACTCCGAGGCGCTGTCGCTGAGGTCGAGGCCGAACAGCGTCAGCCCGACGATGTGCTGGGTCAGGCGAGTCATCTCCTCGCGCACGTCGAGCGGCGTCGCGGCGCGCTCCCAGCGTCGGTGCATGGCGTTGACGCAGCGGGCCATGACCGGGAGGTAGCGCGCGATGTCGGCGAGGCGGAACACGGTCTGCGTGAGCCGGCGCTGGCGCGCCCAGAAGCTGCCGCTGCTCGTGACGAGCCCGTTGCCCATGAGCTCGCGCACCGGGTCGTAGCTGACGCCCTTTTGGTAGTTGTCGACGTTGCTCTGCAGCACGCGCTGCAGCGCGTCGGGGTGGGCGAAGAGCGCGAGCTCGCGCGAGCCGCCCATGCGCACGCGGAACGCGTCGCCGTAGCGGCGAAAGCAGTCCGAGAAGAATTCGAACGGCCCGCGTCGGGCGAGCGCGGGGAACGAGCCGAGCAGCGGGAGCCCGCGCGGCCCGGGCATCGCGTCGTAGTCGAGGTGGAAGGCTGCGGTCACGCAGCAACCATAGCCGCCTGCGGCGCCGCGGCGCCGCGGTCGTCGACTGCGGAGGCGCGCTACTCGTGGCCGACGCGGCGCGGCGCGTAGCAGTCGCGGTCCCGATCGCAGAGCTCCGGCGTGGCCGCGTCGCCGTCGGGCCCCCAGGCCTGGCAGGTGCGGAGGCAGCTGTAGGGGACCTGGTTGCGCGCGAACACGGCCATGATCACCGCGGCCTCGTCCGAGTCGCGTGACGCGCTCTTCCAGCGCAGGTTTCGACAGATCTCGAGCGACTTCATTGACTTCCTCCGGGCGCCTTCGCGGCGGGCTCGTTCGACGGGGTGCTGGGCGTCCTCGCGGACGGAGGCCCAGCGCGCTTGTTCGCGGCCTTGTTCGCGGCCTTGTCCGCAGCCTTGTTCGCGGCCCTGGCGGCCTTCCTCGCCGATCCCTTGGGCGGCGCGGGCTCGGGCGGCGTGGGCTCGGGCGGCGGCGCGACGGCGGTCGGCGAGCGCTCGGCCGCGCGCGTGAGCGCGTCGACGACGCTCACGCGCAGGGCTTTCGAGCTTGTAGCCGGTCCCGGGGAGCGGCCTGGCGCCCTCGCTGGCGAGCCGCGCGGCCTGCTCGAAGGTGGCCTCTAGCGCAGGTTTGCCGACGAGCTGGGCCTCGACCGCGCGCAGCCGCAGCGGCGCGTTGGCGACGGCCCCCGCGGCGACGCGCGCGTCCGCGATCACGCCGCTGCTGTCGAGCCGCAGGCGCGCGACGACCTCGACCAGCGGCCACTCGGCGCGCGCGCGGCCGGTCGCGCGCAGGTACGCGGCGCGCTCGCTGCTCCAGGGCGCGGGCAGGCGCGCGTGGGTGAGCAGCGCGCCCGGCTCGAGCGCGTGATCGCGGGTCGGGTCGCCGCCGGTCTGGTACAGCGCCTCGACGGCGCGCGGGGGTCCGCCCGCGACGTCGACCTCGGCGTCGTAGGCCATCAGGATCATCGCCATGGTCGAGGCGTGCGGGGCCGCGCAGCCGCCGTCGTCGAAGCAGACGTGCCACACGTGGTCGCCGCCGCGCGCGAGGCAGGCCTCGCCGCCGCGCTTGAGGCAGCGCTGGTGCGGGTGCCGGTAGTACCAGCAGCGCGGCGCCTGCAGCAGGTTGCCGCCGATCGTGGCGACGGCGCGGATCTGCGGGTTGGCGAGGTTGCCCGCGCCCTCGGCGATCGCGGGGTAGCGCGCGCGGATGACCTCGGCGTCGGCGAGATCCTGGAGGCGCACGAGCGCGCCCACGCGCACGCCGCCCTCGTGCGGCTCGATCTGATCGAGCCCCGGGAGGTCGCGCAGGTCCAGGATCGGTCGGCGGGTGATGCCGAGGTGACGGCGGTCCTGGAGGTCGGTGCCGCCGGCGCGGACGTCGTGGGTGGACGCGTGGGGCAGCGCCTGCTCCAAGCTCGTGGGGAACCGAATCATCGCGTCGCTCCAGTCTGGCCCATGGGACCGGTTGTATCGCGCAGGCCGCTCAGGACGCGGTCGGGCGTCAGCGGCAGCGCGCGCGGGCGCCAGCCCGTCGCGTGCCAGACCGCGTTGCTGATCGAGGCGAGCGCCGGCAGCGTGCACAGCTCGCCGAGGCCGACGCCGCGCCCGCGCGCGTTCTCGAAGCCGCCGGGCATGAACTCGACGTGGATGTCGCCGACGTCGCTGATGCCGGCGATGCGGTAATCCTCGAGCCCGCCGGTGAGCAGGTAGCCGTGGCGCGGGTCGACGCGGCGCTCCTCGTAGAGCGCGTAGCTCGCCCCCTGGATGACGCCGCCCTCGACCTGGCTGCGCGCGAGGATCGGGTTGTAGATGCGCCCGACCGAGAGCGCGATCCAGGTGTTGATCGGGCGCACGCGCCCGAGCCGGGTGTCGACCTCGATCTCGGTGACCTGCACCGCGCCCGAGAGGTACTTGCCCGGCGCGATGCCCTCGATCGGCGGCAGGAAGAAGCCGCCCTTGTCGCGCCCGCGCTTGCCGATGACCGAGATCTCGGGGGAGTGCGGCAGGATCTCGGCCCAGGACAGCGTCCGCCCGCCCTGGGACACGCCGGTCCCGTCGCGCGTCATGGCGCCGCCGGGCATGCCCATGCGCATGCGCGCCACCTCGACCAGCTCGTGCTTGAGCTGCTCGACCGCGTCGGCGGCGGCCGGTCCGATGGTGCAGGTCGTGCGCGAGCCGCCCGACATGGGCCCCGGGACCGCGCGCGACGAGCCGATCCGCACGTCGATCTGGTTGCGCGCGAGGCCCAGCGCCTCGGAGACGACCGACGCGAGCACGGTGCGCGTGCCGTTGCCCATGTCCTGACAGGCCGTCGAGACGATCACGCCGTCGCGGCCCGCGAAGATCTGCACGCGCGAGCTCGGCATCGCGAAGTAGAACCACGACGACGCGGCCGCGCCGACGCCCCGGCGGTAGCGCCCGCGGTCCGGCTGCGGCGGCGGGCGCTCGCGCCAGGCCGGCAGCGCCGCGGCCCAGTCGTAGACGCGCGCGCGCGCGTCGTTCTTGTTCCAGCGCTGACGCAGCGCGATCGGGTCCTCGCCGAGCTTGTGCGCGAGCTCGTCGACCGACTGCTCGATCGCGAAGTAGGCCGGCGGCCCGCCGGGCCCGCGAAACGGGCAGCCCGGCGGCTTGTTGGTCAGGACGTCGTAGTCCTCGAGGTCGAGCTCGGCCTGCGGGTACATGATGCGCGCGAAGATCGTCGTGGTCGAGCCGACCGCCGCGCCGCCGTCGCCGTAGGCGCTGACCTTGAGCGCGAGGCCGCCCTTCTTGCCGAGGCCCGCCGATATGTCCGTTCGGACAGCAGGGCGCAGGCCGCCGACCGTCAGCTCCTCGCGGCGATCGAGGATGAGCCGGACCGGGCGCTTGACCAGATCGGCGAGCTGGACCGCCGCGATCGCCTCGGCCTTGAGCGTCGCCTTGGAGCCGAAGCCGCCGCCGATGTAGTCGGCGTGGACCTCGACCTTCTCGCGCGGCAGCCCGAAGTGCTCGGCGAGGTCCTCGGCGATGTGGCGCACCGCCTGGGTCGAGATCCAGACCCAGAGCTGCCCGTGCTTCCACTCGGCGACGCAGCCGTGGGGCTCGAGGCAGGTGTGCGCCTGCGTGTGCGTCTCGTAGCGCCCCGAGACCACGTCGTCGGCCGGACGCGTGTCGCGGTCCGCGGCGCCGCGCTTGCGCGAGAGCAGGCGCAGCGGGCCGCGCAGGTTGCCGCGCCAGCGCGTCGGCAGCAGCGGGCCCTCGCTCGAGTTGTTGGCTGTCTTTTTGGACTGCTTGCGCGTGTAGACCAGCGGCGCGCCCTCGGCGAGCGCGGCGTCGAGCTCGATGACCGGCGGGAGCGGCTCCCAGTCGACCTCGATGGCGGCGAGCGCCGCCTCGGCCGCGCGCTCCGAGGTCGCGGCCACGGCCGCGACCTCCTGCCCGACGAAGCGGACCTTGCGCGACGCGTCGAGCACCTCGATGATCCCGAGCACGCCGGGCAGCTCGAGCGCGCGCGTCCAGTCGATCCGGCGCACGCGCGCGGACGCGTAGGGCGAGCGCAGGAAGCGGGCGTGCGCCATGTTCGGTCGCTTGATGTCGACGGTGTAGCGGGCGGCGCCGGTGACCTTCTCGCGCGCGTCGTAGCGCGGCCCGGTCGGCTCGCCGACGTCGTACTTGCCCGCGCAGGCGGCCGCGACCGCGCGGTAGATCGACTCGTAGGCGCCGCAGCGGCACAGATGACCGCTCAGCGCCGCGGCGATGTCCTCGCGCGTCGGCGCCTGTCGGCCGCGCTCCTGTCGCCAGCGGTCGTGGAACGCGACCGCCTCGACCACGAAGCCCGGGGTGCAGAAGCCGCACTGCATCGCGTCCTCGCCGATGAAGGCGCGTTGGATCGGGTGCAGCGCCCCGTCCTTGGCGATGCCCTCGACGGTCATGACCTGGCGGTTGTGCAGCGCGGTCGCGGGCAGCAGACAGCTGGCGACCGGGCGCCCGTCGACCGTCACCGTGCACGCGCCGCAGGCCCCGTGACCGCAGCTGCGCTTGCAGCCGGTGAGCTCGAGCTCGTCGCGCAGCAGGTCGAGCGCCGAGAGGTCGCCGTCGACCGCGTGCGCGCTCGGCTGCCCGTTTACCGTCGTCGAGAGCTGCACCACGCCCTGGGCCTCCGCGCCGGGCGTGTCCACCGAGTCGGGGTGCAGCGCCTCCTCGCGCCGAGGCTCGCTGTGGCCGCAGGCCGCGACCGCGCCGCCCGCCGTGACGATCGCGGTGCGCTGCAGGAAGCCGCGTCTGGTTGTCTTCTCGCTCGTCATGATGCTCCCATCCCGGTCTCGTTCGCTGGTGATAATGAATGACCGTTCATTCCGAATGCGTGATTTCGCCCATCACGGTGCCGATTATGCGCGGATGGCCTCCCACACGCACTGCTCGGCCCGCTGCAGTAGTTCTTCGCTCAGCTCGAGCGCGCCGCCCCGCGCCCGGCGAACCAGGACGAAGAAGGGGCCCTCGATGGCGGCCATGATCACCTCGGGGTCGATCGGCTTGAGGGCGCGACGCGCCTGCCCCTCGCGGACGACCTCGAGGAAGCGCTCGTGCACGGCGCGCGAGGTCTCGACGCTCTCCTCGTCAAGGTACTCGGCGTGGTAGTGGACCTCGGCGAACGCGAGCGAGGCGCCGTGCTCGCGGGCGTAGGCGCCCATTCGCGACCAGAGGTGGGCGAATTGTTGGCGCGTCGAGGCGCCGCTCGGGAAGCCCTCGAGCAGGAAGCCGGCGAGGCGCGCCTTGGCCTCCCGGTACAGCACGTTGACCAGCTCCTCCTTGCTGGCGAAGTTGCGGTACACGGTGCCGGCGCCGACGCGCGCCTCGGCGGCGATGGCCGGGACGGTGGTGCCGTAGAAGCCGCGGCGATCGAACAGGGTGAGCGCCGCGTCGAGGATCGCGCGTCGCTTGCCGTCGGGATCGACCTCGCGCACATTTGCGGAATACCCATTCCGGGTGATTCCGTCAATCGTCCGCGTCTGCGCGCGTCTGCGCGCGGCCGGCCGCGTGGCTGGTCGGTCCGCGCTCGGGCGGCAGCGCGTCGCGACCCTCGCGCAGGGCCGCGGCGATCCTCGCCAGCCCCGCGGGGATCGAGGCCTTCACCGTGACCACGTCGTCGTCCCGCAGCCGCTCGCGGAGCGCGGCGTACAGCGACTCCAGCCCGTCGGCGTGCGGACCCCGGCGCGCCTCGGGCAGCGCGTCGTGGAGGCGCCGCATCATCGGGCCGACGGTCAGCACCTGGTCGACCTGGGCGTCCTCGACCGCGCTCGCCAGCGCCGCGTGCAGCTCGGGGGAGCGCTCGCCGAGGTGCGCGATGTCGCCGAGCACCGCGATCGCGCGGCGCGTGTCGCCGGCGACGAGCCGCAGCAGCTCGAGCGTCGAGCGGACCGACGCCGGCGTCGCGTTGAAGCTGTCGTCGATCAGCGTCGCGCGTCCGGCCTGTCCTACGGGGATGGTCACTCGCTGCGCGCGGCCGCGCGCGGCTTCGAAGCCCTCGAGCGCGGCGGCGGCCTCGCGCAGGTTGACGCCGACGGCGTGCGTGACCGCGAGCGCGCCGACGGCGTTGACCGCCATGTGCCGGCCGATGATCGGCAGGCGGAACTCGAGCGCCTGGCCGCCGACGCGGCAGCGCACGCGCGTGCCGTCGGGCGCGAGCGCGCAGTCCAGCAGCCGCGCGTCGGCGTCGGGGTGCAGGCCGTAGCTGAGCGCCCGCGCGCCGCGACGCGCCGCGGCCTCGCGCGCGCGTTCGAAGTGCTCGTGATCGCGGCCGAGCACCGCGACGCCGTCGGGCTCGAGGCCTTCGAAGATCCCGCACTTGGCCGCGGCGATGAGCTCGACCGCGGCGGGGTCGCGCTGCTCCTCGGGCTTGAGCACGTCGAGGTGCGCCGCGCTCACGCGCGTGATCACGGCGACGTGCGGGCGCAGCCGCCGGCTGCTCGTCGCGATCCCGCGCCGCGGCTCGCCGAAGCCCATCTCGCACACGCACGCGCCGGCGCGCGCGGGCGTCGACGCGATGGTCCGCTCGACGCCGGGGATGTTGTTGTTGTTGCCGGCGGTCGCGATCACCGGGCCCGCGCCGGCGCCGGCGAGCGCGCAGCGGATCATCTCTCGCGTCGTCGTCTTGCCGACCGTGCCGGTGAGCGCGACGACGACGCCGGCGAAGCGCCGCCGGGCCGCGCGCCCGAGGTGGGAGAGGGCGAAGCGGGTGTCCTTGACGAGCAGCAGCGGGAAGGCGCGGGGGAGCCCGAGCGCGCGCACGCCCGCGAGCTGCTCGCGCTGGACGATCGCCGCGCTCGCGCCGCCCCGAACCCAGCGCGCGAGCGCGGGCGCGGTGTCGGGTCGGTACTTGGCCCATGAGACAGGCGTCATGCAGACGATGACGTGCCCGGGCGCGTGATCCGTGAGCAGGTTGTACGAGATCTGCGTCGGCGCCCAGCCGCGACCCGGCGCGACGAGCCAGCGCCCTTGAGTCGCGCGCGCCAGCGCGTCAGGGGTCCACAGCGGCTCGAGGCTCGTCACCACGTCACTCTATCAGGACGCGGCCGCGCTCGACTCGTCGCGCGGTCGCTGGATGGCGCGAGCCGTCGCCTCGCGCCGGGCCGACTACTCGCCGTAGAGCGCGATCAGCACGATCAGCACCGCGACGCCGCCGTAGGTCAGCAGCGCGCCGAGGCGGTACAGCCACAGCAGCGGGACGGGGAGCTTGTGCGCGCGCCGGAGGTCGCGGTAGCGCCCGATCATCGCGCCCGCGCCGGCGAGCGAGACGCCGTCGCTGGTGTCGACGATGATCGGCTCCGGATCGATGTCGTCGTAGGTCTTGTCGTGGGCGAGGACCCAGCCGGCCGCGCGCAGCCCGGCCTCGCGCATGATCCAGAAGCCGGCGTAGCCGACCACGAAGACGCCCAGAACCACCCAGAACTCGTACATGGTCTGTCTTTAAGGATAGCAGAGCGGGCGCCCGCAGCCGCGCGGGCGCTCGGTCACCCTCGAGCGCGCTAGCGCGAGAGCCCGCGCAGCAGCGAGATCGACGCCCACGGCTCCGCGGCCGTGGCCGCGAGCACGCCGCCCATCATCGCCCCCATCACGCCGACGGTGCTGACCTCGCTGCCGGCGAAGTAGAGGTTCTTGATCGGCGAGCGCGGTCGCAGCCACGGGTTGGCGAAGCGCTCGGGGGTCGGCTCGATGCCGTAGATCGAGCCCTGCGTGGGGCGCACGAAGTGGTCGGTCGAGACCGGGGTCGAGAGCTCGACGTGGTCGAGCAGCGGGCGCAGGCCGGGCATGCGCGCGAGGAACTGCGCGAGCAGGTGCTCCTGCAGCGCGGACTTGAACGCCTCGTACTCGTCGCCGCGCTTGTGCCAGCGAGTCCCGCGCCAGCGCTCGAACGCGGACCAGGGGACGAAGGTCACGACCTCGCCGGTGTGGCGCTGCTCAGCGCCCGGGTCGTGCCGCGGGTCCTTGAGCGACGGGAAGCTGCAGTACAGCACCGGCGCGTCCGGCATTGTCTCTTTGGACATGTTCTCGCGGACGGCCCAGGCGTCGAACTCGGCGTCCCAGGTGCCGTAGAACCACTTGTTGGCCGCGCCGGCGCCGGCCGCCCGGATGTCGCCCTTGAAGCCGAGGTACAGGCAGACGTGCGCGGGCGCGGGCGAGAGCGAGTTGAGCGAGCGCGCCCAGGGGCGCGCGCGGAAGCGAGGCGGCAGCAGCCGGCGCACCGTCGCCATCACGCCGGCGGCGCTGATGACCCGGCTCGCGCGCAGCTCCTCGCCGCTGGCGAGGCGCACGCCCACGGCGGCGTCGCCCTCGACGAGGATCTCCTCGACGTCGCCGCGGATCCGCGTCCAGCCGCCGGCGTCGGCGACGGTGCGCAGCAGGCAGCGGGCGATCTCACCCGAACCACCCTCGGGGTAGTAGCCGCCGTGGAGGAAGTGCTTGGTCACCAGCGCCTGCATGGCGAAGGACGAGCGGCTGGGGGTCGAGCCGTAGTAGGCCCACTGCGAGCACAGCACCGTGCGCAGCCGCGGGTCGTCGGTCATCGCCGCGATCGCGTCGGCGGTGCGCTCCTGGAAGTAGCCGCGGGCCTTGCGGGCGAGCAGCGCGTCGGCGAGCGTGCCGAGGCGCTTGGGCGCGATGCGGGTGAGGTAGTAGCTGCGCATGGCGCCGGCGACCTCGCGGACGCGACGCAGGTACGTGTCGACGCCGCGCGCCTCGCCGGGGAACGCGGCGACGAGCGCCTCGCGGAAGGCCTGCGGGCTGTCGGGGAAGCCGAGCTCGATGCCGTCGGGGAAGTAGAATTCGTCGTAGACCGGGCCGAGGCTCGCCCAGCGCAGCTTGTCGTCGGTGAGCGCGGCGAGCAGGCGCCCGGTCAGCGAGTGGCGCGTGACCTCGCCGACCGCGTGCACGCCGACGTCCCACTCGTAGCGGCCGCGCTTGAACACGTGCGTGAAGCCGCCCGGGACGTAGTGCTGCTCGATCACGAGGACGCGCTTGCCGAGCTTGGCGAGCATCGCGGCCGCCGTCATCCCGCCCATGCCCGAGCCGATCACGATGGTGTCCCATCGGCCAGGAGGGATCTTGCGGCTCCAGTAGCGCTCCTTGTTCTTCGCGCTGTCGCTCGCGTTGTCGCTCGCGTCAGTCCTCGGCTCCGCGCGTCGCTGCTCGTTCACGGCGGGAGACTACCTCATGGGCGCGCCTGCGCCCAAGCGCCGCGAGGGGTGCTGCGGCGCTTCGCCCGGCGGGCGCGCGAGCGGGTCGCGCGTGACGACGACGCGCGCCCGGACGCGAACCTCTACGACCGGCGGTCGCGGGCGGGGGCCCGCGCGCTCGGTCTACGCGCTCGGTCTCCATCGGCGCGCGCGCTCGAGGATCGCGCGCTCGATCGCGGGACGAGCTCCAGCGCGTGGTGGCGCGGCGATCCGGCGGGGACGGGGTGGTCGTGTGCGCTACACTGGCGTGGCGACGCCGCGGGCGTTCGCGGGACCATGGCGCGACGGGCATCGATCACCGCGCTGCTGCTTGTAGCGCTCGGCGCGGGCGCGCTGCTGCTCGCGTGCGAAGCCGCGACCTCCGACGCGCCGGTCGACGGCGACGCGCCGGCGCGCGCGGACGCTCGGCAGCGCGCGGCGCCCGAGGAGGTTCGGGCGCTCGAGGAGGCGCCGAGCGGGGCCGCATCGGTGGTCCCGCCCCCAGCCGCGCCCGCGGGCTCGCCTCCTGCCTCGCCGGGGGTCTCGCCCCCAGCCGCGCCCTCGAGTGATGTCGCGGCGCCTGTCCCCGAGGTCGCGTCGACCGAGGCGGCCGGGGACGGCTCGTCTCGTGAGACCGGCGAGCTCTACAAGCACGCGCGCGGCGGCTGCGAGGTGCGAGTGCTTCGCGCGCCGAAGGCCGCCGTCGCGACGTCGTGGCCCGAGGCCTACCGCCTGGCGGCCGCGCCGGTCGAGGAGCACGTCGAGCCGATCGTCGAGGCGGGCGCGGCCCGTGACGCGCTGTGCCCCGAAGGGTGCCCGAAAGGTCATCCGCAGGCGGTGGTGCTGCCGCCCGAGACGCGTGACTTGGTGTCGGGCGGGTTCGTGACGCCGCGGGCGGACGGGCGGATCGAGGTGATCGCCGAGGTGACCATGGGGATGCGGGTGTGGCACTGCGAGCCGGAGCTCGAGGCGAGCCCGGCGCGTCGACATCACGCGCACCTGTGGACGCGCGAGGTCCGGGTGGAGGAGTCCGACGCCGACGGGAACGACTGCGACGCGATGATCGACGACGACTGCATGGTCGGCTGCTTTCACGACGTGCGCCGCGATGTCGACCTGCTCGACGACGGGGTGCACGCGCCGCTGCTGGTCGAGCGCGTGACGACGGAGACGGCGGTCGACGGCCCGTCGAAGCCGGCGATCGAGCTGGAGTTCGCGGACGGGCGGCTGCGCGTGCACGGGTGCGGGGCGTCGTTCGTGACCACGCTCGCGTCGGGCTCGCGTCGCTCGCGCTGACGCACTTCGGGATCCGTCGCGGCGGGCGGTGGGCGTCGCGGCGGCGAGCGGCGCCGCCGAGCTCGCCAACACGCTCGGCATGCTCTCGCTCGGCTCGCCGTTCTGGGTGGTGACCGCGGCCTACCTCGCGCTCCCGCTCGCGGCGCTGGTCTTGACGCTCGCGCCGAGCTTCGCGTTCGCGTCGCGCGAGTAGACCGTCGCCGTCATCGCGCCCGCGGACTGCGATATGCTCCCCCGGCGATGACGCTCATCAGCAAGACCTACTGGGGCGGGCTGCCGTTCCGCTTCCGCGATGTCCCCGAGGGCAGCTCATGCGAGCCGCGGATCCTGCGGACGGCCGACTACCGAGAGCTCCGCGCGCACTACTGGACGCCGGCCGGTCGGCGCCCGAAGGTCGCGGTGGTCTGCATGCACCCGCGGGTGGACTTCACCCGTCACTACGCGTTCCCCCGGCTGATCGCCGCCGGGATCGGCTGCCTCGGCGCGATGAGCCGCGTCGACGGGGACGACACGGGGCTGATCCACGAGGAGCTGCTCCTCGACGTCGCGGCCTGCGTCGCGTGGTTGCGCGAGCGCCGAGGGGTCGAGCGCGTGATCTTGCTCGGCAACAGCGGCGGCGGCAGCCTGTCGGCGTTCTACCAGGCGCAGGCCTGTCGGCGTCCGGCGGACCGCCTCGAGCGGACGCCGTCGGGGGCGCCCACGCGCTTCGCGGACGTGCCGATGCCGCCGGCCGACGCGCTGATCCTGCTCGCCGCGCACCGCGGTCAGGGGCGGGTGCTCGCCGAGTGCATCGACGGCTCCCTCGTCGCCGAGGACGATCCGCTCTCGGTCGACCCCGCCCTGGATCCGTACTCACCCGACAACGGCTTCGCGACGCCGCCCGGGTGGTCGCGCTACGACGACGACTTCGTGGAGCGCTACCGCAGCGCGCAGGCGGCTCGCGTCGCGCGTATCGACGCGCGGGCGCTCGCGTGGCTGCGCTCGCGGGAGGCGGCGAAGGCCCGCGGCGACGCTCGCCGGGCGCTGTTCGAACCGGTGATGGTCGTCTACCGGACCATGGCGAACCTCCGCTACGTCGCTCAGCACCTCGATCCCTCGCCGCGCGGCTACGGCTCGCTCCTGTCCGATCGACCCGATCTGATGAACTGGCGGCGCCTGGGCTTCGCGCGCGCCGTCACGCCGGAGGCGTGGCTCTCGACCTGGTCGGCGAACTACTCGAACGCCGACCTGCTGCGCAACCTCGCGGAGGTGACGTGCCCGGTGCTCTCGGTCCACGCGGCGCGTGATCGAGAGCTGTACCCCGAGACAGATTTTCGACCGATCCAGGACGCGATCGTCGCCGAGGATCGGACCTGCTTGGTGCTGGACGCGAGCCACTACTTCGAGGGCGAGCCGGGGGGGCGCGCGCGCCCTGACACCGAGGCGCTGATGGATCGCGTCGTCCCGTGGATCACGGCGCGCTTCGGCGCGGAGTCGCGGGCGGGCGGCGCTTCGGTGCCGGCGACTAGCGACGACGAACCGGCGACGCGGCCGGACCGACACCCGACCACGCGACACTGGGCGTTCCCGACGCCCCGGCCCGCACCGCCGGCGCCGATCCGCCGCGTCAACCTGCGCGAGCTCGTGGCGCGCCCGGGTCGGTTTGAGCATCACCTCATGGTGGTGGGGCGCGTCGGCGCGCTGCAGCTCGAGGTCGTGACCGCGTCGGAGCCGACGCCCTTCGGGCACGTCAACATCTCGGACGAGTACGCGGTGGCCTTGCCGACCGGCGATCCGATGCTCGGCGCGTTCCAGTTCTTGACCTTCCTCGGCGACCCGGCGAGCGGGCGCGACGTCGGGCGGATCCGGCACGGGCAGGGTGACCTCGTGCTGCACCCCTACGGCTCGCTGCACTGGCCGGGGCGCCTGCGACCGCCCTTCGCGCCGATGGAGCTCGGACCCGGGATGCGGCGCACAGGGCTCAGCCTGGTCCTCTGCGCGTCGAGCCCGCTCGCGCCCGGCGAGCGCCCGCTCGAGGTGCCCGCCGATCGGGCGGCGGACGTGAAGGCCTACGCGGGCGCGTCGCCGGAGTTTCACTTGGTGAACATCGCCCGCGGCGAGGGGTTGATCGGTGTGATCGGGGACGCGACGATCGAGATCCTGGTCGCGCCGCCAGCGGTCGCGCCGCCGCGGGGCGGGTGGCTCGTGGTCCTCGAGGGCGAGGGCGCGCACTTTCCAGGTGACCTTTTGTACATCCCGGAGGGGGCGCGGCTCGACGGCGCCGGCCTCTCGCGGGCGCTGCTGGTCGCGTCGCGGGAGCGCGCGCCCGAACCGCCGCCGGAGAGCTGGGAGCGCGTCCCCGCGGCGCCGTTCCCCGTGTTCGAAGACGGGGCGCCGGGGACGCTCCCCGTCGAGCTCGGGGCGCTGCGCGTCGACGCGCTGTCCGAGCTCGTGGTGCGCGTGACGATCGGTGGGCGCAGCGCCGAGGTGCCGCGCTACTGGCTCGCGCGCTTCCTGTTCCGCGTGGCGCTGCACGGCTACGCGCTGGGCTACCTCGAGACCTACGGCGGGTTCTACTACGACGACCGCGAGGGCTTTCGCCTCGGGCTGCGCGGCGGCGGGGCGCTCGAGCTCCCGCGCGCGGCGCTGGTCGAGGCGGTCGAGCGGCTGTATCGCGCCGTGGCGCCGCCCGGCTACGTCGAGCGCCTGACGTGACGCGGCGCGGGTGAGCGCGGGGGCCTCGCGAGCGCGGCATCGTCGTCCGCGACGGGATGATGGTCAATTCAGTTGACTAGTTCGCCGTGGGTGATATGGTCAACAAGGTTGACTAGTTCACGAGGAGCTCGAGATGCCGATGATCCCCCGTTCCACGGACCTCCATCACATGCACGGCGCCACGTTCACGCCGCTCGCGAGCCCGCGCCGCGGCAGCCAGGAGACCAGCGTGTGGCGCGTCGAGCTCGCTGCGGACGCGCCCGCGACGCCCCATCAGGTCACGCGCGAGGAGATCTTCGTGATCGAGGCCGGGCGGGTCTCGGTCGAGCTCGGCGGTGAGCGCTTTGAGGCCGGCGTGGGCGACGTCGTGGTCGTGCCGCCCGCCACCGACTTCGCGCTCGCGGCGATCGGCGGCGGGCTCGCCCGCGCGCTGGTGTGCCTCCCCGTGGGCGGTCAGGCGCGGCTCGTCGACGGCACCACGTTCACGCCGCCGTGGGCCGAGTGAGCGCGCGCGGCGAGCTCATGCCGCTCGCGCGGCTGATGGCGATGGCGTTTCGCTCGCTCATCGACGATCTCCACGATCGCCTGCGCGCGCGCGGCATCACCGACGTGCGCCCGGCGTACGGCTTCGTGCTGCTGTACCTGCGCGACCACGACGCGACGGCGCGCGAGATCGCGGAGCTGATGGGCACGAGCAAGCAGGCCGCGTCCAAGCTGATCGGCGCCATGGAGGGGGCGAAGCTGGTGCGCCGCGCTCCGCACCCGACCGACGGTCGCGCGCACAGGCTGGCGCTCACGCGCCGCGGCGCGCGGCTGCTGACCACGGTCGAGACCATCTACCGCGAGCTCGAGGATGAGTGGGCCGAGGTCATCGGCGCGCCGGCGGTCGCGAGCATGCGCGCCGATCTGCTCGCGGTCCTGCGCGCGCGCAACGACGGCGAGCTGCCGCCGGTCCGGCCGGGGTTCTGATCGGCGCGGGACGGCACGCCGAGGCGGTGGTGCAGACGCGCCCGGAGGTGTGGGACGCGTGATGGGGGGCGTGGGCCGCCGCGCGGAATTGCGGTCGCGGGCCGGCGGTGGGATCATGCCTCGGTGGCCCGCGATGATCGGACGCTGCTCGAGGCCTGGCGCGGCGGAGATCGTGACGCCGGCGGCGAGCTGTTCGATCGGCACTACCCGGCGGTCTCGCGGTTCTTCCGCGGCAAGGTCGAGGGCGCCGCGACCGAGCTGACGCAGCGGACGTTCTTGGCGTGCCTCGAGTCGCGCGACGCGTTCCGCGGCGACGCGTCGTTTCGCACCTACCTGTTCACGATCGCGCGGCACGAGCTGTACCGGCACCTCCGCGCCCGTCGTCGCGGGCCGGCGGTGCTCGACTTCGCGGCGGTCTCGCTGGCCGAGCTCGCGCCGACGCCGTCGCAGCTGATCGCGCGCGGCGAGGAGCAGCGCCTGCTGCTCGCCGCGCTGCGCCGGATCTCGCTCGAGGCGCAGCTCGTGCTCGAGCTCTTCTACTGGGAGCAGCAGACTTCGAAGCAGATCGCCGCGATCCTCGGCGTCCCGCACGGGACGGCGCGCAGCCGGCTCCGCGCGGCTCGCCACGCGCTCGAGGCCCAGCTCGGCACGCTCTCGCGGTCGCCCGAGCGGCTCGCGTCGACGCTCGACAACCTCGAGCGCTGGCTGCGGTCGATGCAGGCGAAGCGGGGCGCCGCCGCGCGCGACGACGAGACGCCCGGGGCGGGGGGCTGAGCGTGCTCGGCACGGAGTCGGGGGAGCGGCGTCCTGGCCTCGAGAGCACGCTGGCGAGCGCCGCGGCGCTGGGACCCGATCCGCGCGCGGCCTCGCCGGCGGCCGAGCGCGCCGAGCGGGCGCGCTGCCGCGAGCTGCTCAACCTGTCCCAAGAGTCGTACTTTGTGGATCGCTTCCGCGTGCGCGGGAGCCTCGGGCGCGGCGCGATGGGGGTCGTGCTGTCGGCCTACGACGAGCGGCTCGATCGCGAGGTCGCGCTCAAGCTGCTCGGCGGGGGCACGGACGACCCGGTCGCGCGCGCGCGGCTGCTGCGAGAGGCGCGCTCGCTCGCGCGGCTATCACACCCGAACGTGGTCTCGGTCTACGACGTCGGCGAGTCCGACGGCGCGCCGTACCTGGCGATGGAGCTCGTGTCGGGCCGCACGCTCGCCGCCTGGATCCGCGACGGGCCGCCGCGCGCGTCGGTGCTGCGCATGTTCCTCGAGCTCGGGCGCGGGCTCGCGGCGGCGCACTCGGTCGACGTGGTGCACCGCGATCTCAAGCCCGAGAACGTGATCGTCGGCGACGACGGGCGCCCGCGGATCGTCGACTTCGGGCTCGCGCGGGTCGACGCCGAGGCGCCGGAGCCCGCCGCGAGAGACCTGTCCGATGAGGCGAGCTCGCTCGGGCTGACGCAGGTCGGCGCGATCGTGGGGACGCCCGCGTACATGGCCCCGGAGCAGTGGCGCGGCGAGCCGGCGGACGCGCGCAGCGATCAATTCTCCTACTGCGTCGCGCTGTTCGAGGCGCTCTACGGGCGCGCGCCGTTTCGCGGCGCGACGCTCGTGGAGCTGATGCGCGCGGTCCTCGAGGCGCCGCCGCGCGAGATCCCCGCCCACGAGCGCGTCCCGGCCGAGCTGCACGCGACGCTCCTGCGCGGGCTCGAGAAGCGGCCGTCGGATCGCTGGCCGCAGATGGAGCCGCTGCTCGACGCGCTCGCGGGGGCGCTCGCGCGCACGCGCCCGGGGCTGCTCCGGGGGCCGATCGAGCCGATCGCGCTCGTGGTCACGCCGCTGTTCCTGCTGCTGCCGCTGACCTGGCTCACGCTCGAGCTGGCGGGCGTGGTCGAGTACGCGCCGCGCAGCTGGCTGTTCGTCTCGGGCGCCCAGGTGCTGCTGCTCGGCGGCGGGATGCGGACGCTGCGTGCTTCCATGAGCCGGCAGTTCAACGAGCCGCGGCTGCTCGCGCTGCCGCTGCTCGTCATGCTGTACATCCTCGGGCACCGCGCGATCGCGCTGGCGACCGGCAGCTCGATCGAGGTCATGTTCGCCTACGACTTCCTGGCGTTCTCCGGCGTCGGCCTGACGATCTGGTACCTCGTCGAGCGCGCGGTCTGGCCGGTCGTGGTCACGGTGCTCGCGCTCGCGGTGCTGGCGGCCGCGCGGCCGGAGTGGGGACCGCGGCTGTGGATCGCGTTCACGCTGCTGGTCCCGACCGTCATGCTGCTGGCCGTGCGCGCGCTGCAGCGGCGGACGCGGGGCCGCGAGAAACATCCGAACGATTTTTAAGCACGCGGGCGGGCTCGGGCTCTACCGGGGTGAAGAACCGGAGCCACCCGCCATGATGCAGCTCGATCTCCCCCCCGCCGCCTCCCTGCTGTTCGCGCGCGCGCTCAAGACCGTCGCGCTCGCGGACGGCGAGCTCCACGACAAGGAGCGCGAGATGATCGCGCTCGCGCTCGCGCACGACGGCGCGCCGACGCCCGACGCGCTGCCGACGATCACCCCGGCGGCGCTGGCCCGCGGGATCGAGGCGCCGGCGCTGCGCCGCGCGATCGTGCAGCGGCTCGTCGTCCTGACGACGCTCGACGGCCGCGTGACCGGTGACGAGGTGACCGCGGTCGAGCGCTTCGCCGCGGCGCTCGGCGTGCGCGAGCGCGCGGTCCACAACGCGCGCCAGCTGGCGAGGGGGCACGCGCGACGGGTCATGCTGGACCTCGCGCCGCGCTCGTTCATGCCCGCCGTGCTCGCGCACGTGTGGCGGACCGACGGCGTTCGGGGGCTGTGGAAGATCCTCAAGAGCGCGCTGGGCTTCGCCGACGCGGCCCAGGCGGCCCGCTTCGCGGCGCTCGGCGAGCTGCCCCAGGGGACACTCGGGCGCGCGCTGCACGAGCACTTCGTCCGCGGCGAACTGACGCCCCCGGGCGCGCCGAGGGGCGTGCCGGACCACATGCTGATGCACGACCTCGGGCACGTGCTCGCGGGCTACGGCACGCGCCCCGAGGACGAGCTGTGCGTGGCGAGCTTCCAAGCCGGCTTCCTCGGCGAGGGGTGGCTCGTGATGTACCTGATGATCGCGATGCTGTTTCAGCTGGCGATCGAGCCGGTCGCGCGGCTCCGCGGCGTCGAGCCGCGCCGCGGGCTCGTCGACGTGCGCGGGCTCCAGCGCGCGTTCGAGCTGGGGGCCGGGATGAAGCGCAGCCTGGTCGGCTGGGATCCGTGGCCGCACATGGCCCGGCCGCTCGTCGAGGTCCGCGCCGAGCTCGGCGTCGCGGTCTCGCCAGGCCCTCCTGGCTCGCGCGGCCCCACGTCGGTTCGATCAACGGGTCCGGCGTGAGCAGCCGCGTCGGCGCGCGTCACCGCGCGTCGGGATCTCGGAGGCCGCGGACGCGCAGGAAGAACAGGGCCCACAGCGCGCTCGCGCCGAGCAGCAGCAGCAGCGTGCGGTTGCGGGCGCGGGCGATCAGCTCCTCGTAGGGGCGCGCGTCGAGGCGCAGGATCGGGGCGCCGAGCGCCTCGGTCAGCCCGTGGCGCTCGCCGGCGCGGGCGATCGCCTTGCGGTAGTAGACGCCCTTGTGCAGCAGCACGCCCTCGATCGCGCGCCGCTCCTCGACCCAGCCGTTGAACGAGAAGCGCTCGCTCGTGGTCCCCGCCCACAGCGGCACGGGCTGGGAGGGCTGCCAGTCCGGCCCGACGATCGGCACGACCCGATAGAAGTTGGGGCGGTCCTCGCCGTCGCTGTTGCGGTAGTGGATCTCGAACTCGGCCTCGAGCTCGGGGCGCAGCGCGCCGCCCGCGTAGTGGCGGTGGCCGAGCCCGTCGTAGCGCGGGGCCTCGGCCACGGGGACGTCGCGCGTGCTCCCGCCTGTCTGGAGGTTCAAGTACTCCGGGACGCAGAAGAAGCCGATGAGGAAGCCGGTGACCATGCCCCAGAAGATCCCGGCGAGCGCGAGGCTGGGGAGGCGGGCGCTCAGCTCGGGCACGCTGCGCGCGGACAGCCGCTGGAGCATCCACGCCGCCAGCAGGAGCGCGAGGCCGAGCGCGAAGAACACGACCAGCGCGACCATCGTGTCGAGCCGCGCGAGCGCGAGGTTACCGAGGATGATCTGCAGGTTGACCAACGCGAGCGTCGCGAGGAGCTGGAGCACTCGTGGCCATGTCACTCGGTTCATGTCGCGTGCGAGGGCGCGGGCGGCGGTGCGGCGGTGTGGCGGGCGTCGCCCCGCGCGCGGAGAGTATCCCAGGTATAGCCCGAATCCAGGCGGCCGGTTTGCGAAACTGCGCGCGCGGGTCGGCGCTTGTTGATGCCCGCGCTCGCGGAAGGGTCGACGCGGAGGGCGGGCCGCGAGCCGCAGCGGATCGCGGGCTCGCCAACTCGGCGGCGCCGGAGCTCGAGCTCGAGCGGCGCCGCCTCGCCGCCCGAGCGTCGCTCGACCGGGCGTCGTGGCGCGTCGCAGCGCGGACGCTCCCGCGTCGAGCTCGCGCCTCGATCGTCGTCGCGGGCGGCGGCGGCGTCAGGGCCGTCCGCGACGATGCCGGCGGGCGCGCGGCTCGTGGTTTTGACGACGCGCGCGCGGGCGCCCGTGATAGGCATGGCCCATGCGCGCAGCCAGCCCTCGAGCCCTCCGCGTGGCCGCGCTCGTCATGCCGCTGGCCTGCGGGGACGCGGGCGCGGGCGCGAGCGAGCTGGGCACCGCGGGCGCGAGCGACGGCGCCGAGACGAGCGCGGGGACGAACACGAGCCCTGGCACCAGCGACGGCACCGGCTCAACGGGGCAGGCGCCGACGGTCATGACCGTCGTGACGTTCAACACCGGGACCGCGACCGGCTTACCCCACGACAGCGTTCCGGACGACGGCTACGGCGCGGACCAGGCCGCGCTGAGCGACGCGTGGTACGGCAACGGGCTCGCCTGGTCCGCGTTCGTCGAGGACGCGCGCGTGTTCTTCGCCGCGCTCACCCCGGACGTCGTCGTCTTCCAGGAGATCTTCTGGTCGGGCCTGTGCCCCGACATCCCGCCGGAGGCGCGTCCGGGCTTCGTGTGCGAGGGCTGGAGCACCGGCGCGCCGACGGTCGCCCAGACGGTGCTCGGGCCTGACTATCAGGTCATGTGTCACCCGGGGAAGCCGGACAAGTGCGCGGCGGTGCGCCGCGCGTTCGGCAGCTTCCGCGGGTGTGACGCCGAGCTCTGCCTCGAGGGCCTCGAGGGCGCGGCGGTCCCGGGCTGCGGCTCGGGGGCGCGAGTCGGGCGCGCGGTCATCGAGCTCGCGGGCGGCGGCGAGCTGACGCTCGTCAACGTCCACGGGACCTCGGGCTTCACGGCCGACGACATCGCGTGTCGCGTGGGACAGTTTGAGCAGATCTTCGTCGCGGGCGACGACGGCGCGCCGCTGGCCGACGGCGCGCGCAACCTCGTGATGGGCGACCTCAACACCGACCCCGGGCGGCTGGCCGAGACCGACGCGAGCGCCGCGCGGCTGCGCGATTTCGTCGGCCCGGGGCTGCCCTTCGAGTTCATCAGCGACGTCGGCCCCGAGGCGACGCCGACCTACGGCGGCGCGTTGAACATCGACCACGTGATGAGCGACGTGTTCACCGGGTCATGTGTGAGCCCCGGCGCGCCCGGCGGGCCGCCGCCGGTGACGGGCGCGGTGTACTTCGACCACCTCCCGGTCATCTGTGAGCTGCCGCTGTGACGGCGCGACGCGGCGCGACGTCGCGAGGGCGCGCGTTCGCGCGCGCCCCGGGTCGGACGGTCGCGATGAGTGCATCGGTGCAGGCTTGGCTCGATCGCGCGGTAGGGTAGACTCCCGGCCTGGATGGGATGGCTGCGAGACGCCTGGTCCGACATCGACGCGCGGTCACCTGATGATCTCGCGCGCCGCGTCCAGGCCCACCCCGGGTGGCCAACAGACTTACAGCTCGGCGTGCGCTCGTTCGGCAACCGGATCCGCGAGCTGGATCGGGGGCGCGGCGCCGCGTGGTGGCTTCGTGACGAGCGCGCGCCCGTGATCGACACGCTCGCCGCGGTGCTCGGCTGGAAGCCCGACGCCGTCCGGGCGGCGATCGCCGGAGAATTCCCGGCGGCCGGATCGCCGCGGCTGACCGCGGAGGCCCGGCACCCGCTCGCCGCGCTCGGGCGGCTGCGGCCGCTGCAGCTCGAGAGCGAGAGCCCGCCGCCCGGCGTGCCCGAGGCCGCGTTGCTGGCGTCGCGCTGGCGCCGGCACTGGTGGTGCACCGCCGACCGACAGGCCCGCGAGCTCGTGGCGCGGTGGCTCGCCCGGCGTGAGCGCGCGACCGTCATCGTCACGAGCTCGCTGCGCGAGGCGCTCGACGTGATGCCCGAGCGCGGCCGCGTGATGCTGGTGCTCGGCGAGCTGCCGTCGCCCGACGAGCAGGCGCGCTTCTTGAGCTCGCCGGCGCTCGACGACGTGCAGCTGTGCGTCGCGGCCCCGTTCTGGTGGCGCGCGCCGTCGGGCGCCCAGTGGCCCGGGCCGGCCCCGCGCGGCGGGGGCTTTACCGCGATCGAGGATCCGCCGCCGTCGCGCTGGCTGGAGGCGCTGCTCGCGTGGGCCGTCGGCCGCTGCTCCCAGGGTCGCCAGCCCCGGCTCGAGCGGGTGCGCGAGGTCGTCGAGGCGCTCGGGCCGGCGCGCTTCGCCGGGCCGTGCGAGCTCGTCGAGCTCGTGGGCCTCGTCGCGCACCTCGACGGTCGTCGCCCGCTGCCGACGACGCGCGCGCGCTGGGTCGAGTGCGTCGTCAGCACGCGCGCCGCCGCGGTCACCGGGGTTAACAAGAATCAGCGGACATGGCTAAACGAGCATGCCGCGAGCGTCTACCTCGAGCTGTGCGCGTCGACGCTGCGCGACCCGCCGCGCCAGCGCGCGCGCGGGCTGGCGCGCGCCGAGTGGTCGGCCCGCCTGCCCGAGCAGCACGTCCCGGCGCACGACATCGCCAACGCGCGCAGCGTGCTCGGGCAGGCCGCCGGCGACGCGCAGCCCGAGACGCTCGAGCGCCTGCAGCGGCTGCTCGCGCCGGACACCGAGGTCGTGCTCGACGCGCTCGCGGCCGCGGGCCTGCTGGTCGAGCACGCGCCGGGGCGCCTGCGCTTGGAGCCAGCCTGGGCCGCGCGCGTCGCCCACGAGGCGATGTTCATCAAGACGTGCCGCAGCGAGCTGCGCCCGGAGCTCGGTCACCTGCGCGAGCTCGGCGAGCTGCTCGCGCGGCCGCACCTCGCCGGCGAGGCGCTCGAGCTGCTCGTCGCGCGCTTCCTCGAGGGGGACTTCGACGCGCTCACGCGGCTGCACGTCCAGGCCGCCGAGCACGGGCACGACCCGGTCGCGGTGCTCGCGATCGAGGCCTGCGTGCGCGCCTACGGGCTCGCGCTGCTCGTGCTCCAGGGCCTCGACGAGGCGCGCGTCGACGCGGCGCAGCTCGAGCCCGTGACCGCCGCCGTGTGGGCGGCGATGCACCGCACGCTCATCGAGATCCCCGGGCAGCTGCCGCGGCCCTCGCTGTGGCTCACCAGCGACCGCGACGCGCCCGACCTGTGTGACGACGGGCTGTTCTACCTCGCCGCGCTCGCGCTCGGCGAGTCGCGACAGCTGCGCACGCGCTCGAACCCGCTGTACCCCTGGGGCGCGCTGCGAGAGCCGAACCGCCGGCAGCTCGAGGTCCTGCGGCGGATCGGCGACGGGCTCGCCGGGCTCGACGCGTCGCGGCACGCGGAGGCGCTGCAGGCCGGCGCGGCGCGGCTCGGGCTGCGCCTCACCGATCGCGAGACGCCCTGGGGTCCGACCTGCGCGACGAGCCAGCTCGTGCTGCCGGGCTACCTGTTCAACGTCGTAGAGCGCATGGGGCTCGAGCCCGACGAGCGCCTGCGGGCGCTCGTGCCGCTCGTCGACGGCGTCGAGGATCCAGGCCGCCTCCTGCGGGCGCTCGACGCGATCGGGCTCCACCGCTGGGTCCGCGCCGAGAACGTGCTCGGCGCGCTGTGGAGCGTGTGGGAGGAGCGCGAGCGCGACGGCTGGGCGCCCGCGAGCTGGCTGCCGCGCGCCCCCGAGGCCGCGCGGCGCCTGTGGAGGCACGCGCCGGCTGGCGCGGTCGAGCTCGTGTTCGAGCGCGAGCCGCTGATCGAGGACGTCGCGCGCGCGACCGACGAGCGGCGCTCGCTGGTCGCGCTGGCGCTGAGCGAGCGGCGCTGGAGCGAGTGGGCGCGCGCGTGGGCCAGGCGCGTCCGCACGGAGCCGTCGATCGATCACGCGTACCTGGCGTTTTGGTCATGCGCCTCCGTGGACGCCATCGACTGGGCGCTCGAGCACGTGCTCGGCGAGGGCGGCGAGCTCCCGGCGCACGAGACCATGGCGCTGTGCTGGCGGCGCGCGCCGGAGCGCGTGCTCGCGCGGCTCGAGCGGTTCGAGCGCGAGGTCGCGATGCGCTGGATCGAGCTCGCGCCCGCAGGCGACGACGCGCTGCAGGTCGCGCTGACGGACGCGGTCGCGCGCTGGATCGGCGATCGCGTCGTCAACGAGAGCCTCTACCCGCGCGTGCTCAGCTGGCTGCACGAGCGCGCGCGGACCCGCCGTGACGGGTGGGAGCGCGCGTACGCGCTGCTCGTCGAGCTCGCGCGCCCCTCGTGGCAGTCCCTGCGCGACTGGGACTAGCGGGTCTGAGCCTCGCCGCGCGGGTGAACCTGTCCCTTGCGCCCGATGACTTCATCGCCGGGACCCTCGGCCCGCCCGGCACAATCACGTTCGGACGCGGCGTCCTGGCGCGTCATGTGTGGCGACCCGTCGACGCGTCGCCGCTCGCCGCCGCGGCGGACGTTGACGCTACACGGAGCGCGGCCCGGCGCAACCGCGTTCTGACGCGGCGCGGCCGACGAGCGCGACGGCGCGACGCGACGCGGGCGCTCGCGCCGGGTCAGCGCGCTTTTGTACACGCACGGGACGAGCGCGGACGCTGCGCGCCTCCTGTAGACTGCGATCGTGGTGATGCGCTCGAGGACAGGCCGAAGCGCGCGCGCGCGCGCGCTCGTGGGGCTGCTGCTCGCGCCCGGGCTCGCGGCCTGCTTCGTCGACGCGGGCGCGGCGACGAGCTGCGCGGCCGACGAGCCCGCGTGCGCGACGAGCGACGCGAGCGCGTCGACGCCGACCACGACGACCGCCGCGAGCACGAGCTCGGTCACGACGGGCGGCGCGTCGACGGGCGGCGAGAGCACGGACGCGAGCGCGGGCGCGACGACCGGCGACGGCGCGACGACGACCGGCGACATCGAGCCCACCGACGCGAGCGCGAGCACGGGCGTCGAGACGGGCGACGGCTCGACGACCGGCCCCGTCAGCGTGTGCGGCGACGGCGTCGTCGAGGGGGACGAGGAGTGCGACGACGGCGACGACGAGCCCGGCGACGGCTGCGAGCCGAGCTGCGCGCTGACGCGGATCGTCAAGCTCGCGTGCGGGGCGGCGCACACCTGCGCGCTCTCCAGCGGCGGCGCGGTCCGCTGCTGGGGCCTCGGGCAATTCGCCGTGCTCGGCTACGGCTCGCTCGAGACCGTGGGCGACGACGAGCTGCCGATCGACGCGGGCAACGTCGACGTGGGCACCTACGACGTGGTCGACATCGTCGCCGGGGGGCAGCACACCTGCGTCCGCACCAGCGCCGGCGAGCTGCGCTGCTGGGGCGCCGGCGCCTTCGGCCAGCTGGGCCTTGGGAGCGTCGAGGCGATCGGCGACGACGAAGCGCCCTCGACGAGCGGGCCCACGCCGCTCGGCGGCGCGGTCATCCAGCACGCCGCCATGGCCCAGACGGGCTGCGTGGTGCTCGAGGGCGGCGCGCTGCGCTGCTGGGGTCGCAACGACGGCGGGCAGCTCGGCCTCGGCAACACCGCGAACGTCGGCGACGACGAGCTGCCGACGGACGTCGAGCCGTCGCTGCCGTGGATCGAGGCGGCGCGCGTCTCCGTGGGCATCCGCTTCGCGTGCGCGCTCGAGGGCGGCGACGTGTACTGCTGGGGCGACGCCGCGTACGGCCAGACGGGGCACGGCAACCTCGTCACGATCGGCGACAACGAGCTCCCGTGGCCCTCGACGAGCGCGGTCGCCATCGGCGGGAGCGCGACCCAGCTCGTCACCGGGAACGCGCACGCGTGCGCGCTGCTCGAGGGCGGCGCGCTGCGCTGCTGGGGCCGCAACGACTACGGGCAGCTCGGGCAGGCGGCGACGCTCATGATCGGCGACAACGAGGATCCACAGGACGCGCCGCTGAGTCAGGTCGGCGGCGTGATCACGAGGATCTACGCCAACGGCGGGAACACCTGCGCGCTGCTCGAGGGCGGCGCGCTGCGCTGCTGGGGCATCAACGCGGAGTCGCAGCTCGGCGTCGCCGGACCGCCCGTCGGTGACAACGAGCACCCCGGCTCGGTCCCGCCGGTCGAGGTCGGCGCGGAGGTCGTCGACGCCTGCGTCGGCCAGACCCACGTCTGCGCGCTGACGGCCGCCGGCGCGGCGCGCTGCTGGGGCGACAACAAGTCCGGGCAGCTCGGCTACGGCCACACCCAGACGATCGGCGACGACGAGACGCCGGCGCAGGCCGGCGACGTCTCGGTGTTCTGAGGCCTCGTCGGCCGCGCGGCGTCAGGCGGCGTCGCAGGCCTCGGTCAGCCGGCGCCGCCAGTCGCCCTCGGCCTCGAGGCTCGCGAGCAGCGAGTTCATGCCGAACAGGATCCGGCTCAGCATCACCAGGCCCGCGCGCTTAGGCTCCTTCCAGCCGATGCGCAGCAGGTTCTTGAAGATCTTGAGCTTCATCTGCATCGTCAGCTCGGACAGCCGCGAGGTGTAGGCGCGCGTGTAGCGGTAGGGCTGGGGCGCGATCGCGGGCTCGAAGCAGAACAGCAGGTACTCCTCGATGATCTCGCGCAGCGTCTTGGAGACGGCGCTCGGGAATTGCATCGAGTCCGCGACCACGCGCCACAGCGCGTCCTCGCGGCGACCCTCGAGGATCGCGCGGATCAGCCGGGTGAACGCCGCGCGGCTGTCGTCGTCGTAGCGCTGCACGCAGCCGAAGTCGAGGAACACCACGCGATCCCCGGGGCCGAACAGGTAGTTGCCGGGGTGCGGATCGGCGTTGAAGATGCCGTGCTCGAGCAGCGAGCGGAACACGAAGGTGAACAGCACGTCGCCGACCGCCGACCTGCGCGCAGGGTCAGGCGTGGCCACGAGCGCGGCGAAGGGCTCGCCCTCCATGAGCTCGCTGACGAGCACGCGCTCGCGCGAGAGCTCGCCGCAGATCGCCGGGATAGCGACGCGCGGGTCGCCTCGCCAGCGCCGGCGAAACTCCTCCTGGTTCTGCGCCTCGCGCCGGTAGTCGAGCTCCTCGGCCACGCGCGCGAGGAAGTCCCCGGCCATCTGGCGGTTCTCGATCGGCGTGATCGCGCTCATCGTCGAGACGATCGCGCCCGCGTTCTTGAGGTCGCTGCGCACGGCCTCGGCGATGCCGGGGTACTGGATCTTGATCGCGACCTCGCGCCCGTCCGCGAGCGCGCCGCGGTGGACCTGCCCGATCGACGCGGCCGCGATCGGCTCGGGGTCGACGCGCGCGAACGCGTCCTCGACGGGGCGCCCGAGCTCCCGCTCGAGCACCGCGCGCACGTCGTCCCAGGGCAGCGGCTCGACGCGCACCTGCAGCCGCGAGAGCAGGTCGCCGTAGATCGACTGGTACTGCGCGGGCACCACGCCGTCCATGAACGAGAGCAGCTGCCCGACCTTCATCGGCAGCCCCTTCATGTGGCCGAGCGTGTCGAGCAGGCGCTGCGCCGTCTTGCGGTGCAGCGCCTCGGCGGCCGCGTCGCGCCCGGCGGTGATCCGCGTGCCGGCGCTGCTCAGCGCGCCGCCGGCGAGGCGCGTGGCGAGGCCGCCGAGCGAGGCGAGTCGGCCGAGCCGGCCGGTGCGGAAGCGCGTCACGAGCTCGAGTGTTGCACGGATCGCCGCGCCCCTGACCGGGGCGGCGCGCGAACGCGCCCGCTGGGCGCCGCTAGCCCTGCGGGATCCCGCACTCGGCGGTCTGCAGCGCCCAGCCGGTCATGTCGGAGTAGGTGTAGGGCCCGTTCAGCAGCGAGTAGGTGTCGAGCTGCTGCGTGGTCGGGTTGTAGCGGTAGGCGGTGTTGGCGAAGCGCGCGGTCGACCAGACGTTGCCGTCGAAGTCGATGCTCAGGCCGCGGACCTCCGCGTCGGTGATCTCGATCGGCGGGCCGACCTGCAGCGTGTCGCGGTCGACGTAGGTCAGCCCGCGCAGCGTCACGCCGCCCGCCGAGTGCGTCCAGTAGTTCATCCACATGCGGCCCTCGGCGTCCTCCTGAATCCCCGACATGCTGTTGGCGACGAAGTTGGTCGCCAGCTCGAAGATCTCGAGCTCCGGGTCGAAGCGCATCGCGGTGACGTTGCCGTTACCTGTCCAGGAGGCCATCCACGGGCGATCGAGGCTGTCGACCGTGATCCCGTAGCCGGCGTAGGGCGCCTCGTAGAGCTTGACCTCCATGGTCGCGAAGTCGACGCGCGCGAGGTGGCTCGTCGGGATCGTCAGGCTGCTCGCCCAGAAGTTGCCCTGCGAGTCGACGGCGCCGCCGTAGGCGCCGTACGAGCCGCACTCGAAGCCCGTGATCGTCACCGACTCCTCGATGTCGCCGGTCGCGCCGTCGAGCAGGTGCACGGTGATGTCCTCGGCGCCGCTGCAGCCCGAGGTCCACAGCTTCTCGTCCTCGTACTCGCACGAGATCTGGTTGAGCACGCCCGCGGTCCAGGCGACCGGGCGCTGCCGCTGGTGACCCATGTCGGAGTACCAGGCGACGCAGTCATCCTGGCCCCAGGGCAGCACGTCGTTCATGCCCGTCGAGGTCTGCACGCCCGGCTGCCCGTTGATGTCGGGATCGCAGAATTCCTCGGAGGCCCAGATCTTGACGACGCCGCCGTTGCGGTTGGCGACCGCGACCGCGCGCCCCGAGATCGTCACCGAGGTGCGCGAGGGGTCGCCGTTGGCGTCGGCGCGCGTCAGGTAGCGGCCCTCCTCGGCCATCGTCTCGGTGTTGAGCTTGGTGACGGTGCTCTCGTGGCTGTTGGCGATCCAGATGTAGCTGAAGCCCGCGTTGCCGCACTCGCAGTCGACCTGCTCGCCGACGTCGGGCATCTCGCCGACGTCGAACTTCGGGCCGTCGGTGAGCGTGCCGGTGTCGCTCGTCCCGGGCCCGGCGGTCGTGTCGGCGGTCGTGCCCCCGCTCGTGCCGGCGGTCGTGCTCGCGCTCGAGTCGGAGTCCGAGCCCGAGAGCGACGCGCCCGAGTCGGAGTCCGAGCCGGCCGTGGCGGTGATCGTGACGCTCCCCTGGCTCGTGCCCGAGTCGCTGCCGCTGGTGTTCTGCTCGCTCGAGTCGCCGCAGGCGGGCAGGGCGAGCAGGAGCGCGGCGAGGACGTGCGGGCGAGGTGAGGGGAGGCGGTACATACAGCGATTGTCGGGTCAACGATCGGTCCAAGCAACTCGCGCGCCGAAAACACGGGCGGGCAGAAGAGGGCGTGCAAGTTGAACTACAAAAAAAACACGCGAGCCCGCGCCCCGCTCCGTGTCGCGTGCGGACGCGCGGTGACGACGAGCGACCGGCGCGCTCGGCTTCGCCGGCCCGCCTCGGCGAGGCGCCGCTCACGTCACGCGCCGTCACGCGCCGGCGTGACGCGAGGAGCTAGAAGGTGTCTGAAGGGATAGGTTGTGGGGCGCGCCGCAGCGTTAGCGCCGGCGCGTGTCGCCGTTCCACTGCGGGTCGAGCAGCGGTCGCAGCATGCGCTCGAGGCCGTTGGTCTTGATCTCGAGCACGAGCGCGAGCTGCTGACCGAGCAGGCCCTCGGGGAAGCCGCGGCCGGCGAACCACACGAGGTAGGGCTCGGGCAGCGTGAGCAGCGGGCGCCCGGCGTAGCGGCCGAACGGCATGCGCGCGCGCAGCAGCTCCTCGAGGACGGCGGGATCGAGCTCGACCTGGGTCACCACGGCACGCTACCACGCGATCACGACGACAGCGCCTGGCGAGCGATGTGCCGGCCGCGGGCGACGAAGCCGGGGCGCAGGCCGACGCGCTCGAGGGCCTGCGCGATCACCATCACCGGCTCGAGCAGCAGCGCCGAGGGGAACGCGTACATGAGCTCGGGGCGGCGCGTGACGCTGTGCCCGAGCACGAGCAGCGCCCAGCCCATGAGCTGACCGCCGACCGCGAGCTCCCAGCGCCCGCGGACGAGCGCGAGCGCGAGGGTCGAGAGCAGCAGCGCGACCGCGGCGGCGCGCACCAGGGTCCGCGCGGCGCTGTTGCCCACGAGCACGTGGCGCGCGTAGATCTTCGCCAGCGCGGTCGCCAGCATCGTCGCCACCGCGTCGGGCGGCTCGCGCAGCGCCGGCACGCTGCGCGTGAGCGTCATCGCGGCCGACTCGCGCACCGCGGCCGGGATCGCGACGACGCGCGCGAGGCCGTCGCCGATCAGCGCCCGGAGGCGCTCGAACTGGCGCGCGGCGTCCGGCGCCTCGAGGTCGACGATGTCGAGCAGCGGCTTGCTGCCGTCGAGGCGGGCGAGCAGCCCGAGCGCCTCGAGGTCGAGCTGGTCGCGGGCGCCCTCGAGGCGCGCCCGGTCGACCGCGAGCCGCGTCGTCGGCGGGAGGCGGTCGCCCGCGAGCTGATGCCAGGCGTCCTTGAAGCGCGCGCCCTCCTCGAGGACGCGCTGCGGGGAGGCGTTGAGCCGACGCGCGCCAGGCCGCGCGCGCCGGCGCAGGCGGTAGTCACCGCGCTCCGCCTGCAGCAGGCGGACGATCGCGCCGGCCCCGACGATCGCGCCGCAGCGCGCGTCGACGACGAGCCCGCGGTCGAGCGTGACGCCGCCGTCGCCGAGCTCCGTGCGCAGCTCGACGACCACCGTCCGCCCGTCGTCTCGCGCGGCGAGCTCCCGCAGCAGCGCCTCGAGCGTCTCGGCCGAGAGGCGCCCGCGATCGCGCGTCGCCGCCGGCGCGGGTCGACGGGCCCGGGCCACGCCCGCGGCGTCCACTCGGCCCCCTCCTCGCACGCGCGCGCTGTCCTCTGGCATTCGCTCCCCGATCGCCGCGACGCGGACACGCTATCCGATCGCGCCCGCGAGCTCACCCTCGGCGGCGCCGCGCGGCAAATTTCGCAGCGCGCGTTCGAGCGACGTCGTCGACGAGGGCTTGGCAAGCGCGGAGCTCCTGGCATATGCATGCAGCGTGGCCCGAACGCCTGAACTCGGCGCCGCCGCGTCGCGCTCATCCACGCCGCGGTCCGGAGCTCGTCGCGCGCCGATCTCTCGGGAGCGCGCGCGCCTGCTCTCGCTCGGGATCGCCAGCGTGATGATGCTCGCGGGCATCTGGTTGATCTCGGCGCCGATGCGCGCGCGCAGGCGCGCGGCCGCGGACGCGACGGCGCGGGCCGCCGCGACCACGAGCGCGGCGACGGCCCGGGCCCTCGGCGTGGACGCGAGCGCGTCGCCGCAGGAGTGAGCGGCGGGCCCGAGAGCTCGGCGCGGCGGGCGTGCGCCGCCTGCTACGATGTCCGGCGATGCGAAGCGCCGCCCCTCGTCTCGTCGTCGCCCGTCGACGGCGTCCTCCGCTCGCCCTCGGGCTCGTCCTCGTCCCCGCGCTGCTCGCGTTCGCGTGCGGCCCCGACCGGGCCCGCACCGAGGCGCTCGAGCAGCGCGTCGCCTGGCTCGAGCAGCAGCTCGGCCCGGTCGTCGAGGACGTCTATCCCGAAGGACAGGTCACGAGCGACGCGGACGCGGCCGAGCAGCCGCCGCCGCAGGCGCCCGCGCCCCAGGGCGAGCTCGGCGAGCTGGGGGAGCTCGCCGCGCCGACGCCGACGCCGATTTACGGCGGCGACCTCTCGAGCCGGGTCGACGCGCTCATCGACGTCGCCGAGCAGACCAAGGGCAAGGTCACGGCGCTCGAGGAGCGCGTCACCGGGATGGAGGGCAAGCTGAACACGATCCTCGAGAAGCTGGAGGCCATGGAGCGCGACGCCGAGAAGCCGCCCGACCGCCCCGGCCGCCCCGACCCCGCGGCGCGCTACCGCGTCGCCGTCGACGAGTCGTACAGCAAGGGCCCCGCCGACGCGAAGGTCACGCTCGTGATCTTCAGCGACTTTCAGTGCCCGTTCTGCCAGCGCGTCGAGACGACGCTCGCCGAGGTCGAGCGCCGCTACAAGGCCGACGTGCGCCTCGTGTTCCGCCACAACCCGCTCGCGTTCCACAAGGACGCGCTGCCGGCCGCGAAGGCGGCCGAGGCCGCGGGCCGCCAGGGCAAGTTTTGGGAGATGCACGACCTGCTGTTCGCGAACAACCGCGAGCTCACGCAGGCGAACTTCGAGCGCTGGGCGCAGCAGCTCGGCCTCGATGTCTCCCGCTTCAAGCGCGACATGGACGACGGCAAGCTCGCCGCCGGCATCGAGCGCGATCAGAAGGACGCCACGCAGGTCGGCGCCCGCGGGACGCCGGCGTTCTTCATCAACGGGCGCTTCCTCTCCGGCGCCCAGCCATTCGCCAGCTTCGAGAAGCTGATCGACGAGGAGCTCAAGGAGGCCGAGCGCCTGATCGCCGCCGGGACCGCGCGCGCGCGCGTGTACGAGACGCTGATGAAGGACGCGAAGCCCGGGGTATGAAGCCCGGGGTATGAAGCCCGGGGGGAAGAAGCGCGACGCCTCGTCGCGCGGGCGCGCGCCCGGCCGCGCGCCCGAACCTCCCGCTCGAACCTCCCGCTCGCACCTCCCGCTCGAACCGCCCGCTCGAACCTCCCGCTCGCACCTCCCGCTCGAGCCTCCCGCGCGACCCTCCGCTCGAACCCGGTCGAGGGCGCGCGGGAACCTTCGCCGCGCGCGGCTGTCTAGCCGAACGTGAGCTGGCTGCGATCCCTCGTTCTCGGAGCGGTGACCGTGTGCGCGAGCGCGAGCGTGAGCACGACGGCGCGCGCCGATCGTCTCGACGCGACCCGCGCCCAGGGCCTCGTCGAGGTCTCCCATGATGTGCTCGTGCGCGTCGGCGACGGCGTGGCGACCTACACGGTCCGCCGGACCTTCGCGAACAACGGCACCCGCGCTGACGAGGCGCGCCTCAGCATCCGGCTGCCGCCGGGCGCGGCGGCCACGGGCCTGCGGATCCGCGCGCGCGATCGCTGGTACGACGCCGAGCTGCTCGAGGCCGAGGAGGCGGCGCAGAAGTACCGCGAGCTCACCGGGCTCGGCGTGGCGCAGCCCAAGGATCCGGCGATCCTCTACTGGCGGTGGGCCGATCACCTGGGCCTGCAGATCTTCCCCGTCCACGCCGGGGGCGCGAGCACGGTCGAGTACACGTTGACGGCGCCGCTGCACTACTCGCGCGGGCGCTACCTCCTCAGCTACCCTAGCGACGACCCTGACCCAGAGGCCATGTATCCGCTGGCGACCCCCGTGCTCCGCGTCGACCCCGGGCACGGCGACGCGACGACGGAGGTCTTCATTAACCACCAGCGCGTCGCGCCGCACACCCCGGTGGTGCTCGAGCCGCCGCCGGAGCGGCCGTGGGTCGGCAACGACGCGCGCCGCGACGACGCGAGCTGGGTGACGAGCGCCGTCGACGTCCGGGAGCCGGGGATCGCCCGCGCCGCGATCGTCGAGCTCGGGATCGATCACACCTACGCGGGCGACCTCGAGATCGACCTCGTCACGCCGGCCGGCGAGGTCGTGCGCGTGGCGGACCCGAGCGGCGGCGACAACGACGTGCGCGGGCGCTTCGAGCTCGAGCTGCCGCCGGGCACCCAGGCGCGCGGGCGCTGGCACCTGCGCGTGGCCGACTGCGCGAGCCTCGACAACGGCACGCTCGAGTCGTTCACGCTCGAGCTGAAGACGCGGTCGCTCGGCGCGCGCGGGCAGCCGGCTGCCGCGGCGCTGGCCCCCGCGACCGCGACCGCGGGGCGCCTGATCGCGGCCTGGCTGCGCGGCGTCGCCGGCCCCCGCGTGATCGCGGCGAGCCTGCGGACGCCCCCCGAGAAGCGCGCCGAGCCCGAGCAGGCGTCGTCCGACTTCCGGCCCGTCAAGGCGGTCGATCTGCCGAAGTTCATCCCCGACGCGCCGCGCGGCGACGGGGCCGACGACCTCATCGACATCGAGGTCGCGCCCGGCTTCCGCGGGCGCCTCGACGCTCGCTACGCGCGCGTGCGCGTCAACGACCAGCGGACCTACGCGCGCCTGCAGGTCAACGCGGCGCCGCGCCTGAGCGAGCTCCCGCGGCGCGCGTCGATCGTGTTCGTGCTCGACGCCTCGCGCTCGATCCCCGCGCTCGCGCCTCAGCTCGACGCGCTGCGCGCTTACCTCGAGCACGTGCCCGACGCGCGCGTCGAGGTCGTGCTCGTCCGGCGCTTCGCCACGCGCCTCGCCGGTCGCTTCCTCAGCCCCGACGAGCTCGGCGTCGCGCTGACCGTCGCCGAGAACGAGGGCCGCCTCGCGCTGGGCAACGGCAGCGCGCTCGAGGAGGGCCTGCGGCTCGCCGGCGACGCGCTGCGCGGGCGCGGCGGCCCGACGCGCGTGGTCCTGTTCAGCGACGCGCTCGTGCGTACGCGCTTCACCAACGAGCTGGCCTTCGCCGCGCTCACGCGGGCGCCGCGGGGGACCGTCGCGCACATCGTGATCCCCGAGCGCGAGAGCTGGAGCGAGCTCAAGCGCGCCGACGGTCACCCGCTCGCCGCGATCCCGCGGCGCACCGGCGGCGTGCTGTTCGAGCTCGACGTCAGCGAGACGCCCAAGGAGCTCACGCCCGCGGTGCTCGGCCTCGTGCGGCCGATCAGCGTCGACAACCTCGAGCTCACGGGCTTCGCCGCGGGCGCCGACGTCCCCGAGCCGCCCGAGGTCCTCGGCGAGGGCGACGCCTACGAGTTCATGAGCTCGCTGGCGAGCGCGCCGCGCTCGCTGACGCTGCGCGGCGAGCTGTGGTCCACGCCGATCCAGCGCGCGCTCACGACCCGCCGCGACTACGAGCGCGCGACCGCGGCGTTCGTGTTCTCGGAGGACGAGTACGAGGACCTCGCGCCCGAGGAGATGCTGCGGCTGGCGATGTTCGGCCGCGCGGTCTCGCCGGTCACGTCCTACCTGGCGGTTGAGCCAGGCGTTCGCCCGTCGACGGTGGGCCTCGAGGAGGCCATCGGCCTGATCGGGCGCGGCGGCGGCGGCGGCGGCGGCCGCGGCTACGGCGGGAGCGGGGCGCTCATCCGCCGCGTGCCGCTCGAGCAGCTGCTCTCCGCCGGCGTCGCCGCGTGCGAGCGCGCCCGCAGCCCGGCGCGCGGCTGGTCGATCGAGATGTCCCTCGAGACAACCTACGACGAGGTCGTCGACGTCGAGGCGACCGGCGCGAGCGAGGCGATGCGCGCGTGCGTGGTCGAGGCCGCGTGGGCGCTCGAGCTGTCGGGCTACCGTCAGGAGCGCGAGCACCACCGCCTCACGCTGCGCGCGACGGCGTAGCGCCGCGTCCGCGGAGACCCAGAGCGCGGACCATCCGCGGCGCTCAGCGGCGCTTGTTCCACAGCCGGCGCAGCGCGTCACGGGACTGCGCCGCCGCGTCGCCGAGCTGCTCGGTCACCGCGCCGGACTCGATCGCCGCCCGCCCCTTGCGGACCGCGTCCCCGATCGCGCCGCTCGTCGCGACGTCGCGCGTGCGCCGTGCCGCGCCCTGCAGCGCGCCGACGACCGTCCCGCGCTGATCGAGCTCCGGGCGGCGCCCGGCCACCTCGTCGGTGATGAACGCGGCGTGGCAGCGGCCGCAGACCATCACGTGCCGCGCGTCGTGGTTGAGGATGTCGACGAAGTACAGGCGGAAGGTCTTGAGCACGCGGTGCTCGTGAAAGGTCGCCATGGCGCCGCACTTGGGGCAGGGGCGACGGGCGGTCGCGCCGCCCGCGACCGGCTCGGTCCGGCTGCGATCGCCGATGATGATCCACATGTTGTGTAGTGTAGACCACGGTCGCGTCGCTGCGGGGTGCACCCTCGTGCGCTCGCGCGGCGGGGCAGGGAGAACCCCGCTTGACACGTGATCGCGCTCGAGCGGCCATGGGGCACGGAGATTCACGATGCAAGCATGGATTGAGAATTCGAATTGGCGGCGAGTCCTGGGCGCGGGCGCGCTGAGCGTGGGCGTCGTGTTCGCGCCTGCGCTGCTCGTCGGCTGTTCTGGGGACGACGGGGCGACGACCGCGGGCGGCACGAGCGTGACCGACGGCGGGGTGACCGACGGCGCGACGGATCCCGGCGCGACCTCGGGGTCGCCGACCGGCGCGACCGACCCGACGTCGGCGGGGCCGAGCGGATCAGACACGCAGGGCACCACCGAGGGCAGCGCGGGCACGACGACGGACAGCACGACGACCGATTCGTCGACGTCCGACGCGACGATGACCGACACCGACACCGCGACCGACACCGGCGACGGCATCCTGCAGATCAGCCCCGAGGACGTGGTGCTCGAGGTCATCGACGGGGTGATCCCCATGCAGATGTTCACCGCGACCTACGACGGCCAGGACGTCACCGACGACGTGGAGTGGCTGTACGAGAAGCCGACGATCGGCTCGATGATGATGGGCGCGACCTTCGTCCCGACGGGCACGCTCGCGGGCATCGGCACGCTGCACGCGACCTACCAGGGCGCGCAGGACGAGACCTCGGTCGCCGTCAAGATCATCAAGAACATCGACCCCGACGGGCTCGAGCCGATGTTCGGCGACCCGGCGGGCGCCGACCCGAGCCTCACGATCGTCTACCCGTACAACGAGACCGTGTTCCCGCTCAACGTCGCCTCGCAGGTGCTGCAGTGGAACGGCGCGCAGAACGGCGACATCTACAAGCTCCAGCTCACCGAGCAGTACTACGAGTACACCATCTACTACTCGTCGAACCTCCCGGGCCGCCACCTGATCGACGACGCCGAGTGGAAGGCGATCTCGGAGTCGGGGCAGGGGCCCAAGAGCGACCCGCTCATGGTCAAGCTGCAGCGTCACTCGAACGGCACGACCTATGAGCCGATCGAGCAGACCTGGCACATCGCGCAGGCGCGCCTGCCCGGCCGCGTCTACTACTGGGAGCTGCCCGACGCCTGCAACAACGGCGCGAACGGCCGCGTGCTCACGGTCAAGCCGTCCGACGCGACCGCCGAGGAGTTCTACAACGACGGCAACTGCTGGGGCTGCCACACCGTCAGCCGCGACGGCCGCACGGTGATGGGCACCTTCTCGCAGGGGGCGCCGTTCCCGATGGCGTCGATCGACGTCTCGGTGCAGCCCGCGGTCATCGGCGACATCGACAAGGCCGACGGCGTCTCCGGGGTGTTCAGCGCGTTCAACCACGACGGCTCGAAGCTGCTGTTCTCGCTCAACGGCGGCGGCTACGGGGCGAGCAGCACGCGCCTGAAGGTCGCCGACGCCGTGACCGCGGCGATCCTCAACGACGACGTGATGGCCGCGGCCTACCCGGCCGGCGGCTGCGGCGAGCCGGCCTGGTCGTTCCAGGGCGAGCTGATCGCGGCGATCTGCGGCATGAACGGCGGCGGCTGGACCTTCGACTCGAGCGCGGGCGACCTCGTCATCGCCGACGTCAACCCCGACGGGCACACGGTCTCGAACATCACCACGCTCGTGCCCGCGGCCGGCGGCACGGGGCGCCCGGCGTACCCCAACTTCTCCCCCGGCGACGAGTGGCTCGTGTTCGGACGCCCGACCTCGGGCTCGCGCTCGACCGGCAACGGCGACCTGTGGATCGTCGGCACCGACGGCAACGATCTGCGCAAGCTGGCGATCGCGAGCAGCGACAACCGCAGCTTCAACCCGACCTTCGCGCCGCTGCGCGCCGGCGGCTACTTCTGGGTCACGTTCATCACGCGGCGCGACTACGGCAACACGCTGGTGGGCGCCAACCGCCAGCAGCTGTGGATCACGGCCATCAGCGATCCGCCCAACGAGCTCGACGACCCCTCGAACCCGCCCTTCTACGTGCGCGGCCAGGAGGACTGCGCCAAGAGCGAGAACGCCTTCTTCGCGCCCGACCCGTGCATCGAGGATCCGGACGCGACCTGCGAGTCGGGCATCGACTGCTGCGGCGGTCAGTGCGTCAAGCCGTTCGAGGACGCGAACTACAAGATCTGCGGCGAGGCCGGCGACTGCGTCGAGCTGGGCAACGCGTGCGAGCAGGACGCGGACTGCTGCAACCCGCTGGCGAAGTGCGTCGACGGCTACTGCGTCGGGCAGATCCCGGAGTAGGCGACGGCGATCGACCCCGCGCCCGCGCCCGCGCGGCGCGGGGGTCATCGCGCGCAGCCGCGCGCGCGGGGTAGGCTCGCGGCGTGACGCTCCAGCCGGGTGCGGGGTCGCGCGCGCGGGTGCGCGGCGCCCTGGCGAGCGCCGCGCGAGCTCGCGGCCGAGACCGCGGCGAAGCCGTCCTGACCCCAAAGACCTGCTTGTTTCGCCATGTTACCGCGCGGCCGCGTTGCGGCCCTGGGCGCGCGTCGATACGATCACGGCGCGGCGGGGTCACGCGCGCCCGCGATCCCGGCGCGCCCGAGTCACCCGTGCCCAGCTCGCCCCCTACGCCCCGCCCGGCGCCGCCCGCCGATCAGTACATCAACCTGCGCGCCGAGGACCGCTTCGTCCCGACCCGCGCGCTGCGTGCCGCGTACATCCGCTACGAGGAGTCCCGCAGCCCGTCGGCGATCAACTACGTGCCGCTGCCCGAGCGCGGGCTCGAGCTCGGCATCGTCGACAGCGGCGCGCCCGCGCTGGCGCGCGCGATCTCGTCGACGCTGTGCCGCTCGCTGGAGCGCGCCAAGAACGAGCGCGGGGGGCACCTGCCGACCGCGGTGGTCGAGCGCGTGCAGCTCGAGATCATCTCGCCCCGCGGCGTCGCGCGCCTGTGGGGGACGCACGGGCACCGCTTCGTGCTCACGCGCGAGGTCGATCGCGAGACGCGCGAGCTCGTCGCGACGATCCTCGTCGGCCGCAGCAAGGACACGATCTTCTTCTTCACGGGCCGCTACAACAACCTGCGCCACTCGACGATCGCCGAGGAGGTCGACTTCACGCAGCCCGCCGGGCGCGACCCGCACCAGCGGTGGTTCGACCTGTTCGCGTTCCCCGACGTCGAGCGCTTCAAGCCCCGCGCCTACCACCACATCGCCAACTTCGTGGTCGCGCCGGAGCACCGCGGGCAGGGCCTCTCGCGCTTCCTGCTCGACGCGATCGTGCGCAAGTACTCCCGCGATCACCTCGAGGCACGCGGCGCGCCGATCGAGCACTCGCAGCACCTGCTGTGCGGCCGCGGCTTCTGGCAGATCGGCGACCCGCCGTGGCTCTCGCGCATGCAGGCGCTCGGCTTCTACCTGCGCTGGGGCGGCGAGAGCTTCTTCCTCGAGCGCGACTGGGCCCCGCTCCCGCCGATCTACGAGGGCGCGCGCCGGATCACGAACCTCGAGTACAACCGCGCCTTCGGCCTGCCGCAGCGCTACGAGGGGCGCGCGCCGCCGGCGAGCGGGGCGGCGCACCTGCTCGATCGTGTCCCCGAGGTCATCCGCCTCGCCCGCGACCCGCGGGCGAAGCTGCAGTACTTTCAGACCATGTTCGACTTCCTCGGGGGCGCGCCGTGACCGTCGACGCCGCGGCGCCCCACAAGACCTTCCTGCGAGCCGCGCGCGCGCGCGAGACCCAGCGCGTCGCGCCGTTCACCGGCGAGGGCGCCTACCACGGCTCGACCAAGCCGCGCTCGCGACCCGCGCCGGCGCCGCCCGTCCCGCGCGCGCTCCCACCGGAGGTCCAGCCGCGCACGCTCGAGGCCTACGCCGCGAGCGGGCGGCGCGAGATCGCGAGCTTCGCCGCGACCTTCCCCAACCGCTTCGAGGTGGTGCGCGCGCTCCCGGTGCCGCGCCAGGACGAGATCCGCGACGACGGCGTGACGTTCTGTTGGTGTCCCTTGGACCAGGCCATGCGCGAGGCGGGGCCGCTGACCAAGCAGGTGCTCGAGGCCATGCGCGCGCGCCTGCGCGGCGGCAAGCGCTTCGTCTACATCGACTCGAAGATCCAGTACCTCGCGCCCGGCGACGTGCCGGTCGACAGCCAGCACTGGCACGTGGACGGCAGCGTCGTCGCGCGAGACGAGCGCGCGCGCGCGCTCGGCTACCCGCTGCTGCACGACGTGCGCGCGCGCCTCGAGGCGCTCGCGACGTCGCCGCAGTACCTGGCCTATCAGTCCTCCGAGCGCTGCGCGACGCGCTTCGCCACGGCCCCGGTGACGCTGACGATGCCGGAGCTGATCCCGAACTTCGACGGGCTCGATCGCGCGGTGCGGGCGCTCGGCCCCGCGAGCGCGGCGCAGCCGGCGGGCTCGATCGTCCGCTTCGACGGCGGCTCGCTGCACCGCGCGACGGCGGCCCAGGGCGCGGGGTGGCGGCTGTGGGTCCGCTGCGTCGAGACCGATCGAGAGGTCGTGCTCAACACGTCGATCATCGAGTGCTACGGCACGGTGTTCCGCACGGCCGCCGGCGCGTGAAGCGGATCCGCGCGGCCGAGCACGATCGTGAAAGTCGCCGCGAGGCGGGCGGAGTACGGTGGAGCGTCGCGCCGCGCGACCCGGAGGAATCATGCCGTCGCCCGCCCTCGTCGCCCGCCTGTCGCCCACGCCCACGCTCGCGCTCGCGCTCACGCTGGCCGGCTGCGCCACGGCCTCGCCGGCCGCCGATCAGGCGCCGTCGGCCCAGGCGAGCGCGCAGTCGGAGTCGGGCGCGGCGAGCTCGACCGCGGCCGCGGGCGCGCCGGCCGAGGTCTGCGCCGACGAGGCGCACCATCAGTTCGACTTCTGGATCGGCGCCTGGGAGGTCAAGGGTCCCCGCGGCGCGCTCGCGGGGCACAACCGCATCGAGTCGATCCTCGGCGGCTGCGCGCTGCATGAGTCGTGGGAGGGCGCCGGCCCCTCGCGGGGGCAGAGCTTCAGCATCTTCGACGCGAGCCGGGGCGTGTGGCACCAGAGCTGGGTCGACAACGGCGGGCACCTGCTGCGCATCGAGGGGGGCCTCGACGCCGAGGGGCGCATGGTGCTGCAGGGCGAGATGCGGGGCCCGAAGGGCGAGGAGCAGCTCCACGAGATCGCGTGGACGCCGGTCGCGTCGGACCACGTGCGCCAGCACTGGCGCGTCTCGAGCGACGGCGGCGACACCTGGAAGGATCTCTTCATCGGCGAGTACCACCGCGTCAGCGACGGGGAGCCGTAGCGCGCCGCTTCATCCTTCCAGGCGCTGCCCTGGAGGGGCAAGGCCCCTGGCGATAGGCCGCGGCCCGTCGCCCGCGCGTCGCGGCATTCGAATAGACGGCTCGCGGGCTGCTACGGCGTCGCCTCGCAGAAGTAGCCGTACTTGGGGTTGTCGCAGGGGGCCACGCGCCAGCGGCCGCTGTCGGTGTTGACGACGTAGACGCAGTTGAGATCGGGGGAGCCGACCGGCTGGTCCAGGTCCCAGTCCTTGTAGCCGTAGTCCTCGGCGGTTGCGCCCGTCGGCCAGCGGAACACGCCCTCGCGCGCGGAGTCGGTGAGGCCGAGCCACATCTCGTCGTTCGGGGGCGCCGGCGCGAGCCCGATCAGCAGGTCGCGCTCGGCCGCGGTCTCGAGGGTCACGAGCGCGGCGCCGCGGTCCTGGCAGCGCGCGCGCGCCTCGGTCCACGTGCGGAAGTCCTGGCAGATCCAGTAGAGCCGATCGGCGGTCTCGTGGAGCAGGCAGTTGTCGCAGGGGCCCGGGTTGTCGTCGGAGAGCTCGTCGACCAGCGCGTCGCAGTCGTTGTCGAGCCCGTCGCAGATCTCCGCGCTGCACTCGCCGGTCGTGGGGTCCCCGGTCGTCGCGGCGTCGGTCGTGACCGCGCTGACATCGCTGTCGCTCGCGTCGCTGGTGACGGCGCCCGTCAACGCCGACGTCGACGTCGACGTCGCGGCGGCGCTCGTCGTCTCGTCGACGCCGGTGGTCGCGGGCGCGACGGTCGCGGCCCCGGTCGACGTCGTCCCGGGCGCGCTCGCGCTCGCGCTGGTCGACGACGCGCTCGCGTCGCTGGTCACGTCCGCCGGGCCGGCGTCCGTGAAGCAGGCGGCGGGCGCGAGCGCGGCGAGCGTGAGCGCGAGCGTGGTGAGCGTGCTCCCGGGCTGCATCCCGCGATCATATCGCAGATGTCCGATGAAGCAGCCAGGCGCGCCCGCGATCAGAACCGCAGGCGGACCTCGAATTGCGCCGCGAGCGGGCGCTGAAACGCGGTCTCGACCCCGTAGTTGCCCTGCGGCGGGATGATCGTCTGCTGGTAGAACTGCGTCGGGTTGCCCGGGCTCTGGATCTTCGCGTGCTTGAGGTCCTCGAGGCCAGCGCCGGCCACCGGCCGCGCGGACGCGAACGAGTAGATCTCGTCGACGCGCAGCACCGCCTTGGCGTTCGTGACGTTGACGAGGCGCGCGACCAGCTCGAGCTCGAGCGCGCCCGAGAGCGGGTAGGCGTAGCCCACGAGCAGGTTCCACTGGTACAGCGGCGGCGTGCTGCCGCCGGCGCCGCGCGGCAGCACGTGGATCAAGAACAGCCCGTTGTAGCGGCTGTTGTCGGCGCGCAGGCTGATCGGCGTGCCCGAGGCGAAGCGCAGGCTCGTGCCGAGCGAGAGGCGGCCGGCGTCGCCGAGGTCGAACTGATAGGAGCCGTCGAGCTTGATCAGGTGCGGGCGGTTGTCGTACAGCGGCCCGAAGCTGTTGCGCACGAGATCGGGGGTGTCGTACTGGGTGCTCGCGCCGAGGTTGACCGCGCCGGTGTCGCGATCGAGCGAGCCGTCGTAGTTGCCGATCAGGCGGCTGTACGTGTAGCTGGCGTAGAGCAGCCAGCGCTTGGCGAAGCGCTTGGTCAGGCGCAGCGTCCAGGCGTCGTAGTTGCGGATCGGCCGATCGAAGATCTGGCCGACGCGCGTGAACGCGTCGACGGCGAAGTTGCACTGGTTGAGCTCGCGCGCGACCCGGCTGCGGCCGTCGTCGTCGGGCGCGAGCGCGTCGTAGCTCTGCTGCAGGCGATCGCACTCGGCCCGCCGCGCGGCGATGTCCTCGTCGGAGACGCGCTCGCCCGGGTTGGCGATGACGTAGTTGAGCCCGCCGTTGGTCGAGACGTCCTCGACCGCGCGCCCGAGCCCGTTGTGCAGCCAGCTGACGCCGACGACGAGGTCCTCGATGACCTCCTGGTCGTAGCCGAGCTGGAAGCGGTGGTTGAACTGCCCGCGCAGGCGCGGCACCACGATGCCGGGCGTCAGCCCGGAGGTCGTGCGGTTCACGTCGGTGCAGTACTCGGTCGGCTGGCCGCCGCGCGTGTACGGGTGATCGACGCCGTCGATGTTGACGCTGCCGTTGCAGTCGGTGGTCCGGTAGCTGCGGCGCACGGTCACGAGCCCGCCGAACACCCGGCTGTTGAGCTGCAGCGGCAGCTGGCGGTAGAACTGCCCGTAGCTGGCGTACAGCCGGCTCTTGCCCTCGTCGGTCCAGTCGTAGGTGAGGCCGACGCGCGGCGCGACGTTGTCCCAGATCAGGAGCGCGCGGTTGCCCAGCACGTCGCGCATGTCCTGGAGCTCCCAGCGCACGCCCGCGCTGAGGTACAGGTTCGTGAGCAGCTGCACGCGATCCTGCAGGTACACGGCGTAGTTCTGCGTCGCCAGCGACGCGTCGTAGGTGGGCGCGCGCACGCCGGCGCCGATCGGCGTCGAGATCGCGCGCAGGTCGTCCTGCTCGTAGCGCACGCGCCCGTAGCCGAGCGTCTGCTGCTGCATCGGGTTCTCGGAGTTGACGAGCACGACGCGGTTGTTGTTGACGCGCGTGAGCGTGCTGATCGTGTAGCGGTCGGCCGCGGCGTCGTAGCAGTACTCCCCGCCGCCGACATGGCCTTCGGGGCAGTTGTTATAGAAGTCGGGGTCGTTCGCGCCCGAGTAGGCCGAGCTCGAGTCGCGCTCGACGTGCTCGAGCGCGAGCCCGTACTTGAGCTGGTGGGCGGTGCGCGCGACGTTGAAGAAGTGGCTGAGGCTCAGCAGGCCCTCGACGCGCCGGCTCCGCTCCTCGTTGTACTGCCCGAGCCCGCCCGAGAGCCAGGTGCGGATCGGGCACAGCACGCCGGGGATGTCGGGGTCGTTGCACGCGTCGCTGACGCCGCGGACCGAGTTGAGCGCGCCGTCCTTGTCGAGGAACTCGTAGAGGTTGCGGCCCTGGGTCGAGGACTCCTGCGTGAGCGGGACGTCCTTGAGCTCGGGGTGGTCGAGGCGCCAGGCCTCGGTGTAGCGGCTCTGGAAGTACGAGACCGCGGCGTCGAGCTCGATCGTGTCCTTGGCGACGCGCCCGTTGTAGCTGAGCCCGACCTGCGTCGCGTTCGAGAGCGTGGTGCCGAAGTGATCGTTGACGACGCCGGTCGCCACGCGCGAGGCGCCGCCGAGCGTGCCGAACGGGTTGGTGCCGAAGGTCGTCGGCACCTCGTCGTTGGGCAGGCGGTAGCTGGTCCGGTGCAGGCGCGGGCCGCCGCCGCCCGAGAGCGTGAGCATGTGCTTGGGCGAGATCACCCAGTCGACGCGGCCGAAGTAGCCGACGTCCACGACCCAGGTCGGGAAGCGCTGCTCGGCGAAGCGCTCGGTCTGGATGAAGTTGCCGCCGGCGGTGCAGTCGTTGTCGCCGTTCTTGTACGGGCAGGACGCGAAGCCGCCGGAGCGGTCCTTGTCGACGCGCGCGTAGAACGACTGCACGAGCGAGTTGAGCCCGCCGCCCGGCGCGACGCCGAGCGCGAAGAACAGCTTGTCCTTGATGATCGGGCCGGTCAGCGTGACGACGCCCTGGAACCCGTGGTCGGCGACGACGATGGCGCGCAGCGCCTCGTCTGTCTGTGTGACCAGGCGTGGCGGGGCGATGCGCGGCGAGTAGCGCACGACCGCCTGCCCGCGCAGCTGGTTGCTGCCGCGCTGGCGTCGGGCCTGCACGAGCCCGCCCGAGGCGCCGCCGTACTCGGCGTCGAAGCCGGCCTCGGAGACCTCGACCGTGGCGATGAACTCCTGGACGATCGTCGCGCCGACGGTGCCGAAGCTCGGGTTGGTCACGTTGGCGCCGTCGACCGAGTACTTGCTCTCGTCGCCGCCGGTGCCGGAGAGGCGGACGCCCGCGGCGTCGGCGGTGGCGGTGGGCGCGAGGTCGACGACGGCCGTGAAGTCGCGGCTGCCCCCGCCGATCGGGACGTCGCGGGTCGCGTCGACGTCGACGAGCGTGCCGTCGGCGGCGTCGCTGCGCACGGCGCCGGCGGGGACGACGACGACGCGCTTGAGCGCGTCCTCGGGGTCGAGCAGGAAGCGCGCGCGGAACCGGGCGCCGCGCGGGAGCTCGGTGACCTGGGCGCTGTTGGCCTCGCCGTAGAGCACCTGGACCGTGTAGTTGCCCGGCGGCAGCTCGCGGAACACGAAGCGCCCGAGGCCGTCGGTCGAGGCCTCGCGCGTGCCCTGGATGCACGCGCACTGCAGCAGCACGAGCGCGCCCTCGATCGCGTCGCCGCTGCGCTTGTCGACGACGATGCCGTCGATGAGCCCCTGCTGGGCCTCGGCCTCGCGCGCGGGCGCCTCGGCGCGCGCGGACGCGGGCGCGAGCGCGCGCAGCAGCGTCGCGCCGAGCAGCGCCGCGCCGACGCGCGCGCGCGCTCGTGACGGCGCGGTGCGGCGCGGTCGCTCGCGTGGCGAGCCGTGTGCGCGTGCTGTTCGGGAGCCGGGGCATCAGGCCGCTGCGGCGCCGCGTCCGGCGACCGCGTCCCGCAGAATACGACCCCGATGCGCGGCGGCTTGGTTCCACGCGCAACGGCGATTTCGCGGCGCTCGAGGCCTCTTGTGAGTCGCGCGGTGTTCGCGCTGACGTCTCGCGGCGGGCCGGGAGCCGCGGCCGTGCGAGGCGCTCGCGCGCGCGTTCGCTGTATGTCCACTCGAGCAGCTCCGGCGCGCCGCGTCGATCGTCGTCGTCGCGGGCCGCGGCCTTCGCCGCGCGCGACTCGCGTCGCCTCGCGCGCGTCGCCTCGCGCGCGCGGCGACGCGCGCCCGCGGGCGTCGCTTCGCGAGCGGGCGGCCGCTGCCATACTCTGGGGGCATGGCTGCGAGGTCAGCGTCGCGGTGAGGACGCGCTGCCCGTCGTGCGGCGCCGAGGTCGTGAGCGCCGCGCGGGAGTGTGCGAGCTGCGGCGCGCCGGTGATCCAGCCGCAGGCTGCGGACGCGGCGGACGACGAGGCCGACACGGCCGCCGTCGTGAACGCGCCCGCCGTCGCGTCGGCGGCTGAGTCGGCGCCGACGCCCGCGAGCCTCGACGGGACCGCGGTCGCGGACATGATGAGCGACGCGACGATCGCCGCGGTCGCCGGCGCGAGCGCGGGCTCGTCTCGGGGTGACGCGCGCAGCGGCAGCGCGGCGATCTCGGGCGAGCTCGGCTACCTGGCGACCATGCACCGACCGAGCGGGAGAACGTCGGGGACGCTGTCGGGCGCGCGCGAGGGCGAGCTCGGCGTCGGCCGCGTGCTCGCGGGCCGCTACCGCGTGCTCGGGCTGCTCGGCGCGGGCGGCATGGGCGAGGTGTATCAAGCCGACGACCTGCTCTTGGGTCAGGTCGTGGCCGTGAAGCTGCTGCCGCGCGCGCTCGCGGACGATCCCGAGTACCTCTCGCGGCTGCTCAACGAGGTCCGGGTCGCGCGCGAGGTCTCGCACCCCAACGTCTGCCGCGTGCACGACATCGGCGAGGCGGACGGGCGCCACTTCCTGTCGATGGAGTACATCGACGGCGAGGACCTGGCGTCGCTCCTGCGGCGCATCGGCAACCTCTCGTCGAGCAAGGCGAGCGAGCTGGCGCGGCAGCTGTGCATGGGCCTGCACGCGGCGCACGAGCGCGACGTGCTGCACCGCGACCTCAAGCCCGCGAACGTCATGCTCGACGGCGCGGGCAACGTGCGGATCACCGACTTCGGGCTCGCGGTGCTCGGCGACGTCGCGCGCCGCGAGTACGTGCGCGAGGGGACGCCCGCCTACATGGCGCCCGAGCAGGCCGCGGGCACGCAGGTGTCGGCGCGCAGCGACCTCTACTCGCTCGGGATGGTGCTCTACGAGATGTACACCGGGCGCTACGCCCGGGAGGAGCGGCGCGCGTCGACGGGCTCACACGAGCGCGCGAAGGAGCCGCGCGGCCGCTCGAGCGCGCCGCGATCGCCGATCGAGCTGATGCCGGAGCTCGATCAGGCGATCTCGAACATCATCATGCGCTGCCTCGAGCCGGACCCCGCGCGCCGGCCGGCCTCCGCGCTCGAGGTCGCCGCGGCGCTCCCCGGCGGCGACCCGCTGGCGGCGGCGCTGGCCGCCGGCTACACGCCGTCGGCGGACACCGTCGCCGACGGCGGGCGCTTCGACGGCATCCACGTGCCGCTCGCGCTGCTCTGCCTCGTGATCTTCGTGCTCGGCCTCGGCGTCGTCGCGCTGCTGACCGAGCGCACGCGCCCCTTCGGGATGACGCCGGCGGGCGAGCCGACGGCGGTGCTCGTGCACGAGGCCCGCGAGGCGCTGCTCGAGGCGGGCGTGGTCGACGAGCCGGTGGACGCGATGGCCTCGCTCGGGCTCGACGAGCCGTTCATCGCGGGGCTGCGGGCCGGCGTGATCGAGCCGGCGTGGTACGAGGAGCGGGCGCGGGCGCGGGGCGGGCTGCTGCGCCTCGAGTACCGCCACGGCGCGCGCGAGCCCGCGTCGCGGGCGTTGATCCGGGGGCTCGCCGCGCCGGACGTCCCGGGCGTCGATCAGCCGGGCGACGCGCTCGCCTTCGTCGACGGCGGCGGGCGCCTGCAGTACCTCAAGATCGTCCCCGACGAGGACGCGCTCGCCGAGGACGAGGACGCGGTCGCCGAGGGCGAGGACGCGGTCGCCCGCGGGCCGCCGGACTGGGACTCGCTCCTGCGGCGCACCGGGCTGCCCGTCGACGCGCTCACGCCGGCGTCGCCGCTGCGGGTGCCGCCGAGCTACGCCGACGAGCGCGTGGCGTGGACGCTGCCTGCGGGCGCGGACGGGCGCGCGCCCGCGCGGATCGAGGCGGCGGCGCTCTCGGGGCGACCGGTCTACTTCGAAGTCCTGCGGCCGTGGAGCGCGGGCTGGGACGCGCGCGGTCGCGGGCGCGGGCCGGCCTTCGAAGGGCCGCGGCTGATCGTCGCGATCGTCGCGGTCGCGGTCGCGTCGCTCGCGGCGCTGTGGATCGGGCTGATCGCCGCCCGCAGCTTCCGCACCGGCGAGGGCGACCGCACCGGCGCGCGCCGGTTCTCCGCGGTGGTCGGCGGGCTCGACTTCGCGGCCCGCCTGATCAGCGCGAGCCACGTGCCGGTGGTGATGGAGGAGGCCAAGCTGATCGCGGGGACGCTCGCGATCAGCGTGGCGATCGGCGCCGGCAGCTGGGTGCTGTACATGGTCGTCGAGCCATATGTCCGAAGGTTCTGGCCCAACGCGATGATCTCGTGGAGCCGCGTCATGCGCGTGCGCGTGCGCGATCCGCTGGTCGGGCGCGACCTGCTGGTCGGCGGCGCGCTCGGGGCGTGGATGGGCGCGCTGCTGCTGCTGTCGCTGTACGTCAGCGGCGGGATCGCGGGGCCGCACCCGATCAACATGCTCGTCCCGCCGGCGCTGACGGGCGGGCGTCACGTGCTCGGCGCGCTGTTCCACGCGTGCCTGTTCGCCAACTGGGAGTTCCTGATCGCGTTCTCGCTGCTCGTCGGCCTGCGCGTCGTGCTGCGGCACCCGCACGTCACGCTCGTGGTGTACGTGGCGCTGTGGCCAGCGCGCGTGCTGCTGCTCGCCGGCTGGGAGCCGCTCGCGATCGGCGTGGAATTGCTCTACGCGGGGATCCTCGTCGTCCTCATGCTGCGCTACGGGATCCTCGCGACCTTCGTCGCGCTGCTGTGCAAGGCGCTGTGCCTGGTGTTCCCGCTCACCTCGGAGCCCTGGCGCTGGTACGCCGACATCGGGCTCGTCGCGGTCGTCGTGATGTCCGCGCTCGTCGCCTACGGCTCGTTCCACGCCGTCGGCGGCTTCCGGGTGTTTGACGAGCTGCTCGACGACGGGTGAGCGACGACGGGCCCGGCGGCGCGTGAGCGAGGGCGGCGTGAGCCGGCGCGTCTCCGCGCCTCGCCGGTCTGCGTTACACTCCGCAGGATGCTCTCCCACCGACGGCGATGCGCGCTGGCGCTGGCGCTGGCGCTCGTCGCCAGCGGGCTCGCGTGCGACGAGTCGGGCGGCGGCGGGGGCACGGTCGACGCGACGACCGGCGGCGGCGGCACGGGCGAGGGCGTCGAGGGCGAGAGCGACGGCGCGCCGGCGGCGAGCTCCGACGCCGGTGACGCGACCGGGGGCAGCGAGTTCCTCGAGGCCTGCGAGCCAGGGCCGACGCCGACCCTCGAGATCGGCGGGGGCACGGCGCGCTTCGAACCGTGGGTCAACGACGAGGCGGTGCTCGTCTACGGGCACCAGGGCGGCTACCACATCGACGTCAGCCTGCTGGCGACCCGGCTCACGCGCGAGGGCGCGATCGACGGCGTCCTGCGCGGCTACATCGACGGCGCGCTGCGGGCCGAGACGAGCTACGGCGGCGAGCTCACGTGCCTGCTCTCGGGCGAGGGGCTCGAGAGCGCGGGCAACCTGCTGATCTGGGAGGCCGAGCCCGCCGAGCTGCACATGCGGCTCGCGCGGATCGAGGCCGAGCTCACCGACGCGGCCGGGACGACCGTCTCGGCGAGCGCCGAGGTCGTGATCATCGACCCCTTCGCGTCGTGACGCGGGGCGACCTGAGCGACCCGCGGCGCGCGTCGGCGCGGCCTAGTCCGCGTGCAGGATGACGCGCTCCCAGCCGGCGCCGATGCCCTTGTTGGCGCCGCAGCGGTAGCCCGGGTTCGAGGAGCCGCCGCTCGTGTGCCAGCACAGGCGCTGGTCGCCGTTGGGATCGAGCGTGTCGCAGGTGTTGCGCAGGATCGCGTCGCCCTGCTTGGCGAAGCCCCACGAGTACGAGTCGCTGAAGTACCAGCCGACGCCGTTCGCGGTGTGCGGCGTGTTCTCCTGCCCGGTGTTAAACGTGACGTCGCTGCGCGGCGCGTGGGCGAGCAGCGTGTAGATGTCGCTGTCGACCTCGCGGCAGGCGAGCATCAGGTTCGCCTTCGTGCAGTTGCTGTTGATGATCGAGTTGATGCTCGTCCCCGAGTTCGTGTAGGGGCTGAGCCAGCAGATCTCCCAGCCGAACAGCTCGTCGGCGGGGACGTTCATCTGCGGCCCGACGGCCGAGTAGGTCGGCGTGACGGTGCAGTCAGGCTCGCAGCCGTCGCCGTTGATCGCGTTGCCGTCGTCGCACTCCTCGACGTCGATCCACACGATCCCGTCGCCGCAGGTCGCGGCCACGCACGCGTTGGTGCACTCGTCCCAGTCCTTGTTGTTGCCGTCGTCGCACTCCTCGTCGGCCGTGGCGTTGATCTGCCCGTCGCCGCAGGACGCGAAGGTGCAGTCGGCGTCGCAGCTCTCGGTCTCGAGCTCGTCGTCGCACTCCTCGACGCCGTCCCAGATCTTGCCGTCGCCGCAGACCGCCTTGATGCAGGTGGGCAGGCACGCGTCGTCGTCGTCGGCGTTGCCGTCGTCGCACTCCTCGGGCGGCTGCGTCTCGCCGTCGCCGCAGTCGGCGGAGATGCACGCGTTGGTGCAGCCGTCGTCGTCGATGTCGTTGCCGTCGTCGCAGCCCTCGACGCCCGCCCAGATCACGCCGTCGCCGCAGGTCGGCGCGACGCAGTTCGGCAGGCAGTCGTCGGTGAACACGTTGTTGCCGTCGTCGCACTCCTCGCCCGGGTCGAGCACCGCGTCGCCGCAGTTCGGCGGGGGCTCGGTCCCGGTCGTGGTCGGCGAGCTCGAGTCGCCGGTCGTCGGCTCAGGGCCATCGGTCGTGCTCGAGCCCGCGCTCGGGTCGCTCGAGCTCGACATCATGACGGTCGTGCCGACCGTCTCGTCGGTCTCGCGCTCGCCCGTCGCGCACGCGGCGAGCAGCGCCGCGAGCGCGACGGCGGCGGCGTGTCGCGGTGCAGGCAAAGTTAAACGCATGGCACGATAGTCCCCGAGAAATCGTACATGTTCAAGGATTCATGTGATTTAGAGCAGGTGCAAGTCGACCGCGCCGGCGCGCGCGCGCACCAGCGCGCGCCGCTCGCGTCAGCTCGCGAGCCGCCGCGCCGCCGCGGCGAATTTCACCAGGGCAGATGTGCGCGCGCGGCCGGCGGGCGTCGGACTGACTGTATAGACATGTAGACGCGGCGCGCGGCGGCTCGACGCGGGGCGCGACGGTGTGCGGGGCGGGGCGCCGCTGTGGTGGCGGCGGCGCGCCGCTCGAGTCAGTTCGAGGCGGGCTTGACGACGCCGGAGATGGCGATGGTCTGCGGCCGCTGGGGCACGGGCACGTCGGCCTCCACGAAGTGCACCAGCTGGACGCGCGAGCCCTGCGGATCGCGCTCCATGCCGTCACGCGCCCAGCGGACCGGGTCCTCCGCGTCCGTCCAGCCGCACGCGTTGTAGTTCCCGCGCTCGTCGACGACCACCGCGATGCGCACGCGCACGGTCTTCTGATCCTCGCTCTTCATGCCGGCTCGCTCCCCCGCGACGCGCCCGCGGACGCGCGCGTCGATCCCCGTTACCCGACCGCGTCGCGGGGCAATTGATTCCACGGGCGCCCTGAAAAACGCGTGAGCGGCCCGACGTCGCGCTCGCCCGCGCGCCGCGGCGCGTCGTCACGCGCGGCGGCTTTGAGCTGTCTGTTCGGACATGCTCACGGGCTCGCGCGCGCCCCGTCGGGGCCCGCGGGCCGCCGGGGCCGGGCCGCGCTCGCTCAGCCGGCGTCGTCGGGCGCGAGGCCCTCGATCGTGCTGGCGAGCGTGCGCCGCAGGCAGCCGAAGCAGTCGCCCTTGCCGCGCGGCTTGCAGCCCGAACGGCGGATCGCCGAGAGCTTCTCGAGCGCCGGCAGCACCCGCGGGTCGCCGGCCTCGGCGATCTCCTTCAGCACTTCGCGCTTGCCCTCGCAGCTCTTCGCGTCGGTCAGGCGCGCGGCGAGCAGCGCGTAGCTCGGGACCGCGCTCTCGGGCTCATGGGACAGCAGCGACTTCGCGGCCTTCTTCCGCTCGCCGCGGTCGTCGTCGTTGAGCACGGTCTCCACCGCCGTCGCGATCGCGGGGTCGAGCGCGCTCGCGGCGTCGTCAGCGTCGGCGTCCTCGGCGTCGGCGTCCTCGGCGTCCTCGGCGTCCCCGGCGTCCGCGCTCGCCTCGGGCTGCTCGTCGACCGCAGGCTCCTTTGCCGGCGCCTCGGGCTCCGCGACCGCCCCGTCGGCGTCGGGCGTCTTCGCGTCCTCCGCGTGGCCGGCGGCGCCGGTCTCCGAGGTGGCCCCGCGGCTCACCCCGCTCGCGAGCTGACAGACGGCGATCAGCGACAGGAACACGAGCAGCGCGATGACGGCGACGCCGATGAGCACGCGGCCGCGGCCGTGGCGATTCTCGAGATCTTCGAAGGTCTCGGACAGCGACTGCAGCGAGCGGTTGTACCAGGCCTCGTGCTCGGCGGTCGGGGGCTGCAGGACCTTGTTCGCGCGCGTGCGCGACTCCTGCTCGGCCGCGAGCGAGGTGTAGGCGCCCGTGACCTCGGCGTCGGGATCGAGGCCCATCGAGAGCTTCTTGAGCGCGCCGTGGAGGTCGGTCGCGGTGATCTTGCGATCCTCGGGCGCGCGCTCGAGCAGCTCGGCGGTGATGCTCTCCAGCGGCCCCGGCACCGGCCCGCCGAGCACGTCGCGCAGGCGCGGCGGGTTCTCCTTGAACTGCTTGGCGAACATCTCGCCCAGCGTCGAGGCCTTCCACAGCGGGCGGCCGGCGATCATCTCCCACAGGATGACGCCGAGCGAGTAGAGATCGGCGCGCGCGTCGACGGTCTCGCCCATGGCCTGCTCGGGCGACATGTATCCAGGTGTCCCAACGACCATGCCGACACGCGTCAGCGCCTGCTGCTCGGTGCCGCCGCGCGCCTCTCGCCCGGCCTGCTCGGGGACGATCCGCGCGATGCCGAAGTCGAGCACCTTGACGAAGTACTGCCCGTTGGCGCGCGTCTCGAGCAGGATGTTGTCGGGCTTGAGGTCGCGGTGGACGATGCCCTCGGCGTGCGCGGCCGAGAGCGCGTCGGCGATCTGGCCGGCGATCTCGCAGGCCTGCTGCCACTCGAAGCGCCCCTGGAGGTTCAGGAGCTCGCGCAGGCTCTGGCCGCGGACGAGCTGCATGACGAGGTAGGCGCCGCCCTCGGGGAACGCGTCGTAGTCGAACGCGCTGGCGACGTGCGGGTGCTCGAGGCGCGCGGTCGCCAGCGCCTCGCGACGGAAGCGCAGCGCGATCTGTTCGTCGTCGACGATCTCGGGGCGGATGATCTTGACCGCGACCTGCTTGCGCAGCCGCAGGTGCTCCGCGACGAACACGGCCCCCATGCCGCCCTCGCCGAGCAGCTCGACGATGCGGTAGGTCTTCGCGATCTCGCGGTCGATCCAGTCCTTGGGATCGAAGGTGTCGTCCTCGTGCTGCTCGTACAGCCCCATCGTCGCGCGGGCGTTGACCTCGGCGAACGAGATCGGGTCGCCGCGCAGCAACGTCCGCCCCCGGCCCATTGCAGGGTCCTTGGAACCGGGTCCCATGGCCGGCCAGCATATCACCGCGGCCCGTCATAAACACTGTGTGATTGGGCGCGCCCGGGTGTCGGCGCGACCGGTCGCGCGCGATCGGTCACGCGCGATCAGTCGCGCGAGCGCGGCGCGTCGACGCGAGCGCGGCGGCGCGTGCTGGGCTCGCGCGCGCCCGCGCGCGAGCGCGGCGTCCGGGAGTGCGCGCGAGCCCTCGGCGTCTACACTGAGGGAGTGCCGAGACAGAAGGCGTCGCCCTCGCGCCTGATCACCGGGGTCGTGTTCGTTTTCAAGCTCCTGTGGAGCGCCGCGGTGGTGCTGGTGCCGGCGCTCGGCGTGTGGTTCGCGTCGTCGCTCGCCGCGTACCGCAACGGGCCGGTGTGGCTCGTGTGCCTGTGCGGCGCGCTGCTGTTCCCGGTCTTGCCGCTCGCCTGGGACGCGCTCGCCGGCTGGAGGCGTCGGCGCAAGGGCGCCCGCGGGCCGCGCGTGCTGACTTTCTGGGATCGCCTGGTCCTTCGGACCTTGACGATTAACCTCGTGTTCTTGAGCGCGCTGCTCGCCCGCTTCCCGGCCGAGGGCTTCGCCGCGCTCTCGACGCGCGGCGACTGGTTCCTCGACGGTCAGCAGGGCGCGCGCGTCGACGAGGCGCGCGTGCTGCTGTTCCGCGCGGCCGACGGGCTCGAGTGGCTGTACGTGGCCACGCACGAGAACCCGTACGAGTCGCTGCTCGGCGAGCCCGAACCCGCAGGCGACGACGACGCGCTGCGCCCCGGGCCGACGCGGCGCCCGGGTGAGCGGCCGCTGCCGCAGACCACGAAGACGCCGGAGCCGGACGCGGAGCCTGGGGAGACTGGAGAGGAGTCGTCTGGGGAGTCACCTGGGGAGGAGTCACCGGGGGAGGAGTCGCCGGCGGAGGAGCCGGCGGCGGGGGAGCCGGACGGCGACGCGCTGCCGCCGTGGCCGCTGCCGGAGACGCTGCACCCGCTGGTCGCGAACATGCCCGCCGACGTCGAGACGAGCATCGAGAGCGTCGCGCGCTACATCGCCGACAACGAGCCGGTGCAGTGGCGCCGCGTCAAGGCGCTGCACGACTACGTGGCCGATCGCGTGGCCTACGACGCCGCCGCCTACGTCGCCGGGCGCTACCCGCCGCAGGACGCGGAGACCGTGTTTCGCTCCCACGTGGCCGTCTGCGCCGGGTACGCGCGGCTGCTCGCGGCGCTCGGCGAGGCGGCCGGGGAGGAGATCGTGGTGGTCTCCGGCGACGCGCGCAACGACGGCGCCGACGTGACGGGCGAGGGCCACGCGTGGAACGCCGCCAAGCTCGGCGACTTCTGGTACCTGGTCGACGCGACATGGGACGCGGGACATGTCAATGGCGACCGCTTCACCAAGGAGTACGAGACCGGCTACCTGTTCACGCCGCCGGCGGTGTTCGGCGTCACGCACTTCCCCGACGAGGAGCGCTGGCAGCTGCGCGACGACCCCGTGTCGCGCGGCGACTTCTTCCGCCAGCCGATGATGCACGCGCGCTTCTACGCCGAGGGCCTCGAGCTGCTCAGCCCGACGCGCTCGCAGGTCTCCGTCTCGGGCGCGCTCGAGATCCTCGTCAAGAACCCGCGCCGCCGGCACTTCCTCGTCCACGCGGTGCCCAAGGGCGGCGGCGAGCAGCGCGACTGCGAGGTCGACGCGGGACCCTCGGCGCGCTTCGAGTGCGCGTTCCCGAGCGCGGGGACCTACACGGTCCGCATGTTCGCGTCGCCCAAGCGCGTCGGCACCTACGCGATGGTCGGCGAGCTCGAGGTCAACGCCGCGGGCTCGTGAGCGGCGCGCCGCGGACGTCGGCGCGTCCCCGTGCAAGGCTTGCCGGGGCTCGCGGGCGCGCGCGCGCGGTTGACACGGTTTTTCCGCTGCGATTTTTCGCGAGGGGGTGTCATGGTGGGCGAGCTCGCGTCGTTCAGGGGCTGATGACCGCGGCCTCACGGCGCGTCGCGCCCGCGCGCCGCGGGCATCCCGGGGAGCTGGTGATGAAGAGCAACAAGAACACAGGAGCGCACAGGTGGTTTTGCTGGGTCGCGGCGCTCGCGGCCCCGCTGATGCTCGGCGGGTGCCAGGCGAAGCAGGGCCCGGTGGCCCCAGGCGATCCCAACACCGGCGGCGGCTACCCGATCACGGTCAGCGATCCGGGCGACCAGGGCTACAACGCGCCGCCGCACCACTTTAATCCGCGTCAGCACCCGCCGCGCAACCGCCCGGGCGCGCCGCCGCCCCCGGATCTGGCGAGCCTGCCCAAGCTCGTCAACCACATCGACCAGTGCTACGGGCGCTCGCGCGAGCCCGCGATCGCGAGCGGCGGCTCGGCGCCGCGTCCCTCGAGCTCGTCGCGACCCAAGCGCGGCAGCGTCGGATCGGGGCGCCACGTGCCCTACAACCCGTCGCCCAGCAAGCCGAAGGACGCCAAGAAGGACGCCAAGCCGGCGACGAAGTCGCCGGAGAAGAAGCGCGCGCCGTCGGCCGATCTCAACGATCCCTTCGGCGGCGCGCCGGGGGGCGGGGCCGGCACCTCGCTCGACAACATGGCCGGCGGCGACATGGCCCCGCCGCCCGCGAGCGCGCCTGCGCCCGAGCCGACGCGCAGCGTCGCCACGGAGTCGAAGCGAGACGACCGCGCCGAGCGGCGACGTGATCGCAAGCGCAAGCGCGAGTCCGAGAAGACGTCGGCGCCCGTGGAGATGGCCGAGGCCGAGGAGGCGCCCGCGGACTTCGACGACGCCGGCGACTCCCTCGCGATCGCGCAGGCCGAGCCGGAGCCCGACCCCGACGATCAGTACGAGGACTGGGGCGCGGCCATCTACCTCTCGAACGACGACACCATGAGCCTGTCGTCGGCGCAGCGGGTGATGTTCGCGATCGACAACTTCCTGCCGGTGCCGCTCGAGCACATCCGGCCGCACGAGCTGCTCAACTACTTCTCGTTCGAGAGCGACGCGGTGGCGCCCGAGGACGACTTCTCGATCCGCGCCGAGATCGCGCCGGTGCCCCACGACGAGGGCATCTACACGCTCGCGCTCGCGGTCCGCGGGCGGCCGCTGGACCTCAACTCGCGGCGCAACGCGAACCTCTCGCTGGTCATCGACCGCTCGGGCTCGATGCAGGACGAGGGGCGCATGGACTACCTCAAGCGCGGCCTGCAGCAGATGACGGGGCAGCTCAAGCGCGGCGACATCGTGCACATGGCGCTGTTCGACCACGCGATGTGCACGCCGATCGAGAACTTCGTCGTCGGCCGCGACGACCCGCGCGTGCTCCAGCAGGCGATCGACGGCCTGCGCCCGCGCGGCGCGACCGACATCCACCTCGGGCTCACGCGCGGCTACGAGCTGGCCGATCGCGCCTATCAGCCGACCTACACCAACCGCGTCGTGCTCGTCACCGACGCGCTCGCCAACACCGGCGTGACCGACGAGCGCCTGATCTCGATGATCGGCAAGTACTACGACCAGCGCCGGATCCGGCTCTCGGGCGTCGGCGTCGGCCGCACCTTCAACGACAGCCTGCTCGACAAGCTCACCGAGAAGGGCCGCGGCGCCTACGTGTTCCTCGGCTCCGAGGCCGAGGTCGACGCGGTGTTCGGCGCCCGCTTCATCTCGATGATCGAGACGACCGCGGGCGACGTGCACTTCCGCCTGCACCTGCCGCCCTCGCTGCGCATGAACGTGTTCTACGGCGAGGAGAGCTCGGTCGTGAAGGAGGACGTGCAGTCCATCCACTACTTCGCGAACACCTCGCAGCTGTTCCTCTCGGATCTCATGGCTCGCGGCGGGCGCCTGCGCCCGCAGGACCAGGTGATGCTGACCATCGAGTACGAGGACCCGGAGACCGGGCAGGAGATGGTCGAGGAGCAGGCCTGGACGCTCGGCGACATCGCCGGCGAGTCCGCCAACGTGCGCAAGGGCCGGCTGCTGATGCGCTGGGCTGACGGCCTCTCCGAGATGGCGATGCGCCCGCTGCCCTCGGGCTTCGGCGGCGCCGGCTCGTGGTCAGACGAGTCGGGGTGGCAGCGCTGCGACGACATCAAGGTTGAGCTTCGGGACATGTCCGTAGGGATCGCGGACGGCGAGGTCCGCCGCGTCGGCGCGCTGTGGGACAAGTTCTGCGCCCGCTACGAGCGCCCGCGCAACCCGGTCCGGCGCACGCCGCAGGGCGTGCAGGACTCCTGGCCGGGAGCGCGCGGCTGAGCCGGCCGGCGGACGATCCCGACGAGCCCGACGAGTTTCTGCTGCGCGTCGTCTATCACGGCGCGCCGCGGGCCGGGAAGACGACGACAGCTGGTGTGCCGGGGCTACCTCGCGCGCGAGATCATGGCGCCGTGACGTTCGCGGCGCCGCAGCGCGCGGCGACGAACTCCGCGATCAGCCGCAGCACCGTCTCGCGCTGATCCTTGTGCGGCGCGTGCCCGCAGGCCGGGAGCAGGTGGGCGGCGATCGGCGCCTTGATCAGCGCCGTCGCGGTCTCGACCTGCGCCTTGGTGCCGTACTCGTCGTCCTCGCCCTGGATCACGAGCGTCGGCGCTCGGATCGTCGGCAAGAAAGGGCGCAGGTCCCAGCGCAGGAAGTCGGGGTGCAGCCACGAGTCGGCCCAGCCCCGGAACGCGCAGTCGACGTTGTCCTTGTGGTACTTGGCGAGCCGCTCACGCAGGTCGTCCTCTTCGAAGGCGCGGGTCGCCCTGCGGATCGCGGCCACGCTGATCGGCTCGGCGAAGAAGTGCGGGGCGAGCAGCACGACGCCCGCGAGCCGCGGGTCCGGGCGGGCGCCGGCGTGCACCGCGGCGATCGAGCCGCCGTCGCTGTGACCGACGAGCACGAGCGCGCGCGCGTCGAGCTGGGCGAGCAGCGGGGGCAGCACCTCCAGCGCGTGGTCCTCCATGTAGCGCAGCGGCCGGGGCAGCGCGCACGGGCTCGAGCCGCCGTAGCCGGCGCGGCTGTAGACGAGCACGCCGCAGCCCGTCGTCGCCGCGAGCGCCTGCGGGACGTCGCGCCACAGCGCGACGCAGCCGAGCCCCTCGTGCAGCAGCACGAGCAGCGGCCGCGCGGGGTCGCCGGGCAGGCGCAGGTACTCGAGCCGCTGGGCGCCGACCGAGAGGCGCCCGCGCTCCCCCGCGGCGTTCAAGATGGCGTCTCGGTCATGGTGGACAGGCCGTGTCCTCTGGGACATGAGTTACTCGGCGCCCGCCTCGGCGCCGCCGTCGGCGAGCCGCGCGGCGGCGCGCGCGACCGAGGCGTCCGCGTCCTCGCGCAGCGACGCGAGCCGCCCGAGCCCGCGCGTGAACTCGAGATCGACGCGGCCGAGGGCCCGGAGCGCGTTGAGGCGCACGAGCGCCGCGTCGTCGTCGAGCAGGGGGACGAGCGCCGCGGTCGCGCCGGCGTCTCTGTGGATCCCGAGCGCGCGCGCGGCCATGGCCCGCACCGCGGGCTCGCGATCGGCGAGCGCGGCCCGCAGCGGCTCGCTCAGCGCGCCGGAGGCCTGGACGTAGCCGGCGACGCGCGCGGCGGTCTGTCGGACCTCGGGCGCCGGATCCTGCAGCGCGAGCGCGACCCCCTCGGCGCCGCGCGTCGGGCTCGCGCGCCGCAGCGTCGCCACGAGCACGACGCGGACCTCGGCCTCGCGCTCGTCACGGAGCAGGTCGACGAGCGGCGCGCCGAGGCCGGCGGCGCCCGTGCGCGCGATCGCGTCGACGAGCGCGGCGCGGTAGGCCGGCTCGCGCGGCTCGTGCTGCAGGCGATCGAGCAGCAGCGCGACGGCGCGCGGGTCCTGCAGCAGCGGGCTGACGAAGCGCAGGCTGCCGGCGCGCGTCTCGGCGGGCTGCAGCGCGCGCAGCTGATCGTAGAACGCAGGGTCCGCGCCCTGCAGGCGCGTGACCTCGGCCTCGACCCACGGGCGCCAATCCTCGGGGACCGTCGCGGGGGCGGGCGCCTCGGCCTCGTCCTCGTCCTGTGCGCTCGCGAGCGTCTCGGCGGGCGCCTCGCTCGCGGGCGCCGGGGCGCTCGCGAGCTCGGCGCGCGGCTCGGGCTCGTCGGGCGAGCGCGGCCCCGGATCACAGGCGAGCGCGTTGGCGGTCACGAGCGCGAGCGCGAGCAGCGAGGCGGCCGGCGTGGTGCGGCGATCGAGTCGGCGATCCATCTCAGTTCCCTCCCAGGAGGTGCGCGGCGACCTCCCACCAGTCTGTGTGCTCCGGCGTGCGGCGCACGTTGGTGCCGCAGTGCACCTCGCCGCGCTGCAGGTGATACGAGTACCAGTCGTCGATGAAGTGGAGCTGCAGCGCCGGCGGCATGTTGTTGTTGAACCACTCGATCAGCGCGTCGGCGCCCTGACCCTCGCCGTTGCCGCGCAGGAACGGGTCGGGGATGAACAGGTGGTCGTCGCCCTCGCCGAAGTTGGCGACGATCAGGTTGACCGTGCCGGGGATGAGCGCGAGCGCCTTGCCCGGGCTGCGGCAGAAGCCGCTGACCTCTTCGAACAGGCTCGGGACGTCGATCACGTCCTCCTCGCTGAGCCCGAGCTCGGTCATCATGCGCGCGCGCATCGGCAGCAGGTGGTCGTCGCGCAGGTCCTCGTTGTAGGCGCGCAGGCCCGCGTCCCCGAGGATCGCGCCGACCGAGCTGTAGCCGTGATCAGGCCCGTAGCGGCCGAGCGAGGTGCCGGCGCCGAGCTGCTCGAGCAGCGCGTAGCCGGCGTCGACGTCGGCGTAGAGCATGCGGAAGCCCTTGGGCGCGGACGCGTCGGGGATGAAGCTGATCCACTCGTCGACGTGACCGACGCACAGCCAGGTGCTGTCGACCTCGAACGGCTCCTGCACGGACTGGCTGGCGAGGAACGCCTGGAGCCCGGGGTGCAGCCCGACGCCGCCCTGGTTGCCGTAGTAGATGCGCCCGTAGGGGTACTCGACGCCGTCGACCGTCACGGGCGGGCTGGCCTCGAGGTTGCCGAACGAGTCGAAGGTCGTCTCTTGCCCGGCGGCGCCCCAGGTCCCGAGCGCGTCGCCGGGGCCGAACCAGATGTCCTCTGGGAGGTCGTCGAGCTCGCGGTCGCGGATCGAGTCGATGGTGGTGTTGAGCCGCCGGCCGTCTTGGTCGAAGGAGGTCGAGAACTCGATCTCGTCCTGGATCCAGCGGTCGCAGCCGTACGACGTCCCCGGGACCACGACCACGCGGTCGCCGAGCGCGTCCTTGTAGCCGCCGACGAAGCCCGTGTTCGCGCCGCTGCAGCCCTGGGTGTCGACGACCCACAGGCGCTCGGCAGGCAGCAGGTGGTGGTTCATGATCAGCGGGGACGAGCGCAGCGACACGGTCGCGGACTCGACCACCGCCCCGCCGGCGTCGAGGTGCTCGAGCTCGAGCGCGCCGACGGCGTTGTAGTCGCCGAACTCGAGCGTCAGCGTGATCGGGTCGCCGGAGGACGCGAGCGTCAGCTCGAGGGCGTCGTCGGGGTTGCCCGAGCCCAGCGCGGGCGCCTTGCCGTCGGCCGTCCAGACCCGGATGACGTCGACGTCGCCGCTGAGCGCGACGCGGACCTGGTCGCCGGCGGGCAGCAGGGGCAGCGGCAGCGCGAGCAGGTCGTCGTCGCCGTCGAACGGGGTCTCGAGCCAGTCCGCGCGCGCCTCCCCGTTATCGTCGTCGAGGTTGGGGTTCGCGCGGACCGGGTCGAACGACCAGCCCGCCGGCGGCCCGTCGGTCTCGCCGCCCGTCTCGCTCTCGCCCGCGGTCCCGCCCTCAGTGGTCGCGCCGTCGCTGCCGGCCTCGCTCTCGTCGCCGGTCGTGCCGTCGCTGTCCGTGCCCGTCTCGCCGTCGCTGTCGCCGCACGCCCCCAGCGGAGCGATCGTCAGGAGTGCGCCGGCGAGGAGGAGCGGTGTGCGAGCCCATGACACGCTCTTGACGCTACCGGAATGACGCACTCGCTCACAAGCGCGCGGTCACGCGACGATGTGTGGTTTACGCACGAATGTTCAACCGGCGCGTTTGGACAGCTGTTCGCGGCCGGCGCCGACGCCGACGTCCCCGCGCGCGCCCGCGATCACTTCACGCGGAACGCCCCGCGCATCGTCTCTTCGTCGTAGCCCGGCGCGAGCTCGCCGTTGGCCGCGTAGTGGTACAGCGCGGTGTTGAAGATCATCTCGGCGAGCAGGAACACGAACACGACGCCGACGAAGTAGATGATCGCGAGCACGACGAGCGCGCCCGAGAGCGCGCCGCTCGGGCTCATCACCCGAAACAGCCCGCCGAACGCGAGCGCGCCCGCGAAGAAGCACAGGAACTGCACGAGGCCGAAGCCGAAGTGGCGGACCAGGCTCTCGCCCCAGGTCTGCTTGAGCACCTCGAAGGAGTCCTTGATCGCGGGGATCGGCGTGAGGCCCTTGTAGACCATCGCCGGGATCACGAACATCGTGATCACGCTCCAGACCATCCCGAGCAGCGAGCGCAGCACGCCGACGACGATCTCGCCGATCCCGCCGAGGCGCTCGGCGAGGTGATCGATCGCGCGGAAGATCAGCCCGACGGTCGCCGAGATCGTCGCCCAGCCGAGGATCAGGTGGACGCGACTAAGCGCGAAGCGGACGCTCTGGGCGAAGGTCGCGTCGCCGCCCTCGAAGCGCGTCTTGGCCGTGAACACGACGCAGACGTTGAAGAACGTGGCGATGAACGCGACGCCCAGGTAGGTCACGAAGGTGACCATGATCTCCAGAAAGCCCCACTCGATCGAGCCGTCGTCGGACAGCTGCACCCACAGCGTCGGGTAGAGCAGCGCGATCAGGAACGCGACCGAGAGCAGCAGGGAGAGCAGCGGGTACAGCAGCAGCTCCTTGTCCTGGCCGATGACGCGGAAGCTGAGCTTGGTCAGCTGCCAACTCCTGGAGAGGGCGTTCATGGGGCGCGAGCATAGCAAGCTAGGTATGTCCCTTGGGACCTGTTCGATCGCGTTGGGCCCGCGCGCCGCCGCGCGTTCGCCCTCGAGCGCGCGCCGCAGCTACTGCGGCCCGGACACGAGGCCGGCCTCGTCGACGGTGAACTCGAGCTCCTCGCGCAGCAGCACGCTGCTGTCGTGCGAGCGCGAGAGCGAGACGGTCGCCGAGGCCGAGTCGTTGCCCTCCGGGATCCGCAGCGTGACGCGGAAGGTCTGGGGCTCGCGCGGCGGGACGAAGCCGTCCCAGCGGGTCCCGCCGTCCTCGATGTTGAAGCCCTTGATGTAGACCTCGCCGACGAGCTTCTCGGTCTCGTTCATGCCGCTGACGCGCATCTTGAGGATCAGCTCGACCTTGCGGTCGCCCTTGGCCGCGTAGAGCAAGTCGAGCGTGAGGTTCGCGTCGCCCTCCGGCAGCGTCTCGCTGTGCACCGACACCTCGCTCGGGGTCGCTGGCTTGTTGGCGCAGGCGGGCAGTCCGAGGCCGAGGAGGACGAGCAGGGCGAAGCGGCGCATGTCCATTGATCGCATCGTTGCGCGGCGTCAGCAAGCCCGCGCGCGCGAACGCGCGCCGCGCGGGCTGGTGCCCGCGAGAAACGGTGCTACGGTCCCACGCCCCTGAGCCGACGCGTGATGGAGCCCCTTCGACCTGGTTTAGAGCTTCGGCGCCTGCTGATCCTCGCGGTGCCGATGATCATCTCGCAGCTCGGCTCGATGATGCTCGGCGTCGTCGACATGCTGATGGTCGGCCACGTCGGCGTCGACGCGCTCGCGGCCGCGGCGCTCGGCGTGCTGTGGACCTGGGGGACCATGGTCATGGGCATGGGCCTCGTGTTCGGCATCGACCCGATCGTCTCGCAGGCCCACGGCGCCGGCGCGCACGAGGCCTTCGGTCGCGCGGTTCAGCGCGGCATCATCATCGCCGCGCTCGCGAGCCTGCCGATCGGCGCGCTGTGGCTGCAGACCGAGGACGCGCTGCTGCTCGCCGGCCAGGAGCCCGCGCTCGCGCGCATGGCCCACGAGTACGTGCAGGTCCAGTACCCCGGGCTGCCGGCCTTCCTGATCTACATCCTGCTGCGCCAGAGCCTGCAGGCCCGCGGGATCACGTCGCCGGCGATGTGGGTGGTGCTCTTCGCCAACCTGCTCAACGTCGCGCTCAACGCCGCGCTCATCTACGGGGTGTCCCTTGGGCCACTTATGATCGAGCCGCTCGGGCTGCGCGGCGCCGGGATCGCGACGGGGCTCACCCGCGTCACGCTCGTGCTCGCGCTCGCGCTGTGGATCTGGCGCGGGCGCCTGCTCGCGGACGTCTGGCCGCCGTGGCGCTGGCGCGAGATCGCGAGCGCGCGCGGGCTCGGCGAGATCCTGCGCCACGGCGTGCCGCTCGGGCTGCAGTTCTCCTTCGAGATGTGGGCGTTCCAGATCGCGACGCTGCTCGCCGGCAGCCTCGGCGCCGTCGCGCTCGCCAGCCACATCGTGGTGCTCAACCTCGCGTCGCTCGCGTTCATGGTCCCGCTCGGGATCTCGATGGCCGCGACCACGCGCGTCGGCAACCTGCTCGGCGCCGGCGCGCCCGCGTCGGCGCAGCGCTCGGCCTGGGTCGCGCTCGCGCTCGGCGGCGGCGTCATGACCGGCTCGGCCACGCTGTTCATCGCGCTGCGCGGGGTGCTGCCGCGGATCTACACCGCCGACGCCTCGGTGATCGCGGCCGCGGCCGCGCTGCTGCCGATCGCCGCCGCATTCCAGCTCTTCGACGGCGCGCAGGTCGTCGGCGCGGCGATCCTGCGCGCGATGGGGCGCACCACCGTGGCCGCGAGCTTTCACCTCGTCGCGTTCTACGGGCTCGCGCTCCCGCTCGCGTACTGGCTCGCGTTCGAACGCGGGCTCGGCGTGCCCGGGCTGTGGTGGGGGCTGACGCTCGGGCTCGGGGTCGTGGCCGCGCTGTTCATCACCTTCGTCGCGCTGCGCGGGCCCGCGCGGGCCCGCGCGCTGGTCCACGCCGAGACGTCGAGCGCGCCGTGAGACCCACGTCGGCCCCGGCGCGTAGGTGCCGGTGATGCCCGCTCCTCGCTCGAGCTTCGCGCTGGGCTGCGCGGCTGCGGTCGCGCTCGCGCTGGTCGCGACGGCGTGCACGCGCGCGCGCGCGCCGTCGCGGCCCGACGACGCGCGGTTTGACGCCGCGCGGCTCGCTCGTCTCGAGCTCGCGCTGCGCGACGTGTCGCTCCCGGGCGCGCCGACACGGCCGCCCGCGCCGGGCGACGTGCCCGCGATCGCGAGCTTCGATGAGACCTTCGCGCGCGGGCTCGACTGCGATGACCCCGAGACCTACGAGGTGGGTCGCACGTACAAGCGCATGTGCCCCGCGAGCCTGGCGAGCGCCTCGCGGCTGTTTGACGACGAGGTGCGCGTGCGCTTGCCGATCACGGTCGCGTCGGAGCTGCGCGAGCTCTCGTCCGAGGTCGCCGAGCTGCCCGGCGCCGTCGAGCACCCGTCGTGCGACGAGCCCGGGGGGCCGCTCGTGTACCGCGCGCGCGTCGAGCGATGGTCGGGCCCGGCGACGCGCGACGCGGTCCTCGAGCGCGTGAGCGCGACGCTAGGGGACGGCGCGCGGATCGTGGTGCGCGCGGAGCAGCGTGACGGACCCGCGCTCGACCTCACGCTCGAGCTGACGCGGCCCGACGACGGGGAGGTGCGCGTGTGGCTGCGCGTCGCCCCGAGCGCCGACGGAGCCGTGTACCTGTGGCTCGAGTGTCACGAGAACGCCTGGAGCGCGCTGCTGCGCAGCTTCGCGTGCTCGGCGAGGTCGCTGGAGGGCTGAGCCGCGCGGCTCAGTCGCTCGCGTACGCCACCGTGATCAGCTGAAACCACGCCTCCGGGTAGTCGAAGCACAGGTCGTCGTCGATGTGGTCGCGCGCCGCCTCGATCGTCAAGAAAAAGCCGGCGCCGAAGCCGTCGTCCGCGGACACGACGCGCTGGTCAAAGTGCGTCGTGACGGCGCCGTGGGCCGACACGTCGAGCGCGAGCCGCTGCTGCTGCCCGCACACCCCGGGCTCGGGCGCGCAGCGCGTGTCTGTTTCCACGATACCGATCGCTTTGAACAGCGTCGAGAGCGTGTCCCCGGGCGGGTCGAGCGTCTCGGCCATGACACCTCCGAGGAGCAGCCAACCGGGGACGTCGAGGGAGTGCACCGCGAGCCACTGGCTGGTCGTGAAGCCCGGCGTGACGATGTACTCGAGGTGGACCTGCTGGCCTAGGTCGAGCCGCGGGGGGAGGAAGGGGTCTACCTCGATCGTCAGGGTCAGGGAGGCGTCGCCGCAGATCAGCTCGTACGAGGCCCCGCCGGCGTCGAGATCCGTCGTGACCGCGTCGACCGTGCAGTCGCTGTCGACCGAGTCCTCCCACGGGTCGACGGTGAAGCGCGCGCCCACGTCCTCGGGCGCCGGGCACAGCGCGTCGCCGGTCGTCGCGTTGGTCGTCGCGTCGCCGCCGGTGTTGGTCGCGACGGTCGTCGCGTCGCCGCTTGCGTCGGTGCTCGTCGCGGCGTCGGTGCCGGTGCTCGCGTCGCCGACCGGGCCGCACGCGAGCGCGAGCGTAAACATCAGCGGCAGCGCGTGTCGCGGGGACGCCATGACCCAATGATACCGGCTACTGCGGCGGCTCGGTGACCGGCTCGCCGATCTCGTCGCAGCCCCAGCGCACGTTGTCGAGCAGCACCACGCTGTCCCAGTTCACGTCCTCGACGTCGAACACCGCGAACACGAGCTCGATGGTCTCGCCCGCGACCACGGAGACCGAGGTCGTCAGCCACGGGGTCCCGGCGCTGTAGCGCATGCACGTGCCGCTGAACTGCGGCAGGTCGCCGGCCTCGTCGAAGAACTCGAAGAACGCGGCGTTGAGCGAGAGCGCCTCGCCGTTCGGATCAAACGAGATGTTGCCCGTCCAGGCGCTCGACTCGAGCCAGGCGATGAACATGTCGTTGTAGGGCTTGTCGAGCCAGATCGGGTACTCCTTGGTCATGAACGCGACGTCGAAGCTCAGCGAGCTCGCGCCCTCGGGCACCGTCGCGCTCAGCCGCAGCTCCTGGTAGTCGTACTTGAAGCCGCTCTGGTCGAACTGATCCTTGATCGTGTTCGAGCAGTCGCCGGTGCCCACGAGCCCGGGGTCCTGCAGGCAGTCGCCGGCGACCTCGTTCTTGACGATCGGCGGCGGGAAGCTGGTCGTGTCCATGCCGTCGGCGGGCAGCCAGGAGTTGCAGTGGAACGCCGCGTCACCCGGGCTGTCGGGCGCGTCGAAGAGCTGCGCGACCTCGCCGGTCGAGAGCACCGCGTAGCTCGAGCCCTCGGTGGGCAGGTAGGTGTCGCCCTCGCCGAAGCTCGAGAGGATCGTGAGGCCGAGCGGATCGGCGTAGGTCGTCTCGCCGGCGACCTGCAGCCCGCCCTCGCCGGGGCAATTGAGCCCCATCGCCTGGAACGGGTCGCTCGCGCCCGCGTCGCAGGGGACGTGCGGCTCGAGGCCGCACTCGCTGCCGGAGCCGCCGTCGGGCGCCCCGGCGACGTCGTACTTGATCGGGTCCGTGCCCGAGGTCTCGAGCGCGCCCGTGCTGCCGCTGGCGCCGTCGGTCTCGGCGCCTGCGGTCGGCCCGGCCGAGCTCGCGTTGTCGGTCTCGCTCGTGGTCTGCGACTGCGTCGCGCCGCCGGTCGGCGCGCTCGCGCCGGTGATCCCGTCGCTGCCGCTGGCGTCGTCGGAGTCGCCCGAGCAGGCGGCGGTGAGCAGCGCGAGCCCGGCGACCGCGATGTAGCTACAACCTAGACCAGGGGACAGGCGCGAGCGCGACGACATGGCGGGACGGTAGCACGGCGCGCGTACTCGTCGGCGCGCCGCGAGGTTGACCCGGGAGGTTGCCGCCGAGGTCGTCGAAGAGCTCGTCGAAGAGCTCGTCGAAGAGCTCGTCGGAGAGCTCGTCGGAGAGCTCGTCGGAGAGCTCGTCGAAGAGTTCGTCGCCGAGGTCATCGCCGAGGTCGACCCGGCGCGACGGCGACGCGCTCACGCGGCCGGCTCGCCCTGCGGGCGCAGGCTCGAGCCGTCGAGCGTGATGAGCTCGCCGACGCGCCACTCCTCGACCGCGCTGCCGTAGCCGGGGCCGCGCCAGCGCTCGGACGCGCCGCCCGCGATGTTGTAGCGCGTCGTGTCGGAGGCCATGTCGATGAGGACATGAAACGCGGGACCGCTGATGAAGTCGCGGCCGCCGACCACCGAGAGGCGCATCTGGAACACCGAGACGGGGCCGCCCGGCAGCTCGACCGCAGCGCTCGACATCTTGAGGAACGCGGGCTCCTTGCCCTGCGTCAGCAGGTTGGCGAAGCGCGCCTTGAGCTGCACGGGCGGGTGCGGCCCCGGCCGCGCGAGGCGGCGCGTGGTCGCCTCCCAGGCGCGCTGCAGCAGCGGCCCCAGCCCTGCGGGCTCGAGCAGCGCGGGGCGCTCGAGCGCGAGCGCGCGGTCGACCTCGGACTGGATCCCGAGCAGGAGCCCGTGGTTCTCGAGGATCCACGCCGCGTGCTCGCCGAGCCGCGCCTCGAGCAGCGCGCGCGTCAGCTCGCGGTGAAGCACGTGGAAGCGCTCGAGCAGCGCGCCCTCGGACCTCGCGCGCCGCCAGCCCTGACGGCGCGCCCAGGTCACGAGCGCGCGGGCCTCGGGCGCGTCGGGCAGGTGCGGCGCCCAGATCGGCAGCAGCCAGGCGGCCATGCGATCGCGCTCGTCATAGGAGATCCGCACGAGGTCGTCGGGCGCGAGCGGCTCGTCGCGCTCCGCGAGCAGCTCGCGCAGGCGCTCGACTCGGTGGGGCGGCTCGGCGAACGCGCTCCACGGGGCCCGGGCCTCGTTGGCCGAGGCGATGAAGCCCTCCTCGGGGTCGAGCGCGCGCGGGCGGGCGTCCTCGTCGAGGTCCGGGTCGTCCGCCGGCGACGTCGACCACCCCGGCCGTGGACCCCAGCTCGCCGGATCCGCGGCGACGCGCCCCGTCTGCACGTAGCCGATGTGGCCGTCGCGGTCGACGAAGGTGCCGGCGATCGCCAGGCAGCGCACGCGCTGGTGCAGCTCGATCAGCTCCGCGACCGAGCGCGCCTCGGTGACGTGCATGAGCGCGTTCATGTCGACGTAGGTCTCTCGCATGCCGCGCCAGGACACGCAGGGCAGGTCGCCGCCGGCCTGCGCGTCGCCGTGGATCGTCCCGCGCGCGCTGTCCCAGAACGTCCACTCCTCGGGGTCCTTCTGGCGCCGGATCGCGACGCGCTCGCGCCGTCGCTTCAGCGGTCGCCGCTCGTCGCCGACCTGGACCTCGCCGTCTTTGCAGCGCTCGATCCAGACGTCGATGTTGCGCGCGTGCCCGAAGGTGTAGCTCCAGCCGACGTGGCGCGTGCGCCCGGAGACGATGGTCGGCAGCCCCGGGATCGAGACGCCGTGCTCGTACTCGCCGCCCTCGTACTCGACGTGCAGCGCGTACGCGATCGGCGGGAAGCGGCCGACCTCCATGTGGAACTCGCCCATTAACAGCGGCGCGCCCGTCCGCGAGCGCGCGGCCGCGACCGCGAACGCGTTGGAGCCGCCGCCGCCGCCGCCGAAGGCCGCGCGCACGTAGTCGGGCCAGGGGACGTCGCGGCCGGACTCGAGGTCGACCCCCGCCGCGTCGTCGCCGATCAGCAGCGCGAGCTGCTCGCGCGTGACGCCGGCCGAGACGAGCTGACCGACGGCCTCGGCGGCCGCCTGCGTCAGCGAGTTGAGCCCGAACCACGCGAGCATCCGGTACACGAGGACCATGTCCTCGAGGCCATAGGGCGTCGGCGGCATGCCGAGCACCCGCAGCAGCGCCCGGCGGCCGCCGACGCGGGCGCCGGCGTTGAAGCCGGCGCAGTAGGACTGCCCGTAGCTGCGCGCGCCCGGCTCGATCTTCGCGACCTGCGCCTCGAGGTCGAGCGAGAGCCCGAGGCCCCGCAGCGTGCGATCGCTGCCGCGCACGATCGGCTCGTCCCCGAGCAGCTCCATCAGCCGGCCGCGCCCGGCGAGCGTGATGACCTGGACCTGGACCTGGCGATCGAGCGCGTGGAAGTAGCCCATCGCCCAGGCCGCCTCCTCGCGGTCGCGCGCGCGCAGCCGCGGGTAGCCCCAGCGATCGCGCGTAAACGGAATGGCTCCCTTCGGTCCGGTGAGGATCGGCATGCGAGCAGGGATGGTGCCGCACGCCGGCTCAGGGCGCCAGCCACCCGCGCAGCGTCAGGTCCTTGAACGTCCAGCCGTGCGGGCTGACGTGCAGCCCCCAGTCCGCGTCCTCGGTGCCCAGCTCGAGCTTGAGCTGGTCCGCGGTGAGCTCGGGCGTGAAGTAGTCGACGGGCCCCGTGACGGTCAGGTCGAGCGCGTCGCCCTTGTAGAGCTCGAGGGTCTGCTCGCTGGCGTCGGCGTCGATCCACTGGCGCACGTGCACCTCGGTGTACTCCTGCCACGCGTAGTTCTTCTTCCACGACTTGTACGAGGCGGCGCCCATCTCGAGCGCGACGCGGCCGTAGTTGAACGCGCGGTCCGCCGCGTTCGTCTCGATGCGCGCGCTCGCGCCGATCAGGTACTCGAGGTAGCTCTGCGGCTGGCCTTGGCGGTACAGGCCGAAGAGCACGTGATCCCAGCGCTCCTCGTTGTTGGGCGGGATGTCGTCGCGGAACGCGGCGAGCTCGACGTCGAACTCGAGCTCGAGCCGCCGGTAGGCCGCGCCCGGGGTGCCGAGGTCGTTGTACCAGCGAGAGGGCTCCTCCGGGCTCGCGGTGAAGAACGGGCCCGGGAGCGAGAGCAGCAGCTCCTCGTCGGGGTCGAGCTGACCGGTCGTGCCGTCCGCGGTCGTCGCGGTCTCCGAGGTCCCGACGCTCGCGCTCGCGTCGGAGGTCTGCGAGTCGCTCGCGTCGGTGGACGCGCTCGAGCTCGCGTCGCCCGAGGTCTCGCCGCCGGTCGCGGGCGCGGTCGAATCCGAGCTCGCGGACGAGGCGCTCGTCGAGGCTGAGCCCGAGGCGCTCGTGCTCGCCGCGCTCGCGCCGGTGGTCTCGTGGGCGGTCGGGTCGGCGGTCTGGTCGACGGTCGCGTCCGAGGTTCCTCCAGAGGTTCCTTCAAAGGTTCCGTCGGAGGTCGCGCCGGAGTCCGTCCCGCACGCGCACACGATCGCGAGCGCGCCGACGAGCACAGGATGCACATACACGGGGTCCATGCCGCGATGCTATCGCAGACGCCGCAGCGTCGGGCGCCCGCGTCGGCGCGCGCGCGCGCGAATCGTCACGCTCCCTCGCAGCCGCCCGCTAGAAGCGGAGCGTCGCGCTGACGGTCAGGCGCCCGGCTCGCGGCGTGAGCTGTGGTGTGAGCTGCGGCGTGAGCTGCGGCGTGAGCTGCGGCGTGAGCTGAAGATAGGCGCGCGCGAGCGCGCGCCGAGCTCGGCCGCGCCGCACGAGGCCGCCGATCAGCAGGGGCAGGCCGCTCGCCAGCAGCACGGCGCCGAAGCTCGTGAAGTTGACCCCGAGCGCGAGGTACGTGAACTGCTCGTCCTCCGCGACGCGCTCGCTGTCGACGAGCATAGCGATCCCGACCGGGAGCACGAAGGCGCCGAAGCCCGTGAGGACCCCGCCGCTGAGGAGCATCCCGCGGTAGCCCTTGGTCGGTCGCGCGCTCGCGCGGGGGGTCGCCGGGAGGGCGCCGGGCGGCGGTCCGTAGGTGAAGGACGCGGGCGCGGGCGCGGGCGGGCTCGCGGGCGCGGGCGGGCTCGCGGGCGCGGAGGTCGTCGCGGACGATGTCGACGGGGACGTCGCGGTCGCGGTCGCGGTCACGCCTGGCTCTGCGGGCGTGGCAGCGGTCGCGGGCCCGCCTGGTCCCGCGGGCGCGAGCGCGAGCGCGAGCGAGATCGCCGCAGATATCGCGCCGTGCAGCGGGGCGACCAGGATCATGCCCGCAGTGTATCGCCCCGCGCGGGCGAAGAGGGACGCGCGCAGGGAACGTGGTTGGTCGGCGCGAGATCGCGGGCGGCGGCGAACAAGCTGTCTGAAGAGACTTCTCACTCCAGCTCTCGAGCCCGCGCGCGGCCGCGAGACGCGGCCGCGTTCGTCCGCTTTCCAGATTCTTAAATGCTCGCGGGGTCGCGGCGCCGGACCTGCGGGTCACGGGCGCGACCCCGACGCGTCGCGGCGCGGCGTCACGGGTTCTCCCGCCGCGCCTGGCGGGTGAGCGGACCGTGGCGTCGCGCCGCGGGGTGAGCCAGGGTTGTTAGACGTCGCGCGCGAGCTTGATGAGCTCGGGCGTGAACGTGCCGCGGATCGTGATCAGGCTCTTGAAGATCGCGGTCTGGCGGGTGCCGACGTCGGTGCCCTCGGGGCTGAGGACCTTGCCGTCGACGTGGTCGTTCTCGAAGTCGTAGACGGAGACGTTACCCTTGCTGGTCTTCGTCGTCCCCTTGTAGGCCGTGGTGTCGGCGTTCGCCGCGTCGTCGGCCGTGTTGGTGGCGCTCGGCGCCGGGGCGATGAGCATAAGCAGGGCGGCGCCCGTGGTGAGCAGCTGTGACATGGTCTTTCAAACCTCCGCGTTTTCAACCGGCGAAGTGACAGCGACCGCGTATCGCGGGCGCCTCACGCCGCCTGTCCACTGCCAACGCGCGCCGCTCCGTCACGATCTGCTCGGCGGCGACGCGGTGAAAAAAAACCCGAGCCCCGGCTCGAGGCGCGCGGCCCCGCGGCGCGCGCCCGCTGTGGTCGCGCGTCCCACGTCGTGAGTTCAGCGTGCTCACGTGTTCAGCACGCCGTGGTTCGCCGATTTTTGGCGCCTGCGCGGCGGATTTGCTAGCGCGGGTCAGTGGCGAAGAAGTCCAACCGACGCGTCTCGTCGGGCAGCGCACGCGGTCGTGGGCTGCTCGCGGAGATGACGCGCGGGCGCACGCGGAAGAAGCAGCCGCGCGCGCGGTCGTCCGCGCGCGCGACGTCGCGGACCGGGGCGCGCTCCAAGGCGCGGCGCAAGGCGCCCAACCTCCGCGCGGGCGCGAGCGCGCGCGGTCGGGACAAGCGCCCGCCCGTCGACCCCGCCGAGCGCAAGCTTCGCAACCGCATCGCGCTGCTGATCGGCGTGCTCGCGCTCGTCAACGGCTACGTGTTCTTCTGGCAAGGTGAAGGCTCGCTGCTCTCGCTCGGCGAGACGCGCGCGGCGGCGATCGGCGCGGGCGATCAGGGCGGCGAGGCGCTGGGCGCCTACGCGAGCGCGCGCGCGGACGCGTGCGGCGAGGACCCGGTGCGCGTGTTCGACGGCCTCGAGGACACGCTGCGCGTCGACGCCACGCTCGCCGGCGGGCGCACGCTCCGGCTCGCGCTGATGGAGCAGGGCGCGACGAGCGAGTCGATCGACGCGGTCGAGGACGCGATCCGCCCGCGCATTGATCTCGGGCTGCTCGCGAGCGCCGGCGGGTCGGTGCGGATGTCGCTCGACCGCGAGGGGCAGCTGCTCGCGCTCGAGGCCGAGCTCTCGGAGGGGCACCTCGTGCAGGCCTGCCGCGCGCCCGAGGGCTACCGCGTGCGGACGATCCAGCACCCGCTGAGCCCCGAGGTCGCGACGCTGTCCCTCGAGCTAGGTGACGACGCCGACCTGTTCGCGGCGGTCGAGGCCGCCGGCGAGCGGCCCGAGCTCGCGGTCATGATCGCCGAGGCGCTCGTCCACGACATCGACTTCGCGGTCGAGGCGCGGCCGCGAGATCGCGTGGTCGCGCTGGTCGAGAAGCGGTTCCTCGGGCGCTCGTTTCACCGCTACGGGACCATCCTGGCGATCCGCTTCGCCGGCGCCGCAGGGCGCTTCGCCTACTACCGCTACGCGCCCGAGGGGCAGCCCGCGCGCTACTACGATCGCGCGGGTCAACCGGTTCGCCGCGCGCTTCGGCGCACGCCGCTGCAGTTTCACCGCGTGCGCCCGGAGGCCCGCGGGATGCTCGAGCCGCTCGTCGAGGTGGTCGAGGGCCGGCTCGGCGCCATCTACCGGCGCCCGGAGGGCGCGCCCGTGGTCTCGCTCGCGGACGGTCGCGTCGTCGCGGTCACCGACGACGGCCAGGACGGCGAGGGGCACTCGATCGAGATCGCCCACGCCGACGGGACGATCGCGCGCTACAGCCACCTGATGCGGCCGCTCCCTGGCGTCACGCCTGAGCTCGAGGTCTCGCAGGGGCAGCTCATCGGGCTCGCGGGGCACTCGGGCAAGACCGCGACCGATCGCGTGCGGCTCGAGCTGCGGCGCGCCGGCGACGACAGCGAGCCCGAGGCCGACGCGGGTGAGGGGGAGGCCGAGCGCGCGGAGCGAGGCGCGAGCCTCGATCCGATGCTGTGCACGGCGAGCGGTGAGTCACGCCCGCCGCGCGTCGGCGAGCCGCTCAGCGGCGAGGCGCTCAAGCGCTTCTCCGAGGCGATTCGACCGTGGCGCAGGTCCCTGCTCCGCGCCGGCTAGGCTGGCGCGTCGGGTAGACCTCGCGCCCGCGTGTTGTGGTCGACTTGGTCGACTTGCGTTGCTCGCTTACGACTTCGTCATACCCCGCGCGAGTTGGCCCGTCGTCGCGAGCCGCGCCGTCGCATGAACGCCGTGGAACGCGGTCTCGCGGGCCGCGCGGAGATCCGCCCGCGTCGCGCGGGCGCACCCGTCGGCGCAAAATGATCGGGCCCGGGCGCGCGATTCCGGGGACCCAAACCTGTCTTGTGATGCATCCGCCAGCGCCGCCCGCGAGGCCGCGTGGTATCACTCGAGCACGGCGGAGATCCACGCATGACCGAACCCCGGTGGCAGCGCGAGCGCTTTGCGGGCCGCGTGCTCCTTGTCGACGGTGAGCCGCGCGCGCGCGCGCGACTCGAGGCCGCGCTCGCGGAGCGCTGGCCTGTCGCCGCCGTGGCGACCGGCGCTGAGGCGCGCGGCGTGCTCGCGCGCGGCGGCGTCGCGGCGCTCGTCACCGCCGCGTCGCTGCCCGACGAGGAGGGCGTTGAGCTGCTCTCCTGGGCAGCCGCGAACACGCCCACCGTCGCGCGGATCCTCCGGAGCGACGCGCGCGCGGGCCTGAGCGCGGCGATCAACGAGGGCCACGTGTGGCACGTGCTCGGCGTCGAGGCGCCGGAGAGCGAGCTCGTCGAGGCGGTCCGCGGCTCGCTGGAGCATCACGAGCACGAGCGAGACGCTCGCAGCTGCCAGGAGCGCTACCAGGAGCTGTTCGAGCTGGCGCAGGTCGGGCTGCTGTGCGCGACCCCGGGCGGGCGGCTGCTCGAGGTCAACGACGCGCTCGCGCGCAGCCTCGGCTACGCGTCGCCCGGCGCGATGCTGGACGTCGAGCTGGTCGAGCTGGTCTGCGACGTCGCGCAGTGGGAGCGCGGGCTCGACATCCTCGGTTCGGGCGCGGCGCTCGCGGACTTCGAGCTCGCGCTGCGTCACAGCAGCGGCGACGAGGTCTCCTTCCTCGTCAACGCGGCGCTCCGCCGACTCGGCACCGGCGAGCACCTGCTCGAGGCCTCGCTGCTCGACGTCACCGCGCGGCGGCGGCACGAGCAGGAGCGCAGCGAGCTGCACGAGCACCTGTTCCGCGTGCAGCGGACGGAGACCGTGGGCGCGCTCGCGGGGGGCATCGCCCACGACTTCAACAACCTCTTGACGATCATCCTCAACTGCGCGTCGACGCTCGGCGAGCGCGTCGCGCATCGCCCGGAGCTCGCGGGCAGCGTCGGCTCGATCCGCGACGCGGCCACGCGCGCCGCGAGCCTGACCACGCAGCTGCTGAACTTCGCCCGGGGCGGCGGCGCGCGCACCACCAAGCTGCAGGTCAACGACTCGGTGCGCGACGTGGTGGGGCTGCTGTCGGAGACGATCCGCCGCGGGATCGCGATCGGGCTCACGCTCGACGAGGCGCTGCCCGACATCGTCGGCAACCGCGACGAGGTGCACCAGTGCGTGCTCAACCTCGCGCTCAACGCGTGCGAGGCGATGGGCGCCCAGGGGCGCCTCACGATCACGACGCGTCGCGGCGTGTGGCCGCAGCCCGGCGATGACCAGCACGCGCGCGCGAAGGCGGGGGAGTACATCGAGGTCGCCGTCGCCGACACGGGGCCCGGCATGAGCCCCGAGGTGCAGGCGCGGATCTTCGAGCCGTTCTTCACGACCAAGCGCCGCGCCGGCGCGACCGGGGTCGGCCTCGGCCTCGGCCTCGCGATGGTGCAGCGGATCATCGAGCGTCACGACGGCTCGGTGTTCGTGCGCAGCGTCGCGGGGCAGGGCACGCGCGTGTCGCTGCTGCTCCCGATCCCGGCGGCTCGCCGCGCGCCCCCGCCGGCGCCGGCGCCCACGCGGGTCGTCGAGCCCGAGAGCTCGCTCATCATCCTCGCCGACGACGAGCCCGCGATCCGCCGCGTCGGCAAGCGCATCCTCGAGCGCGAGCGCTTCACCGTCCTCACTGCGGAGAACGGCGAGGACGCCGTGGCGCGCGTGCGCGAGAACCCCGAGGTCATGCTCGTGATCCTCGACCTCGTCATGCCGGTCATGTCGGGCGAGGAGGCCTACGCGAAGATCCGCGAGTTCAACGAGGAGGCGCGCTTCCTGCTGTGCACGGGGCACGCGGTCACGCGCAGCCTGCACAACATCCTCCGGGACGCGCGCGTGCGCCTGCTGCACAAGCCGTACTCGATCGCGGAGTTCACCGACGCGGTTCGAGGTGTCCTCGAGGACAGCGGTGGACGCGGCTAGCGGACGACGACTGCTTCGCTCGGGCCGAAAAACGCTCCGCGGATCGGAGGTGTAGAGCCGCGCGCGAGCCAGGGAGGGGCCGCCTGATCGTTAAGCAGCGGCCCGACGCGCGCGCGTGCGTTCGAAGGGACGTGTCCGAAGCGCCTGGTCGCGTTCCGAAGGCCCTGGGGCGGGTCTAGTAGCCCGACGGGATCACGTTGTTGAGGCAGTGGATCGTGTTCGGGTGGCGACGACGAGACCACAGCGCCTGGCGCGGCGCCGCCGGGTCCTCGCCCGGGGCCAGGCCCTCGTCCGCCGACCACGTCGGCGCCTCGCCGGGCGCGAGCGAGTGCAGCCCGCTCTGCCACGGCCCGATGATGTACGTGTGCCCGGCGACGCGCGCGTCGAAGAACTCGCTCCACGCCTGCGCGAAGGTCTGCCCCGGGACCGCGCCGAGGGTCTCGCAGGTGCGGAACCACCACAGCCCGCGGCCCCCCGTGACCATGCCCTCGCGGATCTTGCGGAGCGCGGCGTGATGTCGGTGGTCGCGCGTCAGCGCCGAGAGGTCGAGCGCCTCGCGGTCGACGCGCGCGAGCCCCCACTTCCCGTGCCCCCAGAACTGGATCTCGGCCAGCGGCGCGCGCTCGCCGACGCGCCCGAGCCAGGTCAGCGCCTCCTCCCAGGTCCGCGCCCCGTACCAGGCGTCGAAGCGGCGCATGGTCCGGTACAGCACGCCGCCGGACCACCACGCGTGGGTCAGGCCCGGCAGCAGCGCGCGGCCGCGGCAGGTGCGATCGTAGACCATGACTCGAAGGCCATGTTTGAGGGCGCGCGAGGGAGGAGAGCGCATGCGTGACGCCAGCGTATCACGACGGTCGCGGCGGGCGCGCTCGCGTGGTATCCCGGGCCCATGAGCGTGGTCATGAGGCTCGCCTACGACGGCGCGGCGTATCACGGCTTCGCCCGTCAGGGCGGCGCCGGCGAGGGGTTGGCGACCGTGCAGGGGGAGCTCGAGCGCGCGCTCGCGAAGCTCTACAAGGGCCCGATCGAGACCCGCGGCGCCAGCCGAACCGACGCCGGCGTGCACGCCTGGGGTCAGCTCGTCGCCTTCGATCCCCCCTTCTCGATCCCCGCGCGCGGCCTGCTGCTCGGGCTCGCCAGCCAGCTGCCCGCCGACATCGTCGCGGTCGCGGCCTGGGAGGAGGCGCGCGAGGGCGGCGCGCCGGTGCAGCCGCGGTTCGAGAACCACGGCAAGCGCTACCGCTATCGCCTCCGCTGCGGGCGGCAGCGCAACCCCTGGACCGCCGGGCGCGAGTGGCAGCTGCCGGGCGCGCTCGACGTCGCGCGCATGCGCGAGGCCGCCGCGCACTTCGTCGGGCGTCACGACTTCGCGAGCTTCCGCGCGAGCGCGTGTCAGGCCTCCACGACGATCCGCGTGATCAACCAGGTCGACGTCCGCGCCCAGCCGCTCGGCGATCCCTACCCCGAGGACGACGGCCGGCTGGCGGCGCCGCGCGACGCGACGCTCGAGATCGACGTGGTCGGCGAGGCCTTCTTGCACAACATGGTGCGCATCATGGTCGGCACGCTCGTCGAGGTCGGCCGCGGGCAGCGCGCGCCGGCCTCGATCCAGGAGCTGCTCGCGCGCCCCGATCGCCGCGCGGCCGGCACCACCGCGCCGGCGCGCGGGCTGACGCTCGTCGAGGTGCTCTGGCGGCGCGGCGACGACGAGGTGCCCAAGGGGACAGCTCAGGAGGCCTCCGGGGAGGCCGTGGGCGTGATGTCTGAAGGGACAGCTGAGGCGACCGCCCGAGGATCGGCTGAGGAGGCCTCGGAGGAGACGGCGCCGCGCTCAGCCGAGGCGGCCAGCGAGTCGGGCGTCTCCCGTGAGTGAGGCGAGCGTCGGCGCGATCAGCTCGCGCCACGCGTCGCGACGCGCGCGCGCGCGCTCCCCCGGCCCGAGTCGCCCGTGCGCGCGCAGGGACGCGTCGTCGTCGTCACCGTCGCTCGGCGACGCGTCGGCGCGCGCGAGCAGCTCGGTCGCGTGCTCCGCGAGCGCGCGGATGACCGCCTGACCGCCGCGCCGGCAGCAGTAGTCGACGGTGGCCCAGGCGAGCGCGGCGTGGCGCGCCTCGTCCTCCGCGATCGTCTCGAGCGCCGCGCGTGCCTCCGGGTCCGCGCACGCACGGGCCGCGCGCGCGGCCGTGAGCGCGGCGATCGTCTCGCCCACGCAGCCCTCCGCGAAGGTGTCGCGCGCGAGCGCGACGAGGCCCCCGCGGCGCGGCGCCGCGGCCGAGCTCGGCAATTCTGCGGGCTCCATGTCGACGCCCGCGTAGCGGCGCGCGAGCGCGAAGCACAGCCGCGCGTGCGCGATCTCGTCGGCCGCGGCCTGGCGGCAGCCGGCGATCAGGGCCGCCGGCGCGCCCACGGCCAGCAGCTCGAGGGCCGCGCGCGCGAACGCGGCGACCGACGCGTGCTCCATCAGGGCGTCCTCCAGCCACGCGCGGGTCAATCGCGCGCGCGTGCGCTCGTCGAGCGAGCCGGGCGTCTGGATCTGTCTTCCCGACCAGGCAGCGCCGGGCCGCAGCGTGGCGACGACGCCCTCGGCGTCGCGCTCCCCGTCGAGGAGCGGCCGGCCGCTGCAGTAGTCGTACCAGTGGTAGCAGCAGACCGCGTCGTCGCCGGACTTCTCGCGCGCCTCGCCGGTCGCGATCGGGTACAGACGACCCATCATCACCGGGTTGAGCGACAGGCCCTTGAGTCGCGGGTCGCTGGCCTTGAGCGGCGGCTTGTTCTGTCCGCGCAGGCGTTCGGGGCAGCCGAGCTCGCGCGGCGTCCCCTCGACGGCGAAGCGCTCGGCGACGTCGACGGGGCCGCACCAGTCCCCGGACGGGCAGCCTTGCTCCTCCTCGCCGTCCGGATCAAAGGGGTCCATACCCCACTGATCGGGCTGCGTGGGGCCCGACTCGCCGAACGCGCGTCCCTCTTGAATGATGTACACGCTGTCGTCGAGCGGCGTCCAAAGCCGCGGATCTCGGACCGGCGCCGCCTTCTCGGCCTTCACCGGGAGCTCGCGGCCTTGTTGCGACGCCGGCGCGCGGCCCGAACTCGCGTCGGGATCGCAGCCCGTCAACGCGACTCCCAACCCCAAGCTCGCCAGCGCGCCGCCTTGAAGCGCAGCCTGGATCCGTGCGCGAAGCACCGCAGTATCGTGCATGCGCGGACGGTATCACAGCCGCGGACTGGAGCCGTACGGGCTCAGGAGCCGGCCTGCGAGATCGTGCGCGTGAACGTCCCGCCGCGGCGGGACTCCGGGAACACGAGCTCCGCGAGCGCGGATTTGACGCATTTCTTCAGGCTCGGGGAGCCCTGCGTGACGGCGACGGACTCGACCGCGCCGTCGGGCGTCACCGCCACCCGTACATCAAAGGAGGTCAGCATGCCGCCGGTGTAGCGCCAGCACTGCTGCTGGATCGCGTCCTCCGCCGGCTTGTACACGCGATCGAAGGCGCGCCGCGGCAGCTTCCCGGTCGCTCGTCGCGGCTTGGCGTGCGTGTGCTTCGCGGCGACGCGCGCGTCCCGGGTAGCCGCGTCCTCGGACGTATCCTCGATCACGGCGGTGATCGGCGAGGTCTCGGGCGTCAGCGCGGCGGTCGTCGTGTCGCTCTCGGGCTCGTCGGCGTCGCCGATGTCGCTGGCGACCGCGGGCCTGCGCGCGTGCGCGTGGGCCTCGCCGGTCGTCGACAGCGCGCGCGGCGTCGCGCCGGCGAGGCTCGTGCCGAGCTCGCTCGCGGCGCGCGGCGACACCACCCGCAAGCCGACGAACACGAACAGCACCGCGATCGCGCAGGCGACGAGCACCGTGGTCATCGGCGTCAAGATGTGCCCCGTCGGCTTCCCGGCGAGCTCGGCCGCCAGCGCGGTCGCGTTCGGCACCGGCGTGTAGGTGACGAGGAAGCTGCTGCTCGCCTCCGCGTTGCGCGGCACGGCGCCCGTGGCCATGGGCGTGAGCGTCGACGCGATCGCGGCGGCGTTGGGATCCTGGTCGCCGCGCCAGGTCAGCGGATCGCGCGCGAGCCTGTTGGCGACGAGCTGGTTCGACAGCGTGAGATCCACGAGCACCTGCTCGAGCGCGTCGTGGAATTCGGTGGCGTCGAAGAAGCGCAGCTCCGGGTCGTGCGCCATCGCGTGGATGATGATCGCCTCGAGTTGCTCCGGGATATCGGGATCCGGCGAGTCCTGGACCAGCGAGGCCGAGCTGCGCAGCCGCTCGGCGCGACGCGGGCGGCCGGGCAGGCGCTGGTCGCGGGGCAGCGGGCGCTGCGGCAGCTTGCCCGTGAGCAGCTGGTACATCAGCACGCCGAGCGCGTAGATGTCGACGCGGTGATCGAAGGCCTCGCCGCGCAGCAGCTCCGGGGCCATGAACGCCGGCGTGCCCATCTGGTCCAGCGTGTTGGGCTTGTTCGGCTTGACCTTGGGGTCGCTCGTGTCGAGCGTCGAGCTGGCGATGCCGAAGTCGAGGACCTTGATGAAGTCCGAGTTGTTATCCCGGGTCACCCGGAAGCAATTCGCCGGCTTGATGTCGCGGTGAATGATCGTGTTCTTGTGCGCCTCGGCGAGCGCCTTGCAGATCTGCTTGGCGATGTGGACGACGCGGATCCAGGGGATCGGGCCGTCCTCGCGCAGCGTCTTGGCCAGGTCCTCGCCCTCGAGGTACTCGAGCACGAAGTAGACGTAGCCGTCCTCCGTGCGACCGGAGTCGGTGATATCGATGATGTGATCGTGGCGCAGTCGCGACGCCGCCCGGGCCTCCTCGAGGAAGCGCCGGGCGTGCTCTGGATCGTCGGCGTAGCGCGGGTGCAGGACCTTGACCGCGACGGGCTTCTGGATCTCGATGTGCTCCGCCTTGTAGATCAGCGCCATCCCGCCGATCCCGAGCAGCGTGCCCATGCGGTAGCGCCCGCTGAACACGCGACCCTCGAGCTGGGGCGGGAGCCAGGGCTTGCGTCTCGGGACAACGGGGCGACGGGGCTTCGCGGTGTCGCGCATCGGAGCGGTGTCGCGCGGCTCGGGCGTGGGCGTCGAAGCGGTCGCCTGGTTGTCCGTCGTGTTGGGCATCGCGTGTGACGAGAGCGGCTGGTGTCGGACGCTACGAAGATTGCAGTACCACGGAACACCATCTTCGTTGAACCGCGCGGTGTGCTCGCTCCGCGCGGGTAGCCTCCGTTTGCATGTCTCCCTGTGGATAGAGTGGCGGTGGAGACGCCGAGATCGCGGCCTTTGGCGGTCAGAGCCGAATGGAGCGACGTGGGCGCCCTGGGGATTGATTGTGAATTTTATGTGGTTTGAAAAACAAAAATGACAACTTGTGCGGGAACTCGTGGTCGGACTTGAGGCCGTGAGATCTCAGAGGGATCGGGCGACGGAACCGTGGCTCTGCGCCCGGGACGCAGTTTCTCGTGTATGTACAGCGATTACCCGGGAACTGACGCGTGAGTCCGGGCATACGCGCTCAGTTGATTCGACCGCGTAGGCCGGGATACACGCAGATCATGGGTTTGCAACAGTCGACGCGCGTGTTGGTTTGGCCTGGACTTCTCCTGACGGCGTCGGCGTTGGCCTGCACCGTCGGCGGCGGTGAAGACGCGTCGGGCACGGGCTCGGCGGGCTACGTCACCTCCGCGACGAATCAGAACGCGTCGGTGACCAACGGCGTCTCCGACGGCTCCGACAGCGGCTCCGACGGCGGCTCCGACGGCGGCTCCGACAGCGGCGTTTCAACGGACATGTCCGGAGGGACAACTGACGACCCGTCCACGAGCGAGCCGTCGGGCACCACCGAGCCCGACCCCACCGATCCGAGCACCACCACCGGCGACCCGAGCGACAGCGACCCGAGCGACAGCGACCCGACGGACACCGACGGCGCGACCACGGGCGAGATGATGGCCTGCGGCGCGATCGAGGAGACCGCGGAGGTCAAGCCGCGCCCGGCCGACATCATCTTCGCGATCGACACCTCGGGCAGCATGGACTACGAGGCGAACCAGGTGCAGAACCACATGAACGCGTTCTCGTCGCAGATCGTCAACAGCGGCGTGGACGCGCACGTCGTGTTGATCTCGTCGACGGACATCTGCATCGCCGCGCCGCTCGGCTCCGGCAACTGCCCGTCCGACAACAACGAGAACGGCGGCTACAAGCACGTGCAGGTCGGCGTCGGCAGCAACGACGCGCTCGACAAGCTGCTCTCGACGCACCCGATGTACGCCGACTTCATGCGGCCCGACGCGCTCAAGCACGTCATCGTCGTCTCCGACGACAACGCGTCGATGAACGCGAACAGCTTTAACACCGCGTTCAAGGCGCTCGGCCCGGAGTACGTCGACTACCGCTTCCACGCGATCGTCGGCGAGAACGACGCGGGCGACGTGCTCTGGTGCATCCAGAACCCGGTCTGCTGCGCGCTGATCGCCAGCGAGGGCTCGGCCTACGTCACGCTCGTCGGCCTCACCGGCGGGCTGCTCGGCGACCTCTGCGATCAGGAGTTCGGCCCGATCTTTAATGAGCTCTCGACGGTCGTCGTCGACGACGCCGAGCTGCCGTGCGAGTTCCTGATCCCCGAGCCCGACGGCATGGACATCGACTTCGGCAAGGTCAACGTCGAGCTCGACATCAACAACAACCCCGAGGCGATCCCCAAGGTCGACGACCTCGCCGGCTGTGACGACGTGGTCGACGGCTGGTACTACGACGACAACAACGACCCGCAGATGATCCACCTGTGCCCCGATACCTGCGCCAAAGTTCAGGGCAACGAAGGCGCGGGCATCGATGTCAAGTTCGGCTGCGAGACCCTGATCCCCGAGTAAGCGGGAACACGCGTGAGTCGAGGGCGTGCGCGGTTTGCCCAGCGCACGCTCGAGCGCGTCTTGCTAGCCGGGCGCGCGCGAAGCGAACGATCTCTACTTCTTCACCCAAAGAGCCGCGAGCGGCACGCTCTTCCGCGCATCGGTAACGGGGTTTTCGGCGTCTCGCTCGCCGAACAGAAAGATCTACGCCAAGCCTGGCATCGGCTTGCGAATCCGCGCTGTCGCTGCGAAACTCGCGCTGCTCAAGCGGAGGCTATGCGTGGCTGAAACCTACTACGTCCTCAAGATCAACTACCTGGATCGACCGGCCGAGACACGGAACATCAAAGAGCAGATCACCGTCGTCGGTCGCGACCAGGGTGACATCGTGCTCGGTGATACCCAGGCGTCAGGCCGTCACGCAGAGATTCACTTCGTCAACGGGCGCGTGACCGTCAAGGATCTCGGCAGCACCAACGGAGTCATCTACAACGGCACGCGCGTGCCCCAGTTCGCGGTCTCGCCTGGGCAGTCGTTTGTCTGTGGCCAGACCACCTTGACGCTCATGTCCGTGCACGGCGGACCGAAGGCGGCGTTTGGCGGCGGCAAGACCATGATTGCGATGGGCGCGCCGCCCATGCCCGGTCGTCCGCCCAGCATGGGCGCGCCCGGCTCGCTCGGCTCGCTCGGTGGAGCCCCGGCGGGTCGCCCGCCGATGGCTGTCGGCGCGCCTGTAGGCGGTCCTGGTCTCGGCGCCCCTCCGCCACCGGCGGGCGGCGCTCCGGGTGGGCTTGGTCTCGGCGGACCTCCTCCCGGTGGCCTCGGTGGCCCCCCTCCCGGCGGTCTCGGTGGACCTCCTCCTGGTGGCCTCGGAGTGCCAGGCGGCGCGCCGGCCCCGATCAACCCCGCGCCGGCCCCGATTAATCCCGCGCCGGCCCCGGTCAATCCCGCGCCGAGCCCGCTCGTCGGCGGGCCCATGCCCCCGAGCGGCGGCGGTGGCCTCGCCCCGGCGTCGCCTGCCACCCCAGCCATGAGCTCCGGCCTGACCGAGCCGGTTCGCCCGGACTTCAACGGCACGGGCGGCGAGCTGCTCGTCACCTACCTCGTCGGGCTGCTCCTGACGATGATCACCTTCGGCATCTACCTGCCCTGGTTCGTCGTCAAGCTGCGCAAGTTCCAGTACGACAACACGACGATCAAGGGGCTGCCGGGCGGGCAGATGGGCATGGCGTTCACGGGCACGGGCGGCGAGCTGTTCGTCCGCGGTCTCGTCGGCTACCTGCTCACCGCCATCACCCTCGGCATCTACGGTCCCTGGTTCATCTGCAACCTGATCGACTACTTCGCCGAGAACACGACCTTCACCACGGCCAGCGGCAAGCAGTACCGGCTCAACTTCAAGGGCAAGGGCGGCGAGCTGTTCGTCACCTTCCTCGTCGGCATGATCCTCACCGGGATCACCTTCGGCATCTACGCGCCCTGGTTCAGCTGCAAGCTGCAGAAGTGGATCAACAACAACATCGAGATCTACGAGGACGGCTCCGAGCTCGTGGGTCAGGCCGACTTCGTGGGCACGGGCGGCGAGCTGTTCGTGGTCAACCTCGTCGGCATGCTGCTGACGATGATCACCTTCGGCATCTACTTCCCCTGGTTCCAGGTCAACCTCGTCAAGTTCAACACCCACAACACCCGGATCAACGTCAAGGGCCGGACGATCGTGCCGAAGTTCAGCGGCACGGGCGGCGAGCTGTTCGTGGAGTTCCTCGTCGGCTACCTGCTGACGCTCGTCACCCTCGGCATCTACTCGCCGTGGTGGGCCGTCAAGCTGATGAAGTTCAACATCAACAACCTCAGCTTCGAGGATGTCGGCCAGAGCGCCATCGGGGCCGGCGGCGCCGCGGGCCAGCTGCGAGCCTGATTCGCTCGCGGCCCACACAAAGAGAGGGACCCTCGCGGGTCCCTCTTTTTTTGGTTCAAGGTCCAGCTGCGCGACGCGAAGCGTGACCCACGTGCCACGCGGCGCATCTCTGGGGACGCACAAAAGCGACCGTCGTGGGTCCAGCCGAGCGGCGGATGTCCGCGACGAGCAGCGGCCGAACCGGATGGTCCCGCTCGCCCGGTTCGTTCACGAGCTGCCGCGTTCTCGGAAGACTCGAGACCGAGCGGCCGGTCCGCGACGCGCGCTCGCGCATCCGCTCACGCCGCGGTGCAGCTTCCTCGGCAGGCGACTCCGGAGACCGACCGTGGGCCGTCAGCGAAGTGCTCGCTTGTCGGAGCACCGTATTCGCGCGCGAGTCGTTGAGGTTCCGCTTCCCTGGCACGAACCTCGGGAGACCGCCCATTTGTGCTCAGCGACGCGCGCTCACGCGGCGGTGGATCCCGCGCTCACGCGACCCGGCGCTTCGCTCAGCTCGCCTTGGGCTTCTGGCGGTACTCCTGGATCAGCGCGAAGCCGCCGGCGACGACCGTCAGCGGGATGGCGAACCACAGCATCACGCGGCTGAAGGTCTCGAGGCTCTCGTGCTTGATCTCGGCGAGCACGCGGTAGACGGTGTAGGCGACGTAGTAGGCCGCGAACACGAGGCCCTCGCCGCGCGAGACGACCTGTCCCGTGATGAAGGAGGGCAGGCAAGCGACGGACACCGCGATCATCACGGGGATGTCGAAGCTCAGCGCCTCGGCGGAGACGGGCACCGGGTGCTCGGAGATCCCGGCCGTCAGCCCGAGCACGAGCAGGACGTTGAAGATGCTGCTGCCGATCGCGTTGCCGACCGCGATGTCGCGCTGGCCGCGGGTGACGGCGATGATCGAGGTCGCCAGCTCGGGCAGCGAGGTGCCGGCGGCGACGACCGTCAGGCCGATGATCAGCTCACCGACGCCGAGCATGCGCGCGAACTCGACGGCGCCGTTGACGAGCCACTCCGCGCCGATCACGAGCATGCCGAGGCCGATGGCGATGAACACGATCTGCGTGGGGAGCCGCTCGCTCCACGGCTGCTTCTCGGGCGTCTTGTCGTCGTCCCCGGCGCTCGTGTTCGCGTCGCTCTCGGAGCGCCGCGCGAGCCGGATCAGCACGTAGGTGTAGGCGATGACGCCGGCGAACAGCACCAAGCCGTCGACGCGCCCGACCGACCCGTCGAAGGCGAGCAGGTAGCAGAGCACGCTCGTGAAGATCAGCACCGGGACGTCGAGCCGGATCAGCTGGCGCTCGACGACGAGCGGGGCGACCACCGCCGACATCCCGAGGATCACGAGGACGTTGAAGAGGTTGCTGCCGATGACGTTCCCGAGCGCGAGCTGGATCGCGGTGTCGCCGGGCGTGAGCGCCGAGTTGACCGACACGGCGAGCTCGGGCGCGCTCGTGCCGAACGCGACGACCGTGAGGCCGACGACGAGCTGCGAGATCCCGACGCGGTTGGCGATGTTCGAGGCGCCGCGGACGAGCAGGTCCGCGCCCACCACGAGCAGCACCAGGCCAATAAAGAACAGGATAGTGGTCGTCGCGGACATCGGCCGTCAGGGACAGGTCCGCACAGGCGGCGCGCCGATAGCGGAGCCCGAATCTTACGCCAGCCCGTGGGCGTTTGGGGAGCAATCCCCGTTCGCCCGCGCGCGAAAATGCCGGCCCGGGGCGCGAAACGGGGCGGAGGCGGGCGCGCGAGAGAGGGCGCGAGAGAGGGCGCGAGAGAGGGCGCGAGAGAGGGCGCGAGAGAGGGCGCGAGAGAGGGCGCGAGAGAGGGCGCGAGAGAGGGCGCGAGAGAGGGCGCGAGAGAGGGCGCGAGGGTACGAGCGGGCGCGTTCGCCGGCGCGGAGTTCGGGAGCGCGTCCCGGTCGAGCGGGGCGGGTCGCGTCCGCGCGCGCGTGGGCGCGCGGGCGCGGCAGGAATATGTCTTTATGTGCATGTAGAAGCGACGCGGCGCGCGGTCGAACGGGGCGCTACAGCGAGCGGCAGTAGGCCTCGACCTCCTGGTACGGCCCCGTGTAGCCGTGCAGCATGCGGCACGCGAGCTGCAAGTAGGCCTCGGGCTCGCTCGGGAACACCCGCGCGACGCCGTCGCGCCCGGCCGTGACGACGGCGCGCGCGTCGGGCGAGAAGTCGACGCTCGTGATCGTCGCGCGGTGGCCACGGAGCGTGCCGAGCAGCGTGTACGCTGGCTCGAAGTTGTCGTCGAGGCTCGGGGACGAGCGCCGGGTGGCGTCGAGCAGCTGCGTGACGCCCGTGTTCGCGAGCCACAGGCGCGCGGAGGTGTCGCCGCCCGCCGTCACGAGCATGCGCCCGTCAGGCTCGCTGTAGCTCGTCGCGAGGATCGGGCCTGGCTGCGCGGGCAGCTCGCTGATCTGCCGCGGCGGGATCATCGTCGACCACTCCCCGCCGCCGAGGCGCCCGGTGAGCAGCAGGCGCAGGCCGGTGGGCGCGAACGCGGCGGACAGCACGGAGTCGCCCGGGATCTCGATCGTGGCCTCGTGCGCGCCGTCCGGCAGCCGCCAGACCTGCGCGCGGTGATCGGCGGTGATCGTCACGATCTTGTCGGCGTCGTGCGAGAACCGGGCCCGCAGGATCGCCATCGGCGGCCCCGTCGGCTCGAGCAGCGTCACGGAGTCGCAGGTCCGCGCGTCGATCAGCTCGACGTCGCCGCGCTCGCGCCCCGCGGTCAGCAGGTAGCGCCCGTCGCTGGAGTACACGGCGATGTGCACGGGCTGCGCGCGCGCGCGGCAGGGGGCCGCCGGCGACCTCACGCCCGTCTCGACGTCCCAGCGCTCGGTGAGGCCGTCGCGCCGCGTCGTCAGGATCTCCGCGCCGTCGAAGCTGAACGCGGCCGCCTGGATCGAGGTGTCGGCCTCGATCGGGATCGACGAGACCGCCTCGCCCTGGCGGCTGCTCCACACGTGCACCACGGGGTCGCCGTCGGCCATCGTGAGGAATCGATCGCTGCCGACGGACGCCTCGCTCGTCGGGAACACGACCGCCGAGATCGGCCCGCCGTGCGCCGACAGGGTCGCGATGTTCGTGTAGGTCTTGGCGTCCCAGAGCCGCGCCATGCGGTCCTCGCCGGCGGTGATGATCCGCGTGCCGTCCGGGGAGAACCGCGCGAGCCGGAGCGCCCCCGTGTGACCCGCGAGCACGGGCAGCGGGTTGACGACCGCGGTGCTCCACAGCCGCACCTCGCGACCCTCGCCGATCGTCGCCAGGTGGCTGCCGTCGGGGGAGAAGCGGACGTCCTGGACGACGCCGGTGTGCCCCTCGAGGGGGGCCACGAGCGCGCCGTTGAGCGCGTTTGACAGGCGCACGGTGCCGTCCTCGCTCGCCGTCACGAGCCGCATGCCGTCGGGGCTGAAGCGCGCGATGACGATCGGGCCGGTGTGGCCGAGGATCGTCGAGACGAGCTCGCCGCGCGACGTGTTCCACACGCGCGCCGTGCCGTCGCGGCCGTAGGTGACCACGCGCGCGTCGTCGCTGGAGAACGCGGTGCCCGTGAGCGCGCTCGAGTGCTTGGTGAAGCGGCTCATCAAGGAGCCGTCGTCGCTGCTCCACAGCTGCGCCTCGCCGTGCGCGTCGAGCGTGATGACGAGGCGCCCGGTCGCCGAGAGCCGCGCGTGCGTGACCGCGCCGCCCTCGCGCGAGAAGTCCGTGAGCACGTCGCCGCCGCCGGTGTCCCACAGTCGCGCGGTCGCGTCCTTCGTGCCGTAGACCGTCAGCAGTCGCTCGCTGTCGGGCGTGAACGCGACCGAGACGAGCGGCTGCGGGGCGCCGGGCGTCGTGAGCGTGCGCAGCAGCGCGCCGGTGCGGCCGTGCCACAGCCGCAGCGCGCCGTCGGCGTGGCCGGTCGCGATCAGCTCGCCGTCGGCCGAGAGCGCGACGTCGAGGACCTCGCCGCGCGGGTGGTCGAGGCGCGCGATCAGGGTCTCGGTGTCCGGGTCCCACAGCTGCGGCTCGCCGCCCGCGCTGATCGTCAGCAGGCGGTCGAGGTTGCGCGAGAACACGGCGCGGCGGTTGCCGGTCGGCTGCCCGCGGAAGATCGCGATCGGGATCCCCGTGTGCAGCTCCCACAGCCGCGAGGTGTGATCGTCACTGACCGTTAAGACATGTCGCTGATCGGGCGAGAACATCGCCCAGCGCACGGGGCGACGGTGGCCGCTGATCTCCTGCAGCGGCTCGCCCGAGGCGGTGTCCCACAGGCGCGCGAGCTTGTCGTCGCAGGCCGTGAGCAGCAGGCTGCCGTCGCTCGAGAACTCGAGCGAGTGCACGCGCTGCGGGTGACGCAGGATCAGCGGCTCGGGCTGCGGCGTCGCCACGGCGGCGACGAGCGCCTGCATGATCTTCGGGCGCTCGTGCAGGTCGCGGCCGCTGGCCGCCTTGATCGCGGAGACCAGCGCGTCGACCTCGCGGCTGGGTTGGCGCGCGAGCACGAGCGCCTCGGCGGCGGCCATCTCGTCGCGCAGGTCGATCACGTCCTGCTGGTAGAGGCGCTTGGCGTCGGAGAGCTCGGTCCGCAGGCTCGCGACCGTGAGCGACAGCGGCCCGAACGACACGAGGATCGCGCCGAGCCCGAGGACGACGACCGAGAGCAGCGAGACGAGCCGGCGCTGCGAGTAGGCGCTGTCCTCCGCGCGCTCTCGTCGCTCGCGCTCGAGGTCGCCGCGGTAGCGCTCCTCCTCGGTGCGCCGCTGCTCCTCGAGCAGCGCGCGGCGAGACTTCTCCTGGCGGCGCAGCGCGTCCGAGGTGAGGCTGCGGTGCTCCGCCTCGCGGCGCGCGAACTCGACGCCCGCGAGGATGTACTCGTGCTCGTCGAGCGTCAGGTCGCCGCGCCCGCGCGACCAGTCGAGCGCGTCCTGCAGCGCCTGCCCGCGGAGCACGTAGTCGTCGTTCTTGCCCGACGACGACCAGCGCTCGACGAGCTCGGAGAGGCGGAAGCTCTTGGTCTTCTGGCGCAGCCACGCGTGGTCGTAGACCTGCGCGAAGATCAGGTTGCGCGTGCGCAGCAGCGCCTCGCCGTCGCGCACCACCTCCGTCGCGATGCCCATCAGGCGCAGCTCGGTCTGCAGCACGTTGTTCGGCTCGGCCGGGACCTCGTCGCCGTCGAGCAGGCGGCGGTAGAGGTGCAGCATCTGGCGCACGCGCGGGCGCGAGGCGTGCGAGTCGAGGCGCTTCTCCGCGTACTGCAGGTTCTGATCGCCCGTGCGGCCGCTGCGGATGAACAGCACGTGCGCGATGTCGTCGACCAGCGCCTCCTCGGACTCCCCGGGCGCGAGCCCGCGCCGCAGGATCTCGTCGCACAGCCGCTGCGTCATGTACGGGTGTCCGCTCGACCAGGCGTAGACCGCGTCGAGCAGGCGCTCCGTGTCGCCGCCGGCCGGCGCGAGCCCGGGGCCGAAGGCGTCCATCTCGGCGCGCGAGAAGTCGTCGAGGCGGATCCCGCGGCCGATGTTGAAGGGCGTGCGCACCGGGTTCTGGATCAGGTCGCCGGGCGCCGCGACCCCGAGCAAGCAGAAGCTCAGGCGCTGGTAGGCCGCGTCGTCGGCCCGCAGGTTGTAGGCGGCGCGGATCGACGCGAAGAAGTCGTCGGTCGGGAACGAGAGCGCGAGCACGGAGTCGACCTCGTCGATGAACACGACGATCGGGTCGCGCGTGAGCGCGAGCAGCTCGTTGCGGATCCAGCGGTACCAGCGGTGGACCGCCGAGAGCTGGCGGTGCTTGTGCCAGAACACGTCGGGCTCCGGCAGCCCGAGCCCCTCCGCGATCTCGAACGCGATCGAGAAGTACCAGTCGTCCTGCGTGACCTCGATGCCGATCGCGGAGAGGTCGATCGCGACGCTGCGGACCCCGACCTCGCGCAGCCCCGCGACCGCGCGCAGCCGCAGGCTCGACTTGCCGATCTGCCGCGGGCCGAGGACGTAGCAGAAGTCGTCCTGCTTGAGCGTCTGGATCAGCTCGCGGTCGGCCGCGCGCTCGACGTACAGCGCGCCGGCCTGGAGCGCGCCGCCGACCTGATAGTGGGGCTGAGGCGCGGCGCTCATACGCGCAGCCGCTCGTAGAGTCGGTAGCGCAGGCGGAATTGCCCCGGCTCCTCCTCCACGGCCAGGCCGGCGCTCTCGAGGCGGATCGAGACCTCAGGCTCGAGCCGCGACGCGCTCTCGCTCTGCAGGCTGCGCATGCCCTTGAGCAGCTCGGGCTGCGCGTGCAGGCGACGCGTGTAGCGCTGCAGGAAGTCGTCGAAGAGGCTCGTGCTCTCGCTGATCAGCTCGCGCGCCGGCGTGCCGCCGGTGAGCACCGAGCGGTGCATCACGTGGCGCACGAGGTACGGGTGACCGCCGACGAGCTCCATGATCTCCTCGAAGTCGGAGTCGGTCCAGTTCAGGCCGTAGGCGGCCGCGAGCGCGCGCACCTGCCCCAAGGTGAAGTCGCCGAGCACGAGCGGCGGGGTCAGGTTAAACGGCGACTGCGTCGGGCGATCGATGAGCCGGCTCGGGGTCGTCGAGATCGCGAGCACGAGCCGCAGCTTGGCCATGCGCGGGTCCTGGGCCCACGCGCGCAGCATGCCGAAGCAGTCGTCCTTGAACGGCAGGCCCCAGACCGCGTCGACGCGATCGAGCGCGAGGATCAGGCGCGTCTCGGCGAGCGGGAGGATGTGCCGCGTCATCAGGCGCCCGAGCTTCTGGCTCACGCTGCCGCGCATCTTCCAGAGGTCGAGCACCCAGTCCTCGTTGCCGCCGGTCGAGAACACGATCTGCAGCGCGAGCTCCTGGATGAAGTTGTTGTAGTCCTGGCGCGACGCGTGGTCGAAGGTGTCGAGGTTGATCGCGATCACCTTGCAGCGGCCCGCGTCCTGCTGGTGCACGCACTCCGTCAGGTAGTTCGACATCCACGTCTTGCCGAACTTCTCCGGCCCCCACAGCACGACGGGCGCGCCGGGCTGGTCGAGGTAGTTGAGCGCGGTCTGCTCCTCCTCCTGGCGGTGGATGTGCCAGTGGCGGTTGAACGGGGCGCCCGGCGGCTGGATGCGCGACTCGATGGTGAAGAAGCCGGAGTTGTCCGAGGTGTACTGCGAGCTCAGCGACTGCGCGTGCCCGGTCGAGCTGTCGAGCGCGTCCTCGGGCGGTCCCGTCATCGGGAAGTCCGGCGTCGACGTCACGCTCGCGTCGCCGCTCGACTCGCGCGGGTCGTCGTCGATCACGCCCGACGAGCTCGCGGTCGTGATGCGCACCGGCGGCGCGGGCGGTGGCGCGGGCGCGGGCGGCGGGCGCACGAGCGTGATCGGCTCGGGGCGCGTGCCGTGGTCGTCCTCGAGGTCGTAGTTGTCGAGGTCCTGGATCACGCGCCAGTGACCCGCGGCGGCGCGCCGAGCCACGCGCGGCCACAGGCGCAGCGTCGCCGCGCCGTCGTCCTGGATGTCGATGCGCCCGGCGGCGTAGCCGTGGCTGCGCTCAACCTTGGACTTGTCGCCGTAGTGCTCGAGGCCGAAGAGCGAGCAGCCCTGGATCGCGCGACGCGGTCCGCTCGCGCCGATCGACACGGTCGTCAGGTTGTGCTCGTGCATGTGCCCGAACAGGTGCGCGACGAAGCGGCCGGGCGGCGCGATCTCGCCGTCGAGGTGCTCACGCGCCGCCTTGGACAGCCAGTTCGGCGGGTGGTGGGTGAGCAGCAGGTTGAGGTGCTGCTGGCGCGCCCAGGCCGGGCCGTCGCCGCCGCAGACCGCGTGGAACTGGCGCACGTCGACCGCGAGCTTGCCCTCGTAGTCCCCGCCGCTGAGCTGCAGGAAGCCGCTGTTGAGGCCGATGACGCCGAGCTTGAGCTCGTCCTTGGTGAGCACCGCCGAGAAGTCGCCGGGCAGCAGCCCCGGGAGGTGGCTCTTGAGCCGCGGGAAGGGGTGGCGGTCCCACCAGTTCGTGAAGTTGCCGAAGGCCTCGCCCACGAGCTCGCGGTAGGGCGACTCCGCGTCGCTCCAGAATTGATCCTGGACCTCGGGGTACTCGGCCCAGCGGCGCAGCAGCAGCGTCTCCGGCCGGCGCGAGTCGGGGCGCGAGAGGTCGTGGTTGCCGGGCACCACGAGCAGCGCCGGGCGCGAGCCGAGTCGAGCGAGCAGCGCCCACAGCTCCGTCATCGTGTCGTTGAAGCGATCGTAGCCCTCGCTCCCGCCGCGCTGCACGATGTCGCCGGTCGCGAGCACGAGATCCCACGGGCCGCAGCGATCGTGCAGCTGCTTCAGATCTTGAAACACGATGTCCTTGACCCCTGGCCAGAGCCAGGAGTCGGACCCCGAGCCGAGGTGAAGATCGGTAAAGTGCAGCCAGCTAATCGAGCGCATCGAACCGTTAACCGTCGTGCGAGAGTTTCGAGACGCCGCGATCACGCCGCGTCAAAAGAGGCAGTGTAGCACCGAGGCGCGAGCGCGCAGGAGCACGCGACCCAGGCGACGGCGCGCGCGAGCGACTCGCTCGTTCGAACCGCGCACGACCCTCCTCATGCCTGGTATCGGACAACGAGACCATGATCCCAGGTGGATCAGCGGATCTGTCAGGTGCTCCTTTGCGAACCACGAGGCTCCCTCTTACGAACGCGCGAGCGGGGTGGAGGGCTTTCACCCTCGGCATTCGCGCGCGCGCTCATCGGCGCGGAGCCGAGCGTCGCGCGCGGCCGGAACGCCCGCGCGCGTTCGCTCGATAATGAACCTCTGGCCTCGAGGGCCCGGGTTGAGCGATGCTGTCGCCCGTCGTGTTCCGAGGCCGCGCGTGGGAGCAGGGAGCCAGGGGAGCGCGCCCGTCGTGGCGCCGCCTCGCGCTCGTCGCAGCGCTCGCGCTCGGTCCCGGGTCCGTCGCCGGCGCGGCGCCGGATCAGGGCGAGCTGGTCCAGCCTGTACTCAAGAACAGCGCGCAGATCACCTACCCCGACGCGCTGCTAGAGGACGCGGCGCGTCCCGAGGGGCGCGTGATCGTCAAGTTCGTCGTCGGCGTCGACGGCGTCCCGAAGGAGCTCGAGGTCACGCAGCCGCTGCACCCCGAGCTCGACGCGCTCGCGCTCGACGCGGTCGCCAAGCTCCGCTATGAGCCCGCGACCTATCGCGGTCAGCCCGTCGAGCTCGTCATGTCGGTGGCGATCGACATCGCGGCGCCAGAGCCTCCACCTGTGACAAAGGACACGTCGGAGGAAGGCGCGGGCGGCGAGGGGTCTCAAAACGCGGAAGGGGGCGACGCGGACGCGGGCGGCGAGGGAGCCGGTCCCGGGCCAGACCAGCGCGGCCCCGTGCGGCTCTCGGGGAAGGTCGTCGAGGCCGGCCGCCGCGCGCCCGTCGTCGGCGCGGCGGTGCTCGTCGTGCCCGCGCCGCCGGAGCTCCCGCTCGGGCAGATCCGGCGCAAGACCTACAACGACGACGAGGGCGAGCCGGCGTGGAGCGTGCGCGTCTACACCGACGACGACGGCGCGTTCGAGCTGCGCGGCGTGCCCGACGGTCACGTGCGCGTCGTCGTGCTCGCGCAGGGCTTCGAACGGCTCGACTACGTCGAGGAGCTGAAGGCGGGCGAGCGCCTCGAGCTGCAGTACTTCCAGAAGCGCCTCGTCACCAACCCGTACCGGACGACGGTGACCTCGACGCGCGGCGAGCCCGAGGAGGTCGTGCGCCGCTCGATCTCCGTCGAGGAGATCAACAACCTGCCCGGCACGCAGGGCGACGCGCTCAAGTCGATCCAGAACTTCCCCGGCATCGCGCGCGCGCCCTTCGGCGTCGGCCTGCTCGTGATCCGCGGCGCCGCGCCGGCCGACTCGAACACGTACCTCGGCTACCACCGGATCCCGCAGCTGTTCCACTTCGGCGCCATCTCGAGCGTGTTCAACTCGGACATCCTCGCGCAGATCGACTACATCCCCGGTAACTTCGACAGCCGGTACGGCGACGCGATCGGCGGCGTCATCAACGTCGCGCCGCGCAAGGGCCGACGCGACGGCTTCCACGGCTACGTCGACGCGGACGTCTTCGACATCGGCGCGCTGCTCGAGGGGCCGGTCGGCAAGGGCTCGTGGGCCGTCAGCGCGCGCCGCAGCTACATCGACGCGCTGCTGCCCGCGGTGGTGCCCGAGGACGCCGGGCTCGGGCTCGTGCAGGCGCCGCGCTACTGGGACTACCAGGGGCTGTTCGACTACCCGCTCGGCGGCGGCGAGTTCTCGGTGCGCGTGTTCGGCTCCGACGACGGCGTCGAGCTGGTGACGCAGTCGGCCAACGACGAGGAGGTCGACGAGCGCAACCAGGCGGGCACCGGCATCGCGTTCCACCGCGCCGACCTCGTCTACCGCAAGCAGGACGGCCCCTGGGAGTTCCTGATCACGCCCTCGTACCGCTACCAGGTCGCCGACGGGAACTTCGGCAACCTGTTCAACTTCGCGCTGACCAACCACGACCTCTCGTTTCGCGCCGAGATGACGCGCTGGCTGACGCGGCGCGCGTCGATCCGCGTCGGCACCGAGACGATCATCGGCAGCTACGACGTGGCCGCGAGCGCGCCGAGCTTCCCGGCCGGCGGCGGGCTCGGCAGCACCGACATCACGAACCTCGCCAACTTCAACGGCGTCTACGTCTACCCCGCGCTGTACCTGACGGCGACGATCGGCCTCGGCGAGCGCTTCACGCTGCTGCCCGGCGCGCGCGCGCAGTACTTCGGGCTCACCTTTAACAAGACCGCAGTCGACCCGCGCCTGCGCTTCTCGTGGCAGGTCGCCGAGCGCACCTCGATCAAGGGCGGCGTCGGCATGTTCACGCAGTCGCCCGAGATCACGCAGTTCGCCCCGGTGTGGGGCAACCCCGAGCTCGGGCTCGAGCGCTCGGTCCACACCAGCGTCGGCGTCGCGCAGGAGCTGCCGTTCGCGATGAGCCTCGAGGTCACGGGCTTCTACAAGCACGTCTGGGACCGCATCGAGAGCTCGAGCGCGCTGCTGCGCGACGACGACACGGGCTTCCGCATCGAGAACTGGCAGAACCGCGGGTACGGGCAGATCTTCGGCATGGAGCTGCTGTTCCGCAAGAACCTGACCGACCGCCTGTTCGGCTGGGTCAGCTACACGCTCTCGAAGAGCCTCGAGCAGCCGGACCCGGGCGGGCCGTACCGCAACTTCTCCTTCGACCAGCCGCACATCCTGACGCTGCTCGGCGTCTACAAGCTCCCGCGCGACTGGCAGATCGGCGCGCGCTTCCGCTTGGTGAGCGGCAACCCGTTCACGCCGGTGACCGACGGCGTCTACGACGCGGAGGACGGCGGCTACCTGCCGCTGCTCGGCGCGACCAACAGCGGCCGCCTGCCCGCGTTCCACCAGCTCGACATCCGCGTCGACAAGCGCTGGATCCTGCGGCGCGCGATGTTCAACCTCTACCTCGACATCCAGAACATCTACAACCGACAGAACGTCGAGGCCTGGAACTACAACTTCGACTTCACGCAGCGCGCGGCGACCAGCGGGCTGCCGATCATCCCCTCGCTCGGCCTGCGGATCTCGTGGTGACGCGCGCGGGCGCGCGGGGGCGGGCGCGTCGGCCTCGCGCGAAGGAACTCGCGGAGGAGCTCGCGGAGGACCTCGTGGAGGACCTCGCGGAGGACCTCGCGGAGGACCTCGCGGATAACCTCGCGGACAACTTCTCGCGCCGGGCTTGACACCCGGCAGCGCGAACACAGCTTGACGGCACCAACCCACGCCAGCGGCGCGATGGACTTCGGCGGCGGCCTAGCGGGCCTAGCCCGTCGCCTCGATCGGTCGACGCCGGGCGTCACAGCTGACGCGGTCGCGGATCCGATCGAGAGGTCTGATCGACCACGCCGCAACACCGGAGATACGTCCCATGGTCAACTACTGGATGGAATTCACCGACCCTCTGCGCGTGCTGGACGAGGTCCGCCGCCACATCGACCGCGCGATCGTGCAGCACCCGGGCGCCCGCGCCCGCGGAGCCGAGGGCCGCTGGCCGCGGATGTCGCTCGACGAGACGAGCGACGGCTTCGAGCTGCGCGCGCTCGTGCCTGGGCTGAGCGAGTCGGAGCTGAAGCTGACCGCGACGAGCGGCTCGCTGACGATCTCGGGGGCGCGCGCCGTCGAGACGCCGAAGGGCTTCACGGCGCACCGCAAGGAGCGCGGCGCGTACAAGTTCACGCGCACGGTCGACCTCCCGGCGAAGATCGACGCCGACCACGTCAGCGCGTCGCTCAAGCACGGCGTGCTCACCGTCACCATGCCGCGCAGCGCCGAGGCGCGCCCGCGCGTGATCTCGGTCAACGCCGGCTGAGCGCGGCGCGGCCCCAGGATTTCAAGAACAGGTTTTAAGAGACAGGAGAGAATTCCCATGCTGCAGGCATCACGATCCCAGGAGCGCGCGCCCGCCTCGCCCGCGAGCGAGCCGACCAAGGACCTCGCCGTGCTCACGCCGCCCGTCGACATCTTCGAGAGCGAGGATGAGTTCCTCGTGCTCGCCGATCTGCCGGGCGTCGCGCCTGACGGGCTGAGCGTCCGCTTCGAAGAGGACGAGCTCCGGCTCGAGGCGCTGCGCGCCGCGGTCGGGAAGGAGCCCGCCGCGCTGCTGCGGCGCGTGTTCCAGCTGCCCGAGACGATCGACGCGGCGAGCATCGACGCGACGCTGAGCGGCGGCGTGCTGCGGCTGTCGCTGCCGAAGCTCAAGCGCGCGCGGCCGCGGGAGATCAAGATCACCGTCGGGTAGACGGGTCGCGCCAGGCGGCGCGCGCGGCCGCGTGGTCGGGGTCGCCCGCCTCGCGCGGCCCCGCGCGCCGCGAGCTGTTTTTGCGGTCCGTTTGTCGCTCGGTCGCCGTCGCGGGCGCGCTCGCGTGCGCGGGCGGCGGGGTACCATGGCGGCGCGTCGCTGCCGCGGCGCGAGTGACTCGCCGACCCGGGCGCGCTCGCTGGGTAGTCCAGCGCGCGCCCGCGTCACCGCACGACGATGGCCGCGCCCCTCCTCACATCCCGAATTGATCTCGTCACGGTCTACCGCGCCGGCGCGCTCGTCGAGCGCGTCGCGCAGCTGCCCGCCGCGCTGCCCGGCGACGGCGTGGTGCGCGTCGGCGGCCTGCCGCTCAGCCTCGACGACAGCAGCGTGCGCGCGCGGGTCGACGGCGCGCGCGAGCTCGTGGTCCGCGACCTCCGCGTCACGCTCACCCACGATCGCAGCGAGACGCCGCTGCTGCCGGTCGAGCCCGCGGCGCTGCGCGCCGCGAGACGGCGCCTCGCGCAGCTCGAGGACCGCCGGGCGCACCTCGAGGCCCAGCGCGCGCGCCTGTCTGATGTGACAGGAGGGCCGCGAGGGCAGGGCGAGCGCGGTCGGCCGCCGCCGCCGATCCCGTTCGAGGCCCGGCTCGCGTGGCTCGACTTTCGCGACGGCGCGCTGGAGGAGCTCGACCGCGAGCTCGCGCGCGCGCACGAGGCGACGCGTCTCGCGAGGCAGGAGCTGGCGACGCTCGAGGCCCGCGACCGCGAGGCCACGAGCGAGCGCGCCCCGCAGGCGCACGAGCTCCGCAAGGCCGCCCAGCTGACGCTCGCGGGCGCGATCACGGCGGACGCGAGGCTCGTGGTCGAGTACCGGGTGCCGGGCGCGCGCTGGTCCCCCTCCTACACGATCACGCTCGATCGCGGGCAGACGCGCGGGCGCCTGGCCGTGCGCGCCGTGGTCGCGCAGCGCACCGGCGAGGACTGGCGCGGCGTCGCGCTCGAGCTCTCGACCGCCGACTGTCAGCGGTGGACCGAGCTGCCCGAACTCAAGAGCATCCGCGTCGGGCGTCGGCAGCCTTCGGAGTCGGCCCGCGGTTGGCGACAGCCGCCCGCGGGCGCGGCGGAGCTGTTCGCCGACTACAACCGCTTCACCCGGGACCACGCGCCCGTTAAACCTGTCTCTGAGGCCAAGCCTGCGAAGCCGGCGGTCCCGAGCGGACCGCCGCCGCCGCCGCCGCCGCTGGCGGGCGCGCCGATGCCCGCGCAGCAGTCGATGACCCTGGCCGGCGGGCTGCCCCCGGGCGTGACGCTGCAGGACGCGATCCGGCAGGCGGAGGCCGAGGCGCGGCTGCGGTCGGAGGCCGAGGCGAGGGCGCGTGACATGGCGATGCCCGCAGCGATGCTCGCGCCCGAGTCCAAGAAGTCGAGCGGCTTCGGCGGGCTGTTCGGAGGAGGCGGCGGCGGCGTGTCGCGAGCGGCTCCACCTCCACCTGCCGCGAAGGCCAGGCGCGTGGCGACCGGCGCCGCGAGGCCTCCGTCCGCGCCGCGACCGTCCGCGCCAGGGCAGCCGCTCGCGCGCTCGACCCCGCCGCCGCCCTCGAGCGATCCGGGCGACGACTGGCTCAGCTACGGCGACCTGCGCATGCCGACGCCGAGCGAGTCCACGCGCGGCGCGCTCGTGCGCCTCGAGCGTCACGAGCGCTACCGCGAGCTTGTGTGGGTGCGCGAGCGCTCGTACGAGCGCCACGTCGTCGCGCTGATCGACGCCGCCGAGACCCAGGCGGCCGGCGTCGAGCGCAGCCCGCTGCCAGCCCGGCACAAGCCGCTCGCGCCCCAGGAGCTGGGCGGCTTCGACTACATCTACCGGGCCGAGGGGCGCGTCGAGATCCTCAGCGACGGCGCCTACCACGGCGTCCCGCTGCTCACCGAGGACATCGCGGCGAAGCCCTTCCACGTGGTGGTCCCGCGCGTCAGCAACGACGTGTTCCGTCGCGTCACGCTCCGCAACCCGCTCGAGGTGCCGCTGCTCGCCGGTCCGGCTGACATCTACCAGGACGGCGACTTCCTGCTGAGCACGGATCTGCGGACCTGCGCGCCGCGGGGCGAGCTGGAGTTCGGGCTCGGCGTCGTGCAGGCGATCAAGGTCGCGCGCAACACTCGCTTCGCCGAGGAGACCGCCGGGCTCATGGGCGGCGCGCTGCTGCTGCGCCACGCGATCGAGATCGAGCTCGCCAACCGCACCGGGAGCGAGGTCGCGATCGAGGTCCGCGAGCGCGTGCCCGTCACGCGCGAGGGCGACGACGAGGTCGTCGTCGAGGTCGCGGAGGCGACGCCGCCGTGGCGAAGCTATGAGCCCGAGGAGCACAAGCTGCGCGGCGGCCACCGCTGGAGCGTCCGCGTCCCGGCCGGGGACACGCTGACGCTCAAGGCGCGCTACGTCGTGCGGATCTCGTCGCGCCGCGAGCTTGTCGGCGGCAACCGGAGGGAGCGGTAGCCGTGACGCGGCGGGCCGCGCCGGGAGAACTTCCTATGAATGCCTCCAAGGACATGTTCGAAGCGCCGGTCGAGATCGACGCGCCCGTGGTCGCCGTGACCGCGCTCGAGGACCGCGCGCACGTGCTCCGGCGCGCGACGCTCGAGCTCCCCGCAGGCCCGTCGCGCCTCCGCGTTCGCGGCGTCGCGCCGGTGCTGTCCGACAAGACGCTGTGCGGGGCGCTCGACTCGCTCGCGCCGGTCGACGGCGCGCGGCCGCGCGTCAGCGACGTCCGGATCCAGCGCAAGCTGGTCGCGCGCGAGCAGGAGCGCACGCCCCAGACCGCCGAGCTGAGCGCGGCGCGTGAGCGCCTGCGGGTCCAGCTGCGCGAGGACGAGGCGACGCTCGATCGCGTCACGCGACAGCTCGAGGGCGTCGAGAAAGCCGCGGCGCGGACGCTTTCGGAGCTCGCCGGCGACCTCGCCTGGGGCGCGGTGGATCGCGAGCGCTGGGTCGCCTACCTGGGCGAGTTCGCCGAGCGCGAGCGCGCGCTGCGGGAGCGCCGGCGCGAGCTCGAGGAGTCGCAGCGGGAGCGCAGCGAGGAGCTGCGCCGTCTCGACGCGCGCATGCAGGGCGCCGCGACGCCGCGCGATCACGTCGCGGCCGAGCTCATCATCGAGGTCTTCGCGGCCCGCGCGGGCCGCCACGAGCTCCGCCTCGACTACATCGTCCCGTGCGCGTGCTGGCGCCCGCATCACCGCGCGGAGCTGGAGACCAGCGAGGGCGACGAGGCCGCGCTGCGCTTCGTCGTCGAGGGCTGCGTGTGGCAGAACACGGGCGAGGACTGGCGCGACGTCGAGCTGACGCTGTCGACCGAGCGCCTGTCCCTCGGAACAGAACCACCTCGGCTCGTCGACGACGTGCTCGAGGCGACGCGCCGCAGCGACCACATCGAGGTCCAGGTGCGCCAGCAGGAGGTCCAGACCACCGGCGTCGGCGGGGCGCAGGGCGGGCGCGCGCGCGACATGCCGGGCATCGACGACGGCGGCGAGGCGCTCGAGCTGCGGGCCCCGGGGCGCGTCACGGTGCCGAGCGACGGGCGTCCGCACCGCGCCGAGCTGTTCGCGTTCACGACGCGCGCGCGCTTCGAACACGTCGTCATGGCGGAGCTGACCGCGGCGGCGCTGCTCAAGAGCGTGCAGGCCAACCGCGCGCGCCTGCCGATCCTCGCGGGCCCGGTGGACCTCATCCGCGACGGCGGCTTCACCGGGCGGACCAAGGTGAACTTCATCGCGTCCGGCGAGCGCTTCGAGCTCGGCTGGGGGCCGGACGGCGCGCTCCGGGTGCAGCGCTCGGTCGAGCGCTCGGTCGAGCAGGCCCGCGTGCTCAGCTCGTGGACGACGACCCACTACACGGTCGAGCTGCGACTGAGCAACCTGGGCGCGGCGGCGCGGCGGCTCGCGGTGATCGAGCGCGTGCCCGTCTCCGAGATCGAGAAGGTCAAGGTCGCGGTCGACAGCGCGAAGACCTCGGAGCAGCAGGCGCCGGACGAGGAGGGCTTCGTGCGCTGGAGCGTCGCGCTCGAGGGGCTCGCGCGCGGCAAGCTGACGCTCGCCTACGCGATCAAGAAGCACGACGACGTCTCGGGTATCTGACCCTCGAGACATCTCGATCGCGTCGCGCGGCTACTGCGGCTCGGCCGCGATGCGCTTGATCGACGGGACCGCGACGGGGAAGCGCGCGCCGCCCTCGCCGACGCGCTCGATCGCGCTGACCGCGTCGAGCGAGACCGGGAGCTCGGCGATGACGTTGTAGGTCTCGTCGTGGGGTCGCTTGGAGTAGCTCACCGGCGCCACGAGCACGCTCTCGCCCGCGTGCAGCTCGAGGCTGTGGACCGCGCTCGTGACCTCGCCCTCGAGGTTGCCGGGCGCCGTCCACCACTCCTCGCTGCCGTCGGGGTACAGCGCGCCGACGAGCAGCGTGCCGTCGGGCACGTCGCCCTCGTCGTCGAAGTCCCAGGAGCTCAGCGTCTGGATCACCGGGTAGACCTTCTCCCAGCCCCAGTCCGAGACCCAGGTCTGCCCGCAGTAGGTCATGTAGTCATGGTTGGTCGGCGGGTGCAGCACGAAGTCGAGGATCCCGAAGCCGAACACGCCGATGTCGCCGCCGGGGTAGGGGTACGAGTTGTCGGGCCCGCCCTCCTCGCCGCTGCAGAGGATGTGGAAGCGCCCCTGCGTGTGCCCGACCTCGTGCACGAAGGTGCCCGCGGTCGAGGACAGCGAGCCGTAGAAGCGACCCATGGCCACGCGCTGCAGCGAGTTGCTCTTGGTCGGCGCCTGCGGGATGCCGATCGCCTGACCGCCGACCCCGTCAGCGCCGCCGTCGCAGGGGACCGTGAGGCCGTAGACGTAGACCTCGGGGCCGACGCCGAAGTCCGCGCGGGCCTGGCTCAGCGCGCTCAGCAGCGGGCTGAAGGAGGTCATCGGGCTCGTGTAGACGAACTCCGGCAGCACCTCGAGCAGCACCTCGTCGACCGGGTTCTGCATCAGCAGCTCGTCGTGGAGGCGCTGCACGACCTGCTCATTCAGGTCGGGCGCGTCGGCGCAGTTCTTTCCATCGAGGTCGTGCTTGATCGGCACGAGCGCGACCTTCAGCTTCATGTAGCTGTCCTCGACGCCGACGTAGGCCTTCTTGCCGTCGATCGGGAAGATCGGCGCCGGGTCCGGCTCGTCGGTGCCCGCGAGCTCCTGCGTCGTCTCGTACAGCGCGGCCTCGAAGTGCATCCCCGACTTGATCAGCTCGGCCGGGATGATCCAGTTGAAGGTCGTGTTGTAGTACTTCTCTTCGCTGTCCTTCTCGACGAGCACCGTCTTGTCGGCGGCCTCCTCGGTGCCGTCGGCGTACTTCAGGATCAGCGTCGCCCGCAGCTCTCGCGGCGTCCAGCCGCTCTCGTCGAGCACGTCGGCGAAGCCGCGGACCAGCATGCGGCGGTTGGCGATGAGGTGCGCGTTGCGACCCTCGCCGCCGACACCCACGCCGTCGAGCCCGATCGGGACCGCGACCCCCTGATCGGCGACGAAGCGCGGCATCGTGACCCCGCGGGCGAGCAGCGGCTCGGGCGGATCCTCCATGCCCGCGGTCTCGGAGTCCGAGCCCGAGGTGGCGACGCCTGTGCTCGACGCGTCGTTCGTGCTCTCGGACTCGTCCGGATCGACGGTCTCACCCGACGTGGCTGACGCGCTCTCGGTCCCGCCGGTCCCGTCTTCGCCGCAGGCGGCGAGCAACAACAACGTCGTGGCGGAACAGACGGTCAGACGCTTCATCGGTAACGAAGCTATCGAGTATCACGAGGTTTTCGCAACCTACGTGGTGAAACAACGTTGCGGCGACAAGGGACGCCGCCAGCGGCTACGCGTCGCGGCTGGCCCGGAAGACGTGCGGCGTGAGCAAGAGCAACAACACCAGCTGCAGCTGGAGGGTGAGCGCGAGGCTCGCGTCGATCCAGCGAATCAGGTGGTACAGCGGGTAGCTCGCGCCGATCGCGATCAGGAGCACGAACATGGCGAGGAACACGGCGCGCACCCAGCCGTTGTTGCCGAGCAGGGAGGCGAAGGCCGCCGCGCCGTGGTGCGCCCAGGCGCGCAGCGTCAGCGCGACCATGCCGAGCAAGGAGAGCGCCACGAGCCACGCGAGCGGGCGCGGGAGCTCGCGCAGGAAGCCGCTCGCGACCACGCCGGCGCCGTCGTGATCGACGAGCGGCCCGATCATGCGCGTGGCGAGGACCTCTCGCGGGTTCGCGCGGCGCAGCCCTGCGGCGAGCGGCGCCTGGTAGTCATCCACCGGGATCAGCGCTCGACGCTCTCGGTACTCGACGGGGAGCCGCGCGCCCTCGTGGACCTCGACGGTCATCGAGTAGGGCGGGGCGACCAGGTACGGCCGCGGCTCGTAGTCGGTCAGCGTCCGCAGGTCCGCGAACGTGAAGTCCGGCGCCACGCTCGTGAACAGCAGGCGATCCTCGCGCAGCTCGTAGGTCACGGGGACCGGGAAGTCGCGCGACGGGTCCTCGCGGTGACGGACGATCGCCGTGTCCGCGGCGGTCAAGAACGCCCACGCCGGCAGCTCGAGCTCGCCGCGCGGGTTGAGGAAGCCGACGTCGAGCCCGCGCGCCGGCGAGAGGAAGCGGAGGTGCGCGAGCGAGCCGGGCGCGGGCGAGAAGCCCTCGGCGGCGATCAGCCCCCACGGCGGGCGCTCCTGTCCCGCGGGCCCGACCACGTAGGGGCCGGCGAAGCCGAGCGTCACGAGGCTCCGGAGCGAGGGGTTGTGCGGCGAGCCCTCCGACTTCGGCTCTTCGAACAGCGTCAAGGTCTCCTGCGCGCCCTCGGTGTCCGCCTCGCCGCGGCGCACCGAGGGCAGCACGACGCCCGGGAACTCGACGTCGCCGAGGTGCACGAACGGGCCGTCGAGCTCGCGCCCGCGCATCATGATGCGCAGGTTGAGCTCCGGGTCCTTCGGGGTCAGCTCGATCCACGGCACGCCCGCCAGATCGGTGTCGACGCGCTCGCAGGGCACCGCGACGTCGAAGGCTTCGTGCTGCCCGCGCTCGTCCTTGTGGCGGAAGTACAGCGTGTCGACGGCGGCGGCGTTCTCCCAGGCCGGCATGCCGACGGTGCGCTCGTCGTTGGCGAGCGTCCCGACCTTGTGACCCCGCGGGTTCGCGCGCATCACCATGCGGTAGCGTCGCTTGCTCGCCAGCGCCGTGTGCTCGGGGAGCGTGAAGGCCTGGCCGAGCTCGCTCGCGGTGATCTCGTGGCGCTCGAGCTGCGCGAGCGGCAAAAACAGGCGCTCGGCCGCGCGCTCACGCTGGCTCGCGCCCGAGAGCATCACGACCAGCGCCGTCAGCGTGCCGAGCCCGAGCGTCGTGATCGCCGGCACGAGCATCGCCAGCAGCGCCGGGCGCTGGGTGTCCTCTGGTTCATCTTCGTCGACGCTCGCCGTGGCCGCGATCGCGAGCGTCCCGAGGCCCGCCTCGTGGGCCAGGGTCGAGCGGAGCACCGCGGTCTGCAGCACCACCACGAGCCCGCCGGACAGCAGCCCCGCGCCGAAGGTCTCGGCCGAGAACGCCTCGGTGATGATGGTCGAGAGCGCGGCGCCTGCCTCGCCCGCCGCGCCGCCGATCACGATCAGCGCGCCGAGCACGTAGATCCCGAGGAGTGGGAGCGCGAGGCGGCTCGCCCAGCGATGCGCGCGCGTCGGCGAGAGCAGCACGAGCCCCGCGGTCGCCAGCGCGAGGAGGATCGCGGTGATCTCGGGGCGCACGGACATAAGCTCGCGCATCCATTGCCCGGTCTGCTCGGCCTGGAACACGGCGCCCACGGCCACCGTCGACGTGAGCAGCGAGAGCGCGTACAGCAGCCCCAGCGCGCCGCCCAGCCGCCCGAGCCCCGCGTGCGCGGCGGTCATCGGACCTGGCGCCGCGCCCTCCGAGCCGGGGAGGCGCGCGCTCACGGTCACCTCGGCCCAGCTCACGCCCATCCCGAGGATGGCGACGATCCACATCCACGCGATCGCGCCGGGTCCCGCGGCCTCGAGCGCGAGCGCGGCCGCGGCGACGCTGCCGACGCCGACGCTGCCCGCGAGCAGCCCCGCGAGTCGCACGCCGCGTCCGCTCCGGGCCGTCGCGAGCGCGCGCCCGAGGCGGCGAAATTGCACGCCGCGTGTCGCCAGCGTGATCCACAGCCCCCCGCCCAGCGCGACGAAGGGGAGCGACGCGAGCAGGTAGCTGCGGACGACAGAAGCGCCTACGTACGCAGCGGCTGCCGTTCCCTGTTCAAGCATGTTGTCCGTCGCGGTCTAGGTGCGCATCAGGCTGACGGCGCGAGTCGACGTACGACTCGATGAACGGAGGTGCACAGGAATCGAACCTGCCCGGCGTGCTCCTCGCACCCCGCACCGGTTTTGAAGACCGGGGGCCGCACCAGCGAACCACGCACTTCCACGGAGACCATAGCCCAACACGCCCGACGGGGTCGAGTCACGTCGGGCGTCCCGTGGCTACTCCTCGCACGTGTCGTTGCACATCGTCGAGACGAACTTCGACTCCGCGCGGCCCGACTGGAAGGCGTACTTGCAGTTCTCGTTCTGGCAGCCGAACAGCCCGAGCGGGAGCGACGTGAACTGATACGTGCCGGCCGCCTCACCGAAGGCCGTCAGGCGCACCGAGGCCTCGTTGATGTCGCCGCCCTCGGTATCGCCGGTGTCCGGCTCCGGGCGATCGACGGTCGACGAGACCCACTTGAGGTTCATGATGTTGCCGCCGTAGCTGTAGTTGTAGCAGTCACAGCGGTAGCCACCGTTACACGGGGTGCTGTCCGATGGGGACGAGGTGACGCCACCCGAGTCGATGCACGTGGCCGCGATGACCTGGCCCTGCACGTTTTGCGACTCGAGGTTCTCGCTCGTGCGCGTGAACATGAGCAGATATTTTTCGAGCCGCGCGCCGTCGAGGTTCTCGAGCCCCTCGTCGCCGCTGACATCTTCCATCGTCATCTCCCAAACGCCCTGCTCATCAACTTCGAGCATGACCTCGTCGGGATCGCCGCAGGAGAGCGGAACCGCAACGAGCGCGCAGACAGCGACGACCTTGGAGACGGAGCGGAGCGACTTCAGCATGGGTGTTGTGTCCTCTGGCACCCCAAACCTACCACACACGACCTGTGCTCCAGTAATTCATGAGCGAGACGCCGCCTTTGGAAGTCGGCGACGAAGTCGTGGGTCCGGACGCGTCCCATGGCGCGAAGAACGGCGAAAAAACCCCGAACTCGACGATTGACAGGGAACCTCGTCGTGACTAGGTTTCGCGCGCGGTGCCCGCGAAACGTGATTACTACGAGGTCCTCGGCGTCGAACGAGGAGCGTCCGCTCCGGATATCAAGCGCGCCTATCGCAAACTCGCGCTGAAGTACCACCCCGATCGCAACCCGGACGATCCCTCCGCCGAGGAACAATTCAAGGAGGCCGCCGAGGCCTTCGAGGTCCTCAGCGACGATCAGAAGCGCCAGCTCTATGACCAGTACGGTCACGAGGGCCCGTCTCGCGCCGGGTTCAGCGGCTTCCACGGGACCGATGAGATCTTCAGCCGGTTCGGCGACCTGTTCGGCGACTTGTTCGGCAACCTCGGCTTCGGCGGCGGTCGGCGCGGCGGTCCGCGGCGTGGCGCCGACATCAAGATGCGCGTTCGCATCCCCTTCGCCGAGGCGGTCGCCGGGATCGAGCGCGAGATCACGGTGCCCCGACGCGACGCGTGCGGTACGTGCGAGGGCAGCGGCGCGGCGCCGGGCACCTCCCCCGAGACCTGCTCGCAGTGCGGCGGCAACGGTCAAGTCGTGCACCGACAGGGCTTCTTCGTCGTGCAGACGACGTGCCCGCGCTGTCACGGCAACGGCACCATCATCACGAAGCCGTGCCAGAAGTGCTCTGGCACCGGCACCGTGCAGACCGAGACCACGCTCAAGATCAACATCCCCGCCGGCGTCGACGACGGCCAGACGCTCCGCATCCCGCGACGCGGGCAGCCCGGCGAGCTCGGCGGACCGCCCGGCAACCTCTACGTCGTCATCGCCGTCGAGGAGGATCCTCGCTTCATCCGCGAGGAGTTCGACATCCACTCGAAGGCGACGATCACGATGTTCCAGGCGGCGCTCGGCTGCGCCATCACGATCCCGACCCTCGAGGAGGACTTCGAGCTGACCATTGAGCCAGGCACGCAGCCGGGCGAGGTGATCACGCGGCGCGGGAAGGGGATCCCGGTGCTCGGCGGTCGCGGACGCGGCGATCACCACATCCACGTCGACGTCACGGTCCCGAAGAAGCTCTCGAGCGAGCAGCACGATCTGCTGCAGCAGCTCGCGACCTCGTTCGGCGACTCGGTGGGACCCCGCAAGGGCAAGGGGCTCGTCGATCGCCTGCTCGGGCGCTAGGCGAGCCTGGCGGTCCGCGTCCACGCGCCTCGCTCGTCCCACTCGCCCGCGTAGCGGGTCGACGTACGGACGCGCTGGCGCGTCCCTAGGTCGGGGGATCCGCGGCCGGCTTCTCGCTGGAAGCGGCCTCTCCGGTCTTGGCGTCCGCCGGCGGCGCTGTTGATGGCGCTGTTGATGGCGCTGCGGGTGGCGCTGCGGGTGGCTTCGCCGGCGCCGCAGTCTTCTTGGGCGCGGGCTTGGGCTTCGTCGTCGGCTTGGCCGGCTCGCCGCCCTCCGCCGCCTTCTTCGCGTCCTCGTCCTTCGCGGGCTTCGGGAAGCACTCGCGATAGGTCTCGAGGTTCGTGGCCGCGAGCGCGCAATTGAGCGACTGGGTCGAGCCCGCGTCGACGCAGTGATTGACGAACTGGCCGCGAGCGCCCTCCGCGGTCTCGCGCGCCACCCGGATGTCCTCGGGATCCTCGTACTGCTTGACCGCGAGCTCGATGTAGTGGTCGGCGAAGGCCTCACACTGGGCGCGGTCGGGGTGATTGCCGCAGCCGCCGAGCGTGAACGCGGCGGCGCACAGCAGCAAGAGGAGGCCAGGGAGCGCGTGGGTGCTTCGATCTCGCATGGTGAGGCCAGGTGGCGGGCGGCGGCCGGTCACGCCGCGCGCCCGGGTTCAGGGGTCGATCAGGCGCCCGCGAAGCACTTCTCGAAGGCCGCGCCGTCCGCCGCCCCGAGCGCGCAGTCGGTCTGCGCCTTGGTGTACTTGCCGCCCTTGCAGTCGTCGGTGTAGCGAGCCTTCTCGCCCTCCGCGAGGGACGGATCCGGCACGTTGTCTTTCTCGAGCTCGTAGTACTTCTCGCCGAGCTTCGTGCACGTCGCCTCGTCGGGTTTGGCCGAGCACGCCCCGATCGACAGGGAGATGGCGGCGCCGATGAGGGTGAGGAGTGCTGTGTTCTTGCGCATGGTCGTCCTTCTCAGTGCTTCTCGGTGGTCTGCGTGGAAGCCCGCAAAGGCTATCGTGCTCCTCAACGGCTCGACAACGACTTATTTCTCCGGGAGCACATTCGCGCCGGACCGGGGGCCGCTAGGCCTGGTCCATGAACGGGTAGCGGTAGCCGCTCAGCGGCGTGAAGGTCTCCTTGATCGTGCGCGGCGAGATCCAGCGGATCAGGTTCAGCATGCTGCCGGCCTTGTCGTTGGTCCCGCTCGCGCGGCTGCCCCCGAAGGGCTGCTGCCCGACGACCGCGCCGGTCGGCTTGTCGTTGACGTAGAAGTTCCCCGCCGCGTGGCGCAGCGCGTCGGTCGCCTGGGTGATGGCCGCGCGATCCGTCGCGAACACGGCCCCGGTCAAGGCGTACTCGCTCGTGCGATCGCACAGCGCCAGGGTCTCCGCGTAGGCGTCCGCCTTGTAGACGTGGATCGTCAGGACCGGTCCGAACAGCTCCTCGACCATGGTGCGCGAGCTCGGCGTGTTCGAGACGATCACCGTCGGGCGCACGAAGTAACCCACGCGGTCGTCACAGTCGCCGCCGAGGACCTCGGCGATCTCGCCGCCGACCTTGCCCTTGGCCTCGTCGATCGCGCCCTTGAGCTTGCTGTAGCTGCGCCCGTCGATGACCGCGCCCATGAAGTTCCGGAAGTCGCTCACGTCGCCCACGGTGATCGAGCCGAGCTCGTCGGCGAGGCGCTCGCGCAGCCGCGGCCACAGGTTGTCGGGGATGTAGGCGCGCGACGCCGCCGAGCACTTCTGCCCCTGGTACTCGAACGCGCCGCGCAGCAGGAAGTTCGCCAGCGAGTCGACCTCCGCGCTCCGGTGCGCGAACACGAAGTCCTTGCCGCCGGTCTCGCCGACGACGCGCGGGTAGGCGGTGTAGCGATCGATGCCCTCGCCGATCTTTCGCCACATGCCTTTAAAGACACCCGTGCTCCCGGTGAAGTGCACGCCCGCGAGCTTCGGGTGCGCGAGCACCGGGTCGCCGACCTCGGCGCCGCTCCCCGGCACGAGGTTGATGACGCCGGGGGGCAGGCCGGCGGCGGTCAGCAGCTCCATGATCTTGTGCGCGCTGTAGACCGCAGTCGACGCGGGCTTCCAGACCACCGTGTTGCCGCACAGCGCCGGCGCGGTCGGCAGGTTGCCGGCGATCGACGTGAAGTTGAACGGCGTGATCGCGAACACGAAGCCGTCGAGCGGGCGGTACTCGAGGCGGTTCCACGTCCCCGGCGTCGAGATCGGCTGGTCGCGGTACAGCTGCGTCAGGTAGTGGGGGTTGAAGCGCCAGAAGTCGATGAGCTCGCAGGCCGAGTCGATCTCGGCCTGGTGCACCGTCTTTGACTGGCCGAGCATCGTCGCGGCGTTCAGCTCGTCGCGAAAGGGCCCCGCGAGCAGGCTCGCCGCCCGCAGGAACACGGCCGCGCGCTGCTCCCAGGGCAGCGCCGCCCAGCCCGGCTTGGCCGTCTCGGCGGCCGCGATCGCGCGCTCGACGTCCGCCGCGCTCGCGCGGTGATACTCGCCGAGCTTGTGCCCGTGGTCGTGGGGCATCGTGATCGCCACCGTCCGCCCCGTCCGCACGCACTCGCCGCCAATCCACAGCGGCACCTCGATCTCCTCCGAGGCCTGGCGGCGGAGGACCTGCTTGATGCTCGCGCGCTCGGGGCTCTCCGGCGCGTAGCTGCGGACCGGTTCGTTGCTCGGGGTCGGGACGTTGAACAGACCGAGTGACATGGCACCTCTCGTAACACGGCGGTGGTCTCCCGCACCGCGCGCGTTGGTCCGGAGCATGCCGAAAAACCATCGCAGCAGGCGCGCGCGCGCTCGCGCTCGCGTCGTGCGGGATCTCGCACGACTCCGTCTACGTCGCGATCGAGCGCGCGCGTCGACGCGAGCTCAAGAGGCCCAGCAGCACGAGCCCGGCGAGCGCCGTGGGCGTCTGATCGTCGACGACCTGGCAGCCCGGCGGAGGATCATCCTCTGCGGGGAAGTCGAGCGGCGGCGGCGGCGGCTCGAGGTAGGGCGCTTCACGATCCGGTGACGACCCTCGCTCGGGGGGCGTCGACGACACGCGCCGCGCGGTCGGCAAGCGCGTGAAGTCCTCATCCGCGCGCTCCGACTCGCGCGTGCGGGAGCAGATCGTGTCGATCATGTCGCCGGTCTGGCTGTCGACCTGGGCGTACACGAGGTAGCGCTCGCCGACGCGAAAGCGTCGCCCGCAGGCGGAGCCGGACGACGGCGTGTTGACCGAGACGTTGCTCTCGACGGCGCCCTTCCAGTAGCGCTCAACCTCAAATTCGTAGGTGACGACGCCCCCGAACGCGCGCGCGAAGTCCGTGCGGGTCGGGACGTGAATGACGCGACCTTCGAACACGACGTCCGCGCGTGAGAGCGCGTCCGTCGGCGAGAGGCGCTCCGCGCACGAGCAGGCGCGCGCGGCGTGAGGAATCGCCCAGGCTCCTGCCACGAGCATGCTCACAAGCACCCAGCGGAGCGGTTGCCCGGTCACGAGGGCCACGTTAACAACCTCGACCGAGCCAGGGCAAGCACTCGTGCGTCGGACCGCAGCGCGCGGTCTCTGGCGCGATGTCCCGGTCCGCGGGCCCGAACGCGCCCTGACTCCGCGACCAGCTCCAACCCGATTCACCAACGTCGCGTCCCCAGTCGCGTCATGAAAGTCGCAACGCCGGCCCCGCGCGTGGGCGCGGCGGCGAGGAAGGTACCCCCAGATGCTGACGGTAGCCGAAGTCACCAAGTCCTACGGCGGGAAGGTCCTGTTCGATAGCGTCACGACCTCGTTTGACCCCGGGAAGCGCTACGGCCTCACGGGCGCCAACGGTGCCGGCAAGTCGACCTTCATGAAGATCCTCGCGGGCGAGCTCGACCCTGACACGGGCAGCGTCAACAGGCCCCCGCGCAGCCGCCTCAGCGTGCTCCACCAGGATCACTACAAGCACGAGGAGGACCGCATCCTCGACGTCGTGATCATGGGCAACGCGCGCCTGTGGCAGGCCATGCAGGAGAAGGACAAGCTCCTGCAGATCGATGACATGACCGACGCGGTGGGCATGAAGCTCGGCGAGCTCGAGATCACGATCGGGGAGGAGAACGGCTACGAGGCCGAGGTCGAGGCCGAGCAGCTGCTCGAGGGTCTCGGCATCGAGAAGGAGTTTCACGACCAGCCGCTGCAGGTGCTCGGCGGCGGCATGCGCCTGCGCGTCCTGCTCGCGCAGGCGCTGTTCGGTCGCCCCGACATCCTCCTGCTCGACGAGCCGACCAACCACCTCGACATCGACTCGATCCGCTGGCTCGAGGACTTCCTCCACAACTACCAGGGCGTCCTGGTCGTCATCAGCCACGATCGTCACTTCCTCAACGAGGTCTGCACGCACACGGCCGACGTCGACTACGAGAACATCTTCACGTACACGGGCGCCTACGACGACATGCTCCGGCAGAAGATCCGCTACCGGATCTCGCAGGAGAAGCAGAACGCGACCAAGCAGAAGAAGATCTCCGAGCTCAAGGAGTTCATCCAGCGCTTCGGCGCGAACGCCAAGAAGGCCAGCCAGGCGCAGTCGCGCCGGCGCGCGATCGAGAAGATCTCGCTCACCGACCTCAAGCGTTCGAACATCCAGCGCCCGTTCATCCGCTTCGAGCCGAAGTCCACGAGCGGCAAGTTAGTCCTCCACCTCGAGCACGTCGGCAAGTCCTTCGAAGACGAGGTCGTGCTCAGCGACATCAACATGACGATCACCCGCGGCAGCAAGATCGCGGTCGTCGGCCCCAACGGCATCGGCAAGACCACGCTGCTCAAGTGCATCGCGGGCGTCTACGAGCCCGACCGGGGCAAGGTTCGGCTCGGTCACGAGGTCACCGTCGGCTACATGCCGCAGGACCACGAGGAGGGCCTCGGGGACACCAACAAGACCGCCTTCGAGTGGCTCTACCAGTGGGACGAGAAGGCGACCGTCGAGGAGATCCGCGGGCTGCTCGGGCGCATGCTGTTCCCGGCGGCGGACGCCGACAAGCCGGTCTCCGCGCTCAGCGGCGGCGAGACCGTGCGGCTGCTGATGTCGAAGCTGACGCTGACGCGCGACAACCTGCTGCTGCTCGACGAGCCGACCAACCACTTCGACCTCGAGTCGATCCGCGCGCTGACCGAGGCGATGCAGCAGTTCCCCGGGACGATCCTGTTCGTGACCCACGACCAGGCGCTGATCAACGAGGTCGCCACGCATGTGCTCGAGCTCAAGGGCCCCGACGGCTGGGACCTGTTCCACGGCACCTACGACGAGTTCCTCGTCAAGACCGGCAAGATGAAGAAGCGCTGATGCGGTCAGCCGCGACGCGCGACGCCAGCAGGGCGCGCCGCGCGTCGCGACGCCGTCTGAAACCGGCGCTGGGCCTCCCGAACCTTCCGAACGTAGCCGACGCTGCGTTCGGGCAGCGGCTCGCCGCGGGAGACTCGCTTCTTGATGGTCCCCGGTCCGGCGTTGTACGCCGCCAGCGCCAGGTTCACGTCGCCGTTGAACAGCTGCAGCATGCGGTAGAGGTAGTAGCTCCCGGCGCGGACGTTGAAGTCCGGATCGCCGAGCCGCGCGGGCTCGCCCATGCGCTTGGCCAGCTCGCGCCCGGTCGCCGGCATCAGCTGCATGAGCCCGCGCGCGCCGCCTCGACTCTGCGCGCGCGGATCAAAGCGGCTCTCGACCCAGATCACGCCGTTGATCAGGGTCGGGTCGAGGGAGTACGCGCGCGCCGCCTCGTCCACGTATCGCTGGGCTGCGGCGATGCGTTGGCTCTCGATCGGCGAAAATTGATCCATGTACGCCGTCGGGTTGTGGCTGCGAGATCGCGCAGGGGTAACGTGTGAGTTTGAACAAGCAGCCGTGGTGAGGGACAGCGCGAGGCCGAGTGTGCGCACACGGCGCGATCGTGTGCTCGCAGAGGGCGTTAGGGCGGCGATCGGGCGAGACATGGACCCAGGGTAGGCATGTCCTCTGAGAAACTAAATTTTCTGACGTCGAACGAAGAGCCTGGCGAAACTACCTTCGGCGACGGCGCGGGCTCGGCCGTATTCATGGAGCCGCTGGTGTGGCGTACTCGCGTCTTCGTGTTCCCCTCCCTCGTCACGCCGCGGGTCTCGAAGATGTCGGATTTGTGGCGCCCATCTCGCGTGAAAATGTGACATAACTACAAGAGGCGACGAGAGCGTGGATCCGCGACATTCGACGCCGGAGGGGGACCTGCATGTCGAAGCACTCCATGGGCCTTTCGAAAATTTTGACCGCGTCGATCACGGTTGTCGGTCTCGGCGTGCTGACGAGCGCGACCGCAGTCGCGGCCGGCCCTGACGGTCCGGATGAGCTCTTCAGCCCGTTTGAGGGTGACGCCGTCGAGGTCCACCAGCTCGACATGCAGAAGATCGTGATCGAGGAGCGCGGCCAGCACATCGCGGTGCCTCCCCCGCAGCCCGACTTGAGCCTGCTCGGCGACGTCGACAACTTCGCCGCGCAACCTTCTGCGGATCCCGACAAGCCCAGCGAGCTGCCGGACCACCTCATCCAGATCGGTGAGGTCGTGCAGTACAAGGATGTCGCGCTCGGGCTCCAGCAGGTCTCGCCGTACCCCACCGACGCCTACGCCGAGAAGCCCGGGAACGAGTATCCGCGCAAGCATACGGTGTTCCTCAACTTCAACGGCGGCGTGCTGATCAAGGGCGCGGACAACTCGGCGATCAACAAGTCATCGCTCGCGCGTCACAACGAGATGTACCCCGGCTACGGCGGCAGCGAGGCCAACGCGCTCGCCAAGATCCAGGCCGTGACCGAGGACCTCTCGCCCCTCGGCGTTCGCGTCATGTACGCCAGCCGTCCGAATCAGACGGTCCCGTACACGATGTGCATGATCGGCGGCTCGTGGACGGACACCACGATCGACAGCCCTGCTGGCGGCGTCGCCCCCGGCACGGACTGCGAGGCGCGAGGTCAGCGGCACGTCGTCTACGCCTTCGGCGACTCGGCCTCGTCGACGATCAGCCAGGAGATCGCCCACGCCTGGGGCCTCGATCACATCCTCGGCTTCGACATGATCATGAGCTATCAGGGCAGCGGCAACAAGGACTTCGCGTCCGAGTGCCGCACGCTGTGCGAGGAGCAGTGTCAGGGGCCGGGCACGATCGGCTGTCGCCTCACGCACGAGAAGTACTGCGGCGTCGGCTCCGAGGAGCAGTGGGACTACGAGGAGCTCGGGTTCATCTTCGGGACCAACGAGGAGGACACCGAGCCGCCGTCCGTGGCGTTCATCAGCCCAGAAGACGGCGCGATGCTCGACGCCGGCTCTGACGTCAGCGTGCAGGTCGACGTGTCCGATAACTACGGCGGCTACGGCTGGAAGTTCACCATCGCCCAGGATGGAGAGGTCGTGTTCGACGAGGTCGACTACGATCGCGCCGCGACCTGGGCGCTCAACAAGCTGCCGGCCGGCGTCTACGACCTCACCATCGAGGCCGAGGATCACAACGATCACATCACGACGAAGACGATCACGATCTACGTCGGCACCGAGGCCCCGGCGACCACCGGTGACTCGGACAGCGGTGACTCGGACAGCGGCGCGTCCGACGGCGGCACCTCCGACGGCACCGCGTCCGCCGGGGACGATGACGACGACGACGATGACGCCTCCGCGGGAAGCAGCGAGGGCACCGACACCGCGATCGACACCATGGGTGACGACAAGGGTTGTGGCTGCCACGCTTCGTCCTCGCGTACGGGTGGAACGGCGACCCTGGCGCTGCTCGCCGGGCTGATGTTGTTCCGTCGGCGGCGCTCGTAGATCGCGTCGTACATCACGCGTGATTCACCACACGGGCGCGCTAGATTCCGGCCGTGAAGCCGTCCTCGAGAAGCCAGGCGCTTGACGCCTGGCTTCAACTCTCTAAAATCTGGCTCCCCTTGGCCTGGCGGGGAGCGACGCGAAAATTCGTGTCAAACGTGCCAGGTAGCCGTGGCCTGCTGATGGCCGCCGCATCGACGGGCGCATCGTCAAGATTTCTGTGAGCTAGACGTGAGCGAGAACCAAGCCATTATTCGAACCGGCGGAAAGCAATACCGCGTGCAGCCCGGTTCGATCCTCAAGGTTGAGAAGCTGATGATCGAGGTCGGCACGTCCATCGATATCGAGGATGTGCTGCTGGTCGGGCAGGGCGAGGGCGCCAAGATCGGGACCCCGCGAGTCGCCGGCGCCAAGGTTCGCGCCGAGGTCGTGAGCCACGGTCGCGGTCCCAAGCTCATCGTCTTCAAGTACCGCAAGCGTCAGAGTTCTCGACGCAAGCACGGCCATCGCCAGGCCTACACCGAGATCAAGATCGTCGAGATCAACGCGGGCGCCTGATCGGCGTTGACGCAGGGGAGCATCACTCGCCATGGCACATAAAAAAGGTCAGGGGTCCATCAAGAACGGCCGCGATTCCCAGGCACAGCGCCGCGGGATCAAGCGCTTTGGTGGCCAGATCGTCAACGCTGGCAACATCCTGGTGCGCCAGGTCGGCAACACCGTCTGCCCGGGGCGCAACGTCGGTCAGGGTCGCGACTTCACGCTGTTCGCCAAGATCGACGGCGTTGTGAAGTTCTACAAGCGCGGTCGCGAGCGGCGCTCCTACGTGGCGATCGAGCCCGTCGAAGCTCCGGCGGCCGAGTAGACCGCCCGTCGGCCTCGCCGACGAGCACGGAAGTTCGTGCGGTTCATCGATCAGGTTCGCGTCCTCGTTCGCGCGGGCAACGGCGGAGACGGCGTTGTCGCGTGGCGACGCGAGAAGTTCGTGCCCAAGGGGGGACCGGCGGGTGGAGACGGAGGGCGTGGCGGAAGCGTCGTCCTCGTCGCCGATCGCCAGGTCTCGACCTTGCTCGATCTTAAATTTCGCCAGCATTACAAGGCGAAGCACGGCCAACCCGGCTCGAGCAAGCGACGGAACGGCAAGGGCGGCGACGATCTCTTTATCAAGGTCCCGGTCGGCACAGTCGTCTACGCCGAGGGCGTCGCCGACGAGTCCAACCAGTACCCGCCCTGGCTCGAGCACATCGAGTCGGGCGGGTCGTTCGCGTTCGCGGATGAAGAAGAGGGGCTCGAGAACATCGTCGTGATCGAAGGAGGGGCGGAGCCCCCCGGACCCGAGCGGAGCGACCGCGGGTCGATCGCGGCGCGAGCGACGGAGATCCGCGCGCGGCGGAGCGGATCACGAAAGCGTGAGCAGCGGCCGGAGGTCGAGCGCGGGGCTCAACTCGGGGATCTCACCGATCACGGGCAAGAGCTGATCGTCGCCCGCGGAGGCCGGGGTGGGCGCGGAAACGTTCATTTTCAAACCTCGACCAACCGCGCGCCGGATCACGCCGAGTCGGGCACGGCCGGCGAGGCGTTCTGGCTGCGACTCGAGCTCAAGCTGCTCGCCGATGTCGGCATCGTCGGCTACCCAAATGTTGGGAAATCAACGCTGATAAGCGCCATCAGCCGAGCGCGGCCGAAGATCGGCGACTACCCGTTCACGACCTTGATCCCCCAGCTCGGGGTCGTATCGATGTCCGGTGAGCGGTCGTTTGTGGTCGCGGATGTCCCAGGATTGATCGACGGCGCCAGCGCCGGAAAAGGCCTCGGACACGCGTTCCTGCGCCATCTCGAGCGGACGCGAGTGCTCCTCCATCTGCTGGCTCCAGATCCCTCCGAGGGTCGATCTCCAGTCGCCGATCTTGACGCGCTCGAGCGTGAACTCCAGCAGTACGGGCCAATGTTCGCCGGACGTCCGCGGGTCGTCGCGCTCAACAAGATCGACACGGACGCCGGCCACGAGCTGGTCGCAGAGACGAAAGCGGCGCTCAAGGCCCGCGGGATCCCGGTGTTCCCGATCTCGGCCCATACCGGCGAGGGAATTCCGCGGCTGCTCGAGGCCGTGTGGAGGCGCGTCAGCACGGCGCTGGAAGCGGAGTCGGTCGTGGAGGGCTGAGCGCCCGCCGACGTGGCACGCATCGCGCGGACATGACCCAGGATCGGCCCAGCCGGCCAGAACACGGGTTACTGGTGTAGAAGTGGCAGCCTTGGTAGCCTGATGCGGTGTCATCGCGCATTCGTGCCCTCGGTCGAGCGATTGGACTGACAAGCGCTCTTGCGGTCGCGGCGCTGCTCTCGGGAGTGTCGCACGCGGAGCCAGCGGCGGACGGTGAGGCCGAGCCGACCACGCAAGAGTCCGCGGCAGCGAGCGGTCCAGCGGCCCGGAGCCCCGCGAAGAAGCAGTCGGCCGCGACTTCGCAGGATGTTGCCGGGGTTGAGGACACGGGTCGTCGCGAGACCGAGGTGTACGGCGAGCGACTCACCGGCATCGAGCAGGAGGTCAGCGCGCTGAAGGATCGCGTGTTCCGCAGCCGGGCTCGGCTCGCGGTGCTCCGCGACACAGTGCTTCGCGGCGTCATGGCCGGCAGCCGGCTGGTCGCGACGCACCGAAACATCATGGGCTCGGGCTTTCGCCTCGTGAAGATCGTGGTCGTGCTCGACGGCGCTCAAGTCTTCATTCGAGACGACGACACGGGGGACCTCGACAAGCTCGACGAGTTCGAAATCTACGATGGCAACCTCGTCCCGGGTCCGCACCGGATCGGCGTCGAGTTGACCTACCAGGGCAACGGCTACGGCGTGTTCAGCTACCTGCGCGACTACTCGTTCACGAACTCCGCGGTCCACGACTTCGACGCGCCCAAGGACGGCGAGGTGAAGCTCGTGAGCGTCGGCTTCGAAAAGGGCAACATCACGACCGAGATGCAGGATCGACCGGCCGTGGAGTGGCAGACCATCGACGCGGGCGCTGGCAAGTCCAAGCGCATCCCGCCCGCTCGCGGGTCCGCGAACGCCGGGGCCGCCGCGAGCGCGGAAAAGGCCGAGGGCGAGAGCAAGAAGTAGCCGCGCGGAGCCGTACCCGAAAGTAGCCGACCGACCCATGGCGCTGCACTGGACCTCTCGACGCCGAGTTTCGTGGCGCCTGCCGGCCGCGCTGCTCGTGCTCGTGGCGACCGCGCTCGCGTCGCCGGGCCGCGTGCTCGCGGCTCCGTCAGCGCGCGAGAGCGCCGATCCGAAGATGCAGACCGTCGATCGCGTGCTCGACGGGGTGGCGCTCGTGATCCGCGAGGCGGCCAAGGCCGGGGCTGAGGTCGAGGCCCAGTCGGAGGCGCTGCTCGCCAAGCGCCTCGTGGACGCCCAGCTCCTGCTCGAGGAGGGCGAGGCCGAGCGCGCCGCGATCGTGTTCTTTGATCTCTCGAGTAACTTCGCGAGCTCCGCCGCGGGCCCCGAGGCGCTCGTGTCCCTGGGTGAGGCGCTCGCGCAGCTCGGGATGCGGCGGTGGGCCGTGGAGTGCTTCGTTGCCAACCTCGTCGATAAGCGACCGGCCGCCAAGCGCTTCAACCAGCAGAGCATCGCGCGGCTGCTCGACCTCAGCGCGCCGCGCCGCGAGCTCGGCTTCGCCGAGCGCCCCGGGCTCAGCGCGATGCCCGAGACGCGCGGGAGGCTGCGGTCGCTCGGGCTCCCGACCACGCAGGCGCCGTTGCCCGGCGCGCTCTCGCAGGACAGCGCCACGCGGCTCGTCGGCTGGGTCAAGCTGTACCCCGGCGACGCGCGGACGCCCGAGCTCCGCTACGCCTACGGCCGCTACCTGTTCCTGACCGGCGCGTATCAGGAGGCGATCGAGGAGCTCGACGCGCTGAGCCCGATCAGCGTGCCGCTCTCCAGAGGTGGCCCCGGGGCCAAGTGGCGGGTGCGCGCCGCGTACATCGCCGCCGCGTCGTCGGTCGCGCTCGGGCTGTACGACGAGGCGATCGAGCGCTTCAAGAGCATCACCAAGGCGCAGCCGTCGTCGCCGCGCGATCGCGAGATCGTCGAGCTCGCCTGGCTCGGGCGCGCGCGCGTGCACTTCGATCTGGGCGACTACGACCTGGCGCTCGCCTCCTACCGCGCCATCCCGCGCAGCTCGCCGCTGTTCCCCGAGGCCGTGTACGAGACGGTCTGGACGCTCATGCGCGAAGGCCACTTCGAGCAGGCCGACAACGCGATCGCGCTGCTCCTGAGCTTCGATCCGCAGAACCCGGCGGCGCCGGAGCTGAAGCAGCTGCGCGGGAAGATCAGGATCCGCCAGCGCGACTGGCAGGCTGCGGAGGAGGAGTTCGTGCTGCTGCAGCGCGAGTTCGCCGGCGCCGCGAGGGGACTGCGGCACGCGCTCGCGCTCGGGGCCGACGCCGCCGAGTACTTCAAGGCGGTGATCGGCGGCGCCGACATGGAGCACTTCAGCCTCGACGCGGTGGTGCCCGTCGCCGCCGGGCCGATCGTGAGGCGGCTCGATCGCGCGGTGCAGGCTGAGTCGGTCGCGCGCGAGTTCGGGGTCCTCGCGCGCGAGCTCCAGGAGACCCGCGCGATGTTGAAGCGCATGGAGCTGGCGACGGAGGCGCGTGAGCGCTCGCGGCTGTTCACCGACCTCGGCGCGCACAAGTCCTCGCTCGAGCGCGCGCGCGCCGAGCTGCTCGACGTGGCCGAGACGCTCGCGGAGCGCGTCTCGATCACCGATTCGAACCTGCGCACGGACCTCAAGAGCAAGCGCAAGGAGCTGCGCGGCGCGATCGCGGAGGCGTCGCGCGGCGGCGAGTCGCAGGCGGCGATCAAGCGCATGATGACCGAGCTGATCGCGATCGAGGGCGCGATCATGGAGCTGCGCGCCGCGCTCGTCGCGGCCGAGCGCTTCTACATGGCGAGCCGCGTCGACAAGCAGGTCGACGCGTCCCAGGCGAATTTCCTGGCCCAGGCGACCGAGCTGCGCGCGACGATCGGCGCGCACGAGCGCGACGCGGCGACGCTGCGCGCGAAGCTCGAGGAGGCGCGCGTCCGGCAGCGCTTCGCGGATCCAGGGCGCGCGCGTCAGCGGCAGCTCGAGCTGCGCTACCGCGAGTACCTCGAGAAAGTGTTCGCGGCGTCGAAGTCGAAGAGCGCGGACGCGACCGGTCGCTGGGCGCGGATGCGGAAGCTCGAGCAGCAGGTCGAGCTCGCGGCCGGGCAGCTCGAGCGCGTCGCGGGCAAGCGCCTCGCGGCGGCGACGAGCGTGCTGCGAGAGGAGCGCGTCAACCTCGACCTCTACCAGCGGCAGCTCGACGAGCTCGGCGGGCGCGCCCGCGAGACGCTCGGCGAGGTCATGGAGGCGACCTTCCGCGACGTCGCGTCCGAGCTGGCCCACTGGCAGGTTCGCAGCGAGGTCGGGCTCCTCGATATCGTCTGGGCGATCAAGCAGGTCGAGACCGACGCGGCGCAGCAGATCGAGAAGCAGCGCGATCGCGACCTGCGCCTGCTCGATGAGGTCGTCAAGCACGCGCTGGAGGAGATGCGATGAGCCCCGCTCGACGATGGCGCTGGTCCGCGGCGCTGGTGCTCCTCGCGTCGACGTGGCTCGGCGCGCCGGCGGAGGTCGACGCGCTGCCGCGCGACGGGGCGCTGCGCGAGCGCCCGGGCGAGCCCGGCTCTGGCCTCGGGCGAGATCCGGGGCGCGGCAACAAGGACAGGCTGTCGGAGCCGCCGCGGCTCAAGCCCAAGACCCCCGAGGACGCCGAGGCGGTCGCCGAGTTCGAGCGGATCTTCGCGCGCTACCGTGAGGCCGACCAGGCGGCGGCGGACTCGATCACGCAGATCATGCTCGTCGAGGCGGCCGCGGGCCGTCAGCGGCTCGAGGAGCGATACGGGCGCGAGATCAAGGAGCACAAGCTCAAGGCGCGGAAGCTGCGGGCCGACGCGATCGCGCGCTACGAGGCGTTCGTCGAGCAGCGCCCGAACAGCCCGACGTGGACGCCGGAGGTGATGATCCGCCTCGCCGAGCTGCACTTCGAAGAGGAGAGCGAGCGCTACGCCGAGCTCGAGAAGGAGTACGAGGAGGCGCTCGAGCAGTTCACGGCCAAGAAGGACAAGCCCGAGGACGCGCAGCCGCCGACGCCGCCGCGCGCGAACTTTGATCGCGCCGTCGCGCTGTACCGCCGCGTCGCGCTCGAGTTCCCCAAGTACGCCCACGCCGACGCCGCGCTGTACATGATGGGCATCCTGCTGTTTGAGGCCGAGGACTTCGAGGGCAGCCGGCAGTCGCTGCTCGCGTTGACCTGCGCCGATCGCTACCCGGTGCCGCTCGCGGATAACAGCAACATCATCCCCGTCGAGAACTTCACCGAGGGCGACTACGCCGGCTGCGCGCCGCTGCGCGCGCGGTCGAAGTACCTCTCCGAGTCGTGGCTGCGGATCGGCGAGGCCCACTACGACGTCGACGAATTCGAGCCGGCGCTCGCGGCCTACATCGAGGCGGCGCGCGACGAGAGCGGCGCGCTCTACGACGAGGCGCTCGTGCGCGTGGCCTGGACGCACTACCTGCTGCGCGACTTCCCGACCGCGGCGGCCAAGCTCGACGACTTCGTCAAGCTGGTCGATCGAGCGCGTCGCAAGAAGTCGCGCCGCGACGCCGGCGGCGCGGCCGAGCTGCGCGACGAGGCGATCCGGTACATCGCCAAGTGCTACGTCGAGGAGGACTGGGACCTCGACGGCAACCAGGACAGCCCGTGGGGCTTCGCGCGGCTCGAGCGCGATTACAAGGACCGCCGCGGCGAGCGGCACGTCCCCGAGATCTACGCGAAGCTCGGCGAGCTGTTCTCCGACAACACCGACTTCAAGCGCGCCATCAACATCTGGGACACGGCGCTGCAGCGCTGGCCGCTGGCCGCCGCCGCGCCGCTGCTGCAGAAGAAGATCATGGAGGCGCAGGAGGAGCTCAACGACGACGTCGGGGCGCGCAAGTCTCGCGAGGCGCTCGCGACCAACTACCTGCGCGGCACCAAGTGGTTCTACGCCAACGAGTCTGATCCGGACGCGATCGACGAGGCGATGAAGCTGGTCGAGGAGGCGCTCGTGGCGACCGCGGTCGAGCACCACGCGCTCGCCCAGAAGCTGCGCGAGCAGGGCGACCCGAAGGCGGCCGAGATGTACCGCACGGCCGCGCGCGCGTACGAGGCCTACCTCGGGCGCTACCCCGACTCGCCCAACTCCTACCGCTACCGCTTCGACCTCGCCGAGAGCCTGTTCTACAGCGAGCAGTACCTCGCGGCCGCCGACCAGTACACGCTCGTGCGCGACGACAGCACGCGCGGCAAGTACCAGGGCGAGGCCGCCAAGGGGCTCGTGTTCGCGCTCGAGGCCTACATCGAGTCCGAGAAGGACAACGGGCGCCTCGAGCTGCCGCCGATGCCGAAGAAGGGCGAGGTCGACGGGCCGTTCGACGCCAAGGAGATCCCCGAGCTGATGGCGCGGCTGCAGGAGGCCTACGACCGCGTCGCGCTCGTCGATCCGAGCTCCGAGGACCTGCCGACGCTGCGCTTCAACGCCGCGACGATCAGCCACCGCTACTTCCACTTCGGCGACTCCCAGGCGCGCTTCGAGCAGATCCTCGCGGACCACTGCGCGAGCAACGTCGCGATCAACGCCGGCTTCGCGATCATCGACAGCTACGTCGTCCGTGACGACTACAAGGGCACGCAGGAGTGGACCGCGAAGATCGCCGGGCTCGGCTGCGGCGAGGGCGAGGAGAAAGAGAAGTTCGCCGGCTCGCTCAAGACGCTCGGGCTCGCGGCGCGCTTCGCCGAGGCCAACGAGCTGCTCGAGGCCGGCGAGTACGAGGCCGCCGCCGATCGCTACGTCGCGCTCGTGGCCGAGGACCCGAAGGACGACAACGCCGACCGCGCGCTCAACAACGCGGCGGTCGCCTACGAGAAGATCGGGCGCTTCGGCAGCGCGAGCAAGACCTACCAGCGGATCTACACGGAGTACCCCGACAGCGAGTTCGCCGACGACGCGCTGCTGCGCACCGGCCTCAACCACGTGCGCTTCTTCGAGTTCGACGAGGCGGTCGCCGCCTACCTCACGCTCGCCGAGGACCAGCGCTACAAGGAGAGCGAGCACCGCGACATCGCGCTCAAGAACGCGGCCGAGCTGCTCGACAGCGTGCAGCAGTACAAGAAGTCCGCCGACCTCTACAACGCCTACGCCGCCAAGGTCTCCGACCCCGCCGAGGCCGCCGACGCGACCTTCCGCGCGGCCCAGGTGATCCGCAAGACCGGCGACGCCAAGAGCACCGAGGGCGCGTTCCAGCGCTTCGTCGATAAATATGGCGCTGCGGACAGCCAGTCCGACAAGCTCGTCGAGGCGCAGCTGCGCATCGGCCAGGCCCGGGCGGCGCGCGGCGACCAGAAGGGCGCCGAGCGGGCCTACAACGAGTGCATCAACAGCTTCGCGTCGCGCGGGCTCAAGATGGGCGTGGCCGCGGCGGACTTCCCCTCCGAGGCGCAGTTCCTGCTCTCCGAGTACGCGCTGGCGAGCCTGCTCGAGTTCAAGCTCAAGGGGAAGGGCAAGGCGCTGGCCAAGAGCGCGTTCGAGCTGTTCGACCGCGTCGTCGAGGCCTCGAAGTCCTACGACAAGGTCATCCCCTACCGTCGCCTCGAGTGGGTGCTCGCGTCCATGTACCGCAAGGCCTACGCCTTCGAGATCACCGCCGTGAAGATGCGCAAGGCGCCGGTGCCCAAGCAGTTCCGCCCGTACACGGAGGTGTGGTTCGCGTACAAGGAGGAGGTCGAGAAGGGCGCGCAGAAGTTCGAGGAGATGGCCCTGCCGCTCTACGAGGAGACGGTCAAGCGCGGCAAGGAGTACGGCGTGGCGAACGAGTGGACCCGGCGAGCGCGCGAGCGGCTCAACATCTACAAGCCCGAGGAGTACCCGCTGCTCCACGACCCGGCGGTCGATCTGCAGCTGGAGGATCGGCGATGAGGCGCGCGCGCGCGCTCGCGGCGGCGAGCTTTCTGCTCCTGGGGACAGGCTGCGCGAACAAGCCCGCGGCCGGCGAGGCCGAGGAGGCCGGCGCCGCGCTCGATCAAGATCCGAACCTCGCGTTGACGCCCGAGGAGCAGCCGCCCGACGAGCGCGCGCAGCCCGAGCCCGACGCGAAGAAGAAGCCGAAGGTCGTCTCGCGTGACCGCGATCCCGAGGAGGAGCGGCGCAAGATGGCCGAGTCGCGGAAGATCAGCGCGAACGCCAGGCAGGCGCAGAAGGTCGGCAACAGCGTGCGCGCGACCACGCTGGCGCGCGAGGCCCTGCGGATCCACGAGCAGAACGCCGAGGCCATGCTCGTGCTCGCCGAGGTCTTCTACAGCCAGAGCAAGTACGAGCTCGCGCTCTCGGTCACCTCGTCGGTCCTGCAGATCGACGAGCGCGTGCGCACGGCCAAGGACACGTCCATGGCCCACAACCTCAAGGGCTTCGCCTACCTGCGCATGAACAAGCCGACGCTCGCGACCCGGTCGTTTCGCGAGGCCGCCGAGACCGACGCCAAGAACGCGACCGCGTGGAACAACCTCGGCGCCCAGTACCTGCGCACAGGCAACATCAAGTCCGCGATCGACTGCTTCGCCTACGCGACGCGGCTCGACGCGCGCTTCGCCAAGGCCTACCTCAACCTCGGCAGCGCGCACCGGGCCAACCGCGACTGGGCGCGCGCCGAGAAGGCCTACAACGAGGCGACGCGGCTGCAGCCGAGCTACCCCGAGGCGTTCTTCAACCTCGGCTTGCTGTATCTCGACGCGGACCCGTACCCCGGCGTCGACACCGTCACGCGGTTGAAGAAGGCGATCGCGTTCTTCAATAAGTTCCAGCAGCTCGCGTCTTCGGGGGGCGGCGCGGCGACGGCCGACGCGGAGCCGGGCGACGACATCGCGCGCGTCGCGAAGAAGGGCGGCTCCCAGGGCGCGCTCGCCAGCGCCGGGCCGATGATCGACTACCGCGTCGTTGAGCCGGGGAAAGAGCGGTTCAGCTCCAACCAGGCAGATCTCTACATCGAGATCGCGCAGAAGGGGCTTGAGCGCGAGCGGAAGCGGGCCGAACGCGAGCAAAAGCGGAACAGTAAACCGGCCGCGGACACCGGGGGCGGAGACGATGAGCTCGAGGACGACGCGGACGCGTCGTTGTCGTCCGCGAAGTCCCCGAACCAGCCAGCTGGAGAGCAGCCGGCGTCGACAAAGCCCGCGAAGCAGCCGGAGGCGAAGCAGCCGGAGGCGAAGCAGCCGGAGGCGAAGCAGCCGGAGGCGAAGCAGCCGGAGGCGAAGCAGCCCGAGAACAAACAGCCGGAGGCGAAGCAGCCGGAGGCGAAGCAGCCGGAGGCGAAGCAGCCGGAGGCGAAGCAGCCGGAGGCGAAGCAACCCGAGAACAAGCAGCCGACGCCGAAGCAGCCGGCGCCGAAGCAGCCGGCGCCGAAGCAGCCGGCGCCGAAGCAACCGGCGCCAAAGCAACCGGCGCCAAAGCAACCGGCGCCGAAGCAACCGGCGCCGAAGAAGCCGCAAACGCCCACGGCGAAGACGCCGGCGAAGAAGCCGGCGCAGAAACCCGGACCCGCCGGGAACCAATGACACAGGGCTGCGTGTCATCGATCGCATGGAGATGGTTTCCCCCCTCACGCGCCCGAAACCCGGTTCTACGGGTAGATCGGGGGCGTCGCGGCACGCGCCATACAGCCCGCAGGTGCGGATGGGTGCGTGTGTGCTGATCGGGGGCGAAGTCGCACGGAGCGAGGAACCCGCGACGCCGCGCGCTTCTCCATGGAGCTCCGTGCTCGATTCGCTGTATAAGTCGGTTGCAGTGCGCGACGGAGCTCGGCAACACCCGCACGCGATCACGTCGAACGTCGATCGCCACGTACGAGATGTTCGTTGGGGCCTCCACCGCGCATGGCCTGTGGTCTTGGCGCCGCAATTGGTTTTGGCTACGATGCTGATGGCCGCGCCACAGCTGGCGTGGGCCGTCGAGTCCCCTCAGGATGCGGTCACCGCGAGCAAGGACGCCACGAAGAAGTCCGGGAAGACGACCAGCACGTCCAAGACGTCCGAGAAGATGTCGGAGAAGACGTCCGGGGCGAAGTCGACCAAGGAGTCGAAGAGCAGCGCGCGTTCGCGACGAGGTTCACCCGGCCGCTCGGCTGGAAAGAAGGTCATCGAGCTCGAAGAGGACGAGTTCGAGGTCTTCGGCAAGCTCGAGAAGCCGAGCGCGTTCTATGTTCTGCAGCGATCTTCTACAGATCACGACTGGAGTCGGATCGACGCCAAGTTCACTCCGCTGGTGCTTGAATCCGTCCAAGATCCATTGTTTTAATCTGCTTCACGTGTTTTTCGGCTGATTCGGTCGAGAGAAGATGGGCGCTGTTCGCGCGCGACGACGCTCATCACCAACGCAACCACGACAGGAACCAACAACACACACCTTCAGGGCCCACGCGGCCCGGAACGTTTAGCGGGGGTCGCCCGCTTCTGAGGAGGATCAACGGCCATGGAGGATTTCGCAGCATTTTACCAAGAAGGCGGTAGCTTCATGCACGCCATCGCGCTGTGTGCCGTTCTCGGCGCGGGCGTGATGGTTGAACGCTTCATCTTCTTGTTCTTCCGTTTCAACATCAACGGCGGTCAGTTCTTCAACCAGATCCAGAAGCTGGTGATGGCGAACAACATCGACCGCGCCATCAAGCTCTGCAACGCCGCTGACAAGGCCGCGCTCGCGCGCGTCGTCAAGGCGGGTCTCACCCGCGCCAACAAGAGCGAGGCCGACATCGCGGCCGCGATCGAGGAGGCGATGCTCGAGGTTGGTCCGGCGATCTCCAAGCGCGTTCCGATGATTGGCGCCATCGCCAACGTCGCCACGCTGCTCGGTCTGCTCGGCACCATCTTCGGCATGATCGACGCGTTCCAGGCGGTCGCCACGGTCGCCGCGGATCAGCGCTCGCAGGCGCTTGCGAAGGGCATCGCGATCGCGATGAACACCACGGGCTTCGGTCTCATGACCGCCATCCCGCTGCTCGCCGCGCAGATCTTCATCGCCAACCTGGCCAAGAAGATCTCGGACGAGGTTGACCTCTACGCGGTCAAGCTCGAGAACCTCCTCGCCGCGCGAGTTCGTCAGGGCTGATTCGCCGCGGACCCTCGTGTCCGTACGAACCACTCAGACCTGAACCAAAGAACTCATACCGAAGGAAGGAGGTGAGCAGGTGGCCCGAAAAAAGAAAAAAGAAGAAGAGGCTGAGGTTGAAGCCAACCTCTTGCCGGTCATGAACATCATGTTCCTGCTCATCCCTGCGCTCCTGTTGGCGATGGAGATCGCCGCAATGGCGTCGATCAACGTATCCCCTCCGAAGTTCGCCGCCTCGGCGAACCAGAAGAAGACCGACAAGAAGGAAGAGAAGCCTCTCGACCTCAAGGTCTTCATCATGGAGGACGGATACCGCGTCAGCGCCTCAGGACAGCAGGAAGGAGCAGACGCCGGGAAGTCGGCGGACTCCAATCGCCCGACGATCCCGCTGGCGAACTCCAGCGCCGATCTCGAGGACTACACGCGGTACGACTACGCCGCGCTTGAGGCCAAGGCGAAGGAGTACAAGTCGCTCTTCCCCAACGACGTCACGGTCAAGATCTCGGCCGAGGCGAACATCCCGATGCAGGTCGTCGTCAGCAGCATGGACGCGCTCGCTGGCACCACGTGCAAGATCGGGAAGACCATCAAGAGTGGTGAGCAGCCGCCCGACGACTGCTACTTCTGGCAACCCATCGTCGAAGCAGGAGCAGGCTAATGGCAGGATCAGAAAATCTGACGCCAGAGCAGATCGCGTTCCTGAAGAAGAAGAAGGCGAAAGCTGCTGCGCGACGAGGCAAGCCTGAGGAAGAGGCGAAGCTCGGGATGACCTCCCTGATGGACATCGTGTCCATCATCGTGGTCTACCTCCTCAAGAGCTACGCGTCGGATCCAGTCGTCATCAACCCGACCGCGGGACAGAAGATCCCGATGTCGGCCGCGGACGCCTCGCTCACCGAGGGTATGCCGCTGTTCGTGGCGCCGAGCGGCATCACGTTCAACGACAAGAAGCTCGTCACGCTCACGCCTGACGGCGACATCGACCCCGCGATGGTCGAGAACCACCTCATCGGCCCGCTCTACGACGCGATGGCCGAGGAGGTCGACAAGGCCAAGCAGATGGCCGAGAACCAGAACCGTGAGTGGGAAGGTCGCCTCATCCTCGTGGGTGATCAGCGTCTGAAGTTCAGCGCCCTCGTCGACATCATGTACACGGCGGGTCGCGCGGAGTTCACCCAGTACGCGTTCTGCGTCATCCGTCGCAACGGCTGAGCGAGAGGTCCTCGCGGACACACCGGGCGCCGAGGAGCCACGCTCCTCGGCGCTTCTCATTGGTTCATCACCTCAGCTCCTCGACACCACACCGCGCCCGATCGCCTTCGCGCGAGCGGTCTGTTCCGCCCGGCCCTCCGGGACATGTACCGGTACACATGCTGATACACCGGTCGCCGAGGTCACGGCGGGGGCAGATCACCGTGCTCGCGCGGCGCGCTGATGGCGACGGTCGCGGGGTCGGCTCGCGGTCGCGCGGCCGGTCGCTGAATTCGGCCGTAAATGGCCTTGTAGACCGAAGCCGCGTAGTCTTCGTTTGAAAAACTTGTTGCTAGCGAGAATGTAATAATTCCACTACAAACGGCAAAAGATCCGGGGGACAGATCCCAAAACTAATGTCCGCTTCGCCCTCAGCCCGCCGCTCGAAGGTACTCCGCGCCGCCGTCGTCGTCGACGAGGTCCGCTGGGACGAGGTCCATCAGCAGGAGCCGGGTTCGGTCACCGCCGGGTCCGCGCTCAACAGCGACATCCTGCTGTTCGGTCGCGGCCTCCCGCGTCGGCATACGTTGTTCGACTACAAGGGCGGGCAGTACTTCATCGACCTCCCGCCCTCGGCGCGCGGCCGGATCTCGATGCGCGGTCGGGTCGCGACGGTGCCCGAGCTGCGCCGACGCTTCGGGCAGCAGGGCGGGACGGTACGCGTCCGGCTCGACGCGAGCGCGAAGGGCAAGCTGCGCTTCGGCGAGACGACGGTCTACTTCCGGTTCGCGCGCCCCGCCCCGAAGCCGCCGGTCCTGCCGTTCCCGGACGACCTCAAGCCGGGCGTCTTCACGATGTACACGGGCCTCGACCTGTCGACGCTCGTGTTGGCGTTCCTGCTCTTGGGGCCATATTTCGTCTGGTCGGCGATCCAGCCGATCGACCCCGAGTTCGAACCTGAGGTCGACGATCGCTTCAAGATCGTGATGGGCGTCATCGAGGAGAAAGAGGAGAAGCCCGAGGAGGAAGCCGAGGAGGAGACGCTCGCCCAGGAGGACGAGGAGAAAGAGAAGGAGAAAGAGGAGGAGCAGGACAAGCCGGACACCAAGAAGCTCGACAAGAAGCCCGAGCAGATCTCCGATAAGGCGCGCGCTGAGGCTCGCGGCGTCGCGCTCGCGCGCGCGCTCGGGACCTACGGCGGCGACGGCGAGGGCACGGTGTTCGACATCATCCAGTCGACCGAGAACCGCCTGGACGACGTGTTCGCCGAGGGGATGGGGATCGGCGACGCCGACGGCGGGGACTTCGGCACGCTGATGCCCGGCGCCGAGGGCATGGGTCGCTCGGGCGAGATCCTCGACACCAAGGGCTTCGACGTCTCGAGCGACGGGCCTGAGCTCGAGGAGCTGAAGAAGCGCGAGCGCGTGATCAAGGTCAAGGCCAAGGACACGCAGATCGACGGCGACGTCGACAAGAAGGTCGTGAAGGCGGTGATCCGACGGAAGATGAGCGCGCTGAACAATTGCTACAACAAGGCGCTGCGGACGCGTCCAGGGATCAGCGGGCGCATCGCGTACTCCATCACGATCAGCGTGATGGGGACGGTGACGCGGGTCGACATCGAGGACGACACCCTCGGCGATCCAGGGGTGGCGGAGTGCACAAAAATGCGCATCCGCGGCTGGCGGTTCCCGAGCGAGGGCGCCGAGGAGCCCTCGGACTTGAGCTTCAGCGTGGTATATTCACCACAATTCTAACGGACCGATCATGCGGACTCGAACAACGCTCGCGCTCGCGCTCACGCTGGGGCTCTTGATCGCCCCGGGCGCGAACGCAGAGGAAGCGGCGCCCAAGCAGGACGCGCGCGAGGGTGAGGCCGCGGAGAAGACGTCCGACGAGCCCACGTCGGCTGAGAAGACGGCTGAGAAGACGGCTGAGAAGACGGCTGAGAAGACGGCTGAGAAGTCCGTCGAAGCGAAGTCGCCAGGCGGCGTCGACGAGGCCTCAGGGTCCGCCGACGAGCTGCGCGTGAAGCTCGAGCAGGGGATCTCGGAGATCGGTCAGATCGCCGCTGAGGTGCGCGAGGAGGATGATCCGCGCAAGCTCGCCTGCGTCGTCGACAAGCAGGAGCGCGCGCAGATCGTCATGGAGCGCGCGACGACCGACATCCTCGCGATCGAGGGCGGCGACGCCCAGGCGCGCAGCTTTGCGCGTGAGAAGCTCGCGGCCTCGGCGGAGCGGATGGATAAGCTCGTGGAGCTCGCCCGCCGCTGTCAGGGGGTCGAGGATGGGGGCCGCCCCGAGTCCGAGACGGCCAACACCTACTCCGATCCCAGCAAGGTCCCGCACAACGACCCGACGAAGGATACGCCCGGGAACGGCCCGTTCCCGTTGCCCCAGGATCCTGGTCGTGGCCCTGTGTCCAGCGCTGTACGTTAGCGCAGTCACTCCTTCGATCTGTTCACTTTTACCGTCAGACCGCCGCGGGTTGATAGGCTGCGGCGACTGACGATAGCGCGTGCTGTTTTGCGCTTGCCGACGAAGACCACCCGCGCGCGTCACGTGCGGGCATTAAGGACCTCCGGCCACCGGCCCGCGGGCTGGCTGATCGTGTCCTCGGTGTTGGCGGCGGTCTTCAGCGTCGCGACGCCGGCTTCGGCTGAAGCGCCGAGCCTCGAGGATCGCCCCGGGGTCAAGGTCGGTCGCAAGGCGGTCCGCGAGCGCGGTGACATCCCGCGCGTGGAGGACGGCGAGGGCATCACGGTCGGGCGCCGCAGCACCTTTCACCCGGGGGCCGCGCTCGCGCTGGGTTTTGACAGCAACGTGTTCTTCGCGAACCCGAACGACGGCGGCGGGATCCAGCGCGCGGGCGTGCTGCTGCCGACGGCCTGGCTCGGGCTCGGCAACCGCGAGGTTCGCGACGGCGTGCTGCAGACGTCAGCGAGCAAGGACCCGAGCAAGTTCGACTACAACCTGCGCGCGGCGTTCGGCTTCCGTCAGTTCCTCTCGGGCAACGACAACGTTCGCGGCCAGAGTCGGCCTCAGACGGTGGTCGACGCCCACGTCGAGGCGCTGCCCGGGCGGCGCTTCAGCGTCGCGCTCGACAACACCTTCCTGTACCTGTCGGAGCCGCGGAACTACGAGGCGAACCCCGAGTTCAACTACAACCGACTCGAGGACTACCTCGCGCTCTCGTTCATCATCCGCCCGGGCGGCGGGCGCTTGAGCCTGTCGGCGTCGTACTTGCTGGAGGCGCTGCGCTACACGAGCTTCGATCTGATCACCTTCGATCGCATCGTCAACGGCGCCGCCACGGAGCTCAAGTGGAGGATCGCGCCGAAGTCGGCGCTGGTCGCGAATTACACGTTCCACTACACGTATTACACCGCCTGCTGCTCCGACCCCGGGTCGGGTCGCAACGAGGACAACTACGCCCACCGCGCGAAGTTTGGGTACCGCGGGGTCCTGGGCCAGCGCTGGGTGCTCCAGGTGATGGCCGGCTACGGCAAGGGCATCTACTTCCTCGACAACAACGGGCCCGAGCCGTCGGTGTTCCTGCTGGACCTGAACCTCGGCTTCTACCCGACGCCGCGGACCGAGGTGTACGTAGAGGGCGGGCGCAGCTTCCAGGACTCGCTGTTCGGCAACTACTTCAAGGATCTCGGCGGCTGGCTCGGGGCGGTGCACACCTTCCGCTGGCGGATGTTCATGGACCTGAGCGCGGGCGTCATTCAGCGGCGCTACGCGGGGATCCCGATCCCGTTCCAGGATCTCAGCGGGCCGGCGCCGGGGCAGGCGGCGATCGGGAGCTACCGCGACGCCGCGGGCTTCGTCCGCGAGGACATCCTGTACGGGGTTCGCTTCCGCTTAGAGCAGCCGTTTGGTCGCTACTACGTGCTCGCGCTGCGCTACAACTTGCTCGGCGACGCGACCGGCTTCGCCATCAACTACGTGACCGTCCCGCCGGATCGAACGCCGCCGCCTGACTTCGGCGCGTACACCAAGCACGTCGTCATGCTCGTCAACGCGGTGAGGTTCTAGGTGCTCGGTCGTGGTGACTTGGTCCACGCGCTGGTCGCGTTGGGGATCGCGGCGGCGCCGCTGACGGCGTGTCGCGCGACGACGCCGATCGTGCTGCCGGAGGCGCCGACGGACACGACGCGGACGGCCCTCGGTCCGGGGGACCAGGTGGCGATCAAGGTGTTCGACGAGGAGCGCTTCGATCGCGAGCTGGAGGTCGAGGAGGACGGCTCGATCGACGTGCCCTTCGTCGGCGCGATCAAGGTCGGAGGCATGACCCCGAGCGAGGCGGCGGCGGAGATCGAGAAAGCGCTGGCCGACGGCTATCTCATCGATCCGAACGTGACGGTCGTGATCAAGGCGCGCAGCAATCGCGAGGTGAGCGTGCTCGGGCAGGTCAACGCGCCCGGCTCGTTCGACTGGCAGGAGCGCTTGACGCTGGTGCAGGCGATCTCGCTGGCCGGCGGGCTGACGCCCTTCGCCGCGACTCGACGCGTCAAGATCACGCGCCGGACCGGGCGCGGCGACGAGACGACGACCATCGAGTTCTCGCTGTCCGAGGTGCTCGACGGCGACGCCGAGGACATCACGCTGCAGCCGGGCGACATCGTGTACGTGCCCGAGTCGGCGATCTAGCGCGCTCCGGGTATAGTGCCGACGATGGTCTACTCCCCGTGGCCCACAGGACCGAGGCGCGCGCAGGTCGAGCGCGTGACCAAGGAGACGAGCATCCGCGCGGCGCTGACGCTCCCGGACGACGCCCCGCCGCAGCACCAGATCTCGACCCCGGTCCCGTTCCTCTCGCACATGCTCGAGGCCTTCGCCCGCCACGGCGCGATGGGGCTCGAGCTCACCGCGACCGGCGACGTCGAGATCGACGATCATCACACGGTCGAGGACACGGGGCTCGTGCTGGGCGCGGCGCTCGACAAGGCGCTGGGTGACCGACGCGGGATTCACCGGTTCGGGCACTTCTCGCTGGCGATGGACGAAACCCTGGTCGACTGCGCGTTGGACCTGGGCGGGCGACCGTACCTCGTGTTCGATCTGCCGGTGATCGCGGGCCGTCGCGTGGGTCGCTTCGACTGCGATCTCGTGCTCGAGTTCTTCCAGGCGCTCGTGGTCCAGGCGCGCATGAACCTCCATCTTCATCTCCGCGCGGGGGGTAACGCGCACCACGTCGTCGAGGCGGCCTTCAAGGGCGTCGCGCGGTCCTTGCGCATGGCCTGCGCGCACGATCCCGCGATGGCGGGCGCGGTCCCTTCCACGAAGGGCCAGCTGTGAGCGCGGTCTGGGGACCATAGAGGCCACAAGGCGGCGAGGCGCGAGCGAGACGCGGTCGTCCTCGGCGCCGCCTGTGCGCCGGCCAGGCGGACCGGGATAACCGTCCAAAGCGCGTCTCTGCGGGCTTGGAGGCTGCTACATTCCCCCGCAGCATGGCCGACGAAAACGCTGATCGATCCGGTGATCGTTCGTCTCGCAACCCTCGGGCGGCGCTCGAGCTCCGCGAGCATCTGTCCGAACGGTATGGTGGCCCCACGGACGCGCGGGGCGGGGCGAAGGCGGCGGCGCGCGTCGAGGCCCGCGCGGCGGCGGCCGACGAGAAGCTCGCCGAGCGCGGTCGGCAGACGGCGCGCCAGCGGATCGACTCGCTGCTGGACGACGGGTCGTTCGTCGAGCTCGATCGATACGTCACCCAGCAGTGCCAGGACTTCGGCATGCAGGACAAGAAGGTCTACGGCGACGGCGTCGTGACCGGCTACGGGACGATCGACGGCCGCAAGGTGTTCGTGTTCGCCCAGCAGCCGGCGGTCTGGGGCGGGAGCCTCGGCTGGGCCCACGCGATGAAGATCTGCAAGGTCATGGACCTGGCGATGACGACCGGCGCGCCGGTGATCGGGCTCAACGACAGCGGCGGCGCGCGCATCCAGGAGGGCGTCGCCAGCCTCGCGGGCTACGCCGAGATCTTCAAGCGCAACGTGCTGGCCTCGGGCGTCGTGCCGCAGATCTCGTTGATCCTCGGGCCGTGCGCGGGCGGGGCGGTGTACTCACCGGCGCTCACCGACATGGTGCTGATGGTCGAGGAGAGCTCGTACATGTTCATCACGGGGCCCGACGTGATCCGAGCCGTGACCCACGAGGAGGTCACCAAGGAGGAGCTGGGCGGGGCGCGGACGCACAACGAGAAGAGCGGCGTCGCCCAGTTCGCGTGCCCCTCCGAGGCCGCGGCCATGGCCATGACCCGGGAGCTGCTGGGCTACTTCCCGGGCAACAACATGGAGGACCCGCCCAAGCGCCCGACGTCCGACGCGCCCGATCGCCTGTGCCCGGGACTGAAGGACCTGGTGCCCACGGACTCCACGAGGCCCTACGACATCCGCCAGATCATCACGGCGATCGCCGACGACAGCCGCTTCCTCGAGGTCCACGAGCACTTCGCGAAGAACATGGTGGTGGGTTTCCTGCACGTCGACGGCTCGCCTGTCGGCGTGGTCGCCAACCAGCCGCTCGTGCTCGCCGGCTGCCTCGACATCAACGCCTCGGTGAAGGCCGCGCGCTTCGTGCGGACCTGCGACGCGTTCAACATCCCGATCCTGACGCTGGTCGACGTGCCCGGGTTCCTGCCGGGGACCGACCAGGAGTTCGGCGGCATCATCCGGCACGGCGCCAAGCTGCTGTACGCGTTCACCGAGGCGACCGTCCCGCTCGTGACGCTGGTGACCCGCAAGGCCTACGGCGGCGCCTACGACGTCATGGCGAGCAAGCACATCCGGGCCGACATCAACCTCGCGTACCCGACCGGCGAGATCGCGGTCATGGGCGCCGACGGCGCGGTGAACATCATCTACCGCCGCGAGCTCGCAACGGCCGACGAGCCGGCGCAGAAGCGCGCCGAGCTGGTCGAGGACTACCGCGACCTGTTCGCGAACCCCTACAAGGCCGCCGAGCTCGGCTTCATCGACCAGGTGATTCGCCCCGAGGAGACGCGAATTCACGTCGTACGCAGCTTCGAGCTGCTGAAGAACAAACGGCGCGAGAACCCGCGCAAGAAACATGGCAACATACCGTTGTGACGGGCTCCGCGAGGCAGCGCTCGCGTCGACGGTCGGCGCGGTTGATGTTGACGGTGGGACTCGCGGCGCTCGCGGGCGCGTGCGCGTCTACGTCCCGCCCCGACACCCGGGGGCTGCACTACATCGGCGATACGCTGGTCTACAGCCAACCCGGTGACTACCGGGCCTACGACGCGTATATCCGCGCGCGCGTGGCGATGGAGGGCGAGCACCCGGATCTCGAGCGGGCCCACCGCCTCGTGCTCGAGGCGCTGTACTACGAGCGCCGCGACCCGCACCTCTGGACCACGCGCGGCGAGATCGAGCTGCGCATGGGGAACCTCGAGCGGGCCCGCCGCTCGAGCCGGATCGCGCTCGATCTTCGCCCAGGGTACCCGCCGGCGCGGAGTCTGCTCTCGCGGCTCGCGGCCGCGGACGCGCCGCGCTCGGCCGGTCGCCCGTGACGATCGTTCGGACTTGCATCCCCGGCCCCGCTTCGATACATAGTCTCCCCCTCGCGCGCGTAGCTCAGCTGGATAGAGCGTTGGCCTCCGGAGCCAAAGGCCGCAGGTTCGAATCCTGCCGTGCGCACTTCCGCGACGATCGTCGTGGCCGTTTTACGGTTGTTTTACCGCGGCCGCGACGGACGCCGCGTACGGTTGAAGCGTGACCGCTTCAACGAGCCCCGCTCCCGCTCCTGTGACCCCTCGCCCCGGCGGCGCCGTCGCGCTCGCGCCGTGGATCCTCGCCGGCGCGGGCTTCGTGCTCGCGCTGTGCCTGGCCGTGACAAACCAGCCGCGCCCCTGCGCGTCGACGCCGATCATCACCTCGACCCAGGCCGAGGCGCCGCACCTGCTCGTCAACGGGATCGCGACGATCGAGGTCGTGCCCGATGTCCTCGATGTCACCGTGCAGCTGGCGCTCGAGCGCGCGTCGCCGCGGGACGCGGTGCAGGCGCTGCGCGCTGAGCAGGACGCGCTCATCGCGGCCCTGAACGCCGACGGCTTCTCGGGCGAGTCGCTGCGGGTCAGCCACAGCGGCGTGTCGCCGGTCTACGAGACGATCGCCGGGACCAGCCGGATCCGCGGGTTCGAGGCCTCGGTCTCCCTCGTGATCTGCGTGCAAGACTTCGACCGCGTCGGCGAGGTGCTCGAGCGCGTCGCGGGCTTCGAGCTCCGGCACCTCTCGACCCACTTCCGCAGCACGAAGATCGCCGAGAAGAAGCGTGAGCTGCGGGCGATGGCGCTCGAGGCGGCGCGCGCCAAGGCCGAGCAGAGCGCGACGCTCATGGGCGTGCAGCTGGCGGAGGTCCTGTCGATCGAGGAGACCCAGCGCAACGACTCGCCCGGCTGGGGCTCGCTCGCCAACTTCGCCGCGAATGAGTACGTGGCCACGGGGGCGAGCGCGGAGCCGTCGATGCCGGGGGCCGTGTCGCTGTCACTCGCGGTCGAGGTCGGCTACGCGCTGCGGCAGTAGCCGCGCCCGGGCCGTCGGGCGGTTGCGAATTCGCGCGCGGCTCGTTAGCACCGAGCCATGGCCGACGACGACTGGAAGGTGCTCCCCCACGACGCGCCCGCGCAGCTGGCGGACAACCTCTGGCGCGTCGAGGGCGAGCTCGAGGGCATGTCGCTGCGCCGCTGCATGGTCGTCGCCCGGCTGCGATCGGGCGCGCTCGCGCTGCACAACGCGATGGCGCTCGACGACGCCGGCATGCGCTGGCTCTTGGGCCTCGGGCGACCGGCGGTGATGATCGTGCCCAACGGTTGGCACCGGATCGACGCGGCCCGCTACAAGGCGCGCTTCCCCGAGCTCCGCGTGGTCTGCCCCGCCGGCTCGCGCGCGCGCGTCGAGCAGCGCGTCGCGGTCGATGACACCTACGCCTGCGGCGCGCTCGCGCCGGGCGACGACAGCGTGACGCTGCGCCACCTCGCCGGCGTCAAGGACGTCGAGGGCGTCATGACGGTGCGCTCTCACGACGGGCTCACGCACGTGCTCAACGACGCGATGTTCAACCTGGCGCACGGCAAGGGGCTGTTCATGTTCATCTACGGGCGGCTGATGGGGAACGCGGGCGGCCCGAAGATCACGTCGATCACCCGGTGGTTGATGATCAAGGAGCGCGCGGCCTTCCGCGCGGACCTCGAGGCGCTCGCGGACGTCCCTGGACTGCGTCGGGTGATCGTCGCGCACGGCGCCGTGATCGACGAGGACGCGCCGGGCGTGCTGCGGCGGGTCGCCGCCGCGCTCTGAGTGCGCTTGTGGTCATGTTGTTATGGTTATGTTCCTTCAGCCGGCTCGCCGGTCGCGAGGACGCGCGGGCGCTCGCGGCAGGATCGCCGACGTCCGTGCTACGATCCCCGCCTATGCCAGCACGCGTCATCGTCTTCGGGATCGTCAACGTCGTCCTCGCCGCGCTCGGCGTGCTGCTGTGCGGCGCGCTCCTGCTGACGTGCCTCGGCTTCGGCACCCTGATCGCGCTCTCGAGCTTCAAGAGCTTCGGCGCGGGCGTGATGTTCGGCGGCCTCGGGGCGCTGCTGAGCCTGTTCGGGATGCTGCTGTGTCTGCTGCAGGCCTACATCGGCGCGGCGATGATGCAGGGGCGCACGCTCGGCTTCGTCGGCGGCCTCGCGCTCTCGGCGTTCGCGCTGATCGGCGCCACCAGCGGTGGTCTCTACAACGTGGTGTACGCCGTGTTCGGCCTCTGGGCGCTGCTGACGGCCAGCGATCGCTTCCGCTGAGCCCGGACCGCTCCTCATGATCCCGCGCGCCTGGGCGCGTGTCTCGCTCGCGCGCCTGAGCGCTCGCGTCGCGGGCGCGCGTCCGCGCGGCCGCTCGCCCGGGTTTCGCCGCGGGGGTCCGGGTGCGATCCTCGTGCGCGATGACCCACGGAGACGGCGGTGACGAGGCGGCGCGCTCGCCCGGCGGGCGGCGAGCGCGAGCGCCGGAGCTCGAGCCCCGTGGTGACGTCGAGGAGGACGCGCGCCCGCCCGCGCGAGCCCCTCACGCCGCGGACCCGAGCGCCTGGCTGCGCTTCAACATCACGCAGACGAAGATCCTCCGCGACTGCCTCTCGCGCTTCCGGACGACCTTCGGCGCCGAGGTCGTCGACATCGTGCGCGAGCAGATGCGCGGATTTGAGCCGCCCGAGGTCCGTGAGGTCATCGAGGAGCTCGAGGTCGTCTCGAGCCAGCTCGGGCGCGGCTCGAAGCCCTCGAGCGTGCACCCGATCCACGCGCGCCTCGTCAAGCGCCTGGTCATCAACCAGCGCCGCGAGTACGCGCGCGCGGCCGAGGGCCCGCGGCACATGACGACCCACCGCGGCGCGATCCGCTTCCTCGAGCGCGAGACGGCTGTCCTCGAGACCATGATGGCCTCGGCGTGGTTCCTCGAGGTCGCGCCCGCCCGCGTGCCGCACCTCACCGACTTCATGTCGATCCGCTACGCCGAGGAGGCGCTCGGCGCCTCGCTCGAGCTCGCGGCGCGCGAGTACGACGAGAAGTTCCACATCCTCGAGGCGCCGACGCTGCTGCTGCCGGACCTCGCCTACTACCGGGCGCGCTGCGCCCTGCGCAGCTGCGGCGTCGCGGTCGCCTACGTCGACGTCGACGACTTCAAGTCCTACAACACGCGCTACAGCGAGACGCGGGTCGACCGCGATCTGCTGCCGCGGCTCATGGAGGCGATCGAGGCCCACGTGTTCGCGCACGGGCACGCGTACCGCTTCGGCGGTGATGAGTACGCGATGCTGCTGCCCAACATCACGCGCGCCGGCGCGATCCGCTACCTGCGGGAGCTGCAGGCGCGCCTGGCCGAGACCGAGTACGTCGGCATCGAGGACCCGCCGACCGTGTCGATCGGGCTGTGTCACGTCCCCGTCGACTGCCCGCTGACCGACGCCGAGGTCATCGAGCGCGCCAACCTGGCGGAGCGCTTCGTCAAGAACCAGCGCAAGGGCTCGATCGCCGCGTACCGCACCGAGCTGTACCGCGAGCAGGACCTCATGATCTGCAGCGAGCCGGGCTGACGCGCGCGCCGGGCTGACGCGCGCGGCTCGCTACAGCGGCGCGAGCTTCACCCAGATGACGCTGTCGCTCTCGCTCTCCATCGAGCTGTCGAGCACCACCTCGACGTCGCCGGCGAGCGCCTTGCTGCCCCACACGTCGGTCGTGTAGCTCAGGTCGTCGCGCTGGTCGACGCGCTTGCCCTCGCCGTCGACCACGAACAGCGCGCCGAGCGGGTTGCGGTTCACGGTGTGGCGCGCGCGGATCCGGATCTCATAGGTCCCTTCGGTCAGGTCTGGAAACGCGAAGATCGCCTTGCCCTTGCGCGTGCCGTCGGGCGCGTAGAGCCCGTCGCAGTCCTCCGGGAGGTGCTCGTCGCCGTGGGCCGTGAACGCGTAGTCGTCGCAGCGCAGCACCCAATTGTGGCGCTTGGTGTAGGTCGCGTCCTGGTACCAGACGGTCCGCTCGGTCGGCGCCGGCGGCGGCGGCTCGGGGCAGTCCGAGACCAGCGCGTCGACCACGAGCGTGACGTTGCCGACGAAGTAGTAGCTCCCGGACGCGAGCGAGCCCGCGCCGAACTCGATCGTGTTGGCGCCCGCGACCGTCGCCCCGGTGACGTCGACCTCGCCGCTGCCGTCCTGGTTGTCCCAGCTCAGGTCCGCCGGGAGGTCGTAGGGCCCCGCGCCGTTGACACGGATCACGCCCTCCTCCCCGGGGTGATCCGCGTCGTGGCTGTCGAAGCGCAGCGTCGCCTGCTGAATGACCTCGGGCGGCGGCAGCCCCTGGACCGTGAAGACCAGCGTCTCGGGCGAGCCGAGCGGGACGTCGAGGCCCTGCAGCGCGGCGCCGAAGCTGTCCGAAGGGAAACCACACTCGTGCAGCGACGGCGGCGCTCCGGTCGTCGAGGGATCGAGCGTGTCGCCCGTGGTCGTCGCGTCCGCGGTCGCGTCGCTCGTCGACGTCATCGTGTCGCCGGTCGCCGCGCCGGTCGTCGCGCTCGCGCTGCCGCCGGTCGTCTCGCTGGTCGTCGCGTCGGAGCTGTCCGCGTCAAGGGTCGTGAGCCCCGTTGGGAGCTCGTCCGAGTCCGACTCACGCGCGGAGTCGACGCCGCACGCGGCGAACATCGCCAGCGCGAGGCTGGAGAGCGCGCGTGGCGTCCTGCGGGCGCGCGGCAGAGGTCGTGTCATCCGTGATCTCCTGGTCCGTGGGATCGGGTCGTGTGGGGTCCGGCGACTATACGGTGGATCCTCGCGTCTGCGGCCGAGGGGCGGGGCGGGTGGTCGTCTGGCGCGCCGACGAGCTCCGTGCATCTACATCCAACCCGTTGAGATCGCCGGGCTTCGCCGTGGCACGCGAGACGCACCCGCGGGGCACCATGGCAAACAAAAATCTGTCCACACCCGGGAAGCGAGCGGCCGCGAGCTCCGTGATTCACCAGGCGATCGACGCGATCGTGAAGCGCTTCGGCAAGGGCGCCATCATGGCGCTCGGCGGAGACCCCGGGGATCGTCCGAGCTACGACGTCATCCACACCGGCTCGATCAACCTCGACCGCGCGCTGGGGATCGGCGGGCTCCCGCGCGGGCGCATCGTCGAGATCTACGGGCCGGAGGCCTCGGGGAAGACCACCGTGACGCTGCACGCGATCGCCGAGGCCCAGCGCGCCGGGCTCGTGTGCGCCTTCATCGACGCCGAGCACGCGCTCGACGTGAAGTACGCGGGCAGCATCGGCGTGCAGCTCGACGACCTGTTGATCTCGCAGCCCGACTGCGGCGAGCAGGCCCTCGAGATCGCCGACACGCTCGCGCGCACCGGGGGCGTGGGGCTGATCGTCATCGACTCGGTCGCGGCCCTGATCCCGCGCGCCGAGCTCGAGGGCGATATCGGCGATCAGCACCTCGGGCTGCAGGCGCGCCTGATGAGCCAGGCGATGCGGAAGATCTCCGGGATCGCCATGAAGACCGCGACGACCGTCCTGTTTATCAACCAGCTCCGGCACAAGATCGGCGTGACCTTCGGTTCGCCGGAGACCACCACGGGCGGGAACGCGCTCAAGTACTTCGCCAGCGTGCGCCTCGACATTCGCCGCATCGCCACGGTGAAGTCTGGCGACGAGGCGGTGGGCAACCGCGCGCGCGTGCGCGTGGTCAAGAACAAGTGCGCGCCGCCCTTCGCCGAGGCGTACTTCGAGATCGCGTTCGGCCGCGGGATCGATAGCGAGGCCGAGCTGCTCGACTGGGCCCTCGAGAGCGGGGCCGCGCGCAAGGCCGGCAGCTGGTTCTCGATCGGCGAGACGCGGATCGGTCAGGGCAGGGCGACCGCGCTCGAGTGGCTCCGCGAGAACGTGGAGGCCCGTGACGAGCTGCTCGCCCGCGCGCTCGGGGCCAGCGAGCCCGCGAGCGAGTCGAAGGACTCGAGCGAGTCGAGCAAGTCCGAGAAAGCGGCGGCGTGATGGCAAAACGCGCGCGGCCACGGTGCATCCGCACCGTGGCCGCGTCGATGGGCGCGAAGGCGCTCGTCAGGCCGCGCGACGGCGACGGAAGCCGAGCAGCGCGAGCAGGGCGAGGGCCGTCCAGCCGCCGTCGGGACCGCGCTGCGTCGAGCAGTCACAGCCGTCGTCGTCGAGGCCGCCGCCCGAGTCCGTCTCGGTCTCGGTCGCGGAGGCCGAGTCCGAGGCGGACGCGGTCGCCGAGGCCGAGGCCGACGCTGAGTTCGAGTCCGACGCGCCCGACTCTGTGTTGGAGTCGGAGTCGGTGGCGGCGCTGTCGGAGCTGTTCGAATCGGTGTTCGTCGCCGAGGCCGTGCTGTTGGAGTCCGAGCCCATGGAGTCCGAGCCGTTGGAGTCGGTGTTCGAGTCGGTCGAGGAGTCCGTGTCGGTGTCCGACTCGGTCCCGCCCGGGTGCATCGTCACGGTCACGTCCGAGCACGCGATGTTGCCCGCGATGTCGATGGCGCACAGGCGGTAGGTCGACTCACTCGAGTCCGGCACGGGGTAGCTGGCGATGAACATGTTCTCGCCATAGAAGTAGGCGTCGACCTGGATGCCGTTCGACTCGAGGTAGTCGGCGTCGACGTTCCCCTCCGCCCACTCGATGTAGACCGCCTCCCAGTCGTGGGGCTTGTTGGGCGTCTTGTAGTCGTGCACGCGCGCGTGAATGACCACGTCGCCGGGGTACGGCGCCTCGTCGACCTGCTCGACGTGCATCAGCGCCGGCGGCGTCGTGTCGGTCGCCGTGTCGTCCGAGTCGCCGAGGAAGATCGCGTTTTCGAACGCGTTTTCGCCCGCCGCGAGCACGATGTCGGGGTGATGATCGCCGTTGAGGTCGACCGTCTCGAGCGCCAGCGTGCCCTCGGTCCCGGGGATGCCGCCGTACGGGGCCGTGTTCTGGGTATAGGTCCCGCCGTCGTTGACCATCAGGCGGTCGGGCCAGATCAGGCTCGCGTTGGTGCCAAGCGCGATATCGACATCCGCGTCCGAGTCGTGATCGAGGAACACCGCGGCCCGGTCACCGCTGCCGGGGTTCTCGATCAGCGGCCAGTAGGTCACGGTCTGGTCCTCGAAGTCGCCGATGCCGTTGTTGATGAGGATGCGGTTGCGGAAGCCGTCGAGGCCGCCGTCGCCGTCGCCCAGCGACAGCAGGTCCATGTACCCGTCCGAGTTGATGTCCATGGACTCGAAGCCGACGTTACCCGGCTCGGCGAAGGCCGCTGGCGTCTGCTGCGTGAACACGCCCGCGCCGTCGTTGACGTACAGCAGGCTGCCGGTCGCGCAGCCCTTACACGCGAGCGCGATATCGAGATCGTAGTCGTTGTCGACGTCGACGAAGTCGACATCGAGGGAGTAGTTGACCGCGATATCGGGCATCTGGATGTTGGTCATGTCCTCGAAGGCCCAGTCACCGTCCGCGCCCTGGTTGATCCAGAGCATGGTCGTGGCGCCCAAGGAGTTGTTCTGACCCACGGGCGCGGGGCCCCAGTCCGTCAGCACGAGGTCGCGGTCGCCGTCGCCGTCGACGTCGCCGCACTCCACATCGCCGACGCTCGCCATCTTGGCCGGGAAGTGCGTGTCGGTGACGTTGGTGAACGTCCCGCCGCCGTCGTTGAGCAGCAGCTGGCTCTGGTTCCCCCAGGTCGCGCCGAGCACGAGATCCTGGTCTCCGTCGTTGTCGAGATCGCACGCCTTGATCACGTGCGCGGTATCCTTCACCGTCGTGGGCGGATCCGGCACGTCCGGGTCCTGACCGAAGACGGCGATGCTGATGTCGATGAAGCCGGTGCCGTTGTCGTTCTTGAACGCTTGGTTGGGCAGCACGGCGTCGTCGGTGCCCTCGAAGACGCCGCCGACGTTGGCGAACAGGATGTCGACGTAGCCGTCACCGTCGAGATCCGCGAGCTCGACATCGCGGGACCACTGAGGATCCGGATCGATGAAGTTCGAGGGGGTCCAGGGTGCTGCGGTCGCGATCGCGGGTGTGAGCGCGAGCAGCAACGCGGGTAGGGAGAGGGATCTAAGACGACGCATGGCGCGGAGATAGCATGTGCGATCCCGCGACCGCTAGCCTCATCCGGAGACCATGGAACGGCCGACAACGGCGGGTAGAACGCTGACTGCGTGTATCACGCAGAGATCGGCGTGTGGCCGCGATCACGGCTTGAAGCTGCTCGGCGGTCGGTTCAACGGGGTCATGCGACCACGACAAACCGCCGCGAGATCATCGCCGTGCGCGGGACCAGGCGTCTTGGACCGCGCTCGGGGGGCTGCGCCCCGCGCACTGCATCGCGATCGCGAAATCGAATGGCAACACCAATCGGCGCGAGGACCGTGTCGCGCGCGACATGGCCGCACGGTCACCCGTTGTCACGAACCGGAAATTTCGCGGTGACGCCCGGCGCTTCGCGGCCTGATCTTGAGCGGAACCGCGACACGTAGTCCCGCGAACTTGGGGGTACATGTGCTTTTTTGCGCAAAATTAGCCGACGTGCAGAACCAGCCCGATTGTCTTGTGCGCCGCGTTACCCGAGAGTCCATTACCTCACGCGGGCTGCCGCCGACGGGATGGTTTACGCGAGCGATCTTCGCCAAGGTGCGATCCGACGCGCGACGAAAAGGCGCCCGTTCGTCCGGAGAAAAAACCGCTCATCCCCCCGAGATCGGGATACCTCGCGCGAAGGAAGTGGTGTCGTGCGCGAACCACCTTTGGTAGGGTCCAGGCCGGGTGCCGCGCGAGCGTGTCCAGCTGTACAGCTGTACACCTGCAGCACCCAGGCTGTGGGTATGCGCCCCCTCGAGTTCCCCGATTTTCCAAGAACGTTCAAATCGTCGCCGCTATGTGGTTTAACCGCCTACGGCATGGGGAACTCGCTTGACCGCGGTTTCAAACCCAACGTTCGCGTCACGCATCCGACTATCACGCATCGCGCACCACGAGTACGTCGGGACGACTCCGCGAAGGTCATGACCTTCGCGCACCGGCTCATCCCCGAGGAGACACAATCATGAAGAGGATAACTGTTGGACTTGGAGCGTCCATGTTGGTGGGGCTCACCTCCTTCACCGCCGCTGCGCAGCAGCCGAGCGGTGACGCGACCGCGACGGCACAGCCCGCGGCGGAGGCCCCTGCGACAACCACTCCAGCGCCCGCTGATCCAAACGCAGGGGCGAGCGCTTCCTTCGGCGCGTCAGCTTCAACGGACTCGGGTGTCAACACCGACGCGTCCGGAGCCGCTGGCGCGGAGGGCCCCGCTGAAGGAGCCACCGCGGATATGTCCGCCGGGGGCGAGGCGGCGGCTGGCGCCGAGGGCGACGCGGCCGCGAGCGGCGAGAAGCGGCGCGACGAGAAGTGGATCTACCGCCACAGCCCGATGAGCTACGCGAAGCGTCATCGCCTGACCTTCGAGTTCGGGATCTTCGGCGGCATCTTCCTTCACCCCGCGGAGCACGAGCTGTTCGATCCGGTGATCGAGCTCGAGATGCGCGAGGCCGGCGTCGACTGGTTCCGACTCTACAAGAAGGTCGCGCCGATCATCGGCGGTCGCTTCGCCTTCTACCCGCTGAGCTTCCTCGGCGGCGAGATCGAGGGCGCCGGCATCCCGACGCGGATCGTCAACTCCGACGGCACGACCGGCGATCCGTCGACCAACTACCGCTTCGGTGGTCACCTGATCGGGCAGCTGCCGTTCTGGTCGATCGCGCCGTTCATCGTCGCTGGTGGTGGCGCGCTCGGCACGACCGGCGCGCTCGGCAGCGACATCGATCCGGCGATCTGGTACGGCGGTGGTGTCAAGTTCTTCATCAACGACATGTGGCTCGTCCGCCTGGATATCCGCGACAACATGGCGGCCCAGCGCGGCGTTGACGACGGCGCGACGCACTACCCCGAGATCACGCTCGGCGTGAGCATCCGCTTCGGCGCGAAGAAGGACGAGCCGGAGGAGGACAGCGACGGCGACGGCTACCTCGACAGCGACGACGATTGTCCGTACGACCCCGAGAACTTCAACGGGTACGAGGACGAGGACGGCTGCCCCGAGTACGACCGCGACGGCGACGGCTTCTTCGACAACCAGGACGCGTGCCCGGATGTCCCCGGCATCGCGCCCGACGGCTGCCCGGAGAAGGACCGCGACGGCGACGGCTTCCTCGACAGCCAGGACGCGTGCCCCGACACGCCAGGCGTCGAGCCCGACGGCTGCCCGATCCCCGACACCGACGGCGACGGGATCCTCGATCCCGACGATCAGTGCGTCACGCAGCCCGAGACGCGCAACGGCTACCAGGACGAGGACGGCTGCCCCGACGAGATCCCGCCGAAGCTCGCCAAGTTCACCGGCGCGATCAAGGGCATCTACTTCGACTTCAACAAGGACACCATCAAGCCGAAGTCGAAGCCCGTGCTCGACCGCGCGGTCTCGGTGCTCGACGAGTTCCCGTCGATCCGCATCGAGATCAGCGGTCACACCGACAGCATCGGCGATCCCGAGTACAACAAGGATCTCTCGCGTCGGCGCGCCGAGGCGGTCAAGAGCTACCTCGTCGAGAACGGGATCGCGCCGGATCGCGTCGAGACGCGCGGCGCGGGCATGGACGAGCCGGTCGCCAGCAACCAGACGGCCGCTGGTCGCGCGAAGAACCGCCGCATCGAGTTCACGATCCTGTCGCAGTAGCGGCGCGATCGAGGAACGCGCGGGCCTCGGCCCGCACCATCGACCTGCCCCTCGGGATGTCCCGTGGGGCAGGTCCTCAATTGTGCCCTTTGTAGCTGCACGCGACGCGCGCGTACGCGCTCCTGGGCCGCGCTTGCGAGACGCCGCGTGGTGACGCGTACGCGCGATCTTGGGAGGCGCGCGCGTGCGCGGGCGTGTAATTCAATTCTCCGTCCACGTGTGTAATAAGGATGGATAGTGGCCGCGCCGTCCGCCGCGACGGGCTCGCCGAGGAGATGCAGACGATGACGCGGAAGACAGTAGGGCTTGGGGTCTCGCTCTTGGTGGGCGCGCTCTGGCCGATGACCAGCAGCGCCGCCCCTGCCGGCGCCGCGGCCGACTCGACCACGGTACAGCCGACATCGGCAGAGGCTCCCGCGACCAGCGCACCCGCAACAAACGCGTCTGTTGACGCGTCGGCGGGCGTCGGCGTCGACGCGGGCGCGGTCGATGGGTCGGTCGCTGCCGAGGGGCCCGCGCCCGCGGACTCCGGGCTCAGTGACGAGGACATCGCGGCCGCCGAGGCCGCCGACGCGTCAAGCACGGAGACCGCGAGCAGCTCCAACTCGGGTGGTGAGCCGTGGATCAGGCGATATCGCCCGCGCCGCAACTCCTTCGAGTTCGGCATCTACGGCGGCATCTTCCTCAACTCGCGTGAGCACGAGTTGTTTGATCCCGTGATGGAGCAGGCGGGGCGGCCCGACTACTGGAAGCCGTATCGACGCGTCGCGCCGTCGTTCGGCCTGCGCTTCGCCTACTACCCGTTGAGCTTCCTCGGCGGCGAGCTCGAGGGCGGCGCGATGCCTACGTGGTCGCAGGACATCGACACGGGCGAGAACCTCGCGCGCGCGACCCACTACAGCTTCCACGGGAGCGTGATCGGGCAGCTGCCGTTTTGGTCGATCGCGCCCTTCGTGCTCGTAGGCGGCGGTCTGCTCGGGACGTCGGGCGCGCTCGGCAGCGACGTCGACCCGTCGATTCACTTTGGCGGCGGCGTGAAGTTTTTCCTCAACGACTGGGTGCTGCTGCGTCTGGACATCCGCGACCACATGGCCGCGAAGAGGAACATCGACGACGGCGCGACGCACTACCCCGAGTTCCTGATCGGGCTGTCGCTGCGCTTCGGCGGGAAGCCGAGCGAGTCGGTCGACAGCGACGGCGACGGCTACATCGACGAGGAGGACGCCTGTCCCTACGACCCGGAGAACTACAACGGGTACGAGGACGAGGACGGCTGCCCCGAGTACGACCGCGACGGCGACGGCTTCTTCGACAACCAGGACGCGTGCCCGGATGTCCCGGGCGTCGCGCCCGACGGCTGCCCGCCGAAGGACAGCGACGGCGACGGCTTCCTCGACAGCCAGGACGCCTGTCCGAACGAGCCGGGCGTGCCGCCCGACGGCTGCCCGATCCGCGACTCCGACAAGGACGGGATCCTCGATCCGGACGACCAGTGCGTCTACGAGCCGGAGAACTACAACGGCTTCGAAGACGAGGACGGCTGCCCCGACGAGATGCCGGAGACGGCGCTCGAGTTCAACGGCGTCATCCAGGGGATCTTCTTCGACTTCAACAAGGCGACGATCAAGGCCAAGTCGATGCCCGTGCTCGATCGCGCGGTCAGCGTGCTCTCCGAGTTCCCGTCCCTGCGCGTCGAGATCAGCGGTCACACCGACAACAAGGGCTCGGCCGAGTACAACCAGAAGCTCTCGCAGGAGCGCGCGGAGTCGGTCAAGACCTACCTCGTCAGCAAGGGCGTGCCCGATGACCGCGTCATCACGCGCGGCGCCGGCGAGGACGAGCCCATCGACACGAACAAGACCGCTCGCGGGCGCGCGAAGAACCGGCGGATCGAGTTCAAGATCCTGGTCGCCAAGCCCGCCGGCGTCGAGTAGGCACGACGCCCTGATGGCGCCGACGCTCGACCGACGCGACTGCTTGTCGCGTCGGCCGCGCTTCGGTAGCCTCATGGACGGATCGACCTTGTTCGACGACCTTGTTCGACGTTTTTGTTCGGGTTCCGGAATCGTGTTCCGAGGCGAGGAGAGTAGGGCAGTGAATCAAGCAACGCTCAAGACGTGGACGTGCCGAGTGGGTCTGCTGATCGGACTGGCGCTCGTCGGCTGTGATAGCGGCGGCGCGGACGGCAAGGCGCCCGAGAAGCAGGAGACCAAGGCCGAGGACGTCAAGGCGGACGGGGACGCGAAGTCGGACGCGAAGGGCGAGAACGCCGACGAGAAGGCGGACGCGAAGGCCGACGAGAAGGCGGCGGACGCGGGCGGCGACGAGGCTGCGGACGCGGGCGGCGACGAGGCTGCGGACGCCGACGGCGACGCGGGCGGAGAGGACGAGGGCGGCGACGAGGAGTCCGCCGGCGACGAGAAAGCCGACGAGGGCGGCGACGAGAAGGCGGCGGACGACGGGAAGAAGGAGGCCGCCAAGCCCAAGAAGGACGACGGCGACGCGAAGGCCGGCAAGCCGCTCTACATGAAGAAGTGCAAGTCCTGCCACGGCGACGACGGCAAGGGCAAGACGAAGATGGGCGAGAAGCTCGGCATCGAGTCGCTCGCGCGCACGAAGATGCCGAAGACGAAGATCATCAAGGTCATCAACGACGGCATCCCCGACACGAAGATGAAGTCGTTCAAGGGCAAGCTGAGCGACGCCGAGATCAAGCAGGTCGCGGCCTTCGTCAAGACGCTCTAGCCGGTTCCGCGTCCGATCCGTTCGACCTCCGTCGGACCTCCATCGGACTACATCGGACTTTCCCGCGAGCGCGCCGGCGACGGCGCGCTCGTGGTCTTTCTCGTCCCCGCGCGGGCGCGCGGGCGCAGGTTCCCTGGCTGCTCGCCGGCCGAATTGTGGTATGGCCGCGTCGATGAGCGTGCTCACGATCGGGATTGCGGGCGGCAGCGGCTCCGGCAAGACAACCATCGCGCGAAAAGTCGCCGAGGCGATTCCGCGCGGCGTGACGATCCTGGAACACGACTGCTACTACCGCGATCGACAGGACCTCACCTACGAGGAGCGCTGTCAGCTCAATTTTGATCACCCGGACGCGCTCGAGACCGAGCTGCTGATCGAGCACCTGAGCGCGATCAAGCGCGGAGAGACGGTCGCGGTCCCGGTCTACGACTTCAAGACGCACCGTCGTCACCCGAATTCGCGCGCGTTCGAAGCGACGCCGGTGGTCATCGTCGAGGGCATCCTCGTGCTCGTAGACCCGCGTCTGCGGGAGCTGCTCGACGTCAAGGTGTTCGTCGACACCGATCCCGATATCCGCGTGTTCCGGCGCGTCCGTCGCGACATCGAGCAGCGCGGGCGCACCTTCGCGTCGGTCCGCGAGCAGTATTATCGGAGCGTGCGACCGATGCATCTGCAATTTGTGGAGCCGTCGAAGCGCTGGGCTGATCTGATCATCCCGGAGGGCGGGGATAACCGCGTGGCGCTCGACCTGATCGTTTCGAAGCTCCGGACGGTCGTGTTGTGACGCGCGCTCGCGACGGCGGGCTGGCGTTGGTCTCGCTCGCGCTGGCGTGCTCGTTCAGCGGCGCCGGGGTGAGCGAGGGCGGCGCGAGCGAGGCGAGCGGCGCGAGCGGTGAGAGCGAGATGAGCGTCGCGTCGAGCGGCGGCGGCGAGACAGAGTCGGAGACGGACGCGACGGACTCGGGCGTCGGCTCGAGCTCGAGCGACTGGGCGACGACGGGGAGCACGACCGACGCGGAGACGAGCTCGGGCGGCACCGGCGAGCCGCCGTTTACGTGCGACCCGCTGCCCGCGAACGGCGAGCTGCTCGACGCGATCGTGCTGTTCGATCCCGCCGCGCCGCACCCCGGCGACACCTTGACCGTCATCGTGCGCGCGACGAACGGGCTGGGGAAGAGCGAGGCGCCGCCGCTGCAGCTCGAGGTGAAGGATCACGACGGCGTGCGGCTCGTGGATCCGCAGACCGTGGAGGGCGGGGAGGTCCTGTACTACTTCGCGCTGCCGGACGTCGCGCTGGGTGATATCTGTCTCCGAGGGCTGGTCAACGGCGTGACCGAGGCGTCCGCGTCGATCACGGTCACGCCGCGCCCGCCGAGCCCGCCGCGCGAGCAGGGGGGCGTGTTCAAGGTGGTCGAGAACCACATGTGGACGTGCGAGGAGCAGCCCGACTGGGGCAACGAGCTGCACGTGTTCGTGCGCGACGAGCAGGGGCAGCCGCTCGCGGGCCGCGTCGTCGAGGTCCGGCTCGCGGACTCAACCGACCCGGGGAGCATCTATAACGCCGGCGAGCAGCCGGTGCCGACGGAGCTCGTGACGGACGACAACGGCCACGCCGCGCTCTTCAACTACTGGCCGATCTCCGACAACGGGCTGCTGGTGCTGAAGCTCGCGGTCGCGGGCGTCGCCTCGGACATCGCGACCGAGATCACGACGGGCTGGTGGGAGGACTTCAACGGCTGCCGCTTCTGCGATCAGCCGCTGCGCAACGTGTGGGGCCACTGGTCCCACACGGTCACGTTCCAGCGCACGCAGGGGGTCGACGGCGCGTGCCGGGTGCCCACGGACCACGCGGGCATGAACCCCGGGAAGTGCGGCGCGCCGCGGCACATCCACCACGCGCCGGGCGCGACCGACTGCTGGGTGATCCCCTAGCCTCGCCTAGCTGCTCGCGGCGCGAGACCTTCGATTACTTTGACGGCGTGAGCGAGAGCTTGACGTCGAGGTCGCAGGGGGCCGTGCCGGCGAGCGAGAGCTCGAGGCGGTAGCGGCTGTGGGCGGGGACGCAGGCGTTCTCGTTCTCGATCGAGCACAGCACGCCCTCGACGTCGATGCGGACCTCGGCGCGCGTGTCGTCGTCGCCCTCGTCCTCGGGCGGGCGCGTGATCACGGTAATCGGGACGCTGAGCATCGCGTCGTCGTCGGGCGTCTTGCTGCGCTGCTCGGCGATCTCGACGCGCGCGGGCAGGCGCGTGACTTCGAAGCGCAGCTGCACGGCCGCGCCCTGCTGGAAGCGCCAGCCCGTCGGCGCGAGCACGTGCAGGCGCAGCTCGCCGCGCCCGGAGCCGACCGGCTCGCACAGCAGCGGGATGACGTCGCGGACCGGCGGCGGCGGCTTGAGCAGGCGGCCGCCCGAGGAGGTTCGGGCGCGGCGCGGCGTCGTGTCCTCGATGGCGAGCTCGCCCTTCCACGAGCCGTCGCGACCGATTCGCGCGATGCGGTGGTTGCCCGTGTCGACCACGAGCACGTCGCCGCCGGGGGTGATGACGACGTCGCCGGGCTCTCGCAGCGCGCGCTCTCCCTCGCCGCGGTAGAGCGTCCGCACGACGCCCTGCAGCGGGTCGACGTGGCGGACGCTGTCGTTGTAGGTGTCGGCGATCAGGAAGGCGCCGTCGGGCGTGCGCGCGAGGCCCAGGGGGTGCTGGAAGCGCGCGGCGCCCAGCGCCCCGTCGGCGTCGCCGTACTCAAACAACCCCTGGCCGACGAGCGTCGACGTCGCGCCGGTGTCGAGGTCGATGCAGCGCACGGATGAGCTCTCGGCGTCGACGACGACGAGCGTGGAGCCGTCGCGCTCGATGCTCGAGGGCTGGGCGAAGGTCGCGTTCTCGGCGCGATCGTCGTGGAGCGCCTCGCTGCCGGTCCCGGCGAAGGACTGGATGACCGGCGGCCCGGTGATGCCGCCGTCGGGGTGAAGCTCGACGATCGCGACCTGATGCGAGCCGGCGAGCGCCACGTAGAGCCGGGTGTCGATGACCGTGAGGTCCCACGGCGAGCGCAGCTCGGTCGCCAGCGCCGGCGAGACGCCCGTGAGCGGCGCGCGGCCGAGCGCGCCGGTTCCGGCGATCGTCGTGACCTCCTCGCGCTCGAGATCGGCCTGGCAGATCCGGTGGTTCTGGGTGTCGCAGATCCACAGCGTGCCGCGGTCCCAGGCCAGGCCCTGGGGGTTGTCGAAGCTCGCGTCCTCAAACGAGCCGTCAGCGCGCCCGCGCTCGCCGCTGCCGATGCAGGCCTGCACCGTCCCGTCCGCCGCGCAGATCAGGATGCGGTTGTGGCCGGAGTCGGCGATCGCGAGCTGCCCATCGCCGCTGAGCGCGGCCTTGCCGGGGAAGCACAGCGCGCCGGTCGAGGGCTTGAGCGTGGCGTGGAAGTCGAACGGGCGCTCGGCCAGCGTGCCGTCGGCGCGCGCCTGGCGGAACACGCGGGTCAGCTCCATGGACAGGACGTCGAGCTGGGGCTCACCCGGGGACGTGCTGGCGATCGTCCCGTCGGGTCGGACCACGACGAGGGTCGGCCAGGAGCGAATCGCGTAGCGCGACCAGATCTGCTGGTGGTCGTCGACGACGACGGGGTGGTCGATCTGCAGCCGCGCGATCGCGTCCTTGATGCGCTCGACCGGCGTCTCGCCGGTGAATTTGGCCGAGTGCACGCCGATGATGACGAGCGGCGCGCGAGCGAAACGCTGCTCCAGCGCGCGCAGGACCGGGAGCGTGTGGATACAATTGATGCAGCCGTGGGTCCAAAAGTCGAGGACGACGACTTGGCCGCGGAGGCTTCGGAGCTCGAGCGGACGAACGCAGTTGAGCCAGGTGACGGCGGGCGCGAGTTCGGGCGCGCGAATCCGTGGCATCGGACCGACATAGTATCAGGATGGCGCGGCGGCCACGCCGGGAATCGGGGGCGCGTCACCCGTGAGGCGAATCGCCACGCGCGGGTGTGGCCGCGCCCGGCGGGGTCGCGCGTCCGAGCCGCAGCGCGAGCGCGGCCCACACGAGCGAGGCGGGGACCATCACGAGCGCGAGGCCGGAGAGGCCGAGGCCGAGCAGCTTGAGCCCGTCGAACGCGAGCCCGCTGAGGAAGTCGCTCCCGCGATAGACGACGGTGTCGATAAAGCTCTTCGCCTTGTACTTGGCCTCGCGCGAGACGGTCGTGAACAGCACCTCGCGGGCGGGTTTGGACATCGCGAAGCGCGTCGCTCGCTGCAGCACGTGGAACACGACGACGGTGAGCAGGATCGGCGCCGCGCCGAGGGTCATAAACCCCAGCGCGCACAGCAGCGGCAGCACGGCGAGGCCGATCCCGAGCCCCAGGCGGGTGACGACGCGGCGGAACACGAGCAGCTGAGCGAGCAGCGCGAGCGCGTTGTAGGTGAGGTCCACATAGGCGAACAGCTCGGTGCGCGCGGCTCGATCCGGCAGGCTCGCCTTCACGATCGCGGCTTGCTCGAAGTACAGGAACGTCCCGGTCAGGGCCATCAGCGCCATGTAGCCGGCGATCCCCAGGAGGCGACGGTCACGGATCACGAGCGTGAAGCCGGCGAAGGGGCTGCCGCCAATGACGCCCGTCTCGTCGGCGGACGTCGTGGAGGGCGACTCGGAGGACGTCGTGGACGAAGTCGGGGAGGATGTCGTCGCGGACGGACGCGTTTCGCGGTCGCTCGCGCGGCGCGCGGCGGACAGCAGGCCGAGGATCCCGAGGATCGCGAGCTCGAGCAGCAGCGCCGAGAGAACGCACAGCCCCGCGGGGCCGATGACGGCGGCGAGCGACGCCGTCAGCAGCGGTCCGAGCACGGCGCCGACGCTGCCGCCGATCATGATCATGCCGAACAGGCGCTCGCCCTGCTCACGCCGGAAGATGTCGGCCGCGAGCTCCCAAAACACCGAGGTCACGAAGGTCGGCATGACCGAGACCCAGACGAAGAACACGCGAGCGAGCCACGGGAGCGCCGCGCCGTCGACCGTGGCGAACAGCGCGGCGAAGCCCGCGAACGCGAGCGCGAAGCCGTGGTAGACGAGCGCGACGAAGCGGCGACGCGGGAGCCGGGCGACGAGCGCGGAGTACAGCGGGACGAGCGCGAGGTTGACCGTGAAGGTCACGCCGAACAGCCACTTGAGCTGGTCGACGCCGCCCTCGATGCCCATCTCGTCGCGGACGGGTCGCAGCATGTAGAAGCTGCAGAGGATCACGAGCGAGGTCGCGGCGCCCCAGAGCACGGCCGGGAGCTCGTCGCGCTCGACCGCGAACAGTCGTCGGAGCCATCGCGGGCGATCGGGTTCGGCGGGCATGGGCGCGACGAGCTCGCGCGCCGCGAGCTCGCGCGAGCCCTCGAGCGGTCGAGCGGACCGTCGCTTGATACCACCGGCGGCGCGGCGCGGCGCGGCGCCAGGTCACGCGGACGGATCGCGGCGGTTCGAAACCCGCGCGCGCGGACCCGGGTCGGACAGGGCGGTACACTGCGCGCGGCGCCGCGTCGCGCGAGCGTCACGCGAGGATCTCGAGATGAAGCAGGACACCTGGCCCCTTGATCGCAGGCGGTTTCTTCGGCTTGGGGCGGGCGCCCTGGGGGCGCTGGCGGCGGGCGCCTGCGCGTCCAAGCAGAGCTCGGGCGAGAGCCCGCCGCCGGGGGGCGCCAGCGCGCCGCCCCCCGAGGACGCGAACACCAAGACCTACGAGCTGCGCCCCGTGGAGCGCGGCCACCTGCTGGTCCTGGGCGGCACGGGCTTCCTCGGGCCGCACACGGTCCGCGCCGCGCTCGCGCGCGGTCACACCGTCACGCTGTTCAACCGCGGCAAGACCAACCCCGAGCTGTTCCCCGAGCTCGAGAAGCTGCGCGGCGATCGCAAGACCGGCGACCTCGCGGCGCTCAAGGGCCGGCGCTTCGACGCGGTGATCGACACCTCGGGGTACTACCCGCGCGTGGTCACCGAGGTCGCGCAGCTGCTCGCCGACACCGTCGACCAGTACCTGTTCGTCTCGACGGTGTCGGTCTACGCCGACACCAGCCAGGTCGGCATGGACGAGCGCGCGCCGCTCGCCGAGATCGAGGACAAGACGTCGGAGCAGGTCACGGGCGAGACCTACGGCGCCCTCAAGGCGCTGTGCGAGCAGGCGGCCGAGGCCGTGTTCGCGGGCCGGACGTCCGTGGTGCGCCCGGGCCTGATCGTCGGGCCCGGGGACCCGACCGATCGCTTCACCTACTGGCCCGTCCGGGTCGCGCGGGGCGGCGACGTGCTGTCCCCGGGGTCACCTGAGGATCCGGTCCAGATCATCGACGCGCGCGACCTCGCGGAGTGGATGATCGACGCGATCGAGCAGCGCCACCTCGGGGTCTACAACGCGGTCGGGCCGGCCGAGCGGCTCTCGGTCGGCGCGATGCTCGAGGCGTGCAAGCAGGCGGGCGAGAGCGACGCCCGCTTCGTGTGGGCGGACGCGGAGTTCCTGGCCGAGCAGGAGGTTACGCCGTGGCAGCACATGCCGGTCTGGGTCCCGCCGACGGGCGAGTACGCGGGCTTCGGCACGGTCAACGCGGGGAGGGCGATCGCCGCCGGGATGCGCTTTCGCCCCGTCGTCGACACCTGCCGCGACACGCTCAGCTGGTGGCGCGAGCTGGAGCCCGAGCGGCAGGCGCGGCTGCTCGAGGGCAAGTCCGCGGGGATCTCGGCCGCGCGCGAGACCGAGGTGCTCGCCGCCTGGCGCGCGCACCAGAAGCGCGAGAAAGCCGGCAGCAAGAAGGTCGCCTGGCGGCGCGCGCCGGCGCGCCCGTGGGCGCCGCTGTTCGCCTGAGCCTCAGTCGTCGCTCGGGGGCTCGGGCGCGGGCGCGGCCTCGTCGGTCGGCGCCTCGCGCTCGCGCAGCCCCAGCACCTCGGTGAGCAGGTGCTCGCCGGTCTTCCCCTTGAGGTTGACCCGCTGACTGCGTCCGGCGACCAGCTCGTCGCGGAGCAGCGCGCACACCTCGGCCGAGACGAGCATGCTGGTGCCGACGATCTTGGTCGCGGACTCGATGCGGCTGGCGATGTTGACCGTGTCGCCGATGGCCGTGAACTGCATCTTCTTGGGGTGCCCCATCTCGCCGATGATCACCGGCCCGACGTGGACGCCGATGCCGATGCGGAACTCGGTGTCGAACTGCTCGCGGAGGTAGACGTTGAGCTCGTCGAGCTCCTTGAGCATGCCGAGCCCCGCGCGCACGGCGTCGCGGCAGGCCTGCGCGGGGTCGCGGGACTCGAGCCCGAAGATCGCCATGATGCCGTCGCCCATGTACTTGTCGATGTAGCCGCCGCACTCGAGCACGGGGCCGCCGATCTTGCGGAAGTAGCGGCCGAGGATGTGGATGACGTCGTAGGCGAGGTGGCTCTCGGCGAAGGACGTGAAGCGGCGGATGTCGCTGAAGAGGATCGCGAGCTTGCGATCCTTGCCGGTCGCCTTGCGCCCGCTGGACTGCGCGATCTTGCGGTCCTCCTCGTCGATCACGAGCCGGCGGAGCCGGACCGGCCCGGTGATATGTGTCTGACAGGCCAGGCGGATCTGCGCGTCGAAGCCCTTGCGGTCGGCGAGCTTGGCCTCGGTCTTGTTGCGCGGCGCGACGTTCTCGAGGCCCTCGAGGATCATCACGCGGCACGTCGAGCAGCGCGCGTTGCCGCCGCACGCGGAGATGTGCGGGATCCCGGCGGCGCGCGAGATCTCGAGCAGCGACTGCTCGAGATCCTCGACCTCGACGGTGGCCTCGCGATCAAATTCTACGGTGACGGACATGGTGTCTCGGCGACGCCCGCTCCAGCCTACACCGTTCGACGCCGAGCTCGACGCGCGCGGCGAGCTCGCGCGCGCGGCGACGCGCGAACGCGCGCCGGCGCTGCGCCGCGCGGCGATCGGCGCGCGCTCGTGGAGCCGCGCTCCTGGGCGCGCTCCTGGGCGCGCTCCTGGGCGCGCGCCTGGGGGGTTTTCCGCGGCGCGCCCCGTGGACTGGCGCTGGACGCTCTCGCGACGGTTTGCCAAGCTCGGCTCGATGGCCGCGAACCGCCGCACGCTCTACCCGAGCATCGAGCCCTACGAGACCGGCACCCTCGAGGTCTCGTCGTTGCACACGATCTATTACGAGCAGTCGGGCAACCCGCGCGGGAAGCCGGTGGTGTTCCTGCACGGCGGGCCTGGCGGCGGCACGAGCCCGACGCAGCGCCGATTCTTCGATCCGGAGCGGTACCGGATCATCCTGTTCGACCAGCGCGGCTGCGGCCGCAGCACGCCGCACGCGAGCCTCGAGGCCAACACGACCTGGGATCTCGTCGCCGACATCGAGCGCCTGCGGATCCGCCTCGGGGTCGAGCGCTGGCAGGTCTTCGGCGGCTCGTGGGGCAGCACGCTCGCGCTCGCCTACGCCGAGAAGTTCCCCGACCACGTGACCGAGCTGGTGCTGCGCGGGATCTTCCTGCTGCGCCGCAAGGAGCTGCGGTGGTTCTATCAGGAGGGCGCGAGCTCGATCTTCCCCGAGGTGTGGGAGAAGTACCGCGCGGTCATCCCCAAGGCCGAGCAGCATGACTTCCTCCGCGCGTACTACCGGCGCCTGACCGGCGACAACGAGGCGACGCGCCAGGAGGCCGCGCGGGCGTGGAGCGTGTGGGAGGGGAGCACCAGCTTTCTCTACACGAGCCCGGAGAACATCGCGCGCGTCGCCGAGGACGCGTTCAGCCTCGCGTTCGCTCGCATCGAGTGCCACTACTTCGTCAACGGCGGCTTCTTCGAGCGCGAGAATCAGCTGCTCGAGGAGCTCGACGCGGTGCGCCACATCCCGACCGTGATCGTGCAGGGGCGCTACGACATGGTGTGCCCGATGCAGACCGCGTGGGAGCTGCACAAGGCCTGGCCCGAGGCGGACTTTCGCGTGGTCAACGACGCCGGGCACTCGTCGTTCGAGCCCGGCATCATCGCCGAGCTCGTGGCCGCGACCGATCGCTTCTCGACGCGCTGAGCCGAGCGTCGCGGCGCGGGGACGCGCCGCCGGGCCGTCGCGCCTTCGCGCTCGCGCGACGCGGGCTCGCGCGCGCGCGGCGTGCAGTCGCGCGGCCCTACGCGTCGCGCCGGCGCGGTAGCCACGCCGCCTGGGACACGGTATCTATCGTCTAGCCGTGCGACCTAGCGAACGCCTTAGTATCGCGTACCCGGATATCGAGCCGTATCACTTTGGGCGGCTCCAGGTGTCCGAAGAGCATGACCTGTACTTTGAGGAGTCCGGGAACCCAGACGGTCGGCCGGTCGTGTTTCTGCACGGAGGGCCAGGTGGCGGTACGGACCCCAAGCACCGCACCTTCTTCGACCCCAAGCACTATCGGATCATCCTGTTCGACCAGCGCGGCTGCGGGCAGTCGACGCCGCACGCGTCGCTCGTCGACAACACGACCTGGCACCTGGTCGAGGACATCGAGGCGCTGCGCAACTACCTCGGCATCGAGCGCTGGCAGGTGTTCGGCGGCTCGTGGGGCAGCACGCTCGCGGTCGCCTACGCCGAGACCTACCCGCACCGCGTGACCGAGATGATCCTGCGGGGCATCTTCATGTTCACGCGGCGCGAGTGCGAGTGGTTCTACGGCTCCGGCACGCGCGTGCTGTTCCCCGACGCGTGGGACGACTTCGTCAGCGCGATCCCCGAGGACGAGCGCGGCGACCTGATCGGCGCCTACTACCGCCGGCTGACGTCGGACGACGAGGCCACGCAGTTCGCCGCCGCGAAGGCGTGGAGCATGTGGGAGGGCCGCGTCGCCACGCTGCTGCCCGACAACGACCTGCTCGCGCACTGCGAGAACCCCGAGTTCACGCTCGCGTTCTCGCGCATCGAGTGCCACTACTTCGTCAACAACGGCTTCCTCAAGCACGAGAAGCAGCTGTTCGCCAACCTGCACCGGATCCAGCACATCCCGACGACGATCGTGCACGGCCGCTACGACATGATCTGCCCGGTCGAGAACGCGTACCGCCTGCACCTCGGGCTGCCGCGCTCGGAGCTCGTGGTCGTGCCCGACGCGGGGCACTCCGCGTTCGAGCCCGGGATCACGCACGCGCTCGTGCGCGCGACCGACGAGTTCCTCAAGCGCTGATCGGTCTGTTCGAATATGTCGCGCGAGACAGGGGTGATCGGCGCGCGGCTCAGCGCGCGCCCGCGAGCCACTCGCCGACCTGGCGCGCGAAGTAGGTCAGGATGACGTCGGCGCCCGCGCGGCGGATCGCGGTCAGGCTCTCGAGCACGACGCTGCGCTCGTCGAGCCAGCCGCGCGCGCTCGCGGCCTTGAGCATCGCGTACTCGCCGGAGACCTGGTAGGCCGCGACCGGGAGCGCGGTCGTCTCGCGCACGAGGCGGATGACGTCGAGGTAGGGGCCCGCCGGCTTCACCATGATCATGTCGGCGCCCTCGTCCTCGTCGAGCATGACCTCTCGGACAGCCTCGCGGGCGTTCGCCGGGTCCATCTGGTAGGTCTTCTTGTCGCCGCCGCGCGGCGCCGAGTCGAGCGCGTCGCGGAACGGGCCGTAGTAGGCCGACGCGTACTTGGCGGTGTAGGCGAGGATCGAGACCTCGGTGAAGCCCTCGTCGTCGAGCGCCTCGCGGATGGCGCCCACGCGGCCGTCCATCATGTCGCTGGGCGAGATGATGTCGGCGCCGGCGCGCGCCTGGCTCAGCGCCTGCTTGCACAGCACCTCGACGGTCTCGTCGTTGAGGATGCGGCCGTCGGGCGCGACGAGCCCGTCGTGGCCGTCGGACGAGTAGGGGTCGAGCGCGACGTCGGTCACCGTGACCAGGTCAGGCCAGCGCTCCTTCAGCGCGCGCAGGCAGCGGGGGATGAGCCCGTCGGGGTTGTAGGACTCGCGGCCGTCGGCGGTCTTGAGCGCGTCGGGGACCTTGGGGAACAGCACGACCGCGTTGACGCCCACGGCGCGCGCGGCCTCGACCTCGCGCAGCAGGCCGGCGAGGCTCAGGCGCGCGCAGCCGGGCATGGACGCGATCGGCTCGTCGGCGTCGCCCTCGTGCACGAACAGCGGGTAGATGAAGTGCTCGGGGCCGACGCGGGTCTCGCGGTGAAAGCCGCGGATCGTCGCGTTCTTGCGGTTTCGTCGCGGGCGGGAGCGCAGGCTCAGGGCGTAGGGGCGATCGCCATCGGACATGGTGCACGTTGTACCCCGAAGCACCGCGCGCGCGGCTCGTCGATCGCGTCACGCCTGCGCGACGCGCAGCGAGCTGCGGCGCGAGACCCAGGGCGTGTCGGCGAGCGCGAAGCGCCACGGCGCGTCGCGGTCCGCGGGCTCGGCGTAGTCGATGCCGACGCGCGGACCGACGAGGTGGCGCGCGGGCGTCTCGCCGTCGAGCAGCGAGAGCCCGCCGCGGCGAAACAGCGCGTGGCCGGACCAGGACGGATCGATCGCGAGCGCTTGCCCGACCTTCCCCGGGCCGGTGAGCAGCGCGGGCCCGCGCTTTCCCCCGCGCCGCGCGGTGATCTGCGCGAGCCCGGAGATCGGCTCACAGGCGCGGATCAGCACGGCCTCGCCCTCACCGGGCGCGCCGGTCACGACGTTCAGCATGTGGTGGAGCCCGAAGCACAGGTACACGTAGGCGTGGCCGGCGGGCCCCCACATGGGCTCGTTGCGCGGCGTCCGACCCATGCGGCAGTGGTTCGCGCTGTCGTGCGGCCAGCGGTAGGCCTCGGTCTCCGAGATACGCAGGGTCACGGGCCCGCGGCGCACGAGCTTCCCGAGCAGCCCGCGGGCGACGATGAGGGCGTCTCGCGCGAAGAAGGACTGTGGCAGGAGCCGCGACATGCACCACCCATGCTACGGTGTCGGGCCAGGGGCGAGATCTCTCCAGTAGAACGCTGTATGCAGCCTGTTTTCCGGGAAACATCCGCGCGATTGCGCGCGTGCGCGCGAGATTGCGCCTTGACAGGTGAGAATTTCGCGTCGGCCGGGGATTGCGTCGCTCGATCGAGGGCGCAGGCTGGGAGCTGTAGTGAGCCAAAATTCCGGTCTCGTCGTCCCCAATCAGCACCCCCATCCCTCGCCTTCGGACACGCACGTGCGAAGCCGCGCCGGTGATGGGGGTGTTTTTTTGCGGGTGTCCCGGGGCGCGCCCTGAGCGCGCGCGTCCGCGCGGCCGACGGTCACCGAAGCTCGGGACGTCGACCCCGCGTCGACGCGCGATCTTGGATATGACCTGAGGGACACCCAACCATGATGACGCAGATCTACCTGTTCAACCTCGTGCTCGGCGGCGTGATGCTCGGCTCGTCGATCCTCCTCGGCGGACATCACTCCGACGCGGACTTCGACGGGGATCTCGACGCGGACGTCGACGCGGACGCGGACGCGGACGTCGACGCGGACGCGGACGCGGACGCGGACGCGGACGCGGCGCACGGACCGGGCGTCGAGGTGCACGGCGGCTTCGACACCGCGCTCGATGTCCAGTCGAAGCGCCGGGGCGGGCTCGTCAAGCGCGCCGCCGGGAGCCTGCGATCGCTGCGCTTCTGGACGTTCTCGACGACGTTCTTCGGTCTCACGGGGCTCGTGCTCGGCGGCCTCGGGCTGGTCGCGTCGTGGATCGTCGTGCTCGCGCTCGCGCTCGGCATGGGCGTGTTCGCGGGCGCCGGCGCGCTCGCGGTCGTGCGCAGCCTGACCGAGACCGGCAAGGCCTCGGAGGCCGCGGGGTCCCACGATTACGTCGGCAAGACCGGGCGCGTGCTCGTGCCGATCACGCCCGGGGAGCTCGGGCAGATCCGCATCGAGCTCAAGGGCACCAGCGTCGACGTGCTCGCGACGACCGACGACGAGCAGGCGCTGCCGCGCGGCGCCGACGTCATGGTCATCGAGCTGCGCGACACGACCGCGATCGTCGTGCCCGCGCCCCCGCGCGCGCTCACGGCGTGAGCGCGCGTCGCGATCTCGTTCCGAGACCTCTCCCCGGGCCGCGCGCCCGGGCCTTGGACTGCTTGACCCGCCGCGCGCAGGGATCGCGCTCGGTACCTCGACTCAACCGACCTACCGTCAGAACGACTCTGACAGGTCAAAAGGAGAACCACGATGTTGTCACCCCTGTTGTCCCCGCTCGCTGCGGGGTCCGGCCTCAGCCTGCTCGCGGCCGCGCCCGGCGAGCTCACGAACGTCGCGATCGCGGCCGCGGCGACGTCGATCGCGATCTTGCTGGCGCTGGTCGTCGTCAAGCGCTTCCGCTACGTCTGCCGGCCGAGCGAGGCGCTCGTCTTCGCCGGGCGCTCGCAGCGTTCGCACGGCGGGCCGCGGGTGATCCTGGGGCGCGCGCGCAAGGGCGACGACAACCCCGGGAGCGGGCAGGGCGGCGCCTGGCGCCTGCCCTTCGTCGAGCGCGTCGACCGGATCGACATGCGCACGCACTCCATCGACATCATCGTCCAGAACGCGTACTCGACCGGCAACATCCCGCTGCGGATCCACGCGATCGCCAACGTCAAGGTCCACTCGGACCCCAAGCTGATCCGCAACGCGATCGAGCGCTTCCTCAACCAGTCGCCGGACGAGATCCGGCGCGTGGCCCAGCAGACGCTCGAGGGCGCGCTGCGTGAGGTCGTCGCCAAGATGACGCCGGAGAAGGTCAACAGCGACCGCCTGACCTTCGCCAAGTCGCTCAGCGACACCGCCGACGACGACCTCAACAAGCTCGGGCTCCAGCTCGACACGCTCAAGATCCAGAGCGTGTCGGACGACACCGGCTACCTCGACTCGCTCGGTCGCCCGCAGATCGCCGCGGCGCTGCGCGACGCCGAGAACGCCGAGAACCAGGCGCGCCAGGAGATCGCCGAGTCGCAGGCGCTGGCCAACGAGGTCGCGAGCGTCGCCAAGGCCGAGGCCGAGACCGCGATCGTGCGCCAGCGCAACGCGCTCACGCAGCTCGAGGCCGAGCTCGTCGGCGAGGCGGCTGCGGTCGAGCGCGAGGCCGAGGCCGCGGCCAAGACCGCGCGCGCCGTCGCCGAGCAGGAGCTGCAAGACATCCGCAACGCGCTCGAGCAGAAGCGCCTGCTCGCCGACGTGGTGCTCCCCGCCGAGGCCCGCAAGCTCGCCGCGCAGCTCAAGGCGCGCGGCGACGCGGCGCCGACGATCGAGGACGGCGAGGCGGTCGCCAAGGTGCTGACCGCGACCGCGACCGCGTGGCAGCAGATCGGCCCCAAGGCTCGCGAGCTCTACGTCATCCAGCACCTCGAGGAGCTCGTCGGCGTCGTCGCCAAGAGCGTCGGCACCCTCGACGTGCACGAGGTCAACGTCATCGACCCGGGCGACGGCTCGGGCCTCGCGAGCTACGCCGCGAGCTACCCGCAGACGGTCGCCGCCGTGCTCGGGGCGCTGCGCGACACGACCGGCGTCGACATCCCGGCGCTGCTCGCCGCCGGCGAGGCTGAAGACGCGCGCCGCTCGAGCGCCGGCGCGCTCCTCGGCGGGAGGAGCGAGCAGCGATGACCGCGATGATCACCAGCACCACGGAGCTCGGCAACGCGCTCGCCTCGAACGTCTTCACCTCCACCCTGCAGACCACCATGGACAGCCTGCTCCTCCCACTCAGCGCCCCCTCCCTGCTCGCCGCCGCGCCCGTCGAGGCCATCGCGGCGCTGGGCGGGATCGCGCTGCTCGCGGTCGTCACCATCATCCTCGTCGTGCGCAACCTGCTGTACGTGTGCGGCCCGAACGAGGTGCTCGTGTTCTCCGGGCGCCCGCGCAGCGCCGGCGAGGGGCTCATCGGCTACCGCGTGATCCGTGGCGGCAGCGCGCTGCGGATCCCGCTGCTCGAGACCGTCGATCGCATGGACCTGACCAACATGAACATCGAGGTCAAGGTCCAGGGCGCGTACTCCCTGGGCGGCATCCCGCTCAACATCCAGGGCATCGCCAACATCAAGGTCCCGGGCGAGGAGCCGCTGCTCAACAACACGCTCGAGCGCTTCCTCGGCCGCTCGCGCGAGGAGATCATGAAGGCGGCCCGCGAGACGCTCGAGGGCAACCTCCGCGGCGTGCTCTCGACCATGACCCCCGAGGAGGTCAACCGCGACAAGAACACCTTCGCGCAGAACCTGATCAAAGAGGCAGGCGAGGACATGCGCCAGCTCGGGCTCGTGCTCGACACGCTGAACATCCAGAACATCACGGACGACGTGGGCTACCTCGACGCGATCGGGCGCGCGCGCTCGGCCCAGATCCGCCGCGACGCGCAGGTCGCCGAGGCCGAGACCAAGGCCGCGGCCGCCAAGCAGAAGTGGCTCAACCACATGAACGCCGAGCTGGCGAAGCTCGAGTCGCAGAAGAAGATCGCGCGCAAGGAGAACGAGCAGCGCATCGCCGACGCCCAGAGCCGCCGCTCGGCGATGATCGCCGCCGAGCGGGCCGAGGTGCAGGCGCTCAAGGCCCAGGCCACGGCCGAGGTCGCCATGCAGGAGGCGCGCATCGGGCAGGTCCAGCGCAAGCTGCAGGCCGACGTGATCCAGCCGGCCGAGGCCGCGTGCCGGGCGGCGGAGGAGCAGGCCAAGGGTGACGCGGCGCGCATCATCGAGCAGGGCACCGCGACCGCGACCGCGCTGACGCGCCTGGCCGAGAGCTACAACCAAAGCGGCGGCACCGGCCGCGACGCGCTGCTCATGCAGAAGCTCGTGCCGCTGCTCCACACGGTCTCGGGCACGATCGGCAGCCTCGAGGTCAACCGCCTGACCGTGATCCCGGGCGGGCGCGGCGGGGCCGGCGACGCGCCGCTCGGCGCCAAGCTCATCGACCTCGGCGAGCAGATCCGGGTGGCGACCGGGGTCGACCTGCCCAAGCTCATGCAGGACCGGCTCGGCTCGGCCGGCGCCAGCCCGGACGCCAAGAAGCCGCCGCCCCTCCCGCGTCGCCCGGCGTAGCGCCTGGGCCCGCGAGGGACCGAGACCACCGCCCCCCGGGGCGGTGGTTTTGTTTTGCGCGCCTTGCGCCGCGAGCGCGCGAGATCGGTTTCACAGTTCTGAACAATAATTCACACACGTGAACGATCCTCGGGATCGAGAAATAGGGAGATTCCCCGGGGTGACATGGGGCGCTATCTCGACGATCTGAACGCCGTCCTCTCGAGATGGCTTGACATGAATCCGGATTCATCTAAATGAATCGGGTACGTTTCCCATGGCTCCCCCCCCGAACAACAAGGTCGGGCGCGCCCGCGTGCGCGAATCCGTACGCACCGCCTACCGCGAGGCGATCCTCGAGGCGGCCGAGCGCGTGATCAGCCGCGACGGCTTCACCGGCGTCAAGATGGCGGACATCGCCGCCGAGGCCGGCGTCGCGGCCGGCACCGTCTACAACTACTTCAAGAACAAAGAGGCGGTGCTCGAGTCGATCAAGCTGCGCGGCTTCGAGCAGATCCACCAGCAGATGCTCGCCGCGCGCGCGCTCGAAGATCCGCTCGAGCGGATCCGGAGCCAGGTGCGCGGCGTGTTCGAGTACGTCGAGGGCCGCGGCGCGCTGTTCACCATCTACATGCAGCACGGGGGCGTGCACGAGTGGATCCAGCAGCGCATCCACAAGAAGGGGCGCGGCGCGAACCAAGAGGTCTTCGCCCGCTTCGATCAGCTGACGCTGGCGACGCTCGAGGAGGCCGTCGCGCGCGGTCAGGTCCGCGAGGACATCGCGCTCGAGGACCTCGCGGAGATGCTCGGCGGCCTGATCGACGCGCTGATGTTCACGTGGTTCCGCCAGGGCTGCCCGCCGAATCTGTCCGAGAAGTCCGATCTCCTGTTCGACATGTTCCTGCACGGGGCACACGCACGATGACACGCACGCACGCACTCCGCCGAGGCTTCGGCGTCACCGCACTCGCGCTCGCGCTCGCAACCCTGTCCCTCGCCTGCGACGGCGGGGAGAAGGACAGCGGGCTCCCGCCGGCGCGCTCGGGCGCCGAGGCTCCCAAGCCCCGCATCAAGCAGTCCGCGACCGCGGCGGCGGCGACCGACGACGCCGAGCGCCACGTCGGCAAGGTCTTGCCGATCGCGTCGGCGCAGATCGGCCCCAAGGCCTCGGGGACCATCGCGCGCATCTCCGTCGAGGAGGGCGACCGGGTCAAGAAGGGCGACTTCCTGTTCTCGCTCGACGCGCGCGCGCAGCGGCTCGGGATCACGCAGGCCAAGACGGGGCTCAAGTCCGCGATCCTGGCGCGCGACGAGGCCAAGCGCGCGCTCGATCGTCAGCAGCGGCTCAAGGAGCGCGGCTCGATCTCTCAGGCCTCCTTCGAGCAGGTCGAGAACGCGTACAAGGCCGCCGAGAACGGGGTCAAGCAGGCCGAGGTCTCGGTCTCGCTCGCGAAGCGCCAGACCTTCGACTCCTCGGTCGTCGCGCCCTTCGACGGCATCATCACGCAGAAGCTCAAGACCGTCGGCGAGACGGTGACGATGATGCCGCCGACGACCGTGCTGGTGCTGCAGGACCACTCCACGCTCGAGCTGCGCGTGGACGTGCCCGAGGCCGCGCTGCGCACCCTGGAGGCCGGCAAGACGATCGTCGCGGACTTCCCGGCGATCGGCATCTCGCGCAGCGCGGTCATCGAGCGCGTCATGCCGACCGTCGACCCCGTCACGCGCACCGTCGAGATCGTCGCGCACATCTCCAACAAGGACGCCCTCATCAAGCCGGGCATGTACGTCGAGATCTCGAGCGACGCGTTCGAGCGCCCGCAGGCGGCGACCGAGGACGCCGCGGCGGCCGGCGACGACAACCCTGACCTGTCGCTCAAGCCCGGCGCGCTGGCCAAGGCCGCGGGCGACGGCGAGGGGGAGAACGAGTCATGAAGCTCGCCGAGATCTCGATTAAGCGCTCGATCCTCGCGGCGATGATGATCGCCGCGCTGATGGTGTTCGGCTTCTTCAGCTTCGGGCGCATCGGCGTCGAGCTGTTCCCGAACGTCGAGTTCCCCGTCGTCACGACGACCGTGATCTACCCGGGCGCTGACCCGGCGACCATGGAGCTCAAGGTCGCGGACAAGATCGAGGAGTCGCTGCAGGGCATCGGCGGCGTCAAGCGCATGACCTCGCGCAACCTCGAGGGCGTCTCCAACGTGACGCTCGAGTTCGAGCTCGAGGTCGACGGCAACCAGGCGCTGCAGGACGTGCGCGACAAGGTCGCCGCGATCGAGCAGCAGCTGCCGGACGGCATCGAGCCGCCGATCGTGCAGAAGTTCGACATCGGCGCCTCGCCGGTGCTGACGATCGCGCTCGCCGGCGACATGGAGATCCGCGCGCTCACGAAGTTCGCGCGCGAGCAGATCAAGCAGCGCGTGCAGCAGGTCCCCGGCGTCGGCACGGTCACGCTGATCGGCGGGCGCGAGCGCGAGATCCAGGTGCTCGTCGACCCGCGGCGCATGACCGGCCACGGCGTCACCGTCAGCGACGTCTCCCAGGCGATCCAGTCGCAGAACATCGAGATCCCGGGCGGCTCCATGAAGATCGCGGGCCGCGAGCTGACCGTGAAGACCAAGGGCGAGGTCAAGACGGTCGAGGAGATCGGCGACATCATCATCCGCGGCGTCGGCGGCTCGGCGCTGCGCGTGCGCGACGTCGCCGAGGTCGTCGACACGGTCGAGGAGGCGCGCTCGGCCTCCTACCTCAACGGCGCGCCCGCGCTCTCGCTGGTCGTGCGCAAGCAGAGCGGCTCGAACACGGTCTCGATCGCGGAGGACATCCGCAAGCAGCTCGAGCAGCTCCGCCCCGAGCTCGAGCAGCGCGGGATCACGGCCGCGATCCCGAGCGATCAGTCGGTGTTCGTCGAGCACTCGATCGACGGCGTCAAGGACGACCTGCTGCTCGGCACGCTGCTGACGATCATCATCATCCTCGCGTTCCTCCACGACATCCGCGCGACCTTCATCGCGGCGCTGGCGATCCCGACCTCGGTCGTCTCGACCTTCGCGTTCATGGAGGCGATGGGCTTCTCGTTCAACAACCTGACGATGCTCGCGCTCTCGCTCTCGATCGGCATCCTGGTCGACGACGCGATCGTCGTGATCGAGAACATCTACCGCCACCTCGAGATGGGCAAGCCGAAGCGGCGCGCGGCGATGGACGCGACCAAGGAGATCGGCTTCGCGGTCATCGCCACGACCTTCTCGATCGTCGCGGTGTTCGTGCCGGTCGCCTACATGAAGGGCATCATCGGCCGCTTCTTCTTCCAGTTCGGCCTGACCGTCGCGGCCGCGGTGCTGCTCTCGATGCTGGTCTCGTTCACGCTCACGCCGATGCTCTCGTCGCGCATCATGAAGACGGAGCACGGCGAGGGCGGGCACCAGCGTCCGCGCGGGCTGTTCGCGATCGTGTTCTCCCCGATCTCGTTCATCTTCCGCCCGTTCGCGCGCGGCTTCGATCGCGTGTTCAAGGTCGTCGAGCAGATCTACGCGGCGATCCTGCGCTGGAGCCTGCGCCACCCGTTCCTGACGCTGCTCGTCGCCGTCGGCGCGCTGGCCGGCTCGATCGTGCTGGTCACCCGGGTGCCGGCCGAGTTCATCCCCAACGACGATCGCTCGGAGTTCTCGGTCGCGGTCGAGCTGCCGACCGGCAGCGACCTCGACACGACGGTCGACTTCACCAACCAGGTCGCCGACGACATCCGCGAGAACCTGCCCGGCGTGCGCGACACCTTCGCGACCGTCGGCGGGGGCAACGACGGCCAGATCAACCGCGGCAAGATCACGGTCACGCTGGTGCCGAGCAGCGAGCGCCCGTTCTCGCAGCACGAGGCGATGAACTGGGTCCGCGAGCGCCTCGGCGAGGTCGAGGGCGCGAACGTCACGGTCCAGCAGATCAGCGCCGTCGGCGGCGACTCGGGCTTCCGCGCCCAGCCGATCCAGTTCTCGATCCGCAGCAACGATCTCGACGCTGCGGTCGCGGCGGCCGACCGCCTCAAGAACGCGCTCGCGGAGACGGGCACCTTCGTCGACCTCGACACCACCTACCGCGGCGGCAAGCCGGAGGTCGCGGTGCTCGTCGACCGCAACAAGGCCGCGGACCAGGGCGTGCCCGTCGCGGTGATCGCCCAGACGGTGCGCGCGATGATGGCCGGCGACGCGGTGTCGACGCTCAAGGACGGCTCGGACGTCTACGACATCACGGTGCAGCTCGCCGAGGTCGACCGCAACACCTTCGACAAGCTCGACGGCCTCAAGGTCCGCTCGACGAGCGGGCAGCTCGTCAACCTCGCGAGCGTCGTCCGGACCGAGCGCACCGAGGGCCCCAGCGAGATCGAGCGCCTCGGTCGCATGCGCTCGGTGATCGTGCTCGCGGACCTCAAGGGCGTCACGCTCGGCGAGGCGCAGAAGATCGTCAACGAGCTGGCGGCGGACCCCGAGATCATCCCGCCCGAGCTCTCCACCGGTTGGCTCGGCAACGCCGAGATGATGGTGGAGTCGTTCACCGCGATGCTCCAGGCGCTGCTGCTGGCGATCATCCTCGTCTACATGATCCTCGCGGCCCAGTTCAACAGCCTGATCCAGCCGATCACGATCATGATCTCGCTGCCGCTCTCGGTCATCGGGGCGTTCGGCGGGCTGTACCTCTCGGGCATGACGCTCAACATGTTCTCGTTCATCGGCATCATCATGCTGATGGGCCTGGTGACGAAGACCGCGATCCTGCTGGTCGACTTCGCCAACTCCGAGCGCGAGAGCGGGCGCGAGCTGACGGAGGCGCTGGTCAACGCGGGCGTCATCCGCATCCGCCCGATCTTCATGACGACCGCCGCGACGATCTTCGGCATGGTCCCCGTCGCGATGGCGCTGAGCGAGGGCGGCGAGTCGCGCGCGCCCATGGCGATCTGCGTCATCGGCGGGATGATCACCTCGACCGCGCTGACGCTCGTCGTCATCCCCGTCGTCTACATGCTGTTCGAGCGCCTGACGACGAACCGCTCGATGCGCTGGCTGAGCCGGACCTTCTTCGGCGTCGAGCCCGGCGCCGCGCTGGACGAGGACGAGCTCGACATGAGCTCGCCGTCGATGGTCGACATCACGGTGCAGGACGAGGTCTCCGTGCCGAAGCCGCGCATGTCGACGCCGGACATCCCGATCGCGGCGACCTCGGAGGTCCGCGGACACGATGACGACGACGACCCGCTCATGGACTCGATGGACGACTCGCTCGAGCTCTCGCTCGACGACGAGCCGCCGGGTCCGGGGCCGCAGACGGCGGCGCACCGCGCCCTGCTGTCGGAGCTCGACCTGAAGACCGGAGCTCAGCGCGCGGTCGACAAGAAACCCAGGACCTAGCTAGCCCGCGCGCGACGAACCGCCTCGGCGAGCCGAGCCGCCGCGCGCCCCGAACTGACACCGCAGACCGAGAGGGAATCACCGTGCAGCTCCACGTTTACGGGGCGCTCGCCTGCGCGCTCGCGGGCGCGCCGCTGCTGGCTCACGCCGCGCCCGCGCCCGCGCCCAGCGACGCCAGCGAACCCAGCGCAACAGCCGAGGGCCCGACCGAGGACGACATCGTCGAAGCCGAGGTCGAGGAGCACGTCAACCCCGTCGCCCAGGCGCTCACGCCCGTCGACGGCGGCCTGACGGCGGACGAGGTGGCCGAGCGCGCCGTGCTCAGCTCGCCCGAGGTCGCCATCAAGCGGGCCGAGATCGAGAAGGCGGCGGCCCAGCTGGATCAGACGATGATCCAGTTCTTCCCGATCCTCAAGGGCACCGCGAGCTACACGCGGCTGTCGCCGGCCGCGATCAACTTCAACTTCCCGAGCGGCGGCGCCTCCGTCGGCGCGCAGAACGAGGGTCTCCTGACCGTTGGGCCCTGTCCCCAGAACCCGGCGGCGCAGTGCGTGCTCGACAGCGGCGGGCTCCCGGTCGGCGCGGCCGCGCTCGACACCTCGGGCTTCAACATCGAGATCCCGCTCAACTCGTGGTCGCTGCAGGCCGAGCTCGCCGTCCCGATCTCGGACTACATCCTGTCGCTCGTGCCCGCGCGCCGCGGCTCGGTCGCGCAGCGCGAGGCCGCGCAGCTCGCCCACGACGCCGAGCTCATCAAGATCGAGACCGACGCGCGGCTCGCCTACTACGACTGGGTGCGCGCGAGCGCGGCGAGCGTGGTCGCGACCGAGGCGGTGACGCGCAACCAGCAGCGGCTCGAGGACGTGCAGTCGTCGTTCGACGCCGGCGTCGCGTCGAAGGCCGACGTGCTGCGCTTCGACGCGCTCGTGGCGACCTCGGAGGCGATGGTCAGCGACGCGCAGACGGCCGAGCAGCTGACGGCGCAGCGCCTCGCGGTGATGATGGGCGAGGAGCGCGATCGCCCGGGGTACACGATCGGCGAGGCGATCATCGACGCGCCGCCGCCGATCGAGCGCGTCGAGGACCTCGACCGCCTGATCTCGGAGGCGCACCAGAGCCGGCTCGAGCTGCGCTCGCTCTACAAGTCGACCGACGCGCTCGAGCACGGCATCAGGGCCACGCGCGCGCAGTACTTCCCGCGCCTCGACGCGTTCGCGCAGGCGACCTACGCCAACCCCAACCAGCGCTTCTTCCCGCAGCAGCAGGAGTGGAACGGCTCGTGGGCGGTCGGGGCGCAGATCACCTACACGGTGAACAACTCGATCATGACGCGCGCGAAGATCCGCGAGTACCAGGCCGACAAGCGCACGCTCGAGCTGACGGCCGAGCAGCTGCGCCGGGGCGTGACGATGGAGGTCACCTCGGCCTACCTCGACCGCAAGCGCGCCATGACGAACATCGTGCTCGACACCCGCCGCGTCGAGGCCGCCGAGGAGGCCTACCGCGTGGCGACCGACCTGTTCCGCGTGGGTCAGGCGACCGCGACGGACCTCATCGTGGCGGAGGCGGAGCTGGTCAACGCCGAGCTGCAGGCGATCAGCAGCCGCATCGACCTCCGGGCCGCGAACGCGCGCCTGCTGTACGCGTCGGGACGGCTCACGCCGAGCCCCGCGAAGTCGTCGAGCTCCGGGAGGAAGTCGAAGGCGTCCTAGCCTAGCGCGCGGCCCCGCTACGTCTTCTTGTCCTTACGCTCGACGTTGAGGATCTGGCAGACGCGGTTGACGATGCTCTCGAGCGACGCGGGCTTCTGGAGACAGGCGGTCGCGCCGATGTTGCCCTGAATGCGCATCAGCTGCTCGATCGGCAGGCCGCTGACGATCATGACCGGCAGCGGGTTGAGGCGGCTGGCGATCGAGGCCCGGCGCACGAGCTTCATCGCCGTGTCGCCGCGCATGTCCGGGAGGTTGATGTCGAGCACCAGGAGGTCGGGCTGGAAGCGGGTCACGACGGCCATGAGCAGGAAGCCCTTATCGAGGGTCTCGACCGTGAACCCGGCGTCGACGAGGGCGCCCTTCACAACTCGAGCGGTTGCAGCGTCGTCCTCAACCAACAAAACCCGCGGCGCTCGTGACTTCACGACAAGGAGGGTTGCTCACAAGACCCCTGGCCGTCCAGCGCAAAGTCGCCGCGCGCACCGGAGGCGCGAGCGTCCGCGTCACGCGTGATCTGCGATCGCGTGCGCGATCGGTCAGCTCGCGACGCGGTCGCGCGGATTCGACCACGCGTGGCGCCGCGCGGCGACGCGGAGCGGAGTTGCCCGCGCTCGCTTGCAGCGTCACGGAATTGCGCGTGGCCTGGCGACCGCGCGCGACGTCTTCGCGCGCACTCGAAGCGCGGCTCGTCGCATGCGTGCCGCGCCCGCGCGCGCGCACGCGAAGAACGATCGTCCGCGCGCGAGATTTTTGTGGCGCGCCAGGGTACAAAAGGCGGGCTGCTGACGGCGAGGGGCCGTGTCCGAGTTCAAGGCGACCAAGATCCAGCGCGGGCTCATCGAGCTGACGAGACGCGTCGACATCATCCGTGGCTACCCGTACCGCGACGCCGAGTTCGCGATGCTCGGCGCTGAGCTGGTCCCGGCGGCCCGCGAGATCGCGGGCGAGGTGCTGACGCTCGTCGATCGGGTCACGGCGCACTACACCTCCGACGGCCGCGCCGCGACACCGGCGGAGGTCGTGGCGAGCAGCACCGGCGCCGAGGTCGTGAGCGCCGCGAAGGTCGCGGACCTGTGCGCGGTCGGGCGCGGCGAGATCGTCGAGCGCTTGACCCAGCTCGACGCGAGCGCCGGCAACGAGGACGAGCTCGTCATCGTCACGGCCTCGATGGGCACGCTCGGCTCGCTGCGGCGCCTGACGATCGTCCTCGAGAACTCCATCGCGGACCACGAGGGGCTGACCGCGGCGCTCTCGATGATGGATGATGTCGAGCACGCGCTGGCGATCCGGCGCGCGTACGTCGAATTCCGGCGCGCGCTCCGGCCCGCCGAGTCACCGACCCGCGAGCAGGTCTCGGCGCGCCTGCGCGAGGCCGCCGGGGTGATCGCGGACCTGTTCGGTCGCGATGTCTACGCCGAGCTGCGCGCGTCTGATCGGATCCAGCTGCACCGCTTGCAAGACCGGCTGCTCGCCTGGCTCGGCGGCGCGAGCGACTTCGACGCGGAGCGCGGGCACGAGCTGTGGGACGACCTCTCGACCTACGTCGAGCTGCTCGGCCGGGTGAACCTGCGCGTGGAGCTCGTCGAGCACGACAGGACGGTCCTCACCGACGCGATCTCCGAGATCTCCAACCTCGAGCGCGCGTCCGCGCAGGTGCCCGAGCGCCTGTTCGAGGTGCTGGCGAGCCTGCTCGGTCGCGATGATCGGGTCGACCAGCTCCTCGGCGGGCACGTGACCGAGAGCGCGCGCTGGCGTCCGGTCCTGGAGGCCCTGAGCGCGGAGCTAGGCGCCGCGGAGCCGCTGAGCCCCGAGACCTCGACCTAGCCGCTCAGCGGACCCAGATGACGCCGTAGGGGCTCCAGCGCGGCGTCTTCTGTGGACACGCCGCGCGCGACGAATCGCGGACCTCGGCCGCCGCGCGAGCGCTGGGGGGCGGGCTCATCCGCGGACGCCGAGCGCTGGCGGCTCGACGCGAGGTTGTGGTCGGCGGCGGCGTGAGCGGCGGCGTCGCGCGACGCGGCGTCCGGGGGGTCGCGTCGACGCGCGGCCTGGGGGCGAGCGCGGCGCGGACACGCTCGACGGCCGACGGCGCGAGCTCGGCGATCATCCGGAGCGCGTCGTCAGAGGTGCGCGCGCCGTCCAGCGCGGCGAACTCGAAGCGCGCGGCCGTGAGCCAGCCGAACGCGCGGACCGTCGACCGCAGGCCCGCGACGGTCGTGCCGAGGCGCGCCGCGAGTCGTCGGCGATCTTCGCCGGCGCACCAGGCGTGGAGCGCGAGCGCGCACGCGAGCGCGCCTGCGGTCGCCGCCTCGAGGGCCGCGAGGTCCTCGAGCAGCCAGCGGAAGATCGGGCGATCGGCGACCTGCTCGTCGCTGGCGCGGCGCAGGACGTCGGCCCGCAGCGCGTCCGCAGCGCGCCCGTCAGCGATCGGCTGGATCGCCGCGAGCGCGCGGCCAGCCGGGCTCAGGCACAGCTCACAGAGCAGCTCGAGGCGCGAGTCGCCTGCGGGGAGACGCTGGCGCGCGCCGGCGGTCTCGAGGTCGAGACCGAGCGTCGCGCAGGCGAGGCCGCGGCGCGTGCAGGTGACGCGCCGCGTCGAGCTCCGCAGCAGCCCGGCGCGCTCCCATCGCCTGCGCGCCTCGTGCAGCGCCCCGTCAAAGCCCGCGCGCGCGCCACGGATGACCTCGGTCTGCCCGTGAAAGCTCGTCAGCACGACGCGCCGAAGGTCGACCTCGGTCGCGGCCAGGCGCGCGGCGACGCTGTGGAGGATGACGGCCTCGAAGCCGCGATCGCGCGCGCGATCGCTGCGCGTCAGCGTGCGCTCGGTCGGCGCGATCCAGCCGTCTCGCGTGAGCACGCGGGCTCGCAGCCAGCGCGCGCAGGCCATCGCGCCCGCGTCGCAAACGCGCGTGAGCCCGATCAACCGGGCGGCGCTGCGCTGCCGCGCGTGGGTGAGCACCGCGTCGAGCGTGGGGCCGCGAACCGGGTCGGTGAGCTGATCGACGCCGTCGACGATCACCGCGCCTACGGCGTCGAGCAGCCCGGGGTCACGCACCAGCAGCGAGCGCAGCTTGTCGGACGAGACCACCGCGATCGCGAAGTCGCGGGCCGCGAGCGCGCCGTCGTCGGCCCCGCGGCTCCGCGTCGAGAGGCGCACCCGCAGCGGCTCCCGCCCGAGCGTGTGGCGGGCCGCGACGAGCTGATCGTGCAGCGCCAGGGCGCGCGATTCGTCCGCGATGATCACCGCCGCCGCGCCGCGGCGCGCCGTCCCGACCGCGGCGAGCTCGGTCACGAACTCGAGCCCATCGCGCGCGTCTCCGGACACCACCAGGTTGTCGGCGGCGACGAGCGCCCCCTCCGTCAGGACGAGCGCCTGCAGCGCGGAGAGCGCGTCTCCCGTGCGCTGGCACCAGGCCTGGACGAGCGCGGTCTCGGTCGCGTGCGGGCGGTGAAGTGCGGCTGCGCGTCGGTTCTGCATGCGGTCCTCGGTCCCGGGGAGGTGCGTCTTCGGCCCCAGGTCCGACTGTGCACGCGGTGCTTGATCTGATGCAGATACAGCGAAAAGCGCGCGAATGGCGCGATCTCACGTCCGTCGCCTCGCTACTCGTAGCGTTTTTGGACGCTCGAGGCGACATCGCCGAGCGCCGTGAACACGCCGATGTAGCGCATGATCTTCAGCTTCGACCCCTCGATCGAGTAGTCGGGGGAGACCAGCGCCTGGGCCACGTTCATCTCGCCGCGATCGAGCTTGGTCCAGACGGCGTAGGGCGCCGTGGTGCGGGCGAGCGCCTCGCGCTTGTCGAACGCCGCCCCGCGGATCCGGCTCGACGGCGCGGGCTCGTGTTCGAAGCTGTGGGTCGTGCAGCGCCCTTTTTCGAAGCTGTACTTCGAGACGCAGTCCTCCCCGTCGGGCGTGTCGAGGCAGCGCAGCACGATCGTCGCGGAGAACGAGCGCGCGGCCCTCTGGAACTTCGGCGAGCTGTTGAGCGCGTCGACGAACTTCTCGACGAACGCGGGGGTCCAGTAGCGCGGGAGCTGATCATCGGGCATGGCGGACTCTCCGGAGGCGCGCGGTCGTCCGTCGACGAGCGGCGCTCGCTCGCCTCCGTTCCAAGCTATCCCCCAGGACAGGATAGATCGAATCAGCCGCCGCGCGCCGGGCTCGCGCGCGTGCGGGTGCTTGCGTGTACACGCGCGCTCACGAGCGCTGGTCGAGCGCCTCGCGGAGCGTCTGCGCGAGCTCCTCGAGCGTGAACGGCTTGTACAGCAGAACAATGTCCCTTGAGACATCTACGTGGTCGTCGCGCGGCGCGGCGCGGCGGCTCGAGATCGCGACCAGCCGCGCGCCGGGAATGTGCTCGCGGGCGCGCCGCGCGAGCTCGAGCGCGCTGTCTCGCTCGGAGATGTCGGTCACGATCAGCTGCACCGGCTCCCGCGCGTCCGCCCCCGCGCGGCTCACCAGCGCGCCGAGCGAGCCGCCCGTGATCACGCGGTAGCCGAGCCCGCGCAGCAGGCTCGCGCTCGCCTGCCGCAGCGTCGTGTTGGCGATCAGCACCGCGATGGTCTCGGCGCCGCGCGTCACCGGGCTCGCGCGGGTCGTCGGCGCGTCGCTGTAGGCGCGCGGCAGCAGCACCTCGATCTCGAGGCCCGCGCCGACGCGCTCGCTCGTCGCGCGGATCAGCCCGCCGGCGTTGCGCGCGATCGCGTGCGCGACCGCGAGGCCGAGGCCCACGCCCAGCGCGCCGCGTCGCGGCGCGCGGGTCGAGCGGTAGGGATCGAACGCGCGATCGATCGCCTCGCCGTCGAGGCCCTCGCCGCTGTCGCGCACGCGCAGCGCGATGAACTCGCCCGGCGCGAGCTCGAGCGAGCGAGCGCGCTCCGGCGGGATCGTGGCCGGCGTCATGCCGACGTGAATGAGCCCGCGCTCGCCCCCGCGGGCCGCGACCGCGTCGCGGGCGTTGGCGACGAGGTTGACGAGCAGCTGCTCGATCTGTCGGGGGTCCGCCGAGACGTGACAGCGCATCTCCGGCGACTCGATCACGAGCGTGGCGGCGTCGCCGATCGTGCGCTTGAGCTGCCCCTTGAGCCCGTCGATCAGCGCCGGCAGCGAGAAGCCCGAGGGCGTCGTCAGCTGGCGACCCGAGAAGTTCGTCAGCTGGCGGCCGAGCGCGGCGACGCGCCGCTGCACCGTCTCGAGCGCGTCGAGCACCGCCGCGAGCTCGCCGGCGAGCTCGTCGTCGCGGCTCGCCACCAGCTCGCGCCCGCGCTCGACCGCGACGCGCAGCTCGGAGCACTCGGCCGCGAGGTCGTGATCGATGCCGGCCGCGAACGTCCCGAGCGCCTCGAGGCGCCGCGCGCGGCGGAGCATCTCCTCGAGCTCCGCCTCGCTCGTGAAGTCCTCGTACTGCGCGACGACGCCGACGACTTTGCCGCGCTCGTCGATCATCGGCGCGCGCGAGACGTCGAGCCAGCGTCGCCCGCCGGCCGGCGTCTCCTCGCACCGTCGCTCCCGCGTCGCGGGCTGGCCGCGGTCGATCACCGCGCGTTCGAGGGCGCGCGCGCGCGCGCCCTCCTCGCCCTGCTCGCGGTGCCAGCCGAGCTCCTCGTCGCGCTTACCCACGACCTGGCTCGGCGCCACGAAGCCGAGCGCGCGCGCCATCGCGCGGTTGCAGCCGAGGTAGCGCAGCTGGCGGTCCTTCCACGCGATCAGCTGCGGCAGCGAGTCGAGCGCGCGACGCTCGGCGCTCTCGCGCGGCTCGCCGCCCGGCGTCGCGCTCGACTCCGAGATGACCCTTGAGCCATGCGCCGGAGAGCCGCCGCGCGTCTCCGCGGTGAAGCCCGAGGTCGTCGCCGCGACCGCGAGCGTCCGCAGCGCGGCGAGCTCGGACGGTCTCCACGGCGAGTCCGAGTCGCGCTCGAGCACGAGCGCGCCGACGAGCGCGTCGCGCGAGCGCAGCGGCGTCGCGGCGAGCGAGCGAAAGCTCGTCAGGTTGTGGGCGGTCCGCTCGCCCGCCGCGAGCGAGCTCGACGCAGCGACGACGCTCTGGCCGCGCGTCAGCGTCTCGCTCCAGCGCTCGAGCAGCTTGAACTCACGCGGCGAGCGGGTGCGGAGGCCCGTCGACCCGCTGCTCCAGGACCACTCGGGCCGCGTCAACCACGACCCTGTCTGCTGCGGCAGCGCCACGTACGCGCGCTCGCACGGGACACCGGCGGTCAGGCGGGCCAGCGCGCGCGCGACGTTCACGGGGGTCGCCTCGCTCGTGAGCAGGGTCTCGAGCGCGTGCTCCAGGGCCGTCGCCCAGCGGGGTGACGTGGGCGAGGCGGACTCGGGATCGCCTGTTTCCGACGGGGTGTTCATCGAGCGCGGAGGTTCGTCGCGCGCGCTCGATGGTACCCGCGATCGCCTCGGTGAATCGGCGAGTTTGTCGGTCCGCAGCGCTCGGATACGCGCCGGCGCGCGGGCGTGAAAATGCACGTACACGCGACACCTCGTACGCGGTATGCACAGACCGCGAGGGCGGGTGACGGACGAAGAACTCGAGGGCCGAGGCGGGCGGGCGCGCGGGTCGGCGCGGGACGTGGATCCCGGGGCGCGCGAGACCTGGGGCGACCCCCCGGCGCCTGTCCTCTTGATCATGCCCGACAGCGACGCCAGGCTCGATCTCGCGCGCCCGCTGCTGGGGGTCGCGCCCGCGGAGCGGCTCGCTCGCGCCGCGCGCGTCGCGGGCTTCGCGAAGGTAGTTCTGGCTCCTGGGACAGGTTCTGTGAGCGGCGCCGACGAGCGCGCGACCGGCGAGCCCATCGCTCGGCCCGCGCTGGTCGTCTACGAGGGCGCGACCGTACACCCCGACCTCCTGCGGCTCATGGTCCAGCACCCGCTGGATCCCGACGAGCGCTTTACGCTGTACGACGCGGTCGGCCGTCCCACCGGCCTGTTCACCGGCGCGCTGAGCTCCGTGCCCGCGAGCATGCCGATCAGCGAAGAACTCGATTGGCCGGATGAGCTCGGCCCCGAGAGCGTCGCGCGGCTCGTCTACGCCGAGGATCAGCCGCGCGTCGAGCAGCTCGTGCTGCGCGGCGAGCAGGTCTTTGATCCAGGTCAGTCGCTGTGGCGCCGGCACCTCAGCCTGCGCTTGATCCGCTCGCTCACCAACAGCGGCGCTCCCATCGCGCAGCTCGAGCTGCTCGGGCTCGTGCTCGCCGTCGGCGCCGGCGGACTCGCGCTCCTGGGAGGGTGGGGGACGCTCGTGCTCGCCGCCGCCAGTCTGCTCCTCGGCGTCGAGGTATCCCGGCTCATCCCGGCGGTGCGGGCGCTTCGCGGCGACGCGCCCGGGCTCGCCCGCGCCGCGCACACGCTGGTCCCCGACGCCGTCGTACGGCCCTTTGGCCACGCTGCGTTGACGGCGGCGCTCACCTTTGTACTGGTCTCGGAGACGGGTCGCTCTGGCGTCGCGGGCCTGGTGCTGCTGGGCGTCGGCGCCGCGGCGGTGCTGCTCTCCCTCGTCCAGGCCCGAACGCTGCTGCGTCGGCAGGGGCTCGTCTCCCTCGAGCTGCCCGACTCCGCCGAGCTCGTCGAGCGGCTCGGGGTGCGCTTCCCCGAGCGCTACGAGGTGCCGCTCGTGATCGAGAGCTCGGTCCTCGCGCTCGCGCTCACCGGCGTCACCGGGCTGCCGTGGGGGGTCCTCGTCGCCGCTGGTATCGCGCGGCTTTGGAGATGGTTCGCGAGCCCGGTCGGGCTCCCGAGCGGCGACGATGACGGCGGCGCGGCGCGTTCCTGACAGCCGCCCTTCGGACAGCCTCGCGCGAGGTGGCACGATCCGCGCACGCGCCCGTTTCGGCGCAGAACCGGCGTTGTGCGCGTTTGACCCCCTCTGAGGGGGGTGCTAGCTTTCCGACGATTCGGGCGCCGTCGTCGTTCGCCCGC